>OZ245788.1:0-922500 GCA_965228065.1 Sphingobium sp.
CGCGCGTGGCCCCGGATCATTCGTTCAATCGTGGTGCGATCAGCCCTCCGTCGATGGGCATTGCGGCCCCGGAAATGTACGAAGCGTCGTCGGACAGCAGGAAGGCGATCGCCTTGCCGAACTCGTCAAGCCGGCCGACCCGGTCGAAATGCGACAGCTTGTCGAGATAGGCTTGGCGCTCGGGCGTGCGGCTGGGATGCGGCGGATTGCCGAGCACCACCGCGTTGACGTTCACGCCGTGGCGCGCGACCTCCTTGGAGACCGAGCTGACCAGCGCATGCAACGCCAGCTTGCCGGAAGCATAAGCCGCGCCCGATTCCTGGCCCAGCACCGCCGAGATCGAGCTGACACAGACCACCTTGCCATAGCCGCGCGAGACCATGCCGGGCAGCAGCGCGTGGAGCAGCATCGCCTGGGTGAAGAAGTTCATCTCGAAGATCGCGCGGAAATGCACGAATTCGGATTTTGCGAACTCCGCCCAAGGCGTCATCGGCGGACCGCCGCCAGCATTGTTGGCAAGCAGATCGACCTTGCCGTGCGCCGCATTGGCCTCGGCAACGAGCGCCTGGATGAACTCCGGCTCCATCACGCTGCCAAGATGGGTGGTCACATGGACGCCATGTGCGCGAAGCGCCTCCGCGCTTTCCTCCAGCCGCCCTTCATCGACATCGTTCAAGGCAAGCGCGCAGCCGCCCTTCGCCAGTTCCGCGGCGGTCGCGGCGCCGATCCCGCGGCCCGCGCCGGTGACCAGCGCGACACGTCCGGCAAAGCGGCTCATGCCGCCGCCTTTGCGCGCGGATCCGAGAACATCGGATTGGCCGCATTGTTGGTCCAGATCTGGTGGCGGGTGAAGCGCCAGTCCCCGGTCGCCCGGCTGAAGGTGAACAGATAGGTGCCTTCGTGCAGGCCGTGATGCCATGCGCCGTCTTCCTGGCCGACCAGCGCCATCTGATAATGGCACAGCGCCCAGGCCGACTGATCGTCGTCGGCGATGCGGACGATCTGGGTGCCGATCAGGTGGCGGATCTCGAGCCCGACGATCTTCGTGAGATCACGCGGCGGCGCCACGACGCCTTCGCGCCGCGGCAGCGCCGGCTTGGCATGAAGGCCGATCAGATTGTCGCGTCCCTTGACGGTCTCGTCCAGCGTGCCGGTCATCACGCGTTCGATATTCTCGTCGTACAGGCGTTCGAGGATGTCCCAGCCGCGGCTGTCGCACGCGAACGCATATTCGTGAATCATCTCCTGGATGCGCATCTTGTCCGACAGGAACTGGAGCTTCTCGTCGACGGTCGTGCGCGGGCGCTCGATCGCCGGTGTCAGTTCGCGCCAGCAGGTATAGGCGTCGTAAAGCACTCGTCTCTCCTCATGTTCGGTATCAGATGGGTCCGGCGCGGCCTCCCGCGACGTTGATCAGCTCGCCATTGATGAAGCCGGCATCGTCGCTGCACAGGAAGGCCGCGGTCGATGCGATCTCCTCCGGCTTGCCCAGGCGGCCGACCAGCGACAGTTTCGACATGAAGGCGATCTCCTGTTCGGAGCGGTTGCGCTTCATCAGCGGCGTCAGGATCGGGCCGGGCGCGATGCAATTGGCGCGGATGCCCTCCGCCGCATGGTCGATCGCGAGCGAGCGGGTAAGCGCGATCACGCCGCCCTTCGCGGCGACATAGGCGGGATTGCGCCCCATGCCCGTGACGCCCGCACCCGACGCGACATTGACGATCGATCCGCCGCCCGCCGCCGCGATCGCGGGAATGGCCGCGCGGCACATCAGGAAAGTGGAGGTCAGGTTGAGGCGGACCCAGAAGTCCCATTCCTCTTCGTCGGAATCGACGACGGTCTTGCCGGGACGGCTGCCGCCGACGACGTTGATCAGGAAGTGAAGCCCGCCGAAGCGTTCCTGCGCAAGCGCCACCGCGCGTGCTGCATCCGCGGCGCTCGTTGCGTCGGACACCAGGGTTTCGATTTCACCGGACACATCCTGCACGGTTTCGGCGAGCCCGGCCTCATCGAGATCGGTGGCAACCACCTTTGCACCGCGCTCGGCAAACAGCCGTGCGGTCGCCTGACCGATGCCTGCGCCCGCGCCTGTGATCAGCGCGACTTTGCCGGATAGCTGCATGCCCTCTCCCTCCTCGGGAGCATGATGCCGGGCGCAACAAATCGCCGCGGCAAACGCGCCGCGCAACTTTCAGCAGACCGGGAATCAAGCCCTTCATCCCTCGCGACTCTGCGGCCGCTAATATATCTATCTCTTATATGATAGATACCAAAAGGCAATCACCTTCTTTGGTGACGCGCCCACATGACGAACGCCGCAATGATCAATGCGCCGGCAGCGAAAAGGAACGCATTGTGGATGCCGACGACAGCGCGCAGCGGCGTCATCAGCAACGGGTTCACGAAGTCGGCGATGTAGAGCACCGTGAATTCGAGCCCCACCGCACGGGCGCGAAGATTGGCCGGAACCCGGTTGAGCAGGATGCCGCTGATATGCGGCGGGATCATGCCCCCACCCCCGCCTGACAGCGCCGCGCCGACCGCGAGCATCCAGATCTCGGTCGAGAAGCCGATGATCGCGAGGCCGGACGCCATCATGACGGTGAGCAGGATCTGCACCCCGCGCTCGCCCAGCCACGCATAGAAACGGCCATAGCATCCGCCGAAGATGCCGCCAGCCAGCACGCCCGTCGCGATCACCACCGACCGTATCAGCGGGCTGTCCACGCCGTCCTCGGCCAGCAGGAACGACAGCTGGATCGATGTCATGAAATAACCGACGAACAGGAACATCGCGAGCGCGTAGATCGGCCACAGGCCGACCAGCGGCTGGAGCGAAACGCGCTCGCCCTGTTTCACGGTGCGTGCCACGCCCTTGGGCAAGCCGCCGACGACGAGGAACAGGATGAAGAAGGCGAAGATGTAGAGCAGGAACGGCGCACGCCATCCCCCCGATTCAGCGAGCAGCCCCGACATGAGCAGACCGCTGACCGCGAACACACCGGCGACCGCGCTTTGATAGCCCAGCAGCTTCGCGCGGGCGACGCCCTCGAACCAGGAGCCGACGACCACGCCGATCGCGGTGCCGATCTGCGCGACGAAGAAGCCGAGCATGAAGCGCGAGGCCAGCAACAGGCCCAGGCTTTCGATGAAATAGCCGCTGACACCCATGATGCCGTAGCAAAGCAGCGCGCCGATCAGCACGGGCCGCGGCCCCCAGCGCTCGACCGAGAAGCCGCCGGCAATGCCGCCGAAGATCACGCCGATCGCGGGCATGGTGAGGATCATCTGCGCGGCGAAGGCGCCGCCGGTCCGCCCGCCGAAATGCTCCGCCATCGAGGGGAGGACGGGGCCGAGTGCTGCGAACATTAGCGCCATCAGCGGCGCACCACCCACCAGAACCGCCCGGGACGCGCCACCGCGCCATCCCATGGGAATACCGACAAAGGCCGGCTGCATGCGCCCGTCCATAAACTCTCCCTCTTTCTTTTATATCTTTGATACTATCTCGCTCTCCTCGAGATGGAAGCGCTAAAAAGCGATCAGCGCGCGCCGGCGCGGCGATATTCCAGCCGGGCGATGGCGCGATTGTGGACCTCGTCCGGACCGTCGGCGAGGCGCAGCGTCCGGGCCAGCGCATAGGCGGCCGCAAGCGGGAAATCGTCGCACACGCCCGCCCCGCCATGCGCCTGGATCGCGTCGTCGATCACCTTCAGTGCCAGCCGCGGCCCCGCGACCTTGATCATCGCGATCTCGAGCTGCGCCACCTTGTTGCCGACCTTGTCCATCATGTCGGCCGCCTTCAGGCACAGCAGCCGCGTCATCTCGATCTCGATCCGCGCTTCGGCGACGCGCTGTTCCCAGATCGAATGATCCGCGATCCTTTTGCCGAATGCTTCGCGGCTCAGCAGCCGCGCGACCATCGCGTCGAGCGCCATCTCGGCAAGCCCGATCGCGCGCATGCAATGGTGGATCCGCCCCGGCCCGAGCCGCCCCTGCGCCACCTCGAACCCCCGTCCCTCGCCAAGCACGATATCGGCGATGGGTAGGCGGACATTCTCGAACGTCACTTCGCAATGGCCGTGCGGCGCATCGTCGAAGCCGAAGACCGGCAGCGACCGGCCGATGGTCACGCCCGGCGTGTCGACGGGCACCAATATCTGGCTGTGCTGCGCGTGCCGCTCGGCATCGGGATCGCTCAGCCCCAGCACGATCATCAGCTTGCAGCGCGGATCGCCGGCGCCGGAGATCCACCATTTGCGGCCGTTGATCACATAATCGTCGCCCTGCCGCTCGATCCGGGTCGCGATATTGGTCGCGTCCGAACTGGCGACGCCCGGCTCGGTCATCGCAAAGGCGGATCGGGTCCGGCCGTCGAGCAAAGGCTCCAGCCAGCGCGCCTTCTGCTCCGGCGTGCCGTAGCGGTGGAGTACCTCCATATTACCCGTGTCGGGGGCGGAGCAGTTGAATATCTCCGACGCCCAGGGAATCCGGCCCATCTCTTCCGCGCAGGACGCATATTCGAGATTGGTCAGCCCCGCGCCGCGATAATCGCCGCTGTCATGCGCCGAAGGCGGCAGGAACAGGTTCCACAAACCCTCGGCGCGCGCCTGTTCCTTCAGTTCCTCGATCACCGGCAGCACGCGCCAGCGCGTCGGTCCCTCGGCGAGTTCGGCATGATAGCGCGCCTGCGCCGGCACGACATGAGCCGTCATGAAGGCACGAACGCGATCGCGCCAATATGTCTGGCGCTCCGAATAGGTGAAATCCATCGTCAGTTCCCCGTTCGTGTCTGTGCCAAAGCGAGCTCGGCGATCCGGTCGAGCTGTTCGGCGGCGGCGGCCGCCTGGGGCGACGATGCGGTGCCGCGGATCATCCGCCCCTTGATGCCGTGGATGATGGCGGCCAGCCGGAACAGGCTGAAGGCGAGGTGGAAATCGAGCCGTTCGATCCCGTCGCGCCCGGTCCGCCGGCAATAGGCCGCGACATACTCATCCTCGCTCGGGATATTGAGCGCCGGCAGGTCGAGGCCGGCCAGCCCGGTCGAGAAGCCCGGCGGCATGCGATAGACCATCAGATGATAGGCGAAGTCGGCAAGCGGATGGCCGAGCGTCGAAAGCTCCCAGTCGAGCACCGCGACGACACGCGGCTCGGTCGGGTGGAACAGCATATTGTCGCAGCGGAAATCGCCATGGACGATGCTGGTCTCGTCGCCGGGCGGGATGTTGGCTGGCAGCCATTCGATCAGCGCGTCCATCGCGGGCACGCGCCCAGCGTCGGAATCCTCCAGATACTGGCGCGACCATCGCCCGACCTGACGCTCGAAATAATTGCCGGGCCGGCCGAAATCGCCGAGCCCGATCGCGGCGGGATCGATCGAATGAAGCTGTGCGATCGTCGCGTTCATCGCGTCGAAATAGGCTGGCCGCTCTTCGCGCGGCACATCGGGAAAGGCAGTGTCCCAGAAGTTGCGACCTTCGACGAGCTCCATCACGTAGAAGGCGGTGCCGATCACCGCGTCGTCCAGGCACAGCCCATAGGGACGCGGCACGGGAAAGCCGATGCCGTGCAAAGCCGAGATCACGCGGAACTCGCGATCGACGGCATGCGCGCCTTTCAGCAATATGCCGGGCGGCTTGCGGCGCAGCACATAGTCGCGGGCGGGCGTACGCAGGCGATAGGTCGGATTGGACTGGCCGCCGGAGAATTGCTCGACGGAAAGCGGCCCGCCGAAATCGGCGATATTCGCCGCCATCCAGCGCAGCAGCCCGGCTTCATCGAAACGGTGCGCATCGCGGACCGGGGCGAGCGTGTCAGCCATTGGCGGCGGCAGCCATCAATCCGGGCACGCGCGACAGTTCGTAGAGCGACTGCTCCAGCCCGGTCGGCGGCACCATCTCCCCATTGCGGTCGACGATACGATCCAGCCCGGCGAGCACGCGCTCCGGCGCATCCTCACCCGCGCCGACATGGATGCCGCGCGTCAGCGTGACGTGCGCAGCCTCGATGCTGCCCGCCCCCGCGCACAGGATGACGCCGCTCGGCGCATCGTCGCAGACCAGAGCAAGCATCGCGGGCGACACCGACGACGGATCGAGCGCCGCAAGCTGCGCCTCGTCCATGATGTCCTCGGTCATGCGCGTCGCGGCGGAGGGCGCGAGGCAATTGACCCGGATGTCGTATTTGCGCCCTTCCTGCGAGAGCGTCTTCATCAGCCCGACCAGCCCCATCTTGGCCGCGCCATATTGGGCCTGGCCGAAATTGCCGTAGAGCCCCGACGACGATGTGGTCATCATGATGCGGCCACGATTCTGCGCGGTCATGATCCCCCACACCGCCTTGGTGCAGTTGACCGATCCCATCAGATGCACCTCGATCACGGTGCGGAAATCGAAGAGATCCTGCTTGGCGAAGGTGCGGTCGCGCAGGATGCCGGCATTGTTGACCAATATGTCGACGCTGCCCCAGGCCGACATGGCCTGATCGACCATCGCCTGCACCTGATCCACATCGGTCACGCTGGCGCCGTTGGCGATCGCCTCTCCGCCCGCGCGGCGGATATCCTCGACCACAGCCTCGGCCATCGTGCCGTCGCCACCGCTGCCGTCGCGCGCGCCGCCCAGATCGTTGACCAGAACCTTCGCGCCCCGTTTGCCGAGCAGCAGCGCATGGGCGCGGCCCAGCCCCCCGCCGGCACCGGTCACGATCGCCACGCGACCGCTCAGATCGATCGGCATCTTTCAAATCCTCCCAATATCTACAGGAAATCGGCCGGCACGGCGGCCACCAGGTCGCTGCGGGCTTCGACGGGCCGGAGCCAGGCGTCGATCCGCGGCATTTCGCGTTCGAAGAAATAGCGGCACGCCCACAGCTTGCCGCCCTTGAACGGCGCGTCGGGCGAATCGACGCACAGCAGGGCGCGGTCCAGCCATAACCAGCCGGCGACACCATGGCCGAAGGCGCGCAGCAGCGCGGTCGCGCTCGACGCCATGACCGCCGGGTCGACACCCTTCAGCCCCTCGACCGCAGCCGCAATCCGCTGCCACCAGGCGTCGAGATCCGTGGCGAGAGACGCCAGTTCCGGTCGAGCGGCGGCGCGAGCCACCGTCTCCGCGATCCGCCCGCGCAGGATAGCCAGCGCCGCTCCGTCGCGCAGCTTGCGGCCGACGAGATCGAGCGCCTGGATGCCGGTCGTGCCTTCGTGGATCGGGTTCAGCCGATTGTCGCGCCAGAGCTGCTCGACGTCGAAGTCGCGGGTGTAGCCGTAACCGCCATGCACCTGGATCGCGATATCGTTGGCCGCCAGGCCATATTCCGATGCCCATGTCTTCGCGATCGGGGTCAGCAGTCCCAGCAGCGTCTCTGCGTCCGGATCATGCTCGGCCTCGTCGACCAGCTTCGCGCAATAGAGCACGAGCGCCAGCGCGCCCTCGCCATAGCATTTGGCGGCAAGCAGCATGTCGCGCACATCGGGATGGCCGATGATCGGCTGCGACGACCCCGGTCCCGCCCCGGGAGGCCGCCCCTGCGCGCGATCCCGGGCATAGGCCAGCGCGTGGCGATAGCCGCGATAACCCAAAGCCGCCGCGCCGAGCGCGACGCCGATCCGCGCCTCGTTCATCATCTTGAACATCTGGGGCAGCCCCTGCCCCGGCTGGCCGACGATCCAGCCGATCGCCCCCTCGCGCTCGCCGAAATTGAGCAGGCAATTGGTCGTGCCGCGATAGCCCATCTTGTGATTGAGCCCGGCGACCGCGATGTCGTTGCGTTCGCCCGAGGGCAGGATCTTGGGCACGACGAACAGCGAGAGGCCGCGCGTGCCCGCCTCGACCGTGCCGTCGGCACCGACCGCCTTGGCCAGCACCAGGTGGACGATATTCTCCGACAGGTCGTGATCCCCGCCGGAGATCCACATCTTGTTGCCGCTCAGCCGATAGCGATCGCCGAGCGCGTCGGTGCCGTCGGCGACCGCCCGCGTCGAGACGTCGCCCAGGTTCGATCCCGCCTGCGGTTCGGACAGGCACATGGTGCCGAACCAGCGGCCGTCGATCTGCGGCAGCGCGAACTGTTCGATCTGCGCTTCGTTGGCAAAGGCCAGCAGCAGCCGCGCATTGGCGGTGGTGAGCATGGGATAGGCCGCGGTCGCGACATTGGCCGCCAGGAACTGCGCGAAGGACGCGTTGGCCAGCAGGCTGGGCAGCCCCATGCCGCCATGCTCCACTGGGAAGCTGGCGGAGAACAGGCCCAGTTCGGCATAGGCGCCGAGCGCGGCGCCGATCGCCGGCAACGCATGGACGCCGTCGCCGTCCAGCGACGGCTCGATGCGGTCGGCATCCTTGTAATGGGTCAGGAAGCTGTCGGCCGCCAGGCGCGTCGAAAGATCGAGGATCGCATCCGCGCTTTCGCGATCGACACTGTCGGCGGCTTGGCGCGCGATCACCCGATCGAGACCGAGCCAGTTCCACAACAGGAAATCCAGTTCTTCGCGCGCAATCAGAACGTCGCTCATCCCACTCCCGATCCGTTTATGACCATGTCCATTAGGGCCGGTACGCCGATGGCGTCGAATGTCGAAGGCCGATCGAAGGGATCGCAATTGGGCAATTGCGATTGCGTCGCCCTCCTCCGAGCATCACTTTGAGAAAAGGAGAGACGATGGGACCGCTCGACCCCGAAATGCAGGCGATCCTCGATCGCCGCAACGCGCTGAACCTGCCCGGCTTTTCGAGCGGATCGCCCACCGACGCGCGGCGTGGCTTTGCCGAGGGACAGGCCGCGCTGCCGAAAGATCGCGGCGCGCCGGTGCAGACGATGCGCGACGCGACGATCGACGGGCCCAATGGCCCGATCCGTGTCCGCCATTATGTCGCCGGCGAAAGCGCGCACGGTCGCATCCTCTACCTCCATGGCGGCGGCTGGGTGTTCGGCACGCTCGACGGTTTCGATCCGGTCTGCCGGCAGCTGGCACATGAGAGCTGCGCGGAAGTGGTGAGCGTCGATTACCGGCTCGCGCCCGAGCATCCCTTCCCCCAGCCGCTCGACGACGCCTGGGCCGCGCTGGAGGCATATGCGACAGACGGGCCGCTGGCGGTGATGGGCGACAGCGCCGGAGGCAATCTCGCCGCCGCGCTTGCCCTGCGCGCGCGCGATCGCGGCGGGCCGAGGATCGACCTGCAGGTGTTGCTCTACCCCGTGCTTTCGCCCGATTTCGGACGCGACTCCTATGTTCGCTTCGGTAAGGGCGATTATCTGATCTCGGCTGCCGACATGCAGTGGTTCTGGGATCATCATGTGCCGCAGGCTGACCGCGATCATCCCGAAGCGACGCCGCTCGCAGCGGCCAGCCTGAATGGCCTTCCGGAAGCGATCATCGTCCTTGCCGGCTGCGACCCGCTGCATGACGAAGGCCTGGCCTATGCCGACGCGCTGGCGGCGGCCGGCGTGCGGGTGTCGCTGCACGACCATCCCGGCATGGCGCATGGGTTCTTCACGCTGGTCGACTTGCTGTCCACGGCCAATACCGAGGTCGCGCGGGTCGGGCGGGAGATTGCAGAGCGGTTCGCCAGGTGACCTTTCCCCGTCATTCCGGCGAAAGCCGGAATCTCACTTCTTCTGGTACGGCGGCGAACAGGCAGAGAGATTCCAGCTTTCGCCGGAATGACGATTGGTCCGCTATCCCTCTTCCGCCAACCGCTGCTGCACCAGTTCGATAAACCGCGCGATCAGCGGCGAACCGCTGCCCTTGGGCCACAACATGCTGATCGGCAGCGGCAGATCGAGATCGACGAGCTCGCGCAACACGATGTCGGCCGGCGTCCGGTCGGCACGCGCGGCAGTGATGATGCCCAGCCCGATGCCTGCCGCTGCCAGTTCATAGGCAATGTCCACCGCAGCGACCTCGACCGCGATATTCGGCGAAACGCCGCGCGCATCGAACGCCGCGATCATCCGGTCGAACAGGCGCGGCGAGATATGGCGGGCGGGCCAGAGCAACGGCTCCGACGCGATATCGCTGAGTCGGACGGCGGGAAGCGCGGCGAGTGGATGATCCGCCGGCAGGGCCAGCATGAAGCGATCCTGCCCGACGGGAAGCCTGTCGAACTGATCGGCGTCGGTGGCCTCGTCGATCACGAAGGCGACATCGATCTCGTCGGCGAGCAAACGGCTGCGCTGCGCATCCGACGTCAACGGAAAGGCGCGAAGCTCAACGGCCGGATAGAGACTGCGGAATTCGCGCAACACCGCGGGCAGTACGGGGCGGCGCAGCATCGCTTCGGAGAATGAAACACGCAGCGTGCCGAGATCGCCATCGGCGATCCGCCGGACATTGCGGCGGGCCTCCTCGATCGACATCAGGATACGCCGAACGTCCTTGGCCAGCGTCTGGCCAGCAGGCGTGATCGCGACGCCGCGTGCCTGGCGTTCGAACAGCTCGACATCGCCAAGCTCCCGCTCAAGATCGGCGATCCGGCGCGACAGCGCCGATTGCGCGATGTTGAGCCGCTCGGCGGCACGGTGCAGATTCTGCTCCTCGGCAACAGCGAGGAAGAATGGGAAATGCTTGGCGATCCGCAGGGTCCGCAGCGTTGCGACCTCGCGGGGGACGTTTGGCGTCAGGGATTTGGACATGTCCGGCTTTATGCTCCGATCGGCCGGCGCTGGCCAGATCGGAGTTGCCGCCGCGGCACCCGGGCCATCAGCCAAGCGCCACACGGACCACCGCCTTTCCGCACGTGTCGCGCGCGCGCATCACCACTTCGACATCGGCACGATTGCTGCCGTCCAGATGGCGTGCCATTACGCGGCCTGCGACATGCTCGGGTGCGAAGCCATCGTCGGGCGCATGCATGGAAACCAGCGAAGCCGCCGACGCGCCCGACCATTTACGGACCATCTCGCAGACCCTTTCGCCCATCGACGCGTCCGGATTGATGGGACCATCGAATTCCACCGACTGCCCAAGTCGCACGTCCGCGAAGCGGAGCGGGATTGCGTTCATCATCGTCCCTCCATGTTGCGACCGACGATTACGCCGTCAGCCTGCGATTGCTCGGAAAGGCATAAAATCGCGGCGATCTCGCATCGATCTTATTTCTCTCTATCTTTTATATGATAGGCGATTCGCTCTTGGTCGTCAAACTGGAGATCGGCGCATTGCCAAACGAGCGCTGGTCGGGCATCCGACCCTTTACTATTAAAGATAGATATTCAGAGATGGCCAGAGGAGAGACCGCTTGACCGTCACCACGAACAGCCAGGCCGCCCCATCGGCAACCGACAGGCTAGCCCTGCGCCGCTCCCCTCAACCGGACGCGCTGGTCGCGCCAGGCCCCGACCGCGAGGAAATCGATCGCCTGGTCGAGATCGCCTTGCGGGTGCCCGATCATGGCCGTCTCAGCCCGTGGCGCCTGATCCTGATCGCCGGCGACGCCAAGGATAAATGGGTCGCCCGGCTGATGGAGCTCGCGGATGCGCGCGAGGACGCCGCCAAGGTCCGCGTGAGCACACGCAAGCTCAGCTCCGCTCCGCTCGTCGTCGTCGTCGTTTCGGCGGCAACACCGGGCCACAAGGTGCCGGAATGGGAGCAGTGGCTGTCGGCCGGCGCGGTCTGCATGAACGTGCTGAACGGCGCGCATGCAATGGGCTATGGCGCCAACTGGCTGACCGGCTGGCACGCCTATGACGACCAGGCGACCGCATTGCTCGATCTTGCCGAAGGCGAGAAGGTGGCGGGCGTCATCCTGGTCGGCAGCATCGCCGAGGAAGCGGCACCACGCCCGCGCGCCGCAGCCGGCGACGTCGCACGCTGGCTCGATCTCTGAACCCCGATCAGGCGCGCAGCGTGTCGGCCTTGATCGTGACGTCGGTGCTGAAGCCGTGACGACGTTCGCCGCCGCCGCCCGAATAATGTTCGCGGATCGCACGTTCGGCGCTCAGCGAATCACCCTCTTCGATGGCGCGGTAGATTCGCTCATGCTCGTGCGCGAGCGACAGGCGGACCGAACGATCGGAAAATGTGCCATGCACCGATTTGTTGAGCGCCAGCAGATCGACCTGCGCCGACCAGAGCTTCTCCAGCGCGCCGACGACAAGGCTCATCGTCTCGTTACCGCAGTGGTTGACCAGTTCGGTGTGGAAGGCGCGCGCAAGGCCGATGAAGGTGCTGGGGTCGTCGACGGCCGCCATGCAGGCATCGATATTCTGGCGCAGCTTGGGCAACACCGTCGTCCCGCGATCCGGGCGCAACGCAGCCTCCGCAGCACAGGCGGGCTCCAGCAGGCGCATGCCGTTGAGCAGGTCGGTGAGCGTGACGTTTCGCGCCTCGAGCACAAGGCCGAGCATATAGGCGGCCGTGCCCGAATGCGGGACATGGACGACCGCGCCGCCGACATTGCCGCGGATGACGGTAATCAGCCCTTCGGTCTCCAGAATCCGGAATGCCTCGCGGATACAGGGCGGGCTGACGCCGAATTCGGCAAGCAGCTCCTCCTGCTTTGGCAGAAGATCGCCGTCGGACAGTGCGCCGGACAGGATGCGCGAACGCAGGCTGGACGCAACGATTTCAGCCACTCGCGGCTGTCGCAACCGACGCTTGGTCGTGCCTGTGGTCAAAACCGGGCTCCCCCTGGGCCGATCATGCCGATCGCCGCACTTGTGAATTCCATCGGATTACACCGAATTTCCTGATCCACTGCAATAAGCGCACACTGAATCTTTGCAAGGAGAGACCATGGCCAGCGACGTCGCACGTTATCAGTGCTTCACCATCAGCATCACGCCCTTCGCTGCCGATGGCGCGATCGACGAAGCAGCATTGCGCCGTCACCTTGCCAAACTCGGCGATGCGGGCATCGGAGTCTATGTCGGCGGTGGCGGCAGCGGTGAGGGCTATACACTGTCGCAGGAAGAAACCGGCCGCCTGCTGACCATCGCGGTGGAGGAACTCAAGGGCCGCGCGCCGATCCGCGCCATGGGCGTGGAACCCCGGACCGCAGGCCAGATGATCGCGTTTCTTGAGCAGGCAAAAAGCGCGGGCGTCGACGCGGCGCAAGTCTATTCGCTCGACGTCGGTCATGGTCATGCCCCCACCCCGCGCGAGCTGGACGCCTATTTCAGCGAGGTCCTCTCGAACACAGACATCCCATCCGTCCTCTCCACGCATCAATCGGTGGGTTATGTCATTCCCGCCCAGGTGATCATCGAACTGTTCGATCGCCACACCCAGTTGATCGGGCTGAATGTCAGCCACCAGGATCCCAATTATCTGCGCACGCTGGCCGATGCGCTGGGCGACCGGATCGACATCTGCGTCGGCGGCCCGCATCAGGCGCCGATGGCGCTGGCGTTCGGTGCCCAGGGTTTTCTGTCCTCCGAAGGCAATATCGCGCCAAGGCTCTGCATGGGCGTGATCGAGGCCGCCAGAGCCGGCGACAACGCAGCCTTTCTGGAGCGCTGGGGCAAGCTGATGCGGCTGTTCATGGCGCTTTACGGCAATGGCGGCATTCGCGTGACCAAAGCGCTGCTCGAACATTTCGGCCTTGCGGGCGGCTATCCCCGCTCGCCGCGCCTACCCGCCGAGGCAGATTCTCTGGCGAAGGCACTGGCGGTGGTCGAGGCGATCGGGCTGGCCGAGATAGAAGGCTGGTGAACGAAAAACGGCGGGAGAGTTTCTCCCGCCGCTTCCCGTGACGAACCAATAAAACGTCATTCCGGCGAAAGCCGGAATGACGACAGCCCCCTACTCCGCGGCCACTGCCTGCGGTTCGTCGGGCAAAGGATCGAAGCTCGGCGTGCGCTCGTCCCAGAAGTCCGATTCGCGCGACGTATCGATCGTCCGCGCACCGCGTACGCCGAATTTGCGTCGCGCTTTCTCGAGCGGAAGATCGAGCCAATCCTCGTAGCGCGGAATGAAAAGCGCGTCGGATTGCTCACCCACCTTCATCGCATAATGCGCCAGATCCCACATCCGCGTGAACAGCTCGGGATAGTGAAGCGGCCCGCGCATGAACATCGGGATGGTGAGCAAGGTGTTCTGCACGTTGAGCAGCCCGGCCAGTTCCGGCGTGAAATGACGGAACAGGTTCCCGTATTTCAGGAAGGCGGGCATGATCTCCCCGATCCCGTCGAAGCCGCCGCCGCTCAATATGTGCATGATGTCGTGGATCTGGACACCGCGCAGGAAGAAATATTCGAAGCTCGAACGCGGCTCGAAACTCGGGATGATGTCGACCTGCATGCCCGCGCCGACGAGCTGCTTGTACCAGATGCCGCCGACCGATCCTTCGGGGCAGGATTTCATGTCCTCGCGCGTCAGCCGGGCAAGCCAGCGTTCGTCCAGCCATGTGTCGAATTCCGGCCAGCCGCGCCGCGCCTCGTCGAACAGCACCTCGATCCGCTCGTGATCCTGCACTTCCCGCACAGCATCGATCAGCGCGGGAATACCAAAGGTCGTCGGATAATCGCGCCCGTTGCGCTTGAGGCACTGGGTCGTGACCCATTCGCGGATGCGATATTCGTTCATATATTTGGACGAGCTGATGAGCACGCTGCTCGTCGTCTCGACCTTTTTCCGTCCGCGCTGCAGATACGGCAGATCATCCTCTTTCATTTTTTATTCCCTCTCCGTTACGCGCCGCTCTTTCAGGCAGCCGCCGATGCGACCTTGCGGATGACCGGGCCGACGAACTCGCCGGGCAGAGCACCGGTGAATTCCCCATTGTCGAACGTCGGCACGCCATTGACGAGCGTCAGACGCATCGGCGCGGCATCTCGCGTGAAGCGCCAGGTGAAGCCACCATTGCCATCGGGCACGTCGAAGACGCGCTTGAGCGGACGTGCCTCGATCTCGTCGAGCTTGAACACCGCGATGTCGGCGCGATAGCCGGTCTTCAGCACGCCGCGATCACCGAAGTTGAAATGCTCGGCCTGCTTGCCGGTCTGGACGTGGATCGCCTCTTCCAGGGTCAGATCGTTGTTCTTCACATAGGTGGTGAGCAGCAGCATATTCTCGCCGCCGCCGCACAGCATCTGGCCGTGTGCGCCGGCATCGGAGATGTTGGCGACGGTCTTGCTGTCCTTCAGCATCTCGACGGTCTGTTCATAAGCCATTGGATGCGGCACGCGGTTGACGATCGAATTCACGCCGTTCGCCAGCACCCAGTCCGCCAGCGCATCCGCCGGATGGACGCCGCGCTGCTCCGCAAGCTCTTTCAGGCTGAGGCCGAGCGGGCCGGCGCCGGTGTCGGAATCCATCAGCAGCATCATGTGCGGATTGGCGACCAGCGATTGCTTGAACGCCTTGTTGTCCCAGCTATCGCGCGCACGCTCCCGGAAATCGGGGTCTTCGAGCAGCGCGACCTTCTCTTCCGCCGTCTTCGCCTGCACGACTTCGTGCCAGACATATTCATTGGCCTGGGCGAAGGACGAGCTGGTGAAGAAATTCAGCGCGGTCGTCGGCGGGACGTGCGCGAAGCTCGGCCAGAAATCGAGGCCTTCCTTCTTCTGCTTCGCGGTGATCTCCCACATTTTCTCGCGGATCGAATCCTGGAAGCGCAGCAACCCGCCCGCGCCCGCCATCTGGACGCGCACGCCGCGATCGCGGCACAGATTGCCCAGCCGCTCCATCTGCTCGGGCGCCTTCAGCTTGAAGAAGGTGTCGAGGATCACCTGAAGCTGGCTGCCCGGACGGCTGGCCAGCACGCCGATCAGCGCGGACCATTCGGCATCGTCGGCGACCAGGCTGGGCACCGGACGATCCTTGCTGTCGTGATCCATCAGGTTGGACGACATGCCGAGCGCGCCGGCATCGATCGCATCCTCCAGCAGCGCGCACATCTTGCGAATCTCTTCGGGCGTGGAAACACGGGTCCACGCATCCATGCCCATCACCGCCAGGCGGATGGCGATATGGCCGGCATAGCCCGCGACATTGGTCGAGACGCGGCACTTCTCGCTCATCGACGCCCAATATTCGGACCAGCTGCTCCAATCCCAGGGCAGGACGTCGAGGAACGGCTTTTCGGGAACTTCCTCGAAGAAGGAGAAGATCTTGACCATCTCCATGCGGACTTCGGGGTCGGAATGGACCGGCGCCGCGGTGAAACCGCAATTGCCGATCACGATCGTAGTCACGCCATAGCCGGGCAGCGGATCGAGGCTGGGCTGCCACCACATGACCGCATCCATATGGGTATGCGGCTCGATGAAGCCGGGAGAGACGATGCAGCCCTCCGCATCGACCACGCGCTCGCCATCGACCGGCGCAAGGCCGGCAGCGATTTCGGCAATGACGCCATCGGCGATGCGGATATCGGCGGTATAGGACGGCGCACCGGTGCCATCGACCACCGTTCCGTTCCGAATGAGCATGTCAGTCATGGCGCTCTCCTGTCTCTGATTCTCGTTAAACGAACATATTGTATATAAGATTGCAAGATTAGTCGGCGGCGAGCAGTGGCCTTTGCCCGACGATCTCGATTCCGTAGCCGTCGAGGCCGACATAATTTGTGTCGCTGTTGCTGAGCAGCGTGATACGGTGGATGCCGAGATCGGTCAGGATCTGCGCGCCGATGCCATATTCGCGCAGCGCGATCCGGCGCCCGCCGCTTTCCTCGCGACCGTCCTGTCGTGCCCGGATAATGCAGGCGACGAGATCGGGCGCGGGCGAACTGAGCACGACCAGCACGCCCGAACCCACCTCTGCGATCGCCATCATTGCGCGATCGAGCATGCCCGATCGGCCATCCTCCTCCGCGAACAGATCGGCGAGCGGCGAATGAACGTGCATGCGCACCAGCACCGGCTGGGTGGGATCGATCGCGCCTTTGACCAGCGCGACAACCTCGTTGCCGGTCACCGTGTTGCGATAGCTGATGATCTTCCAATCGGCGCCCCAGCGGCTCTCGAACTGCATTTCTGCACGGCGCTGGACGAGATGGTCGTGCCGGCGACGATAGGCGATGAGATCGCGGATCGTGCCGATTTTCAATCCGTGACGCTGCGCGAACGGGATCAGATCGTCGAGACGCGCCATGGTGCCGTCGTCGTTCAGGATTTCGCAGATCACGCCCGACGGATTGAGGCCAGCCAGACGGGAAACGTCCACGGCCGCCTCGGTATGGCCGGCGCGGACGAGCACGCCACCCTCGCGCGCGACCAGCGGAAAGACATGACCAGGGGTCACGATCTCTTCCGGTCCATTGGCCGCGTCGATCGCGACCGCAATGGTGCGCGCACGATCGCCCGCCGAAATGCCCGTGGTCACGCCTTCGCGCGCTTCGATCGAAACGGTGAAGGCGGTTTCGAACTGGGTGCCGTTGGCGCGGCTCATCAGGTCGAGGCCGAGCTGGTCGACGCGCGACTTGGCGAGCGCAAGGCAGACAAGTCCGCGGCCATGCTTCGCCATGAAATTGATCGCCGACGGCGTCGCCATCTGCGCCGGAATGATCAGGTCGCCCTCATTCTCGCGATCTTCGTCGTCGACCAGGATGAACATCCGCCCGTTGCGCGCCTCGTCGATGATCTGCTCGGGCGAGGCGATGAACGAATGCGGCAGCGGAATGGGTGCGCGCGATGCCATCACAGCACTTCGAACAGCCCGGCCGCCCCCATGCCGCCGCCCACGCACATGGTGATGACCACATGGCGGACGCCGCGGCGCTTGCCCTCGATCAGGGCATGACCGACCATGCGCGCGCCCGACATGCCGAACGGATGCCCGATCGCGATCGCGCCGCCGTCCACATTGAGGCGATCGTCGGGAATGCCCAGCCGGTCGCGGCAGGGAATGACCTGCGCCGCGAAGGCCTCGTTCAATTCCCAGAGGCCGATATCGTCGACCGACAGCCCATGCTGCGCGAGCAGTTTCGGCACCGCGTAGATCGGACCGATGCCCATTTCCTCGGGCGGGCAGCCAGCAATCGCCATGCCGCGATAGGCACCCAGCGGCTGAAGCCCCTCGCGTGCAGCCACGCCGGCCTCGACCAGCAGGCAAGCCGCAGCGCCGTCCGAAAGCTGGCTGGCATTGCCGGCCGTGACAAAGCGCCCCGGCCCGGTCAGTTCGCCGCCGCCCCAGACCGGCTTCAGCCCCGACAATCCCTCGATCGTGGTGCCGGCGCGTGGCCCTTCGTCGCGATCGAGCGTCACGATATGCTCGCTCACTGCGCCGGTCGCCTTGTCGGTCACCAGCATCGTCGTCGTCAGCGGTGCCAGTTCGGCATCGTAACGGCCGGCGGCATAGGCCGCCGCGGTGCGCTCCTGGCTCTGCAGCGAATAGGCGTCCTGCGCTTCGCGGCTGACGCCATAGCGGTCGGCGACGAGCTCGGCAGTTTCGAGCATCGCGATATACATATGCGGGCTGTGCCTGGTCACCGCGCCGGACTGGGCGCGATAGCCGTTCTTGTGCGAATTCTGCGTCAGGCTGATCGTTTCGACGCCGCCGCCGACCGCGACCTCCAGCCCGTCATAGACGATCTGCTTGGCAGCCGTCGCGATTGCCATCAGGCCGGATGCGCATTGGCGGTCGACCGACATGCCGGCAGCACTCGCCGGCAGGCCCGCCGCCGCCGCGGTCAGCCGGCCGATATTATACCCCTGCGTGCCCTGCTGCGCGGCGCAGCCCATCACGACATCTTCCACTCGCGCCGGATCGATGCCCGCGCGCCGCACCGCTTCGGCCACGACATGGCCGGACAGCAAAGGCGCCTCCGCATCATTGTACGCGCCGCGATAGGCCTTGCCGATCGGGGTACGGGCAGTGGAGACGATAAGGGCTTCGCGCATGGGGATCCTCTCAGCAACGGTCGGGCCGCGATCCCGCCCGTCTATCGGCAGGCCCCCGCCCCCTCTATTGCCAATGAGCGATCAACCCCTTCGCCACCCGGCATCAGGCCGCGAGGTCGGACCGGCGCCAGCGTGCGAAATCGGCCACTTGCCGCCCGACGATCGCGAGTTGCTCGGCAACCTTCGGATCGAGGCAGTCGCCATTCTCGTCGAACAGCGGCCCCGATGCGTTGACCGCGGCACCGAAAGGCGTCGGCCAGGCGCGCAACGCATGGGCGATCGATCGCATCGCAACCAAAGTCGTCCCGCATGCCTGCCAGCCATAGGCGGTCACGATCGCACCGAAGGCGCGGCCGTCGAGATAGGGCCGTTCGTCGCGCGATAGATCCTCCAGCAGATCGAGGATGTTCTTGATCGGGCCCGACAGACTGCCGTGATAGCCGGGCGAACCGACGATGATGCCGTCGCAGCCGCGCACCGCCTCGACGAAGCGGCGCTCCGCATCGGTGCGCTCGGCCCGGTCGGGTATATAGAGCGGCAGGCTGGCGATGAACGGCCCGTCGAACAGCTCGACCTCCGCGCCCAAAGCCTCGGCGGCGGCCAACGCGTGGCGCACGACGCGCTCGCTGCTCGATCCGGGCCGCGCCGTTCCACCGATGCCTACGATTCTGATCGGGTTGCTCATGTCTGACTCCAAGGCTCCGTTTCCGCGGACCTAGGTCCGCGCGGCGCACAGGGTCGAGTGCCCAAGTCCGATGGCAGCGATCGCATTCCGGCAATCACACAGCCCAGCGATGCTCAGACGCTAACGGTCGCGCCGCCAAACGGCATTTGAAAGCGGGGGGCACCAAGTCGAGGGTCACTGCGAGAACAGAATTCGAGAGAGTGACGATGCGATTTTCCCTTATTTTCGAAGCGCAGACCGACGATGCCTCGCCACGCGGCGAACGCCAGGTGTTCGATGAACTGGTCGAACAGGCCCTGTTGGCGGAGCAATTGGGCTTCGACGTGATCTGGAGCGTGGAGCACACGTCGCTCACCCATTATGCGCATATGAGCGCGCCGGAGACCTTCCTCGCCTATATCGCGGGCAAGACATCGCGGATCGGGATCGGTCACGGCGTGGTCTGCCTGATGCCGGCGATGAACCACCCGATCAAGGTGGCCGAACGCATCGCGACGCTCGACCTGCTGTCCAAGGGCCGCGTCCATTTCGGCATCGGCAAGGGCGGCAGCCAGCAGGAGGCCGGCGCCTATGGCTACGACCTGAAGGAACTTCAGCCGCTGATCGACGAGGCGATGTACCTGATCCCCAAGATGTTCGTGCAGGACGAGGTCGAGCATAACGGACCGCACATCACGGTGCCGCCGCGCCCGATCCACCCCAAGCCCTATCAGGATCCGCATCCGCCGATGTATCTGGCCTGCACCAATCCGGACACTTTGGTGCGCGCCGGCCAGCGTGGCCTGGGCGCGCTCGTCCTGGGCTTTGGCGGCCCGGAGGAAGTGGCGAAGAAGAACAAGCTCTATCGCGACGCATGGGTTGGCCGCGATCCGGCCGATCAGGTCGGCTATCGCCCGATCCAGCATCTCGCCGCGCTCTGCCCGACCATCGTGCTCGACGATGCCGCGCAGGCGCGCAAGATCGGCATCCGTGGCCAGCGCTATTTCTACGAGTCGCTGAATTACTGGTATGGCGGTGGCCCAAAGCCCGAGCCCGAGACATGGGGCGAGGAACTGCTCGTCGAAGGCACCGACACGATCATCACGACCAAGCTCGCGTCGGAAACGCTGACGATGGACCTGCGTGCGGACGAGGACGGACGTCGCCCGAGCGAAGGCATATTGAGCGCAAAGAACGCCTATGGCAGCGTCGCGGACTGCATAAGCTATGTCGAGCAACTCGCTGCGGCAGGTGCGGACGAGATCCTATTCATGACCAATATGGGTACAGTGCCGCAATGGGCGCAGCTCGAAACGCTGCGCAAGATCGGCACGCATGTGATTCCGCACTTCCGGTGATGCTGGCGGGGCGGACGGCGGTCGTCACCGGCGCGGCCTCAGGTATCGGCGCCGCACTGGCGCTGCATGCCGCGGCGCAGGGTATGACGGTCGCCGCCTGCGATCGCGATGCTGCGGGGCTCGAACGGCTGACGGCCTCGCTCGACCAGGCGGGCGTACGGCATCTCGTCCAATGCATCGACGTGACCGATGCCGATGCGATGGCGGCATTCGCCGCCGACATCGCCGACCTGCCGCCGATCGCTCTGCTCTTCGCCAATGCGGGCATCCTGCGCACTGGCGACCTGCTCGCCATGCCGCCCGCCGAATGGCGTTTGCTGTTCGACGTCAACGTGATCGGCGCGGTCGTGACGCTCCAGGCCTTTGTCCCGCGCATGATCGCGCTGGACGAGCCCGCGCAGGTGATCGTGACCGGATCGACCGGTTCGATGATCGCGGCACCCGGCCTTGCCGCCTATTGCGCCACCAAACATGCGCTCTGGCCGATGGTCGAGGCGCTGCAAGGCGAACTGGATGGCACGTCGGTCGGCGCATCCTTGCTGATGCCCGGCGCGGTCGCGACGCGCATCTTCGACAGCGTCGATCCGGACCGCCCCGCACCGGCAGATTCGATCGGCCCGGAGGAGGCGGCGGCGATCGCGTTCGACGGTGCTATGGCCGGTCGCGCGAAGATCCTGACGCATCTGCGATATGTCGAACGGGCGCAGCAGCGTTTCGCGACGGTGCTGGAGGAGCTGGCCGGGGGTTAAAGTCGCTGGCCCATCCACCGTCATGCCAGCGCAGGCTGGCATCTCCCAACCAGATCGCGCTTAATCCTGTGGCAGATGCCAGCCTGCGCCGAAGGCGCAGTTTATCCTGAGCGCCCGCCCTGGCGGGCAGTCGAAGGGCTGGCATGACGGTTGGGTTTTAGGTTCAGGGAGCCCCCCTCACACCGCCGGATGGAATTGCTTGTACCATTCGCGATATTTCAGGATCGGCCCGTCCGCCGAAGTCAGCATCGGCTGGGCGACATAGGCCTTGTGGGGCCAGATCTTGCCGTCGCTATATTGCTCGCGCAGCCCATGCTCCGCCGCGAGCGCGGTGAAGCGGGCGATCTCCTCGCGCGACATCGGGCAGTCGTCGTCGATCAGGAAGAACTGATGGACGTAATAATGGCTGAGCGACGCATCCACCGGCGTGACCGAGACATAATAGATGGTGTTGATGCCCGGCGCGTGCGGCGTCCGGCTTTCCACGCGGGAGAGGCCGCCGCCGACGACTTCCGAATTGACCGTCGATCCCTCGGTCGCGTTCTCGACCCTACCCTCATAGCCCGCCGGCAGGATGCGCACCGGGCTGAAGAGGCGATGCCCCTCCATCCGGATCTCGCCGTCGGACACGGCCCGTCCGGTCGAATGCACGCCCGGGAAATGCGCGAAGTCGACGCCGTTCTCGAACACATCCTGCGGATGCGCGGCGCCGAAATCGTCGTGGAGCTTACGGAATCCGGCATCGGGAATACGGCGGCTCTCGTCATAGACCGGCAGGTCCCACAGCGCGGGGCGGCCGGACAGATCGTGCCAGACGAAGATCATCCCGCCGCGCTCGACCGTCGGCCAGGTCCGTACTTTCGCGCGCGGCGGAATCGCCTTGGCGAAGGGCACATGGACGCATCTGCCGCTCGTATCGTAGCGCCATTGATGAAACGGGCAAACGATCGTCTCCCCCTCCACCCAGCTGTCGTAACCGAGATGCGCGCCCAGATGCGGGCAATGCGCGTCGGTTACCACTGTGGCGCCGCTCTCGGTGCGGAACAGCACCAATTCGGTATCGAAATAGCGCAATGGCCGGACGTCGCCGGGGGCGAGATCGTCGGCGAAGCCGACGCTGAACCAGCCGGTCGGATAGGGATGGAACGGGTATTTCGTACCGAAACGGCTGAGTGCGTTCATTCTGCCTCTCCTCCTGACCGTCAGATGATGCTGGCGCCGCCGTCGACGGCGAGAACCTGACCGGTGATATGCGCGCCCGCGTCCGATGCGAGCAGCAGCGCCGCACCTTTCAGATCGTCGTCGCATCCGAGCTTCCCGCGCGGCGTGTCGTTGCGCAGATCGTCGCCATGCTTGTCGATGACGTAGCCGGTCAGCTTCGACGGAAAATAACCCGGCGCCAGCGCATTGACGGTGATGCCGAGCGCGCCCCATTCGGCGGCAAGCGCGCGGGTGAAGTTGATCAGCCCGCCCTTGCTCGCATTATAGGCGATGGTGCCGATCATCCGGGGATGATGGCCGAGCAGCCCTTCGACCGACGCGATGTTGACGATCCGCCCCCACCCCGCCGGGATCATGAATTCGCGCGCCGCCGCCTGCGCCATCAGGAACGGACCGGTCAGGTTGACCGCCATCAGCTTGTTCCAGCCGTCGAGCGGCATCTCCTCCGTCTTCGATCCCCAGGACGTGCCCGCATTGTTGACGAGGATGTCGATCCTGCCGCCATCCGCCTTCACCTGTTCGACGACCTGCGCCGCCGCATCGGGATTGCCGACATCGGCCGCGATCGCGCCGGCATCGATGCCCAGCGCCTGAAGATGCGCGACGGCCTGGTCGAGTTCGCCCTGCTTGCGCGCCGTCAGGATGACGCGCGCGCCGAACTCGCCGAGCGCCTCAGCCATGGTGAGGCCGAGGCCACGCGATCCGCCGGTCACCAGCGCGGTGCGGCCCGTCAGGTCGAAGAGGGTCTTGAGAGATGTGGTCATGGATACCTGTCTTTGGCGGTTCAGCCGGCGGTGTATCCGCCGTCGACGAAAAGGGTCTGGCCGGTGACGAAGCCGGCCGCGGGAGAAGCGAGGAAAAGCAGGGCGCCCATCAGATCCTCGACCTCGCCCAGCCGGCCCAGCGGCGTGCGCTGCACCACCTTGGCGTAGAGATCGGGCTGGGTGCGGACGAGTTCGCGGTTGAGGTCGGTCACGATCACCGTCGCGCCGAGCGTGTTGACGGTGACGCCGGACGGCCCGAACTCGAAGGCGCAGGCGGCGCCCAGATTGGCGAGCCCGGCCTTCGACGCGCAATAGGCGCCCCGGTTCGCCATGCCGCGGCCCGACAGGATCGAACCCATGTTGATGATCCGCCCGTAACCGCGTGCGATCATCGGCCTGGCGAAGGCACGGATCGCGTGGAATGCACCCGCGACGTTCACCTCCAGGATGCGCATGAATTCTTCCGGCGCGATGTCCAGCACCGACTGGGGATTGGTGATGCCGGCATTGTTGAACAATATGTCGATCCGGCCGAACGCCGTTTCGATCTCCGTCGCCGCGGCGATCATGCCGTCGGCATCGGAGACATCGGCCTCGACGATCATCGCACGCCGGCCCGACGCCTCGACCGCGCGGGCCGCATCCTCCAGCTTCGCACGGTTGCGCGCGATCAGCGCGACGTCCGCACCGGCCTCCGCCAGCGCAAGCGCGCCCGCGGAGCCGAGGCCACCCCCGCCCCCGGTGACGACCGCGACCTGCCCGTCGAGCGCGAAACGCGAAATGCCGGTCACGCCGCGATCTCCGCGCCGAAGCTGCGCAGCTCGATCAGCGCCGCCACGCGTGCGCGCAGATACGCATATTGCCCGACGAGCAGCGCATCCTCGCTCTTTGCCAGTCGATCGGCCAATGCCAGCATCTCGGCCAGCAGCGCGTCTTCATCCTTGCCGTCGCTCATCGCCGCTCTCCTAAAGCCGGTAGCCGTCCTGGCGCTCGTCGGTCCAGCGGCGCGCCTTGTAGGCAAAGCCCTGGAACTCGGCGCGCGGCACTTCGCACACGTCCACCCACATGTTGCTGCGTTCCTTGATCGCGGCGCGGACCGACTGGATCAGGCGGTCTCGCGCCTCCGCCGACAGGTCGGACCGATGCTCGGCGACCGCGAGTTTCACCTCGACCTCGGTCTTGCCGTCGCGCGTGTAGACGCGACCCTTATATTCGCCGACCTCGGCATGCGCGAAGACGGCGGCATCGAACATCGACGGCCAGATATTGTTGCCGCGGATCTTCATCATGTCGTCGAACCGGCCGATCGTGCCGCATTCGATCGCATTCCATGCCGCCCCGCCGCATTCCTGCCACGGCACGAAACGGGCCGCGTCGCCGGTGCGGAAACGGACCGCCGGGCTGCCCTCGACCGACAAATTGGTCACGACCATCTCGCCCAGTTCGCCGGGGAGGACCGGCGCGCCGGTTTCCGGATCGACGATCTCGATCAGATGCTCCCATTCGAACAGCCGGATCAGCCCGCGCTCGCCATTTGCGCGGAACACGCCTGCCGATCCGGTCGAGCCGCCGAAACCGTTGAGCTGGGTGCTGCCATAGCCTTCCTGCAGCCGGCAGCCCCAATGTTCCTCGATCTTCGCCGCCCATTCCAGCGGATAGCCCTCCGCCGCGATGAAGAGACCGTGCATGCCGGGAAACGCCTCGCGCGGGGAGATGCCGCGCGCCAGCAGCGCCTCGGTCAGCGTGTGGAGATAATTGGTCGAGGCGTAGATGAAATGGATGCCGCCCAGCTTCAGCATCAGGTCGATCTTGGCCTCTGTCGAGGTGTTGCCGCCGACATGGAATCCGGTGGCACCGACGATGCGGATCGCCTCCCCCGGCCCCCATCCGCCCGTCGTCAGTCCGCCGGCGGGCACGCAGTTGATCGCGGTATCACCCTGGCGCAGCCCGGCCATGTACCAGGGCAGCGCATGGAGATAACCGAGCATATGCACGTCGCGCTGGGTGCGGCCATAAATCTCCTGCCCCTGGCCGGAGGTGCCGCTGGTCATGCTGATATGCACGACCTCGCTTCGGTCAACGCCCAGCCGCGTGCCGAAGGGCGGCGCGGCCTGCTGGTCGGCAAGGAAATCGGCCTTGGCCGAGGTCGGAAACGCCTTGGCGAAGCGATCGAGGCTGTCGACCGTGCCGCCCTTCAGCCCGCCTTTGTCCATCTTCGCGCGATAGAAATCGCTCTTCGCATAGAGCCGCGCGCACAGCGCCTGCACCTTGCGGAGCTGGTGCGCCTCCAGCGCCTCGCGCGTCATCTCGCCGAACCGGCGCAGCAACGGAGACGCGGCGAACGGATCCGCGACGGGCGGGGACGCCATGGCTCAGGCCTCCGCGGGCCGGAACGCCGGCAAGGTGATCTCGGGCGTGACCTGGTTGTAGACGATCTCGACCGGCATGCCGGCGCGAACGTCCTCCGGCGCGCAGTCGACGATATTGCCCGTCATCCGGCAGCCTTCGTCGAGCGCGATCAGCGCGACGACATAGGGAACCTCGTCCGCATAGATGTCGCGCGGCACCGGGTGGCGCACGACGATCCAGCTGAAAACCGTTCCCTTGCCGCTGGCCTGGACCCATTCCGGCTTCTCCAGCGAGCCCGGGCTGAAGGTGACGGGCGGGAACAGATGCTCGCCGGTCGACGCCACGCGCTGCAGCATCAGGCGATGCTCGCGCATGCCGTCCCAGAATGGCGTGCTCTCGGAATCGGGCACGGGCAGCGGCTTGTTATAGGCGGTCTGTTGCATGTCAGTTCCTCAGGATCATGGCGCTGCCGCAGGTCATCGCGCCCGCGGTGGTCAGCGCGATCTCGGCGCCTTCGATCTGGCGCGCGCCGGATACGCCGCGCAGCTGCTCGACCGCCTCGATGACGTGGTTGAAGCCATGGATATAGGCCTCGGACAGCAGCCCGCCGTGGGTGTTGAGCGGCAGCGCGCCGTCGCGGGCGATGCGGCCGTCCATCACGAACGGGCCACCCTCGCCGTCCTTGCAGAAGCCCAGCCCCTCCAGCGCCATCAGCACGCTATAGGTGAAGCAGTCGTAGATCTCGGCGACGTCGACATCCTGCGGACCGATGCCCGCGCTGCCCCACAGATCGTCGGCGAGATATTTGAAGCAATTGTGCGAATGGCTGGGCCAGCGGATCGCATCGAACAGGTCGTCGCCCTGGGTCGGCCCGCCGCCATAGGCGCCGCCCATGATATAGACCGGCTTGTGGCGCAGGTCGCGTGCCTGCTCCGCCGACGTGATCACGACCGCGCAGGCGCCGTCGCTCTCCAGGCAGATGTCGTACATGCGGAACGGATCGACGATGAAGCGCGAATTGTAATAATCGTCCTTCGTCATCGGCGTGCGCTGCATCGCGCGCTCGTTGAGCACGGCATTGTCGCGGAATGTGGTCGCGATCTCGGCCCAATGTTCTTCGGTGGTGCCGTAATCGATCATGTGGCGCCGCGCCCACATCGCCATCGCCTGCGGATAGGTGATCCAGCCGAGCGGCGCGGTATATTGGGTGACGCCATAGGCCGACAGGTCGCGCCCGCCGCCCAGACGGAAGCCGGAGCGGCCGTTCATCGCGCGGAAGCAGACGACGTTCTTCGCCAGCCCCGCTTCGATCGCCGCGGTCGCCGCCAAGGTGATCAGGTTCGCGCCATTGCCGCCCGCGGCATAATCGACCGCATAGCCGGCATTCTCGATGCCCATCTCGGTCGCGACACCGATCGCCGGGGCGCTGTCGTTGAAGTTGAAGCTGACGATGCCGTCGATATCGGCAACGCTCAGCCCCGCATCCTCGATCGCCTTCAGACAGGCTTCGGTCGCAAGGCTCCGGACCGTGCGGCCCGAGAATTTGGTGTAGTCCGTGGTGCCGATCCCGGCGATCGCATATTTGTCGCGCAGCTTGTACATGGTTCAGTCTTCCTTGGGCGAGCCGAAACGCGGCGCGCGCTTTTCCTTGAAGGCGATCAGGCCTTCGGTGGCGTCGGGCTCGGTCGTCGCATAAAGGTGGACGAACGCGATCTCCTCGCGCAGCCCCTCCTCATACGGCGTGTCGAGCGTCATGTTGGCGAGCCGCTTCGCACCGGCGAGGCCGACGGGGCTCTTGCCGGCCATGCCCGCGACCCAGTCGGCCACAGCATCGAGCAGCCCGGCATCCGGAACCACCTTGGTCACCAGCCCCCAGGCCTCGGACGTGCGGGCGTCGAGCAGCTCGCCGGTCAGCATCAGATGCTTGGCGCGCAGCAATCCTATCGCGCGCGGCAGCCGCTGAGATCCGCCCGCGCCCGGCAGCTGGCCGAAATTGAGATGCCCGTCGCCGATCTTCGCGCTCTCCGCGGCGAGCGCCATGTCGCAGGCGAGCAGCAATTCGATCCCGCCCGCGACGCACACACCGTTGACCGCGGCGATCCAGATGGCGCGGGCCTTCTCGATGCCGGTCAGCATGTCGTAGAAATCGTCGAGAAAGGCCTGGAATGCCGGCGGGTCGGCATAGAGGCGGATATAACCGTCGAGGTCGCCACCCGCGGAGAAGCTGCGCCCCTCCCCGGTCAATATGACGAAATCGACGTCCGGCGCCGCCTCGATCTCGGCGACGGCCTGTTTCAATTCCTTGACCGTCGACCAGTCGAGCGGATTGAGCTTGTCGGGCCGGGCCAGCGTGACGCGTGCCGTGCGACCGTCATAGGCGAGGGTGAGGTTCTGGTATGTCATGCGGGAACGGCCCAGCGCTGCTTCGCATCGGCGGTCAGCGCGCCCTTGGCCACCTTGCCGCCCGAAGAGCGCGGCAGGTCGTCCATCAGGACGAGATATTCGGGAAACCATTCGCGGGAGACGCCGCGGGCTTCGAGATGCTGCGAGATTGCTTCCAGCGTCACCTGCTGGTTGGGCCGCAACGACACATAGATGCACACACGCTCGCCGAAGACCGGATCGGGCGCAGGGACCGCCGCGACCAGCGCGATCGCCGGATGCGTCGCAACCTCCGCCTCGATCGCGGGCGCGGACAGGTTCTTGCCGCCGCGGATGATGAATTCGGAGGTGCGGCCGACGACGCGCAGATACTCGTCCTCGTCGACCTCGACGATGTCGCCCATCAGCATCCAGCCATCGGGCGTGAAGAGCTTCGCGTTCGCCTCGTCATCGTCCCAATAGCCGAGACAGGTGGCGGGGCCGCGACAACCGGGCTGCCCCCTGCCCTCCACATCCGCGCCGGTGGCGGGATCGAACAGGCGGACGTCCATCTCGGCGATCACCCGGCCCGCCGTGGTCAGGCGACGGTCGCGCGTGTCGGTGGACGTGGTGCGGCTGAGCGCGCCCGTCTCGTTCGATCCGTAGAATTGGAGCACCGCGGCGCCGGTCACTTCCTCGAACTCGGCGGCGCGGCGATAGGGCACGGCCTCTCCGCCGGTGAACATTGCGCGCAGCGACGACAGGTCGCGCGGCCGTTCCGCCTGTTCGTTGAGCAGCATGATGAACTGGGTGGAGACGCAGCACAGCACGGTCACCCGCTCGCGCTCGATCATGTCGAGCGCAGTGCCCGCGTCGAATTTCGGCAGCACGACGGTGGGGCAGCCGAGAATGGCGGGCGAGAAATGCGCGGTCCACAGGCCGAAGCCGAAGGGCGCCGGCACTGCGCCCATGAAGATCTCGTCTTCGGCGAAGCGGCCGGCCTCGGCGGCGAGCTGGTGGAAATAGAACCAGCGATTCTGCGTGTGCATCACGCATTTGGGCATGCCGGTGGTGCCCGATGTGGAATTGATCAGGAACAGCGCGTCGGGATCGCCGGGCGGGAACGGCGCATGGGCAGGCGTCTCGCCGGCGCTCCAGTTCCTTTGCGCGATCAGGTCGGGCACGATCAGCGTATCGGCCAGTGGTGCCCCCTGTGCCCGCACCGCCTCGACCAGCGCGTCCAATGTCCGCTCGCGGGTCGCCTCGTGCGCGATCAGCAAGGTCGCGCCGGTGCGGTTGAGCAGATGCGCGATCTCCGCGACGCCGGCGCGTGCGCCGATGCCCACCGCCACCATGCCGGCGCGCTCGACGCCGAGCAGCGCGGCATGCACCGCCGGACCGTCGGGCAGCAGCACCGCGACGCGTGCGCCGATAGCCAGCCCCTTGCCAGCGATCAGCGCGGCGATGCGCGTGGCAGCGCGATCATAGGCGCCCCAGGAGAAACGCCCCTCCGGCATGATCCAGGCGGGTTCGCCGGGCTTCGTCGCGGCGAGCGCGGCGACGCGATCCGACAGCGTGGTCTCTCCCCACCAGCCCGCCTCGCGATAGCGCGCGGCGGCGTCCGGGTCGGCGCGCAGGCTGCGGGCGATCTCAAGCGGCTTCACGGGCGACCTCCCCGGCAGATGCGATGTCGAAGGTCCGGTCCGCGCCGAGCGGCGCCGACATGATATGCGCGGCGACGCGCGCGCGATGGAACGCTGGCGTGCCCCAGGCCTGGCCGAGCGCGAGCGAGCGCTTCAGCAGGAAATGCACGTCGACTTCCCAGGAATAGCCCATGGCGCCATGGACCTGCACCGCCGCATGCGTCGCGGCTTCGGCCGCGGCGGTCGCCGCAAGCTTGGCATGGCTGACCCGCGTGACGGACAGCGGCGACGCCGCCATCGCGGCCGCGGCGAGCACCACCGGCCGTGCGAATTCGATCTTCACCTGCGCGCTGGCGAGATGATGCTTCACCGCCTGGAACGACCCGATCGGCTTGCCGAATTGCTGCCGCTCCTTCGCATAGGCAACGGCCAGATCGACGGCGCGCTGCGCCAGCCCCAGCAATTGCGCGGCGGCGAACAGGGCGCCGCGATCCAGCGCCGCGTCCAGCAGCGCATTGCCGCCGATCCGCGTCGCGCTCATGGGCGTCCAGTCGACGCGGAAGAGGCAGCGGAACGGATCGATGCTCGGCTGGTGGACCAGCGTGACGGCGTCGCGCGGCACGAGATGGACTGAATCGCCATCGGCCAGCAGCAATACCTCCGCCACATCGGCATCGGCCACGAACGGATTGATCGGATGCCCGATAGCGACCGTGCCGCCCGACAGCGCATTGCCCAGGTCCACGCCCGCCGCCGCCAGCATCGGCACGGCGATTCCGGCATGTTCGACCAAAGGCTCGGGCAGCGCCGCATGGCCGCACGCGATCGCGATCAGCGCCATCTCAACCTGGCCGAGACCGCTGCCGCCGGCGCTCTCCGGCGCCATCGTACCGGGCAGCCCCATCGCCACGATCTGGTCCCAGCGCACGGCATCGCGCGGCGCGCCGCTGTCGAGCAGCCGACGCAGATCGGCGCCGGTGCAGGTGTCGGCAAACATCTGCCCGACCATCTCGGCGAGCATGTCCTGTTCGTCGGTGAGGCGGAAATCCATCGCGACTACCTCGGCATGCCGAGCATCCGCTCGGCGATGATGTTGCGCTGGATCTCGTTCGCGCCGGCATAGATCGGGCCGGCGAGCGAGAAGACATAACCGTCCAGCCAGTCCTGAATATCGGCCGAGGCGTCGGGCGCGGCGCCGGTCAGTTCGGCCTCCGCCCCCAGGATCGACAGCGCGGTGCGATGCAGGTCGAGATCGAGTTCCGACCAGAAGATCTTATTGGTGCTCGTCTCCGGCCCGATCGAGCCGCCGGCCATCAGCCGGCTCGCCGTGGCGTAGATCGACAGCGCATAGGCGTCGGCATCCATCCACGCCTGCATCACCGCGGCCCGCGCCAGCGGATCGGCGCTTCCCTGACGCTTCCGATACAGGTCGACCAGCTTCGCCGCCGCCACCTGGAAACGCGCTGGGCTGCGCAGCATCAGTCCGCGTTCGAAGCCTGCGGTGGACATGCACACCGCCCAGCCCTGCCCCTCCTCGCCCAGCCGGTTGGCGGCGGGCACACGGACATCGTCCAGGAACAGTTCGGCGAAGACCGGCTTGCCGTCGAGCCGCTTGATCGGCTGCACCGTCACGCCCGCCGCGTCGAGCGGGAACAGGATCAGCGACAGCCCCTTGTGCCGCTCGCTGCCCGGTTCGCGGAACAGGCCGAATGCCCAGTCGGCATGGACGGCGCGCGACGACCAGATCTTGTGACCGGAGAGGATATAGTCGTCGCCGTCGCGCACCGCGGTGGCACGCACGCCCGCCAGATCGCTGCCCGCGCCCGGCTCCGACCAGGCCTGCGCCCAGATCTCGTCGCCCGCCGCCATCGCGGGCAGGAAACGTGCCTTCTGCTCCGGCGTGCCATATTCGATCAGCGTCGGGCCGAGCAGGAAGATGCCGTTCTGGTTGACGCGCAACGGCGCGCCGGCGCGATAATATTCCTCTTCGAAGATCAGCCAGCGGATCAGGTCGAGTCCGCGCCCGCCATAATCGACGGGCCAGGTCACCATCCCCCAGCCGCCGGCATTCAAGGTGCGTTCCCAGGCGCGATGCGCCTCGAAGCCCGCGCGGCTCGAATCGAAATCGGGCAGCGGCTGCGCGGGCACATGCGCGGCCAGCCACTGGCGCACCTCGGTACGAAAAGCCTGTTCGGCGGGAGAGTAATAGAGATCCACGATCAGAAATCCGCCGCCTTGCCGCCCTGGACGAAGGCATCGCGCGCGCGCTGGCTGTCCTCGTGCAGATACATTTCCAGGGTGAAACCCTGTTCGAAGCGATAGCCGTGATCGACGTCGCGCGGCTCGATGCCGTTCAGCGCCTCCTTGGCGGTCACCAGCGCGGTGCGGCTCTTGGCGGCGATCACCGCGCAGAAAGCGCGCGCCTCCTCGACCAGCTTTTCGCGCGGCACGACCTTCTCGACCGCGCCCAGCCGATAGGCTTCGGCGGCATCGATCCGCCCGGCGGTGAAGAAGGCGGCGCGCACCTTCTGCAACGGGAACATGCGCATCAGGTGGCTGGCGCCGCCCATCGCGCCGCGATCGACCTCGGGCAGCGAGAAGAACGCGTCTTCGGCCGCGATCACCACATCGGATGCGCCGCAGATGCCGATGCCCGATCCGATGATGAAGCCATGGACCGCGCTCACCACCGGCACCTCGCAGCCGCGCACCGCCTGGAAGGTCCGATAATTGCCGCGGTTGAGCGCGACGATGCGTTCGGGATGCGCCTGCATCTCCTTGATATCGACGCCGCCGCAGAAACCGCGCCCCTCGCCGCGGATCAGCACGCAGCGCACGTCGGGATCGCGGCCCATCGCCGTCACGATGTCGGGCACCGCGTTCCAGCCAGCGCTGTCCAGCGCATTGACCGGCGGGTGATCGAGGATGATCTCTCCGATGCGGTCGGCGATGCGGGTCAATACGGGCATCAGGCACGGATCCTTGTCATCGATGGCGCCGGGGCAAGCGCGGCAATGCGGCTCCGCGCGTCGCGCTCGATCGCGGCGAGCAGGTCGGCAACACTGGGAAGATCGCCGAGGCGGCCGGCAACCAGTCCGGTCGCCATCAGGCCATCTTCGCTGTCGCCCGACACCACGGCGCGCTGGATCAGGGTCGGCGCCGCGGCGGCGCGCATCGCCTGCGACAGGCTGAGTCCGCCATGGCTGCGCATGCCTTGCGCCGCGCGCAGAAGTTCGAACCACGACGCGCCGGTCGCCCGTTTCATCGCGAAGCCCGCCGATACCGCATTGGTCCAGGACGCCAGCGGCCCGCCCGACATCGCGCGGCGCAGCGCTGCATTGCGGATCATCCGCTGGGGCAGACCATCGATCGCTTCGGTCACGACGATGTCATCGGTGCCTGCGGCGACATAGCGCTGCTTGACCAGCGCGGGCACCGGGCTCTCACGCGTCATCAGGAAACGCGTGCCCATGGCGATGCCCGCCGCACCATAGGCCAGCGCCGCCGCAAGCCCGCGCCCGTCGGCGAAACCTCCGGCAGCGACGACGGGAAGATCGACCGCGTCGAGCACCTGCGGGAGCAATATCGTCGAGGCGACCGAGCCGGTATGGCCGCCGCCCTCACCGCCCTGCACCACCAGCATGTCGACGCCGAGCGACGCCATCTTTTGCGCATGCTTGACCGCGCCGACCGTCGGCACGCACCGAATGTCTGCGTCGCGGAAGCGGCCGATCATCTTCGCATCGGGACCGCGCCCGAAGCTGACCGCACGCACCTGTGCGCGATTGGCGATGACGATATCGACCAGTTCGGCCGCGCCCGGCTGGAACATGTGGAAATTGACGCCGAACGGCCGCGATGTCAGCCGCCGGACCTCCGCGATCTTCGCCGCAGCCTCGCCCGGCGTCATCACGGCAGCGCCCAGGAAGCCGAACCCGCCTGCCTCGACCGTCGCCGCCACGAGCACGGGCTCGGCGATCCAGCCCATCGCGGTCTGGATCACCGGCAGCCGGCACCCGAGCATCTCGGTCAGGGGCGTGGCGAGCGGATCGGTCATTCGCCCTCGGCGCGCCTGTTGTCTGCGGCGGCGCTCTTGCCGGTCACGCCGCCCAGCGCATTGCCGGTCGTCAGGTCGTTCTGCGCGTGCGCGAAATGATGCATGTGGAACGCCGCGTCCATCGCGTTGCGCTTGCCGCGCAACTCCTCGACATGGTTCACCGCCTGCTTGGTCAGCCACATGCCGAGCGAGCCCTGGACGGCCAGTTTCACCGCCATCTCCGCCGTCGCCTGTTGCAGTTCCGTGCGCGGCACGACCTTGTTGACCATGCCGAATGAATAGGCGCGCTCCGCCCCCATGCGCTCGCCGAGCAGCAGGAATTCCTTGGCGACGCGCGGCGGCAGTTCGAAGCCGTGCGCGAAATATTCGACCCCCGGAATGCCCATCAGCTTCGATACGGGATCCTGGAAGAACGCGTCATCGGACGCGACGATCAGATCGCACACCCAGGCGAGCATCAGCCCGCCGGCGATGCAGGCGCCCTGCACCATCGCGATCGTCGGTTTGGTGATGTCGCGCCAGCGGCGGCACATGCCGAGATAGACTTCCTGTTCGCGCGTATAGAGCAGTTCGGCGCCGGGGCGGCCGACATGGTCGGGCACCAGATGCGCGCGATCGAAGCTGCGCGCGATGTCGCGGCCCGGCGTGCCGATGTCGTGGCCCGCGGAGAAATGCTTGCCTGCGCCGGCCAGCACGATCGCCTTGACCGCGGGATCGTCAACCGCCTGGCGGAACGCCGCATCAAGCGCATAGGTCATCTGGCTGTTCTGCGCGTTGTTGTAGCGCTCGCGATTCATCGTCACCCAGGCGACGCCATCGCGGACCTCGTAGAGGACCGGCGTCTCGGTCTCGTAGACGATCTCCGCCGCGCCCGGCGTGCCCGAAGTCATGGGATGTCCCTCTCCATCTTCAGATTATCAATCATTGCAATCTTGAGGAGCGTCAACACCGTGGGCGATAGCGTCACGGCAAGCATGCGGTGCTTTCGCGACATCGCAGCCGCCCCAGCGATCACATGGCGCGAACGGCGGGCGGATTTCCCTTGAGCAGAGTCGCGCGGATATCGTGCGGATCGAGCCGGCGGATCACCGCCAACGCCTCGGCATCGGGCAGTGGCGTCACCGGAATGGCGCCATCCGGCACTGCAACATCGAAGCCGGTATTCTCGCGAACCTCATCCGCCGAAACACCGGGATGCAGCGAGACCAGGCGGATCGCATGATCGACACCGCCGAAATCCAGGACGCACAAATTGGTGATGATCCGCCGCAGTTCCAGCCGATGCGGCTTGCGGCCGTCGGGCCAGCGTGCCGGATTATAGCCAACCGAACAGACGAAATCGACTTCGCCCGCCACCATCGAGCGCCGGCTGTGCTGGGGCACGAAATAGCTGTTGGGGTGCGAGATGCTGTTACCGGGGAAACCCCGCGCGCCCAGCAATGCAGCCTTGGGCGACGCATGGTCGCCGATCACGCTGATATTGGTCTGGCCGAACCGGTCGATCTGCACCGGCGCGACCAGCGCATGGCGGCGCCCGCCCCACAGATTGTCGAATGTACGGGCGAACGGCGCCCAGCCTTCGACGGTCGGTCCGGTATCGCGCGGCCCGATCGGCGCGGGCTCTTCGAGGAACATATTCTCCCCGTCGGTGATCATCAGCCGCGGATTGAAGGTCAGTTTGGCCAGGCTGGCGCCCAGCCTTGGGATCGGCGTGATGCCGGTCGCCAGCCATTCGGGATCGTCGCGCCAGACTTCGGCGCAGGCGGCGATGAGCAATTCGGCGAGCGTGACGCTGGTGTCGGTCATGCGGCGCTCCTCAATAGACCGGCGCGGGATTGGCGCGGACCACATCCGCACCGCCGACCGCGGCAACATAGGAAGGCTGGTCGACCTCGACATAATGCCGGCGATACTCGGCCCATGCCTCGCCCTCGGCAGCGGCGGCATAGGTGCGCAGATGCGCCATATCGATCTGATAATCGGGCGACGCGCTGGTCGGGTGCGCGCCGAACGGCACCTCCGCAACGCCGGTGATCAGCGCGCGTTCGACCAGATGATATCGGGCATTGCCCGGCAGACCGAGCTCGGCCGTCGTGACAAGTTTCTCGGCACTGGCGAATGTCCGCCCCGCGGCGCGGACCATCAGTTCGTCGAAGAAGGGATCGGGCGACAAAGTGAGCACATTGCCCTTCTCGTCGCTGCGATGAACATGGATCAGCGCCACATCGGGCCGGATCGCCGGCATGGCGATCAGCGTCTCTCCGTCGTTATAAGGGCTGGTGATCCTCTTGAAGCGCGGATCGTCGGCGATCGCGGTGCCGATGCCCGCACGCGTCGGCAGGAAGGGCAGATGCATGGCCGCGGCGCGCAAGCCCCAATGGAGCATGCCTTCGTCCATTTCCCACACGTCGAGCCCGGCCTGGCGCGCGGCTTTGAAATGCGGCTCGATCGGGATCTGGTCCATCGAGACGAACGCGAAGATCAGCCGCTTCAGCTTGCCGCTCGCCGCGAGGATGCCGACATCGGGGCCGCCATAGGCGATCACCGTAAGATCCTTGAGCGAGGAGCGCGCGATCGCGCGGACCAGCGCCATCGGTTTGCGGCGCGTCGCCCATCCGCCGATGGCGATCGTCATTCCGTCGGCCAGCTCCGCCACGATAGCGTCCGGCGACATCCGTTTGTCGAGCATGTCTTTCCCTTGGCCACTGTCGGCCGGGGCGACCGCCCTTTCAGGCGATCGCTCCGAACCGTTTACAGTCGAACGAGCAGCGTCTTCAGGCGCTGACAAGCGCCGGCTTGGCGTCGATCTTGACGGCCTCTGCCACCGGGAATTTGTAGAGCTTGTCGGCATTGCCGTGCAGGATCGCGGCCTTTACCGGGCCGGGAACGCCCGACATCGACGACTGGATCGTGCGCCAGCTATACGGATAGTCCGCGCTGATGTGCGGATAGTCGGTCGACCACAGAACCCGCTCCGGATTCATGAAGTTCAGATTGTTGAGCCCGAAGCTGTCGGTCATGTAGCCGAAGTAGAAATGCTCATCGATATATTCGGACGGCAGGCGCTTCAGGCCGAAATGGTTGACCTTCTCGAGCCGCTGGTAATTGTTGTCGATCTGCTCCTTCACATAGGGAACCCAGCCGAAATCGACTTCGGCAAAGGCGACCTTCAGGTTCGGGAAGCGATCGAACACGCCGTTGAACACGAACTCGATGCAGCGATTGGGCGCATCGAAGAAACGGCCATAGCCGGGCAGCTTCGCCTTGTGCGGGCTCGGCTTGTAGATGCCGAGTGCGACATGGATGTTGAAGCTGACATCACGCTCGTGGATAGCCGCCCACAGATAATCATGTTCGTCGGTCATCACCGTCGTGCCGGTGGGATAGGCCTGCGCCATCACGGCGCGCATGCCGGGACGACCGAGCACGCGCTCCATCTCGTCGACTGCAACCTTCACGCCGCCGCGATTGGGCAGCAGCACCAGGCCGCAGAAGCGGGCGGGATCGTACGCTACATATTCCGAGACCCAGTCATTATAGGCCTGCACCAGAGCCAGGTGGAATTCCTCGTCCTCGACCAGCGCGATCGCGGCCTGGATCGACGGGGTGGGATACATGACCTCGGCACTGACGCCGTCGCGATCCTGCTCCTTCAGGCGCTCGGCCGGATCCCAGCCGCCCTTGCGCATGTCGTCGAAGCGCATCCATGCCTTGGTCTCTTCGGGGGGCAGGCCGGCGCAGGCGTTCCAGCCGAAATTGCGCGGCCCGTCGAGGCCCTCGAACAACCAGCCGTCGCCTTCGGGGAAGCTCTCCATCCGCGGAGCGCGATCCTTGAACTTCTGGGCGACACGCTTCGTGAACAGATCGCCGGGCTCGTTGAAATGGCTGTCGGCGGAAACGAGGCGGCTACTTCCGAGAGGCATTCTTGTTCTCCTATCTATCTTTTATATGATGGATGCAGAAGGCGCAGGAGTCAACGCAGCGAAGCGCTACCGCCCTGACATCGCAGCGATCTCTTAAAGTGCGTTCGGGCGACCCCGATTGGCCATGATCCAGACGCCCATGAGCAATGCGAGCCCGACCAGCGCACCACCCACCGTGACGAACGTGGCATGGATGCCGAGATTCAGGCGTACCGGCGCGGTGATCAGCGGATTGAGGAAGTGGCCGAGGAACAGTGAGGACTGGACCAGCCCGATCGAATAATTCTGCTGCCCCGGACTGACCCGGTCGAGAATGCGGTTGAGGAAGAAGGGCATGTTCCAGCCGGCGCCGATCCCCTCGATCACCACGCACACCAGGATCAGTTCATAGGTCGGTGCAAAACCGGCACCGATGAAACCGACGCCCATCAGCGTGGACGAGATCACCAAAGTCCAGCCGCCGAGACGGGCATAGACATGGCCGAAGGCGAACGCGGCCAGGATCGAGACGGCGGCGCTGAGCGCGGGCACGCGCGACACCAGCACCGCGCTGGTGATGCCATTGTCCTTGAGCAGGAAGGGCATCTGGAACGACGGCATGGTGTGGCCGATCGACAGGATCAGCGACAGCAGGAACAGCGGCCAGAGCTGCCACACCGAGAAACGGTCCTTGCTGTCCAGCTTTCGCTCCAGCGTGATCGGCTTGTCGAACACGAAAAAGGCGATCAGCAGCATGATGCCCGGAATCAGGAACATGATGCCCGGCGCGCGCCAGCCGTAATTCTGCGCCAGCCAGCCGCCGAGCAGCATCGTCGTAACCGTTCCGATCGACGAGATGCCGTGGCGATAGCCGATCAGCTTGGAGCGCATCGCCCCGGCAAACTGCGCCGCGAGGATACTGGTCATCGACACATCGGCGACGACCGCGCTGAAACCGAGCACGAAGCGGCTGGCAAGGAGCGCGTAATAGTTGAGCGGCAGCAGCTGCATCAGCCCCGCAACCGTGCAGACGGCAAGGCTGACGAACATCATTCCGCGCAAATTGGTGGAACTGACGAACAGTCCGGCCACCAGCCCGGAGATCGCCATGCCGATGGGCGCAAGCGTGACGACGAACTGGGCGCTGAGCACCGAATCGCCGGAACTGGCGAAATCCTGGGCGATCAGCTGAAGCCCCGGGACGACGGTGGTGAAGGCAAGCGCCGATTTGATCCCGCCGGTCAGCAGGATGATGATCATCAGCAGGCGGCGCCAGGATGGCAGAGTATCCGCCGGCGACGCGGCCGCCGTCGGCGCATCCTCACCCGTTCCAGTCACGGTGGCCATCTTCAACGCCCTCTCTTGTGTCTTTCGTCCACGCTAGCATCGCTTATGCGACTTGGCCGTTCGTCATCCGGCATGTCCTCGTTGCCGAGCGTGCATCGTTGCGCAAGGCCGCGAGCGACGAGCGCATTCAGCGAGAGAGCGTTGCACCGCCATCGACCGTCCAGATTGCGCCGTTGACGAACGACGCAGCGGGGCTTGCGAGGAAATGGACGACCCGGGCAATCTCGTCGGGCTGCGCGACGCCGGGCGGGACGGTGCCGGGGGCGCCGCCCGCGGCTGCGATCGCTTTCTGGGTCGCCTCGGTCAGCACGGGCCCCGGTGCCACGGCGTTCACCCGAATGCCGAACGGCGCGAATTCGCGCGCCATCACCTGGGTGGCTGCCGCCAGCCCCGCTTTCGATGCGGCATAAGCGATCTTGCCCGCACCGGGGCGAAAGCCCTGGACCGATCCGATATTGACGATCGCACCGCCCTGCCCCGCATCGCGCATCATCGCCGCGACCAGCTGGGCCATGCGCACCGCGCCTTTCAGATTGACGTCGATCACCGCATCCCAATGCGGTTCGTCGAGATCGAGCACCGCGCGCGAGGGAAACAGGCCTGCACTGTTGATCAGGATCGCGGGAACAGTGCCGTCCAGCGCAGCCTTCAGCGCATCGTCGATCGACCATCGCGAGATATCGAGCGCCAATATGGCCGCGCCGGGCATCTCCTGCTGCGCGGCTGCCAGCCCGGCCTCATCACGATCGACCAGCAACAGGTGCGCACCCGCCAGCCCAAGATGCCTGGCGATGCAGCGCCCGATCCCCGAAGCGGCGCCGGTGACGATCGCGAGCCGACCATCAAGCCGGCTCGTCGCCTCCAGCATCTGGGAATCGGACGTCATCGACGCACCTTGTCTCCGGATCAGAAATCCAGGCCGAGCGCGAAGCCATAGTAGCGCGGCCTGTTGTAGGTACCCGCCAGGATCGCGCCGAAATCGGTCGCGAAGGTCAAATAGCGGTTGTTGGTGAGATTCTCGCCGAAGATCTGCGCCCGCATCTTGTGGCCATCGACCTCGAACGCCCAGATCAGGCGCGCACTATAGTTGTTTTCCTTGCCGTAGAGCGGAACCTGCGCGGTGTTGGGCGCCTGCGACAGCAGCGTATAGGTCGGCGAATTGCCCTTGCCGGTATAATCGCCGCGCAGCGTGAAGCGGCCGGCAGCGACCGTGTCGAGCGTATATTCGGCGCCGACATGGTAGGTCCATTTCGGCACGTTGGCGAACTGGGCCTGATCCGCCACATTCGTCGGCACGCCGGCGACCGCGATGAAATATTCCTGATATTGCGGATCGACGTAACCGAGATTGGCATCGATCTTGAAGCCACCGAGCACGATCTGGCCCTCGACCTCGAAGCCGCGATAGCGCGCCTTGCCGGCATTGGTGAGCTGATTGGTGTTGGTGATGATGCTGTAGCCGTTGACCTGAAGATCGTCATAATCGGTCTGGAAGGCCGCGATGTTCAGGCGGACGCGCCGATCGAAGAAGTCGCTCTTGATGCCCGCTTCATAGCTGCGCGCGGTTTCGGGGCCGAAAGGCGGCGCTCCCACCGTTGGCGCATTGTAACCGCCGGACCGATAGGCTGACGATGCACGCGCGTAGAGCAGCACGTCGGGCAGCGCCTTGTAGCTGATCGAGCCGAGCCAGCCGACATTGTTCCACTTGTCGCTGCGTGCCTGGGTCAGTCGGGTGGTGGTCGTCGTGGTCGAGACCGATACGGAATCGAGGCTCTTCTTGTCCTCGGTATAGCGGATGCCGCCGACGATCTCGAGCTTGCCGTCGGCGAAGGACGGCTTCCATCCGACCTGCGCGAAGCCGGCATAGGATTTGGAATCGATCGAATAGCTGGTGCTGCGGTTCAGCCGGATCGCTGCCGCCGCGGACAGCGGCGAATTCAGGATGGTGGTGATCGTCTCGTCCACCTTCTCGTCATAATAATAGAGGCCGACGAGATAGTTGAATTCGCCGACATCACCGAGGAACTGCAATTCCTGGGTGAGCTGCTTCTGCTGGCCCGGATTGGCGGGGGTCACGTGCGCGGTGACCCATTCGATCGGCTGGCCGGCCACTGCGGGATTGGCAACCGCGCCGCGAGTCGCGCCGCCGCCGATGTTGCCGCGCAGATTCTGGTGGATCTCGTTATAGCCGGTGATCGACTTGATCGTCAGCGCATCGCTGAACCTCTGCTCGATCGTCAGCACGCCGCCATAGGTTTCCACCGCCGCCTTTCCATCGGTGCGCGGATCGCGATAGCTGAAGTCGCGCGGCCCCGGCCCGATCGGGAATGCCGGGCCGTTCGCGGCGGCGGCATTGCCGAAATAGGCGCGCCCAACGGTCGACCCGCCGAGCACTTCCCAGCCGGTATAGGAATTCACTTTGTTATAGCGCCCGCGCAGATCGACGGTCAGATCGCCGAAGTCGCCGCGCAACGCGCCACCGAATCCCCAGCTGTCCAGCGCGCCGCCCCATTTCGAGCGCGAGACGCCCGGGGTTTCGACCCAGCCGTCACGCGAGTGGGATTGCGCGGAGACTTTGAGCATGAAGGGCGAATTGCCGAGACGACCGAACTGGACGACGGTGGAGCCGGTCACTTCCGATCGCGAGCCATAGGAGAAATCGGCCTTCACGCCGAACTCCTCGTCCGGATTGCGCGTCGACAGCAGGATCGCGCCGCCGGTCGTGTTCCGGCCGAACAATGTGCCTTGCGGGCCGCGCAGCACTTCGACGCTGGCAATGTCCGGAAGATCGAACGTGTTGCCGCTGGGCCGGGGATTGTAGACGCCGTCGATATAGACGCCCACCGCCGGCTCAACATAGAGCGCGGTGGAAAGCGTGCCGATGCCGCGGATGTAGATTGCCGGCGCATTGCCGCTGCCGCTGGCCTGGGTGATGCGCAGGCTCGGCGCGAGCTGGGTGATGCCGTCGATCCGGACGATGTTCAGCGTTTCGAGCTGCGCGCCCGAAATCGCGCTGATCGACAGCGGCGTTTCCTGCGAGCGCTCGGCCCGTCGACGCGCGGTGACGATGATGTCCTCCAGCCGCCCCTGCCCGGCCTCGGCCTGAGCGTCATCCTCCGGCGCGCCCTGCGCCAAAGCAGAGGTGGGCATTGCAGCCATAAGGCCCGCAACCAGCGCGATGCCGGCAACTAGACCGCGTTCGCGCATGCGGCGGGCATGCGCCCTCCGCAGAGTCTTTCGATCGCCGATCATGTGTGCCTCTCCCGATTTGGATTTTATTTCGGCCATTTTAGGGGGGGCACAGGGAAGGACAAATCTGAAACGGGTAAGGGAGCAATTCAAAACGGGCATCTGAGAGTCTGTTTGAGAAAGCCGGTACCGGCCCGCTCCCCCGCCCAACCACCCGATCCAGTATGATCCTGTCGGGTGGTTTGGCGGGGGAGCGGGCTGGTGCCGCCTCCGTAACGTCGATCCAGCGCTTGCCGCCTGACCATGGCTGATGGCACGATGATGGCCCAAGCCCGTTCGGAGTGCACCATGGCCTTCACGCTCTACGCCGCTACCATTCCGTCCTATCTGCAGATTCTTGGTTCGATATCCCGGCTGATCGGCAAGGCCGAGGCCTTTTGCAACGACACGGGGATTGCGCCGGACACGCTCATCCAGGCGCGGCTTGCCGGCGACATGCTGCCCTTCGCCTATCAGGTGAAATCCACCGCAGTTCATTCGCTGGGCGCGATCGAAGGCGTGCGCGCCGGCAGCTTCTCACCCGACACGACAACCCCGCCGGCGACCTTCGATGCGCTGCGTTCGCGCATTGCCGATACGATCGCCGCACTGGAGGCGATCGATCCCAAGGAAATCGAGGATTTCATCGGACGCGACATGCGCTTCACCTTCGGCCCGAACCATATCGATTTTCTGGCCGAGGATTTTCTCCTCTCCTTCTCCCAACCCAATTTCTATTTTCACGCGACGACGGCCTACGACATCCTGCGCATGAAAGGCCTCGACATCGGCAAGCGCGACTTTAATGGGCGGGTTCGCAAAAAGCCCTAGGCCCGGCACCTACGTCGCCGAAGTCGCATATTCGCGGACATTCGAATTTTTTGCACCGCAGCAACGTTTTGTTGCAGTGCGGCAAAACAGCGGACCATATTCCTTCATAGACTGGCCTCCTCTGCGGGACGCGGCACAGCTTCGCTGCAAGGCGAAGTCCAGATGCATCGCCCGCAGAGCGCAGGACGGAACAATTACCCGAACATAAAAAAGGGGATTGTTCGTGAAGACGTATCTCGTAGCTGCATGCATGATCGCGCTGCCGGCTGTGCCGGCCATGGCGCAGGAAGAAGAGAAAGGGCCGATCTCGGTTTCGGGTTCGGTGGCTTTGGTCAGCGACTATCGCTTCCGTGGCGTTTCACAGACTGACGAGGAAATCGCGATCCAGGGCGGCGTCACGGTCAGTCATGAATCGGGTCTTTATGCCGGAGCATGGGGATCGAACCTCGCCGGCTGGGGCACGTTCGGCGGTTCGAATACGGAGCTGGATCTGTTTGCCGGCTACAAGCTGCCGATCGGTGTGGCGACCCTCGATGTCGGCCTGACCTGGTATATGTATCCCGGCGGCCTCGACACCACGGATTTCGCCGAACCCTATATCCGGATCAGCACCACTGCCGGTCCCGTGTCGCTGCTGGCCGGCGTCGCCTATGCGCCCGCGCAAAAGGCGCTGGGCAATGTCACCAACACGCCGCAGAGCCGCGTCGGCGACAAGGAAGACAATCTGTACCTCTGGGGCGATATCTCCGGCGGAATCCCCGGAACGCCCGTCACGCTCAAAAGCCATCTGGGCTATTCGAGCGGCAATCCCGGCCTGGGCCCGAACGGCACCAGCCTGGCGCCGACCGGCAAATATTGGGACTGGATGCTGGGCGCCGATCTGGCCCTCGGCCCCGTCGTGCTGGGCATCGCCTATATCGACACGAGCATTTCAAACGCCGACCGCGCCTATATCCTGCCCAACTTCGCCAACACGAAGAACGGCGGAAACATCGCCGGCAGCAAGGTCGTCGGCTCGATCACCGCGGCCTTCTGACCGCACGGACGCGGCAGAGATCATGTCTGCCGCGTCCTGACGGCGCCGGGCGTCTGATTCCTACAATTCCCCCATGGTTTTTAATGGCATCGCCTGAAAGACACGCATCCGCGTGATGGGGGGGAACATGGGCGCGAACTTGATCAAGGGCTTTGGCGGCACGGCCGATTTCGGGCAGACCGCGCTGGGGCGGGTGGATGACGGATCGGGATCGATCAACGTCGGTGCGGTGTTCGAGAACGGGATCACCTTTTTCGGGCAGACCTATTCCAGCCTGTTCGTCAACAACAACGGCAGCATAACCTTTGGCGGGCCGCGCTCTTCGCTGACTCCGGGCTTCATCGACAATACCAGCCTGCGCGAGATCGCGGTGCTGTTCTCCGATGTCGATACGCGCGGCACGACGCCGAACGTCTCGGCGGGCGGCAATTCCACCGGATCCAACCGCGTCTATTACGCGCTCGACACCGTGAACGACCGCATCGTCATCACCTGGGACGATGTCGGCTATTTCGATCGCAAGACCGACAAGGTGAACGCGTTCCAGCTGATCCTGTCCGACAAGGGCCAGGGCAATTTCGACATCGAGTTCCGTTACGAATCGGTGGACTGGACCACGGTGAACACCACGATCGCGCAGGCGGGCATCTCCGCCGGCACCGGACAGCCGGGATCCTTCTACACGCTGCCCATGTCGGGCAATGCGAGCGGGATGCTGGCGATCGACGAGACGCTCGGCAACACCGGAGAGGCCGGACGCTGGCTGTTCAACATCCGCCCCGCCGCATTGTTCGGCAATGGCCAGGACATCGTCGATTTCAACAATCTGCTGCCCTCGCAGGTCCAGGCAATATTGGCGGGCGCACAGGTCACCGCCGCAGGGTCGGGCAATGACGGCGTGTGGCTGCCCAATGTCGACGTCCATCACGTGGATGGCATGTTGTTCTGGAACCCCGACAATAAATTCGACGCGGGCGCTGGCAACGACACCGTCCATGGCGGCGACCGCAAGGACGTCATCTTCGGCAATTCGGGCGACGACCTGCTCTTCGGCGGCGAAGGCAATGATATGCTGCGCGGCGGCGAAGGACGCGATACGCTGGTCGGCGGCTCGGCGATCGTCGGGGACGGCGTGACCGCCGTGATGCCCGGAAACGGCATCGATGTTGCGGTCTACGAGAAGTCGGCGACGTCCTACAGGGTCGTATCGATCGCCGGCGGCTTCCGCGTGACCGACGTGGCGAATGGCCAGTATGACGATCTCTACAATATCGAATATCTGCTCTTCAACAGCGCCACCACGCCCAGCTTCGCGCAGACCGGGATCGGAACGTCGCAGGGGCTGCCGCCCGCAGGCACGGAACTCTACGAACTTCCCTATGTCTATGTCGATTTCGACGCGGAAATGACGCGCCTGTTCCGCGCGGTCGATATCCAGACCGATGGAAGCGCATACCAGTCCGTCACGTGGAAGCCGGGCATCGCGCCCATCGGCCACTTCACCGATGCGCAAAAGCGCGAGATCATTCAGGGCGTCCAGGCGATCTTCGACCGGTCGGGCCTGGAGATCACGGTCGTCGCCGGCAGAACGCCGGAGGGTCATCCGGGGGGGACGAGCGTCTATTTCACTAGCCAGAAACTTTTCTACGATCATGACGGCAACGCCGCCACCGCAAAGATACAATTTCGTGGATCCTATGCAGGTCTGCAGCCGGACTTTCTAAACCGGGACTCGGCCGACGACGTCCATATCCTGATGGACGGTTATCAGGCGGACGGCGTGACGCCGATCTCGGCCAGCGACATGCAGCGCCTGATCAACACGGTCGCACACGAACTCGGCCATGCCTTCGGCCTCGCCCATGTCGTCCCCAGCGTGGATGGCACCAATGTGATGGATGGCATCAGCACGGCCACAGACAATTTCGCCAATGGAATTTCGACGCTCCTCGCGCCCATTCCCCTCGGACAGAATCAGTTCTACCTGCTCAATCGCTATGTGGTGGGCGTCAATTCGAACAACGTGACGCCCGGCGGCATCGACTTGAACCTGGTCCAGCCATCCAGCTATGACCTGGCGAGGCAGGACACACACAGCTTCGCCCTGTCCTCGGCGCTCGAAAACATACTCTTCGCGGTACAGTTGCTCAGCGATTCGGCCGCCGACAGCGGCGACCCGGACAGTTTTCCGCTGTTCGAGCTCGGCACCAGCCACACGAGCGGAACGACCTTCAACCTCACCGTCACCGGAGAGCAGGTCATACGGATCCTGGGCTCTTCGGTGCCGGGCGGGCCGGTGGACCTGATCGTAGCGTTCAACACGCCCAACGGACCGGTGACCGAGTTGCGCGTCGGACAGACCATGCCGACGACCGGAACCGTGTTGAAATATGCCGCGCCCGGCGCGACGCCGACGACGCTCGGCACGATCAACCTGGCCGTTACCAGTGTCGAAAGCTTCGGCCCGCCGACCGCGACCGACGACACCACCATGCTCGACGAAGACGGCACGGTCACGATCGCGGTGCTCGCCAACGACAGCGTCTCCGATGCCGGTCAGAGCCTGACCGTGTCGGCAGTGAGCGATCCGGCAAAGGGCAGCGCCACGATCAACCCGAACGGAACGATCACCTACACGCCCGATGCGAACGCCAACGGTCAGGACAGCTTCACCTACACGGTGATCGACGCGACCGGCGATATCGATATCGCGACGGTCAGCGTCACCATCGCGCCGGTCAACGATGCGCCGGACGCGGTGAACGACAGCGCAAAGGTTGTCCGGAGCGGCACGGCGACCATCGCGGTGCGCGCCAACGACCTTGATGCGGACGGTGACACGCTCAGCATCACGAATGTCGGCACGGCGCTGCATGGCACGGCGGTGGCGAACGCAAACGGCACGATCACCTACACGCCCACCGTCAACTATGTCGGCACGGACAGCTTCACCTACACCGTTTCCGACGGCAAGGGCGGGACGGATACGGCCACCGTCAACATCACCGTGGCCGATCCGCGCTTCCGGCTGGTGATGGTCAATGGCTATGCCGGCAGCGTCGGCGGTGCGGGCGACGTGTTCGGCACCAACGGCTTCCAGGATCTGACGATCCTGGCCGGTTCCTATGCGGTGAATCTGGACGGATCTTTCAGCCGCGGCGGCGATATCGTGCGGCTGCCGGGCGATGCGGGCACATATGATATCCGTTCGGTGGGTGCCAACGCGGTATTCTCCAAGGGAGAGATGTCGGTCACGATCCCGATCGGCACGGCGGGCATGCCGATCGTGTTCGACGACGGCGTGCGCAATCTGGTGTTCGACGGTGCGGCACTCAAGATCGGTGCGCAGACCTTCTCTGGCGTGGCAGGCAAGATCCTGACTCCGGCGGACGCCACGGTGCTGCCCACCGGCGAGAATCCCGCAACCGTGGCGCGCTTTCTGCTGTCGCCGGACGGCAGCTACGCGATCGACGGCAATGCGCAGATATTCGGATCGAACGGGGTGGAGCGGATCAAGATCGTGGACGGCACCGTCTCGCTGGACGGCTCGTTCGGCCGGGGTGGCGATACGGTGGTCTTCAACGAGGGCGCCGCGAACTTCGCCGCCTATATCGCAGGCTCGACGATCGTGCTGGTGGACGATATCGACGACGATCTGATCACCATTCCGATCGGCACGGCGGGCGTCAGGCTCGACTTCGACGGAGATGTGCGCATCCTGCGTTTCGACGTCACGGCCGGCGCGGTCGTGATCGGCAACCAGGCCATCACCGCGGGCAGCTTCATCACCGCAGAGGACCTCGTCGCCGCGCCCGCGGCCGGACCAGCGATCGCTGGGCTTGCGTCGGACGCTCTTCACTTCGCCTGACGGGGAGAGCCGGGTCGCATGCGTCGGGCGAGGGACAGCCTCGCCCCGACTGGCAAATATTGGAACTGGATGCTGAGAAGGACGATGCGCGGAAGGCGGGCCATGGCTTGAGACTGTCAGTCGAAGACGGCATCGTCAGCAATTTCGGGGTTATTGCACGTGTCACCGTAATTCCGGGAGTCCATGAGATGGTGCCGGCGGTTCGGCGCCGGCACCATCCTGATCATCGGCTCAGAACTTCACGCCCAGGCCGACCATGCCCTGGTGGCGGCTGAAGTCTGCTTCATAGTTCGAATAGCGATATTCGACCTTGCCGTAGATCTTTTCCGAGATGCCGAGCTGATAGCCGGCGCCGACGCGGAAACCGTCGAGATTGTCGCCGGACTTGGTCCTGATCGTCGCGCTGCGATAGCTCGCGAGCACCCGGGCATTGGTATAGCCGCCCAGCAGATAGAGGCTGCTCTTCTCGGTCAGGTGATAGCCCACACGGACGAGCGCGCTCAGGTCACGGCCCGCGCCGATGCAGGTGCGGTCGCCGGCGACGGCGACGTTCTTGACGCAGTCGCGCGTCGTGCTGTCGTCGTAACCCAGCTCGAAGCCCATGAAGGACTTTTCATCGACATTCTTGTCATAGCCGATCGCAAAGCCATAGGCGACACCATCCGAGGATTCGCCGGCCACGCTGACATTGTCATATCCGGTGCGCAGTTCGGCGCGGAGTCCTTCCGCCTGGGCAGCGGGCGCAGCAAGAAGGGCCGCCAGACCGGCGGTTGCGATGATCATCGATTTCATTGGAAGTCCTTGTTCTTACATGTCTTACAGCCGGGCGTCCCAGTCGCCCGGTGCCGCGCGTCTAGGCGGCCGGTGCGTGGTTTTCCACAATTATATGTCACATATGCGTAATAAAGATGCATTGTATTGTAATAATGCAACAGTTTTTGACTATTTTTCGATTCAAGTTGCCGTCAACGCGGTCTGGCGCTTCGCCTGCACTTCATAGACGATCTCGCGCGCGTTTTCTGTAGTTTTTGCTGTGCGCTGAACTTAGCGGGCCGGCGGCGCTTTGCTGCCTATGCTACCTATATGGTTATATGGCAAATCAAGTCGTTTCGCATCGGGCTTCGAGATTGTCGACACCAGCTTCCTTCGCCAAATCTTAGGCCGTAGACTCATAAGCGCGGAGCCACAGGCGCATTGAGGCGAGTTGGATCATGGCGAGAAAGTTCTAAGTTACGGTGACACGTGCAATAACCCCTAAACTATCGGTTTGGATCGCGTCTTTTCGTCTTCAATGTCACGCCCGTCCTGGCTTCCATATCCTCCAACCATTCGATCGACGACCGACGCTCTCGGCATTGCGTAGGGCGGGATAGTTCAGCGCATCATCAAATCTTTAGTCGAGAAGTGCCGAAAATTCGCCGACACGCTCCAGTGCTGGCACGACCTTGGTTATGTGATCGTCCACGCCGCCCAGGTTCGCGCGAAAGAGCCGATGCGCAGCATCACTACGGTTTTCCCATTTCGGGAATCACAATTTTCACAACAATGCAATGATGGTGGACAGGGCTGGATTCGAACCAGCGTACGCTCTCGCGGGCAGATTTACAGTCAGCCCGAGTTAGTATCCGAGAGGTTCCGGGACTATCCCGACTCGCGATAGCGACTGGAGATTCACGCCCTGTTCCTCTCTGAGAACATTCCGGGAATATCCGAGATCGCCCGTGCGCGATTACACACGAATTACGAGTCAGCTTTTAGGGCCTGACATAACTCATCGTGATCATACGCGCGCGCCTGCGCGTACTGCTGACGAAACGCCGATTTGCGATTGATCGAGATCGGGCATAGCCTCCCGCCCAAAGGGGATCGGCATGCGCAGGCGCAATCGACAGACATACATGATGGCCGCTCGCTATGCGGCAACCGCGATCATCACGGCCGGCGCGGCGACGCTAGCATTCGATTGGCTGGATTTCGGTATTCAGGGGGTCATGGTGTTCGCCCCCATGGTGGGCATGTTCGCCGCGACGTTCGCCGACAACACCGATAGGCGCCAGCCAGCGCCGTTCCCGTTGACTGAGGATGAGCACGACGGCGTAAGTGAATGGCTCAACCCGCTATGGCTCGCAGTATTCGTCTGCATCGGGATCGATCCCAAGATCGCCGTCACCGCGTTCTTTGCCGTGGCAGGGGTCAATCTCGAATTGATGTGGACCTATCGCCGCAACAGGAAGGCGACCGGACTGGACGAGGCCCAGCCGATCGCTCCCCGAATCGAGCCTGCACACCGATCCTGATCAGCGTAGCTAGAACCCAGGCGGCGGCGGGGGCACGGTCACGTCGAAGCCGGGCGGCGGAGCGGGCACGCCCATATAGCGAGGCGCACCGTTCAGGAGCGGGACGCGGCGCGACTTGCGCTCCTTCGGCCCGAACAGCATCTCTTTCGCCGCCTTGCGCTGATCGTTCTTGATCTTGTCCGCCAGCTCGGCGCGATCGGCCTTCGACGCGGCTTTCCATTCGGGAGTTTCCATAGCCTGCCGAAGCGCAGCCGCCGTCATCGTGCCAGCGAGCCCCCGAAGCTGGTGATACTGGGCGTCATTTAGGTCACCTTTCTGAACCGGTCCGAAGCGAGCGCCGATATCCAACATTTCCTTGTTGAGCGGATCATTCTTGGCCGTGCCCGTCCAGACCGGCGACACGATGTCAGGACCAACCCCACCTTCGCTGACGATGGGCTGGCCCCACATATCCAGGCGAGGGCGAAGAGACTGAGACATACCGGGGATCCGGTTCTTGATCGCGTCGATCGGATCGTCAGTCTCGCGCTGCACCGGATCGAGCGTGCGGGCAAACTGAGCGACGCCAGCAGGAACTGCGAGCGAACCGGCGATCCGCTTCGTGACCCGCTCCATGGAACGCTGCGGATCATCAAGGGCGGCGAACACGTCCGACAAGCCCGACAGCCAAGTCTTATCCTTCAGGTTCTCGATGAACGACGCGCCCAGCACCATGGCCGCGTGCTCGCGCTGCTTGTCCGTCATTGTTTCGCCCTTGGTGGCATAGTCGGCCGCCATGCCAAGGGTCATCGCCAGCGGATCGAGGCGCTTATAGGAATAATATTCGTCACCGATCTTGATGCTGTAGGGCTGCCAGCCGTCTGCCATCTTGATATTTCTGGCGTTGTCGTCGATCGGGCCCGAGCCGGTGATATAACCGTTCGCCGCCCACTGAGTGGCCAGAGCCGCGAGCCCGGTCCCCATCCCAATCTTCGCCGACGCGAGATGGCGACGCGCACCACCGGCCAGCATATCCTCGCGCCATTCCTTGACGAACGGAGCGAAAGGCGAACGCTCGGCCGCAAACTTGATGATGTTCGTTGGGGTGCGGATGAACGGAACGAACAGCTTCAGCGCGGGGATGGCGCTCGTCAGGTTCTGCGCAGCCTGGCCAGCTGTACCGAGCGGACGCTGGAACGTCAGATACCGGGCATAGTCCAGCGTCTTATCCAGAATGTCGTCAGGCGGGTTGGCAGTCAGATCGGCGATACGGGCATAGAGCGCATCGCCCTTCAATCCCTCCGCACGTGCGCGCCGCATCACGAGCCCGCCAAGTTCCTGCCGCCGGGCAACAGCTTTGAAAAACTCGTCCTCTGCTGCCAGCATTCGGGTGGGGATGCGAACCAGCTTGCCCTTGAGTCCGCTGATCGCCTCGTCGGTGCGCGCTTCCACCTTGGTCACGTGATCGGGAACCTGCCCCGTCTTCAGAGTGTGGCGAAACGCCTTCAACCCTTCGGCGGCGCCCTGCATCATGCCCACGATCCGAGGCGCGATCTCAGAAGCCATGACGCGATCAGTTGCGCGGCGGTTCCACTGCCCAATCGCGGCGGCGCCAATATGCTCCGGGATCTGAAGCGCAGTCGTCAGGGTGTTCGACAGGATGTTGACCGCATGCGTCTGAGACCCGGAAAGCAGCGAATTATACCAAAGCTCCAGCACCTTGTCTTTCCAGCGGGGCTTAGCCGCCTTCAGCGCGAACGAGTTGATCTGGCCCGGCGTAGCGCCTGCGCTCTGTAGATCGACGATCGCGCGCGCCGCATCCTCGATATTGCCGCGCCCCCCGCCCAAATTGGTTAGTGCTGGCAGGACACGTTCACGGACAGCGCTCGACTTTGCCACCGCGCGGAACTGCGCCAGCGCGCGCCCCGCCTCTGTGGTCATACCCGACACCTGTTCCTGAATTGCGGCATGGCGCAGCCAGCCGGCGCGGAACGTCGCCAAATCTTCATCGGATCCGCCCGAAGCACGACGCGCGAGATTGACTAGCTCGTTGCCCGACTTGGCGAGTATCTGCCGAGCCGCCAGCGCCTGTTCTGCGTTGAACGCCTGACCCCGACGACGCTTGAGCAGGCTATCGGCCGTCATCCCCAATTCTTCAGCTAGGGATGCGGTTTCGGCCTGGCTGATGCGACCACGGCGCGCCGCATCGAAGCCGCCCATCCGGACATCGGTGACGGCCAGGGCCCGACGAATGTCCTGTGGCGTCTCCAGCTTTCCTAGATCGATATTACCGGCATAGTCGGGCGCGCCATTCGGGCCCCATTCCTCATAGGCAGAGATCGGCGGGGCGTTGCGCTGCAAATCGTCCTGGCCAATCGACTGGCCCAGATCATCGACCAGCGGCACCCCCTCTTGCCGGGCTGCCTCGACGGCAAACCGCTGCGATCGTGCCGCCTCGAATGCATCGACCTCGGGCAGATCGCCGGGGAGGAACGACCGATTGCGACCGGTGTGCGTCGCGCCGAGCGCATCGAGAAACTCGGGCACGGTCGGACGCTCGACATGATCCGGGAAATAGCCGGCTTCCCAGGCGCGCAGTGCTGCTTCGTCATAGCCCAGGCCGTTCTCGGGATCGACGAGCTTGCCCAGCCTGTTCTCTGCCTGCGCGAAGTCGATGCCGCGTGGTGCATTGTCGATGCCCAAGTGGGCCAATTCGCCGCCCTGTGGGCGCAAGCCACCCTGAGTGCGCAGGAAGCCGACCAGATCGATCGGGCCTTTGCGGGGAAGCATGCGTGACGCGTCACGCTGTGACGGCGTATATCGGGTCTCGAGAACGCCCGCTTCGTTGGGCGCGCGCAGTTCGGGGCGCATCCCCGCGCCGATCCGCTGCGCTTCCTCCATGCTCTGCACTGCATTGCCGGGCAGCGGCATCACGTCCCCCGGCTCCATGCCGTTGGCAAGCGCCGTCATCTGTTCGGGCGTGGCGCGATCGAGCAGCGGAGAAGCGCGGCCGATCATCGGATCGTCGATCGGCCCGAATCCCGGAGGGGGTGGCGGCGCTTCACCGATATCGATCCTGTCGGGCACGCGAGGGCCGGCGATCGACATCTGGTCAACTTCCGCGTCCATGTTCGCGACGCGATTGACGCTTTCTGCGGGTGCATCAGGTACGTCAGCAACCCGAGCCGCACCCGTCACCGGGTCGAGGTCCGGCTGTTCGTTGCCATCGATCGTAGGGATGCGGCCCCGGCCACGCAGCCGATTGATCGCTCCCGCCGCCGTCTGGCCAAGCTCCCCGGTGCCGTAGCCCAGGACAGCGCCCGAAGCGCCGCCGATCAGTGTACCCGGCAGGCGATCGATTATATCGCCTTCGCCAGCGCCGAAGCCCGCAGCAGCGCCATAGGCACCGCCCGCCAGGGTAATGCGGCTGGTGACTGCCGATCGTGCAGCCTCACGGGCCGCCAGCGACGTAGCGCCCTCACGAAGCGCAGCACGACCAGCAACAAGGCCAACACCACGCACGGAACCGCCTGGCAGGATAGCACCGCCAGCAAGCTGGCCGCCGAAGCGCGCATAAGGATGGTTCGCGTCGTCGAAGCCGAGAATGGATCGGTTCTGATCAATGTTGTTCCACAGCACATCACCGAAGCGCCGCTCGCTGTTCCAGATGTTCTCCCGGCCCTTGGTGCCGCCGAGCGTGTCCACGACCCCACCCATCTCGTCGAGCATGTTGATCGGGTCCGCGAAGCCGCGCGCGCCCGCCCCGACTGCACCGTCGCCGAGATCGGTCAGGACTTGGGGCGCGTTTTCATAAGCGAGTCCTGGCGTGCGAACGATGCCCTTCGCCCGCTTGGAAAGGAAGACATCGACCTTGGCCGGATCAAGGGGGAACCCGTTCTCCTTTGCGAACGCTAGAATCTGATCCTTGGTCGAGTTGGGCTGATCGAGCAGCGCCAGATAGGCAGTGGCGGTCTCGGGGCGCAGGCCTTGGAACGGGGTGGGCTCATCCCAGAAGACCGCCTCACCCTCGCCGAACTGGCCCGGCTCAGCCGCCTTCCACGGTCCGTCTTCTCTGCGAAATTGCTGAGGTGTCTCAAACTTCCCGCCATGCGCGCCGAGACGGTTCAGACGGGCAAGGCGCTCTGCTTCCATGTACTGGCGCATGCGCTCCGGGTCGGCCTTCAGATACTCGGGAGCCGCCAGCCCCCAGCCGTCGCGGAGGATATTGGTTCCGGGGTCTTGGCCATTCTGATCGACCGTGACGACCGGCCGCCCATAGGTCTGCTTGCCAACGGGGGCGATCGTCGAGCCGGGCAGGAAGCCCGCGAGCATGTCACGGCTTGGCGTCGCCAGATCGACCAGGCTGTTGTCGCGAGCGCGGCCCTTCTGTCCGACTTCGAACGCGTCATAGCCGTACATCCGGGCATTGCCGCCGCCCTGCATGCCGAACGTGTCGCCATCATGCACACGCCCGTTCGGTGTGATGGTGATCTGGGATTCAGCAGGCGCACCGAACCCAGGAGGCGGAGGGGGTGTCCGTTCCTCTTCCTCATCATCGCGGCGCCGGGAAGCCGCGAATGGGCTGCGCTGTGGCGGGGTGGCGACGACGGGACCGAAGCCGGGCGGCGGGGGCGGAGGGCCGGCCATCAGCGAACCGGAACCCAAGCGTTATTGCGCAGCACCATGCGCTGCCCTTGAGCGTTCGAGACGACATCGCCTTCCTTGTACTGCGGCTGAGCCGTCGCCGCAGGAGGTCCGCGACGACCTCCGCCAGCACCGCCCCGTCCACCAGCCTGATACCGCTCCAATAGCTTCTGCTCGCCGTCCGTCAGCGGTGCGCCCTGCGTGAACTTCTGCAGGACGCCGCCGATGACGCTGCTTGGTGAAGGTGCGCGTGGGCGCGGGGGGGCTGATGGAACGCGAGCCTGCGGTATGTTGCGAAGCTGTAGGCGATTGTCCTGCCGAATGCCTTCAAGGCCCTGCCGCGCTTCCATGGCAGTGGGACCGTTCGTGCCGAGCTGCTGATCTTGAACCGCTCCCATCCAATCCTTGGAACCGGGCTGCTTGCCCAGGCTGCGCGCATACTGCTCGCCCTGCGTCATGCCCTGATAGGCGCGCGCGGCCTGCCCGGTCTGCGGGTCATAGCGGATGGTATCAACGCCATTCTCGATCAGGCGGGGCGGCTGGTAGGTGCTGCCGCCCTCGTTCGGGTTGCCGAAAACGCGGGTTTCGCTCTGGCCGACATTCGCCGCGGCGTGGTGCGTCGCCAGGGCATTGGACATCTGCGACCCCCACTGATCCGGGTTTGCCATATATGCCGCCATCTCGCGCTCGTTCATGCCGGGTAGCGAAGCGATCTGCTTGCGCCGCTCAAAATCCGCCATCTGCGTCAGATAGTCCTTTCGGCGCTGTGCGAGCCCCGCCGAAAGGGCGCTGATCGTCCGATCGCCGCCGCGTGAATCCCCGTTTGCATATTGAAGGCCAGACGCCACGGCACCCAGTACACTGGCGATAATCGGCCCGGTGTTGCTCCGCTTCTTCGGGGCAGAACCAACCATCTCCGCCAATCGCGGATTCATGCCTTGCGGCTGCTGAGGCTGTGCGGGGTCGATGCCTGCCGCCCTGGGCGCGCCCTCATACCGCCCGGCCTTGCCGAAGATGCCCCCGGCCGAAGCCTTCCCGGTGGTATCGTTCGCGATCCGGTCCGCCATGGTTGGCGCGTAGGGAGGCGTCTGGCCGGGCGACTGCCCGCCCATCTCCATCTGCCGGCGCAATTCCGCCTCGTCATCCGGAGAGATGCCGGTCAAATCCATGAAGCTTCTCGGACGAGAGCGCATACCGCCGAAAATTCCCATTGCTCAGTTCCTTCAGTGGAAAGTCTGGCCCGCGCCGTGGAAGGCGTGGACAATGATCTTGGTTGCGTCTTCCAATCCGGCATCGCTGAAGAGCATGTCCGCAGACAGTTCCTCGCTATGCTCCATGAAGCTCCAGACCGCTGGCGGGTTCAGGCCATATGCCTGGCAGACCTCGCCGCAGAGCCGCGCCGAGGCGAAGACTCCGAACAAGGGGTCATCAACGTCGGGGAAATCAGGCAGCCGCGCCGATGAGCCCTTTGCCAACTGCGCAATCTGGAACAGTGCGGGCGCAACAGGGATCGGGGCAAGCGGCATGACCGACAGCGCCAGCGCCGCGTCTTCACACCCTTCGTCCGCCAACTGATCGAGAACGATTATGCATTCGACAGCAGGGCCGATCGCGTTGGCGTCTGTCCGCTCGATCTCTTTCACCAGAACGCAGAGCGTCCCGGCCAGCGTCAAGCGATCCTGCCATGTGCGACTGTTGGACGCCATGCGAGCATGACCGGCAGCCCGCCCAATCGTGGCGAGGATTTCATTGTCGTCTTGATCGTCAGCCGCGACGGCATCGCGCAGCCGCTGCAATTCCTCATCGCGAAGTGCCCGGCGCGTGTCGATGTCGATAGTGTCCATCATGCCGCCTCCTGCATCTGACGGCGAACGCCACGGCGGAACAGCTCCGACAGGCTCACGCCATCCTTGCGCGCCCTATCCTGTGCGGCAGCCAGCAAGGCACCGTTGATGCGGAGAATGGTGGTGGTGTCGTGTTCAACGGTACGCATAAGACCCCCGTGTTGTGACGGGTATCCTGATACCTCTTTATGCAGGGAATGTATATACATTTGCGCACTATCTGCGCCGAATCCGGCAAGGCCGTGCGCCAAAAACTGCTGACGGCACCGTCAGCGGTTTTCCTGCTTCGTCTCACTCTGCGATACAGCAGAAAACATGCCGCATCGCCGGATGTGTTTGTTGCGTCGCAATGCCGGGCATAACAATCGCGACGGAACTTTGTCCGCTCAAGAGATGAAGTCAGAAGGCTTCCACAACCTATGTCTCACGCTGCGACACAGGTTATGTCGGGCGCTGCGATGCAACCACCCATGACGTTCGTCCGGCTATGTTACAAACGTCTGTCGTCCTGGCGCGTGAATGTAGAGGTCACCAATTGCCCCGAATAATCGCGACAGCGAGGAACGCCACAGCGACGGCCATTGCCAGCCACCACAGGAATGACAGGGGTCGGCGAGGCTCAGGCATCGGGCCTCTTCAACGAGGCAGCGTCTAGGATCGCAACCGCGCGCTCCATTGCTGCGCGCCGATCTCCCGGCAATTCAGGGTCATTCAGCTCGGATTGCAGCACGCTGCTTATCAGCGAGATCGGCGATCCGTTGTGCTTGATGAACTTCGGATCGTGAATCTCCGCTATCCACTGGTCTATGCCGACGATCTCCCCGTCAATGTCATAGAACAGGCCGCCGCCCTCCCCAGATGCAGCCATGGCCGCACGGAACACTGAGTAGACTTCGGCCGAAAGATAATCGGCCCCGCCTGCCAGACGGGCGCCATCAGGTAGCAGCTCCACGCCTTCAGCTTGCAACGCCGTCAGGATCGCGGCCAGGTTATTCGGGACCGGTACCGTCCGGCCAGCCTCGTAATTCTTCACGGTGGAAAGCCCGACGCCGGCAGCGTTGGCTAGTTTGGTTTGCGAAATGTCAGCGAGCGCGCGAGCGGCGCGGCATGTGGCGGGTGTCAGCATGCACCCTTCATAATGACCCAAATGGGCAAGGGCAACTAAAAGGGTTGACGGTGGCCCAAGGTGGGACGATAACCATTTTAGTTATCCATACAGGGTAACGACCCGACGCGGTGCTACCAACACCAACGCCGGGTCTCATCGCAACCCTTCCTGAAAAGGGATCACGACTATGCGCACGCATACCGACAGAAGAACTGCGCCCACAAGCGCGATAACCATTAATTCCGATGGCTCCTACAGCCCGGTCATTGACCTACAGGCCCGTGTGGATGCGGCGCCGTACAAGGTCCGCGTCCTGTTCAAGGCGTCGGAGCCCTTCGTCTATTCCAGCTATCGCGAAGAGCATGCCTTGCGCCACGAACGGCACGCGCTGAACAGGCTCAACAAGCCCGACGCATTGGGCGCTGCCCATGAGGTCGTCGGTGTGGAGCGTGCCCGCTGGGCTGGCGTCGATCAGGCGGAGGGCTGAGCCATGGTCAGCACAACTCGCCGCGCCATCCTTGGCGCCATCGCCTGCGCACCAGCCGCTGCCATACTCGCCGCACCACTGCCGAAAGCAGGCCACTCCGAATGGAACGCTGCTCTTGCTGTCTACAAGGACGCAGACCGCAAGTTCGACGCCGCATGGGACCGCTATAACCAGATTGAGGATATGGCCGCTGCCGCGACCCCAAGCCGTCCCGACCATCTGTTCGACACGCTCAATCTTAATATGTCCATGAGCCGGCGGGAAGCCGAGGCTATGCTTCAATTTCACATGCTCAATACCGGCGATCAGATCGACATCGCTGCCACGCTCAATGAATTGGACGCCTATCGAACTGCGATGGATGCCGCTCGAAAGCGCTTCCATCTGGCAGACGAGCAGGCAGCGGCCAGCGCGCTTTCCGAACCGCTCTGTCTTGCCCGCGACGCGCTCATGGCCATCCCCGCGCCTGACACCGCCGCGCTGCTGCTCAAGATCGAGATTACGTCCCACTGCATAAGCGACGAGCACGCTGAAATCACCTTGGCCGACGCGCGACGCCTTCTGAGCGGGGAGGGTTGATCCGATGACGACAGTAACTCAACGCGCCATTTCGATCTCGCCCGCCATCGTTGGGGACAATCCCCAACAGGATGAATCCGCGCTCCGCGTGTTCGACACTCCGCCCGCTGGCCACCTGCTGCACATCGTCACTGACGACATGATGCGGCCAATTCTCCGCAAGGGTGAGATCGCGGTGTTCGATCCGGAATACCATTGGCCGGAAGAAGGCCGCTGGTTCCTGAAATGCTCGGGATGCCGAACGTGGTCAGGAGGCGCGATCAAGCGCAATTACTCGATCGTGGAGACTTCCCGCGCCAGGAATAGCGACCGGTGGATGATGCACCCGTTCTACCGGTCGCCGAACTACAAGGCGATCATAGCGGCCGGCGGAATACCGTGGATTATCGGTTTCTCCGATGGTCCGTACCGTGATGACGTGGTGGTCGCGGATATGCTGCTGGGAAAGCTCGTCGGCATCTACGCCCCGAACGGGGAGATCGCACAATGAGCGCGACAGCAAACGCATGGCGTGAGGCCCATGCCGAATATCTCCGCAAGCGCGCGATTTCGGAAGCGATTGAGCCAGGAGCGACTGGCGACGATGAGGCGAATGAAGCAGCATGTGCTGCCCTTGATCATCTGATCCGGAACGTGATTGCCCCTACGGCCGGAGCGATCGGGATCAAGTTTGATTTGGCTCTGCAACGCTCCGCCGATTTCGAAGGCATGTTCCCGCCAGATGTGCTGGCCATCCGCCAAGACCTATGGCGCCTGGACGAACAGGCCGACGCCGTTGCGCTGGCATGGTTCAAGCTCTGGTCCGCGCTTCATTGCCGGGTCGGCGAGGATGGTGACGGAGAGGTGCGGCTGTGGATACCGGAAGGGTCGATCATCGCTGAAGGGCGGCACGGCCTGCCCGACGACGACTGCACGATATGGCTTAGCGAGCCCCAGCCAGCGCACCTGCGCATCAACAGCCAAGCCGAATGGGAAGGCGCGAAGAAAGCCCTGCACATCCTGTTGCGCGGGCTGGACGAAAGCGCCGTCTCCGCGATCGTTGCGATCCAGAAGAGGGAGGCATGAACATGGCCACTCAACTTCGCGCGCAGCTGAGCTTTGATGCCGCCCACTGGTTCGCCGCATGGTCAGAGCATGGGGGTATAGCATTCGTCGTGAATGAACGCCTGTTCCTGTCTCAGCCTTCGCGAGCTTCGTCCCATCACGAGGAAATCAGTATCCTACACGATGAGCTGTTCATGGCTCGCGACAATGGCGAGGCGCTGATTGCGCTGCTCGTCGCTCGCAGCTTTGGGGAGATGCAATCGCAGTCGCAGTCGCTGGCACCCGCGCCAGATAGGGGGCTCAATCCGGTGCCGCCGCTTACCTATCCGGATGTTGTGGCGGCCCTGCGCCGTCATCCGATCTCGCAGACCCGTTTCGGCCGCGAGGCGTGTGACGATCCGCGGTTGGTGTCGGACATGCGCAAAGGGCGAGAAGTCGGGTTCGGGCTTCAACGGAAGATCCGCGCCTATATCGATCGTCTGGACCGGGAGGCGGGGCTGTGATCGCCGCGCTACGCAACCGTTGGGGTGGAGGGCTTCGGCCTTCCATCCACATCAACCGCGATGAGCAGGCAATCGAGCGCTGGGACGGCCGAGGATGCGGCCCCGGCCACGTCATCATCGTTGAGGGCTTCGGGTTCACGTTCACTCTGTTCATCGGGCGGACGCCGCCGGAAGGGGGTATATGATGGCCAGCAGAGCCCCAGCCCCTCGCAGGACAGCCCAGCGCCCCCAGCGCAGGCCGTGGACGCGTAGAGAGGTGCGCAGGGCATCAACCAGCCCGGCGCAGCTTGAGGCGCTTCTCATAGCCCTGCCATCGTTCCCTCGGGCGATGATCACTCTTGCTGTCGATCGAATGATAGAACGTCTCGACCAGCTCGACGGCGATCCGGACATTGAGGATGGCGAGGAAGATTGTTGCCAAGCCGGCGACGATGATATTCGCGTTGACGACCTGTTCGGTCAGGGCGACGGATACCCCGGCGATCCGGACGACACGGAAGACGGCAACGACGCGGAACCGGACGACGAGGAGGCCGAGCGGGAATACCCGACGCCGCCCGTTTATGGGCTCGATCAATCGCGTGGGCCGATCAACGAAGAGGATGCGTGCCGAGCCTACATGCGGGCGCAGCTGCGGATCGTTCCCCGAGCCTAAAGCCTATCGCAACGTTCGACATGCTTTGCCCGGCCCTTCACAGCGAGGGGCCGGGCTTTTCTTTATGCCCTGCACGCGTCAACATGGCCGCACGGCAAAAGCGAAACAGTTTCGGATTCGCGGTGCGCTGATGGGAGAAATGGATGCTCTACCAGTCAACCGAAGGTCTGATCATCGGCGCCGTCAAAGACGCAGGAGCTATGAGCCTCCTGTTCGACGTGAAAAACCCCGCTCACGTGTTTCTCACTGTGGGCGATGGCCAGAGCATGATCAGCATGGACGGCGAGGATGCAGGCACGGTCTATCCGAAGACAGGCGGGGTTGTTGGAGATGCGATGATCGTGCCGAACCTCCGCGTCGAGGTCGGCATTTTGTCCGCAACAGAATATAACGGGACGCGCGCGCGGCAAGTCGTTGCAGATGGCCCACGCTGGTGCATCAGCGGCCGGCGCACCAACGGCATTGAACGCGGCGACATCGAATTATTCGAACTATACGCGGCCGAGCGCTCCGCAAGTACCCGCATTGGATTTCGCTACTGGAAATTCGTGTCTGGCCAGGGGGCGGAGCGACGCGTGTGGATCACTTGCGAGCCAGACTAGGCTGGCGCGCTCTCTCCCTGCCTTCCCAGAGGATCATGAGCGACGCTCTGCCAGCTTCTGAGAGATGCCCAGGCAGACGAGCCCAGGCGCAAGGGCTATGGCCGTCGCGATGTAATTCGCGAAGTTGAATGGACTGAACCAGTATAGCACCTGGCTGCCGCCGTTCCATATCCCGCGCTGATAGATCGTGAAGCATATGCTTATGACGATCAGTGCCACGATCGCGTAGCACCACGCCAAGCCGACCCCTCGCAGAAACTTCACCATGCCAGTCTCTCCCGATATGGATGAAGGCTAACACCGATTGCGGCGAGCGCAAAAGGCAGTTGCCACGCGCGCATAAGGCTGCCTGACATAATCGCCCAAAGCAGATTTCAGCGATACCCGGCCCGCGTTCTGATCCACCGTTCCATTTCGCGAAGCATGCTAATGCGCTGGTTGACGATGCGCCGAGCCTGACGGCCAGAAAGGCCGGCGCGCTCCGATTTGAGCTCTTCAATCTTCGTAGCAGCGTCGTCAGCCATCACGCGCAGCCGGTTTGGCTCGTCCGTCATGCCGTCGCCTCCCTCAGCGAACGGAGCAATCGGCTGGCCTGTCGGCGCAGTGCGACCGCCTCACACGTAAAGCTGCCATCCCGATATGCGCCGTTCGCCTTACCCTTCGGCGCGCCCGTTCCCCTTGCTCCGCCGTGCATTCGACAGACGCGCTTGTCCCTGACGGCGGGGGAGAGGCACGACGCGCCCTGTCTCGTCTTGGCCTGGCAGCGCGGAGAATTGTTCAACCGTTCCGTCATCGGGTGTGTGGGCTTGGCTGTCATTCTTGGAGGACCCCCTCTTCACGTGAACGTGTTGGTGATGGTGGACGTGCTTTTCGTGTCGAACGGTAATGCTCTGCCGTGTGGAGCGCCGTTTTCCCTGGAGCGCGGACAATGCCGCGAATTGCACCGCGGAGGCCTGCACCAGTCGGGCATATGACCCGATGGTGCGAGTATCATACGGATATTCGGCAGCACGCTTCGCGACCTTCATGGTGATGATGTGTGTCGCCGCGATCTGTGCAGCTAGTGCCGCCTGCGCCTCGTCCTTCGGCTTGGTCGCGTTGACGATGTGCAGAAGCTGGATCAGCTCAGCTTCCTCCGGCTCCCACTCCTGGCGATCCTCATTGAACTTGCCTTCGGTGCAGAGGTCGAGAAGCTGATTGATAAACACTGCCGCGACGAGCAAATACCGAGTTCCGAAGGCGTCGAGCAGCAAATACATCCAAGGCTTCGGATCTTCGCCCGTTTCCTCATCGTAGGGCCAGTCCCACACCAGCGCCCCGTCTTCGTCGCGCTTCATAAGGAGCGGAGGTCCGACCCTGCGGGTCTTCGCGCGCGCCTTGGCCTTCTCGATCGCGGTGACAAGCGACTCCGGCGCTGCCGGCTTATCGCGGAGCAGTTCCGGCTTACCCTTTTTCATCGCGCGTGTTCTCCATTGCAGTCCAATGGGTGGGCTTGCGCTTGAAGGGCTGACCGTTCTTCATGCGCCAAGCGCCATCGCGATAGATCCCGGCGGTTTGCCACGTCGCATCGTTCACGAATCCTATCGTGCCTTCGGGTGGCTCGACTTCGATCGGGTATCGGATGAAGAGGAAGCCCGGCAGAAGCGAAACGGTGAAGCGGACTGGCTTGCTTGTCATCTCGGTCATGTCAGCCCCCAGAGCAGGACGCGCGACGCAGGATCGCCGCGATAGAAGTTGCCGGGCCGGCCGGCGCGTAGGGCGAAGCTCGCGCCCCCGTCGAATATCCGTTGCACCCGCCTGCCACGCAGTCTCCATGCCAGCCCGTGCGGCGCATCGGGATCAGCGGCGGGATTGGTCAGCGCTTCGGCATCGACACCGAACAGGTCAAGCCCGCGCCACCCCAGCCGCGCCGCGCGCGTCGCCCATTCATTGAACAGCACCACCGCATCGCCGCAGACTTCGCGCCAGCGATGTTCGGAAAACCCAGCAGGCGGGGCGTAGTGGTCGAGCTTCGACAAGCCCCTGTGCCACTGTGCGAGCCCCCGCCGTAGCGTTGCATCGTCTATTTCGCGGTGTTCTAGGTGTTCCCGGTGTTCCTCGTTATTATTCAATGCATTAGAGACGATTTCAGGTGTTCCAGCGGGTGTTCCGAGGTGTTCCGCAGGGTGTTCCAGAACACCGGGAACACCGGCGATTTCGGTAGGTGTTCCGCTGAGAGCCGCAGATTTCTGCGCCAGAACACCCGGAACACCCGGAACACGCCTGTCAGGCAGGGTCGCGAGCCAATCGAGCATCAGGCCTCCCCCTCGAAGATGGAGGGAAGCACGATATAGAACCGCGCCTTGCCTATGCCTGGGGCCGTAACCGCGACCGAGGATTTGCCGGCGCCATCAACGGCGAGGTGTCCGCGCAGCACCAGCAATTCAGCAACCGCCTTCGGACTGAGCCCAGCGCAGACCTCCGATTTCCACGTTCCAGCCGGGATCAGATATTCGCGATTGCCCGACGTGCCCGAGCGCCAGAAGCCGGCCCGGTTATGAATGATGGTCGGGCTGTCATCGTTCATGGGCTGGAAGCGCGATGCGCCATGCGTGATCAGGTAGGAGCGAACTTGCTCGATCGCCCCCTGATCCTCCATCGCGCCGGCACCGCCGCGCGAGTCGAGCCACGAGGCGAACATGATCTTCGCAGCGCCGATCGCCTCACCCGCCGCCCAGGGCAGGACGCCCAGACGGGCGGCAGCCTCACCAGCCGCTCCGACCAAGCCGAACCGGCGACATGCGCGCGAGACCTGTCCTGTCGCATCAGCGGGAAGGTTGTCGGTGACGAACTGATCCAGTCCCTTGCGGAGCCCGTGCGCGACGGTATCGAGCCCGGCCGCGATCAGCGCTTCGACGAACGCAGGGCCGGCGACGCCATAGGAGGATGCTGACGCCGCCTTGATGTGACGCGCGAGCGCTTCAGCCTTCGGCATATCGTGCAGATGTTCGAACAGGCCGAGGCGTGCACCGGCATCCGCCTCAACATCCAAGATCCGCACTTCCTGCCCAGCCGCCGATTTCCGGCCGCGTCCATCGCTCTTGGCGTGATCGCTCAGGCTGATCTCGCCGCTCGACAGGAAGAACGTGCGCCATTTCTTCGACGCGCGGGCTTCGCCGGTCTGCGCTGCGCGCGTCTTGCCGACGCCATTGGCCAGCAGATAGGCCACCGATCCGGCTTCCTTCGCGTCGAGCTGCGCCAGCTCATCCAGGATGAGCAGCGTATCATTCGCCTGTTCGGCCAGCCCCTCCAATCCGTTCTGCGTGGCACGCCACTGGCGGACGAACGACGGCGCGCCCCAGACGCTGGCAGCGGCTTGCAGGACGGTTGATTTACCGATCGAGGATTTGCCCCGGTAGTGAACGCCGCCGCCCTCTTCGCCCATCGCGTCCAACAGCGGGCCGACGAATGCGGCCGACAGCGCCAATGCAATGCGGCTATTGCCGACAGCGTACCGCGCTACGCCGGTCTGCCACTCCTCAAGCGTGCCCATCGTCCGATATTCGTGATCGAGAGCGGCCGAGCCCTGATAGACGACGAGATCGCCGCCGTTCTCGCCGACAGTCCGATCAGGCAGGGCGAATGACCCGTCTGCCCAGCCAACGCGTGACACGGCCCGAGCGCGCCTGTTCGTCGTGACGGAGGTAAGACAGACCTGCAGCGCGTTCCGATGGCGAATGGCCGGGCTGACATACAAGCCGCCGTCGAGCAGCGCCGAACGCACTTCCCGCCCATCGCCGGCCATCATCGAGCGCGGCAGGCTCCATTGGTGCGGCTGGTCGTCGCTGTCCTTCCAGCGAAGCAGAATCCCCCATGCCTGGCTATTCCGGTCGCGGGTCTGTGCAACCACGTCGAACCGACCACAGACCAGTTCGGCGCCTTCGCCATTGTCATGGTACAGGCCACTCGCCCGCATCTCGAAACCCGGAGGATATTTGGCCTGGGGGATTGCTGCGCCGATCGCGCGCGCGATATCGGCGTCGTCGCTCACATCCGCGAAATCGCGGGCTGCTAGTGCTGTTGCTGTCATGCTGCGGCTGCCTTTCTGGGAGGAAGCGCAACGCGACCGCCGACCGCTTGAGCGGCAGCGTGGGCGTCTTCCAGTCCCTTGTTTTTGCGGATGTGAGGATTGTCGATCAGATGGGGATCGTCGTCGGCGGCAATCACGATGTCGAAGTCTGGGAAGAGATCGCGGATCGCTATGGCCGTGGCGGTCAGGTTGTCGCCCGAGAACGCCACCGCGATTGCGTGACCTGTCGCCCTTCGAACCGCGGCGCCTGTTGCATAGCCTTCCGCGATGCAGACCACGGCGTCAGGAGTGCCGATCTGGCAGAATAGCCCTGATTGCCGTCCGCCCTTGGCAAAGCGCTTGGTGCCGTCCGGCCCGATCGCCTGAAGGTTCCAGAGGATGCCCGACGCGTCACGCATGGGAACAAGCAGCCTGTCACCCGACTGCCGCAGCCCTTCGCCGCTGATGCCCTTGGCCACCAGATAGGGATGAGCGGGATCTACCCGACCACCTCTGTCCCAGCGCTCGACGCATCCCGCCGCCGATGTGCGCTGCATCGCCGCCTTGTCGGCTTCACGCCTCAACGCCTGTTCCCGCCAAGCCTTCGCCCTGGCTCGACGTTCATGCGGGGAGAGCCGTTCCGCTTCGGCGTCGGCCTTCCACTTCTCGCTCAGGCCGAGCCGGAAGTTGCCGAACGTGCCGGCCGGGCGGCCATCGGTATGCAGAACCGCCCAGCCGTTGCGCTTGCCGGCTCGATCGCCCTCGCAGGCAAAGCGGATCAGCTCGCCCCCAGCCAGCGCCTGTGCGATCGGCTCGGTCGGGCGCACGCCGTATGCTTCCATCGCGGAGATGAAATCGGGGATGCATTCGCTTGATCTATCCATCAGCCCGCCCCCTCTGCTGCCAGAGCGCGCTGAACACCGATCCAGATATAGACCTCACACTGGCCGCCATAGTCGCGCTGGTTCAGCTCGGATCCGAACGCCACCGCCTTGGCGGCGCTCGCGAAGCTATGGAAATTGCCCCAGCTATCACCGCTGGTGCTCTCATGGCCGACTTCGTAACCGCCATCTTCACAAGGCATCACGTGAACGATGCCGTGATTGCGGGCCGAACTCGGAAAAGGGATGACCACGCCCATTATGCAGCCTCCCCGATCTTCACCGGCTGGCTGTGCGCAGACGCGACCCAGACGATAGAGCGAATGCCGGTCTGGGACGGGCGGCGCTTCTGGCTGTCGAGGATCTTCCCAGCCTTGCGCAGTTCGGCGGTGCGCGGCCTGACCGCGTATTTGTCCCAGTCCAATCGCGCTGCGATCTCGTCACCGGTCGCGCCATAGGCGCCGGCGGCTTCGATCACGGCCATAACCATTATGTGCTGCCTGCCGACGACGGACTTCATGCGCCGGGCAGCTTCATCGCTTCCGCCCAGGCCGTAGCTGCCGGGCTCGTTCGGATAGTCGGACATCAGTTGCCCTCCGTTTCGTCGATCAGCTTCCAGCCGCGAGCGAGGCGACAGCCCCGGCTCCATGGTCTGGCCTGCTTGTATTCGGGGAAAACCCTGCCCCAGCAGTCGCCGGGCTGCGCAGGCTCGATCGTCACGCGATATTCGCCGCCGACCTTCCTGACATAGATGACGGGTGCGGGATCAGTCATCGCGCTCCCCCCAGATCAGGCGAGCAACCAGCGCGGCGCGCAGGGGCGACAGCCGATGACGAGCGATCAGGAGTTGAACCGGCATTGGCTGATTGCTATGATCGTCGATGTCGCTGGCGTGACATTTCTGGGGCCGTCCTACCGAGGTGGGGCGGTCCCTTCGCTTATTCGGCAGCGAAGCACCTGTGCTGATGTGCATGGCCGATCACGCCGCCTCACCGCTCACGAACGCTTTCAGATCATCGAGCATGTAAAAGCGTCGGCCACCAACGAGCCTTGAGCGCGGACCCTTCCCGGTGCGATGCCAATCAATCAAAGTCTTCGGCTTCCGTCCGAGGAACGTTGCCGCGTTCGCGCGATCAACACGCCCGTCAGGCAGCACGACAACGCGCTGATTTTCAATTTCGATCTGGTCCATGGTCGTAACCTCTATTCGAACGCTATGTATCCGTAGCGCTCCGGTTGTATCCGGAACCATATTGACGTTCAATGGGGTATGCTACATATGCGTAGCGTCTCGGATGATTCCGGACAGTTACCCGGGAGGACTTTCTATGAAACGCGACGAAGCGTTAGAACCAGAGGCTGAAACGAAGCGCGCGCAAGTACCAGTCCGCACAACTCCCAGCGCGAAAGCGCGGCTGGTGGCAGCTGCCAAGACCAACGGCAGGTCATTGACCCAAGAGATTGAGCAGCGCCTGGAAAGGTCGCTTGTCGAAGATGATGCGCAGGGCGGAGGCCGAAACGCCCGCCTCTTCCACAGGCTCGCAGCCGAAATCAGGCGCGTGGAAGCCGCCACTGGCGTCAGCATATGGGAAGACCCTCGGGGCTACGCCGCTGCGTATGAATTGATGCGCCGGCAAATCAGCCGTGAAAGCCCGCCGATGAAAAACAGCGACGCGATCCGCGCAGCCACCGGGCCGGCGGCCGAGGCAGCCAATGCTGTACGGGATCGGCTCAGCTACCTGACTGCGGTTGGAGCGGTTCAGCCAGTTGAAGGGATGGAAGCTAAACTGGAATTGGCCGCCGCCCCTATCCCCCATCGTGGTGGTTTTTTTGGCGCATCGTCTCCACTTGCCCCGCTGGTCGAGGAGCCGGAGGAGTGCCGGGAGCTTCGCCGCCTTGTCGCATGGCTGCAACACAAGATCCTCGTGCCGATCTCAGCGCCAGGGAGCGAATGGGAAGTGCGGCATCCAGACGGTTCGCCGATGACGGATAATGACAAGCTGGTGGTGAGGTCGGCGATGTTCGGCCTGCTTCAACTGGCGGCCTACAAGGAAGAGAAAGACGCAGCCGTTAACGCCGCCCTTGCGGAAGACATGGCGATCATAGCGTCCGGCAAGCGCTTGGCCCGCGAAATCCTGGATGCTGAGCAGTTCACGGGAGGGAGCGAAGATGTCGCTTCGCTTTAGCCGCCTCACGCGCCCAGCCATCCGCGCGCTGGAGCAGGGCCAGAAACTCAACGAGCACGGCGTGACCGCGGAGCGGACGGCCACAGGCGATATCCGCTACAGCGTGAACGTGATGGTGGACGGTCAGCGCATTCACCGCGTGGTCGGCCGAGAAAGCGAAGGTGTGACCAGAGAGCAGGCTGAGCGCCTGATTGAATCCCTGCGCACCAAGGCCCGCGAGGATCGCTTCGATCTGCCCACAGGGCGCAAATTGCACCGCAGCTTCGCCGAGGCGGCAGATGAGTACATCACGAAGATGGAGGCTTCGGGCGGCAAGGACATGAAGAACAAGAAGCGCCACCTACGGGAATATCTGGTGCCGTTCATGGGGACGGAGCGCCTGGACAAGATCACCGAGTTTCGCCTGAAGCTCTATCGAAAGGCGCGCGTTGATAAAGGCGCCGCCCACGCCACTGTTAACCGCGAGCTGGCCACGTTCTCCCACCTGATGAACCGGGCAGCCTCAAAGGATTGGGGATGGATCAAAGCCGACGCCCTGCCGAACATTCCCAAGGAAAAAGAGACACGGAAGAAAATCCGCATCCTCACCGAGGAACAGCGGCAGCAGCTCATTGATGCAGCTGTGGCCGATCAGGATCCGCATGCGTGGCTGTTCGTCATGTTCGGGCTCAATGCGTCGATGCGCCACAGTGAGATTGTCCGCCGTCGTTACGATGAGATCGACTTTGAGAATTGCCGCATCTGGATCGATCGCGCTAAGGCCGGGGAGCGTGAGCAACCCATTACCGCATCATTACGTGACGCGCTCCTGAGGCAGCAGAGCATGGAGGCAGACCCTAACGGATGGATTTTCCCGGCGAAGCGTTCGACCTGCAAGACGCCGCACCGCCCAGACATGGAGGGGCCGTTTGCTCGAATCGTCACCCGCGCCGGATTGGACCCAAGGACCTGCACTCCGCACGTCATGCGCCACACGGCTATCAGCGCGTTGGTGATGAAGCGTGTGGATGTGCCGACGATCCAGAAAATATCCGGTCACAAGACGACTTCGATGGTCATGCATTATGTCCACCTGTTCGGAGAGCACATCGATAATGCGATAAGCGCTCTCGACATGGGAATATCTGACGCAGTTACACCAAAATTACACACGCCCTCTGTAGGGGCCAATTCAGACCCCCAAGGCGATAACGTTATTTCTTTAGGAAAGTCAGCCGCTTAAGGCTGTGGTGGACAGGGCTGGATTCGAACCAGCGTACGCTCTCGCGGGCAGATTTACAGTCTGCTGCCATTAACCACTCGGCCACCTGTCCAAGGTGCCTGATCTCAGGAAGGCGGCTCAATGACGAAAGGGGGCTTGCCTGTCAACCGCCCCCCGGCCTACCGGTCGCATATAAAAGAGGGAGTTCCCATTTCATGCGTCATCTCATCGCCGCGATGCTGCTCGCGTCGGTCGCCGCCATTCCCGTCAGCGCCCAAAAAACAGCGCCGGAAAAGAGCAATACCGAGACCGCCCGGATCATCGACGAAGGGCTGAACCACAGCGAGGTGATGCAGACCGCGCAATATCTGACCGACCGGATCGGCGGGCGGATGACCAATTCGCCCGCGATGCGCGAGGCGGAGAAATGGACGCAAGCGCAATTCCGCAATTACGGCCTGTCGAACGTGCGCGCCGATCCGTTCGATTTCGGCCGCGGCTGGTCCATCGTCTCGTCCAGCGTGAAGATGACAAGCCCGCGCGATATCGTGCTGACCGCGATCCCCGTCGCCTGGACGCCCGGCACCAACGGCGCGATCAGCGCCGAGGTGGTCGTCGCTCCGTTGCGCAAGGCCCGCGATTTCGACACGTGGCGCGGCAAGCTGGCCGGCAAGATCGTGCTGATCACGCTGCCCGACAGCGGATCCGAACCCGACAAGGCGCCGTTCAAGCGGATGTCGTCCGAGGATCTGGCCAAGCTCGACACGTTCGAGCAACCCAAATATACGCCCGACACCGTCGAGAACGACCTGAAACAGGTCCGCTTCGCGCGCGAGATGGACGCATTCCTGAAACAGGAAGGCGCGCTCGCCTGGGTGCGCATGGCCTATCGCGACGGCAAGCTCGTCCATGGCACGGGCAGCGTCGCCTTCCGCGTCGGCCAGACCCCCGCCGTTCCCGGCATCGAGCTGGCGGCCGAGGATTATCGCCGTCTCGCACGGCTGGCCAAGGTCGGCCCCGCCCCGGTGGTTGCGATCGACAGCCAGGTGAAATGGCATGACGAGGATCTGAACGCGTATAATATCCTGGCCGATATCCCGGGCACCGATCCTGCGGCCGGCTACGTCATGGCAGGCGCGCATCTCGACAGCTGGGTCGCGGGCGACGGCGCGACGGACAATGCGGCGGGCACCTCCGTGATCATGGAGGCTGCGCGCATCCTGGCGAAGCTGGGCGTGCGGCCGAAGCGGACGATCCGCTTCGCGCTGTGGAGCGGCGAGGAACAGGGGCTGCGCGGATCTTTGTCCTATGTCGGCAAATATCTCACCAATTTCCCGCCGATCGCCACGAACGGCATCACCTCGCGCGAGGAGGCGATCCTGCTTCGCCAGGCCTGGCCGATCACGCCGAAGCCCGGCCACAAGGATCTCGGCGCCTATTTCAACATGGATAATGGCTCGGGCCGGTTCCGCGGCATCTATGCCGAGAACAATCCCGCCGTCGCACCGATCTTCAAGGAATGGCTGGCGCCCTTCGCCAGCATGGGCGGGAACACGGTGGCGATGGCCAAGACCGGCGCGACCGACCATGTCTATATGCAATATGTCGGCCTGCCCGGTTTCCAGTTCATCCAGGATCCGCTGGACTATAGCACTCGCACCCATCATTCGAACGCCGACACGTTCGATCATCTGAAGGCGGAAGACCTGCGGCAGAATGCGGTGATGCTGGCGAGCCTGCTGCTCAACGCGGCGAACCGCGCCGAATCACTGCCGCGTCCGCCCTTCCCCACCAAACCCACGCCGACCGATCCGTTCGGCTATCACGACGACAGCAAGGAATAATATGAAACGCCGCGGCCATCGCCCGTCCCAGCCCGCCCATGGCCGTCCGCGCCTATGGGGTCGCCATGCCGTATTCGCAGCGCTGGCCAATCCCGAGCGGACGATCCGCAAGCTGTGGGGCACGCGCGAGGCACTGACTCCGCTCGATCTGCCCCCCGTGCTGCCGGTCACCTTTTGCGACGTCGCCGATCTCGGCCGGCTCGTGCCCGCGGACGCACCGCACCAGGGGCTGGTGGCCGAGGTGGAGCCGCTGGAGGATATCTGGCTGGGCGACCTGCTGGAGCAGGGCGATGGCGGTTCCCAGCCACTGGTCGTGCTCGACCAGGTGACCGATCCCCACAATGTCGGCGCGATCCTGCGCTCGGCTGCGGCGTTCGGCGCTTTGGGCATCATCACGCAGGACCGGCATTCACCGCCCGAATCGGGCACCGTCGCGCGCGCCGCGTCGGGCGCGCTCGAGATCGTTCCCTGGGTGCGTGTGGTCAATCTGGCGCGTGCGCTGGACGAGATCGCGGATGCCGGCTTCTGGCGGATCGGCCTGACCGGCGAAGCCGACAGCACCCTGGCCGATGCGATGGGCACCGCGCGCATCGCGCTGGTGCTCGGCGCCGAGGGCGAAGGCATGCGCATGAACACCCAGGCGCATTGCGACGCGCTTGCTCGGCTGCCGATCAGCCCTAATATCGAAAGCCTCAACGTGTCCAACGCTGCGGCAATCTCGCTCTACGCGGTCGCGACCCGGTGAAGGACAAGGGCTTTATGAATATCGAACGTCTCGGCCGGCTGGCATTCGCGCTCTGCGCGCCGCTGCTGCTGTTCGGCTGCATCCTGACGCCGGGCAAGTTCGTATCGACCCTGTCGGTCAATGCCGATCGCAGCTTCACCTTCACCTATAAGGGTGAGGTGATCGCGGTCGACATGGCGGACGAGATGTCGAAGGGCATGAGTTCGGGGTCGAGCGATTCCGATGCGGATGAAGAGACAGATCCCGACGCGGAGAAGAAGGACAGCCTGTTCATCCCCACCGGCCTGCAGGACGACAAGGCCGACGAAAAGGCCGAAGCCGCGAAGAGCAAGGCGGAAAAGGAAGCCAAGAACCAGGCGATCGCCGCCGCGCTGGCGAAGGAAGCCGGCTACAAGTCGGTCCAGTATGTCGGCGATGGCAAATTCATCATCGATTATGCGATCAAGGGCACGCTCGATCACAACTTCGTCTATCCGTACAATCTCGATGCCGAGATCATGTTCCCCTTCATCGCGATCGAGCTGCGCGCCAATGGCGCCGTCCGCGTGAAGGCACCGGCCTTCGGCAACGACAAGAGCGGCGACAAGTCGATGGGCATGGGCGGCATGGGTGGCGAGGACAAGGCATCCAAGCTGCGCGAAGGCACCTTCACGCTCGATACCGACGCCGAGATCATCAGCCAGAACAATGAAGACGGCGCCCAGACGGTGAACGGTCGCAAGACCATGGTCTGGAAGATCACACCGCTCAGTCAGGCCGCACCGACCGCGGTGCTGAAGATGGCGAAATAGGACAAACTGTCTGCCGCTTCAGCGTTCGCTGGAGCGGCAGTGGTTCCAGATCTCGGCAATTCGAGCAGACGTAAAAACCCGTTCGGGCTGAGCCTGTCGAAGCCCCTGTCCTTCCCTGACGCCAGATCAGAAGAAGAGCAGGGCTTCGACAAGCTCAGCCCGAACGGGTTTTGAGTTCAGTTTAAGCGGCTGAGAGGCGCCTCACGGCGCCCGCGCCTGCTCAATCCTCGGCGGCGATCGTCACTTTCAGGCCGTCGAGACTGTCGTCGAGCGTGATCTGGCACGACAGGCGCGACGTCTCGTCGCGATGATCGGAGCTATCGAGCAGGTCGTTCTCGTCCTCGCTCATCGGCGACAGCTTGTCGGCGAAGGCGGGATCGACATGGACGTGGCAGGTCGCGCAGGAGCAGCAGCCGCCGCACAGGGCCAGCAATTCGTCGAAACCGGCGTCGCGGATGACCTCCATCACGGACAAGCCGGATTCACCCTCGACCGTCCGTTCGGCTCCGTCACGCGTCACGACCACCAGTTGCGGCATCACAATCTCCCTTGCTTATCGCTGGGCTAATAGGGCGTGGCGTAAGCAAATCAAGCACCCTGGCCGATAGGACTGTTCAGCATTGGCCAGTTGCGGCATGAGAACAAAATGGCACTCACCCAGGAACAGATCATCCGATCGATCGACGCCATCGTCGCGATCGAACCCGGTTTCGCTGCGGCGCTTGCCCGGGTCGGCTATCCCGAACCGCGGATTCGTGCCCGCGGATACCAGACCTTGCTGCGCACCATCGTCGGCCAGCAGGTCAGCGTGAAGGCGGCGTCCGCAGTGTGGAGCAAGCTCGAATCGGCACTGGGTGACGGCTGCGATCCGGCGGTTCTGCTCGCCAGCGACTTCGACGCCCTACGTGCTTGCGGCCTCTCTCGCCAGAAGCAGGGCTATGCGCGCAGTCTGGCGGAACTGGTCGTCTCGGGTGGGATCGACCTCCACGCGCTGCCCGAAGACGACGAGGCGGCGATCGCCACGCTCACCAAAGTGAAGGGCATCGGCCGATGGTCCGCGGAAATCTATCTGCTGTTCGCCGAAGGGCGCCCAGACATCTGGCCGGCAGGGGATCTTGCCGTTCAGATCGAGGTCGGACGGATACTGGGCCTCGAGTCGCGGCCTAGCGAAGCCCTGACCCGCGAGCTGGCGGAACGGTGGCGACCGCATCGCGGCGCGGCGGCGATCATGACCTGGCACCATTATAACAGCGATATGGGCATTCCGGTCTGAGAGCCGGTTCGAGAAGGCGCGGGAGTGGGCCGGTACCGGCTTTCCCGAGTCAGTGCGGGCGGATGTACAGATCCATCAGCGCACGGACATCCTGATCGTCCATCCGCTGCTTGGTGCCGACCAGCCAGAGATCGAGATGGCGCTTGCGGCGGCGTGTGCCGATCATGGCGAAACCGGCAGCCTGCGCATGGGATTGCAGCGTGGTTTCGGTGAAGCCGCATTTGTGGGCCATATAGGTCGAGCCCCGCTCGATCGACGCGCCGTGGCCGTACAATATGTCATGCGCCGATATCGGCCCGGCGGGCGAATGATAGAGCGGCGTGGTCAACCGGTCGTCCGCGACCGCCGCGGCGATGGTCTGAAGATCCGGACAAGTGACGATGACGAACCCGCCGGGCCTGATCACGCGCAGGAACTCGCGCAGCACGACATCCACCTCATGTTCGAACACATGTTCGATATTGTGCGACGAATAGACCGCATCCACGCTGTTGTCCGCGACGCCCGACATGTTGGTGATGGTCCCGATGATATCGGGCTTCATCGTCGGATCGATATCGAAGCGGACTTCCGCCCAACTGCCGTCCTGGAAACCATCGGGCATGTTCTGGAGGGTGGCGTCGCCACAGCCGACATGCAGCACGCGGCGAGGTTCGGCGGATTCGGGAGCGGTGGCCATAACCCGACAATGGAGGCGGGTGCGGTCGATGCGCAAGCCCCGCATTCGAAACGCAGGAAATGCTTGCATCACCGATGGTTAGGATGAAAGCTTGGCGGTGATGACTGGGGGGCACATCACGGATTCGCAGGCGCAGGACGAGGTGCCGTCGCACGACGTGCGCTTCGCCCGTCCCGTCCCGGCGCTCGCCGAATGCCTGGCCGGCTATCACAGCTATGACGTGCGCCTGCCGCCGGGCACTTCCGGCGAGGAGATCTTCTTTCCGGCCTGGGCGAATATTCGCTTTCAGTTGACCGGAACGCGCTGGGCGATGCGCTATGGTGACAAGCGGATCGATCCGATCCCGCATGTCTCGCTGTTCGGCCCGACCAGTTGTGCCGGCTTTGCCGAATTTTGGGGCGGACACATATTCGGCGTCGCCATCACACCGGTCGGCTGGGCAAGATTGATCGGTGGCGATGCCAGCCGCTTCATCGACGAGATCGTCCCATTGGAAACCGTGATCGGCGCGGATGCCGCGATGCTGGCGGAGCGGATCGCGGCGGTGCGCGAGGATTTCGATGCGATGGTCGACATCCTCCAGACCTGGCTGCTCGACCGGCTGGCGCGTTCGCGGCCGGTGCCCGAACTCGCCCGCATCATGGACCTGCTCAACAGCCCGGCGATCGAGAATGTCGAACAGGCGGCGGAGCGGGTCGACATGCCGGCCTGGCAATTCACCCGCCTGTGCCGGCGCAATTTCGGCTTCGCGCCGAAAAGGCTGATGCGGCGCGCGCGATTCCTGCGCACGCTGATGATCCTGCGCGAACCATCCCCACTGCCCTGGACCGAACGGATCGAGGAAAGCTACCACGACCAATCGCATTTCATCCGCGATTGCCACGATTTCCTCGGCATGACCCCCAGCCAGTTCCTGGCGCGCGCGCAGCCGGTCGCCAAGACATCCATGGCGGAGCGCACCCGCGTTCTCGGCGCGCCGGCGCAGGCGCTGCATCGCATCTCGGGCGACCGGACAGGCTGACGAACGGCATCGGGCGTCCAATTCAACCGGACAGACTTGTTCGCGACAAAGATCTTTCTATCTCCAGTGGCGATGACCAGCACGCCCCCGCCCGCCGTCGAAACGGCCCCGCTCATCGAACGCGCCAAGCTGTTCGGAAATCCCAGCCGCGCCGCCGGCACGCTTAGCCCCGACGGCCAATGGCTGAGCTGGATCGCGCCGCGCGACGGCGTGCTCAACATCTGGATCGCACCATCGGTCGATCTCGACGCAGCCCGCGCAATCACCGCCGAGGCGACCCGCCCGATCCGCGAGCATTTCTGGGCGCCCGACAGCCGATCGGTGCTCTACATCCAGGACAAGGGCGGCGACGAGAATTTCCTGCTCTACGGTGTCGACGTCGCGACCGGCACGGAACGCTGCCTGACGCCGTTCGAGAACACCCGTGTCGCGCTGGTCGGATCCTCGGTCACGATCAAGGACCGTATCCTTGTCGGTCTCAACAATCGCGAGCCGCACTGGCACGATATCCACAGCCTGGATCTCAACAGCGGCGAACTGACCGAAGTGATGCGCGGCGACGGGTTCGCCGGTTTCCTGGCGGACGATGCGCTGGCGCTGCGCATGGCGCTGCGGCCCAATGCGGCGGGCGGCATGGATTATTTCAGCATCGTCGACGGCGCGGTTCAGGAAGATCCCATCGCCTCGACGGGGCTGGAGGATTCGCTCACCACCAATCCGGCCGGCTTCACCACCGACGGCAAGACTCTCTACTGGCTGGACAGTCGCGGCCGCAACACTGCCGCGCTGATCGCGCAGGACGTCGCGACCGGTGCGACGACTGTGATAGGCCAGGACGAACGCGCCGATATCGGCGGCGTGCTCGCCAATCCCAGGACGGGCGAGATCGAGGCTTGGTCGGTCGACTATCTCACAACCGAATGGACCTCGATCGATCCGGCGATCGGCGCCGATCTCGCTTTCTTGCAATCGCGGCTGGGCGGAAACGTCAACGTCACTTCGCGCACGGCAGCGGACGACAAATGGACGGTCTCGCACGACGCGGTGACCGCGCCTCCGGTCGTCTATCTCTACGATCGCGCCGCGAAGACGCTGACCGAGCTCTACACCAGCCGGCCCGAACTCAAGGGCGCGCCGCTGGTGCCGATGCATCCGCGCGAGATCGCGGCGCGCGACGGGCTGACGCTCGTTTCCTACCTCACCTTGCCGCCGGGAAGCGATGCGGACGGCGACGGTATTCCCGACGCGCCGGTGCCGATGGTGCTGCTGGTCCATGGCGGACCATGGGCGCGCGATGCCTATGGCTATAACAGCTACCACCAATGGCTCGCCAATCGCGGCTATGCGGTGCTTGCGGTCAATTTCCGCGGGTCGACCGGCTTCGGCAAGACTTTCATCTCCGCAGCCGACCTGCAATGGGGCCGCAAGATGCATGACGACCTGCTCGATGCGGTCGACTGGGCAGTGGCCCAGGGCGTCGCCGACAGGGACAAGGTCGCGATCATGGGCGGCAGTTATGGCGGCTATGCCACGCTCGCCGGTCTCGCTTTCACCCCCGATATCTTCGCCTGCGGCGTCGATATCGTCGGCCCGTCCAATCTGGAAACCCTGCTCGAGACCATCCCGCCCTATTGGGAGCCGGTGAAGCAGCAATTCCATCAGCGCATGGGCAATCCCGAAACGCCGGAAGGCGTCGCGATGCTCAAGGAGCGTTCACCGCTCCATAAGGCGGGCGACATCAGGAAGCCGCTGCTGATTGGTCAGGGCGCCAATGATCCGCGCGTCAACCAGGCTGAATCGGACCAGATCGTGACGGCGATGAAGGCGCACGGGATTCCTGTCACCTATGTGCTGTTCCCCGACGAAGGCCATGGCTTTGCGCGGCCGGAGAACAACATCGCGTTCAATGCGGTGGCCGAGAATTTCCTCCAGACCTGGCTGGGCGGCCGCGCCGAGCCGATCGGCAGCACGGTGAACGCGTCGAGCGCCCAAGTGCCGGAAGGCGCCGGCTTCACGCCAGGGTTGGAAGAGGCACTGAAATAAAAACTCCTCCCTGAAGGGGAGGGGGGCCGTGGCGTCAGCCATGGTGGAGGGGTTGGCGACGTAGTCGCCGCTAACGCGGCTCACCCCTCCACCAGCCTTTGGCTGGTCCCCCTCCCCTTCAGGGAGGATTTTTATTGAGTGAAGGTCCGCCTTGCTTCGGTCATCCGCGCGATGCCCGCGTCCAGCGTCTCGTCGCGCTTGGCGAAACACAGGCGCACGACCGAAGCGACTGGATCCTCTGCATAGAAAGCCGAAACCGGAATCGCCGCGACGCCGCCTTCGCGCACCAGCATCTGGCAGAATGTCTCATCGTCCATGTGTATGCCGGACGCCGGCAGGTCGATGGAGAGGAAATAGGTGCCATGGCTGGGCAGCACCGCCCATCCCGACGCCTCCAGCCCGGCGGTCAGCCGGTCACGCGATCGCGCAAGATCGGCGCGCATACCGACAAAATAGGCCTCGTCCTTGCCGAGACCATAGGCCACTGCCGCCTGCAGGCTGGGCGGCGTCGTGAAGGTCAGGAACTGATGCGCCTTGGCGAGCGCGCGGGTCAGTGCGGGCGCCGCAACCATCCAGCCGACCTTCCAGCCGGTGACAGAGAAGATCTTGCCGCCCGATCCGATCTTCACCGTGCGCTCGCGCATGCCCGGCTGCGCCATGATCGGCTGGTGGGCACGACCGTCGAAGATCACATGTTCCCACACCTCGTCGCTGACGACGACCGCGTCATGACGCACCACCCATTCGGACAGCAGCGCCAGATCCTCTTCGGGCCAGACGCTCGACGTCGGATTGACCGGATTGTTGATGATGACGAGCCGGGTCTTGTCGCTGAACGCGGCCTCCAACGCGGCTTCGGTCAGCCGCCATTCGGGCGGCTGGAGCCGAACAAAGCGCGGGATCCCGCCCGCGCGCAGCACCAAAGGCAGATAAGCATCGTACATGGGCTGGATCAGCACCACTTCGTCGCCCGGCGAGACCAAAGCAAGGATCGCCGCCGCCAGCGCCTCGGTCGCGCCCGAGGTCACCGTGACTTCGCTCTGCCAGTCGATGTCGAGGCCCTGATGCCGGCCATAATGATCCGCGATGGCGCTGCGCAGTTCGGGCAGGCCCGCCATCGGCGGATACTGGTTCGATATGCTGGTCAGCGCATCGGCGGCGGCCTGCACAACATCGGGCGGCCCGTTCGAATCGGGGAAACCCTGACCGAGGTTGATCGCCCCGGTTTCACGGGCGAGACCGGACATGACCTCGAAAATCGTGGTCGGCATGGAGGCGTAAAGCGGGTTCATGGACCGTGTTTTGCGGCAGAGCGGCTCGCCGGTCCACCCAAAACCCGCTCGGGGTCAGCCTGTCGCGATCCTGTCTTTTCTTTTGCTGTAGAAAGAAGGACAGGTCTTCGACAGGCTCAGCCCGAACGGTAGAATGAAGCGATGGCATCCGTCCCCTTTCCAGAAGCACGCCGGACGATCGTGGCGGTTGGGCGCTGGCTCGATTCGAAGGGCTGGGCGCCCGCCACCGCAGGCAATTATTCGATGCGGCTCGACGATGGCAGTTTCGCGGTCACCGTCTCCGGCCGGCACAAAGGGCGGCTGACCGAGGATGATGTGATGCGCGTCGACGCTGCTGGCACGTCATTGGACGGGAAGAAGCCCTCCGCCGAAACCGCCCTGCATATGGCGGTCTATCGCGACTTTCCCGATGCCGGCGCGGTGCTGCACAGCCATTCGCCCCAGGCCGTCGGGCTCAGCCGCGCCTTCCCCGCCGCGACCGGCTGGACGCTGGCGCAGCACGAGATGCTGAAAGTCTATCCGGGCATTCCGACCCACGACACCAGCCGCACCTTGCCGATCGTCGACAACAGCCAGGACATGGCGGAGATCGAGGCGGCGATCGCGCCCCGCCTGCTGGACGCCGATGCCCTGCCCGCCTATCTCATCCGCGGCCATGGCCTTTACGGCTGGGGCCATGACATGGCGGAAGCCGAGCGCGTGATCGAGGCGACCGAATGGCTGATCGCGGCGGAACTGGCCGAGATCGGCTTCAGGAACGGGAGCAGCATGTGAGTCATCTTCAGATCTTCGCCGAAAGCGGCGAATTGCTGTCCGAAACCGGCGATGGCGAGGCGATCGCGGACGCGCTCGATGCGGTCGGCGTGGGTTTCGAGCGCTGGCCGACGCGCGACGCGGACGGCGACGTGCTCGCCGCCTATGCGCCCGAGATCGAACGCCTCAAGGCCGAAGGGGGATATCAGTCGGTCGATACGATCAGCCTGGCGCCCGACCATCCCGACCGCGCGGCGATGCGGACCAAGTTCCTGTCCGAACATATCCATGCGGAGGACGAGGTGCGCTTCTTCGTCGCGGGCGAAGGGCTGTTCACGCTCCACCTCGATGGCCGCGTGTTCAACATCCTCTGCACCCAAGGCGACCTGATCCGCGTGCCGGCGGGCACCAGACACTGGTTCGACATGGGGCCGACGCCCAGCTTCACCGCGCTGCGGCTGTTCATCAATCCGGACGGCTGGGTGGCCAAGTTCACCGGCGACGACATCGCGGCACGCTTTCCGCGCCACGAACCGGTCGCTGCATAAATGGTCGGCGCGGTCCTCACCGATATCGAAGGCACGACGAGCAGCATCGCTTTCGTCACCGACACGCTGTTTCCCTATGCGAAGGCCAATCTGCGCGGTTTCGTCGCTCGGAATCCCGAGATCGCGGCACCCTTGCTCGACGGGGTGCGTGCCGAGGAGCCGGGCGATCCGGTCGAGACGCTGCTGCGCTGGATCGACGAGGACCGCAAGGCGACGCCGCTCAAGACGCTGCAGGGGCTGATCTGGGCGGAGGGCTATGCCGACGGCACGCTGACGGGCCATGTCTATCGCGACGCCGCCGACGCGCTGCGCCGCTGGCACGATGCGGGCATCGCGCTCTATATCTATTCGTCGGGTTCGATTGCGGCACAGAAGCTGATCTTCGGCCACAGCAACGAAGGCGACCTCACTCCGCTCTTCTCCGGCTATTTCGACACGACCAGCGGCCCCAAGAAGGACGCCAATTCCTATCGCACGATCGCGGGCGAGATCGGCCGTGCCCCCGAGGACATCCTGTTTCTGTCGGACAATATCCAGGAGATCGACGCGGCACGCGCGGCGGGTATGCCGGCGATCCATATCGACCGCGAGACCGGCAGCGGCGAGGCGGAAAGCTTCATGGGGATCGAACTGTGAAACTTGAAGGCGAGCATCGCCGCTCGATCACACGCACCGACGACGGCAAGGGCGCGCGCATCCTCGACCAGCGCAAGCTGCCCTGGACGGTCGAATGGGTCGAGTTGCGCAGCGCCGAGGACGCCGCCGTCGCGATCCGCGACATGTGGACGCGCGGTGCACCACTGATCGGCGCGACCGCGGCCTATGGCCTTGCCATGGCGCTGGCCGAGGATCCGGCGGCGCTCGATACCGCCCATGCCATGCTGCTGGCCACCCGCCCCACCGCAGTCAATCTGCGCTGGGCGCTCGATGCAGTTGCCGCAGAAGTGCGCGACCTGCCGCTGGAAGCGCGTGCAGACGCCGCCTTCGCCCGCGCCGATGCGATCTGCGACGAGGATGTGTCGTTATGCCGATCGATCGGTGAGCATGGCCTGGAACTGCTCCGCGATCTCCATGCGCAGCACCCCGATCGCCCGCTCAACATCCTGACCCATTGCAATGCCGGCTGGCTGGCGACGGTGGATTACGGCACCGCGACCGCGCCGATCTATCTGGCGCATGAAGCGGGCATTCCGGTCCATGTCTGGGTGGACGAGACCCGCCCGCGCAATCAGGGCGCGTTGCTCACCGCATTCGAGCTTGCCGGGCACGGCGTGCCGCACACGGTGATCGCGGACAATGCGGGCGGCCTGCTGATGATGCGGGGGCAGGTGGACGCGGTGATCGTCGGCACCGATCGCGTGACCGCCAATGGCGACGTCTGCAACAAGATCGGCACCTATCTGAAGGCGCTCGCTGCGCATGACAGCGGCGTCCCCTTCTATGTCGCGCTGCCCTATACGACCTTCGACCCCGACACGCCGACCGGCGACGAGGTTCCGATCGAGGAGCGCGATCCGGGCGAGCTCACCAGCCTGTCGGACGGCGAGGCGACGGTGCGCGTGACGGGATCGCCGGGCTACAACCCCGCCTTCGACGTGACGCCGGCGCGGCTGGTGACGGGATATATCACCGAGAGTGGGGTGAAGAGCCGGATCGGCTGATTTCCCCACGTCACCCCAGCGGAGGCTGGGGTCTGCCAACCAGATCGCGCCATATCCTATGGGAGATGCCAGCTTTCGCTGGCATGACGATCTGGGTTGAACCCCACCCGCTTCTACCGTCATTGCGAGCGAAGGGCGGCAATCCAGGGGTGCATCGACCGCTGGATTGCGTCGTCGCTACGCTCCTCGCAATGACAATCAGTGCTAGAAACTGACCTTCGCGCTGATCCCATAGGTCCGCGGCTCACCATATTCGACGAGCTGGGTCTGGAAGAAATCGAACACGCGATTGTCGATCCAGCGCTCGTCGAACAGGTTACGCGCCCAGAGCGCGAGCGACCAGCTTTTGCCGTTGTTCGCGATCTCGACGCGCCCGTCGACCGTGGTGCGATCGTCAAGCTTTTGCGACGCTACATTCTCCGGTCCCGAATAGGCGCCGGATTTGTGGCTGACCTGGGTGGAGAGAGCGAGCGTACCGAAGCCCAGCGGAACCTCGTAGGCGGCACCCGCCGACGCGGTCAGGCGCGGCGCATAGGGCAACCGGTTACCGTCTAGATCCACGCCAGGTCCGCCGCCATCGGGAAAACGATCGAACTCGGCGTGGGTGTAGCCCAGGTCGGCGGTCAGCAGCAGACCCTGCACGGGCGCCGCCTGAACGCTGGCCTCGGCGCCCCAGCTCGTCACCTTCGCGGCGTTGCGAAGCTGGAGCGAGGTCTGGCCAAAGCCGATATCGACGAACTGGTTGATCTGATAATTGTCATAGACCGCGTAGAAGGCCGCGGCGTTGAAGCGCAATTTCCGATCGGCGCTTTCGGTCTTGAAGCCGAGCTCGCCCGAATCGACGCGCTCGGTCTTGAACGGCACGCCGTCGAGCGTCAGGGGCAGGCTGATGAAGTCGACATTCCACCCACCGCTCTTGAAGCCGCGCGAATATTTCAGATAGACATTGGTGCGATCGGCCAGGCGATAGGACAGGCCGATCGTCGGATCGAAGCTGTCGACCGAGCGGGAATCGTCATAATCGGGAAGCGAGGCCAGGCCGAGCACGGCGGGCGCCGAAATCTTGTAATCGATGATCTTCAGCTTCTCATGGCTGAAGCGCGCGCCGGCATTGAGCGTCAGCCGATCGGTCAATTCCCAATCGGCATTGCCGAACGCGGCATAGGATTGCGTCTTCACGCGCGCGCTGACGATTCCGCCGGGTCCGGGCTGGAGCCCCATTCCAAGGAAGCCGACCATCGATCCGCCCGAAACGACGCTGAGCGACTTGGCCGACTCGTCGAAATAATAAAGGCCGGCGACGCCGCTGAGCGGTCCGCCCTTACCGAAGGCAACGCGGACTTCCTGGCTGAACTGGCGGAAGCTCTGGTCGAAATCGATGATGAAGAAATCGAACGACGAATAATCGAGATCGTTGGTGCGATCGTAACGCGTCCAGCGATAGCCGCTGATCGCGGTGAGTACGGCGGTATCCGACAGATCCCAGTTGAGCGTCGCCGACCCGCCGGCAACCTCGATGCGCTGGCGCGGATCGAGATTATACGGCGTGTCGAATGCACCGGGCAATTCGGACGGACCAGTGCCGAATGTATTGGTGATCGCCTCGCCCGCCTGCTTGTTGCTGCGGTCTCGGCTGTAATCGGCCGCGAGATCGAGCCGGACGCTATCGCTCAGATCGGCGCTCAACTGCGCGCGCGCACTGCTGCGGTTGATATTGTCGAGATCGGTGCCGGTCGGCAGGTTGATGGTGAAGCCATCGCGCTGACGGTGCGACGCGGAGACCCGCAATGCGACCCCCTCGCCCAGCGGGGCATTCACCACGCCCTTGATCTCGAACAGATCCTTGTTGCCGGTGCCGCCTTCGACACGGCCGGAGAATGTGTCGCCGGGGCGTTCGGTGACAATGCTGACAGCGCCCGATACGGTGTTGCGACCGAACAGCTGGCCCTGCGGTCCGCGCAACACTTCGATGCGCGCAATGTCCAGCGTGTCCTGGTTGATCGAGGCGAACTGCCCGGCATAGACGCCGTCGACATAAACGCCGGCGCGCGTCGAGAAGCCGATATTGCGCCCGCCGCCGCCGACACCACGGATAAAGATCGTGTCGATCGCGCCCTGGCGCTCAATCGAGAAATTGGGGACGTAACGCGACAGATCGCGCAATTCATATGACCGGGTCGACGCGAGAGTTGCGGCATCGACCACGCTGATCGAGATCGGCACTTCGATCAGCGACTGCTCGCGCTTCTGCGCAGTGACGACGATATCATCGAGCGCCCCCGTATCGGCAGATGCGTCCTGTGCGTGTGCAGCAATGGGCGCCGCAACAGGCGCGCAGATCATGGCGATGGCAATCGCCCGTATGGAAACCATGTATCGTGACCCCAATGGCCGCGCATTGTGACGCGCGGGTATTCGAACTTGGGGCAATGGTTAACAGACAAGGAATTAGGATTTGGTTACCCGGTGGCAACCAAGCCAAGACGGGCGCGACGCATCCAACGCAGCACCATCATCACGGCCACAGCCGCCAGCCCGCTCGCCAGGCCCAGCCAGATGCCGATTCCGCGCAAACCGAACGGAAAAGCGAGGACAACACCGACACCGATACCCACCACCCAATAGCCGAAACCGGCATAGAGCATCGGAATCCGGGTATCGTGCAGCCCCCGCAGCACGCCCGCGCCGACCGCCTGTGCGCCATCGACGATCTGGAACAATGCCGCGACCGCCAGGAACGAGACGGCCAGGCGAATCACCAACGCATTCGCCGGATCGTCAAGATCGAGGAAGACACCGATCAGAAGCCGGGGCGCACCGATCAGGAGCATCGCCGCCAGAATCGAAAAACCCAGTGCGATCGCAAGCGACAGCCACCCCGCGCGGGCGACCGCATCGACGTCGCCACGGCCATTCCAGAAACCGACGCGCACCGTCGCCGCCTGGGCCAGCCCCATCGGCACCATGAAGGCCATGGCGGAGATCTGGATCGCGATCGCATGCGCGGCGAGCGACGGCTTGTCGATCAGGCCCATCAGGAACACGGCGGCGTTGAACACCGTCACTTCGAAGGCCAGCGTCATCGCGATCGGCAGGCCGAGCGCCCAGACCGAACGATAGCGCGGCCAGTCCGCGACCCAGAAACGGCCGAGTAAACGGTAACGGCGGAACTGCCGGTCGATCATCACCACTGCAAGCAGCCCGAGGAACAGCAGCAAATTGGTCAACGCGCTCGCCAGCCCGGCGCCAGCCAGCCCCATTTGCGGCGCGCCGAGCCGGCCGAAGATCAGCATCCAGGCCAGCAGCGCATTGACCGGCAGCCCGAGCGCCAGCACGCCGACCGCCCAGCGCGGCCGTTCGAGCGCGGCGATATAATTGCGCAGCACCAGGAAGAACAGAAAGGGCAGCAGTCCCCATTGCAGCCAGCGCAGCATCTGTCCGGCCATCGCTGCGAGCGCGGGATCCTGGCCCATCAGCAGCAGCGCCGCTTCCCCGTTCCACATCACGACCCAGAGCGGAACCGAGATCGTGACCGCCGCCCAGCACGACTGGCGGACGGTGCGGCGAACATCGCGGACCGAACTGGATCTGCGCCCGCGTTCGCTGGCGATCATCGGCGATGCGGCGGTCATCAGCCCCATGCCGAAGATCATGCAGGCGTTGTAAAGATTGACCCCCAGCGCGGCGGCCGCAAGCGAGTCCGCGCCCAGCCGGCCGAGCCAGATCAGATCGGTCGCATAGATGGCGGACTGAGCAAGATTGCCGAAGACGAGCGGCAGCGCGAGCAATACGGTCGCCCGCATCTCCGTCCGCCATTCGCCCTGTGCCGATCCGGCCGTCATCGCCCTGCCCTTCGTTGCCGGGCCGCGCTCTATGCACCCGGCCGCGTCAGGGGGAAAGGGGTGGTCAGAGGTCCGACGGCCGATCGATGTCGGCGAGGAGCGCGGCGTCGCCCGGAACAAGCGTTGCGTCCGCCAGCAGTCGCCCCGCACCGCGATCGCCTTCGAGCCCAAGCAAGGCCTGCGCGCGTGTGCGGGAGAACAGCGCGGGCGGCATGGCCTGCCCGTCGAGCGCGGATGCCGCCATATCCCCGTCGGCCGCCAGCAGCGCCCGCAGATGCGCTTCCGTGACGAAGGGCATATCACCCAGGGCTACGAGCACCGCGTCCACATCGAACGTCAGCGCGTGCGCGACGCCGAGCCGGATCGAGCGGGCCTGCCCCTCGCCCGGCGCATCGTTGATCACGACATCGAATCCGTCGAGCATCGGCGCCGTCGCCGGACCGCATACCGCGATCAATCCACCGAATCCGACCGCGCGAAGCGTCGTTGCGGCGTGCGTTACCAGCGGCCGGCCACCCAGATCGGCGTGAAGCTTGTTCGCCGGACCGAAGCGGCTGGACGCGCCGGCCGCCAGCAGCACCGCGGCGACGCGGTCAGCGGCGATCATTGAAGGCGGCGACCATGCCCGCCGCGATCGACAGTGCGATCTCCGACGGTCCGATCGCACCGATATCGAGCCCAGCGGGCCCGTCGATGCGCGTCAGCGCCTCCACCGGAACGCCCGCTGCGGTCAGCCGGTCGAGCCGTGCGGCGTGGCTGCGCCGCGATCCGAGCGCCGCGACATAAGCGGTCGGCGCGGCCAAAGCTGCGATCAGTGCGGGATCGTCGATCTTGGGATCGTGGCTGAGCGTCACCACGGCAGTCGCCGCATTGGGGCGGCGCGCGGCAACGGCATCGTCGGGCCAGCCATCGTCGAGTTCCGCGCCGGGAAAGCGCTCCGCGGTCAGGAAACGGCCGCGCGGATCGATGATCACCGGCATCACGCCGATCTCGCGCGCCAGCCCGGCCAACGCCTGTGCGATCTGCACTGCGCCGACGATCAGCAGACGACGCGGCGGCAGATAGCGATTCTGGAAACCGGTCGCAGCACCCTCGACACTGATCCCCGTCTCAAGATCGGTGGAGACTGTGAGCGTGTCGCCCGCCATGCGGGCCTCCGCGACCCGATCGAACAGCGCGGGCGGAAAGCCGGCATCGGACACCGGCTGGACGAACACGGCGATCTCGCCGCCGCATGGCAGCCCCACTTCCCAGGCCGATGCATCGGCAACGCCGAATCGCATCAGCCGGGCGGGCGCACCCGCGATCACCTCAGCCGCGGCCTGGAGGATCTCCGCCTCGACACAGCCGCCCGAAACCGACCCCTCGAAACGCCCGTCGGCGTGAACGATCAGATGACTGCCCATCGGCCGGGGCGCGGACCCCCAGGTGGAAACCACCGTCGCGAGTGCAAGCGGTGCGCCGCGCCAGCGGCGCGCGGCATCGAGGATGATATCGGAATCGACCATTCCCTCTCCCTAGCGCTCTGTGCCGGGGAGAGGGAAGCAGTCCTTCCGGTCAGAGGCCGAGGTTGAGCGAGACGCGGAAGGCAAGTGCCGCGCGGCCCTGTTGCTCCTCGGCGCTGGCTTCGCCGCCAAGCTGGAAGTCGCCAATGCCGCCGACGACCCGGAACTTGCCGACCCAGCCATCGGTGCGCTGTTCGGGATCGAGCGTGAAGGTCTGCCCGCCCTCGAACTTGGCGATGGTGGAGCCGAGCGCGCCACCAACGATCTGACGGCGCCCGCCCTCCAGTTCGACCCGCAGCCACGAGGTATCGGCGTCACCACGCTTGCCGAAATCGATGCCGGCCGCGACGCTGCCGGTCGCCGCCAGTTCGTCGCTCTTGCGCGACAGGACGGTCAGATTGAACGCCTTGCCCCCGCCGGTTTCGGTGTAGCCGCCCTCGTCCAGCTTGTAATAGTCGATCGCGGCGATCGGACGCACGGAGAAGCGGCCGAGACGCATCTCGTATGACAGGCCGCCCGCCGCCGAATAGAGCTTGCCGTTCCAGGCACCGCGCGCGGTGCGCGAAACGGTTTCGTTGCCGATCCTGCCACTGAACAGCCGCATACCGTCGAAATCGATCTGCGCGGCGGCGACGCGCGCATAGGCATTCAGTCCGCCCCAATTGCCGCGCCAATGCGCGGCCAGCTCGATCTGGTCGGCGGTCACTTCGTTGGAGTTGTCGCCATCCCCATCCTTGCCGGAGAGATAGGCGATGGACAGGCCGACATTGCCGAAGCCGCCGGTCTTGACCTCAAGGCCGCCCGAAGCACCCCAGCCGGTAATGTCATAGGACGAGGTATTGCCGATGCTCTTCGACGTCCCCCAGGCGACCTGTTGCAGCCAGAAGCCCCAGCCACCCTGGTCGCTGATCGGCGCATTGGGATCGGCGAGGTAACGGGCGGTCGCGCGCGACCCTTGCGTCACCGTCTCGAACACGCCGCCTGCATGATCGGGCAGCATGGTTGCGACGGCACGCTTGAAGTCCGTGCCATTGGCATAGCCCAGAAACACATTGGCCACCTTGGCGTCGCTGTCGAGCGCCTTGAAGACGGCATCATAGGCACTGGCCTGCGACCGGTTCAGTCCGAGCTCGGTCGTCGTCTTGCGCGCGATGTTGAGCTTCACTTCGCCCGCCGCATCGTTCGCGGCAATGCTGCTCTTGAACATGAAGGGCAGCGAAGCCGCCTCGCTCGCCAAATTCGCACCGCCCGTCATCGACCCCGATTTGACGATGAGATATTCGCCCTCGGCATCGCTGACATTGGCCAGTGACACCGCCACCTTGGATCCCGCCGCGAAATTCGCCGCGCCGCTCACCAGATACTGGGTGAACTTATTGGCCTGGGCATCGATGTTGACGCCGATCGTACCCTGACCGGAAACGGAGAGCGACGAGAGTCCGACAGCATTGGTGCCCTGCACCATCAGCTTGCCGCCATTGACGTTGACCGCAGCACCATTGCTGTTGAGCAGGGTGCCGGTGAAGACCGACGTCCCGCCAAGCGTCAGGCTATCCGCGCCACCGCCGAAATCGAGCGTGCCGTTCATCGTCGAGGTGCCGGCCAGCGCAATGGTGTCGACGCCCGCGCCGAAGGTCGCGGTGCCGACATATTTCGCATCGCCGCTCAAAATCAGCCGGTTGTCGCCGGCACCGAACTTTGCGGCGCCCGTCATCGTGCCGTCGGCAAGGTCGAGTGTGTCCGCACCGGCACCGAACAGGATATCGCCGGAGATAACCGGTCCGGCGGCGCCGCTCGCCACCGCGAGCTGCTTCACCGTCGCACCGGTGGCGTTCGTGCTGAGGTCGATCGCGATCGCCTTGTCGGCTTTGCCCGTCGCCGTGATGTTGCCGCTATTTTCGACCAGCGCCAAGGTGCCCGACTTGTCCGAAATCGCGATCGCGGTGGCGTCACCCACAGCATCCGCCTGGATCTTGCCGCTGTTGGCGAGCGAGCGGACATCGGCACCGGCATCGATCGCGACAGCACGGACCAGCGATCCGGCGGCGCTGCCGCCGCTTGCCGCGATGGTGCCCGAATTCTTGATTTTCGGAACGCTCGCGCCGGTGCCGACGCGCAGCGCCGTGGCGTTCGCCGCATTTGCCGTTGCCGTGACCGAGCCGGTGACGGTCATCCCGCCGGCAACCGTCACCGGCGCGCCCATGCCGCCAATCACCATGCCGTTCGCAGCCACATCCTTGTAGATGCCCGCACCTGCAATGGCGCCGTTGATGACGATGCCATGGCCGTCGGCATTGCCCGCAACCGCGCCGATCGCGGTGGGGGCGGTATCGGAACCGATCTGGACAGCGGCGGCCGCGCCATAGGACGTCACCGCGGCGCTTCCCTCACTGGCGTCGGGAATGCCGTCCTTGTCCTCGTCGGGATCGTTCTTGTCATTGTCCACGGGCGGGATGGCAAAGACGATACCGCCACCGACATTGCCGGTGATGCGCAGTGCCGGCCCGCCCTGAAGCAGGTCGTCGGCGTCGAGCTTGCTGACGTCCGCAGGCGCCGTGGTCGAGCGATAACCCGAGGACGAGATCGCGCCCTGGATCACAATCGCGCCGCCGACATTGCCATCGATCGCAACCGCGACCGCGCCGGCGCCGCGCGCCGAAACCGCCGACTGGATCTTCACGTCTCCACTGACATTGCCGGTCCGCACGCCATAGCTGCGATCGCCGGTCACCGTGATCGTACCGCCGGTGTGCGACAGCGATCCGGTCAGCGGCCCACCCAGCGAGATGCCCGCGCTGTCATTGCCCTCGATGGTGATGGTGCCGCTATTGGCGATATTGCCGGTGAAGGCCCCCGCGGTGCGGATGCCGAAGCGATTGGAGCCTTGCGCGAACGGACCGTCGAGATCGCCGTCATTGTCGGTATCGGTCGGGGTATAGGTTTCGTCGATGGTGATCGTGCCGGTGTTGGTGATGCCGGAGGTGACGCCGGCATTGGCCAGGATCCCCGTCGCGCCGTTCGCGCCGGTGATCTGGATCGTGCCTTCGTTCTTCGCGCTGTTGTTGCTGTCGATCGTGACGGCGGTGCCGTTGGCCGGCTTGACCGAACCGGCCGAAGTGATGCGGACATCGTCGGGGGCGCCGCTCTTCACGGTCGATGTCAGGACCGGCGTCGTGCGCGCGGTGTCAACCACGGTCTCCGCGCGGAGCGGGCCTGCGCCGGCAATCAAGGCTATCGGGGTCAGGCAGGTACAGGCGAGAAGATTACGCATTGGAACTCCGTCATTGAGCAGCGGAGCAGACGATCTGCGCTCCGTGAATGCCCGAATGACGGCGTGGCGCGGACGGACCCGCACGAAATTTCGACCAATTGACGACGGAGAGCTTCGCGCAGGTAACCGGTTCCCTGCTTTTCAGCGGGTTGCGCTAAAAACGGATATCCATGCCGACGCGCAAAGTGCGCGGGCGCAGCGGCGTGATCTGCCGCTCGTGCGGCAATGTGAAAGGCGAGCCGAGCGCGAAGCGGTTGCCGATCGTGTCGAACAGGTTGGTGGCGCTCAGGAACAGGCCATAGCCGTCCCGCCCGATCCGCGCGCTGAGCGCAGTATCCAGATAATTGCCCTGCAGGACACCGAGCACCGGCCCGACGCCCAGTCGCGAACGGCCGACATAGCGTGCCCAGCCCGACACGCGGAGATCGAAACCACCGGGAAGGACGGTGCTGTAATCCGCACCGATCCGCGCATTGAAGCGCGCGACATTGGGCAGATCGTCGCTTTCCGCGATCACCGCTGTCGCCGGGAGCGGGAATACCGAACCGAGTCCGCCGCCAACCACCACGCCTGTACCGCCGTCGAACGCGACCAATGACGAGCGCAGCACCACCACCGAGCTGAACGGATTGGTCAGCTTGCTGTCCGCATACACGCCGGACGCCTCGATGAGCAGCCCGGGCAACGGACGCCAGCCGATGGTCGCGTCGACCGACCAGATCCGGCCGTCGCCGATATTGTTGGTCGCCGGCAGGCCGGTACCGTCGATCAGATCCGCCTGGATATCGCGCCAGCGCGTATGCGCCACCGACAATGCGATGTTCAGATCGCCGGTGCCGGTACCGCCATAGCGCAAGCCCGCCTCGATCGAGGCGACATCGTCATTCTGGTAACGCTGGACGAAATTGTTGCGGACCGCGATGCCGCCAGGCCGGAACCCTTCCTGATACCGCGCGAAGAGCGTCAGATCGTGGGCGGGCGAATAACTGACTGCAACCGATGGCAGGAAAGTCGTCTCGGAACGCCTTGCCTGCGCCAAGGCCTGTTCGGCGAGTTGATCCTGCGAGACGGGCATGTCGAACTGTGGCGGCGTATCCAGCGCCTGGCCCGACAATCTTGCATGCGTCAGTCGGCCGCCGCCCGTCACGCTGAGGGACGGAGTGATGGCGAGCGTCATTTCACCGAACAACGTGGCTTCGTCGACGCGGTTGGAAACGCCGGTGACGTTGTTGATCATCTCCGCGCCGGAGCTGCGGGTGAGCCGATAATGATTGCGCACCAGGCTTGATCCGAACACCCAGCTCAGACCGCCGGCCATGTCATAGGCCAGGCGGTTCTCGCTCGACAGCAATGTGATGCGGCTCAGCTGGCGGAACAATGTCGGCGGCCCATTGGGCTCGGTCGCATCATAGGTTTCGTCGATATCCTGCCGCACGACGCCCGTGGCCGAAACGAAGCTGAGCCCCGAATCCCATTGCTTGCGGACGACGAACTGACCGAGCGCATAGTCATTGCCGAACGCCTGCGCGATCGGGCTTTCCTTGACGAGATCGGCCACCAGATCGCGATTGGCATATTGACTGTCGCGCCCGCGGATCGACTGATAGGTGGCACCGATATCGACCGTCCAGCCCGGCGCCGGCTCGGCGCGCAGCGAAAGACGACCACCATAGGTGTCGGTGCGATTGACGTCCTTCAGCTTGCGCAGCGTATCGTCGATATAACCGCCATCGCGCACCGCATAACCGACCGCGCGCACCGCCACCGCATCGCCGGCGATCGGCAGGTTCATCATGAAATTCGCATCGTAGCTCGGCGCGCCATGCGCCGTCGCCGCAGCGGACAGCGCGGCACTCGCCTGGGTTTCGCCCAGCCGCGGCGCAACCGGCAGGATACGCAGCACGCCGCCGAGCGAGCCGGCGCCATGGAGCGTGCCTTGCGGCCCCTGCAGCACTTCGATCGTCGCGATATCGTACAGCCGCAGATCGGGGTCGGGCGCATTATAGTTGAGCCGCGTCTCTCCCAGATACTGGCCCACCGTCGCCTGGGTCGGCCCATTAAAGGCGGAATCGGCGATGCCGCGGATGAACAGCTTGTTGCGCCCGGGCCCGAAATGCGTGGATCCCACGCCCGGCAGGCGCTGGGCGATCGCGTCCGTGCCATGCCCGTCCGCGCCGACCGGCAGATCGTCCATCCTGATAACGGAAACGCTCCCCGGATAATCGGAGAGCGGAGTCGCGCGCTTGTTGCCGGTCACGATGATATCGTCGGGCGGCGGTTCCTCGACCGTCATCACGGCGGGCTGCAGCATGGGTCGCCGCTGTGCCACGCGCGGCGCCGGCATGCTGCGCCGGACGATGCGCCAGCTGTCCGAACCGATGCTGACGAAGCCGGCCTCGGTGCCATCGAGCAGCTTCTGCAGCGCCTGACGAACGGTCAATTCGCCGCGCACCCCGCGTACGGGCAATGCCGCAAGCCGCGGATCCGACACCCCGATGCTGATCCCCGCCTGACGGCCGAGCGCAACCACAGCGCGGCCCAGCGACCCGGCGGGCAAATCGACGGGACGGCGCGTTTCGGCCTGGGCGGCGGATGCACCCGCCGCCAGCACGATCGCGATCAGCGCGCGTTCAGCGTTCCGCATCGCTCCCCGCCACGAGCACCCATCCATTTCCTTCACGCCGCGCCGATACGCCAAGCACGGCGCCGGCGCGCGGCACTGCTCGCTCCGCACCGCCATCGAGCAGGATAACGCCGCTGAACCGGCGGCCGCCGACCCCGGCCCCCGCGGACACCGTCACCCCCAGATTGCGCGAAAGATCGCCGGCGACAGTGGAAAAGTTCGCGTCGCTATAGATCAGTCGCCCCTCGCGCCACGCCGCAACGGCGCCCGGATCGGTTCTGCCTGCTTCGGCGCGACGGCCGTCCACCGCACGCAGGCTATGTCCAACCGGCAGCGTCACCTTTTCCGCGCCCTTGTCGTAAATCACCAGGCCTTCGGACACCGCCACCTCGGTCACATCGCCATTGCGCACCACATTGAAGGCGGTGCCAGCATCGGTCAGCGTCGCGCCGCCGGTCTTGACGATGAAGGGTCGGCTTTCGTCATGAATCACCGTGAACAGGGCTTCGCCGCGCTCGAGCTGGGCGAAGCGGGGATTTTCGCGATCGAGCACCACTTTGGTTGCACCGTTCAGATCAATACGGCTGCCATCGGCAAGCGCCACACTCTGCCGCCCGCCCGCCTCGGTCTGCACCGCATAGGTGGCCGCGGCAGGCATCAGCACCGAATAGCCGGCAACGGCGACCAGCGAGGCGGCAACCGCGCCCCAGCCCATCGCCATGCGGCGACTGGGTCCGCGCCGCGCTGGCTCGGCCAGCGGCCGGGGTGCCGGCGTAACGAACGTCGCCATGTCGAGATCGGCGGCGGCTATCTCATCATATATCTGCGCGTGCATCGGATCTTCCTCCAGCCAGAGCATGAAGGGTTCCCAGCCCGCGAATCCGGGATCGCGCTGGCGGATGACCCAGGCGATCGCGTCGTCTTCGATGGTGGTGCGCGGTGTGTTCATGCGTGTCTCAAGGGCATGACGCCGCGGCGCCGACTAATCCGCATCGTCGCGGCTCCTTAATTCGATCATCGCCCGATAAGCCTTTTGAAGATCCTTCTCGACCGCGCTCAGGCTGATGCCGAATTCCTGTGCGATGTCGCGCTGGCTGACCCCGTCGATGCGGAACCGCCGGAACACCGCAGCGGGACGCTCGCCAAGCGCGGCAAGCGCGGCATCGGCCTGGCGAAGCCGCTCGCGCGCGATCAGTAACCGCTCGGCCGAAGGATCGTCGGAAACGCCGGCCACCGTCGTCCCGGCCGTATCCGACCAGTCATGATCGCGCCGTTGCGCACGCGATGTCGACCGATGGCGGTCGAGCATCAGATTGTTCGCGGTCGCGTACAGATAGGACAAGGGCTCGGCGATCGGCCCCGCTTGCGCGCCCGACGCGCGCAGCCAAAGCTCGTGCAACAGATCCTCCGCCGCATCGCCGGCGCCGCGCGCAAGCAGGAAGCGCAGCAATATGTTCCGGTTCGCAAGGAACACCGCTTCGAGACCGCCGACGGTCATCTGTCGCTGATCGGCCGGAAAAACACGAGCGCTCCATGCAGCGGATCGACCGTCCGACGCAAGGGTGGAGCCGATTCAAAGAAATTTCGGACTTTCGATGCGGGTTCGGTGTGGCCGTGGCGTCATGCGAGCAGGTCTCGGCATGTATCCCCCCGTCGAGGCTCCCCACTCCCCCCAGACAGTGGGCCGGGGAAGGCAGCGTATCGGCCTTCCCCGGACATTCTAGGGCGAGAGCGCGAAGGACATCGCTGGCCTGTGCGTGCTTCCCTTGGCCGCGGCCGCGGTGCCGATCACGCTCTCGCCCGTTTCCTCCGCCACCGACATCTTCGGCCTTGCACCGCCAGCACGAAACGGACGGGTTGATCCGCGACCGCCGGTGTCGATCAGGCCTCGCCTCCAATGCCGATTACGCATGACCAGCCTGTTCCCTCAGCCGGCGCCAGAAGGTTTCCGCCGCCGGATTCTGCCGTGCGGCCGACCGGAAGACGCGGACCTCGACCGGCACGTCCCATTCGGGCCCACCGGCCCGGACAATGCGCCCCTGCTCGACATCGAGCGCGGCAAGCGTCGCCGGAAGCCAGGCGATACCCCGGCCTTCGCACGCCATGCCGAGCAATGTGGCGGCCAGATGCGCAGAGAAGACGGGTGTCAGGCCCGGCAAACGATCGCCGAACCGATGCGCCTGAAGAATGCGCCCCAGCCCCGATTCCGCCGTATAGGCGAGCAAAGGCAGGTCGGTGGCCGCCTTGCCCAGCCGCCAGCGCGGCTCGCCCGACGCGTCGCACGCCACATAGGGGGCCAGCGCATCGCTGCCGACCGGGACCGAACGAAACCGTTCCGGCGCGCAGCGGCCGGGTGCTAGCGGGTGATGATGGCACAACAGGAACTGGACCTGGCCGTGCAGCATCAGTTCCTCGCACGCCTGCATATTGTCCGAGATCAGGCGCACCGGGCCAGCCTGCGCACCGGGTTCGATCCGGCGCATCCAGTTGGGAAAGAAGGTGAAGGACAGCGCGTGGGTGGCAGCAAAACGCAAGGTCGCGGTCTCGCGGCCACCGGCCTCGCGCGCGTCCTGGCGGAGCTGGCGCATGCGGCGGATCAGATCGTCGACGCCCTCCAGAAACACCTCGCCCGCCGCGCTGAGCGCGACCCCGTGCGGAGAGCGGACGAACAACGCAACACCCACCCAATCCTCGAGCGTGCGGACCCTTCGACTGAATGCGGGTTGGGTGATCGCGCGCGCCTCTGCCGCGCGTGAGAAGTTTCCAGACGCTGCCAGCGCGACGAAATCCTCAAGCCAGGTCAGCTCCATCCGCAATGCCTTTCCTGCATGGCTGGAGAGGATATCGGCATTAGCGGGTTCAGCACGGATTGCATAGTCGCAGCAGACCGAAGGAGACCCGCCTTGCGCATCCTGGACGTCCGCGAACAGAGTGTTTCGATCGCGTCGCCGATCGCCAATGCCTATATCGATTTTTCGAAGATGACCTGTTCGGTGGTCGCCGTCGTGACCGATGTCGTCCGTGACGGACGGCAGGTGATCGGCTACGGATTCAATTCCAACGGCCGTTACGGGCAGGGCGCGTTGATGCGCGACCGTTTCCTGCCGCGGCTGGCCGAAGCGTCGACTGGTCGGTTGATCGACGAAGCGAACGAAAATCTTGATCCCTTCGCGATCTGGGCGACGCTGATGGCCAACGAAAAGCCGGGCGGGCATGGCGAACGCTCGGTCGCGGTGGGCACCATCGACATGGCGGTGTGGGACGCCGTCGCCAAGATCGCGGAGAAACCGCTCTATCGCCTGCTCGCCGATCGCTATCGCGGCGGCCAGGCCGACGACCGGGTCTGGGTCTATGCCGCGGGGGGCTATTATTACCCCAGCAAGGATCATTCGCAGCTCCAGGCCGAGATGCGCAGCTATCGCGATCGCGGCTATCGCGTCGTCAAGATGAAGATCGGCGGCGCGCCGCTCGACGAGGATATCCGCCGGATCGAAGCGGTGCTGGAGGTGGTCGGCAGCGGCGATTGCCTGGCGGTCGATGCCAATGGCCGCTTCGACCTGGAGACCGCGATCGCCTATGCCGAGGCGCTGAAACCCTATGGCCTGTTCTGGTACGAGGAAGCGGGCGACCCGCTCGACTATGCGCTGCAGGCCGAACTCGCCAACCATTACGACCTGCCGATGGCGACGGGCGAGAATCTCTTCTCGCACCAGGACGCCCGCAACCTGTTGCGCCACGGCGGCATGCGCGCCGATCGCGACTGGCTGCAGTTCGACTGCGCGCTGTCTTACGGGCTGGTGGAATATCTCCGCACGCTTGAGGTGCTCGATCAGCAGGGCTGGTCGTCGCGCCGGGTGGTTCCGCATGGTGGACATCAGATGTCGCTCAACATCGCGGCGGGCCTGCATCTCGGCGGCAACGAATCCTATCCCGACGTCTTCCGCCCCTTTGGCGGCTTTGCCGACGGCATCGCGGTGGAGGACGGCTATGTCGCGCTGCCCGATGCGCCAGGCATCGGGTTCGAGGAAAAGGCGGAACTCCATGCGCTGATGCGGACGCTGACCGAGGATATCCAGCCGGCGCGGATCGCGGTGTGACGATCGGGACGACCCGGCGGCGGAACAGCCGGGCGTCCAGTTGAGAGGAAGATGATGGCGGGCGTGCGAAAGCTTTTCGGCCGGCTCTACGTCCAGGTCCTGGCGGGCATGGCGATCGGCATCGCCATCGGCATCGCCTTTCCCGACGCGGGAGTCGCGCTGAAGCCGCTCGCCGACGGCTTCATCAAGCTGATCAAGATGCTGCTGGCACCGATCATCTTCGGCACCGTCGCGGTCGGCATCGCGCAGATGCGCGACCTGAAGCATGTCGGCCGGCTGGGCGCCAAGGCGCTGGTCTATTTCGAGATATTGACGACGATCGCGCTGCTGATCGGCCTGGCGGTGGTCAACATCGTCCGCCCGGGCGAGGGCATGAACATCGATCCCGCAGCGATCGATGCCACGCCAATCGCGGGCTATCAGGCCGCCGCCGCGGGAGAGGGCGGGATCGTCGCATTCCTGCTCCACATCATTCCGGACAGTTTCTTCGGCGCCTTCACCCAGGGGTCGATGCTCCAGGTCATCCTGCTCGCCCTGCTGTTCGGCGTCGGATTGAGCCGCATGGGTGAGACCGGCCGGCCGGTCACCGACCTGATCGATCGCGCGACCAAGGTGATCTTCGAGATCGTCGCCATCGTCATGCGGCTGGCGCCGCTGGGCGCGGGCGCAGGCATGGCCTTCACCATCGGCAAATACGGGCTCGAGACGCTCTGGTCGCTCGGCTATCTGCTGCTCGCGCTGTACGTCACCACGATCATCTTCATCGTCGTCGTGCTCGGCACGGTGACGCGGATGGCCGGTCTGCCCTTTCTCGCCTTTCTCCGCTTCATCCGCGACGAGATACTGGTGGTGCTCGGCACCTGCTCGACCGAAGCGGTGCTGCCGCGGCTGATGCAGAAGCTGGAGCATCTCGGCGTCGCGCGCCCGGTCGTCGGGCTGGTGCTGCCGGCGGGCTATACCTTCAATGCCGACGGCACCTGCATCTATCTGACCATGGCGGCGATCTTCATCGCGCAGGCAACAAACACGCCGCTGGCGCTCGGCGACCAGATCGTCATCCTGGGCGTGCTGATGCTGACGTCCAAGGGATCGGCGGGCGTCGCCGGTGCAGGGTTCGTCACCTTGGCGGCGACCATGTCGGTCTTTCCCGCCATTCCGGCGAGCGGGCTCGTGCTGCTGCTCGGCATAGACCGCTTCCTCAACGAGGCGCGCGCGGTCACCAACCTGATCGGCAACAGCGTCGCAACGGTCGCGGTCGCGCGCTGGGACGGAGCGCTGGACGTCGAACGCGCCCGCGCCATACTCGCGCGCGAACACCCCGCCGTGGAGGATCGTTGATGCGCCGGCTGATCATCATTGCGCTTTTGGCGACTGCGCTTCCCGCCCTGTCCATCTCCGTCCGGGCGGAGATCGCGGTATCGGCGAATGACGGCAAGCAGGTCCTGGTCGACGGCGTGCAGACCGTGCCCGACAATCCCGCGCCGGACAGCGTCTCGATCATCGAACTCGCCGGCCCGGCCCCCAGGATCGTCGCGACGGTGCCGGTCCCGGCCAGCGTGATCGGCCCGCCGGGCAGCGTCGCGATCGCGCCCGACGCATCGTTCGCGCTCGTCACCGCGGCACGGCGGATCTCGCCCGACGATCCGCACCAGATCGTGCCCGACGATCTGGTCAGCGTGATTGCGCTGACCGGCGGACCGCCGCGCGTGACGGCGCAGCTCCATGCCGGCGCCGGCGCATCGGGTGTCGCGATCGACCCGGCCGGGACGACCGCGCTGGTCGCCAATCGCGCCGAAGGCACGGTAACCGCCTTCGCCATCGCGAACGGCGTGTTGACGAAGACCGCGACGATCGCGCTTGGCCCGCCCGCGACGGCGCCCGCCCAGCCGGTCTTTTTCGATCATGGCCGGCGCGCGCTGGTCACGCGCGACGGCGACCATCGCATCTCGATCCTGGCGATCGAGAACGGAAGGGTCCAACTGCTGCCGCATACGCTGTCGGCTGGACTGCGGCCCTATGAGATCAGCACCGGAGGCGACGAACGTTATGCGGTCGTCGCCAATATCGGCGGCCAGGGTCGCGACGTTGACACATTGTGCCTGATCGACCTGTCGGGTGAGAGCCCGCGCGTGATCGATATCGCAGCAGTCGGCCTGACGCCCGAAGGTGTGCGGATGGCCCCGGACGGACGCCATATCGCGGTCGCGCTCAATGACGGATCGAACTCTAAACCCGGCTCCGCCCAATATCGCGACAAGGGCAAGGTCCAGATCTGGACGATCGCGGATGGCAAGCTGCGTTTCGTTGCCGAGGCCCCGGCCGGCGGCTGGGGACAGGGCGTGATCTGGTCGCGCGACGGCCGCCGCGTCTATGCGCAGGCGATGATCGAAAAACGGCTGGAAAGCTTCGCCTTCGACGGCAAGCGCCTTATCCGCGGGCCAAGCCTTGCCATGCCCGCCGGCCCCGCCGGCATCGCGGTGGCCGCGCGATGAACCGCCGCGAGCTGATCATGGCGGCTACCGCTGCCATCCTCACGACCGGTGGTCGCGCTCATGGGCGTCCGTCCGCCGACGCCGCCCTGCATGCGCTGCTCGACACGATCGGTGCCGGTTCGGACACCGGCGACTCGCTTCGTCGCCTTGCCGCGTTCGACGCGACATCGCTGTCGCCCTCGGCACGCGCCGATCTGGACAGCGTGCGATGGGGCCTGGCGCTCGATGCCGAAATCGCCCGGTCCAGGCACGAATCGACCACCGAAAAAGCCGACTACGCGCTGTCTTTCGAACGCCAGTTCGGTGCGCCGATCGCGCCGCGCGACCTGCATCGCCGATTCGAGGCCAAAGCGGCAGCGCTCACACGGCGTGCCGATTCGCTGTTGCGCGCCGAAGGACTGAGTCGTGGATCGGTGGGCGAACGTCTGCGCGGCTTCGCCCGGCAGCCGCACTGGCTCTATACCGACGATGACACCGGGCGCGCTCAAGCGATTGCGGACATGACGCGGACATTGGCGAAAGCCAGGGCACGCCTGCCCACCCTGATCTCCCCGCTGCCGATGTCGGCAAGCGACGTGATCGTGCGCAATCTCTCCGCATCGGACATCGCCGCGGGTCGCGGCGGTTATCGCCAACCAGCCGAGGGCAGCCGCCCCGGTGCCTATCATGTCGACCTGCGCGAAATCCGCAGAAGACCGCGCTGGAGCTTGCCCAGCGTCGTCCATCACGAGTTGCTGCCAGGCCATTTCGCGCAACAGGCACTGCAAGCCGAAGCGGCGCCGCACAGGCTGCGACTTGGTTACGCGCCGAACTTTGCCGAGGGCTGGGCGGTCTATGCCGAGCAGCTTTCCGAAGAGGCCGGGCTGCTCCACGGCGATCGTCCCGCCACGCTGGGCTATCTGCAATGGATGCTTTTCCGCATCGGCAGAGCCACGATTGACACCGGTGTCCATGTCATGGGATGGAGTGTTTCGCAGGCTGCCGAATTTGCAGCGACACTGCAGGGCGACGCGATGATTTTCGCGCCGTTCGGGCAAGATATCGAGCGCATCCGCCAGAATCCGGGCGGGCGCGCAGCCGAGGCGATGACGTGGCTCGCACTTGTCGAGCAGCGAGACGCCCTGGTCGGAAGAAGGCGCGGGCCGCGGTTGGTGACATTCCACCATGCAGTGCTGCGCAACGGTGCAATGCCCTTCGGGCTGCTCGCAAAGCAGCTCGGCGGGCCAAGTCCGACGGCGGGGGCAACCTCGTAAAAGATCGGACGGAAACAAAGTTCGAACGAAAATAGGGGAGAGATATCAATGCGAAAGATTGGCAACAGCCATGCCTGGCAGCTTGGCGGCGTATCGGTCGCCGCACTGGCGCTGGCCGCCCTCACCGCCGGCGCCGCGCAGGCCCAGAGCACCGCTCCCGCCGCCGATCCCGGCCAGGCCACAGCCTCCGGAACGCCTGACGAGGAGATCGTGGTCACCGGTTTCCGCAGCAGCCTTGCCAAGGCAATCGACCTGAAGCGCAACGAGTCCGCAGCGGTCGATTCGATCCTGGCCGAGGACATCGGCAAGTTCCCGGATCTCAACCTGTCCGAGTCGATCCAGCGCATCCCGGGCGTCGCGATCACCCGCGACGGCGGCGAAGGCCGGCAGATCTCGGTCCGCGGCCTCGGCCCCCAATTCACCCGTGTGCGCATCAACGGCATGGAAGCCTTGACCACGGCCGGCGGCGCAGATGCGAGCGGCGGCACCAATCGCGGCCGCGGCTTCGACTTCAACGTGTTCGCTGCCGACCTGTTCAACCAGATCAGCGTGCGCAAGACCGCAGAGGCCTCGACCGAGGAAGGTTCGCTCGGCGCGACCGTCGATCTCAGGACAGCGCGTCCCTTCGACTATAACGGCTTCACCCTCGCCGGTTCGGTGCAGGCAGCCTATAACGATCTCTCCGAAAAGGTTTCGCCGCGCGGCGCCTTCCTGATCGCCGACACATTTGCCGACGGCACGATCGGCGTGCTGCTCTCCGCCGCCTATGGCCGGCGCAAGACGGTCGAAGAGGGTTTCTCCACCGTCCGCTGGGCACAGGGTTCCGCATTCGCGCCCGGCTTCGAAAGCGTGCTGGGCCAGAATTGCGCGACCAATCCCACGGCCTGCAACGATGCCAACGCAGCATTGCACCCCCGCTTCCCGCGCTATGACATCTACAGCAACGATGTGGAGCGCATCGGTGCCACGGGATCGATCCAGTGGCGCCCAAGCGACAACACCACGCTCAGCATCGACGGCCTCTATGCCGACTTCAAGGTGCGTCGCGGCGAATTCTACCTGGAAGCGCCGTCGTTCAGCGCGGCCGGCGCCTGCACCGTGGCGACGCGGCCGACGACCTGCGGCCTCGCCGATACCGACATCACCGCGATGAGCATCCAGAACGGCGTGATGGTCTCCGGCACGTTCAATGACGTCGACCTGCGCGTCGAGAATCGCCGCGACAAGTCCAAGACCAAGTTCCGGCAGATCTCGGCCGACCTGGAGCAGAAGCTCGGCGAATCGCTGACCTTCACCGGCGTCGCCGGCTATTCCAAGTCGGACTTCAGCAATCCGATCCAGAACACCGTCATCCTCGACTCGTTCAACACCGATGGCTTCAGCTACGACTACACCAATTCGCGTGCGCCGGTGTTCAACTGGGGATCGGCGGACATCGACAATCCCAATGCCTGGGTGCTCGGCCAGCTCCGCCTGCGTGCCGTCAGCGCGGTCAACACCTTCACCACTTTCCAGGGCAATCTGAAGTGGGAGCTGAACGAGGACTTCAGCGTCAGCGCAGGCGTCAACTACAAGAAATACAAGTTCAACACCGAGGAGCTTCGCCGCTCCAACGGCACCACCTCGAACCGCGAAGCGACGATCCCGGCCGAGGTCGCCGCAATCCCGCTGTCGCAATATACCAAGGTCATCACCTTCCAGGGCACATCGTTCATCGTCCCCGATTACGAGACCGCCGCGGCCAAGCTGAGCCTTGAGGACCAGTCCATCTATGGCGGCGCCTTCAAGCTCGGGCCGGAACCGGCGCTCGGCTCGAAGAGCCGCGTCGCCGAGACCGACAAGAGCGCCTATATCCAGGGTGACTTCAAAACCGAGATTGGCGGTCTGCCCGTCCGCGGCAATGTCGGTCTACGCTATGTGAAGACCGGTCAGGCAGCGACAGGCTATGTCTTCACCAGCGGTGCCGCGCAGGAGGTCACCACTCCACGCAGCTACGAGGACTGGCTGCCCTCCGCCAACATCGTGCTTGAGCCCGCATCGAACCTCGTCGTCCGCCTGGCCGCCGCACGGGTAATGGCGCGTCCCGATCTCGGCAGCCTGCCGCCGGGCGCGTCGATCTCGGTCTCGGGTTCGGGCCGCACGGTCAGCGTCGGCAACCCCACGCTCGATCCCTATCGCGCCGACACCTATGACGCCGCGGTGGAATGGTATTTCCAACCGGGCGCGCTGCTTTCGGTTGCCCTGTTCCAGAAGAATATCGGCAGCTTCGTGCAGACCGTCTCGACGCCGGGCAGCGTGTTCAGCGGCAATCCGTTCGGCCTGCCCGACAGCGTGGCGGTCGCAGCCTGCGGCTCGACGCCGAATTGCGGCCCGGCGCTCAACAACTGGACGTTCAGCGCACCACGCAACTCGCCCGGCGGGCGTCTGCGCGGCTTCGAAGTGAATTATCAGCAACCGTTGCGCTTCCTGCCCGGGTTCCTCAGCAACACCGGCCTGCTGCTGAACTACACCCAGGTCAGTTCGCGCATCAAATATCTCGCCGCCGACGGCACCGTCGCCACGACCAACCAGCTCACCGGCCTATCGCGCCGGTCGGCCAATGCGACGGTCTATTATGAAGACAAGATATTCAGCGCCCGTCTGTCGGGATCCTATCGAAGCAAATATCTGACGCGCGTTCCGGGCACCGAGCGCGGCACCGACGTCGACGGCACCAACTCCACCTTCAACCTCGACGCGTCGATCCAGTTCACGCTGACCGACAATTTCAAACTGTCGCTGGAGGGTGTGAATTTGACCGACCAGTATCAGGACCAGTTCAACGATTCGCGTAACCTGCTCTCGGTCTATCGCCACTCGGGCCGCGAATTCCTGTTCGGTATCCGCTACACCTATTAACGGTTTCGCGGGGCGCCCTCCCCGGGCGCCCCGCGGTCCACTGAACGAATACGGGATTGCAATGACCCTATTGAGCCGCGTCGTCGCTCTCGGCCTGTTCATGGCCGGTACCTGTCTTCCCATCGCGGCCGATGCCCGGCCGGACCGCACGCAGATCGTCGACACCATGAAGCGCGCGACGCGTTTCATGGTCGAGGATGTCGCCAATAATGGCGGCTATGTCTGGTCCTATCTGCCCGACAAGTCGCGCCGCTGGGGCGAGATGGAGGCCTATCCCAGCATGGTCTGGGTGCAGCCGCCGGGCACGCCGACCATGGGGCATCTGTTCCTCGACGCCTATCACGCGACCGGCGACGAATATTATTACCGCGCCGCCGAGAAGTCGGCCGAGGCGCTGATCTTCGGCCAGTTGCCCAATGGCGGCTGGAATTATTTCATCGACTTCGCCGGCGAGGCGTCGACCAAGCAATGGTACGACACGATCGGCAAAAACGCCTGGCGGCTGGAGGAATTCCAGCATTATTGGGGCAACGCCACGTTCGACGATGCCGGCACATCGGAAGCGATGCAGTTCCTGCTGCGCCTCTATGTCGAGAAACACGATCCCAAATACCGTCCGGCGCTCGACCGCGCGATCGGCTTCGTGCTCGAAAGCCAGTATCCGATCGGTGGCTGGCCACAGCGTTATCCGCTGAAATACGAATTCGCCCATCACGGCCGGCCTGACTACACGTCGTTCATCACCTTCAACGACGATGTCGCGGGCGAGAACATCAAGTTCCTGATCCTCTGCTATCAGGCGCTGGGCGAAACGCGCGTGCTCGACGCGATCAACCGCGCGATGAACGTCTTCCTCGTCACCCAGCAGGGCAGTCCGCAGCCGGGCTGGGCGCTGCAATATACCACCGATCTGAAACCCGCCGGCGCCCGCACCTACGAGCCCAAGGCGCTCGCCACCCACACCACGGCGTCCAATATCGGCCAGCTCATGAACTTCTACCGGCTAACCGGGGACAGCAAGTTCCTTTCGCGGATTCCCGAAGCGCTCGACTGGCTGGATTCGGTGAAGCTGCCCGCGGCGCAGGTGAAGGATGGCAAGGCCTATCCGACCTTCATCGAGATCGGCACCGGCAAGCCGCTCTATATCCATCGCCGCGGATCGAACGTGGTCAACGGCGCCTATTATGCCGATTACGACCCGACCAACACCGTTTCGCATTACGGATCGACCCGCAGGCTCGATGTCGCCGCGCTGCGCCGCGAGTTCGAGGCGCTGCGTGCGATCCCCGGCGGGCAGGCCGCAAAGGATTCGCCGCTGCGCCAGGGCAACAGCGTACCGCTGCCTCGATATTTCCTGACCGAATCCGACACGTCCGATCTCAATACCGACCGGCGCGGCGGCGATCTGGATGCGCTGGTCGCCTCGCTCAATGCCGCCGGCTGGTGGCCGACCGAACTCAAGGCGACGAGCAATCCCTATCGTGGCGACGGCAATCCGACGCCGCAGGCCGGTGACTATCGCGCCACGCGCGTCGGCGATGCCACCGATACCTCGCCCTATTTCGCGGAGAAGCCGGTGATCGGCATCTCGACCGGCACCTATATCGAACATATGCGTGCGCTGATCGCAGCGCTGGGCGACGGCACCGCGGGCAAGAACACCAATGGCGGCCACTGATCGGCGAGGCGCGATCCGCCTTGCCCTGAGCGGCGCCGTCGCACTGGCGCTTGCGGTGCCGATCGCCGCCACGGCGCAGACGATCGAGATCGACCGGCCAATGCCGCCGCCCGACTGGGCCCTCGCCGAGCGCGCGCTGATCGCGCTGAATGGCGAAGGCGTGCAGTTGTTCGTCGATAAATATGTCGACCCGCGCGGCTATCTGCGCGGGCCCGAACATTGGGGCATCACCGACGGACCCGACGATTCGGTCGAGCCCATCCGCAACTGGCCGCTTGCACATGCGCTGGGCGGACCGGACTCGATCCTGACCCAGTGGCGTTTCGTCTGGGAAGGGCATCTCGACCAATATTCGCGCGCCAAGGTGCCCGAGGTCGCGGCAGCGAAGGATGGCATCTACCAGCGCGAATTCACGCCCTCCTTCGACTGGGAGCATATGGGCGAAGGGCTGTCGGGCTTCTATTTCTACGGGCTCAGCGCGCCCGACGACCGCACCTACGAGACGCGGCTGCGGCGTTTCGCGGGCTTCTATCTGGGCGAGGATCCGGCCGCGCCCAATTACGATCCCAAGCTCAAGATCATCCGCAGCCTGTTCAACGGCAGCAAGGGCCCCAATCTGGGCGAGCCTTCGCCCACCGACTGGGACGGCCCGCCGGTGCCCGGCGGCGATCCCAAGCGGCAGACCCGTTTCCTGAAGGCCACCAACATCCGGGGCGACCATCCGCTCAACCTGGCGAGCACCAATCTGGCGCTCCACGCCTATATGGTCACGGGCGATCCGAAATACCGGACCTGGCTGCTCGACTATGTCGATGCCTGGGCCAAACGGATCGACGCCAATGCCGGCAACATCCCCTCCAATATCGGGCTGGACGGCACGATCGGCGGCGAGTGGGGCGGTAAATGGTATGGCGGCGTGTTCGGCTGGAACTCGCCCGATGCGGGCATCCGCAACTATGTGCTGCGCGGCCCGCCAGAAGGCTTCGGCAATGCGCTGCTGCTGACCGGTGACCAGCGCTACACCCAAATTCTACGCCGCCAGATCGACAATCTCTATGCGCAGAAGAAGGTAGAAGGCGGCAAGACGCTGATCCCCGTCTATCATGGCGACCAGGGCTGGTATGGCTGGTTCGACGTCGATGGTAGCTCGCCCGGCCTCGGCAATCGCCGCCAGGTCGAGCAGGACATCTATCTCTGGTCGCTCGACCCGAACGACCTGAAGCGCCTGCCCGACAGCGGCTGGATCGGCTTCCTTCGGCATGGCGACACCGGCTATCCGCTGAAGGCGCTGCAGAAGGATATCGAGGAGGTCCGCGTCGCCGCCGGTGTCCTGCGCAAGGACGACAGCAGCATCGGCTATCCACCCGACGAGACGCGCTGGTCGAACGCCAATCCGGTCGCGACGACCGCACTGATCAACCTCACCATGGGCGCCGCCGACCCCGACGGATCCGGCCACGGCCCGCTACCTCTCCATGCCCAGATCCGCCATTTCGACCCCGCCGCGCGCCGCGCGGGCCTGCCGGCCGACGTGGCGGCACTGGTGGAAAAGATCACCAAGGATTCGGTCATGTTGACCCTGGTCAACATCAACCCGCTTCAGCCGCGCACAGTGACCGTGCAGACGGGCGGTTATGGCGAGCACCAGGCGACGAGCGTCACAGTTGGCGGCGTCCGGCAGGCGCTGGATACTTCGGCGTTCGATGTTCGCCTGGCCCCAGGTGCCGGGCAGACGCTGACGATTTGCATGCGCCGCTATGCGAACCAACCTACCTTGCGCTTTCCCTGGGATCGGTGATGGCCACACCTGTCGGTGTGAGGAAAATGCCTTAGCTGGCGATCGCGCGTAGCTCGATCCTGAAGACCAATGTCGCTCCACCGGGAATCTCGCCGCGCCCGGCAAAGCCATAAGCGAGATGTGCGGGCAGCGCGATTTCCCACTCTTCGCCGACCCGCATCATCGGCAGCGCCTCACGCCAGCCGCGCACCACACCCGCGACCGGAAAGGTCGCCGGTTCGCCACGCTTGTAGCTGCTGTCGAAGACGCGCCCGTCGATGAAACGGCCCTCATAATCGACGGTGATGCGGTCGCCGGGCAGCGGGCGCGGCGCGTCGGCCGATGCAGCACGCACGATCCGGTAACGCAGCCCGCTCGGCGTCGCCGTCCATCCGGGTGCCGACGCGGTCCCCGTCAGATAGGATTGCTGGGCGTAGAGATACTGGCTGTCCGGCGCCGGCACCGCCGGGGCTGGCTTGCGGCCCAGCTCGCGGTCCAGATAACTCAGGATCAGCGCGGTCCGGTACGCCTGTTCGTTGCGGTTCGCCGTGCCCGAATGGCCGCCATCGACATTCTCGTAATAGAAGAAGGCATGGCCCTGTTCTTCCAGCCGCGCCGCGAATTTGCGGGCATGGCCGGGATGGACGCGGTCGTCCTTGGTCGAGGTCAGGATCAGCGGCCGGGGATAGGCCAGGTCGCGGCGGATATTGTGATAGGGCGAATAGCGACGCAGCCACGCCCAGTCCTCGGCGCGGTCGGGATCGCCATATTCCGCCATCCATGAGGCGCCCGCCAGCAGCTTGCTGTAGCGTTTCATGTCGGTGAGCGGCGCGCTCATTACCACCGCGTCGTACAGGCCCGGCCGCTGGAGGAAGACCGCGCCGGCCAGCAATCCGCCATTGGATCCGCCATAGATGCCGAGCCGGGATGCCGCATTGGACGCCCGCAGTGCTTCGGCGACGGCATGGACGTCGTCATAGGATTTCTGCCGCCCCGCGCCGATCGCAGCGGCATGCCAGGCCGGACCGAATTCGCCGCCGCCCCGGACATTGACGATGACATAGGCATTGCCCGCCTCCACCCAGAGCTGCGCCATGGCGGAGAGATATGTGGGCAGGCTCGGCTGGCGGAAGCCACCATAGGCATGGACCAGAGTCGGCAACGGTCCCGTCGCGTCCTTGGGCCGAACGATGAAATAGGGGATACGCGTGCCGTCGCGCGACACCGCCCAATGCTGGGCGACGAGGTAGCGCGCCGCATCGAAGCGCGGCGGCATGGTCGCCACCCGGACCGGCGCCGCTCCATCGGTCAGTGCGAACAAAGTCTCCGGACGGGTAAGCCCCTGGACCAGATAGAATAACGTCTCGCCATCGCGATCGGCGTCGGCGAGCGAGAGCGCGCTGTCGGGCGCGACCGGGATCGTCTTCGCACGCCAGCCGCCAGTTCCGTCACGGAGCGCGACAAGCCGGGCGGCGACATTGTGGAGCAGCCCGACATACAAGGTCGACCGCGTCGCCGCGACCGAGACGATCGCCTCGCCATCGGCAGGCACATAGACCGGCTCGACTTTCGGCGTCGCGTCGGTCAGCCGATAACCGACCAGCGCACCGGCGGGCAGTTCACGCCCGCTCACGCGAAGCGGCGATTGCAGTCGCGCGATCACCCGATCGCCGATCATCGCCTGATAGGTCGCATCATCGGGCAGCGGCGCACGCACGGTCCGCCCGTTGTCCTGGAGATGGAGCAGTTCTGCATCCCATGTCGTGCGATTGCGCAGGATCAGGACATGGGCGGTGCCGCGAGCGTGCTCGACGATCGGCCGCAGCCAGACATCGGTCGCCGGCGCTTCATAGACCAGGCTGGAATCCGCCAATGCGCCGCCGCGCGTCCAGCGACGGATCTGGCGACCATAGCCGGACGTGTTGAGCGTGCCCGCGCCGAAATCCGAGACGATCAACAGGTGATCGGCATCCTGCCAGACAAGGTCGGTCTTGGCCTCGGACGTGACGAAGCCGCCATCGACGAAGCGCGCCTCCGTCCGGTCGAACTCGCGCCAGGTGACCGCATCCTTGCCGCCATCCGACAGCGCGACCATGCAGCGCCGATGTTCGGGCGCAAGGCAGGTCGCGCCGCGCCAGACCCAGTTGCGCTTCTCCCCGGCGGCCAGCGCGTCGAGATCGAGCAAAGTCCGCCATTGCGGTGTACCCGCGATAAAGCCGCGCCGGTCCGCCGCGCGCCATATGCCGCGGACATTCTTGGCATCCTGCCAGAAATTGACGATGTCGACGCCCGCGGCGCGCGGCATTGCCAGCCGGTTGCGATCGTTGAGGATCGCAGCGGCTTCATCCCGATGGCGCGCGAAACTCTTGCCGCCTTCGAGCACGGTTCGCGATCGCGCATTCTGCGCGTGCACCCAGTCGAGCGCACGCGTGCCCTGCGCCTCCTCGAGCCACAGATAGGGATCGTCCTGCGCGTGCACGGCACCGGCCAGCAGCACTGCCGTGGCCGCCGCCAGCGCATGCAGCACCTTCACGGCTGGGCCCGATAAAGCGTCAGCCGCTGGATGGATCGCGGATGCAGCGTGACGACGCCCTTGGTCGCGGGCTGATCCGTCGCAGAGATGATCTCCTGCTCCAGCATATCGCCACGCTTGCGCGTGATGACAGTCAGCAGGTGATCGTCGAACTTGAAGATCGAATAGAGCGTGTCACCGAGCAGCCGGGTCGGCAGCTTGATGCCGTCCCCCTCATCGACGGTGTACTCGCCCTCTCCCGCCAGCCGGCACAGTCGATAGTCCTTCAAATGGCGGGTCTCTGTCCCGTGGAGATAGCGGGTGCGCCAGGTCGTGCACTCGCCCTCCCGCTCAGGCAATTTTCCGGCTTCGAAGGTTACATCGATCCGCTCTGCGTCAGGCTTGCCGGGCAGGTTTTGCAGCATGCCACGCCACGTGCCCGTCCAGCTCGGGTCGAGCGCCAGGGAAGCGGACGGCGCCATGAAAAGCGCCGCCGCCACGATCAGGGACAATCGCATCGGTCTTCCCCCGTTCGAGATTTCAGAACTTCAGCGAGACGCCGGAGTAGAAGAAGCGCCCGACATTATCGAAGTTCGCCCCGCCGAAGCCGGCGCCGTAGATGCCGAGCGGCGGCTTGCTGTTGAACAGATTGTCGACGCCGATGTAGAATTCGCTGCGTTCGCTGATCATCGCGCCCACGCGCACATCATGGACGAAGCGATCGCCGGTCTTGCGATATTCGGGCGGCAGCGAATCCGGGTTCAGCGCGGGTTGGCCGCCGACGCTTTTGAAATTGGCGATCGGACCGCGATACTGGCTGGAGAAATAGCGCAGATCGTGGTCGAGGCTGAACGCGCCATAGCTGAGCGTCGTGCCGAAATTGGCGGCGATGCGCGGCCGCGAGACCGTTTCCACCTGCTGGGTCGGGAAATTGGGCTGGGTGGGCGACAGGAAATCATCGCGATCGATCACATAGCTGGCGACCGCGCGGAAATCGACGCGGACCGGGCCGACCGGCAGGCCATAGCGCGCTTCCACATCGACGCCGGCCGCGGTCAGCTTGGTCAGGTTGACCGCACGCTGCGCGATGTCGGTGATCTCGTGCGTCGTCGGATCGCGCGTGATCAGCGGGCAGAAGACATTGGCGGTGGTCGGTGAATCGACACACTGGTTGATGATCGTGTTGACCGGGATCGAGGTAATCGCGTCGGTCAGCTTGATGTTGTAATAGTCGACGGTCAGCGAGAAGCCGGGCAGGAAGCGCGGCGTCAGCACCATGCCGAGCGTCCAGGTCGTGCCCTTTTCGACGTCCAGATTGGGATTGCCGCCGGTCGAACCGGGAACCGTCGAACCGATCGTGCCGGCGACGAAGCCCGCCGGAATGCCGAGCGCCAGGCAGTTGGCGGCACGGGTGCTGGTGCCCTGGTTGACGTTGCCGACCGAGCAGGGATCGAACACGCTGAAGCGCGTGCCGACCGTCGGCTGGAACAGCTCGGCCAGGTTCGGCGCGCGCGCCGCGCGCTGATAGGAACCGCGGAAGCGCAAGCCCTCGATCGGCTCATAGACCGCACCGCCGCCCCACGAGACTTCGGTGTTCACACCCGCCAAGCTATATTTCGCGACACGGACCGCACCGCTCAGCTCAAGCAGCCGTGCGCCGGGGATATCCGCCAGCAACGGCAGCTTCACTTCGCCATAGCCCTCGATCACATCGAGCGAGCCCTTGATAGGCTGGAAGCCCACAAAGCTCGTCTGTCCCGACAGATCGCGCGCATCGGGCGAATAGCGCGTGCTTTCGTCACGATATTCGAAACCGGCCACCAGCTTCACCGGACCGCCGGGCAGACGGAAAAAGCCATCGGTATCGCCGGTGACGAAGCCGCTCACGACATGCTGTTGCAGCAGGCCGGTGGCGCGGGTGTTGACGCGCAGATAGTTGCGCGCGGCTTCGCTGATCGCACCGTTGCCGAAGACATTGGCGGCAACGCACGTGTCGATCGCGGCATTGCCGGTCGGCACATTGCCGGCCTGGAGCCGGGCGCGGCAGACGATCGCATCGCGTGTGCCGAGCACACCGGCGGTATCGCGCACCGCATCCGCCGCCAGCGTCATGCGCGCGGGATAGATGCTGTTGTAAAAGTCGGAGGTAACCTCGGTCCGGCCGTAATTATAGGACAGCTCGAAATTCCAGCGGTCGGACAGGTCGCCCTTCAGTCCCACAACGCCGCGCAATGTCGTCCGCTTGGTGCGTTCGCCCTGCACGCCGATATCGTCATGGACCCGGTTAAGCGCGAAGGTACCGCCGCCCGGATACAGCGTCGCCAGCACGCTCTTTGCCTGGTCGGACAGGAAGGGGTTGGCGGTCGAGATGGTCAGCGCACTCGACGTGCCCTGTCCCCAGGTGCTGGCCGTCTGCCAGACGCCCTTTCCCTCGACGAACAGCCGGATGGAATCGGTCAGGTCGTAATGGCCGAGCAGGTTGACCGAATAACGCTCGTTGTCGGGCATCAGCGTGCTGGTGCCGATGGAGTTGAGCCCGTCACCGCCGTCGCTGACCGGTGCCAGCGGCAGGAAATGGCCATTGCCGAAATTGGCGAGGTTCAGGCTGCCATCGGGCGCGAAGCGATAAATGGCCGGCGGATTGGTCGTGGTGCTGCGCACGATCGTGCCGCCGTTGGAATTGGCGAGCAGCCGCAATTTGGTGATCAGGATCTGATCGGGAATGCCGTCGGGCGCGGAGCCGGCCGGGCGCGTGCGATCGGTGTCGAGTATATTGGGGACGAAGCTTGCCTGGTTGCGCGAGAATTCGCGCGCATCGTAGCGAAGCTGATTGCGGCGTGCATAAGCGGCGCTTGCCGCGATATTGCCGCGCCCGCCGCTGAAATTGGTGCCCGCCGTGATCGAGCCCATATAGGTGCCTGCATCGCCACGCGAACTGATGCCGCCCTGCGCGCGCACGGCCAGCCCCTCGAAATCGTCCTTGAGCACGAAATTGACCACGCCCGCGATCGCGTCCGCGCCATAGACCGCCGATGCGCCGCCGGTCAGGATCTCGACATGATCGAGCAGTTCGATCGGAATGGCGTTGACGTCGGGCTGCGAGACGACCTGCGAGCCGGCAACATGGCGACGACCATTCTGCAGCACCAGGGTACGCGAGGTACCGAGGCCGCGAAGGTCGAGCTGGTTCAGACCGACCTGACTGGGGGGCTGGTTGCCGGTCGACGAGGCCTGCGACAGGGTCGAGCGAAACTGGGGCAGTTCATTGAGCTCGTCACCCAGGGAAGTGCGGCCGGTTTTGCCCAGGATTTCGCTGGCCGGCACCACCGATACGGGCGCCGGTGCGTCGATGGTCTTGGTGCGGATGCGCGATCCGGTGACGAGGATCGGGTCCGCATCCGCATCGTCGGTGGTCTCGGCCATCGCGACTTCGGCCTGCGGTGCCACAACCACGCTATAGGTTTGCGATCCGGTCATCCGCGCAACCAGCCCGGTGCCGCGCAGCAATTGCTCCAGCGCCTGCGGCACGGTGAGCGCGCCGCGCACCGCATTGGTCCGCCGGCCGCGTGCATCGCCCGCCGAGATCAGCACCTGAACATCGGCCTGACGTGCAAAGGCGCCGATGCCGGTCGCGGCAGGCTGGGCCGCCAGGTCGAAGCGCTTGGCCTGCGCGACGGCAGGCGTCGCAACGGCGATCGATGCGACGATGGCGACAGCGGACAGGCCGCCGCGAAACTGGATGGACCGGAACGACATTGAAAACCCCCTTCGATGCAGTGGCGTTCTCACGCCTCGAAAGACACAGACGGAGGGCGCCGACTTTTCCTTTTCACCGAACCGACTTTTTTACGTCACACTGTCCGATCGCGCTCATTTCTGAGACGGTGCGATTGTGATCGTCCCCTGCGTATCACGCGACACCTGTGCGCCCAGGCTCATCCGGACCGCGGCGGCGAAACCCTCCGGATCGTCGGTGCGGAACACGCCGAACAGGCGCTCGCCCGCAATGCCGCGATCAACCACGATCCGTTCCTGCGCATTGTAGCGATTGAATTCGCCGGCGGCCCAATCGAGCGTCTCGCCGCTCAAATCGATCTTGCCGCTGCGCCAGGCGAGCGCACGATCGATCTCCGACGGCGCCGACATGCGACTGGTGATCGCGGCATTGTCTGCGACGAAAGCACGCGCGCCTGCCGCGACGCGAACGCGGTGCCCTTCCGCCCCGACCACCCAGGTCTCGACCACGCCCTCGGTCACGAGCACATCCGCACCACCCTCGCGGCGGCGCACCGAGAATGCGGTGCCGACCGCGCGAACGCGGATGTCGCCCGCCTCGACCACGAAGGGGCGATGCTTGTCCTTGGCGACCTGGAACCAGGCCTCGCCGCGCGCCAGCCGCACGGTGCGCTGGCTGGATTGCGCATCGAAATCGACGGCGCTCTGCGTGTTGATCACCGCGGCCGATCCGTCCGCAAGCGGCACGCGGCGGATCTCGCCGACCGCAGTGTCGTAACGCGCATCGGGCTGCATCAGCAGGAAGGTCGCGGCCAGCGATGCGGCCAGCGCGCCGGCGCCGCCGAACAGCGCGCGGCGCGGCGTGAACCAGCGACGATAGGACGGTGCCGGGGTCGGCGCCTCGACGGGTGGGAGCTGACTGCCGCGATCGAGCAACAGCCAGGTCGCCTCGGCCTGGAGCAGCGCGCCGCGCCGGCGCACATCTCCCGCCAGCCAGCCGTCGAGCTCGGCCTGGAGCGCGGGCGTGCGGCCCTCGCAATCGAGCCGCCAGACCCAGCGCACGGCCTGCTCCTCGATCTCAGTTGCGCTTTGCCGGTCGGTCATTATCCGCTTTCTTTCCGGTGAATGCGACGTCGCTGGTCTCACGCATCGCCTGCATGATCAGGCGCATGCCCTTGACCCCGTCATTCTCCACAATGCTTTCGCTCACTTTCAGCCGGTCCGCGATCTCGCGCTGCGACAGGCCCTCAATCTTGCGCATCTCGAAAATCCGCCGGCAGCGATCGGGCAGGCCCGCAATCACGCGCTGGACCATTTCCAGCTCGCGTTTCGCCGCCGTCACCCGCTCGGGCGACGGGTCGTCCGATCCGGCAACCAGCGTATCGATCTCCGCCACGCTTTCGATCCGCACGATCCGCGCGCGCCGGATCTGGCTGGTCAGCAGATTGCGCACGACCTGGAAAAAATAGCCGTCAGGCCGCGCAATCTGCTCGAAAGCGTCAAGCGAGGCGAGATTGGCATAGGCTTCCTGGATCAGATCATCGGCATCTTCGGTCGACACCATCGACCGCCTCAGCCAGGCGCGGACCGCCGGCTCATGCGGCATCACCTGGGTCGATACCCAGGCGACGAGGCGTTGATGCCGGCCACTCATTCCCGTGTTTCGCCCCTTCCATTTGCAGTCGACACGCATACCCCAGACGAACGGCAAAGCGAGTTCCTTTGGCTGGGACAATATATTTTTGCCGGCCTTGATCACGACTTTCCAGCGCAGCAGGCTCACGCGTGACGCATGCGAGAGACGAGCAGAAATATCCATGAATATCAAAGCATTGCTTTTCAGCCTCAGCCTGACGAGCACGTTGGGCGCGGCACCGGCACAGGCGGAAACCATCCTCTTCATCGGCAACAGCTTCACCTATGGCGCCTATTCGCCGGTCCAGCATTATCGGCCAGACGTGGTGACCGACCTCAATGGCGAACGGATCGGCGGGGTGCCCGCCTTGTTCGAGATGTTCACCCGCCAGGCGGGGCTCGATTACGAGGTCAGCCTGGAAACCGCGCCGAGCAAGGGGCTGGATTTCCACCTGACCGAAAAGGCAGCGGCAATCGGCCGGCGCTGGGACCATGTGGTCATGCAGGGGCTGAGCATGCTCGACGGCAAGAAGCCGGGCGATGCGAGCGCCACCGTCACCTATGCCGGGCTGCTCACAGACCTGTTCCGCCGCCACAATCCCGCAGTCCAGGTGCGGCTGACCGCGACATGGTCGCGCGCGGACCAGACATGGGTGCCGGGTGGGCGCTGGTACGGACAGCCAATCGCCGCGATGGCGACGGACGTCCGCCGCGCCTATGATCTGGCGGCAGAGCGGGCACCTGCGATCCGGGGCGTCATCCCGGTCGGCCAGGCCTGGACGCGTGCGATGGATGCCGGCGTCGCCGATCCCAATCCCTATGACGGCATCGCCCCCGGCCAGGTCGATCTCTGGGCCTATGATCATTATCATGGCAGCATTTATGGCTATTATCTGGAGGCGCTGGTCGTCTTCGGCAGCGTGACGGGCAAAGACCCGCGTTTGCTGGGCGAGAAGGAGCAGGCCGCGTCGGAGCTCGGCATCTCGCCGGCCCAGGCCAAGGCCCTGCAACAGGTTGCCTTCGACACGCTGGCTGCCGAAGCCGGATCAGCCACCGGACGCCCGGCCTATGGCAGCTGGGGCCTGGCGCCCGATGCGGGCGATCCGGCCGCGAGGCCCGGCGACGACTTCTATCGCTTCGCACAGGGCAAGGCAGTGGCGGCGCTCGACATCCCTTCGGATCGGCCTCGCCAAAACTGGTTCTCGATCCTCGACGACCTGTCGCGCCAGCGCCAGAACGCGATCCTGCAGGAGGCGGCGGCGGCACCCGCGCCAGATGCGCTGGGGCAATTCTATGCGGCCTATATGGACGAGACGCATATCGAAACCCTGGGCGCTGCCCCGCTCGACGCCGATCTGAAGGCGGTTCGCGCCGCTCGCGATCATGATGCGCTGGCAGCTATCATGGGATCGGCCAATCGCGGTTTTGCCGGATCGCTGTTCCAGTTGCGCCTGCGCGCCGATGCGCGCGATCCCGATCGCTATGCCATCCAGCTGATCCAGGGCGGATTGTCGCTGCCCGATCGCGACTATTTTCTCGACGCGCGCTACACCGCCGATGTCCGCGCCTTCCAGACCTATGTCGCGGCCATGCTGAAGCTGGCTGGCTGGACAGAACCCGCGCACGCGGCACGCGCCGTGGTCGCGCTGGAGACACAGATCGCGCAGGCGAGCTGGAGCCGCGCCGACAGCCTCGATCCCGAGCGGACCTATCATCCGATGACGCTGGCCGAACTGGAAGCGGCCGCGCCGGGTTTTGCATGGCGTCCCTTTTTGGCGGCAGCGGGGCTGGAAAACCCCGATCGCGTCGTGCTCGCGCAGGACAGCGCAATCGCGCGGCTCGCCGCGCTGTTCGCAGCAACCCCGATCGCAACGCTCAAGGCCTGGCAGGCCTTCTCGATTGCCGACAATGCGGCCGAGATACTGCCGAAGCGCTTCCGCGAAGCACGCTTCGCCTTCCGCGACAAGGCACTGCAAGGCACCCCCGCAATGCCGGATCGCTGGCGCAGCGCGGTGCTGACGCTCGACCGCTATATGAGCGATGCGCTCAACCGCCGCTATGTCGAGCGTCATCTGCCGCCGGCGACGCGACAGGCCGTGACGCAGTTGCTGACCAATCTGGAAAAGGCCGCGGCAGCGCGGATCGACACGCTCGATCGCATGGGGCCGGAAACACGCAGGCAAGCCCATGCGAAGATCGCGGGGCTGTTGCGCAAGATCGGGCACCCCGACACATGGCGCGACTATGCCGGACTGAAGGTCGATCGCGACGACGCCTATGGCAATCTGCGCCGCGGCCGCGCCTTCGACTGGGATTTCCGCGTCGCGCGCCGGGGAGATCCGGTCGATCGATCCGAATGGCAGATCACGCCGGCGCTGGTCGACGCGACCTATAATGGCAGCCGCAACGAAGTGCTGTTCACCGCGGCATTGATGCAGCCGCCCTTCTTCGATCCTGCCGCCGACCCCGCCGCCAACTATGCCGCGATCGGCGCCGTGATCGGCCATGAGCTGAGCCATGCGTTCGACACGATCGGTCGCCGCTACGATGCCAGTGGTACCATGCGCGACTGGTGGACGCCTGAGGACGATGCACGCTTCCGTGCCGAGGCCACGAAACTCGGCGCACAATATTCGCGCTACGAGCCGCTGCCCGGATTCCCGCTCAACGGCGACCTCACCATGGCCGAAAATATCGCCGACCTGGGCGGCGCGGTCCTCGCGCTCGACGCTTATCGCATGTCGCTGGACGGAAAATCCGCCCCGGTGATCGACGGGCTGACCGGCGATCAGCGCTTCTTCCACGCATTCGCCCAGCTCTGGCGGTCACGCCAGCGCGACGAGACCGCACGGCTGCGCATCCTGCTCGATTCACACGCGGCGGAGCCGTTCCGCGTCAACGGCGTCGTCCGCAATATCGACGTCTGGTATGAGGCGTTCGGCGTGAAGCCCGGCGACGCGCTTTATCTGTCTCCCGAGGAGCGCGTGCGGATTTGGTGATCGGCGACAGAGGGATTTCCCGGCTCCACCACTCCACCATCGTCATCGCGAAGAGCGTAGCGACGAAGCGATCCAGATGTTGATGCATCCCTGGATTGCTTCGCTGCGCTCGCAATGACGACAGGTTTTTCAACTGCCCGCTGGACGCCGGATGCATGCCGGCGCTACCCGGTTGCGGCAGGATCGTCGACAATCCGACAGAGCGCAGCGTCGGGTATGTCCAATCGGGCAATTAAAGGGGAGATCGAATGGGCCGGAAATCTGCGACGAAGGGCGGGGCGACGCCACCAGCCGTGGCCGCCCAGCCATTCGGTTCGCCCAAGCAGCTTGCCGATGGCGGGCTCAAAACGTCGCTGGTCCAGACCGTCTATGCAACGATCATGGAGGCGCTCGACGCCGGCGAACTGACGCCGGGCAGCCGGATCATCGCATCCGAACTCGCGCAGCGACTCGGGCTGAGCCGCGCACCGGTGCGCGAGGCGCTGGCGGTGCTGGCCGGCCAGGGCATGGTCGAGCTCCACCCCGATCGCGGCGCGATCCTCCGCCCGCTCACCATCCGCGATCTTGCCGGCATCTACGAGGTCAGCGCGCCTGTCGCGGCGGTCGGCGTGCGCGGCGCCGCGCAGCGCATCGGCGAGGGTGACAATGCCGAGCGCGTCGTCGCGGCGATGGCCGCGATCCGCCGTGCCGGCGAAGAGCTGATCGGTGCGGACATGGCTGCAAAAGTGCGATTCTATCTGGTTCTCAACGAATTCCACTATCTGCTGAATGCCATTTCCGAACGCCCCTATGTCGACTTCGTCATGCGTGCGGTGAACGTCGAATATTGGAACCGCTTCCTCGCCAACACGATCGACCTGGACGTCCACGCGCCCAAATATGTCAACAATTACCAGCGCATGGCCGACGCCGTGCTTGCCGGCGATGCGGCCGCTGGCGAGGCGGTGATGCATTATCACGGCGACTGGTGCGTCACCTTGCTGCTCGGAGAGCCATCATCCCGTTGAAATTGTCGACGATATTACAGTTATAAAGCAGAAATATGGTCTCAAAACGTCGAATCGTCGACAATTCTGTTGCAACGATCGGCGAATCATGGTCTCTTCCCCCCATACCGGCAGCCAAACAGGGCGTCGGCAGGGAGGGACGAGATGAGAGCTTTTCTTCGGGCATTGCAGGCCGGGCTCCTGCTCACCGTTTCGGGCGCCGCTTTTGCGCAGCAGGCCGATACCGCTGAGGCAGAGGATACGTTCGGCAGCAGCGACATCATCGTGACCGCGAACAAGACCGGCGCCTCGCGATTGCAGGATACGCCGATCTCGATCACCGCATTCAGCGACGCGATGCTCAGCGCGACCGGCGTCAAGGACGTGCGCGACCTGACGACGATGACACCCAACCTGCAGGTGACGCAGAACGCATCCTTCTCGCAGGTCTATATCCGCGGCATCGGATCGAACAATGTGTTCGGCGGATCCGACCCATCGTCGACAATCCATGTCGACGGCGTCTATCTCGCCCGCCCGGCCAGCTATCTCAGCAACTTCCTCGACGTCGAGCGCATCGAAGTGCTGCGCGGCCCGCAGGGCACGCTCTATGGCCGCAATTCCGTCGGCGGCACGATCAACGTGATCAGCCGCAAGCCGGGCAACGACTTCTCCGCCAAGGCTCAGCTCACCTATGGCAATTATGATTTCATGCGTGCCGAGGCCTATGTCAGCGGCCCGCTGGTCACCGACAAGGTCGCGGCATCGATCTCCGTCATCGGCACGCGCCGCGATGGTTACCTGAAGAATATCGTGCCCGGCGTCGGCGACCTCGACAACGAGAAGACCTATGGCACGCGCGGCCAGATCCGCTTCACCCCGTCCGCGCCGCTCGAGATCATCCTGCGCGCCGATTATCTGAAATCCGACGACGCGCTCGCCGGCTATGTGAAGATGCTGCAGACGACAACCGATCCGCTCGCGAACAGCATTCTCGGCGATTATCGCAAGGTCGCGACGAACATCCGCTCCTCGTCCAATCGCCAGCAATGGGGCATGGCGGGTGAGATCAATTACGATCTCGGCCCGGATATGCAGATCAAGTCGCTGACCGCCTATCGCGAGAACCGGCTGATCCAGGTCGGCGATACCGACGGCACCGCCATCAATACCCGTCGCACCGAACAGTTCGAGGGGCAGCGCCAATTCTCGCAGGAGCTGAACCTGACCGGCAAGACCGGCGGCCTGACCTATATCGCCGGGCTCTATTATTTCAGCGAGAACATCAAGGTGAACTCGAGCGTCATCACCTTCCCGACCGTGCGCGCCAATTTCTCGCCGCTTATCCAGACCAGCGCCATCGCGGCATTCGCACAGGGCACCTATGCGCTCACCGATCAATTCTCAGTGACCGCGGGCATCCGCTTCACGCGTGAGCGCAAGGATTTCGATCAGGTCGCGACCAATTTCTCGCTGCCGACCGGGCTGCCGCTTGCGACCTATCCGCGCATCTATTCGACGGACGGCGTCTACAAGGCATGGACCCCGAAGATCGGCGTGGAATATCGGCCCACCAACAATCTGATGTTCTTCGCGTCGGCGACCAAGGGCTTCAAATCGGGTGGCTTCAACTTCTCCAGCGTCAATCCGGCTCAGGGTTTCGCGCCGGAGACGCTGTGGAGCTACGAAGCGGGCGCAAAGCTCGACCTGTTCGATCGGGTGCTGCGCATCAACGCCAGCTACTTCCATTATGATTACAAGGATCTGCAGGTTCAGTCGTTCCTGACCCCGGGCGTGATCGACATCACCAATGCCGCCGATGCGACGGTCGACGGTGTCGAGATCGAAACCGAACTGCGTCCGACCAAGTGGCTTCAGATCGGCGCCAACCTTGCCTATCTCGACGCGGTCTACAAGAATTACACCAACGCACTGAAGCCCGGTAACATCGCGTTCGATGCATCGGGCAACCATCTGAACCTGTCGCCGAAATGGGCATATACGCTCTACACCCAGGCCGATGTGCCGGTGGGCGATGGCTCGATCTTCGGCCGCGCCGAATATAGCCACCGCACGCGCCAATATTTCACCGCGTTGAATGCAGGGCTCGACCAGCAGGCCGGCTATGCTCTGGTCAATGGCAGCATCGGGTATAATTTCCCGGGCGACCGTTTCCAGCTGATCGCGTTCGGCCGCAATCTGGCCAATAAGTCCTATGTGACCAGCACCGCCAGCTTCGCCGCGGGTATCGTCGGCCGCGTCGGTGAGCCGCGCACCTACGGCATCCGCGCGATCGTGAAATACTGAAGATGAACGCGCCCGCCATCCTCCAGGCCGGATCGGACATGCCGATCCACGGCAGCTTTGATCCGGCCTTCACCGCGCTGGCCGAAACGTTCGCGGAGAATTTCCGCGAGCGCGGCGAGCATGGCGCGGCGATCGCGGTCTATCGCGACGGACAAAAGGCGGTCGATCTGTGGGGCGGCTGGGCGGACCCCGAGCGTACCCGGCCGTGGCGCGAGGATACGATCGTCTGCATGATGTCGGTCGGCAAGGGCATGGCGGCTTTATGCGTCTGGATGCTTGTCGATCGCGGGCTGATCGACATGGATGCGCCGGTCGCACGCTACTGGCCGGAATTCGCGCAGGCGGGCAAGGCCGACATCACCGTCCGGACGCTGATCACCGGCAAGGCCGGCCTGCTCTATGCCGACCATGCGCCGGCCGGCGCCGGCTATGACTGGGACGTCATGATCCGCGCGCTCGAACAGCAGGAACCCTGCTGGGAGCCGGGGACCGACCATGGCTATCATTCGTCCACCGCCGGCTATCTGTTCGGCGAGCTCGTCCGCAGGGTCGACGGCCGGCAGATAGACGCCTTCCTGACCGAGGAAGTCTGCTATCCGCTGGGCGCCGATTACGGCTATGGCACACGCGGCGCCGATCCGGACCGCGTGGCCGACATGATCCCGTCGATGGAAAGCCATACCTTCGTCCAGTCGCGCGATCCGTCGACGAAGATGGGCCGGGCCTGGCGCATGCGCCCCGACTCTCCCGACCATTATAACGATCGCCGCATGCGCGAAGGGCTGATGCCCTCGACCAACGGCCACGGCAATGCACGCGCGGTCGCCCGCATCTATGCGGCGCTGGCCTGTGGCGGAACGCTCGACGGCGTCCACCTGCTCTCCGCCGCGACCATCGACCGGATGCGCGAGGAAAGCTGGTTCGGCCAATGCGCGATGACCGATCGCACCTTCCGATACGCGCACGGTTTCTTCCTCAACGAGCCCAACATGTCGCCGATGGGCACCAATCCCCTGGCCTTTGGCCATCCCGGCGCCGGCGGCGCGCTTGGCTTCGCCGATCCGGAGAACCGCATGTCATTCTCATATAGTCCTTCATTGATGTGCGCGGGCGGCGGCCTGGGCGAACGCTGCGCGGCACTTGTCGCGTCGGTGTACGCATGAGCGGCATGTTCACCGGCAAGGTCGCGCTCGTCACCGGCGGAAGCTCGGGCATCGGCAAGCGCGTCGCCGAGATGATTGCAGCCGAAGGCGGCAGCGTCGCCGTCGTCGCCAGCAGCAATGTCGACAAGGCCGCGGCCGTGATTCAGGAGATCGAGGCCGCAGGCGGCACTGCGAAACCCTATGCAGTCGATGTCCGCGATGCGGCCGCGCTGATCGGGCTCGTCGCCCAGGTCGAAAGCGATCTCGGCGCCATCGACCTGCTCGTCAATGCGGCGGGCGTCTTCTATCCGACGCCCGCAGGCGCGACCGAGCCGGTGGACAGCGCACGGCTGCTCGACATCAATATCAAAGGCCCCTGGAACGCGATCTCCGCGGTGGTGCCGGGCATGCGTGAACGCGGCAGTGGGCGGATCGTCTCGCTATCCTCGGTCGCGGGCCAGATCGGCGTCCGGGATTTCGCGCTTTACGCCGCGAGCAAGGCCGCGGTGTCGATGATGACGCGCTCGCTCGGCGCCGAACTGGCGCCGCACGGCATCGCGGTCAACGCGGTGGCACCGGGCAACACCGCCACGCCGATGAACGCGGACGTCCGCGCCAATCCGGAGATGGCGGAAGGCATGCGACGGATGACACCCAGCGGCAACGCGTTCAGCGATCCCGACGATATCGCGGGCATCATCCTGTTCCTGCTTTCCGACAAGGCCCGCCCGGTGCACGGCGCGACCTGGCTTGCCGACGAAGGCGTTTCGGCGGCGCTCGGCTGATGGCGACCCAGGCGCCTCTCCCCATCCGGGCAGGTGGTTATGCCTGGTACGTCGCGCTGTTGCTGGCGTCGGCGCATCTGCTGTCCTTCGTGGACCGCTTCCTGATGAGCCTGGTGATGGAGCCGCTCAAGGCCGATCTCGGCGTCAGCGACGCTCAGCTCGGGCTGCTCCAGGGCACCGGCTTCGTCATTCTCTACACCGTCGCGGCCATTCCGCTCGGGCGGATGGCCGATCGGGTCAATCGCCGGAACCTGATCATCGCCGGCATCCTGATCTGGAGCCTGGCGACGGCACTGTGCGGTCTCGCCAATTCTTTCGGATCGCTGTTCCTCGCGCGCATCGGCGTGGGTTTCGGCGAGGCGGCTTTGGTGCCCGCGGCCATGTCGCTGCTCGCCGCCTATTTTCCGCGCAGCCAGCTCGGCCGTGCCGTCTCGCTGTTCACCACCGGCGCGTCGCTCGGCAAAAGCATGGCCTTGGTCGGCGGCGGCGCATTGCTTGCCGCGCTGGTCGTGGCCGGCGGTCTGCATGTCCCCGGCCTCGGGCTGCTGCAGCCCTGGCAGGGCACGTTCGTCCTCATGGCCATTCCCGGCCTGCTGCTCGCGGCACTCCTGCTGACCGTGCGCGAGCCTGCTCGCGTCGAGACCGGTGTTGCACGCGCGAGCATGGCCGAAGCGTTCGCCTATCTCCGCGCGCACCGCGCATCCTTCGTCTTCCACATCATGGCCGCAGCCTCGGTGGTGCTCGTGGTGCAATCGTTCAGCGCCTGGATGCCATCCTATTATGTCCGCTTCTTCGCACTGACACCGTCAGAGGCGGGCCTCGCGGTGGGCGGCGTGATCCTGATCGGCGCGCCGCTCGGCCATCTGTGCGGCGGTATCCTGACCGATTTCTTCCAGACGCGCGGTTATGCCTCACCCGTGGCGCCGGTCATGATCGCCAGCCTGATGGGCGGTCTCACCGTATTGCTCGCTTTCGTCTCGATCACCGACCTTCCAACCTCGCTGCTGCTGCTCGGGCTGCTCAACTTCTTCATGACCCTGGGCGCGCCCGCCAGCCTGGCCGGCGTCCAGATGCTCACACCCGATCGGCTGCGCGGCGTGGTCACCGCGGTGTTCCTGGCCTGCACCACATTGATCGGCATCGGCTGCGGTCCGCCTCTGGTCGGCCTGACATCGGATCTGCTCGGCGGTCCGCTGCATCTCGCCACCGCATTGGTCGCCGTCCTGTCGGTGATCGCAATCATCGGAAGCCTGGCCGCCTTCGCCAGCCGAAGACCCTTCGCACAGACCGTCGCGTTCAACGCGTCCCACTAAACCCAGAAAACAGGGAGTTTCAGCATGCGCCGTACCAGCAAGGCGATCATCACCTGCGCCGTGACCGGATCGATCCACACGCCGTCAATGTCGCCGCATCTGCCGATCACACCCGACGAGATCGCGGAACAGGCGATCGAGGCGGCGGAGGCCGGCGCCGCCATCCTGCACCTTCACGCGCGCGACCCGAAAGACGGCCGCCCCTCGCCCGATCCCGAACTCTACATGCAGTTCCTGCCGCGGATCAAACAGGCGTCGGACGCCGTGATCAACATCACCACCGGTGGCGCACCGGGCTTCAGCGAAGAGGATCGCATGGCCGGTCCGCTGCGCGCCAGCCCCGAAATGACATCGCTCAACATGGGATCGATGAACTTCGGTTTCTGGCCGCTCGCCGACAAATTCGAGTGGAAGCATGAGTGGGAGCGCGAACTGATGCTCGGGTCCAAGCGTTTTCCCGCCAACCATAATTTCGCGCTGATCGAACGGATCATGGTCGAACTGGGCCAGGGCCACGGCACCCGTTTCGAATATGAATGCTACGACATCGGCCACCTCTACAACGTCAAGCATTTCGCGGATCTCGGCATCATCAAGCCGCCCTTCCTGATCCAGGGCATCTTCGGCATCCTGGGCGGCATCGGCGCCGACCTCGAGAATTTCATGATGTTCAAGCAGACGGCGGACCGGCTGTTCGGCGACGATTACATGCTGTCCTGCTTCGCGGTCGGCCGCCCGCAGATGAAGTTCCTGACGCAATGCGCGCTGGTCGGCGGCAGCGTCCGGGTCGGCCTGGAGGACAGCCTCTATATCAGCCGCGGCGAGCTCGCGACCAGCAATGCCCAGCAGGTCCGCAAGATTCGCGCGATCATGGATTCACTCGATATCGAGATCGCCACCCCCGCGGAGGCGCGCGAAATGCTCGGCCTCAAGGGCGGCGACTCGGTCGCTTTCTGACGGACCGATCATGCGTCTTGCAACCGACACTGGCGGCACTTTCACCGATCTCGTCGTCGAGGATGACGACGGCTCGATCACGCTCCACAAGGCGTCGACCGTGCCATCGGATCCCGTCGCGGGCGTCCTCGACGCGCTGAGCGGCGCGGCGGCCGCGCGGGGCATGAGCCTGACTGCACTGCTCGGCCGGTGCGACAGCTTCATCCACGGCACCACCCATGCGATCAACGCGATCATCACCGGCCGCACCGCACGGACCGCGCTGATCGTCACCGAGGGCCATCGCGACATCTTGCTGTTCCGCGAGGGCGGGCGCACCGAACCCTTCAACCACACCATCCCCTATCCTGCGCCCTATGTGCCGCGCGCGCTCACTTTCGAGGCGCGCGAACGCATCGGATCGGATGGCGGCTTGATGATCGCGCTCGACGAGGCGGGCGTGATCGAGACGCTGGAGCGGGTGCGTGAAAGCGGCGCGGAGGCGCTTGCGGTCGCCTTGCTCTGGTCGACGGTCAATCCCGCGCACGAGCAGCGCATCGGCGCGCTGATCGAACAGCATCTGCCCGGCATTCCCTATAGCCTGTCGCACGCCGTCAACCCGACCCTGCGCGAATTCCGACGGGCGTCCTCGGCCGCGATCGACGCGTCGCTGAAGCCGCTGATGACGCATTATCTGGGCGGCCTGACCGCGCGCCTCTCCGATGCGGGCTTTGCCGGCAAGGTGATGGTGCTGACCAGCGCAGGCGGCATGGTCGAAGCCGAGGAAGTCGCGGCTTCGCCGATCCGCGTGATCAATTCGGGGCCGTCCATGGCCCCCGTCGCCGGCCGCCATTATGCGGAGCGCGAAGGCGCCTGGCGGACCGCGATCGTCGCCGACACCGGTGGAACGACCTACGATATCAGCCTGGTCAGCGACGGGCGCATCCCGATGACGCGCGACCTGTGGATCGGCGAACCCTATCGCGGCCATCTTGCCGGCTACCCGTCCGTCGACGTGAAGAGCGTCGGCGCGGGCGGCGGCAGCATCGCTGCGGTCGACTCCGCGGGCCTGCTGCGCGTCGGTCCGGGCAGCGCCGGCTCGACGCCCGGCCCCGCCTGTTACGGCCGCGGCGGCACTCGCCCGACCGTGACCGATGCCTGCGTGACATTGGGCTATATCGACCCCGATTATTTCCTCGGCGGCGCGATGCGGCTCGACGGCGATGCGGCGCGGGGCGCTATCGCGCGCGACGTCGCCGATCCCCTGGGCATCAGCGCGGAGGACGCCGCGTGGAGCATCCTCGACCTCGCCACCGAGAATATGGTGCAGGCGATCCAGGACATGACGGTCAATCAGGGGATTGATCCGGCACAGGCCGTGCTGATCGGCGGCGGCGGCGCTGCCGGGCTCAATTCGGTGTTCATCGCCCGGCGGCTGGGATGCCGCGAGCTGCTGATCCCCGAAACCGGTGCGGCGATGAGTGCGGCTGGCGCAATGATGTCCGACATCGCGGCCGAGTTCCCGACCACCACCTATGCCTCGACCGCCGGTTTCGACCTGGCGCGCGCCCATACCGCCTTCAGTGCGGTCCGCGAGCAGGCGGAGGCGTTCATCGCGCGGGCGCAGCTGGCGGGGACGATCAGCTATGTCGCCGAAGCCCGCTATGACGGGCAGGCCTGGGATATCGACGTGCCGATCGACGATGCCGGCTTCGCGACCGAGGCGGACGTTGCGCGCTTCCGGATCGCGTTCGATGCGATGCACGAGCAGCTCTTCACCATCCGCGATGAGCATTCGGCGGTCGAGCTGATCGGGCTGCGCGCGCGCGTCGCCTGCCCGTCCCGCCCCGATGCCGAATTCCGGCTGAAGCACGATGTGCAGGGCGCCGCCCCGTCCCGCTCCCGCCCGGTCTATTTCGCCGGCCAAGGCTGGCTCGATACGCCCGTGCTGCGCTGGGACACGATCCCGGTCGACGAGGTGCAGGCCGGGCCGGCGCTGATCGAATCCGCCTTCACCACCATCGTCGTCGATCCGCCCGCGCGTTTCCGCCGGACGGCCGCCGGCTCCATCCTGATCGAGGCCTGATCATGACCGATCTTCCCATGAACGGCGCCGAAATGGCGGTGCTGCGCAGCAGGCTCGACGGTGTCGTGCGCAAGATGTCGAACACATTGCTCCGCACCGGGCGGTCGGGCGTGATCAACCGCGCGCGCGACTTCTCCTGCTGCCTGCTCACCCGCGACGGCGAATTGCTGACCGCGGCGGACAGCCTGCCGATCCATGTGCTGTCGGGCCCCGACATGATGGCGCGCAGCATGAAGCAATTCCATCCCGAGCTGCGTGCGGGCGACGCATTCTTGCACAATTCGCCCTATCATGGCTGCTCGCACCCGGCCGACCTCAGCGTGATCGTGCCGGTGATGGACGAAGCGGGCGAGCATCGCTTCACCGTGCTCGCCAAGGCGCACCAGGCCGATATCGGCAACAGCCAGCCGACCACCTATATGGCGGAGGCGCGCGACGTCTATCATGAGGGCGCGCTGCTCTTCCCCGCCGTCCAGGTCCAGCGCGACGGCGAGGATATCGACGACATCATCCGCATGTGCGAGCTGCGCATCCGCGTGCCGCATCAATGGCGCGGCGACTATCTCTCCACCGTCGGCGCGGCCCGCATCGGCGAAAAGGCGCTGACCGAACTGGCCCGCGAAGCCGGCTGGGACCGGCTGGAGGCCTTTGCCCGGCAATGGTTCGACTATTCCGAGGCGCGGATGGCCGATGCGATCGGGCGGCTGCCCGCCGGCCGCGTCATCGGATCGAGCACGCACGACCCCTTCCCCGGCCTGCCTGCCGAGGGATTGAAGATCACCGCGAAGGTCGATGTCGACCCCGCCGACGGCCGTATCGCGGTTGACCTGACCGACAATCCGGACTGTCTGCCCTGCGGCATGAACCTGTCCGAAGCCTGCGCACGCACGGCTGCGATGATCGGCGTCTTCAACAGCATCGACCATGACGTGCCCAAGAACGCCGGATCGTTCCGCCGGATCGACGTGAAACTGCGGGTGGGCTGTATCGCCGGCATTCCGACCCATCCCTTTTCCTGCTCGGCCGCGACGACGAACATCGCCGATCGCGCCGCGAACAGCGTGCAGACCGCGCTGGCGACATTGGGCGAGGGCATCGGCATGGCCGAGGTCGGATCGGTGATCGCGCCCTCCGCGGGCGTCGTGTCCGGCATCGATCCGCGCACCGGCCGGCCCTTCGTCAACCAGATCTTCCTGGCGATGAGCGGCGGCGCCGCCAGCCATGCCAGCGATGCCTGGTGGACGATCGGCCATGTCGGCAATGCCGGTCTCTGCTGCATCGACGGCGTCGAGCTGGCCGAATTGTCGCAGCCGATCCTGGTCCATCGCCGCGGCTTTTTGACCGATACCGAAGGTGCCGGAACGCAGAATGGCGCGCCATCGACCATCGTCGAGTTCGGACCGATCGGCGGGGGCATGGACATCGGCTATCTCTCCGACGGTCATGTCAATGTCCCGGTCGGCGTGCGCGGCGGACAGTCGGGCGGCGGTGCGGATCAATATCTGATCCAGCGCGACGGCAGCCACAGCGAACTTCCCGCCTGCGCACAGGTCCATATCGAGGATGGCGAACGCATCGTCGCGATCTCCTGCGGCGGCGGCGGCTATGGCGATCCCCGTAAACGCCCGGCGCAGCGCGTGGCCGACGATGTCGCGGGCGGGCTGATCAGCCCGGATCGCGCACGAGACATCTATGGAGTGGTGATCTCCGGCAGCGGCGCGCTCGACGCGGCCGCGACGGACGCCGAACGGAGCAAAGCAGCATGAGCAACAGATCGGTCCTCGTCACCGCCGGGGGATCCGGCATCGGGCTCGCCATCGCAGAGATCTTCCACGAACGCGGCGACCGCGTGATCGTCTGCGACGTCGATCAGGGGGCGCTCGATCGCCTGGGCCAGAACCGGCCCGGCATCGTCACCAGCCTGACCGACGTTGCCGACCCTCTCGCGGTGGCCGCGATGATCGATCGGGTCGGCCCCGTGTCGGTGCTGGTCAACAATGCCGGCGTCGCCGGACCGATCGGCGCGCTGGAGGACAATGATCCCGAGGATTGGGCGCGCTGCTTCGCGGTCAACGTCCATGGCGCCTTCCACATGATGCGCGCCGTCGTGCCCGCGATGCGCGCCGCAAAGGGCGGTGTGATCGTCAACATCTCGACCGCCTCCACCGTCACCGGCCTGCCCGGCCGATCGGCCTATATCGCATCGAAATGGGCGCTCGAGGGACTGACCAGGAATGCGGCGCGCGAATTCGGACCGGCGGGCATACGCGTCAACGCGATCCGCCCCGGCTTCATGGATACGGAGCGGATGCGCGGCCTGATGGCCCGCGCGTCGGAACGCCGGAACCTGCCCGTGGAGGAGGTCGAAGCGGAAGCGCTCGGCTATATCTCGCTGCGGACCAAGATTCAGCCCGCCGAAATCGGCGAGATGGCCTGGTTCCTCGCGTCGGACACGGCGCGGCACATCACCGCGCAGATCATCGGCGTCGACGGCAATTCGGAATGGGAAGGCTGACCGATGGGACGTATGGCTCTTCTGACGCCCGAGGCATTGATGGCAAAGGGCGTCGATGCCGCGCCGTTCCTGGAGCATTTCGCCGAGCTTCCCGGCAGCGTCGCCACATTGGCGCATCGCCCAGAGATATTGAACGCGACGCTCGGCCTGTGGAACGCGGTGATGGCGCCTGGCGCGGTCCCGCTCGATCTCAAATATCTCGCCGGCTATCTCGCCAGCATGTCGGCGGGTTGCCGTTATTGTGCCGCACACACCGCGAGCAACGCGGCGGCCACCGGCGGCGGCAGCGAGCGGATCGCGGCGGTCTGGGATTTCGAGCAGAGCCCGCTCTTCAGCGATGCCGAGCGCACCGCCTTGCGCTTCGCGATGCTCGCAGGCCAGTCGCCCTCGGGCGTCACCGATCAGGCCTATGCCGAGCTGGCGGCGCATTATGACGATGGCCAGATCGTCGAACTGCTGGCCGCAATTGCCCTTTACGGCTTCTTCAATCGCTGGAATGACAGTCTTGCAATGCCGCTGGAAGCCACGCCGCGCGGCTTCGCTGAAACGCATCTGACGCCACATGGATGGGAGATTGGCAGCCATGACTGATTTTCCGTCGATCGATTGCGGCTTCACCGTCGTCCATCCCTGGCTGTGCGACGCGATGGGCCATCTGACGACGCGCCACTATCTCGGCATGTTCGACGACGCATCCTATCATCTGTTCGCAAGCCTGGGTTACGATCCAGTCGCGGGCGCCGCCGAACATCAGGGCTGGGCCGATGTCCGCCACGAGATCGAATATCAATCCGAACTGGCGGCGGGCGCACTGGTGCGCATCGACGGCCGGCTGACCCATCTCGGCCGCACGTCCATCACCAGCGAATACCGGATGGTCTCGCGCGCCGACGATCGCCTATGCGCGACTTTGGTCGCACGCACGGTTTGCTTCGACCTGCAGGCCCGCCGATCGCGGCCCCTGCCCGCCGATTTCGTCGCCCGCGCAGCGGAGCTGTTCGGCATCACGGCGTGATGCGCGCGGCGCTGCCGCGACTGATCGACGGCGTATCGCGTCAGGGCCGCGAGCTGCTCCGCCGCTACGCATCCTTCGTGTTCGACCGCCGCACGGATCAGGTCGGATCGCGGATCGAACGGATGGAGGGACTGGCGCGCAGCCTGTTGTCCGGGCGCGGCGAAGCATCCGGGGCATTGATCGCTGCCGATTTGTTCGATCTCTATGCCGAATCCACAGCTGACGAGCGCGTTGCCTTCTTCCATCGGCTCGCCGAGGCATTCGGCCCCGACGAAGCCGCGCTCGATGCGGCCTGGGCGCAGTATAAGGCAGAGGGCCCGGCCAAACTTTCGCTGCTGACCCATGCGGTCGAGGCTCCACGGCAGGAACTGTTCCGCCGGCTCAACCTCGCACCCGGCGGCACAGCCCGACTGATCACGCTGCGCGCCGACCTGCTGCGCGCCATGAAGAGCGCGGACGGCAAACTCGACGCGGTCGATGCCGACCTGCTCCACCTGCTCCAGTCCTGGTTCAATCGCGGCTTCCTGGCGATGCGGCCGATCACCTGGTCGTCGCCCGCCAGCCTGCTCGAACGCGTGATCCGCTACGAAGCGGTCCATGATATCCGCGACTGGGCGGATCTGCGCAGCCGGCTCGATCCGCCCGACCGGCGCTGCTTCGCATTCTTCCACCCGGCCATGCCCGAAGAGCCGCTGATCTTCGTCGAGGTCGCGCTGACCCGCGACATGCCCGACAGCATCCAGACGGTGCTCGATCCGGTGCGCGAACCGCTGGCCGCCGCCGATGCGGACACCGCGGTCTTCTATTCGATCAGCAACTGCCAGCCGGGGCTGAAGGGCGTCTCCTTCGGCCATTTCCTGATCAAACAGGTCGCAACCGACCTCAAACGCGACCTGCCCGGGCTGACCTGCTTCGTCACCCTGTCGCCCATTCCGGCCTTCATGGCGTGGCTCGGCAAGGCCGATCCCGCATTGGCCGATGCTGCACGCGCGGGCGAAGATCTGCGGACGGAGCTGACCGCACAGGCGATCGCCTATTTCACGGCTGCGCGCACCGCAAACGACCGCCCCGTCGATCCCGTCGCGCGCTTCCATCTCGGCAATGGCGCGCGGCTTGAGCGGCTGAACTGGATGGGCGACAGCTCCGCCAACGGCATGCGGCAGAGCGCGGGCATGATGGTGAACTATCTCTACGACCTGCCGAGCATCGAGGCGCATCATGAGGCCTATGCCAATGACGGCGCCGTGATATTGGGTGATCCGTTCCGCACGATGATGCGGGACGCGGCGAAGCCCGCCGCCGGCGCGCGGGCAGGGAAGACACGATGACCAATCTCTACACGCGGCTTTCGGCGCAATTCCCGCAGGATCGCGGACGCCCCTTCGCAACTTTGCCCGACGGCGCGGTCGTGACCTATGCCGATGTCGACGCACGCTCCGGCCGTTTCGCCAATGCGCTGGCCGGTCTCGGCGTCCAGCCCGGCGATCGCGTCGCGGTGCAGGCGGAGAAGAGCATCGACATGCTGATGCTCTATCTCGGCTGCCTGCGCGCGGGCGCGGCGTTCCTGCCGCTCAACACCGCCTATACGGCGGGCGAGCTCGATTATTTCATGCGCGACGCCGAACCCGCCCTGTTCGTCTGCGATCCCGCACAGGAAGCGTCGATCCGGGCACTGGCCGCAAAGGCCGGCGTTCCGCGCGTCGAGACGCTCGACGAGGCCGGCGGCGGCACGCTCGCCACGATCGCGGCGGAGAGCGCCGGCGAATTCGATACCGTCGCGCGCGGCGACGACGATCTGGCCGCGATCCTCTACACATCGGGCACGACCGGCCGGTCGAAAGGCGCGATGCTGAGCCACGACAATCTGGCCTCCAACGCCTTCACGCTGAAGGATCACTGGCGCTTCACCGCCGACGACGTGCTGCTCCACGCGCTGCCGATCTTCCACACCCATGGGCTTTTCGTCGGCACCAATGTCGTGCTCGCCTCCGGCGCGTCGATGCGTTTCCTGCCGCGCTTCGACGTGGAGGCGGTGCTGGCCGCACTGCCGCTGTCGACGACGATGATGGGCGTACCCACCTTCTATATCCGCCTGCTCGGCGAGGACCGGTTCGATCGGACGCTGGTCGCGCATATGCGGCTGTTCGTGTCGGGCTCCGCGCCGCTCTCGGCCGACATCCACCGCGAATTCCGCGAGCGCACCGGCCACGCGATCCTCGAACGCTATGGCATGACCGAGACGAATATGAACACGTCCAATCCCTATGACGGGGATCGGATCGCGGGCACGGTCGGCCTTCCGCTGCCCGGTGTCGACATCCGCATCGCCGATCCCGACACCGGCCGCGTCCTGGCCCAGGGCGAGATCGGCGTGATCGAGATCGCCGGACCCAATGTGTTCACTGGCTATTGGCGGATGCCGGAAAAAACCGAAGCCGAATTCCGCGACGGCCATTTCATCTCAGGCGATCTCGGCTTCATCGACGATCGCGGCTATGTCTCGATCGTCGGCCGCGCCAAGGATCTGATCATCTCGGGCGGCTACAATATCTATCCCGCCGAGGTGGAGACCGCGCTCGACGAGCTCGATCAGGTCCGCGAATCCGCGGTGATCGGCATCGCGCATCCGGACATGGGCGAAAGCGTCGTTGCCGTGGTGGTGCCGCGCGATCCCGGCTTCGCAGATGCCGACGCGCTGAAGGCAGCACTCGCCACCACCCTCGCGCGTTTCAAGCAGCCACGCCAGATCCATTTCGTCGATGCGTTGCCCAAGAACGCAATGGGCAAGGTGCAGAAAACCGTCCTTCGCGAGCGGTATTCAGACCTGCCGAACTGAAGCTGCACCCTCACTCGTCGCGGCCGTACACGTCCTTGCGAAAGGCGATACCGGCGTCGGTCGCGGCGGCGGTGAGATAGGTGAGGTAGACCGGCACCGCGACCGGCAATGGTACCACCTGTTCCGGCTTCTTCGACGCAGCTGCCAGCGGCTTCTGCAACAGCCAGCGGCCAAGCTCGGCGGCATTCTCCAGGCGGATGCAGCCATTGCTGAAATGGCGGTCGTCCCTGGCGAGCAGCGCGCGATCCGGCGTGTCGTGGAGGTAGATGCCCTCGTCATTCGGGAACATGAATTTGACCCGGCCCATCGAATTGGCCCCGCCGGGCAGTTCGCGCAGGCGCAATTCCTGCTTGCCCGCCGCGACTGCCGGCCAGTCGATTGTCGAGGCGTCGATCTTTCGCGGCGACGCGCTCCAGTCCGACAATGCCTCCATCCGCAGCGACGCGAGTGAGCGACCGGCCAGCACCTTGGGCGCGATGCTGTTGCGCGCCAGATAGGTCGGCACATTCCAATAGGGATTGAGGATCGCCCATCGCAGCTTGCCGACAAGCATCGGCGTCTGCGTCTCCTGCGCACCGACGACGACCTTCATCGTGCCGACCTGCTGGCCCGCATCATAATACCAGAGCCGGCCCGACGAGGCGTCGACGACGATATGACGTGTCCGGGCGCTGGGCAGCAGTCGCGCACGATCGAGATTGAGATAGAGGCGCTCCATCACCGCTTCCGACACGCCGCCCTTCTCCGCGCGCGCCACAAGCTGACGCAGCCGGACATAATGCGGGCTCATCCAGCCCATGCCGGCCACATAGCCATCGAAGGATTTGGGGAAGGCCGCCGCCGCGCGCAAAGCGGTCTCCGGCCGCAATGTCTTCGGCTTCAAGCTACGATCGGCATAGATCATCCGGACGCCGGCATTGCGGCGCTGATCCTGGACATAGCGGGTAAAGGCGGCGGACAATTTGAGTTCTGCGCTCGCAACCGCCTTCGCATCGCCGCTGCGCGCATCGGCAACCGCCTTGCGGAGATCGTCGATGCGATAGGATGAGGGCTTGAGTCCGTCGAGCTTCGCGGATTCGAGAAAGCCGATCAGCGTGTCCGCCGAACGGCCGATCCGCCCCGTCGGCGCCCAGAGCGGTCGAAAACCCCGACCTGCATAGAATGTCTTGAGTGCGCCGCCGGCATCCTGGCGGATCACACCAGCAACTTTATCCGCGCCGGCCGTAGAGCCCGCCGCAGTCCGGGCGGGTGCCGCGAAGGCGATACTCACCTGTCCGGCGGAAACGCCGGCAAGCGCAAACAGAATGCAAAGGGGAATGCGGCCACGCCGCACTCCCCGGATCGAAGCGATCAGCCCCGTTCCCCCTTGCGCGTCGGCATGGGCGGCGGCGTATAGGCCGGGGCATTGGGATGATAGATGCCGTCCGCAGTGTAATAACCATCGATAATGCCGTCTCCGTCACGGTCGGCAGCGGTGCTGCCGGGAACCGCGCCGGGCGGTGGTGGCGGGGCGTAGGCAACCTCTTGCTGCTTGGCGCAGGCGCCGAGTGCCAGGGTCCCGAGACCTGCCAGCATGATGGTTTGGAAACGCATGGACTTGCTCCCTTTCAAGGGCGCGCGGGAACTCCCACGCGCACGTACGCCGATCCCCAACGCGCAAGCCTGCGTTCGGTACCATCCTGGTTCCCTGGGACGCGACGGAAGGTTCGTCCAATGCGGTGATCGACACCAGGTGCGATAAAACGACGCTGATTCGCGCCGGATTAGTCCGCGATCTCGAAGATTGCGTCGACCTCGACCGCGCAGTTGCGCGGCAGGGTATAGACGCCGACGCTCGATCGTGTGTGACGACCGATCTCCCCGAATATGTCGAGCATCAGACCGGAGCATCCGTCCATGACCTGCGGGATCGACGGGAAATCCTCCGTGGCCCGGACAAAGCCGGTCAGCCGGACGACCTGGCGGACCCGGTCGAGATCGCCATCGAGGGCGTCCGACACCTGTTGCAGGAGGTTGATGCCGCACAGGCGCGCCGCCGCCATAGCGGCTTCGAGATCGAGATCCGCGCCCACCCTGCCCGTGATCGCACCTTCTGCGGTCTTCGACACCTGGCCTGACACGTAGAGATGATTGCCGCTGCGCAACCACGGAACATAGCGCGCTGCGGGGCCGAACGGCGCGCCGAGAGTGATGCCGGCGGCCACCAGCCGCTTCGCGATGCTGTTCGTCGGGGCGCTACACATCAACGTAGTTTGTCGTACGATCCCGATATAGTCGATTGCAAATGCCACGCTCTTGACGACAGCTTGGGTAAATGGCCGCATCCGAAAGGCGAGAGATCATGAACGCAATTGTGGTGACGATCGGCGACGAACATTTCGAGGCGCGCTTCCAGGACGAGCTCGCCCCGAAAACCTGCGAACGCTTCCGCTCTCTCCTGCCCTGGTCGGAACGGATCATCCATGTCCGTTGGAGCGGCGAAGGATGCTGGATCCCGCTCGGCGACCTCGATTTCGAGCTCGGCTACGAGAATGCGACCAGCCACCCGCGCCCCGGCGAATTCATCCTCTACCCCGGCGGCGTGAGCGAGACCGAGATCCTGCTTGCCTATGGCGGCGTCAGCTTCGCCAGCAAGGCCGGCCAGCTTGCGGGCAATCCCTTCCTGATCATCAACGAAAAGCTCGACGTGCTTGCCAGAATCGGGCGCGAAGTGCTGTGGCAAGGCGCCCGGGACATCAGCTTTGCGACGAAGCCGGTTTGATCCAGCCTCGGCTGCGCCTCGCCTAGCTGGCGATCCGCGATATCGTCCGCGGCGCGAATTCGACGACATTGCCCTGACATGCGGTCGATGTCGGCGAGGCGACATCCTCCGCCACGGCCGCGACCAGCCAGTTCAGGACATGTCGTCCATGGTTCCAATCCCCCAGCCGCGCATCCTCGCCCGCTGACCCAATATCTCCGCCATCGATGCAGCGGCTCCCCAGCGCGCGTGCCAGAGCAAGCACGCGCGCCGCGTCCGGCCCGGAACGGCTGGTGACGACAACCGAGGGGCAGGCGAGCGGCAGATCGGGCTGAACGCCGTTCAAGAGCCCGTCATCACCCGGGAAAGGCGCAACGAACATCAGCCCGACCGTGGCCGGGCCGCAGGTCGAGCGCAGTCGTCGCGCCGCATCCCGCGCCGCGCCGCACGCCCGCCCGCGCGCGACGATGATCGTTCGGCCGCTCGCGGCCGCAACCTCCCGCGCGATGGCATCGGCCCATCGCGCGGGATCGGTCCATGACGGTGCGCCCAGCATGAGCATCGACGCCTCCGGCACGGCACCTGCCCAGCGCCGCATCCAGTCGTCCGGATCGGTCGTCGGCCCGTCCGTGGCCAGGAGGATCGAGATGCTCATTGCCGCGCTATCCCCCTCATGCCGGCTGCTTGACTGTGCGGAGATAGGGTTTGTGGGTTGTCCATCCGTCCGGGAACAACGCCCTGGCCTGTGCATCGTCCACCGCGGGCACAATGATCACGTCCTCGCCCTGCTGCCAATTGGCCGGGGTCGCCACCTTGTGCGTATCGGTGAGTTGCAGGCTGTCGATCGTGCGCAGGATCTCGTCGAAATTGCGCCCGGTGGACGCCGGATAGGTCAGCGTCAGCCGCAGTTTCTTCTTCGGATCGATCACCAGCACGGTGCGGACGGTGTTGGTGTCCGATGCATTGGGATGGATCAGATCGAGCAACGTCGAAACCTTGCGGTCATGATCCGCGATCAACGGGAAATTGAGCGCCGTGCCCTGAGTCTCCTCGATATCGCGCGCCCACCCCTCATGGCTTTCGACGGGATCGACCGACAGGCCGATCACCTTCACGCCGCGCCGGTCGAAGGCCGGCTTCAGCTTGGCGACAGCGCCGAGCTCGGTCGTGCAGACCGGCGTGTAATCCTTCGGGTGCGAGAACAGCACGACCCAGTCGTCCCCGGCCCACTCATGGAAAGCGAGCGGTCCTTCGGTCGAGTCTTGGTTGAAATCGGGAACGGTATCGAAAAGCTTGAGCGACATGGGCTTACTCCGGAATTGACGAGCATCGTGAGCGGCGGGCTGTTCGAGCAGCGCCCGCATGAGGCGCGGCTCGCCGCGCCCGATCCGCATGAGAGCCGCGGCGTCACGCTGCGTGATCATGGGCATCGGGCAAATCTCCAGCCGTCTGAGCCGAAGCTAGCAAAGACGATCGACGCACGCGGCTCATGGCTTCTTCCCAGGATCGAAGAAAAACTATCTTATCTACGAAATTGGTAGACTTAAAGTTCCGGCGTCAAGCGCTATATGACGCAGATAGATTTTTCCCCGTCGAAGGAACCCCGATGAGCCGGTCCAGACAGCTGCATCTCGGCGCATTCATGCGGCCGGTGAGCATCCACACCGGCGCCTGGCGATATCCCGGCGCCTATCCGGATGCGAATTTCAACTTCGCACATCTGCAGCGCTTCGCCCGGCGACTCGAGGCGGCGAAATTCGACGCCTTCTTCATGGCCGATCATCTGGCCGTGCTGAACATGCCGATCGAAGCGCTCAAGCGCAGCCACACCGTCACTTCGTTCGAACCCTTCACTTTGCTGTCCGCGCTGGCAGCCTCGACCGATCGGATCGGCCTGGTCGCGACCGCATCGACCACCTTCGACGAACCCTTCCACATCGCGCGCCGTTTCGCTTCGCTCGACCATATCAGCGGCGGCCGCGCGGGCTGGAATATCGTCACCACCGCCAATCCGGACGCGGCGCTGAATTTCGGCCTCGATTCCCATCTCGACCACGACGCCCGCTATGTTCGGGCCCGCGAATTCTACGATGTCGTGACCGGCCTGTGGGACAGTTTCGCCGACGACGCCTTTGTCCGCGACGTCGATTCCGGCCTCTATCTCGATCCGGACAAGCTGCATGTGCTGGACCACAAGGGGCCTCAATGTTGATTGCTGCTGAGAAGTGACCCGGGGTTTTCATCGAGAAGTGACCCACCTTGCGATTATGTTTCGGGTTTCACTGGTGGGTCAAGATGGTGCTTTCTCCTTTCTGGATTTTGGCTGCTGAGCCGAGCTGTTCTTGAACCGGAAGCTGTCGTTGCCGGTCTCAAGGATGTGGCAGTGATGGGTGAGCCGATCCAGAAGCGCGGTGGTCATCTTAGCGTCACCGAACACACTGGCCCATTCGCTGAAGCTGAGGTTGGTAGTGATGATGACGCTGGTGCGCTCGTAGAGTTTGCTCAGCAGATGGAACAGCAGCGCGCCGCCTGAAGCGCTGAACGGCAGATACCCAAGCTCGTCGAGGATCACGAGGTCGGAGTGGGCGAGCCTGCTGGCGATCTGGCCTGGCTTGCCTTGGGCCTTCTCCTGTTCGAGGGCGTTGACCAACTCGACCGTAGAGAAGAACCGCACCCGTTTGCGATGATGCTCGATAGCCTGGACGCCCAGCGCGGTGGCGATGTGGGTCTTGCCGGTGCCGGGACCGCCAACAAGCACGATGTTGTCGGCGACGTCCATAAACTCGCAACGATGGAGCTGACGAACCAGCGCCTCGTTGATCTCGCTGCTGGCGAAGTCGAAGCCCGCCAGATCGCGATAGGCCGGGAACCGCGCAATCTTGAGCTGATAGGATACCGATCGCACCTCTCGCTCGGCGGTCTCCGCCTTGAGCAGTTGGGAGAGGATCGGAACCGCCGCATCGAACGCCGGCGCGCCCTGTTCCATGAGATCGGTGACGGCTTGGGCCATGCCGTGCATCTTGAGGCTGCGCAGCATGACGATGATGGCGCCGCTGGCAGGGTCATGACGCATGACGGTTCTCCCGGCGCAGGGCATCGTAGCGTTCGACATTGGCCATCGGTTCGCTGACCAGTCTCAGCGCTTGTGGTGCCGTGATCGGCGGTGTCGTCAGCGGCTTGCCATCGATCAACCGGTGCAGGAGGTTGAGGATATGGGTCTTGGTCGGAACGCCGGCTTCCAGCGCCATTGTGACCGCCATCAGGATGACCTCCTCGTCGTGATGCAGGATCAGGGCGAGTATCTCGACCATCTCCCTGTCACCGCCGGGAGACCGCAGCAGATGCCGCTGCAACCGCTGGAAGGCATCGGGCAGTTCGAGGAACGGAGCGCCGTTGCGTAGGGCTCCAGGCTTGCGCTGGATGACCGCCAGATAGTGGCGCCAGTCGTAAATGGTGCGCCCTGGCTTGTCGTGGGATCGATCGATGATCCGCTGATGTTCGCACAGCACCTGGCCTTCCGCGACAACGAGGAAGCGGTCGGGATAAAGCCGCAGGCTGACAGGGCGGTTGGCGAACGACGCCGGCACGCTGTAGCGGTTGCGTTCCAGATGAACGAGGCAGGTCGGTGATACCCGCTTGCCATACTCCACAAAGCCATCGAACGGCCTGCCTACCGGCATCAGACTTGCCACCTCATCCGCCCAGGCATCGGCGACAGAGCCCGGCTCGATCCCGTGCGGGATATCCTGCCACAGCGCCTTGCATCGCTCCTCCAGCCACAGGTTCAAGGCACCGAGAGTCTCGGTCTGGGGGACGGGTTGCCACAGACGATGCCGTGCATCCTGCACGTTCTTCTCGACCTGACCCTTCTCCCACCCCGCTGCTGGATTACAGAACTCGGCTTCATAGAGATAATGGCTGACCATCGTCAGGAAGCGGGCATTAACGGTCCGATCCTTGCCGCGCCCGACCTTGTCGACCGCGGTACGCATGTTGTCGTAGATGCCGCGCCGCGGCACGCCACCCAGCACGCGGAACGCATGATTATGGGCATCGAACAGCATCTCGTGGGTCTGGAGCAGATAGGCCCGCACGAAGAAGGCCCGGCTGTAGCTGAGCTTGAAGTGCGCCACCTGCAGCTTGGTGCGCACGCCATCGATGATCGCCCAGTCCTCGCTCCAGTCGAACTGGAACGCCTCGCCCGGGGCGAAGGACAGCGGAACGAACGTGCCCTTGCCGCTCATCTGCTGCTGCTGGCGGTAGTCATCCCGCCAGCCCCGGGCAAAGGCCGCGACACGGCCATAGGAGCCGTCAAAGCCCAGGCTGACCAGATCGGCATATAGCTGCTTGATGGTCCGCTTCTGCTTGCGCGGGCGGCCCATCTCTCGCCGCAGCCAGGCCGTCAGTCGCCCCACAAAAGGATCCAGCTTGCTCGGCCGCTCCGGCACCTTGAACTGCGGCTCGACGGTGTCCGACCGCAAATATTTACGAACGGTGTTGCGGGATAGTCCGGTCCGCCTGGCTATCTCCCGGATCGACAGATGATCGCGGTAATGCCAGCGCCGGATGACGCTTAATAATGCCATGTCCAACACTCCATGGTCCCCCGCTCGTCAAAGCCAGGAACGTGTTCAAACATGGGTCACTTCTCAGCGAAAATTACTGGCCTCCCCGGGTCACTTCTCAGCGGCAATCAACAGACTGGGTATCCACGACTTGGCCACCAAAATCGCAAATTCGGAGCGAAACCCCCTTGCGTTCCAGCGCCGCCACGATGCCGAGGAGATCGGCGGTGCTGCGCGCCAGCCTATCGAGACGCGTAACGGCCAGTGTGTCCCCCTCACGCGCAAAATCCAGCGCAGCCGATAGCTGATCCCGTTGCGCAACGGACGATACCCTCTCTGAAAAGAGTTTGGTGCACCCCGTTGCACGTAGGTCGCGCACCTGCGCCTCCAGTCCGGCAACCTGATCTGCCGTGCTCACCCTCGCATACCCAATAAGCATTTGATCTTCCTCAGTTTTCTGGAAGAGAATGGCGAGCTTGAGCAGCTAAGTCACGGAAAATATGGACTGCAAAAACAACCTAGTGCTGTTTATCCGACGCCCGCATAAACGGATGCGGCGGTCACGGAGCCACGAGTTTCGAGCGGGGGGAGAAATGAGCCAGGCCGATCACATTCGCGCATTTGTCATTAGACACTTCGTCCATGTTGCACGTGGGAGCGGACGCGCGCCGCTCGTCCTGAAATCCGGGGATGTCCATAGGATGATGGGATTGATCAACGCCTTTCCAGCAGTGTGCAGCGTTCTTCGTGGCAAGAAGTTGCAATCCGAGGCGGGCATCGTTCTGGTCAGACAGGACGGCCCGAAGAACGGTGCGAACGTCTGGTTCCATTTCGATATATCGGATGTGCAACCGCGTCGCACTCCCATCGTGACGCTATCGCCCACGTCGCCCCCACCGAGATTGGCTTCACGCCCCCTCAGTCTTGGCAACGCCTTGACGCTCATTTCATGCTCCAAGATGAAGCTCGCCAGTGCAGCCCCCGCCAGAGAACTTTACTATTCGCCCGCATTTCAGAAGAAACGGATGCTCGTCGAGCGTGAGAAATCTCGTTGGCTTATCCTGTCCGCGAAGCACGGCCTTGTCGAGCCAACCGACATGGTCGAACCTTACGACATTACCCTGACTACAATGGGCACTGCCGCCCGTCGCCAATGGGCGGAGCACGTTCTGACAAGGCTTATGCCGATCGCTCGGGAGGTGGGTCACGTGATTTTCTTGAGCGGACAACGGTATTGCGAACATCTCATCGACCCGCTCGTAAGCGTGGGCGTAAAGGTTCATGAACCGCTAAAAGGGTTTCGACAGGGTGAACAACTGGCATGGCTGACAGCACAGTGAGTAGACTGGACGATCTCCGGCGCTTCTATGGTCTTCTCGGGCGAGTAGCAGCCCGGCAGGGCGGTCCACGCCACCTCACCGAAACCATCGGGACGAAGTTGCCGCAACGTGGCGTCTATTTCTTTTTCGAGCCGGGCGAGATGCGCGACGACAGCGGGGAAGGCCCTCGCGTCGTTCGCGTCGGAACCCACGCATTGCGCCCAGGCGCGGCCTCTACCCTACAAGGGCGCCTGCGACAGCACAGTGGGTCTCGCGCGGGCAGCGGCAATCATCGTGGCTCCATCTTCCGCCTGCTGACTGGCGATGCGCTTGTCCGATGCGGGACGTTAGAGGAGTGCCCTTCGTGGGGTCTCAAAGGAGCGGCATTGGAAGGCTCGACCCGCGACACGATCAAGCGACAGGAACTGGCATGGGAGCAGGCTGTTAGTCGCCGCCTCTCAACAATGGACGTGGTCTGGCTAGATGTTCCTGACGATCCCGGCCCCGACAGTCTTCGAGGGTGGATCGAGCGCAACGCAATCTCACTGATCAGCAATGAAGGGAAAGCCGCGCTGGACGCGCCATCCAAGATGTGGCTGGGGCATCATTCGAGCCGACATCACGTGCGCGCTTCCGGGATATGGAACCAGAACCACGTCGACGAAGCCTACGATCCAAGCTTTCTGGATGATCTGGCACGGCTGGGGAGATGAGATCATGGAGTTCGTAGACGATGACGCAGGCTACCTCGCTTGGATTGACAAGCATCCGAACGGGCTCGTTCTGAACCTCCGACATTCGCCGGACCCCAACTATGTGGTCTTGCATCTAGCCAAATGTGCGACGATCAACCGTCCGCGCGACGATGGGGCTTACACAAGCCGATGGTATCGGAAAGCCGTCTCAGCAGAAGTGTCCAACCTTCGCGCTGTCGCACGCCGGGAAGGTCGATCAGACGGCTCGTTCTCGAACATCTGCGGATTATGCAGGCCGGAAGCGGATTGAACCGCTGCAACCCGTTGCACCGTCTCACACGGGTTTAAGAGCCGATCGGGACGCGCCTCAGTGGAACGGGTGATACTCCTGTGAGACACAATCCCTCGGATCAAGACGGTCTCACATGGGCAGGGCCGTGTGGGAGGCCGTACAGGTCAGGCCGCAATGGGCAGCGACAGTCCGGTTTTCTGAACCCATCTCACCCACCGTTGAAGTGTAGCGCGATACCCGTCCGGTGTGGTGCGGAGAGAAATCAGTCGCTCGGGAGGCATCCTCATGTTGCCGTTCGGATACACGGCGCTGACGAAACCCATCATGCGGGTCGGTTCCCCGCGCGCCTGTCGCCCATCTGCATTAAGGTAGACGATGCCGCCATGAGCGAGGGCGTTGCGAAGGCAGTTCATCCATACCCTTGCACTTAAGTCATCAGCAGCATGCAGCGCGTCATCTGCCGAAAGGAGGTTCGCCAGTTGCTCCGGGAACTCGACCGCCAGATTGTGGCCGGGGCTATAATCGATGGACGCGAACCGCCACACGCCTTTCACATAGAAAGGCGAAGTCCGGAAACTCGTCTCGTCACTGCCCAGCACTTCGTCGACCTCTTTGGCTGATGCAGGGTTGAGAGGGCGATCATCCATGTAACCTTGCTCGCCGGCCTCCTCTTTGCGACGATTGCGCTCCAGTCGCTCAATCGGCAGCGTGAAGATCAGTGTGGACATGGCGAACAAGAAAGTCGTGTCCAAGGGGCCGAGATCGGCCTCATGCGGGGCAGTTACAGTTTGAACCTTGGAAAACAGACTTTCGATGAGCCAGAGGCATCGCCCCGGTACATCTTGGCTCGTGTGATAGGGAACGCCCATTACTGACCTCCAAAGAGGAAGTTTACTGACAGCATCGACTGATGCCTCTCCAGCCAAGCCTTCGGCATCGGGTAGTCTGTCGCGATCCGGCCAAGCAGGCCCCAAAACTCCGACCCATGCGACCGATGCCGCAGGTGCGCCAGTTCATGTGCCACCACGTATTCCAGCACCTTCCTCGGCGCGAAAATCAGGTGCCAGTTAATGAGCACGTTGCCTTCCGGGCCGCATGATCCCCAGCCATTGGCGAAGTCGGCAACGCGAATGGAGCGGGGTGTGAGACCGTGCTTCTTGCCGATGGCGGCAGCGAACTCGTTCACGTCGCGCCGGGCGCGCTGTTTCAGCCAGTGCTTCAACTCGCTGGCGACAAGCTGGTCTGGCTCTTCGCCCGTCCAGTGCGGCAGATCGACGATGAAGCCGTTGCGATAGGTGACGTTCGCCCGCTCGGCATCGGTGCGCCGGACCGTGAGCGGCATGTTGCGGCCCCGGTAGGGTATCTTCGATCCGGTCATTAACCGGGGGACGGCGTGGCGGCTGGCGGCAATGCGCTCCATGTCGCGCATGGTGTCGAACAGCCACTGGCGCTTGCGATCCAGAAAGCCCGCGATGTCTTCTTCGCCATCGGTGGCCAGCGCCATCACCTCGACGTGGCCGGGCGTGACGGTGATGCGCCGCTGGGCTGCCGTGGCGCTGCGGCGAAGCTCATAGGCGATCTCGGCCCGGCCTATCTGGATCGTGGGCATCAGGCCCCGCCACCATAAGCGTTGACGGCAAACTCCTCGACCTTTTCGCGGATGGCCTTGGTCTCGGCGATGCCGTGCTCGGTCAGGATACGGCGGACCTGCTGGCGCAGTGACCGAAGATAGGCTTCCATGTGGGCGAAGGCAGACTGGGTCGCGGCGGCCTCGGCATAGACCGCGCCGATGGCGATCGCGGCCGCCTGCATGATCTCGTGCGCGGTATGCGGGGCGATGGCTTCCATGATGCGCAGAATGGAGAAGGCGTTCTCGTCCATGCCAAGTTCGGCGTGCGCGCCCTGTTCGGCCTGAATGTCGCCGGTCAGGCCGTCGAAGTCGGCCAAGCCATCGGCAGCGGCGACCTGCCCAGCCTCAAAGCGCCGGATGATCTCCAGCACCCGCTCGGAGAAGCGGCCATATTGCGCCGGGTTCTTGTCCACCAGTTCGCGGGTGACGCGGCGAAGCTCAGCGGACTTGCGCACGAACGCCTCCTTCAACTCGGCTTCGGATTTGTCGTCAGTTGCGAAGTCGTCTGTGAAGTTCGGGTCGGTGATGCTGCGCAGCCGGATGGTCGTGGACAGGCCCGTGACGTGGACGTGCTCTTCCAGCATGTCCCTGATCTTGCCACTGTAGCTGCGGTGGTCGAGGCTCTCGTCCTTGGCAATGGCCTGTGTGGCGAGGCGCAGGAACGCCGCCGCCCATTTCACCTCGGCAGTGAAGTCCAGGATGGCCGGATCGGGCGAGAGATCGGCATAGACCTTGATGAAAATCCGGGTCAGGCGCTGGAGGTCGAACCATTCATCCTCGCGGCCCCCATCTGGTCCATTGGCGGCGATAGCTGCGGCCTTATAAGCTGCGGCCTTCTCATCCATCCCCTCTAGCCCCATTCCCCGCTTCAGTGCCCGGTAGCGGGCATGGGCTTCCTTGAGGTCGTTGCGCAGCACGGCGATGTCGCGCAGCGCGTTCTCAACGTCATCGGCGCGGTAGGACTTGAGCGCCTCCTCCAGATGGTTGGTCACACCGATGTAATCGACGATGCGGCCATTGGGTTTGGCGATCTCACCCCCGTTGGGCAGCTTGATCGAACATGATCGATTGGTCCGGGCGATGGCTTGGAGCAGGTTGTGCTCCTTGAGCGGCTTGTCGAGATACATGACGTGCTCGATGGGCGCGTCGAACCCGGTCAGCAGCTTGTCGCACACGATCAGGAAGCTGAGTTGCTGCCCATACGACTTGAACCGCTTCTTGGCCTCCTTCTCGCCCTCCGCGTCGAGATAGAACGCCTCCAGACTATCACGAAGGGCTTGCACCTCGGCGATCTCGCTCGGCTTGTTGTCCTCTTGGCTCTTGGAGAACACGCAGGCGATCGTGGCGTCGGCCTGCGCCTCTGCCGCGTCCGCCTCCATGCCGCCCTTGACCAGATCGGCGGCGATCACGCCGGAGAGGGCGGCGCGGTAGAGAACGATGGCCTCACGATCCACTGCGACGATCTGCGCCTTGAAGCCGTCCGGCTGGCACACTGCCTTAAAGTGTTCCCAAATATCGAGTGCGATCAGGCTGATGCGCTCGGGGTGCTTGGCAATGGTTGCCAGCGTCAGACCCTTACGTTTTAGTTCCTCGCGCTTGTCGTCAGGCAGATCGACGAACCAGCGGTCGAACAGGATGTCGATCTCGGCCTCGTTGATCGACCAGTCGGCTTTACGACCTTCATAGAGGATCGGCACGGTTGCCCCGTCGCGCACCGCGTCGTCGATGCCGTATTTGTCGAGGTAGCCTTCGCCCGCCACGCTGAACCGGGCGTAGGTGTCCTTGTCGGTCGATTTGATCGGTGTGCCGGTAAAGCCGTAGAAATGGGCATCGGGCAGCGTCGCTTGCAGGAACGCGCCCAAGTCCTTCTCCTGCGTGCGGTGGCACTCGTCCACCAGCACGATCCAGTTGGCCGAATTTGGGATGGGTTCCTTCGATCCTGCGAACTTGAAGATGGTCGAGAGCAGGATTTGCCCTTTGCCGCCCCGGTTCACCGCATCACGCAGCGCCGCCACCGATCCGCATTGCGCCGGGTTGGGCAGGCCGCAGGCGACGAATGTCCTGCTGATCTGGTCGTCGAGGTCGATCCGGTCGGTCAGCACGAGGATGTTGGGATTGGCCAGCGTCGGCGCGTCAAGCGTCAGGTGGGTTTTCAGTTTGAGCGCGAGGAACACCATCGTCAGGCTCTTGCCGCTGCCCTGCGTGTGCCAGATCAGCCCCTTGCGGTGCTCGCCCGTTGCAACCCGTTGCACCGCCTTGTTGACGGCACGAAACTGTTGGTATCGGCAGATTTTCTTGATCTTTCGGCCCGTTTCCGGATCGATCTCGAACACGATGAAATGCGCCAGCAGGTCTAGCAAGCGCGATGGCTCGCACAGGCACCACAGGTCTTTGGCGAGATCGTCCGGGAAGTCAGCGCGAGTGCGCGGCCATGCATCAGGCCACGGCGCGTAAAACTGCGATGGCGAACCGGTCGCGCCGTATTCGGTCTTCATCCCATCGGTCAGGATGTTGAAGGCGTTGGGGTAGAACAGGCGCGGGATGTCGCGCTCATACTGCTTGATCTGCTCGAACGCCTCGTCGCCGGTCGCGCTGCCTTTGAGCGGCGACTTGGCCTCGATGACCACCAGCGGGATGCCATTCACGAACAGCACGATGTCCGGGATGCGCGGGCGCTGCGTGGCGACGCGGAATTGGCGCACGACGTGGAACGTGTTGTTGCCGGGCGTCTTGAAGTCGATCAGGGTAATGGGCCGGTCGCGGTTCTCGCCGGACAGGCGGCGCGAGTAGCCGCCGCGTAACTTGCGTTGCCATTCCTCATTGTCAGACAGGGTGGCGAGGTCGTTATAGACCGCCTCGGCATCGCCCGCGCCAATGCCGTTGAGCGCCTGCAACGCCGCGATCAGCGCCGGTCTGAGGATGACGCGGTTCTCTTCTACGCGCATCGCCAGCGCCGCCTCGGGGGCGAGCGGCTGGTAGCCCAGCGCCGCCAGCACTTCCATCGCAGGCTTCTCGGCAAGGCTGTATTCGCTCATGCGGGCACCCGAACATGACCCGAGAGCAGGTCGGACATGAGGGCCCGCTTCACCGTGCTCAACCGAATGTGCTCCTCGCCATACTTGACGGTGGCAAAGTCAAGATCGGAAACCGCATCGGCAAGCGCCTGTTGCGTTTCCAGATCGGGTAAAGGCACTGACACCGCCAGCAAGGTATCGGTGTCCAGCTTCTTCGTTCCATGCGTCGCGGTATTTACCACCCGCAGAAGCTGCCGTTCCTGATGTTGCAAGCATAGCTGCACGAACTTCGGCAACGCCCGGCCATTGGGCCGGAAAGCCTTTATGTCCTGATTGAACGTGGCATCCATCGCTGTCGTCGCTGTGGGTATAGCTTTCGCCAAGATCATCCCGCGAACCACGATCATCAGGGTTCCCTTCGGGACCAACTTGCAGCTTCCGCCAAGCGCAAGCGGCGTGAGCGTCGAGTGCGTTTGCCTGACGACCGGAGTTTTCATGTCTCGTGGGCATACCCAAGGGACATCGCCGTCCCACTTGGTGTCATCGTTCTTGGACGGTGTGCCGCCGCTCTGCCAACTTCCTAGCTCACCGAGAGGCACCGCTTCAAAAAGCGGCTCCTCGAACGCTGTGTGCAGGATGGCCGAGCGCGCGCGCGCCACCTGATCGAGCGCGGCGCGGTTCGCCGCAATCGCCTCGTCAACAGACCGCAGCACCTCGGCGATCCGCCTCTGTTCGGTGAGTGGTGGAAGGGCGATAGGGTAAGCCTCAACGTCGCTTGCCGAGACTGCCGGATAGTTCGAGCCGGTCATGCGCGGTGTCAGGTGCTCAATGAAGCTATCGTGTAGAACGTGCTGGTAAAGGAACTGCTGGTCGGCCTTGGCACCGGCTCGCACCACGGCAAAACCCGTCGAGGCGACCAGCGGCAAGTCCGCTTGCGGCACTTGCGCAAACGAACGTAGGTATGGGCGGACGGTCGATACAAGGATATCGCCAGCCTGCACTTTCCGGCGCGCCCGGCTCGGCGCTTCGCCAAAGGTCTGGTCGCTCCATCCCACGCATTTGCCGGGACCACTAATCTGCGAGATGTCGATGTAGCCGAATGTGAAAGCAGGCAACGTTGATGCGCGAAGTGTCTCCGGGTTCACCTCGGCAACATCTGACAACAGAACATCTCGCCAGCCGTCCGGCAGGCCGTCAGCTTCCCGCTCAAGTTCGGCCAACTCACTCGACATAGCCGAGCCTCTGGAGATGCCCGAACATCACAGTTTCCGCCTCATTGCGCTTGGCAATCAGGTCTTGCAGCTTGGCCACCTCCGCCGCGACATCGACCGCCTCGACATCCGCGCCGGTCTGCAAATAGCGGCTGATGTTGAGGTTATGGCGATTTGTGGTGATCTCGGCCACCGGCACGACGCGGGCCAGCTTGTCTATGTCGGCAAAGCCATGCACCGCATCGGCCAACGTGCGGACGTGCTCGTCAGTCAGGAGGTTCTGCGCCTTGCCGGGCTGGTAGGTTGCATCGCCATTGACGATCAGCACCTTGCCGCGCCGGTCGGCGGGCTTCTTCTTCCGGCAGATCAGCAGGGCGGCAGGGATGCCTGCTCCGTAGAACAGATTGGGGGCGAGGCCGACAACCGCCTCGATCACGTCTGCGGTCAGCATGGCCTCCCTGATGCGCCCCTCGGCCCCTCCACGGAACAACACGCCATGCGGCACCACCACCGCCAGCATCCCGTCATCCTTCAGGCTGGCGAGCATGTGCTGGACGAACGCGAGGTCGCCATAGCCCTTTGGCGGGCAGCCATAATCATCCCGTCCGAATGGGTCGCCATTCTGCCAGACCTCGTAACCCCACACCTTTTCCGAGAAGGGCGGGTTGGCAAGCACCCGGTCGTAGGCCCCTATGCCCTCGACGAACTCCCGCGCCTTGGGATCATACCGCTTAGGCGAAAGGATTGTGTCGCCTTTAGCGATGAAGGCGTCGTCCACATCATGGAGGAAGAGGTTGATCTCGGCGATGCCCCACGTCGCAAAGTTCTTCTCCTGTCCATAGAGCGAAAGGCTGCGGGCATCCTCGCCGCGATCTTTCATATACTGCACCGCCTCCAACAACATGCCCGCCGATCCGCAGGTGGGATCGTAAACCGACATACCGGGGCGCGGATCGATGATCTCGACCATGAGCCGGACGATCGAGCGCGGGGTGTAGAACTCGCCACCTTTCTTGCCCGCGCCCTCCGCGAACATCTTGATCAGATAGAGATAGGCGTCGCCAAGCATGTCCGCTGGCGCGTCGGCATTGCGCAGCCGGTGCTTCTCGAAATGGGCCAGCAGCTTTTCCAGCAACGCATCGGAGAAGCGATCCTGATTGGCGAAGTCCACAGAGCCGAACACGCCCCGCAGCCGCAGATTGGCATCTTCGATAGCCGCCAGAGCATTGTTCAGCCGTTGACCGATTTGCGTGGATTTTTGGCGCATCGCCGCCCAGCGATGATCGGCCGGAATATGAAAACGGTGCTCGTCGGGATCGGCAGCCTCTGCGTTATCGCCGGTCTCGGCGAACAGTGCCTCATATTCCTCCTGCCACACGTCGCACAACCGCTTATAGAACAGCAGACCGAAGATATATTGCTTATAATCCCCCGCATCGACCGTGCCGCGCAGGATATCCGCCGCGCCCCACAGGTGCCGTTCCAGTTCCTGCTGGGTAAGTTTCGCCATTAATCCCCCAAATACACGCCACTACGGATCAGGAGATGCCAGAACCGCTTTGCGCTTCTATGCAACGGATGACCGAGGATCAACGCTACGAGCGCAGCTTGCATCTGCAACGGGTTGCAGAATGATGACCGGTTTGCGGTTTACAGGGCGATTTCAAGCTATTGAAAACATAGGAACATAAATGAGACGGTTTTACAGAAAAAACCGCAGAAAACAGCCAATGTGGGCAGCTTGGTAGGCTTATGCTTCAGCCCCCGTCACCCCGTTATCTGAAGCTGAGGCAGTTTTCGGATTTCCCGCAAGGATACCTCCGGAGGAGTATCGCCATAGCCCTCCCCCTCAGTGCGAGGCACATGCCCTTGAATGGCGTCCCTCACTTCTGGCTCCATACTAACCCGCCGTGCTTGAGTTTTAAACCGGTGTCGCCAGCCGTGGTTGGGCTGGACGTTGGGATCGTCAACCCCAAGGTCGCGGACCCATTGCGCGAGATGCTCGCCGACCTTCTTGTATTGCGGATTGCCTTCTGAGCCACCGCGATGGCGTTTTGGATCATAAAAGAGAGGCCCTTTACGAACACGCGCGATCTGCACAAACCCCTGCTCGACTAAATGCGGGTGCAATGCAACGATGCGCGCCTTGCCGTTCTTCACGGAGCCAGCCTCCGGCGTTATACGAATGGTCCAGATATGGTCGATCTTGGCAACATCTTCGGCACGCAACTGGGTGATCTCGTTCACGCGAGCGCCCGTGTAGGCGCATAGCCAAGGCACCCAACGCCGAGCCAATGCACGCTCCGGCGTCAACCGAGCGGGCGGCGGAGCCATTGTTGCCGCGAGGATCAACTTCGCCTCGGCGTCCGAAAGGCCCCTTTCCCGCACAACGATCTTGTGCTTCCCGAGGACCTGCACGCCGACCGTGGGGTTGAACCTCAGCTTCCCGTTGCCCGTCGCCCATTTGAAGATCGTCTTGAGAACCGAGATGTATGTGTCGCGAACTGTGCGAGCCGACAGCACGTCTCCCTTCGAGTTTGGTTCGTGTAGGAGACGCTCCTTCCAAGCCACCACATCGGTCAACGCAACCTTATTCGCGTCGTCATGGCCGAGAAAGGTGACGAACGCGCGGACCTGACGTCTCCAGGCTTTCACAGTCGATGCGGCGGGCTTTGCCTCGGCTACATATCCATCCAACAGAGCGGTGAGCGATACAGCCTTTTGGCTCACCCTCTCGCGTTGACGCTCCACATCGAGCCGATACTGCTCGGCCGCGAAACGAACATCTGCGACAACCCTAGCCTCTCCTTTGACGTCCTGTGCCTGCCATTCGGAAGCCTCGATCTGACCGCGACCAACCGTGCGGACCAAATGTCGCCAGGCGTCAGAGCCCCGTTCAATGCGCCACTTGTTTGCCTCCACGATAGCTTCAGCAACCCATGCGGTGGTGATTGCTGCGTCACTGCTCCCGAAGGTTATTCCTCGCAACACATCCTCGGCATGAGTTTCCAGGTCCAGGAGACGGAGCCGTCCGCGTGCCAGCCCGTCATCACCCGCGTAATCGTCGGTACCTTGCCGATCCAATCGAGCCTTCAGCCATGCCCGGACGCCCTCTTCCAATTCGTCACGGCTAGGCTCGCGCTCCCGCGAGAATTCCAGCACGGTTTTCGGAGCGGCAATCCCGGTCGCAGTTGCAACCCGTTGCTCGAACTTTTCAAGCTCGCTTGCGAGCAAATGCCGCGCTTCGGCCAGTCTAGTGGTTCCGAGAGACTTTTGGACCTCATGCCGTCCCTCAAAGGCTGCGACTGCGCCCTCCGGAACGGCACGCCGGAAATAGAAAACGTCACTCCGGCGAAACAGGTAGCGATGATCCTTGACGCGTTTCAAATGCCGCCCTCACGCAAGCTCTACACTCATTTCTGTAGCAGAGAATGTAGCAGATTGCAGCCCGGAAGCCCCTGATTTCTCTAAGTTCCGGGATTTCTGGCGTGGATGCAAGTGATTGGCGGAGAGGGTGGGATTCGAACCCACGGTACCGTTACCGGCACGCCGCATTTCGAGTGCGGTGCTTTCGACCTCTCAGCCACCTCTCCGCAGAGGAACGGGGCACCCGGGCGGGTGCGGCCGGTCGATTGAGGGGCGGGCCTTAGCGCAGCCTTTTGTATCTGACAAGCGCCGGGTTGCGCCCACCGAAAACGACCCTAGATTGAGAGCATGACCGTTCCCAGTTCCGCGCACGCCGCGACCAAGCCACCCGCAGCGATGCCGCCTGTAAGCCATGCCCGTTTTTCGATCGGTGATGTGGTCAAACACCGGCTGTTCGATTTCCGTGGCGTGGTGTTCGATATCGATCCGGTCTTCGCCAATACCGACGAATGGTATGATGCGATTCCCGAGGACGTTCGCCCGCGCAAGGACCAGCCATTCTACCACCTGCTCGCCGAAAATGCGGAGAGCAGCTATATCGCCTATGTCAGCCAGCAGAATCTGGTGACCGACGAAAGCGAAGAGCCGGTCGATCACCCGGCGATCTCGGGCATCTTCGATGGTTATGCCGATGGCCGCTATCGCCTGCGCCGCGAGCACCGCCACTAAATTCGCCGCAGATGCCTAACCATGGTTGACCCCCGGTGGACGCTAGGGGCATGAGCCCTTTCATGCCTTTCGAAACGCTCCTGCTGTTCGGCGCGACCGGGGATCTCGCGCGGCGCATGCTGCTGCCCTCGCTCTATGCGCTCCATGCCGATGGTCTGGTGGCGGATCGGCTCCGCATCGTCGGCACCGCCCGCAGCGCGCTCGACGACGCGGCCTATCGCGATTTCGCACGGACCGCGCTGGACGAGTTCCTGCCCGCCGACCGCAAGGACGACGCGACGATCGCCGGCTTCCTCGATCGGCTGTTCTACCAGCCGCTCGATGCGTCCAATTCCGATGGCTTCCCGGCGCTCGCCGAGAAGGTCGGCGATGTCTCCAAGGGCCTCGCCATCTTCCTGTCGACCGCGCCATTCCTGTTCGAGCCGACCATCGCCGGGCTGAAGCTGGCGGGCCTGGCGGGCGAGAAGGTGCGAATCGGGCTTGAAAAGCCGCTGGGCACCGATCTGGCCAGTTCGCGCGAGATCAACGATGCGGTGGCCGCGGCCTTTCCCGAAGACCGGACGTTCCGCATCGACCATTATCTGGGCAAGGAAACCGTCCAGAACCTGTTGGCGCTGCGCTTCGCCAATTCGCTGTTCGAACCGCTGTGGAACGCCAACGGCATCGACCATGTCCAGATCACCGTGTCCGAGACGGTCGGGCTGGAAGGCCGGGTCGGCTTCTATGACGACACCGGTGCGCTGCGCGACATGGTGCAGAATCATATGCTCCAACTGTTGGCATTGGTCGCGATGGAGCCGCCCGCGAGCTTCGACGCGACCGCGATTCGCGACGAGAAGGTGAAGGTGCTGCGGTCGCTGCGCCGGATCGACGCCGATACCGCGCCAACCCACACCGTGACCGGCCAATATGGCGCGGGTGCCAGCAAGGGCGAAGCGGTGCCGGGTTATGCCGATGAGCTTGGCAAGCCTTCGGGCACGGAGACCTTCGTCGCGATCAAGGCGCATGTCGACAATTGGCGCTGGCAGGGGGTCCCCTTCTATCTGCGCACCGGCAAAAGGCTGCCCACCCGACAGTCCGAGATCTTCATCCAGTTCAAATGCGTGCCGCATTCGATCTTCGCCAAGCGCGGCGGCAAGCTGAAGGCGAACAAGCTCGTCATCCGCCTGCAACCGGAAGAATATATCCGCCTGCTGGTCATGGCGAAAGAACCCGGGCTCGACCGCGACGGCATTCACCTGCGCGAAGTGCCGCTGGACCTTTCATTGACGAACGCCTTTGCCGGCGCACGCCGCCGCATCGCCTATGAACGACTGCTGCTCGACCTGATCGAAGGCGATCCGACCCTGTTCGTCCGCCGCGACGAGGTGGAGGCACAATGGGACTGGATCGACGCGATCCGCGCCGGCTGGGCCAAGAACGGCATGACGCCCAAACCCTATGGTGCGGGAAGCTGGGGCCCGTCGCTCGCCATCGCGCTTACCGAACGCGACGGCGTCACGTGGCATGACTAGGCTGGGCATGACTGGGCTGGGCACGACCGAGTTTGGGCACGACTGAAATTGAGAATGATTAGGACACGGGCATGATCGAAGCCGAATTCTGGGACTATGAAGACGAGGATGAATGGGCCGAGGCCGTTGCCGGCGACATCGCCTTCATCATCGAACAGGCACTGGACGCGCGCGGCCAGGCGCTGGTCGCGTTTCCGGGCGGCAACACCCCCGGCCCGATCTTCGCCAAGCTCGCCACCAAGAAGATCAAGTGGAAGCACGTCACGATCATCCCGACCGACGACCGACTGGTCGCGGTCAATGATCCGCTGAGCAATGTCGCCGGGATCGCCAAGGTCTTCATCCCGCTTGGCGCGCGCGTGCTGCCCATCGCCACCGAGAACAAGGACCACAAGATGGCGGGCAATGCCGCCGACGCGCGGCTGCAGGACCTGCACTGGCCGCCCGATCTGGTCTGGCTGGGCATCGGGACCGACGGGCATACTGCCTCGATCTTCCCCGGTCCCGATCTCGACGAGGCACTGAACGGCCCCAAGGTGCGTCGTGCAGTCGGCGTCATGCCCGATCCTCTGCCTGCCGAAGCACCAGTGCCGCGCGTGACGCTGACCCGCGAGGCGATCGTGTCTGCGCGTACGCTGACCATCGCGATCAAGGGCAAGGAAAAGCAGAAGATTCTTGAGCGCGCCATTGCCGACGGTCCCAGCTCCACCGTGCCGATCGGCCGCGTACTTGCCGATTACGAGCAGCCGATCGACATCCACTGGCTGACGGACTGAGGACGGACAGAGCATGACATTGCACCCCGAGATCGCCGCCGTCACCGATCGGGTGATTGAACGGTCGAGACCGGGGCGCGACGCCTATCTCGATTTTATCGCGCGCGAGCGCGAAACCGGGATAGACCGGCCCCGGCTGTCCTGCGGCAATCTGGCGCACGGCTTTGCCGCGTCGGGCGATGACAAGCCGGCGATCCGCGCCGGCAAGGCGATGAACATCGGCATCGTCACCGCCTATAACGACATGCTCTCGGCGCATCAGCCCTATGGCCGCTACCCCGAGCAGATGAAGGTCTTCGCGCGCGAAGCCGGCGCGACCGCGCAGGTCGCGGGCGGCGTGCCCGCCATGTGCGACGGCGTCACTCAGGGACAGGTCGGCATGGAATTGTCGCTGTTCAGCCGCGACACCATCGCGATGGGCACCGCCATCGCGCTCAGCCACGGCATGTTCGAGAGCACCGCCCTGCTCGGCATCTGCGACAAGATCGTGCCCGGCCTGCTGATCGGCGCGCTGCGCTTTGGTCATCTGCCGACGATCCTGATCCCCGCCGGGCCGATGCCGACGGGCCTCGCCAACAAGGAAAAGCAGCGCGTCCGCCAGCTTTATGCCGAGGGCAAGGCGACTCGCGACGAATTGCTCGAGGCCGAAGCCGCCAGCTATCACGGCGCCGGCACCTGCACCTTCTACGGCACCGCCAATACCAACCAGATGATGATGGAAGTGATGGGCCTGCACGTGCCCGGCGCGGCCTTCGTCAATCCGGGCACGAAATTGCGCCAGGAACTGACGCGGGCAGCAGTCCACCGGCTGGCGCAGATCGGCTGGGACGGTGAGGACTATCGCCCGCTGGGCCTGTGCGTCGACGAACGCGCGATCGTGAACGCAGCAGTCGGCCTGCTTGCGACCGGCGGATCGACCAACCATGCCATTCATTTGCCCGCGATCGCGCGTGCTGCCGGAATCCTGATCGACTGGGAGGATATGGACCGGTTGTCGGCCGCGGTGCCGCTGATGGCACGCGTCTATCCAAACGGCGCCGGCGATGTGAATCATTTCCAGGCCGCGGGCGGCATGGCCTTCGTCATCCGCGAACTGATCGAGGCGGGCATGCTCCACCGCGACGTGATGACGGTGTGGGACAGCGATCTCGATGCCTATGGACGTGCGCCGATGCTCGATGGCGAGACGCTTGCCTGGACGGACGTTCCCGAGACCCGCGACGATTCGATGCTTCGCCCCGTCGCCGCCCCCTTCATGCCCGATGGCGGCATGCGGTTGCTGACCGGCAATCTCGGCCGCGCAATGATCAAGACAAGCGCGGTCGCGTCCGAGCGATGGACGATCGAAGCGCCCGCCCGGATCTTCTCCGACCAGGATCAGGTGATCACGGCCTTCAAGGCGGGCGAGCTCGACCGGGATGTGGTGGTCGTCGTGCGTTTCCAGGGCCCCCATGCCAACGGCATGCCCGAACTGCACAAGCTGACGCCCTCTCTCGGCGTGCTGCAGGACAAGGGGTTCCGCGTTGCATTGGTCACCGATGGACGCATGTCGGGTGCGTCGGGCAAAGTGCCCGCGGCGATCCATGTCAGCCCCGAGGCGCTCAATGATGGTCCGCTCGCCCGGCTGCGCGATGGCGACATCGTCCGCGTCTGCGCCACGCGCGGCGAATTGACGGCGTTGGTGAGTGAGGCGGAATGGGCGTCGCGCGTGCCGGCCGATCCGCCGCCGCCGGCATTGGGCACCGGCCGCGAACTGTTCGCGCTGATGCGCAGGGGCGCCGACGAAGCCGAACGCGGTGCGTCGGCGATGCTGACATTCGCGGGATTGTAGAAGAATTTCTGGGGGCCCGATTGGGCGGAACCTGAACGGATTGGGGACGGATCAGACTATGAAACCCATCGAAACCATCATGCGCACCGCGCCCGTCATCCCCGTGCTGGTGATCGAGGACGCAGCCCATGCCCGCCCCATCGCCGAAGCGCTGGTCGCTGGGGGATTGCGTGTACTGGAAGTCACGCTGCGCACCGAGGCCGCGCTCGACGCGATCCGCGAGATGAAGACAGTCGACGGCGCGATCGTCGGCGCGGGCACCGTGCTGAATCCGCAGACCCTGCGCGCCAGCATCGATGCCGGTGCCGAATTCATCGTCTCGCCTGGCCTGACCGAACCGCTCGGCAAGGCAGCGGTCGAGAGCGGCATCCCCTTCCTGCCCGGCACCGCCAATGCCGGCGACGTGATGCGCGGGCTCGATCTCGGCCTGACCCATTTCAAATTCTTCCCCGCCATGGCGGCGGGCGGCACGCCGGCGCTCAAAAGCCTGACCGCTGTCTTCGCCGACTGCCGCTTCTGCCCGACCGGCGGCATCACGCTGGAAACCGCGCCTGACTGGCTGGCGATCCCGCAGGTGCTGTGCGTCGGCGGAAGCTGGATCGTCGGCAAGGGCGCGCCCGACACCGCGGCGATCACCGCTGCCGCCGCTCAGGCCGCTGCGCTCCGCTGATCTATCACAGATAGACGGTGTCGATGATACTTGTCGCTTCTGATAGGCATCACTAGACGCCCGATCATCATCTTGTTCCCCGGGGAGGAAGCCCATGAAGACTCGCGCCGCTGTCGCATTCGAAGCCAAGAAGCCGCTGGAAATCGTCGAAGTCGACCTGGAAGGTCCCCGCGCGGGCGAAGTGCTGGTCGAGATCATGGCGACGGGCATCTGTCATACCGACGCCTATACGCTCGACGGCCTCGACAGCGAGGGCATCTTCCCCTCGATCCTCGGCCATGAAGGTGCGGGCATCGTCCGCGAGGTCGGCCCAGGCGTGACTTCGGTCGCGGTCGGCGATCACGTCATCCCGCTTTACACCCCCGAATGCCGCCAGTGTAAGTCGTGCCTCAGCGGCAAGACCAATCTCTGCACCGCGATCCGCGCGACCCAGGGCAAGGGCGTGATGCCCGATGGCACCAGCCGCTTCAGCTACAAGGGCCAGCAGATCTTCCATTATATGGGCTGCTCGACCTTCTCCAACTTCACCGTGCTGCCCGAGATCGCGGTCGCGAAGATCCGCACCGACGCGCCGTTCGACAAGAGCTGCTATATCGGTTGCGGCGTGACCACCGGCGTCGGCGCCGTGGTCAACACCGCCAAGGTGACGCCGGGATCGAACGTGATCGTCTTCGGCCTGGGCGGCATCGGCCTCAACGTGCTGCAGGGCGCGAAGATGGTCGGCGCGGACAAGATCATCGGCGTGGACATCAACCCCGACCGCGAGGAATGGGGCAAGCGTTTCGGCATGACCGATTTCGTCAATCCGCTGAAGATCGAGGGCGATATCGTCCAGCATCTCGTCGCGCTGACCGACGGCGGCGCCGACTATACGTTCGACTGCACCGGCAACACGACGGTGATGCGTCAGGCGCTCGAGGCCTGCCATCGCGGCTGGGGCGTCTCCACCGTGATCGGCGTGGCCGAGGCGGGCAAGGAAATCAGCACCCGCCCCTTCCAGCTCGTCACCGGCCGCGTCTGGAAGGGCTCGGCCTTCGGCGGCGCGCGCGGGCGGACCGACGTGCCAAAGATCGTCGACTGGTATATGAACGGCAAGATCGAGATCGATCCGATGATCACGCATGTCCTGAGCCTCGAAGAGATCAACAAGGGCTTCGATCTGATGCATGCCGGTGAGAGCATCCGTTCGGTCGTCGTGTTCTGAAACGATAATCAAAAGGAGAGGCTGCCATGTTCTCGCATGTGATGCTCGGCACGAACGACGTCGAAAAATCCAAGGCATTCTACGACGCAACATTGGGGGCGCTCGGCGCCAAGCCCGCCCGGGTCGATGATCATGGCCGGCTGGTCTATGTGAACAATGGCGGCATCTTCATGGTGACCCCGCCGATCGACGGCCAGGCGGCGTGTCATGCCAATGGCGGCACGATCGGCTTTGCCGCGACCTCGCCCGAGCAGGCCGATGCATGGCATGCGGCGGGCGTCGCCAGTGGCGGAACCGCCTGCGAGGATCCGCCGGGTTTCCGTGAGGGCGGCTTCGGCAAGCTCTACCTCGCCTATCTGCGCGATCCCGATGGCAACAAGCTCTGCGCGCTGCATCGTCCGGCCGCCTGATCACGATTGGCTGAATTGATGACGCTCGAGACCGTTTCCACCAACAAGAGCTTCGGCGGCACGCAGGGCGTCTATGCCCACACGTCCGCCGAAACCGGCACCCGCATGACTTTTGCGGTGTTCCTGCCACCCCAGGCCGACGCGCCGGGGGTGAAATTGCCGGTGCTCTGGTATCTGTCGGGGCTCACCTGCACCCATGCCAATGTCATGGACAAGGGTGAGTATCGGCGGACGGCAGCCGAGCTCGGCGTCATCATCGTCTGCCCGGACACATCGCCGCGCGGCGACGACGTGCCAGACGACGAGGGCTATGATTTCGGAAAGGGCGCGGGTTTCTACGTCGATGCCACCGCCGAGCCATGGCGCGCCAATTTCCGCATGTATTCCTATGTCACCGAGGAACTGCCCGCGATCATCGCGGCGAATTTCCCGGCCGACATGGATCGCCAGGCGATCACCGGCCATTCGATGGGTGGCCATGGCGCACTGACCATCGCGCTGAAACATTCCGAACGCTTCCGCAGCGTCTCCGCCTTTGCGCCGATCAGCGCGCCGCTGGATTGCCCCTGGGGTCACAAAGCGCTGGGCGGTTATCTGGGCGAGGACCGCACAAGCTGGCGCGCCTATGATGCAACCGCCTTGATCGAGGATGGCGCGCGTGTGTCCGAGATCCTGGTCGACCAGGGCGCCGCCGACAATTTCCTGGTCGAGCAGCTGAAGCCGGAACTGCTGCAGGCCGCCTGCGAAAAGGCCGGGATTGCGCTGACGCTGCGGATGCAGCCGGGGTATGATCACAGCTATTTCTTCATCTCGACCTTCATGGACGACCATATCCGCTGGCATGCGGACAGGCTGTTCGCGGAGTAGACGACGTCATTCCGGCAAACGCCGGAAGCTCGTTTTCTGGTCGCCACGGCAAAAGAAGACGTGAGATTCCGGCCTTCGCCGGAATGACATGAGTTAGGCGTTGGTCTAGTCCCCAACCATGCAGCTTCGCTTCCTCGACTATTTCGTCGCGCTCGCCCGCGAGAAGCATTTCGCGCGGGCGGCAGAATGCTGCCATGTCACCCAGCCGACATTGTCGGCAGGCATCGCATCGCTGGAGGAGATGCTGGGCAAGCGCCTGGTGGTCCGCGATCGGCGCTTCATCGACCTGACACCCGAAGGCCATGCGATCCTGCCCTTCGCACGGCAGCTGCTCGCCGATCACGAAGGGCTGCGCCGCGCGATTGACGCGCCGGCGGGCCCGCTGCGCGGTGAACTCCGCATCGGATCGATTCCCGCCGCCATGCCATGCATCGGCCATCTGATGCGCGCGCTCCATGCCCAGCATCCCCGCCTGCAGGTCACGATCCGCTCACTCACCTCGCGCGAGATCGAACGCGCTCTGCTCGATTATGAGCTCGAGGCCGGGCTTACCTATCTCCATGATGATCCGCCGGCTCAGGTCCGCGCGGTGCCGCTCTATTCCGAACGCTATATGTTTGCGACGCGTACCGATTCGCCACTGGGCGCAAAACAGGCCGTCACCTGGAGCGAGGTCGCTGCCGCGCCTTTGTGCCTGTTGCATCAGGGCATGCAGAATCGCCGCATCCTTGACGCGCATCTGGCGCGCCTCGGCCTTGGAATCGCGCCAATCGCGACCGCCGATTCCTATGTCGCCCTGCTTTCGATGGTCGCGCATGGCGGCCTCTCCAGCATCGTCACCGACAGCCATGCCGAGTTCGTCGCGGGCGACCCGGCCTTGCGCGTGATAGAGATTGTCGATCCGGCGCCGCCCAACAGCATCGGCCTAGTCGTGCTCGACCGCGAGCCGCTTTCCCCCCTAGCAAGGGCCGCATTGGCGATTGCCGAGTCGATCGAGCTGCGATCTCCTCTACGCGTGATTTGATAGACACAATCTATCAAGGATAGCAGCTCTCGATTTGACCTTTTGCCCGAGATGCGTGACCGCTGGTCACCATGAAACTGCCGAATGACGCAGCGAGCCAAGAGGATGTCAGAGCGATCGTGCGCCGCCATGCGCATCGCGAAGGCGCATTGCTGCCCATCCTCCACACGATCCAGGCCGAATATGGCTGGATCGACGAAACGACCATACGCACGGTCGCGCATGAAATGAACCTGAGCCGCGCCGACGTGCACGGCGTGGTCAGCTTCTATCATGATTTCCGCACCCGGCCCGAGCCCCGCCCGGTGCTCAAATTGTGCCGCGCCGAGGCATGCCAGGCGCGCGGATCCGAACCGCTCGCCGCCTGGGCCGAAGCCAGGGCCGGCGACCGGATCGCGATCGAACCCGTCTATTGCCTGGGCCTGTGCAGCGTCGGCCCCAATGCGATAACCGGCAAGGACGTGCATGCGCGGCTGGACGAAGCGTCGCTCGGCGCGCTGATCGAGGCGCTGTGATGCGGATCCTGATCTCCGACGACGCGCTAGCGATCGCATGTGGCGCTGACCGGGTCGCCGCCGGCTTCGCCGAGGCCGCGCCCGATGCCGAGATCGTCCGCGTGTCGAGCTGGGGCATGCACTGGCTGGAGCCACTGGTCGAGATCGAGATAGACGGCACGCGCACCGGATACGGCCCGGTTGCGCCGTTGGACATCACCGCAATCCTCGACGGCACCGCCGACGCGATCCGGATCGGCGATGTCGCCGCCCACCCCTTCATCGCCGGCCAGACCCGGCTGACCTTCGCACGCGCCGGAAAGACCCGCCCGCTCTCGCTCGACGATTACGAAGCGACCGGCGGCTGGGCGGGGCTGCGCGCCGCACAGGCGATGACGCCGCAGCAGATCGTCGAGACCGTCACCGCATCGGGCCTGCGCGGCCGCGGCGGCGCGGGCTTCCCCGCGGGCATCAAGTGGAAGACGGTGCTCGATGCGCCGGGCAGCCGCAAATATATCGTCTGCAACGCCGACGAAGGCGACAGCGGCACTTTTGCCGACCGCATGCTGATCGAGGGCGATCCCTATGTGCTGATCGAGGGCATGGCGATCGCCGGGCTCGCGACCGGCGCGGATACGGGGTTCGTCTATCTCCGCTCCGAATATCCGCACGCGATCGCGAAGCTCGAAGCCGCGGTGGCGCGCAGCCGGGCGATCGTCGCCCCCTTCCGGATCGAGGTGCGCGAGGGTGCCGGCGCCTATGTCTGCGGCGAGGAGACCTCGCTGCTCAATTCGCTGGAGGGCAAGCGCGGCGAGGTCCGCGCCAAGCCGCCGCTGCCCGCGCATCAGGGGCTGTTCGGTTGCCCCACCGTCATCAACAATGTGCTCACCCTTGCCGCCATACCGTTCGTGCTGGCGGAGGGGCCACAGGCCTATGCCGATTACGGCATGGGCCGATCGCGCGGGACGATGCCGGTCCAGCTTGCCGGCAATATCCGCCATGGTGGGCTGTACGAGACCGCGTTCGGCATCACGCTGGGCGAGCTGGTCGAGACGATCGGCGGCGGCACCGCGAGCGGCCGGCCGGTGCGCGCGGTGCAGGTGGGCGGTCCGCTCGGCGCCTATTTCCCGCCCGCTCTGTTCGACACCCCGTTCGATTACGAGGCCTTCGCCGCGCGCGACGGGCTGATCGGCCATGGCGGCGTCACCGTGTTCGACGACGGTGTCGACATGGCGGCGCAGGCGCGCTTCGCCATGGCATTCTGCGCGGTCGAGAGCTGCGGCAAATGCACGCCGTGCCGGCTGGGATCGACGCGCGGCGTCGAGACGATCGACAAGATCGTCGCAAATGACGACCGGCTGGCCAATATCGCGCTGGTCGAGGACCTGTGCGAGACGATGAAATTCGGATCGCTCTGCGCGCTGGGCGGCTTCACGCCCTATCCGGTGCTGAGTGCGCTCCACCATTTCCCCGAGGATTTCGGGCTGAAGGAAGCCGCGGAATGACGCGCGGTCGTATTCTGGGTGCGATCGTCGCGGGCGGCCAATCACGCCGGTTCGGCAGCGACAAGGCGCTTGCCGCCTTTCGCGGACGACCGCTGCTCGACCATGTCGCCGACGCGTTGCGCGCGCAGACCGACGCGATGGTCGTCGTTGGCCGGGATTGGCCAGGTCTCACCTCGATTCCCGATATGCCCGCCGCAGATCAGGGTCCGCTCGGCGGGCTCTGCGCGGCACTCCACCATGCCCGTGAACACGGTTTCGAGACCGTGCTGACCGCCGGTTGCGACATATTGCCCGTACCAGCCGACCTCCCCGCCTTGCTCGGCCCGGCCAATGCGATCGCGAAGGGCCAGCCGCTGATCGGCCTGTGGGACGTCGCGCTGGCCGACGCGCTGCATCATCATCTCGCCACGCAGGACGATCGCGCGATGCGCGGCTGGGTCGCGATCTCCGGCGCGCGGACCGTCGCGCTCGATGCCGCGTTCCACAATCTCAATACGCCCGAGGATCTCGCCTCCTACATCCAGGATCAGGCAGCATGACCTATTCCCGCCAGACCGATTTCGGCACGCCCGAATCCACGTCCGCGCAGACGGTGACGCTCACCATCGACGGCCGGGCCGTCGCCGTGCCCGCGGGCACGACGGTGATGCGCGCCGCCGCCGAGATCGGCACCGCGATCCCCAAATTGTGCGCGACAGACTCGCTCAAGCAGTTCGGATCGTGCCGGCTTTGCCTGGTCGAGATCGACGGCGCGCGCGGCACGCCCGCATCCTGCACCACGCCGGTGGCGGAGGGCATGACCGTCCACACCCAGACCCCGCAGCTGCAGAAGCTGCGCAAGGGCGTGATGGAGCTCTATATCTCCGATCACCCGCTCGACTGCCTGACCTGTGCGGCGAACGGCGATTGCGAGCTTCAGGACCAGGCGGGCGCGGTGGGCCTGCGCGACGTGCGTTACGGATATCAGGGCGCCAACCATCTCGGCCAAACCAAAGACCATTCGAACCCCTATTTCGATTTCGATTCGTCGAAATGCATCGTCTGTTCGCGCTGCGTGCGCGCCTGCGACGAAGTGCAGGGCACCTTCGCACTGACCATCCAGGGCCGTGGCTTCGAATCCAAGGTGTCGGCGGGAACGACGGCGGACGACTTCCTGTCCTCCGAATGCGTTTCCTGCGGCGCCTGCGTCCAGGCCTGCCCGACCGCGACGCTGAGCGAGAAGATGCTGGTCGAGATCGGCACGCCCGAACGCTCGGTCGTCACCACCTGCGCCTATTGCGGCGTCGGCTGCACCTTCCGCGCGGAGATGCGCGGCGAGCAGCTCGTCCGCATGGTGCCGTGGAAGGACGGCAAGGCCAATCGCGGCCATAGCTGCGTCAAGGGTCGCTTCGCCTGGGGCTATGCCCAGCATGAGGAGCGTATCACCAAGCCGATGATCCGCGCGAGCATCGACCAGCCCTGGCAGGAAGTGAGCTGGGAGCAGGCATTCGCCCATGCCGCGTCGGAACTGAAAAGGATCCAGGCGAAATACGGACAGCGCTCGATCGGCGGGATCACCTCCAGCCGCTGCACCAATGAGGAGACCTTCCTCGTCCAGAAGCTGATCCGCGCCGGTTTCGGCAACAACAATGTCGATACCTGCGCGCGCGTCTGCCATTCGCCGACCGGCTATGGCCTGAAAACCACCTTCGGCACCTCCGCCGGCACGCAGGACTTCGACAGTGTCCAGCATACCGATGTGATGCTGGTGATCGGCGCCAACCCGACCGATGCGCATCCCGTGTTCGGCAGCCGGATGAAGAAGCGCCTGCGCGAGGGCGCGAAGCTGATCGTGATCGATCCGCGCCGGACCGACCTCGTCCGTTCCCCGCATATCGAGGCGGCGCATCACTTGCCGCTGCGCCCGGGCACCAATGTCGCCGTGCTGACCGCGATGGCGCATGTCATCGTCACCGAGGGCCTGGCGGACGAGGCGTTCATCCGCGAACGCTGCGACTGGGACGAATATAGCGACTGGGCCGATTTCGTGTCCGGCGAGAAGAACAGCCCCGAGACGCTGGCGCCGGTCACGATGGTCGACCCGGCCGAGCTGCGCGCCGCGGCGCGGCTCTATGCGACGGGCGGCAACGGCGCGATCTATTACGGGCTGGGCGTCACCGAGCACAGCCAGGGATCGTCGACCGTGATGGCGATCGCCAATCTTGCGATGGCGACCGGCAATATCGGCCGGCCGGGCGTCGGCGTAAACCCGCTGCGCGGACAGAACAACGTCCAGGGCGCGTGCGACATGGGCAGTTTCCCGCACGAACTGGCCGGCTACCGCCATATCTCCGACGGCGAGACACGACGGCTGTTCGAACAGGATTGGGGCGTCAGCCTGGATGCCGAACCGGGCCTGCGCATCCCCAATATGCTCGACGCCGCAGTCGACGGAACGTTCAAGGCGATCTACATCCAGGGCGAGGACATCCTCCAGTCCGACCCCGATACCCGCCACGTCTCCGCCGGCCTCGCCGCGATGGAGTGCGTCATTGTCCAGGATCTGTTCCTCAACGAGACCGCGAATTACGCGCATATCTTCCTGCCCGGCTCCACTTTCCTCGAAAAGGACGGCACCTTCACCAATGCCGAGCGCCGCATCCAGCCGGTGCGCAAGGTGATGACGCCTTTGAACGGCTATGCCGACTGGGAAGTGACGCAGGAACTGGCGCGCGCGATGGGGCTCGACTGGAATTACACCCATCCCAGCGAGATCATGGACGAGGTCGCGCGGCTGACGCCGAGCTTCGCCGGGGTCAGCTTCAAGCGGCTCGACGAGGCCGGATCGCTGCAATGGCCGGTCAACGAAGCGGCGCCCGAGGGCACGCCGACGATGCATATCGACGGCTTCGTACGCGGCAAGGGCAAGTTCGTCGTCACCGATTACGTGCCGACCGACGAGAAGACCGGCCCGCGCTTCCCGCTGCTGCTCACCACCGGCCGCATCCTCAGCCATTACAATGTCGGCGCGCAGACCCGGCGGACCGCGAATACGGCCTGGCACCCAGAGGACCGGCTGGAGATCCATCCGGTCGATGCCGAGGATCGCGGGCTCACCGATGGTGCCTGGGTCCGCCTTGCCAGCCGTTCGGGCGAAACCACCTTGCGCACGCAGGTGACCGATCGCGTCGCGCCCGGCGTGGTCTACACCACCTTCCACCACCCCGCGACGCAGGCGAATGTGGTCACGACCGACTTCTCCGACTGGGCGACCAATTGCCCGGAATATAAGGTGACCGCGGTGCAGGTGACGCCGTCCAACGGACCAACCGACTGGCAGGAAGGCTATGAAGCGCTGTCCGAACGCTCGCGCCGCATCGCCCCGCTGGAGGCGGCGGAGTGAACGGTCAGGAACGCCTGATCTACATGGCCAACCAGATCGCCCGGAATTTCGGCGCGATGCAGCACGAACATGCGGTGGCAGCGGTGGCCGATCATATCCAGATGTTCTGGGATCCGCGCATGAAGGCGAAGGTGTTTGCGGACGGCGCGGGCCTGGTGCCCGTCGCCGCGGCCGCGATCGACATGCTGAAGGCGGGCGTGGACCCGGGTCACCAGACCCAGGCGACCGAATTCAATGCGGTGGACGAAAGCGGCGGCTCGGACGCGGGGTAGCGCGACGCGCCCTCGAAGCGATTTGCGGTTCAATCAATCCGGTTTGAATCCGTCATTGCGAGCGAAGCGAAGCAATCCAGGGATACATCCGCCTCTGGATTGCTTCGCTTCGCTCGCAATGACGATCCTATTCTACCCCTTCGCCAGCTCCGCCTCGATCGCCGCGACGAACGCCGCATCGTCGGGAGCGGTCGTCGGTGCGAAGCGGGCGGCGACTTCGCCGTCGCGGCCGATCAGGAACTTTTCGAAATTCCACAGCACTTCGGGCTCGGGATTCGGCGTCATGCCATATCCGCGCAGCTTCTCGCGAAACGCTTCGGGATCACCCGCCGCGCTCGGCGCCGCTTCAGTGAGCGCGGCATAGAGCGGATGCTTGTCGGCGCCGGTCACCTGCATCTTGGCGAACATCGGGAAATCCACGCCGAAATTTGTCGTGCAGAAATCGGCGATCTCGTCGTTCGTGCCCGGTTCCTGTGCGCCGAAATCATTGGCGGGAAAACCGGTCACGACGAGCCCCTGATCGCGATACTTCGCGTAAAGCGCTTCCAGTCCGTCATATTGCGGGGTCAGCCCGCATTTGGACGCGACATTGACCGCGAGCACCACCTGGCCCGCATAATCGGCAAGCGACGCATCGGCGCCGGCAATGGTCTTGAGCGGAATATCCTGAATCGCGGTCATGCTGCTCTCCTTGGGTTCACCCCGGCGCTTCAACGAAAAGGGGCTCCCGAAGGAGCCCCGATCCGATCAATAAACCCGCGCCTTGGGTTTGATATATTCGACATCGTCGGTCAGCGTATATTCGTGCACCGGGCGGGAATCGAGCGTTACCGCACCCTTGTCGAACCAGCTGATCGTGTGCTTCATCCAGTTCGCGTCGTCGCGATCGGGATAATCCTCGTGCATATGCGCGCCGCGGCTTTCCTTGCGGTTCGCCGCGGAATGCATCGTCACCACTGCCTGGGGCAGCATGTTGTCCAGTTCCAGCGTCTCGACGAGATCGGTGTTCCAGATCAGCGAGCGGTCGGTGACGCCGACATCCTGCAGATTGGCATAGACCTTGTCGATCAGGCCCTGGCCCTCGCGCAGCAATTCGGTGTCACGGAACACCGCGCAATGCCGCTGCATCGTATGCTGCATGTCGAGGCGGATCTTCGCCGTCGGCGTGCCACCCGCAGCGTTGCGATAGCGATCGAGGCGACCCAGCGCCTTGTCGTCGGCTTCGGTGTTTATCGCGCCATGCTTGCTGTTGGGCTTGATCAGCTCGGCGATGCGGAACCCCGTCGCGCGGCCGAACACGACCAGATCGATCAGCGAGTTGGAGCCAAGGCGATTGGCGCCGTGGACCGAGACGCAGGCCGCTTCACCGACCGCGAACAGACCGGGCACGACGCTATCGGGATTGCCGTCCTTCAGCGTCACGACTTCGCCGTGATAGTTACAGGGAATGCCGCCCATATTGTAATGGACGGTCGGCGTGACCGGCAGTGGCTGGCGGGTCAGGTCGACGCCGGCGAAGATCTTGCCGGTTTCGGTGATGCCGGGCAGCCGTTCCGCCAGCACCGCGGGATCGATATGATCCAGGTGCAGGAAGATATGGTCCTTGTTCTTGCCGACGCCGCGCCCTTCGCGCATCTCCATCGCCATCGAACGCGCGACCACGTCGCGGCTGGCGAGATCCTTGGCCGACGGAGCATAGCGCTCCATGAAGCGCTCACCCTCGGAATTGGTCAGATAGCCGCCTTCGCCGCGCGCACCTTCGGTGATGAGCACGCCGGCGCCATAGATGCCGGTCGGGTGGAACTGGACGAATTCCATGTCCTGAAGCGGCAGGCCGGCGCGCAGCACCATGCCGCCACCGTCGCCGGTGCAGGTATGCGCCGAAGTCGCCGAGAAATAGGTGCGGCCCGAGCCGCCCGTCGCCAGCACGACCGAATGGCTGCGGAAGCGGTGGATCGATCCGTCCTCCATGCAGAGCGCGATCACGCCCTTGCACTCGCCGCCCTCCATGATGAGGTCGAGCGCGAAATATTCGATGAAGAAGTCCGCGTCGTACTTCAGGCTCTGCTGATAGAGCGCGTGCAGCATGGCGTGGCCGGTACGGTCGGCGGCGGCACAGGTGCGCTGCACCGGCGGGCCGGCGCCCATATTCTGCATATGGCCGCCGAACGGCCGCTGATAGATCTTGCCCTCTTCGGTGCGGCTGAACGGCACACCGGCATGTTCAAGCTCGATCACCGCGGCCGGTGCCTCGCGCACCATATATTCGATCGCGTCCTGATCGCCGAGCCAGTCGGAGCCCTTGACGGTATCGTACATATGCCAGGTCCAGTGATCGGGACCCATATTGCCCAAGCTGGCGGCGATGCCGCCCTGCGCCGCAACGGTGTGCGAGCGGGTCGGGAACACCTTGGTGATGCAGGCCGTCTTCAGGCCCTTTTCCGCGATGCCCATGGTGGCGCGCAGGCCGGAGCCGCCGGCCCCCACGACCACGGCGTCGTACACATGGTCGATGATCTTATAGGCTTGCGTCATCAGGCGGGAGCTCCACCGAAAGCGATGCGGGCAACGGAGAAGACGCCGAGCGCGGCGCCGCCGATCGCGTAGATGTTGAGAAGAACGATGCTCAGGACCCTGAGCGCATCGTCATGGACATAATCCTCGATCATCACCTGCATGCCGATGCGCAGGTGCCAGAAGACGCTGACAAGCAGCAGGATCATCGGCACAGCCGAAAGCGGGCTGGACAGCCACGCAATCACCGCCGCGTGATCGAAGCCTGGCAGCCTGATCAGCGAAACAATGAACCATGTGAAGAGGATGAGATTGCCGACCGCCGTCATGCGCTGGATCAGCCAGTGATGGCCGCCGCTCTTGGCCGAACCAAGGCCGCGAACGCGGCCGATTCCGGTGCCGCTACCCATTAGAGGCCCCTTCCGAGAATGATCATCCAGAATCCGATCGTGGCAAGGATGGCGCCGGCAAACACCGCGAGCGACCATTTCTTGTTCGAATGAAGCTCATAGCCGGCACCGGTATCGAGCACGAAGTGCCGCAGGCCGGAAAAGAGGTGCTGGAAAAAGGACCAGCTCAATCCGACCATCACGACATAGCCCGGCCACCAGGTGGCCCAGCTTATGAAAGTTTCATAAGCGGCTTCGCCGCTTGCGGCGGCGGCAAGCCACCAGATCAGGCCGAGCGCGCCGACAACGGCCAGGCCGTTGCCCGTCACGCGGTGCGCGATGGAGACGGCCATGGCCGGTCCCCATTTCCAGATGCCCAGATGCGGCGAAAGGGGCCGTTTGGGATTGCGAGTCATCATGTCCCCCATGGATTCCGGGACGCTGTTAGGACTAACCCTTCGCTCATGCAACACGGCGATGACAGTCGATCGACCAGAGTCCCAAGCCTTTCGAGAAAGCGGGAAAAGCGCATTTTGACGCCAATCGCCGCGCGCTCCCCCGCCAGACCATCCCATATGGTATGATCCTGCCGGCGCGTTTTGACGGAAGAGCGGGCCTGCACCAGCTTTCTCCGGCGGACTCTAACAGCTCGTTAACCACCTCCCGCTATGCCCGGTGGCGCATGCAATTTCCGGGGGCGCCGCAGTGAGCAAGGCCGATCAGCAGATCTCGATATCCATTGCCGAGCGCCTGCCCGACTTCGATTGGGACGGCCAGCTCGCCCCGGCCTGCCGCGATGTCCATGACCTGATCGGCCCCGCCGCCGAAGCGATCTCGCGCGATTTCTGGGAACAGTTCCTCCGTTCCAAGGGGGCTGCGCCGATCCGCGGCCATTATGGCGACGCCAAGCTCGCCGAAGCGATTGCCGCCAGCCGCGACTATATCCTCGCCAAATTTTCCGATCCGACCAGCCAGGCCTGGGCCGATCTCGCCATCGGCCATGCCGCCTATATCCGTGCCGCCGGCGTGCCGTTGCACAGCCTACTCGGCGCGCTCTGTTATGCGAGCAATCGTGCGACCGAAGCGCTTTACGATGCGATCGGGCACGAACCGGACCGCTATCGCCGCGGCGCCGAAGTAATCCAGCGGATCGGCGTGATCGAAGCCGAGATCATGGCCGACTTCATCCGCTCGCGAAACGCGCAGCAGTCGCGCGCCGAACGGGCAGAGCGTGCGGGCAATTTCAACGAACGGATCACCGGCGAAGTCGAACTCGCGTCCGAACTCGGCCAGTCGTTGCGCAACCAGGCACATGGCGCGTCGACCTCCGCGCGGGGCATGCTCAGCAAGGCATCCGAAGTCGCCGCAGCGGCCGAGCAATCGGCGCTGGCGATGCGCGAGGCCGCGCAGACCGCCGCGGGGCTGATCCGCGCGATCGAGGATGCCCGTGCCGAGGTCGAGGTCGCTGCCGAGGTCGCCACCCGCGCGTCGGGCCAGGCCGGCGAGGCCGTCGGCGTGTCGCAGATGCTGTCGTCGCACGCAGAATCGATCGAATCGATCCTTGGCCTGATCCGCGAGATTGCGGGCCAGACCAATTTGCTCGCCCTGAACGCGACGATCGAAGCCGCCCGCGCGGGCGATGCCGGCCGTGGCTTTGCCGTGGTCGCGCAGGAAGTGAAGTCGCTCGCCAACCAGACCGCACGCGCCACCGACGAGATCGCCGGCAAGATCGAGGCGATCCAGACCGCGACCCGCACCACCGTCCAGACCAGCGTATCGATCCGCCAGACGGTGAGCGAGGTTCAATCCTCCGCCGAACGCATCCGCGAGGCGATGGAGTTGCAGGCGCAGACCGTGACCATGATCACCGCCGCCGTCGACGAAACCGCGCTTGCAGCCGATTCGATGTCCGGCACGATCGCGTCGATCCGCGCCGACACCGAGAATGTCGCGACCGAGATCGACCAGCTCGAAACCGGATTCGGCACGATGGCGCAACGGATCGGCACGCTGAAACAGGCCGCCGGCAGCTATGTCGCCCGGATCGGCTGATCGGCGAGGACAAAGCCCGACTCCGCCGCTAAGGCGGCGCGATGACCCATATTCTCCTCACCGGCGCCACCCGCGGGATCGGCGCCGCGATTGCAGCGCGGCTCGAACAGGGTGGCGCACGCGTGATCGGCACGGGCAGTGCCGATGGCGATCTTTCGGATCCGGCAACGCCTGCCCTGCTCTGGCGCAATGCACTCGACCGTCTCGACGGACGGATCGACGTGCTGATCAACAATGCCGGCATCTTCGAGGCGACTCCCCTCGATTCGGCCCATGACGAGTGGGTCGCCGCATGGGAACGGACAATGCGGGTCAACCTGACCGCATCGGCCGAATTGTGCCGGCTGGCCGTCCTCCATTTCCGTGAGCGCACAACCGGCGGCCGCATCGTCAACCTGGCCAGCCGCGCCGCCTATCGCGGCGACAGCCCGGCGCACTGGCACTATGCCGCGTCCAAGGCGGGCATGGTCGCGATGACCAAGACGATCGCACGCGCCTATGCCAGCGAAGGCATTTACGCCTTCGCGATCTGCCCCGGCTTCACCATGACGGGCATGGCCGAAGAGTATCTGTCCAGCCGCGGCGGCGAGAAGCTGCTGGCGGATATTCCGCTCGGCAAGGTCGCCGATCCCGAGGAAGTCGCGGAGGTCACCGCTTTTTGCGCACTCTCAGCGCCCCCGTCGATGACGGGCGCGGTTCTGGACGTGAATGGAGCAAGTTATGTGCGGTGAGAATTACCCCGTCATTCCCGCGAACGCGGGAATCCCGCTTTCCCTCTGATGAAGGGAGGCTGGGTTTACATGCTGGCGGATCGCTATCGCGGCGCAATCTACACCGGTGTAACTGCAGACTTGGCTCGGCGATCTTGGCAACATCGAGAGGGCATCGGCTCCCGCTTCGCAAAACGCTATGAAATCCGAATACTTGTATATGCAGAACGGCACGAAACGATCGACGCCGCCATTGCTCGGGAAAAAGCGATCAAAAAATGGCGGCGCGCGTGGAAAATCGAGCTGATCGAACAGGCCAATCCCGATTGGCTCGATCTATACGAACAGTTGAACGCATGAGTGGCAAAAGCGGGATTCCCGCTTTCGCGGGAATGACGAGGTAAAAATGTCGGACTCTTGGAAACTCACCCTCCCCTGCACCCTGGCGGAAGCGCAGGTGCTGAACGGCGATATCGCACCGCTGGCCATGCTCGAATCGCCGCCGGTGCTGATGACCAGCGAGGCGGAGCTCGACAATCCCGATGCCTGGCGGCTCGACGCGTATTTCGAGGAAGAACCCGATGCCGCGACGATCGCGCTGATCCGCGCGCTGGTGCCGAGCGCTGCACGGCGGAAACCCAAGATCGAGCGCCTTGTCGCACAGGATTGGCTGACGATGAGCCAGGCCGGACTGGAGCCCGTCCATGCCGGCCGCTTCTTCGTCCACACCTCTGCCCATAGCGGCGGGGTTCCGGAGGGTGCGCGGGCTTTCCTGATCGAGGCCGGGCTCGCTTTCGGCACCGGCCAGCACGAGACGACGACGGGCTGCCTGCTGATGCTCGACCAGCTCAAGCGCCGCGGACTGGTTTTTCGCGACATGCTCGATCTCGGCACCGGCACCGGACTGCTCGCCTTTGCCGCGATGCATCTGTGGCCGCGCGCCTATTCAACCGCATCGGACATCGATCCGATCTCGATCGACGTCACGCGCGAAAATGCCGAGATCAATGGCATTTCCCTGGGCAACCGCGAGGGGCGACTGGCGCTCGCGGTCGCGCCCGGCATGGCGCATCGGCTGCTGCGCCATCGCGCGCCTTACGACCTGATCATCGCCAATATCCTGGCCGGACCGCTGATCGACATGGCGGCGCCGATCGCCAATGCGCTGGATGAGGGCGGAACGCTGATCCTGGCCGGACTGCTCGACAGTCAGGCAGAGCGGGTCGCTCGCGCCTATCGTCGACAGGGGCTGAGACTGGCAGGCAGGATCGATCGCGGCGACTGGCCAACGCTCAGGCTGGTGAAGCGGCGGGGACGGTAGCGCTAACCCGGCCGCCTGAACGACCACGTCTCCCAAGCCGCTACCAGCAACAGAATCGCTGTGCTCGCCACGGACAGCATCACCGGTTCCGCATGCGTCGCGAACGGCGCCAGCGCCGCCAACAGTGCGAGGCCGACCATGTGCGACAGCGGAAAATGCACGGCGGTCGTGCGTTTGAACGCCATGTTGCCGAGCAGGTAAAGCGCGGGGCCGCCGAGGATCGCCGCGGCCGTCATCGGTTCGGTATGCCCGGCAGGGTGCGCCAGCACGAGTTCGTCGGCGGCGGCGGTGACGATGATGCCGGCGACGATGGGCAGATGCAGATATGTATAGGCCAGCCGCGCCATCCGGCCGGGATCGGCATGGTGGGACAGGCTATCGCTGCCGCGCACGGCACCGATGTTGAAATAAATCCACCACATCGCGATCGTGCCGATGAATGCGCTGGCGAAGCCCGCGAGTTCCCCGTCATTCCACGGAACGTCGGCAAAGGTCGCGCCGGTGATCAGGATCGATTCGCCCAGCGCGATGATGACGAACAGGCCGCACCGTTCGGAGAGATGGTGCCCTTCGACATTCCAGGTCTCAGTCGAGGTCCGGCCGAGGCCGGGCACGTAGAATTGGAGGAACGGCCCGGCATAATCGAACACCAGCGCTGCGATCCAGAATGCGATGCGATCGTTGCCTTCGGCCAGAGCGCCTGCGATCCACAGCGGCGCGGACGCGATCGCCCAAAGCAGGATGCGCTGGAAATTCCGGTAATTGTCGGGGCTGTGCGACCTGAGCGCGCACAGCATGAAGATCGGCCGGCCGATCTGGATCGCTAGGAAAGCGGCTATGAACACCCCGCCGCGCGCGTCGAACGCCTGCGGGATGGATAGCGACATCAGCAGTCCAGCGCCCATCAGCGCGAACAACAGCAGGCGCACGGCCATGCGCTCGACATCGAGCCAGTTGGTGACCCAGGCGGTGTAGATCCACACCCACCACACCGCGAGCAGCAGCATGAAGGTCTGGAGCATGCCGAGCAGCGTCAGATGCGCCAGCAATCCGTGGCTGAGCTGCGTGATCGCGAAGACGAAGACCAGGTCGAAGAACAGTTCGACATAGCCGACCCGCGCATCTTCCGGCGCATGGGAGCGACCGCGCAGCAGGTTTTGCGCCATATCAGGCACTCGCCCGGGGACGGGAAACCAGCGCCACCAGCAGCAGTCCGCCGATCGCGCTCATATTCTTGAGGAAATGAAGCCACTGTCCATGGAAATCAGCGGCCGAAACCGACCAGAAGGGGTGGGAGAGCAGCGCGTCGACGAGCAGGAACAGCGCCATCACGGGCGCCACGATCGACACCCGCCACCCGATCATGATCAGGATACCGGCAGCAGCCTCGAATGCCGAAAAGGCGAATGCGCCGATCGAGATCGGCCCGCCACCGCTCAGCATCGTGACGATTCGTTCGAGCCCAAGCCCGACAAAGACGCTCGCGATCAGCACGCGTGCCGTCACGAAAAGAGGGTCGTACCCCGCAGACGCTGTCCGATTCATTGCCGCCTCCCCAATATGACGCACACCGGACTATTCCGTCCGGACGGCGTCATGGCAAGGCGGGGATCGTCAGTCCTTTCGTTCGTCGCGCTCCCGGCGCAGCCCGAGCCATTGGACGAGCTCTTCAAGGGGGATGGTCGGCAGGAATTCCAGGCCGACATAATCGCCCTCCTGCCAGCGGATCACGGCTTTCACCGGGCGCAGCCCGTCGATCGTGACCACTGCGTCCTCGTCGACGGGCAGATAATCGTCGACCTTCACCTTGGCGCCGCCCTGAGACAGATCGCTCACTTCGACCCGCCAGGTTTCCGCGCCGATGCGCAACCGCGCATATCCCCGCACTTCGAGCCGCGGTGCACGCGGCTTGCGGCCGTCATCGAGCCCGCGATTACGCAGAACTTCGGAAACATCGACCTTTTCGTCGAAGATGATGCCGACATTGTCGCCCTGCACCCAGCGGATCGTGCCAGCGACGCATTCGTCGGACTTGAGCTCTATGACGACGCGATCGCCCACCTCGTGTGGCGAGTAGACATGCGCCATCAATCCGCCTTCGGAGATGTTACGGATCAGGCAGAGTTCCTGATTGCGTGCGCAGATCATCTTGCCGACCCGCAGGATCGTGATGAGGCGCTGCCCCTGACGACGGTCAGGCTGCTCGGCAAATGTTCCGGTCACGAGCACCGGATCGGTCTCGCGTTGTAATTTGCCTGTGGTTATGCCGCCTTGAGCCATGGGGGTGTCCAGCCTTTTTCTTGAAAATGCTTTGGACAGAAACTGGTCATTTCCATCCCCCCACAGGTCCGAAATGCCCGTGAAGAGTTAAAACTCTCTGAACATCCTGGCGCCGACACCATCCTTATTGGACGATGGCAGGCCTATTTTGCCTCTGAAACGATCCGTGCCCATTCGGCTTCGTCGATCACCTCGATACCGAGGTCCGCAGCTTTCTTCAGTTTGGACCCTGCTCCCGGGCCGGCGACGATTAGATCCGTTTTGGATGAAACTGATCCCGACACTTTGGCGCCAAGCGCCTCTGCCTGCGATTTCGCCTCGTCACGGCTCATCGACTCGAGCGTTCCGGTGAACACGACGGTCTTTCCGCTGACCGCCGATTCGCGGGTTTCATGAATCACATCCGCCGGTTTGAGTTGACCGAGCAAATCGTCGACCGCGTCGATATTGTGCGGTTCAGCAAAAAAATCGATCAGTGCGAGCGCAACCTCCGGCCCGACGCCTGGAGTCTCGATGATCGCGGCAAGCTCCTTGGCTTCACGCGCGAGGAATTTCTCATCGGTCTCGCCAATTGCCTGGACCAGCTCGGCGCGGTGAGCAATCGCGCGGTCGATCAGCGCGCGGACCTCGGTCCAGCTCCGATAGCGGCGTGCCAGATCGCGTGCCGTGACTTCGCCGACATGGCGGATGCCCAGCGCGAACAGGAAACGATCGAGCGGCGGATTGCGGCGCGCATCGATCGCCGCAATCAACTTCGCCGACCAGACATCACCCTTCTTCTTGCGCGCCAACAACTGCTCCGGCGTCAGCTTGAAGATATCGGCGGGGCTGGCGACCAGCCCGTCCTCGAAGAACTGGACGATCTGGGTCAGGCCCAGCCCCTCGATGTCGAGCGCGTGGCGCGACACGAAATGCCGCAATCGCTCGACGCGCTGCGCCGGGCAGATCAGGCCGCCGGTGCAGCGATAGTCAACCTCGCCCGGCTCGCGTTCGGCGGTCGATTCGCATTCCGGACAATGCTGCGGGAAAGGCCATGTTCCGCGGCTTTCGTCGCGTGACAGATTCTCGACGATCTGCGGGATCACGTCGCCCGCGCGCTGAATGACGACGCGATCACCGGGCCATGCATTCAGCCGCCCGACCTCGTCGGCATTGTGCAAAGTGGCATTGGTCACCACCACGCCACCCACGGTCACCGGTTCGAGCCGCGCGACCGGAGTCAGTTTGCCGGTACGGCCCACCTGGATGTCGATCGTCTTCAACACGGTCTGCGCACGCTCGGCAGGGAATTTATGCGCGATCGCCCAGCGCGGCGCCTTGGCGACGAAGCCCAGTCGCTGCTGCCAGTCGAGCCGGTCCACCTTGTAGACCACGCCGTCGATGTCGAAGGGCAGATCGGCGCGCAATTGCTCGATCCGGCGATATTGCGCGAGCGCGGCTTCCACGACCTCGGCACGGATCAGCATATCGCTGACAGGGTGCCCCCAGCCCGCGATCGCCTGCATCACGCCATATTGGCTGTCAGCGGGCAGTGCGGACGCTTCGCCCCAGCCATGCGCCAGGAACCGCAGCGGGCGTGAGGCCGTGATCGCCGGATCCTTCTGACGCAGCGATCCAGCGGCGGCATTGCGCGGATTGGCGAATTGCCGGGCTTTTTCGGGATCATCGGCCTCGGCGAGCAGACGCGCATTGAGCGCCGCGAAATCCGCTTTGGCCATGTAGACCTCGCCGCGCACCTCGAACACATCGGGCACGTCGCCGGTCAAGCGCTGCGGAATATCCGAGATCGTCCGGACGTTGGCGGTCACGTCCTCGCCCGTCATGCCGTCCCCGCGGGTCGCGGCGAGCACGAGCACGCCCCGTTCGTAGCGCAGCGAGCAGGAGAGGCCGTCGATCTTGGGTTCGGCGGTCAGCGCAACCCGGTCCTCGGCGCCGAGCGCCAGGAACCGCCGCGCGCGAATGACGAATTCGAGCACCTCGTCGTCGGCAAAGGCGTTGTCCAGGCTGAGCATCGCGCGGGCATGCGCCACCTTGGCCAGATGGCCGGCGGGTGCGGCCCCCACCGCACGGCTGGGAGAATCGGCCCGGACGAGATGGGGAAACTCCGTCTCCAGCGCCGTATTGCGCCGCGCGAGCGCATCATAGTCGGCATCCGAGATCTCGGGCGCGTCGTCGGTATGATAGAGCCGATTGTGCCGCGCGATCTCCGCGGCAAGATATTCCAGTTCCTTGCGGGTCTCTTCGTCGGTCACGCAGCCTCCAGCAGCTTGCCCGCCTGCGCGCGGGCCTCGTCGGTGATGCTCGCGCCGGAGAGCATGCGCGCAATCTCTTCACGGCGCGCCGCTTCGTCCAGCGCGGTCACGCCGGTGCGGGTGACGATGCCGTCATGACTCTTGGCGATCAGCAGATGTGCGGCGCCCCGCGCCGCGACCTGCGGACTGTGCGTCACGACCAGCAATTGCGCCTTGCCGGCCAGCCGCGCCAGGCGCTCACCGATCGCCGACGCCACCGCGCCGCCCACACCGCGATCGATCTCGTCGAAGATCATCGTGCCGGCTCCGCCCTCTTCGGCGAGCGACACTTTTAGCGCCAGGATGAAGCGCGACAATTCGCCGCCGCTGGCGATCTTGACGAGCGGCGCAAAGGGAGCGCCCGGATTGGTCGCAATCTCGAATTCGACGCGGTCGCGCCCCTCCGCGCCCCAATTCGCCTCGGGCATGATGTCCACCACGGTACGGAAGCGCGCGGAATCGAGCTTCAGCGGCGCAAGTTCGGCCGCCACCGCCGCGTCGAGCCGCGCTGCCGCAGCCTTGCGCGCGACGCTCAACGCCTCCGCCGCGCGGGCATAGGCTGCAGCCTTGTCGGCCAATTCAGCTTCAAGCGTGGCGAGTCCTTCGGTGCCTGCCTCGATCCGCGCATGCCGATCCTGCAGCTCGCGCAGCAATTCGCCGAGCGCGTCGGGCGCGACACGGTGCTTGCGCGCCAGTCCGCGCAGTTCGAACAGCCGCGTCTCGATGAGTTCAAGCCGCTCCGGATCATGGCGCAGCGCCTCCGCTGCACCGTTCAGCCGGTCTTCCGCGTCCGATGCCTCGATCACGGCGCGGTCGATCGCCGCCAGAGCCTCGGCAAGCAGCGGATGTTCGCCGGCCATCCGATCCAGCCGGCGCGCCGCCTGACGAAGTCGGGCCAGTCCGCCGTCGGATCCGTCAAAAGCGTCCATCACCGCGACCATGTCGTCGGAAAGGCGTGCCCCCTTCTGCATGTCGGCGCGTTCGACGGCGAGGCTTTCCTCCTCGCCATCCTCCGGCGCGAACCGCGAGAGTTCGTCGATCGCATGGTCAAGCCATTCGCGATCCTGCGCCGCGGTCTCGATGTCCGCCCGAGCCCGGGCCAGCGCCTGTTCGGCTGCACGCCAGGCGCCATACGCACCGGCGACCGCGCGAAGATCGGAACGCGCGAAACTGTCGAGCAGCGCGCGATGACCGCGCGGATTGAGCAGACCGCGATCGTCATGCTGGCCGTGAATCTCGACAAGCCGGCTGCCGAGTTCGCGCAACAGCCCGGCCGAGACCGGCTGGTCGTTGACGAAAGCACGGCTGCCGCCGTCCGCCTTCACCATCCGGCGGACGATCACCGGTTCTCCGGGTTCGGCCTCCAGCCCGTTCTCCGCCAGCATCACGCGCGCGGGATGCGCGGGGTCAGCGATTTCGAAGCTTGCGCTGACGACCGCCTGACCCTGCCCCTGGCGCACCAGCCCGCTTTCGGCGCGTGCGCCAAGCGCCAGTCCAAGCGAGTCGAGCAGGATGGATTTGCCCGCGCCGGTTTCGCCGGTCAGCACGCCAAGGCCTCGCCCGAACTCAAGGTCGAGCGCCTCGATCAGCACGACGTCGCGGATGGACAGGGTGGTGAGCATCGCGGGATGATTAGAGCCTGATCGCCCGGGGTGGAAGCGCTATGCGCGTCCGCCACCGTAGGATTCGGCCACTATCGACCTCGAAGCCTTTCGTTCGACGACCGAGGCCGCGTTCAGACGGGGTTTTTCTGCATCAGTTCGAAGGCGCGCGTATACCATTTGGTGCCGCGATAGTTCGTGCCGAGCACAGCAGCGGACTTCTTGGCTTCCTCACGCATGCCGATCGCCAGATAGGATTCGGTCAGCCGCATCAGTGCTTCGGGCGTGTGCGTCGTCGTCTGATACTGGTCGACCACCGTGCGGAAGCGCGCGGCCGAGGCCAGCCATTGCGCGCGCCGCTGGTAGAATCGGCCGATCTCCATCTCCTTGCCCGCGAGATGGTCGTTGACGAGATCGATCTTGAGCCGGGCGTCGGCGGCATAGCGCGTATTGGGATAGCGGCGCGTGAGCTCACCCAGCGACGACAGCGCCTGCTGCGTGATCTTCTGATCGCGCGTCACGTCGGTGATCTGCTCGTAATAGTCGAGCGCGATCAGATAATAGGCGTAGGCGGCATCCTTGTTGCCCGGGTGGATCGCCAGGAAGCGCTGCGCCGACTGGATCGATTCGGTGTAGTCCTTCGCCGCATAATAGCTGAATGCGCTCATCAGCTGCGCACGGCGCGCCCAGGGTGAATAGGGATGCTGGCGCTCGACCTCGTCGAACAGAGCAGCAGCCAGCTTGTACTGGCCACGATCCAGACGGTCCTTGCCCGCATTGTAGAGCGTGTTGACGTCGCGCGCGACATAGTTGGTGTCGGCACGCGTCTGCGCGTTCTTGTTGGCGCAACCGGCCAGCGCGATGAGGGAGACGGCGGCCGCGGCAAGAGCCAGCGGCTTCAGGGAAAGGCTACGCATGGGGCGGGTTCTAGCGGAGCGGCCCCGCTTCGCCAAGCGGTTTGCCGAGGGACCGAAAGCCGGCCGGAACCGTTGCGTGCACTGCAGCATTCAGCCACATTGATCGCGCAAGGAACCCGCATGACCGCCAAGCGACTGACCACCCATCGTGTCGAGAAACCCTGGGGCCGGCACAGGCTGTGGCCGGGCTTTGCCGATCCTCCGGTGGATGGCGAACCGGTGGGCGAAATCTGGTTCCAGGACGAGGGCGACGATGCGCCCGAACTGCTCGTCAAATATCTCTTCACCGCGGAGAAACTCTCCATCCAGGTTCATCCCGACGATGCGGCCGCGCGGGCGTCGGGCCATGCGCGCGGCAAGGACGAAGCCTGGGTGATTCTCGACGCCGCCCCTGAATCGACCATTGCGATCGGTACGCATGCGCCCGTCAGTCATGAAACGCTTCGTGCGGCGGCGCGCGACGGCAGCATCGAGACATTGGTCGACTGGAAACCGGTGAAACCTGGCCAGGTCTATTATTCGCCCGCCGGCACCATCCATGCGATCGGCGCAGGGATCACGGTGGTCGAAGTCCAGCAGAATGTCGACTTGACCTATCGCCTCTATGATTATGGCCGGCCGCGCGAACTTCACCTCGACGCGGGAATCACGGTGTCCAATGCCGTTCCCTTTGTGCCCAACTTCACGCCAGAGGAAGAAGCACCGGGGCGCACGATTCTGGCAGAAGGGCCCAAATTCGTGCTCGAACGCTGGCACGACGTGCGGGGCCGGATCGTGCTTCCGGACGGAACGTCGGGCTGGTTCGTGCCGCTTGCCGGCGCCGGAAAGCTCGCCGGTGAGCCCTGGCATGCCGGCGAATGCTGGATGGTTGAGGGCGAGACCTTGCTCGATGCGCCACAGGGCAGTGACATGTTGTTCGCCTATCCGCTGGCCAAACGGATCGATATTTTCAGCTGAGCAACTGAGAGGAATTTAACGCTCATTGCGCTATCATCGCTGGCGATGCTGCGCGTCCTCACTATCGCTTCGCTCTTCCCCGATGAGAGCAGACCCGTTTTCGGCGTGTTCGTCGAACGGCAGACGATCGGTCTCGGTGCGCGCGACGATGTTTCGCTGGAGGTGATCGCGCCCATCGGCATTCCGCCATGGCCGCTGTCGCGCCATCCGCGCTATCGCGATCTGGCCCGCCTGCCCCGGCATGAACTTTGGAAGGGGTTGAGCGTCCATCGCCCTCGCTTTCCGGTCATCCCCGGCGCCAATGGCCGCGCCAGCGGCGCATTGATGGCGCGCGCCATCCTGCCGATCGCACGGCGACTCCATGCCGAACGGCCGTTCGATGTCGTCGATGCCGAATTCTTCTTCCCCGACGGCCCGGCGGCGATGCGCGTCGCACAGGCGCTTGGCCTGCCCTATTCGGTGAAAGCGCGCGGCGCCGATATCCATTATTGGGGCCAGCAGCCCGCAACCGCCGACACGGTGCGCGACGCCGGACTGAATGCCGCCGGGTTGCTCGCGGTCAGTGCAGCGATGAAGCGCCACATGGCGGCACTCGGCATGCCGGAAGACCAGATCCGCGTTCACCATACCGGCGTCGATCTGGATCGGTTCGCCCCCGGCAATCGCGCAATGCTCAAGGCGGAGCTCGGCGTGTCCGGCCCGCTCATCGCCTGTGTCGGCGCGCTGATCCCGCGCAAGGGCCAGGCGATCCTGATCGAGGCGCTGGCCAGCCTTGCCGACGTGACCTTGATGATCGTCGGGCAAGGCCCCGACCGGGCGGCACTGGAGGCGCAGGCACGCACATTGGGCATCGCCGACCGCGTCCGCTTTGCCGGCGCCCTGCCCCATGACGAGATCGCCCGCGTCCTGGCGGCGGGCGATGTGATGGCGCTTCCCTCGTCATCGGAGGGGCTCGCCAATGCCTGGGTGGAGGCGCTGGCGTGCGGCACGCCGATCGTGATCACCGATACGGGCGGCGCACGCGAAGTGGTGGTGAATGACGAGGCCGGCAGGGTCGTCGCCCGGACGCCGGGCGCCATCGCCGGCGCGATCGCCGCCTTGATCGCCGATCCACCGGCAGCGGCGCAGGTACGGGCCGCGGCCGAGCGTTTCACCTGGGCGGCCAACACCCAGGCGCTGTTCGATCATCTCTCGGGTATCGCACGCGCCGGCTGACGCGCGCAGAGTTGTCGCCTATCGATCCAGCGGCAACAGCGCCGCGGCGATCCAGCGATCCTCGGCGCGCAAGATACCCCAAGCTCGTGCGGCCGCGCGACTGTCCATCGCTTCGACCCCGACGCCCTGCGCCTCGACCGCGTCGACCAGCGCACGCGGCGGACGCGCCATGGTGGAGCCCGTCCCGATCAGGATGAATTCCGGCTTCGTCTCGATCAACCGCGCCAGGGCCCCGACATCGAGTGCGTCGAGCAACGGCGCATCCCAAGCCTCGGCCCATTCGGGCGTCAGCAGCGCGCTATGCAATACGCGCCCGTCGATCCGGAAGCCGCCATCGGCAAAACCGGAAATCCGCGGCCCAGCCCCGGCCGTTTCGGGCCGGACCTGCATGCTCAAGGGACGGCGCCGTCGTTCGGATCAGAGGACCGCACGCGCTCCGCGCCGACATTCGTCGTGCCCTCCTTGGGCAGGAAGCTGTCTGGCTTGAGCTTGAGCCACAACAGGATCGCCGCGGAAACATAGACGGACGAGAAGGTGCCGATACCGATGCCGAGCAGCATCGATGCGGTGAAGCCGAAGATCACATCGGGGCCGAGCACGAGCAGGACCGTCAGCGCGATGATCAGCGACAGCGAGGTGACGATCGTACGCGACAGCGTCTCGTTCACCGACAGGTCGAGCAGACCCGCCATGTCCATCTTGCGGTATTTTCGCATATTCTCGCGAATACGGTCATAAACGACGATCGTGTCGTTGAGCGAATAGCCGACGATGGTGAGGATCGCCGCGACCACGTCGAGATCGAATTCGAGCTGGGTCAGCGCGAAGAATCCCAGGGTCAACGCAACGTCGTGGAACAAGGCAAAGAGCGCGCCGACACCGAACTGCCATTCGAAGCGCAACCAGATATAAAGCGCGATCGCGGCCATCGCCAGGCCGAGCGCCAGGGCGCCGGTCCGGAACAATTCCTGGCTGACCTTGCCCGAAACGCTTTCGGTGCCGCCAAGATGCGCGCCCGGATAGGCTTTCTGTACCACCGCGCGAATCTCTTCGGCCGCCTCGTTCGCCGCCGTCTCGTCGCCATCGGGCAACGGCGTGCGGATCGCGACTTCCTTGGGACCGAACTGCTGGAGCGACGCTTCGCCCTGGCCGAGCGATTCGACGGTGCTGCGCAACTTTTCGATATCCACCGGCTGGTCGAAGGTAACGCGCACCATCTGGCCGCCGACAAAATCGATGCCCAGATTGAATCCCCGCACGGCAACCAGTGCCAGCGATCCGATGATCAGCAGCATGGAGAATGCCATCGCCACGTTCCGATATTTCAGGAACGGGATGTTGGTGTTGTCGGGGACGAGCTTCAACGGGCGCATGGGGAGAGGCCTTGAACGAAACCACCCGTCCGCGCGACGGCGGAACAGGAAGGAAGCGGGATTCCCGCTTTCGCGGGAATGACGGCAAGAGAGCTGAGCCGATCCATCAGATCGAAAGCTCCTTGGGACGGTTGCGCTTCAAATATTGCGCGACCAGCAGGCGCGTGAATGTCACACCGGTGAACACCGAGGTGATGATGCCGATGGTCAGCACCACGGCGAAGCCGCGGACCGGCCCCTGGCCGAAGGTGAACATGATCACCGCCGAGATAACGTTGGTGACGTTCGCGTCGAAAATCGCGCGACTGGCTTCCTTGTAACCGAACTCCACCGCCTGCAGCGTATGCCGCCCTCGTCGCTGTTCCTCGCGTATGCGTTCGTTGATCAGCACGTTGGCGTCGACCGCTGCGCCGATCGTCAGCACGAAGCCGGCGATGCCCGGCAATGTCAGCGTCGCGTTGAAGATCGCCATGACGCCGAGGATCATGAAGGCGTTCACCACCAGCGCGGCGGTCGTATAAACGCCGAAGCGGACATAGGTGACGATCATGAACAGGATCACCGCCAGGGTGGCAACGATGCCCGCGATCGCGCCCTTGCGGATCGAATCGGCACCAAGCTCCGGGCTGACCGTGCGTTCCTCGATCACCTTCAAATTCACCGGCAGCTTGCCCGACCGAAGCTGGACGGCCAGCTCGTTCGCGCTTGCCACGGTGAAATTGCCGGAAATCTGGGCTTGTCCGCCCATGATCGGCTCGTTGATGTTCGGCGACGACAGCACGACATCGTCGAGGATCATCGCGAACGGCTTGCCGACATTCTCCTGCGTCACACGCGCGAAACGCTTGGCGCCCTGACCATCGAACCGGATCGAGACCACCGCAGCATTGCTCTGCTGATCGAAGCTTTGATTGGCGTCGATCAGCTGGTCGCCACTCACCATCACCTGGCGCTTCACCGCGATGAAGCCGCCGCCGACCTGTTTCAGAACCTGGCTGCCGACCGGCGCGCGACCGCGCGCGACATCGTTGGGATCGGCGTTGAGATCGACCAGCTTGAATTCGAGCCGCGCGGTTTCACCGACCAGCTTCTTCAGCGATTCGGGATCTTCGACGCCGGGAACCTGCACAACCAGACGATTGGTGCCCTGGCGGACGACAGTGACTTCCTTGGTGCCGTCAGGATCGATGCGGCGCGCCACGACTTCGCGGGCAGTTGCCATTGCATCGTCGAGCGACTTGTCGAGGCCGGCCTTGGTGGGTTTCAGCACGATACGGGTGGCGTCGACCACGCTGACATCCCAGTCGCGCTGACCGGTCATGCCCGCGCCCTGCGTCTGCGCGCGCAGCAGTTCCACCGCCGCATCGACGCGACTTGCGTCGCGAACCATGAAGGACAGCTGACCGCCCTGCGTGGAAATATCGCCGATCTCGATGCGTGGGTTTGCCCGGCGCAGTTCGGTCCGGACGATCTCGTCCATGGTTTCGAGCCGCTGCTTGGCGACGTCGCTGGTATCCGCTTCGAACAGCAGATGGCTGCCGCCGGCAAGATCCAGGCCCAGGTTGAATCGCACCTGCGCGAAGCTCGGCCAGGTTGCGACCTGCGCCTTGGGGAAGAAACTCGGGATCGAATAGGCGCAGCTGATGACGATCGTCAGCCAGACCAGCCAGACCTTCCAGCGCGGGAAATCAAGCATCGTCGGCTCAGTCGTTGGCCGGCTTCGCGCCGCCAATCGGCATCACGTCGCTCAGCGTGGATTTGACGACCTTCACCTTGACCCCGGTCGCAATCTCGACCTCGACATGGGTGTCGTCCACCTTGGTCACCTTGCCGACGAGCCCGCCGCCGGTGACCACCTGATCGTTCTTCTGCACCGAATTGATCCGGGCCGCATGCTCCTTCATCCGCTTTTGCTGCGGGCGGATCATGAGGAACCAGAAGATCACGAAGATCAGGACCAGCGGCGCAACCTGTACGAAAAATGCGGACATGCTGCTGCCGGAGGATGCCGCGCCGGCGGCCTGAGCATAAGCGGGAGTGAAGATCATCAATGTCACCCGAGACGAGGACGGGAACGCAACAGGCGTCGCCCATGAAAGGCGGGCGCCTAACATGCCCGGGCAGGGCGAGCAACTTTTGCTTGTTTCGACATGATCGAACGGAATGACCCGGCGGACACTTGCCAGACGCGGGACTTCCTCCTAAACGCCCGCCTTCGGTCGGGACGTAGCGCAGCCTGGTAGCGCATCACACTGGGGGTGTGGGGGTCGGAGGTTCGAATCCTCTCGTCCCGACCAGTTTCTTGACAGAGAAACATCCACACGACCCCGCCCAGGCGGGGTCGTGCTGCAATGCGGGATGACGGACCGCATCCGCCCTGCTATCGGCGCCTCATGCTTTCAATCTCGGGTATCACCGTGCGCCTTGGCGGGCGCCTCATTCTGGACGGCGCCACCGCGTCGCTGCCGCCACGCAGCCGCGTTGGACTGATCGGCCGCAACGGCGCCGGCAAGTCGACGCTGATGAAGATCATCGCCGGCACCGGCGAGCCCGATTCGGGATCGGTCGAGATGCCGCGTGGCAGCCGCATCGGCTATATCGCCCAGGAAGCGCCGGCCGGCAGCGAGACGCCGTTCGAGACGGTACTTGCCGCCGATATCGAACGCGCCGCGCTGATGGACGAGGCGGAGACCGCTGACGATCCGCACCGGATCGGCGAAATCCACGAGCGGCTGATCGCGATCGACGCCCATGCCGCCCCGGCGCGCGCCGCGCGAATCCTGGTCGGCCTCGGTTTCGACGAAACCGCGCAGCACCAGCCGCTCGACAGCTTCTCCGGTGGCTGGCGGATGCGCGTGGCTCTGGCGGCACTGCTGTTTTCGGAGCCCGACCTGCTGCTGCTCGACGAGCCCAGCAACCACCTCGATCTCGAAGCCACGCTCTGGCTGGAGAATTTTCTCAAGTCTTATCGCGCGACGATGGTGGTGATCAGCCACGAACGCGACCTGCTCAACAATGTCGTCGATCATATCCTGCACCTCGATGGCGGCAAGACGACGCTTTACCCAGGCGGGTATGATGCGTTCGAAAAGCAGCGCGCAGAGCGCATGGCCCAGCTCGAATCCGCCCGCGCCGCGCAGGCGGCGCAGCGCACCAAGCTGCAGGATTATATCGCGCGCAACAGCGCGCGCGCCAGCACCGCGAAGCAGGCTCAGTCGCGCGCCAAGGCCCTGGCGCGCATGGCGCCCATCGCTTCGATGGCCGAAGATCCCTCGCTGAGCTTCGATTTCCCGAGCCCCGACGAGTTGCGCCCGCCGCTGGTGACGCTCGACCTCGCCAGCGTCGGCTATACCGAGGGCAAGCCCATCCTCGAGCGGCTCAACCTGCGGCTTGACCCCACCGATCGCGTCGCGCTGCTCGGGCGCAACGGCAACGGCAAGACCACGCTTGCCCGTCTGCTCGCCGCGCAACTCGCGCCGATGGCGGGGGAGATCACCGCATCGGGCAAGATGCGGGTCGGCTATTTCACCCAATATCAGGTGGAGGAACTCGACCCGCGCGACACGCCGATCGAGCATATGACCCGGCTGATGAAGGGCGCCACGCCCGGTGCGGTCCGTGGACAGCTCGGCCGCTTCGGCTTTTCGGGCGACAAGGCAACGACCCTGGTCGGCAAGCTGTCGGGCGGCGAACGCGCGCGACTCGCGCTGGCGCTCATCACACGCGACGCCCCGCACATGCTGATCCTCGACGAACCGACGAACCACTTGGACGTCGATTCGCGCGAGGCGCTGGTCCAGGCGCTCAACGACTATTCGGGTGCGGTGGTGCTGGTCAGCCATGACCGTCACATGCTGGAACTGACCGCCGACCGGCTGGTGCTGGTCGATGGCGGCACCGCGCAGGAATATTCGGGCTCGCTCGACGATTATACCGATCTGATCCTCGGCAAGGGGCCGTCGGCATCGGCGCAGAACAAAGCGTCGGCGCCCAAGACATCGGCCAAGGATGCCCGCAAGGCGGCAGCCGAGGCACGCGAACGCAACAAGGCCGTTCGCGACGCGGTGAAAACGGCAGAGGCCGAGATCAAGCGGCTGACCGCGCGCCGGTCGGATATCGACCGGGCGATGTTCGATCCCGCCTCCGCGACGCCGGAGGATTCCAAGCGAACGATGAGCGAACTGATGCAGGCGCGCGGCCGGATCGAACAGGAGCTCGAAACCGCAGAGGCGCGCTGGCTGGAAGCGAGCGAATCGCTGGAGGGGCAGGAAGCGGCCTGAGTCGCAGTTTCCATACCCCGTCGCTCCAGCGAAAGCTGGAGCCTATAGGATGCCCGAAATCACATCGATGGACATGTCGCATGGGCTCCAGCTTTCGCTGGAGCGACGGCGCATAGGTCTACAGCTTATGCGTTCAAAACAGGCCGTATCGGCTGCCCGGCAAGTCCACAGATCGCGGCGGCGATCTCGTCGCTGTGCCACGGTTTGCCGATCACCGGATAATGCCGGCTCTGCTCGTCGAGCAAGGCCGCACCATAGCCGGTCGTCAGCAGCACGCGGATATCTGGGCGTCGATCGCTGAGGTGGAGTGCGAGCGCCACACCGTTCATGCCCGGCATGACGATGTCGGCGAACAGAAGGTCGATTTCGCCGCCGCCCTCGACCCAGGCGATCGCGGCCTCGGCATCGGGCGCGACATGCACCACTCTGCATCCGATCGATTCGAGCTGGTCGGATGCGACACTTGCCAGCAGCGGATCATCCTCCACCAGCAGAACCCTGTAACCGGGCGGTACGCCCGTTTCGCCAAATGCGCTCGCCATGTCGTCACCTCCCTTATTGGGGTCGATGTGCAACCGGGTCCCCTCCCTTGCCCGGACGATCCAGGATACCCGAATCACCCCCGCATGCGCCAGCTTTTCGATGAATGGAGCCGATGCTTGCGGTAATGCGGGTGCCAACCCATATCGCGGCCATCAATCAGCGGGGACGCGGGAAGATATCTGAATGAGCGAAATGCCCAAATGGCACGGCACCACGATCCTGTCGGTGCGCAAGAACGGCAAGGTCGTGATCGCCGGTGACGGACAGGTCTCGATGGGCCAGACTGTGATGAAACCCAATGCCCGCAAGGTGCGGCGACTGGGCGACGGCAGCGTGATCGGCGGTTTCGCCGGCGCCACCGCCGACGCCTTCACCCTGTTCGAACGACTCGAAGCGAAGCTGGAGCGTGCGAACGGCCAACTCATGCGTGCCGCGGTCGAGCTCGCCAAGGACTGGCGGACCGACAAATATCTGCGCAACCTGGAAGCGATGATGATCGTCGCCGACAAGGAGACCACGCTGATCCTGACCGGCAATGGCGATGTGCTGGAGCCGCTGGCCGGCATCGCCGCGATCGGATCGGGCGGGAATTTCGCGCTCGCCGCCGCGCGGGCACTGGTCGACTATGAGGGCGACGCCGAGACGATCTGCCGCAAGGCGATGGGCATCGCGGCGGACCTGTGCGTCTACACCAACGATCAGCTCACCATCGAAACGATGGATTCAGCCGTCTGATCCGTCCTCCGTCCGATCCCTCAATATTTGTGGTTCCCGGCATGGTTCGGGGCCAATGGAAAAAGATATGAACGACGCCCTTACCCCCAAAGCCATCGTCGCCGCGCTCGACGCGCATATTATCGGCCAGAAAGAGGCCAAGCGCGCGGTGGCCGTCGCCATGCGCAACCGCTGGCGCCGCCAGCAGCTCGGCCCCGACCTGCGCGACGAGGTGACGCCGAAGAACATCCTGATGATCGGGCCCACGGGCTGCGGCAAGACCGAGATCAGCCGCCGCCTGGCCAAGCTGGCCGACGCCCCCTTCGTGAAGGTCGAAGCCACCAAGTTCACCGAGGTCGGCTATGTCGGCCGCGACGTCGAGCAGATCGCCCGCGACCTGGTCGAGGAAGCGATCCGGCTTGAAAAGGAACGCCGCCGCATCGCGGTGAAGGACAAGGCCGAAGACGCGGCGATGAGCCGCCTGCTCGATGCGCTGACCGGCAAGGACGCGAGCGAGGCGACGCGCTCCGCATTCCGCCAGCGCTTCCATGACGGCCATCTCGACAATACCGAGATCGAGATCGAGCTGGAGGCAGCACCGTCCATGCCGTTCGAAATGCCCGGTCAGGGCGGACAGGTCGGCATGATCAACCTGTCCGACATGATGGGCAAGGCGTTCGGCGGGCAGCAGCTCAAGCGCCGCAAGATCAACGTCCGCTCCGCTTGGACCAAGCTGGTCGAGGAAGAGGCCGACAAGCGCCTCGACCAGGACGAACTCAGCCGCACCGCGCTGGCCGATGCCGAAGCCAATGGCATCGTCTTCCTCGACGAGATCGACAAGATCGCGGTCTCCGACGTACGCGGCGGATCGGTCAGCCGCGAGGGCGTCCAGCGCGACCTGTTGCCGTTGATCGAGGGCACCACGGTCGCGACCAAATACGGGCCGATGAAGACCGACCATATCCTGTTCATCGCCAGCGGCGCCTTCCACGTCGCCAAGCCCAGCGACCTGCTGCCCGAACTTCAGGGCCGCCTGCCGATCCGCGTCGAGCTGAAGGCGCTGACCGAGGAGGATTTCGTCCGTATCCTGTCGGACACCAAGGCATCGCTGCCCGAACAGTACAAGGCTTTGATCGCGACCGAAGGCGTCGAAATCGAGTTTACCGAGGACGGCATCAAGGCAGTCGCCCGGATCGCCGCCGAAGTGAACGGTCAGATCGAGAATATCGGTGCCCGCAGGCTCCAGACGGTGATGGAGAAGCTGCTCGAGGAAGTCAGCTTCGAGGCCGAGGATCGCAAGGAGACCAAACTCACGGTCGACGCGGCCTATGTCGATCAGCAGCTCGCCGTCATCGCGCGGAACACCGATCTGTCCAAATACGTCCTTTGATCGCGACATCATGCAGGCCATTTCCGCGAAAGCGGGAATGGCCTAGATGTGTAATGCGAACTGACTGAATCGCGGCAAGCGGATCCGCCACAGTGGAGCGATCGATGACCGGAATTATCGAATCCTACTACACCGCCTTCAATCATGGCGATGTGGAGGCGATGCTGTCGCTGCTCGACGAACATGTCGTGCACGAACCCTGTCAGGGCACGCCACGCGAAGGCATCGGCAAGTTCCGCGAATTCCTCGAACATATGAACCGCTGCTACAAGGAACGGGTGCTCGAGCCGGTCATCCTCTATTCGCCCGCCGCGAACCGCGCCTCGGCAGAATTCTTCCTCGAAGGCAAATATCTGAAGACCGACAGCGACCTGCCCGCAGCACGCGGCCAGCATTATCATCTGCGCGTCGGCGCCTTCTTCGAGATTGGCGGCAATCGCATCACGCGCGTCACCAACCACTACAACCTCCAGGACTGGATCGACCAGGTCTCGGCTTGACGCCAACCGCCCACCGCGCCGAAGCTTGGCGCGGGGGAGAATCCAGCCATGACGATGCCGGTCCGTTCGCATCGCGCCACGCCGCTTCTCGTCGCGCTTGCGGTTTCGGCGATCGCACTGGGCGCCGCGGCGCTGGCTGGCGGCGATTTCACGGCACAATCGCAGCTTGCGGCGCGCTGGACGGCGCGTGCGAGCTTCCTGGTCTTCCTCGTCGCCTATAGCGCCTCGGCGCTCGACGCACTTTTCCCCTCGGCCGTCACCGCCCGGATCATGCGCCGCCGCCGCCAATGGGGCCTCGGCTTCGCGCTGTCGCATGCGATCCATCTCGCCGCGCTCGTCCATGTGCTGATGCTGACCGGTCAGACGCCATCACCTGTCTCCCTGATCGGTGGCGGTTTCGGCTATGTCGTGATCGCGGCGATGGCGCTGACCTCGAACACGGCCGGACAGCGCGCGCTCGGCCGATGGTGGAAGCGGCTGCACGTCTTCGGCATCCACTATGTCTGGTTCGTCTTCTTCTTCAGCTATGTCGGCCGGATCGCCGATCCGGCGCGGATGACGACCGGGCTGATTTTCGCAACACTTGCCGCCGGGGCTCTTGGCCTGCGTCTGTTGGCAAGAGTAAGGCGGCGGCGGATGCACGGCGTGACGGCCGGGTGAACGACTGCTGGAGGAAAGCAAGATGACCATTGCCGGAGGATGCCATTGCGCGGCGATCCGCTACGAGTTGAACGGAGCGCCGTTTCACCATGCATTGTGCCATTGCACCGATTGCCGCCGCGCGTCGGGCGCACCGATGGTGGGCTGGACCATGTATCCCGAGGATGCACTGACGCTCAGCAAGGGCAGCCCACGCGAATATGCATCGTCGGAGACCGGCCGCCGTTTCTTCTGCGGCGATTGCGGCACCGGACTATTCTATCGCAATGCGGAGATGCTGCCGGGCATCGTCGACGTCCAGAGCGCCACCTATGACGATCCCGACGCGATTCCCGCCCAGGCGCATGTCCAGATCGCGGACCGCATCGGCTGGATGGCCGACGCCCACACGCTGCCGGTGTTCGAGCGTTATCCGGCGCAATAAGCCGGGCTTTCAGGCTACGTCCTCGGCGACACCCCGTTTGGGCTGAGCCTGTCGAAGCCCTGTTCTTTCTATGGGCTCAATACCAAAGAAGGACAGGGCTTCGACTGGCTCAGCCCAAACGGATGATTCCGATGGGTTATTCTCCCCTCAGCGCGCCGCCGGCTTTTTCGCCGGCGCTTTCGCCGTTGCCTGAGGCAGCACCACCATCGACCAGTCCTTGCCCGGCGTCAGATAGCGCTTGGCCGTTTCCTGGATCTGCTGCGGCGTGATCTGGATCAGATCGCGTGCCAGCGTGTTCATCGCCTCGATCCGGCGTGGATCGCGTGACGAGCCGGCCGTCTGCCGCAGCCAGAACTGGTTCGCCGTCCCCGCACGCGCATAATATTGCTTGATGGGCCCCAGGGTGCGCGCCAGTTCGTCCGCTTCGATCGGCTTTGCCGCCAGATCCGCCGCGATCTCGCGGCTGAGCTTGAAGAACAGGTCGACACCCTCGGGCTTCAACTGCCCCAGCACGATCAGATAGCCGCCATTGTCCATGCCGGTCGGCCATTGGCTGGCGACCGTCGGGCTGTAGCTGGCACCCGCCGCGTTGCGCAGCTGATCGAACAAACGGTCGTTGAACACGGCGGCCAGCACTTCCAGCTTGCGCGATTCGACGACGTTGCCAAGCCCGCCGCCCGTCGGCCAGGCGATCACCGCCGCCGCCTGCTCGGGCGGGCCGCTATGCGTGCGCATCACCGGCTTCGCGACATGCGCAGGCACGCCGGTCAAGGCGCTGCCAGGTTCGATCGGCGCGGGGCCGCGCGGCTTCATCGCGCCAAAGGTAGCGAGCGCGGCATTCACCGCATCCTCGGTCTTGAAGTCGCCGAAGATCTGCACCTCGATCGGTCCGGTGGCGAGAAGAGGCTCCCACATTGCGCGGAAGGTCTCGGGCGTGAGCGATTCGATCTCCTTGCGATCGGGCGTCGTCCAGCGCGGATCGCCGCCACGGATCAACGCGTCGAGATCGCGCGTCAGCACATTGCCCGGCGACGCACTCATGATCTCGTAGCTGGCAAGAAGCTGTGCGCGCGCGCGGACGATCGGCGCAGGATCCCAGCCCGGCTTGTCGAGCTTGGCCGCGAGCAGTTTCAACTGGTCGGCAAGATCGGGAGCACGCGTTTCCGCGCTCAGCACGAACGCATCCTCAGTGATCGACACACCCATGTTGATCTTGCGCCCATTGGTCAGCCGGTCGAGCTCCTCAAGCCCGAGATCGCCGATGCCCGTGCCGACAAGCGCCATTGGGCCCGACCAGGCCAAAGTTTCGCGTTTGGCGGGCAGTGCCTTGTAGCCATTGCCGAAGCGGACCGAGACATAGATCTTGCCGGGCTCACCCTGATTGGGGAACAGGATCAGATTGACGCCGTTCGACAGCTTGACCGTCTCGATCGGAAGCTGGGTGAGCGAGGCGCGGCTGACCACCGTTCCGGGCGTTCCCTGCTTGGGCACATCGTCGAACGTCACCGCGCGGGCATTGGCGCCCAGCGTCGTTGCGCTCACCGTTTCGGAAAGAGCCGCGGTCGCAAGCTGGGTCGCGTTGGGCAGTGCTTTCGGCGTGATCAGCAAGATGCGGGGACCCGCGCCAGTGAAGAGACGCTTGGTGGCATCGCGAATCCGTTCGGGCGTGAACAGTCGCTTGGCGCCGCGGAAGATGTCGAGCGCACCCTGCGGCGTCGTCACGGTCTCGCGGATGTCGACGGCACGGACGAGATCGTCGGCCTGCTTCGAGCCGGGCTCTGCGCCGGCATTTTCGACCTGACCGAGCAGCGCAAGATCGAACTCGCTCACTTCGCGCTCGATATCGGCCTGGCCCGGCGGTGCGGTGGTCGCTTCCGCGATCACGGCACGAACGTCGCGCAGCGCGGCGCGCCAGTCGTCGCCGATCGGCACCAGCGACACCGTCGTGGTGTCGGCGGAACGCGACACATCTTCCTGATCGACCTGCGCCTGCAGGAAACTGCCGCCGGCGCGTGCCCGCGTTTCCAGGCGGCGATTGATGATGCGCAGCGCGATCGCGTCGACCATCAACCCTTCATTGTACGAGATCGTATCCTCGACCGTTTCCCACGGCCGGAGCACCGCCATCTGCACCATGGTGGGAAAGCTGGGTTCGACCACTGCGGCGGCGGCAGGCGCCTTCATGTCGGGCGTGCCGAAATCCGGATCCTTCGGGGCCGGGCCATCGCCCTTCCAGCCGCTGAAGCGGCTGCGCACCATCGCCTCCATCGCGGCCGGATCGAGATCGCCGGAAATGACGACGACCGTACGCTCGGGGCGATACCAGCGATCGTGGAACGCCTTTAATCCAGCAGCGGTCGCGCCGGTCAGCGTTGCCGTCGTGCCGATCGGCGATCTTTTGGCGAGCTTCTGCCCGTTGAAGAAATGCGCGCGCAGAGCATCGCCCACCTTCACCGCGGCACCGAACTGTTCGCGCTGCTCGGCCAGCACCACCGCGCGCTCGGAATTCACGCTTTGATCGCTGATATTGGGCGAATCCATCATGCCCGCGAGAATACGAAGGCTCTCGTCGACGCTGGTGGTGCTCGCCTGGGGCAGATCGAGCTTGTAGACCGTCTCGGTCGGCGTGGTCGACGCGTTGCTGTCCGACCCGAAGGTCGCGCCCAGCCGCTGCCAGATCCGCTTCGCCTCCAGTTCGGGCACCTCTTTCGATCCGCGGAACGAAAGATGCTCGAGGAAATGGGCGAAGCCGAGTTCGCTATCGTCTTCCATCAGCGAGCCCGCGTCGATCCGCACACGGATCGAGACCTGGCCCGGCGGCACGGCATTACGGCGGATCGCATAGCGCAGGCCGTTGTCCAGCGTACCGAACAACCAGGCCTTTTCCTGCGGCACGTCGCTGTTGACGTAAAGCCAGGGCGCCGGCCGCGGCGCGGGCGCGGCCGGCGCCGCGCTCGCCGCACCGGTTTTCGCGGGATCCCGCGCAAGCAGCCCCGATGTCGAGAAACCGATGCTCGCGATGAGGGGAAGGACGGCGAAGCGCGCCAGGCGCCGATACTGGAACTTCATGCGCGCGATCCTACCGGGCAAAGATGAACCTTGCCAACACGGATTCGGGAAAGTCGGGGAAAGCCTCTCCCGCAGATAGATTTCGGGCCGCCAGGTGAAACACCTGCCGGCCCGAAAATCCCGATAAACGAAGGAAATCCGGACTCGCTGTGGTTCGGCGTGAACCACTGCGAGTCCGATAGAAGGCGTTACCGCCCGCCGAACTTCTTCACCGCACCCTTGTGCGCGCCGACCGGACCGCGCCGGCGGAACGGACGCTTGGTCTTTTCGGGCGCACCGGCAGGCGCCGAACGGCCGTCGTGGCGGCGCTCGCCACCGCGCGGACCGCGGCCCTGCGGCTGCTCCGAACGGGTCGACGGTGCCGCCTTGGGCAGCTTCGCCGCTTCGACCAGGAAATTCTCGGGCAGCGGAATGCTGTCCAGCTTCACGCCGGTCAGACGCTCGATCTGGCGCAGCCAGTTCTTCTCGTCATTGTCGACGAAGCTCACCGAAACGCCCTCGGCGCCGGCGCGCGCGGTGCGGCCGATGCGGTGGACATATTGCTCGGGCACATTCGGCATCTCGAAGTTGAAGACATGGCTGACGCCGGGCACGTCGATGCCGCGCGCCGCGATGTCGGTCGCGACGAGGAACTTGATCTCACCCGAGCGGAACGCGCCAAGCGCGGCGGTCCGCTGCGGCTGGCTCTTGTTGCCGTGGATCGCAGCCGCGCCGATGTTCGCGGCGTGGAGATGCTTCACCACGCGGTCGGCGCCATGCTTGGTCCGCGTGAAGATCAGCGCGCGCTCGATCTTCTCGTTCTGCAGCGTCAGGGTCAGCAGGGCCTGCTTTTCCTTGGCGTTGACGAAGGTGACATATTGGCGGACGCGCTCGGCAGTCGACGACTGCGGCGCGACCGACACCTTGACCGGATCGGTCAGGAAACGATCGCCCAGTTCGGAGATCGCCTTGGGCATGGTGGCCGAGAAGAACAGGCTCTGGCGCTTGCGCGGCAGCATCTTGTCGATCCGCTTGATCGGCACGATGAAACCGAGGTCCATCATCTGGTCGGCTTCGTCGAGCACGAAGATCTCGACGTCCTTCAGCGTCAGCGCACGCTGCTCGATCAGGTCGAGCAGGCGGCCGGGCGTGGCGACGAGGATGTCGACGCCGGCGCGCATGCGCTGGATCTGCTTGCCGACGGGCACGCCGCCGAACACCGTCTCGACCGACAGGCGCATGAAGCGCGCATAGTCGCGGAACGAGGCCGCGATCTGGCTGGCCAGTTCGCGCGTCGGCGACAGCACGAGCATACGGCAACCGCCAAGCGGGGTCGGCTTCGGATTCTTGTGGAAATAATCGAGGCTGGGCAGCGCGAAAGCCGCCGTCTTGCCGGTGCCGGTCTGCGCGATGCCGCACAGGTCGCGGCCTTCGAGCAGCGACGGGATCGCCTTTTCCTGGATCGGCGTGGGCTTGTCATAGCCCTTGCTGGCAAGCGCCTTGAGGATCGGCTCGGCAAGGCCAAGCTGGGTAAAGTTGGTCAAATCTGTAACTCACAATCTATGCGAGGCGCGCGCCATCGCTGGCGCACGAACCGCGGGGTTCGATGACGACCCGCGTGAAAAGGGAAGCCTTGGGCAAAAGCGCATCTGGTTTCGGCCGGCCCCGGGAAACCGGGCGTTCACGCTGCCGAATATGAGCAGGGCCGGTCCACCGGCCTTGTGCGCTGCGGCGCATATGGTCGAAGACCGTGGCAAAAGCAAGGCAGAGGGCGGGAAAGTGGCAGCATCAACCCAAGCCCGCACGTCACCCCGGTATCGGAAGGGCCAACATTGGCTGGTCCCGGCAACAAGCCTTACGACGCAGGACCGGCCCCGTTTCACCATTGCTGAACCATTGCGCGATACGCGGGCAGCAGGGGGATGCATCACATGAAATCGGCCAAACTGTGCGCTCTGTTGCTCGCTTGGACTTTCGCGCCCGCATCGGCGCAGGTTGCGGATAGCGAACCGGCGCCGCCGGCATACCGTCCCGTCGTACCGGTCGACGCGGACGCCGCTCAGGCCGCCGCGGGCATCAACCGCTTCTCGATACACCTGTACAAGGCATCGATCCAACCCGCCGAGAATCTGTTCCTGTCGCCCGCGAGCGTCTCGATCGCGGTCGGCCTCGCCTATCGCGGCGCGGTCGGCCCGACCGCCGAAGAGCTGAAGGCGGGAATGCATTATTTCGCTGATGCCAAGGCGTACGCGCCCGCAAATGGTCGCTTGCTGAAGCATCTCAACTATCTGTCGGCGAACAATCGCCTGATGATCGCCAACAGCCTGTGGCTCCAGGACGGAATGCCGCTGCGCGACGATTTCGCCGCCGATATGGCGGCGCATTACGAAGCCGGGCTGCAGCGCGTGAACTTCCGAGCAGATCCCGATGCGGCGCGGCTGAAAATCAATGCCTGGGTCGAGACGCACACCAACGACAAGATCAAGGAGCTGCTTGCGGAGCCGGACATCACTGTCCTGACGCGCGCCGCTTTGGTCAACACGATCTACTGGAAAGGCAACTGGCACGTGCCCTTCCCTCGAGCGCTGACAAAGAATGGCGCGTTCACTGCGTTGGACGGCCGCAAATTGACAACGCCTCTGATGCAGTTGCGGTCGCATTTCGCCGTTGCGGAATTTGCCGGCGTCCAGGCCATCGCGATCCCCTATGATCGCTCCGACGTCAGTATGATCGTGCTCATGCCGAAATCGGCGCGGGCCCTGCCCGGTTTCGAGAAAGGCCTTATTCCGGAGGCCATGTCGGAATGGCTCGACAAACTCGACGCCGCCGAGCCGCGCGATACGATCCTCACCTTTCCCCGCATGTCGCTCAAGTGGCGCAACGACCTTGTGGACACCCTGCAAAACCTGGGCATGAAAACACCGTTCTCGGATTTTGCCGATTTCTCCGGGATGGCGCAGATACCCTATCCCGGCGAAGTGGAGGACGCCGTCGGCCTGAAGATCAGCAAAGTCATCCACCAGACTTTTCTGGATGCCGATGAGAATGGCTCGGAAGCGGCCGCCGCAACTGCCGTTCTTATGGATATAATCGTCACGGGCAAATCCACCGCCCCCCCACCGCCGCCGCCCTATATTTTCCGCGCGGACAAGCCATTCATGTTCCTGCTGCGTGACGGGCGAACCAGGACGATCCTCTTCATGGGTCGTTATGTCGCGCCGCCCGCCGGAGCGCAGGCCCCGGACTGATCCGCTCATCCCTTGCCCGACGTCACGACTTCCAGCACAAGCGCGACATGAAGATCCTGCTCGCTCCCCTCGCCGTCGCACTCCTCGCCGTCCCCGCACACGCTGCCCTTGCACCTGCCGAACGCAAGATCGCCGCCGCCGTCGATGCCGATCAGGATCGGTCGATCGCGCTGCTCGAAAAGCTGGTCAACCAGAACTCCGGTTCGCTCAATCCCGAGGGTGTGACCAAGGTTGGCGAGATGATGCGCGCCGAACTGGAGCCGCTGGGCTTCGCGGTACGCTGGGTGCCGATGACCGAGACCAAACGCGCCGGGCATCTGATCGCCGTCCACAAGGGCAATGGCCGCGGCAAGCGCATGTTGCTGATCGGCCATCTCGATACGGTGTTCGAGCCCGCATCGCCGTTTCGCGGCTTCACGCGCAAGGGCGATCAGGGCATCGGTCCGGGCGCCGGCGACGACAAGGGCGGGATCGTCGTGATGGTGATGGCGCTGCGGGCGATGCATGCGGCCGGCACGCTGAAGGACGCCGATATCGAAGTGGTGCTGACCGGCGACGAGGAGGATGCGGGCGATCCGATCGAGGTGGCGCGCCGCGACCTGATCGAGGCGGGCAAGCGCGCCGACGCCGCGCTCGACTTCGAGGGACTGAGCATCGAGGATGGCAAGGACATGGGCTCGATCGCCCGGCGCAGCAGCGACAGCTGGACGGTGACGGTGACCGCGAAGAGCGGCCATTCCAGCGGCATCTTCGCGCCCGGCGTCGGCGACGGCGCGATCTATGGCCTGGCGAAGATCGTCACCGCATTCCGCACCGAGCTGCCCGAACCCAATCTGACCTTCAATGTCGGGCTGATCGCGGGCGGCAGCGACGTGGCGCTGAACGAAGGCAGGATCGCCGGCACCGTCGCCGGCAAATCCAACATCATCGCCGCCACCGCAACGGCGCGCGGCGACCTGCGTGCATTGTCCAACGACCAGATCGAGCGGGTGAAGGCAAAGATGACCGCGATCGTCGCTCGCCCGCTGACCGGTGCCAAGGCTGAGATCAGCTTCGATCCCGGCGGCTATCCCGCAATGGCGCCGACCGAAGGCAACCGCGCGCTCCTGGGCCAGCTCAATGGCGTGAATCGCGATCTCGGCCTGGCCGAAATGGCCCCGCTCGATCCGCTGAAGCGCGGCGCCGGCGATATCGGCTTCGTCGCGAACGATGTCGCGGGGCTGGTCGGCCTGGGCCCGTCTGGCTCCGGCAGCCACGCGCCCGGCGAGGCGGTCGATCTGTCGAGCTTCGGCCGCCAGGCGAAGCGCGGCGCGATCCTGATGACCCGTCTCAGCCGCACGCCGCGATAGCTTTTTCTAGTCGTGCGATAGGAAAAGCACTTTGCGAATCTCCTCGTCGCTCGGCATGAGAGCAGCGTGACCAAGACCGCATTGATCGTCCGGCACGTCCCCTATGAGGGTATCGCCGGTTTCCGCGAGCCGATCGAACGCGCGGGCTATGTGCTCGACCGCATCGACGTGGCCGATCCCGCCTTTCCCGAGGCCGATCTCGTATCGCCCGACCTCGTCCTGCTGATGGGCGGGCCGATGGGCGTGTACGAACGCGACGCGCATCCCTGGATCGATCACGAGATCGAACGGCTGCGCCGCCGGCTCGACGCCGATCGTCCGACGCTGGGCGTCTGCCTGGGCGCGCAGATCGTCGCGGCGACGCTGGGTGCCGAGGTTTATCGGGGGCCGGAACAGGAAATCGGCTTCCATCCGGTCGCGGTGACGGACGCCGGCACAGCAAGTCCGCTGGACGCGCTTGGCGAAACACCGGTTCTTCACTGGCATGGCGATACGTTCGATCTGCCCCCCGACGCCGAATGGCTCGCACGCAGCGACCGTTATGCCCATCAGGCGTTCCGTCGCGGAAACACGCTGCTCGCACTGCAATTCCATGCCGAAATGGGGATCGATCCGCGCATCGATCACTGGATCGAAAATTCGACCGACAGCCTGGCAGCGCTCGGCCTGAACGGCCCGACGATGCGAGCGGATTATGACCGGCTCGGTCCGGACTGTGTTGCGGCCGGCCGTACGATGATCGAACGCTGGCTGGCAGAATTGCCTTGATCGTCCCCCTCCGCAGCCCCACATGAGCCCCATGTTGATCGAGACCGAAACCACGCCGAACCCGGCGACGCTCAAATTCCTGCCCGGCCGCAAGGTGATGGACGCAGGCACGCGCGACTTCGCCTCCCCCGAAGAGGCCGAAGCGTCGCCCTTGGCGGAAGAGCTGTTTTCGCTCGGCGACGTGGTCGGGGTGTTCTTCGGCAGCGATTTCGTATCGGTCACCGCCGCACCGGGCGTTGGCTGGAGCGATCTCAAGCCGCAGGTCCTGTCGGTCCTGCTCGACCATTTCTCGGCGGAAATGCCGCTGTTCCGCGCCGGAAGCGCGGCGGGCATCACCGTGCCGGCCGAAGATGCGTTCCAGGACGATCCCGAGGATGCCGACATCGTCGCGCAGATCCGCGAGCTGATCGACACGCGCGTCCGCCCGGCCGTCGCCAATGACGGCGGCGACATCATCTATCGCGGCTTCGACAAGGGCACCGTCTATCTCAAGATGCAGGGCGCCTGTTCGGGCTGCCCATCGTCGACCGCGACGCTGAAGCACGGCATCGAATCGCTGCTGAAGCATTATGTGCCCGAAGTAACGGACGTCCAGGCAGTCTGAACCACCGTCATATTCCATATAATCAGGGGAAAGATCGATCATGGGCCAGCCGCTCTCGCCGGATGCTCTCGACACGCTGTTCCGTGACGCGCGCAGCTATAATGGTTACCTCGACACGCCCGTGACCGAAGACCAGCTCCACGCGATCTGGGAACTGATGAAGATGGGCCCCACATCCGCGAACATGCTGCCGGCGCGCCTGGTCTGGTGCGTCAGCCAGGAGGCGAAGGACAGGCTGGCCGCATTGTCGAGCGGCACCAATGGCGCGAAGATCGCCAAGGCGCCCGTCACCGTGATCATCGGCATGGACGTGGATTTCCACGAACAGCTGATCGACCTGTTCCCGCATGCGCCCGAGGCACGCGACTGGTTTCCCGATCCGGCGGCGCGCGAAGTCGCGGCGCTGCGCAACAGCTCGCTGCAGGGCGGCTATTTCATCCTCGCCGCCCGCGCACTCGGGCTCGACACCGGGCCGATGTCGGGCTTCGACAATGCCGCGGTCGACGCGGCATTTTTCGGCGACACGCCCAATGTGAAGTCCAACTTCATCTCGACGCTCGGTTATGGCGACCCGGCGACCATCTTCGGTCGCCTGCCCCGCCCCGCCTTCGAGCGGTTCAACACGATCGCCTGAGGCCCGCTCGGCCCGATGCGCACGCTCGTCATCGAAACCGCGACCGGCGCCTGCTCGATCGCGTTGATCGAGAACGGCGCAGTCGTCGCCGCGGCACATGAGGATGTCGGTCGCGGCCATGCCGAACGGCTGATCCCGATGATCGCGGCACTGCCCGACAAGGGCCGCGCCGACGAGATCCTGGTCGATTGCGGCCCCGGCAGCTTCACCGGGGTCCGTGTCGGCCTGGCCGCCGCACGCGCGCTCGGCCTTGCCTGGCAAGCGGAGGTGCGCGGCTATTCCTCGCTGTCGCTGATCGCCGCGGGTGCGGATTGGAGCGGCGTCGAGACACTTGCGGTCGCGATCGACGGCGGGCATGGTCAGCTCTTCGTTCAGCGCTTCACGAAGGAGCCGATGAAGCCCCTGTCCGATCTTGCATCGCTCCCCCCCGCAGACGCGGCGCACTTCGCCCCCGATATCCGCATCGTCGGCAGCGCAGCCGCGACGCTCGTCGCGGCGCGCGGATCGGGCGAAGCCATTCCAGCGGGCGTCACTGCGGCGCACGTCGTTGCCCTCCCCCCCGAACTCCGGGCGCTGCCGGCCGTGCCGATCTACGGCCGCGCGCCGGACGCCAAGCCGATGGCGTGAACATGGCGGGCGGCGTGGTACGGGTGGCAAGCGCGGATGCGACCTTTCTCGGCCCGGTGATGGAGATCATGCGCGCCGCGTTCGACCCCGCCTATGGCGAGGCATGGACCTCTGCTCAATGCGCCGGAATCCTGTCGACCCCGACCGCATGGCTGCTGATGGCCGAGCTCGACGGGCGGCCCGCCGGTTTTGCATTGACCCGCGCGATCGTCGACGAGGCCGAGTTGCTGCTGATCGCGGTTCATCCCGATGCACAGAGACAAGGCGTCGGCCGCAAACTGATTGCAGGCGTGGCGCAGGCAGCGAAGCGGCGCGGCGCCACCCGACTGTTTCTGGAGGTAAGATCAAACAATCCCGCCCTGAGCCTTTACACTGCAAACGGCTTTTCAAAAGTTGGCGAGCGTCCTAATTATTATCGCGGAGTTAATAGCGATCTATTCGATGCGCACACTTATAGTTTGCCGCTCTGACATTCGAAAAAATCCTCTTCCGTTTATTGTCAGTCGCCTGACCCGCGTCTAAGCAACGCGCGCGCCGCGATCCCCTTGCGCCGCGAATCCGTTCAGAAGAGAGAAATATGGACGAGCATAATGAGCTTTCAGAAACGCTGATCACGCTGACCGCAGACATCGTTGCGGCGCATGTCAGCAACAATAGCGTCGCTGTCTCCGATCTGCCGCTTCTCATCCAGAATGTTCACGGTGCGCTTGCCGGCCTCGGCACGCCTGAGGTTGCCCCCGAAGTCAAGCAGGAGCCCGCCGTATCGGTGCGCGCTTCGGTGAAACCCGACTTCATCGTCTGTCTGGAAGACGGCAAGAAGCTGAAGATGCTCAAGCGGCATTTGATGACCCATTATCAGATGACCCCAGAGCAGTACCGCACCAAGTGGAACCTGCCCGCCGACTATCCGATGGTCGCGCCGAACTATGCCGAACAGCGTCGTTCGCTCGCCAAGAAGATCGGCCTCGGCACCAAGCGCCGCAAGCGCTGAGAGCCGGTTTGAGAAAGCGCGGAAGAGCGCTTTCCCAATCTCACAAAAAGGGCGGCGGCACGTCCCTTCGTGCCGCCGCCCTTTTCGTCACCTGTAAAAGCGGCTAGGGTTTCCCATATGGGGACTTCGGGGCAAAAAGAGCGAGAATTATGAGCCGCAAGATCGACGTCGAAGCCCTGTGCCATGAAAATGGCCTGAGGATCACCGAACAGCGCCGCGTCATCGCGCGCGTCATATCCGAGGCCGAGGATCATCCCGACGTCGAGAAGCTGCACGAACGCGCGGCCGCGATCGACCCCGGCATCTCGATCGCCACCGTTTATCGCACCGTCCGCCTGTTCGAAGAGGCAGGCATCCTTGAACGCCATGATTTCGGCGATGGCCGGGCGCGCTACGAAGCGGCGCCGGAGGCGCATCACGACCATCTGATCGATGTCGAGACCGGCAAGGTGATCGAATTCGTCGATCCCGAACTTGAAGCACTGCAGAAGCAGATCGCGGAGAAGCTCGGTTACCGGCTCGTCGATCACCGCATGGAGCTCTATGGCGTCGCTCTCGATCGCAAGAGCTGACCCGCTCGGCCCTTTCCGACTGTTCGCACGGCTGACAGCGGCACTGCTGCTGCTGATCCTCTGCCTGCCCGCCCATAGCCTCTGGCGGCTTGTTCGCCAGCCATCCCCCTGGCCCCGTCTTTTTCTGGGCGGCGTCGCACGCATCTTCGGCGCGACGATCGAGATTCGGGGGCGGCCGCTCAGGCGCGATGTGCTCTTCATCGCCAATCACCTGAGCTGGATGGACATATTGGTGATGGCGGGCGCCACCGGCACCGCCTTCGTCGCCAAGGACGACGTCGCGCGCACGCCGGTCGTCGGCTGGCTGGCCACGCTCAACAACACCGTCTTCGTCGCACGCACCGATCGCCGATCCGTCGCGGCACAGGTGGAAGCCGTGCGCGCCGCGGTCGAGGCGCACCAGCCGATCACCATCTTTCCCGAGGGCACCACCAGCGATGGCCAGGGATTGCTGCCTTTCAAGGCATCCTTGCTTGCGGTGCTTTCGCCGCCGCCTCGCGACATGCGGGTTCAGCCGGTGCTGATCGATTATCGCGATGCGATGCCCGATATCGCATGGGTCGGCGAGGAGCCCGGCGGGGAGAATGCGGCACGCGTGCTGAAGCGTCGCGGCACGTTCAGCGCACGCCTGACCTTCCTGGAACCGTTCGACCCCACCAGCTGTGCCGATCGCAAGGCGATCGCCGCCGAAGCGCGCGACCGGATTGCGGAGGCGCTGGCTTCCGCTTCCTGAGCCATCGCTGTATAGGCGCCAGCGATGACCGATCCTGCAAACCCCGCCCCGAAGACCTTTCACGTCAAGTCCTTCGGCTGCCAGATGAATGCCTATGACGGCGAACGCATGGGCGAGATGCTCGGCGCCCAGGGGCTGACCGCCACCGACGCCGACAGCGCCGACCTGGTCGTGCTCAACACCTGCCATATCCGCGAGCGTGCGGTGGAGAAGGTCTATTCGGACATCGGCCGGATGGCGAAGCGCGCCGCTGGCCGACGCCAGATGATCGCGGTCGCCGGCTGCGTCGCGCAGGCGGAAGGTTCGGAGATCCAGCGCCGGGCCCCGCAGGTCGACATTGTCGTCGGCCCGCAGGCCTATCACCGGCTGCCCGATCTCGTCGCGCGCGCCGCGGCGGGCGGCCATGCCCTCGACACCGATATGCCCGCGGCATCCAAGTTCGACATATTGCCCCGCCGCGCACGCCGCCAGGGGCCCAGCGCATTCCTGACCGTGCAGGAGGGGTGCGACAAATTCTGCACCTATTGCGTGGTGCCTTATACGCGCGGCGCCGAGATCAGCCGTCCGTGGGGCGATATCGTCGACGAAGCCAAGGCGCTGGCGGATGGCGGCGCCCGCGAAATCACCTTGCTCGGCCAGAACGTCAACGCCTGGAGCGATGATGATGGACTTGGGGGCGGACGTGGGCTGCACGACCTGATCGAGGCGATCGCGCTGATCCCCGGAATCGCGCGCATCCGCTACACCACCAGCCATCCCAACGACATGACCGACGGGCTGATCGCCGCGCATCGCGACATTCCGGCGCTGATGCCGTTCCTGCATCTGCCGGTACAGTCGGGCAGCGATACGATCCTCAAGGCGATGAACCGCAGCCATTCGACCGCCAGCTATCTGCGGATCATCGAACGCGTGCGCGCAGTACGGCCCGACATTGCGGTATCGGGCGATTTCATCGTGGGTTTCCCGGGTGAAAGCGATGCCGATTTCGAAGCGACGCTGCAGATCGTCCGCGATGTCGATTATGCCATGGCCTATTCGTTCAAATATTCGCCGCGCCCCGGCACGCCTGCCGCCGTCATGGACGATCAGATCGCGCCTGAGGTGATGGACGAGCGACTTCAGGCGCTTCAGGCGCTACTCAACGAGCAGCAGCATCGCTTCAACCGCGCAAGCGTCGGCCGCGTCACCGACATATTGATCGAACGCGACGGTAAACGTCCCGGCCAGAAGCTCGGCAAATCGCCCTGGCTGCAGTCGGTGATCGTCGAAAACGGCCCCGAAGCCGGATCGCTGCTTTCGGTCGAGCTGGTCTCGGCCGCACCCAACAGCCTGATCGGGGTTGCCACGGAACGTCGCGCGGCATGAGGGGCTGTGCCCTTTGGGCGACAGCACCGCAGTAATTTTTCGGTCCACAAACGCTGGCGATGGACACAATGTCGTCATCGCATCATTGTAGCATCGTCCAGAGCGGGCGGCCGCGTCCCGCGGACGCTGCTCAAGGAGCCTTATGTCGCGCAAGCCAGTGCAAGCCCAGATCGGCGATCGCTCGCGTCTCGAGATCGTCTTCGAAAAGCCCCAGCTCCTCGGCCGATTGTTCGGCGAGTATGACCAGAATCTGGTCGCCATAGAAAACCGGCTCGGCGTCTATATCGCCGCGCGCGGCAACAAGATCCAGATCGAGGGTGAAGCCGCCGCTGCCGGCCGCGCGCGCGACGTGCTGACCGGCCTCTACAACCGGATCGTGCATGGCGAGGATATCGATTCCGGCATGGTGGCGGCCGTGATCTCGATGTCGTCCGAACCGATGCTGGACGGCATCATCCGCCAGGATATCGCCGAACCGCCCAGCGTGATGATCCGCACGCGCAAGAAGACGATCGTGCCGCGTTCAACGACGCAGATCGCCTATATGCATGCGCTGGCGCGGGACGAGATCATCTTCGCGCTTGGTCCGGCGGGCACCGGCAAGACCTATCTTGCGGTGGCGCAGGCGGTCAGCCAGCTCATCACCGGATCGATCGACCGGCTTATCCTGTCGCGCCCCGCGGTCGAGGCGGGCGAACGGCTGGGATTTCTTCCGGGCGACATGAAGGAGAAGGTCGATCCCTATCTCCGCCCGCTTTACGACGCGCTGTACGACACGCTGCCGGCCGAACAGGTCGAGCGGCGCATCGCATCGGGCGAAATCGAGATCGCACCGATCGCCTTCATGCGCGGCCGCACACTCGCCAATGCCTTCATCATCCTCGACGAAGCGCAGAACACCACGCCGGCGCAGATGAAGATGTTCCTGACCCGCTTCGGCGAGGGCAGCCGCATGGTCGTCTGCGGCGATCCGCGTCAGGTCGACCTGCCCGACATCACCAAATCCGGTCTGGCCGACGCGGTCGGCAAGCTCAGCGACGTCGGCGGCATTTCGGTGATCCGCTTCAACGCCGCCGATGTGGTCCGCCACCCGATCGTCGGCAAGATCGTCCAGGCCTATGAGGGGCCGGACGCCTGATGCTCGATATTGCCGTTCAGGCGGAACCTGACTGGGACGACGGCGCCGACTGGGACTCGCTCGCCGACGCCGCCGTGCGTCTGGCGATCGAGCACAGCCCCCATGCTGCCTGGCTGACGCGCGCCTTCTGTGTCGAGGTGACCGTGCGCCTGACCGACGACGACGAGGTGCAGCAACTCAACGCCCAGTATCGCGCAAAGGACAAGCCGACCAACGTCCTGTCCTTTCCGATGGTCCAGCCCGATCTGCTCGAAACGCTGGCCAATACCGACGATGGCGAAGCGATTCTGGGCGATATCGTCCTTGCGCGCGGCGTCTGCGAGCGCGAAGCCGCCGAAAAGGAGATCAGCGTAGCCGATCATGCCACACATCTCATTGTCCATGGCACCTTCCATTTGCTAGGCTATGATCATCAGGGCGAGGCCGAGGCCGAAGCGATGGAGGCGCTGGAGACACGCGCGCTCGCATCGATCGGGCTGGCGGACCCGTACAACAGGGACTGACACGTCAAAGCGATGCCAGACGATTCCGGGAACGGCGACAGTAGCAGCGGCCGATTGTGGAGGGGACTTCGGTCCCTCATCTTCGGAAATGAGAGCGAGCCGACGCTCCGCGACCAGATCGAGGAAGCGATCGAGGAGCATGAGGACGACAACGGCCGAAAGGCCGATGGCGACCTTTCGCCGATCGAGCGCCAGATGCTGCGGAACCTGCTCCATTTCGGCGAGCGCGATGCGGGCGATATCGCGGTGCCGCGCGCCGATATCATTGCCATTCCGGAGACGGCGACCTTCCGCGAGCTGGTCGCGCTGTTCACCGAGCATGGCCATAGCCGCGTGCCGGTCTATCGCGAGAATCTCGACCAGATCATCGGCATGATCCATATCAAGGACGTGTTCGTGATCCTGGCGGAGGGCCGCGAGGAACCGACCGACATCACCATATTGCTGCGCCAGCCGCGCTTCGTGCCCGAGACGATGGGCGTGCTCGACCTGCTGGCCGAGATGCGCACCACGCGCACCCATCTGGCGGTGGTGTTCGACGAATATGACGGCACCGAAGGGCTGGTGACGATCGAGGATCTCGTCGAGGAGATTGTCGGCGATATCGAGGATGAGCATGACGACGAGCGCGAGGAGATGATCGTCGCGCGCGAGGACGGCAGCTGGGACGCCGATGCCCGCGCCGAACTGGAGGATGTCGCCGAGCAGATCGACGCCCGGCTTGCCGAGGTCGAAGAGGATGTCGACACCATAGGCGGCCTGGCCGTCGTGCTGGCGGGCCATGTTCCCCAGCCCGGCGAGGCGGTGGAGCATGAAAGCGGCTGGAAGATCGAGATCACCCAGGGCGATGAACGGCGCGTCACCCGCGTGCGGCTTCATCCCCCGCCGCCGGCGATCGCGGTCGACGACATCTGACCCCGGATCGAGGAGCATCGATGGCATGGCGATCAACAGGCATCTGACGGGTGTTCTCGCGACCGCCCTGCTCCTTTCGGGCTGTAGCGGCGCATCGACCATCGAACTGCCCGCGGATCCGCAGGCGCGCGCCGCCACCTGCTACGCCGCGAGGCTAGCGCTGTTCACGACACAGACGGCGCGCACAGGGCTGAGCGTCGACCAGGCGAACCAGGCCGCGCATTTCCTGCTGCTGGGCGCATCGACCAACGGCATCGCCGAACCGACAAAGGCAAAGGCACTCGCCGCGCAGGGCCAGGCCCTGCAGGCCGGGATCGTCGAACGGAAGACTGCCGCGGCCTATACCCAGCCCTGCGCCAAGGCTTATCCCGAAACCAGCCCGATCGCATTCAAGGGGCTGGGTGCCGACACGCCGGACACGCGGATGATGTGCTATGCGCTCGCCAACGCCTTGGTCCAGATCTACCAGGCGAGCGACGTGTCGCCTGCGGGCAAGGGCGAAGCCTATGCCCGGCTGTACACGACTCTCGACGACCGCATCTCCGCGGAGGTGCAGGCAGCGGGTGACCCCAATGTCGCCGAACTCGCCGGTCGTGCCGTGCGCGGTCTGGCGCTTGGCGCACAGGCGGGTCCGCCGACCCAGGTGATGGATGCCTGCGTGGCGCGCTATCTGAAGCGCTAGAGCGGATCTGGTTCGTGATGAACCAGATCCGCTCCATATTTGTCTTTGTTCACCGCGATTTCCGAGCCGGCAGATGATGCCATCTGCCTCGAAATCGCTCTAAAGATATTGGTTGAGAGCCTTTCCGGCGAGTACCGGCCCGCACCCCCTTGACCACCAACCCCGCAGGCATAAGGTCGGGCTATGAAAAAGCCCATCGTGATCATCACCGTCCTGCTGCTTCTGGGATTTGCCGCGGCATTCTATTTCGTGTCGCGCGGCCAGCCCGCGGCACTGTCGGTCGAAGCGGTCACGGGTGCGAACCCGACCATTTCCACGCCGCACCGCGAGCGGCTGCCGACCGTCAACATCGCCGATCCGGTGGGCTGGCCGAATGGCGCCAAGCCGACTGCGCCCAAGGGGCTGGCGCTCGACGCCTTCGCCGACAAGCTCGATCATCCGCGCTGGATGTATCTGCTGCCCAATGGCGACGTGCTGGTGGCCGAGACCAATTCGCCGCCGCGTGAGGCTGGCGGCATCAAGAACTGGATCATGCGCCTGCTGATGGGCCGCGCAGGCGCCGGGGTGCCTTCCGCCAATCGGATCACCCTGCTGCGCGACAGCGATAGCGACGGCAAGGTCGATCAGCGCACCGTCTTCCTGGAGGGACTCAACTCGCCCTTCGGCATGGCGCTGGTGGGTACGACGCTCTACGTCGCCAATACCGATGCCGTGATGGCCTTCCCCTATGAGACCGGCCAGACGAAGATCACCGCCAAGGGCAGCAAAGTGGTCGACCTGCCCGGGGCCGACGGACATTGGACGCGCAACGTGATCGCCAGCCCCGACGGCAAGACGCTCTACGTCACTGTCGGATCGGCCACCAACATCGCGGAAGACGGCCTCGACAAAGAGGTCAATCGCGCCGCCGTGCTCGAGGTCGATCCCGCGAAGAAGAGCTTCCGTATCTACGCGACCGGCCTGCGCAACCCCAACGGCCTGGCGTATGAACCCAAGACCGGATGCCTGTGGACGACCGTCAACGAGCGCGATCTGCTCGGGGGCGACCTCGTTCCCGACTATATGACCTGCATCGAGTTCGGCGCCGACTATGGCTGGCCCAACAGCTATTGGGGCGGATATGAGGATCGCCGGGTCGAGCCGTACCGGCCCGACCGTCTCGAATATGTGAAGCGCCCCGACTTCGCGCTCGGGCCGCACGTGGCCGCGCTCGGCCTCGCCTTTGCCGACGGCGCCAATCTCGGTCCGGCCTATGCGAATGGCGCCTTTATCGGCCTGCACGGATCGTGGAACCGCACGCCGGCATCGGGCTACAAGGTGGTCTGGGTGCCGTTCGGCGCCGATGGCAAACCGCTCCCGGGCGCCAAGCCGCAGGATTTCCTGACCGGCTTCCTCGTCGGCGACGAGGCCCGGGGCCGCCCGGTCGGCGTGATCAAGGATCGCACCGGCGCGCTGCTCGTCGCGGACGATGTCGGCAACACCATCTGGCGGGTGAGCGCCCCCGGCGCGGCGAAGCCAGCGGCACCCGCCGCGTCTCCGGCAAAACCGTCGGCGTCCTGAGCGGCAGCGTGGCGTGAAACCGCAAGACGCGACCGTCGCGATCGTCGGAGCCGGTGACCATATCGGCGCCGCGATCGCACGGAAATTCGCGGCCGAGGGATTCACGATCTTTGCCGGCCGGCGCAATGGCGACCGGCTGCAACCGCTCGCCGACGAAATCGCAGCCGCAGGCGGCAGCATCGTAACGCGCTCGCTGGACGCACGCGTACCGGAAGAGGTTGCCGCCTTTCTCGAAGACGCCGATGCGCAGGCTCCGCTGGCGCTCGTCATCTTCAACGTCGGCGCGAACGTCAATTTCCCGATCCTCGACACCACCGATCGCGTGTTCCGCAAAGTCTGGGAAATGGCGTGTTTCGCAGGCTTCGTTACGGGGCGCGAAGCCGCGCGCATCATGCTGCCGCGCGGACAGGGCAAAATCTTCTTTACCGGCGCCACCGCCGGCCTGCGCGGCGGCAAGGGCTACGCCGCGTTCGCCTCCGCCAAATTCGGGCTGCGCGCCGTGGCGCAATCGATGGCGCGTGAACTCTGGCCGCAGCAGATCCATGTCGCGCACCTGATCATCGACGCCGGCGTCGATACCGAATGGGTTCGCCAGATGATCGCGCAGCGCGAGGGCGAGGACGCCATCGAGACCATGCACCCCGACCGGCTGATGCCACCCGCAGCGATCGCCGACGCCTATTGGCAGCTTTTCTGCCAGCCCCGGACCGCCTGGACCTTCGAACAGGAGATCCGGCCCTATGGCGAAACCTGGTAACCGGATCTGAGCTGACGACAGATCAGCCTATATACGCGGCCGATTCCCGCGATTGACACCGCATACTTCGGAAATCCCGTATATCGCCGGCGCGCCGCCAATCCCAAGACGCCCCGGGGACCAGGACGCATCACTTCCGATGATCGGTCCCGCAGGTGGACGCGATGTATCAGGAGCAACTGGTCGAAACAGGCGGCGGCGGGGCAGCGCAATGCGTCCGGCGGACCTCGGCGGGCTGTGCTGACTGCCGCGTAAGCCAGACCGCCATCTGCGCCGAGCTTGCGGTCGATACGCGCGACGCGCTTGCCGGATCCGCCCGCCACCGCCGCCTGCGCAAGGGCCAGACATTGTTCTGGGAGGGGGACGAAGTCGGCTTTGTCGGCACGGTCGTCTCGGGCATGCTCACCTTGTCGCGCAATGCGCGCGACGGCGGCGAACTGATCCTGGGCATGGTCGGCCCCGGCGGTGTCGTCGGCCACCCCGACCGCTCCGCCGCGCGTGCCAATGCCGTCGCGGTCACCGAAACCGAACTCTGCCTGTTTCCGATCGAGGCGTTCAACCGCTTTGCCGACACCAACCCGTCGCTGCGCGCGCGCCTGATCGACCAGATGTTCCACGAACTCGAACACACCCGCCACTGGCTGTTCATGCTCGGGCGCGGCAGCGCCGCCGAACGCATCGCATCGGTGCTGCTCGAATTCGCCGGGGCCGACGCGCCCGAGGGGACACATGCCCTGCCGATCAGCCGCGGCCGGATCGCGCATGTCACCGGTCTCGCGATCGAGACGGTGAGCCGGCAACTGTCGAGCCTGGTCCGGGCCGGGATCATCGCGCTGCCGTCGCGCGATCGCTTCGTGCTGCGCGATCGTCGCGCGCTTCTCTCCATCGCCGGCCTCGCGCCGGCCCACGACACTCACTGAGACGGGGAACAGGCCCATGGACACTCTGCTCATCAAGGCGGGCGGCTGGCTCGCGGTCGCGCTGATCGCGCTCGTCGCGCTCGCCACCGCGGCCGATCAGGGCTTCGCCGTCCATATGGCGATCGTCTGCGCAAGCGCGCTGATCGCCCTGTGGATCACGATCGGCCGCGCCGACTATGCGGCGATCGCAAACGGGATATCGAAAGCCCCCGCCGATCAGAGCCGCTATGACGACGATCCGATCCGATGGGGCGTGATCGCAACGGTTTTCTGGGGTCTGGCCGGTTTCCTGGCGGGGCTCTACATCGCGTTGCAGTTGGCCTTTCCCGCGCTCAATCTCGGGCTGGAATATACCAGTTTCGGCCGGCTGCGGCCGTTGCACACCTCTGCGGTGATTTTCGCCTTTGGCGGCAATGCGCTGATCGCGACCAGCTTCTACGTCGTCCAGCGCACCTGCCGCGCGCGGCTCGCCTTGCCGACGCTCGCCCGCTTCGTCTTCTGGGGCTATCAGCTGTTCATCGTCCTCGCGGCGACCGGCTATCTGCTCGGGATCACCGAAGGCAAGGAATATGCCGAGCCCGAATGGTATGTCGATCTGTGGCTCACCATCGTCTGGGTGGCCTATCTGGCGGTCTTTGTCGGCACGCTGCTGAAGCGCAGCGAACCGCATATCTATGTGGCGAACTGGTTCTACCTCGCCTTCATCCTGACCATTGCGATGCTCCACATCGTCAACAACCTGACGATCCCGGTCAGCCTGGTCGGATCGAAAAGCTATTCCGCCTTTGCCGGGGTCCAGGATGCACTGACCCAATGGTGGTACGGCCATAATGCCGTCGGCTTCCTGCTCACCGCCGGCTTCCTGGCCATGATGTATTATTTCGTGCCCAAACAGGCCGAGCGTCCGATCTACAGCTATCGCCTGTCGATCATCCATTTCTGGTCGCTGATCTTCCTCTACATCTGGGCGGGTCCACACCACCTGCACTACACCGCACTGCCAGACTGGGCGCAGACGCTGGGCATGGTGTTCTCGGTGATGCTGTGGATGCCCAGCTGGGGCGGCATGATCAACGGCCTGATGACGCTGAACGGCGCCTGGGACAAGGTCCGCACCGATCCGATCATCCGCATGATGGTGCTGGCGCTCGCCTTTTACGGGATGAGCACCTTCGAAGGTCCGCTGATGTCGATCAAGGCGGTCAACAGCCTGTCCCACTATACCGACTGGACGATCGGCCACGTCCATTCCGGCGCACTGGGCTGGAACGGCATGATCACCTTTGCCGCGCTCTACTATCTGACGCCCAGGCTGTGGGCGCGTGAGCGGCTCTATTCGCTGCGGATGGTGAACTGGCACTTCTGGCTCGCGACGGTGGGCATCGTCCTCTACGCGGCCGCGATGTGGGTGGCCGGCATCATGCAGGGCCTGATGTGGCGGGAATATGGCGCCGACGGCTACCTCGTCTACGCCTTCTCCGAAGTCACCGCCGCGATGTTCCCGATGTACGTGATCCGGGCGGCGGGCGGGCTGCTCTACCTCGCCGGCGCACTGATCATGGCGTTCAACATCTGGATGACCATCGCCGGCAGGCTGCGCGCGGAAAAGCCCCTCGCCGACGCTGCATTCGATCCCGCCCGCGATCGTCCGCTGCCCGCCCGGCAACCCGAACCCGCCGAATAAGGACAGACCCATGGCGAAACTACTCGACCACAAGAAGATCGAACGCAATGTCACGCTGCTCGGCGCACTCGCGCTGGTGACGGTGGCGATCGGCGGCATCGTCGAGATCGCTCCGCTCTTCTGGATCGATTCGACCATCGAGAAGGTGGATGGGGTTCGCCCCTACACGCCGCTCGAGCTTGCCGGGCGCAACATCTATATCCGCGAAGGTTGCTACAACTGCCACAGCCAGATGATCCGCCCCTTCCGTGACGAGGTGGAACGCTATGGCCATTACAGCCTGGCCGCGGAAAGCATGTACGATCACCCGTTCCAATGGGGTTCGAAGCGCACCGGGCCCGATCTGGCGCGCGTCGGCGGGCGCTATTCGGACGAATGGCATGTCCAGCATCTGAAGGATCCGCGCTCGGTGGTGCCCGAATCCATCATGCCGACCTATGCCTTCCTGACCGAACGGGAGATCAAGCCCGAAGGCATGGGTGCCCATCTCCGTGCGCTGTATCGCACCGGCGTTCCCTATGACGAGAAGGACATCGCGGCCGCCGACGACGATATGCGCGCGCAGGCCGATCCGGACTTCGATTCCGACGGTTTCGCGAAGCGTTACCCCAAGGCGCAGAAGCGCGATTTCGACGGAAATCCCGCCAAGCTGACCGAGATGGACGCGCTGGTCGCCTATCTGCAGATGCTCGGCACGCTCGTCGATTTCGAGGCTGCCGCACCGCAGGAGCAGCCACGATGAGCTACGACGCGTTGCGCCACTTCGCCGACAGCTGGGGGCTCATTTTCATGGGCGTCGTCTTCCTCCTCCTTATTGGCTGGACCTTCCGTGGCGACGCCAGGCGCCGCCACCGCGAGGCCGCCCGCATGATCTTCGACAGGGAACATGACCATGGCTGACAAACGCATCGATCAGCCGACCGGAACCGAAACCGTCGGCCATGAATGGGATGGCATCGAGGAGCTGAACACGCCGCTGCCGCGCTGGTGGCTGTGGTCGTTCTACGCTTCGATCGTCTTCGCCCTGGGCTATACCGTGCTGTATCCGGCCTGGCCGATGATCGACCGGGCGACCAGCGGTACGCTTGGCTGGTCCAGCCGCGGCGATCTGCAGGCGGAAATGGCGGCCGAACAGAAGCGCCGCGCACCGGTGATGCTCGCAATGGCGGGCACGCCGATCGAACGGCTCGAACAGAACCCGCAGCTGATGCAGGCTGCGGTCGAGGGTGGGCGCGCCGCATTCAAGGTTCATTGCGTCCAATGCCACGGATCGGGTGCCGCCGGTTTCAAAGGCTATCCCAATCTGAACGACGACGACTGGCTGTGGGGCGGCGACCTGCAGACCATCGAATATACGATCGAACACGGCGTCCGGAATCCCGATCACGAGAAGACCCGCTTCTCCCAGATGCCGGCATTCGGCCGCGACGGTATCTTGAAGCCGGCCGAGATCGGCGACCTGACCGCCTTCGTCCGCACCATTTCCCGCCAGCAGCCCGCCGATGCAGCCGCACAGCGGGGTGCTGCGCTTTACGCGAATAATTGCGCGGTGTGCCATGGCGACGGCGGCAAGGGCGATCGTAAACTGGGCGCCCCCGACCTGACCGACGCGATCTGGCTCTATGGCGGCGACAGCGACAGCATCACCCAGACCATCACCAATGCGCGCTACGGCGTGATGCCGCGCTGGGGGGAGAAGCTCGGCCCGGTAACGGTGAAGATGCTCGCTGCCTATGTCCACTCGCTGGGCGGCGGCGAGCCGACACCTCCAACGGTGGCCGCGGCAGCGGTTCAGGCCCCAGCGGTTCAGGCAAATGTCCAGCCCCGCTGACGCCCCCACGGAATCGCTCTACGAGAAGCGCAAGGCGGTCTATCCCAAGGCGGTCGACGGGTTTTTCCGTCGCCTGAAATGGACGGTCATGGCGGTCACGCTGACCATCTATTACGTGACCCCATGGCTGCGCTGGGATCGGGGCCCCTATGCCCCGGACCAGGCGGTTCTCGTCGATCTGGCCAATCGTCGTTTCTATATGTTCTCGATCGAGATCTGGCCGCACGAATTCTATTATGTCGTCGGCCTGCTCGTCATGGCGGCCATCGGGCTGTTCCTGGTCACGTCCGCGGTCGGCCGCGCCTGGTGCGGCTATGCCTGCCCGCAGACCGTGTGGACCGATCTGTTCCAGCATGTCGAACGCATGGTGGATGGCGACAGAAACGCCCAGATCCGTCTGGCGCGCGCGCCCTGGGGGCCCTCCAAGATCGCGCGACGGCTAGTAAAATGGTCGATATGGCTGCTGATCGCCGTCGCGACCGGCGGCGCGTGGATCTTCTATTTCGCCGACGCCCCGACCTTGGCGCACAGCTTCGTGACCGGCGATGCCGCACTCGTCGCCTATGCCACGGCCGGTATCCTGACCGCGACCACCTTCATCTTCGGTGGTTTCATGCGCGAGCAGGTGTGCATCTATATGTGCCCCTGGCCGCGCATCCAGGGCGCCATGCTCGACGAGAAGTCGCTGATCGTCACCTACAAGGACTGGCGTGGCGAGCCGCGCCGCCATGGCGTCAAACGCGTCGAAGAGGGCGTCTCGACGGGCGATTGCATCGACTGTCTGCAATGCGTCGCCGTGTGCCCCACCGGCATCGACATCCGGGAAGGGCCGCAGATCGGCTGCATCACCTGCGCATTGTGCATCGACGCGTGCGACAAGACGATGGCGCAGATCGGCCGCCCGCGCGGACTGATCGACTATGCCACCGTCGAGGATTGTGAGCATGAACGCGCCGGGGGTTCGCCGCGCCCGGGCTGGCGGACATTGCTGCGCCCGCGCACCATCGCCTATTCGGCGATCTGGATCGCGATCGGCCTGGCCATGCTGTTTGCACTGGGCACACGCACACGGATCGGGATCAGCGCGCTGCAGGATCGAAATCCGCTTTACGTCCGCCTGTCCGACGGGTCGGTCCGCAACGGCTACACCATCAAGATCCGCAACATGGAAACGCGCCCGCGCACCGTTGAGATCGGCCTGACCGGACTGCCCGACGCGCGGATATCGACGGGGGACAATCGCGGCGGCGAGGCGACAACCGTCAGCCTCGATGTGCCCGCGGACAGCGTCGCCAAACAGCGCGTGTTCGTCGTGGCGCCAGCCGCCGGCGCCCAGCGCAGCGCCTTCGACTTCACGGTCCGCGCACTCGATGCCGAGGGCGGTGCAGCCCGCGACGATGCCCAGTTCGAACGACCGGAGGAAACGCAATGATCCGTCCTTTCACTGCCCGGCCCTTCACTGGACGCCGCATGGCCATGACGATGGTCGCCTTTTTCGGGGTGGTGATCGCGGTCAATGTCACGATGGCGCGGCTGGCCGTCGGCACCTTTGGCGGCACCGTCGTCGACAACAGCTATGTCGCCAGCCAGAAATTCAATGGCTGGCTGGCCGAGGCCCGCGCCCAGCGAGACCTGGGCTGGACCGCGACGGCAGCGCTCGATGCGGACCGTCATGTGATACTCACCGTCGATCCGGCCGGCTCCGCGAGCGCGAGCGGCACCGCACGCCATCCACTCGGCCGCGCAACCGACATTCCGGTCACCTTCGTCCCTGCCGGCGAAGGCCGGCTTCGCTCCACTGCGGCGCTGCCGCCGGGACGATGGACGCTGCACCTCTCCGTTTCCCGCGGCGGACGCGACCTGCGCCTGATCGAGTCGGTACGATGAGCGCGACCGCGGTGCTGGAGGAAACCCAGTTCACGGTGCCATCCATCCGCTGCGCCGGCTGCATCGCCAAGCTGGAAGACGGATTGACGCGCGCTCCGGGCATTGCGGGCGCACGCGTCAACTTCACCGCGAAGCGGGTCGCGGTCAGTCACGCGCGCGACATGGCCATGCCGGCCTTGCTCCATGCCTTTTCCGATCTCGGTTTCGAGGCTCACCCCCTGACGGTCGAGACGGTTGCCGATGCTTCTCATGCGGAAAGCCGCGTGCTGGTGAAGGCACTGGCCGTCGCCGGCTTCGCATCGATGAACGTCATGCTGCTGTCGGTCTCGGTCTGGTCCGGCGCGACAGGCGCGACGCGCGATCTATTCCATTGGCTGTCGGCCCTGATCGCGCTGCCGACCGTCGCCTATGCGGGGCGGCCCTTTTTCCGCTCAGCCTGGGCAGCCGTGCGCCATGGCCGGACGAACATGGATGTACCGATCTCGATCGGCGTGATCCTGGTCACCGCGTTGAGCCTGTTCGAGACTGCGACGGGCGGCCCCCACGCCTATTTCGATGGCGCGGTGATGCTGCTGTTCTTCCTGCTGACCGGACGCTGGCTCGACAGCGTCATGCGCGATCGCGCACGCGACGGGGTCACAGCGCTGTTGAAGCACAGCGCGACCGGCGCACTGGTGCTCAATGCCGCGGGCGGCAGCGAATGGTGCGATGCCCGCGCGCTGCTGCCCAATATGCGGATGATCGTGGCGGCGGGCGAGCGGCTGGCTGCCGATGGCGTCGTCGAAACCGGCGCCACCAGTTTCGACCTGTCGCTCCTCACCGGGGAAAGCGCGCCGCAAAGCGCCACTCCCGGCAGCATCGTCCATGCCGGCACGCTCAACATCGACGCGCCGATCACGGTTCGCATCACCGCGACGGGCCCCGACACCGCGATTGCGGACATAGCGCGGATGATGGAACATGCCGCCCAGTCGCGGTCACTCTATGTCCGGGTCGCCGACCGCGCCGCCCGTTTCTACGCGCCCGCCGTCCACCTGCTCGCAGCGCTCAGCTTTGTCGGCTGGATGGTCGCAGGCGCCGGTTGGCATGAATCGCTGCTGATCGCAGCCGCAGTGCTCATCATCACCTGTCCCTGCGCGCTCGGCCTGGCCGTGCCGGCCGCGCAGATCGTGGCGTGCGGCGCGTTGATGCGCGCAGGGGTGCTGGTGAAGGACGGATCCGCGCTCGAGCGACTGGCCAGCGCAGACCGGGCATTGCTCGACAAAACCGGCACGCTGACGCTTGGCCGTCCCGCGCCGGCCAATCTCGACGCGCTTGCGTGGCGGCAGAAATCGATCCTGCTGGCGCTGGTCCGGGGCAGCCGTCACCCGTTGAGTGAGGCTTTACGCCACGCGCTCGAAGCCGAAGGCGTTCTCGCGGCAGAGTTGGAAGCCCTGACGGAAACGCCGGGCATGGGGCTGACCGCCCGGTTCGATGGCCGCGACGTCTCGCTGGGTCGCGCCGAACGCGACGCGGCGCAGGCCGACCTTGCCTGCCGCTTCACCATCGCGGGCGAACCGGCAGTCACGCTGCGTTTCAGCGACCGGCTTCGCCCCGGCGCAGAGGCATTGCCCCGCGAACTGGCGCAACTCGGCCTGGACTGCTCGATCCTTTCGGGCGACCGCGCGGCCGCGGTCGCGCCGGTGGCCCGCGCACTCGGCATCACCGCGCTAACCAGCCTGCTGCCCGACGAGAAGCTGGCCGCCATCAGCCGACTGTCACGCGCCGGGGCCAGGATATTGATGGTCGGCGACGGATTGAACGACGGCCCCGCGCTTGCCGCCGGCCATGTCTCCATGGCCCCGGCATCGGCAAGCGACGCAGGACAGAGCGCCGCCGATGCGGTGTGGCTGGGCGATTCGATCGCGCCGGTCCCGATCGCGATCCGCGCCGCGCGGCGGACGATGCGCGTCGTCCGCCAGAATTTCGCGATTGCGATCGGCTATAATGCCATCGCCGTACCACTGGCGATCATGGGCAAGGTCACACCGCTGGTTGCCGCACTGGCCATGTCCGGATCGTCGATCATCGTCGTGGCGAATGCGCTGCGCTTGCGGAGCGCCGCGAAATGAACGGGCTGGCCATTCTCATTCCGATTGCGCTGCTGCTTGGCCTGACCGGCCTCGGCGCTTTTTTCTGGGCTTTGCAGGGTGGCCAGTTCGAGGATCTCGACGGTGCGGCACTCCGCATCCTGATCGACGACGAGACGGTGCGCGAAGACAAAAAGAACGGGGCGGATCGATGATCCGCCCCGCAGTGGGAGGGCTCGGTGATCAGGTCAAAGGCGGATGCCGACACCCACGCCAACAACCAGCGGGTCGAGGCTGATACGGACCTTCTGGGTCGCCGCAGCGCTGGTGCGCAGCGTCGCTGTGGTGTCGATGTCGATATATTTCACGTCGAAATTCAGGAACATCCGCTTGTTCAGGTCGACATCGACGCCCGCCTGCACGGCCCAGCCGATGCTGTCCGACATGGACACCCGGGTCTTGCCGACCGCTGCCTCCAGCCCCTTCGACGCATCCTCGCCATAGAAAAGCGTATAGTTCACGCCGACGCCGACATAGGGGCGAACCGGGCCTTTCACGATGGGATGATATTGAACCGTCAGCGTCGGCGGCAACACCCAGGTGGACGCCAATGCGCCGATACCACCCGTCGTTCCGCTGACGCCCGACGCCGTATGTCTGGTCGTCGCCGCAATCAGTTCCAGGCCGATATGGTCGGTCGCCATCCACGTCACGTCGACCTCGGGCATGATGCTGTTGTCGACGCTGGTTTTCTCGGTCGGAAAGGCCGGCAGGATCGGGCCCGATCGTTCGTTCGGCGCGACGACGATTCCACGCAGGCGGAGATAGACGTCCCCCGCCTCGGCCTGTGCCGGCGACGCCGCAAGCGCGGTTCCCGCCAATGCCAGCACGATCAAAGTCTTCATGGCCCTGTTTCCTTCCATCCGGGCTTTGCGATGGGTGAAACATGCGCCATCCGGGCCATCGCCACCTTGACCGGGGCCAAGCGCTTTCTTGACCTGCGTCAAATTCGCGCGCGCGCGCGCGCGTTATGAGCGTCGGCATGTGGCCCCATCATCCAGAGCTGCTCGCCGCGCCAGTACCGCGCTATACGAGCTATCCCACCGCCGCCGAGTTCGTCGACCAGCTGCCGCAGGATGTTGCGGACCGCGCCCTCGCGGCCGTGTCGCCCGGCGAACCGGTCTCGCTCTACGTCCATATTCCGTTCTGCGAGCGGATCTGCTGGTATTGCGGATGCAACACCGGCGCATCCGGACGCGCCGCACGGCTCGGCAGCTATGTCGCGGCACTCGAGGCCGAGATCGATCGTACCGCATCGCTGCTGGGCGGGCGCGGGCGGGTCGCTCGGATCGCCTTTGGCGGCGGCAGTCCCAATGCACTCGCCCCCGCCACTTTCCTGCTGCTGGTCGAACGGCTGCGCAGCGCCTTTGACTGCCCGGACGCCGAGCTGTCGATCGAACTCGACCCGCGCAGCTTCAGCGCGGAATGGGCCGGTGTGATCGGCGCGCTCGGCGTCGCGCGCGCAAGCTTGGGCGTCCAGACCTTCGCGCCCGAAATCCAGGCCGCGATCGGCCGGGTCCAGCCCGTCGAGACGATCATGGACGCGATGACATTGCTCCGCACCGCCGGCATCGGATCGGTCAATTTCGACCTGATGTACGGACTGCCCGGACAGAGCGACGCACAGCTCGCCGAAACGCTCGACATCGCGCTCGATATGCGACCCGATCGGATCGCACTGTTCGGCTATGCCCATGTACCGCAACTGATCGCCCGCCAGCGCCGGATCGATGCCACCGCACTGCCGACGATCGACCAGCGTTTTTCGCAATCGGCGCTCGGTCATCGACGACTGACCGATGCCGGCTACCAGGCGATCGGCTTCGACCATTTCGCGCTGCCGGACGATGCGCTGGCGGTTGCCGCACGAACCGGACTGCTGCGTCGCAACTTCCAGGGCTTCACCGACGATCCGGCCGAGGTGCTGATCGGGCTCGGCGCATCCGCGATCAGCAGCTTTCCCGGCTGGCTGCTCCAGAACGAGAAGAATGCGGGCCGATACCGGATGCTCGCATCCGCAGGCGTCGCAACCCAGACCCGCGGCGTCGCACGCACTGCGGAGGACCGGCGTCGCGGCGCACTGATCGAACAGTTGCTCTGCGCCGGACGCGCCCAGCTATCACCGATCGACCGCGCGGCGGCGGCATCGCGCCTGACGCGCTTCGAGACTGCCGGGCTGATCGGCTGGCAGGGTGACGAACTCGTGATCGCGTCCCGGGCCTTGCCCTATACCCGCACGATCGCGGCGGTGTTCGACGCCTATCGCGATCCGGCCGGACGGCAGTTCAGCAATGCGATCTAGAAAAGTGGGAACCGGTTTTCCGCCCAGGAAGCGCTCCAGACGTCGACTGGCGGCCATGCCCGCGCTCGCTGCTCTGCTCGTGTTGGGAGCACCGGCCGCGGGCGCGACGCCGTCCTTTCTGTTGGTCGGCCTGTGCGCGGACGGTCACGGCCCGTCGCTGATGCTGATTCCGCTTCAACGGGACGACGCGCCCGCGGCACCGCCCAAGGCCTGTCACGCATTGTGCGAACGGCGCAAACCTCAGTCAGGCAAGCGGGATCCGCTGCCCTGAACCCGCCTGTTTCAAGGTGATGTGAAAGGCGGCACCGCCGGACACGGCAGGCTCCACCCAGATCCGCCCGCCATGCGCCTCGATCAGGGTGCGGCAGATCGAAAGACCCAATCCCATCCCTTCGGACTTGCTGCTGCGGAACGGCTCGAACAGCGTCGCTGCGATCTCGGGCGACAGGCCGGTGCCGCTATCGACGACGGTGAGTTGCACCATATCGTCACCAACCGGCCTGGATGCGATCTCCAGTCGCCGGACCGCCTGCCGCTCCATCGCGTCGAGCGCGTTGCGGATCAGGTTGAGCAGCACCTGCTGGATCTGGATCCGGTCGACCAGCACGGCATCGCACGATCCATCGAGCATCACCCGAACCTCGACATCGTGCGCCGGTGCGCCGACCAGCGCCAGCGCATTCGCTTCGCTCACCAGCGTTTTCAGGCTTTCGACCCGCGTCTCGCCCTCACGCCGCGCGATGAAGTCGCGCAGGCGGCGGATGATCTGGCCGGCACGCACCGACTGTTCGGCGGCCTGTTCCATCGCCTCGCGCAACATGGCGCGATCACCGGGATCGTCGCTGTCGACCAGATCGCGCGCGCCCTCCATATAGTTGGAAATGGCCGCCAATGGCTGATTGAGTTCATGGGCAAGTGCCGCCGCCAATGTGCCGACCGCGCTGACCCGCGAGACATGTGCCAGTTCGTCCTGCAGATCATGGAGCGTACGCTCGGTCGCCCGACGCTCGGTCAGATCGCGGATGAAACCGGTGAACACCCGGCCCTGCGACGTCTCCGCCTCCCCGATCGCCAGCTCGATTGGAAATGTCGATCCGTCGCGCCGGCGCGCCGTGGTCACCCGCCCGATGCCGACGATATGGCGTTCACCCGTCGTCAGATAGCGTTCGATATAGGCGTCGTGCCGCTCGCGGTCAGGCGAGGGCATCAGCGTGCTGACATTTTCCCCCAGCACTTCGCTTTCGGAGAAACCGAACATCCGTTCCGCCGTCGCACTGAACGACAGGATGTGGCCGGCGGCATCGATGACGACCATGCCATCGGGTACAGTTGCCAGGATCGACCGCAAATGGGCAGGCTGATCGCGGTCGCCCTCCGGCACCACCAACGATGGCATATCCATTCAGTGTGTCATCACCAGCGGCACCGGGCTGGATTCGAGCATGTGCCGCGTCGCCCCGCCCAGCACGGCCTCACGCAGGCGGCTGTGGCCGTAGGCGCCCATCACCAGATAGCGGGCGCGCAGCAACTGCACGGTGCCGCACAGCGCACTCGCGACATCCTCGGTGCCCAATGCGCGCTGATGGATCTCGGCGGAGATGCCATGGCGTGACAGATAGGCTGCGGCATCGGTCGCCGGAAAGCGATCGGCGTCCTGCACGAGTTCGATCAGATGAACCTTGCTGGCCAGCTTCAACAGCGGCAACGCAGCCTTGAGCGCATTGGCAGCCTCGAACGATCCGTTCCACGCAATGGCGGCAGTATCGGCCACATCGAACCCGCGGCAGTGCGGCGATACCGCGACGATGGGCGCACGCGCATGCAGGGAGATATCCCCGGCAAGCGCCAATGCATGTCTCGACACCGAGTGCGGATCCGCGACCGAACGACTGAGGATGACGAAATCGGCAAGCTTGGACTGGTCGATCAGCAACGTCGCGGGATTGCCGTCCACCTGTAGCCAGGTCCAGCTCACGCCCTCGCGCGCCAGTTGCGCCTCGATCCGCTCGCGCTCGGCCACTTCCTGTTCGCGAACCGATTCGAGCACATCGGTGAAAGCGTAGATCCCGCCGAACGGATCGCCGGCAACGAAGGAATCGAACGGCGTGACCTGCGCGCAGATCAGATGCCCCTCGAACGCGCGGACCAGATCGAGCGCGCTTTGCAACCGCGCTTCCTGACCGTCGTCCGCCTGAACATGCAAAAGGATGGTCGTCATATCGTCGTCCTTCCCGGTTTCTGAAACTATCGGAACGCTAAGCCGCCATCGCCGAGGGGTCATTACGGATCATTACGGAGCCCCGTGAAATCGCGGGCATCCGTATCAACCCGTATTTCGTGACAGGCGATTTGGGCGCAGCGATCGATCGATGAGCTGGAAAACCATCCGCCTTGAACTTGCGCGCACCCCCGAATTCCCCAACGGGTCGCCCATCCGCGCCTATCTGCTGCGGCTGCCGCTCGACCCGGACGGCCTGATCGAAACCACGGAGTTCGGCGCCACCCCCGCGCTTGCCAGCGTCCGGCGCTACTGGCCCAACGAAGCCGACATGATCGGCTATCTCGTGCACAAGCCGGCCGGCTGGGCCTTTTCCTATGCGCCGGGCGACGAGGATGACGAGACCATCTTCCATCTGGACGACCACCCCGTCCGCCTCGGCGATTATGTCACCATCACCGAAACCGATGGCCGAAAACTTCCGTTTCGCGTTGCCCGCTGCGAAGGTTGACGCGCATGCCCAGGCGCAATGGTGGGCGTCGTTGTTCCACGATGTGAAAAGAGTGAATCGACTCCGTCGTTTTCCGCTCTAATCTTCACGCCGATGACGAAAACGATCATGCTCTCGCTGCTCGCCGCCGTCGCGGCGCCGATCGGTATCTATGCCGTCGCCCAGCGCCAGGCACAGACGCTTGCGCCGGCCGAGATCGCCGAAGCGGCGCCGGCATCAGACTGGCGCGACATTCCGGCGCGCGACCTGTTGCTGATGGACGTCGCCGGCGGGGGCCGGGTGGTCATCCAGCTCGCACCCGACTTTGCACCGGTGCATGTCGCCAATATCCGCAAGCTCGCCGGCCAGCGCTGGTGGGACGGCACGTCGATCAATCGGGTGCAGGACAATTATGTCGTGCAATGGGGCGACCCGACCGAGAAGAAACCCTTGCCCGCCAACGTCGTGGCAGCGCCGCCCAGCGAATATGTCCGTGACCAGGCGGGTCTGGACCCGGCCTGGATCGCCTGGCCCGATCCCTATGCGAAGCGCACCGGGTTCCTGAATGGCTGGCCGGTGGGCGGAGACGGCAATGGCAAGATCTGGCTGGCGCATTGCTATGCGATGGTCGGTGTCGGCCGGAACATGGCCCCGGACACCGGATCGGGTGCAGAACTCTATGCGGTGATCGGTCAGGCGCCCCGCCATCTCGATCGCAACATCGCGCTTGTCGGGCGCGTGATCGAGGGGATGGAATTCCTCGCATCCCGTCCGCGCGGGACCGCGGCCATGGGTTTCTATGACGATCCCAAGCAGCGCATCGCCATCACCAGCATCAAGCCGATGACCGAAGCGGACCCCGGTGCCCGATCGGACTTTCAATATCTGAGCGGCAGCAGTTTCGGCGATTATGAGGATGCCCGCGCCAATCGGCGCGATCCCTTCTTCAACGTGCCGGCCGGCGGCGCGGATGTCTGCAACATCCCAGTGCCCATCCGGCGCAAAGTCTGACAAAAAGGCCGCCCCGGCAGATGCCGGGGCGGCCGAGCGAGAGACAGGAGCCCGGCCGGGAACTCAGCCGAACCCCATCCTCTCTATTCGTAACGCAGTGCATGGATCGGATTGGTGCGCGCGACGCGGAAGCTGTGCGCCCCGATGGTGCAGATCGCGATCACGAGCGCCAGCACGCCCGCCACCACGAAGGGCAACGGCCCCAGCGCAATCCGTGAGTCAAAGTCGTTGAGCCAGTCGCGCATTACCCACCAGGCGATCGGCCAGGCAATGATGTTGGCCAGGATCACCGGCCGGCTGAACTGCCAGACCAGCAACCGCACGATCCGTGACGTGCTGGCGCCCAGCACCTTGCGAATGCCGATCTCCTTGGTGCGGCGCTGCGCGGTGAAGGCGGCGAGGCCGAACAGGCCGAGGCAGCCCACCACCACCGCGAGCAAAGAGAAGGCGCCGAAGGTCTGCGCGCGCGCTTCGTCCGCCCGGTAGAGGTCGCGGACAATGTCGTCGCCGAACGCCGCACTGAATGGCGTGTCCGGGGAGAGCCTTTTCCACACCGCCTCGATCCGGCTCATCGCCGTCGCGGGATCGCCGGTATAGCGCACCAGCATGTTGTTGTGGTTCTCACGGTCGTAGAAGAACATGATCGGATCGAGCGGGTCACGGATCGAGCGGAAGCGCGAATCCTGAACAACGCCGATGATCGTGATGGGAACAAGGCCGTATTTGACGGCACTGATCGCCGACCTGAATTGCTTGCCGATCGCATCCTGGGGCGACTTGTAGCCGAGCCGCTTCGCCGCGAGCGCATTGATCACGACATGTGCGCCGCGTGCGACGAATACCTGCTCGGCGGCCGGATCTTCGGGGAAGGGACGCGTGCTGTCGTCAAGCGGCCGGTTGATGTCGAAGTTGCGCCCGGCGAGCAGCTTGATGCCCATTGTGTCGAAGAAGTGGGTATCGACATTGTAATTGTCGATGCTGACCGGCTCGTCCTGGCCCTGAAGCTGAACATTGGTGGCGGAGTTGTTGAGTGTGTTGATGCCGATCGCCGTCCGCCCGACCGAGGTGACGCCGTCGATCTTGCCGATCTCGCGCACCAGCGTATCCCTGACCGTGTTGAGCTGACGACGGCCAATGCCCGAGACCTGGATCAGACCCTCTCGCTTATAGCCCGGATCCGACGTGCGGGCGTAGAGCGTCTGCGAATAGACGACGATGGTGCAGATGATGAGGCCGATCGACACCGCGAACTGCGCGACGACCAGCGCGCTGCGCAACCGCCCCGACCCTTCCGCGTCCGCCGCCGACTTGTTAGCCTTGAGCACGCGCGCCGGCTGGAAACGGGAGAGATAGAAAGCGGGGTAGATGCCGCCTGCCACGCCGACCAGCAGAACGAGCCCGATGATCGGAAGCAGCAGCCCGCCGGCACCGATATAGCGGAGCACCAGGTCCGCATCCAGGAACCGGCCGATCATCGGCAAGGTGAGTTCGGTCAGCGCAAGCGCAAGCAGCATCGCGAGCGCGGAGACCAGGATCGACTCGCCGACGAACTGGACGATAAGCTGGCGGCGATTGGCGCCGAGCACCTTGCGCAGCGCCACTTCGCGCGCCCTCTGGCTGGCCCGCGCCGTCGCAAGATTGACGAAATTGACGCACGCCATGCCCAGGATGAGCACTGCGATGATCGCGAAGGTCATGATCGAGCTGCGATCATTGCCCGGTGTCATCGCACCAACCTGCGCGCGGCCGAGGTGAATGTCGCCGACATTGACCAGCGCGAAGTCGAAGCTGTCGCCCTGGTTGGTCCGCCGCCCGCCGACAACCTGATCCGGAATGTTGCGCTTTTCCCAGGCGCCGAACTGCGAATTGATGGCGCGGACATCCGCTCCGGGCTTCAGCCGGAAATAGACCGCGCCCGACTGCCAGCCATATTCGGTGAGGAACTGCGGACTCTCCGCCCAGAAAGCATTTGGGTCATAACGCGCGAGCATGTTGATCTTGAGATGCGAGTTTTTCGGGATATCCTTGAGGATGCCGGTGACGCGATAATCCTGCGAAATACCCTGCACGGTCAGGGTCAATGTCTGGCCCATCGGATTTTCATTGCCGAACCGGCGCTTCGCCTCGCTTTCGGTCACCACCAGATTTCCGGGCTGCGCCAGCGCGGTCTTCGGATCGCCGTGGACAAGCGGCAGCGCCAGAACATCGAAGAAAGGGCCGTCGACAAACTTCAGCGCCTCGACCTCCGTCACCTGCCCATCGCGGCTGGCCACCGGGCTGCTCGCAAGCAGGTGGACGCTGCTCTCGATCTGCGGGAATTCCTTTTGCACCGCGGCCTTCGCGACATAGGCGGCCATCTGCAGATCCATCTTCTCGCCGGTTGCACGGTCGGTGTAGTACATCTGCAACTGGACGGTGCGGTCCGCCTCCGGGATCCACTGATCATAGGTGAGTTCGTTGCGCACGAAGATCAGAATGATCAGGCAGGCGGCCATGCCGATGGCGAGCCCCAATATGTTGATGGCGGCATAGCTGCGGCTCTTCAAAAGCGACCGCAGTCCAACGATCAGATAATTGCGCCACATGGTCGTGTCTCCTTGTCGCGGGCGTCAGGCGGCGCGGCGGCGTTCCTGAAGGATACGACCGTCGAGCATGTTGACGACGCGGCCGGCATAGTCGGCATGCGACGGCGAGTGCGTGACCATGACGATGGTCGACCCTTCCGAGTTCAGCGCCTGAAGCATCTTCATCACTTCCTCGCCATGCTGGGTATCGAGATTGCCGGTCGGCTCGTCGGCCAGGATCAGCTTGGGTTCGGCGACAAGCGCGCGGGCCACGGCAACACGCTGCTGCTGGCCGCCGGAAAGCTGGCTCGGCCGATGGCGGGCGCGATGGGCGATGCCGACCCGGTCCATCACCGCATCCACCTTCGCCTTGCGCGTCGCGGCGGGCATGTCGTGATAGAGCAGCGCCAGCTCGACATTCTCGGCGACGCTGAGTTCGTCGATCAGGTTGAAGCTCTGGAAGATGAAGCCGAGATGCGTCTTGCGTGTATCGGCCAGCTTGCGTTCGGGCAGCCCCGCCACCTCGATGTCGCCGAAGCGGTAGGATCCGCTCGTCGGGCTGTCGAGCATGCCGATCACGTTGAGCAAAGTGGACTTGCCGCAACCCGATGGCCCCATCACCGCGACAAACTCGCCCTGATGAATATCGAGATCGACCGAATTGAGCGCGGTCGTCTCGACCATGTCGGTCCGGTACACCCGGCTGAGGTCGCGCATGCTGAGCATCGGCTGTGTCATCTGTCTTTGCCTTTCACGTGAGCGTCGATCATTTGCGTTCGAGGTCGAGCCGATCCTTGTCGGCGAAACCGGTATAGGGAGAGGTCAGCACCTTCTCGCCGGGCTCCAGCCCGTCGAGCACCTCGATGAAATCGGCGTTGCGCCGGCCGAGCCGCACCTGGCGCTTGATGGCCTGGCCGCCGTCGGGCGTCACCACGAACACCCAGCTACCGCCCGTCTCGTTGTAAAAGCTGCCATTGGGGATCAGCCGCGCCATGCTGGGATCGCCCAGGGTCAGCTTGGCCTGCAGCGTCTGGCCGCGCTGGATCTGCGGCGGCTCGTCGCCGAGGAATTGCAGGTCGATCTCGAACTGGCCGTTGCGCACCGTCGGATAGATCTTCGCGACGCGCATCTTGTACGTCTTGCCGTTCCAGTCGACGATCGCGGTCTGGCCGGGCTGGACGCGGGCGAGATAGAATTCGTCGACGCCGGCCACCAGCTTGTTGCGGCCGGGGCTGTCGATCTGGCCCAGCCGCTCGCCCCGCGCCATCGACTGGCCGACCTGGATCGAAAAAGCCGAAAGCGTGCCAGCGACGGGCGCGCGTAGATTCAGCGCGTCGAGATTGGCGCGAGCGAGCCCCAGGCTCGATTCCAGCGAAACGGCGGAGGCGCGAAGCTGCGCGAGCTGGCTGGACTGGAGCCGCTCGTCGGTTGCCTGCGCGCGCGCCAGCACGGCATGGCGGTCACGCTGATAGGAGAAATCGTCGCGCGTGTCGGCAAAGGTCTTGCCGGCGACGAAGCCGCGGCTGGCCAAAGGCTGCTCGCGCTCGAACTGGCGCTGCGCCTTCTTCACCGCAAGCCCGGCTTCGAGCAGGTTGCGCTCGTTCAGGATGCGGCTCTGCGACAATGCCAGTTCCTGGCTGCGCATCGAGTTGAGCTGCTGCGTCACTTCGGTCTGGCGCGCCAGCACCGACAGTTGAAGCTCGGCATTGGACAGGCGCGCCAGCAATTGCCCCTTCTGCACAGTGGCGCCATCCTCGACGAACACCTCCTCCACGCGGCCGCCCTCGATCGCGTCGAGAAAGACGGTGACAAGGGGCGTCACACGCGCACGCAGGGGCAGGAAATCCTCGAAGCGGCCCTTCGTCACCGTAGAGACGGTCACGCGATCCGCCGCGATCGTCTGGCTGTTGCCCGCCGGCATGAAGACCCATGCCACGATCGCGAGCAGCAGCAGTGCGGCACCGCCGGCGGCGAGCTTCACCTTGAGCGGGATACTCCGGCGCTCGACGATCTTGTCCATCGCGCCGCCGCTCGCCGGCTGGTCGCCGCGACCCGAGTCATTTGGCATCCGCACCACGCTCATGAGCAGTGTCCGATTTCGAACATTTCGTGTCCGCTATCGGACATTAGGCGCGGATGGGATCGCAGCCGGCCGACGACCGTTCCATGCACAGGCCGGACGGTGCGGAAGCGGCGGTCGCGACACGGGTATCACGGCGGGAATCGCCGTTTTCCGCCACTGCGGCGACGGTCATGAAGGTCAATGTCGCGGCGGCCAGAATGGCGATGGTGGCATTGGGAAGCCTGCGGGAGTTGGGCGTATACATCGTCTTTCTCCTGTCGTCCGGCCGATCACGGCCCTGTTGCCCAATGTATTGCAGGGAGTGTGCCAAATCCGGGAAATGGCGGTTTCGCGTGCCCGGCGGCAATCGGACCGCATCTGGCACAATTATTGATTGCCCGATTTCGGACACTCGCTGTACGGGAACGGACGGATGACGGACGGAAAGCCATTCGAATTGTGCGTCGTCATCGACGACGACGAAGACATATTGCTCGCCGCACGCCTGCTGCTGCGCGCGCTGTTCGACACTGTGCTGACCTTCACCGATCCGCGTGAGGCGTTCGCCGCCACCGCCACCCGTTCACCCGATGCCATCCTGCTCGACGCCAATTTCGCGCGCGGCGCAACCAATGCGGCCGAAGGCTTCGAATGGCTCGGCCGGTTCCTGGACCGCGACCCCGATGCGGTCGTGGTGATGATCACCGCGCATGGCGGCGTCCAGATCGCGATCGAGGCGATGAAGCGCGGCGCCACCGATTTCGCGACCAAGCCCTGGTCCAACGAACGGCTGCTGGCCACGGTGCGCACCGCAGCCTCGCTCCGCCGATCGCGCCGTGTGGCGCAGGAAAAGGATCAGGTGGTTGCGATCGCCGCATCCGCGCCTGGTGGCGAAACGCCACTGCTCGGCACGTCGCGCGCCATGGACCGCGTCCAGCAACTCATCGAACGCGCGGCGCCGACCGAAGCCAACGTCCTGATCCTCGGCGAGAACGGCACCGGCAAGGAACTGGTCGCACGCGAGCTTCATCGGCGCTCGCGCCGTGCCCAGCGCGTGATGCTTCCGGTCGATCTCGGCGCGGTTGCGGAGACCGTGATCGATTCCGAACTGTTCGGCCATGTGAAGGGCGCTTTCACCGATGCGCGCAGCGACCGGATCGGCCGGCTTCAGGCAGCCGATGGCGGAACCCTGTTCCTCGACGAGATCGGCAATCTGCCGCTCCATCTTCAGCCCAAGCTGCTCACCGCGCTGGAACAGCGCCAAGTGACCCCGGTCGGTGCCAACAAGCCGGTGCCGGTCGATATCCGCGTGATTGCCGCGACCAATTTGTCGGCCAGCCAGCTCGGCGACGAACGGCGATTCAGGCAGGATCTGCTGTTCCGGCTCAACACGGTGGAGATAGTGCTGCCGCCGTTGCGCGAACGGCGTGAAGACGTGCCGATGCTGCTCGACCATTATCTGGTTTTCTATGCGCGCAAATATGGCAAGCCCGTGCGGCCCATCCCTGTCGACGTGCTGTCCGCGCTCACCGCTTATGACTGGCCGGGCAATGTCCGTGCGCTGCGCCACGCGGTCGAGCGCGCGGTGATCCTGTCGGGCGACGCGCCGTTCACGATCGAGGATTTCTCGATCCGGCGTCCCGAGCCGGCACCGCTTCGCGTGGAACGCGCGTCCGTGGTGGAGGCGCCGGGCGCGGATGACGATCTCAATCTGGAGCGCGTCGAACGACGCCTGGTCGAGACCGCGCTCAGGAAACATGGCTATAATATCTCCAACGCGGCGTCCGAGCTCGGGCTGACCCGGGCATCGCTGTATCGGCGGATGGAAAAACATGGGCTTTGACCGCCGCTTCGCGGTCGGGCTCGCGCTCCATTTGGGGCTGGCGCTTGTCGCGCTCGCAGCGTTCGCATGGTCGCTGCTGACACCGGGGCTCGCCGCCGCACGCATCGTCGCGGGATTGCTCGCGGCGGGTGCCTGCCTCGCATTGTGGCGCTATATCCGGCGCACCAATTTGGAGGTGGCCCGCTTCGTCGAGTCGGTCCGCTTCGCCGATCTCCAGGCCCGCTTCGTGCGGCCGGATGCCGGCAGCGGCTTCGACATACTCGGCGCGGCACTCGAAAACGGCATCCAAACGCTGCGCGAGGAGCGAGAGCGGATCGCGGAGGAGACACGCTTCTTCTCCGCGCTGGTCGACGACGTGCCTGTCGCGCTCATCACCGTCGATGCGGACGGACGCGCGGACTGTGCCAACAAGGCGGCCCGGCGCCTGTTCAACCAGCATATCGGCGTCCGCGTCGCCGATTTCGAAGCCTATGGCGCCAGCCTGGTCCAGGCGATCGCCGGATTGCCGGCGGGCCAGCACCAGTTGCTGATGCTGTCGCTCGACATCGGCCCGCAACGCGCCACCGTACGCGCTGCCTCGCTTGCGCGGCTGGGTGGCACGGTCCGCGTGATCGCGGTCCAACCGATCCAGGACGCACTCAACGCGGTGGAGGTCGCCGCGCAGAGCGATCTCATCCGCGTGCTGACCCACGAGATCATGAATTCGATGACGCCCGTGACCTCGCTGGCGCGCACCGCGGCACAATTGATCGCGGACGCCGATCGCGGTGACGATCCCGCCATCACCGACGCACGCAGTGCGATCGAAACGCTTGCCCGCCGCGCCGACGGCGTGATGCATTTCGTCGAAACCTATCGCACCATCACCCGCCCGCCGCAGATCAATCGCCGCCTGTTCGCCGCCGCCCCCTTCTCTGCCGAACTCGGCCGGCTTTTCGCGGCCGACGGACATTGGGCGGATGTGCGACTGGACATCACGATCGCGCCGCCCGGCCATCTGATCGATGCCGATCCCGACCTGCTCGCCCAAGTCGTCATCAACTTGCTGCGCAACGCCGCCGACGCCGCGACGATGAATGGCGATGCGCCTGCCGTGTCGCTCTCGATCGAAGCAATGCGATCCGGCAGGACGCGGATCGAGGTGGGCGACAATGGCACCGGCGTGCCCGAGGCACTGCGCCACGACATTTTCCTGCCCTTCTTCACCACCAAGAAGACGGGCAGCGGCATCGGCCTGAGCTTCGCGCGCCAGGTGCTGCTGGCGCATGACGGGTCGATCGAGATCGACAGTTCGCCCGCAGACGGCGCACTGTTTCGGCTGGTGCTGTGAAGCGCCTTGCGCCGCCGGCTTTGCCGCGATAGGGAGCCAGCCTTCCAGAGCATGCGGAGCGGTGGCCGAGTGGTCGAAGGCGCTCGCCTGGAAAGTGAGTATACGCCAAAAGCGTATCGAGGGTTCGAATCCCTCCCGCTCCGCCAGCCAGTCCTAAGTATCAGAGAATAAAGGGGATTTCCCCAGAAAGCCCCGCGATTCCGCGCGACTTTGGCGCGATTCGGTACTGCGGAGACGCGATTTCGCGCCCAAAATAAGAGAATTTCCCGCACATTCTCTGCTGCACTAAGCGGCACTACGGAATCCAAAAATCGGATATTTTTCACGCGGCAGCTGGCGAAGCTGGCCAAGTCCATTTCCCGTTTTCGGAAGGGGCTTTTTCCCGTTTTCCGGGCAATTAAACGGGAATTGAAGCAAAAATCAGATCGTTTCGACATTTGCCCCCTCCGGAACATACTGAAAATACGTCCAAATTCTTACAAATTCCCGTCATCGCGAAAACGGGAATTCCCGCTACACAATCGGGAACTGGCTACCGTCAAACGGCACCCGGACACGGAAAAGACGTTCAGCGTCCGCCCCTTGCGCTGCACCATCAGCGCGCTATGTCGATCATCGTCGAGAGGGCTTGGTACGGTGAGATCGTGCCGAGCATGATCGGCATTGATCATGCAGCCCGGTCTCAGCTTCAACCGATCCCATGGGGTCGAACAGGAAGGAAGAGACGATGAGCCGATCGACGAAGCGCAAACCGCAACAGCCTGTCACGGTGGCGAACCTAGGGCCGCTGGAACATCTGCCGCCCGAATTGCTCAAGCCCTACATGATGAATGCGCGAACCCATAGTGAGCGACAGCTTGCACTCATCGCGCAATCGATCGAGACGTTCGGCTTCACCAATCCGATCATCGCTCAAGAGGACGGGACGATCATCGCCGGCCACGGCCGTTGGCAGGCCGCGAACCAGCTTGGGCTGACGACCGTTCCGGTCCTGCGTGCCCGGCACCTCACACCCGACAGGGTCCGTGCCTATCGGCTGGCCGACAACCGGCTGGCGGAACTCAGCGGCTGGGACGACGAGATGCTGGCGCTGGAACTCGGATCGCTCGACACGATCGATCTGGACTTCAGCATAGAGACGATCGGCTGGTCGCACGCCGAGATCGATGTGATCCTCGACCCGCCGGAATCAGGAGAGGGCGATGGCCCTCGCGATTCGCTCGATCGCAACATACCCCCACCGCCACCGATTCCGGTCAGTCAAACGGGCGACCTGTGGCTGTTGGGCGAGCACAGACTGATCGTCGGGTCTTCGCTCGATCCTGCCACGTTCGAAACGTTGATGGCAGGCAAGACGGCGACAATGGTCTTCCAGGATGCGCCGTACAATGTGAAGATCAATGGCCATGTCAGTGGCCTGGGAAAGGTCGCGCATAACGAATTCGCGATGGCCTCGGGCGAGATGACGCCGCAGCAGTTCCAGGCGTTCCTGACGACCAATCTTGAAGCGTTGCAGCCGCATCTCGTCGATGGCGCGATTCTCGCGATGTTCATGGACTGGCGCGGGGCACTCCCGCTTCAGCTCGCCATGGCCGAGAGAAAGATCGAGTTCATCAACCTGGCGGTGTGGGTCAAAAGCAATGGCGGCATGGGCAGCCTCTACAGGTCGCAGCACGAAATGGTGCTGATCGGCAAACACGGCAAGGCGCGGCACATCAACAATGTCCAGTTGGGCAAGTTCAAGCGCTACCGGACCAATGTCTGGCGATATCCCGGGGTGAACAGCTTCGGACGCGGGCGAATGGATCAGCTGAAAGCCCATCCGACGCCAAAGCCGGTCGCGCTGGTCGCTGACGCGATTCGCGATGTCAGCAATCGGGGGCAGATCGTGCTCGATACGTTCATGGGCTCGGGCACCACCTTGCTGGCCGCGGAGCGTACCGGGCGGATCGCATACGGCATCGATATCGATCCCGCCTATGTCGATGTGACCATTCTCCGCTGGCAGGCAATGACCAAGGAAAAGGCGCGCCTGGAGGCGACTGGCGAAAGCTTTGCCGAGGTGGAGAAGCTTCGCGCAACGGAGAGGGAAGCCAATGCTGTTGACGATGAAAGTCCACTCTAACTAGCTGACAAATATACAATACCTCCGACTCTACATCTTGATCCGACTCGAGAGTTGGAATAATCAGGCACTGCCGTTCCGGTGGGACGGCAGTGCAATTGCGAGCATCGTCACAGAAGCAACGCCTGCACGATACGAAGCCGGAGCACGTGTCACACGCGCGCCGGTCAACCCTGTTCGGGGGATCGTATCGGCGTGGCTTCTGGCTAAGCCGGTTGATCCCCTCATTTTGAGGAGATTCGATCATGACGGATGTACCCCCAGGTTCGCAGCGGCCAGTCCCGCTCATCAACCCGCCGCCGAGGCGGCGACCGCCACAGGCGGAAACGCCTTCTCCCAAATCCGCCCAGGGCGCGGATGCCACGACCCAATCGAGCAAGTCACGGATCAAGCGAGCGCAAAAACCGCGCGAGGCGAAGCAGGAAGAGATCAAGCCGCGGGATCATGCGGTAGGATATGGCAAGCCGCCCGTGGAGCATCAGTTCAAGCGTGGAAACCCCGGCGGTCCCGGACGGACGCCGGGTAAGAAGAGCCCGGACACGCTGTTGAAAGCGGAGTTGAGCAAGAAGCGCGTCGTCCGCGTTGGCGGGCGGGACCGGACCGTGACAAATCTGGAACTCGCCAGCACGTTGCTGGTGAGCACCGCTCTTGAAAAGCGCGACTTCAAACAGCTTCTTGCGCTGATCGGCGAGGCGCGCCGCGTCCACCCGGAACCAGTGGAGGAGCCCAGCGAGCACAGAGCGGTCAATCCGGAGATGGAGCGCACCATAATGTCGCAACTGTTGGACCAGTTGCAGCTTGGCGAGCCTGCATCGAATTCCGCCGATCCACTTGCTGACGGCCTCTTTGACCCGCCAGCCCATGATCGGCGAGACGGAGACGCTAGTTCGAGCGACGATGGCTGGGATGCCGACTGGGAGACCGATCGTGGCGAATAATCATCCTCCCATCCTCTATAATTCGTTCGCGGCGGCCCAGGTCGAGGCTTTGATGCGCGGCTGGCTGGTCGCTTTTCTGCCGCTGGTTTACAAATTGCTTCATCCAGGCAAGCCGCCGCTTGTCATGGACTGGTACTTGCTGGCGATGTGTCAGGCATTCCAGAAGACCGCCATTGGCGATATTCGCCGGCTTGTGGTCAATGTGCCGCCGCGGCATCTCAAATCGATCACGTCGACGGCGTTCACGGCCTGGATGCTCGGCCACTCGCCTTCGCACAAATTCATGTTCGTGACTTATGGCGACAAGCTGGGCCGCGACCATCTCGAGTGGCTGGAAAAGATCATGACCAGCCCGTTCTACCGCCGCTTGTTTCCTGAGGTTCGCCTCCTGTCAGGCGGGATCGGACGGGGCGTGCTTCGAACCACGGCCGGGGGTGGAAGCCGCGTCGTGACGGTGGGCGGCGCCACCACCGGGTTCGGTGCCGACATCATCCTGATCGACGATGCCATGAAGGCGGAAGACATCACGAGCGAAGCGCGCCGCGCCGAACTCGATCTATTTTACCGTGGCACGCTGCTGACCAGGCTCGACAGCAAGCAACGCGGCACGCTCATCTCGATACAGCAGCGGCTCGGCCCGGATGATCTGCCCGCCCGGCTGATCGAAGCCGGCGCGGAGCATCTGTGCCTCCCCTCCTATGACGGCCAGGAGCAGATTTACGATATAGGCTTTGGCAGGCGATACCGGCGCCCGCCCGGCGAGGTGCTTCGACCGATCGACGAGCCGATGGAGGTCCTTGAACAATATCGCCGCGATATGGGGCCGCACCAGTTCGCGACTCAGTGCCTGCAACAGCCCAGTGCGCTGGAAGGCAATGTCATCCGTCTCGACCGGCTTGGTCGTTATAATCCCGAGGATCTGCCGGACGAGCCTTGGGAAATGATCGTTCAGAGTTGGGATACCGCCTCCAGCGAGGAGCCCAGAGCCGCGTATTCCGTCTGCCTGACCTTTGGTTTGCGAAAGCGGCGCTGGTATCTGGTCGACGCCTTGCGGCAGCGCCTGTCTTATCCGGCCCTTCGGGACCGGGTGCTTGCGCTACGCCGATTGTGGAACGCCGAGCATGTGCTGATCGAGAACGCCAGCAGCGGCGCCCATCTCTTGGGCGATCTCAAACGTCTCGGGCCACGTCCCATCATGATACGACCCGAAGGCGACAAGGTGACGCGCATGGTCGGCCAGCTTGCACTCATCGAGGACGGCGATCTGCTGGTGCCCACCCAGGCACCCTGGCTCGACACCTTTCTTGCCGAACTGCGAGCGTTTCCTGTCTGCCAGTATATGGATCAGATCGACGCGCTGTCGCAGTTTCTTGAATGGACCAAGCGCAAGGAACATTGGCTCAATATCCCACGCGATCCGGTCACAGGGCGGAAACTCTACGTAAACAGGCCGGATAAGCCGAGACGACGCTAGTCAGGTCGCCCGGATGCTTACGCATCCGGGCAAACATCCCCTTCCCCGGCTCGACAGAGCCGTTGCAGCGCAATCGCCATTCCCAGGGTATCGAGCCTGCAATAGGCGCGCAGGCCTTGGGCAATTTCATTCCGGCGTTCGTCGCTCACACCGCCGATCGCTTCGAGGTATGCGACCTGCGCGTCGACACCGGACTGGGCGCCATCGAGCATCTTATAGTCGAGCTCGGGGGCCAACGTCGGCAGAACCGCCTTGATCGACCAGCTGCCGCGCATGTCGCGGTGATAATAATGGCGCCGGGCGACCGGCAGCAGGTCGACCAGCCGGTCCGCCAGCGAGAACAGCGCACCAGCATATTCCGGCGCGTACGCCGCGAGTTTCTTCAGACAGGATCGCTCGAAGCTCGCATTCCAGGCGATGACCGCGCCGTCGCCCGGAAGAGATGTTAGTGCGTGCGCGCATGCGGTGCGCGGGTCGGAGCCATCGATCGAGAGAAACTCGTGATGCTCATGCGCGCCGTCGCCGCGGTCGATATGCGCCGAGAACTGAAACGGGACTTGCTGATAGGGGCCTGTGCCGATCCAGCGCGGGATCGCGAACGCAATAGTCTCGAAATCCAGAAAGGTTCTTGGATAGGACCAGTTGCAAGTCTCCTCCACGATCGCATCGGCATCATGATATGCGGTTCCGCTCAGCGTGACCGCATGGATGCGGGTCAGTTGCGGATGGGTGATCCGGTTGGCCTCGACCTGAAGAAGATCATCAATGCCTTGTTCGGCGAAGGCTCGCCCGAGCGCCTTGCCTGCCACGCCGGGCAAAATAGTGGTCGGCCACATCGGCGGCTCGGGAAAATCTCGCCGGCAATATCCGTCGAACGAGCAGGGAAACGGGTCCGAGCAATGTGCACCAACCCCGATGTCGGGCTCATCGCCGGCCAGCGCCAGACTGGCCGCGCTCACCATGTCGCCGCGCATCTCGACGATCAGGTCTATGTCGACTCCGGCCGGTTCGTCGGCGAACAAGCCGCGATAGTTGCCGTGTTCGGCAAGGATGAAGCTGGTGTCGATCACGCGAATCGATGCCCGGCTTACCCGCACCCCGCATCCTCGCAGCACCCAAAGCTGCGTGGCGAGATCAGAGCGCTGAGAGGGTCTGACCTTCGTCGTGCTTTTGACCTCGACCACATGCCAGCCCCCCTCCTCCGGCAGCAGCAGATCGACGCGCACGACCACGCCTTGGTGAATGAATGTCGCTTCGAACAGGGGCCTGGGTGGCGCATCGCAGAGGGCGCTCTTCGTCGCGTCCGCTGCGACCGTCAGGCCGTTGGCGCCTTCGATCATCACACCGTCCGGATAGAGCGAGCACGCGGCCGTGCCGACATCATGACCGATCGCGAATGCCTGTCTGATATCCGCGCTCTCGGCGGATAACTCCGGCTTATGGACCGACAGCCACAACCGCTTGGGGCATTGTTCAAAAATCGCCAGCCGCGATTTGGACAGTCCGTGTCGGCGGATCTGGGGTGTGCGTGCTGGTTCAGGGTCGTTCACGCGTTCAGCCATACACCGCCTGAAGCCGTGGACGGAAGCTGTTGACGAACTGGTTGGCGACCCGGCTCATCCATAAGCGTTGGCGTGTCTCCTCATCCTCCCTCCAGGGAATCGAGGATGGCGTGGTCAGGCTGACCATGGGCACCTCGCCCTCATCCCATGTCGGTGCGGTAAGACCCGCTGCGGCAAACTCGCCTCCGATGGCCTCCCGGTCGGCGAAGCAATCCGCCCAGCCGATCCCGCCCTCGGAACCGACGAAGCGGATCTGCGCCCCGACCGTACCGTTCGAGCTCGACCGATAGAGATTGATGTAGAGTGGTCCCGGCAGGCCGACCTTGATCCAGCCATTGCCGCCGCTTCTGGGGCTGGGCTGTCCGGGATCATCGAATATGGTCTCTTCGACGAACCGGTCGACGAAGGCACGCCATGTCTGTGCCGTTCGTGAGGGTGCGGCACCCTGCGATGGTGCCGGGGTCTCGATCGTTTCGATGGTGAGGCCGGGGACTTCGTTGCGGATGACGTGGCGTTCGATCACGACGGTGTGAGCGAGGACGCGTGGCTGGATCAGCAGCTGCTCGCTGCCATCGAGTCGCGGCGCACGATATTCGGCGAACTCGATCAGCCCGAAGTCGAATGCGAGGCCCGGCTGATCGCGCAGATACTCGCCGATTCGGCGGGTGCCCTCGGTGATGCCGTCGCCCGCGATCAGCAGCAGGAAGCGGCCCGCCGCGAGATCGCGCGCCACCCGGTCGACGAACTCGGCCTCGGGGAGCGTTCCACCGCATTCGCACGCCATCGCGAACAGGACATTGCCTTGCCGCCGTGTCGCGATCGAGATCTGGCGCTGCAGATCCTCATAGCCGTAGCGGCTGAGTTCACGGGCATAATCGAGGATCTGCCCCACGACCTCGCGCCGCGCCTGCGGGTTCCTCCATAATTTGCATTCGACGATAACCAGCCGGCCGCGTTCGTCGGCCAGCAGGACATCGATAAAGCCGACCCCTGGGATGTTGAGTTCCCTGGCGACGGTGAACAGGCGCCCATAGCCCGGATCGATGTCATGGACCGGCAGGATCGTCGGGTTGTCATGGATCAGGTCGCGTAGCGCGTGTTCGCGGCGGGCCTCGCCCTGCGGCACGCGCCTGATGATCTGGGGAGCCTGATCGGCTCCGCGCAGCAAGACCAGCGTCACAACAGTTTCTTCCAGCCATCAGGTTCGCGGATGCTCAGCCCCTTGATGTTTCCCTTGTCGCTGTCGATCACGCAGCGATAGCGCCCGTTGATCTTCATCGAATAGGCGTTTTCCGATTTGTAATCCCGTTCGATGGTGACGATGCCGGTCTCGTCATTCTTCTCGATCTGCCAGCGGTTGAAGCCGGTGCTGAATGAGCGGGGTACAAGCATCGCCTGCTGGGTCAGCAGGTCACAGGCCGTTGCCGCGTTCGATTCGTTGAAGTCCTTCCAGCGTGCCGACTTGGGTTGGGCGATGGCGAATTGCTCGGCCTTGGCACGAGCAGCGGATGTAACGGCGGGATCGAGGCGGTCGCGGGTTGCGCTGGCCTGGGTCTCGTCGATCATGAACCGCTCGCTGCCCGAACAATCGACATACCAGATGAGCTTCTTCGCCGTTGCGCTGTCGGATAGCCCCATATTGTCGACCGCCGGGCATTGATCGCTTTCCGCGGCGGCAAGGGCTGCCCAGCGCATCAGTGCATTGGCCTCGCCGAACTTGGCTGCGCCGAGCTTGGCATGGGTCTTTTTGAAATCCGCCCGCGTCATCGGCAAAACGGCGCCTTCACCGATCTTCTTCTCGAAGATCGTCAGCTTCTGCTTGAGCGCTTCCTGCCTGGCATCGGGATCGGCAACCGCCGCTTTCTGCGCACCTGTTTGCTCCGGTGCCACCGGGCCGTTCGTTTCCGGATTGAATGGCACGGCGATCAGGAACAACACGAATGACGCGATGGCGCGGATATAGCCGGGGACACGACGGGCGCCGGCCCAAAGCGGCGGCAGCACCGCAAGGCCCGACAGCAGGTAGAATAATCCGGCCGTGATTCCACCGAACATCAGCGCGCCGAGTGCCGACACAAGGACGATCACGGTCCATGTCCAGGCGATCACCAGCGCAAGTGGGTGCGAGCCCTTTGGCTTTTGCGATTGCGTCTCGGGGGTGTCCGCCCCCGCAATCGACTTTCGCAGGTCCTTGTTGCTCACCATCGTACCACACCCGCGCGGGTGGGTGTCCGGTTGCCGCGCAACGGCGATAAATCCGACGCGGCGAGGTCTGTGGCGCTGGCGCAGAGCGGGCACCGCGGTGTCGTTGAACTGGATAGCATGACGTCTCCCCAATATGGGCGACGTCATCAGCTGGGCCTCTTTCGTCGCACCTATGTCCACTCGGGGCGACGGCCAAAGCCGGTTGTGGGTTAGCTGAGGTCCCCTTCAAATAGCGGGCAGCACGATGCTACCCAGGAAGGAGATCCCATGGCCAAGACAATCACAAACCCCGAGTTGCTCGCGTATCGGGCGGCTGCCGAAACAGACCCTGCCCGCGGGCAGGTGTGGGTAGGCCTCGACGTCGGACTGAAGTCAACGTCAGTCTGCGTGATCGATGTAGAAAGTAAAATCATCCACCAATGCTCTATGAAATCAGAGCCGGTGGAGATTGGCCGCTATCTTCGGAAGAATTTTACTTCCAATGTTGTGTGCATAGGAATGGAGTCCGGCGGCACGTCCGGACATCTCGCAACACATCTTCGGCGACAGGCCTTTCAGGTCGCTGTGCTCGATGCTCTTCAGGCCCACCGCGTTCTGTCGATTAAGCGCAACAAGACGGATACGAACGATGCCCGCGGTATTGCCGAGATCACGCGCACCGGTCGCGAATATCTGACTGAGGTCTATGTGAAGAGCGCAGCCTGTTTCGAGATCCGGGCGCAGCTCATCATGCGCCAGCGGCTCGTTCAGCAGCGGCTCCAGAACGAAGCAATGGTCCGCGGACTGCTGCGTGTCTATGGCGGCCGGGTGGAAGCCGGCGCCAAGGTGCCAGCCACGTTCCGCGATCGAGTCGTCGAACAGCTCCTCCAAATTCACGACCGTGACGACATCAATCTGCGCCCCCGCATTCTGCCGATCCTCGACTTGTGTGCCAGGCTCCATGCCGACGCTGAGCGGATCGAGGCCGAGCTCGAGATGCTCGCCAGGCAGAACCCGGTTTGCCGGCGCTTCATGGAAATCCCCGGTGTCGGTGCGATCACGGCGCTATCGTTCTTTACCGCGATCGAGGACCCGACGCGTTTCCGGCGCGCTGACGATGTCGCGGCTTATCTCGGGCTCACGCCGCGCATATATCAATCCGGCGAAACGCTCATCCGTGGCTCGATCAGCAAGATGGGCAACCGGCTTACCCGCACGCACCTCGTTAATGCCGCCACGGTCTTGTTGGCGGCAACCAGGACGTTCAGTTCGCTCAAAGACTGGGGCCTGCGGCTGTCGAAGAAGATCGGCTTTCATAAGGCGCGCATTGCCGTTGCGCGCAAGCTCGCCGTTATCATGTTCGGCCTATGGCGTGATGGCACTCACTTCCAATTTACGGCCGACACTGTCGTTGCTCATCGTGAGATGATGCAGGCGGCGCGAAACTGACCAGTTCCACCGTGAGAACGGCTGGAAAGATCCTCCCGGGAGGCGGAGGGATCGGGGACTCCGGTTCTAACATTAGGGCAGCAATGACCCTGAGCTACGGTTGTTGGAGCCCCACCCTTCGATACGAGTGCCCATATTGCGGCGTGCGAACCCACCTGACCGATGTCCATCGCACGACCTCGTAGAGACTGTTGCACTCCGGGATGATCACCCCAGCCCTTGCTCGAAAGGCGAAGACATGATGTGATTATGGCGACGGCATTGCCGCGCACCCCCAACGGGGACCTCAGCTAGAGAATGTTAGTAACCTGCTCATCACAGGCGCATGCGCCTTTACCGTTGCCGGCTGGACATGCGCGCATGCCACCCGGCCCCCAGAAATCTGGCTGACCGAGCATGATGAGAGAGGTTACTAAGCCCCACCTCCCGGCTTTCACGGGAGGCGGGGTCAGATTGCTCGGATCGGTGTGGAAGACAAGTCTTTTACACGTCGAAATGACCGCAACCGGATTTGAGCCTGGCGGGTGATTTGTTGATTTGATCCATAATGGATAGAAGCCCCGGCAATACAGGGAATGCCGTCAGGAGCCGACCATGTCCGACACCGAAAACACCGCCGACGTCGAAGACTACAGCATCGACCCTGTCGAGCTGGCCGCTGATCTCACCATGGCCTGGCTCGCCAATCCCAATACCCGCGTCAGCGCCGAGGACGTGCCGAGTTTTCTGAAATCGATGCATGGTGCGGTGACCGAACTGACCGGGGCTCAGGCTCCGGCATCTCCTGCCGAAGACGCTGCACCCGAATATACGCCCGCGGTGACGGCCCGGAAGTCACTGGCCTCCAGGGACCACATCATCTCGATGATCGACGGCAAGCCCTATCGCACCTTGCGTCGCCATCTCTCGACCCATGGTCTGACGCCCGAGGAGTATCGCGCGCGATATAATCTGAAGCCGGATTATCCGATGGTGGCCGAGAGCTATTCCGAAGCACGTCGGGAGATGGCGAAGAAGATCGGGCTGGGGCGCAAGCCTGGCCAGAAACCAGCTGCGCCTGCCAAGGCGGCACCCAAGGCGGCGGCGTCGACAGCCAGTGCTCCCAAATCCGTCACATCGACGAGGAAAAAGCTCGGAATCGTTTGAGCGGGAACGTCTGGTCGACTGAGTGATCGTATCGACGATCACTCAGTCATATTCTTTCTGCCCACTCTCTAACTTCAGCAAAAATGGCAGGTTGTGGGCCGGTGCACGAACCCGCTGCGCGGGAGGGGCGCGTGTGGCGGTGATGAGGTGCATTTGGGGATATCGCGTCTGAGTTGAGCGCTGCTGATCGGAGTCAGACCATCGAGGTTCCATTGAAGGAGCCTATCCGTGAATCCGTCTGACCATCTATTATCCGATGCTGTTTCTGCAGCGAGCCGTGTGCTTGCGGTTCTCTCCGCGCTCTACAGCCTCTGGCTGGGTGATGTGAATGCGGCCTTCGCAATCATCCCCAAGCCTGATCGCGACGACCGTACGCCGCAGCGTAAGCAGGCGACGGGCGTCCTGCTCACCAAGGCGCTCCCTCTCATGGTCGCGACGGTATCGGCCGCGCTCATCCTCGGGCCACGCAGTATCGCTATCTTGGGCGAGGTATACGAGCATCATGCCGACAGACCATTCGATGATGTGAAGGCACTGTTCGTGCTAACCTCGGCGCTACTTGTTGTCCTGGCCATCGTCGCTGCTATGCAGACCGCTGGGCCTCTTGGAAAGCGAAGCGAGTTGCGCTGAGCTCGACGGGGCCGCTTCCCCCGTTCGAACTTTTGGCGACCTGGGCACGGCGACCACGAGAGATCGCAACTGATAGAGAGCCGGAATGACCGAGACGCCCGTGCCCGATATCCAGCAGCAATTGGCTACGCTCAAGCGTCGAATGACCAAGGCCCTGAAGGGCTTCAGCAGCGAATATCCCAAAGGGGCCAATGAACGCGCCATGATGGCCCATTCACCTGATCGCGCGCTGTTTCCGGTTCCCGAGCTGGTGCTTTTCGGGCTGCACACGATCATGGGCTGTCGCGCGAGCGGGCCCTGGGAAAAGGTGCGCTGGACCGTTTTCGCGACGGTCGATGGAGAGCCATTCGGCTTCACGCTTCGGAAATTCGGCTTCCGCATCCTCGCGCCGCGCGATGTGGCCCCCAAACTTCTGGCGCGTGTGTCGGGGCAATTGTCGGGCTCATTGAAGCTGCTGGAACCGCTTCTCAAACTCTATGCAACGGCACAGATCGCCGAAGGCAACCTGACGCTCCAGAACCGCTGGCGAATGTACGAGGATCAGTATCGCTATTTCCGCGCCTTGGCGGACGAGGCCTTCGCTTTCGAACCGCCGGAGATCGCAACGGTAGCAGGGAACAAGGCGAACGACGTCGGCCGCCTTCAGGCCGCGGTGGCGAGTATCAACCGGAAGGGTAAAGCCGACAGCCACGGCTTCTACGCCTCCGGTGCGATGGTCGACGCCTGGTTCAGCGGGCTCGAGCACCGCATGCTGTTGCTGCGCGCGTTCCTCGGCCAGCCGCTCGCCAATGGTGCGTTTCCGGCTTTCCTCTCCGCGAAATGGGACGAACGGTTCGCAATGCTGTTCGCCGGCGGAGTCGACGCCGTCGCCGGAAGCCTGCTCGGCAAGCTCCGCGATGTGAAGGCCGTGATCCGCAACCCACTCGCGCACGGCGGCGTCGAAAATGATGGCGGCGCTTTCTATTTCCATCTTCCCAAGATTGGTGCAGTCCCTGCCAATCTGTCGCGCTATCGCGGGCGGCTGGAGATGAGCTTCTTTCCGATTGCCGCTAGCACGCATGAACAGACCTGTCGGCTTTTCGATGATGTTGACGCGATGCTGACCAGCGGCCCGTTCGCATTGCCCAACGAGTTCGTGCTTTGGGGCATCGACCCGCAATTCGACGCGAAGAGTATCGCTGAATATGGCGAGGCGATCAGCCAGGGCAGTGAAGCAGTCGAGGCGCTGGTCGACCATCTCGGCCGACTCTGGGAGCAGCACGTGAACATGGACTATTAAGGCCGGGAAAGGGATAACGACAATGGCCGACATTCCCTATGGAAACCGCCGCGCTGACATCCTCACCCAGCTCTCCCAGAAGGAAAGGCTGGTGTTTATCGCCGAAGGCCTGCCGATCATCGCGGCCAGCGCGCGGAGTTTCTGGGATGCGGCGCAGCTGCTCGAACAAGGCTCACGCGAGCAGAATGTTCTCGAAGGCTTTGCAATCGAGGAAGCCGCCAAAGTGCTGATCCTAATGGATCTGGTGCGCTGCCCATCGAAGCACATCGCGCGGCGCGTCAAGGGGATCGTGAAGACGTTCTATGACCATCTGAGCCGAATTATCTATGCCGACGCACAAGGCTGGCGGCCGGTCGATGTCACCCAGCTTCAGACCTATGTCGATCAGGAGCGACAGGGTCATTACCTTGAAGGCTATGTCGGCGAATACATCCTGCCGAACTGGAAGCTCTACAGCCGCGAGTCGACGATGTACGCCGACATCGAGGTGCATGAGGACGGCAAACCGCTATGGTCAGCACCGCGCGGCAATGGGTGCTCGCTGCAGATGTTTGGCGGACCGCCGCTTCCGCTGCTGCTAACCGAAGCAATGGCGGCGCTCGGCATGTTCACGGTCAAGGGCGTGCGCATCGTCCACCAGACCTGGCAGACGCTCGATTTCATCGATATCCAGCATTTCGACGACCATCGCCGTCTGTTTCGGGAAATGCTCGATAAGCTGATCGCCGCGAAACTGCCGTCCGACGATGCGACCGACGATCATGTCTGGCAGCTCAACAGCCACTGGCAATTGCCGATGTACAATCTTCAGTTCGGTAAGATTCCGGTCGAGTTGGAGGTGCTCGAAGCCGAACGCGATGCGGCGCTGTGGCATGAAGTCGGCATCTGAACCCGAGCGCTCAGGCCGAATCGAGCCTCCGCAGCGCTTGGAGCGCGCGCCGTGCATGGCGGGGGTCATCTGCGAGGCGTTGCAGGCGGGCGAGGTCGCTGCGATCGCCGAACGTCTCTAGGATTTGGAAAGCGTAGCCAGGCGCTCTGTCGCGCGCGTGCGCAAAGCGAAAATGCTGCGGCTCCCCGCCCTCGTCGAGAAAGCGTCTCGCGACTGCCAACCATTGCGGCGTATAGGCGCGGAGCAGGCTCGGTCGGGGCGTAGCGGGCGGCTCGCTCCAATGATGTTCGATGAGGCTTTGCTCGAGTTCGCTGAAACATCCCATGACGACGCCCGGCGGCAACCGATTCAGCGTTACCCAGATTTGCGCAGCCGGTTCGCGTTCCACGCCGCCGGATGTCGCGTAAAGCAGGGCGCGCAGCAGGATCAAGGCGTGTTGCGTATCCGTATGCCCGTCCTGCGCCGGCAGTGCGAGCTGATGGCGGCCCAGGAAGCGCGTCGCCACCGTGAAGGCGCTCCACTCTTCTTGCGGAAATACATTTTGCGGGTCCGGCAAGCGGGCGAACTCCTGCATGATCACGCCATCGATCGGGTCATCGAACGATGCGATTTCTCGGATGACCCAAGACAGGTTGACGCATTTTCGGGCGTCCTCGCAGCGCGCGGCCCGGCGGAGCAGCAGGCGACGCTTTTCCGGGGTCAGAGCCTCGAATTCGTCGCCATAGATATGATCATAGGGGTGATCGAACATCGCTACGGCGACGGTCAGGGCGAGGCCGAGAATAAATTCATCCTCGTTCGGTCCGGTTGCCCGTTCGAACTCGTCGCGAATGCCCTCCCTGGCCCCCGCAGCCGAATCCTCGAGCCCTCCCAGGAACTTCAGCGCGTCGATGACCGCTGTGCTGATCCAGATGCTTTCGCGATTGGCATCGATCGTCTCTATCGCTTCGATCAGGGCGCTGAGCCGGGCGGGACTTGCCTGCCGCACGAATGTCGCGGCGTGAAGGATCGCGAGTTTCACTTGGGCCGGCTCCCATCGAAACCGTTCGATGACCAGTCGCGCAAGCCCGTCGGCAACGTCGTCGACATCCACGTGATCGAGAAACAGGCGCCGTCGCTCGAGATAGAAATGCAGCTGCCCTGACGTGAGGCGCATCATGTCATGGGGTGTGTTGCGCAGCGCCGGATCGACGATGTCGAAAACTCCGCTTCCGGCCATCTGGCTAATCTGGGCAAGGCCACTTTGCTTGCCGAAGCCGGAATAGGCCAGCCGGAACGCGTTGCTCTTCAGCGCGGTTATCCCGGCTGCGGTCGCGGCATCGGACAGGCGGCGTCGCTCTTCGAGGAGCACGGCATCCATGGACGCGCACAGGTCGAAGAAGCGCTCGATCCGATGCCCGGTTCCCACCTCCCGTGCGAGCGCATTAATCCGCGCTTCCTCGGGCGCCGAGCGTAGACGGACCGAACCGTCTTCCCAGTCGACCGATGGATTGTCGCCGGCGACGAGCATCAGGCGCAGACCGGCGATCTCCGCGTCGATCTCGCTCTCCGTCTGGGTGAGCAGATTGTCCGCGACCTGCGCCGCGATCGGTCCTGCCAAGCCACGGGCAGCGTCGTACAGAAGCGCTGGATCGCTCGTCGTTTCGAGCACCGTCTTCACGACCGCCGGATCCTCGATCACCGACACGATATCGGCTGCGATCGCTTCGAGCGCGGGCAATGCCAGCAGGAGCGAGAATTTCTCGCCCGCTGTGGCGGCGAATTGAGCATAGGCGAAGGCAGCGCAGGCATTGAGAAGGATCTCGTGCGCGAATGAGACGCGGCCGCCGCGCCTGACGAGGAGGTTGGCGGCAAAAATCGCGTCGATCTCCGCGTGCCCGACGCCCTTCGCCGCCAGAAGCTCGTCGAAGGCGGTCTCATTGATCGAGAAGCTGGTGCTTTCGACCAACAACTGCGCGAGGAGGCGCATACCTGCCGAACCCGATCGCTGCGCGTTGCCCAAACGATACCGGATGAACTGTTCGACCAGGAGCTGGCGCGACGCGTCGGCGGACACAGAAGCGCCGATTTCGGCAACGATCGTCGCCTCGAACCCGCTGACGACGGCATTCAGCAACGCCCCAAGATTCATGCCGAGCGAGCCAAGGTGCGCCTTGGCAATCCGTTCCTTGAGGGCGAGGGTTGGCGCACGGATCGCGATTTCCTTCAGCCCGGACAGCTGTGGCGGCACTGCCGCCTGCCCCGTGACGATGACGCGCGCATCGAGTTGCCGAGCGATTGCGCGGAGCCCGCGCAGCGCCGCGTCGCGCGCCGCTCCGAGTTCGTTGATCCCGTCGAGTACGATCAGAACCGGCGTGCCAGTCGCGCGGATCGCCTTAAAGATGGCTGCAGCGCGCACGTCGATGACGAGGGCCAATTCGCGCTTGAGCAATCTCGACCAAGCCCCGTCGAAGTCTTTCGCCGCCAGGTAGAGGACGCATTGGCCCGCTCGGGCGGCCTGGCTTCCCAGCCACCGTGCCGCCAATGTTTTTCCACAGCCCGACGGGCCCTCGATATAGCTTCCCGGTGCCTGGTCGAGAGCGGCCAGGAGCGTTGCGCGCTGTTCCTCGCTCTCCGGCAGCCAGGCCTCGCCGTCGCGCGCGAGCTCGCTCGCGATCCTGTCGCGATAGTCTCGCATCACGGCGAAAGCGGGGCCGAGCGCTTGACCGCCCATCACCTCTGCGAGCGTTGCGGCCCGCAGCGACCGGCGTGTCGCGAAGGCGCGCCAGTCGTCGAGAGTCCAGGGATTTTGCTGCTTGCCAGATACTGTCGGATCGAACCGATCAAGGTCGGTGACCACGACTTTGAAATCGCCGTCCGTGAGCGCTGAGCCTTGCGGCAGCGGCGTCGCGAAGACCACGGCTGCGTCCGGATAGAAGCCGGCGACGTCTGCGCTTTCGCGCATGGCGTCCCGCAGGCGGTTCTTTTGCCCGAGCGCTTGCTGATATCCGTTGGTATAGCGTCGCCATTCGCCGGAGACATGGAGCCGTTCCCAATCTCCATCGAGGCCACCACGTACCGGGAAGCGGGACGCCTTCACTTCGACCACCACGGCATGGCGCGTTGTAATGACGACGGTGTCGATCTGTCGGCCGGCGAGTTGAAAATTGGCAAGGAGGATGAACGGCCCTCGCGCCGCTGTCAGTGCGGTATGGATTTGTGCGAGCGCGCGCCGCTCGGACCATTCGTCGATGGCATCGCCTATGAAGATCTCGCCAAGATGTGCCGCCGCCATTCAGCGACCATAGCATCCACCGAAAGCTCTGCACCCTCGCGATGTACGAACGGCCGACTGCCTGGGAGAGCGTGAGCCGATTCAGCGTCCGGAATTAGGGCACTAGCCGCTGCGGACCTGCCCGGCGGCTCGCAACCAGAGTTGGTCATTCACACCCGTTTCGTTGAACGTCCGGTCCTGACGAAGGCCGTCGATTGGGCGGACTAAGGCGGACGATCGGCAGCGTGCCCATTCTCGGTCGGACGGTCAGCAAGGGCGCCGATCCCGAACCCGATATTCGTTCATGTAGCGGTGCTCGGCATGACTGAAGGAAACCGGACGGCCACCTTGAAACGTTAATCGTGGCCAAACGGTCCTTCGTTCATGCTTCGGCTAAATCGCAACAGTCATTGCGAACAGCGCAACGAGCAGCGGTATGGTGCAGACGAATCGATGCTCGGCCGCGCGGCGCGCCGGCTAATGTTTCGTCGCGATGGTGCGAAATCATGCCGGCACCAGTCCCTCGTCGGCGGTGGTTCCTGCCAAACTCCGCCCTCGAGCCAAGTATGATAGGCAGAAATCTGTGCCTCCACGCGCTCGATGCCGGCGTTGATCATATAGGGTCCCCAATTGCGCTTGGGGTGGAGCAACGTGATCGACCGGCTCTCGACATCGACCGCAAACCGGGCCGCGAGCCCTGGCGGGGCCAGCGGTCCGTCGAAAGGGTGACGCAGGAAGCGCAGGAGTCGATCGAAGAACAAGGCGGCTTGCGTGTCGCGTCCGGCCTCACTTGCCAGCTCGGCGATCCCTGGCCGCGGCGCCGTCTTGTTGTCCCAGGCATCGACGAAAAAATCCGTGATGAGGATGCACTCGCGCAGCACGCACACCGCGTCTGCCATCTCGTAAATCGAATAAACCGGGCGCCCGGTGTCATCCACATCCTGTGGCTCGCTGTGATGGGCCTCGATCGCCGCTATCAGGGTCGCTGCTTTCGCACCCTGATAACCGAAAATGCCCCGAAAGATGGGTGGTCCGCTATCGGGACAACGACGAGATTGCCGGCCCTGAACAATGGCGCATAGTCGATCTGGTCGTAAATCAGGATATCGATTTGGCGCGGCGAACCCTCGATAAAACCGGTGGCGACATGAAAGCGCTGCGGGACGTGGCGTTCGATAAGCGCGCGAAGCAGTTCCTCGCGTTGGCCGCCGACGGTCGGACGATGGCCGATGAGCCGGCCGATCTGCTCGGCCTGCATGCCGATCTCATGGCCGAAGGATGAGGCGTAGATGCGGTGATTCTCGCGCGCGCGCCCGACTTCGGAAAGCGCGAGGGTAACGGCCTTGCGCCTAGGACTTACGGTCGCGACGAAATCGCCGCTACCGGCGAGGTAGCGCAAAATCCCTTCGCCGTCGCGGAGCGCCGGGCCGATCGACCCAATCCGCGCGAGCGCGTCGGCGAGCCTCAGCTTTCCCCCGGCGGCAACGATCGCGCCGGCCACCACATTTTCAACGCGCTGGATCTGCGCAAACGCCACGGTCCGCGAAGCGGGACGGCGATAGATGTCACCCGGAGGCGGCTGGTCGAGAATCTTAAGATCGTCACCGTGGCGCTTCCAGAAGCGCAGCCGGCCATGTTCATCGATGACCGTGATGATCGACTGTGCATCCCAGGGATCGGTCATCGGGACGAGAACGTCGCGCGATTGAAAGGGCGGGTGTTGCGGTGATGCCATCCGGTCAAGCCTCCTGGCTGCGTTTGTAGAGTTCCGCGACCCACGGCGAATAATTGCCCTCTTGATAGACGATCGACAGCTCCTTTCGCGGGCGGGTTACACCGACATAGAAGAGTCGCCGCGCTTCGCGCAGGGCTCCGGGCGACTTCTGGTCGCGGCGGCTCGGAATATCGCCGGCATTCATGCCGTAGAGAATGACCGCATCGAATTCGCGGCCTTTGGCGCTGTGCAGGGTCGAAAGGCTGACGCGGCCCGTCCCCTCGATCCGGCCTGAGAAGATATTGAGCGGTATGTCCTTGCCCTGGGCGGGATCGGTCTTGACGACCATTTCCGAACAGACCTCCCATTCGGGCTGCGGGTTGCGCGAGACCGCCTTCCAGGGAGCGATCAATTCGCGGCACAGGCGCTGGAGCCAGGCATGGGTGGTTTCGCCAGCATCGATGCCGCTGCGCAGGAAGCCGATCAGCTGGAGCGAGAGCGCTTGCTCCTCGTCGGCAGTCGCGCGGCCGGGGAAGACAAGCGCAAGGGCCTGCGAAACCAGCCGGCCATAGCTCGGATTGGCTTCGCGCCATCCACCCGTCACCCATCCCGCGCAGCCTTCGACAAACCGGGCGAGCCGCGAGCTGCGGCGGACCAACGCGTTGGTGTCGGTGCGCACGAAGGCGATGCCCTTGCCGTCGAGCGCCTCGGCAATCTTGTCGCCGAGCCAGGCCGCCCGGTAGAGGATCGCCACTTCCTCGGGGGGGTGGCGCTGGAGCAAGGTGGGGAGCACAGTGGCTGCAATGGCCGAGGCCTGCGAATCGAGACCGCCCTTCACATTCCAGAAGGTGAGCTCGCCTTCTGGCGCGTTGTCGATACCCCGGTAATTGCGCTCCTCGCCGAGCGCGCCGAGCGAGGCGCGGATGATCTTGGCGCCCGAGCGATAGTTGAAGCGCAGGCGAATCTCTCGAACGTCGCCGCGCGCGGCCAAGCTTTGCAAAAGCTCGGGATTGGCGCCACTGAAGCCGTAGATCGACTGGTCGGCATCACCGACCGCGAACAGGCGCATGCCGCCCTCGAAGCACAGCATGAGCACCAGTTCGTGCAGGGCATGACCGAGATCCTGATATTCGTCGATGAACAGGACTGGGAAGCGCGCGCGCAAGGCGGTGCGGATCCATAGATGCGCCTGGACCATGCGGAACGCGATAAGCGGCATATCGTCAAAGTCGATCAGGCCGCGGCGCCGCAGCTCGGCTTCATAGGCATCGATGAAATCGGCCAGTTCGGGGTTGCGCCCACGCCAGTCCGGCAGGGCGCGATCGACATCGCGCCGCCGCTTCTCCTCGGCGAAGGTCCAGCGGTCATGGGGGTCGAACTGATCGGCATAGACGGATGCATAAGCGAGCTCGACCGCGGCCCGGCATTCGGCGCGGGTGGCGACACGAAAGCCGTCGGGCAAGAGCCCGGGAAAACAGCGCGCATAGGGCATGATGATCTGGGTTAGTGCAAAGCTGTGTACCGTGCCGATGAAACTGCGGTCGCTGCTCTGAACGCCAAAAGCGGCGAGGCGCGTTTCGAGCTCGATGGCGCATTCATTATTATAGGTGAGGCAAGCGACGCCGCGCGGATCGATGACGTCCTCGACCAGGGCGCGCGCCATCGCGGTGGTCAGCGTCTTGGTCTTGCCGCTGCCCGGACCGGCCAGCACGACGCAGTGCCCGGACTCGCGAACCGCCGCGCTTTGCTCGGGATTTCCGGCAAGATCGGCCAGCGCCCGCGCCAGCGCGAGATGATTAGACACGGTCGACCACGAACTTGATGGCGGACGCGATGTAGGGCGGCGGATATTGGCCGAAGGGGAGCTTGCGCGCGAGCTTGGCGCTGAGGCGGCCCTTGCCGATATCGGCGATCATCGCGAGGAGCTGCGCGGCATCGACGGGCGTTCCCGCGCGCCAAGCGGCGATGCGCCGCGTGCGCAGCGTCCCGAAACCCTGTTCGTCAAGAATGTCGAGCAATGCGCCGAGCAAGGCCGGCGTATTCGCCACCGACACTTCGAAGGTCTGGTCGTTCAAAAATGTGCCCGAATTTCCCCAGGCCGTGCTGAACGCGGCATAGTCTGCGGCATCCCATGCAGCCCGAACCGACGGAGCTTGGCCCGTCACCGACGCGTAGGCGTCCCAGATATCGAGCGTGCGCGCTTTGCCGAGCGGCGGCTTGGTGCCGTCGAGCGGATCCCAGTCGGTCACCACCGAGAAGGGCAGACCGAGACTGCCGGCGAGTTTCACATAGGGCGTGAAATTGACGCCGGCGACATTGCAGACGGTGATGCCGGCGCGATCGAGATTATGGCCCATGGCGTCGGCAAAGGACGGCATCAGCGTTTCTTCGGCATCGCCCTCGACGAAGATGACGCCGCGCGAAAACAGCAGTTCCGAGCGGGTGGCGGTCAGATAGCGCTCAATGTCGTCGAGCTCCTCGGGGGTGACCGGGAGATTGGCGAGCGAATATGCGGCCGTCGCCCCACTGACGGCCTTGAGATGCACGACCGCGCGCAATGGCGCGACCGCGGCCAGCGTCGGCGAATGGCTGGTGACGATCAGCGCCTGGGTCGGATCGCTCGCGTTGAACAATTTGTCGAACACCGCGCGCTGCAGCTGCGGATGTAGATGGGCCTCCGGCTCCTCGATGCACAGCAGCGAGTAATTGCGCTCGTTCTTGGCGCGTCGCCAGGCAAACTCGGCGAGCTTCAGGGCAATGAGCGCGACATTGGCCGAACCCAGGCTCGCCTCGGCAATACCGCGCTTGCCGTTGTCGATGAACATGGCGATCGAGCGGAACAGTCGCAGCGGATCAGCGGGCGCGAACCGCAGCCGGGCATCGATGTCATGGGCCTTGCCGGCAAGGTCAAGAATGCCCGAGCGCAGGCCATCCTCGAGTGCCTTGACGGTCGGAAAGCCTTCCAAAGCCTTGGTCGCACGGTCGAGATCGGCGGCAACCGCATCGAGCGCCGCGCGATCGACCCCCGCGATGGCGTCTTCGAGCAAGGGACGCAGGGGCGAGTTGCGCCAGGAGCCGAGCTGCCCTTCGGCGTCGCGCAACGCGTCGAGCATGTCGAGGGCGATGCGGCGGCGCACGCGGCTCGGCACCGCACGGGCTTCATCGCCGCCGCCAAAGACGATGAACTCGCAATCGGCACTCGACTGCAGCGGTCCGGGGACATCGGCTTTCTTGCGAAAGACGAAGCTCAGCCGCGCAATCCCGGGATCAGCGGCGATGCGGAAATCGGTGAGCAGCGCCAGCAGCGCATCGTCGCCGTCGAAATCGGCAAAGTCGAGATGGACTTCGATCTGGGGTGACTGCCCCAAATCGCACCCATCCCAGAAATCGGAAAGCTTGAGCTGCCGCGCGGAGTCGGGAAGCGTCGGGTCGAGCACGAGCCGGATCGCGAAAAGCAGATTGCTCTTGCCAATGCGATTCTCGCCGAGAAGCACGACATTTCCTGCAAGCGCGACGTCGATCGACTGGAAATTGCGGAAATTGCGGATGCTCAACCTGGCAAGACGCACGGCACTCCCCCTCTCATGCGGTCGTAAGGCTCCGCATGGTACGAGGCGCCACGCGGGCCGCATGATGTCAACCAAGTTCTTTTCACTCGATGCCCGTCTGTCAACGACGGCAGTCTGGTTTTACTGGTCGGAACTTCCTGACTCACTTTCACCACATCGTTCAGTTCATTTGGTGCTCGGAGAGCCTGAAGCCGGGTGCCGGAACACAATCTGCCAGTCTTCCCATTCATTGTTGACGATGCTGCAAGCCTCGAACGTCCGGTGTCCCGCCATGACCCGCCATCATGAGAGGCACTGCAAATGGCGGCTTCGTCCCAAAGTCTGCCTTTCGGCGTTCCGGGCCACATGAACGAACGGCCTGTACCTGGAACGGCAATTGGCGTGCGTAAGGACAAATCTGGGGCGCAAAGCTGACACCATCGGAAACACGCCCCCCTCCCAAAAAACGCTCTCAGCCCCCCCCCGGCTCACAAGGCGCCTCGATCACCCCGTGCGTAAAATTGCCTCTCTCTCGACCTGATCGCGCAACGCTTCGGTGCTGACCGACGCAGGCTCTAGTTTGCTGTCTGCTATTTTTGCCGGCTTGGCTTGCCAGGCTGAGAGACATTCTCCCACGTTCGCATGGAAGGCGCTTGCCGCGCTGAGCAGCTCCGTCACCATATTTTTGCGCTGCGTGAATTTCGCGCCGAGATCGCGAACAAGGAGCACTTCGAAAGAAAGAACTGCCATGCCGGGGCGCTCGGCAGCAGCGATATCCGCATTATCACGAAGTTTCTCAAGTGAGTATTGTGTAGCGCCAGAGCGGCCGGGCCAGAACAGCCTTATATACAAATCCTTGGGAGCCGTGTCCGATAGCTGGCGCAGCAGCCAGGCGAGACGCGCCTTGGTCGACTTGCGATCCGCTGGCGCCTTGAGCCTCATCTGAAATGTGATCGCGCGCTTTCGGATGTCCGCGCAGAGCTGAACCGGGCCGGCGGCATTCGGGATTAGGATCTCGCTCGTCAAACATGTCTCTGACGCCAAATCAGTCAGCGCATTCTTCAGCCGCAACGTCGGATCGGTGGCTTCCGCCCGGCTCATCGCCAGTTTGACATGATCGCCAATCTGGCGGCTGAGAACCGTCGTCACACGATCAAGTGCCTGATGCCATGATCCGACAACATCCTGGCTGATAACATCTTTTTGACTGACAGCGCCGCCAGCAGCGACGTTTGCGCATAGTTCGGACCAGGCGGCGGGCATCTGATCGAATTCCTTGACGCCAGAACTCGGGTGCAGAAGGAACCGTTGCAGTTCGGCCAGGAGAATGAGCTGTTCGCGATCCTCTACGTCTCCAAGTTCGCGAAGAAGCTGAGCCTGGGTGATCACATATCCCCACGACCAGTGGAAAAGTGCGACTTTTCGCGTAAAATTTGCGCTGATGCTGAGCGGATGGTGCGTCGGCAGCGGTGTAAACTGGTTTGAAACCGTAATCACCGCATCAATGCCGTTGAGCTTCGCCAGAGAAAGATAGGCCTCGATCTGGGCGTTGGTCAGTTCGGCGGTTCCCACCTTTGCCTCGACAAGAGCAGTCCATGTGGATTTTCCCGTGTTGACCACAATCAACCCGTCCGGCCGATATTTGGCGTCTGCAACGGCCTTTTTGAACACCACCTCCGTAAAGGTATTGATCCTTCCGCGCGCGCCAACCCGAATACCAAGCCCGCCCAGCATCGAGCGGCCGAATTCACCGACATTCTCCAGGCACGAGAGAAAAATCGAGAGTGTTCGCCCTTCCTTGGATGTATCGGCCAGAACCGGAAACAGGCGAGATGCCTCACCCGATCGAAGCGATTCCGGCAGATCGTTCATTTATTGCTCTCCCCCTAAGAGAACAAATCTTGCACGGGAACCAGGAGCCAGCAAGCATCTGGCCTGTTTCAGACTCAAGAAACACAACCAAAATGGAACTATTTCTTCGCTAGATGTAGGCGCTACCCCGCAAATCGCTGCGATTTATCAAGGTCGGCGACTGGACTGCAATCACACATCTTGCGACAAACGCGCACCGGCGAGCACGCGATCATACGCATTCCTGGATCCGCGAGGATGCCCCCCCCCCGCATGCCCAGGCCGTGCCGGGCGGCCAGAGCGGAAAATCGCTGTAGTCGTCGATGCGGCGCCGGTGCCGATACCACCCATGATATTCACTGGTCGGTTAAGCATGGCCGCGCCAACCCAGCCTTTGCGGTGCCCCGCAGTAGCTCCGTGACGGAACCCCGTTGATATTTTGGCAAAAGGCTTGCCGCGATCAGGGTCGCGCGGGCAAGGAATGGTCATGATGGCGACCCGTAAGAAATCCGCTGGCGGCAGCCGTAAACTTGGTCTCGACGCGGTTACCGGCCTCGGCGTCGACCGCTTGGCCGAGCTGGTCCTTGCCCAGACCCAAGCCGATCCCGTGTTCGCCCGCACGGTGCGGATGGCGCTGGCGGCAAAAGATGAGGGGGGTTCGCTGGCCCATGAGATCGACAAGCGCCTCAAGACGATCCGCCGCTCCCGCAGCTTCATCGAATGGGACAAGGTGAAGCCGTTCGCGCGCGAACTGGACCAGCTCCGGCAGACGATCGTCGGGCCGCTTGCACAGACATCGGCGGTGCAGGCCGTCGAGCAGATGCGCCTCCTCCTAAGCCTGGCGGAATCGGTGTTTGAGCGTGCCGACGACAGCAGTGGCGCGATCGGCACCGTCTTTCGCCAGGCCGGTCAGGACCTTGGCCACCTCTGGGCCCGCTCCGGCGCTGGTGATACCGAGACGCTGGCGGCCGAAATACTGTCACTCATCGAGGCCGATGGATATGGTGTTTTCGACGAACTGCTCGATGCGGTTTCACCCGCTCTCGGCCGCGATGGCCGTGCCGCGATGCGGCGCCTGCTGCTGGCACAGAAAGGCGCGGTGCCGGCGGATCGGCGGCGGCATCATGATTTCAAAGCCAGCTGGCTTATTCGCAAGCTCGCCGATCTCGACGATGACGTCGACGCCTATATCGCCACCCTCGATCAATTCCGCGGCAACGCCCTGCTCAACGCACAGGTTGCCGAACGCCTGATCGCGCACGGTCGAGCCGCCGAAGCCCTCGACTGGATTGAGGCACCGACCGACCGGGGTCATAATGATCGCGAATTGGCCGAGCTGAAGCTCCGGGCGCTCGAAGTCCTTAAACGTCATGACGAAGCACAATCCCAGCGTCGCCTCATCTTCGAACGCTGGCTCGACGCAAAGGCCTTGCGCGCCTGGCTGAACGCGCTGCCGGCCTTTGAGGATTTTGCCGCGGAGCAGCAAGCGCTCGACCAGGTGCGCGACGAAGGTGATCCCATCCAGGCGCTCGCTTTCCTCATCAACTGGCCCGACCTGAAACGTGCCGCCCAGCTTGTATGCGATCGTCATGCGCAGATGGATGGGCGCGCTTACGATGTACTACGGCCATCGGCGGAGATGCTCAGCGCCAGCGCTCCGGCCGCAGCCACTCTTCTCTATCGCGGCCTCGTTACGGGCGTTCTCGATCGAGCCATTTCCAAATACTACCCATATGCCGCCAAGGATCTTGCCGCGGCGGCATCGCTGGCCGACCGCATCGCGAGCGCTCCATCCCTGGCGTCCCATGGTGAATGGGTGACGGAACTCATTCGCCTCCATGGCCGCAAATCCGGCTTCTGGAGCCTCGTTCCGACCGAACACCAGAACTGAGAAAGAGCAGGCCGCGGACACCGCCGCTCGGCAAGTGCCAATTCATTGTGCCTGTATGTCTGAGGCGCCCCCGCCATCACCCCAACCCATAACGCTTGACCTGTTCTGCCCATGCCGCGGGAACAGCGTCGGTCCCCACAAGCGCGACCGCATCAAGCGCAATGGGCCGCCCCCCATCGAGCACCGCCTCAACCAGCGCTGGCGCCAGAAACGCCAGCCTGACCACACGCGTCATCCACGACGCCGTCACCCGTTCACGCGCAGCAAACTGCTTGATCGTCTCCTCGCCTTTCGCAAGAACCGCCCACCATATCCGTGCCTGTACGATAAGCTTGATGAGCGACACGCTGGGTCCGGAATGGGCGGTCGGCCGGCCATTGGCCTGCACCAGCGTGACCCGCCGGCCCGTCCGGCGGATCGCCGCCTCGCAGGCGATGGTCAGCGTGTCCGCCGCACCGGTGACCCGGTGAACATCGAGCATGTCGCCAATCGCCTGCGCCGACAAATCGATCTCGATTCCGCTTTCTGTAACCCGCACCTGCGCGACCAGCTCGACGATCGGCGAGGCGGCGTTGCACGCGCGCAGCGCGACCGCGATCGAGGTGCAACGTGTGGTGAGCGCGGCAAGCATGGCCGGCCGCAGATCGAGCCACGCCCTGGCGACGACATCGACCGGATCGTCGAACAGGGTTGCGACCGCCTCGGACACCACCCGCTCGATGTCGCGCGCGGGCACACGGACACCCTTGCCCTCTCCCGCCGCGTCGCCGACCTGCAACGACCGGCTGACATAATAACGATAGCGCTGCTTCCCCTTGCAGGCATGGGTGGCGATCAGCGGCTCGTTGTTGCCATCGACGATCCTGCCGGCCAGCAGGCTGGTATTGGCCCGCCGGATACTGCGGCTGCCGCGGACATTGTCGGTCAGGCACTGCTGGACCTGATCCCATGTTTCGGTGTCGATGATTGCCGGGTGCTGCCCGGCATGAAGCTGATCGCGATGGGCGATCCTGCCGGTATAGATGGGATTACGCAGGATCGTGTAGATCTGCCCCCGGCTGAGACAGACCCCGCCATAGCTCTGGCCGGTCTTCGCATAGATGCGCTTTGGAGAGCGGATGCCTTCGCGCACCAGTTGCTCCGCCACCAGCCGGACATTGCCGGTGTCGAGATAGCGTTTGTAGATATCGCGAATGATAGCGGCATGGTCTTCGACGATGGCGAGACTTCGGCCATCGGGCTCATAACCGAGTGGCGGGGTGCCGCCCATCCACATGCCTTTGGCCTTGGAGGCGGCGATCTTGTCGCGAATGCGCTCGGCGGTCACCTCACGCTCGAACTGGGCGAACGAGAGCAGCATATTGAGGGTCAGCCTGCCCATGCTGGTGGTCGTGTTGAACGACTGGGTGACCGACACGAAGCTGGTGCCTGCTGTATCGAATGCCTCGACCAGCTTCGAGAAGTCGAGCAGCGAGCGGGTGAGCCGGTCGACCTTGTAGACGACGACGATGTCGATCCTGTTTGCCGCGATATCCGCCAGCAGCCGCCTGAGCGCGGGACGTTCGAGCGTGCCGCCCGATATGCCGCCATCGTCATAGACATCCGGGATCAGCGACCAGCCTTCGCTGGCCTGGCTCATCACATAGGCGGCGCACGCCTCGCGCTGTGCATGGAGCGAGTTGAAGTCCTGCTCCAGCCCCTCCTCGCTCGACTTGCGGGTGTAGATGGCACAGCGCTGTTTGATCATGGCTTCGCCACCTTCTGCTTCAGGCCAAAGAAGGCCGGCCCCGACCAGCGGGTGCCGGTGATCTCGCGCGCGACTTCGCTCAGAGAGCGCCAGTTGCGCTCGTTCCACCGCACCGCGCCGTCATCGCCGATGGTCACGATATGCAGGGTGCCGTTCCACTCGCGCACCAGCCGCATGCCCGGCCGGGCGTCGGAGGTCCGGGTCTTGCCGCCGGCGAGCTGGTCCAGTGTCTGGCTGGTCCGGCGGGAAAGGCCGCCATGGACCTTCTCCTGCAGAGCATGAGCCAGCGCCAGCCGCAGCAGGGCGGGGCTGACCCTTGGCACCGGTGCTCCGGTCAGCGCGGCCCAGTCGGCACGCAGCCGGGCTGACGACATCGTCGCCAGCCCGGCCAGTTGCTCGTCGAGCGATGCGCGCATCAGGCCGCCGCTTCCACGATCCGGTAGCGACGCACACCATCGACCTTGTCGCTCTCCACATCCATGCGGGCCTTGCGCAGGCCGGTCATGGCGGCGCGGGTGGTGTGCGGCAGCCAGCCGGTGGCCGCGACCATCTCGTCGAGACTGGCGCCACCCTCGCGCTTCAGCAACTCAATCAACAGGGATCGCTTCGTTGCGCGGGGCGCTGGTTCCGGCGCGGGTTCGATTTCCGGCTTCATCTCGGGCGCATCCGGCCCGTCCTGCTCTTCGGCGTTGATGGCGGCGCGGCCCGCGTCGGTGATCGCGACGCCGATCAGGGTGTCGTCATCCTCGCGCCAGGCAGCCGATTTGACCGCGCCGGGCTGTTCGGCGGCCAGTCCCTTCTTGATCAGTTGCTCGACCGCTTTCTTCGCGCGGTCGGCTTGGTCGCCGACGCTCTCGGGCAATGGCATCAGGCTGCCGTCGTCACGCTGTGCCGCGGTCGCCAACAGCACCAGCTGCATGTCGTTCAGTCGGACCTTGGTCATGTGGGTATCTCCGGTGTCCGGAGCGGCACCGTGCCGCTCCCACCACCCACAGCCCTGCCGATTAGCGTCGGTCAGGGCAGGCAGCCGCTACCGGCCGCTGTTCATGTCAGCAACCAATGCTCAGCTTTCAGAGGAAGTCGAATGGAATCTGCTGAGGTTTCCAGCCTCAATAAGCTGAGACGAAAAAAGGAGCGAAATTAAGGATCACGCTGCTTCGATTTACGATTTACTCTTCCGATGCTGGGTTGAATCGACCGTGCCAGTTCCACGCCTTTGTCAGGATCGCGACTGAGAGCACCTGCTTTCTGCGACTATCGAACAAGCGATGCGGCAGCGAGCGTTGTCAAATTAACTGGCTCCGATCAGTGAGTTCTAACCCTGACAAGCAACAGATCGTGGAGAGTCCGGGCCAATTCTCACACCAGAATATCGCGCTTGAGCACCCCCTCAAGCCATTCAGCGAAAACGTGGAAGCGTCGGGATAGATGCTGCCGGTGGGGATACAGGAGCGTCATGGGCATCGGTGCGGATCGATGCAGAGGGAGCACCTCCACCAATTCCCCATCAGCAATATGGCTTCGAATATCATAGGCGGGGATCTGGATGAGCCCCAGCCCGGCGAGGCAGCAGGCGATATAGGCTTCAGCGCTGTTCACAGTCACCCGTGAGCGCATGGAGAGTATATGGGTTTCCCCGCCTGCGATCCAATCCCATGGTTCGACGCGGCCGTTCGATGGCGATGCATAATTGACCGCCAGATGGGCCGGAAGATCATCCGGCGTGAGCGGAACGCCAAACCGCTCCAGATAGGCAGGGCTGGCTACGTTGATCAACGGCAGGTCACCAATCGGTCGGCCGATCAGGCCGGAGTCAGTCAACGACCCAACGCGAAGAACGCAATCCGTGCTATCCTCGACCAGATTTATAGCACGATCGGTAACCCCCAGGTCGATATCTATGCCGGGGTGAAGGGCTAGGAAATCCGGCAGCGCCGGGGCAATAATCAATCTGCCGATGCGCCCGGGAACATCGACCCTGATCCTGCCAGTGGGCCCCACAGTGGTTTGCCGGAAGAGCGCCTCAGTCTCCTCAACGTCAGCGACAACGCGCAGGCAGCGTTCATAGAAAGCTGCCCCGTCCAGCGTCGTGGATACAGAGCGTGTCGTGCGATGCAGCAGCCGCACCCCGATGCGCCCCTCCAGTTCCTGAATCGCCGCCGAGACCGAAGATCGTGGCAATTCCAACATGTTGGCGGCTCTTGTGAAACTGGCACATTCCACGACACGTGTGAAAACGCGAAAAAGGTCAATTCGGTCCAAGGCGACCTCGTGCGATTGTTCGGAAATCCTGACTTATGTTGCCAGAGATACCGCCTTTATAAGAAAACTCCACACGATAGCGTAACGGTTCGAAGGCGCGCGCGCTGTGTCGCCTCACTTGACGCAGGAGTTGTGCGAATGGCTGACCATGGCATCAAAGGAAAAACTGTTCTTATCGCTGGCGGCGCCAAGAATCTGGGTGGTTTGATCGCGCGCGATCTGGCCGCGCAGGGAGCCAAGGCGATTGTGGTCCATTACAATACCGCCGCGACGAAAGCGGCTGCTGACGACACAGTTGCTGCGATCAAGGCGTCAGGATCGGAAGCTATTGCGCTTCAGGCGGACCTGACCACCGCCCACGCGGTCGAGGCGCTATTTGCTGACGCCGTGGCGGCTGTCGGCAAACCAGACATTGTGATCAACACGGTCGGCAAGGTCCTCAAGAAGCCTATCATGGAGATCAGTGAGGCTGAGTATGACGAGATGACGGCCGTCAATTCCAAGAGCGCCTTTTTCGTGCTGAAGGAAGCTGGCAAGCATCTCAACGACAACGGCAAGATCTGTACCGTAGTGACGTCGCTGCTCGGTGCCTACACGCCCTTCTACTCCGCCTATGCCGGGACCAAGGCGCCAGTCGAACATTTCACACGCGCCGCTTCAAAGGAATTTGGTGATCGCGGTATTTCCGTGACCGCGATCGGACCTGGGCCGATGGATACGCCCTTCTTCTATCCGGCGGAGGGCAGCGACGCCGTCGCCTATCACAAGACGGCCGCCGCCCTGTCGAATTTCTCGAAGACTGGTCTGACCGACATCCACGACATCGTGCCCTTCATCCGTTTCCTGGTGTCTGATGGCTGGTGGATGACCGGCCAGACAATTCTGGTCAACGGTGGTTACACGACGAAGTGACGCCGGGAGCCGTCGGGGCAGTCGTCCCGGCGGCTTCACGCCGTTATCAAAGATACTGAGGGGATAATGGCATGCACATGCTGATGGTGATCCTGGGCGGTGTCGTCCTGCTCGGGCTATTCCTGCTGTTCGGACAGCTTTGGGGGACCGCTCCGGCATCGCTCGCGACGGCCGCAAAGATATTCCTGCCGGCCTGGCTAGGCGTCGCGATCTTGAATTTGTGGATTGGGGTTAGCAAGGCTGGTTACACGGTCGCGCAGGAGTTACCTATCCTGCTGGTGGTCTTCGCCATTCCAGCGCTGCTTGCCATAGCCGCCATCTGGCATTTCTCCCGATCCTGACATTGCCTCTCGAACGCCGTAGGTCGTTACGGATGAAGTCAGTCTGCCGAAAGCGTGTAATCACCGTTCTGAAGTTCCTGTGCGGCGCGTGCGGCCATCTGGTCGCGGGCCCAGGGCATCAGGAGGTCTCCGCCGGCCGCTCGCGGACCGTGCGTTTCTCGATGCGCCGGGCATAGCCGCTGCCCAGGATCACGCGGTTGACATAGATGCCGGGGGTGTGGACGTGATCGGGATCGATCGCACCGGCGGGAACGATCTCCTCCACCTCGACCACCGTCATTTCGGCGGCGGTCGCCATCACCGGATTGAAGTTGCGCGCGGTCTTGCGGAACACCAGATTGCCTGCGGGATCCGCCTTCCACGCCTTCACGATCGCCAGGTCGGCGCGCAGCCAACGTTCCATCAGATAGTCGCGTCCATCGAAGGTGGAGACCGGCTTGCCCTCCGCGACGACGGTGCCGACGCCAGTCGCGGTGAAGAAGGCGGGGATGCCCGCCCCGCCCGCACGGATGCGTTCGGCGAGCGTGCCTTGGGGATTGAGCTCGAGTTCGAGTTTGCCCTCCAGATAGAGCTGTTCGAACAGTTTGTTCTCGCCAACATAGGAACTGATCATCTTGCGGATCTGCCCGTTGGCGAGCAGCGTCCACAGGCCGAACCCCTCCGCCCCGCAGTTGTTCGAGATCACGGTGAGATCCCTCACGCCGTGATCACGGATCGCTGGGATCAACATCTCAGGATTACCGACCAGACCGAAGCCGCCGGCCATGATCGTCATGCCGTCGAACAACAGCCCGTCCAGCGCCGCCGCGACGGACGGATAGATCTTCTTCGTCATGCTCTTATTCCCCAGGCTTGCGCCGATAATCGAGCGGCGGCGTGCGATCACCGGCGAGCGACTGATATTTGAAACCGACGCCGCGACGGCGATCGAACTCCGCGCGGGCTTCCTTCAACACCTCAGGCCGGCGGAACAGGTCTGACGCGGTCAGTGCGAGCGTCTTGGCGGCGACCACAGCCCCCTTTTCGCCAAAGGGAGACCCGGCAGAGGCGACCGCCTGCCAGCTATGCGCGGGTGTGCCGGCCGGATACGTGGCAACCCGCAGACCTACTGTCGGCACCACCCAGCTCACATCGCCGACATCGGTCGATCCGCCGCCGCGTTCGCCGGTCGAATAGGGGCGGAAGCCCTGCCCCTCCTCCACCGGTCGCGGTTTGGGGAGCTGCGCGCTCAGCTTTTCGGCAAAGCCGCGATCGGCCGCGTCCCAGCGCGGCGGGCCAGCCTCGCGCAGATTGGCGTCCATCAGCTTGCCCAGCGTGTCGTTAGGCAACAGGCCGTAGACGCCGTTGACCAGTTCGAACTCGACGCGCGTCTCGGTCGCCATCGCAGCCCCCTCGGCCGCCTTCTGGATACGCGCGAGCACCTGGCGGACGACCGCCGGATCCCAGTCGCGCACATAATAATAGGTTTCGGCGAAGTCGGGCACGACATTGGGCGCGCTGCCGCCCGATGTGATGATGTTGTGGATGCGCAGCGTCTCGGGAACATGCTCGCGCATCGCATTGACCGCGACGTCCATCACTTCGATGCCGTCGAGCGCCGACCGGCCGAGATGCGGATTGCTCGCGGCATGGGCGGAGACGCCGTGGAAGCGGAACTTGCCGCTGATGTTCGCCATCGCCAAATCCTGTGCCGCGCTGTTCGCATCGGCCGCATGCCAGTGCAGCACCGCATCGACGCCGTCGAACAGGCCGGCCTTTGCCATATAGACCTTGGCCCCGCCGCCTTCTTCGGCGGGCGTGCCGTAAAGGCGGACCTCACCCTGGACGCGGTTCGCCTCCATCCACGCCTTGATCGCCATCGCGGCGCCGGCCGATGCCGCGCCGAACAGATTGTGCCCGCAACCATGGCCAGCCGCCTTGCCCGCGATCGGGCTGCGCTCGGGCGTGGCGGCCTGGGCAAGGCCGGGCAGCGCATCGAACTCGGCGAGGATGCCGATCACGGGGCCGGGACCGGTGCGATAGCTGGCAACGAAGGCGGTCGGCATGCCGGCGACGCCCGCCTGGATCGTGAAGCCCGCCTTGCGTAACTCCTGCTGGAGCAGCGCGGTGCTGCGGGTTTCCTGATAGCCCTGTTCAGCATAATCCCAGATCGCGCGAGAGACCTTCGCGATCTGCGGCGCGCGCGCATCCACCGCGCTCAACAACTCGGCATGATCGGCGGGCTGCGCCGTGGCAGCGGCGGTGGAGGCAAGCAGCAGCATTGCGGGGAATAACGCCAGGTCTTTAGGCTTCATTGCTTATCTCCTTGGCAGAGGTTTCCGCCTCGCCGCGTGACACCGTGGTCGCGACAGCCAGATTGGCGGTGACGTTGGGGACAGTGCGGATCATATCGAACAGCCGGTCGAACGGCAGGATGAAAGCGACAATCGCGGCTGTCTCGACCTCTCCGATCCCGATCAGCGACAAAACACCGGACAACATGAACAACGATGCCGAGGGTACGCCCGCCGCGCCGAGCGACAGCAGCACCGATCCCAGCACCAGCACGAGATAGTCGGCCACGGTCAGATCGACGCCGAACACCTGCGCGGAAAAGGCGCAGAGCAGACCGACATAGACGCCGGTGCCGTCTCGCGCGATGCTGGCGCCCAGCGGGATGACTGCGCTCGCCACCGGCGCGGGCAGGCCCAACCCCTCGCGTGCGACGCGCAGGGAGACCGGCAGGGTCGCCGCACTGGATGTGGTGGAGAATGCAACCAGCACGGCTTCGACGATCGCACGGAAATAGCGGCCGAGGGGAACCCCGCCGACCAGCCGGACGAGCCCGCCCTGAACCAGGAAGATCTGGAACAATACGCCGACGATCAGCCCGATCGCGAGCAGCGTCAGATGCGCGAAAACCGCCAAACCGTGATTGCCGATCGCACTGGCGACCAGCGCCAGAACGCCAAGCGGCGCCGCTTCCATGAACAGGTTGACGACGCGCAGGATCGCCTTTCCCGCCGCGTCGGCAAAGACGATGACCGGGCGCGCCGCCTCCCCGATCAGCAGGATGCCGACGCCCGTCGCCAGTGCGAAGACGATGACCGAGAGCGTGTCGCCGGCGGCGAGTGCCTGGAACGGATTGACCGGCACGATCGCCATCATCTGCTCGCCGATGGTGCGCACGGCGGCAGCGCCCGTATCGGGGCCCACGGTCACCGACATGTCGAGCCCCGGCTGCAGCAGCACGCCGAGCGCGAGCCCGACGCAGATCGCAAGCGTCGTCATCGCGACGAGCAACGCTATGGTACGCGCGCCCAGCCGGCCGAGCCGCGCGGGATCGCCGAGCGCTGCGACTCCGCCGATGATCATCGCCAGCACCAGCGGCAGCACCATCATCCGGATGAAGCGGATCCAGAGCTGGCCGATCCAGGCGATCGACGATGCATGTTCGCCCATGACCAGCCCCAGCGCGACGCCCGCGACCAGCGCACCCAATATGCGTTTCCACAAAGGGATCGCGAACCAGCCGAGCCAAAGCCCGCTCATGGCGCGGTCCAGCGGTCGAGCCAGGCGTCGACGACCTCGTACCAGCGGATGGTTGCGGCGGGGTTGCTGATGATATGGTTCTCGTTCGGAAAGTACAGCAGTTCGCTGGGGATGCCACGGCGCTGCGCCAGCGTGAAGGCGGAAAGCCCCTGATCGAACGGCACGCGGAAATCGCGGCCGCCATGGGTGATCAGGATCGGCTTCTTCCATTGCGCCGCGAAGCGCACCGGATTGAACGCCTCCACCGCGTCGGGAACCTCCCACGGCGCGCCGCCATTCTGGCGATCATTGTGCCATTGCAGGTCGATGCCATAGGCGCGCGAGTCGAAATTGCCGGCGTGCGAGATCAAGCAGCGCCACGGTTCGTTCCACACGCCCGCGATCCAGTTGATCATATACGCGCCGAACGAACTGCCCATCGCGCAGCCACGATTGCCGTCGATAAAGGGATATTCGGCGAGCACCGCGACCCAGCCCTTCTGCAGATCCTCCAGCACGCGATCGCCGCGATGACCGATCACGGCATGTGCGAAGCCCTGGCCGAAACCGGTCGAGCCGTGGAAGTTGACCATGATCGTGGCATAGCCCCGGGCGGCCCAGAGCTGCGGGTTGCGGCCATAGCTCCATTCGTCCTGATAGACGCCGTGCGGCCCGCCATGGATGACGAAGATGACGGGATAACGCTGCCCCGGGACGCGGTTGAGCGGCTCGGTGACGAAGGCCTGGACCGGCTCGTCGTTCCAGCCCTTGAAGGTCAGCGAGTGCGTCGGCGCCATCGGCACTCCCGCAAGCTGCGCGGCGCCGACATCGGTGACCTGCCGCATCGAGCGCCCCTGCGCGCTGGCGACGAAAAGCTGCTGTGGGCGGGCGAAGCTGCTGAGCGTGAGGACGAGACCGCGGCTGGACACGGCCATGCCGGAAACGCCGTCGACCGGCAGCCGCTCAACCTTGCCCGAGAGGTAGTAGGCGTAGAGCCGCTCGCGGCCGTCATCGTCGCTGCGCGCCAGCACGCTCCGGCCGTCGGCCGACCAGACGATCTCGTTGGGCCAGCGATCCACCGGCAGTCCCAGCGCGCGGACATCGCCGGTCGCCAGGTTGCGCACGCGAATGATCGCGCGGTCGCCGTCCGATCCGACATCGGCCTTGTCCATATAGGCAAGCAGTTTGCCGTCGGGCGAGACGATCGGATTGAGATGAGATCCCGGCTGGTCTGATCCGATCTCGCGCGGGGCCGAAGGTGCGTCCAGCGAGAGCTGGAACAGGCGATGCACCGTGCTGAGATTGGGAGTGACGCCCGACGGCCGGGCCGAGAAGATCAGCGTCTTACCATCGGGCGAGATGGCGAAGCTGGCCGCGGTGCCCAGCGGCCGCGTCGGCACGTCGCTCTCGAACCCCGGCATCAGCGGCACCGGCGGCTGGGCACCGTCCAGAGCGAGCTTGAACAGCCCGTTATACCGGCCGTCGCCATAGCTGTCGTAGAAGCGGACGTTGAGCTTGGTGTAGAGCGTGCCGACCGACGGCTTCGCCGCGCGCGCCACCGTGCAGTCCAGCGTCGAGCAATCAGGATAGACGCGGAACGACGCCACGACGAAGCGATCGTCGGGCGAAAGCTGGAACGCGCCGACATCGATCGGTGTGCGGGTCAGTTGCACTGCGGCGGCGCCATCGACGCCGATCCGCCAGATCTGCGCGATACCGGCCTGGTCCGGGCCTCGGAAATAGAGCGTCCGGCCATCGGCCGACCAGGTCGGCATGTCCTGTTTCGCCGGTACCCCGGCCAGCGCGATATGCGGCGCGGCCGGCCGATCCTGATCGGCGAGCATGATGTGCGTGGAGATCTTGCCGAGATCGGGCGAGACCGTGCGCACGACATAGGCGATCCAGCGTCCATCGGGCGAGACGCCCGCATCCGTCACGCGATCCATCGTCGCAAGCAGCCTAGCGGTCATGCCCGCCAGCGCGGGCTTCGCCTCCTGCGCGATCGCCGGCGCGGGCGCCAGCGCGGCAAGCAGGAACAGGATCATCCGACGACAGCTTCGCATCAGTAATTCCCCGGTGAGATGGAGGCCGGACGCAACGCCGCCGACTCCGCGTGAAAATGACAGGCGACGCTGCGGCCGCCCTCCGACAGGCGCATTGCCGGTTCCTCGTCCGCGCAGCGCGGCGCCGCGATCGGGCAGCGCGTGCGAAAACGGCAGCCGCTGGGCGGCCGCGCGGGATCGGGCGGTTCGCCCTGCAGCAAGTCTGCGATCTCGATCGCCGAATCGATGCGCGGCGCGGCGGCGAGCAGCCCGCGCGTATAGGGATGGTCCGGCGCGCCGAGCACCTGTTCGGCGGTACCCAGCTCGACGATGCGGCCGAGATACATGACGGCCACGCGGTCCGCGATCCGCTCGACGATCGCTAGGTCATGGCTGATGAAGAGCATCGCCAGCCCGAGTTCGGCCCTGAGATCGGCGAGCAGGTTGACGATCTGCGCCTTCACCGAAACGTCGAGCGCGGACACCGCTTCGTCGCAGACGATCAGATCGGGCTTCACCGACAGCGCGCGGGCGATGCCGATGCGCTGGCGCTGCCCGCCGGAGAATTCATTGGGTCGCCGATCGACGGAGCTGCGCGGCATGCTGACCATGTCGAGCAGCTCCAGAACGCGCGGCATCGCATCGCGCCGATTACGCGCCAGCCCCAGGCTGACGAGCGGTTCGGCCAGGATTTCCGCGACGGACATGCGCGGATCCAAGCTACCATATGGATCCTGGAAGACGATCTGGATGCGCTGCCGGAGCGGCCGGAATTTGCGCGGACGCAGATCGTCGATGCGCGCGCCGTCGAAACGGATCTCGCCGCCGTCGCTCTCCTCCAGCCGCAACAGGCAGCGCCCAATGGTGGACTTGCCGCAGCCGGATTCGCCGACCAGCGCCAGCACCTCGCCCGGCGCGATCGCGAAGGAGACGCCGGCGACGGCCTGGAGCACGCGCCCGCCGCGCAGCGGGTACCGTTTCTGGAGATCGGTCACGTCGAGCAGCGCGTTCATGCCGGCACCTGGCGCAAGTGGCAGGCGACGCCGCGCGTCGGCGGCGGGGTGCGGCAGATGTCGACGGCATGGGGGCAGCGCGGCTCGAACGCGCAGCCCGGCCCGCGCTCGGCAAGCGACGGCGCCGCGCCGGGGATTTCGGCGAGTCGTGCGTCCCGCCCCCCGCCGAGCCGCGGGATCGCCGCGATCAACCCGGCCGAATAGGGATGGCGCGGCCGGGCGAACAAATCCCCGACCGCTGCTTCCTCGACCTTTCGGCCGGCGTACATCACCGCCACGCGCACCGCCATTTGACGGACGAGCGCGAGATCGTGGCTGATCAGCAGGATCGCGGTGCCGGTGCGGTCCTGCAGCGCGCGCAGCAGCGCGACGATCTGCGCCTGCACCGTCACGTCCAGCGCGGTCGTGGGCTCGTCCGCGATGATCAGGCTGGGCCGGCCGGCGAGCGCGACGGCGATCATCACCCGCTGGCGCATGCCGCCGGACAGCTGGTGCTGATATTCGTCCAGCCGCCGTTCGGGCGCGGTGATCCCGACCGAGGCGAGCAGTTCGGTCGCACGTGCGCGTGCCGCCACCCGCGTCGACCGTTCGGCCGCGGGCAATGCCTCGATCACCTGGCGCCCGATCGTCAGCACGGGATTGAGGCTTGTCATCGGCTCCTGGAAGACGATCGCGATCCCGCTGCCCCGCCGGCGGCGCAGGTCGCGCGGCGACAGAGCGAGCAGGTCGACGCCGTCGAACATCACTTGCCCGGTCACGCGTGCGCCGGGCGGCAGCAATCCGAGCATCGCCATCGACGCGACAGACTTGCCGCTGCCGGATTCGCCGACCAGCGCCACCGTTTCTCCCGCCCCCACCGACAGGTCGAGGCCCTCCACCGCGGCAAGCGGACCGCGCGGCGACGGGAATTCGACCCGAAGGCCGGACACGTCGAGCAGCGCCATCAGCCGGCCCTTCCGCGCGGATCGAAGCGGTCGCGCAGGCCGTCGCCGACCAGATTGACCCCCAGCACGGTGATGGTGAGCAGGAAGGCGGGAAACACCAATATGTGCGGCTTCACCTGCCACAGGCTGCGCCCCTCGGCCATGATGTTGCCCCAGCTCGGCGTGGTCGGCGGGATGCCGGCGCCGATGAAGGACAACACGGCTTCGAGCAGGATCGCCGACGCGCCGATAAAGGTCGCCTGCACGACGATCGAGGCCGCGATGTTGGGCAGGATGTGGCGGATCAGGATCGCGGGCGTGCGCGTGCCGCTGGTGATCGCGGCCTGGACGAAGAGCTGGCTGCGCACCGACAGCACGCTCGCGCGCGCCAGCCGGGCGATGCGCGGCAGTTCGGCCAGCGCGATCGCGAAGATCACGTTGAACAGCGAACCGCGCATCACCGCCATCAGCGCGACCGCCAGCAGGACCGGCGGGATCGCCATCAGCCCGTCGATCAGGCGCATCAGCACGCCGTCGAGCGCGCGGACATAACCGGCGATCATGCCGACGATCGTGCCCGCGACGGTCGCCGCCAGCGCCACGCCGAGCCCGACGGCCAGCGAGATCCGGGTGCCGTAAAGCGTGCGCGCGAAGAGATCGCGCCCGAGCAGGTCGGTGCCGAACGGATAGATCAGGTTGGGCGCCAATGCCCGCTCGTGCGGCAGGATCAGCGACGGATCGCGCCCGCCGCTCAGGATCGGCGCGGCGATGGCGATCAGCACGATGAGCGCCAGGACGACCACACCCACGGCCAGCGGCGTCACGCGATGCGCACGGATCGTCGCAGTCATTGGCGCACCCGCGGATCGATCGCAGCGCAGAGCAGGTCGACGCCCAGATTCACACCGACGAATATGAAGGCGAACAGCAATGTGACGCCCTGGATCACCGGATAGTCGCGCCGCAGCACCGCATCGACGGTCAGCCGCCCCAGCCCCGGCACGCTGAACACCGTCTCCGTCACCACCGCGCCGCCCAGCAGCACGGCGACGCCCATGCCCATGACGGTCGCGATCGGCGCCGCCGCGTTGGTCAGGCCGTGGACGATGACGACACGCGCCTCGCTCAGCCCCTTGGCGCGCGCGGTGCGGACATGATCCTGCGCCAATATGTCGAGCATGGTCGCGCGGGTGATGCGTGCGATCAGTGCGGCATAGGCACCTGCAAGCGACGCGGCGGGCAGCAGGATCGTGCGCAGGAAGCCCGGCACGCTGTCGAACGGCGAGACGAAGCCCTGCACCGCGAACCAGCCGAGCCGGAAGGCGAAGAAATAGGATAGCAGATAGCCGATGACGAAGACCGGCAGCGAAAAGCCCAGCACGCCGCCGACCATCACCGTGCGATCGGCGATTCCGCCGCGCTTGTGAGCAGCCAGTGTTCCTAGCGGCACCCCGATCGATGCGGCAAGCAGCATCGCGACGAGCATCAGGCAAAGCGTCGGCAGGATACGCTGTCCGATCAGCGTGGAGACCGGAATGCCGGTGAACACCGAATTGCCGAGATCGCCGCACACGATCTGGAAAAGCCACTCGACGAAACGCGTGAGGAAGGGGCGATCGAGGCCCAGCACGACGCGCAGTTTCTCGACATCCTCGGGCGAGGCCGCATCGCCGGCGATCAGCGCGGCGGGATCGCCCGGCGCGAGATAGAGCAGCAGGAAGACAAAGAGCGCGACAAAAAAGGCGACCGGGATCGACGCCGCCACGCGGCGCGCTGCATAGCCGAGCATCAGGCGGCCCGCCCGGAAAGCGGATAGAGATGCCCAGGTGCGCGGACAAAGGCGAAGCGGGTTATGTCGAGCGCGGCCGGCCCCGGCGCGTCGCATGCGATGATCGTACCGAACCGGCCGTCATAGGCGGCGCGAAAATGGTTCTTCGCCTTGACGCAGACCAGCGCGACGTCCGTCAGGTCGATGCCCAACGCCTCGGGCAGGCCGGGATCGTGCGGCGATGCAGATACGCTGGAGACCACGACCCGGATCGCGGTGCCTTCGATCTCAAGCAGCGCGAGCCGCCCGAAATCCATCCATGGCCCGCAGAGCAAAGGCGGGCGGGCCGGAAACCTGCCCGATGAAAGGGCCATGACGGTCGCGCGGATCGGCACCGGCGCGCCGTAGAGAGCGCTCAGGCGCGCGCCGAGCGTGCCCGCCACCATGCCCCCGATCCCGGCCGCCTCGGCGCGATCGAGCATGTCGGGATCGCAGAAGAGCAGCATCAGGCTCGACATCGCCGGGTTCGCCCGGATCAGCGCGGACAGCAGCGCCGGCGTGTCGAGGATCCCGCCGGACAGGGGGTTGTCGGCGGCGTCGACGACAGCGGCAGGGCCCTGCCCAGCATCGACCGCGGACAGCGCCTCGGTGATCGCCCGATCGGCATCGGGGAGCGACTGGAAGAAGTCGTCGCGCCGTGCCTCGATCGCGTCGCGCAATCGCTCCGCCGTCCGCCGCGCCAGATCGGCGTCACCGTCGGCAAACACCATCGCGGCGGCGCCGGCGGCCGCGGTATCGGCATAGGAGAAGCCGCCGAACGGCACCGCTTCCAGCACCGCACCGCCGAGCAGCGCGGCAGCCTCGGCCTCCAGCTCGGCCATCGGGCCGGCATCGGTGCGCATGTTGATCGACGGCAGGATCGTGCCCGCCTTGGCGATATGGCCCACGGGGCGGATTTCCCCGGCACGCGTGCGATCGAGCGCGGTCAGCACGCGCAGCGCGGTCTCGCGCTGGTCGATATGCGGATGCGTCCGATAGCCGCTGGCGAAATCGACATGATCGACGATCGCCGGATCGAGATTGGCATGCAGATCGAACGACACGCCGAGCAGCGTTTCGGGGCCGATCACCTCACGTACGCGCATGATCAGCGCCAGATCCGCCAGGTCGCGGCCATCGACCATCAGCGCGCCGTGCAGCGCCAGATAGACCGCGTCATGCCCCTGCCCCGCCAGCCCCGCGACGATCTCGTCGGCGATCGCGTCGAACAGGGCGGGCTCCAGCGGGCCGGCGGGGGTGGCATGCGCCAGCCGCAGATAATCGACCTGCCAGTCGGGCCGCGCCGCCGCGAAATCGAGCACGCCGCCGATCTCGCTCGGCGTGCCGCGATAGGCGACGGCTGCCTCGGCGCCCGCGCACCAGACCGCCGCGCGGAACGCGTCGATCCCGGTCAGCAGCGGCGAGAAGCTGTTCCCCTCGTGCATCAGCATGGCGACCGCGAGCCTAGGCATGGCCGCCATTCTCCACGTTCCAGAACAGCGGCAGGCCATGGAGCATGCCGGTCAGCGAACGCCGGCACGCGGTGGGCATATGGAACTGACCGAGCGGGATATAGGGCACATCCAGCAGCGCCTGGCGCTGGATCGCCTCGGCGATGCGCTTCTGCGCCTGCGGATCGCCTTCTCGCATCCAGGCGTCGCGCAGCTCCTCGAGCCGGGGCGCGGTGGGCCAGCCGAACCACGCCTTCTCCCCGGTGCCGCGCAGCGACATGTGACCGGCCGGGTTGAGCAGGTCGAGCCCGGTCCAATGGGTGAAGAAGACATTCCAGCCGCCCTCCGACGGATGGGAACGGCGCGCGCGGCGCTGGATCACCGCGTTCCAGTCCATCACCTGATAGTCGATGGTGAAGCCGCAACGGCGCAGCAGGTCGGCGCCCACCTCCGCCAGAGCGCGCAGGATCGGCGGATCTGTGGTGCCCATGACGAGCACCGGTTCGCCGCGATAACCGGCGGCGCGGATCTCCGCGCGGGCACGATCGTAATCGGGCGGCCCGTCCCAAATCTCCAGCCCCGCGCTCGTGGCCAGCGGGGTTTCGGGCGGGAAGATGCCGACGCCCGCGCGCCGCGCTTCCGGCGCGAAGCCGGCCGCGGCCAGAAAAGGCTCCTGGCGCACGACGCGCAACACCGCGCGCCGGATCGCGACATTGTCGAAGGGCGGCCAGAGATGATTGGGCCGCATCACCGCGACCGCGCCGGTCGGGTCGATCTCGGGCAAAGCCAGGTCCGGATCGCCACCGATCAGCGGCAAAAGATCGATCGATGGCGTCTCCAGCCAGTCGACCTCGCCATTGCGCAGCGCGATCGATGCGGTGGCGGGATCGGGGATCACCGTCCATTCGACCCGCTCGAACTTCGCGCGCTTGGGCCCCGCCGTCCATTCCACCCGGCCGTCGCCGCGCGGCACATAGCCGTCGAACCGCGCATAGGCCGCGCGCGCGCCGACGACACGCTCATCGGGCAGGAAGCGATAGGGTCCGCTCCCCACCATCTCCGAAACCTGGACGAATGGGCTGGTCCGCGCATGGCGCTCCGCCATGATGAAGGGCGTGTTGACGCCGATCTTGCCGAGCGCGTCGGGCAGCAGCGGAAAGGGTTCGCGCAGGCGGAAACGGATATGCCGATCGTCGGGCGCGGCGACTTCGTCCGCCGCCGCGAACAGCGCCTGTCCCATGGCGTCGCGATGGCTCCAGCGCTCCAGGCTGGCGAGGCAATCGCGCGCGCGCACCGGTTCGCCGTCGTGGAAATTGAGGCCCGGGCGCAGCCGCAATGTCCAGTCGCGGCCGTCCGCGCTCTGCTCGACACTCTCCACCATCTGCGGCCGCGGGCGGAAATCCCCGCCGAGACCGAACAGCGTATCGTAGACGAGGAAGCCATGCGCGCGGGTGACGCCCGCTGTGGTCCAGATCGGATCGAGCGAAGCGAGATCGGCCTGCGGCACGAAGCGCATCACCCGCCGGTCGTGGACGGGGGCGCAGGACGGCAGGACCATGCCGCCGAGCAGCGCAGCGGTGCCGCCGATGACCCCGCGCCGCGTCAGCATCACGCCGGCATATGCGCAACGTCGCGGCAGACCGCGTCGACGGCCACGCCGAGCCGTTCGACGATCGCAACGATATCCCGGGGCTGGGCGATATAGGCGGGCGCAAGCAGGATATGGTCGCCGCTCACGCCGTCGATCGTGCCCGAGCCGGGATAGCAGGCCAGCCCGAATTCCATCGCCATCGCCTTGACGCGATCAGCCACCCTGGCCTCGGGCGCGAACGGCACGCCGGCCGCACCGTCGGCGGCAAGCTCGATCGCCATCAGCAACCCCCGGCCGCGGATATCATGGACATGGGGGTGGCCGCCGAAACGGTCTTCCAGCTGCCGCGACAGCAACGCCGCCATCGCGACGACATTGTCGAGCAGGCGATCCTCGGCGATGACCTGTTGCACCGCTAGCGCGGCGGCGCAAGCGATCGGGTGCGCCATATAGGTGAAGCCATGTTTCAGCGCGCCCGAGCCGTCGGTCAGCGCCTGCGTCACGCCATCGCTCGCCAGCACCGCGCCGATCGGCTGGTATCCGCCGCCCAGCCCCTTGGCGATGATCTGCACGTCGGGCGCAACACCCTCCTGTTCCCACGCATGGGTGGTGCCGGTGCGCCCCATGCCGCACATCACCTCGTCGAGCAGCAGCAGCGCGCCATGACGGTCGCACACTGCACGCATCGCGGCGAAATAGCCCGCGGGCGCGATCAGAGCGCCGGCTGTGGCGCCGACGACGGTCTCCGCGCAAAAGGCCGCGACGCGTCCCGGACCGACGCGTTCGAATTCGGCATCCAACTCCGCGGCGAGGCGCTCGACCATTGCCGCGTCGTCCTCTTTCGGCGATCGCCCGTGCACGCCATCGGCCGGCGACACATGCGAAAAGCCGGTCGGCAGCAGCGGCGCATAAGGAATGCGCCGCGCGCGATTGCCAGACAGCGCGAGCGCGCCGAAGCTATTGCCGTGATAGCTTTGCTGCCGCGCGATGAAGTGCACGCGATCCGGCTGGCCGACCTCCAGGAAATATTGGCGGATCAGCTTGAGCGCGGTTTCCATCGCTTCCGATCCACCGGCCACGAAACAGGCCGATGTCAGGCCGCCGGGCGCGTGGCCGACCAGGATATCGGCGAGCATTTCGGCAGGCTCCGAGGTGAAGAAGCCATTATGCGCATAGGCGAGCGCCCCGGCCTGTTTCCGGATCGCCTCCACCACGCGTGGATGACCATGACCGAGGCAGGACACCGCGGCGCCGCCCGAACCGTCGATGACCTGCCTGCCGTCGCTGTCGACGATGATCATGCCGCTCGCCGAAACGGCGCGCGGAATCTGCGGACCGGCGAGCCGCCGATGAAGGATATGGCTAGTCACTATGGGATTCCGGATCGAGATAGGCGGTATGCGCGGCAATGCGCGCCTCCGTGGCGCGCAGGCGCTCGCGCCCGTCGGTGCCCGCACGCATGTAGAGCGTGGCGGCGAGCGCCTGGATCAGCGCGGTGCAGGCAGACAGCGACGGGAAGTACCCCGGCGAGTCCGCATTGAAGAGCAAGGTGACGTCGGCGCCGCGCGCTAGCGGCGAGTCCGCGCGATCGACGACAGCGACCAGCGACGCCCCGGCCGCCTTCGCCGCCTGCGCGGTCAAGAAACCGTCGCGCGAATAGGGCGCGAACCCGAACAGGATGACGACATCGCCCTTCTGGAGCCCGCCGAGTTCGAGATCGAGCATGCCGCCCGCCGATCCGACGATCGACACCTCGTTGCGGAACAGGCGATAGAGATAATGGAAGTGGACGGCGGGCGCGTAGCAGGATCGATACCCCGACACGAACACGCGCGCCGCCTGTTCGATCACCGCTGCGCCGGCATCGAGCGTGCGCGCGTCGAGTTCGGCGAGATTGTGGATGTCGGTGGAGATCATCCGGCCAGACAATGTCCCCTCACCCGAGGGGAGCAACGGCCGCGACGAATAGGGTGCTTCGCGTGCGGCCTCCAGATCGCCACGCGCTTCGTCTATCAGTTCGGCGCGTAGTGCGTCCCATCCAGGAAAGCCCAGCGATCGCGCAAGCCGTGTGAAGGTGGTCGGCTGCTCGCCCGTCTTTCGCGCCAGCGCCCGCATCGGCATGCTCGCCGCGTCGAACGGGTGATCCGCTACATAGCGCGCCGCAACAGCCAACTTGGGCGGCAACTGCACCGCGGCCTCGTGCAGCCGGCTGACGATATCGTTGTTCATGGCTTCGAACCCGGCCAGCGGTGGAGCCGCCATGTCCGGCGTATCGCCGGCATTGAGAAGTTGCGACCAACCATCCAAATATTCCCCTAGGTCAGGCACGGTCGTCGCGCCCAGACATTGCACCGACGCCCCAGCCGACATTGCCCGTCGAAATCGCCGAGCCCCTCACGGTCAGGGGGTCGGGCGATGCAACATGCGCAGCACGTCGATCTGTTTGGCGCAACATATGTACTATCACTCCGCCATGGATCGGCAATCTTCCAAAGCGGCGCGAGCATCGTCGTCCCGGAAGAGGAAGAAGGGTGCGGACCTGCGTCCGCCTGCGGCGGCTACGCGTCAGAACTTCAGGCGCGCGCTGATCGTGTAGGACCGACCGATCGGGTCATAGGTTGTCGGCATGGTGTTGGCGTTGTTGAACGCAGTTCCGGCGACGCCCGATCCGACGAGCGGCGGCGGCTTGTCGAAGAGATTCTCGACCAGCAAATTGAGGCCGAAATTCTCCGACACGTTGAAATTCAGGCTCAAACTGAAATAATCATAGGCGTCAATTCTCCGAAAGGCAGGCAGAACGCTGTTGTAGGCGCTCGCAGAACTGCCAGACTGCGGCGTGCTCAGCGGGACGGTACCCGCCGCCGGGCCGAGCGGCTCGAAATTGACCGCGCTCAGATGCGTCCACAGCAGCGACGCCTCGAACGGACCGGTCCCATAGGTGCCGCGCACGTTCCATTTCCATTTCGGGCGGGCATTGGTGCAGCCCGTCGAATAGACACCGGAACATTCCCGCGTGATCGTGTTCGGTGTCGACTGAGTCCAGAAATAGTCGAGCCAAGTGCCGCTCATGCCCAGCGTCAAATTACCCGGATTGCCGCCCAGGAGGTTAGCAAGATCGAAGCGATACTGTGCCGACCAGTCGATTCCGCCTGTTCCCAACCGACCAAGGTTCGAGCTCGACAGCAGCACGCCGCCCGCATCGGTGCCGGTGGTGTTCAAAGTGCCCGTCACCGGATTGCGCTGGATCAAGGCGCAGAAAGCGTTGGGCGTCTGACTGGGATTGAGCGACGCTGAATAACAGCCATTGAGAATGTCACTTTGCGTCGGCGCTGCGATCAGGTCGCTGATCCTGATCTTGAACCAGTCGATCGTCGCAGAGAAGCCGGGCAGGAAGCGGGGCGTCAGGACCGCGCCGACCGTCCAGGTCTTCGCGCGCTCCACGTCCAGATTCCGATTGCCCTGTGTGCTGATGTTGATCTGGCCCGACGCAGGCTGACTGATCCCGCCATAGACACCGGTTGGAGCACCCGTAGCAAGACAGAGAAGCTGCGGCGCGCTCGGCGTGGCGCCGGCGCAGGGATCGACGGTCAGGTTGCCCAGCGCGCGGACGGGCGACTGATAGAGTTCCTGGATGTTGGGCGACCGCACCGCGACCTGATACATGGCGCGGAACTTGAAGCCATCGATCGGTTCGAGCGCGCCGCCGACCTTCCAGGTCGTGCTCGCCCCCGTCGTCGAATAATCCGAATAGCGTATGCCCGCCTCGATCGTCGCCGATTTGACGAAACTGTCCTCGATCAGCGGCACGATCAGCTCGCCGAACACTTCCTTCACGGTATAACCGCCCGAATCCGGTGGCGTCCGTGCGCCCGATCCGAGCACCTCGCCCTGGATCTGCGCGGAGGCATCAGGGTTCGCCCGCGCGGAGATATCGCGATATTCGCCACCGATCGCGAAGGCGATGGGGTTGCTCGCCAGCGGGCTGGTCAGCCCGAACAGGTCGCCGGATACAGACCCCGTCGCCACGCCCAACTTCACCAAGCGACGAACTTGGGAATCGAGCGCGACGAACTCCAGCATCTGCGGCGTGATCGAGCCCAGCGGGCCAAACAGATTGATCGGAACGCAGTTGTTCGCTGTGTTCTGGCAGACTGGATTACCGGCGGCATCGCGATAGGCGAGGATCGCCTGAGTCACGCGGCTGGCCGATCCCCAATTCTTGCGGAGCTGGTTCTGACTGGTCTCGCCATACTGGCCAGAGAGGTCGAATTTCAGCGTGTCAGTAATGTTACCACGCAAGCCCGCCTGAAGCTGGAACATCGTCGATTCGTTGATGTTAAAACGCGCGCCATATTCGCTAAAACGCCGCGACGGGATCACCGTGACCGCGCGATAACCCGGCGTGCCGACGCCGCCGATCACGGCCGCCGCCGCATCGCACGCCGCAGTCGCGATATTGTTGGCAGCACAGAGCTGAGCACGCGCACCGGCCGGCAGATAGGGATTATTGAGCGGCAGCGAATAAGCGGTGCTGAACGTGCCTGTCGAATTCAGCGAAAGCTGCGTCTTGTTGCGGGAGAACATGCCGGTCGCATAGACCTCTATCCCGTCGCTCACTTCGTAGCGCGCGGCGGCATAGGCGTTGATGCTTTCAAGCGGCGTCTGCAGATAGCTGCCGACATTCGTGGTCGCCGCATCCTCCTGCGTCGCGGCGCGGAAACGGCCGGTTGCCGGATCGATGACTGCGCCTAGTCCCGTGTTGGGCAAGCCATTGGGCGCGACTGCGCTGGCGAGTGGCGACTGGAAGATGGCAGGCACGGTCAGCGTTGAGTTACTGGGCAAGCCATTCACCGAACTGATCGGAAAATATGAGAAATCACGGCTGATGGAATCGAGTGCGTCACGCTTGGCGTAGGAAAGACCGAGCACGACATTGCCGCGATTCTCGGCAAGATTGGCGCCTATTAGCAAATCGGTGCGCGTCCGCATCGCGTCACCGCGCTCCGAGATGCGATAATTGGTATTGATGCTGAGCCCGGAGAAATTGCGCTTGGTGATGAAGTTGACCACACCCGCGACCGCGTCGGCGCCATAGACGGACGAAGCACCACCGGTCACCACATCGACGCGCTCGACCAGCCCTACCGGAATGACGTTCAGATTAACGACGCCATCGAGACCGAAAGGCGTGAGGCGACGGCCGTCAAGGATGACCAAAGTGCGGTTGTCGCCCAGCCCCCGAAGGTCGACCGTGGCCGATCCGTTGCCGCCATTGTTGACGCCTGACCCAAGGGAAGGACGCACCGAGGGCAGATCGCGGATCAGCTCCTCGGTCGAGTTTGGCTGGCGCAGCGCAATCTCCTTCGCGCTGATCACATTGACAGGGCTCGAAGTTTCGAGGTCTGCGCGCGAAATGCGCGAGCCGGTGACGACAATGGCGGTATCCTCGGTTGAGTCCGCTGCCTCCTGCGCAAATGCCGGCGACACGAACATCGCACCACCGATCAGCAGGGCCTTCCTCATCATCCGCGAATGATTGAACGTCGCCATAACAAAACTCCCCCCGGTTCAAAGCGGCCATCAGATATCGATCAGGACGCAACCGGACGCTGCGACAAGGACACGCCCTGCCTCAGCTTCATCCCCGATGCTCCTCCAGTTCGGCGTGGGGCGTCCGCCCTCTCCGCCGAATGAGACATATGTTGCATGACGAAGATCACAATGCAACATTTGTTTTCATCGAACCGATCGACCTACTTTCATCTCGCAGGGGTTGCTGCCATTTATGGAGGACGGCCTGCGATCAGGGGTGATATTTGGATGCGATGGCTGCGGTTGCGGCCATATCTCCGGCCTTTGAGCTGGGGTTAACTGCCGAGGAACGCTGTCAGGGCTGCATCGTGAGAGCTTCCCAATGCTAGCGAGGCCGGATGGACTGCAAATCCAGGGCAGAGCCTCCGGGCACGCTCCGCTATTTCAACTCTTCGGCTGAGGCAATTCGCCTGGTGCTGCTGATGTATGTACTGTTCCAACCGTTGCTTCGGAGCGTGAACGCTCGCCCTTCGAACGCGGTATAGACATCTGGCATGAGACCGTGCGCTATTGGGAAGCGCTTCGGTCCGATGCACGCCGGCGATAGTCATCGACAGACCGCTGGCCGACCGACTCTCAGTTGCCTTTGTTGAAGAGCAAACCGCGCACCTTGTGCTGCCGGCTCATAGACCTGGCCCTGACGGGTGGAGAGGAGTTCGCGAAGGGCTGGAGGCCTTCAGTGAGCCGCCTGTTGCAAGAGCTCTCGCTTGAGTAGCGCTTCAAGCCAATCGGCGAAGACCTTTAGTCGTCGTGAGAGATGCTGCCTGTGTGGATAGAGCAATGTCATGGGCATGGGTTCCGCGCGGCAATCCGGCATGACCTCAACCAGTTCCCCGCTTCCAGATGCGTTCGAACATCATAAGCCGGAATCTGGATCAACCCGAGGCCAGCCAGGCAGCAGGCGATATAGGCCGCTGTCTCTAATGAGATCGATTGCCCCGCCCTCGACGAGATAGATCACTTCCGTTTCGTAATATGTCGCCGGTGTCGTCGCCGCGTTGAGGAAAGAGTGTTGTGATTGACGGCTCGCACACGCTGCCAATGGGCAAGATCTACGTTCTGCGCTCCCGCAAACTTAAAGTGGTGACGCGCGCGAATCCACCCAGTTCGGTTAGACCAAGCCAGCCAATAGGCCGCGGCAAGATCATGACGCCACCTCGGAGTCTTCAACCCCGTGGACCTTGTTTGCGGTAAGCAACACGACATAGCCAAGGACGCCTGCGACAAGCGATCCCGCCAGCACACCGATCTTTGCCTCGGCCTGCAACAGCAGGCTGCCAGGGAAGGCAAGCAGCGTGATGAAGATGCTCATCGTGAAGCCAATTCCGCAGAGCAGCGCAACCCCCAGGAGCTGCTGCCGGTTGGCATGGGCAGGCATGTCGGCCAGACCGAGCTTCACCGCCAGCATCGAAAAACCGAAAACGCCGATTACCTTGCCGATCAGCAACCCGGCGGCCACACCGACCGTGACCGGTGCGACCAGTGCCTCCGGCGGAAGTCCCAGCACCGGTACGGCGGCGTTGGCCAGTCCGAAGATTGGCAAGATTATGAACCCCACAGGTAGATGCAGCCAGTGCTCCAGCTGGTGCAGCGGGCTGACGCAGTCCGCGTCGGACCGGGCTGGCGTCGCGTCCATCGGGATGGTGAAGGCCAACATAACGCCAGCGAGTGTCGCATGGATGCCCGAGCGCAGGACGAGCACCCACAGCACCAGCCCGATCAGCAGATAGGGAGACAATCGCCGAACGCCAAAGCGATTGAGCGCAACCAGCACCGCCAGGGCCACGCCGGCGCCTGCAAGGTCCGGCAGCGACAGGCCGGCGGTATAGAAAATCGCGATGATCAGGACCGCGCCTAGATCGTCGATGATCGCAAGCGCCGCTAGAAACACGCGCAGCGACGCTGGTGCGCGATTGCCGAGCAGGGCAATGACCCCGAGTGCAAAGGCAATGTCGGTCGCGGCGGGGATCGCCCACCCCGCTGCGGTCGGACCACGATTGAACGCCAGATAGATGAGCGCCGGCACAATCATCCCGCCCGCAGCGGCGATGCCTGGCAGGATGCGCCGCGACCAGGTCGAAAGCTGACCGTCGAGCACCTCGCGCTTGATTTCCAGTCCCACGAGCAAGAAGAAGACGGCCATCAGGCCATCGTTGATCCAATGCTCAAGGGAGAGCGGCCCGGCATAGGTGTGAAGCATCTCGCCGTAGCCCGGCCCCAGGGGCGAGTTAGCAATGAGCAACGCGAGGACCGCGGCCCCCATCAGCACGATACCAGCGGAGGATTGGGCTTCCAGAAAACGTCGAATCGCGCTTGTTCGCGCGTGAGGCTTATAAGTCATTGATAGTCCGCGCACAGGTGTTGCAGCTGGCGGCCCGACCAACGTGAAACCTGCCCGCTTCCGCCCGGAACGCGAACACCCAGGAAGTCGTATCGCAGTAGTTGTCCAACGGGGCAAACGGAGTTGTCCGATCAGATTCATCCGAGGGTTGATCAGTGGAGCCCCCCAGCTCGACGTCGGCTCCGTTGTCGCTGGGTCAAACCGGCCTTGCCCTCGGCGCGGGCCTAGCGGAAGCGGATACCGCATTGTCAATCAGGCCCGGATCGGCGATCTAAACTAGGTGTAAAGGCCGGCCGAGCACGCACCTGCCGTCCCGGATACAGCGAGGGGGATGCAATGAGAGCGACAAGACATTTCCCCGGCATCATGATCGCGGCGTGGGCGCTTGCAACTTTAGCGATGCTGTCGCCGACGACGGCATCGGCACAGCGTAAGTGCAAGCCATCCGACAAGCCCAAGATCGAGCATCAGGTGTATGTTCCGCGCGAACCGGGCAGCGACGAAATAATTCGGGTCCAGTTGGCGAGCGAGTATTGTCCGGGCGTCAATGCGGACATGAGTTGGAGGCGGTGGCGCGTGCTCGACGCATCGGGCAAGCTGCTGCATCTGGCGAACGGTGAAATACTCCCGCTTTCCGGCAGGCACGGCGTCATCAAGACAGGCTTTGCACAGGTTGCGGTTCAGATGTTCGGCAAGAAGCCAGGACCCGCTCTCCCCTGGCAATTTCCCTATTTCAATCGCGCCCTTTATCCGGGCATGAGCTCCGACCACATCAATGCGAAGCCGGTGGTGAACCTGCCGATGATGGTATCGGTTTCGCGACCCAAGCCCGGCGACTCAACCACCTTGCGCGCCGCCATATTCTCCGGGCACAGTTATGAACCCCACATCGTCGAGGGGCTGGGAGGCCGGGCGATCTTTGGTACCGAGCGTTTCGCCAATGAATATCGTGGCGCATCCATCTACAACATCAACGTCGCTGATCTGGTGATGCCGCAGCAGGGCGGCCTGACGTTCCAGAACATGACAGCGCCCGATGGATCCGCGATCTCGCTAATGCTCGACCTAAATGGCGAGCCCATGGGCACTGCGATTGGCCTGGTGGAGTTGATCCGCGTGCCAGAGCGCGTTTCGAACAATGGTCACACGTCGCCGCGCGGCCAGCTGGTCAGCCGGGTCGCCTCGCTGGGAGCCGGCTTTCCCGGAGCATGGCTCTATACCGCGCTGGATCATTCAGGCCAGGTCATCCCGCCGCCGGACGGGGCCGTCGGCTTTACGCTGGTGCGACCGGGAGTCGGCCGCGACGCGCCTATCTGGGGCGTAGTTTACCAGGGCTCAGCAGGGTACGAAGTTGCCCTGTCGGCGCGAAACGACGGGAATCTCTCGATGATGACTGCCCCCAATCGCTATTCGGCACTGTCCTTCCGCCCGTTCGGCCAGGGAGTCGAGAGCTACGTGCTCGCCGGCAAGTCCGCGTCCAGCGGTACATGGGGTATCGTGAACTTCAATCTCTCCGCGGTTCGCACCGGAATGCCGAACAGCTTCCCGACGCTCGACCGAGCCTTCGCCGCTCATGACGAGTGGCGCCGCATGTTCGCCGCGGAAGCTACGCAGCAGCAGGCAGCCTATGCCCAGCAACGCGCCGCCGAACAGCAGAAGGCGGCCGCTGACAATCACGCGCGGGCCGTCGCAAAGTTCGAATCCGATTATGCAAAACGCGGCTGGGGATGCTTTGACGGTTATTACGCCGCCATCGCGCCGCTCGGCGATTCCTACGTAAAGCGCTGGTATGAGAAATGCGGCATTCCCCAGCATCTCTATGCCGACGCTCGCCGGCTGAGCCTGGCACAGGAAGTATTCACTCGGTCGGACCAGATGGCGGCCAATGCTCGCGCGTATGACGCCGATCTGCGCCGTCGCGGGGCCAATGCCACCGCCTTTTCCAATGCGATGGCGGCCGCCCGAAGCGCTGTCGGCGCTGCGGAGGCGGACCCATGGATGTCCATCCGCGTCACCGAAGGGGGGCGGACCACGACACAAGTGATGCGACAAAGTGAATATGATCGGCGGCGGCCCTAGGCTCAGGTCGGCTTTGTCAGGGCGCTGTCAAACCAACTGCACCAGTCGTTAATGGCTGGCTCGTAGGGTGGCAGGATGCCCCGCCCCAGCACGCCGCAGAGCCCGTTCCGCTACTTCAACTCCTCGCCCGAGGTGATCCGGCTCGTGGTCATGATGTATGTGCGCTTTCCGCTTTCGCTCAGGAATGTGGAAGACCTGTTTGATCCCACGGTTTGATGGTGCGATCCAAGGCAAAGGTCGATCGTACCGATCGCCGCCGCAGTCGATAGAGATGTTGGAAGCATGATGCCAGTCATGCTCAATTCCCGCGATACGTCGAATAGCCATAGGGGCTGACGACGACCGGCACGTGAAAATGGCCCGCTGCATCTGTCACTTGGAACGTCAGCGTGATCTCGGGAAAGAACGGCGTGGCGGCGGCATCGGGGTAATGCGACATGTCGAACTGCAGGCGATAGATGCCGACATCGAATGACTTGGAATCACCGAAGCTGCGGACGCGGCCATCCACGTCGGTTGTCGCGGTGCCGACCTGTTGCCACCGGCCATCAGGGGCCCGCTTCGACAGGGTGACGGGGACCGCCTTGCCACCGACACCTCGGGCGAGGTCGAGCACGTGCGTCGAGATGTCCGCAGCCGCAGCAGGCGTAGCAATCGCGGAGAGCAGCAATGCGCCGCAAAGGGGGATGTTTTTCATGCGCATTATCCTTGTTGAGCGACAGATCGAAAAGAAAGCTCGGCAAGCCGCGATGCCGCCGCCATCGGCACTAGCGCGCCGTGCTGAACAAGGCGCCGGCAGGCAGGCGGTGCAGCGACCGCGGCGGCGGCACTGTCGGCATCTACGATGAGGAAGGTGGCTTCGTCGCCCGGCGCCATGCCGTAATGGCAAAGTCCGAGCACCCCGGCCGTAGCGGACGTCGCCATGTCGAGTGCGACTGACAGGTCCGAGTCCGTCGAGAAACCGGACCGGTAGCCGATCATCATTGCGCGTCCGAGCATATCGGCATCGCCATACGGCCACCAGGCATCGCGAATATTGTCGTTGCCCGCAAACATGTGGACCCCGGCAGCGCGCAGCGCCAGGATTGGAGGGAAAGGGCGGTCGCCCGGTGCATTGGTCATGATCGAGACCCCTGCCGTGGCTAGCACATCGGCAGTGCGCAACATCTCGTCTTGATCGACTTCGCCAAGCGCATACGCGTGGCTGACGGTGACCTTGCCGTTCATGCCCGCTGCAGCGGTACGTGCGGCGATCCGACGCAACTGGTTAGTCCCTTGCTGGCCGGGTTCGTGCAGGTGGATGTCGATTGGTGCGCCGTGGCGTCGGGCGACACCGAAAACGATATCGAGGTGCGCGTCGGCATCGCCGTCGAACGTCGTCGGATCCAATCCGCCGACAACGCTGGCACCTTCGCGCATCGCAGCGTCGAGCAGGTCGGCGGTGCCGGGTGAGGCAAGAATGCCCGCTTGAGGAAACGCGACGAGCTGCACGTTCACGCGATCCTGCCAGCGTTCGCAGGCCACCATCACCGCATGGAGGTTGGTGAGCCCGATGGTCGGATCGATATCGATATGGCTGCGCATACCGACCGTGCCGAACGCATGGGCGTTTGCCAGCAGCGCCTCGGCGCGATGGGTGATCGGCAGAGCAACCGCCAGCAAACGCTTTTCGATCGATAGCCGCTCGGTCAGGCCGTCGGCTGCAACATGAGGACGCCAAGAATCGCCGACGAAGCTTTTGTCGAGATGGATATGCCCATCGACGAACCCGGGCAGGACCAGCAAGCCGTCCAGATCCATTATCTGCGCCGCGGACTTGGCGTCGGCGGTATCGACGAACCGACCGCCGCGGGCAGCAAGATCGCCGCGACGTCCATCGGGCAGGCGGGCGTTGCGGAACAGAACGGTAGAACAGGATTCGGATGGCATGGTGTTGATTGCTGCTGAGGGCTTTGTCAGACCTGTGCGGCACAGGCTACGAAGCCAGGATGGCACGCAAATCGAGGGCGAAACCGCCCAGTCCGTTTCGCGGTTTCAACTCGTCGCCGGAGGTGATCCGGCTGGTCGTGCTGATGTACGTCCGGTTTCCGCTGTCGCTGCGCAACGTCGAGGACTTGCTGTTCGAGCGCGGCATCGACCTATGCCACGAGACGGTGCGATTGTGGTGGAACAGATTTGGGCCTCTGTTCGCGGGTGACATCCGCAGGCAGCGGGTAAGCCGGATGCGGGGTTTCCGGCACTGGAAATGGCATCTCGATGAAATGTACATCAAGATCAACGGCGAGTTGGTGTACCTGTGGCGCGCCGTCGATCACGAAGGCGAAATCCTCGAGAGTTACGTCACGAAAACCCGCGACAAAGCCGCTGCGCTGACCTTCATGAAGAAGTCGCTCAAGCGCCATGGATCGCCTGAGACGATTACCACCGATGGCCTACGCAGCTATGGTGCCGCGATGAACGCGCTGGGCAATCGCGAGAAGCAGGAGGTCGGCCGCTGGGCGAACAACCGAGTGGAGAACAGCCACCTCCCCTTCCGGCGACGAGAACGGGCGATGCTGCGATTTCGACAGATGAAGTCGCTACAGAAATTCGCCTCGGTCCACGCCAATGTGCTCAACCACTTCAATCACGAACGTCATCTCGTCGATCGCCAGACCTACAAGGAACGTCGCTCAGCCGCTCTGGCCGAGTGGCAAAATCTTGTGGGCTAGGCTGCGAGCTTCAAAGACCGACGTCCGGCTTGTGGAGAGTGGTTCGCGCAGGACTGATGAGGTGGATGGCCCCTGTGTCCGACGACGGTGAGTCGTATTGTGGGCTGTTGTCGAAGCAACCCCAGCAAAGGACCATCCACCATGGAGATTACCACGATCGGCCTTGATCTGGCCAAGTCCGTTTTCCAGCTTCACGCGGTCGCTGCCGATGGCACTGTTGCCTGGCGCAAGAAGGTGCGGCGTGGAGCGCTGCTCGACACGCTGGCGCAGGTTCCGGCCTGCCTGGTCGGGATCGAAGCCTGCGCGACCGCGCACTACTGGGCCCGCGAGATTTCCGCCCTCGGCCACGAGGTTCGACTGATGCCACCAGCCTATGTGAAGGCCTATCTGCGGCGCCAGAAGAACGACGCTGCCGATGCCGAGGCGATCTGTGAGGCGGTGCGACGTCCGTCCATGCGCTTCGTGCCGGCCAAGGGCGCGGAGCGGCAGGCCGTACTCGTCCTGCACCGGTCGCGCGAGCTGCTGGTGCGCCAGCGCACCATGCTGATCAACGCGATCCGCGGCCATTGTGCGGAGTTCGGACTGGTCGCGGCCCAAGGTGTGAGCGGTGGCCGCGATCTTGTTGAACGGATCCGGCAGGCAGACAGCGCAGTGCTGCCGGACATGGCGAAGGATACGATGGTGCTTTTAGTCGAGCAACTCCATGCGCTCGTCCGGCAGATCCAGTCGCTCAATCGACGCCTCCTGGTCTGGCATCGCCAAGACCAGGCCAGTCAGAGATTAGCCACCATCCCGGGCGTGGGTGTCATTAGCGCCACCGCCTTGGCCGCGTCGGTAACCGATCCGAGCCAGTTCCGCTCAGGCCGGGAATTTTCTGCTTCGCTGGGCTTGGTCCCACGCCAGAACTCGTCGGGCGGAAAAGACCGGCTGGGACGCATCTCGAAGATGGGAGATCGCTACCTCAGGAAGTTGCTCGTAGTCGGCGCGACATCGGTGGTGCGACGGGCGCGAACCGCGGATACCGCTGCGGCCAACTGGGTTCGCAGCCTGCTCGAGCGCAAGCCGGCCCGGCTCGTCACCGTTGCCATGGCCAACAAGACCGCTCGGATCGTCTGGGCGGTGCTGGCGCGCGGTGAGACCTATCGCTCGCCTGCCGCAATCTGAATAATCGCGGCGCACATGCGCGGCCGCGTCGAACTGTAAGGGTGCCCCATTGAATTGATGATGATCTGAACGCGGCCGCAAAGGCCGGGACAACCCGAGGTGCTGTCGGAGCTTCAAGCTCGCTAGACTGAGTGGGACCCTGCCAGCGGACAACATCAGGGCCAGCGGCCATCTTACGCCGCATCAGTAGGCCGGACAGATGACCGCACCCCGACAGATCCGATCATCAACTCAATTTACCCCTTGCAGCGCAGGGGCCATCCACAGATGACAGCTCCCTCCAATGATCTGATCTTCGGTAAATCGGCTTCGCCGCATCACTCGTCTCCATCTGACGAGCTAACTTACCAATGGCATGATTTCTGGGGAGCAGGTCATACCCCGACCGCACGGTCGCAGATTTCCGCGACAAACTTGCTCATGTCTTGCTCATGCTGGCCCCACCTTCTCAAGAAGTAGTGGCTCCGGCAAACTCGGCGCGGTTCAGTGCTGGCGGGCGGTGAGACTTATCGCTCGCCTGCCGCAATCTGAATAATCGCGGCGCACATGCGCGGCCGCGTCGAACTGTAAGGGTGCCCCATTGAATTGATGATGATGATCTGAACGCGGTCGCAAAGGCCGGGACAACCCGAGGTGCTGTCGGAGCTTCGAGCTCGCTAGACTGAGTGGGCCCCTGCCAGCGGACAACATCGGGGCCAGCGGCCATCTCACGCCGCATCAGTAGGCCGGACAGATGACCGCACCCCGACAGATCCGATCATCAACTCAATTTACGCCTTGCTGCGCAGGGGCCATCCACGCATGACAGAGCCAGCTAATCAGTCCGAGAAGACAATGGTCTTAGTGCCGTTCAGGAGCACGCGATCGGCCAAATGGTTGCGCACTGCGCGGGCGAGCACGCGACGCTCGATATCGCGCCCCTTGCGAATGAGGTCGTCGGGCCCGTCGGCATGCGTGATATGCTCGACATCCTGTTCAATGATCGGCCCTTCGTCTAAATCAGCGGTAACGTAATGCGCCGTCGCACCGATCAGCTTCACGCCGTGCACATGCGCCTGATGATAAGGCTTTGCACCCTTGAAACCGGGAAGGAAGCTGTGATGGATGTTGATGCAGCGACCGGAAAGAAAGGTCGCGAGATCGTCGGACAGGATCTGCATGTAGCGCGCCAGCACGACCAGTTCGGCGCCGGTTTCGTTCACCATCGCTTTGATTTGGGCTTCCTGCTCGGTTTTGGTGTCGCGGGTGATCGGAAAATGGTGGAACGGCACCCCATCGAGATCGAGCCCGCCATAAGTCTCAAGTGGATGGTTGGAGATGATTCCGACCACGTCCATGGGCAATTCGCCGATGCGCCAGCGATAAAGCAGGTCAGTCAGGCAATGATCAAATTTGGAGACAAGCAGCAACACCTTGCGAGGAGTATCCGAGCGCCGGATCGACCATCGCATGTCGTAAGTGTCCGCTACCGCACCGAATCGATCTGACATAGATCCAAGTTGCTGCTCAGCGGGGACTGTGAACACCACCCGCATAAAGAAACTGCCGGTTTCCTTGTCTTCGAACTGGTTGGCCTCATGGATATTGCCGCCGGCTTTGAAAAGCTCGCTGGTCACTCGGCTGACGATCCCGGGCTGATCGGGGCAAGACAAGGTCAGGACATACGAGATGGCGCTCATGGTAATCCTTTGAGGGTATAGATTTCGGATAAGGTTTGTACGCTCAGTCGAACTCGACAAGCGCATCGCGGAACCACTGGTGCAGATAATCACGAAAGCCGATATCGAAGATCAAACTGAACCCGTCTGGATCGGACAAAAGATCGATGATCACGTTAACCTGTGCGAACAGGGCCATTGCGGTGCTGCCTTTCGCAAAAGCGGCCGGATGCAGATCGATCGAAGTGCCCTTGGCTAGCAGTTTCGGCGCATCCACTCCTGTCGCCTCAAAACGGCATCTCCCATCACCCACGCTGACGCACAGAACTGCCGTCGCATCTGTCGCGGCTTTTTCAATCGCTTCATTGGAAACGGTGCCGCCGACGATCAGCCATTCGTCGGGACCAATCCAGATCGCACGCACTGCGTCACCCGAAGCAGTGTTAGGCTGAATCGGCAGGGGCGTACTGATCAGCGCACCAATTCTTGAGAGATCTTCGGGCGACGGATGCCGCAGCCGCAACGTGGCGATCGGCTGGGGGGCAAGTTCCCGGACTGCGATCGTCCCGACCGTCGCATGCCAACTCTCAGCCATTCAGCCGCGCTCCTTCCGGATCATAGAGGGTTGGATTGACGATGGTTGCACTCAGGCAATGCCCTTCGTGTTCGAGCGCCACTGTCTCGCCGATCCGTCCGCTGCCACCGTGAACCAGCGCAAGCGCAACTCCCTTACCCAAGATCGGGCTGAACGCACTCGACGTGACGAAGCCGTCGCTTTCCCGATCTGCACCGCTGCCGCGCACAAGATGTGCACCGATCGGGAGCGGCACGCTCCCCTCTGCGCGCAGGCCGATCAGTTGGAGTCTGTCTGGATCCTGATGAATGCGGAGCATCAATGAGCGCTTGCCCACGAAATCCGCCTTGCGTCGCATAACGTGATCCCACCCGATATTGAGCGGGGTTGTGGTGCCGTCCGTATCGGCGCCGATATGGAGATAGCCTTTTTCGAGGCGGAGCAGATTCCAGGCGTCGATGCCAACTGGAATCAAGCCATATCGTTCGCCCAGCCCCATCAGGGTGTCCCAGAGTTCCGGGGCGCGGCCAGTGGGTACATTGATCTCATAGGAGGTTTCGCCCGTGTAGCTCACTCGCATAACGCGCGCTTCGATCCCACCGACCGTGCCGATCTGGAAACTCATATGCGGAAAGGCATCGGGCGCCAGCGGGAAGCTCGCACCCGTCGCCGCGAGAAGGTCGCGAGCGTGCGGTCCTGTGAGTGTTATCACCGCCCAACTCGTCGTCACCGGTGCGACGAGCACGTCGAAGTCGAGAAATTCGCACTGGAGCCATTCCTCCAGCCATGTCGCGATGCGCTCGGCCCCGGCGCTCGATGTGCCAACTAGGAAATGATCTTCGGCCAACCGCAAGCAGACGCCATCGTCTATCACGACGCCAAGTTCGTTGAGCATCAGTCCATAACGGACCTTACCGACCTTTAGTGTCGAGATCGTGCTAGCATAGATGAAGTCGAGCAGACGGCCAGCATCGGGGCCCCGCACCTCGATCTTGCCAAGCGGCGATCCGTCGAAAATGCCGACGCCCTCGCGTACGGATCGTGCCTCTCGCTGTTCCGCTTCGAAGCGGCTTTCGTCGAGGCGAGGATAGACGGATGGCCGGAGCCAGCCATAATCCTCCATTATGGCGTTCAGCGCGACATGGCGATCATGCAGTGCAAGTCGACGTAGCGGCCGCAGCAGTTCGCCGTGGGCGCGTCCTGCGAAGGCGCCTAGCGCGACAGGCACGAATGGGAAGCGGAATCGCGTCGTCCCGGTTGCGGCGATGCTTTGTCCGGTAAGACTGGACATGATGGCGAGCGCGTTGACGTTCGATGTCTTGCCTTGATCGGATGCCATCCCGAGTGTGGTGTAGCGCTTGAGGTGTTCTACCGATCGAAAGCTCTCACGCGCAGCTTGACCGATGTCTGCGGTGGTGACGTCGTTCTGCATGTCGACGAACGCCTTCCCGGGCGCATCCACTTGCCAGCAGGCGGTAATGCTCGCGGCAGGATCGGCGTGTGTCGCAATTGGCGCGCGTATGTTGACGAGGTTTCCCCCAAGCCCGGCAGCATGCCCGCTTGCCAGCGCGTCACCAAGGGTACGGAGGCCGGTCGCAGCGCCTACCGATTGTTCTCGTTGCACCGAAACATCGGGAATGAAGGCCGCTATGTCCTCATCGAAACGAAGCTTCCCTCCCGATTGGGAGAAGAGATGGACGGCAGGATTGCTGCCGCCCGACATTGCCAGGAGGTCACAGGCGACGCGGATGATATCGCCATTTCTTCTTATCGTGACGCCGGTCAGTGCCTTTCGCCCGCTGGTTTGACGTATCTCGCCCCCCGCGATCACGGGAATGCCGAGAGCTGTCATCCTGGCTGCGATTTGTCCGTCGACGATCGCGCGGCTGTCGACAACGGCAGCGACCGCTCCCCCGGCCGTTTGGAAAGCGATGGCGGTGCGATAGGCCTCGTCATTGTTGGTAAAGAGCACCATCTTTTCGCCGGCCAACACCCCGTAGCGCGCCAGATAATGACGGACCGCTTCCGCCAGCATCACGCCTGGCCGATCGTTGCCAGGAAAGACGAGCGGTCTTTCGATGGCGCCGGTTGCCAGGATGACTTGCCCGGCCCTTACCTGCCATTGCCTGTATCGTGGCCGGTGTACCGGTCCGGCCGGCTCATCGGCGGACACCGCCTCGATCATCGTGAGAGCGTTGTGGTCGAAATAGCCTGTGACGGTGGTGCTGGTCAGGATTTGCACATTCGAAGAGCTCCGCAGATCTTCTGCCACGCGGTCCGCCCAATGATCTGCGGGAACGCCGTCGATCTGGCCGCCATCCCAGCGCAGTCGGCCGCCCAACAACTGGTCCTGTTCGACAAGGATCACGCGGGCACCCGTCGTGGCAGCCGATTGTGCCGCCGCAAGACCCGCAGGGCCCGAGCCTACGATAAATACATCGCAATGGGCGTAACGGACCTCATAGCGATCCGGATCGGCGCTCTTAGGCGCTTTGCCCAGACCAGCTGCACGACGGATCAAGCCCTCATAGACGTGCCAGTGCGGCCACATAAAAGTCTTGTAATAGAAGCCTGCCGTCAGGAAGCGTGACAGCAGGTTATTCACGCCGCCGATGTCGAAGCGGACATTCGGCCAGCAATTAACTGCCGTTGCTACCATTCCCTCATGCAGCCGGATTTCCGTCGCGCGCAGGTTCGGGGCTGTGCTGGCGCCACTACCGAGCTGAACCAGCGCATTGGCTTCCTCGGGGCCGAAACCCATAATGCCGCGCGGTCGATGATATTTGAACGATCGACCTACCAGTCTGACGCCATTCGCCAACAATGCCGAGGCAAGCGTATCGCCAGCATAGCCTCGATAGCTGCGACCTTCGAAGCTGAAGAACAATGGCCGGTCGCGATCGATGCGTCCACCGGTCGGCAAGCGAAAGCGGTTATCTCCTCGGCTCACAATGTCACCAAAGCATCGCCGGAAGCAATCGCTGGCACGGCCTCGTCCATTCGATACACAGCCCTAATTTCGTGCGTAGCGGTATCCCGTGCGACGTTGAACCATCGCCGGCAGCCCGCGCTATGCAACCAGCGCTCGAGATGCTCGCCACGCGGATTGATCTTTTCGTTCAGATAGCGCCCCCAATTCACGTCATCGATTGCCTCTGGCGGACCCGGGCGGACGACATGGCTCTGGCCGCCGCAGCGAAACTCGATCTCGTCGCGGGGGCCGCACCAAGGGCAGGATATTCTCAGCATGATGGATCCTTAGTGAGCGATGCCGGAGCCTGCCGCCTCATCAATGAGGGCGCCGGTGGTAAAGCGTTCAAGCGAAAAAGGGACAGCTAGCGGATGCGGGACCAATGTGGCGAGCTGGTGCGCCAAGACCGTCCCACCCACGGGAATTGCCTTGAAACCGCCGGTTCCCCATCCGCAGTCGAGAAACAGCCCAGGCACAGGTGATTCACCGATGATCGGACTGGAATCGGGAACGATATCGACGATGCCGGCCCAATGTCGCAGCAGGCGGACACGGCCCAGCGATGGATATTGGGCGGCTACTGCCCCGAGAACAGTATTGATGACCGGCATATTTCCGCGCTGGGCATAGGAAGGGTAGAGATCCAGCCCCCCGCCGATGACGAGGCCGCCCTTGTCGGACTGGCTCATATAGACGCCGGTCGCGGGCGACATCACGACGGTGTCAAGGACCGGCTTAAGCGGTTCGGAGACGAAAGCTTGCAGTGCATAGCTCGTTATAGGCAAGCGGAATCCCGCCATTTCAGCAAGTCGGCTCGAGTGGCCAGCGACAGCCAGGCCGATCCTGCGCGAGTTGATCGATCCCCGATTGGTATCAACCCCCGTCACGGCCCCCTGCGCATTGAGTTTAAACGCGGTCACCTCGCAATTCTGGATGATATCGACACCCAATGCGTCTGCCGCACGAGCATAACCCCATACGACTGCATCATGTCGGGCGGTGCCTGCACGTTTTTGAAGAAAGCCGCCAAGAACCGGAAAACGCGCTTGGGGCGATGTGTCGAGAATCGGCACACGCCGGGCAATTTCCGCGGTCGAGATGAATTCCGTGTCCACCCCGTTGAGCCGCATGGCGCCGATCTGGCGGTGCGCCAGTTCTACGTCATGTGAACTGTGCGCCAGCGAGATCATGCCTCGCTGACTGAACATGACATTGTAGTTCAGCTGCCGCGAAAGTCCCTCGTACAGCCTGAGCGAGTGATCATAAAGTCGGGCGCTGGCACGGTAGTAATAATTTGAACGAATTGCAGTGGTGTTACGTCCGCTATTACCGCCGCCGATCCATCCTTTTTCGAGTACTGCGACCCGCCTAATTCCGTAGTTTTTCGCTAGATAATAGGCCGTTGCAAGTCCGTGGCCGCCACCGCCGATAATGATGACGTCGTATGACGATTTTGGATCCGGCGACCGCCAAGCGGGCTTCCACCCAAGTTGACCACTTAGGCCCTGCTTGAAGACCGCCCAGGCGGAGTACTTCATGAACATTCATCCAAATTTGATTTGGTAAATTTATGAAAAATCTCGGGAATCGTTACAAAATATCAAAATAAGATTCACGAGGTGTTGCATTGTCATGCGTGCGCACCGCAATGACAGATCATCATATCCATGATCATGCGACAATATATGTAGATGATCTAAATACTAATAATTATCTCTTGATGTACGTCAGAAATATTTTCAGATTTTGGTCTGAATAGGTGTTCTCGATACCATGATGGACATCCAGAGGTGTGTGAATATGGTCACCGGCGGCAACGGGAACGATCTGGCCATCGATCTCCATCTGCCCTTTGCCGCTTATGATGTAGTAATATTCATCGAATGACCCCAGTTTTACATCGTTCAATCGATGGACATGAACACCTTCGCTGCCGCCCGGGGGAATGTCGTAGATCAAGAATGCCGCAGGCGCTGGCGCACCGCCAAAGGGGAAAAAGGCGACGCCAAGCGAACCCTTTCCATCGTGCACTTTTGCATAGTGCTTCATCCCCGCAGCTTCGGCATCCTTCGAGTATGTCGGGGCCTTGTCCTGTATCTTCGCGGCGGCCGCCGCCGTTGCCATGGCCAGGCCGCCTATGCCGAAGAGGCTCAGTCCATCACGCCTGCTGATCAATGTCATCGCCTACTCCTGATCCATGTTTTCCGGTTCGGTCGGCCCGGGGAGGATGTAAGAAATACGGTCCTATCGAACCTTTTTCCGCTCCCCGAGCCTTGGGTATAGCCTTTAGAAGGACCTCTTTGCCCTCATGCCGATGGTGCGCGGACGGCCGAGGAAATATTTATCGCCAGGTTCGATCGTGGTGGGTGGAGACACAAGCGAAACGGCACGATTGTTGGTGAGGTTCGTACCGAAAACGCCCACTTCCCAATCGCCTAGATCGTAGGTTGCACTCAGGTTGAATATCTCTGAGGAGGGAATTTTGCGGTTACGCACAGCGGTCCGCCGGAATTCAGTGAAGCTTGAACCTCTCGCCTGGAAATCAGCCGAAAGCTTGAGCTCGGACTCGCCGATGGGGATGACGTAATCCGCCGTCGCATTCATGATATATTTTGGAAAATAAGGCGCGCGGTCGCCGTCGCGAGCACCGATATTGATCAGATCGCCATTGGCTTCCGCCTTGGTATAGGACCCACTCGCAGTGAACGAAAACGCGTCGGTGATCTTGAAGCGACTCTCGATTTCGAGGCCTGTGCTTTTCACGCGCCCTGCATTCTCGGTGAAGCGATATCCACAGGCCAAATTCCGTGTGCTTTGCACATCCTTCCAGTCGACGCGGAAAGCCGACACGTTCAAGGTGACGCGCCGGTCGAAAAACTGATTCTTCGAACCTATGGCATAGCTCCACAGATTGTCCGGGCCGAAGGAGCCGGGGCCCTCGGTCAGGCCGATCGCCGCGAGATCGGCGCCACAAATCGTCGTGGCAACGGGCTGGTTGACACCGCCATATCGGAAACCACGTGCCGCCTCGGCGTAAATCATTATATCGTCAGTTGGCTTCACGGAGGCGACGAAGCGGGGATTGAATCCATCAGCCTTGGCTTTGCCGTTTGCGACAAGGGGCGTGCGCAAGCCGCGGGCACCGGCAAGTCCGCCGAAGAACAGGTCGAACGTCTGTTTCCAGTTGAAATAGCGCAACCCACCTGTGAATTCGAATTTGCCCAGGGTAAGTGCCGCCTCACCGAACAAGGCGAATTGCTTTTCGTCGATGTCTTGCAAGCCAGAGAATATGGTGTCGCGCCCGAAGGCGAGATAATCGGTCTGGCTGTTGAAATTGGGATTGCCTCTCAGGGCACCGTAGGCCGCGTCAAAGCCGGGCGACGTCACATTCTGATAGTAATGGCGCTTTCCGCTCTGATAAAATCCGCCAGCTGACCAGTTAAGCACGTCGTTCTTGGCGGATACGATGCGCAGCTCCTGAGAGAAGTCCTCAAGGTTGTTTTTTATGACGCCAAGTGCGTTGATGCGCCCTGGGAAGCCGAATTGCGGGCCAGTTTGCTCGAAGGTCAGATTTTGCGAGAAGTGACGGTCGAGATAGGCGGATGATGATGTCAGGGTCGCAAAATCGAGCTCGACCTCGGCCGTGAAATTGTAAATCTTCAAATTGTCGTTGAAGCCTTCGGGAACGATCGATGTGTATTTATTCTTTCCCAGTCGAGGATATGAGGCATTGAGACCGTTCACATCCAGCTTGGCGACCGTCACACTCGCATCCAACGTCACGTTCGGTGCGGGCGTCCAGCGGGCTGCAACCCGGAACTGCGTGCTTTCGTCACTGTTGGCGTTATTCTTTCCAAGCCCAACATTGTCGATATAGCCATCATTGCGTCCCTGGTAGCCGCCCGCTCGAAGCGCCAGGTTCTCGGTCAGCGGTAGATTAACAATGCCGCGGAGGCTGTAGTTGACCCCGCCCCCCGTCGAGGTCGAGACTATGCCCTCGACCGAACCGAGGACGCCGCTGGTCGTGGGTTTTGCCGTGATATAGCGGATCGTGCCGGCCATTGAGCCCGCGCCATACAAGGTGCCCTGAGGCCCCCGAATAACTTCGACCCGCTCAAGGTCGAACACTCGGATGTCGGGGCTGTAACCTTGAAGCGACATCGGCACGTCATCCAGATAGACAGCGACCAGCGGTCGATCCTGAACGTTGCTGGCCGCGGTAAGGCCGGTCGTAAGCCCGCGGATGTCGATGCGGTTCACGCCAGGCGTGCTTTGCACAACGTTCAAACCAGGCGTCATGCGCGCAATATCCTGGAGTCCGCCCAGCCCCTTCTCGCTGAGTTCGAGCGGATCGACCGCTGACACGGCGATCGGCACGTCCTGAGCGGACATGGCGCCTTGACGGCTCGCCGTGACGACGATCGTATCATCGCTGGAGTTCGGGGCGGCTTCTTGCTGAGCAAATGCGGCCATCGACGTTGTGAGCGCACACGCGGAAATGACGACGCGAATGGTATTTCTATATTTCATAAATCCCCCTTTTATTTCTCTCTGATCGACAGAAGTGTTCTGTATTTCTTGTTTTTATGGTTGGGTGGCTTCGGGCTTGAGATAGGTGTCGAACCAGTTGACGCTTCTGCGCAGCAGATCCCGGCGGTTTTCGAGCGAAGAGAACTGGTGACCCTCATTTTCGTAGATGATCAGATCGCTGGGCACGCCGAGGGAACGCAGTCCGTTCCAGAACTCGAGCGATTGCGCGGACGGCGTTTCTGAATCACGCTCTCCAACCAGCGACAGGGTCGGCGTGCGAGCATTTTTCAAACCAAACACAGGTGAGCTGGCAGCGTAAATTTCCGGGTCGTCGTAGAGCGTTGCTCCAAAGAATGGGACGAAGATCTCATTGATCAGCCCTTGCCCGTAAAGGCTTTGCCAGTTTGATATTCCTGCCCCCGCGACGGCCGCCTTGAAGCGGTTGCTGCGGGTGACGCCGAGCATTGTCATGAAGCCGCCATAGCTCCAGCCAGTCAGGCCGAGCCGCTCGCCGTCCACTGGATCATTGGCAAGAATTTGGTCGACACCGGCCATGATGTCGCGAAAATCGCCGCCGCCAAAATCTCGTCGACTGGCCTCAGCGAACGCTGCTCCACCTCCGAAACTGCCTCGCGGGTTCGGGTAGAATATCATGTAACCGAAGGCCGCCAGGGCCGTGCCATCGTAGCGACCGTCCGGCCACCTGGGCAATGACACCCCCGAAGGCCCGCCATGCGCAAGGACAATCATGGGATAGCGCCGTGTCGGATCGAAATCCTGCGGACGCAGAAGCCAGCCTTGGATCTGATTGCCGTCACTGGACCAGTGCCGCTGATCCGCGTCCCCCCATAACGGTCGGATGCCTGTGTTGATCTGAGTCACAGGGCGACCGGTGAAGCGTCTTGCGACATGGCCGACATAGAGTTCGGGCGGCTTTGAAAAGCTACTGCCTATATAGGCGAACGCACCATCTGCGGCCAGGCTCGCTCCTATCCAACCGCCATCTGCGCTCATCATGCCGTCCGGACGGTTCAGGACGGTTCTTTTGACATCGCCCTGGCTACCGTTGGCACGATAAGCGGCGAGTTCGATCGAGCCGCCGGCGATGTCTCCCGCGATGATCGCCCCCTGTGATCCCCAATTGATCCAAGCAGTGCTGACCGCCGCGCCTTTGTTCCAAACACGCAGATTACGTGAGCCAACATCTGCGGTCACGATTTCTCCGCCGGAATAACCATGATCGCTCATAAGGCCGTAGATGAAGCCGACGTGCCGGCCGTCGGGCGACCACCGTGGCTGCGCGATCTGCAGGCCCTGCTTAACGCCGGTCGCAGTTTTGGGGTCGAACAGAACCTCGGGTCCCTTGCCGCCATCTGCGGGTTGGGCATAGAGCTTGGCGATCCACCAATTGGCGTCGCCCGGTGCGGCGGCGGCGGTATAGGCGATGCTTTTGCCGTCTGGCGCCTGAGTATATTCGTAAATGTACAGATCGGGATCGGACACGGTACGCCACCGCCCGTTGTCCACATCGATGGCGATGACCGACTGGATCTCACGTCGCGCCGATGCAAGCGATCCGACCGACCGACCAGCGGCGGCGGCATTCGGTGGCCTCCTGGCCTCCGGCACAAATAGTGCCCTGACCGTCTTGCCGTCAGGCGCCCACAGCAAGGATCCGGCGCTGCCGCTCAGGACGATGTCCGGTCGATCCCGCTGCCCGGTCCGGGGATCGATAAACGAAATGGTCGAGCGTATGATATCGTCGGTATTCGACGGTGCGCAGATCGAGACGATCGCTAGGCGTCGCGCAGCCATATGCCACGCCACGCCCGTCGGCTTGCAGTCATCGCTGCCTGTCAGCGCAATCGCGGCGCGACCATCGGCGTCGGCGATGGTCGCCTTTGCTCCGCTCGCAACCGTTCGCGATATCCATGCGATATGTTTTGCATCGGGAGACAGCGACACCACATCGATCTGCGTTGTCCGGTCCATCAGGTCTATGACCTGTTCAATCCGCCCGGTATCCGCTTTTTTGGCGAAATTCTGGGCCGCTTTGCTGGCCCCTTGTGCCGCCGACGCCGCGCAGGCTTGCGACATGGGCAGACATGACGCCGACATGCAGGCAAGCAGCAGTGCACGCTTCCAACCTAGCCTCGACGCCATTCGCATACGAACACTCCCTTTTCGAAGCCGGTCTCGGAAGACGCGACAACGCCCCAGTTCAAGCTCCCTCCTCTGCGACTCCGTAACGAGGCGCTTGAGAAATACAGCACTGTACTCCGATATCGCATTGAGCTTTTTGAACTGTCAAGCGGCTAAGTCGAAACAGGCGATTTCCGCGAAAAATCGATATCAATAGGCATAGGAAAGCGTCGCCGACTGGTGAGTTATCCCATTGTAAATATTTAAAAATAAGAGCGATAACTTAACCCGGAACGCAGAATGCGGTCACGGTGAAACGCCGACGTCAAGGCGACGGATTGGAGGCGTTCATCGAGAAATGGGATCGTTCATGGTCGATGTTCAGCAGTTGATTCGCTCATTGCCCGTGGCTGCGCGGTCCTCCGGCATCGCATCAATACGCTTCTGAAGAGCTTAGTCGCGACCGGTGAAGACCCGCACATAGGCGTCGCTAAGGTCTCGCCTACGTTCGATCGATTCCTGAATGCCTGTCGTATAATAACCAATCTGATGGAAATAGGTGACCCGTGCGCGAATCATCGATTCCTGGAGATCGTAGCCGTCCTCGAAAAAAACCTGGCGGATAGCCGCGATGCGTATTTCATCGACTTCCTGGACCAGTTTTTCGACATTCGGATCCAGATTGGCCCATGCCCGCACCGACCGATCAAAGGCAGGGCTGAACCCATCTTCGGATATATAGAGATTTGCCAGTCTAGAGAGGCGCTCATTGATATTTCCGGGCTGCGCAAGGACGTCCAACATCGGCTGAGTATTCCGGACACGCCAATCCGCGAGAAGGGCGCCGAGAAGCTCGGCATGGCTCTTGAACCGCCAGTAAAATCCTCCGCGTGTGACGCCTGCGATCTTCGCAAGTCGATCGATCTTGACTGCGACAATGCCGCCGTCGATCAGCGCGCGCCGAGCAATTTCGACCCATTCCTGCGTTGACGGTGTATGTTCGGGCGGCGGTGTACGACTCCAGGTTCGCCCCTTCGTGCTCGCTCTGCCGCCCGCCTCATTCTTCGTGGATCGTGTATCCGCCATGGGGCCTTTTTGCTGACCAGAAACCCCCGGTCAATCGAGCACCAAATCTGGACCTCGATATTTGGATGATAGACGAGCGATGGAGCGAACAAGCTGAGGGCTACGGCAAAAAGGGCGAAGAAGCGACAATCCGAAAATGCCACTAGACGGACAAATACAGTAATGTACTCTTGGCCGTATGAGACAGGGCGGTCGCCAACAGCGATCGCGTAAAAGGGGGGCCCAAACATGGGTAAGAAGGACAGTTTTGGCCTGATAACTGCCGTTATCATCGGTAGCGGCATCGCCCATCTGGGAACGTCCACAATGCCTTTTCAGGTTGGCGCCCTTATGGATGGCCGCGGATTTAGTGGTCGCGAAGCTGGTCTGTTCGGTTTTTTTGAAGTTGGCGCTCTCGCGCTGTCGATGATCATCCTCTCGCCGATCATTCATCGCGCGCGATCCATGACGGTCGGCCTTGCTGGCGCGGGGATGGCGCTGATCGCCCATCTGCTCATGTATATCGCGCCGACGTCGCTCTGGAGTCTGCTCGTTCTGGCTGCCTTTGCCGGAACGGGATATGGTCTTGTCTTCGCGGCCACCATTACTGGCGCGTCGAAAGCTCACAATCCCGACCGAATCTATGCCCTAGGCAACGGTGGCGGTGTCGTTTTTGTGGTCGTCATGATGCTTCTGATGCCGCTCGCCAGCCTTCGGTTCGGCGCAATGGGGGCATTTCTGGTCGTCGCCATTGCGATCCTCGTGACTGCGCCCGCGCTGCTTTCGTTCAAGGCGCGCGCAAGTTTGCCAACGACGGAAGTCGGCGGCCTGATCCGGCGGCCCGGTGTGATAGCCCTTATGATCATGTGGGCAGGATATTCTCTAGGAACGGGAGCGCTATGGAGCTTTGCCGAACGAATAGCGAAGAGCCTTGCCATAGCGCCTGAAACCACTGGAACGATTCTGTCGGCGGGCGCACTGTGCGGCATAGCCGGAACCTCAGTTGCCGCTTATCTGGGGGGGCGTTCACCCAAGGCTGCGTCGATGGCCATCGGCCTCATCGGCACGGGCATTTCGTGCCTTCTTCTCGGCCTCGCTAGCGGTCCGATCGTCTTCACACTCGGTGTGGTGATTTATTGGATCTTCTACATGTATCAGTATTCCGTCTTTCTCGGCGTCGCTGCGGCGCTCGATCCTTCAGGCCGCGCGGGAACCTTGGGAGGCGGCTGCGAGCGTTTCGCGTTTGCCGTCGGCGCGCCACTCGGAGGCCTGATTACCGATTTTGGCTCCTATCCGACCCTTGGGATTATTGGTTTCCTGAGTTGCGTGCTCACAATTCCCATATGCCTGCCGAAGGTCGTGCGACGACTATAACGTCGATCCAGACCTGAGGGTCAATGGCCACCTTCCACGCCGTTCCGAAATTATCGCCGTTCGCGCGCGAACCCGTTTTTACACGGCCTGTCCCAATGTCGGTCGTTCAGACCCTGCATTGAACAGATGAACCGACGGCGGCTTTTGGGAAGGTCAGCGAGCTAGCTGAGCGGCTGAATATTGGGCGCAAAGCAGCCGATTACTTCCCCCCAGCCGTTTGCTCCAGCACGGCGATGCGCTCGCCGCAGATGGCGTGAACGGCCTGACCAAGCGCCTCGACGCGCTCTCCGACCCAGGTCAGTGCGGCGGCCCATGCCGACCGCGAAGACGACCCTGAACCCGGCATACGGGCAGCTCAAAATCTACTTGCAATCGAGGCGGCGATTAGACGACCCCATCAGTTCAAACCAGTCGATGTGCGGCCCCTCAAGAACTGCGGAACACCAGGATGGTCTCGCCCAAAAAGCAGTCTGTTGATTGCTGCTGAGAAGTGACCCGGGGTTTTCATCGAGAAGTGACCCACCTTGCGATTATGTTTCGGGTTTCACTGGTGGGTCAAGATGGTGCTTTCTCCTTTCTGGATTTTGGCTGCTGAGCCGAGCTGTTCTTGAACCGGAAGCTGTCGTTGCCGGTCTCAAGGATGTGGCAGTGATGGGTGAGCCGATCCAGAAGCGCGGTGGTCATCTTAGCGTCACCGAACACACTGGCCCATTCGCTGAAGCTGAGGTTGGTAGTGATGATGACGCTGGTGCGCTCGTAGAGTTTGCTCAGCAGATGGAACAGCAGCGCGCCGCCTGAAGCGCTGAACGGCAGATACCCAAGCTCGTCGAGGATCACGAGGTCGGAGTGGGCGAGCCTGCTGGCGATCTGGCCTGGCTTGCCTTGGGCCTTCTCCTGTTCGAGGGCGTTGACCAACTCGACCGTAGAGAAGAACCGCACCCGTTTGCGATGATGCTCGATAGCCTGGACGCCCAGCGCGGTGGCGATGTGGGTCTTGCCGGTGCCGGGACCGCCAACAAGCACGATGTTGTCGGCGACGTCCATAAACTCGCAACGATGGAGCTGACGAACCAGCGCCTCGTTGATCTCGCTGCTGGCGAAGTCGAAGCCCGCCAGATCGCGATAGGCCGGGAACCGCGCAATCTTGAGCTGATAGGATACCGATCGCACCTCTCGCTCGGCGGTCTCCGCCTTGAGCAGTTGGGAGAGGATCGGAACCGCCGCATCGAACGCCGGCGCGCCCTGTTCCATGAGATCGGTGACGGCTTGGGCCATGCCGTGCATCTTGAGGCTGCGCAGCATGACGATGATGGCGCCGCTGGCAGGGTCATGACGCATGACGGTTCTCCCGGCGCAGGGCATCGTAGCGTTCGACATTGGCCATCGGTTCGCTGACCAGTCTCAGCGCTTGTGGTGCCGTGATCGGCGGTGTCGTCAGCGGCTTGCCATCGATCAACCGGTGCAGGAGGTTGAGGATATGGGTCTTGGTCGGAACGCCGGCTTCCAGCGCCATTGTGACCGCCATCAGGATGACCTCCTCGTCGTGATGCAGGATCAGGGCGAGTATCTCGACCATCTCCCTGTCACCGCCGGGAGACCGCAGCAGATGCCGCTGCAACCGCTGGAAGGCATCGGGCAGTTCGAGGAACGGAGCGCCGTTGCGTAGGGCTCCAGGCTTGCGCTGGATGACCGCCAGATAGTGGCGCCAGTCGTAAATGGTGCGCCCTGGCTTGTCGTGGGATCGATCGATGATCCGCTGATGTTCGCACAGCACCTGGCCTTCCGCGACAACGAGGAAGCGGTCGGGATAAAGCCGCAGGCTGACAGGGCGGTTGGCGAACGACGCCGGCACGCTGTAGCGGTTGCGTTCCAGATGAACGAGGCAGGTCGGTGATACCCGCTTGCCATACTCCACAAAGCCATCGAACGGCCTGCCTACCGGCATCAGACTTGCCACCTCATCCGCCCAGGCATCGGCGACAGAGCCCGGCTCGATCCCGTGCGGGATATCCTGCCACAGCGCCTTGCATCGCTCCTCCAGCCACAGGTTCAAGGCACCGAGAGTCTCGGTCTGGGGGACGGGTTGCCACAGACGATGCCGTGCATCCTGCACGTTCTTCTCGACCTGACCCTTCTCCCACCCCGCTGCTGGATTACAGAACTCGGCTTCATAGAGATAATGGCTGACCATCGTCAGGAAGCGGGCATTAACGGTCCGATCCTTGCCGCGCCCGACCTTGTCGACCGCGGTACGCATGTTGTCGTAGATGCCGCGCCGCGGCACGCCACCCAGCACGCGGAACGCATGATTATGGGCATCGAACAGCATCTCGTGGGTCTGGAGCAGATAGGCCCGCACGAAGAAGGCCCGGCTGTAGCTGAGCTTGAAGTGCGCCACCTGCAGCTTGGTGCGCACGCCATCGATGATCGCCCAGTCCTCGCTCCAGTCGAACTGGAACGCCTCGCCCGGGGCGAAGGACAGCGGAACGAACGTGCCCTTGCCGCTCATCTGCTGCTGCTGGCGGTAGTCATCCCGCCAGCCCCGGGCAAAGGCCGCGACACGGCCATAGGAGCCGTCAAAGCCCAGGCTGACCAGATCGGCATATAGCTGCTTGATGGTCCGCTTCTGCTTGCGCGGGCGGCCCATCTCTCGCCGCAGCCAGGCCGTCAGTCGCCCCACAAAAGGATCCAGCTTGCTCGGCCGCTCCGGCACCTTGAACTGCGGCTCGACGGTGTCCGACCGCAAATATTTACGAACGGTGTTGCGGGATAGTCCGGTCCGCCTGGCTATCTCCCGGATCGACAGATGATCGCGGTAATGCCAGCGCCGGATGACGCTTAATAATGCCATGTCCAACACTCCATGGTCCCCCGCTCGTCAAAGCCAGGAACGTGTTCAAACATGGGTCACTTCTCAGCGAAAATTACTGGCCTCCCCGGGTCACTTCTCAGCGGCAATCAACACTCTCGCGTTCTTGCGCCCAGTTCGATGCACAATCGACAGCGATAACCTGAAAGCCGGACGCCAGCCTATGAACCAAATCGCGGATGCCGACCCGACCAGGGGCACGCTTCCTCGAGTTCATAAGCGAGAGCCAGCAACCGCGCCTCGCCGCCAAGCTGAGCCGCGAAATGGCTACCGATGGGGAGATCGTCGGCCGTCCAGAAAAGCGGAACCGACATGGCCGGCACACCCGCCTGATTGTGCACCGGCGTATATCCGGCAAATTCGCGGGTCAGTCCGATGACGTGCTCGAATGAGTAGGATTTCGACAGATGGTCGATCTCGAACGGAACCGTCGCCATGGTTGGAGAGAGCGTCACGTCATATTGCGACAGATACCGCTCCATTTCCTGCGCACCGGTTGTGAGTGTGGCGAGAGCCTTCGGCACGGCGTTCTCCGGCAGTCCCCGGAACCAGTCGACAAGCGCCAGCGTGAAGGGCTCGAATTCGGCGGCACCGAGCGGATGCCCCCTGGCCGCCGACGCGGACTGCATCAATCCACTCATCATCGCGCCGGCAAGAACGAAGAAGGCATCGCTGACGGCCACCCCGTTTACAGGAGGAGGCGGCGCTTCGACGACGATGTGGCCCAGTTGCTGGCAAAGCAGCGCCGTCGACGCCAGCGCTTCGGCGACTTCGGGGGCGGGTGACCGGCCCATCAACGTCTTGTCGTAAAGGCCTATACGCAGCCGTTTGCGATCGGGTCGCCCCACGAACCCGACGGGTGGATGGATCGCGTCCCGGCCGCCACGCTCCGTCAATGCCAGGAACATTGCGCTATCGCGCACACTTCGGCTGACACAATGATTGCTCAGCAGGTCGGTGATCGACCGGCCATCGCCGCGCCCGTCGCTTATGGTCCGGCCACGGCTGGGCTTCAGGCCGAAAACGCCGCAAGCGGAGGCCGGAATTCGGATCGAACCGCCGCCATCCGTTGCCTGTGCCAGCGGCACCATTCCGCTGGCCACCGCGACGGCGGAACCGCCAGACGAACCGGCCGGAGAGCGATCGAGATTCCAAGGGTTCCGCGTTATGCCTTCGAGCAAGGTCTCGGTCGCGCCCAGCAGGCCAAATTCGGATGTCGTCGCCTTGCCCAGCGTGATCAACCCCGCGGCATCGATGGCTTCGGTGTAGGCAGAGCCCTGCTGGGCGACATCGGTTGCGAACAGGCGTGAGCCTCTTGAAAAGCGCAGGCCGGGATAAGCGACCAGGTCTTTGATGACGAACGGCACTCCGGAAAAAGGATGGTCGGGCCGGACCGAACGGGCGATCGTCCGGGCTCGATCGAAATCCACGCCGGCAAGAGCATTTAATCGCGGCTCCAGTGCCTCGACGCGTGAAATCGCGGCATCGATCAGCTCCAGCGCGCTAATCTCACCGCGCCGGACCAGACGCGCCTGCTCCATGCCGTCGAGCCAGGCCAGGCCATCGCGCTTCCCGGATTGCCCCGCACCGTTCGGCGCGCGCGCGCCCGATGCCGCGCAGCCAGCCTGAAGCCCCGCCAGCGATACCGCCGTCAATGCTCCACCGGCGGATTTGAGCAGGTTCCGTCGCGTTGTTATGACCGTTTCGTTCATGACCAGAGCCTCTTTTGTCAAAGCGGGGCCAGCCTCCGACCCCGACACATGGGAGAGGCACCATCGTTATAAATGAATATATCATTCATTATATTGGCGCACAACGGAAATTCGCGTCATTCAAGGTTTTCCGGTCAGATTATTGTGGCGTCGACGATGCTTCCGAAGCCATCAGCCCCCCCAATCCGGCAAGCTGGAAATGCCAGAATGCCTGGAAACGGGTTCTAATCGTCGCTTCATCCCATGAATCGAGCAAAATCGAGACAATGGTCGTAATCGTGTTCTCGAATATTCTTTCGAGGATGAAATTCCGATCCCGGTCACCGCTCGGAACGCCGTCCATAGCAAAGTGCGTCATGGTGAGACGTGCCAGCTCATGAACGACCTTGTTGGAATAATCTTCATATTTCGAGCCTTGCGCTCTCGCCAGAATAACCACGACTTTCAAGCGATGCTGGATCCAGAAATCGAGCAACTCCTCGGCCGCACGCGTCGAATCCGCATCCACACCGTTTTTTTCGCGCCTGGTCCGTAATGTTCGAACCCGCTTGCGCAGCACGCGTAGAAAAGATGCAGCGAAGCGTTCGTCTATCACCGAATAGAACAGATCATCCTTATTCTTGTAATAGCGATAAATATTTCCGGACGATATACCAGCATCGGCCGCAATATCCGATATTCTAGCCTTTTCATAACCATCGCGTGCGAAGACGTTGAGCGCGGCCCGAACGATATCCTGGCGGACTTCTTCCTTCAGATATTGAGCCATGAACGTCCCCTGATGGTGTCGCCTATTAGGACGACGGAGGTTGCAGGTTCAATAGCTGTTGGTCGTTAAGTCCGGAAGAGCGGTGGCCCGCGATCGAGGCAGCTTCGCCCTCTATGGCGCTTACGACGACGCTCAGGGTACGCCGATGAACCGAACCAGCGCTTCGGTCACTGCCTCCGGCCGATCCACCTGGGGCTGATGGCCGGCACCGGCGATGATCTCCAGCCGGGCAGACCGAAATCCCGACGCGATGCGAGGCGCCATCTCGACATTGACGATGCCGTCCTGCTCGCCCCACAGCAGCAAGACCGGCATGGCAAGCGTCGACAGGCGCGTGCCGACATCGTCATAATCCGACAGGATTTCGCCAAGGCGATCCAGTTGATCGGGCGGGATCGACGCCGCTTCGTCGACCTGACGCTCGAACTCGCCGCTGTTCTTCGCCATCCAGGCCGCAGGATACATGGCGGTCATGATCTGCCCGATCATCCGACGCCGGACATCGGCGCCGGCATGGCTCAGCTGGCGAATGCCGGCGCCAAAGGCGGGGTCGAGCGCGCCGCCATGCGATGCGATGACGGCGAGTCGATCGATCGCTTGCGGATGGCGCAGGGCCGTCCGCAGCGCGACGGCGCCACCCATCGAGTTGCCGACCAGCGTCGCCGTGCGCGACCCGCCGAGTCTTGCCGCAAGCGTCGCCACGTCGTCAGCAATGTCGTTGATACCCAGGCCGTCGGAGAGAATTCGCGATCCGGCATGCGGAGGAAGTGCGATCGACACGCAGCGATGAGTTGCGGCCAGCGCCAGCATCTGGACGTCGAAGAGGCGCGGGCTGGCGAACAATCCATGCAGGAAGAGGATCGTCGCGCCCTTGCCCACGGCCCGATAGGCATAGCGTGCCCTTGCGAGGTCGATGGTGCCGGTCTCGAACATGTTCACGGATGCGCGCGCAGTGGAATCGGCGCTTGGCGCGCACGCCCAGGCCGCGCGTGATGCCAGCATCGCGCCGAGCGCGGCGCCGGCCATGCCGAGCGCGGCTCGCCGGGATGGCGGACAGGGGATCGCCTGACGCCCGTGTTCCGGCGCTTCAGCAGGCATCATGAACGATCTCTCCGTTGAAGAGCGTCCGCAGCACCTCGGTTCGGCCGATATCGTCGATCGGGCAAGTCACCGGATCCCGGTCGACGATCGCGAGATCGGCATAGGCACCCGCACGAATTTTCCCGATCTCCGGCCAATCGAGAATATGCGCGGCGTCGCTGGTCCACATGGCGAGCGCCTCTTCTCGCCCGATGCGCTGATTTGGCCCTTGATTGCGAAAGCCGGATCCCGCGAACGCGTGCGTCAGTGCCAGTTCGATCTGTTGAAACGCGCTTTTGGGGCCCCAGTCGCTTGCACCGGCAACCGCGAAGCCGGCTTCGAAGAAACTTCCAAGCGGCATCAGATTCCGCAACGCCTCCTCCCCGAAACGTTCGCGGAGCATGTCCCCCTTGCCCCAGCAAAACGCCATCGATGTCGTAAGATCCATGTTCAGCCGTCGATACCGCGCAATCTGTTCGGGCTCGATCATGATGGCATGAACCAGAAGCCAGCGCAGCGACGCGATGTCATATTCGGCCGAGAGCCTTTCCAGCATGGCCAGATTCTCTTCGCTCGCCTGCGTCCCCATGCAGATGGTGTTCAGGCGGATTCCACGTTCCGCGCAGAAGCGCATCGTGATTTCGGCCTTTTCCGGCGTGATATGCCGGTAACCGCATGTCATCTCCCCGTAGGGGCCCCGATAATCGGCCTTCATCATCATGCCGCCGGGATAGCAATTCCCGTCCCACATGATCGTCACGCCGTTGAAACGGAAAAGATCGTCGTCGAGAACGATCGAGCCGGCAGCGTCCTCAAGCCGCGCCATGAAATCATCCATCGCACGCGGGCGGCTCCACGGCATGCCATAGGCTTCCGCTTCCTGGGAGCAGACGACACGCAATCGCAAGTCTCCATCGCGCCGCAACGTGCGATAGGCATCGATCAGCACCTTATCCATCATGTGATTTTCGTAGACGCCGGTCACACCCAGCCGGTGATAGGCAGCGATGGCCGTCTTGGTGCCCGGAATCAGCTGCTCATATTGAAGGAACGGTATCTTCAACCACAGATCGTTCGCAAAGGCGTCGTTGTTGTAATAATGCGTCACCGACCCCCGTAGCCGCCCGGTCAGTCGCCCGTCGGAATCGCGTTCGATCCACACATTGCCGATGCGATCGGGCAGGCTCTCATCGAGCCCAAGGCGCTGCAGCGCCTGCGAGTTGAATGCGATGACGTTGGGCAGGACAGGCGCCCAGCTTTGAATCACGACCGGGTGATCGCTGGTGATCGCATCCAGGAAATGACGATCGGGCAGATCGCCCTCCGGCAGGTCCCGCGCCGATCGCGTAATGAAGAAATGCGCATCGCCGACCGGCGTGGTCATGATCCATTCGCCGGCCGGCGTCACGCGCGCACGCGCGGCGATCCGCTGCCGGATCTCCGCGTGGTCGCGCGCGTCGCGCAGATCGACCAGCGGTTCCTCGAGCGACCCGTAATGCAGAAGATGGGGATGGGTATCGATCAGCCCGGGCAAGACCACCGCGCCGTCGACATCCATCTCGCGCGCACCGGGCGATGCCATCGCGCGCAAGTCGGCAGTCGCGCCGACCGCAAGGATCCGGCCCTTCTCGATCAGCACCGCCTCGGCGACCGGATTTGATTTGTCGCAGGTTCTCACCTGACCGCCGTGAATGAGCAGACGCTCTCCGGGCATATCCTTACCCCTCTTGCTGGAACCAGATCTTGTTTCACCGCGATTTCCGAGACGTCGGATGAATTCATCCGACTGGAAATCGCTCTAGAAGCGGAAATTGACCGTGACGCCGTAGGTGCGCGGGTCACCAAGATAGACGCTGGCACTGTCGAGCGCCGAGCCGTTGAACGACTGGTACACCGCCGGAAAGCCGGTCAGCTTATATGTCTTGCCGGTGAGGTTTCGTCCCCAGACCGCGATGCCCATGCCGTCATCGCGTGACCGCAGGCCGAGTTGCAGGTTTCCGAGAATGAAACCCGTTTGCCTCAGCTCGCTCTGATTGCCGAATGACCCGGTGTACAGGATGATGTCACCGGTATAGCTCAGATTCGCATCGAGTGTCGCCCGCAGCCCCGATGCGGAAATTGCCCGATCGACATTCAACCCGAGGCTGGCCTGCCAATCCGGCGAGTTGCTCAAACGCGCGCCGCGCCGCACTTTGGCCAGCGGATCATCATAGGCATAATAGCTGTTGGCATAGCTGAGCCCGAAACGGCTGCGGATTCCATCGGCGATCCGCAGATTGCCTTCCACTTCGAAGCCGCGCGAAACGATGGCATCGAGATTTGAAACCTTGAAGAAGACACCGTTGAAGACCTGCTGCTGGAACCCGGCATAATCTTCCCAGAAAAGCGCCGTGTTCAGCGTCAGGCTTTTCCCGAAAAATTGCGACTTCAGACCGACTTCATAGGCATTCACTCTTTCCGGGCCGAAGGAGACGGTATCGAGCAGCCCGCCGCCATTGAAAGGCGAATCCCGGTGCAGCGACTCCCGGTCGAGATTGAAGCCCCCGGCCTTGTAGCCGCGAGAAAAGCTCGCATAGAGATTGACGTTATCGGCAAGAGCGTAATCCACCACGCCGGTGCCGGTCCACGCCCCTTCCGTCCGCGCATCTTTCCAACTGACCCCGCCGCATACGATGCGATCCAGGACGATCTGGCCATAGGGCGTGGAGCAAAACGCGCCATCATTGACGAAAGTGCCGATAGGCGCGCCATTGACGATGTTGCGCGCACTCTTTCGCTCTCGCGAGTAGCGCAGGCCGGCAGTCAGGTTCAGCCGGTCCGTGACATGCCAGATATTGTGGGAAAACAGTGCCCAGCCGCGCGCGACCTGGCGCTGGTCGGAGCGGATACCCCGGCCGGGATAGAGATTCGCCGCCCCCGCCAGCGCCGGGTTCCCGAGAAAGATCTGAGACAGAGCGGCGGCGTAGACCCCGCCGCCTGTATCGTACAGAAGTGCATCCGCCTTGGTAATGACTTCGCGATAGAGATAGCCGCCGACCAGCCAATCCAGCTTGCCGTCCAAAGCGTCGCCGCTCAGACGCAGTTCCTGGCTGAGATTCTTGATCGTCTGCCTTTCCGCCAAAGGCAGCAGCAGCGGCGCATTGCTGTGGTCGGGATCGAGCGAGCGATCGACCTGATAGTCGCGAGCCGCGCTGACCGATGTCAGCGTCGCGCCGCCCATGTCCCAGATCAGTTCCGCTGAAACGCCGCGATCCCTGATCTTTTCGGAGGGCGCGAAATTCAGCGCGACCTGCCGCTCGCCTTCGGAAAAATTCGCCGGTTGATAAGCATTGAACAGCGATTTCAGCACTGAACCTATGCCACCGACATAATGATAGATTGCGGCGCAGCAGGTTTCGTCCGTCTTGCCATAGTCGGCGATGAGGCGCAGCGAGAACGCATCGCTGGGCTTGAACAACAATTGGCCACGCAGCATCCAGTTGTCGCGATCATTGTACCGATCGCCATTCACGACATCATGAAGCGTACCGTCTCGCTTGTTCAGCGATCCGGAGAGGCGGAATGCAAGCTGATCGCCCGCGATCGGACCGGTAACATGCCCGGTCAGCAGACGCTGATCGTAATTGCCGTAGCTTGCCGAGATTTCACCGCCAAAATCGAAGGACGGCTGCCGGGTCAGGAGGTTGATCGCGCCGGCCGAGGTGTTCTTGCCATATAATGTCCCTTGCGGGCCGCGAAGCACCTCGACCCGCTCGACATCGACCAGATCGTTCAGAACCTGCCCGGCACGGCTGCGGTAAACGCCGTCGACGAAAGTGCCGACCGCCCCTTCGAAGCCGGCGGACGGGCTACCGGTTCCAATGCCGCGGATACGAATGATCGTGGACCCCGATGTGGAGGATCCGCTCGATATGTGAAGGCTCGGTGCGATCTGGTTCAGATCCCGGACGTTCGCGACACCGCTGGCCGCAAGCTGATCACCGGTGAATGCGGAAATGGCGATCGGAATATCCTGGATGTTCTCCGCCCTTCGGGTCGCCGTGACGATGATCTCGTCCTCCGAACCTTCGGGTGTCGGCTTTTGAACATCCTGGGCCGCCACCGGCGCCGCGCCGAGCGCCAACGCCAGGCCGCAAACAGATCCCCCCCACAGCTTTTTCATTATCGGTCCCCTTCTGCCTTTCTCTCCCGTCAGTCGCTCCCGGCATCCGCGAGATCCGATCTACACGGCGCCGTCGATATCTGGACTGAACAAAAATGATTTTAGAGTTCATTATTGAGTCGTGTCAAGTTCAACCGGTTTTTTGTCGGAATTATGCGTGGTCGTCGGAGACGGACTGCCAATCGATAAGGGTGACATCGCCTGACGACGCGTCTTTGGCATGGCGGAACACCGCCTCCACGACGCTCCCCTGCACCGGTTCGCGCATCGGATCTCCCGACAGGCGCCCGATCAGCCGAACCCGCCCGGCATGCGGCAGTTCCACCAGGACGACGAGATAAGGGCAGATGGCCGACAACGCCGGATGGACAGGGTGCCAGATCCGTTCCCAGGCCGCGACGATGCCGCGAGGCGCGACGGCATCATAGGTGAAGGCCCAGCTCTGGCAGGCGAAACAGATCCATTCGGGCGTCCAGCGCCACGTGCCGCAATCGGCGCACCGCTGTATTGCCAGCCGCCCGTGCCTGGCATGGGACCAGAACGGATCATCCAGACCATCGGGTCTCGCCATGGGAAGCTGGTTCATGCCGTTGCCGCCGATCCGAGGATGCATCCGCTGACCGGTGCAGGAAACGGCCCACCGGTCACCATCGAGATCGCCGCGCCTTCCAACTGGTTGACCGAACGCCCCTGGATCTGACGCATGGCTTCGACGACGAGATTCATGCCGTGAACATAGGCCTCCGCCAGATGTCCTCCGCTGGTGTTGATCGGCAGGCGGCCGCCAAGCGTCAGTCGATCCAGAGTGAAGAAATCATTCTCCGCGCCGGGTGGGCAGAATCCGTTCTCGACCATGCTCATCAACACGCCGCCGGTGAAATTCTCGTAGCTTTGAAGGACGTCGACGTCCTCGGGCCGGGTCTTCGCTTCGGCGAACAGCCTCTCGGCGAGCGGCCTGAAATTGGCCGTCGCGAAATCGGGAGCGTTATGAAGAGCCGCGCCCGCGCGATATGGCGCGCTGATCCCCGCGGACAGGATCAGGCAGGCGGGATGCGGCCCATCCATCGCCCGCTCGGCCGAAGAGAGGATGACAGCCGCCGCTCCGTCGGTTTCCTGGCAGCAATCATAAAGACGCAGGGGTTCGACGATCCATCGCGCGGAATCATAGGCTTCGGAATCGAGCGGATGGCCGTACATGACGGCGCGCGGATTGGCCTGGGCATGGCGATAGCTCGCCAGGGCGATCGCCTTCAGCGCATCGCCGCGAACGCCATGGTCCCGCATGTATCGATTCATGCGGAAACCGAAATATTGGGCCGGGCTGATAACGCCATGGGGTATGGCGTGAGCGAGAGCCCCGGAGACATGGGCGGTGTCCGCTGCCCTGCCGAAGCGATGCCGCTCACCCTGGGCAAGCGCGCGGAACATGACGACATGGCGGGCCTGTCCCGTAACGATCGCGGAGGCGGCCATCGCGAGCGCGCCGCACACGCCGCCGCCGCCGCCGCCCCATTGCATGCCCGCATGGCGGAGTTCGCGGATACCGAGCGCCGCGGCCAATCGCGCGGGATCGCAGGAATCGTTGCCGAACGACACGATTCCGTCGATTTCCGACGGCTTGATATCGCCGTCCCGGCAGGCCGCCAGGATAGCGGTGAGCGCGAGCTTGTGCTCGTCGCCACCGGATCGCCCGCGCTTGCAATATTCGGACTCCCCCGCCCCGATTATCGCGGTGCGCGCCCTCAGCGATACGGGACACGCCTCATGCATCGATCTTGCCGCGATCCTGGTCGGGCAGGGACAATCTGTTCCTCAGATCGTTCTTGAGAACCTTGCCCAGAGCGTTGCGCGGGAAATCGCCCGTGTGGATTCTCAACTCGTGCAGGCGCTGGACCCGGGACAGTGCACCATTTGCCCATGCCAAAAGCGTGTTCGCGTCCACCGCCTCGCGCAAGACGACCCACGCGACCGGGGTTTCGCCCCATTTGGGATGCGGCATGCCAACGACGGCGGCATCGCCAATGGCGGGGTGCGTCTTTAGAAGATCCTCGATATCGACCGGATAGATGTTGAATCCGCCCGATATGATCATGTCCTTCTCGCGCCCGCGGATATAGAGATATCCGTCCTCGTCGAACTCGCCGATATCGCCTGTCCGAAGATAGGATGTGCCGTCCGGAGCGATCCATTCGACCTTTGCCGTCGCCTCCGGCCTGTTGAAATACCGATCCATCACCATGATCGACCGGCCGACGATTTCACCCGGGCCGCGTCCGGCATCCCGCCCCTGCGGATCGATCAGCCGGAGTTCGCTGCCCGGCGACGTCATCCCCACCGAGCCCGGTTTTTGCGCCATCTCGGCAGGGGCTATGATCGTACCCACCCCTTCTGTCAGACCCCATAGCTCGTAGAGCCTGTCGCCGAACAGCGAATGGACACGGGCGCGCAGGGTCGAATCCATGGGTGCGCCCGCGGTGATCAGCGCCGTGATCGACGACCAGTCCGCCGTTCCGCTCAACGGTGAATCGACGAGCGCCTGGAACTGGGTCGGGACCATGAAGATATGGGTGATCCGTTCCTGCTCGACCCGCGCACACAGTTGTTCGACGCTGAATCCACGCATCGCGAATGTGCTCGCCCCGCAATAAAGCGCGGGAAGAAGGCAGATATGGGTTCCGTTCGAATGAGGGGGTGTCGTCAGCAGGACGCGCGATCCACGATCGATCGCGAAGCGGTTCGACAATTCCGCCCCGAACCATGTGCGCGCCAGATGGGAATGGACTATTCCCTTCGGCTCGCCGGTCGTGCCCGAACTGTAGATGATGCTGTACGGCTGGTTCAGCCGCGGCAACGGCAGCGAAATCGGCGCACGCTCCAGCATGGCGTCGGTCTCGGCTTCATGAATGATCGGGCAATCCAATACCCCTTCCGCCCGTTGCGCGAGATCGCGCAGATCGTCGGAGACGAAGAGCATATTCAGGCCCGCATCCGCACCCAGGCGACCAAGCACGTCGACAGCCAGCAGCGAAGAGAAGGGCACTGCGACCGCACCGGCCCGCGCGATCGCGAAGAAGATGGTGTAGCTCCATACCGAATTGGTTGCGAGCAGGCCGACGCGGTCGCCCGGCGCGACACCCAACCCGACAAGCGCGTTGGCCAGGCTATCGATCCGTCCGCTGAATTCGGCCCAGGACACCGATTGCCCGGCATCGGCGAATGCCAGCCGCTCCCCTTGGATTCGTGCATGGCTGCCGATCAGGAAGGGAATGGTGATCTGGCGCGATTCCGTCCTTTCGGCATCGGTCGCGGTATCGAAAGTCATCCGTTGCTCCCATTATGGCATGCCTTTGGCCAGTCACGGATCTTGCCGCCCCGAACCAAAAGAGAATTGTTCATTCATTATTTAAAGCCGAGCCGGACTGTCAAGCCATGCACAGGACCGGTGCCATTTCTATCGACGGCGCCTCAATCCGAAGCGCGCTTCGCGCGAGCAACGACGCCGGAGCCCGGAACCGCTCGCCATAGGCATTCGCCAGCTCATCACATCTCGCGATGAAGGTCGCGGCGCCGACGGTATCGACGAACGATGCGGCGCCGCCTTTCGATGCGGGAAAGCCCCAGCCGAGCACCGAGCCCAGATCGGCATCCCCCCTGCTGGTGACGATATCGCCGTCAAGACAATGGATCGCCTCCAGGGCCTGTACGTAGAGCAGCCGGTCTTCGACATCCCGAACCGGGGGCTGGTTCGCCATGCGGGGAAAGACGTCGACCAGGCCGGGCCATAACCGCTTCGCGCCCTTCTCGGCATAATCGTAGAAGCCTTGCCCGGACGGCCGCCCGCGACGGTCGAGCGCATCGACGAACAGCCGCGGAACGGTCATCCCCGCATCCTCGACAAAGGCCGGACCAACCGCTGCCTGCTCCGCGCACTGGATCTTGTATGCGAGATCCAGCGTCACCTCGTCGGCGATCGCCAACGGCCCCATCGGCATGCCCGCCATTCTGGCCGCATTTTCGATCAACGCCGGCGCGATACCCTCGTCGAGCATCCGGATCCCTTCGTTCATGAAGGCCGAGAAACAGCGCGAGGTGTAGAAGCCGCGACCGTCATTGACGACGATCGGCGTTTTTCCGAGCCGGCGGACAAAATCGACGGCGCGTGCGATGGTCCGTTCCGATGTCTCGCGGCCGGCGATGATCTCGACAAGCTCCATTCTTTCGACCGGCGAAAAGAAATGGATGCCGATGAAATCGGCGGGACGGGTCAGCACAGTGCCCAACTCGCTTATCGGGATATAGGATGTATTGCTTGAGATCAGGGCACCGGGCTTTGCGCGCTGGGCGATATCCGCAAGGATCCGTTTCTTGAGGGTCTCGTCCTCGAAGACGGCTTCGATGATGAGATCGCAGTTCTCCAGTGTGGCGGGATCGAGCAGAATGCGGTCCGCGATTGAAGCGACGGTGGGTGGATCCAACCGTTTGGCCAGTTGCAGAAGAAGCGCATCGCGACTGTTTCTGGCTGCCTCTTCGTTGATGTCCGTCAACGTCACCGTGAGACCGGACATAGCTGCGGCGTGAGCGATACCCCGCCCCATGCGGCCCGCGCCGATCACACCGATCCGCTCGAGCGGCGCCTCCGCCCCGAATGTGGCCCGCGCCTTCGCGGCGCGCCTTTCGACAAACAATGTCCGGATGCTGTTCCGGCACGCCGGGTCGGAAACGAGCTTGGTGAAGTTTTGCCGCTCGATCCTCAGGCCCGCATCCATCGGCAGCGGTGCGCCACGCGCGATGGCGTCGATGATGGCGATATGCGCCGGGCTGTTTCCGTTTGTCCGCCGGACGATATCGGTGACCGCTCGATTGAACAGGTCTCCATTCGACGGATCCCCCGGCATTGCCCCACCCGGCACGGCGAATCCCGTGCGGTCCCATGGTTGAAGCGCATCGGCGAGATCGAGAACCTTCCGCTTGGCCATGTCGACAACCGCCGATCGCGAAACCGGTTCGTCGATCAGACCCAAACCATGCGCATCCGCGGGCGCCATCAGTTTTCCATCGAGCAGCAATGGCAGCCCGGCCTTGATACCGATCAGGCGCACCAGCCGCTGCGTGCCGCCCGCGCCGGGCATAAGGCCGAATGCGATACCGTCGAAACCCAGCCTGACGGACGGGTCGTCCGCCACGACCCGCGCGTGGCACGCGAGCGCCAGTTCCATTCCCGCCGCGCGGGCAGAGCCTGTGATGGCGGCGACGATGGGCTTGCCGGCCAGTTCCATGCGCCGCAGCGCATCGCCAAACCTGCCGATCAAGCCATAGAGTTGCTGCTGCGCATGTCCCTTGTCCAGACATGCCGACAGTTCGTGCAGGTCCAGGCCGAGGCAGAAATGCGGCTTGCCGGACATGACGACGGCGCCACGGATGTCCGGGCGCGTCCGGACGATTTCAAGCATATTCTCCAGATCGTCGATCACGCGATCGGAAATCACGTTGGAAACACCATCCGGCCGATCGAGAGTCAGTATGGCGATCCCATTTTCATCGATGGTTAGACTGATCATTCACTCGTCCTTTGCATATTTCAGGAATCGGCTCTCAGACGCGCTCGATCACGGTTGCGCAGCCCATGCCCACGGCGACGCACAAATTCACCAGCGCCGTCGAGGCATCGCGCCGCTCGAGCTCGTCGAGGACGGTGCCGAGGATCATCGTGCCCGTCGCCCCCAGCGGGTGGCCCATCGCGATGGAGCCGCCATTGACGTTGATCTGTTCGGGCGAGAGATCGAACTGGCGCATGAACAGCAGCACGACGCTCGCGAACGCCTCGTTGAGTTCGAAGAGATCGATATCCGACGCGGCCATGCCCGCGCGCCGCAATGCCTTTTCGGCTGCCGGCGCCGGCCCCGTCAGCATGATCGTCGGATCGGTGCCCACCGCCGCGAACGACCGGATCCGCGCACGGGGCTTCAGACCATTGGCCCTTCCGGCTTCCGCGGTGCCGATGAGCATTGCGGCGGCACCATCGACGATCCCGCTGGAATTACCGGCGGTGTGGACGTGATCGATCGCCTCGACTTGCGGATAGCGCTGAATGGCGACGGCATCATAACCGACCGTCTGTCCCGGCTCCGCGAACACCGGGGCCAATTTGGCGAGATCCGCCATGCTGGTGCCGGGACGCATATGTTCGTCATGATCGAGCAGGATGTGACCGAAAGCGTCCTTGACCGGCTCGACGGAGCGGTCGAACCGCCGCTCGTTCCAGGCCTGAGCGGCGCGCGCCTGGCTTTGAACGGCATAGGCGTCGACATCCTCCCTGGTGAAGCCATTGAGTGTGGCGATCAGATCCGCCCCGATCCCCTGAGGCGCCATTCGGGTTTCGAAAACGATGGCCGGATCATGCTGCCAGGCGCCGCCATCGGCGCCCATCCGGACACGAGACATGCTTTCGACCCCACCGGCAATCACCATGTCCGCCTGGCCTGCCATCACCAGCGCGGACGCGACGTTGACCGCATCGAGGCCCGAAGCGCAGAATCGGCTGACCTGCTGGCCGGGCACTGCAATATCGAAACCTGCACGCAAGGCCGCGGCCCGGGGCAGCACCCCGCCCTGATCGTGGACGGGCGCGGAAATGCCGAGCACGATATCGTCGATCCCGTCCGCCCTCAGTTGGTTGCGCCGGCGGAGGGCGGCAAGGGTTTGCGCCGCCAGGTCGACCGGCGGGATCTCGTGAAGCGCACCGTTCGGCCGGCCACGCCCCCGCGGCGTGCGGACGTGATCATAGATAAAGGCGTCTGCCATCTCTGACTCCCAGTAAAAGTTGGATTATTTCGTGGCGGCCGCGAGGCCGCCGCTAAAGGATCGGCTCGCCAGCCACAGCACGAATATCGCAGGGGTGCCCGCCAGGGCCGCGATGGAGAGCGCGGCTTGCAGCGCACCATCGGGCCCCAGCCAGCCCGTCATCCGGTCACTGAGGAATCCGACAGCGAAGGGCGCGCCTCCGACGCCGAGCAGACTGGCGGAAAACCCGCAGAGCGCCGCAGCCGTCGCGCGCATATTCGCCGGTACAACCGTCTGCACAGCCGCCAATATTGGGCCGAGACAAGCCCCACTGACCGCGACCACGACACCCGTCATGACCAGCGCGACCGGCATGGACGGTGCATGAATCGCGCATTGCAGCAACGGAACCAGCACGGCGACGGCGATCAACGGCAAGCGTATGAGCCAGGATAGATCGCGCTGCGCCAGCCGATTGGCCAGAGCGCCACCAAGAAGCGCGCCGATCAGCGTGCCGATCCCGAGAGCCAGCCCGAACGCCTGGCCGGCAATCGCCGGCCCCGCGCCGAACGAGCGGGAAAGATGAGCAGGAAACCAGGTGAGCAGGCCGAACAGCAGATAGGTCGTCAACCCGAGACCGAGGACGAGAAGCCGCGAAGTCCGGTTGCCCAGCAGCCAACGCAATGTCTCGCCGAAACGCGCCGATCCGGGGTGATTGGAGACTCCGGACGAGGCGCGACGTGGTTCATTGAGAGTCAGTGCCGCGAGAATGGCCAAAGGAATGCCAGGTAATGCAGCGACCAGAAACGCGATCCGCCAGCCCCAGCTTTCGACGACCGCTCCGCCGAGCATTGCGCCGGCCATGAGGCCGATCGTGGAGCCGCCCGTAAAGATCGCGAGCACCAGGGGGCGACGCGCTGGAGCGTGCAAATCCGCCAACATGGCATTGGCGCTCGGGATCAGACCCGCTTCGCCGATGCCGACCGCGGTCCGGATCGCGAACAGCTGCCAGAAGGAGGACGCCGCGCCGGTCAGGGCCGTGGCGAGACTCCATGATATCACCGAAAGGCTGATGACCGCCTTTCGACTGTACAAATCCGCCAGCCGTGCGATGGCCAGGCCCGCAATCGCGTAGAAAAGTGCGAATGCAAATCCGGTCAGAATGCCGATGTCCATGTCGGACAGATTCAGATCCGCTTTGATCGGCTCGATGAGCACGCCCATGATCGAACGGTCGGCATAGTTCAGCACATTGAGCGTGAAGAGCAGCCCGACCGGATACCAATGCGTTCCGCCGGCCGACCTGGAAGCGATGTTTTTGTCCGCCATCGCCGTTCAATTCATGGCATCGGGCGCTTGGCCCGGAGCGGAGATGACATGGACGACGCTGGGCCGGGAATAATGGTGCAGCGCATCCGCCCCCAGCTCGGATCCGATTCCCGATTGCTTGCTGCCGCTTAAGGGCACGCCAGGCAGCAGCAGCAGATGCTGATTCACCCAGGCAATCCCGACATCCAATTGCCGCGCGAGCGCCTCCGCGCGATCCGTGTCGCCCCCCCATACCGATCCGCCCAGTCCATATTGACTGTCGTTGGCACGACGGACGGCATCCAGCGGATCGGTGAAGGAAAGGATCGGCAGCACCGGTCCGAACTGCTCCTCACGCACCAGTCGCGCGTCGTCATCGACATCCCACACCAGCGTCGGAGGGATGAACCAGCCGACCGGCGGGACGACCGCGGGCGCGGAAAGGCTCGCACCTCGCTCGACCGTCTCCGCCAAGAGCCGCTTTACCTGATGATATTGCCGCTCGTTCTGGACGGGCCCGAAATTGTTCGTCGGATCGATGCCATCGCCGACCTCCACATTTTGAGCCAGTTTTTCCAGTTCGCCGCGAAGCGCGTCATGAATTGTCGCGTGCACATAGACGCGCTTGACCGCAACGCAGGTCTGACCCGCATTCAGGAACGCCGCCCTGAACAAATCCGGCGCAATCGCGGCGGGATCCGCATCGTCGAGTATGATGGCGGCGTCGTTGCCGCCCATCTCGAGCGTCAGATGCTTGAGCGAGCCGGCAGCACTTGCCATCACCGCCCGCCCCGTCGCCGTGGAGCCGGTGAAGGAGATTTTTGCGATGCCGCCATGTGCAGTTATCTGCGGCCCAAGCGTACCTGCGTCCGCGAGGATGTTAAGAACGCCAGCCGGGAACAGATCCACCGCAAGCGCCGCGATCCTGAGCGATGTGAGCGGTGTCGTCGGCGCAGGCTTCCAGATCAGGCAATTGCCCGCCATCAGCGCCGGCCCGAGCTTGAACATGGCCAGCAGCACCGGGAAATTCCACGGAACAATGGCTCCGACCACACCCAAAGGCCGACGACCGATCGTCACGACATGCCCCTCGGCGACCGCGATCTTCTCCTCTTCCAGCCGGAGCGTGACGAAGTATCGCAGGCAAGCGGCCGCATAGCCGATTTCCTCGAATGCTTCGGCAATGGGCTTGCCCTGTTCGGCGACCAACGTCGCGGCAAGCTCCGCCGCGCCGGCCTCGATCCGGTCCGCCAGTTGCGCGATCCGCGCGCCGCGCTCCGCAATGTCGAGCTTCGACCATTCCAAAAACGCGTTGTTCGCCGATGTTACCGCTTCATCCAGCTGTCGCTCCGACGCACAGGGGCATCGGGCCAGAACGCCCGCCGTGGCGGGGTTGAAGACATCGCAATAGTCCTCGCCCCGAACCAGCGCACCATTGATGAGCAGCCGGTACGGATCGGCGCCGATCATATCAGTCATCGGACGGCAGCATGTCGAATTGCGGCACGTCGGGAAGGAACCTGACCCAAGGCAGAGCACGCGAGACATACAGATAGGCTTGCGGCTGGAAGGGACGCGGATCGTCGAAACATCCCGCACGGAACATGATGTGATCGGGCCGTCCCGAGCTCAGCCCGTACAGGCGCGAACCGCATGTCCCGCAGAAATATGCCTCCATCAGCGATCCAGTATCGGAGACATATGTCCGCTTTCTGGCTGCGCCCGTGATCGATGCGGCCTGGCGATCGACCACGATGACCGGCGCCCCTTCGGTACCGCCCGAGACCTGGCATTCGCGGCAGAAGCAGATGAACGACAGCGAAGGCTGGGCAGTGATCGCATAGCGGACCTCACCGCAGCCACATCCGCCGGTAATCGGAAGCTGATGAATCATCGCCGTCATTCCTCTCCGTTTTTTGCGCCTGCCAGCCTGGCGGGCCTTGCGCATCACCAAATGTGAATATATCATTCATTTTTAACAGCCGCGCCGTTTTGTCAAGAGCCGGCTGCTGAATCAGCGAAACACCAGGATGAGGCGAACATGGGTCAGACATTCAGCGACGACGTTCTATCGGGCCGGACGGCCCTCATTTCGGGAGGGACGAGCGGCATCAACCTGGGCATCGCGCGTGCCTTTCTGTCCCGGGGGGCGCGCGTCTCCATCTTCGGACGCAGCCATGACAAGGCGGATGCCGCGGCACGGGAACTTGCCGTCGAAATGCCCCATTGCCGCGACAGGATTCTCGCGCTGTCCGCCGATGTGCGGGAGCAGGAACAGGTTCAGTCCGTCGTCGAAAGGACGTCGGCGCATTTCGGACCATTGGATGTCGTGATCGCCGGAGCGGCCGGAAACTTCGTGGCACCGGCCGTCGGACTATCGTCGCGCGGCTTTCAGACCGTCGTCGATATCGACCTGATCGGAACCTACAACCTCTTCCGCACGGCCTTCGACGTCGCAAGCAAGCCCGGTGCGAGCTTTTTTGCAATATCGGCCGAACAGGCGATCAACCCTCATCCATTTCAGGCGCATGTGTGCGCCGCCAAAGCCGGCGTGGATATGCTCGTCAAGGTGCTCGCGATGGAATGGGGGCCGGCCGGCGTGCGCGTCAACGGAATCATGCCCGGCCCAATCGACGATACCGAAGGCATGGCCCGCCTCGCCCCGACACAGGAGGCGCGCCTGGCGCTCGAGCAGCGCATTCCACTGCGCCGCTATGGCCTCAAGCAGGAGATCGCGGATCTCGCGACGTTCCTGTGTTCTCCTTCGGCCGCATATGTGACCGGCGCCATAATAGAATGCGACGGCGGTGCGCATCTGGCGGGATTGGCGGATACCACGCGCGATGCACTGGTTCCGCTCCCGCCACGCTAGGTCCGCCCGGCACCCACATTGGTGCCACTGCTCAGGATGCAATGATGATCCCGCCATCATCGCATCCTGATCCAGATGTTTTGAGATCGCATCGTTTTTTGCGGAGAACCGGTTCCCATCCTAGCTTCGCGGGGACATGTTTTTCCGCACGATGCCTTAGATGAAGCTGTAGTCGAATGCCGTTTGGCCAAACTTCAACTCTTCGACGAACCCCGGCACCAGGCTGAGATCGGTCACCGCAAAGAAGTTGGCCAGCACGATGCGATTTCTCAGCGTGACGACATCGCCACTTCCGGCATCCAGTTCGTCCTTCGCCGCGAGTGCAAGCTTGGCGAGCAACCATCCGCCCAGGGTGACGCCCAGAATTTCAAGATATCTGCTCGCCCCAAGCAATGTTCGCTGGGTCAGCCCCTCATCGAGGACGATGAGCGTGGCGAATTCCAGCGTCTGGACGGCCACGGAAAGACTGCGGACGATTGCCCCAAATAGAGGGTCGTCGACCGCCCCCGCAGCCGACAGGGTTTCCGAAATCATGGCGATCAGCAGGCGCAGTTCCCTACCATCGTCGCCGATCACCCGGCGACCGACAAGATCGATGGCCTGTATGCCGTTGGTACCTTCATAGATGGATGTGATGCGGACATCGCGCAGCAACTGGGCGACGCCCGTCTCCTCGATATATCCCATGCCGCCGAAGATCTGCATCACGAGCGAAGCCGCCGCCTCACCCTGCGCTGTCGACCACGCTTTTGCGACAGGGATCAGCAGGCCCGCGTTCCGATGCTCCATCTCCGAATGGGAGCCCCGCTCGCTTCTCGCCGCGGCGAACAGGCAAAGCGCGCGCGCGGCGTCGGTCCGCGCCCTGATTTTCAGAAGCATCTGTCGAACATCGGGATGATGGATGATCGGGACCGGGTCCACAGACTGGGGGATACGGCCCTGCTGGCGTTCCAACGCGTAGCGAAGCGCTTCCTGATAAGCGCGTTCGCCAATGGCCACCCCCTCCATCCCCGTGACGAGCCGCGAGTGATTCATCATCACGAACATGTTCGTCAGGCCCTGGCCGATTTCGCCAAGCTGATAGCCGATCGCGCCGTCGCCTTCGCCCAGCCGCATCGTGCAGGTCGGACTCGCATGAAGCCCGAGCTTTTCTTCTATCCCGGCCGCGACGATATCGTTGCGGGCTTGCAGCATTCCGTTTTCGTCGCACAGGATTTTGGGCACGATGAAAAGGGTCAGCCCCGCGGATCCGCTCGGCGCGCCATCGATGCGCGCGAGCACGAGATGGACGATGTTCGATGTCAGGTCATGCTCGCCCCAGCTGATGAATATCTTCGTACCGAAAAGTCGATAACTGCCATCCGGCTGAAGCACGGCACGCGTGGCGATGCGGCCGAGATCGGATCCCGCCTGGGATTCGGTCAGCAGCATCGTCGCGCTCCACTCCCCGCGTGCGATACGGGGGACGTAGAGTTTCTTCTGCGCGGGTGTGCCGAAGCTCAGAATCGTCCTCGCGGCGCCGGCCGCCATCGTGGGACAAAGGCTCAGGGCAAGGTTGGCGGAGGCCCAGAGCTCCTGACATGCAAGATCGAGGATCGGTGAAAGGCCACTTCCACCATGATCTACCGGCAAGGACAGACCCAGCCACCCGCCCTGCCCCATCGCCTCAAGCGCATTCCGGAAGCCGGCGGGAGTCCGAACGCACCCATTCTGGAAATCCACGCCGAACCTGTCCCCCAGCCGGTCGAGCGGATGCAGGACGTGTTCGGCGACCTGTGCGGCGCCACCGAGCAGCGCCTGGATCAGGTCCTGATCGACATCCAGCGGGTTATCCGCAAAATCGGCGACATGCCGGAGCGTGAACAGAATGTCGTTGACCGGAGCCGAATAGGTCATCGGTTCAAACCGGACTGTGCGGATCGAATTTCGGCGCGCGTTTTTCGAGATGCGCCGCAAGCCCTTCCTTCACCTCGGGTCCGGAAAAGCCCAAAAATTCCAGCGCGAGCGAAGCGTCGAAGGCGGGGCCTGCACTTCGGAGCCAATTGTTCAGCGCATATTTGGTCCACCTGATCGCGCTGGGCGCTCCTGCCGCCAGCTTCGCCGCGATCTCCAAAGCGCGGTCGTCCAGAACCTCGTCATCCACGGCTTCGGCGACAAGGCCGATCCGCTCGGCTTCCGCGCCCGTCATGGCCTCGCATAGCAGCAGATAATATTTCGCCTTGGCCATGCCGCAGAGCAGTGGCCAGATGATCGCTGCGTGATCGCCCGCGGCAACGCCGAGCCGGGTATGTCCGTCGATGATCTTGGCGGTGCGGCTGACGATGGGGATGTCCGCTAAGAGGCCGGCGGTCAGGCCCGCACCAGCAGCCGGGCCACGCATGGCGCTGACGATGGGCTTGGACGCGTTGATCATGTTGTAGACCAGATCTTTGGATTGCTTCCAACGACCGGCGCGATCCTCGAAATTGGCGATGTTGCCTTTGAGCATCTCGAAATCGCCGCCGGCGGAAAACGCCGATCCCGCCCCCGTGAGGAGCGTGACGGAGACGTCTGGATCGAGGTCGGCATCGCGCCATATCTCCACCAGTTCGCGATGCATGATCTCGTCGGTCGCGTTCAACCGTTCAGGCCGATTCATTTCGATCTTGAGGACGCGCGGACTTGGCATGCTCAACCTGAGCCGCTGATATTGTGCGTAACGCGGATTCATTCCTTCCCCCTTTTTGTTCGGCCACACCCGTGCACCGAGCCGGGCGTTCGACCATCCCTTAGCCCAAATTTGACATAAGTGAATATATAATTCATTTATAGCAGATGAGAAAGCCCTTGTCCCGACGATCGCCTCGGCATGCGCGGGCAATGGTCATGATCAAACACCCGCCAACCCGCCGCTACGCCGAATGACCTTCAAACCATCGACCGGGGGATCACTCATGGACAGAGTGCTGGAGTTTCTCGAAACACTGGTTTCCATCGACACCGTGTCAGACAAGAGCAATTTGACACTGATCAATTTTTGCAGGGAGACGCTTGATAGTTTCGGCATCCCAGCCGAAATCATAGCGAGTCCGTCCGGCGACAAGGCGAATCTCTTCGCGACGATCGGTCCCGCCCTTCCTGGCGGAATCATACTGTCCGGGCATAGCGACGTCGTTCCAGTCGAAGGCCAACAATGGCGCTCTCCGCCATTTTCGATGCGCGTTGCCGATGGCCGCGCCTTTGGCCGCGGGACCGCCGACATGAAAGGCTTCATCGCCTGCGTTCTTGCCGCCATTCCCGCTTTCGTACGCGCGCCACTTGCCCGCCCCGTCCACCTCGCCATTACTTTCGACGAGGAAATCGGCTGCAAGGGCGCGCCTTCACTGATCGAGTGGCTCACAGACAGAATGCCCCGTCCACAAGCGGTATTTGTCGGCGAACCCACCGATATGAATGTCGTCAACGCCCATAAAGGCCTTCTCGCCATCCGGACCGAATGCCATGGGATCGAAGCCCATTCGGGCTTGCCTCATCTCGGCCTCAGCGCCGTCACGATGGCCATGCGCGCGATGAGTCTTCTGGATTCACTGGCAAGAGAGACGTCCACCGCCATTGACGATCGATTTACGCCCGATCGCACAACGGTTTCATTCAATCGGATCTCCGGTGGAACGGCGACGAATATCCTGGCGGGCCAATGCTGGTTCGATTGGGACATCCGGACAATCCCCACCGACGACGCGCAAAAATTGCTCAAACATCTCATAGCGGAGATGCACGATACGGTCTTCAGTGCCGCGCACCTGGCGCATCCGGGCGTGCGCATAGAATCGACCGTGCTCGCGAATGTTCCGGGATTGACGCCCGAACCCGACGGGTTCGCGGAGTCCTGCGCCCATGGACTGGCTGGCAACCGACACGCACGAACGGTTTCCTATGTGACGGAAGCCGGTCTTTACCAGAAAGCTGGTTACTCCACCGTGGTCGTCGGCCCAGGTTCGATCAAGGAAGCACATCGAGCAGACGAATTCGTTTCTCTGGACCAGTTGCATCAATGCCGAGACTTCCTGGCTCGGCTTCGCGACATTCTTTGTGCTGCCTAGCATGCTTTATCAGATTCGCGCGGCATTGCGCTCGGACACGGTGGTGGCGACATGAGATGAAGCAGAAATCGAGAGCCGGCCCGCCCTGACCGAACGAACTCGTCTTCCTCTTTCTCGCCGTCAACATCCCGAGCATGCTAAAATATCTCAGCAACTGCGCCGCCGCGATCGGGCTCGTCCGTCGTCGTCCCGACCTTCATGCGGAAGCCGAATTCCGGATGAGCGTTCAAGCGGTTCGCCGCTGGGGTCCTGTCAGACCTGTGTGGCACCGGTGGGCGGGATCCGTTACGCTACGACAATGAGCCGTAGATCCAGAGCCAAACCCCCGAGCCCATTCCGCGGATTCAATTCGTCACCCGAGGTGATCCGCCTGGTGGTGCTGATGTACGTGCGTTTTCCGCTGTCGCTGCGAAACGTCGAAGACCTGCTGTTCGAGCGCGGCATCGACCTGTGCCACGAGACGGTGCGGTTCTGGTGGAACAGGTTCGGCCCGATGTTCGCAGGCGACATCCGCCGGCAACGGGTGAGCAGAATGCAGGGCTTCCGGCACTGGAAATGGCATCTTGATGAGATGTTTGTGAAGATCAACGGAAAGATGGTGTACCTGTGGCGGGCAGTCGATCATGAGGGTGAGGTGCTGGAAAGCTACGTTACCAGAACCCGCAACAAAGCTGCCGCTCTGACATTCATGAGGAAGACGCTGAAACGTCATGGCTCGCCGATGGAGATCGTAACGGACGGGCTGAGATCATATGGCGCCGCCATGGACGAGCTCGGCAACCGTCAGAAGCAGCGGATCGGCAGGCACGCGAACAATGTGATAGAATGCAGTCACTTACCCTTGCGCAGGCGTGAGCGAGCCATGCTCAGGTTTCGAAGGATGAAAAACCTGCAGAAATTCGTCTCTGTTCACGCAAACGTGCATAACCATTTCAACCTGGAGCGGCATCTCGTAGATAGGCAAACGTACAAAGAGCGGCGCTCAGTTGCATTCGCTGAGTGGCAAATCCTTGCGAGCTAGTCCGCCAGCTCAACAGGCAGAACTCTGTCCGGTGGAGAGCGGTTCGCACAGGACTGACACCACCCGCCGAACCCGTCGAGGCTAAGGCAGAGGTCGAAACCCCGATCACCGACATCGTCGTCACCGGCACCCGCATTGAGCGCCCCGATCTGCAGGTCGCCAGCCCCGTCAACGTGATCGGACAGAACGAGATCCAGCTGCGTCAGGCGAACACTGCGGAAGAGCTTTTGCGCGATCTGCCATCGGTTCGCCCCAGCCTGGGACCAGGCGTCAATGCCGGCGACGATCGCTCCGCCAGCATCGACCTGCGCGGCATCGGTTCGAACCGCACTCTCGTGCTTCTCGACGGCCGCCGCGTCGTACCGTTCGGGCTCGACGGCGTGGTCGACACCAATGTCATCCCCACTGCCATCGTCGAGCGTGTCGACGTCGTGACCGGCGGCGCCTCCTCGACCTATGGAGCCGATGCCGTCGCCGGCGTCGTCAACTTCATCACGCGCCGGAATTTCTCCGGCCTCGACGCATCGGCAAGCTATCGCATCACCGAGCGTGGCGACGCAGCCGACTATCGCGGTTCCGTCACGCTGGGTGCCAATCTCGATGGCGGGCGCGGCAATGTCGTCCTCAGCCTGGGCTATCACCAGCGCAATTCGCTGCTGGTCGGGGAACGCCCGCAGGCACCCTATGTGATCAGTTCGACCACTGGACTGTTTTCCGGCGCCGCGGCGGCGCCTATCACCATCTTCTCGTCGCCCAACAATGCCGCGCTCGGCCTGCCTACGAGCAATTTCGGCGCCGTGGTCGATCCTTCAACAGGGCTGCTGCGTTCAGCGGTCACCGCCGACACCTATAACGGCTATACCGGCATCTATTTCCAGACGCCGCTGTCACAGATCAACGCCTATGCGGCCGGCCGCTACGAGATCACCGACGGGATCGAGGCCTATGCCTCCGCAATGTTCGCGCGCAACGACGCGGGCGCGCAGCAGGCACCGTCGGCGACCTTCAGCGCGACATATCGCATGCCGCTCAACAATGCATATCTCCCTGCCGGGATACGCAATCAATTGTGTGGCGCGTTCGACACCAATCCCAATGTCGCGGGCATCCAGCCATTGAGTGCCGCGCAATGCGCGGCCGCAGGTGCCGCGCAGGGGCCCAACTCGCCGGGCTATGTCGAAGTGCCTGTGATCGCGCAGCGCCGCTTCGTGGAATATGGTCCGCGAGGCAACGACGTGGTGTCGACGATGTTCCAGGTGCAACTCGGGCTGCGCGGCAAGATCGGATCGAGCCTGAACTACGACGTCTCCGGGCAATTTGGTCAATCGCGCCAGACTCTGACCCGCGAGAATTGGGGATCCTTCTCGCGCGTCCAGCAGGCATTGCGCTCCTATTTGAACGCGGCGGGCGCTCCGGTCTGCTCCGACACCAGCAATGGCTGCGTCCCGATAAACCTTTTCGGGCCAACGGGATCGATTACGCCCGACCAGATCGCCTTTTTCGACCTCGACGCCATAATCAAGCGGCTGGTGCGCCAGAGCGTGGTGACGGGCAACCTCAATGGCGACCTATTCGGTCTGACCAGCCCCTTCGCCAACAAGCCGATCGCCTTTTCGATCGGCGCCGAATACCGCAAGATCAGCGCACGCAGCAATCCCGACGAGGCCTCGCAGATCCAGGGCGAAGTGCTCGGCACCGGCGCGCGGACCCCGCCAGATTTCGGCCAGTATGACGTCAAGGAAGTCTTCGGAGAGCTGATCGCGCCGATCGTATCCGACGTCCCGGGAATCTATCGCCTCCATGCTGAAGCAGGCTTCCGGTATTCCAGCTATTCGACCACGGGCGGAAGCTCGACATGGAAAGCAGGCGGATCATATGAGCCGGTCGAGGGCGTCAAGTTCCGCGGCATGTATCAGGTCGCCGTCCGCTCACCGAATATCCTCGAGCTTTATCAATCGTCGGTGACCGGGTTGGGCAATCTCAATCCCGACCCATGTCAGGCGAGCCAGCTCACCTCTGCGGCAGCAAATCCAAGCCTTGCCGCACTCTGTATCGCGACAGGGGCACCGGCCGGCTCGATCGGCAGCATTCCGCAGCCGGCCGCAGGGCAGATCAACCAGACAACCTCTGGCAACCGTAATCTCGAAGTCGAGAAAGCCAACACCTACACGCTCGGCGCGGTCTTCACGCCGCGGTTCATGCCGGGCTTCTCGGCGACGATCGACTATTTCAACATCAAAGTCCGCGACGCCATCTCGAACCCGGCGTCTGGCGATATCCTCAATGGATGCTATTCGCTCGCGCTCAATCCCGGTCGCGAGAACAACTCATTCTGCCAGTTGATCCGGCGCAATCCACTGACCGGCAGCCTCAATGGCGACGGCGAGACGCCGGGCGTTGTGCTGTCTGGATCCAATCTCGGCCGGATCGAAACGGCGGGCATCGACGTCAGCATGACCTATCGCCTGCGGCTCAGCGATCTGGGGCTGGACGGCGATCCGGGCTCGCTGACCTTCTCGGTCAACGGCACCTATCTGGACTATTATCATTTCCAGGCGACGCCGAATTCGATCAACCGCGACTGCACCGGATATTACAGCGTGAACTGCGCCAATCCGCGGCCGCGCTACAAGTGGAATTCGCGAATCACATATTCGAACGGGCCGTTCGACGCGTCCCTGCTCTGGTCGCATGTCAGTGGCGTTAAGCTGGAGCGGTTCCAGGCAGCTGCCACGATGCCGCTGTCGACGCCCCAGCCCGGCGGCCCGAACCCGTCAACGGTGCTCGAAGCGTTCCGCAGCGTACCGGCCTATGATTATTTCGACCTGTCGCTGCGCGCCAAGGTGGGCGAAACTCTGGAACTGGTGCTGACAGTGGACAATCTGTTCGACAAGCAGGCTCCGCTGCTCGGCAACGGTGTCGGCGGATCGGCCTTCAACAACGGCAATACCTTCCCCACGGTCTACGATATCCTCGGGCGCTCCTACGCGATCGGGGCAAGGCTGAAATTTTGACGGCGCGCTTTCGATGTTCATGAAGAAGGTTTAGCTGGCTGGGGTCAGGTTTCATTGATCAAAGCCAGAAGATGACGGTGGCTGCGAGGGCAACGGCGGAGAAGAATTCAGTCGGACACCGGTCGTAGCGAGTGGCGACGCGACGCCAGTCCTTGGAGACGGCCGAACATGATCTCGATCCGGCTACGGCGCCTGTACCGGCGCTTTGTCATATCTGACGGATCGAGCCGAGATTTACGGCTTGGAATGCAGGGCTGGATGCCTTTCGCCTGCAAGGCACCCCTGAACCAGTCGGCGTCATAGCCGCGGTCGCCGAGCAACCACTGCGCCTTTGGCAGATCGTCCAGCAGCGCTGCTGCGCCGGTGTAATCTCTGACCTGGCCGGCGGTCATGAAAAAGCTGAGCGCGCGGCCGTTCGTATCGGTGACAGCATGAAGCTTCGTGTTCATGCCGCCTTTGGTGCGGCCGATCAGCCGCCCGAGCCCCCCCCTTTTTAGCCCGCAGGCTTGATGCCGTGCGGTGTGCCTTCATATAGGTCGCGTCGATCATGACGGTGTTCAGCTCGGCACCGGCGGCAGCCAGCCCTTCCATCATGCGCGTAAATACCCCCATCTCGCCCGAGCGCTTCCAGCGGTTGTAGAGCGTCTCGTGCGGACTGTTTAGTTCCTTCTTGATCAGCTGCTCGATGGCCTTCTTTGCGCGCTCGACCTGCTCGCCTCTGTCCCGGCGATGGTCGAGTGTCCATTCTGCGTGGGACATCGCCGCACCGGTAGCCAGCCGCCGAACAACATGCTGTCACGGAGTCCGGGATAATATTGGCGACGGTCAGCCTATCGCGCGGACGTGCCGATCACCGCCTCAATCGCCGCGGCGGCGGACAGCACGGCCCGGTCGGTGCCGCGCGGTCCCATCAGGCTGAGCCCCACCGGCAGCGTTCCGGGGCGATGGCATGGGATCGTCGCGGCGCACCCGTCCAGCAGGTTCACCACGCCCGGGTTGCGCCGGATGAGACGATTGAACCGGTGGAATTGGTCTTCGTCCGCGACATCCTCGAAACGCGGCGCGACGATCGGCACGGTCGGCATCAGCAACCCGTCGAGGCCGGCCATCGCCGCCCCGAAATCCGCGATGGCCGCCGCGCGCATCGCCCGCGCGCGATCGATCGCGCCGGTCGACAGCGTGCGGGCATCGCGCAGGCGCCGCGCCACGCGGGGATCGTATCGATCCCAGTCGGCTTCCCGGTCGCGATGCCAAGCCAGGGCCTCGCTGGCGACGATCGCCGGCAGGGCATCGCTCTCGTCAAGCCTGTCGAACTGCGTGAAGCCGCATTCCACCAGCGCCGCGCCGTCATCGCGAAGTGCGCGGAGGCCATCGTCGAACGCCGCCGCAACCATCGCGTCCATGCCCTCAACCAGAGCGCGCGGCGGTAATGCCAGCCGCAATCCGGTAATCGATCGCACCGGCAGGGCGAACGGATCCTCACCTGCCAGCACCGCGTCGACCGTCGCGCAACAGGCAATGCTCCGTGCGATCGGCCCGACCGAATCGAGCGACGGCGACAAGGGGACCATGCCCTGGCGCGAAACGCGGCGCTGCGTCGGCTTAAACCCGGCAAGACCGCAAAAGGCCGCTGGGATCCGGACCGATCCGGCGGTGTCGCTGCCGATCGCGGCGACGGCGAGGCCATGAGCGACGGACGTCGCCGCCCCCGATGACGATCCGCCCGGAATGCGGCCGGGATCGGCGGGATTGCGCGGCGTGCCGCGATGCGGATTGAGACCGATCGTCGAAAAGGCGAATTCGGTCATGTTGGTCCGCCCGAGCAGCACCGCGCCGGCACGCCGCATCGATCGCATCGCGTCAGCATCGTCGTTCGCCGGCGCCTCGTCGGCAAGCACCGCGGAGCCCGCCATCGTGACCTCTCCGGCGATATCGAACAGATCCTTGAAACTGATCGGAACGCCCAGAAGCGGCGGCAGCGGCCCGCCGGCAAGGCGACGGGCATCGGCGGCGTCGGCGGCGGCGCAAGCGGCATCCGCATCGACACGGAGGTAGGATGGCCCGCCATGCGCGTCTTGCGACGCGATCCGCTCCAGCAGGTCGCGCGTCAGTGCCGCGCTGGTAGTGGCGCCTTGCGCTAGGGCGGCCGTGGTTTCGGCCAGGGTCGGGCATTTGCGCATGTCTTGGCGCTCCGGCCGCCCGAGGGATTCGATCGGCTTCCGTTGCCGCCTGGGCTAGCGGGCGCGCGATCCGGGCGCAATGGGCACGCCGCATCCAATCGATCTCGACGCTGGCGTGGTATTGTCAGACCAACGGGGCAGCCAATGCTCGGCGTGCTGTCAGTCTCGCGAAACCGTTCGGCTCGTTCCCTGATTTACCGAAGCTTTGCCTTAAATGGCGGGGCACGCGAGGACGATACTCATCCTATTTGCCGCAAACCCCGTTGCTTTGACAGCACCATCACCCGAATTGGCGCTTTTGGCGACTGACTCTTCGTCGGCGTCCGACCGCTTTCAGGCTAAGCTGGTTGGTCTCTGAAAGACCGAGATGAGGGCGTATTTTGTTGAAAAACTCGGTCTTGAAGTCGCGGTGACGGTCTGATTCACTCGTTGCGGGCAAGCGGAGACGGGCCGATGATGGGCGAGCAGACGGTGGCGCAGGAGGCGCTGTTCTACAGCTTCAGCCTAGAGCGGCATGTGCCGCCGGATCATCTGCTTCGTTCGATCGACCGGTTCGTCGACCTGTCGGATATCCGTGAGCATCTGCGGCCCTTCTATAGTGAGACGGGTCGTCCTTCGATCGATCCGGAGCTGATGATCCGGATGCTGATTGTCGGGTACTGCATGGGCATCCGCTCCGAACGCCGGTTGTGTGAGGAGGTGCATCTCAACCTCGCCTATCGCTGGTTCTGCCGCTTGGGTCTGGAAGGCAATGTGCCCGATCATTCGACCTTCTCGAAGAATCGGCATGGCCGGTTCCGTGACAGCGACCTGCTGCGGCAACTGTTCGAGATGACCGTCGCGCGCTGCATGGCCGAGGGACTGGTCGGTGGCGAAGGCTTTGCGGTCGATGCGAGCCTTATCCGCGCAGATGTCCATCGCCAACGGTCGGTGCCGGGCGAGGAAGGCCTGCCGCCTGAAGCGGTCGGCCGCGCCGTGCGGGAGTATCTGGAAGTGCTGGACGACGCTGCGTTCGGCGGCGCGACGCCGGTGACACCCAAGCGGATCAACCTCACCGACCCCGCATCGCGCTGGACCGCGGCCACGCGCGAGGCGGCGTTCTACTCTTACAGCACCAACTACCTGATCGACCTCGATCACGCGGTAATCGTCGATGTCGAGGCGACGACCTCGGTGCGGCAGGCCGAGGTAACCGCCCAGCGCAGGATGATCGAGCGAACGCAGGAGCGCTTTGGTATCTGGCCCGAACGCCTCGTGGCCGACGCCGCCTATGGCTCGGCCCCCAACTTGGCCTGGCTGGTCAAGGACATGAGCATCGAGCCGCATATCCCCGTGTTCGACAAGTCCGCCCGCAACGATGGCAGCTTCGAGCGCGCCGACTTCGTCTATGACCATGAAGACGACAGCTACATATGCCCGGACGGCAGCCGCCTGCGGCGGTCTAATCGCAACTTTAGCACCCCGCGCAAAGGCGTCGATAAGGACGGGTCGATCCGTTACCGCGCGCGTCAGCAGGACTGCCAGAGCTGCGCCCTCCGGCAGCGATGCACCCCTAACATGCCCGCCCGCAAGGTCACCCGATCAATCCACGAAGGCGCGCGCGACATGGCCCGCGATATCGCCACCACCGACGCGTATCTCGTGTCACGCCGCCAGCGGAAAAAGGTCGAGATGCTGTTCGCCCACCTCAAGCGCATCCTGAAGCTGGATCGCTTACGCCTGCGCGGCCCCAATGGAGCGAGAGACGAGTTCCACCTCGCCGCCGCAGCCCAGAACCTCCGCAAAATGGCAAAGATGATCCCGATGGCCAGCACCGTAGCGGCCTGATCGGCAAAGGACGTCGCTCCCGTCTATCGCGAAGCGCAGTCCAACGGTCCCGCAGCCGACTTCTTCAACAGAATAAGGGCGCATAGCTGCCAAGTTTGGATGGCGTGACCATGTGCCTGACAGTGTGCGGGCCCAGCAAAGTGGTTTGCGCAAGTGAGGATCGGCAGTTCACGCACCCACTTGCCACTGGGGTTTCAGGCAGCATCTCTGACCGCCGTGGCTGTGCCGCGGATTTGTCGAAACGCCCAGTTTGACCGCTGCCTTCAGATCATTGCAATTGAAGCTTCCAGCTTTTTATCCAGCTCGGAGATCCTGCGTTTCAGGCCAACGTGTCGGTCGGGGCTGGGCATATCTCCGGACTGCTCCGCATCGACAGCGCCCCGGGGATCACTCACCTGATACGCCTCCAGCAGTCCTTGCAGCCTGTCACGCTCCTTCAGCATTTGATCTCTGGTCATTCCGCCTCCCGTTGCTCGAACGAATATAGGAACTCGGCATCGTTATTTTAGGCCGCCATCGCGGATTACCACTCGTTCAATGGTTCGGTGATTTCTGGCAGCTGGAGCGTCAAACCCGTCGACACGAAGCGAGCGCAGACAGAAATCCAACCCCGGCTTTTATCGGCCCAGCCTCGCCTATCACGCTCGATCACCAGGCCAGATAACGCTTCGACTGCTCGGACCAGTCAGCGCTCATGCCCTCGGTGGCGATGAGCATGGCCGACCCCACTCCGGCTCTGATGGTGCCAGTCAGTATGGCCTCGACCACTGCCGGCGACAGAAATGCCAGTCTGACCACCCGCGTCATCCAGGAGGCGGTCACGCCTTCCTGAGCGGCCAGCTTGTCGATGGTGATTTCACCTGCAAGCAGGATGCCCCACCATGACCGCGCCCGTGCAATAAGCCGCAGCAGCTTCTCGTCGACCGGCGCGGCCGTAGCGGCGCAGCCATTGTCCTGCACCAGCTGCACAACGCGACCGGTGCGCGTCAGCCGCACCGAAGTCACCAGCGTCATTTCCGGGGTTCCGCTTGTCGCGTCCATACCCAATTGCTCGGCGACCGCTGATGGGCTGACATCGATCTCGACCCGGTCCGACAACACGCGCACCTGCAGCAGCATGTCCGCGAGCCCGCCACGCTGCCGTGTCGAGAGCGATCCCGCGACATGCGCGCAGGCATCGTGCATGGCACCGACCCGATGCGGCAATGTGTCGATACCCAGCCGGGCGACCAGATCGAGCGGATCGGCGAACTGTGCCTTGAGCTCACCAATCACCAGAGCCTCGATCTCGCGTGCCGGGATACGCAACCCATGGTTGCTGTTGGCCCCGCTGCCATGCTGGAGCGAGCGGCTCACATAATAGCGATAGCTGATCCCCTTCTTGCGGGCATGGGTGGCAACCAGCTGGTCCCCGGCTTCATCGACGATCCTGCCCGCCAGGATGCTGGGGCTCGCCTGCCGCACCGTGCGAACGCCACGGACATTGTCGGCAAGCTTTGCCTGGACATAGTCCCATTGATCGCGCTCGATCAGTGGCGGGTGCTGCCCGGCATAGGTCTTACCCTTGTGTGCGATCTCGCCGATATAGATGGGATTGGAGAGGATCGCGTAGATCTGCCCTCTGGTGAATTTGCATCCGCCGAATGTCTCGCCGGATTTTCGCGCGCGGAGCGGCGAGAGGATATTCTCTCTCTCGAGAGCCTCAGCCACCAGCCGGACATTGCCGGTGTCGAGATAGCGTTTGTAGATATCGCGCACGAGGGCTGCATGCTCGTCGACAATGGCGAGCGTCCGTCCGTCGGGCTCGTAACCGAGTGGCGGGGTGCCGCCCATCCACATGCCCCTGGCCTTGGAGGCCGCGATCTTGTCGCGGATGCGCTCGGCGGTCACCTCGCGTTCGAACTGGGCGAAGGAGAGCAGCATGTTGAGGGTCAGTCTCCCCATGCTGGTGGTGGTGTTAAACGACTGGGTGACCGACACAAAGCTGGTGCCCGCCGCATCGAACGCCTCGACCAGCTTCGAGAAGTCGAGCAGCGAGCGGGTCAGCCGGTCGACCTTGTAGACCACGACGATGTCGATCCGGCCTGCCGCGATATCCGCCAGCAGGCGTTTGAGGCCGGGGCGGTCGAGCGTGCCGCCTGATATACCGCCATCATCGTAGATGTCGTCGATCAGCGACCAGCCTTCGCTGGCCTGGCTCATCACATAGGCGGCACACGCTTCGCGCTGGGCATGGAGTGAGTTGAAGTCCTGCTCCAGCCCCTCCTCGCTCGATTTGCGGGTGTAGATGGCGCAGCGCTGTTTCATGCTGCTTCCTTCTTCTGCTTGAGACCAAAGAAGGCCGGTCCCGACCAGCGGGTGCCGGTGATCTCGCGGGCGACCTCGCTCAGGGACCGCCAGTGCTTCTCGTTCCACATCACCGTTCCATCCTCGGCGATGGTGACGACATGGAGCTTTCCCTGCCATTCGCGCACCAGCCGCATGCCCGGCTGGGCATCGGTCGTGCGCGTCTTGGCGCTGGCGATCTGCTCCAGCCGCTGGCTGGCCCTGCGGGACAGACCGCCATGCACCTTCTCCTGCAGCGCATAGGCGATCACCAGCCGCAGCAGTGCGGCACTGACCCGCGGCACCGGGCCATCCGAGACCTCGGTCCAGCGTGTGCGCAGCTGCGCCAGCGACATTGTCGCCAGCGCAGCCAGTTGTTCATCGAGCGAAGCCCGCATCAGCCGGCCTCGGCGATGCGGTAGCGGCGCGCACCCTCGATCTTGTCGCTGGTCACATCCATGCCGGCCTTACGCAGCCCGGTCATGGCGGCGCGGGTGGTGTGCGGCAGCCAGCCGGTGGCGGCGATGAGTTCGTCGAGGCTAGCGCCGCCGTCGCGCTTGAGCAGCTCGATCAGCAGGCTGCGCTTGGTGACCCGCGGCGCGGGGGCCGGCTCGGGTATGGCAGCGGGCTTGTCGTTCTCTTCCCCGTCCTGCTCCTCGGCGTTGATTGCTGCGCGGCCGGCGTCGGTGATGACGGCGCCGATCAGCGTATCGCCATCCTCGCGCCAGGCGGCTGCCTTCTTCGCGTTGGGCTGTTCGGCCGCCAGGCCCTTCTTGATGAGTTGCTCGACCGCCTTCTTCGCGCGATCCGCCTGATCGCCGACGCTGTCGGGCAGCGGCATCAGGCTGCCGTCCTCGCGCTGGGCTGCGGTTGCCAGCAGCACCAGCTGCATGTCGTTCAGTCGGATCTTGGTCATGTGGGTATCTCCGGTGTCCGGAGCGGCACCGTGCCGCTCCCACCACCCACAGCCCTGCCGATTAACGTCGGTCAGGGCACGCGGCCCCGCGGGCCGCTGTTCATGTCAGCGACCAATGCTTCCTTTGCTGCGGAAGTCGAATGGAATAATGCTCAAAAGGGCAGGAAGCTCGTCAACGAGCCACTCAACCAGACTTTGGGCAGAAGCATCCGTGAAAAACTGGGTGTTTTCGCCAGCTTGAAACGATACACCGAAGCGTTGAGCAATCGATTGCCGACCGATTGCACCCACGATATCGAAGGTCTCAAACGGGGGGCGTTGGATCGCGCGCCGCCGGTGCAACAGGGAAATCGCATGACTATGGGTGCGCATTTTGCGTTCGAGCGCGGTGCGCTCGATCCTTCGGAAATCGACCGACTGAATACCGAAATCTGGGCCGATCTGGCCTTTGACGAGGCAGCCAAGTTGGCGCTGAAACGTGACGGTCTCGAGCTTGACGGACTGAGGATCGGTGGCCTCAACCCCTTCCGCGTCGTGGGTGACGACGTCCAGGTAACGATCGATACCGGCCAAGGCCCAGTCGGCGACGCACTGATCGATTTGTGGCGCGTTCACTTCCTGGGCCGCATCCGCGAGCGTGGCGGCGCGTAAGCGGCCATCAAGATCGTCGGCCTGACGATCGCGCACGTTATCGGAGATCGTTCTTCCCTAGCGGCTGCGCCGCCGGGGAAGAAACTTGGGCCCATGTTGAAGTGGCGGTCAGATCACCCCGAGAGCGTCCATCGCCTCCGCCACACGGACGAAGCCGGCAATGTTTGCACCCAGAACATAATCACCAGGCGCACCATATTCGTCCGCCGTCTCGGCACAGCGATCGTGAATGTCGCGCATGATCCTGGCAAGACGCGCTTCGGTCTGCTCGAACGTCCAACTGTCCCGCGAGGCATTCTGCTGCATTTCGAGGGCGGATGTCGCAACGCCGCCAGCGTTCGCGGCTTTGCCGGGCGCGAACAATATGCCCGCTTCCTGAAACAGGCGAACCGCATCTGGGGTGGAAGGCATGTTCGCGCCTTCGCCGACTGCGATCACACCATTGTCGATCAGGGTCTTTGCGTCCTTGCCTGTCAATTCATTCTGCGTCGCCGACGGCATCGCAACCGCGCACGGCACGTCCCAGATCGATCCGCCTTCGACATAGTGGCTGCCCGTACCCTTCAGCCGCACATATTCGGAAATGCGTTCGCGGCGCACTTCCTTGATCTCTTTGATCAAATCGAGATCGATGCCATTTTCGTCGAAGATATAGCCGTTCGAGTCAGAACAGGCGGCGATGATGCCTCCGAACTCGATGACTTTCTCCATCGTGTACACGGCCACATTTCCCGAACCGGAAACGGTCACGCGCTTGCCGGCATAATCATGGCCCTTCGTCGCAAGCATTCGTTCCACGAAATAAGTGGCGCCATAGCCGGTCGCTTCCGTGCGTGCACGCGAGCCGCCATGGAACAGAGCCTTGCCCGTGAGAACGCCGGCCTCATAGCGGTTGGTGAGCCGCTTATACTGGCCGAACATATAGCCGATCTCGCGCCCGCCGACGCCAATGTCACCCGCCGGCACGTCCGTATATTCGCCAAGATGGCGGAATAGCTCCGCCATGAACGACTGGCAGAACCGCATCACCTCACCATCGGAGCGGCCGCGTGGGTTGAAATCGGATCCGCCCTTGCCGCCGCCGATCGGCATGCCGGTCAGCGCATTCTTGAAGGTCTGCTCAAAGCCGAGAAACTTGATGATGCCGACATTGACGGATGGGTGGAAGCGGATGCCTCCCTTGTACGGCCCCAGCGCAGAATTGAACTGGACACGGAAGCCGCGATTGATCTGCACCTGCCCCTTGTCATCCACCCAAGGCACACGAAAGATGATCTGTCGTTCGGGCTCGCACAACCGCTCGATCAGTGCGTTGTCGGCATAATAGGGCCGCTTCGCTACGACACGCCCCAGGCTTTCGAGCACTTCCTTGACGGCCTGATGAAACTCCTGCTCCCCGGCATTCCGCTTGATCACTTCGTTCAATATCGGGTGCAGCTTCTCATCGATCCTGACCAACTATCCATCTCCTGAAAATCTATGCGCATTTTTACGCAAGTCGGACGCCGGGTACCGCATTTGACACGCTGTTTGAATGAAAATTTCCAAGCGCGGGAGCTGTATATACGGCATTGTCAGCCAATGAGGCAGGTTATGCTGCTAGGCTGGCATTCTCTCGAACTCGTCCGCCTCGCGCCCCGAATTTGGTAGCGCTCTGCCTCAAAAGCGAAGTAGGCGAAGCAGACACTCGTCCCAATCCGGTCAGGCACCAATGCCCCCCGTCGGCGATGTATTTTCGCTGGAGCTCCTATAGTCCTGTCGAACAGCTCGCCCGACTTCAGCATGACATGCATAGTGACGGCGAGTTTTCGTGCGACCACGGCGGTGGCGCGCTTGCAGTCGATCCGCTCGCGCGGCTTGGGCTACACTACGTACTGGGGGATGAAGCGCCTGTAGTCTAGGCGATGCTTCCTTCGGTGTGGTGCGTGGCGTCGCCATCGGCGATCGCTGCCCGTAGACGAGCGATGTCGGCGTGTCGCGACCGGCCCGCCGTATCGGGTTCGGCACAGCGATGATCGCGCAGCATCTTGAGCGAGCGGAGCAACACCTCCAGCGGAGGGCCGCTTGCAGTGATACCCTTGAGTTGGCCTTCGTCGAGTTCGTCCGCAGGTTTCGCGATATATTTGTCCACGAGCAGGTCGTGATGCTGGCGCGCGGTTTCGCCGAACGCGTCGCACACCTGCAGAAACGCCGATGCATTGGCCTTGAACCACGGCGCCCCCGAACATTCGTCGGTGAGCAGCAGCAGTTCATCCAGCAGGCTGCGATAAGTCATGCATTCCCTCAGCCGTGCCTGTTCGGACGGAAGCATGAAGGGCATTTTGTCGACCAGCAATTGTGCATAATAGGGGTCGTTGGCGCGCGTCAGCCCCAGAAGAAGATCGATCTCGTTGATGCCCGAAAAATCCCCGGCATTGGCGCCGCGATATTCCTGCCGGCCGACCCGGTACGGTTTGTAATAGGGGCGCACGCAATAAAAGAAGCGTTCGACATCCAGCCTGTCGGCAAGGCCCGCATTGAAGGTCACGACGTCGTTCAGCGCGGCGCGGGCATCATGGAACAGCTGCTCCGCGATCGGGCTCGAGACACCGAGATGGACAACCCGGCCCAGCGCGTCGGCAGCGCGCTGCAGGCCCAGGATGCCGCGCGTATTCTCGTCGATGAACAGGAACTCGTCCTTCAGCGACGTGAAGCTCTTGCGAACGCCCCGCACCGCCAGATTGTGCGTCGCCAGATGCGCGGTGGCGTAGCGCGGCGCCATGCCGATCGATGCGCCGACGTGGAGGGCGAGGGAGGATGCTTCCGGGAAAGGAGACCGTTCTTCCCGGTCGGGATTGGTGAGTTCGTGTCGCCGCAATGCGCCCAGATACATGCCGACATTACCCAGGACCCCGAAGGCGCTGGAAAAGCCGTCGCCGGTATTGCCTTCGGAGAGGAGGGCGAGGACATAGTCGTGGCCCTCGTCGCGCAACCGTGCCTTGATCGGATCGCCGACGCCGATCACGTTCGAGCGATCGGCCTGGACGAAATAGCTTTCTTCGAGCTCGGTATTCATCGCGACGAAGGGGCCGCGGATCCAGCGATCGAAGGCGTCGGCGTTTAAGGTCATGGTTCCTCTCGGATCGTCAGGGCAGTCACTTTCCATTGCAGCTCGATCGCGGCAGGCCAGAAGCGCACGGGAACAATCGTAGCACTATCTGCGCGCCCTCCCGGTGTAGCGGTCATCTAGCCGATCGAAGCAACCGTCGGCTGGAAAATCCTGCTTGGCTTTACCTCCTCCTCGGCGACCAGCACTGCAAACTTGGCGCCTGCGAACAGCGTGCTTGGCATATGCCATGCCCTTTGGACGACATGCAGCCTGGTACCGATCGCGACATGATCGCCTTCGCTTGGCGGACTCTCGAAATGCAGATCGCCGATCTTGACGGCATCGTTCGGGCTGGCGCCCTGGAATACGGATATCTTCATGATGCTCTCCTTGGGTGGACGGGACGGAATCAAATGTCAGGCCGCATCGGGGTAGCGCCAGCGCGCGCTGCGGCCGAGCGCCGCGGCATATTGTCGGTCGGCGAGTTGCCAGTTGACGAGCCGGTCCCACCAGGCGGCAAGCCAAGCAGCGCGATCCTGGCGATAATCGAGATAATAGGCATGCTCCCACAGATCGCAGACCAGCAGCGGGGTGACGCCGTCGATCGTCAACGGGGTCGCGGCATCATGCGTCGAGATCACTGAGAGCGCGGGGCCACGCGCGACCAGCCAGACCCAGCCCGATCCGAAATGACTTGTGCCTTCGGCAATGAAGCGAATCTTGAGAGCGTCGATATCGCCGAAATCGGTTTCGATCGCTCCGGCAAGCAGACCTTCGGGGCGGCTGCGTCCCGGTGCCATGCTATCCCAGAAAAATCCGTGATTCCAAGCCTGCGCGGCATTGTTGAACAGCGCCACGGCCTTGCGATGCGCCGCATCGCGCACGACATCGGCAAGATCGTGGATCGGCCGATCTTCGGCGGCAAGGATCGCGTTGACCAGCTCGACATAGCGCGCATGGTGCTTGTCGTGATGCGTCCTCAGCGTGGCCTCCGACATCACCGGTTCGAGATCGGCATAGCCGTAAGGAAGCGGTGGGAGACGAAACTGGCTGCCCGTGCGGCTGTCGTTTTCGAGAGTGGCGGACACTTGGTTGTCGATCATTTTCGGACTCCGTCGGGAGGACTGAAACAGGTGCAGGGTCGCGTCACCCATGATGCGCGCACGCGTCGGTAGAAAAATGGACCGGCATCTCGCGTCCGGTGCCCAATGGCGCAGTGATCGGCCCGCAGACCGATTTCAGCAGGCCGTCACCGATCGCATAGGCCCATCCGTGAAGCGCCAGCGCATACCCAAGCCGCCATGCCGCTTCGACAACCGGATTCTCCGCGAGGCCCGTCACTTGCTCGACGATGTTGAGTTCGCAAAGCCGGTCGCTCCGCCGGCCGGCGTCGGCGATGCCGCCAAGCTCGGGCCAATGCCGCGATCGGAGGGCACGGACCGGGGCAAGCCATTGGCCGAGCGGATCGTCATGTGGCGGTTCGAACGCCGCGTGAATGCCTCCACAGCCATAATGGCCGACGACGATGATATGGCGAACCCGAAGACCCTCCACCGCAAAGGCGAGCGCCGCCCCGAAATTGGGGTCACTCACCGGTGCGAGATTGGCGACGTTGCGATGGACGAACATCTCACCCGGATCGAGATCGACGATCTCGGTCGCCGGGACGCGGCTGTCCGAACAGCCGATCCAGAAATAATCGGGTTGCTGCTGCCCGACCAGTCGTTCGAAAAAGCCGGGATCGGCTGCGGTTCTGCGTTCGACCCATGCCCGGTTGCGCAGCAAAAGCCCGTCGAGCGTCGGTCCCGAGGCTCGATCGGCAGATCTAGCAGTCTGGCTGTTCACAGCTGGCGCCCTTCTCCAGGTCGACGATCCGCAAATAGGGCTTCAACGTCGTAAAGCCCTGCGGGAACAACCGGCTCGCTTCCTCGTCGGACAATTTTGGCGAGATCACCACGGGCTCGCCGCGCCGCCAGTTGACCGGGGTCGCGATGCTCCGCGCATCGGTGAGTTGCAGGCTGTCGATCGCTCGCAATATCTCCGCGAAATTACGCCCGGTGCTCGGCGGGTAGGTCAGGATCAGCCGGATCTTCTTCTGGGGATCGACGACAAAGACCGAGCGGACGGTCAGGACCGGATCGCTCTCGGAATGGATCATGCCGTAAAGGCCGGAAACGCCGCCATCGGCATCGGCGATCATCGGAAAATCGAGCACATGCCCCTGCGTCTCTGCGATATCCTCTTCCCATTTGCGGTGCGCCTCGACCGGATCGACCGAGAGCCCGAGCACCTTCACGCCGCGGCGATCCCATTCGGGTCGCAACCGCGCGACTTCGCCGAGTTCGGTGGTGCAGACCGGCGTGAAATTCTTGGGATGGCTGAACAGCACGCCCCACGCTTTCCCAAGCCACGCGTGAAAACGAATGCGTCCGTGGGTGCTATCCTGATCGAAATCCGGCGCGGTCTGGCCAAGTTGCAAGGTCATGAAGCGATTCCTCGAAAAGATGAGCGCGCATCATCAGCGGATAAGATGCGTCAAACAAACGAATGCTATTGATCATTAACAACAGAATATTTGCGGTTACGTGATGCCGGCCGCTTTGCGCAGCGCCCTAGATGTCATTGCCCGGTGTCCTTGGACCGAGGGCTGCCCGCACATGCGGGATCGCATCATCAGGCGCGACACGGACGATCCACATCGTATCGAGCGACCAATATGCCTCCGGATCACCCCGTCGATCCTGTGACGCAGGACGATCGACCGCCTGCTTGAAGACATGCCAGAACCCCAGCGCCGCCACGATATTGACCACGAGCGGAACCACGACGATCGCGATAATCAGCATCGCCGCCTGGTCGATCAGGCCGGCATCGACCAGTTCGTACAGCAGCATCCATCCCGCCGCGCACACCAATGTCCAGGCGATGCCGCGCCAGCGGCCAGGCGTCGTATCGGGTCGAGATGCTTCGATGGGGCCGGGATGCTTCATCGGTGATGCCTCCTTGCGGATGATCATCGACCTGCTATTCTCTCCAAGCAAATGAATATTATTGCACGTTTAATGCAAAAGGATTGCTGACATGGATATCGGCATCGCCCGGACCTTTCTCGAAGTCGTCAAGACGGGAAGCTTCGTCGGCGCAGCCGCCAACCTCAATCTCACGCAAACCGCAGTCAGTGCGCGTATCCGTGTGCTCGAGGATCAGCTCGATCGGCCAGTCTTCGTCCGCAACAAGGCGGGCGCCAGGCTGACGCCCGCAGGCCAGCAATTCTTCCGCTTCGCCACGACGCTGGTCCAGGTGTGGGAACGCGCGCGGCGCTCCGTCGCGCTACCGCCCGGCCGCGAAACCGTGGTGACCGTCGGCGCCGAACTCAGCCTGTGGAGTCCGCTGCTGCGTCACTGGCTGTTGTGGATGCGCCGCGAATGTCCAGAGATCGCGGTGCGCACCCAGATCGACTCAGCCGAGATGCTGATGGAGCAAGTCCAGGACGGATCCCTCGACATCGCCGTGCTCTATGCCGCGCCGCGTCGCCCGGGTGTCATCGCCGAACTGCTCTTCGAGGAAAAGCTCGTCCATGTCAGGACGACACCGACGGATCGCCCGTTGGGCCCGGAGGATCACGTCCATATCGACTGGGGGGAAGAGTTTGCCGCAAGTTATCGCGCAGCCTTCCCCGAAGCGCCCAATGCCGTGGTCTCGGTGAGCTACGGCCCACTCGCGCTCGATTATATCCTCGCCACCGGGGGCAGCGGCTATTTCCGCATGGGCGTCGTCCGCTCCTATCTCGAGGAAGGTCGGCTCGCGATGATTCAGAACAGTCCGGAATTCTCCTACTCAGCCTATGCGGTGCATTCGGCGAAGGCGGATGAAGGCGTGATGGCACGGACCCGCAGCGGTCTGCGTGCCGCAGCCGCAATCTCGGGATGAGCGGGGAACCCGCCTCTCCCGTCTGTTACGCCGATCAGGGCAGCGACGCCTATATGGGCTATGCCGATCGCGACGAGATACTGGCAGCTCTCAACGAATTGCTGGAAGCGGAACGGGCCGGCGCGCGCGTCGCGGCGCGCAGCAAGCGCGATACAGCAGCGCCGATGCGGGCCTTGCTCCACGCGATCCAGGGCGACGAAAACCGCTGGTGCGTGATGCTGCGCGCACAGATATTGAGGCTGGACGGCTCGCCGTCACGGCGCTGCGGCGCGTTCTACGCCAAGGCGATGGCGATCGCCGACCCGGTCGAGCGACTTGCCTTCCTCAATCGCGGTCAGGGCTGGGTGGTCCGCACGCTTGGGGCGCTGCTGCCCCGCATCCGTGACGAGGCATTGCACGCGGCGCTGGTCGAGATGCGCACGAGCCATATCGAGAATATCGCGCGGGCAGAGCAATTCGACATAATTTAATGGCCTGGCCCGACCGGCGGATGCAGCAGAATTCCTGCGGTCAGCCCCGAAAAACATGATCTTTGGTCTGCGGGCACGCGATGCTAGTCGTCCTGATCCGAGCGACAACCGGGCCCTTGCCGCAACGCCTTTCGCGACATGCGGATGGCGGCGGATGCACGCTGTCTGACGGGATCTGCGTCGACAGGTGCATTGGATCCCGCGCGCTCCCTGGCTGGAGGTTGACGGCATGTCGCAGACGGTACGCGCTGGCGCATTTCACGATCCGATTCCGGATCGGGCCGGCGGCGATCACGCGCCGCGCTTTTTCGCGAGATGGTTCCTGTCGACCAATCACAAGGATATCGGCACACTCTATCTGATCTTCGCGATCACCGCTGGGATCGTCGGGGCCGCGATTTCGGGGCTCATGCGCCTCGAACTTGCGGCCCCCGGCATCCAGTATCTGCCGCTATGGGCCGGGACCACCGATGCTGCCGCAGCGCTGCATTTCTGGAACGTGCTGGTCACCGCACACGGCCTCATCATGATCTTCTTCGCGATCATGCCGGCGATGGTCGGCGGATTCGGCAACTGGTTCGTGCCGATCATGATCGGTGCGCCCGACATGGCGTTTCCGCGGATGAACAATATCAGCTTCTGGTTGCTGCCCCCGGCATTTCTATTGTTCATGGCATCCGCCTTCGTCCCCGGCGGGTCAGGCAATGGCGCAGGAACCGGCTGGACGCTCTATGCGCCCTTATCCACCAGTGGCTCGCCGGGTCCGGCGGTCGACATGGTCATCCTCTCGATGCACCTTGCCGGCATTTCATCGATCCTGGGGGCGATCAACTTCATCACCACCATTCTCAACATGCGCGCACCGAGCATGAGCCTCCACAAGATGCCCCTGTTCGTGTGGTCGATCCTCGTCACCGCCTTCATGCTGCTGTTCGCGCTGCCAGTGCTTGCTGCAGCCATCACGATGCTGCTGACCGACCGCAATTTCGGCACGACGTTCTTCGAAGCCGCTGGTGGCGGCGACCCTGTGCTCTACCAGCATCTTTTCTGGTTCTTCGGGCACCCGGAAGTCTACATCATGATTCTGCCGGGCTTCGGCATGATCAGCCAGGTGATCTCGACCTTCTCGAGAAAACCCGTCTTCGGCTATCTCGGCATGGTCTATGCGCTGGTCGCGATCGGCGGCATCGGCTTTGTCGTGTGGGCGCACCACATGTTCACCGTCGGCATGGGTGTGAACACGAAACTGTATTTCACCGCCGCCTCGATGGTGATCGCGGTACCCACCGGTATCAAGGTCTTTTCGTGGATCGCCACCATGTGGGGCGGTTCGCTGCGCTTCGAGACGCCAATGCTCTGGGCACTGGGTTTCATCTTCATGTTCACCATCGGCGGCGTAACCGGCGTGCTCCTCGCCAATGGCGGTATCGATAATTATATGCAGGACACCTATTACGTCGTCGCGCACTTCCATTATGTACTGAGCCTCGGTGCGGTCTTTTCGCTTTTCGCCGGCTTCTATTACTGGTTCCCGAAGATGTCGGGCCGCCTGCTCGGTGAGACGCTCGGCAGGTTGCATTTCTGGATCTTCTTCGCGAGCGTGAACCTGATCTTCTTTCCGATGCATTTTCTCGGGCTCGAAGGCATGCCCCGCCGCATCCCCGATTATCCGGTATCCTTCGCGTACTGGAACCACATCGCCTCGCTCGGCTACGCCCTGATGGCGGCAAGCATGGTCCTTTTCCTGGTAAATCTGGTCTGGTCGTTCGTCGCCGGCCGTAAGGCCGGCGACAATCCCTGGGGCGAAGGCGCAACCACGCTGGAATGGACGCTTTCCAGCCCTCCACCCTATCACCAGTTCGAAACGCTTCCAGAGATCGACTAGGGCCAATTCATACCAAAAATATTGCTCTGAACGAACAATATAACTCCTTTGCTTGATCGCCGGAAATTCGGGCAAATGGATCTCCAAGCCCAGATTGCCCCGCGAAGACGTGCCCGGAGAGGATCTTGCCAGTCAGGCGAGCCGGAAGCGCGCAAGCGGGCAAATGCCGAAGAGACCCGATGACGATGAGCGGACAGGACCATCCAGCAGGGGCACTGAACCTCGAACAATGGCGCCTGGTGCAGCAACTGGCGCAATCGATCGAGGCGGTGCAGGCACGCTGGATCAGCGGCTATTTCGCCGGGCTCGACGCCGGCCTGCTCCGCACCTGGCGCCAGCCGGCTCCGCTTGCGACCGGGTCGATCGGCCGCACGCTGACCATCCTGTACGGAACCGAAACGGGCAATAGCGCGGAACTGGCGCAAACATTGGCGACAATGGCCAGCGCCAAAGGCCTGACTGCCGACGCAATCGACATGGCGAACTACAAGCCTCGACAACTCGGCCAGGTGCAGGATCTGCTCATCATCGTCAGCACTTATGGCGAGGGCGATCCGCCGCAACCCGCTACGGGCTTTTTCGAATTCCTCGAAGGGCGCAAGGCACCGGCGCTCGACACTATGCGCTTCGCGGTGCTCGCGCTCGGCGATTCGAGCTATGAGCTTTATTGCGAGGCCGGCAAGCGGCTCGACCGCCGGCTGGAGGAACTGGGCGCGACCCGCCTCGTGCCGCGCATCGATTGCGACGTCGATTATGAGGAGCCCGCAGCGGCGTGGGCCGACGCCGCGCTTACCCTGCTGGTCGCGGATCGGGGGTCATCGGTTCCAGCGCACGCCACCGCACAGGCACCCGCCTTGCAGCCGGCCGCGCCGCAGCATGACAAGCGCACGCCCTTTGCGGCGGCGATCGTCGAGAATATCGTCATTGTCGGGCTCGGATCGACCAAGGCCACCCGCCATATCGAATTGTCGATCGAAGGATCGGGCCTCGATTACCAGCCCGGCGACGCGCTGGGCGTCGCGGTCGCGAACGATCCGGCGGTGGTCGCGCAGATACTCGAAGCGCTCGACATGCCGGCCGACGAGGCGATCGAGATCAAGGGTCAGGCAACGACGCTCGGCGCGGCATTGACCCATCGCTACGAAATCACCACCGCGACGCCGCGCTTTCTCGATCACTGGGCGTTGCTGAGCGATGCCGAGCTGCTGCGGCAATTGCAGCAGGAGGATCGTGCCGGCGAGCGTGCGGTTTTCCTGCACACCCATCACCTGATCGACATCATGCGGCGCTTCCCGATGAAGGGACTTCGTGCCCAGGGCTTCGTCACCGGCCTGCGACCGCTTCAGCCACGCCTCTATTCGATCGCGTCGAGCCTCGCGGCCACCCCCGGCGAAGCGCATATCACGCTCGCACCGGTGCGCTACACAATGCATGGCGAAACGCGCAGCGGAGTAGCGTCGGCGCAACTGGCCGATCGGAGCGCACCCGATGCGACGCTGCCAATCTATATCCAGGACAATCCCCATTTCCGGCTCCCGGCGGACGAGGTGCCGATCGTCATGATCGGCGCGGGAACCGGCATCGCGCCCTATCGGGCTTTCCTTCAGGAGCGCGAGGCGCGCGGCGCCGCGGGCCGATCCTGGCTGTTCTTCGGCGAGCGCAATTTCCGCACCGATTTCCTCTACCAATCGGAATGGCAGTCATTGCTGAAACAGGGCGTGCTCAACCGCATGGACGTCGCCTTCTCGCGCGATCGGGCAGGTCGCGTCCTCGTCCAGCAGCGCATGCGCGAACGCGCGCGCGATCTGTTCGCGTGGATGGAGGACGGCGCACATCTCTATGTCTGCGGCGATGCGGCGCATCTCGCCCCCGATGTTCACGAAACGCTGATCGATATCGTCGCCGCGGAAAGCCGGACGGGTCGCGATGCCGCCGAAGATTATGTCCGCGGTCTTCAGGCCGACCATCGTTACCAGCGCGATGTCTATTGAGAGGCCGACCATGACCCTTGCGACCATCGACCGCAGCCGCGACATCTCCCAGCCGCTCGGCCGGCTCGGCCCCGACGAGCGCATGAAGGCCGGCAGCGACCATTTGCGCGGCACGATCGCCGAAGGCCTGATCGACCGGATCACCGGCGCGGTCCCCAATGCCGACGACGTCAAGCTGATGAAGTTCCACGGCATCTATCAGCAGGACGATCGCGACCTGCGCGACGAGCGTCGGCGCCAGAAGCTCGAGCCCGCCTATCAGTTCATGATCCGGGTGCGCCTGCCCGGCGGGGTCTGCACGCCGGCGCAATGGCTCAGGCTCGATGCGCTCGCCCGCGCACATGGCGGCGACACGCTGCGGCTCACGACCCGGCAGACCTTCCAGTTCCATTGGGTGCTCAAGGACGATCTGCGCGCGCTGATCCAGGGGCTGCACGACGCGCTGCTCGACACGGTGGCGGCGTGCGGCGACGATTCACGCGGGGTGATGTGCACCGTCGATCCGCTTGCCTCCCCGGTTCATGCCGAGGTTGCCGCGCTCGCCAAGCGCGTCAGCGATCATGTCATTCCCAGGACGCGCGGCTATCACGAGATCTGGTATGGCGACACGCGGATCGCGAGTTCCGAGGACGAGGAACCCTTTTACGGCGACCTCTACATGCCGCGGAAATTCAAGATCGGTTTCGCGCTGCCGCCGTCCAACGACATCGACGTGTATACGCAGGATCTCGGCTTCATCGCGATCGCGGGCAGCAACGGACTGGAGGGTTTCAACGTGGCGATCGGCGGCGGCATGGGCCGCACCGACCAGGCCCCCGCCACCTATCCCCGTCTCGCCGACGTCATCGGCTTCGTGACCGTCGACCGGGTGATCGCGGTGGCCGATGCGGTGATGGCGGTGCAGCGCGATTATGGCGATCGCGTCGATCGGCAGCGCGCCCGGTTCAAATATACGATCGACGACAAGGGGCTCGACTGGATCGTCGCCGAGATCGAAGCGCGCCTGGGCGGCCGGCTTGAGCCCCCGCGCCCATTCGCCTTCACGAGCAACGGCGACCGGATCGGTTGGGAACGGAGCGACGACGGCAAGCATCACCTGACTATGCTCGTCGAGAATGGGCGGCTGTCGGGCAACCGGCTCGACGCGCTACGCGATATCGCGCGTATCCATCGCGGGCGTTTCCGCCTGACGCCGAACCAGAATCTCATCATCGCCGATGTCGCGGCCCAAGATCGTGCCGGGATCGACGCACTGCTCGACGAACATCGGATCAATGACGGTCCGCGCTCCGCGCTTCGCCGCAACGCGATCGCGTGCGTCGCTTTCCCGACCTGCGGGCTCGCGATGGCCGAGAGCGAACGCTATCTGCCCGCCTTGCTCACCAGGATCGAAGCGATCCTGGCCGAAAACGGCCTGGCCGACGAACCGATCACGATCCGGATGAGCGGCTGCCCCAATGGCTGCTCGCGCCCCTATGTCGCGGAGATCGGCCTGACCGGCCGTGCACCGGGCAAATATAATCTCTACCTTGGCGGCGGTTTTCACGGTCAACGGCTCAATCGCATGATCCGGGAGAATATCGGCGAGACCGCGATCCTCGAAACGCTGGCCGATGTGCTGGGCCGCTACGCACGCGAACGTGACTCCGACGAACGTTTCGGCGATTTCGTCATCCGCGCGGGCATCGTCCGTGCAGTCACCGAAGGACGCCTGTTCAATGACTGACGATCACAGCCTGCAGCCCAGGGCGCCATATCCCGAGACCATCGCGGCGTCCTACGGTGTCGCGACCGACAGCGCCTATGGCGCGGTGTGCCCGCCGCTCTATCTTTCCAGCACCTATTCGTTCGAAGGCTATGAGCGCCCGCGCGACTATGATTATGGCCGCTCGGGCAACCCCAGTCGCGAGATGCTCGCCCAGGCCCTGGCAAAGCTCGAAGGCGGTGCCGGCGCCGTGGTGACCGCAACCGGCATGGCCGCGATCGACCTCATACTCGGTTTGCTCGACCCGGACGATCTCGTGGTCGCACCGCATGACTGTTATGGCGGCACGCATCGCCTGCTCGTCGCCCGTGCGGCGAAGCGTCAGTTCAGGCTGGCATTCGTCGATCAGGGCGACATGCACGCGCTGGCCGCTGCATTGTCGGACAAGCCGGCATTGATCCTTGTCGAGACGCCGAGCAATCCGCTGATGCGCGTCGTCGATATCCGCGCCATCGTGGACGAGGCACGAAAAGCCGGCGCCCGCGTCGCGGTCGACAACACATTCCTGTCACCGGCAGTGCAGCGGCCTCTGGCGCTCGGCGCGGACTATGTGATCCATTCGACCACCAAATATCTCAACGGCCATTCCGACGTGATCGGCGGGGCCGTCATCGCCGCCGACCCGATCGAGGTCGACAGTTTGCGGCGCTGGGCGAACGTCACCGGCGTGACCGGATCGCCATTCGATGCCTGGCTGACCTTGCGCGGCTTGCGCACCCTGTTCGCGCGGATCGAACGCCAGCAATCCACCGCCGCCGTCATCGCACAGTTTCTCGATCGCCACCCTCGCGTGACCGCAGTGCATTATCCCGGCCTCGCCTCGCACCCCGGCCATGCGATCGCACGCGCGCAGCAGGACGGGTTCGGCGCCATGCTGAGCTTCGATCTGGACGGCGATGCGGGTGCGGTGCGCCGATTCGTGGAATCGATCGGCACATTCACGCTCGCCGAATCCCTCGGCGGCGTCGAGAGTCTTATCGCGCATCCCCCGACCATGACCCACGCGGACATGGGCATCGAAGCGCGACGCGTCGCGGGTATCGGCGACTCATTGCTGCGCCTGTCGATCGGGCTCGAGCACGAACGCGACCTGCTCGCCGGCCTCGAACGGGGGTTTGCCGCACTTGACTAACTGCGATCGCTACCATCGGACACGACCTGACTAGCCTTCGCGCCAAGCTCGAATTCGAACGGGACAGCCATCGTGATCAAGCCTGCCGCCCCTGCAACGCATGTCAGATTAAAGCGGGCCTACGAGCCTGCCGAACCGGAAGACGGGATTCGCATCCTGGTTGACCGGCTCTGGCCGCGCGGGATCAGCAAGGCCGCCGCGGCGCTGGACGATTGGGCCAAGGATCTTGCTCCAACGACCGAGCTTCGAAAATGGTTTGGACATGATCCTGCACGATGGATCGAGTTTCAGCACCGCTACAAGGCCGAGCTCCGGGGCCACGCCGCGGAGCTGGATCGCATCCGTGCGCTCGCCGCGAAATCGGTGGTGACCCTTGTCTATGGCGCTCACGACGAGGCGCACAACGATGCGGTCGTCCTGAGAGAGGTTCTGTTGGCATGTCCAAGCTCGCTCCTCCCGTGGATCGAAAAATCCTCCGCGAGGTTTTGAGGAGACGGTCATAATGGACGTGCGGGAACCATTCTTCACGGGCCCGGCGAACGATCCAAGGAACGGCACCGAGGAGAACCGCAAACGGATCGAGCGCATCTGGCGACGCGAGGGACTGAAGGTGCCGCAAAGGCAGCCGAAACGCGGGCGGCTGTGGCTCAACAATGGATCGTGCATCCGGCTTCGGCCCGAGTATCCCGGCCGTACCTGGTCTTACGACTTCGTCGAAGGCCGCCCCCATGACGGTCGCAAATACCGGATCCTGTCGATCATCGACGAGGCGAGCCGGGACCTTAGCCGAACTGTTCGTCACGCGCGGGGAGGCGACGCCCCAATCCAGAACAGGACCGACACGACATGGAAGACGCGCGCGATGATGAAGTCGTCCATGGCGAGCCTCAGGCGGCAAGAAGCTCGTCGGCGGGACCGAAGAATTCGTAGTGGATTCGGCTCGCCGGCACGCCGGCCAAGGAGAGCGCGGAGACAGCATGCCGCAGAAAGGGGCGCGGACCGCAGATGAAATAATCCGCCTCGGCCACCGGCGTGCTCGCGATCAGCCAGTCGTCGGTAATAATCCCGGCATGATCATAATCGCTGCCCGCCACTTCGTCAGCAAGCGGCGTCTGATGGAAGATGGTGGCGCGTACCGCCTTGCCCCGTGCCGCCAGCGTGCGGACATGATCCCGCATCGCATGCGTCTCGCGGTCGTGCGTGCCGTGGATATAATGAACAGGCACGTCGGGGCCGCTGGCAACCAATGCCTCGAGTATCGCGACCATCGGAGTCAGGCCGACGCCGCCAGAGAGCAGCACGACCGGGCGCTCCGGCTGACCTTCCAGGAAGAATTCGCCTGCCGGCGCCGCGACCTTGAGAACAGTGCCCGCCACCGCCTCGTCGTGGAGCCAACCCGACGCTAGGCCCTGCGCTTCGCGCTTGACCGAGATGCGATAGGTCTCGCCGTTGGGTGCCGACGAAATAGAATAGTTGCGCTTGATCGGCGGACGACCGGGAATCTCGAACCAGAAGGTCAGATATTGGCCAGGCTTGTATGTCATGACCGGACGGCCATCTACGGGACGCAGGACGAAGGACTTGATGACACTGCTCTCCTGGACAACCTCCTCGACCCGGAAATCGCGCCAACCGTTCCAGCCGCCGACCGAATCTTCCTGCTCGTCATAAATACGATTTTCCCGCGCGATCAGGATATTGGCGAGGAACCAGTATGCCTCGCCCCAGGCGGCCAGGATCTCCTCGGTCGCGGCCTCGCCCAGCAACGCCTTGATCGCGCCGAGCAGCGCCTCGGCGACATGGGGATAATGTTCGGGCAGGATCTGGAGGCCCACATGCTTCTGCGCGATGCGCTCCACCGCCGGCGCGAGCGCGCCCAGATTGTCGATGTTCGAGGCATAAGCGAGAATGGCGCCGGTTAACGCGCGGGGCTGCGAGCCGGCGTCGCCATGATGCGACTGGTTGAACAGGTCGCGGATCTCCGGGTTCTGAAACATGCGGGCATACATTTCGCGCACGATGTCGAGGCCATGGGCTTCGAGTGCGGGAACGGTGGCTTTGACGAGCGCGATGGTCTGCTCGCTCAACGGCTGCGACATATAGATCTCCTGAGACGGTATTGCGTTGGCTGGTTCAGCCGCCTGAGGGCGGCTGATCGTAGAAATCGACCTGCATCTTCACGTCGCCGATCGGCGTAACGAAATGCGGCTACTGCGGAAGGATGAAGCCGGGCTTATCCGGAGTAAGCACGATCTCCCAGCGGGGATCGAGATAGGTGAGCCTGAGTTCGCCTTCGATCAGCCGGATCACGCCCCAGATCCCGGCCTTGGTGCCGCGGCGGGCGCGCAGCGCCCGCCGGCAAAGTTTCCTGATCGAGCATCGGGGTCGAGCGATAGGGCGCTGATGGCACCATCTCAGGCAGCCACCCGGATATCGTCGGCATGTATCGGATAGGGCGCCGCCTTGCCCGCAGGCATCAAACCCGCAAGCTCACTGGCGAAGCCGTGGTTAACGTCGCGGTGATGCGCCTCGTCGGCGCGGACGACCAGCACCACGTCGCGCAAAGTCGCATCATCGGCGAGCTTCCAATAGTGCCGCGCGATGTCCGGCGCCGGCAGGTTCGGGCTGCGGCCCTCGTCGATCTCCTTCAGATAGAGGGTATAGCTGATCACCGCCTCCTCCTCGAAATAGCCGACGATGCGGTGGGCGGTCCGAGCGCTGAGGAGGTAGAGCGCGAAGAAGGCCAGATAGAACGCCCACTGAACACCAAGAATCACGAGCCGCTCGAACAAGGTTGGCTTCGCAACCTCGATGAAGGTCATCAGGTGCATACGCTCATTCTCCGCTTCCTCCATGAGGGTACGGATCCAGCCCTTGTCGTCGCACATGCGGCGTAGACATTTCAGATGGTTGATGGTCGCGCCGACCATGCCGGGCACCGCCGCCACTGTCTCTAGTACGATGGCGCGGTGTCCGTAACGCTTGGCGAAGAAGGTATCGGCGCTCCAGCGCAGAACCTTCGTAAAACCGAGCGCGATCTGGTCGCGCAGATCGCGGGGCTGGTGATGGACGCTGAGGTCCACAAGGGGGATATCGGTCATGGTAGCACGCTCCTTGCCTGATGGTCCGTCGCGTCGGTGCTGCGGCGTGCGGGCCGGGGGATCGGTTGGTTATCCAGCCGGAAGTACATGGCGAGTTGCAGGCTCGGGCCGAACACGGCGTCGGCACGAACGCGCGCATAGAAGGCATCGACCAGCGTCCGCAGCCCTTCGTCGTCCATTTTCAGCGCGGCCATCGCCCCGACTCCAAATCATGCTTCAACAATGCATCTATTCGACGGCGCCAAAACATGCAATAAGAATGCATGATTATGCGACGAGCCGAAGAGCTGGCTCCGGAGTGCTCATGAAACTGACCCTGTTCACCGATTATGCGATGCGAACGTTGCTCTACCTAGGCGCGCGTCCGGAGCGACTCTGCTCGATCGGCGAGGTGGCGCAGGCCTATCGCATCTCGCAGAACCACCTGATGAAAATTGTCGTCGAACTGGTGCGAAGCGGCCATGTCGAGAGTGTCCGTGGACGATCTGGCGGCATTCGCCTCGGTATGCGGCCCGAGGAGATCAATGTCGGCGCGGTCGTTCGTCACACCGAAGACGGCTTCGACCTCGTTGACTGCGGAAGTTGCGTCGTCGCCCCGGCTTGCGGCCTGACAGGTGCGCTGAAGGAGGCGCTTGGCGCTTTTATGGCTGTGCTCGACCGCTATACGCTTGCCGACCTGCTCGGCAAACGAGGAGATATCGCCTCGATCTTCGATCGCCAGGAGGTTGGAGCGCTTGAGGCGCCCCCTATCCGAAAGAGCAGCCGGCAACTGGCGTTGCAAAAGGAGACTTGAGGGTATTGTCAGACCAACGGGGCAAGCTATGCCCGACGTGCCGTCAGTCTCGCGATACCGCTCAGCTCGTTCCCGGATTTACCGAAGCTTTGCCTTAAATGGCGGGGCAAGCGAGGACGATACTCGTCCAATTTTCCGCAAACCCCGTTGCTTTGACAGCACCGGTGGAACGGGTTTGGCCCGTTGCTCGCCGGCGATATCCGCCGGCAGCGGCTCAACCGGTGTTGTCAGAGTAACTCAGAGTAACAAGGTTGGGTCGCCTTCGAGCGAACTCCTCCTCGTTGCCTTGGGATTCTAGCCAAACGTCAACAAATTCGGGAACGAGCCGAAGCGGATCGCGGAACTGGCAGTCGCGTCAGCACAGCTTGCCCCATAGATCTGACAATACCCATCACCTGAATGAGATCGCCCCTCAACACTCCACCACATTGACCGCCAAGCCCCCGAGCGAGGTCTCCTTGTAGCGCTCGGACATGTCGAGCCCGGTCTTGCGCATCGTCTCGATCACCTGGTCCAGGCTCACCCGGTGCGTGCCGTCGCCGAGCATCGCCAGCCGCGTCGCTTCCACCGCCTTGATCGATCCCACCGCGTTGCGCTCGATACAGGGTACCTGGACGAGGCCGCCGACAGGGTCGCAGGTGAGCCCGAGATTATGCTCCATGCCGATCTCCGCGGCATTTTCGATCTGCGCAGGGGTCGCGCCCAGCGCGGCGGCAAGGCCCGCGGCCGCCATCGAGCAGGCCACGCCGACTTCGCCCTGGCAACCGACTTCGGCGCCCGAGATCGACGCATTCTCGCGGAACAGCGATCCAATGGCAGCGGCAGTCAGCAGGAAATCCTCGACACCCTCTTTCGTCGCCTTGGGCGTGAAGCGCTCATAATAGCGCAGCACCGCGGGTACGATCCCCGCCGCGCCGTTGGTCGGCGCCGTCACGACCTTGCCGCCCGCCGCATTCTCCTCGTTCACCGCGAGTGCCCACAGGTTGATCCAGTCGATCACCGCCAGCGGGTCGGCAAGCGCGCGTTCCTGGCGCTCGATCAGCGTGCGGTAGATGCCGGGCGCGCGGCGCTTGACGCGCAGGCCGCCAGGCAGTTCCGCCATGTCGGATCTTACGCCGCGATCGATGCAGGCGGACATGGCGTCGGCGATCGCGCCGAGCTTTGCCGAGACCTCGGCCGGCGCCAGCGTCGCTTCCTCGTTGGAGCGCATCAGGTCGGCGATCGACATGCCGGTTTCCGCGACCAGTTCGAGCAGTTCGTCGCCCGAGTGGAAGACGTGCGGAACATCCCATCCGCCCTCCGGCGCGGCATTGCGGCCGATCTGATCCTCGTCGAGCACGGCGCCTCCGCCGACCGAATAATAGGTGCGGCGTGCCAGTTCTGCGCCCGCGCCGTCGAACGCGGCAAAGGTCATCGCGTTGGAATGGAAATCGAGCCGTTCGCGCTGGAGGAAGCGCAGATCGGCGACCTCGTCGAACGCGATCTCGTGCGCGCCACCCAGCTTCAACCGACCTTCCGCGCGGATGGCGGCGATCGCGGCATCGGCGGCGTCAGGATCGATCGCGGCAGGCACATGACCGGCCAAGCCGAGCAGCACCGCACGATCGGTGGCATGGCCCTTGCCGGTCAGTGCCAGCGATCCATACAGCGCGGCATCGACGCGCACGACCTGCCCGAGCATGCCCCTGTCCGACAGGCGCCGCGCGAAATCCGCGGCAGCCGTCATCGGCCCCATGGTGTGCGAGCTCGACGGGCCCACGCCGATCTTGAACAGGTCGAATACGCTCGCAACCATTTCAGTCCCTCAATTCCCGCGCAATGCGGAACAAGGAATCCTCTCACATTAACAGGAAGATTCCCTTTCTGATCATCGACCCTCAGCGGTACTGGTTTCACAGGTGACGCCCTGCGTGGTTTGGATCATGATGGGCTGCAAGCCTATTGCCAGTTCTTCCAAGGTCCCGTCGATGCCCTGACGACGCTGCCATCTGTCGACGAGCGCCACAGCGAGCGGCCCCAGAATCGCGGTGACGATTACCGCCACGGAGACTTGCAGCGTCGCCACCGGCACGATCGCCTGATAGGCCCCTGCCATCTCCGCGCTCATCATACCCGAGGTGGCAGCGACCGCTGCCGCTGCGCCGATCGCGGCCGGTGTCGCAACCGCATTGCCTGCAGTCGTCGCCTCTGAAACCGGTGCGATCAGACTGCGTTCGCCAAGCAGGCGGAAGGTCAACGCGCCGACAGTGCCCGTCAGGACCACGGTCGCGACTCCCAAAAGCGCGCCTGCAAAAAGAACGTTCGGATTGAACAGGATCGACAGGTTCATGTTCGCACCGAGGGCGAATGCGAAAAAAGGCACGGGCAGAAGTTCGCCCGGCTTGAGAAAGGCACGAAGTTCTTCGTCCAGATTGCCCAGAATCATACCCAGCAGGATTGGCAGAAGCACGGCCACAAAGGCGATGAAGGGAAAGCTGGATCCCAGCATGCCAAGCGCCATCATGGTCAGAAACGGCCCGTCGTTGAGCGAAAGCACAGCCACCGCCCCCGTATCCGAGCGGTTGCCATAATGGCCGGTCAGCGCGACGTACATACCGCCATTGCCGTTCGTCATGGCCGCGATGATCGCCAGCGTAGACAAGCCCAGGAAGCCGTTAAAGGGATCGGACAGCCTTGCGAAAGCGAGCCCGATCGCAAGGCCAGTGAGATATTTGGCGACGATGAGGATGCCGCCCTTCTTCATCGCGCGGGCCCCTACCTTCAGGCTCATCTGGCTGGCCGAGCAGAACAGGAACAGGGCAATCAGCGTCATCGCACTGAGCTTGAACAGCGCCTCGCTGAAGCCGCCGATCCGAAGGAATTCATATGTGCCTTCCGGCGTCTGCGGTGCGCCCAGCCAGATCAACAGACCATGAACACCGCTCAGATGAAACTGGTCGATCGTGTTGAGGATCACGCCCAGCAACAGCGGCACCAGCATCAGCCCACCGGGGACTCTCCGTATGGTCCGCAAAATGGGAACATTGCCCATCATTTATCTTCCCCTCCCGATGGAAGGAGAGCGATGCGGTCGGACGTCTTCGATCCTTTGCCCCCGCACGCTCTCCGACGGACCGTCTACATCTGCGCGCCAATCATCCAGGGTACGAACTCCTCGTCACCCACTCCAAGCGCTTCACTTTTGCTGGGTTCGCCCGAGGCGACGCGAATGAACATCTCGAAGATCTCGCGGCCCTTTTCTTCGACGGTCGTGTTGCCATCCATAATCGAGCCGCAATTGATGTCCATGTCGGCCTGCATCCGTTCGAACATCGGCGTGTTGGTGGCGATCTTGATCGCGGGCGCCGGCCGTCCGCCAAAACAGGAACCACGGCCAGTGGTGAAAGCGATCAGATTGGCACCGCCCGCCATCTGCCCGGTGGTGCCCATCGGATCATATCCGGGCGCATCCATGAAGACGAGGCCGTTTGCATCGATCGGCTCGGCATAGCGGTAGACGCCGTTGAGCGGCGTCGTGCCGCTCTTGGCGACCGCGCCGAGCGATTTTTCCAGGATGGTGGTCAGCCCGCCCGCCTTGTTGCCCGGCGTCGGGTTGTTGTCGATGCTGCCGCGTTCGCGCTCGGCATAATCCTCCCACCAGCGCACCGTGTCGACCAGCTTCTGCCCGATCTCCGGGCTGGCGGCGCGGCGGGTCAGCAAATGCTCGGCACCGTAGATTTCCGGCGTCTCGGTCAGGATCGCGGTCCCGCCATGCGCGACCAGGATATCGACCGCGACGCCTAGGGCGGGGTTGGCAGTGATGCCCGAATAGCCATCGGAGCCCCCGCATTGCAGCGCCACCTTCAGATGGGAAAGCGGCAGGTCTTCACGCACGACCTGGTTGGCGCGCGGCAGCATCGCGGTCGCCGCCAGGATCGCTGCATCGATCGCGGCCTGCGTGCCGCCCAGTTCCTGCATGACGAGCCTGGTGACCATCGGCCCGTCGCTCAGCCCGGTTTGCTCGAACAACGGCTTGAGCTGGTTCGCCTCGCAGCCGAGCCCGATCAGCACCACGCCGGCGAAATTGGCGTGATTGGCGAAGCCGGCGAGCGTGCGGCGCAATTGCTCCAGCCCTTCACCATGATGATCGATGCAGCAGCCGAAACTATGGGTCAGCGGTACGACCCCGTCGACATTGGGATACCCCCCCATGATCGCCGGATCGTCGAAATGGCGGACCACTTTCTTCACCACGGTGGCCGAGCAGTTCACCGTGCTGATGACCGCGATGTAATTGCGCGTGGCCACCCGGCCATCGGCGCGCCTTATGCCCTTGAAGGTCCGCTGTTCCGCGACCGGCGCGGTCTCTCGCCGATCCGCCCCGAACGCATAGTCCCGTTTGAAATCGCTCATGGCGAGATTGTGGACATGAACATGCTCGCCCGTGCCGATGGCGCGGGTGGCGGTGCCGATGATCTGACCATAGCGGCGTACCGGCTCCCCTTCGGCAATATCGGCGAGGGCGATCTTGTGGCCGGAGGGAATATCGCCGTCGGCGGGAAAATCGAGTCCGGGCGGCGTGGAACCTCCGACAATATCACCGCAGGCGATGCCGACATTATCGAGTTCGTTCAGCTTCAATATTCGGGTCGCGTATTTGGCTACAGACAGGACCATTCTTTTTTCCTCGGGTTCCGCATCATCATAACGGACAACCTCCCCCCCTTGGCGGCTCGGCCATCTTTGGTGCCGGCAACGTAACGCAGATCGCATCAACGCTAGAGTGAGAGGTTCAAACCAGATTGGTGACAGGTCTTCACAATTCCGCGGAGCGCACGGTAGTACCAATTTCCGGCGTGCCTGATGTATTGAGGCCTGGTGCGGCTTGGACGAAAACGACCCGAATGCTTCGGCATCCGGGTCGCATTTAAGGAACGACATGGCCAAGAGATTTCCTCCGCTACCCGTATTGCAGGCCTTCGAGACGGCATGCCGCCTCGGATCCTTCTCCGCTGCGGCAAATGAACTCCATGTCACGCGCAGCGCGATCAGCCACCGGATCAGCCTTCTCGAAGATCTGCTCGGGGGGCCGGTTTTCGAACGAGATTCCCGCAACATCATCCTGACGCCTACGGGTGCCGCCTATCTGCCGCGTGTCTCCAAGGCGCTGGTCGCGCTCGACGATGTCGCGAAACCACTCATCGCCGGTCCGCGAGTCGAGCATATCCGCCTGTCGATGCCGCCCACGATCGCGCGGATGGTCGTGCTCCCGCGACTCAAACCCTTTCTCGATCGCCATCCCGAAATCGAGATCGCGCTGGAACTCAGCCAGTCTCAGCTGGATTACCGCACGCACGATACGGATATCGACATACGCTTCGGCACCGGCCGCCATCCTGGCAAGGAATGCCGCCGGTTTTCGGACGACATCGTCTTCCCGGTGGCATCGCCCGACTATGCCGAGCGGCACAAGTTGGAGACGCCCGCCGATCTCGATCGGGCAAAACTTCTTCGCAGCCGCCTGGAACCATGGAAATCATGGTTCGAGGCGGCCGGACTTCCCGAACGGAGCGAACCCGAGCGCGGCCACCGGTTCGAGGATCTCGCGCTTGCCTATCATGCCGCGGCATTGGGAATGGGGGTGGCGCTCGCGCGGTCGGCACTAGCGCGCAACCTGTTGGCCAGCGGCAGCCTGGTTCGCCTGTTCGAAACCGAAGCCCGCTCCCCGCACGCTTATTACATCGTGTACGAGGCCGGGGTGATGGAACGCCCAGCCTGCGCGGCCCTGCTGGCATGGCTGCTGGCCGAGGACGCCGATCCTTTGGACTAGGCGGCGTGGACAAATTTAAGCCAGTATCTGGCTGTTGCGAGAAGGACCATTCCGAGGAAGCTATTGGGCAGTTGATCGTATCGGGTAGCGATGGCGCGGTTGATCTTAAGGTGGCCGAACATGCGTTCGATACGGTTGCGCTGCTTGTAGAGCACTCGGTTATACTCGATCTTCACGCGTCGATTTGATCGGCCGGGAATGACGGGCTCGATCTGTCGTTCAGCAAGGTCAGCCCGGATTGCATCAGCATCGTATCCCTTGTCCGCGAGGAAGGCGTCCGGTTCGCGTTCAGGCAGGCCGATCAGGGCATCATAAGCCTTGCAATCGGCGGTTTCCCCGCCTGTCAGGTGGAAGGCGAGCGGTCGTCCGAGGGCATCAGCCAAGCAGTGAAGCTTACTGGTGAACCCGCCCCGCGAGCGGCCAAGAGCGCGTCGATGAGTCCCCCTTTTCCGCCCGCTGCCGAGACGTGGGCGCGAACGGTGGTGCTGTCGATACTATAGTGGCCGCTGTCAGCCATGACCTCGGCGAGCGTTACCGCCACACTCTCCCAGACCCCGGCTTCGCTCCAGCGTCGGAACCGCCGATAGATGGTGTTCCAACTCCCATATTTGGGTGGAACGTCGCGCCATGGCGCTCCGCACCGGAGCCGCCAGAGGATGCCGTTGACGATCGCGCGGTTCTGTTCGGGACGCCTGCCTCGCCCCCGGTTCTCAGGCTCGATCGGCAGCAACCCCTTCAGGATGCGCCATTCCGCTTCGCTCAGATCGCCCCTGCTCAAGCCTGCCTCCAAAAGCAGCCTTGAATCAATGACCCACCGAGACGTCAATGACGATCCGACGCACCATGCAAAAGTCGCTGTTTTTTGCGCGATTTCGCGATAGATTGCGATGCATGAGAAAACTGAACCGACGGGATTGGCTCGCTTTATCTGCTCCGGCAGTTGCAAGCATTCTGGTCGTGTATTTTTACGGCCATCAGAAGGGATGGGCTGCGGGCATCACTTCCGGCGTGCTGATGTTTGCCTTCGCCATCTGGATATGGCGGCGGCAGATCATCAAGTATCCAGACGACACTTGGAAAGCTCGCCTCTAACCAATTTGTCCACGCCGCCTAGACCAAGATCACTTCAGATTGAATCAATCTGAAGTGTGAATCTTGGTCTCAACTATCTGAATAGAGCCTGATTCACGCCATCGGCGGAAGCGCGAAGCGCTTCCACCTCAAGCGATCAGGCTCTAAGCCATAGTGGCGGAATTCACCGAAGCTTCGGCATGACCCGCTGGCTGATGAGTGCCGCTTCGGCTTCGCATCCCGTGGGCGAGATTCCGCTGGCGCGGAGCGCCACAAGTTCCGCCCGCGCGGCCTCGCGGTCGGCCTGGAATTCGGATTTCGTCTGCACGACCGCCATGGTCGCCGATGCGGACAACATCCCGGCTTCGACCGCGCTCTGGTTATGCGCGCCGCAGACGAAGCGGCTGTCGCCATAGGCCCGCCCGCGTTCGAGGATCTGCCGTGCACGATCCGGAGCGAGGTTCGAAAGGACGAGCGCCCAGGTCCATCCGAACGTCGTATGCCCAGATGGATAGTCATAGCTCATGCGCCGGTTCCCGGCGTCGTAGAGTTCCGATTCCGGCTGGCAGATCTTGCCCCGATCGATGACGAACGGGCGTTCCCGCTGGAAGAATTCCTTTGCCTTGCGTGTTTGGGCGCTGGTGTCCGCGGCCGCACGCGTCATCAAGGCAACGAGCTTCGGTGAATTCTCCGGTGTCAGGATCACACCCGCCGCACAGCTGAAATCGCGCAATATCGCCGGCAAGCCATAATCGACGTCGTTCGTGGCGAACGCCCATCGCGGCGATCCAGCCAGCGCCCGGGTCGCACGGAAGATTTTTCGATCGGTATCGTAGCGCGGATCTCCGCGTCTCGGGGCGGGTTCCACCACATGCGTGACGTCGAATTCGTCCGGAGCGAGATAGCCTTTGGGATGTTCGGCGGAATCGCTCGCCTTCGCGCCGATCACGAGCAGGGCCGCCGCAAGCAGGCAGGCGGGATGGCGATACACGCGGGTTTCCTTCATCTATTGCGCCTTGGTTCGAAGCATATCGAGAAGATCGGCAGGATGGTCGGTCATAATGATATTGGCACCCATGTCGATCATCGCGCGCCAGCTCGCGAGCCGTGCCCAGCGCGGCAGCTTGTCGATCACCTCCAGGCTGTGGACCATGACGCGCGCGCCCGCGCCGGCACTTTCATCGACCAGCTTCGGCGCAATCTCGGGATTTCGGAAATAGATCGCCGCAGGCTGGTAGCGCGCATAGCCGCTCATCGACTTCGCGGGCCGAGACCAGCACCCATTGGGGTCCGGCGGGGGGCATTCTCCGATGACCGGAATCATCCCGATCACACCGCGCATCGACGAATTGTCGAGCTGCGGATCGCCGGGATAGCCCGTGACCCAGGCGGTCACTTGCCCGACCATGTCGAGGTCTTTCACGATCCGGACGATCTGGGCGATGTCGCTTTCGACCGGCGCCTTCAGGTGCAGGTTCACGACATATTTGCCCTTCGCCGCCAGCAGCGCTTCCTGCAAGGTGGGAACAGGCTCGTCGGTCAGTGCGGCGTTCGGGCCGCCGGCACCGGCCTTCAGGCGAAGCGCGCGGATCTGCGCGGCGGTCATTTCGGTCACCTTGCCGGAACCGTTCGTCATGCGATCGACCGTGTAATCGTGCATGAGGACGAGGACATTGTCCTTCGTCTTCTGGACGTCGACCTCGACGATGTCGGGGCCGATCCCCGCACATGCCCTGATCGCCGCGGGCGATCCCTCGGGAGCGCCGCCTTCCCAACATCCGCGATGGGCGAGAACCATGACATGACGGCCCGCGTCCGCGGCCACCGTCGGCCGGGGCGCGAGAGTGACGGGACGGCCCGTATCCGCGACGGCCGATCCGTGGATGGAAAGGCCGATCAACCCAAGCCAAACGCTCTTCATGGCAGATTCCCTTCTTTGAACTCCCGACGAACGCATGCAGCGCTACAACGGAAAATTCGCTGGCAAAAACATGGCGTCAACCCAATCCGGGGTCCAGCCGACGGCCCATGGGAGGAAGGCGCGTCGGCTGGTGGGGCGAAACGAACCGGACTCGATCAGACCTTCACACCGACCCTGACGAAGAAATATCGACCCAGGACGTCGTACCGGCCATTCGCGCCCAGATAGATGTTGGGCAGCATCTGGGGCTTGACCGCCAGGATGTTGTTGACGCCGACGAGATAATCGATCCTGTCGTTCGCGGAATACCTGACAGAAAGATCGTTGTAGATCTTCGATTTCACGTTGTTGAATTCATAATACTCATCCGAAACGTTCGGATCATACCTGGATTTTCCGATGTAGCGTGTCTGGAACGACACTTTCAGGTCGTCATTGCTGTAGTTGATGCCGAGCACGCCCCGGAAGTGCGGATCGGTATAGCTGTTGGCGTATTTGACGATGCTGGTCGCGACGCCGGGCACGCTTTCCACCTCACGCTGCAAAAGATAGCTGCCCATGAGCGACAGGGCGACAACGCCTTCTCCCACCGGGATGCGGTAATTCACCCCGACGTCGATCCCCTTCGCCCTTTGACGCGCGGCGTTCACCAGCTGGGTCGAGCCCGTCGTCACTCTTTTGGTGGTCGGATCACGACCGACATTGCTGCAGAAGACATTGTCGATGCTGGGCAGGTCGACGCAGAAATTCATCATCTGCAGGAAGCTGTACGACGTGATCACATTGGCAATATCGATGTTCCAATAATCGATCGTCAGATCGAAGCCACGGATCATCTTCGGCTGAAGGGCCAGGCCGAGCGTGAAGCTGTTCGACGTTTCGGGGTTCAGGTTCGGATTGCCGCCGCCATTGACGACGGCGGCGTCCGAATAGAAGGGCAGCGGCGTAGTGATTCCAAGCGCCTTGCAATTCGCCGCACGGGTCGGCGTATAGTCATAATATCCCGAAACGCAGGGATCGTTGAACGAACTCTGGGTGCCGGTCGTGATTGCCCCGTAAAGCTCGCCCAGCGTCGGCATGCGCACGCTCCGCGAACGCACGCCGCGAACCGTGACGCCCACTATGGGGGACCAGGTTCCACCGATCTTCCAGGTGCTGGTGGTGCCTTCATCATCATATCTCGACCAGCGATAGGCTCCCTCCACCTCTAGCCGGTGGATAAAAGGAAGGTCGCTCAGGACGGGCACCTGCAACTCGCCATAAGCCTCGGTCACGGCCCTCGAAGCCTTGATGTTCGGCGTCACGCTGACAATGACCGTGCTCGGCACGGCTTCCCCGGACAGGGCAAGCGGATCTTCGACGGTGCGCGTCGAATCCCGACGACGCTCCACGCCGACGGCGACGGAGACGTCACCCGCCGGCAGCGCGAATATGGGCCCGGCGATGTCCGCGCCGAATATCTCCTGCTTGCTCACCGTGCTGCGGTGGCGATCGTAGAGCAGCCACGCCTTTTGTGCGGCCGTCAGTTCGCCCGTCGAATCGAAGATGTTGATCGGCGTGCAGCCGGCGGCGCGCGCCGCCGCATCACGACATTCCGGAGCGCCGGTCACGCTGTTGGCGACGACGTTGCGCGCGGCGATCCAGCGCGATTTCAGCGGCACGTTGGTGACCGTGTCATCAGTGCTGGCCCGGCCATATTGATAAAAGGCGTTCCAGGTGAAACGCCCCAGCCGGCCCGTCAGGCTCTGCGTACCCGTGATATCCTCGCGGTCCAGATGCTGCCGCATCTGGGGCCAGTTGTCGTACATGCGGTTGATGCGAACGCTGCTCAACCCAAGGCTGGTCAGCAGGGTCTTGACGCTTTGGGGGGTATAGGGATTGTCGAGATAGGCGATCGCGCCACCCAGCGGCGGGGTGAAGATCGCGGTCCGGGAATCTTCGCGATAGGAGCGGTGATAGCCCTCGGACTTGATGCGGCCATAATCGACGCGCGCATTATAGGTGATGCTGTCGGTCAGCGCGAATTCGAACTGGCCGATGGCAGAAAAGGCTTCCTGCGGGTTTCGCAGATATTCCCATGACTCGAAATTCCTGACGACCCGGTCGTCGATGCCTTCGAAATCGCCGAACTCGCCCTTCGATCCATATTCCTTGCCATGGCTGGGCGTGACGAGCTGACCATCGAGATAGGCGTAATTCGTCTTTGTCTGCGCAAGATAAAAGGTCGGGACCGAGCCGACATAGTAGGATTTGAGATCCCGGTTCAGCAGGATGTCCGGAATGCCGTCAGTCGGTCCCTTGCTGTCGGCATTGGCAAGGTACCAGAGCCGGTCTTCGGTGAACTGCCTGTGCTGCTTTTCGACGCCGGTGGATTTGTCGTAGGTCGCACCGATGCTGAAGCGACCGCGATCGCCGGCAAACTTGGTGCCGAAGCTGCCCGATATGCTGGTCTGCGATGCATCGCCATATTCGGAAATGCCCTGGTGCGCCGACAATTCCAGGCCCTTGATGTTCTTCTTGGTGATGATGTTCACCGCGCCGGTGACAGCGTCGGCGCCATAGATCGCGGCCGCGCCGCCCGTCAGCACCTCGACCCGTTCGATCATCGCCGAAGGGATCATGTTGAGATTCACTTCGGACGATGATCCGTTGCCCGATACGTGACGTCGACCGTCGATCAGCACCAAAGTGCGATTTGCCCCCATGTTGCGCAGATTGACCGATGCCAGGCCGGCGCCGCTCTGCGCATTGCCATAGGGGTTCGCGCCGGGTGAGATGGAGGGCACGACGGCCAGGGCATCCACGACGGTCAGCCGCCCCTGATCGATCGAGTTCGCCATGTTGACGACACTGATCGGCATCGGCGATTCCAGCTCGGGCCGGGCGATGCGAGATCCGGTGACGACAATGGTTCCCAGATCTTCGGAGGCAGCGTCCTGTTCACCTTGCGGAGCGGTTTGCGCCTGTACAGAAAACGAAAGACAGGTTGCAACGCCAACAGTGATCACAGACACCGCAGATCTCAAAGAAATATACATTTTAGCACCCCCTGTTTAACTTAAAATACCGGCTCTCATTTATAATTATATTTTTTTCAATATTATTACATTTGAGATTGAATGTTATAAATCCGGCATTTTTACTTTTCATTATTGCGATATGCCACCGCGATCACGGTGAATTCGCCCCTATCGATGTTCGGATCCCGGAAAGCGGGCCAGTTTGCGAGCGAGACATATGCCGTCTCGCCCACGACGGTCACGCCTGACGGGCTCTCCTTTAATCCGTCCCGGATGACGCGCGTCGATGCGCGATCGCTCGAAATGCTGAGTTCGGTCAGCCGCCCCGCGCTTTCGGCCACCAGAAACCGGTCCCGCCCAACCCGGCGCATTCCGTCGGGTTGTTCGAGGGGCCGGTCCAGCGTGATGTTCGCCGGCACGCCCGCGCCACCGGAAGCCTCCACAGGAATGCGGTGCAAGCTTCCCTGCCTGATAGAACTTATGAGCAGGCTGCCATCGGCCAGGAGAGCCAGCCCGTCGGCACCCATGAGGCGGGCATCTTCGAACCACAGGCTGAAGCGGTTTTCCGGGGGACGGCGCCGGAATATCCGGCCCACCATATCCGTCACATATGTCGTGCCATCGGCAGCAACCGTGATGTCGTTGCAGATCCCGCCGGCATCCAGCGCATAGACTGCGCGAAGCTTCGCATCGGCAAGCCCGAACGCCTTGATCGAGCTCGAACGCGGCTTCGACTCACCTGGCGAAGGCCGGTCAATCACGCAGGCGAGCAGCCGGCGATCTCGGTCATCGACCCACAAACCCAATGTTCTTCCGGCGTCGACTTGCTCCGGTCTGACCCATTGCGACGCCGTTCTTGCGCCAGGCTTTGCCCGATATATGCCGCCGCTTTCGAAGCTCCCGATATAGACGGTGCCATCCTTTGCCGACGTCACATTCTCGGGGACGATGGCGCGGCCGATGATCCTGATATCGGGAAGCCCCGCATACGCCACCGCAGAAGCGGAAAGGCCAGCTGCCGTCAGGAAAATCCGAAATGTCAAAAGCACGACAATCAAATCCTCATGTTTTCGAACGGACGTCAGGTGCGTTCAGCGCAGAGAGACATTGATCGCGAGGCCGGCCGGGATCTCGCCGCGGATTTGGTTGCAGGCAGGCTCATCACTCTTCCCCCAGATTCCGCATTGTTGCGATGATCGGCCTCTTCGCGGCCTGATCATCCTCGTTGCCTGCAACGTACCGCAGATCGCATCGGCCTGAGAGTGAGAGCTTCAAACCCGATTGGTGACGTCTCTTCACAATTCCGTCGAAGGTGCGGCACGTGGAAGACAGCCGGGACCGTTCCGCTGCCCCACGAGCGTCGCGGCGCATCCGGGCTTTTCCGGCAGCAAGATTGATGTCTGTATCGGCGCAAGGCCGGTTGGCGCTGCGGATCGCGCTCGCATGAGAGCACGCTGGCGAATCTGCCGGAGGACGCCCGATCCGCGCCCTCCGGCCATGCTCGTTCGGCTTCAGTCGGACGCTTCAGCGCCCTTCACCAGAGCCGGCCATTTCACGCCGATCTGATCCAGATACGTCTTATATTTCTTTGGATTATAATAATATGGCCGCATCTTGTCGCGAAATCTCGCCATGATGTCGGCATTCATCTCGAGATACGGCTTCTCGTCGGTCAATACCGGCTGATATTTCACATCCCTGGTCTGGACGTCGGTAAAATATGCCTTTGCGTCGGCCAGCAACCGTGGCTGGGTCAGCAGATCCAGGATCGTCATCGCCACGACCTTGGCGCCAGTGACGGCGCCCTTATGTGCGATGGGCGTCGCCATGGCGATCGCATTTGCCCAGTTGTGGCCGGGCAGTTCGGGGAAGTTCGACGGATAGAAGATGCTGATCGTCGGCTTCGTCCAGGATACGTCACCAATATCGTCGGAACCGCCACTCTTCGGTTCGGGGTTGGGCGGGGCAAGGGGCCTGAGCGCGGTGTCGAGCCCCACTTCCCTGCCGCCCACGAGTTTCTGCACCGCCTTGGCGAACTGCTGCTCTTCTGGTGTCCAGCTCGGCATGCCGACTTTCTGAATGTTCCGGTATGCGGCTTCCGCCATCGGCCTGTTCATATGCTGGGGCGCGGCGGTGCCGATGATCCGGCTGATAACCGTCGTATCGGTCATCATCGCGGCGGCTTGCGCCATCTTCTTGCTCAGCTCGAAATTCCTGCGGATGCCCTCGAAGGTCTGTTCGCGGACATAATACCAGGCCGTGGCGGTCGCGGGCACGACATTGGGGAAGTCTCCACCGTCCTTGATGACATAGTGCGACCGCTGCTCGGGGCGCAGATGCTCGCGCCGGAAATTCCATCCGACATCCATCAACTCTACCGCATCGAGCGCGCTGCGGCCGCGCCACGGCGCGAGCGCGGAGTGCGCGGTTTCGCCGCTGAACGTGTAGAGCACCGAGGTTCCGCCCGTTCCATCGGGTTGCCCCCAGAATGTCTCGAGATTCGAACTGACATGGCTGAACAGTACGGCGTCGACGCTATTGAACATGCCGTCCCGCACGAAGAACGCCTTGCCGGCCACCGGCTCCTCGGCAACGCCCGGCCACAGCATCAGCGTGCCGGGAATCTTCTCGCGGGTCATGATGTCCTTGACCGCGAGGGCCGCCGCGACATTGACGGCCTGGCCCGAATTATGCCCCTCGCCATGCCCCGGCGCACCTTCGACCATCGGCTCTCGCCAGGCGACACCGGGTTTCTGGTTTGCCTTGGGAATGCCATCGATATCGGAACCCACGGCGATCGTCGGGCCACCCTGGCCGTTGGTCCATGTCGCGGTCCAGGCCGTCGGCATTCCGGCAATCCCGCGCACCACGGTGAAGCCCTGTTTCTCTAGGATTTCGGTGATGTAACGCGAGGTCTCGACCTCCTGCATGCCGAGTTCGCCGAAGCTGAAAAGCGAATCGACCATCTCCTGGACGAGCTTGGTCCGTTTTTCGACGCCCGCGAGCGCATCGGTCTTGAGCGTTTCGAGGCGTTCTGGCGCCACCTGAGCATGCGCGCCTCCAGCGGTGAGCAGGCCGGCCAGAGCGGCGACAGCGCATGCGCCGGATCGAACCCCGGATCGAGCCATTGTCCTTTTCATAAGCTTCTCCCTATGCCCGTTTCGGCTTCCCGAATCTCGCGATGCGTTCATTTGGTCGCCAGAAGATAGTCCGCGATCGCCGCCGCCGAAGCCGGATTGCTGACGCCGCCAAACGCCATTTTCGTACCCGGAACGGTCTTCTGCGGCTTCTGGATGAATCTGACGAGATTTTCGCGCGTCCATGCGATCCCCGATTTCGCCATCGGCGCGGAGAATCTGAAGTTCGGCGCGGTGCCGGCTCGGCGGCCGCCGATCGCGAACAGATTCGGCCCAATTCCGGGCTTGGCGCCCTTCACGACCGTATGGCACCCCGCGCACGTGCCGAACGCCGCCGGCTTGGGCTGTGCGAGTGCAGGCGCCGAAACGAGCAGCCCGCTCAGGAGCATGTATCCGAATTGAAGTTTCACGACCTGTCCTCATTCCGCCGTTGGCATTTCGGCATCATCGCGGAAGCCTGAGGCGCTTTCCGCGCCCCAGGCATTTCCGCGTGATTACGCAAGGCTTTCCAGAACCATCGCCCCGGCACGGACCGAGCGCGCACGCTCGGCCCGGCCGGGGCCAGCATCAGTGGGTCAGTTGCTTGGATTTGCCGGCTTGTGCGGCACTTTTCGGATCGGCCAGATAGGCGTGGATCGCTTCGACGTCCTTCTTCGAAAGAATGTCGGAGAAAGACGCCATGCCGGCATAGGAATATGCGCCGTCGAGGACGATCGAATTGAACGCGTCGTGCGTTTCGGGCGTCATCTTCCACAAGTTCGGATATCCGCCGATCGCGGCCGCGGTCGAGTGGCAGCCGCGGCATGTGCGGGCGTATAGGTCCGCACCGAGCGCGACCTGCTGAGGCGTCCCTCGATATTTGGCGGGTGCCGCGATCAGCGGGCTGGCCTGGCGAAGCGGAGGCAGCGCGACTTTCGCGCCGCCAAGCTTGAAGACGATCAGGCGTTCCTTGTTCACACGCTCGCGTGCGGCCGAGCCGACAGGGAAAGGATGCCCCATAGATCCGCCCAGGCCGGCGGTAACCGCGACGTAATCCTCGCCATCGATCGTATATACGAGCGGCGACGCCCCTACCCCGGTACCCAGATAGATTTCGTGGAGTTGCTTGCCGGTGCGCCCTTCATAAATGCGGAGATAGCCGGAATTGCTGCCCTGGATGACGAGCCCGCTTGCCGTTGTCGCGATTCCACCACCGAAGAACGGGCTCGGCTTCGACGCCCAGACCTCTTTGTTGGCAACCGGATCCCAGGCCTTGAGGATGGTATGGCCTCTCCCCTCCGGCCCGACGGGTTGCGGCCAGCCGGCGAGCAGCGGCGCCTCCGCCTCGGTATAAGGCGGTTTCGCGGCCCCATTGCCCTGAACATTGGTATATTGGCGGGGAGCGTGGTTCGTCATTGAGAATATCGACGGCAGTTCGAATACCGGGATATAAGCCAGCTTCGTCGTTGGACTATAGGCCATTGGCTGCCACCCATGGGCGCCGACCTCGCTTGGCCAGATATATTTCGGCGCCTTGGAGAAGTCGGACTGGGCAGTCAGGACCGGCCGCCCCGTCTTCTTGTCGATCCTCTCCGCCCATGTCGCGATCGAGTATTTCTCCGCCGAGATCAGTTCGCCGGTCAAACGATCCAGGACATAGAAGAACGCGTTCTTCGGCGCCTGCATGATGACCTTGCGATCACGTCCATCGATCTTCAGATCGGCGAGGATCATGTTCTGGGTCGCGGTGTAGTCCCAGCTGTCGCCCGGTGTGGTCTGGTAATACCACTTCATCTTCCCTGTATCGGCGTCGACCGCGACGATCGAAGCAAGGAACAGATTATCCCCGCCGTTCGGGCTGCGCGACCAGATCGGATGCGGCGATCCGTTGCCGGTACCGATGAACGCCGTGTTCGTTTCCGCGTCGTAGATGATGGAATCCCAGACTGTTCCTCCGCCACCAAGATGCCATGCGCTGTTGGGATCCCAGGTCTTGCGCGCAAGCGTCATCTCGGGATGCTCATCACCACCCTTCGGGTCGCCGGGAACCGAGAAGAAGCGCCAAGCGAGCTTGCCGGTCTTCAGATCATAGGCGCTGGTATAGCCGCGCACGCCCATCTCGGCGCCCGCATTGCCGATGAGCACATTCTTGCCCGCCACTCTCGGCGCGCCTGTGCTGGTATAGCTCTGCTTGCGGTCGATGAATGTATCGACCTTCCACAACTCCTTCCCCGATTTGGCATCGACGGCGATCATATATCCATCGAGCGACCCCACATAGACTACACCGTCATGAACCGCGACGCCCCGGTTTACAGCATCGCAGCAAGCGCGCCTTGCATATTGCCCGTCGACTTCCGGATCATATTGCCACAATTGCTTTCCGCTGCGGGCATCGAGCGCATAGACTACGCTCCATGGCCCGGACATGTACATGATGCCGTCCTCCACGATCGGCGTCGCCTCCATGGCCCGGCTGGTTTGCCCACGGACGACAAAATCGCTGAACTCCCACGCAACGCCCAGCTTCTGGACGTTGCCGCCGTCAATATTCGTCGACAACGAATAGTGCGCGGTTTCCGGATCGGACAACGAAGGATCCTGCGCCTTTGTGGCGCCGTTGCAAGCCAGTAGGGCACCAACCGCGAACCCAACGCCGGTGACTAAGAAACTTGGCTTGACCCTCTTAAGCATCGTGTCCCCCTCCAATGCGCAATGCAGTTCGCTGCTCGAACCCATCTCTGGCTGTTCAGCCAACGCCGTCGCCGACAGCCTAACGCAGATCGCATCAGCCCTAGAGTGAGAGGTTCAAACCTGATTGGTGACAGATCTTCACAATCCGTGAAGGGGATAGTGTCAAACCGCGTTGTCAGGGCTGAGTGGCACTGACAGCAGGCCGCTGCTAGCGGCGGTAAATGGCTCGCAAATCGAGGGCGAAACCGCCCAGTGGTGCTATCAAACCAACTGCACCAAGCGTTAACGTCGGCCACGTACGGCGTCAGGATGCCCCGCCTCAGCAAGCCGCAGAGCCCATTCCGTTACTTCAACTCGTCGCCAGAGGTGGTCCGCCTTGTGGTGATGATGTATGTGCGCTTCCCGCTCTCGCTCAGGAACGTTGAAGACCTGCTCTTCGAGCGTGGGATCGATATCTGTCACGAGACCGTGCGGCTCTGGTGGAACCGCTTTGGCCCGATGTTTGCCGGCGATATCCGGCGTCAGCGGGTGAACCGAATGCGCGGCTTCACGCACTGGCGCTGGCACCTCGACGAGATGTACGTGAAGCTCAACGGCGAGATGGTCTATCTCTGGCGCGCGGTCGACCATGAGGGTGAGATCCTTGAGAGCTATGTCACGAAAACCCGCGATAAAGCTGCCGCGTTGACCTTTATGAAGAAGACGCTGAAGCGCCATGGTTCTCCCGAGGCAATCACCACCGACGGCCTGCGCAGCTATGGTGCGGCATTGAACGAACTCGGCAATCGTGAAAAGCAGGAGGTCGGACGCTGGGCCAACAACAGGTGTGAGAACAGCCACCTGTCGTTTCGACGGCGCGAGCGCGCGATGCTTAGATTCAGGCGAATGAAGTCGTTACAAAAGTTCGCCTCGGTCCACGCCAACGTCCACAACCACTTCGCACTGGAGCGCCATCTCGTCGACCGACAGACCTACAAGGAACGCCGCTCAGCCGCCCTGGCTGAGTGGCAAATCCTGGCGTCCTAGGCCGCCAGCTTCAAAGACCGCATACCGCAAAGTGGAGAGCGGTTCGGGTTAGACTGAACCGCCCGCCATTCAGCCACAAGTACAGATAATCAAAGGTTTACACCCTTGGGGTGAGCGCGACTTGGCGCCATTTCGGCCATTCGTGGTACATCACCGACCGCCCCCCTCATTCCCGTGACCTCATGCCACATGACGGAATCGGCTTTTCGTCGAATTCGGTGCAGTAAATTTGCACTCGCTGGATGAGACTGCGATTCCCCACCGCCCCGCGCTTTCTCAAACAGACAGTGGAACCGAGTTGGAAAACGCTCCCACATCGGTTTGACCGCACCGTTCAGGAAGTCCGCCAGGATCGCTGTGGACAAGATGTGCCCTCCCCGGCACAGAGTCCGCCCATGGGGGTAGTTGCTGTCGAGGCTATGAACAGGCCGATCCGTCGACCGCAACGTCGGCTGCTTGAACTGTCGCTGCTTTCGCTGCTGGCGATCGCCATCGTGCTGTTCACCACGCTGCGCTTGCCGATCGCGGACATCAAGGTCGAACGCCACGACAATGACCGGGTCACGTTGCGGACAGGCAGCGAAGTGGCTGTGCTGCCGCGCGATGCGCCGTTGCGGTTGATCGGCACGGACGGTCGCTCGCTGCCGTTACGCGTCGATGCGCTGATCGACGGGATCGGCGCAAAGGGCAGCCGTGCCGAGAAACAGGCATGGTGGACGCAGCGCGAGACGATCGCCGAGGCACTGCGCCAGGGGCAGGTCACGCTTCGTTTCGCTGATGGACGGGTGATCCACGGCGCGATCCATTCGCGGCGCCTCGCCGATCTGACCGGCGGCTTCTGGGCGGCGCTCGCCACCGGCTTCGCGGCGCTGTTGTGCGGAACCTGGATTCTGGTGCTGCGACCGAGGAACAGCGCCGCGCGGACTTTCGCGGTCATGAGCCTCGGCCTGTTCGGGGTGGGCTGCACGCTCGCGGCGGGATACGATCCCTTGCTGCTCGGTGACAGCTATCGCTGGCTGATGCTGCTCAACCATGCATGCGCACAGCTTTTTGTCGCCGCGATCCTGATATTGTTTTGCCGCTTCCCGACGCCGCTCTTCGGGCGGGGCTGGATCTGGGCGATCGGTGTCGCATCGGCCGCACTGATCCTGTCGGATGCGCTGGACCTCTCGGGCGACGCCATCTTCGTGCTGTTCGTCGCGATCGCCGTCGAGTTCGCGCTCTTCGTGCTGTTGCTGGTCGCGCAGGCGCGGGCAGTGCGCGACAACCCTGTCGGGGCAGCGGCAATGCGGCTGATCGGCTCCTCGGCGATCCTGTCCTCTACGGTGTTCGTCGGGGCCGTTATCCTGCCGATGCTGTTTGCCGGTGCCCCCCTGGTCAGCGAGGCGATCGCGCTCCCTCTGCTGTTGGTGATCTATGGTGGGCTGGGCGCGGCAATCACGCGCGCGCGGCTGTTTTCGGTGGACGGTTGGGCATTCGGCCTGTTGCTTTCGGTCGGCGCGGCGATCGCGGTCACCGCCGCCGATGTTGCTATTCTCTCGATGGCGGCGGGTTTGCGCGACACCTTTCTGCCGTTCGCGATCGCCGCTGTGTGCCTGATCTATCTGCCGGTCCGCCTCGCAATCTCGCGCCGCACCGACCGCCGCCGCGACGCTGCCGCACGGCTGAGCCTGGGTTTGGGAACCGAGATCGCCTTCGCGCTCAGCCCGGAATCGCGCACCGAGCGCTGGCGGACCGGCCTGATGGCGATGTTCGAGGCGCTGGAGGCAAGGACAGAGGCGTCGGCAGTCGCACAGCCCTGCATCACCGAAGACGGCATCGGCCTCCGCCTGCCGCCGGTCGATGACATGCCGGGCATCGTCCTGCGTTATGCGCAGCGCGGCGCGCGCGATTTCGACGCGATCGATCTCGATCAGGCGCGGGCGCTGATCGACGCGGTGGCCGCCCTGAGCGAGGCGCGTGACGCGTATATGCGCGGCGTGGCGAAAGAGCGCGCGCGCATCGCGCGGGACTTGCACGACGATGTCAGCGCCCGCCTGCTGACCAGCCTGCATCGTCGGGACACCGACCTGATGCGCAAGGACGTGCGCGAGGCCATGGCGGATATCCGGGCGATCATCGCCGGCACCGCGGGAACCTCGCGGCCGCTGGAGGATGTGCTCGCCGAGATACGGTTCGAGACGATGAACCGGCTGGAGACACATGAGATCGCACTGGATTGGCCAATCTCCACCGCGGATCAGCCGGGCCAGTTGATCGACTATGCGATGGCGCGCGACCTGACCTCGATCATACGCGAACTGGTCAGCAACGTGGTGCGGCACGCACAGGCATCCCACGTGTCGGTGGAGGCCGTGGTCGAGGCAGCTCGGCTGCAAGTGCGGATCAACGATGACGGCATAGGCATAGATGCCGGGGTCAGTTGGGGAAATGGGCTATCGAACAGCGCCCGACGCATCGCCTTGCTGGACGGAAGCTTTCATGTCCGACGCGGGGAAATCGGCACGAACACATTGGTGGAGGTCGGGTTACGCCGACAGCAATATTCCGAGATCGGCGACACATGATGCGGAGGCGCAGGATCGTGGGATCACCTCTGAACAGGGGGATGACAATGGTCGGTGACGATCTACGTGTCGGATATGATGGAGATGAAGCCGCCGCGATCGTGCCTGCTCGTCGAGGACCAGCCGCGCACGCGTGACTGGCTGCTTGGCGTGCTCGCGGCGGCCTTTCCGGGAATCCGCGTGGTGGCTTGCGCCAGACGGGCCGATGCTCTGGCATGGCTCACGACGCAGCAGAGCGCGGATGATGCGGCGGGATTCGATCTTGCGGTCATCGATCTTGGCCTGCCCGATGGGCCCGGCGTCGATCTGGTGCGGCAACTGACCCAGGACTGGCCGCAGGTCGTGACGGTGATTGCCACCATCTATGACGACGACGCGCATATTTTCGAGGCCCTCGCCGCCGGCGCGCGCGGCTATCTGTTGAAGGATGAGGAGCCGGACCTGCTGGTCGGCATCCTGCGCCGGATCGACCGCGGCGAGCCGTCATTGTCACCGTCTGTCGCCCATCGGCCGCTGGCACATTTTCGCACCCCTGCCGCGAAGGCCGAGGATGAAGTCGTGTTGACCTCTCGCGAGACGGAAACCCTGACTCTGGTGACCAAGGGGTTGACGGTGTCCGAAGCCGCAAAACGGATGGGCCTCAGTCCGCAAACGGTGGCCGGCTATGTCAAGGTCATCTACCAGAAACTCGGCATCTCGACGCGAGCGGAAGCAACCCGAGAAGCTGTTCGGCGGGGTTTCTGCTGAAGATCCCATAGCTTCCCTTCGTAACCCGTCCCCCCTGAACAGGGGATGCCAAGCCACTTCATCCCATGCAGGGCGCGCGCTTGGGAATGCCGGCGCCGGCGGGTCACCCCCATGTGCGCGGCAATTCAAACGGGGGGAAAATATGCTCGACAAGTCTTGGCTTCTGGTGTCGGCGACGGCCATTTCGTTGGTCGCGCCGAACCTGGCATATGCCGATGACGGCATCACGGGCATCAACGCAATTCCCGGAACCTTGCCGACCAATCTAGGGGCAGGGTTCAACGATATCTCCGGCGACGGGAGCACGCTGGCCGGCGTCGTCCGTACCGGCGTCAGCAGCTATCGCCCCTATGTCTTTACGCTGGAGGGCAAGACGGCGCTGCCCATCCCCGCGGGCGACGATGTCGGTCACGCAAAGGGCATTTCCAGCGATGGCAAGGTCATCGTCGGCTATAGCGCGGTCGATCCCTATTCGCACAGCAAGGCTCTTGTCTGGCGGAATGGTTTATTGACCTAACTCGCCGATCTGGAAACCCGACCAGAGACCCTGCTCATACCACGATCCAGCCTTGCCTATGCCGTTTCGGGCGATGGGCGCGTCGTCGTCGGCACCAGCATCCTTGCCGTGGTTCCGGGCGCCGGCATCTATCACGCTGTGCGCTGGGTGGATAATGGCACCCCCCAGGACCTTCAGGGCAGCGGCTTCAATTCCAGCACCGCCTATGGCGCTTCAAGCGATGGCAGCATCGTGATCGGTTACGGCAACACCGCCAATCATACGGAGGAGGTGTTTCGCTGGACCGCAGCGAGCGGCATGACCGCTCTCGGCGTGCTGGCAGCCCATGAAGCCCCCACGTCGAGAAGCCGCGCCTATGCCGTTTCCGCGGACGGTTCCACCATCGTCGGCGAATCCTCCACGTCCAGCCTCTCGCTGCGTGAAGCATTCCGCTGGACATCCGGCTCGGGCATGGTCGGTCTTGGCAATTTTGCCGGAGGCACTTTCAGCTACGCCAGCGGCGTCAACGGCGACGGACGCGTGATCGTCGGCAGCGCCGACAAGCCCACCGAACTCATCCCCTCGATCAAAGGCATCTATGGCTTCCGCTGGACCCAGGCGACCGGGCTGCAATATGTCGGCGACTGGCTGACGGCCAATGGCGTTTCCATCGGCAGCAACACATTCGAGTCGGCTGACGGTGTGGACGACAGCGGAAACGTGATCTTCGGCAAGGGCCAGATCAACGGGACGACACAGCACTATATTGCGCGGGTTGCCGTAACCCCGACACCGACGCCTACTCCGACACCGACGCCCACTCCGACGCCTGGGGCAGGCGTGATCGGGCTCGACGACTTCGTGGCAAGCGTCGCGTCGATCGCGCCGAATCGTGCGCTGCAGAGTGGCCTCGGGCTCGCGATGTGGGGCGCGCATCACCGCATACTGGCCGATTCCGTTCTGCCCGGACGGGCCTGCGCGTGGACCGTTCTCGACTATGGGCATGTCGGAAAAACCGATATGAAAACGGTCCTGGCCGAAGCTGGAGCCTGCGCCGATACGGGTCCGCTACGGCTGGGGGCAGGCATTGGCTATGATCGGTCGAGCGCCAATCTGGCGCTTGGCAGCCGTCAGAAAGTCGAAGGCTGGCACGCGGTCGCCGAAGCCGATCTCAAGCTGGGAGACAGTGGCGCCGTGTTCAGCGGAACCGCGATCTACGGGCAATGGACCGTCGACATCGACCGTAAATATCTGAACGGCACCGCAATCAATACCAGCGTCGGATCGTCCGATGCGGATGGACTGGCACTGCGCGGCAGGCTCGACTGGTTCAATATGATCGGCGGCGAGCATTTCGCGCTCTCGCCATTCATCAGCTATACGTGGAGCCGGGTAAAGCTCGACAGCTACACGGAAACCGGCGGCGCTTTCCCGGTTGTCATAGGCCGATCCACCGACAAGGCATCCGAAGGACGGGTGGGGCTCGTCAGCCGGTTCAGCCTTGCCGAAACGACCAGTTTGCGGTTCAGCGGCGAATATATCCGTCGCCTCGACCGGCTCGACAACGGCCTCGCTTTTCAGATCATCGGCACCGGCTTCGCTGCCAATACCGGCCCCTATGCCGTCGACCGCGACCAGGCCCGTCTGGGCGTGGAGGTCGACCAGCGGATCGGCGATGCCGGCCTGATCTCCTTTTCGGCCCATAGGGTGCTGGGCAATCGCCAAGGCAATCCGTTCAGCCTCAGCGCGGCATTGAATTTTGGCTTCTGATCCTTCACGTCCCGTGCGCTGGCGATATTGCCATGCACGGGATGTCCGCATCGTCGGGGAAGATCGATCATGTTAGCGGCTGAACCGACCTGGGAAGAGTGGATCGCCTCCAACCTTCGCTCGGGATGCGATCCGGCGGATATGCAGGCCCGGATGGTGGCTGCAGGCTGGAGTGAAAAACGGGCAGCCGCGGCCTTGTCCGACGGCATGGCCGGGCTGCTCCCCCCGCTTGCCGGCCCGCCAGCGCTGATCCCGCTTCCGATCATCCCCGAGATGGGCGTGATCCAGTGCGACGGTCGGGACGTCAAAATCACTCTCCGCCTCGCCGATCCGGCCATGGCGTTGTGCGAGGATATTCTGTCCGCCGAGGAATGCGCGGAATTTCTGGACTTTGCGGCAAAGCGCGGTCTGCAGCCGTCGACGATCGTCGACGATACCAGCGGCGCTGCACGTCCGCATCCCGAGCGGACCAGCACGAGCCTTATGCTGCGCCGCGCCGAAACCGAGCTCGTTGACCGTATCGAGCACCGCCTCGCCGCACTGACCGGCTGGCCTGTCGCCAACGGCGAAGGCCTTCAGATACTGCGCTATCGCACGGGCCAGGAATATCGCCCCCATTTCGATTCATTTCCCGATGGCGCGGGCGGGGCCATCCACACCGCGCGCGGCGGCCAGCGGGTCAACACGGTGCTGATCTACCTGCAAAGTCCCGAACGAGGCGGGGGCACCTGCTTTCCATCAGCTGGATTGACGGTTTGCCCTCGAGCGGGTTCCGCTGTGATCTTTCACAATGTCGATGAGGTCGGGCGTCGCGCTGCTGCAAGCTTGCACGCCGGTCTTCCCGTAGAAAATGGCGAGAAAATCATCATCACATACTGGCAACGCGCCAGGGCATTTGCCGCCCCCCCGGAGCCAGATATCCCCTAAGCGCCGATTCAGGTCATCAAGGCTTCGATCTTCCCGCCAAGGTCGCGAAAGCCCTAAAATCGTACCGAAACCTCCCCTCCGAACATCCGTGGACGCCCAGGGATGGCCGTGTTCAGGCCGAGCACCGAACCCAGCGCCAGGCCACCGGTATAATAAGCCTTGTCGAACAGGTTGGTGACGAACGCCGCCGCGCTGAAATTCGATCCGCCGATATCGGACCAGCCCGCACGGAGGTTCACCAGCGAATAATTGGGGAAGACCGCGCCGGGCGTGAGCGTGTTCACCACGCTCGAATAATAGAATTTGCTCTGTGCATAGACATCGCCGCGCAGCGAGACTTCACCCATGCCGTTGGGCAGCGCGGTATTGACCTGGGCGAAGACCGAGCCCGCCCATTTCGGCGTGTCGGGATAGGGACCGAACGCATAGGGCACGCCGAAGATCGTCACATTGTTCTTGTTGAAGCGCGCATCGGTATAGGAAACATTGCCGCCGATCGTCAGCCAGGGCGCCGGCTTGATCTCGGCTTCCATCTCCACACCCGTGATCGTCGCCTGCGGGACGTTGGCGGTCAGCGCGGTCGGCCCCAGCGGGATCGGCGTCGTGATGTTGACGTAGACCGCGCGCTGGATGTTGTTCACCCACTGATTATAGATCGCGACGTTGAACCGGGCCGGCATCGTGCCCACCAGCCCATTGAACTTCAGGCCGCCCTCGACATCCTTGGTCGTCTCCGGCGCGAACAATGCGCCGCCGGTCGCGATCGTGCCCGGTGCAAGCTGCGAACCGGTGTTGAACCCGCCCGAACGCCAGCTGCCGCGTTGCGTGACATAGACCAGCAGATTGGGCGTCGCCTGATATTCCAGGCCGATGTTCCAGCTCGGCTTGGAGAAGGACGCGCGCACGCCGTTCGGCGCAAAGCCGAGTGCCGCATAGATGCTGCGCGACAGGTGATGGGCCCGGACCTGTTCCCAAGTGTAGCGGAATCCCCCAGTCAGCTTCAGCCCCTCGGCGCCCATGCCGCTGAAATCATAGCTGCCATGGACGAAGACGCCCTGATTGCGGCTGGTCTGAACCGCTTCCTTGTCGGCGAAATTGCCCGCACCAAGCGGCGATACCGGGCGGAGATCGAAAAAGGCGGTCGGGATATAGTTATACTTCTTTTCATAACCGACATAGGCGCCGACGATATATTCGAGCGCGCCGGCATTGCCCTGAACCTGGAATTCCTCGGACCATTGCTTGGACGAGAAGATCTGCTCCTTGTCGTCCTCCAGCGGGCCATAGGTATAGATGGTGTAGGGTGAGCCATCCACGTCGGTCGTGTCGTCAGAACGACCGTTGCTGTACCCGGCAATGTTCTTGAGCGTGATCTGGTCCGAGACCTCGTAGGTGATCGAATTGGTCAGGATCGTCGAACGCCCGTGATGCGACTGGTCGCCATTGAGGCTGACGCGATACGGGCCACGCGCTTTCTGGATCGCGCCGAAAGCGAGCAGACCGCCCGGATAGGCCGACAATCCGCGCGCCGCGACATAGGCGGCCCAGCCCGCAGGCGTCAGCGGGCCATTGGGCGTATAAAGGCCCGCCGCGAAGGTCGGATTGTTGGGATCGGGCGCATAGACATTATAGGCCAGCGTGCCGACATTGTTGCCGTTGCTGGTGTTCTGCTGGAACATCGTGCTGATCTCGAGCCCTTCGGTCGGGCGCAGCAGCAATGTCACCCGGCCGGTCTGCGAGGATTCCCGGCCGAGATCGTCACCGGTCAGATCATTGAACTGGAACCCGTCGCGGCGGATGAGATTGCCGGCGAAGCGCAGCAGTACCTTGTCTTCGACGATCGGCACATTCAGCACCGCCTCGACCGCGCGCATGTCATAATTGCCGATCTTGGCCGTCAGCCGCCCCGACAGATCGTTGGTCGGCTGGGCCGTGGTGTAGAGTACCGCGCCGCCCGTCGTGTTGCGGCCGAACAATGTCCCTTGCGGCCCCTTCACCACCTGCACCGATTGCAGGTCGATAAAGGATGTCGCGCTGGTCGAGGTGACCTGGAATTCGTTGATATAGGGAAGCACACCGGGGCTGGAGCTGGTGTAGGCGTCCACGCTCTGCCCGCGCAGCGAATAGTTGAGCTGGTTGGAAGACAGGCTCTCACGGATGGTGAGGCCGGGCACCGATCGCTGCAGATCGGCCTCGCTGTTGATCGAGCGTGCGGTCAGGTCGGCGGCGCCGAAAGCGGTGATCGACGCCGGCACCTTGTCCATCGACTCGCTGCGTCGACGCGCGGTCACGATGATGTCGGTCATACCGGTTTCGGCGGCTTCCGCTGCCGGATCGGCGGGTGCCTGCGTCTGTGCCTGTGCCGGGGCGGCTGCGATCGCGGCGATCGGAACCGATGCCAGCAACACGCTGCGTGCGATCCTGCGGCGATATGATGCCATCGTGGTGAATTCGCTCATGACTAGCCTCCCCAACATTCTTGTTCTGGTTCGTTGTGCAGAACCGCGATGGCCGCACTGGCGCGATCAATAAATATCTCGTGTTGCTATCGGCCTTGACCAGACATGAGGCGCTTGCAACAGATTGAAATCAGGCCGCTTTCAGATCGATTTCGATGCCATCCGGTCCGTAGACGATAAAATTCGTCAGCCAGGACACCCCCGCCTCGCCGCCACGCAGGCTGAATTCGGACGTGCCTTCGAGCAGCTTCGACACCACGATCCGCATCTCGGCGCGGGCAAGCAGGTTGCCGATGCAGACATGCGGGCCATGGCCAAAGGCGATGTGGCGCGACGCGTTGCTCCGGTCCGCGTCGAAAACATCGGGATCGGCGAACATCCGGGGATCGCGGTTCGCCGCACCGTAACGAACCATCAACAGCGATCCTTCCGCGATCGGCGTCTCGCCGACCATGGTATCGCGGGTGGCGCGGCGGAACAGGCCGGCGACCGGAGAGTCGAAGCGCAGCACCTCTTCGACGAAGCGGTTGATCTGCGAGGGATTGGTGCGCAGCCGATCCTGGAGGTCGGCGTCGCGCGCCAATCGGTAGATTGCGGCGCACAGCGCACTGGTGGTCGTGTCGTGCGATCCCGCGATCAGGATGACGAAGATCGAAACAAGCTCCTGCCGGGTCAGCTTCTGTCCGTCGATATCGGCATGGACGATGTCGCTGAGCAGGCATGGCCGGGGGTTGGCGAGGAACTCGTCGGCCTTTTGCGAGATATATTGCTGCAGGTCGCAGATCGTCCGCGAGATCGCGATCTGCTGTTCCTCGCTATTGTCCGGATTGGCCTCCGCCACGACCGCATCGGTCCAGGTCCGGAACTTCTCGAAATCCTCGGACGGCAGGCCAAGCTGATCGGCGACGACGAAGGACGGCAGGATCGCCGCGACGTCCCCATAGAAATCGCCGCCGCCCTTTGCGACGAAAGCCCCAACGATGCGGCCAACCGTCCGGTCGACGAAATCCTCCATCCGCTTCAGCGCGACTGCGTTGAAGGCCTTGCCGACAAGCGAGCGGTGGAAGGTGTGGACGGGCGGATCGACGACGACCAGCGTGTTGACCGGCAGGAAGCCATGTTCCTCGAACACCGCGTTGATCCGTTCCTGCGCGCTCGATTCCTTGACGAGCAGCAGGCCGGTGACGCTGGAGAAGGTCTCGACATCGGCGAGCACGTCGCGTGCCTCCTCATAACCGAGGATCATGTAGAAACCGCAGGACGCGTCGAAATAGACCGGGCCCTGCTCACGCAGGGTGCGATGCGCCTCATGCGGGCATTTGCGGATCTCGAGATCGAGGAAGCTGATCGCAGGCGTGGACATCGAGACTCTCCTGGCCACCGTTTTCGGTTGTCGCTGGCAAGGCTAGGGTCAAATCCTCTGCCCGGAAATGCCGCATGCTTGCCCATGGCTGCACTGTCGTGCCCGATACGGCACGCGCGGACGCCGGGTAACGCCCAAAGACAATGCCCAGGTCATTTCGGGACATGGCCGGGCAAGACGACGACTGATAGGCAATCCGCACAGGATCACAATCGCAGGGAGAGCATGATGGGTCGCGTTTCGGGCAAGGTCGCATTGGTCACGGGCGCGGCATCGGGCCTTGGCGCCGCGGGCGCCGAAACGCTTGCGCGCGAGGGCGCCACCGTCATCCTGACCGATATCGATGTCGAACTCGGCCGCAGCGTCGCCGCCGGACTGCCGGGCGCAACCTTTGTCGAGCATGACGTCCGCAGCGAGGATGGCTGGGCGGCGGTGATCGCGGGCATCGTGCGCGATCATGGCCGGCTCGACATCCTCTACAACAATGCCGGGGTGGTGAAGTTCGGATCGATCGAGTATTGCACGCTGGAGGAGTATCGCTTCGTCAACGCGGTGATGTCCGAAGGCACGTTCCTGGGCTGCAAGTCCGCGGTGCCGCTGATGGCCGCGGGCGGCGGCGGATCGATCATCAACATGGGGTCGATCGCGGGGATCAAGGGCATCGGCGCAATCCCGGCCTATAGCGCAGCCAAAGGCGCGATCCAGGCGCTGACGCGCAACGTCGCCGCGCATTGCCGCGACACGCACAACGGCGTGCGCTGCAACGCGATCGTCGCCGGATCGATCCGGACGCCGATGACGATCCGGGCGCTTGCCGAAATGTCGCCGGACAGCGCGAGCTTCGAGGAACTGGAGGGTCACGGCCAGGGCCAGCCCGGCGATGTCGCCAATCTGCTGCTCTATCTCGCGTCCGACGACTCCCGCCACATGAACGGCGCGTCGCTGGTCCTCGACAATGGCGAGACCAGCTGACCGATCAGCGATATTTGCGATATTCGAGCCGCGCGATCGTGCGGTTGTGGACTTCGTCGGGGCCGTCGGCGATGCGCAGGCCGCGTGCCCGCGCGAACATCTTCGCCAGGCCGAAATCGCCGGCCAGCCCCGCCGCGCCATGCGCCTGGATCGCGTCGTCGATCACGCGCAAGGCCACGCGCGGCCCTGCGACCTTGATCATCGCGATCTCGCTGCGCGCAACCTGATTGCCGACCTTGTCCATCATGTCGGCGGCCTTCAGGCACAGCAGACGCGTCATTTCGATATCGGTCCGCGCTTCGGCGACGCGCTGTTCCCAGATCGATTGATCGGCCAGCTGCACCCCGAATGCCTCGCGTGACAACAGGCGGCGGGTCATGCGCTCCAGCGCGTCCTCGGCCAGCCCGATGGCGCGCATGCAGTGATGGATGCGCCCCGGACCGAGCCGGCCCTGCGCGATCTCGAAACCGCGTCCTTCGCCCAGGATCACGTTGGCTGCGGGCACGCGCACATCGTCGAGCCGGATTTCGGCATGACCGTGCGGCGCATCGTCATAGCCGAAGACCGGCAGCATGCGGACGATCTCCAGTCCGGGCGTGTCGACCGGAATCAGGATCTGCGTCTGCTGCAGATGCCGCGGCGCATCGGGGTCGGTCTTGCCGAGCAGGATAAGCACGCGGCAGCGCGGATCGCCGAGACCCGATGTCCACCATTTGCGGCCGTTGATCACATAGGACTCGCCATCGCGGACGATGCTGGTGCGGACGTTGGTCGCATCGGACGAAGCGACATCCGGCTCGGTCATCGCAAAGGCCGAGCGGATCTCGCCGACCATCAGCGGCGCCAGCCAGCGCGCCTGCTGCTCCGGACTGCCATAGCGCAGCAGCACTTCCATATTGCCGGTGTCGGGGGCGGAGCAGTTGAACACTTCCGATGCCCAGATGACGCGGCCCATTTCCTCGGCGAGCGGCGCATATTCGAGGTTCGTGAGACCCGGTCCGGTAAGATCACCCTCGCCATGGCCGGCGGGCAAGAACAGGTTCCACAGCCCGGCCGAGCGTGCACGTGCCTTGAGCTCGTCCAGGATAGCCGGATGGTGCCAGCGTCCGCCCTCGGTCAGTTGCGCTTCGTAGAGCGGCACGGCCGGCACGACATGATCGCGCATGAAGGCGCGCACGCTGTCCAGCAAGGCGCGCTGGCGCGGGCTGAGGTCGAAATCCATCTCTGCTATCCCCTATCCGTCTCGTTCGATCGCCCGGGTGCCGCGGGCGACGAGCGCGATCGCCGCGGCGTGCAGCCGCGCGCCGACCGCATGATCGGCCATGCCCGCGCAAGCGCGCGCATGGGTGCCTTCGAGGATGATCGCGAGTTTGTAGCAGGCGAGCGCCTCATACCATGTCAGCGACCGCATCGACCGGCGGGTGCCCGCCGCGTAGCGCGCGATCAGTTCGTCGCGACCGGGAAAGCCGCTCCACGGCTCGACCTTCAGGCTGAGCGGACCTTGGCCATCGCGGTCCGGCCATGCCGCAAGCAGCCGCCCAAGATCGAGCAAGGGGTCGCCGAGCGCCGCGAGTTCCCAATCGAGGATCGCGGCGAGCGCGCCATCCTCCGCGCGGAACAGCACGTTGGCGATATGATAGTCGCCATGCATCAGCCCGCCGCGCCAGTCGTCCGGGCGATTGACATCGAGCCATGCGCCAATCTCTTCAATGCCACGCAATGCGTCGGGCCCGGGCCATCCGTCATGCTCGGCATAGCCGGCAAGCTGGCGCGCCCAGCGCGGCACTTGGCGATCGATGAAGTCCGGCAGGCGGCCGAAACCCTCCAGCCCCAGGGCAACATGATCGACGCCCGCCAGGGCGACGATCCCGTCGACCATCGCCAATCCCATTGCATGGCGGATGGCCGGATCGTCTCGAACCGACGCCGGCATCGCGACCGCAGCGTTGAACCCATCGACCGCGTCGGTGACGAGGAAAGGCGCACCAAGCACCGCCGCGTCCGCGCAATATCCACGAAAACGCGGATGGGGCACGGAGGTCCGTTCCAGCGCGGCGAGCACGATCGCCTCACGACGGATCGTCTCCTCCGCGCCCTTGCGTGCCGTCTCGGCCGGCCGCCTCAGCACGAAATCCCTGCCATCGGCCCGGAAGCGGAGAAGCAGATTCTGCGTTCCGCCGGACAAGGGCATCACATCGGTGACGGGCCCCGAAGCCAGCCCTTCGGCGGCAAGCCAGTCTTCCAGACGAGCGAGATCTGCGCTGTTCACAAGGGACCGTTTCCGCCCGGATGGCTTGCTCGGCAATCGCCGATGCTTGTCTGTGCGCGCTATGTGCGGAAACGATGACGCTGCCCGCAGTCCGTCTTGCTTCCACCCGCTCCCGCCTTGCGGGCGTCGAGGCCCGCGGGCATCTTCCCGCCATATGATCGGCTGGAGAGCGATGCGATGAGCGAACAGACACTGGCGGCGCGGCTCGACCGGATGGAGGCGATCGAGGCGATCCGTCAAAGCCTGCATCTTTATTGCCGCGGTATCGACCGGCGCGACGCGGATGTGCTGCGGACGGTGTTCTGGCCCGGATCGCGCGTGGAATATGGCATGTATGCCGGCGATGGATACGAGTTCGCGGGCGAGATCGGCGGCTGGATGGATCAGGGTGGCTTTGTTCGGACGCAGCATATGCTGGGCAATGTCGCGATCACCGTCGATGGCGACGCCGCGCACAGCGAAGCCTATCTTCAGGCGTTCCACCATCTTCGCCGCGACGACGGCAGCATCTACGACTGGATCGTCGGCGGCCGTTATCAGGATCGCTTCGAACGTCGCGATGGCGAATGGCGCATCGCCTATCGCCGGCTGATCTTCGAATGGTTCCGCGACTGGGAAGACACGCGCGACTGGGCCAATGGCCTGATGGGGATCACCACCGAGACCGCGACGATCGGCGAGCGGACACCGGACAACTGGCTCAACGCCGCAACGGTGGCGGCAGGATTATAGCTCCATCCCGCCCGAGACGAACATCGTCGTTCCGGTGATGTAGCCGGCGCGCGCCGAGCTCAGATATTCGACCGCGTCGGCCACCTCCTCCGGCGTCCCCATCCGGCGCAGCGGGACCGCACCGATCAGCCGGGCGGCAACATCCTGGCCGACCGCGTCCATGATCGACTGCCCGATCCCGCCGGAGATATAGCCCGGCGCAACGCAATTCGCGCGGACACCCGCCCGCCCCTCCTCGCAGGCAATGCCGCGGACCAGCGCGGTGATCGCCGCCTTAGGCGCCAGCGACAGGATATCGCGCGCGATCGCGCGTTCGACCCCGGCGGCGGTGACCGCGACGAATGAACCCCGAGTGGTGCGCAGATGCGGCAGCGCGGCATGGACCGCGTTGAAGCAGCCGTTGAGATCCGCATCGATCACGCGCCGCCAATCCGATGGCGCGGTCTTGCCGATGAAGTCGAGCTCGAACGGTGGCCCCGCCGCATAGACCAAAGTGTCCAGCCGGCCGAACCGCTCGACCGCCTCCGTGACGAAAACACCGATCGAGTCCGCGTCCTCGACATGAGGCGATCCCGGCAATGCGCGCTGCCCGGCAGCCTCGATGCGCGCCGCCAGCGCCGCCGCGGCATCGGCGTTGCTGCGGAAGGTGAAGGCCAGGTCGCAGCCCTCGTTCGCGAGCCGCTCGGCGACCGCGCCGCCAAGCGCACCCGTTCCGCCGATGACCAGTGCCACCTGCCCCGATCGCGATAATGCCATGCCCGCCGTCCTCATCCCGAACTTCTGAACGACAACCGTGCGGCCTTGCACGCCCGCGATCAAATGATCGTGAGCGCTATGCAGCGTCGAGCAACGCGCGATGCCGGAGCCGTCAACGCCACCTGTGCAAGCACGGATATGATCGACCGACCGGAAAAAGGACGAACGGCGGCATGACGGACGATCTCGAACGGGTTGCTGGCCAGGGTCTCGTCGTCGAGGCACCGCTGCGCGTGACCGATGCCACCGAAATCGAGTGGGACGATGAAGCCGATGTCGTCGTGATCGGCTTTGGCGGCGCCGGCGCCGCGGCCGCGCTCGAAGCCCGCGAGCAGGGCGCCGACGTGCTAATCGTCGAACGGTTCGAGGGCGGCGGCTCGACCACATTTTCCGGCGGGGTCTTCTACGCCGGGGGCGGCACACGCTTCCAGAAGAACGCCGGCGTGGAGGATACGCCCGCCGACATGTTCGACTATCTCGCGCTCGAACGGCAGGACGCGGTCAGCGAACCGACGCTTCGCCGCTTCTGCGAAGAGAGCGCCGCCAACACCGACTGGCTGGTCGGCCACGGCGTGGGGTTCGAGGGATCGCTCTACAGCGGCAAGACCAATTATCCGCCCGAGGACAAATATCTCTATTATGCCGGCAACGAGAAGGTGCCGACTTTCGCCGCCAGGGCGAAACCCGCCGCACGCGGCCATCGCACCAAGGGCGCGGGCTGGACGGGCTATGCTTTCTTCGCCGCGCTCAAGGCATCGGTCCTCGCACACGACATCCGCGTCGACACGCATAGCCGCGCGCTCCGGCTGGTGATCGATACGAGCGGTGTCGTGATCGGCGTCGAAATACTGGTCATCGAAAAGGCAGACGATCGCGCGAAGCATCAGGCACTTTATGCCAAAGTCGATCCGCTGCGACCGTTCAACGGCAAGCGCGCCGAAGCCGCGATCGCGGAGGCATTCGCCTTCGAACAGACGGTCGGCACACGCCGGCTGATCCGCGCACGCAACGGCCTGATCCTCTCGACCGGCGGCTTCGGTTACAATGTCGGCATGGTCGGGGCGCACATGCCGTTCCTCGCCAAGAATTACGAAGCGCTGATGCGGCTGGGATCGATGGGGTGCAGTGGCGGCGGCATCCAGTTGGGCCTGTCCGCGGGCGGCAGCGCGGCGAAACTCGATCGATCGTTCCTCGGCCGGATGATCGCGCCACCGACCGCGCTGGTCCAGGGGCTGATCGTCAATCGCGCGGGCGAACGCTTCGTCAACGAGGACGCGTATAACGCACTGCTCGGCGGCGCGATCCTGCGCCAACCGGGCGGCGACGCCTGGATCATCCTCGACGCCGCGCTCAACCGGACCTTGCTGCGCCAGTGCCTGCCGACACGCGACGGCAGCTTCAAACCCTATCTCGCGCCGGCCTTGCTCAACCGCTTCCTCGGCGGCACGAAAAAGGCGGCGACACTGGCCGGCCTGGCCGAAAGGATCGGCGTCGATCCCGCCGCGCTGGAGCGAACCGTTCAGGACTTCAATCAGGCCATCGATCGCAGCGATCCCGATGCGATGGGCAAGAATGCCGATTATGTGCGGCGGCTTGGGCCCGGCCCCTATCGCGCGCTCAACACGTCGGTCGGCAACAAATATTCCTTCTGCATCTTCTTCACGCTGGGCGGTCTGCGCGTCGACGAAGAACGCGGACTGGTGCTGCGCGCCGATGGTACACCAATCGACGGCCTCTACGCCGCGGGCCGCGCGGCGATGGGCATCCCGTCCGATGGCTATATCAGCGGGCTGTCGCTTGCCGACTGTGTGTTTTCGGGGCGGCGCGCGGGACGCGATGCCGCGCTTCAATCGAAGGAAATATGATGCGCGCATGGCAGATCGACAGCTTCGACGGACTGGATGCGCTGAAACTCGTGGAGGCCGCCAGGCCGGCCCCCGCGCCGGGCGAAGTGCTGATCCGGATGCGCGCGGCCGGCGTCGTCCAGTTCGACTGGTGGATCATGCATGGCGAGTTGGCGCCGGCCTTTCCGCCGATCGCAGCGCCGCTGATCCTCGGCAACCAGGGCATGGGCGAGATCGAGGATCCCGGCGATACCGGGTTCCGTCGGGGCGAACGCGTGATGTTCGCCCATTTTGCCTATGGCTTCGCGCGCCCGGGCAGTTGGGCTGAGTATATCTGCGTCGAGGCCGACCATGTCGCGCGCGTGCCCGATTTCATGCCCGACGATGTCGCTGCCAATCTGCCCTCCGCCTATCCCACTGCCTACCTGGCGCTCGAAGCCGCGGGATTCGCACCGGGCAAAAGCGTGCTGACGACCGGGATCGGCGGATCGGTGGGCAATGCGGCCTATCAACTCGCCCGCGCGATGGACGCTTCAGCGGTTTTCTCGACATCGGGGTCGACGGACAAGGCGCTGCGGGCGGAAGCCGCAGGCTATTCCGGGATCATCGATCTTTCGCGCGAAGCGATGGGTGACGGGTTGCGCAAACGCAATGGCGGCGAGAATGCCGATATCGTCATCGAGACGATCGGCGGCCCGCTCACCGCCGCCGCGATCGGCTGCGTCGCTCGGCAGGGCACCGTGATCACCTTGGGTTTCTCCGCGGGCGACGAGACCAGCATCCGCCTGTCCGAACTGATCCTGATGTCGTCGCGGCTCGAAGGGTTCGGCGTCTATTCACGCACCCCGGAACAATGGGCCAAGGCCTATGACCATATCGCGCGACTGATGCAGGCCGGACGAATCGCTCCGCATATCGATCGCAACTATGCGTTCGAGGATGCGCCGGAAGCCATTCGCCACCTCGTTCTCGATCGCCCGCTCGGCACCGTCGCCCTGACCTTCTGATTGCAACCGCAATCGGGCATCTCGCGGCGGTTCCTGCGGCGGTCAGGCGCGCCCTCGCGCCAACTATTCTGCATGATGAATGATCGTTCTCAATGAAATTGATTGCCTCCGCGTACAGGGCGGCATCAAACCTCAAGACGCGACGCAACCCTGGCCAGTGTAATCGATCGATGATTTCCAGATTACTGGAGGCAGAATTTCCGATATTCTACAATCAATCCAGACATGGGTCGCAATATTATTTTCAGATCCGTCGTTCGATTTCAAATCCACCAAGAATGAATAATGACGAATATTTCTATTCTCTATGAAAATCACGGAAAAAATGCCGCACGATTTCTATAAAATCACATAATTGACTTTTAACAATCGTCACAGCACTATCCCGTCATTGCTCAGCCGGACACGAGCGGTTCAACCGCCACGGCGCCACCTCGGAGGGGATCGCAATGCAGACGATCTATTCATATTCGGGCAGCGATTTCGACGAGCTCGATCGCACCTACGCCGATGTCGTTCGGCAGGAATTCTACGATGGGGATCTGACCACCGAGCATCGCGAGAATGTCGATCTCACGGTCCAGAAGGCGCTGGCCTATCCGATGTCGCTGGTCCGCGTCATCTCGAACTCCGGCATTTCCTATCGCCGGGCATGGCATCATATCCGCGCCAACAAGGTCGGCGTCCGCGTAATCTGGTTCGTGCGCAAGGGATCGCTGCAGATCGTCCGTTCGCGCAACACCTGCATCGTCCAGGCGGGCGAATGCGCGATCCTCGATTCCTGCTCGCCCTTCTACGCATCGGCCGTCACGGATGGCGAGACGTTCGATGCGGTCCAGGCGATCGTGCCCGCACATCTCTTCCTGTCGCATCTCTCGACCGCCTCGGGATTCGACGCAGCGTTCGCGGTGAATTTCGACGATCGCGAAGTCATCGTGAAGCTGCTCGACCTGCTGTTCGGCGATGGCGAGGGGCTCAGCCCCAATGCCGCCGAGCCGCTCGTCGCCGCCTTTCTGGAGGCGATCGCGGACAAGGTGGGCAATCTCACCGATGCGCCGCCGCGCCGTCAGAAGATCATCGATCTGCGCCTGGCCGACATCAAGACCTATATCATGAAGAACCTGACCGATCCGGATCTCAGCTACGATCAAGTCGCCGCCAAATGCGGCATCTCACCGCGCTATCTCTGCTACCTGCTCAAGGCCGACGATACGTCCTTCTCGAAACTGGTCTGGAGCCAGCGCCTGCCCAAGGCGCGCGACTGGCTGGTCGCGCACGAATGGCAGGAATATCCGATCCAGGAGATCGCCTTCATGGCCGGTTTCAAGAGCGCCGCGCATTTCAGCCGGATGTTCAAATCGGCCTATGGCTGCTCGCCGAAGGAATATCGCGCGCGGCTTCAGTCGACCACCGATATCGGGCACCGCAGCGGATGGGGCAGCGGCTTGCCCGTCGACGAGGAATTGTTCGAAGCCGCCTGAGAGTCTGTTTGAGAAAGCCGGTAGCGGCCCGCTCCAGAAAGCGCTCTTCCGCGCTTTCTCAAACAGACTCTTAGGGTTTTACGCGGTCCCGCCGAAGCGCGGCTTGCGCTGCTCCATGAAGGCGCGGACGCCTTCGGCGAAATCGGGATGCGCCACCGCTTCGCCGACCGCGCGGACTTCGGCTGCCAGTTGCGACGGCAGGTCGTTGTCGTCGCTCGCATCGATCAGCGCACGGCTGAGCCGGAACGCTTCGCGCGGGCCGGTCGAGAGCAGCGTAATCGTCTCGGCGACGCGTTGTTCCAGCGCATCATCCGCCAGCACTTCGCCGATCAAGCCGATCGCTTCTGCCCGCTTGGCGTCGATCCGTGCCGATGTGAGCGCCAGCGCCCTTGCGTGCCGCCATCCGACGACACGGGGAAGATAATAGCTCGTCCCCATGTCGAGCGGCAGGCCGAGCCTGGCATGCGCAAAAACGAAGAACGCGTCCTCCGAGGCGAAGCAGAAATCCGCGGCCATGACGAACAACAGCCCCGCGCCGGCGACCGCGCCGCGCGCGACGGTGATGATCGGCACGTCCACGCGCGCGAGCAGCAGGCACGTCTCCGAACTGGTGGTCACGCGCGTCTCAAAGGCGCTCCGCCGCTCTTCGGGCGACAGGTCGAGTGACTCGACAAAGCTCGCGACATCGCCGCCGGCCGCAAAATGGGCACCCTCGCCGCGGAAAATCAGATAGCGGACACTCTCGTCGCCCTGGATGTCCCGCAGAAATGCGCAAAGATCGGCCAGCATCTCGCGACTGATCGCATTGCGTATGGCAGGGCGATTGAAGGTGACATGCGCGCCGCCATCGCGACGCTCGAGCAGGATATCCGCGCTCACACGCCCTGCCCCTGCAGCACCGGCCAGAATGGCGCCGGGTTTGCGGCGAGCCGTTCGAGATGGTGCGCTTCGTTGCCGAACTGCCCGGCGATCACGAACAGCCGGCGATAGTAATGGCCGATCGCATGTTCCTCGGCCATGCCGATCCCGCCATGCAGCTGGACGGCATTGCGCCCGACGAACAGTGCCGCCGCGCTGACGATCGCCTTCATCGCCGCGATGGGACGCACCCGCTCCGCGTCCGGCGCGTCGAGCACAGCCAGCGCCTGGAAGACGATCGAGCGCGACAATTCCATTTCGACCAGCATGTCCGCCATGCGGTGCTGGAGCGCCTGGAAGCTTGCCAGCGGTGCGCCGAATTGCTGCCGGGTCTTGAGATAGTCGCGCGTCAGCAGGATCGCGGCGTCCATCGCCCCCACGGCCTCCGCGCAGATCGCGACCAGCGCATGATCGTGCCCGCGCCGGATCGCGGGCATCGCCCGGCCCGGCGGCGCGAGTTGCGCCTCGACCGCGACGTCGTCAAACGCGATATCCGCCACGCGCATATTGTCGAGCGTGCGATAGGGCCGCATCGTCACGCCCGCCGCCTGGCGTGAAATCCGATACAGCCCGACCCCTTGGTCGCTCCGCGCCGAGACGAGCAAAATGTCGGCGGACGGTGCGCCGAAGACCAGCGACTTGCCGCCGGTGATCCGCCAGCCATCGCCCGTGTCCCGCGCGACCGCCTCGACATGATCGAAATCGCCGCGCGCGGCGGCCTCGCCATGCGCGAACGCGGCCATGCGCTCACCGCCGACGATATCCGCGACCAGCCCGTCTCTCGCCTCTCCCGCCGGCAGCGCGGCCAGCGTCTGCAACGAGAGGACGGCCGACGGCACGAACGGCTCCAGCACGAGGGCGCGGCCAAAGGCTTCGAGGATCAGCATGGTCTCGACCCCGCCACCGCCGAACCCGCCGGCCTCTTCCGACAGGCCGGCGCCAAGCCATCCCAGATCGGCGAAGCGGCTCCAGATCTCGCGACTGAAACCGTCGGGCGTGTCGATCAGGCCCAGGCGCTGCTCGAAGCCATAATCGCGTTCGCAGAAGCGGCCGAGGCTTTCGGCCAGTGCCTGCTGTTCGGAGGAAAGGCTGAAGTCCATGTCGTTCAGAGCCCCAGATTGGATCGGGCGATGATGGTGCGCTGGATCTCGCTGGCCCCGCCATAGATGGTGGTGGCGCGACGGAACATCGCGCGCGCCGTCACGCCTATCGCTTCGTCATCCGCGATCGCCGGAGCCATGCCGTCAGCGCGCAACCGATGCACGTTCTCCGGATCGGGCAGTGCCGCCAGCCCATGGTCGCCCAGCGCCTCCGCCGCGAGCAGCGCCGCGCGCTCGCTCAATTCGGAGCCACGCAGCTTGAGCAGCGACGCGACCGCATCGACGCTGCTGTCGCCATCTTCGGCATGAAGCACGCGCATCACCGCCCATTCGAGCGCGATCACTTCCGCTTCCAGCCGCGCCAGCTTCGCCGCAAAGGATGGGTTGTCGATCAGCCGCCCGGTGCCCGCGGGCGCATGTTCGGCAAGATGACGGACCTGATCGACGTCGCGCTTGGTGTGCGAGACCACGGCCGAGGTGGTGCGCTCATGGGTGAGCAGGAACTTGGCATAGCTCCACCCCCTGCCCGCCTCGCCGACCAAGTTTCCAGCAGGCACGACGACATCGTCGAAGAACATCTCGTTGAGCGTATGGCCCTCGTCGATCGACCAGATCGGCCGACGCGTGATTCCGGGCGAATTGATATCGATCAGCAGGAACGAGATACCGGCCTGGGGCTTGGCGTCCGGATCGGTTCGCACCAGCGCGAAGATCCAGTCGGCATAATGCGCCTCCGACGTCCAGGTCTTCTGCCCGTTCACCACATAATGATCGCCCTTCAGCTCGGCGCGGGTGCGCAGCGAGGCAAGATCGGATCCGGCATTGGGCTCGGAGAAACCCTGCGCCCACCAGACGTCCCCGGTCAGGATCGGCGGCAGGAAGCGCGCCTGCTGCGCGGGCGAACCGAATGCGCAGAGCACCGGCCCAAGCAAGTCGAGCGCACAACGATCGAGCACCGGCGCACGCGCGCGGCGCAGTTCGTCCTGAAAGATGTATTTCCTCAGCGGAGTCCACGACGTACCGCCAAACCGCTCCGGCCAGTGCGGCGCGCTCCAGCCGCGTCCGGCGAGGATCTTCATCCAGCGGCGAACGTCATCGCGCGCACTGTGATAATCATGCTGGCCGCGCCGCGCGATATCGGCCGGCAATTCGGCCTCGATAAAGGCACGGACATCGACGCGGAACGCCTGATCCTCGGGGCTGATGGTGAAATCCATCCCTCCTTCCTACAGAAGCCGGAGCCGTTGGCGAGCGCTCGCCCGGGCCGCTGCCGCAGCAGGCAATTCGGCCTTCCGGACCGGACAACCCCGCATCTGCTCAACCCTGATAGGGATCGGCCTGATCATGAGGGACAGGTGATGAGCGAAGACGAATACTGGATCTGGGGCACCGATGCCGATCGACCGCGCATCCTGCATTCGATGATCCGGGTCGCCGATCTCGATCGCTCGCTCGATTTCTACTGCAACATCCTGGGCATGAAGCAGCTCAGCCGCGTGGATATCGAGAGCGGGCGCTTCTCGATCGTCTTCGTCAATTTCACTGATGATTACGACACCGGCGCGATCGAACTCACCCATAATTGGGACCGCGAAGAGGGATATAGCCATGGCAGCGGCTACGGCCATGTCGCGATCGGCGTGCCCGACATATACGGCATGTGCGATCGCCTGCGCGCCGCAGGCATCGACAGCGTGACCGAGCCCAAGATCCTGCTGCCCGGCGCACCAGCGCTCGCCTTCGTCAAGGATCCTGATGGCTATGCGATCGAGCTGATCCAGACGTCGCGGGCCACGCCATGACCGATCGGGATACTATCGCGCTGGTGAAGGCCGCCTATGCCGGCTTCTTCGCGGGCGACCTGGCAGCCTTCCTCCGAAATTTCGATGAGGAGAGCGTGCTGATCGAGGCGGACAGCCTGCCTTATGGCGGGACTTTCAGGGGCCCGGCGCAATGCGGCCAGGCGCTGGGCGGGATCGCCCGGGTCTGGCGCGACATCGATTTCCGGATCGTCGAATATACCGCCGGTGGCGCGTTCGTGATCGTCTATGGCATCTTCACGGCCACCGGTCGCAGTTCGGGCGCCAGGATCAGCCAGCCGCTGGTCGAGGTCTGGGAATTCGACGGCAGCCGCGTGGTCAGCCTGCGTGCCATCTATGCCGACACCGCCGCGGTGGTCGCGGCACTCGGCTAGCGAGGGTCACTCGCCGCACCAGACCGCCGCGCGCTTCTCGGTAAAGGCGAGCGCCCCCTCGCGCGCATCGGCGGAGGCGAAGACGGGGGCGGCGATCTCGGCCTGCCGTGCGAACATCTCGCCGCTGGTCCAGTCGGGGCTGTCACGCAGCACGCATTTGCTGGCGCTGACCGCGAGCGGGCCGTTGACGGCGATGCGCGCGGCGAGCGCCCGCGCCGCGACCAGTGCCTCGCCGGCCGGAACCAGGCTGTTGACGAAGCCGTGGCGGGCGAGGTCGGTGATGGGCACGGTGTCGCCGGTGAAGACGAGTTCGGCGGCAAGGCGTGGCGGCAACTGGTTGGGAAGCCTCAATAATCCTCCTGCCCGCGGCATCAGGCCGCGCTTCACTTCGGGCAGGCCGACCCTCGCCTGGTCCGATGCGACGATCAGATCGCACCACAAGGCCAGCTCGAACCCGCCGGCGAGCGCATAACCCTCGATCGCGGCGATCCAGGGTTTGCGCGAGATTGCCTGGGTGATGCCGCCAAGACCGCGATCGCCGATCCTCATATTCTCGCCGGCCAGGAACGCCTTCAGATCCATGCCAGCGCAGAAATGGCCGCCCGATCCGGTGAGGATGCCGACCGCGACGTCCGACCGTTCCTCGACCACGTCGAACGCGGCGGCCAGCCCCTCGGCCACGGCCTGGTTGATCGCGTTGCGCGCCTCGGGGCGATCGATCGAGACCACCGCGACGCCATCCCCGATCGACAGGCTGACCGCGTCGTTCATCGCGGCGGCATCCGCAAGGCGCCGTCGAGGCGGATCGTCTCGCCGTTGAGCACGGGGTTCTCGACGATATGCATCGCCATCATCGCGAATTCGTGCGGATGGCCGAGCCGCGAGGGATGCGGCACCGAACGCCCGAGCGACGCGCGCACCTCGTCGGACAGACGCGCCAGCAACGGGGTGTCGAAAATGCCCGGCGCGATCGTGCAGACTCGGATCGCCTTGGAGGCCAGATCGCGCGCGGCGACGAGCGTCATGCCGACGATGCCCGCCTTGGACGATGCATAGGGGATCTGGCCGATCTGCCCTTCATAGGCCGCGACCGACGCGGTCATGATCACGACACCGCGCTCGTCCTCGGCCGGCGCGTTGCGCGCCATCGCCGCCGCGGAGAGGCGCAGCACGTTGAAACTGCCGATGAGATTGGTGTGGATGACCTGCGCATAGGCGTCGAGCGAGCCCGGCTGCCCTTCCTTGTCGAGCACGCGCATCGTGTGGCCGCGCGCGGCGCAATGGACGGTGGCGCGCAACGGCGCACGGGATGCAGCGGCGGCGACCGCGGCGGTCATCTCGTCCGCGCTGGTCACATCCGCCGCGACGAAATGCGCCTGCGGCCCCATGGCGCGCGCGACGGCCTCTCCGTCCGAGGTCGCCAGATCGACGATCGTCACCGTCGCGCCATGCGCGATCAGCCGTTCCGCGGTCGCCCGTCCCAATCCCGATGCGCCGCCCGTCACGAGCGCGCCGATGCCATCGATCTTCACGTCAGCCTCCCAAGTCTCAAAGTCGTTCGATGATGGTGGCATTGGCCATGCCGCCGCCTTCGCACATGGTCTGCAGGCCAAAGCGCCCGCCAGTCTGCTCCAGCGCGTTGAGCATCGTCGTCATCAGCCGCGCGCCCGATGCGCCCAGCGGATGGCCGAGCGCGATCGCGCCGCCACGCGGATTGAGCCGCGCCGGATCGACGGCGAATTCGCGCGACCAGGCGAGCGGCACGCTGGCGAAGGCCTCGTTGACCTCGAAATGGTCGATCGCATCGATCGCCATGCCGGACTTGGCGAGGATCCGCCGGGTCGCCGGGATCGGCGCGGTGAGCATCATCAGGGGATCGTCGCCCACGACATCGAACGCGACGAAACGCGCGCGCGGGGTGAGGCCAAGCTGCTTGGCCATCCGGTCGCTCGCCAGCAGCATCACGGCGGCGCCATCGGTGATCTGCGAGGCATTGCCAGGCGTCACGCCCCAGACGATCTCGGGATAGCGCCGAGCAAGGTCTTCGTCAGCAAAGGACGGCTGCAACGCCGCAAGCGTCCCGGCGGTGGTGTCGGCGCGGATCGTCTCGTCCTCGCTCACCAGCGTTTCGCCCGCCTGGACCGGTGCGATCTCCGATACGAACCCGCCGCCCGCCCGCGTCTCGGCGGCGCGGCGATGCGATTCCGCGGAATAGCCATCCATCTCGTCGCGCGAGATGCCCCAGCGTGCCGCGATCAGCTCGGCGGAAACGCCCTGCGAGACGAAGCCCGGCGCATAGGCGGCATTGAGCGTTGGGCCGTAAATGTCCCGGCCCATGCGCGCGCTACCCAGCGGGATGCGGCTCATCGACTCGATCCCGCCGGCGATGACCAGATCATAAGCGCCCGCGGCGATGCCCTGCGCGGCGAAATGGACGGCCTGCTGGCTCGATCCGCATTTGCGCTCGATCGTGGTGGCAGGGACATGGACGGGGAAACCGGCGGCGAGCAACGCCATTCGGCCGACATTGTTATATTGCTCGCCGACCTGGCTGACACAGCCCATCAGCACATCGTCGACCAAAGCCGGATCGATGCCCGTCCGCGCAACGAGAGCCTTCAACGTGCCGGCGAGCAGTTCGACCGGATGGATATCGGCAAAGGCGCCGCTTGCCTTGCCCCGCGCCATGGGGGTCCGCACCGCATCGATGATATAGGGGGTCGGCACTATCCGTCCTTTCGGGTCACAGCGATCGCGCGATCAGCAGTTTCATGATTTCGGTGGAGCCCCCGTAGATGCGGTAGCCGCGGGCATCGCGGTACATCTGGGAGATGGGATATTCGTCCATATAGCCGTAGCCGCCATGCAGCTGCAGGCACTGGTCGACGATGCGCGCCTGCGCCTCGGTCACCCAATATTTGGCCATCGACGCGGTGGCGGCATCGAGCGTGCCGGCCATCAGCCGCTCTGTGCAGTGATGCAGGAAAACCTTGGCGATGGTCGCGTCGGTCTTGGCCTCGGCCAGCCTGAACTGGCTGTTCTGGAAATCCATCAGCTCGCGCCCGAACAGGCGGCGTGCGCGGACATAGTCGACGGTGCAATCGAGCGCGGCCTCGATCATCGCCATTGCCTGCCACGCGATGACGAGCCGTTCCTGCGGCAATTTATCCATCAGCATGGCGAAGCCGCCGCCCTCGCGCCCGAGCAGGCATTCCGCGGGCACGCGCATGTCGCTGAAGAACAGCTCGACCGTATCGCGCGCGCCCTGCCCCAATTTGTGGAGCAGCCGGCCGCGGCTGAAGCCTGGCGTGCGGGTGTCGACCAGGAACAGCGATATGCCCCTGGCGCCCGCCGCCGGATCGGTCCGCGCCGCGACGATCACGGTGGAGGCGATCAGCCCGTGCGAGATGAAAGTCTTCTGCCCGTTGATCACCCAGTCGTCGCCGTCGCGCACTGCGGTCGTCTTCATGCCCTGGAGATCGGATCCGGCGGCAGGCTCCGACATGGCGATGGCGAGGATCTCCTCGCCGCTGGCCGCGCCGGGCAGATGGCGGCGCTTCTGCGCCTCCGTCCCATATTGGAGGATATAGGGCGCGATCACCGCGCTGTGCAGCGGAATGGTGAAGTTGAGCGCGTGGCGGCGGCCGAGCTGTTCGATCAGCGCGACATCGAAGCGGAAATCCGCGCCCGCGCCGCCATAGTCCTCCGGGATCGACATGCCGAGCAGGCCCGCCTTGCCGGCTTCGCGCCACAAGGCCGGCGGCGTCGATCCCGCCTCACGCCAGGCCGCAAGCTGATCGGGTCCGCAATGCGCGTCGAGGAAACCGCCCGCCGCATGCTCGAACATCGCGAGTGCTTCGTCCTGCATGTAATCCGGGCGTGGAACGTCCAGAACCGGCACCGATCATCTCCCACCCCAAGGCAACGAGAGACCGTCATAACGGTGGAAGGAGCCCGGAAAAGTGCGGACGGGTGCGGTGCAAGACCGACTGCGCGTGGAGGCAAAGGTGGGGGGAGGACTGTCGGGCGAACAGCGTCGCTACCCTCGCCCCCTTCAGGGAGAGAGGGTGATCGAGCGCAGCGAGATCGGGAGAGGGGGGCGTCGGGGGTGTCCTTGGCGCCGGCGGTTTATCCTGCCCCGACTTCCCCCTCTCCCCAACCCTCTCCCCCTAAAGGGGGTGAGGGAGTCAGTGCTCTCGCTACAACGTAACCGCAGCACCCCCGCACACGCGGAGGCCGGAGCCCGTGGTGAAGCTGGCCTGATCCGACGCCAGGAACAGCGCGGCCGCCGCGACCTCGGCCGGATCGCCCAGCCGGTGCATCGGCGATACCGTTTCCAGTGCGTGACGGACGGCGGGGTCGGTCATGTGGGCGCTGGCCATGGGAGTCAGGATGACGCCGGGCTGGATGTAATTGACGGTGATGTTGGATGCGGCAAGGTCGATCGCCATGCCCTTGCTCATCCCGGCCACCGCGTGCTTGGACGCGGTATAGGCGGTCATTGCCGGCTGGCTGAGATCGGACAGGATCGAGCCGAGATTGACGATCCGGCCGCCACCCCGTTGCTTCATCAGCGGCACCGCGAGCTGGGACAGGCGGAAGGGCGCGGTGACGTTGACCGCGAAGATGCGGTTCCAATTCTCCAGCGTCTCATCCTCGAACGGCGTCGAGATCGCGATGCCGGCATTGTTGACCAAGATATCGAGTGCGCCGAACGCATCGCGCACCGCATCGATGATCCGGGCCGGCGCGTCATCATCGGTCAGGTCGATCTTCAGCGTCTCGATGATCCCGGCCTCCGCCGGGAAGCGCGCATCCTCGCGATCGACCGCGAACACCCTGGCGCCCTCCCTGGCGAAGCGCGTGGCGATCGCCTGGCCCAGCCCCATTGCCGCGCCGGTGACGATCGCGACCTTGTTTTCCAGTACAGCCATATGAACCCTCGTCAGAACAGGACGTCGCGGTTGAGCAGCCGACCGGGATCGAGCGCGGCGCGGACGCGGCGCATCATCTCCATCTCGCCGGCATGTTTGTGCGCGGGCAGGAATTCGCGCTTGAGCTGGCCGATGCCGTGCTCGGCGGTGATTGCGCCGTCGAATTCGCGCAGCGCGCGGAACACGCAGCGCTCGACATTGCTTTCCTCCGCCACCGTATCGGCGCCGACATGCACGGCGATATGGATATTGTTGTCGCCGAGATGGCCGAAAGTGGCGGTACGCAGGATCGGATAGACGGCGCGCAATTCGGCCTTCGCGCGCTCGGCGAAGGTTTCGACATGCTTGATGTCGACGCTGACGTCGAACGAGACGAACGGGCTCATATCCCGGACGATGATCTCCGCCCCCTCGCGCACGCGCCAGAGATCGGCGATCTGGCGGTTGGAGGCGGCGGTGACCGCGTCGGCGATCAGCCCGGCATCATAGGCTTCGGACAGGAAGCCGTCGAAGACCAGCTGGTCGAGCTCGGCATGATAGCCCATCGCCTCGATCAGCACATAAGCGCCCTGGCCGGGCTCGACCGGCCGCCATTCCGATCCATTGGCGGAAATCAGGTCGTAATAATCGGGCCACATCACTTCGAACGCGGACAAAGTGGGCAGGCGCCGCGCGCGACCGAGCAGTGCGAGCAGCCGATCGTGATCGGGCACCGAGACGAACGCCACCGACTGGCTGGACGGCGCGGGCACCAGCCGCATCACCGCGCGCGTGACGATGCCCAGCGTGCCTTCGGATCCGACCAGCATATGCTTCAGGTCGTATCCCATATTGTTCTTGATCAGCCGGTTCATCGCCGAGACGATCGTGCCGTCGGCCAGCACCGCCTCTATGCCGAGCAGGCTCTGTCGCGTCATGCCCCAGCGCAACACGCGATTGCCACCGGCATTGGTCGCGATCGTGCCGCCGATCGTCGCCGTGCCCTTGGCGCCGAGATCGATCGGATAGAACATGGCCTGGGCAGCGGCGGCGGTCTGCAGCGCCTCGACCGTCACCCCCGCCTCGACCACGGCAAGCTGGCCGATCGGGCAAATCTCCTCGATGCGGTTCATCCGTTCCAGCGAGATCGCGATCTCGTCCGCGCCGGTATAAGCGCCGCCCGACACGCCGGTGCGGCCGCCATGCGTCACCACGCGCTGTCCGCGCATATTGCACAGCGCCATGACCGCGGACAGTTCGGCAGTGCTTGCCGGGCGGACGATCATCGCCGCCAAAGGCGGCACCGGCCGGAACGGATCGCACGACCGGCTGCGCACATCCTCGCCGGTCAGCACGCCGCGTGCGCCGACGATGTCGAGGATCTCATCGAGCAATGCAGGCGGCGTTCCGATCATGATGCACGGCGTAACATCGTGCGGCGGACAGCGACAGCGGCGGGCCAGCCTGTGCATGTGCCCGCCCTTGCCCAGCCGCGAACCCGCGCGTTGCGCGGCGGGGCAAGCCGCTTCTCCCGTCCGGGTAATCGCTCCCGGCCGCGCTCCGGTACACCCGGTCGCGAGGAGAGACCTATGGATCTGAAGCTGACGGGAAAGCGCGCGCTGATCACGGGAAGCAGCGCGGGGATCGGGGCCGGCGTCGCGGCCAGGCTGGCCGACGAAGGCGCGCGGGTCTGCGTGCACGGCCGCGATGCCGCGCGCGCAGACCAGGTGGCACAAGAGATAAAGGATCGCGGCGGCGAGGCGTTCGTCGCGCTCGGCGACCTGACCAGCGATGCAGGCGCGGCGGCCGTCGCCAGCGAGGCCGTGGCCCGGCTGGGCGGGATCGACATATTGGTCAATGTGACGGGCGGAACCGGCGACGACGCCTTCACCTGGGACAACACATCGCCCGCGCAATGGGCCGAGCAGTACGAGCTCAACACGCTCTCCGCCGTCCGCATCATCGGCCAGGTCACCACCGCGATGAAGGGGCTGGGCTGGGGCCGGATCATCCAGATCGGCAGCATCGCCGCATCGATGCCGCTGCCGCACCAGGTGCCCGCCTATTGCGCGTCGAAGGCGGCCTTGCCGGTGATCGCGGTCAGCCTGGCCAAGACGCTCGCGGGCACGGGCATCACCGTCAACACCGTCACGTCGGGCTATGTCGAGACGCCGCTGCTGCGCCGCTATGCCGCCACGGTCTCGGGCGGACGCCCGTGGGAAGAGGTTGCGCCCGAAATGGTGAGCGCGCTGGGCATTGCCGCGGGTCGCTTCGGCCTGCCCGCCGATCTCTCCGCACTCGTCGCCTTCCTCGCCAGCCCGATGGCCGACTGGATCAACGGATCGAACATCAGGATCGACGGCGGCCAGTGCGGCTTCGTCAACTGACCCAAGGAGCCAGCACCATGACGCTTCCCGATCTCGCCACGCTGCACGCGATCCACCAGCTCAAATACCGCTATGTCCGCGGCCTCGACACGCAGGACTGGGCGCTCGTCGCGCGCTGCTTCACCGCCGACGCCCGGGTCTGGTACAATGACGGCAAGTTCACCCAGAGCGGCCGCGAGAACATCATCGCCTTTCTCGCCAGCCTGCTCGACGGCACATTCCATAGCAGCCACATCGTGCTTCATCCGGAGATCGAACTGACCGGCCCCGACAGCGCGACGGGCATCTGGCGGCTGCAGGATATCGTCCATTTCACCGGCCCCAACCCCGCCTTCGGCGACGCGAATATCGAGGGCGGCGAGGAGATGACGGGCGCAGGCTATTATTACGACGACTATGTCCGCGAGGCAGATGGCTGGAAGATCGCGAGCATGGGATATTCCCGGCTGTTCGAGCAGATCGAACGGCCACAGGGCCGGGCGGTGCGGGATCTGGATATCAATCTGTCGCGCGGGGTTCCGGCGGTGTCCTGATCGGCATTCGGCGATTCAAACGCGAAGCCGCCCCCAATCCCGTTCGGGTCGGGCCGCAAGAACGGCGATTAACCGTCCAGTCGACCCCTTGCAGCTCGGCACAGCGGACACCGGCAGCGGATCGGCTGGAATCGCCCCATTTGCGGACATGACGGTCGATCGGGTAGCTTCCAATAATGAGCACAGTTCCAGATAGCATGAGGCGGATTTTTGAAGCCGCAGGATGGAGCGAGGGTCGCGTAGTTGATGTAGCTTCAGGCGTGCCAATCCATCATCCTGCACACAGAGTTCTTGCCGAACTTGGCGGTCTCACGCTGACGTACCCAGCGCCGAATATATGCTCAATCGAGTTTCAGCACGTGACCGAAGGAGCATCGGACCTGATCGCTTGGGCGGCGGCGCTCGAAACGGATTTTGTCAGCATCGCGGAAGAGGATGATGGTCACGCCACGCTATATTTGAGTGGTCTCGGACAGGTTGTCGGACGTAGCAATGTCCATCCCGCTTGCTTTTTGGTTGGGCGAACCATCGGCGAGGCGCTCGAAGCGATTGGAAGCGGCAAACGTGCTCAGCCGATGTTGCTTCCTGATGAGAACAACGTGACCCTTTATGGCGTTACCTTTCGTCAAGGCGACGACGAGGTAATCGGACCCGACGACCTTCTATAAAGCTACGGCAGCCTGCGGCTCACGGAAAGACGGCTTTCCACCACTTTCGGCCATCCGCGCGCCGTGGACGGCCGCTGAATCCGACCAGTCAGGAAGCGCCCCGATTGCTGCCGTTCGTTCACGATCGTAGCGCGCCTCAAAGCAGACGCTGGAGAGATCATCGGGACCGGCTTCCGCGTCTACGAAACGAAGACGGCTCCGGTTTCTCACCAGAAAATTTTCCTCGTAAATCCTGTCAGTTCGTTCGATTGAATATTTGCTTATAAACAATCGGCGCAGAGAGCAATGGACTGACGATGGTGGTATCCACCACCAGATCCTGACCAACACTGCGATAGGTTGTGATCCGATCACTGTCGTCGCCATGGAATGTTAAAGAAATCGCTTCACCATTCGCTGTTGCCGATACATCAAAAACAAGCGATTCAATGAGCTTCCACTTGACCGGATCTTCGCCTATCCAAACGATGATAGGCGCTTTATCATCATAGGTGATCCCGACTCGACTTCCTGCAATCGAGATTCTCATTCTAACTACCGCAATGGACTTGATTAGCTTCCTGCGAGCGAAAGGGCGCTTGGCACTGGAAATGCCTGCAATAGCGCTGTCGATTGTTTTAAAGGCGTCGTCGCTCCGCTCCCGGTCCAGAACATAGCCGCCTGAAATTACACCATGGGCCGGGTTCGCTGAGCCCGCGCCAGAGATCAGGATGGTCGCTCCAATCGCCGCCGACAAAGTCCAATGACGCATCACGCTCTCCTCAAATCCCTCTGCTCGCCGTGACAGGTGTAGTGACGATCCGACTTTGCGCATAGGTGAGGCCTTGGTTGTCAAATCAACGGACTTCCTCACATTTGTAGGCGCACATACTGGCGGACGGCTGACTGTATCGATAGGCCGAGCCTCGCGGCCGCAAACTCGATCCTCAAACTCGAAAGCGGACCAGCCGCTCTCCACCCATATCCCGTCGGTCGGGAGAGCCAAGGCTGGCGATAATAGCGGACTGGCTACAAACGCCGCACTTGCGATTGTTAGTCAGGCGGAATCTACGCCACGTCGGATGTAGAATTGTTCCCAACCGACCGGAGCGGGGTTCTCATTCGCGTAATGCCGCTTCGCATCATCATGCTTGCGCGCAAACCACTCGTTGAAATCCCATAGATAGTCTTCACCAACGCCCATCCTCCAGCCGATGGAGCCTGCTGGAATGTTAGGGTGGGCGATCCAAGGAGGTGTCATCCGGGCAGGATAACCCTGCGAATGGAACGCAGCAATCCACCCACTCTCGGTCGGTCCGGACGCCGTAGACGAGGCCCGAATCCTGCCCGTCAGCTAACGCCGCATTTGTGGTCGTATCGCGATAATCAACTCCACCACTCCTCGACGGTCAAAACGCCCTTGGCGAGGCTGACCGTTAGCGAAACTTCGCTCTCAATCTGCCTGGTGCGCGTGAAGGTGCAGTGCTCGATAGCGACACTGCCACAAACCGATTGCACCGGCGCATTCTGGTTGGCCACCCGATACTGCCACCTTATGAAGCCCTGCCCGTACGCAACCGCCTTTTCACGGGAAATCTGCTCTTTGAAGGCTACGAGTTTACGGCCAAGCGTTTCGCGCTGCACCTTTTCAGGCCAAAGAATGGCGTCGTAGTAGCGACCCCAGCCCCACAGTCCGGCTGCGCCAATCGCCACAACCATTGCTATCAGCGCTATCCGACCACGTCGTGGCATAGCATCGCCTCCGCCTGTCGGGAGTGAAGCACAACATATGCCGGCTTTCCACCCAATCTCCGTCGGTCCGCACACCGTGGACGATCGCGGAGCGATTCAGCCTCTCCGGACGGGCGCCGATTGAGATCGCTGAGGGAAGTCTCAGCCGTGGTCGAGCAGATCGAGCTCGTCGCGCAACGCCTGGCGGACGGCCGCCTCCCAGAAGCCAAGATAGGCGTTGCCGTCGCTGCGCGACATCTTGTCCAGCCAGGCGGTCGAGACCGCCGGCTCCGCGGTGCTGCCGGCTGCGCGGACCATCCACGCCGCGCGGCAGCGCTGTTCCAGCGCGACCGCCCGTTGATGGACGGCCCTTATGGTGGTGCCGGTCACGAACACGCCGTGCCCGGCCAGCAAGGCCATGTCGCCATCGCCCATTGCCGCGATCGCCTCGCCTGCCGCCGACACGGCATTCACTGCGCCGGGATATTCGTCGACCAGAACCAGCCGTCCTCCGCCCAGGCTGGAGCTCTGATCATAGATGACGGGCAGCTCCCGCATGTCGGCCCAGATCGTGCCGAAGCGCGGATGGCTGTGCATCGCGACGTGCACGTCCGGCCGCGCGCGGTGCAGCGCCAAATGGAGCGGGATGCCCAGAGGCGCGGGCCATCTGCCCTCGATCACCCGCCCGTCCAGATCGATCCGCAACACATCGGCCGCGGTGAACTCTGTCCAGGAGAGATAATGCGGGTTGCACAGCAATGTGCCATCACCGCAGCTGAGCGTGATGTGCCCGGCGATATGATCGTCATATCCTTCGCGCCACAAGGCACGCGCGAGGACCACGAGCGATTGCGCGGGCGTCAGATCCGGCATCAACCTATCGCTCGTCGGGCGAAATGTCATCGATCCTCTCCGCCATGACGGTGTTCGACGGCATGGTTGGGGGGAGCGATCGGCAGCTGCTATCCCCAAATGCGGGGCCGCCCTGATATCGGCGGCCCCATCCGCCCTATTCGTAGCGCAGCGCGTGGATCGGATTGGTGCGCGCGACGCGGAAGCTGTGCGCGCCGATCGTGCCGACCGCGATCAGCAGCGCCAGCACGCCAGCCACCACGAAGGGCAACGGCCCAAGCGCGATCCGCGCGTCGAAGCCGTTGAGCCAGTCGCGCATCACCCACCAGGCGATCGGCCAGGCGATGATGTTGGCCAGGATCACCGGCCGGACGAACTGCCAGACGAGCAGCCGCACGATGCGGGAGGTGGTGGCGCCCAGCACCTTGCGAATGCCGATCTCCCTGGTGCGGCGCTGCGCGGTGAAGGCGGCGAGACCGAACAGGCCGAGGCAGCCGACCACAACCGCAAGCAGCGAGAAGGCGGCGAAGGTCTGCCCGCGCGCCTCCTCGGCTTCGTAGAGATCGCGCACGATGTCGTCGCCGAACCTGGCGTTGAACGGTGCGTCCGGCGCGAGCCGTTTCCACACCGCCTCGACCCGGCGCATCGTCGCTGCGGGATCGCCGGTGTAGCGCACCATCATGATGCCATGACTGTCGCGGTCGTAGAAGAACATGATCGGCTCGAGCGGATTGCGGATCGAGCCGAAGCGCGAATCCTGAACAACGCCGATGATGGTGATCGGGACAGGGCCGTACCTTGCAGCACCGATCACCGACCGGAATTGCTTGCCGATCGCGTCCTGGGGCGACTTGTAGCCGAGCCGCTTCACCGCGAGCGCATTGATCACGACGTGCGCGCCGCGCGCGACGAATGCCTGCTCGACGGCCGGATCTGCGGGGAAGGGACGTGTGCTGTCGTCAACCGGCCGGTTGATGTCGAAATTGCGGCCGGCAAGCAGCTTGATCCCCATCGTGTCGAAGAGTTCGGTATCGACGTTACCATAGGCGAGGGTGACGGGCTCCTCCCGGCCCGGGAGTTGCGCGTTGGTCCCCGCGCCGGCGGAAGAGTCGATGCCGATGGTGGCTCGACCGATGGAGGTGACGCCATCGGTCTTGCCGATCTCGCGCACCAGCGTGTCTCTGATCGTATTGAGCTGGGGGCGGCCGATGCCCGAGATCTGGATCAGGCCGTCGCGCCTGTAACCCGGATCGGAGGTGCGCGCGTAGAGCGTCTGCGAATAGACGATAATGGTGCAGACGATGAGGCCGATCGACACCGCGAACTGTGCGACGACCAGCGCGCTGCGCAGTCGCCCCGACCCGTCCGCATCGGCCGCCGACTTATTGGCCTTGAGAATGCGTGCCGGCTGGAAACGGGAGAGATAGAAAGCGGGGTAGATGCCGCCCGCCACGCCGACCAGCAGCACGAGCCCGGCAGCCAGAAGCAGCAGCCCCCCGGTTCCGACATAGTGGAGCGACAGGTCCGCATCGAGGAACCTGCCGATGAACGGCAAAGTGAGTTCGGTCAGCGCGAGCGCGAGCAGCATCGCGATCGCGGAGACCAGGACCGACTCGCCGACGAACTGGACGATAAGCTGGCGGCGATTGGCGCCGAGCACCTTGCGCAACGCCACTTCGCGCGCGCGCTGGCTGGCCCGCGCGGTCGCCAGATTGACGAAATTGACGCATGCCATGCCGAGGATGAGCACCGCGATGACCGCGAAGGTCATGATCGAGCTGCGGTCATTGCCCGGCGTCATCGCACCGACCTGCGCGCGACCGAGATGGATGTCGCCGATATTGACCAGCGCGAAATCGTTGCTGTCGCCCCAGTTGGTGCGCCGACCTTCCGCGACCTGATCCGGGATGTTGCGCTTTTCCCAGGCCTTGAACTGCGCATTGATCGCGGCGACGTCGGCGCCGGGTTTCAGCCGGAAATAGAGCGGGCCCAACTGCCACCCATATTCAGTCAGGAAGTGCGGAGCCTCCGCCCAGAATGCATTGATGTCATACCGCGCGAGCATGCTGATCTTGAGATGCGAGTTCTTCGGTATGTCCTTGAGGATGCCGGTGACGCGATAATCCTGTGGAACGCCCTGCGCGGCCAGGGTCAGCGTCTGGCCCATCGGATTCTGGTTGCCGAACTGGCGTTTCGCCTCGCTTTCGGACAGCACCAGGTTTCCGGGCCGCGCCAGCGCGGTCTTCGGGTCGCCCTGAACGAGCGGCAAAGCGAGGACGTCGAAAAACGGACCGTCGACGAGCTTCACGTCCTGGATCTCGGTCGTCTGGCCGTGCCGGATCAGCAACGGGCTGCTCATGGTCAGGTGGACGCTGCTCTCGATCTGCGGGAAATCCTTGTTCACCGCGGCCTTGGCGGCGTAGGAGGCAATCTGGTTGTCCACCTGCTCGCCGGTACCGATGTCGGTATAATAGGTCTGAAGCTGGAAAGTCCGGTCCGCCTCGGGAATCCACTGATCATAGGTGAGCTCGCTGCGCACGAAGATCAGGATGATCACGCAGGCCGCCATGCCGATGGCGAGCCCCGCTATGTTGATCGCCGCATAGGTGCGGCTTCTCATGAGCGACCGGAACCCGACGATCAGATAGTTACGCCACATGCGTCGGCTCCCCTCCCGGATTCTTCAAACCCCGTTCGGACCGAGCCTGTCGAAACCCTGTTCTTCTTCATCGCGACAGAAGACGGGCAATGGTCACCTTATGGCCGACGACATCTCGAAAGGTTCAGCACGAACGGAGGGGGTAGCATGAGGGCGCCGCCGAAGTGTAGTCATGTTTCGCGGCCACCCCCAAGCGGACCTTGCAAGCCGGCCGTGCCCCGTCTGCCAGCGCGAGCCATGTGTGGCGCGCTCAAATCGCACACTTAAAGGGCTTGAATACGTCGCTTCGACATTACTAATTTGAATGGCGTTTCCCGGCACGACACAGGGAGCCCATGCACATTGCTTCATTCAGCGCACGGTGCGCCCAAGGCTGGAAATGACAGACTACAAAGCGAAATTCATCGATCCGACAACCGGACAGACATTCGACATGGCGCAGCCCCGCTGGCGCGCCGAAAGTGGTTCGCCACTGATGATCGAGCCGCTGCCGGGCATTTCACGCGACGATATCGACCGGTCGTCGCGCAGCTTGTGGCGCTATGCCGCCGCGCTGCCCGTCGAGGTCGCCAAACCCGTCTCGCTCGGCGAGGGCTGCACGCCGATGGTCGAGCGGACCGTCGGCGGGTGCAACGCGCTTTTCAAGCTGGAATGGTTTTCGCCGACATGCAGCTTCAAGGACAAGGGCGCCGCGGTCATGGTGTCCTTTCTTCGCCAGCTCGGCATCGCTGCCATTCTGGAGGACAGTTCCGGAAATGGCGGCGCGGCGATCGCCGCCTACGGCGCTGCCGCCGGCATGACTGTAAAGGTGCTTGCACCGGAGAGTGCATCGCCCGCGAAGATTGCGCAGATGCGCGTATTCGGCGCCGAGGTTCAGCTGATCCCCGGATCGCGCGATGCAACCGAGCGTGAAGCGCTGCGCCAGGCGGAGGAAATCTTCTACGCCAGCCATAACTGGCATCCGTTCTTTCTTCAGGGCACGAAGATGACTGCGTACGAGATCTGGGAGGATCTCGGGTTCCGCGCGCCGGACAACATCATCATCACCACCGGCGCGGGAAGCAGCGTCCTTGGCTGCGATATCGGCTTTTCGGAACTGTTGGCGGCGGGCGAGATCGACCGCCTGCCCCGCCTGTTCGGTGCACAGCCGGCACATTGCGCGCCGATCGCGGCATCGTATCGGGCCGACAGCTTCGATCCGGTCGATATCGCCGTGTCCCCGACCATTGCCGAGGGCGCCTCGATCCGGTTCCCGGTTCGCCTTCGGCAGGTGCTGGAGGCGGTTCGTCGATCGGACGGTCGCATGCTGGCGGTTTCGGAAGACGAGATTGCGACCGCGCTGTTCGACCTTGCAAAGATGGGACTGTTCGTCGAACCGACATCGGCGGTGGCGCACGCCGCCTTCTGCTCTCTGGTCGCGGCGGGCGAGATTCAGCCGGGCGAGACCACCGTGGTCCTGCTGTCGGGATCCGGCATCAAATCGCCGGCGTTCGTGCAGAGCATCATCGCGGCTTGAACGCAGGCGCCGATGTTGCCGAACTTTACTCGACCGACGGCACGGCCTTGAAGAAATCGAGGATCTCCTGAGCAAGGTGCGAGGTGGCCAGCGACTGGCTGTCGGGCGTCCCGCGCAGGACCAGCGCGATCTGCCCGAGCTGAGGAAAGCCATCGGCTTCGGACAGGATGCGCAATCCTTCCGGCACGACGCTGCGGGCCATGGTCGCGACCGCATAGCCATGCCTGGCGACCGTCGTCAGCACGACGCAACTCTTGCTCGTCACGCCGACGCGAAACTGCAGCGGGCTGCCATCCTCGCGGTCCGGGAAACGCTGTAGCGCGGCCAGCGTCGCGCGGTAGATCGGTGATTCATCGGAAAACAGCGCGAGCGCGAGCGGCGATTGCCTGTGCGTTTCGTGATCCGGCGATGCGACCCAGACGATCTCCTCTCGTCGCAGCACCACGTCGTTCTCGAGCGGTGCGGTGGTCGCGACAACGGCGATATCGATCTGGCCATCGTTCAGCATCCTGATCAGGACGGGTGACGTATTGGTCGAAATGTCCAGCGAGACGGTGTGATATTTTGCTGCGAAGTTCTGCAGAACCTTCGGCAGAATAACAGGGGCATAATCGTCGGGAATGCCGAGCCGCACCTCGCCGGTGACCTTATCATGATGCCATTCGTCGACCACCTTGTCGTGAAGCGCCAATATCTGCCGCGCCTGAAGTGCAAAGCGGCTGCCCTTTTCGGTGAAGGCGAGGTCGCGCCCTCGCTTCACGAACAATTCCACGCCTACGATCTCCTCCAGCCGCTTCATCTGCGTGCTCACCGTCGGCTGGGTCCGTGAAATAAGCTGCGACGCACCTTTGAAGCTGCCGGTGTCCGCGAATGCGATCAACGTCCTCAAGAGATCCATGTCGAAGTTGATTTTCATGAGATTCCCTAGAGTTGATGAACGATCTTCAGGCTAAAATCGTCGCGGTTCGGTGTGGCTTTACGCTGGCTCTCCACCCGCCAGGCAGGCATTTTTGTGCGACGCGGCAGGTCCAGCGTCAAGTAACCGGTCATCGCGGGGCAATCCCGGTCCGGCGCGGACGCCGCCTGGGATATCCGTTCAGTTCAATAGCTTCGAAGCGACGTGTTCAAACTAATCAATTGTTTGAGGCCGGACGGCCCCTACCGTTGATCCGTCACCGAATCTCGCGTGGCATGCCAGGGGGGCGAGCGATGGTGCACGGGCACAGCCATGATTTTCACCGGTCACCAACCGGGAAGGCGATCGGCCCGAGCGCCGGCCGCTCCAATCAAATGGGTAGGCCGAAGAGCTAGCGATCGAGCCTTTCAGGCAAGCCACATCCGTCCGGCCGCGTTCCACGCGGTTCCGGCAGCGAACGCACGTCGAAATCGCCGGCAAAGGCGATCGATCACAATCACGAAAGGGAGCATATGAACGTCTCGAAATTCAACGCCGGTAGCGCATTTCGGTCCGGAATCAGTGGAGTGGCACTGATCGCAAGCCTGCTGGTGGCGGAGACTGCCTTCGCACAGTCCGAAGTCGAAGCGGCCCAGGATGTCGAGCGCGACCAGAGCGCGGCGAATGCGGAGATCGTCGTCACCGGAACGCGGGTCGTTCGAGATGGCTATAAGTCACCCACGCCGCTGACGGTGCTGACCGCGCAGGACATTCAAAACTCCTCGCCCACGAACAATCTCGCGGATTTCGTCAATCAGCTGCCGTCCGTCGCGAACAGCGTTCGACCAAGCAATTCCCGCGCGGCGCTCAGCAACGGCATTGCGGGCATCAACACGATCAACCTTCGCAACCTGGATGGCGTCACCGCCCGAACGCTGGTGCTGCTCGACGGCCGTCGTTCGGTGGTGTCGAACGAACGCGGGCTCGTCGATGTGAACACCTTTCCCCAGGCGTTGGTCAGCAGCGTTCAGGTGGTGACCGGCGGCGCCTCGGCAGCCTATGGCTCTGACGCGGTGGCCGGCGTCGTGAACTTCGTTCTCGACAAGAAATTCAAGGGCCTGAAGCTGTCTGCAGACACGGGCATCACCGGGCAGGGCGATGGTTTCAACTACTCCATCAGCGGGGCCGCGGGCATATCGTTCGCCGATGGGCGAGGCCATGCACTGCTGAGTGGCGAATGGGCGCATCGCGACGGCATCTTCCAGACCGATCGGGCATGGAACCAGCGCGGCCTCCGCCTGGTCGCAAATCCAGCCTATGTCGCCGGCAACGGTCAACCCCAGTTCCTGCGACGCTATGGCGCCGGCGTGTCGAACGCGCTGCCGGGTGGCATCATCAACAGTTCGACGGCGATCGCCGGTTCGGGCGTTGCGGCGAACAGCCTGCGCGGCATTTATTTCGGCCCGGGCGGTTCGATCAATCAATATGCCTATGGCACCATCACCGATGGCGTCCGCACCGTCGGTGGAGACTGGATGCTGAACGATTCGACGCGCAACGTCGGCCTCGATGCGCAGGAGGATCGCGGCGGCGTGTTCGGCCGGGTCAGCTTCGAACTGACGCCGTCGATCGAGATCTTCGCCCAGGCATCCTACAATACGCAGAAAACCCTGTTTGCGGTCGGCAGCGGCAACAGCACCATAACGTCGGGCGCGTCGGTCACGTTGAGGAACGACAACGCCTATCTCCGCAACGCACTGGGCGCCGCACGATTGGCCGGCATCAACACCGTCACGATCGGCACCAGCAATTACGACCTCGGCGTGCGGATGAGCAACAACCGCCGCGAAACCCAGCGCTATCTGATCGGCGCCGAAGGCCAGTTCGAGCTGTTCGGGAAACCCGCGAAATGGGACGTTTATGGCCAGTATGGCCGCGCCGACACGCGCGAACAGCTATACAATATCACGAACACGTCCAGGCTGGCGCTTGCCGCGGACGCCGTGTTCGCCCCTGCCGGAAACCTGCTTGGCGTTCCCGCCGGCACGATCGTCTGCCGGTCGTCGCTGACCGCGCCCGGCAATGGCTGCCAGCCGCTCAATCAGCTCGGAACGGGCGTCGCCAGTCCGGCAGCGATCAATTACGTGCTGGGCGATCCGTACCGCGAGCAGAAGATCGAACAGACCGTCACCGGCGTGAACCTGTCGGTTACGCCGTTCGCCACCTGGGCGGGCGACGTCAGCGTCGCCGTCGGCGCCGAATATCGCAAGGAGAAGATCTCCGGCTTCGTTCCCACGGAATTCCAAAGCGGTTGGGGTGTCGGAAACTACTTGCCCAATATCGGCGGCTATCAGGTCAAGGAAGCCTATCTCGAGACGGTCGTACCGGTCGGGCTGGGGCTTGAATTGAACGGCGCGTTCCGCGCCACCGACTATTCGACGTCCGGCAACGTCTCCACCTGGAAAGTGGGTGCCACCTGGCAGCCGATTCCCGACATCCGGTTCCGCGTGACCCGCTCACGAGACATAAGGGCACCGAACCTGGCGGAATTCTTCGCCGCGGGCCGGACCCAGACGACGGTGATCAACGATCCGTTTCGCAACAACCCGGCCACCGGCGCTCCCCCGCTGCTGAGCGTTCCCGTGCTTTCGACGACCACGGGCAATACCGACCTGCGGCCGGAAGTGGCGCAGTCGCTCAATCTGGGCGTGGTGCTCCAGCCGCGCTTCCTGCCGGGCTTCTCCGCATCGATCGATTATTTCCGGATCGATCTCAGGAACGCGATCGGCAGCTTCGGGCCGCAGGATATCATCAACCTCTGTTTCCAGGGGCAGCAGGAATTCTGCGCGGCTTACAGCGTCGATCCGGCGAACCCCGCGCAATTCCTGTTCCGCACCAAGCCGTTCAACCTGGCCAGCCAGCTGGTGAAGGGCATCGATTTCGAAGTCAGCTATCGCATGCCAATCGGTTCCGACAGCATGCTGGCCCTGCGTGCACTGACCACCCGCAATATCGACAATATCCTCGATACCGGGATTCCGGGCCTCGTGCCGATCAATTCCGTCGGTGCGCTCGGCAGCACGGCCCAGAACTCGCCCGCGACGCCAAAATGGCTGTACCGGGTCTCGGCGACCCTGGATACGCCACGTTTCTCGATGACGGCGACCGGCCGTGGCATCGGCTCCGGTGTGTATCTGAACACCAATATCGAGTGCCAGACCGGGTGCCCGGTAACGACCACGCAATTCCAGACTGTCGACAACAACAAGGTGGCAGGCGCCTTCTACGCCGACTTCAATCTCGCCGCCAAGGTCGAGGTGGGTCGCGCAAAAGGCGAACTGTTCTTCAACGTCACCAACTTGCTCGATCGCGACCCGATCCTGATTCCTATCGGCGATGTACAGGCAAACAATCAGAGTGACATTCTCGGCCGTGCGTTCCGTGTTGGTGTGCGTTTCCAGACGAAATAGTGCGATTGCGGTGGCAGGTGCGAAATCCGTAAGCTCTGCGGCCCCGAGCAGCCGAAGCGGGTATTTATGGGATTTTACATTTGTCGCCGTAATAGAATCCCGGATCGCTCCGATACGGATGCGGTAAGCATTGCGCCGATTTCGGCCTTCTCGCAGAAAAGACTGAAAGCAGGGGGCGCCACGTGCCGATGATTGAAAGCATTGCGGCCTACGCGCTCATCGCCGCCACGGCCATCGGCGCTCCAGCTAGCGCCGACGAACAGCCGAAACCGGATTGGCCCAAAACCATGTATGAGTGCAGCCATCGCGGCCCGCTCCAGACATTCGGCGGCACGCTGGAGTTCAATATTATATTTACCGAAGGGGGTGCCGTTCACGAAGAACGCGCCCGATGGGGCATAACGATCTCGCGGCAGTGGCCGCAGCAGCCCGCAGGGAAGCTGCTCCACATCGGTCCGAATGCCGAAAGCCGGATCACGATCGCATGGTCGAATCCGACGCTGTGGCTCAAGCCCGGCAAGGATCCGGCCGCCTATGCCCAACTCACCATTTCGAGCCCTTCCGGTTACCGCGAAAAGATGCGCAAGCAGGAGCGCTGGTTTCAATCGATCGTCATGCGCGACGAAGCAACGCTCATCGCGGAGAAGGGAGGAGATCGATTTCTTGCGAAGCACCTCCTTCCGCCGGCGCTGAAAGGCGATTTTCTGAGCGGTGGTTCCCTTCGGCAACTCACAATGCCGGTCGAGAGTCTGGTGGCCTGGGGCAGCGGCGTGGATGCGCTGACAGTCTATGACGTTGCCATCGAACCGCGAAAATATCGGCGGAACACCTATCCCAACGATCCTATCGGGAGGATGCGGATCATCGACGAGTACAAGATCGATACCACCCTGCTCGGACAGGTCAGTGAGGCCGTACGCTCCAGCCACACCAGTTGGCGCAAGAGCATCGATGATCCGAAGACGCGGTGCAAAAAGACCCTGATGGAAGACCCGGATTCGATCATCTTAACCTGAAGAAGGGGCGGAGGAGCGCGGCAAGAATTTATAGATTGTTGCACCTATCACTGCAATTACGATGTTCGATGAGTCATACTCATCGAACCTTGGTATAAATCCTACAGGACCGAGAAACCGAACGAGCATTTTAAGGTCTTTTCACCTGCCGCCGTAATCCATATTGGAAATAGAAGCCCGATTCACCGACAGCAAGAGCGCGGCGTCTTGGGTTGAGCTTTAAGGGATAAAATGATGCGTAAAGTCATTCTCGCTATAGTCGCGAGTCTGTCCACAGTGGCGGCACAGGCAGATGCCGGGCAAGGTCAGACCGGCGCGGCGCCGACGGAAGCGCCGACGACGACAATTATCTATCCGGACAAGGGACCGTCTGGCCTGACCGATCTTCCAATGGGTGCCCATCGCATCCCTGACAGCAATGTCATCATTTCGGGGCATCAAAAGGGCGGCTCGCTAGGCGCCGTTTTCGGTATTTTCGGCATGCTCGCGCAGAGCGCGGCCAATGCCGATGCCGGCAAGGGGGCGGTAGGGAATGTGCAGGACAGGCTCCGCTTTGATGTGGCGGCAAAGGCCGCCGAGATGACCGGGGCCATCGTGGCGGGTGACGCATACGCGCAGAAATTCACGCTATCGCCCAACTCGGGTGGCGGCACGCTCTCGGTGGTGCCTTATGTCGTGATCACCTTCGTGAACGAGACCGACGTTCGTCCCTATGTCGCGCTGAAAACGACGCTCAGTTCCGGATCTCCCGGCGAATCTGCCAGAATGACAAAATATTTCTGCTGCGAAGGCAAGCCGCTGCCGCTTGCTGGAGAAGGCGGCCTGTCCGAAAACAACGGCCAACGCCTGAAGGAGATTTTGACGTCAGAACTGGAAACGGCCATCCATGTGATGCTTCTGGATCGTTCGCAGACCTATTCCAGAGACAATCTGACGAAGATCGCAGCCGAAGGCTACCTCCCCTTCGTCGGCAAGAAGATCAAGGTCAAAGGATATAATTTAGGTCAATATAACGACTATTCTCTGTTTGAAATTCGCGGCGGGAACGTGTTTGCGGGCGTTCATATTGCAGAAGAATCTTCGTTTGAAATCAAGGCCCCGAATGCAAAATGAGCGGTTGAGGCTGTGATGATTTAATGTGAGACGACTCTAGTGCAGCGTGGCATTGGTTTCAGAGGGCGGAGCGATCGGTGCCCAGATCTTCACCGGCAGATCGGCGAGCACCGGCGTGTCGCTGACCATCTCGATCATGCCGCCCTTCTGCACCAGGAAGTCAGCGATGAAGATGGCGTTCGCATACAGGATCGTCCCGGAACATCGCCACTTGGCATCCGGCGACTGCCCGAAGAACCGGGCGGATTGGTACCTCGCCGCAAAATCGTCCTGCGCGCTCGCCAGTGCCTCGGTCCTGGTCCCCTGCCTCAGGCCGGCGGGCAGGTAATCCGAGCTCCTGTCGGAGACAAGGTAGAAGGGACCTTCTTCGCCATGGACGAAGAAGCAGAAGAACTGCAGGTATGAAATCACGTTGTCGGCGGTGAGGGTCAGGTGCCCCTCGGCATTGAACGCATGAATTGGCGGGGATTTACCGGACAGAACGCGGACCTCGTCATCCTTCTGCAGCGCATAGATGAATAGACCGGGCGGCGCCCAGTCTTCTCCCCGCATCACCAGCAGCTTCAGATCGGGATAGAATGGCAGCGTGCGCTGCCGCACCGTAACATTGGTCCAGCTCAGTTGAGGCATTTCTTCGCGAATGGCGTTCGGCACCGCTGTCCCGGCGTCCGACCAGTCCGGATGGTCGGGGTGAAAGAAATCCAGGTAGCTCATCCCCGCTCCTCCTTGCTCATGCCGGCCAATCGCCGCACCTCGTCCTGGATGGAATCGGGCACCAGATCGGCGGGGTGCCGCCCCCAGCTATCGATCATGGCCCCCTCCGGTTCCTGTGCGAGGATCACCCCGATCTGCTGAAGATCGCCGCGAGCCAGGATAGCGCGTTTCTCCACAGTCCATTTCCGCAACTCCTGATGCTTCCGGACGGCGGCCACCACCGCCGGGGCGTTCCGGACACCGTCCGCCGCCCGGTCCAGAATGGTCCGTCCCCAGTCATCAGCATTCCAGAATTCGGCCCCCGCCTCGATAAGTCTCACGACGAGAGTCGTGTTGCCGAGCTGGCCGGCCTTTTCCAGTGCGGGCGTCAGATCGGCCGCATTGGAAATCGCGGCCAGTGCCCGGCCGAAGACGGCGTCGTCCAGATCGAAGCCCCGCGCTTCTCCATAGACAATCTTGCAGTTGACCAGCGTGGCCAATTGGCCTGGCGTCAGCCGTTCAGGCATGTGCTCCAGAATCAGGCGCACCAGCCGGTCGTCGCCGGTCGCGAGGGCGGCCGGCAGCAGCCCCTGGTAGTTCGATGCTTCGCGCCAGGGCGACACCAGACCGGCCGCGATCAACTCGACCACGAGATCCGCCATATTGTTGTCGATCATCGCCGAGGACGGCGTCCCTCCTGCCGCATTGACGCGGTCGATCACGCGGCGATGGCGATGGTCCTGCAGCAGATGATCGACGAGCGCGCGATCCTTGTCCGCGATCGCCCGCTCGATCGGCGTTTCCATCGAGGCCGGCAGGTTCGACCACTGGAAAGTCGGATGCTCTGCGATCAGCGCACGCATGTCTTCATGATGGACCAGCATGCCATAGGCAGTCTCGCCTTTGCCCGAGACGATGCCCACGTCGATCGTCTCGGACGCCAGCAATGCCTCCAAAGCGGCCCTGGTTTTCTCGATCACGTAGCGCGGCGCCTTGTCCTTCCACCGGCTCAGCCAGTCGAGGCAGAAATGCAGCGCGGTTCGCCCCTTCTCTTCACCGGTGGTCATCTGGGCGTTCGGGTCGACCCCGGCCTGCAACAGGAATGCCATGGTCTTGGCCATATGTCCCGCGCCGGCCAGCATCAGTGCAGTCGTGCCGTTATACGGGTTGGGCACGAGGGCATCGAGCCCGTCCGGGTGTTCGATCAGGATCCGCTGGAACGCCAGATTGCCCCGGGCGGCGGCGATGTCGAAAACATTGAAGCCGCGGGCGTCCCGCGCCAGCACGTTCCCACGGCCGAGGCAATATTCGAACATCTGCACGGAACTGCCGGAGGCAGCCCCCAGTAGCGGCGTTGTTCCGCCTTGGGCCGGGGCATCGTGCCTGAATCCAACTCTCTCAAGCCCGTCCATCATATCGCGACGGTTTCGACAGGCTGCGCTGTAAAGCGGATTGCTCCGCATTTCGGACGCGAGCACGGGATCGGTGAGCGGCAGCAGGAGGTCGAAGACAGCCTGCTGGCCTCCCCAAATCGCCGCGTCCACGGGCATGAAACCCGTGTCAATCACGACATTTGGATTGGCGCCCCATTCGAGCAGCTTTGCCACCACTGTCGCGGACGTCCACGAGGCGCCCATCAGCGGCGTGCCCCGATCCCCCTTGCGCTCCAGATTGATGGCCTCCCGGTCCTTCGCAAGGAAGCGTTCCAGCAGATCCAACATGCCATAACATGCCGCGAGATAAATATAGGTGCTGCCCTTGGCCGATGCCGGGACTTCGGTTCTCGGATCGTCGGCGTGGCTGAACAACGCCAGATAATATTCGCGCTCGATCGCCGTGGCATCCGGCAGGTCGTCATGGTCGAGCCAGTCCATGACCGATGCCATGAGGAAACGCGCTGCCAACGCAATGTCTTCGGCGCTGGGTTCGATCAGGGCAGGCCGTCCCTTCGCATGCCATCGCATTGCGTCATTGGCGAGCGCCGTCTGTCGCAGCAGCGACTCCCGCTCCTGCTCGAGCCAGGCGGCTGCCATGCTCCAACGGCGGATCACCGATTCGTGGACGAGACGAAAGCCTGTTGCCGTCGGCACGAGCAAGCGCCGCCGGATGAAGGCCGACTGGCCGTTGGCCATCGAATAGAAACCACGCTGCGGCACGGCCTGAAGCACGATGCGGCTCAAGCTGCCATTCTCGGTCGGAACGACACGGACATAGGGTCTGATGAACTGGTCGAGATCGTCCTGCGTGCCGCTTCCGGCATCGATCCATGCCTGGTTGGCCAGGTTCGAGATCTCTTCGGCGATGCTGAGCGACACATCTTCCAGCTCGTCGAGCGTAATTTCGCCGGTGGCACCGCCGAAGCTGCCCGATACGGTTCCGGTCGGCAGGGCGCGCTTCTGGCAGAGATGGTCGAACAGGCCATACAGCCTGAGCGACAACAGCGGCAGCGCGGAAGAGCTGTTACCGATGTCCGCCTGGTGCCCCTGCGTATCCGTGATCAGCGCGTTCACGACATCTTCGCCCAGCTTGAAGCCGGCGGCGGCAAACGGCTCGGTGATGACCTGTCGCAAGAATGCTGCCTGGCCGTCCTCCAGAAGGATGATCCTTGCCCCGCCATAGAGCGTATCCGCATAGTCCCGCTCCAGAATGGTTTCCCGGCTGGTTTCCAGCGTGATGGCCAGCACCGTGCCGGCGATGGAGGGCAATTCGGACAACAGGTCCAGCAGGCTGCTCCATGCCTCGCGGTTCCAGCCGTTCTGGATGTTGTCCAGTATCTCCTCGAACTGGTCGATACCGATCAGCAGCCGGATTCCGGCCTTTCTGAGCGAAGCGATCCACTTCGCAGCCGCGCTTCTTGCCTTGTCGAGGTCGCGGGCCTTGATGAGCGGATGATCGTCGAGACAGGCAGATTTGCCGACCGCATCCTCCACCACACGGCAGAAATCGCGGATGGGAGAGAAGACGGCATTGGGTGCCGCGTCGAAGTCGGTCGGGCGGAAGGTGACATAGGTCAGCCACCGTTCCCGCGCCATGGGAGCCAACCTGGCATTGAGAAACGACGACTTGCCAACCCCGCTGCTGCCACCGATGCGAAGACAGGCGGGCGCGCTGCCGTTCAGCGCATCCTGCAACCACGTCCGGGCGACATCCGCCTGCGCGTCGCGACCGTAATAATTTCCGGCATCGCCGGGCGAATAATGGTCGAGCTTGCGATAAGGATTGGGAATCTGGTCGGCACGGATGCCGAATATCTCCGCGACAAAACCGAGCGCCCAGCTATCGTCGCTGTCCGTGACGCGCGCGCCATCCAGCACCGCGACATTGTTGTCCCGTAGCCAGGCAAGCAGCGCCTCGACCTCCGGAGCCTTCGCGCTACCGCTCCCGTCCCACACCACCAGCGGCCTTTCGGCCAGCATCGTCTCGGCGATCAGCCGCGTTTCTGCGGTGATGGGAATGGCCCCGGCGTCGACCATGGCGTGTCGCTTCAGCACATCGAGGTGCCTGGCGTCGATGAAGCCCCGCGCTCCGGCCTCCGCGGCCAGGTAGCCAAGCTTGGCAAGGCGTCGCTCGAATTGGCCGTCGACGGGCAGAAACGGGGATGAATAGTTGCCGATATGAACAATGGTGGCGATGTGCGTGCTGTTGGCCGTGGACAGGGGCCGCCACAAGGCCTCCTGGGCATGAGGGGCGGCCAAGCTGCCTTTGAGCGCGCAAAAGTCCCAGTGCTGCGGCACCAGCAACCCGGCACCCGATAGCCGATCCAGTGCACCGTTGAGCGAACGCCCAACTTTCTCCCACCAGTCGCCTGGTGCGGCATACCAGCCCACAATGATCGAGTTCGGTGCAGCGAGCGAGAATATCGTGCCGACGCCATCATCCGCATGTGCTCCAAAGGCGGCTCTCGGCGTCTGGGCATGCGAGCCGCGCGCGTAGACCTGGCCGAGCAACTGCTCAAGATCATCGAGCTTGCCATGCGTTTCCCTGGTCGACGCCGACAGCACGTCCATCAGCGCCTCGTGTTCGCGCGTCTGCGCCTCAAATCCCTGGTCCAGACGCGTCGCCAGGTCGCCGATGGCGTCAATGAGCACAATGCCGTTGGACCGTATCTCACCCAGTCGCTCCTGCGTGAATATCGATCGTGCCGCCACGTCGCGAATCAACTCCTCGCCAAAGGCGATCCGGAAGCGCAGATGCCACGGCGCATGCTCGCCGATCCCATCGGTGAACAACCGTGTCTGAATTTCGCTTAGCGTAATGCCCCAGACGGCGATGTCCTGCACCACAGCACGTCCGAAGGCGCGATGCTCGGCCTCGCTTCCGCCGCCATCGATTGACGCGATACCGCCCGAAAACATCCGATCGATCGCCGCGTTCGCATCCGCCAGCGGAAAATGCTCACCGTCATAACGGAAATCCTTGAACTCGCCGCGACGTGTGAGTGCGGAGAGCTCCTTCGCTGCCGCTTTGCTGCTCCCATCGTCGGCGACGACGGCACACGCATTGGCCATATCACGCATCGCCTCGACATAAGCTGCCAGCGTCGCGCGCATGATGTGATGGTTCTGCTTCGGCGTGCCGAGCCGCAGAATGCCGCCCACCTTTCGCGCGCCTGCGACGAACACCCAGTCCGCGCGATTGCTCACCGGTCCCGCGACCAGCCCGATCAGGCAGTTCGCGCCAATGATCGCAGGCGTGATTAGTGGGTCGCCCATTGGAATTCCCGCTTTCCTTCTAACGCCACCCTTTTGGTCAAGGCGGCAGCCATGTGCAACTGCGCCGAGACAGTATCATCCCCAAAATAGCGTCGGCATTTTCTGAAACTCCGGCACCACGGAAATCCAGATGATCTGACTCTGACCTGACTGATCCTTTGGACCGATAGTCACCAGGCGAGTCGTGCAGGCGGAGCGTCTGTCTAGACTCAATTGACTCATGATCGCGAGCAACAGGAATCGCGGACGGGCGCTTTACAAACCCCGATGACTGCTCATGGCAGAGTTCCACACCATGCCGACCCCTCCTGTGGAAGGTTATACTTGGCCCTGGCGACTGCAGTCGTTCGCGACTGTCGCCGCGAACGACGCGATCTGCGCGCCGACGCCTTGCCTGCTTCAATTCCGGCCATGGGCCGCAGCCCGGTAAACGCCCCCTACCGCCCCGTCAGCCGGTGCGCCGCCCAATCCGCCATGTCCTTCAGCTCCGCCGCGATCTCTGGAAAGACCTTCGCCGAATACTGCCCGGTGAACATCGTCGCGGAGATGCAGTTGGACACCGTGCCCGCGGCGTTGATCACCGGAACGGCCATGGTCGTCACGCCGCGGATGAAATGGCCCTGGTCGAGGCCCCAGCCGTTGCGGCGGGTTTCCTCCACTTCGGCGCGGTATTCGGCGAGCGGCAGGGGATCCTGCCAGCGGAGTTCGGCGAAATGGCGTTCGAGCGTGGCATTGTCGAGATGCTCGACTGCGGCGATGCAGCGGCCGACGGCCCCCATCAGCAAGGGCAGGCGCTGGCCCACGGTCAAATGGATGCGCATGCTGGTCGCGCCGGCGGCATAGCCGACGAGCATGATGCGCTGGCGCCGGATCACGCGCCACAGGCCGACCGTGACCGAGCGGCGCTCCGCGAAATCCTCCGCGCGCGAACGGACGAGTTCGAAGGCGGATGCGGGATCGAGCGCGCGGCGGGCGATGGCGATCACGCCGCCGCCCAGCGAATAGGCCTTGGTCGCGGCGTCGAAATTGACGAAATCCTCGTCCACCAAAGTCTTCAGGATATTGAAGCAGGAGCTGGGCGTGAGTTCGAGGCGGCGCGCGATCGCGTTGACGCCGAGCGGCTGATCGACCGAGGCGAGCAGGCGCAGGATCGCGATCGTCGCGGCGACGGAGCCCACCCTGGGCGAACGCTTGGCCGTCTCCTGATCGATGTCCCAGACCTTCCCCGATTGGCGATGTGCCGCGCCCTGAACCGGTTCCCGCTGTTTCGGGAAGCGCTCCAGGCGATCGGCGCGGCCCATGCCGGATGCATAAGCGGATGCCGATCGAGCCGCCAATCTTCCGCGATATGCCGCGCAGGGACAATAGCTTGCGTGGGGGCTGCGGCGCTTTGCGCAGCTGTCGCAATGGCTGATGGCCCCTACAGGCAAGGCCGGCGCCGCATCAGGCATGACGGGTCTGCGACCACAGGCTAGCGGCAGTGCATCGCCGGACCACATCGAAATCGGTGGCTGGCGTAAAGCATCGTCATGCAGCCGATCGCCACCCGCCCCCGCCCGCCCATGCCCGCCCGCGATCGGGAGGGAGGGGCATGAGCGCGGCGTTGCTGGATTTCACGGGCAAGACCGTGCTCGTCGTCGGCGGATCGAGCGGGATCGGCAATGGCGTGGCGCAGGCGTTTCGCACGCAGGGTGCGGACGTGCATGTGTGGGGCACGCGCGAGGCGGACGCGTATCGCGCGGAGGATGGATCCGATCTGTCGGGGCTGCATCATGCCCGCGTCGATGTCAGCGATTTCGATGCGCTGGCCGATTATGTGCTGCCGTTCGACCGGCTGGACGTGCTCGTCACCTGCCAGGGGGCGGTTGCCTATGACCGGCGCGAATTCCAGATGGAGACATTCCGCCAGGTCGTCGACGTCAATCTCAACAGCGTCATGGCCTGCTGCATCAAGGTGGAGGCGCTGTTGTCCGCGGCGCGCGGCAGTGCGGTGATCTTCGGATCGATCGCGGGATATCATGCCTCGATCGGCAATCCCGCCTATGCCGCGTCGAAAGCGGGCGTGCATATGCTGGTGCGGACGCTGGGCGAGACCTGGGCCCGCCATAACATCCGGATCAACGGCATCGCACCGGGGCTGGTGGATACCAAGCTGACGCGCGTCACCACCGCCGATCCCGATCGGCTGGGCCGGCAGCTGAAGAAGATCCCGATGCGGCGGATGGGGAGCCCGGTGGACATGGCGGGGCCGGCTTTGTTCCTGGCGTCTGATCTTGCCGCCTATATGACCGGGCAGATGCTGGTGGTGGATGGTGGGCGGTTGTTGCCGTGAGGCCCCGGTGGGGATGCCAAATGCGCAGGCCCCTCAGCTTATGGGTTCCGGCCTTCGTACATTGGTGTCCGGGATCCTTTCATTGCGTGAGCCGGTGCGACTTCTCCTCCCCATCATTGATGGGGAGGGGGACCACCATGGCGTGAGCCGTGGTGGTGGAGGGGAAATACGATGCCGTCGCCACGCGCCGCTATCCGGCAGTGGTGTCGTACGACTTCCGCCAGCTAAGGCGAAGATGAGGCATCGCAATTCCCCTCCACCACGCCGCTTCGCGCCGCGGTCCCCCTCCCCACGCTTCGCGTAGGGAGGAGAGCTTGGCCACGGAAGCGCAGAAGAATGCCGTTTGGAGGCCATGCCACCCAGCTTGTGCAGCCATGGGCAAGGGGTGCTTCGTGCCAGCCCCTCTCCCGCCGCGGAGCCGGGTGCTAGATCGGAGGCTGGGTTGCAGTGGTGCAGCCGCCTGTCCGGACGCGTGCCGCAATGACCAAGACGATCATCTCGCTCGACGATAAATATCTGCAGGATGGCGGGCGGGTGTTCATGTCGTCGATCCAGGCGCTGGTGCGGCTGCCGCTCGACCAGGCGCGGCGCGATCGCGCGGCGGGCCGCAAGAGCGCGGGGTTCATCTCCGGCTATCGCGGGTCGCCGATCGGTACCTATGACGCTGCCTTGTGGGGCGCGGCGACGCTGCTCGAGGCGCAGGATATCCGGTTCCTGCCCGCGCTGAACGAGGAGCTGGCGGCATCCAGCGTGCGGGGCACGCAGGAGCTTGGCTGGTTCGGCACCTCGCAGCATCAGGGCGTGTTCGCGCTCTGGTATGCCAAGGGCGTCGGCGCCGATCGCGGCATGGAGGCGCTGAAGCTCGGCAATCTCGAAGGATCGGCACCCGATGGCGGGGTGCTGGTGGTGATCGGCGACGATCATGGCGGCAAATCCTCGGCCAGCGCGCACCAGTCCGAACATACGATGATCGCCGCGATGATCCCGATGCTCTATCCGGCCAATGCGGCGGAGATCATCGAATATGGCCTGATCGGCTGGGAGATGTCGCGTTACAGCGGGCTGTATGTCTCGCTGAAATGCGTGACCGATACGCTCGACCATTCGGCGTCGGTGACGCTGCCCGATCCGTTGCGACCATTCGTGCATCCGCAGGGGTTCAAGGTGCCAGCCGAAGGGCTGGGGCTGCGCCAGATGCGCATGCCGCTTGTGCAGGAGGACTGGGCGGTCAATCGCCGCATTCCGGCGGCGCAGGCCTTCGCGCGGGCGAACGGGATCGATCGCGTCGTGATCGACGGCGAACGGCGCACGCTCTCGATCGTCGCGGCGGGCAAGGTCTATCTCGACGTGCGCCAGGCGCTCGACGATCTGGGGCTGGACGAGGCGCGCTGCGCGGCACTCGGCGTGCGGCTCTACAAGCCGGGCATGATCTGGCCGCTGGAGCCGGAGGGGCTGACCGATTTCGCGCGGGGCAGCCGCGAGCTGTTCGTCATCGAGGAAAAGCGCCCGGTGATGGAGGAGCAGATCGCCGCCGCGCTGTTCGCGCTGCCCGAACGCCCCGCGCTGACCGGCAAGCGCGATGGTGCGGGCCAGCCGCTGTTGTCGGCGGTGGGCGAGCTTTCACCGGGCAGCGTGCGGGCGGCGATCTTCGCGCGGCTCGATGCACTGGGGCTGGTCGACGACGCGATCGCCGCGCGGTTTCGGGGCTTTGCCGAGGCATCGGCGCGGGCGGCGCAGCGTGCCGCCGCGACGCGGATCCGCCCGGCCTTCTTCTGTTCGGGCTGTCCGCACAATAGCGGCACGCGGCTGCCCGAGGGGAGCATGGCGATCAGCGCGGTCGGGTGTCATGGCCTGGCCGCCTTCATTCCCGAGCGCCGCACGATGATGCCGATGCCGATGGGCGGGGATGGCATGCCCTGGGTCTCGGTCGGCCCGCTGGTCGACATGCCGCATATCTTCCAGAATATGGGCGACGGCACCTATGCCCATTCGGGCATCCTCTCGATCCGCGCCGCCGTGGCCGCGGGCGCGCGGATGACGTTCAAGATCCTGTACAACGACGCGGTGGCGATGACCGGGGGGCAGCCGGTGGAGGGATCACCGACGCCGCTGGACATCGTCCGCCAGCTTGTCGCCGAGCGCGTCTCGCCCGTCGTCATCGTCACCGACCAACCCGATGATTTCACGGGCGCGAACCGGCCCGAGGCCGATATCCGCGTGCTGCATCGCGACCGGCTGGACGAGGTACAGCGCGCGTTGCGCGAGGTGGATGGGGTGTCCGCCATCGTCTATGTCCAGACCTGCGCTGCCGAGAAGCGGCGGCGGCGCAAGCGCGGGACTTTTCCCGATCCCGACCAGCGCGTCTTCATCAATCCAGCGGTGTGCGAGGGCTGCGGCGACTGCTCCGTCCAGTCCAACTGCATGTCGCTGCTGCCGCTGGAGACCGAGTTCGGCCGCAAAAGGCAGATCGACCAGTCTTCGTGCAACAAGGATTATAGCTGCCTCAAAGGCTTCTGCCCGTCCTTCGTCACCGTGTCCGGCGCGAAGATCGCGAAGCGTGGCGATGCGGGGAGCAGCCGTTACGACGATCTGATCGCGGCATTGCCGATGCCGGCGGTCGCGGGCGACGGCACGATTTACGATGTACTGGTGACCGGCATCGGCGGCACCGGCGTGCTGACCGTCGGCGCGGTGCTCGGCATGGCCGCGCATATCGAGGGCAAGGGCTGCACGGTCATGGACCAGACCGGCATGGCGCAAAAGGGCGGCGCGGTGACCAGCCATTTGCGCGTGGGGCCGAGCCAGGACGCGATCTTCGCGCCGCGGCTGGACGTGGCGATGACCGATCTGATCCTGGGGTGCGACATGGTGGTCGCCGCCTATCCCGATGTGCTGAAGACGGTGAAGCCCGGCGTGACGCGGGCAGTGCTCAACGGGGATGTCGCGCCGACCGGCGAGTTCCAGACCAATCGCGATCTCGACCTGGGCGCCGACCGGCTGGAGGGCACGATCCGCGATGCGCTGGACGGCGGCGAAATACATGTGATCGGTGCGACCCGGCTTGCCACCGCGCTGACCGGGGACAGCATCGCGACCAATTTCCTGATGGTCGGCTATGCGTTGCAAAAGGGATTGCTGCCGGTGTCGCTCGATGCGCTGGAACAGGCGGTGAGATTGAACGGCGCCAATGTCGCGAGCAATTTGCGGACGATCGCGCTCGGACGGCTGTTCGCGGAGCGGCCCGATGTGTTCGAGGTCGATGATCGGGCAGCGCGGATGGCGGCGCAGCTCGCGACCGTCGACGGCGTGGTGGCGAGCCGCGTCGCATTGCTGACACGCTATCAGGACGCGGCCTATGCCGAACGCTATCGCGGCTTCGTCGAGGATGTTGCGGGCGTCGTCGCGCATGTTCCGGGCAGCGCGGCGTTCGTCCGCTCGGTCGCGCTGACCCTGGCGCGGCTGATGGCGTATAAGGACGAATATGAGGTCGCGCGGCTTCACACCGATCCCGAATTCCGCGCCGCGTTGAGTGCGCAGTTCGACGATGGCCATAAGCTCGCCTTCCACCTGGCGCCGCCGCTGCTGTCGCGCACCGACAAGCGGACGGGGCGGCCGGCGAAGATCCAGTTCGGCGCGTGGGTGCAGCCAATGTTCGGGGTGTTGCGGCGGATGAAGCGGCTGCGCGGGACCGCGTTCGATCCGTTCGGGCATACGCGGGAACGCCGGCACGAGCGTGCGTCGATCGAGGACTATCGCCTGCTGATCGAAGGTATCGCCGCGCGGCTGACGCCGGACAATCTGGCGGCGGCGGTGGTGCTGGCGGACGCGGCGTCGGACATTCGCGGTTACGGCCCGGTCAAGCAGGCCAGCGCCGAAGCCTATGCCGCGCGGCTGCCGGCGCTGGTCGCCGCGTTCGACACGGCGTTGCCGGTCTCCGCCGCCGAACCGGTCCACGCCTGATCATGGGAGCCAGCATGACCAAGGATTTCGCCTGCCTGAGCCTGAGCATCGATGGCGCGATCGCGCATATCCGGCTGACCCGGCCCGAACTCAACAACCGCTTCGACGAAGCGCTGCACGGCGAATTCCCGCGCGCGCTGGCGGCGCTTCGCGAGCGCGACGATATCGCGGCGCTGGTGCTGTCGGCGGAGGGGCGGCATTTCTCGGCGGGCGGCGACATGCACATGATGCTGCGCGCCAATCGCGACGCGGCGATGCGCGAACGACTGGTGCGCGAAGGGATCGGCATCGTCGAGGGGCTGCTCGCACTGCCCTTCCCCGTGATCGCGGCGGTCCAGGGCGGTGCGATCGGGCTCGGCGCGACGGTGATCAGCTGCAGCGATATCGTCGTCGCCACCCGCGACGCACGCATTGCCGATCCGCATGTCGTGCTCGGACTGGTCGCCGGCGATGGCGGCATCATGGGCTGGTCGCAATCGGTCGGCATCGCGCGTGCCAAACGCTATCTGCTGACCGGAGACCGGATCACCGGCGAGGATGCTTATGCGATGGGCATGGTCAGCGATCTGGTCGACACCGCAGAACAGGTGCTGCCGGCGGCGCAGGCGATCGCCGCGCGGATCGCGGCGCTGCCGCGCGGCGGGGTGCGCGGCACCAAGCGGGCCTTCGCCCGACTGTCGCGCGATCTCTATGCCGGGGCGTTCGAACTGTCCTTCGCTTATGAAATGGACACGCTGGCCGGCGACGAAGTGCGGGCGACCGTGCTCGCCGCGCTCGAACCGAAGGACAAGGCCGGATGACGCTGACCGTCCACCAATTCGCGTGCCTCGAGGATAATTACGGGTTCCTCGTCCGCGACGAGCAGAGCGGCGAGACGGCGTGCATCGACACACCCGACGCGGGCGCGATCCTGCGCGAACTCGACGCGCTGGGCTGGCAATTGACGCTGATCCTCAACACCCATTGGCATCCCGACCATGCTGGCGGAAACGAGGCGATCCAGGCCGCGACCGGCGCCGGCATCGTCGGCCCCGCCGAAGTCCGCCGCATCGCGCCGCTCGACCGTGAAGTCGTGCATGGCGACAGCGTCCTGCTGGGCACGACGCGGTTGGACGTGATCGATAGCGGCGGCCACACGCTGGGCCATATCGTCTATTACGCGCCTGCCGATGGGCTGCTGTTCGCGGGCGACACGCTGTTTCCGATGGGATGCGGCAAGCTGTTCGAAGGCACGCCCGAACAGATGTGGGCCAGCCTGTCGCGCATCGCCGCGCTGCCCGCGGAGACCATCGTCTATTCCGCGCATGAATATACGCTCGGCAATGCGCGCTTCGCGCTGAGCGTCGACGAGTCCGCCGCAGTTGCCGAGCGGGCCGCGGCGGTGGCGGCGGCGCGAGAAGCGGGCCGCTGGACGGTGCCGACCACGATCGGTGAGGAACGGCTGACCAACCCGTTCCTTCGCGCACAGGAACTGCGCATCGCCGAGGGGCTGAGCGATCCCGCGGCCGCCTTTGCGCGGGTGCGGCAGGCCAAGGATGCGTATCGGGGGTAAGCTGATTTGGAGCGCCTTCCTTTCTCCTCCCCATCAAAGATGGGGAGGGGGACCACGCGACATAGTCGCGTGGTGGAGGGGAAATACGATGCCCCCGTCGCGCGGGACTTTCGAGCAACGCGTACCGAATGATTTTCCGACAAATTCGGCATGAAATCGCACATCGAATTTCCCCTCCACCACGCCGCTTCGCGTCGCGGTCCCCCTCCCCGCGCTTCGCGCAGGGAGGAGAGGTTTTGTTCGCCCGCCGTCGCCATTGCGGTCACAGTCAAGCTGGGATGCGACCCAAACCATTTACCCCCGGCCCCCGCGAGCGGAAGACTTTGCGGCGATATTATTCCGCAGCGCCCGCAAGGGACGGAGGCCGTGATGAGCAACGACGAGAGCCCGACCGAAGACCGCGTGCGCGACGACGGCCATTTCCGCTTCGCCGAGCCGCATGCCCCGATCGATTACGAGCCGTTCCGGCAGAGCTACACTTTGCCCAAATGGAAGGATTCGCACGGCCGCTATGCCAAGCGACCGTCACGCGACCTGGGCACCGATCGCTTCGCCGACACCAGCGTCTATTATTCGCGCGAGACGATGGAGAAGGAATGGGACCTGATCTGGTCGAAGGTCTGGCTGCTCGTCGGCCATCTCAACGACATCCCGAAGCCCAATGCCTTCATGAAGGTCGATCGTGGCCATGAATCGGTGCTGGTCGTGCGCGGCGCGGGCGAGAGCGTGCGGGCGATGTACAATGTCTGCCAGCATCGCGGTACCCGCCTGGTCGAGCAGGATTTCGGATCGACCAAGAAATTCGTCTGCCCGTTCCACATGTGGGAATTCTCGAACACCGGCGAGCTGCTCAAGATCACCGACCGCGAGACCTTTCGCGAGGAAGCGTTGTGCCACGATCTGGATCTACCCAAGGTGCGCAGCGCGGTGCATCGGGGCTGGGTCTTCATCACCTTCAACGACGATGCGGGTCCGCTGGAGGACAGTCTCGGTCCCGATTTCCGCGAGCTGACCGCTGCTTATGATTTCGAAAGCGTGCTGCGCATCCGCGACGTGCACCAGGAATGGCCCGCCAACTGGAAGGTCGCGCACGAGGCGTTCATCGAGGGCTATCACGTCCAGGCGACGCACCCGCAGCTTCGCCCCGCAGTCGACGCCTATCATTCGCAGCACGACCTGTTCGACAATGGCAATGGCCTGAGCATCTACCAGTTCATGAGTCCCTCCCCCCAGATCGTGAAGGGGCTGACCGACGAGCTGGCGGAGGAGCACAAGATCTTCCTGCGCGAGGCGGGCATTCCCGAGCCGGAATGGCCGACGCACTGGCGCGACGTGCCCGCCGCGATCGTCCAGGCAAAGCTCGCCAAGAAGGGATATGCGATCGATTATTCGCGGTTCAGCGAAGGTCAGCTGATCGACGACTGGAGCTTCGGCGTCTTTCCGACGACCGAGATGTTCCTCCATCCCGAGGGCTATTTCATCCAGAACTGGCTGCCCCACCCCACCGATCCGGAGAAATGCATCTATACGGTGCAGGTCTATGCGGTGCCGGGGATCGGCGAGCTGCCGTCGTTCATGGCGGTCGAGAATGCCGATCTCAGCGGCAAGCGCGTACTGCCCCGCACCTATATCGACACCGACGATATGGAGAATCTGGGCCCGGTCATCAAACAGGACCGCGCGCTCGTCCCCCGCGTGCAGCAGGGCATGCGGTCAAAGGGATTCAAGGGCTCGGTCTATAGCGAGCAGGAGATCCGCATCCGCCATTTTTTCCAGGAATATGGGCGTTACATGAACCGCCAGAAGGGCTGGTGAAGTCTCGACAGAGCCGGGCGTCTCATCCCTTCTGCCAGGCCCAGACATGGCCCCATTCGCTCGGCGTCATATGGGCCGTCGGCACCCAGGTCGCCGGATCGATCACCAGCGGATCGCAGCCGATCTCCAGGTCGAATCCCGATGGCGTCTGCATGTAGAATCCGAAGGTCCGGTCGTTCACATGCCGGCCGAGCGTCGCGCTTTCGGGAATGTTCGCTTGCCGCATCCGATCGTGGCATCTGCCGACGTCGGACTGGTCCTTCATCTCCAGCATCACATGGACGCAGCCGAAGGGCGATTGCGGGATATCGCCCAGCGCGACCGAGTGATGCCGGCCATTATCGGCATGCATGAAGGTGAAGCCCATGCCGGGATCGTCGGGATGATCGGTGAAGCGGTAGCGCGCGACGTCGGTGTCACGGAATCCGATGCTTTCGTAAAAGGCGCGGGTCTCGGCAAAGTTCGGTGCGGCGAACACCGCATGGCCCATGCCCATCTCGCCGGTGACGAAGCCGCTGACCCCGGCGGGTGACACGAAGGGAACATCGTCCCTCCGGTCGCCGTGGAAAAACTCCAGGCCATTGCCGGCAGGGTCGCTGGTCCGGAAAAAAGCGGCAACACCGCGCGCCAAAGCCTGATCCGTCGTGCCATCCTCGACGGGCCGGCCCGCAGCCGCGACTTCGGCACGCAGCGCCGCGAGTTCGGCCGCATCCCCGACCTCATAGGCGGCGGACACCAGGCGATCGACAGACCCGGCCTCGATCCAGAAGCGGAACGGCCGGTCGTCGATACGATAGACTGCAACACCCTCCGGTGCGCCCGCCCCGCGCATCGCCCCCACGACATTGGTCAGATAGCCGTCCCATTCCCCCGGCCGCGTCGTTTCGATCGAAACATATCCCAGTGCCTTGATCGCCATACGCCCTCTCCGTGCAGACTGATTCCACCGTTCGAAATCACATAAATGAATAATCTGTCTTTTCAATTGATGATTTGCGTATTATCAAATCACATATTCTACGCATATTGATAATGACCGGATTTCCGAACGGTTGTGGGAGAGGCAAGCGACATGGCCAGTGCAGCATCAATAAAAATGGAATCCGCCGCGATCCCGACCGCCGAAGAGTTGATCGCGCGCGCCCGGGCGATGGTGCCGACATTGCGGGAGCGGGCACGCCGAACGACGCTCGACGGCGACGTGTCGGCCGAGACCGTGGCCGAGATGCGGGAAGCCGGTTTCTTCCGTGTCCTCCAGCCGCGCAGATATGGCGGCTATGAAATGCAGCCGGGCGTGTTTTACGACATCCAGAAGGCGCTGGCCGAAGGCTGCATGTCGACTGGCTGGATCTATGGCGTGCTGGGCTGCCATCCCTATCAACTGGCGCTGTTCGCCGACGAAGCGCAGCGGGAGGTGTGGGGCGACGATCCCGACATGCTGGTGTCGTCCACCTATCAGCCGGTCGGCAAGGTCGAGAAGGTCGATGGCGGCTTCTATCTGTCCGGCCGCTGGGGTTTCTCGTCGGGCTCGTCGCATTGCGGCTGGGTGCTGCTGGGCTCGCTCCATTTCCCGGAGGACGGCCCGCCGGACCTGCGCACCTTCCTGCTGCCGGCGTCGGATTATCGGGTGATCAAGGGCACATGGAATGTGTTCGGGCTGCAGGGTACGGGCAGTTTCGACATCGTCGTCGACCGCGCCTTCGTGCCCGAGCATCGCACCCACACGTCGAGCGACGGCTTTGCCTGCACCAATCCGGGGCAAAGGGAAAATGACGGCCCGCTCTATCGCCTGCCCTGGGCGCAGGTGTTCGTGCGCGCGGTCTCGACCGCCGCCCTGGGCGGCACGCGCGCGGCGATCGACGCCGGCATCGACATCATGAACAGCCGCGTCTCGACCAACACCGGCAAGGCGTCGAAGGCCGATCCGCTGCTCCACGCCGCGCTGGCCCGCGCGGTCGCCGAGCTGAACGAGATGGACATGACGCTGCGCGCCAGCTTCGACGAGATGGCGGGCCATGCCCAACGCGACGAGGCGATCCCGATGGAGCGCCGTGCGCTGTTTGCCTATCAATCCGCGACCGTGGTGCGGCGCCTGGCCGATCTGGTCGACGACATCGTCAAACTGTTGGGCGGCCGCGCCGTCTACATGTCGAGTCCGATCATCCAGCCATGGCTCGATCTCAACGCCGCGCGTGCGCATGTCGCGAACGATCCCGGAACGCGCGCCGCAGATCTGCTCGGCACCATGGCCGGGAACCCGCCGGCCTTTACCTATCTGTGAACCGAAAAGGACGATGATGATGGGAGAGATGCGGGAAGCGACCTATCGGGTCGCCGGCGGCCACGAAATCCATATCAAGGAGATGGGGGCCGGGCCCACCATCGTCTTCATCCATGGCAGCGGCCCCGGCGCTTCCGGCCTGTCGAATTTCCGGCAGAATGCCGATGCGTTCGCTGCCGCCGGCTATCGTGTCATCCTGCCCGACATGATCGGCTATGGCGCCTCGTCCAAGCCCGAAGGCATCGATTATACGCTCGCCCTGTTCACCGACACGCTGTTCGAGGCGCTGCAGGCGCATGGGGTGGAACGCGCGATACTGATCGGCAATTCGCTGGGCGGCGGCGTCGCGCTGCAGATCGCGCTGGACCATCCCGCGTTCGTCGAGCGGCTGGTGCTGATGGCGCCGGGCTGCGTGGCCGAGCGCGAGGTCTATATGGCGATGCCGGGGATCGCCAAGATGATGTCGAGCTTCGGCGGTCCCGATTTCGACATGGCGGAACAGAAGCGCCTCATATCCAACCTCGTCCACCCGGACTTTGTGTCGCAGCTTTCCGATGCGCTGGTCGCCGAGCGCTTCGCCGTCGCGCGCACCCAGCCAAAGGATGTGCTGGCACGGATGCGCACGCCCGACCTGAGCCCGCGCCTGGGCGAGATCGATACGCCGATCCTGGTCCTGTGGGGCCTGAACGACGAATTCTGCCCGGAAACCCATGCCCGGCTGTTCCTCGAACGCTGCCGCGACGTCCGGACGATCACTTTCGGGCGGACCGGCCACTGGGTGCAGCTGGAGCGCGCCAGCGCGTTCGACCGCCATGTGCTCGCCTTTCTCGACGACTCTCGCTGAAGAGTGGCCCAGCGGATAAGGCGTCGCTAGGAGGGGGTAGCGCCAGGCGCGAACAGGGAATCGAGAATTGGACATCAGCTTCGACGCGACCGATCACGCCATCGTCGAACGGCTGCGCGAGAATGGCCGCGCGACCAACCAGCAGATCGCGGAAGGCCTGGGGCTGACCGCCGCGACCGTATCGGCACGCATCCGGCGCATGGAAGAGGCCGACCAGCTGCGCGTCGTCGCGGTGTCCGACTTTGCGGCGCATGGTTACGATCTGCTGCTGCGTGTCGAGGTCCAGGTCAAAGGGCGCCCGGCATCCGATGTTGCGCGAGAGCTCGCCGCACTGCCGGAGGTGTTCGCGGCGCATCTCGTCACGGGCCGATACGACATCGACATGCTGGTCGCGCTGCGCGAGGCGGCCGACCTGGAGACATTCCTGCTCGACAGGATCGCCGCGATCGACGGCATCCGCTCGGTCAATCCGTCGATCATCGTCGACATCGTCAAATATCAGTTCGACGTCGTCCCGATCGAGCCGGAAACCTGACGATGGCATCGATCCAGCTCGACGAACTCGATCTGCGGCTGATCGCGCTGCTGTCCCGCGACGCCCGTGTGTCGAACCGCACGATCGCCGCGCAACTGGGCGTGACCGAAGGAACTGTGCGCGGGCGCATCAAGCGGCTTCAAACCGAACGCCTGATCGCATTCACCGCGATCACCGGGCTGGCGATGGCACGCAAATCGCGCTTCGCCTTCATCAACATCCAGGCCGATGTCGGATCGGTCCGTGCGGTCACGCGGGCGATCGCGGACATGCCCGAGATTGACGGGGTCATGGCGATGACCGGCCAGTATAATATCCTGGCGCTATGCACGTTCGACGAGCTGGAGATGCTCGCTCATATCGCGTCCGATCGCATCCTGGCGCTGCCCGGCGTCCGGCATGTCGAGACCGCGATCGCGGTCAAGACGTTCAAATATAATGCGCGCATGGTGAAGATCACCGGGGATACGACGCCAATCGGCGACGTCTAGCCGGGCAGCCGAGTCCGGACAAAATCCACAGAGCCGATCGGAGCATTCAGCCGCGCGGCGCCGAGCAGGCGGTTCCAGTATGTTTCCGCCCCATCGGCCAGCCGCCATTCGTGCAGCCGCCGCGTGAAGAGCTGCAGATCATGCTCCTCGCTGATGCCGATCGCGCCGTGCACGGCATGGGCGGTGGCCGCGATACGCGGAGCGGCACTGCTTGCGACCGACTTGGCGGTTGCGGCCGCGATCAGCGAGGGCGGCAGCGATCCGGCACAGCCGAGTTGCGACGCGATCCGCACCGCGACCATATCCTCCGCCATGACCGCCAGAGTCTGTTGAAGCGCCTGTTGACGCCCGATCGGCTTGCCGAACTGAGTGCGTTCATTGGCATAAGCGGCGGTCATCTCGACCAGCCGGCCCGCCGCGCCCGCGATCAGCGTGGCGCGCAGGATCGCGCCGAGCGCACGCAGGCCACCGACCGGTGCGGCACCGATGCCGTCGCCCGACACGCCGCTCCACCGCACGCGCGCGGCGAGGCTGCCGGTCACACCGGTCGGCACAGGCGCCAGCGCGGCCGCCTCGACGAGGTGAAGTACGCCGCCCGCGTCGACCAGCACATGTTTTGCGACAAGGCCGAAGGGCAGAACGGCCTCGGGTGCCGCCCCCGCCTCGGCGATCGCGATCGGCCCGTCGGGTGCAGCCACCCCGGCCAGCGCGAGCAGATGACGGGCGATCATCGTCTCGCCAACGGGCAGCGGCACCGCGTGGCGGCCAAGCGCCTGCCACAAGGGATGGATCTCCGTCAGCGCCAACCCCGCCCCGCCCTGCGCCTCGGCGACCAGCGCCTCGAGAAAGCCGGATCCGGCGAAGGCATCCCACATCGCGCCGATATCGCCGCCATGCTCGATCGCGCGGACCTCTGCCGGCGCGGCCACGGTTTCGAGCATCCGCTCGAAGGGTTCGAGAAATTCGCTCATCGCTTCACCTCAATCCCATTCCGCGCGCGACGATGCCGCGCAGGATCTCGCGCGTGCCGCCGCGCAACGAAAAGCTCGGCGCGACATGAGTCACGTACATCAAGGTCCGGTAGAGTTCGGCGTCGACCGGCTCGTCGGGATGCGCCGCGAGATCGTCACCGATCGCGACCGGCAATTGCTGTTCGAAGCTCGTGCCCAGATCCTTGACCAGCGACGCCTCTATCGTCGGGCTCTCGCCCGCCGCGAGCCGCGCGGTGCAGGCGATCGACATGGCGCGCAATGTCCCGATCCGCGTGGTGAAATCGCCGACCAGCGCGGCCGTCGCCGGATCGGCCCGGCCCACCGCCTGGAGATGCCGTATCCAGGCGTCGAGCAGGACGACACTGGAATAGACGCGCTCAGGCCCGCTGCGCTCGAACGCCAGTTCGGCGGTCACCTGTTTCCAGCCATCGCCTTCCTGCCCGATCAGCGCGTCGGCAGGCACGTCGACATCCTCGAAGAAGACCTCGCAGAAATGCGCGTCGCCGGTCAGGTCGACGATGGGGCGGACGGTGACGCCGGGCGTCTTCAGATCGATGATCATCTGCGACAGGCCGGCATGCCGATCCTCCGCGGTGCCGGAGGTACGGAGCAGCGCGACCATATAGGCAGCGTGGAGCGCGTTGCTCGTCCAGATCTTCTGGCCGTTGATCCGCCAGCCGGTTTCGGTCCGCTCGGCACGGGTGCGAACGCTCGCCAGATCGGATCCCGACCCCGGCTCGCTCATACCGATGCACATGAAGATCTCGCCGCGGCAGATGCGCGGCAGATAGTCCTGGCGCTGCGCCTCCGTTCCGAAATTGAGGATCAGCGGCGCGCTCTGCCGGTCGGTGATCCAGTGCGCCGCAACCGGCGCGCCCGCCGACAGCAATTCCTCGACGACGACGAAGCGCGTGAAGGGGCCGCGCTCGGCGCCGCCATAAAGTTTGGGCAGGGTCAGCCCCAGGAAACCCGCAGCCCCCAGCCGGCGGCTGAACGCGGCGTCGAAGCCCTGCCACGAACGCGACCGGATATCGGCGGGCATGCCGGACACGGCATCGTCGATCAGCGCGCGGATGGCGGGGCGGATCGCCTCGTCTTCGGCGGGCAATGCCGCCAGGGTCAATGTCTCGAACAGCGGACCGCCTCCCATCACGCAGCCGGCACGACGTGCACGACATCCCTGCAATGATATGCGCGCCCGCTTCCGATCAAATATTTACTTCAGCCGATCCGATACCGATCATGTATCGATCGTCTCGCACGCGACCGCGACGAAATTGCGGACCAATGATCCGGCATCCGGCCGGGCGGCGATCCCCATCTCGATATCCAGCGGCTCGACAAGCGGCAGCAGGCGCACGCCATCCGGCACGATGCGGGCCATCAGCGATGGCACCAGCGCACTGCCCAGCCCCGACTGGACGAGGCTCAGGATCGTCTGCACCTGGGTTGCGTCCTGCGCGATATGCGGCACGAACCCGGCGCGCTGGCAGGCGAGCAGCACGACCGACCGCAACACGCTGACCGGCCCATGCAGGATCAGCGGCTCGTCCTTCAGGTCCGACAGCGAAAGCGATCGCCGGTCCGCCAGAGGGTGCTCGCGCAGCAGCGCGACAACCAGCCGGTCGCGCTCGATCACCGATATATCGACGCCCGCGGGCTGCATCAGCGGCAGGCGCACCAGCCCGACATCGAGCCGGCGTGCCGCAAGCGCCTCGCAGATCGACACGCTCGTCATTTCCTCGAGCCGCAGGTCGACGCCCGGATAGCGTGTCCGAAAGGCGGGGATGATGCGCGGCAGCGCGGCACTGATCGCCGAGCCGACAAAGCCGACCGACAGGGCACCGCTTTCCCCCTGCCGCCCCTGAAGCACCGCATCGCGGACGAGCGCGGCCTGTTCGAGCGTCGCGCGTGCAGCCGGCAAGGCAGCACGCCCCGCATCCGTCAGCCGAACCCCACGGCTTTCCCGGTCGAACAGCCGCGCGCCGAGTTCTTCTTCCAGCTTGCGGATCGCGACGGTCAGCGGCGGCTGGGAGATGTTGAGCCGTTCCGCCGCGCGATGGAAGTTCAGCGTGTCGGCAAGCGTGGCGAAATAGCGCAACTGGCGGAGGTCCATCGATAGTCACCCTATATCGCATGTGCGGCAATCAATATTAGCTGGAAAGCGCCGAGACACCTAGTCTACCGGATCTGTCTGTTCACACTCCGGAGCCCTGCCGCATATGGACCCCTTTCTTCTCGTCGAACGCGACGGACCGGTCGTCACCGCGACGCTCAACCGCCCCGATGAACGCAACGCGATTTCCGAGACCGAGCATAGCGAGGAGATCGCCGCATTCTGCGCGCAGGTGACGCGCGACACGACGATCCGCGCGGTCATCCTGACCGGCAAGGGCAAGGCCTTTTGCGCGGGCGGCAACGTCAAGCATATGAAGGACCGCGCCGGCATGTTCGCGGGGTCTGCCTATACGATCCGCAACAGCTATCGCACCGCGATCCAGATGATCCCGACCGCGCTTTACGAGCTGGAAGTGCCGGTGATCGCGGCGATCAATGGCCCCGCGATCGGCGCCGGGCTGGATCTGGCGTGCATGTGCGATATCCGCATCTCGGCCGATACCGCGATCTTCGCCGAAAGCTTCGTGAAGCTCGGCCTGGTTCCCGGTGACGGCGGCGCCTGGCTGCTGCCGCGCGTGATCGGCATGCCCCGCGCCACGCAGATGACGCTGACCGGCGATGCGATCGATGCGGCGAAGGCGCTCGAATACGGTCTCGTCACCGAAACATTGCCCGCCGACCAGCTGATGGATCGCGCACGCGCGATCGCCGCGAGCATCGCCGCCAATCCGGGGCACGCGACGCGCATGGCCAAAAGGCTGCTGCGCGAGGGTCAGGATATGAAGCTTGTCCCGCTGCTCGAACTGTCCGCCGCCTATCAGGCGATCGCGCATCACACTGCGGATCATGACGAGGCGATCGCAGCCTTTGTCGAGAAACGTCCAGCCGTGCTGACGGACGGCTGAGGTCTGGATTTCGATGCCCTCTCCCCTTCGAGGGAGGGGGCCATCCGTTGCCGTGCGTCCGCTATTGCCGCTCATCCACTGTCGCCAGATCCTCACGCAAGGTCCGTGCGGCCATCATGAAATGGAGCACCGCCCACCCGGCCACGGCAACGAGGATCATCATCGCATAACGCAGCGATTCTGCGCCCGCGACCGGCCTTAGCGCGTCGCTCAGCAATCCGATCGACTGGGTCCCGAGGCCAAAGCCGATCACGTTTCCGCCCATATAGCAGATCGCCGTCATCGTGGCGCGCATCTGCGGGACGACCAGCGTCTGAACCATGCCGTAACTGGGCCCATACCAGACCGCGATCACGAACGTGTAGGCCGCAAAGAACCCGATTGCGGCTGCCGTTGTCGAGGCGGTGGTGAATCCCAGCAGGAACAGTCCGCCCAGTCCGACGGTGATCGCGACGATCCAACACCACCAGCGCCGATCCCGACGCGCGAGCCGATCCGCCAGCACGCCGCCAAGGGGCGCGCCCACCAACGCAACCAGACTGGCACCGCCCAGCATGAAACCGACCTGGCCCAACGGAACATCGAAGGTCCGCATGAGATAGGCAGGCGTCCACGCCGCGATCGCGGAAATGACGAAGGCGATCAGCATGATCCCCAGGCCGATGTGACGCAACGAACGACAGGTCCAGAAATAGCCGAAGACCCGTTTCAATCCCGGCCGGTCTGCCGGGCGGGCGTCCGCCGAACAACGCCCGACACGCGCGGGCTCCTTCACGGTCAGCAACAGGAGGAGGCTGATTACCAGCCCCGGCGCGCCCGCGGCAATCAGCGTCATCCGCCAGCCATAATGGCTCACCATCCACCCGCCCAAAGCCAGCGCCAACATGCCGCCCATCGCGGTCGTCAGCGAAAAGATCGAAAGCACGGTCGCCCGCTTCTCCGGCGGGAATGTGTCCGAAATCATCGACAACGAAGGGGGCCCGCCCCCGGCCTCCCCGATGCCCACGACAATCCGGGTCAGAAGCAGCTGAATCCAGTTCGACGCCATGCCCCCGCAGGCCGTGGCCAGGCTCCATATCGCCAGACACACCGATATCAGGTTGCGGCGGTTCGTCCGGTCCGCAAGCATGCCGATCGGCACCATCGCGAGGGCATTGAACAGCGCCAGCGACAGCCCCGCGATCAACCCCATCTGCCCGTCGCTGAGGCCGAACTCCTGCTTTATCGGCTCCAGCGCCATGGAGAGGATCAGCTTGTCGAAGACGTTGAGCAGGTTCACCAGCGCAAGCAGGAACAGCAGATAGAAGGCATAGGGTTTAGGTGCCGGCGACGCTTGCGATTGCATCGCGTCTTTCGACGCCATCAGGATTTCTGTCTGCACGTTTATACCCAATAGCTTGCGTGCTCGGAACGACAGATGCGGTCATCCGAGAGGCCGTTTGATTAAGCGCGGAAGCGGTACCGACCCGCTCTCAGGCCAGCCCTTCCGCCTTGAGTGCCGCATAGACGGCCGGTCGCGACGCCACGCGCGCGCGCAAATCCTGCAGCGCAGACAGGCCCGAAAGTTCGATCCCCGCCGGGTCGGCCCAGTTGCTCATCACGAAAGCATAGATGTCGGCCAGGCTGTACGCGCCGTTTGCCAACCATGTCCCTGCTGCCAGCACATCGTTCATTTCCGAAAAATGATGCACGAGCCGGCGTCTGACCGTCTGTTTATAGGCGTCAGGTGCCGCCGGGTTGAAGACCACCGAAAAACCCTTGTGCACTTCGGATGCGAGATGATTGAGCCATTCGAGCACCCGGTAGCGCGCAAGCGTGTCCGGCGGCGGCAGAAGCGTATCCGCACCAGATCTGTCCGCGATATATTGCAGCAAGACCGAGACTTCGGTCAGCACGCCACCGTCGTCCAGGGCAAGCGCGGGCAAGGCGCCGCGCGGATTGACCGAACGAAAGTCTCCGCCATCCTCGAGCTGCTTGGTGAAGATATCCACCCTTGCCATCTCGAACCCGAGATCCATTTCGCGAAGCGCGATATGCACCGCGAGCGAACATGAGCCGGGCGACCAATAGAGTTTCATGGGTTGTGATCTTTCCGATTGAATGATTGGGACTGTTGCGGCGATGCACCGCGCATTTCCGGGGGCATCAGCGCGCGGCGGATCGACCGGCGATGCGCCCCGAATAGACGCAGTCCGCAAGCGAGATGCCGCTGACATAGCGGTGGGATGAGACACCCTTTGCGGTCTTTCCCGCGGCATAGAGTTTCGGGATCGGCCGGCCCGCCTCGTCCAGCGCCTGGCCGGTCTTCTCGTCGACCGTGATGCCGCCCAGCGAGATCGAGGGGCACAGATAGCGCTTGTTATGGATCGAGATATCGACCGCATAGAATGGCGGCTGAAGGATCGGGCGGACGAAATCTGGATGTTTGCGGAACGCGGTCTCCTCCAGCCCGTCCGCCGCGCAATTATAATGATCGACCGACTGGCGGAGCTTCTCCGGATCCATGCCGCATTTGCCGGCAAGCGCCTCGATCGAGGCCGCCTTTGTCGAACTGAGGAACATCCCCATCAAGGCAGGCGCGCCCTGGAGGCGGAAGAGCTTGCGACGGCCCGGCATCGCCTGTTTCAGCGCCTGGCGCCGCAATGTTTTGTCGAGGATGATATAGGCGACGCCGCCATAATCCTCGGCGATATGGTGCCCGATCTTGCCGCCGTAACAATCCTCGGCGACGAAGCGTTCGCCGGCGCCATTGACGACGATCCCGCTCGCCAGCGCCGCAGGCGGATTGAATTGCCGCCAGGCCGACACCTTCTCCAGCCCGTCGGCATGCGCACCGACCGACTGGCCCAGCCGGATGCCCGATCCGTCGCAGCCGATGCTGCCCAGCGGGATGGCCCCCAGATAGTTCGGGGCGTGGTGCTGCACCATCTTGCGATTGTGGATATAGCCGCCCGCCGACAGGATGACGGCCTTGCCGATCCGGATCGACCGGGTCTTTCCGTCGGTGTCGGAGATCGCATTGGCCTTGCGGACCAGCTTCGCCGCGATCGCGGGAAACAGCAGGGTCGAGGCCTTGGCGAAATCCTTGCCGATCTTGTGCAGGACCGACGCGGCCCTGGAGCCACCATCGACATGCTGGATCTCGACGCCCGCAATCTGGCCGTCATCGGACAGCAGGAAGCGCCTGGCCTCGCTATAGCTGTAAAGCTTCAGGCCCAGTTCGAGCGCGGACTGGAGCAGCGGATCGAACAGGCGATGACCGGTCAGCCCGTCGCCCCGGGTACGGTGGCCGCGCTGCGCGGGCCTGGCATGATCGGCATAATCGGCCTGCGCCTCGTTTCCCGAATAATAGAGATAATAGCCGGTGCCCGGATAGGATGTCTTCACCGGCGAAACCGTGCTGCCGAACTGCACGCCATGGCGGGACAGCCATTCGATATTGTCGTTGCTGGTTTCGCAGAAATGGCGAAGCGTCTCGTCGGAGACGGCGTCGGCCACTTCCAGTTTCAGATAACGGTACATCTGCTCGACATCGTCGGCGATGCCCGCCTCTTTCTGATAGCGCGTGCCGCCGCCGCCATAGAAGACGCCGCCCGACATCCGGGTGGCGCCGCCACCCTCGAACCGGTCGATCGCAATGACGCTGGCGCCTTGTTGCAGCGCCTCGATCGCGGCGCAGATGCCCGCACCGCCGAGCCCGACAATCACGACATCGGCGGCGTCATCCCATGCCGCTGGCCTGGACGCATCGACCGCGCGCGGCGCGCCTACCCTGGAATTCCAGTCGGGATCGTCAACATGCATGATCCGTATCCTTCAAGGCTGCGAACCACAAAGGGAGCGGACCCTTCGACCCGCTCCCCTTGTCCGTCCGTCGCTGGCATTCGCCGGCTTCAGAATTTGAAGCGTGCCTGGACCGCGACCTGACGGCCGCGCTGGATAGCCCGCGTGAACGATCCGGACGACGCGACCACACCGGAGACCGAGCCCAGGATCTTCTCGTTGGTCAGATTCTTGCCGACCAGCGCCAGTTCCCATTTCTCGTCGATATCGCCCATGCCCAGGCGCAGGTCGAACTGCTGCCAGCCATGCTGCCGCACCGTCGGATCCTTGTCCGCGCTCACATCGTAGGATGCGGACCAGGCCAGGATCGCATCGGCCCTGAAGCGCAGCGTATTGCCGATCGGCTGGTTGTAGCCCGCCCGGATATTGCCCGACCATTTGGGCGAGAAGGGCGGCGAGCGGCCGCTGAGATCCTGAACGCAGGATGTGATGCCGGCCTTCGTGGCGTTGGCGGCCTGCTCGGCGGTGCAGCCCGCATTGGTGTAATCCTTGTAGGACGCATCCAGATAGGCGAGGTCGACGCCGAAATCGAAATATTGATTGGGCTGCCAGCGCAGATCCGCCTCTACGCCCTGGGTGCGCAGCCCGCCGACATTGGTCACCCGGATGAATGCGGAGGTCGGCGTGATCTGCGTCACGCTCTGCTGCAGATCCTTATAGTCGCTCCTGAACAGCGACAGGTTGAACGCCAATGTCCGATCGAGCAGCAATGTCTTCATGCCGACTTCATAGGCGCGGACGGTTTCGGGATTGAAGTGCAGGCGGTCGGCGATGCCGGTCAGTTCCACCGCATCGAACCCGCCGGCTTTGAAGCCTTCGCTGAACTTCGCGTAGAAGGACACGTCACGATCCAGCTTGTACTGCAGCGTCGCCGACGGCAGGAATGCGCTGCCCTTCACGGTCGCGGCGGTCGTGTGATCGACGAACCCGGTCAGGAAACGCGCGACCGGCTGCAGGGCGGTGGGAAGCCGCGTCGTCGTCAGGCCGAGGGGATCGTTGGACGTCGCATTGGTCGCCGACTGGATGCCGTCCTTGTCCGAATGCGTATAACGCAGGCCGACCGTCGCCGACAATTTGTCGGTCAGCGGATAGGTGACCGCACCGAACGCGGAATAGGCGGTTTCCTTCTGGTTGAGATGGATCGATCCGGCCAGCGGCGCATAGGGCGCGAGCGGCGCCAGCGGCCCGGTCAGCAGCGCCGTCGCGAACGGGAAGTTCAGCACGGTCTGGACGTTGGATTCCGAATCCAGGAAATAGCCGCCGACGATATATTGCAGCTTGGAATCCTTGGGGGAGGTCAGGCGCAGTTCCAGCGTGGTCTGCTTCAGATCCTCAGGCGAATTGTAGCTGAAGAAATTGGCGGGCACGCCATCGGTGTCCGCCGCCACCAGGAAATCATGCTTCGAGAAGGATCCGAGCGCGACGATGCCGACGCCGTCGCTATTGTCGCGTTCGATCTTCAGCACATATTCCGATGCCTCGATATTGCCGCGCTCGCCCGTGCCGGAAGACCGGGTGAAATCGAAGTTCGATTCCTGCTTGGTTGCCAGCGCATAGGCGCATGAGAAGGTCGTCGCGGGATTGAATGCCGGTCCGGGCGGGCAATTGGTCAGCTGCGCGGCGAACGGCGCGATCGAATCCTGCTTGCCATATTCGGCCTTCAGCGTTGCCGACCAGTCGGGCGCCATCTGCCACAGCGCGGAAAAGCGGATGAACTTGTCCTCCACCTTCGGATTGCGCTGACGGGTGCCTTCGTTCTTGATGTAGCCGTTGAGATCCGAATAGCGCCCGGCGATGCGGATCGCGAGCTTATCGGTCACGATCGGGCCGCCGGCGGCAACCTCCACCACGGGTTCGTTGCCGACGAATTCGTAGGAGGCCATGCCATAGCCTTCCCATCTGCTCAGATTGGGTTTTGTCGTGGTGACGCTGAAGGCGCCGCCAATGGCGTTATTGCCGAAATAGATGGTCTGCGGACCGCGCAGCACTTCGATGCGCGCGACATCGACCGCCGCCGATTGCGCATAGCGCGAGCGCCCGTGATAGACGCCGTCGACGAAGGTCGCGACCGCCTGTTCGAAGCCGGCATTGGATCCGGAGCCGACGCCGCGGACATAGATATTGTTCGAAACCGTGCCCTGCGACACGAAGATGGCGGGCAGCGTTTTCGCCAGATCCTCGAGCCGGGCGATCTGCCGGTCGCGCAGCTCGTCGCCCTGCACGGCGACCATCGAGATCGGAACGTCGCGGATGGATTCCTCGCGCTTCTGCGCGGTCACCACAATCTCCTCCACCTGCGCCGCGGCGGGCGTGGCAAGGGCCGTCACGACCCCCAGCGCCACGGTGTGCAGAAGATATTTGCGTACTGGCCTCATCTCTCTCTCCCCTCGCCCGGGTTAGCCAGAATGACGGCTGGCCCCAGTTTTGTTTTGGTTGGTCACGACCTGCTAATTTCAACAAGACTGAAATACAGCTCGCGTTCCGCTCGCTTCTAGCGTTCCGGAATGGCTCGGCGGGGACGATAAAACCCCCGGAACGTCGCGGATTTTCTGGAAAAATTGGCGGCAGCCCACGCCCCAGCCAGTGCCCCATAACGGCATCCCGGCGGGCGCGGCAAGCGCCCGGCTAGCGCGGTTTCATGAATGTCCCGCGGCCGATCGCGGCGATGCGGCCATCGGCGTCGACGATCTTTCCCTCGACGCGAGTCAGCGTTCTCGACGCGGCCAGCACGATGCCGCAGGCGCGTACATTTCCCCTGTTCAGCGGCCGCAGGAAACTGGTGCTGAACTCGATCGTCGGCATGTAGGATTCGGGGTCGGCCGCATGGCGAACCGCGCGCGACATCGCGATGTCCAGCAGGCTCAATATCACGCCGCCATGCACCAGCCCCTTGTCGTGCACATGCGCATCGCCCGCGTCGATCTCGATCCAGTATCCGTCGTCGCGCAGGCCGATATGCCTGACGCCCAGCAACGCGTTGAACCCGTTCGCCATGCCAGCCCTCCCGATATGCAGATGCGCGAATGCACCCATGCTGTCGTCGGCGGAAAAACCCTCAACCGCTACTCGCCTCCGGTGGGCGGGCTGCTTGTCAGCCCGGCGAAAGCCTATTGTGTCCGGGATTTATTGGAGGCGCGAGACGCGATGATTTTCTCCTCTCCATCGAAGATGGGGAGGGGGACCGCCAGCCGCAGGCTGGTGGTGGAGGGGAAATGCGATGCCGCCACCACGCCCGTTTTCCGGCCAGGGCGTCTTACAATTTCTGCCAATTGCGGTGAGGAAATCACGCATCGCAATTCCCCTCCACCACGCCGCTTCGCGTCGTGGTCCCCCTCCCCACGCTGCGCGTAGGGAGGAGAGGTTCGGCCGTCTCTACCCAGACCATGTCTCGCGAACACGATCGCGTACTCCGCGGCATGATCGGATCCGAGAGAGGTCCTCCAGCCGCCCGCTAAACGAGTTTTACCTGAGCGTGCGCGTTTCTAGGCAGGCGGGGACCAGCCATCGCATGTCGCCGGGGCGTCGGCCCGGCCGATGGCTCGCGACATGCGCGCCACGGAGAGACCAGTGTTCAAGACAGGCATCACGTCGATTTCGGGATATCTCCCGAGACTGCGTCTCGCGCGGAAGGCGATCGTCGACGCCAATAAATGGGCGAACCCCGCGCTCGCGTCGCTGGCCAAGGGGCGCCGCACGATCTGCGCGCACGACGAGGACAGCCTGACCATGGCCGTGGAAGCCGGGCGATATTGCCTGCGCCACGCCCCGGACAGCCCGATCGATCTCGTCCAGTTCGCCAGCACGACCGCCCCCTTTGCCGACCGCGCCAATGCCGTCATCCTGACCGAAGCGCTGGGCCTGTCGTCCGACATACGCTGCGCCGACGTCACCGGCTTTCTCGGCTGCGGCATCGGGGCATTGATCGCCGCGCTCGAAAGCGAACGGACCGCGCTGACCATCGCATCCGACCGGCGCATGGCGAAGATCGCATCGGCGCAGGAATTGTCGCTGGGCCATGCCGCCGCCGCGGTCGCGACGGGCACCGACAATCTCATCGCGCGCTTCGTCGCCTCGCATTCCACCTCGGTCGATTTCGTCGATCATTATCGCAATGCGAAGGCGCAGACCGACTATCTGCTCGAGGAACGCTGGATCCGCGAAGAGAGTCATCTGAAGATCGCGCCGCCCGCGATCGCGGCGCTTCTGGACAAGGCGAAGCGCAAGGCCGGCGATATCCACCATGTCGCGATCGCCGGCGTCGGCCGCGCCGTCGCCCGGCAGATTGCGGGCCTTTGCACAGTCCCGGAAGACCGGCTGGTCGATCCGCTGGATGCCGAGTGCGGCGACACCGGTTCGGCCCATGCGCTGATCCTGCTGTGCCAGGCGCTGGAAAAGGCGGGGCCTGGCGAAACCATCCTGCTGTTGAATATCGCGCAGGGCGCCCAGGCACTGCTGTTCGAAACCACCGATGCGATCGCCAGCCGGAACGCAGAGCATTCGATCCGCAGCCAGCTGGACAGCGGCGTCGACGATCATAATTATCTGCGCTTCCTGTCGTTCAACGACCAGATCGATGTCGACTGGGGCATCCGCGCCGAGCGCGACAACCGGACCTCGCTGTCGGCGTTCAACCGCCATCGCAAGACCGTGACCGGCTTTAACGGCGGCCGCTGCACCGCATGCGGGACGAAGCAATTCCCCAAGGGCCAATGCTGCGTCAATCCGGACTGCCGGCAGTTCGACACGCTGGTCGACGAGCCGTTCCAGCACAAGACGGGCACCGTGAAATCCTACACCGAGGACTGGCTGGCCGTCTCCGCCAACCCGCCCCTGATGTACGGCAATGTCGCCTTCGACGATGGCGGCGTGATCATGATGGAGTTCACCGATTTCGAACCCGGCCAGTTGAGCGTGGGGGCGCCGGTCCGCTTCGTGTTCCGGATCAAGGAGAAGGACCCCAAGCGGCAATTCCATCGATATTTCTGGAAGGCCGCCCCCATTCATATCGCAAAGGCTGGATAAATGGCTGAGGGCATTCGGGACAAGGTCGTCATCATCGGCATGGGCTGCTCGCGTTTCGGCGAGCGCTGGGATTGCAGTGCCGAGGATCTGATCGTGGAATCCTTTCGCGAGGCGCTGGCCGATGCGGGCATCGAGCGGGAGCAGATCGACGCCGCCTGGTTCGGCCTGTCGATGGACGAGCAGAATCTCGGCAAGTCCGCGCTGTCGCTGTCGCATGCGCTGCGCCTGCCCAACATCGCTGCGACCCGCGTCGAGAATCTGTGCGCGACGGGATCCGAGGCATTGCGCGGCGCGGTCTATGCGGTCGCGGCCGGCGCCGCCGATATCGCGCTGGCGCTGGGTGTCGAGAAGCTGAAGGACACCGGCTATGGCGGGCTGCCCGAGCGCAGCAAGGGCACGTTCAACGATCTGTGGCAGCCCGGCGCGACCGCGCCCGGATCCTTCGCGCAATTCGCCAGCGCCTATGCGGCGCGCCACGACCTGAAGATGGACACGCTGAAGGAAGCGATGGCCCATGTCTCGTGGAAGAGCCATGAGAATGGCGCGAAGAACCCCAAGGCCCATCTGCGCCGCCGGATTTCGAAGGACGCGATCCTGGCCGCGCCGATGATCGCCTATCCGCTCGGCCTGTTCGATTGTTGCGGGGTCAGCGACGGATCGGCCTGCGCGATCGTGGCGAGCCCGGAAATGGCGCAGCGGCTGGGCCTGACCGGTGAGCTGGTCAGCATCAAATCCATGCAATTGTCGCTGAGCAACGGTTCGGAGATGTCGCACAACAGCTGGGACGGCAGCTATGCCCACACCACCCGGATCGCCGCGCAAAAGGCCTATCGAGAGGCGGGGATTTCCGATCCGGTGCGCGAGCTCGACATGGTCGAGGTGCATGACTGTTTCTCGATCACCGAGCTGGTCACGATGGAGGATCTCGGCCTGTCGACGCCCGGCACCGGCTATCGCGACGTGCTCGACGGCAAGTTCGATGCTGATGGCGAAGTGGCCAGCAATATCGATGGCGGGTTGAAATGCTTCGGCCATCCGATCGGCGCATCGGGCCTGCGCATGGTCTATGAGGGGTATAACCAGCTGCTCGGCCGCGCGGGCGATCGCCAGCTCGTCCGGCCGAAACGGGCGCTGACCCACAATCTTGGCGGTTTCCCCAACAACAATGTCTGCAGCATCTCCATCCTGGGGCTGCTCGGCAGTTGACCCGCCCTGTCCCTTTCCACATCCATTTGAGGCGCGCGCCGTGAACCATCCTGCATCGCTCGAGAACAAGACAATCATCGTCACCGGCGCCGCACAGGGCATCGGCAAGGCGCTGATGGATCATGCGATCCTGATGGGCGCGCGCGTCGCCGCGGTGGATATCAACCAGGCGGCGCTGGAAGAGAGCCTGAGCGGCCATGACGCCGGCCGGGCAAAGGGGTTTGCCGGCGACATCACCGACGAGGATTTCGTCGCCGGCGTCGTCCGCGAGACCGCCGCCACATTCGGCGATGTCCACGGCCTGCTCAACAATGCCGGCATCGTCCGCGCCGCGATGATCACGGACATGACGCGCGACCAGTGGCAATCGGTGATCGACGTCAATCTGACCGGTGCGTTCGTCTGCCTCCAGGCGGTCGGCCGCCATCTGGTCGACAAGGCGAAGGCGGGCGATCCCAATCCCGGTTCGATCGTCAACGTCTCATCCGACGCCGGCCGGCGCGGGACATTCGGCCAGATCAACTATGGCGCGGCGAAATCGGGCGTGATGGGCCTCACCATGAGCGCCGCGCGCGAATGGGGCCGGTTCAACATCAATGTGAACAGCGTGTGTTACGGCCTGGTCGAAACCGCGATGACCGAAACCATCCGCCAGGAGAAATTCCGCGGCCGCTATCTGGAGACGATCCCGCTGGGGCGCTTCTCGACGCCCGAGGAGATCGCGCCGGCGACGTGTTTCTTCCTGTCCGATGCGGCGGGGTATATCACCGGGCAGCATATCGGGATTGATGGGGGGTTTCATATTACGGCGTAGGAATTCGGTCGGAGGGGACGAGGCGCTCGGAGGGAGCGCCGAACAATTTCGTTTTGATCCTCCAAACCGAACATAAGTTTACTATGCATCGAACGGCCTAAGTTGGGCCGTATCCGGTCTGGCAGGCTTCGGGTACAACGCCGCGGATAGCCGACATTCATGACGCAGCTTTCAGGCTGGCCGCTTCCGACCACAGCCGGTCGTTCAGATTCGCGCCGATGTACGCCCGGTTCTAACGAAAGCTGCCGATCGCGCTGATCGAAGCAGCTTTCGGGAACGCGCCCTAATATTGGACATCGAGTGCCATTTGTCGTGATCCCAAAACTGCCATATGCTCGTCGTGCGAGCGCAGTAACAAGAGCGGCTGAGATTGAGATATTCCTACCGTTTCTTCACGGCTTGCCGAACGCCAAGTCTGGCCAGCAACGGACATTCGGCAGTTGCCAGAACGGGATTTCTTCAGTGCGAAATCCGCCACTTGGGACGTTGCCTAATCGCTAGCAATATCGACGGAGAGCGCCCCCGCATGTTCTACAAGCGAGATGGCGAGCTGACCTGAAAATTCGTCGTTGATAGGCTCACCGAGAATGAGTCTGTACCAGAAGGCGCCGGCCAGCATCGCGATCCGCGTGTCCAATTCGGCGGCGCCCATGCCCGGCCTCGCCGCCAGGAAATATTGCTCCAGCCGCGCCCGGCGGGTGCCGAGCAGTGAATCTCGCAGAGCGTTGCGGACGCCCGCGTCGCCATGTGCCTCGGCGATGAGCGCTTGGAGGATGGGGCCGATCTGCTCGAACAACCTGCCCATATCACGCACGAAAGCGGCGAAATCCTGATCGGCGTCCGCCACGGGATCTGCCTGTTGCTTTAGTACGGCGACGGCCAGTTCGGCCTTGGATGGCCAGCGCCGATAGATCGCAGTCTTTCCGACGGCGGCGACGCGGGCGACATCAGCCATCGAGACCGAAGCATAGCCGTTGTCCAGAAACAGCCGGCGCGCGGCATCGAGGATCGCGCCGTCGAGCGCCTGATCACGCGGGCGTCCGGCCTTGGCGGAAGAGACAGACGCGCTCGTCATACAAACACCATTGTGAAACTCCGGGTATCGTATTATCGAATTACGATACTGTTGGTTCTGTATGTACGCGAAGGCCATCAATCACAAGGAGCGGATCATGTCCCACGAAAAGCCGATGCCTCTAGCTCTCCTCCTCACGCCGATCGGCACCCATGCCGCCAGCTGGCGGCATCCCGAGGCAGATACCGAGCGGACCACCGACCTGTCCTATTTTCAAGGCATCGCCCAAGCGGCCGAAGCCGCCTGCTATGATCTGTTGTTCATCGCGGACACGCTATATCTCGATACGGTGGGGCCCGCGATCGAGCGCCGCTTTCCGCGCCATGCGCATGTTACCTTTGATCCGCTGCTACTGCTGTCGGCGCTGGCACCGTTGACCAGCCGGATCGGCCTCGCCGCGACCGTCTCGACGACCTATTCGACGCCTTTCGCGACGGCGCGCGCGATATCGTCGCTCGATCATCTCACCTCGGGCCGCGCAGGGTGGAATGTCGTCACCTCGCAATCCAATCTGGAGGCGCGCAACTATGGCGGAGGCCAGCATGCGGTCCATGCCGATCGCTATCGGAAAGCTGGTGAGTTCGTCGATGTTGTGACGCGGCTGTGGGACAGTTGGGAGGAAGACGCGCTGGTAGCCGACAAGGCGTCGGGCGTGGCGATCGATCCGGCACGGCTCCACCTGGTCCAGCATGAGGGGGAGCATTACAGCGTCGCCGGGCCGCTGGTCATCCCGCGTTCGCCGCAGGGCCGCCCCGTCGTCATCCAGGCCGGATCGTCGGGGCCGGGGCAGGATCTGGCGGCGGCGACGGCCGACATCGTCTTCACCGCGCAGGATGAGAAGGCGAACGGGATCGCCTTCTATCGTTCGATCAAGGGGCGGCTCGCGGCCAATGGCCGGAGCGAGGACGAGCTGGTGGTGATGACCGGCGTGAACGCGATCGTCGGCGCGACCGATGCAGAAGCGCAGGCCAAGTTCCAGGCGCTTCAGGATCTGGTCGACCCGCAGGTCGGCCTCGCCCTGCTCGCCAACATCCTCCATGATCCTGATGTGCTGGGCTTCGATGTGGACAAGCCGCTTCCGCCACTGGCCGACACCAATGCCTCGCAGAGCCGGCTGGAGGCGATCCGCCGCATGGGCGCGGATGGGACGATGACCGTCCGGGATATCTACACCCGTCTCGCGCCAGGGCGCGGCCATCTGATGCTGGTCGGATCGGCCGAGAAGGTCGCCGACACGCTGCTCGAGTGGCGTCGGGATGGCGCGACCGACGGCTTCATGCTGGTGCCCAGCCTGATGCCGCAATCCCAGGCGGATTTCGATGCGATGGTCCTGCCGATCCTGCGCGATCGCGGCGTGGTGCGGGATGGGTATGACGGCGCGACCTTGCGCGAGCATCTCGGCTTGGCGCGGCCAGCCAATCGCTTCCACTCAGTTGGGGGCGACTGAGGGTGTAGCAGCGCTGGATGTGCGGGCGGGACGGCACTTGCCGCCCCCTTCGTAACAGTGTCAGGGGAAAAAAAACGGCCAGAAGGCGTCATGCCTCTGGCCGTTCTTCTTGGTGCAGCAAGCGGGCGCCGAGCTTATGGCCGGCGCCCGTCTTCGATCAGAAATGGGCGGCGAGGCGCACGCCATAGGTGCGGGGCGCACCGATGTTCGCCAGCGTCAGGCTGCGGAACAAGGCGGGCAGCGTGTAGGCGCCGGTGTAGATCTTCTCATCGGTGAAGTTGCGGACGAAGCCGGTGAGCGAGACGCCATTCTGCATCCGATAAGTGATCGACGCATCGCCCGAGGCGACCCGCTTCGCCTTGACGGCATCGGTGAAGTCGAGCGTCAGATAGCGGCTGGCCATATATTGGCCGCTGATCGTGACATCGATGCTCTTGTCGTTCGCCAGTTCGAAGCTGTGCGTGATACTGGCCGTTCCCGACAGCTTCGGCGCGCGCGACAGCGGTTTGCCCGAACAGTCGATCGTAGAGAAGGGGGCGCCCGCCGTCACGGCGCAGCCGGTCGTCACGCCCTGGATCGGCCCGGCCGCCTGATAGACGAAGGAGTCGAACTTGCTTTGCAGATATTCGACGCCCAGAGTGATCGTATCTGCCGGCGTCGGTTTGGCGATCATGTCCAGATCGAGGCCGTAGATGGTCGCCGAGCCGGCATTGGCCAGCGCATTGACGGCGTTACCCGCGGCGTTGGTCGTCGAATAGAATTGCTGCGAGTCCTTATACTTCCAGTAGAAGCCCTCGACGTTGATCTGCAGCGCCGAATCCAGGAAGCGGTTGCGGGATCCCAGTTCGAAGGCGGTGAGCTTTTCGGGGCCGTAGGACGAGGCGACATTGACGGTACCCGCCTGCGAGACGGGGTTGAAGCCGCCCGATTTATAGCCGGTCGTTGCCGTCGCGAAGAGCATGTTCTGTGGGCCAAGATCATATTCGACGCCAAGCTTCCAAGCGGTGTTGGTGAAGCGTTCCTTGCCGACGAAGGTGTCGCGCAGGCACTTCGGATCACGGCCGAAACAGGGCTGGCCGGGGATGAAGGGCAGGCCCGGATAGCCGGACAGATTCTGGCCATCGATTGTCTTGTCGTCGCGCGAATAGCGGATTCCCGCGATCACGCGCAGTGGGTCGCTGACGCTGTAGGTCAGCTGGCCGAACGCCGCGTAGGATTTGGTGCCCAGTTCATAGCGGTTGATCGACCGGCCGATGATCAGGCCGCCGTTGGAGCTGGTCGCCGCCTTCTGCCGCTCGTCGAAATAGAAGCCGCCGATCACCCATTTCAGTGCGCCCGAAGACTGGCCGAGGCGCGCCTCGAGTGAATAGCTGCGCGAGGTTTCGGGGCGTTCGAAGCTGTCATTATAGGTGACGAGCGGATAGGCGATGTACCGATCCTTCACGTTGCGATAGCCGCCCAGCACCGTCAGCGTCGCGAAATCCAGGTCGTAATTTGCTTCGGCGGACAGATTGTAGAAGCGGTTGTTCACGTAGGCGACGTCGCCGAAGATGCTGTTGCCTGGGGCTGAGATCAGCGAACTCTGGCCTGTTGGGCAGAGGCCCTGGGCGGCGCCCGTGATCGGCGCGCCCCCCGCCGACGTCGCGGCGGCGGCGAGCGCACCGTTCGGGATGCAGCGGTTCAGATAGCGGCCGATGCCATAATAGAGCTGTTCGAGGTCGGACCCGGTGGCGCGCGCGCCGGGCATGGCCACGCCGAGCGCAGCGAGGCCGGCCGCAACCGTCGGATCGACGGCCTTGAACACATAAGCGGCGCCATTGCCGCCGACATGGGCATAGTCGCCCGACAGGCGCAGCGAGAAGCGGTCACTCGGCTCGAACAGCATCTGCAGGCGAGCGCTTTCATGCTTGTCGTCGTCCAGCCCCTGACCCGAATAGCCGCTGCGATGGACGATCTGGAAAGCGCCGCGCACGGCCACCTTGTCTCCCAGCGGCAGGTTCAGCGCCGCTTCGGCCTTCACAAGATCGTAATTGCCGACTTCCAGACTTATGTCGGCGGAAACGATGCCGAGCTTGGGCTTGTTGGTGATGATGTTGATCGCGCCGGCGCTGGCGTTGCGGCCATAGAGCGTGCCCTGTGGGCCCTTCAGCACCTCGATCCGCTCGACATCGAAGAAATTGCCCTCGATCGATTGCGCGCGAGCGACATAGACGCCGTCGACATTGACCGCGACCGCCGGATTGGTGATCGGGGTCGAGGTGAAATCGCCGACGCCTCGAATGTAGATCTGCGTCGCTGGGCCACCTTGGCCGATCTGGACGCCCGGCGTGATCCGGGTCAGGTCGCGCGCCTGGCTGACGCCCGCATTTCGAAGCGCGTCACCGGAGAGGACCTGGATCGCCAGCGAGGATCGCTGAACCGATTCCGAGCGGCGTTCCGCAGTGACAACGATATCGGCGATCTTGCCGCTGTCGTCTCCGGCGTCGGCGGCGACGACTGGGCGCGTTTCCTGTGCGGTGGCGGCTGTGCTGACGGCGATCGCAGCCGTCAGAAATGTCGTTGCCAATAGTGCGGCATTGCGCATGGTAATCCTCCCCTGGATGTCTTGGGATCTGCCGTTGCCGGCGTCCTTCACATCCGATTGCAGAGCATCGGCGGGATCTCCACGAGAGATCGATTTATGTTCGATCACCGGACAGGCCCTGCCGATGCCATTGCCGAAATTCCAGCGAATTCGGCGTGGATCGTCAGGATTTGATCTCGACGTCCAGGCTGCCAATTTCCGCGATGGAGCCGCTGATGCGGTCTCCCGGTTGCAGGAAATAATTGTGGTGGACGCCCGATCCTTCCGGCGAGCCGGTCAGGATCATGTCGCCCGGTTCCAGGGTGATGTATCGGCTGATGTGGGCGAGGATCTCGGGAATGTCGAAGATCATGTCGGCCGTGTTGCTGTCGATCATCAGCCGGTCGTTGACGTGCAACCGCATGGTCAATCCGCGCTCGGCCGACAGGAAGGGCTTGGGGAGGATCACCGGGCCGACCGGCGTCATCGTGTCCTGCGCTTTGCCGCGCACCAGATCGATATGGAAGGGCGGGCCGATTTGGATAAGGTCGCGCGCCGACAGGTCGAGCGCGATCGTGTAGCCGGCGACGCCGTTTGCCGCTTCGTCGAGCGTGGCGTCCTTCAGCCGAGCGCCGATCACGACCACCAGTTCGATCTCCCAATCGAACTGTTCGGTGGTCTTGGGGATTTCGACGGTGCGACCGGGGCCGACCATGCAGGTGGTAGGCGGCATCAGATAGATCGGGATCGGGTCGAAGCGGACGACCGGCAGGCCCATTTCGGCGAGGTGGCCGCGATAGTTGGCGCCCGCCGCGATCAGCTTGTTGGGATAGCGGACCGGCGCGTCGAGCCGTGCGTCGGCGGCAGGCACGACATCGCTGGCGGGATTGTTGGCGGCGGCATCGGCGAAGGTCTGCAACGCTGCGAATGCGGCATCCCAATCTTCGAGCACCGCCTTCAGCGTCGGGAAGCGGCCGAGCAGAGCGTCGGGAAAGGGATGATATCCGTCGGCGAGGCCGATGGCCGGGCGCACGCCCGCATCCGTCAGCAGCGATGCCAGGGTGAAGGCCGTCATTCGCGTATCTCCTATGGCTATTGTCGTTGGGGCGGGGGAGCGGAGGCCGCTCCCGATCGGACGGGGATGATCCCCATCCGATTTCCATCCGACCCATCGCACATGACCCTGATCGGGCCACCACAGGGCTCATTTATGTTCGGTGACCGGACAGGCGGCCGGTCAGACGAAGATCAGCCGGAGATCCAGGGCGAGTCCCACGACACGGGCAGTTCGGGGCCATGGGTTTCGCGGGTGTAGAAGCGGATGCGCCGGCCATCCGGGTCCTGGATCGCGATCAGCCAGCCGATCATGCCGGTGAGGATCGGCGAATGATGGACGCCCTGCCGTTCGAAATGCGCGACCCAGCTCTCCAGATCGGCATGTTTGTCGACCAACAGCGTGATCGGATCGAAGCCAGCATGGCGCGGCGCGGCATCGGGCGCGAGGCGCAGTTCAAGCAGGGTGCCGAGGCCCGGCACCTCGAGGATCATCGCGAACAGAAGGCCATTGAGGACATGATCATATTCCTCGATCCGCCGCGCATCCAGCGCGCGCTCGTAGAAATCGAGGCTTACAGCGAGGTCGGCCACCGGAAATTTCAGGTGATGGATGCCGTCGAAGGTCGGGATGGTCATGCGTGAACTCCGTGAAGAGGATCGGGCGTGGGAGACCGGAGCCGGCCGAGCAGCAAGAACAGGCCGGTGGCGATGGTCAGCAGGACGGTGGTGACGATCAGCCCGCCGTCATAATGGCCGAGGCGATCGTAGAGGATGCCATAGCTGATCCCGCCGATCGCGATGCCGGTATAATGGAAGGCGAAGAGCAGCCCGTAGATCGCGCTATAATTGCGTAGCCCGAAGAAGCGGCTGCAGAAGAACGCCATCAGGTCGAGTTCCGCGCCCGCGCTGCACCCGACCAATATTACCGCGACGACCGCCATGCCGATGCTCAAAGACGGCGGCATCATCAAAGCTGCGCCGATGGCGGCCATGATCGTCGCCAGCGCCGCCCAGCGTGTTGGGCTGGAGAGATCGAGAACGCGGCCGACCACAAGGCGCGAAGCCATCACCGATCCGCCGAGCAGCGAGATCATGAGGGTCGCGGAGCCGGCGCCGAGCCCCTTTTCGACGAAGACCGAGCGGAATTGTGAGACCAGCCCGAGCGTGCCTATGCTGATCGCCAGCATCGCCAGCCCAAGTATCCAGAAGCGGATGCTGGCGAGCGCCTGACGGACTGTGGCGCCTTCGGTCCGACCGGCTTGCATTTCGGCGTCGCGCGGCTGCATCAGGATGAGGGCGCCAGCGGACCCGGCTAAGGCGAGCGCTGCCATGAACAGATAGGCGGCGCGCCAGCCATGCTGCGTGACGAGCGTGCCGAGGACCGGCGGCAGGAAGATCGCGGACAGTGCTATGCCGAGCAGCGCGACTGCCAGTGCCGTCCCCCGCGCCGCGCTGAAATCCGCGACGATCAGCCGGGTATAGGCCACGGGCCCGGTGGCGCAGCCGAGCGTGTTCAGCGCGATGATTGCGGCATAGAAGATCGTCGGCGATCCGTTCATCCGCGACAGGGCGACATAGCAGAGCGTGGTGCAGAGCGCTGAGGTGGCGGCGACGCGCCGAACCCCGTGGCGATCGACCAGCCAGCCGGCGAAGGGCAGGGCGGCGGCGGTCAGCGGCATCGCGATCAGCGAGATGGCGGCGGTGGCCTTTGACCATCCGAAATCATCCTCCAGCGCGGAGAAGAAGATACTCGACAAGGGAGTGTAATTGGCGACGCCGCAACCGATGCCAATCATCGCCGCGATCAGGTTGCGCCAGCCATGCCGCACTTCGTGCAGGAACATCTCAGGCGCGACCGGTTCGACGCGAAGGCCGGCAGGCGGCTGGCGCCCGTTTGCCGGCCTCGACCCCCGCCGCGATCGCAGACGCGGTGTCCTGCATTGCGCCCAGATAGCGTTTGGCAACTTCGTCCAGCGTCAGCGCGCGGCGGATGAAGGTGGTCGTGACGCATCCCAGTACCCGGCCGCCGGTGAGGATCGGCACCGAGATCGCCCCGGATTCGACCGGCTCCTCACCATAGCGTGCGCCGTAGCCGACCGACCGGACATGATCGAGGATCCGGTTGATGGCATCCCGATCGGCCAGCAGTTCATGGCCCACCTCGCGTGCCTTGAGGACATTGGCGAAAATCTGTTCGCGCTCGTCGTCAGGGCAGAAGGCCAGATAGGCCCGCCCACTGGCCGATCGCATCAAGGGGAAGCGCAGGCCGACGACGCCGCGATCGATCGTCAGTGGGCTGGACCGGCGGGTCGACTCGCGTATCCAGATGCTGCTGTCCATGAAGGTCGCAAGATCGGCGGGCCACAGGATGCGTTTCTGCAACTTGCGCAGCGCAGGCCGCGCGACTTCGGTGATCCAATCCTCATCGCTGAAGCCCTCGGCTAGCCCACGGACCATCATAGTCAGGCAATAATGGCGGCCAGACAGATCGAGCGCGACATAGCCGGCTTCGCGAAGCGTTTCGAGCAACCGGTAAAGCGCGCCGCGCGAAATGCCGGTGTCCCGCCACAATTCGAGGACAGTCGCGCCGTTGCGGACATTGAGCGCGCGCAGCACCTCGAGTGTGCGGATCACTCCCCGCATGGGCGCGGTCGCATCGGCGCGACTCCCATTGTCATTGTCCGAACCGATCATTCCCAATCCTCTCCGTCGATATCTCTTCGGCGTCTTTGTCCGCACGGTGACATAGCGCCCCGCTCATGGGTGAGAGTAAATCAGATTGTTCGGCTACCGGACATCTCGCAGCGTATGAATGGGTTTTTCCAGGCCCAGACGATAAGCTGTTTCCTCACCCGCGAATCGTCGATCGAGTCGTCGACCTTGGGAACCTCCGCCATTGACTCAGTGCGGCGAGAGCGCAGCTCTTCGGCAATAAAACGGACCGCGCGTTTCGCATCGAGGTAGATCATGCCCAGACTGGTGCCGCTCGTATCGACGCTGGTGAAGGGCGAGAGCAGCAAAGAATCGGGTGCGCAGTACTGCTCCGCCAAGGCCAACGCAGCTGGCAGCCTGCAACTCGCATTCCGATTTGCCAAAAGCTCCCCTGCAGCGACATCAACTTACCGGGCCACATCGAAAAGCGTCGCGCGAAGTCGTCCGAGGCAAACTCGCTTAGTCGATAGCCTGATCCTCATCGAACTCCGCAAGTTGCTGCTCGAAATCTGCCCAACCGCCGCGGCCTACTGGAAAAACTCTTCGGCGTTTCGGGCTGAAGATCGATCTGTATCGCGCAGGTACGTCGCGAAATCGCGATAATCGGACGGACCGCCGTGGTACCGGTCGAAACCGTTGCCGATGGCACAGAGCGGACTCACTCGGCCGCTACTCAGGCAGAAGAGGTAGTAGAATTAAGGTGCATAACCACGCAGTACCGCTGAATCGGTGCTGAAGACTGTCCGACGCTTGAAAAGCGAGAGGAGCCTCCAAAGGTCCGCTTCTACGCCTTCCTGCCAAAGAGCAGCCAGTCTGCAACCGGCCCAGGTTTTCTAGTTGCGGAGCGGGATGTCGGATGCGCGTAGATTGTCCGCTCCTGCCGAAAGCTGACATCCGGCGTCCGGCAGGCGAACGACCGCTTCGTCCCAATGCCGGTCGTTCAGACCCTGCATTGAACAGATGAACCGACGGCGGATTTCGGGAAGGTCTGCGAGCTAGTTGAACGGCCGAATAGAGGGCGCGAAGCAGTCAATAGTCATTGATCAACCAGATGTCCGCTTTTACGGCTTACGCTGTGACGCCGGCGGCCAAAATCCGCCAACCTCGGACGCTCCATTTTCGGCTTTACGGCCCAGCCGGCCGCCGAAGGCTTTCGCCACCCTCCAACCCTGTGTATCGCGCCCACCACAAACATATCCGAACAATGTGCTGCCAGGCCACGACAACACGGCCGCAGCCGCTACGAAGGACCGATCAGTTGGAAGAAGAAAATCCCGAATTGCCGTCGGACGTCACACTCCGCCTGGAGGGCAAGGACGATGCCGAGGCGCTCTGCAATATGTTGCGTGGCCTGCTGCTTTCCACCCGGGTCGTCGAGCTGAAGGGCATCACGAACAGCCGCCTGCTTCGCGGGATCACCATCTCCTTCGGTGACGGCGCCGTCGCGCAGAAATTCGTGACCGATGTCGGGGGATTCTTCAGCAAGAAGGTTCGGGACCGGCTTGAGATCGCCTTGCACGACTAAGGCGCAAGATCAGGCGGGGACGTAGGTCAGCCTGATCACATCCTCGCCAATCCGGTCATGCGTGGCAAGGCGGAGCGGCGGCCGGGGGCCGGCGAAATAGGGCGTGCCGCGACCCAGTATGACGGGATGCAGGTAGATCCGATACTCGTCGATCAGGCCGAGTTCGGTGAGGGTGCGCGCCAGGTCCGGACCGGCAACCTCGATCTCTCCGTCGCGTTCAGCCTTCAGCGCGCGGATCGCGCGCTCCAGATCGTCGCCGACAAGCGTGGCGTTGGGGCCGACCGATGGTGATGCGCGCGAGACGACCCATTTCGGCTGGCTGCGCCACGCCGCCGCAAAGGCGCGTTCGTCCACGCCCCATTCGGGTTGATCGTCGTCCCAATAGCGCATGATCTCATAGATTTTGCGACCGTAGATGCTGCCCGCCTGCCCTTGGGCCTCCGCGATGAAGTGGCGGAAGAGCGTGGGGCTGGGCCCGAACTCCATATGGTCGACATAGCCGTCCAGCGACTGGTTCATTCCGAATACGAGCCTGGCCATGGCCACCTCCTCTCCCCGCGCGGCACATTCGCGCAGTCTGGTTGCGTTGTGCAATCGGTTACAGGCTAGATCGACCGATCCTGAATCGCAATCGGTTTTGGTTTCCGCATGAACGCCCCGCGCCGGGACTGGCCGATCGCCCGGCGCCAGCAGCGGACAAGCGGATGCTCGACTTCGACACTGCATTGTTCGAAGATCGCAGGCAACCAGTTCGATGCATGTTCAATGGGAGGGACATATGGAAACGCGCACGACCGAGATTGCGCCGGGCATCCACCGCCTGTCGACGCATCTGACAGAAATCGCGCCGCCCGCCGGCTTCACCTTCAATCAATTCCTGATCGTCGCCGATGAGCCCTTGCTGTTTCATTGCGGACCGCGCTCGCTGTTCCCGCTGGTGTCGGCGGCAGTCGCGCGCATCATCCCGCTCGATCGTCTGCGCTGGATCAGTTTCGGCCATATCGAGGCCGACGAATGCGGCGCGATGAACCTGTGGCTTGCGGCGGCGCCCGATGCGCAGATCGTCTACAGCCCGCTCGGCTGCAATATTTCGGTCAACGATCTTGCGGACCGTCCACCCAGGGCGCTGGGCGAGGATGAGACGATCGATCTGGGCGGCAAGACGGTCCGGCTGATTGCAACCCCGCATGTGCCGCATGGCTGGGAAGCCCAGGTGCTTTACGAGGAAACGACGAACACGCTGTTCTGCGGCGACCTGTTCACGCAGATCGGCGACGGCGATGCCGTGACCGGGGACGACATCATTGCCGCCGCCGTCGCCGCGGAGGACATGTTCCAGGCGACCAGCCTCACCCCGCTGACCGCACCCACGCTCCGCCGGCTGGCCGAACTGGAGCCAAGCCTGCTAGCGGTCATGCATGGCTCGTCCTATCGCGGCGATGGCGCGAAAGCGCTTCAGCGGCTGGCCGATCAGTATGAGCGGCGCTTGAGTGTCGCGGCGGGCTGAAAGCCGAAATTGTGCCATGATGTGGAAAGCGGACTGGCAGCAAGCTCCCCAAAAGCTGATGCTTGTGAGTTTGCGATTAGCGTCTGATCGCCACCAGCCGATAAGAATTAAAGGTGCGTGGGTCGCCCTGCTGTTCTTCGAGCAACGGTGAATCTGCCGCCATGAAAAATTGATTCTCAGCGGCACCCTTCCAGACGAAACGACACAGCCTTTTAAACTTTGGGGCCTCCACGCACAGTCGTTCTCCACCACGGAACTTCTCCGTCGTCCAGCGCCCCGAAAAGACCGTCGCAACGCGAAAGCAAGCTTCGCGAGTCCAGCCACCATCTGAAGAAAATGTTTCCTGGGGCGGGCATCCGCCCAGGAAGATCGACTTCACCTTAACGCCCGGAAATGGGCGGTAATCTATATCATGTTGTAGCACCCGCCCCGACACTGCCTCGCGAATCTGATCTCCCGTTAGCGGTAGCCAGGTTGGTTGATCCAATTTTAGCGACGGAACTCGCGAGTCGTTTTTGCCGTCATTTGAATATGAAAGCTGCTTCGAAGCCGCTGGCACCGCATTCAAAGGAATTGCTGCGAGAGCAGCGATTGCGGTGCACCATTGTAGCGGTTGGGAGAACATCATTTCCAGATAATGCCACGCAATGCCGGTCGAGCTATAAAAATGTGGTTAAGCCAAGCGGCTATGACAGAAACCCACCCAATTGCAGACATTTCGCGACTGATATGCGATGGTGCTTCTATCCCGTGAAGGACGCTGCTCGATGACCTACCAAGATCAGAAATTGCGAGCCATTGGGCGCTTAACGATCGCAGCCATTGCGACTACCTTCCTGTTGTCTCTTAGCTTGATCTATCCAGAGCCTACACAGAACATTGTTCGTCATCTCCCGATATCCCGGAATGGCAATGAATATGGTGTCTGGCTGGGTGTCCTTGCAACACTGGCGCCAATTTTCTGGGCAGTGAATTTCGGCCTGATCTTCACGTCTCCAGAGCAGGAAGTCCGGTTCGTTCAGTGGTCCAAGCGGTGGCGCAAAACCACGATCGAATTCGAGGAAAAGGAATTTGATACGGCCAGCCCCGATTATCGCAAAACTGCGTGGCGATATTTTATCGATCGGCGCCAAGGCTAACACTGCCCTTCTGCTATCCCGAAAAAAATCAATCAGCCGGAAGCGCCCCAATTGACGACGATGCCGATGCGCGCGGATGATCCCTAAACCCGCCATTCAGGGGATTGTCGAAGCGAGGCAGCAATGACGGACGAGGAACAATGGGTGGACCTGTGCGGCGGCTACCGGACGCCCTATGATCCGCGCGGCGCGGTTGCCAAACTGCGCGATGGTGATGCGAAGGCCGCATGGGATGAGCTTTGGCAGGAACTGTATCACCAAGGCGATGTAGGGGAGGCATCCTACGCCGCTGTGCCGCTCCTCGCGGACGCGCATGAGGCGCGCGCTGTCTCCGACTGGAATACCTATGCCATTGCAGCGACTATCGAGGAGGCACGTCAGAATCCTGATAATCCCAGCTTACCCGTTTGGCTGGCCGACGATTACGAGGCTGCCTGGCGCAAGCTGCAAAGGCTGGCGGCGAAAGAGCTCCCGGCGGCCACAGACGCCGAATTGATCGACAGCATCATTGCCGTCCTGGCCTTCGGCAAAGGCCGCACCAGTCTTGGTCGTATGGCACTGCTTGGCGACGATGAGCGCAAGGAACTTCTGGATCAAAGTGGTTGGGGTTGATTCCGACCAGCTTCGGTCCAGATCAAGAACGTGAACGCGCGAATTACGACGCCACGCGCAAAAACCCCCAATTCCTCAAGGCGTGGCGGTCGTCGCTCTCCTGATGGAAAATCCATAGGCTATGTACAGAAACACCTCCGTATTGCTGACCTGTTTCCAGGCGATGCCCTGATCCAGGCCGGTGACGTCCAGGCCATAGTCCGGGCCGTAAAAGGTGATGGCGTGTTTGGCCCCCGCGGAAATACGGCGATAGATTTCGTCGCGATATTGTTCGGGATTGATGATGGTCAGCGCCAGACCGCCCTTTTGCTGAATCTGCGCGCGGCCATTGGCGGGAACCGATTTGACGAACGCGCCGATCTTCTGCTGGGCGCTGCCGATCGAGCCATCCAGTTTCGTCTTCACCTTCAGACGTATGGTCGCCGTGCTGCCGTCATCCTCGAACGCGGCTTGCGGAGCGTTGTCGCCGTCATCCTCGTCTTCATCATCGTCTTCGTCTTCGGTGGCAGTCGCCTTGCCGGCAAGGCCCGGAAACTGATCCTGCCAATTGGCGCGCGTCACCTCCACCAGTTCGAACTGGCCGGTGACGAGGTTGAAGCCGTCGCGTTTCGCGCGATCGATCGCGTCCAGCAGCATGGCCTGCACTTCGCGCTTTCGCATCCCCGCCTCGCGTGAATCCGAAACAATCTCGATATTGCGCACAGCCGAGTCCGCCATCCTTTTGAGGCCGATGACGGGGGGATTGGGGCTCGCAAGCTGAAGGGGGGAAACGCTGTTGCTGAGCCTTTGCGCGGTCACGACGATTTCACTGGCGCCGTCCTGCGCGAACACGGCCGTCGCGAAGGGAAGGGTCGCGAGCAGGGCCAGGCCGCCAACGAACGGGATCGCTTTCATGCCGTCTTTCCGGGCAAAAATCATTTGGGAACGATCGTGTAGCGATAGGGCAGATACAGGAACACGTCGGTGCCGCTCACCTGCGACCAGGAGATCTGCCCGTCGATACCGTTGATCTGAACGGCATAATCGGGGCCGAAGATCGCGGCGTTGTGCCGGGCATTGTCCGCCACCAGCTTCACGATCGCATCGCGATACTGATCGGGATTGAAGATGGTCAGCGTCAATCCGCCGGACTTGTCGATCGCGCCGCGCCCCGTACGCGGAATGCCCTTGATGAAGCCATCCAGCCGCTCCCCGGCGGCCACGGTCGATCCGGCAAGTTTCACCTTCACCATCACATTCGCCTGGCTGGTATCCACGCGGCCCGCGGACATCAGCGGCAGATCCTGATAATTGGCCCTGGTGACCGGGATCAGCTCGAAATTGCCCGTCACCAGCTCGACCCCGGCAGCGGCGGCGCGCCCGAGCGCGGCCAGCAGCATCTCATGGATTTCGCGCTTGCGGGTCGCCTCGTCACGGGAATCCGAGGAGAATCCCACCTGCACCACAACGGAATCGGCCTGCCTGCGCAGCCCCACCACCGGGCGGTCCTGCTGGGCGTAGCGCGCGTTGAGCCGGTTGGAGGTCACGACGACTTCGCCGAGCCCGGGCGGATCCGCATCCTGCGCGAGCGCCGGAACGGCGGCGCCGCCAAACATCGCCAACGCCAGAAAAATCGCTGGTTTCATCGTCTTCCCTCCGCGCCGAAAGTGTCGATGATTTCGACGGGAATGGCAAACACCGCGTGCGCGGCGCGCGCTGTGGGCATGGCGATTCCGGGCCGGTCTCAGCGCATGCTCCATCCGCCGGCATGGATCGCGGCAATTTCGGTGCGGTGATCGGGAAAGCGGACAGGCGGCAAGCGCCGCAGTAGCGGACGCGCTAAGGTCGATAGAGTTCAAGCCCGCAAACGATCAGCCCGCATACCGTTCCGACAATTCCGGCGATGCGAAGGCGTTTCGGATCACGCAACCAGGGATACGCTTGATAACCGCGCTGTTCCTCAAAGAAAGCATCGTCGCCCTTAGCGACCCGCGCGTCAACAGCGTCAGTTCGCTTGCGAGGCCATAAAGCCATCGAAAGGCAGCTTAGCGTGACAATGATGCCGTAAATCAGCATGGCCGTGGCCCCATTCGAGAGAGTCTACGCTAATACCACCGATGTCTGCTTTCCACCCAATCGCGGCCATTCCGCCGCCGCGCACAAGCCTCTAATGCCAAAATCTGCCAGGCAGCCCTTAGGTTGCAAGGCGGTCGGTCGGTAATCGGCCCAAACTAGACATTCCTTGAGGCAATCGCAGAACCTATAAGCTGCCATAGATGCACTTTCTGCATCCAAAAGGGGCAGATTGATGAGGGACGTCGCGAGTGTTCAGCTGCTCTCCGGTGAGAGGATTATTTGGGAGGGAAAGCCGTACACAGGCATCGTGCTACGACCTATCGAGGTTTTTTTAATCCCCTTCAGCCTTTTGTGGGCAGGATTTGCGCTGTTCTGGAACGTTAGCGTCTGGGCCACCGGTGGGGATTTGTTCTTCAAGCTCTTCGGTTTGCCATTCTTGATTGCCGGCCTGTACGTGACGCTTGGTCGCTTCCTGATCGACATATATTTGCGAAAGAAGACAAAATATTCTGTAACCAGCAAACGCATCCTGATCGCCAGGGGATCAACGGTCAAATCCCTGGACATCAAGCGCCTCCCGTCGTTGGAGCTTGACGAGCATTCCGACGGCTCCGGGACGATCCGCTTCGGCGCATCGGGCAGCTGGTTTGGCGGAGCGAACAACTTCGGCATCTGGCAACCGACTTTGGATACGACACCACAATTCATCCGCGTTTCCAATGTCCGATCGCTATACGATCTCATACACAAACAGTCGGACGCCTGATCACCGCAAGCAACCCGCCCGTCCCGCTTATGCCTTGGCGACCTCGCTACCACCCTCGGACGCCGCGCTTCACTCCGGCCCCAGCCACCGATCCCTCCGCCGGTCCCACGGGTTGTCGCCCGCGAACGCGGGCAAGGCATACAGCACCTCGCATGAGGTCGAGACCAGTGCGCCGACCGACAGGCGCATCGTCACCGCCACCGCCGCGCCGCATGGGCCGTCGGCGATTACATCGTCGACGGTTCCCGCAACCGTGACGGCATCGCCCGCGAAGATCGACGACATCATCCTGAATTTCATGCGCGCGAGGCGGCCGAGCGGGCCGGACCAGTCGTTCAGGAAACGCTCGAACAGGGCCGCCTGGAATTGCGTGTTGGCGAAAATGTCCCGCTGACCCACGACATCCCTGACATAGCGGCCGTCATGGTGGAGCGGCGAATAGTCGCGGCTCGCCAGCGCGCCGGCGATCAGCCGCGTCGCGGTGACGTCGAATTCCAGCGCGGGGATGATCGTGCCCGGCGCGACATCGCCGATCAGGCGCTGCGTCATGGCTCCCCCCGCTCGAAGCCGAAAAATTCATAGCGTTCGACGCCGACGAGGTTCGATTCCGCATCCAGATATTGCATATCGATCGTCCAGAAGCGGCCCAGACCGAGCTTGGTCCGTTTGAGGTCGCCGACCTGGCGCAGAACCTGCTGCGTCTTCAGCCGGTCGCCGATGCGGACGGCCGCGTAGAATGTGATGGTGTTGGAGACCGCGATCGACGCCGAATAACCGAGCAGCGCCTTGAGATCGAAATGCGCCTGCAGCGCCTTCAGCGGCTCTCCCCGTCCCGGCTCCCACAGTTCGGGCCGCCCCCAGGCCGCCAGCATCGTCGCCGGGACATAGGGGGCGCCGATCAGTTCGGTTGCCGCCTGCGCGCTCCAATGCGCGGGATTGCCGTTCTCCACCGCCGCGCACATCGCCTGGACGTTGACGGGGTTCGCCGCGATGCCCGTGTCGGTCACATATTGGGGGATGCCGATCAGGCGCAGGACGCGCGCGTCCAGTGCATCGGGCGCAGCTGTCACGTCACGGGTTCCGCGCCACGATCATGCGAAGACATGATCGGCGATATGTGCCTTCAGATCGGCGGCGGTGCCGTACATCAGCTCGTGGAATTTCGAGCGGCGGTAGAAGAGCTGCGGATCGCCCTCGGTCGAATAGCCGATGCCGCCATGCACCTGCACGCTGACCGTCGCGAGACGCCGGAACAGCGATGCCGCCTGCAGCTTCGCCATCTGTGCGAGATGACGATAGGGCATGCCCCCGTCCTTCGCCCAGGCGGCCTGGTAGACAAGGTAGCGGACGCCTTCGAGCTCGGTCGCGCAATCCGCCAGCGGATGCGACACCGCCTGGAACCCCGCAATCGGCCGGTCGAACTGATTGCGCTGATTGGCATAGTCCGCGGTCAGCGCCAGCAGCCGGTCCGACGCGCCGACCGCTTCGGCCGCGACTGCGATCAGCACGTCGCCGAACGCCCCCGCACCGACATCCAGCGCCTCCGGCTCCGCCAGAATGCCCGTGATCGCCGCATCGTCGAAGTGGACCGCGAACAGCGGCTGCGACGCATAATTGGGCTGGGCGACGATCGAGACGCCCTTTGCGTCGGCGGGCACCAGCGCCCAGCCGGCGCCGTCCGCACCGTTGCCATGAACGAGGAACAGATCCGCGACGCTGGCAAAGGGCACCAGCAGTTTCTCGCCGGTCACGACACCGCGCGCGGCGTCGATCGCCGTCCCCGGCGCACCGGCGACCGGATCGCTCTCCTGCCAGGCGGGAATGACCACCGCCTCGCCGCTGGCAATCCGTGCCAGCCAGTCGCCCTTCACCGCATCGGAGCCCAGCAAAGACAGGATCGTCGCCGAGAACACACAGCTCGACAGGAAAGGCGAGGATGCCAGCGCCCGGCCGAATTCCTCGAACACCAGGGCAAGATCGAGCGCGCCCATGCCGGCGCCGCCATGCGCCTCGTCGATGCGCAGCGCACACAGGCCATTGGCGCCGAGCGCGCCCCAGAATTCGCGGTTGAGCTTGTCCCCCTCGGATTCCAGCGCGCGCACACGTTCCGTATCGAAGGTGGTTTCGCAGATCCGGCGGACGGTATCGCGCAGCAATTGCTGTTCGTCGTTGAGGTCGAGATCCATGTCTATGCTCCGACCATCAGGCCAAGCCCGCGCCGGGCAACGATATTCTTCTGCACTTCGGACGATCCGCCGCCGATCGTGTCGACCACGGTCGCGCGATCGGACATTTCCCATTTCCCGCCAAAGGGGGCGTGAGGCGCCTCCGATCGGAGAAGCCCCAAGGGCCCGAGACAGTCGATCGCATAATTGGCGATCCGCCGGCCGAGCTGGGTGCTGTAATATTTGTACATCGCCGCCTCGACGCTCGGCACCTCGTCCTTGATCGCCTTTGCGATCACGCGCCGTTGCAGCATCTTCGCGGTTTCCACCTCGCAGGCGAGCTCGGCGACGCGTGCGCGAATGACCGGATCTGCGGCCAGCGCCACACCGCCCCTTTTGGTCAGCTTCAGCAGTTCGACCAGAGACTGGAATTTCAGCAGCAGCGGCCCGACCGTGTAGAGCGCGAACCGCTCATAATCGAGCGCTTCGCAGACATAGCGCCAGCCGGCATTCTCCTGCCCCACCAGATAATCGCCGGGCACCTCGACATCGTCGAAAAACACCTGGTTGGTGCGGTGATCGCCCATCGTCTTGATTTCGGTGATCGTGAGACCCGGATGATCCATCGGCACCAGGAAGACGCTGATCCCCTTATGCTTGGGCGCATCCGGATCGGTGCGCGCCGCGACCCAATACCAGTCGGCGAAATGGGCGGATGTCGTCCACATCTTCTGGCCGTTCAGCACCCATGCGTCGCCCTTGCGCTCCGCACGCAGTTTCAGCGACGCCAGGTCGGAGCCTGCGCCGGGTTCGGAATAACCCAGCGCGAATTCGATATCGGCCGCCAGGATCCGGGGCAGGAATTCCTGTTTCAGCCGGTCCGATCCATGGGCGATGATCGTCTTGCCGATACAGCCCACGCCCTTGCCGATGATCGGCGCGCCCTGACTCGAAAGCTCTTCGTTGAGCAGATAATCGTAGATGCCCGGCATCTCGCGCCCGCCATAGTCGCGCGACCAGGACATGCCGATATAGCCAGCCTCGGCCAGCCGCTTCATGAAGCCGCGCCGCTCAGGGGAATCGACCAGCCAGGAATCGGTCTCGCGCTGCGGGGCGAAGACGATCGCGGCGTCGGGCCGCTGCTTCTCGCGCGCAAGGAAATCCTGGAACTGCTTGAGGAAGTCCATCTCGTCATCGGAAAATGCGAAGTTCACGACGCGGCGTCCTCCATCAGCTCGACGGTGTTGCCGTCGGCATCCTCGACCAGCGCGACCAACACGCCGGGGCGCAATGTCCGGATCGGCACGGCGATCGCGAAACCCGCCGCCGCAACGCGATCGACGGTCTCGGCGAGATTGCCGATCTTGAGCGCGAGATAGCGGATGCCGACCGTGCCGGAGAAACCGCCCCCGGCGTGCGCCCGCGCCGGCGCCGCGACCGGCACGAGCACGCGCAGGATGCTGTTGCCGACCTGGAAGCGCGTGACCTGTCCGACGCCCGGAATGTCGATGCTGCCCGCCAGCGGGAAGCCCAGAACGTCATGATAGAAGCGGGTCGGCCCGGCGATGTCGGCCGAGACCAGCCCGATATCGAGCTGGGGATTGGTGAGTATTGCGACCATGATCCGCGCCCCTATCCCCGCGGCGCCGAGGCGAGATTCTTCTCGATCGTCGCCGGATCCAGTCCGCGATGCCCCCAGATGTCACCCTCGACGAACTCGTTCGCGGTCCAGGTCTCGTCGATGATCCGCCCGCCGAAACCGATCTCGACCTCGAAGCCGAAGGGGGAGCGCATGTAGAAGGACAGCATGTCGTCATTGACGTGCCGGCCGATCGTGGAGGTGATGTGGATGCCCGCGTCCTGCACGCGCTGAAGGCATTGCAGCACCATATCGACCTGCGTCACTTCCAGCATCATGTGGTGGATGCCGACGACATTGCCGACCTTGAGCAGGCCGATCGAATGATGCCGGGGATTGCAGCCGTAGAAATTGGCGGAATTGCCGGCGCCGAACTGGATATAATCGACCAGCTCGAAGCCCAGGATGCGCGTGTAGAAATGCTGCGCGGCCTCCAGCTTATCGGACGTGATCAGGTTGATATGGCCGAGGCCGAGATGGCCGGCGAGGAACTCCATGCCCAAGGGCGACTGGAACTTCCGGTCGATCGTCGGGCCGACGAACAGCTCGATCGCATTGCCGCACGGATCGGTCGTATGCGCGATCGCGGTCACCGCGCGCTGCCGCGCCTGTGCGGTCGTGCCCATTTCGGCGGAGAAGCCCGCGGCGTTCAGCCGGTCGACAAACGCCTCCAGATCGGCATGGTCCTCAACCTCCAGGCCGATATATCTGACGCCGCGATTGGTCTCGTCCGGATGCACGGCGATGCGCCACTGCCACTCGTCCATCTTCAGATAGATGCTGCCATCCTCCGCGATGCCGCTGCCCGCGCTTTTCGGGCCGGAGCCCGGGATCGCGGGGATGCCCCAATCCTCGCCCGCACAGGCGCGCGCGGGCATCAGCCCCAGGATATTGGTGGCATAATCCAGCCAGACCGCCGGATCCGGCGCTCCGAACCCGACATAGCCCAGGCTTCGAATTGACATGGTAACGCTCCTGAATTGCTGACTGTCGCCGGTGCTTACGCGCCGAGCTCGACGGGGACGTGATCGAAGCCGGAGAGGAATTCGCTGTACGCGCGGGTGCAGCGATCGGTGTCGACGCGGTAGCGGCCCGCGACCTTGAAAAACTCGTCGAGCGCGATCGTGCCGGCCATGGTGGCCAGGTGCATGCCCAGGCATTTATGCCCGCCAATCCCGTAGGTCAGGTCGCGCGGATAGGTGCGATAGATGTCGAAGACGTCCGCGCGCTCGAACTCCGCCTCGTCGCGATTGGCCGATGCGTAGACCATCAGCAGATTCTGGCCGGCCTTGATCTGCTTTCCGGCGATCGTGAAGTCCTTCACCGCGCGGCGGCACAAGATGTTGGTCGGCTGGTCGTATCGCGCCGCTTCGAAGAATGCCTTGGGCGTCAGCGACAGATCCGCCAGCACCGCAGCCTGCTGATCGGGATGCTGCGCCAGATGATAGACCGCGCCCGCGCAGACATTGGGGGTCGTGCCCGACCCCACGGTCAGGAAGATGACGATGATGCTGACGATGTCCTGATTGTCCAGGCGCCGGCCATCCACCTCGGCCTCGAGATATTTCCGGCAATGGCCGCCGGCCAGTTCGGGGTTGTCGCGGATCTTCTGCACATAGGCGTGCAGTTGCTCGAACAGCGCCATGCCGGCCGCCTGGTTGCGCGCCGAAGAGGTACCGACCTGCCCCTTTTCACGGTGCATGGTCTCGTCGATCAGCCGCCGCCACTCGATCGAATCCTCGCGCGACAGGCCCAGATTATGGCCGGCGTTGATCACGAAAAGCCGGTTCACATAATCGGCGAAGAAATCGAAGCGCTTGCGCTCGATCAGCGGCGCCAGCAGCTCGCGCGCCAGATCGGTGATCCGTTCGCGATCGCCCTCGACATTGGATTTGGTATAGTCGGCATGGACGATGCGGCGCCATTTGCGATGCTCGGCCATGTCCATGCTGGGAAAGGCATGCGGAACCGGCTCGTTCAGCAGGACATTGGTCAGCGGCTGGCCCGCGGTGAAGGTGATGTCCGCCTCATGCTCGACGCTGACGGTCCAGATGTCGTCGAAATGGACCATCGCCCAGGCATTGTATTTTTCGATGAAATACGGGCCCGCTTCTTTCCTGAGTTCGCGATAGACCGCGTGCGGATCGCGCATCGCCTCATCGGAAAACGGATCGTAATTCATCATCTACAGCCTCTGCCCGACATCGTCGTTTCTATGTTTTTCAGTGTATGAATCCGCGTTGCGGCGCTCGAACCCGGTCCTTGAAATGGCGCTCAGCTTATTCGGCGGGACAACTCACAATAAACTCGTGTTCGCCCCCCGACCGGCCCGGGAATGCGAGTTTCATCTAAGCGGGGCAGGCCCCTAGCGTTCGACGGCTGCGAAGACCGGTGGGCGCAGAGGAGGCCGAACATGCAGGACCAGACCGTCGACACGGATTCGGACGACCTTGTCGTCACGCGCACCGATCATGTCATGACGATCCGATTGAACCGCGAGGGCAAACGGAACTCGATCACCTACGCCATGTATCGCGCGTTGGTGGCGCTGATCGCATCGGTGGAGCGCGACGAGGCCGTGCGCTGCCTGGTGCTCGCGTCGACCGGATCGATCTTCACCGCAGGCCATGACGTGAGCGGTTTCACGCAGGGCATGGATCTCGCTTATGACGAGAAGCCGTCCTTCCTGTTTATGGACGCCCTGTCGAATTTCCCCAAGCCGGTCATTGCCGCGCTCAACGGCGATGCGGTCGGCATCGGCGCCACGATGCTGTTCCATTGCGATCTCGTCTATGCGGTGCCGGATTGCCGGCTGGTCTTCCCCTTTGCGGAGATGGGCCTGATCCCCGAATTCGCCTCCAGCTATTTCCTGCCGCAGCTCATGGGGCATAAACGCGCAATGTCCCTGCTGCTGAAGGACCGTCGCTGCGCGATCGACGAGGCGGTGCGGCTGGGGATCGTCAACGCAACGGTGCCACCGGAGGGATTGTCCGCCCATGTCGCGGAGACGGCAGCGGGCATCGCCGCGCTGTCACCGGACGCGGTCGCGATGACCAAAAAGCTGTTGAAGACCGATGGCCGCCGGACCGTGCAGGCCGCGATCCGGGAGGAAGCGGAGGGGTTCCACGAGCTGCTGCAATCGCCCTTCGTGCGGGATCGGCTCGCGGCGATCCGGCAGAGGATTTCGGGGGGGTAATGTTGCCACTTTCTCCTCCCCATCAAAGATGGGGAGGGGGACCGTGCGACGCAGTCGCATGGTGGAGGGGAAATACGATCTGTCCGCCGACATCCTGCCGATCGCCGCTGGCGCGGCGCTTCCCCTCCACCACGCCGCTTAGCGTCGCGGTCCCCCTCCCCACGCTGCGCGTAGGGAGGAGAGGTTTGCCCCCCCCTATTTCGTCAGATAATTCACCGCCATCCGCGTCAGCTCGTCGATCAGCTGCTCTTCGCTGATGTTCGTCGGATTCTCCGCGATGAAATATTCGATATTGTGGATCGTGGCGCGCTCGATGATCAGCAGCGCGGTCCGCAGATCGGAAACCAGGATTTCGTCCTGATGCTGTTCGAGAAACGCCAGGTTCGTCGAGTGGGTATAGGTCTCGATCGCCAGGCTCTTGGTGTATTTCTTCAGCTCCGGCACCTGATCCGATATCCGGAACAGGATGAAGTGATTTTCCTTATAGATATCGACCAGCATCGTCATGATCTGGCGCAGCGCGGGTTCGAACGGCTGGTCCATCAGGTTGCGCAGCGTCTCCCTGACTCTCGCCGCGGTCTTGGATACCGTCTCCTCGATCAGCGCCCGGACGATCGCCTGCTTGTTGGGGAAATACTGGTAGAGCGATCCCACGCTTACCCCGGCGACCTCGGCGATCCGGTTGGTCGTGGCGTTCTTGAACCCCTCGCGGATGATGATCTGTTCGGTCGCCTGGGTGATCGCCGCCGCGGTGATCACCGCGCGCTGCTGCTTCGGGTCCTTGCGCCGGCCGATATCGCCGTCCGGGTGGCTGGCACCCGTGTTTTCCGATTGCGGGGGATGAGGCGGCATCGACGGTCCTGCTCCTGATATTTTTCTTGTTCGATCAATAGATTACGGCATCATTCCGGCGAACCGCCATATGCGGGCCGATGCCGTGACATCTTGTAGCAAGCGGCAACCCCGCCGCAATCGAGGATTGATGCGCGCCCGTCATAGGTGAGTTCATTGTGAGCCCATGCGCCGATATGTCCTTCCCGAAGGAAAGGTGGACCATGCCCGCATATATAACCGGAAAGCTGATCGTCGACGACTGGGACTGGTATCGCGAATATCGTTCGGTGACCGAGCCACTCGTCGAGAAGCATGGCGGCCGTTACCTGATCAAGGGCGGACGGAGCGAGAAGCTGGAGGGCGACGAGCCGCTCGGCCATGCGCTGGTGCTGATCGAATTCCCCGATCGCGACGCCGCCGAGCGCTGGTATCGCGACCCCGGCTATGCCCGGATGATCCAGCTGCGCAAGGACAGCGGCGTCACCACCGAACTCGTCCTGGTCGACGGCATCGCCCAGGCAGATTGATCCATCGGAGCCTGTTTCTCAAACAGGCTCTCACCCCTGCTGTTTGGGCAGGCGGACGATCAGGCCTTCCATATCGTCGGTGACGGTGATCTGGCAGGATAGCCGCGAATTCTGTTCGGGCTCGAAGACGAATTCGAGCATCGCCTGCTCCATATCGTCGGGTGTCCCGGTGCGGTCGATCCAGGCGGCATCGACATAGACATGGCAGGTCGCGCAGGCGCAGGCGCCGCCGCAATCCGCGTCGATGCCCGGCACCATGTTGTTGATCGCGGCCTTCATGACCGACATGCTCGCCTCGGCCTCCGCCACATGTTCCGTGCCGTCGTGCGCGATGAAACTGATCTTCGGCATTACTCGCCTGCCCTCGCCTGTGAAAACATAAGCATCCCCGTCACTTCTTCAGCTTCAGCATGTTGCAGATATTGTTCTTCTGGATCGCCGAGGAGCCGCCGAGAATGGGCATGATCAGGATGTCGCGGACATGGCGCTCCATATCGAATTCCTTGATGTAGCCGTAGGCGCCCAGGATCTGTTGGCAGGTGAGCACGATCTCCTGCGCGGCCTGGCAGACGAACAGCTTGGCCATCGCGGTTTCCAGCGGGGCCTTGCCCTCGCGATCGAGCGTCTCGGCGGTCTGATAGGTCAGCACGCGGCACGCATGGAGTTTGGTCTTCACCTCGGCCAGCATGTGGCGGATCGACTGGAAGGACGAGATCGGCTTGCCGAACTGGCTGCGTTCCTGCGCATAGGCCCAGGCTTCGTCGACGGCGGCGGCGGCAATGCCCAGCGCCATTGCGGCGACTTCGATCTTCTCGATATCGAGGCCGGGGCCCACCAGCATCGACCAGGCAGTGTTCCAGCCCGCCTCTTCCCCGACGACGTTCTGGAGCGGCACGGAAACGTCGGCGAAGGTGACGTCATACGTCCCGGTGCCCTTCAGCCCCAGCGCGTCCTGCGCCTCGAAAGTGATGCCTTCGGCCAGCGACGGGATGAGGACGAGTGTCAGGTTCTTGTATTTCTCGTCCTTCGGGCCGGTGCGGACGAGCGTGTAGATATAGTCGGCGATCTTCGCGCCGGAGCAGAAGCGCTTCGACCCGTTGACGATCAGGCGATCGCCGTCGATCCTGCCCGTCGTGCGCACCGCCGCCACATCCGCGCCGACATCGGGCTCGCTGATGCCATAGGCGAAGATCATGCCTTCATTGACGACCCGGGGAAGCAGTTCCCGCTTCTGCCGCTCGCTGCCGACCTCGGCGATATTGAGCCCGGCATAACAGGCCGACTGGATATAGGGCCCGCCGACCGCCATGCTGCGTCCGCACAGCAATTCGATCGCAACGATCGTCGCACGCACGTCGCGCCCGCCGCCGCCATATTCCTCGGGCACGGTCAGTCCCATCAGCCCGAGTTCGGCAAGCTTCGCGTGAACGTCGTGCGGGAAAACATTGTCCCGATCCCATTGCCGCACCAGATCCAGCGGCATTTCCTTCTCGATGAAACGCAGCAGCGTTTCGCGCAGCATCAGGATGTGATCGGACTCCGGAAAATGATCCATCTTCTTCCCATGAACACGCGCCGGCTTCGTGCTTCGACCGCGCGCATTTCTCTCCAAACGAACGAATTTCAGTCCGGCCCTAGGGCCAAAAACCATTCACCTTGAACTCGCATAAATGTGCGCCTGACAGGTGATCCGACCCGTCACGACCAAGGGGAAAACGAGTTTAAGCTGAGCCTCACGCGAGGTTAGGTGAGCGTCCGACCCAGGGCCAACCGACATTCGGATGCCCATCGAGACTCCGGATCATCGGCAAGACAATCAGCGTGAAAACCCTCGATTCATCTCTATCCGAATGGATTGCGCCGCAGGACGCCGCGCATGCCCATTCGGACGGCCGCTCATTGGGCGCTGCCCTGTCGGACGCCGCGCACCGATGGGGCGACAAGCAGGCCATCGTCTATCGGCACCAGCCCGCGATCATCGATGCGGTCTGGTCCTATGCCGCGCTGAACGACAATGCGGAACGGCTGGCCGGCGCATTGCTCGATCTGGGATATCGGCCCGGCGAACGCATCGCCATCTGGGCACCCAATCATCCCGAATGGGTGCTGCTGGAATATGCACTCGCCAAGGCCGGCCTCGTGCTGGTCGCGCTGAACCCGCTCTACAAACTCGCCGAGCTGCAATTCGCGCTGCGGGATTCGAACGCGGCGGGCATCTTCCACGCCGATCTGATCGGCGGCGCCTCACCTGTCGGCGTCATCGACGAAGCGCGCAGGCAAGCGCCCGGCCTTCGCCACGTCCATTCCTTCTCCAGCATATGGGGCGGGCTGATGCGCGCATCGCCCTATGCGCGCGCGCATATCGACGTCGATCCCGACAGCGTCTTCATGATCCAGTATACATCGGGGACGACCGGCGTGCCAAAGGCGGTGCGGCTGTCGCACCGGGCGATCACGACGACGGCGCGCAATTCCTACCGGATATGGGGGCTGGACGAGACCAGCCGCGTCTGCCCCGGCTTTCCGCTGTTCCATGTCGGTGGATCGGGCAATTCCATTCCCGGCGCCGCGCTGGTCGGCGCGACATCTTTGCCGCTCTACATCTTCAAGCCCGCAATCACGCTCGACATTCTGGAGCGGGAGGAGTGCACCGCATTCATCGGCGTGCCGACCATGTTGATCGCGATGCTCGACGATCCCTCGATCGCCGGCCGCCGGTTCGACGCTCTGGAGACGATCATCGTCGGCGGCGCGCCGGTGACCCGGGATCTGCTCGAACGCTGCCAGACCGTCTTCGGCGCCGACGTCATCAATTGCTACGGCCAGACCGAAACCTGCGGGGTGACGACGACGACCATCCCGGGCGACAGCGTCGAGAAGAAAACCCGGACGAGCGGAACCCCGCTGGCCGGCGTCAGCGTCGCGATCCGGGACGACCAGGGTCGACCAGTGACGCGCGGTTCGATCGGGGAGCTGTTCTACAACGGCCCCGGCGGCATGCAGGGTTATGGCAGTGCGTCATGCGACACGGACCGTGCGGAGAGCCCGGCATGGATCGCATCGGGCGATCTCGCCAGGATGGACGATGACGGCTTCGTCTCGATCGTCGGCCGCAAGAAGGAGATGATCATCCGCGGCGGCGAGAACCTCTCGCCCGTCGAGATCGAAACCTACATGAAGGATCATGAGGCGATCGGCGATGTCGCCGTCATCGGCGTGCCCGACACGAAATATGGCGAAGTGGCCTGCGCCGTGGTGCGCCTCCGCGCCGGCGCGGACGTCACCGGCGAAGAGATCCGGCAATGGTGCTTCGCGCGGATCTCGCGCTGGAAAGTGCCCGACTATGTGGAATTCGTCGACGCATTCCCGATGACACCATCCGGCAAGATTCAGAAATTCATTCTCCAGACGCAGATATCCGAACGGCTGGGCCTGATCGCAGGCCCGCCGTCCGGCGTGATTCCATCAATCGAGAGGACCGGGCATGAGCTATGATCGCTACAAGGAACTGCGCATCGAACAGGACGGCAATATCCTGACGATCACCGTCAATCGTCCCGAGACCAAGAATGCGATCAACCAGGCCCTGCACGAAGAATTCTCGCTGATCTTCGACGAGGTCGATCGCGACAACAGCGTCGATGTCGTCATCCTCGCCGGCTCCGGCGGAGCCTTCTGTGCCGGCGGCGACCTGAAATGGCTGTTGTCGCTGCACGGCGACGCCGCGGCGACGAGCATCGGCATCCGCCGCGATCGCAAGATCCAGAATGCGATGCTCGACCTCGAAAAGCCGATCATCGCCAAGGTCGACGGCCCCGCGATCGGGCTGGGCTGCTCGCTCGCCCTGTATTGCGACTTCGTCTACGCGTCCGACCATTCGGTGTTCGCCGATCCGCACGTCTCGGTCGGCCTTGTCGCCGGCGACGGTGGTGCGGTGATGTGGCCGCAACTGATCGGCTATGCGCGTGCGCGCCGCTATCTGCTGACGGGCGATGCGATCCCCGCCCCCGAAGCCGCGGCGATGGGCCTGATCACCGAATCCGTGCCGGCCGATGCGCTCGACGAGACGGTGGCGAAGATGGCGCGGCGGCTCGCCCGCGGCGCCACCCATTCGATCAAATGGACCAAGGCGTCGATCAATGCCGGCCTGAAGGTGACCGCCAATGCCGTCATCGACCGCGCCGCGGCCTATGAGAATGTCACCCAGTTGCTCGACGATCACCGCATCGCGCTGGAAGCCTTCCAGAACAGGGAAAAGCCGAAATTCACGGGGCGGTAAGAGTCCTGCTTGACGGAGCATCTGCCCTCCGGACGCGCTTCGGTGCGCGTCCGGAGGGCGAACTCATAAATGGCGACGGTAGAAACTGGGTGGATAACTGCATGGCGGCTAAAGGGTAAGAGGACGCTATCGGTCTAGCCAGAGATCATCATCTGCCGCCCAGGATAGCAGCATTTTCGCCCGCGTTGCCAAGAGCGGAACGAGTGTCGGCCGGTCTTCGGGAACGCCGACGCTCCACCCCTCTACCGACTTATTCTCGCTCCACGTTTCGGCCGCCCTCTTCCAGCGTGTGGCAATATCACGAAGGCCCTCGCGAGGGTGCCGTTCAGGGCCACAACCAGTGTAATCTGTGGGTAGGTCACCAGAGACAGCCCACCATCCGACCCAACCGGGGCTTCTCACGCTCTCGATCGCCCAGACCGCGACATACGGCCAGATATGCCACGCAGGCCAATCGTCGACCTCTCCATGCTCGACGCCTTCGCGGCCCAGATATTCGATCACACGCGCGCGTTCGCCGTTGCACCACATTTGCTCTTCGGCATCGCTCGGATCGTCCATGTGGCCATCGTGCGACAAACTGTGTGCGATCCGCAAGCTGCCAATATCCGGGAGCGCCAGCGGGCCGGCCGTCCCATAAATCCGACCCTAACCGGCCTCCAGCTCCAGCGACATCTCATAAGGCGGCTTCTTGTGGATCGGGATGTGCTTCCCGTCCGTCGTCGCGTGGAACTCCCCGGCCCGTTCGCGTGGGTTGTAGAATTGTTTGTACCAGCTGCGCCCGAGCCTGAAATTGCGTTCGGTCGGCAGGCTCATGATCTGCAGCGCGGGCATCTTGTTACGCCAGATATCGAAATCCTGCTTGAACGCCGACAGCACCTCGTTCTGGAGGAAAGCCGCCCTGGCGCGCTCTTCGTCGCCGGGCGTATCGCTCGACGCTTTCAGCAGATTGTTGTGCCACACCTGGGTGACGCCGTCGTCGACCGGGGTGTGGAAGATGAATTCGATCGAGCGGATATCGCCGATCGCCTGTTTCGACAGCAGCAGCCCCGGCCCGGTATACCAGGTATAGGTCATCAGATAGGCGTCATATTCGCGGCGGAATCCGCCCTGGCGCTGATAATAGAGATGGCCGTCGAACTCATTCTCGAAATATTCGCAGGGCGCGCCGTGCGTCGGGCCGAGATGGTTGGAATCCGCCATATTGTCGAGGATCTCCTGCGGGTGGATGTCCAGCCGCCCAAGATGATCATAGGCGCCGTTGATCCAGTCCGGCCGGTCCCATTCGGGCAGTGACGGCGGGTCGAAATCGGGCTCGCCGCCTTCGGGATCGTGCCACATCATGATCGCGCCCATCACCTGCGCCACGCGATAGGATCCCAGCTTTGCCGCCTTGGGGCACGGCCCGTCGAACCCCGGAATATCGTCGGCATAGCCTTCGTGATTGAACCGCCAGCCATGATAGGGGCAGCGGATCGCGTCGCCCTCGATCTGCTCGCCATGGACGACGAGGGAGGCACTGGTCGAGGCCGCGAGATGCGCGCCCATATGCGCGCAATGCGCGTCGAGCAGCACCAGCCGCCCGCTCTCCCCACGGAACAGCGCGAAATCCTTTCCGAAGAAGCGCAGGGGTAGCGGCGCCTTGCCGAGTTCGGAGGCCTCCGCGATCATGAACCAGCCGCGCGGAAAATCGAATTCGCCCAGCTTATAGTCTATGGATTTGGCCACGACCAAACTCCTCTCGATAGTGATGTGTACGAAAAGGCGCGGTGCTCAGATCTGGTTGGCGCCCATGATTTTCGCAGCGGCGCGATAGGCGATCGTCAGCGCCGGCCCCAAAGTGCAGCCGGCGCCGGGATATTTGTCGCCCATGATCGACGATGTGCTGTTGCCCGCGGCATAGAGCCCTTCGATCGGTGTGCCCGCCTTGTCCAGCACGCGACCATCGTTATCGATGACGAGGCCGCCCTTGGTGCCGATATCGCCGGCGAACAGCAGCGTGCCGTAGAATGGCCCCTTGTCGATCGGCCCGAGGCATGGATTGGGCGAGACGCGCTCGTCGCCATACATGCGGTCGTGCTCGTCGGCGCCGCGCCCGAATGCCTCATCGACGCCGGTCGCGGCGAAGCGGCCCATTTCGGCCGCCGTGGCCTCCAGCCCGGCCGGATCGATGCCCAGCTTCGCGGCCAGCTCGCCCAGGGTCGATGCCTTGGTCAGCATCCCGCTCTTGCCGAACGCGCCGGGGTTCATCCAGTCCGGCGACATGCCCGACTGCAACAGGCCGCCGAACATGTATCTCGCGCGATACCGGCTGTCGAAGATCACATAGGCGGGCACCCGATCCTTCAGATCGTAATTCTCGCCATACATGCATTTGCCGTAGGAATTGTAGGTGATCGATTCATTCATGAAGCGCTGACCGGCGCGATCGACGATCATCAGCCCCGGTTTTGATTTCTCGAAGAACAGGATGATCGTCCGCCCGCCCCAGCGAACCGACGGCGCCCACCAGGCTTCGTTCATCAGCCCGGTCGCGGCGCCGATCTTGCGGCCGGCCGCGATCAGGTCTCCGGTATTGCCGGGGCTGCCCGCCGACCAGTCGGGGGAGGTCGGGTTGGCGAGATGCTGTAGCCGCATCGCCTTGCTCTTCTCGAACCCGCCCGCCGCGACGATCACGCCCTTGCGGGCGGTCAGGAGGCGTGTCTTCCCGCCCTTGTCCTGGGTGATCACGCCGCAGACCCGGCCAGCCTCATAGGCAAGGCCGGTGACGGGCGTGTTCGTCCTGAATTCGATCTTCCGTGCCTGAACCGCCAGAAACAGCCGGCCGACCAGCGCCTCGCCCATGCACAGGCGGCGGTCGCGCCCTCCGCGCAATCGGCCACCGATATCCAGGGCGTAGCGCACCACCGATCCCGCCGCGATCTTTTGCCAGCCCTTGGCAACCGCCTGCAGCTTCGACGCTTCGGTGATCGACAGGTTGATCCTGCCGAATGCCTTTGACGCCGGCGGCATCTGGCGGAGGTGCTGAAGATGGTCGCCGAGCGCCCGGCCGTCGAGCGGCGCGCAATCCATGGTGCGCCCACCCGGCTTCCAGCCTGGCATGCTGGGATAATAATCGGGATATTTCTCGACCGGACTATAGGGCACGCCGATCTGCCCCAGATAGTCGATCATCGCCGGCGCCGTGCGGATATACATGCGGATCGTATCGTCGCCGATCTGCTCCGCCGGAATGACGGAGCGCAGATAGGCGAAGGCATCTTCCTCGCTGTCCGATATGCCGGCCGATCCGATCTTCGAATTGTTGGGCACCCAGATGCCCCCGCCGGAGGTGGCCGAATTCCCGCCGAACTTGTCCTCCTTTTCGAGGACGAGCACGCGCGCGCCCAGATCCGTCGCGCGCACCGCGGACAGCAGCGCGGCCGCGCCGGAGCCGACCACGATGACGTCGTAATCCTGGGCTGCGGCACCGTTGACGGCGACGGGCTTCATGCCGCGCGCCCGTCGCGCCGGTGCGTGAACCAGCTGGGCCGTGCCGCCGGATTCCAATCCGCTGGTGCCAATCGCATATATCCTCGCCCGATCATGACTGACTAGAGAAGACCTCGAAGGACACTCAAGTGAAACTCGCTTTAACTCACTAAAGCCGGAAATGACCGAAGTCCGCCAATGCGAGTTTATCCTGAACGCTATCCATAACATAAATTGACGGAAGACCGCAGTCCGGAGTGGCCATCCACGGACGCGATCCCAATCGAATGCAGCGCCTTCACGCATCCGTCGCCGGGTGCGCTCCCCGTGGCATGTCCGCGGACCGTCACGCGAACATCTAGGGAAAACAGCGATTTATGGAAGAGGATCGGAAAATTCAGTTCGAAACTCTCACCTATGACGTCAGCGATGGCGTTGCGCTGATCACGCTCGATCGGCCGCAGCGGCTGAATGCCGTCAACAGCGTGATGAGCCGGGAATTGCCCGAGGCATGGCGGCTGTTCGACAGCGATCCTTCGGCGATCGTCGCGATCGTGACCGGTGCGGGCGACAAGGCGTTCTGCACCGGCGCGGATCTGGCCGACCTGCCGGAGATGCTCGTCGACAAGAATGGCGCACCCGACATCGCATCGATCCGATGGACGCCGCTCCAGAACGGCGTCTGGAAACCCGTCATCTGCGCGATCAACGGCGCGGTGATCGGCGGCGGTCTTCACTTCGTCGCCGAGTGCGACATCGTGCTCTGCTGCGACCATGCCGAATTTTCCGATAGCCATGTCAGCGTCGGCCTGGTCTCCGCGCTGGAGACGATCGCGCTCGCCCGGCGCATGCCGATGGGCGCGGTGCTCCAGATGGCACTGGGCGGCCGGGGCGAGACAATCACCGCACAGGACGCTTTCAGGCTGGGCATGGTCAACGAGATCCACGCCGCCGCCGACCTGCTCGATCGCGCCCGCACGCTGGCGGCACGCATCGCCCGCAACTCGCCGAGCGCGATGGCACGCACCAAGCGCGCGATCTGGGGCGCGAAGGAAGCGGGCCTGCACGACGCGTCGATCAGCGGATGGAATGCGATTGTCGCGCACAACCAGTCGCATGATTTCGCCGAAGGGATCCGCGCCTTTTCGGAGAAGCGGCCACCGCGCTGGGCGCCCTATTCCGGGCAGGACGGCACATGATCGACGATATCCCCCTGCCCTCGACCGACGATCCGCTCGACCGCGTGTTCTGGGAGAATGCACGGCAGCACCGGCTGGTCGTTCAGGCCTGCGCGTCATGCGGCGAAATGCGCTTTCCGCCGCGCCCGATGTGCCCGCATTGCCAATCGGAAGACGTGGTCTGGGAACAGGTTTCGGGCGAGGGTGTCGTCTGGTCCTTTGCCAGCCCGCGTACGCCGCTGCTGCCCGCATTCGAGGCACTGGCCCCCTATGTCACGATCATCGGCGCGCTGAAGGAGAATCCGCAGATCAGGATGGCCGGCATGGCCGTTCGGGACGAGCGCGGCGAGGTGACGGGCGTGACCGCAGACGATGTGACGATCGGCCAGCCCATCCGCATCCAGTTTCGCCAGGTGTCCGAAGACTGCACCCTGCCCTTCTGGCGCCTCGGCACACGGACGCCGTCGCCATGGTCCTGATCATCGCAGCCCTGCGACATTGCCCTGCGTGGCGCCTCGATAGTGCCACCGGACATATGGAGATTTCATCGTGACCGAGCCTGCAACCGCGTCCGGGCAAGGCCTGCAGGACTATGCCCTCGAGGATCGCTATCGAAAGACCGCAGGACGCGTCTATCTGTCCGGATCGCAGGCGTTGGTACGGCTGCCGATGATGCAGCGCGACCGCGATCTTGCCGCCGGATTGAACACGGCGGGCTTCATCTCGGGCTATACCGGGTCCCCGCTCGGCGGCTACGACACTGCGCTGAAGGGTGCCCGACGAGAGCTGGACGCGCATCACATCGTCTTCCAGCCGGGCATCAACGAGGAACTTGGCGCGACGGCGGTCTGGGGATCGCAACAGACCGATATGTTCGGCGAGGCACGCTATGACGGCGTGTTCGCGCTCTGGTACGGCAAGGGCCCCGGCGTGGACCGTGCCGGCGACGCGCTGAAACATGGCAGCTATGCCGGATCGTCGAAACATGGCGGCGTGCTTGTCCTTGCCGGCGACGACCATGGCGCCAAATCGTCGACGGTCGCGCATCAGAGCGATCACGCCTTCGTCCATTACGGCATGCCCTATTTCAATCCGTCGTCGGTGCAGGACTATCTGGATTTCGGCATTTACGGTTTCGCGCTGTCCCGCTTTTCCGGATGCTGGATCGGCATGAAATGCGTGACCGATACTGTCGAAAGCTCGGCATCGGTCAATGTGTCGGACGATCGGGTGTCGATTTCCCTGCCCGACGAGCACGACCATCAGCCGGGCGCGCTGAGCGTCGGCTGGGGCATCCATCCCGTCATGGTCGAGCAGCGCCATTATCAGCGGCGCATTCCCGCGGTGAAGGCGTTCGTGAAGGCGAACCGGCTCAACCGTCCGATCATCCATGGCAGTAACGGCCTGCTCGGCATCGTCACCACCGGCAAGGCACATCCCGATCTGATGCAGGCGATCGAGGAACTCGGCCTCGATCACGATCAATGCCGCGACCATGGCATCGGCGTCTTCAAGGTGACCATGCCCTGGCCGCTGGAACCCGAGCTGATTTCCGACTTTGCCCGGTCCTATCGGTACGTCCTGGTGGTCGAGGAAAAACGGCCGATCATCGAACCGCAACTGGCCAGCCTGTTCGTCAACGACAAGGCCGCGCCGCTGCTGCTGGGCAAGCTCGACGAAAACGGCCTGCCGCTGATCTCGTCGGAAGGCGAATTGAACGCGCCGAACCTGGCCGAGGTGATCGGCGCGCTGCTGGCGCGGCTGGGCGGCGAAGCGGCGCTCGCGGCGACGGGATGGCAGCCAAAATCCGCTGCCGCGCCTGTCGGCCAGGGCGGCAATCTCGTCAGATTGCCCAGCTTCTGCGCGGGATGCCCGCACAACACATCGACCAAGGTGCCCAAGGGCAGCGTCGCCTTTGGCGGCATCGGATGCCATGGCATGGCGACGTTCCTGCCGGAACGGAATACGCCGACGCTGTTCCAGATGGGCGGCGAAGGCGCGCCGTGGATCGGTCTGTCCCCCTTCACCCACAAGACGCACATCTTCCAGAATCTGGGCGACGGCACCTATTATCATTCGGGCCTGCTCGCGATCCGCGCCGCGGTCGCCGCCGGGGTCAACATCACCTACAAGATCCTGGTCAACGACGCGATCGCGATGACCGGCGGGCAAAGCATCGAAGGCAAGGTCCGCGTCGACGAACTGACCCGGCAGGTCCATGCCGAAGGCATCCGGCGGATCGCGGTCGTCAGCGACGATATCGGAAAATATGACAGCCGCTACGATTTCGCGCCGGGTGTCACGATCCACCACCGCGACACGCTCGACGCGGTGCAGACCGAGTTACGCGAGGTCGAGGGCGTCTCGATCATCGTCTACGAACAATATTGCGCGACCGAATTGCGCCGCCGCCGCAAGCGCGGCACCGCAGAGGAGCCCAACCGGCGGATCTTCATCAACCCGCGCGTGTGCGAGGGCTGCGGCGATTGCGGCGTACAATCCAATTGCATCGCGATCGAACCGGTCGAGACCGCATTCGGCCGCAAGCGACGGATCAACCAGTCGGCCTGCAACAAGGATTTTTCCTGCACCAAGGGCTATTGCCCCAGCTTCGTCACGGTGCATGGCGGAACGCCCCGGAAACGCAGCGTCGGCCATGGTTCGGCCTTGCCCGCCGAAGCCGCCATGCTCGCCGCGCAATTGCCCGAACCGACGGTCGCGCCGCTCGATGCACCGTTCAGCCTGCTGATCACCGGCATCGGTGGCGCCGGCGTCGTGACGATCGGCGCGCTGCTCGGCATGGCCGCGCATCTGGAGGGCAAGGGATGTTCGGTGCTCGACGTCGCCGGTCTCGCCCAGCGCAACGGGCCGGTGACCAGCCATGTCCGCATCGCCGCGCGACCGGAAGAGCTGCACGCCACCCGCATCGTCGTCGCGGACCTGATCCTGGGATGCGACATCGTCGTGACCACCGGGCAGGAGGTTGTCTCGAAAATGGCGCCGGACAGGAGTCGCGCGGTCGTCAATACCCGCGTCGCGCCGACATCGGCCTTTGCGAGCAATCCCGATCTCAACCTGACCGCGGACCGGATGGTCGGATCGATCCTCGGCATATTGGGCGACGCCCGCAGCGCGTTCGTCGATGCCGGAAAGCTGGCCTATGCGCTGATGGGCAATGAGGTGTCGGCCAATCTGTTCCTGGTCGGCTATGCCTTTCAGAAGGGATGGATGCCGATCGGCCTGAACGCGCTGCTGAAGGCCGTCGAACTGAACGGCGTCAGTGTCGACATGAACAAGGCCGCGCTGACCTGGGGCCGGATCGCCGCCACCAATCTGCCCGCGGTCGAGGCCATTGCGTTCGGGGGATCCGAACAGGCGCCCGTTGAGAGGGACGAGACGGTCGCATCGCTCGTCGACCGTTTTGCGGGCGAACTGGTCGGCTATCAGAACCGGGCCTATGCGGATCGATACCGGGTGCTGGTGGAGCGGGTGCGCGTGGTCGATGCCGGGTTCGGCGACGATCAGGCGCTCACCAGGGCGGTCGCGCGCTATTTCTATAAATTGATGGCCTTCAAAGACGAATATGAGGTCGCCAGGCTCTATAGCGATGCCGGCTTCATGCAGGCGCTCAAGCAAGAATTCGAAGGCGAGCTGCGCCTCGAATTCCACATGGCGCCGCCGCTGCTGCAAAAGCGCGATCCGAAAACCGGGCGATACCCGAAGCGCGTATTCGGCCGCGGCACGATGCGCCTCTATGCCATATTGGCGAAACTCAAGGTCCTGCGCGGCACGCCCTTCGACATCTTCGGCTATAGCGGACACCGCCGGATCGAGCGCGAACTGATCGCCAGCTACGAAGCAATGATCGGCGACATTCTCGCAGCGCTCGATGCCGGCAATTACGGCCTCGCGGTCGAGATCGCATCCTATCCGGAGCTGATCCGCGGCTACGACACGGTCAAGGACGAGCATCTCGAAAAGGCGCAGGCCCGGCTTGCAGACCTGCTCGAGCGCTTCTTCCACCCGTCGCCGCAGCCGATGACGCTGGTGGCCGCCGAATAAACACACAGACAAGCGGACGCCACATCATGCTGAAAGACAAGACCGCGATCGTCGGGATCGGCGAGACGCCCTTCTCGAAAAACCTGGAGGAATCCGAATTCCAGCTGGCGTGCCGGGCGATCAAGGCCGCGCTCGACGATGCCGGCATCCGCCCGTCCGAAGTCGATGCGCTGTCCTGCTACACCTATGAACAGACGCCCGAGTTCGAGATCGCGCGCAGCGTCGGGATGGGCGACGTCCATTATCTGTCGCAATCGCCGCATGGCGGCGGCGCGGGCTGCGGCGCGGTCGGCCATCTCGCGCTCGCCATCGCAGCGGGCGTCGCCAATGTCGGCGTCGTCTGGCGATCGCGCAAACGCGGCGCACGATCGAAACGGCTCTGGGCCGGGGTCCAGAGCGTCGTCGAGGATCACTGGAAATGGTCGAGGCCGCAGGGGCTACTGCGCCCGGTCGACGAGGTCGCGGTGCTGACCAGACGCTATATGCACGAATATGGCCTGACCCGCGAGCAACTGGCCGAAGTGGCGCTGTCGATGCGCAGCTATGCCCGCAACAACCCCAAGGCGCTGATGGGATCGCGGGCGCTGTCGATCGAGGAGTATATGAGCGCGCGGATGATCTCCGACCCGCTGTGCCTGTACGACAATTGCCTGGAGAGCGACGGTGCGATTGCGCTTGTGCTTGTCCGCAGCGACCGCGCCGCCGATTGCCCGAAACCGCCGGTCCACATCCATGCCTTTTCTCAGGGCATGAAGCCGCAGCACCAGTTGATGACCGATTATCACAGCGCCGATCCGCTGCGCAGTTCGTCATGGAGTTGCGCGGCAAATCTGTGGCGACAGTCGGACATCAAGGCGGACGACGTTGATGTCGCGCAGCTCTATGACGCCTTCTCGCCCCTGGTCCTGTTCAGCCTGGAAGCCTATGGCTTCTGCGATCGCGGCGAGGCCGGCCATTTCGTCGCGCGCGGCGAAACGCGCGCGGACGGCAGGCTGCCCGTCAACACATCGGGCGGCAGCCTGGCCGAAGTCTATCTCCACGGCATGAACCTGATGACCGAAGCGGTGAAGCAGCTTCGCGGCGCCGCGCTCACCCAGATCGCGGGCGCGCAGACCTGCCTTGTCACATCCTGCGATACGACGCCCAATGGCGCGCTCATCCTGCGGAATACGAGTTCAAAATGAGCCCGATCGGGACGTAGGCTGCACCTGTTCAATACACGGTCATCGCCTTGATTTCCGTTGAAACAGACACAAGCGGCCAACGGAATTCAGGGGAAATAACAGGTGAGCGGTGCGCAATTTCTGCCGATAGAACGAACGATATTCACCGAAGAACATGAAATGTTTCGAGCGAATGTTCGGCGCTTCATGCAGGATTCGGTCATCCCGAATCTCGATAAGTGGAACAAGCAGTGCCACACCGATCGCGAGGTCTGGCTGGAGGCGGGCAAGCATGGCTTCCTCTGCCTGACAACACCCGAAAAATATGGCGGCGCCGGCGCCGACCGGAAATACAGCGCGGTGATGATCGAGGAACAGCAGCGGGCCAATGCCGCCGGCCCCGGTTTCGTGATGCATTCGGAAATCGTCGCCGGCTATATCGAACGCTTCGGTGACGAGGTGCAGAAGGAGACCTGGCTGCCCAGGCTCGCCCGCGGCGAAGTCATCGGCTCGCTCGCCATGACCGAACCGCGCGGCGGGTCCGATCTGCGCGCCATCTCCACCCGCGCTGTCGCCATCGGCGACGATTACATCCTCAACGGCACCAAGACCTTCATCACCAACGGCTATATCACCGACCTGATCATCGTCGCCGCCAAAACCGAGCAGGAGGATGGCAGCAGCAACCTGTCGCTGTTCCTGGTCGAGGCGGACCGCGAGGGCGTCAGCAAGAGCATGCCGCTCGACAAAGTCGGGCAGAAGGCGCAGGACGCCGCCGAGCTGTTTTTCGACGATGTCCGGATCCCCCGGGGCAATCTGCTGGGCCGCCAGGGCGAGGGCCTGCGGTACCTGATGCAGGAGCTGGCGTGGGAGCGACTGATGATCGCCATCCGCGCGGTCGCGGGTTGCGAGGTCGCGCTGGAATCGACCATCGATTACACCAAATCGCGCGAGGCGTTCGGCAAGAAGCTGATCGATTTCCAGAACACCAAGTTCAAGCTGGCGGAGTGCAAGACCAAGACTCAGATCGCCCGCGTCTATATCGACCGGTGCATCGAACTGGCCTGCGCCGGAACGCTGAGCGCCGAAGCGTCGGCGATGGCCAAATGGTGGTGCACCGAGCTGCAGAACCGCGTGCTCGACGAGTGCGTCCAGCTGCATGGCGGCTATGGCTATATGCTCGAATATCCGGTCGCAAGGGCGTGGACCGATGCGCGCGCGCAGATGATCTACGGCGGCACGAACGAGATCATGAAAGAAATCATCTCGAGGAGTTTTTGATCATGGCCACCTCCCCGGACTTTCCGGACGGCGATGGCGTGGCGCTCGTCATCGGCGGCAGCGGCGGCATCGGCAGTGCGATCTGCGAAAAGCTCGCCGAGGCGGGCAGCGACGTCGTGCTCACCTATCGCACCAACAAGGCGGCGGCCGATCAGGCGATCGCGGCGGTCAACGGACATGGCCGCGGCGCCGCATCCTATGCGCTCGCGATGGAGGATACCGCGAGCGTCGCCGCCGTCTGCGCGGAGATCGTGGCGAACCATCGCCGCATCCACACATTGGTCAATGCCAGCGGCTCGCACATCGCGATGAAATTCATCGGTGATATCGGCACGGACGAGTTCAGGCAGGTGATGGACGCCGACACCAACGGCTTCTTCAACCTCGTCCACGCGTTGCTGCCCCATATGCGCGAACGGGGTGGCAGCTTCGTCACGATCAGTACCACCGGCCTGCTGCGCTGGCCGGCAAAGGACGCATTGTCGGTCGTGCCCAAGGCGGCGGTCGACGCGCTGATGACGGGCATTGCGCGGGAGGAGGGCCGCAACGGCATCCGCGCGAACACCGTTGCATTGGGCCTGATCGATGCGGGCCTGTTCCGCAAGATGATCGGGGTCGCCTATGACGATGCCTATATCGAAGCGGCGAAACGAAACTCGGCGCTGAAGCGCCTGGGCACGGCGGAGGAGGTTGCGGAGGCCGTGCTATTCTTCGCATCGCATCGCGCGCGTTTCGTCACGGGGCAGACGCTGACGCTCGATGGCGGCTACAGCCTCTAGATGGACAGGATTTAGATGGACGGGGACTTCGACGTCATCATCTGCGGCGCCGGCGCCGGCGGCATGCTCGCGGCGGTCCGCCTGCACGATCTGGGCCTGCGTCCGCTGCTCATCGAAAAATCATCCCGATATGGCGGCACATCGGCCACATCCGGCGGCGGGATCTGGATTCCCGATCATGGCATCGGCGTCGAACCGGACAGTCGCGAACAGGCGCTGACCTATCTCAGTGCGGTATCCAAGGGCGACTTCCGCACCGACAAGCTGACCGCCTATGTCGACCATGGCCGCGACATGATCCGTTTCCTGTCCGACATCGGTGTGCAGATGATGTCGATCCCAGGGTTTCCGGACTATATCGCGGGCGCCCCCGGCGCATCGACGGGGCGGTCGCTGTTCCCGGTGGAGATGAACGGCGCCGATCTTGCCGAGGATTTCTTCCACCTGCGGGAATCGCCATCGGGTTACAGGCTGTTCGATCGCTATGCGCTCAACCTCCAGCAGAGCTTCGCCCTGTCGGCGCGGCCTTTCGGCTGGCAATGGACGGCGGCGAAGCTGATCCTCAAATATTGGTTCGACCTGCGGTGGCGTGGCAAGACCGCGCATGATCGCCGGCTCACCATGGGCCGGGCGCTGGTTGGCGGATTGCGCAAGGCGATGCGCGACCGGAATATCCCGCTCCTGCTCAACTGCGCGCTCACCGGGCTCATATCCGAAAAAGGCCAAGCGACCGGCGTCGAGACGCTTTCCAGGGGCCGGAAAACGACGTTCACGGCGCGTCATGCGGTGATCCTTGCCGCAGGCGGCTATGAGCAGAACCAGGCGCTGCGCGACCAGTTGCTGCCGGTTCCCACCAGCAGCAAATGGAGCCTGACGCCCAAAGACATGAATGTCGGCGACGGGCTTGCCGCGGGAACGGCAATCGGCGCCGACACGGAATCTCTTGGTGCGAACTGGTGGGCGCCGAGTATGCAATTGCCGTCGCGCACCGTGCCCAATCTCGACGTCGCGCAGCCGATGTTCTTCGATCACCGGCATCCCTACAGCCTGTGCGTCAACCGGCTCGGCCGCCGCTTCGTCAACGAGAGCTGCTCCTATGACGAGTTCGGCCAGGCCATGATCGCGGACCACCAGAAGACCGGCGCCAACACGCCCTGCTGGATGGTTTTCGACGCCAAGTTCCGCAAGACCTATCCCTGCGGCGCGATCCTGCCGAGCTTCGTCATGCCCGACCGGCGCATTCCGGTGGAATGGTGGGACAGCTATGTCTTCAAGGCCGACAGCCTTGGCGAACTGGCCGGCAAGATGGCGGTCGACGCCGCGACGCTCACCGAAACCGTCGGCCGGATGAACCTTTATGCCGCCACCGGACGGGATGAGGAATTCGGCCGCGGCCAGAACCGGTTCGACCTGTTCTTCGGCAAGCAGGATGTCGCGCCCAATCCCTGTATGGGCCCGATCGACACCGGACCATTCTACGCGGTGCAGATCGACCTGGGCGATCTGGGCACCAAGGGCGGACTCAAGACCAACGCCAATGCGCGCGTGCTGACGACGCAAGGCGACGAGATCGGCAATCTCTACGCCATCGGAAATTGTGCGGGGTCGCCCTTCGGCAATTGTTATCCTGGCGCCGGCGGCACGCTGGGGCCTGCGACGGTCTTTGCCTATATCGCGGCGAACGATATCGCCGCCCGGTCGCGAAAGGATGACGCATGATCAAGCAGGTGGTGTTCCTGAAGGCCCGCGACGGGATCGAGACCAGGGACTTTATCGATCGTTACGAAACCGGCCACGCGCCACTGGTGCAATCTCTGCTGCCCTATTTCTCCGCCTATCACCGAAGCTATGTGCTGCCGGGCGGGATGCTATCGCGGGACCCCGCCCGCCAGGCCGCGTCGAGGCCCGACTTCGATGTGGTCACCGAGATCTGGTACAAGGATGATGCAACGCTGAAGGCGCTTGCAACCACGCTCGAAAATGACGGGGTCGCGAAGCAGATCCAGCAAAGCGAGGCAGCACTTTTCGATCAGGCGGGCCTGTTCGAGTGCGACGAATTCGTCACGCCGGAGACCATGCTTCAGCCCCGCCCCGCCGGCCATGTCGGACGGCCGGCGATCAAGCTGATCGGTCTGATCCGCAAAAAGGCGGGCATGTCGCGCGATGCGTTCATCCGCCGATATGAGGACGGCCATTGCCCGCTGGCGCTCAATGTCCTCACCAAGGACGACAAACCGGCCTTTGCAGGCTATCGCCGCAGCTTCCCGAAAACCGATCCGCAGCCGCCGATTGCGGCGATCCCGTCACCGCAGGTCGAGCCGTTCTTCGATGTCATGGTCGAAGTATGGTTCTGGAACGAGGCGGACTTCGAGCATTTCCAGCTGCACCGTGCCGATCCGAAGGTCGATGCGATCGTGACGGAAGACGAAGCGCAACTGTTCGATCGCGCCTCGATCATCATGCTCGCGGTGGAGGAGCATGTCTCGGACATCGGGGGTTAGGCTCTCATTCCCTCTCCCCCTTCAGGGGGAGAGGGTGGCCGAGTGCAGCGAGGTCGGGAGAGGGGGGCGTCGGGCGAGGCCTTGGCGCCGGTGCTCGATTCTGCCCCGACTGCCCCCTCTCCCCAACCCTCTCCCCCTAAAGGGGGCGAGGGGGCAGAGCCAAATCCATGTCTCGACAACAAGATTGCCGGCTCATTCCCAGCCGAGCCTAAGCCCGCATATACGCCATCGACAACTTGACCATCTCGTCGATGAACTCCTCATCGGTCATGTCGGCCGGCTCTTCCAATATGTAGCGCCGGATATTCGACAGCACCGCGATTTCGAGGATGTTGAGCGCCTGATCCAGATTCTTCGGGGTGATTTCGCCCTGATGCCGCTCGAACAGCGCCTTGCTGGTGGCGTGGGTGAATTTCTCCACCGACAGGTTTCGCGTGAGCTCCACCAGCTCCGGCGTCTGTTTCGCGAGCGAGTAGAGCAGCACCTTATGCTCGCGGAAATTCTCGAGCAGATAGGTCAATATCCTGCGGCTCGCCTCATCCAGCGGAAACTCCATCGAGTCCCGCAGGATCAGCCGCACACCGTTGGCGAGCCGGGAGACCTTCAGCTCGATCAGCGCCGACAGCACCGCATCCTTGTTCGGGAAATATTGATAGAGCGAACCGATGCTGACGCCCGCCCGTTCGGCGATATAATTCGTCGTCGCCTTCTCGTATCCGTCCTTGAGAATGATGATTTCGGCCGCTTCCAATATGGCTTCCGAGGTCACCTTCGCCCTGCTTTGGACCGGCGTCTTCCGTCGCAATGCTCCCCCCCTCGAATCGCGGCCTTTTCCGCCTGGCTGGCAGATATTCGGCCCGACGCGCGATAGCAGGTGGAGACGGCAGCGGGAACAGCGACGGGGTATAGTTTCCGATCATCGGATCGAATATTTTACTCCGGTGCGACCGCGGCGTGGACGATATAGCGGCGGCCATTGGGGCGATCGAGCCGGGCATAGCGATCGAACAGCTCCGCCAGATCGCGCGCGAACGCGGGAATGTCGGCTGGGGCAAGCATGCACCGATGCCACAGATCGACCGCGCTGCGCGCACCGCCTTCGACAGGAACGATCCGCATGCGCGGGCCATGATCGTGAAGATAGAGGATGCCGGTATAGGACCCCGCGAAACTGCGCTCCAACGCCGCCTGGAGCTGGGCGGCCTTGTCGCGCCCCGGCAACGATCCCGCCAGATGGGCGGGAACGAAAAAGCTTTTCGCGGTCGCCCGATAATATCGGATCGGGCGGCCGGCACGCGCGGCCTCGGCTTCGACCGTCGCCAGGCCGAGCGCGACCATGCGCTTCAGATGATAGCTGAGCAGGTTCAACCGCGCGCCCGTCAGATCGGCGAGTTCGGCAGGCGAGCGCGCGCGATCGATCAAGGCGAGCAGGATCAGGCGCGATCGCTCGTTGGCGAAGATGCTCGCGGCTTCCGGTGTGTCGATATCGGTGCGGTCGTGCATTGCCGTTCCTGTTTCAGCTTCAACTTCAATAACACGGCTTTGTTTTGAAGTTGAGCCTGGGCTGCATGGTCGCAACAGGCGAGGGAGGACAAAAAATGAGCCGGATGATCGTGATGGGCGCACTGCTGGCGACGATTGCCTTGCCGGCCACCGCAAAGGAGGCGCCGCTCGCTGCCTGCATGGCGGCGTGGGCGGATGCGGCGGATCTGAGCGGGGTGGCGCTGGTCGTCCGCGGCGGCGCCAGCACGACGTTCGCACGCGGCAAGGTCGAGGGGCCCGACAGCGCCGCGATCACGGCCGAGACGCGGTTCAACATGGGGTCGATGACCAAGATGTTCACCGCAATTGCGGTCGCGCAACTGATCGAAGCAGGCAAGGTTTCGCTCGACGATCCGATCGGCAAGCATGTCGACGGACTGACGCCCGGCACTTCGGCGATGACGGTGCGCCAGTTGCTGACGCACAGCGGCGGATTGGGGTCGATCTTTCGCCCCGATACCGAGACGCTGCTGGCCAATGCGCGGACGACACGCGACCTGAAGCCGATCGTCGCAACCGAAACACCGAGCTTCACGCCCGGGTCGCGCCATCAATATTCCAATTCGGGTTTCGTCCTGCTCGGCCTGCTGGTCGAAGCGGCGAGCGGACAGGATTATGCCGACTATCTCGATGCACATGTTTTCAAGCCGGCGGGCATGTCGAGGACCGGCCTGGCGCTGGGCGACGCCGCAACGCGCGCAACACCGATGACGCGCGGCATGGGCGAACCGCGCCGGCTTCCGCCGGGCGGACCGAACGCAGCGCCACCCGGCCCTGGCGGACCGGAGATGCGGATGATGCCACCGCCCGCGGATGGTCCGCTCAGGCCATTCCAGGGCATGGGCCGATATGGATCGCCGGCAGGCGGCGCATATTCCACCGCCGCCGACATGGCGCGCTTCTTCCAGGCGCTGCTGGCGGGCAAGCTGGTCCGCCCGGAAACGCTGCGCAACTTCACCGGGCCGCAGATCGTCGCCGCACCGGCGCGCGGAGACCGGCCGGAACTCCATTACGGCTTCGGTTTCGGCAATGGCAGTTTCGACGGACATCGCTGGTTCGGCCATAATGGCGGCGCACCCGGCGTGAATGCCGAAGGCGGCGCCTTTCCGGACGACGACACCATCATCGTCGTGATGAGCAATCGCGATCCGCCGGCGGCCGGCCGGCTCTACACTGATCTGCGCGGGATCATGCTCGACGATGCAAAGCGCGCAGACTGCAGTTGATCCGACACTGCCGGATCATTCGCGCGGATCGGCGGCACAGTGGATTTTTGACGAAGGCGTCATCGCCTTTCAGGAAAAGCGGCACCACCCTTTCGCGCCTTGACGGCCCGCCCGCCGCCATGCTTCCTCCCACTCCTGAGTTTCAACGGAGAAGATGATGCGCCCAGGATTGTTCGCTGCCACAGCTTGCGCCTTGCTCCTGATGGGTTCCGGCGCCCAGGCCGCGAAGCAGACATGCGCGCCCAAGGCGTCGGATGAGGCGGATGTCGCCGCCACCGTCAAATCCTTCTTCGCTGCGATCCAGCGCGCCGATATCCCGGCGGCAGCGGCGATGACCACGCCCGGCTTCCACTCGTTCGATGTCGCCAAGGCGTTCACCGGCCCCGAATTATTCGCCATGGTCGGCGGCGCGCAGAAGAAAGGTGCCACCTTCGAATTCGGCATCGATGCGGTCGAGACGCATGTCGCGTGCAACACTGCCTGGGCGGTCTGGAAGAACGACGGCAAGATCAATACGACGCCGACATTCTGGCTCGAATCCGCGGTGCTGAGCCGCACCGCAGGCGGCTGGCGCTTCGAATTCTATCATTCGACCAAAGTGCCGCCGGCTCAATAAAGGCCCTGCCGGATCAGACAGCTTTCAGAGTCCGCTTGGAAAAGTCGGAACCGACGGTTGGTGCCGCCTTCAACACCTCATCATTGTTAAGCAGATTTCCAGCAGCGCGATCAACGCGCCGCGGGCGAGACCCCACTCAGCGCCAGTTCGGAGAAGATCCGCGACACCTGGTCGAGATCGAGCCGGCCACTCGGCGAATACCATTGGTACGACCAGGCGCACATGCCGATGATGCCGAGGCCGGTGATCGCGACATCGAGGTCCGCACGGAATTCGCCGGCATCGATTCCGCGCTGGAGCAGTTTGCGGAACACGTCCTCCAGATCGTTGCGCTGCTGGCGGACATTGTCGAATTTCGGCCCGGAGAGGTAACGGCGCTCCTGGAAGAAGATCGTCACATTCTCGTGATATTTCTCGAGCGCGTGCAGGATTGCGCCGATCATCTTGCGCAATTGTTCGGTCGGCGTCGCTTCCTGCGCCAGCACCGCCTCGATCACGCCGAGCTGATATTCGAGATAGTCGTTGTGGATGAGGAGGAGCAGATCCTCCTTCGAATCGAAATGATGATAAAAGGCGCCCTTGGTCACGCCGGCCTCGTCCGCGATGTCCTTGACCGCGGTCGCCGAAAAGCCGTCGCGCTTGAACAGCTTCAACCCGGCCGAGATGATCGAGGCGCGCGTCTGGACGGGATCATAGGATCGCGCACGGGCGGTCCCGCTCTTGGTCGCTGCCTTCGCCATATCGTCCCGCTTTCGTGATTGCCGCCCTCTCAACGGGTTAGAGCGCGGCGACATCGCATGCAATACCGGCCGGTTGGCTTGCTGGCACCTTCGGCGCGCCCCGCAACGCATGCCCATTGACCTTTGCGGAACATCCCTTAACAATTCATTCCAACCGGACGGTATTGTTAGGACAGGTGCAGTGAGCAGCAGCGGACCCTCGTCGGCACCCCATCCGGACGCAGCGACGGATGCGTGGCCCAGCGCGGGCAGAGCATGGTGGCACGTCATCGTGCTGACCATCGCCTATGTCATTTCCTTCGTCGATCGCACGATCATCAGCCTGCTGGTCGAACCGATCAAGGCCGATCTCGGCATCGGCGATACCCAGATCGCACTGCTCCAGGGCGTCGCCTTCGGCCTGTGCTATGCGATCATGGGTTTTCCGCTCGGCTGGCTGGCGGATCGGCGGTCGCGCCGCGGGCTGATCGCGGTCGGCTCGACCTTATGGGGCGTGGCGACCGCCTTTTGTGGGGCTGCCGGCAGCTTCGTGCAGCTCTTCATCGCACGCATTGGCGTCGGTATCGGCGAAGCAAGCCTTTCTCCCGCCGCGCTTTCCACAATCAGCGATCTGTTCCCGCGCGACAAACGCGGATTGCCGATCGGCCTCTACACCATGGCGGTGTCGCTCGGTTCCGGATTGGCGCTGATCCTGGGTGGCGCGGTGCTGGCCTGGATCGCGACCTTGCCCCCCGTTGCACTGCCCATGCTCGGCATACTCAAACCGTGGCAGCTGGCATTCATCTCCGTCGGCATCGGCGGCGCGGTTCTCATGCTGGTGCTGCTCGCGACGGTCCGCGAGCCGGTGCGTCGTGGCGTTCCCACGCCCGGCAGTGCCGCCTCGCAGGACAGCATCATGCGCTATATGCGCACCCATTGGCAGTTCTTCAGCCGCCATTATGCCGGCGTCGCGCTCTATTCGATCCTGGTGAGCGGTGTGCTGTCCTGGGCGCCGACATTGTTCATCCGCAAATTCGGCTGGAGTGCCGGCGAAGTCGGGCTCCGCTACGGCCTGCTGTTCCTGATCTTCGGCGGCCTGGGCACGCTGTTGGGCGGTGCGCTGTCCGGATATCTGCAACGGCGCGGCGTGAAGGCCGCACCGGTCTGGGTCGCCGGTTGGGGCGTCGCATTGGTCACGCCCTTCATGGTTGTCGCCGGCCTGGTCGATGACGGCTGGCTCGCGCTCGCCTGTTTCGCGCCGGCCCTGATGTTCTTCACCTCGCCCGGCGCGACCGCGGTACAGGCGATCCAGGATGCCACGCCCGGCCATCTGCGCGGGCGGGCATCGGCGGTCTATTCCTTCGCCGTGACGCTGATCGGCATGAGTGTCGGTCCGCTGGTCGTTGCATTCTTCACCGAGTCCGTGTTCGGCGATCCGCAAGCGATCGGCGAGGCCATCGCGCTGACCGCGGCCATCAACGCGCCCTTGTCCGGATTGCTCATCCTGTCCGGCGTCCGCCACTTCGAACGGACGAGCGAAGGCCTGTGACCATGACCATCGACGCGCCGATCCGGACCGAAACCCGCGTACGCTTCGGCGACTGCGATCCCGCCGGCATCGTCTTCACGCCACGCTATGGCGGCTTCGTCTTCGATGCGGCCGAGGTCTGGCTGGAACGGGTGATGGGCCTGTCGATCCATCAGCAGCTCAACGCGGGTGAGATCGGTACGCCGGTCCGCTCTCTGACGACCGACCTGCACAAGTCGCTGCGGCCTGGCGACTATTTCTCGAGCACCATCTATGTCGAGGCGATCGGCCGGACCAGCTTTCGCCTGCTCGTGATCGGCAGGCGCATCGATGGTGCGCTTTCGTTCGTCGGCCGCATGACCTGCGTCACGACCGACGCGTCGCATCGCTCGGCGATCCCGCTCGACGATCATTATCAGGAACGGCTGAGCGGCTATCGCGCCGCCTGCGGAGAGATACCGGAGATCGCCTGAACGAAACGCTCAGGCGAAGATGATGCCGATCATATCGACCACGCAGGCCGGCTTGGCCTGTCCGTCGACTTCGACCGAAACCGATGTGGCGACGCGGACTCCAGCGCCATGCGCATCAACCGCTGCCAGGCTGCAATGTGCACGGATCCGGTCTCCGGCGCGCACCGGCGATACGAAGCGCAGCCGATCCGAACCATAGTTCACGCCGGCCTTGGCCTCCAGCCAGGGCGCATCGACGACCAGGCCGGGCACCAGCGACAGGATCAGCAATCCATGCGCGACAGTCTCACCGAACGGTCCTTCGCGGCGCGCACGCTCGACATCGACATGGATCCACTGGCGGTCACCGGAGAGTTCGGCATAGGCATCGATCATCGCCTGATCGATCGACACCCAGTCGCTCGGCCCCCAGCTTTCGCCGATCCGGGCCTGCAACCGCGCGACGAGGTCGTTCATCAGACGATCTCGAACAGGCCGGCAGCGCCCATGCCGCCACCGACGCACATGGTGACGATGCCCCATTTGGCCCGGCGGCGACGCCCCTCGATCAATATATGCCCGGCCATGCGGGCACCCGACATGCCAAACGGATGGCCAAGCGCGATCGCGCCGCCATTCACGTTGAGCTTGGCCGGATCGATGCCGAGCTGGTCCTGGCAATAGAGCACCTGCACGGCGAACGCCTCGTTCAATTCCCAGAGGTCGATATCGTCGACGGTCAGACCATGGCGCGCGAGCAGCTTGGGCACCGCGAAGACGGGGCCAATCCCCATTTCGTCGGGTTCGCATCCGGCGACCGCAAAACCCCGGAAAAAGCCAAGCGGTTGCAGGCCGCGCCGGACGGCTTCGTCGCCACGCATCAGCACGAGCGCCGCCGCACCGTCGGAAAGCTGGCTTGCATTGCCGGCCGTGACGGTGCCGCCCGCCATCACGGGCTGAAGCGCGGCGACCTGCGCGGCTTCGGTCGGGCGTGGACCTTCGTCCTGCGCCAGCGTCACCTGTTCGCGCCGGGTTTCGCCGCTCTGCCGGTCGGTCACGATCTTGATCGCGTCCATCGGCACGATCTCATCATCGAACGCGCCCGCTGCCTGGGCTGCGGCCGTGCGCCGCTGGCTTTCGACACCCAGGGCGTCGCAGCGATCGCGCGCGATCGCATAGCGCTGCGCCACATTCTCCGCGGTTTCGATCATCGGCACGAACAGGCCGGGATGGGTTCCGGTCAATTCCTCTTCGAACAGCCGATGCTGGTTGATGTGCTGCAAGGTCAGGCTGACCGTTTCCAGCCCGCCTGCGACCGAGACCTTCAGGCCTTCGAATGCGAGCTGATGCGCGGCGGTCGCGACCGCCTGCAGGCCCGACGAGCAGAAACGATTGACCGTCTGCCCCGGCACCGAGACGGGAAGCCCGGCCTTCAGCAGCGACATGCGGGCAATGTTCATGCCCTGTGCCCCCTCGGGGCTGCCGTTTCCGATCACGACATCCTCGATCTCCGCCGGATCCAGCCCGGCGCGCGCGACGGCATGCCGAATGGCATGCGCGCCGAGGGCCGCCCCATGCGTGTCGTTGAAAGCGCCGCGAAACGCCTTCCCGATCGGCGTCCGCGCGACGGATACGATGGCAACTTCATGCATGGAGAGGTTCTTTCAGTGAGGAGCCAGGGCCGGTCGACATTCAGTTCAGACCGAGTCGAAAATGGTGGTTTCTCGTGATCCGGAGCGCAGCGTACTGAATGTACGTGAGCACCGGAAGCACGGAAAAGCGCCATTTGCAGGCCGGTATGGGCTGAATGACGAGCGGTCCTAGTAGCTGACGCGCAGGCGCACGCCGTAGGTCCGCGGTGCGCCATAGGTGACGAACCGATCGCCCAGGAACGGGATGTTGCTGGTCCGGTACAGCTTGTCGGTCAGGTTCTTGCCCCAGAGTTCGGCAGTCACCCGTCCATCGGCGAAGCGCGTCCCGATGGCGCCATTCAGCAGGCCATAGCCCTGCTGCGTATTCACCAGATCGTTCGCCGGATCGAAGTAGAATGTATCCTGCCAGCGATATTCGGCGCGTGCGAACGCCACTGCGGTATCGCTGACCGGCAGTTCGACCTCACCGCCGATATTATAGGTGTTCCGGGGTGCGTAGACCATGTCGTTGCCCGAGCGATCCTTGCCGGTATTGTCGGTCAGGCGCACATATTTGGCGTCGAGATAGCCATAGCTTCCCCACAGGGTCAGCCATGAGGTCGGCCGCGCATTCAGATCGAGTTCGACACCCCGCGCGCGCGCGGCGCCGGCATTGGTGATCCGGATGATCGGCAACGGATCTTCGGGTCGCTGCGCATTCTGGCGAACCTGCAGATCGTCATAATCGGTGTGGTGCGCGGACAGCGCGAAGGTCAGCCGGTTGTCGAACAGCTTGCCCTTGATCCCGATCTCGTAGCTTTTCGCATATTCGGGATTGAACGGGATCGAAGCGGCGAGCGCATTCGGCGCCTGGCCCTGGAAACCGCCGGATTTGAAGCCCTGCGAATAGCTTGCATAGAGGTTGAGTGCGCGGCTGAATTCATAGGTCAGCGCGACACGCGGGGTGAAACCGTTCCAGCTGCCCCGCGCCCTGATGTCATAGGCTTCGGTCGGCGGTGCGGCGATGATGTTGTCGGTATCCGCGATCGACCGGACCGTCGTGTGAATGTCCTTGGTCTCATGCGTATAGCGGATGCCCGCCGTGATCCCCAGGCGATCGGTGATCTTGAACGTGGCCGACGCGAATGCACCGAGGCTTTCGGTGGTCGCCAACTGATAGGAGCCGCTGATGCCGGTCAGACCACCCAGCGACGGCACGCGCGAGCCGATCACCGAGATCAGATCGGCGATCTCGGTGCGATCGACATCCTCCTTCAGATAATAGAGGCCGACGATCGCAGTCGCGCGATCGTTCAGGAACGGATTGGTCGCGAAACGGACTTCCTGGCTGAACTGCTTGGCGGTTTCCTGTTCGATGTTGAGCGTGTCGAGCACGGGATAGGGCGGCGAACCGATGCCGGTGAACGCATCGCCCAGATTGACCTTGCTCGTCCGATAGGCGCTGATCGAGGTCAGCGTGCCCAGTTCGTTGCGCCAGTCGATACGGCCCAGCGTGCCGAAGATCCGGCGCTCCTGATAGGTGACGCGCGGGGATTCGGACTCGCGCGGATCGGTGGAGGTCTGGACGGCCGTCACACTGCCGAAAGGCGGCGTGGTGAAGGGGCCTTCGCCCTTGCGCGACTGGCCATTGTCCGAATGATTGCTGTAATCCGCCGCGATCAGCACATCGAGGTCGGGCGTCGGCGTCCAGAGCAGCTGGCCACGGACAGCGACGAGATCGAGATTCTCGAGATCGCGGTTCAGGCGGATATTGCGGGCAAAGCCGTCACGCGAACGACGGACGCCGGAGAAGGAGACGGCAAGCGTGTCGCTGACCGGTCCGGACACATAGCCGCGCAGATCGAGCGCATTGTAGTTGCCGTAGGAAATCTCACCCGCGGCATCCATGGTGCGCGACGGACGCCGGCTGATCACGTTGATCAGGCCACCGACGACATTCTTGCCGTAAAGCGTTCCCTGCGGGCCGCGCAGCACTTCGATCCGCTCGATATCGAGGAACTCGAACGCCTGACCGGAACCACGCGCAATATAGACATCGTCCATGAACACCGCGACGCTGTTGTCCTGCGCAGCGCCATCGTCGGTCGACCCGCTGCCGCGGATGAACAGGCGCGGCTGCGCCACGTTGAACGCGGTCATGGTGAAGCCGGGGGTGCGACCGGCAATCTCCTCGACACCGCGGATCGCCCCGGCCTGGATCGACTCGCTGGTGAGCGCGGTGATCGACATCGGAACGTCCTGCAGCGATTCCTGGCGGCGCTGCGCGGTCACGACGATATCGGCAATGCCGACATCCGCATGGTCGGACGCATTGTCCTGCGGTGCCGCGGCACTCTGCGCAAAAGCGGTGGGCGAAACCGCGGACGCAAACAGGATCGCTCCCGCCGCGACGCCAATCTTCAGACGCGAAGACATGATCTTGGTTTCCTTCCGTGACATGGCTCTTCTCCCTTATTTCGTGTTCTTGTTCTCTGTTTTCATGCGTTCGATCAGCGCCTGGGCGGCGGGTGATTTCAGGGCGGCAACCGCGCCGTCGACGGTGAGCGCGTGCCGCTCTGCAACCGGTGCCTGATCGAGTGTTCGCAGCAGTTGCTTGGTATTTGCGAGAGTGCCGGCGGGCATGCCGGCCAGCCGTGCGGCCAGCGCATGTCCGGCTGCAGCCAGGTCGGCCGACGGCACGACGGCGCGCACCAGTCCGGCGCGATATGCGGCAGCCGCATCGCGCCGATCGGCAAGCGCAAGCCAGTCGAACGCGGCGCGGCGACCAAGGACGCGCAGCATGTCCTGCGCCACGGCGGCAGGGACGAGACCGATCGCCGCTTCGGGCAGATGGAAGGTCGCGTCCTCCGCCGCGATCGCGAAATCGCAGCTGGCCACCAGCGACATGCCGAAACCGGCGACCGGCCCGTTGACCAACGCGATCGTCGGCAAGGCGGCATCGCGCAGTCGCGACAATGCCTGGCCATTCTCGTCGAACGCATGCGCGATCGCGGCGTCATCCGACACACCAAGCGCAAGGATGTCGTCCAGATCCCAGCCGGCGCAGAAGCTTCCGCCCGCGCCGGTCAGGACAAGGACGCGGACGTCAGGATCGGCTTCCGCACGTCCGATCGCATCGACCAGCGCGGCGATCATCATGCGGTCCGCCGCATTGCGCCGCTCCGCCCGATCGAGCGTGAGCATGGCCACGCCATGCTCGACCTCGTACCGAATCGGGGGAGAAGCGGTCATTGCTGATCAGGCCCGTGCGGCCGCCGCCTGCGTCGCGGGCGCGTCCGCGTCGCGGAACACCGGGAACACGTCTTCGGCGAAGCGGTGCATGGCATCGAGCGCGGCGCCGCGCTCCAGCGACGGGATGCGGAACCAGCAGATATAATGGGTGACGCCCAGCTGCTCCTGCAACACGCCCAGCGTATCGATCACCTGCTGCGAGGATCCGAAATTGCCGCCATGGGTCAGCGTCTGCTCGACGTTGAGCAGGTCGATTCCCTGCTTCACCTTCTCGTAATAGGCCTGTTCCTTGGCATCGATCGGGATCAGGCCCTTTTGCTGCCCGGGGATGACATTGCCGACCATCCGGTAATAGCGCAGCGCTGCTTCCGCGGCCTGGCGCTTGCCCTCTTCGGTGGGGCCAGCCCAGACCTGCTGCATATAGGGGCGTTCGAATGCCAGCGGGTCATGGCCGCCCTCGAGCAATCCCTTGGTATAGAGATCGAAGTTCCGCTTCATCAGCGACAGCGGCGTGAAGTTCGGGCTGGTGATGATCCGCTCACCCAGCCGACCCCATTTCTCGAAGGATTCGGGTGAGACCGATGCATGCAGGATCGGAATCTCGCGCTTGAGCGGCTTGGGATGGACCGTCATGTCGTCATATTGGAAATGATTGCCGGCATAGGACCAATTGTCCTCCGCCCAGGCCTTGCGCACGATGTCGATCGTCTCGTTGTAACGCTCGCCGGAGGTCTTGGGATCGACCTGGAAGCCGGCGAATTCGCGCGGCTGATAGCCGCGGCCACAACCCATCAGGAAGCGTCCGCCCGACAGCAGGTCGAGCAACGCCGCATCCTCGGCAAGGCGCACCGGATTGTAGAAGGGAATGACCATCACGGCGGTGCCGATCGTGATCCGCTTGGTCGCCATCGCGACCGCGGTTCCGAACTGCAGCGGATTGCCCAATATGCCGTAGCCCGAGAAATGGTGCTCGGCGAACCAGAAGGAATCGTAACCGAGACGATCGGCGAGAACCGCCTCCTCCATCGTTTCGTCGATGACGTCCCGCTCGCTCTGGCCTTCCGTCAGCGGGAAGAGATTCATGATTCCGAACTTCATGGGTTGTCCCTGATCTCTAAATCCGACCGGTTGGTATTAACTTCGTGCGGATGATGTTGCAACACATTCCGACCGGTCTGATTCTATTTTCTGGATCGAGTGCTTCCCCTGTCGGGGACGTGACGAGGCTCGCGTCGCGAGCGGTGTCGCACCCGTGCGGCGTGCTGCTCGTCAATCGACGAGCAGCGAGTCTCCGATGCGGCGATTAAGGTCTGCCGCCCTGCCCCAGCTCGCATCGACGGCGAAGGCACGTTTCAGATAAAGATGCGGATCGGCTTCGCGGGTGATGCCCATGCCGCCATGCGTCTGCACACAGGCCTCGCAGGCGAAAACTGCCGCGTCGCCCGCTGCCGCCTTCGCCATATGGGCGGAACGGACGGCCAGTTCGGGCGCGTCGGTCAAGGCCCATGCCGCGTGCAATGTCAGCGACCAGGCCGCTTCGAGATCGGCGGTCGCCTGCGCGAGCCGATGACCGATCGCCTGATAGGATCCGATCGGCTTGCCGAACTGCTCGCGCGTACGGGCATAGTCGCTCGCGATCCGGATCGCGCCCCGACCGACGCCGCAGGCCTCCGCCGCCAGCAACACCTGGACGCGCGACAGGCCATTATGCGTGTCTGCGCCCTCGGCAATCACCGCGCCGCGCGTCGCGCGTCCGGCGTTTCGTGCGGGATCGAGCGAACGAACCGGCGTCCATTCGGCGACTTCGGACAGGATCCAGCGGTCGCCGTCATGATCGACCATCAGGCTCGCCGACCGGTCCGGCGCCGCGCCCGACGCGTCGACCAGCGCGGCAGTGCGACCACTGACGAGCAGCTGATCCGCAATCCCCGCGCCGACCAGCGCATGGACAGCGTGGAAATGCCCGAGAAAGGGTCCGGGCTCGGCCGCTTCGCCCAGCGCATGGACAAGCAGCACGGCCTCGACCGCCGATCCGCCGGCGCCGCCCAGTTCTTCGGCGACGCCCAGCCCGCTCCATCCCTGGATCAGTTCGGTTGTGGGGCCGTCGGTCGGCTCGATCCCGTTGAGTATGGCGCGCGATCGCGCCAGCCCGCCCTTGGCCAGCCGTGCGGCGGTCTCGGCGACGAGTTCCTGGTCCTGTGTCAGCAATGCCTGCATGATCGCCTCTATCGCGAGCGCGGAAGGCCGAGCACGCGCTCGGCGATGATGGATTTCTGCACTTCGTCGGTGCCGCCCTCGATCGAATGGGCACGCGCGCGCAGATAGCGATCGGTCCACCAGCCGCCCTCGCCCGTCAGATCGTCGAGCGAACCGGCCAGCCCCTCCTGAATGGCCAGGCGCGTGATATCCTGGATGACGCGCGCCCAGATCAGCTTGACCGACGAGCTTTCGGCACCCGGTTCGCGATTGGCGGCAAGCGCGGACATGATCCGCACGCCCGACACGCGCAGCGATTCGACATCGCTCGCCAGCTTGCCGAGGCGTGCACGCAGAAGCTGGTCGTCGGAACGACCGCTCTCGCGAATGGCGATGACGAGGCGATCGAGCACCTGCTGCGCCATCACCTGCAGCATCAGCGCCGCACCCGAGCGTTCGAAGGTGAGCACTGTCGTCGCGACCAGCCACCCATTGTTGACCGCGCCGAGCCGGGCGACGTCGGGAACGAGGACATCCTCGATCCGCATCTCGTTGAACTCGCTGTCGCCGTTGATCATGATGATCGGGCTGATCTCGAAATCGCGTGTGTCGGCGAGCAGGCAGGTGATGCCGCGATGCTTCGGCGCCTGCGGATCGGTCCGCGTCAACAGGATGCATTTCTGCGCGCGATGCGCCCAGGACGTCCAGATCTTGCGGCCATTGACGCGCCAGACGTCGCCTTCCGCCACCGCCCGGGTCGACAGGCCGGCAAGGTCGGACCCCGCGCCCGGCTCCGAAAAGCCCTGGCACCACACTTCTTCGCCCGACAGGATCAGCGGCAGGTAGCGCGCCTTCTGTTCCTCGGTGCCGTGAACCATGATGGTCGGCCCGACCAGATTGACGCCGATCACGTTGATCGGGATCGGCGCGTCGCGCTTCACCGCCTCTTCGTTGAAGATCGCATCATGGACATGGCCGAGCCCCCGACCGCCATAGGCTTCGGGCCAGGAGATGCCGGCCCAGCCATCGGCATGCAGCCTGGCCTGCCATGCGATGCTCTGCTCCTCGCGGGCATTGCCGTCCGCGGCATGGGTGAAGCAACGCAGCGCATCGTCCAGCCAGGTCGCCGCCTCGCTGCGGAAGCGCGCCTGTTCGGGCGTATCGCGAAAATCCATTATTGCGCCTCCTCGCGCCCGGCGAGCGCCGCGAGCATCACTTCCAGCTCGTCGGTGCCGCTGCGCGGAACGATGAATCCGTCCGTTTCCAGAATCTGCGCCATTTGCGCACCGATCTCCTCGGGGCTCGCCACGCCTTCGCCCGGCTTGGTCCAGCCGGGGGTCAGGCCCAGGAAGACGCTGGCATAGCGTCCACCGCCAGCCGAGAAGATCCGGTTTCCAAAGGTACAGGCCGGCGAACACAGCCAGGTGACCAAAGGCGCGACATGCGCGGGGTCGAGCTTGTCGGCGAGCGGGCCGAGCAGATCCTCGGTCATGCGCGTGCGTGCGCTCGGCGCCACGGTGTTCACCAGGATTCCCGCGCGCTCGCCCTCGGTCGAAAGCACTCGCATCAGGCCGACCAGCCCCATCTTCGCCGCGGCATAATTGCTCTGGCCGAACGTGCCGAACAGTCCCGAGGACGAGGCGGTCAGGACGATTCGCCCATAGCCGGCCTGGCGCATATGGGCGACCGCCGGGATCAACGTCCAGAACGCCGCCTTCAGATGCACGTCGAGCACCGCTTCGACATCGTCGGGCGCAAGCTTGACCAAGGTGCGGTCGCGCAGGATGCCGGCATTGTGCACGACCGCATCGATGCGCCCGACATGCGAGACGGCCAGATCGACCATCGCCCGCGCCTGATCGGGATCGGTGATATCGTGGGTCGACGCCTGGGCGGAGCCGCCCGCGGCGACGATCGCCGCAACCACTTCGTCCGCCGGGCCGGTTTCACCGCCGCTGCCATCGGTGCTTGCACCGATATCGTTGACGACGACATGGGCGCCGCGTTCGGCAAGCAGCATCGCATGGGCACGGCCCAGCCCCCGCCCTGCCCCGGTCACCAGTGCGACCTGCCCATCGAGCCTGACCTGTGTCACAATGCGCGCTCCAGCTTTGACCAATAGGCGTCGCGCAGAATCTTCTTCTGCAGCTTGCCATTGGGATCGCGCGGCAGCGCATCGACGAAATCGACCGAGCGCGGCACGGTGATCCGCGAAAGATGCCCGCGACAATGTTCGATCAGTTCGGCGGCCGTTGCTTCGTCGGCCGGCCAGCCGGGATTGAGCATCACCACTGCCTTCACCTCTTCGCCGAACTCGGCATTGGGCGCACCGACCACGCCGCAATCGCCGACCGCGGGATGGTTGAGCAGACAGGCCTCGATCGCGGCCGGATAGATATTGACCCCGCCCGAGATGATGATCTCGGCATCGCGGCCCGAGAGGAACAGATAGCCGTCCTCGTCGACATAGCCGTGGTCGCCGACATGGATGAACCTGTCGCGCGTGCTCTTCGCGGTCTTGTCCGGATCCTTGTAATAGGAGAAATCCTGATCGCCCTGGCGCATCCAGATATGCCCGACCTGGTTCGGCCCGAGCTCGTTGCCGTCATCGTCGAGAATCTTCAGCTTCGAGATCGAGAAGGGACGCCCGACCGTACCCGGCTTGGCCATCCATTCCGTCGACGACACCGCAGTCCCGCCAACTTCGGACGATCCGTAATATTCGTCGATCACCGGCCCCCACCATTCGATCATCCGCCGTTTCTCGTCGACCGGAGTCGGCACGGCACCATGGAGGACGTGGGTGAGCGAAGAGACGTCGGCCGCGGCCTTCACCGCATCGGGAAGCTGCAGCAGCCGATGGAAATGCGTGGCGACCATATGGGTGCTGGTGATGCGATCGCGCGCGATCCGCACCAGACAGTCCTCGGGCGTCCAGCGTTCCATCATCTCGACCGACTGGCCGAGATGCAGTGCTGCGGTCGACACCGAATGGACTGCCGAATGATACATTGGCGAGGTCACGAGATGGACGCCGACACCGGGCTCCATGCCGAAATTGCGGAGCAGCCAGCTCATCGCGCCGATCAGTTCGTCGGCGCCACGCTGCTCCAGCGGCCGGCGCACGCCCTTCGGGCGGCCGGTGGTGCCCGAAGTATATTGCATCACCTGGCCTGCGGGAAAGCCGGTGGGCCGCTCGTCCGACTGGCCGGCGCGCAGGCTTTCCATCGTCTCGAAACCGTCGGCCGGCCCGGCCGAGAAGCGCATATCGGCGGGGAAACCGCTCGCATCGAGCGCCCGGGTTGCGACCTCGGCGAATTCGGGATCGACGAACACCGCCTTCGCCTCGGAATTCTCGACGATATAACCGATATCGTCGGCGGTGCCGTGATGATTGATCGGCACATAATACCAGCCGTTATTGAGCGCGGCCAGAAACAGCTCGATGCATTCCGAGCGATTGCGCAGCACGGTCGCGATCGCATCGCCGGGCTTGAGGCCGCGCGCCGTCAGCGCGTTCGCAGTGCGATGCGCCCGCGCGGCGAGTTCGCCGAACGTCACCTTGCGTCCGTCGACTTCGCCCACCGCGACACGATCGGGTTCGTTCGCGGCCCAATCCCAGAAATTGACGTAGGTCACAGGCTGGTCCTTGGATTGGCGGCGCGGAACGCCGCGATCTCATCCTTGGTGGGCAGCGCCACGAGCTCGACCATCACGCCATCGGGATCCTCGAAGATCGCGACGCGGATCGTGCCGTAATTCTCGAGCACGGCATCGGCGGGTTCGGCCTGCACCGGCGTGCCGGCCTTCAGCCCGCGATCCCAGATCTCGTCCAGTTCGCTGCGGCTGACCTCGAACGAGATCAGGAAGACACCCGGATCGCCGGGGCGCTTCGGGCCGGTGTCCGCACGGCCATGATCGCGCCATTCGATCAGTTCGAGCTGTCCGAGGCGGCTGGGGCCCTGGAAATAGACGCTGTGGCCCGTCGCGCCTTCGCGCAGCCCCATCACCCGGATGGTGCGCGGATCGCGGATCGGCATTTCCAGCGTCCGGCGGAGCCCCATCACGCCGCCGTAAAAGGCTTCCGACGCCGCCATATTGCGGACGGAGATCGCGATATGATGGATTTCGCGTGCTGCGGCGGTCATGCGTCGGCCTCAAGCTGCGGCCGAACCTTCTCCGCAAACAATCTCAGGCAGCGCTCCGCTTCCGCGAAAGGCATGCCGCCCCAGAAGGACCGGAAGATGAAATGGTTGAAGCCATGCGCCGAAATGGCGCGGATCTTCGCAACGATCTCGTCCGGGCTGCCGACCAGCAGCGAATTGTCGATCAGTTCCTGCCAGCGCGAGTTGAACCAGTCGAGCGCGTCATATTGGCCATAAGCCGCATATTCGCGACGCAGATATTCCACCGCCATCTCGCGTGCGCGATCGCCGTCCTCGTCGATGAACATCTCTTTCAGGATCGGCCGCTCGATGCCGTCGACCGGCTTGCCGGCCTCGACCAGCGCATCATTGTAGATGCCGACATGCTTGGGCAGATAATCGGGGCTCGGCGAGTTGCCGGGCGTGAGCCAGGCATCGCCGATCCGCGCCGCCCGCGCGACGGGCACGCGCGCACCGGCGCCCACCCAGATGCGCGGCCCGCCCGGCTGAACCGGCGCAACGCCGATCCGCTTCTGGTCGATCGAGAAATGCTCGCCGGCATAGCTCACCGTCTCGTCGGTCCACAGCGCGCGGATCAGCTCGATGCCTTCGCGCATGCGACCACCGCGATCGTCCATCGAGATGCCGAAACTGTCGAATTCCTCCTGGCGATATCCGGCGCCCACGCCCAGGACGATCCGCCCGCCGGACAGCTGGTCGAGCGTCGCGAATTCCTCCGCGATATGGATGGGGTGGTACAGCGGCAGGATCAGGATCCCCGATCCGAGCATCATATTGCCCGAATGGTCGATCAGCCGCGCCATCATCGAGATCGTCTGCGGTGTCTGCAGATTGCCCAGAAAATGGTTGATCGCGAACACCGAGTCATAGCCAAGGTCGCGCGCGCCCTGGACATATTCGATCAGCTCGCCGATCGATCGCCCGAGATCGGCGTCGCGCGGGAACTGGTGCGAGGCGAGGATTCCGAATTTCATTTCTGCGGCTCCGGCTTGGCACCGCGACCGCCCATGCGGAAGAAGGGCGCAACCGCCGCGTCGCGATCACGCAACGCCTGGCCGAGTCCCTTGTCGCGACGCTCTTTCAGGAAGTTCCAGTCACCATCGTCGAGGCCGAGATTGGTCGCCCAGCCATGTGCGACCCAGGCGCCGATCTCACCGACCGCCGCGCCGCGCGCATTCATCGCCAGCTGCATCATCGACTTGCCGATCATGATGCCGTCGAGCGGCATGAACGAGATCGCCTCCGCATAGTCGGCGACCCATTGGTCGAGCTCGTCGCGCGGGACCACCTTGTTGACGAAACCGCACTTCTCACCCTCGTCGGCGAGCAGCGGACGCATGGTCAACATGATCTCCTTGGCCTTTTTGACGCCGAGATTCTCGATCCACTGCACCACGTCCTGCGGCCCAGCGCCGAGATAGCGGAATGCGGGGTGAGTGAAGGTCGCATCGGGCGAACAGATGACGATATCGGCGGCAAGCGCGATCTGCATGTGCCCGCCATAGCAATAGCCATGGACCTGGCAGATCGTGGCCTTCAGGCAGTTGGAGATGCGGCTGTTGAACGCACCGAACAGCAGGTTGCGATCGGGCAGCATGCGCGTGCGCTGCGGCGGACGACGGCGGCCTTCCTTGCCCTTGCCCGAGCCGTAACCGATGTAGAAACCGAGTTCGTCGCCATCGGCGCCGGTGCCGAAACAGGCGCCCTCACCCTTGAACACGATCACCTTCACACGATCGTCGGCTTCGGCTTCCTTGACCAGATCGCCGACCACTTCGAAGGCGGCGACGGGAATGGCGTTCAGCTTGTCGGGACGATCGAAGGTGATGGTGGCCACACGACGTTCGGCATCCACTTCATAGCGGACGAAGCTTTCCAGCGTCGCGCGATCGGTGGTCATGTGTTCTGCGGTCCAATGCTCGGCGAGCAGGTCGACCTCTGTCTTTTTCGGCATGGAATCAGGACTCCTTCAACTCAGCGACCCGCCAATGCGGCGCGATCGATTTTTCCGGTGGGCGTACGGGGCAAGGCGGCAATGAATTCGACCTGTCGAACCGCCTTGTAATGGGCCAGGCGGTCGCGGACGTGCGCGATCAGCGCGGCACGTTCCGGTTCGCCCGCTGAATCGAGGCCGGCGCGCGGCACCACAAAGGCCTTGGGAATCTGGCCCAGTCGCGGATCGTCCGCGCCGACCACCGCGACATCGGCGACGATCGGGCTGGTGCGGAGCGCATCCTCCACCTCGGTCGGGAAAACCTGGAAGCCGCCGCATTTGATCAGCTCGCGCTTGCGTCCCGACAGATAGAGGACGCCATCGGCGTCGATCAGGCCGAGATCGCCCGACATCACCCATCCATCGACATGGATCACGTCGGCGGGCGCATCGTCCCCGGCATATCCCTTGGTCAGGTCGGTCCGCACGCAGATCTCGCCGACCTCACCGGTTGCGACCGACTGTCCGTCGTCGTCACGCACCTCGACCTCGACCCCGGCATAGACGCGACCGACCGAGCCCGGGCGCCAGCGCCCGTCACGCACGTCGCGCGCCGTCCAGCCGGCGACATGGCCGACCTCGGTGGAGCCGTAATTGCTGAGCAGTGGGATATCGTAGCGGCGCTCGAACGCCGCGCGCGTCTCGGGATCGACCGCGCCGCCGGCGACCAGCACCGAACGCACGGGCGTGAGGTCGACGCTCCCCGGCGCATAGGCCAGATCGTACACCATCGTCGGCAACAGGAAGAGATTGTCGATCGCATGTGCGCCCACCGCCGCATCGACGGCATCGGGCGAGAAACGCTCGACCAGCGCGACCGAACGGCCGACATGGAAGGAGAAGAGCAGCGCCTGCTGCCCGCCGCTGTGGAACAGCGGAAGCAGCACCAGATTGGGCGAAACCGCTTCCGGCGCGATCTCGTAAGGGGCCGGCCGATTCTTCGACGCGGCGGCAAGCTTGCCCATCGTGGCAAAGGTGCCGCCATGGGTGGCGATGACCGCCTTGGGCGTACCGGTGGTACCGCCGGTGAAGAGGATCGACGATTCGTGATCGTCGGCAAGATCGACCGGTTCGACGATGCGGTCGGCATCGCCTGCAGCGTCGAATGCGCTTTGCAGAAGGGTTCCGATTTCGTGGCGATCGAGCACCGCGCGCGCATCGGACAGCGAGTCCCCGACGATCGCGAGGCTCGGTGCGGTCTTGTCGATCGCGCCGACAAGATCGTCCGGACCGTAAAGCGGGCTCACCAACACCGGCACCGCCCCTATCGCCCAGCAGGCATAGAGCGCAATCACGCTTTCCGGCCGATTCTTGAGGATCAGGGCAACGCGGTCGCCGGCCCCGACGCCATGCGCGGCCAGCAGCGCAACACGCCCGGAGATCGCAAGGCCCAGCGCGCGATAGGTCCAGCGCTGCCCCTCAAAGGCCAGCGCCTGACGCTCGGGCGCTTCGTGCATCCGCCGGAACAGATCGGCCGCCAGGTTCATTGCCTCTCCAGTTTTCAAGTTGATACCGGTTGGTCGGAATGTTCTGGCCGTTCGCCGCCATCGGGTCAAGGGGGGAGGCAAAAAAGCGTCGGCATATCGCCGAACACGAGGCAGAACGGCGTCGCACGGAAGAAAGCGATTGCATGCATCACGGCCACGCACTAGCCCTACATTCATTCCGGTCGGAATGCAGGAGAGATTGATGGTGCAGAGGCGAATCGCAGTGCTTGGCGGAACCGGCGCGCTTGGATCGGGCCTTGCCCGCCGACTCGCGATCGCCGGATGGCATGTGATCATCGGATCGCGCGACGCCGGCCGCGCCCAGGACGCCGCGGCCGCGCTGGCCGATCTCGGCAACGTCGAAGGCATGACCCATGGCGACGCCGCCGCCAATGCCGATCTCGCGATCCTGACGGTGCCGTTCGCCAGCCAGGTCGAGGTGATCAGCGAGGTCGCGCCCCATCTGTCGGGCAAGATATTGATCGACGCGACCGTACCGCTTCAGCCGCCCAAGGTTTCCACCGTCCAGCTGCCGGCCGAGGGCTCTGCGGCAGCCCGCGCCGCCGCTGCCGCCGGGCCCGATGTGAAGCTGGTGTCCGCCTTCCAGAATGTCGGTGCGCAGTGGCTGCAACAGGATGGCGAGATCGATTGCGACGTGCTGGTGACCGGCGACGATGGCGATGCCAGGGCCGCTGCCATCGCCGTGGCGCAGGATTGCGGCCTGCGCGCCTGGCATGCCGGCCCGCTCGCCAATGCGGTGGCGGCCGAGGCAATGACATCGCTGCTGATCTTCATGAACCGGACGTATAAATCGGGGCATGCCGGACTGCGGATCACCGGCATCGACACGCATGACTGAGGCGCGATCGACCGCGATCGTCATTCTCTGCAAGCCGCTCGCCCAGGCAAAGCAGCGGCTTGCCCCGCTGTTCGGGCCGGCGGCGCGTGCTGCATTGGCCGAGGCGATGCTGCGCGACGTGATCGCCGCCGCCGTTCAGGCGCGATCGGCACGCAGCGTGGCCGTGCGCAGCGCGGACCCGCGCGTCGGATCGATCGCGCATGCCGCAGGCATCGACTGGCAGCGCGAGCACGATATAGCTGGCCTCTCCGCCGCAGCCGCGGCGGCACTTGCGGACCCCAATCTCCGCGGCGATTCATTGCTGATGCTACTGCCCGCCGATCTGCCGCTCGCACGCGCGGCCGATATCGATCGATTGACCCAGCTCGGCGCGTCCGCCGGCGTCCGCGCACGCGATGGCGGGACCAACGCACTGCTGCTCGATCCCGCACGACGCTTCGATTTCAGATATGGCCCGGCAAGCTTCGCGCTGCATATGGCGGAAGCGCGCCGAAGGGGTGACGAACTCCATTGCCTGCTGACCGGCGGACTGATCGACGATATCGATACGCCCGAATCCGTCGCACGGCTGATGCGCGGCCGCCCCGGCACCAACACATCGGCTTTCCTCGCCGACAATCCGGACTTGATGGAGCGCGTTGCATGATCCGGGCCGAGCGCCTTCCACTCGACGATCTCGACGCGCTGGCGGCGATGGCACGCGCCAGGCGCGACGCAGCGCACGGACGCCTCATCACCTATTCGCGCAAGGTCTTCATTCCGCTGACCAACCTGTGTCGCGACGTCTGCCATTATTGCACCTTCGCCAAAGCGCCGCGCGACATCGGCAGCCCCTATCTCGATCTCGACGCGGTCCGGGCGATCGCACGCGCCGGCGCTGCCGCAGGCTGCAAGGAAGCGCTGTTCACGCTCGGCGACAAACCCGAGCTGCGCTACCGCGCCGCACGCGAAGCGCTCGACGCGCAGGGTTGTTCGACGACGGCGGACTATCTGGCGCTGGCCGCGCAGGCCGTGCTCGACGAGACCGGGCTGCTGCCGCATCTCAATCCCGGCATCCTCGATCGTGACGAGATGATCGCACTGCGGCGGGTTTCGGCATCGATGGGGATCATGCTCGAATCGACCTCGCCCCGCCTGATCGAGCGTGGCGGACCGCATTTCGGATCGCCCGACAAGGATCCGGCCGTCCGGCTGAAGATGATCGACGAGGCTGGCGCGCTCGGCATCCCGTTCACCACGGGCCTGCTGATCGGAATCGGCGAAACGCGCGCGGAACGGATCGAGACGATCGAGGCGATTGCAGCCCTGCATGCCCGCCACGGCCATATCCAGGAAGTGATCGTCCAGAATTTCCGCGCGAAGCCGGGCACGCGCATGGCGAACGCGCCCGAGCCGAATCTCGACGAGCTGCGCTGGACGATCGCGATCGCCCGCCTGCTGCTGCCCGACGAAATCTCCGTTCAGGCACCGCCCAATCTTTCGCCCGGCCGCCTGAACGCGCTGATCGATGCCGGGATCGACGATTGGGGCGGCGTCTCTCCGGTCACGCCGGATCACGTCAATCCGGAAGCGGCATGGCCGGAACTTGCGCGCCTCGAGCGCGAGACCGCCGATGCCGGCAAGCTGCTGGTCGAGCGGCTGACCATCTATCCGCGTTTCGCGAACGCGCCCGATCGCTGGGCGGACGCCGGCATCGCGCGGCGGGTACGCGAATTGTCCGACGCGTCGGGGCTGGCACGCGACGATCATGGCTGGCGCGCCGGTATCAGCCCGTCGCCCCCCGCTGCCCGGATCGCACCGCCCCAGGCGGGAAGCGACGTATCGGCAATCCTCCGCCGCGCAGAAGCACAGGAACCGCTCGCGATGCAGGACATCGCGACGCTGTTCGCCGCGCGCGGCACCGCCGTCGACGAGATCTGCCGTTCGGCCGATGCGATGCGGACGCGCCAGGTGGGCGATGCCGTCAGCTACGTCGTCACGCGCAACATCAACTATACCAATATCTGCAGCCATGCCTGCGCCTTCTGCGCCTTCTCCAAGGGACGCGGCGCCGATTCGCTGCGCGGCAGCCCCTATGACCTCGACCTTGCAGAAGTGGCGCGCCGCGTGCGCGAGGCGCAGGAACGCGGCGCGGTTGAAGTCTGCATGCAGGGCGGCATCCATCCCGCCTATGACGGATCGACCTATCTCTCGCTGCTGCGCACCGCGAAGGAAGCCGCGCCGGGCATCCATGTCCATGCCTTCTCCCCGCTGGAGGTCGCCCATGGCGCAAAGACACTCAATCTGACGCTCGACCGGTTCCTTGGCCGGTTGCGCGACGCCGGTCTCGGCAGCCTGCCCGGAACCGCCGCCGAAGTGCTGGACGAGGAAGTGCGAGCGATCCTGTGCCCCGACAAGGTCTCGACCGACGAGTGGATCGAGGTGATGACCCAGGCGCATCGCCTTGGCATCCGCACCACCGCCACGATCATGTTCGGTCATGTCGACCAGTATCGCCACTGGGCGAACCATCTGATCGCGGTGCGCGACCTGCAGATGCGGACCGGCGGCTTCACCGAGTTCGTCCCGCTGGCCTTCGTTTCCGACCAGGCGCCCATTTATCGCCAGGGCAAGGCGCGTCCGGGACCGACCTGGCGGGAGGCGCTACTGATGCATGCGGTCGCGCGGCTGACGCTCGGTCCCTGGATTCCCAACATCCAGGCATCCTGGGTGAAGCTGGGCGCAGAGGGGGCACGTCAATGCCTCGGCGCCGGCGCCAACGATCTCGGCGGAACGCTGATGAACGAGAGCATCACGCGCGCCGCGGGCGCAGCACATGGCGAGGAAATGGGGCCGGAGCGCATGGCCGAAATGATCGAGGCCGCCGGCCGCCCGCATCGGCAGCGCACGACGCTCTACGCCGACGCACCCCGCGAACAGACCGGGCGTTCGCTGTCCGCCCGTCCGCTTGAGCCGATGATCCTGACACCGCCGAAGCGGAAGCGCGTATTGAGCGCCTGACGCGCATTATGGTGGAGGCGCGCCGCGCCTCCACCGAATGATCCGGCCTCAGCCTTTCAGCGCGGGAATCACCTCTTCGCCCATGAGGCGGATGGCCGCTGTCGCATCCTCATGCGGCATGCCGGACCATTGCACACGCGCCAGCAGATGCGTCAGGCCGAGCCGATCGATCAGGCCGCGCATCTTGGCCGCGACGCGCTCGGGATCGCCGACGATCGCGAACCGGTCCAGCAGGTCGTCGATCGAGGCATCCTGCGCTGCCTGCCACTGTTTATATTGCTGATATTGCCGCGCCATATGTTCGCGCGCGATTTCGCGGGCACGCTCGTTGGTCGACGCAACGACGACTTCGCGCATCAGCGGATAGGCGCGGTCCAACCCTTTTCCGGCCTGGGTCAGGAAGCCGCGATATTGTTCGAACCGCACAGCCTGCTCGTCCTCGTCGCCATCGGGCGGCGCGAGCCAGGAACAGTCGAGACGCGCCGCACGCTTCAGCCCGATCTCGCCAAAGGCGCCCATCCAGATGTCCGGCGACTGCCCGATCGGGCGACTGCGCAAATGTATCTTCGCGCGATCCAGCGTGCCGAACGGGAAGCTCCCGCTGACCTCTTCCCCGGCCAGCAACTGCCGAAGGATCGTCGTGTTGAGCTCGAGCCGCTTGAAGCGATCCTCATAGGGAACGCCCAGCGCGTCATATTCGCGAGCCCGATAACCGCTGCCGACGCCGATGATCAGCCGTCCGCCGGACAGGGCGTCGATCGTCGCCAGATCCTCGGCAAGCGCCAGCGGATTGGCGAGCGGCGCCAGATGAACACCCAGGCCGAGTTCGACCCGGCTGGTCTGCGCGGCGAGATAGCCGAGCAATGGCAATGGCTGCATGAATGCCGAATGGGCGAGATAATGATGGCCGAGAAAAAGCGCATCGAAACCGTAGCGCTCGGCCTCGCGCGCCTGTGCCGCAACATGCTCCACGCCGACGCGGATATCGCTGGTCGCATCGAATTGGGCGGTCAGGAAAAGGCCGATTTTGGTCATATGGCGCCTCTTGTGGCTTATCGATTTAATACCGTCCGGTCGGTATTAACGATCGCACGCGACAATTCAAGCGACTCCCTGCGCCATGCGATGCCGATATGCTTCGTTGTTTCAAAAAATACCACGAAAGCGGAGGTGAGGATTTCCTGGGTCCGATCGTCTAGCGTCGATGGCGTATTGGCAGGGAGCTTCATGACGACCCGGGCGGAATGGTTCGCGGACTATATTCTGCCGTACGAGCCCAAGGTTCGTGCGTGGCTTTCGCGTGCCGGATGGAATGCCGACGAGGTCGAGGATGTGATCCAGGAAAGCTATGCCCGGCTCGCCGCCTGCGCGACCGAGACGATCCGCAATCCGGGACCGTTTTTCTTCCAGACCGCGCGCAACACCGCCGGATCGATCGTGCGGCGTCGCCGGGTGGTCTCGATCCGGACGGTCGCCGATGTCGACAGGCTCGGCGCGATCGATCCCGGGCTCGATCCGGAGGAGGAATTGAGCGCGCATGAGGAACTCACCCGCTTGAAGGATGCGATCGAACATCTGCCGCCCGCCTGCCGAAAGGCATTTGTGCTGCGCAAGATCGAAGGGCTCAGCCAGAAGGAAACCGCCGATCGACTCGGCGTCAGCCAGAGCGCCGTCGAAAAACATGTGGCGCGCGGCATCCGTCTATGTGCAGCAGTCCTGACGCGTCCGCCCGCCGAATCGGGCGTACCGGGCGTGTTGACCCGCGCATTCTGGTCGAGGAGGTCCAGCCATGACTGAGGCCGAACGCAGCGAAGCAGCGGCCGCGCGATGGCTGGCGCGGCACGATGCAGGTCCGCTGAGCGCAGAGGACGCGGCGGCCTTCGAAATCTGGTGCGCAGCGGATCCGCGGCATCTGGGCGCCTATGTGCGGCTGGAAGCGGTCAATGCCCGGCTCGAACGCGCGGTGGCGCTCAAGGGCGTCGCGATCGAACCGCCCCAGACCAGGCGCTGGTGGGTGCCTGTCGCCGCAGCGGCAGCCTTCGCCGCCGCGTTCGGCGTCTGGCAGATCGCCATATCCGACGCTCCAGCCGGGGAAACCCGGCAGATGGCGACGCGCGTCGGCGAACAATATCGCGCCGCGCTCACCGACGGTTCGACGGTCGAGCTCAACACCGCAAGCATGGTTGCGGTCGCAATGGCGCCGAAGCTGCGCGAAATCCGGCTCGGCAAGGGCGAGGCGCTGTTCGAAGTGGCGAAGGATCCCGAACGCCCGTTCGTGGTGAAAACAGAGCTGGGCGACGTGCGCGCAGTCGGCACCGTCTTCACGGTGCGGGTCGATCGCGGACTGGAGGTGCTGGTCTCCGAAGGCACGGTTGTGATCGAGCGCAATGGCGAGCAGATCGCACGCGTGACCGCAGGCGAGCGCTATGCGCTGAACGCGGTGGGTGACGCCGCACGCGCGCCACGCGACCCCGACGAGATCAAGCGCTCGCTTGCCTGGCGCGATGGCCGGATCGCCTTTGCCGGCGAGACGCTCGCCCAGGCCGCGCGTGAATTCAATCGATACAATGCGGTCAAGATCGAGATCGCCGATCCGGCGGTCGGCACGATGCGCTTCGGCGGCTATTTCCGCGCGACCGATCCGGAAGGCTTCGGCGCCTCGATCGAACGATCGCTGCCCGTCGAAGCGAAGCGCAGGGGCGACGTCATCGTGCTGAGCGCCAAATGAGAATTATTTGTTACGCGAAGTGAGGATCGCGGCGCCCCACGCATCAATGCCCCGCACGGCCGACCGGTCCGGCGAATTTGGGGGATGACAATGCGAGACTATCATTCGGCGCTGCGGGCAGCGATCATCGGAAGCGCAAGCATCGGCTGCATCGCGATCGCGGCGCCGGCATCCGCACAGGAACGAAGCCAGCGCTTCGACATTCCCGCACAGGCGGCCGCAAACGGCCTCAACGAATGGGCAAAACAGGCCGATCGACAGATCGTCTTTCCCTATGCGGCGGTGAACGGTCGACGCACACCGTCCGTCCGTGGCAAGCTGACGCCGCGCCAGGCGCTCGACCGGCTGATCGCGCCGCTCGGCCTTGCGATCACATCCAGTCAGAACGGCACCGTCACCCTGGCCCAGCCGGCGCAGCAGCCAGCGGCGGTGGCCGCGGAAGATCCGCCCGCGGAACCCGAGAATAGCGAGATCGTGATCACCGCCTCACGCATCGACCGCGCGTTCGAGGCGCCGACGCCGGTCGTCTCGGTGACCGCGCAGACGCTGAAGATGGGCGGACCGAGCAACATCGCGGAGGCCTTGAACGACCTGCCTCAATTTCGCGGCACGCGCGGACCGCAGGTATCCACCACCAACTCCGATGGCGGATCCTCCCCCGTCGATCTGCGCGGCCTGGGCATCGCGCGCACCCTGGTGCTGCTCGACGGGCGCCGATTTTCGGCGGACAATGATCTCAACACGATTCCCACCGTGCTGATCAGAAGCGTCGACATCGTCACCGGCGGCGCATCGGCGGCATGGGGATCGGGTGCAGTGGCGGGCGTGGTCAACATCGCGCTCGACGACCGGCTGAACGGTATCAAGCTGGGCGCGGAGGCCACGGTCTCCAGCCGCGGCGACTATGACGGCTATCGTTTCGAAGGTGCGTTCGGCCAGTCCTTCGCAGACGGGCGCGGGCATATCCTGGTCGGCGGCGAATATTACGACAATCAGGGAATCCAGCCGCGCACGCTGCGCCGCAATGCCGGGCGCTGGTCGTCGGTCTCCAACGGCGCCGGCGCCTTTTATCTGGCGCCCGATGTCGGCTTCGCCAATGCTGCGGTCGGCGGGCTGATCCTGTCCGGCGCGCTGCGCAACAAGGCGTTCAATGCCGACGGCACGCTGCGCGACTTCCAGTTCGGCACGGTGATCGGCACCTCGATGCTCGGCGGCGAGGGACCGAGCAATGACGATGTGGCGCCGCTGGTCGCGCCGATCCGGCGCTACAACATGCTCGGCCGGATCAGCTACGAACTCTCCGACGCGCTGAAGGTGACCGCCGAAGTCCGGCATTCGCGCTTCTACAACCGGTACGACGCCTATGTGGACAGCAGCCGCGGCACGATCACGATCAAGAGCGACAATGCCTTCCTGCCCGCGACGGTGCGCACGCAGCTTGCCTCCGCCGGCCAGACCAGCTTCACCTTCGGCCGGTTCAACGGCGATTTCGCGACGCTGGAATTCGATATCGACCGGCCAACGACCCAGGGCACGATCGCGCTCGACGGCCGGTTCGGCGACAGCTGGCGGTGGAGCGCCTATTACAGCCATGGCGAGACGCGGAACCGGCAGAGCACGCACAACCAGATCCTGACGCAGAATTTCGCGCAGGCGATCGATTCGCTGATCAGCCCGACGACGGGCCAGCCGATCTGCCGCGTCGCGCTGACCAATCCGACGACGAACTGCGTGCCGATCAACCTGTTCGGCAATGGCAATGTCTCCGCCGCCGCGGCCGCCTATGTCACCGGATCACCGTCGATCCGGGCGAAGTCGCAACTCGATGTCGGCGGCATCAGCCTGCGCGGCGAGCCCTTCGACCTGCCCGCCGGTCCGGTCTCGATCGCGATCGGCACCGAAGCGCGGCGCGAGGCGGTCAACCAGATCGCCGATCCGCTTTCGCTGGCGCGCGCCTTCACCACCTTCAACACCGCGCCGCTGGCGGGCAAATTCACCGTCAAGGAAGCGTTCGGCGAAGTGCTCGTGCCGATCGTCAAGGATGTCGCCCTGCTCAACGACCTGCAGTTCAACGGCGCCGTCAGGATCAGCGACTATAGCACCACGGGATCGATCTGGTCGTGGAAGCTGGGCGTGACCAACGAGTTCTTTCCCGGTTTCCGCGGGCGCTTCACCCGGTCTCGCGACATCCGATCGGCCAATCTGTCGGAACTGTTCACGACGCGGACTCAAGGGTCGACCCCAGTGGCCGATCCCGTCACCGGGCAAAGCTCGCAGGTGACCGTCATCGGCGGCGGCAATCCGAACCTGATGCCCGAGACCGCCGATACGATGACGGGTGGCTTCGTCTTCTCTCCGCCATCGCTGCCGGGTCTCAGCGTCTCGATCGACTATTACAAGATCGATATCGACGATGTGATCGTGACGCTCGCTGCGCAGGACATCGTCGCGCGTTGCGCCAACGGCAATCAGGATCTGTGCGGACGTGTCCAGCGCGACGGCGCCGGCAACATATTGCAGGTGCTGTCGTCGAACGTGAATCTTTCACGCTACAAGACCGACGGCATCGACGTGGATCTGTCCTACGGCTTTCGGCTGGGCGAGGGACGCATGACGCTGCGCGGGCTGGCGAGCTGGGTGAACAGCCTGACCACCGACGACGGCATCAGCCGGATCGAATATGTGAAGTCGCAGAATTTCGCCTTCGGCTTCGGCGTGCCGAAGCTGCGCGCCACGGCAAGCGTCAGCTATGACGGGCCGGCGTTCGGCGCCTATATGCGCGGCCGCTATATCTCGGCGGGCAATACCGACAATACGGTCAACAACGTCAACGGCCGGATCCCCGCCTTTGCCTATGTCGATCTGGGCGCGACGGTGAAGGTGGCAATGCCGGGCGGCGGCCCCAAGGCGGAGCTGTACATCGACGTTTCCAACCTGTTCGACAAGGATCCGCCCAAGTCGTCGACCTACTCGCCCTATTACGATGTGATCGGCACCTATTTCAGCGCCGGTGCACGGATCCGGTTCTAGTGAAGACAGCAAAGGTCGCCCTGGCCGTGATGGCGTTGAGCCTCGCGGTCGGGGGAGCCGTGCACGCGGCGGGGAAGCCCAGGGCCCCCGCCGCGGACCACCATCTCCACATCCAGGGGCCGGAGGTCACCGTCCAGATCAACAAGGCGGCGGCGGCAGCGCCCGAGCGGTTCGAGCGGCTGAACAAGGACCTGCTGAAGACCCGCACGCTCGACGACGTGCTGAAGACACTCGACGAGGCGGGGATCCGCCAGGGCGTACTGCTGTCCGAAGCCTATATGTTCGGGTCACGCTTCAGTACATTGGCGCCCACGGAGGCCGCGCGGCTGACGCGGATCGAGAATGCCGACACCGTCGCTGCGGCGCAGGCGTCGGGCGGGCGGCTGCTGGCGTTCGTCGGCATCAATCCGTTGAGCGATTTCGCGATGGACGAACTGCGATACTGGGCCTGCCGATCGGGCGTGACCGGCATCAAGGTGCAGCTGGGCAATGCCGGTTTCGATCCCCGATCACCCGATCAGGTCGCCAAACTTGCCCGGACCTTCGCATTCGCTCGCGATAATGGTCTGGCGATCGTCGCGCATGTGCGCAGCGAGGCGGACTATCCGGTTTCCGACGTCGACACCTTCATCGACCGGATCCTGCCCTTTGCCGGCGACACGCCGGTGCAGATCGCGCATGGCGGCGGCTCGGGGCGGCTGGATACCGCCGCCATTGCCGCGATCACGCGCTATGCCGACGCGATAGAACGGAGGAAACCGGGCACGAAGAACCTTGTCTTCGATGTCGCGCTGATCGTGGTCGACGAGAAAACGGATCCGGTGCTGACAGCGGCCTATGCCGCCGAGATGCGCAAGATCGGCATGAAGCGCTTCGTCTTCGGATCCGATTGGCCGACACTGTATTCGCCGTCGCAATATGCCGAGGTGCTGCAATCGAAACTGCCGCTGACACAGCGGGAATGGGCCGAGTTGCTCGGCAATCGCGCACCGTATTTCCGGGCTCGCCGAACTTTGGCGTGCGACGCTCAGCGCTGAACGAACGAGCGGCGGACGTCCTCGAAATCGTCGCGCAGCCGCGCGATCGCCTCGGGATCGAAGCCGACCACCGAATCCAGAATGGTGCGTTTGCCGCCCCGATAGAAGTGCAGCAATGTCGCGCCGATGCCCCCTGCTGCGCCGGGCGTGACGCCGAGTTCCAGCGTCGTCAGCACTGCGATTGCGCGCGTCATCGCTGCGCTCTTGCGCTGATTGTGGTTATGTTCGTGTGCGAACAGCGCAGATTGCAGCGCGGCAAGCAGTTCCTCGATCAACAGGGTCAGCAGTTCGGCCTGGCCGGCGCCGCTTACCCGGGCGTCGAATTCGATGCGACGATAGGTCGCGGCGGGATCTTTGTTGAGCGCGAGCATGTCAGTCCGACTTGTTCCAGGCGGCGACCTGGTTCTGCAGGAAGGTCAGCGTCGATTTGAATCCGGCGACGCGCGTGTCGGCAACGGTGAACTGCTTGCTGAGGCGCGCGCGCAACTTCTCGGATGCCTCGTTCAGATCCGTGCGATCCTCGACCAGGCTGGTCTTCATGGTCGAATAACGCTGGATCGATGCGGCGAGCGAACCGGGATTGCCGACTGCGGAGGTTCCGCGCGAAATCCGGTCCATCTCGGCAAAGACGCCGTACAGGCCGGGCGTGAACATAGCGGCCACCGCCTCCGGCTTCTCGGTCAGGATCTTGCTCAGCACTGCGGTGTCGAGCGCGAAGCTGCCGTCGCGATTGGTCTTCACGCCGAGTTGCGCCAGCGTCGCAGGATCGCCCTCGGCGGCATTCGGCATGATGATACGCGACGTCATCCCGGACAATTCGCGACGGAGCGCCTGTGCACCATTGTCGCGACGGATATCGCCGGTCTGGGCGTCCATCGCTGTCGCCATCTCGGCCTGGATCTCGTTGAGCGCCGACACGAAATCGCCGAGCGCTGTGGTGATGTTCGGCGCCGGGTTCGAGAAGCCGATCCGTGTCGGGCTGCCGATATTGGTGCCGGTCAGCGAGATGGACAGGCCGTCGATGGCGGTCGTGACCGTGTTGGATTTGCTCGACATTTCAAGCCCGTCGAGCCGGTAAAGCGCATCGCCGGCGCTCGACAGGACCTGCGCGGACGACGTCCCGCCCGGCGACCATGCCAGTGCCGCCAGCCCCTCGTCGCCTACGGTCTCCGTTGCTTCGATAGTGAAGCCGCTCTCGGCGCCATCGACACCCTTCATCACCAGCTTCGCACCCGTTGTGGTGACCGCGATGTAAGCGGAAACGCCGCTGCCCGAGCCGTTGATCGCCTGCGCCACGTCCTGCAGCGTCGCGCCAGGCGCTATGGTGATCGACACAGGATCGCGGGCCGTATTGGCGGTAAATCCGGCGCCGTCGACGGTGCCGAAGCGCAAAGTCAGCGTGCCCGATCCCACGCTGCTCGCCGCACTTGCATAGGGCGCGCTCGCCAATGACTGGGAGCGCGCAAGCGCCAGCACTTCGAGCGAAAAGGATCCCGATTTCGGCGCCGCGACCGACACCCGGCTGACCGTCGCAACCGCGGAATTGGCGATGGTCGGCAAAGGCGTCAGATCGCCGGTGCGAACCCGTTCGCCGAGTGCGGCGGCCAGTGCCTGAATCTTGTTCTTCATCGACGATGCGGCGGAAATCTGCGCATCGAGCTGCTCGTCCCGTTTGTCGAGCCGCGCGATCTTTGCGGAGAATTGCGCCTCGACCAACTGCGTGGTGAGCGCCGCCATGTCGATGCCGCTGCCGGCGCCCAATGATGAGATGATCGATGCCATGATCGCAAGAACGTCCCGCTCGCCCGAAACTTAATAGTGGAATCGGTTCATGCGCTGGCACGCCCGAATTCGTCGAAGCGAAGTGCCGTGGGCACGTCGACCACCGGACGCTGCGGCCGCTCGCCGCGCTTCAGCGACATGACGAACGCCAGCACGGAGGCAACCGCGATGAACAGCTCCTCTCGGATGACCATATTCTCGCGGGTGGTGAAATAGACCGAACGTGCGAGCATCGGATATTCGAGCACGGGAACGTCGAGTTCCTTCGCCAGCTCGCGCATCGCCAGCGCCTTTTCGCCACGTCCCTTGGCCAGGACGATCGGCGCGGCGGCGCGCGACGGATCATAAGCGAGCGCGACCGAGAAATGGGTCGGATTGGTGATGACGAACTGCGCCTCGCGCATCGCGCGGTGGACGCCGCCCTTGGCGATCTCGCGCTGGCGCTGGCGGATCGCGCCCTTCTTCTCGGGCGATCCTTCGCTTTCCTTGTGCTCGTCGCGCATTTCCTGATGCGTCATCTTGAGGCGACCGAGCTGGCGGATGATCTGCACCGGCAGGTCGAACAGCGCGATGACGATCAGACCGGCCGACAGAGTGAGCATCAGCCGGATGATCAGATCCCAGGCATAATCGAGCTGGCCGATCAGATTGCCGCGCCCAAGGCCGAGGATTCCGCCGACCACATCCTTTGCGAACCACCAGGCGATCGCACCGAGCAGCGCCACCTTGAGCAGCGCCTTGCCCAGTTCGATCCAGCCATTGGCGCCGAACATGCGCTTCAGGCCCGAGAGCGGATTGAGGCGGCTGAACTTGGGCGCCATATTGCCGGCGACGAAGCGGCCACGCCCGAAGGCAAGCTGCGAGACAAGCGAGACAAGCATCGTGACGAGGCCCAGGGTCAGCACCATCGGCAGCGCCGCGGCCAGCATGGCTCGCAGGACGGCGCCCGGCTCGAACTGGTCGAGCGCGGCGCGATCCCAGCGCAGTCCGATATGAAAGACCTCGCTGAAGCTGGACATCATCCAGTCATCGGCGAACCACAGCCAAGCGACTCCGGTCAGCACGACCACGGCCGTGGCGAGTTCGCGCGAACGAATGACATCGCCATCCTTCGCGGCGTCGCGCAGTTTCTTCTCGGATGGTGCGAAGCTCTTCTCGCCGGATTGCTCGCTCATTTCGTCAACACCAGGATTTCGACATCGCCGACCGCGTCGCCGGCCAGGCTGAGAAGCTGCTCGTTGAGCAGGGGTGCGGCGAGGACCAGTGCGATCATGCCCGCGAACACGCCGGCCGGCAGGCCGAGCGCGAACAGGTTGAGCGACGGCGCGGACCGGCTGATGACACCCGTTGCGACGTTGACGAGCAGCAGGATCAGCGTGACCGGCAGCGCCAGCAGCACCGCGGTCACCAGCATGTCACCGCCGAAATCGACGATCTGTTCGAACTGTCCCGCCGACAGCCAGGCCTGGCCCGGCGGGAAGACGTCGTAGCTGCGCACGATCAGCGAGATGAACTGCAGATGCGCGTCGACCGCCAGGAAGGCGAGCGTCAGCAGGATCGAGAAATACTGGCCGAGCGCGGTGGAGCCGGCGCCGGAATTGGGATCGGCGGCCGTGGCGATGCTCATGCCCATCGTGCCGCTGATAACTTCGGCGGCGAGGGTGGGCGCCGCGAAGGTGATCTGGATGACGAAACCCATCGCCAGACCGATCAGGACTTCGCCCGCAACCGCGACGAGCCCCTGGGCCGATAGAAGGGCCGTGGGAACCGCAACATCGGTCCATGCGGTGATCAGGATCGCAATGGCGCCGGTGATCGCGACGCGCAGCTGCACCGGCACGCCGGCGGAGCTGAAGATCGGGGCAGCGAGCAGCGCCGCGCCGATCCGCGTCATCACGAACATCATCCGCCAGAGTTCGGTCTCGACATTTCCGAAACCGAAATCGATTCCTATCACCGGGTGATCTCCGGGATCATCGCGAACAGATCCTGCGTGAAATCGGTCATCAGGCCCATCATCGAGCCGCCGAAGACGACCAGCACGAAAGCAGTGACCGCAAGCTTGGGCACGAAGGTGAGCGTCTGTTCGTTCACCGACGTCGCGGCCTGGATCATGCCGACGACAAGGCCGACCGCCAGCGAGGAGAGCAGGACGGGCGCCGCGACGAGCGCCGCGATCCACATCGTCCGGTTGGCGAGTTCGAGAAGCGAGGTTGCGTTGTCCATGGGATCAGGTTCCGAAGCTTGCGGCGAGCGAGCCCATCAGCAGCGCCCAACCGTCGACCAGGACGAACAGCAGCAGCTTGAAAGGCAGCGATACGACGGTCGGCGACATCATCATCATGCCCAGCGACATCAGGACGCTGGCAATGACGAGATCGATGACCAGGAATGGCAGGAAAACGAGGAAACCGATCTGGAAGGCGGTCTTCAACTCGCTGGTGACGAAGGCTGGCATCAGGATCGAGAAGGGCACGTCGGCGGGGCGCGCATAGGCTTTCTGCCCGGCCATCTCGGAGAACATCTGAAGATCGGTCTTGCGCGTCTGGGTGACCATGAAGGCGTGGAAGCTCTCCCCGCCCTTGGCGATCGCCTGTTCGGCGTTCATCGTGCCGGCGGCATAGGGCTTGATCGCGTTGGTGTTCACCTGGTCGAGCACGGGCGCCATCACGAACAGCGACAGGAACAGCGACAGGCCGATCAGCACCTGGTTGGGCGGCGACTGCTGGAGACCGAGCGCCTGGCGCAGGATCGCGAGCACGATCAGGATACGCGTGAAGCTGGTCATCATCAGCAACAAGCTCGGCAGGATCGTCAGCAGACCCATGATGAGCAGGAACTGGAGCGACATCGACATGCTGCCGCCCTGATTGCCGCTGATCTCACCGAAGGCGCGATCGAGCGCACCGGGCAGGGCCGCGGGCACTTCGGGCATGACCGCCGGCGCCGCGGCCGCGGCATGCGCGAGCTCGGGCGACAGCAGGATCAGGCCGAAAATCAGAGAGAACAGGATCCGCTTCACTTGGCGTCTCCGTTCGCGGCGACGGCAGCGCGCTTCTGCGCAGGCGCTTCGGCGAGCGTGACGAGGCCGTTGCGGGTGGCGGAAACCAGAATCTCGCGGCCGTGGAATTCGATGACCGCGATCTTGACGCCGGGCGAGAGCATCGAGGATTCGATGATCTTCGCGATACGGTCACCCGTGTTTGTGGTCAGCCGTCCCTGCATGTGCTTGGCCAGGCGCAGGCTGCCATAGGCAAGGCCCGCGATCAGCGGCAGCAGGACGATCAGCTTGACGATGTACCAGAGCATCAGGCCGCATCCTCGTCGCTGCCGCCTGCGCGATTGGCGAGTTCGACGATGCGCAGGCCGAAACGGTCGCCCTGCGTCACCACTTCGCCGCGCGCGATCAGCGTGCCGTTGACGAGCACGTCGAGCAGGTCGTCGGACAGTTTGTCGAGCGTGACGACACTGTCTTCGCCGAGCGCCAGCAATTCCTTGAGCTTCAAATTGGTGCGGCCGAGCTCGACGGTGAGCCGGACGTCGACATCCTTCAATATGTCGAATTTCTTCGCGGTTATGGTCATCGTCTGGTCCTTAATCCTTGAGGATCTGCTTGAGGCGGACCGCCATGCGGTCGTCATGCTTGCCCATGGTGCCGAAGCCGATCGCCTGCTCGCCGACGCGCAGGGCGATGTGGCGGGCAAGCGAAATCGGCAGAATCTGGCCGGGCTCGAGATCGGCGATGGTCGCCATCGAGATCGTGCTCTCGGTCATGACCGCGCGGATGGTCAGCGGCACTTCGCCCAGCGGCGACTGGACGAGATCGTCCCAGTCGGCATGGCCAGGCCGGCGGCTGGTGACGCGGTTGGTCATCTTGGGCACCAGCATGCGCAGCGCGGTGCCGGCAAAGACGAAGTCGATGTGCCAGGGTTCGCGCCCCGCCTCGTCGACGGTCAGCCGCGAAAGCACGATCTGGTCGGTGGGCTCGAGATAGGCGAGGTGAGCGATCGTCGCCTCATGCTTCTCGCGCTCGATATCGGTTGCGGACGTCATGCCCATCGCATCGGCCAGACGTCCGACGACCGTGGTTTCGAGGCGGTCGATCATCAGTTCGGCCGACATCGGGAATTCCTGCGGCAGGATCAGATCCGCCACGCCGCTGCCGCCGAAATAGCGATCGACCAGACGCATGATCGCGCGACCGTCGACCGACAGCAGGAACCGGGCATCGGAGCGCTTCAGACGGAACAGGCTGTTGCTGGCGAGCAACGGAACGTCCGCCATATAGGCGTCGTAGCGCATCAGTTCCGCGGGCTGGAGCGTCACTTCGGGCAGGGTGTTGAGGATGGGCTCCAGGCCCATCTTCATGCCCTTGCGCAGGCGGCCGGCCAGCTGGTTGAGCGGATCGAGATCCATCGCCGCCGACTGGCTGCCAGCCAGCAGCGCCGACGCATGCTTCGCCGGGGTCATCACGCCCCCTCTGGTTATGCCGACCTGCGCGTTCACTGGACGATGTACGACTTGAAATAGACCGCCTTGACGCCGCCAAAGCCTTCATTGGTGACGAGGACCTTGTTGATCGCGTCGGTCAGGCGCTTCTGCAGCTTCTCCTTGCCGACAACGCTATAGGCTTCTTCCTCGCTGGTATCGGCGAGGACGATCAGGATGGCGGAGCGGACGGCCAGTTCGTGCTTCTTCAGCCACATCAGCACGCGGCCGTCATAATTGGTCGAGGCGGCCAGGCTCATCTGGACGAAATGGCCGCTTTCGCGGAGGTTCGAGGTGAACTCGTCGCCAAAGCTGTAATAGCTGGTGCGATAGGGTTCCCCCCCCTTGCCCTCGACCTCCGCGCCGGCCGCTGCCTCGCCATGCCCCTCACCGGCCGGTGCATAGGGATCCGCCTCGCCCTTGCGGACGAATTTGGGCGTATTATTGTCTTCCTTGGTTTCGGCAGCGCTGCCGATCACGCCCTGGAGCATCAGGCCATAGGCAACGCCGCCGCCCGCGCCGATCAGGGTCGCGCCGGCGAGCAGCTTCACCATCATGCCCTTGCCCTTTTTCGCGGGGGCTTCGGTGGCTGCCGCGGTCTTTGCGGTGGTGCTCGTCATCTCAAGATCTCCGGATTCTCAATGTCAGGCAAAGATACCGCCGCGATCCTGCGCCTGGCGGGATTGCGGTCGTTGATAGGTGTCGGCGCGGGGCTGCTCGCGACCCTGGCGCGGCGCATCGTGCGAGCCGCTCGTGCCCGTTCCGTTGCTGGCGCCGTTGCCGGTGTTCATCGTGTCGCGGCGTTCGAACCGCATGCCATGCTGCTCGCCCGCCGATTTCAGCTCGGGCGTCGCATCGGCGATCAACCGCATCAGATCGGCGTCCTGAGTATCGAACTGCACGACGACACTGTCGTCGGACTGTTTGAAGCGGATGGAGATCGGGCCGAAATCGTCATGCTGGATCGCCAGATTGAGCGTATCGCCCTTGGCTTCGCTACGCAGCGTTGCAATGGTCTCGACCAGCGCGGTCGCCCGCTCGCGGGGCAAGGCATCGACCGTTACGGCCATCGAGGTCGCGGCCACGGCGCGAACCTCGTGCGACGCCGTGCCGGGCATCGCCGTCAGCTCCGCCAGGGCGGATTCGACGGTGCGGGTGCGTGGTTTCGACGATGCGGGTTCTGCGGCCGGATCGACATGCAGCGCAAAAGCGGCGTTGCGTGCCTCGGCCACCGGCTGCGGCGCGAACCTGACCGGTGCGCGCTCGCGCGGCGATGCATCGGCCGTGTCGGTTTCGATCTTCGGGGTTTCCAAAATCGGCTCGGCGGGCGCGGCGGGCGCGGTTGCCAGTGGCGCGACCGGCAACGGCGCTGCAGCGGCGTCGGCGCGCATCACGAATGCGATGCTCTGCACCGGCGCGGTCGGCAAAGCGGACGTCGCCTGGATCGGTGCAATCTCGCCCATAGTCGGAAGCGCGATGTCGGTCGGCAGGACGATCGGCGCGGCTGCGGGCGTGCGCGCCATGATCGGATGAGGTGCGGGTGCGACCGGCGCGTCGGACACCGGCACGGCGGCAGCGCGAAGTTCCACCCGGATCGGTGCAGGCTGGGTCAGCATCGCGAGGATCGGGATCAGCATTTCGGGGCGCGGAAGGTCGGTCGCTGCGTCGACCTCGGTTTCATCCTCATCCAGATCGCCGTCGATCGCGCCGCCGATGTCACGATCGGTGTCGCCGTCAGGCGCGGCATCACCCGGCAGGATCAGGGCCGGCAACGGCAAGGCGGCAAGATCTTGCCGGCCTGCCGGCAACGCCTTGCCGGTCTGCAGCATGGCCGGCTGGGCAGCAGGCTGCGGCATGTCGACGATCTGCTGGGCGAGAAGTGCCGCGAAATCGGCCGAAACCGCCGCATCGGCCGCCACCGGCGCGCCAATCGCCAGGAACTGGGCGATCGATGGGAGGATCGGGGCGGCAATTTCAGGCATCTGGGCAGGGCTCCTCGAGCGGGTTCACCCATCGCTATTCAAATTTCGTGCCAAACCCTTTTCGGCCAGGCGCATCGGCGTAATTCAACGCCGCCGCGCGTGCCATTGCCGCCTGGTAGGTGTCGGCGCGATCCTGCGCGGTCGCACGGCTGCGCTCGGCCGCATGAACGTCACGGCCGAGACGATCGGCAAGCTGCTGGGCATTGACCGCGTCCGCCGAAACCTTGTCCGACATGCGATGCAGCGACTGCGAGAAACTGAGCATGCCGGCAAGCTGCCCAGCATCGCTCGGATCGGCGCGCGCGGAATAGCCCGCGGCCATCTCACGCGTCCGCTCCGCCAGGCCGCGCAGCTGATGCAGCGTGCTTTCGGCACGCGCGGCTTCGGCGAGCTTCATTTCCTTCGAGATGGCACGGACCTTCTCGATCCGCCTCAGCCGCTTCAGCCGCGCGGGATCATTGGCCATGGCCAAGCAACGCCGCAAGCTGGCCGACGCTGTCGCTCAGCGGCACGCGTTCCTCCTCGGCCTGGCAGATGAAATGCTGGAGATGCTCGTGCATCGCGATCGACCGGTCGATCCCGGCATCGCTGCCGGCACGGTAGGCCCCCATCAGGATCAGGTCGCGATTGGTTTCGTACGTCGCGGACAATGCGCGGAATTCGCGTGCAGTCCGCATATGTGTCTTGTCGACGATATCGCTCATCACGCGACTGAGCGATGCGGCGACATCGATCGCCGGATATTGGTTGCGCTGCGCCAGATCGCGGGACAGCACGATATGCCCGTCCAGGATCGATCGCGCGGTATCCACCACCGGATCGTCCTGGTTGTCGCCATCGGCAAGCACGGTGTAGATGCCGGTGATCGCCCCGCCGCTCTCGCCCGAATTGCCCGCGCGCTCGACCAGCTTGGTCAGCGTCGACAGCGCGGATGGCGGATAGCCCCGCGCCGAACAGGGTTCCCCCAGCAACAGCGCGATTTCGCGCGCGGCATGCGCGACGCGGGTCAGGCTGTCCATGATCAGCAGCACCGACAGGCCCTGAGACCGGAAATATTCGGCCAGGGCCGTGGCGTGCAGTGCGCCGCGCACGCGCAGGTTCGGCGCATGGTCCGCCGGCACGGCAACGACCACGGTCCGGTGGCGCATCTCCCCCGACATGCGATGCTGGACAAAATCGGAAACCTCGCGCGCGCGTTCGCCGATCAGGCCGACGATCACGACGTCCGCCCGGGCACCATCGGCGATCATGCCGAGCAACACCGATTTGCCGACGCCGGAACCCGCCATGATCCCGACCCGCTGGCCGATGCCGAAGGTGGTGAGCGCATTGAGCGCACGCACGCCGGTATCGAAGGGCTGGCGCACCGGGCTGCGATCGAGCGGATTGCCGCGGATCCCGCCGACCGGCCACAGTTCCGCGGCGCGGATCGGGCGGCCGCCATCGATCGGACGGCCTTCGCCATCGACCGAGCGACCGAGAAATTCATATCCGACCGGGACAAGGCCGGGCAGTCCGGCAGGGCGCACCAGCGCGCCGGGCCGGATCAGGATGGGATCGGCCAGCAGCATCATGATGGTCAGGCCGTTGCGGAATCCAATGACTTCGGCGGCGAGAGCATGCCCCGGCTGATGATCGATCAGGCATTGTGTGCCGATCGGCACCGCAAGCCCGCTCACCTCCAGCAACTGGCCGTCGCACGCGGTCAACCGGCCAAAGCCGTGCAGCCCGGTGTCGATCTCCGCCGCCTCGAACCTGTCGAGCAGCGCGGCAAGGCCGTTCAGCATGTGCGAATTGCCTCTTCCAGCGCCAGTTTCCATTGCTCCGGTCCATCCTCGACACCGCCTTCGGGCGTCAGCACGCGGATCGCGCCGCGCGCCATGTCGGCATTGGCGACCAGCGTCCATTCGGCCGGTAACAGGCCACTCAGCAGCTTGAAGTCGGCCGGGCTGACCTCGACAGTCTTGTCGTTGTGCCCGATCGCGAACAGTCGCACGGCAGTCTGGATCCGGGCGGCGAGCCGGTCGGCATCGATCGGACAATCGTCGATCACCTGGCGGCACAGCGAGACCACCGCCTCGCGCATCCGGCTTTCCAGCATCTGCATGCCGGCGGCATCGATCTGGTGAACCTGATCGCTCAGGCGCGTCAGTATCTCGACGTCTTCGCCGTGCATTTCGCGGGCAAGCCGTTTCTCGGTCGCGACGCCATCCTCGAAGCCGGATTTCCAGGCCTGGCGGATCGGGTCTTCGTCCGATGGCTGCGGCACCATGCCCAGCGCCCGGGCGATATCCGGATCGGGCGCGAAGTGACGCGGCCCCGACGGCATCTGATCCGCATGGACCGGCGCACCAGTCGCGGGTGCCGGCACCGTGTCCGGTTCGGCCGTCGCCTGGAACGGCGCCCTGGTATCGAAGTCCCGGGCGTCAAAGCCGGCGGCCTCGCTGACCACTTCCGCGCGCTCCAGCATCTCGGCCAGTTCGGTGATGGACAAGGCTCTAGACATGCCGCGGCTCAAACATAATCGTCATCGCCGGCGCCGAACGAGATCGTGCCCTCCGCGGCCAGCCTGCGGGCGATCTGCACGATCGCCTTCTGGGCATCGACCACTTCGCTGAGCTTGATCCGCCCGCGTGCCTCGATCTCGTCGCGTACGCCATCGGCGGCGCGGCTGGACATGCAGCGGAAGAACGCTTCGCGATCCTCGTCCTCCAGCCCCTTGAGCGCGACGATGAGCTGTTCGGAATCCACCTCGCGCAGCAGCGCGCCCATGGACCTGTCGTCGATCGAGAGCAGATGGTCGAATTTGAACATCTCGCCTTCGATCTGCTTGGCGACGAGACGATCGATCTTGGCCAATTCCGGCATGATGCGCTTTTCGGTCGCGCGCGATGCATTGTTGATGATCTCCGCGGCTTCGCGCGGGCCGCCGATATTGAGCGCGGCGGGACCATGGCTGTCGGTGATCCGCTGCGACAATACGGTCTCCAGCATGGTGAGTGCGCCGGCGGTCACCGGGCCGAGCGTTGCGATGCGATGCACCACTTGCGGCTGCAGCGCCCTCGGCAAACCATGCAACACCTGCGCTGCAGTCTCCGGTTCCAGATTGGTCAGAAGTACCGCGATCAGCTGGGGATGCTCGTTCTTGACCATCGGCGTGATCACCGAAGCGTCGAGCCATTTGGCGAGTTCGATCGAGCTGGTCTTGGCCGCAGGCGCGATGCGGGACATCACGCTGTCGGCTTTGCGTTCGCCCAGCGCCATGTTCATCAGGTTGCGGACCCGCCCGCTATTGTCATGGGCGATGAGCCCCTGGCGCTGGGTCCGATCGAAAAATCCGCCGATCGTGGCGGCCACCTGCGACGGTGCGACGTCCTTCAGATCGCACATCGCCTGGCCGAGCAGGCGCAGTTCCTGCGGCTCGAGATGACGCAGCACTTCGGCGGCCTGCTCGTCGTCCATGATCATGACGAGGATCGCCGCGCGCTCGGCCTTGGTGAAGGCGGCCTGGTGTTCGGTCATGCGACGTCAGCCTTGCTGGCAGGATCGGACTCGGCGAGCATCTGGCGGATCGCCGCCATTGCGCTATCCGGTTGTTCGCTGATGAAACGCTGGGCAAGCCCGACCTGATCGGCGAGCTTCATCTGCTCGAGCCGTCCGGTCAGTATCGCCTCGGTCGAGGTCGGCGCGGCGGCGTCCTCGGACGTGCTTTCGGCGTCGCCGCCCTCGATGCGCGCACGCGGCCCCTCGCCACTCTGGCCACTATTGTCCTGCTTGCGGCGCATCGCCGCGATGGCGGGGCGCAGGCCGAAGAAGATCAGCAGCAGCACGCAGATCAGCGCCACGGCGTTGCGCAGCACGGTCGCGAACCAGGGCTCCTGATAAAATGGAACGGGCGCTGCGGCGGGCTCGCTCTGGAATTTGCGGGCAATCACTTCGACCTGGTCGCCGCGCTGCAGATTGGCTCCGACGGCAGCGCCGACCAGTGCCTTGATCTGCGCGATATCGGCGGGCTTGCGCGACGCCATCGCGCCGCTGCTGAGCACGACAGCCACTGAAAGCCGCTTGATGTCGCCGGGCGTGCCATTCGACACCGCGACCTCACGGCCGAGTTCATAAGTGCGCGTGGCGCTCTGGTTCAGTTCCGGCGCAGGCGCGGCAGCCGGCGTTGCGCCGGGCGCGGCCGGTGCAGGCGCAGCGGCTGGAGCGGGCGTGCCCTGCGGCGCGCCGGGAACCAGCTGGGTCGGCGGCGGCGGCGTGTTGGACAGTGCGCCCGGCACGCCATAGCCGGTGGTGGTTTCGACCGCGGGCGAGGATTGCGTGGTCTCCGAACGGACCGCGCCTTCCTTGTTCCAGCTTTCGCGGGCGGAGGTCACCGCATTCATGTCGAGATCGACCTGAATCTCGGACGAGAAATTGCCCTCGCCGAACATCGGCGTCAGCAATTGCGAGATCTGGCTGCGCAGCTTCTCCTCCATCCGTGCCTGCATGTTCAGGCGATCGGTGTTGGCGCTGTCGGCATTCTTGTCGGAGACCAGCCGGCCATGCTGGTCGATCACCTTGACCTCGTCGTTCGACAGGCCGGGAACCGACCCCGTGACGAGATTGACGATCGCGGTCACCTGGCCGTCGGACAGCTGGCGCCCGCGCGCGAGCTTCAGCATCACCGACGCACGCGGCGGAGAATTGTCGCGGACAAAAACCGATTTCTCGGCCTGGGCGAGATGGACGCGGACGGACTCGACGCCGTCGATCTCCATGATGGTCAATTGCAGTTCACGCTCGCGCGCGGCACGCAGCCGTTCGGCCTCCACGCTGCGGCTGGCGCCGATCGGCATCGAATCGATCAGGTCTGTGCCGCTGCTCGGGGCGGCAACCGCCCCGTCGGACGCGACCATCATGCGCGCGCGATAGATATCGCCCTCCCCCACGGTCACCGCGCCACTGGACGGATCGAGTTTGTAGGGGATCGATGCCTTGTCGAGCGCCGTGGTCACTGCGGCCTTTTCGGCATCGCCGAGCTCGGAATAGAGCACGCGCTGCGGGGCCGGGCTCAGCACCATCCACGCAAGCGCGGCCGAACCCAGAACGCCGACAGCCGCGGCATAAGGCATGGTACGCCTGACCGCGGGCTGCGCGGCAAAGCCGCTCATCTGCTGAAGGAAGGGCAATCGCTGTCCGCCGATCGGGCGGGGATTGCCAAGCGGCGTGGGCGCCGCGGGAACAAGATCGCTCATCTATCAGACCCCCATGCGCAGGATATCGAGATAGGCAGACAGTAATTTGTTACGCACCTGCAATGTCGCTTCAAAAGCGATGCCCGCTTCCTGGCGGGCCAGCATCACCTTCGAGACGTCGGTGACCTCGCCGCGCTCATAGGCGGCCGAAATGTCGGAGGCGCGGGTCTGCGACGCGTTGACGCCGTCGAGTGCGGTCTTGAGCACGTCGGTGAAGCCGCCGGCCGGGCCGGTCGGCTTGGACGAGACACCCGGCGTTTCCGCCTGGGTGCCGCCGACGCGCAGATTCTGAAGCAGCTGGCTCTTGTCGATCATCTCCTGCCGCATGGACAGGATCTGCTGAAGGCCTGCAGTGCCGCCGATCGGGGATGTCATGCCGTTCCTCCCGCTGTCATCTGACCGGCGTCACGGAAGCGCGCCAGGCGATAGCGCAGCGTGCGCTCCGAAATTCCGAGGCGCTTCGCGGCCTGGACGCGGCTGCCGTCGCACGCTTCCAGCGTCGCCATGATGGCGCGCGCTTCGGACAGCTGGACGACCTTGCTCAGCGCCTCGCCGCCCGCCACGTCGGCCGGTGCGGCATAGACGGGGGTCGGGGCGTAAGCGGGCGCTGCCGGCTGCATGGCCGGGTTCGTGGTGACCAGCCGCGCGGGCCGATCGAAATGGATGTGGCGCAGTGCGATCTCGCTCTCGCCATTCGAAAGCAGCAGCGCGCGGCGCATGACATTCTCGAGCTCGCGGATATTGCCCGGCCAATTGTGCGCCTTCAGCGCGTTCAGCGCATCGGCCGCAATCCAGGGAAGCGGCGCGCCGGCCGGGCAGTGGCGCAGGGCCAGAGCGAAGGCGAGCGGCGCGACATCTTCGGGGCGCTCGCACAGCGGACGCAGCGACAAGGGAAAAACGTTGAGACGGTAGAAAAGATCGGCGCGGAACCGGCCTTCCTCGACTTCGAGCGGCAGGTCGCGGTTGGCGCAGGCGATGATACGGACGTCGATCTTGATCGGGCTGGTCGCGCCCAGGGGAACGACCTCACTCTCCTGCAGGGTGCGCAGCAGCTTCGCCTGCAGTGCCAGCGGCATTTCGGCGATTTCGTCGAGCAGCAATGTGCCGCCATCGGCCGCGCGGAAGAAGCCTTCGCTGGCCGCGTGCGCGCCGGTGAAAGCGCCCTTCTGATGACCGAACAGCAATGCTTCGAGCATGGCTTCGGGAACGGCGGCGCAGTTGACCGCGATGAAGGGCTTGTCGGCCCGGGTGCTGCGCGAATGGATGAACCGCGCCAGCACTTCCTTGCCGGTGCCGGTGGGGCCATTGACGAGCACGGGAATGTCGCTGACGGCGAGACGCTCTGCGAGCGAAAGCACGGCCAGGCTTTCGGGATCGGCCGCGATCGGGTCTCCGGCCTTGCTCGCACAGGCAAGCAGTGCGGCCAGGGCAGCTTCGGATCCGCCGTCGACATAGCCGAGCTTCAGGCGATTTCCGGCGAGACGTTCGATGGATGGCGTTCCGGTGCGTTCGAGCAGAACGGTGCGGCCGCGATAGCCGGCAGGCGGCTCGCTGCCCGATGCGACCAGCGCGCAACCCGCGTCGCTGCGATCACCGACCGAGGTTGCGAAGATCGCGGATGCGCGATGGACGATCTGTCCGTGATCGCGCAGCAGGCTCTGGTCATGATCTAGTCTGGTCATTCGAGTGCCCCCCACAGGCCGCTTCAACACGATTGGTTATGGGGGCGTTAAGGTTAACGATGCCGCAAGGATCGCTACGGTGAAAACCCTGTACCATCCATTTATTTTCAATATAAATCAGAGACTTGAATAGTTAATTCCGAGCCAGCCCTTAAACCTTTCGCTCACTCGCCGCTCTTGCTGACGGCACATGTTGCCTGAAGCGACATCGGGTCCACACGATTGGGGGGTGGGCCAGCAAGAACTGGAGACCAGACATGACAGTGATCAACACGAACCTGGGGTCGCTGAAAGCAGCGAACGCCTCGACCGCCGCCAGCAAGGCGCTCGGCACCGCAATGGAGCGCCTGTCGACCGGCAAGCGCATCAACAGCGCCAAGGACGACGCCGCCGGCCTCGCCATCGCCACGTCGATGACCTCGCAGGTCCGCGGCATGAACCAGGCCATCCGCAACGCCAATGACGGCATCGCCCTGGCGCAGACCGCCGAAGGCGCGCTCAACGAAGTCACCAACATGCTGCAGCGCGTCCGCGAACTGGCCGTCCAGTCCAAGTCGGGCACCTATAGCAGCAACGACCGCTTGAACATGCAGACCGAAGTGACGGCGTTGACTGGCCAGATCGGCAGCATCGTGAGCGGCACCAAGTTCAACGACGTCTCGCTGCTGAGCACCTCCGCCGCGACCAATATCACGATCCAGACCGGCGCGGACAGCGGCGACACCGTTCAGCTGTCGGTTGCGGCGCTGTCCACCAACGTCACCGCAGCGCACAGCGTCTCGAGCACCGGCAACGCCTCAACCGCCATCGACAATGTCGATCTCGCGCTCGAATCGGTCAACACGGCACGCGCCTCGCTCGGCGCCGGCCAGAGCCGCCTTGAATCGGTGGTCAACAACCTGACCACCAATTCGACCAACCTGTCCGACGCACGGTCGCGCATCGAGGACGCCGATTATTCGGCCGAGACCGCCGCGCTCGCCAAGGCCCAGATCCTGAGCCAGGCGTCCACCGCGATGCTCGCACAGGCCAACCAGAGCCAGCAGAACGTCCTGTCGCTGCTGCGCTAAGATCAAACCAGACCGCCGGTTCCGACGCCCACAAGGCGCCGGGGCCGGTCGGGCGGTTTGCACCGCGGCTGGTCCCGCGGCGCCCACAGGGCAAACCGTCCGAATCCCCGACCATCACTGGCCCGGCCCCTGTGCCGGGTTTCGTGCGGTTCGGAGCAGATTCTTTTCCGGTGGTACGTCGCAGAAGCGCGGCCAACGCCCTCGCCCATCCACACCCGACAGCGGATTAAAAAGCGCCCGGCGACCCTTAAAGTCTCCACTCACGCGCCGCTCTTGCCGATGGCACATGTTGCCTGAAGCGACATCAGGTCCGCACGATTGAGAAGTGGGCCAGCAAGACTGGAGACGAGACATGACTGTGATCAACACGAACCTGGGCTCGCTAAAGGCAGCGAACGCCTCGACCGCCGCCGGCAAGGCGCTCGGCACCGCCATGGAGCGCCTGTCGACCGGCAAGCGCATCAACAGCGCCAAGGACGACGCCGCCGGCCTCGCCATTGCCACCTCGATGACCTCGCAGGTCCGCGGCATGAACCAGGCCATCCGCAACGCCAATGACGGCATCGCCCTGGCGCAGACCGCCGAAGGCGCGCTCAACGAAGTCACCAACATGCTGCAGCGCATCCGCGAACTCGCGGTGCAGTCCAGGTCGGGCACGTACAGCAACAACGATCGCGGCAACCTCAATACCGAAGCGTCGGCGCTGTCGAACCAGATCAGCAGCATCGTTTACAACACCAAATTCAACGACAACTACCTGTTCAGCACCTCCGCCGCGACCAACATCACAATCCAGACCGGCGCAGAGAGCACCGATACCGTTCAGCTGTCGATTTCGGCGCTGTCCACCAACGTCACCACCTTTCACAATATTTCGAGCGACACGGGCGCCGGCACCGCCATCGGCAATGTCGATCTCGCGCTCGACTCGGTGAACACGGCACGCGCCTCGCTCGGCGCCGGCCAGAGCCGCCTTGAATCGGTGGTCAACAACCTGACCACCAATTCGACCAACCTGTCCGACGCGAAGTCGCGCATCGAGGACGCCGATTATTCGGCCGAAACCGCCGCGCTCGCCAAGGCCCAGATCCTGAGCCAGGCGTCCACCGCGATGCTCGCGCAGGCCAACCAGAGCCAGCAGAACGTCCTGTCGCTGCTGCGCTAAGATCAACCAGACCGCCGGTCCCGACGCTCACAAGACGCCGGGGCCGGTCGGGTGGTTTGCACCGCGGCTTACCGCGCGATTTCGACGGAGCGAGACCAATATCCAGATATCGAACCCGGCCATCACGCCGGGTTCGCGCGCTTCGGGGGCAGATCGTTTTCCGACCGTGCAGCGCCGTGCGTGCGCGATGACCGCCCTCGCTCATCCACACCCGACAGCGGATCAAAAAAGCGCCCGGAGACCCTTAAAGTCTCCGTCCGCGCGCCGCTCTTGCTGATGGCACATGTTGCCTGAAGCGACATCAGGCCCACACGGTTTGGGGGGTGGGCCAGCAAGAACTGGAGACTAGACATGACAGTGATCAACACGAACCTGGGGTCGCTGAAGGCAGCGAACGCATCGAATTCCGCCAGCAAGGCGCTTGGCACCGCAATGGAGCGCCTGTCGACCGGCAAGCGCATCAACAGCGCCAAGGACGATGCCGCCGGCCTCGCCATTGCCACCTCGATGACCTCGCAGGTCCGCGGCATGAACCAGGCCATCCGCAACGCCAATGACGGCATCGCCCTGGCGCAGACCGCTGAAGGCGCGCTCAACGAAGTCACCAACATGCTGCAGCGCGTCCGCGAACTGGCCGTCCAGTCCAAGTCGGGCACCTATAGCAGCAGCGACCGCACGAACATGCAGACCGAAGTGTCGGCGTTGACTGGCCAGATCAGCAGCATCGTGAGCGGCACCAAGTTCAACGACGTCACGCTGTTCAGCACCACGGCCGCGACCACTGTCGATATCCAGACCGGCGCCGACAGCGGCGACACCGTCACCCTGTCGATTTCGGCGCTGACCGGCGTCACGACCGGCTTCAGCGTTGGGAGCGTGGCTGGTGCGACCGATGCGATCGACGATGTCGATGACGCACTGACCGCGGTCAACACGGCGCGCGCCTCGCTCGGCGCCGGCCAGAGCCGCCTTGAATCGGTGGTCAACAACCTGACCACCAATTCGACCAACCTGTCCGACGCGAAGTCGCGCATCGAGGACGCCGATTATTCGGCCGAAACCGCCGCGCTCGCCAAGGCCCAGATCCTGAGCCAGGCGTCCACCGCGATGCTCGCGCAGGCCAACCAGAGCCAGCAGAACGTCCTGTCGCTGCTGCGCTAAGATCAACCAGACCGCCGGCCCCGACGCTCACAAGGCGCCGGGACCGGTCGGGCGGTTTGCACCGCGGCTGGTCCCGCGGCACCCACAGGGCAAACCGTCCGAATTCCCGACGATCACTGGCCCGGCCGTCTTGCGCCGGGCTTCGTGCGGTTCGGGGGGAAGCCGCTTCCAGTCGTACGGCGCCGTGGGGGTGCCGTTACCGTCCTTGCCCATCCAGCCGATGGCAAGAGAACAATCGTCCGGAAGCGGGCCGACAAGGCGCCCGGTGACCCTCAGGTCGCCGGGCGTTTCCTTTTGAGGTGCGGAGATAGCTTTCCCTAATCCGTTTGGACCAAGTCCGCCGGGATCCTGCTCATCTTCGACACTTTGCCCGAAGAGGCAGGAGCTGGCCGCTAGCCGACATCGTCACGACATGCTCAGCCCGGAAAGTGCCTGGCGCTGCCCAACAGGCTTTAACCAGCCACAGAACTGACCGCGTCGACGAAGGCCTGCGGTGCCTCCTGCGGCAGATTGTGACCTATGCCGCCCGTGATCGTGCGGTGCGAATATGGGCCCGAGAATTTCCCCGCGTAACTCGACGGGTCGGGGTGCGGTGCACCGTTGGCGTCCCCTTCGAGCGTGATTGTCGGGACCCAGATTGCTGGAAACGTCGCCAGCCTAGCTTCCAACCCATCAAATTTCGGATCGCCATCGGCCAAACCCAGTCGCCACCGGTAATTATGGACGACGATGTCGACGTGATCGGGATTGTCCAGCGCGATGGCCGAACGCGCGAATGTTGCATCGTCGAAAAGCCATCGAGGCGACGCCGAATGCCAGATCAGTTTGGCGAATTCCTGTCGATTGGCGGCATAGCCTGCCCGGCCACGATCGGTCGTAAAATAAAATTGATACCACCAAGCGAGTTCGGCCTTAGGCGCAAGCGGCTTCCGGTTGGCAGCCTGACTGCCGATCAGATACCCGCTCACCGAGACCAGCGCCGTGCAGCGCTCCGGCCAGAGTGCTGCCATGATGCACGCCGTGCGAGCGCCCCAGTCGCAGCCCGCAACCGTCGCTGCCTTGATTCCGAGCGCATCCATCAGCGCGATACCATCGGAGGCGAGCGCCGCCTGCTGACCGTTTCGCAACGCGTTGGCGTCCACAAAACGGGTCGAGCCGTAACCGCGTAGATGCGGGACGATAACCCGAAACCCCTCCGCCGCAAGCAGAGGTGCCGCTTCGGCATAAGTATGAATCGTAGGGCCAGCCATGGAACAAAAGCACGGGCTTGCCGCCCGGAGGGCCGACTTCGACATAGCCGATGTCGAGGTCTCCGGCACGCACTTGTCGCACCGGCCCCATGGTCGCAAGCGCGACCGGGCTCTTGGCGACGACGCTGGCACCACCCTCGGATACGGTCGCTGCCTTTGTGATGCCCATGTCCATCGCAGCCACGCCCACGACTCCAAGGCCTGCACTTCGCAGGAAATTTCTGCGGTTCGCTTTCATTGGTTCGGACATTGAAGCTCTCCCGGATCGACGCGATCGCGTCTGCATTGTTGTGATGCTCAGTGGTGTTTGGCGGTGGTCGGCGGCACGGTGAACGCTACTGCGGCGCGATCGAGCGGCTGATGGTTCGCGTCAGCGAGGATGATCTCGACCTCGTGCGGCCCGGGCTCCAGTCCGACGAGGATCACCGGCTCTCCGCTCGCGTCGGCCCAATGCCATGGCGCGCGATCGACGGTCACATGAATGTGACCGATCCGGGGCGATACATTAAGCGCCTCCGATCCGAAGACCGGTTGAATCCGCAGATTTTCGGCCCGGTACTGGATGAACACCTGCCCTTTTGAAAGTGGCCCCGGCAACGGCGGATCCATGACGAGACGGGCGGGTGACTGCGGTTCGCTTAAAGCGACCACGCCGGGAGGGCCAAGAACGGCCTGTGCGGTCTGCGCCATGGACGGTTGCGCCGAAGCAACCGACACGAGCAGCACCAACGAACGAAATGAACGACGGCTGGGCATGAAGTCCTCCACATATGACGGATACCGAACGAGTTTTCGTTCGGTTCATCGGGTCCATCGCCTGCGCCTGGACCCCGCGTTCGACGAACTAATGCCGGCGGATAAACCCGCTCCAACGCCCGGCGGCCTCAGCGCAGCGCGTGCCAGATCGCATCGAACCCGCGCTGGCAGTAACCGTCCGACTCCTCCGGATAAGCGATCATGAAATCGATCGTCGTCTCGACCCAGGCCGCCACGAGTTCGACCGCGTAAACCGACGGTGCATCCCGAAGCACACCGGTTGAACAGGACTTCTCGATCAATTCGAACACCGGCGCGGCATAAGCATCCGCCATTTCGCGATCGACGGACAGCTTGAGCAGCGCCTGGGTCCGCCGCTTTGACGGATTGGATGCGCCCCAGTTCGTCCACTGGACCCATAGGTGCCGAAACTGCGCTTGCTCGTCGACATTGGACGGCATGGCTTCCATTACCGTGTCCGTCATCTCGGCGCTCAGTTCAGTGTAGAGCGCGACGAGCAGCGCGGCCTTGGTCTTGAAATATGTGAATACCGATCCGTGTGGCACACCCGCCTTCTTCGCGATGTCAGCGGTGGATGCACCCAAGCCTTGATCGGCAATCAGTTCGGTCGCGACCGATAAAATCGTTGCTCGCTTCTCCTCGCTTTTTGCCCTTGCCATCAACCCTCCCTAGTGCCTCCAATATAAATGAGTGATCACTCGCTCATTGTCAAATCATTTCTCAGCGCTATGCTGCCGGTCGTTCCTCATCGAGATCGGAGTCACCATGGCAGATGTTTTCCTCGTAACCGGCAGTTCAGTTGGGCTTGGGCGTGCAATCGTCGAAAGTGCATTGTCGAACGGACAAAATGTCGTCGCAACGGCACGCAATCCTGCTGTGTTGGCCGAGCTTGTCGCTCAACATCCCGAGCACTTGCTGGCCCTGGCATTGGACGTAACCGACGCAAACGGTGCGCGCATCGTCGCGGAAAAAGCCGTTGCTCGATTTGGCCGGATAGACGTCCTGATCAACAATGCCGGTTTTTCGGGCCTTGGCGCAATCGAGGATATGCCTCTCGCACTCGTCGAAGAACAGCTTTCCACCAATTTCATGGGCGCCGTGAACCTTGCCAGGGCGGTGCTTCCAGCCATGCGCGCCCAGGGTCATGGTCGCATTCTGCTGGTCTCGTCGATCGGCGCACGGATCGCGACCGCCGGTGCGGGTATCTATTACGCATCGAAGGCTGCGGTGTCGGCGCTCGCCGAATCGCTTAGTCTGGAAGTCGCACCTCTCGGGATCAGCGTGACGGCAATCGAGCCCGGTGCAATGCGAACGCGATTCGCGGAGGCGGATTCATTGAAGGTATCGCCCTTCAGCCCTGCATATGAAGCCACTGTCGGCACAACGATCGCAATGATGCGCGACCCTGCATATCTCGCGATCCTGCGCGACCCCAAGCCGGTCGCCGAGATGATCCTTCGGGTCGCAACACTTTCGGACGCCCCGACGCGTATCCTTGCCGGCGCGGATTCGTTTGAGATGGGCACCGCGTCTGGAAATGCGCGCCGGAGCGCCGATCAGCACTGGGAAGCCTTGAGCCGTTCGGCAACCATCGACGATGGGACAGCCCTCGCCGCCGGACGATGAGCGGCCAAACCGGCCTTTTCAGGCCCATGACCTAGTCGGCGCAACCCATAGTCTCAGGCAACCATCGCCGGGCGCGGGTCTTCGCGGTGGCTCAGCCAGATGCTCACTGCCTCCGCGATCGAGCTCGCGTCCAGCCGCTGGCGGATGCGGCGGCGGAACATCTCGACGGTGCGCGGGCTCAGTTCCATGCGGTGCGCGATCTGCTTGGTGGCAAGGCCGGCGGCGAGCAGTTGCAGCACCTGCTGTTCGCGTCCGCTCAACGCCTCGATCCGTTCGCGATAGGCATTGCCCTCGATCGTCGCGCTCTCCTGCCGGCGCGCCTGCGCCGCGGCCTGGCTGATCTGTTCGCGTGCCTCGCGCATCGGATTGCGCTTGTTGACGAAATCGATCGCACCGGCGCGGATCGCGTTCACGACCACCTTGATCGATGGCGACGAGGCCGCCGCGACGATCATCGTATGTTCGGAATGCGTCTTGATCTGCGCGATCGCGTCGAACGCGCCATCGCTGCCATGATCGAGATCGAAGATGACACAATTGGCGCGGCCGCTGTCGAAATGCTCGCGCCAGCGTGCCGGGCTGGCCGGCGTCAATGTCGGCAGATGATGGTCGCGCAGCTCCTGCGCCAGCGATGTCGCCCATTCGCGATCGAGCGTCACGATCGTGGTCTGGACCTCGCTGGCCAGCCCCATCGTCTGGGCCATGGCGGCGCCGATCAGTCCCGCCGCGCCCATCAGGCCGGCACCATACGGGGATCGCCGCCGCGCACACGCCGGTCATGGCGCGTCGCCCGGCGGTCTGCCGCATCGGATATCAGGAACGAAACGTCGCAATGACGTTGCGATATATGCAGCAAGAAGCCCCCCACAGGCCATTGCAACGCACCAGCCCCCCACAGGCCAGTTCAGCTGCTCATCCCCTTTTCCCATATCGGGACATACAGGGATTTCACGCATGTAGAGTCATCCGGCGCCGGAATGCAAGCCGAAATCAATTCGCCAGTGTAATGGAAATCCTGCGGTTTCTCGGGTCGGTCGGCGCCTTCACGATCAACGGCTCGCGATCGGCGACACCCTCTATCCGCCGGAAGCGCGGCTCGGTGACACCGAAGCGCATCAGCGCCTGGCGCGTGGCCTCCGCGCGGCCCGACGACAGCGACCAGTTGCTGGCGACCTGACCAGGCCGCCATGGCAGCGAATCGGTATGGCCGCGGATGGTGAGCTGGGTGACGTCATCCTCCACCGCGTCTGCGATGATGCGAAGCAGTTCGACTGCTTCGGGCACGAGCACCGTGGTGCCCAGTCGGAACATCGAGAAGTCGGCATTGTCGACCAGGTCGATGCGGATGCCCTCCGCCGTCTGCATGAAGCGGATCTGGGTGGCGAGCTTCTTCAGCGAGCCGCTGGTCTCGACGCGCTTCGTCACACGCTCCTTCAGCGCGAAAAGCTTCTTCGCCTTTTCCTCGGGCGAAAGCCCCTGGGCGACCTTGCGCTCCTCGGTCGCACCCTCGCGCGGGCCACCCGTGGTGTCGCGCGGGATGGTGATCGAGCGCGTACCGGTCTGCGACGCCTTTTGCGGATAATTGTCCTCGCCGGTGATGCTGTCGCCGCCGAACATGCCGTTGCTGCCGGCGGACTGTTCGCGCATCTTCACCAGCGTGGGCGAGAAATAGTCGGCAATGCCCTTGCGCTTCGCCTCGTTGGTGGCGCCCAGCAGCCAGAGCAGCAGGAAGAATGCCATCATCGCGGTCACGAAGTCGGCATAAGCCACTTTCCACGCGCCGCCATGATGACCGCCGCCGCCCGCGACGATGATCTTCTTGACGATGATGGGAGGGGGAAGGTTCGATCCCTTCTTCGCCGGGCTCGCCATCTCAGCGCGTCCTCAACCCGTCGAGCATCTCGGCAAGGCCGGGGCGGAAAGCGTGGCTCAGCCCCGAGCGCGCGGCCTCGACGACCAGCGGCTGCGGATAATTGTGGAGCGAGGCGATGATGATCTGCTTCACCGCATGGAAGATCTGCTCGTCGGCATCCGCGACCTGCTTCAACCGGCTGCCGATCGGGCCGACGATACCATAAGCCAGCAACACGCCGAGGAAGGTACCGACCAGCGCCGAGCCGATCATGCCACCCAGGATGGCGGGCGGCTTGTCGATCGAGCCCATCGTCTTCACGACGCCGAGCACGGCCGCGACGATGCCCAGTGCAGGCAAAGCGTCCGACAGCGACTGAAGCGTATGGACGGGTTCCTGCATCTCGTGGAAATGCGTCTTCATCGCATTGTCCATGACATCCTCGACGGCGTGCACCTCGAGCGTGCCCGAGGAAACGACGATCAATGTCAGCGTGTCGCAGATCAGCGACACCAGCGCGTGATTGGCGAGGATGCGGGGATATTCGGCAAAGATCGCGGAGGATTTGGGATCCTGGACATGCGCCTCCATCACCACCGGGCCTTCGCTGCGCAGCATCCGCATCAGCTTGGAGGTGAGCAGGATGGCGTCGATATGGTCCTGCTTGTTGTGCTTGGGGCCCTTGAATACCTTGGCGAGCCCGCCGCCCAGCGCCTTCAGCTCGTGCATCGAATTGCCCGTGATCAGCGCGCCGGCCGCGGCGCCGCCGATAATCAGCATCTCGTGCGGGATCGCTTCCATCACGGGGCCTAGCGCGCCACCGGTGATGGTGAATCCCCCGAAGACCATGACGATCAGAACGACAATGCCGATGGCTACGAACATGCTTCCCCCAGGGATGACCGGAGACCGGCCATGAAACGATTTGCGCCGATGGGCGCCGCACCTGTTAGAACGGCATGGTCATCGCTGCGTTAACCTCTGCGAGGCTCAAAAATCAGCGGAAATAGTCGAACAGCGACAGGCTGGAGAGTTTGGTGAAACTCGCCTGGCTGGCTTCGAGCACGGTCATTAGTTCCTGAAGCTCGGCAATGGCGGTCGGCATGTCGGTTCCGCCCAGGCGAATCTGGTCGCCCGCGCGGACTTCGCCGCGTTCGGTGACAAGCGACGTGGCGATTTCGACACGGGATTCGCGCGCGCCGATGATGGCGTGACCGGTGCTGATGGCGCCGAGGCCGGCGGTCAGGCCCTTGAGCGCGGCATTGGCATCGCTGGCGGCGGTGGTCGAGCCGGACTGAAGCGACGTGGCGAGATTATGGACCACAGTGAGCAGGTCGGTATCGGTGCCGTCGACCGAGAAGTTCATGAATTCCGGGCCGGTCAGGCTGCGCGCGACAGTGATGCCCGCACCGACATCGAGTTCGCCCGGCGTCGAATTGCCCGCATAGCTGGCGCTGCCGTCGGCCGCGACGACATAGGCAGGGCCATTGGCGCTTCCGGCAAAGAGCGGATGACCCGTCGAATCCTTGCTGTTGAGGATCGCGACCATGCTCTGGTGGATCTGCGCGATTTCGTCACCGTTGATCTTGCGCTGAGCCGGGTTGAGCGTGCCGGTCGCCGACTGGGTGGCGAGTTCCTGCACGCGCATCGTCAGGTTGCCGAGTTCGGTCAGTGCCTGATCGGCCAGAGCCATGTCCGATCCCGCGATCGCCGCGTTGGTCTTGTGGACCGCCGCAAGCGTATCGTCATGGCCAAGCGCGCGCAGCTGCCGCGACGCGACGGCATCGTCGGAACTCCGCTGAAGCTTTTCCTTGGACGCGATCTGGGTTTGAAGCGTCTCGGCGCGTGCGCGCAACGACGCGAGGCTCCCGATCGAGCGATTGTAAAATCCGTCAGTGCCGATGCCAGTCATGGGTCAGCCTCAGTTGATGGAAAGGATGGAATCGAAAAGGTCCTTCGACACCTGCATGATCCGGCCCGAGGCCTGGAATGCCTGCTGGTAGCGAAGCAGATTGGCGGCCTCGTCGTCGAGGCTGACGCCGGCCTGGGTGGCCAACGCCCCTTCCGCGCCGCTGGCGATCACGCTGAGCGCGCTGCGCGTCACGGTGCGGCCGGCGACCGCGGCGCTGACATCGGTGAGCAGCGCATCGAACTTGCCGAGCGCGTTGCTGCTGCCGAGTGCGGCGATCATGGTGTCGAGATTGCCGGTATTGCGGCTGTCCGCCCCCGCGCCCGTGGGTGCGGTTGCCAGTGCGGCGCCACTGGTCGCGATCAGCTTGATATCCCCCGCACCGGTGCCGCCGAGCAGGGGCTGGCCTGCGCTGCCGTCAAGTGCCACGCCCGATGCCTGCGCGCCATTGATCGCGCCGATGATCGTGGCCGCGACATCGTCGAGCCGCGCACGCGCGTCGTTGATCTGATTGAGGCCCGATGCGGTCCCCGCCAGCGATCCCGACGCGATCGCGACTCCGGTGCCGCCGACATCGAAAGCCAGGGAGCCATCCGACGCCACACCGACACCCACGGTCGCAGCCGTGTCGAGCGTGACCAGCGAAACGCCGCCCAGGCTGACATCGGCGGTGCGATGCGCACCGATCGTCACCGAAACGCCGGCAACTTCGCTCATCGATTTCAGGATCAGGTCGCGCTTGTCGAGCAATGCGGCCTGATCGCTGCTGCCTTCGCTGGAACGAACCAGGCGCGTGTTGATCTTGGCGAGGTCGGAAGAAAGCTGGTTGAGCTTGGAAACGCCGTCCACCGCATCGGCCTGGATCGCCGTCTTCGCGGAATCGAGGCCGCCGGCCGCGGCGTTCAGCGCGTCGGCGACCGAGCGCGCATTCTCCATCACCACCGCGCGCAGCGCAGGATTGGTAGGATCGGCCTTCAATCCCTGAAGGCTTGCCGAGAAGGTGGCGATCGCGGAAGACACGCCGGGCTGTTCGATCGCGTTTTCGATATTGGAAAGCGCGCCCACTTCCGCATCGACACGGGCCAGATCGCTGCCGGTGCGGCGCACCTCGGCCAGGCGGAATTCGTCGGCATTGCGCACGATCCCGGACACGCGCACGCCGTGAAGCGACACGTCATTCTGGGTGTAGAGCATCCCGCTGCCCGACACCTCGGCCATCGAGACCGAACGGCGGACATAGCCGTCGGTGCCGATATTGGCGATATTCTGCGCGGTGACGTCGAGCGCGATGCGGGCGGCATTGGCGCCGCTGCGCGCAATCGACATGAGATCGGAGCTCATGGCGCCTTACCGCCGATCTTTTGCGAAAGCTGCTGTTCGATCGTCCTGGCCAGGCCCAGCCCGCCATTTTCGGACACGATATCCGCCAGCTTCGAATCCTGCATCGACTGGAATTGCTCGACCGCGCTGTTGTCGAACAGGCCGTCGGCCAGCTTCGCCTTGTGCGCGGCCGCCAGCATCTGCCGGACAAAGATCGCCTCGAACTGCTTCGCAGCCTTGCCGAGCTCGGCCTTCTGGTCGGCCTGCTTGGGCGCGACCGGCATGGCATTGGTGATCTTCATATCACGATCAACTCCGCCTTGAGCGATCCCGCCTGCTTCAACGCCTCGAGGATCGCGACGAGATCGGGCGGGCTGACGCCCAGCTTGTTGAGAGAATCGACGATCGACGACAGCGATGGGCCGGGATTGAGCAGCGCCAGATGATTGCCGGTCTGCTCGACCGAGATGGTGCTGCTTTCCTGGATCGCGGTCTCGCCGCGCGAGAAGGGCGCGGGCTGCGACACCTGCGGTGCCTCGTCGATATGAATGACGAGCTTGCCATGGCTGACCGCGGCGGGCGCAAGGCGCACGGCACTGCTGATCACCACGGTGCCGCTGCGGCTGTTGACGATGACGCGTGCGGGGGCTTCGGCGGGCGTGATGTCGAGCATCTCGATCGCCGCCATCATCGCGCCGCGCGTGTTCGCGCCGGTCGGCAATGCGAGCGACACGGTGACCGCGTCCTCCAGCGTGGCGATGGGGCCGAACTTCTGGTTGATCGCATCGCGAACGCGCTGAGCGGTCAGGAAATCGGCTTCGTTGAGATTGAAGCGCAGCACGTCGCGAGTGTCGAAACCCGTGGCCACCGCACGTTCGACGGTCGCGCCGAGCGGGATACGGCCAACCGTCGGCACATTGACCGAGAGTTTCGAGCCATCGCGCGCGGAGACGCCGAGGCCACCGACGACGAGATTGCCCTGCGCCATCGCATAGGTCTGTCCGTCTGCGCCGTTGAGCGGCGACAGGATCAGCGATCCGCCACGCAGCGACTTCGCCTTGCCCAGTGCCGAGATCGTGATGTCAATGCGCTGACCGGGCTTGGCGAAGGCGGGAAGGTCCGCGGTGATCATCACCGCCGCCGCGTTTTTCAGGCCGGGCTGCACGCCAGGCGGCAGCTGCAGGCCGAGACGGCTCGTCACGCCCTTCACCGCCTGCGCGGTATATTCCAGATTGTCGTCGCCGGTCCCCTCCAGGCCCACGACGATACCGTAACCGACGAGCTGGTTGGTCCGGACCCCCTGGAATGTGCCGAGATCGCGAACACGCTCCGCATGCGCCGGCGCAGCGGACAGTGTCGCGGCGGCGATGAGAGCGAGCAGAAGCTTCGGCAGACGGTTCATGACGATAAATCCTTACGTCTCAGAAGGGGCTGATCATGTTGAAGAAGCGCTGCAGCCAACCTTCGCGGCTGGCGCGCGCAACCTGACCATTGCCCGAATATTCGATGCGGGCGTCGGCGACGCGCGTCGACGCGATGCGATTGACCTGGTCGATGTCGGCAAGCCGGACGATCCCTGAAAACTGCACCCATTCCTCGCCCTGGCTCAAGGTGAGCCTTTTCTGTCCCTTGACGATGGCCGTGCCGTTTCCGAGCAGCTGGGCGATGGTCACGCTGACCTCTCCACCCAGCGCGCTCTGTTGCGCGGCATTGCCATTGCCATTGAACGACGAACCGCCCGAAGCCTTAAGGGCATTGGGGTTGAGAAAATCGAGCGGCCCCGCCGTCGGCGGCGTGATCGAGAAGCCTCCGTCTCGCGCCGTCTTCGATGTGGCGGACTTGGACGAGGTGATCCGCTCGACCAGGACGACGGTCAGGAGATCCCCGACCGCGCGGGCGCGATTGCCCTCGTGAAGCGCGGCATAGCCACTGCTCGCCTGGAAGATGCTGCCATCGGCGATGGCCGGCGCGGGTGCGACGGGCAATGGCAGCGTCGCCTCGAAGCCCGGCTTGGGCCTGGCCTTCTTCGCGTCGGCGGGCGACAGGAAGAAAGCGAGGCCGCCCGCGAGCAGCATCGCGACCGTGCGGTTAAAGCGTCTGGTTTGCATTGCGCAGCATTTCGTCGACGGCAGAGATCATCTTGGAGTTCACTTCATAGGCGCGCTGGCATTCGATCATGTCGACCAGCTCCTCCACGACATTGACGTTCGATCCCTCGAGCATGCCCTGGCGGATCGAACCGCGGCCGTCCTGGCCGGCAATGCCGACCTGGGCGGCACCGCTCGCCGCAGTCTCCAGCAGGAAATTGTCGCCAGCTGCCTGCAGACCTGCCGGGTTGGCGAAGCTGGCAACAGTGAGCTGGCCGAGCTGGGCCGGCTCGCTTTCCCCCGCGACGGTGGCGGAGACCGTGCCGTCGAGGCCGACGGTGATCTCGGTCGCATTCTCGGGGATCGTGATACCAGGCTGGACCGCATAGCCCTGCGAGGTGATCAGCTGCCCCTCGGGCGAACGCGCGAAATTGCCGGCGCGCGTATAGGCGGTCTGCCCACCGGGCATCTGCACCTGGAAATAGCCATTGCCGTCCAGCGCCACATCGAGCGCATTGCTCGTGGTGTTGAGCGATCCCTGGGTCTCGATCCGCGCGGTGCCCTGCACCTTCACGCCGGTGCCCAGGTTGAGCCCGATCGCATATTTGGTCTCGCTGCTCGACTGGGTGCCGGCGACGCGGACGTCCTGATAGGCGAGCGTCTCGAACGAGGCGCGGTCACGCTTGAAGCCGGTGGTGCCGACGTTCGCGAGATTGTTCGCGATCACGCGCATGCGCATGTCCTGCGCCTCGAGCCCGGTGCGGGCGATGTGCATTGCGGAAGTGGGCATGGATCAGCTCCTTCAAAATCAGTTGATGCGCATGAGCGCCGCGCCGCCCTCGTCGAGGTCCTTCGCGGTGGTCAGCAGCTTGGTGCGCATGTCGAACGAGCGCTGGTTCTGGATCATCTCCACAAGCATCTGCGCGCTGTTGACGTTGGACTGTTCGAGTGCACCGGTGGTCACGCGGGCATCGAGATCGCCGGGAAGCACGCCGTCACCGACGACGCGGAACAATCCGTCCACGGCCTTGGCGATCTGCGTGCCCGCAGGCGAGACCAGCTTGATGCGGTCGACGGTCTCCGGAGTCTTGGGATCGGTGCCCGGCGCCACGATCTGAACCGATCCGTCGGGCGTGATCGTGACCGAGGACGAAGCAGGGATAGAGATCGGCCCGCCATTGCCGAGGACGAGATGCCCGTCGCCGGTCTGCAGCAGGCCCGATGGGGACACCATCAGGTCGCCCCGGCGCGTATATCCTTCCGAACCATCGTCGGCCTGAACCGCCATCATTGCATTGCCGTCGATCGCGACGTCCAGCGATCGCCCCGTCTGCACCACCGCGCCGGCCGCCATGTCGGCGTCCTTGACCTCCATCGAGCTCGGCGCACGGGCTTCGATCATCGGCCCTTTCAGCGTAAGCGCTTCGAACGCGGTACGGTCGGCGCGAAAGCCGATCGTGTTCGCATTCGCCAGGTTGTTGGCGATCGCGCTCTGCGCGGAGAGCGATCCGCGCATGCCCGAATAAGCGGTGTAGATGAGGCGATCCATGGCGTTTAGGTCCGGATGCCGATGATCGTCTGAGTGATCTGCGACGCGGTGTCGATCGCCTTGGCATTCGCCTGGAAATAACGCTGCGCAGTGATCAGGCCGACAAGCTCCTCGGTGAGATCGACGTTGGAGCGCTCGACCGCGCCCGACATCAGATCGCTGAAGCGGCCGTCGCCGGGCTCGCCCCAGCTCGGCTCACCGGACAGGCCGGTCGGCGACCAGTTGGACGAGCCTGTCTGGCGCAGGCCGGTGGGCGAGGTGAAGCTGGCCATCGCGACGCGGCCAAGCACCTCGTTGGTGCCGTCCGCATAGGTTACGGTCATGTCGCCATTGGCGCTGACGGTGATGCCGGCGAACTTCGATCCGTCGGCATTCTCGGCCGGGATCTTCGCGTCGATGGTCGCGGACGTGTCGGCGGTGCCGTCGGCGGCGACGGCGTAGAGCTGCAGACGATCATCGCCGCCGCGCTTCACGAAGCCGTTCTGGTCGACCGAGAAGGCGCCATTGCGGGTGAACATCACTTCGTCGGACGTGGCCGACTTGGTGGCGAAGAAGCCCTCTCCGGTGATGGCGAGATCCAGCGCATTGCCAGTCTGCTCGATCGGCCCGTTGGTGAAAAGCTGCGTGATCGAATCCACGCGCGTGCCGACGCCGTGCGAAAGCTGCGGACTGCTTGTTGCCGAGGCCGCGAACACGTCCTCGAAATTCGTGCGGCTGCGCTTGAAGCCGGCGGTCTCGGAGTTCGCAAGATTGTGCGAAACCACTTCGAGCTGGGTCTGGGCGGCTTTGACGCCGCTCAATGAGGTGTAGAAGGACATAAGATATCTCCCTTGAAGAACGGGTTCAGGTGGTCGGGGCGGCGTCGCCGCCAAGCTTGGTGTTGATCAGCTTCAACGTGTCGTTGATCTCCGACAGACCGGCGAGGCTGGAGAATTGCGCCATCTGCGCGATCATCTCCTTGTTATCGACCGGGTCGAACGGATCCTGGGTCTGCATCTGCGCCGTCAGCAGGCGCAAAAAGTCCTTCTGACCGAGCTGGGTGGAAACCTTGGCGTCAGCCGGAACCTTGGTCGAGCTGTTCGCCGCTATGATCGAATTGAAGTTCATTTCATCCTCATCGTATCGAGCATCAGGGTCTTGGTGGTCTGCAGCACCTCGATCATGTTCTGGTACTGCCGGGCGCTCTCCATCATCTCGACCATCTCCTGGGTCTCATCGACGGGTGCGACCCAGATATCGCCATTCTCGTCGGCGAGCGGGTGATCGGGATCGTGCTGGCGGAGCGGTGCCGCGTCGGACCGCATGATCCGGTCGACGCTGACGCTCGAGATGCCGGTCGCGCGATCCATCTCCGTGCGGAACACCGGCTTGATCGGGCGATAAGCGGTTTCGGCGCTTTTCGAGACGCTGCCCGCATTGGCCAGGTTCGAAGCGGAACTGTTCATCCGCACGAGCTGGGCGGACATTGCGCGTCCGGCGACATCGAAGATGTTCATCGGGTTCGCCATCGTCATTCGCCCTTGAGCGCGCGGGTGAGCGTTTCGACCCGCGACTGGATGAAGGACAATGTCGTGGCGTAGCCGACGGCGTTTTCGGAAAAGGCGACCTGCTCGCTGGCGAGTTCGACAGTGTTGCCGTCCAGCGAGGGCATCAGCGGCACGCGGTAGCGCTCCGCCTTGGCCAGCGCAGTATCGGCGCCATCGCCATTGAGACGCGATTGCAGCGCGGTCGCGAAATCGATGTCGCGTGCCTTGTAACCGGGCGTCGCCGCATTGGCGATGTTCGACGACAACAGGCCCATGCGTTGCGAACGCACTTCCAGCGCAGCGCCGTGAATACCAAAGAGACTCTCGGCCATCGGCCATGCTCCCAACCTGATCCGACACGGGCCGGACCTTCGCTGGTGTGTTCAGCAAAAGCCGTGCCAATTCTTTCAATCGCAGGATTTGCGTCGGATTGCCGGGGTGGCGGCAAATGGGCGGCAGGATCTTGCCGCATGGAGGCAAGGATTTTCCGCCCCGTTGCCGGTTCCACCCGTCCCGGGCCACGACAATGGCGGACGACGGCGATTGGCACGACCCTTGCTGAAATCCGGTTCGCGCAATGTGGAAGGCCAAGGCCGTTCCCGTGGCGATGGGAGATTGAGCAATGTCGTTCGACCGGATGTTCGACCTGAATGCGCTGCTGCTGGTGCTGTGCGGCACGCTTGCCGCCACATTGCTGCGCGCCGGGGCGAGCGAGATCGCCAATACCGGCCGTGCATTGGCATCATTGTTCCGGCCACGCTTTTCGGAAACGCGTGCCCGCGCGGCACTGGCCGCCCAAGTGCGCCATATCGACCGCGAAGGATTGTTGCGCGCGCCGCTGGCGCCGATCGCCGATCACGATCTGTCCGAAGCGGTGGAAACGATGCTCCAGCGCCGTTCGATCGAAGCGCTGAGCGACCATCACGAAGCCAGCCGCGCCGCGCGCGAGCGGATCGCCGCCGACGGTGCGCGCCTGCTCGGCATGGCGGCGGACCTGGCGCCCGTATTCGGCCTGGCCGGCACGCTTGTGGCGCTGACCCAACTGCCCGTGGGCGGCCTCGCCCCCGAGGCCGTTTCTGCGGCAGTCTCGTCCGCGGTGCTGACCACGCTCTACGGCGTGCTGAGCGCGAACCTGCTCTATGCGCCATTGGCGCGCCAGATCACGCGGATCGCGGAACGCGAGGAGGCCGGCCGTCAGGCCATGGTCGACTGGCTGAAGAACCAGATGACCCATTCCCATGCGGCACCACCCGTTCGCGCTTCGGCGCCGGCGCGCCCGTCATCGCGAGCCCAGGCAGCATGACCATCGCGCAACCCGGAACGAGCTGGCAGATCATGCTGGCAGATCTTTCGATCATCCTGTTCCTGACGACCTTCTCCGCACTGGCAAAAGGCGAGGCATCGCCCGCCAAAGCCGCGATTCCGGTGGCCGCTCCGGCGGTACCCGCGCCGACGCCCCCACCGATGCTCGCTGTCGCCGAACCCGTCGCAATGTGGCGTGCCGGCAACGGCGCGCCGCCGCTCGATCAGTGGCTGAAGGACCAGGGGATCGACGATCGCATGCGGATCAACGTCCATGGCGGATACCGCCCTGGCCGCCGTGACGCAGTGCTGGCCGACGCGGCCAGGCTCAGCGCCGATCCGTCGCTGGCTGGTCGCGCGATCCGACTCATTCTTGAACCCGCGGCCGCAGACACGGTCACGGTCACCCTGAGCTTCGATCAGGGATGATCACATGCATTGGCACAACTCTTGCTTAAATTTCTGGTGAAATATTGAAAGGCTCGACATGATCCGTTTGATCCCAGCTCTCGCTCTCATGGCGGCGGCCGCTCCGGCCCAGGCCGTCATGCCGACCATCGATCACATTGCGCTCGATCATGCGATCCAGCGCTTCACCGGAAATGCGCTCGGTGCACCGGGTGGCGCTGCTGCGCCGGTCGACCGCCGACTCCGGCTCGCATCGTGCGGCGCCGATGTCCGGCTGTCCTGGCGTTCGCTACGCCGCGACACCGTGATCCTCGAATGCCCGGTCGGCGCGGGATGGAAATTATTCGTGCCCGTCGTGCCGACCAACGCGGTCATGGGCGCCGAAACCCCCGTCCAGGCCGCCGGTTTCGCGGTCACCAAGGGGGACGTCGTCACCATCGAGATCAAGGGCACCGGCTTCACGATCAACCAGGGCGGCCAAGCAATGGAAGCCGGCCCGGTCGGCAGCTGGATCCGGATCAAGGCGGCAGGCAAAGGCGAGATCCTGACATGCCAGGTGCTGCGTCGCGGCCTGGTCAGCATGCCCACGCCCTGATCGGCGCAATCCCCCTGCCCCGCTGCGACTGCGGCGGCGGCCGGGGCAGAACATGATTTGAAGGTGAGCCCGGGCTGCAGCGACTGCACTCCGGGCCGACTGCTGTTGAGCGACACCGGGCGCCTCACCGAAAGACGATCCGCTATTCCCCCTTAAGTCCTGATCGCCGCTGCCGTTCTGGTGTGCTGAAAGGCATTGATCAGGAACCGACCATCATGGACACGTCACCAATCAGACCGGCACGGCCGATCGCCAATGCCAGGGAGCAGGCGGCTGCAGGCGTATCGCCGCAAGCACCGCAGAGCACCCGCCCCACCACGTCCGCGCAGCCGCTGGTCACCACCGCGGCGCTCGGCTCCGCAACCACGCCGCCCGTCGATCAGGATCGCATCGCGCTGATCCGCAAGGCGATCGCCGACGGCAGCTATCCTGTCGTTCCCGCCAAGATCGCCGATGCGATCATCGCGGCCGGCATGCTGCTGCGCTCGCCCAAATGACGGCCATCAAGGACAGCCTGCGGCAAATGCTTGCCGCCTTGCACGAAGAGCGGCAGGCGCTTGCCGCCATCGACGTCGACACCATCATGCTGTGCGCCAATCAGAAATCTGCATTGGTGGGCATGATCGCCACTTCCGATATGGCCGAGCTCGACGACGAATGCCGCGGCATGGTCGAAGCGGCACACCGCCTGAACGAGGTAAACCGCCAGACTCGCAACCTTTTGGCGGCGAATGTGAGCGCGCGGCTGAACATGCTGACCGGCCGCAACGACGTCTATCGCACCGGCCCCGCCACCGCATATATCGGCAGCCGCCCGGCCTGATCCGGTAATTGGCACGGCTATTGCTTCTCTCCTCCCGTCCGGACGCGCCTTTGCGTCGGACGTGGAGGTCGTTGAGGAATGCCGCAAGTCCAACCAGTGGCAAGCCAGATCGCGGTGCGCGCCGAAGTGCAGCGCGCTTCGTCCAAGACAGGCGTCGATTTCGACTATCTGCTCGGTCAGGCCAGCATGGAAAGCAGCCTCGACCCCAGCGCCCGCGCCTCGACCTCAAGCGCCAGCGGGCTTTTCCAGTTCATCTCCAGCACCTGGCTGAACACCATCGAAAAGCACGGCGCCGAACATGGCCTGGGCTGGGCCGCCGCACAGATCGAACAGACCGGCAAGGGCCCGGTGGTGCGCGATCCCGCGATGCGCCAGCAGATCCTGGCACTGCGCTTCGACCCGCAGGTCGCCTCGCTGATGGCCGGCGAATTCGCCAACGACAATCGCGGGACGCTACAATCGGCGCTCGGGCGCGAGCCCAGCGGCACCGACCTGTATCTCGCGCATTTTCTCGGCCCCGCCGGCGCGACATCGTTCCTGCAGAATGCGCAGCGCGATCCGGACGCGACGGCCGCATCGCTCTTTCCCAAGGCAGCCTCCGCCAACCGCTCGATCTTTTTCGATGCCGGCGGCGACGCCCGCTCGCTCAGCCAGGTCTATGGACTGCTCCAGAACAAGATGGAGACGGCCGTCGCGCGCAATGGCGGCGACACCGCAGGGATCGGCAGTGGCGGCTTCGACATCGCGGCCATGCAGACCGGCGGGGCGGCCGGCGGCTATGCCCGCCAGACGGCACGATCGTTCGATCCACCCGCACCACCCGCCGCGGCCCCCTCGCGCCTGACCATGGCCGACACGCTGCGCGCCAGCTTCGGGCTCGATGCCGGCGGCAATGACGCCGGCAGCGCCAATGTCCGCCAGGCCTATGCCCGTCTCCAGGCGTTCAACCTGTGAGCGCGCTCGCACTTCCCGCGCGCCTGGCACCATCCGCCCGCGGCTTCGTGCTGCCTGCCGGCATCCTGGCACTGATCGTACTGATGATCGTGCCGATCTCGTCGATCGTGCTCGACGTCTTTTTTGTCGTGAATATCGGCCTGTCGATCGCCATTCTGATGACGGCGATCAACGCGCGCAAACCGCTCGATTTCTCGTCCTTCCCCACCGTGCTGCTGTTTGCGACCTTGCTGCGCCTCGCGCTCAATGTCGCATCGACGCGCGTCGTGCTGGTGTCGGGCCATGAGGGCACGGCTGCCGCCGGCCATGTTATCGAGGCGTTCGGCGCCTTCCTGATCGGCGGCAATTTCATCGTCGGCCTGTTCGTGTTCGCGATTTTGATGATCATCAACCTGGTGGTCGTGACCAAGGGTGCGGGCCGCGTCTCCGAAGTATCGGCTCGCTTCACGCTCGACGCCTTGCCCGGCAAGCAGATGGCGATCGACGCCGATCTCGCCGCCGGGCTGATGACGCCCGACGAAGCCCGCGCGCGCCGCGTCGAAGTGTCGACCGAAGCCGATTTCTACGGCTCGATGGACGGTGCGTCGAAGTTCGTGAAGGGCGACGCCATCGCCGCACTGCTGATCCTGGCGGTCAACATCATCGCCGGTTTCTGCCTGGGCATGATCAGCCACGGCCTCAGCGCGTCCGAAGCCGCCGAACATTATGTCACGCTGGCGGTGGGCGATGCGCTCGTCGCGCAGGTGCCGTCGCTGCTGCTGTCGATTGCGGCTGCCGCCATCGTCACCCGCGTCACCAGTTCCGAGGATCTGACCGGCCAGATCGGCGGCCAGTTCGCCGATCCCGCCATCTGGATTCCAGTGGCCTTCATCCTGGGCGTCATCGGGGTGATCCCGGCGATGCCGCAGACCATCTTCCTGCCGGCTGCGGCAATCTGCGGCTATATCGCCTGGAATTTGTCGAAGCGCGCGAAGCGCCCGGCACCGGTGATCGAACCGGTCGTGGTCGCCAATCCCAACGAGATCCGGCTCGACGATGTCAGCGACCATACGCTCGTCACCATCGAACTCGGCTTCGGCCTGGTCCATCTGGTCGACGACAAGCGCAGCGCACCGCTGATCAGCCGCATCACCGGCGTACGCAAGCAGCTGTCGCAGATGTTCGGTTTCGTCGTGCCGCAGATCCGCGTCCGCGACAGTCTGGACCTGCAACCGACCGCCTATCGCATATTGCTGGGCGGTGTCGTCATCGGCGGCGCCACCATCCGTCCGGACAAGTTGCTCGCGATCAATGCCGGGGAAGCGAGCGGCCAGCCCGCCTTCGCCGGCGAGCCGACCCGCGACCCGAGCTTCGGCTGCGAAGCGCTGTGGATCGACGCCGGCCTGCGCGATCTCGCCATCGCCGACGGTTATCTGGTGGTCGATCCCAGCACCGTCATCGCAACCCAGCTCAACCAGTTGCTCGTCGAGCGCCCACAGGCATTGCTTGGCCCCGACGAAGTGCTGGCGCTGATCGAGGGACTGAAGGATCGCGCGTCCGGCCTGGTCGAGACCGTCTATCCGCAGCCCCTATCGCTTGCCGCGATGACGCGCCTGCTGCGCTCGCTGCTCGAGGAAGGCGTATCGATCTCGCACCTGCTGCCGATCTTCGCCAGCCTGTCGGCCTCGGTCCAGCAGACGCTCGACCATGACCGGTTGATCGACATGCTGAGGATCGATCTGGGCGGTTACATCATCGGCCGCATCTGTGGGCCTGCCGACCGACTGCCGGTGATCACGCTCGACGGCGGTCTCGAATCGATGATCATGCAGGGCATGGTCGATCCGGCGACCAATCAGCCGGTGATCGAACCCGATCTGGCCCGCTCGATCGGCGACCGTATCCGCGACGTCATGGCCGCCCGCACGCCCGACCAGCCGCCTTGCGCGCTCGTCGTCCAGCCGCGCGTCCGCCGTTCCGTCACCGCGCTGCTCAAGCTGCGCGCACCCCAATGCCTGGTGATCAGCATCGCCGAACTGCCCGCCGTCCAGCCGATCGAGGTCGTGGCGGTGGTCGGCGGCGCTGCCGAGACCCCCGCCACATTCAATGAAGAACCTGGCCGCACGGCCCCGAAGGAAAGCATGACAGCATGACTCATCCTTACAAGTCGACCATCGCCGCCAACATCTATCGGCAGGATCCGATGGACCGCATCCGCCGGTTCATGCCGCTCGTCCGGCGCCTCGCCTGGCATATGCACGGCTCGGGCCATGGAGATCTGGAAATCGAGGATCTCGTCCAGACCGGGCTGGTCGCACTCACCGAATGCGTGCACCGCCACGAAAGCGACGGTGATGACGGCTTTGCCGCCTATGCCAAGATGCGCGTACGCGGCGCGATGATCGACATGCTCCGACGCAACGCGACGATTTCGCGCGGCGCGATGGAACGCCGTCGCGAAATGCGCGACAAGGGCGCCGCGCTTCAGATCACGCTCGGCCGGCCGGCCTCGTCCGCCGAACTCGCGGCCGCGATGGAGATGAGTGAATCCGATCTTGCCGCACTGCGCGTCGCATCGACGCCGTTGCGCTTCGAAGGACTGGACGATTGCTATTCGGATTCGGATCCCGCCTTTGCCAATGACGAGCCCGACAGCTTCGAACAGCTTGTCGATACCCAGACGCGCGGCCGCCTGGCGGACGCGATCCAGGGTCTGGCCGAACGCCAGCAATTGATCGTCCAGCTCTATTTCGTCGAGGAACTGAACCTGTCGGAAATCGCGGAGGTGCTGGGGGTCAGCGTTCCGCGCGTGCATCAGATCAAGGCCCAGGCGCTCACCGCGCTGCGCGAGGCGATGGGCGAAGACGTCGACATTATCGGCTGATACCAGCGCTTGAGCGAACCGGTCTCGGATGCGTCAGCATCTTCGAGATCGCGTATGACGCCCGCGCGGCCCATAGCCGCGGGATATGGCCGATCGCCACCTCTTCGCTTGGCGCTTGGCGCGATGGCGTGGAAAGTCGAGACTTGCCGGGATGTGGCCGTCGCCACACCGAAGGGGGAGGCTCGATTGAACCGTCAGTTGAAACGCACGCTGATTCTGGGCGCCGGCCTTTGCCTGGCCGCTCTTTCCGCCACCGCATCCGCGCAGGATGCGCAGATCTACGACGTGGTCATCGCCGGCGGCCGGGTGATCGACCCGGAAAGCGGGCTGGATGGCGTCCGCCAGATCGGGATTCGCGACGGCCGTATCGCAGTCGTCACAACAGATGCGTTGCGCGGCAAAACGACCGTCAACGCCAAGGGCCTCGTCGTCGGCCCCGGTTTCGTCGACGTCCATTCGCACGCACAAACCATCCCCGCCGGCTGGATCCAGGCGTTCGATGGCGTCACCACCGCGCTGGAACTCGAAGGCGGCACCTGGCCGGTCGCAAAGACCTATGACGCAGTCGCCAGCGAAGGCCGGCCGATCAATTACGGCTTCAGCGTCAACTGGCTGGCCGCGCGCACCGACATGGGACTGTCACGCACCGCGCCCGCGTCGGACGAGGACGCCGTCCGGGTGGTCGCTCGCGTCGAACAGGGACTGAACGAAGGCGGGCTGGGCGTGGGCATGCTCGCCGGCTATGCGCCCGACACCGGTCGCCAGGAATATCTCGACGTCGCCCGGCTCGCCGCGAAACGCAACGTGCCCACCTTCACCCATGTCCGCACCAAGAACACACGCGAACCAAAGGGCGCGGTCGAGGGTTTCTCCGAAGTGATCGCGGTCGCCGCGGCGACCGGCGCGCATATGCATATCTGCCATATCAACAGCTCGGCGCTACGCGCGATCCCGTCGATCGCGGCAATGATCGAAACGGCGCGCGCCAACGGCGTCTCGATCAGCAGCGAAGCGTATCCGTGGGGCGCGGGATCGACCAAGATCGACGCCCCCTTCCTCCATCCCGACAACCTGCCGCAGATCAACATCAAGTCGGACAATATCGTCTATCTGAAGACTGGCGAGCGTCCGGCGACCAATGCGCGCCTGGCCGAACTGCAGAAAAGCGACCCGGAGGGGCAGGTGGTCATCCACTATCTCGACGAGAAAATACCTGCCGAACGCCGCTTCATCGATGAAGCGGTGATGGTCAAGGACAGCATGATCGCGAGCGACGCCGTCCATTACGAGATCGACGGCAAGATATTCGACAAGCCGGTCTGGCCACTGCCGGCCAAGGCGGTCAGCCATCCGCGCACTGCGTCGACCTTCACCGCGACGCTCGCTTATTATGTCCGCGAAAAGAAGATGTTCTCGCTGAACGAGATGTTCCGCCGCGCATCTTTGCTGCCCGCCAGGCTGATGGAAAGCGCGGCACCGGCGATGCGCGACAAAGGCCGGATCCGGCCCGGCGCCGATGCGGACATCATCGTCTTCGATCCCGAGACGGTGGCCGGCCAGGCGACCTATGAGGATACGACGAAGCCCGCGATCGGCATGGCCAATGTGCTGGTGCGCGGCGAGTTCGTCATCCGCGACGGCAAGCTGATCACCACGGCGCGCCCCGGTCGCGCGATCCGCGGCGCGATCGCGAAATGATCGTCATGTCGCACAATATCCGCCGCCGCTGCGTCCATGCGATGGCCATGCTCCTCGCCGTCATGCTCGTCGGGTCGCCGGCATGGGCCCAGCAAAAGCCGCATGTGCTGGTGATCGCCACGGGAGGGACCATCGCCAGTTCCTCGTCCGGTCCCGGGCTCACCGGTGAGGCGCTCGTCGCCGCACTGCCCGCGCTCGCCACGGTCGCGAAGCTCGATGTCGAGGATCTCGCGGCCGGTGGTTCGAGCGGATTGAAGCGCGCCGACTGGGCACGCCTCGTCCGCCGCATCCGCGCCGCCTTCGCCGCCGATCCGGGGCTGACCGGCATCGTCGTTACCCACGGCACCGACACGATGGAGGAGACCGCTCTCCTGCTCGACCTGGTGATCGCCGATCAGCGACCGGTCGTGGTGACCGGATCGATGCGGTCGAGCAACGCGGTCTCCGCCGATGGCCCGGCCAACCTGCTGGAAGCGGTGCGGGTCGCCGCCGATCCGCAGGCGCGCGGACGCGGCGTGCTCGTCGCGCTCGACAACCAGATCCTGTCAGCGGGAGATGCGGCCAAGCTCAGCACCAGCCGCACCTCCGCCTTCGCCAGCCCCAATGAGGGGCCCGTCGGCGCGGTGCTGGAGGGCGAAATCCATTTCTTCCAGCCCGCGGTACGGACGCACCGCATCTACGACCTGTCGCCCGAGCGCATCGAAACGCTGCCGCGCGTCGATATCGTCATGTCCTATATCGATGGCGACGGCGCACTGGCGGATGCCGCGATCGCGGCGGGCGCCAAGGGGCTGGTGGTCGCGGGCTTCGGCAGCGGCACGCTGACCCCCGCGATGCGCGAGACGGTGACGGCGATCGCCGAACGGGGCACGCCTGTCGTGTTGTCCGCGAGAGTGGCGTCGGGTGCAGTCAAGGGCGGCGATTTCTGGCCGACCGGCAATCCGGTGACCTTCGCCCGATCGGGCTTCCTCAACCCCGCCAAGGCGCGCGTGCTGCTGATGGTCCATCTCGCCGCCGGCGGGAAGGAGACGCTTCAGGCGGCTTTCGCGGGGCGGTAGGGCCGCATAACTCTCATAGCCGTCATTTCGAGGAGCGTAGCGACGAAGCAATCCAGCGGTTGTGCATCCCTGGATTGCTTCGCTTCGCTCGCAATGACGGCGAACGAGTTGCCGTCCGCCGAACGCAGATTTTTACCCACCAACCGCGCATTGATGACGCAGCGCCACACCCGCGCGCGCGCCAGTGGCCTTGCCGCCTGCGATCGTCTGCACGCCATTGACGATCACGTCGTCGATTCCCGAAGACGGCAGCAGCGGCTTGGCGAAGGTCGCATTGTCCTGGATCCTGGCATAGTCGAACACGACGATGTCGGCGCGCATGCCCTCGCGCACCAGGCCACGATCGCTCAGCCCCATGCGCTCGGCGGGCCAGCTCGTCATCTTGCGGACCGCGTCCTCCAGGGTCAGCACGGGCTTGTTGCGGACATATTCCGCGATGGTGCGCGCATGATTGCCGTAGGAACGCGGATGCGGCAGCACGTCGCCATCCGCCTTGCCGAGCTCAATCGACGCGCCCGCATCGCTGCCGATGCTCACCCAGGGGCGGCGCAGCGCGGTCTGGATATCCTCCTCGCCGATCGTGAAATAGACCGCGGTCGCGCGCGCCGGCTGCGCCTCGATCAATATGTCCCAGGCGGTGTCGGCGGGATCCTTGCCCAGCGCCGCCGCGATCCTGGCGATGCTCATCCCCTGATATTGGGCGTATTTCTCGACCCGGCCATTGGCCAGCATGATATTGTCCCAGCCACCGGCGGCCGCGACATGATTGGGCCAGTCGGGCTGCGGCCCGGCCGCGACCTCCTTCTTCAGCCGCTCGCGCACCTTGGGGTCCTTGAGCAGCGCCAGCCCCTTCTCCTTGCCGCCCGCCCAGACCCAGGCCGGCACGGTGATCTCCAGACCCGTGCCGCTGGCGGTGTAGAGATACATGTTCGCCGCAACGTCGACGCCCCGCGCGCGCGCCGCCTCGATCGTCGACAGCGCCTGCGGCATCAGCTTGCCCCAACCCAGCCGCGTCGCCGCCTTCAGGTGGAAGATCTCGACCTTCACTCCGCCCTTCTCGCCGATCTCGATCGCTTCCTTGATCGCGGGGATCAGCGCCGATGCCTCGTCGCGCATATGCGTCGCATAGATTGCGCCGCACGGCGCCGCGGCCTTGGCAAGCGCGATCAGATCGGACGTCGTCTGGAAGCTGGACGGCGCATAGATCAGCGCGGACGAGATGCCGAAGGCGCCGCCGCGCATGGCGATCTCGACCTCACGGCCCATCTCTGCGAGCTGTGCCGCGGTCGGCCGACCGTCGGCGTCGCCCATCACCTTCATCCGCGCCTGGGTGGTCGCATAATAGGTGCCGAGATTGACCGCGATGCCCTGCTTCTCCAGCCGGTCGAAATAAGCGGGCATTTCGGCAGCGGGCACCGGCGGGCCACCCTCACCGGTGATGACCGTGGTGACGCCCTGCAGCAGCTTGTTCTCGGCACCGCCGTTTTTGAGCAGGCTGCGGCTGGACTGGTCCATCATGTCGATAAAGCCGGGCGCGACATAGCGTCCCTTGGCGTCGATCTCCTTCGCACCCTTGCCCTTGACCGGCCCGACCTTGACGATCCGTCCATCCTTGACCGCAACATCGGCGGAAACCCAGGGATTGCCAGCACCGTCGAGCACGCGCCCGCCGCGAATGACGAGGTCATAGTCTGCGGCCGGCCCCTGCGAGAAAGCGATACTGGCGGATGCCAGCAACATTGCGGTCAACACCAGACGCGGCATCGTCTTCGGCTTCATTGAGTGCCCCCAAGCATGTTTCGGATAGCTGAATCGATTCGCTGAATATGAAAACTGCAATTCCAAATGGAAAAGCGCAACCGACCATCGCGATTCCAGATGACTATCCGCCAAGCCCGGCTAGATTGGCCCCCTTTCTCAAGGGAATAGTTCCTCCATGCCATCCGGACTTGTTGCGCTGCTCGATGACGTCGCGGCGATCGCGAAGCTTGCGGCGGCGTCGCTCGACGATGTCGCCGGCGCCGCCGGAAAGGCCGGTGCCAAGGCGGCGGGCGTCGTCATCGACGATACGGCGGTAACGCCGCGTTATGTGGTCGGGCTGTCGCCCGATCGCGAGCTGCCGATCATCGCCAAGATCGCGGCCGGGTCGCTCCGCAACAAATTGCTGTTCCTGCTGCCCGCCGCGCTCGCGCTTAGCGCATTGGCGCCCTGGGCGATCACGCCACTGCTCATGCTGGGCGCCGCCTATCTCTGCTTCGAGGGCGCCGAGAAGGTGTGGGAAGTCCTCGCCGGCGAAAGCCATGAAGAAGAAGTGCTCGAAGTCACCGACCCCAAGGAACTCGAAGACCGGCAGGTGGGCGGTGCCGTCCGCACCGATTTCATCCTGTCGGCAGAGATCATGGCGATCGCGCTCGCCGAACTGCCCGCCCAGTCATTGTGGATGCAGGCCGCAGTGCTGGCGGCCGTCGGCATCGCGATCACCGCGGGCGTCTATGGCGTCGTCGCGCTGATCGTGAAGATGGACGATATCGGCCTGCACCTGTCGCAGCGCAGCACCAGTGGCGTGCGCGCGCTCGGCCGCGGCCTGGTGACGGCCATGCCGGTGCTGCTGAAGGGGCTGGCGATCATCGGCACCGCGGCGATGATCTGGGTTGGCGGCGGCATCATCGTCCATGGTCTGGAGGTGTTCGGGCTGGAGACGATCCCCCATATCGTCCACGGCGCATCCGAAGCCGCCGCCCACGCGGTGCCGGCGGCAGGCGGCATTGTGGGCTGGACTGTCGGCGCAGCCGGATCCGCAGTGGTCGGCATCGTCGTCGGCGGTGCGATCGTCGCGGTGCTGCACCTGATCCCGCGCAAGCACTGAGAGCGCCACGACAGCCTGGACTATGTCCGGCAAAACTGGGGCGTCATTACGAGCGCAACGAAACAATCCAGTGACGGACGCATCCCTGAATTGCTTCGAAAGGCTCGCAATGATGCCCGTTTGGCGCGAGATCGAACTTTAAGCGGCCATATCCGTCAGCGTCACCGACCGCACTGTCGTAATCATCCGCATCTTCTCGGCGATGATCTCGGCGCGGCGGCGGTCGATGCCGGGCTGGACGATATTGAGGATCAGCGCATCGTCGCGCTGCTGTCCCTCGATATCGGCGGGGATCAGATCCTGCTGGGCAAACAGGCCGAGCAGGCGAAGATAAAGTTGGGGACAAGCGTGGCCGTCGACCTGATAGCGGTATTTCTCAAGCATTTCCGTCTGCATCTCCATCATGCCACGCGCGGCAAGGCAGGTGTTTGGGGGGCGAGTCCGCCCGCCGCGATCACTTCGCGCGCCAGTCGTTCGGCGGCGCGGCCTGGCGGCAGGCCCGACGAGTCCGCGAAATCGAGCACGCGCGCCAGGCTGTCGCCGATCCTGTCGACGCGCTGGCGCACTTCGGCGCCCGGCCAGCCGAGATATTCCGCGGCGACATTGATGATGCCACCCGCATTCACGACATAATCGGGTGCATAGAGGATGCCTGCATCCGCCAGGCGATCGCCGTCCTCGGGCGTTGCCAGGACATTGTTGGCGCCACCGCAGACGATGGTCGCATTGAGCCGTGCGATCGAAACTTCGTTCAGCACGCCGCCCAGCGCACATGGTGCGTAGATGTCCGCCCGGGCATCGAGAATCGCGTCGACACTGACGACCTTCGCACCATAATGGCGTGCGAAGGTCGATGCGACGCCCGCACGCGCCTCTGCAACGACAAGCCGCGCACCCGCATCGTGGAGCAATGCGCAGAGCGACGATCCGACATTGCCCAACCCCTGCACCGCGACGGTCAAGCCGGCGAGCGAACTGCCGAGCCGCCGATCGGCCGCGACCTTCATGGCATTGAACACACCACGTGCCGTCCAGGGCGACGGATCACCGCCGGGTTTGCCCACCGCGGCCAGCCGCCCTGCGACATGACGGGTGGCCGCGCCGACAGCATCCATGTCGGCGATCCGCGTGCCGACATCCTCGGCGGTCACATAGGCGCCGTCCAGTCGCTCGACCGCGCGGCCGAACGCTTCGAACAGGCGGCGGCGATCATAGTCGCCATCGGGCCGGCGCAGCACGGCCTTGCCCCCACCAAGCGGCAAACCGGCCAACGCGTTCTTGTAGCTCATGCCTTCGGCAAGACGCACCGCATCGACGGCGAGCGCTTCCTTGCTGGCATAGTCCCACAGGCGACAGCCCCCGGCCGCCGGCCCGAGCGCAGTCGAATGCAGCACGATCACGCCCGACAGCCCCGCCTGCTCATCCTCGATGGCGATGCACTGCTCGGGCGGGTGCGCATTCAGAAAGGCGAGATGAACCATGGGCAAGACACTCCGATAATGGCGGCATAGTCGTTCAATTGCCGGGAAACTTCTTGCCTTTATCGCTGTGAATCCCGACTATATCGGTCGTTCTTTGCGATATTTAATAATAATTAGGATGATCATGCCGCATATACTCGATTCCTACGAACGAAAGATCCTGGCGCTTTTGCAAGAGGATTCGAGCCTTTCGACCGCGGAAATCTCCGAGCGGGTCGGCCTGTCAGTGTCGCCGTGCTGGCGGCGAATCGATCGACTGTTGAAGGAAGGGTTCATCACGCGGCGTGTCGCGCTGATCGACCGCAAGAAGGTCGGATTGAACGCGCATATCTTCGCGCAGGTGAAATTGAGCGAGCTCGGCCGCACCAATCTCGACGACTTTACGGGCGCGATCCGCGGAATCCCGGAGGTACTGGAATGTTATGTCGTGATGGGCGTGTTCGATTTCATCCTGCGCGTCGTCACCAAGGATATCGAAGCCTATGAACGGCTGTTCTTCGACAAGCTGAGCAAGCTGCCGGGCGTGCAGGAGATCAATTCGACGATCGCGCTGTCGGAGATCAAGGCAACGACCGCACTGCCGCTCTGACGCAGTCGATCAATAGAGGTTGGTCTTCGCATCCTGCTCAAGCGCAAGATCGATATCGCTGGCGGGTATGTCGAGCCGGAACTGATCGCGCGCGATCTGACCGAGCGTCGGGAAGTCTCCCTTGGGCAGTTTCTTCTCCGAATTCCAGAGATCGGATCGCCGCAACGCTTTCGAGCAATGAAAATAGACCTCGCGGATCTCGATCAACACCACCGAGCGCGGCGGTTTTCCGTCATGCACGAAGTGATCCATCAGCACGGGCTCGGTCGTCACCCGGGCAAGGCCATTGATTCGCAACATGTCCTCCACACCGGGCAGGAAAAACAACATCCCGACTGCGGGCTGATGGACGATATTGCCCAGCGTATCGAGACGGTTATTGCCCGGCCGGTCGGGGAAGGCGATGTGCGTATCGTCGATCGCATGGACGAAGCCCGGCTCGCCGCCGCGCGGCGACACATCGCCCAGACCGTCGGCTCGTGACGAACCGATGCAGAAGAAGGGCGAAAGTTCGAGGAAGCGCCGGCTGTGTTTGTCGAGGTGCGGAAAGCATTTGTCCACGACGGTGCGGGACGGCTCAGCATAGACGGTGCGCAGATCGCCTTCGCTGTCGAGCGCGATCGGAGCACGCGGATCGGCGGACGAATCGGTCATGACACTCTCGCGATGGGAAGGAATCGGGAAAGATCCGGCATGGCGCGGATGCTAAACATGGCTGCCACCCGCGTCGAGCGAGACATGATCCGAATTTTCCAGTGCGTTGGTCATATCCTCTGGTGACCGCGAGCCAGCGAAATGGGCGTTTCAGTGCATTGATCGACTGAATCGATCAGTCAGTCGCTAAAATACAATTTCCGCATCGCAGCAACGATACCTAGATCGGCTGCGCAGACACACCAAACCATGGAGCATGCATGTCCCTCATCAATTCCGACCTGAAGCCCTTCAAGACCGAAGCCTATAAGGACGGCAAGTTCGTGACCGTCACCGATGCCGACGTGAAGGGCAGCTGGGCCGTCTTCTTCTTCTATCCCGCTGATTTCACGTTCGTCTGCCCCACCGAGCTGGAGGATCTCGCCGACAATTACGAGGCGTTCCAGAAGCTGGGCGTGGAGATCTACAGCGTGTCGACCGACACGCATTTCTCGCACAAGGCGTGGCATGACACCTCGCCGGCGATCGGCAAGATCAAGTACACGATGCTCGGCGACGCCACCGGCACGATCACGCGCAATTTCGACGTGATGATCGAGGAAGCCGGCCTGGCCGACCGCGGCACCTTCGTCGTCGATCCCGAGGGCAAGATCCAGATCGTCGAAGTGACCGCCGGCGGCATCGGCCGCGACGCCAGCGAGCTGCTCCGCAAGGTGAAGGCTGCGCAGTACGTCGCGGCGCACCCGGGCGAAGTCTGCCCCGCCAAGTGGCAGGAAGGCGAAGAGACGCTTGCACCGTCGCTGGACCTCGTTGGCAAGATCTGAGCCGACGGATCGCGAAAGTTCCGGGGGTGGCAGCGCCGCCCCCGGGATCTTCCCGGCGACTATTCCGGTGCGCAACAGCGCCACCGCCCCCTCCGTCACCCTGAACTCGTTTCAGGGTCCATGCCCGACCTGCCGCGATGGTGGGGCTTGAAACATGGATGCTGAAACAAGTTCAGCATGACGAGACAGAGCGCCCGACAAACCGCGAGCGCGCGAAAATCCATCGGAGCACGACCATGTTGGACGCCAACCTCACGCAACAGCTCAAGGCCTATCTCGGCAACATCACCCAGCCGATCGAACTGGTCGCGTCGCTCGACGACGGCGCCAAGTCGGCCGAGCTGCTGGCGCTGCTCGAAGAGATCGCCGTGCTGTCCGACAAGGTCGCGCTGATCCGCGACGGCGCCGACCGGCGCAGGCCCAGCTTCATGATCCGCCGCGCGGGTACCGATATCGGCGTGCGTTTCGCGGGCATCCCGATGGGCCATGAATTCACGTCTCTGGTGCTGGCGCTGCTCCAGGTCGGCGGACACCCATCAAAGGCCGCGCAGGAGTTGATCCAGCAGGTCAAAGACCTCGACGGCGACTTCGCCTTCGAAACCTATTTCTCGCTGTCGTGCCAGAACTGCCCCGATGTGGTGCAGGCACTCAACCTAATGGCCGTGCTCAATCCCCGGATCAGCCATGTCGCGATCGACGGCGCGCTGTTCCAGGACGAGGTGGACACGCGCAAGGTGATGGCGGTTCCCTCGATCTTCCTGAACGGCGAGCCGTTCGGCCAGGGCCGGATGGAGCTGGAGCAGATCCTCGCGAAGATCGACACCGGTGCATCGGCGCGTGCCGCTGAAAAGATCGCCGCGAAGGATGCGTTCGACGTGCTGGTCGTCGGCGGCGGCCCCGCAGGCGCTGCAGCGGCGATCTATGCCGCACGCAAGGGCATTCGCACCGGTATCGCCGCCGAGCGCTTCGGCGGCCAGGTGCTCGACACGATGGCGATCGAGAATTTCATCTCGGTTCAGCACACCGAAGGCCCGAAGCTTGCCGCGCAGCTGGAACAGCACGTCAAGGATTACGACGTCGACATCCTGAACCTGCAGCGCGCCGAAAAGCTGATTCCGTCGAAGGTGCCGGGCGGCCTGCACGAAGTCCGACTGGAAAATGGCGCGTCATTGAAGGCGCGGACCGTGATCCTGTCGACCGGCGCGCGCTGGCGCCAGATGAACGTGCCGGGCGAGGACGACTATCGCAACAAGGGCGTCGCCTATTGCCCGCATTGCGACGGGCCGCTCTACAAGGGCAAGCGCGTCGCGGTGATCGGCGGCGGCAATAGCGGCGTCGAGGCCGCGATCGACCTGGCCGGCATCGTCGCCCATGTCACGCTGATCGAATTCGACGGTCAGCTTCGCGCCGACGCAGTGTTGCAGCGCAAGCTGTTCAGCCTGGCCAACGTCACCGTCATCACCTCTGCGCTCACCACCGAGGTGCATGGCGATGGAGAGAAAGTCATCGGCCTGAGCTATCGCGATCGCAATGCGGACAGTTCGCATCTCGTCGAACTGGACGGCATCTTCGTCCAGATCGGGCTGGTGCCCAATACCGAATGGCTGACGGATTCGGTCGCGCTCTCCGCGCGCGGCGAGATCGAGATCGATCATCGCGGGCACACATCCATCGAGGGCGTATTCGCGGCCGGCGACGTGACGACCGTACCCTACAAGCAGATCGTCATCGCGATGGGTGAAGGTTCGAAGGCGGCCTTGTCGGCGTTCGACTATCTCATCCGACTGGCGCCGGTGGAGGTTGCCGAAGCGGCCTGATTAATCGCCTCCGTCCATTCCAGCTTTCGTCGGAGTAGCGCTTCATTTTTACTCTACGGCGCTCGGATCAGAGCTACGTATCTTCATGATCGCGCGAACGGCGGCGAGCGTGACAACAAGCAGGTCGTCGCCGGCCGCCACGGCGTCCAATAGGCTCGCCGTGTCGCCACTGAGTCGGCCGTCGCGCTTCGCCGACGCAGCCGGAAGGCATCGATCATCGTGCCGATCACCAACTGATAGGCATGAACGGGATCGGGCTCGACACCTCCAGCACCACGCCGTCCAGCCAGCCGAGTAATTGGGTCGACAGCGGATTAGAATCAGCGGTGGGTAGTGACATATACGTCGTGGCCGACATACGACATCACAATCTCGTGGAGAAGGACAGCACGATGTGGCTGCGCGCTGAGGAATCGCTGGCGGCGATATTGATCGCCGCCCTCGGGGCCGACGCTAACGCGAACGGCCGAGTGTAACACCCTCAGTCAGTTTCACTAGCCGCACTCTCAAGCTTGGCGATGCGCTCAGAGCAGATTTCGTGAACAACACGACCAAGTTCCTCGACGCGTTCGCCGAGCCAGGTCAGTTCCTCAGCGGTGATGCGATAATGCTTCGAGTAACGCGCCTTCACATAGGCGTCCTTGAGCTTTTCGAACATCGCGCGTTCGCGACGCTGCTCGCGCGGCCAGGCATCGACCAGACGACGATCCAGCCGCTCGGCCTGGGTGCGCAGGAAACCCAGATTATGGACATGCGGGGTGTAGAAGGTCGTCACTAGAAGGACGCAGTGATAGAGACTCTCTGCGGCTTGGTGATATTCAAAAGCTGCATGCTTCAATAGGCCTTGCTCAACAGCATACTTCGCCAACTTGATCCGCCCCGAACCGCCCGAAATCCACTCCTCGAAATACTCCTTCGCCATCGCCAGCGCCTGCTCGGGCGTCTTGGGCTTGGGCGTGTGGAGCGCGCTTCCCGCGCTCTGGTAAAGCGCGATACCGTCGCGTGCGATGTCCATGAAGAAGTAGCGGCCATGAGCGAGGCCGTCATTCACCTCCTGGAGGGTGTGGACGATGAAATTGACCGGGGTCCTGATCGTCTTCGTTATCCCGAACTCACGGGTCAGCCGCTCCTCGGCCTTCTCCCAGAATTTGATCGGATCGGTCAGCCGCTTGTCGGACACGATGATCAGCAGATCGAAGTCCGACTGGTAGCCCTTGGCGGTGTGCGGCTCGTCCACCCAGCCGCCCCGCGCATAAGAGCCGTAGAGTATGACCTTGAGGATGCGTCCCTTTTTCCTCCACTCGCCCGTCGCACCGCCGGTCGCGTCCTCGAACTCCTCGAACAGGATTGCGAGCACGCGCTCCAGGTCGCGCTGCTTGGCAGCAGGAAGATGGGAGAGATCGTTACGCATTTTCACTCCGGCTTGTCGTGGACGGCACGGCCTTTGGCAAGATCGACATCATCCGTTTCGATGCCACCATCCCTAAAGTTAGGGAGGGCGGCATCACGTGGAGAACTCCGTCCCCGCCTCCCAGCGGTGGCCAACTCTCGTTGGACTGCGTCGATGCCGATGCCCAGCTCGTCAGCGATCGTGTTGCAATACGAGATGATCAAGACGCCCGACTGTATCGTTTGGCTGAAGGCGGTTCTCTAACGGACCCGACTCAGCTCTCGACCCATTTCACTTCGGCAGGTTCATCCCACGGCAATCGAACAGACGAGGGTCGCCGGTGCTCTTGCGGCTCTCTCCTGTTCAGCTGAGCCGTACCCGCCATTCCCGACTTCTCCGCCGCGTCGAGATAGTCCGCCCACCATTGCATCATTGGCCGGCGGTGCAGCAGATAGCGCTCCGAATTATACGCCGCCCTGACCCCGCGGGGTTGATGGGCGAGTTGATGTTCGATCCAATCGCCCTCGAAGAGCCCGCTCTCGTTGAGGACCGTTCTAGCGAGTCCACGAAAGCCGTGGACGGTCGCCTTTCCGCGCAGGCCCATGCGGTACATGATATCGAGCATCCGGTTTTCGCTGATGACGCACGAGCGGGCGCCGGCGACGGGAAAGAGGAAGCGACCAAGCCGCATGTTGCCAGCGCGGCGGAAGATGTTGAGCCCGTGGATTTCCTTGAGCAGCGCGACCGCTTGATGCGGAAGCGGAACCACATGCTCGGAGCGCATCTTCATTCGCTCCGCAGGAATACGCCACAGCGGTTCAGGGCCGTCGAGATCTTCGAACTCCGACCATTCGGCAAAGCGGGTTTCCTGGCTGCGCACCATCGTCAAGATCGTCCAGCGCAGCGCGAGATGGCTGAGCCGAGCGCCGCCATCGGCATTTAACTGCCGAAAAAAGTCCGGGAGTTCGCGGGCGCTCACCTTTGCGTGGTGTTGGACGGGGGCGGGCTTGGTCATCGCCGCCGACAAATCCCGACAGGGGTCACTCTCGCAGCGCCCATCCGGGATGGCGAACCGGAATATCTCGCTCAGATGATTCTTGACGCGGTGTGCCATCTCTACTGCCCCGCGCGCCTCTATCCTGCGGATGACTTCGAGAATCCCACGCGGTGTGATCGCGCTGATCTCCATCGTGCCGATAAAGGGAAAGACGTCGGCCTCGAGCCTGCCGACGACCAGCGCGGCATAACGAGGAGACCAACCGAGAGTGCGGGTTTCGAGCCACTCGCGCGCGACATCCTCAAAACCGTTTGAGACACTCGTCCGGAGCAATGCCTTGTCGGCCTTGCGCTCGGCCGACGGATCAAGCCCACGCGCGAGTTGTGCCTTGGAAGCGTCGCGCCAAGTCCGTGCGGCCTTGATGCCGATGAGCGGATATCGTCCACCGGAGAGGAGCTTCTGCTTGCCAGCGAATCGATATGAGAGCCGCCAGAACTTCTTGCCGTCAGGCAGAACGAGGATGAACAACCCTCCACCGTCGGATTTCTTGTAGGGCCTGGCAGCAGGCTTCAGCGCTTTGAGCGCGATGTCGGTCAGCATGGTGTCCAGCCTCGAATCCCACATCTCGTGGGGTTTGTTGGTAGGGGCTCAATTTCTACCAACAAACTGGCTTCGCTGGACGTACACTGCAAGGCGACGGGACGTAGAGAGACGAGCGCGTCCTTAAATCAGGCGTTTTGAAACAAATTCGAGATGCTTCGAACGCTTTAGGAACTGGTCTCCGCTATATCCCCCCCTGCGCCGATGTAGCCGAAATGCCTGCCCCCCAGATCGCGCTGGAGCCGGACGCGTCGACAATACCCGGAACATTGCGCGTTGCCCGCGGGGCCGTCACCGAACGAACGGCAGCCCCCATAATCATCTTCATCATGGCGAACCTAGTCACTGCGGTCCACAGGAGCTTCAACCCGCATTGCGCGTCGACACCGTAGCACGCGCACCGAACAGCGCGGTTGACCCGCTCTGCAACGACGCGACGCACGACATGTTCGGCGACATTCCGCTGGCGTTGAGATATGATCGCCACGCCACACTGGAACACGAACTCGGCCGCTTCGCCATCGCAGTGACGGTCGTCGAAACGATAATCCCGCGGATCATGTTTGGTGCTTTATTAAGCGGCACCGTGCCACAATACTGGGGTGTTGAGGATTCTTGCCCCCGCGCTGCTCGTCGCGCTCGCGATGATCATGCTGATTCCGCGCGGACAGACGCCAGTTTCGCCCGCGGCAGAAACGCAGACAACCACGCCGGCCCAGGCCACGACGACGCCCGACGCCGGCAACGGCTTTGCCGGCGCGACACTGACGCGAGAGGTCGACGGACATTTCTACGCCGACGCTCGGGTGAATGGGGCGACGGTGCGCTTCCTGGTCGATAGCGGCGCAAGCGCGGTGGTGCTGACCCGTGCCGACGCGCAACGTGCCGGGATCATGGCCTCACCGGGGGAATTCACCGCCGAAGCGCAAGGCGCCAATGGCGCCGTGAAGCTCAAACCCGTCACCATCGACCGGATCGCGATCGGCCCGGTGGCAGCCGACGGCGTCGTCGGCGCGGTTGCGGAGGCCGGCCCACCACTTTCATTGCTGGGACAGAGTTTTCTGGCACGCGTCAAGCGCGTCGAAATCGAAGGCGATGCGATGTGGCTGCGCTGAACTGTCAGCCAGCGCTTCCGCCGTTAATGCCGTGTCGCGCCGCTCGCAGACGCGGCGTTCCCCTCCAGCATCCATACGGGCCATACGTCCTGCGGCCACGCGCCAGTCTCGAACTGACGATGAAGCATGCTTAGCCATTGGCGGACAAGCGTCCTGTCCAGCACGATGCTCGGCTGAAAATCGAGATCGGATTCGAAGAACAGCCCGACATGCTCGGCGGACAGCTTCAGCGTGATGTTCGCAACCAGATGGATCGGCGCATCGGGATCGGCCGCAACCGGGCGGGTCGGCTTGATGCCGGACACCGCATGCGCCTGTTCCTGCGCAAGCATTGCATCGCGCACCGTGGGAAGCGGAATACCCTCCGCCTTTTCCATATGGCTGGCCAGCGCGTGAACCAGCGACCGTGCCAGTCGCTGCGTCAGCCACATGCGCACCGTGCGTCCATCCTCAAGCAGGGTCGCGAAATGAATGCGATCCTCCGCCTCCACATAGGACAGGGTGATACTCGTGATCTTCACCATAGCGGGAGCACGATAGGGATTATCCCGGGCACCGCAATCATGGCGGCACCCGGGAGGATTTTCAGCGCTCGCCCATCGATTCCGAGGTCGTCTTCAGGATCGGCTTGGTGAGGTAGCGGAATACGGTGTTCTTGCCGGTCACGATTTCGGCGATCACCGTCATGCCCGGCTGGATCGCGATCACCTCACCGGCATGGCGCGGCCGCATCTTGCTGATGTCGACCTCGACGTTGACACGATAATAGATGTTCTGCGTTCCATCCTGGCGCTGCTCCGCCAGCGTATCCGGACTGATATAGGTCACCTTGCCGTGACCGGCGCCATAGATGCCGCTGTCATAGGCGTCGAACTTGACCGAAGCGGTCTGGCCCACCTTGACGAAGGCGATGTCGCGCGGCGCCACCTGCGCCTCGACGATCAGCTTCTCGCCGGTCGGCACGATCTGCAGCACTTCGTCGCCGGCGCGCAGCACACCGCCGACGGTCGTCAGGCGGACATTTTTCACGATGCCATCGGTCGGGGCGATCAGGTCAGTCCCCTTTAGGGCGTCCTCGCGCTGCGCCTCCACCTGCTGCGCGGTGACGAGGTCCTCCTCGGTCTTTGCGAATTCGGTCTGGAGATCCTGGATATATTTCGCGCGCTTGCCCGAGATCTGGCCTTCGACGTCGACCATCCCACGCTGCATGCGGATCACTTCGGAACGGGCGACGTCACCGCTCTTCACCAGCGGCAGGTTGAGGTTCAGCTCTTCCTGCATCAGCGCCTTCATCGAACGGAGTGCCGACAGGTCGGACTGCAGCGCTTCGCGGCGCTTCAGATAGAGCTGGCGCTGATTGGCGACGAACTCGGTATAGGGGACCACGTCCGCCGGGAAGTTCAACGGACGGTCGTAGAGTTCGGCCTGGATGCGAGCCATCTGGCTCTTGAGCGCCGCAACCTTGGCACGGCTCTCGGTCACCCCTGCCGTCAGCTTGACCTTGTCGAGCACCACCAGCAATTCGCCGCGCTTGACGAGATCGCCCTCGCGGACCCGAATCTCACCGATCACGCCGCCATCGGCGCTCTGGATGATCTGGACACGGCCGATCGGAATCACCTTGCCCGGGGCACGTGTGATCTGATCGAGCTCGGCCCAGAGCGACCAGGTGATGAACGCGACGAGCGCGACGGCGATGGTGACGATGATCCACGTCGACGTCTTCAGCGGTTTGAACATGGCTTCAGGCTTTCGATGATTGGATCAACGGCCCGCCGTAGCGGTGATCGGGGAAACCGTCTTGGATTGCTGCTGCTGCGCGGGCGGTTTGGGCTGGAGGCGCTGGATCACTTCGGCTGTCGGCCCGTCGATCAGGACGCGACCATTGCCCATCACGATCACGCGTTGGACACGCGCAAGCAATTGCAGGCGATGCGTGACGATCAGCAGGGTCTGCTCCGGACCAAGCGCCTTTTCCATAGCCGCCAGCACCGCGACCTCGGAATTCTGATCGAGATTCGCGGTCGGTTCGTCGAGCAACCAGACAGTCGGGTTGGCAAGCAACAGGCGCGTCATGCCGACCAGGCTGCGCTGCCCGCCGGAAAGCCCGCGGCCACCCTCCTGGATAGGAAGGTCGAGCCCCAGCGGATGCGCCGAGATCATGTTGACGAGGCCGGTCTTCTTCGCAGCTTCCATCACCGCATCGTCGCCGACATTGCCCATGCCCATTGCGAGATTCTCGCGGAGGGTCCCGTTCACCAGACGGAAATCCTGCGGCAGATAGCCGATATGCTGACGCAGCACATCGTCGGCGATCTGTGTCAGATCCAGGCCGCCGATCTTGGCGGTGCCGACCTGAGCATGGAAGATGCCGGCCAGGACGCGAAGCAGCGTCGTCTTGCCCGATCCGACGCCGCCAATGATGGCGACGCGCTCGCCCGGCCGGAATTCGAGCTTGGGAACGTCGAGCCCTTCGCGCGCGCCGGGATAGGCGAATTTGATATTGTCGATCTGGATCGGTCCGGCCAGGCTGCCGGGCCGTAGCGACGATTCACTCGACGTGCGGTCGAGCGGCAGCTTGAGGATGCTGTCCAGGGCCTTGAGCGACGAACGCGCATAGCCCCATTGCACGATCAGGCCAGGCAATTGGGCGATCAGCGGGCCGTTGACGCGGCCGGCGATGATCGAACAGGCAAGCAGGCCGCCCGACGTCATATTGCCCGTGCCAACCTCATAGGCGCCGACCGCCATGAGAGCGACATAGGCGATCTGCTGGAGCGTCGAGAAGACCGAGCCGGCCATCGCCGAGCTCCGCTTCACCGGATCCTCATAGTGATGGACTTCGCGGATGAGGCGATTCCAGCGGCCCAGCATGAACCAGCCGCCGCGGCCCGCCTTGATCGATTCGGCCGCATCGAGCGATTCGACGAGCATGCCGTTCTTTCGGTTGCCGCTCACCTGCGCGCGATCGGTTCCGTTGCGGATCATCCGGGCCAGGCCGAATGCCATCAACAGCGCGATCGGCAGGCTGATTATCGGCACGATCGCGACGACGCCGCCGATCATCGCAATCACGACGATGAAGAAGAGCGCGAAGGGCAGGTCGGCGATGAGGAACAAGGATCCCGACGACATGACGCCGCGAACCTGCTCCAGCCCGCGGAGCTGCGCAGCCATGGTGCCGATGCCCGGCGGGCGGGCATCCATTCGCACCGCTTGTGCGCGCGCGAAGAAATATTCGGAAACCTCGGCGTCGATCTCGGCCGCTTCGCGCTCGATCATGAGCGCACGGACCGTTCTCAGCACGAAATCGATAGCAAGCGCGATCATGACGCCAACGGTCAACACCCACAGGGTGGAATAGCTGCCGAGCGGGATGACACGATCGAACAGCTGCATCGAATAGAGCGAGGTCGCGAGCGTGACGATGTTCGCGAAGATGGTCGCGAGCGTCGCTGAAACCAGCACGCCCTTGCGCTTCATGACGGCACGCCAGAAGATCGAGATCGCGCTCGGCGTCTTTTCGCCGCCCAGCGGATCTGGGAAAGCGACGTCGAAGAAAACCAGATCGCTATGATATTCGAGCAACGGCAGATGCAGGCCCGAAAGCCGGATCAGCTCTTCGCTTTCCCATTGCTCGGCAACGGCCCAGCCGATCTCCGGCGTGTAGACAAGCAGCGGAAACTGGTCTGCCCGCGGTCGCGAATGGAACGGGACCGGTGCCGGCCAGGCAAGCTGCGCGCAAAGCTGTGCCACATCGGTGGCACCTAGGTTGAGCTCGAGCCCGTCAAGGTCATGGTCCCATTTGGGTGCCAGCGAAATGCCCTTGGTCTGGGCGAAAAGCTCCACGGCACCGCGGATGCTGGTATCTGTCGTCATTTGCCTGAATCCACCTTTTCGGCGTCGATCGGGCGCGGCTGCCATCCGCACGTGCGCAACCATATGCGCGCGTTCGAAGACATTGCGCCGACTTCTGCGTCGGCCACCGATATCTCGGAATTGGTTGCTTCGCGCACCGCGTTCATCACGTCCAGCCATGTCCGGCGGCCGGCGATGAACTGCCGCTTGTAGGATTCAGTCACTTGCTCCGACGTGGTCGAGGCACGCGCGCCTGCAGCGACGCGTTCGCGCGCTGAGCGATTGGTCACGAAGTCGAGACGTAATGCCTCGCGCAATTCCCGCTCGGCGGTCGAGATATTGAACTCGTTGCCCTCAACGCGCGCGCGCGCCGCGCCCACCGCGGCAAGCTGCGACAGGCCCGCGCCCGTCTGCGCGCGCAGTGCCACGCCGGCGCGCGTACCGGTGATTTCATTGTGCGAAAGCTGGCCGAGCAGCTGTGGGAACAGGCCGGCCTTGGCAACTTTTGCCTCGGCGCGGGCGGCGAGCACCTGTGCCCTCAACCGCTGGAGCTTGGGATCGCAGGCAAGCGCCCGATCAATCGCGCCGACTTCTGTCGGGTGAGAGATCGCCGGATCATATTCGGGCACATTGCCGAGGTTGATCGAGGTTGTCCCGACCAGTTCGACTAGCTGGCTATAGCTCGCAGTGCGTTGCGCACGCGTGAGCGCCAGTTCCTGTTCAATTTGTGCAGCACGCGACGTGGCAAGATCGAGATCGGATTCCGCACTAATTTCCTGCTGGACGCGATTTGAAATCGTCGCGAGCAATGTCTTATGCTGGGCCAAGCCATCTTCGAGGACCGCCTGTCGGCGCGCGGCAAGCGCGACATTATAAAATGCATCGATGACGCGCAGCGCGACCTCACGCGCAGTCTCATCAACAGCAGCACGTCGCACCAACCAGATCGCCTCAGCCCGGTCGATAGTGCCCCCAATTTTGCCAAAGGTTAAGATCGGTTGTTCGATCGTCGCGTTGGCAGCAACGCCGTTCTGTGCCGCGGTCTGCGATCCGCGAGTGATCGCCAGCGCCTCGACACTCAAGCTCGGATATCGCAACCACCGTGCACCGCGCAACTCGGCACGCGATGCACGCAGCTCGGCCTCAGCGGTACGAATGGTGGGATAATTTTCCGTCGCGATTTCCGCTACATTGAGCAGAGCTGCCGGCACCCCCGGAGGAGCTGGAATTACGACTGGAGCGCTGTCAATCGTCGGATCGGTAGGTGGTCCATAAGTTCGCCTAGAGATTGATGGCGCTGCTTCGAGACCTGGCGCCTCGGCCTCAGTTTTAACAGCTACGGCTGGAGCCACTCCTTCCGCTGCAAGAGGCGACGCATAGCCAAAGCATAACATTGCACAAAGCAGACTAAAAAATCTCTCCAGATTCATGACATTCTATCCATGATCATCGTGCAGGCACCCGTCCGCCTAACGCCGATTTTTGTCGCGCGACAAGCTGCAAATCACTGTCGCCGAAGATGTCGGCGCCGCACCAGCACCGCAAGTCGACCATCAATTATCCTGACATTTTAGGGACTTGCAGCAACAATATACGCTTAAATATTCCACCAATCCAACGTTCTGGCGGTGCATTGATCTCAATCAGGTGATTGAACGAATTATACACCGGGCGGATAAGATTCTTGCCACTGCCTCTGATGGACATGTTCCGATTTCGCAACAAGCCGCCCGCCGCTGCTGCGCTCCGCAAGCCCTTAGAATGCATGAAACCATCCCCAAATGGGCCAGCGGCGCAAACCGAGCCCATGCCCAGCTGCGAACCCATCCCCGAAATCCACCTACTAAAAACATATAATCTGGCAATTAACGTAATGCAAACGATTCAAGTTCGTCGAAATCACAATCGCCGATTTTGCGCCAATATTGCATAATGCCCTCCCTCGCGCCTTAAGGCAAAGCCTGCATATTGCGCCAACGTGGCAACTGCTCGGTCAAGAATGTTTTAGCAAGCTGGCCAATCCGCTGGTCGAGGGCGTCGCCCTCTAATGGAGCATTATTCGCCGAAAGGCTGCGATTTAGCTTCCTTAGCCGGCTCACCAAACCCTGTGCCAATGCCCCTTCGTCACAGTCGGACTGTGTCAGCCAGACATCAATGAGCAAATAATCCACATCGGAAAGACCGAGGGCAGATCCTAGTGCCGGGCAAGCGATAAAATTATACGGTGCGCCGCCGCTAACTGCTGCTGCCAAAGCCGTATTGAAGCGGTGAGCTACCTCGGCCACGGCCGGCCTTTCTCGACCACAACAGATCGCTCCTGACTGCATTAACAACATGATTGTGTGGACCGTTCCCTGCAGCCCTTGCTTAGCCATCTCAGGAAGGGCTGCCAATTCAGATACCGTGCAAGGGCCTTCGCGAAGCCGCTCGATGATCGGCCAGAATATTTCCCGCTTAACCGCCAATTCACCAAAGCCCGTGGAAACTTTAAGCGAATCATCCTTGGGTGAATTAAGCAAATGAACAACGGTCGGCAGGATTAGCTCGAACCCGGTACCAAATCCTCGCCGAGCGCCACGGCAGAAAATGTCACGGCGAAAACTTTGGTTTATCGCACAATCCATAATCTCTTGCCGAAGTATAGGATCAGCCTGCTTCTCTACAATTGCCCGGCTTTCGGCTTGAAGAACTCCCGGGAGCATTTGCTCTACGATCGTGGCTGAACCTACATAATTTAATTTTACAGATCCAAATTCTTCGGCCACTTCCGAGAACCAGAATGGATACCAATAGTCGTGGAGGTACTCCTGTATCAGGTAATTGCGATTCTGGGTTTTGACTGATTCGACGCGATTCTTAAGCGTCGGCAACGCTTGGAACATTGTTGAACTATTCGCAGCTAAGCTTTCGAATAACTCAATGCTTTGATCAATCGCTTGAGGGCCGGTCAAAGCGCCCGTCACTTGGAGACGGCGCGCGATGTGCTGGAATGGCTGCGTGCTGACCCAGCCGGGTTTGGTATTGTAGCTGTTATAAACAAGGCCACCGGCCGGCACCGCGTGCTCCAAGCACTTGATCAGCGCATGGCGGACCGGGACGGGCACCCAACTGTAAATGCCGTGCAGTGCAACATACTCAAACTGGCCTAGCTCTTCGGGCCAGGCAGCGCCTAGTTCGGCAAAATCCGCTTCAATAAAACGAATGTTCGTCAAGCCACTCGAAATCGCAAGCGCGCTGGCGTGCGCGACATGCTCTGGATTGAAATCAATCCCAATGAAATCACCGTCTGGATTGGAGGCCGCCAGCATGCAAAGACCGGCGCCTTGGCCGCAACCCAGTTCTAGGAAACGAAACGAACCAGAAGGGCTACGGCTAGGAGCGACGAACCCCGCAAGGCGCGCACAGAAGTCCAACCAGTCGGGAGCAAACTCCTTGTAGAATCCGTAAGTGTACCCATGGGACACATTATAGCCATGCGACCAATCGCTCACCGGAAACTCCTACTATGAAGGCAACAGACAAACAGTTTAAACATGAAACACGACATCGCCGCACAGGCGGGCACTTGAGAGCCTCGGCATCGTTGGACCATATCGGCTTGCCCTAAGCAGCAAAAGCCCCGCTCTCCGCCTTTGCCAGCCGAGGATGAATTTAAATCGGTGAAATCCCGAACGTCGTTCGTATATACGAACTTGTCGAGAAGAGGAGGTGATTATGGAAAAGGGACTATATCGGGCCTACCGGCCAGACTTAGGAGAAGAGTGTGCACGCATCGATGTCGGCGACATCCAGGTCGAGGCATTTTTGACACGCACATCATATGTAGCCCGCGGGAACCAGCCATTCTTCGATGATCTCCCCACTGAAGAAGAGTATCTCCGCACTCGTTAGCCGAAGAGAACCCGCGGTCAATTATAGTACTGAAATACAACCTTAAAAAAGGCCCCGCGCTTCGATTGAAGCGCGGGGCCATCTTTTTGAGTGGCTGGTGGCGGCCAAGGCCGCCCCTCCGCATCAAGCGAAGTTAATAGCCGTCAGATCGTGGATGCCAGTCAGGCGGATTACCTGATCCACACCATCAACAAATTCTTCAGTGAGACTGTTATCGCGGACCACATACGTGTTGCCGTCCGTCCAGTGGAAATAGTGAACCGAGCCAACCGCACCATTCGTGGCCTGGTCCAAATAGTCCTGGAATGACGCAGTTGCTTCCAGTGTCTCATCCTTACCGACGAACCCACCAGCATCAGTGTCAATCAGAAGACCATCAAAATCGAGCCTGTCGAGAGATGAGTCGTTCGCAACATGGAAGTCATTGATGTTGCTGTAGTCATTACCGCCATCCTGGAAGCCAACATGGACTACGTCCAAACCGCCGCCCAAGTGATGTTAGCGCGAGCAGATCCGAGATCCGTACCCAACTGAAGCTCATCGTTACCCGAGCCACCGATGAACTGAATCGGGTTGGCGAGGACACCGGCCGTGGCATTCGGCAGATGAATAGCGCTAACGTCGACATCACTTCCGCCTGCACCGGTCTTGATCGTGATCGCGACCGTGTTGGCGTCTGCTGTCCAGGTAAAGAAGGCAGCGGTGCCGAGGCCGCTAGCATCAAGGTTTGAGATAACCGTGCTGTTTGTGTCCAGCGTAAGGCCATCACTACCGCTTACGATGACCGACTTTGCAGCCGTGTCATTGAACACCAAGGTATCAGTTCCACCCGAGACCTGACCGCTGGTCAGGATGGCCACGTTCTCGAACAGGTTTGCCTGCACCGTGCCGTGGTTGCCATCGGCAGCGAGTACAAGGTTGAACGTGTCACTGGAGGTGTCAGTCCCCGCTGCCAAGTTAACGATGTGGGTAGCGCCGAGGCCAGTGCCATCCACAATAGCCGCTGCAGAGGTCAGCGTCAGGGTCGACGCGTTCTTCCACTCGTTCAAAGTGATCGAGCCGTTCGTCCCCTGCGGCAGGATGACCGGATTAGAGGCCAAAGGCGTCCCATCGTTATTGTCGTCGAAGAACACGAAGTCTCCGGAAACAATGTTGGTCCGTGGCTCGGCAACAAGAGCATCAAACTGTACGAAGAATGCACCGCGTACGTTGATGACCGATGCCTGCCAATCGCGAGTACCCCCGAGAGCGGTTGTGGTAGCCAAATTGTACTGAGCAGCAAACTGCGTCGCCATTGCGTTGGGATCAGCCGCGTTATTGAAAGTCACCGTAACGCCGTCGAAGGTGACCGTATCGTTGCCGGTGGTGTTACCATCGAAACGAATGCGGAATACTTCGAAATCAGCATCAACCTCGGTAACACCCTTAGTTGTCTCAACGAGCGAGTAGATATCTCCCCCCGTCAAGCTGCCCGAGACAACAATTGCCGGTCGATCACCATTCTCGTCAAACAGCGGAGCGGAGTCCGCAGTGAAGACGACATTGTTACCTACGCGGGTGGCAACCCAAACATCTTCCCAAGTAGAGGCACCAGCCTGCGCCGCATTTGCCTGGGCCACAATCGCATCAGCCAAGAAGCCGCCATTCTGCGTCTGTGGGTTCCCAGTGGTGTTCGTGTAGGTGAAGGTACGTGCCGCAAAGAAGCCGCCCGGACCGTCGGGATCCCAAGTGAAGGTGATCGACTGGCCTGCATCCAACGTCACGTCGGTCAGGACCAATGTCTGAACTTCTTTAACTCCGGTAACCGCTACTGCACCAGTGTCATCGCCGAGAACATAGCTTGGAGACCCTGCTTCGAGCGCCGGTGCACCGAATGTATCCGCATCCAGGAAGCTGATATCACCCGCCTTGATGTCGACGATCGGACCACCATTTTCAGCCGTGATTGTTATCACGCCGCCAGCTGCAGAAGCCGAGTAGAGCGGGGATCCGTCGATCTTGCTAGCGATCGCTGTGGCGATGTCTGAAGCGCTAGTTTTGTCTGCCAGAACGATGTCGGTCAGTCCAGCGAACTGGCCGGAGAACTTCACCGTGTCTGTCCATGTCGATTCACCCGTGATGGTGATCGTTGTGAGTTCCTTCGTCGCGACCCCCGGACCAACACCGGAGGTTACGTTAGTAGTCGCACCTTCGAAGCCAATATTGTTAAGCGCTATGACATCATCCGTACCAGCTACCTGGTGAGTGATGACCAACTCGTTGAAGTTGCTCGTAGCCGTCTTGGTCTGGGTCCAAGAGGCAAGAACGTTTGCTTCTGCAAACAGTTTGTCCAAGCCGCCAACGCCGCCGTCGAGCGAACCACCCACACCGAGCGCACCAAGCACTGCAACGTTATCGTCGCCGGCACCGAACGTATTGGCGCGCTGATTGCCGGCGGCAAAGGTCATCGTGTCAGATCCGGTATCCGCCGACCCGTCGAACTTGGTAAGCGTGCTCAACGCGGTACGATAGGGGCCATTACCAACAAGGTTGCCGATCGTCGTATTGCCACCGTCAGTCCGCGTAATCACGGTGCCGCCGGTCCCGATACCAGTTACAGTATCAAAAAATACCGCGCCCGCACCGGTGACATTGACCGCAATCGGACCGTCAAAGCCGCCCCAGTTAGAGCCAATAATGTCGTCCAGCGTGATGCTACCTTTCGTAGCATTCAGGTTGATCGTGCGAAGATCATTGCTGCCGCTACTAGGTGCATCACCGTTGATGTCATCGAACGTCAGGCTACCGCCGTTCGAGCTATTGTTGGTGATGGTTGCGACCGCCGGATTATCAAAATTGCTATCCGTTACGTTCAGGTCACCAAACGTGACGTTTCCGGCTCCATTATAATTTACCGTGGTCAGTGGACCATCATCCGAGTTCAGATCGTCCAAGCCCACAACATTGTTACCAATGTTGAAAGTGGCAGCGCCAGACGCATTTACGTCCAGAGCGGTTACAGCGATGTTGCTGATATTGATTGTCGGATTGTTAGCATTGATATTGAACAGGCGATCGCCACCGACCAAATTGGTAATGCCAACGGTCGCGATGTTGGCACCAGTGATGGTTGCGTCGTCATTATTACCATTAATTTGAACATTGGTCAGCAAGCCGCTGCCAGTGTCGTTGATCGTAAGATCATCGCCGCCATTTACAAAAACATCGGTGAATGCATTATCGTCGCCGCCAGTGGTGCCGACAAAGACATCTCCAGGGGTCTGAGCGTTGACAGTCAGGACGCCGGCACCGCCAACGACGGTAATATCGCCGTCGTCGACGTTAGTCAGCGCAATCGACTTAGTTTCCGTCGAGAACTTGAAGGTCTGATCAGCGCCTGTGTCGACCTGAGCCGAAAAGTTCTGGAGACCAGTCCAGCCACTGGTGTCAATCGCAGCGCCGTTCAGCCCACGCACCGAAGTGTACGTGACGTTCTCGACGTTCTGCACCTTGATGTTCGTAAAGTTAGGAGCGGCGGTAAGAAAAGTGCCCGCATCGAGAATGCGAAGCGTGTCGATCTCTGCACCGCCGTCAATATTGTCAAAAACATTGGCAGTGTTTTCGGTGACGATGATCGTGTCTTGACCGATGACGCTCGTGCTGCCCTCAGACCCCTTCAGATCCGTCTGACTGCCCGAACCGACAGTGTCGATTCCCGGCGTCAGCGTGAAGGTCTGCCCCACCTTGTTGGCATCTTCGATCAGCCCAATTGTGCTTCCGACGACATTGCCGTCTTTGAACACTTGCGCCAGAATACCTTCGAGACCTTCAACATCGCTGTCGAGATTCAAGTTGACAGTGAAGGTTGCCGTTGCCGAATTTCCGGCGAAGGTGACAGTGTTGCCTGCCGCGGTGAAATCCGCACCAGGATCGGCTGCCGTTACCGTACCGCCCTTGGTGTTACCCTGCACGTTGAAGGTGAGTTGCTCGTTTGCAACTGAAGTATCGGTGCGCGTGACGGTAAAAATGTACGCCGTGCCTTCGAGCTGCTGCGGGTTGCCCGTAACACTGTAGACGCCAGGTCCAGGAGTCACATCAACCGGCCCCGGATTGTTAGCCGGAACGATCGACTGCGAACCAAGAGAATAAGTCGTACCGGCGCCAGTACCGCTTACGGAAAGGACACGACTGTCGCCGTTGTCGAACGTAATGTTCGTTCCGTTGCTGCCAACGGGCAGCCTGATCGTGATACCGTCAACGGCGCTCGTCAGCACGACGCTGCCATTCACTACCGAGAAGTCAAAATTCTGCGCCAACCCGGTCAGGACGATCGTATCGCGCGCGCCGGAATTGAAGCCGCTGCGAAAAACGATGTTGGAAGTGTCCTGAATGGTGATGATCTGGGCCGCATTGTCACCATAGACATCAGCGGAACCGCCGATCGAAATGGGAAGGTCACCAGATTTAGTTTGAACGACTGCCATATTATTTACCCCTAGGAGAGATCAATGAAACTGTTGATATTATTGACGCTAAGATCAAGCAAACTGGAAGAAATCCGTAGCGGCGCCGAACCCCATGGCCGCCCTCGCACTCTCCTCACTGTCGATGTTCGAGAAAGCGTCAGTCAGAACGTTCGTGAGAATGATCGTGCTGATTGCAAGAGTACCGTCTTGGTCCGCATAATCGATCCGAAGATCGGTCGCATTCTCACGTGAGAAGCCAACGAATGCCGGATTGGCATTTGACAGCTCAATCACGTCGTTAGCTGTAAAATTGATGATCGTCACCGAACTTGCCAAATCACCATTATCGGTCAACCGGAAATTGGTATCTGCCAAGTCACCAGCCTGGATCCCGGCGTTGAAGATGCCGCTGGACGGCAGGTTGGCGAGATCGACGATATCGGTAACATTGAGCGTGAACGCCTGAGAGGCTTCAACCGAGCCGGCAGCACCGATTGTGGTATCGTCAGCGTTGACGACAACGGCATAGCTCGACTTCGCTTCGAAGTTCGGGCTCGTGCCGATGTAGAACAATTCGTTCCCGTTGCGGATTTCGAAGCTTGCCGCGTCCGCGCCGGTCAGCGTCAGCGTCTCGGTGCCGAGCGCATCATCCGTGACTGCGATGTTCGCAACCTTGATTCCGCCGGTGACAACACTGTTCTCCAAGATCGTCGTGACTTGGTTCGACAGAACCACCGCCGTCGGCGCCTCATTGACGTCCGTCACATTGAGCGTGAACGCCTGAGAAGCTTCAACCGAGCCGACAGCACCGATTGTGGCGTCATCAGCATTGACGACAACAGCATAGCTCGACTTCGCTTCGAAGTTCGGGCTCGCGCCGATGTAGAACAATTCGTTCCCGTTGCGGATTTCGAAGCTTGCCGCGTCCGCGCCGGTCAACGTCAGCGTCTCGGTGCCGAGCGCATCATCCGTGACCGCGATATCCGCGACCTTGATTCCGCCCGTAACAACGCTGTTCTCGGCAACTGCAGCAACCTGGTTCGACAGAACCACCGCCGTCGGCGCCTCATTGACGTCCGTCACATTGAGCGTGAACGCCTGAGAGGCTTCAACCGAGCCGGCAGCACCGATTGTGGCGTCGTCAGCGTTGACGACAACGGCATAGCTCGACTTCGCTTCGAAGTTCGGGCTCGTGCCGATGTAGAACAATTCGTTCCCGTTGCGGATTTCGAAGCTTGCCGCGTCCGCGCCGGTCAGCGTCAGCGTCTCGGTGCCGAGCGCATCATCCGTGACTGCGATGTTCGCAACCTTGATTCCGCCGGTGACAACACTGTTCTCCAAGATCGTCGTGACTTGGTTCGACAGAACCACCGCCGTCGGCGCCTCATTGACGTCCGTCACATTGAGCGTGAACGCCTGAGAAGCTTCAACCGAGCCGACAGCACCGATTGTGGCGTCATCAGCATTGACGACAACAGCATAGCTCGACTTCGCTTCGAAGTTCGGGCTCGCGCCGATGTAGAACAATTCGTTCCCGTTGCGGATTTCGAAGCTTGCCGCGTCCGCGCCGGTCAACGTCAGCGTCTCGGTGCCGAGCGCATCATCCGTGACCGCGATATCCGCGACCTTGATTCCGCCCGTAACAACGCTGTTCTCGGCAACTGCAGCAACCTGGTTCGACAGAACCACCGCCGTCGGCGCCTCATTGACGTCCGTCACCGATATCGTAACCGCCTTAGTGGCCGAAAGAGCAGGGTTTGCATTGTCGGTAGCCACCACGTTAATCGAATAGCTCGATTTAACTTCGAAATTCGCTGGCGCCTTGAGACGCACCTCACCGTCATCAGAGTCGATGTTGAACAGAGCCGCATCAGCACCGGTCAGCGTGTAAACTACAGTGTTACCGGCATCGGCGTCCGTAGCATTCGCATCATATACAACCGTCGAAATCGCCGCATTTTCGGCAACCGTTCCAGTTGCACCCGACGTTATCGTTGGAGCCTCATTCACGTCGACCACCGTTACCGAGATCGCCTGAGTGTCCGTGAGAGTACCATCACTAACCTGCACGGTAACTTCGTAGACGTTGTCGGTATTAGCATCCGACTTCGTCTCGAAATCCGGAGCAGCCTTGAAGCTCAGCGCGCCAGTGGTAGCGTTGATGTCAAACTTAGAGGCATCGGCACCACCGCTGATCGAGAACGCCTTGGTCGCACCAGCGTCGGGATCGGTCGAGGTGACAGTGGTGACGACGGTGCTGTTTTCAAACACGTTTACCGCCGCAGTGGCACCGCCACCGTTCGAGCTAATTACCGGAGCTTCATTAACATTCGTAACAGTTACAGCAACGTTCTGAGTTGTAGTTGCCTTGCCGTCCGACACGTTTACCGTGATTGCATACGACGTCTTCGTTTCAAAATCAGCCGATGCCTTCAGGGTAACCACGCCCGCCGCGCTAATATTGAACGATGCAGCATCAGCACCAGTCAACGTGTAGGTGAGCGCATCGTTATCCGCATCGGTCGCGGTTGTCGTGTAAACTGCCGTCGTAATAGCCGCATTCTCAGCGACCGTAGCAGTGGTAGCCGAGGTGACGACTGGCGCGGCATTCTGCTTGCTGCCGCCGCCATTGCCGCCGCCGCCTGCAGCAAGCGCAACACCGCCACCAACGAGCAATACTCCGCCAATGATCAGGGGAGCAGAGATCCCGCCATCCGACGAGTCATCCGAGCTCGAGCCAGTGTCACCCTGACCGCCGTCTGGCGACAGTGCACCAACCGACGCAGCAGCAGCCGCATCAACCATGGCGAGTTGCTGCGTAGCCGAATCATCGCTTTGGAGCGCGCCAGCCTGATCAGCATCTCCATGCTCTTTCTTCACCGCGCCGGCGGCTTCATCCGCTTGCTCAGGCAGCAGCTTTTTCATGGTCGGGGCGACACCCTTACCGGGCAACGGCGCCTGGACGGCCGCAGCGACCACCTTGGCCGAGGGATCCGCTACAGGACGAACACCCTGGGACGCCGCGCTCTTGTCAGCACCGTGGGTATTGGATTTGTTCGTACCGTTTTCAGACGCAAGCTTGGTCATACAGAACCCCTTTTAAGTGGCAACGATCGCCTAATTTTTCGCCCCGCACCCTGCGCAGCCTTACGCAACGCCAGACGCGGCTCGCGCAACCGGAAAGTCGTGATCGTTTGGTAGATGGCCCCTGCACGCAAAGAAAGCAGTTAATGGTATCCGTTGTATATATATCGTTCTGTGCATCACATATATGCGTTAACTGTTCCCATTGTGACACATTGGTGCGATAATCCGCAGGTCGTAGCGACTTTCGACGGCTTGCCACACGGCACGCCACGGAGGCCGATCGGCAACGCCGCGACGTGATCGACGTGGTACGCCTCATACTGAGGCCGTCATGGAGGCCATGACCTTGATTACACGACGCATAAACGGCATGGTAAATCGTACTAGAATGCGGGTGAATTGCCTGCTGAGAGGATTATCCAATTCACGATTGCCCACCGTGCACTAGTGAATTTCGCTATATTCAGCCACTTTAACTTTGATGGCTTTGAAATACCTGATCGGGGCGTCCATGTTTGATGTCCTATTTTGCAGATAGTTATGAACTGCCTGTCCGGCGGCGCATGTTGCCGGTCTGAGGATATGATTTGGGGGCCGGTCTTGCACAGCAACATGCATATACAGGTGGAGAAGATCCTGGAGATCAACCGCCGCTTTTCGGAGCAGGTGGGCATCGAAGCCCTGCGGCCCGAGGCCAAGATCCTTTTCACACTCAAGACAAAAGGCAGCCTGAGCGTCAAGGAAGCGATGATTCTTTCGGGTTTGTCATATCGCGGCTTTTATATCGTCCTGGCCCGGCTGGCCAATAGCGGCTGGATCACGATGGAGGCAGATCTCAAGGATCGTCGCGTGAAGCGAATCCTGCTCTCGAACCGAAGTTTCGGCGATTATCCGCTCCGCGTGGATGCCATGCCTTACCCGGCGAGTTGACCTAATCGGCGAATCACTCTGAAATTCCGACGTTTTCCGAATCGGCCATTCGGCCGGCAACAGTACGAGCGTCGCCTAGCCAGCCATTCACCCCCAGCCCGACAATGGCGAAAATCCGCGCAGGCCGCCCGTCCCGACAGGACGCGTACCCACCTCTAAATCGCGCCTTGCCAAGACCCGCCCCTCAGGATATTTTTACTTAATATATATATCATGTGTGGGGGTGATATGACCGGCAGCAGTCAGAATGGGGGCCCGATCGAGTTTCGGGCCAATGCGGCATCCAATGCCAAACAATATGACATCCTTTTGAACCTCAACCGTTATTTCCAGAGCGAGCACGGGTTCGAGGTGCTGACACCGGACGCAAAGCTGTTCTGCGTGCTTGGCGCGAAGGGCAGCCTGAGCGTCAAGGAAGCGATGCTCTTCTCCGGCCTGTCTTATCGCGGCTTCTACCTTGTCGCGGGGCGGCTCGCCGGTCGCGGCAGCATCGTGCTGGAAGGGGATCCGCACGATGGCAGGGTCAAACGGATCAGCCTGGCCGCAAATGCGAAATCGATGCTCGCAGCCATTCAGGAATCGATGCCGATGGTGGAGGTCCGCCAGGAGCCGAGACCGCAGCTCCGGGCGAACTAGACCATGGCCACTTCAGGCTTCACAGCCTGAAGCGTGAATCGAGGCCCGGGAGGTCGCGTCTATTGCCAGGATAAGCGCCCCGAGCAACCCGGCCTCCGTGCCGAGCGCAGGCGGAACGATGACATCCTGCGCCTCTCCTGGGAAATAGCCGCCGGCAATCATGGTTCGTACGTCTCGAATGCGCGCGATCAGCCCCGGCGCCTCCATCACGCCTCCACCCATCACGATCCGTTGCGGCGCCAGCAGCGCGCTCAATGCGACGGTCAGTTGGGCCAGATAGAATGCCACGATCGCATGGCCGGGATGGCTCGCGGGCAGATCCGACAGCGTGGCTCCCCAACGCGCTAGGATGGCGGGGCCGCTCGCCAGCCCTTCGAAGCAGGCACCGTGAAACGGGCAGACACCCGCAAAATCGCGATCGTCCGGATGCCGAGGCGGAAACGCATGGCCCATTTCCGGATGACCGAAACCATGGAGCGGCACCCCGCGAACGATCGCCCCCCCGCCAATGCCGGTTCCAACCGTCAGATAGGCGGAGACGTCGGCGTCCATGCTTGCCCCCCACAGATTCTCCGCCAGGGCCGCACCGTTCACATCGGTGTCGAAGCCGACGGGACAGCCAAAGGCGCGCGCGAAAGGGCCGGCCATGTCGGTGCCGCTCCAGCCCGGCTTGGTCGTGGCAAGGATATGCCCCCAATCCAGGCTACTCCGATCGAGCCCGACCGGCCCGAAGCTCGCAATGCCGACGCCCGCGATTCGGCCGTGGAGCCGGGACGCGGCCTCCAGCCATGCGATCGCTTCACCGATAGTTTCTTCGCGCGCGCGCGTGTGTACGTGCGTGCGCGCAACGATAACGCGGTCACGCCGCACCAGTCCGACCACGAACTTGGTGCCGCCGGCCTCGATACAACCGAAAAGATCGCCGTCATTCGCCATGACGGACGCTATGCGCGGCTTTGCCCGGACTGTTAAGAGTCCGCTGCCCGGCAGGATCATGCCGGATCGGTTGGCTGGCAAGGCTACAGGCTTGCATCCGTCCCGCACAGCCGCAATGCTGGCAGGCATGTCCACCGCGCCACGCACATCGGGAACCGTCGAGGAAGCGCTGGACCTGGCGGGCCGACTGCTCAAGACCGATCCGGTACGCGCCGCGGCCCAGGCGCGCGAAGTGATCGGCGTCGACCGGTTCAACGCCGACGCCCATCGCCTGCTTGGCCGCGCGCTCCGCACAACGGGCAACGACGATGCCGCTGCGCGCGCGGAACTCGATGCAATCTCCGCCTCGGCGCACGATCCGATTCTGGTGGAAGCCGCGACCGCCTTGATCGACAACCAGCTCTCGGTCGCCGAGCGCATCCTGCGTCCGCGACTCAAGAGCAACCCTTTCGACGTTGCGGCAATCCGCATGATGGCCGAACTCGCCGGACGGCTCGGCCGCTATGGCGATGCCGAGAATCTGCTGCGGCGCGCACTGGAACTGGCGCCGGCCTTCGCCGCCGCACGATCGAATCTGGCGATGGTGCTGTATCGCCAGAATCGGCCGACGGACGCGATCGAGGAACTCGACGCACTGCTCGGTGACGACCCCGGAAATCCCGCGCACAGCAATCTGAAGGCTGCGGCGCTCGGCCGCGTCGGCGGCTATGACGAAGCGATCGCGCTCTACGAGGCATTGCTGGCGCGCGTCGAGGGCCAGCCAAAGATCTGGATGAGCTATGGCCATGTCCTCAAGACGGTCGGTCGTCAGGCCGATGGCGTTGCGGCCTATCGCCGCGCGATCGAGATGCAGCCGGAACTGGGTGAAGTCTGGTGGAGCCTTGCCAATCTGAAAACCGTCAGGCTGGACGATGACGATGTCGCGGTGATGACCGGCGCGCTTCGCGATCCGGGGCTGGGCGAGGAGGATCGCTTCCACCTCCATTTCGCGCTCGGCAAGGCGCATGAGGATGCCGGCCGCTCGGAGCCGGCCTTCGCGCATTATGCCGAGGGCAACCGGCTGCGCCGCGACCTGATCGATTATGATCGGGACGAGATCACCGGGCTTGTCGATCGGAGCATCGCGACGTTCACGCCCGAGTTTCTGCGAGCGCGCACGGGTCAGGGCTGCACTGCGGCCGATCCGATCTTCATCCTGGGCATGCCCCGCGCCGGATCGACGTTGATCGAACAGATCCTGTCCAGTCATCCGCTGATCGAGGGGACACAGGAGCTGCCGGATATCGGCCAACTCGCGGCACGGCTGGCGAGTCGCAAGCCCGTGAACGAAGAGACCAGCTATCCGGAGATGATGGGCGATCTCGACCCGGCTGAACTCAGGGCGCTCGGCGAGGAATATCTTGAGCGCACGCGCATCCAGCGCAAGACCGACCGCCCTTATTTCATCGACAAGATGCCGAACAACTGGGCACATGCCGGTCTGATCCACCTGATCCTGCCCAATGCCCGGATCATCGATGCGCGGCGCCATCCGCTCGATTGCTGCGTCTCCAACTTCAAGCAGCATTTCGCGCGCGGGCAGGGCTTCTCCTACGCACTGGACGATCTCGGCCGCTATTATGCCGACTATGTCCGGCTGATGACGCATATCGACGCCGTTCTGCCCGACCGCGTGCACCGCGTGATCCACGAAACGATGATCGAGGATACCGAGGCACAGGTCCGCGCACTGCTCGATCATGTCGGTGTGCCGTTCGATCCGGCATGCCTGCGCTTCTGGGAGAATGATCGCGCAGTACGCACGGCAAGTTCGGAACAGGTACGCCGCCCGATCAACCGCGACGGCGTGGGACAGTGGCAACGCTTCGAACCCTGGCTGTCCCCCCTCAAGACCGCGCTAGGGCCGGTTCTGGAACGCTATCTCGATACGTTCCTTTGACAGGAAGCCGGTACCAGCCCGCTCCCCCGCCCAACCACCCGATACAGTATGATCCTGTCGGGTGGTTGGGCGGGGGAGCGGGCTGGTACCGGCTCCAGAAAGCGCGCTTCCGCGCTTTCTGACGAGGACTTTGACCGTTTCGTTGCAATTTCGTCACACATCCGCAACCAAGTTGCGCCGTGAATTAGACAGTTGTCGAATAGCAATTGACCGGTTTCGGAAAGCCACTCAGTTTCGTGCCCAAGTCTGGAGTCAATGGACAGGGGGCATAGAGATGGCGCGCGTGACCAATCCCATCATCATCACCACCACCACCTTTCGCGGCACGGCGCTCGCGCTGCTCGGATCGACCATGTTATGCACCAGCGGCGCGGCCTTTGCGCAGGATGCGCCGCAGTCCGCGGATAATGCCGCTGCCAGTGACGAGATCGTCGTCACCGCCCAGAAGCGCAGCGAGAATCTGCAAAGCGTACCCATCGCGATCACCGCGATCGGCACCGAGAAGCTCGACCAGCTTCAGGTCACCGATTTCGACGATTATGCGCGATATCTGCCCAGCGTCAGTTTTCAGACGCTCGGGCCAGGATCGTCCAACGTCTATTTCCGGGGCGTCGCCAGTGGCGAGAACGCCAATCACTCGGCATCGCAGCCCTCGGTCGGCACCTATCTGGACGAGCAGCCGATCACCACGATCCAGGGCGCGCTCGACATCCATATCTACGACATTGCGCGGGTCGAGGCACTCGCGGGACCGCAAGGCACGCTCTATGGTTCGTCGAGCCAGGCGGGCACGATCCGCATCATCACCAACAAGCCCGACATGTCGGGCTTCTACGGCGCATTCGATGCCGAGGTGAACACCGTCGCGCATGGCGGCCAGGGCTATATCGCCGAGGGCTTCGTCAATCTTCCCATATCGTCCAACATCGCGGCACGCGTCGTCGGCTGGTACAAGAAGGACGCCGGCTATATCGACAACATCCCGGGATCGCTCACTTTCCCGACATCGGGCATCACGATGAACAATGCCCGCTTCGTCGAGAAGGACTATAACGACGTCGAAACCTATGGCGGCCGCGCCGCGCTGAAGATCGACCTGGACGACAATTGGACGATCAGCCCGCAGGTGATGGGCCAGAAGCAGAAGAGCCACGGCATTTTCGGGCAGGAATCGGGGCTCGGCAAGCTGCAAGTGCAGCAATATAATCCCGAGCATTTCAACGATCGCTGGTGGCAGGCCGCGCTCACCATCGAGGGCAAGATCGGATCGTGGGACGTCACCTATGCCGGCGCCTATCTCAAGCGCCGCGTCTCGGGCTCGTCCGACTATTCCGAATATGCGTATTTCTACGACGCGCTCTATGGCGCCGGCGGATCGTTCTACGACAATAACGGCGCCCTGGTGAATCCGAACCAGTATATCCAGTCGGACGATCGCTTCACCAAGCAGAGCCACGAACTGCGCTTCAACTCACCATCGGACAAGCGTGTCCGTTTCGTCGGCGGCTTCTTCTATCAGCGCCAGACCCATCATATCGAGCAGAACTACATCGTCGACAACATCGCCGACGCGATCACCGTCCCGGGCACGGCAAGCGATATCTGGCTGACTCAGCAGATGCGCGTCGATCGTGACTATGCAGCTTTTGGCGAGATCACCGCCGACATCACCGACAAGCTCAGCGCGACCATGGGCACGCGCATCTACAAATACGACAATTCGCTGGTCGGTTTCTTCGGCTATGCCAGCGCTTATGGCAGCACGGGCGTCCGCCAATGCTTCGGCCCGCCGGTCGTCGCGGGCAGCCCGTGTACCAACCTCGACAAGCGGACGAAGGACACCGACTTCCTTCACAAGCTGAACCTGACCTACAAGTTCACGCCCAACGCGATGGTCTATGCCACCCATTCGCGCGGCTACCGGCCGGGCGGCATCAACCGGCGCGGGACATTGCCGCCTTACAAGGCGGATTTCATCGACAATTGGGAACTCGGGTTCAAGACGAGCTGGGCGGACAACCGTTTCCGCCTGAACGGTGCGATCTACCAGCTCGACTGGACCGACATCCAGCTCTCCTTCCTGGGCGCCAACGGCCTGACCGAGATCCGCAGCGCCGGCAACGCCCGCATTCGCGGTGCGGAGCTGGACGCATTCCTGCGCGTCTCGCCGCAACTCACTTTCAGCGCCGGCGCATCGTACAACGATGCCAAGATCGTGCAGGATTTCTGCGAGAGCGCAGTGGATTTCAAGACATGCGTGCCGGCAGGCAACACGGTCCTCGCCCCCAGCGGCACACGCCTGCCGATCACCGCCAAGTTCAAGGGCAATATCCTGACGCGCTACGAATTCCCGCTCGGTGACATGAAGGGCCATTTCCAGGCGAGCGCGGTCTATGAAGGCCGACGGACGACAGACCTGCGCCTGACCGAACGCGACATCATCGGCGATCTGCCGTCCTATACCACCGCGGACATGTCGCTGGGCGTCAACGCGCCCCACTGGTCGGCCGAGATCTTCGTGCGCAATCTGTTCGACAAGAACGGTGCACTGGGCAAGACGGTCCAGTGTGGCGAGGGCGTCTGCGGCGATCCGGAGGGGAAAACCGCGCTCGGGCCAAAAATCTATACGATCGTCGCCCAGCCCCGGACGATCGGCCTGAAGATCGGCACGAAGTTCTGATGCAGAGCACCCCTCTCCCTTTCAAGGGAGAGGGCAGGAAAGAGTATATGAGTTGAAACACGCCTGCCTGCAGCCTTTCCCGTGACCCCGCCTCCCGCGCCGCCATCCTCTCCTGACATTGGGGAACGTGTCGCGCGCGGCCTGTCCTTCCCGATGTGTCTGGCCCTGGTGATGGGCAACATGATCGGATCAGGCATGTTCCTGCTGCCCGCCAGCCTTGCGCCCTATGGGTGGAATGCTGTGTTCGGCTGGCTGTTCACAATCGGCGGCGCGCTGGCACTGGCACTGGTGATCGCGCGGCTGACGCGGGCGCTGCCCGATGCGCGCGACCCATCCGGCTTTGTCGAGGCTGCATTCGGGCGGACGACAAGCTTCCTGATCGGCTGGAGCTACTGGGTTTCGATCTGGGCAGCGAACGTCACCATCGCGGTCGCGGCGGTCAGCTATATCAGCATCTTCGCGCCCGCGATCGGAACGACCCCGCATCTGCCCGCCCTGCTCGCGGTCGGGCTGCTCTGGGCAGTCACGCTGATCAACCTGCGCGGCGCGCGTTCGGCGGGCGTTTTCCAGGTGATCACCATGGCACTGAAGCTGGTGCCGGTCGTCGTCGTGCTGACCATCATGGCGCTGGTGCTGGGGCGCGAGGGTGGACAAGCGATCGCCCCCTTCCCCACCCAGGGCCTGTCGATTTCCGCGATCACGGCGTCGGCAACGCTGACGCTGTTTGCGCTGCTCGGTTTCGAAAGCTGCTCGGTCGCCGCCGCAAAGGTGGAGAATCCCGATCGCAACGTGCCGCGCGCGACGATGCTGGGAACTTTGCTGACCGGCCTTATCTATCTGCTCATCTGCTCGGGCATCGCGCTGATGCTGCCGGCAAGCGAAGTCGCCGGTTCCGACGCTCCCTTCCAGATCTTCGTCGCCCGCTTCTGGTCGGAGGCACCGGCGCTTCTGATCGGCCTGTTCGCCGCGATCAGCGCGCTGGGTGCGCTCAATGGCTGGGTGCTGATGCAGGGCGAGCAGCCACTCGCCATGGCGCGGCGCGGGCTGCTGCCGCAATGGTTCGGCACCACGGACGCGCGCGGCACGCCGGTCCGCGCGCTGATATTGTCGAGCGTGCTCGCCTCGATCTTCGTGCTGATCAATTCGAACCGCGCGATGACGGATCTGTTCACCTATCTTGCGCTGCTCTCCACCTCGGCAACACTCTGGCTGTACCTCGCCGTTGCCGCGGCGGGGCTGAAGCTGCGCATTGCCGTTCCCATTGCCGCGATCGGACTATTCTATTCGGCCTGGGCGCTATGGGGTGCGGGCATCTGGGTCAGCGGATTGAGCTTCGTGCTGATGGCCAGTGGCCTACCGCTCTACTGGTGGGCGCGGCGGTCCGCCCGCACTCACCCTTTGTAGAGCGCATCCATCCGGGGGCCATAAACCTCGCGCAGCACGTGCCGGCGGATCTTGAGCGACGGCGTCATCTGCTTGTTCTCGATTGCGAACGGCTCATCGGCAAACACGAAGCGGCGGACCTTCTCGGTCGTCGACAGGTCGCGGTTGACCCGGTCGACCGCAGCCGAGATCGCGGCGCGGAACGGCTCATGCTCGCGCAGCAAAGCAATGTCGGCCGGCAGGCCATGCGATGCGGCGAATTCGCGGGCCCATTCGGCATCGGGCACGATCAGGCCGACCAGATAGGGCCGCCTGTCCCCGCTCACCATTGCCTGTGCGATCTCGAGCTGGAGCGTCAAGATCCCCTCCACCTTCTGCGGAGAGACATTGTCACCCTTGTCGAGGACGATCAGATCCTTCTTGCGATCGGTGATGACGATGCGGCCCTTGTCGTCGATATGGCCGATATCGCCGGTGTGGAGCCAGCCATCGACAAGCGCGCGATCGGTCTCGGGCTGATTGCGCCAATATCCTTTCATCACCAGCTCGCCGCGCACCAGTATCTCGCCATCCTCGGCGATGGCGACCTCGGTATTGGGCAAAGGCGGGCCCACCGTGTCCATCCTGATCCCCGCCTTTGGCCGGTTGCACGAGATGACCGGCGCAGACTCGGTCTGGCCATAGCCCTGCAACAGGGTGAGGCCGAGCGAATGGAAGAACACGCCGATATCGGGATTGAGCGGCGCCCCACCGGAGACCATCGCTTTCATCCGGCCGCCGAAGCGCGCCTGGATCTTGGGACGCAGCGTCCGGTTCAGGATCATGTCCATCGGCTTGTCCCAGAAGGGCAAGCCACCCTTCAGATCCTTGGCTCCGATCCCCAGCGCACGCTTCAGCAACGCCTGCGGCAATGCGCCTTGTTTCTCGATGGTCTTCACCATGCGCTGGCGCAGCACTTCGAACAGGCGCGGCACGACGACCATGATCGTCGGGCGGACCTCCTCGATATTGGCGGCCAGCTTGTCGAGCCCTTCGGAATAGTAGATTTGCGCGCCCAGCCCGATCGGGAAGAACTGCCCGCCGCTATGCTCATAGGCGTGGGACAGTGGCAGGAAGGAGAGGAACACCTCGTCGTCCCAGCCGAAATCCTCGGAGATGACGGTGGTGCAGCCCGCGACATTGTGCAGGATCGCGCCGTGATGCTGCATCACGCCGCGGGGGCTTCCACCGGTGCCGCTGGTGTAGATGATGCACGCCAGATCGTCGCGCGTCACATTTTCGGAGTCGCGGGCGATCGCGGCGACATCGGGTGTCTCGCCGTCGATCAGTGCGCGCCAGTCGTGAAATACCGTGTCGCCGGTCTGGCCGATCCGCATCTTTTCGATGCCGATGACCGCACGGACGCGCGAGGAGCGGACGACTGACGGCATCACCGCACGGGCGAGCTTGTCGGTGGAGACGATCACCGCGCGCGCCTCGCTATCCTCCAGGATATGGTGATGGTCGCGTTCGGTGTTCGTGATGTAGGTCGGCACCGTCACGCAGCCCGCCGCCATGATCGCGAGATCTGCGATACACCATTCCGGGCGATTCTCCGAAACCAGCATGACATGCTCGCCGGGGCGCAGGCCGATCCGCTTCAGCCCGGCGGCGAGCGCGGCGACCTGGTTCGCCACCTCGCGCCAGCTCTGCGAAGTCCAGCGCCCGTTTTCCTTGCGCCACAAAAAGGGTGCGTCACCCTTTTCCGCAGCACGCGTGAAGAACATGGTGACGAGATTGGGGAAATATTCGAGTTCGCGCATGGCCTCTCCACAAGGCACGGTGCCCCCGTGTCGCTTGAATCTTCCTCGATAGTAGAGCGGTTTGCCGTAGCGGCAAGCGTCGATAAGCTCAGGGCTCGCCGACGGCCTCGATTGCCTTGGTGAAGCCGTCGCGCTCGAGCAAGGCCTTGAGCTCGCGGGCGATGCGCCGCGCCAGTCCCGGCCCATGATAGACCAAAGCCGAATAGAGCTGGATCAGGCTCGCGCCCGCACGGATGCGTTGATAGGCGTCTTCGCCGCTTGCGATTCCACCGGCACCGATCAATGGCAGGACCCCGCCCGTTGCCGTCCGGAAATCGCGGATACGCTGAAGCGCCACGTCCCTGAGCGGCGCACCCGACAGGCCGCCGGTTTCCCCGCCATGCCGGCTTGCGAGCGGCGGGCGGGCGATGGTGGTGTTGGAAACGATCAGCCCCTCGATCCGCGCATCGATCGCGATCCGCGCAATATCGTCGATATCCGCAGGCTCCAGATCGGGCGCGACCTTCAGGAACAGCGGCGGTCCGTCGATGCCGCGCACGTCCATCACCGCGTCGAGCAGGGCGGTCAGCGCACCGGCATCCTGCAGCGCGCGCAGGCCGGGGGTGTTGGGCGACGAGATATTGACCGTCAGATAATCGGCCACGGGCGCCATCGCGCGCACGCCCTGTACATAATCGGCAATGCGGTCGACGCTGTCTTTGTTGGCGCCGATATTGACGCCGATGATGCCACCTCGCCCTGCGCGTCCGGACAGGCGCTGGAGTGCGGCGGCCTGTCCGCCATTGTTGAAACCCATGCGGTTGATCACCGCTGCATCCTCGGCCAGGCGGAACAGCCGTGGCTTGGGATTGCCGCCCTGGGGCAATGGGGTCAGCGTACCGATCTCGACAAAGCCGAAGCCCAGCCCGAGCATCGCGTCGGGCACTTCGCCGTCCTTGTCGAAGCCGGCGGCTAGCCCGATCGGATTGGGAAAATCGATGCCCGCGATCCGGATCGCCAGCACGGGATCCGACGGCGGCGGCGGTGCGGTCGGCTTCAGCTTGAGCGCCGCAAGCGTCAAGCCATGCGCGCGCTCCGCATCGAGCGTGAACACCATCGGTCTGACGATCGAATAAAGCCCCATGGCCCGCCTATGCCAGCGCCGTGCGACAGGGTCAAAGCTTCGCTTCGGCCTAAAGACATGTTCCAGGACTCTGATCGATATACTGGAAGAACAGGCCGATGCCTGGATTGCAGCGCAGCAATCCCGATCGCGCGACGCAAGTCGCGCGAAGGAAAGCAATAATTTACACAGCATGTGTCGATTCCGTACAATACCGGCCCGTGTGAAGCGCGTAGAAAGACTCTGCGACCCGAAGAGCTCCCGAAACGGAGTTCTTTCACTCACGGGGCCTGGCCGGTTTTCCGGCCGGGCCTTTTTTTGCGTCCTGTTCCGCGCCGGCCTTGGTCGAAAATCCGTTTTGTGCGTTTGAATGGAATGCATGGCGCGTTCGCGCTGGTGATCTGGGGGCCGATCCATGTCCGAAACTATAGAACAGGCCGAGCCGCAGCCGGTTTCGCTGGACTATGCTGCCCCGGCGCCAGAACTGCGTGACTATCTCTCCGTCTTCTACGAATTCCGCGCGGACCTGCCGGTGTTCGAGGATCAGGAACGCGCCGATTTCGCGCAGTTCCGCTTCCTGCTTGCCGGCGAAGGCTATTATCGCTTTGCCGACGGACATGAGCAGGCGGCGCCGGCGATCTCGATCGTCGGGCCGACCACGGGCAACACGCATGTACGCGTGGTCGGCCCCGTCCATCTGTTCGGCGCCGGCCTGCTTCCCGCCGGCTGGGGTGCACTGATCGGATTCGAGGCATCGACGATGGTCAATCGCGCGGTCGATGCGACTCAGCTGTTCGGGCCTGGGCTCAACGCGGTGATGACCGAATTGCACAACGCCCCTTCGCTGGAGGCGAAGGTCGTGATCGGCAATCGCATGATGCATTCGCTGGCGCGGCGGATCGACGAAGCACCGCTTCGGTTCACACGCATCGTCGACGAATGGCTTGCTGCCTCGCTATCGCCACAGGTGGGCGATCTTGTCGCCGGGCTTGGCCTGTCGAGACGCCAGGTCGAGCGGCAGTGCAAACGGCTCTATGGCGCGCCGCCCAAATTGCTCGCACGCAAATATCGCGCGCTGCGCGCCGCGATCGCGCTGGCACGCGGCGAAGCGGACATGGGCGAACTGATCAACGGCAGTTTTTATGACCAGTCGCATTTCATCCGAGAGATCAAGGCTTTTACCGGCGTGACGCCCGGCCGTTTCCAGGAGGATCTGCCGACCCTGGCGCGGCTGACATTGAAACGGGCCGACCTGGCGGGTCAGGTGGATCCCATCATCTATCAGACCTGATCGACCGCCTCTCCGATTTTCCACAGCCGCGACATTTCTCCCCTCCGCGGCTCCGCGCGAACCATCCCTGGCTCGACAGAGCTATAAGGTTGATGGGTTCACGCGGAGGATCGCGTGTATTTTCCATACACCGCGTCTTTCAAACTCATTTCGCCCTTCAGGTGAAGGACATGGTTGGATGGATCGCAACGGTCCGCTTGCTCGATATCGCCAAATCGGTTTCCGGGGTTGATCGCGCGGCCTTGCACCGCCATATGCCCAATCGGATCGAATCGATCCGATTTGAGAGTCATTCGCAACAATGCGCCTGTCCAGCCTAGCCGATCATGCCGTCGTGATGATGTCGGCCGCAGCGCGCAATTGCGGCTTCCGCAAGATGAACGCGACGACGCTGAGCGCGGAGACCGGCATCCCGTTGCCCACCGCGCAGAAGCTGGTCAGCCGCCTCTCTGCCGCAGGCCTGCTCGAATCGAGCCGCGGCACCGGGGGTGGCGTCCGCCTCGCTCGCCCCCCAGCGACGATCAGCCTCGCCGATGTGGTCGAGGCGGTCGAAGGGCCGATCGCGATGACCGTCTGTACCGAACATGGCAGCCATGATTGCGCGCGCGAAGCCGTGTGCCATGTGAAGCCGCATATGAATGTCGCCAATGCCGCGGTCCGCGGCGCGCTGGCCGGGGTCAGCCTCGCCAGCCTGTCGGGAGCCGCGTAATGGCCACCAGGAATGCCGAAGCCCAAGCCGCTGCCGACAAGGCCAGCCAGTATGAATGGGGATTCTCCAGCGACGTCGAGCAGGACTTCGCACCGAAGGGGCTGAACGAGGACACCGTCCGCTTCATCTCGGCGAAGAAGAACGAGCCCGAATGGATGCTCGAATGGCGGCTGAAGGCGTATCGCCACTGGCTGACGATGGAGACGCCCGACTGGGCGAAGCTCTCCATCCCGCCGATCGATTATCAGGACGCCTATTATTACGCGGAGCCGCGCAAGAAGCCGTCGCTGAAGTCGCTCGACGAGCTCGATCCCGAGATCCTCGAGACCTATCGCAAGCTCGGCATTCCGATCGAGGAGCAGAAGGTGCTCGCCGGCGTCGAGGGCGCGCGCAAGATCGCGGTCGACGCGGTGTTCGACAGCGTCTCGGTCGCGACCACCTTCCGCAAGGAGCTGGAGGAAGCGGGCGTCATCTTCCGCTCGATCAGCGAGGCGATCCGCGAATATCCCGAAATGGTGAAGAAGTGGCTGGGCAAGGTCGTGCCCCAGCACGACAATTATTTCTCGGCGCTCAACTGCGCGGTGTTCTCCGACGGCACCTTCGTCTACATTCCGGAGGGCGTTCGCTGCCCGATGGAGCTCAGCACCTATTTCCGAATCAATGCGGAGAATACCGGCCAGTTCGAACGCACGTTGATCGTCGCCGACAAGGGCAGCTACGTCTCGTATCTCGAAGGCTGCACTGCGCCGATGCGCGACGAGAATCAGCTTCACGCAGCCGTCGTCGAACTGGTCGCGCTCGACGATGCCGAGATCAAATATTCGACCGTCCAGAACTGGTATCCCGGCGATGCCGAGGGCAAGGGCGGCATCTATAATTTCGTCACCAAGCGCGCGCTCTGCCAGGGGCGCAACAGCAAGGTGAGCTGGACCCAGGTCGAGACCGGATCGGCCGTCACCTGGAAATATCCGTCCTGCGTGCTCGCAGGCGAGAACAGCGTCGGCGAATTCTATTCGGTTGCGGTCACGAACAATCGGCAGCAGGCCGATACCGGCACCAAGATGATCCATCTCGGCAAGGGCAGCCGCTCGACCATCGTGTCGAAGGGGATCAGCGCCGGCCATTCGAACAACACCTATCGCGGGCTCGTCCGCGTCGGGCCGACCGCGGAGAATGTCCGCAACTTCACCCAGTGCGACAGCCTGCTGCTCGGCGACCAGTGCGGCGCGCATACCGTGCCCTATATCGAGGTGCGCAATCCCAGCGCCCAGATCGAGCATGAGGCGACGACCAGCAAGATCAGTGATGACCAGCTGTTCTACGCGATGCAGCGCGGCCTCGATCAAGAGGCGGCGGTGGCGCTGATCGTCAACGGTTTCGCCAAGGAAGTGCTGCAGCAGCTCCCGATGGAATTTGCGGTCGAGGCGCAGAAGCTGCTTGGCATCAGCCTTGAGGGAAGTGTCGGGTGATCTGGCTGGTCGCGGCGGCATTGCTGCAGGCTGCTCCCGTGGCGGCCGAGAGCGAGATCGTGGTGATGGGCCGCCGGCTTCAGTCGCTGTCGGTGATCCTCAGTCGCGACGCGCGGGGGAAGTTCGCCTGCGGGCTAAGCGAGTCGAGCGGCAGTCCGTCGGTGGACGCGCAATTGTGCAAGAGCGCCGCCAAGTGCGCAAAGCAGGGCAAGGTCGCCGCCGATGCGATGCGAACCTGCATCGAGGCGCGCAAGCCCGCCATATTGGAAGAATTCGCCGCGCGCGTGCGGTCGGGAAAAGGTTGAAATGCTCAAGATCCAAGACCTCCACGCCGAAGTCGATGGCAAGGAAATCCTCAAGGGGCTGACGCTGTCGCTCAACCCGGGCGAGATCCATGCGATCATGGGGCCCAATGGCGCGGGCAAATCGACGCTCGCCTACACGCTCGGCGGCCGGCCCGGTTACGAGGTGACCGGCGGTTCGGTGGATTTCGACGGGCAGGACCTGCTCGAAATGGCGCCGCACGAGCGCGCCGCGGCGGGGCTCTTTCTCGGGTTCCAATATCCCGTTGAGATCCCCGGCGTCTCCAACGTCCAGTTCCTGCGTGAGGCCCTGAACAGCCAGCGGCGCAATCGCGGCGAAACCCCGCTCTCGGGCGGCGAGTTCCTGAAGCTGGCGCGCGCGCAGGCGGATGCGCTCGAACTGAACATGGACATGCTCAAGCGCCCAGTGAATGTCGGTTTCTCGGGCGGCGAGAAGAAGCGCAACGAAATGGTCCAGATGGGGATCATCGATCCCAAGCTGGCGATCCTCGACGAGACCGACAGCGGCCTCGACATCGACGCGCTCCGCATCGTCGGCGAAGGCATCAACCGCATCATGCGCAAGCCCGATCGGGCGGTGCTGCTGATCACCCATTATCAGCGGCTGCTCGACTATGTTCAGCCCGATTTCGTCCATGTGCTGAGCGCGGGCCGCATCGTCCGTTCGGGCGGCAAGGAGCTGGCGCACGAACTCGAGCGCGAAGGTTACGGAGCGCTCGCGGCGTGAGTCTCGCGCTTCCCTCTCAGCGTGAGGAGGCGTGGCGCTGGTCCGATCTTTCGGGCCTGGAGGCGCTTGCCGCGTCGGCGCATCAGCCCGCCGAATTGCGCGACCTGCCTTTCCTGGATCTCGGCGGTCCGCGTCTCGTCTTCGTCGACGGCGTGTTCGACGCGGCTGCCAGCGATCCGCAGGGCGTGGCGCTGGGCGCCGTCGAGGCCTTTACCGACCATCCGCTCGGCCGCGCCGCGACCGGCACCGGCTGGACGCTTGCGCTGGGGGTCGATCATGCGACGTCCGGCCCGGTCGAGATCGTCCATGTCGCCACCGGCGGCGCCAATCATCTGCCCGGCCGCATCGTGTTGGCCGGCGATGCGCAGGCCAGTATCGTCGAAACCTTTGTCGGCACCGGCTGGTCGAACCGCCTGACCAGGATCGAGCTGGCGCCGAGCGCGCGGCTGATGCGTTCGGTGCGCTTGCTCCAGTCGGGCGGCTTCGTCTCGCTGCGCGACGAGGCGGAGGTCGACCGGGGCGCGAGCCTAGTCACCATCATTCTGGGTGCCGGCCATGCCGACAGCCGGATCGACGCGACGATCAACCTTCACGGCGAGGCCGCCTTTGCCGAGATGGGCGGCACATTGCTCTGCCGCGGGCAGCAGCGTCAGGAAGCGGCGGTGGTCCTGCGCCATGCCGCCGAGAACGGATCCAGCCGTCAGACCTGGCGCGCGGTCGCTGCCGACCGGTCGACCGCAAGCCTTGCGGCGCGCGTCGAGGTCGCGCGCCATGCGCAGAAGACCGATGGCGAACAATCGCTGCGCGGCCTGTTGCTCAAGCGCACCGCAACGGTCAATCTGAAGCCGGAGCTGGAGATCTTCGCCGACGACGTGAAGTGTGCGCATGGCGCGACCGTCGGCGAGCTCGATCGCAACGCGCTCTTCTACCTGCAGAGCCGGGGCATCCCGCCGCAACAGGCGGAAGCCCTGCTGACCCGGGCCTTCGTCGCCGACGCGCTTGCGCGGATCGGCGAGGAGGTGGTGCGCGAAGCGTTTATCGCCGATGCGGACGCCTGGTTGGATCAGTCACCGCTTGTCCCGAGCGAAGTCGAGGGACCCGGTGCATCGCGCGAGCGTGTCTCGACTTCGCTCGACACGAACGGAAATTGAGTATGGATACGCTCGCCGACACCCGCCCGCTCGACCATCTTGCCGACTTCCCGGCGATCCCGGCCGGCTGGGCCTATCTCGACACCGCCGCGACCGCACAGAAGCCGGCATCGGTGATCGCGGCGATCGATCGCGCCTATGCCGAGACCTATGCCACCGTCCATCGCGGCGTCTATCAACGCTCCGCCGACATGACGATCGCGTATGAGGCGGCGCGCGAGCGCATCGCACGCTTCATCGGCGCCGGATCAGCATCGGAGATCGTCTTCACCCGCGGCGCGACCGAGAGCATCAATCTGGTCGCGCAGAGCTGGGCGCAGACCCATTTGAAGCGCGGCGACCGCATCCTGCTGTCGATGCTCGAGCATCATTCCAACATCGTGCCGTGGCAGATGCTGCGCGACAGGATCGGCGTAGAGATCGACGTCGCGCCGTTGACCGCCGACGGCCGGATCGATCTCGACGCCGCCCAGGCGATGCTGACGCCCGCGCACAAGCTGGTCGCGCTCGCCCATGTCTCGAACGTGCTCGGCTCTGTCCTCGACATCCGCCGTGCCGCCGATCTGGCGCATGGCGTCGGCGCGAAGCTGCTGCTCGACGGATGCCAGGCCGTGCCGCGGCTGCCGGTCGACGTCGCTGCGATCGGCGCCGATTTCTACGTCTTCTCGGGGCACAAGCTTTACGGACCGACCGGTATCGGTGTGCTCTGGGCGCGGCCGGAGATACTGGATTCGATGCCACCCTGGCATGGCGGCGGGGCGATGATCGATCGGGTCACGTTCGAAAAGACGACCTATGCGCCGCCACCCGCGCGCTTCGAGGCGGGCACACCGCACATCGTCGGCGCGCTCGGCCTGCATGCCGCGATCGATTATGTCGAGGCGATCGGCCTTGAGGCGATCCATGCACATGAGACCGCGCTGGTGAAAGCGGCGCGCGACGCACTGTCCGCGATCAACAGCGTCACGCTGTTCGGTCCCGAGGATTCGGCGGGTATCGTCAGTTTCGGCATCGAGGGGGTTCATCCCCACGATATCGGCACCATATTGGATGAGGGCCATGTCGCCATCCGCGCCGGCCATCATTGCGCACAGCCGCTGATGGCGCATCTGGGCGTCGACGCGACGGCACGCGCCAGCTTCGGGGTTTATAACAGCGAAGCTGATGTCGCGGCGCTGGTAAAGGGTATCGAACGAGTGACGAGGATCTTCGGGTGAACGAGGCAGGCAAGATCGAGATCGAGGAAGTCGACGCGGCCGAGAAGCCGCCCAAGGCGCGCGTCGAGGACGCAGAAGCGCCGCGCGACATCTTCGAGCGCAAGCGCGATTATCTGGAGGGTTTCCTTTCGCAGGCACCCGTCGCGGATCCGGCGGGCCAGCCCGGCGGCGATCTCTACGAAGCGGTGATCGGATCGTTGAAGGAGATTTACGATCCCGAGATTCCGGTGAACATCTACGATCTCGGCCTGATCTACGGCGTCGACATCACCGATGACGGCCATGCCGTGGTGACGATGACGCTGACGACGCCGCATTGCCCGGTCGCCGAATCGATGCCGGCCGAAGTCGAACTGCGCGTCGGATCGGTGCCCGGCGTCGGATCGGCGGAGGTCAATCTGGTCTGGGATCCGCCATGGGATCCGCAGAAGATGTCGGACGAGGCCAAGCTCGAGCTGGGAATGCTGTGATGACCACGACCACCCGCGTTCGACCTGCCGCACTCACGCTCACCCCGGGCGCGGAGAAGCGCATCGCCGATCTTATGGCGAATGCGCCCGAAGGCGCGATCGGCGTCAAGCTGTCGACGCCACGCCGCGGCTGTTCGGGGCTCGCCTATTCGGTCGATTACGTTTCCGAAGCCAACAGCTTCGACGAGCGGATCGAGACCCCCGGCGGCCTGTTCTTCGTCGATGGCGGATCGATCCTCTATCTGATCGGATCGAAGATGGACTGGGTGGAAGATGATTTCACCGCCGGCTTCGTCTTCGAGAACCCGAACGCCAAGGGTGCCTGCGGCTGCGGTGAGAGCTTCACCGTCTGATCGATCCCAGGATCAAAACTCCATCGACCACTGCATCGCGGCACCCATATCGTCGGGCGCATACCAGAGATTGCCGGGATCCTGCCGGTAGAACAGATTGGCCGACAGCCAGCCCCGGCCAAGCATGCGGCCATAGACCGCTTCGGCATCGCGCTGTCGTCCGCGCGGGGCGAGATCGATCCGCTGCAGCGAATAGATCGGCGTCAGTGACGCATAATCATAGCCGGTCGGCAACGTCAGGTCGAAACCGCCGCTGGTGACGCGCAGCGGCTGGGCAAGGCGCAGCGCGAAACGATCCCCGCGCGAGAACAGCCCGGTCTTCGTCACGTCGAAGCTGAACCCCGCACTTCTCAGCGTCGCGCCACCGGTCAATGCCCCGCCGGCACGGGCATGGGTCTTGCCGTGCCGAAGCGTGCCGCCCAGCGTCCAGCCGTCGCCGGGATCGAAGGATGCGCTGGCATCGAGGAACCAGCTCAATGCGCCATTGCCGCCCAGCGCGGGCCCGAAGCGCGCGCCGAGCACGGTGCGCCGCTCGTCGAGCCGGCTGGCCTCGAGCCCCAGCCTGAACGCGCCCAGGCGACGATCGAGCCCCACCGAAATGCGATCATAGCCGTAACGGTCATAGTCGCCGCGCAAAGCCCGTGCACTACCGCGCGCATAGAGCAGGACATCGCCCTGTTCGGCCGTCAGCGTCAGCCCCGTTGCACCCAGCATGCGGCGGATCGCGACCGCACCGTTCGATGTCCGTTCGAAGCCGAGCGAGCGTGCCGGCGCATCGGCGATCAGAAAGGCCGGCTCGGCATTGCCGGCGAGCTGCGCCGCGATCGTGCCCGCACTGGTGGCGATGCCCATCGCGGCCTGGGTCCGCGCATCGATCCGGCTGGCGACATAGCCGGCGGTGGCGCGCGCATAGCGGGCCTGGGCCGGATTCAGGAACAAGGGCGTGCCGCCCGGTGCACCATGATCGGCGATCGCAAGCGAGATCGCCGTGGCACCGCCCTGCATGCCCAATGCGCGCGCATGCGGCCGCAATGCCGCCGACAGGCCAGGTGCGCGACCGGGCGTATCGATCGCACTGCCCAGCCCCACCCGATAGGCGCGGCCATATGAATCGAGCGCGACGGTCGCGATCTGCGCGGTCTGGCCACCATCACCGATCGGCGGAGAGCCGATGCCGCCGATCGCACTGACCGGCATGGCCGCGCCGGCAAGCGCCAGCGTGCCCTGCGGCTGGAAAGCGCGGGCGATGTCGAGCACGCCCTGGCCGTAAACCGCGTCGTCGCCCGACGCGCCCAGGTCTCGCGCCGAATCGAACAGGAGTTTCACGATCTGCGCACCGGTCAGGTTGGGAAAGGCCTGGGCCAGCAATGCCGCAGCGCCCGAGATGACCGGCGCCGAGAAGGACGTGCCGCTATAGAAGAAGCCGGCACCGGTTTGGTCGATGCTGCGGACGCGGACGCCCAGCGCGGTCAGATACTGGCTCTGCCCGCTGCCCGCGCGATTGCTGAAGCTGGCGATCTGATCGCTCGCATCGACGGCACCCGCGATGATCACCTGCCCGCGTGCCACCGGATCGAGCGCGACCAGCGCGAACGGATCGGGGTTGCCGCCCTCCGGCTTTTCACCTTCATTGCCTGCGGAGATCACGATCACGAGGCCGGCGGCAGTTGCGCGGCCGATCGCGGCGCGAAGCCCGGCATCGACCGATTCTCCACCAAGCGAGATGTTGACGACCCGCGCCCGGTTGGCGATCGCCAGATCGATACCGCGCGTGATCGCGGCGTCGGGATGCGAGCAGCCATCCGCATTGTCGCAGCTTCCGGGCGTGTCGCTGCGTGCGATCAGCAAGGTCGCGTCGAACGCCACGCCGAGCATCCCGCTATCGTTGCGGGCCGCGCCGATCACCGCGGCCACCGCGGTGCCATGCCCGTCATCGTCGCCTATCGACCGGCTGGCGGCGGTGTCGGTCGAGGCCGGACTGATGCGCCCCGCGAATTCGGCGAGTGCAGGATTGATGCCGCTGTCGATCACGCCGACGGTCACGCCCGATCCCGTCGCGCCGGATTGATAGGCGGTGATTGCCTTGGCGCTCACCGCGCCGCTGGAGCGCTGATATTCGGCCGTGTCATAGTCGATTGCCGGCGGCGTTGGTGTCGGGGTGGGCGTCGGCGTTGGGGCAGGTGTCGGCGTCGGTGTGGGAGCGACCGGTGCCGGCGTCGAGTTCACGCCGCCCCCACCGCCACATGCCGCAAGGGCCGCCAGCGGCAGCGCGGCCCCCAGCCGCAAAAATCGCCTTACGCCCTTCATTGCCCAGACTCGCCGAAGAGTGATGAATCGTCCCGGTCTTCAATGTGTTGGGACAGATCGCGCGATGCCGTGTTCAACCATGTCGCGGCATTGCCGCGAACCGTCCCCTCGGCTACACGCCCAACCCTGCCATGATCGACGCGCTCGCCCATATCCGCAACTGGATTTTCGATCTGGATAACACGCTTTATCCGTCGTCCGCCGACCTGTTCGGGCTGATCGATGAGCGGATGGGGGCGTATATTGGCGGGTTGCTGGGCGTTGACTCCATCGCTGCGCGGAAGGTGCAGAAGGATTATTTCCGCGCCCATGGCACCACCCTGGCCGGGTTGATGGCCGACCATCAGGTCGATCCGCACGAATTCCTCGACTTCGTCCATGACGTTCCGCTCGACCGGATCGCGCCCGACCCACGCGTCGTCGACGGCATCGCCCGGCTTCCCGGGCGGCGGATCGTCTTCACCAACGGCGATGCCTGCTATGCCGCGCGCGTGCTCGATCGGCTTGGCCTGGGCGACCTGTTCGAGACGATCTACGATATCCACCGGCTCGATTATCGGCCCAAGCCCCATGCCGAGGGCTATGCGCAGATGTGCGCGACGCTCGGTATCGCGGCACCCGAATCGCTGTTCGTCGAGGATATGGCGCGCAATCTGATGCCGGCGAAGGCGCTGGGCATGACGACGGTGTGGGTGAACAACGGGTCCGAACTGGGCGATGCGGATGCGCGCGCCGATCTGATCGATTTCGAGGTCGCCGATCTTGGCGACTGGCTGAACCATGTCCTGAAAGGGGAAAAGTGAATGAGCGGTGACGTGCAAGGGGTGATCGAGGCGGCCTGGGACGCGCGCGACGGATTGGGTTTCGGCACCACGGGCGAGATCCGCGACGCGGTCGAGTATGCGATTGCGGCACTCGATGCAGGCGATGCGCGCGTCGCCGAAAAGGTCGATGGCGAATGGGTGGTCAATCAGTGGCTCAAAAAAGCCGTGCTGCTCTCCTTCCGCCTCAACGACAATGCGGTGATCGAGGGGCCGGGCGGCGCGAACTGGTTCGACAAGGTGCCGTCGAAATTCGCCGACTGGGGCGAGAACCGCTTTCGCGCCGCCGGCTTCCGCGCGGTGCCGGGCAGCATCGTCCGCCGTGGCGCATTCATCGACAAGGGCGTCGTGCTGATGCCGAGCTTCGTCAATATCGGTGCTCATGTCGGTGAAGGCACGATGGTCGATACCTGGGCGACGGTGGGAAGCTGCGCGCAGGTCGGTCGCAACGTCCATCTCTCCGGCGGCGTCGGTCTGGGCGGCGTGCTCGAACCGCTTCAGGCCAATCCGGTGATCATCGAGGATGATTGCTTCATCGGCGCGCGTTCCGAAGTGGTGGAAGGCGTGATCGTCGGCCAGGGCTCGGTGTTGTCGATGGGCGTGTTCATCACCTCGACCACCAAGATCGTCGATCGCTCGACCGGCGAGATCTTCGTCGGCCAGGTGCCGCCTTACTCGGTCGTCGTGCCCGGCACCCTGCCCGGTCGCCCGCTGGCGGACGGATCGCCCGGTCCGAGCCTTGCCTGTGCGGTGATCGTCAAGCGCGTCGATGCGCAGACGCGCGCCAAGACGGCGATCAACGAACTGCTGCGGGATTGACGATGATGACGGGGACGGGGGATCATACGGCCATGACGCAAGGTCCCCTCGTCCTCGACGATTTCATCCCCTATCGCCTGTCGATCACCTCCAACGTGGTGAGCGACATCATCGCCAGCGCCTATGAGGCGCTGTTCGGGCTCAAGATCCCGGAATGGCGGCTGATTGCGGTCATTGCCGAAGAAGATCAGGTGACGCAGCAGCATATCTGCGTGCGCACGCGGATGGACAAGGTGACGGTGAGCCGCGCCGCGATCGCGCTGGTCGAACGCGGACTGATCGCGCGCAACGCGCACAGCGTCGATCGCCGGTCGCATCTGCTGACCCTCACCGAGCAGGGGCGCGCGCTTTACGCCGATGTTTCGCCCAAGGCGCTGGAGTTCGAGGCGCGCATCTTCGACAGCTTCAGCGAGGAAGAAGTTGCGGGCTTCGTGGCGATGCTCCGCCGGGTCGAGGCGGCTGCGCTCGACATTGTGTCGCCCGGCGCTGGCGCATGAGCGGCTGTTGCGATTATGATGCCTCCGCAACGATGCAGCGGGTGACCTCGATTTGACGCGGACGACGATCAAGGATGTTTCCGACGCGGCAGGCGTCTCGATCAAGACGGTGTCCCGCGTCCTCAACAAGGAAAAATACGTCAGCGAGGATACGCGCCTGCGTGTCGAGGCGGCGGTCGCGCGACTCAACTATCATCCCAGCCTCGCGGCGCGCACGCTGGCCGGACGCCGATCGTTCCAGATCGGGCTGATCCACGACAATCCCAATCCCTATTATATCTACAATATGCAGGCCGGGGTCGGCGCGCGCTGCCGCGAGGCGGGGTTCCGCATGATCGTCCAGCCCTGCGACATCCATTCGCCCGCACTGATCGACGATATCGGCAGCCTGATCGATCAGGCGCAGCTCGACGGCATCATCCTGACCCCGCCTGTCGCCGATGCGGCGCCGGCGTTGGAGGAACTGGAGCGGCGCCGTATCCCGTTCGTGCGGGTGCAGCCGGGCACGGACCTGACCGCGACCTCGTCATCCTTCATCGACAATGTCCAGGCGGCGGACGACATGACCGCCTATCTGATCGGCCTCGGCCATCGCCGCATCGGACTGGTGATGGGCCATGCCAATTATGTCGCGAGCGGCCAGCGGCTGACCGGCTATCGCCAGGCGCTGCAACGTGCGGGCATCGGCTTCGACCCTGTGCTGGTCCAGGCCGGGCAGTTCGATCTCCAGTCGGGCTCGGCCGCGGCGGAGGCGCTGCTGGCGCTTGATCGGCCGCCGACCGCGATCTTCGCGAGCAGCGACGAGATGGCAGCGGGCGTGCTCGCCACCGCGCATCGGTTGGGCATCGCGGTGCCCGGTGCGCTGTCGGTCGCGGGTTTCGACGATACCGATCTGGCGCAGGTCGTCTGGCCGCCGCTCACCACCATCCGTCAACCGATCCGTGCGCTTGGCTATGCGGCTGCGGACCTTCTGCTGGCATTCGACGAACGGATCGAGCGGCGCCGGCTCGACCACGAACTGATCGTCCGGGCGTCGACCGCGCCGCCGGGTGGCGTCTGATCCGCTGCAAATGAACAGTCGTCATTGCGAGCGAAGCGAAGCAATCCAATGTCGGATGCATCCCTGGATTGCTTCGCTTCGCTCGCAATGACGGCTGAGCTTACCCGATCAACGCAAACGCCCCCATCGCGCTGAGCATCAGCGCGACCAAAGTCGCCGCGAGGATCACGAGCAGCGGCCGGGCGCCGGTACGGAGCAGGCTGTCCATCGGCGAGCGGATGCCCGTCGCGGTCACCGCGCAGGCGAGCAGTGCGGAGGCGCCGGTCTGCGCGGCATGGCCGACCGAGGCCGGCACCGCGATCAGCGAATTGACCGCCGCCAGCGCAAAGAAGCCGACGACGAACCAGGGCAAGGCCGCGATGCCCGCCCCACCCGCCTTGTCGCGCGGAAAGAACATAGCGACCACCGCCAGCACCGGCGCGAGCATCGCAACCCGGGTCAGCTTGACGATCGCCGCTGTTTCGCCGGCATGGTCGGAGAAGGAATAGCCCGCGCCCAATGCCTGGGCGACGTCGTGGATCGATGCGCCGATCATGAAGCCCGCGGCGGTGTCGCCGAGCCCGGCCTGATGTGCGATGATCGGATAGAGGAACATCGCGAACGAGCTCATCGCCGAGACGCCGACCAGCACGAGCGCAAGCTGTGCCTGGCTGATCCGCCGCTCACCGAGCAGGGTCGCGAGCGCCATCGCCGCCGACGCGCCGCAGATCGCGACCGCGCCGCCCGCAAGCGTGCCGAATGCCGCGCTGAAGCCGAAGGCCCGCGCGGCGAGGATACCCGCGCCCAGGGTCAGCCCGACGATGACCAGGATCGAGGCGAGTGCGGCGGGGCCGAGTTCACCCATCTGGCCGAAGGTGATGCGCAACCCGACCAGCACGATGCCCGCGCGCAGCAATGTCCGCGAGGCGAAGGCGAGGCCGGGTGCGAGGCGCTTGTCGGCATTGAGGAAATTGAGCGCCAGACCGATCAACAGCGCCATCAAGGTCAGCGGCGCGCCATAATGATCGGACAGATAGGCTGCTGCGAGCGTGGCGAAAGCCGTGACGATCAGCCCGGGAATATGCTCGCGCCAGCCAGGCGCGTTCGCCGGCTCGTAAAGCTCTCCGTAGAGATCCGCGACCGCCGGCAATGGGCGCTGCATCACATTGTCCTTCACCCGATCATCCCCCCGGCGAGATCAATTTTTACGCTCTGTGATTAAGCGCTGTCGCTTTGTCTATGACAGCGCTATCTTATGGCCACAAGCGATAAGGGGTGAGGGGTATGACCAAGGCACAGATGGCCGATCGCAGGCGGTGGCTGGTCGTCGGCCTGGTGTTCGTCGCGATCGTGCTCAACTATGTCGATCGCCAGATCCTCGCCTTGCTGAAACCCACGCTCCAGGCGGAGTTCGACTGGAGCGACCGCGATTATAGCCATATGGCGTCGGCCTTTCAGTTCTCGGCCGCGCTCGCATTTCTGGGCACCGGCTGGTTCATCGACAAGGTCGGGCTGCGCTGGGGATTCGCGCTGGGCGTCGGCGTCTGGAGCCTCGCCGGCATGGCGCATGCCTTCGCCACGACGGTCACGGGCTTCGTCGCGTCGCGCGCCGTGCTCGGTGCCGCCGAATCGATCGGCACGCCCGCCGCGGTGAAGACTGCTGCCACCTATTTCAACGCGCGCGAACGCTCGATCGCTTTGGGCATCGGCGGGATCGCGCCCAATGTCGGCGCGATCCTGACGCCGTTGCTGATCCCGCTGATGGCGCTGGCAATGGGCTGGCAGGCGACGTTCCTGATCGCGGGCGGGCTCGGTCTGCTCTGGGTCGTGGTCTGGCTGTCGGTGCGCCTGCCCGAACAGCCCGGTGCCGCGGCGGAGGCTGCCGCGCCGAAAGTGCCCTGGCGGTCGCTGCTGACCGACCGGCGCCAATGGGCGGTGATCCTGGCGAAGGCGCTGACCGATCAGGTCTGGTGGTTCCTGCTCTTCTTCATGCCCGACCTGTTTCACAGGCTGTTCGGATTGAGCCAGGGCACGCTCGGCCTGCCCGTCGCGCTCGTCTATTTCATGGCGGCGCTCGGCGGGCTCACCGGCGGCTATCTTCCCGCGCGGATGATGAAGGCGGGCAAGAGCCTCAATGCCGCGCGCAAGACGACGATGCTGATCTATGCATTGCTGATCCTGCCCGTGCCCCTGCTGGTCCATGCCGAAAGCGCCTGGGTCGCGGCACTGATCCTGGGTCTGGCGCTGTTCGCGCATCAGGGTTTCTCGACCAATGTGTTCGGCCTGACCACCGACATCTTCCCGGCGCGCATCGTCGGCTCGGCGATCGGGATCGGTGCCTTTGCCGGCAATCTCAGCGGCATGGGCATGATCGAGTTCGCCGGCTGGTCGCTCGATACCGGCCATGGCTATCTGCCAATGCTGCTGGTGTGTGCGGTGACCTATCTGCTGGCGCTGCTCGCGGTTCAACTCATCCTGCCGCGGATCGTCGCGGACGACGAGGATCTGCCCGGCGACGCCCCGCCCATCCTCGCGCACTGAGATTCAAAATGACGGCAACCCTCTTTGCAAACAGACAGGATCATGTCATATGACAGCGATGTCAGATCATCTCTCCCCGCCACCCGCAACGCTCCCGCTCGGCCGGAGCGGCCTTTCCGTTTCGCCGATCGCCTGGGGCATGTGGCGCTTCGGCGGCGACGACGCCGCCGCGGCGCGCGCGCGCGTCGAGGCGGCATTGGAAGCGGGCGTGACGCTGTTCGACACCGCTGATATCTACGGCCCCGACAATGGCGAGCCGTTCGGCGCGGCTGAGGCTCTGCTCGGCCGCGTCTTCGCCGAAGCGCCGGCGCTGCGCGATTCCATGGTGCTGGCGACCAAGGGCGGCATCGTCATGGGCACGCCCTATGATTCGAGCGCATCCTATCTGGCGTCGGCGATCGATGCCTCGCTGTCGCGTCTGGGCGTCGAGCGCGTCGAACTGTGGCAGATCCACCGTCCGGACATGCTGACCCATCCGCAGGAGGCCGCGCGCGCGCTGGAGGATGCGCACCGCGCCGGCAAGATCGCGGCCATCGGCGTCTCCAACCACAGCGCGGCGCAGACCGCGGCGCTCGCGAAGTTCCTGACCGTGCCCGTCGCCAGCCATCAGCCCGAATTCTCGGCGCTGGCGCTGGCGCCGCTGACCAACGGCGTGCTGGACCAGGCCATGGCGGAGGAGATGGCGGTGCTCGCCTGGTCGCCGCTCGGCGGCGGTCGCCTCGCCAACCCGCTCGACGATCATGTCCATGCCGTGGTCGCGCTGCTCGACGCCAAGGCCGAGGCCTATGGCGTGGGTCGCGCCGCCGCCGCCTATAGCTGGATCATGGCGCACCCCGCGCGCCCGATCCCGATCGTGGGCACGCAGAATCCGGATCGGATCCGGGAGATACCACAGGCGCTGAAGCCCAGATGGACGCGCGCCGAATGGTACGCCGTGTTGCAGACATCGATGGGAGAGAATCTGCCATGACCAGGGGCGCTTGCGAGATCAGCTGGTTTTCAGCTCTGTGCGACGACGATTACGAGTTCCTCGGCGTTCCCGACGCCATGCTGAAGTCGAGCTGGGAGCATTGCCGCGATATCGTGATGCAGGCCGAAAGCGGCGGCTTCGATAATATCCTGCTGCCGTCGGGCTATGCGCTCGGCATCGACACCACCGCCTTCGCCGCGGCGATCGCGACTCTGGTCAAGCGCATCCGTCTGCTCATGGCGGTCCGCATCGGCGAAACCTGGCCGCCGCAGCTCGCGCGCCAGATCGCGACGATCGATCGTATCCTGGGCGGCCGGCTGACGGTCAACATCATCTCCTCCGACATGCCGGGCGAGACGCTGGCGTCCGCACCGCGCTATGCGCGCACGGTCGAGGCGATGCATATCCTCAAGACCCTGCTCAACGGCGAAGCGCTCGACCATGACGGCGAGTTCTGGAAGCTGAAGCTCGACCCGCCGCGCGTCGGCACCGTGTCGGGCAAGGCGCCGCAGCTCTATTTCGGCGGCCTTTCCCCCGATGCGCGCGAGGCCGCGGCCAAGGGTTGCGACGTCTATCTGATGTGGCCCGACCGTCAGGAGGCCGTGCGCGAGATCATCGCCGACATGACCGCGCGCGCCGCGAAACATGGCCGCACCCTGCGCTTCGGCTATCGCGCCCATGTCGTCGTGCGCGACACCGAGGCGGAGGCCCGCACCGCCGCCGACCGGCTGTTGTCCAAGCTCGACGCGCAGACCGGCGCCGCGATCAAGGCCAAGTCGCTCGATTCCACCTCGGCGGGCGTCAATGCGCAGGTCGCGCTGCGCGAAGCGGCGTCGGACGACGGCTATGCCGAGGAGAATCTGTGGACCGGCATCGGCCGCGCCCGCTCCGGCTGCGGCGCCGCGATCGTCGGCGATCCGGATCAGGTGCTGGCGAAGCTGGAAAGCTATCGCGCGATGGGGATCGAGGCGTTCATCCTGTCGGGCTATCCCCATGCGGCGGAGGCCGATCTGTTCGCACGCCACGTGCTGCCCAGGATCGACCACGGGCCGTTGGTCTGAGGATTTCAGCCACATTCAGTCGTCATTGCGAGCGTAGCGAAGCAATCCAGTGTTTGACGCATCCCTGGATTGCTTCGCTACGCTCGCAATGACGGTGAAGCCGTTCCCTCAGCCCCACACCCGCGCGTAAAGCTCGGCGATCTCCGCCGCGTCCGGCACGCGCGGATTGTTCGCCGGGGATCCCGATGCCAGCGCCTGCGCGCACATGGTCGGGACCAAAGCGTCCCAGCGTGCGGCGTCGACGCCCCAGGCGGCGGGGCCGGGCACGTCGAGCTCGCGATTGAGCGCACCCAGTTCGTCGAGCAGCCGCGCGACCGCCGACTGATCGCCTTCGCGCTCGTCGGCAACGCCCATCGCACGCGCGCAATCGGCATAGCGCGTCAGCGCGGCGGGCGCCGACCATGCGGTGACCGCGGGCAGCAGCATCGCGTTGGACAGGCCGTGCGGCACATGGAAATGCGCGCCGATCGGCCGGCTCATGCCATGGACCAGCGCGACCGAGCTGTTGGAGAAAGCGATGCCCGCCTGGGTCGCGCCGAGCATCATCGCCTCGCGTGCCGGGCGGTCCTCGGGATCGATGCAGACGCGGCGGAGATTGGGTGCGATCGCGCGCATGGCGAGCAGCGCCATGCCGTCGCTGAACGGATTGGCGCGCTTCGACACATAGGCCTCGATCGCATGGGTCAAAGAATCGATGCCGGTATCGGCGGTCAGCCGGCGCGGCTTGGTCAGGGTCAGCTCGTAATCGACGAGTGCTGCGACCGGCAGATAGGCGAGGCCGGGGCAGAGCATCTTCTCGTCGGTGATCTCGTCGGTGACGATGGTGAAGCGCGTCGCGTCCGATCCGGTGCCCGCGGTGGTCGGGATCGCGATCACCGGCAGGCCGGCGACGTCCTGCACATGCGGCGCCTTATAGTCCGCCATCGCGCCGCCATGGACGCCGAGCATCGCGATCGCCTTCGCGCTGTCCAGCGGGCTGCCGCCGCCGAAGCCGATCACACAGTCATGGTCGCCCGCGGCCAGAAAGGCGACGCCGGCATCGACCGAGGCGATGGTGGGATCGGGAACCGTGTCCGCAAAGACGCGGCACGTCATGCCCGCGGCCTTCAGCTCGTCCTCGATCCGTGCAACCCAGCCCTGGCCGACCAGAAAGCCGTCGGTCACGATCAGCGGGCGCGACAAGCCGAGCATCGCCAGCACCTGCGGCAGTTCGCGGCTGGCGCCGCCGCCGATGCGGAAGATGCGGGGCAGGGAAATCTGGGCAACCGTCAACTCACCATCTCCTCGCGAATCGTTTTTCGCGCCATCCAGAATAGGGCGGAGGCAACTATGCCGAACAGGATGAAGATCATCAGCGACCAGCGCACGCCTTCCGCCGTGCCGAAGCCCATCGGTCCGCTGATCAGATCGCTGACCGCGCCAACGCCCAACGGACCGAGGCCAAGCCCGATCAGATTGATCAGGAACAGCAGTACGGCCGTCGCGGTCGCGCGATTTTGCGGCCGGACCAGCCCCTGCACCGCCGCATAACCCGGCCCGTACCACAATGTGTTGAGGATCGGGGGAAAGGCGAACATGAACAATGCGAACACCGCCGAATCCGACAGCAGACCGGCGATGTAGAAGGGGATGCCCATCAGCGTCGAGATGGCCGGGATCGAAACATAGGCGCGCAGATCGCGCGCACCATATTTGTCGGCGAGATAGCCGCCCATGAAGGTCCCGACCGCACCGGTCAGCCCCAGCACGATACCGAGCGTGATGCCGAGAAAACCGGTCAGCCCCAGACCGAAATCGTCAGCGATCAAGGTCAGTTCGGCCGCATGATTGCGGAAGAAGAAGGGCGCGAGGAACGCGGCGGCGCCATAGCCGATGAACGCCTTGATCGCGGCGGCGAAGGCGATCAGCCAGAAGGTGCGCTTCGATCTGATCTCCGCCATCGCCTCGCGGAACGGCGGGCGTGCGGCGCGGCGCGCGGCGAGATCGGCGGCGAGGCGGCTGCGCGGCTCGACCAATGTCGTCGCCGCGACCACCGCCATGATCAACCCCGGCACGCCCGCGACGAGAAAGGCGGTGCGCCAGCCATAGGCGTCCGCGATCACCCCACCCAATGCCATGCCGAGCAGGCCGCCAAGCGGCGTGCCCAACGCGTAGAAAGCAAGCGCGGAAGCGCGCTTCTCGCGCGGCGTATAGTCGGTGATCAGCGAGTGCGCCGGTGGCGTACAGCCTGCCTCACCCACACCGACGCCGACCCGGCACAGCACAAGCTGGACGAAATTCTGCGCGAAGCCGCAGGCGATGGTGAACAGGCTCCAGGCCCCGGCCGCCGCCGCGATGATCCGCGGCCGATTGCCCGTTTCCGCGACGCGCGCGATCGGGATGCCGAGCACGGTGTAGAATAATGCGAAGGCGAGACCGGTCAGCAAGCCCAATTGCCAGTCGGCGAGGTGGAGGTCGTGCTTGATCGGTTCGGCCAGGATCGCGACGATCTGCCGGTCGAGGAAATTGAGGATATAGATGACCAGCAACACGGAGAGCGCATAGCGACGATAGCCCGCGGAAACCGGCGAGACAGGCGGTGCGGTTGCGCTCAGTTCAGTCATGGCGGCCTCTCCGGGATCGATTGACACCCCGATCCGCACGCGTCTTATGATAGCGTTGTCGGAAAGGGATGATATGGCGCGTTTGCTGGTTCTTCAGTCGGTCTGGGGTCTTGTCGGCTGTCCGGGGTTCAACGTCGAGGACGATCTCGATGCGGGGCTGGAGCGCGTCGTCGCGGCGGGCTTCGACGGCGTCGGCGTGAACATCGCGCGGGTCGCGCGGACTGCGGGCGTCGCGCGCGCGATGAACCCGCGCGGTCTTGCCTGGGAAGGGCAGGTGCTGGTCCGCGACGCCGACCAGCTTGCCGGCTATATCGCGGAAGCCCACCGGCTGGGCGCGCATCATCTGAACGTCCAGGTGGCGGGGCCAGTGGCGAATCTGTCCGACGCGCTGGCGCTGATGGACAGGCTGATCCCGCTCGCCGAAGCCGCCCCTTTGCCGGTCTGGTTCGAGACGCATCGTGGTCGACTGACCAACGATCTGCTCTTCACCCTGCGCCTGCTCGAGGCGCGGCCTGGCCTGCCGCTGACCGGCGACCTGTCGCACTATCCCGTCGCTGGCGAAATGGAGCTGCCGCTCCGCGACGACCAGCTTGCCGCGATCGAGACGATTCTGAAGAATTGCCGCAATTTCCACGGCCGCGTCTCGACCACGCATCAGGTCCAGGTCGCGATGCGCGCGCCGCAGCATGCCGGCTGGCTGGACCAGCACATCGCCTGGTGGCGGCGCGGCTTCGAGCATTGGCTGGCACAGGCCGGGGCGGACGATGCGCTCACCTTCATGTGCGAACTCGGCCCGCCGCCCTATGCGATCACCGGGCCGGACGGGGCAGAGCTGAGCGATCGCTGGGCGGAAGCGCAGGACATGCGCGATATCGTGCGGGGTGTGTGGCGTGAGGTGAATGGGGGAGATTGAGCCATCGACCGGGCTTTCTCCTCCCCGTCGAAGATGGGGAGGGGGACCGACGACCGCAGGTCGGTGGTGGAGGGGAAATGCGGTGTGTCCTCCCGGCACCGAGCAACGAGGGCATTGTACTTCCCCTCCACCACCAGCCTTTGGCTGGCGGTCCCCCTCCCCACGCTGCGCGTAGGGAGGAGAGGTAGGGGTGAGCGAAATCAAGCCTCAACCCCCACAGCCGCCGACCATCGCGCATAGCCCGCATCCGCTTCGTCGCGCCCGATCTTCGGCATGAATTCCGCATCGTAGCGCGCAAAGGCCGGCAGGTCGCTTTCGCCCAACACCCCCGCGCCGAGCCCCGCCGCCAGCGCCGCGCCATAGGCGGTGCCTTCGCGCACCGCATGGCGGCACACCGGGCGCTGCAGCGCATCGGCCTGGAGCTGGAGCAGGGTCTCGCTCGCGGACAGCCCGCCATCGACCGGCAGCGCCTCGGGCACGTTCAGTCCCGGCACCGCGGCGATCAGGTCGGCGATGTCGCGGAAGCGGAAGGCGATGCCCTGGAGTGCGGCGCGCGCGATATGCGCGGGGGTGGCGGCGAAGCTCAGGCCGCCGATCAGGCCGCGTGCGGCGAAGCGGCCATGCGGCGCGCCCATGCCCTGGAGCGAAGGGCGCATCGTCACGCCGCCCGTGTCGGGAACGGAGCGCGCTGCGGCTTCCAGCGCGGCGGGGCTGTCGAACAGCGCCAGCGGACCGCACAGCCATTCGATCAGCGATCCGGTCGTGATCACCATACCCTCGATGCAGAAGCGCCGCTCGCCGCCGGCAAAGGCCAGCGCTTCGGCGGGCATGCTCGAATGCGGGGCGAGCGGTTCGTTGCCCGTGCCGGTCATCAGCACGCCCGATGTGCCATAGGTGGCTTTCCAGTCGCCGCGCGCGAGCGCCGCATGCGCGACCATGCCCGCCTGCTGGTCGGCGATCAGCGCGGCGATCGGCACGGCCGCGCCCATCGTCGCGGGATCGGTCGTCGCGATCGGGCCCCAGCTGTCGACCTGGCGGGGGAACAGGCTTTCCGGCAGGCCCTGGTGCGCGAGCAATGCCGCGTCCCAGCCCGTGCCCGCATCATAGTCGTAATAGCCCGTCATCCAGGCACAGGACGCGTCGGTGACATGCGCCGCGCCGCCGCTCAGCCGGTGGACCAGATAGGAATCGAGCGTGCCCCAGCACAATTCGCTCGCCGGCCGGTCGGCCAGCCCGAGCGCGGCGGGCAGCTTGGCGGAGGGCACTTGCGGCCATGAGATGAAGCCCGCGGCGCGCAGCGCCTTATACGCCTCCATCCCGCGCAGGTCGCTCCAGATCAGGATCGGCGCGACCGGCTCTCCCGTCGCGCGATCCCACAGCACGACGCTCGCCCGCTGGGTGGTGACGCCGATGGCCGCGACGTCGGCCATCGTCCGTCCGGCCTGCGCCAGCGCGCCCGCGATCACGGCGCGGCAGATATCCCACACCGCCGCGCCGTCCTGTTCGACATGGCCGGGTGCGGGATGGACGGTCGCGATCGGCCGTTTGTCGAGCCCGACGACCATGCCGGCCGGGTCGACCAGCATGGCGCGGGCACCGGTCGTGCCCGCATCGAGCGCGAGCAGCAGCTCAGGCATCGGGGATGAGATTGCCCGGGTTCATGATGCCATGGGGGTCGATGCAGGATTTCAGGCTGCGGAGCAGCGCCACGCCGGCATCGCCCAGATCGTGGTGGAGATAGGGTTTGCGCAGCCGCCCCGCGCCGTGATGATGCGCGACGCCGCCGCCATGTTTTGCTGTCGCCTCCATGATCGCGCGCCAGCAGGCGAAATAGGCGGGCTCCATCTTTGTGCTGTCCTCGAACGTCGCCGCAAAGCTGAAATACAGGTTTATGCCCGAGCGATAGACGTGCGAGCTGTGCGCCGATGCGTTGATCACGCCGGGCACCGCATTGAGCGCGGCGATGGCGTCGTCATAGATCGCGCCGATCTCGCTCCAGCGCCCGGAGATCTCGACCGTGTCGGCGACATAGCCGCGCTCGAACATGTCGCGCCAGGTCGGCACATGGTTGCGCCGCTCGATCCAGGCCTGCGCGGCGGCGGGGTCGCCTGCCTCCAGCCCTGCCGCGCCCGCGATCTCGGCCATCGCCGCCAGTTCGGCGTCGACGCGGGCCTGCGGCCCTTCATGGATCATCAGCAGCATCGCCTTGCCGCCGCGCTCATGCTCGCGGAACAGGCGGCGCACTTCGCGCCCGTCATATTGGCGCATCACCGGCGGGCGCCAGTCGGCGCGGATGATCCGCCGCTGCGCTTCGAAGCCGGCGTCCATGTCGTCGGCATAATAGATGCTGTAACCGCGATGCGCGGGCTTCTCACGCAGCGACAGGGTCACGCCGGTGATCACGCCCATCGTGCCTTCGGCGCCCATCAGCAGGTGGCGCAGATCGGGGCCGGCGGCGGCGCGCACCGCCTTGCCCAGCGTCACCAGCTCGCCATTGGGCATCACCGCCTCGATCGAATGGATGATGTCCTCGATATTGCCATAGGCGGTCGAGAATTGCCCGGAGGCGCGCGTCGCGACCCAGCCGCCGACGCTGCTGATGCCGATAGACTGCGGCCAGTGGCCGATGGTCAGCCCTTGGGCTGCGACCGCCTGTTCGGCCTCCAGCCCGTTCAGCCCGGCATCGAAGCCGGCGAGCAGGTCGCGATCGTCGATGAAGCGGACCGCGTTCATGCCGCCCATGTCGAGCAGGATCGCGTCCGCGCCCGGCTCGATTCCGCCGCAGACGCCGCTGCCCAGGCCGAAGGGGATCAGCGGCACGCGCTTCTCGGCGGCGAGCATCACCACGCGGCGGACATCGTCGACCGATCCCGGCCGCACCACCCAGCCGGGCGCCGTTACCGTTTCCCCGCGCCAGTCGCGCAGATGCTTGACTGCCCATTGATCGAAGCGGCGCGCGTTGCGCGTCTCCGCGTCGCTCGCCACCTTGTCCGCGCCGATCGCCTGGACCAGCGCTTCGCCGATATCGCTCATTCGGATCCTCCCTCTTCCGCGCCGGTCAGCACCAGGCGGCTTTGTGTCTCTATGGCCCGGCATGCGGCGACCTGCGCCGCGCGTGCGGCCTCGTCCCAGCCGAGCAGCGCGCCCATGGCGTCGGCCGCGGGCGCGAGCGCGTCGAGCCCGGCGCGATGGTCGAACCAGGCGCGCGCGCTGCGACGGACCCAATAATCCTCGAGCGTCGCCGCCCCCTCGTGCGTCACTGCGCGCCGGGCCTCCGCGGCGACGTCGCCGCCGGCCGCGACGATCGCGGTCGCCTCGTCGCCATAAAGGCCGGCCAGCCGTTCGGCGGCGACGGCGCAAAGCGTGTCGAGCCCGTCCATCACCAGCGGCATCACTTGTCCGCCGCCCGGCAGCGCGGCGGCGGCCGTGAAACAGGGATGCGTCTTTGCGCCAAGCCGCTCGACGACGGTATCGACGACGCGTTCGGCCATGGCTCGATAGGCGCTCAATTTGCCGCCCGCGATCGAGACGAGCCCGGCGGGCGAGGTCCAGATCTCGTCCTTGCGCGAGACCTCGTTCGCCTTCTTGCCGGGCTGGGCGATCAGCGGCCTGATGCCGGACCAGAGCGCCACGATCTCGTTGTCGGCGATCGGCGTGATATCCAGCGCCGCTTCGGTCGCGCGCAGCAGATAATCGACGTCGCTGCGCGCGGGCGCCGGCCAGTAATCGGCATCGGCGTGGAAGACGTCGGTGGTGCCGATATAGGTGAAGGCGCCGCGCGGCACCGCGAAGATGCTGCGCTTGTCCGATGCGCGGATGATCAATGTCGCGTTGACCGGCAGTCGCTCGCGCGGCAGCACCAGATGGATGCCACGGCTGAGCGAGAGCCGGCCGGCGTCCTCGCCTGCCTCCAGCGCGCGCACCCGATCGACCCAGGCGCCGGCCGCGTTGACCACCAGCCGGGCGCGGATGCGGGCGCCCAGATCCTCGCCGGCGAGCGTCGATCGCGCGAGCAGACCTGCGACCTGGCCGCCCTCGACGATCAGCCGCACCGCCTCGGCATGGTTGATCACGACCGCGCCCGCCGCCTGGGTCGACCGGATATTGGCGAGCACCAGCCGCGCGTCGTCGGTCAGGAATTCGGGATAGAGGATCGCGCCGTTGAATCCGTCGGTGCGCATCAGCGGCTCGCGCTGCTTCAGGTCGCGCACGCCGATCACTTCGTGGCGCTCGGCATCGGGCACATTGCCGAGTTTCTCGAAGGTCCAGAGGCCCGTGCGCAGCTTCGCCGCCATCGCCATCGACGTGGTGGGGATCAGGAAGTGCGACAGCCGGGTCAGATGCGGCGCGATGCGGCGGACCACCTGCCGCTCCGACGCGGCCTCGCGCACCAGCGCGACATCGCCCTGCGCCAGATAGCGCAGCCCGCCATGGATCATCTTGGAACTGCGGCTGCTCGTGCCGCTGGCATAGTCGCGCGCCTCGATCAGCGCGACCGACAGGCCGCGCATCGCCGCGTCGCGCGCGATGCCCGCGCCGGTGATCCCGCCGCCGATCACGACGAGGTCGAAGACGCGCTCCTCCAGCTTCGCGAAGGTTGCGGGGCGCAAACGCGCGTCGAGGGCGGTGTCCGTCATAAGATGCACGCTATGCGAATGATCATGGCGTTGGTAATGCAAAACAGGAATGATGTGGTGAGCATGCGATGAACCTGAGACGCCTTCGCCATTTCGAGGCCCTGCACCGGCTGGGCAGCTTCGCGCGCGCGGCGGACGAACTGGGCCTGACCCAGTCGGCGCTGACCCGCAGCATCCAGAAGCTGGAGGCGGAACTGGGCGCGACATTGTTCGATCGCACCACCCATTATGTCCGCGCGACCGACGATGCCGAGCGGCTGATCCGCGCCGCGCGCGACGTGATCGCGGCGGCGACCAATCTGGAGCATGAGGCGCGCGGGCTGAAACAGCCGAGCACGGGCATGGTGCGCGTCGGCGCCGGCCCTTATCCGCTGCAGCCGCTGCTGACCGACGCGATCGCGCGCTTCTCCGATGCGCATCCGGCGGTGCGCGTGACGGTGACGGGCGGACCGTCCGAACGGCTGCTCGAGACATTGGTCGATCGCGGGCTCGACCTGGTCGTGTGCGATCGCGCCAAGTTCGCCGCCTCCGGCCATGCCGACGAGGTGCTGTGCATCACGCTGCCCGCCGAGCCGCTGATGCTGGTCTTCGCCCGCGATCATCCGCTGGCGCACGAACAGGGCCGGCTCGACACCGCCGCCTGGCCCTGGGCGCTGCCGCGTCCCGCGCCCAACAGCAATTTCCCGCGCGCGATCCGCCCGCGCGTCGCGGCGGGCAGCTTTCCCGATTACGAGCTCGATTCGACCGCGGCCTGTATCGATCTGGTCCGCGGCGGCCGCGCGATCACCGTGGTACCGCGCTCGCTGGCGCAACTCGCCTGCGCAGACGGCCGGCTGGTCTCCGCGCCTTTGCCCGCATCGGAGCAGACGCGCGATGCGATCCATCTGCTGCGCAACCGCAGCCGCAGCGCGCTCGTCTCGGCCTTCGTCGCGGCGGTGCGCGCGGCGGCGCATGCGCGCGATCAGAGCGCGGAAAGTCCCGCGAACAAGGCCGTGTCGGACGATCCCGCGCGGTAGAAGACCGGCGGCTGGCCGAATGGGGCGGGGACAGTCACGTCCTGGCCGCCCTTGTGCGTCTCACCGCTCCAGACATGGATCCAGTCCGCGCCCGTCGGCAGATAGGCGGTCCAGTCGCTCCGCCCCGCCTCGATCACCGGCGCGACCAGCAGGTCGGCGCCGTAGAGATAGGCAGTCTGGATCGCGTAGCTGCGCGGATCGTCCTCGAAATGGAGGAACAGCGGGCGTTGCACGGGCAGGCCTGTCGCGACCGCCTCGTCAGACAGTTTGCGCAGATAGGGGGCGAGATAGGCGTAGATGCGGGTCATCCGCGCGAAATGCGCCAGCACCTCCGGATCGCTGTCCATCTGGGTGTTGAGGCGCGGGCGATTGCCCTCATGCGTGCGCATCATCGCGGTGAACGCCGCCATTTCCGACCAGCGCATCGCCAGCTCGGGCGTGCGGATCGTGTCGAACAGGCTGGTATAGCCGCCGATATCGCTATGGCTGTACGCATTGCCGAGCAGCCCCGCGGAGAGCGCGGCACAGATCACGGTGCCGATGCCGTCGTGCCGGCTGAAATCGACCGACTGGTCGCCCGCCCACAGCATCGGGCAATGGCCCTGCGCGCCGCTATGCCCCGATCGCATGAAGAACAGCGCCTCGCCGGTCTTGCCGCGCCCGGCGACGCCCTTCGCATTCACTTCGGCCCATAGCGCGGGCCAGGCATTGTGCGCGCGCATGCCGTCCATGCCGTTGGCCAGCCGCACGTCGGTCGGCAGATATTCGCCGAAGTCCGCCATCCAGCCCGACAAGCCGAAATCGATCATATTCTGCCCGATGATCGTCTCGGCGAACCAGTCGGCGGCTTGCGGGTTGGTGAAGTCGACATGGCCGCATTCGAACTCGCCGAAATCGATGACATAGGGCGCGTCGGAATCGGGCCGCCTGACCAGATAGCCTCGTGCGGCCGCCTCGGCATAAAGCGGCCCATCGACGGCGAGATAGGGATTCACATAACCCAGGAAGCGGATGCCACGCGCGTCGAGCTCGGCGATGCGCGCGGGCAGGTCGGGATAGCGCTCGGCATTCCATGCCCAGTCCCAGAACAGCCGGTTGCCGAAACTGGTGATGCGCAGCCCCACCCAGTCCTCGCACCACAGGCCGGAGACCGCGACGCCAGCGGCCTCATAGGCCTTCAACCGTTCGAAGCTCTCATTGCCGTCCTTCAGCCCGATCACCGCACCGTTGAGCAGCCAGTCGGGCAAGCGCGGCTGGCGGCCGAAGCGCGTCGAAAGCGCGGTCACCAGCTCGGCGAAATGCGGGCGTGCCCAGAGTTCGATGCGCGCGGGCACCTCCCAGATCTCGACCTCGTGGAAGCCGGGATGGCGGAAATCGAACGCGGCATAGGCGGTGCTGTCGACATGAAGCGCATAGCGGCGCGAGCTGATCCAGGTCGGCTGCGGATAATTGGTGTGGTAATAATCGCCGCCTGCGCCCTTCTGGTCGCATTGCCAGGTGAGCAATGTCGATTTGTCGCGGCCGACGCCGGGCTCCGACGTCCAGAGCGGGAAATGGCGGCCCGCCATGTCGAAATAGGAGAATTGCTCGCCGCCGCCCCAGACATGTTCGCCCGCCTCTGCCGTGGTGCGCAGCCACAGCCGGTTGATCGTCGGATCGAGCGCCTCGAACGCGATCGCCGCATCGCCGCCGCTGCCCGAGACGGTCAGCGCGAGCGCCCAGGGTGCGCCCGCATGCGGCGCGAGCCGGATGGTGTCGCCCAGGATCTCGGCATGGCGGAGCGCGATGCGCTCGACGACATAATCGGCGATCTCGTAATGGCCGCGCTCGCCCTCGACGCTCGGCACGCCGCGCCCCACGAACAGGCAGGGCGCATCCGCGCGATGTTCGATGATCGTCGTTCCGCCCACTCCGATCGCGAAGCCGTTGTCGAGCGCCTCAAGCGCCATGAGCGATATTCCTTTCGGGTTCGGGGAAGCTGGCGAAGCGTGCGCGCAGCAGCTTCTTGTCGATCTTGCCGGTCGCGCCGAGCGGCATCGCGTCGATGAAGCGCACGGCATCGGGCATCCACCAGCGCGCGATCCGGCCGTCGAGGATCGCGAGTATCTCTTCCGGTTCGGCGCGCTCGCCGGGATGGAGCGCGGCGACGAGCAGAGGCCGTTCGTCCCAGCGCGGATGGGGCACGCCGATCACCGCGCAATGCGCGATCTTGGGGTGGCCCGACGCGATGTTCTCGATCTCGATCGAGCTGATCCATTCGCCGCCCGACTTGATGACGTCCTTGGCGCGGTCGACGATCGCCATATAGCCATGGCCGTCGATCGTCGCGATGTCGCCGGTGTCGAAATAACCCTCCTCGTCGAGGATCTCGCCGGCCGCGCCGCCGAGATAGCCGGACGAGACGGTGGGGCCGCGCACATGCAGCCGGCCGGGGGTGACGCCGTCATGCGCCAGGCGCTGGCCGGCATCGTCGACGATCTTCAATTCGATGCCGAAGGGCGGGCGCCCCTGTTTCAGGCGGAAGGGCATCTGTTCGTCGAATGGCAGCGCCGCGACCGCGGGCGTCAGCTTGGCATGGGTGCCGATCGGCGAGGTCTCGGTCATGCCCCAGCCCTGCACCGTCTCGACGCCATGGTCGCGCAGCCGGCGGACGATGCTCTCCGGCATGGCAGCACCACCGATGATGACGCGCCTCAGGCTGGTCAGCCGTCCGCCGGTCGTGTCGAGATGATGGAGCAGCCCCTGCCACACGGTCGGGACCGCGGCGGAGAAGGTGACACCTTCGCTTTCGATCAGCGCGTGGAGCGATGCGCCGTCGAGCTGCGCGCCGGGCAGCACCAGCTTGCAGCCGACCGCCGCGGTCGACAGCGGCATACCCCAGGCATTGGCATGGTACATCGGCACGATCGGCATCGCGACGTCGCCGATCGACAGGCCGAACACATCGGGCTGCAGCGTCATCAGCATGTGGATCACGGTCGAGCGATGCGAATAGAGCACGCCCTTGGGATTGCCCGTCGTGCCCGAAGTGTAACAGAGCGCGCAGGCGGTGCCTTCGTCGAACCCGCCCCAGCATGCATCCGCTGCGTCGGCGCCTGCGATCAAAGTCTCCACCGCGATCGCGTGCGGCAGCACCGCGCGATCGACCTCATCCTCGCCGCCCAGCACGATGACGACGCCCCGCCAGTCCATGCCGGCGAGGAGTTCGGCGAGCAAAGGCTGGAAACAGGGATCGACAAGGATCGCGCGATCCTCGGCATGGGAGACGATGTAGCGAAGCTGCTCGGCGAACAGGCGCGGATTGAGCGTGTGGCAGATCGCGCCCATGCCCATGATCGCGAACCAGGCCTCGAGATGGTGGATGGTGTTCCACGCCATCGTCGCGACGCGGTCGCCGGGGACGATGCCGAGCGTGGCGAGGGCGGCGGACAGGCGTCGCGCACCGGTGCCGATCGCGGCATAGTCGGTGCGCAATATGTCGCCATTGCCGGCGCGGGCGACGATGGGACGGTCGCCGTCCCATTCCGCCGCGTGATCGATGATCCGATCGACCGTCAGCGGCCAATCCTGCATCAATCCGCGCATGGGTGTTTCCCGACCGCGGGGCTGGACGTCACGCTCATGTCCTGCCCCGCGGCCTGGTCGATCAGAAGTTCACGCGGCCCGAGATGCCGAAATAGCGCTCTGCGTCGCGTGGCGTGATCTGGCGCATGAACGCCGTGCCGTTGGGGATGCGCTGGATCACGAACTGCTTGTCGGTCAGGTTCTTGGCGATCAGCGACACGCTGTACTTCTCGTCCTTCGTCCGGAACGTGATGCCCGCGTCCCAGATCGCATAGGCGGACTGGAAGGCATTGGGGTTCTGGTTGATGTCGAACTGCGTGCGGCTCTGATAGATCAACGAGCTGTTCAGATCGACGTCGAACGCGTCCAGCCCCAGCGGCAGGCGCCAGTCCGCCGTGACCGTGCCCTTATATTTGGGCGCGAAGGGCAAAGGCTTGCCGTTGATCGCGGCCGCACAGGCAACCGCGGCGCCCGCCGGGCAGTTGAACGTGTTGATGTGCGCATCGGTATAGTTGAAGCCGCCGTTCAGCGAGAAGTCGCTGGTGATCTGCGCGTTGAAGTCGAGCTCGATGCCGCGCGTCGAGACGGTGCCCGCATTGGTCAGGCGCGTGACCACCTGGCCGGCGACCAGATCGAGGAAGTTCGCCTGGTAATTGTCGTATTTGGCGAAGAAGGCGGCCAGGTTCAGCGTCAGATGACGATCGAACAGCCGGGTCTTCAGGCCGATCTCGTACGCGTCCGACTTTTCCGGATTGATCCGGCCGGTGTCCTGCGCACGCATGTTGAAGAACACGTTGAGCGCCGGGCCCTTATAGCCGTGCGTATACATGCCATAGGCCATCACGTCGTCGCTCAGGTCGTACTGGAGCCCGGCATTGCCGGACCAGCCGCTGTCGCTGATCGATCCCACAGCGGCGAAGCCGGGATTCACACCCGGAAAGGCGGCCGCCGAGGTCGAGACGCGAGCGAAGTCGTAAGCCACCTTGTCATGGGTATAACGGCCGCCGAGGATGCCGCGGAACGCGTCGGTGAAGTTCGCGGTGAGCTGTCCGAACCCGGAATAGCTGGTCAGCTTGGTGGTGAAGTCGGCATTGCCCTGGTTGGTGACGAAGGTCGAAGACCCCGCCGCGCACGGCGTCAGGCCGTTCACGGTCGGCAGGGTGGATGCGGTGCACGACGTCACCGTGCGGTTGAAGAAGTCGACTTCCTTCGTCTTGTAGAAATAGACGCCCGCGACATATTCGAGGAATTGTGGCTTCGACGACGCGATGCGCAGTTCCTGCGTGAACTGATCGAAGCTCAGATCGCCGCGATCGTGCGAGAGCACGTCGCCCGATGCGGTGCCGGTGTTGACGTAGCGCGGCGCATCCGATCGGAAATCACCATCGCGCTGCTGATAGTTGAACCAGTGGCGATAGGCGGTGATCGAGGTCAGCGTGGCCGCACCCAGATCCAGATCGGCCTGAACCGAAATGCCGCTGTTCTTATCGCGCGTATAGGGATCGAGGTCGTTGTCGATATTCTTGTTCTTGCCGTTCAGCACCAGCGGCGCGAGCGAGGGAATGAACACCGCATTGTTGAATGCGGAGCTGAAGACGGTGCCGATGCTGTCGGCATAGCCATTGTCACTGCCCTTCGAATAATCGCCGATGACGGCGATCTTCAGGGCGTCGCTGGGCTCGAAGATCAGCTTTCCGCGGACGCCCCAATGTTCGTAACCATTGACCTTGTGGTTGTTGAACACGTTGCGGCCATTGCCGTCATATTTGGCGTAGAAGCCGGTCAGCGAGGCGGCGACGCCCGTGCCGAGCCCGCCCGAGACGCTGCCGCGCACGCGGAATTCATTGCCCTCATAATAGGCCGCGTCGACATAGCCGCGCAGGTCCTGGCCCGGCTCGCGCGTCACAATGTTGATCACACCGGCCGAGGCATTCTTGCCGAACAGGCTGCCCTGCGGGCCGCGCAGCACTTCGATGCGCTCGACGTCGAGGAAGTCGGAGGTCTGCTGGCCGGTGCGCGCATAGACGACGCCGTCGATCACCGTGGAGACCGAAGGCTCGACGCCCGACGAGAAGGAGATGGTGCCGACGCCGCGGATCGAGAGCGCCGAATCCTTGTTGGTGTTGCCCTTGCGGAAGGTCAGCGTGGGCACGCGCTGGAACAGCTGCTCCGCCGAATTGACATTGGCGCGCTCAAGCTGGGCACCGCTGACGACCGAGATGGCGAGGGGAACGTCCTGCAGATTCTGTTCGCGCTTCTGCGCGGTGACGATGATGTCGGCGACGCCGTTGTCTTCCGCTGCCGGGGCAGCCGCATCCTGCGCGAAAGCGGGCCCGCCTGCCAGCGCGGCAGCCAGTGCGGTCGTCAGAATCACGCCGAGTCTTGCCTTGGAATAGGTCATCATCATCCCCTCCTGCCGGGTCCATCCGGGTCTTCGCCCGCTTGGACATGTGCCCGGGCGCCAGATGGCGCCATTAATGTCAATCGGAATAGTTGACAATACGGTCAATTCTAATTCCAGCGCAAACACTGCGCTGAACGGTCATTGCAGTCCAATCGAGATTTATCGCGTGGTCATGTCCGAATACTATGACCTTCGCGCGACAAGCGCCCGGACATCGTCCAGACAGGCTGCGGTGGCGCGCGCCACTTCGTCATGCAGCCAGCCGACAATCTCCGGCGTCGGCCCGATATCGGGTTCGAGCAGCGCAAAATCGAGATGGACGGCGGGTGTGATCGGCCGGATCGCGACGCCCAGCCGGTTGAACAAAGGCGCGCTGAACGGCTCGGCGATCGAGACGCCCAGCCCCGCTTCGACGAATGCGTAGAGAATCTGCGAATGCTGGGTTTCCAGCCGGCGCGAGACCGGGATGCCGGCGGATTCCAACGCGGCGTCGATGCCGTTCCACAGCGCGTCGGCCTCATGCATCGGCCCGATGAATTCCTCGCCAGCCAGGTCCGCGATCGACAGGCGGTCGCGCTGCGCAAGCGGATGGCCGGCGGGCAGCACGCAGACATATTCGGCGCGCGCGATCATCGTCGATCTGATGCCCTCGCGTGGCGGGATATCCACGCCGATGCCGAGATCGGCCTGGCCCAGGAACACGCGCTCCTCGATTCCGCGCTGGCCCAGCGACTCCACGGTGATCTTGATGTCGGGATAGAGGATGCGGAAGCGCTGGATCACCGCGGGCAGGATCGACATCGCGATCGCCGCGAGCGCCGCGATCCGGACGGTGCCCACCGGGTGCGCCCGGATGCGGCGCGCCGCCTGATCGAGTAGGTCGAGACCGGTGTAACTGCGGCGCACCGCCTCGAACAATGCATGCGCCTGCGGCGTCGCATGAACGCGCGCGCCGCGCCGGTCGAACAGGCGGAAACCCACCGCACGTTCAAGGTCGGCGATCAATCGGCTGACCGAAGGCTGGCTGATGTTGAGCATCGTGGCGGCTGCGGTGATGCCGCCGCTCATCATGACGGCGCGGAACGCCTCGACCTGTCTCATGCGCATAGGCCATAGTATAGACGTATGACGTGCCAGCGCAATTCGATTGGATACGATGGTAGATCTGCGCAACTATTGAATCCACCGACGGGCGAGCGCCCGCACGATGGAGAGGCATCATGGATTATTCCGCCCAGCGCGCCCAATTCGCAGCCGAAGGCTATGCCGTGTTCGAGCGTGTGCTCGAAGGCCCGCTGCTCGATCTGCTGCGCGACGAATGCGGCCGCGTGATCGAGCGCGAGGATGCACGGCTCGATGCAATGGGCGTCGAGGTCGACGGCATCAGCCACAAGGGCAAGCGCTATTTCGCGGGCGAATGCCAGCGCGTCCAGCCGGCGCTCCGTTCGATGCTGTTCAGCGAGACGATGGCCGAGATCTGCCGTGCCACCCTGGGTGACGACGCCTATTTCTTCTACGATCAATATGTCGTGAAGGGCGCGGACAAGGGCATGCCGTTCAGCTGGCACCAGGATTCGGGCTATGTCGTCGGCAATGGCGGCCCGGCCGATCACAAACCCTATCTCACCTGCTGGTGCACGCTCGACGACACCACGATCGCCAACGGCACCGTACGCATCCTGCCTTTTTCCCAGGTGCCGGCGACACGCGAGGGGATCGTACCGCATGAGCGCCAGCCGGGCAGCAACGATCTGGTCGGCTATACTGGCGAGTCCGAAGGCGTGACGCTGGAAGTGCCGGCGGGCAGCATCGTCGCTTTCTCCAGCCTGGCGCTCCACGCCACCGGATCGAACACCACATCGAAGATGCGTCGCGTCTATCTGGCGCAATATTCGCCCGAGCCGATCCTCAATCCCGGCACCAATCATCTCCGGCGCAACGCCATCGCCTTCCTGCGCGGCGGACGGCAAGTCACGCTCAACTGAGTTCTTATCGCTTGCGCTCGGCACGCCGATGTTCCACCGGACATGCGCCGGACAGACAGCAAGGGAGCCGCCACGCATGACCGATACGCCGTTGATCGTCGGACTGGGCGGAACAGGAACGCCCAACAGCTCGTCGGAGAAGCTGCTTCGCCGCGCGCTCGATCGCTGCGCCGCACATGGTGCCGAGACGCTGATGTTCGACGGCTCCGCGCTCGACATTCCGATGTATGCCCCCAGCGAAAGCGCGCGTGACGAAAAGACGCTGGCGCTGATCGCGGGCCTTCGCCGTGCGAATGGCATCATCATCGCCTCGCCGGGCTATCACGGCACCGTATCGGGCCTGATCAAGAACGCGCTCGATTACGTCCAGGACATGGCCGAGGACGACGCCGTTTATTTCGAGGGCCGCGCGGTCGGGCTGATCGCCGCCGCCGCGGGCTGGCAGGCGACCGGCACCACGCTCGCCACCTTGCGCTCGATCACCCATGCGCTGCGCGGCTGGCCGACGCCGATGGCGGTCGCGGTCAATTCGATGGTCCCGGTCTTCGGCCAGGACGGCGCGATCACCGATACCGGCATCGCCAACCAGCTCGACATATTGGCGCATCAGGTCGTCAGTTTCGCGCGGATGCGCGCGCTGCACGAATTGTCGCTGCAGCAGGCGGACGGCGAACGCGAAGCGGACCGCGCCGGCGCCGAGTGATTTGGCGGACGGATCGTCATTTCGGCCATGACGGCCTGCAAACGGCGATCTTCTGCGCTTCCGGTGCTCACGTACATTAAGTACGCTGCGCTCCGGTTCTCGAAGCTCACCATTTTCGGCTCGCCCTGACCCAAATGACGATCCGTCTTGGGGCAGGCCGAACTTGACTCTTCTCGCGTTCGGGCGAGAATAGAACAAATCATGAACAATCCGGACCCGCTGTGCCCGCACGCCATGCCTTTCTGCCCGTCGAGATCGAGGAAGATTCTCAGGAAAACCGCGACTCCGCGGCAGAGGCGCTGGCCGTGGCGACCGCGCTTCAGCCGCGACTCGTCGAGGTCTTCGCCGAGTCGCGCGATGCGGCGGGCAGTGGTTTCGCGCTGGGCCAGCTCGGCGCCGCGTTGCGATCGGGCACGATGCTCTGGGTACAGGACCGCGTCGTGCTGCGCGATCATGGCCGGCCCTACCCCCATTGGTGTCGCAGCGGATCAGGGAAAGGCGGGGCCGGCATCGTCCATGTCGTCGCGCGCGATGCCGGCCAGCTGCTCTGGGCAATGGAGGAGGGGCTGAAATGCGCCGAACTCTCCGCCGTGATCGGCGAGATCTCCGGCAATCCGCGTGCACTGGATTTCACCGCGACGCGCCGACTGGCGGTCGCGGCCGAGCAGTTCGGCGTGCCCGCCCTGCTGCTGCGGCTGGGATCGCAGCCGGATCTGAGCGGCGCGCGGATGCGCTGGCGCGCCCGGAGCAGCCCGTCGCTCCCGCCGCGCTGGAACGCCACGGCGCCGGGCATGCCCGTCTGGTCGCTGGAGCTGTTCCGAGCACGGGGGCCACGCCCCGGGCAATGGGACGCCGCTTATGACCGGGCGGAGGATCGCATCGATCTGGTTTCCCCGCTTCGCGATCCAGCGCTGGGCGAAAGCGAACGGCGACGCGGCTAGAACTGGACCGGTCGCACTGGTTTCCGAAGGCGCGCACGGCATCCTGATCGATGCGGTCAACGCGCAGGCACGCGACGGCGGCGCGCGGAGTGGACAGAGGTTGGCGGACGCCCGCGCCGCGCTACCCGTGCTCGCCGTCTGGCCATCGGACAAGGCCGGTGACGCCGCGGCGCTGGAGCGGCTCTGCCATTGGTCCGAACGCTGGTGCCCCTTCGTCGCGATCGACGGCCCCGACGGACTGCTGCTCGACATCACCGGCGCGGCGCATCTCTTCGGCGGGGAACATCGCCTCGCCGCCGAAATGCGCGCGCGGTTTCGCGCGATGCGGCTGACCGCGCGCGTCGCGATCGCGCCGACGATCGGGGCCGCCTGGGCGTTGGCGCGCTATGGCGATGCGCGTCCGGCCATCTGTCTTTCCGATGCCTTGCCAACCATGCTCGGCCCATTGCCCGTCTCCGCGCTCAGGCTGAACGACGATATCGTGCTCTTGCTGGGCCGGCTTGGTCTGAAGACCATCGCCGCGCTTGCCGATATTCCCACGCTCGGCCTCGCCCGCCGCTTCGCGCGCGCCGACAGTCCCTCCGCCGATCCCCCGCTTCGACTTGCCCAGGCCTTCGGGCGAACCGAGGAGCCACTGAATCCCGCAATTCACACACCCATGCCCCGCGTGGTCCGCCGCGTCGTCGAACCGGTGTCGCATATTCCCATTCTCGAACCGCTGGTCGCCGAGATGGCGGAGGCGCTGTCTCGTCAGCTTGCCGAGCGCCATGCCGGAGCACGCCACCTCGGCTTCCAGGCGTTTCGTGTCGATGGCGATGTGCAGCGGCTCGAAGCGCGCACCAGCCAGGCGATGCGCGATCCCCGGCATATGGTCCGCCTGTTCGCCGAGAAGTTCGAGACGCTCGACGCGGGCTTCGGATTCGACGCCTTCGTGCTCGCCGCGCTCTGGCACGAGCCGCTCGATCCGGCACAGGCCGGGCTGATCGAGGCCGAACAGGACGCGACGTCGCTCTCGCGGCTGATCGACCGGCTGAGCGCACGGATCGGCACCGGCAATGTCCGCGTACCGCTGTTTCTCGAAAGCCATCTGCCCGAACGCGCGCTGAGCTGGCAGCCAGCGCTGGGTGCGACACCGGCCCGGACCGCGCCGCCCCCGATCACACCCGAACGCCCGATCCGCCTGTTCGATCGACCGGAGCCGATCGGCGTCACCTATGCAACGCCGGAGGGGGAGCCGCGCCTGTTCCAGTGGCGCCGCAAGCAGCACCGGATCGTGAAGGTCGAGGGGCCGGAACGGATCTCACCCGAATGGTGGCGCGAACGATCGTCCACGCGGCTGCGCGACTATTACCGGGTGGAGGATGACGCCGGCGCGCGCTTCTGGATCTATCGCAACGGGCTGACCGGTGATGGCCGCGGCGGCGTGCCCGACTGGTATCTCCACGGGCTGTTCGCTTGATGCCCGATCCGTCGCTGACCCCGGGACTGCATATCCTCGCCATCGCCAAGGAGGAAGGCTTCGTGCCCAATCCGCCGGGGCCTTTTGTGGAGCTTGGCGTCACGACGCCATATTCCTTCCTGCGCGGCGCATCGCCTGCCGTGCAGCTTGCCGAAATGGCGTATCGCCTCGGCTATCACGCCTTGGGCGTGGCCGATCGCAACACCATGGCGGGCGTGGTACGGATGGACATGAACCTGCGCGGCGGGGGCATCCAACCGGTGATCGGCTGCCGGCTCGATCTGGTCGATGCGCCGTCCTTCCTGGCCTATCCCCGTGATCGCGCCGCCTATGGCCGGCTCTGCACTTTGCTGTCGCGGGGCAAGATGCACGACCTCGCCGGGAAGTGGCAGGCCAAGGGCGAATGCCATCTGACGCTCGAGATGCTGGCGGCGCATTCGGAGGGCGTGCAGCTGATCGTTTTGCCGCCCGACGATCTCGAAGGTTTCAGCACCGATCTCGCCGAGTTGACCAACGCGCTGCCGACGCTCAGACATGTCGCCGCCGCCTATCTGTATCGCGGCGACGACAGAGCGCGGATCAACCGGCTCGACGCCATCGCCCATACCCATCGCCTGTCTATCCTCGCGACCAACGACGTCCATTATGCCACGCCCGATCGTCGGCCGCTGCAGGACGTGATGACCTGCATCCGCGAGAAGACCACCATCGCGCGCGCCGGCTATCTGCTCCACACCAACGCCGAACGGCATCTGAAATCGCCTGCCGAGATGATCGGGCTGTTCAGCCGCTGGCCGCACGCGATCGCGGCGACGCGCGCAGTGGCCGATGCGTGCCGGTTCTCGCTCAAGGAATTGCGCTACGAATATCCCGACGATCCCATCCCGGAAGGCCGGACACCGCAGCAACATCTGGAGATGCTAACCTGGGAAGGCGCGAAATGGCGCTATCCCGACGGCGTACCAGAAAAGGTCGAGGCGGCGATCCGGAAGGAGCTCGATCTGATCCGTCGGCTCGATATCCCCCGTTATTTCGTGACGGTTCATGACATCGTCGCCTTTGCGCGCAGCCTGGATCCGCCGATCCTGTGTCAGGGGCGGGGCTCGGCCGCGAACAGCGCGGTCTGCTACTGCCTCGGCATCACCAATGTCGATCCGGCCCATGTCTCGCTGCTCTTCGAGCGCTTCATCTCCGTGGAAACGCTGAAGGATGGCAGCATCCGATGCGAGGCACCCGATATCGACGTCGATTTCGAGCATGAGCGGCGCGAGGAGGTCATCCAGCATATCTACAACCGCTATGGCCGCGACCATGCCGGGCTGTGCGCGACGGTCATCCATTATCGCCCGCGCAGCGCGGTGCGCGAAGTGGGCAAGGCGATGGGCCTGGGCGAGGACGTCACCTCCGCCATGGCGCGTACCGTCTGGGGAAGCTGGGGCAGCGAGGTCGACGAGCTCAAGGTGAAGGAGGCCGGGCTCGACCTGACCGATCCCGAACTGCGCCGCGTCATCGCGATCACCAATCAGCTCATGGAACTGCCGCGCCATCTGTCCCAGCATGTCGGCGGCTTCATCCTGACGCGCAATCCGCTGATCGAGAATGTGCCCATCGGCAATGGCGCGATGGCCGATCGCAGCTTCATCGAATGGGACAAGGACGATATCGATTATCTGGACCTGCTGAAGGTCGACATACTCGCGCTCGGCATGCTCACCTGCATCCGCAAGGCCCTGGTCATGATCGCGGAGAAGCATGGCGAGCATTACGATCTCGCCAATATCCCGCCCGAAGACGAGACCGTCTACGACATGCTCTGCATGGGGGAATCGCTCGGCGTGTTCCAGGTCGAGAGCCGCGCGCAGATGAACATGCTGCCCCGGCTCAAGCCGCGGGAATATTATGATCTGGTGATCGAGGTCGCGATCGTTCGCCCTGGCCCGATCCAGGGCGATATGGTGCACCCTTTTCTCAGGCGGCGGAACAAGCTGGAAGCCGTCGAATTTCCTTCGCCGGCACCGGAAGAAGGGCCTCCCGACGAGCTGGAAAAAATCCTGAAACGCACGCTCGGCGTGCCGATCTTCCAGGAACAGGCGATGCAGATCGCGATGGACGCCGCTAAATTCTCACCCGAGGAAGCGACCGAACTGCGCCGCGCCATGGCGACCTTCCGTTCGCGTGGCACCATCGGCCAGCTCGAGGAAAAGATGGTCGGTCGCATGATCGGGCGCGGTTACGATCCGGAGTTCGCACGGCGCTGCTTCGATCAGATCAAGGGCTTCGGCGATTATGGCTTTCCCGAAAGCCATGCCGCCAGCTTCGCCCACCTCGTCTATGTGTCGAGCTGGATCAAATGCTATTATCCCGACGTCTTCGCGGCCGCCCTGCTCAATTCGCAGCCCATGGGATTCTACGCGCCTGCCCAGATCGTCCGCGATGCGAGGGAGAATGGGGTGGAGGTTCTCCATCCCGACGCGAATCTCAGCGAATGGGACAATAGTCTGGAACCGATCGGCCTGTTGCGCGACCACCAGCCGCATTACCCTCCGGCCGCATCGGTCTTCGCCCGATGGAAAGGCGACAGGGATGAAACGATGCGCGAAGGCGGGCTGCGCATACGCTATGCCCTGCGCCTCGGCTTCCGCCAGATCGACGGCATCGGAGAGGATGTCGCCAAGGCGATCATGGCGGCGCGCGATATGCCCTTTGCCGATGTCGAGGATCTGAAGGCGCGATCGGGCATCCATGTCGCCGCGATCCGTAAGCTTGCTGCGGCCGATGCCTTTCGCTCGATGGGGCTCGATCGCCGTCAGGCGCTGTGGGACAGCCGCACGCTGCGCCAGGCGCCCGACCTGCCGCTCTTCACCTTTGCCGATACGCGCGACGAGGGCACGGAGGAGGCTCCGGTGCAGCTGCCGGCAACGCCGCTCGCCGAGCATGTCGTGTCCGATTATCAGACACTGCGCCTGTCGTTGAAGGCGCATCCGCTGGAATTCCTGCGGGGCCATTATGATCGGCGCCGCTTCACCCGGAACGAGGATCTCCGCACGATGAAGTCGGGCGGCAAGGTCGCGGTCTCGGGGCTCGTTCTCATCCGCCAGCGGCCAGGCACGGCGAGCGGTGTCTGCTTCATCACCATCGAGGACGAGACCGGCGTCGCCAATCTCGTCGTCTGGCCCAAGATCTTCGACCAGTATCGCAAGGTGGTGATGACCGCGCGGCTGATGGAAGTGCGCGGTTATGTGCAGAGCGACGAGAATGTCGTTCATGTCGTGGCGCAGGAACTGGTCGACGCCACCGGCACGCTATCCGCGCTGTCGGACGATCTGTTGCGGGCAGAGGTCGCGCGCGCCGACCATGTTGTGAAGCCGCTGCCCACCGGGCTGCACCGTCATCCCCGCAATGTCAGCATCATTCCCAAATCGCGCGATTTCCATTGAGCGCCGCGGATCAATCTCTTTCACAAAGGGCTGGAAATCGCCCGCATCAGCCGACACAACGTCCGCAACGAACGGACATGGGAGATCGGCATGCGAGGCATCATCGGGGGAACGGCACTGGCTTTGGCGCTGGCTTGGAGCGTCGGGGCATCGGCCAAGCCGCCCACGCCCGCGCAGGTCGATCAGGCCAAGGACATATTGAAGAGGTCGATCGGCTATCAGACCGTCGAGGGCCGCGGCCAGACCGTCGCCTATGCCGAATATCTCGCCTCGGTATTGAAAGCCGCCGGCTATGCCGACAGCGACATCGTCATCACCCCGATGGGCAACACCGCGACGCTTGAGGTCACGCTGAAAGGCACGACCGATGCCAAGCCGATCCTGATCTCGGTCCATATGGACGTGGTCGAGGCCAAGCCCGCCGACTGGGCGCGCGATCCGTTCACCGCGGTGGAGGAGAATGGCTATATCTACGGACGCGGCGCCGAGGATAACAAATATGACGTCTCGATGGTCGTCGCGACACTCGCCCGGCTGAAGCAGGAGGGGTTCCGCCCCAAGCGCTCGATCATCCTCGCCGCCTCGGGCGACGAGGAGACCAGCATGGTCACAACGCGCGCGCTCGCCAAGAAGCTGGCGGGTGCGGAGATGGTGCTGAACGGCGACGGCGGCGGCGGCCAGCTCGGCCCCGACAACAAGCCGATCGTCTATTCGTTGCAAGCCGGTGAAAAAACCTATGCCGATTATCAGATCACGATCACCGATCCCGGCGGCCATTCAAGCGCGCCGACCCCCGGCAATCCGATCTATCGCCTGTCGCGCGCGCTCGTGAAGCTCGGCGATTATAAATTCCCCAACATGATCAACGAGCTCACCCGCGCCTCGCTGGGTGCCGCGAGCAAGCAGGTCGGTGGAGAGGTGGGCGCGGCGATGGCCCGCTATGCAGCCGATCCGCACGACACCGCCGCGGCGGAGATCATCGCGTCGAAGCCCGAATATGTCGGCCAGATCCGCACCACCTGCACCGCGACGATGGCGAGTGCCGGCCATGCCGAGAACGCCCTGCCGCAGCGCGCGTCGGCGAACGTCAATTGCCGGATCTTCCCGGGCATCTCGGTCGCGGCGGTACAGGCCGAACTCGCCAAGGTCATCGCCGATCCCAGCGCGGTGATCACGGTCAATCCCGACACGACGGCAAGCGATGCCTCGCCGCTGCGCAAGGATGTGGTCGACGCGGTGACGAAGGCGGTGCGCGTGCGCTATCCCGGCCTGGGCATCACCCCCGGCATGTCCTCCGGCGCGACGGACAGCCTGCATTTCCGCGCCGCCGGCATTCCCAGCTACGGCGTCTCGGCGCTGTTCATGCGCTCCGAGGACGGCTTCGCGCACGGCCTGAACGAGCGGGTGCCGGTTGCGGGGATCAGCGGGGCGCTGGATCAGTGGCATTCGGTGCTGACCGAGCTGGGGAGCAAATAAAAGGGCGACTCCATATCCGTTTGCTTCGAGCGAAGGTTCGAGCCTGTCGAGAACCCCAATCGAGAAGTCCGGCGCAATGCTTCTCGACGCTACTCGAAGCCAAGGGATAAGTGCTTCTCAGCCTCAAACGAGGCCGCTGCCCTCCAGCAGCGCGTCGAGCCAGCGCACCGCCATCGCGCCGGCCTGATCCGCGCTGAAGGTCGTGGGATCCAACGTCAGTTCCAGCCAGAGCCCGTCGACCAATGCGGTCAGCGCGATCGCGGCGGGGCGGCATTGGGTCTGGGCGAGCCCGCAGCCCAACAGCAACGCCTCCAGCTCGGCACGGTAGCCGCTATAGGTTTCGGCATGGATCGCAGCGATCGCCGGATCGGTCTTCACCAGGCTCCAGAAAGCCAGCCAGGTCGCAAGCAGCGCCGGGTCCGCCACCGGCGGCCGGAAGCTCGCGGTGAGGTAGGCGATCAGCCTTGCGCGCGGGTCGGCGCCTGCCGCGGCGACGGCCAGCGCATGCGCCTCACCGACAGTCGCGCTCACCGTGCGATAGGTCTCGGCGATCAGAGCATCGACGCCGTCGAAATAATGGCGCAACAACCCGGCCGAGACGCCGGCGCGCGTACAGATCGCGCGAACCGATGTGCCGGCGATTCCGGCTTCGGCAAGCGATGCGGCGGCGGCGTCGATCAGCGCCTGACGGCGCGTGTCGGCATCCTCGCGTGTGAAGACCGCTCGCGTCATCGGCTGCCCAAAAGCTGTTGACCGGGAACCTGCTTAATTATACAAGTGTAAAACAAGGAGTCGCCCCATGCGCAGTGTCTCGCCCGCACCATTGCACAATTCCGATCCCGATGCCGACTGGAGCCTGCCGGCCTGGACCTATTCGGATCCGGAATTCTTCTCGGTCGAGATGCAGCGGGTGATGCGGCCGAGCTGGCAAGTGGTCTGCCACATCAGCGACGTGCCTGCGACCGGCGACTATCACACGCTGGAATATCTCGGCGAGAGCATCGTCGTGATCCGGGGGCAGGACGATGGTCTGCGCGCCTTCACCAATGTTTGCCGCCATCGCGGCGCGCGGCTGCTCGACGGCCCGTCTGGCTGTGCGAAGAAACTGGTCTGCCCCTATCATGCCTGGACCTACGGCCTCGACGGCGCGCTCACCGGCGTGCCGATGAAGGCGACCTACCCGGCGCTCGATCCGGCGAAGCTGGGGCTGGTGCCCGTCGCGATCGAGATCTGGCAGGGATTCATCTTCGTCCGGCTCGAGGATGACGGCGGCCCGAGCGTGTCGGAGATGATGGCGCCCTATCTCCATGAAGTGGAGCCCTATCGTTTCGAGGAATTGCGGGCGTTCGGCCGCGTCACGCTGCGGGAGCGGCGGGTGAACTGGAAGAATGTCGGCGACAATTATTCCGACGGCCTCCACATCGCGGTCGCGCATCCCGGCCTCAAGCGGCTGATGGGCAATGGCTATGGCGTCGAGGCGCAGGCGCATGTCGACAAGATGTGGGGGCCGATCGTCGATCGCGCCTCCGCCAATCCGTCGGAGCGGGCCTATCAGAAATATCTGCCGAACGTGCCGCATCTCTCGGCCGATCGGCAGCGGCTCTGGACCTATTTCAAGCTGTGGCCGAACGTCGCGTTCGACATCTATCCCGATCAGGTCGATTTCATGCAGTGGCTGCCCGTTTCGCCGACCCAGACCCTGATCCGCGAGATCGCCTATGCGCTGCCCGACGATCGCCGCGAGATGCAGGCGGCCCGCTACCTCAACTGGCGGATCAACCGTCAGGTCAATGCCGAGGACACCTGGCTGATCGAGCGGGTGCAGGACGGCATGGAATCCAAAAGCTTCACCGTCGGTCCGCTCGGCGAGAGCGAGGTGGCGCTGCGCAATTTCTGCGGACGCATCCGCAACCTCATTCCCGAGGCGCGGATGCATCGTAAACCTGCCATGGGCTGGAGCCAGCGGGCAGCGGTTTCACCGATCAATTGAGGGGGCTCGGTATATGAGCAGGAAATACGACGCCGTCATCATCGGGGCCGGGCATAATGGCTTGGTCTGCGCCTTCTACCTCGCGCGCGCGGGCCTGAAAGTGCGCATCGTCGAGGCGCGCGACACGGTGGGCGGCGCCGCCGTCACCGAGGAATTCGCCCCCGGTTTCCGCAACTCCGTCGCCAGCTACACGGTCAGCTTGCTCCAGCCCAAGGTGATCGCGGACATGAAGCTCGCCGATCACGGCTATCGCGTGATCGAACGGCCCATCTCCAACTTCCTGCCGCAGGACGATGGCGGCTATCTGAAGCTCGGCGGCGGTCTGGAGAAGACCCAGGCCGAGTTCCGCAAGTTCAGCGATCATGACGCGGCGGTGCTGCCGGCCTATTATGAATCGCTTGAGAATGTGGCGGAGGTGCTGCGCGATCTGGCGCTGAAATCCCCACCCAATATCGGCGACGGCATGAAAACGCTGATCGACGGCGCGCGCCAGGGCAAGCGCCTGGCGAAGATGCCGATCGAGCAACAGCGCGACGTGCTCGACCTGTTCGTGAAGTCGGCGCGGACCTTCCTCGACAGCTGGTTCGAAAGCGAGGCGGTGAAGGCCGCCTTCGGCTTCGACGCGGTCGTCGGCAACTATGCCAGCCCCGATACGCCGGGTTCGGCCTATGTGCTGCTCCACCACGTCTTCGGCGAAGTGAACGGCAAGAAAGGCGCCTGGGGCCACAGCATCGGCGGCATGGGCGCGATCACCCAGATCATGGGCAAGGTGTGCCAGGCGCTGGGCGTGGAGATCAGCCTGGAAACGCCGGTGGCGCGCGTGCTGGTCGATGGCGGCAAGGCGGTCGGCGTCAAGCTAGTCGGCGGCGAGGAAGTGATGGCCGACAGCGTCATCGCCAATGTCGGGCCGAAATTGCTCTACGAGCGGCTGATGGATCCGTCCGATATCGGCCCCGAATTCCTCAAGCGCTCAAAGGCGTTCAAGGCGGGATCGGGCACGTTCCGGATGAACGTCGCGCTTTCCGAACTGCCGCGCTTCTCCAGCCTGCCCGAGCCGGGCGAGCATCTGCAGAGCGGCATCATCCTGGCGCCGACGCTTGATTATATGGATCAGGCGTTCATCGATGCGAAGGCGCATGGCTGGTCGAAGAAGCCGATCGTCGAGATGCTGATCCCTTCGATCGTCGACGACAGCCTGGCCCCCCCGGGTTGCCATGTCGCCAGCCTGTTCTGCCAGCAATTCGCGCCCGTCCTGCCCGACGGCCGCGACTGGGACGACGAGGAGGATGCCGCGGCCGACGTGATCCTCGACACCGTCGAACATTACGCTCCGGGCTTCCGTTCCTCGATCGTCGGCACGACGAAGCTGTCGCCCAAGGGACTGGAACGCAAGTTCGGCCTGATCGGCGGCGACATCATGCATGGCCACATGTCGCTCGACCAGCTCTGGTCCGCGCGCCCCGTGCTCGGCAACGCCGCCTATCGCGGCCCGCTCAAGGGTCTCTATATGTGCGGTGCCGGCACCCATCCCGGCGGCGGCGTCACCGGCGCGCCCGGCCATAACGCCGCGCGCGAGATCCTGGCCGATCGCAGTTTCTTCGGACGGCTGCTGCGCCGATAGGCGACGATGAAGCGCAACGGCACGCGATTTCGTGCGCCGGACGCGACAAGTCTCGACAGGATCGCCTCGACGGATCATGAGTGCCGGCATGAAATGGCTTGCCCCTCTTATTGCGCTTGTCGCGCTCACCGGTTGCGCCGCAGCCGATCCGACCCCGCCGGCAGCGTCGACCGTCGCGACATCACCCGCGACGAAGGGCCAGATCTTCGCGGCGACCGCGCACCCGATGGCGACCGAGGCGGCACTCGCGGTGCTGCGGCGCGGCGGCACTGCGGTGGATGCGGCAATCGCGGCGCAGGCAATGCTCTCGCTGGTCGAACCGCAAAGCTCGGGCCTCGGCGGCGGCGCCTTCATGACCTATTTCTCGGCGCAGGACGGCCGGATCACCGTTTATAACGGGCGCGAGACCGCGCCGATGGGCGCAACGCCGCGCATGTTCCTGGACGCGGACGGCAAGCCGCTGAACCGTGGCGCGGCGACAACCGGCGGGATCGCGACGGGGGTGCCCGGCGTCGTGCGCATGCTCAAGCTCGCGCATGACGAACAGGGCAAGCTGCCCTGGAACGGCCTGTTCATCGATGCCGAGCGTGCCGCGGCCGGCGGCTTCCCGGTTTCATCGCGGCTCGGCCGCTTCGCGCAGGGCGGGCGCTATGCCCAGGCGACGCAGCCGGACGTCATCGCCTATTTCACCAAGCCCGATGGCAGCCGCTACCAGACCGGCGAGTTGCTGAAAAATCCGGCCTATGCCGAGTTCCTGAAGCGGCTCGCCGCGCAGGGCCCCGATGCGCTCTATACCGGCAAAACCGCGCAGGCGATCGTCGCCAAGACCACGTCCGGCTCGTTGCCGGGCACGATGACGCTGAAGGACATCGCGGCCTATCGCCCGATCAAGGCGGAACCGCTGTGCGGCCCCTATCGCATGATCCTGGTCTGCGTGCCGCCGCCGCCGTCGAGCGGCGTCGGCCTGTTGCAGCTGCTCGCCATCCTCGAGCGCACCGACATCGCCGATCGCGGCCCGACCGATCCCCAGGCCTGGTATCTCTTCGCCGAGGCAAGCCGCGTCATGTACGCCGATCGAGACGCTTGGGTCGGCGATGTGTCCGACGTGCCGGTCAAGGGCCTGCTCGATCCCGGCTATGTCGCCAGCCGCGCCGCGCTGATCGGTCCGAAGGCCGGCCCGCCGCCCGCCGCCGGCACGCCTCCGGGCGCGACCGCGCCCAAGCGTGACGCCACGGTCGAGCCCGGCGGCACCTCGCATTTCGTCATTGTCGACAAATGGGGCAATGCGGTTTCGATGACGACGACGGTGGAATCGATCTTCGGATCGGGCCGCATGGTCGACGGCTTCTTCCTCAACAACCAGATGACCGATTTCTCGTTCATTCCCGAAGGCCCCAATGCGGTCGGCCCCGGCAAGCGCCCGCGCTCGTCGATGACGCCTGCGATCCTGCTCGACGGCAATCGCCAGCTGGCCGGCGCGATCGGATCGCCCGGCGGCAATTCGATCCTGGCCTATGTCGGCAAGGCGACGCTTGGCGCGCTGGGCTGGAAACTGCCGATGCAGGATGCGATCGATCTGCCCAACATCGTCGCGCGCGGCCCGAACTATAATGCGGAGGCCGACAAGTTCGCGCCCGGCGTGGTCGACGGTCTCTATGCCCGCGGCATCGATGTGCGGGGCGCGAGCGGCGAGGAATCGGGCCTGCACGGCTTTCTCGTTACGCCTGCCGGCTATGTCGGCGGCGCAGACCCCCGCCGCAACGGCAATTCGGTGACGGAGCCCGCACGATGACTGCACTGACCCCATTCCACCTCGCCTTTCCCGTCGACGATCTCGACGCCGCACGCCATTTCTACGGCAATGTGCTCGGCTGTCCCGAGGGTCGCAGCAGCGATCGCTGGATCGATTTCGACCTGTTCGGCCATCAGATCGTCACGCACCTGACCGACGAGCCGCGCGCCAGGCCGGTCGGCAATGGCGTGGACGGCCATCATGTGCCCGTGCCCCATTTCGGCGTGGTGCTCACGCCCGAGGCATGGGACGGGCTTGCCGAGCGCGTGAAGGCGCATGATATCGCTTTCGTGATCGAGCCCTATACCCGCTTCAAGGGCGAGACCGGCGAACAGTCGACGATGTTCTTTCTCGATCCCGCGGGCAACGCGCTCGAATTCAAGGCGTTCGCCGATATGGGCCAGCTCTTCGCATCCTGAACCGCCCGCCGCGCTGTCGGCTCATCCGGTCGCGCTTGCGCGATACGGGATTCCCATCGCGGCGGAGATGGTGTTGATGGACGCGGGCAAAAGGAGTTTTCGGCTCTTGTATTCGCGTATCACGGCGTTCGCTGGAAAGCTGACCGGTATTATCGGGCTGATGGCGCTGGGCGCCTGCGCCTCCGCGATCGTGCCATCCACCCAGCCGCCCCGGGCGCAGCAGCCGCGCCCGCAGCCATCACGCACGCCGCCCCCGGTGCCCCGCGCAACCAGGCCCCTGCCCCCCGTGGCAGAGCCGATCCAGCGCCCGACCGCGCCGCCCGCCGCCCGCCCCGTCCAGGTCTCACGTGCGCTGGAAAGCGCGATCAAATCGCTCGGTGCGAATTTCGGCGGCAGCGTCGGCATCGCGGTGCGCGACGTCCATCAGGACTGGCTGATCGAATTTAACGGCCGCAAGCCGATGCCGCAGCAAAGCGTCAGCAAATTATGGGTCGCGACGACCCTGCTCGATGGCGTCGACAAGGGGCGGATCTCGCTCTCCGACAATGTGACGATCCGCATGGAGGATCTGACGCTGTTCCATCAGCCGATCCGCGCGCTCGTCGGCAAGGACGGTTACACCACTACAGTCTCCAGCCTGCTCGATCGCGCGATGACGCAGAGCGACAACACCGCGAACGACGCATTGCTACGCCGTGCCGGCGGCCCCGATGCTGTGCGCGCTTTCCTGAACCGCAATGGCCTCACCGACGTCCGCTTCGGCCCCGGCGAACGGCTGCTGCAGGCGGGCACGGCGGGCCTCACCTGGCAGCAAAGCTATTCGCGCGGCATCGCGTTCCAGGAAGCGCGCAACAAGCTGAGCCGTGAAACGCGCGAGGCCGCACTGAACCGTTATCTCGCCAGTCCGCCCGACGGCGCCAGCGCGATCGGCCTGGTCAATGGCCTTGCCCGGCTGAAGCGCGGCGAGATGCTGTCGAGCCGGTCGACCGACTATCTGATCCAGGTGATGACCGAGTCCAAGACCGGGCCCAAGCGCCTCAAGGGCGGCATCGCCCCCGACTGGCGCTTCGCGCACAAGACCGGGACGGGCCAGGAACTTGGCGGCCGCGCCACCGGCTATAACGATATCGCGCTGCTGACGGCGCCCGACGGACGGACCTATGCGGTCGCGGTGCTGATCGGGGAAACGCGGCGGACGATTCCCGAACGGATGAGCCTGATGCAGGCAGTGACGCGGGCGATAATCGCCAATCACTGACGGCCATCAACACCCGTTCGCCCCGAGCGAAGTCGAGGGACGTTTGGGGCCGTGCTGCGTCCCTCGACTTCGCTCGGGACGAACGGGTTTTAAGCTTGCTCCGTCACCCCAGCGTAGGCTGGGGTCTGTGTCAGAACATGGCGCGAGCTGGTTGGCAGACCCCAGCCTGCGCTGGGGTGACGTGTAGAACCAACCGACCTACCCCTCCTCAGCCTTCTGCCCCCGCACCGCGGTCGCCGTCGCCGCCACATCCATCGTGACATTGCCGACGGTGCGGATCAGGTCGGGGATCATCTCCACCGCCACCAGCAGCGCCAGCGGTTCCAGCGGAACACCCATCGCGGCGGCAATCGGCGCGACCGAGGTGAAGAAGCTGATCTGGCCGGGCAGGCTGACCGATCCCATCGTCGTCACGGCTGCGACGACCAGGCCGGTCACCAATATGCCGGGGGTCAGCGGGATACCGAACCAGTGCGCGATATAGATGGCGACTGCCAGGTTCATCGCCGGCCCGGTCGCACGGAAGATCGCGACCGCGATCGGCAGCGGCACGCCCGCGGTCTCGGCCGGGATGCCGAGTTTCTGGCAGCTCTTGAGCATCGCGGGCAATGACGCGAGCGAGCTTTGTGTCGAGATCGCCACCGCCTGGGCGGGCGCCACGGCACGGACGAAATCGCCCAGCTTCACGCGGCCGCCGAAAATGGCGAGCGGATAGGCCAGTGCCCAGACCACCAGGCCGGACAGGCTGACGACGACGACATAATGCGCCAGCGCGCCGATCGCCGACGTGCCCGCATTGACACCGACGACGAAGGCGAGCGAAACCACGCCGATCGGCGCGATCAGCAGCACCCAGCCGACAATGACCAGCATCGCCTGTTCGATCGCGGAAAAGAAGCCGACGATCCGCTCGCGCGCTTCGGTACCGAGCCGGGTGACCGCAATCGCGAAGACGGTGACGAACAGGATCAACGGCAGCATCGACTCGCTCGACGCGGCGGCGGCGATCGGGTTGGTCGGCACGATGGTCCGCAGGAAATCGGCCACGCTCGGTGCCTGCCCGATGGGTTCGGTGCGTGTGCCCAAAGCCGCGCTCAATGCCTTTGCGGACTCGCCGGGGATCGGCCAGAGCTGCAACACCGCCGGCACGAGAAGCGCCGCGATGGTTGCGGACAACCACAGCACGATCGCGAAAAGGATGACCGAGCGCAAGGCGAGCCGTCCGCCGCGCGCGCTGTCCGCCGTCCGAGCGATGCCGGTGATCATCAGCGCGACCACCAACGGCACGATCGTCATGCGTAGGCCGTCGAGCCAGAGCGTGCCGATCGGCTCCGCCACCTTCGTCAGTTCGCCCCACCCCGTCTGCCCTGCGATGATGCCGAGCGTCAGGCCGGCGACTAGGGCGAACAGGATGCGTGTGGTATTCGACATGACACCGGTTTAGCGCGAAGCCGCATCGCGGCAAGCGCGAACGATCATGGCAGCCACCACTGCACGCGCCCGCTCATCCAGGCGACGGTCGGAACGCCATCGCCGTTCAACGCAGGGCGAAAACGCGCACGCTTTGACAAGCTGTCGCAAGATGCCTTGTCCAATATGGCGTGCCCGGAGCTTCTCACTATCCGGCACTCCTTCGCGCGCCCATCCAGGTCGACTTTCCACAGGATGGTCACGGCCCCCTGCAAGTTCCGCTTGATCGCCAAGCTGGGATAATCTTTGTGACTCAACCACATACGATCGACAAATTGCGGGGACAGCTGAAGCATCTCGGGGCCCAGGCCCCAGCTCTTCAGAAGATCGAGTTCGCAAAGCTTCACCGGCTTGAGCGCAGCGTCCAGATTATCCAGTTTGAGCGTGATCGGTGCCTGACCATCGAGAGCGATCGCGATCGTCGCGGAAGACGCAAAGTCTCTCCATTCTTCGGTGTCCGCGTCAAAGCGTATTATGTGTCTTCCCGCACCCTTCACGTTGCGTATGCTCCGATATCTGGAGCCAGTCGTCTTGCCCGCAGGGAACAGGGTGGCCACCACTTCACCGGCAGGTCGCACCGCCATGTTCGTATCCGGCACGGTCACCGTGAGGTTCCTGGTGAGCGCCAGGGGAAGGAACTGGATCGCAAAATTGATCCGGTCCTTTCCCTGACCAAAGTCCCTCATGAGGGCGCATTCGCCATCGACATTGAAGACAACCCATTTGCCCGACGGGGCGAGCGGCATTGGGCCGGGCTGTGCAAGCGCGCTTGCGGATATCCCCGCAAGCGCCGCCCCTCGCACTGCGACCGATATGACTCTTCTTATCCCCAAAGACTATGCACGATCCGAAATCGCCACAATCCCTATCGATCGACCCGGCCTTCCCTCAGCCCTTGCACTGACCATAGCCCGGCCCGCGCACCGCGCGGCCCGGCGTGGCGCCGGTATGTTCGCCGTCCTTCAGCACCTGCACGCCGTTGACGAACACATGGCGCATGCCGGTGGCATAGACCTGTGCCTTTTCGAACGTCGCATGATCGGTGATCGTCGCGGGATCGAAGATCGCGATATCGGCGAACAGGCCGGTCTTCAGCGAACCGCGATCCTTGATGCCCAGGTTCGACGCCGGGAATGCGGTCATCCGCCGGATCGCGTCGGGCAGGGTGATCACCTTTTCCTCGCGGACATATTTGCCGAGCAGCCGCGCGAAATTGCCATAAGCGCGCGGATGAGTGCTCGATTTCAGGAACACGCCTTCGGGCGCCTGTGACGACGCGTCGGACCCGAAGCTCATGAAGGGCAGGGCCACCTGCTTGCGGACATTATCCTCGGTCATCATGAAATAGGTGGTGTCGACGCGGCTGCCATCCTCGATCACCAGGTCCATCGCGACTTCCTCGGGCGCCTTGCCCCGCTCGGCCGCGACCTCGGTCAGCGACTTGCCGATATATTTGCGCAGCTCCGGATTCTTGAAGCCGGTGAACTTCATATTGTCCGGCCCGACGCCGTAGAAATAATTCTCCCATGTGGTCGCGGGCTTCTTCATTTCCTCGGCCATGCGCTTGCGCGTCGCGGGATCCTTCATCCGCCCGATCCACGCCTCAAGACCGCCATCCTGCGCCCAGGTCGGCATCGCCGCGTCGAGCCCGGTGGCGCCCGCGGGATAGGTGTACATGTCGGTCGTGATGCGCAGCCCCTCGGCGCGCGCCGCCTCGATCTTCGCGATCGCCTGGTCGTATTTCGCCCAGTTGGTCCGACCGGCCATCTTGAGGTGATAGACTTCGGCCGGGGTCTTCGACTTGCGCGAGATCTCGATCAGCTCGTCGATCGATTCGAGCAGCCGGTCACCCTCCGAGCGCATATGGCTGATATACATGCCGCCGCACTTGCCGGCCTCCGCAGTGATCGCGATCAGCTCCGGCGTCTCGGCATAGGTGCCGGGCGCATAGATCAGCGAGCTGCCGACGCCCATTGCGCCTTCGTTCATCGCCTGGCGGACCAATGCCCGCATCCGGTCGAGCTGCTCAGGAGTCGGATCGACGTCCTTCTCGCCCAGTTCGTGGACACGCACCGTCTCCGCGCCGACGAAGCTGCCGAAATTGGTCGAGACGCCTTTCTTTTCGAGAAAGTCGAAATAGCCGCCCAAAGTGGTCCAGCTCACCGGGAACTTCACGTCGCCCTGGCGCCGCTCGGCATCCTCTTTCATCGCGGGGCTCACCGGGCCCATCGACGTGCCCTCACCCATCACCTCCAGCGTCACGCCCTGGCGGATATCGCTCTGCGACTTGCCGTCGACGATCAGCGAGACGTTCGCCCAGCTCAGCATGTTGATGAAACCGGGCGCCACGGCGAGCCCGCGCGCGTCGACCTCGGTCTTGCCCTTGCCGGGAACCTTCGCCGCGATCGCGACGATCCGGTCGCCCTTCAGCGCGACATCGCCCTTGAAGCCGTCCTTGCCAGAGCCGTCATAGATGGTGCCGCCGCGGATCACGACGTCATATTGCGGCGCCTTCTGCCCCACCGCCGGCGCGCTCAGCACCATTGCAAGCGCGAGCGAGGTTCCGGCGATCGTCATCCGCTTCGTACGCATCATATTCCCCTGATTTTCTATTTCGGCAAATACCGTCCCGATCATGCTTCCACGCGCCATTGCCCCTTGTCAAATCATGCCTATCTGAACGTCGACACTCGTCGCGCAACGCTTGCACGAGCGGAACAAATCTGGAACAACTCGCCCCATGCTGACTCATATTTCCGTGCGCGGCGCGCGCGAGCACAATCTCAAGGGCGTGGACGTCGAGATCCCGCGCGACACGCTGACGGTGATCACCGGGCTGTCGGGCAGCGGCAAGTCTTCGCTCGCCTTCGACACCATCTATGCCGAGGGGCAGCGCCGCTACGTCGAATCGCTGTCGGCCTATGCGCGCCAGTTCCTGGAACTGATGCAGAAGCCCGATGTCGATCATATCGAGGGACTGAGCCCGGCGATCTCGATCGAGCAGAAGACGACCAGCCGCAATCCGCGCTCGACAGTCGCCACCGTCACCGAGATCTACGATTATATGCGCCTGCTCTGGGCGCGCGTCGGCATCCCCTACAGCCCCGCCACCGGATTGCCGATCGCGGCGCAGACGGTCAGCCAGATGGTCGACCGGGTGATGCAGTTGCCGGAGGGCACGCGCTTCTACCTGCTCGCCCCCGTCGTGCGCGGCCGCAAGGGCGAATATCGCAAGGAACTGCTGGAATGGCAGAAATCGGGTTTCACCCGCGTGCGCATCGACGGCGAATTCCACGATATCGAAAGCGCCCCCGCGCTCGACAAGAAATACAAGCACGACATCGAGGTGGTGGTCGATCGCATCGCCGTGCGCGAGGGGATCGAGACGCGGCTGGCCGACAGTTTCGAGACCGCGCTGAAGCTCGCCGACGGGCTGGCCTATGCCGACATGGCCGACGGCGCAGTACCGGGCCGCGAAACCGCTGGCGCCGATGGCGGCGCGATGAAGGGCGCGGGCGTGCCCGAGAACCGCATCGTCTTTTCCGAGAAATTCGCCTGCCCCGTTTCCGGCTTCACCATCGCCGAGATCGAGCCGCGCCTGTTCAGCTTCAACGCGCCGCAAGGCGCCTGCCCCGCCTGTGACGGTCTCGGCGAGAAACTGCTGTTCGACGAGGATCTCGTCGTCCCCAACCATGCGCTGAGCCTGAAGAAGGGCGCGGTCGTGCCCTGGGCCAAATCGAACCCGCCATCGCCCTACTACATGCAGGTGCTCGACAGCCTGGCGCGCGAGTTCGGTTTCTCGCTGGAGACGCCGTGGCAGGATTTGCCGGGCGAAGTGCGGCTGATCATCCTGCACGGCACCGGCGGCAAGCCCGTCACCCTGCGGTTCCAGGACGGCCGCAAATCCTATGAGGTGAAGAAGGCGTTCGAGGGCGTCATCGGCAACCTCAACCGCCGCATGCTCCAGACCGAGAGCGCGTGGATGCGCGAGGAACTGAGCAAATATCAGTCCGCCGCCCCCTGCGAAGTGTGCGAGGGCGCGCGGCTCAAGCCCGAGGCGCTCGCGGTCAAGATCGCGATGACCGATATCAGCACGGTCACGCACATGTCGGTGGTCGATGCGCTGCCCTGGTTCACCGACCTGCCCAACCATCTGACCGACCAGCAGCGCGCGATCGCCGAGCGCATCCTGAAGGAGATCGTCGAGCGCATCGGCTTCCTCAACAATGTCGGGCTCGACTATCTCAATCTCGATCGCACCAGCGGCACGCTCTCCGGCGGCGAATCCCAGCGCATCCGCCTGGCCAGCCAGATCGGCAGCGGGCTTTCGGGCGTGCTCTACGTGCTCGACGAGCCGAGCATCGGCCTGCACCAGCGCGACAACGACATGCTGCTGGCGACGCTGCGGCGCTTGCGCGATCTGGGCAACACCGTGCTGGTCGTCGAGCATGACGAGGATGCGATCCGCACCGCCGACCATATCATCGACATGGGGCCGGGCGCTGGCGTCCATGGCGGCGAGATCGTGGCGCAGGGCAAGCTGGACGACATCCTCGCCAACGAGAACAGCCTGACCGGCGACTATCTCTCCGGCCGTCGCGAGGTCGCGGTGCCGGCGAAGCGGCGCAAGGGCGTCGGCAAGAAGCTGACCGTGCACAACGCCACCGCGAACAATCTGCGCGGCGTGACCGCGTCGATCCCGCTGGGCACCTTCACCTGCATCACCGGCGTGTCGGGATCGGGCAAGTCGAGCTTCACCGTCGACACGCTCTATGCGGCGTCGGCGCGCGCGCTCAACGGCGCGCGCATGGTCGCGGGCAAGCACGACAAGATCACCGGCCTGGAATATCTCGACAAGGTGATCGACATCGATCAGTCGCCGATCGGCCGCACCCCGCGATCGAATCCGGCCACCTATACCGGCGCCTTCACCAATATCCGCGACTGGTTCGCCAACCTGCCCGAGAGCCAGGCGCGCGGCTACAAGCCCGGCCGCTTCAGCTTCAACGTCAAGGGCGGCCGCTGCGAAGCCTGCACCGGCGACGGGCTGATCAAGATCGAGATGCACTTCCTGCCCGACGTCTACGTCACCTGCGACGTGTGCCACGGCGCGCGCTACAATCGCGAGACGCTGGAAGTGAAGTTCAAGGGCCTCTCGATCGCCGACGTGCTCGACATGACCGTCGAGGACGCGGTGGAGTTCTTCAAGGCGGTGCCGCCGATCCGCGACAAGATGGCGATGCTCGCCGAAGTCGGGCTCGGCTACGTCAAGGTCGGCCAGCAGGCGACGACGCTTTCGGGCGGCGAAGCGCAGCGCGTCAAGCTCGCCAAGGAACTCAGCCGCCGCGCCACAGGCAACACGCTCTACATCCTCGACGAGCCGACCACCGGCCTCCATTTCGAGGATGTCCGCAAATTGCTCGAAGTGCTCCACGCGCTGGTCGAACAGGGCAACAGCGTGGTCGTGATCGAGCATAATCTCGACGTCATCAAGACCGCGGACTGGATCATCGACCTTGGCCCCGAAGGCGGCGTGAAGGGCGGCGAGATCGTCGCCGAAGGCACGCCGGAGAAGGTGGCGGAGAATCCGCGCAGCTTCACGGGCAGCTATCTGAAGCCGTTGCTTGTGCGGGGGAAGAAGGCTCCGGCGAAGGAATTGGCATTGGAGGGTGAGGCGGCTGAGTGAGCCGTCCGCGCTGACTTTTGTTCGATTGTTCGCAAAATCGTTGCGCAGTCCGGCGGCCGAGGCGGTTTGCCAAGGCGTCGGTGATCAGTATCCGTCCCTCTGCCGATAAGCGCGTTTGCTGACATCGACCATCGGCCTCGCCGCAGCCCGCATCTTCGCTTCACGCTCGTGACGTTGCACGATGACGGCGCGGGTGGGATCCTCGGGATGGATGCCGCGCTGAACCGACTCGCGCCGTTCGGCTTCCCCCATCGCGCTGCCATAATCCCAACCATAGAGTGACGGATTCATGCCGTTCTCGATCGATGCCACCGTCTGGTCCAGCGCCTTGGCGGATGCCGCCTTGAGCAGTGTGAAATTCGGTTTGATATTGAGCGACGCGCCATCCAGATCGATGTCGGCGGTCAATCTGGTCTTGCCGCCCTCCGCCGGCGCGATGGAGAATGTGAGGTCGGCGATCTCGGTGTTGTTCGCGACCGAGACCAGCGACACATAGTCGTTCGGTTTGGCATCGAAGCGATAGGTGATCGGCCAGGACTGTCCGTCCGGTCCCCGACTGAAGGTTCGACCGGTCCTCCCACGAAACGTCGACGCCTCATAGGCCAGCGCGTTGAACACCACCTCCGGCGGCTGGTTCACGATCCGCTCGTGGCGCACGCTGCCGCTGCTCCCGCTGTTGACGCCGCTTGCTGCGTAAGCGCCCATCGCGGCAATGCCGACCAGGCCGATCGTGCCGATCATCGCAGCCTTCATATGCCCCTCCCCGGATCCGCCACAGACTAGGAAAGCCGGGTTAATGATCTGTCTTCAGTAGCGCACGATCCAGTCCAATGTGGATGCATCTTTGGCGTTGCGCGGCCGTGGCTCCCGCGCATGCACAGATCCGGATCGAAGCCTTCGGGCCGATGAATTCGGTCGCGCAGGAACATCCAGCTCCGCCTGCCGTTGAGTCCGGCAGCAAGGAGCACCGCCATGACGATCGACAATAATCAGGTTGAGGAAGCTTTCGCCGAGGCTCAGCGGCTGAAAGGCCAGTCGGGCAGCCCCGGCGACGACAATCGGATCGGTGCAGGCCCCGAAGACGATATCGCCGAAGATGGCTATGACGACAGCCAGCGCGCCGAGATACTGGAGGCGGAAAGCCTGGGCCCACGCGGCGCGCGCGGCGTCGTGCAGACCGACATGGTGCCCGACCTGGGCGGCGGCGATGCCGATGACGACGAGATTGAGGACGATGCCGATCGGCTCAACCTGATTGAGGATACCGACGAACCCTTCACGCGCGACGATTGAACAAGAGATCGGGACGAACCGCTCCTGAGTTTAACGACGCTCAAGCGCCGAATTCGCTTGCCGCCGCCCTCCCGCGCGGCCGATGTAGTCCGGCGGAGGGCGGCGACATGACCGGATTGTTCGAACGACTTGCGGGGAATGTGGCGGCATGGGCTGGGCGGCCCGCGTCCTTCGTGCTGGCCCTGTCGATCGTCATCATCTGGGGCGTCAGCGGCCCCATTTTCAACTGGTCCGACACATGGCAGCTGGTGATCAACACCGGCACCACCATCGTTACCTTCCTGATGGTGTTCCTGATCCAGAATGCACAGAATCGCGATGCCTCCGCGATCCAGGCCAAGCTGGACGAACTGATCCGCGCGGTGAAGGAGGCACGGACGGAGTTTATCGGCATCGAGCATCTCGGCGAAGCCGAGCTGGAACGCGTGCGCCGCATGCTCGAGGATGAATTCGGCGACGGCAGCACGCGGCATGCAGCGATCGTTCGGCTGATGGAACGGCGCTGAAATCAGCCCCCGCGGAACACCGGATTGGGCGGTGCGGGGTGCGGCTGCTGTGGCGGGACCAACGCCGCGTCCTTGTCGGCACCAACACCACGCCGGCGCTTGCGCAACACGGCTTTCAGCCGCGCCTCAAGATCGATTACGGACATGGTCATGGCGTCTGGCCTGAGCCGGTCATCGCGCATCCTCCAGATTATATTGTGCAGGGGTAACCCGTGGCGTGGGCAAAGAGTTCAACGGTCTGGCTGCGGTTCGTCGCGAATTTCGCGACCTCAGCTCCGTTCGTCGCGATCAGGCGGAGATCGTTTCGATCCCGGCCTGCCGGTCATCCGCCGACACCCGTACCAATCGATACATCGGATAGGTGCCATAGCGCTTGGCGAGCGCGATCCGGCCGACATAACGGCACTGGAATTGATCGGGCGCCTCGAGCGCGAGGATTGCGGCGAAGGGTTCGGTGACAAACACCGCGCCGGGCGGCGTCACCGGTTCGATACGCGCGGCGCGCGATACCTCGGTCCCGTAGAAATTGACGCGCCCGGTGATATGATCGAGCGTGCGATAGGCCGGACCATAATGCGCACCGATCCGCATGCCGGCGCTATGTGTCAGGCCGAGCGCGCCATAGTCAAAATCCTGGAGACGCTGCTGCAGCATCAGCGCAATCTCCGCAGCGCCGGTCGCACTCGACGCGACGGCGTAGAGCGCATCGCCCCAGCTGTTGCGGCACAACACATCGGCCGCGCGTTCATCGAGCACATCGGCGACGCGCCGCATCACGCCATTCCAGAATGCCGGCAGCGCCGCTTCGGCCAGGCGCGAGAAACCGGGAAAGTCAGTGAAGAGGATCGCGGCCAGCGCTCGCTCGCTTTGCGACGGCGCGGGTGCCGGTGCCGCCGTCAGCCGCCTGTCGACCCCGGCCGGATCGACGATCTCCGTCGTCGCGCCGCGTGCGCGCCATGCTGCAACATCGGCGCCGGTGCCCGCCGGGCCTATCGATGCCACGCCATCCCAGATCGCCAGCTGCTGCGGCACCGTGCCGAGATGCTGGCCGCGCAAGATCGCAAGCCCCATCGCCACACGGCTGCCATAGGCGAACTGGTCCGGATCCCCGACATAGGCCATCTCCGTCGCGAAGGTCCGGCTGGTCGCCGCTGCCATGCAGCGCTCGAAGCGCGCAACCCAGGCTTCGCCCGCTGGGCGAACTGACTGGGCAATGAAATCGTCGATTGCAAAGGGCAGGATCACGTGCAGTTCGCCGTCGCGCGCCAGCATCGCCTCCGCAATCAGGATATCGGCGCCCGCGGCGAGCGCACCATAAGCAAAGCCCGCGTCCATCGCCGACAGGCGCCGCGCGACCTCTGCGCCAAGCGCCGCTTCCGCGGCCGGGTCGGCGATGAAGATATGCCCACAATAATGGATTGCGCGCGGCGGCCGGATTGCGCCGAGCAGGCGATCGGTCGCGTCGGCATCGAGCCCGACATGCGCCGCCAACGAGGCAAGCTGGCGGCAGGTGGTCGATCGCGCGCCGTGATCGGCGCCGTCCAGCGCCACCGCATTGCGCAGCAATGCTTCGCTCTTCGCCGTCTGCCCCAGGATCAGCAGCGCCTCCGCCGCGGTTGCCGCCATATAATAGTCGCGCGGTTCGGCGACGCGCGGATCCGCCAGGATCGTCCGTGCGATCGCGTGCGCGGCATCCTCCCCATCGGACAGTGCGGCCAAGCTAGCCGCATTGATGCCGGGATAGGGATCGCCGCTGGCCTCGAACAAGGCGCGATACGCATCCGATGCGGCCGCGATCGCGCTGCGACGCACCGTTCCCGGCGCCATCGCCAGCGCACGATCCTTGAGCAGCCGCGCGGCGATCGCGCGGTGATGCGGATCGTCGGAGCGATCGAGGCCGTAATCGCCGAACAATTCGGTCGCACGATCGACGTCACCCATCCGCGCCAGCGCCAACACAAGCTGGTGCCGGATCGCCGCGGACTCGTCGCCCTCCCCGATCGCGGAGACCGCCTCGTCATAGGCCGCGATCAGATCGCCGCGCGCAATCGCCCGCTTCGCGCGATCCAGGGCATCGGCCACCTGTGTCAGTCCGCCGCCGCGTCCGTCACGTCGTCCACCGCGTCATGCGCGGACTCAGTCTCCTGCGCTGCCTGACGTGCGACTGCAGCGCGCTTGCGCAGCAGTTTCGCGGTGACGATGACCGCCGGCACGAACAGCGCGACGATGCCGACGACCAGCGAGAAGATCTCGCCCGGGCCGGCATAGCCGTCCATCAGCTTGCCGAGCGGAGTCCAGCAGAACCAGATCGCCACAACCCACAGCAGAATGCCCACATACAGCGCGAGCTTATCCTCCAGCACGATGCCAAGCCCGGCCAGACCACCGTCGGAACGCCCCGCCCTGCTGCCCGATGCGGCACGGAACCGGGCAAGTTCCGCATCCGCGTCGCGCTGTCCGGATCGGGCCTCGTCCAGTTCGCGGCGCATGCGGACCAGTTCGCGCGCGCCGGTGGCGACCTCACCCGACTGCGCCTTGGCGGAGTCGACATGTTCGGCAAGCTCGGCTTCGAGCGCAGCACGCTTCGCGCGCTCGCCGGCAAGCTGTTGGCGCATATCGGGCATGGCGCGCTCGACGATGGTATCGATCACGTCGCCCGCCAGCGGATCCGCGGCATAACGCGCCAGCCAGCGCTTCCAGTCGTCCAGGCTGCCCGTGCGGCTCAACCGCGCATATTCCGCCAGGCCGGGGCGGCCGAGCAGTTCGCCGATCCGCGCGACAATGCCCAGCCATACCGGATTGTCGCTGCCTTCAGCACCGGCCGGTAGCACCTCGGCCTGGATCGATCGGAATTCCAGAGGCAGCTGGCATGGCTCAAGCTGGACCGCGATCAGGCCGCTGCGCTCCTTGCCGGTGCGCGCCTCGTTACGGACCCAGTCGGACTGGGCCGATGCGTCGGACCACAGGACGAGCAGCGCCTTGGCCGCCTCGATCTCACGCTCGATCTCGCGATCGAATGAGGCGCCGGCGCCGATGCCGGCATCGAACCAGATGCCGACCTTGAGCGCGGCCAGCGCATCGCGGATCGCGATGCAGCGATCGCGGTCGCTTCTGGAATAGCTGATGAAGATATCCGCCATGCCTCAGTCCTGTCCATCCGATGGGGACGCAGACTATAGGCCAGGCGTTCGAGGCGACAAGTGACGGCGGGCACAGCCGTCAACCGGCGCTCACCGCGTCGCGACCGCCACTGCCGCGCCAGCCATGGCCGCACCGCTTGTCCGATTGAGGATCTTGATGGCACGCGGGCTGGTGAACAGTCGCCGCGCCCGAACCGCGAGGTAGATATAGGCACCGAACACCAGCGCGAGCACCGCCATGGTCACTGCCACCAGCTCGAAATAGCCCAGCACCGAAATCCGCGTCAGATCGATGATCGTCGGCAGCAATGCGAGATAGAACATCATCGTCTTCGGATTGCTCAGGGTCAGCGCGAGACCCGCCAGAAACAGCCTGACGGGGTGTTCGGGCCGCGTATCCTGTTCAACCTCGCGCGCGACGATCGGTGCAGTCCACAGCCGCCAGGCGAGAAACACGAGATAGGCGATACCCGCCCATTTGATCGCGACGAAAACCCCGTAGAAGCTTTGTGCCAGGGCAGCGAGACCGACGATCGCGCAGGAGAGCCAGACAACGTCGCCGATCGCCATTCCGGCGGTGAAGGCAATCGCGCCGTTGGAACCGCGGCCAAGCACACGGGCAAGGATCGCGGCGATGCCGGGGCCCGGCGAAACCGCCGCAACCAGAAGCGCGACCGCAAAAACGATGATGCCGGTGAGATCCATGATCGACTGCTCCGAATATTGACCGGTGGTCGTCCGTCCGCCCGATCTTTGGCTTTGCGATCGGGATTCTGCAAGCCGCAGGGTCGAGATCGACGCTGTCCACTCGATCTGCCAATATTTTCCATACCACGATTTTCGAGTCGTCGGACCGACGGATCATATCATGAGGACAGCGCGTGATGGGTGAGAGCACCGGGCCGGCGGAGATCACCACGCGCTTCCAGCACGCATGGAACACGCATGACATGGATAGCTTTGGCCGGCTGTTCCATCCCGATGCGACATTCGTCAACCGCTTCGGAACCTATTGGCGCGGGGTCGCGCAGATCGTGGCGGGCCATGCCGGTATCCACGCCTCGATCTATCGCGATTCGACGCTTGCGATCGACGTGCCCGATGTCGATGCGATCTCCGACGATGCGGCGATCCTGCATTTCTGGTCGCGGCTCAGCGCCGGTGCCGCGCATCCGGCCGGGCCGCATCAGGTGGACACGCTGCTCCTCGCGGTCGTCACGCGCCGCGATAGCGAATGGCGGATCCAGGCGATCGAGAATGTGACGCTGACCAACCCGATGACAGGCGCCGCCGTTCTGCGCGCCTGAACACGCGGTCGGGAGAGGGGCCCTCGACGCCCTTCAGCGGGACTGTTCCGAAAGCGAGACATCCGGTCTCGCGCTACGCCCCGCAGAGGGATTGTAGCCCAGTGATTCGGCCGATGGTTTCGCAGCAGCCTCCATCGCCTCTTCGCGTTCGCGGCGACGCAGATCGACGCTTTGCGACGGATCATGTTCCACGATGCCGCGCTCCTTGGCGTCCGCCTTGTCCAGCAACCCCTGGAACGTGCCCGAATCGATGGCCGCGAACTCGGTGAGGTCGCCCTTCTCCGCGCCCTTCGCCACCTCGTCCATCAACTTGCCCGTCGCCATTTCGAGCAGGGCGAAGTGCGGCTTCATGTTGAGTGGCCCACCATCCAGGTCGAATGTGCCGACAAGTGTCGTCTTTCCGTCCGGGGCGGCCTTCACCGTAAAATCGATATCGGCGATTTCAGCGCCATCGGCCAGCACTTCGATCGATACGGATTCGCCGGTCACTCTTTCCGTCACGAAGGTGATGGTCTTGCCGGGCAGTGGATTCTCTTCGCCGAACTTGAGCGGTGCGGTCGGCATCGGCTTGAAATTCTCGATGCGCTCCTTCTTCAACGACGCGGCCCCCGCTGCGAGCGCATTGTACACGGCGTTCGGGGGCTCATCGATGATACGCTCATGACGTGTGCCGCCGGACCCGCTGGCTGCAAAAACGCCGGCCGCCGCCACACCCATGACTCCCAGTATCGCCGCTTTCATCCCGCTCCCCCTCTTATCGGGTGCGGATGCTATTGGCTTCCGATTAACGAACGGTGCGCGCCTCGGCGGCAAGCCGTTCGGTCAGATCGTTGAATGCCGGATGCTTGAAAGATGGTGCCCGGGGACGGAGTCGAACCGCCGACACTGCGATTTTCAGTCGCATGCTCTACCAACTGAGCTACCCGGGCACATCACCGCGAACGCGGAAGTGGCGCCTATAGAGAAGGCTAGTGCTCGCTGTCCAGCCCGTTTGAATGCTTTTCGCCCATCCCCTCGTCAACAGGTGGGCCGGGGATGCGATAGCCCTCGCCCAGCCAGCGCAAAAGGTCGCGATCCTTGCAGCCGCGGCTGCAGAAAGGGGCATTGTCCGCAGAAGCGGGAGCGCCGCAAAGCGGGCAGGCATCGGTCTTGCTCATGATGACGAGATAGGCGCTCGGCGCGATTTATTGAAGCGGTGTCGGCGCGATCGACCGGCCGGTGCGGCGCGCAAGCGCGTCGATCCAGTTCGTCCGCTCAAGTGCCAGCGCATGCGCGCGCGCCGGCAGCCGCAGCAAACCATCGCTCGGCGGATCGCGTTCCGCCCGACGCAATGCCGCGCGCAAGACTGCGCCCGCGCGATCAACGGCAAGCAGCTCCGGCAATGACGCACGTGTCCGCCGGCGAATGACCTGGAGGAAGCCGAAGCCATTGACCGCGGTTCGCTCGAACGGCTGGGGCAGCGCGGCATCCAATGCTTCGGCCGCGGCGCGCCGCGCCTGCCGGCCCGACAGGGTGGGCAGATCGATGCCGATCGAACCGCCAATGCCCATGCGCCGGATCGTCCGGCCTGCCGCCGCCGCGCCGGCAATGGCAAGCGGCTCAACCGGCGGGCCGCCATCGACATCGAACAGGGTCATTGCCGGGGTGATCGACATGCGCAACGCACCGCCGAAAAAGGCGATCTCGCCGGTCTCGGCCTCGTCGAGCAGTTCGGACCAGCCCGCCGATTCGAGCAGATCGGATTCATGCGGCTGGAGAATGCGCACCGGCGATCCATTGGCCCGGATCCGTTCGAGCAATGTCGGCCCGGGCCTGGCGACCTCGCCCGGCTGCGCGGGCATGGCCTTGGCAAGCTTGGGACGGCCGCTTTCGGGAATCGCCTCACGGACGATGCGGACCAGTAATGCCCCGCCCTGCGTCGTGCCCGGCGGAATACCGTCGAGCAGGGCTTCCTCGCCACCGTCGAGCGTCAGCCGGCCGCTCAGTCGCGGCACCAATATCTCGGTCAGCCGCGCTGCGACCACCGCGCCGGCACGCGCGCCTTCACTCTCGGGCTCGATCACGGCTTCCAGGATCAGGCCGTCGGCGACCAGCGCGGCGCGCGCCTCGCCAATCCCGTCTTCATACAGCCATTCAGCCAAGTGCCGGGTCCGACATCATGGGATAGCCCGCCGATTCGAGCAGAGCGCGCGTTTCGAACACGGGCAGGCCGATCACGCCCGAGGGGCTGCCGCCGACAAAGCGGATCAGCGCGCCGGCGCGGCCCTGCAGCGCATAACCGCCCGCCTTGCCTCGCCATTCGCCGCACGCGACATAGGCGTCGATCTCGGCCGCGCTCAACCTTTTGAAGGCGACGACAGTGGTCGACAGCCGGTGCCGTGCCTTGCCGTCGGCATCGATCAGCGTGACCGCGCTCAGCACGCGGTGGCGACGGCCCGACAACAGCGCCAGGCATTGCCGCGCCTCGGCTTCGGTTTCGGTCTTGGGCAGGATGCGGCGGCCGACCGCGACAACGGTGTCGGCGGCGAGCACCAGCGCGCCCTCATGCCGGGCGGCGACCAAAGCGGCCTTTTCCGCAGCGACGCGGCGCGCATAGACGGTTGGCTGTTCGGCCTTGAGCGGCGTCTCGTCCAGATCCGCGGGATCGACGACGTCAGGGGTCACGCCGATCTGCGCAAGCAGGTCGACGCGGCGCGGGCTGGCCGATGCAAGGACAAGGCGCACGGCCCGGCCCTTACTTGAAGCGATAGGTGATCCGACCCTTGGTCAGGTCGTAGGGCGTGAGTTCGACGAGCACTTCGTCGCCCACGAGCACGCGGATGCGGTTCTTGCGCATCTTGCCGGCGGTGTGACCAAGGATCTCGTGGTCATTCTCGAGCCGGACGCGGAACATGGCATTGGGGAGAAGCTCCACCACCTGCCCACGCATTTCCAGAAGTTCTTCCTTCGCCATGCACTCTCTTGCTTTTAGCGGTAAAATCCGCGCCGCCTTAGCGGCAAAGACCGCGAAAGGAAAGTGTAGTCATAACTCTGTCGCAGCGCTGTGCCGCGCAGCTTAAACCAGCCGCTTTCCTGCGCGCCCGGCAAGTTCCACCGCATATTGCCATGCAACCCGCCCCGAACGACTGCCGCGCTGCTGTGCCCAGAGCAATGCGTCCGCGCCGTCCAGTGCCAGCCCGTGCTTGGCGGCATAGGCGCCGACCATCGCGAGATAGGTGTCCTGATCGCAATTGTGGAAGCCCAGGCTGAGCCCGAAGCGGTCGGCAAGCGCCAGCCGGTCGTCGACCACGTCGCGCGGATTGATCGCGCTCTGCTGCTCGTCCATCGCGCGCGCCACGATATGGCGGCGGTTGGACGTGACGTGAAGCCGGGCATTGCCGGGTCGCGCTTCTGCACCGCCCTCCAGCAACGAGCGCAGCACGCGCGGATCCGCCCCACCGGCATCCTCGAAGCCGAGATCGTCGATGAAAATGGCAAAGGCACGCGGCACGCCCGCAATCGCGGAGAACAAGGCCGGCAGCGTCCCGATGCGATCGCCCGCCACTTCGATCAGCGCGATGTCGGCGCCCTCGTCGCGCAGCGCGCCGACCACGCTTTTCACGAGCGCGGATTTGCCCATGCCGCGCGATCCCCACAGCAGCACATCATGCGCGGCATGGCCCGCGGCGAGCCGGCGCGTATTCTCCATCACCGCCGCCTTCTGCGCATCGATGCCGGTCAACAGCGGCAATGGCAGCGGCGAAAAGGCACGCGCCGCGGCAAGCGCGCCATCACGCCAGACATAAGCGGGATGGGTGGCGGGATCGGCCGACGCGGCGGGCGGCGGCGCCAGTCGCTCAAGTGCGGCCGCGATACGGACAAGGTCGAGCGATGCTTCGGTCATGACGGGATCACCGTTCGCGCTGGAGCGCAATGATGCGGCCCCGTTCGGTTTCGGGAATCAATCCTTCGAGCACGTTCCAGAACCCCGCGACCGCACCCTGCCCGGCCTGGGCATAAGCGGCGGAGACTTTTTCGCGCAAAGCCTCGAACAGGCGCGATTCGAGCGCGGCGCCTTCGGCGGTCAGTCGCAACAGCCGCTGGCGGCGATCGCTCGCCCCGGTCCGCTGCTCGACCAGCCCGCGCGCCGACAGTTCGTTGAGCACGCGCCCCAGCGACTGTTTGGTGATCGCCAGCAGCCTGAGCAACTCGCTGACGGTCAGATCGGGCTGACGCGCGATAAAATAGAGTGCGCGATGATGCGCGCGGCCCAGCCCCTGCAGGCCAAGCTCCTCGTCGATCGCCCGGGTCATATGACTATAACCGAAATAGAGCAGTTCGACACCGCGGCGTATCTCGGGCTCGCGCAGAAAAAGCGGCGAGGCGGCGCTCGGGTTTGGGACAGCCATATTGACGTATTTATCCTTAGTCCCTAGTCCCCGCAAGGCGAACGCACGCCCCAGAAACGAGAGGAAATATCATGTCGTCTGCCTCCCTACCGACTTTCGCGTTCGAACCCAATCCCACCCCTGTCGCGATCGAAGATCGCGCGAATCAGTTGGTCGATCCGGGTTTCGGACGCGTGTTCACAGATCACATGGCGATCGTCGAATATAGCGAAGGCCAGGGCTGGCACGACGCACGCATCGCCGCGCGCGGATCGGTCACGCTCGATCCGGCATCGTCGGTGCTCCATTATGCGCAGGAAATTTTCGAGGGGCTGAAAGCCTATAGCCGTCCCGACGGCAGCGCTGCCCTGTTCCGGCCCGACGCCAATGCGCGCCGCTTCAACGCCTCCGCGCAGCGGCTGGCAATGCCCGCGCTGCCGGAAGAGATCTTCCTCGAATCGATCCACGCGCTCGTCCGTGCCGATGCCGGCTGGATCCCGCAGAGCGAGGATGGTGCGCTGTATCTGCGCCCGTTCATGATCGCGAGCGAAGTGTTCCTCGGCGTGAAGCCCTCGTCGCAATATCTCTACATGGTCCTCGCATCGTCGGTCGGCGCCTATTTCAAGGGCAAGGCGACCCCGGTGTCGCTGTGGGTCACGCGCGAATATACCCGCGCGGCGCCGGGCGGCACGGGTGCGGCCAAGTGCGGCGGCAACTATGCCGCGAGCCTCGTCGCGCAGGCCGAGGCGACCCGCCAGGGTTGCGACCAGGTCGTCTTCCTCGACGCAGTGGAACGCCGCTGGATCGAGGAACTGGGCGGCATGAACGTGTTCTTCATCTTCGACGACGGTTCGATGGTCACGCCGCCGCTCGGCGGCACCATCCTGCCCGGCATCACCCGCGATTCGATCCTGACGCTGGCGCGCAGCCAGGGCATCACCGTGCGTGAAGAGCCCTATTCGATCGAGCAGTGGGAAGCGGATGCGAACAGCGGCCGCCTGACCGAATCCTTCGCCTGCGGCACCGCGGCGGTGGTGACGCCGATCGGCAGCGTCGCAAGCGCCGAAGGCAAGTTCACGATCGGCGGCCAGTCCATCGGGCCTATGACACTGCGCATCCGTTCGATGCTGGTCGACATCCAGCGCGGCAAGGCACCCGATCCGCACAGCTGGGTCGTGCCCGTCGTCTGAGCCCGAACAAAAAAGGGGGTGCGGCAATCCGCCAAACCCCCTTTTCAGCCGCCAAACTGCACACTAAGGCAGCCGCTCGCCTCTGCTGGGGCGTCGCCAAGTGGTAAGGCACCGGTTTTTGGTACCGGCATTCGCAGGTTCGAATCCTGCCGCCCCAGCCAACCGAGTCCTCGAGATTCGGTTTCAGAGCAATGAGTTATACCAGATTTTGACGAGCCATCAGGTGGACCCGGCTAGCCTCAGCTAGACCGGGTTTGACGGCTATTCTGTCAGGATTTCTGTTATGATTTTATGCGCTCGGGAGCCGACCGGAGTCGGTTATGAGTGTGAAAAATAAGAAGGTAGCGCTGACCCCCGCCACCATCGACGCGATGAAATCTGTCAGGATTTGGGACCTGCTGACGCCAGGACTGGCGATCGAGGCATTGGCGTCCGGGAAAAAGCGCTGGATGTACCGTCGTCAGGTCGCCGGCCTGAAGGTCGTCGCGACGCTGTTCGGCGGCTCGTTTCCATCCCTATCCATCGCAGATGCGCGGGAATGGGCGCGTGGCCTCAACGATATGGTCGAGGCCGGCATCGATCCGCGTGAAGCGTTGCGAGCAGAAAAAGAGCGGGCGGAGATGACGGTCGCCCGCGCGCACGAGCTTTACATTGTGGCCGTGCGGCAAGGCCGATCGTCTCGTGCGAAGCGCCCGAACAAGCCCCGCACGATTCGCGACAAGCTCGAAATCTACTCCCGCGACATTGCGCCGAAGCTCGCCAAGCGCAGCATTTACGAGATCGCGGAGGTCGATCTGATCAAGCTCGTCGAAGCCAAGGGCAAGATCGCTCGGGTCCGGGCGAATCGCCTAGCCGCCGAGTTGAAGGTTTTCTTTGGGTGGGCAGCGTCACTACGGGGCCTGGAGGTAGGACTGGAGACAGATCCCTCTCGACGTCTGGGCGATTTGAAATTCCCCGAAACGGCCAGGTCCCGAAAACTCGATTTGAACGAGTTGGCGTGGTTCCTGAAGGCGCTTGTGGATGAAGAACGGGATTTTCAGCGGGGCATGTTGCTTTGGCTGCTGACTGCAGCGCGCATCTCCGAGGTCGTTCGCGCCAAGAGCAGTGAACTTGTGAACGGAGTGTGGACCATTCCGAGCTCGCGCGTGAAGAACTCATCTGCACACAGCATTGCGCTTGGTCCGTGGGGGCGCTCGTTGATGCTCAGCAACCATGAGTGGGTTTTCCCGGCGCCACGGGCCGATGGGCCACGAAACAACTCGGTTTGGTACAAGGCCAGGGATCGGGTTTTGGCGCGTATGGCCGAGATCGCCGGCTGTCCAATCGAGCGGTTCACGCCGCACGACCTGCGCCGGACCGCACGCAGTAATACGAAGCGCCTCAAGGTCGATTTCGAGACTGCCGAAGCGATGATGAATCACCTGCGGTCCGGCATGGAACGAATCTACGATGGTTATGAATTGGAGGAAGAGAAGGCGGCCTGGTTCCTGAAATGGGAGCAGGAGGTCATCTCGATCGCCAAACGTGCGTGCGTTGCGGAGGCGCTCGGTGTTCCGAATGCTCAAGCCGCAGGAAACGATCAGAGTTACTTGTTCGGCTATTGCCTACCACAGGACGCGGCGATCCAGTCACGCATCGATTTCGGAGCGTTTGAAGGGGAAACGTTGTCGAAACCTACGCGCTTCATTGTTCAGCCCGCTGGGGTCGCACGCCCTCACGTGTGCGGAGAATGACAATGTTAATCTCCGCACAGGCGCGGAGATTAACATTGTCGCTTTGCGGATAATATGTGCTATAATCTCCGCAAAGGCGCGGAGATTATGACCTATATCCATGAACGGGACGACTGGCCCAATCTGCGTTGGCAAAACGAGAAGCTATCGCCGCTTCTGATTGAAACTCGCTACCGTCAAGGCCGCCTGCTGGGACGCATGGAAGCGCTTGGCTTCCCTATGCAAAACGAGGCAGTGCTAAAAAACCTCACCGAAGATGTCCTCAAATCTTCCGAGATCGAAGGCGAGGTGCTCGACAAGAATCAAGTGCGCTCATCCATCGCGCGCCGGCTTGGCCTCGATATAGGCGGTCTCGTGCCCGCAGATCGCAGCGTCGACGGTGTGGTAGAAATGATGCTCGATGCGACGCAGCATTTCGATCAGCCACTTACCAAAGAACGGCTCTTCGGCTGGCATGCGGCCTTGTTCCCAACAGGGTATAGTGGCCTGAACCGTATTCGCGTTGCGCAATGGCGAGACGACAAGGACGGACCGATACAGGTCTTATCAGGGCCTTTCGGACGGGAGCGTGTCCACTACGAAGCGCCTGCCGCACCACGACTAGATGGAGAAATGTCCCGCTTTCTCGACTGGTTCGAGGAAAAGGAGGAGATCGATCCGGTTATCAAAGCGGCTGTGGCGCACTTATGGTTCGTGACGGTCCACCCGTTCGAGGACGGAAACGGACGCATCGCACGCACCATAGCCGACATGGCGCTGGCGCGGTCCGAGGATAGTCCGCAACGCTTCTATAGCCTGTCCGCGCAGATTCGGAGCGAACGTGACGCCTATTATCGTACCTTGGAAGTGACGCAGAAGGGCAATTCCGACGTCACAAACTGGTTGACTTGGTTCCTGGAATGCCTGGGTCGCGCCTTCGACAAGGCCGAGGAATCATCCGATGCGGCGCTGGATATGGCGCGTTTCTGGGAGCGATATGCCAACGTGGGATTCAACGACCGTCAACGCCTCGTCATCAATCGTTTCATGGGCGATTTCGAGGGCAAACTGACCAGCTCGAAATGGGCGAAACTTGCAAAGACTTCTCAGGACACTGCCTCGCGTGACATCAACGACATGGTCGAAAAGGGCATCTTGGTCCGCGATCCGGCGGGCGGACGCAGCACAAGCTACTCTCTCGTTGAGATAGTTGATGACGGTCGTTGATGCTCAGCAACAAAGAATGGGTCTTCCTGGCGCTGCGGATGTCGGTCTCCACGCGCATGTCGCACGACTGCTGCAGGATCCCGATCCGCGCTGGCGAATGGCAGCCATGAGCCTGCTTAAGTCCGACCATTCATCGCCGGAATTCATTGAGGGCTGGGCTAAGCGCCTGTCGGTTGACCCCGAACCGGAGATCCGAGACGACCCGGTGAAACTGCAGCATGCTAGTACTCCGCCGGGCTGAATATTCCTGACGCGGAAACGCTATATGCCCTGCTCGGCTCATAGAACGGATATATGATGACTATGAGCTGGATGAAAAAGGGCCAGCCTAGGTTCTAGAACGAGAGCAGGAGGTTATCTCGGTTACCAAACATGCCCGCGTTGCCGATTCGCCAGGCGTTTCAAATGCCCAAAATGCCAAATGCGATCCAAATTACTCGTTTGGCTATTGCCTACCACAATGCACGAGAATCCAGCCACGCATCAACTTCGGAGCGCCTGAAGCGAGGACAGCGCCGAAACCTGCTTATGCCAGTGCCAAGCTCATATTCACGGGGAAATCCATCCGGCCGTCGTTTTCGCAAGCGATCGATCTGTCGCCTGGACAGCCGTGCGAGATGAGCAAACTCTTCGACGGTGATCAGGCCTGACAATAGATCATCGGATGACAGCCTATCCTTGGTCCGGCTGATTCGCTTCGCAATCGGCTGGGCTTCTTTCTCAGCGCTCATGGCGTGTCTGTTGGGACAGCCTTGCCGGCGATCAGTGCGCCCTTGGCAATCCTGCGCTCCACAAGCGCGAGCAGCCGCTGATAACGCTCAAGCCCAAGCCTCCCTGTCTCGGCATCGAACTGTGGTTGATGGGCGACGAGGGTGAGCTGGTGCTGGACGAACACGCCGAGCAGTTCGGTCGCCATTTCAAGTTTCCGCTCGATGCGCTCGGAGACGCGGCTCTGCCGGTCGAGCCGGGGACCGAACCGTTCGTCGAGCATGTGCTGCCCCTTGCGCTCAATCCAAACCTGCAGGGCATCGGTCATGATCGACGTCTTGGAAGCGCCTGGCTTTGCCGCAAGTGCATCGAGTTTGGCCGACAGTTCGCCGGACAGATAGAATTGATGCCGGATCTTGCTGGTCTTCATGCCGGTCAAGATGACGCTGACCCCGTTCGATCGACAGTGCCTCTCTGGTGCATCTGGGCGCATTCCGAGGCAGTCTAAGCATCAAATGCCGATGCCGAGCCCGCGACTGCGTCCGATTGTCCAGTCGATACCGCCCTCGCGCATCAACCCCGACACCTGCTTGCCGATCGCGCGTTCGAGCACCGGCCGCCATGGCACCAATGTAAACTCCCGCGATTTCTCGATCAGTGCGAACTTCCGGTCACCGATCTGTACGGCGCGGTTCAGCTTGCCCTCAACCCGATCGCCATGACGGCTCGCGACGAACTCGCGCCCCAGCTCCTCGCCCAGCCTGGCGGCAACACGGCGCAGTTCGCGCTGCTGAAGCTGCGCGATCATGTTGGCGCGGTATCGGACTGTGTCTCCGCTCACCTCGGCGAGTTGCTGTTCGACCAGCCATTGCTGTCGTACGACCAGTGCCTTGCGCACCTCAGCACCAAAGCCGCGCTCAAGTCGTTCCGGCCGATCCGAGACGAGGTCCCGATCAAGCCAGGTGGCCCCGTCATGCCGTGGAAGCTGCGGCAGGGGCTGAACCGAGAGCGTCTCGACCATCACAGGATCACGAGCGGCGAGCGTGCGCTCATAGGCTTCCGCCTTCTCAAGATGATCAGGCGCGATGGTCCAGCTGCCATCTGGTTCACGGATAACCCCGCGGGTCATACGTCGGATCGCCTCGAGCCGACGCTCATGCTTCTCAGCGAAGCCCTGGGTCGCCTGAGCGTCATGCTCGAGATGCGCATCGATCGAGTAGCGACCACCATTAGCGGCAGCGATCTCGGCGACGGTGCGATCGAAACTGTGCACCTTGATCGGCCGCGGCGAGATCCGAACAATGCCATTTGCCGGCAGCTCTTCGCCGCCGGTGCCGATATCGACATAATGACTACGGCCATCGAGCGCGTCGATGATGACGAAGTGCCGGTCGGCATGCTCGTCCGACAGGCCGCGGGCCACAACCCGCCCGACGATCGGCGCAGAGCTTCCCTCGGCCGGATCATAAATGGCGTGATCAGTTGGCGCTCGCTCCGGCAGATGCGTTCGCATCGCGTGTTGAATGGTCCGGATGATATCGCCCCGCGTGCCCATGCGACGCAGGATCGGCTCCATCTCCGGATCGAGTGTCCAGGTGCCGGGCCCGGTCTCTTTCGCCAGCCCCATCCGCCCAAGCGTCTGCAGTCGCCCCGCACGCAGGCTTTGCTCACCCCCGTCGCGATGGGCGGCACGAACCACGCCATGGTCATCGATCGAACGCATCAGCCGCCGGTCGAGATCGGTGAACCGCTCCTGGCCAATCTCGCGAGTACGGCTGCGTTGGATCTCGGCATCGGTGCGCGGGCCTAGGTCGAGATTGACGAGCTCGGCGGCGCGCTCGCGCAGGCCATGGGTCATATAGTCACGGGCGATGACGAGATCCTTGCCACGATCATCCTTGCCCCTCACGATGACATGGCTGTGAGGATGGCCGGTGTTGAAGTGATCGACCGCCACCCAGTCGAGCTTTGTACCGAGATCCTGCTCGGCCTGCAGCATCAGCCGTCGGACCAGAGGCTTCAGGTCGTCATACTCGGCGCCATCCTCGGCCGAGACGATGAAGCGGAACTGATGGCGATCCCCTTGCCCGCGTTCGAGGAACGCCTTGCCGTCCACCACATCGCGATCGGGACCATAGAGCGCACTGCGTTCACCCTCGCGCGTCGTGCCGTCGCGTTGCAGGTAGCGAAGGTGCGCGCGTGCCGCACCAGCCCCCTTGCCACCCAGCCGGACGATGCGTGCCTTGACCATGACCCTGCGGCTGCGGAACCCGGCGTTGCGATCGCGCGAGGACAGCAACCGGCCGATGCCCGAGCCCCGGCCGATCCGCGCGCCGGTGAACCCGCTGCGCCCGCGTCGGCTCGCACCGCCGGCACGGTTGATCCCGGCGCGCAGACGATGCCCGAGCGACCGGTCCTGTCCGATCCGCCCGAGCCAGAGGTCGAAGTCGTCATTGGCCATGATCCGCATCCTCGAAGGCTGAAGATCATGCCGATGAGGGTCGTGCGACCTGCGCATTCAAGGGCCTCCATGTGTGATGACACGCACGGCCCACAAATGCTGGCTCTACGCCCCCTAGCGACATCCCATGGAGGCAAACCCAGGACCATGCCTCCCCCGCAAACGCTGTGCAGACCTGGCCTGCCGCCACTTGTGGAGGCACGGCTTTCTATCTTGCCATCCCTTTTTCTCCCCCTCAGCCCCTCGATCCTCGCACTTTCCCCCTCCCTGCTCACTCACCAGGCCGCAGAAAAAGAGAGCGGCGCCCACCGACGCCGCTCCCGAAAACAGCTGCTGTCATGAGACCGCGGCAAGCGCCGCCATCGCCGCCTCACGCGTCTTCACATCCCTCAGATGCCGCATCCAATGGACCATGCCATCGCCATCCACGAGGCAGATTGCTGTGAACCAACGGCACCGGAACAGCCCGGCAATCGCGATGCGATCGAGCTCCAGATCTCCATCACCGTCGCTTTCAAACGATCCCAGATACCGCTCATTAATGCGACTTTCCCAGTAAAAATCGGCGGCTTCCGCATCGATGAACAGCGCCGCGACCGCGTCGATTTCCGTGTCATGGAACTGCGTTTCAAGCCCCGCGACCAGCGTCAGATATGCGTCGTTCGAACGGGTTTCGATCGTTGTGAACAGGGTCATGACATCCTCCAGATCAATGCCCCCGACATTGAGGACATCATCCCGAAGACGGTCGCCGGGCCGGTTGTCAGGGCCGCCGCAGGCGCCGCGCAGCGGCGGTGGAGGAACCGATTTGCGTAGCAAATTGGAGGGGCCGCCGGCCTTGAGAACCGGCCCGGTGACCGTCATGCTGGGCCTTGCCGAGACGAGCCCCCACCCGCGCCGGCCCATGGCCTTGTGCGCCTGCCGGAGCGGCGATGCCGCCCGCTGTCGTCGGCCGCCGCCCCGGACAGGAAGGCGCTGCGGCGCCCGACAGGCGCCGCAGCGTCAGGGTCAGCGCGACCAGATGAGCTTGTTCTCGCCCTCGTCGCCCTGCACCAGCGAGGCGTAGATGGGTGCGGGCAGCGACGGATCGTCGAGCTTCATCGAGAGATATTCGGCGCCGGTCTCGCGCGCGGCCTTGCTCCAGCCTGCCCCGATCTCGACGGCGCCGGCAAAGACGCGATAATCGGGCGCCTTGTCATTGTCCCTGGGCGAGGGCCGGATCGTGGCCTTGACGTTGAGCGTGAGGGTCCGGATCGTGCCGCTGAAAACACCGGTCTCGTCGCGGGTGAAAGTGCCGATCTGTGCCATGTCATAGTCTCCTTTGCTGTTTCGAAGCCGCCCAGCGCGGCCTCGACAAGCGGTCGTGAGGAGACGGACGGACGGCCTGCATCCCCTCGGGACCGGAGCACAGCGAAGGACGGCGCAAGCCGGGCTTCTTGCCTCGCGAGGAAGGCGCGCAGCGCCGGGGAAGAAGATCGGCGGGAGCCGTTGCAGGCACAGGACGGACGGCACCAGACCTGCTGTCAGGAGAGGCTTTGCGGCGGCTCGAACTCGCAAGGGCCGCTGATGCCGGGCACGGATCAGGCCCAACCGACGCGATGATCGGGACGAAGCAAGGACGCCCTCGTTACGCGGATCATGAGGGCCTATGGCCGGTTCGGTGGCCCATGACTTGCAGCAACAGGGGGCCGATACAGGCGCGTGCGTTTAGACAGGGTTCGCAGCTGGCGATTGCACAGCACCGGCCGGATCGATAACGATGGCTGTGCGTCGGGTGTCGAGATGCCTCTTCCCGGCGTGAACAGGGTGATGGGATAGAATGAGCGCGCATTTCGTGTTCGAGCAGGGTTCGCTCGAGCCGTCGGAAATCGATCGGCTGACCGCCGAGATCTGGGCGGATCTTGCCTTTGACGATGCCGCCAAGGCGGCGCTCAGGCGAGACGGGCTGGCCGTGGACAGGCTTCGCCTGGGCGGCCCAAATCCCTTCACCGTGCAGGCACAGGATATCGCGAGCGTGACGATCGAAGCGGGAACGGGCCCACAGGCCGACGACCTGCTCGATCTGTGGCGGGTCCATTTCCTGCGCAGAATCCGCGAGCACGCTAGCGGCTGATCGCGGGCGTCTGGTGCCAACGCGCCGAAAAAATCGCGCGGGCACCCTCCCAACGACATGCGCGCCGACGCCCGAAGGGCGGAGGCGCGCCCGCAAAATCGGACTGGGTCGATATGAAGCGCCGAAGTCCCAGCGACGCCGGGGCATCGCTGGGACCCGGCTTTTCTCTCAAGCGGCGAGGCGCTGCTCGTCGTGTTCAGGCTCCTGCGCGTTATCGCAATCGCGCGGGCGGATGAGCGCAGCGGCGGCCTCGACCGAGCGGACACCGCCCCTGTCGGTATAGGCGGCAGGCGGGAAGGTCATCCAGCGCGGCACCCAGCGCTCGACCTGCGCACGCCCGTTCGTGCCCGTGAGATGGTCGATGACGATGGCTTTCAAGGTCTTGCCCGCTTCACCGCGATTGGCGGCGGCGACCGCTTCTCCCGCCATATCGGCGACGATCCCGCCCAGCACCTCGCGGTCGCGCAGCGTCGTGAAGAACGCCTCGTCCGGCTGCCACCAGTCGGCCATGTCGACGCCGATCTGCCGCCCCGCCGCCTCGACGGCGGAGCTGCCCGCCGCTAGCGTCTCGCCGCAAACGATCGCGATCACGTCCATCACCGCCCGGTCGGGAAGATCAAGAGGCGTTGGAACAGAGCCGCAAGATCGGCGCTGCCGCCGGTCACGGTCGGCTCGTCCGCATCGAGATCGAGCAGCGCCAGCACCGCGCGCCGCTTCTCGTCGAACAGCGTTTCGGCACGGCAGGTCTCGACGCTCTCGCGCACCGCATCGCTCTGCGTCGCCTGCGGCTCAGGTGTCGCGCGCAGCAGATGCGATCCCGCGATCAGATCCGAAGCATCTCGGCGCCCGCATCGGTGTCACCGCAGTGCTCCATACATGGGGCTCGGCGCTCACCCATCATCCCCACATCCACATGATCGTGCCGGGCGGCGGCCTCTCGCTCGATGGCGAGCGCTGGATCTCCGCGCGTCCGGCCTTCCTCTTGCCGGTGCGTGTCCTCGGCGCGCTGTTCCGGCGCCTGTTCCTCACCCGGCTGCTGGCGCTCCACGATGCCGGCAAGCTCGCCTTCTTCGGTGGCATCGTCCATCTCGCCGATCGCCGCGCTTTCCTGCGTCACCTGGCGCCGGTCCGCAAGAAGCGCTGGGTGGTCTATGCCAAGCCGCCCTTCGCGGGCCCCGAAGCAGTGCTCGCCTATCTGTCGCGTTACACGCACCGGGTCGCCATCTCGAGCAGCCGCCTCATACGGTTCGACGAGGCCGGGGTGACGTTCCGCTACAAGGATTATCGCCGAAGTGGCGCTGACCGGCAGCAGGTCATGACGCTTGTTACCGACGAGTTTATCCGCCGCTTCCTGCTCCATGCCCTGCCACGCGGGTTCCATCGCATCCGCCACTACGGTCTGCTGGCCGGCGCGACCCGCAAGGCTCATCTCGAACGCGCACGCCAACTGCTCGCCGTCGCACCTCCGCCCGCAGAGGCGGAGCAGATCGAGGTGCAGGACGTCCGGCCGCCATGCCCATGCTGCGGCGGGCAGATGGTCATCATCGAGATCATCCAGCGCCGCTACCAGCCTCGCGCCCCGCCGCCCGCGATCAACTCATCCGGTAGCCCTGCGTCGTGACCCGGCACGGCTCATTGGTGATGACCTTCGCGGCCATGCTTCGGGGAATGCAGACCGCTGCATCGATCCTGAGCAAAAGCGGACCTGCACTTCCCAAAAGCGGACCGTCCGCATCTGGGCGACCGCTTTTGCTCCCCAAACTCGGACGGTCCGCTTTCAAATATCTCCGCATATCGGCGGCGCTAGCGCTCGCCTCGATCGGCTCACGAGCGAAATCCCCATAACCCACCGCGCTCGACCCCCCGGGTTCGGGCATCGCCGACTTTCCGACGCCTCACGGCGTCCGAAACTCTAAACGGTAGCGGATTGGCAGCTTTTCGGCGTCAAGGCAGCAATAGCTGCCATCCTCAGCTAGAGCGCTTGGTCGGCAGCTAACGACCAAAGTGCGCCGTTCCGACTAAGCGCTCGGCGTGTCAGCTTACGCCGAAAGCTGCCGGTCAGGCTGCGCGAAGCGGCGGGTCGGAAAGCAGCCCAGTCAATCCAACCTTTTGCTTTGTTCGACGGCTATCCACTCGACATTATTCTGAGTGACGTCGCCGGCGTCCATCAAGTTAAGCTGTCGTTTAAGCACTGGCAGATGCTCGAGAAACTTGGGCTCCGGCATCGACTCGTCCCACACCGCCGGGATCAGATAGTACGCCTTAAAGCGCGCGAAGCGCTCCAGCAGACCTTCGAGATTCTCGTGACTCTTGGGGGTGACGACCATCGACCGCGCCGGGAACCCGATGACCTGGCCTTTCTCCAGTTCGCCTGGAAGCGCGTTGGCGCTGATCTGGACCGAATAATAGAAGGGGCTCTGCTCGGGCAGATTCCGTACGATCGACAGCCTTATGCGATCCCGTTCGTCATAGGGACCGATGCCGGTGCGCCACCTATCAAAGATCTTGCTCGCCGCATCCTCATTGCTGAAGATCAAGGCCACGAACGGGGGGTAGCCCGGCTCGTTCTCGAACCAGCCGAAGCCGCGCCATCCCGCGCGATCCCAGAGATGCACATCGATCACCGAACGGACGCCGACGCCGAGATGACTCTCTCCGGCGGGCTCACGCTCTTCGATGTCTTCGCGGCTGACCCCGCGCTGTTTCGCCACGATCGCGGCCAGGTCGATTTTTTCGATCACGGGACGGGGGCCGCGGAGAGGGAAGTCTCGCAGTGCGCCATCGACGAGATCGTCCGGCCGGGTGATATAGCGGCCGTTCATGCGGTGGTAGGAGAAGGCCGCGCTGGTGACGAGCGACATGCGCTGGAACACGCGCTCTCCACGCGTCATCTCCTCGATCGTCCGCTCGGAGTCCGGAATAAAGAATGCCGCTGCCAGCACCTGTGCGGCGACATCGATCCACAGGCTGCGGATCACATCCTGGGCGCTGATCTTGGCCGGCGGCATGTCGGCGGGCCAGATGAGCGTTCCCGTCATCGTCTCGAGATCGACGGTGAAGGCGGGATCGCTGGCGCTCACATCCTCCAGAACCTCGATTGCGAAGCGCTCGGTATGCGGCATGATCCGCTTTTCGATCGAAGTGGCGAAAAACGCTTCGAGGTTGCCAACGATCGCTTCCGCCGCGAGAAGCGCATGATCGCTGCCGGAGGTTTTGACGGTCAGCTCCATGCCGATCAGCTTGGTCGACAGGTTCTGCGGTTCGCCCGGTGCGTTGCGGATTGGGCCGGTCACGGTCTTGACAACACCGACAGGCTGGCTGGCAAGCATCGACAACATGCCCCTGACGTCCTCGTCACTTTCCTGCGCCGGGATGCTGCCATCGGCGCGCAGCACGTCTTCATATCCCAGCGTATAGAGCAGCGCCGTGCGCGGCATTGCGAGAAACGCGGCCTCGAGAATATCCGGCCAGACCGAGAAGCCGGCGACGTCAGCATCGCTCAGGTTGAGGAGACGGCTACCGGCGGCCATGTCGAGATCGAGCGCATCGCCGCGGAGTTTCTCGCGATCCTTCTCCTCGAACGGCAATCCCTCGATCGCACCCCTGAACAGCCCCATCGCGACGATGAAGTCCGGCCAGTGCTGGAGGTCGAGGGTGAGCCATGCCCAGACCTTCGCTACGATCGCGAAGCGCGGCGGTAGCCGATCGCCTTCCTCCGCGTCGATAATCATCGTCGAGAGCGTGAAGATCGCGGTTGCGCGGGCTGCCCACAGCAGCCCGGCGCTTCTGTAGGCAATTGTAAGGTGACTGAGGGCGTCGGTGAGTTCGGACGAATATTCCTTCTTGGTGAGCTGCATCGCTGCCTTGGAGAGCAGGCGGATCATCTCGAAATGTCGGGTGAGATCGAGCTTCATCGCACGGCGCAACAGAACCAGTGCGCCTTGGGCTTCGCCCGTTCGCGCCGCTACGAAATCCGACAGCTTGTCGATCAGTGCAGAATAAGCGGGATCGTCGTCCGCGACGCCCTCGGCGACCTCGATCATTTTGCGGACCCGCTCGGCATCGAACTCGCCCAAGCCATCGGCGCGGTCCAGAATATCAGAATAGCCCTGCCAGACCTGGGTCAGCGCATGTGCGTCCTGGGCAAGTATCGCCTCGTTCATGTCGAGGTGAAGCAGCAATGACGCCGCCTCCAGCCGATTGTTCGGCCGTTCGGCGTCCGCCGCCATAGGCGCGAGTAAGTCTCTCACCCGGGCAATCCGTGCATCGAGCTGGCACGCGGTGCGATCGAGATGTCCGTGGAGCACCGAATTGAAGAGTAACTGGATCAGATTGACCAAGAGACTGAGCGTTCGCGCGTGCCCAGCGTCCGCAGCGAGCGTCTCGATCGCACCGTAGCGCGTGTCGAGAAACTCAAAATCGTCGAACCACCAGTAAGCGGTCCAGACATGCTCATAGCGCGCCTCAATCTGCTGATGCAGGGTGCCATATTTATCGGCGAGGCGAACGGCGCGCTCGAACCGGCCATCGATATTGACCCTGGGTTGCTCCAGACCGCGCGAGAGCTTGGCGGCGAGCAAGGCGTCCACGACGCGATGTTGCTCGATCTCCTGGTGTCCATCCGGGTTGTCCAGGGCGCTCTCGATCTCGTCCAGCTGTTGCTGACGCGAATAATCTGTCGGTCCCAGCTTGCTCGCGTCGCTGACCTCGGTGCCGACCCCTAGGTAGTTGAAGGCAAGATCCTTCCGACCCTTCTCGATAATCTCTGACACGATCCAGGTTCGGTCATGGATCGTGACCGGGATGCCCGCCTCTTTGCTCAGCTCATCCTCGAGCGCGGCGCGATCCTTCGCCTTGGCGAACCGGCTGGTGACGAAGATGATCCGATCATAAGCGCGGCCGGTCCCGATCAGGCCCTTTACGTCGTCGCGCGCCTTCTGCTTCCACGTCTCCTTGGCACTGAACGCGAAAGCCCACCTTTCCTGGCCGGAATTGGCCTCACCCTCATAATAGAGTTCGCTGACCTCCTCGGAAACCGGATAGGTCTCGGTGTCCGCCTTGCTGTCGCCGCCGCCATCGGGGCCGGTTTGCGGCCTCAGGTTGTGGGCGATCGCGCGCTCACACAGCTTGCGGCAGAAGATCTCGAAGGCGTGCGTCTGGTTGCGCTGTGTGAGGCTTTCCAGATGATATTCGAGGAGCGGCGCATCCAACACATAGTCGGTGCGCCCTTCGGTATCCGAGTAGTGCTCCGGTCGAAGTTGGCGCATGAACTTCGACGGCAAGATGCCGCCCTCCGGTGATTGATCTTCGTCCTGAGAACCGTCAGCCATAGAACAAGAATAGAACCAACGGCCCATCCAGTCTATGAGCGGCGCGTCCGCCCTTTCGATTTCTGATCCGCGTTGGTGCCAGCCTTCCTGACCCGTCGGCGCAGGGCGACTGCGGTCTCGGGCCCTTGCGGATACCGCTTATTCCACGCAGCTCGAACCGGCTCCCACTGGCCGATTTCGCGAAGCAGGGTGATGGTCTCGGCGATCGTCACACTCTTGATCTTATAGCGATCCTGCAATTGCGCCCGCACCATGATGTCCGGACTATGTTTCGACGGGCAGGGTGCCAGCGGGTCCGCGAAAAAGCACCAATGGGCGGCCATCCGCGCGAGCGCCGTAGGCCCCATTTTCTCGACCAGCATCCGGTCGAGCGCGACAGCCGCCCGATAGTAAACGTCCGACGCTAGGATAGCGTGGCGCGGCCGCCACTCGACGACGTGGCCTTCGACGACGGGCGGCAACGATACGGACCATTTGCCGATCCGCTTCGGCCAGCGACCGAGCGTTTCCTCCAGCGCGGGATCAGCGCGCAGCCGCGCGAGCTGGGCGTTAGCCCGGTTAGACTGATGAACGACGCAATTCCGAGCGGTATCGAAAAACTCCGCGAGCCCCAGCAGATCGGCCATGCCCTTAGTGTCGAGTCCGACGACGGCATCAAAGCCGTGCAGGGCGGAAGTGCCATTCGCCTTCACGCCGGCGTGGCTCACGCCTGCCCTATCGAGTTCGGCTTTGGCCCCTGTCGCGTAATCCTCGAAGGCGGCTGCAGCTCGCGCGATGCCCAGTTCGGCTAGAAAGATCGCCGCGTCCTTCACAGGGGCATCGAGGTTGCGCCAGCGTGTCGTCGTCCCCCACGGCTCTCCAGCAGTCGGAAGTGAGACGGCCGTCGAGCTATCGCCACTCGTGCGCTGATCTGACAGGAGCGATAGAGCGCCGAAGCTGACCTTGATGCTGCGATTGAAGCTGTTGTGGAACGTGAGCAGGCGCGCGAAGGGCTCACTGATTGCCGCGCTTAGATCCACATCTTACCCCTTTTCCCTTAGGCGCTTTTTATTCCGATGACCAAGCATGGGAAGGGGCTAAATGTCTACTTCTGACAGAAGCTGCCGTTCGGCATGTCGCGTGCACATGACCGCTTTGTCCCAAGCTCGGACTTTTGCTGCTGCTGCCGGCATTCTGAAAGAACGGCAGCTTCCGGGATCAACGATCTGGTCGGCGAACGGCCATAATTAGGGGGCATAGCTGCCGCCGCCATCAAGCGATATGCGCCAACTCGGACTATGCTGGCGCGGCCCCTTACTCCGTCCTAGCCGCCTGCTCCAGCAGGGCAATGCGCTCGCCACAAATGATGTGAACGACCTGACCGAGTGCCTCGACACGCTCGCCGAGCCAAGCCAGCTCCTCAGCGGTGATGCGATAATGCTTCGAGTAGCGCGCCTTCACATAGGCGTCCTTGAGCTTCTCGAACATCGCGCGTTCGCGACGCTGCTCCCGCGGCCAGGCATCGACCAGACGTCGGTCTAACCGCTCCGCTTGAGTGCGCAGGAAGCCCAGATTGTGGACGTGCGGTGTGTAGAAAGTGCAGACCAGCAGTACGCAGTGATAAAGCCGTTCCGCAGATTGGTGGAGATCAAAGGAAGCCTTCTTCAAGCTGCCTCGCGCTACCGCGTCCGTGTATCCATGGAAGAACTCCATGCCGCTCGGCAGCCATTCCTCGAAATACTCCTTCGCCATCGCAAGCGCCTGCTCGGGCGTCTTGGGCTTTGGCGTGTGAAGCGCGCTGCTTTCGCTCTGGTAGAGCGCGATCCCGTCGCGCGCGATATCCATGAAGAAGTACCGCCCATGGGCCAGCCCATCGTTCACCTCCTGCAGCGTGTGGACGATGAAATTGACGGGCGTCTTGATCGTCTTCGTGATCCCGAACTCGCGGGTCAGCCGCTCCTCAGCCTTTTCCCAGAATTTGATCGGATCAGTGAGACGCTTGTCGGACACGATGATCAGCAGATCGAAGTCCGACTGATAGCCCTTGGCGGTGTGCGGCTCATCGACCCAGCCGCCGCGTGCATAGGAACCGTAGAGGACGACCTTGAGGATCCGCCCCTTCTTCTTCCACTCACCCGAGGCAAGCCCGGTCGCATCCTCGAACTCCTCGAACAGGATCGCGAGTACGCGTTCAAGATCGCGCTGCTTGGCGGCGGGCAGATGGGAGAGATCGTTACGCATTTTCGCTCCGGCTTGTCGTGGACCGCACGGCCTTTGGCAAGATCGACATCATCCGTTTCGATGCCGCCATCCCTAGAATTAGGGATGGCGGCATCGCGTGGAGAGCATCATTCCCGCTTGCCCATCTCGCGATCGAGGTGGGCAAGCGCGATGACCAATCCCTGTTCGACGACATCGGTGCTGATGCCCAGATCTTCGGCGATCGCGGCATAGCCCATGCCCTCAAACCGCACGCGCTCGAATATCGCGCGCGGGTCTGCATCCATCGTCTCGAGCGCCAGCCGCATGCGCTCGATCCGCTGCCGGCGAGCGCGGCGCGCGCTCAAGCCGATCATGACATGCGCTCCGGCTCATCGACCTTAATGAACGCCAGCAGATAATCAGCTGCCTTGCTGGCGGCGCTGGCCGCCCGAAAGATCGCGCGGTCATCGTCGCGCAGGACGTCGAGCCATCCGGCGATGTAGTCGGAATGCCGGACGGTCGGCGCGATCGACAGCGACGCGCAGGTGAACGCGCTGGCCATCTCCGCGACGAGTTCTTCTCGTGCATAGGACGGCGTTCCGAACCGGCCCTCCTGGTCACGATCGAGCCGGCTGGAATGCCCGGTCCAGTGACCGAGTTCATGCAGCGCGGTGCGATGCCAGTTGATCGGGTCCCTGAATATGTGCTGCGGCGGCACCTGCACATAGTCGAGGCCGGGCCGGTAATATGCTTCATCGCCACCTATGCGGAAGTCCGCGCCGCTCGCGTCGATCAGCGCCTGCACCTGAGGGATGATCTCGCACTCCGGCACGGGATCCGAAAGCCGGGTCAGCGGTTCGGGCAAGCCTTCGCACTGATCGACATTGAACACGGTGAAGCGCTTCAGGAACGCGACCTGCCGCGCTTCGCGATCCTCGTTCTGCGCCCGCTCCTGCTCGGTCTTTGGCGTGAACCGGTCGGCGTAACAGACAATCGTGCCCTTCTCGCCGCGCCGGACATTGCCACCCGCTGCCTGCGCCTGGGCGTAAGTGAGCCAGCGCTGCGAGCCGAAGTTGCCAGCTGTTACCGCATGCCACAGGATCAGCACATTGATCCCCGAATAGTGCCTGCCGGTTGCGGCATTGGCGGGCATGCCGCAATCACATGCAACGCTGTTCCAAGGCCGAACCCATGGCAGGCACCCTGCCTCGAGCTCCGCGATCACGCGGCCCGTCACTTCGGCGTACAGGCTCTGACGGCTGTTGCGGTCTTTCTCCATCGTCCTTCACTCCTTCAACACCGCAACCGGCGCCGGGACGGCGGGTGGGCGGCAGGAGCGTGACCAGAAGGTCCGTCGAGGAAGGTGGGCCGCACCGGAACGGCCGCAACATCGTGGAGGACCCCGGCAGAGCCGGGGTTGCGGCACGCCGCGACGGACCTACAGGGCAGCGACGCCCATCCGCCAGACCGATGCCGGAGGCCAACGCCATCGCGCGCAGCGCGATGACCATCACCGCGAAATGTCGCGGCTCGCTCTATCTGTGGTGAGACTTGTGAAGACCGGTAGAAAACGGCCGATTAGAGATACAGCGGCCAACTCCAGGAACCGGAGATTTCTGCGGATTCCGGCTCCTGTTCACAAGAGTCTGGGTGCCCCGAGATCGGTTTGCCAAACCGTCGTATGGAGAATTCGGTCCCAAGGGTTCGAATCTTTCCCGCCACCCACAGCCCTCCCGATCACCATCGGTCAGGGCGCGCGGCCCTCCCAGCCGCTGTTCATGTCAGCGATCAATGCTTCCTTTGCAACGGAAGTCGAATGGAATGTCGAAAATGACGAGGCGGCCTGAATTTTTTAACGACGTCAGCAATTTAGAATGTCGGCGATTCAGGGCCACCATCATTTTAAGGCCTAGGCGCCCCAAACGGATCTCTTACGTTAGCCTTGGGCAGCCTCAAATAATAGCTGTCGTGGTCAGGCTCCCGCCTCAAGATTCGTAAAGTCGCGCTTGATCTTCTTGGCGAGGCTCCATTTGTGGACTTCGGTCGGGCCATCATAGATGCGGAAGGCACGTATTTCGCGGAACACCTGCTCGACGATGGTATCGCCCGAGACGCCGGTGCCGCCCATCACCTGCACGCAGCGGTCGGCGACGCGCATCAGCGCCTCGGACACCGCAACCTTCGTCATCGAGCTTTCGGCCGTGCCCAGCGACCCTGCATCCAGCACACCGGCGCACCAATCGATCATCAATTCCGCCTGCATCAGATCGATCGCATTCTCCGCGAGCATGAAGCCCACGCCTTCATGATCCACCAGCGGCTTGCCGAAGGCGTGCCGGGTGCAGGCATAGGCCGTGGCAATCTCGTTCGCGCGGGTCGCCGCGCCATGCCAGCGCATGCAGTGGGAGAGACGCGCGGGGCTCAGCCGCACTTGCGCATAAGTGAAACCCTGACCCACTTCCCCGAGCATCTGATCGGCAGGGACGCGAAGCCCATCGATCGTGATGAGCGAATGGCCGCCAGGCATGGAATTGTCGATCGTATCCAGCACCCGATCGATGCGGATCGCCGGATCGGGCAAATCGACCAGGAACAGGCAGGCGCCCTCTTCGGCTTTCGCCATGACGATCCCGACCGCGGCGCCTTGCGCGCCGGTGATGAAGGCCTTGCGCCCGTCGATCACCCAATGGTTTCCGTCCAGCCGGCATGTCGTCCGCATCATCGATGGATCGGAGCCTGCGCCACCTTCGGCCGCCGGCTCGGTCATGAAAAAGGCCGACCGCGCCTCTCCGGACAGCAGCGGCGCGAGGAACCGCTCTTTCTGTTCTGACGTGGCGACCTTGCCGAGCAGGTACATATTGCCTTCGTCCGGCGCCATCGTGTTCAGTGCCACCGGACCGAGCGGAGACAGTCCCGAACGCTGCAGCACGATCGCGGTCTCACGCTGGCTGAGGTGGCTCCCATCGGACAAGATATGCGGCGTCATAAGTCCGGCATCGCGCGCCAGCCCGCGCAATTCGCGAACCAGATCCTCCGACGGACCGTGCGGCCCGCAGCGCGGATCTCGTTCATAAGGTGCGACGCTGCCCCGAACGAACGCCTCCACATGTTTCGCGATCCCGATTGCCCGTTCCGTCGTCATCCCAGCCACCTCACAGGCCTGTCACCAGATGGCCGCCATCCACCGTGATCACGGTCCCCGTGATGTAAGTCGATGCATCGGACGCGAGCAGCAACAACGCCCCGTCGAGATCGCCGAGCCGGCCCAGTCGTCGCTGTGGAATGCGCCGGATCATCGCCTTGCCCGCCTCGCTGTCCCAAAAATCGGCGTTGAGTTCGGTATCGACATATCCCGGCGCCAGTGCGTTGACGCGGATGCCGTGGCGCGCCACTTCCAGCGCCATCGTCTTCGTCAGTTGGATGACCCCTGCCTTGGATACGGCATAAGGAAGCACGCCTCTCGTCTGACGCAGGCCGAGGATGGATGCGATGTTGATGATCGATCCGCCGCGGCCATGCGCGCGCATCCCCACTGCGGCGGCCTGCGCCATCAGGAACATGCCCTTGAGATTGGTGTCGATGACGACGTCCCAATCCGCTTCGGACTGATCGAGCACGTCGCCTTCGCGGACCACGCCCGCATTGTTGACGAGCACATCGACATTCTGGAGCGTCGGCGCGAGAGCCGCGACGCTGCTCGCCTGCGTCACATCGAGCGCGATCGTCGAGCAGGATCCGCCGGCGGCGCGAATTCCGTTGGCGACCGCTGCCAAAGCCTTTTCCCGCCGCGCGGCAAGAATGACCTCTGCACCCGATCTTGCCAGCCGTTCGGCGAAATGCCGGCCGAGCCCGCTCGATGCGCCCGTGACGAGCGCGGTCTTTCCACTCAGGCCGAGATCCACGGTTCAGAACCGTATCGTGACGTCGCCGCCGACCGTTCTCGGCCGCCCATAGAAGCTGACGATCAAGCCACCGAAGAAGCCGGACCCGAAGTCGATCGCGCCGATCCGGTAATCCTCGTTGAAGATGTTCTTCACGAACACCGATGCGTCGATTTCAGCCCCGCTCAGCTTGATCCCCGCGACCCGCAGCCGGCCGTCGAAGACATCGGATCCCTCGATCCGTGTGCGCTGCGCATTCTGCACCGAGGCTGGGTTCAGCGAATAAGGGAAGCTGTAGAAATCCGCGGAATGCGCATAGTCGATGCTCAGATGGAGGGCGCCGGTGTCGAAACGCGCAAGCCGGGCATCGATGTTCGCGCTGCCCGTCAGCCTGGGCGCATAAGGGAAGGCGCGGTCTTTTGCCACGTTCACCCCGCCGTTGATGAACTCGTCATAGCGCGGGCGGAGATAGCCGATCGTGCCCTGCACCTTCAGCCAATCGACCGGAGCCGCCGCCGCTTCGACCTCGAAACCGGTGATGTGGGAGCGCCCGGCATTTCGCACGACGCTGGAGAGGGTCGACGCATTGGGGTCGAATACCGAAAGCTGCAGATTCTTCGTATCGTTGTAAAAGGCCGCGACGTTCACTTGCAGCTTGTTGTCGAAGAACTGACCCTTGGCGCCGATCTCATATGAATCGACGGTTTCGGGTTTGAAGCCGACACGGGTCTCGATCGCGTTCGGCGCTTCGGGATTGAAGCCGCCGCTCTTGAAGCCCTTCGCGTATTTTGCGTAGATGTTGAAATCGGGCGCGATCTCGTAGCGCACGATCGCCGTTGGCTGCCAGCCGTCGAACGTGCCCTTGGCAGTGGTGAACGGGATGAGGATCGCACCCGTCAGGCCGTTGATATTTTCGCGCCCGATGCTCTTGGTCTCGCGGTTGTAACGCAGGCCGCCGGTGAGCGTGAGCCGCCCGTCCAGCGCCGACGGCTTCCATTCGAGCTGGCCGAAACCGGCGACCGCCTCGGTCCGGTACTGATAGTTGATATAGGTCAGCCCGCCAAAATAGGACTGGAGGGAGGGCACCTTCGCCTTGTCATGATAATAATAGGCGCCCGCGGTATAATGCAGATCGCCCACATCCCCGGTGACCTGGAACTCCTGCGAAAAGGCCTTGGGTTCGTAGCGGAGGGACGCGCCGACGAGCTGGATCGGCGATCCGTCGAAATCCTTTCCTTCCTCGTAATGCAGCACGCGATAGCTTGTGATCGACTTGAGCGTCGCGCCGCCCAGATCGATGGCGCCTGTCAGCGAATGCCCCCATACGGTTGCGTTCTCGAACTGAGGCAGATGGATGTTCGCCACATCGACGCCGTTGATGCTGCTCGTGGTCGAGCGCCCGTCGGGCTTCAGGAACAGGTAGATCGGAATCTTGTTGTAGGTCGGCGATGTCGGATCGAAGACACCGCCTGCGTCCAGGTGCGTCAGCTGCGCATAAAGCTGCGAGTTGCGCTGGCGGCTGTAATCGAAACTGTAATCGAACGTCGCGTTGGCGGTCGGTTCCCAGCGCACGGCGATGCGCGCGGCAATGGCGTTGACCGAATCCAGATTGCTGCGCTTGATCGGCTGCGCGGTCGTGACCTGGGGAAAGGGATTGGGGATGTTCTTCGTGCCCTCCCGATATTCGTATCGCCCGGACAGCTTGACCTTGAAGACGCCGAGCCCGGTCTCCCAGGCGGGCAGATCCAGTTCGCCCTGGCCGAAGAACGCGCCATAGCTGCCGATGCCGGTCTTGAACGACCCGCCCAGCTCACCTGTCGGTTTTTTGAGGACGATGTTCACCGCGCCGGCGAGAGTGTTGCGCCCGTAGAGCGTGCCCTGCGGACCGCGCAGGATCTCGATATGATCGACCGCCAGATTGTCGAACGCGGCACCGCGCGCCTTGCCGATATAGACGCCATCGACATACATGCCCGCCGCCGGCTCGTAGAAGGGTGCGTTATTGAACACCACGCTGCCGCGGATCGCCACGGTGCTGGATGTGGCATAGCCCTGGCTGAAGACCTTCACATTGGGGATGAACCCGGTCAGGCCATTAATGTTGGTGACGTTCCGCGTTTCCAGCGCTTCGGTGCTGAAGGCGGTCACCGCGATCGGCACATCCACCAGCTTCTCGGCGCGGCGCTGCGCGGTGACGACGATGTCACCCAATCCGTCCTGATCGCCTGTCGCCCCCTGCGGATCGCGATCCTGCGCCATCGCCGTTTGCGGAACCAGCATCGCAAGCGCGGAAGCGCTTGCCAACCATATCAAACCGCGCCCGGCGTGCAGCTTTCCCGTATGTTCCACAGCCATTCCTCACCCCCGAACTGTTCTTTTGTGACGGAAAGGTGCAGTGAGGGGCGAAGAGCGGCAACCAACAGAGCGCCTAGCGCGCCCTGAGAAATTGTTCTCCGCGGGATCAGTTGATTTCGATTTCCAGATCGTCCGTCAGCGTCTTCGCCGCGAGAAAGAAGTGCGCGGCGGCCCAGAGATAGCCGCCCCCGGCGATCATCAATGCCCAGCGCAATCCTTCCGCGGCACTCCCCGTCTGCGCCGCGAAAAAGTCGCTTGCCGCACCGAGCATCAGCGGCCCCGCACCGATCCCGACCAGATTGGTGACGAGCGCCCCGAAAGCCGCGATCGTCGCGCGCATCGAAAGCGGCGACAGGCTCTGACCCAGCGCCATGAACGACGCGAGCCATGCGCTGTTCATCGCGATCGGCAGGATCAGGTAGAGCAGAGCGACATGCGCCGAATGCGCTGTCAGCGCGGCGATGAAGAAGGGGAAGGCGACCAGCAGGGCCGCCGCCGGGAGGTAAAGCGCCATGCGCGGATCCCGCTTGCCGAGCCGGTCGATCAGCCAGCCGCCGCCGAGACCGCCGACGACACCCGCCGCACCGGCGACGAGCCCCCATGAGAAGCCCACTTCGGCGATCGTCATGCCATGGCTGCGCATGAAGAAAGGCGGAAACCAGAGCGCCACGCCGGCACTGACGACGGATGCGATCGATCCGCCGACGAGCAGCTGGCGATAGGCAGGCTTTTTGAGCATTACCGCGAGCGTGTTTCGCAAGGGCAGCTCGACGTTTCGAGCAACGGTGGCGCGGATCGGCTCGCGCACCGTCATTGCAAAGAGCCCGGCCAGAGCAACGCCGGGCAGTCCGACCAGCGCCACCGCCGCCCGCCAGCCCAACGCATCGGCGATCCAGCCACCGAACATGAGGCCAAGCATCGAGCCGATCGGGATACCGAGCGCATAAACGCCCATCGCGAACCCTCTTTCTTCGCGGCGATAGAGATCGGCGATTATCGAGAGAGCGGAAGGACTGCATCCCGCCTCGCCGACCCCGACGGCAAGGCGCGCCAGCAGCAGCTGGACGAAGTTCTGCGCAGCGCCGCAGATCGCGGTCGCCAGGCTCCAAAGCGCAAGCGCGACGGAAATGATGCGGACGCGAGGAACACCGCGATCCGCCAGTCTCGCGATCGGCAGCCCCAGGGCAGTGTAGAAGATCGCGAACGCCACCCCGGTCATCAGTCCGAGCTGCCAGTCGGCAAGCCCGAATTCGGCCTTAATCGGCTCCTGCAGGATGCTGATGATCTGGCGATCGATGAAATTGAAGACGTAGACGATCAAAAGCATGCCGAGTGCATAGCTGCGGGCCTGGCTTCGGATCGGCGCATCGGTCACAGCGTCGCGGGACCTCTGCTGGGCGCAGTTTTCCCCGCGCCCGGCTTTTTCTCGCCGGCAGCCGCCTTGTTCGTCTCGTCGACCAGATAGGCGTGGATCGCCCGCGCGTCGGCCGCACTCAGCACGTCGTCGAACCGGCCCATGCCATTTGGCGCGAACAGGCCACGGAGCACGATTTCGTCGAACGCATCGTGTTTTTCGGGCGTCAGTCGACGCAGATCGGGAACGAGTCCGCGGCCGAAGACGTGGCAAAGGGCACAGGTTCGGCCGAACAGCTGCCGCCCCGCGGCGATCTGTGTCGGGGTGCCGACATAGCGGGCGGGAGCCGGCGTTATGGCAGGGAGGGTCCATTCCGGCGGTATCGGGGTCTTCCCGCCATCGAGCCGGAAGACCAGCAGGCGGTTCGCATTGCCGTAGCGATAGGCCGCGCTGTCAGCCGGGAAGCGGAACGCCCCACCGCCGATTCCGCCTTGAACGGCGACATATTGAACCCCCTTCACCGCGTAGGTCATCGGCGCCGCCATCAGGCTGGTGCCCGTTGCGATCTTCTTGAGCAGCTTGCCGCTCTCCGCCGCATAGATGCGCAATATGCCGTCGCGGTTGCTCTGGAAGACGAGGTTGCCCGCACTGGACATCACACCGCCTTCGTTGAAGCCGGGGGACGGCGCTTCCCAGGCGATGCGCCCGGTAAGGGGGTCCAGCGCGCGGAGAACGCTGAAGGTCCGCGCCGGCCCCGGCGCATTGCGCGAAAGTTCGGCGAGAGTCGGCTGCGGGCCGTAGGCGGCGGCGAGCGCTTTCGGATCATAGCCTTCGGGTGGCAGCCCGATGATGTCGAACGCGCTCTTGCGATGGCCGTCCGCGACCCTGCTCGTCGGGATATAGATGCGCGGCGCTTCGTTCGCCGGCACATAGACCAGGCCGGTCTGCTCGCTAGCCGACATGGGCGGCCAGTTGTGCCCGCCCGCGAAGGAGGGGAAGAGCAATTTGGTCCCGGCGCCCCAATCCGCCTCGGGCGAAGGGATCGGCCGGCCGTTCGCATCGAGGCCTTTGGTCCAGTTGACCTTCACGAAGGGTTTGGCCGAAATCAGCTTTCCGCTCTCTCGGTCGAGCACGTAGAAGAAGCCGTTCTTGGGCGCATGCATCAGCACCTTGCGGACGCGGCCGTCGACTTTCAGATCGCGCAGGATGAACTTCTGCGTGGCAGTGAAATCCCATTGCTCCGCCGGCACCTGCTGGAAATACCAGGCCAGTGCACCGGTCTTGGGCCGGATTGCGAGGATCGACGAAAGATAGAGATTGTCGCCGCCTTTCGGGCTGCGCTCGCGATAATTATAGGGAGAAGCATTGCCGGTGCCGACATAGAGAAGGTCGAGCTCGGGATCATAGGCGAGCGCATCCCACGCCGTGCCGCCGCCGCCATATCGCGTCCAGTTCCCCGCCGGATCCCAAGTCTTCAGCGCGGCGTCCAGATGCGGCCCTTCTTGCGGGCCGGTCCGCGGATCGCGAGGCACGGTGTAGAATCGCCAGCGGGTCTTTCCGGTATCGAGATCGAGCGCGACGACATAGCCGCGCACGCCGAAGTCCGCACCGCCGGATCCTATCACCACGACGTTCCCCGCAATCTGGGGCGATCCGCTGGAAGTGTAGGGCTGGCGCTTTTCGCGTGCGCCATCGGGCAAGGTATCGGTTCGCCAGATCAGCCGGCCCGTCTTCGCGTCGAGCGCCTGGAGATATCCGTCGGTCGATCCCGCATAGACACGTCCTTTCCAGACGGAGATTCCCCTTTGGGGCACGTCGCAACAGGCATATCGGCCATATTGACCATCGACTTCGGGTACGTAGGTCCAAAGCTCGCGCCCGGTTTCCGCATCGAGCGCATAGACCCGGCCCCAGACGCCCACCAGATACATGACGCCGTCGACCACGATCGGCGTGCCTTCCTGCGCCCGCGCCGTGCCGAGCGCATAGTCCCAGGCAAAGCCAAGGCGCACGACGTTGCGATCGTCTATCTGCTGCAGCGGCGAGAAATAACTTCCCCCGCTATCCCGCCCGTTCGTGAACCAGTTGCCCGGCTCGGCATCGGCAGCGGCAAGCCGCCGATCATCGACGTCACCGAATCTGCCGCTCGCAAATGCGCTGGGAGGAGACAATTCCTCCCCGGACCGTCCCCCCTGGCCGCACCCGCCGAGCGCGAGCATGACCAGACAAAGCCATGCCGCCCTGGCGCGCGCACGGATCATGTCAGAACTTCGCCGTCACGCTCGCGCCGAATGCCCGGTCCCGCAGATAAACGTTCGTGCCGAAGCCGAGTGCACCAAAGTCGACACCGCCGACCTTCTGATCCTCGTTCAGCAGGTTCGTGCCCCAGAGTTCGAACTTTGCCGTGGTGTCCCCGGTGAGGCGCACATCGGCAACCGAGATATTGGCGTTCAACGTATGGGTCGCATTTCCGCGCACCGCGAAGTTGCGCGAATATTCGCGATCGAGCGAGAAATAATAACGCGGGCTCTTATAGGCGTAGTTCACCCTGAAGCTGAGCTCGCCGATATTGGCCAGATCGACGCTGTAGACTCCGCCGATATTGTAGGTCCATTTCGACGCCTGCGGCGCGTGCGCCTCGTCCGACACATCGATCGTCGTGACGCCGCCCGGAACGCCCGGCGTGGCGAACGAAAACGGATAGCGCGTATAATTGGGATCGACGTGACCGAGATTGCCTTCGAATTGCAGCCCCGGCACGGGCACCACGGTCAACGCGGCCTCGAACCCCTTATAGACCACCGTCGCGTCGTTGGTGATGACGGTCGCGGAAATGCCGCGGATCGGATCGACGACATAGCGGTTGATCTGCTTGTCGGTATATCGCGTGCGGAACGCGGTCGCGTTGAACCGCACGCGCCGGTCGAACAGGTCCGCCTTCACGCCCGCTTCGATCACCATCGCCTTTTCCGGATCATAGGCCGGCGCCAATGCGCCCGGATTGAAACCGCCGGTCTTGTAGGACGTCGCCACGCGCGCGAAGGTCATGATCGCGGGGGTCCATTGGAAGTTCGCCGACGCGTTGTAGGAGAAATTGTCCCATTTGTTGCTCAGTCGCTGCGTGCCGGCGAGTATCAGCGCCGAGTTCGGATCATCGCGCGGGATCGCCGGGACATATTTCAGCTCATATTCCGATTTCTTGTCGACCGTATAACGGACGCCGCCGGTCAGTTCGAGCCGCTCGTCGAGGAAGCTCGGCCGGTAGGACGCCTGGCCATATGCCGCGTAGGACGTTGAATCGAGATAATATTCCTTTGCGCTGCCGCTGTTGAACGCTGTCGTGGGGCTCAGCACGAAGGTGAACAGGGTCCGCGTCGCACCGGATGCCTTCTGATCGAAGTAGAACAGGCCGGCGGCATATTTGAGCTGGCCGATGGTCCCCGTGGCCTGCAGCTCGTTGGTGATGTTGTGCGAATTGGCGAGATAATAAAAGCTGTTGAACGGTGAAACCGTGGCTGTGCCGGCCGGCGCGAAGGTGACCGGATCGAGTACCGGACCGCGCAGATTGCCTTGTCCGCTCACATTGGGATGCTCGTCGGCATTCATGTCGCGATAGGCCAGGATGTTCTTCAGGTTGAACGCATCGCTCGCCGCCAACGTCACCGTGAGCGAGGTGCCCCAGTTCACGCTCTCCGCGCGCGGCAGGAAATTGTTCGAATAGACTGTCTTCAGCAGACGGTCGCCCGAAACGATGAACGGCTGCCCGCCAAAGCTCGGCGACTGGTTGAAATAGGATATGACGTTCGGCGTCGCCGTGACGATCTGATAGACCGCCGGCGTGAAGCGCTGCTGCGTCCAGTCGCCGCGCAGGTCGAAGCTCAACGTCGGACTCAGGTCGCCATGGAGCGTTCCCGACAGGCTTTCGCTGTTGCGCGACCCGGGATCGAGGCGGGAGGGAGCGTTCAGATCGTTCTGATACCCGTCCATCTGATAATGCATATAGGCGATCTTCGCCTTGAGCCCCGATTTACCGATCTCGCCCGTATCGAGGATCGACTTCAGGATGATCTCGTTATCGGTGCCATAGCCGATCTTTTGCTGGAACCCGAAGGTATCGGAGGGTGCGCGCGTGGTGATGCTGACGGCGCCGCCCGTCGTATTGCGCCCGAACAATGTTCCTTGCGGTCCATAGAGAACCTCGATCCGCTCGACGTCCGCCAGATTGTCGATATTGTACATCCGTGCCTGCGGATAGAGCACGCCATCGACATAGAGCGCGATCGGTGGCTCGATATACGGTTCGTAATCGTAGACCGCGATCCCGCGCAGGGTGAACTGCGCGGCGGATGCCGTGCCGATCGACTGCTCGACGTTCAGGTTCGGAACGAAATCGCCGATTTGCTCGAGGCGGGTGACGTTCTTGCTTTCGAGCGCGTCGGAACTGAGCGCGGCGATCGCGATGGGGACGCGCTGGAGGTTTTCCGCGGTCTTGCGCGCGGTGACGACGATATCCTCCACCTGCGCCCCTTTTTCGGTGTCATCGGAGGGAACGGGGTCCTGCGCCCATGCGGAACCGGCTCCGGCCAGGCTGGCTCCAAGCAAGGTCGATGCGAGCAGCAGTTTGCGAATCCGGAAAATCTTGGATGACATGCATGTATCTCCCTCCCACCGCCCTTGCCTCATTCGGGCAGGTGCGGATCGCACGTTCGTCAGCGCAGGATTGCGGCCCTGCGTTTCGAACATCACGTGCCACGGGCTTCCGGGCCATTGTCTAAGAGTAAGGATCGCTCCCATAAAATGTCGGGGTAGACACCTATTTCTGTGCACGCGCGATATCGCGCACCAGCGTCCGGCCGGCCAGGAAGAAATGGAGAGCCGCAAGGATGTTGAACAGCGCCGCGACCAGCATCGCGAAGCGCAACGAGCGATCGCCTGCAAAGGATGCAAACAGATCGCTGAGCGCTCCGACCAGAAGCGGGCTGAGCCCGTAACCGACCAGATTGGTGAGCAGGAACAGGATGGCGATCAGGCTCGCCCGCATCCGCACGCCGACAAGCGTGACGGCCAGCGCGTAGCCGGGGCCATACCAGATCACGGATGTGAAGCCGTACAGCCCCCACATCGCGAGCGTCAGCGCCCAATCATCGGTCAGCAGCAACACGCACGATACGGCAGTGCACGCCAGCGCCCCGATCGCCGGTATCCAGACGCGCCACCGCTCGCTTCTGCGCGCCATCCGGTCGGCAAGGACGCCGCTTGCGAATGTTCCGATCAGCGCCGGCACGGGAAAGGCAAAGGCGAGGATCGGTCCCACCGTCGCGAAATCGACGTGGTGGATCCGCACGAAGAACGACATGATCCACATGCCCAGCCCGTTCATCGTCATGCTCGTCCAGGTGATCCCGATCATCAGATGCACCAGCGCCCGCTGGGACATCACGAAGCGCGCGGTGTCGAGCAGGCCGGGCGCTTCGGTCGTGTCGCCACGGCCGGCATCTCCTCCGCGATGCGGTTCGGGGACGAAGAGGAGAAGCATCGGCACCAGCAGGATGGCGGGGGCCCCGCACGCGAACAGCACGCCGCGCCAGCCATAGATCGGCAGCAGCTGTGCGGCGACCATATAGGCGATGATCGCGCCAAGCGGGGTCGCGAGCGCGTAGACAGCCATAGCAGTGGCGCGCTTGCGCGCCGGGAAGATGTCCGCGAGGATCGACAGAACGCCCGGGCCGCAGCCCGCCTCCCCCGCACCGACGCCGAAGCGCGAGAGCACGAGTTGCATGAAATTCTGCGCGAGGCCGCCGGCTGCGGTCATCAGGCTCCAGACGCCGAGGCACACGGCAACGAGATTGCGTCTGTTGGTCCGATCCGCGGCAACGCCGAGCGGCAGGCCCACCAGCGCGAACGACACCGCGAAGGCCAGCCCGGAGATCAGGCCGAGCTCGGAATCGCTCAGCGCGAATTCGTGTTTGATCGGTTCGAGCAGGTACGCGACGATCGCCTTGTCGAGCAGGGCGAAGGTGCTGACGAGCAGCAACAGCCCGAGCGAAATATAGGCGGCCGCGGGAACAGGTTCGGCGGCCGGCGCCGGGGGAGCGCTCGTTGCGGCGCTGTCGGTCACGCTGATGCCACCGCTTGCTCGCGTTCGTCGCGCAATGCCGATCGCCTGACCTTGCCGTCGTCCCCCCGCAAGGGCTCCTCGACGAACTCGAAACTCCGCGGAAGCTTGGTGATCGCCAGCACACCCTTCACGTGCGCGGCAAGCTCCGCTTCGCCCAGTTTGCCGATCGCTTCGCGCCGCGGCTGGACGATCGCATGGACCCGCTGGCCGAGGTCGGGATCGGACAGGCCGATCACGACGCACGCTTCCACATCGGGATGCGAATCGATCGCCGCTTCCACTTCCGCCGGATAGATGTTCGCGCCGGCGCTGATGACAAGGTCCGTGCGCCGGTCTGCGAGGTACAGATAGCCATCCGCATCCATATGGCCGAGATCGCCGATCGATTCCCATTCGCCCCGCGCGCGGGGCTCGGCGCCGATATAATGATAGGTGGAGTTCGGCCCGCCGCGAGACTTGAAGTAAACTTCACCGACTTCGCCCGGCGCCGCCACCTCGCCATTCTCGGACAGGATGCGCATCTCGGTGCCCGGGAAGGCGCGCCCGACCGAACCGGGATGCTCCAGCCATTCGCGCCCGCCGATAATCGCGCCGCCCTGTGCCTCCGTGCCGCCATAGCCTTCCCAGATACGATCCGGCCCCAGCCAGCCGATCCATGCTTCCTTCAGCCAGCGCGGGCACGGCGCGGCGGTATGGAACATCACCCGCAGGCTCGACAGGTCGAACCGCGCGCGATCTTGCTCGGGCAGGCGCCAGATACGGCTCATCATGGTCGGCACGAGCATGACCCAGTTGATCCGGCGCCGCTCGATCAATTCCAGCGTGCGCAGGGGATCGAACTTTCCGCCTTCCACGACATGGCCGCCCGCGAACAGCGCCTTGATCGCGTACATGAAGGGACCGTTATGGTAGAGTGGCCCGGGATTGAGAACGGTATCTCCGATCGCCTGAAGCGCGAAGGTCTCCCGGGGATCCCAGCGCGCCGGCATGTGATCCACGATCACCTTCGGCCTTCCGGTGCTGCCGCCGCTGGTCATCGCTCGCCAATAGCGCGCGACGCGGACGGGAAGCGGACCGTCGTCCAGCACGGCGTCCGGCACGAAGCCCGCGGGCAGCACCGCGCGGCCGGGCAGTCGTTGCGGATCCACGCCGATAACGAGACGCGGGTCGGTCAGTTCGACGATTCCGCGCAGTTCGGCGTCGGGAAGCCGCCACGAGACCGGATTGACCGTTGCGCCGAGCTTCCATGCCGCGAAGCAGGTTTCGTAGAATTCGATGCCGTTGGGCAGCGCAATGGTGACGTAATCGTCCGCGCCGACCCCGAGGGCCTCCAGCGCCCGCGCGCGCCGGTTCGAGCGCCGTTCCAGCTCGGCATAGCTCGCCGCTTCGCTGTCCGTCGTCACTGCCGGCCGATCGCCGGCGGCCGCATGATGCGCGAGCAGCAGGCCAAGCGGCACGCCCCCCTCGTGATCCTGCACCGTGTAGAAACTTTCGGTCGTGTCCGCGCTCATGTCGTCGCTCCCAGCAAGGCGTCCGGTCGCGCCGTATAGTCCCGCTCGTCCAGGGTCCGCCGCCCCTGTTCGGCGATGCCGGGCAGATAGGCGAAGCAGGCGCCGGCCATGTGCGGCACGTCGGAGGCCATGGTGTTGTCGGGAAAGTCGCCGCCCCGTCCCCGGAATGTGAGAAGAACCCTTCGCAGCATCAGCGCCCCTTCCAGCGCATCGTCATCGGGTATCGCGCCCGGCGCCCAGACCGGGCGGCCCCGGAGCGCATGACCGGCAAATGCGGGGGGTGCGACGATCTCGCGCCCGCGCATTGTCCATATGAAGAGCGGCTCACCGTCGCGATCGATGGTCGCGAGGCGATCGGCACCGTCATCGTCGGGCAGCGCGATATCATATTGGCGCGATCCGCCACGCCGGCCCTGCGCGATGGCAAACCGGGCCAGGTCGTAAAGATGCGTGCAATGCGCGTTATAGGGGCCTTCGCGTGGCGGCGTCGCCTCCGGGGTCAACGGCAACCCTTCAAAGGCGGCAAGATTCGCAGCGGCCAGATGGCAGGTCGACCAGGGAGTCCGGATGGATCTGCCCTCTACCGTCCTGACCAGGCCATCGCCATGGGTGAGATCCACCTGGAAACGGTGGAAATCGTCCTCCAGCATACTGACCACCGAGTCTCCGCTCGCGACCGCACGAAGCCTGCGGCGATAGATGCGGCCGGACATGTCAGGCGCGTGTCTTGGGAAGGCCGAGCGCCTGCTCCGCGACGAGGCTGCGATGCACCTCGCTGGTTCCGCCATAGATCGTCTGCCCCAATGCGTGGCGATGCTTGAACTCGATCACGCCCAGCGGATCGTCACCTTCGAAAAGGCTGTCAGGCGCGGTCAGTTCGAGCAGGTCGGCGGCATCGCGAACATAGATATCGGTGGAGAACAGCTTCGACATCGGTCCGTCCGAACGCGACGCGACGCCCTCGACGCTCGCCCAGACCGCACGCCGGCAAAGCAGGTCGGCCACTTCGACATGAACCGCAACGCGCGCGAGCCTCGCGCGCACCGCGGGATCGGCCATGCTTGCCGCCCCGTTTCCCCTGGCCCAGGCGACGCCGGCATCGAGCAAGGCGGGATGCGACACATGATAGCCCTCCCCGCCATGTTCGAGCGCCATGGCGGCCGACATGACCTCGAGCCCGCCATCGACCGCGCCGAGCCGATAGATATCAGGCACGCGGACGTCGCTGTAGAAGGTGATGTTGGTGCGTTCGTCCTGAATGGTGTGAACGGGCTGGACTTCGATGCCCGGCAAATTCATCGGCACAAGGAAGATGGTGAGGCCGCGATGCTTCGTCGCCTCCGGATCGGTGCGGGTCAGCAGGAACACATAATCCGCGATATGGGCACCGGTCGTGAAGATCTTCTGTCCGTTGACGATCCAGTCGCTGCCGTCGCGCGTGGCGCGCGTCCGCGTCGCGAACATGTCGGATCCGGCGCTCGGTTCGGTGAAGCCCAGGCACGATGTCGCGCTGCCGTCGGCGAAGCGTGGCAACGCCTCCGCCTTTAGCGCATCGCTTCCGAACCGCATCGTCATCTGCGCGCCCATGTTGGTCGTGCCGGTCATGACGCGGCTCCAGCCGTTCGCTTCATAGACTTCGCCGAGGACCGACAGATCGTAGCGCCCCCGCCCCTGCCCGCCATGCTCGACCGGCCAGTCGGGATAGAGCAATCCGGCGCCGGCGAGCTTGCGCTGGAACCCCTCGTCGTAGCTGTCGGTGGACTGGTGCGCCCTGGCACGCAGATCCGGCGTCATCTCCGTGTCGAAGAAGCGCTCGACCTCCTGCCTGAAGGCCTCCGCTTCGTCGCCATAGCCGAAATCGATGCCGATCTCCCCGGCTTCGGGCAGGTCCGCGGCGGCGTCCAGCCAGAGCCGATCCCCCACCCGGACGAGTTCGTCATGCGGATCGCCCAGCGGCAGCGCCATCGCCTTGCCCCGCCTGAAATAAAGCTGGATGTCGTATTCGACCGACAATCCGTATCCGCCGAATGTGCGAAGCGCGCGCAGCAGCGCATTGCGCGACGCCTGGCTTGCCCACCAGAAGGCCATCGAGATCGAGGCGCCGGCGTCGTCGCGAGCCGTGGCGATCGCCCAGATCGCGCGCCAGACGAGCAGTCGCGCGCCGTCGAGCTCGCTGACCGCATCGGCCAGCGGGTGCGCGACTCCCTGGAAGCTTCCGATCGGCCGGCCGAATTGATGCCGTTCGCCCGCATAGACGGACGCCATTTCGAGAGCGCGGCGGCTCAGCCCCGTTTGCGCCGCAGCAGTGAGCAGCTTCCATTCCTCCACGGCCGCGAGGAAGAGCGCGGTTGCGTGGACTCCCTCGGCAAGCACGTGACGATCGCCCTGGCGCAGGTCGATCCGATCGATCGCCGAGCGACCGAGATTGGCCGCAGGTACATGGGCCGCCGCACGCTCCACGAGCACGACCCGATCCCCGTCCCGCGCGATGACCGCATCCGCCACGGCGCCACCGGGCACGACTTGCTCCCCATCCGGAACGGGGCGAAACGCCATGACGACGATCGACTGTCCAGTCTGCACACGGTCGAACCAGGGCCGGCCCGCATCGCCCAGCCGAGCCAGCAAGCCGGCCGCAACCATGACTTCCACCAACGGAACGGGCGCAACGTGACGGCCCGCTTCCTCGGCGACTAGTGCCGCATCGAACAGGCTCATGCCCCCGGCGGATTCCGGCGCGCGCATCGCCGGCACGCCAAGTTCGACCAGACCCGCCCACAAGGCGGCGTCGAACCCCAGCGGCTCCGCCGCACGGACACGGGCCGGCGTCGCCTCGTCGTCCAGGAAGCGCGCAACGCTGCTTCGCAGCAATTCCTGTTCTTCGCTGAGAGCAAGTTTCATGCCGGCAATCCCAGTATGCGCAACGCATTTTCGCGCAGAAATTTTGGCCAGACATGATCGCGGAACGGCACTTGCGGCATCTCCTCGAAGATGCGGTCCAATGTCAGTCCGGCGGGATAATAACCCGCATAAAGGATCTTGTCGGCGCCACGCGTATTCGCGAAATCGATGATGTCCCTGGGGTAGTATTTCGGCGCGAAGGCGCTCGTGGAATAATAGAGATTGGGCCAGCGCAGCAGCAGCTTGATCGCGAGATCGGTCCATGGCTCGCACCCGTGCCGCAGCACGATCTTCAACTCGGGAAAGAACCAGCACACTTCATCGACAAGGCCGACATGCTGGGACGCATAGGGAATGCGCGGCCCCGGAACGCCGGCATTGATGAAGATCGGAATGTCGAGCTCGACGCATTTCGCATAGAGCGGATAGGCGATCTTGTCGTTGATCGGCACCGGCGGGTCCTGCCCCGCCGGAAACAGGCTCGCGGCGACGATCCCGAACCGATCCTTCGCGCGGACAAGGTCGCGGACCATGTCCATGCCCCGATGCGGATCGAGATAGAGCTGGCCCAGGAATCGATCCGGATGACGGGTGACCGCCTCCACGGCCTGCGCGTCATTCACCCGTATCAGCGCTTTCTCGATGCCGAAGCGATCCATCTCGGCGATCGTTTCCGCGACAGGGTCGGCGCCGCGCACCGTTGTGGGCGCATCCTTGTACATATAGCCCGCCGGATGTCCCATCGCGCCGGTACGGCTTTCGTGGTCGCGGAAGAGCCCGCCGAACTCCGCCACGCCGCCGTCGCGCGCCGCGGGCGGGAGTTCGAGCATGGTATCGATGATGGCTATGCCAGACGGCATCGGCATGGCGGCATCCGTTCCCTAAAATTCGGCCGATCCTGCGCTCAACCGCTGTACGCTCAAAGCCCGGGGAACAGTAATTCCGCGTTTTTATAGAAGAATTTGCGGTCGAACTCCTGTCCCAGCCGCGCGGTTGTCTTCCGGAAGCGCCCGATCGGATCGCGGCTGCCCTCGACATGCGGGAAATCGGTACTGAAGACGTAGACTTCTTCCATGCCGTGGCGATCGATCATCAGCCCGGTATCCTCGTGCCAGAACGGTGTGACCCGGACGTTGCGGCGAACATATTCGCTGGGTTTCATCGGATAGGTGATCCCCACCTTCGCCATCAGCTCCGAATGCAGGTCCATGCGCTCGCACATCGGGCCGACCCAGGAGGCGCCGACCTCGATGATACCGAATCGCAAGCGCGGGAAGCGTTCGAAGACGCCGCCCATCACCATCGTCAGCAGCCAGACCTCGGGCGCCATATGGGCGATCAGGAAGAAGAACGGGCCAAGCGCTTCCTCGGCACCCGAGCGGTCCTTGAACGCCGCCTTGAGCGCGGGCGCATCGGAGAATCCGCGCGGCGGGATCAGAGGATCGTCGGGCGTGCTGGTGACGAGGCCGCCCGAGGCGATGTGGAGGAATGCCGGCACATCGGCTTCCTCGAGCATCCGCCAGAACGGATCCCAGCTGTCATGCGCCGGCGAGACGCCCGCGGGCGCAGCAGCGCACGACAGGATCACGCCGCGAGAGCCGCGCTTGATCGCGCGCTCCAGCTCCTTCAGCGCCCAGGCCTGATCGGTCATGTTGATCTGGCAGACCGCACGTGCGCGATCGCCGGTGCGCTTGCTCCAGTCGATCACGTAATCATTGTAGCGAATGCAGACCTCGCGCGCTTCCGGCGTGTCCATCCGCAGTTCGCGCAACGCGGTATTGGGAAAGAGCAGCTGGGCGCGGATACCCATCGCATCCATCGCCTCGACCCGATCGTCCGCATCGATCGAGCCGAAGGCGCTGATGCCCTTGACGTCCCAGATGTCCTGCCGGGCGCGGGCGCGCGCCTTATTGTCCTCATCGGACCCGGCATATTTGTTGAGGAACTCCAGAACGAAGCCGGCGCCCACATCGCCGACCATCGCGGCCATGTCGGCCGGCTCCATGTAGAGATGCGCGTCGCAATCCAGGATCTTGCCCTGGATTTCCGTATTCGGATCTGCTGCCGCCGTCGCCATCACACTCTCCCGATCATCGCCGCGATTCAATCGCACTATTTTGCATATGCTTAGACTTCGGCTCCCGACGGCTGTCTAGCCACCCCCGATCGATCGGGGGTGGCCCAACTTTTCAATCAGCGGGCCCGGTGCGCAGTGGCGCGATCGCGACGATCAGGGCGACCGCGATCATCGCTGCGCCGATCAGAACGAAACTGCCGCCCACGCTGGTCAAGGCCCTGAGCGGTGCGACCGCCAGCGGATTGACGAACTGACCCAGGAATATGCCCGTCGTCATCAGCCCCGCGGCGCGTGGCTGCGTCGAAAGCGGCACGCGGCGCAGGATGATCGAGCTGAGCGAAGGATAGACCAGCCCGCAACCGAGCCCGAAGAACACCGCACCAAGGGCGAAACCCCATAATGTCGGCATCGCACCGACAAGCATATTGCCGATGCCGAGCAGCGCCGCACAAGCGACGACCATCGCCTTGGCGCCAAGACGTTTGCGGAGGTGGCCATAGCTTGTCCCTATCACGACCACGGCAACGAGCGGCAGCGCAAGAAGGATGCCGCTGGCCGTGGCGCTCGCCACACCGAGCCCGCCCAGCAGGAACGAGCCATGGATGCTGACCATGAACATTCCGATCGAGAGGATGACCAGCACGGCATAGATCGGCCAGAGCGCCGATACGCCATCGTCGCCCTTCACAGCGTCTTCGATGGATTGCGGACGGCGGCCATCGACCACCGAGAACGCCAGCAGGAGCACCGGCAAGGCCGCAAGATAAAGCCCGAAAGGCGCGCGCCAGCCACCGTGATCGACCAGCCAGCCGCTCGCGGCCAGTGTAACGACTGCGAAAAGACCCGGTGCCGCGGCCATGTAGCCGAGCAGATGTTCTCGCGCCGATCCGTGGAAATAGGCACCGGCAAGTGCCGTGCTGGTCGCCGCCAGCGCACCGCCTGCCAGGCCAAGCAACAGGCGGGACACGACCATGCCGGCCAATCCGGGCACGACCAGACCCGCGGCGCCGGAGAGGGCGTAGAGCAGCAAAAGCGTCAGCACCGTGTGCCGCAGTCCGAACCGCCGGACCAGAACGCCGGCTGCGGGCGCGCCGATCATGATCATCAGTGCAGGAAGCGTGAGGAGGAACTGGCCGGTCAGCACCCCGCCACCCGACTGCGCGAAATGCGCGGTGAGCGCCGGCAAGGCCGGAACGATCGCGAGCGGCACGATGCCGATCAGCGATGGCCCCGCCAGCACGACGATTCCCAGGCCGATGGTTCGCCAGCGCGAAGCCGTCACGGCGGGCGCGCCGGCGGTGGTCTCCACCTCAGCCCACCTCGCCGGCGGCCGCCTGCTTCAGCCTGACCGCGACGAAGCGCAGAGCATCCGCCGCTCGCCCGCCCTCGTCGCTATGGGTCAGGAAGCCGTGCGCCAGGCCATCGTAACGCCGTACGACCGATCCCGGCACGGCCTCGACCAGCCGCCAGCCATAGGCTTCGCCTTCGGCGCGCAGCGGATCGAGATCGGCGGTGATCATCGTCGCCGGCGGCAGGCCCGAAAGATCGTCCGCCTTGTCGGGCGACGCATGGGGATGATCCCGATCCGCATCCTCGCCGATATATTGCGCCCAACTCCAATCGAGCGAATGCCGGAACAGGCCGCGGACATAATGGTTCGGCTCGCCCGCGCGGGCGTCGATGACCGGATAGAGCAGCAGCTGGTGGACAAGTGCCGGCCCGCCGCGGTCGCGCGCGACCTGCGCCACCGCTGCTGCGAGATTGCCGCCCGCGCTATCGCCGCACACCGCCAGCCTGCGCGTATCGAGCCCCTTGTCGCCGCCATGGGCGCCTGCCCATTGAAGCGCCGCGTATACATCCTCGAGCGGTCCGGGGAATTTCACTTCCGGCGCGCGGCGATAATCGACCGCGAGAACCGCCCAACCGGAAGCCGCCGCGATCTGCCGGCACAGTTCGTCGTGATTGTCGAAGCGGCAGAGCACCCAGCCGCCCCCGTGCGAGAAGACGACCGTGGGAAGCGGCCCCTGACCTTCCGGCCGGTAGAGTCGCACGGGGACCGGCCCCGCCGGCCCCGGCACCGTGAAATCCTCCACTGACGCGACTGCGGTCGGCGTGTCGTGGTGGACGAACTGTTCGGTCATCGCCCGGTATTCGTCGATGCTCATCCCCTCCGGCGGGGGCATCGGGAATTTCTCCATCTGCTCGACAAAGGCCAGGATTTCGAGATCGAGGGTAATGACGGGTTCGTTGCTCACAATCTCACCTCAAAAGCTGATCCGGAAATCGACGCCGATCCGTCGCGGCTGCGCGAAGCCGACGGTCGCGAAGCCGAGCGCGCCGAAATCGACGCCGTAATCGAGCAACGTGTCGTTCAGCAGATTCTCGCCCCACAACGATATTTCCGCCTTGACCCGGCCCAGCGGGATCTGCGTGAGCGCGAGCCGCGCGCTCAGGCGATCCTGACCGGGATCGGCGATCTGCTCGTTGAAGGGATTGTCGATCGAATTCGCGAAGAAGCGCCGCTTGCTGGAATGGGAATAGTCCACCCGCACGAGCGGCTTGCCGGATCCCGTCTCAGGAAAAGTGTATTGCGCGCCCACATGCGTCGTCCATTTCGACACATAGGGAAAGCTGGACTGGTTCGCGATATCGATGACCTGAGCCGGGTTCGCGGGATCGGCATGCGGGAAATAATCGTATTTCGGATTTACATAGCCCGCGCTCGCCTCGAACAGCAGCCCGTCCACAGGCAGCGCCTGAAACTCCAGTTCGAATCCGCTGTAATGCGCATCGGCGTTCTCGGCCGATCCTGAGGTGCCGACGAACTGCGCCACCTGCAAATCCTTGTAGCTGGTATAAAAGGCCGAGCCGTTCAGCCGGACCCGGTGATCGAGACCATCCAGCTTGAAGCCCGCCTCATAGGTCGTCGCACGCTCCGGCTTGAAGGAGAAGGTCGGCAGGCCGGCCGACCGCGCGTTGAAACCGCCCGAACGATATCCGCTGCCGATCCGGGCATAGGTCATCATGTCGGGCGTCCACTGGAAATTGAGCGACACGTTATAAGCCGTGTTGTGGAAAGTGCGCCTGCCCGACCCGTTGGCAACCGTGATAACGTCGACGGACTTCTTGTCGGTCGTGTAGCGCAGGCCCCCGGTGATCTCGAGCCGATCGTCGAAGACGGGCGGCTTGTAGCTCGCCTGGCCGAACGCAGCGTAGGACTTCGACGTGCCGAAATATTCGGAAATACCGGCGCCGTTGAAGGCGAGCGTCGGGCTGAGCACGAAGGTGTACTGGCTCGGATTGAGCTCGTGATAACGCTCTCGGAAATAATATAGCCCGGCGACATAGGTCAGCCGGTCGGTCTTGCCCAGCAACTGCAATTCCTCGCTGAACTGGTGCTGGCTGATCTCGTACGGCGAGGCGTAGGGAAACACCTCCGCGATGCTGACGATATTGGTCGCGAAATCGATGACCGGACCGCGCATGCCGCCATTAGTCCATTCGGACCCGATATCCGCAGCGAAGCCGCGATAGGCGGTGATCGACTTCAGCGATACGGAATCGCTCAGATCATATTGCAGCGTCGCCGCCGTGCCATAAGTGTGGATGCGCTGGGGCAGGCCCTGATCGCTGGGATCGCGATCGCGCATGTCGACGATCTTCTGGATCTTCTTGTCGTAGACGATCAGCGGTTTTCCGCCGAGACCGGGCGATTGGGCATAATAGGCAGCGACCGTGGGTGATACGTTGGTCAGGATGATCGGATTGCGCTGGCCGGTCGTCCGGTCGTAATCGCCCGTCACGTCCAGCGTCAGCCCACCCCAAGCGCCATGGACTTTCCCCCAGATGGAATCGGAATTCTGCGCGCCGGGATCGTGCGCGCCGTCGGTATCGGGATCGTCGGCATAGCCGTCGCGCTGGCGGTGCATGTACGCGACGGAAACAGCCAGCCCGCTATCCCCGATCAGCCCGGTATTGAGGCTGGCGCGCGCGGTCCATTCGTTGAAGCGGCCATAGCTCAGCTTGCCGTTGAAGCCGAAATCGTCCGACGGCTTCTTCGTGATGATGCTCACCGCCCCGCCGGTGGTGTTGCGCCCGAACAAGGTGCCCTGCGGCCCGCGCAGCACTTCGATGCGCTCGAGCTCGACCAGCGAGAAATTGTTCGCAGCCTGCCGGCCCAGATAGACACCGTCCAGATAGATGGCGACGGGAGAATCCAGCGTCAGCAGAGGATCCTGGTTGCCGATGCCGCGGATGAAGGGCGCCACCGCGCTGATCGTGCCGGTGGAGCTGAGGATCAGGTTCGGGACGAGCTGCCCCACCTTTTCGATCTCCTGCACGTTCAGCCGATCGAGCGCGGCCGAGGATATGGCGGACACGGAGACCGGAGCGCGCTGCAGCGACTCCTCGCGCCGGCGGGCCGTGACCACGATGTCTTCCAGTGTGGATGCCGGCTGGTCCTGAGCGACCTGTTCGGAAACCGCCGATTTTGGTTCGGCGGTCTGCGCATGCGCGACGCTTGCCGAGAATGCAGAGACGATCGCCAGTGCGGTCGTCTTCATCAAATCATGGCCTGACATTTTTCTCTCCCGCTCTGGGCACGTTGATCGAGCCTCTGACGGTCCAACATGCTGACGGGCGAGGCACACTCACACCGCTTGGAAATCGCCCAGTCACCAAGAATTGGTCATGCGCCGCGGAGACAAATTGTCGGGCTCCACCGGATCGGTCCTAGGTGGTCTTGCGAAGCAGCCCGCGCAAAAACGTCTCAAAATCGAGGAGAGAGGCGCGTGCGGGCGATCAACACCGCCACCGGCAGCATCACGACGGACGATCTTGGTCGCACGCTGATGCACGAGCATGTCATGATCGGATTTCCGGGTTGGCATTTCGACAACCGCCTGCCGAAATTCCAGCGCGAGGACGCCTTGTCGCGGGTCGTCGATGCCTTTCAGGCGCTTCACGATCATGGCGTGCGCAGCGTCGTCGATCCTTGCCCGATGGATCTGGGCCGCGATGTGGAATTCTGTGCCGAAGTCTCGCAGCGCAGCGGCATCGCGCTGATCTGCGCGACCGGTGTCTATACCGAGTCGATGGGCATCCCCTTCACTTTCCGCTGGATGGAAGAGGAGGCCGTCGCCGAGATTTTCATCCGCGAGATCGAGGACGGCATCGGCCATACCGGCATCCGTGCGGGCGTCATCAAGATCGCGACGGGGCTGGGCACAGTCACGGATTACGAGCGCAAGATGCTCCGTGCCGCCGCCCGCGCCGCAAAGGCCACCGGCCTGTCGATCCTGTCCCACACCGAGGACTGTTCCTGCGGGCACGACCAGATCGACATCATCACCGGCGCCGGCATAGCACCCGAACGGCTGATCGTCGGGCACTCCGACGGCCGCGACGACCATCCCTATCAAAGTTCACTGGCGGAACGCGGCGTCTATGTGGGGTTCGACCGCTTCGGCATCGAAACCAGAGTCTCCGACGAAGTGCGCATCCGCAACCTCGTCCAGATGCTCGATGCCGGCCATCGCGACCGGCTGATCGTCAGCCATGATACCGCCACCTGCTTTCTCGGCATGGTGCCGGGCCTCGGCGATCCGTCCCAGCTCAAGGCGATCTACCCCAACCACCGCCTGACCCGGCTGTTCGAGGACATCTTCCCGCAATTGAAGGCGCTCGGCGTGTCGCAGGACGATCTCGACCGGATCGTGATCGACAATCCGCGTGCATTCTTCACCGGCGAAGCGCCGCGGTCAGCAGGAGCCCATTGATGCGGTTCGGAACCTATCATGTCTTTCAATGCCCGCCTTGGCTCAGCCCCGCCGAGGTCTTCGCGCAGGAGATCGAGCGTGTCCGCCTCGCCGAAGCGCTGGGCTATGATTCCGTATGGGTGCCGGAGCAGCATTTCTTTCCTTATTGCCTGAGTGGCGATGCGCTGCATGTGATGTCCCATATCGCGGGCCTCACCCGGCGCGTCCGGATCGGCGCGGCGGTGGTCAATCTGGTCTTCACCCATCCGCTTCGCTTCGCGGAACGCGTTGCGATGCTCGATCATATGAGCGGCGGCCGGGCGATCGTTGGCGTCGGACGGGGATATCAGTTTCCACAATATCCGGTGTTCGGCGTCAATATCGACGACAGCCGCGAGATTTTCAACGAAGCGCTGGATGTCGTCCTGCGCGCGTGGGAGCCGGACCCTTTCAGTTACAAAGGCAGGCATTTCGACATTCCGGAGGTCAGGCTGTGGCCGACACCGGTGCGCCGCCCCGAAGAAATCCTGCTTCATACCGCGGTCAGCGGGCCGAGCGTCGGTGCCTCGATCGAACGCGGCCTGCCCGCGATTCTCTCCAAGACATTCGATCGCATCGAAACCGAGGCGGCCTGGTTCCGGAGTTACGGAGACGAAGTGGCCGCGCGCCGGCCCGAGGACGTCGAGATGTTTCTCGATCGGACGACGGTGATGAAATACGTCTTCGTCGCGCCAACCCGCGCCGAAGCCCGTGAGGTCGGCCGCAAGGCTTTCGAATGGCATTACGGCCTGCTCAACGAAGTGACGACCGCGACCGCCGGAGCGCAGGTCGCACACGAGCTTTATCAGGATCGCAGCCAGACGGGCTGGCCGGACAATTACGATTACGACGACTGGGCCGAGAATGTGATGATCTACGACGATCCCGCGGGCGTCGCGGAGAAGATCGCCGTGCTCCGCGATGCCGGCGTTCGGAACCTCATCCTGTGGATGGGCGTGGGCGGCATGGAGGACACGCTTGTCCGCCGTTCGATGGAACTGTTCGCGCGTGAGGTGATGCCGCGCTTCCCGCAATGAGCGATACCGCACGCTTCGCGCCGTTGCTGACGGCATTCCGCGAAATCGTCGCAAATGACGGCGGACGCGGTGCGGGGATCGCGGTCGTGCGGGACGGGCGGATCCTCGTCGATTGCCGCGAGGGCTGGGCCGATCTGGCGCGGACGCGTGCCCTTACCGACACGACGCTCGCCCCGATCTTCTCCACCGGAAAGGTGGCCGTCGCGACGATGATCGCGCGGCTGATCGACCGCGGCCTGCTCCGGCTCGATCAGCCGGTATCGTCGATCTGGCCGGCATTCGCCGCAGCCGGCAAGGGCGCGATCACGGTCGGCGACCTGATGGCGCACCGGGCCGGGCTGGCGACGCTGCCCGACCCGCTCGAGGCGGAAACATGGTATGATCGCACCGCGATATGCGCCCGGCTGGCTGCGATGCCGCCGCTCTGGCCGCCCGGAACGGCGTCGGGCTACCACCCGGTGACGTTCGGTCCGCTCGCCGACACTCTGCACCGGCTGACGGATGGGCGCGGCATTGTCGACGCCTTCCGACAGGACATTGGCGAGCCGCTGGCGCTGGATCTCTGGCTCGGCGTACCGCCACACGAACAGCACCGCATAGCCGATACCGAAGCAGATGGCGCGCCGACCGTATTCGGCGACCTCAGCCCACTTCGTACACTCGCCTTCATGCGCCCCTCCAGCAGTCCCGGCGGCCGCTCGCTGGACGAATGGCGCTCCGCCGACCTGCCGGGCGTCAACGGGCATGGCACCGCGCTGGCGCTGGCACGCCTGATGAGTGCGCTGGCAACGGACGGCACGCTGGACGGCGCCCCGATCCTGTCGGAAACGACCATCGCCGCGGTCTCGGCCGAACGGGGCTTCGGCGACGATCTGGTCCTGCCCCATCGGTTGAGCTGGGGTGCGGGTTTCATTCGCAACCGGGGGTTCGGCGGCTATGGCCCGTCGCCCGATGGGTTCGGCCACTCGGGCTGGGGCGGATCATGCGCCTTCGCCGATCGGGCAAACCGCCTCGCCTTCGCCTATGTGCCGACCCTCCATTCCGGATCCCTGATCGACGATGCGCGCGCGCGGCGCCTGGTCGATATCCTGTACGTCTGTCTTTAACGCAGCGGCGGACGTGGCAGGCGCGCCGTCGGCAGGACCTGCCCGGGCACATCGACGCGCGTGCGATAGACGCCACCCTTCTTTTCCGCCGGCTTCAGATAGTCGCCTGCGGTCACGATGACGAGATCGCGCAGATCGGCGCCAGCGAAGGTGAGGCTGGTGACCTTCACATCGGGAAAGACATCCGGAAAATGCAGCTTGAACATCTCGCGCCCATCGGCATCGAACTGCACGAGGTCGCCCGTCATATAGTTGGCCACCCAGATGCAGCCCTGGGAATCGACGACAAGCCCATCCGGCCCCCGCCCTTCCACGAGCATTTTCCGGTTCGCCGGACGACCCGTATCGTCGATATCGAACGCATAGATGCCGATCCGGGAATCGGCGTGATAAAGTCGCGTCCGATCGGGGCTGAGATCGATGCCGTTCGAAACGACGATGTCGTCCGCACTGAGCCGGTCGAGCGTCCCCGACGGGTCGAGCCGGAACAATCCGCCGGCCTGCGGGCGCTGCCCCTTGGAAACCGAGGCGAAATCGACGCTACCGACATAGATGCCGCCCGCATCGTCGGGCTGGATATCGTTGATCGAACGCAGATCGCTGCCGTCGAAGACGAGATCGTAATTCCGGCTTTCGCCGCTGCCCGGATCGAAATGGATCAGGCCGTCGCTTCCCGAACAGATCAGCGCACCGTCCTGATTGAACGCAAGCCCGCCGATCGAGCGACGGTCCTCAAGATAGCGATCCGTCTTTCCGTCGTCCGCGAGGCGGTAGACGCCGCCGAGCAACACGTCGCTGAACCAGATCGCGCCATCCGGACCCGCGCGCGGCGCTTCCAGAAACATCAGATCGGTGAGCAGCGTTTCGAATTCCATGCGTCCGTCTCCCATATCCTCTTATGATCGACCTATCCCGCGCGCCCGCAATGGCAACCACCATCAATCGATCGCCTATCCGGTGAGGAAAAGTATGCTCCATTCGGCATCCGCCGAAACTACAAAGGCGTCACGGGAGATCTTCATGGGCAGGCTGACGGGCAAGGTTGCCATCATCACCGGCGCGGCGCGCGGCCAGGGCGCGGCACATGCCCGGCTGTTCGCACGCGAGGGCGCGAAGCTGCTGCTTACCGACGTGCGGGAGGTGCCGGGCACGGCGCTGGAGAGGGAGATCGGGTCGTCCGCGCGCTTCGTCGCCCACGACATTGCCGATGCCGCGGGCTGGGGCGATGTCGTTTCCTCAGCCGAACGGCATTTCGGCGGCGTGGACATCCTGATCAACAATGCGGGGATCGTCGCATTCGGCAGCGTCCAGACGACGGACATGAGCGAGTTCGACCGCGTTTTCCGGATCAACACGATCGGCGCCGTCCACGGCATCCAGGCCGTCATCGGTCCGATGCGCGCGCGCGGGGGAGGATCCATCGTCAATGTCTCGTCGATTGCCGGACTGCGCGGCGCGAAGAACATGTTCGCCTACAGCGTCAGCAAATGGGCGCTCCGCGGCATCGCCCGTTCGGCGGCACAAGACCTGGCCGGCGACAATATACGGGTCAACACGGTGCTGCCCGGGCTCGTCTCCACACCGATGGCGGAAGAAACGGCATCGCCGGAAGCGTTGCAGCGCGCGATGGCGAGCATCCCCTTGGGACGGGCGGGCGGATCGTCCGAAGTTTCCGAAGCCGTACTGTTCCTGGCGTCGGACGCGTCGGCATTCATGACCGGCGCGGAAATGGTGATCGACGGCGGCTCCTCCGCCTGATCCATATCCTCAGCCTTCGAACAGACTTCTCACATCGCCCAGGCTGACCTTGAGCGAGGGCGTGCGCGGCAAAAGGTCCAGCACCCGAATCTGCGCCGGGATATGGGTCGCGGGAAGCAGCCCGCGAAGATGCGTGTCGAGTTCCGCCGGTGTCGGCACGGGCATTCCGGGACGGATCTCGACCGCGGCCACCGGGATCTGGCCGAGCCGGGCATCGGCGAGGCCGACGACCGCCGCGTCGGCAACCGCCGGGTGTGCCCTCAGCTGATCGCAGACCATCTCTGGAAGAATCTTGAACCCACCCCTCACGATCGCGCCGTCCGCGCGCGCATGATGCCAGACGAAACCGTCCGCATCGATCGAGACCAGATCGGTCGTGCGGATCCAGTCCGGCCCCATCAGCGCCACGCGCCCTTCCATGAGCCCGACCTCACCGCATGCGAGACGGCTTCCGCTGGCCGGATCGACGACGCGGATCTCCGCGCCCGCCATGACACGCCCGACGCTGCCGCGCTTGGAGACGCCGAAATCCCGGTGCATCTCCGCCGTCCACCGGATCAGCGTGCCGCCGAACTCGGTCGCGCCATATCCCCAATAGATCGGAATGCCGTAGCGCGCCTCGAACGCCGCCTGGGTTTCGGCAGGCAACGCGCCGCCGCCGCCGAACACCGCATCGACGCCCGCAAACGCCTCGCGCGGCACATCCGCGTCGAGGATCATGCGCACTGCGGGCGGCGCCAGCGCCATCAGCGGCGGACGGTGCCGTCCAAGCGCAGCGACATAGCCATCCACCGTGAACCGCGCGAGGAGCGCCATCGGCGCACCGGCGACCGCACAGCCGGTCAGCTGGCAGATCCCGCTGATATTGCCGAACGGGTGGGAAACGATCTGCACCTGCGGCGCCCCCTCGCCAGCGCCGAAACGAAAGCTCTCCGCCGCGCGCTCGAGCACCGAATAGGGGATCATGATCCGCTTCGGCGCGCCGGTGGTCCCGCTCGTCAGCATCCGGATGCCGCGCTCCGCCGGCAGGCCCGGCGCGTCACGCCCGCTTGCTGGCCGGTCGAGCAGGGCGACGCCCACCATGTCGATGGCGATGGCTGCACTGCCCGCCCGAACAGCGGCCTCGCGCTGTTTCAGCTGCCAGTCTTCAGGATCGGCAATGATGGCGCAGAGGTCCAAGGCACCGAAATCCCGCGCCATCGCTTCGGCCGACTGGGCGGAATAGATCATCGTGATCGAACGGCCCGCCGCGATCAGGCCGAGGATCGCGATCGCCATGGCCGGTCGGTTCCGTGCCACGATGCCGATGGAGGCTCCCGCTGGAATGGCGGCGTCCTCGAGCAGCGCCGTGAGCCGCGCAGCGAGCGCCGCCGCCTCGCTTCGCGAATACCATCGGCCTTCATACTCGACGAGCGGCGCGTCGTCCGGCCCCCGGAGCCATCCGGCGATCTGGTCCGGAAAGCTGGAGCCCGGGTTCAAGATGCGGGCGTCAGTCGCCATGCCGGCCCATATCCTTCATCCTGCGCACGATCAGCGCATCGACGGCGACGATGGTGTCGCTCGTGCAGATCAGCGGATTGATATCCAGCTCCGCGATCAGTTCCGCCTGGTCGGCGATGAGTTCCGAAATGCGGCTGATCGCATCCGCGAGCTTGATGCGGTCCACCGGCGCGGCGCCACGGAATCCGTCCAGCAACGCCGCGCCCTTCAACTGCGCCAGCATCGCCAGCGCCTCATCCGGCGTCACTGGTGCGGGCGCGATCGCGGTGTCCTTCAGCAACTCGACCAGAACGCCGCCGCTGCCGACGACGATCAGCGGCCCGAACAACGGATCCATCCGCGCACCGACGATCAACTCCACCCCCGCAGGCGCCATCGCCTGCACGAGCACTCCATTGATCCGTGGCGCGGGCAGTACGTGCCCGGCCGCCGCCATCACCTCTTCATAGGCCGTGCGCACCGCCGCCTCGCCCGACACGTCGAGCCGGATCACGCCTGCCTCGGTCTTGTGCAGGATGTCGGGCGATTCGACCTTGATCGCGACCGGGCCGCCGAATATCGCAGCCGCGTTCGCCGCCTCGTCCGCCGAACGCGCGAGCGTCTCCCCGATCGTCGGCACGCCGTAATCGGCGAGCACCCCCTTCGCTTCCCGCTCGGTGAGCGACGCGCCGTCCGCGGCGGCGATCTTCGCGGCACCGAGCACTGTCGCATCAGGCGCGCTCAGCCGGGTGCGGGCCGTATCGCCACCGGACAGGAACCGCGCGCGCAATTCTTCCCAGCGGCGATGCGCGGCGATCGTCGCGAAGCAGCGGTCCATCGATCGGAACACGGCGCAATTCGCGTCGCCCTCCGCCTCGGCCAGCCCCGGCCCCGCCAGATATTCCGTGATCCAGACATTGCAGATCAGCTTGTCGTGCTTCGCGCCCAGCTCCGCGAAGGATCGCACCCGGTTCGCGGTGTGGACCGAATAGGGGTGCGCGGTGACGAGCTGACCATAATGCGGTTCGGCGAGCAGCAGATCGACGCAGGCGAAGAACGTCTCCAGATCGTTCGCAACGCCCCCGGTCACATCGCAGGGATTTCGTGCCGTACCAAAATCGGGGAGCAGGGTCTGGATGGCAGCGCGGGTTTCTTCGGCGGGCTGCGGCAGCGGCACGTCGTGGATCTCGGCCTTGTCCGCCGCCATCACGGAGGCGCCGCCCGACGATGCGAGCACCACCACACCCTCCGGCCGAGCCGGCCTGGCCTTGGCGAAATAGGCTGCGGTCTCGATCAGTTCCTCGAAACGATCGACCAGGATCATGCCTGCCCGCGCGAACATTCCCGCATAGACCTCATGCGCACCGGCCAGCATGCCCGAATGGGTGAGCGCGGCTTCCGCCCCCGCAGCCCCGGTGCCCAGCTTGTTGATCACGATCGGCTTGCCCGCCGCGAGCGCAATTCCCGCCGCCTCGATCAGTCGCTCGGGATTGGGCATCGCCTCGAACACACAGGCGATCGCCTTGCAGCTCGGCTCTTCCGCCAGGAAGGCGACGAGATCGGCAACGTCGATATCGCAACTGTTGCCCGATGTCAGGATGTGGCTGAACACGACGCCGCGCTGAACCGATTGCGCGGCGGCGAAGCCGAGCCCGCCGGACTGGCTGACCAGCCCCACCGCGCGGTCATGCGCCCGGATTCCCGCCAGCCCGGAATCGGGCAACGGCACATTGGTATAGGTCAGCGCAGCACCGCTCACATAGTTGACTGCGCCGAGGCAATTGGGGCCGATGATCCGCATGCCCGTCTCGCGCGCGATATCGGACAAGCGATCCTGCTCGCGCCGCCGGTCCTCGCGGCCCACCTCGCTATAGCCGGCGGCAAAGATGATCGCGGACTTCGCACCCGCTTCGGCCGCATCGAGCACCACGCCTTCCACGGCGACCCGCGGCACGGTGATGATCACGGAGTCGGGCGCCTGCGGCAAAGCGGAGACGGATGCATGGCAGTCGCGTTCGCCGATCCTGTCGTACCGCGCATTGACCAGATCGAGCCGCCCCGCAAAGCCCAGCTTCGTCAGTTGGCCCAATGCCCGCGCGCCCGCGGCGGTCGCATTCGGTGTCGCGCCGACGATAGCGACGCTCTGCGGATCGAAAACGCGCGCCAGTTCGCCATGCCGATAGACTAAACGCGTCGCTGCCGTCACATTTCGACTCCTCGAAAGATCGCGACATCCGCGACTCGTGTTTGGCCTCTATTCGTGCCGCGCACGTCCATTGCCAGCGCGCTCCCCTCGGGATCGGCCTGACAAAAGATCGATCGGGAGAGGACGGCGATCAGACGGTTTCCCCCGTGCCCAGGATCACGGTCGCCTGGCTGGCGAGCACGCCGCCATTGCCGTGCGCGATCGCGAGCTTCGCATTGGCGATCTGGCGCGCGCCGGCCGCACCCATCAGTTGATCCGCCGCCTCGACGATCGCGAACAGGCCGTACATGCCGGGATGGCAATATGAGAGGCCGCCGCCATTGGTGTTGACCGCCAACGAGCCACCCGGCGCGATCCGGCCGCTTTCGACGAAGCGCCCACCCTCGCCCTTCGGGCAAAAGCCGAGATCTTCCAGAAACAGGATCACGTTGATCGTGAACGCGTCGTAGAGTTGGACGATATCGATGTCCCGCGGCCCGACGCCCGCCGCCGCATAAGCGCGCAGGCCAGATTCGACTGCCGCGGTCGTCGTGAGATCGGGCATGGACGAGATGTCGCGGTGGCTGATCGCCGATCCCGCGCCGAGCAGAAACGCCGGGCTGGCGGCATGGTCCTTCGCACGGTCCGCGCGCGTCATCACCACCGCGGCGGCGCCGTCGGTCACCAGGCAGCAATCCCGCACGCCGAGGGGGTCGGAGATCATGCGCGCGGTCAGCACATCCTCCACGCTCAGATCGCCGCGCATGAAAGCCCGGGGATTAAGCTGCGCCCATTGCCGCGCCGCCACCGCCACCTCCGCCATCTGTGCGCGGGTCGTGCCGAAATCGTGCATGTGCCGCGCCGCCGCGAGAGCATAGGCAGAGGCGGGCATCATCGGCTTGAACGGGCCTTCATAGGTGGGCGGCTTGCTCGATCGGATCAGCTTGCCCGCACCGCTGCGCTGGTTGCTGCCATAAGCGATCAGCGCGACGTCGCACTCCCCGGCTGCCAGCGCAAGCGCCGCCCAGTGGAGATGCGTCTGGAAAGCCGAGCCGCCGGTCCGGTTGTTGTCGCTCAGCTTGGGCCGGATGCCGAGATATTCGGCAAGCGTCATGCCGGAAAGAAAATCGTCGGGCAGGCCGATGAAGAGGGCATCGACATCGCCGGGCGTCATCCCGGCACGCGCAAGCGCCTGCACGCTCGCCGCAGCGGCGAGGTCGATCGAGCCGTAGCCCGGTGACTCGCCTTCGCCATAGGTCGCGGTGGCGACGATTGCGGTCGCGGCCCGGGGGAAACCGTCCATGCTCAATCCTCCGCCGGATCGAAGAGGATGATCGGCCCATCATCGTCCGATCCGATCCGCGCGCGCACCGCCATGCCGATCCGGACAGCTTCGGGCGGAATGCCTTCGACCCGGCTCATCATCCGCACGCCTTCGGCAAGATCGATCAGCGCGACGTTATAATCGGTGACGGGCGGGCGGGCGCGAACCACCGTGGTCGAATGGACGGTGCCGCGCCCCGATATCTCCACCCATTCCAGATCGGTGCACCCCGTCACCGGCTCGGCGACGCGCGGATAGAAGATGAACCGCCCCGTCTCACGGCTGCGCTGGAGCATGATCCGACCGGACTCCAGATGTGCCCGAAATACGGCGTCGGGCGCGGTCATGCCGCGTCCGCCGTTGCCAGCATCGCCCGCACCGCACCGCGATCAACCTTCATGGATTGCGTGCGCGGCAGGCTGGCCAGGATATGGAAGCGCACGGGCACCATCTGCCCGGCAAGCCGCTCGCGCGCAAACGCAGCGAGTTCGTCCCCAGAGGGCGCTTTCGCACCTCCTTCCAGTTCGATGGCCGCGACGGGCACCTCGCCCAGTCGCTGATCCGGCACGCCGACGACCGCGACTTCGCGCACCGCCGGATGCATGCGCAGCACGTCCGCCACCGCGTCGGGCGACACCTTGAAGCCGCCGCGGATGATCATGCTGTCCGCGCGTCCCTTCAGGAACAGGAAGCCGTCGTCATCGATCAGCGCCAGATCGGTGGTCCGCACCCAATCCGGCGAGACGCGCGGCGCAAGCACTTCCAGACGGCCGATTTCGCCCGGCGCACGCGCAGCGCCGCTCTCCGGATCGGTGACGCGCAGGCGGACGCCCGGGCGCGGCTGTCCGACGCTTCCGCGTTTGGCTGCGCCGTGCGCATGGTGCGCGTCGATCGTCCAATTGGCGATCACGCCGCAAAACTCGGTCGCGCCGTAATTGATCAGGATCGGGATGCCGTATCGCTCTTCGAAGGTCCGCTGCAGTTCGGGATCGAGCGGTGCGGAGCCGCAGCGCATCGCCGGGATCGACGCCAGCGCCGCCCTGGGTACATCGGCGTCGACCACCATGCGCAGCGCAGCCGGCGGCAGCGAGACGAATGTCGTCGGCCGATAGGCCTCGACCGCGCGAACCCAGCCCTCGACCGTGAATTTCTCGAGCAGCACGATCCGCTGGCCATGGCTGGCGCAGGTGATCAGGCCATAAAGCCCGCTGATATTCCCGAGCGGATAGAACTGGATATAGGGCGCCGCGGTAAAGGCGGTTCCCGCCTGCGCCGTCGCGAGCCCGGCGTCCGATACGGCGTCCTCCAGCATCGCATAGGGTATCGGTACGCGCTTGGGCGTGCCGGTCGTCCCGCTGGTGAGCATCTGGATCGCGACGTGGGGCTGAGGATCGTGATGCGGTCCAGCGCCCCCCGACACGATCGTGCTCAACGGCGCATCCGCGTCATGGGTCAGCGCCAGGCCCAGTGCGCCGCAGTCTCGCGCCGCGACCATCACCGCCTCATGCGTCCAATCCTGCGCGTCCCCGATCACCACCGCGAGCCGAAGCCGGCGCAATTCGTCGGCCAGTCCCTGCGGCGATTGATAGGCATGAAGCATCACGATCGTCCGCCGCCGCGCGAGCAGGCCGAACAGCACCCCGATATGCGGCGGCCGGTTACGCGCGATCAGGCCGACCGGCGCATCGGCGGCGATGCCCGCATCGGCCATCGCGCGATCCACGCCGGCGGCGACCCGCTGGATGGCGCGGCGCGGCAGCCAGGCCCCACCCGCCTCGATCAGCGGATCGTCCGGATCGCCCGCCAGCACGGTGCGGAACGCTGCGTCCAGCCCCCCCCCGCTCATGCTCGGCGCACCGGTTCAGGTTCTGCCATCAGCGCCACTTTGTGCGCGCGCGTGTCCCCGCCTGCCTGCAGCCAGAGGTGGCAGCGCTTGACCAGAAGCTGCGCGTCGCATTCGTCGGTGAAGCCCATACCCCCGTGGATCTGTACGTTGCCGCGCACGGCTGCCAGTGCCGCGTCGCCCGCCACGATCCGCGCCGCCGCCGCCTGGAACGCGGCGTCGGGCCGCCCCTCCGCCAGCGCGAGCGCGGCAAACACGGTCAGTGTCCACCCTGCCTCGCACCCGACCGCCATGTCGGCGCAACGGTGCTTGATCGCCTGGAATGCGCCGATCGGCTGGCCGAACTGCTGGCGTTCCTTGGCGTAGGCGGTCGCCATGTCGCGCGCGGCTTCCGCAAGGCCGACCAGGTTGGCCGCGATCAGGATTGTCGCGCGCAGCGGCAGATCGGCGCTGCTGACGGCGATGCCCCCGCCTTGCCCGATGGAGACGCGCTCCAGCGCCACGGCGCCGTCGAGCCCCGTGACCGGCAGCGCGCCGATCGCCCCATCATCCTCGAACAGTGTCGCGCCTGCATCGGTAACGGACACGGAAAGATCGCCTGGGCGCCTGTCGAATCGATGCTGACCGTCGCGCGCGATCAGTGCCGCGCCGCGGTCGCCGCCGATCAGCGCGGCCCTCAACGCCGGATCGTCCGCCGCATGCGCACCGAGCACCGCGGCGAGCAGCCCCGGCCCCACGAGATGACGCCCCGCCTCGCAAAACAGCAACGCTTCTTCCACCAGCCCGAGGCCAACACCCCCCTGCTCTTCGGAGATGCCGAGCCCGACCCAGCCGAGCGCCGTCAGCCGCGAGATCAGATCGCGGTCCCCCATGCCCCCGCGCAGTCGGGAGACGGGCGCCTCGGCCGCGAGCACGTCGCGGACATTGTCGACCAGGGCCTGCTGCTCGTCGTCGGGAAGCAGATCGATCATGCCCGCCCCCGCGGCAGGCCGAGCACGCGCTCGCCGATGATGTTGCGCCGGATCTCGGAGGTACCGCCCGCAATCGTATGCTTGAAACCATCGAGGTAGCGGAAGGTCCAGGCCGCCGTCTCCCCCTCGCGCTCCAGCGAGCGGTTGCCGAGCACATCCATCGCCAGGGCATGCACGCGCTGGAAAAGCTCGCCGAAATAGAGCGAGATCATCGCGCCTTCCGGCCCAGGCGCATCCTGCCGCTGCGCCCGCGAGATACTGGCATAGGTCATCGCACGCATCGCCGCCACTTCCGCGCGCACGCTCGCCAGCCGCGCGGCGACCTCGTCGTCGGTCTGGCCCGCGAGGGCGATCAGTTCCTCCACGGTACGCTGGAGCTCCACCTGATGCGGGATCATTGCGGTGCCGCGCTCGAACGAGAGCGTGGACATCGCCACGCTCCAGCCGGCGTCAAGCGCGCCAACCACCTGATCGAGCGGAATACGCACCTCGTCGTAGAAGACCTCGCAGAAATTATGGATGCCCGCCATCGTCCGGATCGGGCGTACCGTGATGCCCGGCAGCCGCATGTCGCAGATCACCCAGGCAAGGCCCTTGTGACGCTCGCTGTCCGCATCGGTGCGGACGAGCAGTTCCTGATAGTCGGCGACATCGCCATAGCTGGTCCAGACCTTCTGACCCGTCACCACCAGATCGTCCCCGTCGACCACGCCGCGCATCCGGATCGACGCCAGATCCGATCCCGCACCGGGTTCGGAAAATCCCTGGCACCACACCGCCTCTCCGGAAATGATCCGCGGAATATGGAACGCCTTCTGCGCCTCGCTGCCGCGCAGCATAACCGTCGGCCCGGCATGGCTCAACGCCACGAACATGCAGCCCGGCGGCGGCGCGCCCGCATGGACATATTCCTCGTGCCAGATCAGCTGCTGAATCAGGCTCAGCCCGCGCCCGCCATAGTCCACCGGCCAGGCGATGCCGCCCCAGCCGCCTTCATATTGGCGGCGCTGCCATGCCGTGTCGAACGCGCGCATCGCCGCCCCGTCCTTGGGCCGCGGCTCCGTCGGGATGTTTCCGCGAAGCCAGGTGCGGACCTCGTCGCGGAACGCCTCGTCCCCGGCGCTGAAGCGGAATTCCATGGTCAGCGCCCCTGGAAAACAGGACGGCGCCTGTCGAGAAAGGCGTCCACGCCTTCGCGATGGTCTTGGGTTCCGAACGCCGTCGCCTGCGCAAAGCCTTCGTTCTGGAGATAGGCGGATGCCGACCCCTCATATCCGGCGGCTACGAGTTTCTTGGTCAGTCCGAGCGCGACCGTCGGCCCCGCGGCGAGAACATGCGCGAGTGCGAGCGCTTCGGCGCGGAGATCGGTGGCGCGCAGCACGCGGCTGACCATGCCGATTCGCCCCGCCTCCTCTGCATCGACCCTGCGCCCGGTCATCAATATGTCCTTCGCGCGCACCGCACCCACCGCACGGGGCAGCGTCCGTCCCAGCGCATAGTCGGCCGTGACACCTATCATGCCGAAGCCGCCCATGAACCAGGCATCGTCCGCCGCCAATATGACGTCGCCGAGCATTGCGAGACCGAAGCCCGCGCCGACCGCCGCGCCATTGACCGCGGTCACGACCGGCGTTTCGCCATCGAGCAGCATCTCGATCCAGCGATAGCTGCGCGCGAGCCGCGTGCGGACCGCAGCGGGCGTCTGCGCTTCCGCAAGCGAACGCACGTCACCGCCCGCGCAAAACGCGCCGCCGGTTCCGGTGATCAGGATGCAGCGCACGGCCGCGTCGTTCACCAGCCCGGGCACGATCGCTTCGAACCGCGCCTTGATGGCGGGGCTCAGCGCGTTGCGCGTCTCCGGCTCGGCAAGCCGCAGGATCGCGACCGCGCCGTCTCGTTCGAGGATCACCGCATCGTCCGCCATGTCAGAGCGCCATGTCGCCTTCCAGCATCCGTTTCGCGATCTGCCGGCGCATGATCTCGGAACTGCCGTCCGCGACCGTGATCTTGCGCATCGCGATATAGGCGTCGGTCAGGAACATCTCGTTGGTGAAGCCCATCGCGCCGAACACCTGCATCACCCGATCGAGCGTCATCTTGCCGGTCTCGGCCGCAAAGCATTTGGTCAATGCCAGCTCCTTGCCCGCTGGACGGCCGCAATCGAGCAATTGGGCGACGTTGATCGACATGAGGTGCGAAGCATGCACCTGCATCGCGCACTCCGCCAACGGAAAGGTAACCCCCTGATAGGCGGACAGCTTTTTCCCGAACGTCTCGCGCACCTTGATATATTCGAAGGCCTCGCTCAGCGCCCACCGCGAATAGCCCACCGCGCGCGCCGAATTGTACATCCGCCCGAGCCCCACGCCGAGCATGGCGAGCGCGAAGCCGTTGTGCAGATCGCCGAGCAACTGATGCGGCTCGATCCGCACCTCGTCGAACACCAGCAGGCCTTCGACCGTGCCGGACTGACCCCACATCTTGATCGTGCTTTCCAGCCGGAAGCCCGGCGAGTTCGTCGGCACCAGGAAGGCGCTGATCCCGCCCTTGCGTGCCGTGGCCAGCGCCGGATCGGTCACGGCGAACACCACGGCGTGATCGGCGTGAACGCTGTTCGAAATCCAGATCTTGCTGCCGCTCAAACGCCAGCCTTCCCCGTCCGGTACCGCGCGGGTGCGGATCATCGCGGCGTCGGAACCGGCCTCCGGCTCGGACAGGGCGAAGCACATCGTCGTGTCGCCGGCCATGATGCCCGGCAGGATCTCTGCCTTGGCCTTCCCGGTCGCGCGCGAAAGGACCGGGCTGGGCCCTTTCGCCCAGTGGCTGATGATATAATAGGAAAGCCAATCGCGCGGGCCGCAGGTGCGCGAGATATATTCCCATGCGGCGAAATAGGCGAGCAGGCCCATCCCGCCGCCGCCGATGTCCTCGGGCACGCTCATCGAATAGAAGCCGGCGGCGACCGACGCCTTGCGCACCTCGCCGATGATATCCCACATTTCCGGGCTGAAACGCCCATCCGGCAGATATTTCCGTCGTGAATCAGCCAGCAGATCCGCATGTTTCTTATGCCGCGGCAGGATCTCGGCGCGGATGAACCCGCCCAGCGCGTCGAGCAAGGCCTCGATCTCGTCGGGATATTCGAACGCGTGCGCACTATTCATGAAAGATCGGCCCCTCCGCAGCGTCATGCGTCCCGCCGGCAACCGCCATCGGGTGCATGCGACTCCGCATGTTTCTTCTTCCTGTTTTCGGTCTGATCGCACCGCGCGCCAGTATCAATCCTTCGGGTACGGCCCGAGAATTATGCAGAGACATTCGCCACGCTGCATGGGCGCTGACATTTTCTCGGCGGACACCCGAATTATGAATAGTGGCCGGCCGGCGGCCGCTTGGGCTCTTTATCCAGCATGGGGGCGGCGCGACCGTTCCCGCGTATATCGGAGAGCAGTGGGTTGAGCGACATTCTGTCTGGTGTGAAGGTGCTCGATCTCACGCGCGTCGCGGCGGGCCCATGGTGTACCCAGCTGCTCGCGGACATGGGCGCCACCGTCTACAAGATCGAACGCCCGGAAACGGGCGACGATTCCCGCTCCTTCAGGCCGTTCACATCGACGCACGCGGGTCAGGATCGAGCCGATTCCGCGTTCTTCCTTGCGCTCAATCGCGGCAAACAGTCGATCACGATCGATATCGCCGATCCGGAAGGCGCGGAAATCGTGCGGGATCTGGCGGCGCACTGCGATATCCTGGTGGAGAATTACAAGGCCGGCAGCCTGTCCAGATACGGCCTCGATTACGACGCGATCCGGGCAGTCCAACCTGAGATCGTCTATTGCTCGGTCACCGGCTTCGGCCAGACCGGGCCGCACGCCCCGCGCCCCGCTTATGATTCGATCATGCAGGCAACGGCCGGTCTTATGAGCTTGTGCGGCGATCCCGACGGCGATCCGCAGCGTACCGCGATCGCCATCGCGGACCTGACGACCGGTTATTGCGCGGCGGTATCGGTGCTCGGAGCCTATATCCACCGGATGCGGACGGGCGCCGGGCAGCATATCGACACTGCGATGCTCGACACCAGCGTCGCGCTGACCGCCCAATATGCGAGCGCTTTTCTGCTGACCGGTGAGGTGCCGATCCGCGCCGGCAACCGCGCGCCGAACACTTACCCTTCCGGCGTGTTCGGTGCCGCGGATCGGCAGATGGTGATCGTGTGCGGTAATGATCGCCAGTTCGCCAGCCTGTGCAAGCTGCTCAAGCTGGAACCTCTGGTCGATGATCCCCGTTTTTCGAGCAATGTCGTGCGGCGCGAAAATCACGCCGCTCTCGGCGTCATGCTCAACGCTGAGCTCGCCAAGCACCCCGCGCACGAATGGGCCGATCTGCTTGAGAAAGCCGGCGTCCCGTCCGCCCCGATCAACCGCGTAAACGAAGTGTTCGAGGATCCGCAGGTGATCCATCGCCGGTTGCGTATCGATGTCGAGCAATTGATCGGCGATCCCTTGCCGATGGTGCGCAGTCCGCTCAACTTCTCGCTGACGCCGGTCCAGCACCGCGCCGCGCCGGCGCTTGGACAAGATACTGAGCGACTGCTCTACGACGTCCTTGGAAAATCCTGTGAAGAGATCTCGCGGTTGCGCGATGCCGGTACGATTTGAGATGTGAGACGATTCATGCTCTGATTTCCCAAAGGGATCAAAGCGATAACAGGAAGGTTCGATCCATGGCCACTTTGCAGGAACCCGCGCAACGCGGCGCGTTGCCGCTCAGCTTCGGCTACGCGCCAATGTCCGAGGCCGTTTGGCGCCAGAGCGCACGGTCCGCCCTGAAATTTCGGGATCTCAAGCTTCATGCCGGGTCGCATGGGCTGCTCAATGCACAGCATATCCGCGCCACTGCGGGGGGCAATCGCGCGGGCTGGTTCTCGGACGCCGTCGAACTCGTTTACGTGCACGTCATGGCAGGTACGCTGACGGTCGCGTCGAAACACGGCGAACGGTTCACGCTGAATACCGGCGACACGCTTGTGCTGCCCCCCTTTGATTTCGATCCGGACGTGTTCGAGTTCGATGCAGATTTCGAAGGACTTGAGTTCACCAGCGAGGGAAGCTTCGCCCATATCGACGAATATATGGCGCGGACCGGCGTACAGGCGAGCGAGCCGGAAACCGGCAGGCTGTTCATCGACCGCGAAAATCCGGCCTCCTACATCACGGGGGACGGCCCCCGGTCCTTTTTCACCTATCGCGATATTGGCGGGACCGCCGCGACGGGGCGGCGAATGCACATCCATATCGTCGGCATCGCAGCGCAGCCCCCAGGCGGCACCGGCTGGCACAATCACAGTATGGATCAGTTCTTCATGCCGTTCACCGGCTGGATCGAACTGTGGGTGGAGAACAGGGGCCTCGTCCGGCTCGAGCGGGGCGACGCCATGTTCATCCCCGCCGGGCTGCGTCACAACGTGACCGCCTTCACCCTCGACTATACGGTGGTCGAAGTATGCATCCCCACCGAATACAGCACCGATGCGCAGCCCGCGCCCGAGGACATGGCCGAGGAAGCGACGGCCTGAGAGTCTGTTTGGAAAAGCCGGGGCCGGCCCGCTCGCCGGTCCGGATCGGCCGTCAGCCGGCCGGCGCGGGTTCGCGCGGGCCGCTGGCGTCCGCTGGTTCTGCCATGCGATCGGCCTCGACCTCCTCGAGGATCCATTTGCGGAATGCCTGCACCTTGGGTTCGATTCGGCCGTTACGATGGATCAGATAATAGCCGCTCTTGCGCCGCATGACCGGGAACGGTGCCATCAGCTCGCCGCGGTCGAGCTCGCTCTTGAGCAACTCCACCTGTCCGATCGCGAATCCCATGCCTTGCCGCGCAGCTTCGTACACCAGGCTCGACGTTTCGAAGGTCAGTCCCGGCGCGCCACGCCCATCGATGTTGACCGACTGGAACCAATCCGCCCAGTCGCCCGCACGGTTGCGCGAATGCAGCAGGTTCTGGCTGACCAGTTCGGCGACAGTCTGCGGCGCGGTGTCCGATTCCATCAGCGCGAGTGCGCAGACCGGAGTCACCTGATCCTGGAAGATCTGCCAGGAGGTGACGTCCTTCCAGCCGCCATCGCCGTGACAGATATTCATGTCGATATCATCGCGCTCGAAATCGACCGGGACGATCGAAGTCGTCAGGTTGATGTCGATATTGGGATGGAGCGCGCGGAAGCGCGGCAGCCTGGGCAGCAGCCAGCGCAACGCGAAGGTCAGGTAGACACGAACCTTCAGCACGTTGGTGGCGCGACCGCGCGTCATCGCGGTGGCATCGGCGATGATCTCCAGCGCGGGCTGGATCGCGGTGAGATAGCTCTTTCCCGTATCGGTGATGACCAGTTCGGAATTATGCCGCTCGAAGAGGCGGCTGCGCAGATACCCTTCCAGAACCGCGACCTGACGGCTGACTGCGGTCTGGGTGACGCCCAGTTCTTCGGCGGCACGTGTGAAGCTGACATGGCGCCCTGCGGCCTCGAAGGCACGCAAGGGATTCAGCGGCGGCATCATCTTGCGCATTCGACCTCTCCCAACTTCTTGTTGGCCTTTTTGATATCGCATGCACATCGCTTTGCAATCTAATTCGTGCGGGGTTCGTCCCACATCACACCTGTTCACACCTGCAATAAAGTTGGCCTGGAGCATCTGAATGAACCGTTACGACCAGTTCGACTATCTCGACATCGTCCTTGAGGCGGGAATCGCCACGATCACGCTCAATCGCCCGGAACAGCGCAACGCGATCGACCGCGCCGCCCACCGCGAGCTGGAGGATATCTGGCCGATCGTCGCCGACGACAAGGCGGTCCGCGCGATCGTGCTGACGGGTGCGGGCAGCACCTTCTGTGCCGGGGGCGATATCGAGGCGATGGCAGCGCGCGCCGGCACGCCCGAGGGCCTTCGCCATTCGCTCGGCCTCCCGGCAATGACGCGGCGGCTCTTCTCCAACATTCTCGACACGCCGCAGCCGATCGTCGCGGCCGTCAACGGCCACGCCACCGGCCTGGGCGCCACGCTGGCGCTGTTCGCCGATATCTGCGTGATCTCCGACGCCGCGAAGTTCGGCGATACGCACGTGAATGTCGGGCTGGTCGCGGGCGACGGCGGGGCGGTGATCTGGCCACTGCTGATCGGACCATCGCGCGCCAAGGAGTTGCTGATGCGCGCCACGCTGCTGCGTGGGCCGGAAGTCGTCGCCATGGGGCTCGCCAACCATCTCGCGCCTGCCGGCGACGTGCTGGAGAAAGCGCGCGAGATCGCGGTGGAGCTTGCGGCCAAGCCGCCACTGGCTGTCCAATGGACCAAATTATCGGTCAACCGCTCAATCCGCGCGCAGATGGAGGTCGTGCTCGACGCCTCGATCGCGTTCGAGATGATGTCGATGAACAGCCGCGACCACGCCGAAGCGACGCGCGCGATCGTCGAGCGTCGGCCGCCGCGCTTCGAAGGGTGCTGAGGCCCGAACATTCTGTCTGTTGAACCGCGACCTCCGATCGATTGAACCTGCGCGGCGCCGGGCGTTAGCAGCGGCGTGGATCTGCACGGGAAAGGGTTTGGAATGGGCATGCTGGCGGACAAGGTGATCGCGGTGACGGGGGCGGGACGCGGCATCGGGCGCGAGATCGCGCTGCTCGCCGCGCGTGAAGGCGCCGCGGTCGTGGTCAACGACTATGGCGGTTCGGCCAGCGGCGATGCGGCTGCCGAGGATCCCGCGGCGGACGTCGTTGCCGAGATCGAGGCCGCGGGCGGGCGGGCCGTCGCCAATCGCGCCAACATCGCGGAGCCGCAACAGGCCGAGACGATCATCGCCGACGCCGTGTCGCGCTTCGGCAGGATCGACGGCGTCGTCAACAATGCCGGCATCCTGCGCGACCGCATCTTCCACAAGATGAGCGTTGCCGACTGGGACGAGCTGATCCGCATCAACCTGAACGGCTATTTCTACGTCTCGAAGGCGGCGGCCAATCATTTCCGCGAGCAGGGCTCCGGGGCCTATGTCCACTTCACCTCGACCTCCGGGCTGATCGGCAATTTCGGCCAGGCCAATTATTCGGCGGCGAAAATGGGCGTCGTCGGCCTGTCCAACTCGATCGCGCTGGACATGGCGCGATCGGGCATACGCTCCAACTGCATTGCCCCTTTCGCCTGGAGCCGGATGACCGCGACCATTCCCGCCGAGACCGAGGCGGAGAAGCTGCGCGTCGAACGCTTCAAGACGATGTCGGCGGACAAGATCGCGCCGCTCGCCGTGTTCCTGTGTTCCGACGCCGCCGCCGACGTCAGCGGGCAGATCTTCAGCGTGCGCAAGAACGAGATATTCCTGTTCTCCGTCCCCCGGCCGATCCGTTCGATGCACCGTTCGGAAGGCTGGACGCCGGAGACGATCGCGAGCGACCTGCTGCCCGCATTCCGGCCCAGCTTCCACGCGCTCACCCGATCCGCGGACATATTCGGCTGGGATCCCGTCTGATGACGGACGACATCACGCGGCTGCTGTCGCTGCCGCCGCGCGAGACGATCGCACGGTACGGCGCGCGCGACGTGATGCTCTATGCGCTGGGGGTCGGCGTATCCAATGACGGGTCGGCAACGCCGGAGGCGCTACGCTTTGCCTATGACGGCGCGCTCGATGTGCTGCCGACGATGGCCGCCGTGCTCGCCACGCCGGGCTTCTGGATGCAGGAGCCCGAATATGGGATCGACTGGCGGCGCGTCCTGCATGCCGAACAGTCGGTCCGCATCCACCGCCAATTGCCCGCCGCCGGCGAACTGGTCAGCCACCTGCACATCGAGGACATCTTCGACAAGGGTGCTGCCAAGGGTGCGATCCTCTATGCGCGGCGCGAGATCTACGATCGCGCGACCGGCGACCACCTCGCCACAGACCGGCGGGCGACTTTCATGCGCGGCGACGGCGGCAAGGGCGGGCGAACCGATGCCCAGCCCGCGCCGCCCGCCATTCCCGAACGCCCCTGCGACGACCGTATCGCGCTGGCGACGCGCGAAGATCAGGCGCTGATCTATCGGCTGTCGGGCGACTACAACCCGCTCCATGCCGATCCGGCGATTGCGGAAGACGCGGGGTTCGCGCGACCGATCCTCCACGGGCTCTGCACCTACGGCGTGGCGGGCCGTGCGCTGCTGCGCGTCTTGTGCGGCGGCGATCCCGCGCGTTTCCGGCAAATGGACTGCCGCTTCTCGTCCCCGGTCTATCCCGGCGAGACGATCGTCACCGAGATCTGGCGCGAGAGCCCCGGCCAAGCCGCATTCCGCGCCACCGTCGCGGAACGCGGGCTGACCGTGCTCGACCGCGGCCGTTTCGACTATCTTGCGGAGGATTGAGCGCAGCATGACCGGAATCACCGCCTATGGCGCCTATGTCCCGCGCCGCCGGCTGCAGCGCAGCGCCATCCACCAGGCCAATGGCTGGTTCGCGCCCGGCCTGAAGGGGATCGCGCGCGGCGAGCGCGCCATTGCGAATTGGGACGAGGATGTGGTGACGATGGCCGTGGAGGCGGCGCGCGATTGCCTGACCGAGCGCGACCGCGCGACCGTCCGGTCGGTGGTGCTGGCATCGACCAGCGCCCCCTTCGCCGACCGGCAGAATGCCGGCATCGTCAAGGAAGCACTGGCCCTGCCCGACGCGGTATCGACGCTCGATGTCGGCGGCAGCCAGAAGGCGGGAACCGGGGCGCTGCTCCAGGCGCTGCGCGCGGTGTCCGGCGGCGCGGGCGACACCTTGTGCGTCGCCGCCGAACGGCATCGCGCGCGGCCGGGTTCGGCGTCCGAGATGACCGATGGCGACGCGGCGGCCGCACTTCTGCTCGGCAACCATGACGTCATTGCCAGGTTCGTCGGCGCGCATTCGGTCTCGCTGGACTTCGTCGACCATTTCCGCGGGGCCGGCGCCGAATTCGATTATGACTGGGAAGCGCGCTGGGTCCGCGAGGAGGGCCATGTCGGCATTGCCGGCGGTGCGGTCCGCGCCGCGCTGGGCGTGCTCGGCCTGTCGGGCAGCGACATCGCGCATTTCATCGCCCCGATCGCAACGCGCGGTGTGCCTGAAGCGCTTGCCAAAGCGGCGGGAATTCCGGCGGCTGCGGTGCGCGACACGCTCGGGTCCGGGATCGGCCATGCCGGCACCGCCCATCCGCTGCTGATGCTCGCCGACGCGCTTGCCGTGGCGAAGCCTGGCGATCGGCTCCTGATGCTCGGTTTCGGTCAGGGCGCCGACGTACTGGTGTTCGAGGCGACCGACGCGATCGCGGATCACGCGCACCCGCTGGGTGTGGCCGGATGGGCCGCACGCGGCGTAGCGGAGCCCAATTACATGAAATATCTCGCCTTCAACGGCCATCTGACGATGGATGCCGGCATGCGCGCCGAATTCGACCAGAAGCAGCCGCTGACCGCGCTTTATCGCAATCGGCGCACGGTGCTCGGCCTGGTCGGCGCGCGCTGCACGCGGACGGGCGCGGTGCAGTATCCGCGCTCCGAGATCAGCGTCGCGTCCAACGACGCCTCGGTCGGCACGCAAGAGGATTATCCGCTCGCCGAGGTCCCGGCGCGCATCCTGACCTATACCGCCGACAATCTCGGTTATTCACCCGATCCGCCCGGCTGCTACGGCATGGTCGAGTTCGACGGCGGCGGACGCATGGTGTGCGAATTCACCGATGTCGCACCCGACGCGATCGAAGTCGGCATGGCGATGCGGATGATGTTCCGCATCAAGGCGGTGGACGAACGCCGCGATTTCATCCGCTATTTCTGGAAGGCCGTTCCTGCGGCCAAGGAGCTCTGACATGGCATCCGGCATCAAGGACAAGGTGGCGATTCTCGGCATGGGCTGCGCCAAATTCGGCGAACGCTATAATGACGACGCCGAGCAATTGATGGTCGAGGCCTATCTGGAGGCGCTGGCCGATGCCGGCATCGAGACCTCGCAGATCGATGCCGCCTGGCTGTCCGTGGGCTTCGACGCGATGAACATCGGCCCGTCGGGCATCCCCGCCGCCATGGCGCTTCGCCTGCCCAACATCGCGGTCACCAAGGTCGAGAATTATTGCGCCAGCGGCACCGAGGCGTTTCGCGGCGCGGTCTATGCGGTGGCGTCGGGCGCCGCGGACATCGCGCTTGCGGTCGGCGTCGAGAAGCTGAAGGACAGCGGTTATGGCGGCCTGCCGGTGCGGACGCGCGGCACGACATTCGACATGATCGGCGTGGTCGGCTCCGCCCCCGGCAATTTCGCGCAGCTTGCCTCCGCCTATCGCGCCAAGCATGGCGTCTCGAAGGACGACCTCAAGCGCGCAATGGCGCACGTCTCGGTCAAGAGCCACGCCAATGGCGCGAAGAATCCGAAGGCGCATCTGCGCAAGCCGATCGATATCGAAACCGTGCTTGCCGCGCCGATGATCGCGGATCCGCTCGGCCTGTACGATTGCTGCGGCGTCTCAGACGGGGCCGCGGTTGCGATCGTCACCACGCCGGAGATCGCGCACGCGCTCGGCAAATCCGACGTCGTGACGGTGAAGGCGCTGCAGCTTGCCGTCTCCAATGGCTGGGAGCTCCAGGGCGCGGGCTGGGACGGCAGCTATTTTCCGACCACCCGGCTGGCGGCGACCAAGGCATACAAGGAAGCGGGCATCACCGATCCGGCGCGTCAAGTGAGCCTGATGGAAGTGCATGACTGTTTCTCGATCACCGAGCTGGTGACGATGGAGGATCTGCACATGTCGCCCGAGGGCCAGGGCTGGCGCGATGTACTCGATGGCCGCTTCGACGCCGACGGCGCCAATCCCTGCCAGATCGACGGTGGCCTCAAATGTTTCGGCCACCCGATCGGCGCCTCCGGCCTCCGCATGATCTACGAGAACTACCTGCAATTGCTCGGCCGTGCGGGCGAGCGGCAGCGTCAGGACTCGCCTGTATTCGGCCTCAGCCACAATCTCGGCGGCATGCCGAACCAGAATGTCGCGGCGGTCGCGATCGTCGGCCTCGAAGGCGCCTGATATGGACCGTGAAACCCTCGACCAGTTCGTCGACACGGTTCGCCGCTATACGCGCGAGAAGCTGGTTCCGCTGGAACAGAAAGTCGCCGAGGAAGATCGGATTCCCGACGAGATATGGCGCGACCTGCGTGAGATGGGCCTGTTCTCGCTGACCACCCCGGAGGCTTATGGCGGCCTCGGGCTCGGTTCGGCCGAGGAGATCGAGATCATCACCGAGCTGACGTGGGCGTCGGCGGCGTTCCGTTCGGTGATCGGCATCAATCTTGGCCTCGGCTCGCAGGGCATATTGATGGACGGCACCGACGCGCAGAAAGCCGAGTGGCTGCCGCGCATTGCTTCGGGCGACATCATCACCGGCTTCTGCCTGACCGAACCCGACACCGGATCCGATGCGGCGGCGATCCGAACGCGCGCGGTGCGCGATGGCGTCGACTATGTGATCAACGGGGTGAAGCGCTACATCACCAACGGCCCAGTCGCGGGTCTTTTTCTCGTGATGGCGGTCACCAGCGCGGAGCGCCTTCCGAAAAATGCGCACATCACCGCATTTCTGATTCCCGCCGACACAGCCGGGATCAAGGTGGGACCGCATGATCGCAAGATGGGCCAGCAAGGCGCCTGGTCGTCCGACATTTATTTCGAGGATGTCCGCATACCGGCGTCCGCGATCATCGGTGGCGTCGAGGGCAAGGGATTCTCGACCGCGATGAAATCGCTCGACCGCGGGCGTATCAATGTCGCCTCGGTCTGCGTCGGCCAGGCACGTCGCCTGATCCACGAAGCCACTGGATATGCCGTCGAACGCAAGGCGTTCGGCCAGCCGATCGGCGAGTTCCAGCTCGTCCAGGCGATGCTCGCCGACAGCCAGGCCGATCTCTACGCCGCCGAATGCATGCTGAAGGATGTCGCTCGGCGCTACGACAGCGGCGAGCGCGTGTCGCTGGAGGCAAGCTGCGCGAAGATGTTCGCGTCCGAGATGGTCGGTCGCATCGCCGATCGCGCCGTCCAGATCCATGGCGGCGCCGGCTATATGCGCGACAGCGCGGTCGAGCGCTTCTACCGCGATGTCCGCCTGTTCCGCATCTACGAAGGCACCACCCAGATCCAGCAGCTCATCATCGGCCGCGAGCTGGTCCGCCGCGCGTCGGCGGCATGACGTCATGATCCGCACGCGCTTCACCGAATTGTTCGGGGTCGAGCATCCGATCGCGCAGGGCGGCATGCAATGGGTCGGCCGGGCCGAGTTGGTCTCGGCGGTCGCCAATGCCGGCGGGCTCGGGTTCCTGACCGCGCTCACCCAGCCCACGCCCGAAGCGCTGGCGCAGGAGATCGCGCGCTGCCGGACGATGACCGACAAGCCGTTCGGGGTAAACCTGACCATCCTGCCGTCGCTGTCGCCCCCGCCCTATGCCGAATATCGCGGCGCGATCATCGAAAGCGGGATCAAGGCGGTCGAGACCGCCGGCTACAAGCCACAGGAACATATCGACGAGTTCAAGGCGCATGGGATCAAGGTGATCCACAAATGCACTGCGGTGCGCCACGCGCTGTCGGCCGAACGACTGGGCGTCGATGCGATCTCGATCGACGGATTCGAATGCGCGGGCCACCCCGGCGAGGACGATATTCCTGGCCTGATCCTGATCCCGGCCACCGTCGACCAGGTGAAGATCCCGGTAATCGCAAGCGGCGGGTTCGGTGATGCGCGCGGATTGGTCGCGGCACTGGCGCTCGGCGCCGAGGGCATCAACATGGGCACGCGTTTCTGCGCGACGATGGAAGCGCCGATCCACGAGAATTTTAAGCAGGCAATGGTCGACAACGACGAGCGCGCGACCGAACTGATGCTCCGCAGCTACCGGAACACGGTGCGCGTGGCGAGCAATGGCGTCAGCCGGAGCGTGATCGAAGCCGAGCGCCGCGGCGCGGCGTTCGAGGAGATCGCGCATCTGGTGAAGGGCGTGCGGGGCCGCGCCGGGCTGGAAAGCGGAGATATGGAGCATGGTGTCTGGACCGCGGGCATGATCCAGGGCCTGATCCGCGATGTGCCGACCGTCGCTGGGTTGATTTCGAGGATCGTGAAGGATGCCGAACAGATAATTCAGCAACGCCTTGACGGGTTCTGTCGGACCAATCTGCCGTGATCGCTAATGTCCTGGATGTTGCCGCGTTCGCAGAGCGGCTGATCAGCGAAAATGCCGCTGCGGCAGCAGCCAAGCCAGAAGGATCGACGCATGAGAATATTGGTGCCGGTCAAGCGGGTGCTTGACTATAATGTGAAGCCCCGCGTGAAGGCGGACGGCACGGGTGTCGACCTGGCCAACGTCAAGATGTCGATGAACCCGTTCGACGAGATCGCGATCGAAGAAGCGATCCGCCTGAAAGAGAAGGGCGCGGTCACCGAGATCATCGCCGTCTCGATCGGTGAGGTGAAGAGCCAGGAAACGCTGCGGACCGCGCTCGCCATGGGCGCCGACCGTGCGATCCTGATCGTCGCCGAAGGCGAAGTCGAGCCGCTCGGCGTCGCCAAGCTGCTCAAGGCCGTGGCCGACGAGGAACAGCCGGGCCTGGTCATCCTGGGCAAGCAGGCGATCGACGACGACAGCAACCAGACCGGCCAGATGCTGGGCGCATTGCTCGGCTGGGGCCAAGGCACGTTCGCGTCCAAGGTCGAGGTTGCGGGCGAGACCGTCACGGTCACGCGCGAAGTCGATGGCGGTCTTGAGACCGTGTCGCTCAAGACGCCGGCGATCGTCACCACCGACCTTCGCCTCAACGAGCCGCGCTATGCCTCGCTGCCGAACATCATGAAGGCGAAGTCCAAGCCGCTCGCGCAGAAGACTCCCGCCGATTACGGCGTCGACGTCACGCCGCGCCTCAAGACGCTCAAGGTCTCCGAGCCGCCGGTGCGCAGCGCCGGCATCAAGGTGGCCGATGTCGACGAACTGGTGGCGAAGCTGAAGGCGATGGGAGTGACGGCATGAGCGTTCTGGTCTGGGTCGAGCACGACAATGCGTCGCTGAAGGACGCAACGCTGGCCGCCGTGACTGCGGCGGGCAAGCTGGGCGAAGTGCACGCGCTGGTCGCGGGCAAGGGCGCACAGGGCGTTGCCGACGCTGCCGCGAAGATCGCGGGCGTCGCCAAGGTACTGCTGGCAGACGACGCAGCTTACGAGCATGCGCTGGCCGAGAATGTCGCGCCGCTGATCGTCGAGCTGATGGCCGGCCATGACGCGTTCGTCGCGCCGGCGACCTCCGCTGCGAAGAACATCGCGCCGCGCGTCGCCGCGCTGCTCGACGTCGCGCAGATCTCGGAGATCCTGTCGGTCGAAAGCGCCGACACCTTCACCCGCCCGATCTATGCGGGCAACGCAATCGCGACCGTCCAGTCGTCGGACGCGAAGAAGGTGATCACCGTGCGCGGTACCGCCTTCGAAAAGGCGGCGACCTCGGGCGGTTCGGCTTCGGTCGAAGCGGTTTCGGGCAAGGGCGATGCGGGCCTCTCCAGCTTCGTCGGCGCCGAGATCGCCAAGAGCGAGCGTCCCGAGCTGACCAGCGCGAAGATCATCGTTTCCGGCGGTCGCGCGCTGCAGAACAGCGAGAACTTTCACACCATCATCGAACCCCTGGCCGACAAGCTGGGTGCGGGCGTCGGCGCCAGCCGCGCGGCCGTCGATGCGGGTTATGTGCCCAACGACTATCAGGTCGGCCAGACCGGCAAGATCGTCGCACCTGAAGTCTATATCGCGATCGGCATCTCCGGCGCGATCCAGCACCTTGCGGGCATGAAGGACTCCAAGACGATCATCGCGATCAACAAGGACGAAGATGCCCCGATCTTCCAGGTGGCGGACATCGGCCTGGTCGGCGATCTGTTCAAGATCGTCCCGGAACTGACCAGCAAGCTTTAGTCACATCGACCCATCATCCCTTCGAATAGGCCGACTCTTCAAAAAGACAAAATTATCAATCACTTTTGACAAATCACAGGATTGAAGCGCCGGTATGTCTAGCTATTGCCATTCCATGATAGACCCGTCCCTGCTTGCCGGGCTGATCGGTAATCCAGACCGTTCGATCTCCAGGATGGCGCTCTCAAAATTGAGACAGACGCTATCATGAGCACCCCTCCCCTCCACGGAATCCGCATCATCGAGTTCGCCGGGATTGGCCCCGGTCCATTCGCGGCCATGATGCTGGCGGATCATGGAGCTGAAGTGATCCGCGTTGAACGCCCGTCTTTGACCGACGACGCCGCACTGAAAGCGAAGGATCCGCTCCTTCGCAATCGACGCACAATTGCGCTTGACCTCAAGGAGCCAACGGCAATCGCCGCCGTGCGGCAGATCGTACGCGGTGCCGACGCAATTATCGAAGGTTTCCGTCCCGGCGTGATGGAGCGCCTCGGCCTCGGCCCGGACGTGTTGCTTAACGAAAATCCGAGGCTCGTCTATGGTCGCATGACGGGCTGGGGGCAGACCGGGCCGATGGCGCACGAACCGGGGCACGATATAAACTATATCGCAGTCTCGGGAACGCTTCACGCCATCGGCCGCCGAGGAGAGAAACCGACACCACCAATCAATCTGGTGGGCGACTTCGGCGGTGGCGGGATGCTCCTTGCCTTTGGCATGCTCGCCGCCCTGCTCCACGCGCGTGCGACAGGCGAGGGCCAAGTCGTCGATGCCGCAATGACCGACGGTTCGGCGCTGCTGATGGCGATGATATGGGGTTTCCGCGCTCAAGGGCGCTGGTCGGAACAACGCGGCACAAATCGGCTGGATACCGGAGCGCCCTTCTATGACGTCTACGAGACCGCGGATGGTCGTTACGTGTCGGTGGCGGCGAACGAACCGCAATTTTTCGCCGAGCTTCGACGCGTGATGGGACTTGTTGGAGATAATTGGGACGCCCAGCACGATGAGGAGCAATGGCCTGCTCAGAAGGAAGAGCTTAGCCGCCTGTTTCTTACCCGTACACGTGATGCCTGGGTCCAGACATTCAAGGGTCATGAAGTGTGCTTCGCACCGGTACTCGGGTTCGACGAGGCCTTTGAAAATCCCCACAATCGCTTCCGCGAAACATTCATGGAGATCGATGGGGTACAACAACCGTCACCAGCGCCGCGTTATTCGGTCAGTCGAACTGTACCGCCTCGAATGGCAATTACAGGATACGATGCACGTTTTCTCCAATATTTGGGCTTAACGGCTGAGCAAATCAAAGACCTTTGTCCGGGCTGAGTGGCACTGGAGGCGGGCCGCCGCTAGCGAAGCAGTGGCTCGCAAAACAAGGGCCAAAACCGCCCAGTTCAACTCGTCGCCCGAGGTGATGCACCCAGTTATCCTCATGTCGGTGCGATTTCAGCTATCGCTGCGTAGAGTGATTCAAATCTGTCAGGATTTCTGTCAGGATTTCTCTTTCCACTCAAATGCACGTTTGCTAAAGTGGAAAAATCCGCAGATTTCTGCGGCTCTCGGGAAAGCTGAGACGACGTCAAATGGTGACGTGCCGGTTTTTGGTACCGGCATTCGCAGGTTCGAATCCTGCCGCCCCAGCCAACCGAGTCCTCGAGATTCGGTTTCAGAGCAATGAGTTATACCAGATTTTGACGAGCCATCAGGTGGACCCGGCTAGCCTTGCTAGACCGGATCTGTCAGGATTTGCGTCATGATTTTATGCGCTCCGGAGCCGACCGGAGCCGGTTATGAGTGTGGAAAACAAGAAGGCACGCCTCATTTTTTGATGATAGGCCGCTTGCGAAGCTTTTCGCGTGCCAGGTCGAGCGCTGAAGCCGGGGCGGAAATCGGCCGTGTGAGGTCCGTGAGCGATCTGTCTCCGGCAATCTTGAGTTTTGGCGGGGCAAAGGGATCGGCACCGCGCGGGCCGGTGACGAAAACATCGAACGCCACGGTCGCCTCGCAGCGCTGCAGCTTCACGATCACCCCGGTCGGCGCGCCGATAGTCTTGACGGCAAACGGAATTTCCATGCGCTCGTAACGATCGTCACGGATATATCTGTGGCCATGACCGCGCCCATCCTTTGAGAAAGTTCCGGCGGATTGGGACGTGCTGCCCGGTTCGAACCTGAACCCGTTCCGCAACAACGCCTCGCCATGAAGAAGTATCTGGAGCGACGACGGGCATGGTTTGTCGGACAGTTCCCGGCGCGCGATGAACGATATCGAGGTGTCGTGCGACACGCGCCGTTCGAACGTCCATGGCGGCGTTGCGAGGCGATATCCCATATGGGGATCATTCGCACCGTCCTTGCCGCGCTCGATGAAAACGATATGCGGAACGACCTGGTGCCAGAGAGTGACCTCCGAAAGCGGGTAATCGGCAACCCGTATCGTGACGGGTGCCGCGGGCTTCGCTTTCAAGGGTTGCTGGGCCACGGGCACGTTTATCTTGGCAGGCGTCCTGTCGATCCCGCGTTGGGTCGCGGTCTGCGCGGCGGTCGGCAACGGAACGGTCAGGGCCGCGATCGCGGTCACGAATATCGCTTTTCGCATGATTTCATCTCGCTTCCTGGAAGTGTGCCTGCCCTTGTCGCCATTGCCGGGCAGGGCCGCATCCTTCGTATGAAGGATGCGCGGCCCTGGGCGGCAACCTAGGCTCTTCTTCAAAAGCGGCGGTCGGGCTGCACGAGGAGCATCGCCATGTTCATGATTCTGCTCGCCATATCCCTGGCAGCAGACGGGCCGAAGCCGGACACGTCCGTCGGGCTCGCTCCGCCCGAGGAGGAAACCGCGACATATCGTTGCGACCCTCGCCCATGCCTGCGTCCTCAGCCACAACCAGCCCACCGCTATGAAGGCGCGTTCAGCGTCTATCATCCGCCACAGATACAATGCCGGGTCGCGCCATGCCCCCGTGCCGGGGCGATTGTCACGCTACCGGGCGGTGCAACCGTGCGCGTCGGCCGCGTCGCCTATGCGCAAGGAACGGCCAAGGCACTCAAACTCGGCCTGGACCCGGCACGGCGCACCATCCGCTTCGAAGGCAAGCTATGGATCACCCTGAAAGAGCCGATCGCCATCCTGTCGCCGACGAAAGCGACCTATGCCCCGGTCACGTCCGGGGCATCTCCGCCCGCTCCGCAATAGCCCGTGTCCCGGATCCCAGAGTCTTCACGAAGGACAATATCGATGCCGTCTTTCCATGTCTTCGCCGCCGCCGCGATCGCCGCCGCTGTCATAGCTGCGCCGCAATTGACGCACGCGCAGCAAACCCAATTGAAGCCGGTATATCGCCCCACGCCGCTACCCCGCCCGGTCACGCCCCCGACGCCGCGCCCGCAAGCCGAGATCGTGCTGCGCAACCTGCCCGACGACATGCTGACCATCATGCAGGATGCCGACTGGCCAAATCCGCAGCGCAATCCGGGCATATTGGGCGTAACCCGCCGCAGCCCTCCCAGGCACATGTGTCGGCAACTGTCCGATTCCATCGATCTTCGGCGGATTCGCGCCAACGGCTTTCGCGTCGTCAGCTATACGCTCAACGATGGCCTTGGCCCCAATGGTTACAAGGTCGCTGGCCACAGCAACATCCGGCCATTCAAATATGCATCCCCCAATTCCGACCGTTTGCTCAACGCCAACACCCCGGCGGAGATCGACCGGATCAGCGTGACGCCCAAGGTCTGGGTGCTGGATATTTGGGTGGGCAGCAACAAGCAACGGATGGGATGCGCCGCGACATGGGGCTTGGAAATCCGTGTCGTCGGCCCGAAGGGGATCAATCCCTATACAGGCAGGCCGCAATGACGGCGCCTTTCCCGTGGAGAAAGACGCGCTGCTTCTGACTGCCCGCCACCATCACGACGTCGGAGGCGACCATAGCGAGGATAGCAAGGCAACCAGTTGCGCCTGACGCGATGTTCCGGTTTTCGCGAAGATCGACCGAAGCTGCGACCTGACGGTCGTGATGGACACGGCGTGGCTGAGCGCGATCTGATCGAGAGGCGCTCCGGCGACCAGCCGATCCGCCAGGCGCGCCTCGGCCGGAGTCAGATCGAACAACGCGCAAAGCAGCGAAGAACTGGCCGCTCTGCCATCCATCGTCGACACGACGAGGATATTTTCCGACCCGCTGAATATGTCGCGAGCGTCTCCCCGCACCGGCAAGATATGCAGGACAGCTGCCGGATAGCCCGGACCGGCAGGTACCGGAATGGATCGCAGCCCCGCCAGATCGCCGGATCGCATCTGCCCGATGCTTTCCTGATATAATATATTGGCGGCCGGGTTCGCGATGGTGAGCCCACCCCATGCCTTGGGCATGATCATCGCCGACAGTTTTTCGAGCGCGCCATTTGCGGCCATCACGGTGCCCGATTGCGTCAGGATGGCGGCAGGCAGGCCCAGCGCCTCCAACACCGCAGCCGCTGCCCTGGCCCGTTCGAGGCCGAGGCGCGCGGCGACAAGGCCGGACCTCGCCAGATGCGGGCGCAGGCCATCCAGAAGGGCAAAATCGCTGGCCGAATAGGCCCCCTGTTCGAGCCGGCGTTCCGTCGTGAAGGTGACGCACTCACCGCTCGACATCGGGATCATCGCGCACAGCTGATAGGCCAGCCCATGTTCACGCAGGCGTGACCAGGCAGGGTCGGACGCGGAATCGGCAGCGGATACGAAGTCGTCAATCAGAACGAAGCCATGGGGGCGGATCGCCAGCATGGTCTTCACCCGAATGCTCTTCTCCCATTCTCCAGCGCCGACGAATTGTTGATTGAAAATGCCGGAAAACGCGGGCGAGACCATGCCTCGCGGCGCAAAATGATCGCTCATCACGATCATGGAGGCGCTTGTGGATAACGATATATCGGCCATCCGATCGAGCACGGATTCCCATTTTTCAGGCGTGAAAGCGGCTTCGTAGATGTCGTCGATCACGTCGTGGTTCACGGAATCGACCTTTCGTTCAACGCTGTACTGCGACCACTATGAAACCTTTCAGTACGATATGGCAGCGTCACACCACCGCGAAAAGCCCTCGCGGATCCTGAGAAGCTTGCGGACGCCGTCGCCATGTCGCCGCTGAACGGGCCGCTTGGATGAAGATGTCGGCATCCGCGTCATCGCCGGGGTATGGACGCCTTGCACCGCCTCGCCAGCCATTCGTACCGGCGTGAGCTTGCTTATATCGGTCATCCGCGAACACGGCGGCCGGCGGGACCAACGCTATCCGCTGCAGCGCGCCGCAACTGCCGCGCGAACAGGACCAGCGCGGGAAACAATGCTCCTCCGCCGACGAGCAGGATGGCCATCCCGGTGGCAGCGTCGCCGCCAAGCATATGCTGCTTGACCAGCGCGACGATCGTCGGACCGCTGCCGAGACCGGACATCACCATGATGAAGGCGAGCAGCGCCGTCCCGAATCCCTGCATGTTCAGCGATAGCCGGCGAAGAAAGGCCGAGGCGCCCGCGACCGATACGGAGCCGATCGCGAAGACGAACAGGGCATAGGCCGCGACCGCCGCGCCGCCGCGCAGCAGAACGAAGCTCAACCCGATCAGGGCCGCAACGCACGCGCCCAAGGCGACCCATTCGCGCGCATTTCGCACGCCGCGCGTGTCCAGATAATCGGACAAGATGCCGCCAAACAGATATCCCGCGCCCCCGGCCACGATCGCTGCGGTGCCGACCTGCGCAGCGATCCGCGCAGGCGTGAAGTCCAGCAGCCTGGAGAAGAAGGTTGGCGCCCAGGCCGAAGTGGCGGCATCGGCGACCGAGATCAGCGCCAGCGCGAGCAGAAGCACACCTCCGGCGCGCAGCAGGTCGATCAGGCTCGCCCTTGACAGACGATCGCCTTCGGCATCGCTTGCAACGCGCACGGGTTCTCGCACCGACCAGATGAGCAGCATGAGCATCGGCCCGGCGGCGGCGAGGATCACCATAATGCCGCGCCAGCTGGACCCGGTGGGCAGAAACAGCCAATCCAGATGCGTCGGAAGAAGCGCGAGCAGGCCGCCGCCAATCGACACGGCGGCTCCCGTGCCGATCGCACTGCCCATCAGCAGCGCGCCGAACGCCAGTCCGCGCCGCTCGGCTGGAAAGATGGCGGCCAGCATCGACAAGGACGCAGGAAAGAAGCTCGCCTCACCGATTCCGACCAGGCAGCGAAAGAGCACGAGCTGACCGTAGCTGCCTGCCAGACCACAGCCCAGCATGCCCACACTCCACAGCGCGGTCCCGACGAGCAGGATGTTGCGCCGGTTCAGCCGATCCGCCAGCGTTCCGAACACAATGGCCGCGAATGCATAGACGATCGCGAATGCCGCGCCCTGCACGAGACTGATCGCGACATCGTCCAGATGCAGGTCGCGCTTGATGCCATCCACCAGCACGTTGATGATGTAGCGGTCGGTGTAGGAGAGGACCGCACCCAGGGTGAGGACCACGAGGCTATACCACGCGCGAACCGGCACGCGGCTCGATCGCGGAATTGCCGCATTCCCGTTGGATCGCATGCCTGCCGATCAGAACTTGTAGGAGAGCGTTGCGCCGAACGTGCGCGGCGGCAGCGGGATCACGTACAAATTCTCCGGCACCTCCGGCAGGAAGGCGTTATAGGCGATGTTCGTATAATCGTCGCTGTTGGTCACATTGTTGACGTAGCCGGCCAGCGTCCACCCATCGTGGCTATAGGCCACTCGCAGGTCGACCCGCGAATAGGCGGGCACGGGGATGGTGGCGCCCAGATCCGCGAGGAACCCGCCATTATCGACAAGGTTTGAACTCACATAGCGATAGTTGGCGGCAAAGCTCAGTTCAGCCCGCTCGCCAACTGGAACGCGGTATTCGCCGGTCAGCGCCACCGTCCATTCCGGCACATAGGAGAACCGGTCCCCCTTGCGAGAGATGCAGACGCCGGCGGCGGCGCACTGCGAGAACTCCACATAACGGGCATTCGTATAGGCGATGGATGCCGACAGGCTCAGCGGGTCGACCGGCCGGGCGGTCAACTCCGCCTCGAAGCCCTCGCTGCGGCTGAGACCGGCATTCGCGATGGTGGAAACCGGCACGCCCGCTTCGTCGGGTGTCACGGTGAGCAGCTGCTGCCCTTGAATATCGACCCGGAACGCCGACAGGTTCGCGGTCACGCGGCGATCGAGAAACGATCCCTTGAGCCCCAATTCATAGTTGGTCGAGGTTTCGCTGTTATACGGAACGGCAGCGCGTGCCTGGCTGGGGAACCGGTTGAACCCGCCCGCCTTGAATCCGCGCGAGGCCGTAGCGTAGACGAGAATGTCTCGACTGAGCTTGTAGCTCGCCGATGCGAGCCAGGAGAGATTGTCGAAACGGCGCCGGCCGTCGAGAATGAAGAAGGTCGGCGCAGCATTTTCAAGCTGCGTGATGTTGCGCAGCCGCTCGCCCGCAATCTCCACCCCCTCATCGGCGTATCGCAATCCACCGGTCAGCTCGACCCCGTCGAACGGGCGCAGGATCGCCTGGCCGAACACGGCGTAGCCGCTGCGGTCCGTATAGAAGTCCTCCAGGATCTCGATCTGCGAGAGATAGGAGATCGAGGGATCGATGGCGACATTGCCGATCTGGAATTCGCGCTGCTGCCGCTGCTTCTGTTCGAAATAATAACCGCCGATCAGCCAGTCGAAGATCGAACTCGATCCCGCCAGCCGCAATTCCTGGCTGAAGAAACGCTGCGAGATCCGGATCTGCTGGAAGATGCCCGCACCGGTGATCGGGCCCGGCGCGATAGACGAGCCTGGCCGACCGTTCGCCGTGAAAGGCGTCTGATCGGTCTGCCGGCCGTCAAAGTCGAACGTGATGTCGCTATCGATATCGCGATAGCCGGTGATCGAGGTCAGCTTGATCGCGGGCGAAACGCTGAAATCCGCATTGAGCTGCACACCGCGATTGGTCTTCCGATCATCGCGATCATTGTCCTGGTATACGGCATAGCAACGGCAGGAGAGCGGCGCACCAAGCCCGATCTCGTTGTAGTTGCGCTCGGTGATGTCGCCCTGCAGGACGATGTCGATCGCCGGGCTTGGGTTGAACCGCAAGGTGCCGCGCGCACTGACGCGACGATCCGGCGATCCGGCCCCGCCAGGCGCAGGATTATGCGTGAAGCCGTCGCTGTAGAGATATTCCGCCGTCATGCCGGCCGAGACGCTGTCCGTCAGAGGTCCACGCACGCTGCCGAATGCCCGCACCGTGTCGAACCGTGCGACCTCGATTTCCGCCCGCCCTTCCAGCCGATCGCCCGGCTTGCGCGTGACCAGATTGAGTGCGCCCGCTTCAGTGTTGCGGCCGAACAGCGTTCCCTGCGGCCCGCGCAGCACTTCCAGGCGCTGGAGATCCAGGAAACCGACATCGAAACCGAGTTGCGGCTGGTACATTCCATCGACGAACACGCCAACGGCCGGCTCTTGACCACCATTCGCGCCGACGCCCCGGAGAACAAGGTAGATGAAGTCCGAGGTCGGCGCGGATCCGCCTGCGTTGGTGAAATAGAGGCCCGGAACCCGTCCGTACAGATCATCGCTGCTCTTCAGCCCCTGGGCAGCCAGCGTGTCTCCGCTCAGCACCGAGATCGACATCGGCACATCCTGTAGCGTCTCCTCGCGCCGACGCGCGGTCACGACAATATCGTCCGAGCCACCCTGCTCGATCTCGGATTGCGCCGAAGCAGCGGTCGAGCCAGTGCCCGGGCCGGCGGCGTCCCCGCCCGCCTGCGCCTGAGCCACCGAGCTCACCGTCGCGAGAAGGCATCCGCTCAGGGCGCTTGCGACCCATTTCGACTGAACCATGATAGACCCCTCACTGTTACTGCGACTGTTTGCCCCGCTATTAACGTACAGTACTGTACTGCACTGTGCTGTAAAGTCTAATTTGGGAACGCGTCCTCACCGCATGAATCGGGCTTGCCAATGGGATCGCTGGCTGGAGCGAATTGTCGTTCGACGATTTCATCGAACGCATCGAAAATCACGAGAAAACAATGGGCTATGGCATATGATCCACTTCCAGGGGATCACGGCATGCTCCAGCCTTTCAGCGCGTCCTCGAACGGGGCCGGCCTTAGCGCCCGTTTGGGAAAGCGCGGGACCGGGCCGGTGCCGGCTTTTCCAAACAGACTCTTAGCGCTGTTCCCCTCGCCCGCGCTGCCGCGTCGGCATCGAACGGGTGCGGGCGTCCTGCGTCTCCAGGATTGTGATACTCAACGACCACGGACTGCCGTAGCAGCGCCACGGGCAGCTCGCCTCTTGTCGGTCAGAACTTGGCGCTCAGCGCCAGAGTAAAGCTGCGCGGCCGGATCAGATTCGCTCCCGCCGGCACGCCCAGCGAACCGGGATTGTAATTGATGACGCCCACCTGGTCGAAGAGGTTCTCGGCACGAAGTTGAACCTGGTAGCCGCCGAAATTCACGCCCGCGCGCAGGTCGACGGTCGTGTATCCCGACACCCGCACATTGGGGCTGATGGCACTGAGCGGATAGGAGGTGAACATATGCGACTGGTAGCGCACTGTCGCGCCCAGTTGCCCCTGCGCGTGGCCACCAAGGTCGAACAGCTGATCGGCAGTCGCCGATGCCGTCCACTTCGGCGTCTGCGGGATCGAATCACCCGCATAGGCGCCGATATAGTCGCTCACACCCTGCTCGATCTCCGTGATGCGCGGATTGGTGTGGCCGACATTGGCGCTGATCGTCGTCTTGCCCGTCGGCCGTGCCTGCACGGCGAACTCGAAGCCATCGACCTTGGCTCCGCCCGCATTCGCGAGCACGATCTGCCGCAGACCGGCCACGGTCACATATGAGTAAAGCTGAATGTCCTTCCAATCGATGCGGTAGGCCGAAGCCTGGACGCTCAGTCGGCCGTCCAGGAAGTCGGCTTTTACCCCGACCTCATAGTTCCAGACCGTGTCCGGGTTGATCTGGCTCTGCGCACCCGGCGGCACCACGGCCGCGGGCTGAGGCCCACCCGGCCGGAAGCTGTTCGCGGCGCGCAGGAAGACGCTGAGCTTATCGGTCGGACGCCAGCGCAGCGTCCCCAGATAGGCCACATGATCCTTCTTCGCATGAAGCTCGGGGATGCTGACCGGCCCGCCGTAGAATATGGTGTAGACAGTGCCGCTATAGCCGAGCGTGAAATCCTCCTCGTAATGCGCGAAGCGCAACCCGCCGGTGACATCGAGATTGTCGGTCAGATAATAGGTCAGGTTACCGAATGCGGAGACTTCCCTGTACCGGTCGGTGATCGGGGCCGAGATCAGCGTTCCCAGTGGCGCCGCCAATGGGTTATTGTCCGGAATGCTGCGCGCGACGACGTCGCTGTCGAGATCAACGCTTTCATGCGTATAGAATCCACCGACGATGAACTCGACAGGACCGAGCCGATCCGAGACGAACCGAACCTCGGCGGTGGTCTTCTTCTGCGGGATCCGGCTTTCGGAGACGACGCCGGTATTCGCCGGATACGGCAAGCCGAGCGACGCAAGAAACCCGACCGTGCCCGCATAGGCCGTCGTAATGTCGGTATCCGTGCTCAGTTTGCTTTCGAGATAGGCCGCGGTCGCGATCAGGTCGCCGATCCCCATGTCATAGCGCCCGGTGATCGACGCAAGGCGATAGCGTACCGAGGAAGGCGCATTGAAATAGGCGCTATATTTGCGTTCGCCATAGAGCGGCGTGAAGGTTCCCGTGACATTGTCCTGGAGCGTCGGCCCGTCCGTGTCGGTATCCTGCAACTGGCCGACAAGATCGATCGCCAGACGATCGTTCGGAGTCCAGGCAAGAGCCAGGCGAGCGCCCTTCGAGAAGCTCTGGTTCACATCGGTCGTGCCGGTCCCGATATTGTCGACGAACCCCGGCGCGCGCCGGTAGAAGCCGGTTGCGCGAAGCGCGAGCGTGTCCGTCACCAGTGGAACGTTGACGCTGAGATTCATCAGATAGCCGACGCCGCCGCCATCGACGGCAGTCACTTCAGCCCGGGCGCTGGCCGAATAGCGCGACGCATCTGGCCGCTTCGAGATGAGCCGAATGACGCCGCCAAGGCTCGATGCGCCGTAAAGCGTGCCCTGCGGCCCTTTCAGCACCTCGATTCGATCGAGCTCGACGAGTTCCGGGTCGGGCGCGATGAACGCGCCGCCACCGTTCGCCGAACTGGCCGTGAACGGCACGTCGTCGAGATAATAGACCGTGGTCGCCGACTGCTGCAGCGCGCCGGTCTGCAATCCGCGGATAAACACCTTGCCCGAACCGGGCGTACCGTCGCCCTGGATGGTCAGCCCCGGCGTCAGGCTCGCATAATCGCGCACCGATCGCACGCCCAGATCGGCAAGAGCGTCTCCGTCGAGCACCGTGATCGCCGAAGGCACGTCGCGCAGCTTTTCCTCGCGCTTGCTCGCGGTGACGACGATCTCGCCATCTTCCTGCGCCGAGGCGGCAACGGCCTGACTGTCGTTCGATTGCGCAGCCGCCCCCGACGCAGCCATGTGAAATGCCAGTGCGATGGCCGATACGCGATGGATGAGCTTCACGGACGTCTTCATGTCTTCCCCCAAATATTCTGATACATACAGTTCTGTTCTGAATGTACTCTCAGATCTCATTTTGGCCGCCCCTTCTACCGAGAGGATTCAGCGCCTGACACAGCACTGTAACCAACGGCGAAACGGGCCGCTTTCGCAATCCGCCAAAATGCATTCGACCGCCGCCAAATGCGTATTCGGATCGATTAAACGCGCTGGCATATGGCATCAGGAGGAAGATCTCATAAGGCCGATCACTGTAGCAGAACTGCGGAGTCATGACGATCTGCACGGCCTGCAGACGCCGGCCGGTTCGGACTGAACTGGCCGAACCGACCGCATACTGTAGTGAATGTTCGATCCTTGAACGACGCGGCGCAAAGGCGTATCCAAGGACTGGCAAAGGATCGTGCAATTGGCGGGACAGCTAAAGCTTAATCGTGACGAATGTCCGTCGCGGCGGTTTCCGCCGTTGGCACTCGATTCCCAGCGCGTGTCCGTGCACTATGCCGTCGATGACTATGTTGTGGATCCGGCTGAAGCCGCGGGTCATTCCGTAGGCGCGTTCATTCCGCTCAGCGATCACCATCACTACCGCTTTGATCTGCAAGGCGCGTTCGGAAGCGGCCGCCACGAATTTTGTGGTCTGGCGGACGGCTTCTTCATCATGTTCAGCGAAACGGACTATCATGCGCCGCAATCTCGCTTCATCTCGTCACCCGACAGCCTCCAGATCTTCATCGCGAGCCAGGGGGATGGGGAATATGTGCCCGCCGGCGGGAGGCCGTTGAGCTTCGAGGCACCAAGTGCGGCGCTCATCATTGAACCCGCAGACGCGCCCCCATCGGAAGTCACGTTCGCGGGCCAGTCGCGATATATCTACATGGTGGTCCACCGCAAAGCACTGCAAGCCCTGTATGCAGGCGGCGAGCAGGAACTTCCCGCCGCGCTTCAGACGTTCCTCGCAGGCGACACACAACAAACGGCCGGCCGTGCCTTGCCGATGGGCACCGCAACGCTGCGTTGCGTCGATGACGTGCATGGCTGTTCGCTGGAGGGACGGCGGCGGCGGCTCTGGCTGCAATCGAAGGCGATCGAGATCATCTGCCAGACGCTCGAAGCCCTGGATCACAGCGAGGGCTTTCAGTCGGTTGAGGTCACGCGTCTGACCGCGAATGGCGTCATGAAGGCGCAACGTCTTCTCGCGAACAATTTCGTGACACCACCTTCGTTGGAGGACCTCGCCACCGAAGTCGGATTGAGCCGAAGCGCCTTGTGCACCGGCTTTCGTCAGATCCTCGGGCAATCGGTGTTCGATCATATCCACGAGCTGCGGATGCAGCGCGCACTTGCCCTGCTGAACGAACGCGGCGATTCCATCACTCAGATTGCCTATGCGGTCGGCTACAATCGCGCCTCCAGCTTTTCGGTCGCGGTGCATCGGCATTTCGGCGCGACCCCGTCCGAACTTCGCCGCCGCGGCGCCGCCCCGGCGCGCTGAATTCAGCGCTATCCAGCAGCAAAGCATCGGCGCCGCATGTCCCAGGATCAGCCTGCCCCGTGCACCGCGCTTCGCGTGGCTTTTGTCCTGGCGCCGCGCTTCACGCTCACAGCATTCGCCGGCTTCATCGATGCGATCCGCCTCGCCAGCGACGAGACGGACCGCAGCGGTCGTGTCGATTGCCAATGGGACGTACTGGGCGCCGATGCGCAGCCCATCGCCTCAAGCTGCGGCGTGTTCGTGCAACCGACTGGCACCCTTGGCGACCCTGCCCGCTTCGATTATGTGGTGGTGGTCGGCGGCCTGATGCATGGCGGACAGCGCGTACCCGCCGGCACGCATGGTTTTCTGCAAGCCGCGGCGAAGCTCGACATTCCGTTGATCGGCCTTTGTACCGGATCGTTCATCCTCGCCCGCGCCGGCTTGCTCCATGGCTATGATATCTGCGTCAGCTGGCTGCACCATGAGGAGTTCGCGTCCGAGTTCCCCGATCTTCGCGTCCGGTCCGACACGCTGTTCGCCGTCGATCGGGATCGCATGACCTGTGCGGGCGGAACCAGCGTGGTGCACCTCGCCGCCCAGGTGATCGAACAGCATCTCGGCCGGGCCCGTGCGCTCAAGTCCCTGCGCATCATGATCGAGGAAGAGCCGCTTCCAACAAGCGCCTGGCAGCCCGAGCATATCGTGACGCGGCAGTCGCAGGACGCGCTCGTTCGCCGTGCGATGCTGTTGATCGAACAGGGCCTGCCGGGCGAGCTCGGTTTGAGCGAGATCGCTCACCGCCTCGGCATCGGCGCTCGTCAGCTGGAGCGACGGTTCGCCAGCGATGTCGGCGTCACCCCACGCGACTATCGCTCCCGGCTGAGGCTGTCCCGCGCGGACTGGATGATCCGCCACACCGACCGTTCGATGACCGCCATCGCGCTGGAATGCGGCTTTAGTGACAATGCCCATCTGGCCCGCACCTACAAGGCGCAGTTTGCCACGTCCCCTTCGCTCGCGCGGCGGCGGCGCCAGCCGCCGCAACCCGGCGAAATGTCGCAATAGTTCAAATCGAAGTCGCGTTCGTCAAGGATCGATCGGCTTATGCGCGTCATGATGGCCCGATCATGCAACATTTTTCGATCCTCTCACTTCTTCGTCACGGGTTGGGCGATCACAAGGGCTGGCGCCCGCAATGGCGCGCCGCAGCGCCGAAACCGGCCTATGACGCGGTCATCGTCGGCGGCGGCGGGCATGGCCTCGGTGCGGCATTCTACCTCGCGCGCGATTATGGCGTGCGCAACGTCGCTGTGCTCGAAAAAGGCTGGATCGGCGGCGGCAACACCGGCCGCAACACGACGATCATCCGCTCCAACTATCTCTTCGACGAGAGTTCGAGCCTGTACGATCATGCGGTCAGGATGTGGGACGGTCTCAGTCAGGAGCTGAACTACAACGTCATGTATTCCCGCCGCGGCGTGCTGATGCTGGCGCATAACGTCCACGACGTTCAGGTGTTCAAACGCCACGTCCATGCCAACCGGCTGAACGGCGTCGACAATGAATGGCTGACGGCCGAGGAGGCCAAGGCGTTCTGCCCGCCGCTCAACATATCCCCCGATGTCCGCTACCCGATCCTCGGCGCGGCGCTCCAGCGCCGGGGAGGCACCGCCCGGCACGATGCTGTCGCCTGGGGATATGCCCGCGCAGCCGATGCACTTGGCGTCGACATCATCGAGAATTGCGAGATGACCGGCATCGACCGCGACATATCGGGCAAAGTCACCGGGGTCCAGACGAGCCGCGGCTCGATCGCTTGCGGTAAGATCGGCGTATCCGCGGCGGGCAACAGCAGTGTGGTGATGAACATGGCCGGCATACGGCTGCCGCTCGAAAGCTTTCCGCTCCAGGCGCTGGTCTCCGAACCAGTCAAGCCGATCCTGCCTTGCGTCGTCATGTCGAACACGATCCACGCCTATATCAGCCAGTCCGACAAGGGCGAGCTGGTCATCGGCGCCGGTACCGACGTCTACACCAGTTACACCCAGCGCGGCGGCCTCCACATCGCTCAGCACACGCTGGAGGCGATCTGCGAGATCTTTCCGCAGTTCCGCCGCATGCGGATGCTGCGCAACTGGGGCGGGATCGTCGATGTCACGCCCGATCGCTCGCCGATCATCGCCAAGACGCCGGTGCCGGGGCTTTACGTCAATTGCGGCTGGGGTACGGGCGGGTTCAAGGCGACACCGGGGGCGGCGCATCTGCTCGCCCATACCATCGCGACCGACGCGCCACACCCACTCAACGCCCCGTTCACGATCGAGCGCTTTCGTGATGGCTACCTCATTGACGAAGCGGCCGCCGCCGCCGTCGCACACTGATCGGACAGGCGATGTTGTTGATCCCTTGCCCCTATTGCGGCGACCGGCCCGAGATCGAGTTCAGCTATGGCGGGCAGGCGCACATCGCCCGTCCGCCGGCGCCTGAAGAGCTCGATGACGATGCCTGGGGCGCCTTCCTCTACACCCGCGACAATGCGCGCGGCCCGCATCGCGAGCGCTGGCGACATCTTCATGGCTGCGCGCGCTTCTTCAACGTTGAGCGCGACACCCGCACGGACCGCATCATCGCGAGCTATCGTGTCGGCGCGCCCCATCCCCAGGTCGAGCCGTCATGAGCCAGATGTTCCGCCTGCCGAAGCGCGGCCTGGTCGATGACGACGCGCCGATATCGTTCAGCTTCGACGGCAAGCGCCATACCGGCCTCTCCGGTGACACGCTCGCCTCCGCGCTGCTCGCCAACGGCGTGCACCTCACCGGACGCTCGTTCAAATATCATCGCCCGCGCGGCATTCTGGGCGCCTGGGCCGACGAGCCCAACGCGCTGGTGACCGTCATCCGCGGCGGTGGCCGCAGCACCCCCAATCTGCCCGCCACGCAGGTCGAGTTGTTCGAAGGTCTGGTCGCGTTCAGCCAGAACCGCGCGCCCAGCCTGGAACGCGATCGCTGGAGCATCAACGACCGGCTGAGCCGCTTCCTGCCGGCGGGCTTCTACTACAAGACCTTCATGTGGCCGAAATCCTTCTGGAATCGAGTCTACGAACCCCGGATCCGCGCCGCTGCGGGCTTGGGCGTCGCGCCCGAACAGGCCGATCCCGACCGCTACGAACATCGCTACGCCCATTGCGAGCTGCTGGTGGTCGGCGCGGGACCGGCCGGGCTTTCGGCGGCGCTTACCGCCGCCGAAAGCGGGTGCCGGGTTGTTGTGTGCGATGATCGCCCCGTCCCTGGCGGCTCGCTGCTGTCGGCGGCGGGTGCGACCATCGACGGGATGAGCGCGCGCGAATGGGCAGCAAAGGCCGTCGCCCGTCTCGCCGCCATGCCGAATGTTACCCTGCTGCCGCGAACAACCGCGTTCGGCTATTATCCGCACAATCTGCTTGGCCTGTGCGAACGGTTGAGCGATCACCTGCCCGGCGATGCGGCCGGTTCGCGCGAACGATTGTGGAGCGTCCGCGCGTCACGCGTGATCCTGGCGACGGGCGCGCTCGAACGCCCGCTGGTGTTTCCGGACAACGACCGCCCCGGCATCATGCTCGCCGATGCCGCTCGCCAATATCTGCAGCTTTACGGCGTGGTGGTCGGCCAGCGCGCCGTTATCGTCACCGCGCACGATGCGGGATATCGCAGCGCACACGAGCTTCATGACGCCGGCGTCGAGGTGGTGCTGGCGGATACCCGCTCTGCAGCGATCCTGCGCAGCGCTCCGTTCAGGGTCATCCGCGATGCGCGGATCGAGGGTACGCAAGGCAAGCTGCGCGTCAGTTCAATCACGATCAGCAGCGCCGGGCGCAGCGAACGCATCGATTGCGACACTGTCCTGATGTGCGGTGGCTTCACCCCCTCGATCCATCTTGCCTCGCAGTCGCGCGGCACGATGGCGTGGAACGCGGATGTCCAGGCCTATGTGCCGGCAGGCTCGGCCGAAGCCGAATGCAGCATCGGCGCTGCCACCGGCCATCTCGAACTTGCCGACGCGCTCGCCGACGGGAACCGCGCCGGGCGGGAAGCCGCAGCGGCGGTGGGATTTGCCGCAAAGCAGGCCGAGGTGCCGCGCTCGGCGGTCGACCACCCCCTTGGCCGGGGCGGCATCCTCGGCGCGCTGCCCCATGGCCGGGATCCGGCGAAGGTGAAGGCGTTCGTCGATTGGCAGAATGACGTGACCGCGCGCGACATCATGCTGGCGACGCGCGAAGGCTTTCGGTCGATCGAGCATGTCAAACGCTACACGACCACCGGCATGGCAACCGACCAGGGCAAACTCTCCAACCTCAATTCACTCGCCATCGTCGCTGCGGAAACCGATCGGCCGGTCGAGGCGGTCGGCTTCACGACCTTTCGCCCGCCCTATACGCCCGTGACGTTCGGCGCGCTCGCAGGCGCGGCACGCGGCGATCTGTTCGATCCGGTACGGCGAACCGCCATTCACGACTGGGCGGCCGCGCACGGGGCGGTGTTCGAGGATGTCGGGCTGTGGAAGCGCGCCCGCTATTTCCCGCAGGCGGGCGAGGACATGCATGCTGCGGTGAACCGCGAATGCCTGGCGGTGCGCGGCTCGGTCGGGTTGTTCGACGCCTCGACGCTGGGCAAGATCGAGATTGTCGGCGCCGACGCGGCGACGTTCCTCAACCGCTTCTACGTCAACGCCTGGACCAGGCTCGGCGTCGGCCGCTGCCGCTATGGCGTGCTGCTGCGCGAGGACGGCTTCATCCTTGACGATGGCGTGATCGGTCGGCTCGCCGCCGATCGCTTCCACGCGACCACCACCACTGGCGGCGCGGCGCGAGTGCTGGCGATGATGGAGGATTACCTTCAGACCGAATGGCCCGATCTCAACGTGTGGCTGACCTCTGTCACCGAACAATGGTCGGTGATCGCGGTGCAGGGGCCGCTTGCCCGCGAAATCCTCGCCCCGCTGGTCCAGGGACTCGACATCTCGGCCGAGGCCTTCCCGCACATGAGCATCGGCGAAGGCACGATCTGCGGCGCGCCGCTGCGGCTGATGCGGGTCAGCTTCACCGGCGAACTCGGCTTCGAGATCAATGTGCCGTCGAGCCAAGGGCGCGCTGTCTGGGAAGCGATCTGGCGGACGGGGCGGCCATTCGGGATGACGGCGTATGGCACCGAGACCATGCACGTGCTGCGCGCCGAAAAGGGTTATATCATCGTCGGACAGGAAACCGACGGCACCGTTACCGCTGACGATGCCGGCCTGGCTTGGGCGATCGGCAAGGCGAAGCCCGATTTCGTCGGCAAACGATCGCTGGCGCGGCCGGCGATGAGGGCACCCGATCGCAAGCAGCTGGTCGGGTTGCGCACGCTCGATCCCGCGACCGTGCTGGACGAGGGCGCGCAGATCGTCGACCCGGATGGCGGCCCGTCGATCGGGCACGTCACCTCATCCTATTACAGCGCAAATCTTGGCCGCTCGATCGCGCTTGCGCTCGTTCAAGGCGGTCGGGCGCGCGAGGGGCATCGCCTGCGCGTACCGATGCCGGGCAGCACCATCGAGGTCGAAGTCGCCAACCCCGTCTTCTTCGACCTGGAAGGGAATCGTCTCAATGGCTGATGGACCCGCCGTGATACCCGGCCCACTGTCGCTCGAGACGCTTCCGCCCCTCACGCGCCACATCCTGCGCTGCCGCGAGCAGCGCATCACCGACGCCTCGCAATTGCTCGGCCTCGACCTGCCCAGGGCGGCCTACGGCACCGCATCGCATGCGGACATGCACGCGCTGTGGCTGGGGCCGGACGAATGGCTGATCCTGGCGGCTGAGCCACTCGCCATCGCCGCCGATGGCTGGGCCGCGATCGGCGCGAGTTTCGTTGAGGTCAGCGATCGCCAGGTCGCGCTGCAAGTATCGGGCGCAGACGCGGCCGTCTGCCTTGCCAGCGGATGCCCGCTCGATCTCGCCTTGCCAGCTTTTCCGGTCGGCGCCTGCACACGCACCGTCTTTCACAAGGCGGAGATCATCGTGTGGCGAAAGGGGAGCAGCCGGTTCCAGATTGAAATCTGGCGATCGTTCGCGCCACATGTGACCGCGCTGCTCGACGAGGCGGTGCAGCGGGGCCTATCGCACCCGGTGCCGGCTTGAGGCACTCGACATCGCCGCGCCATCCAGACATCGCCGGAGTAATGGAGGCTGCGTCGAACAACGCCAGCACGACAAAGCGCCTCACCCGCCAGGACTGGATCGCGGCGGCACGCAAGGTTCTGGTGAAACGGGGCGTCGACGAGGTGAAGGTCGATCGTCTTGCACGGCAGATGCGGGTCACGCGCGGCAGCTTCTATTCGCATTTCAAGAATCGGAAGGAACTGTTCGACGCACTGCTGACCGACTGGGAGACGCGCAACTATTTCGACATCGCGCAGGTCCAGGCGCGCTGGGCACGATCGGCCCCCGAAATGGCAGCGGTGATCAGCCTGTGGCTGAGCGAGGATCCCAACGCGCTCTCGTTTGATATCGCCTTGCGCGCATGGGCTCGGCGCACGGCCGAGGTGGTGGACTCGGTCAGGCGAGTCGACAAGGCCTGGATCGGCTTGCTGCAGAAAGCCTTCGAGCGCGACGGCATGGCGGTGGACGAGGCGCTGGTGCGCGCCCGGATCACATATTTCCACCAGATCGGCTATTGGGCGCTCGACCTAAACGAGGAACAGGGCGAGCGTTTGCGGCTGGTGCCGATCTATTATCGGGTGCTGACCGGGCACGATGTCCCGCCCGAGCTGGTCAAGGCGGTGACCGACGTCTGACGGCGGCCCAACTCACCCCAGTTCGTTCTTCACCAACTCGCCCGCGCGCATGATCAGCGGCAACCGCGCACCCGATTGCGCGAGCAGGCCGATATCCTCCAGCGGATCGCCGTCGACCACGATCAGGTCGGCATAAGCCCCTGGCTTGACGCAGCCCAGCCTGTCGGTCTGCTGCAGGATCTCCGCGCCGATCGACGTCGCCTGGCGCAGGATCTCGAGCGGCGTGAAGACCTCGCGCCGCAACAGGAATTCGCGGGTTTGCTGGGTATAGGCCTCTCCGAGCAGATCGGTGCCCAGCCCGATCTTCACGCCGGCGTTGCGCATGCGGTCCATGCCGGCAAGCGCCTCGCCGAACATTTCGTTGAGCTTGGCGACGCTTTCCTCCGGCATCCCCAGTTCACGTCCCGACTCCCGGATCGCAAAGATGATCGCCATGGTCGGCACGATATAGGCGCCGCGCTCCGCGACAAAGACCGCCGTCTCGTCGTCGATCAGCGTGGCGTGTTCGATGCAGCGTACGCCGAATTCCACACAGCGCCGGACAGCGCTGGCCGGATGGCAATGCGCCGCGGCATAGCTGCGCCGCTCGTTGCATTCGTTGACGATCGCACGGATCTCGTCCTCTCGATACTGGTTCATCCAGATCGGGTCGGTCGGCGATGCGACGCCACCCGATCCCATGATCTTGATGCAATGCGCGCCGCGCCGGAACTGCTCGCGTACCGCGCGCAGACAGTCGTCAACACCATCGGCGATCACGCACAGCGTGTTCATGTCGCCACCGCACGAACAATAGCCTTGATTGTGGTGCGCTTCATTGGGTCCGCGGAAATCGCCATGCCCGCCGGTCATCGACAGGATCTTGCCGGCATAGAAATAGCGCGGCCCCCGGATCAGGCCGTCCCTGAGCGCTTGCGCCAAGCTCCAGTCCCCACCGCCAATGTCGCGCAAGGTCGTGAAACCACTGTCGAGCGCATGTCCCAGCATCCGCACCGCGTGCGCCGTGCGATAGGGCTCACCGGCCCCGTCCGCCCGTTTGACGCTCATATCGGACGCATAGGCATGGGTATGGAGATCAATCAGGCCCGGCATCAGGGTGCGCCCGCCCAGATCGATCCGGCGCGCCTCGCCCAGCGTGACCGGCAGGTCTGACACCTCGCGGATCAGGTCACCCTCAACCACGACGGACATGCCCTCGGCACATTCGCTGTTCACGCCATCGAACACCCGCGCATTTTCCAGAATGATCATGAGTCGTCCCCAATTTCGCTACCCGTCACCATGCAGCGAAATGGCACCACCATGCAATAGTGCACTGAATAGGCTTCCCTATCGCCACCGCCCGCTATCGCCCACGGCCAAGGATACATCCGCATACAACAGCGGATGCAGGCGCCGCCGCGCCTCTTGTATCAATACATATCTGTATGTACGATTGCCGTATGTTCGGCGATCGACGCGCATCAGGTGGTGGGAATGTCGCGACTGCGATCGAGGCTCTGTCGCACGATCTTGCACGCGCCGGCAGCGCGTGACACCGATAGGAGAGTTGACGCAATGAAACTGGCCAAAGCCTGCTTGCCACTGCTGTTCCTGGCCGGCACCGCACATTCGACATCGACCCCGCCGGTGCAGGCCGCCCGCCCGGCGAACGATACCGCCGCGCTGCACGCGATCGAGGACGACATCGAGCAGTATCAACTCGATACGTCCTTCTATGCGCAATGGCGAGCCGGCAAGCCGATCGGCGAATTCGTGGACTATTCGCTGGCGCCGGTCCGCCGGCTGACCGCCCTCACCGCACGTCGCAAGGCGCAGCATGCCCGCATCGATCCCGCACGACTCGATCCTGTCGACCGCCAGACATGGCAGATCCTGAGCTTCGAGTTCGCCACCGCGCCCGACGAGGCGGAATATTGGCTGACCTTCGACCTCACCCCCTATCAGGCGCCGATGCAGCTTGGCATGGTGCATCAGCTTCTGGCGACGCAGCCGCTCGCCTCCCAGGATGAGGCTGCCAACTATCTCCGGCTGCTCGGCGAATATGCCAAGATGCTGGAAACGCTTCACGCCAAGCTCGAGGCGCAGAAAGCCCGCGGCCTTTACATGCCGAAGCCCGTGCTGCCGGTGGTGCGATCGACCTGGGCCACGCTTACGGCAGGCTCCGGCGCCCTGCGTCCCACCGATGCGCGGCTCACCGCGCTGGATGCCGCAACCCGTGCGCGGTTCCTCATCGACGCCGATCGCATCGTCGCTGGGCGGATCGCGCAGGCCTATGCGCGGATCAACGCCGCGATCGGAGCCGATTATGAGGCGCAAGCACCCGTCGCCGTCGGCATCGGCCAATATCCCGGCGGCAAGGCCGTGTATCGCCGGCTGATCCACCGCAACGTCACCCTGGCGATGACGCCGGCGCAATTGTACCGCCATGGCCTGGCGGCCGTGGCCGACATCTCCAGGCGGATGCAGGCGATCCGCACGCAACTCGGCTTTACCGGCAGCTCGCGCGCCTTTTACGATATGATCAGCACCGATCCGCGCTTCCTGGCCAAGACTCCCGCCGATGCAGAGGCGACCTATCAGCGCTATATCGACGCGGTCGAGCCGAAGGTACCGAGCTATTTTCGCATGGTGCCAAAGGCGCCGTTCGGCATCCAGCGCCTGCCGCTCGCCGCGGAGGCAGGACAGACCTTCGGTTATTATGATCCGCCCAATGCAAGCGAGCCGCGCGGCCTCTATTATTACAATGGCTCGAACCTGGATAAGCGCTCACTCGTGAATGCTGGAACGCTGATCTATCACGAGCTGGTCCCCGGCCATCATTTCCAGACCGCGATACAGGAAGAAAGCACAACGCTGACCCCGTTCCGCAAACACTATCTGGCCGGTGCCTTCAACGAAGGCTGGGGCGAATATGCGGCCAGCCTGGGCATCGAACTGGGCCTCTACGACACCCCGGAGACGCTGTACGGCCGCTACGCCAACGAGATGTTCCTGGCGGCGCGGCTCGTCGTGGATACGGGCATGAACCATTATGGCTGGTCGCTCGAAAGGGCCCGCGCCTATATGCACGAGGTGACCTCGCTTTCGGACGTCGAGATCGCATCGGAATCGCTGCGCTATTCGACCAATCTGCCAGGCCAGGCACTCGCCTATCGCACAGGTTACGACACGATGTGGGAGCTGCGCCGGCGCGCCGAAAAGGCGCTGGGCGCGACGTTCGACATCCGCGACTTCCACGATGTCGTCCTGGCGACCGGTGCGCGGCCGCTGCCCGTACTGGAGGCCGATGTCGACGCGTACATCGCGCGGGCGCGCGCCTCGCAACAGCCTGTGGCGAGGCGACCAAAGCCCGCCTTCCGATCAGGACATACGGAGCATGACGGAGACGTCCGGCGGCGGATCGGATGGTCCTAACGCCGGATATCGGCGCGCCATTCCAGATGCGATTTTCGCGCGCGGCCAAATCAGTTTCGCGCGCGTCTTGCCGACCGGTTCATGCTTGATCTTGCTGCCACGCGATCTCTAGCTCTTCCTCCAGAGCGGGATTTTTCAGCATCGGCTTCGGACGGTGGCGCGGCGATCATTCGCTACGTCGCACCCGGTTTCGCGAGCGCTTGCGCACGCCAGACAGCTGCTGCGGCTGGTTCCGCGCTCGCAAACCGGATGTGGAAGCCACTCATGCACAGATCGATCATTGCCGGTGTCGTGAACCTCGCCCTGGCAGGCAGCGCCATCGCCGCTCCCTCCACCGAAGAGATGTCAGCGCGCTACACCCGTGCGCTCGCGTCGACGGGCCAGGCACTCGCACCGCTGATCCTCAACTCGACCGTGACCCCGACCTGGCTCGAAAATGGCGGCTTCTGGTATCGCCGTGCCCGACCCGGCGGTGGCGAATACCGTATCGTTCAGTCATCCGGCTCCTCCGCCGCGGCTTTCGACCATGCGCGACTTGCCGAGGCGGCGTCGCGCGCCACCAGGACGAAGTTGGGCGCATGGGACTTGAATGTCACCGCACTTGAGCCGGCGACATCGGTCGAGCTGGCATTCGGCGGCAACACCATCCGCTGCACGCTGTTCGACTATCGTTGCACCACGCCCACAGCGCCCGCCACCACCGATCCCCGGCAGAGCGTGTCACCGACCGGGCGCAATGCCATCTTCGCCAAGGATCATGATCTGTGGCTGCGCGATCTGGCGAGCGGCCAGGAACAGGCGCTGACCACGGACGGAACAGCGTATTTCGCGTGGGGCAAGCTCCCCGACTCCATGCTGCTCACGCTGGTGAACGAGCGCAGCAACCTGCCGCTGCCGCCATGGGGCGCAAGCTGGTCGCCAGACGGCCGCTACATCGTGGCCAGCCGGATCGACGAGCGGCCGATCAAACCCTATCCGTTTCTCGAGTCCGTCCCTCAGGACGGCAGCTTCGCACCGATCCTGCGCACTGCCCGGATCAGCCTGCTCGGTGAGCCGACCCCGGTCATAACGGCCATGGTGTTCGACACGGTCACCGGGACAAGCGTGCCCGTCGCGCTGCCCAAAGACTTCTCGAAAACGAACCTGATCGAGATCTTTGGCTGGTCGGGTGACGGCAACCGTTTTTACGCGCTCATGCCCGGCGAAGGGCGCAACCTTGAGCTGACCGAGGTCGATGCCGTTACCGGCGCGATGCGCACGCTGATCGCCGAGAGGGCCAACGGCTTTCTCGGGCTGAACAGCGAGATGTACAACGCGCCCAACGTGCGCGTGATTAACGGCGGGCGCGAGCTGATCTGGTATTCGCAACGTAGCGGCTGGGGGCATCTCTATCGCTTCGATCTGCGGACCGGAAAGCTGCGCAACGCGATCACGCGCGGCAATTGGCTGGTGCGCGACATCCTGCATGTCGATGAGGCGCGCGGGCGGATCATCTTCACGGGATCGGGACGCGAGCCGGGTGACCCTTATCGCCGCCGGGTCTATCGCGTGAACCTGGACGGCAGCGAACTGACATTGCTGACCCCCGAAGATGCGGACCATATCCTCGCCGGACAGTCGACGGGCGCCTACGCCCTCTTCTTCGGCATCAAGCCAACAGCCTCGAAGGTTTCGCCAGACGGCGCGAGCTTCATCGACAGCTGGTCCACCCCGACCGCACCGCCCGTCACCGTGCTGCGGCGCACCTCGGACGGCGGCATCATCGGCCGGCTGGAAACAACGGACATCAGCGCGCTGGGCGCGCTCGGCTGGCGCCCGCCCGAGCATTTCGTGGTCAAGGCTGCCGACGGCAAGACCGACATCTACGGCGCGATCTGGTGGCCGGACGCGGCGATGGGCGATCATGTGCCGGTGATCGACAACCTTTATGGCGGCCCGCAATCCTCGATCGTGCCGCATGGCTTCACCGCCTCGGGCTGGAACGACTCCTTCGCGCTGACCCAGCTCGGCTTCGCGGTCGTCACCGTTGACAGCCGCGGCACGCCATTGCGTTCGCAGGCGTTCCAGGACGAGAGTTTCGCCAATTTCGGCGACACCATGACCGACGACCATGCCGCGGTCATGAAGCAGCTCGCCGCCCGCTATCCGCGCCTTGATGCCGACAAGGTGGGTGTGACCGGACACAGCCTCGGCGGCTATATCTCGACCCGTGCGATGCTGCGCTATCCGGACATCTTCAAGGTCGGCGTCTCGTCCGCCGGCTCGCACATCTATGAAGCCCTGTACGGAACGTCCGGCATCTTCCAGAACCCGGATTATGGCAACGGACGCGAGCTCAAGCCGACGCCGGACGCCTCGCCTGCCAATTACCGCGCCCTGAGCAACGCGCCGCTCGCGGGCAAGCTGCGCGGGCAGTTGCTGATCGGCTATGGGGAACTGGACGAGAACGCGCTGTCCGCGTCGACGCTCCAGTTCCTCGACGCACTGATCAAGGCGGATCGGCCCTACGACCTCGTCTACCTGCCGAACACGACGCATCGTTTCGGCTCCGGTGGGGATTACTTCACGCGGCGGCGCTGGGACTATTTCACCGAACATCTGCTCGGGGCCAAGCCGCCGCTATCGCCCTATGCCAAGTCCGGGTCCCCCAACTGACCTCAAGCGGAGAGAGGTAAAGTGACACAGGACTATAGTCGCCGGAATGTCCTTCAGGGATCACTGGCAGGCATCGCCGCCGGATCGGTCGCGCTGGGCCCGGCCACCGCCGCCGCCGCTCGGGTCGCCGCGCCCGGAGCATGGCACCCGCCCGCTGATAGCGAGCGTCGCCGCCTTATCTCCACCGCGCGCTTCGGGCGGAAGAAGGGCGCCTCCGGCCGCAACGGCATCGCGATCTGCACCCATCCGCTGGCATCGGCAGCGGCGCTCGACATGTTGAGGGCCGGGGGCAACGCATGCGATGCGATCTGCGCGGCTGCCATGGCCCAAACGGTGATCGAACCGCACATGACGACCCTGTCGGGCATGTTCTCGATGCTCTATTATGATGCGCGCAGCCGGTCCTACTCCTATGTCAACGGCGCGATGGGCACCCCGAAGACCCACCCGGTATTCAAGGGTGGCGCCGAAGCGTTCGGCGCCATGGCCGCCGCCGGCCAGTATAATGGCCAGCTGGTCCCCGTCCCCGGCTATTGGGGCGGCTTCGAAGCCTCGCATCGGAAACACGGCCGCTTGCCGGTCAAGACGGTGATGGCACCGGCAATCCATTACGCGCGCCACGGCTTTGAGATTCACCCCTTCCTGTGGGGCGAGATGTTCGTCGAGTCCGCCGATCTGGGATCGGTCGGCTATGGCCAGGAAGTGTATTACCGCGATCACCGCCTGCTCAATGTGGGCGAGATGCTGGTCCAATCCCGCTATGCCGATACGCTGGAGCGCATTGCGGAGGAAGGCAGCGCCTATTTCTATCGCGGCGAATTCGCCCGGAAATACGCCGACGCCGTGCAGCAGGCGGGCGGCTATGTGACAGTCGAAGATATGGCGGCATGGCAGCCGCTGATCGGCGAACCGTTGCGTTCCACCTATCGCGGCTATGACGTGATCGCCGCCGCCGCGCCCGATTATGGCGGGCAGGCGCTGATCGAGATCATGAACATGGTCGAGCTGCTCGACGTCCAGAAACTCGGCCCCGCCTTCGCCTCCCCCGAGACGACGCGCCGGCTGATCGAGATGATCAAGCTGGTCTATACCGAAGCGGTAACCCAGCGCTGGAGCAATTCGGTCCAACCGGTCGAGACGATGATCTCCAAGGCGCTGGCGGCCGAACGCTTCGCCCGCCTGGAAAAACAGGCCGCCGCGCCCGGCCCGACGCTCGCCCCGCCGGGGTCGACGCATGTCACAGTCGTCGATGGGGAGGGCAACGTCGCCACCGTGCTGCATTCGGTGATGTCCGCCCCCTATACCACGGGCATCTTCGTGGACGGCGTATATGCCTGTGCGGGCCTTTCCCATCTCGGCTCCGGCCTGCCCGGCGCGGACGGGCGCGTGCATGCGCGCATCGCCCCCAACATGTTCGCCCGCAACGGTACGCCGGTGCTGGCATCCGGTTCGCCCAGCATCTCGCTGACAGAAACGATCGTCCAGAATGCGATGAACATGCTCGATTTCGGCCTGGACATCGAAACCTCGGTGCACAAGCCGCGCTTCGGCGGCGACGATCTACGCGTACCCGGCAATACGATGATCGAGGCTGACATGGGCAAGGACCTGATTCGTCAGTTGAAGGCGCGCGGACAGAAGCTGAGCGGTTCGAGCCCCTGGGACTGGATGCACGGCTCGTTCGACGGGATTCGCATCGCCGAGGACGGCCTGGCCACGGCCTGCGGCGATCCGCGACGAACGGCACAGGCACTCGCGGTCTGAGCACGGCCTGACCCGGCACCAGCGATCCGACCCCAAATCTGGTCGCGCGCGAAACCTTTTCGGCGAAGCTCGAAAGCCGCCGCAGCTATGGTCGGACTTCTTCGACTGACCGGACGGCTCGTGGTGCCCGGGGCGCAGTTTTCTGATGACACAAGCCGCGGCGATGCAGCGGAAACGAAAGGGACATTCATGGAACTCAACAGGCGTAGGGCGATGGCCGCCTTCGCGGCATCCGCCACGGCGTCGATGCTGGGCGGCGCGACGCATGCGATGGCCGCCACGGGGCGAGGCGCCGATGTGAAGCCGACCACCTCGCCAGTCGTACGCCCGGATGCCGAGCAATTCGACATGACGTCCCGGATGACCGGTCGCAGCTACCGGATCTTCGTCGCCAAGCCCTCGGGGACGAAGCCGGCACCAGCCGGGGGCTACCCCGTCATCTATCTCAACGATGGCGATTTCGAGTTCCATACCGCCGCCGATGCATTGATGATGCAGTCGATCGCGCTGGAACTGGCGCCAGCCTACATCGTCGGAATCGGCTATGGCAAAGGCTGGGAACATGCCTCGCGCACCCGCTGCGCCGACCTCACACCGTCGCAGCCGGATCCGGCCACCCTCGCCGGTCTTGAAGCCTCGCCGCTGACCAAGGGTGCGACATATGGCGAAGCCGAACGCTATCATCGCTTCATGACCGAGGAGCTGCGCCCACTGATCGAGGCCAGCTATCCGATCAGCCACAGCGACCGCACCTTGTGGGGGCACTCCTTCGGCGGCCTCTTCGCCTTGCACGTGCTGTTCAACCACCCCGAGGCGTATCGCACCTATCTGGTCAACAGCCCGTCGATCAACTGGGGCGGCGGCGCGATCCTGAAGGACGAATCCAGGCTGGTCGCTCAGCTGCAAGCCGGCAAAGTCGCGCCACGCGTGCTCCTCACCGCCGGCGAGTATGAGGAAACGCTTGCCGATCACGTCAAGCTCTACCCTGGCGTCACGCGCGAGCAGATGCAGGCCGCGTTGAAGGCCTTTGCCATGGTGACCAACACCCGCGGACTCGCCGAGCGCCTCAGGGCGATAAAGGCGCCAACCGGCACGCAGATCGAGGCGATGATCTTCGATGGCGAAACGCATTTGAGCGCGATCCTGCCTGCGATGAGCCGCGGATTGCGTTTCGCACTGCCCGCGTGACCGGCGCGCATCGCAGATTTCGGAGACCCGATGATGACCCGCATCTTTAGTCGCCCCGCGCCCGAGCGCATGGGTTCGTCAGTCGCCCGCGCAACGTTGAACGCGCTATGTCTGGCGTCGATCGCGACGCTGTCGCTCGGCGGCGCCTCGGCACAGACCGCTCCCGCAGCGAGACGCCCCGTTGCTGGCGCCGAGGTCGCCGAGACGGCACGACTCAACGCGTGGCTGGACGCCAAATATGACGAAGAGCTTGGCTTCAGCCCGATCGCGCGTTCGTTCCAGGGCGACAAGACGGATCAGGACAAGATCGACGACCTATCCGAAGCGGCCAGCGACCGGCGGCTAGGATGGCTGCGGCAGTCGGTCGCGCAACTGAAAGCCAGGTTCGACCGGACACGGCTCTCGCCGGATGCGCGACTATCCTATGATCTATGGGTCTACAGCTATGAGGAGGCCGCGCGGGCGGCGAAGTTCAAACGCAACGTCTTCGTCTTCGACCAGTTGTTCGGCGCGCATACCCGGCTGGCCCAGGTCCTGATCGCTGCGCACAAGGTGGATGAGCGGGCGGACATGGACGCCTATATCACGCGGATCGGCGGAATCCGGCGAGGCTTGCTGCAGCAGCTCGACATCGCGAAGCGCAATGCGACCGCCGGTTCCCGCGTACCCCGCTTCGCCTACGAAACCATGATCCCGCAGGCACGCACGCTGATCACCGGGGCACCGTTCACAGGCGAAGGCGACAGCGCCATCTGGACCGATGCGCAAGCCAAGATCGACCGGCTGCTCCAGGCCGGCAAGATCGATGCCACAGCCGCGGCCGCATACAAGGCCGCCGCCCGCAAGGCGCTGCTCGAAGAATGGCTCCCCGCCTACCAGGCGGTCATCGCCTGGTTCGAATCCGAACTGCCAAAGGCCGACGCGGTGGCCACCGGGGTCGGCAAGAACCCGAACGGTGCGGCCTATTACGCCGCCATGCTCGCAAGTTCGACCACCACAGCGCTCAACGCAGAGCAGATACATCAGCTCGGCATTTCCGAAGTCGCCCGCATCAAAGGGGAAATGGAAGTCCTGAAGGCGAAAGTCGGCTTCACCGGCACGCTTCGGGATTTCTTCAAATATCTACGCGACGATGCCCGCTTCTATTATCCAGACACCGAAGAAGGGCGCCAAGCCTATATCGATGCCGCGACCGGACACATCGCGTTCATGAAGCAACAGCTTCCACGCTATTTCGGAATTCTGCCCAAGGCAGACGTGATCGTGCAGCGCGTGGAAGCCTATCGCGAAATTCCCGGCGGGCCGCAGGAGTATCAGATGCCCGCGGCGGACGGATCGCGGCCGGGCGTCTTTTACATCCATCTTGCCGACATGCGCGCGATGCCGATCCCGCAGCTTGAAGTCGTCACGTATCACGAGACGCTGCCCGGCCATCACATGAACTATGCGATCGCGCAGGAGCTGAAGGGGGTTCCCAAGTTCCGCCGCTTCCTGTCGATCAATGCCTATCAGGAAGGCTGGGGGCTATATAGCGAGAAGCTCGCCAGGGAAATGGGCGCCTATCAGGATCCCTATTCGGATTTTGGGCGCCTGACGACCGAGATGTGGCGTGCGATCCGGCTGGTCCTCGATACGGGGCTCCACGCCAAAGGCTGGACCGAAGCGCAAGCGATCGCCTATTTTCTGGCGAATTCATCCCTGACCGAAGCCCAGATCCGCTCCGAGGTCCGCCGTTACATCGTCATGCCGGGTCAGGCGACCGGCTATAAAATCGGCATGATCAGGATCGAGCAACTTCGGCAAAAAGCGCAGGCGCAACTCGGCGCCCGGTTCGACCTCCGCGGATTTCACGACATGGTGCTGGGCGGCGGCCAACTGCCGCTGGATCTCCTGGAGCGTCGCGTGGACGAGTGGATTGCCCAGAGCTGTCAGACCAACATGGCAACCGACACCCGAGGTTGCTAGGGCCAATCGACATTCGGCCCATACCGGCCTGCAAATGGCGCTTTCCCGTGCTTCCGGTGCTCACGTACATTAAGTACGCTGCGCTCCGGGTCACGAGAAACCACCATTTTCGACTCGGTCTGTACTGAATGTCGGTCGGCCCTAGTCAGACAAGAAATAGCAGTCCTCCTGCGCCGCGCGCGCCGCCATCCGATCACGGGTCCGGAAATCAGGCGGTCTCCACACGCCTTCACGATCGCCAGGTCAGCGCGTAACCATCACTCCATCAGATAGTCGCGCCCATCGAAGGTAGAGACCGGCTTGCCCTCCGCGACGATGGTGCCGACGCCGGTTGCGGTGAAGAAGGCCGGGATGCCCCAATGTCCCCGGCCTTCGCCGCTATCGAGATCTTGACCGCGCTGGTGACCGGCAGGGGTGGCGCCAATGCTCTTTCCGCACTTCGCCGAACCGAAGACCAGTTGGCGGCGTTCCAGACGCATCTCAATGGAAAGAATCAGCGCAGACCGAGTTGATGATCCTTCGACCTGTATCGTACACTCGGCGTCGGAAGATGCATCGGAAACGCAGGTGTTCGCGTGCGGATTTCCAAAGTCTCATTCACTCCGCATGGTTAATATCCCAAGGCCATTTCTACCCGCATTGAAAGCGTGCCGCATCCATCGGCGGACAAGGTGATCGAGAACGCCAAGTGTAAATCAATCCCCGGGTATGTGCTAAGGTCGCAGACGGCCTGGACGTCGCATTCAACGCGATCCAGACGTTTGGTGCTGCTCCTTCCAATGCATGGCATTCCTCACCCGCCGCTCCACGCTCGGATGATCATAAAAGAGTATTTCCTCCATCCATGCCGGCGACGGTGCCCGATAAGCGGTCGACTTGATGAGCGCGCGCGCCATGCCATCGGGTTCACGGGCATGTTCAAGCGAGAACCGATCCGCATCCAGTTCCTGCATTCTTATCATCGTATTGATCAGCGGCGTCGCGAAGAGCGACAACACCGCAATCAATATCATGACGACGGGAATGCCGGCAGGGTCGGCCAGCCCCGCAATCTCCTGCCGTCGGTCCAATCGACGGAGCAGCATCGGGAACAGGCGATCGACCAGAGCGAACAACCAAATGGCCAGCAGACTGTAGACGACAACGGTGATCAGGATGTGGCCGCGCGCATAGTGCCCGATCTCATGCCCGACGACGGCCCTGATTTCGGAGATGTCAGCACCTTGCTGCAACATCGTATCGCTGATGGCGATGCGCGCGGTACTCAGGATTCCGGAAACGCGTGCGGTGTAGCGTTCCGATTGTCGGGATCCGTCATAGACGACGATATCGTCGGCCGGGATATCCGATGATCGGGCAAGCGCAGAAATCGCCTCTCGCGTCGGCCCCGCAGGTGCAGCCTCGTATCGGTTGAACAGCGGCTCGATGGCGACCGGCGTCACCAGCACCACCGTGAAGATGGCCGTTACCGTCACGAGGCCCGACCACGCCCACCAGCGCGATGTCCGGCGGATCAGCGCATAGAGCGCAAGCGCAAGCAGACCGCTGCACAGCGCGTTGATCGCGGACATGGCGAGACTTTGGGTAAGCCAGCCGGCCATGGGTTGCTTGGTCAGCCCATATTGGCCGTCCCGCCACCAATCATAGGCAAAGAAGGGAGATCTTATGACCCAGTCGAGCCCGAAAAAAAGAATGGTGCACAGGAAGACGGCAAGGTTCGGGCTTTTCATGCGCCCTCGGAGCCTGACCAGCAGTCTGGAACGGATGATCAGCCAGCACGAAAAGACGCTTACGAGGCTGCCCATGAGAAGGAGCCAATGCGAGCCGCGCGTATAGGCGATGGCGCGTGCAAGATCGGCCGCGGGAAGGGTCGCGAGATAGGCAGCGGTCGCCGCCTCAGGATCGAACGGAGACAAGGGCATTTTCCTTCTTTGCTCCCGCGCGCCCGGGAAGCCGCGCATGGCCTCGAACAATCGCGATGGCCGTGCGCCGCTTCATGGCGTCTGCGGGGTTGGGCTGACGGATCAGTTCCCGCGGTCGGCATCCCTGAGCGATTTCAGGCGCCGCCAACGCTGATATTGCTCGGCCTTTGCGGGATCGGCGTCTTCATGGCCGTTCAGCCAGAAATCGTACCAGTCTACATTGCCGCCCTGCGTCGTCAGGCGCTGCCACGGCTTGACCGGATTATGGGTGGAGTCGGGATAGGCCCAATATTCGACCGGCTTTTGATGGCGACGCAGAATGGCATAGGCATCGAACCAGGTCGGCGCAGAATAGGCATCGATCTTGAGGGGCGCGCGCAATCGGTTCAAATGAAACACCGGATCGCGCTCGGCCCATAGCCGTGCATTCTCCTCTCCCCATAGCGGCACGCCCATCAGCCATTCGGTATCCATCATCGCGGGATAGCCGCCACCAAAACCCCATAGATAGTTGAGCACACCACGCGAATTTGCGTCGGCAATGGTCGCGGCAGCGAACTCGATGCCGGAATTCACCAATGCTTCCTGGACGACGAGTCCGGTGCGGCTGAAGCCGTGAATGCCGATGCGCCTCCGGTCGATCAGTCCTGCTTCGTCGAGGGTCTTGATCGCCGCCTTCACGCCCTTCATCGCGGTCACCGGTTCGTCGGGCGTACCGTAGGGCGGCGGCGCATCCTGCAATTGCAGGACCATGATCCCTTTGGCGGCCAGAGCCCGCGCGGCATAGCCGCCTGTCGAACTGAACGGACCGTCGAGCAGGAAGGTGTTCGGGTCGAAGCCGTGGGTCTGAATGACGAGGGGGTAACGCTTGCCGGCTTCATATCCCCGCGGCTTGAGCAGCCCCCCTTGCCAGGGGCGCCCATCTTCGTCCTGCCCCTTCATCACGTCCACGCTTCCCATGGCTATGCGGGAAAACTGCGGATTGAGATCGGTGATGATCTCGCTCTTGCCGGTTTGAAGGTCCGTCGCCCGGAGTTCGGGCGGTTGATCCAGGCCCTGCGCGACAGTGACCGAAAGGCCCCCGCTGCCTTTGCTCGGTGCGGCGCCGTCGATTTCTACCCAGCCTTTCTCGCTCTTGCGGAACATCAGCGCCTGCGTTCCGTCCGGCACATTCCAGTCGACAATCAGGTCGCCCTCCGACGTCAGGCGCGATCCACCGAAGGGTCGCATCGGTGCCGGCTGCCCGCCCCTCGGCGCCAGCAGGTCGATGATCCGCTGATATCGACCGGTCTGAAGATCGAATTCCACGATCGATGGAGACGCTTTCCGCCTCGCAAGCTCATCCGGGTCGCTGCTATCCTTCAGGGGGAGAAAGGTGTTCGAGAGAATGACGCTTTTCTCGTCCGACGACCAATTGACGTCGAGTGCCACACCCCCGAACAAAAAGCCTGTCGGCGCATCGATCAGCGGACGGATCTCGCCCGATTTGAGGTCGATGATATGATATTGGAGGAACACTGAAGGATTGGCAGTGGAAAAGGACGTGACCGACGGATCGTTCGCCTTGTCGAACGGTGGCCGCCGAACCGGATCATAATCCTGCCACCAGCTCAGTTCCGGACCGGCCAGATGCTTGGGGAAGATCGCGTATCGCCCCTTGGGCGACAACCACAGGCTTTGCCGCGCATTTTCGAGCGGCGCCATGCGGACACGCTGCCCGCCCTTCCCCTTTCGGTTGCCGACGAAGAAAGCGGTGGGTTTGGAAAAGCTCGGCTGCCCCCGCATCACGTCGAGCATGAAGGTTTTACCCACCTCATAGCCCCGCGCGACACGGCCGGTGGGATCCGCCGGATCTTCGGCGCTGTAGATGAAATCCGCAACGCCGGGGCGGAGGTCGAACCCGGTGACGGGCGTCGGATGCGAGGTCAGCTTGTCCAATTTTCCGGACACGACATCGAGCATGTAGAGCTGCGGGACTTCGCCCGCATTTTCGCCGATGAAGGCGATTCCACGGCTGTCACTCATCCAGCGAGCCTCGGCAATACCGTTCCGGTTCGAGGTGGAGCTGAATCGTGCCATGCTCCGTGATTTGGGAAGGCCCGCTGCCGAAATACCGCGACGAACCTCTTCGGCGTCGAAAAGCATGAGCACGAAATCATTCGCGCCGGTCGCGAGATTGCCCTTCCGGGTTATCACGAAGAACCATCGGCCATCGGGGGAAAGCTCGATATTGGACGATCTCAACATGCTGGAATTGGCATCGTTCAAAACGGTCATTCCAATGGAATCGCGGATATCGAACGGTCGCGGGTCGGTTTCGCCGGCAAGCACGGGCGTGGACAGCATCGAGGCAGAAAGCAGGCCAAAGAGCCCGCCCGTCAACAGACGAGGGAACATGAACGCACTCCTGTGATATTTGATCTGAAGGGGGCGGTGACCGCGGCGCGCGGTCACCAGCTTTTTCTTATGGAAACAGAAATCTGGCGGCCGATCGCGTTGGCGGCGGCAGGATCATATCCGAACGAGGAACTGTCGACGAAGGGTGGTGCAACATCGAAGATGTTCTGCGCTTGGAACGAAACGACCAGGCCCGGCCGCAGGCTATAGGATGCCTGCATGTCGAACGTCGTCCAGGCGGGAACATTCTGGACCGGAGTGACCGCATTGTTCCGGTAACCGCCGACATAATTCATGAAGATGGCGGCGTTCGCTGGCCCTTGCGCCCAGACCGCACCGGCTCGCCCGCGAAGTTCGAGCGGATTGTTGATGGTCCCGAGCATATCGACGGCAGAAGCGGCTGAAGTCTGCGCGACATCATATTTGAAAAGCCATGTCAGGCTGGCTTGAAGACCAATCTGCCCCTTTCCCACCGGAATGGACTGGGTCACACGAAGATCCAAGCCCGACTGTTTCAGTCCGCCAAGATTGGTGGGAGCCGCATTGACATAGGCTCCGATCAACGTGGGATCGACCGGTGCTCCGATCAGGAAACCGCTTGCATATGCAGCCTCCACGAATGCGCGATCGGGGTTTCGCACAATCAGGGGAGCATAAATGCTCTCCAGTTGAAGGGCATTCAGGATGTTGAAGCCGATCGAATCGATCAGATTGTCATAGTCGATGTTGAAATATGTAATATTGAACTTGAATCCCGGTATCGCTCGAGGATGCAGATCGACACCCGCGGACCAGGTCGTCGCGGTTTGGGATTTGAGGCGGGGGTTCCCCGGGGCGCTATAGAGCAATGTCAGCGTCCTCCCAGTCGGAGCCGCTGGATCGACCAGCGGTACGACCAGATAGGCGGCGCTTGTATCGGTGAGTTGACGCAACGCCGGTGCCTGGAAGGATTTGCCCCAGCTCGCCCGGAAACCGATATCGGCGGCCGGCTCCCATGACAGCCCGACCTTCGGCGTCAATTTGGAGCCGAAATCGCTATAATCCTCGTATCGGCCGGCGATCGACAGCGCGAGACTGCGAAGGCCGGGACGACGATTATCCTCGCCAACGAAGGGCAATTGGAGCTCGGCATAGACCGCATCGACATTGCGGGCCGTTCTTCCTCGGCTGGTCAAAGGCGTGAGGGAGCTCTGCAGGGACTCCGCTCGCGTTCCCAATTGCTCCTCCCGATGTTCCGCACCGATCGCGAACCGCGCGCTTCCGCCCGGCAGCGCGAACAGCGGACCATCGGCCGCCACGCTCGCGGCCTTCATTTCATATCGGGCGATGCCGTGATTATAGCCCCGAATGGCGTCGATCACGGACGGGCTGCTGTGCGAACCGTCACCGAAGGGATTGAAGGCCGCAGCGGGATCGCTGGCGGCGAGAGCTTGCGCAAGCCGCGCATTGTTCACGATGTTGCCAAGCCGCGTCGCCTGGTCATCCACCCCATAGGAACCGTTGAAACGCGCGCGCCATCCGTTGGAAAAAGACGCTTCGCCGCCAAGCGTGACCGTGTAGTTCTCGACCCGGTTCCGATATTGCGTGGCGCCAAGATCGTCGAGAAACGAATATTGCACCTGCACGAAGGGTGCGCCGGCGACCGGGGTCACGAAGAACGGATTGTTGGAGGGGACGGTCAGCAGCGATGTCGCTGCCCCGATCGACTGGTCGACCGTGCGATGTGCGTAATAGCCTTCCGCGAAGATCTTGAACCAAGGCGCGATCTCCTGCCTGAACACCGCCATCAGGCTATGCTGCTTCTTTTGCGGGAGGATCGTTGTTCCCTCGGTCTGGTCCTGAAGGTTGGACTGACCTGCAATCAGATTATTGGCTTCCAGGTTCCTGCCGTCCTGTCCCGCCGGTATCCGATAGGGAATGCCCGCCGACAGGATGGTTCCGGGATTGGAAAAGCCCGTACGATAGTCATGCCCGCCAAAGGGGCGCAGATCCTGGGTAAAATAGCTTCGCTGCGCGGCGTCGAGCCCCCCGCGCCGTTCGAAATCATAAGCGAGCAGGACGGATCCGCCGGACCATGATTTACCGACGAGTTGGGAGAGTTGAATCTGGTCGAAGCCGTCCGCATGCCCATAGCGTAGCGACGTTTCCGCGCCATCCAACGTGTCGCGCAGGATGAAGTTGATCACCCCGCCGATCGCGTCGGAACCGTAAATGGCGGACGCGCCATCGGGCATAACCTCGACGCGCTCGACCGCACCGAGCGGGATCACCCCGACATCGGCGAATGTCCCAGATCCGCTGGGAACCATGCGGCGGCCATTGACGAGGACGAGCGTGGAGAGTGGCCCCAACCCGCGCAGATTGGCGGCCGTTCCGCCGCTGCCGTTGAGATTGGCATTCTGCACCGTGGACCGGCTGAAATTTCCCTCATTGGCGCCAAGGCCGGAATTCTGTGGGAGACTCTGGATCAGTTGCGGGACCGTCGCATAACCCGAATGGTCGATATCGCGCCGGTTGATCGTGATCACGTCGGAACCAACCGGGGCGGCACCGCGAATATTTGTGCCGGTCACCACGATCTCGTCGTCGCCCGCTACCCTGTCCACTTCCCCTGTCGATGACGCACTATCGGCGACCCGTGCGTTTCCCCCCTTCGTTATCGCGAAAGCGCCACTGCGGTCCGTTTTTACAATGAATCCGCTGCCAGCAACGATCGCATTCAGCGCGGCTTCCGCCGTGCGTGCGCCCCGGACACCAGGGGATTTCGCCGAACGCACTTCATCGCCGCGGTACATGACCTGGCGACCGGACTGTCGGGCGAAAGCGTCGAGCGCGCTCCTGAGCGAGCCGGCCGGCACGTTGAATTCGCGTGTCTGCGCTGCGACTGGCGAGACGAGAGCGACGAGACAGGTGCCGGTCGCGAGTGCTGCTGCGAGTGTGCGGATCATATTACCCCCCATTGCGGGGCAGTTTCCTACCCCCTCTGGATGCGCGACAATTGGGCGCCGCAAAAGGGTAACATTCTCAGTTGGAAATCTTGACGCGGTCGCCTTCCTGCGTAGTCGTGAGGCCATAGGCGTCATGCAGAAGCCGCGCGAACGCATCAACATTCGATGCCTGGAAGGTCCCGCCGATCGGGATCGCGGCAGCAGACGGATCGACCGCCAGTTGCGTCCGATTGTAGCGATTGAACTCGGCGGCAACCTCCGACAACGGCCTCAGGCTGAAGGAGAGCATCCCATCGCGCCAAGCAAGCGCACCCTCCACCCGTTCCTCCGATTTGGCAGCGATCAGCGTCGAGCCCTCGCGCGTGATTGCCGTATCGCCAGCGGTGATGATCGCTGCGCTGGTATTCCGCCCTTGGCCGTCATCAACCCGGACGCGGCCTTCGACGACGTTGACCGTCACCCGGTCCTTGTCCCGCCTCACCGAGAATTTTGTGCCGAGCACGGTGATCGTCCTCTTGCCGGCATGCACGACAAAGGCCTCACCATCGCGATGGGTGACCTCGAAATAGGCTTCTCCCGAGTCCAGCCAGACATCGCGCTTTGTGTCATTGATGGCCATGCGCACAATGGTCTGCGTGTTGAGTTCGACCTTGCTGCCATCCACCAGGTTGATGGTCTTGCGGCCGCCGACCGGCGTGTCGAAGCGCGCCTGCTGCACTTGAACCGATGGGCCGGCGGGCGGCATGAACAAAGAAGCGCCAATCCCGAATGCCGCAACGAGGCTCGCCGCGATCGCGGCGGGCAACCATCTGCGCGGCATACGATAGCTGCTGCCCCCGTTATTGCCCCACTCACCGACCGATCCGATCCGGTCCGCCTTGGCCCAGCCATGCTCGGCCCTGAGATAGGCCGCCCGATTTGCCATCGATTCCTGGAGCCAGGCCTCCAGTTCGGTCTGGTCGCCTTTCGACCAGCCGGGCTCGTCACGCCGGATGAGCCAGTCGATCGCTTGATCCTCGATCGCGACATGCCGGTTCATGGGCCGGCTCATGGCTGCACTTCTTTCGCGGAGCGATTGCGGAACCTGGGCCGAACGATCTTGCCCGTGCCGCCTACCATATGGTCGATCAGTGCTTTCATGCCGTATTTGAGCTGCTGGCGAACCGTCTCGGTGGAGACGCCGAGCGTCTCGGCCGCCTGCTGCGTCGACAGGCCGTCGAGCTTCCGTAGTCGCATCACCTCGCGACAGCGCGGCGGCAGCTTCTCTATACCCGCCTTCGCGTGCCGCAGTTCGTCGCGGGCGGTGAGCGCACGCTCTGCTTCGAACATATCGAAGTCGTGAAACTCGCCGTCGAGATCGGCAATGATCTCGAACGAGACGATCCGGGATCGCTTGGCCTGGTTGATCAGATGATTGCGCGCAAGCGTATACATATAGGCACGCGTGTTGGTCGGCAGCTCCCGCCGCGCACCGATCAGAGCATGCTCGTAGATGTCCTGCCGCAACTCGAACACGTCTTCAGCCACCCTCCAGTTTCGGCGCACATAGGACGTCAGCGCCCGTTCGAGAGGGATCACCTCTCGCACGAACCAGGCGTTGAGTACGTCGTCGTCGACCATTTCGTCCGTCGGATTGTCCTGGCGTCACACTTGTCCGCTGAGGTGAGACAACCTTCCTCGAGAAATGGGTAACGCGATTTCTTGCCTTGCTGCGGATTTTTCTCTCGCGACCGTTGGCCGGCCAACAGATCGACCGGGCAAGGCCATGCGTTGATTATCTGGAAATCGAGACCGACCTTCCTGAATTCCGATCGACACCTGCAGCCGCGGGGTGCGCCCCTATTTGCGGGCGTTGCTCAGGGCCAAAGCCAGATCATGGACATGGTCGATCGCCTCGTAAAAGGCCTTTACCGGCAACCGTTCGTTGAGGCCGTGGAAGAAGACGTCGCTGTTCTTCATGAACACGCCCGAGCTTGCGAAGGTCGGCATGCCTTTGGTGCGATAGATCATGCCGTCGGTTCCGCCCGCTTCCAGATACGGGGTAATCGGAACGCCGGGATAGCGGGCATGGACCGATTTGGTGATCGCGGCCATGACGTCGGGTCGCGGATCGGAAACCGGGCTGACGACCGGATTGCCGATCACTTCGATCGCCACAGCGTTATTGCCGGCCGCCTCGGCCAGGCGCGCCTTGACGCCTTCGATCGTCTCGCCTGGATAGATACGGCAATTGACAGTCGCCTTCGCGCGTTGCGGCAACGCATTTTCGGCATGGCCGGCGTCCACCATGGTCGCGACGCAGGTGGTGCTGATCTCATAGGCGACGGTCGGATCGGCCATCAGATAGGCGGCTGCTTCGGCGTCCTTGGGGTTCTCGGCGAAGCGCGAAAGCATCAAGCCTTTTTCGCCAGGCTCGGATTTGGCCGCGAGGCGCAGCGTTGCGCGAGTCAGCTCATTGGCCTGCGCCGGAAATTTCAGCGTCCGGATGCCCTTCAGGACGTCGGCGAGATCGTAGATCGCATTGTCGTTGCGCGGCCGGCTGCTGTGGCCGCCGGGATTGCGGAGGGTCAGGGTATAGGTCGCATAGGTCTTCTCGGCACCCTGGACGCCGTAGGAGATCGGCTTGCCCTGCTCGTCGAGCGTTCCGCCCCCGGCATCGGTGTTGATCACATATTCCGTTCCCTTCACCCACTCATGATCGGCAATCAGCCGGGTCGTTTCCATGCCGGTTTCCTCGTCGCCGACAAAGGCGAAGACAAGCGCCCGATTGGGCACGACCTTGTCGGCCTTCAGGCGCAGGATGGTGGAGATGAGTGAGGCAACACCCTGCTTGTTGTCGCCGGTACCGCGGCCGAAGAAATACCCATTTTCCTCGATCAGCTTGAACGGGCTGCGCTCCCAATCCTCGGGCCGGGCATCGACCACGTCCATATGGGCGGAGAACATGATCTTGCGCATCGACCGGTCGCGGCCTGGCACGCGCACCAGCAAGGCCGCAGTCTCCTTGTGTGGAATGATGACGATGTCCTCGGCCGGAACGCCGCCCGCCTTCAGCGTCTCAGCGATATAGGCGGCCATCGCCGGAACTTGGCCATGATCCTTGGCGGTGCGGTAGGAGATCAGCTTTTCGTAAATATCCCTCGCCTGGCGCTGATACGGCGCATCCTGCGCCGTGGCCGGCGCAGCAAACATGAGGAGCGAGGCGAAGCCGGCGAAAGTCTTGAGCATATATGGATCCCCTGATGCGACCGTTGCGCAGAGGATGGGGCGGAAAGCCTCCGCCCTCAAGCGATTTCCCCGAACATCAGCCGGCGATCCTCAGTCAGGACATACGACGAGACCGCCCATGACGCCCCTCAGTCGCGCCACTGCTCCAGCGTCTCGACGAAGCGTGTGAGCCAGGCATTGGTCTGGTGCCCGTCGACCACGCGATGGTCGATGGTGAGCGAGACATAGGCCATCGGCCGGATCTGGATGGTATCGACACCGTCGACCTCCCGCACAACCACCCGCTTCTGCGTCTTGCCGATACCGAGGATCGCCGACTGCGGCTGGTTGATGATGATCGGAGAGGCGAGCAGCGATCCCGACACACCATGATTGGAGATGGTGAAGGTTCCGCCGCGCACATCGGCGCCCGTAAGCTTGTTCGCCCGGGCCCGCCCGATCAGGTCGCCAAGCCGAAGCGCGATCCCGAGCAATGACAGTTCCTGTGCACGCTGTACCACAGGGACGATGAGCCCCTTCTCGCCCAGCGCGGTCCCGACACCGATGTTGACCTCGTCGTAGATTTCCAGCCGGTCGTCGAACCATCGGCTGTTGATCGCGGGTGCTTCGCGCATCGCGGCCACACACGCCGCAATGAAATAGGCGGTAAAGGTCAGGTTCGCACCGTCCTTTTCGAAGGCAGCCTTGTGCTGGCGGCGATGCGCCATGATCGCACTCAAATCAGCCTCGAACACTGCAGTGACATGGGGTGCGACCGTCACCGAGTTGAGCATGTTGTCGGCGATCTGGCGGCGCATGCGATCATGGGGCACGATCGTGGCGCCACCCGGCGAAGACGGTGCCGCTGGCACACTTTCCGGCACTGCGGAGCGGTCCGCGACGAAACGGTCGACATCGGCGCGCGTAATGCGGCCGCTGCGGCCGGTTCCGATAACCTGCGAAGCATCGACGCCATGGGCGCGCACCGCACGCCTGACCGCAGGGGAAAGGTGCCGCGCCTCGGCCGGCGCCACCAGCGCGGCCGGCGCGACGGGCAGGGCCGGTTCGACGGCCGCCTGACCGGCTTCGGTCGGCGTATCGGCCAGGCGCAGGCGCCCAAGCAGCCCACCAGGCGCAGCCTCGGCGTCGGTATCGAGAAGGATCACGTCAAGGATCCCATCCCCCGGTGACGGCACTTCCTGCGTCACCTTGTCGGTTTCCAGCTCAACCAGCGGATCATTGAGCGAAACGCGGTCGCCTGGCTTCTTCAGCCAGCTGCGGACGATCGCCTTGGTGCCTTCCTGCTCGAATGGGACGAGGATATCGATCACGGCCCTATTCCCCCTCAAAAGCCGACAAGTTCGTCGATCTTGGCGCGGATACGCTCAATCGACGGAACAGCACGGTCCAACAGCACCGGATTATGCGGGCTCGGAATGTCGGGCATCGCGACTCGTGCGACGGGTGCATCGAGATCCATGAAAGCTTCATCGGCGACGATGGCGGCAATCTCCGCGCCGAAGCCAGCCGTCTTCAGATCTTCATGCACGATCAGGCAGCGTCGCGTCCGGCGGACCGACTCCAGCACGGCCTCCTTGTCCCATGGCATCAACGTGCGCAGGTCGATCACGTCCGCAGAGCGCCCCTCGGCCGCTGCCTCGCAGCGCGGCACCATCGCGCCCCAGGTGACGATGGTGATGTCGTCGCCCGAAACGGTCGTCTTCGACTTGCCGAAGGGCAGCGCGAAATCGTCGCCTGGATAAGCACGTCGGGCCCAGGCGTCGTCGAGCATCGCGCGATGTTCGAAAAACAACACCGGATCGTTACCGCGCAGCGCTGTCCGCAACAGGCCTACCGCATCCTCCGCGTTGGAGGGAACCGCAACCTTCCAGCCGGGATTGTGGATAAAAGCCACTTCGTTGGTCTGGCTGTGCCACGGGTCGCCACACTTGAAGAATCCGCCGGGCACACGCAGCACCATCGGCGCCGCGAAACGGTTGTTGGTGCGCCAGCGCATCGTGCCGCAATCGTTGATCTGCTCGGTCGCGGGTTCCGCATATTTGCGGAACTGGATTTCGGGCACCGGCATCAACCCTGCCAGGGCCATGCCGACGGCGCGACCGACGATCCCCTCTTCGGAAAGGCTGGTGTCGAACACCCGATCGAAGCCGAATTTCTCCTGCAGGCCAAGGGTTACAGCATGAACGCCTCCCTTGGGCCCGATGTCTTCGCCGAACAGGACCACCCGCGGATTGATCTCCAGCTCGTGCTCCAGCGTGCGCCGAATGGCGGTCACCATATTGATCCGCTGGCCTTCCCGGCTCGGCTCATCAGTCGTGGCCGGCGCGCAATAGCCATGATTCCATTGCCCCCCTTCCACTTGCAGGGCGCCCTCGAAAAAGACGTTGTCGAGCACGGTGTCCGGATCGGCGACGCCGCGTGCCTCCGCACGCTCACGCGCCGCTTCTGCCTCGCGGTCGGCGCGCGCCTCGATCTCCGTCCATTGCTCTTCGCTCAGCACTGCGGGGACGAGATAGGATTTGAGCTTGGGCAGCGGATCTCGCGCCCATTCCGCGGCGACGAACTCGTCCGACTTGTAGGTCTGGGTGTCCTGGAAGCTGTGCCCCTGAAGCCGCGGCACGGTGAGACGCAGCAGCACCGGGCTGCGATCGTCACGCACCTGCGCCACCGCGCGATCGACCAATCGGGCAGCCTCGGCGGGATCGGTTCCGTCGCCGGACAGAATGGTCAGTCCGGCCCAGCTTTCGAGATTGGCCGCGATATTGCCACCCGGCGTCTGAAAAACCGACGGCACGGAAATGCCGAAACCATTATCCTCGATGTAGAAGAGCATGGGCAGCTTCTGGGTCGTCGCGATCGTGAGCGCCGACCAGAAACCGTTCGAAGCAACCGAGCCATCGCCGCCCAGGACGACGGCGATCGCCCTGTCATAGGCTGGATCCTTGAGGACGGTGCGATGATATTCGATCGCCTGCGCCCACCCGGCGGTCGGCGTATATTGTGCGCCGACGCCGCCGCACATTGGCAATGCTGAAGCGCCATGGGGATTGGGATAGTTGAAGACGACTCCGATATCGCGACCGTCCGAATAGCCGCCTGCCCGTCCCATCGCGGAACCGAGCGCATCCGCCACGTCAACGCCAAGCGTCAGGAGCATCGGGCGCGAGCGATAATAACCACAGGTCGCGTCCGCCGGATCGTCCAGGCGGCAGCCGAGCAGAATCTGCGCCATGTCGTGCCCGCGCGCGGAGAACTGGTAGAGCACCTTCTTTTCGGGAACGAGCCGCGTCTCCTCCATCTTGTCGAGCGCGCGCGAGAGCGAGACAAGATAGGCGATGCGCGGCCAGTCGACCGATTCATCGGGGGCGTTGCGCAGATCGGGTTTCAGTGCGGACAGGATCATGACTTTCCTCGAACGGTCAGCGGAGCGACGCGAGCGCGTCGGCGGGCTGGAGCGCGAGCGCACCGAACAGATTCGTGCGGGCCTGTGCGGCAATCATTTCGTCTTGCATTGCTCAACGCCTCTCCATTGGCGATGAGCATATATCGTCATAAGACGAATTAATTTTCTAATTCCATGCTATTTTGCCCATGCATGATCAGTTCAACACGGAATATTGGAAAATGGCGAAACAGATCGATCATCCGGCAAAACTCGATGCGCTTGATCGCAAAATCCTTCGGATACTCCAGAGGCGTGCTGACATCAGCCAGGCCGATCTGGCGCAAGAAGTGGCTGCGTCACCGGCCTCCTGCTGGAGACGGGTGAAAGCGCTCGAGGCGGCAGGCGTCCTGCGAGAGCATGTTCGACTGATCGATCCCTACGCGGTTGGACGCGGGCTCGACATGATCTGCCAGGTACGCATGAAGTCCCACTCGCCCGAGGTACGAAAGAGCTTCGAGAAGTTCGTTCAGTCCCATGATCAGATCATGGTGTGCCTCTCCATGTCAGGCGAATGGGACTATCTGCTCCGTGTGATGATCGGCGATGTGCGCGAATATGAAGCGTTTCTGATGGACAAGCTGCTCAGCCACCCCAGCGTCGCCACGTCGGCATCCCACTTCGCTCTCAAACGGGTGAAAGATACGACATCGGTTCCGGTATGATGGGGACGCTACGGTGAGGGCTGGCCTATGTCGAGTGAGGCCGCCCGATCGTCAGCGTTGCGGATCAGGCCTGGCGGGGACGTAAATCGCGCACGCGCTGAGCTTTGCCCGCCGACCGGGCGAGGGTGAGCGGATCGACGATCTCGATCCGGCAGGAAATACCGACATTTTCCTTGATAAGGCCTGAAAGGGCAAGCGCCTCGCCATTGCGTTCGGCTTGCGACAACGACGCTCGGCACTCGACCGCGACGCTGATCTCGTCGAGGCGGCCCGGACGGCTGACTTCGATTTCGAAATGCGGTGCAAGTCGCTCGCATTTCAAAATCTGTTCCTCGATCTGTGTCGGGAACAGATTCACACCGCGGATGATCAGCATGTCGTCCGATCGCCCGATGATTTTCGCCATGCGACGCATCGGCGTTGCGCCGCCCGGCAGCAGGCGCGTCAAATCGCGCGTCCGGTACCGGATGATAGGAAGCGCCTCCTTGGTCAGCGAGGTGAGGACCAGTTCGCCTTCCTCCCCCTCTTCGACAAGCTCGCCTGTCTCCGGATCGACAATCTCCTGGTAAAAATGATCTTCCCAGATCGTGGGGCCCACAACGTCTTTCACGAACTGCTGCGCGACGCCGGGCCCGATGATCTCGGACAGGCCGTAAATGTCGGTCGCCTCGATCGCGAAGGCGTCCTCGATTTCGTTGCGGATGCTCTCGGTCCAGGGTTCGGCACCGAAGATGCCGAAGCGGAGAGACGATTTGCGGGGATCGCGCCCCTGGCGACGAAATTCGTCGAGGATCGCGAGCATGTAGCTCGGCGTCACCATGATGATATCGGGCTCGAAATCGCAGATCAGCTGGACCTGCTTCTCGGTCTGCCCGCCCGACATCGGGATCACGGTGCACCCCAATGCCTCGGCACCATAATGCGCGCCAAGACCGCCGGTGAACAATCCATAGCCATAGGCGATATGGACGCGCATGCCCGGCCGGCCGCCAGCGGCATAGATGCTTCGCGCAACGACGTGCGACCAGACATCGAGATCGGCGGCGGTATATCCCACGACCGTCGGCTGTCCCGTCGTCCCAGACGAGGCATGGATGCGCGCAACCTTGTCCATGGGAACGGCGAACATGCCGAAGGGATAATTGGCTCTGAGGTCGGCCTTGGTCGTAAAGGGGAAGCGCGCGAGATCACCGAGCGACTGGAGGTCCCCGGGACCGACCCCTGCCTGATCAAAAGCCTCACGATAGTGACGCGAATGTGCATAGGCATGCGCCAGGGAATTGCGCATGCGTTCGAGCTGAAGCGCGCGCAATTCCTCCAGACGGGTTGGCCCGAGATCCATATCCAGCCGTTAGATCGCGTTCATCGTCAGAAGGTCGTAGGTCGCGACCAGCTCGTCGGTATCGTCAGTGATCGTCACCGCCCATTTGACCTCGCCATATTCGCCCGGCTTGCGAAGCGCCTTGGATTTGACGGTCAGCGCGACCTTGATCGCGGTCCCCGCCGAAACCGGCTTGAGGAAGCGCAGATTCTCGAGGCCGTAATTGGCAAGGACCGGCCCCGGGGCGGGATCGACAAAAAGTCCCGCCGCGAATGAGAGCAGAAGATATCCATGCGCGACCCGGCCGGGGAAGAAGGGATTGGCGGCCGCAGCCTCCTCATCCATGTGCGCGTAGAACGTGTCGCCGGTGAAGTGCGCGAAATGATCGATGTCGTCGAGCGTGATCGTGCGCGACGCGGTATGGAGCGCATAGCCGATTTCGAGCTCGCCGAAGGTCTTGCGGAACGGATGCTGCGCGCCGGTCTGTTGCGGTGCGCCGGGCAGCCAGCTGCCGGTGATCGCCGAAATCGCCCGCGGCGTGCCCTGGATCGCACTGCGCTGCATATAATGCTTCACGCCGCGCACGCCGCCCATTTCCTCACCGCCGCCGGCACGGCCGGGGCCGCCATGGATCAACATCGGCAAGGGCGAACCATGGCCCGTCGATTCCCTGGCGCAGTCGCGATCGATGAGCACGATGCGGCCGTGAAAGGCGCCCACGCCGAGGATGAACTCGCGCGCGATCGCGGGATCGTACGTGAAGATCGAAAGCGCGAGCGAGCCCATGCCGCGATTGGCGAGCGCGATCGCGTCGGCAATATCGTCATAAGGCATCAGCGTCGCGACGGGCCCGAACGCTTCCACATCGTGCACCACCTTGGCGTCCCACGGCTTGTCGGCCTGAAAGAGCAGGGGCGAGATGAAGGCGCCCGTGCCGCTTTCCACACCGACAGCGTCAACCTGATCGATATCGCCGAACAGAAGCTTCGCTTCACGCGCAATCTGCCGCGCATTTTCACGCACGCTCGCCAACTGATCGGCGGACGCGAGTGCACCCATGGTGACGCCCTCCTGCGCCGGATCGCCGACCACGACCTTCGCCAGTCGTGCCTTGATCGCATCGCCGACTTCGGAAATCAGCGCCGCAGGCACGAAAGCACGGCGGATAGCGGTGCACTTCTGTCCCGCCTTGGTGGTCATCTCGCGAACGACCTCCTTCACGAACAGATCGAATTCCGGCGTGTCCGGGGCCGCATCGGGGGCAAGGATCGAGGCATTCAGCGAATCGCGCTCCGCAACGAAGCGCACCGATTCCCGTGCGATCACCGGATTGGCCTGCAGCTTCTGTGCGGTTTCCGCCGATCCCGTGAACGACACGACATCCTGGCAGGTCAGGTGATCGAGCATGTCGCCGACCGAGCCGGCGACAAGCTGCAACGCACCTTCGGGGAGCAGCCCGGTCTCGATCATGATGCGGAAACAGGCTTCGGTCAGCTGGGAGCCCTGCCGAGCGGGTTTGACGATGGCGGGAACGCCCGCGAGCAGCGTCGGCCCGAGCTTTTCGAGCATGCCCCAGATCGGGAAGTTGAAGGCGTTGATATGCACGGCGACGCCCTGAAGCGGCGTATAGACATGCTGGCCGATGAAGCTGCCCTTGCGTCCGATCGGCTCGAAATCGCCATCGGTGATGACATTGCCGGCAGGAAGTTCGCGGCGCCCCTTTGACGACATGGTGAACAACGTGCCCGCGCCGCCCTCGATATCGATCCAGCTGTCGGCGCGCGTGGCGCCGGTGGCGGTCGACAGGGCGTACAGCTCCTCCTTGCGCTCCATGATCGCATTGGCGAGCCCCTTCAGGATGTTCGCCCGCTCGTGAATTCCCATTTTGCGGAGGTTGGGTCCGCCGACGGTGCGCGCATGATCGAGCATCGCGCGGAAATCCAGACCGTCGCTTCCCGTGCGCGCCACCACCTCGCCGTCGATCGCCGAACGAATGTCGGAAAGGCCCCCGGTCGCCGCGACCCATTGGTCGCGCGCATAGTTTTTCAACATCAACGTCATCGAACTATCCTTGTTTTTTCCGGCGTCAGCGGCCGGTGAAGCTGGGTGCGCGCTTTTCCATGAAGGCGGCGACGCCTTCCTGATAATCGGCGCTGTTGCCGAGGTCTCGCATCAGATCGCGCTCGATCGCAAGTTCGTCCTCAAGGCTGTAACCGAACGAAGCGCGGATGCTGTGCTTGGTCGCGGCAAGCCCACGCGTCGGGCCGCTCGCCAGCTTGTGCGCGAGCGCGAGACTTTCGGCCTCGAGCGCGTCATCCTCGACGCATTTCCAGATCAGCCCCCATTGCTCCGCCTTCTCGGCCGACAGCGGTTCGGCGGTCAGTGCCAAGCCCAGCGCGCGTGCCTGCCCCACGAGGCGCGGCAACGCCCAGGTGCCTCCCGAGTCCGGGATCAGGCCGATATTGGCAAAGGACTGGATGAATTTGGCGCTCTTCGCGGCGAATACGATATCGCACGCAAGCGCGATGTTCGCACCCGCACCCGCCGCGACACCGTTGACCGCGCACACCACCGGCTTGTCGCGCGTCGCAAGCCGTTTGACGAGCGGCGCCCAATATCGTTCGACCGTGTCGCCAAGGTCTACGGGGCTGCCGCCAGGCGCCACCGCGCGGTCGGCCAGATCCTGACCGGCGCAAAACCCCCGGCCCGTCCCCATCAGATGGATCGCGCGCACCGAAGGATCCTGATCGACCGCGTCGAGCGCAACCGCCAGTTCCTCGTGCATCTGGGCAGTGAAGCTGTTCAGCCGCTCCGGACGGTTCAGCCGCAGCTGGGCCACGCCGTCGCCCTGGATCAGGCGAATCGTTTCGAAATCCATCACGCATTTCTCCAATTATTAATAGACTGCCCGGTCGGACTTTTATTGGCAAGTCCAAAATTTGGCACTAAGACCTTCACCATGACCAGCACATCGGATTCGGCAATTGCTGCAATCGGCGCGGGCGCCAGGGGCGGCGGCTGATGTCAGTCGAAGACGCCCTCGCCCGCCGGATCGCCGAGCAGATGCGCGCCAGCGAAGGCACCGCCTGGGGCCTGGAGCTCGAAGAGGCCCGCATGGGCTATGCGCGGGTTGCGATGGCAGTGCGGGCCGACATGCTCAACGGGCATGGAACGGCGCATGGCGGGATGATCTTCGCGCTTGCCGACACCGCCTTTGCCTATGCCTGCAATGCCCGCAACCAGGCGACCGTCGCGGCAAGCGCGTCGATCATCTTCATCGCGCCGGCACGCCCCGGCGACCGGCTTGTCGCCGAGGCACGGGAAGACGCCGTCGCCGGGCGCAGCGGCGCCTATTCAGTGATCGTCCGCAATCAGGACGGTGCGCCCATCGCGCAGTTCCACGGACTATCGCGCACCGTCGGCGGTTCCATCGTCAATATCGAAGAACAGGAGATACCCCATGGCTGAAGCATATATTTGCGATGCCGCCCGCACGCCGATCGGTCGCTATGGCGGCGCTTTGGCGTCGGTCAGACCCGACGACCTCGCCGCCGCGCCACTTCGCGCGCTCAAGGCCCGCAACCCCGGAATCGTCGGGCATATCGACGATATCCTCATGGGCTGCGCAAACCAGGCCGGCGAAGACAATCGCAACGTCGCGCGCATGGCGGCTCTGCTCGCGGGTCTGGGTGAGGATGCCCCCGGCACGACGATCAACCGCCTGTGCGGATCCGGCATGGATGCGGTCGCCTTTGCGGGACGCGCAATCAAGGCGGGTGAAGCCGAACTCGTCATTGCCGGCGGTGTCGAGAGCATGTCGCGCGCGCCCTTCGTCATGCCGAAGGCCGACAGCGCCTTTTCACGCAGCAACGCGATCCATGACACGACGATCGGCTGGCGCTTCGTGAATGCGGTGTTCAAGGCGCAGTTCGGGATCGATTCCATGCCCGAGACCGCCGAGAATGTCGCACAGGAATTCGGCGTAAGCCGCGAGGACCAGGATCGCTTCGCCGCCGAAAGCCAGCGCCGCGCCGCAGCAGCCCAGAAGAGCGGCCGGTTCGACACCGAGATCGTTCCGATCGCGATTCCCCAGAGAAAGGGCGACCCGCTGATCGTGGATCGCGACGAGCATCCGCGCGAAACCACGGTCGAAAAACTGGCACAGCTCAAGCCCATCGTGCGCGCAGGCGGCACGATCACCGCGGGCAATGCGAGCGGCGTCAACGACGGCGCAGCCGCGATCATCGTGGCCGGCAAGGACGCGGTCGAAAAATATGGCCTGACTCCGCGGGCGCGCATTCTGGGTGCGGCTGTGGCCGGGGTTCCCCCGCGCATCATGGGCATCGGCCCGGCGCCCGCCAGCCGCAAGCTGCTCGATCGGCTGGGGCTCGAGATCGGCGCGATCGACATCATCGAACTCAACGAGGCGTTTGCAGCCCAAGGGCTGGCCGTGCTGCGTCAGCTTGGGCTTCCCGACGATGCCGCGCATATCAATCCCAATGGCGGCGCAATCGCGCTGGGACATCCGCTCGGCATGTCCGGAGCACGGCTGATCCAGACCGCGACCGAAGAACTTGTTCGCTCCGGCGCGCGGATCGCGCTTTGCACCATGTGCATCGGCGTCGGTCAGGGAATCGCGCTCGCCATCGAGCGAGTCTGACAGTCGCGCGGGCGCGCGCAGCGAACCAATGGCCGGCTTGAAAAAATTGTTTGACCGGTCGGTCATTTAATTATATGTCGAGCAGCAAGGAGTGAGCCCATGTACACCACGGAACTCGACAAGAATCCCGCCAAGGTCGTCACCTCACTGAATGTGGAAGATCCCGAGCTGCTCGCCGCATTCGAAGCGCGCGTCGCGAACGACGAGTTCATCGAGCCCAAGGACTGGATGCCCGAGGCCTATCGCCGCACGCTCACGCGGCAGATTTCACAGCATGCGCACAGCGAGATCGTCGGCATGCTGCCCGAAGGAAACTGGCTGACAAGAGCGCCTTCGCTCAAGCGCAAGACGATCCTGATCGCCAAGATCCAGGATGAGGGTGGCCACGGCCTGTATCTTTACTGCGCCGCCGAGACGCTCGGCACCAGCCGCGAACAGATGATCGACGCCCTCCACAGCGGCAAGGCGAAGTACAGCACCATCTTCAACTATCCGACGCTGACCTGGGCGGATATCGGTGCGATCGGCTGGCTGGTCGATGGCGCGGCGATCATGAATCAGGTGCCGCTGCAACGGACGAGCTACGGTCCCTATGCGCGGGCCATGGTCCGCGTATGCAAGGAAGAAAGCTTCCACCAGCGCCAAGGGTTCGATCTGCTGCTTGAGCTGGTCAAGGGCACGGACGAGCAAAAGGCAATGGCGCAGGACGCGCTCAACCGCTGGTGGTGGCCGTCGCTGATGATGTTCGGGCCCCCAGACGACAATTCACCCAACACGGCGCAATCGATCCGCTGGCGGATCAAGCGCGAGACCAATGACGAGCTTCGCCAGAAATTCATCGATGCCACGGTTCCGCAGGCGGAACTGCTGGGGCTGACCGTGCCCGATCCGGACCTCAAGTGGAACGAGGCGCGCGGTCATTATGATTTCGGCGAGATCAATTGGGACGAATTCTATGCGGCGGTGCGCGGCGAAGGGCCGCTCGCGAAAGAACGTCTGAAGGCTCGCCGCCAGGCCTGGGATGAAGGCGCATGGGTGCGCGAAGCCGCAGATGCGCATGAAGCGAAGCGAGCCCTGAAGGCGGCGGCCGCCTGACATGAACGACGACGGACCAAAAGACGGAGCTTTGTAAGACGATGAGCAAGGATTGGCCGCTCTGGGAAGTGTTCGTTCGCGCACGCGGCGGACTCGACCACCGACATGCCGGATCGGTGCATGCCCCCGACGCGCAAATGGCGCTGCGTCACGCACGCGACACCTATACGCGCCGGATGGAAGGCGTGAGCCTCTGGGTCGTGAAATCCACCGACATCGTCGCCTCGGATCCCGGGCAGGCGGAAGAGTTGTTCGATCCGGCGGCAGACAAGATCTACCGCCACCCGACCTTCTACGACCTTCCCGATGCCGTGAAGCACATGTGATGAGCAACGATCTTTTCCAATATCTGCTTCGCCTCGGTGACGATTCCCTGATCCTCGGGCAGCGACTGTGCGAGTGGTCGGGCCGGTGCCCGACGGTTGAAATCGATCTCAGCCTGTCGAATATCGCCCTCGACCTGGTCGGGCAGGCGACGCTGTTCCTCGATTATGCCGCCGAAGTCGAAGGCGCCGGGCGCGATGCCGACGCCCTCGCCTTCCACCGCAATGCCGAAGCGTTTCGCAATTGCCTGCTTGTCGAGCAACCCAATGGCGATTTCGGCCAGACGATGGCGCGCCAGTTCATCTATTCGAGCTATCAGCTCCTGCTGCTCGAAAGACTGGCGGCCTCGACCGACCCGCGCATCGCGGAGATCGCGGCCAAGGCGGTGAAGGAAGTTCGCTATCATGCGGAGCTCGCGGCCGAGTGGGTGATCCGCCTGGGCGACGGCACCGCCGAGAGCCATGCGCGGACGGTCGAGGGCTTCGACATGCTTTGGCGCTTCATCGAGGACATGTTCGAGATGGACGCGGGTGAGCGCGCGCTGGCCGATGCCGGTATCGCCGTCGACAAGACGACATTGCGTCCCGAATTTCAGGCCCGCATCGCGACTGCGCTGAAACAGGCGACGATCGAAATGCCGGAATTGCCCTGGCAGGTCACCGGCGGTCGCACCGGCCGACACAGCGAACACCTCTCGCTGCTTCTTGCCGAGATGCAGGTGCTCCCGCGCACCTATCCGCAAGCGAACTGGTGATCGCGAGGCCGCATCGTGGATGTCGCACCCGCCATTGATACGCTGACCGCAAGCCGCATCGCCGCGGTTCTCGGCGAAGTGCCCGATCCGGAGATCCCGGTCGTGTCGGTGACCGAGCTCGGCATCGTGCGCGATCTGGTCTCCGACGAGCATGGCAGGCTCACCGTGCACATCACCCCCACCTATACGGGATGCCCCGCGACACTCGTGATCGAGCGATCGGTTCGTGATGCACTCGACGCCGCCGGGTTCCGCGACGTCGGCCTCCGCACAGTGCTTTCGCCGCCCTGGAGCACCGACATGATCAGCGACGAAGGTCGCGAAAAGCTCCTCGCCTACGGAATCGCCCCGCCGCCGAAAGGCGCTGCAAACTCAGGGCTGCACCAGGCCGGCCGCGTCGAATGCCCGCGTTGCACATCGGCCGACACACGCGAGATCAGCCGGTTCGGCTCGACGCCCTGCAAGGCGCTTTGGCAGTGCAACCAGTGCCTCGAACCGTTCGACCGCTTCAAATGCCATTAGCCCTGCGCATCCGATCGCGATGCGCGAACGGCTGCAGCACGAACGGTGCCTGAGCGGCCTGGTATTCACGCCCTTCGGGGGCTTCGCTAAGATCGATATTGGGGTAGAAACATGTCCACCGGATTTCACCAGCTCGAAATCGCCGAAGTTCGCCGCGAAATCGCGGACGCGGTATCGTTGCGTTTTTCGGTTCCCGAAGCACTTGCGGACCTTTTCCACTTCACGCCGGGACAGCATCTCACCCTGCGCGCCGATATCGACGGCGAAGACGTCCGCCGCAATTATTCGATCTGCACCGCTCCGCATGACGGCGAGTTGCGCGTCGCGATCAAGCAGATTGCCAATGGCGTGTTTTCGGGCTGGGCCAACACCGAACTCGCCGTTGGCCAGTCGATCGATGTCATGCCGCCCCATGGCAGCTTCACCTGGGCGTTCGATCCGGCGCGCGAGGCAACCTATGCCGGCTTTGCGGGCGGCTCGGGGATTACGCCGATCCTGTCACTCCTCAAGGCCGCGCTGACGATCGAACCGAACAGCCGCTTCATCCTGCTCTACGGCAACCGCGCGACCGCGAGCATCATGTTCCTCGAGGAAATTGCCGCGCTCAAGAACCGCTTCATGGGTCGGCTTCAGGTCATTCATTTCCTCGAAGACGAGGAAGGCGATTTCGAATTGCTCAACGGTCGACTGGATGTGGCCAAGATCGGTTCGGTTCTCGGCACGCTCGTCGAGCCGGCGGAGATCGACGCAGCCTTTATCTGCGGTCCAGGTCCGATGATGGATGCGGTGGAGGCCGGCCTCAAGGGCGCGGGCGTGCCTGAAAATCGCATCCTGATCGAACGCTTCACTGTCGGCGAGATGAGCGAGGAACAGCTTGCCGCGGCGCGCGAACTCGAACGCAAGGCGGAAGGCAAGCCCGTCAAGATCACGATCGATGGTCGTCGACGCACCATTGCCTTCGATTCAGCAAAAGGCTCGATCCTTGAGAATGCGCGCGCGGCGGGCTTGCCGGCCCCCTTCGCCTGCAAGGCGGGCGTTTGTGCGACCTGTCGTGCCCGTGTCGTGAGCGGTGAAGTCACGATGATCCAGAATTATGGGCTTTCGCCCGAAGAGGTCGCGCAGGGCTATGTCCTGACCTGCCAGGCGGTGCCCGTCTCCGCGGAGGTGGAACTAAACTTCGACGTCTGAGGGTCGGTTTGAGAAGCCCGCTTCCCCACCCAACCAACCGATCCAGCATGATCCTGTCGGGTGGTTGGGTGGGGGAGCGGGCTGGTACCGCGTCAAGAAAGCGCGCTTCCGCGCTTTCTCAAACAGCCTGCGAATGGTCTCAACCGGCGACCATCTCGTACACCATGTCGGCGATCGCGTAAGGTTTGACCGGGCCGGCGGGATCGTACCAGTTGCCGGTCCAGTTGATCATGCCGAACAGCAGCATCGTCTTGGCGCGGGCGCGCCCCTTTGCCTCGGCGAGATCGGGTTCGACCTCGATCAGCAATTGCTGCACCGCATCGACCACGCGTCGCTGCTTGGCCACGATGGCGTCGCGCTTGTCCGCCGGTAGATTTTCGAGATCGTTGAGAAGCACGCGCTGACGCGATGCGGCACCGACATAATGGGCCATGAAGAGATGAAGCAATTCACGCAGACGGCCATGCGCGTCGCCTGGACGCGCTTCCATGCCCTCGACGTCGTCGACCAACCGGTCGATATGCGACGACATCACGGCAAAAAGCACGTCCTCTTTCGAGGGATAATAATGGTAGAGCAGTGACTTCGACGTATTGCAGGCTCGCGCAATGTCCGACACGGACGTGCCCAGAAAGCCACGCTGCGCGAACAGAGCCGCCGCCCGTTCGACGATCGCTTCGCGCCGCTCTTCATAATCCACCGCCTGCGTTCGCGCCATTCTGCCCCTTTCCGCCTCCCTCGACGTCCCGAACCAACCGTTGCAACCGGGCGTCAATCACCGCCCGGACATCGGATCAATCCAGCGCCACCCTGGCGGCGCCGGCCCGCGAATTTCAGGCTTCTTCGGAGAAGACGACCGTGACGATTCCCTTGGCAAAACCCATAAGATCCTTGCCCGCAGCGCGATTTTCCTCGGACCTCATACCAGCATCGAACGCCGCCTTGTCCGCAAAATGCAGTTCGGCGATCATGAAGAGATCGGACTGCCCCATTGGCGAGCCGGTCACGCGATTGACGACCAGCTTCTGAAGCCCCGGAACCTTGCGGACGAGTGGCGTATGCACGTCCTCATAATGTTTGAGGAAAGCGGCCTCGTCCTCGGGCTTGCTGTAAATGGCGATGAGCTTGCTTGTCATGGCACTTCCTTTCGACCGAGTGGAGAATGGGAGGAAAGCATGTCCGAAGCTCCAGCCCACGCCTCGTATCGCCCGGGTTCGGTTTTCTTGCGGCCATCCCTCGATGGTTTCGACGAATTTGGCAAGCCAGCCATTGGCCCGCGCAGGCCCCGATACCGCCCAGTTTCCGCAGCCAAACTTGCCAAGTCGTTTTGCCCCATTAATAATCCGACCACACGTTTAATTATAGATCCCGGAGATGACCATGCCAGACGTCGTTCGCCGCCCGCCAACGCTGCCATCGGGCGACCTATGTGCGTCGGCAACGAGATTACCGGCCATGGCGATCGTCAACGATCGCTTGCTGCAACGGGTGCGCGCGTCGTGAATGCAGACCCGGTGCAGCTGTCGTTTGACGCAGGCGGCAGTGGCGACGCGCTTCTGTTGTGCATTCATGGACTGGGGGCCAATGGCCGTGTCTGGCAACCGTTCGTCGCCCTCGCGCCGGAGCGCTGGCCCGGACGCTGGATCGCGCCCGACCTGCGCGGACATGGGCATTCGGATGGCGGAACGCATTATGACGTCACCGCCTATGCCGCCGACATTGCCGCCCTCGTCCGAACGCAGACCGATGGCCCGATCACCGTTATCGGCCATTCGCTCGGCGGTGTGATCGCGCTGGCCCTCGCGGACCCCGCCCTGGATCTGGATATCGCCGCAGTCTTCGCGCTCGGGGTGAAGGTCGCCTGGAGCGAGGAAGAGTTGCAGCAGATGCAGGCATTGTCGGAACGGCAGCCACGGATATTCGGGAGCAGCGAAGAAGCGCTCGCCTTTTACGGGCGCCAGTCCGGGCTCGGCCCCATCGAGCCCGGCTCGGCAATGTCCGAGCGTGCCGTCGTGGCCGCCACAGGGGGCTGGCGTACGGCGATGGATCCGCGAGCCTATGCGGTGTCGCGACCCGATATGGACGGCCTGCTGCGCGCGGCGCGCTGTCCGCATAGCCTTGCCCGCGGCGCAACGGATCCCATGGTGTCGCACGAACAATTGCGCGCCCTCGACCCGCGCGCCCTCGACATCCCGGACGCGGGACACAATGCCATGGTGGATGCGCCTTTGACGGTTTGGGACTGGCTGGCCGGGCGGTGAAGACGGCCGGGGCTGCAGGGTCGTTCGAAGCGGTCGACGCCCCCTGGGATCTGGCCGCACCGCCCGAAGGATTTTTCGACGACCCCTACCCCTTCTACCGTACCCTCAGCGCGGCGGGCAGGATTGCCCGGACCATCGACGGGGCGCTGCTCGTTTCCCGACATGCCGATGTCGCCGCCGTCTATCGCGACACGGCGACGTTCAGTTCTGACAAGCGGGCCGAATTCGCACCCAAATTCGGCCCCTCGCCCTTGTTCGAGCATCACACGACCAGCCTGGTGTTCAACGACGATCCTTATCATGGACGCGTGCGGCGCAAGCTGACGGGTGCGCTGTCGCCACGGGCGGTGGCCGATCTCGGCGCAACGCTGGATCAGTTCTGCGCCGGGCTTGCCGCCGGGGTCGCCGAGCGCGGCGCATGCGATGCGATCGGCGACTTTGCGGGCGCAGTGCCGGTGCGCGTCATCGGCGACATGTTCGATGTTCCCGAGGCGGACCGTGCGCCGCTCAGGGGTTGGTCGCTGGCCATTCTGAAAGCGCTCGAACCCGCCCCGGACGACAGGATATTGCAAGACGGCAATCGGGCCATCCGCGATTTCAGCGCGTTTCTCGAAGCGCTGATCGCGACACGGCGGCGCCATCCCGGCGATCCCGAGCGCGATCTGCTGACGCGCCTGATCGCCGAAGATACGGCGAGCACCGCGCTCACTGGCACCGAGCTGGTGCACAACGCCATTTTCCTGCTCAACGCGGGTCATGAGACCACGACGAACCTGATCGGCAACGCGCTTCACCTTCTTGCCTGCGATGCCGCGCTGCGCCGGTCGCTTGCTGCGGATCCGGCGCTGGTTCCGGCCTTCGTCGAAGAGACGCTGCGATATGAAAGTCCGAACCAGCTGGGAAATCGACGCGCCACGCGCGCTGCGACGATCGGCGGCGTAAAGGTACCCGCCGGCACGGCGATCACCTTGCTGATCGGCGCGGCAAACCGCGATCCCTCAGTTTTCGAAACGCCCGATCAATTCCGCCTCGACCGCAAACCGAATCGCCATCTCGCGTTCGGCAGCGGCGCGCATCAATGCGTCGGATTGAGCCTGGCCCGGCTCGAGGGCACGGCGGCGATCAGGGCCTGGCTGCGCCATATCCCCGAATTTTCGCTCACATCGCCCGCACGCTGGCAACGCCGGATGCGGTTTCGTGGTCTCGATCGGCTTCCGATCGCTTTCGATACGAGCAGACCGGCCCTTAGCGACGCGCACTAGAGCGGATCTGGTTCGGGATGAACCAGATCCGCTCCATATTTGCCTTTGCTGACCGCGATTTCCGAGCCGGCAGATGACCCCATCTGCCTCGAAACCGCTCTAAGGTTGGGTCTCGCCGATCAGCGTCAGAATCAGCCGCGCAATATCATCTGATGCGTTCAGCCATTGCGCGTTCGTCCGCCGACGGCTCGAAAAACTTCTTCCACTCAAGTCCCGGTGGCCTCGACGGCGATCGATTTGGCCGATCGCTTTCCATTGACGCGCAACTTGAAGGGAGTATAAACTCCCTTTTTTTGTGATAGAAAAGGAATCGAGCCATGGGTCTAGTGACGCCCGATGTCAGTGCGCGCCTGAAGCCGGATTTCATCGCTTTGGTGCACACCATCTATAAGGAATTTGCGCATCTCCAGCCCGGCGAGCGCGTGCTGATCATGAGCGATGCCCGAACACCGGATTACATCAGCGCCGTGTTTCACGGCGTGGCCACCGCGTTCGGTGCGGAAGTGGCGACGATCGAAACCAAGATCCCGTTCGGAGGCCCGACATATCAGCCCAGCGCCGAATGGACGCCGATGCTGTCCGCGGCGGCGAAGGAAGCAGACCTGCTCATCGATCTCGCCGTCGGCTATGCGGACTTCATCAAGGAGGCGATTGCCAACGGCGCCCGCGTCCTGATGCCGGGCGACGGCGTCGGTGGCCCCTATCTCGACGACATGCTGCTCCGGACGATCCGCGACGTCGATATCCACGAAATTCGGCGCACCGCCGATCATGTCGCCGAACTCTTCACCACCGCCAAAACCTGCACGATGATCACCGGCGAGGGCGACGAACTCGTGATCGACCTCGACGGCACCAAGGGCCTTCCTGCAGATGGCTTCCTGTGGGACCGCGACAAGGGCGAGTTCAAATCGAATTTCGCGATCCTTCCGCCAGCCCAGCCAGGCGTCCTCATTCCGCGGGGACGCGGCAATGGTATCGTATCGATCGACGGCACCGTGTTGTGGCATCAGCTCTATCATGAAGCGCCGCGCGATCCGCTGAAGTTCGAATTCGTCGATGGCCGCCTGGTCAACATCTGGGGCGATAAATATCTGAGCGGCCGGATCCGTCAGTGGCTGGAAAAGCTCGGCGACGAGGGCGCCTGGGAAGGGCCGAACCACCTCAATATCGGTATCAATCCCAACGCGCTGCTGACGCAGAACCAGGAATGGGAGCGCGTCTATGGCTCCGTGACCTGCGGGATGGGCGATCTCGACGTGGTCGCGGACGTCATGACCGCCGACAATGCCGGCATGCGGCCAAGATCAAAAGTTCATTGGGACTGGACGGTGCTGGCGCCGACGATCAAGCTCGACGACAGGATCGTCCTCAAGGATAGCCGGTTGTTCCTCAAAGACTCCAACCCCGCATGAGCAGAGCATCGGCAACGCTCGGCGTGGTGTTCTTTGCTTATGCTGTGACCACCATACCAACCGCGGCGTTGCCGATGCTCGTCGGCAGCTATGTCGACCACCTGTCTTACGACATCGAGGCGGCAGGGCTGCTGGCCAGCATCGAGGCAGCGGGAATGGTTGCCGGAATCCTGTTCACAACCCTGGTGATCGCTCGTCCGCAGGTGGATATCCGCCGATGCATGGCCATCGCGATCGCACTGTTCGGAGCGGCGCAACTCGCCTCCTGCTGGTCGTCATATTATCCGATGTTCGCGGTCGCGCGCTTCGTCTCCGGATTTTCCGGCGGCGGCCTCGTCGGTGCCATTGGCAGCATCTATCTGGCGAAGGCCGAGTCACCCGATCGCGCCTTCGCCATCTATTTCGGCATCCCCTATACCGCTGGCGCGATCACGCTGGTTGCGATGCCACATCTGCTGCGGATCGCCGGATTGTCGACGGTCTATATGCTGTTGGCGACGTTCGCGCTCGTTGCGCTGCTCACGACCAGATTTCTGCCGAAAAGGGCGGGCGATGCCGCGAACGCGACCGGCGCGGCGCCAAAACGCGCCGTGACCCCGCGGCGCACGATGCTTGGCATATTCCTGATCGTCTCTCTGTTCATCAATTATACCGGCAATGGGGGCCTGTGGATCTATTGGGAGCGGATCGGCAACAACCTTCAGATCGACGTCGCCAGTAGATCGATCGCACTGTCACTCGGCTTGTTGTCAGGGATCGCCGGGGCGGTGGCCTGCACCGTCATGACCCGCATCGTCACGCGCTTCACGGGCATTCTCGTCGGCCATCTTGTCCTCGCCATGGGCTATGCGCTGCCTCTGCTCAGTCACCAGCTCTGGGCCTATGGCGGCGGCGCGGCACTGCTCAACGCTGCAGTTGCCTTCCTCACTCCATTCTACTTTGCAGCGATCGCGGAAGCGGATGAAAGCGGCCGGATGGTCACTGCCGCGCTGAGCGCCACCGGCATCGGATATAGCGTCGGGCCGATGCTGCTGCTGCCCTTTGCAAGCCAGCCATCGGTGGCTCCGCTGCTGATCGCGGCGCTGGCAACCGCGTTCGCAAGTCTGGTCCTGGCTTTCCTCGTCAGGGAGGCGGCGCGGCGCGGCGCGGACGACGACCTGCTGGTTCGCGGCGCATAAGCAGATTCACGTTGAATGCCGGCAGCCTGGTCGGTCTGCCGGCATCATGCTTGCACCTTTTCGATTTTGGGAGTATTTACTCCCTAAATAATGAAAGGGGATTCACATGCGCCGGCTACACCTGTTTTTCGCGTCTTTTGTAACCATCGCCTGGGCGACAGCGTCGTCCGCGCAAACGGAGCAGGAGCCCGATCAGCCCATGCCCGACATCGTCGTAACCGCGCAGAAGAAGTCACAGAGCCTCCAGGATGTGCCGATCACGATCACGGCGCTCAGCGCCGACACGTTGCGCTCCCGGGGGGCGCTCAACACGTTCGATCTCGCACAAAATACGACGAGCCTGGTGTTCGCTGGCGCTTCGTCGACGCTCGCCACAGTGTTCATGCGCGGGCTCGGGGACAGCAGCTTCAACGCCAATGCGATACCGTCGGTCGGCTTCTATCTCGACGACGCTTATATGGGATCGAGCTTCGGGCTTAATCAGGCGCTGCTCGATCTCGACCGGGTGGAGGTGCTCAAGGGCCCACAGGGTACGCTCTACGGCAAAAATACCACGGGCGGCGCCATACGTTTCATCACCCGCAAGCCGAACCCGAACGAGCCAATCAACGGGACTTTCAACGTTTCGGGCGGATCCTTTGGGCAGCTTGATGCCGACGGCGCGATCGGGGTCCCCTTGTCGGATAGCACGGCGATCCGTTTGGCGGCCGGCTATCACCGTCAAAATGGTCCGTTCAACAATCTCGTCACCGGCGACAAGGGGCCCAAGGAGCGGAACTACGCTTTGCGCGGCTCGCTGCTATCCGAGCTGACGCCCGACCTCGATATGCTGCTCAGTGTCCACGGCAGCCGCAACCGCGGCGATTCCAATCTCAAGGAAGTCGGCACTTTCACCGGCCCATTTTCGTTCATTGTCTGCGACAATCCGACGCTCGCCGGGCGGTGTCCCGACACGACCGGTTTTGTACCGTCGTCGAGCAAGCGCGACTATTACGCCGATGCAGCGGGCATGCGAGACGTTGTTCGCAACATTGGCGGCAGCGCCACACTGACCTGGCAACCCGGCAGTATCAGCGTGACGTCGGTCAGTGCCTATGAGCACAACACGCGCAACACACGCGGCGAGGTCGACTGGTCGCCAGCCGATCTGTCGGTGAATGACATCTACAGCAACTCGAGACAGGTTTCGCAGGAGCTGCGTATCGCTTCGGACGACAAGCGTCCGATCAGCTGGCTATTGGGCGGTTATTATTTCCACGATCGCCTGACGTCGCAGAGCGCATATTCGTTCCGCGGCTTCGGCCCGGGATTCCTGACCGGCGGCCCCAATCTCGAAGGGGCTTATACCGCGTTCACCCAGACCACGCGCAGCCTGGCGGCATTTGGTGAAATCTATTGGAAGATCGCCGACAATCTCAAGCTGACCACCGGTCTGCGTTACTCGCAAGAGCGCAAAAGCATCGACCTCTCGCTCGACTATCTGAACATCGATGGGTCGACCGGGGCCACGGTGATCGACAGCCAATATGCCGCCGGTCATATCCTGATCGCCGACGTCGCCACCCAGAATGACCGCCGGACATGGGGCAATCTCAGCGGCCGAGCGACAATCGACTATGACCCCGTCGACAACGTCAAATTATTCTTCACATTCAGCCGCGGTTTCCGGGCGGGCAATTATAATGGCGGCGTGCTGTTCGGCCCCGACGAAGTCGCGGTGGTCGATCCGGAAACCGTCACCAATTATGAGTTCGGCTGGAAGACCGATCTGTTCGATCGCACGCTGCGCTTCAATGGCGCACTGTACCATACCCGTCTGACCAACCAGCAAGTGTTCGTGCCGGGCCTCGTTTTGCTGCTTGAGAATGCCGCGACGTCGCGGGTTGAACCGCCCCGGGATTGTCGGAGGCCCTAACTCCTGAGAGGAAGGGTCTACGATGAGCAAGACGACGAACAAGTTTGCCCCGGAGGTTCGTGATCGGGCAGTCCGCATGGTGCTGGACCACGAAGCCGATCATCCATCCCGTTGGGCGGCGATCACATCCATTGCCGAGAAGATTGGTTGTTCGGGGCACACGCTGCTGGAGTGGGTGAAGAAGGCGGAGGTGAACAGCGGCAAGCGTGCCGGCGTTCCCACCGAGCTGGCAGACCGTCTCAAGGCGCTGGAGCGCGAGAACCGCGAGCTGCGCCAGGCCAACGAGATTCTGCGCAAGGCTTCCGCATATTTTGCCCAGGCGGAGCTCGACCGCCCATTCAAGCGATGAGCAGCTTCATTGATGAGCATCGGGGTGATTATGGGGTCGAGCCGATCTGCCGGGTTCTGCCGATCGCCCCATCCACCTACCATGAGCGTGCCCGCCAGCGGCGCGATCCATCGCGCCTGTCACCGCGTGCCCAGCGCGACGAGGCGATGAAGCCCGAGGTTCGGCGCGTGTTCGACGCCAACTTCAAGGTCTACGGCGTGCGCAAGGTGTGGCGGCAGATGCAGCGGGAAGGCTTCGACATTGCCCGCTGCACGGTGGAACGGCTGATGCGCGAGCTGGGCTTGCAGGGCGTGCTCCGGGGCAAACCGATGAAGACGACGGTCAGTGACAAGGCAGCACCGTGTCCGCTCGATCAGGTCAACCGCCAGTTCCACGCCCCGGCGCCGAACATGCTGTGGGTGTCGGACTTCACCTATGTCGCGACCTGGGCAGGGTTCGTCTACGTGGCCTTCGTGATCGACGTTTACGCCCGCTATATCGTGGGCTGGCGGGTGAGTAGGAAGGCGCATACCAGCTTCGTGCTGGATGCCTTGGAGCAGGCTATCCATGATCGGCGCCCTGTCCATCGCGGTGGCCTGATCCACCACAGCGACCGCGGCAGCCAATACGTCTCGATCAAGTATACCGAGCGCCTTGCCGAAGCTGGGATCGAACCATCGGTGGGCAGCGTAGGCGACAGCTACGACAACGCCTTGGCCGAGACGATCAACGGTCTTTACAAGGCCGAGGTGATCCACCGGCGAGGTCCGTGGCGATCCTTCGAGGCCGTTGAATACGCCACGCTCGAATGGGTGGATTGGTTCAACAACCGCCGGCTCCTTGCGCCCATTGGCAATATACCACCTGCCGAAGCGGAGGAGCGCTACCACGCCATGCTGGGCGACACTCCCATGGCTGCATAATTTAAGCCGAATGGCCTCCGGCAATCCCGGGGCGGTTCAGGTCAATGGTGCCGAAGCCAGCCTCACCTGGAAGCCCGTGCGCGCTTTCCAGGCCGATCTGGGCGCCGCTTACACCGATGCGCGGTTCCGCACGTACAAGTCCAATCAGATCGGCGCCGACTATTCGGGCAACCGTCTGCCTTATGCACCGCGATGGACGCTGAACGGTGCGATCAGCTACGCGATCGATCTCGATGGCGGCAACACGCTGACCCTCCAGAGCGACGCCAGTTATAAAAGCCGCACCTATTTCTCGGTCGCGCAGCAAAGTGCCATTTCGGAAAAGAGCGTGTTCCTGCTGAACGGCCGCGTGACCTATGCGCCTGAGGCCAGGAAATGGTCCCTCTCACTCTACGTCAAGAACGTCCTCAACCGGCTGTATTTCAAGGACGGCTACGATCAGTCGTCGATCGGTTTCAATACCTTCTCGATCGGTGATCCGCGTCGGATCGGGGCGGCCGTGCAATACTCGTTTTGATAGAGCGTACCCGCACCGACATTTGCCGGTGCGGGCCTCTTTCGCGCTTTCGCAAACGTGCTGTCACGTGCGAGAGAGGTGCAATGACGACCACGCCAAAGAAACAGCCTCCGACGGTCTCCCTCCAGCAACGACGGGAGCCGATCCAGGCCCGCGCTCAGGCTTCACGCGACCGTATCATCGAAGTGGCTGCCGAATTGCTCGAAGAGGTCGGCGTCGATGACTTCAACACCAACCTGCTTGCCGAACGCGCGGGCGTTCTGATCCGGACGGTCTATCGCTATTTTCCGAACAAGTTTGCGGTGATCGCGACGCTTGGCGAGGAAATGCTCGCACGATGGAGCGAGCGGTTGTCGCTGGATATCGAGAAAATTGCTCGACCGGACTGTGATCTGGAACGCGCCGTGCGGGAGATGTTGGAGGGCTGGATCATCATGCTCACCAAGGAAAAGGGCGGCCTCGCGATCATGCAGGCGGTTGGTGCAGTGCCGCAGCTTCGCGAAATCGACAGCGCGCTGTTTACCCAGTTGGTCGCCAGGTATGAAGTGGCGATCACGTCGCGGTTTTCGGTGCCCGCTCACCGGTCGGCGATCATCAGCAATGTCATCGTGAGCGCGACTTATGGCATGGCCGATTGTTATTTTCGGGTTCCCAGCGACGTCCGAACCTCCATGCCTTCGGAGGTTGCCAGGATGATCGCGGCTCATTTGCGGGCGGAATTCGGCGAGCGCTAGACGCGCCCCCTTTAACGGCGGGTCAGGGCTTGTGCATTTCCATAAAGGGAGTATTTAATCCCCTTATGGAAAGAGAGGATAATTATGCGCTGATCGGCGCAATGCTCGCGTGGATGAACGACGGGATCGCGCGCGACACCTTGTCGGAAGTCGGTTTTCGACGCTTCTTCACAAGCGAAGCCCACTTCTTGGTAAACGGCAATCTGCGCGGAATCGGATCGGCTGCCCTGTTCGCTTTTTTCTCGCGCCAAGCGAAGATTGTCGGCGGCGCGGTCATGCAATGGCCGCCGATCGCAAGTTTCTCGGCATCCGACTATATTTTCATCGACTATGACATGGTGATCGGCCCGCCCGATGCAGTCGCACGCTACAATGCGAAAGGCTATGCCCGCGTCGAAGGCGGACGCATCGCGCATTACGCGGTCAACACGTTCTTGCGCGAGGAATGAAACTCAGGATCGCCTTTTGCGCCGTTGCGCTCATTGCGTTGTGCGCTGCTGCGGCGCCGCGCCTGGCGCCCTATCTGTTCGCCGAGATCGCACCTTACATCTTTGAAACTCCGGCGATGGCGCCAGTTCCCGCGCGCCTTTCGCGAGGCAGAATGCTCGACAGCTATTTCTCTGCCGAACCGCTGGGCAACGGCGATTATGCGATTGGCGAGCCCCGCAATTTTCTTGGCAACTACGCCTACCTGATCGTCGGGAAGGCACGCGCGCTATTGTTCGACGCAGGCACCGGAACCGGCGATATACGTGCCGTGGTGACGCGGCTGACCAGCTTGCCAGTGACGATCATACCGTCGCATCTCCATTTCGATCATATCGGCGGCATCCATACCGGCGATCGCGTTGCCCTTATCGATCTGCCATCAACCAGACACGACGCTCGCGGTAACCTCTTCAGGCCCGGGCGTTACGAATATCTGAGCACGATCGGCGGCTCCGCGCCGACATTTCCTATCGCAGAATGGATCAGGCCCGGCGCCGATCTCGATCTCGGCGGGCGTAGCCTTCGTCTGATCTCGACGCCGGGGCACACAGTGCAGTCCGTGTCGCTTTACGATGAGACCAATCATCGAATATTCGTTGGCGACTTTCTCTACCCTGGGATGCTCTACGCCTTCCTGCCGGGGCATAGTCTCGACGCATATCTGCAGACCACCCGCCGCCTGCGCGCGATGCTGCCGGCCGATACGCGGCTCTGGACGGCGCATTGCTGTCGAAAGGGCGAGACCGGTGCCGCGCCCTGGCTGACGATCAGCGATCTCGCCGACCTCGAACGGACGCTGATCATGATCAACGCGGGCAAAGCAGAGGCGAAAGGCTTCTTTCCTCGCACCTACCGAGTCAACGACCAGATGGACATCAGCACCGCCTGGTTTCGATCCTGAGGAGGTCCGGGCGGCCGCAATGAAGCATAACCGGGTTGGGATGACATGACGACAAACCACGAAGCCGGCGAAGAGATCATTTTGTTCGGAGCAGGCCGTATGGGTTCGGCCCTGCTGCGTTCCTGGATCAAGGGCGGTTTCTCGCCCGATCGCATCAATGTCCGCGATCCGCGCCCAACGGCAGAACTGATCGCCTTTGCCGAACAAAACGGCGTGAGGCTCAATTCCCCGCCATGTGCATCGGAACGACATGCCATTGTCGTCGCGGTCAAACCGCAGATGATTGCTTCCGTCGAACAGGAGATCAAAGCGATTCAGTCAAAGGACAAACTGATCATATCCGTTCTTGCCGGCTCGACGCTCGCCGATCTGGCCACCTTGTTTCCAGAGGCGGATGGCCTGGTGCGCACGATGCCCAACCTGCCGATAGAAGTAGGACGGGGTTTGACGACCGCTGTTGCGCGCATTGGAACCAGCGCCCCTCACCGGAGAATGGTGACGGAATTGTTCAGCGCGGGCGGTACGCTTCTCTGGCTTGAGGATGAAGCGCTGATCAATGCGGCGACGGCAATTGCGGGATCGGGACCGGCCTATATCTTCTATATTGCCGAATGCATGACTCGCGCTGGAGCCGCCTTGGGTTTGGCGCCGGACCTTGCCGCGCGACTTGCCCGAGCGACCATCAGCGGCGCTGGCGAGATGCTGCACCAAAGCAGCGACAGCCCTGAAGATCTCCGACATGCTGTGACGTCCCCTGGTGGGACGACCCAGCAAGGACTGAGCGCGCTGATGCACGGCAAAAAACTGGAAGCCGCCTTCTCCGTTGCAGCGAGACGTGCGTGCCGACGCGCAGCCGAACTGTCAAAATCCATGAACTGATCAAAGATGCGCGAACGCTGCTTGCTATCCAGCAGCAAAGTGCGTCGGCGCCCGATCTCGAGCCTCTTTTGACCGTTGCGAGAGTCTGTTTGGAAAAGCGGTACCAGCCCAAGGTTCCGAAGATGCGAAGCATCGGTCGAGTGGCTGCGGAGGGTGGTACCGCCTCCAGAAAACGCGCTTCCGCGCTTTCTCAAACAGGCTGTGAGCGGACCTCAATATTTGAAGCTGATCGTCACGCCGTAGCTTGCCGGCATGCCCGCGATCTTGGCGATGTAATCGGTCAGATGCGTGACGTTGTTGTAATAATATTCATTGGTGATGTTGCGTCCCCAGACCTGACCGCTCCAGCGCCCATCGGCGGATTCGAGGCCGAGACGGACATCGACCAGCGTGTAGGACGGCAACGTGAAGACGGGCGTGTTGCCGAAGGTGCCGGGGCTGCTGCTGTGATAGGTGAGTGCGCTGCCGATCGTCGCGTGCATCCCGCTGCCGCCCACCGGGAAGCGATATTCGGCATCTCCGACGAACTGCCATTTGGGCGTGTTGGGAAAGGATTCCCCGACATAGCTGGTCGGCGCGCCGAAGGGATCGCGCGGCTCGGCCGGCGCCACCGGATCGCGGCGCACCTTCGAACGCACATAGGTCAGCCCCGATGACAGGCGGAGCCCCTTGGCCGGGCGCAGTACCAGATTGGCCTCGAACCCGTAGACCTTCGACTTGGGAATATTGACGAGCTGCGGCAACGGACCGAACACCGGGGTCAGCACGATGCCCTTCAACTGCTTGTCGTCATAGTCGTTGTAGAAGAATGCGAAATCGGCATTGAGTAACCCGCCCGCCGTGGTGAAGCGCGTGCCCGCCTCATAGGCAAGAACGGCTTCCTGCGTGACCGGCGTGAACTGGCTGGAGAGGATCGCCGGCACCAGCGCGTAGCTGCCCGATTTATAACCCTTGGTCAGATTGGCATAGACCATCATGTTGGTATCGAACTTGTAGTCGATGCCCGCCCGCCACGAGACATTGTCCTCGTCGAGCTTCGACGTGGCGAGGCCGGGCTTGAAGGTCGTCGCATCGATCGTGACGCAGCCGAACGCGGGGATGTTGACCGGCGCGCCGGTGAAAAGCCCGGCGAGGAAGCCGAACGCGGTGGCGGCGGGAACCCCGACCGGGCCGACGCCCTCATCCTTGATGCAACCAGCGAAATCGCGCTTCTGCGAAGTGTAGCGCGCCGCGCCCTGCAGGGTCAGCCGATCTGTGACATGAAGGTCGAGGCTGCCGAAGACCGAAAGCGTATCGACCTTCTGGTTGGCGATCTGGCCCAAACGGGTGAACAGGAAGGGGCCGATCTGGTTGTTCGTGCCCTGGTTGGTCGTGATCGTGGACTCGTCGGCCTTCTCGTACTGGTAATTGCCGCCGATCATCCAATCGACGATGCCCGCCTTGCCGGCAAGGCGCAGTTCCTGGGCGAAGGTTTCGAGATCGGAATCATGCGCATCGATGCCGAAGGCGCCGAAGGCGGTGCCGTCGATGTCCATCGGCGAACTGCCCTTGAAGCGGTTATAGGCGGAGATCGAGGTCAGCGAGACGCTGTCCGCGATCGACCAGTCCGCACGCAGCGACGCCTGATGGAAACGGTCATTGCGGGCATAGTCGCGGCCCGGGCCCCAATCCGCTTCGCGCGCATTGTTCCGCGCGACGGGCGACGCCCGCATCGCATCGGCGATATATTGGGTGAGGGGCGTCACCGCGACCGCGGGCGCGAAGCCGACGAATTGCGCCGCCTGCGTCTCGCCCTTGTCGCGCCATGCCGAAAGCGCCAGTTCGAAGCTCAGCGCATCGCTCGGCTTCCAGTCGAAGATCGCGCGGCCGTTGAGGAAGTTCTTCTTGCCCAGCCGATCGCCCGGCCGCGTCCGGCTAAATTGCCAGCCATCGGAGAACTCACCCTGCACCGCGACACGCGCCGACAGGCCTTCGCCCAGCGGTCCGCTCAGGAAGCCGTTGAAGCTGACTTCGTTGAACCGCGCAAAACCCGCGGTCATGCCGGCGGCCAGAGTGTCGGTCGGCTTGGCGGCGATGAAGTTGATCGCGCCACCGGTCGAATTCATCCCGAACAGCGTGCCCTGCGGTCCCTTCAGCACCTCGACCCGTTCCAGATCGAGCAAAGCCCCCCGCGCCATCACCGAATAGGGAAGTGCCACCTGATCGGTATAGACGCTGACGGCGGGGCCGGCCGAGGTGGAATTGTCGTTGTAGCCGATGCCCCGGATCGAGAAGATCGGCGTACCGAAAGCGCCCTGCTGATAGTTGAAGCCCGGCACCGCCTGCACGAGCTGCGACGCATCGACAATGCCCGCGCGGGCAAGCGTATCGCCGGTCACGACCGAGATCGACATCGGCACATCGGCCAGCCGCTCGGATCGCTTCTGCGCGGTGACGACGATTTCGTTCGTGTCCTCGGTATCGTCCGGCGCGGTCTGGGCCCATGCGCCGGCAACCGGCGTCATCGCCAGCAGAGACGCACCGAAGAAAAGCTTGCAGAATTTAGCGGTCATTTTTCCTCCCCAAAGGCCTTGATGGGCCCTTCTTGTCTAAGCTGTCCACATGCCGCGATGGCCGCGCATGCGACGGAAGATCGGTTTGGTTCGCCGCCTCCCTGAGCCATCACATGCCTAAGTGCCGCCCTGCTCACATTGTACTCGTCCGGATTGCCGGTTCGGCTCGGACCGGGATCAGACCCCGATATCAACGCCACCGGCAGCCATCGCACGCATCAACCGCTCGCTCCGGGCGCACACTTCCCCGTCCCATTCGGGATGGGTGAAGATGTGCGGCTGTCCGCCAAGCGCCTGTTCCAGGATGATCCGGGCGGCCGTTTCAGGGGGCAGCACCCGGCAGAGCTCGGGCCTGAAAACCGGTCCGTCCTCCGATCCGCCGGACGGCTGGATCCCTGTCGCGATCCAGCCCGGACACGCAACCGACACGGCGATGCCCGACGGCGCCAGTTCCTCGCGCAGCACTTCCGAAAGGCCGACCACCGCGAACTTGCTGGCGGTATAGGCGCCGAAACCGGGCAGCGGCACCAAGCCCGCCATCGACGCGATGTTGACGATATGCGCCGGCCCCTCCGCCACCGCCATGCGCGGCGCGAAGGCCGCGACGCCATGGACGATCCCCATCAGATTGACGTCGAGGATCCGGCGCCATCTGCCGAGCGGCATGTCGAGCGCCGGTCCGAAATCCGCGATCCCGGCATTGTTGACCAGCATGTCGCAGCGACCGAACCGCCCGAAGCAGAGATCGGCCAGCCCTTCGACCGACGGCGCATCGGCGACATCGACCGCGACCGAAATCGCGGCGGCGCCACGCGCGGCGATCCCGGCACAGACGGCGCTTGCACCGTCAGCGTCCAGATCCGCGACGATGACGGTGCCGCCGGATGCGGCGAACTGTTCGGCGATCGCACGGCCCAGGCCGCTCGCGGCGCCGGTGACGACGCCGATCCGGCCGGCAAGCCCAGCCACCGCGTTCACCGGCCGGTGAATTGCGGCGTGGACCGGTTCTGGAACGCCGCCACCGCGATCCGGTGATCCTCCATCAGCATCGTCAGATTTTCATAGGCCGCCGCGCGGTCGATGATGGCGTTGGCCGTCACCTTGAGCCCCGCATTGATCGACGCCTTGGTCCATTTGATCGCGTTGGTGGCCCCTGCGGCCAGCCGCTCGGCCATGGCCTGCACCTTGGCGTCGATCTCGTCGATCGCCACCGCCTCGGTGATCAGTCCGATCGCCGCCGCCTCGGCCCCGGTGATCGGATCGCCGGTCAGCAGATAGCGCTTTGCCCGGGCATAGCCGATCAGTTGCGGCCAGATGACGGCGCCGCCATCGCCGGCGACCAGGCCGACCGATACGTGCGGATCGGCGAAGCGCGCATCGGGCGTCGCATAGATGAAGTCGCAGAACAGCGAGAGCGAACATCCGAGGCCGACCGCCGGGCCGACAACGCGGGCAATGACCGGCACCTCCAGATCGAGCATGCTGTTCTGGATGCGCCGGTCGTTCTCGATCGCCGCGACCGTCGCGGCGGGATCGCTCTGCAGCGCCGCCAGCCAGCCGATATCGCCGCCCGCGCTGAAGGCCTGGCCCGCGCCGGTCAGGATCACCACGCCGACATCGGGATCCTGCGCGATATCGCCGAATATGCGCGAAAACTCGCCATGGATCAGCGGATTGACCGCGTTCTTCACCTCCGGACGATCGATCGTGACGGTCAGGATTCGCCCGGCCCGCTCGATCTTCAGCCCCTTGTACGACGAATAGTCCATTGCTTTCCTTTCAGCGTCAGACGGATTGTTTCTGGAGAAAACGGCGCGTCATTTCGGGCAGCAGCTCATGCTTCCTGACCTTGCCCGAGACGGTCACGGGCAGCGCGTCGACAAAGGCGACATAGCGCGGCACCTTCCAGCGCGAGACCCGCGCGCGCATCCACGTCCGGAGCTCCTCCGCATCGGGCGCGGAACCGGGCACGGGACGGATCACCGCGCAAAGCTCCTCGCCATATTTCTCGTCGGGCAGGCCGATCACCGCGACCTCGCCGACAAGCGGATGCTGGAGCAGAAAGGCCTCGATCTCGGCGGGGTAGAGATTCTCGCCGCCGCGAATGACCATCTCCTTCAGGCGGCCGACGATGGCGACATACCCCTCCGCATCCATCGTCGCGATATCGCCGGTCCTGAGCCAGCCATCCGCGTCGAAGGCGCGGGCGCTGTGTTCGGGGTCGCCATAACCGATCATCCGGCCGGGGCCGTCCACGCACAATTCGCCAGCCACGCCGCAGGGCTGCACCCGCCCGTCGCCATCGACGATCTTCATGGCGACGCCGGGCAGCGCAAGGCCCGAACTGTGCGTCTTGCGTTCGGTGGCGTCGCCCGGCCGCACCGTCGCGCAGACGCCGCAGCTTTCGGTCTGGCCATATCCGTTGAGCATCTCGACGCCGAAATGACGCTCGCAGCGCGCCAGAAAGGCGGCCGAAACCGCGGCGCCACCAACGATGATCCTGCGCAGCGCGGACAGATCGCGGCGGCGCTCCGGATCGGCCTCCATCATCGAGGTCAGCATCGACGGCACGCCGATGAAACCGGTGCAGGCCTCGCGCTCCAATATGTCGAGCGCTTCGTCCGCCTTGAAGATGTAGATGGGCAATGTCGTCGCGCCGTTGACGAGTGCGCCGGGCGTCGAATTGCCCGAGCCGCCGACATGGAACAGCGGAAAGCCGTGACAGACCCGATCGCCCGGCCCGAAACCCCAGGCGCGGTAGGATCGCGCGCCGATAGTGACGATCGGACCATGCGGCAGCAGCGTCGCCTTTGGGCGGCCCGTCGTTCCCGACGTATATTGGATCATCAGCAGATCGGCCGGCTGGACGGGCGGGAGCGGACCGGACCGGTCGGTCTCGGCGATCATCCGGTCGACCTCGTCGCCGATATGATGAAGCGCCCGCAGCGACGGCGATGTGCGCCGCACGGTTTCGGCGATGTCGCGCATCCGCTCTCCGCCCGCCACCTCGTCATGAAAGACGGCGACCGCGTCGGCGGCGACCAGCGCATAGTCGAGCTCCGCCGCGCGATAGAGCGGGTTCAGCGCGACAAGCACCATGCCGGCCCTGGCGATGGCGAACTGGAGCGGAATCCAGTTGGGATGATTGGGCGACCAGATCGCGATGCGCTCACCCGGCCGGTAGCCGGCCGCGATCAGCGCATGGGCAAGCCGCGTCGCGCGGTCGTCGAGTTCGGCGAAGGACCAGCGCGTCTCCGCCACGCCGGACTGGCAGGCAAAGACCATCGCCTCCGCATCGGGCCAGGCCACGGCCGAGCGCGACAGGGCGGCGCCAAGGGAAAGATCGTCCCGATCGCCATCCGCGCATGGCACGGCATCGGCAAGCCAAAGCGATTGGCTGAGCGGCACGTCTTTCCTCCCCGAGTCCGGCTTTCCGTCCCGACCGGGACCGTGAGGCTGGAGGAATAGCGCGCACGCGCGACTTCACCTGCTCGCATTCGGCTCAACTCCAGTCGTCTTCGGGGTCCACCCAATTGCGGGTGCATCGATCGCGCCATTATATGCAGTTCATCTCCCTTATCCCTTCGATCGACAGAGAAAATCGTATGGATGATCTTCCCGATATCATTAAGGACTGGATCGGACGGCCGATGATCATCGTCGATCACGTCCTCACCGTCGAACAAGGTCTTTGGACCAATTTCTGCGTCGCGATCGAAGACGGCAATCTTCTTTACTGGGATTATACGGCATCGCGCGATCAGACCGACAGCGTCATCGCCCCCCCGGCGATGCTGCCGAGCTGGGCGGTCGAGCATGACTGGGCGCCCGGCCGCGATCGCCCGGCGCGGCGGACGCTGGAACTGCATTTCATGGTCAAGGACATGCTCGGCCTGCGCAACGGCATCGTGACCGAGGTCGAGCTCGAGCTGCACGCCCCGCTGCGCGCGGGTGAATCGGTCCGCGCGGAACAGATCCTGCGCACGGTCGGCCCCGAACGCGAAACCCGGCTCGGCACCGGGCGGAACTGGGAGATCGACGTGCAATATCGCAAGCCCGACGGCAGCCTTGCCGGCATCCAGCGCCTTCATTTCCTCGCTTATGGAAAGGTGGCGGCATGAACGCGCCGATGCCCGGAACGATCACGCCGCTGGCGGGAGACGCACTGCCCGATCTCGTGATCGGCGTCACCCGCAAGATGATCATCGCCGGAGCCACGGGCAGCCGGGACTGGCAACCGCAACATCATGACAAGGATGCCGCGACACAGGCCGGCCTGCCCGACATCATCATGAACAACTATACCCAGGCGGGCCTGATCAGCCGCTACGTCACCGACTGGAGCGGCCCGATCGGCCGCATCGGCCGGCTGAGATTTTCGATGCGGCGACCGATCTGCCCCGGTCGCGCGGTGCGTTTCAGCGGACGGGTCGTCTCGGTCGAGCGGACGGGCGACCAGATCGCCTGGATCCAGCTCGATATCGCGCTGAAGGATGGTGAAACGCTGCTGACCTCTGCCTCGGCCCGACTCGCCATGCCCGCCGATGCGAGCGCGCGCTCGCCCTGGCGCTGCCCGCCCGACGAATGGCGCCCTTGAACTGAAAGATCGGCCGGAATGTGAGCGTCACCCGAGTTGAGGGGGTCGCCGCCAGCCCGCACAGTCCACCGCATATCGAGCCCATGGAGCGCGCAACATCAATGGAATTGGGACTTTCCGAAGAACAGCGCATGCTGCAGGATACGGTGCGCCAGCTCTGCGAGAGCAGGTTCCCGCTGACGACGCTGCGCCGGACCGAAGCCGATCCCGCCGGGCTGGATCGCGCCTTCTGGACGCAGCTGTGCGAAATCGGCGTGCCGGCGATGCCGATCGCGCCAGACCATGGCGGGCTCGGCTTCGGCATGCTCGAAACCGCGCTCGTCTTCGAACAGCTCGGGCGGCAACTCGCAATTACGCCCCTTTTCACCAGCTCGCTTGTCGCCGCCGCATTGCTCGCCGCCAGCGGTGATGCCGCACTGCGAGACCATTGGCTGGCGGAGATCGCGCAAGGGGCGATCGTCGCGGTCGCCGCGACAGAACCGGGCGGATCGCTCGCGCACTGCTCCAGCCGTTTCGATCGCACCCCCGATGGTATCCGCCTGTCCGGCGTGCAGAAATTCGTGCCATTCGCATCGATCGCATCGGTCCTACTGGTCATCGCCCGCGACAGCGCGAGCGGCGCACCGGCCGCGATGCTGGTGCCGCGCGACACGCCGGGCATCACCATCCGTCATCAGGCCAATCTCGCCAGCGAACCCTATTTCGAGGCCACATTCACCCAGGTTGCTCTGCCGGCGGCGAACCTGCTCGCGATCGACGATCTGCCGCAGCTCTGGCGCGACGTCTCCGCGCGCGGCCATATCGCGCTGGCCGCGCAGGCCGTGGGCGCGGCGCGGCATGCCCATGAGATCAGCCTGGCCTATGCCAAGACTCGCGAGGCATTCGGCCAGCCCATCGGCGGCTTCCAGGCGATCGCGCATTATCTGGCCGATGCGATCGTCGAGATCGAGGGATGCCAGACCCTGTTCCATCAGGCCGCCTGGTTCCACGATCAGGGGCAGCCGTTCGCGGCAGCGGCGGCGATCGCAAAACTGCAGGGCTGCGCGATGTTCCGCCGCGTCTCCGCCCTGGCCATCCAGATCCATGGCGGCATCGGCTATACCAGCGAAGCCGATCCCCAGCTTTTCTTCCGCCGCGCCAAGCAATGGCAATTGCTGAACGGCGACGACGCCTTTCTGGAAGACGAGATCGCCCGGCTGACGATCGACCCGGCCCCCGCCCATGTTTGAGACGATCGACTATCGCGTCGAGGACGGCATCGCGCTCCTCCGGCTGAACCGGCCGGAACGCTTGAACGCGATCGACCAGCGCATGCATCTCGAGCTGCCACAGGCATGGGCGCACTTCCGCACCGATCCCACCGCGATCGTCGCCATCGTCACCGGAGCCGGCGACAAAGCGTTCTGCACGGGGGCCGATATCGGGAACCTGCCCATACTCGACGAGACACGAGGCGCAGGCGACGCGATCGGCTGGACCAGCCTGCAGAACCGGGTCTGGAAGCCCGTGATCTGCGCGGTCAACGGACTGACCATGGGCGGCGGCCTGCACTTCGTGGCCGACTCCGATATCGTGCTCGCCAGCCACAACGCCCAATTCTGCGACAGCCATGTCAGCGTCGGGCTGGTATCTGGTCTGGAGCCGATATCGCTGTCGCGCCGTATGCCGCTGGAGGCGGTGTTGAGGCTTGCCCTTGTCGGCCGCGACGAGCGGATGACGGCCGAACAGGCGCTGCGCCTCGGCATGGTCGGCGAAGTGGTCGCGCCAGAGGCACTGCTGCCCCGCGCCCATGTGATCGCGCGCAGCATCGCGAAAAACTCGCCCAGCGCGATGGCCCGCACCAAGAAGGCGATCTGGCGTTCGCTCGACCTCCCGCTGCACCAGGCGCTGGACCGGGCATGGCAGGATATCCTGCGGCACAATCGGGAGGCAGATTTCGCGGAAGGCTGCGCGGCCTTCGCGGAGCGGCGCGCGCCGGTCTGGCAATCCTGGACGGGCGAGGACGCGGATGACTGAACCCGCCACCATCCGCATCGAACGCACCGGCGCGGTCGGGCTGATCACGCTCGACCGGCCGGATCGGCTGAACGCCTATACCCCCGACATGGGCGACGAACTGGTCGACGGTTTCCGTAGCCTCGCCACCGACAACGCCGTCGGCGCGATCGTCGTCACCGGCGCAGGCCGTGCCTTTTGCGCGGGCGCGGATCGGGCGTTTCTGGACGGACGGCTCAGCCGGCACGGCAAGCCGATCGGCGAAGAGCATTTCGTCGCCGGCTTCACCGAGGAACTGGTCTCGCTGCCCAAGCCGACCATCGCCGCAGTCAATGGCCCAGCGGTGGGCATCGGCGCGACGATGCTGCTCTCATTCGATTTCCGCCTCGCCGGGCGCGGTGCCAGCTTCGCCTTTCCCTTCGCAAGGCTGGGCTTGATGCCAGGCATGGGATCGACCCATCTTCTGCCCGCGATCGTCGGCGCAGCCCAGGCGCGCCAGATCCTGTTGTCGGCGGCGACGTTCGATGCGGCACGCGCGCTGGAGATCGGACTGGTCGGCGACGTGCTGGACGACGACGCGCTGCTCGACGGCGCGATCGCGCTCGGCGCGCGGATCGCGGCGCTCGACGGGGCGGCGGTCGCCGGGTGCAAGCGCGCGCTGAACCAGGCGACCCTCACCGGACTGCGCGCGGCCATCGCCCAGGAACGGCGCGAAACCGACATTCTCACCGCAAGCAAGCGCGCCGCCGCTGAAGGGCATTGATCACCATGGAACAGATACGGTTCGACGACATCGCCGCGCTGGAGCAGCGCATAACCGATGATTATGGCCCGTGGAGCCAGGCGCTCGACGTGCCCCAGTCGATGATCGGTGCCTTCGCCGAGATGACCGGCGACCGGCAATGGATCCATGTCGATGTCGATCGCGCGGCGGAGGAAAGCCCGTTCGGCACCACCATCGCACATGGCTTCCTGGTGCTCAGCCTGTCGGCCATCATCAAGAACAGCGCCGACTATGCCGTTGTCGGCCATGCCAGTGCCCTGAACTACGGGCTGGAAAAGGTCCGTTTCATCTCACCCGTGCCGGCAGGCTCGCGCATCCACGGCCGCACGCGGATCGCGCGGGTGGCGCGCGAAAAGGGCGGCACGATGCTCACCGTGCAGGTCGCGATCCACATCGTCGGCGCTGAAAAGCCGGTGCTGTGTTTCGACTGGATGCTTCTCTACCGCGGTTGATGGCAGGATGATCGAAACCTTTCCCCTGCCCGTCACCGACGACCCCGTCGACGCCGGTTTCTGGCGCGCTTGTGGCGACGGCCGACTGACCGTCCAGACCTGCCGGGCCTGTGGCCATGTCCAGCATCCGCCTCGCGCGATGTGCCCAGCGTGCCGCTCGACCGATCTGGGCTGGCGCGATGCGGCGGGAACGGGGCGGATCTGGTCCTTCACCGTCGCGCATCCGCCGCTGCTGCCCGCCTTCGCCGCGCTCGCCCCCCATGTCGTCGCGCTGGTCGAACTCGACGATTTTCCCGGCATCCGCATGGTCGGCGCGCTGCTGCGCGATGGCGCCGCGATGTTCGGCGGCGTCGACCCCGCGACGCTGTTCATCGGCGCGCCGATGCGCGTCGGGTTCGTGCCGATGGCGGACGATGTCGCGCTGCCCTGCTGGACCCCCGTGAAACCCGATCTTTCGAAGGACAATGCATCATGACGGTGAAGGCGCTCGGATATATCGGCCTTGGCAGCAGCGACCCCGCCGCCTGGCTTCGCTTCGGCATCGACATGCTGGCGATGATGCCCGCGCGGGCGGTACCCGGCGAAGGCTGGGGACCACCGGAGGACGGCCGCATCCCCGGCGTCGCGCGCGACGGCACCGTCTTCCTCAAGATGGACGACCGCCAGTGGCGCATCGCGATCCATCCCACCGACGGCACCCGCGAACTCCTGTATATGGGGCTGGAACTGGAAGATCATCTTGCGCTGGAGCGGTGCGCGCAGATGCTGCGTGACGAGGGTCATGCGGTGCGGCCCGCCCGGCCGGAGGAAGCGCGGGCAAGAGCGGTCACCGGCCTGTTCTTCACCCAGGACCCGGCGGGCAACGCACTGGAATTCTTCTACGGGGCCACCACCGACTATAATTTCGCGTCGCCCGTGCCGGGTCAGCGTTTCCTGGCCGGCCATCTCGGCCTCGGCCATGTCAACCTGTTCGTCGACAACCAGCCCGCCTGTTTCGATTTCTACACGCGACTGCTGGGTTTCAAACTCTCCGACTATATACGCTATGGCGAAGAGGCGGCACTCCAGTTCCTGCGCTGCAATCCGCGCCACCACAGCATCGCCATGCTCGATTTCGGCGTGGGCAACACGCTTCAGCACCTGATGGTCGAGATGGAGACCATCGACGATGTCGGCAAGGCGCTCGATCGCGCGAAGCGACTGGGTTTCGCCACGGTCAGTTCGCTCGGCCGCCACCGCAACGACGGCACGCTGTCCTTCTACATGAGTTCGCCCGGCACCGTCGATATCGAGGTCGGCTGCCAGGGCAAGATCCTCGACGAGACCTGGACCGCCAACGAATTCTGCGAGGGCGACGTCTGGGGGCATGACGGGCTGGTGGAGGCGGTGATGGAAGCCGGCGATGCCGCGCGCCGCCGGGTCGAGGCCGGATCGCGATGACGGCGATGGCCGGGATCGATACGGCGTATCGGCTGGAGGATCGCTATACCCGCGACCACGGCCGCGTCTTCCTGTCGGGTTCGCAGGCGCTCGTCCGCCTGCCGATGATGCAGCGGCAACGCGATCTGGCGGCAGGACTCAACACCGCAGGCTTCATCTCCGGCTATACCGGCTCGCCGCTCGGCGGCTACGACATCGCGCTCAAGCAGGTGCCCGATCTGCTCGAACAGCATCACATCCATTTCGAGCCCGGCATCAACGAGGATATGGGCGCGACCGCCGTGTGGGGATCGCAGCAGGTCCATCTCGCCGGGCAGGCCCGTTACGACGGGGTGTTCGGCATCTGGTATGGCAAGGGGCCGGGCGTCGACCGGTCGGGCGATGCGCTCAAACATGGCAGCTATTCGGGCTCGGCGCCCAATGGCGGGGTGCTGGTGCTGGCCGGGGACGATCACGGCGCCAAATCATCGACCATCGCGCATCAGAGCGATCATGCCTTCATCCATTTCGGCATGCCCTATTTCAATCCCGCGACGGTGCAGGACTATCTCGACCTCGGGCTGCACGGCTTCGCCCTGTCGCGCCATTCGGGCTGCTGGATCGGGATGAAATGCGTGACTGACACGATCGAGAGCAGCGCCTCGGTCGATATCGATCCGGGCCGCGTCACCATCACCCTGCCCGGAGAGGACGGTGCGCGCGGCGCCCGCAATACGCGCTGGGCGGTTCCGGCACTCGCCACCGAGAAACGCCATTATCAGGAAAGGCTGCCCGCGGTTCTCGCCTATGTCCGCGCGAACGGACTCGACCGGACGATCATCGACGCGCCTGTCCGGCAACTGGGCATCGTCACCTCGGGCAAAGCCTTTCTCGACGTGATGCAGGCGATCGAGGAACTCGGCCTGAGCGAGGCCGACTGCGCCGGACTCGGACTGTCGGTGATGAAGATCGCCATGCCCTGGCCGCTCGAACCCGATGCCGTGCGCGCCTTTGCCACCGGCAATCGCGAACTTCTGGTCATCGAGGAGAAGCGCCCGGTCATCGAGGAACAGATCGCCCGGCAACTGATCAACCTCACGGATCGCCCCGCGCTTCTCGGCAAGCATGACATGGACGGGCGTCCGCTGGTTCCCGCCGAAGGCGAACTCTCGCCACGCCTCGTCGCGCGGATCGTCGGCGAACGGATCGTGGCGCTGACCGGCGACGCCCGCGCGGCCGCGGCGCTCGACCGGATCGTGCGAGAGGACGCCGGCACTGCGACCGGCGCCGCATCGCTCGTCCGCCTGCCGAGCTTCTGCGCGGGCTGCCCGCACAACCGATCGACCAAATTGCCCGACGGCAGCATGGCGTTCGGCGGCATCGGCTGTCACGGCATGGCGACCTTCCTGCCCGAGCGGAACACGCCGACATTGTTCCAGATGGGCGGCGAAGGCGCGTCATGGATCGGCATGGCGCCGTTCACCGATCGGGGACACATCTTCCAGAATCTGGGCGACGGCACCTATTATCATTCGGGCCTGATGGCGATCCGCGCCGCCGCCGCGGCCGGCATCAACATCACTTACAAGATTCTGGTCAACGACGCGATCGCCATGACCGGCGGCCAGGACATCGCGGGCAAGATGCGCGTCGACATACTGACCCGGCAGCTCGAAGCCGAAGGCATCCGCGCGATCGCGGTCGTGACCGACCGGCCGGACGCCTATCCGAAGGACGCCCGCTTCGCCCCCGGCACCACCATCCACCATCGCGACGAACTGGACGCGGTGCAGCGGCGGCTGCGCGACCTGCCGGGCGTCACCGCGATCGTCTATGATCAGGGCTGCGCGACCGAACTGCGCCGCCGCCGCAAGCGCGGCAAGGCCGTCGATCCCGACCATCGCCCCTTCATCAACAGCCGGGTGTGCGAAGGCTGCGGCGATTGCTCGGTCCAGTCGAACTGCATCGCGATCGAGCCCGTCGAAACGGCGTTGGGCCGCAAGCGGCGGATCAACCAGTCCGCCTGCAACAAGGATCTGTCCTGCCTCGACGGTTACTGCCCCAGTTTCGTGACCGTTCGGGGCGGCAGCCCGCGCAAACGCGCGGGCAGCGGGGCAAAGGGCGATGGCGAGGCGATCGCCGCCGCGCTGCCGGCCCCCGCCGTCGCATCGGTCGAAACGCCGTTCAGCCTGCTCATCACCGGCATCGGCGGATCGGGCGTCGTGACGCTGGGCGCGATCCTGGGCATGGCGGCCCATCTGGAGGGCAAGGGATGTTCGGTGCTGGACGTGACCGGCCTCGCCCAGCGCAACGGCCCGGTCGCCAGCCATGTCCGCGTCGCCGCCTCGCCCGACGCACTGCGCGCCACCCGCATCGCGCGCGCCGATCTCGTGCTCGGCAGCGATATCGTGGTGACCGCCAGCCCGGCAATGCTGGGCAGCCTGTCGCCCGGCCACACGCGCGCGATCGTCAACAATCACGTATCCCCCACCGCCGATTTCGCGAGCAATCCCGACCTGAACCTGTCGTCCGTCGCGATGGAGGACATGATCCGCGCGCGGACCGGCCAGGTCGAGTTCGTCGAGGCGAACCGCATGGCCTATGCTCTGATGGGCAACGAGGTGGCAGCGAATCTGATGCTTGTCGGCTATGCCGCGCAGCGCGGCTGGCTGCCATTCTCGCTCGCCGCGATCGACCGGGCGATCGCGCTCAACGGCACGTCCGTCGAGATGAACCGGCAGGCGCTGGCATGGGGGCGGATCGCCGCCGCCGAGCCGGACCGCCTGTCCGCCATGCTCGCCCCGCCCCCGGCCACCGACGCAACGCCGGAAAGCCTGGACGCGATCGTCGAGCGCAATGTCGCGGAACTTCGCGACTATCAGGATGCCCGTTATGCCGAGCGCCATCGCCGGCTTGTCGACCAGGCGCGCGCCGCCGAACAGGGGATGGGCGGCGGAGACGCGTTCGCCAGCGCCGTCGCGCGCAATCACTTCAAGCTGATGGCCTATAAGGACGAATATGAGGTCGCCCGGCTGCTCACCGCGCCATCCTTCCGCGCGATGCTGGCGGAGGAATTCGAGGGCGATTTCCGCATCGAATATAATATGGCCCCGCCCCTGCTCCAGCGACGCGATCCGCTGACCGGCCGTTATCCCAAGCGCCGCTTCGGTGCCTGGATGACGCCACTGCTGAAGCTGCTGGCACGCGGCAAGCGGCTGCGCGGTACCGTCCTCGATCCGTTCGGCCATGCCGCGCATCGCCGTGCCGAACGCGCTCTGATCGCGGACTATGAGCACGATGTCGCGCGGCTCGCCAAGGCGCTGACGGCAGACCGGCTGGCGCTTTCGATCGAGATCGCAGCACTTCCCGAACGGATCCGCGGCTTCGACACGGTGAAGGACGCGTCGATCGAGGAGGTGCGGCGCCGGAAAGCGTCGCTCGAAGAACAATTGGCCGGAGCGGACCGCGATGACGCGCCGCAAGACAGTGGGAAACAGCATGAACATGCTTGAAGGCAAGGCCGCAGTCGTCACCGGCGGCGGACGCGGGATCGGGCGGGGTCATTGCCTGCAGCTCGCATCGGCCGGCGCCAGGGTGATCGTCAACGATATCGACGGCGAGGTCGCGGATCAGGTGGTGGCGGACATCCGCGCAGCAGGCGGCACCGCCGAAAGCGGCGTGATCGGCATCGGCAGCCGCGAGGGCGCCGAAGCGCTTGTCGCGCGCTGCATCGAGCGGTTCGGGGCCATCGACATATTGGTCAACAATGCCGGCAATCTGCGCGATCGCACGTTCCTGCGGATGACCGACGAGGAATTCGACGCGGTCTGGACCGTCCATGTGAAGGGGAGTTTCTGGTGCGGCCAGGCAGCCGCGCTGGCGATGCGCGACAGCGGACGCGGGGGCACGATCATCAATACCACGTCCGGCGCGCATTTCGGCAGTTTCGGCCAGACCAACTATGCCGCGGCCAAGGGCGCGATCGCATCCATGACCTATACCTGGGCGCTGGAGCTGGCGCGCCACGGCATCCGGGTGAATGCGATCGGCCCGACGGGCACGACCCGCATGTCCGACAGTTTCGCGGGCGGATCAGCCCCGCTGCCCTATGTCGATCCGGCCCTGAACGGCGCGCTCGTCGCCTTTCTGTGCAGCGATCTGGCGGCCAGGATCAGCGGACAGGTCTTCGGTTCGGGCGGCGAGCGGGTGTCGCACATGGTGCAGCCCCATTATGGCAAGACGCTGATCCGCGAAGGCGGCTGGACGCTCGAGGCCCTTGCCGAACATTTCACGCGCCAGCTCGCCGGGGAATTCGGCGCGCTCGGCATGCTGGGCCAGCCCTATCCCTTTCATGGCGGCGTCGCCGCGCCGGACGCGCGGCCGTGACGGGCTTCAAGGATCGCACCGCGATCGTCGGCATCGGCCAGACGCGGTTCGCGAAGATGCTGCCCGAAACCGAGCTGCAACTTGCCTGTATCGCGATCCGCGCCGCGCTCGACGATGCCGGCATCGCGCCGGACGAGGTGGACGCGCTGGGGTGCTTCACCCAGGAAACCACGCCGGAATTCGAGATCGCCCGTAATCTGGGCTTCGGCGAACTGCATTTCTTCAGCCAGGTCGCGCATGGCGGCGGCGCGATCTGCGGCGCGATCGGGCAGGTCTGCGCGGCGATCGCGCTCGGCATCGCCCAGGTCGGTGTCGTGTGGCGATCGCGCAAGCGCGGCGATCCGTCGAAACGCCAATGGGCCGGGGTCCAGCCGCGCATCGACGATCACTGGAAATGGTCGCGCCCGCACGGCCTGTCGCGACCCGCCGACGAGGTCGCGATGCTCATGCGCCGCTACATGCACGATCATGGCGCCACCCGCGAAGATCTGGCGGGCGTGGCGCTGACGCAGCGCGCCTATGCCAATACCAATCCCGATGCGCTGATGCGCGACAAGCCGCTGGACCTGAACGCCTATCTCGATGCGCGGATGATCGCCGATCCGCTCTGCCTGTTCGACAATTGCCTGGAAAGCGATGGCGCGATCGCGATCGTCATCACCAGCGCCGAACGTGCGCGCGACCTGCGCCACAAGCCGGTGCTCGTCCACGCCTTTTCACAGGGGATGAGCCGCGAGCATCAGTTGATGACCGACTATCACGGGCCGGATCCCTTCCTGTCCTCCTCGGCCGCGACCGCACGCAATCTCTGGCGGCAGTCCGACATTGTGCCCGCCGACATCGATGTCGCGCAGATCTACGACGCCTTTTCGCCGCTCGTCCTGTTCTCGCTGGAGAATTACGGGTTTTGCGGGCGCGGCGAAGCGGCGCGCTTCGTCGCCGCCGGCGAAACCGGCCGGGGCGGACGCCTGCCCGTCAACACGGCGGGCGGCAGCCTGTCGGAAGTCTATCTGCACGGCGTCAATCTGGTGACGGAGGCGGTCCGGCAATTGCGCGGCACCGCGATCAATCAGGTCGCGGACGCCGCGAACTGCCTGGTGAGCAGCTGCGACAGCACGCCCAATGGCGCGCTGATCCTGCGGCACTGAACGGAGAAGGAACATGGTCGTCAAACTGGCGAGGGACAGCATCGATCTCGGCATCGTCACCGCCAATGAGGATGCGATGATCGGCTTCTATCACGGCTTGCTCGGCCTGCCGCTGGCCGGGACGGTGACATTGCCCGATGGCGCGCGGATCCGCCGGATCGGCTGCGGGCAATCGACACTTCGCCTCTATATTCCGCCGGCACCGCCCCGGCCGGCCGCCGATGCGGGGTGGTCGGCCGTCGCCGGCCTGCGCTATTGCGCGATACTGATCGACAACCTCGCCACGGTGATCGATGAATGCGCCCGGGCGGGAACGAGGATCGTCCAGCATATCGTGGAGCCCCGTCCCGGCGTGCGGGCAGCGCTTATCGCCGATCCGGACGGCAATATCATCGAATTGATGCAGATCGGGGATGGAGGGGAATGATGTCCGGCAAGACACTGGTGATCACGGGCGGCAGCCGCGGCATCGGTCATGCGACCGCCAGCCGTTTCTCCGAGGCCGGCCACGCAATCGTGAACCTGTCACGCTCACCCGCCGCACTTCCCGGCGTCACCGATATCGCCGTCGATTTCGCCGACCCGGCATGGCCGGAGGCCGCGGTTGCCCCCTTGCGCGCAGCGATCGGGGACAGCGCCACCATCTGCCTGATCCACAACAGCGCCTTGCAGGTGCCGGGCGACACCGCCGAGATCGATATCGCCGGCTTGCGTCGCTCGCTGGAGATCAACGTCGTCGCGCCGGCCGCACTCAACCGGATCGTGCTGCCGCTGATGCGGCCGGGCTCGTCGATCCTGTATGTGGGATCGACGCTCAGCCAGCGCGCCACGCGCGGCATGGCCGCCTATGCCACGAGCAAGCACGCGGTGGCGGGGCTGATGCGCAGCACCGCGCAGGATCTGGCCGGAACCGGAATCCACACCGCCTGCATCTGTCCCGGCTTCACCAACACCGAGATGCTGCAAAGCTATGGCGGCGCGGCGCTGAGCCATCTCGCGTCGCTGGTCACGCAAAAGCGCCTGATCGCCCCCGAAGAGATTGCCGAACTGCTGTTCCACGCCGCGAACAATCCGGTGGTGAACGGATCGATGATCCAGGCCGATCTCGGCTTCATCGAACCCTGAAAGAGGGCCGCGCGAGATGGAATTCCAAAATACGACTTTAATGTGAGCTTTTTTCAGTTTTAATGATCTCCTGTCGGAGACCGTGCAGATTCGGGCGAAACCGGACGCTTCCGATCGGCGGAACCAGGATGTTCCGTCACCGCAACAGGAGGGAAGCCGTGATGGAGCATCAGATTGTAGAACTCTCGCCGCGCAAGGTTCCGCAGCAGCCAAGGGCGCAGTTCACCGTCGACTGCATCCTGGGCGCCGCCAAGTCGATCATCATCAAGAGCGGCTACGACGCCGCCACCACCAACCATATCGCCGAGGTCGCCGGCGTCAGCATCGGCTCGCTCTACCAGTATTTCTCCAGCAAGGAGGCGATCGCTGCGGCGCTCGTCGAAAACGCGGTATCGATGGCGACCGAGGTGCTGCGCGACTGCATCCTCGCCAATATGGGCAGGCCGCTGCCCGAGGCGATCCGGACGATCATCGCGGTGATCCTGGAAACCCGGCGCGAGCATAATTTCATCTTCATGCTGCTGCCGCGCCAGGTGCCGAAGCTCGGCCGGCTGTCACGCAGCGTGACCACCGAGAAATTCCTCTACAACACGGTGCGCAATTTCTACCACCAGCATCGCGAAGAGATCATGGTGGAGGATCTGGAGATCGCCATGTTCGTCGCCCAGCACCTCGTGGTGGGCAGCATCGACGCCTATCTCGAGGACAATTCGATCCTCATCACCGACGAACAGCTGGTCGATCATATCGCCGACGCGGTCGTCAAATATCTCACAAAATAGACCGGAGGTACCGGGTGGATTTCAATTTCGACGCGGATCAACAGGCATTCATCGGCGAAGTCCGCGCGTTCCTGGACGAGGTCAGGCAATGGCCGGATGCGGCCGACATCATGTGCCCCGAACGGGAATCGGATTCGATCCTGGCCGACACCCCTGCGCGCAAGGCGTTCAACCGTGAGCTGGCGCGGCGCGGCTATCTCGGCCTCTCCTGGCCCCGCGAATATGGCGGACAGGGCCGGCCCGGCATCTACGAGTATCTGCTCAACGAGGAATTGTCGCGCGTCGGCGCCCCGCTGATCGGCAAGGGCGTGGGCTGTGTCGGGCAAACGCTGATCCGGCACGGCTCCGACACGCTCAAGCGCGAATTCCTGCCGCGCATCCTGAAGGCGGAGGTGGAGTTCGCGCTGGGCTATACCGAGCCGCATGCCGGATCGGATCTCGCAGCACTCAGACTGCGCGCCGATCGCGTCGAAAATGGCTGGATGCTCAACGGCCAGAAGATGTTCACGACATCTGCGCATTTCGCCAACTGGTACTGGCTGGCCGCGCGCACCGATTTCGACGCGCCGAAGCACAAGGGCATCAGCCTGTTCCTGCTGCCGATGGACCAGCCCGGCATCACCATCCATCCGATCGAGACGATGGGCGAGCATGTGACCAACCAGGTGTTCATCGACAATGTCTTCGTCAGCGACGACTATGTCGTGGGCGAGGTCAACAAGGGCTGGACCTATATCTGCGAGGCGCTCGATTATGAGCGTTTCACCTTCTACACGTTCAGCCCGCTCGAAGAGAAGCTGAAGGCGCTGCGCACCATGCTGTGCGCTGAAAGCGACGACCGTCCCGCGATCGCGGCACGCCCGCATGTCCGCCGGAAACTGGCCCGCCTGACCGCCGATGTGGAACTGTCGAAGATGCTGCAACGCCGGGTGATCTACGCCTCTTCGCAAGGGGGCGTGCCGACGGTCGAGGCCGCGATGTGCAAGCTCTACAGCACCGGCCTTCACCAGCGGCTGGCCGATTTCGCGCTGGACAGCCTGGGTGCGGACGGCCTGCTTCACAAAGCCGATACGCAGGCGCCGGCCGCCGGCAAATGGGAATGGTCCTATCGCGCGACCGCGCTCGACACGATCGGCGCGGGATCCTCGGAGATCCAGAAGAACATCATCGCCCGTCGTGAGCTCGGCCTGCCGCTACGCTTCTAAGGCTAATCCAGCGCCGCCAGCAGGGCGCGGCGCTGTTCGGGGGCCGCGACCGCGACGATCGCGCGTGCCCTTTCATCCGCATCCTTGCCGCGCAGGTCGGCGGCGCCGTGCTCGGTGACGATGATGTCGACGTCATGCCCCGCCACGCTGACCGGACCATCGGCCCCGAGCCGCGCGACGATGCGCGAGCGCCCGTTCGCCATTGCGGGGAGCGCGATGATCGACAGCCCGCCCCGCGAGCGATGCGCCGCCGCCGCGAAATCCGGCAGGCCGCCGCGCGCGCTCACAGCGCGGGCGCCCGCCCGTTCCGCATTGACCTGACCGGACAGGTCGACCTCCAGCGCCGAGTTCACCGCGACAAACCCGTCGATCGCGGCGAGCGTGGAAAAACCATGGGTATGGGCGATCGGGCGCAGCACGATGCCCGGCTGGCCATCGAGCCAATGCTGGAAGGCGCGCGATCCGACGATCGTGGCGCAGCAGACGGGGCTGTCGGGATCGAGCGCGCCCGCGTCCATCAGGGTGCGCAGCGGATCGCTCAACAGGCCCGAATGGAGACGCAGCCGGCGCCGTCCCGTGAGGCGCGCGAAGACGCGGGCAGGTATCCGGCCGATCCCCGCCTGCACGGTGTCGCCGTCGCGGATCAGCCGCGCGACATGATCGGCGATCGCATCGGTCGCCGGGTCGCTGCCGTCCGCAGCCTCATGGGCCGCCGGCGCCGCCGGGCCATCGCGGACGACATGGGTGAAGGCGTCCAGCGCGAACGCCTGACCGCCGGGAAGGACGGGCATATCGGTATGGATCAACGCGACCCGGCATGAGGCGATCGCCATCGCGGCTTCGAAGAATTCGGCGCAAAGCCCGGTCGAGACCATGCCAGCGCGATCCGGCGGGCTGACCGGAACGAACAGGATATCCGGTGCGAACCGGCCGATCTCGCCGGTGATGCCCGAATAGGTCGCGCAAAGCTGCCGATAGCGCGCCGGCCCGTCGCGCCCGGCGGGAAAGAAGCCGGTGACGTCGCCGGCGGCCCGGAGCGTCGGCCCGGCAAAACGGTTCAGCCCAGATACGAACGAGGTCAGCACGGAGAGATGGGCGAAGGCCGCCGGCCGCGATTCCGCCAGGGCATGCAGCGCCAGCGGCTCGCCGCTCGTGCCGGGCAGGAACAGCCTTTCGGCGCGCGACAGCAGTGCCGGCACGGCGTCGAGGCCGATCTGCTTCACTGCCATCGCCCGCCTCGCTCAGCGGGGACGGAAACGGATCGGCACCGAATTGAAGCCTTGCAGGAACTCCCCGACAATGCGGCGGCATCCGTCACGATCAACCTCGAACGCGTCGATCGCGCCCATCATCTCCTCGATCAGGATGCGCCCTTCGAGCCGGGCGAGATGCTGGCCAAGGCAGAAGTGCAGGCCCGTGCCGAAGGACAGGTTCCGTCGCTGGACGCGACGGATGTCGAAGCGGTTGGGATCGGCGAACTCACGTTCGTCGCGACAGGCGGCCGCATAGAGGAACAGCACCGATTGCCCCGCGCGCATCGTCTCGCCATGGAGCGTCCGGTCGCGCACCAGCCGGCGACCGAGCAGGTTGGTCGGCTGGTCGAACCGTACGGCTTCCTCGAAAGCGCTGGCGGCGAGCGACGGATCGTCACGCAATGCCGAAAGCTGGTCGGGGTTCCGGTCGAGCTGGTAGATGCACCCCGCCACCGACAGCGGCACCGTATCCGATCCGGTGATGATCATCGCGAAGATGTTGAAGAAAAGCTGATCGACACTCAGCCCCTCGTCGAAACCGGCGTTGAGCCAGGCGACGATATGGCTGTGTTCGGCCGGCGGCGAACGGCGATATTGCTCGATCAGCCCGACGATATAGCCATGCGCCTCGGCAAAGGCGCGGGCACCCGCTTCGGTGGTTCCGCGCACCCCCGGCTCGCGCGCGTAGAAGCGGTCGATACAGTCGCGGATCCGCAACACCTCCTCGATGCGCAGGCCGACGAACGCGGCGATGATCTCCAGCGCGGTGCGGCTGGCGAGGCGATGGACGTCGAGCTGCCCTTCCTCCAGCATCGGCGCCATCAACCGGCGGACGACCTGGCGGACATGGTCGTCGATCGTCGCGATCTTGTCCTTGGTATAAGCGCGCGCGATCAGGTTGCGGTGTTTCGCATGCTGGGGCGGGTCCATGAACAGGAACACCGCAGGCGGCGGATCGGGGGAGAGGAACAGCGCATCGGTCGACGTGCCGTGGCTGGCGGTGAAGGAGTCGCGGTCCATGCTCGCCTGCCAGACATCCTCGAAGCGCGACAGCGCCCAGCAATCGAGATCCTCGATATAACAGGCCGGCGCCTCGTCCTGCATCCGGGCATAGGTCGGCCAGGGATCGGCCCACAGCGCCTCGCTATAGGGGGAATAATCGATAGCCATATTCAGTCCTCATCCCGAGATCGCCGCGACGGTCGCTCATGCGGCGGGGGTCTTTCCGGCAGAGTATCAGAGCGCATCGGCCGGGCACCTCGCATTGGGCTCATTTCCGGTTCGGTGACGCCAGCCGCGCGAGCAGATCGCGGGTCTCTTCACTCGCCAGGCGTTCGGAGAGCCGGTCCATCTCAGTCGCCATGATCTCCGCGATGTCATGTCGCTTCGGCGCGCGCATCAGCGCACGGCTCGCCGCCAGCGCCGCCGCGGGCAAAGCGGCGAGCCGTTCGACCGTTGCGCGTGCATGTGCATCTGGAGATCCATCAGCGACGCATTCGGTGACGAGGCCGATGTCGAGCGCGTCCGCCGCATCCATGGGATCGCCGAGCAGCAACCACCGCGCGGCACGAGCATGGCCCGCCATGCGCGGCAGCAGATAGGAGGAGGCGAATTCGGGCACGAGCCCCAGCCGCGTGAACGGCAAATGGAAGCGCGTGCCCGGCGCGCAATAGACCAGATCGAAATGCAGCAGCATTGTCGCGCCGATGCCCACGGCATTGCCTGCGACCGCCGCGACCAAAGGCTTGGGGCAATCGAGCAGCGCGGTCATGAAGCGATAGCCGGGGCGCTCGTCCCTCGGCAGGTGGCGCACCCGTTCGAAACCGGCGGCATCATTGCCCGCGCAAAAACAGGGGCCGGCCGCCGTGACCAGAATGGCCCTGATCGCATCATCCGCCGATGCCGCCGTGATCGCCGCGCGCATGCCGTCATACATGGCCGGGGTGAGCGCGTTGCGCGCCGCCGGCCGGTCCAGCCGGATATGCAGGATCGCGCCCGCCCGATCGATCGCCAGCCCATCGGGTTCGGGTGCCGGCTCAGGCCGCAATGTGGAAACCGCCATCGACCGAGAGATGCTGGCCGGTGATGTAGCTGGCGGCATCAGTCAGGAAAAACCATGTCGCGGGCGCCACTTCGGCCGCATCGCAGAAACGGCCCAGCGGGATCTGGCGCAGATAGCGGTCGCGGAATTTCTCGGTGCGGATGGTGTCGGTCATCGGCGTTTCGACGACGCCGTAGCAGATGCTGTTCACGGTGATGCCGTGGCGCGCCCATTCGCGCGCCGCACTCATGGTGAGGCCGAGCACCCCCGATTTGGCGGCGCCATAATTGATCTGGCCGATCGTTCCCCGGCGCCCGGCGTCGGATGAGATGTTGACGATCCGGCCAGGCACGGGATCGCCGCGACCGGCCCTGTCGATCAGCCTACGGCCGACCGCGCGCAGGCAGAGGAATGCCCCGGTCAGGTTGACGTCGATCACCTGCTGCCAGGTGGCGAGTTCCATCTCGTGCGCCATCGCCGCGCGGACGATGCCGGCATTGTTGATCAGCCCGTGCAGGTCGCCGAAGCGCGCCACGGCCTGCTCCACCATCGCCTCCACCTCGTGCTCGACCGCGACATTCGCGGCCAGCGCCATCAATCTTGGATTCGCGATCTCGGCGGCTGCCTGATCGAGCAGCGCCGTGTTGACATCGACCATCACGACATTGGCACCGCGTGACAGGCCGAATTCGACCAGGGCGCGGCCGACGCCCTGCGCGCCGCCGGTGACGATATAAGTGCGGCCATCCAGCCGATAGGGTTCACTCATGCGGAAAATCCTGTGACCAGAGCGCCTCCCGAAAAAGTGGGGACCGGTTTTTCGACTAGGAAGCGCTCAAGATATTGGTTGAGAGCCTTATCCGGCAGGGCGATTCCGCCCTGCCGGATAAGGCTCTAGGTTCAAGCTCAGCAGGTCCCGAGGATCGAGATGCTGCAGACATTCTTGTTGGGAAAGCCGCCGAGATTGTGGGTGAGGCCGAGCCGGGGGCTACCGAGCTGCCGATCTCCCGCAGTGCCGCGAAGCTGGTGATAGACCTCATAGGCCATGCGCAAGCCGGTGGCGCCGATGGGATGGCCGAAGCATTTGAGGCCGCCGTCGATATTGCAGGGCAGTTGCCCGGTGCTGTCGAAGCTGCCGGCCAGCACCTCGCGCCACCCCTGCCCCGGATCGGCCAGCCCGAGATCCTCCATCGTCACCAATTCGGTGATCGAGAAACAGTCATGCACTTCGATCAGGTCGAGCTCGGCGCGCGGGTCGCGGATGCCGGCTTCCCGATAGGCGCGCTGGGCGGCGAGCCGGGTGGTCACGGCATAGCTGCCGTCCCAGCCATCGAACCCGACTTCCGATCCATTGCTGAGCGCGAGCTGCATCGACTTGACGGTGACCATCGGGCCCGTGCGTCCCAATTTCTCCGCGATCGCCGGCGTGGTGACGATCGCACAGGCCGATCCGTCGCTGACCCCGCAACAATCGTACAGACCCAGCGGATAGGCGATCATCGGCGCCGCCAGGATCTTCTCCTTGCTGACGCGCGCGCGCAGATGCGCCTTGGGATTGCGCGCGCCATTCTCGTGGCTCTTCCACGAGACATGGGCCATCGCCTCCTTCAGGCCATCCATGTCGATGCCATGGCGTGCGACATAGGCGCTGGCGAACTGGGCGAAGCTGCCCGGCGCGGTGACACTGGGGAACCAGAGATCCTCGAACGTGCCCTTGGTGCGTTCGGGCAGGCCGCCATAGCCGGTGTCCTTGAGCTTCTCGACACCCATGGCCAGTGCGATGTCATAGGCGCCGGACGCGACGCCATAGACCGCGCCGCGCAGCGCCTCCGTCCCCGTCGCGCACATATTCTCGACACGGGTCGCGGCGATATTGGGCAGCCGCAAAGCGGAGGTCAGCGGCAGCGCGGACTTGCCGACCCCATGTTCGTCGACCGACATGCCGAACCAGGCCGCCTCGATCCGGTCCTGTTCGATCCCCGCATCCGCCAGCGCCTCCGCGAAGGATTCGACCATCAGATCCTCGGCGCTGCAATCCCAGCGCTCGCCGAAGCGACTGCATCCCATGCCCAGAATGGCGACCTTGTCCCGGATACCCTCAGCCATGGGTCGTCTCCTGCGATGTGGATGGTGCGGTGACGGCGCGGGGCGGGATCGCCTTCCAGCAATAGCGGCGGAAACCCCGCTTCTCGTCGACGTCCTTGATGCGGAAGGCCAGTTCCAGCGGCGCGCCGACATGGAGTTCGCCGGGCTCGAAATCGCTGAATTCGAGCATGGCGACGCCGCCACCCTCGAAGCGGATATTGCCGTACATCAGCGGCGGATTGAACGAGAGGCCCAGCCAGTCCTCGGTGAAGGACTTCACCGTCGCCTGCTTGTCGGCAAAGGCCTCCGGCTCCTGCGTGTCGGTCGCGCGGCATTCGGGGTTCACGCACACCCGCGAACGAGGGAATTGTGGCGTCCCGCACGCGGTGCAGCGCCCGCCCACGGCCTGGGTGACGGTCTGGCGGTGGCGGAAAAAGGCCGATTGCGCAGTACGGTTGTCGCGTTCCGCGCGCATGCCCCAATCCATCTGGAGCAGGCCGTTGAAGGAGAGGAAACGCAGATAATTATGGTCGGCGACGCCGGCGGCCACCTGGGCGTCGGCGCCGGTCATCGCGCGAGCTTCGCCGATCCGGTCGGTGGCGCGCAGCAGGATCGCGTCCGCGCCATGGCCATAGCCCAGCAGCAGAATCAGTTCGCCCGGCTCGGCCGCCTGCAGCGCCTTGGTCAGCAGCAGCAGCGGATGCGCCGTGCCGGTATCTCCCACCTCGCCATGCAGGTCCGCGACGACGGCATCGGCGGCGATGCCGCAACGCTTCGCCACCGCCTGCGCTTCCTGCGCCGAAAAATGCGCGAGCACGCAATGGCTGAGGTCCGTCGCGGCCACGCCCGCCTTTTCGAGCAGTGCGGAGACGAGCGGCGGGACGATCCCGAACTGACCGAGCTCGCGCGCCCAGCGTTCCTCGAGCACATAATCGAACCGGGCATCGCGCGACCGATAATGGTCGTTGAAATCGACCGAGACCGACTGCGACGCCACATATTCGGCGATCAGATCCTGCGATCCGACGAGGATGGCGGCGGCGCCATCTCCCAGCCTCAGTTCCTGCGGACTGCCCGGGCGCGCCTGCCGGTTGTCTGCCGCGATGACGAGTTCGTCCCCGCCCGCCTCGATCGCGCCGAGCAGCGCGCCCACGCCCGATCGCAGCGATCCGGACATGTCGGCCGTCCGGATCGACGCGGGCAACGACAATGCCTCGCCGATCAGCGTGGCGTTCAGCCGGTCGGCGAAAGGCATGGTGGTGGACGCGAAGCGGAGCGAGGCGACAGCCGGATCGCTGGCCCCAGCGAACGGCACCGCCCTGCCCGCCGCGACCGCCATGGTGATGCTGTCCTCATCATGCGCGCACATCGCCCGCGCGCCGCGCGCGGCGTTCACCAGCCCCGGGCTGGCCCAGGCATTGGCCTGTGCGATCGTTTTCCGATCGAGCCGGCGACGCGGGACATAGGCGCCGAACGACATGATGCCGCGTTTCTGCAAGGCTGACTCCTGGCTGGCGAAGAAGGGGCGGTCACGTTTCGGAGCCGCCCGTCGAACTGCGATCCGGCTATTCGGCCCGCCTGCTCAGCTTGAACTCGCATCGCCTTGCACTTTTGCTCGGCCGCGTGGGCCGGGATCGCGACCGCCCGATCGCGACTGATTGTGAGTTTGATGTGAGGAGGGTGCTTCCTAGCCTCGCCGGCCAGCCACCGGATCAGGAAGCGAGACCGATCGATGAACGCAGCGGGCGAAGCCGAACACATCACCATGCTGCGCGACACGCTGCGCCGCTTCATCGACAAGGAGATGCCGCGCGACAGGGTCAGCCGCTGGGACAAGGAGAATGTCTTTCCGCGCGAGGTTCATCTGAAGCTGGCGGAACTGGGGCTGACCGGCCTGACCGTGCCGGAGGAATATGGCGGCAGCGGACGCGATATCACCGCGACGATCGTGACGATCGAGGAGCTGTGCTCGCGCAGCATGGCGGTCGGCTGCGCATACATCCAGTCGAGCTGCTATGCCGGGCTCAACCTGGTCGAGGTCGCATCCGAAGCGCAGCGACGCGAACTTCTGCCGCGCGTGGCATCGGAAGGACTGATGTTCGCCTATGGCTTCACCGAGCCCGATGTCGGAGCCGATCTCGCCTCGGTGCGGACCACGGCGCGGCGCGACGGCGACGAACTGGTGATCCGCGGTAGCAAGCGCTTCTGCTCGGGCGCTGCCATTTCCGATTATATCTATGCGCTGGTCCGCACCGGGCCGGCGGAGGAGCGATACCACAATCTGTCGCTCGTCCTGATCCCGCCGCATGCGCCGGGCGTGACGCTGGAACCGCAGGACACGCTGGGGCTGAAGGGCGGCGGCACCTTCGACGTGACCTTCGACGATGTGCGCGTGCCTGTCACCAATGTGATCGGCGGAGAGGACGGCATCGGGCAGGGCTGGGCGAAGCTGGTGGGGCCGGGTCTGGATGTCGAAAAGCTCGAGGTCGCCGCCATGGCACTTGGCATCGCGCGCGGCGCCATCACGGACGCCTGGGCCTATGCGCAGGAACGTGTGCAGTTCGGCAAGCCGATCTGCACGATCCAGTCGATCCGCCACATGCTCGCCGACGCCAGGACCCGCTTCGAGGCGTGCCGGTTGATGACATACAACGCCGCCGCGCTGATCGACGCGCATCAGCCGGCGGCGGTGGAGACCGCGATGGCCAAGCTGTTCGTGTGCGACACCGCGCGCGACATCGTGCTCGCCTGCCAGCAGATATTAGGCGCCTATGGCTATGTCCGCGATTTCGACATGGAACGCTATGTCCGCGACATATTGGTGATGCCGATCCTCGGCGGCTCCTCCGCGATCCAGCGCAACAACATCGCCAATCTGCTGAAGCTGCCGCGCTGATGAGTGGCCTCAAGAGGAGCAGATTGGCGGCGCTGCTGCTGGCGACATGTCTGGCCTGGCAAGCGCCCGCACATGCCGCCCCCGCCGACAGCCCGGCCCGTTTCGAGCTGGTCACGCTCGGCACCGTCGGCGGGCCGCTGCCCGATCCGGTGCGGTCACAGCCCGCCAACCTGCTGAGCAACGGATCGGACTCCTATCTGATCGACAGCGGCGACGGCGCAGCCGACAGGATGGTGGCTGCCGGCGCAAGCTTCGCCTCGCTACGCGGCATCTTCCTTACCCATCATCATTTCGATCATATCGGCGGGCTGTTCGCTGTGCTGGGTCTCCGCTTCCAGCTCGATACGCCCGGTCCTCTCACCATCTATGGCCCGCGCGGCACGAGGGAACTGGTCGCCGGGCTCCTCTCCGCGATGGGGCCGAGCGCGGCGGTCCGCTACGGCGTGCCCGGCGAACGCCATGTTCCACCCACGCGCAATATCGAGATCGTGGAGCTGACCGACAATTCGGTCGTCAGGCTCGGCGGCATCACCGTCTCGGCGGTGGTGAACAGCCATTACAGCTTCGATCCGGCCAGCCCCGAATATTCGAAATACCAGTCGCTATCCTACCGGTTCGACCTTCCCGACAGGTCCATCGTGTTCACCGGTGACACCGGCCCATCGCCGGCGGTCGAGACACTCGCGACCGGCGCGGACCTGCTTGTCTCCGAACTGATCGACCTGCCGAACACGCTGATGAAACTCGATGTGTTCGCGAAGACTCTGCAACCACATGCCAAGGCGGAGTGGGCCGAACATTTCGAGAAACAACATCTGGTTCCCGAAAAAATCGGAGAATTGGCACGCCGCGCCGGGGTCGGCGCGGTGATCGTGTCACATCTCGCCGGCACACGGGAAGACGCGATACTCCGCTATGTGACCGACATCGCCCGGCATTATGACGGACCGATTGTCATCGCCGGCGACAGGCAACGCTTCTGAAGGAAGCGCAGGGCCTCATCGAGACACGACAGGGCTGCCCGTCGTTAAAATGCCTTGCCCAGCTTGATCTGCAGCGTCGTGGCGTTTTCGCCCTGACCGGTCCGCAGACCGGCCTCGAGGTCGAACAACCAACGCCCTTTCAATATGTCGAACCGAGTCCCGAGGCTGAGCTGGAATTGCTCGCGCTTCCAGCCATTGCTCTGGAGCGCGTAGGTCGCGAGGCCGGGGATATCGGCATAGTCGAGCCACTGCGCGTCGACATCGGCGAACTCGTGATTCCATTCGGCGCGCAACCGCGGCGTGATCGCACCAAAGCTCGCTTTCCGACGATACTGGATCGTCCCGCCGATCGTGCCGGTGAGCGATTCCACCTGGCGCGCGTCGAAGCGCAGATTGTAGCGATCACCCCCGGTTTCCGAATAGGCATCGAGATTGGCGCCCATATATTCGCCGCGTCCATAGAACGACCACATCAACGCGCCAGCCGTCCGGTCGATTCCAAGCGAGAGTGCGGCAACGGTATAGTCGCCACTCCGCTTACCGAGGACCGTATTGTTCGCCGCCGCAGCGAAGCGCCGGGTGGTGAAATCGAGCTGACCGCGCCCGATCATGCCATCGATGAACGCATTCTCGGTCGGCTGAAGGCTGGCATAGGCGGCATAGATCATACTCTTGCCACGCACCTGCGCACCCGTAGCAGTGCGGCTGAGATCATTGCCATAGCCGCCTCCCAGACCGACCAGCAGGCCTTCCGAAAGCTTGATGTCAGCGCCGGCGCTCAGGCCCGAGGTGGTTGCCGTGACCTTGGAGCGATCGGTGATCGCATCGCGAGTGCCGATATCGATCGCGCCACCCATCCAGCCCGCAACCGATCCGATGCGGCGCTTGCCATTGTCGTCGCTGTCGTTGGCTGCGGCCTGATATGTGTTCGAGGCACCGGCCGCGTTCGTATCGCCGGCGGACGCACCGCCATTGCCCATCTTGCGGTCCATCACCGAATCCCCGCCTTCGCTGCGCATCCGATCGGCGATCGCAAGCCCCCTATTCCTGTCGTCGGGGCGCTGGATCCCGCTGCTTGGATCGCGTGCGCCGAGCGTGACGCCCATCGCCACGCCCGTGCGACCGCCGCCACGGTGGAGCTGCTCGTTGCGTCGCATGAAGTTCGACACCTGCGCGCGGGCGAAACGCCGCGCGGCTTCGGACTGGGCATCGCTGATCGCACCGACATCGGGATCGGTACGCGGATCGGGACGGGCCTCGACAGTGAGCGTCACGGTCGAAGGCAGCGAGGCCCCGAACGCATTGCTCAGCGTGTAAGCGACCACGATCGTCCCGCCGAAGCGGTTGTTCGGTGTCACGTCGAGACGATAGTCCGCGCCGTTCGCGACGATCGCGGTGGTGGCGGAATCCGCCGGCATGACGTTGACCACGCTCGCGCCGGTGAACGGGCCGCCGACGGCGCCCTCGGTGAGCATGATCGAAACCCGTTGCCCATCGCCGGTCTTCGCTATCTTGGCCGCGGCCACCGGCACCTGGCCCGCCACCGTGATCGTCACGGTTGCCGGTGCCGAACTGCCGCCTGGGCCTGTCGCGGTGAACGTGAATCTGTCGGTGCCTGCAAAGCCCACCGCAGGTGTGTAGGTCGCGATATAGGGCGCCGCGGCGGCCCGGGCTCTGGTGCTCTGGATCGAAGCGCCGCCACTGACGGTAACCGTGCCGTGCGCCGGCTGTGTGCCGATCTGGATCGTGTCGTACACGCCGGTCACCAGCGCCGACAGATCGATGCTCACGCTCGTGCCTGCCGTGGTGGTGGTGCGGCCGTTGACCGAGCCGCTGCCCGATCCCGCCACCGGCGCCGCCGGCGTCGCGACGGTGAGGTTGACGCTTGCCGGAGCCGAAGTGCCATTGGGCCCGATTGCCATCCAGGTGAAGCTGTCGGCGCCGTAATAGCCTGCCGCCGGTGTGTAGGTGACCACGTCGCCCACAATGACCACGGTCCCGTATTTCGGCGCGGTGCCGATCACGATGCCCGAGTGCACGCCGGTGATCGCACCCGACAGGTCGATCGCGGTGCCGCTGCTGGCATAGGTCACCGTAACGCCGCTCCTGTCGGCAACGATCGGCGCAGGCGGAGCCGCGACGGTCAGTGTCACCGTCGCAGGTGCGGAGGTGCCGCCGGGGCCGGTTGCGACATAGGTGAAGCTATCGGTGCCAAAATAAGTGACCGCCGGCGTGTAAGTCACCACATCGCCCGCAATGACCACGGTGCCGTGCATCGGCGCGGCGCCGATCGAGATCGAACCGTGCGGGCCACCGGTGATCGCGCCCGACAGGTCGATCGCGGTGCCGCTGCTGGCATAGGCCACTGCCACGCCGCTCCTGTCGGCAGCGATCGGCGCGGGTGGAACCGCAACGGTCAGTGTGACCGTCGCGGGTGCGGACGTGCCGCCGGGCCCCGTCGCGACATAAGTGAAGCTATCGGTGCCATGATAGGTCGCAGCCGGCGTGTAGGTCGCCACATCGCCCGCAATGGCCAAGGTCCCGTTCGTCGGCGCAGTGCCGATCGAGATCGAACCATGCGGCCCGCCGGTGATCGCACCGGACAGGTCGATTGAGGTCCCCGTGCTGGCATAGGCCACCGCCACGCCGCTCTTGTCCGCAGCGATCGGCGCGGGTGGAACAGCGACGTTCAGTGTGACCGTTGCAGGCGCGGAGGTGCCTCCCGGACCGGTCGCGACATAGGTAAAACTGTCGATGCCGTGATAGGTGGCAGCCGGCGTGTAGGTCACCACGTCGCCCGCAATTGCGACGGTGCCGTGCGTCGGCGCAGTACCGATCGCAATGCCCGAATGCACACCGGTGATCGCACCCGACAGGTCGATCGCGGTGCCGGTGCCGGCATAGGGCACCGCCACGCCGCTCCTGTCGGCGACGATCGGCGCGGATGGAAGCGCGACGGTCAGCGTCACCGTCGCGGGTGCGGACGTACCGCCGGGGCCGGTTGCAACATAGGTGAAGCTGTCCACGCCGTGATAAGTGGCCGCCGGTGTGTAGGTGACCACGTCGCCCGCAATAGCCACGGTGCCGTTCCCCGGCGCAGCGCCGATCGAGATCGAACCATGCGGCCCGCCGGTGATAGCGCTCGACAGGTCGATCGCGGTGCCAGCGCTGGCATAGGCCACCGCCACGCCGCTTCTGTCGGCAGCGATCGGCGCGGATGGAAGCGCGACGTTCAGCGTCACCGTCGCGGGTGCCGAGATGCCGCCTGGGCCGGTCGCGACATAAGTGAAACTGTCCACGCCGGAATAGGTGGCAGCCGGCGTGTAGGTCACCACATTGCCCGCAATGACCACGGTGCCGTTCGTCGGCGCGGTACCGAGCGCGATGCTCGAATGCACGCCGGTGATCGAGCCCGACAGGTCGATCGCAGTGCCGGTGCCGGCATAAGGCACTGTCACGCCGCTCTTGTCGGCAGCGATCGGCGCGGGTGGGACCGCGACGGTCAGCATCACCGTCGCAGGTGCGGAGGTGCCGCCGGGGCCTGTCGCGACATAGGTGAAGCTGTCCCCGCCATGATAGGTAGCAGCCGGCGTGTAGGTCACCACGTCGCCCGCAATTGCGACGGTGCCATATTTCGGCGCAGTGCCGATCGCGATGCCCGAATGAGCGCCGGTGATCGCGTCCGACAGGTCGATCGCGGTGCCGCTGCTGGCATAGGGCACCGTCACGCCATTCTTGTCGGCGGCGATCGGCGCGGATGGAAGCGCGACGTTCAGCGTCACCGTCCCGGGTGCGGACGTACCGCCCGGGCCGGTCGCCACATAGGTGAAGCTGTCCACGCCGGAATAGGTGGTAGCCGGCGTATAGGTCACCACATCACCCGCAATGACCACCGTGCCGTTCGTCGGCGCGGTGCCGATCGCGATGCCCGAATGCATGCCGGTGATCGCATCCGACAGGTCGACCGCGATGCCGGTGCTGGCATAAGGCACCGCCACGCCGCTCTTGTCGGCAGCGATCGGCGCGGATGGAAGCCCGACGTTCAGCGTCACCGTTGCGGGTGCGGAGGTCCCGCCCGGGCCCGTCGCGACGTAGGTGAAACTGTCCACGCCGGAATAGGTGGCGGCCGGCGTGTAGGTCACCACATTGCCCGCAATGAGCACGGTGCCGTTTGTCGGCGCGGTGCCGAGCGCGATGATCGAATGCTCGCCGGTGATCGAACCCGACAGGTCGATCGCGGTGCCGGTGCCGGCATAAGGCACCGCCACGCCGCTCTTGTCGGCAGCGACCGGTGCGGATGGAAGCCCGACGGTCAGCGTCACCACTGCGGGTGCGGAGGTGCCGCCGGGCCCCGTCGCGACATAGGTGAAACTGTCCACGCCGGAATAGGTGGCAGCCGGCGTGTAGGTCACCACATTGCCGGCAAGGGCCAAGGTACCATGCCTCGGCGCAGTGCCGATCGAGATCGACTCATGCGGCCCGCCGGTGATCGCACCCGACAGGTCGATTGCAGTGCCGGCGCTGGCATAGGCCACCGCCACGTCGCTCCTGTCGGCAGCGATCGGTTTGTCGATGAAGGTAAAGCTCGCGCCGCCGGTGCTGGTCTGCCCGTTGACCGTCACGTTGACGGCTGTGGCACCCGAGCCGGTTGCCGGCGCGGTGACGGTGAGCGAGGTCGGGCTGGCGGCCGTGACGGTTCCCGCCGCCGAGCCGAAGCTGACCAGATTGTCGCCGGGGTTGGTGCTGAAGCCTGCACCGGAAATCGTCACGACCTGGCCGACCGGGCCCGAACCGGGCGAGATGCCGGTCAGGGTCGGCACCACGACGAAGCCGCCGCTGCCGGTCGCCGAGCTTTGCGAATAGCCGCTCGGCGTGGACACGCCGAGCGTGAAGCCCGGGGTCGAACCCGGCGTGGTACCGGTATAGCCGAGCGTGACGGTGCAGCCGCCCGCCGGCACGACCACGTCGTTGAACTGGATGATGGCCGGGGTCGGACTCGTCACCAATCCCATCGCACACGTGCCACCCGGCGCACCGTTCACACGCGTCACGAGTGAAGGCGCGTTGAGCACCGCAGTCACGGGCGCGCTGCTCATCGCATTGGGATTGCCGAAGGTGATCGTCATCGTCCCCGTCGCACCGGCGGGCAGGGACGCTGGCGTAAAGCCTGTCGACGCGGTGATCGCTCTCGCCTCGCCAATGTCGAAGCTCTGCTGAGCCTGCACCGCGGCATTCCAGTTTGAATCACCCGCCTGGTTGGCATTGATCCGGCAGGTGCCGGTGCCGGTGAAGCTCACCATGTTGTTGGAGAGCGTACAGCCGGTGCTGGTGCCGTCGAGCGACAGGGTGACTGCCAGCCCCGATGTCGCGGCGGCGCTCACGGTGTACGGCACGCCACTCACCGACGCATTCGGTGCGGACGAGGTGAAGCTGACCGTCTGATCGCCCTTGGCGATCGTGACGCTGACGTTGCCGGCTATGGAGACAGCCGGGATCTGGCTGTCATATGCCGCGACAGCGTAGCTGAAGGAACCCGCCCTCGTCGGCGTGCCCGAAACAATGCCGGTCGCGGGGTCGAGCATGGTGCCGGGCGGAAGCGAGTCCGGATCGGCGAGCGCGTAGGAATAGGGTGCGATACCGCCCGAGGCGGTATTGGCCTGGCTATAGGCCGCGCTCACCTTCGTCCCCGACGCGGGTCCGGTGGCGATCACCAGGATCTCGGGGGTCACGGTGAAGCTGCGCGACACGGTCGGCGCGACCGCCCAGCTGCCGCCGCCCGCCTGATCCGCATTGATCGTGCACATCCCGGTCCGGAGCAGCGTCAGCGCAGTGCCCGTCACGGAACAGATCTGGGTCGTCGTGGACGTGAAGCTCACCGCCAGACCCGAACTCGCCGTTGCCGCCAGCGTCAGCGGCGAGTCCGAGAGCGATGCATTCGCGAGCGGATCGAAGGTGATGGTCTGTTCGACCGGCTTCACGGTCAGGCTCACGGTCGCCGGCAGCGAACTGCCGCCGATCCCGATAGCCTTGTACGCGAAGCTGTCGGCACCGGCGAACCCGGCGTTCGGCGTGTAGGTCACCAGGTCGCCCGCGACGCTGACGGTGCCATGGGCCGGTTGGGTCGTGATCTCGATGCTGGTGTGATGGCCGCCGGTAATCATGTCGGACAGGTCGATCGGCACCTGCACTTCCGCCGGGACCTCGAGCGCGAGGCCCGCCGCGATCGGCGCCGCGACATAGGTGAATTTGCTCGCCGCGCTGGTCAGGCTGCTGCCGCCGATGTCCCTGAAGACGGTCACATCGACCGTGCCCGCACTGCCGGGCGGCGAAATGGCGGTGATCTGACCGAGATTGTCCATCGTGAAGCTCGCATCGACCGTGCCGAATTTCACGCTATTCGCGCCCATGAAGCCGCCGCCGGTGATGACCACCTGCGTGCCGCCGCTCGTCGGCCCCGCGCCGGGCGAGATCGCATTGACGACCGGCGGCCCGACATAGCTGAACCCGTTGGGCCAGAGGTCGCTGGTGCCATAGGGCGTTCTGATCGCCAGACTGAAATTGCCCGCCGCGTGCGCCGGAGCCAAGAAACTCACCGTGGTCGGGGTCACGGAATTGATGTTGCCCGTCGGCACGGCGACGCCATCGATCAGCACTTCGGTGCTGCCGGGGACGAACCACGTGCCCGTCACGGTCACATTCGCCCCACCGGCCATGGCATCACGGTCCGGACTGAGGCTGCCGATGGTCGGCACGCCGAAATAGGCGAACCCGCCAGGCACCGCGCTGCTCGTTCCGCCGAGGGCCGTGACCGTCACGGCGACATTCCCCGCCGCATGCGCAGGCGTGTTGAAGGTCAGCGAGCTTGCGCTGTTGACGGTGACGCTGCTGGCCGGAACCGTGGCGCTGCCGATCGTCACGCCGGTGCTGCCCACGACGAAATTGGTGCCCGTCACCGTCACTGCCGTGCCGCCCGCGATCGGCCCGGCGCCCGGCGTCATCCCGCTTGCCGTGGGGGCGGGGGCATAGGTGAATCCACCGGGAACGGCGGCGCTCGTCCCAGCGGGGTTGGTCACCGTCACCGCGACATTGCCCGCCGCACGGGCAGGCGTGCTGAAAGTCAGCGACGTTTCGCTGGCGACGGTCACGCTGGCGGCCGGGATGACGGTGCCGCCGATCGTCACGCTGGTCCGGCCCGCGACGAAATTGGTTCCGGTCACCGTCACCGACGTACCGCCCGCAATGGGCCCGCCGTTCGGCGACAGCGCGCTTGCCGTCGGGGCGGTCGCATAGGTGAACCCGTTGGACACCGGAGCCGTCGTGCCGCCGGGCGTCGAGACCGTCAGGGCAACATTGCCCACCACATGGGCCGGCGTGATGAAGGTCAGCGAGCTGGTACCGCTGACGGTCACGCTGCCCGCCGGAACCACCGTGCCGCCGATCGTCACGCTGGTCTTTCCGGCGAGGAAGTTGCTTCCCGCCACGAATACCGACGTGCCGCCCGCGGGAGGCCCGAACACCGGCGTCAGCGCCAGCCCTGTCGGCATGCCGAGATAGGTGAACCCGCCCGCCACCGGATCGGTTATCCCGTCCGGCATCGTGGCCGTTACGATGACATTGCCTGCCGCGTGGGGGGGCGTCACGAAGCTCAGCGACGTGGAGCTGTCGACGGTCACGCTGGCGGCCGGAACGACGATACCGCCGATCGTTATACTGGTGTTTCCGACAACGAAGCCGGTTCCCGTCGCCGTCACGCTCGTCCCGCCCGCGATCGGTCCGGCGGTCGCCGACAGCGAGGTTATGGTGGACGCGGACGACGCCACATAGGTGTAGGCGTTGCTCGCCGTGGCCGTCGTTCCACCGGCATTGGTGATCTGGACATTGACGACGCCCGCGGCATGCGGGGGCGTGACGAAGCTGAGCGACGTCTTGTTGATCACGGTGACGTTGCTCGCAGGGGCGCCGTCGACCAATACGGTGGCGCCGCTGACAAAATCGTCGCCCGTCACCGTGACCGTCGTACCGCCCGAAGCCGATCCGGAGGTGGTGTTCAGCGACGTGATCGTCGGAATCGGAATGCAGGTCAGGGTAAAGCTGACCGAACCGCCCTGGCCGTTATTGCCATAGGAAATGTCATAATTGTTGGCGGTGGGCTTGAAGCTTCCGGATCCGCTGCCGGATCCGGTGACACGGCCGGAAACATAAGTGATATTCTGTGCCCAGAAATAGGGGTAGGCGCTATTCCTCGACGTCCAGCTATACTTGACGACATCTCCGACCTTGCCGTTCAATATACCGGCGAGGGTGGTGCTCCCGCTTGCAAAGCTTCCGCTATAGGTTCCGGCATTGAATGCGGTGCATGCGGCGGATGCCCAGACAGGCGCAGGCGCGAGCGCGGCGCAAAGCACGAAGGCCCCCAGAACGGCGCGACGGGCCTGGCAGGCCGCGACGATGAGGCTTTGCAGCAACCGGATCGCGAGCAGCAGCACCAGCGGCCGCCCTCCCGGTCGCGGCGCGCGATCGCGTGCCTGCGTGACGATGCCTGCGGCGCGCGCCGCGATTCCCCCGATCTTTGCCATGCCGAGCTTGAGCCCGAAACGACCCGTTCGGCGCAATGCTACAGATTGACCGGCGGCGCACGAGACCGGTCAATATTGACTGCCGACAAGACGATTATCGCCGATTAAGGTGCCGGCATCGCCATTCCGTCCGCCATCGACAGCAAGAGAGTCCGTGGCTTCCCCTCAATGCCTGGCCCCGCCAGCGAAGCCGGTGAACCGATGATGCCCTTCACGGTCGTTTCCATCGACGATCACAGCCTGTTTCGCACCGGCATCGAACTCATCGTGAAGGGCGCGTTTCGCGGCGTGGTCTTCGCGTCGTTCGCGTCGCTCGGCCAGGCGCTGGAAACGCTGACCGCGGCGCCGGACATCATCCTTCTCGACCTGCATCTGCCCGGCGTCGGCGGGCATGATGCGATCCCGCTGTTGCGCGTGCGCTGGCCGGGCAGCAGGATCATCGTCGTCACCTCGGTGCAGAACGATGCGGAGATCGCACGCGCGCTGGAGGCCGGTGGCGATATCGCGATCCTGAAGTCCGAGGCGCCCGAACGCCTGATCGGCGCCATCCGCGATCTCGCGCCGCGCTCGCGCGATGCCGGCAAATCGGCATCGGAGAGAGAGGCGGCCACCGATGCGGCGCTGACCGGCCGTCAGCTCGAGGTGCTGGGCTATCTCGCCCCTGTGCATTATTCGGACACAGATTCACGGTAGACGATGCCGATCATTCGCTTCGTCCATCGGATCCTTGTCCCAACCGCGCCAAGTCGCGCCGCTACGGTATCCAACGAACAGAGCTGCGCCGTTCAACGCTGCTGATAGAGGAACGATTATCAGTGCGTCGAACAGCATGAGGGACCAGACTACAGGCTGCGGTTGACCCAACACCGCCTTGTGGATGAGCAGGTGCGCACCTTGAGCCGCGGGAACCGAAAAGAGAAATATAACGAGCAGAGAGAGCGCGCTCGGTGCCCGGCTCGAGAACGCAGTCTTGATTGCTATGGGATCGTCATCAAGCCAGACGCCAATTGTCCAGAGAAATAGCATTGCTTGGATTACGCCAGACAACAGCGTTGCAATAATACCCAGCTGCGGCGAAACCATCGCTAGCTGTAGGCGCTTGCCAACCTAGCGGCCTCTGCTCGCAAACAGAGCGGATTTCTGCTCAGATTATCTGACAATGGGCGGGCGCGGTTGCTCGAATTAACTGCCAATGTGCTCGCAATCATCCTGTGCTGCTCGCAAACGGAAACGCCCGCTCAGATTATCTGACAATAAGACAGGGCCGTCTCCGGGATGCCAGCGCCGGCGAGCATGTCCGCCGGCGCGCAGGTTTCAGAGCTTGTCCTTGAGCCCCTTGGCGGCGGAGAACGACACCTTCTTCGATGCCGCGATCGTCATCGCCTCACCGGTCGCCGGATTACGGCCCTGGCGCTCGGGACGGTCCTTGACGGAGAATTTGCCGAAACCGGGGATAGATATCTCTTCGCCCTTGGCGGCCGCGTCGCCGATCTGGTCGAATACCGCCGCGATCGCGGCTTTGGCGTTCGCTTCGCTCGTGCTCGTCGCCGCAGCGACACCTTTGGCAAGTTCACCGATATTCATGCAGACAATACTCCCATACAAAGGGGCGAATCTTACCGATGACCGGCCCCGACACAAGCGCCAGGCTATAGCGGCACGCCCGCTGCGCGCAGTTGCTCCGTCAACTCCTGGGTGCGTTCCGGGTCCAGCGTGCCGGCGAGGAACGCGCGGACATCGGAGAGCCGGGCATTGAGCTGGCCGACGAGCGAGTGGGCGTCGTAGCCGTTGCGCGTCAGCGTGGGTTCCAGATCGTCGATCGCGCGCGAGAGCACCTTTTCGACGATCTCGACAGTGACGGGTTTGGCATCCATCAGGAAGCCCTGCTCGAAGGCCAGGGTCAGGTGCATCTCGATCTGGAGCGGTGTCCGCAGCCGATCGGCGATGAGGTCGATCGCATCCTCATCCATCAGGTCGGCCACCTTCACGCCCTCGGCCGCGCAGGCCCCGAGCAGCCAGGTGACATAATCGCGGCGCGCAGCGCCGATGCCTTCATAGTCGAATGTCGTGGTCCGATAGCCGATCTCCTCCATCTGCGGGCGGCGAAGGTCGTTGCGCAGCCGGGGATGGCCGACCAGGAGGACGGACAGCAGCACCCCGGCGTCGGCGACCACCTCCATCAGGCGCTTGAGGCCGGTCAGCGTTTTGTGGTGAAGATCGTGCGCTTCATCGACGACGAGCACGACCGGGCGCTTGCCCTTCTTCATCAGGTCGCGAAGATCGCGTTCCCGCCGCTCGGCCTGTTTGGGAATCTTCACCTGGGCACGGTCGCCGGGTGACAGATCGTAGAACAACGCCTCGATCAGCGACGGCAGCGACGTGCGCCGCTTATCGACCGCAAGCGACTTGGCGACGCCGACCCTGCCGGCCCTGGTCAGTTCGTCCTCGATACGGCGCAGCAAATGCGTCTTGCCGGAACCGACAAGACCGGAGACGACGACGAGGCTGCCGGTCTGCACGGCGGCACAGACCTCACGCACGATGGTGCGCTGATGCTCGGTCTCGAAATTGCCTGCCCCCTGGAACGGCCGGGCCAGGCCATAGCTGGATTGCACGTCCGCGAGCATCAGCGTGTCCTTCGCGCAGTGAACCGCTCGCGAATGCGTTCGGTGATGGTGCTTTTGTCGAGCGTCTCTCCCAACAGGACATCGATGAACGCGCGATCCGCCTCGGGCAGGGAGCCGAGCGGCCGCCTGATCTGGTCGACGATCGCCTGGCGCGCCGCGAGCCCGGTTGGATACGCCGTTTCGGCAACAGGTTGCGGGAACGGCGTCTGGCGGACGACCAGCCCCACGGCAGAGGGCGGCAACGACGGTAGCGGCCGATCGCCGCCCGTGAGGGTTGCGCGCGGCAATCCGAGTTGATCGGCGAGCCGCATGACCTTGTCGAGACGTTCGTCGGCCCGGCTTTTCTGATATTTGCGATAGCGATAAAGCGGGACCGCGCCGCGCGACGGCTCATACGGCCCGAACCGCTTGCCGTCATGCTCGACAAACAGGACCTGGTCGAACAGGCCCCAGAGTAGCGTCACCGTCTCGCCGGCAAGGTCCGGCTCGACCTCGTAGGAGGCGCCTTCCACCGAGACCGTCGCGTCGCCCGCGACCGTGCGGCGCTCGGGCTCGCGCGCAAACGCGCAATAGCGTTCCCACGAGCACATGGCGCGGACGCCTTCGCCGGGCAGATGTCGAAGCCAGTGCTCGATGCGGGCATGCGGCTCGGAACGATGATCGTTGTTGTTATAGGTGACCAGCGCCCGCCTGATCCACAGATTAGCCTCTTCCTCGTCCTTGGGCTTGTGGAAATGGTAGAGCGTTTCATGCACTTCCTTGATCGTGCGGAATGGCCGCTCGACCTTGCCTTTGGCGCGCGCTGCGGTGTGGCGATCATCGGATTTGGGCGGCATGTGCGGGAGGACCCGGACGCCGAGGCTGCCCATCACCGACTGGAACACCCGCGACCGGCTGACCGGACCGTTGTCCATGTAGATCGTGGCCGGAAGGCCCTGGAACGGGAGTTCGGGTTCGGGCTTGGCGGCAAAAGCGTTGAACAGGAAACGCAGCGCCGATTCCGCGTCCTCGCCGTAGACGCAGCGATATTCCTGATAGACCACGCCTGAGCAGTCATCGACGACGGAAAACAGCATCAGCGTTGGCTTGCCGCGCCCCTGCTCGATCCACAGCGGCGCCTCGACATGCTTGAGGTCGGACGGGCTCATGTCGAAATGCCACAGTTCATTCGACCGCCGCGCCTGAAAGCGAACCGCCGCATGCGGGCGCGTGACGCGCGCATAATCGAGGCCGGACGATCGCAGCAGCCGGTCGATGGTCGCGCGCTTGAGGAGGCCGGGGGCGACCTTCACGAGGCCATCGGGCGTCTCGACGCCGTCGTTCTCCAGGAACTCGATGGCGCGCGCTGTCGATACATGCCGTCCCTTTTTGTTGGTCGTCCTGATCTTCAGCGCGGCGATGATCTCGGCATAGCGCTCCATCTCCGCCTGCGGCGCGATCCGCGTGGTGCCGTGATCGGTGCGGCGCACCGATTTGGGCCGGTTCAACTCGCGCAGCGCGCGATACATCGTCCAGACCGAGATTCCGTAGGCGTCCGCCGCGCGGGCGACGATCTCGGTGCGGCCAGGATCACGCGGTGACAGGAGCGACAATCGACGGCGAAGATCGACCAGCGCCTCTCCGGGCGGTCGCTTCGCCCGTTCAGCCATGCGCCGCGACGGGTTCCTGCACGGGTGCGATCCTGCCGCGCTTGCCGGTGTAGCGATAGAGGGTGGCAACCGACACACCCATGCGTTTGGCGATATCGCGCACCGGCAGCGATCCTTCACGCATCATGGCGCGCGCGGCGGTCACATCGCTTGCGCGCATGGCGGGCGGGCGGCCGCCCTTACGGCCTTGCCGACGCGCCTCGACCAGCCCCGCAGTCGTGCGCTCGCGGATCAGCGCGCGCTCGAACTGGGCGATGGCGCCGAAGACGTGAAACGTCAGCATGCCCCCCGGCGTGGTCGTATCGATGTTCTCGGTCAGCGACACGAGCCCGATCGTCTCGCGCTCCAGCGCCTCGGCGGTCGCGATCAGCTTCTTGAGCGATCGGGCGAGACGATCGAGCTTCCAGACCACGAGCGTGTCGCCACAGCGGAGCACCTCGGCCAGGATGCGGGCCAGTTCAGGGCGATCGTCACGCGCACCGGATGCCTTTTCGATGAACAGCTTCTCGCAGCCGGCACGCCGGAGCGCCTCGAGCTGAAGCTCGGGCGACTGGTCGCTGGTGCTGACCCTGGCATATCCCACCCGCATGGACGTCCGATCTTCTCTAAACCCGTCGCAAGCATAGCGTTTTGCGAAGAGGGTTTCTATAACAGTTTTGACAAACGACGCGCCGCAGAAATGCGTGGTTGGGTGAGCCGGCCCCGGCGCTCGTCAGAAACCCTGGTTTTAGAGAAGACGGAAGATCGGCAGGAGCGCCCATTGCCGACATGGCTTCCACCAGTAATATGAGCACATGGATGCTGTAGAGACAGCCCGCCTCCGGCTCTTGCCTTTGGTTATTCACGACGCGGCGGCCATGCAGAATGTGTTTTCGCAATGGGAGATCGTTCGCTGGCTGACTGCGACCGTTCCTTGGCCCTACCCCGATGATGGAGCCGCAACCTTCCTAAGGAACGTCGTCATTCCCTCTCATGACGCGGAGACGGCGTGGCACTGGAGTATACGCCCGAAAGAGCGCGCAAACCTTCTGATCGGCTCGATCAGTCTGCTTGAAGGCCCGGAGCAAAACAGAGGCTTCTGGCTGGACCCTGCCTGGCAGGGCCAAGGATTGATGACGGAAGCCAGTAACGCGGTTACGGACTACTGGTTTGGCACACTTGGCAAGAGCATGCTCCGCGTGCCCAAGGCGGCAGCCAACCCAGCGTCCCGTCGAATTTCCGAGAAGCAAGGTATGCGGGTGGTTTCTCGATTCGTGTCTCGATTGGTTTCGGGAGAGCAGGAAAGGGAACTCTGGGAGATCAGCCGCGACGAGTGGCTACGTCATCAGCATTCCCGCTCGACCGCTTAAGCAAAGCGTCCATGATGGATCGCACAACACCACAACGGATAGACCCCGATGACCAGAACCGAAATGCTGGAGATTATGAAGCGTCTCGACGATCGAGCAAACGGGTTGCTGCTCACCGGTGCCTCGGACATCGATATGCTGGGCGGGATGTTCGACCTCATGCCCGACTTCAAGGCACTGCTCGACAGCCCGTACAACGGCGAGATCGAGGCGAACGCCACGCGTTTTCCCGGCCTGTATCGCTATGGCGTCATGCTCTCAAACGTCGCCGAGGGGATCGCCGATGGGGCGATACGGGTGCCGCGCTGAATGTCCGCTGCCTGCTGGCAGATAATGTGAGCAGGTATTTTCGATTGCGAGCACGTCGCGATGATTGTGAGCACGTTGGCAGATAGCGTGAGCAGATGGCCTCGCCCATTGTCAGCCAATCTGAGCAGAAATCCGCTCTGTTTGCGAGCAGAGGCCGCTACGTTGGCAAGCGCCTACAGATACGTCTGGATGCGCGGCCTTGATCGGCCGCGCCGCCACACAGGGGGTTGTCACATGCGGGTGCTGCTGATCGAGGACGAGCCGACGACGGCCAAGGCCATCGAGCTGATGCTCACGACCGAAGGCTTCAACGTCTACACGACCGACCTTGGCGAGGAGGGGTTGGACCTCGGCAAGCTCTATGATTACGACATCATCCTGCTCGACCTGAACCTGCCGGACATGCACGGCTATGACGTGCTGAAGAAGCTGCGCGTGGCCAAGGTACAGACGCCGGTGCTGATCCTTTCGGGCATCAACGAAATGGATTCGAAGGTCCGCAGCTTCGGCTTCGGCGCCGACGATTATGTCACCAAGCCGTTCCATCGCGAAGAACTGATCGCCCGCATTCACGCGGTTGTGCGTCGTTCCAAGGGCCACAGCCAGTCGGTCATCCGCACCGGCAAGCTGGCGGTGAACCTGGATGCGAAGACCGTCGAGGTCGACGGATCGCGCGTCCACCTGACCGGCAAGGAATATGCGATGCTGGAGCTGCTGTCGCTCCGCAAGGGCACGACGCTCACCAAGGAAATGTTCCTGAACCACCTTTATGGCGGCATGGACGAACCCGAACTCAAGATCATCGACGTCTTCATCTGCAAACTGCGCAAGAAATTGAGCCTGGCATGCAGCGGCGACAATTATATCGAGACCGTATGGGGCCGCGGCTATGTGCTGCGCGATCCCGACGATCTTGAGGGCCGCATCGAAATCGAAGACGTACAGGTCGCCTGACCTTCATTCCCTGGTCAAAAAAGGCCGGCGGAGCGATCCGCCGGCCTTTTTTTATCGATGCGTGTCGGCCAGATCGCCAGCGCGGATCAGGCCGCCTCGACCAGCGCCGTCGCCTCGGTCGTCGCGATCCAGCCGCCACCAAGCACCCGATCGCCATCATAGAGCACGGCCGCCTGTCCCGGCGCCACGCCATATTCGGGTCTGTCGAACACCAGCCGCCCGCCAGACAGTCGGGCGGGCACCGGCTTAGCCAATGAGCGCACCTTGGCCGTCAGCGGTCCTTCAGCGTCACCACCCAGCCAGTTGATCCCGGTCAGTTGCGCCGCCGAGACCGCCAGAGCTTCGCGCGGCCCCACCACGACGCGGCGCGTCTCGGGCTCCAGCCGGATGACGTAGAGCGGCTGTGCCTGCCCGCCAATCTCCAGCCCGCGCCGCTGGCCGACGGTGAAATGGATGAATCCGCGATGCTGCCCGAGCACCTGGCCGGCCATATCGACGATCTCGCCCGATGTGTCCGCTTCCGGCCGCACCTTGCGAACGATCGCGGCGTAATCGCCTTCGGGCACGAAGCAGATATCCTGGCTGTCCGGCTTGAGCGCGACGCCCAGCCCGAGTTCCGACGCGATCTCGCGCACCTGCGGCTTGGGCAATCCCCCCAGCGGAAAGCGTAGATAGTCGAGCTGTGCGGACGTCGTGGCGAACAGGAAATAGCTCTGGTCACGCGCAGGGTCGGCGGCGCGGTGCAGTTCGGGACCATCCACGCCCATGACGCGGCGAACATAATGGCCGGTGGCCAGGCAGTCGGCGCCGAGTTCCTTGGCGAGCCGGAACAGATCGGTGAACTTCACCCCCATATTGCACTTCACGCACGGGATCGGCGTGCGCCCGGCCATATATTCGTCGGCGAAATCCTCGATCACCGACTGGCGGAACGCGCTTTCGTGATCGAACACATAATGGGCGATGCCCAGCCGATCGGCGACGGCGCGGGCGTCACGGATATCCTGCCCCGCGCAGCAGCTTCCGGTGCGGCCAACGGCGGCGCCGTGATCGTAGAGCTGCAAGGTGATGCCGATCGTTTCCGCGCCACTGCGGGCCGCAAGCGCGGCCACGACCGAACTGTCGACGCCGCCTGACATGGCGACGACGATGCGCCGCTTCGCGAGCGGACCGTCTAGCTGGAAATCGGGGGTCATTGCGCCACGCGCCATAGCGCAGCGGCACGTTCAAGGCAAAGTGCGACGCACCTCGCGCTCGAGCAGTTCCTCGCGGATGCGAATGCTGCGCAGCGCCAGCCGGATCTCGAGCAGGAAAAGCGCAAGCGAGAGAATCAGCAGCGCCATCGACAGGACGAAGACGATCGCAACCGCATTGCCGATCTCAAGATGGGTAAGTTCCGCGACGAACAGCAAAGCGACGAGCAAACAGACCGCGATCGCGCTCATCACGATCACGAAGATCGCGGCGTTGATCACCGCGATGCGTCGATCGAGCAGCCGCAATTCCCAGACATGACGATCATGCTCGGGCCCGGTGCTCTTGGGATGCAACTGCTCGAGCATGCGCGCACGATCGACGACCCTCCCGAGCCGCCCCGCCATCACGTTCAGGATCGCGCCGATACCCGCGAGCAGGAAAACGGGCGCGACCGAAAGCTGGATGGTCTGCGCGATCGTGCTGACGGCGGTGGTTGCAAGCATGACGATCAATCACCCGGCGACATGGGCGCGGTCAAGTAAGCATGCGCTCCTAGCGCGGCTTCGGCAGCCAGCGCAGATCCAGCTCCGCATAGCGATTCACATAGTTCGCAGTGTGCGCCAAAGCCGCCTCGTCCAGGATATGGACATGGCCGTCGCGACGCGCGATCAGCCCCTCCTCGCTCAGCGCACGCATCATCCGGTTGACATGAACCGCAGTCAGCCCGGTCGCATCACCGATCTCTTCCTGGGTCAGCTTGAACGGAATCGTGTCGATGATGCGCGTATTGAGGAAACGCAGGCGCATCAGGACATCGACGAGCAATGCGGCGACACGCGCCTTCGCCGAGGTGCGACCGAGCGAAGCGAGCCGGTCGGTCAACGAGACGCGCTCCGCTTGGGCGACGATATGGAACAACGCGGCAAGCCGCGGATGCTCTTCGAAGACGATGCGCAACGCAGCCTTGTCGAACGGGCAGATCACCGCATCGCTCAGCGTCACCAGCGTCTCGGTCGCTTCGGCAAATGCGGTGCTCGACATGCCGATCATATCGCCGGGAAAATGCAGACGCAGGATCTGCCGGCTGCCGTCGTCGAGGATGACATAGCTCATCACCCAGCCATGGCGGACCACATAGATCTCGTCTGTCGGATCATTTTCACGCACGATGGTCGTGCCGCGGGGCAAATCCCTCTGATGATCTTCGAGAGAGCCCAGCGCATGTTTCTCCCGGTCGGTCAGCGGCAAATACCGCTCCAGACGTTCTGCGAAGCAGCTTCGCGTCATCGATGGGACCAGGTGATTTCCCGCACGAAACAACCCCTAGCGGATGGATTCGCCTGCGCGCCTTAACACCGATCAATGCGGCTCCAATTTTATTGATAATGTGCAATGACTTGTGTCCCGTTTGTGCAAGCCTGGGGGTGAGCGGCAGGGGCCTTATCCGCCAGGGCCGAACCGACCTGACGGATCAGAACACCTCTCAACCAATATCTTCAGCGCTTCCCGACCGAAAAACCGGTTCCCACTTTTTCGGGAAGCGCTCTAAGGAAGCGTCATGGACAGCATCATCATCCGGGGCGGCAGAACGCTCCAAGGCCGCCTTCCCATCTCCGGCGCAAAGAATGCGGCACTGACGCTGCTGCCTTGCGCGCTTCTGACCGACGAGCCGCTGACGCTCAGGAACCTGCCGCGCCTGGCCGATGTCGACAGTTTCGGCCACCTGCTCAACCAGCTCGGCGTCTCGACGATGGTCGAAGGCGCGCGGCCCGAGGATTTCGGGCGCGTGATGACGCTGCGCGCAGGCAAGGTGACCTCCACCGTCGCTCCCTATGATATCGTCCGCAAGATGCGCGCCTCAATCCTGGTGCTCGGCCCGTTGCTGGCGCGTGCAGGCGAAGCCACGGTGTCGCTGCCTGGCGGCTGTGCCATCGGCAATCGTCCGATCGACCTGCACCTGAAGGCGCTCGAAGCCATGGGCGCTGAAATCGAGCTGGCCGCAGGCTATGTGAAGGCAAGCGCACCGGGCGGCAGATTGCCCGGCGGCGACTTCACCTTCCCCGTCGTCTCGGTCGGCGCGACCGAGAATGCGGTGATGGCGGCCGTGCTCGCCAAGGGCACGACCCGTCTGCACAATGTCGCACGCGAACCCGAAATCGTCGATCTGTGCCGCTGCCTTGTCGCCATGGGTGCGCGGATCGACGGCATCGGCAGCGAGACGCTGACGATCGAGGGGATCGACCGGCTCCACGGCGCCACCTATCAGGTGATGCCCGACCGGATCGAGGCGGGCAGCTATGCCTGCGCCGCCGCGATCACCGGCGGAACCGTCGATCTGGTCGGCGCACGCGCCGAGGATATGGGCGCGACCATTGCCGCGTTGCGCCAGACCGGCGTCATCGTCGAAGAGAACCGGGATGGGTTGCGCATCTCCGCGCAGGGCAAGCTCCAGCCGCTGACGCTCTCCACCGCGCCCTTCCCCGGCTTCGCCACCGATATGCAGGCGCAATTCATGGCGATGGTGCTGCTGGCCAATGGCGCCAGCATGTTCACCGAGACGATTTTCGAGAATCGCTACATGCACGTGCCGGAACTCACACGCATGGGCGCCGATATCGAGGTCCGCGGCCGTACCGCCGTGGTGCGCGGCGTTGCGGGGCTGAAGGGCGCGCCGGTGATGGCGACCGATCTGCGTGCGTCGATGAGCCTGATCATCGCCGGCCTCGCCGCCGAGGGCGAAACCCAGGTCAACCGCATCTACCATCTCGACCGCGGCTATGAGCGGCTCGAGGAAAAGCTGCAGGCGGTCGGCGCGGATATCGAGCGCGTCAGCCTGGGCTGACGACGGCTACTCGCCTCAGAACCAGATGTTGAGCGTGTGGATGGTCAGCCCGACCAGGCCGCCGACCAACGTGCCGTTGACGCGGATATATTGCAGATCGCGGCCAACGGCATTTTCGAGCCGATCGGTGACGGTTTGCGCATCCCAGCCGCGCACCGTGTCGGAAACCAGCCGGACGATGCCGTCGCCATAGCTTGCGGTTGCGCCAACCGCTGCGCGGCGGGCGAAGCGGTTGATCGTCATGCGCAGGCGCGCATCATGCTGCAGCGTCTGGCCAAGCTGGCGGATCGCCTCGCCGAATTTGCCGGCCAGCACTGCGTCCGGGTCGCGCGCGGCCTTGAGCAGACTGGTCCGCGCCTGTTCCCATAGCCCGTCCAGCCAGCGCTGAAGCGCCGGATTTTCGAGGATCACGCCTTTCCACTGTTCGACCTTCGCCTTCATCGCCTTGTCGTTCTGCATGTCGAAGGCGAGGTTCGCGAACGCTTCGTTGACCTTGGCGCGTAGCGGATGATCGGGATCGTCGGCCATGTCGAACAACAGCTTGTGCAGGCCCTTGATGATCGCATTGGCGATATCCTCGTCCAGCCCGGTCCAGCGCAACACCGTATTGGCGCGCTCGTGCACCATCTCGCGGATCAGATTCTCGTTGGCCGCCAGCGTCTGCCCCGCCCAGTCGATGATGCTTTTCTGAAGCGGCAGATGGCGCCCCTCCTTCATCGCAGCCTCGAGCGCCTGGCCCAGGATCGGCGCGACATCGAGTGCGCGCAGCCGCTGGCCGATCGCCGACTTGACCATGCCGCCCAGCCGTTCCTGATCGAGCGCATCGAGGATGGTCGCGAACAGCCGGGACGCCCCCTGGCGCAGCCGGCCTTCGCCCGTCACGTCGGGATTGTCGAGGAAACGGCCGATCGCCGCGGCCACATCGACCTTGTACATCCGCCGTGCCACGACCGACGGCGTCAGGAAATTGTCCTTGAGGAACAGCGCCAGCGTGTCGCCGATCCGATCCTTGTTGCGCGGGATGATCGCGGTATGCGGGATCGGCAGGCCGAGCGGATGGCGAAAAAGCGCGGTCACCGCGAACCAGTCCGCCAGTCCGCCGACCATCGCCGCCTCGGCAAAGGCGCGGACGAAGCCCAGTGCCGGATGACGGTCCTCGAACGCGCGCGCGGCAATATACACGCAGGCCATCGCGACGAGCAGGCCCGTCGCAACCACGCGCATGCCCGCCGCGCCGCTCTGGACGGGACTGAGCCGGGAAATGCCCGTGCGCGCAAACACATTCATGCGATCAGAATGATCCGGTCGCGAAATGGTTCAAGCCTTTTTCCACAACGTGCGCCGATCACTCCGCTGGATGCGGCGCGGCCGGCAGTTTGTCATCGCCTGGCTTGTAGGTCAGCAACCGCCGACGCAGCATCGGCCCGACCCGCTTTTCGAACCCGTCAGCCAGGCTGAAGCCCGCCGGCACGATCAGCAACGTCAGCAATGTCGACATGATCAGGCCGCCGATCACCACGGTGCCCATTGGCGCGCGCCAGGCGCCGTCACCCGACAGCGACAGAGCGGTCGGCACCATGCCCGCGATCATCGCGACCGTGGTCATCACGATCGGCTGAGCGCGCTTGTGACCTGCCTCCATGATCGCGTGGAACTTGTCCGCGCCCGACTGCATCTCCTCGATCGCGAAATCCACGAGCAGGATGGAGTTCTTCGCGACGATGCCGAACAGCATCAATATGCCGATGAAGACCGGCATCGAGATCGGCTGCCCGATGATGAGCAGCGCGATCAGGCCGCCGAGCGGCGCCAGCAGCAGTGATCCCATGTTCACCAGCGGAGACATGAAGCGCTTGTAGAGCAGGACAAGCACCGCGAAGACCAGCAGAATGCCGGAGAACAGAGCGATACCGAAGCTCTTCATCATCTCCGCCTGCCATTCGTCCTCGCCGAACGGTGCGTTGGACACGCCGATCGGCAGGTTCTTCATGACCGGCAAAGCGTTGATCGCGGTCATTGCCGTCCCCTTGACCGTGCCCGGCGAAAGATCGGCACCGATGAATACGCGGCGATTCTGGTTGTAGCGCTGGATCGAGACGGGTCCGGAACCGAAGCCGATCTCGGCGACGCGGCTCAGTGGCACGGAGCCGCCATTCGCGGTCTGCACCGGCAGATTCTCGATCGTCGACAGATCGCGCCGCGATCCTTCGGCCAGCATCACCCGGATCGGCACCTGACGATCGGACAGCGAGAATTTCGCGCTGTTCTGGTCAATGTCGCCCAGTGTCGCGATGCGGATCGCCTGGCTGAGCGCCGACGTGGTCACGCCAAGCTGCGCCGCCAGATCGAGCCGCGGCTTGATGATCAGTTCCGGCCGCCGCATGTCGGCATTGACGCGCGGGGAGCGGACTTCCTTCAGGCCCTTCATCTGTTCGACGAGTTTCGCCGCCGTCTGGTCGAGCAATACCGGATCGGAGCCCGACAACATCACCGAGATGTCGCGCCCGGTGCCGCCCCCGCTGTTCTGGGCCTGGAAATAGACGCGGGCGTCGGCGATATTGGCAAGCTGGGGCGCAAGATCGCGCTCGAACTGGATGCTGGTGCGCGCCCGCTTCTTGTGCAGGCTGACATAGATGTTGCCGCTGCCCTCGCGTACGCCTTCCATCGTCAGCGCCACTTCCGGCTGTTTTCTCAGCAGCGTGTTGACGCGCTCGGCGACCTCCTCGGTCTGTCGCAATGTGGTGCCCGGCACCATCTCGATACGGACCTGGCTGGTATCCTGGTTCACCGTCGGGAAGAACTGCATCGGAATGACGAAGAACATGCCGATCGTCGTCGCAAAGGCCACAACGCCGATCCCCATCGTCCACCAGCGATTGTGCAGGGACCAGTTGAGCACCTTCATGTAGCGATCCATCAGCGGCCCGGTGCCGTGTTCGGCCTCGCCATGCGCCTTCAGGAAATAGGCGGCGATCATCGGCGTGATCATGCGCGCGACGGCGAGACTGATCAGCACAGAGGCCACCACGGTCAGGCCGAAATTCTTGAAGAACTGACCCGAAACGCCCGGCATCAGGCCGACCGGCAGGAACACCGCGACGATCGAGAATGTGGTCGCGACGACCGCGAGGCCGATCTCGTCCGCGGCGTCGATCGACGCCTGATAGGCCGTCTTGCCCATTCGCATATGTCTGACGATATTCTCGATCTCGACGATCGCGTCATCTACAAGCACACCCGCGACCAAGCCAAGCGCGAGCAGTGACAGCGAATTGAGCGTGAACCCCATCAGATCCATGATCCAGAAGGTCGGGATCGCGGACAGTGGGATGGCAAGCGCGGAGATGACGGTGGCCCGCCAGTCGCGCAGGAACAGGAACACGACGACGACGGCCAGCACCGCGCCTTCGACCATCGCCGCCATCGAACTGTGATACTGGCCTTCGGTATAGACCACGGTGTTGAACATCGGGATCACCTTGACCCCGGGATATTCCTTCTCGACGGCGGCAATGACCTTTTCGGTCGCGTGGAAGACCGAGACGTCGGAAGCGCCGCGTGCGCGCGAGATCGAGAAACTGACGACCTGTTTGCCGGACACCTTTCCGATGCGGACCTGCTCGCTGAAGCCGTCGGTCACGGTCGCGACGTCGCTGAGCTGGATGGTGCGGCCATTGCCGATCGAGACCTGAGTCTTCGACAGTTCAAAGGCATCGGCCGCATTGCCTAGCACGCGGACCGACTGGCGCGATCCTGCGATCTCCGCCTTGCCGCCCGCCGCGTTGATATTCACCTGGCGCAGCACATTGTTGATCTGCGCCGCGGTTACCCCCTGCGCCTGCATGCGCGCCGGATCCAGGATGACGCGGATTTCGCGATCGACGCCGCCATTGCGCTCGACCTTGCCCATGCCGCTGATCGCCATCAGCCGCTTGGCGATGGTGTCGTCGACGAACCAGCTCAACTGCTCCATCGTCATGTCGGAGGCCTGGACCGCGAAATAGCCGAGCGGCTCGCCCGCGGTCGTCTCCTTCTGGACGAACGGCTCCATGATCCCGTCGGGAAGCTCGCCGCGGATCTGGTCGATCGCGTTCTTCACTTCGTTGACGGCCTGGTTGATGTCGGTACCGATCTGGAACTCGACCATCGTCGTCGACGAGCCCTCGCTCGCCGTCGAACTGATATTCCGCACACCGTCGATGCTGCGTACCGAGGATTCGACGCGCTGCGTGATCTGCGTCTCGATCTCGGTCGGCGCAGCGCCGGGTTGCGAGATCGACGCGATGACGAGCGGGAATTCGATATCCGGGTTGTTCTGCACCTCCATGCTCATGAAGCTGACGATGCCGGCAAGCGTCAGGCCGATGAACAGCACGATGGGGGCGACCGGATTCTGGATCGACCAGGCGGAGATGTTCCTGAAGTTCATCGTTTCATGTCCATGTCTCGGCGCCCGTCAGCGACAGGCCCGGCTGAATTCAATTCTTGCGCGGCAGCTCGGGCTTGACCGTCTCGCCCGGGTTGAGGAAGCCGCCCGCACGCATCACGACCTTTTCGGTGCCCGTCAGGCCACCGGTGATCGCGATGCCCGTCGCCGTCACCGTTCCCGTCGTGACCGGGCGGCGCTCCACCTTGTTTCCCTGGCCGACGATATAGACGAAATTGCCCTTCTCGTCGCTCTGCACCGCGGATTCCGGCAGCAGCGGCTGCTCCTGCGTGCCGCGAACGATCCGCGCAGAGGCGAAGCCGCCCGGACGGATTGCCGGATCATAGGGAAGCGCAAGGCGCGCAATGCCCTGTCGTGACGTCGCATCGATGACCGGCGAGACCTGCCATACGCGGCCGACAAAGCTGCGATCGGTGCCCACTGGCGTCACTTCCGCCTGCGCGCCGATCGGCAGACCGGCAAGATCGGTCTCGCTCAGTCGCGCCAGCAATTCCATCTCGCCGCCCTTGGCCATGCGGAACAACACACCGCTGCCCGAGCTGACCACCTGGCCGGGCTCGACATTGCGGGTCAGCACCAGCCCGGCAGCCGGTGCGCGGATGTCCAGGCGACCGACGCGCGCACGCGATTCGCCAAGCGATGCTTCCGCAACACGGACGCGCGCAATCGCCGCATCACGCGTCGCGGTCTTGCGATCCACATCCGCCTTCGACACGAAACCGCGCGACACCAGGGATTGAGAGCGATCGAGATCCTGCTGGGCAATCCGGGCATCGGCCCGCGCCACATTGATCTGCGCGGCAAGCTGGGCATTGGTCTGCACCTGGACGGAGCGGTCGATCGTGGCGAGCACCTGGCCCGCGCCGACCCATTGACCGGGCTCGACCAGCACGTTGACGACGATACCGCCCTCACCTGCAACGCCCACCGGCATTTCGCGCCGCGCCGCCAGCGTTCCGGTGACCGAGATGACATGGTCGACCGCCTGGCGGCCGGGCACGACAACGGTCACGACCGGCATCGCCTGGCCCTGTGCCGCCGCTGCAGCCGCGGCGCCGTTATCCGCGCTTTTCTTGAACGCGAAATAGGCCGCCAATGCGACGACGAGCAGGACGATCGCGCCGATGATGAGCAGCCGTCGCCGTCCACGCTGGCGACGCTCCTCGTCGGAAAGCAGCTCGACGCCGTCGTTCGCCGTCAAACGCGTTTCATAGTTCATCATCACATGCCTTCAGCTACGAGCCGGTTCCCATACCGGCGGTGTATTACATCAATAGGTCAGTAGTCTCAAGCGGGACTTTTTGGACCGCGCGCTCTGCTCCGGATGACGTTGCCGATCAAGCGGAACCGCAGCGATTCTGGCGGGTATCCCCACCTTCGGACTTGCCAAATCCACAGTGTGGCGGGACAAGATGGCCCGGGCGGCGCAGCGGGGACGGCAAATGGAAATTTTCTGGTGGATTTTTGTCGGGCTGATCGCAGGTGCGCTGGGCAAGTTCATCATGCCGGGGCGCGATCCGGGTGGCTTCGTCGTCACGATCCTGATCGGCATCGCCGGCGCGGTGCTGGCCGGATATGTCAGCCAGATGCTCGGCATCTCCGAACCCGGCGAGACAAGCAGCCTGTGGAAGACGATCATCGGGGCCACGATGGGCTCGATCGTGCTGCTCGTTCTTTATCGCCTGATCATGGCGGGCCGCACGCGTCATTAAGCTTCCGTGCAGCGTCGTTCTGCTCTTGGAACGGTTCCGCTGCGTTTTAGCGGATCCAAGGAGTAAATGATTCCATGACCAAGGCCCCGATCGCCGCGGCGCTCGCCGCTCTCGCCCTCGCGCCGACCGCGCTTGCGGCACAGACGACCGTTTCGGTGCCCTTCCCCATTCTTCAGGGCACTCGCCTCGACATCGTCGCGACCGGCGAAACGAAGCGCGTACCGGATGTTGCCGTGATCAGCGCCGGCGTCGTCACCCAAGCCGCCGATGCCGCAGGTGCCATGCGGGAAAATGCACAGCGCATGTCCGGCGTGGTTGCCGCGCTGCGCAAGGCCGATGTCGCCGAACGCGACATCGCGACGGCCAGTGTCAGCCTCAATCCGCAATATCGCTATGGCGAGAATGTGCCGCCGGTGATCACCGGATATCAGGCGACCAACACCGTTTCGATCCGCTTTCGCGATATTGCGAAAAGCGGCACGATCCTCGATGCGCTGGTCGCGCAGGGCGCGAATCAGATCAACGGCCCCAGCCTGCAGATCGACAAGCCGGAAGCCGCAGAGGACGAGGCACGCACCGACGCCATCCGCAAGGCCCGCGCGCGCGCCGATCTCTATGCCAGCGCTGCGGGGCTCAAGGTGAAGCGGATCCTGTCGATCAGCGAGTCGGGCGGCTACGCCCCGGCCCCGCCAATCGCCTATATGCGCTCGGCCATGGCCGGCAAGGAAGCCGACACGACGATCGTCGCCGGCGAACAGTCGGTGGGCATCACCGTTTCGGTCAGCTTCGAGCTGGAATGATCGTCACGGCCGACCGGACATAAAAAATGGGGCCGCGCGGACAATCCCGCGCGGCCCCTTTTTCGCTATTGGCGGCGATCAGCGAACGCGACCGCGGCGCACCAGATTGACGATACCCAGCAGCACGATCGCACCGACGAACGATGCGATCAGTGCGCGCGCATCGAAACCGGAATTGTTGATCGAACCGCCGCTGATGAAGAGCCCGGCGATGAACGCGCCGACGATGCCCACGACGATATTCAGGAAAATGCCCTGTTGTGCATCGGTCCGCATCACGATGCTGGCCAACCAGCCGATGATGCCGCCCACGATGAGCCAAAGAATGATACCCATTTCGACGGTCCTCCTGTTTCTGCCGCACGATTGAGCGTCGGCGGCTTGTGGCAAGATAATACGATCAGCCGGATATCTTTGTTCCGTAGGCGTCACGGCTATCGGGCGATTGCCTGACAAGAAAATCCCCACCGCGCCGGTGTCGGCGGGTGGGGCAAGAAAGCCGAATTGGTCGGCCGAAAGCTCAGTAGCGCTGCTGGCGCTCGTAAAGAGAACGATAGTGCTGGATGCGCGTCACCCGCAGTCCGGGCATGCCCGAACGGTCGACGGCACGCTGCCAGCCGGCAAATTCTTCCAACGTCAGACCATAGCGCTCGCACGCTTCGTCAACCGACAACAAGCCGCCATTGACCGCGGCGACCACCTCGGCCTTGCGGCGCACGACCCAGCGTGTCGTCGATGGCGGTGGAAGTGACTCAAGCGTGAGCGGTTCCCCGAGGGGGCCGATCACCTGAGCAGGCCTTATTTTCTGATTTTCGATCATTCCTACCTCAAACCAGTTTCGATCGATCTGCGAACGTGATGAATCCCACTACACCAGGGACGTTGAAATAAGCCTAAAGCCGGAGGGTAAACGTCACGGTCATGTTTGCAGACCGGATGAGAGCCGTCGGGCAGTCGCGACATTGAAGCTGCCGCCCAGATCCGCCGACGAAACGGCGGCGCCCTGTGCGAACAACATGATCATGGGATCGGGACAGTTGCCCGTATCGGTCGTGTCGCGCTCGAGCAGAATCTGGCGACGTGCAGTGACCGTCACCGCCTGCTGTGCAGACAGCCCCGCAAGCAGCACCGGAAAGTCGGGTACGACCCCCAGCGGCCGAGCGAGCAGCCGTTCGAAGCGGGCAAAGGCGAAATCCATGCCCGAGGGTGTAGAGAAAGTCGGTGAATCACTGGTAAAGGCCGCGCGAAAAAGTGCGGAATTTCAACATTCCGCGCTGCAACATCGGTTAAGATGCTGATGTTCGCTGCAATTTTTTGACAAATCGGTGACATATCCACGCGCAGCTTGCGCCAGATATGAAAAGAGGCTGCCGGGCCTGATGGCCCGGCAACCCCCTAACATGGTCAGCGGCCGGAGATTCCAGCCCGGGAGACCATTATCGCGCTATCAGCGGCGCGTCCCCCGAACGGACTGAACCGACCTCACTGCTGAACCATGAGACATCGGATCACCTCCTTTCGCTTGTTGAAGCCTTTGTGCCGCTTGGCACGACACAATGTTTGAATCATCGCGATTCGCGACACAAGACTTGTTTTGATTTATTTTCTTGTCAGAATCCGCCGCTTCGCGCCGAAACCTCAACCTCGGCAATCCTCCACGACCCGCGTCAGCTCTGCCCAGCCGGGCAACACCATGTCTTCCGCGCCGTCGGTGCGGACCAGGAAACGGCCGCGCGTATAGACAAGCCGGTCGAGAAACCCGTCGTTTGCGCCCGTGGACGCGGCCACGCTCGGCGGCGCGCCCGCCACGTTGGCGAGCGGATAGCTTGCGCTCCCCGTCGTCGCCGTCAGGGTCAGGCGCGCACTGCTGCCCGGATCGAGCACGCCCGATCGTTCGAATCGGATACGTCGCGCCGCCTTTTCGCAGCGCACGGCAAAGCGCGCGGCTGCCCCTGCCTGCCCGAACGACGCCAACGAGCCGCCCGCATCCTCGCGATAGGTCCAGTCGCCCGGTGTCGGCGTGCGGTCCGTCCAGTCCGCGGCGGGGGCGGGCGGCGGCGGTGTTGGCGCAGGCGGCGGCGGCGTTGCCGGTGAGGGTGCAGGTGGGGCCGGTGCGGGCTCGCTGGGGCGGACACACCCCGCCAATGCCATCAGGGCAATTACAGACGCGAGACGGGCCTTGTGCATTCCATTCCTTCCGAGCCGCCGAAACCGGAACGACCATAAGCGCTGGACCGACCGGCACAAGCCGCGCTCGTCGCGCCACCGCGTTTGCCCGTCGCGCCACCGTACTTGCCCGTCGCGACAGCGCCGCACATAAGACAAAAAACGAGGGGGCCCCATGCCGATCGAAGCCAAGCGACTGAAATCCATCATCGGCGGGTCGGCGGGAAATCTCGTCGAATGGTATGACTGGTTCGCCTATGCGTCGCTTGCGATCTATTTCGCGCCCGCATTCTTTCCGAAAGGCGATCCCACCGCGCAGTTGTTGAGCACCGCCGCGATCTTCGCGGTCGGGTTCCTCGTGAGGCCGCTCGGCGCATGGGTGATGGGCATCTACGGAGACAGGCATGGCCGGAAAGCCGGGCTGGCACTTTCGGTCGGCCTGATGTTCGCTGGCTCGCTGATCATCGCGATCGCACCGACCTACGAACAGGCCGGCGCCCTGTCGCCGCTGATCCTTTTGTTCGCACGTATGCTTCAAGGCCTGTCGGTCGGCGGCGAGTACGGCGCCAGCGCCACCTATCTGTCCGAAATGGCGACGCATGACCGGCGCGGTTTCTATTCCAGCTTCCAGTATGTGACGCTGATTGGCGGCCAGTTGACCGCACTCGCGGTGCTGCTGGCAATGCAGGCCGGGCTCGGCGAGGCCGCGATCAGCGACTGGGCCTGGCGCATTCCGTTCGCGATCGGCGCGCTGCTGGCGCTGGCAGTCTATCTGCTACGCCGCAATCTCGCCGAAACTGCGGCGTTCAAGGCAATCGACCGCAAGACGCTGCCCACCTCGTCGGCGCGGCACCTGCTGAAGGCGCATCTTCGTCCGACCATATTGCTGGTGATGATGACGGCCGGCAGTTCCTCGGCCTTCTACGCCTACACCACCTATCTTCAGAAATTCCTGGTCAACACCAGCGGCTTCGGCCGCGACACGGCGACTCAGATCACCGCACTGGCGCTGGTCGTGTTCATGCTGCTCCAGCCAATGCTCGGCCTGCTGTCCGACAAAATAGGACGCAAACCGCTGCTGCTGTGGTTCGGAGTAACCGGAATGCTCGTGACCGTGCCCATCTTCACCATGCTGGCCGGAACCACCGATCCCGTCATGGCTTTCGTGCTGAGTCTGGTACCGCTGATCGCGATCGCGCCATACACGTCCATCGGCGCAATCGTGAAGGCGGAGATGTTCCCGGCCCATATCCGCACGCTGGGGGTCGCGCTGCCCTATGCCATCGGCAACGCGGCATTCGGCGGAACCGCCGAAGCCGTCGCTTTGTGGTTCAAGCAGCAAGGCGTCGAAGCCGCCTTCTACTGGTACATCACCGCGCTGATCGGGATCGCGACGATCGCATTTCTGCTGGTGCCCGACACAAAGCGGACGAGCATGATCGTGGAGGATTGATTCCCGCCGTCACCCTGAAACAAATTCAGGGTGACGGCGCGGATTTCGCCCGATCGACGGATATGATCGGCTTGATCGGAGGCCTCAGCCCGCTTCCTCTTCCTCGAAGGTCACGGCGACGTCCGCGTTGGCAGACAGGCGAACCTTGTCGCCCTCGACCTCCGCGATCAGGCCGGTCGAGATATAGTGGTGATGGCCTTCATGGCTGCCCTGCCCGCTATCCTTCTTGGTCAGCTTGATGCGATGGCCGTCCACCTTGTCGACCGTGCCGACATGGACGCCATCGGCGCCGATGACTTCCATATGCTCGCGGATCTGGCTGGTATCGGTCATGATGCTCTCCTCGGAGATGAATGGTCCGTCCTGAACGCATCGCAGCGCGCAAGGATGCATCGTCATTCGCACCAGGATTGCCGGCCGCGTCCATAAGGGCGGGCCAACCCCTCCGACACCAGGATATCACTGATCGATTCGCCCCGGCGCATGACGACCCGCAGCTTGCGGCCATATCGATCGATATCGCGACCACTGCCGGTCAGCTTCAGATCGCCCTGGTTGAGCAACGCCTGAAGCCGCCGGGTCGCCTTCGCACCGAGATCAGCCTCCACCGCGCATCGCGAGGGATGCGTCTCCGGCGTGTCGATGTCCGAAATCCGGATTTTCGTGCCGTTCAGCCAGAAGGTATCGCCATCCACCACGCAATTCGCGCCGCCGCCGCTGTGGCATAGCCCGAAGCGGATGCCAGCGGCGATCGGCTCGTCACGAACGGATTGCCTGGGGCGCGCAGTGCCGTCCGGCTTCGACGGCATCTCCGCTCCCTGCGGGGCCAATATCCGATCGGATGGTTCGCGCGATGCCGGCACGTCGTCGAAAAGGGCTGGCCAGCGCCAGTCCTCCAACTCGCCATAGATCAGTCCGGAAAGACAGAGAATGAGCAGCGTGACGCGAAGCGGCGCCCAGCCGACCCGCCGTGAAGGCCGACGCATGATGAAAATCCGCCTTTCGTGGTGATGGCCGCGCCACCCCAGCCCGCGCGCGCCAAACCTCCGCTGTCGCCAGCGCCGCTGAAACGGGCAGGCGTATCCGAAGGGCTTTTCAAGGCCCCTCGGTCGGAATCAGCTATGCGGAAGCTGCCTGGCGCGGCGGCCGATCAGTGAACGAAGCGCGCCACCACGTCGCGATAGGAGCGGCTGACCTTCACCTGCGCGCCCGAATCGAGCACCAGGAAGCATTCGCCATTCGTGTGCGGCTTCACCTGCTTGACCAGATCGAGATTGACGATGGTCGAGCGGTGCACGCGCTGGAAGCGGCGGGGATCAAGGCGCTTCTCGAGATCCTTCATCGTTTCGCGCAGGATCAGCGTGTTGTCGCCGGTATAGATGCACATATAGTCGCCGGCCGCGTCGATCCGCTCGATCGAATCGACATCGACCCGGAAGATCTGGCCACGATCCTTGATGTTGATCAGCTTCTCGTAGCGGTTCGCGGCATGGCCATCGGACTCGCCCGCCATCTGGTCCACCGCGTCGGGCGCAACCTCGGACAGAACTTCCTTCAGCCGCTCGACCTCTTCCTGACCGCGCTTTTCGGCCAGGCGCTGGCGAACGCGATCCAGCGTGTCGGCCAGCCGCTCGGGTTCGACCGGCTTCATCAGATAATCCATCGCCTGCGCCTCGAATGCGCGGATCGCATGGTCGGAATAGGCGGTGACGAATACGAACAGAGGCGGCTCCACCTCCATCAGGCCCTGGACGACGGAGAAGCCGTCGAACCCGGGCATCTGGATATCGAGAAAGACGAGGTCGGGCTTGTGGGTCTTGATCGAGCGAATGGCCTCGCGACCGTTCAGGCAGGTATCGATGATTTCGACATCGTCATGGGCTTCCAGTCTCAGCTTCATGCCCTGGATTGCCAGGGATTCGTCGTCGACCAGAATGGTACGTATCGTCATGCGGCCACTTTCGGCTGTTCGTCCAATATGAGTGGGAACTCCAATATAACGCTGAACCCCCCACTTGGTTTCGAACCCGCATCAAATCGATGCTCGGGTCCGAACGCCTGGGCGAGGCGATCGCGAATATTGGCCAGACCCACTCCTGTGGAATAGCTGGGCCTGATCGCGTTGTCCTTCAACCCCGGCCCAGTGTCGGACACGGTGATCTGCACCCGATCTCCGGCCAGTCGCGCTTCGACCGAGATATCCGCGCCTTCCTCCTGCGGGGTCACGGCATATTTGATGGCATTCTCGACGAGCGGCTGGAGCAGCAACGAAGGCAGCCTGGCCTTCGCTGCATCGTCCTCGATCAGGAAATGGGTGCGCAGCCGGTCTTCGAAGCGCATCTTCTCGATCTCCAGATAGAGTTTCAGCGTCTCGACCTCCTGCGCCAGCGTCACCTGTGCGGTCGGCTCGTTGGCAAGCGTATAGCGCAGGAATGAGGACAGGCGCGACAGCATCATGTTCGCGCGCTCGGTCTGTTTCAGCAGAACCAGCGTCGAAATCGAGTTCAACGTGTTGAACAGGAAATGGGGATTGAGCTGATAGCGCAGCATGGCGAGCTGCGCCGAGGTTGCCTGGACGTCGAGCTTGACCAGCTGATCCGCCTGTTCCTCGACGATCAGGTAGAAGTTGATCGCATAATAGAGCGCCGACCAGGCAGCGAGGATGGTAAAATCCAGCGTCAGCGTGCCGAGCACCAGAACACTCGACAACGGCGTATCCGGCTTGTTGATCGTCGAGAACACCCAGGCGTCGATCACCGCGAACAGCAAGGTCGCGACCATGATCGCGACCACCGTGACACCCCAGGTCACGATCCGTGCACGGCTGATCACCATGCGATAGATCACACCCAGCACCAGGGTCAGCGAATAGCCGGTCACGACGTGGATCAGCAGCGGCACCAGGAATTCGAGCGGAAAGCCGTTCGAGAAGCCCGACAGTGCGCGCAGCACCATATAGCCCGCCCAGCCCGCAGACTGGAGGTTCCAGAAGGCCCGGTTCTTGTCGTCGAAGAACGGCCGTCGCTTGAGCCCGATGCTCGCCATGGCGTCGCTGTATCGCGTCGAACGACGAAGGTGAAGCGCGACGCGTGCCAGCATCCCCCGCCTCTCTCAAAACGCCCGAAAAATGGGCTCATGTCCTTGAGAATAACGAACCAAATAGGATATTAATTGAAAAATTGAGATTTCGTTATTGGTTCAAGAAGACGCGGCGCAGCCGTCTCTCCAACCCGACTACCCAATAGATCCGGGCCGGGTTAGTCTGATGGAAGAGGAGACGAGTCATGAACGACCAGACGCGTGATCGCGCGACGTTCACCGCCATGACGGACGGCACACAGGCCGACTGGCAGGTGATCAGCAGCCACTTCGCCCCCTTCGCTGCCAGCGGCGGCAGGCGCGTACTCGATCATCTGAAGCTGCTCGATGGGGATTTTGGCGGATTCCCGGTCGACCGGCTCCAGCACTCGCTGCAGACCGCGACGCGCGCGTATCGCGACGGACGCCCCGACGATTATGTGGTGATGGCACTGATCCACGACATCGGCGACACGCTGGGCGCTTACAACCACCCGGACATCGGCGCCGCGATCATCAGGCCCTTCGTATCCGAGGAACTGCACTGGATCACTGCTCAGCACGGTATCTTCCAGGGCTATTATTTCTTCCATTATGTCGGCCTGGATCGCGACCTTCGCGAGAAATTCCGCGGCCATCCGCATTTCGAGGCCTGCGCGGAATTCTGCGAGACATACGACCAGACGGCGTTCGACCCGGCATATGAGAGCGCCCCGATCGACTTTTTCGAGCCGATGGTAATGAAGCTGTTCGAACGGCCCCGCCAGAGCGTCTACAACAAGGCAGTGGAAGCGGCGTAAGGCCGCCCACCAGCATCCATCCCGCAAAGAAAAACCGCCGCCCCTTTCGGGACGGCGGCTCTTTTTGTTCGTTTATCGTCGCGATCAGAAAGCGAAGACCAGCGAACCCATCACCGTACGCGGCGGGCCGATCTGCACGAAGATCGGCGAGGTGTAACCGGTCAGCGCGCGGGTTGTCGCGTTATAGACGGGCGACTGATTTCCGCCGTCGAAGCTGCCGACATAGAGTTTGTCGAACACATTGGTCACGTTCAGCTGGAAAAAGGTCTTGTCGTTGAGACCCAGGAATTTCAGCGAGAGACGCGCGTCGATGTCGACCAGCGTGTAGGCGGGCGCTGCCGCCGGGAACACGACGGTACCGACCTGGTTGGGCGCAGTGCCCAGGATTGGCGTCGCGTAGATCGGCAGGTTCGAATCGTTGACATAACGCTTGCCCGTGCGCTTCGCCTGCACGCCCACTTCGAGCGGACCGAGATTACCCTGGATGCGGCCACCGAGCGTGAAGACCGGCGGACCCGATTCCCGCTTGCCCTTGGTCGGCGAATAGATCGGCGTGATCGTCGTACCGTTCACGAGTTCGGTGATCAGCAGGTCGTCCTTGATCTCCGACTTCAGGTAGGAACCGAAGACGTAGAAGGAGATCTCGGGGATCGGCTGGTAGGAGACGCTGCCGTCGATACCATATTTGTCCACCGTACCGAGGTTCCGGAAGATGCTGCGATCCAGATCGGGATCATAAGCTTCGGCAAGGCGGTTCTTGTACTTGGTGAACCAGACCGAGAGCTGCGCGATCAACGTCGACGACCGGTAACGGACACCCAGATCATAATTGGTCGTCGTCTCCGGCCGCGGGTTCGCCTGATCGGTCGCAGCGGGGAAATAGAAGCTGTTATAGAGCGAGTCGGTGCGCGGCACCTGCAGGCCCTGCGAGTAATTCGCGAAAATGCTGGCCCGATTGGTGATGTCGTAGGTCAGGCCGAGATTCGGCAGCAGCTTGTTATACTTGAAAGTGCGCGTCTGCGGCCCCTGAACAGGCGACGTTACCCCGCCACCGACGATCACGGTGGGGTTGTTGGCAAGCCATGCGGCCAGCCCGGCAGCATTGGTGCCGAAGCACTCGACGAAGCCCGACGCGCTCGAGGTTGCACAGTTGTTGGTCAGTTCGCGCTTGAAGAACGGTGCGCGCAGGCCGACGTTCACGGTCAGCTTCTCGTCGAAGAATTCGCCGCGATACTCACCGGCGATCTGGTGCAGGATCGCGTACGAGAGACGATCGCGCCTTTGCAGAATGTTGCCGGCGCCGTCCGCGAGCCCGTTATTGATCGGGAACACGTCCAGCGGCGATCCGTCGAGATCGAGCACCTGCGTCTGGCCGGTCTGGCGGTGACGCGCCCGATCCCAGGAATAGGCGACACGGACCGTGTTATGCTCATCGACGTCATAGCGCAGCGACGCGATCACGCCGAAACGCTTGGTGATGGTCTGGTTGGGCGCGAGCACGCGGACCGAATCCAGGGCATCGCCGTCGCCGTTCAGATCGCGACCGTAATAGGGCGTACCGCCGATATAGCCAGTCTGACAGCTCAGATTGGCCGCCGCCGGCAGCGTCTGACAGTTGGAATTGCCGCCGACCGGATTGACGTCGCGACGACCTTCCTGGCCGACCGCCGTGCCACCACCATTGGCCTTGGTGTACTGGTAGCTCGGATCGACCGTCAGCACGAGGCCATCGGTCAGTGTGAACTTCGAAGCACCGCGGATATTGCCGGTGTTGGACGGGTTGAAACGCTCGTCGAAGGTCGAACCGCACGAATTGGCCGCGTCGGGATCGACATAGCCGGGCGCCGAGATCTGAGCGACCGTTTCGGGCACCGCCTTGGTGATCTGGCAGCGGGCGATCGCATAGAAGCGCTCGTCCTTGGTCTGCGGGAAGCGGTTGGTCACGGTCAGGTTCGCGTCGTTACGCAGCGCGACCGAACCAAGGAAGTTGTTGCGGTTCTGGTTATAATGCCCGGCGACCGAGATAAAGTCGCCGTTCGAGCCGAGCGGCTGATAGATGCGAGCATTATATTGCTGTTTGTCGATCCGCCCCACCGAACGGCCGGGACCAGTCAGATTGAAGACGTTGTTGTTCTCCGCATGGCTGCCGGCGAAGAATGCGCGCGTGCCCCATGGGCCGATTTCGCCGGTATCCACCGAGCCGAATAGGCGGAAAAAGCCATATTCACCGACCGAGCCGGCCATCTTCGCGCCGAAATCCTTGTAGGGATTGCGTGTGCGATAGTTCACGGTCGAACCCGATGCCGCAGCAGTGGGGCTGTCGACGTCGGTCGAGCCCAGGTTCACATTGACCTGCTCGATCAGTTCGGGATCGACCTGCTGGTTCGAATACAGCGAATAGTTGCCCGAATCGTTCAGCGGCACACCGTCGAAAGTCTGGCTGATACGCGTATTGTCAAAACCGCGGATATAAAGCTTGCCGCCAGCCGAACCGAAGGGATCGTTATTCTGGAAGGAGACGCCGGGAAGCTGATTGATGATGTCGTTGATCGTCTGACCCGGCGCCTGGCGCCCGATGAATTCCTGGGTCAGGACAGCCTTCGCCTTGCTGGTGTCGGGCGCGAGGACGCCGGCAACGCCAGTGTCGGTCCGCGCGCCGGTGACGACGATTTCCTTCTCGTCGAAATCGATCGAGCCGGTCGACTGAGCGAACGCGGCGCCCGGAATCAAAAGCGCGGCAAAGGCCACGCCGACATAAAGCGTATTCTTCATGGATAGTCCCCTTGTTGGACCCGGCAGCCTTCCCTCAAAGGCGACTCGCAGTCCGAAACTTACGTTGCACTGCAACAGCACGGCGCCCCCATAAAGGCCCAAATGTTGCACCGCGATGACGACCGGTTTTTTATTTGGCCAAGTGATGCATGAGTGCCACACTCGTCGTAAAAAAATGATTTGATAGCAGCACGCCGAACAACAGCGCTTGCGACAGTCATATCGACGCCGAAACCGAAGCGATCCCATCCATCATCATGCTGAATTTTTGCGCCGGCGGCCGAATGTCGCGAGCGATTACCTGCGGAATAACGCAGGAAGTGCTCGAACGACTTTCCTGTTTGCCGCCAATCGCGAAAACGAACCACGAAATCAGAGTCTGGCGGGGAAAATCTGCGTCATGCAGCTCTCGTCCCACAGCAAACGGCGGAATTGGCCATACCGGCCACCGATGCGCCGGAGTGGCGTCCGATCCGATTGAAACGGATCGGACGCGAAGCCGTCAGCGCAGCTTCGCGATCTTCAACCCGTCGATCTTCGCCCGATCCTTGATCGATTCCTCGCTGCGGGTCAGCGCCTTGGCCATCGCCTTCAGCGGCATGCCCTTCTTGGCGAGCAGATGCAGCTTCTGAAGCTCGTCGCTCGTCCAAGGCTGGCGATGGCGTTCGAAGCGCTCGGCCATCAGGCGTCATCCCCCATGCGCAGCGCCGCGATGAACGCTTCCTGCGGGATCGATACCGATCCGTATTCGCGCATGCGCTTCTTGCCCTCTTTCTGCTTGTCGAGCAGCTTCTTCTTGCGGCTGATGTCGCCGCCATAGCATTTCGCGGTCACGTCCTTGCGCAGCGCCGCGATCGTTTCGCGCGCGATCACCTTGCCGCCGATCGCCGCCTGGATCGGGATCTTGAACAGATGGCGGGGGATCAGATCCTTCAGCCGCTCGCACATGTGCCGGCCGCGCGCTTCGGCCGCGACACGGTGGACAATCATGCTGAGCGCATCGACTGGCTCGTTGTTCACCAGGATGTTCATCTTGACGAGATCACCGGAGCGATGGCCGATCTGGTGATAGTCGAAGCTGGCATAGCCGCGGCTGATGCTCTTCAACCGGTCGTAGAAATCGAACACCACTTCGTTGAGCGGCAGTTCATACGTGATCTGCGCGCGGCCGCCGACATAGGTCAGGTTCTTCTGGATGCCGCGACGATCCTGGCAAAGCTTCAGGATCGGCCCGAGATAGTCGTCGGGCACATAGATCACCGCCTCGATCCACGGCTCCTCGATCTCCTCGATCTTGTTGGGATCGGGCATATCGGCGGGATTGTGCAGCTCGAGCTGGCCGGCGCCGTGCGTAAGCTTGATGTGATAGACCACCGACGGCGCGGTGGTGATCAGGTCGAGATCATATTCGCGGGTCAGCCGCTCCTGAATGATCTCCAGGTGGAGCAGGCCGAGGAAACCGCAGCGGAAACCGAAGCCCAGGGCCGCGCTCGTCTCCATCTCGAAGCTGAACGACGCGTCGTTCAGCCGCAGCTTGGAAATGCTCTCGCGCAGCTTCTCGAAATCGTTCGCATCGGTCGGGAACAGGCCGCAGAAGACGACGGGCTGGACTTCCTTGAACCCTGGCAGCGCCTCGGCGGCGGGCTTTTTCGCGTCAGTGATCGTGTCGCCGACCATCGTCTGCGCGACTTCCTTGATCTGCGCGGTGATGAAGCCGATCTCGCCCGGGCCCAATTCAGGCAATTGTTCGATCTTGGGGCGCATGCAGCCGGTGCGGTCGACCAGATGGACGGTCCCCGCCTGCATGAACTTGATCTGCTGGCCCTTCTTCAACACGCCGTCGATCACGCGGACGAGGATAACGACGCCCAGATAGGGATCGTACCAGCTGTCGACGAGCATCGCCTTCAGCGGCGCATCGCGGTCGCCCTTGGGCGGCGGGATCTTCGCGACGATCTGGTCGAGGATCTCCTCGATGCCGATGCCGGACTTGGCGCTGGCGAACACCGCTTCCGATGCATCGAGACCGATAATATCCTCGATCTCCGCACGGACGCGCTCGGGTTCCGCCGCCGGCAGATCGATCTTGTTGATGATCGGCAGGATCTCGTGATCATGCTCGATCGACTGATAGACATTGGCCAGCGTCTGCGCCTCGACGCCCTGCGCCGCGTCGACAACGAGCAGCGCGCCTTCGCAGGCCGCGAGCGAACGCGACACTTCATAAGCGAAATCGACATGGCCGGGCGTGTCCATCAGATTGAGGACATGGCCCTTCCAGTCGAGGCGCACCGTCTGCGCCTTGATGGTGATGCCGCGCTCCTTCTCGATATCCATATTATCGAGGACCTGGGCGGACATTTCGCGCGCGGTAAGGCCGCCGGTGTGCTGGATCAGTCGATCCGCCAGCGTCGACTTGCCATGGTCGATATGCGCGATGATGGAGAAATTGCGGATTTTGTCGAGCGGGGTCATTGCGCGCGCCTAGCATCGCTGTCGTCCGATGTCATCGATCAACACCATATGAATGCCGACAGACTGTGCTCCACCCCGACGGATGCAATGCGTCGAGCGACATTCAGGCTGTGACGCAGGACACTTACGCCTATGCGGGTTTGGTGATATTGCGACGTCACACCGTAACAAGCGGGTCGCACAGGAATTGCATCTCGGCTTCGGGGGGCGTGAAGGATTTCACGCACATGTCGCCGAATATCATTGGGGAGAATATCGTGTCCGTTAAATTGACTTCCGCGCTGATCGTATCTTCGCTCTGCCTGGCGGCCTCGCCAGCGATGGCGAAAGATACGAAGGGCTCGTCCGCCCGCCAGGAACAGGCCCGCGGCACCCAGGAAATCCCGCGCTGCACGCGCAAACTCGGCTCCGTCGCGATCGTCGAGCCCGACACCCAGTGGTGGCGCGACTATAATCTCGGCAGCCCGGAAGCGATCCTGAAGGTGTTCGTCCAGCAGTCCGGCTGCTTCACCATCGTCAATCGCGGCCGTGCAATGCAGAGCCGCGCGATGGAGCGCGCCATGGCCGACTCGGGTGAGCTCCAGTCGGGTTCGAACCTCGGCAAGGGCCAGGTCAAGGCCGCTGACTATTATCTCGAGCCCAACATCGTCGGCGCGAACGCCAATGGCGGTGGCGGCGGCGGTGGCGCTGCGCTGGGCGCACTGGGCGGCCTGTTCGGCGGTGCCGGCCGGGTGATCGGCGGCATTGCCGGCGGCGTCTCGGTCAAGAAGAAGGAAGCGAACGTCACGCTGTCGATCGTGAACGGCCGCACCACTGAGGAAGAGGCGCTGACCGAGGGCTATGCCCGCAAGTCGGACGTCAGCTTCGGCGGCGGCGCTGCCGGCGGCGGCTTCTTCGGCGGCGGTTTCGCCGCAGCCGGTGGCGGCGGCTACCAGAACACCGAGATCGGCCAGGTCATCGTGCTCGCCTATCTCGACGCTTATACCAAGCTGGTCACGCAGCTTGGCGGCCTGCCCGAGAATGCGGCAGCCGCAGCGCCCGTCGCCAGGAAATAAGCGACGGCAAAAGCCTGAAGCAAGCGCCGTCCCGGTTCGCCGGGGCGGCGCTTTGCTTTTGAGCGGCCTTGTGCAAATCATCCGCGCAAAGGAGATTCCGATGCGCCGATCCGTCCTGCTTGCCCTGGGCCTTGCCCTGACGACACCCGCCGCAGCGCAGACGCTGCTGATCGGCAACAAGGCGGAGGATACGGTCAGCTTCATCGACCTTGCCACCGGCAAGGAACGCGCGCGCGTCGAGACCGCGCACATGCCGCACGAAATCGCGATCTCGCCCGACGGCAAGCAAGCTGCGGTCGTCGCCTATGGCGGAACGACGCTCGACATTTTCGACGTGGCGAGCGCCAGCCGGGTGAAACGTATCGACCTGTCCCCCAATGTCGCGCCGCACGGCATCGCCTGGTTGCGCGACGGCCGGCTGGTCGTGACCACGGAAAAGAGCAAGTCGCTGACTCTGGTCGATCCCGCGAGCGGCGCGGTCAGCGCGATCTCGACCGATCAGGAGGGATCGCACATGGTCGCGATCGCGCCGACCGGCGGACGGGCCTATGTCGCCAATATCCGCTCCGGCACGGTCAGCGTGATCGACATCGACAAGCGCACCAAGATCGCCGACATCGCGGTCGGCGGACAGCCCGAGGGGATCGCGCTGACCCCGAACGGCAAGCAGCTCTGGGTCGGCGACCTGAGCGCCCCCCATGTCCGGATCGTCGACACCGCGACGCTCAAGACGATCGCCACCCTGCCCATCGATCCGGTCGCGATCCGGGTCGCGATCAGCCCGGACGGCAAGACCGCCGTCACATCCAACATCCATTCGGGCACGCTGACGCTGATCGACGTGGCCAGCCGCAAGGTGCTGCGGTCCGTGCCCGTCAGCGGGCAGAAGGAGGCCGGTCAGGTCACGATCCTGTTCACGCGAGACGGCAGGCGGCTCTATGCCGCCGAGACCTATCGCAACGAGGTCGCCGAGATCGACATGAAGAGCGGCAAGGTGCTTCGCCGCCTGCCCGCCGGCAAGAATGGCGATGGGCTCGGCATTGCCCCATGACGCTGGCGCGGATGGCGCGCTGGATTTTCATATAGGAAAAATTCATCCCGATTGCGCCCGTTCCTTGACAATATGAACAGGTGGCGGAACAAGACGCGAAAAGATGAGGGGGAGATTGTCCGATGAAGCGTGCCATCCTGGCCATATCCGTGGCGCTGACGCTCCATCTGCCCGTCGCGGCGCAGGATTATTCCAAATACTCGCCCGAAGCCGCCACGCGGGAGATGTTGGAGCTGGCGACCGCGGAAACCGCAGTGCTGGTGCCGATGCGCGACGGCGTCGGCCTATCTACGAACATCTACAGGCCCAAGGGCGCGACCGGCCCGCTGCCCACCATCTTATGGAAGACGCCGTATAACGAGCATGTGTTGCGCGGGAACACGCAGGAGCTGGCGCTGGAGGCGGTGAAGCGCGGCTATGTCTTCATCGTCCAGAACGAGCGCGGTCGCTATTTCTCGGAAGGGAAATACGAGATTCTCGGCTATCCGCAGACCGACGGCTACGACACGCTGAGCTGGATCGCGAAGCAGCCCTGGTCGAACCAGAAGGTCGGCACGCTCGGCTGCTCATCCTCCGCCGAATGGCAGCTTGCGCTTGCCGCACAGAATCATCCCGCGCACGCGGCGATGGTGCCGATGGCGTCGGGTGCGGGCATCGGCAAGGTCGGCCGCTTCCAGGAACAGGGAAACTGGTACACCGGGGGTGTCCCACGCAGCCTGTTCTTCGTGTGGCTCTACGGCGTCGACAATCCCTTGCGCGCCGAACTGCCCAAGGGGCTTGACCCGGCGATGCGCGCCCGCATTGCAAGCTATAATGATCTCGCCGGCAACAAGCCCAAGGTCGACTGGAACAAGCAGATCAAGCATCTGCCGGTCGATACCATGCTCTCCGACCTGGGCGAGCCGCCCGCGACTTTCGAGGAATTCATCAAACGCACGCCGGCCGATCCGGCGTGGCGCAAAGGCGGCCTGTATCATGACGATATGGGCTGGGGCGTTCCGGCTTTGTGGTTCAACAGCTGGTACGATGTCTCGATCGGACCCAATCTGGAGCTGTTCAACCACGCCCGTGCGGCCGGCACCGACAAGGAAGCCAGCGCCAATCAATATGCGGTGGTCGGCCCGATGCCGCATTGCCAATATTGGAAGCAGGGCCCGAACACCGTCGTGGGCGAGCGCGCCATGGGCGACACCAGTTTCAAGGTCAACGGCACCATCTTCGCCTGGTTCGACCGCTGGCTGAAGGGCGACACCGCCGCCTGGTCGGCAAGCACGCCGCATGTCCAATATTACCAGATGGGCGCCAATCGCTGGCAGACCGCGGAAAGCTGGCCACCCAAGGGCACCGAGATGATGCGCCTGTATCTGCGCAGCGGCGGAGCGGCGAACAGCCTGAACGGCAATGGCCGGCTGGAAAGCGCGGCGCCACCATCGGGCGAAACTGCCGACCGTTATCGCTACGATCCGATGAATCCCGTCCAGACCGTAGGCGGAGGCGATTGCTGCAATGGCGGGATCGTCGTGCCGGGCGCATTCGACCAGCGCGGCGTGGAAGCACGCAACGACGTGCTGGTCTATACCAGCGAACCACTGAAGGCGCCGCTCAACGTCAGCGGCTTCGTCGATTCGGTGCTCAAGGTCTCGTCGAGCGCAAAAGACACCGATTATACGGTCAAGCTGGTCGACGTGGCGCCCGACGGCACCGCCTGGATCATCGCCGACACCATCTTCCGCGCGCGGTACCGCGACGGTTACGACAAGCCGAAGATGATGGAGCCGGGCAAGGTCTATACGATCCGCCCGACGCCGATGACGACCAGCATCCAGTTCGGTGCCGGCCATCGCATCCGCGTCGAGGTGAGTTCGTCGAGCTTCCCCAAATTCGTGCGCAACCTGAACACCGGCGGCGCCAACGAACGCGAGAGCAAGGGCGTCGTCGCCGACAATGTCATCCACCATGCTGGCGAGGACGCGTCCTATATCGAGCTGCCCGTGGTGCGCTGAGAACCCTTACGCGTCATTCCCGCGAAAGCGGGAATGACGCTGCGGGATGGTATCCAATCCGGATCCACCGACCTCGACACCGCTTGCCAACGCCCCTTGCGCCTCCCCGGCACCGCGCTACGATCCTCGAAAATAAGGAGAGAGCGGCCCATGCGGCATATCGCGGTGATCGGTTCCGGACCGGCCGGCTATTATACGGCCGAAGCCTGCCAGAAGCTCTTCGGCGGCGACGTCAGGATCGACGTCATCGACGGCCTGCCCGTCCCCTACGGACTGATCCGCTTCGGCGTCGCGCCCGATCACCAGTCGATCAAGGCGGTATCGAGACGCTACGAAGCCGTCGCGCTGAGCGAGAATGTCCGCTTCGTCGGCAATGTCTCGGTCGGTCGCGACGTAAGCATCGACGAACTCCAGTCGCTCTACGACGCCGTGGTGCTGGCAACGGGGGCGCCCAACGACAGGCCACTCGGCATTCCCGGCGATGATCTGCCCGGCGTGGTCGGATCGGCCGCTTTTGTCGGCTGGTATAATGGCCATCCCGATTTCGCCGATCTGTCGCCCCCGCTCGACGTGGCAGGCGCGGTCGTCGTCGGCAACGGCAATGTCGCGCTCGACGTCGCGCGCATCCTCTCAAAAACGCCAGCGGAATTTTCGGGCTCGGACATCGTCGATCACGCGCTGGCGGAACTGGCCGGATCGTCGATCCGCACCATCTCCATCCTCGGCCGCCGCGGCCCCCATCAGATCGCGATGACCCCCAAGGAACTGGGTGAACTCGGCCATCTCGAGCGCGCCGCGCCGCATGTCGACCCGGCGGACCTGCCGCCCCTGGGCGACGACGCGCTGCTCGAGCCGGGCATGCGCAAATCGGTGACGCATCTTCGCGATTTCGCAGCGACCAACGCCGCCAAGCCGATCAGAATCGATTTCGATTTCTTCGCCATGCCTGTCGCGATTGAGGGCGACGGCAAGGTCGAGCGAATCATCGTGGAACGCACCGTGCTGGACGCGGATCTGCGATCGAGCGGCACCGGGGAACGCTACACGATCGAATGCGGCCTCGTCGTAAGCTGCATCGGCTACAGCACCCCGAAGATCGAAGGCGTGCCCTATGAACATGGCCGCGGACGCTTCGCCAATGACGAGGGCCGCATCCTGCCCGGCCTCTATTGCGTCGGCTGGGCGCGCCGTGGTCCCACCGGCACCATCGGCACCAACCGCCCCGACGGACAGATGATCGCGGAAAAGATCGCCGCCGACCTTGCCGACCCCTCGCGCAAGGCGGGGCGGACGGGGCTCGACGCACTGCTCGAATCACGCAGCGTCGACGTCGTCACCTTCCGTGACTGGCAGAAAATCGAAGCGGCGGAGGTCGCACGCGCCCGCGACGGCAGCCCGCGCGGCAAATTCGTCAACGTCGCCGAGATGATCGCCGCACGTGGTGATTGAAGCGGGCTTGCGGAGCCGCGAAGCGCTGCTATAAGCCGCCGCCTGCCTACCGGCTTCGTGCCGGTTCCGCATCGGTCGGGGAGTAGCTCAGCCTGGTAGAGCACTGTCTTCGGGAGGCAGGGGCCGGAGGTTCGAATCCTCTCTCCCCGACCAAATTCTTCTGGATCGCGTAGCGCGGAGTGCCGGATGTCTGACGACGAGTCTCAAGCGAAACCAGCGCCGGTCAAGCGCACCACCAAGCGTGCGCCGGCCAAAGCCGCTGCCGCAAAGCCCAAGGCAAAGCCGGCAGCCAAGGCCGAAACCAGATCTTCGCGCTGGTCCACTGCGGGCCTCGGCGCCGCGATCGGCTCGGCCGCGGTCGTCGCCGCGATGCTCTACGTCAATCGCAGCACGAAAAAGAAGCCCGACTGAACTGCTGCGTTTTCGGACGAGTGCCAATGCACCGTTTGTCCCGAGCGAAGTCGAGGGACGTTGGGCATCGCGCTGCGTGTCTCGACTTCGGCCCTTGGGGCCGAAGTTCATCCTGAGCGCCCGCCCTGGCGGGCAGTCGAAGGGCTCGACACGAACGGTGAATTAGAGGCTGAACCTAGATCCTATCGCGTCGCGACGCGCAGCCCGAGCCACAAGGTCCGCGGACTGGCGCGTTCGATCACGCCATCATCACCGCGCGCAGCTTCGACGCGCACGTCGCCCAGATTTTCGCCCCGCGCCTCGATCGAAAGACCCGATGTGATCGGCACCAGTACGCGCGCATCCGCAGTGAAGGCGTCGCGCAGCGGCAGGACGTTGCGATCATCCTCATATTGCACCGAGACGTAGCGTAGCGTCACCGAGGCAGACGGCCCCGACGGCCGCTGCCAGCCGAGGGTGGTCGACGCCATATGCTTGGGGGTCTGTGCGGGATGCAGTCCATTCAGCGAGGCGGCAATGCCCGAGGCACGGACAATGCTGTCGGTATAGGCATAGGATGCCGAGAAGCGCAGATCGCCGACTGAATAAGCAGCGTCGAACTCGACGCCGCGCGCGCGCACCGCATCCAGATTCTGCCGCCGTCGTGTGACACCCGCGACCAGCGTCACATTGGCGATCGCATCGTCCATCCGGTTGGAGAACAGCGTCGCGCCGATCCGCGTCGATCGGTTAGGACGCCAATCGACCCCCGCCTCCACGCCAGAAAGCGTCTCGGGCTTGAGTGCAGCATTGGCCTGAGTGGTCTCGTTGCCGACACGGAACGGCCGATACAGCTCGTTGAGCGTCGGCAAACGCCAGCCGAGATAGGCGGCACCGCGCAGCGTGACCGTTTCCACCGGGCGATAAGCGATCCCGCCACGCGCGGTCGGCTCCCAGCCCTGCCGTGCGGCATAAACGGCATTGGTGATGAGCGGCCCGCCCGAGAAATTGCGTTCGCGCAGGAAGCCCTGCCCGATCCACCAGCGATCGATTCGCGCAGCGCCGGTCAGCGTCACCGCATTGCCCAGATCCGCGCTCAGTTCGGCAAAGGCACCCGCGGTATCGCTATGACCGCCTGCCTCGCGCCCGCGCTGCGGAACGCCCGCCGCGCTGTAGAAGAAATATTCCTTGGTCACGCCACTCGTGCGCCGCCAGTCCGCGCCCAGGCGCAGCTCGAGCGCTTCACCCAGCGGTGGCCGCAGTTCGAACCGCGCACCGAGGCCAGTGGATGGCACATTGTATTGCTCGGCCACTGCCGTCGATTTGGCCCGGCCTGGGCTGAGGCTGGCAAAGCCGCTGTAGAAATCGCGGACCTGAAGATAGGCCAGCGCGGAATAGCCCCAATGGCCGCGCCCGACCAGGCGCAGGCTGGCATCGGCACCGTCGCCGCCATTGCCGGTAAAGGCGAAGCCGCGATCGCGATCGTCGGTGAAGGCGAGCATGTTCGCCTGCAATTCGGTGTCAGCACCGACCGGAATCACCGCACGCGCGGCGACGCTGGCCTGTTCATAGGGCGCGCGCCGATCGGCCGCCCCGCGATCACCCTTGGCGATCGGAATGAAGCCGTCGCTGCGCGCGTAGTCCGCGCCGATCGTCACGAAGCCCGCGCCAAGGCGCAGCGCCGTGGTCGCGTCGGCCGCGATCGATTCACGGCTGCCATAGGCGACACCGCCGCCGAACCGCGCCAGGCTATCGGGCCCAGCGCTGGTAAGTTCGATCGTGCCGGCAAGTGCCCCCGCCCCGAGCACGCCGCTGCCCCCGCCGCGCGTGACGCGCACATGGTCGAGCCGGCCGGGTGCGAAGGATGGCCAGCTGATCCAGCCGCCGAACGGATCGCTTTGCGGCACGCCGTCCAGGACGACGAGCGCACGGCTCGACGCGTTGCCGCCAAGCCCGCGCAACGTCACGCCCTGACTGGTCGGATTGGCCGAACGCGCGTCCGAACGGCGGAATTGCTGCAGCCCGGCAACGTCCTTCAGCACATCCTCCAGCCGCCCGCTCGCGCTGCCGATCAACCTGTCGCGATCGATCTGGACGATGTCGTAGACCGCATCGCCCTTGGCTTCCTCTAGCCCATGGCCGGTCACGACGATCTCGGGTTCGCTTTCCGCCAGGGCCGGTGTGGCGACACAGGCAAGCGCCAATCCCAGGCGACGAATCATGCTTTCGGCTCCACGCGATCGGGATGTGCCGCCGCGAACGGCTCCAGCGCGGCACACGCCGCGTCGATCCGCACCAGCGTCGGATACTCGTCGAGCGGCAGGTTGAAGCGGCGAGCATTGAACATCTGCGGCACCAGGCAGATGTCGGCGAGATCGGGCGCTTCGCCGCCCAGGAACGTGCCGGCGTCTGCGGCCAGAGCTTCGAGCGCACGGAAGCCTTCGGCCACCCAGTGGCGATACCAGGCGTCGCGGCCCGTCTGATCGACGCCCAGCACGTCGCGCAGATAGGCAAGCACGCGCAGATTATCGATCGGATGAATGTCGGCAGAGATCAGCAGCGCCTGCGCCAGAGTCTGCGCGCGCCGCGCGGGATCGCGCGAGACGAGCGGCGGATCGGGGTATTTCGCGTCGAGATAATCGATGATCGCCAGGCTCTGCGTCAGCTGGTGACCGTCAATCTCCAGCGTGGGCACGAGCCCCTGCGGGTTGCGCGCCAGATTGGCGGGCGCCCGCTGCTCGCCATCGACGAGATGGATGGCAACGCTGTCGTAGGAAACCTCTTTCAGGTTGAGCGCGATGCGGACGCGATAGCTGGCCGACGAACGATAATAGTCGAACAGGGTCACGCCACTCATTCACCCTCTCCCGCGGTCAAAGCCAGCAACGCGAAGCTCGCCAGCCAGTGCTCGCCCATATAGTCGCCTGCGACATGCGGCAGGCTCGCGGCGAGATGCGCGTCGGCAGCACCGAGCGCAAGTCCCTTCTCGGGCGCATCCAGCACCGGAACGATCGATCGCCAGCACCAGGCGCGGCTGAGATTGAAGCCGTCGAGATGCGCGATCTTGCCGTCGCTGCGATCGGACACGAACGCGGGCGTGAACAGGCTGGCCGGTTCGCTCACGGCCAGCCCCGGCAGGAAGCCGGCAAACCAGGCGCGGAAATCGGATGCGGGCAGAACGCGGCGCATGCACAGCGCCTCGATGAGCGCGGACGAAAGGAATTCGTCGCCGCCCGGCTCCCATCCCGGGCAACCGCGATCGCCGCCGAAATAATCGACCGCGCGAGCGCGAACGAGCTCCGCCAGCGCCGGATCGTGCGCCTCAGCCCAGTCGAGCGTCAACACCAGCGCGAAGGCCGTGCTGTAATGGGTGCCGGTGCGGATCGGATAGGTCTGCCGCGGCAGGAAATCACGGAAGCGTTGGGCAAATTCGCGCGCCAGCGGTTCAAGCGCCTCGCCCCATTCCGCGTCCGCATGGCGCGCCGCTTCGCCATGCAGCGCCAGCAGCCATGCCCAGCCATAAGGCCGTTCGAACCCGCCGGTATAGGCACGATCGAGATAAGCGAGTTCGCCCGCCACCTTGTGCGGGACCAGCATCGCATCGGCCAGCGCGCGCGCCTCCGCGGCAAACGGCGCCTGCGGAAACCGCCGCGCCAGCGACAGCAGCAGCCAATAGCCATGGACGCAGCTATGCCAGTCGAAGCTGCCGTAGAAGATCGGATGCAGCGCCCTGGGGCCAAGCACATCCTCCGGCCCGTCCATGACGTGATCGAGTTTGTGGGGGTATTCGCGCCGGACATGGCCGAGCGCGAGTGCCGCGAAACGTGCGGCGATGTCCTGGGTGAGAGCGGTCATGGCGCCCGCCTATACCAACTCGGCCATGAAGCTAAATGGCAAGGATGGATTGGCGGGTCTTTCCAGCGAGCTTCGCCGGTGGGCGCAACCCCACCGGCGATAAAATTGCTGCGGGTTCAGTAAGCGGCCGACACCGTCAGAAACCATTGACGCGGCGCGATCGGATAGGCGGAAAAGCTGTTGGTCGCCGATCCGATCGACAGAGTCGACTTGCCTTTCTCGCCCGTCAGATTGGTGACGTTCAGCGCGAACTCCGTCTTGCGCAGCGGCAGGATGCTTTCCGGTACGCGAACGGCGAGGCGCAGCGAGGTCAGGAAAGTGGAAGGCACACTGATGTCGTTGCTGAAGGTGGCGAAGCGGCGGCCGATATAGTCGCCGATCAACTGTGCATCGAACGCGCCGGCAGTCAGCGTCATGACCGTCTTGTTCATCCACTTCGGCGTGCCGGGCAGTTGCTTGCCGCAGGTCGGGACGACACCGCCGGTGACGACGAAACCGCCGATGCAGCTTCCCGTCGCACCGCCGATGCCGGTCGCGGCCGAGGTGTAGTCGCTCTTGTATTTGGACAGATTGTACGAGGTCGCGTTGTAGAATGAGAGTGCACGGCCGAAGCGGAGCGTGAAGGCGGCATCGACGCCGTTGGTCTGCACGTCGCCCACATTGACGAGGATCGATGTACCGCCGGTGATGCCGCTGCCCGCAATGCCGCCCGGGTTGGTCGAGATTGCCAGCAGGCGATTGTTGAACACGACATGGTAATAGTTGATCTGCGCCTCGAGCCCGATGTCGTTCGAGAAGCTGCGGCGGGTGCGCAGGCCGATATCGTAGGTCCAGCTCGTCTCCGGCTTGCCCTGATCGGCGAAGGCGTCGAACGCCGCCTGGCTGCCGGTGAACCATGGGCCGCCACCGCCGGCCAGATATGCCTGATATTGGCGCAGGTTCTTCTGCACGTTGAAATAGACCTGTTCATGACCGTTGAAGTCATAGGTCGCGCCGACCGCGGGCAGGAACCAGTTCATCGTGTTGATCTTGCCCTGGGGCAGGCCGCCCGCGAGGCCCGACAGGGAGCCGGCCTTGGGCTGGACCGGAAAGCGGCCATCCGCCCATTGCGCGCTGGTCTTGAAACCGGCCTGAACGAGCAGCTTGTCGAACATCTGCCAGGTGTCCTGGATATGGAGCTGGAGCTGCTTGATCCGCGCCTCGCCCTGATATTGGGTGAACAGCGGCGCCGCGACCTCGAGCGGACGGATATAGGGTGTGCTCGACGCGGGATTGTTGACGTCGACGGCGTACCAGCGGCGCCACTGGGTCGTGCTGTTATGCTCGAACCAGCCGCCCAGCTCGATCTTGTGATCGCCGATATCGAGGTTGAGCGCGGAGATCACGCCGCCGCGGTCGATGCGATATTCGGTGGTGCGGGTGATCAGGCCCGAGCCACCGGTCGCGGCGACCAGCGCCGCGCCAGCCGCGGCCGCCTGGGCATCGGTCAGCGCGGTACAGGCCGTGGGGCGAATGCCGTTGGCATTGCCGCCGAAACGGCAGTTGGTCGGCAGCGTCGCATAAGCGGGATCGAGATAAGGCTGAGCGGTCGTGATCGACTGGCCCAGCGGACCGGCAACGACACCCGCGCCGTCATTGTGATGGAAATAGGCCGTCGTCGACCAGGTCGCATGTTCCGACAGGTTCACGTCGTAGCGGAGATAGCCGAGATAGTCGGTGCGCTGCGCATCCGAATAATAGTTGCGGTAATTGCTGCCCTCGGTCGCCGGCGAATTGCCGAGCGCGCTGATATAGGTGCGATAGCCGGAGAAGTCCGGATAGAAAAAGGGCTTGGTATAGGGTGTGTAAAGCTGGGCCAGGGTCGCCGGCGTACCGCCCGCCGACGGCTTGAAGAAGACGGTCGCGTCCTCGTTCGGCTGGGTCATGTCGTTATAGTCGAAGTAAAAGGTCAGCTTGCCGATCTTGCCATCATGCACGAACTTGGCATTGGCCTGCCAGCCGCCCTGGATACCGTCGAAATCCCAAGCGCGTGCGCGCTGGCGCGCCGCCGAGATATAGCCCGAGTTCCGCCGCCGAAATCACCGCTGTCGACGCGCACGAAGGTGCGCGATGTGCTGTAGCTGCCAAGAGTCTGCGCTGCCTGGATGCCGAATTTATCGAGCGGGTTCGACGAATAGGTCTCGACCGTGCCGCCGAGGTTGCTGTTGGACGCGGTGGCGAGATCGCCGGCGCCGGTGGACACGACGATCCGGCCGACATTCTCGGAAATGACCGCGCGCTGCGGCGAGAGTCCATTGTAATTGCCATAGCTCTGATCGCCGAGCGGAACGCCGTCCATCGTGTAGCCGAGCTGGTTGCCGGCGAAGCCGTGGATGAAGATCTGGGCGTTCTGCTCGTTATACCCCCAGGGATCGGCGGTGATGTACAGAACGCCGGGCAGCGTCTGGATCGCCTTCAGCGGCGAGACGCCGGGCAGGATCTTCTGGATCTCACTCTGGGGAATCGCGGTCGCGGAGCGGGTCTGCTTGGCGGTGACGACGATCGCCGAGATGTCCTCGGCCGCGCCGTCGGCGGTGTCAGGTTCGGCGGTCTGAGCATATGCCGCATTGGCACAGAGAAGCGTGCCTGCGAGCAGGCTGGACGTAAATCGGATCACTGAGGCCCCCTATTTTGCTGCAATGCAGAATGGAGGGGCTATGCATCCCGATCATGCCATTGCCGCGACGTTTCCGTTGCGAAGCGATGACAGCGGTCGAGACCTTTTATGATTCAGAACGCCAGGAAATAGATCAGCAACAGGTTGCAGGCGAGCAACGGCAGCGCAGTGCCGATCTGCGCCTTGATCACGCCGTTGCGGTCCTTCAGTTCCAACAGCGCAGCGGGCACGATGTTGAAGTTCGCGGCCATCGGGGTCATCAGCGTGCCGCAGAAACCGGCCAGGAATTACGGTGCCAGTTTACTAAATACATGATGGTGGCGGGGCCGCAGCCGCGGAGCGGAGGCGACGCACAACGTCGCACCGTCGCGGCGTGGATCGAAAGCGAGGCTGAATTGGATTATTTAGCAAACTGACACCGTAATGCCGCATATTGTCCTCCAGAGGAATATGCGTGGGGAGAGGAAGACGTGTCTAGATCCGGTGGTGACGTTTTCTCCGCTGTATTGGCGGCAACATCACTTGCCGGCGCGACACTGACTTTCTCTAGCGGCGTCGAAGCCCAGGCGGGTGATCCGGCTTTTCGCGAGCAGAATTTCGCTTTTGTAGAGTCGGCCGAACCCGTCGTGATCGGGAGAAGTCCGCAGGTGCGCCTCCCCGCTTTTGCGGAGGCAGGTAAGATCTTGACGATGGCCAAGGTGAAGATGCCTGGGCCGTTGGCCGCGGAACACGGTGAATTTGATGCCTCTGCGACGGTACGGCTCGTGGTCGGCGCCGACGGCAGCCAGACGAATTGTCATGTGGTCGAGGCCCGCATCCGGCGTGGCGTCCGTCGCGAACCGAATTCTTATCAGCCCGTATCGCTGCCGCTCTGCGAGTTCCTGCAACAGGAAATCCGTTTCCGACCTGCCATCAATGCTGATGGCGAACCGATCGCAAGCACCGTGACGACATCCCTGTCTTTTTCGCGATCAGCGCCCGTATTTGGAGCGCCGCCACCGGTTCTCCTGCTTGCCCCGACACCTGGCCATATTTTGACCGAGACAGGATATTGGGCGGACCGCTCTCATTTCTTGTACAATAAATTCGTGATTTCCGAGCCGAACTGGACGGAAGCGCTGACCAACCCAGAGACGCTTCCAAAAATGGCCAGGGTCGGCGTGAGGTTAAAGCGGGTCGAAAAGGAAGGGTTCGGAACCATTGCGGCTTGCAATGTGGTCATGTCCAGTAAGGATGCCCGGCTGGACGCGGCGACCTGCAAAGCCCTGCTCTCGAGCGTATACAGTTTGAAAGAGGGCCTCGCATATGTCGGTCCGGATGATTTTCCCGTGCTTGTCGAATGGAATCGGGGCAAGGCCACGATGACCGCGCCCATGCTAGCGACGGTGCCCAGCATGCCGGAAGATGTGACGCTCCTTCCGCGAGAGCGCCCCGCCGGAACACCGCCTGAACTGCGGATCATCCCGATGCACATCAAGCTCGACGACAAAGGCGCGTCCATCGGATGTGCGGTGATCCGGTCGAGCGGGAACGATGCCTGGGACGCGGCGGGATGTCGCATCGCGCTTAAGCGGGCGCGCTTCACGGCTCCATCGGACAGCTTCGGGGCACCGGCAAATGGTTTGTACGAAGCGGTGGCAGATTGGGACGCCATGATCATCCGGCCAGGACGTTAGGGCTCTTCCCTTCACCTGCTCCCGTGAGTGCCGTCGTCGCTGCGAATGCCGGGCGGGAGCGGACTGCTCACGTCGGGGGTCTGCAAACGGCAGCTTTCCCTGGATCGTTGTCCGAAACCTGTCAGTCAGCAAGCGGCCCAATAGCAGCCGAACTCCCCCCTCAAAACGCCAGGAAATAGATCAGCAACAGGTTGCAGGCGAGCAACGGCAGCGCGGTGCCGATCTGCGCCTTGATCACGCCGTTGCGGTCCTTCAGCTCCAGCAGCGCCGCCGGCACGATATTGAAGTTCGCGGCCATCGGCGTCATCAGCGTGCCGCAGAATCCGGCAAGCATGCCGATCGCGCCGATCACCGCCGCGTCGCCGCCATAGCCCTTGATCAGCAGCGGCACGCCGATCGCGGCGGCCATCACCGGAAAGGCGGCAAAGGCATTGCCCATGATCATCGTGAACATTGCCATGCCCAGCGCATAGACGGTGACGGCGACGAAACGATTGCCCTCTGGAATCGCATGGCCGGCAAGCGCACCGATGATGTCCCCCACCCCGGCAAGCGCGAAGACCGCGCCGAGCGCCGCCAGCATCTGGGGCAGAACCACCGCCCAGCCGATCGAATCGATCAGCCGCCGGCCCTCCTGAAGCGGCGCCGTCACGGGCGGACGCAGCCAGGCCATCGTCACGCCGATCGCGACGAGCGCGCCGGTGCCGAGCAGGATCAGTGTCACCCATTTCGGATCGAACAGCCCCGACTGGCCGAAGGGCGTGTAATTATAGGCGATGGTGCCGAAGAATGCCGTGGCCGGAATGATCAGCGCGGGCAGGAACAGCCGGTTGCCCAGCCGCTGCGAATGCGCTTCGCGCACCTCGATCGTCGTCGTCTCGGGTGAGCCGCGCCCGATCGCGCCGAAACCCGCGAGACCGACCAGGCACAGGACGAGCACGCCATTGCCGATATTGCCGAGCAGGTTTCCCCCCAGGAAACTGAGCGCGAGCAGCCCCCAGAATGCGGCGTTGCCCCAGCGCTTCGGATTGCTTCGGTCGCGCGCGCTCAGCACCGCATAGGCCGCGAACATCGCGCCACCCAGCGCATAGAGCCAGCCGAGCGTGATCATGGCTCGCCTTCCCCATCCGGCTCGCCGCGCGTGGCGAGCCTGCGATCGAGCAGCAGCAGCCGCGCGCCATGGATCAGGAAGGCGAGGATCGCGGTGGGGATCGCCCAGACGGAGAGTTCGAGCGGGGCAAGTACGATGCCATAGGTCTCGAACGTGCCCTTGATCAGCAGGATCGAGGCGATGGCGATGAAGATGTCCTCGCCGAAAAACAACCCGACATTGTCGGTCGCGGCGGCATAGCTCTTCACCGTCTCTCGATCGTCGTCGCCCAGCGCACCCTGGCGCTCGGCGGCGGCCTCCGCCATCGGCGCGACCAGCGGGCGGACGGTCTGCGGATGGCCGGCGACAGATGTGAGGCCGAGCGCGGACAGGCCCTGGCGCAGCGCGAGATAAACGATCAGCAGCCGGCCGGCGGTTGCGCCACGCATGCCGGAGATCAGCGTCCGCGCGCGTTGCTGCAGGCCATAGCGTTCAAGCAGGCCGATCACCGGTAGCACGACATAGACGACGGTGACGAAGCGATTGTCGTTGAACGCCTTGCCGAGCGCGGCAAGCACCGCGGCGAAATCGAAGCCCGCGGCAAGCCCGGTCACGAAGGCGGCGACAGTGACGACGAGCAGGGGATTGAAGCGCAGCAGGAAACCGATGACGACGACGAGGATGCCGAGCAGCGGGAGATAGGTCATGGTGCCCTGCCCTCCACGATCAAAATCTCAGTCCTTCGCACCATATCCGCCACCCCCCGGCGTCTCGATCTCGAACACGTCGCCCACCGCCATGTCGGCCCCCGCGGTCGCCGGCAGGCATTCCTCATGCCCGTCCGCGCGGATCACGCGATTGATGCCGGCTGCGCCATCCTCGCCACCCTTCAGGCCGCGCGGCGGCACCTGTCTGCGGTTGGACAATATCGAGGCACGCATCGGCGCGAGGAAGCGGACCCGCCGGATGACCCCGTCCCCGCCGGCATTCCTGCCGGCACCGCCGGATCCATGACGGATCGAGAATTGTTCGAGCAGCACCGGCAACCGCGTCTCCAGCACTTCGGGATCGGTCAACCGGCTGTTGGTCATATGCGTCTGCACCGCACTCGCGCCGTCGAAGCCCGGCCCCGCGCCCGCCCCGCCTGCGATCGTCTCGTAATATTGGTGCTGCGCGTCGCCGAAGGTGAAGTTGTTCATCGTGCCCTGCGATCCGGCAAGCGCGCCGGTCGCGGCGAACAGCGCATCGGTGATCGCCTGGCTGGTCTCGACATTGCCCGCCACCACTGCGGCCGGATAGGCGGGATTGAGCATCGATCCCGCGGGCACGACCAGTTCGATCGGTTTCAGGCACCCGTCGTTCATCGGGATCGCATCGTCCACCAGCGTGCGGAACACATACAGCGTCGCCGCGCGGCAGATCGAATAGGGCGCGTTGAAATTGTCGGGCAGCTGCGCGCTGGTGCCGGTGAAATCGATCCGTGCCGACCGCTTCGCCTTGTCCACCGTGACGGAGACGCGGATCACCGCGCCATTGTCCATCTCGACCTCGGCAGTGCCGTCGGAAAGCCCCTCGATCAGCCGGCGGACCGCTTCCTCCGCATTGGCGATGACATGGTTCATGTAAGCGCGGACCACGCCCGGGCCATAGTCGGCGGTGACGCGCCGGAACTCGCTCTCGCCGCGCGCGCAGGCGGCGACCTGCGCCTTCAGATCGGCGATATTGCGGTTCGGATTGCGCGCCGGCCAGGTGCCCGACGCGAGCAGCGTGCGCATCTCGGCCTCAAGGAAACGGCCGGCATCGACAAGCAGATGATTGTCGATCAGCACGCCTTCCTCATCGACGCTGCGGCTGTCGGGCGGCATCGATCCCGGCGCGATCCCGCCGATATCGGCATGATGCCCGCGTGCCGCGACAAAGGCGGCGGGTCCGGCCTGGCCATCGACGAACACCGGCTTGATCACCGTGATGTCGGGCAGATGAGTGCCGCCGCGATAGGGCGCGTTGAGCACATAGGCGTCGCCGGGCTTCATCCCGCGCCCGTCGTGCGGGCGGCCCTTCGAATTCGTGCCCCGTGCGTCGATGATCGTGCGGATGCTGTCGCCCATCGAGCCGAGATGGACCGGGATGTGCGGCGCATTGGCGATCAGCGCACCGTCCGCATCGAACAGCGCGCACGAGAAATCGAGCCGTTCCTTGATGTTGACCGAGCTGGCGGTGTTCTGGAGCGCGACGCCCATCTCCTCCGCCATCGCCATGAACAGATTGTTGAAGATCTCCAGCATCACCGGATCGGCATCGGTGCCGATCGCATGGACAGACTCGCGCGGCACTGCGCGGGTCAGCAACAGATTGCCGATCGCATCGACCTCCGCCTGCCAGCCGCGTTCGACCACCGTGGTCGCCGACGCATCGACGATCAGCGCCGGCCCGATGATGCGCGCGCCTTCGAGCAAAGATGCCCGGTCGCGAAGCTCGGCATAGCCTGCCGATGGTGAAGCCGGTGCAACATGCGCGTCCTCTTCGGCCTTTTCGGGCACGACCACCACGCCGCCCTCATCCCAGGAGCGGCCGATCGCCTCGGCGATCAGCGTTTCGACGATGATCGGCGTTTCGGGCAAGGTGAAGCCGAAGCGCGCATTGTGCCGCGCCTCGAACTCGACGCGCATTTCGTCAGGCAGGCTCAGCGGAAGCTCGATCGTGCTGTCGCTGCCATCATAGCGTAGCGCGGCACGCCGCTGGACCATGCTGTGCGACAGTGGCACGTCCTGCGCATTCAGCGTCGCAAGCGCCTCGCGCGCCAGCCGGTCGATCCGCACCAATGTGCTGCCCAGCGGCTTTCCGAACGTTTCCTGCCGCAACACCGTGATGTCGGCGAGACCCATGCCATAGGCGGAAAGAACGCCGGCAAGCGGATGGATCAGCACGCGCTCCATGCCCAGCGCATCCGCGACCAGGCAAGCATGCTGCCCGCCCGCACCACCGAAACAGGTCAGCGTGTAGCGCGTCACGTCGTGACCGCGCGCGATCGAGACCTTCTTGATCGCATTGGCCATATTGTCGACCGCGATGCGCAGAAAGCCCTCGGCGATCGCCTCCGGCGTCATCCGCGTGCCCGTCGCGGTGGCGATCTCGTCCGCCAGTGCCGTAAAGCGTGTGCGCACCACCTCCGCATCGATCGGCTGATTGCCGTCCGGCCCGAACACCGCGGGAAAATGATCGGGTCTGATCTTGCCGAGCAACACATTGCAATCGGTGACGGTCAGCGGACCACCGCGCCGATAACAGGCCGGCCCGGGCATCGCGCCGGCGGAATCGGGGCCGACGCGAAACCGGCTGCCGTCGAAATGGCAGATCGATCCTCCGCCCGCCGCGACGGTGTGGATTTCCAGCATCGGCGCCCGGACACGCACGCCGGCCACCATCGTCTCGGCGGTCCGCTCATATTCGCCCGCATAATGCGAGACGTCGGTCGAGGTGCCGCCCATGTCGAAACCGATGACGCGGCTGTGCCCCGCCTGCGCCGCAGTCCGCACCATGCCGACGATGCCGCCGGCCGGGCCGGACAGGATCGCGTCCTTGCCCTGAAGCCCGTCATGTTCGACCAGTCCGCCGCTCGACTGCATGAACAGCAGATGCGTTTCGTGGCCGAGCGCACGGACGACGCGATCGACATAGCGTTTGAGCACCGGGGAGAGATAGGCATCGACCACCGAGGTATCGCCGCGACCGATCAACTTGATGAGCGGCCCGACCCGGTGGCTTGCCGAAATCTGCGCAAAGCCGATCTGGCGCGCGAGATCGGCAAGCGCCGCCTCATGCTCCGTCCAGCGCCAGCCATGCATCAGCACGATCGCGATCGCGGTGATGCCATCGTCATGCGCTGCCTGCAGCGCGCTTCGTGCGGTTTCCAGATCGATCGGGCGCAGAACGCTGCCGTCGGCCGTCATCCGCTCGTCAATTTCGACGACGCGTTCGTAGAGCGGTTCGGGCAGGATGATCCGGCGTGCGAAGATATCGGGCCGCGCCTGATATCCGATGCGGAGCGCATCGCCGAAGCCGCGGGTGATGGCGAGCAGGGTGCGGTCGCCCTTGCGCTCGAGCAGCGCATTGGTGGCGACGGTGGTGCCCATCTTCACCGATTCGATCGTGCCGCCGCCATTCGCGTCCATCAGCATGCGGATGCCCGCAGTCGCGGCATCGTCATATTGGCCCGGATTTTCGGACAGCAGCTTGGCGGTGAGCAACCGCCCCTTGGGCGTGCGCGCGACGATGTCGGTGAACGTGCCGCCGCGATCGATCGAGAAAGACCAGCTCACCGAACCGTCACCGCTTGCCCAGCACCCGCGCGGTGATCGCGTCGAGCTTCGCCATCAGTGCCGGATCGCGCTTCTCCGGTGCGGTCATCAGCGCGACATCGAGTGCGGTATCGATCGGCGACGCTGGGCGCTCGGCCGGCAGCGACCGCGCGAATTCGACGACGAGCCGCTTCACCAAGCCGCTGTTCGCCATCAGTTGCGCGATCACTTCATCCACCTCGACATGGCCTTCACCCTCGCGCCAGCTGTCATAGTCGGTGACCATGCCGACAACGGCATAGGGCAGCTCCGCTTCCCGCGCGAGCTTGGCCTCCGGCATCGCGGTCATGCCGATGACGTCGCAGCCCCATTGCCGGTAGAGCCGGCTTTCCGCGCGTGTCGAGAATTGCGGCCCTTCCATCACCAACTGGGTCGCGCCTTCGTGGACATCCGCGCCCACCGCGCGCCCGGCCGCCGCCAGCATCGCGGACAATCGCGGGCAGACCGGATCGGCGACCGAGACATGCGCGACGCAACCGGTTCCAAAGAAGCTTTTCGCCCGCGCGAAAGTGCGATCGACGAACTGGTCGATCACCACGAATTTACCGGGCGGCAGATGTTCCTGAAGCGATCCGATCGCCGACAGCGAGATCACATCGGTGCATCCGGCGCGCTTCAGCGCGTCGATATTGGCGCGCGCGTTGAGCTCGCTCGGCGAGATGCGATGTCCCCGGCCGTGGCGGGGCAGGAAGACGAACTTCACGCCCTCGATCCGGCCGGTCAGCAGCTCGTCGGACGGCGCCCCCCAGGGCGTATCGATCGTGATCCATTGCGGATCCTCCAGCCCATCGATCGCATAGACGCCCGACCCCCCGACCACGCCGATCGTCCATTCGTTGCTCATGTCGTCACCCTAAGCTTGTCGTTCCGGCAGGGGCCGGAGAGTCGGCACCCATCAACACTGCCCGCGCCGGATCGGCAAGGGGCCGCGTTCAGTGCATTTGTCGAATCCAGTCCTCCAGCATTGCCACCGCTTCCTCATGAACGGTGGCGCGGCCGAGTTCGGGCATGGCGAGCCCCGGTTCGGTCGTTTTCATCCGGAAGGTGAGAATCGAACGCTCGGGATGGCCGGGCGCGATGTCGAAATCGAGCCCGCCGCTGCCGCGCCCGGCCGCAACCGGCCGTTTGCCGATGCCGCGCGCGACACGGTCGGTCTCCTCCCAGGTCAGGAACAGCCCCGAATTGCTCGCGGCGCCCTTCGGATTGTGACAATGGCCGCAATTGACGTCGAGATAGGCGCGCGCGCGCTGGTCCAGCGATCCCGTCTTCGGATCGTCCCACACCGGCAGCACCGCGCCGGGCATACCATGCATGTTGCGCGCCTTGGGCCCGATCGGCGTGATCGCGTCGGACAGCGCATGGCATTCCTTGCACTGGTTCTGGTTGGGCACCGCATAGCTGATACTGCGACTTTGCCCTCGCACGTCGATCCAGTTCACTGGCAGTCTTCTGCCGCCGCGCTTGAGTTCCGCGTCGCCGAGCTCGGCATTCCAGACATAGGGTAAGGCCACCCAGCCGGTTTCGCGGCGGATCAGCAGGCGCGTCTCGATGATGCGGATATCGCGATCCGGATTCCGCATATCGGCGGGATAGCCGAAACTCTTGACCAGCACCGTGCCCAGCGGGAAATCGGGCAGGCCGTCGCCATTGGGGCGGGCCGTGGTGCCGGGCGGCAGGTAGATATAGCGGAACTTCTCGGCATAGTCGGAGAAGAGCGGAGTGTTGAGGCTGTAGGGTTCGACGCCGGCATTCGGTTTGATGCCTTGAGTGTCGGCGAACAGCCTGAAGTCCGAAAGGCGGGACGGGAGTGTGTCGCCGAGAATAAGGTCCAGCGCGACGGGTGTTGGGGCGGCACTGGCAAGGAAGAGCCAGGCAACGGCCAGAGCAACCCGCCGAAGCATCACCGGATCGCCGCCTCCATCGCCGCCGGCAGCACGACCGGCTTAGGCTCCACGATCGGTTCTCCGCCCGAAAGATCGGCCGGCGCAGGCTTCGCTTCGGTGACCGGAGATGTCGGCTGCGACAGGTTGAGGCTGAGCACGCCCACCGTGTCCTTCACCTGGATATTGGCGGCCGTCCCGCCGACGCCGTCCCAGAAGATCGGCAGCAGCGATCCGCCCAGCGCCGCGGCCAGTTCCTTGCCGCCCGGGAAATCGGGCGCGAAACCCGCGCGGCCGTGGAGATTGTCGCGCACCACCACATTGCGCACGCGCGGATCATATTTGGGATCTGTGAACGCCTGTTTGTAGGCGACGATCATCACATTGGCGGTCGCATTCTGCTCGATCGCATTGTTGAACACATGGACGTCGCGATTGGCCATGATCATCACGCCCGTCCCCATCGGCACGGTCGCGACGATATTGCCTTTGGGCGCGAAATTGGGGGTGTCGTTGTCCGCGACGATATTGTCGAACACCCGGATCGAATGGCCGCCCATCTGCGGCAGGTTCGGCAGGTCGAAGATCAGGATGCCGCCCGTATTATGCTGGGCGATATTGTCGTGGACGTCGGCCTCGAAGCAATTCTCGATCTCGATGCCCGCCACATTGCGTTCGGCGCGCGAGTTGCGGACGACGATCCGGCGCGACTGGCCGACATAGATGCCCGCGTCCGATGCGCCGCGCACCAGCGCGGTATCGATCAGCACATCCTGCGATTCGACGGGATAAATGCCATAGGCGCCGTTGGTCGGCTTGGGCCCGCCCGTCCATTCGACGCGGATATTGTGATAGACGATCCGGTCCGCGCCCTTGGACTTGATCCCGTCGCCTTTGCTGTCCTCCACCGCGAAATCGCGCAGGACCACGTCGTCCGACGTCACGAGCAGCCCTTCGCCCGAACCCTGCTGCCCCTTGAAGCTCAATATCGTGCCGTCGATGCCGGTGCCGCGCACGATGACGCGGGGCACGTCGAGCGACAGGCCGTCGGTCAGTTCGAACCGGCCCTGGCCGATCTGGACGGTATCGCCCGGTGCCGCCTCGATCAGCGCGGTCTGCAACCGCTCCTGCGCGTCGGGGCCCGCCTCGACCGTGATGGTCTTGGCAAAGGCACCCGTCGAACCCGCGGCGATCAGCGCCGCGAGGCAAAGCATCCGTCCCATAAACACCCCTTATTTTGCGAGGCTTTTGCGCATTCCATAACCAAAATAGACGATGAGGCCGAAACCATTCCAGATGAGGAAGTAGAGCTGGGTCTTGGTCGGCAGGCTCCAGAAGAGATAGGCGCAGCCGAGGATGGCGACGAGCCCGACGACGAGCGCGCCAGGGGTGCGGAACGGGCGCGCCGCGTCGGGCGCACGACGGCGCAGCACGAGCATGCACAAGGCAACGGCGGCAAAGGCGATCAATGTGCCGGCATTGGCAAGGGCGGCGATCTCGTCGATCGGCAGAACGCCGGCGATGATCGAGACCAGCGCCGCGGTGATCATGGTGATGCGCACCGGCGTACCGCGTGACGAGATCTTCGCGAGTGCCGGGGGCAGGAAGCCGTCGCGCGCCATCACCAGGAAGATGCGGCTCTGCCCGTAGAGGAAGGCGAGGATCACGGTGGGCAGCGCGATCACGGCGGCAGCCGCGATGATCGTGGCGATGCCGGGCTGCTGCAGATCGCGCAGGATCAGCGCGAGCGGCTCGGGACTGTCGGCGAAATGGGTGAAGGGCAGCGCGCCGACCGCGGCTGCAGCCACGACCATGTAGATGACCGTGCAGATCAGCATCGATCCGACAATGCCGATCGGTAGATTGCGTTCGGGGTTCCTGGTCTCCTCCGCCGCGGTCGAGATCGCGTCGAAGCCATAGAATGCGAAGAAGATGATCGCGGCGGCCGCCATCACGCCACGCTCGACGCCATCGGGCGCCATCGACTTGCCGAAGCCGAACGGCATGAAGGGTTCCAGATTGGTCGCATCGAAATGCGGCAGCGCCACCGCGACGAACAGCGCGAGCGTGGCGATCTTGACCAGCACCAGCACCGCATTGAGCGTGGCGCTTTCCTTGGTGCCGATCGACAGCAATCCGGCGACGACCGCGATGATGAAGATGGCGGGCAGATTGACGATGCCGCCCAGTTCAGGCCCCTTGGCGAGTTCGAGCGGATAGCCGAGCCAGCCATGGAGCAATGGCGTGGCATAGCCCGACCAGCCCACCGCGACGGTGGAGACCACCAGCGAATATTCGAGGATCAGGCTCCAGCCGATCACCCAAGCGAAGACCTCGCCCAGCACGGCATAGCTGTAGGTATAGGCGCTGCCCGATGCCGGCATCATCGTCGACATCTCGGCATAGGCGAGTGCGGCACAGGCGCAGATCAGCCCGGCAACCGCGAATGAGATGAGCACGGCGGGTCCGGCCCGGTCCGCGCCGACGCCGATCAGGGTGAGGATGCCGGTGCCGACGATCGCGCCGACACCCAGCGCCACCAGATGCGGCCATGACAAAGTGCGCGCCATGCGCTGTTCCGCCGGCTGTTCATCGCCGACAAGAATCGTCTTTCTTCTTAACAGCTTACTCATCCAACGCTCCCCTTTCCGGCAATCTAGCGCGGCAAGGCCGGCAAAGTCGAGCAGGAGAGCCTGTGATTTTCGGTTCGGCGCGGATTCCGGGCGTTCAGGCGACTCAACAAAGCCAACCAGATTGATAGACAAGATTTTCTATGTACCAGACTTCCCAATCGAATCGGTAGAGAACGACCCGAATCAAAGGGAGGCTACTGCGTGACCATTCGAAATCTGCTTTTCGCCGGGACGGCGCTCGTCTCGCTTGCGTTGCCATTTGCCGCGTCCGCGCAGGAGCCCGCGCCGGCGCAGGTCGACGATCCGCAGGCGGCCGACGCATCGGCCGGCCAGGGGGAGATCATCGTCACCGCACGCCGTCGCGCGGAAACCGCGCAGGACGTGCCCCTGGCGATTTCGGTCATCGGTGCGGAAAGCATCGAAGCCTCCGGCAATTTCAACATCAACAAGCTGCAGCAGCTCACCCCAACACTGCAGGTCTATTCGTCAAACCCGCGCAACACGGCCGTCAACATCCGCGGCCTCGGCGTGCCGTTCGGCCTGACCAGCGACGGCTTCGAACAGGGCGTCGGCATCTATGTCGACGATGTCTATAATGCGCGCGTCGCGGCAGCCGTGTTCGACTTCCTCGACGTGAAGCAGGTCGAAGTGCTGCGTGGCCCGCAAGGCACGCTCTACGGCAAGAACACCACGGCCGGCGCGATCAACATCACGACCAACCAGCCGACCTTCGATTTCGAGGGCAGCGCCGAGGTAAGCTTCGGCAATCTCCGCTTCAAGCAGGCCAAGGCAGCCATCTCCGGCCCGCTGTCCGACACGGTCGCGGCACGCATCGCGGTCGCCACCACCAGCCGCCGCGGCACGATCTTCAACACGACCAGCGACCGCTGGATCAACGAGCAGGACAATCTGGGCATCCGCGGCCAGCTGCTGTTCAAGCCGAGCGAAGACCTCAGCATCACGCTGTCGGGCGATTATAGCAATCAGCAGCCCGAATGCTGCGGGACGGTCTTTGTCCGCACCGGCAAGACCCAGCGTGCGCTGGCCCGCCAATATGACGCACTCGCTGCCGCGCAGGGTTATACCGTCGTCAGCAAGAACCCGTTCGACCGCCTCACCGATATCGACGCCAGCCTGAATGCCGGCAACAAGATCGGCGGCGCATCGCTGAAGGTGAAGTGGGATGTCGGCCCCGGCACGCTCACGTCGATCAGCGCCTGGCGCTTCTGGGACTGGCAGCCAGAGAATGACCGCGATTTCACCGGCCTGCCGATCGTCTCCAAATCGCAGAATCCGTCGCAGCAGGACCAGTATTCGCAGGAGCTGCGCTACAATTATTCGAGCAGCAAGATCGACTTTGTCGTCGGTGCTTTCGGCTTCAAGCAGCGCATCGACACCCAGGGCACCGAGCAGCAGGGTGCTGCGTCGAGCAAGTGGAACCTGACCGGTGCGCTGGCGAACGACCCCAGCGTCCTCAACGGCCTCACCGCACTCAACACACAGTGGCTGAAGAGCACCAGCGCCGCATTGTTCGGCCAGGTGAGCTGGAAAGTGACCGACGCCCTGACCGTCCAGCCGGGCGTTCGCCTCAACTACGACAAGAAATCCGGCTTCTACGAGCGCAAGGTGTTCGATGCGCAGGGCAATCCGGTGCTGTTCGGCCAGACCGATCCGATCAAGGTCGCCCAGCGTGGCGTCTTCTCGCCGCAGACCAGCTCTCCGTCGGTCAGCGACTGGAATTTCGCCTATGATCTGACCTTGAGCTACGAAGTCGCGCCGAACATCCTGACCTATGCGACCTATGCCAAGAGCTTCAAGACCGTCGGCATCAACCAGAATGGCCTGCCGACCGACGCCGCGGGAAATCCGATCACATCGGCCGGGACGATCAAGCCTGAATCGGTCAATCACTTCGAACTCGGCCTGAAGACCCAGTTCTGGGACCGCCGTGCGACGTTCAACCTCTCGGCCTTCCGGACGGAGATCAAGAACTACCAGGCGACCGTCACCAACGGCCAGCTCGGCGTGCTGCGCGGCTATCTCGCCAATGCCGGCAAGGTTCGCTCGCAGGGTATCGAGGCCGATTTCTCGATCCGGCCGAGCGAGCGCTTCTCCGCTTATGCCAACGGCGCCTACACCGACGCCAAATACGTCAAGTTCGTCGATGCGCCATGCCCGCCGGAACTCGCGGGCGGCACGACCGTCGCGGCCGGCCAGACGCCGAGCGCGCCTGGTACCCCGGGTGGCCTGAGCCCCGCCAATTGCGACATCTCGGGTCAGCGCCTTCCCGGCGTGTCGAAATTCTCCTTCTCCTACGGTGCAGAGGTCAACGCGCCGGTCACCTTGCTGGCCAAGGAAGGACAGGTCTATTTCGGCGTGGACGGCAATTATCGCTCCAACTTCTCGTCGAACCCGTCGCCTTCGGCCTACACCTGGGTCGATGGCTATGCGCTCACCAACTTCCGCATCGGGTTCCGCACCGAGACGCTCAATGTCTATGGCTGGGTCCGCAACGCCTTCGACGTGAACTATTTCGAATTGCTGCAGGTTGCCCCCAGCAATGTCGGCCTGATCGCCGGCCAGCCGGGCGATCCCAGGACCTGGGGTGGAACCGTGAAGTTCAACTTCTAGAGCGATCCTTCTCCGCATTCCCCGACCGGGGAATGCGCCAGATCTCGCCGACCGCTTAAAGCTTCAGCGGTTGGTGAGGGCCCCGGGCGTGAAGTCACGCACACGTCCGGGGCCTCCCATTTTCGTAACCACCTTCTGGTGGGAACCAAGGTGGAGCCGGACGGTTGAGCCCCGGAAAAGGGGCTTATATGCGCATCATTCCTGTCGCGACATGTCTGGCTTTGCTTGCAACCGCAGGATGCGGCGGTGAGGGTGACAGCCTCGGCCCGCCATCTACGGGCAACGGCGCACCCAGCTTCACCTCTGCGACGACGGCGAACGCGCCGGAGGGATCGACCGCGACCTTCTACACCGCCGCCGCGACCGACCCGGACAATGACGCGCTCACCTATTCGATTGCGGGCGGTGCCGATGCCGCGCTGTTCCAGATCGGTGCGGCCGGTGCGCTGTCCTTCCGCAATGCGCCCGATTTCGAGGCGCCCGCGGATGCGGACCGCAACAATGTCTATCTCGTCCAGCTCGCCGTATCCGACGGCAAGACCAGCACCAATCTGTCGCTGTCGGTTACGGTGACCGATCAGACCGCGGGCACATTTCGCGTCCGCCGTATCGTCAACGGACTGAGCCAGGCGCTCTACGTCACCGGCATTCCGGACAATAGCGGCCGGATCCTGGTCGTACGCAAGACCGGTCAGGTCCAGATCGTGACGCCATCCAGCGGTGCGATCGCCGCGGTTCCCTTCCTCGACCTGTCGGGTCAGGTTTCGACGGACGGCGAGCGTGGTTTGCTCGGCTTGGCGCTGGCGCCGGATTTCCCGACCAGCGGCACCGCCTATGTGTATCTCACCAACCCATCGGGCACGATCGAACTCAGACGCTATCGCACGTTCCCCGGAAACCCGAACCGGCTCGATCCCTCGACGTCGGACGTCATACTGACGATCCCGCATCCGGGCGCCAACAATCACAATGGCGGCTGGATCGATTTCGGCCCCGACGGTTTCCTCTATGTCGCCACCGGCGACGGCGGCGGCGCCAACGATCCCGGCGGCAATGCCCAGAACCGCAACGCCCTGCTCGGCAAGATGCTGCGCATCGACGTCAATCGCGACGCATTCCCCGACGATCCGAATCGCGACTATGCCATTCCAACGGGCAATCCCTTCGCTGCCTCGGGCGGCGCAGCCGAGGTCTGGGCGTTCGGCCTGCGTAACCCGTTCCGCAACAGCTTCGACAGGGTCACGGGCAATCTCTGGATCGGCGATGTCGGGCAGAATGCGGTGGAGGAAATCGATCTGATGCGAACGGCCGATGCCGGCGCCAATTTCGGCTGGCCTCTCTACGAAGGCACTCAGGCGCTCAGTGGAACGTCGATGGCGGGCCTGACATTCCCCGTCGCCCAATATGGCCATGGCAATGGTCCGCTGCAGGGTGGTTCGCTGACCGGCGGCTATGTCTATCGCGGCCCGCTCGAATCCCTGCAGGGACTCTATATCTTCGGCGATTTCGTGAGCGGTCATCTCTGGTCGGTGCCAATCGCGCAGATCGCGATCGGTACGACACTGCCGAGCAGCGCCTTCACCGTGCGTACCGACAGCTTTGCACCGACCAGCGGCACGATCGATAATGTCTCCAGTTTCGGACAGGATCAGGCAGGCAATCTCTATATCGTCGATTATGACGGAGAGATTTTCGTCATCGAGCCAGCTTAATCGGTGCCGTAACCTGGATCGTCCATCCAGGGCGAGAAATGCGGCATGTCGGTCGACACCCGGTCGGTGAATTCTGCCGGTCGTTTCTCGAGAAAGGCGTCGACGCCTTCCTTGGTATCGGCACTCGCGCCACGCACCCACACCAGCCGGCTGTCCAGCCGGTGCGCGTCCATCGGATGATTTGCGCCTGCCATCCGCCATAGCATCTGGCGAGTGAGCGCAACCGAGACCGGCGCCGTCTCCGCAGTCAATTCCTTCGCCAATGCGCGGGCGGCCGGCAGCAATGCGTCGGCCGGATGGACTTCGCTGACCAGCCCGCCCGCCAATGCCTCCGCAGCGTCGAAGACCCTGCCGGAATAGCACCATTTCAATGCCTGGGGCATGCCCACCAGGCGCGGCAGAAACCAGCTCGACGTCGCTTCGG
>OZ245788.1:932500-2640000 GCA_965228065.1 Sphingobium sp.
GGCAATAGATCACGTCGCGTTCCGAAAACACGCCGACAACGGCCCCGCCCTCCACCACCGGCAACGCACCGATCCGCTTTTCAGCGAGCAGTGCAACCGCGTCCGCGACAGTCGCGTCCACGCCGATGGTGATGACATTATGGGGGCGACCTTCGACGACCGATCTGATGGTCATGGCTCGACTCCTCTCTAACACAACAGTGTCGTGCCCGGTTGATGTTCCCACGAACCGGCCGCAAAGGAAAGGGATGACCGACAGGGCCCCCGATCTTTCCGATCCGGATTATGCACGATTCGCCTGGGCGCGATACCGCAGGCTGATGGCGTGGATGTCACTGGTCGCGATCGCCGCGGTGGCAGTTGCGCTCACTTATCTTCACGCCGTGCACGGCCCCATGCCCATTCACATGATCATTGCCACGGCGCTCGGCATCGGGCTGTCGGTGATATTGGGCACCGGGCTGATGGGACTGGTGTTCCTGAGTTCGGGCACCGGCCATGACGACCATATCCACGACCATAGCGAGGACGAGACACGATGAGCGCCGATTGCCCCCAGGATCCTGTGCTGCGCGTCGTGCCAGGGCCCAGCGACATCAATTCCAACGGCCATATCTTCGGCGGCTGGGTGTTGAGCCAGATGGATATCGCCGCGGGCATTCTCGCCGGGCGGATCGCGCAGGGGCCGACCGCCACGGTCGCGATCGATTCGATGTCGTTCATCGAGCCCATCCATATGGGCGACGTGATCTCGGTCTACGCCCATCTGGAGCGCCGCGGACGGACATCGATGGGCATCCGCATCGAGGTGATCGCCACCCGCGACCGCGGCAACCGGGAAGTGAAAGTCACCGCCGGGCTGTTCACCTTCGTCGCGCTGGACGAGAATCACCGGCCGCGGCAGCTTCCGCCGATCGACTGATCAGCGCCTGCGCTCCAGCCGGACGACATAGGACGCCGAAGCGGTGCCATTTTCCGGCACCGTGACGGGCAACACCCATCCGCCGCGACCGCGCTCCATATCCGGCGGCCTGTCGATCAGGTCGTAGGGCACCAATATCTCGGCGCGAACCGGAAAGGGCCGCGCATTGGTCAGGTCGACGCGCCAGTCCTGCCGCTTCCTGGTCTCCGCCACCTTGGTCAGGCGCCACTGGACATCGGGGCTTTGCCCGATCGGCAGCTCGACGCGTTCGTCCACTGCGAGATCGGCAAGATCGGCATTGCCGACCAGCAGCTCGCGGTTATCGACCGTCTCGAAAATCGCGACGGCCCCGGCCGGCAGTGGCAGGCCCAGCCCCTTCTCCTTGCTGTTCTTGCCACGCAGCAGGAACGGCACGGGCTGGTAATTCGGCGAACCCGACCCCGCATTGACCGAATAGATCCGATCGAACGCCGCATCGGACTGGTCGATCATCGCCACCTGCTTCTGCGCCTGCGCGGCGACGGTGACCCGCTCGGGCACGCGATACAGCTTCAGATCGCCCAGTTCCTCCTGCTGCGCCACCATCGCGACAGGCGCGGGCGGCGGTGGTGGAGGAGGAGGCGGCGCCGATGCATAGGAAACCCGTCCACGGCGTTGCGCGGTCACCACGATGGAATCGGCTGACTCCATCATGATTTCCTCTTCAACCTGCGGCCAGGGCAACCGCGTGAAGACATATTTTGGGTGGGTGCTGGTGATGTCCATCGGCCAGCATTGCAGGCGCAACGCCGCCCTGGGCTGGGCAAGCGGCGCGGCATTGCGCTCTTTATGTGGCTGGCCAGCGACCACCTGCAAACGGGCATCCCTGAAACTCTGGACGCCGCCATTGGCGACCGTCAGCCAGGCGAACAGCCCCATCTTGCCGCTGACAGCATCCATCCGCGCGACATAACTGGCCGACCAGTCGAACCCCTGCGCCATATAGGTAAGCTGGACGGTCGCGGTCACGGCACGATCGCTGCTGGTCAGTACCGACAAGGTCGGACGCGCCGAGAGATCGGCCGGCACCTCGGGATAGAGCATCCGTTCGGGCAGGCCCGAACAGCCCAGCGCCTCGACCCCTTCCGCGGTCTGCAGGATCACCCCGCCATTGGGACCGGCCTGAACGATCGCGTCCTGTTCCGTCACCTTGCCGGTCTTGCGGTTCGTGCGCTTCAGCCGAACGCTGCGCTTGAGATAGACGTCGACCAGTCCGGCGGGCGAGATCAGCCGCGCATCGCGATTCTTCTCGCGCACGCCTTTTGGCAGGCCGGTGACGATCGCCGTCTCCGGAAGCAGCCCTTCGGCCACACCCTCGAAGCGTATGATGCTCTCCCCGGCCGGAATGGATATCGTCCGCGTCTCGCTGATCAGCGCATAACCCTGTGGCCAATTGCGGTTCATCGCCCCGCTGCCGCGATTGGGCGCGCGATAGATGGTGACGGAGACGTCGGAAACGTCGCGCGAGACGATCGTCTGCGCCGGGGCGGACACCGCCCAGCCGAGCAGGATCAGGAAAAGCGCGAAGGCGCGCACCGGTTCAATACCGCGTGTCGAAAGTCGCGGTCAGCTCGGTCGTGCCATTCGCGGGCACCGGCACTTTCCATTCAATGCGATCGGCCGAGACCCGCGTGCCCTCTATGCTCTGCGGCGTGATACGGACATCGCCCCACAAACCATTTTGCGCGACATCGACGGTCACCGCCTCTGGCCGGGCATTGGTGACGATGTAGCGCATCTTGGTCTGCCAGCGCCGATTGGAAAGCCTGGTGCGCGACTCCATCACGGTCTTCACCTTCACGTCGAACGCTTCGCCGGTGCGGATCGCCATGGAGGATCCCATCGGCGTGTGATCGATCCGGCTTTCGCCGATGAACTGCGGATCGCCACGCGCGTCGCGCATATAGACGCGGATCGTGCCTGCCGGCAGCTGATCGCCGAGCCCGCCCTGCTTCGAGGTCGAGAATTTGATCGCGGTGACCGCACTGCGCGGATCGTCGTTGCTGCCCAGCCAGCCATTGATGAACTCATACGCCTTGCGCGCCGGTGCGCCCTTCACGTCGAGGAAGCTCACCTGCTTCTGTTGCGCATTGGCGATCGTCGTACGCTCCGCCAGCGGATAGAGATAATAGTCGCCGAGCCGCTCGCGCGTTCCGCTTTCTGTGCCTGCGGCCTCGAGCGTCGAGTTGAGCGCGTTGAAGCGGTTCTGCCCGCCGCCGACATTGCCGGCCACCAGCAGCGTATCCGCATTGGTATAGGTGGTGCCGGTGTTGTTGGTCAGCGTGACCCAGCCCTGCATGTCGGCCGCCCCGGTCTTCTCGTCGAACAGCATGACATAGTCGCTGGTCCAACCCATGCCGGGCGTCAGATAGGAGAGTCGCGTCGCGACCGGCCCCGCCTTTGCCGCGTCGATCGTTACCGACAGCGTCGGCCGGGCACGCAGGTTTTCGGGAACCTTGTCAAATATGACGCGCACCGGCAGGCCGTCGTCGCGCAGCACCTCGATCCGGTTGCCGATCTGGAGGACAATGCCGCCATTGGCGGCAAGCACCTTCGCCTGCTCGCGCGTCTCCGCGCCCGTGGCCGGATTGGTGCGCACGATCGTCACGACCTGCCCCACCGCCTTTTCCATCAGCTTGTCGGGGGACAGCAGATCATAGTCGAAATTCTGCTCGACGATCGCGATGCCCGATCCGGCCAGGCTCGCTGTTTCGGGCCGGATCTGCGCCGAGACGTCCGGAAATTCCTGGCGACTGCGGCCGGCGGGCACGGTCAGCGTGCGCGCATCCTGCACCAGAGCGATATTGTTGGTGTAAATGGTGACCGCAACATCGCCCTGCGCGGTCGATTGAGCGAACGCGGCAACGGGCATGACCGCCATCGCCAGAGCCAGACTGATACGCATCTGCATCCCCCTCTTGTCGATGCCGATCATGGCGCATCGCCATCGGATCGCGAAGTGGAATTCGTCGATCAGATCGAGCTCGGAATCCGTTTGAGAAACGGCCGCTAGGGTCGGTCGCCATTCAGTTCAGATCGAGTCGAAAATGGTGATTTTCCGTGACCCGGAGCGCAGCGTACTTGATGTACGTGAGCACAGGAAGCGCGGGAAAGCGCCATTTGCAGACCGGTATGGGCTGAATGGCGATCGGCCCTAGAACTCCACCTGCGCGCGCAACACCATTATATCGGTTGAATATTTGCGCTCGGCGGGCGGCAGGGTCGAGGCGGGAACCACCAGGTTCGCCGAGGGACCACCCTCCACATCGATGTGCGAATATTGCATCAGGAAGCGGATATAATCGATCGGATTCCAGATCGCGCCCAGCGAATAGCCGGTCTGGCGCCCGCCATTGAGCAGGATGGTGCCGGCGACGGTGTCGGTCAGATCGACCATGTCGACGCGTGCATTGAGCTGAAGCGCGCCCCAGCCGCCATTGCCCAATGGGCGAAGCACCTTGGTTCGATCCCAGCGCCCCGTCTTATAGCCGCGCGTCTCGCCGGTCAGATAATAGCCGATCTCGCCATAGGCGCTGAGATATGACGGGCCGTTCGCGTAGAAGAGGCCGCCCTTGTCGAGCGATGCGCGATAATCGTTCACCCACAATTTATGGCCTTCGCCGGCAACATGCAGCGGGCCGAAAATGCCGGCGAGTTCGACACCGAGCACATCGTCTCCGCCCGCGGTCAGGATCCCCGAATCGACGAAGCGGAAATCGGTGATCGTGGTCAGCGGGCGCGTCCGGTAGCGCGCCTGCGGAACGTCCGTGCGATTGCTGCGATGCTGGAAGTTCGCGCCGATGTGGAGCCGGGCATTCTCGCCGAGCGTGGGGGAGAATGTGCCACGTATGCTGGCCTGCCAGCCATCGTCGCCGAAATCGCCGGTCACGCCGGTCTGATAGAGGCCGGCGGTCAGGGTGTAGCGATCCTTCGGGTCGATCAGCCCCAACGACGCGCCGATGCGGCGATTGAAGTTGAAGGCTTCGTTGGCCTGTTCCCGCTCCGCGAACGAGGTCAGCCGCGAGCTGGTGATGACGTCGAGCCCGGACAGCGGATAGGCATTGCCGATCACGAGTTGCAGCGGCGTGCCCTTGGGCTGCCAGGACAGGACGACATCCTCATAACCGACCACGCCATCGGCGAAGTTGAATTCGGCCTTATAGCCGAAGCCACCTGGCAGGCTGCCTTCGGCGCCGAACACTGCGCGGCGCAATCGGGTCCGATTGCCGAAATTGCCCGTCGCGGTGAGGGAGTCGCTGGGATTATAGGCCCGGCCGCTGTCGAACTGCAGAAAACCCTTGGGCTTGAAGCTGAAGCCCGACGCCTTGTCCTCGAACTGCGGCGCGCCTTTCCACACGATCGCCGTCGCCGGGGCTGGTGCAGCCTTGGCGGGTGCCGGCGCGGGTGCGGCGGACGCGATCGCCGTGGCCGGAGCCGGAGCTGCCGCCGACTTCGATTCGGCGAGTTGCCGTTCCAGATGATCGACCTTTGCCCGCAACGCATCCAGTTCAGCGCGCAGCGCCGCGAGATCGGCGGCGCCTGGCGCGGGTTGCGCCATGGCCGGGGCGTTCGCGAGCAGAGCTGCCGTCACGCCAAGCAGCACCATCCGTGTCATCACAACCTCTTGGGCAAGAGAAAGGGCGACGCCTTGCGGCGCCGCCCTTCAAAGTCAATCGATTCGCACCGTCAGCCTTCCGCCGCAGGCGCCTCGACCACCTTGCGTGGTCGGCCGCGACGCGGTTTGGGCGCCGCCTCCGGCTCGGCTTCGACGGTTTCGGGCGCGCTTTCCTCGACGCGGATACCGAAGGACGGCGGCAGGCGATCGGCATCGATCCCCACATCGCCCTCGGACCGATCATGCCCGTTGGTCGTGCCGTTCCGGCGCGGACGAAGGCCGCGCGACGGACGTGCCTCAACCCGCTCTTCACGGGCCTCGACCGGCTGTTCCTCGATCGCCAGTTCAGCCTGCACAGGCTCCTGGCGTGGGCGACGCTCACGGGGTTCGCGGGCTTCACGCGGCGCCCGCGGTTCGCGGGTCTCACGCTGTTCGCGGGGTTCGCGCGGCTCACGGGTTTCACGCTGCTCGCGAGGTTCACGTGGCTCACGGACTTCACGGGTGTCGCGCTGCTCGCGAGGTTCGCGGGCCTCGCGTGGCTCACGAGCTTCACGCGTGTCGCGCTGCTCACGCGGTTCGCGGGCTTCACGCTGTTCACGATCGTCGCGACGCGGGCGCTCGCGGCGCGGTTCGCCCCGATCCTGGTCGACACGGTCGCGATCGCCAAAGTCGATATCGCTGACGGAGTCCGCGCGGATGTCGTCGCCGTCATCCTCATCGTCCTGATATTCGTCGCGCGGGCGGCGATTCTCTTCGAAGCGGGCGCGGCTTTCGCTCAGCACGCGGAAATAATGGTCCGCGAACTGGAGATAATATTCGGTCATGACCCGGTCGCCCTGGGTCTGTGCGTCGCGGGCGAGAGTCTTGTATTTCTCGAGCAACTGGCTGGCATTACCCCGCGCACGATTGTCGATGCGGTTGCCTTGTTCCGGACGACCAGGGCTGCCCTGCGGGCGCTGGCCGCCACGGCCGCGACGGCGGCCGGACTGCTGACGATTGTTGATCAAGTGACTGGTGTCCTCGCTCTTGGCGTACTTACTCGACGCTCCCGGTCTTCCCGTTCACAGCCCCCCGTTCGGGTGCGGCGCCCACTTCCGAAATGGACGCTTCCCATCCTTCTGCCGCGATCCAGTGGACCTCAGCGACAGCATGACCATGGGGGCAGGGGTACGGCAAATCCAGCGCTATAAGCTGTCGATCTGCCCGTCCCTGAGCCCTATCTAGCGATCCGGACGGCCAAGGCCAAGGGGTAATCTGATCGATCGGTCGCGATTATGGCGCGAACAGGATCGCCCGGTCATGCCCCGCCAGATCACGACGGCACGCGACCGATGCGCCGGCAGCCGCAAACAGCGCCGTCACGGCCTCACGCTGCGTCGCGCCGATCTCCACCGCGGCCAGTCCGCCAGGTGCGACGAGCCCGATGATCTGCGGCACAAGCACACGATAGTCGTCGAGCCCGTCCACGCCTGCATAGAGCGCCTCGGCGGGTTCGTGCCCGGCAACGTCGACCGACAATGGCTCGCCACTGCCGATATAGGGCGGGTTGCACAGCACCAGATCGAACCGTTCGTCGATCCCCTGCCCCCAGTCTCCCCGTGAAAAGGTCGCGCGCGCGCCCATGCCGAGCCGCAGCGCATTCTCGCGCGCAATCTTGAGCGCCGGTTCGGAGGCATCGATGCCGATCCCCGTCGCCCCGGGCCATTGGTCGAGCGCGGCCAGCAGCAATGTGCCTGGCCCGGTGCCGAGATCGAGGATCCGCACAGGCCCAGCCGCCCCGAAATGATCGACCGCCGCCTCGATCAACGTCTCGCTGTCCGGCCGGGGGATCAGCACGCCGGGGCCGACGACAAGGCTCACCGTCCAGAAATCGCGCTGCCCGACAATATAGGCGATCGGTTCGCCGGTCATGCGACGGGCAACGAGAGCCGCAAACCCCTTTGGCTCCGGCGTATCGCGCCGCCCCATCAGCAAGGCATTGCGCGACAGGCCCAGCTCATGCGCCATCAACAGTTCGGCATCCAGCCGGGGCGTATCGCTGGCGTCGGCCAGCCGCGCGGCTGCCGCGCGCAAGGCCGCGTCAACCGTTTGCAGCATCCAGATTCGCCAGTCGCTCCGCCTGATCCTGGGCGATCAGCGTCGAAATCAGCTCTTCAAGCTGCCCTTCGAGAATCTCCGGCAGCCTGTGCAGCGTCAGGTTGATCCTGTGATCGGTCACACGGCCCTGCGGGAAATTATAGGTGCGGATACGCTCGGACCGGTCACCGGAACCGACCATCGACTTGCGCGCGCCGGCCTGCGCGCTCGCCAGCCGCTCGCGCTCCTGCTCGTAGAGTCTCGCGCGCAGCACCTTCATGGCCTTGGCCTTGTTCTTGTGCTGCGACTTCTCGTCCTGCTGGCTCACCACCAGGCCGCTGGGAAGGTGAGTGATGCGCACCGCGGAATCGGTGGTGTTCACATGCTGCCCGCCCGACCCCGATGCGCGGAACACATCGATGCGCAGATCCTTGTCCTCGATATGGACATCAACTTCCTCGGGCTCGGGCAGCACTGCCACCGTCGCTGCCGAGGTATGGATGCGCCCACCCGATTCAGTGACGGGCACGCGCTGGACACGGTGGACGCCGCTTTCGAACTTCAATCGCGCGAACACCCCCTGCCCGGTCAGGCTGGCGACGACCTCCTTGAAGCCGCCGACGTCCGAGGGGCTCGCCGAGATCAGTTCGACCCGCCAGCCCCGGGTTTCGGCATAGCGACTATACATGCGGAACAGGTCGCCCGCGAACAGGGCGGCCTCGTCGCCACCCGTCCCCGCGCGAATCTCGAGCATGGCCGGCCGCTCGTCCGCGGCATCGCGCGGCAGCAGCCGGATGGCGAGCGAACGCTCGGCCTCGGGCAGGCGTGCCTGGATGTCGGCGAGTTCGTCGTTCGCCATCTGACGGATATCACCGTCGGGATCCTGCGCCATTTCGCCGAGCACGGTGATCTCGGCGCGCAACCGGCGCACCTCGCCCGCGGCCACCGCGACGGGCTCGATCTCCGCATATTCCTTCGACGCCGCGACGAAACGCTCAGGCGGCAGGTCCGCAGTGGCCAGCATCGCCTGCAATTCGTCGCGCCGCGCCTCGATGGCGGCGATGCGCGCTGCCGAGATGCTGGTCATCCGTTGCCGATCGCCTCTGCAAGCGCATCGAACGCCACATCGTCCTGCTGACCGGTCGCCAGACGCTTGACCGCGACGCTGCCCCTGGCGATCTCGTCGTCGCCCAGGATTACGGCAAAGGTGGCGCCGCTCGCCGCCGCGCGGGTCATCCGCTTCTTCATATTGCCCGAAAAGCCCATATCGGCGGCAATGCCGGCCCTGCGCAGATCGGCGATCATCCCGATTGCATGCGCTTCCGCCGCCGCACCCATCGGCACGATCACGACAGCCGGTGCCTCGGGGGCAGGCTGCGCGATCAGCATCGCCAGTCGCTCGATTCCGGCCGCCCAACCGACCGCGGGAGTCTCCGGCCCGCCAAGCTGACCGATCAGCCCGTCATAGCGGCCGCCGCCCAGCACGGTGCCCTGTGCGCCCAGCCGGTCGGTGATGAACTCGAACGCCGTGTGGCGATAATAATCGAGTCCGCGCACCAGCCGCGGATCGCGCGTCCACGCAACCCGCGCGGCATCCAGCCCACGCGTCACCTTCTCGAAAAAGGCGCCTGCCTCGACCGACAGATAATCGTCGATCGCCGGCGCGGACTCCGCGATCGGGCGATCCTGCGCTTCCTTGCTGTCGAGGATGCGCAGCGGATTCTTCTCCAGCCGCTCCAGGCTCTGCTCGGAAAGCTGGTCGCGATTGGCCGTGAAGTGCGCGACAAGCGCATCGCGCCAGGCCGTGCGCGTCTCGGCATCGCCCAAGGTGTTGAGATTGAGCGTCACGCCATCGGCGATGCCCAGTTCGTCGAGCAATTGCTGCGCGAGAACGAGCAATTCCACATCGGCCGCAGGCTGGTCGGTTCCGATGATCTCGGCATCCAGCTGGTGGAACTGGCGGAAACGTCCCTTTTGCGGGCGCTCGTAACGGAAGAGCGGGCCATGCGTTGCCAGCTTGAGCGGTGTGAACTGCTGCCAGCCCTCGGTCAGATAGGCGCGCGCGATCCCGGCAGTGAACTCCGGCCGCAGCGTCAGCGAATCCCCGCCGCGATCCTCGAAGCTGTACATCTCCTTCGAGACGACGTCGGTGGTTTCGCCCAGCGAGCGCGCGAAAACCGCGGTCGCCTCGAACACGGGGGTTTCGACGCGCTGGAAGCCGTAGAGACGGCGCACGCGATCGAATGTCTCGACGACATGCGCGAAAGCGCGCTGGGTTTCGCCCAGCATGTCCTGGGTGCCGCGGATGCGATTGGGGGTCTGTGCCATAATGTGCGCTCTCTAGTGAAGAGTAAGCAAAATCGCTAGCGTGCTCGGACATGAAGACGCAGCAGGCAAAAGGCATCGGCAACCGGATCGCACCCGTGCGCTTCCTACTGTTCGGCGCGGTGCTGATCGCGGGGCTGGTCGCCGCCCCGCTGTGGCTGGACTGGCGCCATGCCGTGCTGGCCGCGTTCAGCGCGGCCGCCGCGATCTTCCTGGCTGCGGTCGCGCCCCTGCTCGGGCATGATGCCAACAGCATACGCGCCAGCGCAGCACGCAACGATGCCAATCGCAGCGTGCTGCTGATACTGACCGTGCTGCTGGCGCTCGTCATATTGGTGACGGTGGCGTCCGTACTCGCCGAGAAGGGCACGCCGACGCGCGGTGCGATCGCGTTGATCATAACGACGCTCATCCTGGCCTGGACATTCGCCAACACCGCGTTCGCGCTCCATTATGCGCATCTCCATTATCTGCCAGCAAAGCACGGTGACCGGGGTGGCCTGGAGTTTCCGGGAACCGACGAGCCCGATTATTTCGATTTCCTGTATTTCAGCGTCACCCTGGGCATGACCTTCCAGACGTCGGACGTGACCATCTCGAACCGCCACATGCGCCGTGTCGCGCTCCTGCAAAGCGCGGCGGCCTTTGTGTTCAACATCGGCATCCTCGCCTTCACCATCAACGCGCTTGGGGGCTGAGTCTGGACCTTCGCGTACAGCGGACTAGACTGGGCAGATCGCAATCCTCCCCAAAGGCCTTTGATGAAACCCTGCCTGCTGCTTCCGCTGCTCTTTGCCGCATCGCCTGTTTTTGCCCAGAACACGCTGCCCCAGCCCGCGCTGCTTGCCGATACGATCCCGGCCCCGCGCGATATCGCCTATCCCGGTACGATGACGCTCAATGTCGATGCGACCGACGTCGACCGCGCGATCCTGAAGGTGAAGCAGGTCATTCCGGTCGCCCGCTCGGGGCCGATGACCCTGCTCTTTTCCAAATGGCTGCCAGGCAAGCATGCCCCGCGCGGCGAGATCGACAAGCTTGCCGGCCTGAAGATCAACGCGGGTGGCAAAACCCTTGCCTGGCGCCGCGACAATCTGGACGTCTACGCATTCCATATCGATGTGCCGGCTGGCACGCGCCAGCTCGACATCGCGTTCGACTTCGTCTCCGCGACCAAGGCCGATCAGGGCCGGATCGTGATGACCCCGGTCATGATGAACCTGCAGTTCGAGATGGTCTCGCTCTATCCGGCGGGATATTTCGCGCGCCGCATCCCGGTTCGCGCCACCGTCACCTATCCCGACGGGTGGCAGGCGGCGTCCGGTCTGCCGTCGCGCGCGACCGGATCGACCTATGTCTATGAGACTACCGATTATGAGACGCTGGTCGACTCGCCGGTCTTCGCGGGCCGGCATTTCCGGCAGGAGCAGCTGGCGCCGCGCGTCCGGCTCAACATCGTCGCCGACGATGCGGCGAACCTGGCGGCGACACCGGCGCAGATCGATACGCATAAACGGCTCGTCGATCAGGCGCTCAAGCTGTTCGGGTCGCAGCAATATGACAAATATGAATTCCTGCTGGCGCTGACCAAGCAGATGGGTGGAATCGGGCTTGAGCATCACCGCTCGTCCGAAAATGGTGTGAACCCCGAATATTTCACCGAATGGGACAAGGGGCCAGGCCGCCGCGGCCTGCTGCCCCACGAATTCACCCATAGCTGGAACGGCAAGTTCCGCCGTCCGGCGGGCAACTGGACACCCAATTTCAACACCCCGATGAACGACGATCTGCTGTGGGTCTATGAGGGGCAGACCCAGATGTGGGGCTATGTGCTTGCCGCGCGTTCGGGATTGTTCACCAAGCAGGAAACGCTCGACGCGCTCGCCACCGTCGCCGCGAGCCTCGACATTCGCCGCGGGCGCGACTGGCGGCCGTTGCGCGACACCACCAACGATCCCGTCATCACGCCGCGCAATCCTAAAGGTTGGGTGAGCTGGCAACGGTCGGAGGATTATTACAATGAAGGCATGCTGGTCTGGCTCGAAGCGGATGCGATCATCCGTCAAAAGACCAACGGCGCGCGAGGCCTCGACGATTTTACGCGGATATTCTTCAAGGGACGCGATGGCGACTGGGGCACCAGCACCTACACGTTCAACGACGTCGTCGCCGCGCTCAACAGCGTCGTCGCCAATGACTGGTCGGCATTCCTGAACCAGCGCCTCAGCGAAACCGCCAAGGGCGCACCGCTCGGCGGCTTCGCCATGGGCGGCTATCGCCTGAGCTATGGCGAGACGCCGACGGGCGCGGTCAAGGACAATGAGCGGACCGGCGAATCGGTCGACCTTGTCTATTCACTCGGCCTGAGCGTGGCCAAGGGCGGCAAGATCAGCCAGGTCATCTGGGATTCGCCCGCATTCGACAAAGGCCTGACGCTCGACGACGAGATCGTCGCGGTCAACAATCGCGCCTATTCGGGCGAAGGGATCCGGACCGCGATCACCAATGCGAAGGACGGCAAGGCCCCGATAAGGCTGCTGGTGAAATCGGGTGATCGATATCGCGATGTTGCCATCGACTATCGCGGCGGGCTGCGCTATCCGCGCCTCGAGAAAATCGGCGCCGGAGAGGGCAGCCTGGACAAGCTTCTGTCACCACGATCCTGAACGGAATAGCATGAATATCGACCTGATCCCGGTGGGCGACAATCCGCCGGAAAGCCTCAACGTGATCATCGAAGTGCCCGTCGGCGGCGAGCCGGTGAAGTATGAGTTCGACAAGAAGTCGGGCGCTCTCTTCGTCGACCGCATCCTGCACACGCCGATGCGCTACCCCGCGAATTACGGCTTCGTGCCCCACACCTTGTCGCCCGACGGCGATCCGCTCGACGCGCTGGTCGTGGCCCGCTCGCCCTTCATCCCCGGCTGCGTCGTCCGCGTCCGCCCGATCGCGGTGCTGAAGCTCGAGGACGAGGCTGGCGGTGACGAGAAGCTGCTGACCGTGCCCGTCGACGGCACCTTCCCCTATTATGAGAATGTCGACGAGAAAGAGCATCTGCCTGCGATCGTGATGCAGCAGATCGAGCACTTCTTCACCCACTACAAGGATCTGGAGCCCAAGAAATGGGTGCGGATCGGCAGCTGGGGCGACGCAAGCGAAGCGCGCCGGATCGTCGTCGAGGCGATCGAGGCGGCCAAGAAGGCGAAGTAAGGGCTTAACTGCCCTCAACTCTCAGTCCAACACACGTCATGCCAGTGCAGACTGGCATCTCCCAACCAGATCGCGCCATATTCTGTGGGAGACCCCAGCTTTCGCCAAAGGCGAAGTTTATCCTGAGCGCCCGCTCTAGCGGGCAGTCGAAGGGCTGGGGTGACGTGATTGGGTCGGCGTCTTACCGCCCTTCGAATTCCAATATCGTCTCGAGGAAGGCTGGCCCATAGGCGTCCAGCTTGCGCTCGCCGACACCCGAGATCCGGCCCAGCGCCTTCAGGTTGATCGGGCGGATCGTCGCCATTTCGCGCAGCGTCGAATCATGAAAGATCACATAGGGCGGCACATCCGCCGCCTGCGCGAGGTCGCGGCGTTTGGCGCGCAGCGCCTCGAACAGCGGATCGCCGACCGGATTGGGCGAACCGTCCCGTTTGCGCCGGCGTTCGCGCTTGGGTTGCAGCACCAGATCAACCGCCTGCTCCCCCTTCAGGATCGCGCGCGCTTCCGGACCGAATTCGAGCCCGCCATGCTCCGACGTACGCAGCGCATCGCGAAGCTGGAGTGCACGGGCGACCGGCTTGATCAGTTGCGCCTCCTCACCCTCGACGATGCCGAACACGGACAGCGCATCATGACCGCGCTGGAGCACCTTGTCGGTGGACTGGCCCAGCAACACGGCCTCGATATGGCCGGCGCCGAAAGTCTGCCCGGTGCGATAGACCGCCGACAGGAATTTTCGGGCGGTCTCGGTCGCATCGATCGCGGCGGGCGGATTGAGGCAATTGTCGCAATTGCCGCAGCCTTCCGGCGGATTTTCGCCGAAATGCTTGAGCAGGACGCGGCGGCGACAGCCCCCCGTCTCGACCAGTGCACCCAGCGCGGTGAGACGCTGACGTTCGCCCGGCTGGCGCTGCGGCTCGACCTCTCCGATACGCTGGCGGGCGCGGACGAAATCCTCCGCCCCCCAGAACAGGTGCGTGACCGACGGCTCACCATCGCGGCCGGCACGGCCGGTCTCCTGATAATAGGCTTCGATCGATTTCGGCAGCCCCGCATGCGCGACGAAGCGGACATCGGGTTTGTCGATGCCCATGCCGAAGGCGATGGTCGCGACCATCACCATATCCTCGCTCGCGACGAAATCATGCTGGTTCTTGGCGCGTACCGCGGGATCGAGCCCGGCATGATAGGCGCGAACCTCCCGCCCCTTGGCCGACAATGTGGCGGCCAGTTTCTCGGTGGCAGCGCGGGTCTGGGCATAGATGATGCCGGGTCCGGGCTGCTCCGCCACCAGATCGGCGAGTTGCTGGGTCGTGCCCTGCCGGGGGGAGATGAAATAGCGGATATTGGGCCGATCGAATCCCGCGACGATCAACCCCTCGTGCGGGATACCGAGCTGGACGAGAATATCCTCGCGGGTATGCGCGTCCGCCGTCGCGGTGAGCGCAAGGCGGGGAACATCCGGAAACTCATCGAGCAACGGGCGCAGCAGGCGATAGTCGGGGCGGAAATCATGCCCCCATTCCGAAACGCAATGCGCCTCGTCGATCGCGAAAAGCGAGATCTTCGCCTCACGCAGCAGGTTGCGAAAGCCTTCGCTCGTCGCACGTTCGGGGGCGGCATAAAGCAGATCGAGTTCGCCGGCGCGGAACCGGGCGAGCGTCTCGGCGCGATTGTCGTCGGCGGAGGTGAGCGTTGCCGCCCGAATCCCGACCGCAGTCGCCGCGCGCAACTGATCGTGCATCAGCGCGATCAGCGGAGAAAGCACGATGCACGTGCCCTCGAGCGCGACGGCGGGAAGCTGATAGCAGAGCGACTTGCCCGCGCCGGTCGGCATCACCGCCAGGGTGCGCCGCCCATCCATCACGCGATCGACAACATCGCGCTGAACGCCGCGAAAGTCAGGGAAGCCGAAAGTGGTCTGGAGGATCGCCTCGGGGGATTGCATGGCTTCCCCTAACCGCGCCCGCCGGATTCGTCATGCTGAACTTGCTCCAGCTGCACCTTCGTCATTGCGAGGAGCGAAGCGACGAAGCAATCCAAGGCCTGACACATCCCGTCACGCTTCCTCCATCTCAGCTTCCGCCTGCTGCCGCGCCCACATTTCCGCGTAGAGCCCATTCTTCCGAAGCAGGACGCGATGGGTTCCGCGTTCGGCGATGCGGCCGGCCTCCAGCACGACGATCTCGTCGGCATCGACGACAGTGGACAGTCGATGCGCGATGACGATGCTCGTGCGTCGGGCGGAAACCGCGTTCAGCGTCGACTGGATTTCCGCCTCCGTGCGGCTGTCGAGCGCGCTGGTCGCTTCGTCGAGGATCAGGATCGGCGGATCCTTGAGCAGCGTCCGCGCAATCGCCACGCGCTGCTTCTCACCGCCGGACAGTTTCAGACCGCGCTCGCCGACCTTCGCGCCATAGCCGTCGGGCAGGCTCTCGATGAAGCCGTGGATCGCAGCGCCCCGCGCCGCCGCCTCGATCTCCGCCTGGCCCGATCCTTCCCGACCATAGCCGATATTATAGCCGATCGTGTCGTTGAACAGCACGGTATCCTGGGGAACGATACCGATCGCGGCACGCAGCGAGGTCTGCGTAACCGCTGCTATATCCTGCCCGTCGATCAGGATGCGCCCACCCGTCACGTCGTAGAAGCGGAAGATCAGCCGCGCGAGCGTCGACTTGCCCGCACCGGACGGTCCAACGACGGCGAGTGTCCCCCCCGCCGGAATCTCGAAATCGACACCCTTCAATATGGGCCGTTCAGCATCATAAGCGAAGGAAACATTCTCGAAGGTCAACCGGCCCGACGTCACCACCAGTGGCGGTGCCCCAGGGCTGTCGGTGACCTCGGCCGGCGTGTCGACCAGGTTGAACATCGCCTCCATGTCGATCAGGCCCTGGCGCACGGTACGATAGACCATGCCGAGCATGTCCAGCGGCCGGAAGAGCTGCGCGAGCAGCGTGTTGACCAGAACCACGTCGCCGGTCGTGAACCGCCCGGTGCTCCAGCCCCAGACGGTATAGGCCATCGCGCCCGCCATCATCAGGTTGGTAATCAGCGATTGGCCGACATTGAGCATCGCGAGCGACGTCTCGTTCTTCACCGCCGCATCGGCATAGGCCTTCACCGCCTTGCCATAGCGATCGGCCTCACGGCGCTCGGCGTTGAAATATTTGACCGTCTCGTAATTGAGCAGCGAATCCACCGCGCGCGAGACGGCGCCGGTATCGAGATCGTTCATCTGCTGGCGAAGCTTGGCGCGCCAGTCGGTCACGACACGCGTGAACCAGATATAGGCGACCACCATTGTCACCGTGGCCGCGACCAGTCCGAAGCCGAACTTGATCTGGAAGATCAGGGCGACCGCGACGAGTTCGATCACCGTCGGCGCGATGTTGAACAGCAGAAAATAGAGCATCACATCGATGCTCTTGGTGCCACGCTCGACCACCTTCGCGACCGCTCCGGTCCGCCGTTCGAGATGGAAGCGCAGCGACAGGCCGTGGAGATGCTCGAAGACATTGGCGGACAGGCGCCGCGTCGCGTCCTGCCCGACCCGCTCGAAGGTGGCGTTGCGGATATTGTCGAACAGCACGCCGGCGAAGCGCGCGCCGGCATAAGCGACGACCAGCGCGATCGCGAGCGTCACCGCCGGCTCCAGCCCAGGCGCCATCCGGTCGATCGCAGCCTTGTAGGCAAAGGGCATGATCAGCGTCATGCCCTTCGCGACCAGCACCAGCACCAACGACACGGCGACCCGGACTCGCAGCGCACCGTCATCGGCTGGCCATAGATAGGGAAGGAAGCGCCGAAGCGGCGCGAAACCCGTTGGCGGGAGGTCTGTCGAGTCAGTGGTGATGGGGGGCATGCCCCTATCTAGGAGGCAACCGACCATTCGCCAATGCGGGGAACCCTGCCCGCCACCATCGGTTGTCATCTCGAGGAGCGAGACGCGATGACCGCACTGACATTCGTGATGGCGATATTGGGTTGTGCCGATGGCGGCGGCGCCTGCACGGAGGTTCGCCTGTCCAGCTATCGCTACGAGGATCGCGCGCAATGCGAAGCTGCGATCACCCCCATCCTCACCGGATCGACCGATGTCGGTTATCCCACCATAGCCGCACGGTGCGTGTCTGAGCGCCAATATGTCACCCAGCGCGGCCCTCGCGCAACGCGCGCAGCGCTGGCGGCTCTACGCAGTTACCCGCGCTAAGCCCGATCAATGACAGTTTTCATGGAAGGGAATAAATGAGCCGGCGGCGGCTTTTGTGGGGATCACCGCCGCCGGCTCGAAGATGCGCGCATTTGACATCCGAACGCGCCTGGTGGGGACTGGGCGCAACTCGTCAGACATCATCCGCACACATCGGCTCGTGAGCTCTATCCCATGACGGCAGCTGGACCAGATCCGCCACCGCCATATCCGGGACCACCCAGAGCCGGATCAAGTATCTTGCCACCATTCCCGGCCGCTAACGGACACCGGTACCGCGCCCGTTGAAACTCAACAGTTGCCGAACGGCGGTTCAGAAATCCTGATCCAACGCCATAGTGGCCGTTCTTAACGGGCGAGGGGAGTTTCAGACCGTCTCATACCGTTACGTGCGGTCGTCAGCCTCTTTGACAGCCGTGTCACTCACGGTAATGAAGGTAAAATTTCCCTTTACTATTCCGTTACTTCCGTCGCGGGACGGTGCGTGTTACGAGTTTCGCCGGAACCACGGGATCCCGCCGATTTCGCCGGTTTTCGTAACGTTACATTTTCGAGATTATGCCCGCTTGCGCTAGGATTTGCCGACAGGTTTCGGCCCGGAGCGCGGGGTGGGCATGGGGAGAATATCATTCGGTCTGGCGCATATCACATGATATATCTGTGAATGTAACGCACGCGCGGCGCGTCATTTCACGGTTACACGACGTTTTGAATCGCCGGGCGGCGGAAAGGAAGCGGGATGGCCGCTGAGGAGAAGCCGCGGGAAGGAGACGCCGAGCCCGGCCGGATCATGGCCGAGCTCGACGCGATCTTTCGCACGCCCGAGTTCGAGCGCGCCCCCGTGATGCGCCAGCTGCTCGGCTATCTTGTCAGCAAGACGCTGGCGGGCGGCGGCGATGAATTGAAGGCCTATACCGTCGCGGTCGAGGGTCTGGGCCGCGATCCCGACTTCGATTCCCAGTCGGACAGCTACCCCCGCGTCCAGGTCGGCCGGCTGCGCAAGATGCTCGACGCCTATTATGCGAATGGCGCACCGGATGACGGCGTGCGGCTGCATGTGAAGCAAGGCTCCTATCGCGTTCACTTCGTGCAGGCCGACGCAGCGGCCGCCAATTTCCGGGCACCCGCATGGGACAAGACCGACGACCTGGCGGCGAAGACTCTCCTGACCGGCGGGCTGCGCCGCTCGTCCCCGCCGCTATCGATCAAATCGCCTTTTCCCTGGCGCCTTGTCGGCATTGGCGCGGTGCTGCTGATCGCCTTTATCGGATTGATATGGATCGTGCGCAGCGCGACCAACCTGCGCGCGCCACTTCGGCAGGTGGCGCAGGCACCGGTGCTGGAGCTTGGCGAACTGAGCATCAACGGCGGCCCCGATGCCCGGATGCTCGCCGCGGCGGGACGGACCCTGCTCGAAGGCGCGTTGCACCGATCATGGCTGATCCGCGTGCGCGAAGGCGACCCCATGAGCAGTCGCGATTTTCCGGAAGTCGATCGTCCCGTCTATCGTCTGATCGGCCGCGCCGACACCAGCGGTGCGCTGGGCGGACGGCAGATCACATTGACGCTGCTCGACCTCCAGTCCGGCGATCAGCTCTGGTCGCAGACCATCGAGGCTCCGCCCCAGGGCCCGCCCCTCACCGATCAGATGCGCCCGGCGATCATTTCGCTGATCGCCCCCTTCGGCGTGATCGCGACGCATCAGCGTGGGCTGATGCAGCCGGAGGGCGAACCCGGCTATGCGTGCATGCTCGATTATGAGCGGTATTTCCGATATCGCGATCCGGCGATGCGCCTGCGCGTGCGCGATTGCGTCAATGAGACGGTCGAGCGCGAACCCGCGGACGCCACCGCGCTCGCCGCCGCCACGTTCATGAGCCTCGACCCAGCGATCGGCGGGGGCGGCGATGACGGCGTGGCGCGCGCCGCCGAATATGCGCGCCGCGCGGTCGCGTCGAATCCGACCAGCGCAGAGGCACAGGTTGCTGATGCACGCGTCGCGATGATGAATGGCCAATGCGCACGAGGGCGCGATCTGGGCCGCCGCGCAATGGTGCTCAATCCCTATAATCCCGAAATTGCCGGCATGGTCGGCTATCTGCTGATCGGATGCGGGGATGCCGAGGCGCCGGCCATGCTGCAGCGCGCGATCGCCGAGGATCCCGATGTTCCCGCCTTTTACGGCGCGGCGTTGATCCTGGCGCTGGTCGAGCGCGGCGACAAGGACGCGGCCTTGCACGTCGCGGACACCATCAGGCCGCCGGGCGCCGGGATGCACGGCCAGTACGAGATCACCCAGACGATCGCCGAAGCGGCACGCGGCAATGTGTCGGCGGCACGTGCGCACTGGGCGAAGGCGAGCCAGGCCGCAAACAAGCCGGCCGGCGCGATCGATGCGGTGTTGTCGCGCTATTTCTACATCGACACATTTCGCGCGCGGATGGCCGCCTATCTGCAGCAGACCGGCGTCATTGCCCGCGGTGCTGCCGCCCCGGCCGCGAGCGATACGGCGCAGCCGACCGAAAAACACACCCCATAGAAAAAGGGCGCCCCGTTCTCACGGAGCGCCCTTCACATTTCCCGACTTAATAGAAGAAGTCGTTGATCACATCGACGACGTAGCCCGTGCGGACATCGACCAGCAGCACGTCGTCATAATAACGCACCCAGCGATAGTCGCCATAGGCGGGCGGCAGGCGATACGACCAGGGATCGTTCAGCCAATAGCTGGATCCGAACAGCAGAGAGTTCAACGTGACGCCGATCGAGTAGCGACGATAGCCATAACCCCAGCCGCGCGGCGCGTAATAGCGGCCGACATTATAGGCATTGCGGTTATATTGCCGGTAACGCTGCCAGTCATAACGGTTGTCGCTGCGCCAGTTGCGGTCCCAGCGACGATTGTCCCCGCGGTCCCAGCGACGATCATTGCCACGATCCCAGCGACGGTCGTTTCCGCCATTGTTCCGCCAATCGCGGCGATCATTGCCATCGTTGTTCCGCCAGTCGCGACGATCGTCCTGACGATCGCGACGGAAATCCTGACGGTCATCGCGTCGATCGGCGCGATAGTCGCGACGATCATCACGACGGTCACCTCGGAACTGGCCCTGGTTCACCACGCCGTTGCGCAGATCGCGACGGTCGTCGCGACGCTCTGCCTGGAAGCCACGCTGATCGTCGCGGCGCTCGCCACGGAAACCCTGCCGGTCATCGCGGCGCTCCTGGCGAAAGCCCTGACGCGGCCCCGAATATTGGGGCTGTGCCTGCGGCTGGGCGGGGACGGCCTGAGCCACAGGTGCCTGACGCTGGAAACGCTCACCACGCGCCTGCCCACGATCGCCGCGGCCCTCGCCACGCTCCGCCCGCGGAGACTGTGCTTGTCCCTGGCTGCGCTCTGCACGCGGACCGCGATCACCACGGTCGCCTCGGTCACCGCGCTGCGCCATCGCCGGGGTCGCTGCCGTCGCGGCAAGCAGCGCCAGGATCATCAATTTCCTCATCACTGATACTCCACCGGCGACGCCCTTGGCCGCCATCACACTCCATATGCCCAACAGCGCATGAGCCATCTCTGAACCACGTTGAAAGCAATCAGAAAGATTCGGTCAACGCCGTTTCGGACGCGGTGGCGGCGAAAGTGCGGGCACCGCATGCGCCGCGTCAACCGGGTCGATTCCGGGTGGCGGCGCCGCCGTGATGCGCTCGCGTCCGGCAGCGACCCCGGCCGCGCGACGGATCGCGCGGCGAATACGCGGATAAGTGCCACACGGGCAGATGTTGGTCATCGCCGCATCGATATCGGCGTCGGTCGGGTTCGGATTCTTGTCGAGAAGCACGGCAGCCGCGACGATCATGCCCGACTGGCAATAGCCGCATTGCGGCACGTTCTCGGCGGCCCAGGCCTGCTGGACGGGATGGCTGCGATCGCGCGACAAGGCCTCGATCGTGGTGACAAAGCTACCTTCGAGCTGCGCGATGGTGACTGTGCAACTCCTCACCGCCTCTCCGTCGACGATCACCGTACAGGCGCCGCAATCCCCCCGCCCGCAGCCATATTTGGTGCCGGTCAGGTTGGACGCGTCACGCAGCGCCCAGAGCAACGGAGTCTCCGGATCCATGCGATACTGCACGGGCTGGTTGTTGACGGTGAAGCGGGTCATGCGTTCTTCTAGAGCGCTTCCCGAAAAAGTGGGAACCGGTTTTTCCGTCAGGGAGCACTCAAGATATTGGTGAGAGCCGGATTCCCCGGAGTGCAAGCACCGCGCATGCGCGACCGACAGGAAACGATGCATTTCCGATCACGTCATTGATGCAGTGCGCGGTGGGGCCGATATCGGTGCTATGACACTCCCCACCCTTTTCATCCCGCATGGCGGCGGCCCATGCTTCTTCATGAACCCCGGCGCGGCACCGGATGCGATGTGGCGTCCGATGGAAGCCTATCTCAAGGGCCTGATCGCATCGCTGCCGGAACGCCCCAAGGCGATCCTGCTGGTCTCCGGCCATTGGGAGGAGAACAGCTTCGCGGTTCATACCGGCGAGCGACCCAGCCTCTATTTCGACTATTACAACTTCCCACCCCACACCTATCAACTCCGCTGGGATGCGCCCGGTGCACCGGATCTGGCGCGACGCGCGGCCGCGTTGCTCGAATCGGCCGGCTTCGACACCGCGGAGGACGCGGAGCGCGGCTGGGATCACGGCGTCTTCATCCCGCTGATGGTCGCCCTGCCTGACGCAGATATTCCGGTAGCGCAGCTCTCGCTCCGCCAGGATCTCGATCCGGCCGCGCACATCGCCGCCGGCCGCGCACTCGCACCACTTCGCGACGAAGGCGTGCTGATCGTCGGATCGGGCATGAGCTTCCACAATCTGCGCGAGCGCGGGCCCCAGGTGACCGCGCGCGCCGACATCTGGGACGATGCATTGACCGCCGCGGTCACCGATCCCGATCCGCAAGCGCGCGCAAGGCGTCTCGCCGACTGGGCCAGCCTGCCCCACGCGCATTTCGCGCATCCGCGCGAAGAACATCTGCTGCCGTTGATGGTCGCGCTCGGCGCCGGCGGACGCGATATGGCGATCCGCGATTTCAGGGACCACGTCCTTGGCTGGACTGTCTCGGGCTACCGATTCGGTTAAACCATGATCCTTTCAGGCTGAATCAAACACGCCAAACCATTGCCAATTTGCAATAGTTTTCAATGATGAAACTCACAAAACACTCGGATTTGCGGCAAAGAACGCCTGACCGTCACATGGCAATGTGTGACGGATGCTGGGTGTGCCCAGCGGGCAAAACGGGAGATTGTGAATTATGCGCGTGAAATCATGGGTGGGCAGTGCAGCCCTGGCAGGTCTTCTGGTGCTTGGTGGATGTTCGGATGCCAAAAAGTCCGACGCCAAACAGGATGGTGCCCCGGCAGCGTCGCAAGCCGCAGCCAAGACCCCCAAGGCCGGCCTTTGGGAAATCAAGACGACTGCAATGGGGGTCGTCGCGCCTGCAGCCAAAGTCTGCATAGGCGAAGCCAAGCAGGGGGATAATCCCTTCGTTCAGAAGCAGGCCGGCGCAGATTGCGCAAAAAACAACGTGACGGAAACCGCCGGTGGCTATGACATCGACATGGAATGCAAGGTCAACGGCATGACCGTCGCGACAAAAGGCAGCGTGACTGGCGACTTCTCAAGCGCCTACAAGGTTGAAATGGAAACAAAAATGAGCGGCGCCAACATTCCGGCGTCGATGCAGCAAGGGGCCAAGTCGGTTGTGGATGCGAAGTATCTCGGCGCATGCCCGGACGGCATGAAGCCGAACGAAGTCAAAATGAACTGACGACGCAGAGGGGTGAGGCAAAATTCTTGCCTCACCCCTCTGGATGTCATCGACGAAAAGCCAAACCAGTCCAACCTGCGTTGCGACAACAGGCCCCAAGCGGACTCATTCCTTTTTGGACGAGTCGATACATGCCCGATCGGCCGTGCGAACAGCCGGCCAGCTGCCCAGCATCCGCTGGAAAACGACCCGTCAGTCGCGCCAGCCCGTGTCGATCTTGTCGACCTTCCTGACCATCGCGTCGAAGTCGGCCTTGCCCGGCTCGGCATGAGCCTGCGCCATATAGAGATCGCGCTGATGGACGGCGACCACCTCGGCGGACACCTCAAGCGGGGTGCCCATCGATGCGGTCGCGACTTGGATCTCGCAAGCGCGCTGGAGCGCCCAATGTTTGATGAACGCTTCGGGAAGCGTGCGCCCCATGACCAGGATGCCATGATTGCGGAGCAGCATGACGCGCTTGCTGCCCAGCGCCTCGATCAGCCGCGGCCCTTCCTCGTCGCGCACCGTTACGCCCTCGAAATCGTGATAGGCGATCTGCCCCGCGAAATTGCACGCATAGAAGTTCGTCGGACGCAGCCCGCCTTCGACGGAGCTGACCGCCATGCCGGCAGTGGTATGGGTATGCATGATGCAATGGGCGTCAGGCAGGTTGCGGTGGAAGACGCTGTGCTGGACGAAGCCGGCACGGTTCACCGGCCAGGGATTGTCGTCCAGCTTGTTGCCATCCATGTCGATCTTGACGAGGCTCGAGGCGGTGACTTCGCCGAAGTGCAGCCCGAACGGGTTGATCAGGAATGCGCCGTCTTCATCGGGCAACTTCACCGTGATGTGGTTATAGATCATCTCGGACCAGCCGAGCATGTCGAACACCCGGTAGCAGGCGGCCAGTTGCTGCCGCGCCTGCCATTCCGATTCGCTCCATTGCGCATTGCGCCTGATTGCGGTGGCCATTCCCATCTCTCCTCGGTCAACGCCGTTTCCTGGGTGGAATCCATATCGCATCGATGCCACAGGGGGCAAATAGAGTGCTCGCCACGGCGCTTGCAGCTTGAAAATCCGAGACGGCACTGTTAGGGGCCGCGCGATACGGCGCGGACTCAGTTCGCGACGACCCCTGATTATTGCTTTTGCGACCCGCACCAAGCGCGAGTCGTTCGACGGATTGGAGACAGACGGCCTTATGCAAATCCTCGTTCGCGACAATAACGTCGACCAGGCGCTGCGCGCCCTGAAGAAGAAGCTGCAGCGCGAAGGCGTCTACCGCGAAATGAAGCTGCGTCGCCACTACGAGAAGCCCTCGGAAAAGCGCGCGCGTGAGCGCGCTGCCGCGATTCGCCGCGCTCGCAAGCTCGAGCGTAAGCGCATGGAGCGTGACGGCGTCCGTTAAGGCCCTTTCGGGGAAGTTCAGTTCATGTCGGTGACCGCAGTTCCACTTCGCCCCGTCAAAAAGGGTGCACTTCTGACACTGTGGATCGGCGTCGGCCTGGCCGTGGCCACCGCCGCAGGCGTCGCCTGGTACGGCACATCCTCGCCCGAACTGGCCAACGCCGCGACTCCGGAGCAATTCCTGGCCTGGAATGGCAAGCAGGAAGGCGTGGTCACCACGACGTCCGGCCTGCAATATCAGGTTCTGAAGGATGGAACGGGCGGTAGCCCGACCGATTCGGATGCGGTACTCGTCGGCTACAAGGGCACGCTGCGCAACGGGACCGTCTTCGACGAGAATCCCCAGGCGAGCTTCCCGGTTGCCGGCGTCGTCCCCGGTTTCTCCGAGGGACTGAAGCTGATGAAGCGCGGCGGCAAATACCGCCTCTGGATCCCGCCTGCGCTCGGCTATGGCGAGCACTCGCCTGCCGAAGTGATTCCGGCCAATTCGCTGCTCGTCTTCGAAGTCGATCTGCTCGACTACAAGTCGGTCGCGGAGATCCAGGCGGAGATGGAGCGCCTGCGTCAGCAGGGGGCACTGCCTTCACAAGGTGGCATGCCGCCCGGCGGGATGCCTCCCGGCGCACAGTGATCGCCCGACCGCTATCGTGAATTCGAAAAGAAAACGCCCGGACCTGGTTCCGGGCGTTTTCTTTTGCCGACCTCTGTTGGTCGAGCGAGAATCATCCCATTCGCACATGTCACCTGGGGTCCATGCGAACTCCAGACCGCACCGCAATGGCAGGCATCGCCTAGGCTCCAGCGCTCTCCGCAGGCGAGGTTTATCCCAAGCAAAGGCGAAGGGACTGGAGCGGCAGATTGAGGGATCGGGACTTATCCCCCGCTGCGTCGCGCGATCCGCTGCCCGGCGGCGGTGGCACCCGCCGGCACCTGTTCCGCCCGACGCTCCAGCGCGACGCGGATCATGGCCACGATCGGATCGGCCAGCGCCAATCCATAAATGCCGAAGAGCGTGCCGAAGATGATCTGCGTGCCCAGCGTCAGGGCGGGCGGCATATCGACGGTGCGCTTGGCGACCATCGGGATCAGCACATAACCGTCGAAAGTCTGCACCACCAGATAGGTGCCGATCGCCCAAAGCCCGGTCTCGACGCCAGCGCTGAAACCGACCGCGACCATCAGCACACCGCTGACGAAGGCGCCGATATTGGGGATGAAGGCGAGCATGCCGGTCAGGATGCCCAGGATCAGCGCCATCGGCACGCCACCCAGGATCAGGGCGAGCCAGGTCAATATGCCTTCGGCGACCATGCCGATGATCCGGCCGAACATCAGGCGGCGCATCGTCTGGCCGATCCGGTCGATCGTGATTCGCGAATCGTTGCGCTTTTCGATCGGCAGCAACCATTGGAAACCCCGATCGTAAACGCGTGGCTCGATCGCCAGGAACAATCCGATCACGACGATCATGAACAGGCTGGTGAGCGCACCGAACGCCGTGCTGACCAGCCCGGTGACCCGACCGATCGAACCGAGCGCCTCGCGCGCGAGGCCTTTCATATCCTCGGCACCGGGCATGATCCCGATCTGCTCCGCCCATTGCAGCAACCGATCGCCCTGGACCTCGACGGTGCTGCGGAGCTGCCCCGCCTGCTGAACCAGTTCGACCCCGGTCATGTAGAGCGTGCCGAACAGGAAAGAGATCGCGGCAATCATCAGAATGGCGATCCGCCATCCACGCCCGATCGGCAGAACCCGCCCAAGCAGCCGTGCGCCGCCATCCAGGATGATGGCAAAGATGATGCCGCCCAGAATCAGCAGCAGCGGCTGGATGAGAATGACCACCAGTGCGAAGGCGCTGGCCATGCTCAGCCAGATAAAGGCCCGCCTGATCTCGATCCGCGTTTCAGGATCGCGAACCTCGCTGGGTCCCGGGGCCTTGACGGTTTTCGCGCGATCCCCGGTCATCGATCAGTCCTTGTCTGGGTGCAACCCGGTCCAGGCCCGGCCGCCACGCATGGCAGTGAACCAGCTGATCGGATTCCACCATACGGCAGAGCCGTCGAGCGAGAAGGTGATGAATTCGGCCCGGCCGCCGACATTCTCCCACGGCACCGGACCACCCAGCCCCTTGCCCTCGACGGAAAAACGACTGTCGGCGGAATGATCCCGATTGTCGCCCATCAGGAAGACATGATCCTGCGGAACCGCGACCGGCGCGTAATCGTCGCCCTGCGACCAACCGGTATCGAGCACGACATAATTGCGCCCGTCGGGCAGATATTCACGGAAGGCGGGCAGCTCGCAATAGAGTTTGCCGTCCGGACCGCTGACGCGCGCCATCGGATAGTCATCGGGGCTGCACGGCGCATTCGCATCCACCGGAATCCGGGTGGTCCCGAGCGAAACGCGCCGCAGCGGTTGATCGTTCAGCAGCACGATGCCGCCCCGGACCTCGATCTTGTCGCCGCCGATCCCGATGACGCGCTTGATATAATCCTCGCTCTTGCCCGGCGGGCTGGCGATCACAACGTCGCCGCGCTGCGGCATCCGCCCCAACAAACGGCCATTCACCGGCGGCATCACATGGAAGCTGGGCGACACATAGGACCAGCCATAGGGATATTTCGAAACGACCAGACGGTCGCCGGTCAGCAGGCCCGGCATCATCGATTCGGACGGGATGTAGAAAGGCTTCGCGATGAAGCTGTGAAATCCGAGCACGGCGAGGATCAGCCAGAAGATCGCGCGGACCTCGGCCCACCAATCGGTTCCGCTGCCCTTGGGTTTGCCGGTAGCGCCATTCCCGGCGCCCCCATTTTCGACGACTTCAGTCTCGGCGATCTCGTTCAACTGTCTGCGTCCTTGGCGGGAATGGCTTCCAGGATCACAAAGGCCTGGGCCCAGGGGTGGTCGTCGGTCAGCGTCAGATGCACCGTCATGGCGTGGCCCGGCGGCGTGAGCGCGTCAAGCCTCGCCTTCGCCCCGCCGGTGAGCGCAAGCGTCGGCGCGCCGCTGGCGGCGTTGATCACGCCGATATCCTTCATGAACACGCCGGCCTTGAAGCCGGTCCCGACGGCCTTGGAAAAGGCCTCCTTCGCGGCGAATCGCTTGGCGAGCGTGCCCGCCTTGGTGAAGGGCCGGCGCGCGGCCTTGGCACGCTCGATATCGGTGAAGACGCGTTTCTCGAAACGCTCGCCGAACCGGTCGAGCGACGCCTGGATCCGTGCGATATTGCACAGATCGGATCCCAGGCCGACGATCATTGCGACAAGAATATCCAGAAAGCCGCCGGCATCGTCAACAACGACGCCAGGGAACATCCCCACGCCCAGTTCATCCAGCCCTTCACCATCATCACGATCGCGATGAGTGCCAGACTGATCGTCAATAGAGACGGAAGAAAAGGCGTAAGCAGTTCAGATGCGGACGGCATGCTCGATCCGATCGACATCGCAATCAAAATCGGGAATGCCGCCAACACCGCCATAACGACGCCGAGCAGAGCCATGACCGGGATCAGCCATAGCCTTGCTCCGCTCGGCGAGGACGGGCTCACCGCGCCAGATCCATCAGCTCGCGCATCCTGGTGACACTCGCGTCGAGCCCGGTGAAGATCGCCTCTCCGATCAGGAAATGGCCGATATTGAGCTCGGCGATCTGCGGGATCGCGGCAACCGGGGACACATTGTCGAAGGTGAGGCCATGGCCGGCATGGGGCTCGATGCCGTTCTTGACCGCGAGCGCGGCCGCATCGGCGATGCGACGCAGTTCCTGTGCGCGGGCTTCGCCGTCGAGATGGGCATAGCGGCCGGTATGGAACTCGACGACCGGCGCCTTCAGCCGGATCGCGGCCTCGATCTGACGCGGATCGGGCTCGATGAACAGGCTTACGCGGATGTTCGCCGCGGTCAGCCGCTCCACGAAGGGCTTCAGGTGATTGTCCTGCCCGGCAGCATCAAGGCCGCCTTCGGTCGTCCGCTCCTCGCGCCGTTCCGGCACGATACACGCGGCGTGCGGCCGATGACGCAGCGCAATCTCCAGCATTTCCTCGGTCGCGGCCATCTCCAGGTTCAGCGGAATGGTCAGCGCGCCCATCAGCGCATCGATATCGGCGTCAGTGATATGGCGCCGGTCTTCGCGAAGATGGGCGGTGATTCCGTCCGCCCCCGATTCGGCCGCGATCAACGCGGCCTTGACCGGATCGGGATGCGCCCCGCCGCGCGCGTTCCGGATGGTCGCCACATGGTCGATGTTGACGCCGAGCCGGAGGGTCACGCCGATTCCTTGCGGCTACCCGGCTTCACCGCGGGGATCGCCTCCAGTTCGGGCGGCAGCGCATCGGGCGCATAGGTCGGCACCGCCAGCGTCAGCAGCGGGAAGAACGGCACATCGAACTGCGCCGCGCCGCTCGAACGGTCGACCAGCGCCGCAGCCGCGATCACTTCGCCGCCCGCCGCAGCGATCGCCTTGATCGCCTCACGCGAGGACAGGCCGGTTGTGACCACATCCTCCATCATCAGCACCTTCTGCCCCGGCTTCAGGCGAAATCCGCGGCGAAGCTCGAAAACGCCTTCAGGCCGTTCGAGGAAGACCGCTTCGACTCCAAGGGCGCGGCCCATTTCATGGCCGGCGATCACGCCGCCCATTGCGGGCGATACGACGATATCGACCGACGAACGGATATCGCGCGGCATGCGCGCCACCAGCGCCGACGCCAGCCGCGCACCGCGCATCGGATCCATCAGCACGCGCGCGCATTGCAGATAGCGCGAACTGCGCAAACCTGACGAGAGGATGAAATGCCCCTCGAGCAATGCGTCTGCAGCGCGGAATTCCGCCAGAATCTCGTCGTCGTTCATGCCTGTATCCCGGGGTTTCAATGCGGAGCGCCTTATAGTGTGTGCTACGCAGGCGGCAACGGGGTCAATAAATCGTCACGCATGCTTGAGACACGCGAGCACCGTGCCTATAAGCCGCCCCAAAATGACCGTTCGTCCGAGCAATCGGCGCGCCCGGTCCCCAGGGGACAAGTGAGATCGAGACGCCTATGAACATGCTGAAGACAGCCCTGGCCGCACTCTGCATGGCGCTTGCGCCTGCAGCGGCGCAGGCGCAGCAGCCGGCACCTGCCCCGGCCGTGGCGGCACCCGCCGCCAATGCCGAGGCCGGTGCGGCCGCCGAGAATGCAGCGACCCCGGCGGCAAACGCCGCCGATGCCGCGCCCGCCTTTCCCATGGCCAAACCCGTTGACGGCATCGGCCAGCCGGTCGACGGCGCCTTCGGCATCCAGCCGCAGGTGACCACGCTGGGCAACGAAGCCTTGTGGATGCACGATTATCTCCTCGTGCCCCTCATGGTCATCATCTCACTGTTCGTGCTGCTGCTGATGCTCTGGGTCGCCGTGCGCTATCGCGCCAAGGCGAATCCGGTCCCGTCGAAGACCACGCACAACACCTTCATCGAGGTGATCTGGACGCTGTTCCCGGTGCTGGTCCTGGTTGGCATCGCCATTCCGTCGATCAGCCTGCTTGCGCGCCAGTACAAGCCCGCGCCCAAGGAAGCCGTGACGCTGAAGGCGATCGGCAACCAATGGTATTGGGGGTATGAATATCCCGACCACGGCATCGAGCTGACCGCCAACATGCTGCCGGAAGACGAAGCGAAGAAGCGTGGCGAACCCGCCCTGCTCGCCGCCGACAACCGCGTCATCCTGCCTGTCGGCGTGCCGATCAAGGTGCTGGTGACCGCCAACGACGTGATCCACAGCTGGGCAGTCCCCGCCTTCTGGATCAAGATGGACGCCGTTCCCGGCCGCACCAACGAGGTGACCTTCACGATCGACAAGCCAGGCGTCTATTACGGCCAGTGCTCCGAGCTTTGCGGCGCACGCCATGCCTATATGCCGATCGCGGTCGAGGCCGTCTCGCCCGAGCAGTTCGCTGTCTGGGTCAAGACCAAGGGCGGCAAGATGCCCGCCGAAAAGGCGGCAGAGGAAGCGGCGGCAGCCGCCAACGCCGCAAGCGCGGCCAATGCCACGAACGCCGCCGCAGCGAGCAACGCTGCGGAGGCCGCTCCCGCTGCGAACGCCACCAATGCCGCTGCCGCGGCCACCGGAAGCTGATCCCATGACCGATATCGCTGCAACACCTGCTGAATTTCATGACGCGCATGCGCATGACCATCATCACGACGCGGACCACAAGCCGGGCTTCTTCGCCCGCTGGTTCATGTCGACCAACCACAAGGACATCGGCACGCTGTACCTGATCTTCGCGATCATCGCGGGGATCATCGGCGGCGGCATCTCGGGCCTGATGCGGCTCGAGCTCGCCGAACCGGGTGTCCAGTATCTCCAGACCTGGGCGGCAACGCTTGAAGGTCCGGGTGCCACGGCCGACCAGGCGAACCACCTGTGGAACGTGCTGATCACCGCCCACGGCCTCATCATGGTCTTCTTCATGGTGATGCCGGCAATGATCGGCGGCTTCGGCAACTGGTTCGTACCGATCATGATCGGCGCGCCGGACATGGCGTTCCCGCGCATGAACAACATCAGCTTCTGGCTGCTCGTTCCGGCCTTCAGCCTGCTGCTTGGATCGACCTTCGTGTCAGGCGGCACCGGGCTCGGCGCCGGCACCGGCTGGACGGTCTATGCACCGCTTTCCACCTCGGGATCCGCGGGTCCGGCGGTCGACATGGCGATCCTGTCGCTCCACCTTGCGGGCGCCAGCTCGATCCTGGGTGCGGTCAACTTCATCACCACCATCTTCAACATGCGCGCACCGGGCATGACGCTGCACAAGATGCCGCTGTTCGTGTGGTCGGTGCTCGTCACCGCCTTCCTGCTGCTGCTCGCGCTGCCCGTGCTCGCCGCAGCCATCACCATGCTGCTGACCGACCGCAACTTCGGCACGACCTTCTTCGACGCGGCCGGCGGCGGCGATCCGCTGCTGTACCAGCACCTGTTCTGGTTCTTCGGCCACCCCGAAGTGTACATCATGATCCTGCCTGGCTTCGGTATCGTCAGCCAGATCGTCGCAACCTTCTCCAAAAAGCCCGTCTTCGGTTATCTCGGCATGGCGTACGCCATGGTCGCGATCGGCGTGGTCGGCTTCGTCGTGTGGGCGCACCACATGTTCACCGTGGGCCTCACCGTGAACATGAAGATGTACTTCACCGCAGCGACGATGGTGATCGCGGTGCCGACCGGCATCAAGATCTTCTCGTGGATCGCCACCATGTGGGGCGGCTCGCTGAGCTTCAAGACGCCGATGATGTGGTCGCTGGGCTTCATCTTCATGTTCACCGTCGGTGGCGTCACCGGCGTGCTGCTCGCCAATGGCGGCATCGATAACTACATGCACGACACCTATTATGTCGTCGCACACTTCCACTATGTGCTCTCGCTCGGCGCCGTGTTCTCGCTGTTCGCAGGCTTCTACTATTGGTTCGCCAAGATGTGGGGCAAGAACTACAACGAGTTCCTGGGCCAGCTGCACTTCTGGCTGTTCTTCGTCGGCGTGAACATCCTGTTCTTCCCGATGCACTTCCTGGGTCTCCAGGGCATGCCGCGTCGCTATCCGGACTATCCGGCCGCGTTCGAGCATTGGAACCATATCGCCAGCGCCTATGGCTACACGCTGATGCTCGCGGGCATGGTGGTGTTCTTCCTGAACGTCATCATCTCGCTGGCCGCCGGCAAGAAGGCCGTGGGCAATCCCTGGGGCGAAGGCGCGACGACGCTGGAGTGGACACTCTCCAGCCCGCCGCCCTACCACCAGTTCGAGACGCTGCCCAAGGTCGACTGACCCAGGCGGAACGGCAAAACGAAAGCGCCCCGGTGAAAACCGGGGCGTTTTTGTTTGGGGCCAGGGCCTGATCGCTTGAGGCCCGGACTGGTCATGATGGCGAGTTGACACGGCGCGCGCGGACGGTCCAAGTGCGCCTATCCACTCAGAAAAAGATCCGGGATCCAATGTCCAGCGCTGCTTCCGCCCGCCCGCCTTCGACCGGCCTCTGGCTGTTCGAACAGCTTCGGGCCGCCATCATCCGCGGCGACTATCCCGCAGGCGAACCGATCCGGCAGGAGGATATTGCCGAGCATTTCGAAGTCAGCCGAATGCCGGTGCGCGAGGCGATGCGCCTGCTCGAGGCCGAAGGGCTCGTGACCAAGCAGCCGCATCGCGGTGCGGTGGTCGCACAGCTGGATGCCGATGATGCGCTTGAACTGTTCCAGATCCGCGCGGCATTGGAGGGGCTGGCAGTGCGCCGATCATTTCCGGCACTGACCGATGAACAGGTCGCCGCGATCGAGCGCGCCCATGACGCGCTCGAACAGGCTGAGGATGCACAAAAGCAGGCACGACATAGCGAGTTCCATTTGTCGCTGTACGCAGCCGCCGGACCGCGCCTGCAGAAGATGGTCAGCGACCAGCTCGATGCGGCGCGACGTTATCATTTGCGCTTCGGCCGGCCAGGAATGGAGGTGTCCGATCGGGACAGGTCCGAACACCTCGCCCTGATCGAAGCGGCGCGGCGCCGTGACGCTGAAACGGCGTTCAACATCATCACCGCGCATGCCGGGGATAGCGGAGTCTCCATTTCCCATTCGATCGTCGAGGTCGAAGAAAGGCGCGCGCGCGACGAAAAATCGGCCAAAAACAGCTGATCGAACGCAAAGCCGGCATTCTCAACTATATAACTTGACATTGTCACCCCATCCGGTAGATTTACAATCTGAAAAACTGGATCCAAGATCCATGATCTGATTCGTTGATTTGGCGGGGGCCCTATGCGTAATCCGTTCAGCTGTCTGAATTCTGCCGAGGATATGGCGTGCCCCTCTCCAAAAGGGGGAGCGTGAGCATGACGGGAAAGGTTGCCCCAATGCGGCGGCGTGATGCGATTGCGGCACTCGCTGCTTTCGCATTTGCGGGGACGGCGCACGGCGCGTCGCCGAGAAAGTCCGGCCCCTATGTCGACGGCATGAGCTTCCTGCCCGACAATCCCGCCGATCTGCACGCATCGCGCCTCGATGCCTTCATCTGCGACGTCTCCAAGGGCAAGATGGACACGGATGCCGCCGGTAATCCATTTTACCACCGCACCTTCGAGCTGTGCGACCAGAGCATCCAGGCCGCGTCGACGCGGATCAAATCGGATTTTCCCGGCCTGGGCATCGCGCTGAAGGGAGCGGACATGGCATCCGGGCGCCCCGTCACGATCTTCCAGTTCCAGGGCTGCGAGCCGATCGGGACCGACCTGTCGCGCATCGGCTATTTCCGCGACAAGTCGCTGCGAATTCTCCAGCTCACCCACAACGAAAGCAACGCCTTCGCGACGGCCTATACCGACGAGCGCAGCGGCGTCGGCCTGTCGCCACTCGGCATCGAAGGCGTTCGCGAAATGAATCGCGTCGGGCTGATCCCCGACGTGTCGCACGCCTCCGAAGCGACCGCACTTGAAACCGTTAAACTCTCGAAGACGCCGACGATCCTGTCGCATGGCGCCTGCCGGGAGCTGCTCAATCATCCGCGCGCGGCGACCGACAAGATGATCCGCGCGGTGGCGGAAAGCGGCGGCGTGTTCGGCGTGTTCATGATGAGCTTCTGGCTCACCGAAGCAGCGGTGCCGACGCCCGAACATTATGTCGCGCATATCCGTCACGCGGTGAAGCTGGCGGGGATCGACGCGGTCGGCATCGCCAACGATTATGCGATGGAGGGGCTTCAGGCCGAGGGACGCCCGTTCGACAACAGCAAGGACATGCCCGGCAGCTATCACGGCTGGTGGGAAGGCAATCGCAAGCGCGGCATCCCCGGCTTCGGCCCACTGCCACAGCATGCGGTGATTCCCGAACTCAACACCATCGACCGCATGGCGCTGATCCACCGCGCGCTGCTGAAGGGCGGTTTCCGGCCGTCAGAAGCAGACAAGATCATGGGCAGCAACTGGACCCGCTTCTTCAAGGACAATCTGCGATGATCCCTCAAATCCGGACGCTTGCCGCTGCCATCTGCCTGGTCACGGCGCCCCTGCCCGCGGCCGCCCAATCCATCGACCGCAGCTGGGCGGAGATCGTCGCGGGGTACGATGCGGACCTGAAGGCACAGGGCGCGGTCGGGTCGAGCATGATCGTGTCGCAGCGCGGGAAAGTGTTGAAACAGGCCTATTACGGCTTCGCCGACCGCGACACCGGCCGCAAGGTCGATGCCGACACGCTCTATCACTGGGCATCGATCAGCAAGATGTTCACCGCGATCGCGGTGCTGCAGCTGCGTGATCGCGGGCTATTGTCGCTCGACGACCGGATCATCGATTATCTTCCCGAGACCAAGCAGATCCACAATCGCTTCGGCCCGATGTCGACCATCACCCTGCGCCACCTGCTCACCCACAGCTCGGGCCTGCGCGGCGCGACCTTTCCCTGGCGCGGGGACAATGACTGGGCGCCGCACGAACCCGCCAAATGGTCGCAGGTGGCGGCGATGATGCCGTACACCGAGATCGAATTCGAGCCGGGCTCGAAGTTCAGCTATTCCAATCCGGGCACCTCGATGCTCGGCCGCGTCGTCGAGGAGATCACCGGCGACGACATCGAAAGCTACGTCACCAAGAACATCCTGATGCCGCTCGGCATGACGCGCAGCTATTACGACAAGACGCCCTATTTCCTGCTGCCGCACCGCTCGAACAATTATTACATCGCCAAGGGCGCGGTGAAGGCCAATGGGCTGGAGGTCGAGACCGGCGCGACAAACGGCAATGGCGGACTGAACGGTCCGCTGTCCGACCTGCTGAAATTCGCGCACTTCCTGCTCGGCGTCGGCGACAACGGCAATTACGAGACCGTGCTGAAGCGCGAGACGTTGCTCGAAATGCGCAAGCCGCTGTTCGCCGCCGCAGACGATCGCGTGCCCAATCAGCAGATGGGCCAGAGCACCTTCACCATCGACCAGCCGGTGGCGGACGGGCGCACGCTGCGCTTCGTCGGCCATACCGGCGGCCAGATGGGCTTCGCGACCTTCATCTACATCCAGCCCGAGAGCGAGAGCGCGACTGTGTTCGGCATGAACACGCGCAATGCAGACGTGTCGCGCAAGGAAGACGCCTTCGCTCGGACGCGGACCGCGCTCTTCACACGCCTGTTTCCGCTGCTCGGCCGCTGACCATGCTGCTTGTCGCCGAAAGGCACGTCCTGGCCGCGGCCGAATGGATCTGGGACCTGCCGCTCCTTCTGCTGCTGACCGGCGGCGGGATCTATTTCCTGCTGGTCTCGCGCCTGCTGCCCTTTCGTCATGTCGGACAGTCGCTGCGCGTGCTGAGCGGGCGTTACGACCGTGCTGACGACCCCGGGCAGATCAACCATTATCACGCATTGTCGATCACGCTGGCCGCGACGATCGGCATGGGCAGCGTATCGGGCGTATCGGTTGCGATCGCGATGGGCGGCCCGGGCACATTGTTCTGGATGTGGATCTCCGCCATCGTCGGCATGGCGACCAATTATTTCACCTGCACCCTGGCGGTGATGTACCGCGGCCGCGATTCGCTCGGCGAGCTCCAGGGCGGGCCGATGTACGTCATCACCGAGGGGCTGGGCCGGCGCTGGTGGCCGCTCGCCGCCCTGTTCTGCGTGACCGCGATGTTCGGCTGCCTGCCGATCTTCAACGCCAATCAGCTGACCCAGGCGATCCAGGTCCTCGGGCTGGAACCCGCCGGCATCGCGCTGGGTGCCAGTGGCGATCTGGTGATCGGACTCCTGCTCGCGACGACGGCGGCGCTGGTGATCTTCGGCGGTCTCAGCCGGATCAGCCAAGTCGCAGCAGCACTCGTGCCGGCGATGGTCGGCGTCTATTTCCTCGCCGTGCTCGGCATATTGATCGCCCATGCCGATGTCGTGCCGCATTATCTGGCACTGATCGTCACCGACGCGTTCAAGGCCGAATATTATGAGGGCCAGGCCATGTTCGGCGGCGCGCTCGGCGGCCTTATCGTGCTCGGCGCTCGGCGCGCATCCTTCTCCAACGAAGCGGGCATCGGCACCGCCGCGCTCGCCTATGGCGCAGCCAAGACGTCGGAACCGGTTCATGAAGGGCTGGTCGCGATGCTCTCACCCGTGGTCGACACGCTGGTCGTCTGCACGCTGACCGGCCTTGCGATCCTGGTGACGGGCGCATGGCGCATCGAAGGCCTCAACGGCGTGCTGATGACGGCGCGCGCGTTCAGCGACACCTATCCCGCATTCGGCGGACCGCTGCTGCTGGTCTGCATCCTCGCCTTCGGGCTCGCGACGCTGTTCAGCTATTCCTATTTCGGGATGAAATGCTTCTCCTTCCTGTTCGGGGCCAAGGTGAAGGGCGCCTATAACGGCTTTTATGTTGCCAGCATCGTGGTCGGGGCCGCATCGACGACCGCGCTGATCGTCGGCTTCATCGATATCATGTTCGCGCTGATGGCCATTCCCACAATGGTGTCGGGCATCCTGCTGTCGCGCAGGGTGATGGCCGAGACCCGTGCCTATTTCCAACGCGCGCGAGAGGCGGCATGACCATGGACCTTTCGCCTTTCGCGCGGCTGTCGCTGGCGCATCTTCCGACCCCGCTCGAACCTCTGGAGTCCCTCAACGGCGGCACCTGGAACGCGCGGCTGTTCGTCAAGCGTGACGATTGCACCGGGCTCGGCTTCGGCGGCAACAAGACGCGCAAGCTTGAATTCACCCTTGGCCATGCGATCGCAGCGGGGGCCACCACGCTGATCACCAGCGGCGCCTGGCAATCGAACCATGTCCGCCAGACTTCGGCGGCGGCGGCCCGGGCGGGGCTGAAATGTCATGTCGTCATCTGCGACGCGGCAGAGCGCGATACCGAATCCTATCGCACGTCCGGCAATCTGCTGCTCCACGGCCTGTTCGGCGCGCATCTCCACTTTGTCGAGGATGACGAAGACGCCACGACATCCTGTGTCGAACGGCTGACCGCAGAGGCGCGTGCACGCGGCGAGACGCCCTATATCGTGCCGCTTGGGGCATCGGACGAAATAGGGTCGCTCGGCTATGCCGAATGTGCCCGCGAACTCCTCGACCAATGCGCGGCGCGGGAGATCGCCCCGACGACGATCATATTGGCGACGGGCAGCGGCGGCACCCATGCCGGGCTTGTCGCGGGATTACGGCTGCTCGGATCGACCGCGCGCGTCATCGGCATTTCGGTCAGTGAGCCGGCCGATGTGAAATTCGCCAAAGTGCGTGGCATCGTCGATGCGATGCTCGGCCTGCTCGGCGCACCGTCCTCGACCGTGACCGACGCCGATATCGTCGTACTCGACGATTATACCGGCCCCGGTTACGCCGTCCCGACCGTGGAAGCGAACGATGCCATCCGCGCGCTTGCCGCGCGCGAGGGGCTGCTGATCGATCCGGTCTACACCGCCAAGGCAATGGCCGGACTTATCGACCTGCTCGATCACGGCAAGCTCAGCGGCGACGTCGTGTTCCTCCACACCGGGGGAACGCCGGCCCTGTTCGCCTATGCCGACGAATTTCCCCTGTCGAAGGCGACATGCTCATGAAACTGACCCGCGTCATTGCCTTTGGCCTGCTGGCGGCGTCGCCATCGGCGCTGATGGCCGAGGACCTCGTATCCGCGATCGGCAAGGCCGGCGGCAGCTTCGATCTGTTGATCGAGGATGCGCTGCTGGTCGACGGAACCGGCGCGCCGCCGGTCCAGGCCGACATACTGGTGGACGAGGGCAGGATCGCCTTTGTCGGCGATGTTCCCAACGGCGCGGCAAAGGCCGATCGGATCATCGCCGCAGCGGGACGAACCCTGTCGCCGGGCTTCATCGATACGCACACCCATGCTGATCCGCTGAAGGAGTCGTTCGACGGCTTTCTCGCCATGGGCGTGACCACCGTCATTCTGGGCCAGGACGGCCGCAGCGCGACGATCAGGGCGACCGGCGACGATGTGGCGACGCCCGCGGAGCCGCTGGGCGGCTGGCTGAAGAAAGTCGAGGCGAAGGGCGTGCAGCTCAACGTCGCGGTGCTGTCCGGGCACGGATCGCTCCGGCATATGGCCGGCATTCCGGATTCGGCGCGCGCGCTGACCGCGGAGCAGCAGAGCCGGATGAACGATATCCTGAGCGCGGAGCTGCGCGACGGCAGTTTCGGCCTGTCCACCGGCCTCGAATATGTTCCCGGGCGTTATGCCGAAACCGCGGAACTGGTGCCGCTCGCCAAGCGCGTCGCCGACGCCGATGGCGTGATCATCAGCCATATGCGGACCGAGGATGACGGTCAGGTGGAAGGCGCCGTCCAGGAACTCGTCGATTATGGCGCCAATGCGCGCATCCAGGCCTCACATCTGAAGATCGTCTTCGGCAAGGGGCCGGAGACCGCACAGCGCCTGTTATCCTTCATCGAGGCGAAGCAGCGCGCCGGCGCCAGGCTGTCGGCCGACGTCTATCCCTATACCGCCGGCTATGGCGGGCTGGGCCTGATCTTCCCCGAATGGGCGCTGCCCCCGGCGAATTATCAGCAGGTGGTGAAGACACGCCGGGCCGAGCTGCTCACATATCTGAAGGCCCGGATGATCAAGCGCGGCGGCCCCACCGCTTTGCTCTTCGGTTCCACGCCGATCGCCGGCAAGACGCTGGCCGATGTCGCGGCCGAGCAGGGCAAGCCCTTCGAAGAGGTGCTGCTCGCTCTGGGACCGGACGGTGCTCATGGCGCGCATTTCATCATGGACGAGGCAGTTCAGGACCTGCTGGTCGCCAGCCCCCTGACCGCGATCTCGACCGATGGCGGCCCGTCGATCCGCCATCCGCGCGGCACCGGCACCTATGCGCGGTTGATCGAACATTATGTCGAACAGAAAAAGGCGCTGAGCCTGGTGGAGGCGGTGCGCAAGAGCAGCAGCCTTCCCGCCGCAGCGATGGGCTTCACCGATCGCGGCATCGTACGCGTCGGCGCCAAGGCCGATCTGCTGCTGTTCGATCCGCAGAAGGTGCGCGCGAAATCGGATTATCTGAAACCGTACGAACTCGCCCAGGGCTTCGACATCGTCATCGTGAACGGTCGGGTCGCACGCGAGAACGGCGTCACCGCAAGCGGGCGTTACGGCCAGGTGCTGCGGAACGTGCCAACGCCGGCAATTTCGAAATGACCAGTTCAAGACCGAGACGTGGGCAACCACGCGCCAGGAAGGACGATGCCTAGGTAAGCGATCGCCCGGAGAGCGGGCGACATCTGAATTGCAATCACTCCGGACGCGGCAGCTTCGGGGCGGGTGGATCCGTGTGCGTGCGCGGACCGAAGGCCCTGCTGCGTGCCGCGCCGGCCAATAAGGGGACTCTGATAATGCGTATGAAACTGATCAAGGCCAAATTGCTGGCGAGTGGTGCGGCGTTCGTCGCCATCGTCGGATCCGCGAGCCCCGCGCTCGCCCAGGACAATCCTGCGGCCAGCGATACGGCCGATTCCACCGAAGCCATCGTGGTCACGGGATCGCGCATCGCGCGGCCCGATATCGACGCCAATATCCCGATCGCGGTGATCAACGCGGCGGCACTGGAACAGGATGGCGCATCCAACGTCCAGGATATCCTGCGTGAGATGCCGCAGGTCGGCATCGGAACGACCCGCGCCAATTCGAATTTCTCCGCAACCGGCAATGGCGCCGCCTCGGTGGATCTGCGCAACCTGGGTCCGAGCCGGACGCTGGTGCTCGTCAATGGGCGCCGTTTCGTCTCCGGCTTCGCAGGAACGTCGGCGGTCGACCTGAACAACATCCCGACCGATTTCATCGAGCGGGTCGAAGTGGTGACCGGCGGGACCTCCGCAATCTACGGGTCCGACGCCGTCGCGGGCGTCGTCAACTTCGTGCTGAAGGACAAGATCGAAGGCATCACCGCGCGCGCCGAATATGGCCTGACGTCGCGCGGCGACAATCCGCGCTATCTGGTCAGCGTCACCGGCGGGACAAGCTGGGGTGCCGACGATCGCGGCCGCATCGCCGTCAATTTCACGCATGAGACCGACAAGGGCCTGTTGTCGCGAGACCGCAAGATCTCACGCGAGGATCGCTCGCTCGCACTGGTCGGGGTGCCCGCCTACAGCTCCTACGCGCCCCAGGGTCGTTTCGACCTGCGCACCGCGACCGGCAGCGCCCAGGTCTTCACCTTCGACACCAACAACGATCTCGTGCTCGGTTTCCCCCAGTCGCTGGCCTATAACCGCAACTTCGATCGCCGCATCTCGCTGCCCGTCGAGCGCTATATTGGCTCGGCGAACCTCAGCTACGAATTCTCGGACTCGGTGACGGCGTTCGTCGAGCCCACCTATGGCAAGGTGAAATCATCGGCCTTGCTGGAAGCCTATTCATTCGACTGGAGCTTCATCTACAAGAATGGCGAGCTCGGCATGCCGATCACCAACGCCTATATCCCGGCGTCGATCAAGACCCTGATCGCCAGCCGGAACGGCGATGCCGATCTGTCGAACGACATCAAGGCGATCCAGTTCAGGCGCCGCCAGAACGAGGTCTATAACCGCAGCAACGTGAACGAGCGGGATACCTGGCGGGTCGCCGCCGGCCTGCGCGGTTCGTTCGCCAGCAACTGGAAATACGAGCTGTCCTATGTCTTCGCCAGCATGAAGGACAGCACCTCCACCCAGGATATCGACGCACCCCGCTATCGCGCCGCGCTCGATTCGGTGCTCGATCCCGCAACCAACCAGGTCATCTGCCGCGATGCCGCCGCGCGCGCCGCGGGCTGCGTGCCGATCAATCTCTTCGGCTTCAACACCGTGACACAGCCGGGCGCCGCCTATGTCACCACCGAGCGGTACGCCCATATCAAGAATACCCAGCACGTCGTTTCGGCCAGCCTGACCGGCAACCTGCTGAAACTGCCCGGCGGCGATCTCGGAATCGCGGTCGGCGGCGAATATCGCAAGGAAAAGAGCAGCACCGACTGGGATCCGATCACCAATCGCGGCGACGGCACCGGCGCCCGCTATGACGATCTGGTCGGCCAGTTCGACGTCAAGGAGGTATTCGGTGAGATCAACGCGCCGATCCTGTCGGGCCGGCCGCTGTTCGAATATCTCGGCGTGACCGCAGCCGCGCGCTATTCCGACTATTCGACCGTCGGGACCGTGCTCAGCTGGAACGCCGGCATCGAATATGCGCCGGTGCGTGGCCTGCGCTTCCGCGCCAACTATGCCGAGGCCAATCGCGCGCCCAATGTCGCGGAACTCTATGCCAGCATCACCGGCGGCGCGAACGGGGCGACGGTCATCGATCCGTGCGCGGGAACGACCGCGACCAGCAGCCGCCCGCAGGACGTGACCTGCCGCGCCATCCCCGGACTGTTGCAGGAGGCCGTCGCCAATGGCGGCGCCTTCACCTACACATCGTTCGATCTCAACTGGATGGGGATCACCGAAGGCGGCAATCCCAATCTGCGCGAGGAAACCGCAAAAACGCTGACCCTGGGCGCAGTGCTCACGCCGCGCGCCATTCCCGGCTTCAGCCTGTCGGTCGATTATTTCGACATCAAGATCGACGGGGCGGTGGGCTCGCTGCCCGCGCAGATCCTGGTCAATCGCTGCATTGAAACGGGTGACCCGGTCTATTGCGCCCAGATCGTCCGCTTCCCGACCGGCAAGCTCTACACCATGTCCACCACGCTGATGAACGTGGCCAGCATCAAGACGCGGGGTCTGGACTTCAACCTGAACTACAGCCGCCCGCTCGGGCTGTCCGCCGACGACAATATCAGCGTGAACCTGCTCTACACGCGCCTGCTCGCGCTGGAGAAACAGTCGTTCGCAGGCGGACCGGTCGAGGAGAATCTGGGTCAGCTCTACGCTGCCGGCCGGCTCGGCACGGGGTTCAAGAACAAGGCGAGCGCACGCCTCGCCTACAAGGCGGGCGGCCTCACCGCGAGCTGGCAGGTCACCTATATGGGCAAGATCCAGGATCGTCTCGGCTATGTCGCGACGGGCGCGGACAAGGCATATCTCGAAGGCCTCAACCGGGTCGGCGACGTCTTCTATCATGACGTCCAGCTCCGCTATGCGGTCGGCGAGAAGCGCAACTACGAGATCTATTTCGGGGTCAACAACCTGTTCGACCGCAATCCGCCGCTCATCCCGGCCGGCTTCGCGTCGAGCGTGACGGGCGTCGAGACCGCCGATGTCTATGATCCCTATGGTCGCCGCTTCTATGCAGGCGTCCGTTTGAAGATCTGAAGGGCAATCCGAACGACAAAGCACAAACGCCCCGGTGAAAACCGGGGCGTTTTTGTGTGGATCTGGCTTCAGAGGCGCGCGATCCCGTCAGGCTGGCGCAATCGCAGGTCGCTGATAGACTATCCCCGATGAGCGCAGCCTTCGATCGCCTGGACGGAAGCGTGGAGACGCCGCGCGCGAAGCCCCATCGATTCCAGCTACGCCTCGCCGGCGACGTCGCGCTTTTCGGGGACGATCGGCAGCCACGCCCTCTCCGCACGCGCAAATCGCGCGCATTGCTGACGCTGCTGGCGTTGGAGCCGGGCGGCCTGGCCCGCCAGCGCATCGTCGATGTCCTGTGGCCGGACAGACCCGACGAGCAGGGCCGCGCAAGCCTTCGTCAGGTCGTGTACGAGCTGCGGACGGTCATCGGCAACGATGCGATCCTCACCGATCACGACCGCATCATGCTCGCGCCCGGTGCGGTCGCATATGACGTCGGCGCAGCCGGACAGGCAGATGCCGGCGCGCTCGCGGCGCAACTGGCGCCCATGCGCACGCCATTGCTAGGCGGACTCGACGGACTTTCGGACGAACTCGATACGTGGCTGCGTCAGGAACGGCCGCGCCTGACCGATCGCCTGGCCAGGATCGCGGGGCAGCGGGCGGAATCGGCACTGACAGAGGGCCAGGGCGCCCTCGCCCGCGATATCGTCGACCAGATCCTGCGGCTGGCCCCTCATGACGAATGCCTGCTTCGGGTGGCGCTGCGGGTCGATGCCGCCAATGGCGATTCCGCACAGCTCCACCGCCGCTACCAGGCCTTCACCCGCTGGCTCGCCGACGAGATGGAAGCCGCGCCGGCCGAAGAGACCCGCGCACTTTACGAGCGCCTCCGGCTCGCGCCCTCGTCCGCGCCACAGGCGGGCACATCGGAGCCTCCCGCCTCCGCAGTGCCGGTGGCGCCCCGCCAACCGCGGCGACGGACGTGGTTGATCGGCCTGGTGACGCTTGCACTGTGCACCGCCGTCGCCGCATGGTTTTTCCTGCTGCGTACACCGGCCCAGGCGCCACCGCCCGTGATTGCGGTGATCCCGTTTCAGCAGCTTTCGGGCACGCCCTCGCCTCTCACCGGTGCAATCGGCGAGGAAGTGCAGAACCGGCTGGCCGGTCTGCCCGGCATCCGCATCGTCGGCCGCTTCACCGCGGATCAGCTGGTCGGGGGTGGCGATCTTCCGCACCGCGCCGATCAACTCGGCATCACCCATCTGCTCGAGGGCAGCGTCCAGCGCGAAGGCGATCAGCTGCGCGTCATCGTCCGCCTGATCCGCGTATCGGATCGTTCGGTGCTCTGGTCGGATCGCTTCGACCGGCGCATCGGCGCCGCATTCGCCCTGCAAAGCGATATCGCGGCCGCCGTCGCGGAGCGGTTCGGGCGCTCATATGCGCAGGCGACCACGCCGCATCGGCCGCCCCCGCTTCCCCAGGTCTATGATCGCTATCTCGCCGCACGCGCACTGATCCGCGATCGCCGCGCCGCGCCGCTCGCGGCCGCGGAGCGCGCGTTGCGCGAGGGCATTGCCATGCAGCCGGATCATGCGCCGTTGCATGCGCTGCTGGCGCAGGTCCTCATCCTGCAATCGCGGCATCCGACAACCTATGGCCGGCGCGAATATGCAGCGGCGGAAGAGGAGGCCCGCCGCGAAGCGACGCTCGCCGCGCGCATCGACCCCGAACTGGCCGAAGCCCAGGCGGCACTCGGCCTGCTTACGCACAGCGATGCCGCCTCGCTCCCGCATTATCGTCGCGCCGTCGCGCTCGACCCGCAGCGGGCCGAGTTCCATCGCTGGCTCGGCCAGGCGCTCACCACCGTCGGACGGACGGACGAGGGCATCGCCGCCTACCGCCGGGCGGTCGCGATCGACCCGCTTTGGGGGCTGAGCTACGAACATCTCATCGTCGGCCTGTCGGACGCCGGCCAAAAGCGTGAGATCGCCCCCGTCGTGCAGCGCTTTTTCGCGCTTTCCAACGACGAACGCGCCAAGGCCCAGCTCGGTCTCATCCTCGCGCAGATCGAGGGGCGGCTGGCCGATGCCGCACGTCATGCCCGCCGCATGACCGAACTTGCCCCGGAGGATCGACAGAGCCGTTTCAAATCCGCATCGCAACTGGCGATCCTTGGCGAAACCAACGCCGCCTTTGCCGAGCTCGAACCCGGCGACTGGCTCGGCCGGCTGAGCGTCAGCCGCCGGTACGACGATCTGGCGAAACAGGTCCGCGCCAATGCCGCAACCTTCTGGCAGGCGGGCTCCGGCCTATGGGACGTCAACGACGCGCTCGTGGCCAATGGGCATGGCCGATTGCTGCTCGCGCTGTTCGACCAGCGTTTCGGCAGCGTCGCGCACTACCGGCCGGGTGAGACCCTCCAGCCGGTCGAAGCCGGCGCGATCGCGGTCGCCATGCGGAACGCAGGCCGGATCGACGATGCGCGCGCGATGATGCTGAGGATCCGCGCTCAGGCGGAGCGCAACCGCCAAAACCATGCCGGGCTCCATATCCAGCTTCTCGAACGGGCGGTCACGGCCACGCTGGCGAGTGATCGTGCCGGCGCGCTGGATACGCTAGAGCGGATGGCGCGGGAGATGCCGGATCAATTGCTGGCCATTCCCTATCGGCCGCTCGCGAAAAGCGCGGTCTTCGGATCGCTGGCAAACGATCCGCGTTTCGCCTCGATCGATCGCAGGCTCGCTTTCTATGTCGACGCCGAACGCGCGAAGCTCGGGCTCCCGCCATTGGGTAAAGCGCAATAAATTGCCGTCGAGGATCGATTTGACGCCGCGTTGACGCTGCGTTGACGCCCGCGATCACGCCGCTGCGTTCTTGTGCGCCATCGTCGGGGGAGCGGAGCGCCACGAATGCCCAGAATTGCAACCTGTCTATATGTGCCGATCGCCGCACTGGCCTTGACCGGCACCGCCTCTGCGCAGCGCGCCGACGACAATGCGGTGCGCGATGCCGAGGATGCGTTCGGAACGACCATCGGCAACGAGAATATCGGCCTCTACACACCGAACGAAGCGCGCGGCTTCAGCGCGATCGATGCCGGCAATGCGCGGATCGATGGGCTCTATTTCGATCAGCAGATCGATCCGGTCAGCCATCTGGTCAGCGCCGCGACGATCCGGATCGGCATCTCCGCGCAGAGCTATCCGCTGCCGGCGCCGACCGGCATCGTCGATTACGCGCTCGTCCGCGCGGGCGACAAGCCCGTGCGCAGCCTGCTCGTCAACGCAGGGCCGTTCGGCTCCTATGGAATCGAGGCGGATCTCCAGCTGCCGCTGCGGCCGGATCGCCTCAGCCTGGTCGCCGGCGCTACACTCGACAAGACCGATGACGGTTATGGCGCCGCATCCGGCTATGCCAATGTCGCCATCATGCCGCGCTGGACGCCCAGCAACCAGTTCGAACTCATCGTCTTCGGCAGCGGAAGCTGGTCATGGGCCGGCGAAGCCCAGCCGGCGATCTTCGTCGCGGGCGACTATCTGCCGCCGCGAATCAAGCGTGATCGCTTCTACGGTCAGTCATGGGCTGACAATCGCAATGCCGGCGGGACTTTCGGCGCACTGGCCAGGCTCGATCTCGGGCGGACCACTCTCAGAGTCGGGGCTTTCCGCTCGATCTTCGCCATCGACGAGAATTTCGCCGATCTGTTCCTCGACACCCAGCGCGACGGCACGGCGAACCGCGTGATGGTGCAGGAACGGGATACGCGCTTCGCATCGATGTCGGGCGAATTCAGGCTGACTCACGATTTCGGCTCCGATCGCGCGCCACATCGCGTCCACCTGGTCGTGCGGGCCCGCGATCAGCATCGTCGCTATGGCGGCGCGGCGCTGACGGACCTGGGCGTCTCGCGCATCGGCATTCCCGATCCGCAGACCGAGCCCATTGTCACGTTCGGGCCCAAGACGCGCGATCATGTCCGCCAATTGACGGGCGCGATCGCGTATGAAGGGCGGCTGTTCGATCGCATCGAGCTCAGCGCCGGACTGCAAAAGGCAATCTATCGCAAGGAGACCGTCGCGCCCGACGCAGCATTGCCGGTGGAAGGGCGGGGCTCGCCCTGGCTTGCCAATATGGCCGCGGCGGTGCGGATCACCGGCAGGCTGGCTGCTTATGGCAGCTATACCCAGGGACTGGAGGAAGGCGGCGTCGCGCCCAATAATGCGGTGAACCGCAATGCCGCGTCGCCGGCGCTGCGCACCCGACAGATTGACGCGGGCCTGCGCTATGCCTTTTCCGACAATTTCCGGCTGGTCGCGGGCGTGTTCGATGTGCGCAAGCCATATTTCAACATCGATCCGGCGCGCGTCTATCGTCGGCTCGGCGACTTCCGCCAGCGCGGGATCGAGATGTCGCTCACCGGCTCGCCGCTACCGGGCCTGTATCTCGTCGCGGGTACATTGTTCCTCGATCCGCGCGTGACGGGCGAGGAAGTGCGCGCCGGCATCATCGGCCGCAAACCGGTCGGCCAGACCAGCCGCCTCACCATCGTCAGCGGCGAATATGAATTGCCATGGGCAAAGGCGTTTTCGCTCGGCGCGACCGTCACCAGCGTCGGCGCGCGCATGGCCAGCGCCGACAACCGCCTCTCGATTCCCGCACGATCCGTGCTCGACCTGTCGGGACGCTATCGCTTCAAGCTGGCGGGCGCCCCCGCCAGCATCGTCGCGCGGCTGGGCAATGTGTTCAACAATTTCGGCTGGCGGACCAATGCCTCGGCCGTCTTCGTTCCGAACGGGCAGCGCAGGCTCAGCGTGTCGATGGCGGCCGATTTCTGACAGGGAGGCGCAAGAACGCGAAGCGCGGATTGCCCATCCTGCACCGGATCATCGACCATCTCGCCACGCGAATCGCCCCTTCGCCCTTTTCTCCTCGGCGCCTTCGGCCTATAGGCGCGCTGAAATGACTTCGGCGACCTCGCTCTCCACTCCGATTCCGGCCGACTGGCGGGATTTCCTGGCGCTCACCAAGCCGTCGGTGATGCGCCTTGTGGTGTTCACGGGTCTGTGCGGACTGCTGGTGGCGCCGGGCCATATCAATCCGGTGATCGGCTTCACCGCGATCCTGTGCATCGCGCTCGGCGCGGGTGCCGCGGGCGCGCTCAATCAATGGTATGAAGCCGATATCGATGCCAAGATGAAGCGCACCGAGCAGCGCCCGCTGCCCGGCGGGCGCATGGATCGCCAGTCGGCGCTCCACTTCGGCGTCGGCCTCTCCTTCTTCTCGGTGATCCTGATGGGGGTCGCGACCAATTGGCTGGCCGCCGGCATCCTGGCCGCCTCGATCCTGTTCTACGTCATCATCTACACGATGTGGCTGAAGCCGCGCACGCCGCAGAACATCGTGATCGGTGGGGCCGCAGGCGCATTCCCGCCGCTGATCGGCTGGGTGGCGGTCACCGGCGACGTCTCGCTGCTGCCGGCCTTGCTGTTCCTCATCATCTTCCTGTGGACGCCGCCGCATTTCTGGGCGCTCGCACTGTGGGTCCGCATCGATTACGCCGCCGCCGGCATTCCGATGCTCCCCGTCGTCGCGGGCGAGAAGGCGACGCGCCGCCAGATCTTCCTGTACAGCCTGCCGATGGCAGCTGCGGCGATTGCCCCATGGCCGCTCGGCCTGACCGGCGCGATCTATGGCATTTCGGCGATCGTGCTGACCGGCTGGTTCCTGGTGCACGCGACGATCGTCGGCTTCCGCCCCAGCGACACCGGCGATGCGATGAAGCCCGAAAAGGCGCTGTTCGCCTGGTCGATCCTCTATCTTTTCCTCATATTCGGCGCGCTTGTCGCCGACCATTGGCTGGCATGACACCCGAAGAACAGGATCTCGTTCGCAAGCGGCAGAAGTCGCGCGCAATCGTCATGGGCTTGTTGCTCGCCGGCTTCGTCGTGCTGATCTACGCGATCACCATCGCAAAGCTGGCCGGCTCATGACCAGCGCGACGGTCGACACGGTCGAGCGCGGCAAGCGCCGGACGGCCCTCTCGATGGCGATGCTCGTCACGGGCATGGTGTGCCTGGGCTATGCGTCGGTGCCGCTTTACAGCCTGTTCTGCCAGGTGACCGGTTTTGGTGGCACGACCCAGCGCGCCGAGGCCGGCGCAGTGCCGACCCCCGTCGCGGGCAAGACCATCTCGATCCGATTCGACGCGAATCATGCGCCCGCGCTGCCCTGGAGCTTCGAGCCGGAAAAGCATGTCGAGACGATCACGATCGGCGCGCGCGACATGGCGTTCTTCTCGGCGAAGAACCTGTCGGACAAGCCGGTCACCGGCATCGCCAGCTACAATGTCAGCCCGACACAGGCCGGCAAATATTTCACCAAGATCGAATGCTTCTGCTTCAGCCAGCAGACGCTCGAGCCGGGCCAGCAGGTCCGCATGCCCGTGATCTTCTTCGTGGATCCCAAGATCCTCGACGATCCGGACGCCAACGACATCAAAGAAATCACCCTGTCCTACACCTTCTTCCCGGTAGACCCGGAAAAAGGTTGAGGTTAGGGAGCAGGTAACAAGGGTAAGGGACACGCCAACATGGCCGGAGCGAAGAACCACGACTATCACATTCTGGCACCGAGCCCGTGGCCGATCATCGGCTCGTTCTCGGCGCTCGCCATGGCGGCCGGCGGCATCATGTGGATGCACGACGTCGCTGGCGGCGGATGGGTTTTCCTGGCCGGCCTGGCCGGCGTGCTCTTCACGATGTTCTCCTGGTGGTCCGACGTCATCAAGGAAGCGAATTCGGGCGATCACACGCCCGTCGTCCAGCTTCACCTGCGCTACGGCATGATCCTGTTCATCGCCTCTGAGGTGATGTTCTTCGTCGGATGGTTCTGGGCCTGGTTCGACTTCTCGCTGTTCCCGCGCCCGATCCAGTATGTCGAAGGCGCCGTGGAGGTCATGGCGACCGGAATCGGCCAATGGCCGCCCAAGGGCCTGGAAGTGCTCAACGCGTTCGAGCTGCCTTTGCTCAACACGCTGATCCTGCTCTGCTCGGGCTGCACCGTGACGTGGGCGCACCACGCGCTGATCCATGGCGACCGCGAAGGACTGAAGAAGGGCCTGTGGCTGACCATCCTGCTCGGCGCGCTGTTCTCCGCCATCCAGGCCTATGAATATGCGCATGCGCCGTTCGGCTTCGGCGGCAGCACGTACAGCTCGGCCTTCTACATGGCGACGGGTTTCCACGGCTTCCACGTGCTGATCGGCACGATCTTCCTGATCGTCTGCCTCATCCGCTCCTATCGCGGCGATTTCACGCCCAAGCAGCATTTCGGCTTCGAGGCGGCTGCCTGGTACTGGCACTTCGTCGACGTCGTCTGGCTGTTCCTGTTCGTCGCCGTCTATGTCTGGGGCGGCTGGGGCGCGCCGGTCCACGGCTGATCCCATGCAGCATGAGGCCCCCGACACCGCGCATGCCGCGCTCGGGGGCCTCTGTCCGCGCTGCGGCGCGAAGACCTTGTTTGCGGGTTGGGTGAAGTTCGCGCCGACCTGCCGGAACTGCGGCCTCGATCTGAGCCAGTTCAATGTCGGCGACGGGCCGGCCGCCTTCCTGATCATGATTGTCGGTGCGATTGTCACGATCGGCGCCGTCACGCTCCAGCTCTCCGTGGAGCCGCCCTTCTGGGTCCATATCCTGCTCTGGGTCCCGCTGACCCTGGCATTGGTGATCGGCCTGCTTCGCATGGCCAAGGCAGCACTCATCCTCCTCGAATATCGCAATCGCGCCCGCGAAGGACGGCTGGTCGAATGAAGCGACTTCCCCTTCTCCCGACCCTGATCGTGGCTGCGGCAATCGCCGTGATGGTCGCACTCGGCATCTGGCAGCTCCAGCGCGCGCATTGGAAGGACGGCCTGCTTGCCGACTATGCGCAGGCCGCGACCTTGCCGCCAATCGCCTGGCCCGCCGTGCCGCAGCCCAAGGACGCGCCGCTGTTCCGACGCGCCACGGGATTCTGCCTGAACGTCACCGGATGGACCGCAAGCGCCGGCCGCAACCTGAAGGGTGAGGCGGGCTGGTCGCATATCGCGTCATGCCGCACCGGTGGCGCAGAAGGCCCGGGCATGCAGGCCGATATGGGCTGGTCGCGCAATCCCGCGAATCCCGTCTGGCAGGGCGGCGACGTCACCGGCGTGATCGCGCCGGACAGCAAACACGTCATCCGCATGATTTCGGCAACGCCCGCACCCGGGCTGGAAGCCAGCCAGCCGCCCAATCCGGAGGACATTCCGAACAACCATCTCGCCTATGCGGTGCAATGGTTCCTGTTCGCCGCGGTCGCCGGAATCATCTATTGGCTGGCGCTGAGAAGACGTTGGCGGCAACCACCCGCCTGAGCCCGGTTGCGCACCCGCGCGTGCGCCGCTAAGCCCCGCCGTCATGCGTTATGTCAGCACCAGGGGGAGCGCGCCTGCGCTCGATTTCGAGAGCGTCACGCTCGCAGGGCTCGCCACGGACGGAGGACTCTATCTTCCGGAGCAGTGGCCGACATTGTCGAAAGACGAGATCGCCGGAATGGCCGGTCTCTCCTATGTGGAAACCGCCGTCCGGGTCATGAAACCCTTTGTCGGCGACGCGCTGGACGAGGATGCGCTGCGCCAGCTCTGCACCCAGGCCTATGGCCGGTTCGAACATGACGCGGTCACCCCGCTCGTCCAGCTCGATCATCGTCACTGGCTGCTCGAACTGTTCCACGGCCCGACCCTGGCGTTCAAGGACGTCGCGCTGCAGCTGCTCGGCCTGTTGTTCGAACGGTTTCTGTCGAATCGCGACACCCATCTGACCATCGTCGGCGCCACGTCCGGCGATACCGGATCGGCGGCGATCGATGCGCTGGCCGGCCGGGCGAAGGTCGATATCTTCATGCTGCATCCCGAGGGTCGCGTGTCCGACGTGCAGCGTCGGCAGATGACGACGGTGCTGGCGCCCAACGTCCACAACATCGCGATCCAGGGCGATTTCGACCAGGCCCAGGCGATGGTGAAGGCAATGTTCGCCGACCCAGGCTTCTCTGGCCGCTTCGCACTCTCCGCGGTCAATTCGATCAACTGGGCCCGGTTGATGGCGCAGGTGGTCTATTATTTCTATTCCGCCGTACGTCTGGGCGCGCCGCATCGTCCGGTCGCCTTCTCCGTGCCGACCGGCAATTTCGGTGACGTCTTCGCCGGTTATGTCGCATCGCGCATGGGCCTGCCCGTCGAGCGACTGATCGTCGCGACCAACGTCAACGACATCCTCCACCGCGCGCTTTCGGCGGGCGATTATTCGGCGGGCAAGACGGTCGTGACTGCGACCCCGTCGATGGACATCCAGGTCAGCTCCAATTTCGAGCGACTGCTGTTCGACCTTAATGGTCGCAACGCCTTCGAGTTGGCAGAATCCATGCGCGAGTTCGACAGCCATCGCGCACTGACGTTGACCGACAAACAGCGCGCAGGCGCCGCAGCGTTGTTCACCAGCGCGCGGATCGAAGGCGACGACATGCAGATGGCGATGCGCTGGGCCTGCGAGCGCGCGGGCGAGATTATCGATCCGCACACCGCCGTCGGCCTGGCCGCCGCCGCGCGTGCCGAAGATCTGGCGCCAGATGTGCCGATCGTCACACTGGCAACTGCGCACCCCGCCAAATTCCCCGATGCGGTGGAACGCGCGACGGGCGTTCGCCCGCATTTGCCTGCCCGCATCGCCAATCTGTTCGAACGCGAGGAGCGCTTCGCCGTGCTGCCCGCCACGATGGAGGCCGTGACCGGCTATATCGCCGAGCGCGCCACGCCGCGGGCATGACGCTCGAAACCCTGATCGCGGAACCCTGGGCCGATTACGGCCTGATCGACTGCGGGCACGGCCGAAAGCTGGAGCGATACGGCAAATATCGTTTCATCCGGCCCGAACCCCAGGCGATGTGGGCGCCCGCATCCGACGACTGGGATGCGGACGGCGAATTCGTTCCCGGATCCGACGAGGATGGCGGCGGACGCTGGGAGTTCGCCCGACCGGTCCCGCGCGATGGCTGGCCGCTCGCCTGGGACGAGGTTCGTTTCACTGCGCATTGCACCCCATTCCGTCATCTCGGCTTCTTTCCGGACATGAGCCCGGTCTGGTCGTGGATGCGCGGCCAGGTCGATGATCTGCCCAAGCCGGCAATCATGAACCTGTTCGGCTATACCGGCGTCGGCACGCTCGCCATGGCGGCGCGCGGCGGCGAGATGGTGCATGTCGATGCGTCGAAGAAATCGGTCGATGCGGGCCGCCGCAATGCCGCGCTGTCGGGGCTGGACGATCGCCCCGTGCGCTGGATCATCGACGATGCCGCCAAGTTCACCGCACGCGAGGTCCGGCGCGGCCGGCGCTATGACGGCATCCTGCTCGATCCGCCGAAATATGGCCGCGGCCCCGAAGGCGAAATATGGAAGCTCGAGGAGAGCTTGCCCGGCCTGATCGCCGATTGCGGCAAATTGCTCGATGCCGAATCGCGCTTCTGCTTCCTCACCGTCTATGCCGTGCGCATGTCGGCGCTCGCGATCGGCGAACTCATGCGCCAGGCGATGGCAGACCTGCCGGGCAAGGTCGAAGCCGGCGAACTCGCGGTGCGCGAGGAACGGCGCGGATTGCTGCTGCCCACCGCGATCTGGGCACGCTGGTCGAGATAGGCTCTATTCCCGGCCCGCCCTGATCGCCGCTCCTGCGGCGAAGGGGCCGATCCCCACCAGGATCAGGCTGGCCGCCGCGAGCAGCTTCATGCCCCCGCCGCCGAATTCACCGAGCGACCCCGCACCGAAAATGATCAGCGGCACCGCCAGCGGCAGCAGCAACAGCCCCGACAACGCCCCCGCCCCCCGCAACCCGGCGGTGATCGCACCGATCATCACCCCCAGTGCCGCCAGCCCCGGGGTGCCAAGCGCCAGCCCGATTTCGAGCCGCCACAGCGTCATCCCGTCGAGATTGAGCAACGCCGCCGCCGGCAAGGTCGCGATCATCAGCGGCGGACCGAAACTCAGCCAATGGGCGAGGATCTTCGCCGCGGCGACCGCCTCGTCGCTGACGCCGCGAATCGCGATCTGATCGAGCACACCCGCATGCGCGTCGGGCTCGACCAGCCGCTCGATCGGCAGCAGCGCGGCGAGCAACGCCGCGACCCAGACCACGCCACCGCCCGTGCGCGCGAGAAGCTGTGCATCCGGCCCGACCGCGAAGGGGAACAGCATCGCCACCAGCAGGAAGAAGGCGACAGGCAACAATGCGCCGCCCGCGCGATAGGCAAGCGCGACGTCCCGGCGCACCATCAGGAACAACAGGCTCACAACCGGATCTCCCGCACCCCGTCCAGGCGCAGCGGCTGATGCGACGCCGCAAGGACGATCCCGCCCGCCGCGCGGTGCGCCGCCATCGTCGTTTCGAGCCGGCCGATCGAATCGACATCCAGCCCGTTGCCCGGTTCGTCGAGCAGCCAGAGTCGGGCCCTGCTTGCGACCACGCGCGCCAATGTCGCGCGCTTGCGCTGCCCGGTCGACAGCATCCGTACCGGAACGGGCGCGAGATGCGCGAGGCCCATGGAATCGAGGCCGCGCGCGACGTCGTCAGCCCCGCCACCATCGAGCCTGGCCCAGAATGCGAGCGCCGCGCCGAGGCTCGCCTGCCGGTCGAGCGCCAGATTCTCGTCGGCCAGCGCAATGCCGCCGACGCGGACGACGCTGCCCGCGATGGGTTCGAGCAGGCCGGCGGCAAGGCGGAGCAGGCTCGACTTGCCGATGCCATTGGGGCCAATCACCATCGCCGCTTCGCCGGGTGCCAGGGCGAAATCGAGATCTTCGAACAACAGCCGCGCGCCGCGCAGGCAGGCGACGTGCCGGAATTCGAGCCGTGCGTCGGTCACCCGCGCTCGACCTCGCCGACCTGGTGCTCCAGCGCGTGCATATCGTCGTCGGACAGGCCGAAATGATGGCCGACTTCGTGGATCAGCACATGGGTGATCAGCGCTTCCAGCGACACGCCGGTCTCGACCCATTCGTCGAGCAGTGGACGGCGATAGAGATGGATGCTGGTGGGCATATCGCCGGTCGCGGCGAGTTGCCCCACCGGCCGCCCGGAATAGAGGCCGGTCAGATCGAACGGATCCTCGATGCCCATCTCGTCGAGGATCGCCTGTTCGGCGAACTCCTCGACGATCAGCAGCACACCCGACAGATAAGCGCGGAACAGCTCGGGAAGCCGTTCCATCGCCTCGCGCGCCAGTGCTTCGATATCCGCCGCGCCAGGCGCATAGCGTTGCGGTTGACCTGTTTCCGACATGCCGCGACATAAGCAGAATCGTGGACAACTGCATAGTGAGGGGACGCATGGTGGATCAGCTCAGCGAAGCGGAGCGCGCGGACGCGCTCGACGGACTTTCGGACTGGGATCACGATCCCGGCCGCGACGCGATCACCCGCAGCTTCACCTTCGCCAATTTCTCGGAAGCCTTTGCGTTCATGACGCGCGTCGCGTTGCTGGCGGAGGTCGCCGACCACCATCCCGAATGGTCGAACGTCTATAATCGCGTCGATATATTGCTCACCACCCACGATGCGGGCGGGCTTTCGGAACGCGATATCGAAATGGCCGAGGCGATCGACGCACTGGTGGACTGAACTTTACCCTTCTCGCCACCCCACATTGTCGCTCCAGCGAAAGCTGGAGCCTATGCAATGCGTCCAACCGCGTTGCAGCTCAAAGATCGTATGGGCTCCAGCTTTCGCTGGAGCGACAGTTTGGGGCCTATCCCTTCGGCGCGAGCCGTTCGGCCAGTTTCTTGCGAAGAAAACCGGGCATCCAGCGGGCGGCAAAGGCCATCGACCGGGCGGTCTTGCCGACGGGCAGGTGAACCTTGTCGCCATGCACCACATCCCACACCGCCTGCGCGACCTGCTCGACCGGCGTGAACTCCAACCCGGATGCGATCACATTCTCGCGCGCCGTGCTGTTGGCGCCAGAGGCCACCATGTCGAGCAGCGGCGTGTCGATGAAGCTGGGCATGATCGATCGCACCTTGACACCGAGCGGCCGCCATTCGAGGTCGAGCGCCTCGGTGAAGCCGCGCACGCCGAACTTGCTGGCCGCATAGACCGCAATGCCTGCGCCCCCATAGATGCCGGCCGCGGAACAGGTGTTGACCAGGCATGATCCCGGCGTCGCCTTGAGCAAAGGCAATCCCATATAGGCGCCGTTGATCACGCCCTTCAGATTGATGTCGATCAGACGGTCATTGGCATCCGCATCACTCGCCGCGAAATCCCCGCCGCCCGCGACACCGGCATTGTTGAACAATATGTCCATCCGGCCGCCACTGACGATCGCGAAGGCGTCGAGTGCCGCCTGCCAGTGTGTGCGATCGCGCACGTCCATCCGGTGCGTGCTGGACCTTCCGATGGGCAACATCGTCGCGGTTTCGGCAAGAGCGGCCTCGTTGATATCGGCCAGGCCGATGAACCAGCCGCGATCGGCGAAGAGCTTTGCGGTCGCCCGGCCGATTCCCGATCCGCCGCCGGTGATGAAGATCGCTTTCATGATCGCCTCCCCATTTTGCGGTAGCAAACCACAATGGCGATGCAGGTTCCAGCCGGATTTCCGCTGGCCCCGCCACAGCGGTCGGCTAGTGTGCCGCGATGAGCGCAGACACGCCCGCAGTCGGCTTCGATGCCGTGGCCAAGGCCTATGGCGAGCGAGCTGCGATCGATGGCGTGTCTTTCACCGTCGCCCGCGGCAGTTTTGTCGCACTTGTCGGCGCATCGGGGTCGGGCAAGACCACCCTGCTCAAGACCGTGAATCGGCTGATCGCGCCCGACATCGGCACCATCTCGATCGACGGCGAACCGGTCACCGCACTCGAACCGCATCTGTTGCGGCGGCGAATCGGCTATATCTTCCAGAATGTCGGGCTGTTCCCGCATATGACGGTGGCGGAAAATATCGCGATCGGTTTCCGCCTCGAACGCAGGGATCCGGGCGATCGCGTCGCGCATCTGCTCGATCTGGTCGATCTGCCGCGCGACATTGCCGATCGCATGCCCGACGCTCTGTCGGGCGGCCAGCGCCAGCGCATCGGCGTTGCCCGGGCGCTCGCGCTCGAACCTAAACTGATGCTCATGGACGAGCCGTTCGGCGCGCTCGATCCGGTCACGCGCGACCAGCTCGGGCGCAGCTATCGTGCACTCCATGCGCGGCTGGGACTCACCACCATCCTCGTTACCCATGACATGGCAGAGGCATTGCTGCTCGCCGATCGCATATTGGTGATGCAGTCCGGCCGGATCGTCGCCGACGCCAAGCCGCAGGCCCTGCTCGCCGGCCATGCCGGCGCAGCAGCCGATGCGCTGGTTGCGGTGCCGCGCGCGCAGACCGAACGCCTGCGCCAGCTGGAGCAGGGCGAATGAGCGAGGCGCTGATCCGCCTGCCCGGCCTGCTGTCGGCGCATATCCTGCTTTCGGCAGCCGCGCTGATGCTGGCGCTGACGATCAGCCTGCCGCTTGCCGTGGCCGCGGCACGAAAGCCCGCCATCGCACGTATCGCGCTAGGCACGGCGAGCCTTGTGCAGACAATACCGGCACTGGCGCTGCTCGCGCTGTTCTATCCCGTGCTGCTTGGCCTCTCCGCGCTCGTCGGCGGTGGCATTCCGGCGCTCGGCTTCCTGCCGTCGTTGCTGGCCCTGACGCTCTATGCGGTGCTGCCGATCCTGCGCAACGCGGTCACCGGCCTGACCGGGCTCGATCCCGCCATCATCGAAGCCGCGGACGGTGTCGGCATGACCGCACGGCAGAAACTGCGCCTGGTCGAAGCCCCGCTCGCGGCGCCCGTGGTCATGGCCGGCATCCGCACCGCGGCGGTCTGGACGATCGGCGCAGCCACGCTCTCCACCACCGTCGGCCAACCCGGGTTGGGCGATCTGATCTTCGCCGGTCTCCAGACCCAGGACTGGACTTTGGTTCTCACAGGCTGCCTGGCCTCCGCCGCGCTGGCACTGGCGGTCGACGCGCTGCTCGGGCTCGTCGCATTCGGCCTCGCGAAGCGGCGGCAATTGGCGGTCTGGACGGGGCTGGCGGTGTTGACCCTGGGTGTTGCGGCCGCGGCACTTCCCCGCCTGGGTCCCGCACCGACGCGCGATACGGTGGTGATCGGCGCAAAGAATTTCTCCGAACAATATATCCTGGCGCGTCTGATCGGCGACCGGCTGACGGCTGCCGGCTACCGCGTCGAATATCGCGAAGGGCTGGGGTCGGCCGTGATCTTCCGTGCGCTCGCGGCGGGCGATATCGACGTCTATGTCGATTATTCGGGCACGCTGTGGACCAACGAAATGAAACGCAGCGACGTGCCCGCACGCAGCACGATGATCGCAGCGATCGGCAACTGGACGAAGCGGACGCACAGCGTCTCGCTGATCGGCCCGCTCGGCTTCGAAAATGCCTATGCGCTGGCGGTGCGCGGTACCGATGCGCAGCGGCTCGGATTGAGGTCGATCGACGATCTCGCGCGGGTCAGCGCCGGCATGACGCTGGGCGCCGATCTCGAATTTCTCGAACGCCCCGAATGGGCGATGCTGCGCCGTGCCTATCCGCTGCGCTTCGCCGCCGCGCGCGCCTATAGCCCCACCTTCATGTTCCGCGCGCTCGAAAGCGGACAGGCCGATGCCATCTCGGCCTTTTCGTCCGACGGGCGGATCGCGGCGATGAAGCTGACGGTGCTGACCGATCCCAAGGGTGCGATCCCCGGCTATGACGCTGTATTGCTCGCCGCACCCCGGCGGGCCAATGACGCGCGCTTCATCGAAGCTCTACAGCCACTGACACAGGCGATCCCGGTCGAGACGATGCGCGAAGCCAATTATCAGGTCGATCGCGACACGGACAAAAAAACTCCGCAACAGGCAGCCCAGTGGCTCGATGCGCGGATTCGGGCGCGGTAGCGGGTCGCACCGCTCGGGTGTTGAGCGCAAGAAACAGGATGTTCCCGTCCTGTTCTTCTGATATGAAATCGCCATGAGCACCGCACAAACTGAGCGCGCCCGCGCCTTCGCTGCCCTTCACGTCAAGGGCGACCCCCTGATCCTCTATAATATCTGGGACGCCGGCAGCGCCCTGGTTGTCGCAAAGGCAGGCGCCAGTGCGCTGGCGACGGGCAGTGCCTCGGTCGCCGGCGCCAATGGCTTCACCGATGCGCAGGGACTGCCGATGGCAGCCGCGCTCGCCAATCTCGCGCGGATCACCGCTGCGGTCGATCTGCCGGTGACGCTCGATTTCGAAGGTGGCTACGCGCTCGACCCGGCCGAGGTGGCGGCCAATGTCGGCCGGGTGGCGGCAGCCGGCGGCATCGGCATCAATTTCGAGGATCAGGTGATCGGCGGCGACGGGATTCACACGGTCGCCGACCAGTCGGCCAGGATCGCTGCGATCCGCGCAGCGCTCGGCGCCGATTTCTTCATCAATGCCCGCACCGACATCTTCCTGAAGGCTGCAGCCGACACCCATGACGAAGCCATGGTCGACGCAGCGCTCGAACGCGCACGCGCCTATGCCGATGCGGGCGCCAGCGGCTTCTTCGCGCCGGGCATGAAGGACGAGGCGCTGATCGCGCGGCTGACCGAGGGCACGGCCTTGCCCGTCAACATCATGGATTATCCCGGCGTGCCGTCCAAAGACCGGCTCGCGGCGCTGGGCGTGGCACGGATCAGCCACGGCCCCTTCCCCTGGCGCCTCGCGATGAAGGCGCTGGAGGACGGCGCGAAGGCGGCGTTCGGCTAAGCGTCCACCCTACTTCCCCGCGACACGATCCAGCGGATTGCTGTGGGTCCACATACGGACCGGCTTGCCGTCCTTGCCCATCTCGAACCGCACCGGCTCGGCGAGCGAATCGTCGGGCCGGACGCGGCGGAAGACATCCCCTTCGACATGGCGGTAGCGATCGATGTCCTCGGACGGATTGCCCGCATAGAGCCCGACGCCAATCAGTTCGTCGCCATAGGGGACGACATAGGTGTCATAGTCGTAACCCGGCCGGCTATAGAGCCCCTCATAGATTGAGAGATCGCGCTGCGGCGCCACCGTCGGGGTGGTCGCTGGCTTGTCGGGATAGGCTGCCTTGATGTCGCCGGCGAGCAGGTCGTAGAGACCGCGCGTGATCGCCTCGGGGGCGACGTCGTTGACGTTGACCATCGCGATCACCGCAACCTTGTCCTGCGGCCGCATCATCAGGCTGGTGCGGTATCCGGGGCAATAGCCGCCATGGCCGACCAGCGTCTTGCCCTTCTGGTTATAGACAGCGAAGCCCAATCCCCAGGTTTCGTCGGGCTTGTCAGGCGTCATCCAGTGCACGCGCTGCATCTCGCGCAGCGTCGACGATTTCAGCACCGGATTGCCGCCCTCCAGCGCACGGAACTGCCATGAGGCGAAACGCCCGAGATCCTCGACGGTGGAAGCGAAGCCGGCCGCGGGCGCGATCGCGTTGACCGTGTAGAAGGGGAAGGTCGCGCGTTCGCCCTTGCCGTTGCGCGCCTTGTAGCCGACTGCGAAGGCCTTGCCGTGCAGTTCCTTCGGCAGTTCCGACGTGGTGCTCGACAGCCCGATTGGATCAAGCAGCTTCGCCTTCACATAGGCATGATAGTCCTGACCCGAGACCGCCTCGACTTCCTGGCCGAGCAGGGTCAGGCCCAGGTTAGAATATTGGAGATAGTCATAGGCCCGGTAGAGGTTGGTCTGCTCCGACAGCCGCTTCTTCACCGTATCGAGATCGGGAAAGGACGCGGTCGACCAATAGGGCGTGTCCGATTCGCGCGGCAGCCCGGAGACGTGAGACATGATCGCACGCGCGGTGACCGGACCGTCGGGCTTCTCGACATCGTGGATATTGTACCAGGACAGATAGTCGCCGACGGGCTTGTCGATATCGAGCTTACCCTGATCGCGAAGCTGCATCGCGGCGATCGCGGTGAACAGCTTGGATACCGAGCAGATGCTGTAGCGCGTCTGCGGCGTCGCCGGCACTTTCCCGGCAAGATTGGCGTAACCGAATCCCTTGGACCAGATGATCTTCTGATCGTGGACGATCGCGACCGATGCGCCCGGAACGGCTTCCTGTTCCAGATACACATCGAGCCATTTTTCGGCCGCGCGCAGCTTTGCGTCGAGCTTCGCCTGGCTCTGCGCATCCTGCGCATATGCTGGAACCGACAGGCTCAGCGCCAGTGCCGTCGAAAGAATATGCCTGAAATCCATGGTGTGCCCCCGATAGATCGAACGCCAAGGCTAAGGTGTGTTCACACGGATTTGAAGCGACCTTTGTTACAATTTGCGACCGAGCCTTTCGCAATGCTGACCGATCCATTCCCGGAACGTTCAGGGCGGATCGGGCATTCAGCACTCGTGCCGGCGGTACCGGCTCCCCGATCGGGGGTCGGCCGGCAGTAGAATGAGGAGTAAGATCATGCGTAGATTGATCATCGGAATTTTGATGGCGGCAACGGTTATGCCGGCAGCCGCGATCGCGCAGTCGCCTGGCGAATTGCGGCGCGACCGCCAGGATGTGCGCCAGGAACAGCGCGAGCTGAACCGTTCGATCCGCCGTGGTGACAGCCCGCGCGAAGTGCGCGAGCAGGCCCGCGACGTGCGTGACGCCCGCCAGGAACATCGCGAGGATCTGCGCGATCGCGATCGTGCCTGGAGCCGCAACGACTGGCGCAACAATCGCCAGGGCAATCGCAATCTCTATGCTCGCGGCAATTGGCGTGCGCCATATCGCTACCAGGCATTCCGGGCCGGCGTTCGCATTCAGCCGACCTATTACAACCAGCGCAACTGGATCGCCGATCCCTGGCGCTATCGCCTGCCGCGCCCCACGGCCAACCAGCGCTGGGTGCGCAACTATGACGATCTGATGCTCGTCGATGTCCGTCGCGGCATCGTCATCGACGTCATTCGCGGCTTCTACTGGTAAGACCAGGAAGATGCGACGCGGCGGCCCCGGGAAACCGGGGCCGCTTGTCGTTACGCCGCATGGCGTTATACCCCGGCAATACAGTTGTCCGGAGTATCCGATGAAGTCCTTCCCCATTCGCGCGTTGATGCTTGCCGCTGCAACGATCCTGCCATCCCCGCTTTTCGCGCAGGCGCCACCGGCTGCCGTTGCCGAAGCGCCCGACGCGGCACTGAAGCGCCTGTTTGCCGACAGCGACGAAGCCAGCCTGAAGCGCAATCCGGTCTCCGCCCTTTTCCGCGGCGACCTGCGCTATGCTGATCGGCTGGGCGATCTGGGCAGCGACGCCTATTTCGCCGGGGAGCGCGCTGCCGCCCGACAGGATCTGGCGCAATTGAAGACGATCGACCGCAGCCGCCTGACCCCGGTCGATCAGATCGCCTATGATGTCTTCGAATATAACACGCTGGAGGCGCTGGAGACGCTGTCTCCCGAATATCTGGCACTGACCGCGGTGCGCCCGATCGATCATTTCGCCGGTCTGCACGTCTTCTATCCCGGATTCGCCTCAGGCAAGGGTGCGGCCCCGTTCAAGACGCTGGTCGACTATGAGAATAATCTGAAGCGCCACAAAGACTATGTGAACGCCGTGGATCTCTGGATCGCGCGCTTCCGTGAGGGGATGAAGAGCGGCGTCACCCAACCCAGGCTGACCGTCGTAAACATGATCGACCAGCTTGACCTGCAGATCGCGCAGGGCGTGGAAGGTTCGACCTTTTACGGCCCGGTCAATCAGTTCCCGGACGGGATTTCCACCACCGATCAGGCACGGCTCAAGCGCGACTATGCCGCGGCGATCCGCGACGGCATCCTGCCCGCCTATGTGCGGCTGCGCGATTTCCTGAAGACCGAATATCTGCCGGCCGCGCGCGAAGGCGTCGGCCTGGTCCATATGAAGGGCGGCGACTGGCTCTACGAGAAACTGATCAAGAGCAACACCACGCTGCCGATGACCGCGGAGCAGATCCACCAGCTCGGCCTGTCGGAAGTCGCGCGGATCCGCGGCGAGATGGAGGCGATCAAGACCAGGGTCGGCTTCAAGGGCACGCTGCGCGAATTCTTCGATCACATCCGCAGCGATCCCAAATTCAAGATGACGTCGCGCGACGCGATGCTCCAGGCTTATTACGACATCGGCAAACGCGTCGACGCACGCGTCCGCGAGCAATTCTCGACCATCCCGAAGATGCCGCTCGAAATCCGGTATTACGAACCCTATCGCGAAAAGACCTCGGCGGGTGGTTCGTATGAATCCGGCCTGCCCGATGGCTCACGGCCGGGCGTTTTCTATTTCAACGCCTATGACCTGCCGTCGCGCACCACGCCGGGCATGGAGACATTGTTCCTCCACGAAGGCGTGCCGGGCCATCATTTCCAGATCGCGCTTTCGATCGAGAACACCGAACTGCCCGCCTTCATGCGTTTCGGCGGCAACACGGCCTATAATGAGGGCTGGGGCCTCTATGCCGAGACGCTGTGGAAGGAGCTCGGCATGGAAACCGACCCCTATCAGCGTTTCGGCGGATTGGACGACGAGATGCTGCGCGCGATGCGGCTGGTGGTGGACAGCGGCATCCACGCCAAGCGCTGGACCCGCGATCAGGCGATCCAGTACATGCTCGACAATTCGGGCATGGGAAAGACCGACGCCACTGCCGAGGTCGAGCGTTATATCGCGATGCCCGGCCAGGCGCTGGCGTACAAGATTGGCCAGCTCACCATTTCACGACTGAAAGCCAAGGCGCAGAAGGCGCTCGGCGCCAAATTCGACCCGCGCGAATTCCATGCCGAAGTGCTGATGACCGGTTCGCTACCGATGCCCGTGCTGGAGAAGAAGATCGACGACTGGATCGCGTCGAAGACTTAGTCGACCTTTAATCAGGTCGCTCCAGCGAAAGCTGGAGCGACGGGGGTTTGCGCCGCCCGCACCACCATTCGTCGACGCCCGATTGTCGTCGATCGACTTCGGCTGCCCTTGCCACGCCGATCGGACTAGTCGCGCGCGACGATGAGACTGAAGCCCGCCCCGACCTCGCATCCCGCAACCCGTGCGTTGATTGCGGCAGCCTTGCTGTTGCCGATCGCGGCGCTGCCGCTGGCCTATCCCGAAGAACGGCCGGTGGTTGCCGTACGGGGCTGACCACCAAAGTCCGTTCGCTTCGAGCAGCATCGAGCGAAGTCGAGATGCGCCCGTCGAGAAGCGCTGCGCTAAGCTTCTCGACTGCGGTTCTCGACAAGTTCGAACCTACGCTCGAAACCAACGGGTAGGACACATGCCTCAAACCCGCTTGTAGAAGATCGTCGTCGCTTCGAGGGTACCGCCGACATCGAGCGCGTAATCCGGAATGACACCCACTTCGACCCAGCCCATCCCGCGATAGATCCGCTCGGCCGCGGCGCCCGCGGTGTCGAGCACCAGCAGGCTCAACCCCATCTCACGGGCTTGTGCTTCCGCTGCCTCCATCAAGGCCCGGCCCGCGCCTCGCCCGCGCGCATCGGGGTGGACGAGCAGCTTGGCGATATCGCCGCGATGCGGCTGGTTGTCGGTCCCGGCGCGGACGACCATCACCGTCCCCACCGGCACATCGGCATCGAAGGCGACTAGCAAAGCGCTGCCGCCATCCTCGACACCGCCACGCCGCGCACGCCAGAACGCCGCCGCACGATCATGCGTCAGGTCGCCGAGGAAACTGACCGAAGCGCCGTCCGCCACGCAGGCGAGCAGCACAATGCCCAAATGGTCCGCATTCGCGTCGATCCATTCGGCATCGACGGCGCGGACGGCGATCACGCCGCCAGCGCCTCGGCGATCAGCTTGCGGCTGTTCTCCATGCCATACAGCGCGATGAAGCTGCCCATGCGCGGCCCCTGTTCCGCGCCCAGCAGGGTCTCATAGAGCGCCTTGAACCAGTCGCGCAGATTTTCGAATCCGCCTTCCTTGCCGACCGCATAGACCTCGTTCTGGATCGTCTCCGCATCGGCATCGGCGGGCAGCGCCGCCAGCCGCGCGTCGAGATCGCGCAGCGCCTTGGCTTCAAGCTCGGTCGGCGCACGGCGCTTGAGCGTCGGGGCGACGAAATCGCGGTGATAGGCAAGCGCATGGTCGATCAGCCGGTCGAGCGCCGGATATTTGGCGGCATCGGCATCGGGTACGTAGTTGCCGAGATAGCCCCAGACCTGATCCTTGCCCGCTTCACCCATCACGCCGACCAGATTGAGCAGCAGGCCGAAGGTGACCGGCAGAGTCTCCGACGGAACGTCGCCATTGTGGATGTGATGGACCGGGTTGCCGAGCTGCTGCTCGATCGGCTGGTTGGGCCAGTTCGCGCGGAACTGCCAATAATCGTCCACCGCGCGCGGAATCACGCCCATATGGAGCGCCTTCGCCTTGCGCGGCTCGCGATAGATATAGAAGGACAGGCTCTCGTCGGGGCCGTAAGTCAGCCACTGTTCCAGCGTTAGGCCATTGCCCTTCGACTTGGAGATCTTCTCGCCCTTCTCGTCGAGAAACATCTCGTAGTTGAAGCCTTCGGGCGGACGGGCACCCAGCACGCGCGCGATCTTCGAGCTTTGCGTGACCGAATCGATCAGATCCTTGCCCGACATCTCGTAATCGACGCCCAGCGCGACCCAGCGCATTGCCCAGTCGACCTTCCATTGCAGCTTGGCCGCACCGGACAGGATCGACTGCTCGATCATTTCGCCTTCATCCTCGAAGCGGACGATACCGTTTTCGGCGTCAACCACGGTGACGGGCACCTGGAGGACAATGCCCGACTTCTTCGAGATCGGCAGCACCGGCGAATAGGTCGCCTGGCGTTCCTTGCCGAGCGTCGGCAGCATCACGCCCATGATCCCATCATAATGCTTCAGGATCAGCTTCAGCGTCTCGTCGAAGCGACCCGAGCCATAGATTTCAGTCGAGCTCATGAACTCGTAATCGAAACCAAAGCGATCGAGGAATTCGCGCAGCATCGCATTATTATGATGCGCGAAACTCTCATGCGTGCCGAACGGATCGGGGATCTTGGTCAGCGGCTTGCCGAGATGACCGCGCAGCATCTCCTGGTTCGGCACATTGTCCGGCACCTTGCGCAGGCCGTCCATATCGTCGCTGAATGCGATCAGCCGCGTCGGCACATCCGAAATCGCCTGATAGGCCTGGCGCACCAAAGTGGTGCGCAGCACTTCGTTGAACGTGCCGATATGCGGCAGGCCCGATGGGCCGTAGCCAGTTTCGAACAGGATATGGCCCTTGGCGGGCGCACCGTCGGGATACCGCTTGAGCAGCTTGCGTGCTTCCTCGAACGGCCATGCCTTCGAGTCCATCGCTGCGGCACGCAAGTCACTCACTGGTGTTGCCCTTTCGTTCTTATTCGTCATAACGGGGTGAATGGCGGCCTCTTTGCCCTATCCCGCGCTTCATGCAAGCCATGCTGGCATCTGGATCGCGTCTCCCGATGGAGAGACCCGCGGCGTAAGCCGTGGCGAGGCGATCGCGCGCGCCGCGGAAACGCCGATGATCGTGCTGAATGCGCCTTTGGTGGGCCAGCGACTCGGCTATCCGGACATGGCCGGGCTCGACCTGCTCGAACTGTTCGCCTTCATCCATCCCGCACGTTTCGCGGTGCCGACACCCAAGGGGCTCGCGCGCACCATCGGGCTCGCCCCGCCCACGGACGACGCCGCCGCCGCGACCTTTCTGCGCCGCGCGGCGGAAGCGTTGCTCGATCGGCCCGACGATCCGCACTGGGCGGAGCGCGAGGGCGCATGGAGCATGGCGCAATCGCTGCATCGGCTGGGCTGGCCCTGGGCGAGCGTGCTCGCCGAACGGCTGAAAAAGCCTGAGCGCGCGGAGCGCTGGCTGTTCGCCAAATTGCCCGAATGGGAAGACAAGGCACCGCGCCAGGCACCGCGCACAATCTCGCTCGACGCCGCCGATGTCACCGACCGGCTGGATCTGCTCACCGGGCACGGCGCGGAGATAAGGCCCGGCCAGCGCGGCTATGCCGAGGCGGTGGCCGAAGCCTTCGAGCCGCGCACGCGGCGCGACGAGCCCAACATGATCCTGGCCGAAGCAGGCACGGGCATCGGCAAGACGCTGGGCTATCTGGCGCCGGCCTCGCTCTGGGCAGAACGCGCCGACGGCGCCGTCTGGATCTCGACCTATACCAAGGCGCTCCAGCGCCAGCTCAACCGCGAAAGCGAGCGACTGTTTCCCGATCCCGCGGTGCGACGGCGCAAGGTGGTGGTCCGCAAGGGGCGCGAAAATTATCTCTGCCTTCTGAATCTGGAAGATGCGCTGCAGGGCGGTTTCACCGGCCGGGCCGCGATCCTGGCGCAGCTCGTCGCGCGCTGGGCATCCTATTCCGCTGATGGCGATATGGTGGGCGGCGATCTGCCGGGCTGGTTGCCCTCGCTTTTCCGCCGCAACGGATCGACCGCACTGACCGACCGGCGCGGCGAATGCGTCTATGCGGGCTGCCCCCATTACCGGAAATGCTTCATCGAACGCGCCTCGCGGGCAAGCGCGGACGCGGACATCGTCATCGCCAACCATGCGCTGGTGATGGTGAACGCCGCACGCGGCCGCGAAGCCGCGAACAAGCCGACGCGGATCGTGTTCGACGAAGGACATCATCTGTTCGAAGCTGCGGACACGATGTTCGCAACCGCCTTGTCGGGCCAGGAAGCGATCGAGTTGCGGCGCTGGATCACGGGACCGGAAGGATCTTCGCGCGGGCGCCGGCGCGGATTGGCCGCACGACTATCCGACATTGCGAGCTATGACGACGAGGGCAGCCGCGCCATCTCCGCCGCGGTCACCGCCGCCCAGGCATTGCCGTCGGACGGCTGGCTGCAGCGATTGAACGAAGGCGCGCCATTCGGTGCGATCGAGGCGCTGCTCGCCGCGGTGCGCGGCACCGTGTTCGGGCGCGATGCAGGCCAGGATGCAGGCTATGGCCTGGAAACCGAGATGGCCGAACTCGACGGCGCGATCGTTGCCGCCGCCCAGCCCGCGGCCGAAGCGCTCGATGCGATCCTGCGTCCGCTGGTGGCGCTCGGCCGTCGCCTGGAGGCGGTGATGGAGGACGGGCCCGACTGGCTGGACGGGCAGGCGCGCGCACGTGTCGAAGGCGCGATCGCAAGCCTGGGCTGGCGGGCCGACATGCTGGGCGGCTGGCTGTCCTTGCTGTCGCGAATCGGCGGCCCTGCCGATCCCGATTTCGTCGACTGGCTGGCGGTCGACCGGATCGAAGGGCGCGAGATCGATATCGGTCTCCACCGGCACTGGCTCGATCCGACGCGGCCGGTGGCGGAGATCGTGCTGAAACCGGCGCATGGCGTGCTCATCACCTCGGCGACGCTCAAGGGCGGTGGCGACTGGGACACGGCGGAGGCGCGCACCGGCGCCCCCCATCTTGCGCATCCGCCGCGCCGATTCGAGGCGGTCAGCCCGTTCGACTATGCCGCCCAGGCTGAGGTGCTGATCGTCACCGACGTGAAGAAGGGCGATATCGCCCAGCTCGCTGGCGCGTTCGGCAAACTGATCGTGGCGGCGGAGGGCGGAACCCTGGGCCTGTTCACCGCGATCCGACGCCTGCGCGCGGTTCATGCGCGCATCGCCGATCGGTTGGCCCGTGACCGGCTGCCGCTCTACGCCCAGCATGTCGACCCGATCGATACCGGCACCTTGGTCGACATTTTCCGCGACGATCCGCGCGCATCGTTGCTCGGCACCGATGCGCTGCGCGACGGCGTCGACGTTCCCGGCGATTCGCTGAGACTGGTGGTGATGGAGGGCGTGCCCTGGCCCAAGCCGAGCGTGCTTCATGCTGCGAGACGGCTCGCCGGCGGCGGCAGCGCCTATGACGATCGCATCATCCGTGCGCGGCTGGCGCAAGCCTTTGGCCGGCTGATCCGACGCGCCGACGATCGCGGGCTTTTCGTCATGCTGTCGTCGGCCATGCCGTCGCGATTACTGACCGCTTTCCCCGAAGGCACGCCGATCAGCCGCGTGACATTGGACGAAGCCGCGATCCGCGTACGCCAACGACTTTCATCCGTCACGATTTCCGGGCAAGAGGCCGCGGAAAGCATCACGGAGAGGAAATGAAGACGCTCAGCCTGTTGCGGCACGCGAAATCCAGCTGGGACGACCCGGTCGCCCGCGATTTCGACCGCGCACTCAACAAGCGCGGCATTCGCGGTGCCCGGTTGATGGGTGAATATATGCGGCGGGAGGGTCTGGACTATGATCATATCGTCTCCTCGCCCGCGGTCCGCTGCACCGAGACGCTCGATCATCTCTGGGAAGGTCTGGGCCGCACGCTTCATGCATCCTGGGACCGCCGAATCTATCTCGCCTCGTGCGTGACCCTGCTCGACGTCGTGAACGAGCAGCCCGATTCGGCATCGCATGTCATGATGTGCGGCCATAATCCCGGGATGGAGGATCTGATCCTGCTGCTGGTGCCCGATCGTGCCGGCGATCCGCTGCGCGATGCGGTCGAGGAAAAATTCCCGACGGCAGCATTGGCCGAAATCCGCTTCGACGTCGAACGCTGGGCCGATGTGAAGGCGGGAACCGGCCTGTTCGTCCGCCTGATGCGTCCGCGCGACCTTGATGCTGCGCTGGGCCCCGAAATCGATGGCTGAGCCGGTTTTACGGCGCGCAACGGCGGCCGATGCCGACAAGTTGTCACTGCTGGGCCAGGCGACATTCCTGACCGCCTTTGCCCACGACCATCCCGGCGACGCGTTGATCGCGCATTGCCGCGATCAGCACTCGCAGGCATTTTATGCCGCCTGGGCCGGAGATCCGGATTATGCGCTGTGGCTGGTCGAGACCGAACTGGGTGCGCCGATCGGTTATGCCGCCCTGACCCCACCTGCGCTCGAAATTCCGGTCGCCGACGGAGATCTTGAGCTGAAACGCATCTATGCGCTGTCCGGTTGGCAGAATGCCGGGCTCGGTCGCCGGTTGATGAATGCCGCGATCACAGAGGCCCGCGCACGTGGCGCCAGACGGCTCTATCTCTCCGTCTATGAAATCAACCTCGCCGCGCAACGCTTCTATGCACGTATGGGTTTTGAGCGAGTCGGACAGCAGGATTTCAGGGTCGGAGACGTCGTCTTCCGCGACTGGATCCTGGCGCTGGACCTGTAGCGCACGCCGGCCTCTGACCGCGATCGCGAGCAATCAGGCGTCGGCGAGCGCCCGCGCGAGATCGGTACGAATCTGGCGCAATTCCGGCAACATGCTGGCGGCCGGCACGATCACGGGCGCCGGGGCTACAACAGGTGCAGGCGCAACCGCAATCCGCTCGGGTGCGGGTTCCGCATCCGTGGCCGGCCCGGCACCGCGCTGGCTCAGCAGCTTCTGCACACCCTTGATGGTGTAGCCTTCTTGGTTGAGCAGACGGTTGATCCGCTGCGCCAAGGCGACATCTTCAGGCCGATAATAACGGCGTTTGCCCGCGCGCTGGAGCGGGCGGAGCTGGGGAAAGCGCGTTTCCCAATAGCGCAGGATATGTTGGGGCAAACCGAGCGAATCGGAGAGCTCGCCGATGGTCAGGAAAGCGCCGGCGGCCTTGTCGCTCATGGCGCCGTCATCCAGCCTTGACGATTCGGTCGCGCAACATCTGGCTGGCGCGGAACGTCAGCACACGACGTGGCGCGATCGGCACCTCGACTCCGGTCTTGGGATTGCGGCCGACACGTTCGCCCTTGTCGCGCAGGACGAAGCTGCCAAAGCCGGAAATCTTGACATTCTGGCCCTCGGCGAGCGCGCCGCACATATGACCCAGGATCTGCTCGACGAGTTTCGACGACTCGGCGCGGGACAGACCAATCTCGCGATGGACGGAATCCGCCAGGTCGGCCCGGGTCAAAGTGGGTGCAGACATCGAGAATCCCTTATTCAGAGCGCGATTTCATCTTATCGTCACATGCACGCGCGTCAATTCATCGCCACACGTCCAACAAGATTGTCTCACCAGCGGACAACTGCCGCGCCCCAGGTGAATCCACCCCCCATCGCCTCGAGCACGACGATGTCGCCCCGCTTGATCCGGCCATCCGAGACCGCGACGTCCAGCGCGAGCGGAACCGAGGCGGCGGACGTGTTGGCGTGCTGATCCACCGTCATCACCACCTTGTCGGGCGAAAGCCCGAGTTTGCGGGCGGTCGCGTCGAGAATTCGGGCATTCGCCTGATGCGGAACCATCCAGTCGACATCCTCGGACGTCAGCCCGGCTGCCTCCAGCGACTCGCCCAGCACGGATGCGAGATTGACCACCGCATGGCGGAACACCTCGCGCCCCTTCATTCTGAGCTTGCCGACCGTACCCGTCGTCGACGGCCCGCCATCGACATAAAGCAGTTCATTGTGGCGACCATCGGCGTGGAGTTTGGTGGAGAGCACACCGCGCTCCCCTTCCTCGGCGGCCATCACGATCGCGCCGGCACCGTCGCCGAACAGGACGCAGGTGTTGCGATCCTCCCAGTCGAGGATGCGGCTGAACGTCTCGGCACCGATCACCAGCGCGTTGGTTGCGGCGCCCGAACGAATCATGCTGTCCGCAACCGAAACCGCATAAAGAAAGCCCGAGCAGACCGCCTGAACATCGAAGGCGACGCAATCGTTGATGCCGAGCGCAGCCTGAACCTTGGTGGCGGACGCGGGAAAGGTCTGATCGGGCGTGGCGGTGGCGAGCACGATCAGGTCGATCGCCGCTGCATCCATGCCCGCAGCGGCCAGCGCCTTGCGCGCCGCATCGGTGGCGAGCGTCGACGTGGTCTCGTCGGGACCGGCAATATGACGAAAACGGATGCCGGTGCGCTCGACGATCCATTCGTCGGTCGTGTCGACGGTCTCGGCAAGTTCGGCGTTCGACACGCGGCGCTTGGGCAGCGCCGATCCAGTTCCGAGAATCGCCGCGCGCCGCGTCATGCCGTCTGTGTCTCCGGGCGCTGATGCGCCTTGAAATTGGCCAGATCTTCGCTGATCCGCGCCGTAAGATTGTCGCGGACCATCCGGGCCGCGACGCCGATCGCATTGGCGACGCCGACTTCGTTCGCACCGCCATGGCTCTTCACCACCAACCCGTTCAGGCCCAGGAAGACCGCGCCATTATGGTTGTTGGGGTCGAGATGGTGACGCAGCAGTTCCGCTGCCGGCCGCGAGATGAGAAAGCCGAGCTTGGAGCGCAGCGAGCTGGTGAAGGCGCGACGCAGCAGATCGGTCACGAAACGCGCCGTTCCCTCTGCGGTCTTCAGCGCAATATTGCCCGAAAATCCGTCGCAAACGATCACATCGACTTCGCCGCGCGACAGCCGGTCGCCTTCGATGAAGCCGGTGAAGTCCATTGGCAGGTGAGTCGCCTCGCGCAACAGCGCGGCGGCCTCCCTGATCTCGTCGGTGCCCTTGAGTTCCTCGGTGCCGATGTTGAGCAGCGCAACCCGGGGCCGCTGCAGCTCGAGCGCGGACCGCGCATAAGCCGCGCCCATCACCGCGAACTGCACCAGATTATCGGTGTCGCAATCGGTGTTGGCGCCCAGATCGAGCATCACCAGATCATTCTCGCCCAGACTGGGCAAGAGTGCTGCCAGCGCGGGACGATCGATACCGGGCAATGTGCGCAAGGCGAGTTTCGACATCGCCATGAGCGCGCCGGTATTGCCCGACGACACTGCAGCGCCGGCAGCGCCGGTTTTCACCGCGTTGATCGCAAGGCCCATCGACGTGACCTTGGCACGCCGAATCGCCTGGCTCGGCTTTTCGGTGCCGGCCACGGTTTCGGGCGCATGGAGGATTTCCGACGCGGCACTGAGGTTGGGATGCGACTTCAGACCCTCGCGGATCTGATCCTCATCACCCACCAACAGGAAGCGCATGCCGTCATTGGCACGGCGCGCACGCGCCACACCCGCCAGCATGACCGCGAGGCCTTCGTCGCCGCCCATCGCGTCGACTGCGATCCGCGGCGATGTGGCCACCGGTCAGTGCTCCTCGAAAGGGTGCAGTGTCAGCCTTCGGCCGAGATGATCTCGCGGCCGTTATAATGGCCGCAAGCCGTGCACAGATTGTGCGGGCGCTTCAGCTCGCCACAGTTCGAGCACTCCTGAAAGGACTCGACCTTCAGCGCATCATGGCTACGACGCATGCCGCGCTTGGACGGCGAGGTTTTTCTCTTGGGGACAGCCATTGCGGCACCTGTTCCAGTTCTTCAAAGCCTTGGGTGCGACTACGCCATTGCCGAAATAACCAACGGCTGATGAAGGCCGCAGGCCGTGCGGCCGGCTCGTCGCGAGCGAACCGCGCCTATAGCGATTCTGGCCGTGGTTGCAAGGGCTCAGCATCCGTGCAAGTTTCCGATCGCAACCGATAGGGGGATTTGGGGCATGATCATTCTACCAGTGACGCTGACGATCGCTGGTGCCGCGGCCTTGCTCAATGTCTGGCTGGCGATGCGCGCGGGGCGCGTACGCGTGACGGAGAAGGTGTCGATGGGCGACGGCGGCAATCCCCGGCTGATCGCTCGTATGCGCGCACATGCCAATTATGTCGAATACACACCCTTTTTCCTCATCCTGCTCGGTCTGATCGAATTGGGTAGCGGCACATCTTTATGGCTGTGGGGCATCGGCGTGATCTATATCCTCGCACGGATCGCACATGCGTTCGGCATGGATGCGGAGAAACCCGGCAAACTGCGCCTGATCGGCATCGCGGTAACCTTCATCGCGCTCATCATACTGGCGGTATGGGCGCTCACAATTCCCTATGTCGGGTTCAAGCCGACCGTGACCAATATCGCGGCGGTGGGTTAAGAGTAGCCAAGCTCACCGTCGTCATTGCGAGCGCAGCGAAGCAATCCAGGGATTCGTCCGACATTGGATTGCTTCGTCGCTTCGCTCCTCGCAATGACATCCGAGCGACAGCGCCATCAAGGCCGAAACGCCACACTCTCCAGCCGCCACCGGTCGTCCAGTCCCGGTATTTCCAGCGTCTTCGAATCGAATCCCCGTGGCGGACTGATGCCGACGACTTCGGCCCGGATATAGCGTCCGGTCTCGCGCATCAGGATGCGCGCCTTGGGAAAACGCTTGCGCAACGCCTTCTCTACCGCCGCCGCCTCTTCCGACTGTTTCGTACTGTCGAGCGCACACGGCACACCGTCGACCAGTTCAGACGTGGCGACGCGCAATGCCTTGATGCCATCTGAGATGATGCTCAGCGAAATCACCGCGGCCGCGGCCGAATCCGCCCACCACCAGCCCATGCCGAGCCCTGCCACGCCAAAAAACCCGGCAATGCCGGTTTGCCAGTTGGCCTTGTTCATCAGCGCATCGGTGTGGAGCAGCTTGTCCCGCAGGCGTTTCGCCAGCGGCAATTCCATACGGCCGATGACGAGCGGCGGGATGGTGGCGTAGGCCTGTGCCGCCAGCATAAACCAGCCCAGCCAGATGTCGTGGCCCAGGATTCGTGTCGAACCGACCGTCACATGCTCGGCGGAGGCGAGCGCCATCACCGCGTCGCGCAACAGGAACAAGCCGACCGCGGCCAGCGCAACCGCGGCGATCAAGAAACCCAGACCGTTCACCCGGTCGAAACCGTAGTGGAAACGGGCATTGGATGATCGTGCCTCGAACCGTACGGCAATCAGGAACGCGATCGGCGGCACCAGCCCGAGCATATCTTCGACCCAGGCGGTCTTCATCGCCTGGCTCGATCCCATTGCCAGCCCCATTGCGGCGATGATGCTGACCGACCAGCCGACATTCCACCATTCGAGCCGGACCGCGGCCGCCATGTCCTTGCGGATCTCGGCGGGATGACCGCGCCGTTCGCTCATGCACCCGCTCCGTCGCGAACCGCGCGTTCCAGCAGCATGATCCAGCGATTCTCGCCATTGCGCGCGATCGGGCTGAGCAGGACGCGCTTTTTGCCGATCATGGTTTCGCCGATCGGCTCGATCACCATCACGTCGGCAACCCAGGGCGAACTTTCCGACATGTCGCCGATGACCAGGTCGAGCGCCCCCTGATCGAGCCTGAGCAGCAGCGGCTCTGCTGCGCCGCGTGTCACAACCGGACGAGCACCCGTCGCTTTGCTCACCCGATCGAGATAGCCCGCGATCTTCGCCTGATCGCGCGCCTCGGCCTCACCGGCGATCAGCCCGACACGCACCACATGGCCCGACTGGATCCGCTCCAGCGTGCCCGCGGTATCGCGCGGATAATTCTGGCAGGCCGCCAGCATAAACATCGGAAGGCAAAGCAAGTATTTCATTGCGCAGACCCAACGGCCTGCGCGACGAGTCGGTTCCCATCTATTCGCGCAAGCGTATCAGCGCCCGATCACGGCATCCCCGACAAACGGATTGCTCCGCCGCTCATGCGCGAAATTGCTCATCGGGCCATGACCGGGAACGAAAGCGGTCTCGCCCCCCAGCGGCCAGAGCTTGCCGGTGATCGCGTCGAGCAGATCCTGATGATTGCCCATCGGGAAATCGGTGCGCCCGATCGATCCCTGGAACAGCACGTCGCCGACGATCGCCAGCTTCGATTCGGGATGATGGAAGACGACATGGCCCGGCGTGTGGCCGGGGCAATGGATCACATCGAACACCAGATTGCCGACGGTCACGGTGTCGCCATCCTCAAGCCAGCGATCGGGCTCGAAGATCTTGCCGTTGACGCCGTAATTGCGCCCATCGTCTTCGAGCCGCGAGATCCAGAAGCGATCGGCCTCGTGCGGCCCCTCGATCGGAACGCCGAGTTCCTTCGCCAGCGTGCCTGCCTCGCCGCAATGATCGATATGACCGTGGGTGATCAGGATCTTCTCGATCTCGACACCTGCCTGCGCCGCCGCCGCCTTCAGCCGCGGCAGATCGCCGCCGGGATCGACGAATGCCGCCTTGTTGGTCTCGGTGCACCACAGCAAGGTGCAATTCTGCTGCAACGGCGTGACCGGAACGATCGCGGCCTTCAGCGGAGGGGTGGGCGTGTTCATGCTGCTGGACATGGCGGCGAACGCCATGGGATGCAAGGCGGGCGAAAGGACGCGCGGATATGGGATTTTTCGGCCCGAAACTGCCCATCGACCGGGACGAGCTGGATTGGCAGTTTGCCTGCTTCAAATGGATGATCGAGGAATTCGAGGATCTTGAGCGGCATCGCGCCGCACCGCTTGTCACCCCGACCGTCGATTTCTTTCCCGACAGCCGCCTGACCGGTCACAAGCGCGCGCTGGAGTTGTTCGATCAGGTGCGGACGCATGCCGGGCTCGACCAGATCCATTTCCGCCTGGAGACCGGCACCGCCAATCGCCCGAACCGGGTCCAGCCGGGCCTGGGCCTCGTCCATGACGGCGGAGCACCGCTTGGAACCTATCGCGTCGAGGATCGCGGCGGCGGACATTATGAGCCCATCATCACCTACAACCCCTCGCTGCTCGACAATCCGGCCGGAATGGTCGGCACCTTCGCGCACGAGCTGGCGCATTATCTGATCGACGGCGCCCGGCGCCTGCCGCCGGGCGGCCACGACCTTCACGAACATGCGACCGACCTGGCCGCGGTGTTCATGGGATTCGGCATTTTCCTCGCCAATGGCGCGAAGAATTTTCAGGCCCATCAGAGCTTTGACGAAATGGGCTGGTCGTCCAGCCGGTCGGGCTATCTGAGCGAAGCGGCTCTGGTTACCGGGCTAGCGATCAGCGAACAATTGGCCGGTCGCGATCCGCTTGCCGCGCAGGGCTGGCTCAAACCGTATCTGACGTCGGACCTGAAACGCGCCTCCGCCTATCTCGCCAAGCACCATCCCGACATCGCCACCGATATCGCCGCCATAGACCTTACCGATTACGGCCTGCGACCGGTTTAGGGTGCGCTGCGCTCCGCATGTGCGCCCGCCAGGATCAGGGCGAACATATTGTCCGGATCGGTCCATTCCCTGAGCGGTGTCCAGCCGCCGGCGCGCAGCAGGATCCGCGCGTCGCGCTCGCCATATTTATGGCTGTTCTCGGTATGGATGGTCTCGCCCGCCTTCATCGTGAAATTGGCGCCCTCGATGCCGAACGTGACGTCGCGGACGGCCTCGAGATGCATTTCGATGCGCGCATAGAGATCGTTCCACACCGCGCGGTGACGGAAAGCATCGACGGGGATCGTACCGTCGAGCTCGCGATTGATCCGGTGGAGCAGATTGAGGTTGAACGCCGCGGTGACGCCCTGCGCATCGTCATAGGCCGGGACCAGAATCTCCTCGCTCTTCACCCGGTCCATGCCGATCAGCAGCAGCGATCCGACCCCGAGCGATTCGCGCATAGCGCGCAGCAGATCGACCGACGTCCGCGCGATCATGTTGCCGATGGTCGAGCCCGGAAAAAAACCAAGCTTGGGCATGGCCTCGACGCTCGCCGGCAAGGCGATCGGCCGGGTAAAATCCGCCTCGACGGGTTCGACCCTGAGCCCCGGAAAATCATGCGCCAGCGCCGCCGCCGATTCGCGCAGGAACGCGCCCGAAATATCGATCGGCACATAGGCACCAGGATCGACCGCGCGCAGCAGATGCGGCGTCTTGGTGGATGAGCCCGATCCGAATTCGACCACCGCACGGCCAGGGCCGGCAATCTCCGCCACATCGGCGCAATGCGCCTCGAGCAGGCCGGTCTCGACGCGCGTCGGATAATATTCCGGCAGTGTCGTGATCTGCTCGAACAGCTCCGACCCCCGGCGATCGTAGAACCAGCGCGCCGGGATCGCACGACGGCGCGTATCGGCGAATCCCCGCAGCACATCGGCACGAAAGGCGGGATCGGCGGTCTCCGCCGGGCGCGGTGGGGCGTCCTGCTCGAGCAGCATATCTAGAGATCCTTCGCGAGCCGCAGACCGGTGAACTGCCAGCGTTGATGGGGATAGAAGAAATTGCGGTAGGAGGCGCGCGAATGGCCGCGCGGCGTGGCGCAACTCGCGCCACGCAGCACGAACTGCCCGCTCATGAACTTGCCGTTATACTCGCCGACCGCGCCGGGCGCGGGCTGGAAGCCGGGATAGGGAAGATAGGCCGAGCCCGTCCATTCCCAGACATCGCCGAACATCTGCCGCAGCCCGGTTCCGGGCGTCGCATCGCGCGTGACTGCGCATGGGCGGACCGGCCCGGCATCGTCGAGCTGATTGCCCGATGCGGGATCGAACGCCGCGGCGGCGCTTTCCCATTCCGCTTCGGTCGGCAGCCGGGCGCCGGCCCAGCGGGCGAACGCATCGGCCTCGTAATAGCTGATATGCGTAACCGGCGCAGCGGGGCGAAGCGGATGCAGTCCGTCGAGCGCGAAGGCGGACCAATCGTCACCGGCACGGCGCCAGTAAAGCGGCGCCTCCACATCCTCGCGGCGAACCCAAGCCCATCCGTCGGACAGCCAGTGCTCGGGCCGCTGATAGCCGCCATCGTCGATAAAGGCGCGCCATTCGCTGTTGGTCACTGGCCGATCGGCCAATGCGTGACGGCGAAGCAGCACCGGATGCCGTGGCCCTTCGCAATCGAAGGCGAACGGCCCTTCTTCCATGTTGCGCCCGATCTCGACGATGCCGTGTGCGCCCTCGATCCAGCGGATCGGCGGCGGGGCCGGCGAAGGCGGATCGCGCTCGGTCCGCCACATGGCCGGCGCCAGCGGGTTGAGCGCGAACAGGCTGAGCATGTCGGTCTGCAACAGTTCCTGATGCTGCTGCTCGTGATGGCATCCCAGCTCGATCAGCGCGCGTACCGTATCGGGCAGGCCGGGCAGAGCCGCCTCCAGCGCCGCGTCGACATGCGCGCGCCAGGCTCGGATCTCGTCGAGCGAGGGGCGGGTGAGCATGCCACGCATGGGCCTGGCGTGGCGCGCGCCCTCCGCCTCGTAATAGCTGTTGAACAGAAAGGGCCAACGCTCGTCGTACAGCCGGTAATCGGCGACATGGTCGCGCAGGATGAATGTCTCGAAGAACCAGGTGGTGTGCGCCAGATGCCATTTGGCCGGCGACGCATCCTCCATCGCCTGAACGGTCGCATCGGCATCCGACAATGGCGCCGCCAGCGACTCGCTCAATCCCCGCACCTGCCGGAACAGCATGTGAAGAGTATCGGGAGTCGCAGTGTCCAGACGCGTCGCCATGTCAGCCCCTCTGTCGATCCGATCGCCGTGCAACATCAGCCGCTTAACGCGCGGCCCCCATCATGGGTCCGTTCACATGGAATCACACCCTGGAAATCGAACATATCAGGAACAACGTCCAGGCGAAAGCCGGTTCAGCGCGACGCGCCCGGCACCCACAATATATCACCGCCATCCCGGGCGTTCACCGCGCGGGCCATGACGAACAGATGGTCCGACAGACGATTGAGATAGGCCAGCGCCTGCGGGTTCAGCGCGATCAGCGCCGCAGCACCGACCGCCGATCGCTCGGCGCGGCGCACAATGGCACGCGCAAGCTGAAGCGCCGCCGCAGCCTGACCGCCACCGGGCAGAATGAAGCTCCTGAGCGGTGCAAGGTCGAGGTTCATCGCATCGATCTCTGACTCAAGTCTCGCGACCTGGCCAGAGACGATGCGCAGCGTCATTTCGGACGGCTCGAAGCTCTCACCCGGCGTGGCGAGATCCGCGCCCAGATCGAACAGGTCATTCTGGATGCGCCGCAAGATCACGGCGTCGCCGCCATCGCCCAGCGCCGCGATCGCGATACCGATCGCACTGTTGGCCTCATCGACGTCGCCGATCGCCTGCATGCGGGGATCGTGCTTGGCCGTGCGCGATCCGTCGACGAGGCCGGTGGTGCCGTCGTCGCCAGTCCGCGTATAGATCTTGTTGAGCTTGACCAGCGGATCAGCCCTTGCCGGCCGCCGCCATGACAAGAACGACCAGAATGACCGCAAGCGCCTGGAACAGGATGCGCATCTGCATCGCCTTGTTCTGCTTGCGCCCGGATATGCTGGGGCCCGGCCCCATCAGATCGGCTTCGGTGGTCCGCAGAAACACCACGATCCCGCGCACCAGCGCGCCGACCGTCGCAATCATGGCGAGGATGAGGAGGATGGCGAGGAAAGTGGTCATGGCGATAATGTAGGCGTTTCCAGCCTCGAATCCAAGCGGCTACAAAAGGCGATACGCGTCGGGAAACCGCCCTTCGCGCATCGCCCCGATCAGCGCGGCGGCATCCACGCCCGCCACGCGCAGGTCCGCGATTGCCGGCGCGCCGGTGCGTTTCGCCAGCCGTTCGCCGGTCGCGGTGCCGAGCAGCGGATGGTGGATATAGATGGGGGTCGGCAGGTCGAGCAGCGCCTGGAGCAGGCGATGGACATGCGTTGCCTCGATCAGGTCGCGACCACGCACGACATGGCTGATCGCCTGCGCGGCATCGTCGACGGTCACCGCGAGATGGTAGGACACCGGCGCATCCTTGCGCGCCAGCACGACGTCGCCATGAAGCGCGGGCATCGCGGCGTGAACCACGGCTTCGCCATCGATCCAACTGAGCGGCCCCGCCTCATCGACCGCGACCGCCATGTCGAGCCGCCAGCAATGCGCCTCATTTGCCACGCGACGTGCGCGGTCGCTCGCGTCGAGCAAACGGCACGTGCCGGGATAGAGTGGACCATCGGGACCATGCGGCGCATTGGCGCTCGCCGCGATATCCCTGCGCGTACAGAAACAGGGATAGGCCAGGCCGCGCCGCTTCAGATCCTCCAGCGCCATCGCATAAAGCGCGGTCCGTTCAGACTGGAAGACGATTTCTCCCTCCCAGTCGAGCCCGAGCCACAAAAGATCCTCGATGATGCCCGAAACATGTTCGGGGCGCGCGCGTCCGGGGTCGATATCCTCGATCCGCAGCAGAAAATGGCCGTTATCGGCGCGCGCGAAGTCATGCGCGCACAGCGCCGACCACGCATGGCCGAGATGCAGCCGGCCTGTCGGGGACGGCGCAAAGCGGGTGGCGACCTCGCTCATGGCGCAGGAGTCCAATTTCGCGCTTGACCGCGAGTCGCGTGAGATGCTGTCATGACCGCGTCATCATTTTACCCGATTGGGGCGATGGCAATGGGGAGCGTGTGGTGACATGATATGTACCATCCCGATCTGATCCGACATCCGGACAGCTGCCCGGCGCTCGTCCTCAATGCGGACTATAAGCCGCTGTCCTATTATCCGCTCTCGCTTTGGCCCTGGCAAACCGCGGTCAAGGCAGTGTTCCTGGATCGCGTGGCGATCGTCGACGAATATCATCGTGAAGTGCGAAGTCCCACCAGCGTGATGCGGTTGCCGTCCGTCATCGCGCTCAAACAATATGTCAAACCGTCCGAACACCCGGCGTTCACCCGTTTCAACCTGTTCCTGCGCGATCGCTTCCAGTGCCAATATTGCGGCATCTCCAGCGATCTGACCTTCGACCATGTCGTCCCCCGCGCGCAAGGCGGACGCACGACGTGGGAGAATGTCGCCACCGCCTGCGCGCCCTGCAACCTGAAAAAAGGCGGCCGCACCCCCCGTCAGGCGGGCATGCAGCTCCACATCGCGCCGATCCGGCCGACCAGCTGGCAGCTTCAGGAACATGGCCGCGCATTCCCGCCCAACCACCTCCACGAAAGCTGGCGCGACTGGCTCTATTGGGACATTGAATTGCTGGCTTAGGGCAGGCCGTCATTCAGGTGATGCCTTGCTGCAAATGGCGCTGCCCTGCGCTTCCGGTGCTCACGTACTGAAGTACGCTCCGCTCCGGTTCTCGGTCATCACCATATTGACCGCACAAGGCGGTCGCCTTCGGCTCGCTCCGGCCTGACCTGAATGACGACCTACCCTCCCATCGAGAGGATTATTTCGAGCTTTCGCTCTTCGTGCGCCCCAATTCAGCAATGATATTGACCTCGATGTTGTTGCGGTGCAGCAACGTGCCATGCCGCGCCCCACGATCAGCCAGAACCCCGATATCCGCTATCTCGGCAAGCTGCTGGGCGATGTGATCCGCGCCTATGGCGGGGAGACATTGTTCCGGCGCACCGAATATATCCGGTCCACCTCCGTCGACCGCCATCGCGGCGTGGCGGGCGCCGATGCGATCGACCCGGGGCTTGCCGCGCTCGACCTGGACGAAACCACCGCCTTTGTCCGCGGCTTCATGCTGTTCTCGATGCTCGCCAACCTCGCCGAAGACCGGCAGGGCATTGCCGCCGAACCCGGCGCTGATCTGGCCCATGCGCTGGAGCGGCTCGCAGCGGAGGGCATCGGCCATGATCAGGCGCTGGAATTGCTGAGCCATGCGCTCATCGCGCCGGTGCTGACCGCACACCCCACCGAAGTGCGCCGCAAGTCGATGATCGACCATCGCAACCGCATCGCCGAGTTGATGAAGCTGCGCGACACGGGCGCGACAGAAACGCCCGAAGGCGATCTGATCGAAGAAGCGATCCATCGCCAGATCGCGCTGCTCTGGCAGACCCGCACCTTGCGGCGCGAGCGGCTGTTCGTGGCCGACGAAGTGGAATCGGCCCTCGCCTATCTGCGCGACAGCTTCCTCCCCGCCCTTCCCACGCTGTATGGCCGCTGGGAACGCGCGCTCGGCAAACGGCCAGCAAGCTTCCTGCGGCCGGGAAGCTGGATCGGTGGTGATCGCGACGGCAATCCCTTCGTTACGGCGGAGTCGCTGACGCTCGCGCTCTCCCGCTCTGCGGAGACGGTGATCGCCTGGTATCTCGACGCGCTGCACGGGCTGGGTGCGGAACTCTCCATATCGACCGAACTGGCCGAGGCGAGCGAAGCCGTGCTGGCATTGGCGGAGGCCAGCGGCGACACCGCCAAGAGCCGGCAGGACGAACCCTATCGCCGCGCGATCACGGGTATCTATGCGCGGTTGAGCGCGACGCATGTGGCTTTGGTGGGCAAGGCGCCCCCGCGCCCCTCCCCGCTCGCCGCGGAAAGCTATGACAGCCCCGAATCCTTCCGGGCGGACCTGATCGCGATCGCACATGGACTGGCCGGCGCCGGTGCTGGTGCCCTGTCATCGGGTGGCGCGCTCGGCCGGTTGATCCGTGCGGTCGAGACCTTCGGCTTCCACCTCGCCACGCTCGACATGCGCCAGAACAGCGCTGTCCATCAGCGCGTCGTCGCCGAACTGCTCAAGGTCGCCGGGGTCGAGACGGACTATTCTGCGCTCGACGAGGATGCGCGGGTCGCGCTGCTCAGGCGCGAACTCGCCACGCCCAGGCCGCTGTCCAGCCCGCATTTCGCCTATTCGGAGGAAACCGCGGGCGAACTCGCGATCGTCCGCGCCGCCGCCGACGCGCATCGTCGTTACGGCGCCGACTGCATCCGCAACTATATCGTTTCGATGGCACAGGACGTGTCGGACCTGCTGGAGGTCCATGTCCTGATGAAGGAAGCCGGGCTCTATCGCCCCGGCGAATCCGCTCAGGCGGACATCATGGCGGTGCCGCTGTTCGAGACGATCGGCGATCTCGAAAATGCGACGACGGTGATGGCCAAATGGTTCGCGCTGCCCGAGATCGCGACGATCACCAAGGCGCGCGGGCATCAGGAAGTGATGATCGGCTATTCCGACAGCAACAAGGATGGCGGCTATCTGACGTCGACCTGGGGCCTCCACCAGGCCAGCCGCGCGCTGGCGCCGGTGTTCGCTGATGCCGGCGTCGCGATGCAGCTATTCCACGGCCGCGGCGGCGCGGTGGGCCGCGGTGGCGGATCGAGCTTCGCCGCGATCCTCGCCCAGCCGCGCGGCACGGTGCAGGGCCGCATCCGCATCACCGAGCAGGGCGAGGTGATCGCCGCAAAATACGGCACGCCCGAAAGCACGGCCGCCAATCTGGAGGCCATCGCATCGGCGACTTTGCTCGCCAGCCTCGAGCCCGAAGCACTGGCGGAAGCGGACCGGGTGCGCTTCGGCGCGGCGATGGACACACTCTCGTCCGATGCATTCCGCGCCTATCGCGGACTGGTCTATGAAACCGACGGTTTCCGAAGCTTCTTCCGCCAGATGACACCGATCGCGGAGATTGCGACGCTCAAGATCGGATCGCGCCCGTCAAGCCGCAAGAAAACCGACGCGATCGAGGATCTGCGTGCCATCCCCTGGGTGTTCTCATGGGCGCAGGCGCGCGTGATGCTGCCCGGCTGGTACGGCGTCGGCCAGGCACTGACCGGCTTCAAGGATCAGGGCCTGCTGCGCGAGATGGTGCAGAGCTGGCCGTTCCTGCAGGCGGCGCTTGCCAATATGGAGATGGTGCTCGCCAAGTCCGACATGGGGATCGCGGCGCATTATGCGGCGCTGGTCGAGGACGAAGCAGCCGGCGAAGCGATTTTCGGACGGATCAGGGATGGCTGGCAGACCGCGCATGACGGACTGCTCTCGATCACGCGACAGACGCGGCTGCTGGGAAAATCGCCGGCGCTCGACGCATCGATCCGGCTGCGCCTGCCCTATATCGAACCGTTGAATCTGCTTCAGGTCGAACTGCTCAAGCGCCATCGCGCGGGCGAAGCAGATCCGCGGATCGCCGAGGGCATCCAGCTTTCGATCAATGCGATCGCGACGGCACTCAGGAACAGCGGCTAGCCCAAGGGCCCGATCGCTTGAGTTGGCGCGCTATTTCTTTTCCGCGCCGCAATAGACCTGTCCGGAGCCCAGCGCGCTCACCGTGCAGGCCGGCGCGCCGCCGATGCGGACCTCTCCCGAACCGCTCGCTTTCACGTTCGCGCTGTTTCGAGCGGACAGCGCGATATTGCCCGCGCTCTCGCTGACGACGTTGAGATCGTTGGCGACGAGCGCGGGGCCTTCGATCGTGGCCGATCCGCGAACGATCGCGCTAGCGGCCTTGGCGGTGCCGGAGATCGCGATGGAGCCCGAGCCGAGCAATGTCAGCTCGAGCCGGTCGACCTCGGCACGACCAACGGTCAGCCGCCCGGATCCCTCGACCCCGAGCCGGACGAGCGGGCCGCGAATGCGATCGATGGTGAGGGCGCCGCTGCCGCCGAGCGCGACCGCGCGCAGTTCGCCTGCAGTCAGCCGGATCGTGACGGGGCCGGATTTGTCATCGCCCGGCCAACCACCCGTCCAGCCGGTCCGGTTGGCGCGAATCGTCAGGGTCGTACCCTGCACACTCACACTGACCCGATCGAGTGCGTCGCGTGATCCCGACAGTCGCGCCGAGGCACCACGCCCGGTGACGACCTCCACCTGATAAGGACCATCGACGCGGATCCGGTCGAAGCTGGTGACGGTCTCGACGCGCTCCGCCGCCGCCAGCGGACTGGCGGCGGCGATGCAGAGAAGGGCGGCCGCGAAATGCCTGATGCTCATGCCGGCACCATGGCGGTGCGGCGTGCCGCGGACAAGCAGGCTTGGCCCTCTATTTGGACGATCCAGGCGTGCAGCGGGCATCTCCGGAGCCCGTCTTCGAAATCTTGCACTGGGCACCGCCGATAATGTCGACGTCACCCGAACCGACGATCGAGACCGCCGCCTGTTCGGAGACACCGGCCTTCACATCGCCCGACCCCGCGACAGAGATCGTTGCCGTACGCGCAGCAACCGCCCCGGCATCGATATCCCCCGACCCGGCAAGCGAGATATCCGCCGCCCCCGCGGTGCCGCCGGCAAATGTGGCATCGCCCGAACCCGCGACCGAAACCTTGAGCCGGTCGGTTTTGAGCGCGGCGACCTTGAGCGAGCCCGATCCGGCGATCGACGCCTTGAATTCGGGAGAGGTCGCGCGATCGACATCCATGTCGCCGGAACCCGCGACCGATGCACCGGCCAGCACGGGCAAGGTGACGGTGACGACCGCGCCCTTGTTGTTACCCCAATTGAAATTGATGCCGTTGTTGCGCTTGCGCCCGACGCGCAACGTGCCGTCGACCACCTCGATCTCGAGCCGATCGAGAATGGCGGTATCGCCGACCGCCTTCACGGACGCCGCCTTGCCGACCTGGACGATCACATTGTCCGGACCGCGGAGCGAAACCGAATCGAAGCCGGCAGCATCGAAGCTGCGCGTGCCCGAAACACCGCTCAGCTTGCCGGGGCTGTCGTCGGCCGAGGCCGAACAGGCGCTGGCAAATGCGAGGATCGGAAAGGCAAGATAACGCATGGGATCGACTCCTGCTGTATTGCTCGAATAATACAGATGGTACAGCCCGGTGCAAGCGCAAAGAAAAGGCGACCCGCAGGCCGCCTTTTCATGTCCGTCGAGCGGACGCGCGGGCCTCGCCCGTTATTCGCGTTCCGCTTACTCGCCCTTGTCCTTGTTATGGATCAGCGCAGCCTTGTTGAGAATCTCGAGGATCTTCTGCTGTGCACCGGGCTCGTCGGTCTCTTCCATCGCGGCCAGTTCGCGTGCGAGGCGGCTGGTGGCGGCTTCGAAGATCTGGCGCTCCGAATAGCTCTGCTCGGGCTGGTCGTCGGCACGGAACAGGTCGCGGACCACTTCGGCGATCGAAACGAGATCGCCCGAATTGATCTTGGCTTCATATTCCTGGGCGCGGCGCGACCACATGGTGCGCTTCACCTTGGGCTTGCCCTTGAGCGTATCGAGCGCTTCCTTGAGCGTCTTGTCGGACGACAATTTGCGCATGCCGACGCTCTCGGCCTTGTTGGTGGGCACGCGGAGCGTCATCCGCTCCTTTTCGAAGCGCAGGACGTAGAGTTCGAGCTGCATGCCCGCAATGTCCGTGCTCTGGAGTTCGATCACACGGCCGACACCGTGCTTTGGGTAAACGACATAATCGCCAACGTCGAAGGACAAGGCCTTGGATGCCATGCTTTACAACCTTTCCGTGGAATGCCGCCGATATGGGGAAGCCGGCCTGCAACGCAGGCCAGGGGCCGGTCCATTCGGGGCTTGCAGGTGGTGAGTCTCCTCTAGCGGCGCAGTGACCGCGCGCTCGCAATGAGTCTCTTTAACAGAGTCGCAACAAAAATGCCAGCCCGCAGTCTTTTGTTACGATAACAGACATAATCATTCCCGCCGCTTCACTGCGACGAGCCCAGATCCGATATCCGCAACGCTACGGAAGCCGCGTCACAGGGACGCGCGCAACCTGCCACCGTCGGCGCGATTCAGTCGCCCGCGCCGGGCTCCGGCGAGAAATATTTGTCGAACTTGCCTTCCTCGCCCTTATGCTCATCCGCATCGGCAGGGGTCTGGTCGGCCTTGCGCGTGACATTGGGCCATTGCGCCGAAAAGGTCGTGTTGACCTCGAGCCACTGCTCCAGACCATTTTCGGTATCGGGCAGGATCGCCTCGGCAGGGCATTCGGGTTCGCAGACGCCGCAGTCGATGCACTCGCTGGGATTGATCACCAGCATGTTCTCGCCCTCGTAGAAGCAGTCCACGGGACACACCTCCACGCAATCCATATATTTGCAACGGATGCAGGCATCAGTGACGACATAGGTCATGGAACGGCTCCCTAGACCATGATCACGTAAGATTGATTCAATCTGAAGTGTGAACCATGGTCTCAACTGTATGATAGAGCCTGATTCACGCCATCGGCGGAAGCGCAAGGCGCTTCCTCCTCAAGCGATCAGGCTCTAGTTCGGCCCTGCTATGGGCGCGACTCGTCCGCGTCAATATTCCCTGTGTTGCTGCAAGTCGTTCGCAGTTCCTGACGATGGCGAAAGGTCGGTATAACAGGCCCGCGCCTCGGAAGGAGGGCCGCGGCGCGCGGGCAACACCTCGATCCGGATCACCCGTACGCGACCATACAGCGCGAAACTCAAGACATTGCCGGGGTGGATCGCGGCATGAGCCCGATCGATGTGCCGGCCATCGATGCGGATATGCCCCTGCGTGCACAGCGTTTGCGCCTGGCTGCGGGTCTTGGTCAGCCGCGCGAACCACAAAAAGCGGTCTATCCGCTGAGTCTGCACGCCTTCACCGACCATGCACGACCAGTGCATCGAGACCTGCAAATGCATTGCCCACGCCCGTCGCCCGCACGACGCGTGGCTTCACCCGTCCGCGATAGCGCCAGGCAAGCCCATGGGGCTGCTCATGCGCCTCGAAACCGAGCAGGCGCATCAACCGCGCCAGCGCATCGGCGCCAAGCCCCATCGATACTGCCAGCGATGGATCGGGCACGAAAGGCTGCCTGCCGTCGCGCGCATCATGCGCAGCCCGCGCGATCCGCTCGACCAGATCGATACGCAGCGCTTGACCGCCCAGCGTGCGATAATCGCCATTGGGAGCCCCGCCCGCCAGAAGCGCCGCACCGGCCGGCGGCATTGACGTCATGACGCCGTCCGCGCGGATTCGGTCCAGCGCCGCGCGCCAGCGCATCGCCTCCGGTTTCAGCAATTGGGGATGAAACAGGTCTAGCGCACCGATGGTGAGGCCAAGACGACGCGCGCCATAACGCCCCGGCTTGTCGAGCGCCGCAAGCGCGGTATCCAGTGGCGCACGCGGCATCACTCCACCAGCCTCGGCAAGCGGGACAAGCAATGCGCGCAACGGTGGTGGCGTCGCCGGATCCGCAGCGGTCGCGGCCATGCGGTCGAGCGGCTTGAGCAGCGTGGAAATACGGGCGGCCAGCCAGCGCGACAGTCGCGCCATGATCGCCTTGCGCAACGCCTCGTCCAGCATGTCCAATCCGCGATCGAGCCTGATTCGCGGAGCCAGCAGCGAACGCCCCGCAATCGGCAATGCAACGGCACCGCCATTCCACATGATCACCGGCCGATCGCCGGTGGCGGTCGCCAGCGTGAAAGCGGCGTCGGGCGACTCGGTCAGCGCCCGTGCGCGGCGGGCCAGTTCACGCCCCAGCCGCCGCTCGGCAACCGCCAGCAATTTCCGCCGGTCGGCCATGCGCGCGTCAGCCGCGACGCTGAATCGAAACCCGTCCAGCCGCCCGATCGGTTCGTCATCGACGCGCACCTCGCCGTCCTCGCCGATCGTAACCGGCATGGCGTCGGGATCGCTGCCGATCTCGCGCATCAGCACCGCGGTGCGCCGATCGACGAAACGCTGGGTCAGCTTGGCATGAAGCGCATCCGACAGCTTCTCCTCGATCTCGCGCGTCCGCTCAGCCCAATGCGCGGGATCCGCAAGCCAGTCGTTGCGGTGCGCGATATAGGCCCAGGTGCGGACACCCGCGATCCGGTCGGCCAGCGTCTCGACATCGCCCTGGATCGTATCGAGCCGCGCCAGCCCGTCGGCGAACCAGGGCACCGGTACATGGCCACGTTCTTCGCTCAGATGCCTGAACACGCGCCCGACCAGGCGAGAATGATGATCCGCACCGGTTTTCCGGAAATCGGGCAATCCGCACGCCGCCCACAGCCGGTGGACCATTGCCGGCTCACGGACGCGGTCTCGCACCCAGGTTTCGCTCGCCAGCCGCCGAAGCACCGCCAGGTCGACGGCTTCGGGCGCCGCGCGCAGCAGCGGTTGCTCCGGTCGCGCTTCGAGTGCCCCGATCAGCGCATCGATGCTCGAAAGGTCCGGCACGCCGTCACGCCAGAACAGATGGTCGAGCAGCGGGAAACGATGCTCCTCGATCCGCTCGATCTCCTCCGGTGTGAATGCGATGCCGCCATCCTCGGCGCCCAATGTTCCGAAGGTGCCGTCACGCTGGTGACGACCCGCGCGCCCCGCGATCTGCGCCATCTCCGCCAGGGTCAGCCGCCGGCGCCGGCGGCCGTCGAACTTGGCAAGCCCGGCAAAGGCGACGTGCGCGACGTCCATGTTGAGCCCCATGCCGATCGCGTCGGTGGCGACGAGATAATCGACCTCGCCCGCCTGGAACATCGCGACCTGTGCGTTGCGCGTGCGCGGCGACAGCGCGCCCATGACGACCGCCGCACCGCCCTTGGTCCGGCGCAGCATCTCCGCGACCGCATAGACCTCCTCGGCCGAGAAGGCGACGATCGCCGAGCGCGGCGGCAGTTTCGAGAGTTTGCGCGCGCCGGCATAGCTCAAGGTCGAAAAGCGCGGCCGGCCGATCACCTCGGCATCGGGGACAAGTGCACGGATCAGCGGCTTCAGGCTTTCCGAACCGAGGATCATCGTTCCTCGCGCCCGCGTGCGCGCAACAGGCGATCGGTGAAGACATGGCCGCGTTCGGGCGTGGCACCGATCTGCGCCTCGTCGAGCGCGACAAAGGCGACATCGCGGTCGATCGGCATGCTTTCGGCGGTACAGAGGAACCAGCGCGCCTTTTCGGGCAGGATCTTCTCCTCGCCCGTGATCAGCGCGACCTGATCCTTGCCCTTCAGCGCGACGACCCGATCATAGACCTCGCGCGCCAGCAGGCGCAGCGGAAACCCGATCATGCCACTGGCATGACCACACATCCGCTCGACCGCGAGATGGGTCTTGCCCGTGTTGGTCGGCCCAAGAATGGCGGTGACCGGCGAACGCGCGAAACGGCTCATGCCACCAAGATCGGGAATCGCGTGCGTCGGCGCAAGCACTTGTGTAAAGTTTTACGCCTATCGACCGATCGGCACGGCCCGCCGCAGTTGCAGGGGATTATCCACGCCTTAATTTGACTTTAACCCTGTGCCTTCACAGACAGGATACGGCTCACGGGGAGCCGCGGTGAGCGGGCACCGCTTGTAAGGGGCGCATTTTGTACCAGCGCAACGAACATGGTTTCGGCGACGGCGGCCCAACGGCGGCATTATCGCTCGACAACGCCATCTCCGGCACGGCACTGACGCGCCCGTTCGGCCGCAAATCGCAACCCGAAGGCCGGTGGAGCCGGCTCGAGGCCAGGCTGGCCGATGTCGAACTTGTCCCCGATCTTGGCGCGCGCATCGGATCGCGCGAATGGTTTCGCGGACTCGCCACCTGCGTCGTCCTGATGTCTTGCGCCTGGGCGCTTTCGCCCGGCTTCCGCCCGGTCATGGGCCTCAGCCCGCAACCGATGGGCTCCGACAGCTGGAACGAGGCGCGCGCGCAGTCGATCGCGCCGCTGGCGCTGGGCGGCGACACCGGGCGCCGCATGTCTTCCACCGACGCGGTGAGGGCGCTGACCGACACGCCCGAGCGCCCGTCGATCGATCTGGTCGCAACGCTCGGCCAGGGCGACGGCTTCAAGCGCGTGCTCGAACGCGCCGGCGTCGCCGAAGGCGAAGCCGCGAAAATATCCGCCATGGTCGCAGGGGTCGTCAGCCTCGACGCCATCAAGCCCGGCACACGCATGGACGTCACGCTGGGTCGTCGCGCCAACCGCAGCGACGCGCGACCGCTCGACTATCTCGCCTTCCGCGCACGCTTCGACCTCAGGCTCGAATTCTCTCGGGTCAACGGCGCGCTCGTGCTGACGCGCGTACCGATCGCCGTCGACAACACGCCGCTGCGCATCCAGGGCCATGTCGGCGCCAGCCTCTATCGCTCCGCGCGCGCCGCCGGCGTGCCGGGCAAGGCGGTCGAAGCCTATATCCGCGCGCTCGCCACCAAGGTCTCGATCGGCGGCGACGTCCGTCCCGGCGATCGGTTCGACATCATCGTCGAGCAGGCCCGCGCTGAAACCGGCGAGGTGGAAACCGGCAAGCTGCTCTATGCCGGGCTCGATCAGGGACGCCGTCGCATCCAGATGCTCGAATGGACGATCGGCGGCCGGACCGAATGGTTCGAGGCCTCCGGCGTCGGCCAGAAGCGCGGCGTGATGGCAGCCCCCGTCGCAGGCCGCATGACCTCCGGCTTCGGCATGCGCCGCCATCCGCTGCTCGGCTATTCCCGCCTGCACAAGGGCATCGATTTCGGCGCGCCTTCAGGTGCCCCAATCTATGCGGCGACCGACGGTGTCGTCTCCTTCTCCGGGCGCCACGGTGGACACGGCAATTATGTGAAGCTCAACCATGCCGGCGGGCTCGCCACCGGCTATGCGCATATGAGCCGCATCGCCGTTGGTGTCGGCACGCGCGTCCGCCAGGGCCAGGTGATCGGCTATGTCGGCTCGACCGGTCTCTCGACCGGACCGCACCTCCACTACGAACTCTACAAGAATGGCGCAGCGATCAATCCGCGTTCGGTGTCGTTCATCCAGACCTCGCTGCTGGCGGGCGCCGACCTGGCGGCGTTCCGCGCAAAGCTCGGCTCGCTGCTTTCGGTGCGGACAGGCGGCGGTGCCTCACAGCCGGTACAGACCGCCGCACGCTGAACGGGGCATGACAGCGTCGGGGGTTTGACGTAACCCGGCGCCATGACCTTTCCCTTCTCCCCTTCGCGCCCCTTGTGGCTGCTTGGTTGCGGCAACATGGCAGGCGCCATGCTCTCCCGCTGGCTCGAAACCGGGCTCGACCCCGCCGCGGTGACGATTATCGATCCCGCTCGCACTCAGGCGCCCGATGGCGTCCGGCTCTGCGCGGCACCACCCACCGACCAGCCGCAACCGGCAGCACTTCTGGTCGGGGTGAAACCGCAGGGCTTCGCCCAGGCCGTTCCCGCCCCGGCGGCGCTTGCCGGCCCGGGGACCGTGGTGGTTTCGATCATGGCCGGCGTCGATGGCGTGGCACTCGGCGCGCGATTCGCGGACGCCGGCGGCATCATCCGGCTGATGCCCAACCTGCCGGCCGCGCTCGGCAAGGGGGCGTCGATTCTCCACGCCTGCCGCGACGGCGCCGATGTGCGCGCGATTGGCGACGCGCTGGCGGAGCCGCTCGGCCTTTCGCTCTGGGTCGACAGCGAGGCGCTGGTGGATGCGGGAACGGCAGTTTCGGGCTCAGGGCCCGCCTTCGTCTATCGCTTCATCGATTCGATCGCCGCAGGCGCCGAGGAACTGGGATTCACGCCCGATCAGGCCGCTGCGCTCGCACTCGCGACGGTCGGCGGCGCCACCGCGCTGGCCGCTTCGTCGGATGTCAGCCCCGCCACACTGGCCGAGCGTGTGGCCAGCCCCGGCGGAACCACGCGCGCGGGGCTCGACGTGCTCGACGCGGAAGCCGCGATGAAGCAACTCGTTTCGCGCACGCTTCATGCCGCAGCGGATCGCGCCGTCGAACTTGCGGACATGGCGCGCGGTTAGAGCAGATCTGGTTCGGGATGAACCAGATCCGCTCTAAATTTGCCTTTGTTTACCACGGTTTCCGAGCCGGCAGATGAGTCCATCTGCCTCGAAATCGCTCTAGGCCCTGCCGGGCACGAACTTCATCGCAACGCCGTTCATGCAATAACGCTTGCCGGTCGGGCGCGGGCCATCGTCGAAGACATGGCCGAGATGTCCGCCGCAGCGCCGGCAATGCACCTCGATCCGGGGGACGCCGATCGCAAAATCGCGGCCCGTGCCGACCGCATTGGCCAATGGCGCCCAGAAGCTCGGCCAGCCGGTGCCGCTGTCGAATTTCGTCCTGGACGAGTAGAGCGGCAGCGCGCAGCCCGCGCAGCTGAAAATGCCGGCGCGATGCTCCTTGTCGAGCGGACTGGAAAAAGCGCGTTCGGTACTGGCCTGGCGCAGCACCGCATATTGCGCGGGCGTAAGGCGTTTGCGCCATTCGGCGTCGCTCAGCGTCAGCGGATAGGCCGCCTTGGGTGCGGCGACCGCACGCAGCCCAAGTACGCCGACACCGGTTCCGGCAAGCAGAGCCGACCCGATCACTGCACGCCTGCCCATCATCGTCATCATCGATCGACTCCCGAATGGCCTCATGCTCAGTAACGACTGAGCATGACCGGGAGTTTCCTGTAGCCGTTGACGAAGCACGCCGGAACCCGATCGGGTGGGCCAACGACATTCACGCGCATGCGCCGTTTCGCCATTTCCTCGAGCAGGATCGAGATTTGGAGCTCGGCAAGCCGCGCGCCGACGCAGCGATGAATGCCATAGCCGAAGGACAGATGGCGCCGGGCATTTTCGCGATCGACCTTCAGCCGGTCGGCATCCTCGAAGACGCTCTCGTCGCGATTGCCGGAGATATACCAGAGCGCCAGCTTGTCGCCCTTGGCGATCTTGTGACCGAACAACTCGCTGTCTTCCGACGCGGTGCGGCGCATATGCGCAAGCGGCGTCTGCCAGCGGATGATCTCCGACGTGGCGTTGGCGATCAGGCCCGGATCGGCCTCCAGCTTGGCACGTTCGTCGGGAAACTGGTCGAGGCCATAGGCAAGGCCGCTCATCGAATTGCGCGTCGTATCGTTGCCGCCGACAATCAGCAGCACGAGATTCCCGATAAACTCATTCTGCTCCATGTGGCTCATCGCCTCGGAATGCGCCATCATCGAGATCAGATTGGGCTGCGGCGGCGCGCTTGCCTTCTCCGCCCAGAGCTTCGCGAAATAGCCAGCCATCTCGAACATGATGTCGAGCCGCTGCTTGCGGGTCTCCTCGTTATGGACAAGCTCGATATTGCCCGCCCAGTCGGACCAATAGGGCAGCAGCCGACGATCTTCCCAGGGGAAGTCGAACAGGGTCGCAAGCATCTGCGTGGTCAGTTCGACCGAGACGGTGTCTACCCAGTCGAACTCACTGTCCCAGGGCAGGCCATCGAGCAATTCGCCCGTGCGCAGGCGGATCGACTCGGCCAGGCGGGTGATCTCGCTGGGGGTGAAGGCGGGCGCGACGGTGCGGCGCTGCTCGGTATGTTTGGGCCGGTCCATCGCGATGAACATCGGCATCGAGAAATTCGCCGTCTCCTTGGGATCGGCCAGCGTGATCCCGCCATATTGCCAGGACGAGGAATAGAGTTCGGGCAGCGACTCGACATGGACGATCGGCTTGTAGGTGGAGATCGACCAATAGGGGCCGAACGCGCTGTCCTCGCAGCGATAGATCGGCGCCTCGGCGCGCAGCCGTCGAAACGGCTCCTGCCAGCGATGCTCGGTGTAAAGTTCCGCCCGGCTGACGTCGAGCGGATCGACGTGCGCGGCCTGCGGCGCGGGGGCAAGCGTGGCCATCGGCAATTCTCCTGCGACGCGCCCGTGCCCGGCGCGTTCGGTTGCAGAATGCCACTATTTACATCGGTGTCAACGAGTCCCCGATGGCGGAGGGCGCATCGTTGCCCCTGCGTCCGAACAACCGGAACCGCCCAGAGCCCGATTTGAGCACGCCGCGCCGGAACAGCCGTGCGCCGACGAAGATCACGAACGCCACCCACAGGAATTGCCAAGCAAGCGCGAGCAGATGCGGCCAGAGCGCCGGATCCGTGGCACCGCGCGCGGCCATGGCGAACGGTGAGCTGAACGGGAAGATCTGCGCGAAGGTGGCGACCCAGCTGCCGGGCTGCGACGCCGCGGCGGAGGACAGGCCGAACATGCCCATCTGGAAGATGGTGATCGGCAAAGAGAGCATCTGGATCTCGCGCACCGTCGCGGCCTGCGCGCCCACCCCCAGAAAGACACCGGCCAGCAGCATATAGGCCATGCTGAAATAGGCAGCGCCGAGCAGGATGAAGATCGGCCAGCCGATTGCGGGTGCACCGGTCGCGACCGAGGCACGATCGCTCCACAGCATCGCCTGGCTGCCCAGCGTCCCCCAAAAGGCGATGAAAAGCAGCGCAACGCCGAACATGCCGATCAGCTTGCCGAGGAAAACCGTTTCCAGCGGAACCGCAGCCGCCAGGATCTCGATGACCTTGTTGCCCTTTTCCTCCGCCATCATGCCGACGGCCTGCCCCGCGAGCAGCAAGGTCAGGAAGAAGATGACGAACACCGCCGCAAAACCCACACCCTGGCGGCCGCTCTGGCTAGGGGCGGCACGGGCGATCGACAATATGGTGGGGTTGCTGAGCCGGGCACCTGGGGTCATCCCCGCCCGCTCGTTGCGCAGCGCCTGTTCGGCAAGCTCGGCAAGATAGGGCGCCGACGTTTCGCTGTCGGTCGCGCGCAGGATCCTCGGTCGATCGAGCGGACCGTAAAGCACCGCATAGATATCGGTTTTCTTGTCGGCCATCAGCGCGCGCGCCTGGGCGTCGGGATCGGCCGTGGCCGGCAGGATGCGCAGCTCCGCACGCCGGTTGGGACCGGTCGTCGCGCGAATCGCCTCGTCGGCGGCGCGAAGCTTGGCGGCATCCGCGTCCGACGCCAGCGCGGCGATCGCCGAATTCTGGCTGATGTTCGACGCAAGCTGCTCCGCGCCCTTGCCGCCGATCAGCCCGAAGGCGAGCATGAACAGCGGCGCCAGCAGGAAGACGAGAAATGTCGGCGTGAAGACCGTCGCGATGAAGTCGCGGCGCGCGATCACCACGGTCTGGCGGACCAGCCGGTTCATGCGACGTCTCCCGCATTGGCCTGCCCGACGATGCGCACGAACGCATCGTGCAATCCCGGACGCTCGATCGAAAGACCGGCAATGCCATGGCCGCGCGCCATCAGCGTTTCGAGCAGCGGTTCGATCCCTTCGTCCGGCAGGATGAAGCGCCAGCGGTCGCCGCGATGCTCGGCACCCGCCGGCAGAAGCGCCGCGACCCCTTCGCCGTCGCTGCGCGGCACATAGGTCGCACGCATCGGCAGCATGGCGCGGGCATCGTCCACCGTACCCTCGAAGCGCCGCTTGCCGCCGGCAATGATCGCCAGCCGATCACAGAGCCGCTCGGCATGCGCCATGACATGCGTCGAAAACAGCACCGTGGCGCCGCGCGCGCGTTCGGCGACGATCAGTGCTTCCAGCCGTTCCTGGTTGACCGGATCGAGACCCGAAAATGGCTCGTCCAGCACGATCAGATCGGGTCGATGGACGATCGAACCAAGCAGCTGGACCAGCTGCGCCATGCCCTTTGAGAGTTTCTTGATCTTCTCGTCGACAGCGTGACCGAGCCCGGCATTCTCAAGCAGAACCGCGGCGCGCGCCCGGCCCTCTTTCCAGTCCAGGCCACGCAGCGCGCCCATGAACGCGATCGCCTCACGCGCCTTCATCGCGGGATAAAGCCCGCGCTCTTCGGGAAGATAGCCGACCCGGTCCCCCACGGCGCGCGGATTCGGATTGCCGAAGATCGCGCGACCGCCGCTATCGGGCTCGATGATACCCAGAAGCATGCGCAGCGTCGTCGTCTTGCCCGCGCCGTTGGGCCCGAGCACGCCGTAGATCATGCCCTCCGGCACGATCAGGTCGACGCCATCCACCGCAGTACGATTGCCGAAATATTTGGTGAGCCCGGATGCACGGACCGCCGGCTGATCGGACATCAGATCTCCCTGGACGCGCGCCCGCCGATCCGGGACTCCGACACGCCACCGCTATAATGGCGGATCGCAGCCCGAGCCGCCAGCCCCATCGCGAGGAGCGAGCAGCCGCCGAACAGCCACCATTTGACCAGGGTCACAAGCGCCTTGGCGGCAATCACGCCGGTATCCCCGTTCAACATCATCACGATCAGGGCGTTCTCGATCAGATCGACCAGGATCAGCAACAGCCCCGGCGCCGCGACCATCAGCTTGTGGCGCGTCACGAAACGCGCCGCGAGATTGGCAAGGCCCCCGCCATAGGCAAAGGGGTAGATCACATCGAGCGTGAGCGTGATCCACATATGCGTCGAGCGCTGATCGGCCGTCATCGCAGCCAGCCGCGCCTCGTTGGCGGATGCATCGGACAGCATGTCGAGCAGCGGGCCGCCAAGGTGACCGCCGAAGACGCCGAATGCCACGCCCACCACGATCGCGAGCGCAAGAAGAAGAATCAGGAAGCGACTGCTTCCCAGATACGCAAAACTGACGTTCATCGTCCCGTTGTGTCCCCACACACATCCGCACCCACACGGATCATACGGTTGGTCTCGAACCGTTGGCGCCACTTATGCTAGCAAGCCGTTAGTTTATGATAAACGGCGACTTCGCATATGCCCTGAAAGAGGAGGCAGCGCGCATCGGCTTTGCTGCGTGCGGAATCGCGCGCGCTGACGCTGCACCCGAAAGTGCTGCGCGGCTCGCCGAATGGCTGTCCGAAGGCCGGCATGGCGACATGATCTGGATGGAAAGCCGCGCGGCCGAGCGTGGCAGCCCGCAAGGCCTGTGGCCGCAGGCGCAATCGGTGATCATGCTGGGCATGAGCTATGCGCCCGGCACCGATCCGCTGCGGCTGGAGGATGAGGGCGGCATCGGTCGCATCTCCGTCTACGCGCAGGGCGGCGACTATCACGACGTGGTCAAGCGGGCGTTGAAGGAACTGGCGCGCTGGATCGTGGCGCATGCCGATACGGACGGACACGACGGACTGGGCGTCAAGGTGTTCGTCGATACCGCGCCGGTGATGGAAAAGCCGCTGGCCGAAGCCGCCGGCATCGGCTGGCAGGGCAAGCACAGCAATCTCGTCAGCCGCGATCATGGCAGCTGGCTGTTCCTCGGCGCGATCTACACCACGCTGGTGCTGACGCCCGACACATCGGGCGACGGCCGCTGCGGATCGTGCGACGCCTGCCAGCGGGCCTGTCCGACCGATGCCTTTCCAGCACCTTATCGCGTCGATGCACGGCGCTGCATCTCCTATCTGACGATCGAGAGCAAAGGGCCGATCCCCGAGGAATTCCGGGTGCCGATGGGCAATCGCATCTATGGCTGCGACGACTGCCTGGCGGTCTGTCCATGGAACAAATTCGCAGCCGCAGCCGCCGCGAACCGCGCATTCCTTCCGCGCGCCGAGCTGGTCGCGCCGGCGCTGGCCGATCTCCTCGCGCTCGACGATGCCGGATTTCGTCAGGTCTTCGCTGGGTCGCCGATCAAACGGATCGGGCGCAATCGCATGGTCCGCAACGCCGCGATAGCGGCAGGCAACAGTGGAGATCGGGGCCTGCTGTCGCGACTTGCGCCCCTGGCCGACGACGAGGATCCGGTGGTCGCGGAGGCGGCGCAATGGGCGATCGGGCGGTTGGATTCCACTCGCCCTCAGAAACCGTTCGTGTCGAGCGAAGTCGAGACACGCAGCGCCGAACCCAACGCCCCTCGACTTCGCTCGGGACAAACGGATTAGTTTACCCTCAGCGCTTCGCCAGCGCCGCCACGCACGCCGCGCGATCCGCGTCCGAACCGTCGGGCTGACGCGCGTCGAGATAGGTCACCACCGGCTCCTGTCCGGCCTTGCGCGAGTAGAGATAGACGTCGAGCACGCATATGCCGCTGCCGAACTGGAGTTTGCGGCCACTGGCCTCGCGCACGTCCTGATCAGGCTTGCCGAACATGGCGGTCAGCGATTTGGCGCTTTGCCCCATGACGCGCTCGAGCCCGGCCAGCGGAATGGAGGCGGGCCGTGAAGGCGGTGGCGGCGGCAGCGTGGCGGCCGGCCTGACCGGTGCGCCGCCACATCCCGCGAGCAGCGCAAACGCAGCGCCACACGCCCAGCGGGCATTCCTCATTCAATCCCTCCCGTGAAACAGATGCGTCGCCATTGCCGCACCCAGGATCGGTGCAAGCAGGCCGACGACAGGAACCACGAACAGCCCGGTGACGACAAGCCCCAGCATCAGGCGGCTGGCGCGCGTCGTCGTAAGCCAGCCCCGGACCGCCGCCTCATCCATATGGCGAACCGCAACCATCTCCCCCAGGTCGCGCCCAAGCAACAGCGCATTGACCACCACGAACAAGGCCACAGTGCCGATTCCAGTGACAAGCAGGACAAGATAGAGCGGCAGCGCGATGAGATTGAACATCAGCGCCCGCCCGGCCGAAGCAAGCCCCATGCGCAGCGACCGGGCGATCGATACCGGCCGCGCCCTGGCCAGCGCATCGGGATAATGACGTCGCTCGACCGCTTCGACCACCGCATCGGCGAACAGCCCGATCACCGCGATCGCGACGACACGGAACAGCAGCCAGCCCGATATGACCGCGATCAGCGCCGCGCCCGCCGCCGCCGCGAAACCCGTGCTGGCGCCCCAGCCCCAGGCAGCGGCGGCGCTGCTCGCCGCCCACCAGAGCGCTATGCCCAGCAGTGCGAAGACCGCGAGCGTGAGGGCGATGGTTTTCGCCAGAACCTTCAGGATCGGCGGATCGCCGAGCTGACCGAGAGACGACATGAAAGCACGCAGCATCATGACGGGATGGGGCATCACACCCGTCCCCGTCAACGTGCGGTTGCACCGTCCCCCCTCGCCCACTAGACGCCGCGACTATACGCCAAGCGCAGGAGTTTCAGAATTGAGCCAGCCCAGCCATGACATCGTCGCCATCGGCAACGCGATCGTCGACGTGATCGCCCGTGCGGACGACGCCTTCATTGCGCAGGAAGGCCTGCCCAAAGGCTCGATGCAATTGCTCTTCACCACCGAAGAAGCCGAAGCACTCTATGCCAAGATGGGCGCGGGCGTCGAAGCGAGCGGCGGATCCGCCGCGAACACGGTCGCCGGCCTTGCGGCGCTGGGGCGCAAATGCGGCTTTATCGGCCAGGTTGCCAACGACCAGCTCGGCGCGGTCTTTGCCCATGACATCCGCGCACAAGGCGTGTCCTTTCCCACCGCGGTGCGCACCGAATCCGAACCGCCCACCGCGCGCTGCCTGATCCTGGTCACGCCCGACGGCCAGCGCACGATGAACACCTTTCTTGGCGCCTCGCAGTTCCTGCCCGCGGCAGCACTGGATGAAGCGCTGATCGCGGATGCCGCCATCCTCTATCTCGAAGGCTATCTCTGGGACCCTGCGGAACCGCGCGCCGCAATGCGCAAAGCGATTGCGATCGCGCGTGGCGCGGGCCGTAAAGTCGCATTCACCCTGTCCGACACATTCTGCATCTCGCGCCATCGCGACGATTTCGTGAAGCTGATCGAAGATGGCGATGTCGACATCCTGTTCGCCAACGAGGCCGAAATCACGTCACTGACCGAACTCGACGATTTCGAGGCGGCGGTCGCGAAAGTCGCAGCGCACGTGCCTTTGCTGGTGGTGACGCGTAGCGAACAGGGCGCGATCGCGATCAAGGACGGCGTGCGCTCTGCGGTTCCTGCCGAGCCGATCGATGAGGTCGTCGACACGACCGGCGCGGGCGACCTGTTCGCCGCGGGATTCCTGGCTGGACAGGCAGAGGGCCGCTCGGTCGAGGACAGCCTGACCATGGGCGCGATCTGCGCCGCCGAGATCATCTCGCATTACGGCGCCCGCCCCGAAGCCGATATCAAGGAACTGGTGACAAAGCGGTTCGCCTGATCGGCCCGTAGCTGGACATCGCGGACATAAAAAAGGGGAGGCCGAGGCCTCCCCTTTTCTTTGACTATCGAAGCCCGATCAGAGCTTGGGAACCGGCGGTACCGGCTGCTGCGGTGCGTCAGCATCGGTTTCATGCACTTCGTCATGGCCCAGGCCGACATGGCTGCGGGGACGACCGTAGAGGAAGTAGACGACAAGGCCGATTGCTGCCCAACCGAGGAACATCAGCTTGGTTTCATGGCCGAGGCTGATGAAGAGATAGAGGCAGCCCGCCACCGCGATCGGCGCGGTGACCATGACGGCAGGCGTCCGGAAGGGACGGCGGCGGTTGGGATCGGTCCGGCGCAGGATCAGCACCGCGATCGACACCGCCGCGAACGCGAACAGCGTGCCGCTGTTCGAGATGTCCGCCAGCTTGCCGACCGGGAAGAACGCCGCGAACAGGGCGACGAACATGCCGGTCAGGATCGTGATGACGTGCGGCGTGTGGAACTTCGGGTGGATCTTCGAGAAGACCGGCGGAAGCAGGCCGTCACGGCTCATGACGAAGAAGATGCGGGTCTGGCCGTACATCATCATCAGGATGACGGAGGGCAGCGCCAGGCCGGCAGCGAGGCCGATCAGGTTGCCGATCTGGGGCCAGCCGATTTCACGCATCGTCCAGGCCAGGGCTTCCTTCGAGCAGACGACCGCTTCGCCGCCCGTGCTGGCGGCATGCGCGACGCAGGCCTTGGCGAGTTCGACGCTGCCCGGGGGCAGTGCGGCGCCGTCGGGGCCGAGCAGAGGCTGAGCACCGACGCTGCCGATGACGCCGGCGGCGACGAGCAGGTAGAAGATGGTGCAGATGGCCAGCGAACCGATCAGGCCGATCGGCATGTTGCGCTGGGGGTTCTTGGTTTCCTCGGCGGCGGTCGAAACCGCGTCGAAGCCGACATAGGCGAAGAAGATCGAAGCAGCGGCCGCCGAGACGCCGGCAAAGCCGAGCGGCGAGAAAGGCGTGAAATTGTCCATGTTCATCGCGGGCACGGCCAGGACGATGAACAGGGTGAGTGCGGCAACCTTGATCGCGACCAGGATCGCGTTGACGAACGCGCTTTCCTTGGTGCCGATCACCAGCAGCCAGGTGACGAGACCGGCGATCGCCATTGCGGGCAGATTGACGATACCGCCGTCATAGGGGCCGCGCACCAGCATGTCGGGTATGTCCATGGAAAAGGCGTTTTCCAGCAACCCGACCACATAGCCCGACCACCCGACCGACACGGCGCCCGCGGCGACCGCATATTCGAGGATCAGTGCCCAGCCGACCATCCAGGCGATCAACTCGCCCATGACCGCATAGCTGTATGTGTAGGCGGAGCCCGAAACCGGCACCATCGCGGCCATTTCGGCGTAGCAGAGTGCGGCCACCGCACAGACGACGCCGGCGATGACGAAGGCGAGCATCATGCCCGGCCCCGCCTTTTGCGCGGCCTCGGCGGTCAGCACGAAGATTCCGGTTCCGATCACGGCGCCGATGCCGAGCATCGTCAGCTGAAAGGCCCCTAACGAGCGCGTCAGCGCTTTCTTCTCGGCAGTTGCAAGAATTGCATCGAGTGACTTGATGCGCCCGAATATCATCAATGATTCCCCCGCGCTTTTCCAAGCGCTTCCCTGGTGTTTGTGTTGGCGGCGGAGCCTAGTGGCTAATGGCCTGAGCGCAATAGCCTATCTCGCGATCATCGGCCCCAACGATTTGCCGGCGAAGATATGGATGTGCAGATGCGCGATTTCCTGCCCGCCATCCATGCCGATATTCGCAAGCAGACGATATCCCGGCTCGACCAGGCCTGCCTCACGCGCGACATGGCCGACCGCGCGGACAAAGCCCGCAATCTCCGCATCGGACGCACGGGTCGAGAAATCGTCCCACGACACATAAGCCCCTTTGGGGATCACCAAAATGTGGTGCGGCGCCTGCGGGTTGATGTCGTGAAAGGCCAGCACATGATCGTCTTCATAGACGGTCCGGTTCGGTATCTCTCCGCGCAGGATTTTCGCGAAGATGTTCTGGTCGTCATAGGGCCGGGTGGCGTCGATCGGCATTCAGAGCGCTCCTGTCATGTGCGTACTCATCCACCATCGTCATTCCGGCTTTCGCCGGAATGACGATGAATCACGTTTGCCGCGAAGCCTTCTCGACCAGGCCCGAAACACCTTCGCGCCGATCGAGCTCGGCAAAGACATCCGCGAAGGACAGGTCGAAATCGGCGAGCAGCACCGAAAGATGGAAGATCAGGTCGGCAGCTTCGGACGTGACCCCGTCGCGATCGCCGGCGATCGCGGCGATCACCGTCTCCACGGCTTCCTCGCCCAGCTTCTGCGCCATCTTGGCGCGCCCCTTGGACGTCAGCTTGGCAACATAGGAGGTTTCGGGATCGGCGCCGCGCCGCGCGCGGACCACCGCCTCAAGCCTGTCGATCGCATCGCTCATGGTTGCGGGTCTGCCGTTGCGGGCGCAGCCTGTAAAGGTGCGCGGACGGGGATACCCGCAGCGGCGAGCGCGGCGTGCGCCTCTGCGATGCTGTGCTGGCCGAAATGGAAGATCGATGCGGCCAGCACGGCGCTGGCATGACCCTCGACGATGCCGGCGACGAGATGGTCGAGCGCGCCGACCCCGCCGCTGGCGATCACCGGCACGGGCACCGCATCGGCGACGAGGCGGGTGAGCGCGAGATCATAGCCATCGCGTGTCCCGTCGCGATCCATCGAAGTTACAAGCAACTCGCCCGCACCGAGCGTGGCCAGGCGAACGGCGTGTTCCAGCGCATCGATCCCGGTCTCGCGCCGGCCGCCATGGGTGAAGATCTCCCAGCGTCCTGGCGCCACCTGACGCGCATCGACCGAAGCGACGACGCACTGGCTGCCAAAGCGGTCTGCCATGTCCGCGACCAGTTCGGGCCGGGCGACCGCCGCGCTGTTCACCGCCACCTTGTCCGCGCCGGCAAGCAGCAGCGCGCGCGCGTCGTCCGGGCTGCGCACGCCGCCGCCCACGGTCAACGGCATGAAACAGACCTCGGCGGTGCGGCGCACCATGTCGAGCAAGGTGCCGCGCCCTTCATGGCTTGCCGAGATATCGAGGAAGCAGAGTTCGTCGGCGCCCGCCGCGTCATAGGCGCGCGCGGCCTCCACCGGATCGCCGGCATCGCGCAGGTCGACGAAGTTGACGCCCTTCACCACGCGGCCATTGGCCACGTCGAGACAGGGAATGACGCGCGCGCGGACCGTCATACGCCGGTCAGACCCGTGCGACCGACAGCGCCGCCGCCAGATCGAGCCGCCCGTCATACAGCGCGCGTCCGGTGATCACGCCCTCGATGCCATCCTTGGCATGAATGGCGAGCATACGAATGTCGGCAATGCCGGCGACGCCGCCGCTCGCGATCACCGGGATGCTCGAGCTTCGCGCGAGATCGACAGTCGCCTCGACATTGCAGCCCTTGAGCAGTCCGTCACGGCCGACATCGGTGAACAGCAGGGCAGCAACCCCGGCATCCTCGAACCTGCGCGCCATCTCCACCACCGCAACGGTGGAGACATCGGCCCAACCCTTGGTGGCGACCATGCCGTCGCGGGCATCGACCGCGACGACGATGCCGCCGGGGAAATCCCTGGCAGCGGCGCGGACCAGTTCCGGATTGTCGAGCGCGGCAGTGCCGATCACGATTCGCGAGACGCCCAGATCGAACCAGCGTTCGATCGCGGCCCGATCGCGGATGCCGCCGCCCAGCTGCACATGGCCCGGGAAACGCTCGACGATCGCCTTGACCGCCTCACCATTGACAGACTGGCCGGCAAAGGCGCCGTCGAGATCGACGACATGAAGATGCTCGGCACCCGCGTCGGCGAACAGCATCGCCTGGGCGGCGGGATCGTCGCCATAAACGGTCGCACGATCCATATCGCCCTCGGCCAGACGAACGACCTGGCCGCCCTTGAGATCGATGGCGGGAAAAACGATCAGGCTCATGGCTTCCAGTCCAGAAAACGTTCGAGAAATGCGAGTCCGTAGCGCTGGCTCTTCTCGGGGTGGAATTGAACCCCGATCATCGTGTCGCGCCCGATCGCCGCGGTCACCGGACCGCCATGATCGGTCAGCGCCAGCACGTCGGCGCCCTCAAAGGCGAAACCATGGAGGAAATAGGCCTCGCCGGGTTCGATCAGGCTGTGCTCGATCACCGGCGTCACGCTGTTCCAGCCCATATGCGGCACCTTGAGCACCGGATCGGCGGGGTCGAGCGCGACGACCTTGCCGCTGATCCAGCCCAGCCCTTCATGGCCGCCCAGCTCTTCGCCGCGATCCGCCATCAGCTGCATGCCGACACAGATGCCGAGAAATGGCCGTCCCGCGCCGCGCACCGCTTCGTCGAGCGCATCGCGCATGCCGGGCACCGCGTTCAGCGCCGACGCACAGGCGGCATAGGCACCGACACCGGGCAGCACGATCCGGTCCACACCGCGCACGATCGCCGGATCGGCGGTCACGACGACGCCTTCGGCACCGGCCGCCTTCAGCGCATTATGGACCGAGTGAAGATTGCCGGCGCCATAGTCGATCAGCGCAACGGTCTCAGCCACCGGTGCCCGCGCCCCCGAGCGTGCCCTTGGTGGATGGAATCGAATCGGCCTTGCGCGGATCGATCTCCACGGCCTGGCGCAACGCGCGCGCCAGCGCCTTGAACGCGCTCTCGACGATATGGTGGTTGTTGCGCCCGTATAGATTTTCCAGGTGCAACGTGATTCCGGCCGCTCCGGAGAAGGCATGGAACCAGTGTTCGAACAATTCGGTATCCATCTCGCCCAGTCGCGGCTGGCTGAACGCCGCTTTCCAGACCAGGAACGGCCGGCCGGAGATGTCGATCGCGGCGCGCGTCAGCGTCTCGTCCATCGGCGCATAGGCCGTGCCGTAACGCGTGATTCCGCGTCGATCGCCCAGTGCCTGGCTCACGGCCTCGCCGATCGCGATCCCCGAATCCTCGGTGGTGTGATGCTGGTCGACATGCAGGTCGCCGGCGATCTTCACGTCGAGATCGATCAGTGAATGCCTGGAAAGCTGTTCCAGCATGTGGTCGAGGAAGCCGATCCCGGTCGAGACCGTGTAGACGCCGGTCCCATCGAGATTGACGGTGACGTCGATCTCGGTTTCCTTGGTCTTGCGGGCTATGGTCGCTGTGCGCATGATGCGCCCCTATAGCGCGCAGGAATGCTGGCGCAATCACTTGACCAGCCGCGCATCAGCGTTCACCACGGCGCGATGAGCGACGATACGCCCGATAGCCTGATTCCCTATGACGAGATCGTGCAGGAAGCACTGCGCGCGGTCGTCGGCCGCGTGCTCGGCGAGGTCGAGCGTTCGGGCGGTCTGCCTGGACAGCATCATTTCTACATCACCTTCAAGACGGGTGCGCCGGGCGTCGATATTCCGCGCCATCTGAGCGAACGATTCCCCGACGAGATGACCATCGTCCTGCAGAATCGATTCTGGGATCTGAAGGTCGCGGAAGACGGCTTCGAAGTCGCGCTGAGCTTCAACCAGGTCGCGTCGCATCTGATCATCCCCTTCGCCGCGGTCACGGGCTTCCACGATCCCGCGGTCAATTTTGCGCTCCAGTTCCAGGCGCAGGGCGACGAGGGCGCCGATGCCGAGCACGAAGCGGAGAATGACCGCCCGATTGCCGTGCCGGTCGAAGACGGCTCGAACGTCGTGACCGTAGATTTCGGCCGGAAGAAATAATCGCGCCGGCCAACCCATATGGGCTGGCATATCCACATCTCTCGCGCCATTTGCCCCTCCTGATACCATGACGGAGGATGGGATGACCGCCACTCGCACCGAAACCGACAGCATCGGCGCCATCGAGGTTCCGGCCGATGCCTATTGGGGCGCGCAGACCCAGCGATCGATCGAGAATTTCCCGTTCGGCGAGAACGAGCGGATGCCGATCGGCATCGTCCATGCGCTCGCGCTGGTGAAACAGGCAGCGGCGCGGGTGAACCGGGCGCATGGCCTGCCGGCCGAGATCGCCGATGCAATCGAGGCGGCAGCCGCCGAAGTCGTCGCGGGCAAGCTCGACGATCAGTTCCCGCTCGTCATCTGGCAGACGGGATCCGGCACCCAGTCCAACATGAACGTCAACGAGGTGATCGCCGGCCGCGCCAACGAGCTGCTGGCCGGCACGCGCGGCGGCAAATCGCCGGTTCACCCCAACGACCACGTCAATATGGGCCAGTCGTCGAACGACAGCTTTCCGACCGCGCTCCATATCGCCGCGGCGCGCGCCTCAGCGAGTGCGCTGATGCCCGCGCTCGAACGACTGCGCAGCGCGCTGGATAAAAAGGCGGAGAACTGGGATCATATCGTCAAGATCGGCCGCACCCATTTGCAGGATGCGACGCCGCTGACGCTCGGCCAGGAATTTTCCGGCTATGCCAACCAGCTCTATCGCTGCCGCAACCGGATCGAGCCCGCCGTGAACCATGGCATGTGCCAGCTCGCCCAGGGCGGCACCGCGGTCGGCACCGGGCTCAATGCCCCTGCGGGTTTCGGTGAGGCGATCGCCAGCGAGCTGGCGTCCCTGACCGGCCTTCCCTTCTTCACCGCGGAAAACAAGTTCGAGGCGCTCGCCTCGAACGACCCGATCGTCCACCTCTCGGGCACGCTCTCGACACTGGCCGTCGCGCTGACCAAGATCGCCAACGACATCCGCCTGCTCGGCTCCGGCCCGCGCTCGGGCATCGGCGAACTGATCCTGCCGGCGAACGAGCCGGGCAGCTCGATCATGCCCGGCAAGGTCAATCCGACCCAGTGCGAGATGCTGACCATGGTGGCGGCGCAGGTGATCGGCAATCATCAGGCGATCACGGTCGGCGGCCTTCAGGGCCATCTCGAATTGAACGTGTTCAAGCCGATGATCGGCGCCAATGCGCTGCGGTCGATCCATCTGCTCGCCGTCGGCATGGAAAGCTTCGCCGAACGCACCGTCGACGGCATGGAAGCCGACGAGACGCGTATCGCCGAACTGGTCGACCGGTCGCTGATGCTGGTGACCGCGCTGGCGCCCGAGATCGGTTACGACAATGCCGCAAAGATCGCCAAGCACGCACATGAGCATGGACTGACCCTCAAACAGGCCGGCCTTGCGCTCGGACTGGTCGATGAAGCGACGTTCGATCGCGTGGTCAGGCCGGAGACCATGATCGGACGGTGACGTCCTCTTCTCCCCTCCCATTTACGGGAGGGGGAAAAGCTCCATCACCGCACCGTCATCAGATGCGCGCCCGAATCCATCTGCTCGAACGCACACCGACGCCCCAGAAAACGCTCGATGATATCCGCCGCGGTCAGGGCGTGCCGGCTCGGCTTGACCGTGGTGAAGCTGCCGCCGCTCGCAAGCGCGAAGGGCAGCAGCAACTGGTCCGCCAGATAGGGACCAGCAAAGGCGTCGCTCGCCAGATAGCCCGCCATACGCGCCGACGCAGTCTTAACGATCGCTTCGGCGGTGACGCCCAGCTTGCCGAAGCCGCTGACGATCTCCGTCACATGTTCGAACGCGGCCTCCAGCAGCACGATATTGCCCGGTCCCTGATCGGCAGGAAGCTCGCGAACCGCGAACGCCTCCTCCGGCCAGTCGAGCAGCTTGCGTGCCATCGCAATCTCGCGCTGCGCAATCTCGAACGGCAGCGCCGCGAACACGGCGGTCGCCGAACGATGCAGCCGCGCGCCACGCGCGATGCAGTCGATCGGCGCCAGCGGCGCCGGCGCGATCTCCACCTCGATTCGCCCGCCACCGCGCGGATAGAAGCCATGCCGCACCAGCCGCGCCGAGACGCGCGGCCCCATGCGGTTGACGACGGGCAGGAACACCCGCTCGACGAAGTCGAACGGCGGCGCCATCATGTTGTGCGTGCCGCCTTCGAGCACAACCCGCGACGGCCCGTCCGCCAGCATCAGCGGCGGCAGGATCGTCTGGAGGACAAGGCCGGTGCTGCCTGCAGTGCCGACCGAGAAACGATAGTCGCCCGGCGAAACCCGCCCAGGCCGGAAGGTGACCTCCGACGCGCCGACCGCCAGCCCCTCACATTCGGCATTACCGAGCGTGCAGGCCGCTTCGATCGCGGTGACGTGCTGGCGCATCAGTCCGGGCTTCTCGCGTCCCCCGCGTATATTGACGATGCGGAACGACTGGCCAGTGACGAGCGAGAGAGCGCACGCATTGCGCACGATCTGTCCGCCGCCCTCGCCCTCCGATCCATCGATGATAATCATGTCTCTTCTTTCAGTCTTATTCTTGCTTCAGGCTAAGTCGGTCGAAAATGATGGCATCGAGGTTGTGAAGCGGGGACGGCATGCCCCCGGCATGCCGCCTTGATCCCGCTTCACCCCTTCACGCACACCACCTGCTTCAGCGTGTGGACGATCTCGACCAGATCCGCCTGCGCGGCCATCACCGCTTCGATCGGCTTGTAGGCCCGCGGCGTCTCGTCGATCACACCTTCGTCCTTGCGGCATTCCACACCCGCCGTGTCGGCGATGTGCTCGGCGAGCGACACCTCCTTCTTGGCCTGGGTGCGGGACATCACCCGCCCCGCGCCATGGCTGCAGCTGTCGAACGATTCGGCATTGCCCAGCCCGCGCACGATGAACGATTTCGCGCCCATCGACCCCGGGATGATGCCCATCACGCCTTTCGCCGCACGAACCGCACCTTTTCGCGTGACCAGCACATTCTCACCAAAATGGTTCTCGCGCTGAACATAGTTGTGGTGACAGTTCACCGCTTCCAGTTCGGCATCGAACGGCTTGGCGATCTGCTTGCGGAGCGCGCGGACGACGTTGGTCATCATCATCCGCCGGTTGAGCGCCGCAAAATCCTGTCCCCAGCCGACCGCCTCGACATAATCGTCGAAATGATCGGTCCCTTCCGGGAAATAGGCGAGATCCTGATCGGGCAGGTTGATGTGCCATTTCCGCATATCCTGCTTCGCCAGCTCGATGAAGAAGCTGCCGATCGCATTGCCCACGCCGCGCGATCCCGAATGCAGCATCACCCAGACCCGCTGTTCCTCGTCGAGGCACAGCTCGATGAAGTGATTGCCCGTCCCCAGCGTGCCGAGATGCACGAGGTTGTTGGTGTTCTTCAGCCGCGGATGCTTTTCGGCGATCCGGTCGAAGCGCGCCACCAGCGTTGCCCAGGCCTCGACGATCGCCGGCGGGGGATCCCCCCACGAGCCGGTATCGCGCTTGCCGCGCCCGACCGAACGGCCATGCGGCACTGCCTGCTCGATCGCCGAACGGATGGCTTCCAGATTGTCCGGAAGATCGCTCGCGAGCAGCGAGGTCCGCGCCGCCATCATGCCGCAGCCGATATCGACACCCACTGCCGCGGGAATCACCGCGCCCTTGGTCGGGATCACCGAGCCGACGGTCGCGCCGATCCCGACATGCACGTCGGGCATTGCCGCGACATGCTTGAACACGAACGGCATCTGCGCCGCGCGCGACAGCTGGTCGCGCGCCTTCTGGTCGACGGGCACGCCGCGCGTCCACATCTTGATGGGCACGCCGTCCTCGACATGCTGGTAATCGTACATCGTCTCGGTCATCGCGACCTCCTATTCAAAACCCGGCGTCCGGCGGACAGCCCCGGGCGACAAAACTGGTCAGGGCGGCCGGACACGAACCAGCGGCCTCCGGCTCCCAAGGCCGGCGCTCCGACACGCCTGAGCTACACCCTGCTGACCGCTTCGGGGCGACCGGCCCATTCCGATCGCCCCTCCTGGCGGCTCCATCGGAACGACAAGAACGCGCCGTCCGACATCCTCCACTCAGCATATCGCGTGCCAGTTCGACCTGACGCCGATCAAAATCTCAATACTGAATTGATAATAAAAGATATTATTTCCTGACGAACGCATGGCATTCCCGATGGAAACCACCAGGGGGTGATCGATTTCATATCGTACTGTCTCGTATATTATCCTATAGGATAATCATGAGACCGCTCGTCGTGATTGGATTCCTCGGCTCGACACTCGATGCGAGCAAGTTCGGCCCGATACGCTGGAACAAGTGGCGGCCGTCGGTCGGACTTGCCATGCATGAGGATTTGCGCGTCGATCGCTTCGTCATGCTCCACGGGACATCGCATGTCCGGCTCGCCGAATATGTCGCCGAGGATATCGCATCGGTGTCGCCCGAGACGACGGTCGACCGGCGTCTGCTGGACTTCGACGACCCATGGGATTTCGAGGAGGTCTATGGAAAACTGCTCGATTTCGCGCGCGCCGAGCAATTCGATCCGGATAATGAAGACTATCTGATCCACATCACCACCGGCACCCACGTCGCGCAGATCTGCCTGTTCCTGCTGACCGAGGCGCATTATCTGCCTGGGCGGCTGCTCCAGACCCAGCCCCAGCGCGGATCGCCATCGGGCGCGCCGGGCAGCTGGAACGTCATCGATCTCGATCTGTCGCGCTATGACAGTATCGCGACGCGCTTTGCCGCCGCAAGCGCCGAAAGCACGTCCTTCCTGAAATCGGGCATCGACACGCGCAATGCCGGCTTCAACCGGATCATCGACGAGATCGAGCAAGTGACTGTGCGATCCCGCGCGCCGATGCTGCTGATGGGCCCGACTGGCGCGGGCAAGAGCCAGCTCGCGCGCCGCATCTACGAACTCAAGCGCCTCAAGCATCAGGTGAAGGGCCCGTTCGTCGAGGTGAACTGCGCAACGCTGAAAGGTGATGGCGCGATGTCAGCACTGTTCGGCCATCGCCGTGGCGCCTTCACCGGAGCGGCGGCAGACCGGCCAGGTCTGCTACGCACCGCCGATACCGGCACCCTGTTCCTCGACGAGATCGGCGAACTCGGCCTCGACGAGCAGGCGATGATCCTGCGCGCGATCGAGGACAAGCGCTTCCTGCCGGTCGGCGCCGACAAGGAAGTGGGCAGCGATTTTCAGCTGATCGCCGGCACCAACCGCGATCTGGCGCAGGCCGTCGCCGAGGGGCGTTTCCGTGACGATCTGTTCGCACGGCTCAATCTGTGGACCTTCACGCTGCCCGGCCTCGCCGAACGGCGCGAGGATATCGCGCCGAATCTCGATTATGAGCTGGATCGCTATGCCGAGCGGGAAGGTACCCGCGTCACTTTCAATCGCGAGGCGCGCGACCGCTACCTTGCCTTCGCCACCGGCAGCACGGCGCGCTGGCCCGGCAATTTCCGCGATCTGGCTGCCAGCGTCACCCGCATGGCCACCTTCTCCCCCAAGGGACGCATCGATGTGGAGTGCGTCGATGCCGAGATCGCAAAGCTGAACCGGCTCTGGGCACCGGACACTCAGGCGGCAGACGCGCTCGACGAGCTGCTGACGCCCGAACAGCTCGATGCGATCGATCCGTTCGACCGCGTCCAGCTGTCGCATGTGATCGACATCTGCCGCAAAAGCCGCTCGCTGTCCGACGCAGGGCGCGCGCTGTTCGCCGCATCGCGGTCGCGGCGCACCTCGGCGAACGACGCGGACCGGCTGCGCAAATATCTCGCCCGCTTCGACCTGTCATGGCAGCAGATCGCCTGAAGCTCGCGATCAACGGCCGATTGGCAAGTGCCTGTTCGTCTCCGTTCCGGCCAATGAATACGAGGCCTGACCCACAAAGCATCGCAAAGCTGCGATTTTAGCGGGTCCAGCCCCCTTTCCACCCCGGATACCCCCTGCTAAAGCCCGCCCGACTCCCGCATTTGCGGGCTTTTCTTAAACCGCACGGGCCGCCCGAACGGCGTATCCCCGCCCGTGCCGCACAGCGAAGGGGCAAAAGCATATGACCGCCATTGGCCAGGACACCCTCTCTACCCGTACCGCGCTTTCCGCGGGCGGACAGACGGTCCATTATTATTCACTGGCCAAGGCCGCCGAGCAGCTCGGCGATGTCAGCCGCCTGCCCTTTTCGATGAAGGTCTTGCTCGAAAATCTGCTGCGTTTCGAAGATGGCGTCACCGTCACCGTCGAGGATATCCAGGCGATCGTCGACTGGCAGAAGGAGCAGCGCTCCAACCGCGAGATCCAGTATCGCCCCGCGCGCGTGCTGATGCAGGATTTCACGGGCGTCCCCTGCGTCGTCGATCTCGCCGCGATGCGCGACGCGATGAACGCGCTGGGCGGCGACGCGCAGAAGATCAATCCGCTGGTTCCCGTCCACCTCGTCATCGATCACTCGGTGATGGTCGACGAGTTCGGCACGCCCCAGGCGTTCGGCGACAATGTCGAGCTGGAATATCAGCGCAACGGCGAACGCTACGAATTCCTGAAATGGGGTTCGAAGGCGCTCGACAATTTCAAGGTCGTGCCCCCGGGCACCGGCATCTGCCACCAGGTCAATCTGGAGCATATCGCGCAGGCGGTCTGGACCTCGGTCGACGCCTCGGGTGAGACCGTCGCCTATCCCGACACCTGCGTCGGCACCGACAGCCACACCACCATGGTCAACGGCCTGGGCGTGCTCGGCTGGGGCGTCGGCGGGATCGAGGCCGAGGCCGCGATGCTCGGCCAGCCCGTCTCGATGCTCATCCCCGAAGTCGTCGGCTTCAAGCTGAGCGGCACGCTGGCCGAAGGCATCACCGCGACCGACCTGGTGCTCACCGTCACTCAGATGCTGCGCGCCAAGGGCGTGGTCGGCCGTTTCGTCGAATTCTTCGGCCCCGGCCTCGACGCACTCAGCCTGGCCGATCGCGCGACCATCGCCAACATGGCGCCCGAATATGGCGCGACCTGCGGCTTCTTCGGCATCGACGGCAAGACGCTCGACTATATGCGCCTCACCGGCCGCAGCGAGGAGCAGATCGCGCTGACCGAGGCTTATGCCAAGGCGCAGGGCATGTGGTGGTCGGCGACAGCGCCCGATCCGTTCTTCACCGACACGCTCGAACTCGACATGGACAGCGTCCGCCCCAGCCTCGCCGGCCCCAAGCGCCCGCAGGATCGCGTCTCGCTCGACGCGGTGGACGAAGTGTTCAACGCCGATCTGTCCAAAGTCTATTCCAAGCAGCGCCCGGCACGCGTCGCGGTCGAGGGCCGGGATCACGATATCGGTGACGGCGACGTCGTCATCGCCGCGATCACGAGCTGCACCAACACCTCCAACCCGTCGGTGCTGGTCGCCGCGGGTCTGGTCGCACGCAAGGCCAATGCGCTGGGCCTCAAGCCCAAGCCCTGGGTCAAGACCTCGCTCGCCCCGGGCAGCCAGGTCGTCACCGACTATCTCGACAAGGCCGGCCTGACCGCCGACCTCAACGCGGTCGGCTTCAACCTGGTCGGCTATGGCTGCACCACCTGCATCGGCAATTCCGGCCCGCTGGCCGCGCCGATCTCCGCCGCGATCAACGGCAACGACATCGTCGCCGCCTCGGTGCTGTCGGGTAACCGCAATTTCGAAGGCCGCGTTTCGCCCGACGTGCGCGCCAACTTCCTGGCCTCGCCGCCGCTCGTCGTCGCCTATGCGCTGAAGGGCACCGTGACCGAGGACATGATCGAAACCCCGATCGGCCAGAGCACCGACGGCCAGGACGTGTTCCTGAAGGACATCTGGCCCTCCAACGCGGAAGTCCGCGAAGTCATGGACGCCAATATCGATCGCGGCATGTTCATGGCGCGCTATGCCCATGTCTTCTCGGGCGACGACAAGTGGCGCGCGATCGAGGTCGAGGGTTCGGACACCTATGCCTGGCGCGCGGGCAGCACCTATGTCGCCAACCCGCCCTATTTCGAGGGCATGAGCATGACCCCCGCGCCGGTGCAGGACATCATCGAAGCTCGCCCGCTCGCGATCTTCGCCGATTCGATCACCACCGACCACATCTCGCCCGCAGGCAGCATCAAGGCCGACAGCCCGGCCGGCATCTTCCTGCAGGAGCATCAGGTCAGCAAGGCCGACTTCAACAGCTATGGCGCACGTCGCGGCAACCATGACGTGATGATGCGCGGCACCTTCGCCAATATCCGCATCAAGAACGAGATGCTGCCGGGCGTCGAAGGCGGTTATTCGGCCTATAAGGGCGAGCAGATGGCGATCTACGATGCCGCCATGCGCTACAAGGCAGACGGCACGCCGCTGATCGTCATCGCCGGCAAGGAATATGGCACCGGCTCCAGCCGCGATTGGGCGGCCAAGGGCACCAACCTGCTCGGCGTCCGCGCCGTCATCGCCGAAAGCTTCGAGCGTATCCACCGCTCCAACCTGGTCGGCATGGGTGTGCTGCCGTTGCAGTTCGCCGATGGCGTCGACCGCCAGACGCTGGGCCTCGACGGGTCGGAAAGCTTCACGATCGAGAACGTCTCGGCGCTCCGCCCGCGCCAGACCGTCACGGTCAAGCTGACCCGCGGCGACGGTTCGGAGGAAAGCTTCGAGACGCTCTGCCGGATCGATACCGTCAACGAGCTCGACTATTTCCTCAACGGCGGAATCCTGCCGTACGTTCTCAGGAAGCTCGCGGCCTGAGAATGGGCGGGATCGAAGGATCCTGCCATTGTGGCGCGGTGCGGGTGACGATCCCGCACCCGCCGCCCTACATCAACGACTGCAATTGCTCGCTGTGCGTCAAACATGGCGTGATCTGGGGCTATTTCCACCCCGATCGAGTTTCGATCGCCGGCGGCCCGCTCCGCGCCTATCGTCGCGCGGACCGGGCCCAGCCTTCTCTGGAAGTGCATTGGTGCGAGGCCTGCGGCTGCACGACCCATTGGTCGACCTTGCCGCCCAGAAGTCCCGACCGCATGGGCGTCAACATGCGATTGTTCGAGCCGGATGCGACCGAAGGCGTCGAAATCCGGCCGCTCGATGGCCGCGCCTGGCAATCATAGGGCAACGCGATGCGCAAACCGACCAGCGTCGACGCCCTCAACAACCTTGGCCGCGTCCGCCTCTCGAAGAGCTTCTTCATGCGCGACTTCCTGTTTTCGGAGATCGCGGCGATCCATGGCATCGCGAACATACCCGATGACCCCGATCTCGCCATCGCCGCAGGCACGCAGCTATGCGAGCAATTGCTCGAACCGCTGCAGGACGCGTTCGGTCGGATCGCGATCCGCGGCGCCTATCGCTCGGCAGAGGTCAACGGGCTCGGCAACCGGCTGATGCGCAATGGCGCCAAGGGTTATAGCTGCTCGATGAACGAAGCGAGCGCTGCCGATCATATCTGGGATCGGTTCGATGCCCGCGGTTTCATGGGCGCCACGGCCTGCATCGTCGTGCCCGGCTTCATCGAACGCTTCAATCAGCCGGGCGACTGGACGAAGCTGGCCTGGTGGATCCACGACCATCTCGACTATTCGAACCTGTGCTTCTTCCCGATCAACTGGGCGTTCAACATCCAGTGGCACGAAATGCCGGTGCGGCGGATCAACAGCTTCGTCCGCCCGCGCGGCTGCCTGACCAAGCCGGGCATGGCGAACCATGACGGCAGTCATGAGGCGGAGTGGGCGGGAATTCTTCCTTAGAATCTGCGCACCGGACCAACGTTCGAGATACTGCGTGAGGGACGTGAACTCTCTCCTCCCTGTCGAAGACGGGGAGGGGGACCGCGACGCGAAGCGGCGTGGTGGAGGGGAAATGCAATGCCGGGTTGCCCAAGATCTAAGAGCGGTCGTCTCGACGAATGCAACGCTGAGCGACACATCGCATTTCCCCTCCACCACCAGCCTCCGGCTGGCGGTCCCCCTCCCCGCGCTTCGCGCATGGAGGAGAGGAAGACTTACTTCCGTGCCGCGGCACTCCGCGCGCGGACGGCCTTGAACTCGGAGCCGTCCTTCCACTCGGGCCAGCGATCCGATCCGGCCAGTTCCACGGCCAGGCGGCGAACCAAATCGATATCCATCACCGCGCCGTCGAGATTCCAGTCCGGGCTCCAGGCATCGCAGGGCTGGTGATAGCATTTGCCGGTATAGTCATCGACCCAGCGCTGCCCCGCCGCGCGACCGCCCTCGACCATGTCGGACGCACCGGCGAGGCTCATCATCAGCAGCACCGGCACACCGCGCTTGGCGAAGGGGAAATGATCGGCGCGATAGAACAGCCCGCGCTCGGGCAGATTCTCCGGCGTGACGGTGCGACCCTGGGTGGCGGAGAGCCGCGCGAGATCGTCCTCCAGCACGCTCTGTCCCTGGCCGACCAGGATGACATCGCGCGCGCGGCCCGCGGTCTGAAGCACATCGACGGTCAGGTTCGCGACCGTCCGGTCGAGCGGATAGACCGGGTTGGTCGCATAATAGTCGGAGCCGAGCAGCCCGCGTTCTTCCGCGGTCCAGGCCGCAAAGACCAGGCTGCGCGCCGGCTTCGGACCGGCCTTGAAGGCGCGCGCGATCTCCAGCAGCGCGGCCAGCCCAATGGCATCGTCATTGGCGCCCGCGCGGATGGTCCGCCCCTGCGCGTCGGGTGCGCCAATGCCATAGGCATCCCAATGCGCGCCGAGCATCACGACTTCGCCGGGCCGTTTTGTGCCGGATATCTTCGCAAGCACGTTGCGACTGTCGACCGTTTCGCGCGTCACCGGAATGTCCGCGGTAAAGCTGAGGCCGGCCAGCGGCACCGGCCGGAAATCGGCGCGACGCGCGGCAACACGCAACGCTGCCAGATCGAGGCCCGCATCGCGGAACAGGGCCGTCGATGCCGCGCCGCTCAGCCAACCCTGCACCGCCAGGCTCGTCTCGTCACCGGCCGGGCGGACGAGGCCGTAATTCTCGCCGCCGCCGCTCACCACGACATTCCAGCCGTAACCGACGCCCGGTGCATCATGGACGATCAGCGCACCGATCGCGCCGCGCCGTGCAGCTTCCTCGAACTTGTAGGTCCAGCGACCATAATAGGTCATGGCCCGGCCGCCGAACTTGCCGATGGCGTCCTCGCCCGCGACCGCCTCGAAATCGGGATCGTTGATCAGGAAGACGGCGACCTTGCCCTTGAGGTCCGCGCCTTTGAAATCGTCCCAGCCCCGTTCGGCCGCGTCGATGCCATAGCCGACAAAGACCAGTGGCGCGCCATCCACCAGCGTCCGATCCCTGGGCTGGAGCGTCGTGAGATAGATGTCCTGCGCGGTCGCGAGCGGGCGGAATTGCCCGCCGCGCGTCGTACCGAGTTTCGTCGGCGTACCCAGTCGCGTGTGCAGCAACGGCACCGCCTGCGTCCAACCGCCATCACTGCCGCCGGGCTCCAGCCCCAATGCCTTGAAGCGCGCGATCAGATAGTCGACCGTCTTCGTCTCGCCCGGCGTGCCCGGCGCACGGCCCTCGAACGCATCGGACGCAAGAGTCCTGACGGTCTCGGTGATCCGTTCTGGGTTGATCGGATTGTCCTGCGCGACGACGGGCATGGGCAGGCAAAGCGCGGACATGAGCAGTGCGAAACGGCGAAACATCGATCAGCCTTTCGGAACATGGAGTGCGTCCAGCCTTAGAACATGCTGCGATCCGCCGAAAGCGGATCGCAGCATGTTCTAAGGTGATGTTTTATCGCGATTTCCGAGTCGTTCGATGGTTCCATCGAACTACAAATCGCTCTGGGTCGCTGACGATCTGGCGCAAGCCGTCTGCGCCGAAAGGCGTTCAGCCGGCATGCAGCAGCATCGACATAGCATCGTCTTTCCATTGGGGAGACTGCCGATGACCCGCACCTTGCTTTTGCTGCTTGCGCTCGGCATTGCCATGCCGGCAAGCGCCCAATCGGCGCGCAATCCGCAGATCGATTATCCGGGCTTTCGCGAGCTCACGCTCAAGGTCGAAGCGCAACGGCGTGACCGGCTCATCGACTTCTCGCGCTTCAAGGCGCAGGCCGCGAAACCCGATGCGCTCATCCTCGACGCCCGCTCGGCCGATGCCTTTGCCTGCGGCCATATCGCGGGCGCGGTCAACCTGCCCTTCACCGACTTCACCGCCGAAAGCCTGGCGCAGGTAATCGGGCCGGATCGAGATCGCCCCATCCTGATCTACTGCAACAATAATTTCCGGAACGACGCGCCCCCGGTCATGCTGAAATCGCGCCCGCTCGCACTCAATATCCAGACCTTCATCAATTTGGTCGGCTATGGTTATGCCAATGTCTGGGAATTGAACGATGTGATCGATTTCAACGATCCGAAGGTGGGGTGGGTGACGGCGAGTGGTTAAGAGGGGTCGGAAGTTCCCCCGCAATCCCACCAAATCCGTTCGTGTCGAGCGAAGTCGAGACACGTAGCGCCGGCCCCCAACGTCCCTCGACTTCGCTCGGGACAAACGGTGGGGTTGGCCGCTAGCGCTACTTCCCCAACCTGATCTCATACAGAACCGGCCAGTTCTTGCCCGTCACGAACAGCCGGTCCTTCTTCCTGTCATAAGCGATGCCATTGGCCACATCATCACGACTGCGCCGGCCCGATTGCGCGGACAGCGCCGAAACGTCGATCCAGCCCTTCACATTGCCCGTCACCGGATCGATGCGCGCGATCCGGTCGGTCAGCCAGATATTGGCCAGCACCTCGCCCTTCACCCATTCGAGTTCATTGAGGCGCGATACCGGATGGCCATCCGCCGTCACCTGGATCCGGCGCTTCTCCTTCAGCGTCTCGGGATCGAGGAAACGCAGATAGGGCGTACCGTCGCTCATCACGATCTCATGATCGTTGCGCGTCAGCGCCCAGCCTTCGCCGCGATATTTGAATGTGCCGATCTTCCGGAACGTCGCGCGATCCCAGATGAAGCCGATGCCATGCTGCCAGGTCAGGCTGATCAGCTTGCCCTTCCAGTCGACGATGCCCTCACCGAAATAGCGTGATTCGATTTCAGTCTCGCGCAGCACTTTGCCGTCTTCCAGCCGCACTTCGCGCACGACCGACTGACCCTCCAGCCCAGTGCTTTCGAACAGCCGGCCATCGAGATAGATCAGCCCTTCGGTGAAGGCGGTCGGATCGTGGGGAAAGGTCGCGACGATCCGGGGCTGTTCGGTGGGAATCGGTGCCGGCGCGGCGCCAAGCAGGAACAGCGGCAGCAATGCGGCGATCAAACGCCTCACGCGATCGCGTCCGCAAGCCAGCCGGGCAGGGTCACGCCGGGCGTTCCCGCCAGCGCCTCGACGCGCAGCCGCATCACCGCCAGGCCGAGATCGGGATACCAGGCCATCGCCGAATCGCCCGGGTCCGCCTCCACGCGCACCACCGCGAGGCGGCGATTGACCTTCTGCCGCCAGTTCATCCGCGCGGTATTCTCCTGCCCGACATAGCAGCCCTTGGTGAAGCTCACACCATTCAGCTCGGCAGCATTGCATTCCAGCCAGAGCGTCTTGTCCTGCCCAAGCTCCGCCACGCCTTCGGCAACGCCCAGAGACAGCCGATGCGCAAGCCAGCCCTCGGCCGGTTCAGCGGGCGGTGCGATCCAGCGATGGCCGAGCCCGCCCAGCCGCGGATCCTCCGGCGCGTCGGCCTGGAGCGCCCAGTGGACTGCCAGTCCCTCGTCGCGCGCGATCGCGATCTGGCGACGCAGGCGATAAAGCGACAGACGGCGGATCAGCGCGTCTGCCTGCGCCGCCTCGCAATCGATCAGCACATCCTCGCCGTCGTCCCACAGGATGAAGTCGAACAGCGCCTTGCCCTGCGCAGTCAGCAACCCCGCCCAGACGGGCAGCGCGCCGGCGGCATCGTTGGTGACGAGGCCTTGAAGGAATCCGCGGACATCGTCTCCGGAAAGACGAACCACGGCACGGTCGCTAAGGGTGGTGCCGGTCATGTCCACTAGTTAAGGACAGTCGCAAAGAATCCCAAGCCGGAGCTGCAATGACCGCGACAGAAAATACGCGACTGGTAATCAGGCGCCCCGACGATTGGCACGTCCATCTTCGCGACGGCGAGATGCTCGCCGCGGTCGCCGGCCAGACCGCACGGCAATTCGCACGCGCGATCGTGATGCCCAATCTCTCGCCGCCCGTGACCACGGCCGCAGGCGCCGCGGCCTATTGCGACCGTATCCTGGCCGCGTTGCCCGCCGATGCCGACTTCACCCCGCTGATGACGAGCTATCTGACCGACGGCGCCGATCCCGGGGAGCTGGAACGCGGCTTCACCGAGGGCGCGTTCACCGCCGCCAAACTCTATCCCGCGCACGCCACCACCAACGCTGCGCATGGCGTCACCGATATCCGTGCCATCCACCCCGCGCTGGACGCGATGCAGCGCATCGGCATGCCCTTGCTCGTCCACGGCGAAGTCACCGATCCCGATATCGACATCTTCGATCGCGAGGCCGTCTTCATCGAACGCACGCTGATCGGGCTGGCGCGCGATTTCCCGGCGCTCAAGATCGTCTTCGAGCATATCACCACCGCGGAAGCCGCCGATTTCGTGATGGAGTCCGGCCCGACGATCGGCGCCACGATCACGCCGCAGCATCTGATCATCAATCGCAATGCGCTGTTCGCCGGCGGCATCCGTCCGCACGCCTATTGCCTGCCGATCGTCAAGCGCGAGAAGCACCGGCTGGCACTGCGCCGCGCCGCAACCTCAGGCTCGCCCAAATTCTTCCTGGGCACCGATAGCGCGCCACATGCAATCGACCGCAAGGAAGCCGCATGCGGCTGCGCCGGCATCTTCAACGCGCCGTTCGCGCTGGAGAGCTATGCGACGGTGTTCGAGGAAGAAGGCGCACTCGACCGGTTCGAGGCCTTCGCGTCGGAGAACGGCCCGAACTTCTACGGCCTGCCGCTCAACGAGGATCGCGTTGCGCTGGAGCGCGTGGCGGTGGAGGTGCCCGAAACCATCGGGACCGGCGCAACGACACTCGTCCCCTTCCACGCTGGCGAGACGCTGGCCTGGAAGTTCGCGGGCAGGGTCGAATAGCGCAGACCGGATCGGTCGCAATTCAGGTCGGGCCGGAGCGAGAATGGTGTTCTTCGAGAACCGGCGCGGAGCGTACGTCAGTACGTGAGCACCGGAAGCGCAGAAGAATGCCGTTCGCACCCTCCGCAGCCTTTCCAACGATGCTTCGCATCGTCGGAACCTTAGGCTGCTCCGCCCGGCCTCATCTGAATTAGAAGGGGACCCAGCGGCCTTTTTCGCTGAACTTCATATACCCGATATTGGCACCGAGCCGCAGGCCGGCACCAAGCCGGATCGGGATCAGCACGACATCGCCGCGACGCAGGTAGCTGGCGGTGAAGCCGCCGACGAAATAGGCGGTGCCTTCACCTTGCGGATAGCGGCGATAGAGTTCCTGGCTGTCGTAGAGGTTGTAGACCAGCACGAAGCTTTTCGACGCATTGCCGCCGAAGTCGAAACCGACCGAGGGGCCGGTCCAGTAGACCTTGCGATCGCCCTCCACCTTGTGATGGAGCATGCCCGAGCCATAACGCAGGCCGACGACGATCGCGCCCGATGCCTCCTGACCGGTGATATAGGCATTGGGCTCACCCTGGTCCTTCAGAATGTCCTCGATGATCTTGGCCAGGCCCTGGGCACCACGGCCGAAGACGCCTTCGGCCGCGCCGATCAGATCACCCTTCTGATAGGTGACGGGCTGTCCCGCGGCCGGCTGCGCCGCAGCGGCATCCGCAATTGGCGCGGATGTCGTCATCGACTCCGAAGGTGCCGGTGCGGGATCGACCGGCCGCGGCAACTGGGTCTGCTGATCGGGCGGCAACAGGTCGGCATCGATCGACTCGTTGGGATCGACGTCACGCACCTGTGCGACGGCCGGAACCGCCGCGAAAGAAAAAGCCGCAGCGACGATCATCGTGCGCGCGAACAGGGTCTTCAACATATTCTACCCCCGGAACTATCCATTCGGCAGGTTAAGGCGCTGGCGCATGAGCCTGCAATGAACGGGCGGCGAACCGAGTCGATCCCGCGCCCACCCGAGTCTGCAGCCTCAAACCCGCTTCTGAAAAACTCTTTTCGTCCCCGGTTGATCACCGGACAACCGCCCGCTATAGCCGCGCTTCGCTGCTGCTTCGGAGACGTGGGTGAGTGGCTGAAACCAACGGTTTGCTAAACCGTCGTATGGAGAATTCCGTACCGAGGGTTCGAATCCCTCCGTCTCCGCCAGCCAGTCCTAAGTATCAGAGATACTTAGGTTTTATCCAAAAATATGGCCGATTTCCCGGCAAAACCGCGGATATTTCGTTCGGTTCCGTACTGCGGAGAGTCAGATGCGAACCCCGGGAAATCTCCGAGGCCTTCTCCGCAGCCCTTCCCGGCACTACGGGATTTAATTCCCCCTCCCAGAATCCCTGTCCCGCCGGCGTTCGTCACGCGCCGGCGCCAACTCCGCGCGCATCCGCGAATGGGACCATTTTCCCATAAAAGCTCGATTTGCGGTGCGGTCAGATCTGTGTGCCACCGTGAAGCGACAGTCTTTGCCGGAGCCACATGGCACGCAAATCCAGGGCGAAACCGCCCAGCCCGTTTCGCGGGTTCAACTCATCCCCTGAGGCGATCCGACTGGTGGTGCTGACGTACGTCAAACTCAACGGCGAAATGGTCTACCTCTCGCGCGCGGTCGATCACGAGGGCGAGATCCTGGAGTGCTGTGCCGGCAGAACCCGCGACGAAGCCGCCGCTCTCACCTTCATGAAAAAGGCGCTGAAACGCCATGGGTCACTGGCTGAGATCACCACCGACGGACGCAGGTCATACGGCGCCGCCATGGGCGCGCTTGGCAACCGCGATAAGCGGCGGATTGGCCGGCACTTGAACCCATTCGGCTCATTCCCGGATCGGGGAGCGATTGCCTCAAGCTGAGAGAAAAACGAAATAAAAACGCATCCAAATCCGGATGAGCCCCGTTCCTTTGACAGCACCGGTCGAGTTGCAGGGTGACCGAAACTGCTCAGCCGTCTTTCACCGCGCTACGCGCAGTATCTCCCATATGCGAGTGGAAGAATTAAGCGCGACCAAGCGCCTGGTGAAGGAAAAGATCGTAATTTTCAATCACCTGAGCCTTGTTGGTGATCGCCCCCTCATAGGCGCCGAAGATGATCGCCCTGCGGACGGCGGAGAGGAAGCGCGCCAGATCGTCAACTTGGCCTGCGCTATAGCCGCGAATCTCGCCACTATCGATGGCCGCCTTCAGTGAGACGACATACTGATCGTGGCGGCGATCCGCGAACGTCTTCCACGCCGCCGGGGTCTCCACCTCAGCCTCGTGCATGATACGGAAGAAGAAGGGATATTTCTTCTGATATGAGAAGAACTGCTCGAGCGCGAGGTGTTCGCTTTCCAGATAGCCCACCTTCTCGCGCGATGGCTTGCGCGACCAGTTCTCGAACTGCTCGATGATCCAGATGATCACATGATCCAGGATATCGTCCCTGGACTTGAAGAATTTGTAGCAATGGCCCTGCGAGATCCCGGCCTCTTCGGCGATCCGGGCGACCGAGGCGCCCTTGTAACCGTGTCGTCCGATCACCTGGCAGGCGGCCATCATCAGCGTGTTGAACGACTGATGCTCAGCAACGGTGAAGGGCTTTTTGGACGTCATGCGACGCGTCGTGAACGGCGGCTCATGAGATGTCAATGCGAAGGGCGGCGGCTCGCAATCGGGGCCGCCGCCCCACTTCCGCTCAGCCCAGCAGCCGCTCCGCGCTGTTGGTGCGCGCGAAGATGGCCTGTTGCAGCGCGGTCAGTTGCTCCACCGTCCCCGGCACCGCGCGCAGCGCCGCCGTCGCGGGCTGGTCGACCAATCGTCCCGCACCGTCCAGCGCCACACCATAAGCATCGCGCGCCATCTCAGCGCTGATCCGCCCATCCAGCACATCGTCGAGCACCGCCTGCGGATCACGATCGAAGGGGTTGCCCAGGCCCGCGCCACCAGCTGCTAGGTGAACCAGTCGGGCGCCCGCCGAGATCGCAATCGGGCCCATCGGCATCACCGGCAGCATGCGCGGCTCGCCCCCGTCCGTCAGCCAGGTGTAGGACGGGCTTCCCGGCAGCCCGCCGCCGGAGGCTACCGGCAGATGATCGCGCCGGTCCGAACGTAGTTGCACCAGCCCGTCCTCCGCCAGCATCTCATAGGATCTGACCATGGCCAGGCCGCCGCGATATTTGCCGGCGCCGCCGCTGTCCTGAGCAAAGGCATAGCTCAGCACGCGCAGCGGCATGCGCGCCTCGATCAGTTCGATTGGCTGATTGGACAGGTTCGTGCCCGGGCTGGATATTCCGTCCACTCCATCCTTGCCGGATCGACCGCCCCAGCTACCCAATATGCCGTCGGTGATGATCCAGGCCCTGCCCTGGTCCCACCCGCTGAACGACACGACCGAGGGACCGCCCTCGCCCAGCGCGGGGATGCGGCTGCCCGGCACCTTGTTGAGCGCGCCGAACAACGTATCAAGCATACGATAGGCGATCACGCCGCGCGCGGCGCAAGCGGCCGGCGCAGTGGGGTTCACGATCGTGCCGAGAGGAGCACTCACCCGCACCGGGCGCATATAGCCGGCGAAGTTCGGGATATCGGCATGGATCGCGGCGCGCAGCGCGACATAGGTCATCGATGTGGTGGTCGGCATCGGGCCGTTGATTGCGCCCTGTACCTGGGGGCTAGTGCCCGTCCAGTCCACGCTCACGCTATCGCCGGCGATAGTGATACACACTTCGAAGCGGATCGGCTGGGGATCGGCACCCAACCCGTCGACATAATCGACATAGTCATAGCGCCCGTCGGGCATCGCGCCGATCTGCTGGCGCATCAGCCGCTCCGCATAATCGTGCAGTTCGGTCAGGTAGCCCCGGAACGTGGCGCTGCCATATTTGCGCACGATTTGCACATAGCCACGCTCGCAGGCATCGACCGAGGCAATCTGTGCGGAAAGATCGCCCATCAACTCGATTGGCGTGCGCGAATTGGCCTTCAAGAAAGCGATAGTTGTTTCGTTGATCACGCCCGCTTCGAACAGTTTCACGACCGGGATGCGCAGCCCCTCCTGGAAAATCTCTGTCGCCTGCAGGCCCATGCTGCCAGGCGCGAGGCCGCCGATATCGGAATGATGCACCAGTGTGCCGGCAAATCCCTCCAGCGCGCCGTCGATGAACAGCGGCTTGATCAGGAACACGTCCGGCAGGTGCATGCCGCCGCCGCCATAGGGATCGTTCACCAGGAAGGCGTCGCCAGGCTTCATACCCGAAAGATGCTGCTCGACCAGGATGCGCATCACATCGGGGAACGCGCCCAGATGGATCGGGTTGGTCAGCCCCTGCGCGACGATCTCGCCATTGCGGTCGCAGATCGCGGTCGAATAATCCATGGAATCGCGCACGATCGGCGAATAGGCGCTGCGCAGGATCACCAGCGCCATCTCGTCCGCCAGCGAACTGAGCGCGTTCTTCACGATTTCCAGCGTGATCGGATCGGATGCGATCATCGGATTTCACTCCCCAAGGTCACGACGATGTTGCCGAAGCTGTCAACCTGCGCGGTGCAACCGGGCGGGACGACAAAGGTGGAATCATATTCCTCGACGATAAACGGCCCCTGTCGCGCCCGCGCCACCAGATGGCCGCGACTGAAGACCGGGATCTCCTCCGGCTGCTCACCGGGGAAGATCGCGCGCCGCACGCCGTACGCCTCATCGCTAGCCGCCACCGTCCAATGATCCATGTCTCCGGACTGATCGCGGACCACGCGCATCTTCACGCGATAGCTGACCAGTTCAACCGGATTGGCGGGATTGGCATGGCCATAGGTGCGGCGATGCTCGGCATGGAAATTCTCAAGCGCTGTGGCAAGCAACGCGCCGCCGTCCCGGCCGGCGGGCACCGGCGTGGTCAGTTCATAGGCCTGGCCCTGATAACGCAGATCGGCGAACCATTCGCTTTCAAGGGCCGCATCCGCATAGCCTTCCGCCAACATCGCATCGCGTGCTCGGCCATGCAGGCGGTCAAAGCCCGCCAGGAAGCTGTCGCCCGCATCCGTCACCAGCGGCCGGAAATCGGTGGCGGTGAATTCATGTTCGATCGCCGAGAATAATAGTCCCATCGCGCTGAACACGCCGGGGCTGGGCGGGATGATTACGGTGCGTATACCCATCGTACTAGCGATCTGGTTGGCGATCATCGGGCCGTTGCCGCCAAAGGCGAACAGCGCAAAATCGCGCGGATCGCGCCCGCAATAGGTGGAAACGGCCTTTACCGCGCGTGACATGGTAGCGGTGGCGATCGCCTGTACGCCCAGCCCGGCATCCTCGGTGCTCAACCCCATCGGCCGGGCGACGACCGCGTCCAGCGCCGCGCGCGCCTTGGCAGCATTCAGTCGCACGGCGCCGCCCGCGATCGCATCCTGATTCAGATAGCCGAGGGTGATGAAGGCGTCGGTCAGAGTTGGCGTGTCATTTCCTTTGTCGTAGCAGACCGGACCCGGCACCGATCCCGCGCTTTCCGGACCCACAGTGAGCAGTCCGCCGGCATCAAAGCCAATCAGGCTACCGCCACCCGCGCCGATCTCTGAGACGTCGATGAAGGGCAGCTTCACCGAATGGCCGCCCCCCTTCACCAGCTTACTGGAAACGTTGATCCCGGCGCCCACCTCATATTCGGTGGTACGGGCGGGCTCACCCGCCTCGATCAGCGCGGCCTTCGCAGTCGTCCCGCCCATGTCGACGGTAATCACGTCCGGATAACCAGCCAGGTTCGCCATATAGGCCCCGGCGATCACGCCCGCCGCGGGGCCGGATTCGATGATATAGGCTGGCTTGCGCGAGGCGGCCTCGATGCTCATCAGCCCGCCGGCGCTATTCATAATGCGGATCGGGCACGAAACACCGATACCGCGCAGCCGCCCAGACAGGGCATCGAGATATTTGCGAACGATCGGCCCCAGATAGGCATTCACCACCGTGGTGCTGGTGCGTTCATACTCCCGAATCTCCGGTAGCACGTCGCACGAGCAGGTGACGAAGATGTCGGGCGGCAACAGCGTTTCCAGCGCATCGCGGACCGCCTGTTCATGAACCGGATTGGCATAGCTGTTGAGCAGGCAGATCGCCACCGCCTCCACGCCCTCGGCCAGAAGGTCGGCGGCGATGGCGTTTAGCGCGCCGCTGTCCAGCGGGGTCAGGATGCTGCCGTCGGCCAGCACCCGCTCGTCCACCTCATAGCGGTGCCGGCGCAGCGCCAGCGCCTTGGGCTTCTCATAATCCAGGTCGTACAGCCGCGGCACGCGCACGCGGCCGATCTCCAGCACGTCACGAAACCCCCGCGTGGTGATCAATGCGGTGCGCGCGCCCTTGCCTTCCAGCACGGTGTTGGTCGCCACGGTCGTCGCGTGAACGAGCTCGACGATCGCGTCGGCCGGGATACCTTCTGCCTGCATCAGTTCGCCCAGGCCGATCACGATCCCGCGCGAATAATCATCTGGCGTGGAGGATTGCTTGCGTTTGAAGATCTCGCCCGTTGACGACATGATCACGATATCGGTGAAGGTCCCCCCGATATCCGCACCCACCCGATAGCTTCGTTGCTGCGTCATTGCCATTCCCGAAATGATTTGCACGAATTGTCATGAACCTTGAATCATGACTCACGCATTCGAGTCGCAGAAATCAGATCGGGGTGCAAGCGGATTTTGGCTCATATTGTCTAGCAAAGCTATGGACCGTCAGACTCGCGCCGATTATAGAAATGAGTTGCGCAACCCGCTCACGTATGACAAATCGACGTGAGCTGTGAGTCACCACTCATGGCAAGCATGGGAGGATCTGGTGCATATATTGCCCCAATCGCGAGAGGACGAATGCGCTGACGACCGCGGCAACGTCATCGCGATCGATGCCCGCGCCTTTGCCGGCAATGTTGCCCGCGCCCGCACGCTCATGCCACCGGGAGCCGCGCTCTACCAAGTCGTGAAAGCCGACGGCTACGGCCTGGGGATCGAATGCGCCATGCGCCTCGGCCTTGGTGCGGGCGTCGACGGTTTCTGCGTCGGCACGATCGGGGAAGCGCTGCGCGCCAAAGCCGCCGCCCCTGCCCATCCGATCCTACTATTCACCGCCTGCCCGCCCGCTCTCCTCGCCGGGATCGCGTGCCGGGGCGTGATCGTGACGGTGAACAGTGTGGCGGCCTATGAAGCGCTGGACGGGCTGGACGCGGCGCGCTTCATGTTCGAATTCGATTGCGGCTTCGGCCGGTTCGGCCTGGATCATCCCGCCATCGATAGCCTGTTGGCGCGCGAGGCGCAGCGCGCCCAGCCGCGGTGCCTGGGAGGCTATACCCATTTCGGCAGCCGCGCCCTGCAGCTGTTCGATGAGGGGCTGCAGCGTTTCGACGGCTTCGGCGCGAAACTGCGCGCCGCGTTCGGCGACGCACAGGTGCTGATGGCGGCCGCCAGCCACGGCCTCGTTTGGCGCCCCCGCTTGCCCTATTCGGCCGCCCATCCCGGCAGCCTGCTCTACGGCATGTTGCCGGTATCGGCGGCACCGGACTTCGCACCGGTGCTGCGCGGCGTCACCAGCCCGATCATCCAGATCAACCGGATCGCCGAGGCGCAGACACTGTCGGTGGGGTATGGATCGGGCGTCATGCTGCCGGCGGACAGCGCGACCGGCGTATTCCCGCTGGGATGGAATGACGGATTGTCCACCGGCCCCGCGCTCGGCAACGTGCTGGTGCGTGGTCGCCGCGTGCCCGTGATCGCGCGCACCCTGTTCCACTCGATCGTCGACCTCACCGGCATCGACGCACCCGTGATCGGCGACGAAGTGACGGTGATCGGATCGCAGCGGGGCGAGACCATCGGCCTGCACGAGGCGGCCGATGCCATGGAAATCGCCGCGACCGAACTGCATTTCCGGTTGGCCGGAGCGATCACAGGAGCGCGCTTTCGGCCAGAACTATGAATCATGAGGCATTGTTCAAAATCATCAACATCACAATGACAGACCAAGGGAAGGGGTTATGATGAAAGATCACATGGGGCATTATCGCGCGAACTTGATCCGGACCGCATTGGCGGCAAGCGTGGCGCTGACGCCGATGCTGCTGGCACAGCCCGCATGGGCGCAGGACGCGGCGACATCGGAAACTTCGACGCGAAGCGGCGAGCTTGACGAGATCGTGGTCACCGGCACGCGCAAGAGCCGGGCGGAAGCGCTGCAGGATGTCGCCGTCTCGGTCTCCGCCTTCACCGGTGCGCAGATCGAATCCAACCATATCGTCAATCTGGTCGAGCTGGGCCGCCGTTCACCGGGCGTGCAGCTCGATACGAACGGCACCTTCCCCGCCTCGGCCAATTTCTACATCCGCGGGATCGGCATCAATACGACCAACCCGTCCGACGACCCGACCGTGGGCGTCTTCGTCGACGGCATCTATCAGGGCGTGAACATCGGCGCGCTCACCGATCTGTTCGATCTGGAATCGGTCGAGATTCTGCGGGGACCGCAAGGCACACTGTTCGGCCGCAACGTCACGGGCGGTGCGGTGCTGGTGCGGACGCGGCGGCCATCGGGCGAATTCCAGGTACGCGGCGAGCTGGGCTATGCGTCCTTCGACGACAAATCGGCCAAAATCTCGATCGAGGCACCGATCGTTCAGGGTTCGCTGAACGGCAAGATCGCGATCCTCTACCGCGATCGCGACGGCCTGTTTTCCAACGCGGCCAATCCCCGCAACCGCATCGGCGCAATGGAGAGCCTGATCGTCCGCCCCGTGCTCGAATGGAAGCCGAGCGACGTCGTCACCTTCACGCTGATCGGCGAGGTCGGCAAGGAGACCGATCGCGGCACGCCGATCAAGAATCTGCTGATCAAGGCGCCAGCCGCCAACATCGCCCCGCCCGTGCCGACCGGCAAGTTCGATCTGGTCACCGATTTCTACACCCATACCGAAACCCAGTGGCGGCAAGTGACGGGTGAAGCGGTGTTCGATATGGGCGCCGGCAAGATCACTGCCAATGCCGGCTATCGCAAGCTGAAGGTGGACAATCAGGCCGAGCTGGACGGCACCGCCGCCCCGTTGTTCCACTTCGTCGACCCCACCGGACTGCGGCAGGAGCAGCTGGTCGGCGAGATCGTCTATGCCGGCGAAATCGGCTCGCGCATCGATCTGACGGTGGGCGCCAACATCTTCCACCAGACGATCGACTATAAGGAAGCGCGCGTCATCACCAGCAACACGTCCCGCAGCACGCCAAGCGGCCGGGGCATGCTGAACCATACAGCCGGCGGCGTCTTCGCCCAAGCCGACTGGCGCTTCATCGATCGCTTCACCCTTACACTCGGCGGTCGCTACACGATCGAGCGCAAACATGCCCGCGTCGCCAATTTCGGCCAGTGCAACGCCAGCGTCACGGTCTGCAATTTCGGCACAGACGACAGCACGAGCTGGCGGGATTTCACGCCCAAGGCCGCGCTGAAATTTCAGCCGACCGACGATCTGACGCTCTATGCCTCCTATACGCGCGGCTTCCGCTCCGGCGGCTACAACCTGCGCAACTCGATCGGCCCGGCCGGTCCTTATGATCCCGAGAATGTCGACGCCTATGAACTGGGCATCAAGAGCGAGTGGCTCGACCGGCATGTCCGCGCCAACCTTTCACTCTACCGCAATGACTTCCGTAACCTGCAACGCCAAGTGCTGGACGACCAGGCGCGGCAGCGCACGATCAATGCCGCCAGCGCGCGCATCCAGGGCGTGGAGGCGGATCTGGTGGTCGTACCGGTCGACGGCCTGTCGCTGAGCGGCAGCCTGGCCTATACCGATGCGAAGTACGGCGAATATAACGGCCTGGACCTGACCGGGGACGGCATTCCCGACCCGGCGCTGGCGCGCAACCTGAAGCTCACCCGCGTACCGAAATGGGTCTATTCAATCGCGGCCGCCTACGAAACGGAGATCGGATCGGCGGGCAGCATCAATGCCCAGATCGCTTTCGATCACACCGCCGAACGCGCAGCCAACGACGCGAACACCTTCTTCTTCGCGCCGTACGGCCTGTTGAGCGCCAATCTGGGCTTCACCACGGCCGACAAGAAATACCGCATCTCGCTGTACGGCAAAAACCTGACGAACAAGGTCTTCTATTCGTCGGGCACCGATATCGGCACGTTCCGGGCGGCCTATCTCGGTGCGCCCCGGACCATCGGCGTGACATTCGGTTTCCAATTCTGACAGATTGGCGGGTGGCCGGCCGCGTGGCCGCCCCCCGCCTGGTTTGGAGCGCGTGATTTGACGACCGAACTTGACCAGCCAAGCCCGGCCAGCGGCGCTTACAAGGCCTATGTGCTGTTCATCCTGATGCTGGTCTATGTCTTCAACCTGCTGGATCGGCAGATCCTCGCGATCCTGGCCGAAAGCATCAAGCATGATCTCGGCATCTCGGATTCCGAGATCGGCTTCCTGCTGGGAACCTCGTTCGCGGTATTCTACGCGGTGTTCGGCATCCCGCTGGGCAAAGCGGCAGACATTGTGAACCGCACCCGGCTGATCAGCATCGGACTGGCCGCCTGGAGCGTGATGACTGCGTTTTCCGGCGCGGCGCGCAGCTTTGGATTCCTGGCTTTGTGCCGCATGGGCGTGGGTGTTGGTGAGGCCAGCGCCTCGCCGGCGGTCTATTCGCTGCTGTGCGACTATTTCCCTAAGCATCAGCGCACCACGGCCATTGCCATCTACACCAGCGGGCTGTTCATCGGTGCGGGCCTGGGCCTCACTTTGGGCGGCTGGATCCTTTCCACCTGGACCGCAGCCTATCCCAATCCCGCCCAGGCGCCGCTGCAGCTGAAGGCGTGGCAGGCTGCGTTCGTAATCGTCGGCTGCCCCGGGCTGCTGCTTGCCCTGTTTGTCGCCGCCCTTCGAGAGCCCGTCCGAGGCGCTCTGGACGGTCAAGCCATCGTGGCAGATCGCCGGCCGATGCGAACCATCGCGATCGAAACGCTCACGATGCTGCCGACCACCGGAGCGCTGATACTCTACCGCGTGGCGGGCCGGCGGGCACTACTTCTCAATCTCGCCATCGCCCTGACTACCGCGCTCGTCGGCGCTCTGGTCGGGTGGCTGACCGGCGATCACCTGCAATGGGGCGTGCTGGCGTTCGGCATCTACGCGGTCTGCACGTGGGCGCAGAAATTCCGCGCGGTCGATCCCGACGGGTTCAGAGCGATCTTCGGTAACCCATCGCTGCTGCTCGGCTTTGGCGGCTTTGCCGGTTGCTGCTTCCTGACAATCGGCCCGCTGGCGTGGCTGGCGGTCTATTTCCAGCGCACATTGGGGGCGGCACCCGCCGATGTCGGGCTAATGCTCGGCCTCTCTTATGCGCTGGGCGGGTTCAGCGGCATTACGCTGGGCGCGTTGCTCACCGATCGGCTGATTCTGCGCCATGGCGAGCGAGTCAGACTAATCTTTTCGGCAGCGGCGATCGCGTGTGCGTCCGCCGCGCTCATCGCCTGCCTGCTGAGCGGCTCCACAACCGCTGCCTATGGATGGACGGTGCCGTTCAACTTCTTCAGCGCGATGTGGCTGGCCCCGGCGGCGGCGAATGTCAGCAGCCAGGTACCGCCCAATATCCGGGCGACCGCTTCGGCCGTCTACATCGTCACCCAGGTGTTCCTGGGCACCGCCATGGCCCCATTCTTCGTCGGCGCGCTCAGCGACCAACTGGTCGTCTGGGGCGTGGGGGCGGAACAATCGGTGCAGCAGGCTCTGCTCTTTTCGCAGCTGGCCATCATTCCCGCCATCGTCTGCCTGGTCTGGGGATGGCGGCGGATGAAGGCCTGACCCCCTTTTTCTTTCCCTTTTTTTGAGATCAGCGAGGACCTATGGCAATTTGGATTAAACGCGGCACGAGTGCCGAAGCGAAGGCGCAAACCAGCCGCCAGGTGCGCGACACGGTGGAGGAGATCCTGGCCGGGATTGAGGTGCGCGGCGATGATGCGGTACGTGAATTGTCGATCCGCTTCGATGGCTGGGATCGCGATGATTATCGGCTGAGCCAAGCCGAGATTCAGGCGTGTATCGACACGCTTTCTCCCCAGGATCTGAAGGACATCGAATTCGCCCAAGCGCAGGTCCGCAACTTCGCCCACATCCAGCGGGAAAGCATGCGGGATGTGGAGGTGGAGACGCTGCCTGGCGTGGTCCTCGGCCATCGCAACCTGCCGCTCAATGCCGCTGGCTGCTACGTTCCGGGTGGTAAATATCCGCTGCTGGCCTCCGCGCATATGTCCGTCATCACCGCCAAGGTTGCGGGCGTGCCGCGCGTCGTCACCTGCGCCCCGCCCTTCCAGGGCAAACCCGCTCCCGCGATCGTCGCAGCGCAGGCAATGGCCGGCGCCGACGAGATCTATTGCCTGGGCGGGATACAGGCCGTGGCGGCGATGGGGCTGGGCACGCGATCAATCGCGCCGGTCGATATCTTGGTGGGCCCCGGCAACGCCTATGTTGCCGAAGCCAAGCGCCAGCTCTACGGCCGGGTGGGCATCGATCTGTTCGCCGGCCCAACCGAGACGCTGGTGATCGCCGACGACGCGGGATGCGACGGCGAACTGGCGGCGACCGATCTGCTCGGTCAGGCCGAACATGGGCCGGACAGTCCGGCGATCCTGCTGACCACGTCGGAAGCGCTTGCGCGTGACACGCTGGCGTGGATCGAACGCCTTCTGCAGGTGCTGCCCACCGCCGGCGTCGCCCGGCAGGCCTGGGAGGATTTCGGCGAGGTCATCCTGGCCGAGGACGATGCCGAGATGGTGCGCATCGCCGACGAGATCGCATCCGAGCATGTCCAGGTGATGACCGCGAACCCCGATTATTTCCTCGAGAACATGACCAATTACGGCGCGCTGTTCCTCGGCGCGCGCACCAATGTCAGCTTCGGCGACAAGGTGATCGGCACCAATCACACGCTGCCGACAAAAAAGGCGGCGCGCTACACCGGTGGCCTGTGGGTCGGCAAGTTCATCAAGACGTGCACCTATCAGCGGGTGCTGACGGACGAGGCCTCCGCGATGATCGGTGAATATTGCAGCCGGCTGTGCGCGCTGGAGGGTTTTGCGGGCCATGGCGAGCAGGCCAATATCCGGGTGCGCCGCCATGGCCATCGCGACGTGCCCTATGCGGGACGCGCCGAGCCGGTCGCCGCCTGAGATGGAACTGCCGAAAACACCGGGCTTTCGCCTGGACGGCCGCCGGGCGATCGTGACCGGCGCAGGGCGCGGCATCGGCGTCGCGCTTGCGGCGGCCCTTGCCGAGGCCGGCGCGCATGTCACGCTGGCGGCACGCTCAGCCGGCGAGATCGAAGGCGTGGCACAGGCGATCCGGGATGCCGGCGGCAGAGCCGAAGCAGCAGTGCTCGACGTGTCGGACCTGGTCACCGTCGGCGCCTTCTTCGCCAGTCGCCAAGCCTATGACATCCTTGTCAACAATGCCGGGACCAACCGGCCGATGCCAATGGAAGATGTCGGCGAGGCCGATTACAACGCGGTGCTGGATCTCAACGTTAAATCGGTGTTCTTCGTCAGCCAGGCCTGTGTGCAGCGGATGATCAATGCGGGGGTCGCTGGCAGCCTTATCCATATCGGAAGCCAGATGGGCCATGTCGGCGCGCCCAACCGGTCGCTCTATTGCGCGTCAAAATGGGCAATCGAGGGGATGAGCAAGGCGTTCGCGCTCGATCTCGCCCCGTACGGTATCCGATCCAACACGATCGCGCCCACCTTCATCGAAACGCCTATGACCCGGCCATTCCTGGCGGACAGTGGTTTCAGGGCAAGTATCCTGCAGAAAATCAAACTGGGCCGGATCGGGCGGCCCGAGGACCTGATGGGCGCCGCGCTCTATCTGGCGAGCGACGCGTCCGCATTGGTGACGGGAAGCTCGCTCGTGGTTGATGGCGGATGGACGGCTGAATAGGACGCTCATCACGCCTGGCAACTAGGCTCTGTACTCGATCAGCTTGCGGGTGAAGGTATGTGCTGATTCAAGGCATCTGCTTGGAGCGGAGGTTTTGGATGGCGCGGCAACTGACGTGGTTGAGCGATGCGGAGTGGACGAAGATCGAGCCGCTTCTTCCGCAGGGACGCAGCGGAGCAAACCGGGTGGACGACCGCCGGGTGATCTCGGGGATCGTGCATATGCTCAAGAGCGGTGCGCGCTGGCGCGACTGCCCGCCTGAGTACGGGCCGTACACGACGATCTACAACCGCTTCCATCGCTGGAGCCGGCAGGGCGTATGGTTCGCGGTGTTCGAGGCGCTGACCGGGCATAGCGGCGCATGGGGATCGGTCGCGATCGACTCGACCAGCATCAAGGTCCACCGCTCGGCGGCGGGCGCAAAAGGGGGGCCTTCGTCCAAGGCATCGGCACATCCCGCGGCGGGCGCACCAGCAAGATCCATGGGTTGACCGACACCGCCGGACGGCCACGCATCCTGCTGATCTCGCCCGGAAATACGTCCGACATGACGATGGCCCCGGCGCTGATAGAGGCGGCGCGCGGAGCCTAGTCCGCTGCAACCTCTTCGGATTTCCCAGCCACGATCGTTGCCATGGCGAGGGCGACGACGCCCAAGCCAATCGTGACCCACAACAGCCCCCCTGCCCAGCCGTCCGCCAGCAAACCTGCGATCGCTGGTCCCGCGGCTCCGCCGGCGAACAGCAGCCCTCCGCACATCGCGGCCACCCTCCCGCTGGGATCGACGCGGACGGCCAGCTCCATCACATAGGGCCAGGCGAACAAGGTCGCGCCGCTCCAGAGCAGCAGCGATGCGACATAGAGACCCGCGCCATCGGCACCCGCCATCAGGCCCAGCACGACCAGAGCGATCAATTGGGTCGCGAAGACCGTGGCGACGCGACCGAAACGCAGACCAAGCGCCGCCGCCGCCAGAGATCCGCAGAAACCGATCAGCGACACGCCCGTCAGGGTCAGTTGCAGCGTCGCGGTCTCGACGCCCAAAGTGACCACGCGGTGGTCGAGCATCGACCAGGCCATCGCATCGCGGGCCCAGAAGGCCAGCGCGCACAGACACAACATCGCCGCCAGGCCCCGGCGACGCGGCGCGGCCTGCTTCACAACCCTCTCCCTATCCGTCCGATCGTGTCCGCCCCAGCGCGTCGTCATCACCGCCAGCACAAGGACTGCGGTCGCCGCGGCCTGGACCAGGAATATGCCGTCCAGTCCGCCGCGCTGGGCGGCGATCGGGCTGACCCACCAGATCAGGATCTGCCACAGCACGCTGAGCCCCCACATGCCGCCATTGAGACGCACCGGATCGCGCGAGGCGGCGATCAGGGCGTTGGCAGCCGCGCAGGCGATCCCGCACCCGGCGCCGATCAGCAGCAACGCCGGCAGGCCCCGCGCCGCAGGAACGAATTGCAGCACCAGCAGCACAGAGAGCGACAACAGCCCGCCAACGACGCCCGCGCCCTTGGCCAGGCGCGGCCGGAGCAACAGAGCGGTCACAGCGGAAACGATCGCCACGGTGCCGAGCAGGATCGTGCCGGCAATCCCGCCCCGTGCCGCGCTGAGCCCCATTTCGGCGGTCATTCCGGTCAACAGCCAGGGCAAGGTCAGCGAGGGCACATAGGATATGCCGTTGAGCGCGAAAACGATCAGCAACAGCTTCGGCTCGGCAGCGAACCGGTCGATCAGCGCAGGGCGCCGCATGGTTTCAGCAATCTCCATGCAGCAGCGCCAACGCCTCGGCCGGTCCGCAGCGAAAACCCGTCATTGCCGTGAGCCTATAGACTTATAATCGTGCGCATAGCCTAAGGCGCGCGGCCCCACCCTGGCCAGCGCGAGAGGTGTGCGCATCTGGGCCGGCGCCTCGATCACGATCACGCGCACATTCTGGCCATAGCGGATCGCATCGGACGTCAGCGGCTGCAGCGTGTCGGCATCGACGATGGCGATGATGTCCGGCGTCGACGCGATCATACTGTCGCCGTCGAAAGCCGTCAGGAACTCGTTCTGGAAATCGATCCGCATCCTGCGCGCGCCGCCCGGCCAGACGATCGACACGCGTCCCCTGTCGAAGCCGTCCCGGGTGTTGCGCTCGCATGCGTCGACCCTGCCGGCGAAAATCTGTGCGACCTCAATGCCGCGCTCCTCGTGGAAGGTACGGGTCAGGGCCTTCAACCGCGCATCGGGGCCCGATGGGTCGGTGATCGCATGGCCGATCGATCGCGCGAGCGATATGGTCTCGGGCACCGCAAAGGCGCGCACCTCAGCCGCCGACAGGGGATAGTCGACGGCAAAGGCCATGCTGCCCATCGTGGTGGCGATCGCCCGGCCGATATCCTCGGCGCGCGCATTGGTCGCCCGTTCGATGACGACGACGTCGCCCGCCTCGCTCGACAACACGGTCGGCAGGCCGCTGACACCATTGAAAGCGAAGGTGACATGGTCGGCGCGCGGGAAGGCCCGGCCCATGCCGTCGGCGTCCACCACCGGCAGTCCCGTGAAGGCGGCAGCGATCAGCGGTACCATGCCGTTCATACCGCCGATCTCCGCAGAGATCATCGCCTGCACCGGACGATCGAGTTTGCCGCGCATCACATCGATGGCCGCTCCCATCTCGCGCCCGTCGAACAGCTTTTCGGAAAGCACGATCGGCGCCCCCATATAGCCGACATTCACGGTGAAGCTTTCGTCCTCCAGCCTGTCGGCGCCGATGATCGCAATGCGATGGCCATCGGCCAGCAATGCCTTCAGCAACAGCACGGCGCAATAGGTGTCGCCGCCGCCGCCCGAGCCGAGCATCGTGCACCCCCGCGCGATCGGCTCGATGTCCTCCGCTTGAAGATACCAGGTCATGCGTCGGCCAGTTCGCCGGCGACGCGTACCCGCATCCGCCGCGCGCCGCCGGGCATATAGGCCAGCGGCAAATCCTCGATGTCGACGGTCTTGAGCGTGTCGACGGAAGCTCCAGCCGCGACTGCCCGGTCGCGCGCTTCTTCGGTGGCGAGGCCGAGCGCCGCCTCCCGCGTCATGTCGGTATAGACGCGATCCACCTCGCCGCAGATCTGGGCCATCGCCGCACCCACCGCATTGGCGACATCGTGATGCTCGACGAACACCACCTCCGAAACTCCTGCCAGATCTTTCGGGATGAGGAAGGCGCCGCCGCCCACGGCGATGACGGGCAGATCGCCGGCACGGGTTTTCATGCTTTCGATGCTGTCTTCCAGCAACGATCGGACGGCGCCGTCGAAGTCCGCGAGAAGCGAGTCCGGGATGTCGGCCACGCGATCGGCGTCACCGATGCGCGCCCTGCCGCCAGCCACCGCCAGATCGGTGGCGGTCAGCACCGCGCCACCGAAGACGCGGGCGTCCTCGGTCAACCGATAGCCGACGCTGTCCGGGCCCATGCCGAACGGCCCGGTGCGGATCCGGGTGCCGCCGCCCAAGCCCAGGCAGAGCACGTCCGGCATGCGGAACAGGGTGCGCACGCCACCGATCTCGACGACGCCATTGGCTTCGCGCGGGAAACCGTTCACCAGCATGCCGATGTCGCTGGTCGTGCCGCCGACATCGATGACGATGCCGTCTGATCGGCCGCTGAGAAAGGCGGCGCCGCGCATTGAATTGGTGGGGCCGGACGAGAAGCAAAGCACGGGCGCGCGCTCGGCGAGTTCGGCGGGCATGACCGTCCCGTCATTCTGGGTGAGGAACAGCTCTGCGGCCAGACCGCTTCGCGCGATCGCCTCGCGGAAGGCAGCAATGGTGGTCCGCGCCAGTTCGAACAACGAGGCATTGAGGAGCGCCACATTCTCGCGTTCGAGCAGACCGGTACGGCCGAGATCGCTCGACAGGCACACCCGTATGTCGGGACAGATGCGGTCCAGTATCTCGGCGGCGGCACGCTCCTGGTCGTTGCGCAACGGCGAGAACACACCCGATACCGCGACGGCGGTGGCACCGGAATCGGCGATCCGGCGAGCGGCCTCCGTCATCGCCGCGGCATCGAACGGGGCGATCTCGCGGCCGTCGACTTCATAGCCGCCAGGCAGCAAATGGACGTCGCTTCGGACCAGATCGCGCAGGTCCGCCGGCCAGTCGATGAAGGGCGGAATGCTCGACGATGCGGGCAGGCACAGCCGCACGGCCGCAACCCTGTTGAGCCGCTTGCGTTCGACCACCGCGTTCACGAAATGGGTCGTGCCGATCACCACCGTGCGCGCGGCGCGGGTTTGCGGTCCGGCACGTTCGATCAGCCCGGCGAGCGCGTTGGAGATACCGCTCATCACATCCGCCGTGGTCGGCGTCTTGATGGCCGCGATCACGCCCGATCCGTCCATCAGCACGGCATCGGTATTCGTGCCGCCCACATCCACTCCGATTCTCAACATGTCCGTTGGCCCTGTCCCAGGTGAGGCGTTATATGGTCGAAATCATAGCCGAAGGCGCGCGGCCCCACGGCAGCCATGGCGCGCGGCGTCAGATGCTCAGCCATGGCGGGCAGCGAGATCACCGATACCTGCCGGGCATAGCGCAGCGCCTCGGTACCGATCGGCTCACCGGTCGCCATGTCGAGCAGGCACAGCAGGTCCGGCACGGTCGACAGCAATTCGTCGCCCCGGCTCGCCACCAGATATTCGTTCTGGAACCGGACCCGGATTGGCGACGTGCCGTCGAGGGGCGCAATCGTTGCTTCTCCCCAGACGAAACCACCCTCGATCCGCCGTTCGACGTCGCTGATCCGCCCCCGCCCGAGTTCACGACCGCCATTCTCCTCGAGCAGGTGGGCGATGACGTCGGCATGGACGCGCTGCGCAGCCAGGATCGTCTCGCCGATCCGGATCGCCCGTGAATAGCTGCCGATCACCGCATTCTGCCGGATGAAGGCACCAGTCGCCGGCGTCGCGACCCCGGCGACCGAGCCCAGGGCGGTGGTCGCCGACCGCACCAATATTTCGGTCCAGTCGGGATCGGCCGCTTGCGAAATGATGACCTCGTTCGCGCGGATGTCCGACAGGACCATCGGGGTCATGGTTGCGCCGTTGATCGCGAAGCTCGACATGTTGATCTGCGGGAAGGACCGGCCGAGCGTATCGGCGTCGACCAGCGGGAGCTCCAGGCTGCCCGCCACAAGCACGGGGATCATGGCGTTGAGGCACCCGATCTCGCACCCCATCACGGCGTCGAAGCCATGGCCCAGATAGCGCGACAGACCATGCACCGCCCGGGTGAAATGATCGGTATCGACCAGCCGTTCGAGCATCGCGAGCGGCGCACCGACCATGGCAACCAGCGCGACCCTGGCATCGTCCGCCAGCGCATCCGCCGGGATCATCTCGACCTGCCGGCCGCTGCGCAGCATCTCCCTGGCGTGAAGGTGCTCCAGATAAGGGAAGGATCCTCCGCCCGCGCTCAGCACCGCCGCGCCCATGGCGAGACTGTGGAGACGCTCCTCGTCTATCATGACCATGGGATCAGAAAGCCAGCCGCGCCGACATGCCATATAGTCGTGGCGGGCCGTAGATGTTCACGGTCGCGCCGTTGGTCGTCTGATAGGGCACTGCCGCGACGCTATAAGCCTTGTCGAAGATATTCTGGGCATAGACCGATATCTCCCACGGGCCGGCGGACGGGCCGAAGCTGATGCGGGCATTGGCCAGCGCATAGGCAGGTTGCCGGGTCGCGGGATAATCGATCAGATTGAGCTTGATGGAGCTGTTCCACTTGACGTCGCCCTGGGTGGTCAGGTGGAAGTCTCCGAGCGGCCAGATCTTGCGGCCATAAAGGCTGGCTGTCCGCTTGGGCGCGTTGGGCAGCGCCTGCCGGCTGCGCGAGACGGTGCCGGTCAGGATGTTCACCACCTCGATCGGATCGGTCCGGGTATCCAGCAGCGATCCGGCAATACCCAGGTCGAAGGTCGACGAGACGCGCGCGCGTACGTCCAGTTCGGCACCATGGATCCGCGCGTCGCTGTTGAAGGTGACCGTCGACGTGCCGAGCTGGCTGAACAGCTGGACGCCCTTGTAATCGTAATAGAAGACGCTGCCGTTCACGGTCAGTCGCCGATCGGCGAAGCTCGCCTTGAAGCCCGCTTCGTAATCAGTCAGCATCTCGTCGTCGAAGCGGGTTTCCGCCACGGTGTAGAAGGCCGTCGTGCCGGCGTTGAATCCCCCGGCCTTGGTGCCGCGAGACACGCCGGCATAGAGCAGCAGATCGTCGGACGGCTCATAGCTGAGCTGGATCTTCCCGTCCCAATTGCCGGTCGAGCGGACCGGGCGGGCGCCGGGAACGGTGGCGTTGTAGCCGGTACCCTGCACGATGTCCGGATTGTCCAGCCCGAACAGGCTGCAGCCCGCGCCCAGGCACGAGGTGCGATAATCGATGATCTTGCGATCCCAGGTGTAGCGCAGGCCGCCGATCAGCTTCAGCCGGTCGGCGAGCTTCACCTCGCCCTGTCCGAAGATCGCGATCGAGCGGGTGTTCAACTTCCAGCGGTTCGAGGCCAGTGCCTGGAGATCGGGGTCGGTCGGATAGAAGCTGAAGCCGCTGTCATAGTCGCCATGGATGTTGAGATAATAGGCGCCGAGCAACCATTGTCCCCAGTCGCCCTTGCCGGCAAGCCGCAGTTCCTGCTGGATGTCGCGGGCGCCCGCGCCCTGTTCGAACAGGAGATAGTCGAGCGAGGTACCGTCCGAATCCTCGTTGCGATAATCCTTGTCGAGATGGCTGTAGGACGTGACGGAGGTGAGGGTGACATCGTCCGACAGTTTGAAATTGGCGGTCAGCGTTCCGCCATAGCTGGTGCGCTTCAGCCCCCCGCCGATGCGGTTGTTCTGGATATGGTAGCGATTGCTGCTCGCAACGTCGCCGCTCAGGCAGTCGGTCGCGTTCGCGCCCACCTGAGTGCCGAAGAAGGCCGAACAGAAAGCCACAAAATCGGGCCCGTTGCCATTGACGTAGAGCCCGGTGACCGGATCGGGATAACCCGGCTGGGTCCGGTTCGGGATGGTCGAGACAGTGTCTCGCGAATAACGGACGACCAGCCCGATATCGCTGCCGTCGGCGAATTCCTTGTACAGCTGCCCCCGAGCGCTGACATTATCGCCGTCGCCCTTCCGGCCACCGCCGGCGAGATTGCGGAAGTAACCATCATGCTGGTCCTTCACGACACTGAGCCGGCCCAGCACGCCGCCGCCGATCGGCCCACTGATCGCCCCCTCGGCGCGCAGCGACTGATAATTGCCGTAGGAGAGTTGGGCATAGCCCGACAGGTCCCTGGTTGGCTTGGCACTGATCATCTGGACGACGCCGCCGGTCGCATTGCGGCCGAACAGGGTGCCCTGCGGACCGCGCAGCACCTCCACCCGTTCGAGGTCGAACAGATTGGCGCCGACCGCGCTCAGATAGGGGACGTAAGAGCCGTCGGTGAACACCGCAACGGGCGATTCCTGATGGTCGCTGAAGTCGAACTGCGACACGCCGCGCAGGGTAAAGATGGTGAAGGCCGGATTGCCATAGTCGTTGACCGTCAGGTTCGGCACGACCTTGCCCAGCGAAACCGAGGAAACGATGTTCTGCTCGCGAAGCTGGGCTGCCGAAGCGACCGCCACCGATATCGGCACGTCCTGCAGATTCTGCGCGCGCTTCTGCGCAGTCACCACGATCACGCCCTCATCATCGCTTGTCGGCGTGGCCTCCTGCGCGACGGCAGGCCCCATCGCGAGGAGTGACGTTCCGGCGAACAAGATGCTCCAACGCAATACCGACATGGCTGAGCCCCCCTTTTTGTAATCGTTGCCCCATTGTGGACCGACGCTGCGGCGACGCCATGAAGATGATTAGTAGGGGGTATTTTCTGATTAGTAGGGGGGTGTGGCCAAGACAGTGGCGCGGGCAAGTTTCTCGCACGCTTCCCTGCGGGACCCGACGTTGATCTGAGCATAAGCGCGCTTGAGATGATAACGCACACCGTGCGGCGACAAGCCCAGTTCCAGCCCGATCTCCTTGTCGGTCATGCCTGTGGAAAGCGCAGAGAGCACTTCGCGCGCGCGCGGCGTGAGGAGATGGTCCGCGGCGCCCACGGACGTCCCGTCCTCCGCGCCGATCGCCATAGCTATTTCCGCACGCAGGCCGCGATTTGCTGGGTCCGCCAACGCGGCGTAGCGCGCCTTGCATCGCCCCAGTTCGTTGAACACCGCATGCGACATCCCTGCCGCCAGCAAAAGGGGCAATCCGCGATCCGGTACCGCCTGATCGAGCAGCGCGCGCGCCTCCAGACAGGCCTCGACCTCCCGCCACGAACGATCGAGGATGCCCTGTCCGTCCAGCGAGGCGTAGGTGGCCACCGCGCCCTGCGCCGCTGACACGTTGCCCGTCATCATGTGGATGATCGCCCGCTGATGATCGAGCACGAAGACGAGCGGATCGACGCCCTCGCGCGCCGCATAGGCCCGGCCCGCATCGAGCAGGGCCAAGGCGCCGTGCAGGTCGCCGGCCAGCACCAGTTTCTCCGAAAAGGTCCGGAAAGCCGCGGCGAAGAGGTCGGGCCAGCCTTCCAGAAAGGGAAGCTCGCGGCAGATCGTGCGCAACCGGCCCATCGGCTCGAAATTCCGGGGATTCTCCTCATGGTCAAGTTCGATGAGGAAGGCGTCGAGGACAACGCGCAGCCGCACATCGGCGCGGATCACGTCGCGATAGTCGCGCGTGATGCGGGCGAAGGTTTCGCGGGCCAGCGATCGGCGCCCCGCGATCGCCTCGACAACGCCAAGGTCGCAATGATGGTAGAAGGTCGCATATCGGCCGTCGAAATCGCGACAGGCACGGATGCCTTCGAGCGCCGCGGCGCGGGCCTCCGCGATCCTGCCCATGGCCTGCGCGGCCTGGGTCTTCACGGCAGCGATCCAACTGCGCGCCTCGGGCAGCCGCTCCGCCCAGCGCTCGGCCAGGCCCGCCATAACGCCGATATCGCGTGGCGAAAGCGCTTTGCCCTGGTGAATATTGAGCAGTGCCTTCGCGACCAAGAAGTGCGCATTCTCCGCCACCGTGGCAGAGCCCTCCAGGGACTCCACCCTTGGTGCGACCTTCTCTATCAGGACGCGGGCCTCGCGGATCTTCCCGTTCTTGAGCAGGCTGATCACACAGGCACAGGCAATGCGCGTGTCCCGCTCGACGACTTCGGGAGGGATGAGTTCGGTGATCTTCTCGAGCTGCGTGGTGCCGCGTCCAAGGAAGATTTCCAGAGGATCACACACATCGATAATTCCGGCGATGCGGCTATCGTCGCCGATCTCGACCGCGAAACGCATCGCCGCGACATAGTCCGCCCGCTCGAACAGATCGGCGAACGCCGTCCTTTGGACTGCGGCCACGGCATCAAGCCCGGCGTCTGGCGTCAAGCGGGTCGTCAGCAGCGGGTTCACGGCCAAGCCGAGACCTTCGCGTGTCTGCGTCGGCGCGACCAGGGTCAATTCCGTCAACCGGGCCAGTGAGTCCTCGGAACCGAAGCGTCGGGCAAGCGGAAGATCGAACTCGCGCAACGCGGCAAGCTTCGCCAGCAGGTCCAGATCCTCCGGCGTCAGAAGCGGTGCCAGCCTTTTGCGTGCGAACGCCCCGACGATGACCTCCACCATCGCGGGCGTGATGCTACGTCGATATTGCTCGGTCAGCACCCCGACCAGTTTCGGCCAGCCCTGCGACTGTCGCAGCAGGGTACGGGCACGGTGCATCGATATGCTTCGCCCGCACAGCCGTTTGACCTCATCGAGGTCGAAGCGAAGGTCGGTGGGGCCCAGAACCAGGTCGACATGCCTGCCGAACGCCCCGTCCGCGAACCGGAGCGCGCAGATGATCGACAGATTGCGGGGAGCGAGCCGAAGCAGCGGCAACAGCACGGCATCCCGCACATCGATCCGCCACTGATCCACATCGTCGAGGATCAACGACGCCGGTGTCTCGCGGGCGGCGATGGCGGCGAGCAGCCCCTGCAACGCCCGGCCCGGCGCCTGCTCCGCCAGATCGAGAAGCGGACCGGAATCGACCCCCAGCCCCGCGGCGAGATAAGCGATGATCGTCGACGGATCGTCGATCGGATCGGCGGCGAGCCAGGCCGTATCGATACCGGGGCCCTTTCCCCGCCGAAATCGTTCAGCCAGCAGTTCGGTCTTCCCGAATCCGGGCGGCGCGACGACGAGTATCCGACGGAATTCTTCCCCCGACATCGCTTCGACAAGGCGTGGCCGCTCGATCGATGCCCCTGCGGTGGCAGTGGGCTCCAGCCTATCCCGGATAAGCCAGAATGGCGTCTGCCTGACGGATTTCATGCGCGAAGGCTAAGGAGCCGCAAGAGGGATTGCAATCGAGACCGCCCGCGTGCTTCCCGCCTCCCTGTCTTCAATTGCCTCGACGTCATATCCCTACCATGCGGCGTCTGGCCGGCGCGGTGCAGACAGCCACTCTCGCGGCTTGCACAAGGTTACCGGCATCATCAAAGAATCGACGGGCAATGAAGGATCGTTCCGGGCGTCCCGAACCTACCGGGCAAAATGCCTGAAGATACTGTTCTCGAGCCAGGACGGACGAGACGCGCGGTTGGCGATATCGCGTATGACATCGGCCGAATAATCGTTGAAGCGGATTGCCTCCGCCGGCTTGATTCCCGGCTGGCCGATATCGTCGCCGGGCGAATGATACCGCGTGGCGCGCCACTCCCCTTCCAGGCGGAAAGCCTCGGTTCCCGGTGGAAATCCGAACTTGAGCGCAAGCGCGGGAATGCCGGCGCGCACGAAGCTGTACTGATCCGTGCGAACGAAACTGCTGCGGTTGGGCAAGGGATCGGGAATGACTGCAAGGCCGTGACGCGCGGCGGCATTTCTCGCCGGATCGCCCAGCGTGCTTTCCCCGTCACCCAGGGCCAGGATGCTCGTCAAAGGCCATAGCGGCAGCAGGACGTCGAAATTGATGTCGGCGACAATCCCGTCCCGCGAGATCGTCGGGTTCCTGGCGAAATATGTCGAGCCGAGCAGACCCGGCTCCTCCGCCGTCACGATGACGAAGAGGATCGACCGTCGGGGAAGCTCGCCGGCACGGATGACGTCTGCGATGTCGAGCACTGTCGCGACCCCCGAACCATCGTCGATCGCGCCATTGTAGATGGCATCGCCATTGATCGCCGGGCCGATCCCGACATGATCGAGATGGGCGGAAACGACGACATATTCGTCACGGAGCTTCGGATCCCCTCCTCGCAGGACCGCGATCAGATTGGGCGACACCAGGGGGCGGCGGCTGGTGGCGATCGTCGCCTTCAGGCGGGTCTTCAACGCGAGGGGCAGCATCGACGCGGATGCGTCGGATGCGGCCGCCAGATCGGAGAAACGCAAATTGGTGCCGGCGAACAGTCTTTCACTGGCTTCGGGATCCATACTCCCGATGAAAAAATTGTCCGGAACATCGCGGAGCGACGCGTCGGCGAGGTACATGCTCGGCTGAAGCGTGAGGAGTTTCTGACGCTCCCAGGGAATTTCGATCTGATTGGGCGCGGTCAGCGTGATCACACCCAATGCGCCGGCCTGGGCCAGCAGCCTGTTGCGTTCCGACCGGCCATTTGCCTTGACTGCGCCCGGTATGCTGGTCGGACCGCCCGAGATCACCACAGCGATCTTGCCCTTGAGATCCACGCCGGCAAAATCGTCATGGCCGTGCTCCGGAAGGTGGAGCCCGTACCCCAGAAAGACGAGGGGTGCATCGACCGCGGCCGGGCGCGGGCTCGCCCACGCGCCGACGAGCATGTCGCTGCCGAGCGCGATCGGGGCAGGTTTTCCATCAGGGCCGATCAGCGCCGCACGGGAATTCGGATACTCGATGCGCTGCTCTTCGAGCGCCACCTGCTGGCGATAGGTTCCATTTTCGCCTGCGGGGGCCAGGCCGATCGTGCGGAAGCGCTGCTCGACATAATCGGCGGCACGCAGGTAACCGCGCGAACCGGTATCGCGTCCCTCGTTCGCATCGTCCGCGATTGCCGCGACGTCCGCCAGCCATTGTTCGGAACGCGAAGGCGCTTCGGCATTGGCGGCAATCGGCATGATCGTGAGCGCCAGCGAAACCAGGGTAGAATTGAAACGGCGCATGGCGTGTCTCCATCGAAAATAGGATCGAGAAGCGACGCGAATGCCTCCGGACCGATCCGCATCGCCCGGAAAGGGCGTGGATCGATTAAGGACGCACCGTCACGCGAATTGGTCGGAAATTTTCCGCGAGACCGCTTTGAAGATTGCCGCTTGCTACAGACCTGCCCCCATGATGAACTCGCGCGTGAGGACGGACGATGCGGGCATCTGAATCAGACAGGGACGAAGTCAGCGAGGCCGAACCGTCGAATGGCCTCGAAGCGCTCTACGCCCGCCATAGCGCACAGATCCGCCGTTATGTGCTCTCGAACTTCGGATCCGGCCCACCCGAACCCGACGATGTCGTGCAGACCGCTTTCGAGGCGTTCGCAAAGCTGGACGATCCGCGGGCGATCGAAAATCCCTATTCGTTCCTTGTCCGCATCGCGCGGAATTACCTGTTCGATCAGCACAGGCGCCTGAAGATCCGGCGCCTGCACAGCGAGACGATGAGGGAGATCGGACAAAAATCCGACCAGATCGACCCCGAGCGCGTCTTGCTCTCGAAGGAACAATGGAGCGTCCTCGAGAAAGCCATTACGAAGTTGGACGAGAGCCGGAGAGAGGTTCTGATCATGAACCGGATCGAGGGCATGAGCACCAGCCGCATCGCCGAGATGAAAGGTCTGTCGATTACAACCGTGAAGAAATACCTCGCCGAAGCGCTTGCCAGCTGTGAACTGGCGCTGCTCAGGGCGGGCGGACGGTGAGCCGGTCCGTGCAGTCGGGCGATGACGAACGCGTCATCGCAGAGGCCAGCGAGTGGATCGTCCTGGGCGACGAGCGGCCGTTGACCGACGACGAACTCGCAGCGTTCCAGCAGTGGAAAAGCCGTGATCCCCATCATGCCGGCACATATTCGCGCCTGCTCCAGACTTGGGACGCGGTCGGGACGCTCGACGCCGAAGCGTTGCGCAACGCCGCTCGGCCGACAGTGATTCCCTTTCCTGAGGCAAGGACAGGTCGACGCTGGCTGTGGCCGACCTTCGCGGCCGCAGCGGCGGCGGCGCTGATCGCGCTCCTCACCTTGCCGATCTTCAATGCGACCGATCGTTATGAAACCAGAGTCGCGGAACTCCGGCAGCTTCGCTTGCCCGACGGATCGCTGGCGACACTTGGCCCCAGATCTCAAATCAAGGTCGCTTTCGCGGGCAAGGTCCGCCGGGTGGAGCTTGCGGGCGGCGAGGCGTTTTTCGAAGTCGTCAAGGACCCGGCCCGCCCATTCGAGGTCGACGCCGGCGGTTCGATCGTCCGGGTGCTCGGCACCAAGTTCGACGTCAATCGCAGCGACCGCGGTGTCCGCGTCTCGGTGCTTGAAGGCGTGGTCAAGGTCCGCCAGGTCGATGCGAAACATGCGGATACCGCATCGGTGGAACTGCGAGCCGGCCAGCGGACGGAAGTCGCGGTCGGAAATGCATCATCGGATCATCGGCCTGACCCAGGCGCGCGCGCCTTGCCCGTCATGGCCGCCGCGGCTGCCGGCTCCTGGCGGGAAGGACGGCTGGTTTACGAGAATGTCCGTCTGGGCGACCTGATCGACGACATGAATCGCTATTATGGCCCCGGCATCACCCTCGATGGAAATGCCGCGTCTGGCACGCGGTTGACCGTCGCTCTCAAGACCAGCGAAGTGCGCGCGTTCATGAGCGGCCTCAGCGCGATCGCGCCGGTGAAGGTACAGGGCCGGGCGGATGGCGGCTACATCGTCTATCCGACAAAATGACGGCGAACATCTGACACCAAAAAAATCCGACCATTTCCGGAAGTCACGCGTCTCCCTTTCAGACCGACCGCTTCAACACCGTCGGCGGCATAATTGGGGGCATTTATGATCATGAAAAAGGCCGCGTTTCTCGCAACTTTGAGCTTGGCATCGGTTTCGATCGGTGCCGTCGCGCTGGCGTCTCCCGCGTCGGCGCAGGTGGCGACACGGTCTTTCGACATTCCGTCCCAGCCTCTGTCGAGCGCGCTGATCGAATTCAACAAGCAGTCCGGCGCGCTGGTGATGGCGCCGAGCGACGTGACCGAAGGCAAGCGGTCGGCCGTGTTGCGGGGCAGGATGCCCGTGAACGAAGCGATTGCGCGCCTGCTGAGCGGAAGCGGCCTGCGCGCCGTTCCCATGCAGGGCGGGTATCGCATCGAGCGGCCGGCGCCGCTCGCGGAGGCCGGCGATCCAGCGGACTATGACGGTGGCGACATCATCGTGACCGCGTCGCGCCGCGAACAGCGGATCATCGACGTTCCGATGAGCATCACCGCCATTTCGCAGGAACAGCTCGACCAGCGCGGCGTGGTTTCCCTGCTCGACCTGTCGCGTGCCGTGCCCGGGCTCGTTGTCCTTGAGCAAGGCCCCGGCCAGAATCAGATCTTCATGCGCGGCGTTGCCAATCCGAATGGCAATGCCGCGCTGGTCGGCGTTTACGTCGACGAGATTCCCGTCACATCCTCGCCATTCGCGCAGCTCGACCTGCAATTGGTCGACCTGGAGCGTATCGAGGTGCTGCGCGGTCCCCAGGGCACCCTCTATGGGCAGGGTTCGACCGGCGGGACGGTGCGGATGATCACCGGAAGGCCGAATCTGAGCGCCGTGTCCGGCGAGGCCAGCCTGTCGCTCTACGACACCAAGGGCGGGGGTTTCAGCGAGCGGCTCAACGGCTTCATCAACGTGCCGATCGTCGCGGATACGCTCGGCATCCGCGTGTCCGGAACGCTGGCCAATCTTGGCGGCTGGATCGACCAGCCCGATGCCGGGCGGAAAGACATCAACGATCAATTGATCAGAAACGTTCGCGCCAAGGGCCTGTGGAAACCAAGCGATGCGTTGAGCGTCGAGGCCACGGTCGTGGTCCATCGGAACAAGGGCGATGGGCTGAACGTGGGCGCCGACCGCAACAATGACGTATTCTTCACCAATGGCGATCCGCTGGCACAGGAATATTTCACGGATAAATATGAGCTCTACAATCTGACGGCGCGATACGATCTGGGCGGAGTCGAGCTGATGAGCTCGACGAGCAAGGTCGACGCGCGAAAGACCAGCGCCGGAATCGCGCTCAAATTCCCGGGTTTCGAGACGTTCAACAGCGAAGTGCTGAACGGCGACGTTTTCACCCAGGAAGTGCGGCTGAGCTCGAAGGGAAAACGGGACCTGAACTGGGTTGTCGGCGCCTTCTACGCGAATGAGGAAACATTCCGCCTCCAGTCGCTCGACCTCTATTTCGACGGGGTATTCGATGGGGTGTCCGCTCTGCAGGACACGACGAAATCCAAATCGATTTCCGTGTTCGGCGACATATCCTATTCGATCACGGATCGCTTCGACATCGGCTCGGGCATTCGTTACTTCCATGATCGTCGCAAGCGGCTCCGGCCGGGAACGCCCGATGTCGCCGGCAGTTTCGAGAGCGTCAATCCGCGCTTCTATGCCTCATACAAGGTCGCTGACAGTGCATCGATCTATGCCAACGTCGCCAAGGGATTCCGCAGCGGCGGGTTCCAGGGCTCGACAAGCTACGATCCCGAATCCGTATGGTCTTACGAGATCGGCACCAAGGGCGCGGTCCGCCAGCTTCGCTGGGAGGTCAACGGGTTCTTCAGCACGTACAAGGATTATCAGGCCTTTGTTTTCACCAGCGCGTTCGCGGGAACCCTGGTGAATGCCGGCAACGCCGAAATATACGGGGTGGACTGGTCGTTTTCCGTAGACCCCGTTTCCAATCTGACCCTGCAATTTTCCGGGAACATGACGAAGGCGACGCTCGTGTCGATCCTGCCGACGTCGCAAGCCAATATCAAAGGCGATCGACTGGATTATGTGCCGGACTATGCCTTGTCTGGTTCCGCGGAATATCGATTCAACTGGGGTGCCAACTCGCCGGGTTTCGCGCGCGTCGATTACAATCTGATCGGCCCGTCGACCACGACGGACCGAAGCTCCGGCATCGTCGAATTTCCGTCGAACGTGCTCAACCTCCTCAATGCGCGCATCGGATTCGAGCATGGCCGCTGGGCCGTCGAACTCTTCGGCGACAATCTTCTGGATGAAAATGGCCGGCAGGACGCACTGGAAGCGGTGGGCTTCGGAACGCGACCGCGCCCCCGTGTCATCGGGACCAGGCTCAAGGCACGCATCTGAGCGCTGCGGCCTCACCCGTGAACCGCGTCGTCACCCTTGGCATCACGCTCGCCTGTGCGGTGGCGGGGAATGCAGCAACGCAACCGGCTCGGGCCGAGCGGCATACGCCCGACCCGGCCGCGGCGTTCGTGCACTGGGCCCGCGATCACGCCATCCCGCTGCCCCATTGCGACGTCGAGGCCGAAACACCCGACTTCGGTTCGATCGCGGGGCTATCGGGTGAAACCGATATGGTCGCACTCGGCGAACCCGCGCACGGCGCGCACGAACCGCTTGCCGTGCGCAACTGCCTGTTCCGCTATCTCGTCGAGCGACAGGGATTCACCGCGATCGCGATCGAGAGCGGAACGGTCGAGGCTCGACGGCTGAACGACTATGTCGCGGGTGGGGAAGGCGATGGCCGTGCGCTCATCCGTACGGGCTTGAGCTGGGGGTTTTGGCGCTTTTCCGAGAACCTCCAGCTGATTGAATGGATGCGCCGGTACAATCGGGACCCCGCGCACACACGCAAGATCTCATTCTACGGCATGGACATGAGTGGAGGCGATGCCAATGGATGGGGCAATGCGCGGATCACGCTCGACGCGGTGACCACCTATCTCCATCGCTTCGATCCGTCGGGGCCGGTTCGGGACGCGGTTTGCGGCATCGCCGGTCGTTTCACCGAAACCGGTTACAGGGCGTTGGGGCTGGCGGATCAGCGGCGCCAACGAGCAATCATAGGCCAGCTCGAGCGCTATCTCGATCGTCACCGCGCGCGCCTGATCGCGTCATCCGGAGAAAAGGAATTCGCCTGGGCAAGACGCAATGCCGCGCTTGCACGGCAGCTCCAGCATATGTTCCAGGTGTCGCAGCCGCCTACGGAAAACCTCTCGCCGGACGACTGGAAGGCCGATGCCGTGCGCGATGCAGCGATGGCGGAGAATGCGCGTTGGGTGCTCGACCGGGAGGGTCTGGACGGCCGCGTCCTCGTGTTCGCGCATAACGGACACGCCATGAACGCGGCGACACGCGGCGGGATCTGGTCGGTCTATCGACGGGCACCAATGGCGATGGGCCAGCATCTGCGCGCTGCACTTGGTCGCAAGCTGGCCATCGTTGCAATGGCCTCCGGACGCAATGGCCCCGGGCTTCCGCCTGTCGCAGGCGATAAAGGCAGCCTGAATGCAGCGCTCGCCGAGGTCGGCCCCGGAAATTACCTTGTCGACCTTCGAAAATCCGCGAACAGCTGGCTTCGCTCCCGACAGACCATTCGAGCCAATCACAGGACTGAAACCGAGATTCTGCCGAAAAGAGCGATGGATGCGGTCATCTTTCTCGAATCCCTGACTGCTGCCCACAAGACCTCTTGAGCCGGCGCTCTCAAGCCAATCCGACGAACCGGAGGTGATCAGGTCGGCGGAATCCTACAAAAGTTCGCATCCAGTCGAAGGTCCGCAGTGCCGATTGCTGAGCCAAACTGGAAGCGAAAGGACGGCAGCGCGGCTTCCTCGCATGCGGACATGAGGTCGCACTCTTCCTCCCGGACAGAATGGCTTCGCGCAAAGCCGGTCCGATCGCTCGATCCTCGGAGAAAAGATCCGACTGCATCGGCCTATCCGGCTTTGGTCGCTGGCGATGTGCCGCTGTGCTCAGCCCAATAGTCGAAGGCGAGCTTCTGACGACCGCGGACGAAGTTGGCTGCGTCCGGACCTTTGTCCTCACCCTGATATTCGGCGCGGACGCTCGCCGTCGTCCACCAGCCTTGCCCCGGTAGCCCGTCGGACTCGCGGACAAGCAGCACCGCGAGATCGGGCTCGCCATTCCGACGAGCGTCCGCCTCGACCTCGCCGACGACCCGAAGCAGCGCCCGCATCTTGGGGCGAGTGAATCGGTAGCCGAGCATTCCGAGCAATTCCGAATAGGTCAGGGCCCGTCGAGCTCGCGCCGCATCGACCAGCAACGCTTGGACTGCTGCCGGTGTCGCCTCGAATGGCCCTGTCTCCAGGAATGGATTGGCGTGTTCTTTCGACATATTGCATGGCTTTTATGCGCGGACATGCGCCGCCGCGTCAAAGCGCTCGCGCGAGGATTTCGACGGCGGCCGCCTTTTCGAACGCACCGCGTCGGCCCGGTTGTCAGTCCAAAGCTCGACTGCGCCCCTGGTCATCCGAACGTCGGTGCGGTTCGCGCAGGACTGAAAGCATTTTCAACATCCTTTCGCTTTTGCGATCGCCTCCATGAGGATGCGCTCGTCCCCGATATGGTTCATCAGGATCAGGATGAGACGCGCATTCAACTCTTGGCTCGCTGCGGCGTCGCATCCGGCGTGTGCGTCCAGCAGACGGGCATAAACCTCGTCGGGCTTCGTCAGATTGGCTTCGGTCATCAACGTCATCGACCCTGAGCTTTCAACAATGCGGCGCACACATGTTCGGCATCCGGCCGCTTCCAGCGCGCGGCGACATAGTGATCGGGGCGGATCAGCATGGCAGCCCCCGCGTCGAGCGCAAGACGTTCGGCCACGACTTCGCTTACGGAGATGGCTGCAAGGTCGATCGAGCACACTCCGTCCGGCAGAGGCAACTCGGCGCCGTTGCAAACCAGAGTGAAGTGCCCTGTGACGCTTTCCAGAAACCAGCCGGAACCCAGCGCGGCATTGATTGTCGGCGAACCTGGCGCAATGCCTAGGCCACACCAGTCATCCTTCGCCATCGAAAGGGTGATGCGCGAAATACTCTCGCCAGGCGCTTGGTCCCGGAAGGGGAACGGTGCGCAGCCTGAGCAATGCACCAACCCAAAATCGCGTTGCCAGCGGCGGCCCATGCCCCGAAAATCCCGGAACCTATTGCTCCACGCGCCAATACAAACAGATATCCAAAGCGGTGATTGTGATCTAGGAAAGAAAAAGCGAATCCCGATCAGGACAAAATGTCGTAATCGGGCTCGCACATCGCGTAGTCACAAAGAGGGGGCTTTTAAGATGCGCACCATCATTTCGACGATCAGACCAATCCTTGTCCGCACGACCAGTGCTGCTGTTCTGGCGACGGCACTTTTTTCAGGATCTGCGGCATTCGCGCAAACCACGTCTGCGCAATCCGAAGACGAAGCATCGACCGGTCAGGAAATCATCGTCACCGGATCGCGCATCGAGCGCGCCGGCTTCGACGCGCCGAGCCCGACCACAGTGATCGGCGACGTCGAACTTCGCCAAGGTCAGCGCCCCAACCTTCAGCAAGTGCTGAACGATTCGCCGCAATTCCGCCCGACGACGACCCCGCAGGTGTCGGTCGGCAACACGTCTAGCGGCAGTGCTCCTGTCGATCTGCGCGGTCTGGGGGCCGGGCGTACACTGACCCTGGTTAACGGCCGCCGGTTCGTCGGCAACAACAATCTCAACTACATCCCGCTCGGGCTGGTCAATCGCGTCGAGATCGTCACCGGCGGCGCCTCCGCCGCCTATGGTTCGGACGCGATCGCGGGTGTCGTCAACCTGATCCTGAAGGACAAGGTCCAGGGCGTCACCGTCGGCGCGCAGAGCGGTATCTCGTCGCGCGGCGATGGCCACCGCTATGGCGGCGATATCACCGCCGGCACGTCCTTCGCCGATGGCCGCGGCCAGATCATGTTCAGCGGTGAATATGTCAAAGATGCCGCGATCAAGGACCGGAACTCGCGTTCACAGCTCGGCAGCGCAGGCGTGGTTCGCCTGAACCCGACCGATCCGAACGATCTTCGTCAGGTGCTGGTGCGCGATGTCAACTACGGCAACCAGGTGTCTGCCGGCCTGATCACAAGCGGCGTGCTCGCCGGCCAGATGTTCAACGAAGACGGCTCGCTGCGCACCTATGGCCGTGGCACGTCGCTCGCCGGAAATCCGGCGACAACGCCGTTCCCGAGCCAGGTCCTCGGCGGCGCCGACGCGGTCGGCCTGTACGACGCCATCATCGTGACCACCCCGCTCGAGCGGATCAGCACCTTCGGTCGCGCCAGCTACGACTTTGGCGGCGTCGTCCTGTGGGCGGACGTCGCCTATGGGCGGTCGAAATCCCAATATGATTTCATCCCCAATATCGGCCAGCCGACCAGCTACACGATCCAGGCGACCAATCCGTTCCTCAATGCGACTGCCCGCGCCGCGCTGAACGCGGCCGGCCAGACCAGCTTCACGCTGGGCAAGTTCCTCGACGGCCAGTACATGCTCAACTATTCGGGCACGCGCACCCAGAAGGAAGGCGCGATCGGCATCGATGCCGATCTGGGCGGCAGCTGGAAGGCACGCGCGCATTTCAGCCATGGCGAGGTCGAGTGGAAACAGCGTGTCGCCAACTCGATCATTAACTCGGTCGCCAACCCCAGGTTCAACAACGCGATCAACGCAGTCTCGGTCGGCGGCCAGGCCGTCTGCGCAATCAATGCCGATGCGATCACGACCAATGACGATGCTGCCTGCCGCCCGCTGAACCTGTTCGGCAGGAACAACGCCTCGCCGGAAGCGCTCGCCTATGTCATGGGCACGCAGCGGAACGACACCACCAACAAGCTCGACTCGGTCGCGGCGGAGATCCAAGGCGATCTCTTCTCTCTGTGGTCCACGCCGATCACCATCGTGTTCGGTGCCGAGGCGCGGTTCGAAGAACAGATCGCGGCCAGTAGCGCGTTCGATCGCATCTCTCCAAGCCCCTATGGCGGCGTCGGGCTTTATGGCGCGCCGGTCAGCGGCGGCTTCAACGTCAAGGAAGGGTTCGGCGAAATCGCGCTGCCGGTGTTCGACATCGAGGGCACCGCCAAGCTCGATCTGAACGGCGCCGCGCGCTATTCGGACTATAGCCGCAGCGGCGGAATCTGGTCGTGGAAGGGCGGCGGCACCCTCGAACTGTTCGATATGCTGCTGCTGCGCGGAACCCGGTCTCGCGATATCCGCGCACCAACCGTCGGCGAATTGTTCACCACGCAGAGCATCGGCATCGGCCCGTTGGTGGATCAGGACTCCGCAGGCCGTATCGCTGCCAATCCGGCTTATAATTCGAACCCGCAGGCGGTCCGGACCCTGGCCGGCGGCAATATCGGCCTGGTCCCCGAGATCAGCCACACAACCACGATCGGCGCGACCTTCTCGCCGAAGTTCATCCCCGGCTTCAACCTGTCCGTCGACTATTACGATGTCAGCATCCAGGGTGCGATCACGACGCTGTCCGGTTCCAACCTGACTCTCGCCTGCCGGAACGGAAGCACAGCCGCCTGCGCAGTCATCACCCGCGATGCGACGGGTACGGTAACGGAAGTGCGGTCGAACTCGCAGAATATCGCCAAGTTCGAGACCAGCGGCTTCGACATCGAGGCGTCGTACGCGACGTCGCTGTCGTCGGTGAGCGCGTCCATTCCAGGGACGTTGCGCATCCGCGCACTGGCCACCCATGTGAAGAAGTTCGTCTTCGACACCGGCGTGTCGCGGGTCGACAGTGCCGGCGATGTCGGCGTCGGCACCGGCAACGCCATTCCCAAATGGCGCGGACTGCTGGGCATCAGCTATCAGGGCGAGACGATCGGCCTTGATGCCCGCGTCAGATATGTCGATGGCGGCAAGTTCAACCATCTGCTCCAGAAAGAATATATCGAGTCGATCGCCACCACTGCTGCGGCGAAGACCGGTTATCTGGTCAACAACGACATCGGCTCCCGAACCTATCTCGACCTCGGCATCCAGTTCAAGGTGACCGAGCAGTTCACGCTGTCGGGCAACGTCAACAACGTGTTCGACGTCGCACCACCGATCAGCCCGGTCGGCCCGGCCTATCACGACGTGGTCGGCCGCTACTTCACGATGAGTGGCCGCGTGAAGTTCTGATCGGGATTTGACGATCGCAAAAAAGGGGGCGGTCCGGTTCGAACGAACCGGGTCGCCCTTTTTTTGTCACCGCGATTTCCACTTCGATGCCGCATCGTTGGGTCGACACCAGCTTTTCAGGCGTCGGTCACCATCGGCGCGCCGGGCGAAGGCCGGACGGGCCAGAATATGTCGGCGCTTTCATGATAATCAACGACGACGAATGATAACTATTGTGTCTTCGCAAGAACTGCGATGCACGGTGACACCATCGTCGATATGCTCGTGTTCAGTGTGCAATGAGAGGATTCCATATGAACATCGCCGATATTCTGAAGCAGACCGGCGCACTGGATTCGATCTCGCGCGAACTGGGCGTCGATACCGGGACGGCCCAGGCCGGCGCGGCGGCACTGCTGCCGGCGATCCTGGGCGGTTTCAAGAACAACGCGCAGGCGCAGCCCGATGGGCTCGGTGGACTGATCGGGATGATCGGCGGCATGGGCGGCGGCGGACTGCTCGAGGCGGTGCTGGGCCAGCAGGCGACTCCGGTGGACCAGGGCAATGGTATTCTCGGCCAGATCTTCGGATCGAAGGATGTCAGCCGGCAGGTCGCGGGCAGCGCGGCGGCCTCGACCGGGATCGATCCGGCTATCCTCAAGAAGATGCTGCCGATCCTCGCCATGGCAGTGGCGGGCTATATGTTCAGTCAGAACAATGCCGGCCAGGGCGGTGACACGGCCCAGGACGGTGGACTGGGTGGCGGATTGGGCGGCATGCTCGGCAATGTGCTGGGTGGTGTGCTCGGTGGCGGACAGTCGGCGCAGCAAGCCGCGCCTGCGGGCGGCGGCCTCGGCAACCTGACCTCGATGCTCGACCTGGATGGCGACGGCAACCCGCTCAACGACATCATCGGCATGGCCGGCAAGCTGCGCGGGTAAGGCGGCGGCGCCCGGCTAATGCCGGGCGCCGCCGACCCGAGATCCCGTTTTGAGGGCGCCGTCGATCAAGTCAGCGACATCCTCAGCGAAACCCGAATTCCCGCAATATCGCGTCGGTATGCTCGCCCAGAGCGGGAACGGGTTTCATGCACGCAACACTCTGGCCTGGCGGAAGCAGGCTCGGCAGTGCCCCGATCGGGGTATCCACACTGGTCCAGCGATCGCGGGCGCGGAGCTGGGGATGAGACCAGATGTCCGCCATGGCATTGAGCGGGGCATGCGCGATCCTGGCGGCATCCAACCGCTTTTCGACATCCGTCCTTGGCAGTCCGCCAATGGCCTGGCGGATGATCCCGCTCAGCGCGTCGCGATTGGCCGATCTGCGCATATTCGTGTCGAACCGCAGATCCTCCGCCAAGGCCGGTGCGCCCAGGACCAGTGAACAAAACGCAGCCCATTCACGATCATTCTGAACGGCGAGGATGATGTCGCCATCCGCTGTGGGAAAGGGGCCATAGGGGCAGATCGTTGCATGGCCTGACCCCACACGCTCGGGCGGCGATGCCCCGTCCAGCGCGTAATAAAGCGGGAATCCCATCCACTCCACCATCGCCTCGAGCATCGAGATATCGATGTACCGCCCGGCCCCGGTTCGCTCGCGAGCGAACAACGCGCTCAGGATATTGCTGTACGCGTACATCCCCGCCGCGATGTCGGCGATCGAGCACCCCGCCTTGGCGGGCTGGTCCTGCGTTCCGGTGATCGACAGGAAACCCGATTCCGCCTGAATCAGCAGGTCGTACGCTTTGCGGTCCTGATCTGGGCCGCCGGCACCATAGCCAGAAATATCGCACAGGATGAGCCGGGGATTGCCGGCGGACAGGGTTTCATAGTCCAGCCCCATCCGCCGCGCCGCGCCCGGCGCCAGATTCTGGACGAATATGTCTGCCTGCCCGATCAGGCCGCGCAGCACGTCCAGATCGGCGGGGTCCTTCAGGTCGAGCGCGACGCTTTCCTTGGAGCGGTTCGCCCATATGAAATGCGAGGACATGCCATGCGCGCGCTGGTCATAGCTTCGTGCGAAATCCCCACCCTGCGGGCGCTCGACCTTGATGACACGCGCACCCTGATCGGCGAGCTGCCGCGTACAGAAGGGCGCTGCCACGGCCTGTTCGAGGCTGACGACCAATATGCCTTCAAGTGGAAACACGCGATCCTCCGCTCGTCCGGATCGCCGGCTGCTGCTGACTGATACAGTGGAAAGACCCGCCCTCGGTCAACAGCCTATTGGCGGGAAGGCCGATCACAGTGCGGCCGGGGAATGCGGACTGCAATTGCTCAAGCGCCAGCGCCTGGCTCGCAGTGCCGTAGACGGGCACCAGCACTGCCCGATTGGCGATGATGAAATTGAGATGAGAGGCCGCAAGCGGTGCCCCGTCATCCCCGACCACATGCCCGGGCGACGCGATACGGATCACTTTTACGGCACGCCCCCGTGCATCGATCTTGCCCGTCAGTGCATCAGCGATCGCGTCATAGAGCGCCGCATCACCGTCCTCGTGCGTCCCGATGGACACCAGGACGGTCGCGGCACCGGCGAACCTGGCGACATTGTCGATATGACCATGGGTGTGATCATGTTCGAGTCCGCGATCCAGCCAGAGCAGTGTCTCGACACCCAATGTTTCGCGCAGTGCAGTTTCGGCATCGCTCTCCGACCAGCGCCGGCCGCGATTGGGATTAAGCACGCATTGCCGCGTCGCGAGCGCGGTGCCTTCGCCATCGAAATCGAGCATGCCGCCTTCGAGGACGAAGGGATGTTCATCCAGGCGCGCACCGGCATGGCTCGCGATCGAGCGCGCCACATGAAGGTCGTCGATATGCTCGAACTGCTCGCCCCAGCCGTTGAAGGCAAAGGCCGCGGCCGAGCCGTCCGCCCTGAAGATCGGCCCGGTGTCGCGCAACCAGACGTCGCCGACATCGAACGGCGGAATCTCGACATGCGCCACATCGGCCAGCAGGCTCAGCGCACGATCCCGCGCCGGCCGGTTGCCGACCGCCAGATACACATGCTCGCCGCCATCCGTCGCCAGGCTGCGCGCCAGCGCCGCCACCTCATGCTGTGCGCCATCGAGATTGGAGCCCCAGACCGCCGCCCGGCTGGGAAAGCCGATCCATATGCCATCATGGGGCGCCCATTCGGCGGGGATGTGCCGGGCGGTCTCGCTCGTCATCGCAGCGCGCGCGCGACCGCCGCGAAGAAGGCGTCGTCATTCAGTTCGTAGCGCAGCCGGTAATTGGGCTTCGATCGGGCACTGAGCAACACGATCATGAGATTTTCGCGCGGGTTCACATGGATATATTGGCCGTAAATGCCTTCGGCCTGGAACGCGCCTTCGAGCTCGGGGGCCTGCAGTTCGGGAACCCACCACATATAGCCATAGGGCACCAGCTTTTCGCCGATATGATAGGGGCTTCCAGCCTCCTGGAACCAGCCGGCGGGCACCACCCGCTCACCGTCGATCACGCCGTCGTCGAGCACGAACTGACCGAAGCGCGCATAGTCGCGCATCGTGGCGCCCATGCCGCTGCCCGACACCACCATGCCACCCGGACTGTCGAGCCACCATGTCGCGTCCTGATCCATGCCGAGGCGCGACCAGATCTTCTCTGACAGATAATCGGTCAGCGACCGGCCGGTCGCATTTTCGAGCAGCGCCGCCACCAGATAGGATTCACCGGTATTATACGCCCACGCACCACCCGCCGGGGTCAGGCGGCTCAATCCCGACATATGGGCGACCACCGCCCGCGGGCTGAATTCGAGCTGCCGGTCGAGCAGCAGGCGACGCTCGGAGCGCGGATCGACATATTCCTCGCTCCATTTGACGCCCGTGCACATGCGCAGCAGCTGGCGCACCGAAACCTCGGCATAGGGGCCGCCGATATCGACATAGTCGGTCAGCGGCGCATCGAGATCGCCGATCGCGCCGTCCAGAATGGCGGCGCCGACCAGCGCGGATGTGAAGGACTTCGCGACCGAACAGGAGGCCCAGTGCGTGTCTGCGTCGAGGCCCAGTTCGTAATCCTCGAGCACGACCTGGCCGTCCTTCATGACCAGGACGCCGGCGACGCGGTTGACTGACATGAAGTCGGCAAGATCGAATGTCCGGCCGTCCTGCGTCATCTCGATCTTCGGGAAGGGTTTCGCTGCCACCTGCAACGGTCGCGCCAGCCCTGCCCCGCGCGCGATGGTCGCATGCGGAAACATGCGGCTGTTGCGAAGCATCACGTCGACAACCTCGCCGGGCATCAGCGAGCCGCCGAAAAATCGCAGCAGATCGGCTTTGTCGCGTGGGGTAATGCTCATGTAACTTCGCTCCGGGCGCTTCGTCGGTGACGTGTCAAAGGCCGATTTCTAAACGGCGACCAGACCGCGGTCGCTTTCAATAATTATGCGCCTGACCGCAAAAATCCGCCCACCGGGCTATCAGGCACCGGACAAGGGCGAGCACAGCACCTGGTGTCCACCGCCAAGATCGACCATCTCCGCGGCATCATCGTCATCCGCCTGATGATAGGCGAAACCGGGTGGTGCCGCCGCATCGCCGGTCGGCGCGACGACGAGTTCATAATGGTCGCCCCGCCCCCGAACGATGCGCGGCGTCGCTTCGAGCAGCTGGTGGGTATAGGGGTGGCGGGGCCGGTCGAAGATCGCTTCGCGCGACCCCGCCTCGACGATCCGCCCGCGATACATGACGATTACGCGATCCGCGATCTCCTCGACGACGCCCAGATCGTGCGAGATGAAGAGATAGGAGAGATCGTAGGTCTGTTTCAGGCGCATCAGCAGGTCGAGCACCTGACGCTGCACCGATGCGTCGAGCGCCGACACGGGTTCGTCGGCCACCACCAGCGCGGGCTGTGCCACGATCGCCCGTGCAATGCCGACACGCTGGCGCTGCCCCCCGGACAGTTCGTGGGGATAGCGAGCAAAGAAGGGCTCGGCGAGGCCGACCTCGCGCAACATCTGCCGCGCCTGTTCCAGCCGCGCATCACGCGTCAGCTGCGCATCGTGCCGCAACGGCTCCGCCACGATCCGTTCTATCGTCATCTGCGGATCGAGCGACGAATAGGAATCCTGGAAGATCATCTGGATGCCGTCGGTGGATGCGGTACCGAATTCGATCGCCCCGGACGCGACGCGGTGCAGCCCCAGCAAGGTGCGGCCGATCGTGGTCTTTCCCGAACCCGATTCACCCACGACCGCCAGCACCTCGCCGCGCCGGATGTCGAAGCTCGCACCTTTGACGGCGCGGACCTGCCGCCGGGGTCCGAAGGGCAGCGGGCGCTTCAACGGAAAGGCGACATTGAGGCCGGATACGCCGATCAGTTTCGTGTCGGCGACCTCCGCATGGGCCGTGGCCGGGCGACTGGGCAAGGCCGCCACGAAACGGCGCATATAGTCGGTCCGCGGTTCCAGCAGGATCTTGCGCGCGTCCCCCTGTTCGACCACCACCCCGTCATGCAGCACCGTCGCGCTATCCGCATATTGAGATACCATGCCGAGATCATGGCTGACGAGCAGCACCGCCGTGCCGAGCTCGCGCGTCAGTTCGACCATCTGTTCCATGATCTCGCGGCGTATGAGCGCGTCGAGCGCGGTGGTCGGCTCGTCCGCGATCAGCAGCGCCGGACGGGTCAGCAGCACGGATGCCAGCATGAAACGCTGCCGCATGCCGCCCGAAAACTTGCCCGGATATTCGTCAAAGCATCGGGCCGGATCGCTGATCCGGACGCGGCGCAACATCTCGAGGCTGCGCGCCCGGGCCTCGCGCGCCGAGACGCCTTCATGCAGCCTGAGCGCTTCCATCATCTGCCGTCCGACCGTCATCGACGGGTTCAGCGATGTCATCGGTTCCTGAAAGACCGCGCCCATGCGCCTGCCGCGCAGGCTGCGCAAAGTGGCGGGATCGGCGCGGACCAGATCCTGTCCCTCGAAGCAGATCGACCCCTCGGTGATGGTGAGCGCGGGCGACAGCAGCCGGAGGACGGCGCGCCCGATCGTGGTCTTGCCGCTGCCCGATTCACCGATGAGCGCACCGATTTCACCGGCCTTCAGCGACAGGCTGACATCATTCACCACCGCCCGCCCGCCGGGCGCGGTGATCGTCAGCCCGTCTACCGAAAGCACGAGATTTCCTGCGTCGCGCGTCATGCCTTCATCTTCCGGTCGAAATGATCGCGGCAGGAATCGCCGAACAGGTTGATGCCGAGCAGCGCGCCCGAGATCGCCACGCCGGGCACGATCGCAAGCCAGGGCGCATCGGCGAAATAATTGCGGCTGTCGGCCAGCATGCCACCCCAGCTCGCAGCCGGCGGTGGCAGGCCGAGCCCGAGAAAGGACAGCGCCGATTCGGCGAGCAATGCCCATCCGAACAGAGAGGTGGACATGACCAGCACCGGCCCGACCGTGTTGGGCAGGATATGGCGGGCCAGCGTATAGAGCGGCCGATTGCCGATGATCTTCGACGCGGTGATGAAATCGCGATTGCGCATCGTGAGCACGTTCGTCCGCACCACCCGCACCATATAGGGCAGATAGGCGACGGTGAGCGCGATGACCGGCGCCAGCGACGATCCGGCCAACACCGTCGTCATCGCGATCGCCATCACCAGTGCCGGAAAGGCAAGCAGGGCGTCCATCAGCGCGATCACGATGCGATCCAGCCAGCCGCCCGCAAAGGCCGACAGCGCGCCGAGCACGGCGCCGAATACAGTGACCATGGCAGTGGTCAGCGCAGCCACCGCGACGGTGATCGCGGCACCGCCCAGCAAGCGGCTGAACACGTCGCGCCCCCATTCGTCGGTGCCGAGCCAATGCAGGAGCGAGGGCGGCGACAATCTCGCCGAAAAATCGACCAATGTCGGATCATAGGGCGTGGCGATCGCACCCGCGAGCGCGGCGACCAGAGTCAGGATGACCAGGATCCCGCCGACGGCGCCACTCGGGCGCGCAGCGAAGCGTGCGGCGCGTGCGCGGAACGAATTAGTCATGGCGCAGCGACGGGCAGATGAGCGGAGCGGTCAGTTCGACCGCCAGATTGACGCCGACATAGCTGAGCATCACGATGACCATGCACCCCTGGATGACGGGATAGTCGCGGGCGAAGACGGCCTCGACCATCAATCGCCCGAGACCGGGGAGGGAAAAAACGGTTTCGATCACCACCGCGCCGCCGAGCAGGCCGCCAAGCGCCAGCCCGATCATCGTCCAGGTCGGGCCCATGACATTCTGGAACGCGTGGCGGCGCGCCACTGCGGGCTCGGACAATCCCTTCGACCGGGCATGCGCGATATAATCGAGCTGAAGCACCTCGATGGTGCTGGCGCGGACCAGGCGGACAAGCACCCCCGCCTCGATCAGCGCAAGCGTCGTGACCGGGAGGACCAGATAATGCAGCCCCTCACCCGGATCGTCGAACGGCGAGACATATCCGACCACTGGAAACAGATCGAGCTTCACACCGAAGAACAGCAGCATCATCAGCCCCAGCCAGAAGCTGGGCACCGACAGGAAGAAGGTCGCCGCCGTCACCACCAGCGTATCGGTTCCGCTGTTCTGCCGCCACGCGGCGAACATGCCGAGCGGCAGTGCGAGCAGCGCCGCGATGATCACCGCCGGCACCACCAGCAGCGCAGTCACGCCGAACGCGGGCATCAGCAGATCGAGAACCGGGCTTTCCATCGAGATCGACCGTCCGAAATCGCCATGCGCAAGCGCAGCGATCCAGTGCATGAACTGCACCGGCAAGGGCTGGTCGAGCGCCAGCGTGGCGCGGATCCGCGCCAGCGCCGCAGGGTCGTCGGTATCGCCGAGGATCAGCTGCGCCGGATCGCCGGGAATGAGCCGGATCAGCGCGAAGATCAGGAACAGCGCGATCACGATCGTCGGCAGGGCCAGGACAAAGCGGGAAAAAGCGTACCGGATCATGACCGCGCACTCCCGGCGGCGCGCACGCCCCAGAAACGGGCACGGCCGAATTGCCAAGACCGGAACCCGGTCACGCCATCGCGTACGGCATTGTTGTCGGCCGGGCTGAACAGCGCGATATAGGGAACGTCGCGGATCATCAGCATGTGCAGCCGTTCGAAGATCGCCTGGCGTTGCGCCATATCGTCGGTCGCCGCACTCGCCGCCAGCAGATCGATCGCCGCCGGATCGTTCCAGGTCTTGCTGGGCGATTTCACCCGATCACCCAGGATGGATTCGTAGCTGAGCGATGGATCGGCCTTTGCCGAGAAGCCGAACGACAGCAACTGGAACTTGCCCGTGCGCCAGCGATCCATATGCGTCGCCCATTCGAGCACCTCGATCTTGATGTTCAGGCCGACCTGCCGTGCCATCGCCTGGGCCAGCAGCGCCTGGTTGAACATTGCCGGGTATCGGCGATTGGTGGTGAGAATGATCGGCTGACCCCGGTAACCGGCCGCGCGCAGCAGCGCCCTGGCCTTTGCCGGATCGAACATTTTGGCCTGTTCATCGGAATGGAACGGGCTCGCCGTCGCGACGATCGAGGCATTGCCCGGGGCCGTGCCCTCCGTGACGAGGCGGGCCAGCGTCTCACGATCGATCGCATAGCCGATCGCTTCGCGAATGCGTGGATCAGCCAGCAGCGGATCCTTGTCCTGCACCAGAATCCCGTAGCTGCCCAACATCGGCGCCTGGGCGATCCGGATCCCTTTCAGGTGATTGACCTGCAGCATCTCCGCGGCCGGAACCTCGGGCATGACATCGACCTGCCCCTTTTCCAACGCGGCGAGGCGGGACGCCGAATCCCGAATGATGAGCCAGCGCAGTCGCTTTTCATATGCGATCTTGCCACCGACATTGCCATCCTCGCGGCCCGGCGCGGGCCGGTATTGCGCAAACGCGTCCATATCGATGAAGCGGCCACGCTCCCATCCCACGATACGATAGGGGCCGGTGCTGATCGGCGCGCGCCAGTTGCCGTGCGCGTCGACCGAATCCGGATGGAGGATCGCGCCACCGCCGCAGGTGAACGCCGCCATCTGCGTGAGGAACAGCGGCTGGCGGCGATTGAGCGTGAACGCGACGGTCTGCGGATCGATCGCTTCAACCGCCTCGATCTTCATGCCGCGCGAACCGTCGAAATCGGCGAGGCAGGTCCAGTTCGTCGCGGGATCGAGATAGCGCCGCCACGACCAGACCACTTCGGCGGAGGTCAGCGGCCGGCCATTGTGGAATTTCACGCCGTCGCGCAGCCGGAAAACATAGCGCCGGCCGTCCGGCGATATCGTCAGCGATTGCGCCAGCATCAGGCCGGGGCGTCCATCCTCCTTATATCCCACCAACCCCTCGAGCACGTGCATCATCACGGTGTCGGTATTGGCGTCGCGATTGACGCCGGGATTGGTGCCGCGGATGTCCGACGTCAGCGGGATCTGCATCATGCCATCGGCGGACCGGGGCGCGGCCGATCGCTGGCCGCAGCCCGTCAGCCCGATCAGGGCGATGGCAAGCGCCGCCGCGCCACGTCGGTGGAAGGGTGCAAGGGCAACCATCGCGTTCAACGGCCGCCAGCCTCGAGCATACGCCGCGCGCTGCTCATCTCGTCGCAGAGCCATTCATGGAACAGGCGAACCTGGCGTCGCGTATTCAGATTGGCCGGACGCACGAGATAATAGGATGTCCCGCTGGCAACGACGCGCCGCGACGCCATCGTCAGTTGCCCGGCCTGCACCGCATCATGGGCGAGCAGCTGATCGCTCATCGTGATCCCGAAGCCCGCTTCCGCCGCACGCAGCGCCATATCGAGCACGTCGAAATCGAGACCTTGATCGGTGTCGATCTCGCCACCTTCCCAGCCGAGCGCCCAGATCTTCCAATCCTGATGGTCGGGCTGCGAATGCAGCAATGTCGCGCCGCGCAGATCCTCCACCGAGAGCAATTCGCGGCCGGAGAGATAATCGGGCGCGCAAACCGGCACGAGACGCTCCGCATAAAGCTCGGTCACGTCCTCGCTGCGCCAATTGCCCAGGCCGTAGCGAATGCCGAGTTCGGCATCATTGTCGCTGGAAATCATGTCGTGCCAGCGCGTGTGGATCATCACCTTCACCAGCGGATGCTGATCCTGGAAGGCCCGCAGCCGGGGATAGAGCCAGCGCAGCGCGAAGCTCGGCAGCACCCGGATCTCGACGACATCCTGGTCGCGATGGAAACTCTCGATGGTGCGGGCGATCTGATCGAACGCATCCTTGGTGCTCGACGCCAGGATGCGGCCCTCCGGCGTGATTTCGAGGCCATTATGCCCGCGGTGGAACAGCGTGATGCTGAGTTGCTGTTCCAGAATCCGAACCTGTCGGCTGACCGCACTCTCGCTCACGCGCAGCGCCGCCGCGGCCTTGCGGATGCTCATCTGCGCCGCAACGACTTCGAAGCATTTTAGCGCGTTCACGGATGGAAGACGACGGGACATGGTGGCAGCCCTGCTGTGAAAGGGATCGTCAATATTGCGTGTTCGTGATCCAGATGGTCTTGCTGTGCAGATACTGGTCCAGCGCCTCCACGCCCTTGTCGCGGGCGAGCGAACCGGATCGTTTATACCCGCCGAACGGTGTCTTCATGTCACCCTCGGTAAAACCGTTGATCGCCACCGTGCCGCATTCCAGGCGATTGGCCACGTGCATCGCGGCATCGATGTCGCGCGTGTAGATGGTGGCATGCAAGCCGTAATCGCTATCGTTGGCGACGCGCACGGCTTCGTCCAGGCCGTCGACCTTCAGAACCCCCAGCACGGGGCCGAATATCTCCTCGCGCGCGACGGTCATCTCCGGCGTCAAACCGGCAAGAACCGTCGGCCCCATGAACCAGCCGTCCCTGCCCTGATCGGCACGATCGAGCTTCACCACGGCGTCTTCGCGCCGACCGATATCCAGATGCCGCCGGACATTGGCCCGATGCTCCTCCGACACCAGCGGCCCCATTTCCGTCGCCGGATCCAGTGGATCGCCGATCACGATCGCGTCGGCACGCCGCGCCACCGCGTCCACAAAGGCGTCGTGCAGCCCGCCGCCAACGATCTGGCGCATATTGGCCGAGCAATTCTGACCGGCATTCCAGAAAGCGGACATCGCCGCATTCTCGATCAGATCGTCGGACAAGGGGGCATCATCGAGGATAATGAACGGGCTTTTCCCACCCATTTCGAGCCCGACGGTCTTCAAATTGGTATCCGCCGCATAGCGCAGAAAATGGCGCCCGACCTCGGTGGATCCGGTGAAGGACACGGCATCGACATCGGGATGACGCCCGATGGCGGCACCCGTCGTCTCGCCAAACCCCGGAACGACGTTGAGCACGCCCGCCGGCACGCCCGCTTCGGCCGCGAGTTCGGCGAGGCGGAGTGCGGTGAGCGAGGTCTGCTCCGCCGGCTTCACCACCACCGAGCAGCCCGCGGCCAGCGCCGGTGCGAGTTTCCACGCCGCCATCAGCAGCGGGAAGTTCCAGGGCAGGACCAGCCCGACGACACCGACAGGCTCCTTGACGATCATCGCCCACACATTTTCGCCGGTCGGGGCGACCTTGCCGAAGCTCTTGTCGATCAGTTCGGCATACCATTGGAAACAGGACGGAACCTCTTCGCCAATCTCCTTGAGGCAATCCCGGATCGGTTTGCCGCTGTCGAGACTTTCAAGGACTGCGAGATCCTCGGCATTGTGCCGGATGAGATCGGCAAGCCTCAGCAATATGGTCTTGCGATATTCCGGCGGCTGCCGTCCCCAGACGCCGTCGCGCACGCTGCGCCGGGCGGCGCGTACCGCGCCATCCACCTCGACGTCGCCGCAATGAACCACCGTCGCGAAGGCTTCGCCGGTCGCCGGGTTCACGGTTTCGAACAGCTCGCGCCCGTCGCTCCAGGCGCCATCGATGAATGCACGCCCCGTCATCGACAGTCGCGACGCGATGGACCGGTAATGCGCGTGATCGGCAATGGTCATGACTGACTCCTCAAAGCGGCGCGTGGGGCTGGCCGAAAGTGCCCCGTTCGAAGCGATCGAGACAAAATGCCGAGAGATCGACCGGCGACGCCCGCCCGGCCGCGATCGCGGCGACGGTGCGGCCAACCGCCGGCGCAAGGCCGAAGCCGTGCCCTGAAAAGCCGGTCGCCACCACCAGGCCCGACACGCCCGTCGCACCGTCGATGACCGGCAGCGCATCGGGCAGCACGTCGATCGCGCCGGCCCAGGATCTCTCGATCTCCACGCTCTCGGCACCGGCGAAAAGCTGCCTCAGCAAATCGCGCATCTTGCCTGCCCGCTTTTCATTAGGCGCAAGGAACGGTCGCCGCGGTTCGATCAGACGCTCGTCGCGTTTCCGCACCATCAGGCCATGCAGATCGTCGAGCAGAGGCCGGCCGATACTCAATCGAAAGGTGCGCCAGTTCGACAGAAAGCTGGACAGGAAATAACGTGCATTGTGAAACGAACCCAGGGTCACATCGACATCCGATGTCGATTCCGCGGCAATGATGCAGGATCCGTCGGCACGCTGCCGAAGGCCGAGACCGAAGCCGCAGAAACAGGGTTGGGCAAGCGGCGCCACCGGCGTGGTCAGCGATACGGTGTTGCGGACCGTCTTTTGCGGCAGCAGCAACGCCAATGGTCGCAGCAGATGGTGGGAGATCGCACCCGCGGCGCAGATCACCACATCGCTGCGGATCAGGCCATGTTCGGTCCGGACGCCAGTGACGCGGCCCCCGGCGACATCGATGCCGATCGCGCCGCAATCCTCCAATATCTCGATCCCCGCCGCCCGGGCGGCCTGGGCGAAGGCCATGGTCGCCTGTCCCGGTTCGGCCTGACCGTCATCCGGCGTGTACAGCGCACCCGCCGCCGGCCGATTGAGCGACGGCAATAGCCTGGCGGTTTCTGCTGCGCTCAGGAGACGCGACGAGCTCGCGCTTCCGCCGACCTGGCTGAGCCAAGTTTCGAACGCGCCATATTCGGCATCGTCGCCGGCGGCGAACAGGCAGCCCGTGGCTCTCCAGCCAAGCGATGTACCGAGTTCGGCTTCGAGCCCGGGCCAGATGCGAAGCGCCTCCAGCGCCAGCGGCATTTCCGCCGGGTCGCGATATTGGGTTCGCACGAACCCCCAATTGCGGCCCGACTGTTGGGACGCGACACGATCCTTCTCGATCACGACCGCCTTCACGCCGGCCTGCGCCAGATAATAGGCGGTCGCGATCCCCATGATGCCGCCACCGATGATGATGGCGTCCGCACGGCTCGGCAATGCCCAGGCCTTGTCACCGATCCGGGCGAGCACGTCGTCCGGGGTATGCGGCCTGAGATTAAGGGCGGACATCGACAATCGCGTCCATGTCCATCTCGATGCGCATGGCGGGGTCGAACAGCTTCGCCTCGACCGTCGTGCAGGCGGGACAGATCCCCTCGAAGGCCCGGGCATAGGCCTCCATGATCGCGTCATAATCTTCGGCATAGGCGAGATACATGCGGACCCGAACGATATCGGCGAGCGTGCCGCCGACCTGGGCGAGCGCGGCCTCGACATTGCGGATCAGCTGCTCGGTCTGCTCGACGGGGCCGTCGGCAAGCGTGCTTGTGGCATAGTCGTAACCGGTGGTTCCGGAGATCATCAGATGATTTCCGACGAGCACGGCACGGCTGTAATTATAGACACGCTCGAATTCGCTGCCCGACGTGATGCGCGTGCGCGGAATGGCGGTGGGTTTGTATGTCGAAGTCATTGTGGATTCCTGCAAAGATCATGATGTCCGGACGCGCCGGTGCGTCACGGAGAGGCGAGCCGATCGGGTGAAAGCGCAGCAGCATCGATCCCGAATTCGAGCAGCGCGTCGGGCAGTGGCTGACCCAGCGCAGCGGCAGCGGCTGCCCGCCCGAGCGCCGGAGATGTCAGCACGCCGCACCCGCCCTGACCCGCCACCCAGATGAACGAGGGATCGGCGGCGCGCGCGCCGCCGACCGGATTGCGGTCGGCCAGGAAGTTGCGCAGTCCCGCCCAACTGCTCATCGGGCGTCCTATATCGAGGGTGGTATCCGCCGCGATATTCTCGATCGCCTGCGCGACATCCAGATCGTCGGGATAGACGTCGCTCGGCGGCGACAGCACCTCATCGGCAAGGCTGCCCATGAACCGGCCGGTTTCCGGCTTCAGATACCATTGCCGATCGACCTTGAAGACATGCGGCCAGGCATCGACCGTCAGTCCGGCCGGCGCCGCGAAGGTGAAGGCGGTTCGCCGCATCGGCCGGATGCCGATGGGTTCGACGCCCGCCATCGCCGCGAGCTGGTCGACCCAGGCACCGCCGGCATTGACGATGACCGACGCTTCGAACGCCCCCTTGCCCGTGGTCACGATCCATCGGCCATTCTGGCGATCGATCGACGAGACCGGCGCATCCAGGAGGATCTCCGCGCCATGGCTGCGCGCGCTACGGACATAGCCCTGCAACAGCCTGTTGCTGTCGATATCGGCAGCACCAGGTTCGTATATGCCGAGCTCGACGCCGTCCGGCCGAAGTGCCGGAAACAGTGCCAGCGCCTCTGCGCCGGAAAGCGATCTTGCCTCTGCGCGGGCCGATGTCAGGCGCCGCGAAAGCATGTCCAGGCGATCGCGGTGCCGTTCCCCTCCGACAGTCAGGCACCCGCGAGGCGAAAGCAGCGGCTCATCCCCGAACCCTACCGGCGGGGCGTCGAAAAAGGACCGGCTGGCAGCACCGAGGTTGCGCATCAGATCCGCGGCGATCCCGACGGTGAATTGCTCGGCCGAACGCCCCGAACTTTGCGTTCCGAGCGCCGCTTCGCGCTCGATCAGGAGCACCGATGCGGACCGCGCCAGGAAATAGGCCGTCGAGGCACCGGCAAAGCCCCCTCCAACGACGATGACATCGAACTTCATGGGTATCCTCGTTTCATGACGGCGTCCCCGACGATGGATGTCCATCGCATTGCGCGTCGGTGGTGGTCGAAATCATCATCGGGGCAGAGCCTTGGCCGTCTCAGAATGACGTTGCGACCGAGACCTTCACCGTCCTCGGGACGCCCTGTTGCAACAGGCTGGATCCGGTGGCCGCCCAATATTCGCGTCCGCCGACATTCTCGCCATACAGGCGGAAGGATGTCGGATGCCCGTCGATCTCGGTCTCGTAGCGCACGCCCAGATCGAAGGTCGTGTACCCGTTGACGAAGGCGGTGTTCGCGGCATTCGAGGCGCGACGCCCGACCCGGAACAGGCCCGCCGAGACCCGCAGTCCGTCAAGCGCCTCGATGCGATATTCCGCAAAGACCGAACCGCTGAACTTCGACGTATTCTCGATCATATTGCCGACGACTGCCGCACTGCCGGTTCTTTGAACGGCATCGAGAAACACGCCGCTGACGGACAATGACAGATTGGGCCCGATATTGCCGCTGCCGCTGAATTCGAAACCCTTGAAGCTGGCCTGGCCATCCTGGACGAACAGGTTGGCGGCGTTCAGATAGGCCGACGTCCGGTCGATATCGAAATAGGCGCCGGTGATCAGGAAGCCGCGCATGGGCTCGAGCTTCACGCCGAACTCGCGCTGCTTGCTGAGCGCGGCCGGCAGAACCTGACCCGCATTGCTCGCGATCTGCGGGACGATCCCGCCCGATTCGAGCCCTTCGATGTAATTCCCGTAGATGCTGAGCCAGCGCATCGGCTTGACCAGCGCGCCGTACGACCAGGAATCCGGGCTTGCCTTGTAGGTGGCCGTCAGGCTGCGATCCTCATAATCGGTCTTGCGATAACCGATGATGAGATTGAGCCATTCTCCGACACTGGCGCGGTCGAAGACGAAGATCGCGCTTTCCTTGACCCGCGAAATGCTCGTGATCGTGCGTGCCGGGGTCGGCTGTTCCGGAATGATGATGGGATCGTAGAGATTCTGCGCGAACGTGTAGCGCGTCGCGGCGGGAATATTGCTGGCGCGGGTGTAATATGACGCCCCGATCAGCACATTATGCTTGATCGGTCCGGTCTGGATGACCCCCGCCACGTCGCCGCGCGCGATCCGTGCGCGATAATCGTTGCCATGGGTGAGCGCGATGCCCAGCGTGCCATTGCCCGTTGCGAGATTATATCCGGAGAAGGACGAATAGCGGCGGTCGCGCTTGAGATAGGATTCGCCCGTGCCGAAGGTGACGCTCCAATTGTCGGAGATCGTGTATTTCAGGCGGGCCAGCAGATTATACTCATAGCCTTCCGACAGCAGCCAGGTGGCGCCGACATTCTTCGACGCCTTTTGCAGCGGCGGCACGGTGATCACGCCGTTGACGGCGGCGGGCAGGACCAGTTCGGTCGCCTCGGTGATCGACTTGTCGATATATTCGGCGTCGAGCTGCAGGCTCAGTCGATCGGTGACCGACCAGTCGAAAGCCGCGGAGGTGAAGAAGCGCCGGCCGGTCGTGCGATCGACGCCGGTTTCGAGCGAATTGGCGGCCCCGTTCACCCGCAGCCCGACATCGCCCCAGCGCCGGCCGATATCGACATGGCCACCGAAGGAGCCGTGGAGATTGCCGCTCACATCGACCTTGTTGACGGGATCGGCGGTCGCCCGGGACGAGACGAGATTGACGATGCCCGACGGCGACGCGAACCCGTAATAGAGGCCGGCCGCGCCCTTCAGTATCTCGACGCGATCCTTGCTCTCCATCGGCATGTCGATGAAATTGATGATCGGCAGGATGCCGTTGAACCGGAAGTTGGTGAGGTTGTCGACGGCGATGCCGCGAATGGAAAGGTTGCTGAAGATCGTGCTGTTGAGCTGCGACTGGGTGACGCCGGCGGTATTCCGCGCCGCGTCCATGATGCTGCCTGCCTGCTGCGCGTCGAGCAATTCGCGGCTGAGGACCGACACGGTCAGCGGGGTATCAATGATACGTGCGTCGCGAAAGCCGCCTGCCTGCAGATAATCCTGACCGAAACTGTTGCGCCGATCCGCTGTGACAACAATTTCTTCGTTCGATTGCGCACCTTGCGGTGAATCCTGAGCTATTGCCATTGACGAAGCCGAGCAACAGATCGCCACCACCGCGCCACGAAAGGCCATATTTCTGTTTTTTTTCATTTCACACCCCCTGTTTTTTTATGGAACGCATGTGGATTTCGATAGAACGGTATTTTTACTCGAACTCTATTTCTATCACTGCGAAATTCATGGGTGATGATGATCCCGAGTACGTGGTCGAGTCGATCATAATTTTTGGAAGCCGCCCCCTAATTGTCGAGCAAAGCGAGCGCGTCGGCACGGCGCGATTTTACCCCATTTCCGCCACTTGAGACCGATCGCTCGCGGGAATGGTCAGGGCCGGGCGGACGGCTGTTGCCGCGATCGGGCGGAAGCACCCCGCGCGCGCCGCCTGGACCACCAGAGCCAGAGCCCGAGCATGATCGTCGCGAGCAGGCCCGCGCCCATCACCAGCGTGGCGAACCGGCTGGCGGCGCCGCCCCATTCGCCGGTGTGGATCGTGTAGAGCGCGACCACGGCCCTGGCGGGAAGGCTGGCTGCCGTCGCGTCCCACTGGCCGACGACATCATAGGACCGGGCATCCACATAGACGCGACTGGTGCCGAATATGCGCCGCCATTCGGCGGGCTGCCGCACCTGCAGGACATAGCAGTTGCGGCCCGGTTGCGGCAGCGAAACGACGACCAGCCCGGCATCGGGAAACACGTGCCGCGCACTTTCCAGGGCATGGGCGGTCGACAGGGCGGGTGCCGGCCCGGCGGTGGCGATCCGGCATTGCGGCGGCAACACGGCCTGGCTTGCGGTCAGCCGCTCGAGCGTCGGGATGAAGGACAATCCAAGCCCTGTCAGCGTGATGACAAGGCCGAACGGCAGCACCCACAGTCCGAGCGCCCGGTGCCAGGAGAAGCTTCTGACGACGGCATTTCCGGCACGCACCGGCACAAGTGCAGACCGCCACCGCCGCTTCATCGGCCAGGCCAGCTTCAACCCGATCAGGATGTTGACGAGCAGCATGATGGCGCTTGTGATGACGATGATCCGCCCCACGTCTCCGGCCAGCAGGGATTTGTGCAGAAGCAATGCGCCGCGTGCGAGCGAGAGTTTCCACCAGGGCCCGTTCCACGCGCTGACGCGCAGGACGGCACCGTTCGCCCCATCCACCCGCCAGACCTGAAGCCCTTGGGTGCGATCGTCCACCAGGATATCGACCTGTCCCGGCTCGCCGCCACTGACGAAATATTCGCGAACAATGCCACCCGAGCGGCCGATCGCCACGATCGTGCGATCGACGGCTACCGAAGAAACGGCATGCCCCGATGCCCCCATCGCCATGTCATCGGCGGTCCGGGCATAGATGAGAATGGTGCCCGTCAGTGTCTGAATGATCCAGAACAAGGCGAGCGCCAGCGATACATAGCGGTGGATCGTCAGCAGGGTGCGCTTCATCGATCCCGGCTTCCGAACGAGACGGCCAGGCGCAAGCCGACCAGTAACGCGCTTTCGGAGTCGGGATCATAGGCCGGCCTCAGCACATATTGCACGTCCGGCTGCAGGCTGACGGTCTCGCTCAGCACAAGATGGTAGGTCAATTCCACGTTCGTTTCGACCCGCGAATAGCCGATCCGGCCGGGGCCGTCGGGACGGACGCCGATGGTGCTCACCGCCAGTCCCACCCTGTCATCCTCTCGTCCGGGAAACGGTACATGCCTGACAATGCCGCCGCTGATCTGGTGATGCACGTCCGAAATCGCCGTATCCGCAAAGCCAACGCGAAGCCACGCATCGAGCCCCCGTAGAATCGGCAATTCGGCCGTCGCATAGATGCCGCCGCCCTGGCGCCATGGCGTGGCGTTCGGCGATGAGACGGGCGCGCGACTATATCGATAAACGCCAAGCCCGAGCGAAGGCCCATCGGGCCCGAACGCATATCGCGCCTGCCCGACGATCAAGGCGCCATCCCGCCCCCGCAAGCGCACCGAAGCGAGGCCGCCATGGGCCGCCGCATCCGGCGCACCATCGACGACCGCCGCCTGAAGCGTCAAACCCGACCAGGTCGTGGCACCGCTGATGCCAAGCCCGGTGACTGGATAGATGGAGGGGCCGTTGACTCCGCTCGCCGCGAATTCGGTGCCCATGCCGTGCCCGCTGTTGAGGAAGAGCGATGCCGTATCGGTGACGTCGAACTGCGCATTCAGGTCCATCAACCCGATACGCATCGATGCGTTCGGCGCGAGTCTCGCCTCAATCCATGCTTCGAGGAGACGATGGTCGGGTTCGCTTTCGGCATTATCGAAACCATGACCATCGCCGACCAGGCGTTCGCTCGGGCCATGGCCGATGATATGGAAATAGCTGGCATGGGCGCCCAGCCATTCGACACCGACCGCATGTCCATCGACTGTGATCGCCGCGTCGATCTTGTTGAGCACCGAGGTATTGGGACGGGCACCATTGTCGATTGCGGCCCATCCATCGGCGCTGCTGCTCAGCCGCCACGTGACGGGTGCATCCGATGCCTGCGCGTGGGACATGGCCGGATACAGACCAATCACCGCGGCAGCCAGACCAAAGCCAAGCCGCCGGCCACCGCCGCGCGCCGCGCCGACCGCATGAACGGGACATCGGCGTCCCCGGCCTCTCGGGGGCCATCGCCGGATATGATCTGCCAGGCGCATGATCGGCACCCGCGGTGCTGCGGCGTTCAGGGCTGGACGAAGGTGAGTGTCGCGACGTGCGTGATCTTCGAGACCCGCATCGCCCCCTGAAGGACGTCCGTCTTCTCGTCGTGGTCGACGTAGATCAGATACTGGCCGTTCAGTTCGGTCGGTACGGCGAACCGCCCGGCATCATCCGACTTGATGTTCTTCAGCCAGCCATCCGGGCGGATGATCCGAACCCCCTCTCGCGACGCAGGCGTACCTTTGAACATGATCTGGAAACTGTTCGCGCCCGATTTCTGCGGGACGATTTCGAGGTCGAGCACCGCCCGGGTCTCGGCCCGGCCCGCTTTGGCATAATAGATGCGCGCACTGTACGTGCCGTCTTCTCCGCGCTCCGGATCGAAGATCGCCGCGTCCCGCAGCCTGATATCCCCAGTGCCCGGCACGTCGGCTTCGAGATGATCGGCACGTCGCACAAGTGTGGCAGCTTTTGCCGGATCGCCACGAAAAACCAGAGGCGCCGTCAGGCGGGGGAACTCCTTGTCGCCACCCGGCGGCACGGGATAATCAGGCTCCCCAAGAAAAACCCGCACCGTGCCAATATTGGCCTGTTCCAACCAGACTTCATGGGCATTGGCTTGAGATCCGACGAGCAAAGCTGCGACGGCCAAGAGAAATTTCCGGTTCATATCCAGTCCTCACCTATCGACAGCCTCCTCCCAATCGTGAGGACCGCCCGATGGAGGGATCATCTCTGCTTATCTGACGTCTAGCGATTACATTTTTTCTGGGGGCGTTGCGGTTTTTGATCTGCCAATCAATTATGCCCGGCTCTCCAGAGGACGGCTGGCAGCCGGCTCAGGCCGCTCCCGCGACGTCAGTCGCGACGGATCGCCGCGCCGGGATGCGTCCCTTCGACGAATTTGCCGCGATCATAGACGATCGTGCCGTTGACCAGGACAGCGGAGATGCCCGCCGAGGCCAGGTTGGGCTGCTGATAGGTCGCGCGATCGGCGATCGTCGCCGGATCGAAGACCGTGATGTCCGCATAGGCACCGACGCGGATCCGGCCGCGATCGCGCATCGCAGGCGCCGCCTTCTCCATGCGTTGCGCGGGCAACAGTGTCATCCGGCGGAGGCCGTCCATGAGCGGCAGGATCTTCTTCTCGCGCACATAGCTGCCCAGGATGCGGGAGAACGCACCCGCACCACGCGGATGGCCACGGCCGCTCGGATCGATCCAGCCGTCGCTACCGATCGAGACGATCGGGGAGCCCAGCGCGATATCGACATCGCCTTCCGGCATGGCGTGGCCGATCACCCAGAGCGCCGGATCCGCCTTGCGATTGTCGCTTTGCGGCGGCGCCTTGGCGCGCAACGCGTCGAACCGCTCCTTGGTCAGGCGTTCGCCGGTCGAGACCAGCTCGATGTCATTATAGCTCATCTTGAGCTTCTGCTGAAAACCGTCGTCGAAGATGGTGCTGCCGATATAGGTCGACCAGGCGGTGTAGGGATAGACGCTCGCGCCGATGTCGGCGCCGTGCGCGTGGGCGCCGTCTATCAGCCCCAGCACGGTCGCCATGCGATGCGTACCGCCGGAACTGTTGAGATGGACGATCTCGGCACGCGCGCCGCTGATCGCGGCGGCCGCGATCACCTCGTTAACCGCCGAGACGGCGCGATCGAACTCCATGTGGCGGACATGGACATGATTGGGCACATCATGCTTCGCGGCGACGCGAAACAGTTCGATCGTTTCAAGCGGCGACGCGCCCGGCGTGTATTCGAGACCATAGCCGATGCCGACCGCGCCGCCCTCGATCGCCTTCGCGGCGAGCGTCTTCATTGTTTCGAGCTGCTCGGGAGAAGCGGCCTTGAACCGGTCGGCCACGCCCGCCGCATCGCGCAGCGCGCCATGGCCGACCACTGTACCGTAGTTGGTCAGTATCCGTCCGGCGAGCCCCTTGTACCATCCATCGACATCGACCGGGCCGGCATGCATCTGCAGCGTCGTCGTCACGCCGTCGGCGATCTTCGCGCGCTGCCCGACGGCGTCGGTGGTCGGATAGCAAAGCAGGTCGATAAAGCCGGGCGCGACCACCCTGCCGCCGGCATCGATCCTCGATCGCCCGGTCAGCTTCTCCTTGGTAATCACCGCGATCCGGTCGCCGCTTATGCCTATATTCGCGATCTCGTCGCCGCCGGACTCAGGGTCCATCACCCGGCCGTTGACGATGACCACGTCATAGGCGCCGTCGCGGCCCTGGGCGAAGCCCGTGCCCGCCAGCCCCAGCGACAAGGCCGCGATCCCCCCGCAAAGCGCGCGGCGACCAAGGCGTATCGAAAGGGATCGGCTGTCGTTGGTCACTGAAAATTCCCCCGGTTGATCGTCGGCAGAATGATCGGGTGCCATCCATCGGCCAGCGCGGCCAGCGTTTTTTGCGGCCTCGGCGCTTGTCTCCCGACCCTGCCGGACTATCGTCGCCGATCCCGGGTGGAGGACTTCGAAACGTGACGCGATCCCTGCTGTTCCTGCTGTTGCTTCCGACGACCGCGCTGGCTGCGCCCGCCGCGCCGCATTACGACGTCATTGTTCGCGGCGGCACGATCCAGGACGGCACGGGCAAACCAGGATTTCCGGGCGATGTCGCGGTGAAGGGCGATCGCATCGCCAGGATCGGCGATCTGGGCGGCGCGACCGCGGATACGGTGATCGACGCCAAAGGGCAGTTCGTCACGCCCGGATTCATCTCGGTCCACAGCCACGCGATCCGCGAGGCGGTCGCGCGGTCGGAGAATATGTTGCGGCAGGGCGTGACGACCGAGATCGTCAATGCGGACGGCGGCTATAGCGGCGTCGGCGGCGAGGAGATCGTCGGGCAGCTCGGCGAATTCGCGAAGAACGGCCTGGCGGTCAATCTGGGCGCCTATGTCGGCTTCAACAATGTCTGGCAGACCGTGGTCGGCGAGGCGGAACGCCGGCCGACGCCGGCGCAGATCGCCGAAATGCAGGCGCTGGTCCGGCGCAATCTCGCAGCCGGCGCATGGGGGATCGGCGCCGGGCTCGATTACAAGCCGGCCTATTTCGCAACCCAGGACGAGGTGATCCGGATCGTGTCGCCCGCCCGCGAGTGGCGTACCCTGTTCAGCAACCATGATCGCGTGACCCCGCCGGCGTTCAGTTCGATCGCCGGCATCAACGAGACGATCGCGGTCGGCAACGGCGCGGGGCTCGTTCCCGTCGTCACCCATATCAAGCTGTGGCCCAACGAAATGGGCCGTGCGGGCGAGGTGGTCGAGACGATGCGCGCCTCGACCCGGGCGGGCCGGTATGTGGCGGCGGACATCTACCCCTATATCCATGCCAACACCTATCTCGGCGCGCTGATCATCCCGTCCTGGGCGCAGGAAGGCGGGCGAGAGGCGCTGCTCAAGCGGCTGGCCGACCCCGCGCAGCGCGCGCGGATCGCGGTCGAGACCACCGCGGCGATCAAGGCGCGCGCGGGCGGCCCGGACGGCCTGTTCCTGCCCAGCAAGGGCAAGGAACTGACCGACTATATGCGCGAGACCGGATCGACCGACGCGACCGAGACGGTGCTGAAGCTGGTCGAGACCGAGAATCCGTTCGGCATCTTCCGCTTCGGATCGGAAGAGGACCTGACCGCATTCCTGCAATATCCCGACACCGCTATCGCCTGCGATTGCGGATCGACCAACGCGACCAAGGTCCATCCGCGCAACTATGGCGCCTTTCCGCGCGCATTCGGCCGCTATGTCCGCGAGCGCAGCGCGCTGAGCTGGGAGGAAGCGGTGCGCAAGGCGACCGCGCTGCCCGCGGCGATGCTGGGCATGATCGATCGCGGCACGATCGCACCGGGCATGATCGCCGATCTGACCATATTCGATCCCAAGACGATCATCGACAAGGCGACCTTCGTCGAACCTGCGCAGTTCGCGGTGGGCGTTTCCAACGTGGTGATCAACGGCCGCCCGGCGATCCTGGCCGGCAAGCTGACCGAGGTGCAGAGCGGCCGGCGGCTGTTCCGCGCCGGAGACATGCCGACATACCGGATGGGCACGACGGCGCGCAGCCTGGCGGTGCTATCCTTCTCGGTGACGCTGGACGGCATCCGCTATACGGGTTCGATCGCGCTCAAACAGGCGCCGGATGACCGGCTGGCCAAGGGCACGCTCACCCTGGTCTCGCCGACCGGAAAGCTCAGCCTCGCCGGCGCGGGACCGCTGTTCACCGCACCGGGCTGGACCGGCTTCACCGGCTGGCTCAGCAACGGCCAGCCGATCACCGTGACCGTCGATTCCGCCAATCCCACCGCCAGGGCCAAGGGGCGTCAGTTGACTGTGCGGATCGGCGACAACGCCGGCGTAACGACCCTGCCCTGACCGCCTGCCCGGCGTGCCTGGCGATAACGGCGGCCTGACCGAATACGTCGCTTATTGCCATATCGCGCCCGATTGGCTTTGGTGAGCCGAGAAGGATGGCCGTGGCGAAACCGGAGTCGCAGAAGTTCGAAACCACACCGCGCAGCGACCGCTCGCGCGGGGCGATCGAACGCGTCTATCGCAGCCATTGGAGCGACCTGTGCCGTGCCATCGAACGCCAGTTCGGGCTGGGCCCGCCTGAACCCGAGGAAGCCGTCCAGAGCGCCTTCGAGAATTTCGCGAAGCTCGACACACCCGAAACGGTGGGCAATCCGCGGTCCTATCTGTTCATCGCGGCGCGCAACTTCATCTTCGATCAGCGACGCCGCGCAAAAGTGCGGCTGGCGGCCCGCGACGACGCCGAAGTCTTTCTTGTGGGCGACACCCCTGCGAATCTGGATACCGAGCGCGTCTTTATCGCGAGAGAGCAGCTGGCGATCGTCGCCGCAACGCTGGAGACAATGGAACCCAAGAGACGCGAAGTGATGACGCTGCATATCGTACATGACCTCCGCTATGTCGAAATCGCCCACCGCCTGGGCGTTTCGGAGACGCGCGTCCGCCAGCTGATGGCGTCGGCGCTGGCGCAGTGCACGATAGCGATCAACGCCTCCGGCAAAGGTGAGGCGAACTGATGGCGAGCATCCTCGATCTCGACGACACCGTGCTGACCCAGGCGAGCGAATGGTATGCGCTAACTCTTGGCGACGACATCGGTGACGCCGATCTCGAAGCGCTCGAGGCATGGCTCGCGGCCGATCCGCGTCATGCGCGCGCCTTCGATCTGACTGCGCGCACCGCGCTGCAATTGAACGAAGGCGCATTGTTCGCGCGGCTGAAGGCGCTCGACGCCGTTGAGGACCCGGCATCGGCGACGCTGGCGGCCGCCAACGACGCGCATGATCCGCTGGCGCATCTCGCGCCATCGCGCCGCACCGTGTCGCGACGGGCTCTGGTCTGGGGCGGCGCGACGGCGCTTGCCGCGTCGCTGGCGCTCGCGATCGGACTGGACATGTTCACCGCGGCGCCCGCCGGTCCGCCGGTCACGACCGCCATCGCCGAGACGCGGGTGCTGCAGCTTGCCGATGGCAGCCGCGTCACGCTGGGCCCGGCCAGCCGCATCGCCACCCGGATCGACGGGAACACGCGCAATGTCACGCTGCTTGCGGGCGAGGCCTTTTTCGAAGTCGCGCACGATCGCACCCGCCCGTTCCATGTCGAGGCGGGCGATGCGCGCATCGAGGTGGTCGGCACCAAGTTCGATGTGAGCCGATCGGGCGGCCGCGTCCACGTGTCCGTGCTCGAAGGCGTGGTGAAGGTGCGGGAGGCCGCGCCCCTCTTCGCCGCGGCATCGATTCAGACGCTGACCGCCGGCAAGGGCATGGAGACAGCCGAGGCGCCCGCATCTTTCTTCAGCGCGGCACCGCCCGCGCCGATCGCGGCGGAGCATGTACCCGCAGGCGAATGGCGCAGCGGTCGGCGCACCTATATCGATGCGCGCCTCGGCGACGTCGTCGCCGATCTCAACCGCTATTATGCGCCCGGCGTGACGCTCGCCGATCCGTCGCTCAGCGACGTCAGGATCGCGATGGAGTTGCGCCCCGGCGATACCGACGCCTTTTTCGGCGCGCTTCCGCTCGTCGCGCCGGTCCGCATCGCGAGGAGTATGAGCGGAACGGTGCGTGTTGAGCGCGCCCGTTGAGCGCTGCGCTGTACGAAGATGCGGGGATGCTGACGCATCCGCACCTCGAAACGCTCAAATGCCGCGCAGGCTTCATCGCGCTTCGATGAGCGGGGCTCGCGGAAGCAGGATGTTACAAAAAAATTTCACCCACCCCTTCGAACCGACCTGCCCGCCGCGTTGTTACCCATGAGCCGTATGAAACGGCGCGGGGGAAGGCCGGTTGTGAAGGGCAAGTGCGCACGCCTTGTGATCATCGCCATGATGGCTGCATCACCGCTGTCGCTTGCCGTCACGGCGGCGCCGGCCGAGGCACAGCAACGCGCCTATGACATCGACGCGCAGCCGCTGGCAAAGGCGGTGCTCGACTATTCGCGCCAGTCCGGCGTGTTCGTGCTCGCCCCCATGGATCTTGTGAAAAACAAGCGCTCGCAGCGGGTGAAGGGGCGCTATAGTGCCGAAGACGCACTGGCGCGGCTGCTGTCCGGCACCGGCCTGCGCGCGAGCCGAGGCAGCAATGGCGGCCTTGCGCTGGTGCGGGCAGACGCGCCCGGGAGCCGCCCCGGCGCGGCGCGCTTCGGCGATCATGACGGCGAAAGTGCCGCCGACATCATCGTGACCGCGCAGCGCCGCGAACAGACCCTGCTCAAGGTTCCACAATCGCTTGCCGTCGTTTCGGGCCGGGCACTGGAACGGCAGCAGTTCCGCAGCATCATCGATTTCCAGCAGCTCGTCCCGGGCCTGAACGTCACACAGTACAGCCCCGGCGAGGGGCGCATCATCCTGCGCGGCATCAATGCCGGCTCGGTCGGGTCGAGCGTCACCGTCTATATGGACGATATTCCCTTCGGCTCCAGCGGCAGCCTTTCGAACGCGGGCGATATGGCCGGCGATTTCGATACGTTCGATGTCGCCCGCGTCGAAGTGCTGCGCGGTCCGCAGGGCACGCTCTACGGATCGAACGCGCTTGGCGGCGTCGTCAAATACATCACCGCCGCGCCGGACGTATCGCGCTTCGAAGGGCGGGTGCAAGCCGGTGTCGAGACAGTGGCGGGCAGCGGCAGCATGGGCTGGTCGGCCAATGCGATGGTCAATCTGCCGATCGGCGACGGGATCGCGCTGCGCGCAAGCGGTTTCCTCCGCCGGCAGCCCGGCTATATCGACAGCGTCGGGCGCGTCGCCAGCGACGTGAATTCCACCGACAGCTATGGCGGCCGCGTCTCGCTGCTGCTGATGCCGACGGCGTCGCTGTCGATCCGCCTGTCGGCGCTCGCGCAACGGCTGGACAACGGGGCGCCCTATTGGTTCTTCGCCGATCCGGCGACGCTGAAGCCGTTCAATCCGGCGACGGGCGCGGCGGGCGGCGAGCGATTGCAGTTCGAGCTCTATCCGCAATGGAACCGGACCGATTATCGCATCTATAGCGGCACGATCGACTGGAATGCCGGCCCCGTCCGGCTGACCTCCATCACCAGCTACGCCACTCAACGCCGTCCGAAACTGATGGATTACTCATATTCGTCGGCGCGCGTCGCGATGAACACGCTCTATGCGCCCGACGCGCCCGACACTCTGGGCCTGGCGCTGCGCAACGATGTGTATGTCGACAAGTTCACGCAGGAAATCCGGCTAACCTCCGCCGATTCCGATGTCTTCGAATGGGTCGCCGGCGGTTATTATTCCGACGAGAGCACGTTGCTGTTCCAACGCGCCCTGCCGTTCGAGATCGCGTCGCTGCGGCTGATCCCGCGTCAGGTGACGATCGGCGGCCGACAGTTCGACGAACTCGCGCTGGCGACGATCGATGCCCGCTATCGCGAACTTGCCGGCTTCGCGACGGGCACGCTTCATCTCGGCGATCGTTTCGATATCACCGCCGGCGGCCGCTACAGCCACAATCGCCAACGATCCGATCAAAGGGTGCTGCAGTTCGGGATCGGTGCCAACCGGCTCGGCAAATCCGCACAGGGCGTCTTCACCTGGTCGGTCTCGCCACGCTTCGAGCTGGGCGAGGACGCCGCACTCTATGCGCGCGTCGCCAAGGGCTATCGGCCTGGCGGCCCCAATGCGATCCCCTCCAGCCTGCCCCCCGGTTTCCCCACCGCATTCCAGGCGGATACGGTGATCAGCTATGAAAGCGGCATCCGCGCCGAGACGCGCGATCGCAGCGTCTCGATCGATGCATCGGCCTTTTACATCGATTGGCGCGACATCCTGATCCTGACCGTCTTCAACGGCGATTCGGGCGGCACCGGCATCAATGGCAATGGCGGCCGCGCACGCAGCAAGGGGTTCGAGCTGGCCGCGACCGTCCGGCCCGCGACCGGTTTCACCGTCGTCGTCAACGCCGCCTATACCGATGCCCGGCTGCGCGACGATGCGGTGCCGCGCGCGGGGGGGCCCAATTTGACGGGCGGGCGCGCGGGCGACCGGTTGCCCGGCACGCCGGAATGGAAGCTCGCCGTCGCTGCCGATCATCAATGGTCGCTGTCGAACGACGCCGACGCCTTTGTCGGCGGGACCATCCAGCTCGCGAGCGACCAGCCCACATTGTTCAACGCCGCCCATCGCGCAGCCTTTGGCGCGCAGCCCATGCTCGACGGCTATGCCACGATAGACCTGCGCGCCGGCGTGAATTTCGGCCGATATTCGCTCACCACCTATGTCCGCAATCTCACCGACAGCGGCGGCATGGTTTCGGCAGTCGCCTTTCCGATCACCTATGCGCCCGCGATCGGCGGTGCCGGTCGCCCCAGCTTCGCCGCCACCAGCATAGCGCCGCGCACGATCGGCGCGGCGCTCAGCGCGTCGTTTTAGCCATGAATACGGAACTTCAATTCAGATCGACCGAACGAAACGCAGGTTTCGGGACATCGACTGCCCATCGCGCTTCAACATGGATCGAAGCGCCAAGACCAAAAACAACCGCATCTCGACCTAACCACCACACCTAATCAGGGGGATTATCATGACGAATCTACGGAACCGGCTGCTTGCCGGAATGGCTTTCTGCGCCTGTCTCACAGCGACGCCGACCTTCGCGCAGGACGCGAACGAAGGCACGAACGAGATCGTCGTGACCGCGCAGCGGCGCGAGCAAACGCTGCAGGAAGTGCCGCTGTCGCTGTCGGTCATCGGCGAGCAGCAGCTCGAGCGCCAGGCGGCGGTCAGCCTGGCCGACTATACCAAGATGGTTCCCGGCCTGAACCTGCAGGCGCAGGATGCAGGCCTGGTCCGCATCGTGCTGCGTGGCACCAACACCGGATCGGTCGGCGCGACGGTCGCGACCTACATCGACGACATGCCGTTCGGGTCGAGCGGAAGCCTGATCAATGCCGGCATCCTGGCCGGCGACTTCGATCCGTTCGACGTTTCGCGCATCGAGGTACTGCGCGGGCCGCAGGGCACACTCTACGGATCCAACTCGCTGGGCGGCGTGCTCAAATATGTGACCAACAAGCCCTCCACCGCCGGGTTCGAGGCGCGCGCGCTGGCGGGCGTGGAGTCGGTTTCGGGCGGCGATATCGGATGGTCGGGCAATGCGATGATCAACATGCCCCTGGGCGATACGCTGGCAATCCGAGCGACCGGTTTCTATCGCGAGCGTCCGGGCTTCATCGACTCGGTCGGCTTCAACGACAAGAATTCCAACGCATCGAAAACCTATGGCGGCCGGGTGTCGGCGCTGTTCGCGCCCACCGACAATTTCTCGATCCGCCTGCAATCGGTGCTGCAGAATATGGACGGTGGCATGCCATCCACCTTCGACCTGAATCTGGTCACGCACGCACGCTATAATGCGGCCGCCGGCGCGGTGCAGACCGACGATTTCAAGCGCTTCGCGCTGTATCCGGAGACCTACGACCTGCGATACCGGCTGTTCGCCGGCACGCTGGAATGGGATTTCGGCGGCGCGACTTTGTCGTCGATCACCAGCTATTCGAAGCTGGCCTATCGGCCGGTGACCGACGCCAGCACCAATGCGCTGCGCCCGACGATCAACGCGCTCTACGCGCCGACCGCGCCCAACACGGTGGGCTTCGTCTTCATCAACAATCAGCAGGTGAAGAAATTCACCCAGGAACTCCGCCTGGCCTCAAGCGATTCGGAGACCTTCGAATGGACGGTCGGCGGCTATTACACGAAGGAAAAGACCCGGCTGTTCCAGCGCTACATCCCGTTCCAGATCCCGACGCGCCAGTTGATGCCGACGCGGCTCACCGTCGGCGGCACGACCTTTGAAGAATTCGTGATCTCCTACATCAACGCGAATTACGAGGAACTGGCCGGCTTCGCGACGGGCACGCTGCATCTGGGCGACCGTTTCGACATCACGGCAGGCGGGCGCTACAGCCACAACAAGCAGGATTCCGAACAGGCGGTGATCCAGCTTGGCGTGGGCAACGCGAACAGCGGCAACTCGTCCCAGGGCGTGTTCACCTGGTCGATCTCGCCGCGGTTCGAACTGAGCGACCGCGCATCGATCTATGCGCGCGCTGCCAAGGGGTTCCGCCCCGGCGGCCCCAACCTGATCCCGCTGGGCGCGCCCGCCAACTTCCCGTCCGAATTCCAGGCCGACACGATCGTCAGCTACGAGATCGGCCTGCGTGCGGAAACCGCGGACCGCAGCCTGACCTTCGACGGATCGATCTTCTATCTCGACTGGAAGAACATCCTGATCGCGACCACCGTCAACACGCCGACCGGACCGGTCGGGGTCAACGGCAATGGTCAGAAGGCGCGCAACAAGGGCATCGAGCTGGCCGTGACGGCACGTCCGACGGCCGGGCTGACCTTCGGACTCAACGGCGCCTATACCGATGCCAAGCTGCGCAACGACACGGTGCCGGCATCGGGCGGCATGAATCTCGTCGGCGGGCTGGCGGGCGATCGCCTGCCCTATGTGCCCGAATTCTCGGCGACGGCAGCAGTCGACTATGAATGGGAAATCTCGGCGGGCACAAAGGCCTATGTCGGCGCGAACGTCCGCCTGGTCAGCGACCAGCCGGGCACGTTCAACGCCGCCTATCGGGCGACCTATGGCCGGACGCCGGTCCTGGACGGCTACACCACCGTCGATCTGCGCGCGGGCGTCAATTTCGAGCAGTTCAGCCTGAGCCTGTTCGCGAACAACCTGACCAACGCGTACGGCCTCACCAGCCTCGGATCGGCAGCCACCACGGCCGCATCGGCAATCGGCGGATCGAATGCCGTTTACGGCACCGGCTCGAGCATCCGGCCGCGTACTATCGGTGCATCAGTCGGCGTGTCATTCTGATCGTATCGTACTAGCCACCTACGGATCGACGAAACTCAGGGGGGCGTCGATCCGGAAGCCGGGCACCAGGGGTGGTGCCCGGCTTCGCCAGGCCGAGCAGCCGTAAAAAGGGACTATGGAATGACGAAAGTGACTGGCTGGCGGCGTTTTGGACGCTGGGTGAAGCGGATCATCCTTGGCCTTCTCGCGCTGTTGATCCTGCTCATCATTGTTGGCGCGATCTATGAGGCACTGGGGCGCAGGAACGCCGAGGCGAACTATCCTCCGCGCGGCAAGCTGGTCGATATCGGCGGGCGCAAGATGCACATCGACTGCCGCGGCACCGGATCGCCGACCGTCATTTTCGAATCCGGACTGGGAACCGGCGGCACGCTCGACTGGACGCTGGTCCACGACAAGATCGCGCGCTTCACCCGGGCCTGCGCTTATGACCGGGCGGGGATCATGTGGAGCGATGCCAAGGATACGCCGCAGCGCGCCGCAGCGGTGGCCGACGATCTTCACGCGACGCTGAAGGGCGCCGGAATCACCGACCCGCTGGTGCTCGTCGGGCATTCGATCGGCGGGCCATATATCCGCACCTATGTCGGGCGTTACGGCGATCAGGTTGCCGGGCTGGTCTTCGTCGACGGCTCGTTCCCCGATCAGATCGCACGGCTCGGGAAGGTGACGGGCATCGACGTCCATCCAAAACAGGCATCATTGCTGATGCACAGCGCGTCGGCGCTGTCGTGGACGGGCATCGTGCGGTTCATGATGGCGGACGCGGCCGAAGGGAAATTGCCGAAAGACGCCGCGGATCGGCTGGGCGCCTATGCCAGCAAATCGGTGAAGGGCGCGACCTCCGAGCTCGATGGTTTCGATGGCACGATGGACGATGCGCGCGCGGTTCGCAGTTTCGGCAATCGGCCGGTGATCGCACTGACCGCTCTGGCACCTTTCAAGCCCGAGGAATTGAAGAGTGCGAAGATGACGGCGGAACAGGGCGCGCGCTTCAAGCAGGAGTGGAAGACGATGCATGCCGAGCAGGCCGCGCTGTCGACGCGCGGGCGCCAACAGATCGTGACCGATGCCGGCCATTATATCCAGGTCGATCGGCCCGATGTCGTGATCGCCGCGGTGCGCGAGATGGTGGGCGAGGTCCGTGCCGACGCCGGCAAGGCGATCGCCCGATAACGAACGACGTTGCGCGGGCCGGGCTATTGCCCCGGTCCGCGCCTCAATGACACATATCCATAAACCGGGAGGATTCTTCATGCTCAAACGTCTGCTGCTCGCATCCGTCACCTGTATCGCCGCACCGTCGGCCATCGCCGCCGCCGCACCCGATGCGGCGCAGCAGGCGCGTGTGGACGCGATCTTCGCCGATTACGGCCCTGCGACGCCGGGCTGCACGGTCGGAGTGGAGCAAAGCGGACGGACCTTGCTGACCCGCGGCTATGGCGCTGCGGACCTCGAAGCGAAGCGCGCGCTGACGCCGACGTCCAGCGTTTATATGGCCTCGGTCTCGAAGCAGGTGACGGCGATGGCAGTGCTGCTCCTCGTCGAGGACGGCAAGCTGAAGCTGGACGACCGGGCCCGCGCAATCCTGCCAGAACTGCCCGCCTATGCGGACCAGGTGACGGTCCGCCAGCTGCTCACCCACAATAGTGGCCTGCGGGATTTCTTCACGCTGGGTGCGCTCAGCGGGATCGACGGCGAGCATGCCTATAGCGAAAAGGACATGCTCGACCTGATCGGCCGGCAGCAGGGTCTCGATTTCGAGCCCGACACCGATCACCTCTACAGCAACAGCGGCTATGTGACGCTCTCGCTGATCGTCCAGCGCGTGTCCGGGCAGCGGCTCGACGATTTCGCGCGGGCGCGGATATTCAATCCGCTCGGCATGACGCAGACGCGTTTCCAGCACGATCACACCCAGGCCGTGCCGGAAAAGGCCAATGGCTATGTGAAGAGCGCCGATGGCTGGAAGATCTCCAATTCCAATCTCGATCTGGTCGGCGATGGCGGCCTCTATTCAACCGCCGGAGACATGCTGCGCTGGATCGCCAATATGGACAGCGGCAAGGTGGGCGCGAAGTCCGTCGCGCTGATGCGCGTGTCCGCCCGGCTGAAGGACGGCAAGCTCACCGGCTACGGCATGGGCCTTTCGCCCGGCAGCTATCGCGGACTGCCGATCGTCCATCACGGCGGCGCGCTTGGCGGTTATCGCACCATGACCTGGTGGATCCCCAGCGAAAAGCTGGGCATCGTCATCTCGTGCAACAACGGCACCGCGCGCTCGGACGAGCTGGCCGGAAAGGTCGCCAACGTCTTCCTCGAGGGCAAGCTGAAGCCCGCCACAATGCTCAACGCCACTGCGCCCGGCGAGGCGGCGCGGCCCTTTGCCGGTGTTTATCGCGATGCCACCGGTACCTATCTGGAGTTCGCGCTGAAGGATGGGAATCTTATCCGCGTCCGTCCCGAACGGCCGCTCGCCCAATTCTCCCCCGGCGTGTTCGTGTTTCCGACCGATCCCGACGGCGCGCGCTTCGCCTTCGACGCGGATGGCAAGGCTTTGCGACTGGTTTCGGACTCGAATCCCGAACGCCGCTTCGAACGCGTCGAGAAAACGGACCTGACCGCCGAAGCGGCCGCCGCCTATGTCGGCGACTATCGCAGCACCGAAGTGCCGATGCCCTTCACGATCCGCCAGGCCGAAGGGCTGGTGCTCAAGGCCGGCCCGCTGCCCGACATGAAGCTGGTCCAGACCGCCCCGGACCGTTTCTGGGCGCAGGACATGGGACTGGAACTGATCTTCAGCCGTGACGCCTCCGGCCGGCCGGCCAAGTTGTTGCTCAATGCCGGCCGCGCGCGGGGCCTCAAATATGCGCGCGCGGGATCCTGACACGCAATATTGGCGCCCTGTGCCCGTCACAGGGCGCCAAATGTCGCAATACAGCCATTTGCGATGAAATTCCGCCTCGCGATTGTCGCGAGGATTTCTTATCGAGGAGGAATGGTGCCGGGACTCTGCGTCTCGGCTGTAATGTTGGGTGAAGCGTGACCCGTTGTTTCGGGGCTCTTTCGACCGGCGTATATTGGGAGAGATCGAGTGACCGGATCGGTGATGGGGCAGTTCGAGGTCCGTGGAGACCGGGATACATTCCGGGTGCGTTTTGAAGCAGGCAAAACTTACCAGATCAATGCCAGCGGTTCCGCATTGACCCTTCAACTGCCCGACGGGACGGCATTCATGCCGCCGTTATATTACTCCAACAACATCTCGTTCGTTGCGCCGGTAACCGGCGATTATTGGGTGACCGCAGCCGATTACGGTCAGTCGTCGTTCTACACGATCACCGCGACAGAACTGGTCGATACGACTCCTGCCAGCCTTGCCACGACGCTGACACTCGGAGTCGGCGAGACGGCGCTGGTCGTCCGATCAGCCGACAATGGCGGTGACGACTGGTATGCGATGGATCTTGTCGCCGGACAGAGCTATTTCCTCAAGAGCTCCGGGCTAGCCGATGATCTTTATCTGATCGGCAGTGACGGGGCCGTGGTGACGATCCAGGACCACCAGCTGCATTTCACCGCGACCCAGACCGGAAAATACTATGCAGGAATCCGCGTTTTTGGCGGAGGAGGTGGGACTACGCTGTCGCTCGAAGCCGTCGCCGACGATTATGGCGAAACGGCAGCGAGCGCGGGCACCCTGGCGGTCGACGCGATTGCCAGCGGGGTCTGGGAGACGGGCACCGATTCCGACTGGTTCGCGGTGACGCTGACAGCCGGGAACAGCTATCGCTTCGCGTTGAGCGTGGCCAATGGACCCAGCCAGAATACGAAGATCTACGATGCGGCAGGAAATCTCGTTGGAGGTTCAGTACTCGGTGACGCCGATGGCGCGACGATCTTCGCGCCCGGAGCAACGGGCACCTATTATGTATCGGCTTCGGCCGGGCCTGATTTCTATAATCCCAACGGCAACTGGAGTTATTCGCTCAGCGCCACCCAGCTGGTGGGAGATCTTACCAACAATGTGCTGACCACCGGCACGCTTGCGATCGACGTTCCCAAGGTCGGCAGTTGGCAAGGCTCGGGCGATGCCGACTGGTTCGCCGTGACGCTTGGGGCAGGGCAGTCATATCGTTTCGCGATTACAGGCGGTTTCAGTCCGTCGACCATGGTGCTGTACGATTCCGCCGGCAACGAGGTTTCGCGCGCTCTGATTAATCCCGCGACAGCGTTGGTGCAGACGGCGGCGACGGCAGGTACTTATTATCTGGGCGTCGGCGTTACACATGGCACCGGAAATTATACCATTACGGCGACGACCTTTACCGACGATTTCGCCAACAACAGCACGACTACGGGCAAGCTGGACGTCGGCGGTGCCGCGATAGGCCGCTTTGAGGCCGACATGGATGCCGACTGGTTCGCAGTGCAGCTGGAGGCGGGCAAGAGCTATAGTTTGGCGGTCGATGGAATAGGCGGGGCCGGTATAATCCGCGACGCGCAAGGCAATATGTTGACGCCAACCAGTATTTCAAATGGCGATCGGTATTTTTCACCCTCCGTCACCGGCACCTACTATCTGGAGGCCGTCGGCAATATCGGCGACTATACCGCGAGCATTGCCGCGGTGAATGACGACTTCCGTGCTGACCTGTTAACGCGCGGCGTGATCCGGACCAGCGTCAGCGGGAACGATACCGACGAAGTCCTTTCGAGCGGTGAGGGTTATGAGGCGGTGTACGGGCTGGGCGGCAACGACCGGTTCGTCGCGAGCTCGGATTATGACTGGTTCGTCGGCGGCCCGGGCATCGACACAGTGGATTTCGGCCAGTTTGCCGTGGGCGTGAATGTCAGCCTGCGCACTGGCGGACTCTACGAAAACGGCGCGCTGCGATTGATGGTTACCCAGACCGAGAATGTCGAAGGCAGCGCCCATGGAGACGTGATCGAAGGCGCTCTGACGGCCAATGCCTTGTACGGCAAGGACGGCAACGATACGCTGACCGGCCTGGGCGGCAACGACACGATCGATGGCGGCGCGGGCATCGATCGCGCGGTCTTCACCGGAAATCGCGCCGACTATCGGGTCGTCATGGAGGGGCAGGGCTATCGGGTGACCGACCTGCGCGCCGGCGCGAACGACGGTATCGATCTTGTCAGCAATGTGGAGATACTGGTCTTCGCCGATCGCGAAGTGGCGGTCCCGCCGCCTCCGGGCACCGACACCGATTTCCGTTTCGTGACAGTGACCGGATTCACCGGCGGTGTGAGTGGATACGGCACGATCTTTGGCACCAATGGCTTTCAGGACATCACCGTTCTCGACGGACCGACCAGCATCGTGTTCGACGGCTCCTTCGCGCGGGGCGGCGATGTGCTGAGGCTGCACGGCAATGCCGCAGACTATAATGCGTCGATCGCCGGCTCCAACGTGCTGCTGACGGCGGAGAATTTCGCGATCACCGTTCCGATCGGCACGGCGGGCCTGCCGATCGTCTTCGCAGACGGGGTTCGGACATTGGTGTACGACGCCAGCCTTGGCAGCGTCAGGATCGGTGCGCAGGCGTTCAGTGAAGCCGCGCAGATCACTGCAGCGCCCGACGGCACGGTCCTGCCCGGCGGCGGTGATCCGTCGGTCTCCGGCCGGGTCGTCCTGTCGTCGGACATCAGCGCACCCGTGGCGGCCACCGGCAAGATCGACGTCTTCGGCACCAACGGCTCCGACCAGATCACGCTGAAGGAAGGCCTTTTCGTGCTCGACAGCTCCTTCTCACGCGGCGGAGACACGATCCACCTGCTGCACCCTGCCTCGGGCTTCAAGGCGTATATCTCCGGATCGAGCGTCGTGCTGACCTCGTCGGACACGACGCTCACCATCCCGATCGGGCTGGTCGCGACGACGCTCGACTTCGCCGGGACATCGCTCGGCCTGCGCTACGACGAAGCGATGGGCGCGGTGAGGATCGGAAACCAGTCGATCACCGCAACCACCCTGGAAACCGCAGATCCGCTCACCGCTTCCGCTCTCGCGTTGGCGGCGGAGAGCTTCGCATAGGGCGAGCCGGCGGCGGCGCGGCCAACGGCCTGCCCAGCCTCTGAGCGTGGCAATAAACGGCTTCGGACGGCCGGCATAATCGGAACAGGATTGATTGAATGGCGAATATTCTTGGAACTCCCCAAAACGACACGCTGACGGGTTCGGAGTTCGACGATTCCATCACCGGCAATGGCGGGAACGATTCGATCGATGCCGGGGCGGGCAACGACATCATTTACCTGCTGCCCGGCACACACAGCATCCAGGCAGGAGCCGGTGACGATATCGTCATCATGACCGGGCCGCAGGGCGTCGGTTTCTCGGACTTTTCCGGTCAATGGGATGGCGGCGCCGGCTATGACTCCTTTCTCTTCAGCGGAATGTCGTCTTCGGCGCTGACGCTCGACTTCACCAGTTTCTGGGGTGGCGGAACGATCGCGCTCGGATCGGGAACCCTGACCGGCTTCGAGGAAATCGGCTTCGGCATCGAAGGCAGCATGTTCGCCGACGCCATTACGATCGGTGCAGGCTCAAACCGCTCTTTGCGAATTGCCAGCTATGGCGGCAACGACACCATCGTCGGTGCCAATATGGGCGAGGATATCGACGGCGGCGCCGGCGATGATTTCATCGACGGTCTGGCCGGTGATGACACCATCTTCGGCGCTGCCGGTAACGATACACTGCAGGGTCGCGACGGCAATGATGGCGTCTTCGGTGGCGAGGGCCAGGACAGGATCTACGGCGAAGCCGGCAACGACGTGCTCGATGGCGGGCTTGGCGACGACTATGTCGATGGCGGCGACGGCAACGACGAGATTGCCGGCGGCACCGGCGTCGACACGCTGATTGGGGGTGCCGGTGACGATCGTTTCTACATCTGGGCGACGGACAGTGGTTCGATCGATGGCGGCAGCGGCACCGACACCGTCAGCATGGAAGGGCAAGGCTATAATACGCCGGTCATCGTCGATCTCACCAGTTTCTGGACGACCGGCAGCCTGATCATTGCGGGCGTCAACCTCACCTCGATCGAACGCCTTCGATTGTTGCTGAGCTCAGGTGACGACCATGTGTCGCTTGGCGACAACGCACCCGAAACTCAATACCTGCAAGGCTATACAGGCAACGACTATATCTCGGGCAGCCGGTTCGCCGATACTTTCTTTGGCAACGAGGGCGACGATACGCTGCTCGGCCGGGATGGTGACGATCTGCTCGACGCCGGCGAAGGTCTCGACAGCGTCGATGGCGGTATCGGCAACGACAGCCTGATCGGCGGCTATCACGACGATATGCTGATCGGCGGAGATGGCAACGACACTCTCTTCGGCGACGCGACCGATTGGTACACGACCAGTGTTCGCGGCCACGACACGCTGTTGGGCGGTGACGGCAACGATGCGCTCTATGGCGGTTGGGGCAACGATCTGCTCGAAGGTGGCGCCGGCGACGATTCCCTGAATGGCGGCCTGGGCGCGGATATCCTGCGCGGCGGCGATGGCGATGACGTGCTGGTGATCCTCGAACTCCCCGTCGAACTGGACGGCGGAGCGGGCATCGACACCTTGTTCATCGGCAACGAGAACATCGCAGACGGCCTGAAACTGGATCTTTCGGGCCTATGGAACGGGGGTGTCGGCCTGATCGGTCCGGACGATATCCAGATCAAGGGTATCGAAGTGGTCGGCAACGTGTCGGGAACCTTCGGCACCGATACGATCACGCTGGGTATCGGCTATACCGGTCCCATATTGTCCTATGTCTCGCTTTTCGACGGCGACGACTATCTCTCTGCCGGTGACGTTGTCGCTGTGGTCGATGCCGGTGATGGCAACGACATGGTCATTGGCGGATTGCTGGACAACGAACTCCGCGGTGCTGCGGGCAACGACACGCTCAACGGCGGTAAAGGCAACGACACGATCGACGGCGGGATCGGCGCCGACCTGATGATCGGGGGCGAGGGCGACGACGTCTACGTCTTTGTCTACGATGCCGAGGACCCCGGCGATGTCGTGATGGAAGCGGAGAACGAGGGCATCGATCTGGTCCGTACGGGCGCAAGTCACACGCTGGCGGCCAATGTCGAGAGGCTGGTCTATACCGGCACGGCGGCAGCGACACTGACCGGCAACGCGCTCGACAATTCGATCAGCGGCGGAATTGGCGACGACCTCGTGAACGGCGGCGACGGCAACGACAGACTCGATGGCGGCGCCGACGGCAAGAACACCATCAATGGCGGCGCCGGTAACGACACCCTGTACGGTGGCAGCGGTTTGGACACGCTCAATGGCGGCGATGGCGACGATTATCTCATCAGTGACCTGCGCCTGGAAAGCGGCGAGATTTATGACGGCGGCGCGGGCTTCGACACTCTCGACCTGACGTCAGGGTTCAACGATCTGACGCTGCACACCATCGCGAACATCGAGCGACTGGATGCGGGCTTTTTTCATAAGGTCTTCCTCTCCACCGCCCAGGCCGGCTCGGTCCAGGAGCTATGGGGGACCTTCTCGCTGACCGACGGCGGCAGCGTCTCGTTCGCAGGCAAAAGCCTGCGTCATTTCCAGCTTACGCTCTCGAACGCCGGCAACAGCGTCGATCTCAGCGAGGCCGATGTCTTGCAGGCCATCCCGGGTGTACCAGGCCTGCCACCAGTGCTTTCAGTGCTGGGTGGCGCGTCGGCCGATATGGTCATCGGCGGGCTTCTTGACGAGCAACTCTCCGGTATGGCCGGTGCCGATACACTGAAAGGTGGTGCCGGAGCGGACACTCTCTACGGCGGAGAGGGCCGTGACGTGATGGAGGGTGGTAGCGGCGACGACGCCCTTTGGATTTCGCTGTCAGACGAACTTGTCACCGGCGAGACCTATGATGGCGGCAGTGGTTTCGACACGCTGCAATATTCGGGATCGACACTGCTGGATCTGACGCAGGTCAATCTGATCGGTATCGAGAGGATCGATGCCGTCGGTTTCGCCCCCGGCTCCATCCGGCTTACGAGCGCCCAGATCGACCAGCTCACCGATCTCGGATCAACGCTCTTCATCGTGGCGGACGCAGGCGCGATATCGCTGAGCGGTGCGCGATCTTCCCGGCCCGGCCCGATATATGCCCCGGGGAACACCAGGTTCGAACTGTCGGACTACGGCAATACCCTCGATCTGCGCGGCTTCCAGCAGAACAACGCGACCGTGACCGGTGGAGCACAGGCGGACAGGATCTGGGGTACGGCCGGGGGCGACAGCCTCACCGGAAAAGGCGGTGACGACACGATCGATGGCGGCAACGGGTTTGACAGCGCGATCTTCTCGGGAAATCGGGCCGACTACCGGATCGCCATGGAGGGACTGGGTTATCGTGTGACCGATCTGCGCCAAGGCGCAAACGACGGCAGCGATCTCGTGACCAACGTGGAAGCGCTGCTCTTCGCCGATGGCGAGATCATTCCGCTGCCGTTCCCGGGTGCCGATACCGACTTCCGGCTCGTGACTGTGAACGGTTTTGCCGGTGGCGTCGGCGGATATGGTACCGTGTTCGGCACCAACGGCTTTCAGGACATCACCGTTCTCGACGGGTCGACAAGCATCGTGTTCGACGGCTCATTCGCACGCGGCGGCGATGTGCTGCGCCTGCAGGGCAATGCCGCGGACTATAATGTGTCGATCTCCGGCTCCAACGTGCTGCTGACAGCGGAGAATTTCGCGATCACCGTTCCGATCGGCACGGCGGGCCTGCCGATCGTCTTCGCAGACGGGGTTCGGACATTGGTGTACGACGCCGGCCTTGGCAGCGTCAGGATCGGTGCGCAGGCGTTCAGTGAAGCCGCGCAGATCACCGCCGCGCCCGATGGCACGGTCCTGCCCGGCGGCGGCGATCCGTCAGTCTCCGGCCGGATCGCCCTGTCTTCCGACATCACCGCGCCCGTGACCGTTGCCGGCAAGATCAACGTCTTCGGCACCAACCTTGCTGACGAAATCACGCTGGAAAAGGGCAGCTTCGTGCTCGACGGTTCCTTCTCGCGCGGTGGGGACACGATCCATCTGCTGGGCCCGACATCGGGCTTCAAGGCCCATATCGCAGGATCGAACCTGGTCCTCACATCGGCGGATACGACGCTCACCATCCCGGTCGGGCTGAACCCGGCGGCGCTCGACTTCGCCGGCAACGTGATCGCGTTACGCTACGACACAGCGATGGGCGCGATCAGAATCGGCGACCAGTCGATCACCGCCACCACTCTGGAAACCGCAGATCCACTCGTCTCATCTGTACTGGCGCTTGCAACACAGAGCTTCGCATAGGCGCGCGCAGTGACAATGAGGGCGACCAGCCAACCAGCTACGGCATAGACCTCTCGGGCCCAAGCGATCGAGCCCCAAAGGTCGGCCCCCGCCGGAGACCTCGTCGCCCAAGTTGCTCCGTCTGACGACGGCGGCATATATGCCGTTTCACGTGCTTGGATTATCCGTCTTTCGAGCGCAGCGCTGGCATGCTCCACGACGCGGCGCGCCTAAGCGCGCCGGTTTCACGAGGGTCGCCGAAGGCCTTGGCCAGAAAAGATATGCCTAGGCCCTGCCCTTGCACGATCCGGCGGGGGAGTTGACCTCCTCCGAAATATAATCATACTATATTTCACAAAATGATCGCTTAAAGCGGACCAGCAGGCGTCGCTTGCTCACCGCATGGCAGGAGAGATGGCGGATGTCGGTAAAGGGTCTGGAACAGCGTCTGAGCGAATTTCGCGAGCTCGGCTATACGATCTTCGAAGACGCATATGATGCCGGGCAGATGCAGGCCTGGAAGGATCGCTACGACGATCTGGTCCTCCGAAACACGCCGCCCGATGCGCCCGAGCCGCGGCTGCGCGTCACCAGCGTGCTGGAGCAGGAACCCTGGTTGATGCTGCCTGCAGTGAACAACCAGGAAATCCTGGATTTCGCGGAGCGGGTGATGGGGCCCTTCGTTCAGCTCGACAATCTGACCTTCATGGCATTCCCGTCCGAACCCAGGGAACAGGCCGAAGGCACGGTCAGCTTCTGGCATCGCGACCGCTGGGGCTGGATGCCCGATGGTCCGCACTATATCCGGCCGACCGCCTGCAACGCGATATGCTATTTGCAGGATCTGACCGACGAATATGGCCCGTTGCGGGTCGTCGAAGGATCGCACCGGCGCGCGGTGACGATCGAGTCCGAAGGCCATCGCACCAGACCGCATCCGGAGGAGACAGTGCTGCGGGTGAAGGCGGGAAGCGTGGTGTTTACCCATTGTTCGCTGCTGCACACCGGCACCCCGAATATATCGGGTAAGCCGCGCTACTTCTTCAGCACCTATTATAATCGCGTGGGGCTTCCCACCCGTGACAATCACAAGGGGCCCAGCGTCCAGAAGATCGTGGAGATGGCGCGTGCGCGAAACGACCGGCGGCTGATGCGCCTGTTCGGCGTGGATGATGCGATCGAGGCTCGCGCCAACGCCATGTTCCTCAAGCCCGTCGAGGAAATGTGGGACAGATGGATCGCGGAGGACCAAGCCGCCCTTCTGCCATGACGCCCCGGCTCCGCACGGCAGATCTGGGCGATATTCCGCTCCTCTGGGCCGAGCCGGTCGGCGCAGGTCCGTGGCCTCTGATACTCTGGCTCCACGCCTTCAGCTGGTCGAAGGACGATGTGGAGCCACAGCTGATTGACCTGGCGTCGCGCGGCTTTGTCGCATTGAGTTGGGATCTGCCGCAGCATGGCACGCGAAGCCTGGAGACGCGCGATGACATCAAGCGTCGGGTGCGGTCCGATCTGCGCCGCCATTTCTGGCCGATCCTGGCGCAGGGTGCCGACGAAGCGCCCAGGATCATCGACTGGGCCCTTGCCCATCTGGACATCCAGTCACAGGTCGCCATCGGCGGCATTTCGATGGGCGGCGATATCGCCGTCGCCGCAGCCGGAATCGACCATCGGATAGACCGCGTCGCGGCGGCATTGGCCACACCGGACTGGTTGCGGCCGGGTTCGCACGAACCGCAAGGGACGGCGAGCGAGGCGGAATGGGACTGGTATCGCCGGTTCAATCCGCTGACCAATTTGCAGCATTATGCACACCGCCCTGCGATGACGTTCGCCTGTGGCGCGGACGACCGGCAGGTGCCCCCCGAAGGTGCCGATGCTTTTGTCCAGGCATTGAGCGCGCTCTATGCCGATTGCCCCCAACGCCTGGCGGTCGCACGCGAGCCCGAGACCGCACACAAATTCACACCATGGATGTGGAATCAGGCAGTCAAATGGTTCGAGAGCGGCCGCCGCAACTGACGCATTTTCCGTAACCGCAGCCTGCGCCGTTCACGCAGACCCAATGCCGATCGTGATCGGTGGCTTGACGGGAAAATTCATTGGGCATATTAAATGTTATACACGAGGCGAAACAATATGTCATAATCGCCCACATATCACGAGCTACGCAGTCCTATACAATGATAAGTCGACCGCGACAGCCGGTCGAACGGGGGAGGAGGAAAGCATGTCGCGCAAAGCATTGTTCGTTTCCGTGTCCGCTATCGCCATGATGCCGCTGGCCGGCATCTCGTCCGCCCAGGCGCAGACGGCGCCTGCGCAGCAGGGGGCTTCCGGCGAAGCACCGCAGGACGGTTCGGAGAACCAGGACATCATCGTCACCGGCGTCTTCAACGCGACCTCGATCGAGCGCGCGCCAATCTCCATCACCGCAGTCACCGAAGACATTCTGAAACGCCAGGCGCCGATCAGTTCGGCCGATGCGCTGAAGAGCGTGCCCGGCGTGTTCGTCAACTCGTCGCTCGGCGAGATCCGCAACATCGTCTTCTCGCGCGGCGTATCCGCGCGCTCCCTGGAGGCCGCAGGCGGTTATTTCTACGTGTCGCTGCAGGAAGACGGCCTGCCCGTCGAACCGATGACAACGACCAATTTCGGCCCCGATTATTTCAGCCGCCTGGACATAGTGACGAGCCGTGTCGAAGCGTTGCGCGGCGGCACCGCGGTCGTGACCGGTGCCAATGCCCCCGGCGGTATCTTCAACTATATCTCCAAGACCGGAAAATCGTCGCCGGGCACCATGTTCCAGCTCAAGCTCGGGCTCGAGGGCGACGGCAAATCACCGCTTTATCGGCTTGATGCCTATACCGGCGGCCGGATCGGCGAAAGCGACCTCTATTATACGATCGGCGGCTTCTATCGCGAGAGCGACGGCGCACGTTACCCGGGCTACAAGCTGAACAAGGGCGGGCAGCTCCGCGGCAGCCTGTTGTGGGATTATGACGGCGGATCGCTCACGGTTCGCGGCAAATATCTCAACGACCATAATGGCTGGTTCGAGACGCTGCCGGCGCGCAATTTCAAGGATCCCAAGATCCTCGCGCCCTATACCAATTTGTCGTCGGTCCTGCCGCCGGCCTCTCCGCACGCCTATCCCGATTTCGGGACCGGCAAGCAACGGACCTGGGACGGATCGAATCTCGTCAACGAAAAGACGATCGCCTTCGACGTGGATTGGCGCCACGAGCTGAGCGACACCATCACGATCCAGAACAAGTTCCGTTTTTCGAACAACAAGGCGCACTGGAACACAGTCGCGGTGAACTTCGCCACGCCGCTGACCGACGCCGATAGCGGCATCCGCACGATCCAGAGCACGGCCGGCATCGATGGCACCTATACATATCGCATGCCGGACGGCTCGGTCGCCGCGGTGGTCTCACAGGTCGGCGCGACACGCACGATCGTCACCAACAACCTGCCGAGCCAGAACATCCTGACCGGCGGAGTCATGGCCGGCCTCGCCTATCAGCCCGACATGCGCTCGCAGAGTTTTCAGGATCAGCTCACCCTGACGGGCGATTTCGGGCGGCATCATCTCGCGATCGGCGCCTACTTCAACAAGTCCAACCTCGACGTGCGCTTCTCCGGCGCCGGCGGCGGCGTGATGACGCTCACGCCGCGTCCGGTGATGCTCAGCACGACGCTGACACGGCCCGACGGCACCATCTATCAGGTGACGGACTCCTCGGGCTGGGCCGGCATCGGCCAGGGCCTCGCCATCCGCGAGAACGGCACCGAGGTCACCAACGTCTCGATCTACGGCGGCGATACCTGGGAAGTGACCGACCGCCTCACCATCGATGCCGGCGTTCGCTACGAGAATCTGAAATATGATTCCTATTTCTATCTGCCGGTGCCGTTCACCGGCAACAAGCTGACCACGGGCGGCCGCGACGGCAATCCCCTGACGCTTTACGACAATGCCACCACTGGCCGCGGCGCGCGGCTGCCCTTTACGCGCAAATATGACTATTTCGCCTATTCCGGCTCGGTCGCCTACCAGTTCAGCGACAGTTTCCAGGCCTATCTCCGCTACACCAACGGCCAGAAGGCCCCCGATTTCGGCATTCTTTCCGGGATCACCACGGCTGGCGCTATCCAGACGATCTTCCCATCGGCCGAAAAGATCCAGCAGATCGAAATGGGCCTGAAATATCGCAATGACGGCGTGTTCATCCAGGTCTTCCCGTTCTGGAGCAAGAACGCGAACATCGCCGACAACCAGACCTTCACCTACAAGGCCGGAACACCCAATGCCGGCGTGAACTATTCGCCGCCGCCGGTCTTCGGCAAAGTCGAGACGTACGGCATCGAGATTTCGGGCGACTTCGACATCTCGCGCCAGCTGAACCTGCATGCCGATCTGACTCTCCAGAACCCCAAGTCGAGCGGGTTCAGCACCTATACGCAGGGGCCCAAGGGCGACGGGACCGACGATATCGTCAGCACGGTGCCGAATGGCACGGCGGACAATAACCCGAAGATCATCGCCCGCGCGACGGCAACCTATCGGCCGGTCGAGACGCTCTCGCTGTTCGCGACCTATTCCTATCTCGGCAAGCGCGCCGCCAATCGCCGCGATGCCTGGTACCTCCCCGGTTTCAGCACGGTCGATGCAGGTGTCGCCTGGGACGTCACCACCAAATTCAGCCTGCAGGCAAACGTCACCAACGTGCTCAACACCGTCGGCATCATGGGCTGGGCAAAGAGCGGCAGCCTGTTGACCGCGCTGGATCGGCAGACATTGACGCCGCAGCAGGTGGCGGCCGATCCGAACCAGCTCTTCTCGGTCCTGCCGAACCAGCCCCGGGCCTTCTACATGACGCTTTCGCTGAAAATCTGAGCGGGAATCCTTCACGTCATTCCGGCTTTCGCCGGAATGACGACAAGAATAGTCCTCAGCAGACTGTTAGCGCTTCGCAGACGGATCAATGGATGATGGGGTGGGCAGCGAATGCATGATGTGAGCCCACCCGCACCGCAGACGAGGGGCCTGTTTTCGGGCTGGGCCCTCGTCGCCATCATGATGATCTTCTATTTCCTGTCGTTCGTCGATCGCGCCCTGATTTCGCTGATGGTCGAGCCGATCCAGCACGACCTGCAATTCACCGATATGCAAATGGGCCTGTTGCTGGGCCCGGCCTTCGGCATCTTCTACGCTGCGGCGGGCATTCCCCTTGGCCGCCTGATGGATCGCTATTCCAAGCGATGGCTGTGCATGGCGGTGGTCTCCTTCTGGGGGCTCTCGACCGCCATTTCAGGCATGGCGAGCAACTTCCTGGTGTTCTTCGCCAGCCGTCTCGGGCTCGGCGCGGGGGAAGCGGGGCTGTCACCCGCCGCCTATTCGATGATCGCCGAACAGATGCCCCGCAACAGGCTGGCAACCGCCTATTCCTTCTACACGGTCGGCGCCTTTGCGGGCGGCGGCCTGGCGATCGTCGGCGGCGGATGGGTGGTCCACAGGCTCTCCGCATCGGGCACCTTCACCATCCCACTGCTCGGCCAGTTCCATCCCTGGCAACTCACCTTCCTGCTGGTCGGCGGGCTGACCATATTGGCTGCCCCACTGGCGCTGCTGCTACGCGAGAATGTACGCCCCGCATCGACGAAAACGCAGTCGACGGGAGAAGCCTCACCCGGCCTCATGGCGCTGATCCGGACCGACCCTTTATTCTATCTCGGCTATCCGTTCGCATTCGGATCGGTCAACGTGATCGTGACGGCGTTTCACGTCTGGACGCCCGCCTATATGGGCCGCACCTATGGTTGGCCCATCGAGACGGTCGGCCTCGCTTATGGCACGACGCAGGGAATTTCCGGCGTGATCGGCCTGCTTGGCATGGGCTGGCTGGTGGAGCGCCTGTACAATCGCGGCATGGTCGATGCGCATGCCAAGATTCCGGCCATCGCACTGTGCCTCTCGGTCCCGGCGATGATCGCCGGCATCCTGTCCCACAGCCCGACGGCGTTCCTGCTCGCTTCGGTCGTCTTCTGGGGGGCGACCTATACCTATGCGGGTTATGCGCCTGCGGCCCTGCAACTCGGTACGCCGTCATCGTTCCGCGCCAGCGTCGGCGCGGTTTATGTCACCTTCCTGTCGGTGATGGGTCTGTTCATCGGGCCGACCATGGTCAGCTGGTTCACCGAAGTGATTCTTCAGGACAAGGCGAAGATCGGGCTGTCGCTGGTCTTCGTCATGGTCGTGTGGACGCCGATCGCCCTGGTCGCGTTGATGGTGGTCGCCAGGAAACTGCGCTCCCGCCACGCACTGGCGCGGGAAGCCGAGATCTAGCGGATGAAACATCCGCAATAGCCCTCAATGAGAATCCGTTCGGGCTGAGCCTGTCGAAGCCCTGCCCTTTCTTTTGCACTGAGGTTCAAGAACAACAGGGCTTCGACAAGCTCAGCCCGAACGGCGCCTTGTGGACACCTACCCCGATCAATGCTTCGATGGGCGACGCGACCCGACTGGCTTCTCTTCGGTAACGCGGGCGACCGTGCCTTTCGAATAGTCGATCAGCTTGCGCATGGCATTGCGTGCTTCCGTTCCGTTCCGGTCGACGATCGCGTCCAGGATCGTCTTGTGCATCGCCAGCGAATGCTCGACCCCATCGGGATTGTCGGCCCCGATCCGAAAGCTGATGATCAGCGCAGATTCGACGACGCGGCCGAGTGACGCGAACAGATCGTTGCCCGATGCTTCGATGATCGCACGGTGGAATGCCAGGTCGGATTCGATGCTGTCATGGCTGCGGCCGGCAGCGGCCATCGCGTCGAACGCCTCACCCATCTTGCGGAAATCGTGCAGCTTTGCACGCGACGCCGCAAGAAAGGCGGCGGTGGGTTCGACCATGTGCCTGAGTTCGTACAACTGCTCCAGAACGGCGTCGCGATCATCGGTGCCCAGCCGCCATTCGAGGATGTCCGGATCGAGGAAATTCCAATTCTCGCGCGGCAGCACGAATGTGCCGGCCTTCGGCCTGGCATCGACCAGCCCCTTCGCCGCCAGCACCCGCAGCGCCTCTCGCAACACCGTGCGGCTCACGCCGAGCCGGGCGCAGCACTCCTCCTGGCCCGGCAGTGTCGCTCCGGGCGCGAACTCACCAGTCACGATGGCATGGCCGAGGTCCTGGATCACCCGACCGTGCAGTCCTTTGCCCTCGACAGCTTTCATTGGTTGTTCGCTCGCATTTTGACATATGAATGGACGATATTGCGGCACACTAATATGCGCGCCCGGAAACGTCCATGTCGGCCCTCAAGAGGGTCTTGTCACGCTGCGAGTGCATGGTGGTCCAGATCCGCGACGCGGGTGACGCCGGTCAGGCTCAGGGCGACGCGCAGTTCAGCCTCGAACAGTGACAGCATGTGGCGCACCCCGGCCCCGCCGCCGGCCGCGAGCGCATAGGCCCAGGCCCGACCCAGCAGGACGCAATCGGCGCCGAGGCACAGCAGCCGGGCAACATCCAATCCGGAGCGGACACCGCCATCGGCGAAGATCCGCAACTTCCCGTCGATCGCACGAACGATCGCGGGAAGCGCTTCGGCGGTCGAGGGGACACCGTCGAGCTGGCGACCGCCATGATTGGAAACCACGATGCCGTCGGCCCCGAGACCGGCGGCGGCGCGGGCGTCCTCCGCATCAAGGATGCCCTTGATGACGAGCGGCCCCGACCAGATGCTGCGAATATGTTCGAGATCGCGCCAGGTGACGCTGGGATCGAAATTGCTTCGCATCCAGCCCATGAAATCGTCGAGGCCGCTTTTCCTGTCCAGCAACCGGGCGACATTGCCCAGACTATGCGGCCTTCCCCTCAGCCCGACGTCGAACGCCCAGTCCGGTCGGATCAGCGCCTGGCCGAAGCGCCGGGCCGCGCCCCACGGCCCCGATGCACCCGCCAGCCCCGAGCGATAGTCGCGATAGCGCGAGCCCGGCAACGGCATGTCGACGGTGAAGATCAGGGTCGAGCAGCCACGGTCCCGCGCATCCGCCAGCAATGCCTCCACGAAGCCGCGATCGCGCATCATGTAGAGCTGGAACCAGAATGGCGCGCTCGCGGTCTCCGCCACTTCCCCCAATGAGCAGGCCGAGACGGTGGAGAGGCAAAAGGGGATGCCGGCAGCCTCGGCGGCCGCCACAGCCTGGCACTCGCCGCGCCGGGCCAGCAACCCCGCCAGCCCGATCGGGCCGAGCGCAACCGGCATCGATTGGCGCTGACCAAAAATCTCCACACTGAGATCGATGTCGGACACGTCGCGCAAGACGCGTTGCCGCAGCGCGATACGCTGAAGTTCGGCCCGATTACGCCGAAGCGTAACCTCGTCATACGACCCGCCATCGACATATTCGTAGAGGAAATGCGGCAGCCTGCGCCGCGCCAGATCGCGATAGTCGGACGCCGATGCCGCCATTTTCATGCTGCCTATCCACCCCTTAAGTCTTCAATATCTGCTTGACATCGAGTATGTAATCATACTTATTACCATCAACAATGGCCAATTAATAGAATGAGAGATGGAATTTGACTCAAGCCTCCTCCGACGCGGTAGACCGTAACGTGTCGAATCAGTATGATTTCACGGGGCGGGTCGCTGTCATCACCGGCGGCGCGCAGGGGATCGGATTCGGCGTCGCGGAGCGCATCGTCGCCGGTGGCGGTGCGGTCGCCCTGTGGGACTGGGACGGCAAGGTTCTCGACGACGCGGGCGAACGCATCGGTCCCGACGCGGCGGCGTTGCGTCAGCGTGTAGACGTGAGCGACCTCGCCGCCGTCGAAGCCGCCACGCAAGAGGTGATCGATCGCTTCGGCCGGATCGACATCCTGATCAACAACGCCGCCCTGGTCGGGCCGAACGTGCCGACCTGGGAATACCCGCCCGAGGCGTTTCGCGACGTCGTCAATGTCGGCCTGACCGGCGCATTCTATTGCTGCCGCGCGGTCGTGCCGCACATGATCGCGAAGAATTACGGCCGGATCGTCAACGTCAGCTCGATCGCCGGCAAGGAAGGCAATCCGAACGCGGTGGCGTACAGTTCGGCAAAGGCGGGCCTGCTGGCGCTCACCAAGTCGCTCGGCAAGGAACTGGCTACGCACGACATCTCGGTGAATGCCGTCACCCCGGCCTTCGCCAAGACCGCGCTTTCGATGACGCAATCGCCACAGCACATCGAATATATCCTCTCGAAGATCCCGCGCGGCCGTATGCTCGAAATCGCGGAAGCGACGTCGATGATCTGCTGGCTCGCGACCGAGGAGAATTCCTTCACCACCGCGGCCGTGTTCGATCTTTCGGGCGGCCGCGCGACATATTGAGACCGGTTCGCCGGCGACATCATCAAAGGGGTAGCTATGCGTATTGTCAGGTTCGGTCCCGCAGGGTCGGAACATTATGGATTGTTGGATGACGCGGGTGTCGTCCGGGACGCCTCGTCGCTCGTCGGCGATGACGCGGATTTGGAGGATGCGCTCGATCGGCTCGCCCGGGCGAACCCCGCAGATTTGCCGATCGTAGGCGATGGCGAACGGCTGGGCTGCCCGGTCGCGCGCGTGGGCAAGGTCGTCTGCGCCGGGCTGAACTATTCGGATCACGCCGCAGAGACGAACATGCCGGTCCCGAGCGAGCCGATCCTGTTCATGAAGGCGAACACCTCTGTCTGCGGACCAAACGACGATATCCGCATCCCGCCCGACGCCGACAAGGTCGATTGGGAAGTGGAATTGGGCGTCGTGATCGGCAAGCGGACGACGCGGGTGAGCGAAGCGGACGCGCTGGATCATGTCGCAGGCTATGCGGTCGTCCACGACGTGTCGGAGCGCGCCTTCCAGCTCGAAGGCACGGGGCAATGGTTGAAGGGCAAAAGCCTGGACAGCTTCTGCCCGGTCGGGCCGTGGCTCGTCACGCGCGATGAGGCCGGCGATCCGCAGGACCTGGCGATGTTCCTGGACGTCAACGGCAAGCGCATGCAGGACGGATCGACCAGGACGATGGTGTTCGGGGCCGCTTTTCTGGTGTCCTATATCAGCCGCTTCATGACGCTTGAGCCGGGCGACATCATCGCCACGGGCACGCCCCCCGGCGTGGGCATGGGCCAGCGCCCGCCAGTCTATCTGAAGCCGGGCGACCGCGTTTCGCTCGGGATCCAGGGGCTCGGCGTTCAGCATCAGACCGTGCGCGTCATCGACTGAAATCGCAGCCTCGACCGGTCGGGACCGCCGGGTCTCGTCCGGGCCGAAGCCTGTCCAAATCCACGGCACCCCGCCCGTACCGCGGCGGTGCCAATGCAAGCTCGTGAGGAAGAATCATGAAGATCGTCGTGACCGATGCAGGTTTTCCGACTTTGTCGCAGGAGCGCGCGGTCGCGCAGGAATTCGGCGCGGACTTCGTGGAAGCGAAATGCACCAACACCGACGACGTGATCGCCGCAGCCGACGGTGCTGACATATTGATCGTGCAGTTCGCCCAGGTGACAGCAGACGCGATCGCCGGATTGGCGCCGGGCGCACTCATCGTCCGCTACGGCATCGGGCTCGACAATATAGATCTGGCGGCGGCACAGGCACACGGGGTCAAGGTCGCCTATGTACCGGACTATGCGACCGGGGAAGTGGCGGACCATACGGTATCGCTCATCCTCGCAACGCTGCGCTGCCTTCTTCCGCTCGACCGTTCCGTCAGGGAAGAGATGTGGGACGCAGTCGGTGTCTCGGGCCCGGTCAGGAGCTTCGACGAAACGACCGTGGGCTTCATCGGCTTTGGCCGTATCGGCCAGGGGGTTTTGTCGCGGCTGAAGCCGTTCGGCTTCAAGAGCATCGTCGCCGATCCCTATGCCGATCGCCAGGTGCTCGCAGATCTCGGCGCGGAGGCGGTCGATCTGGATACGCTCTTCGACCGCGCCGATGTGATCACGCTGCATTGCCCGCTCACGCCCGAAACGCGGCATGTCGTGAATGCGGAAAGACTGGCCAGGAAGCCGGGCCGGGCGGCGCTGGTCAACACCGCGCGCGGCGGCCTTGTCGATCCCGACGCCATTTCCGACGCGCTCGAGACCGGGTTGTTGCGCGGCGCGGGGCTCGACGTGTTCGAGGCGGAACCCTTGCCGCTCGATTCCCCCCTGCGGGCCTGCCCGAACCTGATATTGACCCCACATGCCGCCTGGTATTCGACCAGCGCGATCGAACGCCTCCAGGGACTCGCCGCCGATGAAGTGAGGCGGCACCTCACAGGCGCGCCGATGCGGCGCCCGGCGATCACCTGAATCCGGGCAAGGCGGAACCATCGTGACCGAACGCGCCCGGGAGATTGCGGAGAAGGTCGAAGCGTTCGTTCGTGACGTGATCGTCCCATACGAAAGCGACGATCGTCGCGATCGCCATGGGCCGAGCGATGCCCTGGTCGCGGAAATGCGGATGAAGGCGCGCGCGGCGGGCGTGCTCACCCCGCACATCCTGCCCGACGGATCACACCTCAGCCAGCGCGAAACGGCGATCGTGCTGCAGAAATCAGGCCTGTCGCCGCTCGGTCCGCTCGCCTGCAACACCCAGGCGCCCGACGAAGGCAATATGTACCTGCTCGGCAAGGTCGGCACGGCGAGGCAGAAGGAATGTTTCCTCGTTCCGCTGGTGAAGGGTGAGGCGCGCTCCGCCTTCTTCATGACCGAACCGGCGGAAGATGGCGGCGCCGGTTCCGACCCCTCGATGATGCAGACGGTCTGCCGGCGCGACGGCAATCACTGGGTGATCAACGGCCGCAAGAAGTTCATCACCGGCGCCGAGGGCGCAAAAGTCGGCATCGTCATGGCCAGGTCCGACGACGGCGCCTGTTTGTTCCTGGTCGATCTGCCCGATCCCGCGATCCGCACGGTGCGCGTGATCGATACGATCGACAGTTCCATGCCCGGCGGACACGCCCTGGTCGATATCGTCGATCTGCGCGTGCCTGCGGACCAGATGCTGGGCAGGAGCGGCGAAGGATTCCAATATGCGCAGATCCGGCTCAGTCCTGCCCGCCTTTCGCACTGCATGCGCTGGACCGGGCTGGCGACGCGCGCCCACGAGATCGCGGTCGATTATGCCAATCGCCGCATGGCTTTCGGCAAAGCGCTGATCGACCACGAAGGCGTGGGCTTCATGCTCGCCGACAATCTGATCGCGCTCAAACAGGCCGAACTGATGATCGACTGGTGCGCCGGCGTGCTCGACACCGGATCGCTCGGCACGATGGAAAGCTCGATGACGAAGGTCGCGGTGTCCGACGCGTTGTTCCAGGTCGTCGACCGCTGCGTCCAGGTGATGGGCGGCAACGGCGTCAGCCAGGACACGATCGTCGAACAGGCTTTCCGGGAAATCCGGGCCTTCCGCATCTATGACGGCCCGACCGAGGTCCACAAATGGAGCCTCGCCAAGACGATCAAACGGAACTGGAAGGCGGCCGCAGCATACGGGGCTGCATTGCGGCTCAATCGCGCGCGATGCGGATCGAAATAGTCGCGCAGTGCGTCGCCGGTGAGGTTGATGCATAGCAGCGAGGCTACGATCGGCAGCTCCGGAAACAGCGACAGCCAGAGTGCGTCGGCAACGAATTGCCGGCTCTCTGCCAATGTCCCGCCCCAGCTCCGATAGACTCACCTAACAGTCGCTCCGCCTTCACGAAGCAGCTGTCGCGTAACGAAAGCACACTGCTCTACACGCCGCGCGCAACTTGGATGCGGGCCGTCAGCAAGATGTCAGCATCGCCGGTTTAGAGGCAACCGGGATGGTTTCCGGTCCGGCATCGAATGATCGCCGGAGCCGATCGGGGGCAAGCCGGTTCGGCCTGGACAGCATAAAAAGGGAGAGTTCGGGTGGCCGGCAATCGCACGTTGAAGCACAGGCTGTTGATCGGGGCGACACCGCTGATCCTTGGTCTTGCATTCGGCCTGACTCCAACGGCGGGTCTCGCACAGAGCGCGTCCGACCTGCAGATACTGCGCCAACAAATCGCCGAACTGAAAGCGCAGCAGGAAGCTTCGACCGCGCGCATCCAGCAGCTCGAATCCGCGCTCGCCACCGTCTCGGCACGGTCGGACACCGCCCCCGTGCAGCACGCCGCCGCGACGAACGCCACGCCTTCGAGCAACGCGCCTTCAGCGACAATCGCAGGCCGGCAAGCGGCGTTGGCAGAGCAGGCCGGTTCACCTGCCGCGCCGATCAATCCAGCCGGTGCATCGTCACCCGGCATCGCACCGACGCCCGCGCCCAGAAGGCTCGCGGTGAATGGCGACGTCCGTGTCCGCTATGAGCAGAATTTCGGCGACAGCGACGCGCGTACCCGCCATCGCGGCGTCCTGCGCGCGCGCCTGCGCGCAGCCTATACCGTCAACGACTGGCTGTCGCTCGGCGGCCAGATCGCCACCGGCGATCCCGACGATCCCAACAGCGCGGATATCACGCTGGGCAATTTCGACGACGATCTGACGGTCAGCCTCGACCAGGTCTTCATCCGCGGCAATTTCGGCAATCTCCAGCTCACCGCCGGCAAGATCCCGCAGAATTTCGTGCGCACCGAACTGGTGTGGGATGGCGACGTCAGCCCACAGGGCGTCAGCGCGACATACCGGTTCGATCTGGGCGGCGGATCGTCGCTCCGCGCCAACGGGCTCTATTTCCTGATCGACGAGTCGGTAGCGGGGCCGAACAGCGACATGATCGGCGGTCAGCTCCAGTTCGAAAGCTCGCCGACCGCGCCGTTCAGGTTCGAGCTCGCCGCCGGCTACTACGACTATCAGCTTCGCAGCATGGCGGGCGGCGACACCGGCGATTTCCGCACCAACCGTTTCGCCAATGGTCATTACCTCTCCGACTTCGACCTGCTCGACGTCATCGGCGCCGTCACTTTCAACGGCTTGGGCGAAAGATGGCCGGTTCGCGTGATCGGCGACTATGTCCATAATTTCGGCGCGACCACCAATCAGGATACCGGCTTCGGCGTCGACCTGCTCGTCGGCCGCGCCTCCAGGCACCACGACTGGCGCGTCGGCTATGGCTATGCCGAGGCCGGCGTCGACGCCGTGCTGACCGCGTTCAGCCACGACAACACCGATCTGGCATCCAACTACAAGCAGCACACCGCTCTGATCGATTACATGCTGCTGCCCAATGTCACGCTCAACGGCACCTTCTACCGCTTCAGGCCCAAGTCGGTGCTGTTCACCCCAACCATTCTGCCCCATGACTGGGTCAACCGCCTGCGGCTCAACCTGCTGGTGAATTTCTAGACGGCGCCGGGATCAGCTATCCCGCAAATGCCCGGCCAGCGTCTCGACGTCGGTGTTGGTACCGCAAACCAGAATGCCGACCCGCTTGCCTTCAAGATCCGCGCGCAGCGGCCCGAACAGCGCCGCCGTCGCCGCGGCGGCGGCCGGTTCGACCGCAAGCTTCATCTCCTCGAACAACAGCCGCATCGCCGCCCGCATCTCGGCATCGCTCACCGTCACCAGCGCATCGACATTGTCCCGGCACAGGCTGAAGGTGAACGGCGCCGAATAGGGCGCATTCAGGCTATCCGCGATCGTGCTCGGCGACGCCGTCGATGCGACGCCACCTGCGGCAAAGCTGCGATGCATCGCATCGGAGCCCTCGGGCTCCACGCCGAAGACACGCGTTTCGGGCGAGAAGATCTTGCTCGCAGCCGACATGCCGCCGCAGAGCCCGCCCCCGCCGATCGCCACGATCACCGCATCGAGATCCGGCGCCTGGCGGCAGAATTCCAGGCCGAGCGTAGCCGAACCCAGTGCTGTCCGGCGCCCTTCGAAGGGATGGACGAAATAGCGCCCTTCCTTCTCCTGGATTTCATTCGCAATCTCGAATGCCTGGGTCATGTTGTCCGCGACGATCAGCTCTGCGCCGTGCTTGCGACATTGCGCCATCCTGAACGCGCTGGCGCCACGCATCATGACCACCTTGGCGTGCGTTCTCATCAGTCGCGCAGCGTAGGAGGTCGCGACAGCATGGTTGCCCGAACTGACCGCCGTCACGCCGCGTTTCAGCTCCTGCGGCGAGAGCTGCATCACATTGTTGAGTGCGCCGCGCAGCTTGAACGATCCCGCGAGCTGGAACAGTTCCAGCTTCAGAATCACCTGCGTGCGATCGCTGATGATCGCTTCGAGATCCGGGCCGCGCCAGCGATGGACCGGGGTCTCCGCGATATGCCCCGCCAGCCGCGCCCGCGTCTCCTCTATCTCGGACGCGGTCAACGCCGGCTCGATTGTTGCGGTCTCGGTCATCGAAATCCTCTCGAAACGATCATATGCCGGGATTCATCCCGGCGGGGCAAAGCGGTGGCCGGGTCCGGAGGTCGGCGATCGATGCCGCGCCGCACAGCTGCATCGCCCGGGCGAGTTCTTCGAGCAGAAGCGCGATACAGCGCGCGACGCCCGCTTCGCCGCCCACCGACAGGCCATAAAGATAAGGCCGGCCGATCGAACATGCGTCGGCGCCCAACGCCAGCGCCCGCACTATGTCTCCACCCCGGCGAATGCCGCCGTCGACCACCAGCGTCAGATCCTCGCCCACCGCCTGCCGGATCGGGCGCACGCTCTCGACCGGCGCAATCGTATTGTCGAGCTGCCGCCCGCCATGATTGGACAGGATCAGGCCCTGAACGCCGCGCCTGGACGCTTCGATCGCATCCTCCACGGCCAGCACGCCCTTCAGCAGGATCGGCCCGTCCCACAAGGATCGCAGCCAATCGACCTCTCGCCAGCCGATGGCGGGATCCATCTCGCGATTGGCATAGGCCAGAAATGCTTCCGTGCTGCCCGCCGGCACGCGTGTCCCGACATTGACCAGCCGGAAATCGCGATCCCGTATCAGGCCCGAAACCCAGTGCGGCCGCATCGCGAAATCGAGAACCGAACGCGGCCCCAGACGTGGCGGAACCGTGAAGCCGTTGCGCTTGTCGCGCAGCCGGTTTCCCGATGTCGTGGTATCGACGGTCAGGCAAAGCGCGTGATAACCGGCGGCCCGGCAGCGCGCCAGAAGCTCCTCGCTCAGCCCGCGATCGCGGAACATGTAGAGTTGGAACAGCTTCGGCGCGTCCGGAACGGCGGCCTCCTCGAGCGAGGTCGTCGCAAAGGTCGAGAGGCCATAGAATAGCCCGGCACGCGCCGCCGCGCGCGCGACGCCGATTTCCTTCTCGGCGTGGAACAGGCGCGTCATTCCGGTCGGCGACAACAGCAGCGGTGCCGATACGCGCTGCCCCAAAAGACCGGTCGACATATCGGGCCGCGATACGCCCATCAGCGTGCGGGGCACGAGCGGATGGGCATCGAAGGCCGCGCTATTTCGGACGATCGAGATTTCGCTGTCAGCGCCGCCCTCCAGATAATCCCAGATCGGCCTTGGCAGCCGGGCGCGGGCGGCCTTTCGCAGGTCCGCTATCGACCATATGCGATCAAGCCGCGTCATGATGCCTGCTCACATGCTTGCGTAGGATCGTCAGCGAGATCGACAGCATCGTCATCAGCAGCGCCATCACGAGGAAGAAGCCGCCGTTCTCCGCACCGATCAACGCACCGCCGGCAATGGCGCTGATCATCGCTCCGGTCCGCCCGAAACCAACGGCGACACCGATCGCCGTCGATCTGGTCTCGGCGGCATAAAGCTGCGCGGCGACAGCGAACAGGATGGACTGGATGCCTGCGCTGAACACGCCAAGGGCGGCGATCAGCGCAACGCTCAGCGCGAATGCGGTGGGATGCGGCGGATGGAGAACAAGCAATGCGCTGGTCACACCGCCCCCAAGCGCCATCGTCACAAGCACCACCTTCGACCCGAAAGGGCGGATCAGGGCCGCGCCGAGCAATGCGCCGACGATACCCCCGCAATTGAAGATCGCCGCGACCAGGCTTGCCCCGCGCAGATCGAAGCCTCCCCCCGCCAACAGGCTGGGCAACCAGTTGAGCGAGAGATAGACCGCCATCATCGACCAGAAATAGGCGGCCCATATCGCCAGCGTGTCACGCCGCGCGTCGCCGGCCAGCAGCACGGCGACCGTCTTGCCGAACCCAGGCGAGGTCGACGGACTGGCGCTGTCCGCAACGGGCGCGGCGCGGCGCTCCAGATACAAGGCGATTCCGAGCAGTATGGAGATCAGGCCGCAACCGATGAACAATGGCCGCCATCCGAAAACCGGCAATATCCAGGACGCCAGAAAGCCCCCCACCATGCCACCGAGCGGGATGCACAGGATCGTCGAGGTGACGGCAAGCGGCCGCCACCGGGGCTTGATCGTTTCCGACATGATCGCCGCCGCATTGGGGATGGCACCACCCATGCCGAGCCCGGCGATGAAGCGGAACACCAGCATTTCACTCACACCGTCCGCGATTGCGCAAAGACCCGTGAACAGGCCGAACAGGACGACGCTGATCGCCATGGCGGCCGGCCGGCCAATACGATCGCCGGCATAGCCGAGCACGATCGTCCCCGCCGACATGCCGACAAGACCGACCATGAAGACGATGCCGAAACTGCCCTTCTCCACGCCCCATTCGGCCGCGATCGCGGGCAATGCGAAGCTCAGCGCCTGGCTGTCCAACCCATCGAGAAGGATGGCGATCGCGGTCAGGAGACCCAGTTTTCGATATGCCGGACGTACGAAGATCATTGCCATGCGCCCTTCGAACGGGATTTCTGATCCTGGTACATGGTCACTCCTGCTGGACAAGTTTTATATTTTATATAATCTCTCGAAAGGCAATAGGAGAGAAGACGCATGCATTCCATGGTTCGGATCGGACGCGGGCTGGCCGGCCTCACCATATCGGCGCTGCTGAGCGGAACCGCCCATGCAGGCATGACATCCGATACCGTGCTGAAACGCATGCACGCCGCGCTTGGCGGCACGCAGGAGGGATGGGCGCTCGAAGGCGATGGCGAGGCATTCAGGATGCCGGCGCGCTTTTCGATCCGGCGCGATGGCGGCGAACGGCTGAGCATCGCCATCTCGACCGCCGTCTACCAGATCGATCGCGAGGTCGATGCCAGCGGCGGCACCGAGCGTAACGGCTGGGCCGGCATGCAGCCCGCCGCGCCGGCGCGCATCCGCGAACTCGCGCCAGTCGCGCTCGCGCGCACCCGCGCCGCATCGCTGTTCCTGCCCTTCACCGGCCGGATCGAACCAGTCGCGAATGCGCCGCTCGATGCCCAGGAGATCGATGGACGCAGTGCCTATCGCGTCGCGATCAAGGATGGCTCCAGCCTGTTCGTCGACGCGAAGAGCTTCCTCCCCTTCCGGCGCGACTATCCGACATATTGGGACGAAGGCGGCGCGGTGAGCACCTCGCGGTTCGACGATTATCGCAAGGTCGGCGGTGGGCGCCTGCCCTTCCGGATCCAGGACGCCGCACCCGACAACAGCAAGCAGACCGTCTCGATCACGGTGTCGTCCTATCGGCCGCTCGGAAACCGTCTGCCCCCCGTCGCCCACGCTCCGTCAGCGGCGGCGCCTGCGATCAGCCTCGGCATCGCGCCGTCGCGGCTGTTCAAGGAGCATGATCATCTCGCCGACACGTCGGCCTGGGAGATCAATCCGGCCTGGGCGATCGCCTATCCCACGACCGAGACATTCACGCTCGACCTGATGCTCGACGAACAGGACGGGCGCTGGCTGGAACCGGTTTCGGCCAGAGTCTTCCTCGAAGCGAAGGGCAAGGTGTTCCGCACGGTCGATTTCAGCGCCGCCGAACTCGGATCGGTACGCCGGACGGTGCTGTCGCGCTATTCGGGGCAGGCGCCGGTATCGGTATTCCGCCATCATTTCACCACGCCCGTACCGATGCAGGTTGACGCCATCCGTTACGAAATGACCGCGCGCGACGCCCAGGGCCGCATGGCGACGGCATCGCGCAGCTTTCCGGTCACGGTCTACGATCAGAAAACGCCGCTGATCTTTCCGCTCAAGGGAAATTTCATGGCGATTTCCGCGCATGACTATGACGATCCGTCGCACAAGGACGATTTCAGCCAATGGGGCGCGTACGATATCGTCGCGCTGGGCGAGCGGTTCGAACTGCTGAACAGGCCTGTGGCGGTGCCGAGAAACGAAGACATCTACACGTTCGAGCGGGAGATCATCGCACCCGCCGACGGTACGATCGTCGCGATGCGCGACGGCGTTCCCGACGACACGCCGGGCGATCTGCTGATGCAGGGCATGCCCGATCCCGTCCATGCCCTGCCAGGCAACTGGATCATGCTCGATCACGGCAATGGCGAAGTCAGCTTCTTCTGCCATCTTCGGCAGGGGGCGCTGCGCGTCAAACCGGGACAGAAGATCCGGCAAGGGGAGGTCATCGCGCTGCTCGGCGGATCGCAGACGACGGGGTATCCGCATCTCCATTATCAGTTGCAGACCAGCGCCAATCTGATGCGGACCGATGGGATTCCGGCCCGTTTCGACAATATCGAACTCGCATTCCCCGCGCCGGGCATGAAGCTGAAAACCCCGAAATACGGCTATTATCTGCGAACCACCGCGCCTGCGGGAGCAAAGTGATGACACTGCGCCGACGCGAGATGCTGGCGGGGCTTGCCACCTTGCCGATGGCGGCGAAGGCGGCCGCCGCATCTGCCGCCACCGATGATGCCGTCGCCGCACGAGACCATATGCAGGCGCGCCTCAATTTCCTCGCCGCGCCCGGCCTGGTGGAATCGCTGCCCGGCCGCCCATTTTCCGGCACGCCGATTCTGGTCAAGGATCTGCTCGACGTCATCGGAATGCAGACGCGCTACGGCTCGCGCGCCTATGGGGACCGCGGAGCGGCGACAGTCCAGTCACCCTATGTCGAGGCGCTCCGCAATGCGGGCTTCGCGATCGTCGGGAAAAGCACGACCTCCGAATTCGGCTTCCTGCCGACCGCCGAAGCGCTCGGCCCCGGTCCCACCGCCAATCCCTGGGATATCAGCCGCTCGACGGGCGGATCGTCCGGCGGGGCGGCGGCGGCGGTCGCCGCGGGGGTGGTTCCGATCGCCCATGGCGGCGATGGCGGTGGATCGATCCGCATTCCGGCGGCCTGTTGCGGATTGTTCGGGCTCAAGCCCTCGCGCGGACGACTTGTCCGCCCGGCCCCGCCGCCGCCACGTGCGATCGAACTGGGCGTGCAGCATGTGCTCACCCGAACGGTGCGCGACAGCGCGATGGTCTTCGCGCTGACCGAGGCCGCCGGTGCGGACAAGCCCATCGGCTTCGTGTCCGGCGCCAGCACGCGACCGCTGCGCATCGGCTTCGTCGAGGACAGCATGGAAGGCATCGCCCCTTCCGATGAGGTGCGCGCGGCACTGGACGATGCATTACGGCTGCTCGGCGCGCTCGGTCTGAAACCGGTCAGGACCCGCTGGCCGGTCAAGCGCGGCGTGATGCACGACTTTCTCGCCTATTGGGCGGAAGGCGCGATGATGCAGAAAAAGGCGACGACCAGGCCTGAATTGCTCGAGCCCTTCACCCTGGCGCTTGCCGACCATGCCGACCGCATGGGCCCGGACAAGAGGGCGCGCGCGGCGGATGGGCTGGTCGCCGCCTCGACAGCCTTTAACGGCTGGTTCGACGCGTTCGACATCATCGTCACGCCGGTGCTGCGGACGATCGCCCCGAAGCTCGGCCATCTCGCGCCCAGCGTACCGTTCGATACGCTGTACGATCGGTTGTTCGAATTCGCGGGCTATACGCCCATCCATAATGCGGCGGGCGCGCCGGCGATGAGCGTGCCGATCGGATGGTCGCCCGAAGGGCTGCCGATCGGCATCCAGTTCGCCGCCGCCCCAGGCCGCGACGACCTGTTGTTCGATCTCGCCTATCGCCTCGAAGCCGCCCGCCCCTGGATCGATCGCAAACCGCCCATCCACATGCACGTCGGCGTGTAGATGCTCAGGCGGCCAGCAGGTCCGCCGCGTGCCGTTCGTACCAGGACAGGGATTTCTGCAGCAGAGACAGCATGATCTCCTTCGCGCGTTCGGGCTCGTGCGCGCGCAGTGCCTTGACCAGATCGACATGCTGGGGCTGCACCGCAAGAAAATCCTCGCGGTCGGCGGGTGCCGAGTTGAACACACTGATGTGTAGCGGCCCGATCCGCAGCCAGAGCCGCTCTATCATTTCGACGATGTAGGAGGAGTCGCACGCGTCGTAGATCTGGAAGTGGAAGTCGTAATTCGCCTTCAGCTTGTCGCGCGCTTCCGTGTCCGCCGGGCACGCGAACATCTCCTGCAACCCCGCATTGAGTGCAGCAACCTGATCGTCGGTAATGTTCTTCGCTGCCTGCTCGACCGCATAGCATTCGATCAGGATCCGCGCTTCGTAGATCTTGCGCACTTCGCTGAGCGTATAGACCGGTACGCGAACCGAGCGATTCGGCAGGAATTCCAGCGCGCCTTGCGACGCGAGCTGCTGCACGCCCTCGCGCACGGGCATGAAGCCGAGTTGCATCATCTCCGCAAGTTCGCGGACCGTAATGGCCTCGCCCGGCGAAAACCGTCCGGACAGCAACGCCGCCCGCAACTCGCCATAGGCGAGTTCGCGCAGCGTATAGCCCTTCACCCGCCCCACTTTGGGGGCACCCCATCCATCGACCATCGGTTCTTTCGATACTCCTCCGCCAGAACCTAGAGCCTGATCGCTTGAGGTGGAAGCGCTTCGCACCGCGGATCGATTCAATCCGCAGCGACGCTGGTCTAGAGTGATTTCGGGGCAGGTGGAATCACCTGCTTGCACAAACATCGATACGGGCCACGCGATGCAAATCGCGCGGCCCGCTCCAGCCTGTTGCCCGACAGATTTCTAGAATGCCGCGCGCACGCCGGCAAAGACATATCTGCCCACGACGTCGTAGAAGATCGGATTGGTCGCCAGCGGGCTCAGGAAGTTCAGCGGCACCGGCGGTGGCTTCCGATCGAAGACATTGTTCATGCCCGCGAACAGCTCCACCGATTTCTCGTCGGCGACCTTGACGCGGTAGCGGGCGCCGAGATTGAAATACCATCGTGACGAAACGCTGTTGTCGTTGATGTCTTCGGCGGTGAAGCTGTTGTCGTAATTGGCAGGGCCCACATAACGGGTCTGCAGAAAGCCCGAAAACGCGCCGCGCTCATAGTTCAGGCTCGCGGTGCCGCGCCAATGCGGCACGCTCAGGGAGATGTCCGCGTTGGGGTTGACCTCCCCCGCGCGTTCGAAAACGACGGCGCCGTTGGGCGAGAATTCCTTGTCCATGACATGCGTCGCCAGGATGCGGGCGGTCACCCGGCCGCCCAGCGACAGCCAGGACGATTCCGGCACGCGGTAGCTCAGCTCGAAATCCAGTCCCTTCGTCCGCAGGCTGGCGACGTTGATCAGTTGCGCGCTGATCCGGGTGATCGTTCCCGTGCCGTCGCGGGTGATCGTCGAGCAGATATCCGAATAACCCTGGGCGCAAAGATTCACCGCTTCCTGCGCGGCGAGCGAATTGATCGCGTCCTTGATCCTGATGTCGTAATAATCGACCGACAGCTTCAGCCCGTCGGCCCAGCCTGGCTGGAAGATGGCGCCGAATGTCTTGCTGTCGGCCCGTTCGACGCCGAGATTGAGGTTCCCGCCGGTGATGATCGGCGTAAAGGTGTTCGCGCCCTTCACGGGATCGAGCACATTCGCGAAGGACAGGCGCGTGGTCGCGAACAATTCGCCGATATTGGGCGCACGGATGTCGCGCGAGATCGTGCCGCGAAAACGAAGACCGCGGACCGGGCTCCAGTTCGCGCCGACTTTCCAGGTCACCACGGATCCCGTCGTCGAATAGTCGGTGACCCGCACCGCGCCGTTGACTTCGAGCAGTTCGAGGCCCGGCTTGCCGGAAACCAGTGGCGCCGCCAGCTCGGCAAATCCTTCGGCGACATGATAGCCGCCATTGACGGGCTGCGCGTTGACGATGAGGAAGCCATTGTTGAGCGACGTCTCGTCCGCCGACGAACGCACCTTTTCGCGGCGATATTCGGCGCCGGCGGCAAAGGCCACCGGCCCGGCGCCGAGATCGAACAATTCGCCGGTGACCGATCCGGAGACCACCTGCTGGGTCAGGCGCGACTGGAGCAATCCGGTCGCGTTCACATAATCGATTGCCACCTGACTGGGGGAACCATAGCCGAACGGATTGAGCGGCTGACACCCCGGCGCCCCACCGGAGAGTGTCGCGCGACACACCGGTGCGCCGGTCACCGGATCTTTGACGACATCGACGGCATTCGCGAAATTGGCGGTGATCAGATTGTTGAGCTGGCGGGAATCGAACTTGCTCTGGCCATATTCATAATAGGTTTCCCACGACCATTTGGCGCCGAGATCGCCGCGGGCGCCGAAAATGCCGCGAAAGGTTTCGGTGGTCGTGTCCGCCGTCACGAAACCGAGATCGGTATTGAGGCGGAACAGGTTGAAGCCGGTAACGCCATTGTTGGTCAACAGCGTCCGGAATGCCGCCGGGATGAAGGGATTGTCTGCGCTGATCCGTGCCGGAAAGGCGAAGCTCTGCACGGTCTCGGCAACCGATCGCGTGCGACCCCAGCCTGCTTCGAAGAAGAGCGAGATATCGTCGGTGACCTCGTAATTGCCCTCGGCGAAAACATTGGTTCGCGAATAGGGCACCGAGAGGTCGGCATATTGCCCCATATTCGCGCCATCGCCGCCGATCTGCGAATTGCCGTCGTTGAAGCTGCCGAAATTGTTCGCGACCAACGTGCCTCCGGGTCCGAAACGGATGCCGTGGATCGCCGGGTGACCGCCGAGCACGAGCCCGCCTTCATTGGCGAAGAACAGATTGACGTCCTGAGCGATCAGTTGCGCGGGGATGCCGTCGGCCGGCCCCGTATTCTTCGGATTGCCGATCAGGCCCCGGCGCTTGCGGCCCCAGCTCCGGTCGCTTTGCGCGCCGATGCCCTTGTCGCGCTGATATTCGGCGGCGAGCATCAGATAGCCCCGGCCATTCGCCAATTGCGAGCCGATGACGCCGCCGACGCGCAGATTCTGGGCATCCCCGCGCTGACTGATCCCCTGCTGGACTTCCAGGCGGGCGCCGTCGAGCTTCCTGTCGGTGATGAGATTGACGACACCGGCGACAGCGTCCGAACCCCATGATGCCGATGCGCCACCAGTCACCACTTCCACCCGGCCCAGCGCGATCGAGGGCACGACGTTCAGGTTGACGGTGCCGTCGCTTGCCGTCGGCACATGCCGACGGCCATTGACCAGGACGAGCGTGCGGTTCGCGCCGATGCCGCGCAGGTCGAGCGTGTTGTTGCCGTTCTCGCGCGAACTGAGCGATGTGGTCGCCGGCGTCGTCGTGGGCGTGAAGGACGGGATCTCGTTCAGGAAATCCGCGACATTGACGGTGCCGCGCGCCTGAAGATCCTCAAGGCCGATCGCGGTCACCGGCGTCGGCGCCTCAAATCCCGTCTTCACGCGCGTCCCGGTGACGGTGATCTCCGCCTGATCGGCATCGTCCGCATCCTGGGCAGCGGCCTGCCCCGCCGATATCAGCGATCCGGCGAGCAGCGCGAGCGCGCAAACCGAGAATCGTGTGGTCGTGGCTGTCCGGCGGCGGATCGCGGTAACTTTGTGCTCAATCTTCATAGTCCCCCCTCTGGCCGGGAAGGCTGCCCCTTCCCGTTCCCATTTCGAGATTGCGATGGCAAAATATATCTTTTATAAAATATTTTTTGTCAACGTGGTGCCAAATGGGCCTGACGCGATATCGATTGCCGCTGTTCCTGCTGGGTATCGCCCTCGCCGCGACCGGCCGATCCGCGCCCGTCGAAATGGCAGCGGACAGCGTCGCCGGCATTCCCCGCGCGGCGCTGGAAAGTTTCGCGGAAGCGGAGGTTGGGGGGCGGCTGGCCGGTTCGGGCGCGCCGGGCGCCATGATCGTCGTCGTCGATCGTCAGGGCAACCGCTATCGGCGCGCCTTCGGCACGGTCGACGCGAACGGGGCGACGCCGCTCGATACCCGGCATCACCTGTTCCACATCGCATCCGAAACCAAGGTTTTCACGGCACTCGCGATTCTCCAGCTCGCGCACGAAGGGCGGCTGTCGCTCGACGACGATATCGAAAAGCATCTCGGCGGCATCCGTCTGAAGCCCGATGGCGGCACGCCGATCACGATCCGGCATCTGCTTCAGCACCGTGCCGGCATCGGCAACATTCCGATGGTGGGCAGCGGCCTGCGCGACAGCCGCGACCACCCCGCGCTGGAAACCTATCTGCGGATCCATGCGCCGAAGCGCCTGCGCCCGCCCGGCCAGGATCTTGCCTACACCAACGGCGCCTACACCCTGCTGGGCCGCATCATCGAAACGGTGTCGGGCAAAAGCTATGACGATTATATCATCTCGCGGATTTTCAGGCCGCTGGGCATGTCGCATGCGGGCTTTCCAGGCTCGGTGCCTCCACGGATGCCGATCGCACAAGGCCTGCTCGTCACCGGCGGCAAGAGCGTGATTTTCCCGGCGGTGGACACCCGCACCCGCCCCTCCGGCGATGCCATCATGACCGCCGACGACATGGCCGGCTTTCTGGTGATGATGCTGAACGGCGGCCGCTACTGGGGTCGACAGGTGATCGATGAGAGCGCGATGGCCGCATTTTACGGCGATTGCTGGTCGGCGGATCCGGTGCTGGGCGGCCGCTGCCTCGGGCCCACCCGCATCCTGCGCGCCGGTTCACCGATCTATCTCCATGGCGGCGACTACATCACCTCGCTCAGCAGCTGGTATATCCTGCCGCAACAGGGCGTTGCGCTGTGGGTCGGCAACACATCGAACCGGCCGATCGACAACAGCGTGTTCGAAGCCTTTCTGAAGCGCTTCCATCCCGCATTGACGGCAGCCCATACGCCGCGACCGACCGGCAGGGTCGAAAACGATCTCGACGGCGTCTATCGGGTCAACAGCCAGAGCATGAGTGCTTCGGGGCGCTTCTTCGAGCTTCTCCAGCCGTCCAGCGAGTATCTGGTGGAAATGCGCGGCGACGGCATCGCCGTAAACGGGCGCCGCTATGTGCGGATCGCGCCTGACCTGTTCGAGGCACCGGGCCCTGCCATGATCGAAGGCAATATCGTCCGCTTCCGCCGCGATCCTGACGGCCAGGTGTTCGCACTTCACTTCAATGCAGAGTCGGCAACGAGAATCGATACCGCCGGATCGGCGCATATCGCGCGTTTCGCCTTCTCCGTCCTGCTCGCGCTGCTGGCGAGTCTGTCGATCGCCGCCGCAATCCGCGCGATCGCCTTGTGGACGCACGGAACGCAAAACACCCTTCCCGCCAGGACAGCCCTGAGCGGCCTGTTGCTCATCACAGGCTCATGCGCGGCGCTGAGCCTGCCGATGGCCGGGCCTTTCGTGATGTTCGGCCTTCCGTCTTTGTTCCGCCTCGCCCAGGCATTGTGGGTGTCTGGCGGGCTTGCGACGGTCATCGCCTGCATCGCGCTCATCCGCGGCAGGGCGCACCGGATCGACCGGGCCATCGCGATCACGGCAGCAATCGCTGCCGTCCTTTTCATCTTCCTGCTCTTCAGATGGGATTTTCTATGAGCGCTGACAGTCCAATTTCCATTGGCGGCGGTGGTGCCGTCGCGGGCTATCCGGTCGGGATATTGTGCCTGCGCAGCACACATCCGCTGCTGCCCGGCAACGTCCAGCACGCGCAAAGCTTCGACGCGCCGGTCCTCTATCACATCATAGATCTGGAGGACCCCTGGCCGCTGATGCGTGGCGAGCCGCAGATTGCCGACATGCTTGCCGAAGGTGTCGCGGCGAGTGCGCGCCAGGGCGTCCGCGCGGTCGCGGGCGCATGCGGATCCTTCGCTTATTATCAGAAACGGGTTTCGGAAACCGCGCCGGTGCCGGTCTTCCTGTCGATCCTCACCCAATTGCCGTTCCTGCTGCAGGCCCTGCCCCGTGATGCGCGCATCGCCGTGATTCCCGCGGTGGGCGAGTCGATGAATGCCCGCGTCTACGAACAATGCGGCATCGACGATCCGTCGCGTCTTCACATTGCACCGATGCGCGGGCGTCCGGTTTTCGACGCGCTTCTCGATCACGGCGTCATGGACGATGTCGATGCCTTGCGCCGCGAGACCGTCGAGTGCGCGATCGCGGCGGCACGCGCGCCGGGCGTCCGCGCGATCCTGATCCAATGCTCGGAACTGCCGCCCTTCGCGGCCGATATCCAGGCTGCGACCGGCTTGCCGGTCTTCGACATGACCTCGCTCATCCGATGGCTCGGCCTTGTGACGGACTGCCGGCCCTATTCGGGCTTCACCAGATTCCCTTCCCATCCATAAACTCAGGAGAACGAACATGATTCCAGGTTATTCGCGCCCGTCGGCGAAGCGCAAGGTCGTGCTGACCTGCGCGGTCAGCGGCAATGCACCGGTCAATCCGCGCTACCCCTATCAATATCCGATCACGCCCGCGCAGATCGCGGAGACCGTGGCGGAGGCCGCCGCCGCCGGGGCGACGGTCGCGCATATCCATGTCCGCGATCCGGAGACCGGCCATGGCAGCCGCGATCCCGCATTGTTTCGCGAAACGGTCGATCGCATCCGCCAGGCCGGGACCGATATCCTGATCAACCTCACGGCCGGCGCGGGCGCGCTGTTCCTGCCGGATCCCGAGGACGAGTCCCGTGGCCTTCCGGAAAGCGACATGCTGTCCGCCGAAGGACGGACCGAACATCTGCGCGACTGCCTGCCCGATATCGCTTCGATCGACGTGACGACGGGCAACCAGGTCGAGGGCGATTTCGATTATGTCTATCTGAACACCCCGCACACGCTGCGCCGCATGGCCGAGCTGTTCCGGCTCTACGGCGTCAAGCCGGAGATGGAGGTTTTCCAGGCGGGTGACGTCCTGTTCGCCAACCAGATGTACGCCGAAGGCCTGATCAACGATCCGCCGCTCTACCAGTTCGTGCTCGGCGTGAAATGGGCGTCGCCGGCGGAAACCTCGACCATGATGTATCTGCGCGATCTGCTGCCGACAGGCGCGCATTGGGCAGGGTTCGGGCTCGCCCATCGGCAGATGCCGATGGTGGCGCAGGCGGTTCTGCTTGGCGGCAATGTCCGTGTCGGACTCGAAGACAATCTCTATCTCGATCGCGGCGTCTTCGCGACCAACGGCCAGCTGGTCGAACGCGCGCGCCGGATCATCGAGGATCTGGGCGAGGCCGTGGCAACACCCGAGGAAGCGCGCACGATCCTGGGCCTGAAGGGCGCGAAAACCACGACCGCCTGATACGATACAGTGCGGGGCGCGTCAGATTTGGCGGCGCGCCCCGCGAGACCATAGGATCAGTACAAGGCCAACCGCCGCCCATCCGGCCATCAGCAACCACTCGATCGGCATGCCCTTGGCCCGCAGCAGCGGCATGACCGCCGCCGCCGACCCCATCGTCACCACCAGCAACAGCGCGATCACGATCGGCAGCGCATTGCCCGGCACCCTGAATTCGGGCTCGGCTCCGCCCGCAGCGCGCTCCTTGAGCAGCACGATCAGCAGCAGGACGAACGTGACCGCCAGGCACATGGCGCACAGGTTGAGGATCGGCATGATCGCGCCCGGCCCCAGCAGCACGGCCAGCGCAGCGACCGCCGCGAAGATCGCCACGGCCAGCGACGGCGCGCTGCGCGCATTCAATCGCGCGAACACCGGCGGCAGAAACCCGTCACGCGCCAGCGCCACGACCAGCCGGGCGCCGATGATGAAGATGACGTTCCAGGTCTTGAGCAACGAGGCAATGGCGATCACGATCACCATGTCGGCAAGCCACGGGGCGGAGGGGATCAGCGCCCCGAACGCATGCGCGGTCGGCAGCCCGGCCGCGACGGTCTCACGCCAGGGGGTGGAAGCCGCGACCGCGAAAATGACGAGGATGTAGAACAGCGTCGCTGCCACGACCGCCGCGACCATGGTACCGGCCACCGCGCGCAGGCTGACGCCGTGCGCACGTTCCTCCGCGACCTGCGCCGCGCCCTGGAACCCGTTGAGGAACAGGATACCCAGCGAAAACACCCAGAACACGCCGGACCAGTCGGGTGCGCCGTCCTGCCCCGTCTGGAACAGCGGGCGTGCATTCGACAGATCCCCCAGCGACAGACCCAGACCGATAAGGATCAGCGCGAAAACCAGGAAACCATAGGTCATGACTTTCTGGAAAATAACGGTGGCGCCGCTGCCGCGCCCGTTGAGCCATGCCAGCAGCACAATGCCGCCCATGCTCACGACCAGACCGCCGACGCGGACCGGCTGGCCCAGCACATGATAGAGGCTGGCGCCCTCGATCGACGGCATCATCGCGGACAGCAACCATACCAGCGCAGTCCCCTCGAATGCGGCGAGGCCGATGAAGTTGAGCAGCAGGAACCAGCCGACCAGGAAACCCGCGATCGGCCCCAATGACGCGCGCACATAGACGAATTCCGCGCCCGTGTGCGGCATGCGCGCCGTCAATTCGGCATAGCAGGCACAGATGAGCGCCATGGCAAGGCCACCGGCGGCAAAAGCGAGCGCCGCTCCACCCGGCCCGGCCGCTCCCAGCCATTCGCCGAGCACCACCACCCAGCCCGATCCGACGATACCGCCAAATGCCAGCGCGAAATATCCCAGCCGCCCGATGTGACGGCGGAACTGCGCTGTGCCGCTACCGGCTTGCGCGGTCGGCACGGGCTCTTTCAGTTCTCCCACTCCACATTTCCGTCGACGGACAAGAGCTGCCCGGTGACGTGCCGTGCAGCCGGAGAAATCAGATACAGGACGGCCCCCACAATCTCCTCGATCGCGATCTTCGTCCGCATCGATACGAACGATAGCAATTCCGCCTCGATATCATCCGTGCTGCGCCCGACGCTTTCGGCACGTGCCGCCACGATCGAACGAAACCGATCATTGTCGATCGCCCCCGGCAGGATCGCATTCACGCGGATACCGTAGGAGCCAAGTTCCCGCGCCAGATTTTTGGTCAATCCCTCAAGCGCGTATTTCGCGGCGATATAGGGCGTGCGCAACGGCAGCCCGACCTTGGTGGAACAGCTCGAGAAATTGACGATGCATCCCCCCTGCACCTTCATGTCCGGCACGACCTGCCGGATGGCATAGAAGGCCGCGCCGGCGGACCCCGCCATGATCCTGTTCCACTCCACGACCGTCGTGTCCTCGATCGGTCGAGGTTGTCCACCGATGCCGACCGTGTTTACGAGCACATCGACCGCGTCGCCAGCGCCCTTGATCTCCCTGAAAAAGGCCCCGACCGCCTGGGGGTTGAGGGCGTCGACCTTCCTGCAGACGATATCGGGGCGCGCTGCGGCCAGATCGTCGAGATCCGCTTCGACGATATCGGCAACGTAAACCTTCAGCCCCTGGTCGGCCAAAGCAAGCGCGATCCCAAGCCCCACGCTCGCCGCGCCGCCCATGACGACCGCGATCTTCCAATCCAATTTCTGTCTCACCACGCCTCACTTTTTGATATTTTATAAAATAATAATCGATTGGCAAGTATATTCATTGGATCGAAAACGAAGAGGCGATCCGGTTCAGCCGGAACCGGATCGCCTCTAAATGCAGGCCGTGCTGCTCGGACGCCACCGGGCACCACGGCGCAGGGATCAGCTTTCCGCAGTCCGCCGCCGCACGATGGTCTGGGCGTTGGTATATTCGAGCAGCCCTTCCAGCCCGCCTTCCACGCCGACGCCCGATTGCTTCATGCCGCCAAAGGCCGCGAGCGGGGTCAGATACTGGGTCTCGTTGACCCAGACCGTGCCGCTGGCGATGCGTTCGGCCACCGCGAATGCCTTGTCCTCGTCAGTGCCCCACACGGATGCGCCCAAGCCGTAATCGGTGGCGTTCGCCTTGCCGATCACATCGTCGATATCGTCGAACCTGATCAGCGGCAGCACCGGGCCGAATTGCTCCTCCTGCACGATGCGGCTGTTCTCGGGCGGATTGTCGATGATCGTCACTGGGATGAAATAGCCCGGCACATCGGCCGCATCGCCACCGATCAGGAAATCATATCCCTTGTCCTTCGCATCCTGGATCAGTTCGAGCACCCGATCATATTGGGGCTTGTTGTTGATCGGCCCGATCCGTGTGCCCTGTTCCGCGCCATCGCCGATCTTGACGGTTGCGGCATAGGCGACGAGCGCGGTCTTCAGCGGTTCGTAAACATCCTTGTGCACATACATGCGCTTGGTCGCGACACAGATCTGGCCATTGTTGCGGAACGCCGCCCAGAAGAGCTGCTCGGCGACCTTCTCGACATCGACGTCCGGCATGACGATCGCGGGATCGTTGCCGCCAAGTTCCAGCGTCACGCGCTTCAGCGTTGCCGAGGCGCTCTGCATCACCCGCCGACCGATGGCGGTCGATCCCGTGAAGCTGACCTTGTCGATGCCGGGATGCTCCGTCATCCAGGGGCCCAGCGCATCGCCGCCGGTGACGATATTGAGGACGCCCGGCGGCAGGATCGCGGCGGCCAGTTCGCCGAACTTCAACGTGGTCAGCGGGGTGAAGGGCGACGGCTTCAGCACCATCGTGTTGCCCGCAAGCAATGCGGGACCAAGCTTGAACATCGCCAGGATCAGCGGGAAATTCCACGGCGCGATCGCCCCGACGACGCCAAGCGGCACATGACGGGTTTCGCTGTAGCGCTGCGCGCTGTCCTCGTTGACGGTGACCGGCAACTCCAGGCTGGCCGCCCCTTTCAGCCAGAAGCCCGCACCGCCCACTTCCCCTTCGGCATCGGCATGCGGCTTGCCCTGTTCCGACGTGAGCAGTCGTTTCAATCCGTCGACATTGGCGAGGATCGCATCGCCGAGTGCGTTCAGCGCAGCGCGGCGTTGTTCGATCGGCGTTGCGGACCAGCCCGGAAACGCCCGCCGCGCGGCCGCCACTGCGGCATCGAGCTGTTCGCGCGTCGCATCGGGAACGCTTGCGATGACTGCCTCGGTGGCAGGATTGACGACATCGAACGTCGCGCCGCCCGCAACCCGTTCCCCGCCGATCGTCATTGCGAAATCGCTGTCGAAATTCATCGCATGCTCTCCTGATGCACAATTGCCGTGGCCATCCACCGTGCTTGGCTGCGGTGTAGCAGAGCATTCCGGCGTCGCGGAAGGGTGCGCAAGATTTGTCAAAAACCAGGACAAGTCCATGCAAAGCCCCTTGCGGCAAGGCAGGCTATCAAGCGGAAATCGAAAGAAGCACATCAGGAGCTTCGCGGTTCAGGAGATGACGATGAAGGCCCAGACCCTTGCCATGCTGCTCGGCGGCGCAACGCTGATCATGCCCGCGACGGCACAAGCGCAGTCGGCCGATCCCGCCCCCACCGCGACCACCGAAAATGCCGACGCGCAGGCCGGTGCCGACAGCGGCGACATCATCGTCACGGCGCAGCGCCGCGAACAATCGATCCTGGCGGTGCCGATCGCGATTTCAGCGATCAGCGGCAATGTGCTGGCGACCAAGGGCATCACCAATTCCGCCGATCTGGCGAGCGCGGTGCCCAATCTGCAGGTCAGCAGCCCCTATGGATCGACCCAGCCGAACTTCTCGTTGCGCGGCATCAGTGTGGCCAACGAATATAATTCGAACCAGGCATCGCCGATCGGCGTCTATATCGACGACATCTATCTCGCGAGCCGGACGTCGCACGGCATGGGGCTGTTCGATCTCGATCGCGTCGAGGTGCTGCGCGGCCCGCAGGGCACGTTGTTCGGACGCAACACCACCGGCGGCGCGATCAATTTCATCACCAAAGCGCCCCGGCTCAGGGGCAATGAAGGCTATGCCGAGGCCGGTTACGGCAGTTTCAACACCGTCACCGCGCAAGCCGCGCTCGAGACGACGATGGTCGAGGATCAGCTCGGCCTGCGCATTTCCGGCAATTACGCGAAGGGCGACGGCCAGATCGAGAATGTGTTCGTCGGCGGCCGCGATGCGAATTCGCAGAATACCCTGCAGGGCCGCGCGACATTGCGCATCCGGCCGGGCGCCGGCCCGCTCGACATCAAGATCAAGGTGTATGGCGGGCGCGACAAGGGCACTCAGGCCGCCGTGCAAGGGCTTTTGCCGTTCCGCACCGGCCTGGGCTTCTTCCAGGTCAACGAGAACCGCATCGGCCTCAACCGCACCGAAGCGTACGGCGCGTCGGCGACCATCGCCTATGAAATCTCGCCATCGCTGACATTCACGTCGATCACGTCGCGCGACGGCGGCAAGCAGAATCTGCAACAGGCGGCCGACGGATCGCCGCTCGACGTGCTCGACATCAATTGGCGCTCGAGTTTCCAGCAGTTCAGCGAGGAAGCACGGTTCAACTATAGCAGCGATGCGCTGAAGCTGGTCGGCGGCCTGTTCTACGGGTGGGATCGCACCGTCACCGACAACACATTCAACATCGGCAGCGCGCTCGGGCCGGGGGTCAATGGCGGCTTCTTCCAGCATTATCGTCAGGAGCGCCGCTCCTACGCCGTGTTCGCGCAGGGCGATTACAATCTGTCCGAAAAACTCGTCCTCACCCTGGGCGCCCGCTACACCTGGGACCGCGCGACATATGACGATGGCTATGCCTTCCTGTTCGCGGGCAATGTCGACGGGCCGCAACTGCCGCTGGCGACCACCGTTCCCTGCCCCGGCGTTGCCGGCACCTGCGCGTACAACCCCACAGCCCGCCTCGCGCTTCCCGGCAGGAACAATGCGCTCACCGGCCGTGCCTCGCTCAGCTACACGTTCGACAGCGGCACATTGGTCTATGCGAGCTATAATCGGGGATACCGGTCTGGCGCATTCAATGGCGGCGGCTACACCTCGTCGGCCGGTATAAACTATATCCAGCCCGAACGTGTGGATGCCTATGAAGTCGGCGTGAAGGGCCGCTATTTCGACATGCTGACGCTCTCGGCGGCGGGCTTCTATTATAATTACAAGAACCAGCAGGTTCAGGATACGCGGCCGGGACCGGTGTCGTTCCTGGTCAATGCACCGAAAGCGCAGGTGTACGGCGCGGAAGCCGAGGCGCGGTTGCGGCTGTCGTCGGCCGTGACGCTGACCGCGGCGGCGGGATATCTGCACTCGACCTATAAGGAACTGACGCTGCAATCGACGGTGCTGGACGGCAACGATCTGCCCTTCGCGCCCCGGTTCACCGCCCAGGCCAGTGCCGATGTCACGCTGTTCAGATCGGGCAGCGATGGCCTGACGATCTCACCCAGTGTCGCCTATTTCTCGCGCCAGTATTTCTCGCCCTTCAACGAGGACAATGCAGCCGGCACCGGTCAGGTGAACAGCGAATTGCAACAAGGCGCCTATGCGAAGGTCAATCTGACCACCGCCCTGACGCTCGGCCGCTTCACGCTGAAGGCGTTCGCGACCAACCTGCTCAACCGGAAAACCTATGCCTATGGGCTGGATCTTCGCGGCGCGGGCTTCCCTTACAACTTCCTCGTTCCGTCCACGCCGCGCACCTATGGCGGTTCGGTGCGGGTGGCCTTCTGATCATGGCGACGGTCATCGCCCCGGATCTGAAGGACCCGTCGCTTTATCAGGGCGGCGTGCCCTGGGCAGCGTTCGAGGATCTCCGCCGCGACGATCCGGTCCACTGGAATCCGGAAAGCGACGGCGCGGGCTTGTGGGCGGTCACCCGCCATGCCGACATTGTCGAGGTCTCCCGTCAGCCTCTCCTCTTCTCCTCCGCACATGAAAATGGCGGACACCGCATCTTCAACGAAAACGAAGTGGGGCTGACGGGCGCAGGCGAGTCGGCGATCGGCATCCCGTTCATCTCGCGCGATCCGCCGATCCATACGCGTTACCGCAAATTCGTGATGCCGGCCCTGTCGCCCGGACGCCTTGGCGACATCGAGGCGCGGATCCGCACGCGCGTGGAGGCATTGATCGATGCGATCCCGCTGGACGAGACGATCGACCTCGTCCCCGCGCTTTCGGCGCCGCTGCCGCTGATGACGCTGGCGGAACTGCTGGGCGTCTCGATCGACATGTGGCCCATGCTTTACGACTGGACCAACGCGTTCGTCGGTGAGGACGATCCCGAATTCCGGCAAAGCCCCGAAGCCATGGGGGAAACGCTGACGGCGTTCTTCGCATTCAGCCAGGAATTGTTCGACGCCCGGCGCGCCACACCGACGGACGATATCGCGTCCTTGCTGGCCAATGCCGAAATCGATGGCGTGCCCGTCCCGTTCCGCGATTTCGTCGGCAACCTCATCCTCGTTCTGGTCGGCGGCAACGAGACGACCCGCAATTCGCTGAGCCATAGCGTCGTCGCCTTTTCGGAAAATCCCGACCAGTGGGATGCCCTGCGCGCGGACCGATCGCTGCTGAAGACCGCCGCGCCGGAAATGGTGCGCCATGCCAGCCCCGTCATGCATATGCGGCGCACCGCGACCGAAGACACGATCCTGAGCGGACAGCCGATCGCCAAGGGCGACAAGGTGGTGCTGTGGTATATCTCCGGCAACCGCGACGCCGCAGTCTACGACCAGCCGGAGCGGTTCGACATCGCACGCAAGGGGCCGCCGCATGTCGGCTTCGGCGCCGGCCAGCATGTGTGCGTCGGATCGCGCCTTGCCGAGATGCAACTTCGCGTCGCTTTCGATATATTGGCGGATCGTGTTACGAGGTTCGACGTTCAAGCACCGCCGCGACGGTTCCGGTCGAACTTCATCAACGGCCTCAAGAACCTCGACGTCATCTTGCGGGCTGCGTGAGGAGAGCGAATGATGGCCCAGCGCAATTCGCGCGCTGGCGGCAGTTCATCGGCAGCTATGAATTGCCGGCGCTGCCCGATCCTGTGTTCGTCGTTCATGTCGGCGGCAAGCCCGATACGCGGCTGTGGGAAGCGGAGGACTGGAGCAAGTCGCGTTCGATCCCCGGATGTGCAACGATCGTACCAGCCGGGCGCCCCACCGGCTGGCGGATCGATGGCGAACTGGATGTCGTGACGGTCAGCGTGCCGATCACCTCGCTGAATTGCGGCGACGCGGTCGACCGGTTCAAACATATGCGCTTCGCATTCGCGGATCCGCTGGGAATCGCGCTCACCCGCCAGATACTGAGCGAACTCTATGCACCCGAAGCGCCGGAGCGGACCGCCTATATCAACGTCCTGCTCGACGCGCTGAAGGCGCACACGCTGCGCGGGCCGATGCTGGCCGGCAGTGCTGCGTTTCCCACCGCCGAATTTTCGGCACACCGCATCCATCACATCATGAACGCCGTGCTTGCCCATCCCGAGGCCGATCACAGCCTGGAGGCGATGGCGGCCGACGCGGGTCTCACCCCCTCGCATTTCTGCCGCGTCTTCAAGAAGGCGACGGGCATTTCGCCGCATCAATATGTGATGAAGGCCAGGCTGGAGCGCGCACGCGAGATGCTTGGCGAATCCGATCTGTCGATCGCGGCGATCGCCGACATGATCGGCTTCACCAGTCAAAGCCACTTCACCCGCGCCTTCCGTCAGTTCAGCGGCCAAACCCCCAGCGGCTGGCGGGCCGCCACACTTCAGTAAAAACCGGAGCAGAATCCATGCAGACGATTGCCGCGGTCGCCCGCGAACCCCGCGGCGCGTTCATCATCCAGGCGCTCGACATCGAAGCGCCGCGTGCGGGGGAGGTGCTGGTCAGGATCGCAGGCGTCGGCCTGTGCCACACCGATCTGATCTTCCGCGATCAGTTCGCGCCCTATCCGCTGCCCGCAGTGCTCGGCCATGAAGGCGCCGGCACGATCGAGGCAGTCGGCGAGGGCATCGAGGGTCTGGCGGTCGGCGACCGCGTCGTGCTGGGTTTCTCCAGCTGCGGCCATTGCGCGCGTTGCGACGAGGGTCTGCCGAGCTATTGCCGGGACTTTCCGCCGCTGAACTATGCGGGCATGCGCCTGGAAGACGGATCGAAAGCGCTGTCGATCGACGGCGAACCCGTCTCGTCGCATTTCTTCGGCCAATCGTCGTTCGCGGCGCATGCGATCGTGCGCGCACGCAATGTGGTGAAGGTATCCGATGCATCGGCGCCGCTCGAAATCCTCGGGCCGCTGGGCTGCGGCTTCCAGACCGGTGCCGGCGGCGTCATAAGATCCATGGCCTGTCCGGCGGGATCGTCGATCGTCATCGTCGGCGGCGGCCCGGTCGGGCTGGCCGCGGTGATGGGCGCAAAAATCCAGGGCTGCGCGACGATCGTCCTGGTGGAACCGGTCGCAGCGCGCCGCGCGCTCGGTCAGGAGCTCGGCGCGACCCATGTCATCGATCCGGCGGCGGGTGATGTGACGCAGGCGATCAGGGCGATCCTGCCCGACGGCACCGACTTCGCATTCGACACCAGCGGTCGCGTGGACGCCATCCAGTCCGCGATGGCGGCACTCTCGCCGCGCGGCATGATCGGGCTGGTCGGCGTGCCGCCCCGCGCCGAAGATGCGCTGCACATCAATATCGCCGGCATGATCACCTTCGGGCAGCGCATCGTCGGGATCATGGAGGGCGACAGCGATCCGCAGACATTCATCCCCGAACTGATCGCCCATCACGCCGCAGGCCGGTTTCCGTTCGACCGTCTGGTGCAGACCTTCCCGCTGGCCGACATCAATGCGGCAATCGAAGCCCAGGCGCGCGGTGACTGTGTGAAGGTCGTGCTTATCCCCTGACCGGGGCTGCCGCGAGATAGTCGTCGCGCAGCTTGCGCTTCATCAGCTTGCCGGTCGGTTCGCGCGGCAATTCGTGCGTGAAATCGATGTGCCGGGGAGTCTTCACACCGCCCAGATGCGTGCGCGTGAATGCCGTCAGCGTGGCGGCCAGTTCGGGTCCGGGCTCCACATGCTCCGCCGGCTGGACGATCGCGATCACCCGTTCGCCCATCTCTTCGTCGGGTTGGCCGATGACCGCGACATCGGCGACGGCCGGGTGGGTGATCAGCAGATTCTCGATCTCCTGCGGATAGATATTCACTCCGCCCGAGATGATCATGAAACTCTTGCGATCGGTCAGGAACAGATAGCCATCGGCGTCGAGCCGGCCGATATCGCCCAGGGTCGCCCAGCCCCGGTGATCGTGCGCCGCGGCGGTCTTTGCCGGATCGTTCAGATAGGCGAAGCTGGGACCATCGCTGAAAAACACCTGGCCGGTCTGCCCGGCCGGCACCTCGTCGCCATCGTCGTCGACGATATGCACCGATCCCAGCACCGCCTTGCCCACCGATCCGGGTTTGCGCAGCCATTCCTGCGACGACAGCGCGGTGATGCCGCAGCTTTCCGTGCCCGAATAATATTCGTGCACGATCGGCCCCAGCCATTCGATCATCGCATGCTTGACCGGCACCGGGCAGGGTGCGGCCGCGTGGATCACCGCGCATAGCGACGAGACGTCGTATCCCGCCCGCACGGGATCGGGCAGTTTGAGCATGCGGACGAAATGGGTGGGCACGAACGTGGCATGGGTGATGCGGTGGCGCGCGATCAGCCGCAACGTCTCTTCGGCGTCGAACCGCTCCATGACGACCACGGTGCCGCCGAGTTGCTGGACGGTCATCGCCCAGCGCAGGGGGGCCGCGTGGTAGAGCGGCGATGTCGAAAGATACACGCTGTCACCCCCCATGCCATAGAGCCCCGCCCCCATCCGCATCAGCGGAGTCTCCGCGTCGAGGGCACCGTCCGGCAAGGCCGGCATCACGCCTTTTGGCCGGCCCGTCGTTCCCGACGAATAGAGCAGGTCCGTGCCCGGGCTTTCGTCGGGAATGGGTGTCTCCGGCAGATCGCGGACCGCCGCACCCCAGTCCGCAAGGCGATCGTCCGAACCCGACCAGCAAAAGGCCGGAAGGTCGGGAAGATCGGCCAGTGCGGCACGCGCCAGATCGATATGAGCGGGGGACAGGACCAGTAGTTTCGCACCTGAATCGGCCAGAATGTATCCGATGTCGGCGGCGCTCAACTTGTTCGAGATCGAGGTCTGATACAGGCCGGCACGCCGCGTCGCCCAGCCCATCACGAACACTTCCGGCGCATTGTCGAACAGCGTCGCGACGACATCGCCTCGCGCCAGGCCCAGTGCACGCAACTGCCAGGCGCTGGCGTTCGACGCCGCCTCCAGATCCGCAAAGCTGATCACCGCATCGGTGGATGCCATGATGATCGCCGGCGTGTCGGGCTGGCGCGCGGCATGAGCAGCCGGATGCATGCGGTTTCTCTCCATCTTGTCTCTGCCCGACGAACCACGTCGCCATCCCGCCCGCAACGCATACGCAAGAAATGTCGAAAACGACGCGATGGCTGGACAAAGCCGGGCGCGGCATATTGAGCTATTGCCGCCCGAACAGGAGAGATCGAATGGACATCACCCCCGTGCCCGGACTGAGCGAGCGTGCCATCGAGATCGGTGCGCGCGTCGAGGCGTTCGTGCGCGACATGGTCGCCCCCTACGAGCGCGATCCGCGCTGCGGCGCGCATGGCCCATCCGACGATCTCGTCGACGAACTGCGCGGCAAGGCCCGGGCGGCTGGCGTGCTGACGCCGCACATCCTGGCCGACGGCAGCCATCTGGACCAGCGCGAAACCGCGTTTGTCCTCCGGCAATCGGGGCTGTCGCCGCTCGGCCCGATCGCGGTCAACACCGCCGCGCCCGACGAGGGCAACATGTTCCTGCTCGGCAAGGTCGGTAGCGCGGACCAGAAGCGCCGCTTTCTCGATCCGCTGGTGCGCGGCGAGGCGCGGTCGGCATTCTTCATGACCGAGCCCGCGGAGGAAGGTGGCGCAGGATCGGACCCGTCGATGATGAAGACGACAGCGGTGCCGGACGGCAATCACTGGGTCGTGAACGGCCGCAAGGCCTTCATCACCGGCGCGGCCGGGGCCCGTGTTGGCATCGTCATGGCGAAATCCGAGGACGGCGCCTGCATGTTCCTGGTCGACCTGCCCGATCCGGCGATCACGATCGAACGCGTGCTGGACACGATCGATTCATCGATGCCCGGCGGCCATGCGGTGGTGAAGATCGACAACCTGCGCATCCCTGCCGATCAGATGCTCGGCCATAGCGGCGAGGGTTTCAAATATGCGCAGATCCGCCTTGCCCCGGCGCGACTGTCGCATTGCATGCGCTGGCTGGGCGCCTGCATCCGCGCCAACGAGATCGCGACCGACTATGCATGCCGCCGTCACGCATTCGGCAAGCCGCTGATCGATCACGAAGGCGTCGGCTTCATGCTGGCGGAGAATATGATCGACCTGAAACAGGCCGAACTGATGATCGACTGGTGCGCGGGCGTGCTCGACAGCGGCGCACAGGGAACCACCGAAAGCTCGATGGCCAAGGTCGCGGTGTCGGAGGCGCTGATGCGCATCGCCGACCGTTGCGTCCAGGTGATGGGCGGCACCGGCGTGACCGGGGACACGATCGTCGAGCAGGTCTTCCGCGAAATCCGCGCCTTCCGCATCTATGACGGCCCGACCGAGGTCCACAAATGGTCGCTCGCCAAGAAGATCAAGCGCGACTGGCAGCCGCGCTGACGATGACGGGCGCGCTCGACCAGTCCGCCAATGCCGGCACCACCGCCGTGCGCGCGGCCCATCGGTTCGACGAGGGCGCGCTGGCGGCGTGGATGACGGAAACTGTCGCGGGCTTCGCGGGCCCGTTGACCGTCGAACAGTTCAAGGGTGGCCAATCCAACCCCACCTATCGGCTCGTCACCCCGACCCGCGCCTATGTGCTGCGCCGCAAGCCGCCCGGCGATCTCGTCAAGGGCGCGCATGACGTTCTGCGCGAGGCGCGGATCCTGTCCGCGCTGGCCGACACCGGCGTGCCCGTCGCGCGCGTGCATGGCATATGTTCGGACGACACTGTGCTGGGCACGGCATTCTTCGTGATGGAGATGGTCGAGGGACGCATCTTCTGGGATGCGACATTCCCCGATGTGGCGGACGCGGATCGCGCGGCCTATTTCGACGCGATGAACCAGGCGATCGCCGCCCTGCACAGCGTGGACCCGGTCGCGATCGGGCTCGCCGACTACGGACGCCCCGGCAATTATTTCGCGCGCCAGATCGCGCGCTGGTCGAAACAATATCTCGACGATGGCGACGCGGGCCGCGACGCCGACATGGATGCGCTGCTGGAATGGCTGCCCGCCAATATTCCCGCCGGCGACGAGACCGCGATCGTCCACGGCGATTTCCGCTGCGACAACATGATCTTCGATCCGGTGGAGCCGCGCATCCTGGCGGTACTCGATTGGGAATTGTCCACGCTTGGGCATCCGCTCGCGGATTTCGCCTATCATGCGATGATGTACCGCATGCCGCCGGATATCGTTGCCGGCCTGGCCGGCACCGACCTGGATCGGCTACGCATACCGAGCGAGGCGGAATATGTGGCCAGCTATTGCCGGCGAACGGGGCGGGACAGCATGCCCGATTATGATTTTTACGTGGCCTTCAATTTCTTCCGGCTCGCGGCGATCTTCCACGGCATCAAGGGGCGGGTGATCCGGCACACCGCCGCATCCGCCCATGCCCGCGAACGGGCCGCGAGCTTTCCCCGTCTGGCGCAGCTCGGCCGCGCCGCGATGGACATCTGCCGATAGGTTATGATGCGTCGGGTCGTGGCGTGTAGCCATCCGCCGCGATGATCGGCAGATGGGTGAAACGCTCGCCATCGGGCATCCGCATCCAGGCGCCCGCCGCCAGCACGCCGCCATCCACGACGATCGTCGATCCGCTGACCCAGCCCGACAGCCGCTCCGACGCAAGGAACAGAGCCGCACCCGCCGAGTCCGCCGGGCGGCCGAAGCGCCCGATCGGGAACCAGTGCCGCAGATGATCGCGATTCTCGGGCGGGACGCGCGAATCCGCGACGACCTGTTCGGTGTCGGTGGTCTCCGGGCCGATCGCGTTGACCCGGATGCCGTCGCGGCCAAGCTCGACCGCGAGGCTCTGGGTGAAACCGGTGATCGCGGCTTTGAACGCGGCGTAGACGACGAAATGCGGGATGCCGCGAAACGCCTCGATCGTCGACAGGTTGATGATGCTGCCGCCGGTGCCGCTCGCCCGGATCAGCGGCAGCGCCGCGCGGGTGACGAGGAACATATGGTGCAGGTTGACGCGATAGAGCGAATCCCACTCGTCGGGCGTCGTATCCTCGAACCGTTTGTGAATGCCCAGAAAATCTCCGACATTGTTCACCAGAACGTCGAGATGGCCAAAGCGCTCGCCGATCGCGGCCATGACCCGCGCGACATCGGCCTCGTCGCGAACATCGCCCTGGATCGCCAGCGCATCGGGCAGCGCGTCGGCCGCCGCCTTCAGACGGTCTGGGTCGCGTTCGGCGATCGCGACCTTCATGCCGGCGGAGGCGAACAGCTCGGCAATGGCCCGGCCGATACCGGCACCGCCGCCGGTGACCAGCGCGACCTTGCCGGCGAGGCCGAGAATCTCGCCGTCGCTCATGCGTCGATCCTCGCGACGATCTCTTCGATGGCGCGGGTGATGTCTCCGGTGCGGTAACCCAGCGCACGCTGGGCTTCGTCGGCATCATAGGCCAAAGTCACCGCGCGGCCATGGATGATGTAATTGTCCGGCAGCATCGGATGCTGCTCGTCGCGCGTCTCCAGCGTCCTGGCGGAGCCGGCGGCGTCGAAGATCCGCTGGAAGAAATCGCGATAGGACAGGCTCTCGTCGCCGATCAGATAGGCATGGCCGGATTCGGCATGGTCCAGCGCGCCGGCAATGGCCTGTGCGAGCGAAACTGCGCTCATGTAATTGGTGCCGCCTGCGGGCGCGAAATCGGGGATTTTGGGTCGTTCGCCACGCGCCCATGCGACGAGGCCGCGATAACGCTCCGTGCTGGCACCCGCGATGGTGCCGACGATCGAGGGCGGGTTGAGCGTCGATACGTTGAAGCCGGGCGTGGCCAGCGCGCGCGTATTCTCGTCGGCGAGCTGGCGTGCGCGGACATAGGGGTTGGTGTCCGCAAGCTGCGGCATCACCTGATGATAATAGCTGCCGATCTGGACGAATCGGCCGACGCCGGCATCCCGCGCAAGCCGTGCAAAGGCCGGCACACCCTCGATCTGCGTGGTCCGCCAGAATTCGGAATCGTCCTGCCCCGAGCGCTTGTGCCGGACGTCCTGCCCCGCCGCGAAGACGATGGCGTCGAAGGGAACGAGTTGGTCGGCGGAGAAGCTTTGTGCGACGTAATCGCCGATCACCTGCGGATAGGACGAGGCTTCGGCGAATCCCGCGCCACGCGTCGCAATCGACACGTCGTGGCCAAGCGCAGACAGATGTGCGGACGCATGCGACCCGATCATGCCACTGCCGCCGACGATCAGCACCTTCATCGCAATCCTCCCATTCTATCTGGCGTCGAGTTTCCCGGTGAGCGGGTAGGCGCGCCATCCCCATTTGGCGGGCGCGCGAGTCACCAAATGAGGGTCGCGGCGGCGGAACCCGTTGCCCTAGGCTGCCACAGCGCGGCCGCCGAGGAGAGCGGCGATCGGAAAGGCAATTATCGATGGATTCCTGGGCCTACCGCAAAGGTCTCCACGACCTCGGCAATGGCAGCTGGGCTTATCTTCTGCCCGACGGCGGATGGGGCTGGAGCAATAGCGGCTTCATCAGCAGCGGCGGCGAGAATTTGCTGGTCGATACGTTGTTCGACCTGCCCCTGACCGCAGAGATGCTCGCGACCTTGCGGGCTTCGATCCCGGGATCGGATCGCATCGGCACGATCGTCAACACCCACGCCAATGGCGACCATACGTTCGGCAACCAGCTGGTCGAGGGTGCCCGCATCCTGACGTCGCGCGCGGTCGGCGAAGACATGGAGCATGACGGCCCGGACCGGCTGCTGCAGGTGCTCGCCAATCCGGATGCGCTCGGCGAAGGCGGGCGGTTCATGGCCGAGATCTTCGGCAAGTTCGATTTCACCGGCATCAAGATGCCGCCCGCGACCGATGTGTTCGAGGGATCGTTCGACCTGACCGTCGGCGACAAGGCTGTGCGGCTGGTCGATGTCGGCCCCGCGCACACGTCGAGCGACGTTCTGGTCCATGTGCCGGAGGACAAGCTGGTCTATACCGGCGATATCATGTTCCATCAGGGACATATCGTCATCTGGGCAGGGCCGATCACCAACTGGATCCGCGCATGCGACCTGATGCTGAGCTGGGACGTCGAGACGATCGTGCCCGGCCATGGGCCGATCGCGAACCGCGACGATGTCCGCAACTTCCGCGACTATCTCCAATATCTCCATGACGAGACCCGCGCACGTTACGATGCCGGGATGAGCTTCCAGGATGCGGCGTTCGACATCCGGTTCGGCAAGTTCGACCATTTCGGCGACGCCGAGCGCACGGTGATCAACGTCCATGCGCTGTACGGCGAATTCGCAGGACAGCGTCCGGCCGTCCAGCCGGGGGAGATCTGGAACCTGATGGCACGCTACGCCAAGGAGCGCGCGGCCCAGGGCGGCTGTGCGGGATGCCATGATCCGGCGCATCGGCATTAGGACACGCGTGGCATGAAACTGGTCACCTTCGAACGGCCCGATGGGCGACGCCATATCGGCGCTCTGCGTGCAGGCGAGCGCGAGATCGTCGATCTCAGCGCTGCCGGCGATGCGGCGTTCGCCGACATGCTTGCGCTGATCGACGGCGGCGACGCGGCGCTCGATCGCGCGCATGACGTGGTCGCGGCGGCCGCGCATGTCGTCGGCATCGGGGATGTCCGGCTGCTTTCGCCGGTGCCGGAACCGCGCGCGATCCTCGACTGCCTGTGCTTCGAAGAGCATCTGATGAATGCGAGCCGCTACGCCCATATCGTCACCAACGCGGCACCATTGGTCAACAAGGCCGATGGCCCGCCACCGATCTTTCGCGAGCTTCCGCTCTATTACAAAGGCAACCGGTTCAGCGTGGTCGGAGCGGATTCGGACATTGTCTGCCCCCGCTACAGCCGCTTCCTCGATTACGAACTCGAATTCGGCGTGTTCCTGCGCCGGCGGGGCAGCAACTGGAGTGTGGAGGAGGCCGCGGACGCGATCTTCGGTTATGCGATCTTCAACGATGCCAGCGCGCGCGATCGGCAGATGCGCGAGATGCGCGGCATGCTCGGCCCGTCCAAGGGCAAGGATTTCGACACCGGCAATGTGATTGGCCCATGGCTGGTGACGAAGGACGAGGTGCCGGTCGAACGCGGCCTGCGCATGCGTGCCTGGATCAACGGCGATCTGGTGACCGACGGCAACAGCATCGCGATGATGCACAGCTTTCCCGAGATCATCGCCTATGCATCCGAGGACGAGACCCGACATCCGGGCGAGTTCATCGGATCGGGCACGGTCGGCGGCGGATGCAGCCTCGAACATGGCCGGTTCCTGGCGCATGACGACATATTGGAATTGGAGGTCGAAGGGCTCGGACGCCAGCGCAGCCGGATCGTCTTTCAGGATAGTGACGCATGAGCGAACTGGCGGGGCGGATCGCGATCGTGACCGGCGCCAGTCGCGGGATCGGCGAGGCGACGGCGGAACGGCTTGCCGCAGCCGGAGCGATCGTGATTGCGGCGGCCCGGACGGTCGGCGACGCGCATGACCCCGCGCCCGACACGCTTGCCTATACCGTCGCGCAGATCCGCGCGCGCGGTGGCGACGCGCACGCACTCACGGTCGATCTTGCCGATCCGGCTTCGCGCGAAGCCTTTGCCGATGCCGTGCTCGCGCGCTTCGGCCGGGTGGACATATTGGTCAACAATGCCGGGATCGCAGGACTCGGCGCGCGAAGCTGGGAGATGCCGGACCGGCATTTCCGCCGCGTGTTCGAAGTCGATGTCTTCGCCCCCCGTGCTCTGATGATGCGCGTCGTTCCGGGCATGATTGAGCGTGGCTATGGCCGGATCGTCAATGTCTCGTCGACGGTCGCCGACCGGGCCGCGCCCAATGCGGAGGGGCCGCCCTTTCTCGATTTCCATCGCAACGCAGGGGTCTCGGCCTATTGCTCGGCCAAGAGCGCGCTCAACCTGTTCACCCGCGCGGTCGCGGCGGAGGTTCAGGGCACCGGCGTGTCGGCGAACATTGTGTCTCCGGTCAATTCGGTGATGACGCGCGGCACCCGCGAACTGATGGCGAAGGGCGTGGTCAAGGCCGAGCGCGTCCAGGCGCCCGAAGACCCGGAGACGATGGCGGAAGCGATCCTGGCGCTCTGCGTCGCCGATCCGGAGACAACCAACGGGCGAACCACCTATAGCGGCCAATATCTGAGCGAAATCGGCCGGGCGGTGCGCGGCCGTGACGGCGGGCCATTCGCGGCGGCCATCGCCGTCGATCCGGTAAGCTATTGAGCCGGCGATGCAATCGGCCCCGCCTTTTCATGCTCCGATGATCCTCGATCATCTGACGATCGCGTCCGCGACGCCACGCGTGCTCATTGCGGCGGCGGTGGATGCCGGGTTCGATGAAGTCGGCCTGTTCCTGCACACCATGCCCGAAGTGGCCGGGATGGCGGATTTCGATCTGGTCCATGATCGGGCAGCGCGTCGTGCCTGCCGGGACGCGGCGGCAGACGCCGATTGCCGGATCGCGATCGCCTATCCCTTCACGGTTTCCCGCACATCGACGGCGGAGGATTTCCGGCCGTCGCTGGACGCAGCGGCCGAACTCGGCGCACGGGCGATCAACCTGCTGGTGTTCGATCGCGATCGGTCGCGGCGCACGCAGACCGTGGCCGCGATCTGCGCCGATGCCGAGGCGCGGGGGCTGGAGGCCGGTATAGAATTCTACCCGCTGTCGACGATCGCCGGCCTGGATGACGCGATCGCGCTGTGCGATGCGGTGCCGGGCCTCAGGATCACCGTCGATCTGCTTCATCTGCATCGCAGCGGCGACACGCCCGCGCGCCTGTTCGAGCATCGCGACCGCGTGTTGATGGCGCAGATCTGCGACGCACCAGATATCGCGCCCGCCAATCTGTTTGCCGAAGCATCCTATGCCCGGCTCCTGCCCGGCGACGGCGATCTGCCGCTTCATGCGCTGCTCGACGCGCTCGGCCCGCATGTGCCGATCAGCATCGAGGCACCGGTCGCGGATACGGCGCATCTGCCTTGCGCGACGCTGGCGCAGCGCGCACGCCAGGCGACGGACCGGATGCTGGAAACCATGCGCCGGACCGAACCATGACACCGACGCCGAACCTGACACCATGCCGGAGAGCATCATGAGCGACCTCGTCGACCCCCGCCCGCAAACCCATGTCTATGAGACCGAAGAGCCGGTGCGCTACGAGATCGACGGCGCGGTCGCCCATATCGTCATGAACCGGCCGACCTATCACAATGCCCAGAACAGCCAGATGACCTATGCGCTGGACGATGCATTCCGTCGCGCGGTGGACGACGATGCGATCCGTGCGATCGTGCTGCGGGCGGAGGGCAAGCATTTCTCCGCCGGCCACGATATCGGCACGCCGGGACGCGATCTCCATGCATCCTGGAATCGCCGGCACCTGCTGCCCGATCATGTCAACAAGCCGGCGGCGGAGCTGCTCTACACGCGCGAGCAGGAGGTCTATCTCGGCATGTGCCGGCGCTGGCGGGATATCCCCAAGCCGACGATCGCCGCGGTACAGGGCGCCTGCATCGCGGGCGGACTGATGCTCGCCTGGGTGTGCGACCTGATCGTCGCGACCGACGACGCCTTTTTCCAGGATCCGGTCGGACGGATGGGGATTCCTGGCGTCGAATATTTCGCGCACGGCTTCGAACTGCCGCCGCGCGTCGCCAAGGAATTCATCCTGCTCGGCGAGCGGATGCCAGCCGAGCGCGCCTATAATTTCGGCATGGTCAACAAGCTGTCGACGCGCGAGACCCTGCTGGCCGACGTCAAGGCGATCGCCGACGAACTGGCGAGCCGCAACCGGCTGGGCAACTGGCTGACCAAGCAGGCGCTCAATCATGTCGAGGATCTGCGCGGCAAGCGCACCGCGATGGATGCGGTGTTCCACATGCATCATTTCGCGCATGCCCAGAGCGATCTCGTCAGCAGCAACAATCTGGGCGGGATGGATGCCAAATCGATGGCCGCCGCCAACAAGAAGCAGGCCGGCGACGCGTGAGCGATCCGCTTGCCACGATCCTGACCGAGCGGCTCGGTTGCCGGGCGCCGATCATCCAGACCGCGATGGGCTGGGTGGCGGAGCCATCGCTGGTGATCGCCAGTTCGAATGCTGGCGCCTTCGGCTTTCTCGGCTGCGCGGTGATGACGCCGGACGAAGCGGCGGCGAAAATCAGGGCCGTGCGCGAAGGGACGGACAAGGCGTTCGGGGTCAATTTCCACAGTTTCCAGCCGGGCGCCGACCGTATCGTCGATCTGATCCTCGAACATCGGGAGCAAGTGCGCGCCGTCAGTTTCGGACGCGGCCCCAGCGCGAAGATGATCGGGCGGTTCAGGGATGCCGGCATCCTCTGTATCCCCACCGTCGGCGCGGTGAAGCATGCGACCAAGATGGCCGAACTCGGCGTCGACATGATCACCGTGCAGGGCGGCGAAGGCGGTGGCCATACCGGATCGGTGCCGACCACGGTGCTGCTGCCCCAGGTGCTGGACGCGGTGAAGCTGCCGGTGATCGCCGCGGGCGGCTTTGCGGACGGGCGCGGGCTCGCCGCGGCGCTGGCCTTTGGCGCGGTCGGGATCGCGATGGGCACACGCTTCCTGCTGACCCGCGAAAGTCCGGTGCCCGATGTCAGCAAGGGCGTTTATCTGAAGGCCGGAACCGACGATATCTTCGTCACGACGCGGCTGGACGGTGTGCCGCAACGCATGGTCCGCACCCCGCTGATGGACCGGATCGAACGATCCGGACGGCTGGCGATGTGGCTGCGCGCGTTCGAGGCGGGGTTGGCGATGAAGAAGCAGACGGGCGCGTCATGGGGCGAACTGATCCGGTCGGCGCGCGCGATGCAAACGCACGGTGCCATGCCGCTTCGCCAGGCGATGATGGCCGCGACGATGCCGACGCTGATCCGCAAGGCGGTGGTTGACGGCGACATCGCCAATGGAGTCATGGCGACGGGCGTGGTCGGCGGACGGATCGACAGCCTGCCGAGCTGCCAGCAACTGGTCGACGATATCATGCACCAAGCCCGCCAGCGCATCGCCGCGCTTGGCGGCAGTGCCTAGGACGAAGGAACAAGGGAACATCATGCGCGAAGCAGCCATCATCTCCACCGCCCGCACCGGCGTCGGCAAAGCCTATCGCGGCGCGTTCAACGACACCGAGGCCCCGGTCCTTTCGGCGCATGTGGTGAACGCCGCGATCGAACGCGCCGGTATCGATCCGGCGCGGGTCGACGACGTCTATCTGGGTGTCGGCAACCACTGGAACACGCAGAGCTACAATCTCGGGCGGCTGACGGTGCAGGCATCGGTGCTGCCCGACACAACCTGCGGCTTCACCATGGACCGCAAATGCTCGTCGGGGCTGAACGCCGTCGCTTTCGCCGCGCGCGCGATCATGACCGACGAGGTCGACGTCGCGGTCGCAGGTGGCATGGAAAGCATCTCGCTGACGCTCAACAAACATGCGCCGGCATGGCGCAACCGCTCCCAGTTCGTGATCCAGCACGATCCTTATGCCTATATGGCGATGATCGAGACCGCCGAGATCGTGGCCGAGCGCTATGCCGTCAACCGCGAGGATCAGGATCGCTTCGCCGCCCTTAGCCAGCAGCGCGCTGCCGCTGCGCAGGCAGCCGGACGCTTCGACGACGAGATCGTGCCGATCACCGTCGACAAGGCGCTGTTCGACAAGGAAGGCAACCAGACCGGCACCGAGGCGGTGACCTTGACCGCAGACGAGGGCATCCGGCCCGGCACGACCTATGAGGCGCTGGCGGGGCTGAAGCCGGTGTTCAAGGACGGACCGGTCATCAAGGAAGGCCGCAACGTCACTGCCGGCAATGCCAGCCAGTTGTCTGATGGCGCATCGGCGCAGGTCGTGATGGATCTCGCCACCGCGCAGCGCGAAGGGTTGCCGGTGCTGGGCGTATATCGCGGATTCCAGGTCGCCGGATGCGGCGCGGACGAGATGGGCATCGGCCCGGTCTTCGCCATCCCCAAGCTGCTCCAGCGCGCGGGGCTGAAGCTCGACGATATCGGCCTGTTCGAGATCAACGAGGCCTTTGCCAGCCAGGCCGTCTATTGCCAGCGCAAGCTCGGTATCGATCCCGACCGTCTCAATGTGAATGGCGGGGGCATCGCGATCGGCCATCCGTTCGGCATGACCGGCAGCCGGCTGGTCGGCCATGCGCTGATCGAGGGCAAACGCCGCGGCGTCAAATATGTCGTCGTGTCGATGTGCGTCGCGGGCGGCATGGGCGCCGCGGGGCTGTTCGAGGTCGCATGATCGAGGGACATTACGACTGGCCCGAAACGACGGTGGCGGCGGCAGCCGCCGCCGCCGAACGCTGGCCGTCGGCGCCCGCGCTGATCGAACATGGCCGCACGCTCAGCTTCGCCGAACTCTGGGATGCGGCGCGTGCATCCGCATCCGCATTGCTCGCGCGCGGCGTAGCCCCAGGCGATCGGATCGCGGTTTGGGCGCCCAATGTCGGCCCGTGGATCTTCGCCGCGCTCGGCGCGCATATCTGCGGCGCGGTGCTGATCCCGCTCAACACCCGCTACAAGGGCGAGGAAGCCGGCGAGATATTGCGCCGGACGCGCGCGACGATGCTGTTCACGATGCGCGATTTCCTGGGCGCCGATTATCGCGCGATGCTCACGGATCAATCCTTGCCCGATCTGCGGGAAACCGTGACGCTCGAGGATTGGGATGACTTTCTCGCCTCGGGCAAGGGCGCGGGCGATCCTGCGGTCGATATCGCGGCGGCGGCGCGCCATGGCGACGAATTGTCGGACATCATCTTCACATCCGGCACCACCGGCGCGCCCAAGGGCGTGATGACCGCGCATCGGCAGATCACTCGTATCTTCGGCGACTGGGCAGTGCGCGTCGACCTGCGCGAGGGCGATCGTCACCTGATCGTCAATCCATTCTCCCACACCTTCGGTTACAAGGCCGGCTGGCTGGCATGCCTGCTGCGCGGCGCCGCGATCGTCCCGCAGCCGGTGTTCGACGAGGCGGAGACCGCGCGCCTGATCATGGCGCACAAGGTGACCTTCATTCCGGGGCCGCCCGCGATCTACCAGTCGCTGCTGCTCGCGCAAAAGGCATCGGAGTCGGCGGATTTTTCCTCGCTGCGCGTTGCAGTAACGGGCGGCGCACCAGTGCCCGCCGTGCTGGTCGAACGGATGCGCGACGAACTCGGCATGCGCAACGTCGTCAACGGCTATGGCATGACCGAACATGGCGCGATCACGATGACACGGCAGGGCGATCCGCCCGATCTCATCGCCAACAGCTGCGGCTATCCGCTGCCGGGCGTCGAGGTCCGCTGCGTCGACGATGACGGGCGAGAGGTGCCGACCGGCGTGGCGGGCGAGATCCTCGTGCGCAGCCACGCCGTCATGCGCGGCTATCTCGACGATCCGGTCGCGACGCGCGCGGCTGTGGATGCCGATGGCTGGCTGCACACCGGAGATATCGGCACGCTCGACGATGCCGGCTATCTGCGGATCACCGATCGGAAGAAGGACATGTTCATCTCCGGCGGGTTCAATTGCTATCCGGCCGAGATCGAGGCGCTGCTGTCGCGGCATCCTGCGGTCGAGATGGTCGCGGTGATCGGCGTGCCCGACGAGCGGATGGGTGAGGTCGGCAAGGCATTCGTTGTGCTGCGCCCCGGCACCGACGCAGCCCCGGAGGCGATCCGGGCCTGGGCGCGGGATTTCATGTCGAACTTCAAGGTGCCCAGAAGCATCGAGATCGTGCCTTCGCTTCCGCGCAACGCCGGCGGCAAGGTGATGCGGGCGGTTCTTCGTGGCGAGACCGGCTGATCAGCCGCGCGAAAGCCGGTCGTGGAATCCGGGCGAGCAGTCGACGCGCAGCCGGCTGAGGCGGCGATGCGCGATCAGCCACTGGCCGCCGACCTTGCGATAGCGCTCGTGATAATGGCCATAGCCGTGCAGGAATTCCTCGCGCGCGCCGTCCTGCCACCAGAGATGGTCCTCCATCGGCCAAATTCCGGTCGCTTCGTCGTTTGAGACGAATTCTATCTCGGGCGTGTGCGCGTGATGGACCGACGTGACCGGTGCTGTTCCGCCCGTCATGTATCGCTCGATCGCCTCGGCGATCGCCGAGGCGCCAACCACCGGCGGCGCGTTCGAATAGGTCTCCGACACCGCATCCTCGGTGTGCAGCCCGGCATAGAGATGCCACTGGCCGGTATCCATATAGCGCAGGCGGCGCGCGAACAGCGTCTTGATCTCCTCGATCGCCAACAGTGTCTCGATGTCGGTCATGACGGCTCCGCCGCGGCATAAAGGATGCGCAGCGCCTTCTTGTCGGGTTTGCCGAGGCCGGTGCGCGGAATTGCCTCGACGATATGGACCGTCTTCGGGGCATGGAGCGCGCCCTTGCGATCGCGGACCATGGCGACCAGCGCATCGGCATCGATCCGTGCGCCTGCGCGCGCCACGACGATGGCGGTCACCGCTTCGCCCCATCGGGCATGGGGAATGCCGATCACCGCCGCGTCGGCAACGGCTGGGTCGGCGGTCAGCACATCCTCGATCTCGCGCGGATAGACGTTGAAGCCACCCGTCACGATCATGTCCTTCTTGCGGTCGACGATATGCAGGAACCCATCGGCGTCGCGCATCGCGACATCGCCGGTATGCAGCCAGCCATCGGCGAAGGCGGCTTCGGTCTCCTCCGGCTTGCCGAGATAGCCCGCCATCACCATCGGCCCGCGCACGCAGATCTCGCCGGGTTCGCCATCGGGCACCGGCTGCGCATCGTCGTCGAGCAGCGCGACCTGATTCCAGGGCGTCGGCCGACCGCAGGCTGTCAGCCGTCCCGGCACCGCGGGATCGTGATCGGCGCGGCGCATCAGCGCGATCGACATCGGCGCTTCGGCCTGCCCGTAGAATTGGAAGAAGATAGGGCCGAACGCCGCGATCGCCTCCGCCAGCCGGGGTCCGCTGATCGCGGACGCGCCGTAATAGATCAGCTCCAGGCTCGATGTATCGTGGCGTTTGCGGTCGGGATGATCGAGCAGCGCGTAGATCATCGCCGGCACGAGCAGCGTGGCAGTGATCCGGAAACGATCGATCGCGGCAAGCACTGCCCCGGCCTCGAAACCCGGCATGACGACGATCGTGCCGCCCTTGAGCAGGACGGGCATCAGCGCCGAGCCGCCGGCATGGCTGAGCGGAGAACAGACCAGCTGGCGCAGTGTTGTCGGCCACTCCCATTCGGTCAGCATCACCTGCAGCATCGTCATGGTGTAGCGCAGCGACCCCATGATCGCCTTGGGCTTGCCGGTGGTGCCGCCCGAATAGGTCAGCCGCACGATCGCGTCGGGATCAGCATCCGGGGCGACGAGCGGCATATCGCCCAGCCGCTCCGCAGCGGCGATAAGGTCGTCGCCCGGCCCCGGCCCGAGCGGCAGAAGCCGGAGACCCGGCAACCGTGCCTGCAGCGCCTCCGCCACCGGGGCGAAGGGGCCGGGATCGAAGATCAGCGCCGACAGTCCGGCATCGCCGGCGATATAGGCAAGGTCGTCGATGGCAGCCATCGGATGCAGCGCGACCAGGCAGAGATCAGTGAAGGCGATCGCCGCCTGAACATACAGCACCTCGACGCGGTTCTTCGCGAGCAGCCCGATGCGCGCGCCGCGCGGCAGGTCGAGCGCATTCAGTGCCGCGGCATAGCCTGCGATCGCGGATCGGAACTGCCGGGCGGTGATCGGACTCGTGCCATCGACGAATTCGACGACGTTCCGCTCAAGATCGCGCGACAAGGCATGGAGGATCAGATCGGCCGGCCCCACGAAACGGTGCGGCGATGTCGTCATTGGGCCTGAAGATCGGGGACATGATGCCCGGCTTCGCGAAGCTGTCGCCTCGCCCGCTCAGCAACCGCGCCGGGCACCGCGACCGGCATCGCCAGCAGGCACTGCGCCATGCCCTTGCCATTGGGATCGAGCCGCATGCCCGACGTCTGCCCCCCGCCCAGCGCATTCTCGACCGTCAGGTTGATGCAGTGGAAGCCGGGCGCATCGAAACGCCGGACGCGCGGCGGAGAGCCGTCGTTTGTAACGTGACGGTACCAGTCCGCCACGCGCGCCTCGGTCAGCGCGGCGGAGATATAGGGGAGGTGCGCGGGATCGCGGGCGATGATGCCGACATTGAACATGTCCGCCTTGTCGCCGCTGCGCCCCCAGGCAAGCGCGATCAGCGGGACCAGTTCCTCATCGTCGGACGGTGCCGCGGCAGGAAAGCGCGGGCGTAAAAGGGTTGCGGGATCGAAACCGCCGGCGGTCGCGATCGCGGACGGCTCCGCGTCACCGTTGTCGAGTTGCACGAAGACCGGCACTTCCGCCTTTTCGAGCAGGACGCTGTGCAGCGCGAGCACCGGCGCGACGGTTGCCGGGCCCATGCCGGTCGAGCCCTGCGCCATCGTCGTCATCACGCTGCGGCCTTCGTCGGCAATGAGCTCGGCACCGGCCTGGTCCGGATGGCGCGCGACGATCCGGCAGACGACATCGTGCGGAGCGCCGTCGTCCGACGCGGATCCCCCGATCACTTCGACACGCACATCGGTGAAGTCCGGCAGATTGCGATTGCGCAGCATATCCCGGCAACGGCGAACCAGCGCATCGCCCATCCGCTGCGCGCGCTCGGTCGCGGCCATGCCCATGACCGCGAACAGCGCCGTCGCGCGCCAGCCATCGTGAAACGTCGCCGACACTTTATAGGTCGACGTCGGCGGTCGGCCCGTGACGCCGCTCACCTCGATCCGGTCCGGCCCGACGGTGCGGACGCGGGCCGTCGAGAAATCGCAGGCGACGTCGGGGACCATATAGGCTTCGACGTCCTGCACCTCGTAGATCAGCTGTTCGCTGACCGTGCCGACATTGACCAGCCCGCCGGTGCCGGCTGGCTTGGTCAGCACGAAGCTGCCATCGGCACGGCATTCGGCGATCGGATAGCCCGGCGTCGCCCAGTCGGGCACGAGCCGCCAGTCGGTGAAAGTGCCCCCCGTCGCCTGTGCGCCGCATTCGAGCAGATGTCCTGCCGCAGTGCCGCCAGCCAGTTGATCATAGTCGGACGGTGTCCATCCGAATGCGTGGATCAGCGGGCCGAGCGTGAGGGCGCTGTCGACGTTGCGGCCGGTGATGACGATGTCCGCGCCGGCAGCCAGCGCCTGCGCGATCGGAAAGGCGCCAAGATAGGCGTTGATGCTGGTGATGCCCTCCGGTAGCGGCGCGCCCGAATAGAATTCCGGCAGGCCCAGCGCACGAATGTCGTCGAGACGGGGGCGCAGGTCGTCGCCGGTGACGACGGCGATACGCGGCGATCGCCCGATCGCGGCGGCTGCACGCCGGATCGCATCGGCCTGCCCCTGCGGATTGAGGCCGCCTGCATTGGTGACGACGCGGATTCCGCGGTCGAGCAGGGTCGCGAGATGTGGACCCAGATGGATATCGAGCAGATGCTTCGAAAAGCCGGACCCGGGTTCACGCGCCTCGTCGGCGGCGAGCCAGGCCATGATGCCCTCGGCCAGATATTCGAAGATCACATAGTCGAGCGGCTGATCGTCCGCGAGGATCTGCGCGATGCCCAGCGCGGAGTCGTTGACGAACCCGGAGCCGCACCCAATTCGAACCTGTTTCGTCATGGGGCGGCGCCGGGCGTCGTCGTGCATCAGAACTTGAAGTTGGCCGCGACCCCATAGCTGCGCGGACGGGCATAGGCCGCGGCCGTCGCCGCCGTGGTGACCGACGTGCCCATCGAATAGAGCGAATTGGTCAGGTTCTTGCCGAACAGCGAGATGCGGAAATGATCGCCGTCGGGGGACCAGCCGACCTGAGCATTGACCAGCTCGTAAGCGCCCTGGCGATACGCATTCTCGAACGTCCAAGAGAAGCCGGAGTTGTAATAGACGTCGCCGCTGAAATCGATCTTGCCCGCACCGACTTCGGTCTCGTAGCGAAGCCCGGCCGTCACCGTCCATTCGGGGGTCCGGATCAGCGGATTGCCGCTGGCGTCACCCGAGAAGGTCGAATTTCCCCCCGCCGGCAGCGGGGCGAAGAACGGCGCGTTGACGAAATCCTTATATTCGGAATGCGTATAGGCGCCGGCCAGGCGGAGCCGCAGCCCCTTGCTCACCCGCACCGACAGATCGGCATCCACACCGTAGATTTCGGCGCTGGCCGCGTTGAGCAGGGTCTGGAGCCCGGCCGGGGTGCGGGTCGTCACCTGAAGGTCGCGATAGTCGTAATAATAGGCCGCGACATTGAGGCTCGTGCCACCGCTCGAGAGCTTGTAGCCAACCTCATACGAGTCGATGGTCTCGGGCTTCACCGGCGCCGCGTTGAACGTCGCAGCCGGGAACACACCGCTCTTGAAGCCGCGGCTATAGGTCGCATAGACATTCGAATCTTCGTTCACCGAATAGATCAGCGAGACGCGCGGCGTCAGGGCATTGGCCGACATCGACCGGAAAGCGACTGTCGGCGTGCCCGTATTGCGGCGCGACAGGAATGTCCGCTCCTCGGTGCTGTAGCGGATGCCGGCAGTGACCTTGAACGAGTCGCTCAGCGCATAGGTGCCTTCACCGAACACCGCATAGGCGTCGACCTGCAGCTTGGCATTGTTCAACAGCGTCGTGATATTCGAGAAGGTCGGGTTCACGACGGTATCGCCGTAATAGAATGCACCGGCGATCCACTGGAACTTGCCCGGGTTCGAGTTCGAGACCGTGACTTCCTGCGTGAAATAATTGTCGCGGATCGTCGTATCGATACGGCTGAGATTGGCCGCGACACGATCCTGATCGGTGAGCGAATAATTCTTGGTCTTGCGATAGGCGCTCAGCGACTTGACCGTGAAATCGCCGAAGTCGTGCATGATTTCCAGGCTGACGCCGCCACCCTTTGAGATCGCGTAGGGATCGAACGACAGCGCGAACTCGCGCGGATCGGTGGGGACGAATGCGCCGGCGGTCGCCGCAGCCCTGACAGCCTTCAGCGAAACCGCGCTCTCGTCGCGGATCTTGCCGTAATCGCCGATCAGCGTGATGCGCGTGTCGCTATCGGGCGCGAACATCAGCTTGCCGCGGACGCTCTGGTCCTCATATTCGGATAGCCGCGTGCCGCGAACCACGTCGCGCGCATAGCCATGATCCTTGTGATAATTGCCGGCGATATCGAAGCGCAGCGAATCCGTGATCGGACCGCTGATATAGCCGCCCACGCGAACGTCGTTGAAGCTGGCATAGCTTGCGGTGACGCTGCCCGAGAAAACATTTTCCGGACGCGAGGTGGTGACGAGGATCGCGCCGCCGGTCGCATTGCGGCCGAACAGCGTGCCTTGCGGACCCTTCAACACCTGGATCGATTCGATGTTCGCCAGGTCGAAGACCGCGAAATACTGGCCCGAAATATAGACACCGTCGATATAGACTGCGACCGGGGATTCCGAATTTCCGCCGACGATGGTGTTGCCGATGCCGCGCACGGTTGCCTGGGCGGTTGCGCCGGTGGTGTTGATCGAGAGACCCGGCACCAATGTGGCCAGTTCGCGCGATCCCGAAACACCGCTCTGGGATAGCTGATCGCCACTGACCGCGGTAACGGACAGCGGAACGTCCTTCAGCCGCTCTTCACGGCGCTGCGCTGTGACGACGATTTCGCCGTCATTCTGGTAATCGCCGGTGGTTTCGGCCTCGGCCTGCGGCGTGGCTGGCGGAGCCTCCTGCGCATGCGCGCTCGTGGCGGCACAGACTGCGAGAAAGGCGATCGAGGTCGTGGTAATCAGACGCTGCTTAACGGAAGAAATCATATCTTCTCCCCTCCCATGTTTCTTGCCCATGCGGACTCTCGGCTTTTGCCCGCCGTTGCGGGCAATACCGTGAGGTGTGAATAGTCTGCCGGGACGACCGCCGTAGTCCCCATTTGTGGTCATTCGGCGCGGGGCGGTCGATTTTTCCTCGTCAGCCAGTCCCCGGCCAGAGCGCCGGCACGGCCAAGAACCGCATCCGCCCGATCGAGCAGCCCGGCCTGCGAACAGAAGCCGTGAATCATGTCGCCGCGCTCATCGAGATCGACCGCCACGCCCGCTTGCCGCAGCCGCTCGGCGAACAATATCCCTTCGTCATGCAGCGGGTCCCAGCCCGCGACCGCGATATAGGCCGGCGGCACATGATCGAGGCGCGGCGCGCGAAGCGGCGAGGCGCGCGGGTCGTCACGGTCCGCCACGTTCGGCACATAATGATCCCAGAACCATCGCATGTCCGCGGTCGATATGATTCTGCCCGCATCGCCCATCTCCCGATAGGACGGCGTGGCGAAGTCGTGATCGAGAACGGGATAGAGCAGGATCTGCCCGACGATGGGCGAGGCTCCCCGATCGGCAAGGAGCAGCGCGGCCGCGGCGGCAAGATTGCCGCCCGCACTGTCGCCGGCCACGACGACCGCCCCCTCCGCATCGCTCACTGCGCCCACTGCGGCGACCATATCGTCCAGCGGCCCGGGAAAGCGGGTTTCGGGCGAGAGGCGATAATCGACCGAGATCAACGGCCGCTCAGCCGCCGCCGCGAGCCAGCTGCACAAGGGATCGAACAGATCCGGCGCACCGAAGACCCAGCCGCCGCCATGCGCATAGACGATCGCGCCCGGCCCCGAGACCGCCGCCGGCTGATAGCGCCGCGCCGCCAGCGGGCCTGCAGGTCCGGCAAGCGTCATATCTTCGATCTTCTCGATATCGGGATGCGGCCGCGGCGGCATGGCGGCCAGCCGCGCGGCGACATCCGCGCGGGCCGCCTGCGGCGTGCCCAGATGATAAGGCGTCTGGCCTGACGCGGCGATCGCCTCGAGCGTGGCGACGGCGATGGGATGCAGATCCATGTCAGGCATCGCCACGATCGTCGAAGATCCGCGACGCCTCCACCGTATCGAGATCCTCGGCATGTTTCACGCCCATCGCCTCGCGCGCCTCGACCGGCGTCATGTGCAGCACATCCTCGAACCGGGCCATGAAGATCGGCGCGGAGTCGAGGCCGATGCGGATGCCGCGCTGCATGATGTCGAGGATGGTCAGATAGACTTGCGGATAATGAAGGCCCGCACGCACCGGGAAGCGATAGCCGCCGAGCACGTAGAATTTGGTGAGCTCACCCGCGAGTTCGGGTGACAGATGACGATGCACGTTCGCCAGGCGCACAAAATAAGGCACGAGCTCGCCCAGCGTATTGAAGCCGCCGCCGGTGATGATGTGCTCGAAATCGTGGATCTGCCCCATTCGGAAGCGGATGAATTCGAAGCGCGACGCGGGTTCGAGCGACGCGCGCCCGAGATTGACCTGGAAACCGTGATTGACCAGGCAATCATGATAGATGCCCCCCACTGTGCCGGGCGCGCAATCCGCGAAGAAGGCGACGCTGTGCGGGCCGATATAGGCCTCGTCGATCCAGTCGCGGAACACCGGATTGCTCCCGCGCTCGCGCTCGATCAGTGCCTCGACCTCGTCCGGATCGGTCAGCTGTGCCATCGCGGTGATCAGGCCATCGGCGGTGTCGCCCTCATTGCCGCGGTCGGGGCCGTTGCGGCGCAGGAAATGGGTGACGACCCAATCGCGCAGGCCGGCATGATTGAGATATTTCGAGGTGCTGGTCAGCACGCTGCTGCCGACCGGCACTGTGCTGACGCGCTGCATCAGATAGTCGAGATTATCCATCATAGCCTCCTCACATCCCGGCCGCGGCCGAGCCGAGCTGTGCCGCGAGCGCGGCGGGCACGGCAACCGGGAAATCGAGCAATTGCTGGCCATTGCCCTTGCCCGGCGAATCGAACCGCATGTTCGCCGCCAGACCACCCCCCATCGTGCCGCGAACGACGAAATTGAGTGCGAAGAGGCCCGGCGCATATTGGCGTTCGACGGCGCGCGACGGACCTTCGGACAGATGGGCGTAACGCGCCGCGAGCGCATCCGGCGTCAGCGCGGCGGCGAGATACGGCACATAGTCCGGCTGGCGCGCGATGACGGCGAGATTGAACAGGTCGCCCTTGTCGCCGCTGCGGACCCAGGCGAGCGCGACGAGCGGCACGATCTCAGTCAGGGCCTCGTCGAGCTGCGGCAGAGGCGGATCGGAGCGCATGATGGCCTGACTGTCGAACGCACCGTCCAGCGCGATCGGGATCGTGTCAGTCTGGCCGTCGATCGTCACGGTGACGATCGCGGCCTGTTTTTCGACAAGGGTGCTGCGCAGATGCTGAACCTTGATGACCTGCTGGGTCAGCGGCATCGTCGCCCCCGCGACCACCATCAACGAGGCCGCGGCTTCGGCCATGAACAGCTCCACTGCCTCGCGGCGCTCATGCTCGACCGCGAAGCGCGCGACGATTTCGCGGCTGCCGCTGCAATCGTCCAGCCCATAGGCGGCCTCTCCGCCGATCACCTCGTTCGCGGTGCGATGCCATTCGCCCCAGTTGCGCAGCCGGAGCATGTCCCCCGTCCGCGCGATCAATGCCTCGCCAAGCTGCCGTCCGCGCGCCGCAGCGGCAGGGCCGACGATCGGGATCGCGTAAACACCGCGCCAGCCGGATTCATAGGTGAGGCAGGTCTTGTACGTCGCCGGGCGCGAACGGCCTCTGGCGCCGGACACCGAAACCCGGTTCGGCCCAGCCAGCGAAAGCGCGACGTCGCTGAAATCGCAGGCCACATCGGGCACCAGATAAGCGGCGACGTCCTCGACTTCGTATAACAATTGCTCCGCGACCGAGCCGATGGAGACGAGGCCGCCGGTGTGTAGCGGCTTGGTGATGATCGCGGTGCCGTCCGCATGGCACTCGGCGATGGGATAGCCGATATTCGCCCAGTCCGGCACGTCGCGCCAGTCGGTGAAGGTACCGCCGGTAACCTGCGTGCTGCACTCGATCAGATGGCCGACCAGCGTGCCGGCCGCGAGCAGGTCGAAATCGTCCGCCCCCCAGCCGAATTCGTGGATCAGCGCGCCCAGCGTCGTCGCGCTGTCGACGATGCGGCCGGTGATGACGATATCCGCCCCGCGATCGAGCGCGGCGGCGATCGGAAAGGCGCCGAGATAGGCGGTGAAGGCAAGCATGGGATCGGCCTCCGCCAGCGCATCGGCGATCGTGCCGAGGCCGAACATCTCCGCGCGCGTCGCCAGCGCGGGCAAGGACGCGCTCAGATCCGCACCGTCGACCACCGCGATCCGCACCGGCACGCCGAGCTCGGCCGCCTTGCGTTCCAGCGCCTTGGCGCAGCCGTGCGGATTCACGCCGCCGGCATTGGCGATCAGCCGGATGCCGCGCTCGCGGATGCGGGCCAGATGCGGTCCGGCAAGCGTGTCGACAAACGCCCTGACGAAACCGGCTTCGGGATCGTCGAGCTTTTGCCGGGCGAGCCGTCCAACCACGGATTCGGCGAGAAGGTCGAAGACCATATAGTCGATCTCGACATCGTCGCGCAGGAACTGCGCCACGCCCATCGCACTGTCGTTGACCGCCGCCGTTGCGCCGCCAATACGGACGACCCGATCCATCACTGCTCCTGTCAGCGTCCCTTTTTCGCGGGACCTCCACCGTATCGAAGTCGCGCCGCATGCCCGAACCGGCAACCCCCGTTCGGTGGTTGCCGGGCGGACGCTGTGCCATAGTCTTCCACCATAATCGCGCGGTGCGCGCGTGCAGGAGAGTAGGATGCTGGCAGGACCGGTTTCGGACGGAGCAAAGACGTCGGCGGCGGTAAAGCCGGGCGCATGGCTGGCACTTGCGCTGCTGACCGCGATGATGACGTTCAACCAGATCGACCGCCGCGTCGCTTCGCTGGTCATCGAGCCGCTGAAGAAGGAATTCCTGCTCACCGATTCCCAGCTCGGCATGCTGACCGGCCTGGCCTTCGGCATGATCTACGCCGTCACCTCGATCCCGCTCGGGCTGCTCGCGGACCGCACGAACCGCAGCAAGCTGCTCGCGATCGTGGTCGCCATCTGGAGCGCGATGACCGCCTTTGCGGGTTTCGCGACGAATTATGCGCACCTCCTGCTCACCCGCATCGGCGTGGGCGCGGCGGAATCGGGCGCATCGCCAACCGCGACCTCGATCATCACCGACCTGTTTCCGCGCGAGAAACGCGCGACCGCCGTCGCCATCTATCAGGTCGGCATCCCGCTGGGATCGTTCATCTGTTTCATTCTCGGCGCGTGGATCGTGGCCCATTATGGCTGGCGGGCGGCGTTCATGGCGGCAGGCCTGCCGGGCATCCCGCTCGCGATCCTGATCTACTTTGTGCTGAAGGAGCCGGTACGCGGCGCCTTCGACCAGGGCGCGCCGGTCTACGACGGATCATGGAAGCAGCGCCTGTCGGACGCGTGCAGCTTCATCTGGGGGGATAAGCGCGTGCTGCTGCTGATGGTCGGCGCAGCCTTGTTGTCGGCGGCCAATACGGGCGTCACGGGCTGGTTCGTGCCGTTCCTGATGCGCGAGCACGCCATGACGATCCAGAGCGCGGGCATGGTGATCGCCTTCGCATCCGGCATTTGCGGCGGGCTGGGGCTGATCTTCACGGGCACGCTGACCGACCGGATCGCCAAGGGAGACCCCAATCGCATGCTCGTCATGTGCGGCGTGATCGCGCTGCTGACGATGCTGCTTGCCGCCTGCGCCTTGCTCGCGCCGACGGTCGCGCTGACCGTGGTCGCGATCTCCGCCTACAGCCTGGTCTGCTATTCGTTCCTGGGCATCAGCTATGGTGCGTTGCTCAACCTGACCCCGGCGGGTTTCCGGGGCACGGTGATCGCGATCGAAATGGTGATGGCGAACCTGTTCGGCTATGGCGGCGGCCCGTTCGTCGTCGGGGTGCTGAGCGATAGCTATGGCGGCGCGCATTCGCTCAAATGGGCGATGCTGACGCTGAACCTGCTCTATCTCGCAGGCGGGCTGGGCTTCCTTCTAGCCGGACGGATCGGGCGGAAGCGGGATCTGGCGGCGGCATAGCAGGCTTTTGAAAAGGCAGCATCAGCTCTCGCTGTCGTCATCCCCGCGAAAGCGCAGTGTTGATTTCTGCGTCTTCCGGCGCGAACCCAATAATTCCGTCGCGTCTACGGATTTACCAGGTGTTGGGAAAGGATTTGCCGCCGGCGCCCCCGACACACTCACAGACCCGCCCATCCTGAGGAACCGTTGAGCTTGGCGAAACGGTGTCTCGAAGGACACACCATGCATCGTACGTCCTTCGAGACAACGCTTCGCTACGCTGCTTCGCAGCTACTTAGCCTTTCCTCAGGATGAGCGGTTTTGGGCAATGCTAGTCGTGAGGCTCACCTCGCTACATCTCTGGGCAACGCCTCTCAAAATTCCCGCCTTCGCAGGAATAACGATCATTTTCCGACGGCCCGTCAGCCCCGGTCGGCGCGCGCGAGGAGGTCGCGCACCTCGGGCGAGCCGTCCAACACGCGATTGATCCGCTCGACGATCCGCCACCCGTCTGCGGTACGCGCCAGCGTCCAGTGATTGATCGACGCGCGCAACAGGGTGAAGCTCTCGCCCGCGTTCAGGGCGAGCATCGAATAGCCGACGGCTTCCGCATGATCGCCGTCGATCGTGATCTGCGCGGGCGCGGTCATGTGCATCGAACCGCGCCGGACAAAGCCCTGATGCCGTTCGCCGTGATAGATGTCGATCAGCGCGGCACGGCCTTCGGCACGCGCCACCCCGCCGGGATCATATGCGCCATCCTCGATCCAGAGCGACGCCGTCTCCGGCCCCATGCCGGCATCGGCCAGCGGGCCATAGGTTGCGAGCAACCGCTGGATGGCGAGTTCGTCCTCGACCCGGGCAAGCCGGCGTTCGAGGTCCGCAAGCCGGTCGTCCGCCATCATGTCAGCCTTTTCAGATTTGCCCGGTCGAAGGCAAGGAAAGGGCGGCCGTCGCGCAGCCGTTCGATCCAGGACGGATCGTTGAGCAGGGCCCGGCCGACGGCGACGAGATCGAACTCGCCGGCCTCCAGTCGCGCAACCACCGCATCCAGATTGTCATCCGCCTCCATCGGCCTGTCGACACCCAGGGCATCGCGCGGTGCCCCCATGCCGATGCCGCCGACCGTCATCGACGCGGCGCCGGTCAGCCGCTTCGCCCAGCCGGCAAGGTTGAGCGGCGAACCGGCAAAGGCAGGCTGATCGAAATGGCGCTGGCTGGCATCGAACAGGTCGACGCCGGCCTCGGCGATCGGGCGAAGCAATGCACCCAGTTCGTCCGGTGTATCCGCGAGGCGCGCCAGATAATCCTGCATCTTGAACTGGGAGAAACGGAACAGGATCGGCCGGTCGGGCCCGATCGCCGCGCGCACGGCGCGCACCACCGCGACCGCAAAGGCGCTGCGGCGTGTCGCGTCGCCGCCCCATGCATCATCGCGTCGGTTGGTTTCGTGCCACAGAAAACTGTCGATCAGATAGCCGTGCGCACCATGGATCGCGATCCCGTCGAAACCGATCTCCATCGCAAGACGGGCCGCGCGCGCATAGGATTGGACGATCTCGGCAATCTCACCTTCGCTCGCGGGCGATGCCGGCGCCAGCATGCGTTCGACATAGTCCGGATCGATCGAGACCGAACCGCCGACCCTGCCCCAGATGCCCGACGGACGCACCCCGGCGACCTCCGGTGCCGTGCTGATCGCCGGATCGCGCATCGGTCCCTGATGCCATAATTGCGGGACGATCAGGCCACCTGCGGCGTGCACGCGATCGACCACGTCGCGCCATCCGGCGATCGCCGCCTCGCCGTGCAATTGCGGCGCGTCCGGAAAGTCCACCGCAGCCGGATGGTCGATCGCCACGCCTTCGGTCACGATCAGGCCGACGCCCGCCGCGGCGCGGCGTTCATAATAGGCGGCGACATCCGGGCCCGGCGCGCGGCCAGGGCTGAATTGCCGGGTCATCGGTGACATGACGATCCGGTTCGGCAGCGTCATCCCGCGCAGCCGGAAGGGGGTGAACAGCGTGGCGGCGCTCACGCCAGCCAGCCACCATCCACGGCGAGCATCGCTCCGGTGACGAACGAGCCGGCGTCGCTGGCGAGCATCAGCGCGGGGCCGATGATCTCAGCGGGGTCCGCCACGCGTTTCTGCAACGTGCCCGCCGCACTTTTCTCCATCAGCGCGTCGCCGCCCGAGGTGACCATCCTCGTCGCCATCGGGCCGGGGGCAATGGCGTTGACGCGGATGCGGTCCGCGGCAAGCGCGTTGGCGAGCGAGCGGGTGATCTGCCAGAGCGCGGCCTTGGACGAGCTGTAGCCGATCTGCGACGAGGTGCCGAAAAAGGCACCCACGGTCAGGATATTGATGATCGACGCCCCACCGGCCTGCGCGGCAGGCGAAGCGGCGAGCAGCGGGCGGAGCGCCTGTGTCAGGAACAGGGGACCGCGCGTATTCACCGCATAGCTCTTGTCGAACAAGGCGGGTGTCGCCTCGTCGATGCCATATGGCAGAGCGGCGCCCGCATTGTTGACGAGGATATCGAGCTGCCCGCAGCGCGTCCTGATGCCTTCGGCAAGTGCCGCGACCGCATCCATATCCCCCACATGCGCCGGGATGGCGAGTGCGTCGCCACCGGCCTGGCGGATCGCCTCGGCAGCGGCCTCGCAATCGTCCGCCTTGCGGCTGGATATGATCACGCGCGCACCCGCGGCGGCGAAGCCGCGCGCCATCTCGAACCCCAGCCCGCGTGACGAGCCGGTGACCAGAGCGGTGCGGCCGCCGAGGCTGAACAGGGATTTGAGATCGGGAAGCGAAGTCATGTCTTTTCCTTCAATTCGCGCAGGAATGTGCCGCGATCGACCTTCATCGTCGGGGTGCGCGGAAGTGGGGTGGTGCGGATGGCGATGTCGCGCGGGATCTTGTATCCGGCGAGGCGGGTGCGCGCGTAGCTGCGCAGCGCTTCGGTATCGATCTGCTGGGCGTCGCGGGGCACGACAGTGGCGGTGACACGCTCGCCGAAGCGCTCGTCGGGCTGTCCATAGGCAATGACCTCGGCCACCGAGGGGTGATCGCCCAGGACGCGTTCGACCTCTGCGCAATACACATTCTCGCCGCCCGAGATGATCATGTTCTTGCGCCGGTCGGCGAGGAAGAGCCGGCCGTCCCGATCGATCCAGCCATTGTCACCGGTGCGCAGCCAGCCATCGGCGAGCGTCTCGGCCGTCGCCTGCGGGTCGCCGACATAGCAACGCATCACGCCGATGCCGCGCATGCAGATCTCGCCATGCTCGCCGATATCGGCGTCGCCGCCGCCATCGCGCACGATCCGCACCTCGATCGTGGGCAGGACGTAACCGATCGATTCTGGATGGGCGATATAGTCCTCGCCGCAGATCGACGAGATCCAGCCGGCCGACTCGGTCTGGCCATAGGAATTGGCGATCATAACGGTCGGGGCGACCGCGCGCAGCCGTTCGACGAGCTTGAGATCGAGAGTGGCGGCGCCGCTCGACAGGACCATGACGCTCCCGAGATTGTGCAGGCCGACCCGCGGAGAGGCCAGCATGTCCGAGAGCATCGTCGGCACGAAGCCGAGCCGGGTCACCGGTTCGCGCTCCATCAGATCGAGCGCCACCTCCGCATTCCATTTGGAGAAGATAAACAGGGTCGCGCCGAAATAGATGCCGCGCAGGAACGGGGTGATGCCCCCGGTGTGGAAGACCGGGCCGACGATGATGGTCGCGCAACTGGCCGACGTGCGTTCGGGCGGAACCTCGCGGCCGAATTCCATCGTGAAGCGGCGATCCTGCATCGCGCCGGCCAGGCCGGAGACCCCGACCATATGCGCGATCGCGCGATCGTCGAGACGGACCGCCTTGGGACGGCCGGTGGTGCCCGATGTGAACAGGATGATCGCAGCGTCGCCGGGATGGCGCTCGACCGGCTCGAAGGGGCTTACGGTCTCGTCGGACAGGATGTCGGCAAGATCGAAATCCTGGCCCTCGCGCAACGCTTCGCGGCCGCCGGAGACGATCAGGCGCCAGTCGGCCGAAGCGGGCTCGGTGCGCAGCGCCGCGGCACGATCGGCATTGGCGAAGATCAGTGTCGGGCCGGTCAGGGCGATCGCATGCGCCATCTCCTCGGGTGCGCAGCGCGTGTTGATCATCACGGTGGTCGCACCGACGGCATGGACGGCGATGAAACAGGCCATCCATTCCAGCCCGGCAGGCATCGCCATGCCGACGGCGTCGCCGGGGCGAACGCCGAACCGGTCGGCCAATATGCGGGCGACGCGGTCGGCGAGGGCGAAGATTTGCGCGTAGCTATAGGCTGCCTGTTCGGTCTGGAGCATGCGGCGGTCGCCGTGATTGCGGCAGTGACGATAAATGCCGGTCAACGTCTGCGGGATATGGCGGAAACTGTCGCCGTCCGGGCCGGGCACAACCTCGAACGGCTGACCGGGAGCCGTCAGGGCAAGCGCGATTGGGTCTATACAGCGATGAATCATGCATCCTCCCGCGCCACTGGCGAGCGCCTCCGCCGCGCACAGAAGCAACCACCGCGTTTTGGCGCGACCGCCATATGGTGACACGCATCGCGCTTGCGAACCGCTATGACGGAGCAAATGACCAGAGGGGAAGCCGATGCCAATACCGGACGGGCTGCGCGTGATCGACACGCATGTGAATATTCCGTGGAGCCAGCATGACGACGCCCGCTATGGCGCGTTTCGCGGATTGCAGCGCGACCGCGAGAGTCTCGACAGCTTCAAGATGCCCGCCCAGTACATGTTCCGCGGGATTCCGGACCTGGGCGACGATCCGAGCACCTATGTCGGGCGCGTCATCGAAGCGATGGACACGCACAATGTCGCCGTCGCGCTGATCCCCGCGGGCGATGCGATCACCTATCCGGAGATCGTGCGCGACCATGCCGATCGCTTCGTGTTCCAGGCCGCGGTCGACCCGAACAAGGGCATGGACGAGATCCGCCGGATCCGCGCGCTTCATGCCGAATATGGCCTGAGGGGACTGAGCTATTTCGCGTCGGGATCGATGCCGCAGGTCGCGATCAACGGGAAGGAGATGTACCCCTTCTACGCACTGGCCTGCGAGCTGGACCTGCCCTTCTTCCTGAATGTCGGCGTGCCCGGACCACGCATCCCGCTGGCCACGCAGAAGGTGGAGCTGCTCGACGAGGTCTGCTGGTTCTTCCCGGAGCTGACCGTCGTCATGCGCCATGGCGGCGAGCCGTGGGAGGAGATGGCGGTCAAGCTGATGCTGAAATATCCGAACCTCTATTATTCTACGAGTGCCTTCGCCCCCCGCCATTATCCCAAGGCGATCATCGACTATGCGAACTCGCGGGGCGCGGACAAGATCATCTATGCGGGCTATTTCGCCGCCGGTCTCTCGCTCGATCGCATCTTCAGCGAATTGCAGGACGTGCCGTTCAAGGACGAGGTGTGGCCGAAATTCCTTGCGGCCAATGCGGCGAAGGTGCTGAAGCTGCCGGTCCCCTGATCGCGGGCCGGGGCGTCAGTGCGCTGACGCCCCGCCGGCAAGCGCGTTCATCCAGCGATCGGGAAATAGCGGCTGATCGTGTCGATCGTGCAAGCCGGACGATCCGATCCGTCCAGTTCGAGCGTGACCCTGACCGTCGACTGCACGGCGCCCTTGATATCCTCGACCGAGACGATCTCGCCGCGCGCGCGCAGACGGCTGCCGGCGGGCACCGGCGACAGGAACCGCAGCCTGTCCGCGCCGACATTGATGCCCATCGACACGCCCTGCACGTCGATCATCTCCGGCAGGAAATGATTGACCAGGCTCATCGTCAGATAGCCATGCGCGATCGTGCCGCCGAACGGGCCGGTCTTCGCCCGCTCGACATCGACATGGATCCACTGATGATCGCCGGTCGCACGCGCGAACAGGTCGATCATCTCCTGCGTGACCGTCAGCCATTCGGTCGGGCCGAGCGCGGCACCAGCAGCATCGTGCAGGGCGCCAGGGGTCGCGAAGATCCGGGCGCTCACGGATGCTGGCTCGAGACCGAGAGGATCTCGCCGGTCATGTAGCTCGACAGGCCCGACGCGAGGAACAGGATGACGTTCGCGACCTCCCAGGGCTCGGCATAGCGGCCCAGCGCCTCGCGCGCGGTCAATTCCTCCAACAGGCCGGGCGGCGTCACCTTGCCCAGCGCCGCATGCATCGCAAGGCTGGGCGCAACGGCGTTGATCCGGACGCCATGCTCGGCCGCTTCCATCGCGGCGCACCGGGTAAAGGCCATGACGCCGGCCTTGGCCGCCGCATAATGCGCCTGCAGCTTCTGCGCACGCCAGCCCAGCACCGACGCATTGTTGACGATGGCCCCGCCGCCGCGCGCATACATGTGCGGCAGGATCGCGCGGGTCATGCGGAACACGCTGGTCAGGCTGACGTCGAGCACGCTCGACCATTGCTGGTCGGTCATCTCGACGATGGATGCCGCGCCGCCGAGCCCGGCATTGTTGACGAGAATGTCGATATGGCCGAGCCGCTCGATCGCGCCGGCCACCGTCGCCTGCACCTGCGCCTCATCGGTGACGTCGCAGACCGCCACATCCGGGCGGGCATGGCCGGCCGCGGCGATGGCATCGGCGGCTTCGTTCAGCCGGCGCTCGTGCGTGTCAGACAGGAACAGGCGCGCGCCTTCCTCGGCGGCGCGGCGGGCGGTTGCGCCACCGATGCCGCTGCCGGCCGCCGCCGTGATCAGCATCGTCTTGCCGGCCATCATGCCCGATGGCGTGGGATAGGCAGGGGCAGTCATGGTTCAGCCTTTCAGGTCGCCGCGCTGCTCGCGCGGGAGGCCGAGCGCATGCTCGGCAATCAGGTTGCGCTGGATCTGGTTGGTGCCGCCATAAATCGTGTCGGCACGCGCATTCAGGAACAGATCGGTCAGCATCGTCATCGCATATTCGCCGGCCGGCAATGCCGGGGCGATCTCGCCGGCCTGGCCGAGCACGTCCATCGCCAGTTCGCCCAGCGAACGCCGCCAGCTGGCCCATTGGATCTTGTAGGTGATCGCAGCCCCGGTTCCGGCACCGCCCTGCTGGTCGAGCATGCGCAAGGCGCCGAAGCGCATCAGACGCAATCCGATCTCGGCCTGTGCCAGCCGCTGGCGGATCACTGGATCCTGCGCCGCGCCGTTCGATCGCGCCACCGCAATGACCGCGTCCAGCTCGTTGCGGAACGCCATCTGCTGGCCAAGCGTCGACACGCCGCGCTCGAAGCCGAGCAGCGCCATCGCGACCCCCCAGCCCTCGCCCGGCGCACCGAGGATATTGTCGGCGGCCGTCCGTGCGCCGTCCAGGAACAGCTCGTTGAATTCGGAATCGCCGGTGATCTGGCGGATCGGACGAACCGACACACCCGGTTGATCGAGCGGGATGAGCAGGAAGGTCAGCCCCGCGCGGCCGACGCTGCCCGGTTCGGATCGGGCAAGGACGAAGGCCCAGCCCGAAAATTGCGCGAGACTCGTCCAGACCTTCTGCCCGTCGACCACCCATTCGTCACCGTCCAGCCGCGCGCGAGTGCGGACGGCACCCAGGTCGGATCCGGCGCCAGGCTCCGAATAGCCCTGGCACCAGACCGATTGCCCGGCAGCGATCGGCGGCAGGAACCGGGCCTTTTGCGCGGCGGTGCCAAAGGCCAGCACGGTCGGCCCGAGCAGTTCGACGCCGACATGATTGATCCGCGGCGGCCCACCGGCCGTGGCATATTCCTCGGCGAAGATCACGCGCTCGGCCATGGTCGCGTCGCGTCCGCCGAACGCGGCGGGCCAGCCCACCACGCCCCAGCGTGCCCGTCCCAGGCATTGTTCCCACTCCAGCCGCCGCTCGGGCGCGCAGACCCGGCTGGTCAGCCCGCACAGGTCCGCGAATTCGCCGGACAGCTGGGCGTGCAACCACGCCCGCACCTCGGCGCGGAACGCCAGTTCGCTGTCGGTATAGGTCAGGCGCATGCCGCCTCCAATGGGATCAGCCGGGCAACCTGCTCGCGATGCCAGGCGGGCGATCCCATCAATGACAGATCGGCGCGGGCGCGCTTGAAGAAGAGATGCGCATCATGTTCCCAGGTGAAACCGATCCCGCCATGAAGCTGGATCGCGTGGCCGGCGCATTCGGCATAGGTGTCGCAGGCGAAACTCTTGGCCGCATGGCTGGCAAGGCGCGCGTCGGGGCCGTTCGCGTCGATCTCGCCCGCCGCCCAATAGACCGCGGAACGCGCCTGTTCGATCGCGACCAGCATGTCGGCCAGCCGGTGCTTCACCGCCTGGAAACTGCCGATGGTGCGGCCGAACTGGATCCGTTCCTTGACGTGCACCACGGTCCGATCGAGGCAGGCCTGCGCGCCACCCAGCGCGTCGGCGGCAATCGCAGTCCAGGCAAAGGGTTCGATCGCGGCCCAGTCGAGCGCGGGAAGCGGGGCGGCATCGACCGCGACAAGATCCAGCATGGCAAGCGGCCGGGTCTGGTCCAGGGTCGTCTGTGCGGTCGCGGTGCAGCCGGCAGCTCCCGTCGGAACGAGAAAGGCCTGTTTGCCGGCAAGCACCACGAACACGTCGGCAACGGCGCCATGGGGCACGAACATCCAGCGTCCGGACAGCCGTCCGTCCGATACGGTAAAGCCCTCAATCGCGACGCTGGCGACCGCGCTGCCGTCCACTAGCCGCGGCAGCCATTCGGCGCGCTGCGTGTCGCTGCCGCCCAATGCAATGGCGCGTGTCGCGATCACCGCACTTGCCAGCCAGGGCACCGCCGCGACGTGTGCGCCCAGTGCCTCGCCGACGATCGCGGTCTCGACCGCGCCGAGCGCCGATCCGCCGAATGCTTCGGGCACGCCGAGGCCGGTCAGCCCCAGCGTATCCGCCATCGCCCGCCAGAGCGGTCGATCGATCCCCGATCCGTCCGCCATCGCCGCGCGTGTGCTCGTGCTGGTCACCGCGTCTTCGAGAAAGCTTTGCACGGTATCGCGGATCGCGACCTGATCGTCTGAAAAGGCGAGGCGCACGCGGTCAGCTTCCCCAGACCGGCCGGGGCGGGCGCTGTTCCGCCAGCAGGCCACGGACGGCATCGCCAACCTCGGCGGGAGCCCAGCGCGCGCCACGATCGACGGTCGCGCCAAGATGCCAGCCATCCTCGATCGTGATGCGTCCGCCCTCCAGCTCGAAAACACGGCCGGTCACATCCGCGGAATCCGACGATCCGAGCCAGACGACCGCGGCAGCGACATTGGCGGGATGCTGGACGTCGAAGCTGCCCTCCACCACCGCCATCTTGTCGGCAAAGGCCTGTTCGGTCATCCGCGTGCGCGCAGACGGGGCAAGCGCATTGGCGGTAATGCCATAGCGGCCGAGTTCGGCGGCCTGGACCAAGGTCAGCGCAGCGATCCCGCCCTTTGCCGTCGAATAAGCCGACTGCGCGATCGATCCCTGAAGTCCCGCACCGCTGGTCGTGTTGATGATCCGCGCATCGACGGCTTCGCCCGCCTTCTGGCGCGCGCGCCAGTGATCGACGGCATGGCGGGCGACGCAGAAATGGCCGCGCAAATGGACGCGCATCGTCGCATCCCATTCATCCAGCGTGGCGGACACGAACATCCGGTCGCGAACGATGCCGGCATTGTTGACGACCACATCGAGGCGCCCGAACGCCGCGATCGCGGCCGCGACCAGATTGCCCGCGCTGTCCCAGTCGGCAACGTCGTCGCCATTGGCGATCGCCTCGCCGCCGGCCGCGCGGATTTCGTCCACCACCTGCTGTGCAGGAGAGGCGTCGATGCCCTCGCCGCCCAGCGAGGCGCCGATGTCGTTGACGACGACTTTCGCGCCTTCAGCCGCGAAAGCGAGCGCATATTCGCGGCCAAGGCCACGCCCGGCGCCGGTGATGATGACGACGCGGCCATCGCAGATGCCAGCCATCGCCTTACAGCCTCTCGATGATGGTGACGTTGGCGAGACCGCCGCCTTCACACATTGTCTGCAGGCCATAGCGACCGCCACGGCTTTCGAGTTCGTAGAGCAAGGTCGTCATCAGTTTCGCGCCGGTCGCGCCCAGCGGATGGCCCAGCGCGATCGCACCGCCATTGACGTTGACGCGCGACAGATCGGCGCCAAGTTCCTTCACCCAGGCCAGCACGACGCTGGCAAACGCCTCGTTGATCTCGACCAGATCGATATCGTCGAGCTTCAGGCCGGTCTTTTCGAGCGCGCGGCGCGTCGCCGGAATCGGCGCGGTCAGCATCATCACCGGATTGTCGCCACGCACGGTGAGATGATGGATGCGCGCGCGGGGCTTCAGCCCGTGGTCGCGCACCGCCTGTTCGCTCGCGATCAGCACCGCACCGGCACCGTCGGAGATCTGGCTGGAAACGCCGGCAGTGACGATGCCGCCCTCGCGAACCGGCCTCAGGCCCGCCAGTCCTTCCAGCGTGGTGCCGCGTCGCACCGTCTCGTCCATCGCGAAGTCGCCGACGGGCACGATCTGGCTGTCGAACCGGCTGCTGTCGATCGCGTCTTCGGCGCGACGATTGCTCTCGGCGGCGAAGACCTCCATGTCCTCGCGACTGATGTCCCACTGGCGCGCGATCTTCTCCGCGGCGTAGATCTGGTTGACCTCTTCATCGCCATAGCGCGCGGTCCAGCCGGGGGAGTTGGAGAAGGGCGTCTCGAAGCCATAGGCTTGCCCTGCATACATGGCGGCGGAGATCGGAATGGCGTTCATGTTCTGGACGCCGCCCGCCAGCACCAGATCCTGCGTGCCCGACATTACCCCCTGCGCGGCGAAATGGATCGCCTGCTGCGAGGATCCGCATTGGCGATCAATGGTAACGCCGGGAACCGCTTCGGGATAGCCGGCGGTGAGCCAGCAGCTTCGCCCGATATTGCCGGCCTGCGGGCCGACCGCGTCGACGCAGCCCCAGACGACGTCGTCCACGGCTGCGGGATCGATGCCGGTCCGCTCGACGATCGCGCGGATCGGGATCGCGCCGAGATCGGCCGGGTGCCAGCCCGCCAGGCTGCCTTTCTTCCGTCCCGTCGGGGTCCTGATCGCATCGATGATATAGGCTTCGGACATGGCTTCACTCTGCAAGAAAGGTGGTGGACGGACCGATGTCGAAGCGGCCGTCGAGAATGGCCTCCCCGATCCGGCGTTCGTGGAAAGCGCGGTCACCCCAGGCTCCGGCGAGCGCCCAGGCGCGCTTCATCCAGAAATGCAGGTCGACCTCGTAGGTATAGCCCATCGCGCCATGGACCTGGATCGCGGTTTCGGCCGCGAGCATCGCCGCGTCCGTCGCGGCTACCTTGGCATGGCTGACGTGAAGCGAGGCCCGGTCATGGCCGTGCTGGAGCGCATGTGCGGCACGTAGCACCAGCGGCCGGGCGAACTCGATCTTCACCGCGACCGTTGCCAGATGATGCTTGATCGCCTGGAACTTGCCGATCGGCTGGCCGAACTGAACCCGCTGCGCCGCATAGTCGGTCGCCAGCGCAACCATGCGTTCCGCGCCGCCGATCAACTGGGCCGCGGCGATCAGCGCGGCGCGATCGAGCAGGCCCTCGGTCTGTTCCGCCTTGCCGGCGGCGAACAGGCGGCGGAGCGGATCGACGCTGTCGAGCCTTTCGGGCGTGGCTGACGCCCCTCCCCCAAGCACCATGCCGGCCTGATCGAGATCGGCCACCCATGGATTGACGGGATGGGCGAGCGCAACCTTGAGCGAGCCGGTCGCGATCGCGGCCTGATCGGCCGGGCCGACGAGCAGAGCCGCGACCAGCGCGGTATCCGCCAGCGGTTCCGACACATTGGCACGTCCGAGTTCGACGGCGACGAGCACGGCTTCGACAAGGCTCAACCCAAGGCCGCCATGGTCGGCCGACACCAGCAGGCCGGGCAATCCCATCGCGACGAAGCCATCCCAGATCGCTGGATCGCGGCCATCCCCGGCATCGAGCCGGCGCAATGTTTCGGGCCCGTGTTCGGCGGCCAGATAGTCGCGCACCGCGTCGCGCAATTCGATCTGGTCGGGTGTCAGGCGAAAATCCATCTCCAGCCCCCTATCGCGGCAGGCCGAGCAGACGCTCGGCGACGATGTTGCGCTGGATTTCGTTCGATCCGGCATAGATCGGCCCGGACAGCGAGAAGATATATCCCTCCAGCCAGCCATTGGGTTCGCCGCCCGGCAGCGTTCTCAACTCGGCTGCGGCGCCGAGCAGGCTCATCGCGGCGCGATGCTGCGCGCGATCCATCTCGGACCAGAAGATCTTGTTGAGGCTTGCCTCCGCGCCGATCTTTCCGCCGCCCATGACATGCGCGGCGACGGCATAGGTGTTGAGCGCATAGGCCTCCGCATCCATCCAGGCCTGCAGCACGGCTTCGCGCGCGGCCAGCGACGCGGTTTCCCGGTGCGTGCGATAGAGTTCGACCAGCCGTTTCGCGGTCGCCTGGAAGCGCGCCGGCGAACGCAGCATCAAGCCGCGTTCGAAACCCGCCGTGGCCATGGCGACGTTCCACCCCTCGCCTTCGCCGGCGATCCGGTTTTCGACGGGCACGCGGACATTGTCGAAGAAGATTTCGGCAAAGCCGGTGTCGCCGTGCAGCTGGCGGATCGGGCGAACCGTGACGCCGGGGGTGTCGAGCGGCAGCAGGATGAAGGACAGCCCGTGGTGACGACTGCTGTCGGGGTCGGTGCGGAACAGGCCGAAACACCAGTCGGCAAAGGCCGCGCGGCTGGACCAGGTCTTCTGGCCGTTGATGACATAATGATCGCCGTCACGGATCGCGCGCGAGCGGATCGCGGCCATGTCCGATCCGGCGTCGGGCTCCGACCAGGCCTGTGCCCAGATCACCTCGCCGCGCGCCATCGGCGTCAGGAAACGCGCCTTTTGTTCGTCGGTGCCATATTCCATGATGGTCGGGCCGAGCAGGAAGATGCCGTTCTGGTTCGCCCGGTTCGGTGCACCCGCGGCCCAATATTCCTCTTCGAAGATCAGCCAGCGGATCAGGTCCAGGCCGCGCCCGCCATAAGCCTCCGGCCAGGTCACCATGCCCCAGTTGCCCGACGCCAGCGCGCGTTCCCAGACGACGTGCTGATCGAAACCGGCGCGCCCCTCCAGCGTCTGCAGCGGTTCGGACGGCACATGCGCGGTCATCCAGTCGCGCACCTCCGCGCGAAAGGCCTGCTGGTCGGGCGTATAAGCCAGATCCATCAGAACTCGGCCGCCTTGCCCGTCTCCACAAAGGCGTCGCGCGCCTTCTGGGAATCGGCATGCATGTACATTTCGAGCGTGAAGCCCTGTTCCCAGCGATAGCCGCGATCGACATCGCGCGGCTCGAGGCCGTTCAATGCCTCCTTCGCGAGCACCAGCGCCTTGCGGCTCTTCGAGGCGACGGTCGCGCAGAAACCGCGCGCTTCCTCGGTCAGCCGCTCGCGCGGTACGACGCTTTCGACCGCACCGAGGCGATAGGCCTCCATCGCCGGTATCCGCCCGCCGGTGAAGAATGCGGCGCGGACCTTGTGAAGCGGCAGCATCCGCGACAAATGGCTGGCCCCGCCCATCGCACCGCGATCCACTTCGGGCAGCGAGAAATAGGCGTCCTCGCTGGCGAAGATCGTGTCGGACGCACCGCAGATGCCGATGCCGCCGCCGATCACGAAACCATGCACCGCGACGACGACCGGGATCTCGCAATCGCGGACCGCCTTGAACGTCAGGTAATTGCCGCGATTGAGCAGGGTGATTCGCTCAGGATGCGCCTGCATCTCCTTGATATCGACACCGCCGCAGAATCCGCGCCCTTCGGCACGGATCAGCAGGACATTCACATCCTCGCGCCGGCCGGTCTCCGCGATCAGGCCGGGCAGCCTGTTCCAGTCCGCGCTGTCGAGCGCGTTCACCGGGGGGCGATCGATCACGATCTCCCCGATCCGGTCGGCGACGGTGACGGTGAAGCTCATGCCGCGACCTCCCGAACGGCGGACGGATTGCCCTTGATCACGCCGCCGCGGATCCCGGTCGGATCGAGCGCGGCGATGATCGCCAGCTCGTCTTCGGTCGGCAGGCGCGTGGTGGCGATGTCCGCCGCAATTTCCAGGGCAAAGCCCGTCGCCGCGCGAACCTGATCCAGCGTCACGCCGGGGTGGAGCGAAACCACGCGGATCGCATGATCGGCCCCGCCGAAATCCATGACGCACAGGTCGGTCACAATCAGGCGCAGATCGACACCGTCGAAATTCGCGCCGGGGGTGCGGCGGGCCGGATTATACCCCACGCTCGACACCATATCGACTTCGCCATCGACGAAGACGCGGGTCGAATGCGCCGGAATGAACATCGAATTGGGGTGATGGATGCTGTTGCCCGGAAAGCCGCGCGCGCCCAGCATCTGCACCTTGGGCTGGGCATAGGTGCCGCCGAGACAGGACAGGTTGGTCTGGCCGAACCGGTCGATCTGGGTCGGCGTCACCATCGCATGCCGCCGCCCGCTCCACACCGCCGCGTCGAAGAAGCGGGAGAAGGGCATATGGCCGGTGCCGCGGCCGTGATCATAGGCACGCGGGCCGATCGGAATCGGTTGCTCGACCAACAATGCCTCGCCATCGGTCATCAGCAATTCGGGCGTGTGCGTCGATTTGGCCAGGCTGGCGGCAAGACGCGGGACCGGGCCGACGCCGGTCGCGACGATCTCGCCCGCGCCGCGCCATGCCTCGGCACAGGCGACGATCAGAAGTTCGGCTAGGGTGGGGGCGCTCATGCGTGCAGTCCTCAGAAAATCGGGAGCGGCAGCGCCGCGATCCGGTCCTTGCCGCCGACACGGTCGAGATAGCCGGCCTCGTCGGCACCGATCACATCCGCGGCGTAGCGCGACCAGCCCCCGTCATCGCCCGCGCTGGCGACGTAGCTGCGCAGATGATCCATATCCCAGCCATAGCTGGGCGGCAGCGATGTCGGATGCGCGCCCAGCGGAGCGGGGATGACGCCGGTGACGAACATGCGCTCGACGAAATTGGCGCGTGCCGCGTCGGTGTCCGTGATCTCGATCCGGTCGACGACCTCCTCCGCCGAAACGAAGGTCTCCGCGGCGGCGCGGGCGAACCATTCGTCATAATAGAGATCCGGCCCGAACGCCTGCACGTTGCCGAGACGATCCGCGCGGTGGACATGGATCAGCGCGGCGTCGAGCTTGAGTGCCGGCATCGCCAGCAGAACTTCGCGATCGCCATAGGGCGACGTCACCGTCTCGAACTGGCCATGGGTCATCACATCGGTGCCCAGGCCGACACGGGTGGGCAGGAAAGGCAGCCGCATCGCCGCCGCCTTCAGCCCCCATTGCAGCATGCCTTCGTCCAGTTCGAGCACGTCGAGCGTGCCCGCTTCGCGTGCCTTGCGGAAATAGGGTTCGAGCGGAATGGCATCGAGCGAGACGAAGCCGAAGATCAGCTTGCGCACCTTGCCCGCCGCGCACAACATGCCGGCATCGGGGCCGCCATAGGTGACGATGGTGAGATCGCGAAGGTCGGAGCGGAGAATTTCACGCACCAGAGCCATCGGCTTGCGTCGGGGACCCCAACCGCCGATCCCGACGGTCATCCCGTCGCGAAGACGGCCAGTCAATTCGCGCAGATCGAGTGTCTTGTCCATTCCTCCCCTACCGCGCCACGCGCTTTTCTTGAGTGGCTTTTGGGGTGCAGTTTCGGGGTTTTGGTCACAATCACCATTTGGGGAGCGACGGTCGGTCAATAATGACGATCACATCGGGCAAGAACGAGAGGGTTTGAGGATGACAGGCAAAGAGCGCCGGGTGGCCATCGTCACGGGCGGGACGCGCGGACTGGGCAGGGCGATCGCCGAGCGGCTGCTGGGCGACGGCTGGGAGGTTGTCGTTTGCGGACGCCGCGATCCTGAAACCCCGGTGAGCGCCGACGGACGCACAGCGCATGCACTGTGCGCGGACATTCGCGACCCCGAGGCGGCGGCCACGCCAGTCGCCGAAGCCATTGCCCGGTTCGGACGCCTCGACCTGCTGGTCAACAATGCCGGCGGCGCGCCGAAAGTCGATCTGGCGGAGTCGTCGCCGCGGCTGATCGAACGGATCGTCGCGCTCAACCTGCTCGGGCCGCTTTATATCTCGCAGGCCGCCTATCCCCATTTGCGTGCGACGGGCGGATCTATCGTCAATATCGGCAGCGTGTCCGGGCAGCGCCCCTCACCCGGCACGACCGCCTATGGCGCGGCCAAGGCGGGATTGCTCAGCGCGACGACAAGCCTTGCGCAGGAATGGGGGCCGGACGTGCGGGTCAACGCGATCGTCGTCGGCCTGGTCGAGGACCTCGATCAGGTCGAACATTATGGCGGCGAGGCGGGGCTGGCGCGCATCAGCGCGGGGATCCCGATGCGCCGCATGGCGCGCGGCACCGATCTGGCGGGCATGGTCGCATGGCTGGCATCGTCCGATGCGGCCTATGTCAGCGGCGCATGCATGGAACTTCATGGCGGTGGCGAACCGCCCGCATTTCACGGACTGGCACGCGATTGATGGAGGTGATCGGGCATGGCGCATGATCTGCTGATCCGCGGAGGCACGATCGTCGACGGCAGCGGGGCCGAGCCCTTCGTCGCCGATGTCGCGGTTCGCGACGGACATATCGCAGCCATCGGCGTGCTCGACGATCCCGCCACGCGCACGATCGATGCGACCGGGCTGCTCGTCACCCCCGGATTCATCGACATCCATACCCATTATGACGGCCAGGCGACGTGGGAGGCGCGGATGCAGCCGTCATCCTGGCATGGCGTGACGACCGTCGTGATGGGCAATTGCGGAGTCGGCTTCGCGCCATGCCGTCCGGCCGATCGCTCCACGCTTGTCCGGCTGATGGAGGGAGTGGAGGATATTCCCTATCCGGTGCTGATCGACGGGCTTCCCTGGAATTGGCAGACATTTCCCGACTATCTCGACTCGCTTGCGGAGCGCAGTTTCGATGTCGATATCGGCGCGCAGCTGCCGCATGCGCCGCTGCGCGTCTATGCGATGGGCGAACGGGCAACGCAGCGGCTTCCCGCCGACCGGCACGAGATCGCGCTGATGCGCGCGCTGGCGTGCGAGGCGGTCGAAGCCGGTGCCCTGGGTTTTTCCACCTCGCGCACGATCATGCATCGCGCAGCCGATGGTACGCCGACGCCGACCCTGGCCGCGGAAGAACGCGAACTGACCGCGATCGCGATGGGCCTGGCCGATGCCGATCGCGGCGTGCTGCAATTCGTCTCGGACTTCGACGACCCGCGCGCCGAATTCGCGATGCTGCGGCGGCTGGTCGAGGCGTCGGGGCGGCCACTGTCCTTCTCGCTGGTCCAGAGCGCATCACGCCCCGACAATTGGAAGATCCTGCTCGACCTGTTGTCCCGCGCGGTCGACGACGGGCTGCCGATGCGGGCGCAGGTCTGCGGTCGGCCGGTCGGCATGATGCTGGGGTTCGAGCTGAGCCTGAACCCGTTCATCGAGACCGATACCTATCGCGCGGTGGCGGCACTGCCGCTGGCCGATCGTGCCGGAGCACTCGCCCACCCCGCAACGCGCCGCCGATTGCTCGCCGATGCGGTGGGTTCCGAATCGCAATGGGGCCGCTATCTGGCCGATATCGAGCGGATGCTGATCCTGGACCCGGTGCCGGATTACGAGGCCCGGCCCGAACGATCGGTGGGCGCCATCGCCCGCACGCGCGGCGTCTCTCCCGCCGAGGTCGCGCTGGATCATATGCTGAGCGAGCAAGGGCGCGGCGTGCTCTATCTGCCGTTCCTCAACTATGCCGATTTCAATCTCGACGCATGCCATGCGATGCTGACCCATCGCGACACCGTCAGCGGCCTGTCCGACGGCGGCGCCCATGTCGGCACGATCTGCGACGCGAGCTTTCCAACATCGATGCTCACCCACTGGACGCGCGACCGCAATCGCGGGCCGAAACTGCCGCTGGCGGACGCGATCGCGCTGCAGACCGCGAAGACCGCCGCGACCGTCGGACTGACCGATCGCGGCCTGATCAAGCCCGGCCTGCGCGCGGACATCAATGTCATCGATCACGGCGCGCTGGTCCTGCACGGGCCGGAAGTCGCCTATGACCTTCCCTCCGGCGGCCGGCGCCTGCTCCAGCGCGCCGAAGGCTATCGACACAGTTTCGTGCGCGGTATCGAAACCTATCGCGATGGCGCGCCGACGGACGCCTTGCCCGGACGCCTCATACGGTCGTCCTCCCGACCCGCAGCCCCTATATCGATGACGGCCTGACGTAGCTTTCCCTCCAAATGGGGATGGCAGAACGAGTCGAGGCGCAAGACAGAAGAAGCAGGATGAGGATGGCAACAAAACGTTTTGAGCTGACGGACTCGCTGCTGAAGCTGCTTTACGGCGGGCCGCTCGAAACCGTGCCCTGGCGCGGTTTCCTGGAAGCATTGATCGAGCATATCGGCTGCGACAACGCAGCGATCACGCTGCAGTTGAGCCGCAAGGGCCTGGCCCCCATGCTGATCTGGGGAAAAGCGCCATCCGTGCGCGGCGACCTGGCGCGCGACATCGGCGGCAGGCATGCGGAAATGGGCCATATGGACCCCTTGCGCAACGCGCTCGAACGCTCCGGAGACATATTGCTGCTCGAGGAAGTGACCAGCCGCGAGGCGCTGCTCGAGGACAAATTCTACCAGACCGTGCTGCGCCCCTATGGCATCGAACAGGCGCTGGGCATGTATGTGCGCGAGTCCGGCGGGCTGGAATGCAATATCGGCCTGACCAACTCGACCGAGGGGCCGCGGTTCGGCAAGGCGCACAAGGATTTCATGGCGCTGCTGCGCCCGCATTTCGTCCAGTCGCTGGCACTGTTCGCGCGCATCTATCGCGACGAATCCGAGATCGAGGTGCTGACCGACGCGCTCGACCGGCTGACGATCGGCACCTTCATGATCGATGGCCGCGGCAAGGTGTTGCGGTCGAACGGCGCCGCACGCGCGCTGATCGAACATGGCGAGGCGTTTCGCGTGATCGACGGACGGCTGACGCTTAACGGCCGGTCGGATTCGGCGCGTTTCCGCCAGGTCGTCGACCAGGCGCTCGCCGCCCGGCTGGCGAACGACAAGGACGATTATGTCCGCGCTTTCCGCTGCATCGACAATGGCAATGAGGATCTCGGCGTCCTGGTCCGCGCGATCCGGCGCGATCGGCAGTCGCCCGCCGATCTCGGCCCGGCAGTGGTGGTCTATGCCACCGATGCGGGCCGCACGGGATCGTTCAAGCAACTGATCGCGACCCTGTTCGATCTGTCGCCATCGGAAGCCAATCTGGCCGCGCTGCTGACCGAGGGACTGACCCTGACCGAAGCCGCGCGCGAGGCCGGGCTGACGGAAAGCACGGTGCGCAGCTATTCGAAGAAGATCTTCGCGAAACTGGGCGTCAGCCGCCAGACGGATCTGGTCCGCCTGATCCTGCGCAGCGTGGCGATGCTGGGATGAATGCGGTGACGGATGAAATCGGCACGCAGCTTGCCGCCTATGTCGGTCGTTCCTACGGCCCCTATCGCGCCTGGGACGCGGTCAATGCGCCGATGATCCGGCAATGGCGCGAAGCGATTTCGGCCGGGAACGACGATAGCGAGGCGCCGACGGATATCGCGCCGCGCAGCATGATCAACGTCTGGATGATGCGCGGCCTTGCCAATGGCCGGCCCGACGATTCGGTATCCGAAGATCCTTACGAGCTGGTCGGCCTGTTGCGCGCGCAAGGCTATGTCGCCGTCGTCGCCACCAAATGCGCGCAGCATTATGATCGCGATCTGCGCGCGGGCGAGCGTGTCGAAAGCCAGGTGATCGTGGAATCGATCAGCCCGAAAAAGGCGACGGGGCTCGGCGAAGGCTATTTCCTGACGCTTCGCCATGCCTATTCGGTGGATGGCGAGCCGGTGGGATCGATGGCGTTCACCACGCTGCATTACGCGCCGAAGCAACAGGCGAAGAAGGTCTCCCCACCGCAACCCGGCATCAGCGACGATACGCGCTTCTTCTGGGAAGGCCTGAAGACGGATCGCCTGCTCGCGCAGAGCTGCGACGATTGCGGCACGTTGCGCCATCCGCCTGGGCCGGTCTGCACCAGATGCCATTCCTTCGCGTGGCGCGCGGTGGAACTGAGCGGACGGGGAACGCTGCACAGCTGGACGGTGGTTCATCACGCCGCGCATCCCGCCTTCGACTATCCGCACATGATCGGCCTGGTCGATCTCGACGAAGGCGTACGCATCGTCGCGCCGCTCGAAGATGTGGCGCCTGATGCACTGGCGGCCGGGCTGAAGCTGCAGGTCGCGTTCCGCAATGTCGCCGATGAGGATCGACTGCCCGCATTCCGGCCGGTCGCGGAGGCAGGTTGATGGATTTCCGGATTTCCGACGAACAGCGCGCGATCGCCGATCTCGCCACGGACCTGTTTGCCGGCGACGGCGCCACCCCGCCCGCCTGGCAGATACTGGAGGATGCCGGCCTGCCGCAGCTTCTGGTGCCGGAGGCGCAAGGCGGCGTCGGATTGGGACAGATCGAACTCGCACTGGTGCTGATCGAACAGGGCCGGGGACTGGTGACGACGCCCTTGTGGCGACACGCAGTGGCCGCGCTGGCACTGGGCGGACGCACGACGGCTGGCGAGCGGCTGGCACTCGCCGTCGAGTCCGATGCAGATGCCGAAGGTTCGGGTGCCGGCTGGACGCTTCGCGGCGTGGCGCGGGCTGTGCCAGGGATGGAGGACGCGGCGAAGGCCGTCATCCCCGCGCGTATCGGCGATGACTTCAGCCTGTTCGAGATCGATCTGCAGGGAACCGGCGTGTCGCATATCGAAGGCGTGCTGACCGACGGGGAACCCGCGCGCGACCTGATTCTGGACGGAGCACACGCGCATTTCCTGGATCTGGATGGCGAGTGGCTTCGCGCCCGCGCGGCCGCATGCCTTGCGGCACTGTCCGTCGGTGTCGCGCGCGGCGCGGTCGAGCGGACGGCGGCCTATGTCACCGCACGCCACCAGTTCGATCGACCCATCGGCAGTTTCCAGGCGGTCGCCCAGCGGGTGGCGGACGCGTTCACCGATGTCGAGGTTGCCCAGACGCTGGCCATCGAGCTGGCATGGCGCATCGATGTCGGCGCCGAACTCGGCCATGCCGTCGATGTCGCGACCTATTGGGCCAATCAATGCAGCCATCGCGTGGCGCACGCCGCGATGCATCTGCACGGCGGGATCGGCGCGGATACGAGCTATCCCATCCACCGCGTGCTGCTGATGAGCCGCGCGCTCGAAATCACGCTGGGCGGCGCGCACCGGCAGATCGCGCGCATCGGGGAGCGACTGGCAGCATGATCGATCTTTTCCTCGCCGGCACTGCATTGCCGCCTGTCGACGTGCCCGTCTCGACACGCTCGATCGTCGCATCGGCGCTCGCCACGCGCGACTTCCAGGATGTGCATCACGACCTGCCGCGTGCACGCGAACTCGGCACGCCCGATATCTTCATGAACATCCTGACCTCCAACGGCTATGTCGAACGCTATGTCGACCGCTGTCGCGGCCCTGCGAGCGAGATCGAGTCGATCGAACTCAGGCTCGGCACTCCGAATTTTCCCGGTGACATCATGCAGATGGGCGGCCGGGTGGAAACCGTCGATGGCGATCGCGCGACCTTGGCCATCACCGGCGCGAATGCGCGTGGCGCGCATGTGATCGCGACCGTGGTCGTGCGGAGGACGGCATGACCGCACAGGCTCTCTCCGGGGCAGCGGCGATCGTCGGGATCGGCGCAACCGAATTCTCGAAAGACTCCGGCCGGACCGAGATCCGCCTTGCGCTGGAGGCCGCACTCGCCGCGCTCGCCGATGCAGGGATCGCGCCGGAGGAAGTCGACGGCATCAGCACCTATACGATGGACAATAATCCCGAAGCGGACGTCCATCGCCTGCTTGGCGGCCGGGCACTGCGCTTCTTCTCGCGCATCGATTACGGCGGCGGCGCGGCCTGTGCGCCGGTGATGCAGGCCGCGATGGCGGTGGCGTCGGGCGCGGCGGATGTCGTGCTGTGCTACCGCGCTATGAATGAACGCTCCTGGTATCGCTTCGGCCAGGCCGGTGGAGTCGCGCCGTCCGCGCTCTACAAATCCACGCATTACAGCTGGTATTCGCCCGCGGGCCTGCTGACGCCCGCATCGCAGGTGGCGATGGCGGCGCGGCGCTACATGATCGACTTCGGCGCGACGAGCGAGGATTTCGGCCGCGTGTCGGTTGCGGCGCGCGATTTCGCGGCGACCAATCCCGCCGCCTTCTTCCACGGCAAGCCGATCACGCTGGAGGATCATCAGGCCTCGCGGATGATCGCGGATCCGCTGCGGCTGCTCGATTGCTGCCAGGAAAGCGACGGGGCCGTGGCTTTGATCGTCACGTCGATCGAGCGGGCCCGGCAGCTCGGCGGCCGCCCCGCCGTGATCCGCGCCGCCGCGCAGGGCAGCGGGCCCGAACAGCATCTGATGACGAGCTATTATCGCGACAGTATCGCCGAACTGCCGGAGATGAAGCTGGTCGCCGACCAGATGTACGCGATGAGCGGCCTGCGCCCGGCGGACATCCAGACCGCGATCATCTACGATCATTTCACCCCCTATGTGCTGCCGCAGCTCGAGGCATGCGGCTTCTGTGCGCCGGGCGAGGCGAAGGATTTCGTCCGGTCTGGCGCGCATGCCCGTGGCGGTATCCTGCCGATCAACACCCATGGCGGCCAGTTGGGCGAAGCCTATGTTCACGGCATGAACGGCATCGCGGAGGCCGTGCGGCAGATCCGCGGCACATCGGTCAACCAGCAGCCGAACGTCGAGCATGTCCTGGTCACCGCCGGCGCCGGCGTTCCGACAAGCGGCCTGATCCTGGGACGGGACTGACGCCATGCATATCGCACTCACCGCCGAACAATTGCAGATCCGTGCCGAGACGCGCGCCTATTTCCAGGGCCTGCTCGGCGACGGCAAGCGCGACGCCTATGACGCCGAAGTCGCGACCGGCGTAGAGGCGGGCCCCGAATATCGGCGACTGATCCGGCAGATGGGCCAGGATGGCTGGCTGGCGGTGGGCTGGCCGACCGAATATGGCGGCCGGGGATACGGCCCCGTCGAGCAACTGATCTTCCTGGAAGAAACGCAGCGGGCCAGGGCGCCCTATCCGTTCGTGACGCTTTCCACCGTCGGCCCCGCGCTGATGGCGCATGGCAGCGAGGCGCAGAAGCGGCGCTTCCTGCCGGGCATCGCAGCGGGAGAGATCCATTTCGCGATCGGCTATACCGAGCCGGGCTCGGGCACCGATCTTGCCAGCCTGCGCTCGACCGCGGCGCGACGGCCGGATGGCGGCTTCGTCGTCAACGGCCAGAAAATCTACACCAGCCATGCCGAGGGCGCCGATTTCGTCTGGTTCGCGGCGCGCACCGATCCCGATCTGCCGCGCCACAAGGGGCTGTCGATCCTGATCGTCGATACGACAAAACCCGGTTTCTCGGTCACGCCCATCCACACCGTCGGCGGCATGCGAACCAACGCGACCTTTTACGACGATGTCGCGGTCGATGCCGACATGCTGGTCGGCGAATGGAATGGCGGCTGGCGGCTGATCACCTCGCAGCTCAATCACGAACGGATCGGCCTGGCTGCGCGCAACGCGATCGGTGAATCGCTGTTCGATCGGGTGCTATCATGGGCACGCACCCCCGAGCGCAATCGCCGGCCGATCGACGATCCGACGACACAGGCCCTGCTCGGAGAGGCCGAGGCCCGGCTTCATGCGGTGCGCAGCTATAATTACCGGCTGGCGTCCGAAATGGCGCACGCCGAACCATCGGCCGCACTTGCATCCTCTGCCAAGATATTCGGTACCGACACGATGATCGAGGTCTGCCGGCTGTTGCTGGAGGTGCTCGGCATGGCCGGACTGTATCGCGCCGGCAGCCCCGCCGCGCTGATCGGCGGCGAGGTCGAGCAATATTACCGCAAATGCCAGATCAACACATTCGGCGGCGGCACCGCGGAAGTGCTGCGCGATATCGTCGCGCAACACGGCCTGGGCACGCCGCGCGTGGTGCGGTGATGGCGGACAAATCGGATCGTGCGCTGGGGCCGCTCGACGACGCGGCCTTGCAGGAAATCTTCGACCGCCGGTTGCCGGTGATGGCCCAGCATGTGCCGTCGAGCCGCTACACCTTCGCCGACCGGTTCGAGGAGCGCGCCGCCGCGCGGGGCGATGCAGTGTTCCTGATCGACGGAGACCGCCGTCGATCCTGGGCGGCGGTCGAGGCGGACAGCCGGCGAATCGCCCATGCGGTCCACGCGCTCGGCCTGTCGCGCGGTGACGTCTGCGCGATGATGCTCCAGAACCGGATCGAATATGTCACGGTGATGCTGGGGCTGGTGCGCGCGGGCGTGGTCGCGGCGCTGCTCAACACCAGCATCGGCGGCGCGGCGCTGGAGCATGCGGTGCGCGAGACCGGTGCACGCGCGCTGATCGTCGGGACCGAGTGTCTCGCCAGCTTCGACGGGATCGCGGAGGACCTGCCGCGCTGGATCGTCCGCGACGGCGACGCCCCATTGCCGGCCGGCGCGATCGACCTGCTCGCCCAGGCCGAGGCGATCGGCGACGAAGCGATCCCGGCCGACTGGCGCGAAACCATCGTCGGCGAGGATGTCGCGCTCTTCATCTTCACCTCCGGAACCACCGGCCTGCCCAAGGCGGCGATCCTCAGCCACATGCGCTGGCTGATGGGCGGCGACGTCAAGGTCGCGATGATGGAGCTGGACGCGGACGACGTCTTTTATTGCTTCCTGCCGATGTTCCATGGCGCGGTGATCATGTCGCTGTTCGCGGCGGCGGTCGGCGCGCATGGCGCGCTGGTGATCCGGCGACGGTTCAGCGCCAGCCGGTTCTGGGACGATGTGCGCACCCATGGTGTGACCGTGTGCCAATATGTCGGCGAGATCTGCCGCTATCTGATGAACCGCCCGCCCCAAGCAGACGACCGGACGCACAGCCTGCGCGCGATCACGGGGACAGGCATGAATCCCGAAATGTGGATCCCGTTCCAGCAGCGGTTCGGCGTTCCCCAGATCTACGAGGGTTGGGGCGCGACCGAGTGCAACACCTCGCTCGTCAATTACGAGAATGTGCCCGGCGCCGTCGGGCGGGTGATCGACTGGGCACGCACCAATCTGCGCATCGTGCGTTTCGACGTGGAAACGGAAACGCATCCCCGCGACGCGCAAGGCCATATGATCCTGTGCGAACCGGGCGAACCGGGCGAAGGGATCGCAAAGATCACGCGATCGCCCAAGACCGGCGGTGGCCGGTTCGAGGGATATACGTCCGCGGAGGCGACCGAGCGCAAGATCCTGCGCGACGTGTTCGAACCCGGCGACGAATATTGGAGTTCGGGCGACCTGCTGCGCTGCGAACCCTCCGGCCATTGTTATTTCGTCGACCGGATCGGCGACACCTTCCGCTGGAAGAGCGAGAATGTGTCGACGCAGGAAGTCGCCGATCTGCTCGGCGATCTTCCCGGTGTCGAAATGATCGTCGTCTATGGTGTGACGGTGCCCGGCGCGGAGGGTCGCGCGGGCATGGTGGCGCTGATCATGCAGCCGGGCGCCAGCTTCGATGCCGAGATGCTTTATGCGCTCGCGACCAGGCGGCTCGCTCCCTATGCGGTACCGCTGTTCGTCCGGGTGTGGCGCAGCCCCGATTTCACCGCCAGCTACAAGCTGCGCAAGGTCGACCTGCAACGCGAAGGTTTCGATCCGGCACAGATTTCAGACCCGCTGTTCGTGATCGATCACGATCGCCGCAGCTATGTGCCGATCACGCCCGACGCGGTCGCGCGTGCGACCGGCGTCGTGGCGATGGCGCCAACGGCATGAAGATCCGCATCTCAGAAGTTTCAGGAGGCTGTCATGGTTGAACCACGCTCATCGCTGCCGATCCCGTTCGGTTGGTTCTCGATCGGCGTCTCGGACGATTTCGCACCCGGCGTCGTCCATACGCTGAATTATTTCGATACCGAGTTCGTGCTGTGGCGCGGCGAGGACGGCGGCCTGCGCGCGCTCGATCCCTATTGCCCGCATCTCGGCGCGCATCTCGGCCATGGCGGACAGGTGATCGGCAACGATCTGCAATGCCCGTTCCATCACTGGAGCTTCGATGGCCTGGGGGTCGTGACCGACATCCCCTATTCCCCCGCGATCCCGCCACTACTCAAACGCCCATGCGGCCGCGGCTGGCGGATCGAGGAACGGCATGGGGTGGTCTATACCTGGTTCCATCCCGACAAGGTCGCCCCGCTGTGGGAACTTGCCGGCGCCGAAGAGCTCGAAAATGGCGAGTGGGAGCGGGTCGACGGCCGCCACTGGCGGATCGGCGTGCATGTGCAGGAAGTCACGGAAAACGGCATCGACTACGCCCATTTCCGCGCGGTCCACGGCACCAAATCGCCGCCCGAGCCGACCTGGGAGATCAAGGGCTATCAGCGCAACAGCCGCGTGACCGCGAAGATGGAAACGCCGCGCGGCATGGTCGACGGCACGATCGTGGTGCGCAACACCGGTCCCGGCCAGTCGTTCATTCGTTTCCACGGCATTTCCGAACTGCTGGTCATCAACCTGCCGACGCCGATCGACCGTGGCGCCACGCTGTTGCGTGAGGAATTCTACGTGCCGAAAACCCTGGAGGGCAGCCCACGCCGGGCCGCCCTGGGCGTCGCGCGCAACATCATGTTCCAGGTCGAGCAGGACATGCCGATCTGGGAGAATAAGCGCTTCGAGCCCAAGCCGATCCTGGTGCGCGGCGACGGCCCGATCCTCGATTACCGCAAGCAATATGCGCAATATTATGCGGAGCCGGTTTCGGCCTGAGTTTCAGGGAAAAGGGGCCGGCATCGCATCGATGCCGGCCCCTTTTCTCATTCTGCGGCCTGCGCGGTTTCCTGCGCACGGAAGTGCGGGATGACCTGGGTCCCGATCAGTTCGATCGTCTCCATGATCCGCTCGTGCGGAACGCCGCCCATCTGCGACAGGAACAGGATCTCGTCGGCACCCGCGTCGAGCAGCCGCTGGACATAGGCGATACAGTCCTCGGGCGTGCCATAGGCGTCCTTCACTTCCTCGAAATAGCCATGGTCGGTGTGCAGCGCGATCTTGTCCGCGCCGATGATCGCGAACTTCTCCTGCTCCAGCTGCTTCAATGCAGCGAGATGTTCGTCCGCGTCGAGGTCATAGGCGGTCGGCTTGGGCAGCCCCTGATACCAATGCGCGAGCGCCTCGGCGAAGAAGCGCTGGCCGCGCAGGCCGACGCGGCGGGCAAGCTCGCGATCGCGCGAGACGATCGTCGGGCAGAGTGCGGCGAGATGCTGGATCGGCCGGAAACCGACCTGATCCTCCGGCTTCCGGTTGTTCCATGCTTCGCGATAGACGCGGCTCTTTTCCGCGATATCGTCCGGCCCGCCAAATCCCATCACCAGCGCGCCGATGCCGCGCGATCCCGCCATGCGGAGCGAATCCGGACGCGTCGTCGCCATATAGATCGGCGGGTGCGGCGTCTGGAGCGGCTGGGGATGAACCGGCCGCGCGGGGATGTCGATGAACTGCCCATGATGCTCGACATGTCCATCGGCCATGATCTTCGGGATCAGGTACATCGCCTCGTCGATGATCGGCTGCAGCTCGGCGAGCTCATAGCCGAACGCGCCGGCTTCCTGCTGGCTGCCGCCCTTGCCGACGCCGAAATGAACGCGGCCGTTCGACAATATATCGAGCATGGCGATCCGCTCGGCCACCTTGATCGGGTGATTCATGGCGGGCATCAGGCAGACGACGCCATGGCCGATCCCGATGCGCTTTGTGCGCGCCGCGACAAAGGCGAGGAACGTCTCCGGCGTGCTCATATGCGCATATTGAGTGAGCGAGGTGTGCTCGACCGCCCAGATGGTGTCGAAGCCGAACCGGTCCAGCGCCTCGGCCTGTTCGACCATTTCCAGCAATGTGCGGCGCTCTTCCTCCGGCGTCGGATCGGCGATCTGCGCCTCGTAGATCATCGAGAATTTCATCGGACCTCTCCCGTCGATTTCCCGGAGAGGTTAGGGCGGCGCTCGCAGCGAAAAAATCGCTATTATTGCGCCCCACCATTCGAAAAATCAGATAGATTGCGATCGAGGAACCGGGCGAGCCGTGCCGGCAGGTCGCCGTCCGGGTCGGTCCGCCAGACCAGCGACAATTGCATCGCCATGTCGAAATCGACGGGTTTGACGAAGGTCACATCCGCCGGCGCATGGCCCCGAAGCGATGCAGGCACAAAGCCGATCCCCATGGCGCGATTGACCACCGCCATCGTGACGTCCGACGTCGGCGTCTCCATCACGATGCGCGGCGTATAACCACGCCGCTCGCACGCGGCGAACATACGATCGTAGAGCCGCGGGTTCTTCTTGTGCGACGCCCAGATGATCGGTTCCTGCCCCAGATCGGCAAGGCGGATCGATGTGCGCTTCGCCAGCGGATGATCGACATGGATTGCGAGCAGATAGGGGTCGAGCACGAGCGACCGTGCCGCGAAGTGGAGCCGCGCCGAACCCAGGCTCTCCGCCACATCCTCTTCCGGCGGATGATAGAGGAACCCGATATCGATGCCGCCGCTTTCGAGTTCAGCGCGCTGTTCTTCCGACACGAGCGGACGGAGCTGCACGGCGATATCAGGATGGGCGATGCCGAACGCCTCGAGCGCACCCAGCATGCCCGGCTGGCGTGTGACGATCTCGGCAAAGCCGATGGTGAGATTGCCGGCGGTTCCGCCCGAAATGGCCTGGATCCGCTCGTTCGCGCGCCCGGCAGCGGCCAGGATCACCTTGGCCTCTTCCAGCAACGCCTCGCCCGCCGGCAGCAGGCGCATGCCGCGCGCCTCCCGCGTGAAGAGCGGCACGCCGCCCAGATCGTCTTCGAGCAGGCGGATGCGCCGCGAGATCGCCGATTGCGCGATGTTGAGGCGCACAGCCGCCGCCTGCAGCGATCCCGCTTCGGTGACGGCGAGGAAATAGCGCAGATGCCTTAGGATTGCCGCTATCGGTCGTGTCGTCACATGTTGCGCTCCCGCTTAGCGGGGGATCATATCAGTGCCAGCCGCTTCCGCCATCCGCGGTCAGCACCGCGCCGGTGGTAAAGCTCGATTCCGCACTGGTCAGGAACAGCGCCATCGCCGCGATCTCCTGCGGCGTACCCGCACGGCCCATGGCGAGCCGCGCCAGGGTGACGTCGCGACGCGACGGATCCTCGACATAGAGCGCATCGGTCATCGACGTCGCGATGAAGCCGGGGCACAGCGTATTGGCGCGAATCTCCGGCGCCAGTTCGGCGGCCAGTACCTTGGTGAAGGCGATCAAGCCGCCCTTCGATGCGGCATAAGCCGACATCGTCGCATTGGGTCGAAGGCCGCCGAGCGAGGCGATGTTGACGATGGTGCCACCACCTGCGGCGCGCAAATGCGGGATGGCGAAGCGACAGAGCTGCGCCGGGGCGAGCAGGTTCACATCGTTGATCCGGCGCCACAACGCCTCGTCGGTGTCTTCGATCGGCGCCGTGCGCAGGATGCCCGCCGCATTGACCACACCGTCGATACCACCGAGCGCTGCCGCGATCGCGTCGACCGCCGCCCCGAGCGCCGCGATATCGGTGATATCGAGCGCGTGCCGCGTATCGCCGATATCGGCCATGCCGACGGCGTCGAGATCGATCGCGCCGATCCGCGCGCCTTCCGCCGAAAAACGCTCGGCGACGGCGCGCCCCATCCCGGACGCGGCGCCGGTGACGATGATCCTGCGGCCTTCAAGCTGGCCGATGCGCGATTGGGGCACGATCCTCTCCTTATCCCGATAGACCGTTCTCCGCGAAGATCGTCCGCGACACGCTCCCCAATTGGGGATGCGTGTGACGTCGACCGCATGTCACACCGCGATGTTGATCAGGGAGAGGGCGGCGTGGACCGCAATCAAATATGAACGTCGAATATGACGAGGATGTCCGCGCGCTGATGGATCATGCGCGCAAGCTGCTGGATGCGCGCGACGCGGCCGCTGCCGCGCGGCGCGTGCTCGAGACCGAGGACGAAACCCATGCCGCCGAACTCTGGCGGGAAATGGGCGAGCAGGGTTGGTGCGGCGTCGGGATCGGCGCCGACCATGGCGGGCTGGGCATGGGCACCGTCGCCATGTGCGGCCTTGCAGAAGAACTCGGCCGTTCGCTTGCGCCCGTCCCCTTCGCATCCTCCGCCTATGGTTTTGCGCAGGCCGTTGCGCTGGCCGCAAGCGCGGAACAACAGGCACATCTGCTGCCGCAGATCGCCAGCGGCGCGAAGATCGGGGCGCTTGCCTTCACCGAAGGGCCGGGCACGCCCTTTGCCGGTCCACTGGCCGCACGGGTCGAGGCAGGACGACTGCACGGTACGAAACTGCCCGTCACCGATGGAGGGATCGCCGACCTCGCGGTGGTGCTCGCCGCCACGCCCGACGGCCCGTCGCTGTTCCTGGCCGAGCTCGACCATGCGGGCGTCGCGCGCCAGCCGGTATCGACGCTCGACCCGACCCGGCCCGCCGCCCGCATCGATTTCGACGACGTCCCGGTCGAACCGCTGGGACGCGCGGGCGAAGGGCGCGCCATCGCGTCGGCAATCCTGACGCGATACGCCGTCCCGCTTGCGTTCGAGGCGATCGGCGGCGCGGATGCCTGTCTGGATATGGCGGTGGCCTATGCGAAGACGCGCTTCGCTTTCGGCCGTCCGATCGGTGGGTATCAGGCAGTCAAGCACCGGCTGGCGGACATTTATGTGAAGACCGAGATGGCGCGGTCCAACGCCTATCATGCCGCATGGGCGGCGGATCACGATCCCGGCGCGTTGGAGGCAGCCGCTGCGGCAGCCCGAATCGCCGCGAGCGAGGCCTATTGGTTCGCCGCCAGGGAGATTATCCAGCTCCACGGCGGGATCGGCTTCACCTGGGAAATGGACTGCCATCTCTTCTACCGCCGCGCGCGACATCTCGCGGTCATTGCGGGGGCACCCGATTGGTGGCGCACACGCCTGGCGGACCAGCTGAGACAGGAAGCGGCATGACATTCGACGACACACCGGAGGAAGCAACCTATCGCGCCGCGGTGCGCGCGTGGATCGCCGAGCATGAGGGGCGGATCGCGCGTGATGCTGCAGCAGGCTCCGAAGATCATCTCGAACATATGCGGCAATGGCAGCGGCTGAAGGCCGAGCATGGTTATGCCTGCATCGCCTGGCCCAAGGCGATCGGCGGCGGAGGCGGCACCCCGATCCAGCAGGCCATTTTCGATCAGGAAGAACGAGCCGTCGGCCTGTCCTCCACCTATTTCATGACCGGGCTCAAGATCTGCCTGCCGCCGCTGCTGAAGCACGGCAGCGACGAACAACGGGCAAGGTTCATCGCCCCCGCGGTGCGCGGCGACGAGATCTGGTGCCAGCTCTTTTCCGAACCGAGCAACGGATCCGACCTCGCCGCCGCCCGCACCCGCGCGGTACGCGACGGCGAACATTGGCGGATCGACGGACAGAAGGTGTGGAACAGCAACGCCGATCGGTCCGATTTCGGCCTGTTGCTCGCACGGACCGATCCCGATGTGGCCAAACATGCCGGGCTCACCATGTTCTGGATCGACATGCGGGCGCCCGGCATCGACGTGCGTCCGCTGCGCCAGATGAACGGCGGCGCCGAATTCAACGAAGTCTATCTGGACGGCGTGATGCTGCGCGACGACCAGCGCGTCGGAGCCGTCGGCGAGGGCTGGGCGGTCGCGCTCACCACCCTGGCCAATGAGCGTGCCGCACTGGGTGGCGGTGGCGGACCGACATGGAAGGATCTGCTGACGCTGGCGAGATCGATCCCGACCGACGACGGTGTGCTCGCCGACGATCCGGTGTTCGGAAACACACTCGCGGACTTCTATACCGAAGCGGAATCCTTCCGTCTGTTCGGGCTGCGCATGCTGAGCAAAGTGTCTCGCGGCGAGGTGCCGGGGCCGGAAGCCGCAGCGGCGAAGCTGGTCTGGTCCAACCATGTCCAGGCGCTGTCGGCGAAGGCGGTGGAGATTGCGGGCGAATATGGGATGATCGACGATCCCGCACTGGCACCGCTGGATGCCGCGTTCCAGGCGCGATTGATGTGGGCGCCGGGCCTCAGGATCGGCGGCGGCACCGACGAGATCCTGCGCAACATCATTGCCGAGCGTGTGCTGGGCCTTCCCGCCGATGCGCGCGCCGACAAGGGTATCGCATTCCGAGATATCCCGCAGGGCGCGCGCTGATCCAGCGGATCGGCGGGATGCCGTCTGCCTGACGTCCCCAAACGGGGATGATGCGTCCGTCGATCGCATGCAAATTTGCCGTCGACAGAAACCAGAGAGAGGATGCGGAAAACGCGCACCGGCACAGTCGGACGCGGGCCGCTGCGATAGACCATGGCATTACCCACCGCCGAAGAACTGGGCTTCGATCCCGTTGCCCTGAAACAGAAATATCTCGCCGAACGCGACAAGCGGCTGCGCGCCGAGGGCAGCGCGCAATATCGGCAGGTTGCAGGTGATTTTGCCGGCTTCGCGGAAGATCCGCACGCGCCGGAAGATTTCACGCGCGCGCCCCGCAAGGTCGATGTCGAGGTCGCGCTGATCGGCGGTGGTTTTGGCGGCCTGATCGCCGCCGCGAAGTTGCGGGAAGTGGGTGTCGAGCGCCTCTGCGTGATCGAGAAGGGCGCCGATTTCGGCGGCACCTGGTATTGGAACCGCTATCCGGGCGCGGCCTGCGACGTCGAAAGCTATGTCTATCTGCCGCTGCTTGAGGAGCTGGGCTATATACCCAGCGAGAAATACGCACGCGGCCCCGAAATCCTGGACTATGCGAAGTCGATCGCGCGGCGCTACGCGCTGTACGACGATGCCCTGCTCCAGACCCAGGTGACGCGGGCCGACTGGGATGAAGCGGACGGGCACTGGATCGTCTCGACCAATCGCGACGATCGCGTCCGCGCCCGTTTCGTGGTGGCCGCCAACGGCCCGCTGAACCAGCCGAAGCTGCCCGGCATAACCGGGATCGAGCAGTTCCGGGGACATATGTTCCACACCAGCCGCTGGGATTATGGCTATACCGGCGGATCCCCCGATGGCGGGCTGACCGGGCTGGCGGACAAGGCGGTGGGCATTATCGGCACCGGCGCGACCGCGATCCAGTGCATTCCCCATCTCGGGCGCGACGCGCGCTCCCTCCATGTCTTTCAGCGCACCCCCTCTTCGATCGACTATCGTGGCAACCGGCCGACCGATCCCGTCTGGGCAGCGACGCTACAGCCCGGCTGGCATCGCGAGCGGCGGGACAATTTCAATCTGCTCGTCTCCGGCGGGCAGGCGGATGTCGATCTGGTCGGCGACGGCTGGACCGATATCATGCGCGAGCTGAGCATGATGGCGATCAAGGCCGCTGCCGGTTCGGACCAGGCGGCATTGGTCCAGCTCGCGGACTTCAAGAAGATGGAAGCCGTCCGCGCGCGCGTGGACGAACATATCCGGGACGCGGACACCGCCGAGGCACTGAAACCCTGGTACAACCAGTTCTGCAAACGACCCTGTTTCCACGACGAGTATCTGCCGACCTTTAACCGACCCAACGTCCATCTGGTCGATACCCAGGGACGCGGCGTCGAACGGATCACCGCCGATGGCGCGGTGGTGGGCGATACCGAATACCGGCTCGACTGCCTGATCTTCGCGACCGGGTTCGAGGTCGGGACGAGCCATGCTCAGCGCGCCGGCTACGAGATCCGGGGACGCGGGGGCGTGACGCTCACCGAGCGCCGGGGCGGCGACATGACGACACTCCACGGTTTCCTGACCCCGGATTTCCCGAACCTGTTCGTCTTCTCGCTCGATCAATCGGTCGTGGCCGTGAACTTCACCCATATCCTGACCGAGCAGGCCGAACATGTCGCCTATATCCTCGGCCAGTGCCGGTCGGAGGGAATCACTCAGGTGGAGGCCAATCGCGACGCGGCCGCGGCATGGGCGCAGACCGTGAAGGACAGCGCACGCGACCCGACCTATTCGCGCGAATGCACCCCCGGCTATTATAATGACGAGGGCAAGACCGGCACGGGCGGGTTCACCGCGCGCACCTATGGCCCCGGGCCGGTGGCGTTCTATCGGCTGCTCGCGGCTTGGCGCGAGGCGGGCGACATGGCCGGGATCGATCGGTCGTAGGGGCTTTCGAAGAATTGGGCTTGGCCGCCGCACTCCGAATAGGAGGCCGCAGCGGACTGATCGAACCCCAAACCCCGTTCATCCCGAGCGAAGTCGAGGGAGCCGTCCGAGCGAAGCCGAGGACTACTGCGCCATCAGCCTCGGCTGCGCTCGGCTTAGTCCCTCGACTTCGCTCGGGATGAACGGTGTGGGGGGCAGCGAACTTGGAGACGAAGCCAAGACTGCGGAGATATCCAATAGCCCGCTAAATGCCGTAGCCGCCGGCGACCGCGATCTTCTGGCCCGTGACATAAGCAGCGCGCGCGGAGGCGAGGAAGACGACCGCGTCGGCAACCTCGTGCGCCTGGCCGAACCGGCCCAGCGGCAGCGCGGCCTTGACCGCGCCCGACCATGCATCGTCGAACACGCCCTGGGCCGCGAATTTCAGGAACATGCCGGCCTCGATCACCCCGATCAGCACCGAATTGGCGCGGATGCCGTGGCGTCCCTCTTCGCGCGCGATGCCGCGCACCAGCGCTTCGTTCGCCGCCTTGGGCGCAACCGACAGGCCGTCACGCGCGGGCCAGAGCAGATCGCCGGCCGAGCCAAGATGCACGAACGCCCCGCCGCCACCGGCGCGCAGATGCGGCAGCGCGGCCTGCACCACGTTGAAGAAGCCGTGGAGTTCGGTGTCCACTGCGGTTCGCCACTCGTCGGCAGTGAAATCGGCCACATAGCTTTGCGTCGGCATCGCCCCGGCGACGAACACGACACTGTGCACCCGGCCGAACCGTTCGACCGCCGCGGCGATCGCGGCGTCGACCGCCTGGCGATCGGTCACGTCCGCCTGGAACGCCTCGGCATCGCGACCGGTCGCGCGTACGTCGTCGAGCAGCGTCTCGATCGCCTCGCGGTTGGAGCGATAGACGGCGGCAACCGCGCTGCCGGCCTCAGCGAAGCCGCGCGCAATGGCGCCGCCGATGCCGCCGCTCGCGCCGAAGATCAGGGCCGCGCCGTCACCGAAATCAGGTCTGTCGCTCATATTATCCCTTCCAGCATTTCGATACGAAGATGAGCATGCGAACCGGGTGAAGGTGCACCCTCATTTGGTGGGATTCGCCATATGGTCCGGGCAATAAACGGGGAGGCACGGGGCCTCCCCGTCCCCCTTATTCCTGTGCGGTCCAGTCCGGAAAGCGGCCCAGGCTTGCGGCAATCAGTCCGCAGGCCAGCGCCAGCGGAATGCCGCCGATCAGCAGCAGCCGATAGCTGCCGGTCGCATCATAGATGGCGCCCGCCGCCACTGGCCCGACGCCGGTGCCCAGCGCGATCAGGCTCGCCATCACCCCGAAGATCTTGCCGAAGCTGCGCATCCCGCCGAAGCGTGAGGTGAGATAGGTGCTGGCGTGCATATAGGCGCCGGCGGCCAACCCCAGCGCGATCGCGGACAGGATGACGACGGGGACCGATGCCGGCGCGATCAGCAGCCCGGCATAGGGCAAAGCCGGGAGCGCAAAACCGATGCCCGCCACCAGCCCGACCGGCAGCCGGTCGATCGCCCAGGCCGTGCCGAGCTTGCCGCACACCGCCATGATGCCGACGATCATCGCCATGCGCGCGGCGAAACCCGGGGTCATGCCCCCGGCCGTCAGGATCGGCACGAGATGCACGTTCAGCGCGGTCAGCAACACTGTCGCGATCAACACCATCGCCGCAATCCGGCGCAGCGAGCTGTCGCGCAAGGCGGCCTTGCTGGTAAGGCCGGTCAGCACCGGTATCGCCGCGCCGGCCTGTTCGGGGGTCGGAGCAGGCCGGCGCCGGCTGCGCGCGTCGAAAAAGCAGAACAGCGCGAGCAGCAGGACGACGCTGCCCCACCCCAGCCCCATCACGACATAGGCCATGCGCCAGCCCTGCGCGGCAATCAGCATCTGCGCGATCACCGGCGAACTCGCCGTGCCGATAGCGACCCCGCATAACACCACCGCCAGCGCAAGGCCGCGCCCCGCATTGAACACGCCGGAAACCGCGGCTGTCCACAAGGTCGTCTTGATGCCGACGGCGAACACCGAATAAACCAGCCACAGACCGAGCCACTGGAGGACGCTGCCATTGGCGAAACCGAGTGCGGCGATCGACAGGCCGGCCAGCACGATTCCGGGGAGCGCGATCGGCCGCGTTCCCCACCGATCGATCGCAGCACCCACCAATGGCGACAGCAACACGCCCATCAGCGCGTAGAGCAACAGTCCCGACGTCACCTGGACTCGCGACCAGCCGAACTCGCGGCCAAGCGGTTCGATGAACAGGCCCAGCGAAGCGACCACGATCGCGGTCATCGAAAGACCCAGCATGGCGGAGATCACCAGCGGCCAATTCTGCCGCCATTCGGCCTGCGCCACGGCCGGATCGTATATCGCCATCGCCCCGGCCATGGTTCAGGCGGCCAGAACGGGCTGCGGCGTTGCCGATACGCCATCGGGTGTCAGCGTTCCGCTGACGGTGATGCGCGGTGCGAAGGTGGATCTGGACACGCGCCACCCATCCGCGGTCCGGCGATATTCATCATGGTAGAAGCCGGCGGTCGACCGGAATGCCTGGGTCTTGGGATCATAGGTGATGAAGGCGAGGCTCCAGATCCCTTTCGCGGTGTCCGCGTCGATCAGGTCGATCTCGCCATTATGCCCCTGATGCGAATCGGCGATCGGCGTCTGCACCGCAAGCCGCGTGAAGATGTCGATGAGGCCATCGACGCCGAATGTGCCCATCGGTCCGTAATCCAGCGCCGCATCCTCGGTGAAACAGGCGCGCACGCGATCGGCCTGTTTGGCGTCGCAAGCATTCAGATACCGCGCCTTGAGGCAGCGGATATCGGCCTCGGCCTCGAGCCGGGCCAGCCGTGTTTCGATATCGCTCATCGTCCCTTCTCCTTCAGCGTACGATCGCAGGATTGCGCGGGCGCGGCGCGCCGAGCTGCGCGCGATAGGATGGCGGTTTGCGCCCGCCCTCTTCGGTGATGCCGTATCGTTCGGCGAGTTCGGCGCCGACAAAGGTCTCGCCCGACAGCGCCATCCGTTCGGGATCGTCATGCAGCGCGGCGATCAGCCGGCCGTTGAATTCCGGCGTCTCGGCATTGGCCATGAACGCCTCGTAATGCGGCGGCCGGCCGTGGTCCGGACGCATCGTCCGCTCTGTCCTGAGCGGCCCCATCCAGATCGAAAAGGCAGCGACGTCGTGATCCTTCAGATCGACCGCCATGTCGGCGGCAAACTTGTCCACGCCCGCCTTCTGCGCGCCATAGGCCGGGCCGTGCATGTAGCAGCTGCCGCCGAAGGACGAGGTGAAGACGATGATCCCGCCGCCGGTGCGGATCATGATCGGCGCGGCGTAATAGCTGGCGACATAGCCCGAGCGCAGCCCGACATCGAGAATGTCGACCAGTTCGAACGGACGTTCCCAGAACCCGCCCGGCACGATCAGGTCGCCGGTGACCGCGGCGGCATTGTTGACCAATATGTCGAGCCTTCCCTCGTCGCGCTCGACCTGATCGAACAGCGCCTTGACCGCGGCGTCGTCACCATGATCGACGGCGACGGGAACACCCCGCCCGCCCGCCGCGGTGACCGCGTCGGCCGTGGTGCCGATCGCGCCGGCGAAGGGGCCGGCGCCCTCGACCCTGGTGCGCCCGGTGACATAGACCGCATAGCCCTTCGCACCCAGCGCACGTGCGATGCCGGCACCGGCGCCGCGGCTCGATCCGGTCACGACGGCGACCTTCCTGCCATCCTTGCTCATTTTCTCTCTCCTGATGTGATGTCGTTCCGCACGATCAGTCGCGCGTGAGAAAAGCAGTGACGATGGCCTCGAACGCCGATTTTTGTTCGATCATCGCCCAGTGCCCGCACTTGGGAAACACGTGCAGTTCGCAATTGGGGATCAGCCGCATCGGCAGCAGTGCGCCATCGAGCGGATTGACCCGATCGTCGCGGCCCCAGCACAGCAATGTCGGCGCCTCGATCGATGCGAGGTGCGATACGGAGGCAAGCGCATTGGGGCCGCGCAGATTGGCGGTGATCGCGGCAAAGGTGGCGCGCGAATACATCGCCTTGCTCGCGGCCATGATGTCCGGCCGGGTGGCAAGCGCCAGCCGCCCCTCGATCATCTCCTCGGTCACCAGCGCCGGATCGTAGACCATCGAGGTCAGCCAGGCGGTCAGGCGATCGCGCGACGGATCTTCGACGAACTCGACCAGACGCAGCAGCCCTTCGGGCGGGAAACTCGACAATGGCCAGAATCCGATGCCGCCGATACAGACCAGGCGCCGGACGCGATCGGCATGATGCGCGGCCAAAAGCGCGCCGAGCATGCCGCCGAACGAATTGCCGATGATGTCCGCTCGTGCGATTCCCAACGCATCCATCATCGCCAGCACGACCTTCGCGGCCTGCGGCGGCGGCGCACCGAGCGCGGCCGGCGTCCGCCCATAACCGGGCAGATCGGGAACGATGACGCGGAAGTGGCGCGCGAAGTGCGACAGGATGCCGCTGAAATTCGCCCAGCCACTGACTCCGGGGCCCGAGCCGTGCAGCATGACCAGCGGCGGACCGCTGCCCGCCTCGTGATAATGGAGGTCGCCGCCGTCCAGCGCGATCGTGCGGCTTGTGGTTTCGAAATCCATGCCATCCCCTCTCATGCCTGCGTTGACGCAAGTCACTTCGTTGACTGTTCCCCGAATGATAACGCGATGGCGATATATGACAACAGCCATATTTTATGATTCGTAGAAAAAATAGATTCTAACGACGAATCATTGACAGGGGCAAAAGACGCACCCTATCAACGCGGAACATATCGGGAGTTGGTGATGCTGATCGTCGAACGATCGTCCGCGACAGGACGGGACGTACCTTCAATACCGTCGCAGGAGATGCTGCTCGATCGGGTCCGCGCGCTGCTGCCGGCGATTCGGGATCGCGCGCAACGCACGCATGACGAAGGCAAGGTACCCGACGAGACCATGGCCGAGTTGAAGGCTGCCGGGCTGTTCCGGATCGTCCAGCCCGCCCGATATGGCGGGTTCGAGATGAACCCCAACATCCTCTACGACATCCAGATGATGATCGGCACGGCCTGCGTCTCGACGGCCTGGGTCTATGGGTTGCTGGCGGTCCACAATTTCCAGCTCGCGCTGTTCGACGATCGCGCACAGGCGCAAGTGTGGGGCGACGATCCCGACACGCTCGTTTCGTCGACCTATCAGCCGGTCGGAACGGTGACGCGGGTGGATGGCGGCTTCCGGCTGACCGGTCGCTGGCGCTTCTCCAGCGGCTCGCAGCATTGCAACTGGATCTTCCTGGGCTCGATGGCGCCGCCGATCGAAGAGGGTGGCGCGCCCGTCATGACCACCTTCCTGTTGCCGCGCCCCGATTATCAGGTGATCGAAGGCACGTGGGAGGTGTTCGGCATGCGCGGCACCGGCAGCCTCGACATCGTCGTCGAGGACGCCTTCATTCCCGCCCATCGCACGCACACGATGATCGAAGGCTTCGAGGTCGTCGATCAGAAGGGTCTGTCGGTCAACACGGCGCCCCTGTTCCGGATGCCATGGGGGCAACAGTTCGCGCGCATCGTCGCGTCCGCGCAGATTGGCGGGCTGCAGGGCGCGCTCAACGCCTTTGTCGAGATCGCGAAGAAGCGCGTCTCCACCGCGAATTTCCAGGCGATGACCGCCGATCCGCACGCGGCCACGGTCGCCGCGCGCGTCGCATCGGACATCCAGGAGATGCGTTCGACGCTGCATCGCACCTTTGACGACATGATGGTCCATCTGGAAATGACGGGAACGATCCCGTTCGAGGAACGGCTGCGCTACCGCTACGAAGCGGCGACGATCGCTCGGCGTTGCGCGGCGGGCGTCGACAGCCTGATGGCGGTGCTGGGCAGCGCGGCGATCTACGCATCCTCGCCGGTCTATCCCTTCTGGCGCGACATCATGGCGAGCCGCGCGCATTTCGCGAACAATCCGGATGCGCTGGCGGTGTCGGTCGGCGGCCACATGATGGGTGTGCCCAGCCACGAGATGTTCTGCTGATCCGAACAGAAATAATCGTGATGAAATTAATCTTCTACGACGTATCCATATCCCCATTTGGAGATATGATTTCACTTTCGTAGAATTATGTTGATTTATGCGATGCTGCCATCTTTGCGGCCAATCGCGAAACGGAGCGGGTGCGCGACAGGGCGAAGATCGGAAAGATCGCCCGGGCGCCCCCTAAGGAGGGGAGAGAAACATGATGTCGCAGTCCGCACATGCCTATCCGCGGCGTTGGATGATCAACGCCGCCGTCATCGCGCTGATCGGCTCGTCGGCCGCGCATGCGCAGCAACCGCCACAGACCGAAGCCGCGCAGGAAGCGACCAGTGATTCAGCGCTGGGTGACATTATCGTCACCGCGCGGCGCCGTGAGGAATCGCTCCAGTCCGTGCCGGTCGCCGTGACCGCGCTCGGCGCGCAGGCCCTCAACGATCGCGGCTTCGGCAGCGTCATGCAGATGGAACAGGTCGCACCCGGCCTGAAATTCACCACCGGCGGCGGCGGCAACAGCAGCGCGATCAATGCCTATATCCGCGGCGTCGGAGAGGCCGACTTCATCGTCACCTCCGATCCGGCGGTCGCGCTGTATATCGACGGCGTCTATGTCGCGCGCAGCTTCGGCGCGGACCTGACGCTGAACGATATCGAACGCGTCGAAGTGCTGCGCGGGCCGCAGGGATCGCTGTTCGGGAAGAACACGATCGGCGGCGCGATCAACGTGGTGACGAACGCGCCAGACGGCACGCCCGGGTTCGACGCCGATTTTCGTGTCGGTTCCTTCTCCAGCATTCGCGCCCGCGCGCGGGGTGATTTCGTGCTGGGCGAAAATCTCTATGCCGGCGTGTCCGCGCTCTATCGGCGCGCGCAGGGCTGGCAGAAGGTGCCGGGCGGCGGCAACAACGATCTCGGCAACGAGAATGCGATCGCCGGGCGATTGCAGATCCGCTATAATCCGGCGGAGAAATACGACCTGCTGATCGCGGTCGACGGCCGCCGCCAGCGCCAGAACGGCCAGCCACACAACACCATCGCGAACAAGCTGACCGCACCCTTCGCGGCCTTTTCCGCGCCCTTTTTCGGGCCGTGTTGCGAGATCACCGCCGACCCCGACAAGTTCGCCGCGGTATCGCCCTATAACAATGACGATGCCGACGCCTTCAACGTCACCGTGACGGGCACCATCCCGCTGGGCACCGGCACGCTGAAATCGATCACTGCCTATCGCTATGTGAACGCATTCTTCGGACGCGGCATCAACTCGATCCGCCCGAATTATTATGGCGACTATCACGACGAACGGTCGCGCCAGTTCTCGCAGGAACTGCAATATGCCGACAGCTTCATGGACGATCGCATCTCGCTGCTGGCGGGCCTCTATTATTTCCGCGAGCGCAGCCTGGATCATACCAATTTGTTCGTGGCGCCCGGCCTGGTGACGCAGCCCGGCTTCCCGGCGTTCCTCGCTTCGATCGGCCTGCCCGCCGCCGCCGCGCGATCGTTCGACCTCAACCTCGATTTCGACAATCGCCAGACCACGCGCAACTATGCCGCGTTCGGCAACGTCACGGTGCATGTGACCGACCAGCTCAGCATCGATCTGGGTGGCCGCTACACGATCGAAAAGAAGAAATTCTACCAGCGCGCGCTGCGCACCACGCTTAACGTGCCGCTGATCCCGCAGGCCCCGTCCTACACGCTGGACGATACGTGGCGCGCCTTCACGCCGAAAGCGACCATCAGCTATCAGTTCACGCCCGATGTGATGGTCTATGGCACCTATTCGGTCGGGTTCCGCAGCGGCGGATTCAACGGCCGCCCGACCCAGCTCGCAGAGATTGGCAGCTACGAACCCGAGCGGCTGAACAGCTTCGAAGCGGGCCTGAAGAGTACGCTGCTCGACGGCAATCTCCGGTTTAACCTCTCCGTGTTCTCCAACCGCTATCGCAACCAGCAGGTGCAGGTGAATACGATCGCCGCCGATGGCATCACGATCATCGCGCGCGTCCAGAATAGCGGCCGATCGCATATGCGCGGGTTCGAAGCGGAGACGGCGGTCAAGCTGGGCCCGCATGTGACGCTCGACGGATCGCTGGCCTATCTCGACAGCGGTTATGACGAATATCTCTCGCGCGGGGTCGATCTCAGCTATCTCCGCCTGCGCAATGCGCCGCGCTGGTCGGGCAATGTCGGGGGCAGTTTCCGCCTGCCGGTGACCTCCGATATCGAAGCGACCTTCCGCCTCGACGGATCGTACAAATCGAGCGTCGAGATCGATGCGCTCAACTCCCCGCTGATCCGCACCGATCCCTATTGGATCGCCAATGCCAATCTCGGGTTCGAATGGAACAGCGGATGGTCGCTGCGCTTCACCGCCGAGAATTTCACCGACACGCGGGAGATCATCGGCGGCTTCGACACGAGCAGCGCGTTCGGCACGGTGGAAGCCTATTACACGCCGCCCGCCCGCTATTATGCGACGGTCGGCTACCGCTTCTGATCGCGTCCCAAATATCGCCTGCGGGAGACTTCATGGCCGCTTCGCTCACCTATCTCGTCCTCGAAACGCCCGATCCCGACACCTGGGACCGGTTCCTCCAGCAGACCGTCGGCATGGCCGCCGGCGATCGGAATGGGGATGGCGAGAATCGCTACCGGATGGACGACCACGACTGGCGCATCGCGATCCGGACGGGGGAGGCGGAACGGGTTGCGGCGCTGGGTATCGAATATGAAAGCGACGCCGCGCTCGATGCCTGTCTGGATCGGCTGCGCGATGGCGGGATCGAGACGATCGACGATCCCGCACTCGCCGGCGCCAGGGGCGTGCTACGCCTGATCCGGGTGACGGATCCGGGCGGCGTGCCGGTCGAACTGATCGTCGGCCGCAGGCTTGCCTATGCGCCGTTCCGATCGCCCGCGGGGGTCAGCGGCTTCGTCACCGGCGATGGCGGCGGCATGGGGCTCGGCCATGCCGTGCTCGCCGCAAAGGATATCGAGGCGTCGCGTCGCTTCTGGATCGAAGGGATGGGGTTCGCGCTGACCGACACGATGCATTTCCCGCTGATCCCGAACCAGCCGCCCAAGCCGCTCTATTTCCTTCACGCCCGCAATCCGCGTCATCACAGCATCGCGGTGCTCGATCTGCCGATGCCGGCACTGCTCGTCCACTTCATGGTGGAGGTGCTGGATATCGACGATGTCGGTCGTTTCATCGACCGGTGCGACCGCGATGGCGTCGTCGTCGCGACACGGCTGGGGCGGCACAGCAACGATCGCATGCTGTCCGTCTACGTCGTGACGCCGGGCGGTTACATGATGGAGTTCGGCTGCGACGGGTTGCAGATCGACTGGCGCAACTGGATCCCCACGACCAGCCTCGTGCCGGACCTTTGGGGGCACAGGATGACCGCCGCGCCAAAGGGCATGCCGGACATCTGACGCGCGCTGTGCTTGCTGCCCCACCTGCGTAGGGTTAAGGCGCACAGACCAAGGTTTAGCTGGTGACGGATCGAACGCTGCAGATGGCCAGACTGGACGAACTCGATACCGCAATCATCGACGCGCTCAAGGCCGACGGGCGCACCAGCAACCAGCAATTGTCACGCGATCTGGGCGTCACGTCCGCCGCGATCGGCCAGCGCTTGCGGCGGCTGGAGCGCGAAGACGTGCTGCGCATCGTGCTCGTCTCCGATTTCGCGCTGACCGGCGCGGACCTGCTGCTGGCGGTGGGCATCCACGTCCATGGCCGCAGCGCGCGTTCCGTCGCCGCGGACCTGGCGCGCCTGCCGCAGGTGTTCAGCGCCAGCACGATGATGGGCCGCTACAATGTCGAGGCACTGGTGGCGCTGTCCGGCGTGGACGCGCTGAGGGGCTTCGTCGAAGACGAACTCGCCCGGATCGACGGGATTGCCGAGATCAATTTCGACGTCGCCATCGACATGCTGAAATACGAGTTCAACGTCGTGCCCTTTGTCGAGGGACTGGCGCCGACGCCGATGGCATCGCCATTGCTCGACACGTTCGACCGCGACATCATCGCAAGCCTTGCCGACGATGCGCGCAAGAGCAATCGCACTGTCGCGGACGAACTGGGCGTGACCGAAGGCACCGTCCGCGCCCGGCTGAAACGACTGCGCGAAGAGGATCTGATCCGCTTCACCGCACTGACCAATTCGAGCAAGGGCGAGCGGCGGAATTCGGTGTTCATCCGCATCCGCGCGGAGATTTCGCGACTGCGCGCGGTTGCGGAGGCGATCGCGGACATTCCCGAAGCACGCTGCGTGATCGTGATCGCGGGCACGCACAACATCCTCGTCATCGGCCAGTTCGACGAGAACCTGTCCGCCGATGCGCCGATCAACCGCATCTATGCGCTGCCGGGCGTGCTCAGCATCGAGACGTCGAGCATCGCGGAATCGCTCAAATATAATTTTCGCGTCGCCAAGATCATTCCACGCGCGAAGCCGAGCTGACCGTTTGATGCGCATGCGGATCGAGCATGATGCCCGATCCGCGCGCCCCGAAATTTCGACGATATCCGAACAGTTTTATACGTTCGACTAAGCCGCCGATCCTCCCGGCGCCTAGGGTTTCGACGGGAATTTTCGAGAGGATCATCAGGCGTGCAAGCCGAACCCATTCAGCAAGACGCGAAACATCGTGAATCGACCGTCGCAAAACAGGCGCTCGACGCACTCGTCGCCGAAACCTGGGACGCGCTTCTCCAGCGCGACCCGTACACCGCCGCGAACGCGGGCCGGAAAGTCACGGGATTCGGTCGCGGTGACCTTGCCGAGGCGGAAGCCGCCGCTGCGGCCGCGCGCGAATGGCGTGACCGGCTCGATCGGATCGACCTGTCGGGCCTCGATCGAACCGATCGGCTGACCGCCGCCTATATCCGCCACTGGTTCGATACCGAGATCGACGAGCCGCTGCGCTGGTGGAGCAGCTTCGGCATCGCGCCTTATTCGGGCATGTTCCTGTCGCTGATCCCGCAACTGCTGTTGGCGCCGATCGACCTCGATGATCCGGCCGAGGCCGAGCGCTATCTGACGCTGGCCGGCAACCTTGTGGATTGGATCGAGGGACTGCGTGAGCGCGTACTGGCGCAGGCAGAACGGGGCTGGCGCTTGCCCCGGCCGGCGCTTCCCAATGCCCGCCGCTCGCTCGAAGGCCATGTGTCGATGGCGGTCGCGGCCGTCACGCTGGCGGAAGGCCGGTCCGCCAGCGACGCGACGCGGGCGGCGGTGTCCACGATCGTGGAAGACCGGCTGAAGCCCGCCTGCGCACGCCTGCTCGACGCGATCGGCCCCGACTATGAGGCTGCGGCCCCCATGGCCATCGGCATGATGCATCAACCCGGCGGCGCCGACGCCTATCGCCTCTGGTTACGCTATCATCTCGGCGCCGATCTCGATCCGGCAGAAATCCATCGGACCGGGCTCGACGAGGTTGCGCATCTCGCCACCGAGATGGCGCGCGTGCGGGTCGAGCATTTCGGCCACAATGGCGATGAAGCGTCGTTCCACGAGCGGCTGCTGCACGACCCCAGGGCCAAGGCGTCCTCTGCCGAGGCGCTGGAGGCGACCTATCGCCGGCACCTCGACGGGATGGCACCGGTCTTTGCCCGGATGTTCCGCAAGGCGCCGCTCGCCAAACCCATGGTGAAGCGCCTGCCCCGTGAACTCGAGGCGGGCATGACCTTCGGCTATTATGCCCAGCCGAAGGAAATCGGCGCCGACGGCATTTATTTCTACAGCGGCAATGGCATTCCCGATCGGATGCAGATGAACGCCGCGGCGCTGATCTTCCACGAACTGGTGCCGGGCCATCACGTCCATCTCTCGCGCCAACAGGAAAATGAGGCGCTGCCCGAGATCCGCCGCAACCTGTTCATCTCCACCGCCTTCAACGAGGGATGGGCCGAATATGCATCCGGGCTCGGCAACGAGGCGGGGCTCTTCGACGACCCTTACGACTATTATGGTTTCCTGTCGCATCAGCGCTTCGTGGCGCAGCGGCTGGTCGTCGATACCGGGCTCAACGCGCTCGGTTGGACGCTCGGTCAGGCCCATGCCTATATGAGCGCGAACACCTTGGAAAAGCCCGAGCAGGTGACCAGCGAAATCTTGCGCTACGCAACCGACCTGCCCGGCCAGGCCCTCTGCTATCGCTGGGGCCTGCTGAAATTCCGTGCGCTTCGTGCGAAAGCCGAAGCGGCGCTGGGGCCGAAATTCGACCTGGCCGAGTTTCACGAAGCCATACTCGAACAGGGCGCTTTGCCCATTCCGGTGCTCGAACAGAGCCTCGACGAATGGGCCCGAATTTTTGACGCGAGGACATGATGATGCTGACTGAAACGATCGGCGGCATAGCCGTCAGCGATCCGTTCCGCTGGCTGGAGGACGATGCCGACCCCAAGGTGGCGGACTGGCAAAGGCAGGCGAACGAGACCGCCGTCGCCGAGCTTGCCACGTCACCGCATGCTGCCGCCGTCGACGCAGCGGTGCGCTCGACCTTCGAAGATCTCATGGCGTGCTGGGCGCCGCAGCGTTGCGGCGACAGCTGGTTCCGCACCGTGACTCCTTCGGACAGTGCCCTCACCGCGCTCCAGGTCTCGTCGAGCCCGACCGCAAGAGGCCGCATCTTGATCGATCCACGCGATCATGGCGCCGATGCGAAACTGCTGCTCTCCGTTCCGTCGCCGGATGGCAGGTTCGTCGTCGTGCAACTCAGCGTCGCCGCGACCACCCAATATCTCATTCTCGATGTCGCTGACGGGACGATCTTGCGCGACATGGGGCAGTTCATCGCCCCGACGGGCATCGCCTGGACGCGGGACTGCCGTGGATTCTTCTTTCGCAAGATCGCCATGACCCAATTGGCCGACGGCGCCATCATGCCAGAATCGCAAATCTGGTGGCAGCCCGTCGAGGGTGACGCCGAGCAGCAATCGATCGCGCTCGACGACCCCGCGGCCTGGGTCATCACATCGTCGGACGGTCGCTGGGCAGCGGTGATGGCCAATCAGGGCGCACCGCGTCCATTGTGGATCCGCCGGATGGACGGCGACACATGGAGCCGGTTCCTGCCCGATGCCGCCGCCATGTACAAAGGTGCCTTTGTCGGGAACGAATATTGGGCGATCACCGACGACATATCGGGCTGGTGCCGGCTCGTCGCCATCCCCCTGGACACGTCGGAAGACCGCTCGACCTGGCGCGAGATCGTGCCCGCCCGGGCGGAGATCAAATTGGGATCGATCACCCAATGTGGCGACTATGTCGCGCTCTCGACCATCGAATCCGGTGTCATGCGGCTCAGGTCGCTCGACCTGAACGGCAATGACCGGGGCAATGTGCCACTGCCGGGGGATGGCGCCTTCGGCCCCTTCGGCCAGGGCCATATGCTGATGCTCACCTCCGATATCGTCGCACCGGACGGCGATGGTTGCACCTTTGTCCATAGCGGCCTCGATCGTGGGTGCGGCGTCTATCGCGCCGATCTGGCCGCAATGTCGTTGACCGAGCTGGAGGCGCCCGTTCATGCACTTGCCGACCGCGAACTGCTATATTTCCAGATCGAGGGGCCGCACGGACCTGTGCCCTATCGCATCATGCGCAAGGCATCGACGCCGCTCGATGGGTCGGCGCCGGTGATCGTGACCGGTTATGGCGGGTTCAACGTCCCCCAGATCCCCCACTATAATCCGATGGCGGCGGCGTGGACCGAACTCGGCGGCATCTGGGTGCATGCGCATCTGCGCGGCGGTGGCGAGCGCGATACCGAATTCTGGCAGAGCGGAAGGATGCACCGCAAACAGGGGACGTTCGACGATCTTTACGCCGTGATCGAGGATCTGCAGGCACGCGGCTTTGCCACGCCCGAGCGGACCGGGATCTGGGGAAGCTCCAATGGCGGGCTGCTGATCGGCGCCGCCGTCACGCAGCGCCCCGAACTGATCCGCGCCGCGATCGCCCAGGTTCCCATTCTCGACCTGATTCAATGCCGCAAGGATGCGTTTACGTTCAGCGTCGTCATGATCGACTATGGCAATCCGAACGACCCGGCCGATGCGCCCGTGATGCACGCCTATTCACCCTATCACAATGTCCGGCCGGGGGTTCGCTATCCCGCATTGTTCTGCGACGCGGGCGCGGAGGATACCGCAACCCCGCCATGGCACAGCCGCAAGATGGTCGCCGCGGTGCAGGAGGCCAGCAGTTCCGGCCTGCGGACATTGCTGCGCGTGCGCGAAGGCGCCGGCCACAATGTGATGACCGGCGCGCTTTTCATCGAGCGGGATACCGAGGAACTGACCTTCTTCCTCGACGAGCTGGTTGGCTGAGAGCCGGGGCAGGGTTTGCCGTGATTTTGAGAAGCGACCGATTGAGCAGGAAATGCCCGGCGCTATCGGTGTCGGGATACCCCAACCGTTCGGGCTGAGCTTGTCGAAGCCCTGCCTTTTCTTCTGGCTTAAGGGAGAAGGACAGGGCTTCGACAAGCTCAGCCCGAACGGATTTGTGGGTGCAAGCGAGCCGACACAAAACCATGTCTCGACACTGCGATTATCTGCTCATTCCCCGCAACTCCCAGACACCAACGCGCTTTCGGGGGAATGCCAAGATCCGGATGGATCAAACCCCAGCCTCAGGACATCTACCCTTCCCCTCTCACCGCGGCTGCGGTGGCGAGGAAAGGGCGGCGCGCCAACGTGAGCAACAGCGCCGCGATCAACCAGCCCGGTACGCTGACGATCACGATCGCCGTCAATATCCCTCTGGGTGCGGCGAGCAGATCGGAGACGGCCCCGACCAGGATCGGCGCGGCGCCCGATGCCAGGGCCCCCACGATACCGAGGATCGATATGAGGCGCGCGCGCAGTGCCGGTGGCGCGATCTGCTGAAGCATGCCGGGCATCAGCGCACCTGTCGCCAGACCGAACACCAGTTGCATGCCCGTCGCGGCATAGACCTGCCATGGTGCCGAAGCGAAAAGCTGGAGCAGCGTCGGCACGACCGCCAGGATCATGAAGAGACGCCCGAGACGAAGCGAACTGAGCGCTGCGTCGTGCCGCAACAGGCGGCTGCCCAGCACGGGCAATATCAGTCCGACGATCGTGCCGATCGCGACGGTGATCCCCAATTGCATGCCGATCGTCGACGGCTCGACTCCGAAGATCCGCGGCATCAGCACCGGCAGCCATGTGAAGCCGGTATTGAGCGGCAGGGTATAGGCAGTGATCGCGCCATAGATGCACACCAGTGTCCGCCAATGCGTGCGGAGGAAGGGCAGGACCTGGTACAGATCGGCCGAAGCCTCGGTACCGTCGGCCTTGACGACGCGGCCGGCGCGACCAGTCATGCGGATCGTCGCCAGCAGCAGCATGAACAGCGGCGCAGGCACTGCGACGATGATCAGTGCCGCCCGCCAGCTGTCCATGGTCGCCAGGGCGCCGGGCAGCATCTGCTGATGTGTTGCCAGCCACTGCAGCGTTGCGCCGCCCAGCCCCAGACCGATGGCGGCGCCCAGCAGCACGGCCGCGAAGAAGATGAAATTGGCGGTGTTGCGCTGCCGCTCGGGAAAGAGATCGGGCAGCATCGAGAAGATGACCGGCGACAGCGCGGCCTCGCCAATGGCGATCCCTGCCGTCGCCACGAACAGGCCCGTAAAACTGTCCTGCAAGGCACAAGCCGCGGTCGACAGCGACCAGACGAGAATGCAGCATCCCAGGATGAGGCGCCGTCCGAAGCGATCGGCGAGCCAGCCGATCGGATAGCCGGCCGCGCTCGCGAACAGCGCCATGCCGAGCCCCTGCAATGCACCGAGCTGGAAATCGCTGAGGCCCAGCATGGTTTGCAACGACGGCGCGATGAGGTTGATGATCTGCCGGTCGACAAAAGCGAACAATGTCGTGCCGATCAATATGGCGAGCGCATACCAGGCCGAAGCGGGCGCTTTCGCCATGGCCGTCGCTGAGGCTTCATTCGTGACATGCATGGATCAGGCCTCGTGATCGGGTCGACCCAATATCGGATGCCCCCTTTTGGATTGCTTCACTGCGCTCGCAATGACAGTGTTTTTCGACTGCCCTCTAGAATTTCATGGCGGCGCTGATGCCGATCACGCGCGGTCGCTGCTCGACATTCTCGACGCTCGTGCTGAACGGTCCCCTGACGATCGGCGCATCCTCGTCGAACAGATTGTTCGCGAACAGCGCGACCTCGACCTGGTCGAACGCCACGCCGATCCGCGCATTGACGAGATCGCGGGCGGGACGCTTGATGATCGGAATGGCCAGGTTGCGCAGGGTGAACTGCCCCTTGCCGGCATGTTGATAGTCGACCCGGAAGATGCCGGTGATGCTGTCGGTCAGCGGCGGGCGGAAATCGGCGGAGGCCGACCAGGATTGACGGATCGCGGCGTCGACCGGATCGCCCTTCGCCTTGTCGGCCGTCGTCTCGTCGAACTTCAGATTGTTCCAGCCATAGGTCGCGCCCAGCGTCAGCGCGTCAGTCGGCCGGGCCGTGGCCGACAGGTCGACGCCCCAGCCCGAGACATGGCCCGAATTGTTGACGATGAGGAAGATGCCGCCCGGCGCGAAATTGTTCGACTGAACGTCCGACCATTCGGTCCGGTAGACGCTGGCATCGAGGATCAGCTTGCGATCGAACAGCTGATGCTTGGTGCCCGCCTCATAGGTCCAGATCGAGTCCGGCTTATAGGATGGCTCCACCGGAATCACGCCGCCGCCCGCCGAAGTCTGGTTGAAGCCGCCGCTGCGGAAGCCCTTGGCGACGTTCACATAGACCATCGAATCGGGCGTGAACGCGTAGCTCAGGTTGAGGCGCGGGTTGAACGAATGGAAGCTGTCGTCGCCAAGATCGGTCGTGGTGAGGCCGAGGTTCGTGCTCTCGATCGTCCGCGTCTTGGCCTCGTGGAAATATCGCAGACCCACCGTCGCGCGGAGCTTGGGCGTCAGGTCGTACCGGCCCTCGCCATACAGCGCATAGGATTTGTTGCGCGTATGGTCTTCGCTCTTCGCGATCGCGAAGGGCAGTGTGCCCGGCGCGGTGAAATCGCCGCCGAACTGGAAAAGTTTCAGATCGCGATAGGCGACGCCGACCTGCCAGCCAAAGGGCCCGTCGCCCTGGGAAGACAGCCGCACCTCGCCGGTCTTGATCTCGTATTTGCTGGTGGCGCTCAGGCCGATCCGATCGATGTAGCCGGCCGGGAAACCCAGCAGCGTCATCAGCGGCACGAAGAAGGGCGACACGTCGAACTGCGTCTCATTACGACGATCGACATAGCTGGCCGAACCGCTCAGTTCGGCGAAGTCGAGGTCGTAGCTCGCCTTGCCCTGGATCAGCGTGTAGCGATCCCTGATCGGCTGATCGATCGGTGTGGTCGTTTTCCGGTCTATGCCAAGATCCTGACTGGCCAGCTTCGATTCCTGATAGAGGCCCAGCAGCGACAGGGTGAGCCGATCGGTCGGCCTCGCCAGCAGATTGGCGCGCACCGTGTAGATATCGGCGGAATTGGTGTTCTTCGCGCCGCTTGCGACATTGTCGATATAGCCGCCGATCCGCTCATAGCCCGCGACCAGGCTCAGGCCGAGCGTATCGGTGGACAATGGCAGGTTGAGCACGCCAACCGCCCTGGCGTTGCTGGCGCCGTCCCTGGTGAACGAATATTCGCCGTCGACCGATCCGCTTAACGCGTCGAGCCGGGGCGCCGCGGGGATGTAGCGGATCGTGCCACCCATCGAACCCTGGCCATAGAGCGTCGCCTGCGGACCGCGCAGCACTTCCACACGCTCCAGGTCGAGCAGGCGGACATTGAAGGCGTCGCCCTGCGTATCGAGCGCGAGCGGGGTTTCGTCGAGATAGACGCCGACAGTCGACGAGCCGATCGAGGTCGAGATGCCGCGAAGCTGAGTCTGCTGACGGCCCACGCCCAGTTCGAAGATCGACAGGCCCGGCACCGAATATTGCAGATCCTTGAGGTCGCTTGCGCCACGCGCCTGGAGTTCCTTCGCGCCGGCAACGCTGACGGACAGCGGCACGTCCTGAAGGCGCTGCTCGTAGCGCTGCGCGGTCACAATGATGTCGTTCAACTGCTCGGTCGAGTGATCACCCGTGCCGTTCTCCGCGTCGACCTGGGCATAGGCGGCAACCGGAAACAACGCCGTGCTCGCCATCAAGGCCAATACCCATTTCGTCATGCCGCAACTCCCCGATCTGCTATGTTGTTGTAAAGTCAGAACTCCCACTATTTGCATAGTGAATGACGGGACTGTGCGCTTAGGCGAACGTACAAAACTGTTCGGAGAGAGTAGGAATAAGGGCTCCGGAGACCGGCGGTGACCCCACCGCCGATCCCGGGACCATCAGCTCAGACAGCCAGCTGAAGTTCCTCGGCCAGAAAGGCCAGCACCTCGGCCGACTGGCGACGTCTCTGATCCTTGCCGACAGCGCCATGCCCCGCCTCCGCACGCACGCGCAACAATATCGGAAAGTCGTTGCAGCTGGCCTGTTGCAGACGCGCCGCAAGCTTACGGCCGTGCCAGGGCGGGCATCGCGGATCGTTGCCGCCGCAGTCGATCAGCATGGCGGGATAGGCGATATCGTCGCGGATATTCTGATAGGGCGACCAGGCGTAGAGGATCGCCGCCATCTCGGGATCGGACGGATCGCCATAGTCCAGCGTGGACACCATCGTGATCGGATCGCGCAGGCGCCCCAGCACATCGCTGATCGGCACCTGGGGTATGCTGGCGCGGAACAGGTCGGGGCGCTGGACAGCGACCGCGGCAGCCATCACGCCGCCATTCGACCCGCCGATCACACCCAGCCGATCGGGCGTCGCAAGGCCGCGCGCGATCAGATCCTCGGCGACCGCGAAGACATCGTTGAAGCTGTTCTGCTTGTGCTTCAGTCGCCCCTGTTCCCACCAGGGCGTCCCATATTCGCCGCCACCGCGCAGTTGCGCCACCGCCAGCACCCCGCCGGCTTCGATCCAGGCGGCCCATTGGCTGCCCAGCCATCCCGGCAGAACCGAGACATTGAAGCCGCCATAGCCGTGGATGACGGTGGGCGGGCGGGTCGACAGATCCAGGTCGCGGCGGGCTACCAGCTGATAGGTGACACGCGCGCCGTCGGCACTTTTGCCCGCGAGATCGAGCACCTGGACGTCGAGCTGCCAGGATGGCGCGCTGAGGCTGGTCAGCTGACGTGTCGCCACGTCCGCCAGGCAAAGCACCGGCGCCGTCGCAAAGGTCGAGAATGTGAAGATGACCTGACCTTCATCGGCGCGCACGACGGGGTCGATCATCGTGAAAAGAACGTTGAAGTGGCTGAAACTGTTGACCACGCCGCGACCCGGCAGCGCGATTTCACCCTCCAGATCGCCATCCTGTCCGAACACGCGGAGCCGCGCATAGCAATCGACCAGGTCGAGCAGCAGGGCCCGGCCGCCGGTGATCAGGACCGTGCCCAGCATGGCCTCGGACGCCGGCACGATCTCCTTCCAGGTCTCGCGTTGCGTCGGCGTGGCCAGCGGGATCGACACCAGCCGCCCGCACGGGGCGGCATCGTCGGTGATGGCGATGAAATTGTCCCCCAGGATATCGCCGCGGAAGATGCCCGGCATGTCCTTCAGGAACGGCCGCCACTCGCCATCGCCCTGGGTGTCCAGGATATAATGCGGCCGTGGCGCGAGGTGATCGACGAACGCCAGCACGTAACGCCCATCGGCCGACGCCACGGGGCGAACGACCGGATGGTCGAACTCGACGGGCTCGGCGATCGGCTGAGCAGGGCTGTCCAAGTCGAGCCGGAACAATTTCGTACCGGTGGAGATACTGACGTCCAGCGCCATGTAGAGAATGCCGCGGCTGTCCGGCAGCCAGGCGAAGGACATTGGCTGTTTCTGTGGAATACCGTCGACCAGAATTTTGCCCGTGTCGATATCGATGATCTGGACGTTCGGCTCTTCGCGTCCGCCTGCGGCCCAGGCGAAAATCGCCTTGCGGCCGTCGGGGGAGGGAATGAAGCCGCTCAACTGCAAGGGCTCGCCCGTCTGCATGGCATTCAGATCCACGACCCGCCGACCGGTCCCGGTGGGGCTTTCGGACAGCTCGACCACCGCCAGATTTTCGCCGTCCGGCACATATTTTCTGAACCAGCGTCCACCGGCGAATACAGGAACGGTCGGGTCTTCCGTCGCGCCGATCACGGCCAGCCTGTCGGCAAAGGGGCCGAACGCCGGAAGGTCGATGAGGTGTGCCTGGGTAAGCTCGTCCTGCGCGGTCTGCCACGCGGTTACGACAGGGTCCGTATCCTCTTCCAGCCAGCGGAACGGGTCCTGATAGCGAATTCCGCCGAATTCGACGGTCTCCGGGCGTGGTTCCACCCCGGGATAATCCAGTCGGGCAGGATGTGCGGAAGGACTGATCTCGGTCATGCGATGCTCCTCAATACGGCCGGAGCGCGCATTCCAGCCCCCTGTGGAGGCCATCCTTCTGCACCCGTCCAATGCGTTTTCGACGGCGCCCACTAGCCACGGCACTGGATCAAGGTCATAGTCGAGCGTACAGAACTGTTCGGAGATCGTCGGAATCGACGACCAGAAGGAGGGTGTCATGCGTCAGTCGAGCCATGATCAAGCCACGCGGTCCGCCAGCCCGGCCCTGAACCCGGTCGGTCGCGTGCCCGCGAAGCGCCGGACCGCTGCCAAGCCCGCGCTGGTCCAGCGTCCCGCCGATGCGGGCCGGTTGCGGCGCTTTTCGGCGATCGACGAGTTTCTGCCCGTTGCGCTGCCCTATGCCGTCAAAACCTATGCGGTCGACGAGGTGGGTGAGATACCGGCCGAGGTCGAGATGATCATGCCGCTCGGCGACCCCAGCCATTATCGGGCCCATCTCGCCAAGGGCTGGGGCGGCGGCCATTCCGAGTTTTGCGGCCTGGCCGACGGCCTGTTCGCCCAGATCACCGACATCACCTACGCCACGCCCTATGCGATGTCGGTATCGGCACCGAACATGCTGCGCGTCCGCATCGCCAGCGACGGCGATTGCGAATATGCGACGGCGGACGGCGATCGGATCGACATCCGGGGGCCCGGAGCGTCGATCATCATCGAGCCGCCCGGCATGCCGCCGGCCGAAGCTGCGTTCGGCGGCTGCAATCAGGGCGCCTCCATCATCATCCACCGCAATACGCTCAAGCGCCTGTATGCGCAGGGCACGCTGGAGCTGCCCGCCGAGGTGCAGGCCTTCATCGCGGGAGACCTGCAGCGCAGCATCGCGAGAAGATTGCCCCTTGGCCGGGGCCTGTTGCGCTGTCTGGAGGATATGCAGGCCTGCGACCTGGAGGGGCATAGCCGGCGGCTGTTCATCCGGTCGAAGGCAATCGAGATCCTCTGCCATGCCTTCAAGGCAATGGCGCAGGAGGAGAGCTTCGGTTCGCCGGAAACATCGGCGCTGACGACACGCAGCGTGCTCAAGGCGCAACGCCTGCTGGCCGAGAATTTCGTCACGCCGCCATCGCTCGAGGATCTGGCGCACGAAGTGGGGCTCAGCCGCAGCAGCCTGTGCGTCGGCTTTCGCCAGATCGTCGGCCAGACGGTATATGACTATATCGCCGACCGGCGGATGGAGCACGCATTCACGCTGCTGAATCAGCGGGATAGCTCGATCACCCAGATCGCCTATGCGGTGGGCTATAGTCATCCATCCAGCTTCTCGATGGCGGTTCAACGCCGCTTCGGCACCACCCCCAGCGAGCTGCGTCGCCGCGGACTGCCCGTTATTTGACCGCCGCCCAGGCATGGCCGGGATCGGGGCGTCGGAATGTTCCGACGATCACCAAACAGTTTTGTACGTTCAACTAAGCGATCGGCGCTGCGGCGGTTAGGGTGACTGCAATTCGCCTTGCCGCCGCACCGCGCGGGATCGGCAGTCGCCTTGTGAACTCCAATTCAACACGAGACATTGGCCATGCAAACCGACTTTCGCAATCATCCGCTGTTCAAGACGGCCGAGGATCTCACCAGGGCATGGCTCCGTCCGGGAACCGGGCAGGCATCCACGCTCGGCCAGCTCATGGCCAGTCCCGACGGCCGCCAGGCGGTTGCGGCCGCGGCCATATGCGATGCACTTGAGGGACTGTCGGGACGCGAAGGCACATCGTCGACGCGCATCGCGCTGGTCGACCTCGGCTCCGGCGAGATCGAGATTCTCACGCACGGCCCCCGCTCGGACCATTCGCCCAAATGGTCGCCCGATGGGCGCTCCATCGCTTTTCTGTCGGATCGCGAGCAGGCCCATATCAACCGCCTGCGCATCCTCGATCTTGATAGCCGCACCGACCGGGCCACGCCTGCGGTCGATGGTTTCGTCGAATACATCCAATGGTCCCCGGACGGAAAAACGCTTCTCCTCGGCGTCGCGGGCTATGGCTCCGACCTTGCCGGTGCGCAGGGTGCCTTTTCGGTCGATGTGAACCACGAGGTCGATGACCACGCAGCCTGGGCGCCGACGATCGAGGGCATGCCCGAAGCCACACCCTGGCGCAGCATATGGCTCTACGATCCGGCGGCCGATGCGGTGCGCCAGGTGACGACGCCGGGCGTCAATATCTGGCAGGCCGTATGGTGCGGGCCGCGTCACATCGCCGCCATCTGCTCGGATCAGCCCGAAGAAACCTGGTGGTATTCAGCCGATGTGCGCCTGATCGAGATCGACAGCGGCGCCGTGCGCACGCTTTTCCAGCCTGCGGACCAACTCGGCTGGCTCACCGCCACACCGTCCGGCAAGACCGTTGCCGTCGTCGAGGCGGTGTGCAGCGACCGCAATATCGTTGCGGGCGATCTGCGCCTGATCGATGTCGAGAGCGGAGCGATCACCCGGCCGGCGACCCTGGACGCGGATGTCGTGCAATTGCACTGGCGGGACGAGGACCAGCTGCTGTTCGTGGCGGCGCAAGGCCCTGGCACCCTCATCGGCCTGCTCGACCGACGGACGGAGGCCAGTCTCGCGCTTTGGACGGGAGAGGAGCAGACACCGTCCGGCACGATGTTCCCGGAGGTCGCTCCGCTGGGCGCGCCCACAAACGTCCTGTTCCTGGTCGAGTCCTTTTTCGAGGCGCCGACCCTGATTGCTCTCAAAGAGGGCCAGGCGCGTGAAATCCGGCGCTTTGGTTCGCCCGAGACCGATGCCGCGGTCAGACCATTGGGGTCAGCGCGCGACTTCAGCTGGACGGCGCCCGACGGCCTCGAAATCCATGGGTGGCTGGTGACGCCGCCGGGCCCCGGCCCGCATCCGCTGATCATGCAGGTCCATGGCGGCCCGGTCTGGTATACGCGACCGCTCTATATCGGCCGCTCGGCCTTCGCCCAGATGGCGCTCGCCGCCGGCTATGCGCTGTTCCAGCCCAATCCGCGGGGATCGAGCGGGCGAGGACAGGCTTTCGCCCGCCGCGTGTTCGGCGACATGGGCGGGGCGGATACCCATGACTATCTTTCAGGACTCGATGCCTTGGAGACGGCAGGCATTGCGGATCCCAAGCGCATCGGCGTGACGGGCGGCAGCTATGGCGGCTTCATCAGCGCATGGCTGATCACGCAGGATCAGCGCTTCGCAGCTTCGGTGCCGGTGGCGCCGGTGACCAACTGGGTCAGCCAGCATCTGACCTGCAATGTCCCGACCTTTTGCGAGATGTTTCTGGACGATCGCCTGAGCAACCCGACGGGCAAATATTTCACGCGCAGCCCGATCCACCAGGCGCATCGCGTGACGACACCGACGCTCAATATCTGCGGCGCGCTGGACAAGATCACACCGCCGGGCCAGGCGCTCGAATTCCATCGCGCCGTGCAGAGCGTCGGCGCCGAAAGCGTGCTTCTCACCTATCCCTATGAAGGCCACGGCGTCCGCACCATGCCGGCGGTTTTCGACTTTATCGCCCGGACGATGTTCTGGTTCTCGAAGCATATGTCGACCGACAATCGCCTCACCGAGGACGGCTGATCGGGAGTGATCCCTTGCCGAACCTTCAAGCTCGCTTAACCCCAGACCTCGCCGAACACGCGGTTGAAATTGCCGCCGATCACCTTGGCGATAACCGCATCCTTGACGCCGGCCTGCGCCAGATCCCAGGCGATCACCTCCAGCCGGCGCGGGGTGTTCAGCCCCGGCGTGCTGAACGGCATGCCGCTATCCTCGAGCGGCGCGGAGATGTTGTTGCCCGCACGACCGGCAATGAATCTTTTGAGTTCGGCACGATAACCGTCGTCATAGAGGATCGGCGTGATCGAGGTATCGCTGCCGATGCCGACATGGTCCTCGCCCGCGACCTTGAGTGCGTGGAGGATGTGGCGCGTGACGAGCGCGCGGCTCGGCCCCAGCGTGTCGACGCCGAGGAATGGCATGATGTAGATGCCGAGCACACCGCCCTTGGCCGCCACCGCCTTGAACACTTCGTCGGGCTGGCTGCGCGGGTGATCGTAAACGGCGCGGCAGCCGGTGTGCGACAGGATGATCGGTTTGGTCGATTCGCGTGCGGCATCGAGCGCAGTCTGCGCGTGCGAGTGGGAAAGATCGACGATCGAGCGCTTCGCGGTGATCCGGCGGATCGCTTCGCGGCCGACAGCCTCCAGCCCCGGCGCCGGATCGCGCGACAGTGATCCCGAACCGATGCTGCTTTCCTGATTATAGGTGAGCTGCATGATCATGACATTCGCGGCGGCGAATTCGTCGATCAGGTCGAGATTGTCCTTCATCCACTCGAGCCCCTGAAAGCCGAGCATGATGCCGAGCTTGCCGCTTGCCTTGGCCTTGGCGATGTCGGCATGATTCCGGATCAGCATCAGCGCGTCAGGATGGCGGACGATGTCCGCCTTGATGTCGGCGATGCGATCGCGGGTGCGCTCGACCGTCGGACCGCCGACCGACATGTTCACCGCGGTCAGCCCGCTCGCCTTGATATTGCGCAATTGCTCGGGTGATAGCTCCCTGCCGCCAACCGGATAATTAACGTTGAAGGTGTTGGGGCTCGCCAGGCAGTCGATCGCCACCGAATTCTTGTAGAGCGCCTTGATGCGCGGCGGGATCGGCCCGGGATTGTCGGCAGGGGCGTCGCCGCCCCAGGCAAGGCCGGGGAGCAGACCGATGCCACCCACTGCCGCGAGCCCACCCAGCGCGAAACGGCGGCGTCCCGGATTCAGTGCTTCATGGTCGGTCATCATCGCCCCCGCTTATGATCGCAATCGAAAGTTTCCTTTTGGAAAAATGTCACGCGCGGGGCGTGCGGTCAATCAATCGTGACAGGCACCGTCAGCGTGGAAACGCCTTGGTTGCGGGTGCAACCTGTGTCAGCCTCGACGTCTCTTGCACAAAGGAGGAGGATGACATGAAAATTGCGACAGCCTTGACGCTGGCATTGTCAGCCGGAGCCATGATGCTCACGTCCCTGGCGGAGGCACAGAGTCCGCAGCAGGTCCGTCCCACCCCGCCGCCGCCTGGCGGGCCTCAGGTCCAGCCGCCACGCCCTGGCGGCCCCCAAATCCAGCCACCCAGACCAGGCCGCCCCGAGATCCAACCGCCCAGACCGGGTCGTCCCGAAATCCAGCCGCCACGACCGCCCAGACCACAACCGCCAAGGCCACCCCGGCCCCAGCCGCCCCGCCCGCCCGTAGTCGTCAATCCAGGCCATTCGGTCGCAACTCTCTATTCCGGGCGGAATTGGCGCGGCAGTTATCTGACCGTGCGGCGCGCAATCAGCGACTTGAGACAATTTGGCTTCAATGACCGGGCCGTCAGCCTGCGCGGGACGGGACGCTGGCAGCTCTGCTCGAAGACCAATTTTCGTGGCAGATGCGTCACCGTGCGCGGAAGCCAATCCCATCTTGGCGGCGTCGCCGGAGAGGTCTCCTCGATCCGCTATCTCGGCCGCTAAAGCCTTTCCCGGCAGGGCAATTCCGCCCTGCCGGGAAAGAAAGGCTCGCGACCCGATATCTTGAGCGCTTCGCGCTTCCACCAAGCGCGCGCCAACCGGCACCCAGGCCGCGACACCTGCCGCTCCGCCCAGAATCGAGCGCGGGGCGGTGACGGAGCATAATGGGCGCTCCAGGATAAAACCGCCCGCGCCCTACAAATCGCCTACAATCGATCTCAACTTACACCTCATCATATGTAGCAGTATCATATTAATTATCCCCGATAGATCGATTTATCAGAAGTTTAAGTGCCAACAATTGCCTCACGCTATTCAATATCTATCTTTGTATTCTAAAAAATACTGAATCATATTCTTCAATTTAACAAAAATGACGCGAAAATGACGCGATAGTATTGCTTATGTGACACTGATTGTAACAATTCTGACCTGAAGCCTGTGTAGCTGCGCCCCATCCGGACCAGATTCCATAGAAGGGGACCAAGCATGACCTACACGACAGGCCTTCGCCTGCGACTGCTGCTGGGCAGTGCGCTGATGGCCACCACCATGACGCCGGCGCTGGCGCAGACCACGCCCCCACAGGCGCCAACGAGCGCCGACGAAGCCCCCGACGACGGCCAGGGGCTGGGCGATATCGTTGTCACCGCCACCAAGCGCGAAACGAATCTCCAGAAGACGCCGATCGCCATCAACGTGCTGAACACTCAGGCGCTTACCGATCGCCATGTGCAGAGCCTTTACGACCTTGCCGATGGCGCGATCCCCAGCCTGCGAGTCGCGACGTTCGAAGCGCGCCAGACCGCACTCACCATCGGCATCCGCGGTATCGTGCCGCTCGACGCGAACCAGCCCGCGCGCGAACAGGGTGTCGGCGTCTATATCGACGGCGTCTACCTTGGCCGCCAGCACGGGCTGAACGCCGCGCTGTTCGACGTGGAGCGTATCGAAGTGCTCAAGGGACCGCAGGGCACCTTGTTCGGACGCAACACCGAGGGTGGCGCGCTCAGCATCGTTTCCAAGGCGCCGACCGGCGTGTTCGGCGGCCGCATGACCGGCGGCGTCAGCAACTATGGCGGCTATAATGGCGACATCCATATCGACCTGCCCGAATTCGCCAATATCAGCGTGAAGGTCGACGGCGTCGTCCAATATCAGGGTGCGACGATCAAGAACCCGCTCGCGGGCCAGACCGGATGGAATTATTATGATCGTCGCGGCCTGCGCACGGCAGCCCGTTGGAAGCCGACCAGCAATCTGACGGTCGACCTGTCCTATGATGTCGGCCGAGACGCCAATTCGCCTTTCTACAGCCAGTTGCTCAACTACAATCCGAATGGCTGCGTGGCCGGCGCGGTCACCGCAGCCACGACCTGCGTCACGCCGGGAACCAACTTCACCTCGCTCAGCGGGACGGTCAAGCCGCTCCCCTCGATCGTTCAGATCGCCGGCACCGATCGGATGAAGACCGCGGACATCGGCGTGCCGCAGCAGCCCAGCATCGACAAGACGCATGGCTATACCGGCGCGATAAAGTGGCAGCTCGCGCCGGAGATCGAACTCCGCTCGATCACCGCATGGCGCGATGTCAGCTCCACCCAGTGGGACAATAGCGGCGGCGCACACCGTCCGCCGGTCTACACGCCCGGCGGCGCGTTCAGCCGCTACAGCCTTGCCGACCTGTATCAGCACCAGTTCAGCCAGGAGCTTCAGGCGGTCGGCAGCTTCGACAAGATCGACTATGCGGCCGGCCTTTATTATTTCAACGAGCGGGTGAGCGACGACGCGGCGACACCCAATTCCAACACGTGGAACGCCACCGGCACCGGCTACACCATCAACGATCCTACCAACCAGCAGCCCGGCCATCGCTCGATCGACCGCGCCAGCCGTGCCCAAGCAAAAAGCTACGCGGTGTTTGGCCAGGCGACCTATTCGCCGGTCGATCAGCTGCATGTCACGATCGGCGGCCGCAACACCTGGGACGATCGTTCGGGCGAACTCTATATCGTCAACAACATCGCGCGCCCGTACAGCTACAGCCAGAACACCAGCCATTTCGACCCGTTGGCGATCCTTGCCTATGATGCGGCGCCGGGCATCAATCTCTATGCCAAATATTCGACGGGCTATCGCTCGGGCGGTGCCAGCTCACGCTCGGTCACCTATCGCGAGTTCGGCCCCGAAAAGGTGAAGGCGTATGAAATCGGCGCGAAGACCGAGTTCCTCGATCACCGTGTCCGCCTGAACCTGGCCGGCTACATCATGGATCGCACCGGCAGCCAGATCGACTTCAGTTCGGTCTCGTTCGATGCGATCACCAATTCGAACCGCAACACCGTCGAAACCGTCAATGCGCCGGGCACGACCAAGATCCGGGGCCTGGAGGCGGATCTGACGATCAACCCGGTCGAGGGCCTCACCCTGACCGGTTCCTATGCCTATACCCACACGAAGATTCCGCCGGTCGCGAACCCGTTCACCGGCGTCATCCAGAATGTGTATATCGTCTTCACACCACGCAACGCGGCGAGCGGCGCGATCGACTATGCCAAGCCGGTCGGCGGCATGACCCTGAAGCTGCATCTCGACGGCAATTATTCCGATGCGACGCAGACCTTCGACCAATATGCGACCAAGAACGATTCCTCGCTGATCATCAACGGACGTATCTCACTGGCCGATATCGACCTGGGGTATGGCAGCTCTAAACTGACGGTCTCGGCATGGGCACGCAACCTGTTCAACGAGGCCCATGTGTATCGCCGAGACCCATCGAACAGCCTGCCCGCATTCGGCAATACCGCGGTCGGCAACATCAACAATGTGCTGGGCGACTACGGCAATTTCAACGCGCCGCGCACGTTCGGACTCGAAGGAACCATCAGGTTCTGAACCTGCGAAGGACGGCCCGGATGCTTCAACAGGCATCCGGGCCGGACCTCCTCATCAATGCAACGGCAGCAAGACGACGGCGCGCAAGCCGGGGCCTTCATCCTCCAGCGCCAGGGTTCCGGCATGAAGGCGGGCAATGGCATCGACCAGGGTCAACCCCAGCCCTTGGCCGGACGGCTTGTTCTCCGCCTCCAGCCGTCCGAAACGCCGTATCACGGCATCGTGCTGAGCCGCCGGAATGCCGGGACCAGTGTCGCGGACGATCAGCATGGCGCGCCGATCCCGCACAGTCGCTTCCACCGAAATGCGCGTGCCCGAGGGCGTATGGCGAATGGCATTCTCGATCAGATTGACGATCATCTGCCGCAACAGATTGATGTCGCCGCGCATCGGCACAGGACCATCGACCCCAATGACAAGCGCTTGCCCCATATCGTCGGCAACCGCCTCGAGCGTCTGCCCCACTTCGCGTGCCAGATCGCCCAGATCGACATCGGCAAATCGTTCGAGCCTGTGCCCGCCTTCGATTTCCCAAAGACGCAACAGGCTGGAGAACAGTTCGATCATCTGATCGACCTGCTCGAGGATTTCGTCGATATCGGGTTCGAGCGGATTGCCGGCAGCATGGCGGCTGAGTGCCGCGACCTTGCCGCGCAACCGGGACAGCGGGCTTTTCAGCTCGTGCGCGACATCCTTGGCGGCATGTTTGACGTTCGTCATCAGATCGTCGATCCGGTCGAGCATCCGGTTGAAGGCCGCGGCCTGCTGATCGAATTCGCTATGCGAACCATCCAGAGGAATGCGGCTGCGCAGGTCGCCAGCGATCACCCTGTCCACCGTGCGCTGCATCGCCCGCATGCGCGCGCCGATCGCAAGCGTTATGCCGATGGCACCGCCGATCACGATCAGCGCGGTGATGCCCAATCCGATCAGTTGGACGCGGAAAAGCAGGCGATCGAAACTGTCCAGTACGTCATTGTCGGACACGACGACAAGCGTCGCGCCATTGTTCAGCTGTCGCGTCAGTGCACGCCCATGCGCGACATCGGGAACCTGCGCATCTTCGTCGAAATCGGAATAGCCGATCGGCGGCAGCCGGGGCAGCTTCAGCTTGCCGGCGATGCGCTGCCCATCCGCGTTCACCAGCATATAATAGAGATCGGCAGTATCGTGATCGACCTCCGCGGCCTCGATACGCTTGATCACCGCACGCTGATCGGTTTCGTTCCCCTCGCCGACGATCGCGACGGCTTCGGTCGCCAGCCGCCGATCGACCTCCTTGCCGAGCGCCGTGTGCGTCACCGTATAGTTGGCGGCACGCACGGCGATCAGCGCGACCAGAAAGATCGCAACATAGATCCCGATAATAGCGCGGAGCGACCTCGGTCGCACGTCAGTCGGCGTCATACGAAGGTGCAGGGATGCTGACGCATCCGCACCTTGCAACGCTCAAACGCCGCCCGGGCTTCACCAAGGTTCGATGAGTCACACTCATCGAACCTTGGTATCAGTCAGCATATAGCCGACCTTCCGGATCGTAACGATCGGATCGCTTTCGCCATTCTGCATCAACTGGGCACGCAGCCTGCGCACATAGGATTCGACGACATTGGTCGCCGGTTCGAAATCATAGTTCCACACTGCCTGATACAGCATCTGCCGGGTAACGACGCTGTTCGCGTTGCGGATGAGTTCGCACAGCAGGCGGAATTCCAGGTTCGGCAGTTTCAGCAACCGCCCGCCGCGCACCGCGCGATGCTTGACCTCGTTCACCTCGATATCGCCCGCCCGCATGATGCCCGAATCATTGGTCATCGATGCCCGGCGCATGATGGCTTTCAACCGCGCCTCGATCTCCAGCGGCGCGGCCGGCTTGATCAGATAATCGTCGGCGCCCGCTTCGAGCCCGGCGAGCCGCTGTTCCAGATCCCCCAACGCCGTCAGCATGATGATCGGCACATCGACCTTGCGGTCGCGCAGCAGCTTCGCAACCCCCACACCATCGACATGGGGCAACATCACATCGAGCAAGACCGCATCGAACTTGCGATCGGTGGCATATGACAGAGCCACCCGTCCATCGGGCGCAAGCAGGGTTTCATGGCCCAGCTCTTCCAGGTCGTCCGCCAATTGCCGGGCGGCGCGCTCATCGTCTTCCACGATCAGAAGTCGCATTCATTTCGATCCCTGGTGGTGCTGAACCGGGATAGCGCCCTTCGTTTCATCGTGTCGAATGACAAATCGATCCGTCGAACGCGCGGCGCCAGCGAAACCGGCGCCGCGCGTCATATTGCGGATCAGAAGTTGAACCGGACACCACCGGTGAAGCGGCGGCCCTGCTTCTCCCATTCGATGGTGTAGGCCGATTCACGCACATACCGACGGCCGGGGCCGTTGAGCAGGTTCGACGCGTCGAAATAGATTTCGAGATTGCGGTTCACCGCATAGCGCGCCGAGAAGTCCAGTTCGTCCTCGCCGGCCCAGAACACATTCCCGCCATCGACGGCCGCGCCCAGACCGTCGAGCCAGGCCGTGCGCTTCTGGTAGTTCAAGCGCATCGACACACCGTATTTCTCGTAATAGCCGCCGACATTGTAGACGACGTCCGAGGTTCCGGGCAGCTTGACCTTCAGGCCCGCCGGATCGGTCGCGCTGCTCTTGTTGAAAGTGATATTGGCCGAGACGCCGAAACCACCCATCCAGGAAGGCAATCCCAGATCCGCGGTATAGGGCTCGAGCTGCAGCTGGAGCGCGGCTTCGGCGCCGTAGATATAGCCGCTGCCGCCGTTGGTGATGCCGCTGAAGCTGTATTGCGAGCGGTCGACGCCGTTGCTGTTCAGAATGTTCAGTCCGAACGTCCGGGTATCATCGAACAGCACATCCTGCAGCTTCTTGTAGAAGACGCCGATCATCGCATAGCCCTGGGGCTGGATATACCATTCGAAGTAGGTGTCGACACCATAAGCGCGTTCGGGCTTGGCGAGGGGGCTGCCGCCCGAAATCGTCTGGTTGGCGTCGTTATAGGTGAAGTTCGGACGCAGCTGATCATAATCGGGGCGGGCCGCGCCGGTGTTGAACGAAACGCGCAGCTTCTTGTCGCTGGCGACGTCGAAATTGAGATGCAGGCTGGGATAGACCAGCGTCAGGTCATTCTCCGCGAGGACGGGCGTGGCCGCGCTCGCGTTCGCGAACGCCATGCCCCGATTCTTGATATGCTCGATGCGGGCGCCGCCCAGCACGCTGCCCCAGTCATAGGCGACCCGGCCCATCAGATAGGCGGCGTACACTTCTTCCCGGACATTATAGTAATTGCCGGCCAGCGGCACATAGGCCGCGATCGCCTGCGCTTTCTTCACATTGTCGCGCATCTTCTGGATGTCGAAATAGCGGAAATTGTAGGAAAGCGGGATCTTCCCCTTGAACGGCGTATCGAGCGAATCCGGCAGATATGTCGTCGAGATGCCTGCCGCCGTCGCCTGCGCGTTGGTGATCGACAGCTGGGCTTCGTTGGCTTCCTTCGTGCGCCGGTCATATTGCGCGCCGAAGGTGATCGTTCCCTCGCCGCCGAACAGCGACAATTCGCGGCTCAACCCGAACTTGCCCGTATACGCCTTGGTGACATCGACGAACTGGCCCGAGGTCAGCGACGTCAGCGGGCGGCTGAAATCGTCGATATTGGTCACCTGCGCCCCGGCCGAGAAGGGACCGCTGTTCGCGCCGATCGTGCGGTAGAGCTTGAAGGTCGCCAATTGTGGATTGGTGAAATCATAGGCGATGGTGGGGCGCAGGTTGCGCGTCGACGGGCTCTCGTACCGCGCCTCGCCGACGACGCTGCGATCGTCCTTCGCGCTGGTATAGTTCAGCCGCCAGCTCAGCTTCCAGCTTTCACCGAACTCGTGATCGCCGCCCAGCGTGTTGGTGAAGATCGATTGTTCGAAGGCGCGCAGCGTCGCGCGCTGGTTGATGTCGATCCCGTATTCGGTGCCCTTCAGCGGCGTGTTGCCGATGCAGACGTCGGCATAGCCGGTGGTGGTCGGGTTGGTGTTGACCGCGACGGTGCAGGGCGGGTTGGCGGGACGATTCAGGTCGGACTGGCGATCATCGAGATCGAAGATGTAATTGTCGCGCGCTTCGTCATCGGTGAAGGTGGTGAAGATCGATTCCACGAAGAACCGGTTGCCCGCGCTTGGCTCCCAGTCGAGACGGCCCGAATAGGAATAGTTGCGGCGGGTCAGGCGATAGAGCTTGTTCTCGGTCTCGCGCGCCCAGATGCGGTTCGCGCCGCCGGGCTGCAGATCCTGCGGGACCACTTCCCAGTCAGTCTCGAAATTGTCGGTGATCATGTTGCGTTCGTAAAAGCTGCCCGACACCAGCACGCCGATTTCGCCGATCCCGGTGTTCCAGCGATTGGATGCGACGATCTGGCCTTCATATTCCTTGCGCTTGCCGAGTTCGACAAAACCGCCGCCCAGCTTGCCGGCGACATGCAGCCCGGAATAATCGAAAGCGGTGCGCGTCTTGACGTCGATATTGCCGGCGACGGTCTCGCCGGTCATGTCGGGCGTCACCGCCTTGCGGACCATGATCTGCGACGCGATGGCCGACGGGATGCTGTCGTAGCGGGTGTCGCGCCCTTCGGGGCTCACGATGGAGATGCCGTCGATCGACAGCGTCGTCCAGTTGATCGGCGCGCCGCGCAAGCTGATGTAGCGCGCCTGGCCCTGATCGCGCTGGACGGCGACGCCGGGAAGCCGGCCGGCGGCCTGTGCGATGTTCTGGTCCGGCAAACGCCCGACCGAATCGGACGCGGCGACGCTGACCAGCGAATCCGAGTTGCGCTGTACAATCAGCGCCGCGGCTTCGGATTCGGCGATCGGCCGCGAACCCGTGATGACGATCTCGCTATCCGGCGCGTCGCCTTCCGGCGCCTGCGCAAATGCCTGGCTGCCGACAAAGGCGCCCAGTGCGATGCCGGAAGACAGCAGAGCCTTGAGCGAACGGATGGTCGCGCGCCGAAGCGCGGTCGAATTGTGCATGTGATGTCCCCCTGAGACGGGCTGGATGCCCTTTTGTCAGGGGTGCGCTAGCAGCGAAGCGCGTCCGTTCGCTGTCAGTGCGACTGCATTTTCATGTCAGTCACAAGTCACTTTGATGACGATCCGATCGGCGCCTGGGGGGCTGTTGGGGCAACCAATGCTACCTCCGGAAAGCATTCAGCTCTCCTTCGACAGCTCCACCACGATCACCTCGATCGGCTTGGTCCCGACATTCACATCCTGATGCTGCGTGCCAGGCGCGTTGGCAGGCAACCAATAGGCTTTGCCCGTTTTCCATTCGTGGATCTCGCTCGTGCCGTCCTGCTCCAAGATCTTCATCGTTCCACCCTGAAGCGCGATGAGCGCGCGGGGGTGCTCGTGGCGGTGGAAGGGAAGTGGCGTGTTGGGGGTGATCACCGATTTCCAAACCCTGGCCTGCGGATTTTCGAACTGCGGCTCGCGGCCCGTCTTCGGCGCGGCCGCGCCTGCGGCATAACCCGCGCCCGCCGATGCGGCCGATGCCATCACTGCGAGCAGCGCCAATGCGAGTCCGGTCTTTCGGTTCATCTTCGATCCCCCAAAATGTTGAACGACCAAGCTATCACGGCGGCGGCGATAGGAAAGGCGGAATCCCCGCAAAAATCGACCATGGCCGCGCGTTGCGCACGGCGTGCGCCGTGATAGGGTCAGGCATGGGCAAATCATCCGTCACCGGGGGCAATCGATGCGTTTCTTGCGAGGCCGCAAGGCCATGACGCTGGGGGTTGCCGCATTGGCACTGATGGGCGCGGCGCCCGAGCCGCATTTCGATGTGGTCGAAGCATCGATCACCGATATCGACGCGGCGCTCGCATCGGGGAAGGTGACCTCGCGGCAGCTGGTCGAGGCGTATCTGGCGCGGATCGCCGCCTATGATCAGGCGGGACCAAAGCTCAACGCGGTCATCACGCTGAACACCGCTGCGCTGGCGCAGGCCGACGCACTCGACGCGGAGCGCAAGACAAAGGGGCCGCGCGGTCCGCTTCACGGCGTGCCCATCCTGATCAAGGACAATTTCGACACCGCCGACATGCCGACGAGCGGCGGCACGCTCGCGCTCGCGACCCTGCAACCCTCGGCCGACGCCGTCCAGGTGGCCAAGCTGCGCGCGGCGGGCGCGATCATCCTCGGCAAGACGACGATGCACGAGCTGGCGTCCGGGGTGACGACCGTGTCGTCCTATACCGGCTACAGCCGCAACCCCTATGACCTTGCGCGTTCGCCCGGCGGATCGAGCGGGGGCACCGCCGCCGCGGTCGCGGCCAGCTTCGCCGCGGCGGGCATGGGCAGCGACACCTGCGGATCGATCCGTGTACCCTCCGCCTATCAGAATCTCGTCGGCTTGCGCGGAACGGCGGGGCTGGCGAACGGCAAGGGCATCATGCCGCTGTCCTCCACGCAGGATATAGGCGGGCCATTGGCGCGATCGGTGACCGATCTGGTGATCATGCTCGAGGCGACCGTCGAACCCGACGCCAACGGCAAGCCGCGATCCTATCGCGCGATGCTGCAGGCAGACGGGCTGAAGGGGGCGCGGATCGGCGTGATCCGCAGCATGTTCGGCACCGCGCCCGAGGACAAGGAAGGACAGGACGTCGCCGATGCCGCGCTTGCCCGGATGCGCGCGGCGGGCGCGGTGCTGAGCGATGTCACGCTCCCCGGCGTCGAGGAACTGCTGAAGGACAGCAGCATGACGCCGCACGAATTCAAATATGATCTCGCCGCCTATCTGGCCGCGCATCCCGGTGCACCGGTCCACTCACTCTCGGAAATCATCGCGCTCGGCCTCGACCATGACGCGCTCGATGCGCGGTTTCGTCTGCGCGATGCCGGATCGGTGCGCGACGAGGCCGCCTATGCCGCGGTGCTGGCAAAACGCCGCGCGCTCAACGCGCTGGTGCTGCGGATCATGGCCGAGCAGAAACTCGACGCGCTGCTCTATCCCTCCACGCTGCGCCGCCCGCCGCTGATCGGGGCGGAGGACGCCATGGTCGCGCCGACCTGTCAGTTCAGCGCGACCGCGGGCCTGCCGGCGATCGCCATCCCGGCAGGATTCACACCGCGCGGACTTCCGATCGGGCTCGAACTGCTCGGCGCGACCTTTGCCGAGCCGACCCTGATCAAGCTCGCTTATGGTTGGGAACAGACCGCGCAACCGCGTCGGGCACCCTTCAGCACGCCGCCATTGATCGCCGGCAAGGCGCCCGCGCCGCTTGCCTTCACCACGACGATGCAGGCCGCAAGCGGCGGTGCCGCGACGGTGGACTTCCACTATGATCCGACGACGGCAATGCTCGACATCCACGCCAAAGCGACAGGCATCACCGCCGACCAGATGATCGCGCTGACGCTCCAGCGCACCCATGACGGCGGCCCGGGCCCGATCCTCGTACCGCTGATCACCCACGGCAGTCTGAGCGGCATGGTGCAACTCACCCTTGTCGCGGCGGATCGGGCCATGCTGTTGTCCGGCGGATTCTACACCGCACTCTACACGCGCGCCGCGCCATTGGGCGCAGCGAAAGCGACTGTCAGGGTAGCGTCTCCGAAATAGCCATCCGTCAATCGTTTCGCGGGCGCCCTCGAAATCAGCGACGCCCGATCAACGTCAGGTCCAGCAGGAGCGCCACGATCAGCAGCAGTATCGTGATCGCGGCAATGAACGAGAGCGGCTTCGCACCCATTTCGAGCAGCTTGCGCAACGGCGAACGGATCGCGGTGGCGGTCACCGCAGCTGCCAGCAGCCCGGCGGCGCCCAGATCGGCGACATGCAGCAGTATATCGGGCAGCGCTACGACGCTGTTGACCGCGGCCACGGCGAGAAAGCCCGAGATGAACCAGGGAAGCGCGAAACCCGCCTTGCCCCGATCCTCGGCCGGCAGCGTGAGCGCCATCGTCGCGAGCACGGGCGCGAGCAGAGTGACCCGGCTGAGCTTCACGATCGTCGCAATCTGGCCGGCACGCTCCGAATAGGAATATCCCGCGCCCAGCGCCTGCGCCACGTCATGGATCGACGCGCCCAGCAGGAAGCCTGCGGACAGATCGTTCATGCCCAGCAGATGCGCCAGGATCGGATACAGCACCATCGCCGTCGCGCTCATCGCCGATATGCCGATCAACACCAGGATCAGCTGCGCCTGGCTGATCCGGCGCGCACCCAGCGTTGTCGCGACCGCGAGCGCCGCCGAAGCGCCGCAGATCGCCACGGCGCCGCCGACCAGCATCCCGAACCATCGATCATAACCCAGCCAGCGCGCGACGATGACGGCACCGCAGATCGTGAGCGTGACCGCGACGGCGACCGCGAGAAACGGGCCTGCCCCAAGCGAGGCGATCTGGCCGAAGGTCAGGCGCGTGCCCAGCAGGACGATGCCCCAGCGCAACAGCGAACCCGACGCGAAGATCAGACCGGGAGACAGGCGGCGATCGCTCGACAGGAAGTTCAGCGACAAGCCGACCAGCAATGCCATCAGCGTAAGCGGTGCGCCGTAATGTTGCGCCATGAACGCGGCGGCCAGCGTTCCGGTCAGCACGACCATCAGGCCCGGCACCATATCGCGCCAGCGCGCGCTGGGCGTCTCCACGATATCGCCGAACAGATCGGCTGCCATCGGCAGTGCCTGGCGCGTCTTGGGCCTCGACGTTGTCCCTCTGTGTTCGGGCGTCGCGCGACTGAAAGTCATTCTGGCGTGACCACGGCCGCGCCGGCCGCATAGCGCCGTCGCAACTCGGTCTTCAGCAGCTTGCCGGTCGCGGTGTGCGGCAGATCTTCGACGAACTCGATACGCTCCGGCAGCCACCAGCGCGCGACGCGCTCGGCCAGGAAACCGGCCAGTTCGTCGGCCTCCAGCATCGCATCCGCCTTTCGCCGCACGAGCATCAGCGGACGTTCCTGCCATCTGGGGTGCGGAATGCCGATCACCGCGGCTTCTGCGACGGCGGGATGCGCGACGGCGGCATTTTCCAGGTCGATCGAGCTGATCCACTCGCCGCCGGACTTGATCATGTCCTTGGCGCGATCGGTGAGCTGCAGGAATCCGTCTGCATCGATCCTGGCGACATCGCCGGTATCGAACCAGCCATCGTCATCGAGTGCCGACCCGGCGAGATCGCCGAAATAGCCGTTGATCACCCATGGCCCACGCACCTTGAGCAGACCGGCATCGCCGCTGCCCGATGCGATCTCGTTGCCCTCGTCATCCTCGATCCGGAGTTCGATCCCGAACGCCGCGCGCCCCTGGAGCGCAGCGAGATCGAAGCGTCGCTCGCGATCCAGATCGCCATGCGCGCCGGTGGGGCGGCAGATGGTGGCGAGCGGGCTCGTCTCGGTCATGCCCCAGGCCTGGATCAGCGTGACGCCGAGCATCTCATGGAAACGCGCGATCAGCGCGCGCGGCACAGCCGCGCCGCCGGCCAGCACGCGCTCCAGCGCCAGATCGGACCATTCGGCCTGCGGCACCGTGTTCGCGATATGATCGAGCACCGCGAACCAGACGGTCGGCACGCCGAGCGAGAAGGTGCAGCGTTCGTCGCGCAGCAGCATGTGGATCGACGCGCCGTCGAGCATCGGCCCGGGCAACACCAGCCGCGCGCCGCACATCGCCGCCGCGAAGGGGATGCCCCAGGCATTGACGTGGAACAGCGGCGTGACGACCAGAATCGTATCGCGCGCCGAAAGCGCCATGCCGTCCGCAGATACCGCACAAAAGGCGTGAAGCACGCTCGATCGATGGCTGTAGAGCACGCCCTTCGGATTGCCCGTCGTGCCCGAGGTATAGCACAAGGCCGCGGCCTGATTCTCGTCGATGTCCGGCCAGGCGGCGATGGGCGGATGCGCCTCGACCAGGTCCGCATAGGCCAGCGCGCCCGGTGGAGCGTCGGCCGCATCGCCCAGCACGATCAGCGTCTCGATCCCGAGATCGGGAAGCAGCGGCGTCACGATGCCGAGCAGATCCGGATCGACGCAGAGGATCTTCGCTCCGCCATGGCCGAGAATATAGGAGATCTGCTCGGGGAAGAGCCGTGGATTGACCGTGTGCAGCACGAGCCCGCTCGCGCTGATTCCGTAATAAAGCTCGAGATGCTCGACCCTGTTCCACGCCAGCGTGGCAACCCGATCCCCCGGTCGCGCGCCAAGCGCCGCCAGCGCGGCCGCGATACGGCGGGCGCGGTCGGCCACCCTGCCCCAGTTCGACCGCACGATGGCGCCATCGGCATTGCGGCTGATCACTTCGGTCGCGCCATGCGCACGCGCGGCATGATCGATCAGCATGGCGGTGGTCAGCTGGCGATGCTGCATCAACCCCGGCAGCACGGTCAGAGTCCCTGATCGCAGGGGAGCATCGGCACGCCCGCACGATCCGCGATCGCGCGCGCCTGGCGGTGCGTTGCGACATTGCCATGCTCGTCGAGCAGATAACACCAGGCGACGGCAGTCACCGGCACGATGCCCGACACGGCAGACAGCATCGCGTCGGGCAGGATCGATGCGGCCGCCATATCCGGATCGATCAGGTTCGGCATGATGTGTCCGGGTTTGACCAGCATGTCCGGCGCCGGAAAATGGGATGCGATCACGTTCAAGGTCGCTGCGCGATCCGCCGCCGAGATTCCCGTCGAGACGCCCGTGGCCGCCTCGACCGACCGGCAATAGGCGATGCCGCCCGAACGGACCGGTGCGATCAGCTCCAGGCCCAGCCGCATCGCACGCCGATCGTCGACCGCGCAGCAGACGACGCTGCGGCCGATCATGGCCATCATGTTGACCGCATCGGCAGTGACGTTCCGCGCATCGGCCACCAGCATCGCGCATTGCGTGCCCTGGCGATCGATGCCGAGCAACAGCACGAGCTGGCCGGTGCGCAATGCCGTCGCAAGGCGGCCCCGGTCCGACCGGTGGATGGATTCGGAATTCTCGATCTGTTGAGCCAGCATCGCATTCTCTCCCGCAGCGTAGATCGCCATGCGCAGCGAATGCGATGCGGTCCGGTGCCTTGGAAGTATGAGGCAGCGGAAGCGGCCGACTATCTCCGATGTGATTTGGGCGCCGCGGCGAACCGCGCACGTCGATCATCACATTCTTGATTGTCTGCCCGGCCAGGCCCGCGTCGCCACGGCTCGGCCGGAATTGGCGTAACCCTCGGTCAAACGAACCAGAAAACGGACGGAGCGGACATGAGATTTTTGTGGTTCCACCTGATGCCTTACAAGGCACTTCCCGACGATTTCAAACAGACCAATGACAGCGTCTGGGTGACCGTCGACGGCAAGCTTGGCGATCCCGCCAAGATGCACGACTATTACAACACCTATCTCGACGAGCTCGAATATGCGGCCGAATGCGGCTTCGACGCGGTCTGCGTCAACGAGCATCATGGCAATGCCTATGGGCTGATGCCATCGCCCAACCTTCTGGCGGCGACATTGGCGCGCAACACCTCCGACGCGGCGGTATGCGTGATGGGCAGCAGCCTGGCGCTGTACAATCCGCCGACGCGCATCGCCGAAGAATTCGCGATGATCGACTGCATCTCGGGCGGGCGGTTGATCGCCGGCTTCCCGGTCGGGACGCCGATGGACACCTGCTATGTCTACGGAACCAATCCGTCGTCGCTGCGCGAACGCTATCTCGAGGCGCATGATCTGGTGATGCAGGCATGGTCAAGCGACCAGCCCTTCAGCTTCAACGGCCAGTTCAATCAGCAGCGTTACGTGAATTGCTGGACCAAGCCGCTGCAGAAACCCCACCCGCCGGTCTGGATTCCGGGCGGCGGGTCCGTCGAGACCTGGCAATGGTGCGGCGAGCAGGACTATGTCTATTCCTACGTGTCCTATTACGGTCATGTCGCCGCCGAAAACACGATGTTCGGATATTGGGACGAAATGGAGCGGCAGGGGAAGGACCGGAACCCGTTCCGCGCCGCCTTCCTTCAGTTCATCGGCGTCGCAGAGACCACCGAAGAGGCGATCGAACTCTACAAGGAACCGGCCGAGTTCTTCTACAAGAACTGCCTGCACGTCGATCCGTCATTCGTGATGCCGCCCGGCTACGTCACCGAAGCGACCAACCGGATGAAGGTGGGAAGCCAGGTGCAGGCGGCGGCCGATCGATCGCAGATCCTGGCGGGTGTCTCCAACGACATCGCCGGCATCCTCGCCAACGGTTATGTGCTGATCGGATCCCCGGACGAGGTCGCGGCGAAGCTCCGCGAAGTGGCGCTGAAGTTCAACGTCGGCAATCTGATGCTGCTGCTCCAGTTCGGCAACATGTCGACCGAGACCGCGCGTTACAACACCAAGCTGTTCGCCGAAAAGGTGATCCCGCAGTTGCGCGACCTGTTCGAGGACGAATGGGAGCATAAATGGTGGCCCAAGCCGATGGAGGCGAAGGACCGCCACGCCAGCAACGGCAACAACGAGCGCGCTATGTCCGAGACTGCGCCGGATACTGCGGAGGCAGCGGAATGACACAGCCGACCGAACGCCATGTCGACGCCGCCGGCCTCGATTGCCGGGTCTGGGAAATGGGATCGGGACCAAGCCTGTACTGGCTGGCATCCCCGCAACTCCTCTATCGCTGGACCGCGATCCATGATGCGCTGGCCGCGAAATTCCGGCTGGTCGTCTGTTCGCTGCCCGGCTTTCCCGGCAATGAGCGCAACCATGTCGGACTGGACAGCCAGCTGGACTGGTGCGTCGCAGCCCAGGAAGTGCTGATCGCCGCCGGCTTCCAGCCGGGCGACACGCTGATGGGATCGTCGACCGCCGGCGCGCTCGCCGCCGATGTCGCCGCGATCTGGCCGGACTTTGTCGGTCGTCTTATCCTCGTCTCGCCGCACGGCATGTTCGAAGAGGGCGATCCGACGCGGGACATATTCGCGCTGCATCCCCGCGATGCATCCTCACTCATGTCCGCGCGACCCGATGCCTATCAGGCGCAGATCGCCAAACCCGACGCTGTGGAGCCTGTCGACTGGCAGATCATGACCGCGCGCGGCAACGAGGCGGCGGCCCGGTATCTCTGGCCGCTGGGCAATACGCGCGTCGCCCGCCGGCTGCCGCGCACCAAGGCCCCGACCCTGCTGTTGTGGGGCCGCGACGATGCGATCATCCCGCCCAGCTATGCGGACCGGTTCCGGACGGCGCTGGGCAGCGAGGTGACCCTGGCGCATATCGACGATGCCGGCCACATGGCGGAAATCGACCAGCCGGCAAGCGTCGCGGAGCATGTCACGCGCTTCGCCGCCTGACCAACCGCACGGGCAAGAGAAAGGGCGCCGGGGATGACCCCGGCACCCTTTTTCGTTTCAAACCGATCACTTGCCCGGTAATTATTTGACCGCGAAGACGTGATACATGGGTCCGTCGGGGGTCCGCATGCCGTTGGTCACGGCAATCACGCGGTTCAACCATTCATATTTCGGATGCTCGGTCACGAAGCGCGGCGTGGTGTGGACATACATGTCGCCATATTCGCCGGGCTCGCGCCGGCGAAACCGCTCCGCAGCCTCCGCCGACGTCGCCGTAGCGATCCCGGTATAATGCATGGCGATCTTCGCGCCGTCATCGGTCTCGAGCGAGGTGCGCACGTCGATGTTCATCGTGCCGTCGGCCTGCCATGTCACCCAGTCCGCGCCGTCTGTGAGCACCTTGCCGCGCAGCTTGGGGCCCTCGAACGTGCCGCCATGGACCGGGAAAATACCGAGCTTGTCCTGCCCGCCAATCTGCTGGGTCTCGGCATAGGCCACGTTCAGCCGCATGACGAACAGCGGCTCCCATTCCAGCGTCTCAATTCCGGCCATATCCACTCTCCTCATGTTGATCGGTGCTCCGATACGTCATTCGGCACATGCTATTGCCACGACGAGGGGATGTGCGTGGGCACCTTTGGCCGGGCAACGAATATCACATCCGTAAACTGAGCGTCGCAGGCACGCTTCCCTACGACGCCTGTGAGACGATCGGTCATGCTCGGGGTTGACGGTTTCCCAGCAATGGGAACCTTCGCAATCTACGCAAGGAGAGGCGAGATGGCGAGTTCGGCGAGTCCAGACGATATCCCCACGGGCAGTACGCCCGCATTTTCGACGACGTCGGGCTATCGCCGATATCTTTTCATCCTGTTGTTATGCGTCTCGACGCTCAACTATCTCGACCGTCAGGTCATCAACATCCTGGTCGAGCCGATCAAGCACGAGCTCGGGCTGGCGGACTGGCAGCTCGGCCTGCTGTCCGGGCTGAGTTTCGCGCTCTTCTACTCGGTGCTCGGCCTGCCCATCGCGCGGCTGGCAGACCGGTCGAACCGGCCGGTCATCATCGGCGTCTCACTGCTCGTCTGGAGCGGCTTCACCGCGCTGTGCGGCGTGGCGCAGAATTTCTCGCACCTGCTGCTCGCGCGGATCGGCGTGGGCTGCGGCGAGGCGGGCGGCGGCCCTCCCGGCCAGTCGCTGATCTCGGACTATACGACGCCGCAGAACCGGGCATCCGCGCTCGCCTTCTTCTCGCTGGGCAGTCCGCTCGGTGCGCTGCTCGGCCTCGGCATGGGCGCGATCCTGGCGGATATGCTCGGCTGGCGCATGGCCTTCTTCATCGCGGGCGTTCCCGGCATCCTGCTGGGCCTGATCATCATCGCGACGATCAAGGAACCACGCTCGACCATGCCAGTCGCCAGCGTCCAGCGCGCGACAGTGCGCGAGGCCTGGGACGAGCTGAAGACCAAGCGGACCTTCTGGTGGATCTGCGCCGCCGGCGCCGCCACGTCGATCGCGACCTATGGCCAGGGCGCATTCTGGGGCTCGTTCTTCCTGCGCGTTCACGGCCCCGAGATTTCGGCGATGGGCTGGTCGATGGGCGCGCTTGCCGTGGTCGGCCTCTCGCTGGGCGTGGTGAAGGGAATTGTCGGCGTCGTCGGCGTGCTGACCGGCGGGATGATCACCGATCGGCTCGTGAAGAAGGACCTGCGCGGTTATTGCACCGTGCCGGCCATCGCGTTGATGCTGGCTTCGCCGACTTTCGTGCTGGTGATGATCGCGCCCAGTTTCGCGTCGGCGATGTCGCTGCTGGTGCTGCCCGTCTTCTTCAGCACGTTGATCTTCGGCCCATCGTTCGCGGCGGTGCAAACCATGGTCTCGCCGGGTACGCGCGCGACGGCGGCGGCGATCCTGATGTTCATCCTGACGCTCACCGGCCTCGGCTTCGGCCCGCTGCTGATCGGCGGCCTTTCGGACCTGATCGGAAGATCGCTTGGTTCGGCGGAAGGCCTGCGCTGGGCGCTGCTCGCCACCGCACCCGCCAATTTCATCGCGGGCATCTGCTACTGGATCGGCCGTCGAACGCTGATCGCCGATCTGCAACCGCATTGAGCGATTACGCCGGACAAAAGATCATGACACTCGACAGCCTGTTTCAGCCCTGGTCGCTGGGGAGTTTGCACCTGCCGACCCGCCTGGTGATGGCGCCGATGACGCGAGCCTTCTCGCCCGGCGGCGTTCCAGGCGACGATGTCGTCGACTATTATCGCAGACGCGCCGAAAACGAGGTCGGACTGATCATCACCGAGGGGGCCGCGATCGATCATCCCGCGGCGGTGAGCAACCCGTCGATCCCGCGATTCCACGGCGAGGCAGTTCTGGCCGGCTGGGCAAGGGTGGTCGATGCGGTTCACGCAGCAGGTGCGCGCATCTTCCCGCAGCTCTGGCATGTCGGCGGCGCGTTCAATCCCGTGCTGAGCGGCGACCCCACGCTCGAACCGGTTTCACCCTCCGGACTGTTCGGCCCGGGGCAGCCCGCCGGCCGAGCCTTGTCCGGCACAGAAATAGACGACCTGATCGCTGCTTATGGCGACGCCGCAGCATCCGCGCGCGCGATCGGCTGCGACGGCATCGAACTGCATTTCGCCCATGGCTATCTCGCCGACCAGTTCTTCTGGTCCGAAACCAATCTGCGCGACGACGACTATGGCGCCGTCCGCACACGCTTTGCTGAGCGCGCCATCGCCGAATGCCGGCGCAGGACTGCACCCGATTTCCCGATCTGCCTGCGCTTCTCGCAATGGAAGCTGCAGAATTACGATGCGAAGCCGTTCGCCACGCCGGACGATCTGGCACGGTTCCTGGCCCCGCTGACCGCGGCGGGGGTCGACATCTTCCACTGTTCGACGCGTCGTTTCTGGACGCCCGAGTTCGAGGGCTCCCCCCTCAACCTGGCCGGCTGGACGAAGCGCCTTAGCGGCAAACCGGTGATCACCGTGGGTTCGGTGGGGCTGGACGAGGAGTTCCTGGTGACGCGGACCGGCATCGATACCAGCGCCGATACCGTACATCTCGATCGTCTCGCGGAGATGCTGGAGACCGGCGAAGTCGATTTGGTCGCAGTCGGCCGCGCGCTGATCGGCGACGCGGAATGGGGCCGTAAGGTCCGCACCGCGCGCTTCGACGACATCGCACGATATTCAAAGGCGGGTGAGACCGTTCTGGCCTGACCCCAAAAGCCAAGCAGGAGAGAAAAATGCCGTTGATCGATTTCCGCGCGCGTCCAAACACGTCCGAGATCATGTCGCTTTACGACCAGCCAGGCCGCGAATTTCACTGGAAGCGCTGGGATTGCGCGCCACCGCCCAAGATCGAGCTGCCGGAGTTCATGGACAATCTGGCGGCGGCCGGCGTCGATCGCGCGGTCGTGACCGGCCGGCAGGTGATCCGCGACGGCTCGGTCGCGTTCGGGATCAGCAACGACTGGCTGAACGGCGTGGTCGACCAATATCCGGACACGCTGATCGGCTTTGCCGGCATCGACATTTCCGGTGGCGACGCCGCGGTGCGCGAGATCGAGCGCGCGGTGAACGAACTGGGCATGAAGGGCATCTCGATCGACCCCTTCACCGCCAAGCTCTATCCGAACGATCGCGCAGTCTATCCGGTCTATGAAAAGGCGGCGGAGCTCGGCATTCCGGTCGTCACCACCGTCGGCCCGCTGGTCGGCAAGTTTGGCGATCCCTATCATTTCGACGAACCGACCCAGGATTTCCCGACGGTCAACTTCATCTATTCGCATGCGGTCTGGCCGCAAGTGCTCGACTGGCTCGCGCTCGCCTATCGCCGCCCCAACGTCTATCTCGAACCTTCGATCTACTGGATCAATCCGGGGTGCGACGCGATGTGGATCGCCGCCAACGGCGCGCTCTCCGATCAGATTCTCTATGCCAGCGCCTTCCCGTTCGCATCGCTCGATTCCATGCAGAAGATCCGCGCGCGGTGGAGCTGGAGCGACGAGGCCTGGCATAAATTCACCTATGCCAATGCGGCGCGTATCCTGGGCCTGGACGGCGTGTGAGCGAAAAGCGGCTCGCCCTGGTGACCGGTGCCGCGCGCGGCATCGGCCGGGCGATCGCGGCACGGCTGGCCGATGACGGCTGGCGCGTGCTGGCGACCGACCGGGATGTCGCGCCGCTCGACACCGAGCGCGACAACTTCCTTGTCGAGCCGCTTGACGTCGCCGATCGCCCCGCCGTCGCCGCTTTGCTCGATCGACACGGCCCGCCCGATCTGACCGTGTGCAATGCCGGCATCAGCGGCGCACTGCATCCGCTGGGCGAGATGCCGCGCGCGGCGTTCGAGGCGGTGCTGCGCGTCAACCTGCTGGGATGTTTCGTCGTCGCGCAAGAATCGGCGCACCGCATGGCGCCGGGCAGCGCGATCGTCATGATCGCGTCCCGATCCTATCTGACCAGTGCCAACGCGACGCATTACGGCATGACCAAGGGCGGCGTGGTGGGCCTGATGCGCGCGATGGCCAGCACCTATCGCTGGCGCGGGATCAGCGTGAACGCGGTCTCGCCGGGCCTGACCGATACCGAGATATTGCGCTCGCTGCCCACCGACCATGTCGGCCGCATGGCGGCGCTCGAACCCGGCGGCGCACCGATCGATCCGGCGATGATGGCGGGAGCGGTCGCGCATCTCGCATCGCCCGCCGGCCGGCGGATGCGCGGTCAGAATCTGCTGGTGGACGACGGAAAATCGATCGGGATCATGCCATGGTGATACGCGCCGCCCTGTTCGGACGACCGGACGATCGTTCGAACGAGATTTTCGAGACATTGTGCGCGGACGGCGCCTTCGTCCTGGCGGATCAGGGGCCGATCGACGCCGCCATCGTCGCAGCGCCCGACAGCCAGGAACGCCACGAATTCGCGGATATCGACGATGCCGACTTCATCCGGCTCTGCGTCGACCCGCTGATCGATCTGGAAGCCGCCACGGCCGCGGCGCTGGCCCGGCTGATCCCCGGCGGGGCGATCCTGTTCGTCGGCACCGACGCGCATCTCGGTCAGCCCGACGCCGCGCCGCAATCCGCGGCCAGCGGCGCATTGATGACGCTGGCCCGATCGATCGCGGTGCGCGACCCGGCGCTTCGAGCCAACCTGATCCTGCTGCCCTATGAGGCGGACCGCCACGGCCCGGCGACCGCTGCCGATGCGGCGCGGATCGCGGCGCCCTTGCTCATGGCTCCCTCACTCACCGGCCAGGCGATCTATGTCGACGACGGCGCACATCTGACCGCGCGCCATGTGGGGCGCCGATGAGCGCGCCCGCATTTGCCGGCCGCGTCGCGATCGTCACCGGCGCATCGCGCGGCCTGGGCGCGGAGATCGCCCGGCGACTGGCGGCCGAAGGCGCGGCGGTCGCGGCGATCGACCTGAAAGAGGAATGGGCGCAGGGCACCGTCGACGCGATCCGCGCCGATGGCGGCCGGGCGATCGCGGTCGGCGCCGACGTGTCGTCGCGCGATGCGATGCACGATGCGGTTGCCCGTACGCTGCGCGAACTCGGCGCGGCGGACATCCTGGTCAACAACGCGATGTGGAACCGTTATGCGCCGATCGCCGCGATCGACGAGGCGGATGCCGATCGCATGTTCGGCGTGGGGCTGGGCGGGATCGTCTGGGGGATTCAGGCGGTCGTGCCGGCCATGGCGGGGCGCGGCGGATCGATCGTCAACATCGCATCGGTCGCAGCGAAGGTCGGCATGGCCAATGCGCTGCTCTATTGCGGGGTCAAGGCGGGCGTGGAGGGACTGACCCGCGCGGCGTCGGTGGAGCTCGGCGGCGCCGGCATCCGCGTGAACGCGGTCGCGCCGTCGACCGTCGCGACCGAAGGCGTGCGTGCGATGCTTGACGAGGATCGGCTGGATCAGCGCGCGCGCCAGACGCCCCTCGGGCGGCTGGGCGAGCCGGGCGACATCGCCGATGCGGTGCTGTTCCTTGCGTCCGATCGTGCGGCGTTCGTGACGGGGCAGACCATCTATGTCGACGGCGGGATCGGCCACGCCCTCGCCTGAACGCCGGAGCCCGTTCGAGAAAGCGCGAAAGAGCGCTTTCTTGAGCGGGCTGGTACCGGCTTTCTCAAACGGGCTCTCAGATCACGAAGAAGCCGTGCGTACCGTCCTTCTCGAGCTGCGCCACCAGTCCATATTCCCAGTCGAGATAGGCCTGCATCGCGCTTTCGGGATTGTCCGTGCCTTCATAGGGCCGGCGATAGACATCGTCGGCAACCACCAGCGCCTCTCCGTCGCCCGCCTCGAGCGCGCGGCCGCTTTCGATCCAGGCGGCGTTTCCGCCGGTAAGCGCGCGGACCGTCCGGCCGAGCTGCCCGGACAGCTCCGCCGCGACGAAGCGCGCGAGATAGCCGTCGTCCGAAGTGACGACGACATCGCCGGTGCCGAGCGCGGGCAGGATCTCGTCCAGCCGATTGCGCATTGCAAAGGCGGCCCCGGGAATATGACCGCGGCGATAGACGGGGCTGGTCGATACGTCGATCAGGCGGACCGATCCGAGTTCATCGTCGAGCGCCGCGCAATCGATCTCGGCAATCTCAGGCGCCTCGGGACGCGGCCCCGGCCCGATACCGACCTCAAGAGCGCCATCGAAACCGCCGTCGAGCACATAGACGTCCCAGTCCATCTGCGCGAGCCACGAAGCCGACATGTCGGCACGCGGGCCGATATCGTCGGCCAGGACGATGCGCGCACCGCGAACGGCGGCGACGGCGTCGGTTTCCTGGACGAGCTGCCCGCCAGGTACATTGCGGAATCCCGGAATATGGCCGGCCGCATATTCCTCGGGCGGGCGCACGTCGAAGCAATAGAGGGTGCGCCCGGCCTCGGCCGCCAGACCGGCGAGATCGTCCGCATCGATATGCTTTGCCCCGGCGCGATAGGACACCGCACGCGCGGCATCGCGGGCGATCGTTTCCGCGTCCGCATCCACCTCCGGAAAGCGTCCCTCCTTGCCATGTTCCAGCACCTGCCCGGCCAGCTTCCAGCCGATCGTGCCGTTGCGCAGCGCCATGATGGGATTGGGCAGGCCGGCATTGATCAGCGACTGGGTGCCGATGATGCTGCGCGTCCGCCCGGCGCAGTTGACGATGATCGTCGTCGACGGATCGGGCGCGATCGTGCGAGCGCGCAGCACCAGTTCGGCGCCCGGCACGCTGATCCCGCGCGGAATGCTCATGTTGCGATATTCGTCGAAGCGCCGCGCATCGAGCACGACCAGATTGTCTTCGCCTTCGATCAGCGCCTTGGCATCGGGCGCGGCGATCGACGGCGTATGCCGGCGGCTCTCCACCAGCTCGCCGAACGCCTTGCTGGCCGAATTGACGTCCTGGAACAACTCGTAGCCGGCATCGCGCCAACCGGAGAGGCCGCCCTCCAGCGCGCTTACATCGCTATAGCCCAGCGCGCCGAGCCGCTCGATCGCGACCGGCACATAACCCTCGCCATCGTCATAGACGATGATCGGCGTATCCCGGCGCGGCACCATCGCGAAGATGCGCGCTTCGATCTGGCCGAGCGGCAACGACGATGCGAACAGCGGGTGATCGAGCGCGTAGGGCGCCTCCCCCCGCAGGTCGAGGATCGCGATCTCCCGCCGCGCGATCAGATCGTGGCGGATCGTTTGCGGCGAGCGCAGTTTCATTCGCGATTTCCTGTCCAGTCGGTGGGCGTCGCGCTTGCGCTATAGCCCGAAATGAAGGTGCGGACGCCGCCGTCCGCATCGAAGGTGTGGCGTTTCACCGCGCCGATATCCGCGCCATAGACATGGATGGAGATCGATACGTCGTTATCGACATTGGTGACTTGGTGGATGTCGCCTTCGGTGGGTGACAGCCGGTCGATATCGCCGGGCAGCAGCAGCTGCGCAGCACCGTCGGGACGCAGTACGCCACCATCGTCCCGATCGTAGCGCTGGGATGCTTCGCTGCCGCGCAGCACGCCCACCAGCCCCCAGACGGTATGATCGTGAATCGGCGTCGCCTGCCCCGGCCCCCAGACGAAACTCACCACACTCAGCCGTCCGGCAGGGTCGCGATGCAGTAGATGCTGCTGATAGCGCTGCGGATCGGGTACGGCGAATGCGTCGGGCAACCAGTCGTCGACAGCGACTAGCGCCGCCAATGCCGCTTCGCCGCGATCGAGCAGTTCGGTTTCAGGCGAAGGATCATTCGCAAGGGCGACCATCTGCGCCAGGAAATGATCCCATCGAAGTCGCCCCTCGGATGATATCGTCATGCGCGTCACTCTATCGCCTCCATGGCATCCGGCAACTTCGTGACACCGCACCGGCGGATATCCCATCCGCGATAACGGGCACATTCAGGCCGGTCTCGCCTCATCCGATCCGCGCCGGCGACTATGGAGCGGTCTCAAGGACGGAACGATGATCAGGGCGGACATCAGCGAAGATTTGGTGGCGGCACTGTCCGCGGCATGCGGCGGGCGGCTATCGCGATCGCCCGAAGTCCGTCGCCAGCATGGCGGCGGCGAATCCCATCACGCGGCGATGCCGCCCGACATCGTCGTCCATCCCCGCTCGACCGAAGAGGTCTCCACGATTGCGCGGCTGTGCCACCAGGCCGGGATCGCGATGATCGCATTCGGCGCCGGCACCTCGCTGGAGGGCAATGTGCTCGCGCTCGAAGGCGGCGTGTGCATCGACCTGCGCGAGATGGACGCCGTGCTGCGCGTCTCGGCCGAAGATCTCGACTGCACCGTCCAGGCCGGCGTCACGCGGCTCCAGCTCAACCGCGCGCTGCGCGACACCGGCCTGTTCTTTCCGATCGATCCGGGCGCGGACGCGACGATCGGCGGCATGACCGCCACGCGCGCATCGGGCACCAATGCCGTGCGCTACGGCACGATGCGCGACGCCGTCCTGTCGCTCACCGTCGTCCTCGCCGACGGCACGGTGATGCGCACCGGCGGGCGGGCGCGCAAATCCTCCGCCGGATACGACATGACCCGCTTGTTCGTCGGTTCGGAGGGGACGCTGGGCATCGTCACCGAAGTGACGTTGCGGCTGCACGGCATTCCCGAATCCGTCCGCGTGGCGCGATGCAATTTCGCCAAGCTGGACGATGCGGTGACCACCGTGACGCAGATCATGCAGATGGGCATCCCGATCGCGCGGATCGAGCTGGCCGACGCTGCGCAGATGCGCGCGATCAACGCCTTTGCGAAGACCGACTATCCAGAGCGCGACACGCTGTTCTTCGAATGCCACGGCGCCGAGAGCGCAGTCGACGGCCAGATGGCGCTGGTCGAGATGCTCGCCGCGGACAATGGCGGGCAGGACTGGTCGGTCGCCGCGACCGCCGAGGAACGCGGCCGGCTGTGGCAGGCACGGCACGACGCGCTCTATGCCACCACCGCCCAGCGCCCGGGATCGCGCGGGTTCATCACCGATGTGTGCGTGCCACTGTCGCGGCTGGCCGAATGCATCGCGCTGGCGCAGGCGCTGATGGCGGAGGCGAGTTTCCCCGCGACGATCGTCGGCCATGTCGGCGACGGCAATTTCCACGTCATCTGCCCGATCGATCCCTCGTCCAAGGCCGAACGCGTCGAGGCGGAGGCGCTGGGCAGCGCGCTGTCGAAACTGGCGATCTCGCTCGGCGGCACCTGCACCGGCGAACATGGCATCGGCAACGGCAAGCTCGACTATATGGTGCTCGAACATGGCGCCGAGGGCGTCGAGGCGATGCGCATGGTCAAGCGTGCGCTCGATCCCAAGGGGTTGCTTAACCCCGGCAAGGTTCTTCCCAACGGCAATAAGGAACTCGCCGAATGAAACTCCTCCACGGCAAGGGCAGCTGCTCGCTCGGCATTCTGGTGCTGATCGACGAACTCGGCATCGATTGCGACGTCCAGATCGTCGACCTGGCGGGCGGCGAGCAGCGTTCGCCCGAATTCCTGGCGATGAACCCCAAGGGCAAGGTGCCAGCCCTGGTGCTGGACGACGGCGCCGTCGTCACCGAATGGCCCGCCATCGCAACCTATCTGGCGGGGCTGAAGCCCGAGGCGGGCCTGATCCCCGCCGATCCGCTCGCCCGCGCCCGCGCTTATGAGGCGACCGACTATATCGTCGCGACCGTGCATATGCAGGGTTTCACCCGCATCGCGCGCCCGGGCAATTTCACGCCGAACGAAGCCGATTTCGATGCGGTGAAGGCGCGCGGGCGCGAGATCTTCGACCAGGGCCTGACCGCGATGGATGCGCAGCTCGACGGCCGGAATTACCTGATCGGCGATATCTCGATCGCCGACGCCGCGCTGTTCTATTGCGAGGCCTGGATGGTCAACCGGCTGGGTGGCACGCTGCCCGCCAACTGCCAGTCGCATTTCGAGCGCATGTCGGCGCGCCCGGGCGTCGCCCGCGCGGTGCAGCAGGGAAGCTGAGGAGATCGAGGTCGATCCGGTTCCCGAAGGCACCGGATCGACCTGAACCGTTCAGGCCGCGGGCAGCGGGGATTTCTTGTCGAGCAGCTTGCGCATCGACCGGCGCACGATCCGCCATCCTTCGGGGAACAGGCGATACTGATCACGATATTCGGTGATCAGCTCCACGCCGCGCATCGGCACCGGCATCTCGCCCATCGGCCCGTCGATGATCAGCGCGATGCAATAACCCTCGGCCTCGGTCTCGCTCTTCACGTCGACATGCGCGTTCTGCAGCAGGTGGACGTTGAAGACAGCGGTCTGCCGCTTGTCGAAATAGCCGCGGATCGCATCCTGCCCGGCCAGTTCGCGCGGCGTGTCGTTCACCAGTTCCCAGACGCCATCGGGGCTGAAGATCGACAGGAAGCCATCGACATCACGCGTGTCGAGCGCGATGCAATAGCGGGTCATCAGATCCTTGCAGGCGGATTCGATCAGCAGTTTCTGGACGGCATCCATGACGAGACTCCGGTATAGGGGATGAAGGGACGGTCAGCCGGCCTTGCGCGCCAGGATTTCGGCATGGGCCGGGTTGCGCGACATGGTCAGCACGCTTTCCGGATCGCGATAGCCGGGCTGGGCCGACTCTCCGAACGATGCGAGCACCGCAGCAAAGCGTTCCTCGACCAGCTCGCGGAATTCCGGATGGCTGAAGATGTAAAGATCATTGGCACGAATGCCGGCAAGCACGCAGCGACCGGCCGAAAGTGCGGTCATCACCAGCTTGTCGCTCGGCGTATCGACAAGCTTCGCCTGCTCGTCACCGGCATCGTGCACGACTGCAGCACGACGCGCGGCCGAATTGGTCACGAGATTGCTCTTCACCGCACCCGGACAGAACACCGACACCCCGATGCCGTGCGGCGCGAGTTCGCCGCGCAGGGTTTCCGACAGGCCGACACAGGCGAATTTCGACGTCACATAGGCGCTCGATCCGGTCGGCGAGAGGAAACCCGCCATCGACGCGGTGTTGACGATCGCGCCGCCCTTGCCGCGCGCGATCATCATCGGCCCGATCGTCCTGACGCCCAGGAAAACGCCGACCACGTTGACGTCCATCACCATGCGGAACAGGCCTTCGCTCATGTCCGTCATCAGCAGTGGCGCCCCGCCGGGCAAACGGCTCTGGGCGACCCCTGCATTGTTGCAGAGAATGTCGATATGGCCGAACCGCTCGACGACCGCAGCGGCAGCGGCTTCCCAGGAATCGCGCGAACTCACGTCCAGCCCGACCCCGATCACGTCCGCACCGCCGGCGGCGATGCGGTCGGCCTCGGCGACCGCCGCCTCGGTGTTGATGTCGGCGATCGCGACCTTCATGCCCGCTTCGACGAATGCCTCGACGATGCCCAACCCGATTCCGCTCGCGCCGCCGGTGACGACCGCAACCTTACCCGCCATGTCGGCCATATCGCTTCCCATTCCTACGTTGCTATCGGTCAGAACTTCTTGGAGAAGCCCAGGCTGATGATGCGCGGTTCCTTCACATAGGCGCGCGGCAGCAGGCCGATCGAGTCGTCATTGTAGAGATAGTCGGTCACCGGACGATTGTTCGCCAGGTTCTTCACGAACAGCTCGACGGCGATCTCGTCCTCGGGACGCTCCACCTTGAGGCTCAAATTCACATTGCCCCAGCCCGGCATGTAATCGACCGCAGTGTTGAAAACGCGGGCATAGGAACGGCCCTGACGGAACACGTCGCCGCGCATCGTCACCTCCCAGCCGGCGGTCAACGGGAACGTATATTGCGCGCCGAACGAGATCGTCCAGTTGGGCGCGTTGGGCAGCTCATTGCCGGTCAGATTGGCATCGACGCCCTGGGTCGGCGTCACGCCCATCGAGGCATAGGTGCCGGCACAGGCATTGAGCAGCGCCAGCGGGTTGCCCGAAACGCCCGTCATGGCCGGCGCGCCCGGCTGCTGCTGGATAACCGCAAGCAGGTTGGCGAGCGCCGCCGTCGGCACCACGCATGAGCTGGCCGAGGTGTTCTTGACCAGGGTCAGGTTGGGATCGCCCTGGGTGCGGTTGAAGAAGTCGAGCGAAGTACCGTTCTTGATGCGCGTGCTGAGCAGGCCACCCGTCAGGTTAAGCCGCAGTCCTTCGACCGGACGCGCGATCGCCTCGATCTCGATACCCTTGATCGTCGCATCGACATTTTCGGTCACCGCGATGCGGTTGATGTATTTCGAGATCTGATAATCCTTATAGTCGTAATAGAAGGCCGACAGGTTCAGGATCAGATCGCCGCCCAGCATGGTGTTCTTCATGCCGAACTCGAGCGCGTTGATGAATTCCGGTTTGTAGGTGAGATTGGCACCCGTCACGACGCCGTTGATGCCGCCACCCTTGTACCCACGTGAGGCGAAGCCGTAGATCAGCGAGTCCGCGAAGCCGAGATCGGTCTTCCAGTCGAAACCGAGACGGCCCGTGACCGCCTGGAACTTGGCGTCGAAATAGGGCGGCACGCCGGCGGCATAGCCGCTGCCCGCGGTGTTGAGGCGCACCGGGAAGCTGAACAGCCGCTTCTTGTCCTCGGTATAGCGGACGCCACCTGTGATCTTCAGGGAAGGATTGAGCTGGAGGTAAACCTCACCAAACGCCGCCTTGGAATGAAGGTTGTACGGCGTAATGCTGCGATAATAATTATGCCCCGTCGCGTTGGTCAGCGCCCTGTCGTTGGGTTCGATATAGACGCAATTGGTGGCGCCGAGCGCGCAGGCGTTTCCGCTGTTGAGCGAATTCGCCAGGGCAGTGAAGGCGTGCGAGAAGATGTAATTGTCCGGGCTCAGCTTGTAGCGAAGCAAGTTGCCGCCCGCGCTGAAATTGAACATTCCATCGAAATCCGACGAGAAGCGCAGTTCGTGGAACCATTGCTTCGTCGTGCGGCGAAGTTCGTTGTAATAATAGAAGCTGTTGCTGGGCCCAAGTTGCGGGTCGTTCACGATCCCGCCGGGCGCGAGCGCCGTCGAGGCATAGTTGACGCTCGGCTTCGCTAGGAAACCGTCCTGCCCGATATCGGTGTAGCCGCGCGTATAGCTGCCCATATAGTTGATCTCGATCGAGTCGAACGGCGACCAGCTGATCCCGCCTTCGTAATGATCCTGCTCGGCGATGTAGATCGGATCATATTGCGATTCGACATTGTCGACCCCGGCAACCTGGGTCTTGCCCGCGAACAGGTCACCGGGTGCGATCCCGGCGCGATAAGCCTGAATACCGAACAATGTGGTCAGCGAATTGGGCACATCGACGGTGGTGTTGGGATTGATCCGCACATTGGCACAACCCTGGCTGAGAAAACCCCGGAGAACCGCGTTGGTGACCGCAACACCGCCGACACTCGCCGGCCCATTGTCACGCGCACACGCCGCCTTCCCGGTCATGATACGATCGTCGTCCTCGCGGAAACGCTGGTACAGCGCATAGGCGCTCAACCGATCGGTCGGCTTCACCTGCAGCGTCGCGCGGACCGAATAGATGTTGCGGCTATCCAGCTTGTCGCCGTTCAGCACATTGGTGACGAAGCCGTTGCGATCATAGCTGAAGCCGGCAACGCGCAACGCAACCTTGTCGTTGACGATCGGCACGTTCAGCGTCGCGCGGACCTTGCGGCCGCCATAGCTCTGAAGCTCGACCCCGGCGAACCCTTCCAATTTGTTGGTCGGCTTGGCGGTGATGATGTTGATGACACCGCCAGTGGCGTTGCGGCCATAAAGCGTGCCTTGCGGGCCGCGCAGCACCTCGACGCGCTCGACATCATAGAAATCCGCCTCGAACAGGCGATTGTCGGTCATCGGCCCGCCGTTGAAATGGACGCCCACGGTCGTGTCGCCGCTTGAGGTGAACTGCTTGTTGCCGATGCCGCGGATGGTGATGTTGTCGCCGCGCGACCCCTTGGAGAAGGTCATGTTCGGAACGCCGGTCTGAAGATCCGCGCCGGTGTCGATCTTTTGCGACTGCAGCGCCTCTCCACCAAAGGCAGAGACAGCGATCGGCACGTTCTGAAGCGATTCCGAGCGCCGTTGCGCTGTCACGATGATCTCTTCGGGCGAGGTTGCCGCATCTTCCGCGACAGCGGCCTGGCCGGGCGCAGCCTCCTGCGCGGACGCGGCCTGCGCCGTGGTTGCACACGCGATGGCTATCAGCGCCGATCCGCAAACAAAAAGGGACTTCAGGCGCAGGTTGTCGATCATTTCCATCCCCTCCAATAGCATCACATACTTGCGCGCGACTTGGCGTCATGCGTCTTTTTGTTGAATTCGAACCTACTCATATTTCCGCCGGAGCCACGTCCGGGCCATCCGACCAGTCGCAAATCACATATGCGAAACCTTATCGTACCGGGCCGGCGGCAAGCGCGATCTCGGTGGCACGGCGATAGTCGCCCTTGCCGCTGGCGTGACGCGGCAGTTCATCCAGCACGATCAATCGTTTGGGGATCTTGTACGCGGCGATCGTCCGCGCCACGGCGGTTCGGGCAATGCTCTCGTCGAAATCGCCATGCGTGGTGACAAGGCCGACGACGCTGTTTCCCCATGTCGGATCGGGCACGCCGACGACCAGGACATCGTCGATGCCGGGGGCAAGCTTCAGCGCCTCCTCGACTTCCTCGACGAACACCTTCTCGCCGCCCGTGTTGATGCACATGCTATCGCGGCCGAGCAGGCGCAGCCGCCCATCAGGCTCGCGTGCGGCAAGGTCGCCGGGAATGGCGTAAAGCGTGCCACCGATGCGCCGATAGACCGCCGCGCTCTTCTCCGGATCGCCATGATAGCCCGCGGCGAAGGGTTCGCGCCGGGCGAGCCAGCCCTGCCCGACCTCGTTATCGGCCAGGATGCGATCGGTCGCGACATCGATGATCACGGTGTGGGCGCCGGGCTCGAACAGCCCGGTCGGCGTGCTCGCGGTCGCGGTGGTGATCGCATAGCCGAAGCCCGAGGCCTCGGACGCACCGAGCAGGTCGACAAGGGTGACCTGCGGCAATTCGGCGACGAGCGCGGCCTTCACTTCCTCGCTCCACATCAGCCCCGCCGACGAAATGACCCGCATGTGCGAGAGATCCCAGCGCTCGCGATTCTCCTGAAGCGCGCGTGCCATCGGGCGCGCGAAGACGTCGCCGACGATCAGGACGCGCGTCGCCCCCGTTCGCGCCGCTTCGTCCCACAATTCGACGGGATCGAACCGGTCGGACGGCAGCAGCACCACCGTGCCGCCGGCGACGAGTTCGGCCATCGAGCTGTTGAGCCCCGCGCCGTGCATCAATGGACAGGCGGGGATGACGCAGCCGGGCCGGGCATTGCGGACGATGTCGACATGATCGGCCATCGTCTCCGCCTTGCGCGGGATGGTCGGCGATTCCATCTGGACGCGCCGCGCATCGCGCCCGCGCCAGCGGACACCCTTGGGTCGGCCGGTCGTCCCGCCGGTATAGAGGAAATAGCCGTCGTCGCCCGATCGCGCGATACCGAGCGGCGATCCGTCCCCCTCCGTCACCATGTCCGAGAATTCGGGGCCATCGATATCGACGACAAGCTGGAGATCGGCGAGCCCGCCACGCACCGGTGCAATGACGGGATCGAACTCGGCCTGGTGGAAGATCGCCGCCGCCTGACAGTCGGCAAGCACATAGTCGACTTCGCCCGAGGTGTAGCGATAGTTGATGTTCACATAGGTCAGCCGCGCCTTCACGCAGGCGATCGCGATCTCGATATATTCCGGAATGTTGCGCGCCATGATCGCGACGCGCGCATCGACGGGAAGTCCGTGCGCCAGCATCGCGCGGGCGAGCCGGTTGGTGCGGGCGTCCAGCTCCGCCCAGTCCGTCACGCGCTCGCCGCGGATCAGCGCCGGACGGTCGCCCGGCACCGCCGCGGCGGTTGCATCGAGCAGATCGCCGAAATTCCAGTCGGTCATGTCAGCGCCCCTTGAACTGGGGCGCGCGTTTCTCGGCAAAGGCGGCAACCGCCTCCGCGGCATCCTCGGACACGGCCAGCTTCGCGGTATTGCCCTGTTCGTAGCGATAGCCGTCGCGCAGCGTCATAGTCTCGATCGTGCGCATGCTGTCTTTCGCGAAGCGCGTGGCGAGCGGGCTCTTCGCCGCGATCGTGTGCGCCAGCTCCATTGCCCAGGGCATGAGCTCCTCGCGCGGCAGGCACGCCTCGATGATGCCGCGGCGATACAGTTCATCGGCCGGCGCGCGATAGCCGGTCAGCATCATCCGCCGCGCCAGCGAATGCGGCAGGATCCGCGCCGCATGCTTGCCGCCACCCATCAGGCCGACATCGACTTCGGGCAGGCCGAACACCGCATTCTCCGAAGCGACGATGATGTCGCAGCTGGCGACGAGACCGAGACCCGCGCCCAGCGCCGCGCCGTTCACCGCGGCGATCACCGGCTTGTCGCACTCGATGATCGAATAGCTCACGCCACGCACCGCACGATTGCGTTTCCAGCGTGCGCCCGGCGACGACAGATCCGGCCGGTTCTTCAGGTCGGCGCCGGCGGAGAAGCATTTGCCGGCGCCCGTCAGCACGACGACGCGGACGTCGTCGCGATCGTTGAACGAGTCGAAGGCGGCGGTCAGTTCCTCGATGAACTCCATCGGTTGCGAATTCACCGGAGGGTTGTCCATCGTCACCACCGCGACGAAATCCGCGACGTCGATTCTGATCAGGCTCATGGGATATCCTTTCCTTGTTCGGGGATCTTCAGCCTGCTTCCGCGAAGCGGCGGACATGATGGGCTGCATCGCCATGCGCGAGATCGATCATCATCAGACGCTGGAGATGGTGGCTGACGATCAATTCGGAGGTCACACCGACGCCGCCATGAAGCTGGACGCACTGTCGCCCTACGAACAGCCCGGCCTGCCCGACCCGCGCCTTGCCGGCGGCAACGGCGCGGCGACGCTCGGCGGGGTCGCGGTCGAGGTGCAGCGTCGCATGATAGGTCATCGAGCGCGCTTCCTCGGCAGCGATGGCGATATCGACCATGCGGTGCTGAAGCGCCTGGAAACTGCCGATCGGCGCGCCGAACTGATGACGGGTCTTGAGATGGTCGAGCGTCATTTCGACGAGCGCATCCATCGATCCCACGGCCTCGGCCATATAGGCGCAGAGCGCCCGATCGACCGCCGCCTCGATCCGCGGCAGCGCCATATGCGCTTCGCCGATCAGCGCGGTTGCGGGCACCCGGATATCATCGAGCACAAGCCTGGCGTGGCGATGATGATCGATGGCGCGCGCGCGATCGACGCGCAGACCCGGCGTACCGGCCGGAACCGCAAACAGGCTGATACCGTCGGCGCCGGTGCGCGCCGACACGATGAACATATCCGCGCCGCCGCCATCCTCGACATGGATTTTCGCGCCCGAAAGCGCCCAGCCCTCCGCATCCTGTTCTGCACGCGTCGCGATGCGATCGAGCGCGAAACCACCATCCTCTTCCAGAAAGGCGCCCGCCGCGATCGTGTCGCCGGACATGATCGCGTCGACAAGATCCTGCCGCCCGGCATTTTCCAGCAGCGCGGCGGCAAGAACGCTGGTGGCGACATAAGGCTCGGGAACCAGATGGCGCCCCAACATCTCCATGGCAGCCATGATATCGACAGCGCTTCCGCCCAGCCCGCCATCGCCTTCGGAGAAAGGCAGCGCCATCAGGCCGAGATCGGTCAGGCCACGCCAGCGCCGCCGATCGCCTGCGCCGATTTCACGCAAAAGCGCGTCGCGCGCGGTGGCGGGATAATGATCCTCGCCGAACCGGCCGACCTGGTCGGCCAGCAGCCGTTGTTCGTCGCTATAGTCGAAATCCATTGCCGCCTCCCGTCACAAACCGAGCGCGCGGCGCGCGATGATGTTGCGCTGGATCTCACTCGATCCGCCATAGATCGAGGTCACGCGCGAATAGAGCGCGCCCTGCATTGCATAGGGCATGTCCGGATCGGCGGCGGGGCCGTCATCGACCGGCAGGAAATGTGCGGCGGCGGGGCCCAGCGCCTCGGCCCACAGGCTCGTCGCCTGCTGGAACAGTTCGGACCAGCGCAGCTTGAGCATCGAGGCGCGCGGCCCGGAATCGACGCCCTGCGTCGCATCGGCCATCAGCCGGAGCACCATCGTCTCGACACCGATCGTCTCGATCTCCAGCTGCGCGAGCCTGGCCGAAAATCCCGGTGACCGGATCAGCGGGACACCGTCGATCGTGCGCCGGCGCGCCGCGTCGCGAACACCCTCCATCGTCTGGCGCAGGCGAAGCGCGGTCGCGGCGCCGACCATGCGTTCCCGGTCGAGCAGCACCTTGCCGTAATTCCACCCCTGCCCCTCTTCGCCGACCAGATCGGCAGCGGACACGCGGACATTGTCGAGAAAGACCTCGGTGGTGTGCGCCTTGCCATCGAGCGTCTCGATCGGGCGGATCGACAGGCCGGGCGTCGTCATGTCGACGAGGAACAGCGAGATGCCCTGCTGCCGCCGCGCCTCCGTCGACGTGCGCGCCAGAACGAACATATGGCTCGCGATATGGGCGTAGCTCGTCCACATCTTCTGGCCGTTGAGCACATAATCGTCGCCGTCGCGCTCGGCGCGGGTGCGCAGCGCGGCGAGGTCCGATCCCGCCCCCGGCTCCGAATAGCCCTGGCACCACCAGCTGTCGGCATTGATGATGTCGGGCAGATAACGCGCCTTCATCGCATCGCTGCCATAGGTGAAGATGATCGGGCCGATCAGTTCCAGCCCCTGATGGAACTGCACCGGCGCATCGGCGCGCGTCGCCTCCATTTCGAAAATGTAGAGCTGGGTCGGCGTCCAGCCGGTGCCGCCATATTCGACGGGCCAGGTCGGCGCGCCCCAGCCGCGCGCGGCAAGCGCCTTCTGATAGGCGATCAGATCGCCGGGATCGAGGCGCAGCCCGGCACGCACGCGTTGGCGCCACCCCGCCGGCACCACCGAGGCAAAGAAGGCACGGACCTCTTCGCGGAACGCAAGCTCGTCGGGCGCGAAATCCAGATTCATGCCGAGCCATCCGGACGGAGACCGCCAAGGCAGTGGGCTTCGGCGATGCCGGTGGCGCCGAGACCGTTCACCACCGCGATCCGACCCGCATCGGGATGATCGGACTTCAGTCGATGCCCCGAATCGGAGATCGAGGTGACGTACAGCGTATCCAGCGCCGCGCCGCCAAAGGCTGGGCAGGACGGGAAGGGCATCGGCATGTCGATCCGGCGCAACGGGCGGCCGTTCGGATCGACGCACAGCACGGCCTGCGCCTGGACGAGCGCGATCCAGATATTGCCGTCCGCATCGACCGTCGCGCCGTCGGGTGCGGAGCCATGCTCGCGGCAGTCGATCAACGGCGTCCGTGCGCCGAGGGCGCCGGTTTCAGGATCATAAGCATAGCTGCGAACCACGCCTTCGAGGCTGTCGGCGAAATACAGCCGATCGCCGGCGGGCGAGAAGCAGAGCGCATTGGCAAGTCGGAAGCCGCGTTCGACACAGCGTACCTGTCCGTCGATATCGAGGCACCACAATGTCCCGTCCGGCCCGCTCTCGGCGGTGAGGATCGTCCCGCTGAAGAAGCGCCCCTGCCGGTCTGCCTTGCCATCGTTGAAACGGATCGGCCCCTCGCCGATCGGCGGTCGCGCAATCGCGGCAAGTGCGCCGGTTACGGGGTCGAAAACATGGAATCCGTCGGCAAGTGCGACCACCAGCCCGTCCTGCGTCAGGCCGATGCTTCCCGGCGTCGACGGCATGTTCCACGATCCTGGATCGCTGCCATCGGGCGCGGCGGACGATATCCGGCAGGCCACGGCGTCGACCCACCAGAGGCGTTGCCCGACGGGATCCCACAATGGGCTTTCGCCGAGCGCGCAATGCGCTCCATCCAGAAAATCGACCCTCAATCCCACCTGCCGCTCTCCCGATCTTTTGCGGAAATTCGGCGAAGCGCGGGGCGTGCGCCATGGTTGGCAAGGCATGGCCGCGAATATCACTCTCGTGATGAGATCGGCTCGGGATCATCCAGGAAGGAATCGTCGGGCATATTGGCGAACGGGCCCCTGCGATCCTTGAACTCGGCGACCAGCCGACGGATCGTCTCGACGATCGCCGCCTTCTTGCGCGAAATACGGTCGGCCATGCCGCCGACCCCGATCGCCACGGGGATGCCGTGCAGATGTTCGTTCAGCGGAAAGGCGATCGACGAGACCTCTTCGGTCGGCCGATTGGGCGCATAGCAATAACCGGTGTGACGCGCCCACTTCACCTCGTGCATGATGTCCTCGATGCAGAAGCGGCCATCGGGCGAGAGCTGGTAATAGTTGGTGTAGCGGCAGATCTTGTCGATCTCGCGATCGCTGATCTGGCTCAGCAGCGCGATACCGGAACTGGAATCGAGGATCAGCCGCATCGTGCCTTCGCTGGGCGGCAGCTTGTGCTCGTGATTGGGCACACGCATCATGATATATTGAATGAACAGGTCGTTCTGGGTCACCAGACCAACGGTCTCGTCGGTCTGTCGCTGCAGCTCGTCGACCAGCAGGCGATAGCGGCCCTGGCTGTGGATGAAGCCGGTCAGCCAGTTGCCGAGCGACGACACCCGGATCGTCGGCAGATAGGTCCGCGTGGCGCGATTATAGTTGAGATAGCCGAGCATCACCATGCTCTTCAGCAGGTTGGTCGCGCTCGACTGGGGATAGCCCAGCACCGTGTAGATCTCGTTCAGGCGAAGGGGCCGGCGGCGTTCGGAGAACAGCTCGAGCACTTCGAGCGTCCGGGATGCCGATTTGACTGCACGCCTCTCCAATACCGCCTCCTCTCGTCTCGGGCCGGCGTTTTCGCCATGCCCTCATTGTCGTCAGGTCTCGTTGCCATCGGCGCCCACCGCGTGAACGCGGCCGGACCGATCACGGATGTGATTGAAGGCGATGAGCAAGCATATGAATGCCCGGAAACCGGCTGCGGTCCGAATTATCACATATGTGATATCACGTATCAGATGAATCCATGCATCCGGCGGGCACGCGAATGACCGGTCAGCTGGCGCTGAACTGCGCTTTCTCAAACAGCCTTGGTTTACCGCGATTTCCGAGCCGGCAGATGAGTCCATCTGCCTCGAAATCGCTCTAATAGGCCCGGCGCCTGTCCTCTTCGTCCACCGCGAGCAGCGATGTGCCCTTGCTTTCGCGCATGTAGAGCGCAGCGCCCAGGCTGATGGCGCCAGCGATCAGGATATAGATCGCGATCGGCGTCCAGCTTTCATATTCGCGCAGCAGCGCGGTGCCGATCAGCGGCGCCCAGGATCCCGCGACGATCGCGGTCGCCTGATACCCTAGCGACACGCCCGAATAGCGCATCCGCGTCGGGAACATCTCGGCCATGATCGCGGGCTGGGCGGCATACATCAGGCCATGGACCGCCAGCCCCAGGATGATCGCGGCGAGGATCGGCACGGTCTCGCCGGTGCCGAACATCGGGAAGGCCAGGAATGGCCAGATCATGGTGAGCGCCGCGCCCGCCTGATAGATCGGCCGGCGCCCCCAGCGATCGGCGAGCGCGCCATAGATCGGGATCAGCACGACGTGCACGATATGCGCGAAGAACAGCAATGTCAGGATGCGCGTGGTGTCGACCTTCAGATGGTTGAGATAGGTGATCGAGAAGGTGACGACCATGTAATAGAGGATGTTCTCGCCGAAGCGCAGGCCCATCGCGGTGAACACGCCGCGCGGATAGCGGCGGAACACCTCGACCAGTCCATAGCCCGCATCCGCCTGCTGCTCGATCCGCGCCTTCGCCGCTTCGAAGATCGGCGAGTCGGTCACCTGGGTGCGGATATAATAGCCGATGCCGACGATGATCACCGACAGCCAGAACCCGACGCGCCAGCCCCAGGACAGGAACGCCTCCTGCGACAATGTCGCCGACAGGACGAGCAGCACGACCGTCGCCAGCAGATTGCCGAGCGGCACCCCCGCCTGCGGGAAGCTGCCCCAGAAGGCGCGGCTCTTGTTCGGGCTGTGCTCGGTCACCAGCAGCACCGCGCCGCCCCATTCGCCGCCGAGCGCGAAACCTTGGACGAAGCGCAGCAGCACCAGCAGGGCCGGCGCCCAATAGCCGATCGAGTCATAGACGGGCAGGCAGCCCATCAGGAAAGTCGAGACGCCGATCAGCACCAGGCTGAATTGCAGCAGCGACTTGCGGCCGATGCGGTCGCCGATATGGCCGAACACGATTCCGCCCAGCGGCCGCGCGATGAAGCCGACGGCATAGGTGGCGAAGGCGGCGATGATCCCGTCGAGTTCGTTGCCGCTATTGGGGAAGAACAGTTTTCCGAACACCAGCGTCGCGGCGGTGCCGTAGAGGAAGAATTCGTACCATTCGACGACCGTGCCCGCCATGGACGCGCCCACCACCTTTTTCAGATAGGGCAGGTCCGCGTCCTGTTCGTGCTTCATCCCGATCCCCTCAGCGCGACTTCAGCATCGGCAGCACGCGATCGAGCGGCAAGGCCTCGATCGTGCCGCCATGGCCCTTCACCGTCTTTGCGGTGAACATCGAATTGAGCACCGCTTCCTCGGTCGCCTCCGCGACGGCCTGGAACAGCGGCGACATGGCGTCGTTGGGCACATTCTCGACCGACGCCGGCTTCGATCGGCGCTCCGGCGTGCGGCGGACCGCTTCATTGGTCGAAAAGGCGATTGCATAGTCGCCGGAGCCGTTGGAGAAGCTCGATCCGGTGCGCGCGATGCCGGCAAAGGCGCGCTCGGCGATGCGGCGCAGATTGCGGTCGGAAACCGGGGCATCGGTCGCGACGACGATCACGACCGATCCGTCGGCCTTGCGCTGCTCGATCTCCGCCTTGAAATCATATTTGCCCAGCCGGACGCCGACCGGCACGCCGGCGACGTTGAGCACGCCGCCATAGTTGGATTGGACAAGCACGCCGACGGTCCAGCCGCCGAGCCCGGCGGGCAGCTTTCGCGACGAGGTGCCGATGCCGCCCTTGAAACCGAAAGCGACCGTGCCGGTGCCCGCGCCGACCACGCCTTCCTCGACCTTGCCCGTCTTCGCGGTCTCGATCGCACGGCGCGCATCGGCCTTGGTGACGTGGCGGCCGCGTATGTCGTTGAGGAAGCCGTCATTGGTCTCCCCCACCACCGCGTTGACCGATCGCACCTGCTCGTTGCCCGGCTGTGCCAATGTCCATTCGATCGCGCCCGCCGCCGCCTCGGCGACGTTGAGTGTGTTGGTGAGCAGGATCGGCGTCTCCACCTCGCCGAGTTCGGCGACCTGGGTCGATCCCATGAACTTGCCGAACGCGTTCGCCGCGACGAAACCCGCGGGCACCTTGTCCTGAAAGATGTTGCCGTCATGCGGCAGGATCGCGGTGACGCCGGTGTTGACGGTGCTGCCCTCGATCAGGGTCACCTGTCCGACGCGGACGCCCTCGACATCGGTGATGGTGTTGAGCGGACCCGTCGGCAGGATGCCGACCACCACGCCCGCATCGCGCGCGCGGGGTCCGGCCTGTGCCGTACCGCCGATCGTGCCGGCCAGCGCGATCGTCGCGACCGCCATCAAGAAGCTGCTCTTCATCCCGTTCCTCTTCCCCGTCTTGTTTTGATCATGATCGTCAGGCGGCCCGGCGGCAATGGCGGAACCACCGCGCCGTCGTCGCGGTTGTCGCTCCATGAGCCTGCCCGGAGTCCTGCGCCGCTTCCTCCATTCCACCGCCGTCGAACTGAAGCGCGACGTGGACCGGTTACAGGATCTGCTGGCGCCGTCCAGCGCCGTGAGCAAGGTCCGTTTGCTCGCCTATGCCGGATATCGCAACGCGCACGAGCTTCGCGTGTCGGGGCGGATCGTGCGCTACGACGATCCGCTCGATGCCGGGGAGGGACTGATCTCACGCACGCGTGCGATGATGGCGATCTACAACAGCCATGAAGTGCCGGGCGTTGCCGTCCGCTGCGAAGGCTATGGGCAGAGCGTCGACCTGATCAGCGACGAGGAAGGTTATGTCTCGTTCGCGATCCCGATCGACCTGCCGCTGCCTGCGACGACGATCTGGGAAGCGGTGCGTTTTTCGACGCCCGGCCGCGCATCACAGGCGGAGTCGGTCGAGGTCCCGATCCTCGCCCCCGGCGCCGACGATCATTGGGGCGTCATCTCCGACATCGACGACACGGTGATCGAGACCGGTGCGACGAATTTTCTGAAGAACTGGCGCCGCGTCCTCGTCGAGCGTCCCGGAGACCGGCTGGCCGTGCCGGGTGCCGCCAGCCTGTACGGCACGATCGCGGGCGATCACGCGGCTCCGACGCGGCCCTTTTTCTACGTGTCCTCGAGCCCATGGAATCTCTACGGCTTCCTGGCCGAGTTCATGGAGCTGAACCGGATTCCGCATGGCCCGATGTTCCTGAAAGACCTGGGCATCGATGCGACCAAGTTCATCAGCACCGGCCATGCCGCACACAAGCTGGCGGCGATCGGCACCGTGCTCGACTTCTATCCCGAACACCGGTTCCTGCTGATGGGCGACAATGGCCAGATGGACGTCGAAATCTATGCCGAGGCGGTGAAGACCTATCCCGACCGCATCGCCGCGGTCTTCATCCGCGACGTCTCCGGCAGCTGCGCCGACGGTCTCAAGGCTGAAAAGCTCGCAACGATGGCAGGTGCCGGCGTGAGGACCTTTTGTGCAGCGGAGTTCGGCGATGCGGTCGCGTTGTTGCGCGAACTGGGCCTGGAGCGCCCGGTCGAAGTGGCCAAAGCCGGCGGGCAGGAACCCGAAGTCTGATCGGCGCGGAACGCTTGGCAATGCTCCATCGTTTCACCTTCGTACCCGCGCGTTCGTGCCGGGATCATGCTCAGGAGTTTCGGACCATGCTCTGGACCATCGCCGTCATTCTTCTCGTGCTCTGGCTGCTGGGATTCGCGTTCCATGTCGCCGGCGGACTGATCCATATCCTGCTGGTAGTCGCGCTGATCGTGGGGCTGATCCAGCTCTTCACCGGCCGCAAAGTCGTCTAGCCCCCCCTTTCGGGTGAGGCCGGGCTGCGAACGGCATCGATCTGCGCTTCCGGTGCTCACGTACTGAAGTACGCTCCGCTCCGGTTCTCGATCGACACCATTCTCGCTCCGGCCTGACCCGAAAGGGCTGCGGCACCTTCTAACTTTGACCGCAAGAAGCGGAGAGCGTTTGCTTCGCTCCGATGTCAGATTGTCGGCCGACAAAGACATACGGAGATCTGCGATGACGACCGACGAACGCCCCTTTGCAGGTGACGCGCTGCGCTACGGCTATATCGAAACGATGCTCGGCACCGCGCTGGTCGCCGAGGGCGAGCGCGGTGTGGCCGGCATCCTGATCGGAAGCGACCCTGCCCGGTTGCTTCGCGACCTGCGCGCCGCGCTGGCCGGCGCGGTGCTGCACGAGGATCCGGTGACGATGACACCGACGCTCGACGCGGTGGCGGCGCTAATGGCGCGGCCCGAGCGCGGCGCATCCTTCGCGCTCGACCTGCGCGGTTCGCCGCTCGAGCTGGCGGTGTGGAAGGCGCTGCGCATGGTGCCGGGCGGCCAGACGATCGGCTATGGCGAACTCGCCCGCTGGTTGAGCGTGCCCGCCACCGCACAGGAGGTCGGCGCCGCCTGCGCGGCCAATCGCATCGCGGTCGCCATTCCGTGCCACCGGGTGGTCAAGGCCGATGGCGGCATCTCCGGCTATCGCTGGGGCGTCGATCGCAAGCGCCGGCTGATCAATATGGAAGGCGTGGCATGAGCGACATATCGGCGCGCGTCGCAACCATCGACTGGAATGCCGTACGAACCGGGCTCGACGCACAGGGCTGGGCGATGTTGCCGGGTCTGCTGACCGGCACGGAATGCGACGCGACCGCCGCGCTCTACGCACCGACGGACCTCTTCCGTAGCCATGTCGTCATGGCGCGGCACGGATTCGGCAAGGGCGAATATCGCTATTTCGCCTATCCGTTGCCGCCGCTCGTCCAGGATTTGCGCGGGACGCTTTATCCGCGTCTCGCGCCGATCGCGAACCGCTGGCACGAGCGTCTCGGGATCGACACGCGCTTTCCCGACGATCACGCCCATTTCGTCGCACGCTGCCATGAGGCCGGGCAAAGGCGGCCGACGCCATTGATGCTGCGCTATGGTCCGGGCGACTATAATTGCCTGCACCAGGATCTGTACGGCGTGCATGTCTTCCCGCTCCAGGTCGCGATCCTCCTGTCCGAACCCGGACGAGATTTCACCGGCGGCGAGTTCGTGCTGACCGAGCAGCGCCCGCGCATGCAGTCGCGTGCCGAAGTGGTGCCGCTGGCCAAGGGCGACGCGGTGATATTCGCGGTCAATATCCGCCCACGCATCGGCACGCGCGGCGATCATCGCGCCGTGCTGCGCCATGGAGTCAGCACGCTCCGCTCCGGCCATCGCCATACGCTCGGGGTGATCTTTCACGATGCCGCTTGACCTGTTCGCACAGGATCGGCTGGTCATCGGCGACGGCGCGATGCTGCTCAACGGCTTCGCGCTGGCCGAAACCGATGCGTTGATCGCACATATCGCCGACATCGCGGCGCAAGCACCCTTCCGCCATATGGAGACGCCCGGCGGCCGGCGCATGTCGGTCGCGACGACAATCTGCGGCGCGCTGGGCTGGACGAGCAGCCCCCGCGGCTATCGCTACGCCGCGCACGATCCCGAGACCGGCATAAGCTGGCCCGCCATGCCCACGGCCTTCGCCGATCTCGCGACACGCGCGGCGGCGGAAGCGGGCTATGGGGATTTCAGGCCCGATGCCTGCCTGGTCAATCGCTACGCGCCGGGTACGCGCCTGACGCTCCACCAGGATCGCAACGAGATCGATATGGCCGCGCCGATCGTCTCGGTCTCTCTCGGCCTGCCCGCGACCTTCCTGTGGGGCGGCGCCATGCGGAGCGATCGTCCGCGCCGGATCGCACTGCACCATGGCGACGTGATGGTCTGGGGCGGCCCCGCGCGGCTCACCTTCCACGGCATCGACACGCTGGTGAGCGGCATGCATCCTGCAACGGGCGCATACCGCTACAACCTGACGTTTCGACAGGCGGGCCATGATCTCAGCCCGTAAACCTTTATTCGGCGCTGCTGGGGCTGCCGAGAGCCGATCTATGGAAATCCATATCGCGATGCTATCTGACAAGCATGATTTCGCTTGTCATCTTGCTTGCGGCGGCCATGCCATCCGCTTCGGATGTACAAGCCGCTGAGGAAACACGCGTCCTCGCGCCGCTGATCGATTACACCCGCAATGGCAGGGCTTATGTCGAGTTTGCACCCACCGTTGAAACCAGGGACGTCGCCTGCGCACCGGTCAAAAAGAAACTCTACGAATGCACGTACCAAACCCGGTTAAAAGACGCGCTCGCTAGTGAATTCGGACCTTGGGAAACGCGACGAGAGCATATCCTTCGACAACGGAATCATTGGCGACTGACGACCAGCCCCCGATGATCCCGGACCGATATCCGTCTCGATCGAATTTATGCGTCGAAGACCTTAATCTTGGCCGGTCAGCGCGGCGTTGATCACGCGTGCGAGGCTGACATCGCGTTCGGACACGCCATCGGCATCATGGGTGGTCAGCCAGATATCGACGCGGTCGTGGACATTGCTCCATTCGGGGTGATGGTCGGCAGCGTCGGCAGCGATCGCAATGCGTGCCATGAAGGCGACCGCCTCCGTGCAACTCGGAAAGCGGAGCGTGACATGCAGCGCGTTGCGGCCTTCGTCGAAGGTCCAACCACGCAGGCTGGCAAGCGCCAGCGTGCGTGCTTCGGCTGTCAGCGGCGTCATGCGAACACCTTTAGCAACGGTGCGGCCGCTGCCACGAACACGTCTACCGTCTCGTCGGTCAATCCGGCGATGTTGATGCGTCCATTGCCGGCCATGTAGATGCCATGCATCTCGCGCAGTTCGGCAACGGCTTCTGGCGAGAGCGGCAGCAGCGCGAACATGCCGGTCTGGCGCGCCGCGCCGGCGAACAGCGGGTGGCTGTCGGCAAGCTTCTGGCGAAGGCCGGAGATCCGGTCGCGCATCTCGTCCAGCTCTTGGCGCCACATCTGGGTGAGGTCTTCACGCTCCAGGATGACACGGACGATCGCAGCACCATGATCGGGCGGCATCGACCAGATCCCGCGCGCGATCACCAGCATGTTCTGGCGCGCCACGTCGACTGCCTGCGCATCGGGCGCCTGCACCCAGAGCGCACCGACACGTTCGCGATACAGGCCGAAATTCTTGTCGCAGGAATAGGCGATCAAGGCCTCGTCGCACGCGGCAAGCAGAAGGCGGGTGAGCTGTGCGTCCTCCTCCAGCCCATGGCCCAGCCCCTGATAGGCGAGGTCGATCAGCGGCACGAGGCCGCGGCGCACGATCAGTTCGGCCAGCGCCTCGGCCTGGCCCTCGTCGAGTTCGGCGCCGGTCGGGTTGTGCGACGATCCGTGGACCAGCACGGTATCGCCCGGCTCTGCGCCTTCCAGCGCGTTCATCATCGCGGCGAATTCGATCCGCTGCGTCTCGGGATCGAAGAAGGGATGCGGAGCGATGTCGAGCCCGGCCGCTTCGAAGATCGGCGCATGGTTCGGCCAGGTCGGCGTACCCGTCCAGATCCGCGCACCGGGGCGAGCGCGGGCGATGAGTTCGGCGGCGAGCCGCAGCGCGCCGGTGCCGCCCGGCGTCTGCACGCCGCTCAGCCGCGACGTGTCCGCGCCGGTGCCGAACACGATCGGTTCCAGCCGCTCGACGAAACCGACATCGCCGTCGGGACCGAGATAGGATTTGCTGTCCTGCGTCTCGAGCAGGATGCGCTCGGCTGCCTTGACCGACTTCAGCACGGGCGTAGCCCCGTCATCGTCGCGATAGATGCCGACGCCCAGATCGATCTTGCCGGGGCGCGGATCGTCGCGGAACAGCACGATCAATCGCAACAGGCCATCCGCCGGCTGGGCTTCGAGCCCCGAAAACAGATTACTCATATCGTCATCTCCAGCCGTGAATGCGCATAATCCTGGGTCCCGTGCGTGAAGACCACCTCGTCTGGCAAGACCGTATCGGTCGAAAGATCGGTCGCGTCGGTGAGTTCCGCATAGATAGGGCTGAAATCGGCCTCCAGCGTCTGGCGGAGCAGATCTTCGAAGCTATCGATGACGAAATAGGTCTGCTGATAATCGTCGATGCGATAGTCGGTCCGCATCACACGCCTGAGATCGAAGCCGATGCGGTTGGGCGATGGATCGTCGAGCGCGAAGCGCGATTCGCCGAAGGACGAGACGATGCCCGCGCCATAGAGCTTCAGCGCGTCGCCATCGCGGATCAGGCCGAATTCGACGGTGTACCAGTAGAGGCGTGCAAGCTGCTTGATCATGCCCAGCTTCGCCGCGCGCAATCCTCCCTCGCCATAGGCCTGCATGTAATCCGCGAACGCCGGGTGCGCGAGCAGGGGAACATGCCCGAACACATCGTGGAAGATGTCGGGCTCCTGCAGATAATCGATCTGCCCGGGCGTGCGGATGAAGCGTCCGGCGACGAAGCGGCGATTGGCGAGATGATCGAAAAACACCTCATCGGGGACCAGCCCCGGCACCGCGACGACCTGCCAGCCCGTCGCCTTCATCAGCCGATCCGACAATTCCTCGAAATCGGGGATACCGGCGCGCGACATGCGCAGCATGTCCAGTCCCTCGATAAACGCCGGCACGACGCGCGACGGCAACATCTCCGCCTGTCGCGCGAAGAGCGTGTCCCACATCGCATGTTCCTCGGCGGTGTAGGAGGCCCAGTCCTGCGGGACGGTCCAATCCTCGGCAGAGCCCGAGGGGCGAATGAGATCTGATCCAGCCATGATGCGATCATACAGATTTTTTACAGAAAATGATTTCAAATTTTTCGCCATCTGCGTAACAAAGGATGAATATTTCTCGATTTGGCGATTCCCATGAAAGAAACCTATCAGATCGATGCGATCGATCGCCGTATCCTCACCGCGCTGCAGGACGATGCGTCGATCAGCCACGGCGCATTGGCTGAGCGAGTCGGCGCATCAACCGCGTCCTGCTGGCGGCGGATCAAGGCGCTGGAGGCTGCCGGCGTGTTGACCCGCACGGTACGCCTGGTCGACGGCAACAAGGTCGGGCGCGGGGTGAACGTACTGTGCCACCTGCGGATGCGCAGCCATTCGGCGGAAAGCGTCGCGGCGTTCGAGGAATTCGTGCGGTCGCGCGCGGAGATCATCGAATGCTATTCGATGTCGGGCGACTGGGACTATCTGTTGCGCATCGCGGTGTGCGACGTCGCCGATTACGAGCATTTCCTGATGCGGACTCTGCTGCGCCACCCGTCGGTCGCGACGGGCTCATCGCATTTCGCGCTGGGGCAGGTGAAGTACACGACGGCGATTCCGGTTTGATATCCATCTCCTACGCGTAGCGTGGGGAAGAGCGTCGGTCGGATTGCCCCCGGCAATCCGAGATCGTGCCGGGGGCACGATCGTCCCGCAGCTCTGACCGCGACGCGAAGCGGCGTGATGGAGGGGAAATGCAATGCAGTACTCATGCGGTGGGTGCCGAGCGGAATGACGCATCGCATTTCCCCTCCACCACCAGCCTTGGGCTGGCGGTCCCCCTCCCCATCGCCTTGCGATAGGGAGGAGAAAGTTCACCCCACCATTTCCGCCCAGCGATCGCGATGGGCACGCAGCGCCACGAACACCGTGCGGTCGTCCGCGTCCGGATCCAGCGCGGGATCGAGTTCCGCCAGCCGCGCGCGCAGGATCGGGCTGGCGCAGCGCAGGAAGGGATTGATCCGCCGTTCCTCAGCAAGCGTCGTGAAGCGCAGCCGATCGTTCGGCAGATCCGCCACCTCCGCGGCAAGCGCGGCGACGTCATCATTGCCCGGTTCGACATGCGCAGCGAAACGCAGGTTGCGCGCGAGATAGTCGTGGCCCGGATAGACGATGGTCTCGCCCGGCAGCGCATCGACGATCGACGTCAGCGTCTCGAACAATGTCGGTGCATGGCCGCCATAGCCGCAATTGCCTGCACCCGCGGCGAACAGCGTGTCGCCCGAGATCAGGAACGGCACGCCGGCGTCCGCCCCCGTCAGCGCGATATGCGCCATGGTATGGCCCGGCGTCTCGCGCACCGTCAGCATCGTCTTGCCGATCGCGATCATGTCGCCGTCCGAGAGCATGCGGTCGATCGGCAGGATCGTGCCCGCCGCGGCGCGCGGCGCGAGGATCTGGAGATCGCCGTCCGCCTTCATCGACGCGTTGCGGCCGGCATGATCCCAATGCTCGTGTGTGTTGACGACCGCGGTCAGTCGCAGGCCGTTGGCGGCGACCGCGACGTGCACCGCCTGCTCGTCATAGGGATCGATCGACGCCGCCTCGCGGGTTTCGGGGCAGAAGACGATATAATGGAAATGATCGAATTTGGTGCCGGGGCGAAGCGCCAGCACCGCCATCACCACTCTCCGGAGGCAAGCGCGTCGCGCAGATTGTCGAAGAACAGGGTGTAGTTGGCCTCCGACATGGCGCGCGCCTCATCCTCGGGCACGTCGACCGGCACGAAGGTGGAGCGCGCCAGCAGCACCGATGCGTCGGGCCCGGCCGGGATCACCTTGGCGAAGCCGAGATAGCCGGCAAAGGGCACGATATCGCCGGTGTCGACGATCTCGAACGTCATCTCCATCGCGTCCGCGTCCAAATGGACGAGTTTCTCCTTCACGACGCCGTCGCCCAGATGCCCCTCGGTGCGCATGGTGCGGACCATGCCCAGACCCTCGCCCTCGAACTCGATCGACGAGACGAAGCCGAGCTCGGCGCGGCGCTGCCCGTCCTCGGTCGCGAACAGTTTCCAGAGCCGGTCGGCGGAAGCGGCGAAGCGCGAGGCGCGTTCGATCGTGATCATTGGCCCTTTCCTCCCTTGGCGAGAACGGCGCCGCGCGCGCCTTTGTCGAGTTCCCATTGCAGGCGCATCTTGTGGACCTTCAGCACCATTGCGGTCTCGACCGCGGCGATGTCCGGCTGGCCGTAGCAATGGTCGATCAGGAAACTGCGATAATCCTCGTGCGAGCGATGATAGGTCGCCAGACCCACATCGAAGCGCCCCAGGGTCATGATCAGATAGAAGACCTCGGGCACCGCGCTCAGCCGCGCAATCAGCGCCTCGATATCCGCGCCTTGTGCCGCGTTGATGAAGGTCTGCGCATTGAACGCATAGCCGAACGCCTCCGGCAGTGCCTCTGCCTGGATGGTGATGATATTGTCGTCGATCAGCTGGCGGACGCGGTTGCGCACCGTCCCTTCCGAGACGCCCACCGCGGTCGCGATGTTGGAATAGGGCATCCGCCCATCCTGCTGGAGCAGCGCGATGATCCGGCTGTTCAGTTCGTGCGTGTCGTCGACCACGCCCGGTGCCGGCATGGCAGGCTGCGCCTCGCCTTTGCGCTTTCCGCCGCCCCGTCCCTTTTCAGCCATTCGTCACTCCTTGGCGGCTTTCGTATTCGTCATCCCTTGCTAGCCTCTGATCAGGAATTCCGCAACAGATACTCGTATAAAATGCGAATTCCTCATTATATACCACCATACAGTGATGAATCCTTATTGACTCGGCAAAATTGTGGGCATATCCACAACGCAGCCCGGCAAACGGGCTTTCAGGAGAATGATTTGACCCAGGTTGCGCCCCGAATCGCGGCCCGCTCGCTCGCGCCCCAGCCGGAAGGAACCGACGGCCTGTTCAGCCAGACCTGGTTCCCGGTCTGCCGCTCCGACGAAGTCGTGGCCGATACGGTCCAGGGTTTCGACTTTCTCGGCGGGCGCGTGATCGTCATCCGTGACGCCGACGGCCAGGCCCGCGTGCTCAGCGCCTATTGTCCGCATATGGGTGCGGATCTCTGCACCGGCGAGATGATCGACGGCACCGTGCGCTGCCCCTTCCATTTCTGGCGCTACGATGCGGATGGCCGCTGCGTGGCGACGGGGTCGGGCGATCCGACGCCACCGACCGCGCGGCTCTTCGCCTTTCCGACGGTCGAGCGCTACGGCTGCATCTTCGCCTTCAACGGCGAGGCGCCGCTGTTCGACATTCCCGATTTCCCCGACGCGCCGAAAAACCTGATCTGGAAGACCGGCGAATATGACGGGGAGATGCCGGCCGATCCCTGGGTGATCTGCTGCAACACACCCGACATGCAGCATATCCAGGTCGTCCACGGCATCACATTCGACAATGGCATGCCGCACGACCGGGTCGAATGGTCGCCGCATTCGATGGTCTATGAATTCGCGGGCACGATGCGCGACGGTTCGGCGATCAAGTTCCGCGTCGGCATCTTCGGCGCCAACATCTATTGGCAGGACGGCTATATCGACGGCCGCTGGTTCGGCTTCATCGCCCCGATGGGCTTGCCCAGGCCCGGACATTCGCGGTTGTTCTTCACCGTGGGCGTGGAGGATGACGGCAGCGATCCGGTGGCGGCGCGCGACTTCCTCGACGCGATGTATGCGCTCGAAGTCCATATCGCGACCGAGGATCTGCCGATCATCGAACGCGCCCGCTTCAAGCCGGGCACGCTCACGCGCAGCGACCAGACGCTCGCGCGCTTCCTGCAATATCTGCGCGACTATCCGCGCGTCCATCCATCGGCGGCCTTCATCAGCTGACCACCATAAGGGAGACGATCATGAGGGGCGGCATCACCGACAGCGACCTGACCGAAATCCTGGCCCTGTGCCCGCAGCTTTACGCGGCGGTGGGCTGGAATGCGGAGCAGGCGCCCGACTGGGAGACGTTCCGGAACTGCTGCCATCCGCAGGCGATCCTGGCGCCGCTGAGCGGAGGGACCGCCGCGACGATCGCGATCGCGGATTTCGTCGGCGCGATGGATGAGCAGCGCAGTTCCGGCGCGCTCACCGATTTCAGCGAGATCGAACTGGGCCGCCATGTCGAGGCATTCGGCAATGTTGCCAGCGTGCGCAGCAGCTTCGTCGCGGTCATGAACGGGGAAGAACGCCGCGGCGTCACCTTCGCGCAGATCGTCCGGCACGAGGGCCGCTGGCTGATCCTGTCGGCGATCTGGGACAATGAGGCGGAAGGCCGCCCGGTTCCCGCAGATCTCGCCTGACAGGCGAAACGATACCAACGATAAGATGAGGGAGTGAGGGATATGGGGACATCGTATCGCGCGAGGGGGACGGCCGGGCTGATCGCCATAGCGATCGCCACATTCGGCGGCGCGCCGGGCGCACTGGCGCAGCAGACCTCCGAAACCGAGGAAGCGGGCATCGCCGATATCGTCGTCACGGCACGGCAACGCGAGGAGAATCTGCAGGAGATTCCGGATTCGATCACCGCATTCTCGTCCGACGCAATCGCCGAGCGGAGGCTGGATCGGATTGACGACTTTCTGGCGCTGACCTCCAACGTGCGCATCAACAACGACCAGGACACCGCGACCAACAACATCTCGATCCGCGGCCTGGGATCGAACCGCAATCAGGCGGCGGCGGTCGCCTTCTCGATCGACGGCGTCGTCCTGCCCGATTCCGATGCCTTCACCATGGATCTCTCCGATGTCGAGCGCGTCGAGATCCTGAAGGGGCCGCAGGGTGCGCTGTACGGCAAGGGCGCGATCGCCGGCGCGATCAACATCACCACCAAGCGGCCGACCAACGATTTCGAAGGCGAAGCGAAGGCCGGTTACGCGACGGGCGATGCATGGCGCGTTTTCGGCGCCGTCAGTGGCCCGATCGTCGAGGATGTCGTGCTGGCGCGCCTGTCGGTCTCACATCGCGACAGCAATGGCACGATCGTCAACCGGCTCGACGGACGCGGCCTCGACCGCAACCGTCAGACCCGCGTCACCGGCCGGGTGATCATCAATCCCAATCCCGATTTCAGCATCGACCTGCGCGCGTCGCACACCAACGAACGGGGCGGCGCCACCTGGTTCAGCCTGGTCAACGTGCTCGGCACGACGGGTGGCGAGATCACCAGCGACATGGCCCGCATCCGTCCCAATCTCGACGGCGACTCGATCACGCGGCGCAAGGTGACCGACCTGTCGATGGCGCTCAACTACGACACTGCGATCGGCACGATCACCTCGATCAGCGCCTATGACAAGATCGACGTCTACTTCAATCAGGACCTCGACATCTCGCCATTCCCGCTGGTGCCGACCGCGGCGCAGGATCGCGTGACCAAGAGCTTCAGCCAGGAAGTGCGACTGACATCGCCGGGCAACCAGCCGCTGCGCTACATCGTCGGCGCCTATTACCAGCATTCGAAGCGCGACATCGACACCTTTGCGGAACTCGATTTCTGCCTGTTCGTCGGCACCTGTTTCAGTGGCCCCGGTCGCGGCTTCGTCTCGGGTGGCGTCATTCCCGCGGTGCTTGCGGACAACCGCATCACCTTCAAGCAATATGCGCTGTTCGGCCAGGTCAATTACGACATATTGGAGACGCTCGAGCTGACGGCGGCGCTGCGTTACGACACCAACAAGGCGCGGATCGACGACTACCAGTCCGCGCTGGTCGACCGGGAGACCTTCTCCAAACTGCAGCCCAAGGTGTCGCTCGCCTATAAGCCATCGGACGCGCTGACGCTCTACGGCACCTATTCGCAGGGCTTCAAAAGCGGCAGCTTCAACCCCGCCTCCGCCGGCCCCGCCTTTCCCCGCGTGATCGGACAGGAGACGTCGCGCAATTACGAGATCGGCGCGAAGACGAGCTGGTTCGACCGGCGGCTGATCTTCAACGCCGCGGCCTTCTATACCCAGCATCTCAATCCGCAGATCTTCCAGCTGGACGCGGCAACGCTCACCCAGGGTTCGCTCAATGCCCGGCGCTCGGCGATCAAGGGCTTCGAGCTGGAGATGAACGCACGGCCGGTGCGCGGCCTCGATCTCAATGCATCGTTCGGTTACATCGACACAAAGATCAAGGATTTCAACGGGACAGCAGCCTATGTCGGGCAGCAGCTGCCCAACGCGCCCAAATTCACGCTGAACATCGGCGCGCAATATCGCCATCCGCTGACCGATACGATCGAGGGTCGCGTGCGGCTCGATTTCGCAGGCGTCGGGCGCCAGTCCTTCCAGGATTTCCAGCTGCCCTCCAGCCCCAATCTCTACCTGTTCCAGAAAAGCTATGGCACGCTCGACGCGGCTGTAGGGCTGGATGGCGCCAATTGGAGCGCGACGGTGTTCGTGAAGAATCTGACCCGACGGCACTACGCGACGTCGGCCTTCTCCCGGTATATTTTCGCCGCCGGCTTCGTACCGCTCAACGCCGATGCCGTGCAGATCGATACCGGCCGGATCGTCGGCGGCGAGCTCAGCTTCAAATTCTGATCCGGAGACAGGCACATGACGATCGACAGGCAGAGTTTCCATCTATCGCCAGAGGGCGAAAAGGCGTTCGGCTATGCCCAGGCGGTGCGGATCGGCGACCAGCTCCACATCTCCGGATCGCTGAGCGTGGACGGCAATTTCACGCCACTCCACCCCGGTGACATGGCCGCGCAGATCGGGCAGGTCTACGACACGATCCGTCGCACGCTCGCGGCGTTCGATGCGGGGCTGGCCAATGTCGTTTCCGAACGGATCTTCGTGACCGACATCGATGCGTTCCTCGCCGCCAATGGCGAACGGGTCGCGATCTATGCCGGCAACGATCTGCCGGCGACCACCGCGGTCGAGGTTCGCCGCCTCGCCTTTGCCGAATGCCTGATCGAAATAGAGATCATGGCGGCGCTTTGAATGCGGAGACTCCAATGCCCGACGACATCGCCGACCGGTCCCGCAGCCACATCCATGTCGAACGCAGTATCGCGCTCGATGCCAGCGCCGACGCGGTGTGGGCCGTGGTCGGCGATCTCGCGGACACCTTGATCACCGAAGGACTCGCAGAGCGCGTCGTCGTCGAAGGCAGTGGAGCGGGCGCCGTCCGACGCTTCTTCCTGCCCGGCGGGATCAGCATCGCCGAACGGATCGAGACCTTCGAACCCGCCGCGCGCAGCTACACCTATCGCATCTTCGACTATGGCCCGCTGCCCTTCACCGATTATCTCGGGCGCGCGCAGGTTCTGCCCGATGGGCCCGACGCTGCCCTGCTATCCTGGTCGGCCACCGCAGCGCCGCTCGACGCCACCGACGACGTCGCCCGCACGATGATCGAAGCCAATCTCGACCATGCGCTGTCAGCATTGGCACGGCACTTCGGCACGGCGAAACCGCGTTGACCGCGCCGGTCTGGACCCTCGGCGCTGATCGCCCCGTCTATTCCGCACTTCGCGGCGAAGCGACGGCCGATGCCGTCATCATCGGGGCAGGCTATTCGGGCCTCGTCGCCGCGCTCGAAGCGCAGGCGGCCGGGCTGTCCGTGGTCGTGCTGGAGGCGGACCAGCCCGGTGCCGGCGCATCGGGCGTCAATGCCGGGCATTTCGCGCCGATGATCATGCCGGGAACCAGCCCGGAGAAGGTCCGCGCGACGTTGGGCGAGGCACGCGCACGCCACTGGCTGAGCCTGATCGCGGGGTCCGGCCGTTGGCTGACCGATGCCATCGACCGCCATGCCATCGCCTGCGATCTGCGGCGCGGCTATCTCTGCGTCGCGCGATCCGATCACAGCGTGGACCGGATGCGCGCGGGCTTCGCCGCCTGGAGCGAGCATGGCGGTTCGTTCGAGACGGTGGATCGCGTGGCGCTCGAAACGCTCGTCAACTCCGCGCGCTATGCCGGCGGCGTCCGGCTCGGCGAAGGCGGCACACTCAATCCGCTGGCGCTCGCAACCGGCCTGGCGCGTGCGGCGAGCAACGCCGGCGTCCGGATCTTCGGCGACAGCCGTGCCCTGTCCGCCACGCGCGAGGGTGACGACTGGATTCTCATGACCGCGCGGGGTGCGGTGCGTGCGCCGCGGATGCTGGTGACGACCGGCGCGGCGCATCTGCCCTTCTCGGCACTGCGCGGCATGACCTATCGCATGGCCGCTGCAATCGTCGCGACCGATCCGCTCGCCGACCGCGGCGGCGCGATGTTCCCGCAGGGTGGCGGCATGGTCGATCTCGACGACAAGGCGGTGTTCAGCCCCGGCATCGACACGGCCGGCCGACTGGTCGGCAGCATGTTGTGTGGCCCCGGAGAACCATCATTGCCGCGCAGCGCAAAGCCGCTGATGCGCAGATTGGAGCGCGCCTTTCCGGACATCGAACAGCCGCGCTTCACTCACCTGTCCTGGGGCGAGATGACCATATCGGCGAACGGCCTGCCCCGTATCCTGCGCTTCGGAGACGATGCCTGGTCGGTCACCGGCTGCAATGGCTTTGGCCTGACCCACGGCATCGCCGCGGCACGCGAGGCGGCGAAGTTGCTGACCGGCACATCACCCGACGCGCTGGCCCTGCCCGTCACGCCGCCCAAGCCGTTGAAGGGGCATCGCTTCGTCGCCTTCACGCTGCGCTCGATGGTGGCGCCCGCACTCAATCGTTTCGGCTGATCGGACACGCCCGCCGATCAGGCGAGGCGGTGCGGGCTGGGGTCGCCGATTTCGACGATAAGCTGTGCGCGTGCCTCGGCGCGACAGACCTCGACCGCGGCGCGCAGCGCATCCGCGTCCAGCGCGGGACAGCGCCGCAGGATATCCGCCGATATCGCGTCGTCATCGTGCAGCGCGACCTGCGAAACCAGATCGGCGGCGCTCATGCCGGTTTCGACTGCCTGGGCGAGCAGCCGCATGGTCCGTACGCGTAATCGGAATTCGAAATCGGCCAGACGCGCAGATTCCACTTCCTGCTTCTTCAGCAATGCGCCTCTCAGATCCCAGACCAAGGTCGCGCCTCCTTGCGACAAGGATGGCGCAGGCCCCGGCCCATCGCAATGGCGTGCGTCAGTTACTGGCGACCTTCGTATAGGGCACGAACTTGCCCAGGCCGACAAAGCCGCTTTGGAATCGCGAGGCCCGATCGACCAGCTGGACCGTATCCAGGCTGCACAGCTGCGAACCATAGGTCTTGGTCACCAGGATATCGTCGCGATCGAGCGACTCCTGCCCCATGTCGGGCCGGTTCACGTACAGCTTGTTGCCTACCCGATACAGGATCGCCGTCCTGTCGATGATCTCGCTCGAACTGATGTTGCGCAGGTTGATGCAATCCACCGGCTTGCCCGCGACGCGGCCATCCAGTGCCTTGGCAAGGCGCGCCTCAGCCTTCGCAGTCGCCGCGGGCGAAGCGGCCTGGGCCGGCAAAGCGGGCAGAGCGGCCGCGAGCAGCGCGGCGCCGATCGAAAGTGTGATGGGATTACGCATGTCTTCTACCTCATACTGAGTCTGTCGATTTCCGTATCATATCGAAACTGAACCAGTGATGAGCGTCGCTCGAATATTCAGATGCTGTGCGGCGGCCAGCCCGGACGTCTCGATTGCAAATACGCGGTTTCGTAAATTCGAAGCCTCGAAAAGAAGACGGCACCGCGCATCGCGAACCGCATAGTCGAGATGACCTTACCATCAGGCCCGATTACATTCGCGCTCGGCAGTCAGCGTTTCCGTCATGAAGATTCACGAGGGACCAGCGCCTATTTCGCCTTCTGGTAAGGTGTGAAGGTACCCAACCGGCAACTGCCCAACGGGATCCTCGATCCACCGTCGGCAATCTCGACCAGATCGCCGCGGCACAGCTGCCCGCCCCATAGCCTGACCACCAGGATCCGCCCCGGCTGGAGAGCGCGGCACTGCTCCGGCAGGTCGTTGCGCCAGACCCGGCCCATATCGCGATAGAGGATCGTGCGGCTATCGATGATATCCGGCCCGCCAATCCGGCCGGCGTCGACGCAATCGACAACCGCACCCGCGACACGTCCGGCCAATGCCTTGTCGAGCCGCTCCTGGGTTCGTGCGCTACGCGCACCATCCGCTGCGGGCGCCGCGGCGCCGAGTATTGCGGCAGTCGCTGCCAGCAAAAGCGGCAGGCGTATCGTCATTGCGAGCGATAGGGTGTGAAATCGCCGAGCCCGCAGCTGCCGACGTCGAAGCCGGCGGTGAGATCGACCACACGGACGATATCGCCACGACAGAGCTGCGTGCTGGGTGTCCGCGTGATCAGGGTGCGGCCTGGGGCACTTGCGGGGCAGCCGCCGACGGGATCGTTGCGATAGACCAGCTGGCTGCTCGTCTCGTATAACAATGTCCGGTCGCCGATCGTCTTGGTCGAACGGATATCGCGCAGATTGATGCAGCTGACCGGCTTACCCGGCACCTTGCCTTTGAGCGCATCGGCAAGTTCGGCCGATGCAGCAGCCTCGCGCCGAGCGCCCGCGGCCTGTTCGGACGGCGAGGGTTCGCCAGCACAACCGCCAAGCACGGCCAGGGCGAGAAACGGGAGAAGAATGCGCATAGCGATCTCCATCAAATGTCTCGTATTTTCCCTGTACACCCGTCAGCCGCGGAACGCATCCTTTTCCGCGCGGCGCTGCGCAAGCTCGGCGACGTCGGCGGCACGCATGAACGGATTGGTCGCGCGCTCCAGCGCGATCGTCGTCGGCACCGTCGGCTCACCCGCCGACCGCGCCGCATCGACCGCGACCATCCGCGCAGCAAGCGCCGCATTGTCGGGCTCCGCGACCAGCGCGTAGCGACCGTTCGACTGGGTATATTCATGCGCGCAATAGACGCGCGTCTCGTCCGGCAACGCTTCGAGCTTGCGCATATTGCCGAACATCTGATCGGCCGTTCCCTCGAACAGCCGCCCGCAGCCCATGGCGAACAATGTGTCGCCGACGAATGCGGCCTGCTCGCTGGCGAGGTGATAGGCGATGTGGCCGGCAGTATGCGCGGGCACATCGATCACCTGCGCGGTAACCGCACCGAGCGACACCACGTCCCCCTCCGCCACCAGCCGGTCGAGCGTCGGGATGCGCGCCGCTTCGGCGGCGGGGCCGGTGATCGTGCAGCCGGTCGCTGCCTTGATCGCTTCATTACCGCCGGTGTGATCGGGGTGCCAATGGGTGTTCCAGATCTGCGTGATCCGCCAGCCACGACGCGACGCCTCGTCGAGCACGGGCTCGGCAAGCGCGGGATCGACCACCATCGTCTCGCCGGAAACCGGCTCGTGGACGAGCCAGATATAATTGTCGCTGAGCGCGGGGATACGGACGATCTCGATCATGGTTTGTCTCCTGCAGCGCATATACGCGCCGCATCGATCAGGCGGCGTGTCAGGGTTTCGGCGGATTCGGGATGCCCCAGCCGCGCCGATTGCCCGCTCCAGATCGTCGAGAAATCGGTCCGCCCCTTCGCTTCGGCCGCAGCGCGCAATGTCGCCAGCGCCGCGGATGCGTGGGGAAAGGGCGGCGCAGCGATATTGACCGGCCCGAGTTCATCGACCAGCCGGTTCGGCAGTCCACGCGCAAGCCCGCCCGAAATCAGATTGGTGAAGCGTGTCGCCTCTGCCGCCTCGCTCGCGAGCAATGCACGATGCGCGGGGCTGGCGAGACTTTCCGGGCAATGGAGATAGGCGGTGCCGAGCTGCACGGCGCTTGCGCCCAGCGCGAAGGCGGCGGCGATCCCGCGCGTATCGGCGATCCCGCCGGCCGCCACGACCGGAACGTCAACGGCATCGGCAATCTGCGGCAGCAATGCGAACAAGCCCATCTCGGTCCCGGGCGCCGCCGGCAGGAAACGCGCGGTATGTCCGCCTGCCTCGAAGCCCTGCGCGATCACCGCATTCACGCCGCGCGCCGCGAGCCAGCGCGCCTCGGCGACACTGGTTGCGGAGGACAGGATCAGCGCGCCCGTCGCCGCGACGCGCGCGAGCAGGCCGGAATCGGGCAGGCCGAAATGGAAGCTGACGATCTCCGGACGGATTGTCTCGACCGCCGCGCACATCGCAGCATCGAACGGCAGACGAAGGGGCGGCGGCACAGCCGACGGGCCGACGCCATATTCGGCATAATAGGGCGCAAGCAGCGCACGCCACGCGACATCGTCGCCCGGAGCCTCAAGACGATGACAGAAGAAATTCAGGTTGAGCGGCCCATCCGCTTCTGCCCGGACGGCATCCGCCTGTTCGACAGCCTGCGCGGGCGTAATCAACGCGCAGGGCAAGGACCCGATGCCACCGCCACGGATCGCTGCGACCGCAAGCGCGACGCCGCCGGCAGCGGCCATCGGCGCCTGGATCACCGGGCGCGCGTGGAGAGAGGCTGCGGCGGAGACTACCACGCGCCCGTATTGGGCATCGACGCCCAGGGCTCGGCAGGGGCGAGGCGGCCATCCTGGAGCAGCTCGATCGAAATGCCGTCGGGCGTGCGGACAAACGCCATATGGCCGTCGCGCGGGGGCCGGTTGATCGTGACGCCCGCATCCATCAGTCGCTGGCAGGTCGCGTAGATATCGTCGACGCGATAGGCGAGATGGCCGAAATTGCGGCCGCCATCATAAGGCTCCGGATCCCAGTTATGGGTCAGCTCGACCTGCGCATCCTCGTCGCCCGGCGCCGCCATGAAGATCAGCGTGAAACGACCCTGCTCGCTCTCCATCCGGTTGACCTCGTGGAGGCCGAGCAGTTCGAAGAAGCGGATGGTCTCGTCCGGATCGGTGACGCGGATCATGGTGTGGAGATATTTCACGTCGAAGCCTGCCCTCATTGCCGCCCGGCCTGCACCGGACCGGGACGATATAGGCGATGACGCGATATTTTGCAGCCTTGCTGCTCGCTATTGCGGCGGCGCTTTCGCCATATCGGCTTCGAGTGCCGCCAGCGCCGCCTTGGCGGACTTGCCCGCATCGCTCTCCGGCTGGTTCTTGACGGCACCTTGCCAGGCGATCTTCGCCGCTTCCGGCGCGCCGGACAGGATAGCGACATTACCCGCCTCCAGCGCGACAGACGCGTCGTCGGGCGCAAGTTTCGCGGCCTCCGCAATGTCGGTTTGCGCGCGCGGAAGATCGTTCATCCGCCGGGCGAGCGTGGCAGACAGCAGCCAGGCCAGCGGGTCGGCGGGCACCAGCTTCAGCGCCTTGTCCAGATCGCTGCGCGCGGCCGGATTGTCGTTCAATGCCGCGCGCGCGCGGGCACGATCGAGATGCGCCTCCCCCAGCCGCTCGCCGGTAAGCGTGCCATGGGCGAACGCGGCGTCGAAGGCGGGCCGCGCCAGTTCCGGCTGCTTCGCGGCCAGCCGGGCATTGCCGGCCTGGACCCACAGATTGGCGGCACGCTTGTCGCGTTCCCTTTCCGCGTCGCGCGCAGCCTGCTCGAATGCCACCGCGGCGGGGACGTACCGGCCCTGCGCCGCATAGGCGAGCGCCAGGCAATGACGCGCGGCCACCCCGCCACCGGCGATCCGCCACGCATCCGCGGTCGCGATCGCCTTTGTCGGATCGGTTTCGACAAGCGCGACGCAATCGTCGAAACGCTGTTCGGCAGCAGACGGCGCGGCTGACGGTACGGCTGACGATACTGGCGAAAGGGCGGGCGCCTGAGCGGCGAGAATCAACAGGATCGGGATCATCCGGGCTCCGGAAGGCTGGCGACGGTCGCAAGCAACAGGCCAATGTCCTGCGGGCGCGACAGCCGATGATCGCCATCCTTGATCAAAGTCACCTGCACATCGGCTGAACGGAGCGCGGCGGCCAGCCGGAGCGACACGGTTGACGGCACGTCGGGATCGGCCTGACCATGGAGCAGCCGCACCGGACAATCGATCGCGACGGGTCCGTCGAGCAAAAGACTGACCTGACCCGATTCCCACAGGGCGCGCGTGGTGACGTACGGAGAATCGCCGTAATCGCTCGGCTCCTCGATCCGGCCGCGCTCGACCAGTTCGGCCTTCTGTGTATCAGTGAAGCCCCATGCGGTGAAATCGGGCGCGGCGGCGATGCCGACCAGCGCAGCGACGCGCTCCGGCCGGGCGAGCGCCACGAGCAGCATCAACCAGCCGCCCATCGACGATCCGACCACGACCAGCGGCCCTTCGGTCAACGTGTCGATCAGATGCAGCGCATCGTCGCGCCACGACAGCAATGTCCCGTCCTCGAACGCACCTTCGCTGGCGCCGCATCCGGCATAGTCGAGCCGCAGCATCGCGCGGCCCGCATCCGCCGCCCAGGCATCGAGCGCGAGTGCCTTCGAACCTTGCATGTCGGACATGTAGCCCGGCAGGAACACAATGGTCGGGCCGGCGCCGGCGCGGAGCGCATAAGCGAGGCGGAGCCCGTCGGGACGGGCGGTGAAATCGGGAGCGGTCATGATCGATCCTTAGAGCGATTTCGAGGCGTGTGGAATCATCGGCCGCCCGAAATCAGCCTGGAAACCAGCCACCGTCCTTCACCTTGGGATCATTGGTGCAGATGCCGACGAGTGCCTGCCATTCAGCCGCGTCGAGTGCGGGGCGATAGGATGCCGACGCGCTGACGCCGGCCTTGAACTTCTGTTCGCGTGAAGCGGACAGTGGATGACTCGACATATAGCCCAGCGCGGCGCGGGCGGGCCCGAGCTTCGCCTCGTCGCGGGCAAGGCGTTTGAAAAAGCCGGCGGTCGCGGCGGGAGAGACCCGTGCACGGGCAAGCGCACCGATGGCATAGCCATCCGCACGCGACTCCGCTTCACGCGAATAGGTGGCGGCCAGGAGCGCATTGAAGGTGCCGCCGACATCGCCGCTGAACCCGCCGAGCAGGACGCTCAGCCCCATCTGCCGCAATAAAGCGGCCATCACGTCGCGATTGCGGACGTGGCCGATCTCATGGCCCAGTACCCCGGCCACCTCGTCGGGCGATTTCGCATCGGACAGCAGACCGCGGAAGATCACGATCTTGTCGCCGGGCAATGCGACCGCATTGACCATCCCGATATTCGCGACACGAACCTCGATCGGCGCACCGCTTCCGGCCAGCTGGCCGGCCAGCCGATCCAACGCCTGCTGCCCGCCCGGCCCGTTGCAGAAGCGCCCGCCGAAATCGCCGACCATCGCGTCGCCCAGCCGCCGTTCCCAACTCGACGGCACATAGGGCGCGATCCAGCCCGGCGCGCTGACGCCGATGAAGACGATGAAGCCGGCAACGACCGCCAGCACCGCCGATGCGCGCGCAAGCCCGAACCGGTCGATCCATCGTCCGTAGCGTTCGGGATGCGGCAATCGAGCATCGATCCCGGCAGGCAAATCACCGGAAAAGCCGATCCGCCAGCCCGGCTGCCCCTTCAGACCATAGACCTGCTCGCCCGCCGCCCCGGTCTGCGCGATCAGCGCGTCCCAAGCGAACGGCCCCGTCGTTGCGTCGTCCTCGATCAGCAGGAAGCCGTCCGCCACCGGCGTCAGCGACGGATGGCGGCGGCGCGCGGTGACGCCGTCATAATGCCAGACCGCCGCCGCTTCGCGCATGTCAGATCGCGCCCACATCGAAGGCGTCGAGCAACCCCTCGCCCTGATTGGGCGCACGCGTGGTCGACTGGGTCAGGACGTCGGCATCGATCTCGCCAAAGGCTTCGAGCCAGGTCACGCCGAAGCGCCAGGTGCGATAGCGGATGAAGGGACCAACCAGCGCAAACGGAATCACCAGCGCGACGAGCGTGACCACGAACCCGGCGCTATTCTCGGAGAACGGCGTTTCGCCGGGCTGCATCTGGGCGAAACTGGCGAGCACCCCGAGCGCCGTGAGCGGGATGATCGCAACGATCAATGCGATCAGCCACAGACCCAGATTGCCCAGGAAAAGCATCAACCAGTGTTTGGTTCGCGCGGTGAAGGCGAATTCGATGTCACCGAGACGCAATGCACCGACCGCCTCGCGCATGAACGCCGCGTAGAAAGCGAGCGCGATGATCGGCAACACGATGTAGAAGGCCAGCACCAAGCCAACGATGGCGACCATGGCGCCCGGGCCCGGTTCTCCGCCTCGGCTCGCGATGAGCACGATGGGGATGATCGCGATGAAAAGGCCGATCATCAGCACGAAGGGCGCCGCATAGCAGATGATGTAGCGCAGGAAGATATTGCCCCAGCGCGCGTTCGCGTCGAATTGCTGAGCCCCGAAGCTCATCGCCTTCCAGCGCTCGTTCCACAGGCTGGTCATCGACCATGGCACCATCAGCCCGGCCGCGAGGAAGCCCAGGACGGTCCTCCACAGATAGGACCAGCCATAGCCCCAGCCCTGATCGTCGCTGCCGCCGCGGATGCCGCGCCACCAGCTCCGGCTGAGGCGGTAGCGCAGCGCCCGGAACCGCGCGATACCGAACAGATAGAAGAAGAAGAGATAGAGCAGCACGAACATGATGCCGACGGCAACAGCCTGCCCCTGCAGGATCATGCCCTGCGCGACGAACTGCAGCGCGAACAAGGGCACGAAGACCAGAACCGCCACCAGCACGAAACCGATCAGCAGTTCCAGACCGGTGCCGCTCCATTCGAAACGGTCGTCTATGAAGCGGGTGCGGCTCCACAGATAGCGGCGCTCGCGCGTCGTTGCCCAGAAACGATAAATGCCCAGCGTGACGATGGTCAGCAACAGGTTGGTGATCGCGATCGGCGCGAATTCGCGCCAGCTTCCGTCGAAGGAGAATGCGCTTTCGCCCGCGCCCTGTTCGTCCATTGCGGCTTACCCCCGTTCTGCCCTGGCGGCAGCAGGCCTTAAATTCGGCGCAACGTCAACGGATTGCATCCTTAATGGATCAGAGTCTGTTTGAGAAACCGCGAAAGAGCGCTTTCTGGAGGTGATACAAACGGACTGTCAGATCACCCATTCGATCGAGGCCATTTCGATATTGGCCTCGCGCTTGGCGGCACGTTTGGCGACCATCAGTTCGTAGAGCCGTTTCACCGCGCCGCTGCCCGTGGTCTGGAAGATGCCGGGAACGATCGCGTGGATCATGCAGGCGACTCCGCCGACGATCATGGCCACACCAAAGCCGAACGCGGCGCGGAAATGTTCGCCATAGCTTTCGCCGAGATCGGCTGGATGGGCGCGGAACAGTTTGTGCAGCACGTCAGACACCTTCATTTGGCCGGCAATATCCCCATCTACCAGCCTTGCGCCGGTTTCTCCAAGCCGCCCTTGGCATCGCACGCCGCCAAAGGCATAAGCCGCCCGCGCAATTTCGCGCGCCCAAGCAAAAGGCAAACCCATTCCCATGTCCGAGATGTTCCAGATCACGCTGCCCGACGGATCCGTCCGAGAGGTTGCGGCGGGAACTACCCCCGCGGACATCGCGGCAGCGATCGGGCCCGGCCTTGCCAAGGCAGCGATCGCCGCGCGCGTCGATGGCGAGCTGCGCGACATCATGCGCCCGCTGGAGGGCGACGCAAAGCTGGCGCTGGTGACGGCGCGCGACGAGGCCGACGCGCTCGAACTGGCGCGCCATGACTTTGCGCATATCCTGGCAGAGGCTGTGCAGCAGCTTTTCCCAGGCACGCAGATCACCTTCGGCCCGTCGACCGACGACGGCTTCTATTACGACTTCGCGCCCAAGGACCGGCCCTTCACCGACGAGGACCTGCCCGCGATCGAAGCCGCGATGCGCGCGATCATCGCGGCGGACAAGCCGCTACGCCGCGAGGAATGGAGTCGCGAGGACCTGATCGCGCGCTGGGCAGCGCAGGGCGAGACCTTCAAGGCGGAATGGGCGGCCGAACTGCCGGGCGACGAAGCGCTGACCGTCTATTGGTCGGGCGGCGACTGGCTCGACATGTGCCGCGGGCCACACCTGGCCTCCACGGGCAAGCTCGACCCCCAGGCGTTCAAGCTGACGCGCGTCTCCGGCGCCTATTGGCGCGGCGACCAGAACAACGCGATGCTGAGCCGCATCTACGGCACCGGCTGGCTCAACAAGAAGCAACTCGACGCGCATCTGACGCGACTCGAAGAAGCGGCCAAGCGCGACCATCGCAAGATCGGTCAGGAGATGGATTTGTTCCACCTTCAGTCCGAAGCGCAGGGTTCGGTCTTCTGGCATCCCAAGGGCTATATCCTGTGGCGCCAGCTCGAAGCCTATATGCGGCGCAAGCTCGACAATGCCGGCTATCGCGAGGTGAAGACCCCACAGCTGATGGACGCGCGCCAGTGGGAGGCGTCAGGCCATTGGGGCAAATATCGCGAGAATATGTTCGTCGTGCCCGACGAGGTGCCAAGCACCGAGGATGAAGGCCCGGTGCTGTCGGGCGATTCGGAGCTGATGGCGCTCAAGCCGATGAACTGCCCGGCGCACGTTCTGATCTTCCGCCAGGGGATCAAATCCTATCGCGAGCTGCCGCTGCGCCTGGCCGAGTTCGGCTGCTGCCACCGCAACGAGCCGCATGGCGCGCTGCACGGCATCATGCGCGTCCGCCAGTTCACGCAGGACGACGCGCACATCTTCTGCCGCGAAGACCAGATCATCGACGAGACGCGCGCATTCTGCGACCTGCTCGACGCGATCTACAAGGATCTCGGTTTCGAGAGCTATTCGATCAAGCTGGCGCTACGCCCGGAAAAACGCTTCGGCACCGAGGAAATGTGGGACCGGGCAGAAGCCGACCTGCGCGAGGCCGTCCGCTTGGCCGGACGTGCGGGGCCAGAATATGGCTGGGAAGAACTGGAAGGCGAAGGCGCCTTTTATTCGCCCAAGCTCGAATTCCACCTGACCGACGCGATCGGACGCACCTGGCAGTGCGGCACGCTGCAGCTCGACTATGTCCTGCCCGAACGACTCGACGCATCCTATGTCGGCGAGGATGGCGAGAAGCATCGTCCTGTCATGCTCCACCGCGCGATCCTGGGCACGTTCGAGCGCTTCCTGGGCATATTGATCGAGCATCATGCCGGGCGCTTCCCACTGTGGCTGGCGCCGGTACAGGCGGTTGCCGCGACGATCGTGTCCGACGCGAACGACTATGCCGAGACCGTCGTCGAAGCATTGCGCGCCGCGGGGCTGCGTGCCGAAACCGACCTGCGCAACGAGAAGATCAACTACAAGGTGCGCGAACATTCGCTGGCCAAGGTTCCGCACCTGCTGGTGATCGGCAAGCGCGAGGCCGAGGAAGGCACCGTCGCCATTCGCACGCTCGGCCAGGAAGGCCAGCGGGTGATGCCGATCGCGGAGGCCATCGCGATGCTCCGCACCGAATCGACCCCGCCCGATCTGCGGGCAGACTGAACGAGTGCCAAAAAGGCCCGCACCCGATCGGGGTGCGGGCCGGCACGGCCGAAATGCGCCGCCATCGCATTTTCAAACAGGCTCCCAGTGACGCCAAATCGCAACGGTGCGGCGGAAATCTGCTTCCATCTGCACCGTGGCCCTTTTCTCGGGCGTCATGAATCGCTAAATGGCGCCCCTACGATGCCGTTACAGGAGACACTGCTATACGTCCGCCCATGACCCGGCGCCCCCTCGGCGCCCCGCCGGTGCCTATGAACGGCCCGCGCTACAATGAATTCATCTCGTCGCCCAAGGTCCGCGTGATCGACGAAAACGGCGAGAATCTGGGCGTGATGTATACCAAGGAAGCGACAGAGCAGGCTCAGGCGGCCGGGCTCGATCTGGTCGAGGTGTCTCCCAACGCCGATCCGCCAGTCGCAAAATTCCTTGATGTCGGCAAGTTCAAGTACGAGGCGCAGAAGAAGGCGAACCTCGCACGCAAGTCGCAGAAGACGCAGGAGATCAAAGAGATCAAGATGCGTCCGAACATCGACGACCATGATTACGACACCAAGATGAAGAAGATTCACGCCTTCATCGGTGAGGGCGACAAGGTGAAGGTTACGCTGCGTTTTCGTGGCCGCGAGCTCAGCCACGGTCAGCTCGGCATGGCGCTGCTCCAGCGCGTGCAGGAAGACACCGCCGAAGACGCCAAGGTCGAAGCCTATCCGCGTATGGAAGGCCGTCAGATGTTGATGGTACTCTCACCGAAATAAACGGCGCGCACGGGCCACGCAGGCCCGGCTCATCGCTTTGTTGATGCCAAAAGGCGCGCAGCTCCGGCTTGCGCGCCTTTTTGCTGTTTTGCCGCACTGCAACGCATACCACTTTCCGTAGCGTCAAATGACACACTGTGGCAAAAAGGCCGCTAACCCCAGTAAAACTGCCATTCCCTGCACTCTGCCGACTGGCGAGTATCGGACGAGCGCGTTAGCTTCCGGGACAAATAGACAAGAAATAAAAAACCGAGAGGAGCTCATATGTCGAAGTCCTTCTGGCTTGTTTCCGTCGCCTCTTTTGCACTTGCGACGCCCGCCATGGCGCAGGACACAACTGCCCCCGCCCAGGCAACCGAGGATAACGCCTCCGGGAACAATAGCGACATCGTCGTCACCGCTACACGACGCGCCGAAGTGCTTTCCGACGTTCCGATTGCAGTGAGCGCGGTGACTTTCGAATCGATGCAGAATTCCGGCGGCACGGACATCCGCGCACTCAACCAGCTCGCGCCGTCGCTGCTGGTTTCCTCGACCGGCAACGAGGCCAATGGCTCGGCGCGTATCCGCGGCATCGGCACGGTCGGCGACAATCCGGGGCTCGAAAGCTCGGTCGCCGTGTTCATCGACGGTGTCTATCGCAGTCGTACAGGCGCCGGTCTCAACGAACTGGGCGAGATCGAGCGGGTCGAGGTGCTGCGCGGGCCGCAAGGTACGCTGTTCGGCCGCAACGCGTCGGCCGGCCTTATCAACATCATCTCCAAGAAGCCGAGCTTCGACTTCGGCGGCAGCGTGGAGGGGACCTACGGCAATTACGATTTCATGCGCTTCGCCGGCGGCGTGACCGGGCCGATCGCCGAGACGCTCGCCTTCCGCCTGGACGGCGTCTACGTGAAGCGCGACGGCTTCTACAAGAACATCACCCAGGCCAATGGCAGCGAAGGCCGGGTGAATGATCGCGATCGCTATTTCCTGCGCGGCCAGCTTCTGTTCGAGCCGAGTTCCGACCTCAGCATCCGCCTGATCGGCGACTACACGCATCGTGACGAAAGCTGCTGCGGCGCGGTCTATGTCGCGACCAAGGAAAGCGTCGATCCGACCCCAGGTGCCGCGAACACCAATGCAAATGGTGATTTCGCGCTCTCCAACAGCAATCGCATCGTCGACGTGCTGCGCAGCCTGGGCGGCCGGGTGACCTATCCACCGCAGAATCCCTATGATCGCGAGGTCACGATCTCGCCGGGCCGCACCTATCGCAACACCACCAAGGATTATGGCGTTTCGGGCGAGTTGAACTGGGATTTCGGCGGGGCAACGCTGACGTCGATCACTGCCTATCGCCAGTATAAGGCGGGTGGCGCGGGCGACGTCGATTATTCGAACGTCGACATCACCTATCGCCCCGATGACGGCAACAGCTACCGCCGCTTCAAGACTTTCACCCAGGAACTGCGCCTGCAGGGCTCCGCGTTCGACGACAAGCTCGACTGGCTGGTCGGCGGTTATTACGCCAGCGAGAAGCTGCAGGTGGTCGACAATCTGAAGTTCGGCACCCAATATGGCGCCTTCGCAGCCTGCCGTGTGGTCGCGAGCGCGAATCCGGCCGCGATCCTGCGCGACCCGACCGCACCGGGCTGCCTCAGCCCGACCGGACGCGCCGCGCTGGGCGGACAGCTTGGCGCCGCCGCCCCTCTGGTCCTGGGCGGCATCGACCGGTTGAGCACGCTCAACAATCTGGGAGACGTCCGCTCGGTCTACAATCAGGACAGCAAGAACTGGGCGCTGTTCACCCACAACATCTTCAACATCACCGACACGGTCAGCCTGACGGTCGGCGCGCGCTACACGCACGAGAAGAAGCAGTTCGACGCGAACTTCAACAACAACAACACCGTCTGTCCGGCACAGCAGGCAGCACTCGGGCCATTGCTCGCCAATCCCGCGCTGGCAGCGACCGTGGGCGGGATCATCACACTCACCTGCACCGGCAATTCCAGCCAGTCTCTCAACGGCCTGGCGCTCAACGACAGCTTCTCCGACAGCGAATGGACGGGAACGGCGGTGCTGTCGTGGAAACCCTCCACCCGGTGGCTGGGCTATGCCAGCTATTCCAAGGGCTACAAGGCGGGCGGCTACAATCTCGACCGGTCCGATCTCGGCGGGCTCAACGGCGTCTTCTCGCCGCGCACCAATGCCGATGCGGTCGGCCTGCGCTTCGAACCTGAAAAGGTCGATTCCTACGAAGTGGGCTTCAAGTTCAACGGCCGTCGCTTCAACCTGAACGTCGCGGCGTTCCGGCAGGAGTTCAAGACCTTCCAGCTCAACACCTTCAACGGCTCGATCTTCATCGTGCAGAACATCGCGTCCTGTTCGAACGATCTTGGTGGGCTGGATCGCGACAACAGCGCAACCACCGGCGCCTGCACCGGCAAGACCAAGCCGGGCGTGATCTCGCAGGGTGTCGAACTGGAAGCATCCATCTATCCCGCACCAGACGTCGCGGTGACTGCCGGCTACACCTATGCCGACACGCATTATAAGCGGAACCTGGTCGGCAGCTCGACGGGCGAGGCGCTGAGCAACGCGCTGTTCCTGCTGCCGGGCAGCCAGCTCTCCAATGCGCCCAAGCATGTCGTGACCGCATCCTTCGCCTACACGCCCGAACTGGGATCGAGCGGGCTGAGCGGACTGCTCTACATCGATGGCCGCATGAGCTCCGACTACAACACCGGTTCCGACCTGTTCCCCGAAAAGGCGCAGGACGGCTTCACGATCGTCAATGCCCGTGTCGGCATCCGCGGGCCCAGCCAGCGCTGGGCCGTGGAACTCTGGGCGCAGAACGTCTTCGACGTCAACTATCAGCAGGTCGCCTTCAACACGCCATTCCAGGGCGCCGGCAGCATTGCCCAGACCCAGGCGTTCGGCATCGTCGGCAACCAGCTCTTCTCGAGCTTCCTCGCCGAACCGCGCACCTATGGCGTCACGCTGCGCGGCAAATTCTGAGGACATCGCACCGGATCGAGCCGATCCGGCATCAGTTAGGGGGAGAAGGTCCGTTCCGGGAAACCGGAGCGGACCTTTTCATTGTGCCGCCCTTGCTGCAGCAGGCCCGTCAGGCGGCGTCGCGTGCCTCTTCGCCCGCTGCGGCATCGAGCAGGCGGCGTTCGAGCGTCTTCAACCGCTGCGCACCCTCGACCTTGTCGCCGATCAGGTCGGTGACGTAGAAGGTATCGACCGCACGTTCGCCATAAGTGGCGATATGCGCCGAATGGATCGTCACCTTCGACTGGAACAGCGCATAGGCCAGTGCGTTGAGTAGCGCCGGACGATCGCGCGCATTCACCTCGACCACGGTGTAACGGTTCGACGCCTTGTTATCGATGAGCACGACAGGCTGGATGGTGAAGGCCTCCGCACGCGTGCGTGTCAGCGGGCGCTGGGCGAGCCGTTCGGTCAGCTTGTGGCGGTTGGCCAGCGCATCCTCGATCGCGCGTTCGAGCCGCTTCAATCGTTCGGGCTCGTCGAGCATCCGGCCGAACGGATCCTGAACCAGGAAATTATCCAGCGCCATCCCGTCGCGCGTGGTGTGGATCCGGGCATCGATGATGCTGCCGCCCGCCAGGTGGATCGCGCCGGCGACACGATAGAACAGGCCGGGATGATCGCTGGCATAGACGGTGACGAGCGTCGCGCCGCGATCCGGATAGACCTGCGCCGAGATCGACAGCGGCGCGTTCTGCGCGGCCATGATCTGGCGCGCATTGCGTTCGAGCACGTCGAGCGGTTCGGCGATCCAGTAGGATGCGGGAAGGCGACGCGCGGCCGCCTTGATCGTGGCGTCGTCCCAGCCGAGCGCCTGTACGAGCGCTTCCTGTTTCGCGGCGATCCTTTCCTCGCGCCCCTTCTGCTTGTGACCGAGCCGAAGCACCTCCTCCGCCGATTCGAACAACCCGCTGAGCAATTGCCGCTTCCAGTCGTTCCACACGCCCGGGCCGACGGCCCGAATATCCACCACCGTCAGGATCAGCAGCAGCCTCAGCCGCTCCGGGCTCTGCACGATCTCGGCAAAGTCGAGGATGGTCTTGAAATCGGCCAGGTCGCGCTTGAACGCCGTCGCCGACATCAGCAGATGATAGCGCACCAGCCATGCAACGGTCTCGGTTTCCGCTGCGGTCAGGCCGAAGCGCGGGCAGAGCTTCATCGCGACTTCGGCACCGAGCACGCTGTGGTCGCCGCCCCGCCCCTTGGCGATGTCGTGGAGCAGCACCGCGGCGTAAAGAACCCGGCGCGAAACGAGCTGGCGTGCGATCGTGGTCGACAGCGGATGATCGTCGGTCAGATCACCCTTCTCGATCTGCGCAAGCAGGCCGATCGCGCGGATCGAATGCTCGTCGACCGTATAGTGATGATACATGTCGAACTGCATCTGCGCGACAACCCGGCCGAAATCGGGCACGAAACGGCCGAACACCGTCGCTTCGTTCATCCACCGCAACACCGTCTCCGGATCGCGGGGAGAGGTCAGCACGTCCATGAAAAAAGCATTGGCGCGTGCATCGTTACGGATGCGCGCGTCGATCAGCCGTGCGTCGCGCGCCGCCGCGCGCATCGCGAGCGGGTGGATCTCCAGCCCGTGCCGATCGGCCAGCGCGAAGATCTGGACCAGACGGACGGGATCCTGCTGGAAGAATGCGTCATTGGGCAGCGCAAGCCGACCGCGATCGAGCACGAAGCCTTCCAGCTTGCGCGGACTGCGGCGCAAGGTCGGCAAGCCGACGAAGCGGCGCCCGCGCCCGGCGAAGCTGTCGTCGAGATGCGCGAGGAACAGGCCGGTGAGATCCCCCACCTGCTTCGCGGTCAGGAAATAATGCTGCATGAAGCGTTCGACCGCCGAGCGGCCCGGCCGGTCAGCATAGCGCATGCGTTCGGCGATCTCCCGCTGGAAATCGAAGGTCAGGCGCTCCTCGGCACGCCCCGCCAGCGTGTGCAGATGACAGCGGACCGCCCAGAGGAAATTCTCGGCCTTCTGGAATCGGCGGAGCTCGTCGCGGGTCAGCAGTCCCTTGTCCACAAGCTCGGCGACCGTCGGCACACGGTGGATATATTTGCCGATCCAGAACAAGGTGTGGAGATCGCGCAAACCGCCCTTGCCCTCCTTGATATTGGGCTCGACGACATAGCGGCTGTCCCCCATCCGCTTGTGCCGGGCATCGCGTTCGGCCAGCTTGTCGGCAATGAAGGCACGGCCGGTGCCCGCCATCACCTCGCGGTCGAAGCGCGCCATCGCCTCGTCGTGCAGCGCCTGATCGCCCCAGACATAACGCGCTTCCAGCAGGCCGGTGCGGATGGTGAGATCGCTTTTGGCCATGCGTACCATCTCGTCGAGCGAGCGGCTGGAATGGCCCACTTTCATGCCCAGATCCCAGAGCGAATAGAGCATCGATTCGATGACCTGCTCGGTCCATCCGGTCTGTTTCCAGGGCGTCAAAAAGGCGATGTCGACATCCGAAAAGGGCGCCATCTCGCCGCGGCCGTAACCGCCAACCGCAAGCAGAGCGAGCCGCTCCGACGCGGTCGGATTGTTGATCGGATAGAGCCGCTGCGTGGTGAAATCGAAGATCAGCCGCAGGATTTGATCGGTCAGAAATGCCTGGGCGGACGCCGCCTCGGTGCCGCGCGACGGATTTTCCACCAACCGCCGCGCAATCTCCGCCCGCCCCGATTCAAGCGCCTCGCGCAACAGCGCCACCATTGCCGGCCGCTGCTTCGCCGGACCACCCTCGTCGGGCAACGCCGTCAGCGCATCGGCAAGCGCACGGCGATCGACGATGCGGCGGCGGTTGGGCAAGCTGTCGAAACGTGCGGGCATAGGAAGCAGATAGGGGCTTAAGGGCGTTTCGTCACGCACCCCAGTTCGTCATGCTGAACTTGTTTCGGCACCCATGCGGACATTCCACGACAGCGCGCGGCCGAATATTGCCCCTGAGACACATTCAGTGGGACGAAATCTCCAGAGCGGTCACGCTTCTTCCGCCAGCCGCTTCAACTTGTACAACGCATCGAGTGCGTCGCGCGGACTGAGCGCATCGGCATCGATCGCAGCCAATGCATCGCGCAACGCATCGCGCGCCTCCTCCGGCACGGCCGCCATCGCGGCGAATAGAGGCAGATCGTCGAGCCCTGCGGCGAGCCCGCCGGTTTGCGCGCGACCGGCCTCCAGCTTCTTAAGCACGCTCGAAGCCCGCGAGAGCACGGCGGGCGGCAGGCCCGCCAGCTTGGCGACCGCGAGGCCGTAGCTGCGGTCTGCAGGGCCGGTCGCGAGTTCGTGAAGCAGAACGAGATCGCCCTTCCACTCGCGCGCACGGACATGGTGGAGCGACAATGCATCGAGCCGCTCGGCCAGGCGGGTCAACTCGTGATAATGGGTGGCGAACAGGCAGCGGCAGCGATTGACCTCGTGCACCGCCTCCACCACAGCCCAGGCGATGGCGAGACCATCATAAGTCGACGTACCGCGCCCCACCTCGTCGAGGATAACGAAGCTGCGCGGCGTCGCTTGCGCCAGAATCGCCGCAGTTTCGACCATTTCGACCATGAAGGTCGAACGGCCGCGCGCAAGATTGTCCGATGCACCGACACGGCTGAACAATCGGTCGACGAGTCCAAGCGTGGCCGCTGTCGCCGGCACGAAGCTGCCTGTCTGCGCCAGCACCACGATCAGTGCATTCTGACGCAGGAAAGTCGATTTACCGCCCATATTGGGGCCTGTGACAAGCCAGACGCGCTCGCTTTCGGAGAGACGGCAATCATTGGCGACAAACCGATCGCCGCTGCGCGCGACCGCGGCCTCGACCACAGGATGGCGGCCACCCTCAATCTCGAGGCAGGGATGATCGACCAAAGTCGGCCGCGACCACCCCCCTTCCGCCGCCCGTTCGGCAAGGGCCGCGCCGACATCGAGCCGGGCAAGCGCGTCGGCAGTGGCCGCGATCGCGTCGCGGCGGGTGAGCGCTTCCTCGGTCAGCGCTTCCAGATGCGCAGCCTCGGCAGCAAGCGCATGGCCGCCTGCCTGCGTCACGCGCAGCGCCTGTTCGTGAAGTTCGGGCGCATTGAAGCGCACAACCCCGGCCAGGCTCTGGCGATGGGTAAAGCCCGAATCCTGCGCCATCAGCACATCGGCGGACTTGGAGGGTACTTCGACATGATAACCGAGCACGCCATTGTGGCGGATCTTGAGCGTGGAGATGCCCGTCTGGGTCCGGAAGCGCGCTTCCAGCGCAGCGATCGCGCGACGACCGTCGCCGCCGATCCCGCGCACTTCATCGAGCGCGGCGTCGTAGCCCTCGGCGATATAACCGCCCTGTGCCGCGTCGATCGGCGGCGCGGGCACCAATGCGCGTGAAAGATGGTCGACCAGCGCACCATGGCCATCGAGCAGCGGCAGCAGATCGGCGAGCAGGACCGGTGGCTCGGCCAGCCGCCCCAGTCGCTCCCGCAAAATCCGCGCTTCGCCGAGTCCGTCGCGCAACTGGCCCAGGTCGCGCGGGCCACCGCGGCCGGCAACCAATCGTCCGAGCGCACGCCCGATATCGGGCAGTGCCTTCAATGCTGCACGCAGCCTTTCGCGCTCGTTCGGATCACCGAACCAGAAGGACACGAGATCGTGCCGCGCCTCGATCAGTCCCCGCTCGGCAAGCGGTGCGCCGAGATCGGCGGCAAGCAGACGCGCGCCCGCGCCGGTGACCGTCCGGTCGAGCGTGTCGAGCAGACTGCCCGCCCGACCGCCGCTTTGCGCCTGGGTCAGTTCCAGGCTTTCGCGCGTCGCCGCGTCGATCATCATATGCTGGGTCGGCGCACGGCGCAGCGGCGACTGCAGGAACGGCAGGCTGCCTTTGCCGGCATGGTCGAGATAAGCGACCAGACCGCCGGCCGCCGCCAGCTCGGCCCGGCCGAACGCACCGAAACCGTCGAGCGTCGCAACGCCGAACAACGATTTCAGCCGTGTCTCGCCGCGCGCACTGTCGAAATCGCCGCGCGGCCGGGGAAAGGCGCCATCGGGCCAATGATCGGCGCTTTCGGACACGATGATCTCGGCGGCGCCCAGCCGGGCCAGTTCGGCACCAAGGCTTTCGGGCGCGACTTCCGTCACCTCGAAACGCCCGGTCGAGATATCCGCGGCGGCAAGCCCCAGCGCGCCACCGGCTTCGCCCAACGCGACCAGCCAGTTGGCAGCGCGCGCATCGAGCAGCGTTTCCTCGGTCAATGTGCCCGCGGTCACCACACGGATCACCGCGCGCGCGACCAGCGCCTTGGATCCACCGCGCTTCTTCGCTTCCTCGGGCGTCTCAATCTGGTCGGCGATCGCGACGCGGTGGCCCGCCTTGATCAGCCGCGCGAGATAGGCCTCGGCCGAATGGGCGGGCACGCCGCACATCGGGATCGGGCGCCCGTCATGCTCGCCGCGTGCGGTGAGCGCGATATCGAGCGTCGCCGCGGCCGTCCTGGCGTCGTCGAAGAACAGTTCGAAGAAATCGCCCATCCGATAGAAAAGCAGGCAATCGGTCGCCTCCGCCTTGAGCGCCAGATATTGGGCCATCATCGGGGTGGGCTGGCTGGCGGCGGGTGCGGGATGTTTGGTCATGTGAACCGCCGCTGATACCGGCTCGATGCCGGTTTGCCAAAGCTGCTTTTCGCCGATCCGGTCGAAATCCGATCCGCTTGAAACGGCTGTTCATGGAAAGGCCGCATCCTGCTGTCGACGGACGCACCGAAGCGCTTCCACCTCAACCGATCACGCTCTATGGCACTCATCGATGGATAGATGGATGTACGGAAGGCAAAACAAGGCATGAGCGAAGGCAGCAACGTCAAATTCTCGGAAGCGGAAGCTCTGCTGTTCCACTCCTATGGCCGCCCTGGAAAGATCGAGATCATCGCCTCGAAGCCGATGGCGACCCAGCGCGACCTGAGCCTTGCCTATTCGCCGGGCGTCGCGGTTCCCGTACGCGCAATCGCCGAGGATCCCGCTACCGCCTATGACTATACCGCCAAGGGCAATCTGGTCGCCGTGATCTCCAACGGCACCGCGATCCTCGGCATGGGCAATCTCGGCGCGCTGGCCTCCAAACCGGTGATGGAGGGCAAGGCCGTGCTCTTCAAGCGCTTCGCCGACGTCGATTCGATCGACCTCGAGCTGGACACCGAGGATCCCGAAGCCTTCATCAACGCGGTGGCGCTGCTCGAACCCAGCTTCGGCGGCATCAACCTTGAAGACATCAAGGCGCCCGAATGCTTCATCATCGAGCAGGCGCTGAAAGAGCGCATGAACATTCCGGTGATGCATGACGACCAGCATGGCACCGCGATCATCACCGCCGCCGGCCTGATCAATGCCTGCTATCTGACGAACCGCTCGATGAAGGACGTCAAGGTCGTCGTGAACGGCGCGGGCGCCGCAGCGATCGCCTGCACCGAACTGATCAAGGCGATGGGCGTGCCGCACGACAATGTGCTGATGTGCGACCGCCAGGGCGTGATCTACCAGGGTCGCGAGGATGGCATGGACCAGTGGAAATCCGCCCATGCCGCCAAGACCGATCGCCGTACGCTGACCGAGGCACTGGACGACGCCGACATCTTCCTGGGCCTGTCCGCCGCCGACGCGCTCAAGCCCGATATGGTGATGAAAATGGCGCCACAGCCGATCATCTTCGCCATGGCCAATCCCGATCCGGAGATCACCCCGCCCGCGGCAAAGGCCGCGCGCCCCGATGCGATCGTCGCAACCGGCCGTTCGGATTATCCGAACCAGGTCAACAACGTGCTCGGCTTCCCCTTCATCTTCCGCGGCGCGCTGGACGTGCGCGCCACTGCGATCAACGAGGAAATGAAGATCGCCGCCGCCGAGGCGCTCGCCGAGCTGGCGCGCCAGCAGGTGCCCGAGGAAGTCGCGCTGGCCTATGGCGGCCTCGCCCACAGCTTCGGCCCCGACTATATCATTCCCGCCCCCTTCGATCCGCGACTGATGGAGATCGTGCCCGCCGCCGTCGCACAGGCGGCGATGGATTCGGGCGTGGCGCGCAAGCCCATTCTCGACATGGCGGCCTATCGTCAGTCGCTGCGTGCGCGCCTCAATCCGACCACGTCGGTGCTGACGCTCGCGTACGAGGCCGCGCGCGCGCGGCCGAAGCGCGTGCTGTTCGCTGAAGGCGAAGAGGAAACAGTGCTCCGCGCGGCGATCCAGTTCCGCGATGGCGGTTATGGCATTCCCGTGCTCGTCGGTCGCGAGCAAGTCCGCGACCGACTGCGCGCAATGGGCGTCGACGATCCGGACAGCTTCGAAGTGCATAACAGCGTGAACTCGCCGTTGGTGCCCAGGATGGTCGAGTATCTCTACGAGCGGCTGCAGCGGCGCGGCTTCCTGAAGCGCGAAGTCGAGCGGATGGTGAACCGCGACCGCAACATCTTCGGCGCGATGCTGCTCGCTCTGGGCGAAGCCGACGCTATGATCACCGGCACCACGCGCACCTATTCGCAGACGATGCGCGAGCTGCGCAAAGTGATCGATCCGAAGCCGGGCGCGACCCCGTTCGGCATCCATGTGCTGGTGGGGCAGACCCATACGGTGTTCATGGCCGACACCACGGTCAACGAACGTCCAACCGCCGAGGAACTGGCCGACATCGCCGAAGGCACGGCGGCAGTGGCTCGCAAGATGGGCCATGAACCGCGCGTTGCCTTCCTATCCTACTCCACCTTCGGCAATCCGCCGGGCAACTGGCTGGAGAATCTGCGCGAAGCAGTGGCGATCCTCGACGCGCGCGGGGTCAGCTTCGAATATGAAGGCGAAATGGCGCCCGACGTCGCACTCAACGCCAAGGTGATGAAGAACTATCCGTTCTGCCGTCTCTCGGCGCCCGCCAATGTGCTGATCATGCCGGGGCTGCAATCGGCCAATCTGTCGGCCAAACTGCTGCGCGAACTGGGCGGCGACCATGTGATCGGCCCGATGCTGATTGGCATGGACAAGCCAGTGCAGGTGGCAACGATGGCATCGACCGCATCCGAGCTGGTGACGCTGGCAGTGCTTGCGGCGAGCGATATCGCCAGCTGAGCGGGGATCAGAGCCGCTCCGGCTTCGGCCGGGGCGGACTCCTCCGCTACCTACGAAGCTTTGCTATACCCCACTCATCGTCATGCCAGCGCAGGCTGGCATGACGATATGGGTTTTTACGTCGCCGTGGCCGCTATTTACTGCTGCGGTCCGCCCGCGCCGGGCACGCCGACCGCGCCGATATTCCCGAACAGTTCCTGGAAGAAGCCGCGATGCCGTCCGAGCGTCGGCGTCTTTTCGCCCATGGGCGAGATCGACGCGATCTTCTCCAGGCCGGTCCTTTCGACCGCGGTGACATTGCCCGCCTGATTGAAGCGGACATGGAGGATCGTCTGCTCGGTCGGCTTCGGCTGCGCGAATGCGAGCTGGCGGGTCTGGCGCGAAACATAATACCAGTCGTTCGAATCGAACTGGCCGACAAAGGTCGGCCCGCCAAGCGTGGCCTGGACCGAATCGCGATTGTCGACGCCCGGCTGGATGCCATCGACCAGCACCTGATCGACGATATAGCCCTGATGGCCGCGGACGCGGGTACAACCGCCCGCCATGAGCAGCGCCACAACGGCTGCTGCCGCCGTCAGCCCCTGCTTCTTCAACACCGCCATCAAGCCTTCTCCTTGCGCGCCACGCGGACGCACGCCATTAAAAGCCGCGTCCGCTGCCTCAATATGCGCTCGCACCACGCCCGGCAAGGGTTGGCGAGGGTTCGTAGCCAAACAGGAGTTCTCAAGCGCGTGTCGTTCTTCAGCCGCCTCTTCAACCGCAGCACCGGGCGCGACGCACTTGCGCCGCTCTATGCCGCCGTCGTCGCCGAGGCCCGCAACCCCTTCTGGTACATCGAGGGCGGCGTTCCCGACACCATCGACGGTCGATTCGACATGGTCGCGGCGATTCTGTCGATCGCCTTGGTACGGCTGGAGCGTGAAAGCGATGACGGGGCCGCGAAGGCCGCCTTGCTCACCGAGAGCTTCGTCGACGACATGGACGGCCAGCTTCGCCAGGAAGGCATTGGCGACGTCGTGGTCGGCAAACATATCGGCAAGATGATGAGCGCGCTCGGCGGACGGCTGACCGCCTATCGCGAAGCACTGGCCGGTGACGGCGATCTGGCCGAAGCGCTCGCCCGCAACCTGTACCGTGGGAGCCCGCCGCAGGGTGACGCATTGGAGAACACGGCAGCCCGGATGCGGCGTATCGCCGATGCCATTTCCGCCACGTCGATCGATGCGTTGCTGTCCGGCGCGCTGCCAAAGCCATGAGCGCTCCAGAGTTCAGCCGGACCTTTCGGCGCGACGAAATCGGTGAGCGGCCACGCGATGAACGGATCGAAGCCGACGAGAACGAGCGCGCGGCGCTTGCCAGGCGTTTCGACCTGCAGGCTCTGGAAACGCTTGTCGGCACCGCGACGATCACGAAGACGGCGGCCGGCATTCGTGTCAGTGGGCGAATCGTCGCACAGGCAGTGCAGAGCTGCGTCGTCACCGGCGCACCCGTGCCTGCCACGATCGACGAGCCGTTCGAATTGCTGTTCGTCGAAGAATCCGAACTTGCCTCGGACGCGGAAGAGATCGAGCTATCGTCGGCGGATTGCGACCTGATCGGCTATGATGGTCAGGCGATCGATCTCGGCGAAGCGCTGGCACAGACGCTGGCGCTGGCGCTCGATCCCTTCCCCCGCGCGCCCGATGCGGACACCGTACTGCGCGAGGCGGGTGTTTTGAAGGAAGAGGAAGCCGGCGCGTTCGGTGCGCTGGCCGGGCTCAAACAGGCGCTGGACAAGGGGAAAAAGTAGCAGGCCTCACAGCCTGTCGATCACGTTAGCTTCCCCATCAGGTCAAGCCCGTCGAGTGCCTGCCTTAGCAGGCACTCGAGAGGCGCCTCAGAACGGAACGTCGTCGTCCAGATCATTGTCGAAGGTCGACGGGCTGCTGCGGCCGCCGCCGGACGAGCTTCCACCCGATCCGCCACCAAAACCACCGCCCGACGATCCGCCGCCGCCGCCCCAGCCGTCGTTCGAACGACCGCCACCGCTGCTACTGCTGCTGCCACCGCCAAAGCCGCCGCCGCTCGATCCGCCGTCTTCGCGACCGCCGAGCAGGACGAGCTCACCGCGGAAGCGCTGAAGCACGACCTCGGTCGAATATTTGTCCTGGCCGTTATTGTCCTGCCATTTGCGCGTCTGGATCTGGCCCTCGAGATAGACGCTCGATCCCTTGCGCAGATATTGCTTGGCGATCTTGCCGAGATTCTCGTTGAAGATCACGACGCGGTGCCATTCCGTCTTTTCCTGACGATTGCCTTCGCGATCGTTCCAGCGCTCCGAAGTCGCAATCGACAGATTCACCACTTCGCCGCCATTGTTGAGCGAACGAGCCTCCGGATCGGCACCCAGGTTGCCGACCAAAATCACCTTGTTGACGCTGCCCGCCATGAGACTCTCCCTATAAACCGAGCGCCGTGGCTAACCAGAAAGTGGCCCCGGCGGCAAGATAGGCAAGGACGAACAAATAACCGAGCGCGAACATCGGCCATTTCCAGCCGTTGGTTTCGCGCCGGATGACCGCGATCGTCGACAGACATTGCGGCGCGAAAACGAACCACATCAGAAAGGCGAGCGCCGTGGGCAGTGACCAACGGCCCTGCAATTTGGTCCCGAGCGAGCGCTCGGTCTCCGCCTCGTCATCGCTTTCGATCGAATAGACGGTGGCGAGCGCCGAGACCGCGACTTCGCGCGCCGCCATGGCCGGAATCACTGCCAATGCCATTTCGTGGTTGAAGCCGATCGGGCGAACCACGACCTCAAGCCCCGAGGCGATTCGGCCAGCGATCGAATATTCGACCTGACTGCGCCCCGCAGGCGCGACCGGAAAGCTCAGCAACACCCAGAGCGCGATCGTGACCATCATGATGATGGTGCCCGCGCGGCGCAGGAACACCCAGGCGCGCTGCCACAGGCCGATCGCAATATCGCCGATATTGGGCATCTGATAGCGCGGCAATTCCATCATGAAACCGCTCGCGGCGCCACGCGCCACCGTCTTGCGCAGCACGAAAGCGACGCCCACCGCGCCCAGGACCCCGGCAAGATAGAGGCCGAACCAGACCAACCCCTGCAGGCCGACGCCATAGCCAAGATCGCGCGCGGGGATGAAGGCACCGATGATCACCGAATAGACCGGCAGACGCGCCGAGCAGGTCATCAGCGGTGCGATCAATATGGTGGTGAGCCGCTGTTTGGGATCGTCGATCGTCCGCGTCGCCATGATGCCGGGAATCGCGCAGGCAAAGGAAGACAGCAGCGGGATGAAGGCGCGCCCGTTCAGGCCGACACCCGCCATCAGCCGATCCATCAGAAAGGCGGCGCGCGCCATATAGCCCGATGCCTCAAGCAGCAGGATGAAGAAGAACAGGATCAGGATCTGCGGCAGGAACACGACGACCGAGCCGACGCCGGCGATGACGCCGTCGACAAGCAGCGAGCGCAGGAAACCATCCGGCAACACCGCCGTCACCCCATCCTGGGCTGCGGCAAAGGCATCTTCGACCCAGCCGATCGGCGCTTCGGACCAGGCAAAGACGGCCTGGAACATCACGAAGAACAGCGCGATCATGATCGCAAGCCCGAGCACGGGATGCAAAACCACCGAATCGATCAGATGCGTGATGCGCCGGACCGGCGTCTCGGACACGGTGGCCGCGACGGCAATGGCGCGCGCGCGACGCTGAAGCGAGACGATATCGACCGGCTCGTCGGCTGGAACCGGGTGCGAACTGCCGTCACCCAGCACCGACGCGAGCGCCTCGCGCAATTCGTCCGTTCCGCGACGACGCACCGCGACAGTCGCGACCACGGGGACGCCAAGCTCGCGCGACAGTGCCTGCGGATCGATGACCAGGCCGTCGCGCTCCGCCATGTCGACCATGTTGAGCGCCACGACCATGGGCAGGCCGAGCGCGATAAGCTGGAGCACGAAGCGCAGATGATTGTCGAGATTGCCCGCGTCGACCACGACGATCAGTGCGGCGGGGCGGCGCTCCCCCTCCTGCGCGCCCATCACGACATCGCGCGTGACCGCTTCGTCCGGGCTCGACGGGGTGAGGCTATATGTTCCCGGCAGGTCGACCAGCTCGATCGGGCGACCGTCGGCCAGCGCCATCCGGCCCGACTTTCGCTCGACCGTGACGCCGGGATAATTGCCGACCTTCTGCCGTGCGCCGGTGAGCGCGTTGAACAGGGCGGATTTGCCGGCATTGGGATTGCCGACCAGTGCAACGAGCGGTGCGGGATTCATGGCTGATCCTGCCGCACCACAGAAATCGCGGCGGCGTTGCTCCGCCGGATCGCCACCGTCATCCGGCCGACGCGGCAGGCGATCGGGCCGCGGCCCAGCAGGCCGCTGCGGTGCCAGACCTCCACGGTGACGCCCTCGCCAAATCCGAACTCCTGCAACCGCCGCGCTTCGGCGGCAGACAGGGCTTCCCAGTCGATATCGGCGATGTGTGCGCGTGCGCGCAGGGGCAATTGATCGAGTCGCAATGAATCCGTCCGCGAGAGCTTTGCGACTGATTATCAATAACGAAGCGACATTGCCAGCCCTTGCTCAGACCGCCGGATAACGCAGCCGGCCAATGAAGCGCGAAAGGCTGGGCATATGATCGCGGCGCGCCAGCAACTGGGCCTTGCCCCGTTCGAAGCGCATGATCCCGTCGATGCGGCGATCGAGAAAGCCGCGCGTCTCGGCCAGATCGTCACTGTCGTCGTCGAGCATGACGATCAATGTTCCACCATAGACGCCCGACAGGATCGCGCGCTTGCTATAGTGATTGTAATCAGTCGCGGTATCGCCGGCCAGGCGCCACATCACATCGGCGGCGCGCCAGCCAAGCTGCATCCCACGCGCAAGATTGGTCGGCATGGCAAGAATTGCGAGCGCACGCCGTAGCGCATCGCGATGGGGCGCAACCAGGGCGACGCGCGCCATCACCAGCGCGGCGATCCGATCGCGGATCTTCATCGTTGCAAGCGTATCGGCCGGAAGCGCCTCTGCCATCGCCACGTCGACACTTGTGAACCAAGCATCGATCATGTCGACCACACCACCGGAAAAGGCGAGCGATGCTATATCGCGATCAACGCCAACCTCTTCGGCGGCGCGGGCCAGCGCCTCCGGACCCCAACCGTCAAATCCGGCATGCGCCGGTACCGCTGCAGCCAGTGCAACACGGACTTCGTCGAGCGTCGGATCGGGGGGAAGCGCAACCATCATCGTCTCCTCAAGCGGGCCTCATGCGCCCGCCACGGCGGCGCTGCAAGGCCGTGACACCGCGACTCGGCCATGATAACCACAATCGCATTACGCAGACGGAACAAAGGGGGACGGTGCAAATGGCGAAATTCTTCGCAAATCTCTATGCGGTGCTGGCCGTGGGCGTGGTGCTGATGCTCGCCATCGTATTCGGCGTGCAGGGCATGTACGACAATAATTTCTTCTGGCGCTTCCTGCACGTGATCTGCGGCATCATGTGGATCGGCCATCTCTATTATTTCAACTTCACCCAGATCCCGACGATGCCGAAGGTACCGGCGGAACTGAAGCCGGGCGTGTCGAAGTACATCGCGCCGGTCGCGCTGTTCTGGTTCCGCTGGGGCGCCGCCGCGACCGTGGCCACCGGCCTCGTCGTCGCAATCCAGGCGGGTTACGCGCATCAGGCCTTCACGCTGCAGTCGCCGTTCCGCACGATCGGTATCGGCATGTGGCTGGCGCTGATCATGGCGTTCAACGTGTGGTTCGTGATCTGGCCCGCACAGCAGAAGGCGCTGGGCCTCGTCGAAGCCGACGATGCCACCAAGGCGAAGGCAGCGACGCGCGCGATGATGTTCTCGCGCACGAACACATTGCTCTCGATCGCGATGCTCTACTGCATGATCTCGGCCGAATCCGGCTATTGATCGAAAGGTTCAGGCGGCCGGTTTTGCCGGCCGCCTGACCAATACCAGTGCCACGGCGACCGCAACGGCGCCGACCAGATCCAGCACGCCCAGGCGCTCGCCATAGACCAGCCAGCCGATGGTGGCGGCGATGATGGGTTGGACGAGCAGGACCAGGCCGATCACGATCGGCTGAAAATGAACCATCGCATAGGTCAGCAGCCCCTGACCGATCACCTGGCTCAGCAGCGCCAGCATGATCAGCGGCGTCCAATCGGTCGGCAGGATTTTCTCGCCGAGCAGCGCAGCGATTGCCAGCAGCGGCAACACACCCGCCATGGTCGAGAGGATCAGCGCGCTCCACGGTCCCAGCGAGTCCCGCGCCCGCGTCATCGCGATCAGATAGCCGGTGTAGAGCAAGCCCGCGAGCAGGCAGAACAGATCGCCGACCAGATTGTCGCGCGACAATTCATAGGATCGGCCCATCAACAGTGCCGCGCCGAACGCCGCGAGCAGAAGCGCGACCGCCTGGCTGCGATTGGGCCATGCGCGCGCGACGATGAAGCCATAGATCGGAAAGAGCAGGATGCTCGCATTGCCGAACAGCGTGGCATTCGCCAGCTTGGTCTGCAGAATGCCGAAATGCCAGGCGCCGAGATCGAGCGCGAAGAACAGACCGGCGATCGCCAGCATCAGCCACAGGCCGGGGCCGAGCCGCCCGATGCGCTCGCGCGAGACACCCAGCAGGATCAGCAGGAACGGAACCGCGAGCGTGACCCGCCAGAAACCGGCAGCGACCGGGCCGACATCGGTCGACCGGACAAGCATGGGGCCAAAGGCGAGGCACAGATTGCTGCCGAGCAAAGCTGCAAAGGCGAAGCGCGGCGGTGCCCCGCCCGCACTTGGCGTCGCGACAGAAAAACTTGGAGGATCGGCCTGATGCATGGCGCCCCTTAACGCCCTATCTCCGTCCAGTCCCGTTTCAAAAAGGAACCCAAATGCCAAGCCTTTTCGACCCGATCCAGCTTGGTGCGAGCCAAGCGCCCAATCGTATATTGATGGCGCCACTGACGCGCGGGCGATCGAGCCGGGACCATGTCCCTTCCGACTTGATGCCGGTCTATTACGCACAGCGCGCCAGCGCCGGCCTGATCCTCACCGAAGCGACGGGAATCAGCCAGCAGGGGCTCGGCTCGCCCTATGCACCGGGCCTCTGGACCGAAGCGCAGACCGAGGCGTGGAAGCCGGTGACCGAGGCCGTGCACGAAGCAGGCGGGCGGATTTTCGCGCAGCTCTGGCATATGGGGCGCATCGTCCATCCGAGTTTCAACGATGGCGCACCGCCGGTCTCGTCCTCGGCCACGACCGCGCCCGGCAAGGTTTATACCTATGACGGCAAGCAGCCTTATGTGGAGGCGCGTGCGCTGCGCGCCGACGAGATCCCGGCGCTGATCGACGACTATGTCCGTGCCACGCGCAATGCGATCGCGGCGGGCTTTGACGGCGTGCAGGTGCATGCCGCCAATGGCTATCTGATCGACCAGTTCCTGCGCGACAGCGCGAATTTCCGCGACGACGATTATGGCGGCAGCCCCGAGAACCGCATTCGCCTGCTCCGCGAAGTCACGCAGGCCGTGGTCGGGGAGATCGGCGCCGACCGCACCTCGGTACGCCTGTCGCCCAATGGCGATTCGCAGGGCGTGATCGACAGCGACCCGGCCAGCGTGTTCCTGCCCGCTGCCGCCGCCTTGTCAGACATCGGCATCGCGTTCCTGGAACTGCGCGAACCCGGCCCCGACGGCACATTCGGCAGGGCCGATCAGCCCAAACAGTCGCCCGCGATCCGCCAGGTGTTCAAGGGGCCATTGGTCGTCAATTCGGACTATCGCGCCGATACCGCGCAGGCCGTGCTCGACAGCGGCGTTGCCGATGCGGTGTCGTTCGGACGCACCTTCCTGGCGAATCCCGATCTGCCGGCACGCTTCGCCAAGGGTCTGCCGCTCAATCCGGACGTCATGGCAACCTGGTACAGCCAGGGGCCGGTGGGCTATATCGACTATCCGGTGGCCGGCTGAACAGATTCAGCGCAGCAACCTCAGATATTCGGCCGCCGCGAGGAAATCCTCGCGGCGAGCCGCCATCGCCTGGGTGGCAAGCGTATCCTCCCCCCAGAACTCCGCCTGCCAAAGCTCGTCGACGATCGTCGCGGACCAGACCGCATCGGGCGCCATGGCACCCTCCGCAACCGCAAGAGCGGCGACCAGCGAGCCCGAGATGGAGACGAGCGGCGACAGGCCGGCGAGCGCGAAGGCATCGCGCGCCGCGGTCGCGGCAGCGAGCCGTTCGAGCGTGGCCCGCGGCTGCGCGCGATGGACGATTCCTGCGGTCACGGTGAAGGCGACATCGTAGCGCGCCGCCGCCCAGTCGAGCAGCGGATCCCACGCCTCGGCCTGGCGCCGGATCAGCGGGTCGGGATTTTCGGCGCGATAGCAGAGCAGGTCGCTCTCGCCATAAACGGACAGGCCGCGCGCGAAGCTCTCGGGATCCGGGGCCACCCGATCGATCGCCGCATTGGCGAAGCCGGTGAACCGCATGGCGCGCGGATCGATCTCTTCGCCCTGTGCTGCCCATTCCGCGGCGATCGCGTCGGCAAGCGCCCCGGTGGGCGCCAACAACGGTGCGCGACCGGGCGTCCGCACCGGGCGGCCGTCGAGTGCGATCCCGCGGTCCGGGGTGACCGCAACCTGCTTGTAGAAGCGTTTCATTCGGGCGGCTGGCTCCGCCAGCGTCGCGCGAGAATGCGCGGAACGAGCAGGAAATCAGCCATGCCGATCAGCACCAGCACATAGCCCGCGACGGGTGGAAGCACGGCGATCCGTCCATTGATCGTCATCAGCCCGATGACGATCATCGCCACGCCCATCAACCGCATCACACCGATCGCGAAGAAGCGGTTGCGCGCAAGCGTATCCGGATCGGTCGTCATACCAGTTCCTCCAGCAGCACGGGGAGATCGGCAGTCAGCGCAGCGATGCGATGTGCGCCCGCCAAGGTCAGTTCCTCGGGCGGATGATAGCCCCAGGCGACGCCGACGGCATGCGCGCCCGCCGAGCGCGCCATCGCCATGTCGAAACTGGTATCGCCGATGACGACGGTCGTCGCAGGCGAAGCACCCGCCTCAGCGATGGCGGCCTCAGCCATGGCGGGATGCGGCTTCGACGGATGACGATCGGCGGTCTGCAGCGTCACGAAACGGTGCGACAGTCCGTGATGTTCCAGACAGATCGCCAGGCCGCGATCGGACTTGCCGGTCGCGACACCGAGCAACCAGCCCGCTTCATCGAGCGCGACGATCGTCTCGGCCATTCCCTCGAACAAAGGCTCTTCCACCTGGCCCAGTCCACGCATGCGATGGAATGAGGATTTATACTCGTTGGCCAGCATATGGTGCAGGTCGGGCTCGGCTTCTGGCAGCAGCGCCTGCATCGCTTCTACCAGGCTGAGACCGACGATACGGCGGGTTGCCGAACGCTCGGGCGGATCAAGCCGGGCGCGGGTGAAACAATCCTCCATCGCGCGGCAAATGTTGATCTGACTGTCGACGAGCGTGCCGTCGCAGTCGAAAAGAGCGAGTCGGTTCATGCCGGAAAACTCAAAGGGGGAGGTGGCGCATCAGATGAGCCACGGCGCGCTTGCCATTTGCATCGAGAGCCTCGGCAACCGCCAACCGCGCCGCTTCCGGCTTGTTCTGGCCGAGCTTCCTGGTGCCGCGCCAGGCCACGATCTCCATGGTGTAGCCGTCGATCGCCGACAGCATCCTGTCGACCGCGGCAGGGTCCATCTTGTCGCGCGTCCATACCGGCTTGGGCGCGAGGCGCGCTTCGTGATCGCCGGACAGACGATCGATCTGGCCGAGCAACCCGTCGCGATCCATCTTCGAAATCCGCCCTTCGAGTTCGACCGCCAGATAGTTCCAGGTCGGAACCTGCTGATCCAGGCCGTACCAATCCGGACTGATATAGGCATCGGGGCCCTGCACGGAGAACAGCGCGGTCAAGCCATCGAGATGGCGCGCGATGCCGTTGCCGCGCGCGATGTGGAAACCGATCCGGCCATCATCGAGGAAGATCGCCGGCACATGCGCCACGCGCGGTCCATCGGGCGTGGCGGCGAACAGCGCGCCGAAGCCGATCTCCGCGACGAAGTCGCGCATCGCGTCGCGATCGTCCCAACGGAATTTGGGATCGGGATGCATCAGTCGCGACGCTCCCCCGTCTTGAGCCGCCCGCGTCGCTCGCCCTTACGCTCGCGGCGCCGGTCCTTCGCGATATTGACGGCCTTGCGGCGCTTGCCTTCGTCGGTGTCGGCGAACTTGACCTCGTCGAGCTGCAGGGCCTCGGCCAGCAGGGGATCGAAGCCGAGCGTTGCGATGCTCTCGGCAAAATGCGTGGGCAATTCGGCCGTCACATCGACCTGACCGTCATCGGGATGGTCGACGCGGATGCGGCGCGCATGGAGATGCATCTTGCGGCTGACCCCGCCGGTCAGGAACGCTTCCTTGCCGCCATATTTGCCGTCGCCGACGATCGGGTGGCCGATCGCGGCCATATGGACGCGAAGCTGGTGGGTGCGCCCCGTGAACGGCTGCAGCTCCACCCACGCCGCGCGATTGCCCGCGCGTTCGATGACGCGATAGCGCGTGCGCGAAGGCAATCCCTCCTTCTCGTCGACATGCATCTTCTCGCCGCCCGTGCCGGGTTGCTTGGCCAGCGGAAGCTCGATCATCCCGTCGCTGATCGGCGGCACGCCGACGACGAGCGCCCAATAGACCTTGCGCGCGGTCCGGCTAGAAAAGGCCTTGGCCAGATGCCCCGCAGTCCGCGCGCTGCGCGCGAGCAGCAAGGCGCCCGACGTATCCTTGTCGAGCCGGTGGACGAGTTTGGGCCGCCCCTCCGCCTCGAACTGCAATGCGTCGAGCAGGCCGTCGACATGCTCGTCGGTCTTGGTGCCGCCTTGCGTCGCCAGACCCGGCGGCTTGTTGATGACCAGGATCTGCTTGTCGCGATAGATGAGCAGCGACTGGGCGAACTCCATCTGATCGTCGCTCAACGGCGGACGCTCGCGCTTGGCTTTCACGATCGGTTTGGGCGCTTCGGCCGGTGGCACGCGCAACACCTGGCCCGCCTCGACCCGGTCGCCCGGCGTCGCGCGTTTGCCGTCGACACGCAGTTGTCCGGTGCGCGCCCAGCGCGAGACGATGTTGAAGCTGACATCGGGCAGATGCCGCTTGAACCAGCGGTCGAGCCGGATGCCGTCATCGTCGGGCGCGACGGTGAACTGGCGGACGTCGGTGGAATCGGGCGTACTCATGCAAATCCTCGTGTCAGGGCGAGACCGGCGAAAAGCGCCGCGACCGACCCGGTAACCGAGAGCAGTGCATAGCCGGCCGCAGTGCCAGGCGCGCCGCGCTCGATCATGTTGACCATATCCAGGCTGAATGCCGAAAAGGTGGTGAAGCCGCCCAGCAGGCCGACGCCGAGCAGCAGGCGCCATTCCTCGGCGGATGCCATTCGGCTGACCAGGCCGGCCAGCAGGCCCATGGCAAAGCCGCCCAGCAGGTTCACCGCCAGCGTCCCCCAGGGATAGCCGGGACCAAACGCGGCAAGCGCGGCGCGGCCGACGCCGTAACGCGCGCCCGATCCGAGCGCACCGCCGGCCATGACGAGAAGAAGCTGGTTCATGCCCTCGCGCTTAGCGCAGCGGAGCCCGACTGGAAAGGAAGCCGGAATATTCAGGTGATCCCGGGCTGCGAATGGCGCTGCCCGAATACGCCGAAAGCAGAGCGTTCGGCGCTTAGCGTCCGTTGTTGGTGATCAGGTCGACTTCGGTGCCGCCGGGCCGGGCCCGCGCGATGACCACAAAGGCACCATCGTCGCGCGCGCGGGTGCCGCCCAGCATATGCTCCGCACCATCGACGCGATGATCGGCGGAGAACCCGCCGCGCACGGCCTGTGTATAATAGAAATCGATTATGGTCTGGAGCGGCGCGCTGCTGGTGAAGCTGATCGCGCGGCAACCGCCGGCATCGCTGCCCGCAGCCTCGGTAACGCGCGCACGCGGGTAGAGCGGCACGTCGGCGGGCAATCGCGTGGCCCAGCCATGGCTATACGCAAGTTCGGCACCGCAGCTCTGCCCAGTGCGGCGGGCCTGCTGGCTGGCGCGTGCACCCAGCGTCGTCGGCCCGTCGGGCGCATCCATCGCAACCGCCTTGGGCGCGGCGAGCAATTTGCCCGCTCCTGCGTCTGCAGCAGCCCGGGCTTCGGCTGGGATCGGCGCGCGCATCGGCTCGGCCGGTGGACGAATGCTGTCGCGATTGGCCTGCGCGCTCAGCGATGGATCGACCATGATCTGGTCCTCCAGCGACGCGGCGAGCGCCGGATCGACATCCTGTGCGTTGACCGCATTGCCTGCCAGGCTCTGGTCGAGCGCATTGAGCGCCTGATCATTCTTCTGCCCGCCGCTGCACGCCGCGAGCGCAAGCGCGAATAGCGCGCTCAGCCGGATAACGGTCGAGGCCATAAGACGTTGCTCCTTCACACCGCCTTGTGCCGCAACGGCGGTTAAAAATCCCTGTAAAACATGATTAATTACTCAATTTTTCGTTAAGATCTGCCCCGAAATGGATCAGCCATTGACCGCTCGACACGATGTTTCGCCGATGTTATGTAATCATATAACATAACGAGGAGGTGGATATGAGGAAGTATCGTCCGGCCGCTATCGTCGCGGAGCCCCGCCCGCTCCAGGATCTCAACATCACGCCACTGATCGATGTGATGCTCGTGCTGCTGGTGATGTTCATCCTGCTGATCCCCGTGCAGTTCCACGAAGTCCCGCTCGACCTGCCCGGTCAGAGCAAGCCGGGGGTCGAACGACCGGTGGTTCGGCTGAGCATCGGCGCGGACGATGTGGTGCGCTGGAACGATGCGGCGGTCGGCGAGGAAAGCCTGCCCGGTCGCTTCCGCACATTGGTCACCGATCCCGCCCAGCCGGTCCTGCAGATCGCCGCCGATGGCGCCGCGCGCTACGAGATATTCGACCGCACGCTCGCCGCGGCGAAGAAGGCCGGGATCACCCGCCTGGGCATGGTCGGCAACGAGAAATTCGTGAGCGCGATCGCGGCGCGCTGAGCACGGACACGCCACTTCGCGTCTTCGCATGGGACAAGGCAGCCCGAGCGGAGACGCGGAGACGGGCTTGATCTTTGCCCGTCACAAGCCTCGCTTCAGCCGGCCGATCCGCGCTTCCTGGCCCGCCATTGGTCGGCGCTCTGCCCCCAGGCATCGACCGTCGCCTCGTGATAAGGCTCCGGCATCCGCGTCGGCCCCCGATTGATCGAACCAAGCCGCTTCGCCAGCGCGATCGATCCCGCATTCTCGGGATCGATGATGTGGATCACATCGGTCCAGCCCAGCAGGTCGAAGGCATAGTCGATGCTTGCGACGGCCGCTTCATGCGCATAGCCCCGCCCGGCAAATTCGCGCGCAACGCCCCAGCCCACTTCATTGTCCGGCCAGCCGTCGGGCCGCCAGGGACCGACGCGGCCGATCCAGCGGCCGGTGCTGCGTTCGATCAGCGAGAACATCGCGAATCCGGCGATCTGCCAGGCGCCGGTCATCGCGCACAGGCCGCGCCAGGCGACCGCGCGCGGCTGCACGCCGCCCAGGAAGCGCATCGTCTCGGGATCGGCGTGAAAATCCGCCCAGGCGTCGAAATCCTCGCGCGCCGGCGGCCGCAGGATCAATCGCTCGGTGACGAGCAGCGGCCCGTTGAACATCACGCTCTCTCCCAACAGCGCAGCTTCAGGCGCCGAAGCGCTCGCGCAACGCAAGCATGGCGATGGCGGCCTTGGCGGCCTCGCCGCCCTTGTCCTTCTCGCTCCGACGCGCGCGCGTCAATGCCTGGGCCTCATTCTCGACGGTCAATATGCCGTTGCCGATGGGCAGACCGTCGAGCGTCAGCGCCATGATGCCGCGCGCGCTTTCGTTGGAGACCACTTCGAAATGATAGGTCTCGCCGCGGATCACCACGCCCAGCGCGACATAGCCGTCATAGCGGCCACTTTCGGCGGCAAGCGCGATCGCGGCGGGAACCTCGAGCGCGCCGGGGACGGTCACCGTCTCATGCGCATGGCCCGCATCCTCCAGCGCCGTGCGGACGCCGTCGAGCAACAGGTCGTTGAGATGCTCGTAGAAGCGTGCTTCAACGATCAGAAACTTCGCCATCATGCCGCTCCGTTGCAGTCGATCGCGCGTTCGCCGACGATCGAGAGGCCATAGCCGTCAAGGCCGACCAGTGTGTGGTGGGTGTTGGTGAGCAGGATCATGTCCTGCACGCCCAGTTCGGTCAGGATCATCGCGCCGACGCCATAGTCGCGCAACTCCTCCATATCGGGCGTGGGCAACCCGGCCTTGCGCAGCACCGCGGTGGTGAAGGCGTCGTTGCGCTGTCGGTTGATGACGACGACCACGCCGGTGCCCTGCGCCGCGATGATCTCCATCGAACGCTGCAGGATCGTGCCGCGATCGCCGGCTTCGCCGAACAGATCGCCAAAGGGCGACAGCACGTGCATGCGCACCATCGTCGGCTGCTCGGGATCGATCCGTCCCTTGACCAGCGCGATCTGCTCCGTGCCGGTCGCCTTGTTGTAGAAGGTCATCGCGGTCCAGTCGCCGCCCCAGCGGCTCTCGAAGCGCGCTTCGGCTTTCTTCTGGACGAGATGGTCGTGCTGACGGCGATAGGCGATGAGGTCGCGGATCGTGCCGATCTTCAGCCCATGTTCCTGCGCGAAGGTGACGAGATCGTCCATCCGCGCCATCGTGCCGTCATCCTTCATGATCTCGCAGATCACGCCCGACGGATTGAGGCCGGCCAGGCGGGAAACGTCGACCGCGGCCTCGGTATGGCCGGCGCGGACGAGCACCCCGCCTTCGCGCGCGACCAGCGGGAAGACATGGCCCGGCGTGACGATCTCTTCCGGTCCCTTCGACGCGTCGATCGCGACGGCGACGGTGCGCGCGCGGTCGGCGGCGGAGATGCCGGTGGTCACGCCTTCGCGGGCCTCGATCGAGACGGTGAAGGCCGTCTCGTGTCGCGTGCCATTGGCACGGCTCATCAACTCGAGCCCAAGCTGATCGACGCGCTTTTTCGCCAGCGCCAGGCAGATCAGACCGCGGCCGTGTTTCGCCATGAAATTGATCGCCGACGGCGTCGCCATCTGCGCGGGGATGATCAGATCGCCCTCATTCTCGCGATCCTCGTCGTCGACCAGGATGAACATACGGCCGTTGCGCGCCTCGTCGATGATCTCCTCGATCGGGACAAGCGCGGGCGAAGCCTCACGACGGATCAGGTAGCTTTCCAGCTTGCGCAGCGTCTCCGCGGTGGGGTTCCACTGCGAGTCGTCCAGATTGCGAAGCGAGTTGGCATGAAGCCCGGCGGCGCGGGCAAGTCCGGAGCGCGAGATCGCGCCATCGGTGACGAGGTCGCGAATGCGATCGATCAGCTGAGTGCTCATGACGACGAGTTATCACATTGAAATGTGATATGCCAATGACAAAATCACATTAAGCTGTCGATTTCTCCAATACCGAACGCATTCGGCCGAGATAGCGCGCCAGAACGTCGATCTCGATATTGACCGTGCGGCCGGGGGCCAGCGTCGAGAAGGTCGTCATCTCCGCGGTATGGGGAATGATGTTGACGGTGAAACGCGTGCCCGCCGCATCGTCCTCGACCGTATTGACGGTCAGCGAGATGCCGTCGAGCGCGATCGAGCCCTTGGGCGCGATGAACGCCGCAAGATCGACGGGCGCGGCGATGACCACGCGGTGCGAATCGCCCTGCGGCTCCACTGCGGTCACCGTGCCGATGCCATCGACATGGCCGGTGACGATATGGCCGCCAAGCTCGTCGCCCAGCTTCATCGCGCGTTCCAGATTGAGCCGGCTGCCCGCCAGCCATTGCCCGGCCGCAGTGCGCGAGAGCGTCTCCCCCGAAACATCGACTGCGAACCAGCCGGCGCCCTTGTCGACCACGGTCAGGCACACGCCCGAACATGCGATCGAGGCGCCGAGATCGACGGTGGCGGTGTCATAGGCGGTCTCGATCGTCAGTCGCAGATCGCCGCGCTGATCCGCGCTGCGGATGGTGCCGATATCGGTGATGATGCCGGTGAACATGGTCGTCCTTTATGCCTGTCGGACCCGCTCGTAGACTTCGAGCCGGTCGCTGCCAAGCGCGCGCGAATCGTGAAGCCGCCAACGGCCATGCGCGGCAGCGAGATCGGTGAGCCCGATATCCCCCAATGCCGAGCGCCCGCCGCCGATCAGGATCGGCGCGCGATAGATCAGCAGGCGATCGACCAGATCCGCGGCCAGGAACGCGGAGGCGGCCCCCGCCCCGCCCTCGACCAGCACATGGTCGCCGGGCAGATCGGCGATGGCATGGGGCGACGCCAGCAGATGCCAGCCCTGTGGTGCGGCGGCAGCGCTGGACAGAAGATAGCGCGCGGGAGAGCGCGTCTCGAGCCCGGGCAGGCGGACGTCGAGCGCGGGATCGTCAGCCTCCAGCGTGCCGCGTCCCACCACGATCGCCTCGGCGCGGACGCGCTCCAGATGACCGTGACGCCGGGCCGCAGCGCCGGTGATCCAGCGCGCGCTGCCATCCGCCATTGCGATACAGCCATCGAGCGAGGTGGCCAGTTTCAATGTGACGAACGGTCGACCGAGCGCGCCACGGGTGAGGAATCCTGCCATGGAACGACGCGCGCCATCGGCACCTGTCCCGATCTGCACATCGATTCCGGCCGCCCTCAGCGCCGCAAAGCCGCGACCGTCGGTGCGCGGATCGGGATCGCCGATCGCCGCGACGACGGACGCGATACCCGCCTTGATCAGTTCACCCGAACAGGTGGGGCCGCGCGGACTGTCATGCGCGCAGGGCTCCAGCGTGACATAGGCGGTTGCCCCCTTTGCAGCTGGGCCGACCTCTGCCAGCGCCATCGCCTCCGCATGCGGGCGCCCGCCGGGCTGGGACCAGCCGCGGCCGATGACATGACCGTTCTTCACGATAACGCACCCGACGCAGGGCGCGGGCGCGGTGCGGCCCCTGCCGCGTTCCGCGAGCGCGAGCGCTGCGGCGATGTAGCGAGCGTCGGCGCTCAAATGCCGAGATCGTCCATTTTCTTATCGAGGCGCTGGAAGGATTTCATCCGTTCCTGGCGCAATTTCTCGATCTCGGCCGCGCGCTCCTTGTCCTTGATGAGGTCCGCGGCGAGGCGTGCGCGAATCTCTTCGTCGGACCGGTTCGCCGGCCAGTTCTCGAAATACTGGATGTTGCGCTTCCACGGCCGTTCGAACTTCGAATCGACGTAGAAACCGACAAGGATCAGCGTGGTGATCGCCACGGATAGGAAAGCGAACACCAGTTCGTGCCGCTGACGCTGCGCCAGATAGACGCGCAGATCGCGGATCGCACGGAAGGGCGAGACGGGACGGGGGAAAATCGCCATGCGCCCAAGATAGGCGCGTGAACGCGGCGACGCCACCCCCGTCCCCGCCATCTCAGGTGTCGAGCCTGAAACGGACGGTCATTGTCCTCCACTCCTCGACGGGGGACCCATCGCTGGTGGCAGGCACGAAGCGCCAGCGCTTCATCGCCTGTTCGGCGGTCGCGCGGTAGAAGGCTTCGTCCGCATTGCCGACCTTCTGGACTTCCTTGACCCGCCCATCGGCGCCGATCCGGACGCGGACGATAACGACGCCTTCCTCTTCGGAACGGATCTTGCCCGGCGGATACGGTGGCTGAAGCGCGGCCGCATAGCGATTGTCGACTTGCGAGCCCTTGAACACCGGCACGTGCGGCGGGGTCGGCGCGATCTCGGTCCCGCCGGTCATGGATGTTCCGCCGCCAGTCGGGAATGTCGGGATAGGCAGAGTCGGCACTTGAAATCCGATTTTCAGATCTGCGAGTGGCGGTTTCGTTATCGTCATCGTGTCGCGAACCGCCTGCTGTTCCTGACGCTGTTTTGGCGGCTCCGGCTTCATCGGCTCGGGCGGCGGCGGATCGGATTTCACGGTGATCGTCTTGAATATCTTGAACGACTCAGGAACGACCGCGGGATTGATCAACAGCAGGGCAGCAACGGCAGCACCATTGATCGCGATCGCCGCACCCAGGCTCAGCGGGCTTCGCGTTTTCTGATCGAGATAACCTCCTCCGGCATAGTTCGACATGACATCCTCCATCACGGGATGACCCCGCACGAAAGATGTTACAACATCACATTCCCAAGTAAAGAGAGAAGTGATGTTGTATCATTTCTTCTTCACTGCTGGTTCTGCTGTTTGTAAAAAGCCGATGCAGCCTTCGGAAAGCGCGCTCAGCGCAGCCTTGCGAGCGCCCGTTCCCTGCCGATCAACGGCAGCAAAGCCGCCATATCCGGTCCATGTTCGAGACCGGTGAGCGCCAGGCGCAGCGGCAGGAACAGCGGCTTGCCCTTGCGGCCTGTCGATTCCTTGAGCGCGCCGGTGAGCGCCTGCCACGGGTTCGACGACCAATCGAGCGACTCGGCGACCGCCGCCGCGTCTTTCAGATAAGCGCGATCCTCGTCGGACAATTCGGGCGACGCGATCGGCCCTTCAACCACAGCCCACCAGTCAGCCGCCTGCGCCACCGTCTCCAGATTGGGACGGATCGCCAGCCAGGCAGCCTCGTCCATGCCGGCGGGCAGGCGATCGGCGACTGCGTCGTGATCGAGCTGATGGACGATCCGCGCATTGAGCTGAAGCAGTTCCGCCTCGTCGAAACGCGCCGGCGCGCGGCCGAAATGCGCAAAGTCGAACGCGTCGATCAGCGGTTGCGGATCGGCGATCGCCTCGACCGGATCGCTGGTCCCGATCCGTGCCAGCTTGGCGACCAGCGTGACCGGCTCGATGCCGATCTCGCGGAAATGATCGACACCCAGCGAACCGAGACGCTTCGATAGCTTGCCCTCGCTTCCGGTCAGCAGTGCCTCGTGCGCGAACGCAGGCGCATCGCCGCCCATTGCGGTGAACATCTGGATCTGCGTCGCAGTGTTGGAGACGTGATCCTCGCCGCGCACGACATGGGTGACGCCCATGTCGAGATCGTCGATCGCCGATGGCAGCATATAAAGCCAGCTGCCGTCCGCGCGGCGGATGACGGGATCGGACAGCAACCTGGGATCGAAGCGCTGCGGACCGCGGATGAGATCGTCCCAGACGATCGGCGCGTCATGATCGAGCCGGAAACGCCAATGCGGCGTGCGCCCCTCGGGCACGGGCGCATCGGCGGGCTGCCGCTCATAGACCGGAGGCAGACCACGACCGAGCAGCACCTTGCGGCGCAGATCGAGCTCTTCGGCGGTCTCGTAACAGGGATAGACGCGCCCAGCCGCGCGCAGCGCATCGAAGCGCGTCTCGTACAGCGCAAACCGCTCCGACTGACGCGCCTCGCCATCGGCATGCAGGCCCAACCAGGCGAGATCGGCACGGATCGCGTCGACATTCTCCTCGCTCGACCGCGCGACATCGGTGTCGTCGATGCGCAGCAGGAAACGCCCGCCATGCTTCCTCGCCCACATCCAGTTGTGGAGCGCGGTGCGGATATTGCCGACATGGAGCCGGCCGGTGGGCGATGGAGCGAAGCGGGTGATGACGGTCATGCGGCGCTCTTACCGTCAATCGCATGAAAGCGCACGGGTGGCTTTCTCCTCCCTGCGGCAAAGCCGTGGGGAGGAGAAATGAAGTCTTACGACGTCCGAAACGCGTTGGTGATCGGGTAACGCCGGTCGCGGCCGAAATTGCGGGTGCCGAGCTTCACGCCCGGCGGAGCCTGACGGCGCTTATATTCGGCGACGTACAGAAGGCGTTCGATGCGGACGACGGTGTCGCGATCGAAGCCGCGTTCGACCAGCGCCGAAACCGAAAGCTCCTCCTCTACCAGCCCGTGCAGGATCGGATCGAGCACCTCATAGGGCGGCAGTGAATCCGAATCTTTCTGGTCGGGGCGAAGTTCGGCGGAAGGCGGTTTGGTGATGATGGTTTCCGGCATCACCGGCCCGTCCTTGCCGAGACCGATGCGCGGACGATTGTCGTTGCGCCAGCGCGAGATCGCGAAAACCGTGGTCTTGTACGCGTCCTTCAGCGGATTGTAGCCGCCCGCCATGTCGCCATAGATGGTCGCATAACCGACCGACATCTCGCTCTTGTTGCCGGTGGTCAGCAGCATGTGACCGAACTTGTTGCTGAGCGCCATCAACGTGACGCCGCGGATGCGCGACTGGATATTCTCTTCGGTGGTGTCGACGGTGCGGTCGGCGAAACTGTCCGACAGCATCGTGTCGAATGCTTCGACGGCGAGCGCGATCGGGATGGTATCGAGGCGGCAGCCGATCATCCGCGCGCATTCGGCCGCATCGTCCAGACTGTCCTGGCTGGTGAAGCGGCTGGGCAGCATCACGCACCAGACACGATCCGGGCCCAATGCATCGGCCGCGATCGCCGCGCAGATCGCCGAATCGATACCGCCCGACAGACCCAGCACGACGCCGGGGAAATGATTGCCGTCGACATAGTCGCGCAGGCCCACGACCATCGCGTGATAAATGTCCGACGGATGCGGCTCCAGCGCATGGAGTGTGCCGGGCAGGCAATGCCAGCCATCGGGGCCGCGCTGCCAGACGGTCTCGACCAGAGCCTCTTCCCAGTCGGGAAGCTGGTGGGCGAGCAGGCCATTGGCGTTGAGCACGAAGCTGGCGCCGTCGAAGACGATCTCGTCCTGCCCGCCGACGCGGTTGAGATAAGCGAGCGGCAGGCCAGTTTCGGCGACACGCGCTGCGGCGATCGCGCTGCTGCGCAGATCGTCCTTGTCGACTTCATAGGGGCTTCCATTGGGCGAAATCAGCAGTTCGGCACCGCGTGCGCGCAGATGCGCGCAAACCGCGGGAAACCAGATATCCTCACAGATCGGCAGGCCGATGCGCACGCCGCGAAACTCGATCGGCTCGGGCGGCGGGGCGGACGCGAACAGCCGTTTCTCGTCGAACGTGCCGTAATTGGGCAGCTCGTGCTTGCGCCGGACCGCCACGATCTCACCGCCATCGAGCAGCGCCAGCGCGTTATAAAGCAGGCCTTGTTCGCGCACGACCGTGCCGACGATCATCGCCGGACCGCCATCGGCGGTCGCCGCGGCCAGCCGGGCAAGCTCCGATTCGGCGCGTGAAATCAGCGCCGGCTTCAGCACCAGATCCTCGGGCGGATAGCCGATCAGCTGAAGTTCGGGATAGACGATCAGATCGGCAGAGCCCGCGCGGGCACGCCATTCGAGCATGGCATCGGCGTTTCCGGCGAGGTCTCCGACGGTCTGCGAAAGCTGCGCGAGCGCGATGATAAGCCGGTCTGTCATGTGCCGAAGCATTAGAGCATCGTGCGGAAAAGTGGGAACCGGTTTTCAGCAAAAACGATGCGGCGACATACGCCCCAAGGTCGACGAGTGGGGCAATGCCCCCTTTACGAACGCGTATCGACGACTAAAGGCTTCCGCCGACCCCTGTTCCTTTGCGTACCCGCTTTTCTGCGGGACCACTCTTTGCGGGATATGCGCGCATGAAATTGTTGACCGGCAACTCCAACCTGCCGCTGGCCAAGGCCATTGCGGACTATCTGGAGATCAAGCTGACGGACGCCAGCGTCCGCCGCTTCGCCGACGAGGAAGTCTTCGTCGAAATCCACGAGAATGTCCGCGGCGAGGACGTGTTCGTGCTGCAGTCGACCGGCTATCCCGCCAACGACAATCTGATGGAATTGCTGATCTGCATCGATGCGCTGAAGCGCGCATCGGCCAAGCGGATCACTGCAGTGATCCCCTATTTCGGCTATGCCCGCCAGGATCGGAAACCCGGCCCGCGCACGCCGATCTCGGCCAAGCTGGTTGCCAATCTGATCACCGTCGCGGGCGCGAATCGCGTCCTCTCGGTCGACCTCCATGCCGGGCAGATCCAGGGTTTCTTCGATATCCCGACCGATAATCTGTTCGCGGCGCCCGTCATGTCCGCCGACATCCAGGCCCGCTTCGGCGGGCGTAACATCATGGTCGTCTCCCCGGACGTCGGCGGTGTGGTGCGCGCACGTGCACTGGCCAAGCGGCTCGACAACGCGCCGCTCGCCATCGTCGACAAGCGCCGTGAGCGCGCCGGCGAATCGGAAGTGATGAACATCATCGGCGACGTCGAAGGACGTTTCTGCATCCTGATCGACGATATCGTCGATTCGGCGGGCACGCTCTGCAATGCCGCCGCCGCGCTGAAGGCGGCGGGCGCCGAAGAAGTGGTCGCCTATTGTACGCACGGCGTACTTTCGGGCGGCGCCGTCGCACGCGTTGAGGGTTCGGAGCTGACCGAACTGGTCATCACCGATTCGATCGGCGCCCATGAAGTGATCAAGGACGCGGCCAAGATCCGCCACCTGACGATCGCGCCGCTGCTCGCGGAAGCGGTGCGACGCATCGCCGACGAGAGTTCGGTTTCGAGCCTGTTCGACTGATCGGCCGGCTCAGGGCTGCGGCGCAGCCCATGGATCGTAGCTGGTGATGTTCCAGACATAACCGCCCGGGTCGCGCGCGTCATAGGCGCGGCCGGGATAGCCCTGATTGTCATAGGGGCCGGCGATGATCTCGGCGCCGGCGGCCTTGGCCTGCGCGCAATGCGCGTCGGGATCGTCGACCGTCATGCAGATGCTCATCGTGATCCCGCCAGCCTCCTCGATGCTCCGCCAGCCATAGAGCTCTACGAACGGACCTGGGCGTGCGGAACCGAGCATGATCATCATGTCGCCATAAACGAGCTGGGCATGATGGATCAGCTTGGCATCCTGATCGTCGGCATAGACCGCATGGCGGGTGAAGCCGAAACCACCGCAGAGGAAATCGATCGCGGCGGGTGCGTCGGCGTAGCGCAGGCAGGGGATCACGGCTTTGCTGGTCATCATCGTCTCCTTTGGTCGATGAGTATCATGCAGGGCAGTGGCGCTCTTGCACGTTTGTAACCTCAATCCTCGCGCACGCCGCCGCCATCAGGGATCAATCGCCGCCGCAACTCGCCGGGGCTCATCGCACCGAACGCCTGCACCTCGCGCGTCATATGCGGCTGATCATGATAGCCGGCATCGAGCGCGAGCATTGCCAGACTCTCATCGGGCCGTGCGGCGATCGCGGTGGAGAAACGCTCGAACCTGGCAAGCCGGCGATAGGATTGCGGACTGAACCCGGTCACCGCCGAAAAACGATGAGCGAGATGCTTGCGGCTCCATCCGATCGACTCGGCGATCTCCGCCACGGCCGGTGCATCTTCTCCGGCCAGTCGGTCCATGGCCCAGAGGATTGCCCGATCGGGCGCAGCCATGTCGGCGAACCGGCGCATCAGGAATGTATCGAGCAGATCGAACTGGTCATGCGGATCCGACGTGCTGCCCAAAGCATGCCCCAGATCGCAGGCCGACAGACCGATCAAATCGGCAAGCGGCACGACGCGGTTTGCAAGTTCGGCGACCGGGGCGCCGCACACCGCGGCCAGCGCATGGAGCGGCATGTTGATATGGATGCCACGCTGCGCGCCCAGTGCACGCGAGATCGACGTCGCATCGGCAATGCCGCCCGCAAATGCCTCCCCCGCCTTCAACACGATCTCGACACCATCCGCGCCGACGATCGAAAGCGGTTCGCCCAGCGCGTAGATCAGCACACCCGATGTCGAGGCCAGTTCGCGCCGCGCAACGAATGACGAGGTCCGCTCGATATAGCTGCAATAACCGTCCACCAGTCCCGCGAGCGATGCCGCGGGCGCCGCGGCCGTCATCTCCCACATGTCGATGCCATCGTCGTGGCGGCGGATACTGGCCGGGCGGCTTTCCATGTTCGTCAGCCTAGCCCCGCCGCGCAGGCTGCGCTACCGGATCGGCATGAGCTTCACCAACGACGACATCGCCCTCGCCAATGCTCTCGCCGATGTGGCGGGTCAGGCGATCCGCCCCTTTTTCCGCGCGCGTTTCGAGATCGAGACCAAAGAGGACGATTCGCCGGTCACCCAGGCCGATCGCGCCGCGGAGGCGGCAATGCGGCGGCTGATCGAGGCCGAACGCCCGCGCGACGGCATCATCGGCGAAGAATATGGCGAGAAACCGGGAACGAGTGGACGCACCTGGGTGCTCGATCCGATCGACGGCACGCGCAGCTTCATCGCTGGACGGCCGATTTTCGGCACTTTGATCGCACTGCTCGGCGAGGGCTGGCCGATGATCGGCGTGATCGATCAGCCGATCGGCAAGGAGCGCTGGCTGGGGGCGGTCGGGCGGAAGACCGAATTCAACGGCAAGCCCGTCTCCACCCGCGCCTGCCCCGCGCTCGACCGCGCGATCCTGGCGACCACCGGCCCGCAATTTTTCAGCGGCCATTCGGCGGAGCATTTCTCGATGCTCGCGCGCCAGTGCGGCGACACGCTGTTCGGCGGCGATTGCTATAATTACGGGCTCGTCGCGTCAGGCCATATCGACATGGTCGTCGAATCGGGGCTGAAACTCTACGATTTCGCGGCACTGGTGCCGATCGTCGAGGGCGCCGGCGGGCGGATGTGCAACTGGAACGGCGACCCTCTGGGCGAACAGAGCCGCGGCGATGTGATCGCTGCAGGCGATCCGGCGCGAATCGAGGAGATCATCGAGGCGCTTGCCTGCGCGCATTGAGCGGGGCGTTTTCGAGGACTTTTCAGCTCGGTGCCCAACCCTTCCACCACCGATCTGCGATCGGCGGTCCCCCTCCCCTTCAGGGAGGATCTGGAGCGGCCTAAAAAATCCCGAGGAACTTCTTCCTCTGCTTCTTCTCGGCCTGCGGGCTGCGCTTGCCGTCTTCCGACTTGGCGGTGGTGCCACGGCCGACATCGTCGCGGGCTTCACCCCTGGTGGTGCGCTGCGATGTTGCCGTCGCGCCCGACAGGACCGGGCCGCATTCCGTCGACTTGGCATCGCCGATATCGACGAACGCCAGCACACCGGCAAGCGGGCTCGCCAACGCGGCCAGCCCCAGCCCGGCACCGGCGCGACCGACGAGTTGCGGGCTGATCACGTCGATGGCGGGCTTTGCGAAATAGCCATTGATGCCGACCGGCGACTGGCCGGCGAACAGGCTGAACTTCTTCGAATCGGCGCGGAAGGCAAGATCGAGCGATTCGTTGCGGAAGCTGAAGCCACCACGACCGAGCATCACATTCTTGCGCGTGTCGATCAGGATCGGATCGGCCGCGGCGACGCCGTCACGCACGGTGAAGGCGATGAGGCCGCAATTGATCTGGACGGGCTCCTTCAGCTTGCCCTCGAACATCTTGGTGACGAAGGTGCCGAGATCGAGTTCCGACAGCTGGATATTGCGTGTCCAGAAGGTCCCTTTCGGCAGGATCACCGCAACGCGGCCGTTCGACGTTGCGAGCGACTGACGGATCGAATCACCTGTACCGCTCATCTGCGCGCGCGCCTTGAGCATCCCTGTCGTGCCCGCCTGTTCGGCCCCGAAGCGTGCCAGCAACAAGCCCATCGGCGTCGGCGACAGGCGGATATCATATTCGGTGAAAACCGGATTGCGGCGCGCGTCGATCGAGATATCCGACGACAAATGTCCCTGCGCGACATCGAAGGTCAGCGGCGATAATTTGAGCAGGCTGCGATCGAGATCGAGCGTCATCTCGACATTCGAGACCGGAAAGCTTTCGGCGCGGACGTCCGCGACCTTGTAGACGAGATGCGCGTCGAACCGCTTGATCGCATCGACCCGGAGCGGCGCATCGGGCAGCAACCGCGGCGTTCCGCCGACCTGCTCGATCGCACCGGCCCCGCCCTGCGCATCCAGCACCTGCGGGTTATAGCCGATGAAGGGGCCAATATCGACGATGTCGAGCGTGCGGGTGGCAAGATCGGCATCGAGCTTCAGCCGGTCCCTGGGCATCGAGATCGTCAGGCGGCCGGCGATATCGCTTTCCCCGAAAACGCCGCGCAGACGGGTGAAGCGCCACTCGCCGCCCACTTTCGTAAGATCCGAATCGATCCGATAGGTCCGCGTGTCGGGCACCGCGACACCGAGAAAATCGAACAACAGGCTGATATTCGGACCACGCACGCCCATGCGCAGATCGGCGCCCTCGATCACGGTGGCGCCTGGCAGCGTGCCGGATAGCGCCAGACGCGTCTCGCCTGCTGCTGCGGCAAGCTGGAGCTGATTGCGACCGCCGACCACCGTCTCATTTGGCGAGAGCAAGCTGCCTGACAGGGTGAAGGGACGATCGCGCATCGTGCCATTGCCGGAGAAGCGGATCGCATGCGCGAAACGGGTGTCGCTCGCCTGGACCGTGTCGATGCGGAGATCGGCCGACAACTGCATCAGCGGATCACGATAGCGCACGGTGCTACCCTGGATGATCGCGGCGCGGATCAGCGGCAATTCCAGCGGCTTGGCAGGTTTGTTCGGATCACCAAACGTCCAGCTGTTGCGCCGGGACTTCGCGTCCCATTCCAGATCGATATTGCCACCCTGCATCTGCAGCCAGTTGATTCGGCGCTTGTCGCCGAACAACAGGCTCCAGGTCGAGATCTGCGTGTCGATCCGCTTCGATTCGAAGAAATTGGGCCTGGTCGCCCATTCCGGATTCGAGATGGTCAGCCCTTCGGCGAGAAATTTCACGTTGAAGGGGTTGAGGTAGAGCTGGAAATCTCCCGCCACCTTCACGTCGCGTTGCGTGGCGGCACTTACCGTCCGCTCGAATGTCCCTTTCAGGAAACGCCCCTTGGTGACGAACAGGATCAACCAGGCGAGCAGAATAAGGCCGATGATCGTGACCAGCAGCGAAAGCGCGGCAGCGGCGGCGGTATTGCTGGGGTGGCGCGCCGGCGCTTGTGTCGGCGGTGGAGCCGAATCGGCAGGGTCGCCAGTCAAGGCGGGGGCGGTCTTGTCCGTCACGCCGTCCATGGTTACCGCATCGTCCATCCGTGGCAAAACCCGCGTCGTTGCACTCCGGTTCCGATTCATGGCTGAAGGTTGGGACCCGAGCCTTGCCAGACGCGCGACTCTTCGCTAATGGCCCCGCTTTCCGCGATTAAGAGGAACTGTCCGGCTAATAGGGCTGCCGAGGCCGTTCGCGATCGTCGATATAAGGAGACGAAAATGCCCAAAATGAAGACCAAGAGCGGGGTCAAGAAGCGTTTCAAGATCACCGCCACTGGCAAAGTGAAGTGCGGCGTGGCCGGTAAGCGCCACCGCCTTTCGAGCCATAATGCCAAGTATATCCGCCAGAACCGCGGCACCGACGTGCTTTCGTCCTCCGATTGGGGTCACGTGAAGCTCTGGGCGCCCTACGGTCTGCGATAAGGAGTACTGATAAATGGCACGCGTCAAACGTGGTACAACCACAAAAGCGAAGCATAAGAGGATTCTGGATCAGGCGAAGGGCTTTTACGGCCGTCGCAAGAATACGATCCGTATCGCTCGCCAGGCCGTCGAAAAGGCCGGGCAATACGCCTATCGCGATCGCAAGGTTAACAAGCGCAACTTCCGCGCGCTCTGGATCCAGCGCATCAACGCTGCGGTCCGCGCTGAAGGCCTGACCTATTCGCAGTTCATGAACGGCGTGAAGCTCGCTGGCATCGAACTCGATCGCAAAGTGATGGCCGATCTCGCCATGAACGAGGGTGCGACGTTTAGCGTCATCATCGCTCAGGCAAAGGCGGCACTCCCCCAGGCCGCCTGACCCGGCCTGGCGCGAGACGAAAACAAGGGCGCGGGTGGCAATGCCATCCGCGCCCTTTGCTTTTGGGGCCTGGCTTCGTAAGGCCCCTGCGGACATTTCAGTGCGGGAATCCTCGTGACCGATCTCAACATTCTCCAGACCGAGTTGATGGCCGCGATCGCGGCAGCCGCGACGCCCGAGGCGATCGAGGATGTGCGCGTGAAGGCGCTTGGCAAGCAGGGCGCGATCACCGCGCTGCTCAAGTCGCTGGGCGCGATGAGCCCCGACGAACGCCAGAGCACCGGCCCGAAGATCCACGCGCTGCGCGAAGCCGTGACCCAGGCGCTGGGCGACAAGAAGGCTGCGCTGGAGCGCGCTGCGCTCGACGCCAGGCTGAGCGCCGAGACGCTCGACATGACATTGCCGGCGCCCGCCACGCCGCAGGGCAGCGTCCATCCGGTCAGCCAGGTGATGGACGAACTGGCGGAGATCTTCGCCGATATGGGCTTCTCGGTCGCGACCGGTCCTGAGATCGAGGACGACTGGCACAATTTCACCGCGCTCAACATTCCGGAGACGCATCCGGCGCGCGCGATGCACGACACCTTCTATTTCCCCGGCCAACGCGACGGGCGGGACATGCTGTTGCGCACGCACACTTCGCCGGTGCAGATCCGCACGATGGTGTCGGAACCGCCGCCGATCCGGATCATCGCGCCCGGCCGCGTCTATCGTTCCGATTCGGACGCGACGCACACGCCGATGTTCCACCAGATCGAAGGACTGGTGATCGATCGCGGTATCCATCTCGGCCATCTGAAATGGACGCTGGAGACCTTCCTGAAGGCGTTCTTCGAGCGCGACGATATCGTGCTGCGCCTTCGCCCCAGCTATTTCCCCTTCACCGAACCATCGGTCGAGGTCGATATCGGCTATACCCTCGAAAAGGGTCGCCGTGTGCTCGGCGGATCGGGCAATGCCGAGAATGGCGGCTGGATGGAAGTGCTGGGCAGCGGCATGGTTCATTCGCGCGTGATCGAAGCCTGCGGGCTCGACCCCGCCGAATGGCAGGGCTTCGCCTTCGGCACCGGCATCGACCGGCTGGCGATGCTGAAATACGGTATGGACGATCTGCGTGCCTTCTTCGACGGCGATCTGCGCTGGCTGCGCCATTACGGCTTCTCGGCCCTCGACGTCCCCACGCTGAGCGGAGGAGTCGGCGCATGAAATTCACTTTGTCCTGGCTGAAGTCGCATCTCGACACCGATGCGTCGCTCGAGACGATCCTCGACACGCTGAACGCCATCGGCCTTGAGGTCGAAGGCGTCGAGAATCCTGCACGTACGCTCGCCCCCTTCACCATCGCAAAGGTGCTGAGCGCGGCACCACACCCACAGGCGGACAAGCTGCAGGTGCTGTCGGTCGATGCCGGTAACGGACCGCTTCAGGTCGTGTGCGGCGCGCCCAATGCGCGCGCCGGACTGGTCGGCGTGTTCGGTGCGCCCGGCGCCTATGTGCCCGGCAGCGGCATCACGCTGAAGGTCGCGGCGATCCGCGGCGTCGAATCGAACGGCATGATGTGTTCGGTGCGCGAGCTGGAGCTCGGCGACGAGCATGACGGCATCATCGAACTGGCCGCCGACGCGCCGGTGGGCGTCAGCTACGCCGAATGGGCGGGGCTGGACGATCCGGTGATCGACGTCTCGATTACCCCGAACCGGCAGGACTGCATGGGCGTGCGCGGCATTGCGCGCGACCTGGCCGCGGCCGGGCTCGGCACGCTCAAGCCGCTCGATGCGACACCGGTCGCGGGCGAAGGGCCCGGCCCCGACGTGCGCACCGACGATCCTGAAGGCTGCCCTGCCTTTTACGGCCAGTCGGTCTCCGGCGTGACCAATGGCGTCAGCCCCGACTGGATGGCGCGCCGGCTGAAGGCGATCGGGCAAAAGCCGATCTCCGCGCTGGTCGACATCACCAATTATGTGATGATCGATCTCGGCCGTCCGCTGCACGTCTATGACCGGGCGAAGCTGACCGGCGGACTCGTCGCGCGCAGGGCGCAGGACGGTGAGAGCGTGTTGGCGCTCAACGGCCGCACCTACACGCTCGATGCGTCGATGACCGTGATCGCCGACGCCGCGCATGTTCACGACATTGGCGGTATCATGGGCGGCGAAGATTCGGGCGTCGCGTTCGAGACGACCGACGTACTGATCGAATGCGCCTATTTCACGCCCGAGCATATCGCGCGGACCGGCCAGAAGCTGGCGCTGACATCGGATGCGCGCAGCCGGTTCGAACGCGGTGTGGATCCCGCATTCCTCGAGGACGGGCTTGCCATCGCAACGCGACTGGTGACGACGATCTGCGGCGGCACGCCAAGCGGGATCACCCGTGCGGGCCAGCCGCCCGCCGGCACCTCGACACATGGCTATGACCCCGGCCTGACCGAGCGGCTGGGCGGGGTTGCCGTGCCCGAAGCGCGGCAGGCGCAGATCCTGGAAAGCCTGGGCTTCACGATCGAGGAAACCAAGCCCTGGCAGGTGACTGCGCCCAGTTGGCGTCGTGACGTCGTCGGCGCGGCAGACCTTGTCGAGGAAGTGATCCGCATCGTCGGGCTCGACCATGTGCCGTCCACGCCGCTGCCGCGCGCACCGGGTGTGGCCAAGCCCACGGCGACGTCCGAACAGCTCGTCGAACGGCGCGCACGGCGGACGGCGGCAGCCCGCGGGCTGAACGAGGCGGTGACGTGGAGCTTCCTGTCCGAGAAGGACGCCGCAGCGTTCGGCGGCGGCGCATGGACGCTCGCCAATCCGATCTCGGAAGACATGAAGGTGATGCGGCCCTCGCTGCTGCCCGGTCTGCTCGCCGCCGCGGCACGCAATCAGGCACGCGGTGCGGAGACAATCCGGCTGTTCGAGATCGGCCGCCGCTATTTCGCGGATGGCGAACGGCTCACGCTCGGCTTTGTGCTGGCGGGCGACAAACAGGCGCGCAACTGGCAGTCGGGCAAGGCGCAGCGCTTCGACGCGTTCGATGCCAGGGCGGAAGCCCTGGCGCTGCTCGCCGCCGCCGGCGCGCCCATCGACAATCTGCAGAGCTTTGGCGAGGCTGGCGACCATTATCATCCCGGCCAGTCGGCAACGCTGCGGCTCGGGCCAAAGACGGTACTCGCCGCATTCGGCGCGCTGCATCCGCTGACGGCGAAGGCATTCGATCTGGACGGCGCAGTGATGGCGGGCGAGATCTTCCTCGATGCCGTTCCTGCCAAGCGGGCAAGCGGCCATATGCGCAGCAGCTATGCACCGCCGGCGCTGCAGGCGGTGACGCGCGACTTCGCCTTCCTCGTCCCCACCGACACGGCAGCGGACACGCTGGTCCGCGCAGTGAAGGGCGCAGACAAACAGGCCATCGTCGCGGCCAGGCTGTTTGACGTCTTTTCCGGTCAAGGTGTTGAAGACGGCTGTAAATCCCTTGCAGTCGAGATCGTGCTGCAACCCGGCGAAAAGAGCTTCACCGACGAGGAATTGAAAGCGATCACCGAAAAAGTCGTTGCCGCTGCGGTCAAGCAGGGCGCGGTGCTCAGGGGCTGAAGGAGAGACCATGCGTACGGCATTCATCACAGGCGCGTCGTCGGGATTTGGCGAAGCGGCGGCGCGCGCCTTCGTGAAAGCGGGATGGCGCGTGGTCGGCACCGGCCGGCGCGCGGACCGGCTGGAGCGGCTGGCGGCGGAACTGGGTTCGAGTTTCCACCCGGCGATCTTCGACGTCCGCGACGAGGCCGCGCGTGACGCCGCACTCGACGCGCTGCCCGAAGGCTTTGGAGAGATCGACCTGCTGGTGAACAATGCCGGACTGGCGCTCGGCACCGAGCCGGCGCAGGCGGCGTCGCTGACCAACTGGAAGACGATGATCGACACCAATGTGACCGCCCTGGTCTCGATCACGCACCGCATGCTGCCCAGCCTGATCGCCCGTCGCGGCGCGATCATCAACATCTCGTCGGTGGCGGCGAATTATCCCTATGCCGGCGGCAACGTCTATGCCGGCACCAAGGCGTTCGTACGCCAGTTCAGCCTGGACCTGCGGTCCGACGTGGCAGGCACGGGCGTGCGGGTCACGTCGATCGAACCGGGCATGGCGGAGACCGAGTTCACGCTGGTCCGCACAGGTAGCCAGCAGGTGTCCGACACGCTCTATTCGGGCGCGGCGCCGATGACCGGCGACGATATCGCCGCGACCCTGCTCTGGGTGGCGGAACTGCCGCCCCACCTCAACATCAACACGCTCGAACTGATGCCCGTGAACCAGAGTTTCGCGGGTTTCGCCGTCCACCGCGAAGGCTGATCCACTCGATGAACCGACCCGAACGCCGCACTTTCGCGATCATCTCGCACCCCGACGCCGGCAAGACCACGCTGACCGAAAAGCTGCTGCTGTTCGGCGGCGCGATCCATCTTGCCGGCGAAGTGAAGGCACGCGGCGCGAACCGGCGTGCGCGATCGGACTGGATGAAGATCGAGCAGCAGCGCGGCATCTCGGTCACCTCCTCGGTCATGACCTTCGAGCGCGAGGGCATCACCTTCAACCTGCTCGACACGCCGGGCCACGAGGATTTCTCGGAAGACACCTATCGCACGCTGACCGCGGTCGATTCCGCAGTGATGGTGATCGACGCGGCCAAGGGCATCGAGGCCCAGACGCGCAAGCTGTTCGAGGTTTGCCGGCTGCGCTCGGTGCCGATCATCACTTTCGTCAACAAGGTCGATCGCGAAGGGCGCGATACGTTCGAACTGCTCGACGAGATCGCCGACATGCTCGCGCTCGACGTGACGCCGATGAGCTGGCCGGTCGGCATGGGTGGCCTGTTCGAGGGGATTTACGACCTCAACGCCAACCGGCTGATGCAGCCGAGCGGCGACAGCCGCGCGTTCGAGGGCAAGGCCGCAACCTATTCGGGGCTCGACGATCCGAAACTCGCCGACACACTGTCCGAACAGGGGCTGCAGCGGCTGCGCGACGAGGCCGAGCTGGCGATGGGCGGCTATGGCGCCTTCGATCCCGAGGCCTATCGCAATGGTGACCAGACCCCGGTCTATTTCGGATCGGCGCTGAAGGAATTCGGCGTCGGCGAACTGATCGATGCACTCGCCCGCTTCGCGCCGCCACCGCGGCCGCAACCGGCAGAACCCGAAGCGATCTCGCCCGATTACAGCGGCGTCACCGGCTTCGTGTTCAAGGTGCAGGCGAATATGGATCCGCAGCATCGCGACCGTATCGCCTTCATGCGACTCTGCTCGGGCAAGTTCCGCCGCGGCATGAAGCTGACCCCGTCGGGGTCGGGCAAGCCGATCGCGGTGCACAGCCCGATCCTGTTCTTCGCGCAGGACCGCGAACTGGCCGAGGAAGCCTGGCCGGGCGACATCATCGGCATCCCCAATCACGGTACCTTGCGCGTCGGCGACACGCTGACCGAGGGCGAGGCGATCCGCTTCACCGGCCTGCCCAATTTCGCACCGGAAATCCTGCGCCGCGTCGCCCTGGTCGACCCGACCAAGACCAAGCAGCTCCGCAAGGCGCTGGACGATCTGTCCGAAGAGGGTGTGATCCAGGTCTTCTATCCAGAGATCGGATCGAGCTGGGTGGTCGGCGTCGTAGGCCAGCTCCAGCTTGAAGTGCTGCTGAGCCGGCTGGAGGCCGAATACAAGGTCGCGGCCAGGCTGGAGCCCTCACCCTGGGATGCGGCGCGCTGGATTTCCGGCGACGAGGCGACGCTGAAGGCCTTTGTGTCGATCAGCCAGTCCCAACTCGCCCGCGACCGCGACGGCGCGATGGTGTTCATGGCCAAGAGCGCTTGGGAAATGGGTTATATCCAGGAGCGGAATCCGGAGATCCGGTTCAGCGCAACGAAAGAACGCTGAGCCTGTCCAACCACGTCATGCCAGCGCAGGCTGGCATCTTCCAACCAGATCGCGCTTTGTCCTGTGGGAGATGCCAGCCTGCGCTGGCATGACAGTGAGGGGTTGGGGCAGACGCTCCGTCCACGGCCGTCATTGCGAGCGAAGCGCGGCAATCCATTGGTGCCGTCGCTCGGACAGGTCAATCAATCCACCCAGTCTGCACGCAAATGTTTCGCCGCCAGCGCCATGAGCAGGGCGGCGACCAGGTAGCAGACCAGCCCGATCAGCATCGCGATGCGTAGCGCGTCGTCGCCATAGCTGGAGGACAGTGCGTCCGAGAGCGCGCCCAGCGCAAAGGTGCCGCCGCCAATGCCGACCAGATTGTTGATCAGCAGGAAACTGGCCGAGGCCGTCGCGCGCATTTCCGCGGGCACGAGGTGCTGAACCGCGGTGATCACCGGACCGAGCCAGACATAGGCCAGCGCCTGCGGGATGATGAACAACGCAAACGCCAAAGCAACCGAACCCGACAGGATGCCCGCCGCGAACAGCGGCACTGCAAGCAGGAAGGCCAGCGCCGGGATGCTGGCGAAGCGGCCGCGATCGCGCGCGCCGAGGCGATCGCCGATCATGCCGCCGCCGAGCACCCCGGCGACACCGCCGAGCAGCAGCACACCGCCATAGAATTGCGAGGTCTGGACGAGATCGAGCCCGAAACTGCGCTGGAGAAGCTGCGGAAACCAGAAGGCGAAGCCATAGCCGAGCATCGAGCTGGACGCCGCGCCAAGCGCCAGCAGCCAGAAGCTGCGCTTCTTCGCAAGCATCGGAAACACGGCCTTGAGCGGAGTCGTCTGGGACGACTTGGGTGTGCGGACAGGTTCGCGCACGATCAGGCGGAACAGCGGGGCGATGACGACGCCCGCCAGCCCAACCGCGACAAAGGCCGTCCGCCAATCGACGCGTGCGGCGATATAGCCGCCGAACATGACACCGAGCGCGGCACCCAAGGGAATGCCGAGCGAATAGACTGCCAGCGCGCGGGCGCGTTCCCTGGGCGGGAAATAGTCCGCGATGAGCGCATAGGAAGGGGCAACGCCGCCCGCCTCGCCCACGCCGACGCCGAGACGCGCGGCGAAGAGTTGCCAGAAGCTGGTTGCCAGCCCGCACAGAGCGGTGAAACCACTCCAGACTGCCAACGACCCGGTGATGACCCAGGTGCGGCTGGTGCGATCGGCAAGAAGGGCGAGCGGTACGGCCAGCGTGGAATAAAGTGCCGCGAATGCGATACCGCCGAGCACACCGAGTTGCGTGTCGCTCAGCTGCAGCTCCGCCTTGATCGGACCGGCCAGGATGCCGAGGATCTGCCGGTCGACGAAGTTGAAGGTGTAGACCAGCAACAGCATCGCCAGCACCGCGAAGCGATAGCGAGAAACGCCCTCCTCCCCTTGCGGGGAAGAGGGCAGGAAGTCCGGCATGGGGGCGGGAGAAGAGGCGTTGGGTTCCATATTGGTCACGTCACGCCCCTCTTCCCCGCCTCTCCCCGCCGGCGGAGGGAGAGGCTGACCTGATCAGAATTGGATCCTAGAATTTCAGATCCTAGAATTTCAGGCCGAGCGTGGCGAACACCTGACGCGGATTGCCGTAGAACGCAGTCTGTACGCCTTCCCTGCCCAGCGTTGAAACCGCGCCGTTCATATAGTTATAGCCCGACGTGATGTAGCGCTTGTTGGTCAGGTTCTTGCCGTGCAGGCCAAGCGAATAGCGATCGCTGTCGGAGGTCCAGACGATGCTCGCATCCCAAAGGACGTAGCCGGGCTGGTCGAGTGCCGGGATCGGGACTTCGAACTGGTGGGTCAGGCTGCGATAGGACAGCGTCGTCGATGCATCGACCATGCCGCCCATCGCCGGAACTCCAGCCGCGAGCGTACCCGAGACCGTCCATTTCGGCGTGTTCTGGAAGGTGCGGAGATCGGCGACGTCAACGCCGGTGGGGCCGATGAAGGTCTTGTACTGCGCATCGATATAGCCGAGCGCGCCGTTGAAGGCGAAGCGCGAACCGGCACCGGCAAAATCGCGGGCCAGCACTGCATTCGCCTCGACCTCCAGGCCCTTGATCGTCGCCTTGGCGGCATTGGTGGTGATGCCGCAGAAGCTGGGCAGGTTTCCAACGAGGCAGCCGACCGAGCCGGGAATCTGCACGTCCTTATAGTCCGAATAGAAGCCCGCCACGCTCAGCGTCAGGCGGCGGTCGAGCAGCGAGCCCTTATAGCCCAGTTCATAGGTGTCGACCTTTTCCGGATCGAACGACAGGAAATTGTAGATGTCCTGATAGGTGCGCCCGGCCGCCGGATTACTCGCCGGTGCCGATGTGCCCGAACCACGCGGATCGAAGCCGCCGCCCTTGAAGCCCTTCGAATAGGACGCGTAGATCATGTTGTTGTCGTCGGGCTTGAAGCTCAGCGACGCGCGCGGCGTGAATTCCTTGAAGGTGCGCTCGCCACGGAAGTCGGTCGCAACCGCGATCGCGATCGGCGTCAGGGTGCCACCGAATTCAGGCGACAGGCCGGTGATCCGGTTCGCCTTGTAGATAAAGGCATTGCGCTTGTCGTTGGTGAAGCGGCCGCCGACCGACAGGCTGAGCTGGTCGGTGAAATCATAGGTGAAGTCGCCGAAGACCGACCAGGTGTCCGTGCGGACATCGCCGGCGGTATAGCCGTTGAGCCCCGGAAAACCGACCGCCGTGCCGGTCAACCCGAGCAGCACGTCGAACGAGGTCGAGGCGCGGGCGTCGAGATAATAGAAGCCGACCAGACCGTGCAGGCGCTCGCTTTCGTAGAGCAGCTGGAATTCCTGGCTGAGCTGCTCGTTGCGATAAACGGCGGGCACGTCGACATCGACGGCGGGGAGTGCGTCGAAATCGATCGGCGTGAAGCTGGTATCCTTGCGCCAGGCACTGATCGACCGCAGCGTGATCGCGTCGCTCAGTTCGGCGGAAATGTTCATCGCAAGACCATAGGCCTCGATATCCTGCTTCGGCTTGTTGAGGCCCGCGCGCGTGTCATAGACATTCTTGAGCACCGGGGCGCCGGAGACGAGGCCGGGGATCAACCGGTGGCCGTTGCGCGGATCGGATTTGTCGCGCGTATAATCGCCCGAGATGCGGATCAGCACCGGCTGGCCATTGCCGCCGAACTCGACGGTGCCGCGGCCGGCCCACACGTCCTTGTTGTAATTCTCGACGCCAGGGATGTTCAGATTGTCGCCGAAACCACCGCGCGACAGGCGGGCGACCGAGCCGCCGACGCGGATCATCTCGCTGATCGGCGTGCTGGCGGTGACGACCAGATCCGCCTGGTTATAGGTGCCGTAGGTTGCCCGAACCTTGAGCTGGGTCTGGTTGGGCAGTGCGCGGGTGACGTATTTCACCGCGCCGCCGATCGTGTTGCGGCCATAAAGCGTGCCCTGCGGCCCGCGCAGCACTTCGATCCGTTCAACGTCATAGATGTCGAGCACGGCGGCCTGGGGCCGGTTGAGATAGACGTCGTCGAGATAGACACCGATGCCTGCTTCGAAGCCCGGCACCGGATCCTGCTGGCCGACGCCGCGGATGAAGGCGGTCAGCGTCGAGTTGGTGCCGCGCGAATTCTCGAGCGTGGTGTTGGGCGTGACGTTCGAGATGTCGGTGATGTCGATCGCACCGGTCCGCTCGAGCAGCGCTCCCGAAAAAGCGGTGACGGCGATCGGCACATCAAGCAGGCTTTCCTCGCGGCGGCGCGCGGTGACGACGATATCGCCGCCATCCTCTTCGGACAGCGTATCGCCGGCGGCGGCATTCTGGGCGAAAGCGGGCTGCGCGGAGAGCGCGGCGATGGCGGCGCCCAGGCTGAACAGGGTGCGCGCGGACAAACGGATACGGGACATGATATCACTCCTCCCCAAGACAATGGCTCAACCTCTGCTGGGTTGTGCCGGTTCGAAACGAGCCTATACTGAAACCTGAACCGGGTTTCAACTTCGGTCGTGAACGGGAGGAAAGAATGTCGGGCGAGCGTAGCGCCGAAGCCACAGTCGGGACGTCACCCACCAGCGAAGCGAAGACGCCGCGCACCGAGCGCGGGCGCAAAACGCTGCGCGCGATCCTGGACGCGGCAGCCGTCGAATTCGGGGAAAAGGGGTTTCACGACGGCTCGATCAGCGGGATCACGAGCCGTGCCGGCGTGGCGCTGGGCAGTTTCTACACCTATTTCGATTCGAAGGATGAGGTGTTCCGCGCGCTGGTCCGCGACATGAGCGCGCAGGTGCGCGACCATGTCGGCCCACGCGTGCAGGCCGCGACCGACGAGATCGACGCCGAGCGGATCGGCCTGGAATCCTTCCTGTCGTTCGTGCGCCAGCACAAGGAGATCTATCGCATCATCGACGAAGCCGAATTCGTCGATCCGGCCAGCTATCGCCAGCATTATGCAAGTTCGGTCGAACGCATCGCGGCAAGACTTCAGGCCGGTGCCGCACGGGGCGAGGTCCGCGCCGATGTCGGCGAGGTCCATGCCTGGGCCGTGATGGGCATGAACGTGTTCCTGGGCCTGCGCTATGGCGTCTGGGAAGAAGATCTGAGCCCGGAGGATGTGGCCGCCACCGCAAACGAGATCCTGCGCAAAGGCCTGGCGCCCAACTAAAGATCCTCCCTGAAGGAGATGGGGACCGCGGCGCGAAGCGGCGTGGTGGTGGGGTGAGCCGCGAAGCGGACTGCGTCGCCCAACCCCCTCCACCGCCCTTCGGACGGTCCCCCTCCCCTTCAGGGAGGAATTATGCCTTCACTGCCAGGCTTGCCAGCACCGCTTCCGCGGCTAGCCGCCCAGTCTGCGCGCCGCCATTCATATAGCCGGGAAACGCATCCGACAGATGCTCGCCGGCAAACATAATCGGGCCCGCGGGCGCGGGTGGCGTCACGACGCCATCCTCTTCCAGCCAGAAGTGGCCAGCGAACCGTGTCAGCTGTCCGGGCGCGAAGGTGGAATAGGCGCCGCGCGCAAAAGGGTCCTTGCCCCAGGCCGTGCGACGCATCGTCCGCGCGGCCAGACCCGGAACGGCGGGCGCGATCGCAGCCTCGGCGCGGCGCAGCACCGGCTCGATCTCGCCAGCCATCAGCGCATCGACCTGATCGCCGCCGTAGAACCAGGTCAGCACACCCGCCTCGCCCGGCTGGCCCGAGCTCGCATCCCAGAATTCGGAGAAGACACCCGGCCCGCTGGTGTCGACCGCCCATGCCGATCCGGCGGGGCCGGTCTGGGCTTCCCAGCTCCGTGCCGCATAGCCGGCGTTGATCTTCTCGTTCCGGCCGCAATCGATCTCGCCGACCAAAGTCCGCCAACTGTCCGGCAACAGGTCGCCATAGTCGATGGTGCGCATCAGCGGCGCGGGAACTGTGACGACAACACGGTCTGCTTCGTCGGTGACGCCATTGGCGAAGCGCAGCTTCACCCGACCGCCCGCGCGCTCGATGCTCGTCAGTGCATGGCCTGTCGCGATGCGCGACAACAACGGTCGCGACAATGCCTCGACCACGCTCGAGGAGCCGCCGGTCAGGATATAGCGCTCGTCGCTCGACGAGATCAGTTCGGCCTGTGCCCCGTCGACGACCGGCAGGTTGAACAGCAATTCGATTGCGGAAGCCTGGTGTGGTTCCGCGCCGAATTCAGTGCGGATCGTGGCTTCGAGGAGCGCACGAACGTCTGCGGTCAGAAGCGCTCGATGCGTGTCCAGATATTGAGTTACCGACATTGCATCGAGCTTTGGCGCCATGACGTCATAATTCGCATCCAGCGCGGCAGCATCGTTTGCGATCTGCCCGGCAATGGGGCGCAAGTCGCGGATCAGTGCGACATCGTCGAGCAGCCGGCCGTTCACCACGTAGCGGCTGTGCGCCGTCATCGGCTTGCGATCGATCAGCGCGATGCCGAAGCGTTCGGCAAGCTTGAGCATGTCGTCATGATCGGTGTTGATCAGGTTGCCGCCGTCTTCGATGTTCAGGCCCGGCTCCGGCGCATTGTTGGCGGTCAGCACACGCCCGCCGAGACGTCCGCGAGCCTCGTAGAGCTTCGCGTCGATGCCGTTGGCCGTCAGCGTATCGAGCGCACACAGGCCGGCCATGCCCCCGCCGATCACGGCGACGCGCATCGCCTGGCGCGCACGGACTGGCTGGGGCCAACCGATCAGCGGCGTCGCAGCGGCCGCGCCGAGTGCGGCGAGCACACGGCGGCGGCTGAGCCCTTCCGGAGCCCGGACAGGCGCCGGAGCTCCCGCATCGTGCAGATTGGCGCGGCGCGCCTCGCTCAGCAGTCGCCAAAATGGTCCGGAACCCCGCATCGCCGCCCCTCCCGCTTGATCGCCCCCATCCTTAGCACTGTTGCGCGCGGCGCGCGATTGCGCCATGCGATCGCGCCATGATCGCGCCTCAACCCAAGCCCTGGATCCTGGGCATCGCCCCCTATGTTCCCGGCCGCTCGACGACCGATAATGGTCGCAAGGTGGTCAAGCTATCGTCCAACGAGAATCCGCTGGGCACCAGTGCCATTGCCGCCGCGGCATTCGAAACGGCGGAGACGACGCTGTCGCGTTACCCCGACGCGAATGCCACGGCGCTGCGCGAAGCGATCGCCGCGCATCACGGGCTCGATCCCGCACGCGTGATCCATGGCACCGGATCGGACGAGATCCTGCATCTGGCCGCGGGCGCCTATGCCGGCGCGGGCGACGAGATCCTCTACGTCAAATACGGCTTCTCGGTGTACGATATCGCGGCGCGTCGCGTCGGCGCGACCCCGGTGATGGCCGCCGATCGCGACTATGCGACCGATGTCGATGCACTGCTTGCCGGCGTGACCGAGCGGACGCGCGTCGTCTTCGTCGCCAATCCGAACAATCCGACCGGCACCTATACACCGCGCGACGAGATCGCCCGGCTGCATGCCGGCCTGCCCGGCGACGTGCTGCTGGTGGTCGATCAGGCCTATGCCGAATATCTGGCCGAGGACGAGCGCGACGGCGCGTTCGAACTGGCGCAGACTGCGGCGAACGTGCTGGTCACACGCACCTTCTCCAAGATCCACGGCCTGGCCGCCGAGCGGATCGGCTGGGGCTATGGTCCGGCCGAGGCGATCGATGCGATGCACCGCATCCGCGCGCCGTTCAACGTCACCACCGCCGGCCAGCAGGCCGCGATCGCGGCGCTGGGCGACACCGAATTCGTTGCGCACAGCCGTGCGCACAATGCCCAATGGCTGGCCTGGTTCACCGATCAGATCGCGGCGCTGGGCAATGCCGGCCTGCGCGCCGTGCCGTCGCGCGCCAATTTCGCGCTCATATTGTTCGAGGGCAAGCTGACCGCGGAACAGGCCTATCACGGGCTGATGGAACAGGGCTTCATCGTCCGCTGGCTGCCCGGACAGGGCCTGCCGCACGGCCTGCGCATCACCATCGGCACCGAGGAGGAGACGCGCGGCGTGGCCGATACGCTTCGCCAATTGGCCGAGGCCGCACGCTGATGCTGCCCTTCGCACGCGTCGCCGTCATCGGGCTGGGGCTGATCGGCTCCTCGATCCTGCGGGCAGTGCGGGTGCATATGCCGACGGTGCGGCTGACCGGCCATGACGCCGATGCGGCGGTGCGGGAGACGGCGCGGCGGCTGGACCTGTGCGATGACGTCACCGACACGCCGGGCGCCGCAGTGATCGACGCGGACCTCGTGATCCTCTGCGTGCCGGTCGGTGCGATCGGTGCCGCAGCCGAGTCCTTCGCAGCCGATCTGCCCGCCGATGCCATCGTCACCGATGTCGGCGGATCCAAGGCCAGCGTGGCGGAGGCGCTGCGCGCAGCCCTGCCCGGCGCGATCGTGGTTCCGGGCCATCCCGTGGCAGGCACCGAGCATAGCGGCCCCGAAGCCGGCTTCGCCACCCTGTTCCACGGGCGCTGGTGCATCCTGACACCCGAAGACGATACGCCCGAGGCTGCGACGCTGCGCGTGCGCGCCTTCTGGGAAAAGCTGGGCTCGAACGTCGAGATCATGAGCCCGAAGCATCATGATCTGGTGCTCGCCGTGACGAGCCATGTGCCGCATTTGATCGCCTATTCGATCGTCGGCACCGCATCCGATCTCGAGAATGTGACGCAAAGCGAGGTCATCAAATATTCGGCCGGCGGTTTCCGCGATTTCACGCGCATCGCCGCGTCGGACCCGACCATGTGGCGCGACGTCTTCCTCAACAATCGCGAAGCGGTGCTGGAAATCCTCCAGCGGCTGACCGAGGATGTCACCGCCCTCCAGCGCGCGATCCGCTGGGGCGATGGCGACACGCTGTTCAACCTTTTTGCGCGCACGCGCGACATCCGTCGTTCGATCATTGCGCAAGGCCAGGACGACGAACGCCCCGATTTTGGGCGCAGCCACGAATAACCGCGACTTCGCCATGAGCGGAGTCCTTACGGATTGAGAGCGTTGATCTCCGCATGGACCATTGCCTCCACGGCATCGCGGTCCAGGCCCGGTTCGATCACGTCACCGAAGCGGAAGGTGATGATGCCGGGGCGTTTCAGGAAGCGCCGCCGCGGCCAGACGCGACCGCTGTCGAGCGCGACCGGAACCACGGGCAATCCGATATGGCGGTAGAGCCCGGCAAAGCCGGCGCGCAACGGTGCCCGTTCGCCATGCGGCACGCGCGTGCCTTCGGGAAAGATCACGAGCGAACGCCCCTCGGCAGCGGTTGCCCGCGCGGCGGCGACCAGCGCGCGCAATGCCTTGGCGCCCCCCTTGCGATCAATCGAGATCGCGCCCTGCCGTTTTGCGATCCCGCCCCAAAAAGGAATGTCGATCAGTTCCTTCTTCATCAGCACGGCCGGATTGTTGAGGACCACCAGCACCTCCAGCGTCTCGTACATCGATTCATGCTTGATCGCGTAGAGAACCGGGCGGTCCGGGATCACGCCCTCGACCCGCGTATAGATGCCCAGAATCCGTTCCGAACAGCGGCGATGGAAACGCGCCCAGAGCCAGGCGGCGCGGCGCGCACCTTCGGGGTTCCGCCCGATGATCGCCGCGCGCATCACATAGAAGACGCTGCCGAGATAAAAGGCGAACATGAACAGGACGGATCGAACAAACAGCATCGTCACAGCCCCACAAGCGAGCCGATCCGGCTCAGCAGATATTTGTGATATTCCTTGAACAGCATCGAGAAACCCGCACGACTCTTCACGGCATCGCTTTCCACATGAATCTCAGGTCCAAGCGCGCGCCCCAATTCGAAGCGCGCACGGCGCATATGCCAGTCGGTGGTGACAAGGCGGATCGTTCTATAATGGCGCGCGCCGATCCAGCGCGCGGTCTCCAGCGCGTTTGAGCGGGTGTCTACCGCCTCGGTCCCCAGATCGACACAACAATCGAACAGTTTGGCCGGCACTTTCTGCGCCAGCGCCAGTTCGTGCGGGCGGACATCGCGATTGACGCCGGAGATCAGCATACGCTGCGCCTTGCCTGCCTGAAGCAGGGAAAGCCCGCGCTCGATCCGCCCCGGCGCACCGGTCAGCACGACGATGGCATCGGTCTTTCCGTCCGCCGCGGGCTGGGGCAACGCGATCACGAACAGCGCGAAGCCCAGTGCCCAGAGCAGCGGCGCGATCGAGAGGATCCGCCGGATCACAGCATGCGCCGCAATGTGCGCAGCACGGTGATCCGCGCAGCCAGCATCGCCAGCACCGCGCCGGCAAGCGGGAGGGCCAGGATCATCGCCCAGGAGTCGATCCTGAGCGTGACCGCACCAAGCAGGTCGGATCCGATCTCGCTGACGCGGGCGCCAAGGATCAGCAGAACCGATGTCGCCGCCGTCAGGCCGACAAGGCCGCCGAACAGGGCATCGAGCGCGATGCGGCGCTGGAAGAGCCAGGCAATCTGCGTATCGGTGGAACCCATCAGATGCAGCACGTCGATGGTGAAGCGGTGCGTGTTGAGCGCCGCGCGCGCGGCCAGCACAACCGCAGCGGCCGTGGCCGCAGCCATCAGCAGCACCAGCGCGACCGCGAGCCAGCGGAGCGAATCGATCAACCCCGTCAGCGGCGCCAGCCATCGCGCATGGCGATCCGTGCGGGCATTGGGCGCCACACCACGGATCGCGGTGGCGACATCCTCCATCGAGCGGGCGCTGCTGTCGGACAGGACCACATCGATCAACGCCGGCACGGGCAATTCGTCCGCCGCCAGCCCGCCCGTCCCCAGATAAGGTTCAAGCAGCGCCGACATTTCGGCCTGCCCGAGCCGGTCGACCGAGCGCACGACCGAAAGCCGCTTGAGCGCCGCGATCGCGGCCTGGGCCTGGCGATCGCGGACAACGGGATCGGCTTCGACGATCTGCACGGTCAGCTTGCCCGCCAGATCATCGCCCAGCGCGCGCGCAGCGGCGCCAAGGCCGAGCCCGGCAGCCGCCGCAAGCACGGTCAGGAACATCATGATCGCAATCACCCAGGGCATCGGTCCGGCCAGCCGCCCCTCCGGCAGCAATCTGCGATCGGCGGCCGACGGCGTCCAACCAAAGCTCATTGGCCAAAGCTCATCGACCAAAGCTCATTGCGGCCCGCCCGTTTCGCTGCGGCGCGGCGGATAGCGCAAGGCGCCGGTCGGATCGGACAGGCGCCCGCGATCGATCCGCATCATGTTCGCGTTGGAGATGCGGCTGAGCAGATGGATATCGTGGGTAGCGACGACGATGGTCGTTCCCAGCTTGTTCAGCCCATCGAACAGATGCAGCAGACGCGCCGCCATGTCGGGATCGACGTTGCCGGTGGGCTCGTCGGCAACCAGGATCTCGGGCCGGCCGATCACCGCGCGGGCGATCGCGACCCGCTGCTGTTCACCGCCCGACAGCGTGGCCGGACGCGCGCTCGCCCGGTCCTTGAGCCCGACCCAGGCCAGCATCTCGTTGACCGGCGTTTCGATCTCGCGCTCGTCATAGCCACCGATGCGCAGCGGAAGGGCGACATTGTCATAGGCCGAGAGGTGCGGGACGAGCCGGAAATCCTGGAACACCACGCCGATCCGGCGGCGCAACGCAGGCAACCGGGCGCGCGGCATGGTGACGGCATCCTCGCCGAACAGGCGGATCAGGCCGCGGCTGGGCCGCTGCGAAAGATAAAGGAGCTTGAGCAGCGAGGTCTTGCCCGCGCCCGACGGGCCGGTGAGGAAATAGAAGCTGCCGGTGTTGAGTGTGAAGCTGACGTCGGACAGCGTCTCCGCGCCCGTACCGTAGCGCAGACCGACATTCTCGAACTGCACGATGCTTGCCATCGCGACCCGAAACGCTCCCTTGATCCTGCCGTTTGCCCCTAGAGCCTTTCCCGGCAGGGCGGAACCGCCCTGCCGGATAAGAAAGGCTCTCCACCCATATCTTGAGCGCTTCCCGACCGAAAAACCGGTCCCGCTTTTTCGGGACGCGCTCTAGCCTGTTGCCATCGCACAGCGGCATTGCCCGCGTAAAGCACATGTTGGCGCCTTGCCTGCCCCAAGGCGCTTGCAACATCGTCTCGCAGCGTGTTTACACTGGCGACCTTATTGCGCGCCTTAATCTAGACGGACACCGCCACACCGCATGATCCTGACATGCCCAGAATGCAGGACGAGGTATCTGGTCCCAGACACCGCGATCGGATCGGTCGGCAGGACAGTGCGCTGCGCGTCCTGCAAGCATAGCTGGTTCCAGGATCCCCCGCCGCTCGACCTGGATAGCCCCGCTCCGCAGGCCGATCCGGCCCCCGCCCCATCTTCGCCTTCCACCGAAGCGGAGCCTGCGATCGCGACGGCAGCCGCATTGCCCCAGGCACCACCCCTGCCCGAAATCGAACGGACCGCACCCACCGCGGTCGATTCGATCCCGGCGCCGGCCGAAACCGTGGCCGAGGATTACGACGCCTTTGCGCACGAGCCCCCGTTCCGCCCGCGGCGCAATCCGTTGCGGCGCTGGACCCTGGCAGCGGCGACCGCCGCGGTGCTGATGATCGGCGGGATCGGCGCGATCCAGTATTTCGGGACGCCCGGCATCGCCGCCTGGCTCGGCTTCGGCACTGCCGAGGCGGAAGTGCCATTGCTGCTGGAATTCCCGACCAAGCCCGAACGCCGCGAACAGCCAAGCGGCAACGAGCTCTTCACCGTATCCGGCCGGATCGTGAATCCGACCGACGTGCCGCAGATGGTGCCCGACATTCTGGCCGAACTGCGCGATTCGTCGGACCGCGTGGTCTATAGCTGGCGGATCGTCCCACCGGTGCGTCGCCTGGCGCCCAAGGGCAAGGCCGAGTTCGACAGCGCGGAAATGGACGTTCCAAAGAGCGCGCAGAACCTGAAGGTGAGCTTCGCAGGAAGTAGCGGAAAATAATGCTGTGCGCTTTGTGCGTTCAGCCCCTTCCCAAGCTCGATCCGCTTTGCTAGAGGCCGCGCCTTACCAGCGGGGTGTCCCTCGGAAAGCAACACTTTCTGGGATTTCCCGGTCGCCGGATTCGTCCGGTGAACAGGACTGTGCGGTCGTGGCGGAATTGGTAGACGCGCAACGTTGAGGTCGTTGTGGGCGAAAGCCCGTGGAAGTTCGAGTCTTCTCGACCGCACCAGATTGTTCTGAAACCGGAGGCCGGATCGCGGCCTCCGCAGCCCCCGGCAGCACTATCCTTTGACCTTGGCGCAGTGCATCGGGCTTTTTGCGTCATGTCGCGTGATACGTGCCCATCGACCCGCGGCCGAAGCGGATCTTCACGAGCCGACGTGATGAAGCCCGCCAAGTGGGAGCGCCGATCCTGTCGGAGCGAAATTTGCGTCGAACCCTCTTTCGCTTATGCTTGTTTCCCGCATCTGCCGATGCTGTGCGAACACTCGCCAGAGGATATTGCATGTTCGATGCAAAGTGGAAATTTCTCATAGTCTCGATCGTTGCGTACCAGGTCGTTTTGACGTGGTGCCTGTTCGACCTGATCGATACGGCAGCCTATTTCGCGCGGCCCGATTGCGGCGATTGGTGCGCAGATCGTCTCTTCGGCTATATCCTGACCAGCCAGGGCGCGTACGACACCGCCAAGCTGTTCGCCGGCATCAGCCTGCTTCTCATTCTCGCCAATATCGTCGTCTGGATCGTTGCGGCGCGAAAGGGCCGCCGGGAAAAACTGCGGGTGGATTGAGTCCGTCAACGGCTCAGAAGCAAGGCTGCCGGATCCAGACAATCCTTCTCCCGCTGGAAATCCGATCCGACCCGCGTCCCTTTCGACGCGTGGCGCGTTGCGCTATGAAACGGATTGAATGCGCCCGAGGGGAAAGAGCGCAGTCTCCAGGAAGAGGACTGCCCGCTTGACCGCTTATCTCAATGCCATCGGGACGGCCGTTCCCGATCACGACATCCACTCCGCCTTTATCGGTTGGGCCGAGGAACAGCTCGAACCACGCAAACAGTTGCTGTTCAGTCGCATGGCCGGACGGTCCGGTATCGCGCATCGCTGGTCGGTGCTGCCCCACGCGCCGGCAGGCGGGTCGCCGGTCGAGCCTGGTGGTTTCTATGCGTCCAACCCGCTGCCACCGACATCGGCGCGTATGGCGCTTTATGCCGAAGCGGCACCCGCGCTGGCGATGCGCGCGATCGCGGCGCTGGGCGACGGTTTCGCACCGGAGACGATCACCCATCTGGTCGTCGCCAGTTGCACCGGCTTCACCGCGCCGGGGGTGGACCAGATGATTGCCGCCCGGCTCGGCCTGTCGCCCGGCGTGGAACGGCTGCTGGTCGGCTTCATGGGCTGCTACGCCGCGGTCACGGCGCTCCGCGCCGCGCGGCACATCGTCCGGTCCGAACCCGAGGCACGCGTGCTGGTCGTGACGATCGAACTCTGTTCGCTCCATTTGCGCCCCATGGACGAGATCGAGCCGCTGCTGGCCGGTCTGTTGTTCGGCGACGGTGCAGCGGCGGCATTGGTCAGTGCCGATCCGGTCGGCATGACGCTCGACAGCGGCTTTTCGGCGACGCTGGATCAATCCGACACGCTCATCACCTGGACGATCGGCGACCAGGGATTCGCGATGACATTGTCAGGCGAAGTGCCCGGCCGGATTACAGTCGCCCTTGCCGATAACGAGACCCGGCTGCGGCTCACCGGCGGGCGATCGCCCGATGCGATCGACCATTGGGCGGTCCATGCCGGCGGACGATCGATCCTCGATGCCGTCGAACATGGCCTGGCGCTGCCCGCCGATGCACTGGCCGATTCGCGCGATGTGCTGCACGATTTCGGCAACATGTCGTCCTCCACGCTGATGTTCGTGCTCGCCCGCGCACTTGGGCGCGGCATTACCGGGCCGGGCATCGCACTGGCCTTCGGCCCCGGCCTTGCCGCCGAGGGTTTCGCCTTCGGGCCCGTCGCATGAGAAACCTGTCCGTCCGCGCCCAGGAAGAGGAGCGGATGGACGACCCCGCGCTGCCGCCCGAAACCTATGCGGCGGTGGTGCGCGATCTTGCCAAGGTCAATCGATTGACCTTGGCGCGCCGTCCGACATTGGCCTTTCTCGGCCGTGCCCTAGCCGGGCGGACCGCGTTTCGGCTGCTCGACGTCGGCTTCGGCGACGGCGACATGCTGCGCGCCATCGCCGGCTGGGCGGCGCGGCGCGGCATCGCGGCCGAACTGGTGGGCATCGACCTCAATCCGAGCAGCGCGCCCGCTGCACGAGCACATACGCCTTCCGATCTCGCAATCGACTGGCGGACAGGCGATTATGCGGAACTGGCCGGTGCCGGCTTCGACCTGGTGATCTCCAGCCTGGTCGCGCACCACATGACCCACGACCAGCTCGTCGCATTCCTGCGCTTCATGGAAGCAGAGGCGCGGATCGGCTGGTTCGTTAACGACCTGCACCGCCACCGCGTCGCCCATTTCGGTTTTCCGCTGCTGGCCGGCATCATGCGCTGGCACCCCATCGTCCGGCACGACGGCACGCTTTCGATCGCGCGGTCCTATCGCCCCGCCGAATGGCCGCCGATCCTGGCCGAAGCCGGGATCGCGCGCGATGCGGCACGGGTCGTCCGCACCTTCCCCTATCGGCTATGCGTCGAACGGCTGCGCTGATCGCGGGTGGCGGTCCGGCGGGTGCCGCCGCCGCGATCGCGCTGGCCCATGCCGGCCACGTCCCGCTGGTGATCGAGCGCAATCGCGAGACCGTTGACGCACTGTGCGGCGGCTTCCTCAGCTGGCGCACGCTCGATACGCTCGACCGGCTGGGCATCGATCGTGCAGTCCTTGGCGGCCACCCAATATCCCGCGTCCGCATCCTGACCGCCAATGCCAGCGGGGAGGCACCGCTACCCGGCGGCGCGATCGGGGTCTCCCGTCATCGCCTCGACAGCGTGCTGCTGGCCCATGCCGAGGCCGCAGGCACGGCGATCGAGCGCGGGATCGCGATCCGATTCGCCGAACCCGGCGCTGTCGAACTCGCCGACGGCGGCACGATCGACTGCGACGCCTTGTTCCTCGCCACCGGCAAGCATGACTGTCGCGGGCTCCCCCGCCCCCGTCCGGGCAAGGATCCCGCGCTTGGCCTTCGCCGCCGGATCGCACCCGCCCCGGGCCTGCACCGCCTGATCGGCGATGCGATCGAGCTTCATTTGTTCCGCGGCGGCTATGCCGGGCTGATGCTGCAGGAGGATGGCAGCGCCAATCTGTGCATGGCGGTGCGCAAGTCGCGGCTGGCCGAGACCGGCGGCGATCCGCGGGCGTTGATCGCGGCGCTTGCGGCCGAATCGCCCGCGCTCGGCGAACGGCTGGCCTTTGCCGACGATTCGGCCACCATCGATGCAATCGGGTCGGTGCCCTATGGTTGGCGCGCGCGCGATACCGATCCCGGCATTTTCCGTCTGGGAGACCAGGGGGCGGTCATTCCGTCGCTGGCCGGCGAAGGCGTTGGGATTGCATTGGCAAGCGGCCTGCTGGCAGCCGGACATTGGCAACGGTCGGGAGCAGTGGGGGCAGAACGATTCCAGGCCGCCTTTGCCGCGCTGACCGCCCGCCCGGTACGAACCGCATCGCTGCTCGCGGCACTGGCAGGCACCGCCACCGGCCGTCGCACCGCACCCCGCCTGATCGCAAGGCTGCCCGCGCTTGCGGCGATGCTCGCACATGCGACGCGGATCGGCGCATGACCCTTGACCGCAGCCCCCCGCGCCACCAGATGACGATCATGGAAAAGCTGGATCTCCCCGAGAGCGAATGGCGCAAGCGCCTGAACGCCGAGCAATATCACGTGCTGCGTGAAGCAGGGACCGAGCGGGCCTTCACCGGCATCTACAACGACAACAAGGCGCCTGGCCTCTATCGCTGCGCCGGCTGCGGCACCGAATTGTTCCGATCGGACGAGAAATATGATTCGGGATCGGGCTGGCCGAGCTTCATCGCGCCGGCGAGCACCGACGCGGTCGTCGAACATGTCGACTCAAGCCACGGCATGCGCCGCGTCGAGGTGCGCTGCGCGAAATGCGATGGCCATCTGGGCCATGTGTTTCCCGACGGTCCGGGCGAGAATGGGCTGCGCTATTGCATGAACAGCGCGGCGCTCAGCTTCGAGGGCCGGACCCAATCCTGATGGTCATGATCGCGCCGCCGCCTATCGCGGCGGTGCGCTTTTTCGGTGCAGGGACGATGCAGTCGCTTGGCACCGGGGCCAACTGCGCGTAAATCGCTGACGATCGATGGCAGCATCCCCTAAATCCCCCCGCAAGAAGCCGCGCACTTGGCGCAGCACGGTCGTCAGGATCATCAAGATCCTGCTGCTCGCCGGGCTGGCCGGACTGATCGCGCTCGCTGTCGCGGTCGGCATCGCCATGTCGAGCATTCCAAGCTTCGGCGAATTGCAGCGCGACCCCAATGGCCAGATGATCCAGGTTCGCGCGGCCGACGGATCGATCATCGCCTCGCTTGGCCCCAGCTATGGCGAATGGCTGCGCTATGACGAGATCCCCGATGTCATGGTGGACGCGATGGTTGCCGTGGAAGATCGCCGCTACCGCTCGCATCCCGGTGTCGATCCGATCGGTCTGGCACGATCGGCCTATGTCCGCGTCCAGCGCGGCCGCTGGGTCCAGGGTGGATCGACGATCACCCAGCAGCTTGCACGCAACATCTTCCTGACCAATGCCCGCACCTTCGGCCGCAAGGCACGCGAGATGATCCTGGCGCTGGCGATGGAGCGTAAGTTCAGCAAGGACCAGATCCTCGAGCTCTATCTGAACAAAGTCTATTTCGGCGGCGGTGCCTATGGCATCGACGCGGCCAGCCGGCGCTTCTTCGGCCATGACGGGAAAAATCTGTCATTGGCCGAGGCCGCGGTGATCGCGGGACTGGTCAAGGCGCCGTCGCGCTATTCGCCGACCGCCGACGCGCAGGCCGCGATCGACCGCGCCAGCGTCGTCATCAAGGTGATGCAGGATGCCGGTGCGATCACCGCCGCGCAGGCGGCAACGGTCGATCCCAAATCGATCAAGCTCGCGCGCGAACCGCAGCAGGACAGTGTCCGCTATTTCACCGACTGGGCTCTGCCCCAGCTCGAAATGCTGATCGACGAGACCGAGCGGCCGATCGACGTCTGGACAACGATCGATCCGGCGATGCAGCGCGCCGCCGATGCCGCGATCCGCACCAACACCCCCGCCGGCATCCAGGGGGCCCTGGTCTCGCTCGACCGCGACGGCGCGGTCCGCGCGATGATCGGCGGCAAGGACTATGTGTCGTCCATTTACAACCGCGCGACCCAGGCGACGCGCCAGCCGGGCTCGGCGTTCAAGCTGTTCGTCTATCTGGCGGCGCTCGAGAATGGCTATACGCCCGAAACGATGGTCGTCGACGAGCCGATCTCGATCAACGGCTGGAGCCCACGCAACAGTTCGGGCCGCAATTCCGGCCAGATCTCGCTGCGCACCGCGTTCACCTATTCGATCAACACCGTCGCGGCGAAGATCGGTCAGGAAGTCGGCTTCTCCACCGTGGCCGACATGGCGCGCCGATTCGGCATCACCACCCCGCTCAACACCCATCCTTCGATGGTGCTCGGCACTGCCGATGTCCGGCTGATCGACATGACCCGCGCCTATGCCGCGGTCGCGCATGGCGGGATCGCGGTCACGCCCTATGGCATCACCAAGGTGACGACCGAGAATGGCGAGATGCTCTACCAGCACAGAAGCGACGAATCGCGCGTGCTGGTGGCGCCCTGGGTCGCAGCGCAGATGACCGACCTTCTCCAGACCGCGGTCAGCGCGGGCACCGGTCGCGCCGCACAGATCGGCCGTCCGGTCGCGGGCAAGACGGGCACGACCAGTTCGAACAAGGATGGCTGGTTCATGGGCTTTTCCAGCGGCCTCACCACCGGTGTGTGGATGGGCCGCGACGACGCCAAGCGTGTCGGCGGATTGCAGGGCGGCACCGCCCCCGCGCGCGCCTTTGCCGCGTTCATGACGCAGGCCGTAGCGAACCGGCCGATCGAGAAATTCCAGACCGACGTCACCCTGCCCGAAGAGCAGCTGGAGCCCGACGAAGACGCCTATTATGGCGAACCCGACAACGGCACGACCATGTATGTCGATGACAATGGCAACCCGGTCTACGCGCCGGAGGCGGGATCGCCGCCGACGACCGCCCCCGAAACCGACGGCCGCGACGTCGAGGCGCCGCAGACGCTCGACCAGCAATGGCTCGACAATGTGCTGGGCGGTCGCCAGCAGCCGCGTCCCCGCCGGCCGGAAGATGCGCGGGCCCCCGGACCAGTGCCGGCAGCGCGCAGGGCGTCTTAGCCAATACCTGAAATCCGTTCGTCCCGAGCGAAGTCGAGGGATGTTGGTCGCGGCGCAGCGTGTCTCGACTTCGCTCGACACGAACGGTTTGGGACGTAGACCAGCGGAGCAAAAATCGCTCCAGGACAGTCGACTCTAGCGACCCGCTATTCCCGTCCGACCCAGTGCAATGCGCTGCCATTCGCGCGCAACCAGTCGCGCGCTTCGTTGGGATCGCCGCCATAGAGCTTGGCAGCCAGGGCATGGAAAGCCGGGCTGTGGTCCATATGGACGCGATGCGCGACTTCGTGCGCGACCGTCGACTGGCGCACGAAGACCGGTGCCATGATCAATCGCCAGCTGTAACGAATGTCGCCGTTGACGGCGCAGCTCCCCCACCGCGCGCGCGGATCGCCCACGCCGATCCGCCCGATCGAGACGCCCGCGACGGCGGCAATCTCCATCGTCTCGCGTGCCAGCGTCTCGCGCGCCCGGCGCTTCGCCCAGGCGACGACACGTGACGTCACGGCGTCGCGCGGCCCGCCAAAGGCCAGCCTGCCCGGTTCGTGACGAACGGTGCGCGCAAGATCCGGGCGCCAATCCACCAGCAGATCCTCCCCCTCGAACGGGAAGAGCCCGCCGGGCACGATCGGGCTGGGCTGCGGCAATTTGGCCAGCGCCTGTTCGACCCAGGCCCATTGTTCATCGGCCCAGTTCAACGCGGGCTTCAGGCTGGCGCGCCAGGGCAGCGACAAAGTGACCGCGCCGTTGCGCGGATCGACACTCAACCGCATCCGCCGCGCCTGACGGCTGCGGCGGACGATCAGCGCCTGCTCCCGACCCGGCGGGCCGAAGATTGCCTCAGAGAATGCGGTCGACAATATGATGCTCCAGATCGCCCGCCTCGGTTTCCGAGACCGTCCACCCCCGCACCGATATGCCGGCCTTGTGAACCGATTCGGGATCGCCGCTCACCAGCGGATGCCAGTCGGCCAGCGGCCGGCCTTCGTCGACCAGCCGATAGGCACAGGTCTGCGGCAGCCAGCTGATCTGACGTAACAGCCGCGGCGTCAGCCGCACGCATTCGGGAACATGGATGCGACGATGGCGATAGTCGGAGCATTGGCAGCTGTTTCGATCGAGCAGCTTGCACGCGACATTCGTCGGATGGAGTTCGCCTGTGTCCTCGTCCTCGAGCTTGTGGATGCAGCATTTGCCGCAACCGTCGCACAGGCTCTCCCACTGATCCCGACTCATCTGCGAGAGCGGGGTGGTCTCCCAGAAGCGGTTGGCTACCTCACCCATTGCGCAAGCACGGTCTCGATCGCCTGGGGTGTTCCATCCTGTGGAACCAGCGCGATCGGGGCACCATCGGGGCCCATGAGATAAGTGACGTCGGAATGATCCATCAGATAATCCTTGGCGCCCGGCTCGCCCGCCTTGCGGTAATAGACCGCATAACCCTTGGCGACCGCGGCGATCTGCTCCGTCGTGCCGGTCAGGCCGATCAGCCTGGGATGGAAATTGCCGACGAACTGCTTGAGCGCCGCAGGCGTGTCGCGCTCGGGATCGACCGTGATGAAGAGCGGCTGCAGCTTGGCGGCCGCTTCGGGATTGGCCTTTTCGAACAGGCGATATCCCTGCATCAACCGCTGCATGCTGACCGGGCACACATCCGGGCAGAAGGTATAGCCGAAATAGACCAGCCGGTATTTGCCCGCGAAATCGCTGTCCTTCACCGTCTTGCCGTTCTGATCGGTCAGCGCGAACGGCGCGCCCAGCGTGGCGCCGGCAAGCGGCGGCTCGGCCGGTGCCGCGGGCTGGCGGTTGCAGCCGGTCAATGACAGGAAAGCCGCCACGGGCAGCAGGCTGAGGGCAAAGCGCGCGATTTCGTTCATGGCGGCGCCAGCCATGCTTTGCTATGGCCGCAAGCGCAAGACATCAGGGAAGATCGAATGACCGAATTCATGAAAGGGGCTGCGCGCGCGGGGCTCGCAGCGCTGGCTGTGATGGCACTGACCCTGCCCGGCATGGCCTCGGCGCAATTCCAGTCGCCGACGTCCCAGTTCCTGAAAGCGGTGCGCGATGCCGATGGCAGCAAGGCCACCGAGTTGCTCAACGAGCCCGGCACGACGATCATCGACGCACGCGACCTGGCGTCCGGCCAGGGCGCGCTCCACATCGTCGTCGCCCGTCGCGACATGAGCTGGCTGGGCTTCCTGCTCGCCAGGAAACCGCGGATCGATACCAAGGACAAGCAGGGATCGACGCCGTTGCTGTTGGCCACCCAGCTTGGCTTTTCCGAAGGCGCAGCGCTGCTGATCCAGGCGGGCGCACGGGTGGACGAGTCCAACAATCAGGGCGAGACGCCACTGATCCGCGCGGCCCAGCTTCGCGATATTCGCCTGGTGCGCCTGTTGCTCGACGCCGGCGCCAATCCCGATCGGGCGGACACGCTGGCCGGCATGTCGGCGCGAGACTATGCCAGGCGCGACGCACGCGGCGCGGCCGTGCTCAAGGCGATCGAGGATGCGAAGAAGCCCAAGGCGGCGGCGATCGGGCCGAAATAGGCCGACAACTGCTGACGGCCGGGCCCTTCCGGTGTCATTGCGAGGAGCGTAGCGACGAAGCAATCCAGCGGTTCGGGCATCCCTGGATTGCCGCGCTTCGCTCGCAATGACGAAAGCAGCCCCCCTCAGCGCCCCTCGGACCTGAGCGGGCGGGAAAGCAGCGCGGAGACGATCGTGTCCGCCGATGCGGTACCATCGAGCAATGCACAGACCGCATCGACGACAGGCATGTCGACGCCGACGTCCCGCGCGGCTTCCTGCAGCACGGGCGCGGTGAACGCTCCCTCCGCCACCGTCCGGACATCGGCCATGAGTTCGGCGGCGCCGCGGCCTTCGCCCAAGCCTTTGCCGAGCGTGAAATTGCGCGACTGCATCGACGAGCAGGTGAGCACGAGATCGCCGAGCCCTGAAAGCCCGGCCAGCGTTTCCGGCCTTGCGCCACGCGCCAGACCAAAGCGCGTCATCTCGGCGAAGCCGCGCGCGATCAATGCGGCACGCGCATTGGACCCCAGGCCGCGCCCTTCGACGACACCACACGCGATTGCGAGGACGTTCTTGACCGCTCCACCAATCTCCGCGCCGATCACGTCGGTCGAGCCATAGGGACGGAAATTGGGCCGGGCCAGCCGCACCGCGAGCGCAGCGCCGACATTCTCATCCGCGCATGCCAGGGTCACAGCGGTCGGCAGGCCCCTGGCCACTTCGTGTGCGAAGGTCGGCCCGGAGATCACCGCGATCGCGGCGGCGGGCTGAACCTCTTCCACCACTTCGGATACCAGCTTGCGGCTACCCGCCTCGATCCCCTTGGAACAGAGCACCAGCGGCTTGCCGGCGGCATCGATCCCGTCGAGCACACGGCGGACATGCTGCGCGGGCGTCACCACCAGCAATGCATCGCAACTCTCGAGATCGGCAAGCTGACCGGTCGCCCGGATCGCGGGGGACAGCGGCACGCCTGCCAGATAGATCGGATTCTCGTGCGCGGCATTCACCGCCTCGACCACATCGGGCTCGAGCGCCCAGAGCAGCACGGGCTCACCGCCCGCCGCCGCCACCTGGGCAAGCGCGGTTCCCCAGGCGCCGCCGCCGATGACACCAATCTTCATGGCTTGATCCTCATGCCTTCACCCCTGCTCCACGCACCTTCTCCGCATCCGGATCGAGCGGCCAGCGCGGGCGCGCCGCCACGTCGAGCGGATCGGTGAAACCCGCCGCAAAGCGTTCCGCACCAGCCCAGGCGATCATCGCAGCATTGTCGGTGCACAGCCAGAGCGGCGGTGCGGAAAAGGGCAAGCCATGTTCGGCGGCAAGCGCCTGCAGCGCGGCCCGGATCGCGCCATTCGCAGCCACCCCGCCCGCAACGACCAAGGCCGTCGCGCCCGGTGCCCGCGTAATCGCGCGGCGTGTGCGATCGACCAGGCAATCGACCACTGCCTGCTGAAAACTGGCCGCGATATCCTGCGGTGCATGGATGCCGGCGTCACGCGCGCGCAGCACCGCGCTTTTCAGTCCCGCGAACGAGAAATGCGGCTCGGCGGTGCCGACGAGCGGCCGGGGCAGTTTCACCGCGGAGCGATCGCCCGTCGCCGCCGCGCGCTCCACCGCAGGACCACCGGGGAAACCAAGACCAAGCAGTTTTGCGGTCTTGTCGAACGCTTCCCCGGCCGCATCGTCGATCGTCGTCGCAAGCCGGCGATAGCGATCGACCCCTTCGACGAGCAACAGCTGGCAATGCCCGCCCGATACGAGCAGCAGCAGATAGGGGAAATGAAGATCGGGGTCGGCCAGCCGCGGCGACAGCGCATGGCCTTCGAGATGGTTGACCGCGATCAACGGCTTGTCCGCCGCCATCGCCAAAGCCTTTGCCGTGACCAGCCCGACCATCACGCCGCCGATCAGGCCGGGGCCTGCGGTCGCCGCGATCGCGTCGACATCGGCCAGGTCCAACCCTGCCTGATCGAGCGCGGCCGCCACCAATGGCGCCAGCGCCTCGACATGCGCACGCGCCGCAATCTCCGGCACCACCCCCCCGAACGGGCGATGCGCCGCCTCCTGCCCCGCAAGCGTGTGTGACAGGATTTGCCGATCGCTGGTGACGAGCGCAGCTGCGGTCTCGTCGCAGCTCGATTCGATGCCGAGAATGATGGTCATGGATCTTCCATCTAGGGTTGGTAGCCGCGATTGACGAGGGGTCTGGACCGTGGCCGATGTCGCCGCTAGCACAAGCGCCGCCATGCCCAGCCCCGCTTCGCCTCTGAAACTCGGCACCCGCGGATCTCCGCTGGCGCTCACCCAGGCCCATATGGTCCGCGACGCGCTGATCGCCGCGCATCGCTGGACCGACGATGCCATCGAAATCGTGACGGTGAAGACGACCGGCGACCTTGTTCAGGATCGCCCGCTTTCCGAACTGGGCGGCAAGGCGCTGTGGACCAAGGAGCTCGAACGCGGGCTGGCGGACGGCACGATCGACTTCGCCGTCCATTCGATGAAGGATGTCGAAACCATCCGCCCGCCGGAGATCATCATCGCCGCGATGCTGCCACGCGCGGATGTCCGCGATCGGCTGATCGGCGTCGAGACCGTCGATGCATTGGCTCCAGGTGCGCGCGTCGGGACCAGCTCGCCGCGCCGTGCCGCGCAGCTTCTGCGCGCACGGCCCGATCTGGATATCGTGCTGTTCCGCGGCAATGTCGATACGCGGCTTGCCCGGCTTGCCCGGGGAGAGGCTGAAGCGACATTGCTGGCCGCAGCGGGACTGGATCGGCTCGGGCGGCCCGGCATCGGCACGCCGGTGCCGGTCGGGACGATGCTGCCCGCGCCGGCGCAAGGCGCGGTCGGAATCGAATGCCTGGCCGCTCGCACCGAGATTGGCGACATGCTCGCGGCGATCGACCATGCGCCCACCAGCGCCTGCGTCCGTGCCGAGCGCGCATTGCTTGCTCGCCTGGGCGCCGATTGCCGATCGCCCGTCGCCGCGCTCGCCGAGATCGACGGCGAAGGCATTTATGTGCGGGCCGAGATCCTCGCGATGGACGGCAGTCTGTGCGAAGCCGGCGAAACCCGAGCAGCGCGCGGCGACCACGCACCGATCGAGGCGCTTGCCGAATCGCTGCTCGCGCGCGCGCCGCCGTCGTTGCGCGCTTTGTTCGCGGCATGAGCCGCCCGCTCCTCATCCTGCGCCCGGAACCGGGCGCGAGCCGGACGGTGCGCGCCGCCGCCGCACTGCGTTTGAACGCCGTCGCCATACCCTTGTTCGCGATCGAACCGCTGCCCTGGTTTCCGCCCGATCCGGTGCGCTTCGACGCCGTGATGTTCACCAGCGCCAATGCCGTACGCGCGGGCGGCGTGGGTCTGGCACGCTATGGTGCGATGCCTGCCTATGGCGTCGGCACTGCAACGGCGGAGGCTGCGCGTCAGGCCGGGTTTTCGCATGTCCGCGAGGGGCCGGGGGACTCGGCCGGGCTGACCGCATTGCTTCAGGCGGACGGCATATTCCGCGCGCTCCATTTCTGCGGCGCCCATCGCCGGGAATCCGCTGCCCCCGGGCTGATGATCGAGCGCGTGACCGTGTATGAATCGGCGGCAATCGAACGCCCCGAAGGGCTGGACGAGGCGCTGGAGTCCGCGCCGCTGGCGCTGCTGCATTCGCCCCGCGCGGCCGAGCGTTTCGCGACGCTGGTCGATGCGATCGGATGGTCGCGCGCGGCCATTTCGGTCGCCGCGATCAGCCCGGCCGCCGTCGCGGCGGCGGGGTCGGGCTGGGCCAATATGGACGCCGCGGAGAGCCCGGACGATGCGGCATTGCTGGCGCTTGCGGCGCGCTTGTGCGACTAACTGGGCACGACATCAGGGGATCGGATGGGCATGGCGAGCGAATATGAGCCGATCGAGACAGCGACGAGCAAGGCGAGGCCGCTTCGCACGCTGCTGATCGTCGCGCTGGTCGCGTTTCTGATCGGACTGGTCGCCATGGGCGCCGTGCTTCGCAAATGGGGCGGCGGCATGGGCTATTTCGGTCGTGAGGCCGCCGCGCCGGCGGACCGGGCAACGGCGCCATCTGCGTCCGCAATACCCGCACTCTCTTCACAGGTGCAGCCGCTTGCAGCCGGCCCCGCGAACCTGGACGACCTGACCACCCGCGTTCGCGACCTCGAGCAACGCCTGGCGCAGATCAGCGTCACCGCCCGTGCGGCATCGGGCAATGCATCGCGCGCGGAGGGACTGCTCGTTGCCTTTGCCGCTCGCCGCGCGCTCGATCGCGGCGTCGCGCTCGGCTATATCGAGGCGCAGCTCCGCGAACGCTTTGGCGAGGCACAGCCGCGCGCCGTCGCCATGGTGATCGCGGCCGCGCGCCAGCCGGTGACGCTGGAAGAATTGCAGATCGCGCTCAACGATCTCGGCCCACAGCTTGCCAGTGCGGGATCGACGCCCAATTGGTGGGATGGGGTCAAACGCGAGCTCTCCGGCCTGATCGTCGTCCGCCGCGCCGGGACGCCATCGCCATTGCCGACCGAGCGGTTGCAGCGCGCGAAACGCCGGCTCGAAGGCGGTCAGGTCGATGCGGCGCTGGCGGAAGTCGCGCGGATGCCGGGACGCGACAAGGCCGCGAACTGGATGGCGAATGCTCGCCGCTATATCGAGGCGCGCCGTGCGCTCGATATTATCGAGACCGCCGCGATCCTCGATCGCCCGGATGACGGCACACCGTTCGCCGCGCCCCCGCCCGCACCGACGCAGGACGCACCGCTTCCCTCCGCGAGTTGAACCGACGATCCCCGCACTTCTTGTTTGACGACTGTATAATAGTCACGCAGAATGGCCGGCGAGCCTGATCCTTCGGGCACGATCGTTGGGGAGAACTCCATGGCCGCCGGCATCTTCACCGTCATTCCTCGCGCCGCCGCAGTCGCGCTGGTCTGCGCCGCCATGCCGGCCTGGGCCGATACCAGCTATGTCCGTGCCGGCCGGCTGATCGATACCGAAAAGGGCACCATCCTCACCGATCGGCTGATCCGTATCGACGACGGGCGCGTGGTCTCCGTCACGCCCTACGCGCCGCCGCCCGAGGGCGCGACGGTGATCGACTGGTCGGGCTTCACCGTGATGCCCGGGCTGATCGACATGCACACCCATCTCGCCGACTGGGGGCAAACCAACAACATCGCCGAACCGCTGATGCACAGCGCGCAGGAAATGGCGTTCGTCGGGCTGCGCAACGCCCGCGCCACGCTGAATGCCGGCTTCACATCGGTGCATGACGTCGGCTGCTTCCGTGCGTTCAGCGATGTCGAGCTGCGCAACGCGATCAATCGCGGCGATATCGACGGGCCGCGGATGAGCGTGGTCGGCGGCTATATCACCGTGCCCGGAGGCGGCGGCGAAGTGACCGGCTTCGCACCCGACGTGACCGTGCCCGCCGACATGCGCGCGGGCGTCGTCACCGATGCCAATGACGTCAAGCTGAAGGTGAACAGCTTCTTCCAGCGCGGCGTCGATTCGATCAAGCTGATCGCGACCGGCGCAGTGCTTGCCGAAGGCACCGAGCCCGGCCAGCTCGAACTGAGCCCGGAAGAAATGCGCGCCGCGGTCGACGCCGCATCGGCGCGGGGCGGCTGGGTGACCGCGCATGCGCATGGCGCCGAGGGGATCAAGGCCGCGATCAACGCGGGCGTCCGCGCGATCGAACATGCCTCGCTCATCGACGACGAAGGGATCGCGCTGGCCAAGGCCAAGGGCGTCTTCCTCGATATGGACATCTATAATGGCGACTATATCGAAGCCGTCGGCACCAAGGAGGGCTGGCCCGAGGGCTATCTCCGCAAGAACCGCGAGACCACCGACGCGCAACGCGAAGGCTTCCGCAAGGCGGTGAAGGCGGGTGCCAAAATCACCTTCGGCACCGATGCCGGCGTCTTCCCGCATGGCGAGAACGCCAAGCAGTTCCGCTATATGGTCCGCTACGGCATGACCCCGATGCAGGCGATCCAGGCCGCGACCACCGTCGCCGCCGATGCGCTGCGCTGGCAGAAAGATGTCGGCGCGATCGCGCCGGGCCGCTTTGCCGACATGATCGCGGTGAAGGCCGATCCGCTGACGGACATCGCCGCGCTGGAGCGGGTTGATCACGTCATGAAGGGTGGAAAACTGATCCGATAGCGTCATTCGGGTGATGCCGGGCTATGAACGGCATTCTTCTGCGCTTCCGGTGCTCACGTACTGACGTACGCTGCGCTCCGGTTCTCGAAGAACACCATTCTCGCTCCGGCCTGACCCGAATGACGATCGGATCGGGACAACGGCCCGCGTTACGGCATCCGGCTTGACAGCGGCCTGCCCAGAAAACACTGTCCCGGCCGGGATCGAACCCGACGCCGCAGTCGCGACGCAATCGGGCATTTCCGGACAGGGGGCGATATGCGGCGTACGGTGATCGGGCTTGCGGTTCTGATGTCAGCCTTTGCAGTGGAGGCGTCGTCGCAGCCGACCGCGTCGCCGCCCGGCCTCGAATCCTTCATTGGGTACAGCTTTCCCAGCGACCTGATCGCCGCAGCCGATGCCGACCGCATTGCCTGGATCGAAACGACCAAGGGCGTGCGCAACATCTGGCTCGCCTCCGGCCCCGATTTCCGCGCGCGCAAGGTGACAGCGGCGACCGAGGATGATGGTCAGCAGCTTACCGGCCTCGTCATCGCGGGCGACGGCAGCCGCATCGCCTGGACGCGCGGCGGCGAGCATCACGGCAATTATCGCGCCGCCGGCAATCTCCAGCCCAACCCCGCCTCGTCGACCGAGCAGCAGCAGATGCAGATCTGGTCCGCCGCGACCGCGGGCGGCGCGGCGGTGAAGGTCGCCGATGGCGACGCCCCCGCCCTCTCCGCGACCGGCAAGCTCGCCTATATCAAGGACGATCAGGCTTGGACCGCCGATCCGACGGGCAAGGGCAAGCCGGAGAAACTGTTCTTCGACCGCGGCCGCGTGACCGATCTGAGTTGGTCGCCCGACGGGACCAAGCTGGCCTTCGTGTCGCGCCGCGATGGCGATCACAGCTTCATCGGCATCTATAGCGGCGCCGACAAACCGATCGCGTGGATGGCGCCGTCGACCGCCTGGGACGAGAATCCGGTCTGGTCGCCCGACGGCAAGCGCATCGCGTTCAGCCGGCGGACCAACAATGGCGGTGCGCCGCGGCCGTTCATGAAGGAATCGCCGCAGCCCTGGTCGATCTGGGTCGCCGACGTCGCGAGCGGCGAAGCGAGCGCCGCCTGGCGCAGCCCCAAGACGCTCGAGGGATCCTATCCCAACCGCGTGCCCGACGGCATCTTCCTGATGTGGGCGGCGGGCGACCGGCTGACCTTCCGCACCGAATCGCATGGCTGGCCGCATCTCTATTCGGTGCCCGCGACGGGCGGCGAAGCGCTGCACCTGACGCCCGGCGATTTCATGGTCGAGCATGTCGCGCTGAGCCGCGACGGCAAGTCCCTGCTCTACAGCGCCAATACCGGCGCCTCGGCCGACGACGACGAGCGTCGCCATATCTATCGCGTGCCCGTCGACCGCGCCGCGCCGGTCGCGCTCACTTCCGGCGAAGGGCTGGAATGGACGCCTGTGTCTGCGGGCACCAGCGGCGTCGCGATGATCGCCGCCACAGTGCGCACCCCACCGCGCGTCCACCTGACCGGCACCGCCGCTGGCGGCCTCGGCCGCGCGCTCGATGCGGGCAGCGCCAACTATCCCGCGACGCAGCTCGTCGTGCCGCGCCACGTCACCTTCAAGGCGGCGGATGGGCTGACCATCCACGGCCAGCTCTTCGAGGGCCGCGGCGGCGCGAAGCGGCCCGCGATGATCTACATCCATGGCGGGCCGACGCGGCAGATGCTGCTCGGCTGGAATTATTCGGGCTATTATTCGCATTCCTACGCGATGAACCAGTATCTGGCGTCGCGCGGCTTCACCGTGCTCTCAGTCAATTACCGGCTGGGCATCGGTTATGGCCGCGCCTTCCAGCAGGCCGCGCGCGGCGGCCTGACCGGATCGTCAGAATATCAGGACATCGTCGCCGCCGGCCGCTACCTCCAGTCGCTGCCGAGCGTCGACGACAAGCGCATCGGCCTGTGGGGCGGATCCTATGGTGGCCTGCTGACCGCGCTCGGCCTTGCGCGCAACAGCGATATGTTCAAGGCGGGCGTCGATCTGCACGGCGTGCACGACTGGTCGCGCCGCTCGTCGCGCTTCGCCGAACCCCAGGGCTATGAGAAGGGCGAATGGCCCGACATGGCGAAGATCGCGTTCGAAAGCTCGCCCGTGGCGTCGATGAAGACCTGGCGATCGCCCGTGCTGCTGATCCACGGCGACGACGACCGCAACGTCGCCTTCGACCAGACGATCGATCTCGCCCGCCGGCTCGACGCGGAGGAGATCCCCTATGAGGAGTTGATCCTGCCCAACGAGTTGCACGACTTCCAGCGCTATGACAGCTGGCGCCGGTCGGACACCGCGACGGTGCAATTCCTCGAGGCCAAGCTGAAACCCTGAGGCTGGACGTCTTCCTTCCGTCACCCTGAACTTGTTTCAGGGTCCATGTTCGATCCGATGCCGCGGCGCGGGTTGGAACATGGATGCTGAAACAAGTTCAGCATGACGTGTGGGTCGCTCTACCCTTCCGCGTCCCGCGCCACCCATGACGTCAAATTGGCGGATTGACATATTTTCCGATCAGGACAATTCTGTCCGGAGCGGACCAATTGTGCAGATCAGACCGCAAATGCGGCCCCTGCCGGTCCTGCGCCTCGCAAAATGCTGTGTGGGCGCGAATGAGTCGATAATCGACCGCTCTAGGGGGTGCGCATGAAATTGAGATCACCGATGCTTGTCGTTCTGGCCGGTTTGACCGCGATCGCGGGAACCGCGTCGTTCAGCCAGCCCGCACCGCCCGCCAATGTGGCGCCTGCACCGACGGCCGCGGTCCCCGTCGTCCAGGTGGCACCAGTCCCGACCCCCAAGCTCACGCCCGGCCAGCCGATTCCGCCACTGGAACTGGAAGCGCTGGTCGACGGCGTCGTCCGCCAGGGCATGGGCGACAATCATATCGCCGGCGTCACCGTCTCGATCGTGCAGAACGACAAGCTGGTACTGCTCAAAGGGTACGGCATCTCCAACCTGAACCCGATGCGCCCGGTCGATCCGCGCAAGACGCTGTTCCGGATCGGATCGGTCTCCAAGACGATGACCTGGATCCTGATCATGCGCGAGGTGGAGAAGGGCACGATCAAACTTACCGATCCGGTGAACAAATATCTGCCCGCCGAATCGCAAATCCCCGATCAGGGTTTCAAGAACCCGATCCGCATCGTCGACCTGATGGCGCATGCGCCCGGTATGGAGGATAGCGGCTTCGGCCATCTCATCCTCGACAAGGCCGAGCGGCTGACCCCTCCGGCAGACTATATCCGCGTGCACCGTCCGGACCGCGTCCGCGAAGCGGGTACGCTTTCCACCTATTCAAACTATGGCGTCGCTGTTGCCGGCCAGATCCTGGCCGGGCTCAACAAGACCGATTTCGAGACGCTGGCGGACCGCGACGTGCTCGGCCCGGCGGGCATGACGCGCAGCACTTTCCGCGAGCCGATGAAGCCGCGGCCTGGCTTCGCCGCGCCCATGTCTCCCGCGCTCGCGGCAGATGTCTCCGACGGTTTCCGTTGGGGCGGCAACCGCTTCAAGTCGATGGGCCCTGATTTCATCGGCAGCGTCGCCGCGGCCGGATCGGTCGCGACCACCGCCGAGGACATGGCCCGCTATCTCCGCCTGCTGCTGCGCGACGGCAAGATCGACGGCACGACCATCTACGGCCCGGTCGCGGCCAAGGCGTTCCGCACCCCGATCATGAAGGTGCCCGCGGGCGTCAACGGCTGGGCGCACGGCTTCGGCATGTCCACCCAGCCCGGCGGCTTTACCGGCTATGGCCATGGCGGCGGCACCAGCGCCTTCCTCACCCAGATGATGGTCATCCCCGAGCTCGACCTGGGCGTGTTCATCAGCACCAACACCGTCGGCGGCAACGTCCTGTCCAGCAAGCTGCCCGGCGCGATCATCGAACGCTTCTATGCGCAGACCCCGCCGATCCAGCGCGCCGGCAATCCCGAACTGCTGAAATCGGCCGCCAAATATGAAGGCGACTATCTCGCGACGCGACGGTCATATTCCGGGCTGGAGAAGTTCCTGGGCGTGCTCGGCGGCATGGCGAAGGTGTCGGTCTCGCCCGACGGCTATATCGTCACGTCCGGCGCGCTGGGCAGCCAGAGCTGGGCGCCCGGCGACTCACCGAGCCAGTTCCGTGCGATGGACGGCGACGCCTATCTGAACTTCGTGTTCGACGACAGCGGCAAGGCGATCCGCATCTACACCCCGTCGGGCGCCAATGCGTTCGAGCGCGCATCCGGCCTGCTCGATCCCGGCCTGTTCGCCTGGCTGACCGGCTTGGTCGCGCTGACCGCATTCGGCCTGTGGGCAACCTTCCTCGCGCGTCGCGGCACCAGCTATCAGGGATCGACACTGCGCCTGTCGCACTATGTGCTGCTGGCCACCGGCACGCTGTGGCTGGTGTCTGTGATCGCGATCGCCATGTGGCTGCCCGGCATCATGGCCAACGGACCGTCGCTCCATTACTGGCCGCCGACCCAGTTGACCGTGGCATCGACGGCGGCGCTGGTCGCCACCGTGACCGCGCTCGCCTCCCTGGTGCTGCTGGTTCTCGGCCTGCGCCGCACGCCGGCCGGCACACAGCGGCCCGGAGCTTTCGCACTGGTGCGCCATGTGGCGGCGGTGCTGCTGTTCTTGGCGCTGTCGGTGAGCGTCGCCATCCGGGGTGGATTGCTGCCCTGGGTGTTGTAACGAGGATCGGGTCGCTCGCGACCTGATCCCGGTCCTCGGCGCGCGTTGGGCGTGTCGAGGACTGCGGACGGTCAGGCAGCATTGGACTATCACGCGCCGACGCTCGGCTTTCGCCGATGTCTCCGGGTATGGATGGATTGGAAGAACACTGACGAGGGCGAACGAATCTGAACCCTCGATCATCTTCTTCAATGGCAAATCTCCGCAGCAATCCTTTATCTGCGTACTACGTCGACGCAATCGCGGACAGGTGAGGAGGCTGGACATCTGCAGGCTGATCGGATTGGGTTCAGACACCGCGCTGTGTTGATCCGAAACGGTGTTTGCAGTGTCTTGTGCAGGCGTGGTGTGTGGGTCACATCATCCGCATGACCGCCCGCGCCGCCAGTCTGGTCCTATTCGCTGTCGCCTGTGCCGCTGCTCTGCCAGCATCAGGGGCGCCGGGGGATACTGGCCGGGTGGAGATCTCGAAATCCCTCAAACTGATCGGAAAGCATGCCGCTGATCCGGTTGATGCTGGCACGCTTTCGTCAGCCTGTATCGGTGCTTTGCGGACGTTCGCCGATAAGACTGGGCTGGAGCCATCGGGCGTCCTTGCCAAGACCGCATCGCCAATCGCAGCGTTCGATGCCCTGCTCTTGGCGGGCGGTGATGAACAGGGTCTCGTTCGGGCGTGCGTCGACGGCATGATCAGCGCGACGGGTCGGGCGGGGCAATACGCCGATCTCGAAAGCAGCAGACCCTTGATTGAGAGGAACCCTGCAAGGCCTGGGTTTATCGTCGGAGTGGGTCAGGATCGCCCCTTTGTTTTCGAGTTTTTACGCGGCGGCGCCGCCGAATCCAGGCTGAAAAAGGGCGATGGCATCGTCAGTGTGGACGGACGATCGACAAAGGGCATGACAGCGAACGAGGTCGATGGACTCTTGCGCGGTCCGGACGGTTCTGCCGTGACGCTGGAGATCAAAAGAGGTGAGGCGGAGCCTTTCGATATCAGCCTGACACGAACCATCGCTTATCCGGAAGAACCGCGTGTGTGGGCGAACGACGGCATTGGAATCGTTCGGATCGCTAGTTTCGACACCAATACGGCAAAGCTGGTCGGAAAGGGCGTGAAGCGCCTGGGGGAGGCGGCTTCCAAGGGTTACATCATTGATCTGCGAGCGAATCGAGGTGGCCTGTTCAGCACCGCGATCGAAACGGCAGACCTATTTGTCGAAAGAGGGGAACTGGGCGGCACGCACGATCGAATCGTGGGCCGGGATATCTGGTATGCAAGGCCGGACGACTTGACGAATGGCTTGCCTTTGATCGTGCTTACGGACGGGAACATGGGCGGCGGTGCGCTTATCCTGGCAAGCGCGTTGAAGCTGCACAGGAAGGCGCGCCTGATCGGCCGAACCACCGCAGGACTCCATTATATTCAGAGCATTCTCCGGCCGAGCGACAGGATCGCGTTGAAAGTGACGACGGCAAGCCTTGTTCTCGCCGACGGCGCGTCGAGCGGTCACCCCGGAATTGTGCCTGATATCGAAATTTCGATCGAGGAGGAGAAGGATGCGGAGCGGGACGCGTTAGCGCGCGCAATCGCGCTGTTTTCGGCAGAGCATCAGGGACAGGCAACCAGGCCGAAGAACTGAGCTGGGATTACGATAGTACGTTCAGTCGAGAGTACCTCATCGGAGCGGTCGTTGGCGCTCAAGGCATATTGAATTGAGTGCACTGTCAGCGGAATCTGACCTGATCGCTCTCTCCGCGCGTGCCGAGCCGACGCGCGCGGAGAAGGTCTATTTCAGCACTGCATCTCGCGCAGCCGTCGCCATAGCATCGTCCTCGTCCGACGCCGCGCCACTCACGCCGATCCCGGCGACGAGCTTGCCAGCCTTGGTCACCGGTACGCCGCCCGCGATCATGACCAGGCCCGCCGCCGACAGGTTCGAGGTCTTGCCGCCATCCACCTGCTGCTCCAGCAGCTTTGTCGGCGCGCCCAGCGCAGCGGCGGTGACCGCCTTGCCCTCGGCCAGTTGCAGGCTGACGAAAGACGCCTCGTCCATGCGTTGCGACAGGATGACGCGCCCCTCGCGGTTGACGATCACGATCGAGACGTTGCGCCCCTTCTTGGTCGCCAGATCCAGCAGTGTATCCGCAACCTTCCGGGCTTCATCGAGTTTTAGCGTGGCGTCGGTCGGGTTTGCAGGCGGGGGCGCAGCTTGGGCATGGCCCGCACCAAGCACCGCCACCAGCGCGAGCGACGCAAGCCGCCCTGCGCACAGACCGCGCCGAAGATCGAAAATCGCCACCATCGTCTCCCCAATCGTCATCAGTGCATCTTCTTCGGCGCTGGCGCCGCCTGTTTCGGCAGCGGGTGCGCCAGGAATGCGTGGATATCCTTTGCATCCCGTTCGCTGAGCACATCGGCAAACGACGCCATTCCGGCTTCGGCGAAAGCGCCTTCCCGTACGATCTGCAGGAACGCGGCATGGACCTCTGCAGGCATTTTCCACAGATTGGGATAGCCGCCCAGCGTGTCCGGCCCGCCATGGCAGCGCCCGCAATTCGCTTCGTACAGCTTGGCGCCGCGCGCGGCCTGCGCCTCGGTTCCGCGATATTGCGCGGGTGCCGGCGCGAACGCGGTCGCGGTGCGCAGCGGCGGCAGTTTGACCTGCGATCCGCCCAGCTTGAAGACGATCAGCCGCTCGGCATTCTCGCGCTTCAATGCAACCGAGCCCGGAATATAGGCGACGTTGAGCGCGCCGCCGAAACCGGCCGCCACCGCGACATATTGTTCGCCGTCAATCTCATACGCCATCGGCGCGGCCATGATGCCGGTGCCGATATCGATCCGGTGCAGTGTCTTTCCGGTCTTCGCGTCGTAGATGGTGAGATAGCCGTCGGCCGATCCCTGCATCACCAGCCCGCCGCTCGTGGTCATCGCGCCGCCGCTCCAGAACGGCATCACGTTGGAACTCCAGACCAGCTTCTGCGTCACCGGATCCCAGGCCTTGAGCACCTGTTCGAATTTCGGCTTCGGCTGCCCGTCGAACATGGCGGGCTTGTCGCCCGCGCCGAAGCCGGAAAAGGCGGGGAAGGCAGCGATCGATCCCTGGATAGGGCTATAGGGGCGATAGGGCTCATCGCTCATCTGGAAGGTCATCGGCGCTTCGAGGACCGGGATGTAAACCAGCCCGGTCTGCTCATTATACGCCATGGGCGGCCAGTTATGCCCGCCAGCCTCGGACGGCCAGACCAGCTTGGTTTCCTTGCTGTAATCGGACTGTGCAGTGACCACCGGCCGCCCGGTCTTCAGATCGACACGGTCCGCCCAGGTGACGGTGGTGAACTTCTCCGCCGACAGCAACTCTCCAGTGACCCGATCGAGCACATAAAAGAATCCGTTCTTCGGTGCCTGCATGACGACCTTGCGGACGCGATCGCCGATCTTGATGTCGGCCAGGATCATGTTCTGGGTCGCGGTATAATCCCAGCTGTCGCCCGGGGTCGTCTGATAATGCCATTTCTTGCGCCCGCTATCGGCGTCGAGCGCGACGATCGACGACAGGTACAGATTGTCGCCGCCCGCCGGACTGCGCGACCATAGGGGATGCGGCATGCCGTTACCGGTGCCGAGATAGACGATGTTGGTATCGGGATCGTAGACGATCGAATCCCAGGCGGTGCCGCCGCCGCCCAGATCCCAGCGCGACTTGGGATCCCAGGTCTTGCGCGCCTCGGTCACCTCCGGATGTTCGTCCGGGCCGGCCGCGGGGTCGCCGGGCACGATGAAGAAGCGCCAGGCGAGCTTGCCGGTCTTGCGGTCGAAGGCGCTGGCATAGCCACGCACGCCCATCTCGCCACCACCATTGCCGATGACGACATTGCGGCCCGCGACGCGCGGCGCACCCGTGATCGCATAGCTGCGGCTGCGGTCGGTGATCGTATCGACCTTCCACATCTCCTTGCCGGTCTTCGCATCCACCGCTGCGAGATAACCGTCGAGCGCGGCGACATAGACCACGCCATCGGCAACGGCGACGCCGCGATTGACCGCGTCGCAGCAGGTTCGCCGCGCGAACTGCCCATCGACGCCGGGATCATATTGCCACAGCAGCTTCCCCGTCTTCGCATCGAGTGCATAGACGACGCTCCACGGCCCGGTGGTGTACATCACGCCGTCGACGACGATCGGCGTCGCTTCGACACCTCGATGCGTGCGCCCCCGGACCACGAAGTCGGTGAACTCCCACGCCACGCCCAGTTGCGACACATTGGACGCATCGATCTGCGAGGTCGGATAATAATAGGCCGTCTCACGTGCCCAGGCCGCATTTCCGGCCTCGGACGCGCGCGTCCAGCATCCGCTCAGCAGGAGCAGAGCCGCTGCTGCCGGGACAAGTCCGCGCATCCGGCGCGCGATGACGAGACAATGGGAGATCATGCCGTTTTCCTCCTCGCCTAGAAGCGCTGCCGCAGCTCGATACCCACGGTGCGCGGGCGGATCGTCGTCGATCGGTCGCCGCCGATGCTGAAATCGGTATCGAGCAGCGGACGCGTATCGAGCAGATTGTTGACGTAAAGCCGCACTTCGGTCGCATCGCGCGTGGCCGATGCGAAGGCGTTCACGACGCTGTAGCCTTGGCGGATTTCCGCACCGTTGGGCACGGTCCCGGTCACGCCATCGGCGTAACGCACCGACTGGAATCGCTCGAACTGGCGACGCGCCTTGCTCTGATACTGATATTCGCCGCGCATCTGCAGACGCCAGTCGCTGCCCAGGTCCATGCCGTAGCTGGCATAGGCGCTGGCCATCCATTTCGGCACCGCCTGCACTTCGTCACCGTCGCGTGCGGGCGTGCCGAGTGCGGCGGTCGTGATCTTCGCATCGGTATAGGTGCCGGTGCCGCCGATCTGGAACGCGGACGTGATGTTGATCCGGCCCTCAGCCTCCAGCCCCTTGATCTCCGCGCTGCCGGCATTGCCGGTAAAGGCGAACCCGCAGCTGTTGAGATCGATCTGCTGCTGGATCTTCTTCCAGCTGGTGTAGAAGACCGAGCCGTTGAACATCACGCGATTGCCGCCGAACATGTTCTTCGTTCCGATCTCGTAGCTCCACAGATTGTCGGACGAGAAGGAATCGGGCGCGGCAGTGAGCCCCAGCCGGGACAGATCGGCTGCGCACAGCACCGGATTGACCTGGAACCGGTTCGGACCGCCGGGCCGGAACCCCTTCGCGGCGGACGCATAGAGCAGATTGTCCGGCGTCAGCTTGTACGACAGGCCGAATTTCGGATTCACGCCCTTTTCGGTGCTGCGTCGTCCGGCGACCTGGGTCAGCCCGCCATTGAATGGGCCGTCGCCGAGAATGTCGACCACCTGCTCGATCTTGAACACGCGGACGCCCGCTGTGATGTCGAGATTGTCGAGGATGGTGTAGGTCGCTTCGCCGAACGCTGCATATTGCCGGGTCTTGGTGAAGGTGTCGCCGAAATAGCCGATCTCGGTGCCGATGATTGGCGTCGCCCCCGGGGTGGTGACCGTCTGGACCAGGCGATCGTCCTGATTCGAATAATAGAGGCCGGCGATCCAGTTCAGCGGTGCGCCGCGCCCGGCATCGGAGGCAAGACGCAGTTCCTGGCTGAACGTCTTGGTCTCGCTGAGCGAGACATTGCGACTGGTCAACGGGAACAGCGGGGCGACGAGTCCGCCGATGAAATAGCTGTAATCGCGGACCCAGTTCAGGTTGCGGTCGAAATAGGCGGTCAGCGAGGTCAGCCGGACGCCGCCAAGATCCTTGTCGATGTTAAGGCTGTAGATGCCCGCCTTGTCGTGGGTGGGCTGCGCGATGCGGAAGGAAGCGGTGAGTTCGCGCGAACCCAGGAAGAACTGGCTGGGATTTTTCTGGCGATAATCCTGGTAGAAGATCGACGGCCGGATCGACCAGCTGGGATCGGGCTGCCATTCCAGCGACAGGCGCGCCGCATAAGTATCGGAAGAATTCTGGTTGGATGTGCTGCGCGTGCTGAGGGTCGGCTGGAAAGCCGGCGTGTAGATGGGCGACGGCGAACTGGACATGTTCGAATTCCGGATCGTGCCGGGCACATTGTCGACATAGCCGCCATCGCGCCGATAGAAGAGCCCGGCGCGGATCGCCAACCGGTCCTCGATCAGCGGCGCGTTGATCACGACCTCGCCATTATAAGACGGGCCGCCATGCGCCGTCGTTGCCACGCCCGCGGCCGCGGATGCGCCGAACGTACGCAGATTCGGCTTTGCGCTGACATATTTGATCGCGCCGCCCATCGAGCTGCCGCCATAAAGCGTGCCCTGCGGCCCTTTCAGCACCTCCAGCCGCTCCATGTCGAAAAACACGGGGTCGAACGCACCGCTGAAGCTGGTCGCGACCGTGACCAGCGATATGTCGTCGAGATAGACGCCGACTGTCGGCGACGACGCCACCGTGCTCACGCCGCGGATGTTGTAATTGCCCAGGCCGCGCTCGACGCCCGAGAAGGAAAAGCCGGGAATGCTCCGCAGCACGTCCTTGACGTCGACGGCGCCGCGATCGCGAAGCTGGTCGCCCGACAGCGCATTGACCGAGATCGGCACATCCTGCAGCCGCTCGTTGGTCTTGCGCGCGGTGACGACGATTTCGCCATCGGCATAGTCGCTCGGTTCGTCCTGCGCATGTGCGGCCGATGCCGCCAGCGCGAATGATGAAACGCTCAGCGTCAGCAGCGCGAAACGCAGAGTGGACTGGAAACGGGTATCGCTTTTCATGGGGCCCCCCTTGGACTTGCCCGCCAGGCTTGTTGCCTTTGGTGTCGCGGAACGACGCATCATGTGGCAGCCGGACGGCAGGGGCGCTTATCCGTGCCCCCGAAACACCTTTGCAAAATCGGATAGTCCGCGATTTGCCGATCGTCATTTGCCGGGAGGCGTCGCTTTCGGCCCTGCTCTTGCTGCATTGTGACGGTTCGGTCTAGGTTGGCGGCCACAGTGAGACAGACAGGGGTTTCCTCCCATTCCGTCATGATGGAATTTGCCGCTTGAACCAGACGATCATTCGCGAGGAACCGGATCCGACGCTGAGCGCGATGGTCGAAGCCAGCCGTATCGCCACGCGGGATGCCGGGCAGTTCGGACTTCAGGGACGCACCGCGCTGATCCGGGCCAATACGCACAGCGAAAACGGCTGGTCGCGTGGCGCAACGATCCGCCCGGGCTTCTCGATCGTGCTCACCGAGGTCGATCATCTCGCGCATGAGAGTTACGACTTTATGAGTCAGGATCATCTGAAGCTGCACTGCAAGCTGGATGGCAGCAGCCTGATCCACGACGATTCGGATCATTCCTCGGTGGTGGAATCCGGCCGCCTCTCCTTCCTCGTCCAGCCCACGCACACGGTGAAGCACGAAGTCGTGAAGCCCGACACACGCACCCGCGCCGTCACCATGGTGTGCAGCCGCGAATTCCTGCGCGAGCTGATTCCCGACAGCGAAGACCTGCCCGGCATCCTGCTGGAGTATATGCGCGGCCCGGTGACTCAGTTCTGCCACCGCGATACGCCGCTGCCGCTGTCGATGCGCGCGATCGCGGAGGACATGCTGCAACTCCAGTCCGATCGGCTGGCGGACCTGATGCTCGAGGCGAAGGCGCTGGAGCTTCTCTATCTGTCACTGCGCCAATTGTCGGGCGACGGCACCGTCGACCCAGTCCGGCCCAGGAACCGCCAGAAGGTGCTGGAGCTGTGCGAGATCCTCCAGAACGGCGAAGGCGCCGCGATGAGCATCGCGCAACTGTGCCGGCAACTCGCCTGGAACGAGACGCAGATGATGGAGAGTTTCAAGCAGGTCACCGGCATGACCATTTCCAACTATCGCCAACGCGCGCGGATGGACGAAGCGTTGCGGCAGTTGCGCACCACCGACCGTTCGGTGACCGAGATCGCGTTCGATGCGGGATATGAGCATCCGAGCAATTTCGCGACGGCGTTCAAGCGCACCTTCGGCTTCTCGCCGAAGATGGGACGATCGCAGCTCAACTGATCATATGAAACACCGCACACGAAGCTGGGCGCCGACGGTATCCGTCGGCGGCTTGATGGTCCTTCGATGTGAAGAACGCTGGAGCGGGCGAAGGGATTCGAACCCTCGACCCCGACCTTGGCAAGGTCGTGCTCTACCCCTGAGCTACGCCCGCTCGGCGTGTGTTCCGGGGCAGGCCCCGGGGGTGAGGCGGGCTGTTAGCATCGGTATTTGCACCCCGCAACCCCCTTCGACAAAGAGTCTGGTGTCACGGGAATAAAACATGCCGGTCTACGAACTAGCGGTTCCGCTGGGCGCTGTGTTTACGGCCGCTACTGGCGCTACCACGACTGGGGCGGCGGGCCTGTGCGCGCCACCTGCTATCGCTTCGGGCGGAGGGCTGGGTGGCAGCATATCCGAATCGGCAGGCATTTCAGCCGAATCACTCAGCGCGGCATCGATCGACGTGATCTCCGAGCGGCCGACCGCGCCGCTGCGCGTTTCCGCCCGGGTGTCGAACGGAATGTCGGCGCTCGCCGATTGCTGCTGCTTCGCGTCGCCGCAGCCGGCGACAAGCAGCGACACCAGCAGCACGGCAATCCCATTTTTCATCTTTCGATCCCCCGAAGCGCAACGGCATGTTCGGGGGTTACAACGCATCAGCGGCAAATTGGTGTCGTGCGACGCCGGAAAGATACGAACACGGGCCAGTGCCCGACTGTGCAACGCCCTTGCGCTTTCATGCCGAACCGCGATGAAGGCCGCGAACCAGCGACATCATATTTCGATGGGACAGAGCATGACGATCAACATCCGCGGCTTCGAACGACCCGATCCGGCGCTGATCGCGCGTTTCGCCGATATCCCCGCAAGCCTGCTGACCAGCCTGGGTGGCGGGGCGGCCGGGCTGCATCATTCGATCCGGCGGCTCAGCGGAACGGGCATCGCCATCGGCACCGCGCTGACCGTGGAAGCACCCCCGGGCGACAATCTGGCGGTCCAGGTCGCGCTCACCGAGGCACGGCCAGGCGACGTCATCGTGATGGCGACCGGCATGGGTGAGGATTGCGCAGTCGTCGGGGACCGGGTGAGCGGCATGGCCAGCAATGCCGGCGTTGCCGCGATCGTCACCGATGGACTGGCGCGCGACGTCGTCGATCTCCGCCGGATCGGGCTGCCCGTCTTTGCGCGCGGCCTGTCACCCAACGGGCCGCGGCGGGGGGGGCCCGCCAGTATCGGCGGCGCGATCACGCTGGGCGCGGTCACCATCATGCCCGGCGACCTGGTGATCGCCGACGATGACGGCGTCGCGATCATGCCGCGCGCCGCGCTGGCCGATGCGGCCGACCGTCTGGCCGCGCTCCTCGAGGAGGAACGACGGCTGGATGAGGCGATCCGTGCGGGCGCCAAACATGCGACATGGGTGTTGCCGCTGCTGGATGGCGCCCGCCGAATCTGAGCTCTCAATAGGCCACCGCCGCACTGTTGTTGCGGTTGTGCGAAGCGGCATGGAGCGCACCGGTCTTGGGATCGCGGCTGATCGCCACCCATTTGCCTTCGCCGCCCAGGCGTGCCTCGGCGAGCGGCATCGCGCGCCAGGCCATGCCGGTCTCGTCGAGCAATTTGGGATCGAACCGCCCCTCCGGCACGCCCATCGTCGTCTCGCCCGTCGCCGGATCGATCGACGGCAGGAAGAAGTCCGGCGTGTTGATCGCTGCCTCCACATCCATGCCGAAACAGGTGACGTTGAGCAGCCCCTGGAAGGTGCGCTGGTGCAGCCCCGCGCCCATCGATGCAAAGCCGAGCACCGGCTTGCCGTCCTTCAGGAGAATGCCGGTCTCGGTCGGCGCGGGCAGGCGATCGCCCGGCTTCACCTGCGCGATCGCCGCCTGCTGGAAGCTTGCGGGATCGCCGATCGAGACGCCGCCGACCGAGATCGCGGTCTTGCCCCAGTTCACGCAATTGATCGAATGGGTGATCGCCGCGATATTCCCCTCTGCATCGATCGCGACGATGTCGTCGGAATGCATCGGCGTCGTGCGCTTCCATTTGGTGAAGGTCTTGCCGCCTTCGATCTGTTTCCACAGCGCGGCCGCATGCCCCTTGGTGACGCGCGCCTCGGGGCTGAAATCGATGCCCGGATAAATCGCGGCCTGCGTCGCCTGGGGGAACATCGAGATGCCGAACAATTGCGTGATCTCCAGCGCCTTGCGCAGCGCCTGGGGCGACTTGGTCCAATGCTCGGCGCCGCACAGGCCCGCGGCGTCGGCCAGATTCTGCGCCTCGATCAGCGAGACTCCGCCGAAGTTCGGGGTTGGGCTGGTATGGATCGAATAGCCGTTGCGCAGCGGCGCGGTGAGCGGATCCGCCCAGATGACCTGATAGTTGCGCAGGTCGTCGATCGTCATCTTGCCGCCATCGGCCTGAACCGCCGCGACCAGCTTCTGCCCCCAGGGGCCGCCATACATATAGTCGGCGCCCTGGCTCGCCACCGCGCGCAACGTCTCGGCGAGCCGGGGCTGGCGGAACACGTCGCCGACCGCATAGGCCGAGCCGTCGGGCTTCACGAGCGTCGCGCGGGTCTCGGGCAGGCGGCGGATATCGGCGTCGCGAAAGGCGAAGATCTCGGCGAGGAAAGGCGTGACCGGCATGCCCCGTTCGGCGATGTAGATGGCAGGATCGAACAGGCTGGCAAAGGGCAGCTTGCCGAATTTCCGGTGCGCGGCCTCGACTCCCTTCATGAAGCCGCCGACCAGCGCGGTGCGTCCGCTCGGCGCACCCTTGCCCTGCAGCGCGGCCTTGCTGGAGAAATCGATCGCGCCGGGAATGCTCGCCGGGTCGGTCTCGCCCGCGACCGTGTTCCACTCGGCATTCATCGTGTGGGTCTTGCCGCTCTTCGCGTCGTGATAGACGAGCGACATGATCCCGAAATAGCTGATCGGCGCGCCCATCGCCAAGGCGACCTGGGCGAGTGCACCCGTCATCACCGCGTCGATCGCATTGCCGCCCTGCTTCAACGCCTCCAGACCCGCGCGGGCGGCCAAGCCGCTATAGGCGACGGTGACCGCGCCATGCGTGCCCTTCGCCGCGCCCGCCGTCGTCCGGTCGACGCCCTGCGCCTTCATGAAGCGATCATAGTCTCCGGCCGGCCATTTCGCCGGGGACAGATCGACCTTGCGCGCGGCGATCGCGACGCCGGGGATGGTGGTGGCAGCGCCGGCGGCGAGCAGGCTGGTGACGGCAGTTCGACGGGTCATCTTCATGTCGGGTCCTTGCTGGGGATGATCGGTCAATATCCGGGGGCCGGCGCGGCGGCGAGTTTCAGGCGGAAGTCCGCGGGCGGCGTCTCACCCAGCAGATGCTCGACGAAATAGTCCCACATACGCTGCGTGTAATAGGCGTCGGTCCGGAAGAAATTGTGATCGCGATTGGGCAGATAGAGCAGGTCGTAACGCTTGTTCGCCTTGGCGAGCGCATCGGCGAGCTGCAGCGTGACCGCGGGCAGCGCATTCTCGTCGAGATCGCCATAGGCCAGCATCAGCTTGCCCTTCAGCCGGCCGGCGAGCGGCAGCATATCGAGCCTGGCATAGTTGGGCGGCACCGCCGTCGGATCGGGTGCGGCGTTCCGCCCTCCACCATAATCGGCCAGCGGGAAGATGCCTTCGACCGGATAAAAGCCCTGGAAATTGTGCGGACCGGCGGACGAGACCGCGACCTTGTAGAAGTCGGGATAGGTCAGGATCGCACGTGCCGAGGTGTAACCGCCGAAGGAATGGCCATAGATGCCGACACGATCGAGATCGAAGCTGCCGAAACGTCCGGCGAGCTGGCGGATGCCAGCGACATGGTCGGCCAGTTCGGGCTCGGCGAAATCCTCGTAGCTTTCGGCGTTGAACGCCTTGGATCGGCCAGGCGTACCGCGCCCATCCATCGTGACCACGACGAAGCCGAGCTCGGCCAGACTGGCGCGAGCACGCGGGTTCATCGTGGCAACCGCCTCGCGATAATCGGCCGGCGCGTTGGTCACCTGCGGGCCGCCATAGATGGCGTCGATCACCGGATATTTTCGGCCGGGCACCATGTTCGGCGGGAAATAGACCGTGCCCCAGATCGCGGTCCTGCCGTCGGCCGACAGCGTCTTGACGCGCGTCGGGCTTCGCCAGCCCGCAGCGGCGACGCGGGCGGTGTCGGCGGTTTCGAGCGTGGCGACGACATGCCCGTCACCCGCCGCGCGCAGCAGGCTGACCGGCGGCCGATCGAGCAGCGAATGGCTCTCGACGATCCAGTCGCCATTGGGCGACAGCGCCGCGGTGCCCGGATCGAGCGCGGCATTGCCGTTGGGCCGGCGGGCAGCGACATGAACGCCAGGCTCGGGGGAAAGCAGCCGTTCCTTGCCGCCATCGAGCGATACGGCGTGCAGCCGGACAAGGTAGGGATCGCTACCATCCTCGGTGCCGCCCGCAGTGTAGATCATCCGACGTCGCGCGGCATCAACGCCGACGATGTCGCGCACCGTGCGTTTCTCGGTGGTCAGCTTGCGCTTCATCCGGCCAGTGGTCAGGTCATAAAGATAGATCTGCCCCCAGTCGTCGCGCTCCGAATACCAGAGAATTTCGCGCGATCGCTCCAGGACGGTGACATTCGCCGGATTGTAGATGAAGGCGTTGAACCGCCCCCATTTTGGCGTCGCTTCCTGCACCACCAGCCGCGTCGCGCCGGTCTCCAGGTCGATCTCGACCAACGCGACATTCTTGAGTGCGCGCGTGACCGCGAGGCCCCAGGCGCGCCGCCCATCCGCCGACCAGTTGAGAACCGGCTGATACAGGCCCCAGCCTTCAGGCAGCGTCACGATCGTCTTGCGGCGCGACGCCACGTCGAAGATCGCGGTCTCGGCGTCGCCTTCGCGCTCGCCGAGCAAGGGGATATGCGGTTCCCAGACTTTCGGTCGAAAGCTGCCGTCCTGCGGCACCCATTCGACGAAAGGATAGGGCTTCACTGCGCGCTCGTCGGTCCGGCCACTCAGCAATTTCCGTCCGTCGGGCGACCAGACCACGCCGTAGGGCGGCTTCGGCGCCGTGGATCGCATGGTCGGAACCGCGAACAGTGAAGTGCCGGGCAGCGTGCCATAAGCGAAATGCGCGACGCCGTTATCGGTGAGGGCAACGGGCTCCGCTCCACCTGTGGTGCGCAGCCAGAGATTGTGATCGCGGACGAACACACCAGTGCCGCCGTCCGGCGACCAGATCGTATCGGGCGTCGCGGGCCGCGTCGTCGCGCTCTTGCAGCTATAGCGGACCAGATCGCAGGCAAGCGTGCGATCGCCCATCGCGAGCGTCGCCTGGGCGTCGCTCAGATCCTTGACCGGGAGTAGCGCGGGCAGGTCGCCACCGAGTGCGCCTTCCGCCGCCTTGCGCAGCCGCGCTTCGTCGAATGCCGGTTTCCGCTGGCCGGTCGCGGCTTCGACGATCAGCCATTCGGGCCCCTTATCGCCGTCGCGCTTGTACCAGAACCGATCGCCGGCACCGATCCAGTGCGGAACGACCTCGGCATTGCGGATCGTGCCGACCAGATTGGCGTCGAGCAGCTTTTCCGCCCGCGCATAAGCGTCGGTCATCGCATCCTGTGCCTGCGCGGGCGCGGCGGCGAGCAGCGCCAGCGCGACTGCGAGCGATCCGCGCATCAGCGCAACCCGTCCGCCACGCCCATACGGCGCGGATCGGCGACGCTGCCCAGCTTGCCCGCATCGTCACGGAAGCACATCTGGAACGACCCCATATGATAGTCGTAAGCTGCAATCGCGCGCACCCGGAGCCCCATCGCGGCCAGCCTGGCCGATGTCGTGTCGGACAGGCGGTCCTCGATCACCAGCTCGCTTCCATCGGTCAGCGGCAACAGCCGCGGCGCATCGGCCGCTGCATAGGGCGCCATCCCGAAATCGAGCACATTGGTCAGCACCTGCGGGACCGTGCAGTGGACATTGCCGGGACTGCCGAGTGACAGCACCGGCCGATTGTCCTTCAGCACGATCGTATTGCCCATCACCGTGCGCATCCGGGCATTGGGCGCGAGCAGCTGCATCATGCTCGTTCCGGGCTGGTCGAAGGTGCAGTGACTGCCGACCATCGGCACACCGCCAACGACCGTGCCGGGAATGCCGCCCGACTGCAGGGTGTTCATCATCTGAACCCAATTGCCCTTGGCATCGACGATCGACAGCTCGCAGCTTCCGCTCGGCTGCTTCTCGACGATATTGCCCGCGCCAGTGGTCGGCGGCCCGCCCAGCGCGCTGCCGGGGCCGCCGGTCATGCGCACATGCTGCGTCAGATCGACCTTGGGCATGGTCCCGCGGATCAGCCGCGCGGCGTGCGCGTAGAAGCCTTCGTCGAGCAAAGCCTCGGTATCATAGGGCGCGACCGCCACCGGATCGCCGCTGAACCCGGCATGGTAGATCGCGTGGCGCAGCGCATGCGCCATGAAATAATAATGTTCGGCCGAACCCGCTGCGACATTGCGGATGCCGAGATGACGCAGGATGCCCAAAGTGATCGCAATACGCAGCCCCTGATTCTGTGGTGGCGCCAGGCTGAGCACCTCATAATCGTGATGCTTGAAGCGCAGCGGTTCCATCCAGCGCGGTGGCGTCGCGGTCATGTGCCGCTTTTCGATCTTCCAGCCCATCGCATTGCCGCGCGCGATAAAGGCATCGGCCCAGGCGCCGGTGATCATATGATCGGGCCCTTCGGCAGCCACCTTGCGCAATGTCTCGGCGAGCGGCTTGTTCACGAACAGGTCGCCCACCTTCACCAGATGGCCCTGCGGCGCGAAGAAGCGGCGGCCATCGGGGAAATAGTTGTAAAAGGCCTGGCCGAACTCGTTGACCTGCACTTCGAAGGTCGAGACCGGATGCCCCTCCTCCGACCAACGGATCGCGTCCTCGCACAGCGACGCCCAAGGTTTGGTCGCGAACTTCGCATGCATCTCCTTGAGACCCGGCATGAAGCCGGGAATGACAGCGGAAGGCGGATAGGCGGCATAGCCCGATCCGGCCATCGCCGGGATCGGGCGGAACGGCGGCAGATCCGCGGGGAAGGTGCCGGTGCTGTCGAGCTGATAGGTCTTTCCAGTCGCCGCCTCGTAATAGAGGAAAGTGACGGTGCCGGTGTGGTTGGTCATGAACGGTTCGACCGCCGCCTGCACCATGCAGCCCGCGATCGCCGCGTCGACCGCATTGCCGCCCTCGCGCAGTATCTTCAGGATCGTCTCGGTGACGATCGCATTGTCGGTGCTGACCGCCGCCTTCACATTGGTGACCGGCGTTTTCGGCCCCGGGTTGCGGACATATTTCCGCATCTGATCGGGCGATGCCTGTGGCAGGTCTCCGGCGACCGCCGGGCGCGCCGCGGCGAGCGCGCCGGCACCGATGGCGGCGCTCGCGATGAATTGACGTCGATCCATGTCCGTTCCCCGTCCCGTATTTGCGTGCGTCAGAAGTTGGCGCTCAATCCCAGCGAGATGGTGCGCGGCCGGATCACCACGCCGCCGCCGCTGGCATCGATGTTGGTGAAGGCCAGGACGTCGAAGAGATTCTCGACCCGGATCTGTGCGGTGAACCGATCGTCGAAGGTTGCACTGGCGCGCAGGTCGACCGTCGTAATCTCCGGCAGTTTCTGCGTCGCGGTGGGATCGAGCCGCTTGTAAGTCGAGGCCGTTGCCGACTGGAAGCGCAGCGTTGCGCCAACGTTGCCGGAGACCGAGTCGGACAGCGGGATTCTGTGATCCGCCACCACCGACGCGGTCCAGGCCGGGGTCAGCGGCAGCCGCTCGCCGGCCTGCGCACCGGACACCGCGGAGGCGGTCGCCGTGATCGATTTCAACCGGGCATCGGTATGGCCGACATTCGCGCCGACGGTGATCAACGGGCTGGGCCGCGCCTGCAATTGCAGCTCGAACCCGTCAACCGTGGCGCTCGCGGCATTGCCACCCAGGACGAGACCGTTGAACAATGTGTTGAGCTGAATGTCGCTCCAGTCGATGTGATAGACCGATGCATCGAAGCTGAAGGCGCCGTTCAGCGCGGATCCCTTGATGCCGGCTTCGTAATTCCACACAGAATCGGGCCGGACGAAGGTCTGCGCGCCCGGCGGCGGCGCACTGTTGGTCTGCGGGCCACCGGGACGATAGCCGGACGCGGCGCGTGCATAGAGGCTGACATGACGCGTCGGCCGCCAGCGCAAGGCCGCGAGATAGGTGGCGGCATCGTCCTTGAACTTGAAGGTCAACGCGGCGCGCGGCAGGAAGAAATTGACCGCGCCCGGCCCGCCGGTGCCCGAGACCTGGTCGTTCTTGGCGTAGCGGATACCGCCCGTCACATCGAGATTGTCGGTGAGGTAAAAGGTCAGGTTTCCGAAGCCTGCGATCTCCTTGTATTTCGACGTCGTCGTCGCGCGGATCAGATATTGGAAGGGCGTGGGGAACGCCGCGCCGCCGGCCGTGATCGGCGAGACGGTGGTGATATAGACGCTGTCCTCGTCGGTGTAGAACAGGCCCGCCAGGAACTCGACCGGGCCGAGCCGCTTCGACGCGAAGCGCAATTCGGCGGAATATTTCTCTGCCGCCGGATTGATCAGGCCCGCCGCCTGGGTGGAGGCGGGCAGGATGGTGTCGATCGGCGCGCCGAACAGCAATGTCGAGATCGGTCCGAGCGAATTGCGGGCGAGAGGGATATAGACGCTGGTATAGTCGGCGCCGAGCGAAACGTCGTATTTCGCATAGCTCGCCGCGGCGGTCATCGTGCCGATGCCCGTCGTATATTCGACCGAGCCGCTGGCGATGCGATATTTCACTTCACCGCCGAAATCGCGGAACGACGCAAACTCATATCCGCCAAAGGCCGGCGTGAAGGTGCCGGGCAGCGTCCTGATGCCAGCCGATCCGTAATTGCGGATATCCTGATACTGGCCGCTCAGATTGATCTTGAGATCAGGCGTCGGTTCGATGAACAGCGCCAGGCGGCCGCCCTTCAAATTGCTGCGATTGGCATCCGTCGTGCCGGTCGTCACATTGTCGACAAAGCCCGGCATGCGGCGGTAATAGCCGGTTGCCGAGATCGCGACCTTGTCCGCAACGATCGGCACGTTGACCGTACCGCGTAGCATGAAGCCGGTCTCGCCATAGCGCACGTCGCTGACCTCACCGCGCACATTGCCATAGAAGCGCGTCGGATCGGGCTTCTTGGTGACAATGCGGATAAGGCCGCCCAGGCTGCCGGCGCCGTAGAGCGTGCCCTGCGGCCCCTTGAGCACCTCGATCCGCTCCACCTCGGCAAGTTCGGGCGACGGGGTCATTAGCGCGCTGACACCGAGATAGCCGCTCGCGCTGAATGGGGTATCGTCGATATAATAGCCGGCGGTGTTGGTGGTCTGCTGCGGGCCGGAATTGAGGCCGCGCAGGATGATCGTACCGAGCCCCGGCGCGCCATTGTCGCGCTGGCTCAGGCCCGGGATCAGGCTGGCATAATCGCGGAAGCTGACGATCCCCTGATTGTCGATGGCCTCGCCGCCGATCGCGGTGATCGCAGTCGGCACATCCTGGAGCCGTTCCTCACGCTTGCCGGCGGTCACGATGATGTCGCTGGTGTCCTGCGACGCGGCTTCGGTGTCCGCCGCAGACTGCGCGAGGGCCGCGCCGGGTGCTATCGTCAGCGCGGCGATCGCGCATGTTGCCAGAATCGGTGTTCTCGATCGCATAACCCTGCCCCTTTTTTGTGGTTCGTGCCCGCTCGGGCACCCCTGTCGACCCGCATTCGGATTCGACCATTTCCATGCAGTACTGTCTTATAAATTTCATCCGCTTGCAATCCGCTTTCTGCGACAGTGCCGCAATGAGCGAATTTCTCATTTAACATATTTATTTTATTGCATTAATTTCCAGCCTTTGTAGGCCGGAATGATCTGTATTCTTTCCTCTCCATATAAAAATTTTGATCCACGAATCGCTATTTAACAGACGGTACTGCATGGATGGTCACGACAGATATGCATGATGCCCGGTGTCGGCCACACGGTTTGCCGAGGCTTCGTTTTCGAAATTTCCAACGCCGACATTCGTCCAGGCTCTGGACAAGCCGTACCGATCCGAGCAACGCTGCAGACTATGAGCGCCGCTCCCTCGAATACCCGCACGACACGCCGCCTCACCCGCGAGGACTGGATCGCCAGCGCACGCAAGACATTGGTCGATCGCGGGATCGACGAAGTGAAAGTGGATCGCCTCGCGCGCCAGATGCGCGTGACGCGTGGCAGCTTCTACTGGCATTTCCAGCATCGCAAGGACCTGCTCGACGCGCTGCTGACCGACTGGGAAGCGCGCAACTATTTCGAGCTCGCCCAGATCCGCGCGCGCTGGGCGAGGAGCGTGCCCGACCTGACCGAAGTGGTTGCGATCTGGCTGGGCGAGGACCCCAATTTCCCGTCGTTCGATGTCGCCATCCGGTCCTGGGCGCGCCGTGCGCCGGAAGTGGCGCAATCGGTCGAGCGCGTCGACAAGGCCTGGATCGGCCTGTTGCAGGAGCTGTTCGAGATGAGCGGCTATGGTTCCGACGAGAGCCTGGTGCGCGCGCGCGTCACCTATTTCCATCAGATCGGCTATTATGCCCTAGGCATGCGCGAGGAACTGAGCGAGCGACTGCGACTGGTCCCGCTCTATTATGAAGTGCTGACCGGCCGCGCGCCGACCCCCGAATTCACGCGCGTGCTGCAGAGCCAGATTCCCACGCGCGAAAAACCTGCCCGCAAGCCGCGCGTCACAAAGCCGAAGGCCAAGCCGGCCGACCCGGCGACCTGAATCGGCGGCGACATGCGCCGCCGGATTCCGACCATGCAACACTGTACCTAATCTTGCACTGACCGACTCGGATATATGCCGATGCGAAGGGCGATGCCGACGCATTTTTTTCGTCCGGTGCATAGAGTTTGAGCCAACGCCGCCTGCGCGTTGTCATTCCATCATATTGCCCTGATTTCCGCCGTTCCAGGCGGCAATAAAGGTGGCGTGCATCGCCTGCTGTCCGGTCCGCGCGACCGGCGCCGCAGCAAGCCGATGAAATCTGCGGCTTGCTTCCAAACATTACTGTATCTAAATACGTCTGATCGATAACGAGATGCGCAGGGGCGGAGGGGCGGATCATGAGGCATTATTCGGCCTGGTCGCTGTTGAAGGCGGGGCTGTCCGGTCAGCGCGGCTGGGAGCCGGCGTGGCGCGATGCGAGCCCCAAGAAATCCTATGACGCGATCATTGTCGGCGGCGGCGGACATGGCCTGGCAACCGCCTATTATCTCGCCAGCCAGCACGGCATGCGCAACGTCGCGGTGATCGAGCGCGGCTGGATTGGCGGCGGCAATACCGGACGCAACACCACGGTGATCCGCTCCAATTATTTCTTCCCGGAGAGCACGCGCTTCTACGATTTCTCGCTGTCGCTCTACGAAGGCCTGTCGCGCGAACTCAACTACAACATCATGTTCTCGCGCCGCGGCATGTGGAGCCTCGCGCATGACCGCCATGGGCTTGAGATGCTGCGCCGATCGGCCAATGCGATGCTGCGCAACGGCGCCGACGTCGAATATCACGAGGCCGACGAAGTGCGCCGGCGGATTCCCGGGCTCAATCCCGATCCGCGTTTCCCGGTGCTCGCCGGGCTGCTCCAGCCGCGCGGCGGTACGGCGCGCCACGATGCGGTCGCCTGGGGCTATGCGCGCGGCGCCGACATGCTGGGCGTCGACATCATCCAGAATTGCGAAGTGACCGGGTTCGACATTCGCGGCGGACGGATCGCGGGCGTGAAAACCTCGCTCGGCGATATCGCCAGCGACCGGGTCGGCGTGGCTGTTGCCGGGCATAGCAGCACCCTCGCCAAGCTTGCGGGCTTTCGCCTGCCGATCACATCCTATGCGCTGCAGGCCTTCGTCTCAGAACCGATGAAGCCGGTGCTCGACACCGTCGTGCTGTCGCCCGCGACCGGGGTCTATGTCAGCCAGTCGGACAAAGGCGAGTTGGTGCTGGGTGGCGCGCTCGACCTGTTCCCATCCTATGCGCAGCGCGGCAGCCTGCCCGCGCTCGAACAAGCGGCGGCTGGGCTGATCGACATGTTCCCGCAATTCTCGCGCGTCCGCCTGCTTCGCCAATGGGCGGGCATCGTCGACGTCGTCCATGATTCGACGCCGATCCTGGGCGAGAGCCCGGTCGATGGCCTCCACCTCAATTGCGGCTGGGGCACCGGCGGGTTCAAGGCGATCCCGGCGGGCGGATTCTGCTTCGCCCATGCGCTCGCCACCGGCACACCGCATCCCCTCGCCGCCGCCTTCACGCTCGATCGCTTCAACAGCGGCGCGCTGATCGACGAAGCCGCCGCATCCGGCATAGCCCATTGAAGACCCCGCCATGCTCCTGATCGATTGTCCCTGGTGCGGCCCGCGTGCCGAAAGCGAATTCCGCTGCGGCGGCGAAAGCCATATCGTGCGTCCGCCCGAGCCTGCTGAGATCGACCACGCCGCATGGGGAGATTATCTCTTCTATCGCGACAATCCCAAGGGTGTCGGCTTCGAGCGCTGGTTCCACCGCTTCGGCTGCCGGACGTGGTTCAATGTCGCGCGCGATACGGTGAGCCACCGGATCCTCGCCGTCTATGCGATGACCGATCAAAAGCCAGACCTGAAGGAGACGGCGCGATGAGCGGCCATCGCGTTGCCGGCGGCATATCGATCGACCGCGCCCGCCCCGTCCGCTTCCGCTGGGCGGGCAAAGACTATTCGGGCTTCGCCGGCGACACCCTGGCCTCCGCATTGCTGGCGAACGGCGAGACGCTGTTCGGGCGCAGCTTCAAATATCATCGCCCGCGCGGCCTGCTCGCGGCGGGGCTCGACGAGCCCAACGCCATCGTCCAGCTTGAGCGCGGCGCGGCGACGATTCCCAATCTCAAGGCGCCTTATGTCGAGTTGTACGACGCGCTCGACGCCGCGCCGGTCAATGCCTGGCCGAGCCTTAAGTTCGACGCGATGGCGATCAACGGGCTGGTCAAGCGCTTCATCCCGGCGGCCTTTTACTACAAGACTTTCATGTGGCCGGACTGGCTGATGTTCGAAGGCGCGATCCGCCGCGCCGCGGGCCTTGGCCGATCGCCACGCGAGGCCGATCCCGACATCTATGCCCAGGCATCGGCGCATTGCGATGTGCTGGTGATTGGCGGCGGTGTCGCGGGTCTGGCAGCGGCGTTGCATGAAGCGGAGAATGGCAAGCGCGTCACTCTGGTCACCGGCGGCGCACATTGGGGTGGCCGGTGTGCGGGTGGCGATGAGATCGTCGAGGGCCGGCCGGCGCGCGAGTGGATTTCGGATACGCTGGCGGCGCTGACTGCACTGCCCAACGTCACCTTGCGATCGCGCACGCTCGCGACCGGTTATTACGATCATGGCATGATCGCCCTGTGCGAGCGGCTGACCGACCATCTGCCACTCGGCGAACGCAGCGGTGCGCGCCAGCGGCTCTGGCGCGTGCGCGCGGACAAGGTCGTGCTGGCCACCGGCGCGTTCGAACGGCCGATGGTGTTCGCCAACAACGACAGGCCCGGCGTGATGCTCGCTGGTGCGGCGCTCGCTTATCTGCGTCGTTATGGCGTGCTCGTCGCGCCGACGATCGCGATCGTCACCAACAATGACAGCGCGTGGCACGCCGCGTTCGAGCTGGCCGAGGCCGGCGCCATCATCGCCGCGATCGCCGATGCCCGGGACGATCCTCCGACCGCCCTGGTCGAGTCAGCGCGCGCGCGCGGCATAGCTGTCCATACCGGCAGCACTGCGGAGACCGCGATCGGATCGAAATCGGTACGCGGCGTGAAGCTGTGTGCGCTCGATGCGAACGGACGGCTCACCGGTACTGCAATCACCGTCAAGGCGCAGGCGATCCTGATGTCCGGCGGCTGGAACCCGGCGGTGCATCTCCACTCCCAGGCCGGCGGCGGTCTGCGACTCGACGATGCGCTGCAAAGCTTCCTGCCGAGATCGGCATCGGGACATCATTCGAGCATCGGCGCCACGGCCGGCGACTTCTCCCTGGAGACGACATTGGCCGACGCACGCGGCGGTGCGACACGCGATCCCGCGACCGATGCGATCCGGCCGCTCTGGTCCGCCTCGCGCACCAATGTGCCGAGCGCACTGGCGTGGGTCGATTTCCAGAACGACGTCACCGCAGGCGACGTCGCGCTCGCCGCGCGCGAGAATTTCCGCTCGGTCGAACATCTCAAACGCTACACCACGCTCGGCATGGCGTCGGACCAGGGCAAGACCTCCAACGTCAACGGCATCGGCATCCTTGCCGACCTGCTCGGCAAGCGGCTCGACGAGATCGGTACCACGCGTTTCCGCGCGCCCTATGATCCCACCACGATCGGCGTGTTCGCCGGCCACCGGGTGGGCGACGGCCTGCAGCCTCGCCGCAGGCTCGCGCTCGACGGCTGGCATATCACGGCCGGCGCCGCGATGGAGGAATATGGCGGCTGGATGCGCCCAGCCTATTATCCGCGGCCGGGCGAGATTGAAGCCGACGCGATCGCGCGCGAGGTGCTGGCGGTGCGGAGCGGTGTTGGTCTGTTCGAGGCATCGCCGCTCGGCAAGATCGAGGTGAAAGGTCCCGACGCCGCCGCGTTCCTCGACCGCATCTACGTCAACACGATCAGCACGCTGAAACCCGATCGCTGCCGCTACGCGCTGATGCTCGACGAGAATGGCACGATCTTCGACGACGGCATCGTCACCCGGCTGGCGCAGGATCATTTCCTGGTTGGCACCACCAGCGGCCATGCCGGTGCGATCGCCGACATCCTCAAGGAATGGCTGCAGTGCGAATGGACGTCGCTGCGCGTGATGACCGAGGATGTGACGACATGCTGGGCCGTCGCCAATCTCGCCGGGCCCAAGGCACGTGTGCTGCTCCAGTCGCTGGAGAGCGACATCGATTTCTCGGCTGAATCCTTTCCACATATGCATCATCGCGCCGGCCATATCCTGGGCATTCGTGCCCGCGTCGCGCGCGTCAGCTTCTCGGGCGAATTATCCTATGAGATCGCGGTGCCCTGGAACGATGCCGCAACGCTCTGGGCCAGGCTGGCCGAAGCCGGCACGCCGTTCGGAATCACCCCGTTCGGCATCGAGACGCTGATGACGATGCGCATCGAAAAGGGCTTTCTGCATGTCGGATCAGACACCGACGGCGCCACCCAGCCACAGGACGTCGGCATGGCCGGCGTCATCGCGAAGAAGAAGAGTGATTTCATCGGCCGCCGCTCGACCGCGCGTCCGGACGGGCTGCGCAACGATCGCCGGCAACTGGTCGGGCTCGAGATCATCGACGGCAAAGCCATGCCGCTGCGAACCGGGGCGCATGTCGTGACACCGGGCGAGGAGGACAGGATCGGCAGCGATGGCTGGGTGACATCGAGCACATGGTCTCCGACATTAAAAACGCCGGTCGCGCTGGCACTGGTCAAGCGCGGCGACACACGGATGGGGGAAACGATACGCATCTGCGATCTGGGATCGTGGCGCGAAGCACGGATCGTCGCGCCCTGCCGCTACGACCCGCAGGGAGCACGGCTCGATGGCTGAACTCAAGCCCCCGCAATCGCCCGTGGTTGAACGCAATTTCGGCGTCGGCAAGGTCCAGATCGCCGGTGCGGCGAATCTCGTCGCCCGACTGACCGACGCACTTGGCTTCGCGCCGCCGACCGCCGCCAACCGGATCAGCCAGAACGCGCAGATGGGCTGCGCCTCGGTCGCGCCGCACGAATGGCTGCTGGTCGGCGATGCCGATGCGGTCGGCACGGCTACCGACCGGATCGAAACCGCCTTCCACGACGAGGAGATGGCGCTGGTGCTGAACCTCAGCCACGGATCGACCGCATTGCGGCTGAGCGGTGCGCAGGCGATCGACCGGCTGGCCGCCTATTGCCCGATCGACCTGCATCCCGATGCCTTTCCGACCGGCAGCGCCACGCGCACACGCTTCGGCGATATCGGCGTGTTCCTGGCACGCATTCATGATCGGCCCAGCTTCTGGCTGGTCGCCGATCAATCCTACGCCGCCTATGTCACGCACCTGCTCGAGCACGGCGTGACCTGAGCCAACCCTCTGGAGCTTCCTGCATGACCATTTCGCCAAGCGCGCATTGCGTGCTCCGTTTCCGCTGCCCTGACAAGCCCGGCATCCTCGCCCGCGTCGCACCCGTGCTGGCGGCCAATGGCTGGGATATCCGCGAAGCCTCCATCTATGGCGATCCGGACAGCGTGACATTCTTCGTGCGCATGGAACTGACCAGCGCCAAGGCGAGCCTGGCCGATCTCGAAGCGCAGATGGCGCCCGTCGTCGAGGATCTGAAACTGGAGCATGAGACCTACGACCTCACCCGGCCGATGCCGGTGTTGATCGCGGTCTCCAAATTCAACCATTGCCTGGTCGACCTGATCCACAAGACCGAGATCGGCGCATTGCCGATCCGGATCGTCGGGGTGGTCTCCAACCATGAAAGCGAACGCAAGCTGGTCGAGTGGCATGGCCTGCCCTTCCACCACCTGCCCGTCGATCGCGCCGACAAACCAGCGCAGGAAGCCGCCTTCATGCGTGTGATCCACGACAGCGGTGCCGAACTGGTGGTGCTCGCCCGCTATATGCAGATCCTGTCGGACAGCTTCGCCGATGCGCTGGCCGGCCGCTGCATCAATATCCATCACAGCTTCCTGCCGAGCTTCAAAGGCGCCAAGCCCTATCATCAGGCCAAGGCACGCGGCGTGAAGCTGATCGGCGCAACCGCACATTACGTCACCTCCGCGCTCGACGAAGGGCCGATCATCGAACAGGACGTCCGCCGCGTTACGCATGCGACAAGCGCCGACGAAATGGTCGCGATCGGGCGCGAGGTGGAAGCGTCGGTGCTGTCGCGCGCGGTGCGCTGGCATACCGAACACCGCGTGCTGCCCAACGGCTCGCAGACCGTCGTCCTGACGTGACGACCGACGCGACCCTGATCGACGGCAAGCAGTTCGCGGGCGCTTTGCGCTCGCGCGTCGCCGAACGGACCGCCGCTTTCCGCGCCGCGCACGATTTCGCGCCAGGGCTGGCGGTGGTGCTGGTCGGCGACGATGCGGCCAGCGCCATCTATGTCCGGCGCAAGCGCGAGCAATGCGAGGCGGTCGGCATGAACTCCTTCGCCCATCTGCTGCCCGCCGACACCAGTGAAGCGGATCTGCTCGCGTTGATCGACCGGCTCAATCGCGATCCCGCGGTGCACGGCATCCTCGTCCAGTTGCCGTTGCCGGAGCATATCGACACGCAGCGCACGATCTCGGCTGTGCATCCGGACAAGGATGTCGATGGCTTCCATGTCGTGAATGCGGGCAAGCTCGCGCTCGGTGAACCCGGGCTTGCGCCATGCACGCCGCGCGGCTGCATCATGATGTTGCGCGAGTCGCTGGGGTCGCTGCGCGGCAAGCGCGCGCTCGTCATCGGTCGATCGGTGATCGTCGGCCGGCCCATGGCGCAATTGCTGCTGATCGAGGATTGCACCGTCACCATCGCGCATCGCCATTCGCTGGATCTGCCCGAACTGTGCCGCGCCGCCGACATCATCGTCGTCGCCGTCGGCATCCCCGAACTGATCCGTGGTGACTGGATCCGCCCCGGCGCTGTGGTGATCGATGTCGGGATCAATCGCGTGCCCGACCCGACCCGGCCAGGCGCGACACGGATCGTCGGCGATGTCGCCTTCGCCGAAGCCCGCCGCGTGGCGAGCGCGATCACGCCGGTGCCCGGCGGCGTTGGGCCGATGACGATCGCATGCCTGCTGCAAAACACGCTGGATGCCGCGCAGGCAAGCATCGGGCGTCTATAAAGATACATTGGTGTATTGACACTTTCCCCCAAGCTGGCAGGTTCAGTCGAGCCGCACGGCAGACCGGAGACCGGATCTCATGACGTCCAACGCCACCGCCGTTTCTCCGTCCGCCGATACGCCCGGCACGATCGCGCGCCGTCGCTATTGGGTGCTGGTGGTGATGACATTGGTCTATGCGATGAACATCGCCGACCGGTTCGTGCTGTCGACGCTGATCGAACCGATCAAGGCGGAGTTCCAGCTCACCGACACCGCGGTCGGCTTCCTCACGGGCGTGGCGCTGGCCCTGTTCTATACTGCCGCAGGCTTGCCGCTCGGCGCGCTGGCCGATCGGGTCAACCGGCGCAACATGATCATGTGGGCGCTCGCCATCTGGTCGGTGTTCACCGCATTCTGCGGTCTCGCGCAGAATTTCTGGCAGTTGCTGCTCGCGCGGATCGGCGTCGGTGTCGGTGAAGCGGGGGGAACGCCACCGTCGCATTCGATCCTGGCCGATTATTTCCTGCCGTCCGAGCGGATCGTCGCAATGTCGGTCTATGCGCTGGGCATCGCGCTGGGGTCCGCGATTGGCGGGATCGGTGGCGGCATGCTGGCCGAGGCGTTCGGCTGGCGGCACGGCCTGATCCTCTTCGCCTGTGCCAGCCTGCCGGTGCTGATCCTGCTGATCAGCGTGCGTGAGCCCAAGCGCGGTGCAAGCGATCCCGGCATCACGCTGGCGGCCGAGGCGCCGAACTTCCGCGAGACGATCGCCTTCATCCGCTCGCAACGCGCGCTGATGCATGTGCTTGCGGGCAGCGCGATCGCCACCTTCTCCGGCATGGGGCTGGTATGGTGGACACCAGCCTTTCTCGGCCGCTCGCACGGCTTCAGCGTCGGCGAGGCGGGGATCGAGGTCGGACTGATGAGCGGTGCGGGTGGTGCCGCGGCGATGATCGTCGCCACCATCATCACGCTCCGCCTCGCCAAGCTCGACGCCAAATGGCAATGCCATTTCCTGGCCTGGGTGACCTTGCTGATCACGCTGCCCGGCGTCGGCGCGCATCTGGTCAGCGACCGCGCGAGCGCAGTGCTGCTGTTGTGGCTCTTCATCCCCTTCACCAATGTCTATGTCGGGCCGACGCTGGCGCTGCTTCAGAATCTGGTGCGGCCTGACATGCGCGGTGTGACCGTGGCCGTACTGCTATTCGCCGCGAACATCGCCAATCTGGCGATCGCGCCACAATTGATCGGGCTGGGATCGGACCTGCTGGCCAGCCATATCGCCGATCCAGCCCAGTCGCTGCGCTTCGCGCTCGCCATTTCCGGACTCACCGGCATCTGGGCGGCCTTCCACTTCTGGGCGGCGATCCGGGCGCTTCCACAGGATCTGGCACGCGCCGGCAGCGCCTGACATCAAGCGGCGAACGAACTGTCCGTCGTTGACTCATGCACCACTCAATGCACTTATGTATGGAATATCTCACAGGGGAGAACGGGCAATGTTCGGCATCAGGATGACCGTATCGATTCTGGCACTGGCCGTTGCGGTGCCCACGTCATTCATGGCAGCGACGGCCCAGACCCGGCCCGCCGCGACAAACGACGCCGCGCTACGCGCGCTTGCCGACAGCGTCTATCAGAATTCGCTCGAGACCAACTTCGCATCGCGCATCAACGCACGGCTGCCCGTCGATCGCTTTGCCGACTTCTCGATCCGGCCGGTGCGCGATGCGCAGGCGAAACGCAAAGCCTGGGCAACGTCGCTCAACGCCATCGATGCGGACACGCTGAATCCGGTCGACCGCACCACCTGGCGCATCCTTCAATTCGACCTGGCCGATGATGGGCTGGCGGAGACGAAATACTGGCTGACCTTCGACCTCACATCCTATCTCGCTCCCGCCGCTTTCAACGCCGCGCAGCAGGTTCTGGCCACCCATCCGCTCGCAACGGCGGAAGATGCCCGCCATTATCGGATGCTGGTCGACGCTTATGCGACGATGCTCGACTCGCTGGTCGCCAAGGTTACGGAACAGGCCGGGCGCGGCATCTACCTGCCGCGTCCGGCGCTGCCCGTCGTGCGCACCACCTGGCAGGGCATCGCCGCGGGCGCGGCCGCGTTGAAGCCGGCAGATGCCCGGCTGGCAGCGCTCCCCCCCCAGGCGCGCGCTGCGCTGCTCCGCGAGATCGATGCGATCACGGTGAAGCGATTGAACCCCGGCTTCGCCAAACTCGCCGCGACGATCGGCGATGATTATGCGGCCAAGGCGCCCGATACCGTCGGCATCGGCCAATATCCTGGCGGCAAGGATGTCTATCGCTCACTGGTCCGCGAGAACACGACATTGCCGCTGACGCCCGAAGACCTGCAGCAACGCGGGCTCGCCGCAGTCGCCGATGTCGAGGCGCGGATGAAGGCGATCCGCGTGAAGCTGGGCTTCACCGGCACGTCGCGCGAATTCTATGACAGGATCAGCAAGGATCCACGCTTCCTGGCGAAGACGCCCGCTGATATCGAGGCGACCTATTCACGCTATATCCGTGCGATCGAGCCCAAGGTTTCGAGCTATTTCCGCACACTGCCCAAGGCGCCCTATGGCGTCGAACGACTGCCGCTTGCCATCGAGGCGGGGCAGACCTTCGGTTATTACGGCCCGCCCACCGCCGCCGAGCCGCGCGGCCTGTATCACTACAACGCGTCCAACTTGGAGAAGCGCAGCCTGATCAACGCCGGCACGCTGATCTATCACGAACTGATCCCCGGCCATCATTTCCACATCGCCACGCAGGACGAGAATGCGGCGCTGTCGCCATTCCGCCGGCAATATCTGTCCGGCGCCTTCACCGAGGGCTGGGGCGAATATGCCGCCAGCCTGCCGATCGAGATGGGCCTCTACGACACGCCCGAGGCGCTCTATGGCCGCTACATCAACGAGTCCTTCCTGGCCGCGCGGCTGGTGGTCGATTCGGGCATGAACTATTTCGGCTGGTCGCTCGAAAAGGCGCGCGCCTATATGCACGATGCGACCTCGCTGTCGGATCTCGAGATCGCGTCGGAAACGCTGCGCTACTCCACCGGCCTGCCCGGCCAGGCGCTTGCCTATCGCATCGGTTACGAGAAGTTCTGGGAGCTGCGGCATCGCGCCGAAGCTGCGCTCGGCAAGGCGTTCGACATCCGCGATTTCCACGACGTCGTGCTGGGCAACGGTGCGCGCCCGATGACGGTCGTGGAGACCGACGTCGACGCCTATATCGCCGCGCACAAGGCGGGCTGACGCCCTCGAAGCCAATGGCTTGGCGATCGCTCCAGCTGCTCTATGGTCAGACCGGGCGATCCGGGAGCTTCGGGCAACATGGCAATCGGCAGGGACTGGGATCGGATCGAAGCGCTTTTCGATGAGCTGATCGGGCGTTCGCCCGCCGACCGCGCAGCACGGCTGGGCCGGGCGGACGTACCCGCCGACATCCGCAACGAGGTTGCGTCGCTGCTTGCCGCGGCGGATACGGGCGGCATTCTCGATGCCGCACCGCCGCCATTATCCCGCCCGGCGAGCGACGTCGTCTATAGTTCGCTCGCTGCCGGCGACCGGATCGGCGCCTTCACCGTCGATCGCCTGATCGGGCGCGGCGGCATGGGCGAAGTCTATCTGGCGCACCGTGCGACCGACGATTTCGAGCAGCGCGTCGCACTCAAGCTGCTGCGCGCCGACGTGGCGGGGCGCGGTGACCTGTTCGACCGCGAACGCCGGCTGCTTGCGCGGCTCGAACATCGCGGCATCGCCCGGCTGATCGACGGCGGCGTCGCACCCGACGGACGTCCGTTCATGGCGATGGACTATGTCGACGGGACGCCGATCGACGCCTGGTGCCGCACCCATCATGCCGGACTGGACGCGCGGCTCTCGCTGTTCCGGGAGATTTGCGAGGCGGTCGGCTACGCCCATGCCAATCTGGTCGTCCATCGCGACCTCAAACCCTCGAACATCCTGATCGACGGCGAAGGCCGTGTCCGCCTGCTCGATTTCGGCATCGCCAAACTGCTCGACGACAGCGACGCCGTGCCGGCGACGACCCAGGCGATGCTGACTCCGGACTATGCCGCGCCCGAACAGCTCGACGGCGACGCCGCGACCGTCGCGACCGATATCTATGCGCTGGGTGCAATCCTGTTCGAGCTGGTCGTGGGCAAAGGCCCGTGGCGGCGCGAGGGCGCATCTATCCCGTCGATCATCCGCCGCGTGCTGCACGAGGATCCGCCGCTCGCCAGCAAGGCGGCGCAACGCCCAGATGCACCTGTCCCATCAACGCGGATCGCCGGCGATCTCGACGCGATCATCCTGAAGGCGATGCGGCGCGATCCGCTGGAACGCTATCGCAGCGCGCTGGAACTCGCCGAGGATGTGGAACGGCATCAGACGCTGAAGCCGGTGCGTGCCCGCGCGGGATCGACCCGCTACAGCATCGGCCGTTTCGTGCGCCGCTATCGCTGGGCGGTGGCCGCAGGCACCGCGGCGATCGTCGCGATCCTGATCGGGACGGGCGGCATCGCCTGGCAGGCGCGCAAGACCGCGGTGGAACGCGACCTCGCCTTGGCGGAGGCGCGGCGATCGGAAGCGATCATCCGGATGCTTACCGTAATGTTCCGCGACTCCAGGGATGGCGCTGCGGGTGGCGATGCGACGGTGAAGCAGATGCTCGACCACACATCCGAGCGGCTGGTCGGATCGCTCGACACCAGCGCCCGATCAGCGACGCTGATCACCACCCTGTCCGATCTCTACGTCAATCTCGAAGATCCCGTCGGGGCCGACACATTGCTGCGCCGTGCGCTTACGAAGGGAATCGGCAAGGGCGATGCGGTGGCGACCGCGCAGATTAAACTGCGCCTTGCCTCCACCGCAGCGGCGATGAACCGGACCGATGAGATGGCGCCACTGCTCAACGCGGCCGATGCGGTGTTCCGCACCGATCCCGCACGCTTCCGGCTCGAGCGGCTGGACGTGATCAGCAGTCGCGCGCAACTCGCACGGCGCAACGGCGATTATGACGGCGCGATCGACCTGCTCAGCAAGGCATTGCCCGACGCCGAGAGTGTCTACGCCGAGAATCATCGCGATCTGCTGACATTCTACAATAATCTGCTGGTCTATATGGTCGAAGCGGATCGGCTTGCGGCGATGCCCGCGGTGTTCGCGCAGGCCGATGCCGCGTTGAAGCGCACCGGCCAGCAAAACAGCACGACGGGACTGGCGATCGCGCAACTCAAAGGCGTCCGATTGCTCAAGCTCAATGATAATGCCCGCGCCGAAGCGATCTTCGAGCGTGTCGCGAAACAGCGCCGCGCCGTGTTCGGTCGATCGGCCGGGCTGGCGGTCGACCTGCTCCAGCTCGGCCGCGCCAAGCTGGCCCTCGGCAAATTCGCGGAAGCCAGGCAAGTCCTGGACGAAGCTCGCCCAATCGCCATTGAGAAGCTCGGACCCGGCGCGGTTCCGACGTTGATCATTGGCCTGGGCCTCGCCGAAGCCAGCGCGGAAACCGGCGATACCGTCGGGTCCGCCCGCGTGCTGGCGGAGGTCGCGCCGATGGCCGCGGCGATGAAGAAGCCCGGCCTGCCGCACGGTATCATGGCAAAAGCACGCGCCGTCCTGCTGCTCAAGGAAGGACGCGCCGCAGAGGCACGCATCGAAACCGACCGGGCGGAAGCGATATTCCGGGGGCTCGGTCCGGCGGGGCAATCCTATCTCAAATCCTTTCCGGCACTGCGGGCGAGGATCTCAAGGATTTAGGTTCCGGTTGAACTTACTGTGTCATCCCCGCGTTCGCGGGGATGACAGGGAGTGGCTTGCACTCCGACGACACCATTTACCCACGCGTGTCGTCTCAAGCAGCCACCATCTCGCGATGGATCCAGGCACGCGCGCGGATCCACCAGCGGCGCACGGTGCGATCGCTAACACCGAGGACTTCGGCCGTTTCCTTCTCGTCCAGGCCTGCGAAGAAGCGGCAATCGACGACCTGTGCCAGTTCGGGGTCGATCTCCGAAAGCGCCTTGAGCGCGTCGCCCAGCTTCACGACTTCGGCATCCTCCGGGATCGCCGCGGCAAGTGAATCGAGGCTCTGGGTAAAGCTATAGGTGGGCGCATCGCGCTTCGACGCCATGCGCGCGCGCGCCGCATCGATCAGGATATGGCGGATCGCGGTCGCCGCGCAGCCCAGGAAATGCGACTGGCTTTCCCAACCGTCGCGCTTGCGCAGCTTCATATAGGCTTCGTTGATCAGCGCTGTGGTCTGCAGCGTCTGCGGCGCGCCGGCGCGATAATGCTCGCGCCGGGCAATGGCGCGCAGCTCGTCATAGAGCGACGCCACCAGCGCATCCGCGGTGCCCACGGAATTTTTTTCGGGCGGCGTGTCCGCTTCGATCGCCTTTCCCCGTCTTTCCACACGCCAGCACATCGGCGCGCCCATTTCTATGTGGGCGCGGCGGAAGGAAGGCAAGCGGAAGGGTGCGGGAGAACATGCGCCAGCCGCAGGGTCGAGACCGTCAACCGCGCCGGCTGGGACAGCGGCGCAACAAGGGAAACGAATCATGCGCAAGACCATCAGCCTTCTCGCCGCGACGGCCCCGATCGCGCTGGTCGCCGGGCTCGCCCTGCCAACCGCCGCACAGGCGGGACAGGACAATGTCGTCTGCACCGATACGGAAGGTGATCCGAGCGGCGCCGTCAATCCGGGTGTCGAAAGATCGGTTGTCTGCGGCCCAACCGCGCGCGCGACCGGGAGCGTCGCCGTCGCGATCGGCGACAATGCGCGCGCGGCAGTACGCGCCGTCGCAGTCGGATATCAGGCGACTGCGACCGACGACGCGGCAACCGCCATCGGCCGGGCATCCGGTGCCGATGGATATTACAGCACCGCACTGGGCAGTTTCTCTCTGGCGACCGACTTTGGCGGTGTCGCATTGGGTGCACAATCGGTCGCAGATCGCGGCAATGCGGTTTCTGTCGGTATGACCAATCCACGCGATTCGGGCATTCCGGGTTCGCCGATCCAGCCATTCCAGCGCCAGATCATCAACGTTGCCGCCGGAACCCAAGCCTTCGACGCGGTGAACAAGGCGCAGCTGGACGCGGTCGCAGCGGGCGCCACCAATCCCTATATCGCGATCAACAGCACCGGGGCTGGGGCAGTTGCGGCCATGGATGACGGCATCGCGATCGGCGAAGATGCCAAGGCGCTTTCGCGACAGGCTACGGCACTCGGCACTGGCGCTTCGGCGACCGGCCAGGGCGCAACAGCTCTGGGCGTCGGGGCCATCACCAACGGCACAAGTGCGCTTGCCGTCGGTCGCGGTGCAGAGGCGAATTTCTCGGGCACGACCGCGGTCGGCGGAAATGCACGGGTCTTCGCCGATAACGGGACAGCGCTGGGCCACAGCACCACCGTGAACGGTGCGTTCGCCACCGCGATCGGCAATGGCGCGACCGCCGACGGTGTCGACTCGATCGCACTGGGCAGATCGAGTTCCACCACCGCTGCGGCCACCAACGCCGTCGCGATCGGCGCCAACTCCCTCGCCGATCGGGCGAACAGCGTCTCGGTGGGGCGCGTCGGCGACGAGCGCACGATCGCCAATGTCGCCGCCGGAACGCTCGCGACCGACGCGGTGAACAAGGCGCAGCTCGATACGGTCGACGCCAAGGCGACCGCAGCGCAGGCCACGGCCGATCTCGCTCTGGCCGGCAACACCGCAAATGCCGCGGGGGTCGTGGCGGCACAGGCGACGGCAAACAGCGCGCTCGCCAATGCCGCGACGGCACAGGGAACCGCGAACACGGCACGGACCGAAGCCGCGGCGGCACAGGGAACGGCGAATACGGCTCGAACCGAAGCGGCGACCGCGCAATCGACCGCAAATACCGCGCTCGCCAACGGCACCTATTTCCGCGCCAACAGCACTGGACCGGGGCCGCAGGCGATCGGCACCGACGCGATCGCGGTCGGGCCGTCGGCGGCCGCCAGCGGCAACCAGTCGGTCGCGATGGGCGCAGGTGCGCGCGCGATCAACGGCCAGGCGGTCTCGATCGGCGCGAGCAACACCGCATCGGGCAACGGCGCGGTCGCGATCGGCGACCCCAATGTCGCGACCGGAACCGGCGCGGTCGCGCTGGGTGCCAACAACAGCGCCACCGGGACAGGTGCGGTCGCACTGGGCAATGCGAGCAGCGCCACTGGCGATGGTGCGATCGCGATGGGCAATGGCGCCAATGCCGGACAGGCGGGTTCGGTCGCGATCGGCACGGGTGCGGTGGCGACGCGTCCGAGCCAGGTCGTGCTCGGCTCCGCTACGTCGACGCATACGATGGCGGGTGTCGCCTCCTCTGCCAGCCGCGCAGCGCAATCGGGCGCACTCAGTCTGGTCACCACCGATGCGCTGGGCAATCTCGCCACCTCGACGCTCAACATCGGTACGCTGGCCGGGCTGGACGGGCGAACGACGGCCCTTGAAAATCGCGCGTCGCTCCTGGAAGGTCAGGTGGCCATACTCGATCGGCAGGCGCGACAGGCCAGTGGCGGGATCGCGGCGGCAATGGCGCTGGGCGGCACGATGATGCCACCCGACACCAGCTTCGCCGTGTCGTTCAACCTGGCCACCTATCGCGGACAGCAGGGCTTTTCCGGCGCAGCCGTCGCGCGGGTGACGGACTCCGTCTGGGTCAGCGGCGGCTTCGCCGGCTCGACGGTGAAAGGCTCGACCGGCGGTCGGGTCGGCGTCACCTTCGGCTGGTGAGCTGACGATATGCGGGCGCGACCGTTCGGTGCCGCGCCCGCATATCGATTGGACTATTTCCCGCCGAGCTTCTCGTTCAGGAAGCGGTCCTGTTCATGCCACAGCCGCACCCAGCTCTCATGCCGGACGAAACCATGCGCCTCGCCGGGCAGGATCACGGTGCGGACATCGATATTGCGCGCCTTCAGCTTCTGCGCGAGGTCGACAGTCTCGCGGACGTCGACATTCATGTCCTGGTCGCCGCTGAACAACAGCACCGGCGAACGCCAGCCGTTGATTGCGCCGAGCGGGGAGGCCTTGAGTGCCGTCGGGCGATTGGCTTCGCTGACGCCGAAGAAGCGGCTGGGATTGAGATGCCCCTCCAGCGCCGACGGCCAGCTCCAGTCGAACACGCCGTGGATCGCAACGCCCGCGCTGAACAGATCGGAATTGCGCGCCAGCGCCTGGCCGGTGAGCAGGCCGCCATAGGATCCGCCCCAGATACCGATCCGCTTGCGATCGACATCGTCGCGCGCGGCAAGCCAGCGGCCGACGCCGAGCACGTCGTTATATTCCGAGGCTGCACGCCAACCGCGCCCTTCGGCCTCTCGATAGGCACGGCCATAGCCGATGCCCGAGCGATAATTGACCGCGACGACGACATAGCCCTGTTCGGCGAGGCGCCGGTTCATCGCGAAGTCGTTCGCGTAATAATCGCTATAGTGGAATGCCGGGTACATCTGCCGCGACGGCCCGCCATGGACGTAGACGAGCGCGGGATGCGGGCCCTTGCCGGCGGGCATGAAGATCTGGGCGGGGACGGAGCCGCCATCCGCCGCCTTGATGCGGATCGCCTTGGGCGCAGGGGCCGCGAAAGTCCGGCTATAACCATAATCCGCCGCCTTCTCCGCCATCACCGTCGCGCCGGACTTCAGATCGAGCACGCGGACGAGCGGCGCATTCTCGGCATCGCCCCCAGTCAGCGCCAGATAGCCGCTGGTGCCGGCCGCCACGGCATTGGCCATGACGATATCGTCGCGCTTCACCTGGCGCTCGGCACCGGTGCGGACATTGATGATTGAAAGCTGGCGTGTGTCGATGTCGCGACAATTATGGACGACGAACAGCGAATCGGCGCCCGCGGGTTCGCTTTCCGCGGCTTCGCAGCCAGTCGGTGTCAGGCCGCGGATCTCGCCGCCCGAGCGGCCCACCGCATAGAGCCGGCCCCAGCCATCATGTTCGGAATAAAAGACGATAGTGTCGTCGCCCACCCAGCGTAGCGCATTGTCGCCATCCTCGAGCCCCGCAGTCACCGCCCGGTCCTTGCTCTGCCACAAGGTGCGAACCGCCCCGGTGGCGATCTCGACGGTCTCGACCGCGAACGGCTCGCTTTCGGTCAGGTCATACGTCACGTCATGCTGGCGACCACCGAAGCGGAGATAGGCGACAGTCTTGCCATCGGGGGACAGCACCGGCGACGCGATCCGATCGGGCCCGGTGACCAGCCACTTCACCTGATCGGCGCCCAGCGCATATTGCCCCAGGAAGGAATAGCCGCCGCGATCGGAAACGAAGATCAGGCCCTTGCCGTCCTTGGTCCAGACCGGTTGCCCGAAGGAGGCGCCGCCCGCGATCATCAGCTTGGATTGGCCCGGAGCGGCGAGATCGGCCGACCAGAGATCGCGGCCCTGGCGATAGATCAGCGTACGGCCGTCCGGAGAGAAGATCGGCCCCCCGCCGGCGCCGACCTGAACCGGTTTGGCCCCGACACGCGCTTCCATCGCCCAGAGCGTCGGCTTGGGCGGATCGATCAGGCTGGCGGGATTATAGGCGCGCCCACCACCGAAGCCGGCCGCGGTCTGGAACACGACGTAGCGGCCATCGGGGGACAGCCGCACATCGGTGATCGGCTGGCCGTCGGTATCCGTGCGCGAGAAGAGTTTGACCCGCTCGAATTTCGGCGCGCTTGCAAACATGATGATGCTGTCGCTGCCCTGGCGGATCAGCCAGGCAAAGGCCGGCGCGTCGGCCGCACTGACCGTCGTCGCCAACGGAAAGCGGAGGAACGCGGTATCGTCCTGCGCCGCGGCCATCGACGGAAAGGCCAACAGTGCGGCACCCGCCACCAGAGCCATGCGGAAAGACTTGGGCATCAGGTTCCCCTCTTATTTTGATCGCTCCTGATCAGGATCATTTGTTCGGATCAGGCCAGGCGCTGTCTGCCATCCGGCGCGGGCAGTGACAAGCGGATCGATGGCGGCGGGCACGCAACCATTCCGCGCCGGCGGGCTCTACGCTATGCAATGGCCATGATCCGTTACGACCGAAACGCACAGCGGCTCGCCATCTGCCTGGCCATGCTTGCCGGCTTCGTCGATGCGGTCGGATTTCTCAAACTGGGCGGATTGTTCGTTTCGTTCATGAGCGGGAATTCGACCCGGCTGGCGGTCGGCCTGGCAGAGGGGTCGATACTCGCCGTGCGCGCGGGACTGCTGATCGTGGCTTTCGTCGTCGGCGTCGTCGCAGGATCTATGGTCTCGACCAGGACGGTCAATCGCAAGTCGATGGTGCTGGCGACAGTGTCGGCGATGCTGTTCGCAGCCGCAATGTTCGACCTTTTCGGCCTCGATGCCGCGGCAGTCGGTGCGATGGCGGTCGCCATGGGCTGCGCGAACACCGTCTTCCAGCGCGACGGAGAAGTCAGCATCGGCGTCACCTATATGACCGGCACGCTGGTAAAACTGGGTCAGCGCATTGCCGACACACTCGGCGGCGGCGACCGGACCGCCTGGATTCCCTATCTGCTGCTCTGGCTGGGCCTCGTCATCGGTGCAGTCGCGGGATCGATCGGCTATATCAGGATCGGCATGGCCAGCCTTTGGATCGCGGCGTCGGGTGCGGCTTTGCTCGCGCTTGCCGCACGGCAAATCGGGGTCCGCAACGGGCAATAGTCCCGCGCGGGGCTTGGCAAGACGCACCGCGGCCCCACATAAGGCCGCGACATCAGCAGGGAGTGACGATCAGTGGCGAGTCTCGGAATGGGTGCGGACGAACGCGAGTCTTTCGAGGCCTTCAAGCGCGACGTGATCGAACCCTCGATGACGAGTCTGGTGATCGTCGATTTCTGGGCGGAATGGTGCGGCCCCTGCAAGCAGCTCGGCCCGGTGATCGAGAAGGTCGCAGCCGATTATGCCGACAAGGGCGTCAAACTGATCAAGATCGACGTCGACGCCAACAAGGCGGTCGCAGCCCAGTTCCGTATCCAGTCCATCCCCACCGTCTATGCGGTGTTCCAGGGCCAGATCGTCGCGGACATGACGCCGGCGCGGACCGAAGGTCAGCTCAAGCAGATGCTCGACCAGATCCTGCGCCAGCTGCCGGTGCAGAGCCCCGAGGCCGATCTGAAGCAGGAAATCGCGCCGCTGCTCGCAATGGGTGAGGACGTGCTGACCCAGGGCGATGCCGAACGCGCTCTCACCATCTTCTCGCAGATCGTCGAGATGGCGCCCGAGGAACCGGCGGCGCTGTCGGGCCAGCTGCGCGCCGCGGTCGCGGCCGGCCTGACCGAGGAAGCCGAAGCGATGCTGGCGGCATTGCCGGAGGCGCTGCGGAAGGAACCAGCAATCCAGCGCGCCGAATCGGCGCTTGCGCTGGCCAAGGAAGTGCAGCCCGTCGACGACCTGGCGGGCTTGCGCGCACGCGCCGATGCCGACCCCGACGATCATGATGCGCGTTTCGAGCTGGCCGGCGGGCTGATGGCGACAGGTGATCGCGAGGGCGCAGCCGATGCATTGCTCGAAAGCATCGCGCGCGACCGCGAATGGAACGAGGGCGCTGCGCGCCAGCGACTGTTGAAGCTGATGGAAGTCGTCGGGCTTGAAGATCCCTGGGTGTCGCAACTGCGTCGGCGGCTGTCCGCCATCCTGTTCACCTGATGGCGGCCGGCGGCTCCCGCCTGTCGGTCTTTCCGCTCGCCGGCGCTCTGCTGTTCCCGCGCATGCAGCTGCCGTTGCACATCTTCGAGCCGCGCTATCGTGCACTGATCAGCGACGCGATGGCGCGCGACCGGCGGATCGGCATGATCCAGCCCAGACCCGTGACGATCGAAGGCCGCGGCGGCGCGTCCGCCGACGCGCCGCCCTTGTTCGACATCGGCTGTGTAGGTCGGATCGCCAATGTCGAGGCACTGGACGACGGCCGCTACAATATCATCCTCGAAGGACTGTCGCGTTTTCGCGTGCTGCGCGAGCTGGACGTGACCACGCCGTTCCGTCAGCTTGAGGTGAGCTTCGACGGGTTCGCCGAGGATGATGGCGACGACGCACTCGACATCGCACGCCGCGCGGCGCTGGAAATCGAATCGCGGCGCTTTGCCGATGCGCAGGGCTATGCGGTCGACTGGGAAGCGGTGGCGCGACTCGACGACGAATCCCTGGTCAACGGCATCGCGCAGATCGCGCCGTTCGATGTCGCTGCGAAACAGGCGCTGCTCGAAGCGTCGGACATCGCCGAACGCGCCGACCTGATCGTCCAGCTGCTGCAATTCTTCGCGCGCCACGGCAGCGACGACAGCGACGGCGCAACGCTGCAATGACGCTCGACCCTGAGTTGCTCGCGATCCTGGTCTGCCCACTCACCCGCCAGCCGCTGCACTACGACGAGGCGCTGCAGGAGCTGGTATCCGAGGCGGCGGGACTGGCCTATCCGATCAGGAACGGCACGCCCGTGCTGTTAATCGACGAGGCGCGGGCACTGGACCGAAGCGATTAGACATCATGCTATTCGGAACGAATCGAGCGTGATTTCGCCGTAGCGCGCTCTTTATTCCGTTTGCTTCGAGCGCAGGTTCGAGCCTGTCGAGACGCGGCCGTCGAGAAGCTGTTCGGCATCCGATCCTTCTCGACTTTGGTTCTCGACAAGCTCGAACCTGCGCTCGAAGCAAACGGATATTGTCAGCAGCATGAAGCGTCAGCATCCGCTATGCCGCAGTTATACCTCAGCACTCGACCACATTGACCGCGAGCCCTCCGAGAGAGGTCTCCTTGTAGCGGTCCGACATGTCGAGCCCGGTCTTGCGCATCGTCTCGATCACCTGGTCCAGGCTCACCCGGTGTGTGCCGTCGCCGAGCATCGCCAGCCGCGTCGCTTCCACCGCCTTGATCGATCCCACCGCGTTGCGTTCGATACAAGGAACCTGGACGAGACCGCCGACGGGATCACAGGTCAGTCCCAGATTATGCTCCATACCGATCTCAGCCGCATTCTCGATCTGCCCGGGCGTCGCGCCCAGTGCTGCGGCAAGTCCGGCGGCAGCCATCGAGCAGGCAACGCCGACTTCGCCCTGACAGCCGACTTCCGCGCCCGATATCGACGCATTCTCGCGGAAAAGCGATCCGATCGCGGCGGCAGTGAGCAGGAAATCTTCAACACCCTCCTGCGTCGCCTTGGGCGTGAAGCGCTCATAATAGCGCAGCACCGCGGGCACGATCCCGGCCGCGCCGTTGGTCGGCGCCGTCACGACCTTGCCCCCTGCTGCATTCTCCTCGTTCACCGCCAGCGCCCACAGGTTGATCCAGTCGATCACCGCCAGCGGATCGGCGAGCGCGCGTTCCTGACGCTCGATCAGCGTGCGGTAGATGCCCGGCGCGCGGCGCTTGACCCGCAGGCCACCGGGCAGCTCCGCCATGTCCGATCGCACGCCGCGATCGATACAGGCGGACATCGCATCGGCGATCGCGGCGAGCTTCGCAGACACTTCGGCCGGCGCGAGTGTCACCTCCTCGTTGGAGCGCATCAGATCGGCGATCGACATGCCGGTTTCCGCGACCAGTTCAAGCAGTTCGTCGCCAGAATGGAAGACGTGCGGCACGTCCCATCCACCCTCCGGCGCGGCATTGCGGCCGATCTGATCCTCGTCGAGCACGGCGCCTCCGCCGACCGAATAATAGGTGCGGCGTGCCAGTTCGGCGCCCGCGCCGTCGAACGCAGCAAAGGTCATCGCGTTGGAATGGAAATCGAGTCGTTCGCGCTGGAGGAAGCGCAGATCTGCCACCTCGTCGAATGCGATCTCGTGCACGCCACCCAGCTTCAACCGACCTTCCGCGCGGATGGCGGCGATCGCGGCATCGGCGGCGTCGGGATCGATCGCGGCCGGCACATGGCCGGCCAGGCCAAGCAGCACCGCGCGATCGGTGGCATGGCCCTTGCCAGTCAGTGCCAGCGATCCATAAAGCGCGGCATCGACGCGCACGACCTGGTCGATCATGCCCATCTCCGACAGGCGTCGCGCGAAATCCGCGGCGGCCGTCATAGGCCCCATCGTATGCGAGCTCGACGGGCCCACGCCAATCTTGAACAGGTCGAATACGCTCGCAACCATTTCAGTCCCTCAATTTCCGCGCGGTCCGAACAGGATCAGCGCGGCTCCCATCAGGCAGATCGTACCGCCCATTATGTCCCATCGATCGGGTCGTGCCCCTTCCACCGCCCAGAGCCAGCCGAGCGATGCGACGATGTAGACGCCCCCATAGGCTGCGAAGGCACGGCCGGCATAGTCGCTTTCGACCATGGTCAGCGCCCAGGCGAACAGCGCGAGCGAAACCATGCCGGGGCCGATCCACAGCACCGACTTGCCCAGCCGCAGCCATGCCCAGAAGGCGAAGCATCCGAAGATCTCCGCCAGGGCGGCACCGAGATAGATGAAGGGGGTCAGTTGCCCGGCCCGGCTCCGGCCGATCCGCCCAGCAGGGTCTGGCGCCAGAACATCAGCCCGGCCCAGAACTGGTAATCGGCATTCTCCTTCTTGGCGAAGCCATGACCTTCATTCTGGCCGAGCAGGTGCCAGGCCGTTCCGCCCTTGGCGCGCACCGCCTTGATGACCTGGTCCGCCTCGCTTGCCGGCACACGCGGATCGTTTCCGCCCGTCACCACCATCAACGGGATGGTCAGCTTGTCGAGACTGGTCAGCGGGCTGATCTCGACCAGCTTCGCGCGCTGCGCCGGATCGCGCTCGTCGCCATATTCGACGCGGCGCAGATCGCGGCGATAACTTTGCGTGTTTTCGAGGAAGGTGACGAAGCTGGAGATGGCGACGACACAGTTCGCCCCCTTCAGTTGCGCGGCGTAGCGGATCGCGACGGCGTAGCACATATAGCCGCCATAGGAGCCGCCGGTGACCGCCATCCGGCCCGCGTCGATCGCTGGATCCTTCGCCAGCGCGTCGAGGAAAGCGCCGATATCCTTCACCGTATCCTCACGCTTGAACGGCCCATTGTCGAGGCTGACGAAGCGCTTGCCGAAGCCGGTCGAGCCGCGGACATTGGGATAGAAGATGGCGATGCCCTGCTCGTTGAGCAGATAGTTGTTCCGTCCCTGGAAGCCGGGCTGGGACTGCCCCTCCGGCCCGCCATGGATGTTGACGATCAGCGGGCGCTTGCCCGGGAATTTCTTCGGATCGGGACGATAGAGAAAGCCCGAGACCGGTTCCTTGTCGAAGCTCTTCACCTCGACGAAAACGGGTTCGACATTGACGTCGGGGTTCAGCCCGCCGGTTTCGCTTTTCGTCCAGCGTGTCACCGCCAGCGTCTTCGGATCGATCGCATAAGCGTCGGACGGGCTTTTGGCGGAGGCGAAAGTGAGCCCGATCGTGCCCCAGGGCGCGATCTCCAGCCCACCCGCCACGCCCGCCGGCAAACCATCGACGACACGAACCGCCCCGCTGGCGGAATCGAACAATTTGATCCGGTTGATGCCCGCTTCGTTGGTCGCATAGGCAATGAAGCTACCGTCTTGGGCGATGTCGAACTGCTCGACATCCCATGTCTTCTCCGGACTGCGGGGCGTGAACGCACCGGTCGCCAGGTTGATCGTACCGAGCCGCTGGAAGTCCGATCCCTCGTCACTAGTGACCCAGAGCGTACCGTCCGGGGCATATTTCGCGCCACCATAAGCGATCGCCTTTGTATGATCGCCGATCGAGGTCAGCACACCCGACGCGATGTCGAGCCGATAGAGGTTCGACTTGGTGACGGAGATATATTCGGTGACCACTGCGCTTTTCCCGTCGGGCGCAAAATCCTGGATCGACCAGCCGCCGCCCTTGACCTGCGCGACTAGCCGGTCGGTCTTCGGATCCCGCGGATCCATGACGTAGAAGTCGCTGTCGGTGCCGTTGCGCCGCGTGGAGGTGTAGCCGATCAGCCCCCCGTCACGCCGCCAGGCACCGAGTTGATTGCGGCTCTTGCCGTCGGTCAGCAGCGTCAGCCGGCCATCCTTCAGCGTGTAGAGCTGAAAGAACTCGCCGCCACCGACATCCTTGCGCACCACCAGAACATCGCCCTTGGGCGACCAATGCCCGCCGACCGGCTCCGCCTCGAAGCTGATCTGGGTTCGCGCCATCATCGGCCCAGTGACGCTGTGGAGTTGTGCGGTGTTGGCGAAGCGCGTCGAGATCAGCATCGACTTGTCGGCCGGAATCCAGCCCGCAAAGCCCGCGGTTCGGAATTCCATATAGGGCCGCGTCTCGGCGACGACGCTGTCGGGAATGGCGGGGACTCCGTCTGCGACCAGCGCCGCAGGCTTCGGCGCGTCGGCCAGAACGGGCGTAACGGGGAACATGGCGACCCCCAGCAGCAACATGGCGCGCATCGATATCCTCCGCATCTTTATTGCTTTCGCTTTACGCAGGGCCATGAGGTGAGGCAATCGCTGCACCCGATGATCCCCGACGCCCAGCCTTTCGTCCTGCTCGACGACGCCCGCGCTTCCGGCGCCGGCGCGGCGCGGCTCTATCGCGATCCGGTGGAGATCGTCACGGCATCGACGATCGATCAGGTCGCGCCCGCGCTGTCACGGCTGGCGCGCGCGCAGACGGACGGGCTGCACGTTGCCGGCTATATCGGTTATGAGGCGGGCGCTGCGCTCGAGGCCCGGCTGACGGCTCCGCGCGATCAGGACACGCCTCTGCTCTGGTTCGGCCTGTTCGACGGGTTCGTGTCGATTGCCGCCGACGATGTCGCAGCGTTGCTTCCCGATCCCGCCGGCGCCTGGGCAGGGCCGCCCGAGCCCGAACTGTCCGCGGCCGACTATGCCGCCCGTTTCGCGCGGGTTCACGACTATATCGGCGCGGGCGACATCTATCAGGCGAACCTCAGTTTCCGCGCGCGCATTCCCGTGGCCGGCCACCCGCTCGCACTCTACGCCCGGCTGCGCGCGGCATCGGCCGCCGGATGGGGCGGCGCGCTCTTCACCGGCGAGCATTGGCTGCTCTCGGCATCGCCGGAACTGTTCTTCACGCTCGAACGCGGCGCCCTGACCGCGCGGCCGATGAAAGGCACTGCCCCGCGCCGTGCCGATCCGGCCGAGGATCGCGCGGCAGCATCGGCATTGGCCGCCGATCCCAAGGAACGCGCCGAAAATCTGATGATCGTCGATCTGCTGCGCAACGACCTGTCGCGCGTCGCACGTGCCGGAAGCGTTGCGGTGTCCGATCTGTTCGCGGTCGAAACCTATCCCACCATCCACACCATGACCTCCACGGTCACGGCGCAGCTTGACCCAGCTCATTCGGCGATCGACGTGCTCGGCGCGCTCTTCCCCTGCGGTTCGGTCACCGGCGCGCCCAAGATCCGCGCGATGGAAATCATCGCGGAGGTGGAGCCTTCGTCGCGCGGCGCCTATACGGGATCGATTGGGTGGCTTGATCCGGCGGGCGATGCAGCGTTCAATGTGGTCATCAGAACGCTTGAGATGGAGCGGGGGGCGGTTGAAGCGAAAATCGGATTGGGCAGCGCGGTCGTCGCGGATTCGACAGCGGCGGGCGAATGGGCCGAATGCCTGGCGAAGGGCCGGTTCGTGACCGCAGGCGCACGCCCCTTCGACCTGATCGAGACCATGGCCTTCGATCCGTCCGATGGACTGTTGCTGCTCGACCGTCACCTGGAGCGGATGAAGGCGAGCGCCGATGCGCTCGGTTTCGCATTCGACCGGCACGACGTCCGCAACGAATTGCAGGCCGCGACCTTCCGGCTGCGCGCGGCTGCGCGCGTCCGCCTGTTGCTGGCGCGCAGCGGTGCCGTGGCCATCGAGATCCGGCCCGCACCCACCGCACAGCCAGCACCGGTTGCGGTGTCGCTCGCGACACTGCCTGTCGATCCGACGGATTTTCGTCTGCGCCACAAGACCACCGATCGCGGCTTTTATGGCGATGCATTGGCCAGGGCCGGCAGTTTCGAGGTCGTCTTTGCGGATAGCCAGGGCCGGCTGACCGAAGGCAGCTTCACCAATATCTTCGTCGAGCGCGACGGCATGATGCTGACCCCGCCGCTGTCACGCGGCCTGCTGCCGGGTATCCTGCGTGCACAGCTGATCGACGAAGGCCGCGCAGTCGAGTCGGACCTGACCGCCGACGATCTGGCCGAAGGATTCCTGATCGGCAACGCGCTGCGTGGGCTGATGACGGCAAGACTGAGCGGCTGAGAGTCTGTTTGGAAATGCGCCTTTGGCGCATCCCGCACCGGCCCGCTCCCCCACCCGGCCTCCCAGACTATACTGCCGTTGGGAGGCCGGATGGGGGAGCGGGCCGGTGCGGCTTTGGAAATGTGCTCTTCCGCACATTTCCCAAACACACTCTGATCCCAAAAAATTGCGCCTAAGCCGATTTCCCGGCCAAAGCGGCATTGCGGTAACGAATCCCCCGTCCTATGGGCATGCCGCACCGCAACAGGAGCGTATTCCATGTCCCGCACCTCCGCCGCGCTCGGGCGCATCCAGCCGTCTCCCACGCTGGCCGTGACCAGCCGCGTGCTCGAATTGAAGCGCCAGGGCGTCGACGTGATCGGGCTGGGTGCGGGCGAGCCCGATTTCGACACGCCGGACTTCGTCAAGGAAGCCGCGATCGAGGCGATCCGCGCGGGCAAGACGAAATACACCAATGTCGACGGCACCGCGGAGCTGAAGGACGCGATCGCGACCAAGTTCAAGCGCGACAACGGCCTGACCTATGCGGCGAACCAGATCAGCGTGAACGTGGGCGGCAAGCACACTTTGTTCAACGCGCTCGTGGCCAGCGTCGAGGCCGGCGACGAAGTGATCATCCCCGCCCCCTATTGGGTGAGCTATCCGGACATCGTGAACTTCGCGGGCGGCACGCCTGTGGTGATCGAAGCGGGCGCAGCGCAGGGCTACAAGATCAATCCCGCGCAGCTCGAAGCCGCGATCACGCCCGCCACCAAGTGGTTGATCCTCAATTCGCCCTCCAACCCGACGGGCGCCGCTTATTCGCGGACCGAGCTGGAAGCGATCGCCGACGTGCTGCGCCGTCATCCCCATGTGCTGGTGATGGCCGACGATATGTACGAGCATATCGTCTATGACGATTTCGTCTTCACGACGATCGCCGAAGTCGCGCCCGATCTCTACGATCGCACGCTGACCGTGAACGGCTGTTCCAAGGCCTATTCGATGACCGGCTGGCGCATCGGTTTCGCCGGCGGCCCGGAATGGCTGATCAAGGCGATGGGCAAGCTGCAGTCGCAGTCGACCTCCAATCCTTGTTCGATCGCGCAGGCAGCCGCGACCGCGGCATTGAATGGCGACCAGAGCTTCCTGCAGGCGCGCAACGCGGCGTTCCAGGGGCGTCGCGATCTCGTCGTCTCGATGCTCAACCAGGTGAACGGCATCCACTGCCCACGCCCCGAAGGCGCCTTCTACGTCTATCCCGACGTGTCCGGCCTGATCGGCAAGACCACGCCGGGTGGCAAGATGATCGTCAACGACGCAGCCTTGATCGAATATTTCCTCGACGATGCGCGCGTGGCGGCGGTCAATGGCGCGGCCTTCGGGCTCGAACCGGCTTTCCGCGTCAGCTATGCGACGTCGGAAGAAATCCTGACCGAAGCGTGCAACCGCATCCAGGAGGCATGCGCCGCGCTTCGCTGATGCCGATGCGGGTTCGGCGCCACGGCGCCGTCCCTTCCCAAGATGAACAAAAACCTGTGATCGCGTTCACAGCGGCTTCAGCCGCGTGGTGGCATTGCTCGATCATCGGAAACGAAGATGATTCGGCTCGAGCCGGACGAAAGGAACCGAGACGATGATATCGCTGCTGAAGTCCGATCTGGTCCACCGGTTCGCCGGTGGCTTCCTGGTCGGCGCGATCGCCATCCTCGCCGTGCAACCGCCCGAAGGCGCGATCATTGCCATCCAGGCGCTGAAATCGGTGACGGGCCTGGCCTGACGCGGCCATCGCGCGTTCATCCGCGATGTGCCAGGCGGGGGCGAAGGATGCCCGCCATGTCGACACGATATGCATTCGTTCCACTCGCAATGATCGGCGCCGCTCTTGCCGCCGTCGCCTGGCCGATCATGTCGGCAAGCCCTGCCCAGGCTGAAAAATCACTTATCTTACCACGCGCGGCCATCGACGACGTCGCGGCCAAGGGATCGCAGACCGCAATTCTGGCCGGTGGCTGCTTCTGGGGCGTGGAAGCGGTGTTCGAGCAGGTGAAGGGCGTCCGATCGGTCACGTCGGGCTATGCCGGCGGCACTGCCGACACCGCAACCTATGGCCAGGTCTCCAGCGAGCGCACGGGTCATGCCGAGGCAGTGCGCATCGTCTACGATCCGGCGCAGGTGAGCTACGGCACGCTGCTGCGCATCTTCTTCGCGGTTGCGCACGATCCGACCCAGCTCAACCGCCAGGGTCCGGATACCGGCCCCAGCTATCGCTCGGCGATCTTTCCGCAGAATGCCGAGCAGACGAAGGTCGCGCGCGCCTATATCGCGCAGCTGACTGCCGCCCGCGCCTTCGGCCGGCCGATCGTCACCCGGATCGAGGCGGGCCGCTTCTTCCCGGCTGAGGCATTCCACCAGGATTTCTTCCGCCGCAATCCCGGCCATCCCTATATCGTGCGCTGGGACAAGCCGAAGGTCGCCGCATTCAGGGCAGGGTTTCCGGCGCTTGCACGCTGAGGTTCAGGCCGCCAACGGAAAACGCAGCAACCGGTCACTCAGCGGCACCAGTGCCTGGGCGCCACGGCCGACCGCCCGGATGATCTCGGGATGGCCGGCATCGAGTCCGCCGGTCAGTGCGCCAAATGCCGGCAGGATCAGCTTGGCGCCAGTCGCGACAAAGCAGCGGCGTGAAACGTGGCGACCGCGCACCGTGACGCGCAGCTTGGGATGAAAATGCCCCGACAGTTCGGGCCGCATCTCCAGCGGATCGGCCTGGTGACGGAGCACCAATCCATCGACCAGCGCTTCTTCCAATATCTCGCCACCCAGCCAGTCGGCGAGCGCAGCGTCGTGATTGCCGGTGATCCAGACGAATCGGGTGGCATCGGTCAATCCACGCAGCATCGTGCGCGCGCTTTCCGGCAACCGTGCCGCACCCTCGCTGTCGTGGAAACTGTCGCCCAGGCACCAGATCTCCACCGCCCCCGTCGCGACGCGCAACGCCTCAAGATCGGCAAGCGTCGCGATCGAATCATAGGGCGGCAGCATCTGGCCGAATCGCGCGAACCAGCTGGCCTTTTCGAAATGCAGGTCAGCGACGAGCAATGCGCGCCGCGCAGGCCAGAAGAGCGCGCCTTGCGGCAGCGCGATCAGATCATGTCCTGCGAACGAAAAGGGAACCATTGTTCCTCTTAGCGTGCGCCGAACGGCTCCTTCAAGGCTTGGGATCGTCATATTTGGCAGTGTTGCGGTGAATGGCAGCCTGGGGCTGGGAAACAGAGTCACCATCGTCCGGTTCGGGCCGATGATGGCTGGGAATCAGTCGCCGGAGCAGAAACTCCGATAACAGCAAGAGCAGCGCAAGCACCGTGCCGACAATTAACAGCTTGTACTGCCCCAACCCCGCGACAATTCCCGCCGAAGCAGACACCCAGAGATTGGCGGCCGTGGTGACATTATGGACATCGCCCCGCTTCACGAAAATCAGTCCCGCCGCGATGAAGCCGATTGCCTGGGCGACACCCTGGATCACGCGCAGCGGATCGGGTTGCGAGTTCAGATGCTTGAGCGTGTCGAACAGCAGCAGCGACGAAAGCGTGACCATCGCGGAGCTGAGCGCGACCAGCGCATTGGTCCGGAGGCCCGCATCGTGGCCGCGCAACTCGCGGTCGAGCCCCAGCAACAGCCCGATCGCGGTCGCGACGCCAAGGCGTAAGGTGATCTCGCTCCAGCTATCGGCAACAAGCATCCACGATCAAATCGCCGGGACGCGCAAGGGTTCCCCCGCCAGGCGCGTGTCGGTGGCGCGGCCCGCGCCGCCGGGCATCAGCAGCCGGACCTTGCGGCTGGTGAAATCGACCGACACGCGATCGAACATGCGCAGCGCGTCCATGCCGAGCAGCATTGCCGGACGATTGGTCAGATCGAGCGTGCGGAAGATCGGCGCCTCGGAAAAGGCGATCGGCATGTTCTGGATGGTCGCATTGCCCAGCTTGATCTCGCGCACGGTGGTGTAGCTGGCATCGGCGCGCCCGCCGGTGACGCTGATCAGTTCGATCGACTTGGGCGGCGTGCGCGGATTGCGGCCAATCAGCCGGCGCTGGAGCGCATTGTTGCCGACGGTGACCTGGGCCCCTGTATCGATGATCACGTCGACGCGCGATCCGTTGACCGTCGCGCCCATCAGGATGAGCTGGTTGGCGCGCCTGCGCGCGGTGACGACGATCTCGTCCGGGTCCTCGCGTATCGGGCTCAATTTCTGACCGGGCGTGATCGTCATTGTTCCGGCCTTGAAATCGAGCGTGACGCGCTGATTGCGCAAGCTGTCGATGCCGATCAGCCCCGATGCGCCGATATGCTGCTGTGCGAAGGTGGGCGCGCGGATATCGGTGGTCGGGGTCGCGCTGACCTTGAGCGACGGGATCAGGACGGTATCGACCCGCTCGCTGCCCGTCATCGAATGCACCATCGCCGAACCGCCGGCGCCAAGCGCCAGCCGCTCGGCCAGTTCGCGCGAAATCACCGTACGCTCCGACCCGGTATCGACCACGAAAGGGAATGGGCCGGCCGCACCGATGCTGACGGGCACGGTCATCCGCGTGGTCGAGTCGGTTCCGAAGGCGACAATCTCGGGCACCACATCGGGCGGTACGGCGACCGCCACCTCGGCGGGGGCGTGCGGATGCGGCGGGATCGCCTCCTGCGCAGGCAATTGCGCGGCCGCGGCGAGTGCCGCGGCCGAAAGCGCGAACGGGAAAATCCTCGTCATGGCGACACCCTCTCCAAGCGTCAGGGAGGAAGGCTATGCCCTTTCACGAGGCCCGGCAAGCAAACGCTGTGTTATTTGCCCTTTGCCGCCTCAGCCGCGCGCAGCAGCCTGAGCGTGTTGCCGCCCATGATCTTGGCGATATCGGTTTCCGAATAGCCTTCCTTGAGCAGCCGTGCGGTGATCTTGGGCAGCAGCGAGACATCTTCCATGCCCTTCACGCCGCCGCCGCCGTCCCAATCAGCGCCCAGGCCGACATGGTCGGCACCGACCAGCTTCAGCACATGGAGCATCGAAGCCATGAACATCTCGAAGCTGGCATCCTGAAACGGCGCTTTCGCGTCCAGCGCAGCGAAATCGGCCGCGAGCTTGCGCTGCTCCTCGGGCGTCATCGTGCTCAGCTTCTCCTTGCGCGCGTCCAGCGCATCGCGCTCCGGCGAGCCGTTGAGCGGCGCCAGGAAGATGCTGTTGATCTGGACGACGCCCCCCTTGGCGGCCAGCGCCTTGATCCGTCCGTCATCGAGATTGCGGGGATGGTCGTTCGCCGCCTTCGGCCCCGAATGCGACAGGATGATCGGAGTCTTGGAAAGCGCGAGCATCTGGTCGAGCGCGGCATCGGAGGAATGGCTGCCATCGATGACCATGCCGAGCCGGTTCATCTCCGCCACCCATTTCTTGCCGAGCGGGCTCAGGCCGCCCCAGCGCGCCTTGCCCGTGGTGCTGTCGGCGAACTGGTTGTCGGCGCTGTGCACCGGCCCCGCCATACGCACGCCGCGGCGATAGAATTCACCGAGCAGCGAGAGGTCTTCACCCAGCGGATAGCTGTTCTCGATGCTCTGATAGACGATCGCCTTGCCGGTCGCCGCGATCTTCGCCGCATCGTCCGCGGTCGTCGCCAGTGCCATCGTGTCGGGATTCTTCGCGACGATCGCCGCGATCTCGTCCGAGCGCTTGAGCGCGAACGCCTTGGCGGCGGCGAAACCCTTCGCATCGAGCGGACCCTGCGCCGTATAGATCACCCAGAAACCGCCATCGAGCCCGCCCTGCTTCATGCGCGGCAGATCCACCTGGGTCATGTCTTCAGTCATCGTATGGCGCTGCGCGATGTCCCATCCGGGACGCCCAAAATTGGCGGGTGTGTCGAGATGGGTGTCGAGCACGAGCAGTTTCTCGTGCAGCGCGGCAGCATCGACGGGTTCGGCGGTCTTGGTGCCCGGTGCACATGCGGCAAGGATCAGGACGAGTGGCAATGCGCGCATATGATGGGGCTCTCCATGTTATGATGTCGGTGATTGCTTATCGCGCGAACGCCGTCCCTGCTAGTCCGCGCGCCAAGGCGGTTGACAATCGGCGCCCTATCGCCCATTGGGCCGCGCTTGAACGAGCGGCGTTTTTTCGCCGCTTTTCTTTTTTAGATTCGCACAATTCAGTGTCTCACAAGGGTTTCGGGTCATGGCCAAGCCAACCACCGTCAAGATCAAGCTCGTCAGTTCGGAAGGCACCGGCTTCTTCTACGTCACGAAGAAGAATCCGCGCACGCTGACCGACAAGCTTTCGTTCCGCAAATATGATCCCGTCGTGCGCAAGCATGTCGAGTTCAAGGAAGCCAAGATCAAGTGATCTTGGCCCTCCCCTTCGTGGGAGGGTATGGCGAGGTACAGGGGCCCGTGATCGCGTAGATCAGGCTCTAGAGCAGATCGCTCACCTCGCCGATGAACTTCATTACCGAGATCGGTTTGGAGACATATGCCTCCGCGCCTGCCGCGCGGATGCGTTCCTCGTCGCCGCGCGCGGCATAGGCCGTCACCGCCATCACCGGAATCCGCTTCAGCTCATCGTCCGCCTTCAACGTGCGGATCAGATCCAGTCCGCTGACATAGGGCAGCTGGATATCCATGATGATCAGGTCGGGCGCGAAGGCGCGCGCACGATCCACGGCCTCGCGCCCGTCGCGAACCGGCTCCGCTTCATGCTCGTGCGCACGCAGCAGATCACAGAAAAGTTTGAGATTGAGTTCGTTGTCCTCGACAACGAGCACCCTTTTTGCCACGTCCCCCGCCTCTTCAATGCAATGGAGACGCTCTAAGCGATGGCAGCCCCCGAGACAAATGCAGAGGCACTGGCGCTATCCGCGCTGGTCTGGACGCTCGGCGAACCGGCGCGCGCGGAGCGGCTGCTGAGCATGACTGGCCTGAGCGCGGCCGACCTGCGCGAGCGAGCGGGCGATCCGACGCTGCTGTGCGCGGTGCTCAGTTTCCTCGAAGCGCATGAGCCCGATCTGATCGGCTGTGCGGCTGCGCTCGAGGTCAAACCGCTCGACCTGGTGCACGCGCGCGGGATCCTCGACTCATGAGCCGGCCGCTGCTGATCACCGATTGCGACGAAGTGCTGCTGCACATGGTCAGCCATTTCGGCGTCTGGCTGGACGAAGCGCACGCGATCGACTTCACGCCCGATGGCGGCGATTTCTCCCGCGCGATGCGTCGACGCGTCGACGGCGAATATCTCTCGCGCACCGAGATGTGGCCGCTGCTCGGCGGATTCTTCGATACCGAGATGCATCGCCAGACCCTGGTGCCGCATGCGCGCGAGGCGCTGGCCGACATCTCCGGCTATGCCGATGTCGTCATCCTCACCAATCTGGAGGACCATCGCCAGCCGCACCGCGTCGCCCAGTTGCGCGGGTTCGGCATCGACTTCCGCGTCGTCACCAATCAGGGCGGCAAGGGAACCCCCGTGCGCGCACTGCTCGACGAATATCGACCAAGCGCCGCAGTGTTCGTCGACGATCTGGCGCATCACCACCAATCCGTGGCCGACGAGGCACCGCAGGTCTGGCGACTCCATATGATCGCCGAGCCCAGCCTTGCCCCCACCGTGCCGCCGGCGCCCGCCGCCCATGCCCGCATCGACGACTGGAGCGAAGCGAAGGACTGGATAGCGGAAAAGTTCAGGACCACGCCTCTTGGAAGCTGAAGACATTCGCCCTCTTGACCAACCCACCCAAACAACGGAACCCGACATCATGACAGACAGCCCCGCACAGAAGCTCGAAGCCCTCGGCCTGAAGCTTCCCAAGCCCGCCGCGCCGATCGCAGCCTATGTCCCCGCCGTCGAAGCGGGCGGACTGCTCCACATTTCGGGCCAGCTTCCCTTCCGCAATGGCGACCTGATGACCGGCCGTGTCGGCGCGGACGTCAATGTCGAGTTCGGCTATGAAGCGGCGCGCAATTGCGCCCTGATGCTGATCGCGCAGATCGAGATGGCACTCGGCTCGCTCGACCGCGTCGAGCGGATCGTGAAGCTGGGCGTGTTCGTCGCCAGCGATCCCCAATTCACCGAGCAGCCCAAGGTTGCCAACGGTGCGTCCGAGCTGATGCAGGCGGTGTTCGGCGATGCCGGCAAACACGCACGCAGCGCCGTCGGCGTGCCTTCGCTGCCGCTGGGCGCCGCCGTCGAGGTCGACGCGATCGTGGCGATCAAGGCGGCCTGACCCCATATAGGCGGCATGCCAACCATCCCGTTCGCAGCGTTCCCGCGATGAGCACCGACCTCGTCGCCCGTATCGGCCAGGCGGTCGGCGATTTCGACGCCGACGCCTGGGATGCGTGCGCGGGCAGTGGCAATCCGTTCGTTTCGCACGCTTTCCTGGCGGCACTGGAAGAATCGGGCAGCGTCGGCGCATCGGCGGGCTGGCAGCCCGTGCCGATCGCCGTCGACGGCGCCGATGGGGCAATCGCGGGCGTGCTGCCGGCATATGCCAAAAGCCACAGCCAGGGCGAATATGTGTTCGACCAGGGCTGGGCCGACGCCTGGGAACGCGCGGGCGGGCGGTATTACCCCAAGCTGCAGATCGCCGTCCCCTTCTCACCCGTGCCGGGGCCCCGGCTGCTGATGCGCGATCCCCTGGTCGCGTCGCAGTTGATCGCCGCGGCGGAGGCCGTGGTCGACCAGAACAGGCTGAGTTCGGCACATGCGACCTTTATCGAAGAAAGCCAGATCCCGCTGTTCGAGGCAGCGGACTGGCTGATCCGGACCGACAGCCAGTTCCATTGGCAGAATCGCGGCTATCGCGATTTCGACGATTTCCTGAACGTGCTTGCGTCACGCAAGCGCAAGGCGATCCGCAAGGAACGCGCAACCGCCGTCGAGGGGCTGGAGATCGTTCATCTCCACGGTGACGCGATCGAGGCGCGCCACTGGGACGCCTTCTGGACTTTCTATCAGGATACCGGCGCGCGCAAATGGGGGCACCCTTATCTGACGCGCAGCTTCTTCACGCTGCTGGGCGAGAAGATGGCCGATTCGCTGCTGTTGATCCTGGCCTTGCGCAACGGGCAGCCGATCGCCGGCGCACTCAACCTGATCGGTGGCGATGCGCTGTACGGCCGTTACTGGGGCTGTATCGAGGAAGTGCCCTTCCTCCATTTCGAGCTCTGCTATTATCAGGCGATCGACGCGGCCATCGCCCGCGGGCTGGCCCGCGTCGAGGCAGGCGCGCAAGGCGGGCACAAGCTGGCGCGCGGCTATGAGCCGGTGCCGACCTATTCGGCGCACTATATCGCCGATCCGGGTTTCCGCGAAGCGATCGCGGATTTCCTTCGGCGCGAACGCGCTGCCGTGTCCCATGAGATCGGCGCACTTGCCGAACTTGGGCCGTTCAAGAAGAGCTGCTGATTCTTCGTCATGCCGGCACGGCCGGCGCGACGAAAAGTCAGGCCGCGTGCCGTGCCGTCTGGTTGAGCCAGGCGCGTGCCTGGCGCTGTGCTTCGGCGATTTCGCGTGCGTTCATCTCGCCGGCGATCTCGGCGCGCCAGCTCTGCGCCTCGCTGTTGCCGCGCAACGCCGCAAGGTTGAACCATTTATGCGCCTGGATCAGGTCGACGATCGTGTTTCCCGATCCCGACGAATAAGCCATGCCCAGTTCAAGGCACGCATCCGTATCGCCGCGGCCCGCTTCGGCGAGGCGATTTGCTATGAAAAAGCTTTCAAGCTCTGCACTGTGTCCCATGTTCCCACACCCCTGTTCGACCTTTCGGCCCAGGGGCAACATCGGGCACATGGTTTAAATAAATGGTTAACACGAATTCACTTTGTTTTTGGCGCCACTCGCCATCCCACCCCGTTGGCGTCGAGCCCGTCGAGACGCGGCCGTCGAGAAGTTCGATGACCGGCCATTCTCGACTGCGGTTCTCGACAGGCTAGAACCTGCGCTCGAAACCAACGGACAATGAGCTGACCGATCCGGCCGCTACTCAACCGGCAAATTGTCGATCAGGCGAGTGCCGCCAAGGCTTGCCGCGGCCAGCAGCCGCGCGGGACGATCGAGCGTGGTCACCGGCTGAAGCGTCTCCGCATCGCACAGCGCGACATAGTCGATCGGATCGAAGCCGGCCCTTGCCAGCGCGGCCTTCGCCTTTTCGAGCGCCGACGCCGCCGGCGTCCCGCCCACGATCTCACGCGCCGCCACACCCAGCGCACGCGGCAGCGCACGCGCGGCTTCGCGTTCGGACTCGCTCAGATAGATATTGCGTGACGAGAGGGCGACACCATCCTCGTCCCGCTGGGTGGGCACACCGATAATCTCGATACCGAGGTCGAGGTCGATCGCCATGCGGCGCACCACCGCAAGCTGCTGATAATCCTTCTCGCCGAACAGCGCGACATCGGGGCGAACCTGGTTGATGAGCTTTCCGACGACCGTCGCGACTCCATTGAAATGGCCCGGACGCGATGCCCCGTCGAGCCCGTCGCTGACCCCGGTGACCGACACGGTCGTGGCGAAACCGTCAGGATACATCGCTTCGACCGACGGCATCCACAAGAGCGTGCATCCCGCTGCCTCGAGCATGTCGGCATCGGCGCGCTCGCGTCGCGGATAGCGGGCCAGATCCTCATTGGGACCGAATTGCATAGGGTTAACGAAGATCGACGCGACGACCCGGTCGGCGCGCACCTTGGCCGCTTCGACCAGCGCCATATGCCCGGCATGAAGCGCACCCATCGTCGGCACGAGCGCGACAGACAGCCCCTCTGCACGGAACGCCGCAATCTGGGCGCGCAGCATTTCGAGATCACGGACCGTTTGCACGCCTGCCTTGCCTCCGATATGGCCGGGACGCGCTCTTTGAGGGGCGCGACTTCTGGAATCAAGTGGCTAGGGGGCCCGATCGCTACATGGCGTTGAATGGCGTGCATCTGATCGTGTTTGCAAACGAGAAGGGGGGCAGCGGCAAGTCCACGACGGCGGTTCATACCGCCATCGGACTGGCCAAGGCCGGGCGACGTGTCGCGGCGATCGATCTGGACACGCGGCAGCGTACGCTTGCCCGCTATCTGGACAATCGTGCGGAGACCGTGCGGCGCGAAGGCGTCAACCTGATCCTGCCGCCCCATGCGGTGCTCGATCCGCTGACCGTGCCCGCGCTCGAAGAACTGGTGGCACGGCTTGGCCAGGGCATGGAGTTCCTGATCATCGACACGCCGGGCCGCGACGATGCGGTGGCACGCGCCGCGATCGCGATGGCGGACACGCTGGTAACGCCGATCAACGACAGCTTCATCGATCTCGACCTGATCGGCCAGGTCGATCCGGAGACCTTCAAGGTGAAGCGCCCGAGCTTCTATGCCGAGCTGATCTGGGATCAGCGCAAGGTGCGCGCACGCACTGACGGCGCAACGGTTGACTGGGTCGTGCTGCGCAACCGCCTGCAGCATGTTGAAGCGCGCAACATGCGCCGCGTCGGCAATGCCGTCGCCGAACTTTCGCGCCGCGTCGGTTTTCGCGTGATTCCCGGGCTGGGCGAGCGCGTGATCTATCGCGAACTTTTCCCGCGCGGCATCACGTTGCTCGATCTGGAGGAGCTGGGCGAACTCGGCATCAGCCATATCGCCGCACGCCAGGAACTGCGCGAGATGATCTCTTCACTCGAACTGCCCCAGAAGCAGGGCGAACTGGTGCTCTGATATGGCAAAGCTGATCCTTCTTGCCGGGATCGGCCTGCTGATCTGGTTCTGGTTGCGTGGAAAACTGACTCGCCGCCCGCCGCGGCCGACGATGAACGTCGCCGAAGCGCTGCGGCTGCTGGCCCTGCCGGCGGAGGCCACACCCGACGAGATTCGTGCCGCGCATCGGCGCCTGATCGCCCGCGTCCACCCGGATGCAGGCGGCAGCGCCGAGCTGGCAGGAAAAATCAATGCGGCACGCGACCTGCTGCTGCGTTCGCGCGTTGTGCCGCCGTCCCGATAATTGAGTCCACCGGAGTGACGCGATGAGCCATGTCTTCGATCCCACCACATTGCGCGAATATGATATCCGCGGAATCGTCGGCCAGACGCTGGGCGCCAAGGACGCCTATGCCATCGGCCGCGGCTTCGCGACATTGGTGCGCAAGGCCGGCGGAACGCGTGTTGCGGTGGGTTTCGACGGCCGCGAATCGTCTCCGATGCTGGAAACCGCGCTGATCAACGGCCTGAACGATGGCGGCGTCGACGTCGTCCGTGTCGGGCTGGGGCCGACGCCGATGCTCTATTATGCCGAAGCGATTCTCGAAGTCGACGGCGGCATCATGATCACCGGCAGCCACAATCCCGCCAATTACAACGGCTTCAAGATGGTCATCCATCATGCGCCCTTTTACGGCGAGCAGATCCATGAGATCGGCCGGCTGGCGGCCGCGGGCGACTGGTCCGAAGGCACCGGCACCGTCACCAATGCCGACATCATGGACGATTATGTCGGCCGGCTGCTCGCCGGCTATGCCGGCGGCGCCTATCGGATCGGCTGGGATGCGGGCAATGGCGCCGCCGGCCCGGTGATCGAGAAGCTGGTGAAGCTGCTGCCCGGCGAACACCATCTGCTCTACACCGATGTCGACGCCAATTTCCCCAACCATCACCCCGATCCGACCGAAGAGAAAAATCTCGAGGATCTGAAGGCGCTCGTCGCCGAGAAGGGCCTGGATTTCGGCGTCGCCTTCGACGGCGACGGCGACCGGATCGGCGCGGTCGACGGCAAGGGTCGGGTTGTGTGGGGAGATCAGCTGCTCGGCATCCTTGCGGAGCCGGTGCTGAAGGCCAACCCGGGCGCGACCATCCTGGCCGACGTCAAGACCAGTCAGGCGCTGTTCGATCGAATCACCGAACTCGGCGGCAAGCCGCTGATGTGGAAGACCGGCCACAGCCTGGTGAAAGCCAAGATGAAGGAGGAGAATTCCCCGCTCGGGGGCGAGATGAGCGGTCACATCTTCTTCTTCTGGGATTATTACGGCTTCGACGACGCCATTTATGGCGCTGTGCGGCTGATGAGCGCGGTGCGCATGTCGGGCAAATCGCTGACCGAGCTGAAGGATGCGATGCCGGCGATGGTCAATACGCCCGAGCTGCGCTTCCAGGTGGACGAGAGCCGCAAGTTCGCAGTTGTGGACGAAGTGCTCGATCGGCTGGAGGCCGAGGGCGCCGAGGTCAACCGCACCGACGGCGCGCGGGTCAACACGCCCGATGGCTGGTGGCTGCTGCGCGCATCCAACACGCAGGACGTGCTGGTGGCACGCGCAGAAGCCAAGGATGAAGCCGGTCTGGAACGGCTGATGGCGCAGATTGACGCCCAGCTTGCAGCATCGGGAATCGAACGTGGAGAGCCGGCGGCGCATTGAGAAAATGCCCTCGGCGGCACGGCAATCTTGCGCACGGTTGCAATCTTTGCACGCATAACAGTGTCATTCGCACTTGTGAGAATCTCTGCTGCGACGCAAAAGGATCCTGCCTTTCAGGCATCCTCTCCTAAACTTTCAAAGGTCGGTCCTTCGGGACCGGCCCTTTTTTTGTCCTTCGTACTTCGGCGAATCAGTCGTCCTCGTCGTCATACCCGACAAGATCCAGCGCCCGCGCCTTGATCTGGCGGGTCATGCACCAATGGACCAGCGCATCTTCCCGTCCATGCGTCACCCACACTTCGCGGGGCGCGATCTCGGTCAGCGTCTCGGTCAGTTCGTTCCAGTCGGCATGGTCCGACAGGATGATCGGCAATTCGACATTGCGCTGCACCGCACGCTGGCGAACCCGCATCCAGCCCGAGGCCATCGCGGTGATCGGATCGGGCAGCCGCCGCGACCAGCGATCGTTGAGCGCAGACGGCGGCGCCAGGACGATGCGGCCCTTCATCTCCTCCTTCGACGCGTCGGTCGCTGGGCGAAGCTCGCCCAATGCGACGCCATGCTCGACATAGAGATCGCACAGACGCTGCAATGCGCCATGGATATAGATCGGCGCTTCATGGCCGAGCGCGCGGAGTTCGGCGATCACGCGCTGTGCCTTGCCGAGCGCATAGGCGCCGACAAGCACGCAGCGGTCAGGATTCGCGTGAAGTGCTGCCAGCAGCTTGTCCATCTCGTCATGCGTATCGGGATGACGGAACACCGGCAGGCCGAAGGTCGCCTCGGTGATGAAGACGTCGCATTTGACGGGCTCGAATCGCGCACAGGTCGGATCCGGGCGGCGCTTGTAATCGCCCGAGACGACGATTCGCTCGCCGCCGTGGTCGAGGATGATCTGCGCCGATCCGAGGACATGGCCGGCGGGCACAAACCCCGCCTCCACCCCGTTCAACGTCAGGCTCTCGCCATAATGGACGGGCACGCCGTTCTGCGGGCCATAGCGGCATTCCATGATCGCCAGCGTCTCGGGCGTCGCCCAGACTTGGCCATGGCCGCCGCGCGCATGATCGGCATGGCCATGGGTGACAAGCGCGCGCGCGACCGGGCGCGAGGGATCGACCCAGGCATCCGCTGCGGGAATATAGATGCCGTGGGGGTGCGGCTCGATCCAGTTACCGAGTTTGGCCATCATCCCTATATAGAATGAGATGGCCGAAAGTTCCCGTATTCGTCGCACCTTATGCGCTGCCAGGGCTGGCCGGGCTTGAGCGGCCTGCCGGCCATCCTGACCAACTGGTTCGCGGCCAGGGGCTGGGCGCCGCGCCGCCACCAGCGCGAGATGCTCGATACCGCGCGCGCCGGGCGCCACGCGCTGCTCGTCGCGCCGACCGGCGCGGGCAAGACGCTGGCCGGATTCCTGCCGACGCTGGCCGATCTGATCGAGACGCCGGTCGACGGGCTCCACACCCTCTATATCTCACCGCTGAAAGCGCTGGCGGTCGACGTCCAGCGCAACCTGCTGACCCCGATCGAGGAGATGGGCGTCGACATCCGCGTCGAGACGCGGACGGGCGATACCCCTTCGGACCGCAAGGCGCGGCAGCGCACCCGGCCGCCGCAGATATTGCTGACCACGCCCGAATCGCTCAGCCTGTTGCTGTCCTATCCCGACAGCCTGTTGATGTTCGCCGGGCTCAGGACGGTGGTGATCGACGAGGTCCACGCCTTCGCCACCACCAAGCGCGGCGACCTGCTGTCGCTCTCGCTCTCACGGCTGCAGACATTGGCGCCCGGTTTCCGCCGCGTCGCGCTGTCGGCGACGGTGGCGGATCCCGACGGCTATCGCGCCTGGCTGGCACCCGACGGCGATATCGACCTGGTCGATAAGGTGATCGGAGAGCCGGGCGCCGAGCCCGATATCTCGATCCTGCTTCCCGAAGGGCGCGTGCCCTGGTCCGGTCATTCGGGGCGCTATGCGGCGCCGCAGGTGATGGGCGAGATCGAAACGCACAAGACGACGCTCGTCTTCTGCAACACCCGCAGCCTGGCGGAGCTGATCTTCCAGGATCTGTGGAAGGCGAACGAACTCAAGCTGCCGATCGGCATCCATCATGGCAGCCTGGCGCGTGAGGCGCGGCGCAAGGTCGAATCGGCGATGGCCGACGGCAAGCTGCGTGCCCTGGTCGCGACCGCCAGCCTCGATCTCGGCGTCGACTGGGGCGATGTCGATTGCGTCGTGCAGATGGGCGCGCCCAAGGGATCGTCGCGCCTGCTGCAACGCATCGGCCGCGCCAATCACCGGCTGGACGAATCGTCGGAAGCGGTGCTCGTCCCGGGCAACCGCTTCGAATATCTGGAAGCACGTGCCGCGCTCGACGCGGTCGATGCCGGCGAGCTCGACCCCGATATCTTCCGCCCCGGCGCACTCGACGTGCTGGCGCAACATATCATGGCCTGCGCCTGCGCCGCCCCTTTCGACGAAGCCGTCATGCTCGACGAGGTGCGTTCCGCCCTGCCCTATTCGGCACTCGACGACGTGACCTTCAAACGCGTGCTCAGCTTCATCGAGGATGGCGGCTATGCATTGCGCGCCTATGACCGGTTCAAGCGACTGACCCATGGCCATGACGGGCTGTGGCGTGTTTCCCACCCCAATTTCGTCAAGCAGCACCGGCTGAACGCCGGCATCATCGTCGATGCCGAGACGCTGGACGTGCGCTTCAAGAATGGCCGCAAGCTCGGCTCGGTCGAGGAATATTTCGCCTCCACCCTGACGCCGGGCGACACATTCTTCTTCGCCGGGCTCAGCCTGGAGGTCGAACGGATGGACACGACCGACCTGATCGTCCGCGCAACGACGAAATCGGCGCGCGTGCCGAGCTATATGGGCGCGCGCATGGCGCTTTCGACCAATCTCGCGCGCCGGGTTCGCGGCTTCCTGCACGACCGCAGCGCATGGAGCCGCTTTCCCGACGATGTCCGCGAATGGCTGGAAGTGCAGGATCAACGCTCGATCCTGCCTGGGCCCGATCAGCTGCTGATCGAGACATTCCCGCATGAGGGGCGGCATTATATGGTCGCCTACAGCTTCGCGGGCTGGAACGCGCACCAGTCGTTGGGCATGCTCGTCACCAAGAGGATGGAGACGCTGGGGCTGAAGCCGATCGGCTTCGTCGCGAACGACTATGCCTTCGCCACGTTCGGGCTGGAGCCGATCACCGATCCCGCGCCGCTCTTCTCACCCGACATATTGGAGGATGAGTTCATCGATTGGGTGCAGGGATCGCATCTGCTCAAGCGCGCATTCCGGGAGGTCGCGGTGATCGGCGGGCTCGTCGAACGCCAGCATCCCGGCAAGAAGAAGACCGGCCGGCAGGTCACATTCTCGACAGACCTGATCTACGACGTGCTGCGCCGCTACGAGCCCGATCACCTGCTGCTGCGCGCCGCCTGGGAGGATGCGCGCGCGCGCGTCACCGATGTCGGCCGCCTGGCCGATCTGCTCGACAGCGCCGCCGACACGATGATCCATGTCGACCTGCCCCGCGTGACGCCGCTCGCCGTGCCGGTGCTGGTGATGATCGGCCGCGAACATGTGCCGCAGGGCAGTGTGGACGACGAATTGCTGATCGAGGCGGAGATACTGGCGGCACAGGCAATGCGCCCGGATGACCCCCCCGATTTGACGCCCGATTGAAGGATTGCGCGCTCCGCGATTCTGCGATCTAACTCGCGCCGTTGTTTATCGGGGGTGTCTCAATGCGCGCTTTCATGCTCTCCTGCCTCGGCTTCGCCATTGCGACCCAGCCTGTCCTTGCCCAGGCGCCGTTGCGCCCCGACCAGGTGAAGTTCCACGATCTCTACAAGGAACTTGTCGAGACCAACACGACGCTGTCGGTGGGCAGTTGCACGCTCGCGGCCGAGAAGATGGCGGCGCGGCTGAAGGCGGCGGGCTATACCGATTCCGACATCACCATGTTCGCGGCGCCCGACCATCCCAAGGAAGGCGGTCTGGTCGCGGTGCTCAAGGGCAGCGATCCCAAGCTGAAACCGATGCTGCTGCTCGCCCATATCGACGTGGTCGAAGCCAAGCGCGAAGACTGGACCCGCGACCCGTTCGTGATGGTCGAGGAGAATGGCTATTATTACGCGCGTGGCACCGCCGACGACAAGGCGATGGCGGCGATGTGGACCGACAGCCTCATCCGCTTCAAGCAGAGCGGTTACAAACCGAAGCGCACGATCAAGGTGGCGCTCACCTGCGGGGAAGAGACCACTTACGCTTTCAATGGCGCGCAGTGGCTGGCGCAGAACCGGCCAGACCTGATCGCCGCCGAATTCGCGCTGAATGAAGGCGGCGGCGGCGACAGCGACGGCAAGGGCAAACTGATCAGCCAGTCGATGCAGGTCGGCGAAAAGGCCGTGCAGAATTTCCGGATCGAGGCGACCAATCCCGGTGGGCACAGCTCGATCCCCATCCCCGACAATGCGATCTACGACCTGGCAGACGCGCTGGTGAAGATCCGTGCCTATGAATTCCCGGTCGAACTCACCGACACCACCCGCGCCTATTTCCGCGCGATCGGCGCGCAGAAGGGCGGCGAAGAGGGCGCCGCGCTGATCGCGATTGCCGCCAATCCCAACGACAAGGCGGCCGACGCGATCGTCTCGAAGGATCGCATCTATCATTCGATGCTGCGCACCACCTGCGTCGCGACCTTGATCGACGGTGGCCATGCCAACAACGCACTGCCGCAGCGCGCCGGCGCCAACATCAATTGCCGGATGTTCCCCGGCCGGACGGTGGAAGATACCAGCGCCGCGCTCGTCGCCGCGATCGGCAATCCGAAGATCACGATCACAACCGTGCCGCCGATCCGTCCGATAGCGGTGCCGCCGCCGCTCGATCCCAAGATCATGGGCCCGGCGACCAAGCTGGCCGCCAAATATTTCCCCGGCGTGCCGGTGATCCCGGTAATGGCGACCGGCGGGACCGACGCCATCTTCCTCGCGGCCATCGGCATCCCCGTCTATGGCGTGCCCGGCCCCTGGGGCGACCCGGACGGCAATGGCGCACACGGCCTGAACGAGCGGATGGAGGTGAAGTCGGTCATGGTCGGCCGCGATTATCTTCACGATCTGGTGATCGCCTATGCGGGCGGCAAATGAGCCGCAGGACATAGACAATCATTCCTTAACCATGTCGGCGCATGCTCGTCTTCTGAAGCGAACAGGGGGCCGAAATGGGCATCGCCGTCGAAGCTATGATGCAGGTGCGCGGGGGGTTGTGTGACCGGATCGACCGGATCGCGCGCGAATTGCCGCATCTGACACTCGGACAATTGTGCAGCGGGATCGACGATATCCGCCGCACCGCGCTCGATCACGGTCTCGACCCGCTGGCACAGCTTGCACGCGGTCTGGAATCCGCGCTCGCGGATTCCGGACGCGGCGCGCTCGTCCTGCCCTGGCTCGATACCATGCGCGACGCGGCGGGCTGCGAACGGCTCGACGACGAGGCCGGCGCGATCTACCTCGCCGCAATCAACGTGCGCATGGCCGGCTGAGGCCGGCCCGGACATTTCATGGAAGCCCTGCTCTCCGCCCTGCTCGCGGCCGCGCTGGCCGAGCTGGGCGACAAGACCCAGTTGATCGCACTTGCGCTCGCGCTGCGCTTTCACGACCGCAGCGGTGCGGTGCTGGCCGGGGTCGCGCTGGCAGCGGCGGTCAACGCCACGATCGCCGGCGTCGCCGGCGCGACGATCGGTCAGATGCTCTCGCGTGAGGCGGCGACGCTGATGCTCGCGCTGGCGCTTGCCTCGGCGGGTGTACCGATGCTGCTGAAACCGAAGCGCGCACCCGACGTCTCCGGCTGGGGGATCGGCGCCTTCGCATCGAGCTTCGCCGCCTTCGGCATTGCCGAACTGGGCGACAAGACGCAGTTCCTGACCTTCGCCATCGCCACGCGGACGGGCATGCCGGTGCTGGCGGCGGCCGGCGCCGCGGCCGGCGTCTTCGCGATGAGCGTGCTTGCCGTGGCGGGCGGACGGGCAGTGCTCGACGCGCTGCCGATGACATGGCTGCGCCGGATCGCCGGGGGACTGTTCCTGACGCTCGGTGCGATCGCCGCGGTCAATGCGCTGAGGCTGGTTTAGAACCTTCAACCTGAACCGTTTGTCCCGAGCGAAGTCGAGGGACGTTGGGCCCAGCGCCGCGTCCCTCGACTTCAGCCCACGGGCCGAAGTTTATCCTGAGCGCCCGCCTTGGCGGGCAGCCGAAGGGCTCGGGACGAACGGTGTTTTCAGACCGCAGTCCCCATCACTTGAACGTCCCGCCCAGCAGCCGGCGGAAATTGCCGCCCAGTACGGCGCGGATATTGTCGTCCGAATAGTTACGGCGAACAAGCTCCTCGACCAGATTGTACATCTTGGTCGGACCCGAGAAATCCTCGATGTCGATCTTGTCGCGGAATGCGTAGCTGCCCTTGTAGCCCGCCTTCATCCGCGCATAGGCCTCCGGCTCCATCTTGTCATAGCCGTAGAGATCGGCGTCGCTGCCGATCCCGACATGATCCATGCCGATCAGCTTGGCGACGTGATCGATATGATCGACCATATGCCCGATCGTCGTCGGCTCGGTCGCGGTCACGAACATGCGCACCCCGGTGATGCCCATGACGCCGCCCTTGGCGCCGAGCGCCTTGATCGCCTCGTCCGTCTTGGTGCGCGGATGGTTGTTGACCGCACGGCAATTGCTGTGGGTGATCGCGATCGGAACCGGCGAGGCCGTGATCGCGTCCAGCGTCGTGCGGTCGCCGCAATGCGATGTGTCGACGAGCATGCCGACCTCGTTCATCGCCTTGACGATTGCGATGCCATAGTCGCTGAGGCCGCCATCGGCGCGGTCGGTGCAGCCCGAGCCGATCCGGTTCTGCGTGTTGTAGGTGAGCTGCGAGCAGCGCTGGCCAAGCTCGTAGAACGCCTTCACATCATCGACGCGGCGGAAATGCTCGGCATTCTGGAGACCCAGGATCACCGCGATCCTGTCCTCGCCCTTCGCGCGATCGATATCCTCGGCGCGGTTGACCAGGCTGAACAAATGGGTGTTGCGGCCGACGAACCCCGCCCAGCCGGCGATGAAGGTCAGCGTCCGCTCATAAGCCTCCGGCCCGCCGATGCCGGTCGCATTGTGGAAGGCGGTGATGCCGCTGGCGCGGAAATCGGCGGTCTTCTGCTCGTCGAGCCGGTTCGCATAAAAAGCCGAGCGGGCGCCAAGCGTGAGTGGCCCGAGCATGTCGATGATGGTCGATGCCTTGACCAGATCGACAACGCGCTTGGCATAGCGTTTCGGCACGGCGGCATGGACCTGGTAGAGCCCGGTGTTGACCATGGGGAAGGCGCAAACCGTCGCCGCAACCGCACCGCCCAGCATCCGCCGCCGCGAAAGTCCCTTGTCGAGCATCTTCTTCCCCCGTTCGCAATGCCGACCGGGTCCACACTCTGTCGAAGGGCAGCCCTGCATTGTCAGAACGGGGACGCTATTGTCCTGAACAGGACAGGTCAAGCACGGCTGGAAAGGGGTCGATTGGGATATCAGCCCGCAATCTCCGCAAGTGCCTCGACGACCCGATCGACCTCGTCGGCCGTGTTATAGTGGCACAGGCCGAGGCGGAGCAGACCGCCATGATCGGCCAGCCCCAGCCGCGCGATGACTTCGACCGCGTAGAAATTGCCGGCCCAGGCGAAGATGTTCCGCTCCGCCAGCGCTTCGGACATGGCATGCGGATCGCGGCCGGCGATAGTGACGCCAAAGGTGGGCACGCGCCCGGCCATTGTCGGGACACCCCAGAGCTTCAGGCCTGCGATCCCGCGCAACCCCGCCAGCAGACGCTCGCCCAGCCCATCCTCATAGGCGCGGCAGCCGACCATCGCCGCGCGCAGCCGCTCGCTGCGCGAATTGGCGTGCGGCGCAAAGCGCGTGCCGAGCGATTCGAGATAGTCGATCGTGCCGAGCACGGCCGCCTGCCCCTCGAACGATGGCGTTCCCGTTTCGAAGCGCCTGGCCGAAGGCCGGATCGACGCCGGACGCACCTTGTACGCCTCCAGTCGTTCGAGCACCTCTTCCTTGCCCCACAACACCCCCTGATGCGGGCCGAAGAACTTGTAGGGCGAACATACCAGCAGGTCACAGCCGAGCGCGCGGACATCGGTCGCGACATGCGGCACCGACTGGACCGCATCGACGAAGATCAGCGCATCGCACCCCGCGCGGACGATCTTCACGATCGCGACGATGTCGTTCAGCGTGCCGAGCGCGTTGCTGGCCCCGCCGACCGCGACCAGGCGGGTGCGCGGCCCCAGCATGCCGGGCAGTTCGTCGAGCTTGAGTATGCCCGTCTCGGGATCAAAATCGATCCAGCGCACCGTCATGCCACGATCCTGCGCGGCCAATACCCATGGTGTAACATTGGCATCGTGATCGAGCCGGCTGAGGACCAGTTCGTCGCCCACGTTCCAGTCGCGCGCCAGCGATCGCGAGACCGCGAAGGTCAGCGACGTCATATTGGGGCCGAAGGCGATCTCTCCCGGCTCGCCGCCCAGCAGATCGGCCATCGCGGCATGCGCCGCATCGCTGATCGCGTCGGTGTCGACGGAGGTGCGGAAAGGACCGCCGCTATTGGCGGTGCCACTCTCCAGATGCCGGACCATCGCCGCGATCGCCGGCGCACAGGCCTGCGTGCCACCCGGCCCGTCAAGATAGATGCGGGGTTGCCCGGCATCGCCCTGGGCCAGCGCAGGAAATTGCGCCCGGACGTCGTCGATTGGAAAAACCGTCATACACTCTCCAGGTCCGATCGCGGGATTCGGCATCGCCGCCGCCGGGCCATAAAAGCCGGACGCAGCGCATTTGCAAGACGCGGAAATGATCGAAGCAATCGATCAGTCAAAGCGAATCTTTCAAGCCACTTGAGTGAAAAAGGACTGCGACTTTTTGGCGCGTCTTTCGTTATGGTTGCGACTCGAATTTCACATGGAGAACATCATGGCCAAGGGCGGCAAGGAAAAGCTGAAGACCCCCACCGATATCGGAAGCAACGCCGCGAAGAGCGTAGCGGATTCGCTGAACGGCATCCTTGCCGACAGCTATGCGCTCTACATCAAGACCAAGAATTTCCACTGGCACGTTTCGGGTCCGCATTTCCGCGACTATCACCTGATGCTCGACGAACAGGCCACCCAGATCCTGGCGACGACCGACGAAATCGCCGAGCGTGTCCGCAAGACCGGCAACACCACGCTGCGGTCGATCGGCGACATCGCCCGCCGCCAGTCGATCAAGGACAATGATTCCGAATTCGTATCGGCGGCGCAGATGCTGTCGGAACTGCGCGAGGACAATCTGCGCCTGGTCGCAAGCCTGCGGGAGGCCAAGGACATTGTCGACGAAGCCAAGGATAATGCGACCTCGGGCATCCTCGACGACTGGACCGACCAGGCCGAGCAGCGCGCCTGGTTCCTGTTCGAAGCCAGCCGCACTTGAACAACCAGCCGACCGGCGGGCCCGTTGACGGCCCGCCGGACTCGTTCTAGGCCCACATCGTTATCCGGGGAGTAGCCGGCCGCATCCAGCCATCGCGCTGAAATGCGGATGCCGCGTCAACATGCTTGGCCGAGAGGTCATGGTGCGGCAGGCTCCAGTGCAGACTGGGGTCGGCAAGACCGATGACGCCTGACCTCCGCACATGCCGGGCGGGGTGGTCATGCGTCGTTGGTATGCCTTCCGTCCGGCCGGAGTCCTGACCCGTGGAAATCATCCTCTCTTCGACGCTGCTCGTCGCTTTTGCCGAAATCGGCGACAAGACCATGCTGCTCGCGATCATACTCGCCTGCCGCTTTCGCCGGCCTTGGCCGATTGTCGCCGGCATCTTCGCCGCCACCATCGTCAATCATGCGCTGGCCGCCTGGGCGGGCGCCGCCATCGCCGGCATGCTCGACGGTTTATGGTTCCGCCTGGCGATCGCGCTCGGCTTTCTCGCAATGGCGGCCTGGATCCTTGTGCCCGACTCGATCGACGAAGAAGAGGACGACGGCAAGAGCGGCTATGGCGCCTTCCTGACCACGACGATCGCCTTTTTCATGGCAGAAATGGGCGACAAGACCCAGATCGCCACCGTCGCGCTGGGTGCGCAATATCAGGCCGTCGGCCTGGTCGCGATCGGCACCACCCTGGGCATGATGATCGCGAACGTCCCCGCCGTCTTCCTGGGCGAACGCATCACCCGGGCGCTGCCGATGAAGGCGATCCGCGGCGTAGCCGCACTGATCTTCGCTGGACTCGGCATCTGGGCGCTGTGGGGACTGTTCAGCTGACCCAGAGCCTTTCCCGTCAGGGCGGAATCGTCCTGCCGGACAAGAAAGGCTCTCAATCAATATCTTGAGCGGTTCATGGCCCGATCGTGACCACCCACAGATCCGGGGGCACGCCGTAGCGCAGCGGCACCACGCTGGTCCCCAGCCCCGCAGTGACCATGATCGTCCGCCCCGCCTCCTCGATCCGTCCGCAGGCGAAGCGCTCGCCATAGCGCGACGCGGTCGAGATGCGGCCGATCAGCGGCAGGTTGATCTGGCCGCAATGGGTGTGCCCGGCCAGCACCAGCGCGATCCGCTGGGGCAGCAGCGGAACGATGTCGGGGCTGTGGCTGAGGACGAGCCGCGGCCCCGGCAACATATCCATCGCGCGCACCGCCCGCGCGACATCGGCATGGCGCGTGATCTCGTCATCGATCCCGCCGATCACCAGTGGCCCGCGCCGCACCGCCTGATTGGTGAGCAGGGTCACGCCGGTTGCGGGCACCGCACGACGGAACGCGGCGGTGTCGCGCCAGTGATCGTGATTGCCGAGCACCGCCACGGCGCCAAGCGGCGCGCGCAGCGCCTTCAGCGGCGCCACCGCGGCCTCGACCGCATAGTGATGCGAGGAGATGAACTTGTCGCTCACCAGGTCGCCGGCGATCAGCACGATATCCGGTGCCAGCGCATTCACCTGCGCGACGATGCGCGACAGTCGCTCGGGGGGCATGTCGGGTCCGGCGACATGCAGGTCGGACATCAGCACCGCACGAATCGGCGCCTGCCCCACCGGCCAGCCGGCCAGGGCGATGCGGGTCTCGCGCACCACCGGATCGCGCGTCGCCTGCCAGTAACCCCAGCCGGTCAACGCGGAGACGATCGCGAATATCAGGAGAAGGGCAGCGCGATATTTCATGGCGCGCCCCTCCTAACGGAACCGGATTCCCACGCAAATTGTTGATCCTTCCTGTGGGGAAAGGAGACATGATATGCTGAAGGCCGCTTTGATCTTTCTCGTTCTCGGGGTCGTCCTCGCCGCGCTCGGCTTTGGCGGCATCGGCGGCGCATTTGTCGGGATCGCCAAGATCCTGTTCTTCATCGCGATCGCGGTGTTCCTGATCTTCCTCGTCCTCGGCATCGCCGCGGCGAAGAAGGTCACCTGAACCGGGCGGGCGCGGCACGATGGCGTCCGCGCCCGTTTCATCCTAGCCTGCGCTGCGATGCACGCCTTCGCCGCGCTCCTCGACCGTTTGATCTACACGCGTTCGCGTAACGCCAAGCTCAAGCTTATCGCCGACTATCTGACTGCCACGCCCGATCCCGACCGCGGCTGGGCGATGGCCGCGTTGACCGGTGATCTCGACCTGCCTGCGGTGAAGCCTGCCATCATCCGCGCGCTGGTCGAGAGCCGCGTCGACCCGGTGCTGTTCCGCATGAGCCGCGACTATGTCGGCGACTCGGCCGAAACGGTGTCGCTGATCTGGCCCGACCCGCCATCGCCGCCCGAAGGCGAAGCGGATCTCAGCCTTGGCGGGATCGTCACGCGGCTCTCCACGCTCTCGCGGTCCGATTCTCCATCGGTATTGGCGGACCTGCTCGATCGGCTGACGCCCGAAGAGCGTTTCGCATTGCTCAAGATGGCGACGGGGGCGCTGCGCATCGGCGTGTCCGCGCGCCTGGCCAAGACTGCGCTCGCCCAGGCATTCGCTCTCGATGTCGATGCGGTGGAGGAGGTGTGGCACGGCATCCGCCCGCCCTATGCGCCATTGTTCGACTGGGCTGAGGGTCGCGGTGAACAGCCGACGTCGGCCGATGTGCCGGTCTTCCGATCCTTCATGCTCGCGCATCCGCTCGAGGACATGCGCGTGTCGCTCGATGACTATGCGGCCGAATGGAAATGGGACGGCATCCGCGTCCAGCTTGTCCGCGTCGCGGGCCAGACCCGGCTCTACAGCCGCGCGGGCGACGACATCACCCACAGCTTTCCGGAGGTCGCGGCGGATTTCGTGATCGCGGGTGTGCTCGACGGCGAGTTGCTGGTGAAGGGCGATGCCCAGGGCGGCGAAGCGGCAAGTTTCAATGCGCTGCAACAAAGACTCGGCCGCAAGCAGGTGTCCGCAAAGATGCTGGCCGACTACCCCGCGTTCGTCCGCCTCTACGACATATTGATCGATGGCGCTGAGGATGTGCGGGCGTTGACGTGGGAAGAGCGCCGTGCCCGGCTGGAGGCGTTCGTGCCGCGGCTCGACCCGGGTCGTTTCGATCTGTCCCGTGTAATCGAAGCCGACAGCTTCGAAGCGCTCGAAGACATTCGCGCAGGCGCACGCGACGCGGCGATCGAAGGGGTCATGCTCAAGCGCCGCGACAGCGCCTACGTCTCCGGCCGACGCGTCGGCCTGTGGTATAAATGGAAGCGCGACCCGCTGACCGCCGATTGCGTGATGATGTATGCCCAGCGCGGTTCGGGAAAACGATCGAGTTTCTATTCGGACTATACGTTCGGTTGCTGGACCGAGGATGGTGAGTTGTTACCGGTGGGCAAGGCCTATTCGGGTTTCACCGACGAGGAACTGAAATCGCTCGACCGCTTCGTCCGCCAGCACACCGTCAATCGCTTCGGGCCGGTGCGCGAAGTCGAGAAGACATTGGTGCTCGAAGTCGCGTTCGATTCGATCCACGAATCGAAACGCCACAAATCGGGCGTCGCGATGCGCTTTCCTCGCATCGCGCGCATCCGCACCGACAAGCCCGCTGCCGAAGCGGACCGAATCGAGACACTCCGAGGCATGATCGCGTAGCGATTTGACCGGTTTTCCGGCAGCTTGTTACGAAACAGTAACATTTCTCACGCATGTTCCGCAGGCTTTCGCTGGCGGAACCGGAATTCGGACCGGCCAGACGTTGGACCGGGCCATGAGCCCGGCTGGAGGGGAAGAACGCGTTCGGTGGGGGCCGTCCACGATAGAGTCTTTCGCGGAGTTCCGACGATGCAGATCCCTCAACCGCTGGTCGAGATGCTGTGCCATGTGATCGGCCATCATCGCGACAGGCGCAAATGCTGGCACGACAATGACGACTGGCGCAGCACCTGCACCCGCTGCGGTGTGGACATGGTGCGCGATTCGGTGGCCAAGAGGTGGCACAAGCGCTGAATGTCGGCAGCGATCGATGGCGTGGGCCATCGCGAAAAATTTCCGGGCCAATGTCGATTCCGTCGCATGGCGCGCGTCATGGGTCGAAGCCGGATTGCCGCAGCCGTTGCAATCCGGTTTCCTCACGCGAAGGAGGGCCGACGATGAAATACGCGCTGCTGATCTATGGCAAGGAAGACGAGTGGGCGAATGCCGGCCCGGACGACATGGCCGCCATCTTTGCCGAACATGGCAGTCTGAGCGAGGCGCTGGGCGCCAGTAACCTCGCGGGCGAAGAGCTCGACATGTCGACCACCGCGACGACCGTACGAACCACCAATGGCGACAGCATCGTCACCGATGGCCCCTTTGCCGAAACGGCCGAACATCTTGGCGGCTTCTATCTGATCGAGGCCGCAAATCTCGACGAGGCACTGGCCTATGCGAAGATGCTGTCAGGCACCGTCGAGGTCCGGCCAGTGGTGGACCATGGAGGTTGCACCTGACCGTCAGCCAGGCGATCGAGGCTGCCTATCGTGCCGACTGGGCACGACTGCTCGCACTGCTTGCGCGCCGCTTCGGCGATCTCGATCTGGCGGAGGACGCGCTGGCCGAGGCATTCGCCTCGGCCGCGGTCGCATGGGCCGCGCATGGCGTTCCCGAACGGCCACCAGCCTGGCTGATGACCGCGGCGACCCGCCGGGCGCTCGATCGGCTTCGCCGTCGCGCGACGGCGGACGTAGCGCGCGTGCATCTGACGGATCGCCTGGAGACGCCGGAGGTCGAGCCCGACGATCCGGATGCGCTGCCCGACGAACGGCTCGCGCTGATCTTCACCTGCTGCCACCCGGCCCTGTCGCTGGAGGCACGCGTCGCACTGACCCTGAGGCTGGTTGCCGGGCTTGCGACACCGGAAATCGCCAGGCTTTTTCTGGTGTCGGAAACGACGATGGCGGCGCGGCTTACCCGCGCCAAACACAAGATCGCTGCCGCGCATATTCCGTTTCGTGAACCTTCGCCATCCGAGCGCGCCGAGCGACTGGGTGGCGTGCTGGCCGTGGTCTATCTGCTCTTCACCGAAGGCTATGCGCCGGCAGCGGGCGAACAGCTGATGCGCGAGGCGCTTGCCGGCGAAGCGATTCGGCTGGGCAATCTGCTTCACATGCTGATGCCGCATGAATCGGAGGTCGCGTCGCTGCTCGCGCTGATGCGCTTCCAGCATGCCCGTCGCGATGCCCGGCTGGACGAAGCCGGGGCGCTGATATTGTTGGCGGACCAGGATCGCACGCGCTGGCATCAGAACGAGATCACCATCGCCCGTGCATTGATCGATGCTCCGGGCGCTGACGGCCCCTATCGATTGCAGGCGCTGATCGCCGCGTCGCATTGCCGCGCCGACGGATCGGACTGGCCGAGGATCGCGGCGCTCTACGAACGTCTCGAATCGCTGACCGGCTCTCCGGTCGTTCGGCTCAATCGAGCCGTCGCATTGGCCGAAGCGGAGACCCCGACAGCGGGTCTCGCGCTTCTCGACGGGCTTGAGACCAGGCTGCGCAACAGTCGCCGGCTCGCGCTTGTCCGCGGCGAGTTGCTGGCGCGCGCCGGTCGTGCGGACGAGGCGATCGTGGCTCTCGAGCAAGCACTGGCGAGCACGACGAATGCGGTGGAGCGCCGCCATCTCGAAAAGCGGATCGCGACCCTGAGCGCGTGAGAATCCGGAAGCTGTGACGCAGACCATACGGGGGTTACGAGCTTACCGCCCGGGCTTCGCCAACCCCTCCACCACCGACCTGCGGTCGGCGGTCCCCCTCCCCTTCAGGGAGGATTTTTTTCGTCATGTGCTTCCAAATCCTCCCTGAAGGGGAGGGGGACCACGGCGCGAAGCGGCGTGGTGGAGGGGTTTCACCGCAACACCACACCGATCCGCAATCGTCCTACTTGGCGAGACCCTCGAGCCGCTCGATGCCCACCGCCATCACCGCGCCCTTGAGCAGGTTCATGTCGACATTGTCGCCGCGGGCTTCGACCATGAAGCGGTTCGCCACGACGACGCTGAACTTGCCGCTCTTCGACTGGCTATCCCATTCCTCGCTGACCATCCGGCCGTCGACGGTCTGCGTCTTTTCGTAACGGGTTTCGGTCTGGCGACTCGACTGGACGTTGAGCGCACTGCCGAGAGCTGCCAGCGCCCCGACCGCGGCCATGTCCGTCAGTTCGAGCCGGACACTGCTTTCGCCAGCAGTGTAGCGCGCCTCGGCATGCGATCCGCCGATCCCGCCGGCCCCGCCGGATGCGTTTGAGACCTCGCTTCGCGTATAACCGGGCAAGGTCGCGGGCAGCAGTGCCTGAAGCTGATCGGCGGGCAGCGCCGCGACGGCCCCATTGCCCGTTGTAGCGGCCTGATTCATCTGATTGGCGGCTGCTTCCATCTTTTTCGATGCGGCTTCCAGCTTGCCCAGATCGACCGATCCGACGCCAGGAATCGCGACATCGCCGGACAGCTGGCCGGCAGGTGCCGAACGCGCAAACAGCGCAACCACCGGAGCGGTGACTGTGGCGACGACGATCGCGAGCACGACCGCAGCGACGACGGTCAACGCCGTATAGCCCAGCGCCTTGTCCTCGGGTGCCTTCATCAGGCGCGGCAGGCCGAGATAAAGCAGATACAAGCTGTAAATACCGAGCAGCGAGCCGAGAATAGCCAGTGCTGGAAGCAGGCTGAACACACCCGCGACCCAGGCTGCGGTTCCCGAATAGGCCGCAACCTTGAACGCCTGTGTGCGATTGGGCGTCGCGTTGAAATTGGGCGCAAGCGTATCGATGATGACCGCCAGCACATAGACGCCGACCAATGTCAGCGCGTAGCTGACCACCGCACCGGTCACCGCCCCCGCCACCGAGGGGCGATAGGTGATGCCGAACATCGAATGGCCGATCAGCAATCCGCCGATCAGGCCGCACACCGCCGGGATCGCGGCGAGCGGGATCACATGTGCGCGATAGATGCCCGCTATGCTCGTCGGCTCGACATCGATCCTTTCCCATTCGCTGGCGGGCTGGAGCAGGATCTGTTTCGTGCGCTCGATCAGCGCCGCGCGCGTCGGAGCCGGGGTGTTCGGGCTGTCCATCTCACCATTCCTCTTGGCTGGTATTCGTTGAGTCTAGCGCGGCCCGGCTTGTTCTGTTGTGCGCAACCTCACTTGCCCCGACCCGAATTGCAAGCGCCGCGTCTGAGGTAAACGCACACGAAAAAGCCCCTCCCGCATGGCGGAAGGGGCTATTTTCTTTTCGTCCTGTCGACTGGGCTCGGCTGAGCCGATCAGTCGTGCTTGGACTGGAGGTTCACCGCAGCGAACTTGCCGCGACGATCGACCTCGATATCGAAATCGAGTCGATCACCCTCGTTGAGGTTGGTCATCCCCGCACGCTCGACGGCAGAGATGTGGACGAATGCGTCCGGCTGGCCATCATCACGCTGGATGAAGCCGAAGCCCTTCATGGCGTTGAAGAACTTGACCGTACCCGAAGCGCGCTCGCCGGTCAGCTGACGCTGAGGTCCGCCGGCGCCGCCAGCGCCACCCGGTCCAGCCGCACGCGGCGGTGCTGCGCCACGATCTTCCACGGGAAGCGGCTCGCCCTCGATCTTGAGATCGGTCGCCGAAATGCGACCGCCCCGATCGACCAGCGTGAAGCCCAGAGGCTGGCCTTCGGCCAGACCGGTCAGGCCGGCCTGTTCGACCGCGCTGATGTGAACGAACACGTCTTCACCGCCATCGTCGCGCACGACAAAGCCGAAGCCCTTCTGGCCGTTGAAGAATTTGACGATGCCGGTGCCTTCGCCGATCACCTGCGCGGGCATGCCGCCGCGGGGGCCGCCGAAGCCGCCACCACCACCGCCGCCGCCACCGCGGGGACCACCGAAGTTGCCGCCGCCGCCACCGCCGCCGCCGAAGCGATCACCGCCGCCGCCGCCGAAACGGTCGCCGCCGCCACCGCCGCCACCGAAGCGATCACCACCACCGCCGAAGCGGCCGCGATCCTCGTAGCCGCCGAAGCTTTCGTCGCCGAAACCGTCGCGCTTGTCCCTGCCACGACCGCCGCGCTCGCCGCGGCGTCCTCTATCGAAACTCATGCCCTGTTGGTCTTTCCCGGTTCGCCCCAATCCAATCAGAAGCTCGGCGCCGGGCGACGGACACAGAAATCTGGGCGCGAAAAAATGACACGCCATGATTCGCCATAAAGCAAAAAACTCAACGCCGCGACATATTTTCCTCTTGCCAACAAGATAGCTGGGTCGAGACAGCTTGCAGCCATGTCATCGCGCGTGCGATGGCAGCCGACATGACCGAGATCACCGTACTCCTCGCAGATCCCGCCGCCTGGGCGGCCCTTGTGACTCTTGTGGTGATGGAGGTGGTGCTCGGCATCGACAACCTGATCTTCATCTCGATCCTGTCGAACAAGCTGCCGGCAGAGACGCGACAGAAGGCGCGGCGAATCGGCATCGCGCTGGCGCTGATCATGCGACTCGCCCTGCTTTCGATGATCGCCTGGATCGTCGGCCTGACCGCGACAGTGTTCGACCTCGGCCTGGTCGGCCCGCTCGGCGCACATGGTGAACCGGCGTTCGAGACGGAATTTTCGTGGCGCGACCTGATCCTGATCGCCGGCGGCCTGTTCCTGCTGTGGAAGGCGACCAAGGAAATCCATCATTCGATGGATCCGGTGCCGTCCGACCATGGCGTTCTCGACAAGAAGCAGGTGGCGCAGCTCACCTTCAGTGCGGCGATCGTCCAGATCCTGCTGCTCGACATGGTATTCTCGATCGATTCGATCCTGACCGCGGTCGGCATGACCGAGCATGTTCAGATCATGTATGTCGCGGTGATCTTCGCGGTCGGCGTGATGCTGCTCGCCGCCGATCCGCTGGCGAACTTCATCGATCGCAATCCGACCGTGGTGATGCTGGCCCTCGGCTTCCTGCTGATGATCGGCGCGGTGCTGATCGCCGACGGCTTCGGCGTCCATGTTCCCAAGGGCTATATCTATGCCGCAATGGCCTTCTCCGCCCTGGTGGAGACGCTCAACATCTTCTCCCGCAGGGCCAAGGCACGAAAGGCCGACACGCCCGGCGACGGCTGATCGCCAAGATCGATTGAGCCGCCGCGCGGAAACGCGTAAGGCCGCGCCATGACTGTGCATTTTCACGAAGAAGACCTGCCCGCGGGCGTCCTGGCAGAAGGCCCTGTCGCGGTCGATACGGAGACCATGGGGCTCATCACCCCGCGCGACCGGCTGTGCCTGCTCCAGATCTCGGACGGCGGCGGCGACGAGCATCTCGTCCGCTTCGCGCCCGACAGCGATTATGCCGCGCCGAATCTGCGCGCGGTGCTCGAGGATCCGGCACGACTGAAACTCTATCATTTCGCGCGCTTCGACCTCGCCGCGATCGAGCATTATCTGGGGGTGACGGCGGCCCCGGTCTATTGCACTAAGACCGCGTCGCGGCTCGTGCGCACCTATACCGACCGCCATGGGCTGAAGGAGCTGGTCAAGGAGATCCTCCAGACCGACATCTCGAAGCAGCAGCAAAGCTCCGACTGGGGCGGGCCGGAACTCAACGACGCACAGCGCGACTATGCGGCGTCGGACGTCCGCTACCTTCACCGGCTGCGGACCGAACTCGATATCCGCCTGGCACGCGAGGGGCGTACCGCCCTGGCGCAGGCATGTTTCGATTTCCTGCCGCACCGTGCGATGCTCGATCTGGAAGGCTGGCCCGAGATCGACATCTTCGCACATGTCTGAGATCGCCGATCGCTTTCGCGGGCAACGCCAGATCTGGGCAGCGCCCGGCGGATCGCACGACAGGCTGATCGGATTCCTTGGCTGGCTGCTCCCCAGCGGCATCGGCGTACTGGCCGCCTTTCTGGCGATCGCACCGCTTGCAATGCGCGGCGACATCAGCTTCGTGCTGGCCAAGGACAAGGTGGAAATCGCCAAGGAACGGATGCGCGTGACGCATGCCACCTATCGCGGCGAAGACACCAAGGGACAGCCCTTCACGCTCACTGCGGGTTCGGCGGTGCAGAAAACCTCACGCGATCCGGTGGTGAACCTGTCGCAGCTGGCGGCATCGATCAAATTGCCCGACGGCCCGGCCACGTTCAAGGCCGACCAGGGCCGATATGATATGAGCCGGGAGACGGTTGCCGTCGACGGCCCCGTCCATTTCACCGCAGCGGACGGATATCAGCTCGAGACGTCGAACGTCGCCGTCGACCTGAAGAGTCGCCAGGTGACAAGCACCGGGGCGGTGCAGGGCAAGATGCGGCTGGGGACATTCCAGGCGAACCAGTTGCGCGCCGATCTACAGAGCCGCACCGTCACGCTCGACGGACGCGTCCGGATGCGGATCGTGCAGGGAGGGGTGAAGTAGGATGACGACCATGATGCGCACCATGATCCTGACCGGTTTGGCCGGCATGGGGATCGCCGCCGCTGCACTCTGCACGCCAGCGCTCGGCCAGGCGCTGCGCAACCACAACACCGACGGCCCCGTCGATGTCGAGGCCGACCGGATCGAGGTTCAGGACCGCTCTGACCGTGCGGTCTTTTCCGGCAATGTCCGCGTCCGCCAGGGCGCGATGACGCTCGATGCGGCACGACTGACCGTTGCCTATGCCAGCGGCGGCAACAGCGGTGGCAGTAGCAGTGCCGGCGGCATCAACATCCAGCGGCTCGACGCGTCTGGCGGCGTGGTCGTGCGCACCGCCACCGAAACCGCGCGCGGCAGCGTCGCGATCTACGATCTCAACCGGCGGCTGATCACCATGGTCGGCGGCGTCACGCTGGAACAGGGCGCCAATCGCATCAATGGCGGCCGGCTGGTGATCGACCTCAACAGCGGCCGATCGGTGATCGACGGCAGCGCGGTCGGCGGTAGCGGCGGCAACGTCACCAGCGGCGCGGGCGGGCGGGTGACGGGACGCTTCACGGTGCCGGAGCGTAAGACCAACTGATCGGGTGATTCCCGTTTCTCCTCCCTGTCGAAGACGGGGGAGGGGGACCGACGGCCAAAGGCCGTTGGTGGAGGGGAATTGCGATCCGTCCGCCGACACCGTCGATCGCCGCTGGCGCGGCGCTTCCCCTCCACCATGCCCGCGGCATGGTCCCCCTCCCCGCAGCTTCGCCGCAGGGAGAAGAAAGAAAGATCGCCCAGCCATCGGCGGCACGGTTCGGCGATGCGACGAATTTCTTCCATGCATGAATCTTGCCAATTGGCGGCGGCGCCACATGTTGGTAACTCTCCGCGCACGCAGGTGCGCCGAAAGGAGCGGGGATGAACGACGCAGGAACGATGGAAGCGCCGATGACCGCAGAGGCCGCGCGCGCCGTTACCAACGGGCTCGCGGTCGTCTCGATCGCCAAGGCCTATGACAAGCGCAGCGTCCTGTCCGACGTATCGCTTTCGGTCGAGCGCGGCGAAGTGGTCGGATTGCTCGGGCCCAACGGCGCGGGCAAGACGACGTGCTTCTATTCGATCATGGGGCTGGTGAAGCCGGATAGCGGGCGGATCCTGCTCGATGGCGACGACATCACCGGCCTGCCCATGTATCGCCGCGCGATCCTGGGCCTGGGCTATCTGCCTCAGGAAACCTCGATTTTCCGCGGGATGACCGTGTCGCAGAACATCATGGCGGTGCTCGAGCTGTCCGAACCCGACAAGGCGTCGCGCCCGGCCAGGCTCGAAACGCTGCTCGATGAATTCGGGTTGGGCAAGCTGCGCGACGCGCCGGCCATGGCATTGTCCGGCGGCGAGCGGCGTCGCTGCGAGATCGCGCGCGCGCTGGCCGCGCATCCCTCGATCATGCTGCTCGACGAGCCGTTCGCGGGCATCGATCCGATCTCGATCGCCGATATCCGCGATCTGGTGAAGGATCTGAAGAGCCGCGACATCGGCGTTCTGATCACCGATCACAATGTTCGCGAGACGCTCGACATCGTCGACCGCGCCTGCATCATCTATGACGGCCGTGTGCTGTTCGCGGGTTCGCCCGAGGCGCTGGTCGCCGACGAGAATGTCCGCAGGCTCTATCTCGGCGAGAGCTTCGCCCTGTGACCCCGCCGCCGAACTAGTCATGGCACTCGGTCCCCGCCTCGATCTTCGCCAGAGCCAGTCTCTGGTCATGACGCCACAGCTGCAGCAGGCGATCAAGCTGCTGGCGCTGTCGAATCTGGAGATCGAGACCTTCATCGCGGAGGAGATCGAGAAGAATCCGCTGCTGGAAAGCACACCCGGCAGCGACGACGAACGGACCGCGCCCGAGCCTTCGCCCGCGGATGAGGCGGCCGATTTCGCGAGCGATTTCGACGGCGACGGCGGCGGAGACGATTTCGGCGACGACCCGATCACCGCAGACAGGCTGATGGCGGCGGGCGACGCCAATGCCGACGCGCCGCTCGATGTCGATTACGGCGCGGAAACCTTCCACCACGACAGCGCCAGCGATAGCGGGCTCGACGGCGGCCTGGGGATGACGGGCGCCAGCGGTGCCGGGTTCGGCGAGGATGGCCCCGATTTCGAAGCGATGGCGGCGGGCGATCCTTCGCTGGTCGATTATCTGCTGACCCAGGCCGGCGCCTGCCTGTCCGGCCAGGACTATTTCATCGCGACGCATCTGATCGATCTGATCGACGAGGCCGGTTACCTGACCGCCAGCCCGCTCGACGTCGCGCAGCGGCTGGGCATCGCGCTCCACCACGTCGAGCATGTCCTGTCGATCATCCAGACCTTCGATCCCACCGGCGTCGGCGCGCGCAGCCTGTCCGAATGTCTGGCGCTCCAGGCCAAGGAAGCCGATCGCTACGATCCGTGCATGGAGAAGCTGATCGCCAATCTCGACATGCTTGCCTCCGGCCGGATCGCCCAGCTCCAGCGCATGTGCGGCGTCGACGACGAGGACATGGCGGACATGATCCGCGAGCTGAGAGGATACGACCCCAAACCGGGACTGCGTTTCGGCGGCGAACGAACGCAGGCGGTTGTGCCCGACATCTTCATCGCGCGACGCGGCACCGGCTGGGCGGTCGAGATCAATGGCGCAACCTTGCCGCGGCTGCTGGTGAATCGGCGTTATTATGCCGAGCTGGCGGACGGCCCGCAGGACAAGACGTCGAAGGCCTGGCTGTCCGAATGCCTCGCCAGTGCCAACTGGCTGGTGAAAGCGCTCGACCAGCGCCAGCGCACGATCCTGAAGGTCGCGAGCGAGCTGGTGAAGCAGCAGAATGATTTCTTCACCCACGGTGTCGCGCATCTGAAACCACTGACGCTGCGCATGGTCGCCGATGCGATCGGCATGCACGAATCGACGGTGAGCCGCGTCACCAGCAACAAATATCTGAGCTGCGCGCGCGGGCTGTACGAACTCAAATATTTCTTCACCAGCGCGATCCAGTCGTCCGACGGCGGCGACGCGGTTTCGGCCGAAGCCGTGAAGAGCCACATCAAGGCGCTGATCGCGGCCGAGGACGGTGCGAAGATCCTGTCCGACGACACGCTGGTCGACCTGCTGCGCGCCAAGGGCTTCGACATCGCACGACGCACCGTCGCAAAATATCGCGAGGCGATGGGGATCGGGAGTTCGGTGCAGCGGCGACGGCAGAAAGCGCTGCAGGGCAAGGCGGCCTGAGAAGGCTGCGCGTTCCATTTGTATTGGGATTTTTCATTCTGTCGCTCCAGCGAAGGCTGGAGCCCATGCGGTGCGTCCAATTTCACTGAGACTCGAAGATTGTATGGGCTCCAGCTTTCGCTGGAGCGACATCGAGAGGGTGGATGACTCCACCCCGATCATTACCAAACCGGATCGTCCGCGCTTTCCAATCGTTGTGTCGCTGTGCTTCACTCGCACCAGATCGAGATTTTCCGAAAAGGCCGCCCATGACTCGTCGCCAGATCGCCTTATGCGGTGCCGCCTTCGGCATCGCGGCGCTCGCCGTGCCCGCCGCCGCCGAAGAGGGCATGTGGACCTTCGACGCCTTTCCGACCGCGAAGGTGCGCAAGGATCTGGGCTGGGCGCCGGACCAGGCGTGGCTCGACACGGTGCGCGCGTCGGCAGTGCGGCTGACGGGTGGCTGCTCGGCGTCGGTGGTCTCGCCGCAGGGGCTGGTGCTGACCAACCATCATTGCGTCATCGCCTGTGTGCAGGACCTGTCGACCGAGAAGATCGATTACGTCCAGGCGGGCTTCACCGCGCGCAACCGCGAGGATGAACGCAAATGTCCGGGACAGCAGGCAGAGATCGTCACCGCCATCGCCGACGTGACAGCGCAGGTGAAGACCGCGATCGGCCGCGCGACGGGCGAGGCGCTGGTCCGCGCCGAATCCGCGATGGTCGCGCGAATCGAGGGTGAGGCCTGCACCGATGCAGCCACCCGGCGTTGCCAGGTGGTCAAGCTGTATGGCGGCGGCCAGTACAAGCTTTACACTTATCGCAAATATAGTGACGTCAGACTGGTCTTCGCGCCCGAATTCCAGGCCGCTTTCTTCGGTGGCGACCCCGACAATTTCAACTTCCCGCGCTATGCGCTCGATGTCGGATTTCTGCGCCTCTACGAAAATGGTCGGCCGGTATCGGCCGCCAGCCATCTGCGCTGGAACCCGGCGGCGCCGAAGGAGGGCGACGCGACTTTCGTCGTCGGCAATCCCGGCAGTACGCAGCGGCTGTTCACCCAGGACCAGTTCGCGCTGCGCCGCGACGTGATGTTTCCGCTGACCGTGCCGTTGATGTCCGAATATCGCGGCCGGCTGATCGCCGCGATGGCGGGCGACAAGGAACGTACGCGGACCGGCAGCGACACGCTGTTCGGCATCGAGAACAGCTACAAGGTCTATGTCGGCCAGTGGCAGGCGCTGCGCGATCCCGGTTTTTCCGGCAGGCTGGAGGCCAACGAGGCAAGGCTGCGCGCGGCGGTGGCGAAAGACGCAAAGCTCACACGACAGATTGGCGATCCCTGGACGACAGTGGCGCGGGCCGACGCCGCCTATCGCGACCTCTATCCCGATTATTATCTGCTCGAATCCAGCGCGGGCTATGGCTCAGCCCTTTACGACTATGCCGAAAAACTCGTCCGCGCCGCGACCGAACGCCAAAAGCCCGATGCGCAGCGACTGCCCGGCTATTCCAGCTCACGCCTTCCATTGCTCGAAAAGGAGCTGATCGACGAGAAGCCGGTCTATCCGTGGCTGGAAAAGCTGTCCTTGTCGTTCTGGCTGTCCAAGACCCGCGAGATCCTGACGGTCGACAATCCCGATGTGAAGCGGATGCTGGGCAAGGACTCACCGGAGGCACTGGCCGAGCGGCTGGTCGAAGGCAGCAAGCTGGCCGACCCCAGAGTGCGCAAGCGGCTGCTCGACGGCGGCATGGCCGCGATCAAGGCGTCGGACGATCCGCTGATCCGTTTCTTCCTGATCAATGACGAGCCGGGCCGTGCGCTGGCGCGCCGCTACGATCGCGAGGTTGGCGGCCTCATCACCGGGGCCCAGTCCCGGCTCGCGACCGCGCGCTTCGCGGTCTATGGCGACAGCGTCTATCCCGACGCCACCTTTTCGCTGCGCATCTCGTACGGCCGGGTCAAGGGCTGGACCAATCGTGGCACGACGGTGGCGCCCTTCACCCGGATCGGCGGGCTGTACGACCGCGCGACGGGGTCCGACCCCTTCAAGGCCGCGCCGAAATGGCTCGCGGCGGAGCCGCGGATCGCGAAGACAATTGTCTACGACTATGTCACGACCAACGACATCATCGGCGGCAATTCCGGATCGCCAGTGATTGCGCGCGACGGATCGGTGATCGGCGCGGCCTTCGACGGCAATATCCATTCGATCGGCGGCAGCTATGGCTATGACCCAGCGCTCAACCGCACCGTCGTGGTATCGAGCGCGGCGATCACCGAAGCGCTGAGGACGGTCTATTCGGCCGATGCTCTGCTGAAGGAACTGAGCGGGGGCTGATCGTCCCCGCATTCCCGCTTTCGCGCGCACGACAATGCGTCTAGGATGCCGGCATCCCCGGGGGACCCTGCGCACAGGGTTGAGAGGCGTCTGAATCGGACGCGACCCGCCGAACCTGATCCGGCTGACACCGGCGTAGGGAGGGAGCGCGGCCTTACCCTCCGCTCTCTTTCCCCAATTGGAGAAGAGAGAGATGGCCGACATTCCCGCGCGTACCGAGCTGAAGGTGACCACCGGGCCGATCCGCGGCAGCCGCAAGATCCACGTCGCCGCGCCGAACAACCCGGCGGTGCAGGTCGCGATGCGCGAGATCATGCTCGAGCCAAGCTGTGGCGAGCCGCCGCTGCGCGTCTATGACTGTTCGGGCCCCTATACCGATCCCAATGCGCAGATCGACATCATGGCCGGCCTCGCCGAGCTGCGCCGCGACTGGATCCGCGGCCGCGGCGACGTCGAGGAAGTGACGCAGCGCGAGGTGCGCCCCGAGGATAACGGCCAGCTCGGCCCCGACCGTTCGGGCGGCGTCCAGCCCTTTCCCAATGTCCGCCGCAAGGTGCTGCGCGCCAAGCCGGGCATGAACGTCTCGCAGATGCATTATGCCCGCCGCGGCATCATCACGCCCGAGATGGAATATGTCGCGATCCGCGAGAATCTGGGCCGCGCGCAGATGGCGGCGCAGGTGCGCGACGGCGAGGATTGGGGTGCGTCGATCCCCGATTACGTCACCCCCGAATTCGTCCGCGACGAAGTGGCGCGCGGTCGCGCGATCATCCCGTCGAACATCAACCACCCCGAATCCGAGCCGATGGCGATCGGCCGCAATTTCCTGGTCAAGATCAACGCCAATATCGGCAACAGCGCGGTCGCGTCGGACGTGGCGGCGGAAGTCGACAAGATGGTCTGGTCGATCCGCTGGGGCGCGGACACGGTGATGGACCTCTCCACCGGCCGCAACATCCACGACACGCGCGAATGGATCGTGCGCAACTCCCCGGTGCCGATCGGCACGGTGCCGATCTACCAGGCGCTGGAGAAGGTGGGCGGCATCGCCGAGGACCTGACCTGGGAGATCTTCCGCGACACGCTGATCGAACAGGCCGAACAGGGCGTCGATTATTTCACGATCCATGCCGGCGTCCGCCTGCCCTATATCCCGATGACCGCGAAGCGCGTGACGGGCATCGTCAGCCGCGGCGGATCGATCATGGCGAAATGGTGCCTCAGCCATCACCGCGAGAGCTTCCTCTACGAGCGGTTCGACGAGATCACCGAGATCATGAAGGCGTACGACATCGCCTATAGCCTGGGCGACGGCCTGCGCCCCGGATCGATCGCCGACGCCAATGACGAGGCGCAGTTCGCCGAGCTCTACACGCTGGGCGAACTGACCAAGCGCGCCTGGGACCAGGACGTGCAGGTGATGATCGAAGGCCCCGGCCATGTGCCGATGCACAAGATCAAGGAGAATATGGAAAAGCAGCTCCTCGCATGCGGCGAGGCGCCCTTCTACACATTGGGGCCGCTCACCACCGATATCGCGCCGGGTTACGACCATATCACCAGCGGCATCGGTGCGGCGATGATCGGCTGGTACGGCACGGCGATGCTTTGCTACGTCACACCCAAGGAGCATCTGGGCCTGCCCGACCGCGATGACGTCAAGGTCGGCGTCGTCACCTACAAGCTCGCGGCACACGCCGCCGATCTCGCCAAGGGGCATCCCGCGGCCAAGATGCGCGACGATGCGCTGAGCCGGGCCCGTTTCGAATTCCGCTGGCGCGACCAGTTCAACCTGTCGCTCGATCCCGACACGGCGGAGCAGTATCACGATCAGACCCTGCCGGCCGAAGGCGCCAAGACCGCGCATTTCTGTTCGATGTGCGGCCCCAAATTCTGCTCGATGAAGATCACGCAGGAAGTGCGCGACTTCGCGGCCAAGCAGAACCAGCCTGCCGATACCTTCCTGGCGGCGGGCGATGCGGACGCCGGCATGGCCGAGATGAGCGAGAAGTTCAAAGAACAGGGCGGAGAGATTTACCTGCCGGCGAGCTGATTCTATCCTGCCCCGAGCGACGGCGCCGTCGTCGCTCGGGGGGCTCCAGATGATCAGATACGAAAGACTCGCGACGGCAACGGTCATCGCACTGGCCGTTGCCGCACCTGCATTCGCCAAACGCGATCCCGCGCAGGTGCTGATGCCCAGCGAAGAGCGCAACCGCGCATTTCTAGAGCAATGGGGTTTCTCCCAGGCGGTGATCCATGGCGACACCGTCTATCTCTCCGGTGTGGTCGGGGCGCTGGCGCCCGGCGAAACCGACCCGGCCGCGGCCTATGACCGCGCCTTTGCTGCGATCGACCGTGTGCTGGAGCGCGCGGGATCGAGCTGGGACGATGTGCTGGAGATGACGACCTATCACACCGACCTGCCGACACAGATCGAAGGATTCCGCGCGGTGAAGGATCGCTACGTCAAGGCGCCCTTCCCCGCCTGGACCGCGGTCGACATCGACCGGCTGGTGCCGGACCGCGGACTGGTCGAGATCAAGGTCGTGGCGAAATTGCCTCCAAAGGCGGCACGCTGAGACCAAGCACCGGATTGTCTTACCCGAAGACGCGACGGCGCGAAGGACCGGATCGATCGATCAGCCCATTGCCAGCCTATGCCCCTCCGTGTCGCTCCGGCGTGCGGCGACGCGTTTCCATGCCTTTTCATGGAAGAAGAAGGCGACGGCGTTGATGCAGGGTTCGATCAGCGCGATCCCGCTCGCCAGCGCGAGCGATCCGGTGAGCGCATAAGCGACCGAAAAGCCGATGGTGAGATGCAGCGCGAGATAAGTGAAGGTCTTGGTCAGATCGCTGGGCATAGCGGATGTCCGTAAGGTTGGGCATCCAAGATAAGAATCATTCTCAATAAGGCAAATCGGTTTTCCGCGTCACATTGATCGACGCGCTGCGCAGTGGCGCGGCCTCACCGTCACCTGAACTGGTTTCAGGGTCTAGGCCCGGGCCTCACGGCAGTGCGCCGATCTACCGCAACTGTGCCCGCATCCTCACCGCATACCAGAGCAGCAGGATCGCCACGACCCACAGGACGGCGGTGAACATCATGCTGCCCGACGTCTTCAAGCTTGCCGGCATGTCCGATACACCGAACTGGTAGATGGTCGCGACCACGAGGCCCGCCAACGACACCGCAAAAGCGTGAACTGCCCAGCGGCTACGCAGCAGCAACAGGATCGACGCAGCAATGGCGCCCCAGACGCCCAGCGCCCAGGCGATATTCATCCAGAGCGGAAAGCCGTCGAACCAGGCGAGTTGTTCGGGTGTGAAGCCGGCGAGATAGTCGGCGTTGCGTGTCTTGCTCATCGTATAGTCGATCACGCCGCCGCAATTCCACAAGAGGCTTGCCGCACCCACCACCCAGAGATGCCAGGGCCGTGCCGTCAATTGATCGTCCGTCATGGTCATTCCCCTCCCAGACAGGCGTCAAGTATAGCATATAATACGTGCCATGACATCGGGCTGTGTCGCGAGGGGCCGGGGCTATCAAACCTCTGTGACGTCATTCCCGCGGGCAGGAACACGAACGAATGACATGCGGGGCGCCTGTCACGAAAGCGGCGAGCAGCCATGCCATCTGTGTTTCGAAGCCGGGTGTCGTCGCGGCGATCATCGAAACGGCCGCGCAGGGCGTGAACCCATAAGACGCTGGCGGACATGCGTTCCGGTCGAAAGACGCCGGACGACCCAATGGTTGCCCGGCCACTTCATAAGGCTCGACATGACGTCATGGCGTCACTCCCCTTGCCCCACCCGTTATGCCGGCAAGATCGACGGGGAGCGATACCATGAATGGCAGTCCTTCGCCGACGCGACGGGCTCGCCTGTTATTTGGGTGCTACGCCCAGCGCGATCCGTTCGATCCGCTTGGCGATCTCGCCCACCCCGACACCCTTGCCGATCGTGTTGGACAGGACGACGACAGTCACGCGATCCTGCGGAAACTCCGCAAGGCTGGCGGAAAAGCCGTCGATTCCGCCGCCGTGATCGACCTTGCGATGCCCTTCGACAATCGAGGTCTCGAGACCAAATCCATAGTCGCTCGCCGTTCCATATTGCTTGAGGATGATCGCGCCGCTGCTCTGCCCGTTCGCCAGCGTGCCGGGGGCAATCATGGCGGCGAAGGTCGCGGGCTTCAGGACCTTCCCACCGAACAGCGCGGCGTTCCAGCGCGCCAGGTCGCTCGCCGTCGATCGCATCGCGCCGGCACCGCGGGGAACGGTCATCGAAATGAATTCGGCATTCCTGAACGTGCCGGGGCCGTCACCATCATACCCCCGGGCCCGCCCGGGCACGATCTCGCTTTCGTCGTCGAGCGCGGTCTGCGTCATGCCGAGCGGCACGAAGAAGCGCCGCTTCAGCACGGTGGCCAACGCCTCCCCCTCCACTTTCTCGACGATCGCGCCGAGCAGGAAATAGCCGGCATTGCTGTACGACCAGCTCGACCCCGGTGCGAAGTCGCTGCCCTTGGATCTCGCCCCCAGATAAGCGACCATCTCGTCAGTGGACCGGGGCAGGATTTTCACCGTCGCATCGGCGGGATCGGGATAGTTGGACAGGCCGGACGTGTGCTGCAGCAACTGACGGATCGTGATCCCGTCCGCGCCCGGAAAGGTCGGCAGATATTTCACCAGACGATCGTCGACGGAAAGCCGGCCTTCCTCCTGCAACTTCAGGATGGCCGCAGCGGTGAACTGCTTCGTGACCGATCCGATGCGGAAGACCGAACCGTTGGCGACGGGCGCCCGCTGTTCCAGGTCGGCCTGTCCATACCCCTTCACCAGGACGGGTGCGCCGTCCTTGAAAATGGCAATCTGCAATCCCGGGCTGACGCCATTGGTCACCGCAGCTTGCGCCACCCGATCCACTTCCGCCGCGATCGCCCTGGGGTCGGCGGCGGAGACAGGCACGGCGACTGCCAAGGCCAACAGCGTCGAGACGGTGGAGAATCCGAGCTTCGCAAATTTCATCATTTTTCCTTGTGTTTCAGCATTCTATGCCGATCTGACTTCAGCTTACTGAATCACGAAGTGCGTAACCTGATTGCCAGGTGCCAGGCCGTAGCTCACCTGGGCGGTGCGCCCGACAAAGGTCGCGGTGTAGCTATAGTCGACATCGTCGCCCTTCTCGGCGCGCTCGACCAGTTTCAGCGACTTCAGCACGCCGGCGGTCGCCAGCAGAGCCTTGTTGCGATCGTTGTACATGGGCACATATTCGGCCGGTAACATTGGCATGTCGGCCGGGGTCAGGCTGCCCGTGCGCGCGGTTTCGATCAGCGCGGCGACACGGCGCTCGATGGCAGGCTCGGGCGCAGGCCTGGGGCCCGGCGCGGTGAGCTTCGCATCCCAAAGCGCCGCGATGCCGTCGTTGAATTTGTCGGGTTCGGTTGCGCCCGAATTGGTCAGGACGATGATCGCCAGCTCGTCGCCGAGATAGCGCGAATAATAGGTCTTGAAGCCCTGCCAGGCCCCGCCATGGTGATAGCGCGGTGTGCCGCCGGCCTGCTCGACGTTCCAGCCGAAACCATAGGGATAGGGCTTGCCGCTGTTGAGCTTCGCCGGCATCCAGATCTGTTTCCAGCCGGCCGCGCTCAGCACCTTGCCCTGCTCGACGCCGCGGTTCCAGGCGATCATGTCCTTGATCGACAGATAGAGCGCGCCATCCCCCGTCGGATTCAGATTGGCGTAGCTGAAGTCCTGATTCTTCACCACGCCGTCGACCAGCTTGTAGCCGGCGGCCCGGTTCTTCACGACGTCGCTGTCGTTGAGTTCGCGCGCGGTGGTCATGCCCAGCGGCCCGAACACATCGGTTGCGAGTATGTCGAGATAGCTGCGACCGGTGGCCTTTTTCACCAGGATGCCGAGCAAGGCATAACCGGTGTTGCTGTAGCTCCATCTCGCACCGGGAGCGAAGTCGAGCGGCCTGGCATAGGCCTGCTTAATATAGGTCTCGTCACTGAAATCCTTGCCGGCGTAGAACTCGCCACCCAGGTTGGCGACGCCCGATGTATGATTCATCAACTGGCGGACGGTCATGGTGCGCCAGCTGGCCGGCGCATCGGGCAGATATTTCGAGACCGGGTCGTCGAGCCGCATCCTGCCCTGCTCGACCTGCCGCATCACCGCGACCGAGGTGAACATCTTGCCGACCGAGCCGGACTGGAACAGCGTGTCGGTGCCGACGGGCACGTCGAACTCCAGCGTGGCGCGGCCATAGCCCTTCGCCATCACGACCTGGCCCTTATAGACCACGGCCACGGCGGCGCCGGGAACCTGCTCGGCCTTCATCTCGCTTTCCACGAAGCGGTCCACATTCTTGCGAAATTCGTCGGGGTTCGGGGCCGCCATGACGGCCGGAACGGAGGCGGTCAGGGTGACAGCGGCGCACAGGATGATTTTCAGCATTTCACTCTCCTTGCCAGGGGCCTCATTGGGGCCCGGCAGTTCATATTTTGAGCAGATGGGCGCCAATCCCGCCTTTGATGGGCGGCGCTCTAGAAGCGCATATCGAGCGCAACACCCATGGTGCGCGGGTTCATGAATATGCCGCGGCCCTGGCCGCCGTCCGATATGAAAGTCCGGTCATTGGCGAGGTTGCGGACATAGCCGCGCAGCGTCCAGCGATCGTTGGAGACGGCGGCGTTGAGGTCGACCACGGCATAGCCGTCGAGCCGCAATGCGCGCGGATCGTGGATGAAACGCGTCGAAGTATGGCTCGCCCATCGGAGACCGCCGCCCAGGCTGAAATTCCAGTCCCCCGACAACGGCGCGTCGTAATTCGCCAGGACCGAGCCCGACCAGGCCGGGCTGGTCGGCGTGCGATCCCCCGCCTCGGCGCCGATCGATGGCAGATCCTGACGCACCTTCAGCCCGTAATAGGCCGCGGTCGTGGTGAGCGTCAGGCCCTTGGCCGGTCGCAGCGTGCCGGTGAATTCGGTGCCCAGGCCGTTCGCCTTGCCGCCATTGATCTGATAGCCGAATTCGAATGCGTCGGGCGTGAAGGCCAGGATGAAGAAATCCTTCCAGTCGAGATAATAGACCGTCAGGTCGATGCTCGCCTTGTCGTTCAGGAAATCGGCGCGGACGCCGGCTTCGTAGCTGACCAGGCTGTCGGGATCGTAGCTTTTCTGCGCGCCGGGCCAGGTATAGTTGATGCCGCCAGCACGGAAGCCGCTGGCCGCGCGCGCGAACATCATCAAATCGTCATTGGCGATATAGCGTGTGGTCAGCGACCAGGTCGTCGCTTTGTATCTGGTCTTGATGTCGTCGAAATAGGGGACGGTCTGGCTTCCCGACAGAAAGCTTCCAACCGCCTCTTCATGGAAATCGTCGGTGATCCGCGAATGCCGGATACCACCGGAAACTTCCCATTTGTCGGTGATCTTGAACGTCGCGTTGGCGAAAGCGGACACGTCGGTGTAGCGCGACTTGACGGCGTCCCGATAGACTTCGAGCAGTTCGGTGAAGACCGTGCCGTTGGCGCGGTAAGGCACATAGGACTGGACGGTGTCGGTATCCTCGACGCTGTAATAGCCACCGATCTGCCAGGTAAACCGCTGATCCTGCGCCGAGGCGAGCCGCACTTCCTGGCTGAATTTCTTGTTTGCTGTCGGCCCTTCGGCCCGACCCTGGCCATCGGTCACCGCTCCACCGGTCAGCATGTCGATCCAGCCGGTCATGAGGCTGCTCGCATCGGCGTTCAGGACATTGAGGTTGCGCGAATAACCGGTGACCGAGGTCAGGTTGACCGGGCCGAAATCATAGCGCGCGGTTGCCGACAGCAGGTCGAATTTCTGGCGGGTTGGTTCGGGAAGCCGGAAATCATACTCGTCCTTGTCATACAGCGGCTGGGTCGTACCCGGCGCCAGGCGCGTATAGGCACGCCCGTCCCCATTGAATTCGCTGTGCAGCCATTGGGCGTCGATCGAGAAGGCTTCGCTTGGCGCCAGGCGCAGAGCAACGCGCACGCCGCGCTGCTCTGTCTCGTTCGTTCCTTTCGCGCCGGTCAGGGGATTGGTCACGAACCCCGGATTCTTCTGATAGAAGCCGCTGACGCGCACGCCGAGCACGCCTGGCGCGACCGGCACATTGACCATCGCGCGCGCACCGCCGCCCAGGCCGTCTCCGCCGGTGACCGCGATGCCCTCCACGCCTGCCGCGCCCGAGAAATCATCGACATCGGCGGTACGGGTAACATATTTGACCAGGCCGCCGATCGTGCTGTCGCCATACAGCGTGCCCTGCGGCCCGCGCAGCACTTCCACCCGCTCAAGGTCATAGGGGAAAAGATCGATGGGCTTGTAACCACTGCCGCCCCAGGTGCCGTGGGTGGTGGTCGGCACCTCGTCGATATAGATTGCGGTCGAGGCGGTCGGGCTGAGCGCCGTCGTTACGCCGCGCAGGTTGATCTCGCCCTGGCCCGCGATCCCGCTCGCTGAAAAGGCCATGCCGGGGATGTAGCCGGCATAATCCGAAAAGCGGCTCGCGCCCTGGGTCGTGAGTTGGTCGCCCGTCACCGCGCTGATCGAGATCGGCACTTCGCGCAGCTTTTCCTCGCGCTTCTGCGCAGTGACGATGATGTCGTCGGCGTTTTCCCCCTGTTCAACCGCGGCTTGCCCGGTCTGCGCTGCGGCACCCGCCGAACAGGCGAGCACGATCGCCAGCGCCAACCCGCTTCCGGCCCGCGCCAGAAGCGCGCCTTTGAAGTTCCGATCCATTCCCACTTTACCCCCCAATCTGATCCGCGGAGTCGCTCACGCCCCACCTGTTGCCTTTAATTCGTCAGAATTCTATCTTACTGTCAAGTGATGTGATATTTATAACCATACAGACGGGGGATGGATGGCGTGCTGGCGTGGACGGAGCGGCTATTCTAAACACGTCAGCCAGACGAAATGTGGGGAGAGACCATCCGTGGACGGTGGAACCGAGACATCGCTCAGCCTGTTGCAACGGCTGGAAGGCGACCTTCAGCACCTCTCGCCCGCGGAGCGCTCGATCGCCAATTTCATCCTGACCAATCGTGGCGGCATTGCGTTCGAGAGCGCCGATTCCATCGCGGAAAAGCTGGGGGTGAGCGCGGTCACTGTCGGGCGCTTCTCACGCAAGATGGGCTATCGTCATTTCAAGGATCTGAAGGCGGGTTTGCGCACGACGATGTCGGGCGCGCCCTGGCTCGTCGGCGATCAGGTGACCCAGTATTTCGATGGACGCGGAGAAGGTCGCCGCACCAAGCAGAGCCTGGAGCTGGAGCTTGCCGCCATCGTCGAAGTTTATGCGATGGCGGAAACCGAAGGCTGGAAAGAGATCGTCGCGCTGCTCGCGCATAGCCGCCAGGTGCATGTCGCGGGCTTCCAGACCGAGCGTGCCGTGGCGGCGGCACTGGCGTATCAATTGCAATATGCCAGGGAGGGCGTCAGCCTGATCGACGGAGCGGCGGGCAATTATCACGAGATCTTCGCAGGCGACCCGGCGGATCGCTGCCTCGTCCTCGTCGACTTGCGGCGCTATTCCGAACAGTCGCACGACCTGGCGGCGCAGGCGAGCGCGGAGGGAATTCCGGTCGTGATGCTGACCGACAAATTCTGCGACTGGATCCGGAAATTCAGCAGACACATCATCGCGGTGTCGACCGAGGTCGAACTATTCTGGAGTTCGCAGGTCTCGATGGGATGTGCGGTCAATCTTCTCGTCAACGACGTGATCGCGGAACTCGGCCCGACGGTGGAAACGCGGCTCGATCGCCTGGCCCAGCTCTATCAATCCTATACCGGCCATGTCGGCAGCCCGGCAGCGCGCAAACCCCGCAAGTCATGATCCGATAGTCGATGCGTCGCGACATCGGCGCCGGGATCGTCAGAGCTGCCGCGGGATGACCGGATCGGTGATCTTTTCGTCGGCGGCCAGCAGCATCGCTTTCGACAGGATGATCGAAAGCATCCGGTCTCCCTCAAAGGGCAGCCAGAGCCGTCCGCTCTCCGCCGTCGTGGGCACCCAGGCCTCCAGTTCGAAGCACGACAGGTTGGAAACCAGATCGAGCAGCCGGCGAAACGCCCGGCCGGGGCCGCATGCTATGCTCATCTACCGCAACGGCGCTGGCAGGCTCACGCGATAGACCAATATTCGGCTGTCATTGTCCAGGTCGGCATCGCAGGGCTGGCCGGACATCCGGCAGCGGCGCGCGATGAAATCATTGTCGTTGCCGACGAGCAGGAAATAGTCGGCCGGCCGGCCGGGCTCCAGGATGGACACGAGATCCATCGCTTCCCATTTCTCCGACAGCGCATCGATGCTCAGTCCGAAGCGCGCAAGCTGGACGGGATTGAGCATGTTCACCAGTTCGACCTGCGCAGCCGGAACGATGTCCGGCCGCAACACGGTGCGTGCCGGATCCTGCAGCAAGGATGCCGTGCCCGTCTCATATCCGGTGCCGGCAAGGTTGGTCGCGCCAGTGACGTCGACCAGCAGGATACTCTTGTAGACGATGGGTTTTTTGCCATCCGCACCACGACCTGCACCATCGCGCGCGAGCATCAGGAAGCTGTGTCCGTCGAGCGCGCGGATCTCGCTTTGCGCGGCCGTGCGATTGGGGGGCCCGCCATCCCCGTCGTCGGCATAGATCGGCAATTGCACGACATGATGCGCGATGGGCCGCGCCGGCGTCGGCGTGCGGCTGACGTCATAGACCAGCACGCGCGTGTTGGTGCGGCCAGCCGCATTGCCGGTGGCGCTGTCCTGAATCAGCGCGCTCTGCAGCGCCACGAACAGGGTGCGGCCGTCGGGCGAGAGCGACATGCCTTCGACCCCCTGGTTGTTGCGTCGGCCGGTCTCCGGTGCCTGCAACGAACCGAACCAGAGCTGTCCGTCGCGGCCGGGCGTGATCGCGGCAGGTGGACGAATCACACCGCGCAAACGGCCGCGCCGGTCGAAATAATAGACATTGGCGGTATATTCGTCGCCGACATAGAAGCCGCCATTACGGGTGAACTGCAGCGACTCCGCGTCGAGCGACACCTTGCCGCGGCCCGGACCGCTGGCGGGTGCCGGCAGAACGATACCACGCTCCACCAATGTTCCCGCGCCCGGATCGGCACCGGTGAATGGCCGTCCGCGAAAGTCGCGCAGTTCCAGCCCGCCGTCGGGCAAGAGAGTGAACTGGCCATCGCTGGGGGAAAAACGGATGCGGAAACGATGCAGCCGGGCCGGATAGTCGAAGAAGAGGTTCGCCGAGGGGTCGTTGCGTCCCCTGTCAGGGAGCGTCCACAGGATCGCTTCATAATGATCGCCGACACGCGTCCAGCTGCCCGGCGCCACCTGCAGCGAGGAAAAGGACCCGAGCGTATCGCCGAGGAAATCGACCGTGTCCGCCGACAGCCGGCCGGCGCCGACAAGCCCCCGATTGATGAAGGTGCGGCCGTTCAGCGTGACGGTGCGTGCGCCCTCGGTCCGGTCCAGATTCGGCCGGGTGATGGGCTCTTCCCCGGCGACAACGCCGGGGAAGAGCGACATCAGGATAAACCCGGCCGCGCCTAGCCATTTAGTCGCGCCTGGCCATCTAGAAACCAAAGCTGAGCGACCCGAAGACCTGACGTGGGGCCGAAGCATGGAACACCACGATGCTGCCCGGCGCGTCATCCGGCGCGAACACGCTGCTGTCGAAGTTCGTCGCATAGCGCTTGTTGGTCAGGTTGGTGACGTTCAGCGACAGCTTCGCACCCTTCAGCGGGCCGACGTCTCCGAAACGATATCCGAGGCCAAGGTCGAACGTGGTGTAGCCCCCAAAGCTCTGGTCGTTGGTGTAGGTGTAATAACGCTTGCCGGTATATTTGCCCATCAGCGAGCCGGAGAAACCGCCTTCGGTCACGGTCAGCACGCTGGCGAACATCTCCTTCGGCGTATCGACCTGCTGCTTGCCGGCGGTCTGCTTCACGACGCAGGTGGCACCCGTGCACCAGTTGAGATTCTCGTCATAGGTCGACTTGTTGTACGATGCCGAATTGTACCAGCTCAGCCACGGTGCCGGCTTCCAAAGCACGCCCAGCTCGACGCCCTTGCTGGTGACGCCGCCGGCATTGTGGAAGGAATTGCCGCAGCCGGGATTCTGCTGCTGGTTGGTCGGACAGGGATTATACTGCAGCAGGCGATCGTTGAAATTCACCTTGTAGGCGGCCAGCGAAACCTGGAGCGGACCGCTGACATAGCGGTAGCCGCCTTCGAAACTCTTCGACGTTTCCGGCTTCAGCGTCTTACCCTGCACGTCCCAGACCGCCTGCGACACCGATTGCGGACCCAGTTTGAAACCGCCCTGGAACATCGCCATATTCTCGGCATAGCTCGCGAACAGTTCGTGGCCGGGCGCGACATCCCAATGCACGCCCACTTCCGGCAGGAAATTGTCCTTGGCGACCAGCGTGCCGCTGGCGAACTGGCTGGAGGCCGGCGGGGCCGCCTTGGCGATGCCGTCGATCGCGCGGGCATCCGATTTCGAATAGGTGCTCTTGAATCCGAAATCGATGGTCAGCGCGTCATCGAGCAACTTCATCGTGTTCTGGACGTAGAACTGCCACGTCTTCCAATGTGTTTCCTGCACCCACTGGGCCGTGTCCGGCTGGCCCTTCAGATACTGGGCCAGGCTGAACGGGCCTTTGACATTGGTCCAGATATAGCGCGCGGCGCTGCTGGTATTGTCCTCGAACCACATTCCCGCCTGGAGATGGTTGAAGCCGGCTTCCCATGCCAGACTGGCGAGCACGCCGCTGCGGTCGATGGTGTAGCGGGTGTCGCGGATCTGGACCGGCACGTCGTCGGCCGTATCGGCCGTGCCCTGTTTGGACCAGCCCATGATCCAGTTGTTGCCGGCTCCCTTGTTCTTGTGGTGATAGCCCTGCACGCGTGCGCTGAGCGACTTGGCGAGGTCGAATTCACCGGCCAGATAATAGAGATTGTCGCTGCGCAGGATCTGGCCGTTGGTGAAGGTCACGTCCGAGCGCTTCTCCGGCAGCACCGAATCGATGCACTTGGTCGGCGCCGTCGGGCCCGTCACCGCGCAATAGGCGCGGTCGAGATAGCCCTGCCAGTTCGGCGCATAGCCGCCCTGATCCCAGCCCAGGCGCGCAAGCATGTCTTTCGAGATATAGGCGTCGCTGGCCTGGTTGGTGCGCGAGATATCCGCAAAGGCCGTGATCTTGCCGCCGTTGAATTCGTACATCAGCTTGCCGTTGAACTGCTTGCCGGTGGACTTGTTATAGGCCGCCTGGTCCACGAACAGATCATATTGGTGATACTGGCCGGAGAGATAGGCCGAGAAGCCGCCATGCTCGCCAGTGTCGAAGCGCGCGAAGATGCGCTTGGTGCTCTCGCTGCCGACGGTCGCGTTGGCGGTGAACCCCATATCCCTGCGCGGATAGCTGGAGAAATAGGTCACCGCGCCGCCCAGATTGCTGGTCGAGGGAATGGCGAGGCCGGCAATGCCCGTTGCAAGCTCGGCCCGGCCGAGATTCTCCGAGATCAGCGCGCGGCTGATGCTGAGGCCGTTGTAATTATTGTACGCGCCATCGCCCAGCGGGATGCCGTCGAGTGCATAGCCAAGGTGGGTGGTGTTGAAGCCGCGCACCTGAAGCGTCATCGACTTTTCATTGACGCCCAGTGCGTCGATCGACTGCGCGCTGACGCCCGGCAGGAAGTTCAGCGCCTTCTGCGCGCTGACGCCCGGCGGCAGCACATCGAGGTTCGAGGGCAGCAAGGTCGAGACCGAGCGCGTCTGGCCGCTGCCGATCACGACGATGTCCCCACCATCGCCGGCATCGGCCTCAGCCTCGGTGGGCGGAACGTCCTGCGCGCTCGCCTGTGGAGCGAAGACAAGACAGGCGGCAACCGCCAGAACGGACACGGATTTTTGCAACATTTGAAGCCCCCCTACAAAAGCACCGCGAGGACGTGAGTCCGCGGCGCCGGGCATTGTGAGGAGCGCGCCTATTCCACGCGTTCATGACGCTTTCGCTACAATCGGCACCTAGACCGGCAAAGATTCAGCAATATTGAGCCCCCCTCCGCCCCCGGATGGATCGTCGGATTCCTTGTCCAGCGCGCGCGTTTGTTGCGCTCCCGCACTCATGTTATCCTTCGCCGCCGGTTTGGCTCATCGCATCACGGGGAAGGATGTATGAGGCGGTTCTGGAAAGTTTTTGCCATTGGTGGAGCGGGGCTGACTCTCGCGAGCTTCTCGTCCGGTCCACATATCTCGTCGGCGACATTGGCTGCGCTCGACCCCAGCCGCATTGCCGGGTTGATCTGCGGATCCAGGACAATGGGCAACACGCTCATGCGCGAGTTGCTGATTGCGGCGGCCGTGGCCGCACCGGCAAGCCGGTCCAGGCCGATCCCGCTCTATCGCGACCTGACGACATCGCCATTCAGGGTGACGACGCGCGCGCCCGATGCGCAGCGTTATTTCAGTCAGGGCCTGCTGCTCACCTATGGTTTCAATCACGCCGGCGCCGTGCGATCGTTTCGCGAGGCGCAGCGCCTGGATCCGGGCTGCGCGATGTGCTGGTGGGGGGAAGCGGTGGCGCTTGGCCCCAATATCAACGCGCCGATGGACGAACGCGACCGGTCGGCCGCACTCGCGGCGAAGGACCGGGCAATGGCACTGCGCGATCGCGCCGGCCCAGCCGAGCGGGCGCTGATCGAAGCGGTGGCGCGTCGCTATTCCCGTGACGCCACCGCGGATCGCGCGGCACTGGACGCAGCCTATGCCGATGCGATGATCGGCGTCGCACGCCGCTTTCCCGACGACAACGACGTTGCGGTGCTGGCGGCCGAAGCGGCGATGAACACCACGCCGTGGAATTACTGGGAAGCCGACAAGCGCACCCCCATCGGCCGCAGCGGCGAGGCGGTTCGCCTGGTCGAAACCGTGCTGCGCCGCGCCCCGACGCATGTGCAGGCGGCGCATCTCCAGATCCATCTGCTCGAGGCCAGCGATCCCGAGCGGGCCGAGGCGGCGGCGGACCGGCTCGCCACCCCGCTCGCGCCCAGCGCCGGGCATCTCGTCCATATGCCGGGCCATATCTATGCGCTGCGCGGGCGCCATGCGGATTCGATCCGCGTGAACGTCGCGGCCGCACGGGCGGACGAGGCATTCATCCGCGACACGGACGATCAGGGCCTCGTGCGATACGGCTATTATCCGCACAACATCCATTTCATCGTCGCCGCCGCGCAAATGGCCGGCGACATGAAGACGGCGATCAGCGAAGCGAAACGCCTGCGGTCTGTGCTCGACCCGGCGACGTCGGCCAGGATCGCGTGGATCCAGGCGATCGACGCAGCGCCCTGGCTCGCGCTCGCCCAATTCGCCGAGCCGAAGGCGATCCTGGCCGCGCCCGCGCCCGATCCGCGCCTGCCCTATCCCACGGCGATGCGGCATTATGCGCGTGCCGTTGCCTATGCCCAGCTTCGCGACAAGAGAGGTTTCGACCGCGAGCTTGCGGCGATGGCCGCACTGAAAGCCTCGAACCGCTTTGCCGACATGATCGCGCAGGGTGTGCCGGCACCCGACCTGCTGGCGCTGGCGGAGGCGGTTGCGCGCGGGCGCTTCGCCGCGGCCGGCGGCCGTTATCGCGACGCTGCGGACCATTATACCCGCGCCATCGCGATCGAGGGCCGCATTCCCTATCAGGAGCCGCCCTATTGGTATTATCCGGTCAGCCAGTCGCTGGGGGCCGCACTGTTCCAGAGCAAGAGATATGCCGAGGCGCGGGATGCCTTTCGCGCCGCACTTGTGCAGTCGCCGGGCAATGGATGGGCGCTGTACGGCCTGATGCACAGTGAAGCCGCGCTGGGCCACGCCCCCGAAGCGGCGGCGGCACGGCAGGCGCTCGCCAAGGCATGGCTGGGGGATCGCCGCTGGCTTCGCATGGATCGGCTTTGACGCCGACCTCGCAACGGACACCCGGTCCAAGACGTGCCGGGCGACAAGTAGGAGCCACTTGACCCCGCGCGTCCGACACGATCATTCTGTCGCCGCGAATATGGCTTGGCCACCAACCGATCTTGTCGGCGGCCCTCAAGCGAAGCACCGGGGGCGAATGAAAGACAGGAACAGGGTCGCGAATAAGCGCTGCTGGACATTGGCGACGGCCGGCCTGCTGATGCTCTGCGGCCAGCCGGGCCATGCCGACGCGCCTGCCCGTCACCCCGTCCGGCAATTGACGATCGCGACTGAGGCGCAGGAAACCCGCTTCGCCCGCGCCTTTGCCGAAGTGGATGGCTTTGTCGCCCAAAAGGCGTTTCCGGGCGCAGTGCTGGCGGTGGGTCAGCATGGACGATTGGTTGCGCTCAAGGCCTTTGGTCGCCGCGACGTGGCGTCCGATGCACCGGCGATGCCGGTCAATGCGATCTTCGATTTGGCCTCGCTGACCAAAGTGGTGGGCACGACCACCGCCGCCGCGATCCTCTACGATCGCGGCAAGCTCGATCTCGACGCGCCCGTCATCCAGTATCTGCCAGCGTTCGCCGGCACCGCCGAGCATGACCGGATCACCGTCCGCCAGTTGCTCACCCATAGTTCGGGGTTGAAGACCGGCGACCCGCTATGGCATCACGCCAGGGACCGGCAGGGCATCTTGCAGCAGATTGATACGATGGCGGTCGCCGACGCGCCGGGCACCGCATACCGCTATCAGGACGTGAACCTGATCCTGATCGGTGAGATCGTCGCGCGCGTTTCCGGGCAGTCGCTCGACCGGTTCCTGCAGGCGAACGTCTTCGGGCCACTCGGCATGAAGGATACCGGATTCCGGCCGCCGCGTTCGAAACTGGCCCGCATCGCGCCAACCGAGCAGGACGACCAGCTTCGTCACATGCTGGTGCATGGCGTCGTCCATGACGAGAATGCGTATCTGATGGGCGGCGTCGCCGGTCATGCCGGACTGTTCTCCACCGCTTCGGATCTGGCGAAACTCGCGCAGCTCTGGCTGGGCGGCGGCAACTATGCGGGCAAGAGACTGTTCCGCGCGAGCACCGCCACGCTCTTCGCCAGCCGGCAGGGCATTCCGCCGAGCAGCATGCGCGCGCTGGGCTGGGACATGCCGGCGGCAGCGACCGGCGGGTTCGCAGGGGCGCTCGCCTCGCCACGCGCGATCATGCACACCGGCTTCACCGGCACGACCATCTATATCGATCCCGATCGCGACGCCTTCGTGATCCTTCTGAGCAATCGGGTGAACCCGACCCGCGACACCAGTCTGATCAACCAGGCGCGCCCCGCGATTCATACGGCGGTGCTGACCGCGCTCGATGCGTCCGCGCCAGCCAAGGCGAAGGCGCCATGATGAGACGAATGCTGATCCTGATCGTCGCGCTGCTCGCGGCGATGCCGGCGCAGGCGCGCGTCCGGACCGGCATCGACGTGCTGCAGGATCAGCGCTTCGCGCCGCTGCGCGAAATCGCAGCGCGCCATGGCGGACGGCTGCGGCTGGCCATCCTCGCCAATCCGATCAGCGTCGACGGACAGGGGCGCCGGACGATCGACGTACTGCGCAAAGATGCGCAGGCCGCGGTGCCGGGGCTGGAGGTGGTGCGGCTGTTCGCCGGCGAGCATGGCATCGACGCGACGCAGGACGATGAAAATGTCGGCAACGCGGTGGACAAGCCGAGCGGGCTGCCGATCATCGGCCTTTATGGCAGGGCCGACGCGGACAAGCGGCCCAATGCGCAACAGCTTGCCGGGATCGATGCCGTCGTCATCGACCTGCAGGATGCCGGCGTGCGTTACTGGACGTTCCAGACGCTGACCAAATATTTCCTGCAGGCGGCCGCCGCGCACAAGGTAGAGGTCGTACTTCTCGACCGGCCGAACCCGGTCAACGGCATCGCGGTGCAGGGCCCGGTCTCGACCCCCGGCCGCGAGGATTACGTCACCCCCCATTCGGAACCGATGCGCCCGGGCATGACGCTTGGCGAGCTCGCGAGCATGTTCAACGCAGAGGACAGGATCGGCGCGAAGCTCACCGTCATCCGCATGACCGGCTGGAAACGCAGCGACTGGTATGACGATACCGGGCTGCTGTGGATCAACCCCTCACCCAATCTGCGCAGCGTGACGCAGGCGGCGGTCTACCCGGGCACCGCGCTGCTCGAAGGGACCAACGTCAACATCAAGGGCGCGACCGAGCCGCCGTTCCTCCGCTTCGGCGCGCCGTGGATCAAGGGGGTGGAGCTGGCCGCCTACCTCAACGCGCGGGCGATCCCCGGCGTCAGTTTCCTGCCGGTCGTCTATGTCCCGACGGGCGAGGCGCATAACCAGTTCATCGGCCAGCACATCGAAGGCGTCGAGTTCATCATCCGCGACCGCACCCGTCTCGACGCCCCGGCGCTCGGCGTCGAGGCGGTGTCGGCCCTGTGGAAACTCTACGGCAAGGCGTTCGAGATCGAGAAGGTCGACCGGCTGCTGCGCAACCGCGCTGTGCTCGACCAGATCAAGGCCGGCACCGATCCGCGCACCGTCGTCGCGGGCTGGCAGGGCGAGCTGAACCGGTTCAAGGCGCGGCGCGCGCGCTATCTGCTCTACTGATCCGCGCCCGATCGATCCCTATTGGAGATGGCCATGTCCCTGCCGTTCAGCACCCTCGATTGGGTCGTGATCCTTGGCTATCTCGCCTTGCTCGTCGCCGGCGCCTGGCTCTTCATGCCCCGGCATACCGAGAATACCCATGACTATTTCCTGGCCGGGGGCACCGTTCCCGCCTGGCTGGCCGCGGTGTCGGTGCTGTCGGCCACCCAGTCCGCCGCGACGTTCCTGGGCGGACCGGACTTCGGCTATCATGGCGACTTCACCTATCTTGGCACCAATCTGGGCGGGCTGATCGGCGCGATCTTCGTGGCGAAAATCCTGATCCCGCGATTCTATGCAGCGCGGGTGACGACGGTCTACGAGTTGCTGACCATCAGGTTCGATGCGCGCGCGACGCGCTGGGCCGGCGGCATGTTCCTGTTCGGCCGCGTGCTCGCCGGTGGCGCGCGCGTCTATCTGGCGGCGATAGCGGTCGCGATGGTGATGACCTCGACCGTGAGTGCGGAAGGCATCATGATCGCCGCGGCGGTGCTCGTCGTCGCCAGCTTCCTCTCCACCTTTGTCGGCGGGTTGAAGTCGGTGCTGTGGATCGATCTGGTCCAGTTCGTGATCATGGTGGGCTCCGCGATCACGGTGCTGATCTTCATCCGCATGGCGATCCCGGCGACCAATGCGGAGATCATCCAGGGGTTGATGCAGGCGCCGGGCGGGGTCGACAAACTGCGCCTGTTCGATCTCTCGACCGATCTGTCGAAGCCATTCTCGCTGCTCGCGATCATCACCGGAATCGCGCTGCTCTATATCGCGTCGTCGGGGCTCGACCAGGATACGACGCAGCGACTGCTCGCCTGCAAGGACGCGCGGACGGGGTCGCGCAGCCTGTACATGTCGGTGCTCGCCACGGTGCCGGTGGTTGCGATCTTCATCACCATCGGGCTGTTGCTGCACGTCTATTATGACCGGCCGGAGCTGATGGGTGGTGCCACCGCCAGCGCGGGCCAGGCCTTTGCCGGCGAGAAGATCAGCATCTTCATGCATTATATCCTGACGCAATTGCCGTCGGGCCTGCGCGGGCTGGTCACCGCCGGGATCATGGCCGCCGCCGTCGCGACGACCAATTCCGCGCTCAATGCGATGTCCTCCGTGCTGATCCAGGATTTCTACCGGCCATGGCGCGAGCGGCGCGGCGCGGCGGCGCAACCGCCCGAGCATCATTACGTCCAGGCGGGCCGCGCGGGCATGGGCGTGATCGGCGTGGCGATGCTGATCGTGGCGGTACTGTCCTTCTATTGGCAGCATTATGCCAAGCTCGGCCTGCTCGAATTCGCGCTGCAGGTGATGGTGTTCGCCTATGCCGGGCTATTGGGGGTCTATCTGGCCGCGATCTTCACACAGCGCGGCACGACGGGATCGGTGATCGCATCGCTGATCGCCGGCTTCATCACGGTGCTGCTGCTGCAGCCCGCGATCGCCACCGCGCTCGGTTTCCCGGAAATGCTGAGCCATCTCGCCTTCCCCTTCCAGCTCTGCATCGGCACGACCATCGCCTTCCTGGTCGCCGCCGCGCCCGCGGGGCGGCAGGCTGAACCGGCGATCGCCGCACAGTGAGCTGGTTCGAATTCTGGTCGAAGCGGCGGCCCGACGACCTTTCGCCGGCCATACAGCTCGCCGGGCTGAAGGACGATACGGACAAGCGCGCCGTCGCCGTCCGCGCCGCGTTGCGTGGTCTCTACGGCATGGCGCGGATCGACGATGCACCATGGAGTTTGAGTGCCGAGATCGGCGCCGCGTTGAAGCTGCAGGTGTTGCGCGCCGTCTTCGTTTCCTGGTGCGAAATCCTGTATGACGGCGTGCGGCCCGGCGCGCGCAGCGAGGCATTCGGTGCGCTTGCGCCGCTGCTCGCCACGCTCGACGCGGCCTTGCCCGATTTCTACGAACGCAACATCATGAGCAGCGATTATGCGGTCTCCGCCTGGCAAGCGCATGTCGAAGCCGGCCGGCGCGCCGCTGCGCTGGCCGAAACGATCGAAACGCTGGAATTGCGGAAACTCGCCTTCGACCGCGACCGAGGCTGGTCCGACAGTTTCGACACGCTCGCGCAATTCGGCCCGGACGGCCGCGACAACCAGGCCGCCTGGCGCGGTGCGCAGCGCGCCGCGATCGGCGCGGATTGCGCCGTGCTGCGCGAACGGGCGATGACGCCAAGGGAACTCGCCCTTGCGCCGCTCTGGCCGGATATGCGCAGCGGCGCACTCGCCACCAACCTGTATCCGCGCCAGTGGAAAGATCTGGGTCCTCATGCCGAGACGTGGCTGCGCGAGCGTAAGGACCGCGCGCTGGTGATGGGCAAGGATCCGCAGACCATGGCGATCCGCATGGTCGGTATCGCGAATCTTCCGCGCGGATTCTGGGAGGATCGCCACGCCGACGATACCCAGAAGGCGTTCGACTATGCGCTATACGGAGATCTGAGGAATCCGAACTGGGGCCTATAGTCCTAGCCTAACGCGACGTTTGAGCCGGAGCCGGAGCCGGATTCATCGTCGCCCAGAACGCACGTTCGGGCCAGCCCTCCTGCTGGGCAACCGCCTTCATCATCTCGTTGCGGATCGGGACCGGCGCCTCGCCGTTCCACATCATCGCAATGCCCTGGCCGGTTTCGGGCAGCGCGCCGAGAAAGGCGCGAAAGCCTTCGTTGCCGCCATTGTGGAAGAAGCTGGCGGGTTCGTTCTCCGCGCCGAGCATGAAGCCGATCCCCATCCGGTTGCGACCGAGCGACAGCCCCGGCTGCGGCGCGAGCATGATGCCGGCGACATCGCGAAACCGTCCGCCGGGCATGAGCGATGCGGCGATCCGGCACAGATCCGATGGCGTGGTCCACAGCCCAGCCGCGGACTGTTCCGGATAGATATGGAAACCGCCCTCGACCGGCTTGCCAGCTGCGTCATGACCAAAGGCGAGACGCGGATTGGACGCTGGCGGCTGACGAAAGCTCGAATCACGCAGGCCGAGGGGACGAATGACCAGATCGTCCATCAGCTCGGCGAAATCGCGACCTGTGACGTCAGTCATCAGCAGCATCGCGACAGTGGTGCCGCCGCCGGAATATTTCCACGCGCCGGCCGGCAGCGTCGCGGTGACCGCAGGCGTGTTGGCCGGCGCGATGCCGTCGAGGATCTGTGGCACCGTCGGGCGCGGGGCGCCAACCGCATAGCCCGGAAAGCCATGGACGGTCAGACCGGCGGAATGGGTGAGCAACTGGCGGAGCGTGATCCGGCTCCACGCATCGAGATCGGCCTTGGGCTGCCAGCTCTTGAGGCGCGGAAGCACCGGATCGTCGAACGACAATATGCCTTGCTGGACCAGTCGCGTCGCGGCGATCGCGGTCACCGGCTTGCTGATCGATGCGGCCTGGAAGCGCGTCTGCGGGCCGACTGGCACGGCGTCTTTCGCGACGCCGAACTGCCAGGTCCTGGTCACGCGCCCGCCGCCGAGCACAGCGACCGACAGACCGGGAAGACCGGCAGCCGAAAGCCGCGCATCCCATGTGGCGAAGCTATCGCTCGACTGCGCATGTGCGTCGAAGGCGGCGAGCATGCCCGCGCCGGCGATCCCCAGAAACCCGCGTCGGCTGGTCATGCATCCTCCCGTTTTCGAGAACGGCGTTTTGCCACGAAGACCAGGCGAAGCAATCCCGCGGGGAAATTTTGCGGACCGGCTAGCGACGCAACCCGGACTGTCGCAGGAATCCGATCAGCCCCTCCGGCTCGTTGGTGAAAATGGCATCGACCCCGAGATCGAGATATTTCCGCCATTCGTCCGGGGTGTCACCGACACCGGAATAAACGATGATCCCGGCGCCCTGTAGTTCTCGCACGCCATGTGCGTCGATGTCCGCATGACCCAGCACGATGCAGGTCGCATGATGCTGACGAAGCAACGCCAGATAGTCCCTGGTCAGTTTCTGCGCGCCGAGCAGGCAGGTGCGGATACGCGGGTTGATCGCATGAAGCGCATCGATGGTGCGGAAATCGAAGGATTGCAGGATCAGCCTGTCCTCCAGTCCATATTGGCGCACCGCGGCATCGAGCAACGTGGCGAATTTGACCGGATCGACATCGGCCTCCTTTGGAATTTTCGTCTCCGCGAAGAAGTGTGCCTTGCTGCCGCTGAAGGCGCTCAGCACATCGTCCAGCGACGGGATGCGCGCACCCGGCACGGCCACAAAGGCCTTGCCGGCATAGGAAGGACGCGCCCGCGTGCCGCAATCGAACTGGCCGATGTCGGCGAAGCTGAGTCCGCGCACCGGGCCGGGAACCACAGCCGAACCCGTATCCGGCACGCAGAAGTCCGGATTGATGTCGCCATCATGGTGGATCACGATGCGGTCGTCGGCTGTCATCTCCATGTCGAATTCGAGCACGTCGACGCCCAGTTCGGCAGCGCGCCGAAAAGCGGGCATCGTATTCTCGGGACGGAGCATCGCGCCACCACGATGCGCGACGACCATCGGAGACCGGGCGTTCGCCGCCCCGGCCATGACGGTGGCCATCATGGCCGCGACGGTAAAAGTGGCCGCCAGGGCGCGGCGGCGGAGCGCACGGGTGCGCGAAGCGCTGTTCATCACCGGGTCGCCCTCAAAACTTGAAATTGACGTTGACGAAGGCGTAGCGGCCAGAGACGTCATAGACGCCGCCGCCGCCCTGATAATAGGTTCGCGGCGCAAAAGGCGGCTTCACGTCGAAGAGGTTGTTGATGCCGACACGGACAGCGGCATTGTCGGTCACCTGCCAGCCGATGTTGAGATCGTTGTAGATGCGAGCGGGCAGCCGGTTCCCCTCATAGGCTTCGTCCGACACGTTGGTGTAATTGACCGCCTTGCCCCAATAGCGCGTATTGAAGCCGATATCCCATTTGCCGATGTCGTATCGCGCGAACAGATTGGCGCGAATATGGGGGTTCTGGTAGCCGCCGTCATAGACGATGACGCTGGTGGCGACGCCGGGTAGCGTGGTGGTCTCGAACTTGAGCAGATAGCTTGCGCGCAGAGCCAGGTTCAGTCGGCCCTTGCCCAGATTGCGCCGATAGCTGGCGCCGATGTCGATGCCCTTGGATTCGGATTCGGACACATTCATGTAACTGGTATCAACACCCTCGGCATAGCCGCGCGAGTCACGCGTGATGCGATCGCAGAACTGGTTTTCGATCGACGGCAGATCGACGCACAGGTTCAATATGTCCTGCTGTGCGATCGCGGCGATCATGTTGCCGAGCTTGATGTTCCAATAATCGATGGTCAGATCGAAGCCGGGCAGAAAACGCGGCTGCCAGACCAGACCGACACTGAGACTGTCCGAGGTTTCGGGGGTGACGTCCGCACTGCCGCCGGTGGTGACGAAACCCGTGCCGATCTCGCTGGGCAGAGGTGACCCAAATCCCAAGGCACCGAGCAATGTCGCGCAATTCTGCTGGCGCGTCGGGTTGGCATTATATGTGGGCTGCATGCAGGCGTCGCGCACACCGATCTGCTGGACGGCGCGCGACGAATAACGCTCGCCGAAATTCGGCACGCGCACGCTTCTGGAACGGACGGCACGCAGGGTCAGTTCGTTGAACGGCATCCAGATGCCGCCGATCTTCCAGGTGTTGGTCGCATCGAAATCGCTGTAATCCGAATAGCGGTATGCGCCCTCCACGGTCAGGCGGTGGATGAAGGGCAAATCCTTCAGCACCGGCACGACAAGTTCGCCATAGACTTCCGAAACGTCGTTCGAGGCCCTCAGTTCGGGCTCATAGGGTGCCCAGGCGCCGAGGTGCGACAGTTCGTTGGCTGGCGGACGCGCGCCGTTGTCGTCGACATTATGGATGGCCTCCTTGCGATGCTCGACCCCGAAGACCGTGAGCACGTCGCCGGCGGGCAGCGCGAAGGGGCTGCCCGAAACATTGGCGCCGTAGATGGTCTGTGTCTGCTCGCGCTGCTTGCGGCGCGTCGCCATCATCCAGTTGCGCTGTTCGGCGGTCAGCGGGTCGGTGCTGAAGACGTTGAAGGGCACGCAGCCGATCGCGCGCGCTGCCTGGCTGCGGCACACCGGCGCGCCGGTAACCGGATCGGCGATGACGTCACGCGCGGCGATGAAGCGGGATGCCATGGGGACATTGTCCGCATGGATATCGTTGCTGCTCTTGCCATATTGCCAGAAAGCTTCCCATTCGAAGCCGCCGGGCAGCTTGCCCGAAAAACTGTTGCCGACAGTGAAGGTCTGACGATCGCTATAGTCGGTCATCTGCCCGAAATTCTCGTAGCTGCGACGAACCGGAGTCGAGGTCAGCTTGTTGGCGACCATGACCTGGCGGAACGACGCTGGCAGATAGGGATTGTCGAGATAGGCTGTCGCGCCACCGGCGCCGTTGAGCCAGGTCAGGCGATCGTCGTCGCGATAGGGCCGGCGATAGGCGTCGTAGCGCGAGCGGCCATAGTCGAAGCGAAATCCGTAGCTGATCCAGTCGGCCAGTTCATAGTCGAAACGACCGATGAACGAGGCGTTCTCGATCGGCGCGATCAGGAAGTCGCTCCAATATTGGCTTTGCGGAAACCCGCCGTCGCCGCCGTCGCGCGACGTACCACAGCCGGAAATACAGCCATTGGCATAGGCGCCGATCTGCGCTGTGCCATCGGGCTGGAGCAGATAGGTTTTCCCGCCGACATAGATGTTGGCGACGGGCTGAAGATACATGTTGGTCATGTTGTAGCGGACGACCCGATCGGGAATGCCATCCGCGGGACCAGTGTTGGCCGGATTGGTCTGATAGCTGAGGTTCGTGTTTTTCGCATAACGCTGGAAGAACCGGATCGGGTCGTTCTTCATCCAGGTCCCACCGATCACGATGGAGCCACGATCGTCCGCGAACTTCGTGCCGGCGACGAGCGACACCTGAGACTTGCTGCCGCCGCCATGCTGGGTGGTGCCGGTGGTTGCCGAAAGTTCGAACCCTTCGATATTCCTGCGGGTGATGATGTTCGCCGCACCCGTCACCGCATCCGCGCCATAGACCGCAGCGGCGCCGCCGGTGACGATCTCGATACGTTCGATCATGCCGGACGGAATCATGTTGATGTCGACAGCGGAGGACGAGGCCGCGCCAGACACGCGCCGCCGCCCGTCGACCAGCGTCAGCGAACGGCTGACACCCATGTTGCGCAGCTCGATCGTGGCCATGCCGCCGTCATATTGGCCCTCGGGCGCGCTGTTATAGGGGCCGTTGCCGGGGCCGACCGCGATATCGCGCAGGATGGTTTCATAGGCCGAGGTGTTTCCCGCATTCATCGCGGTCTTCATGTCGATGACGCCGATGGGCATCGCCGATTCCAGTTCCGGACGCGCAATGCGGGATCCGGTGACGATCAGGTCGTCGGGCTGATCCGGGGCGTCAGCCCCCGGTGCGAAGACGGCATCCTGCAATGGGGCGGCGCTCGCCACCGAAGCCGGCGCGGCGCCGGCAACGCTCCGCGCGATCCTGGCCGGCTTCACCACGATGGTCGCGCCGACGATCGTCGCCGAAACCTTGCCGCCCGAGGTCAGGTGCCTGAGCGCGGTTTCGGCGGTGAAGCGCCCATTCACCGCGACGCTGCGCTGACCGGACAGGGTGGCGGTGTCCGCGATGATCTGCAGCCCGGTCGCGCGCGAAAAGGAAGACAGTGCCTTCGCAAGATCCTGCGACGGAATCGAAAATGAAAATATCGAAGCCGCATTTGCCTGAGCCATGACAGGTTGCGTCAATGCCATGGAAGACGTCGCCATCAGAATGCAGGCGAAACTGTTTCTTATAAGCGCCACGAAAAACCCCCGTGCATGATAAAGTTCGGAGGCAAGTTCCTTTGGCAGGTCATAACCCGACAAATTTTTTTAGTTTCGATTACCGGTCAATTTCGTGACAATATTGTTTCATTCCAGGATGACGCTATCCTGCGTCTCCCTCGTTCGCACGCCATAGGCCACTTCGAGCGCGCGGAGCGTGTCATTCACTTCCTGCACGCGGAAGCGCCCGGTGATGTTCCGCTGCAAAAGGCCGGAACGCCGTATGACAATGGGTTTCGCCGAATAGCGATTGAGCCGGTCGATCAGCACGGACAGCGGTACGTCCGATGCGTCGAACCAGCCCGTCTTCCATTCGGGTTCGCGCTGTCCCGGATCGAGCCGCGACACGATCAGCCGCTTGCCCTCGACATGGCCGGCCCGGCCCATTTCGATCGGAACGAGCTTGCCGTTGCGTGGCCCCAGCCCGACCTTGCCACGGAAAACCTCGACGAAGGTGCTGGTTTCGCTCTGCCGATCGACATTGAACGCGGTGCCAAGCACAACCACTTCATTGTTGCCGCTCGCGACCCGGAACGGACGCCACGACTCGTGCCGGACGTCGAAATAGGCTTCGCCCCTGACCAGCGTGACGGTGCGCGACCATGGTCGATACTCGGCCTCGATCTCGGCGTCGGGGCTGAGGTCCACGCGGCTTCCGTCCGCCAGGACGATCGTCGCCCCCGCGCCCTTGGATGTTTCCAGGCGCTGGTGGCTCCCCGACATCAGCCACAGCGGAACGGCCGCTGCAATGGCCGCCGCCATCGCAGCGCCGGCGAGCCATCTGAAGGGGCGCCCGACCGAGAGGGTCGCAGGGGCCTCCGCTGCCGCGCAATCCGGATCCTCCTCGTCGATCATCAGATCCGGGTCGTTCAGTGCCATTTCCAGTACCGAGGAATCCCACAGCGACTGGAGACGCGCGAATGCATCGCCATGGCGCGGGTCGGCACCGATCCAGGCGTCGAACCGCGCGCTTTGCGAGGTATCGACGACAGGCCGGTTGATCTGTTCGATCCAATAGGCGGCATCCTTCGCGATGCGCTCGACGTCACTCATGCAGGTCGCGCCGATCCAGCGCATCGTTCAAATCGCGCAATCCTCGCGTGATGTGCTTCTCCACCGCCTTGGTGCTCATATTGAGTTCCTGCGCGATCATGGCGCAGGATTCGCCCTTTATCCGTCGGCGGACAAGGACTTCCCGACGCAGGCTGGGCATGCGACGCAGGATACGCGAGACCAGCGCAACATCCTGCCGCACGGCGACGACATGGTCGGGCAAGGGATCGTTGCTGGCATGGCTTTCCGCGATTTCGTCGTCACTCATACGCGATGCTGCCCGATTGTGTTTCAACAGGAGCTTGCTGGCGATTCGGAAACCCAGCCCGTAGATCGTCGCGATCTGATTGGTCCGGCCATAGACGATCAGGCTGGCCACCGTTTCCTGGGCGATATCGTCCGCCAGGTCGTGCCGGCCCGTCCGGCCGAGAATATAATGTCTGACGGCGCGGTGAATCCCCGACCAGTCGACCTCGCCGGTCGCTTGTAGAATCGGATCGGGAGATGGGGAGCCGGCCATGATCGCCATGGCCGCTAGCCAGCCAATGTGACGCGCTCGTGAAAACCGACGCCGCCAGCACTCCGACGCTTGCAGCCATGAGAGCGGCGCCGCAAAAACGTCCCATGACCAAGATTCGCGACACGACATTCGCCGAACTGCTAGCAGCTGAGAATAAAGCGCTGGCCCTGCTCGATGCGATCGGGACGGCGGGACTGATTGCACCTGGACGGACCGAACTGGAGATCGAGCGCGACATCTACACGATCGCCGCCCGGGACTTCGGGGTTACCGAACATTGGCACGACCGGGTGGTCCGCGCAGGCATCAACACGCTGTGCATCGCAGGAGAAGCAGCGCCGGACCGCGCGGTCGGCGAGGACGATATCGTCTTCATCGATCTCGGACCGGTATTCGGCGCCTGGGAGGCCGATGTCGGGCGCAGCTATGCCGTCGGCGACGATCCGGTGAAGCACGCGCTGTGCGCGGACCTGCCGATCGTGTTCGATGCGGTCAAGGCCAGGTTCGATGCCGATCCCGACATGACCGGCGCGGCGCTCTACGCCATCGCACTTGAAGAGGCGGAGCGGCGTGGATGGCTGTTCGGCGGCAAGATCGCGGGGCATCTGGTGGGGCCATATCCCTATGCCCGCAGCCCCGGCACAAAGGCTCTGCGCTGGATCTACCCCGAGAATGTGACGCGCATGCGTGATCCCGACGCGCAAGGAAATCCTCGGCACTGGATCCTGGAAATTCATCTGGTGTCGCGTGATCGCCGTTTCGGCGGTTTCTACGAACGGTTGCTGGAAGGCTGAGAGCCTGGCGGACACTTTTCGTCGCACGTCAGTTTCGGTTCAGCTTGGGTTCGGATTAACTCGCTAGAGCCGGGGCGGCCCACCCTGGGCGCCGCGATTTTGCAAGAGGCCGATAATGCCCGACGACGCGATCCCGTTTTTCACTTATCGAATAGAGGATAGCGGAATCGGAATATTCGGATCCGCGGACGGATAATGATCATCAAGGCAACCCGTGACGGCATCCGCATGGCGGGTGGCGACCGGGTCAGCCGATATTTCAGGTGGATCGAACATTGACTGCGAAGCTATCTGCCCCTGCCCTTTGTGCGCTGACAGTCGCTGCGCTTCTTTCTGCCTGTTCGGGTGGACAGGATAGGGGCGCCAAGGGCGGGCGCGGCGCGGGCGGGCCCGCACAGGTGGGCTATGTGGTGATCCAGCCGACATCGGTGCCGATGGTCACCGAGCTCAGTGGGCGCGTGACACCCTATGAGATGTCCGAAGTGCGGCCGCAGGTGGCGGGCGTGATCCAGCGGCGCTTCTTCACCGAAGGGTCGATCGTCCGCCAGGGCCAGACGCTCTACCAGATCGATCAGAGTCTCTACCGCGCGGCAGCCAATGAGGCGCAGGCCAATCTGCAGAGCGCGCGCGCCAATGCGGAAGCGACGCGCATCCGCGCCGATCGCTATCGCCCACTGGCCGAGATGGAGGCGGTGTCGAAGCAGGATTATACCGATGCCGCGGCGCAGGCACGCCAGGCGGCGGCGAGCGTCGCGCAGACCAGCGCGCAACTGCAGACCGCACAGATCAATCTGCGCTTCACCAACGTGCCCGCGCCGATCACCGGACGCATCGGCCGCTCGCTCGCGACGGTCGGCGCATTGGTGACCACCAACCAGGCCGATCCGCTGGCGGTGATCCAGCGGCTCGATCCGATCTATGTCGATATCCAGCAATCGAGCGCCGAACTGCTCGCGCTGCGCCGCGCGCTGAGTCAGGGGGGCGCGGCCCCGACGACCGCGAGCGTCCGGCTGAAGCTGGAGGACGGTTCCGATTATGCGGTTCCGGGCACCATCGAATTCTCCGAAGTGATGGTCGACCAGAATACCGGCACGGTGACCTTGCGCGCACGCTTCGCCAATCCATCGGGGCTCTTGTTGCCCGGCATGTTCGTGCGCGCATCCTTCGCGCAATCGATCGATACCCGCGCCTTCCTGATCCCGCAGGCCGCGCTGTCGCGTGACGCCAAAGGACAGGCGAGCGTGTTCGTGGTCGGCCCCGGTGACAAGGCACTGCAACGCAAGGTGACAGCCGTGCGTACGCTGGGAGCCAATTGGGTGGTGACCGACGGGCTGAAGCCCGGCGAGAAGCTGATCGTGCAGGGCGGCGTGAATCTGCGCCCCGACGCGCCGCTGAAGCCCGTTCCCATCAACGCGCCGCAGCACATAGCCCCGCCCGCGAAGGGCAAGGACGGCAGCCCGGCCAAGGGCAACTAGGCCGATGTCCCGGATCTTCATCGATCGACCGATCTTCGCCTGGGTGCTCGCGATCATCGTGATGCTGGGCGGCATCGCGTCGATCTTCGGCCTGCCCGTCGCCCAATATCCGGACGTCGCCCCACCACAGGTGAATGTGCGCGCCAGCTATCCCGGCGCGTCGGCGGAGACGATCCAGAACAGCGTTACCCAGGTGATCGAGCAGCAGCTGACCGGTATCGACGGGCTGCTCTATTTCTCGTCCTCGTCCAGTTCGCGCGGCCAGGTTTCGATCAGCGCGACATTCCGAAAGGGCACCAATCCCGACATCGCCCAGGTCCAGGTGCAGAATCAGGTGCAGCAGGCGCTGAGCCGCCTGCCCTCGCAGGTGCAACAGCAGGGCCTGCGCGTCACCAAGTCCAACCCCGATCAGTTGCTGATCGTCGGCGTCTATGACGAGACCGACAAACTGACCAACCAGGACGTCTCGGACTGGATGACGTCGAACATGCAGGATCGACTGGGACGCGTTGAGGGCGTCGGCGAAAGCAACGTGTTCGGTGCGCCCTATGCCATGCGCATCTGGCTCAATCCCGATCGACTGGCATCCTATTCGCTGATGCCGAGTGACGTCATATCGGCGATCCAGGCCCAGAACACCGAAGTCGCGGCGGGTGAGATCGGCGGCCAGCCGCAACCGCGCGAGCAGATGCTCAATGCGACGATCACCGCCCAGTCACGTATGCAGACCGCGGCCGAATTCGCGGCAATCATCCTGAAAACGCAGACCAACGGCGCCAGCGTGCGGCTGAGCGACGTTGCGCGGGTCGAACTGGGCGCCGAGAATTACAATTCGGTCAACCGCATCAATTTCCATCCGGGCGCAGGCATTGCCGTCTCGCTTGCCCCCGGCGCGGACGCGCTCAAGACCGCGAAACTGGTGAAGGCCGAGGTCGAGGCGATCGCCAAGGGCTTCCCGCCGGGTCTCGCCTTTGCCTATGCCAACGACACCACCGACTTCATCAAATTGTCGGTCGAGGAGGTCGTGATAACGCTGGCGGAAGCCGTGCTGCTCGTCGTGATCGTGATGTTCGTCTTCCTGCAGAGCTGGCGCGCCACGCTGGTGCCCGCGATCGCGGTGCCGGTGGTTCTGCTCGGCACGCTCGGCATCTTCTATCTGCTCGGTTTCTCGATCAACACGCTGACCCTGTTCGGCATGGTGCTGGCGATCGGCCTGCTCGTCGACGATGCGATCGTCGTCGTCGAGAATGTCGAGCGGCTGATGGAAGAAAATCCGGAGATGACGCCGCGCGAGGCGACGATCCAGTCGATGAAGGAGATCCAGGTCGCGCTGATCGCGATTGCGCTGGTGCTGTCGGCGGTGTTCCTGCCCATGGCGTTCTTCGGCGGATCGACGGGTGTGATCTACCGCCAATTCTCGGTCACGATCGTATCGGCGATGCTGCTGTCGGTGCTGGTCGCGCTGATCCTGAGCCCCGCGATCACATCGACCTTGCTCAAGCAGAAGAAGGACGAGCAATCGCCCGACCAGACATGGCTGGGCCGCCGCTTCCCCGCATTCGGCCGCGGGCTGACCCGGGCGCGCGATTCGTTCAACAGCGGGTTCGAGCGCATGGTCGACAGCTATGCCAATGCGGTGACGAAGGTCGTCGACCGCAAATGGATCTTCCTGCTGATCTATGCGGTCGTCGCTGCGCTGCTGGTGCTGATGTTCCTGCGGCTGCCGACCAGCTTCCTGCCGACCGAGGATCAGGGTGCGGGCAGCATCCAGATGCGCCTGCCCGCCGGCGCAACGCAGGGCCGCACGATCCAGGTCCAACGTCAGGTCGAAGAATATTTCGCACGATATGAGAAGAAGAACGTCCGCACATTATTCGTGGTCGCCGGCGGCGGCGGCGGCGGAGCGAGTGGTCAGAATACCGGCCAGGGATTCCTGAACTTCACCGACTGGGCCAACCGCAAGGGCAAGGAAAACAGTGCCGATGCGATCGCGGCGCGCGCCACTGCGGCATTCCGCGGGGTGCGCGACGGACAGGTCTTCATCCTGCTGCCGCCCGCCATTCGCGGGCTGGGCCAGTCGAACGGCTTCACCATGGAGCTGCAGAACACCGGCGGGATGCCCTATGATCAGTTCATCGCGTCGCGTGAGAAGCTGCTTGCCGCCGCATCGAAGGATCCGATGCTTGCATCGGTCCGGCTGAGCGAGCTGCCCGATGTGGCCACGCTCAAGGTCGATGTCGACCGCGAGAAGGTGGCGGCACTCGGACTGACCCAGGCCGACGTGAACACCACGCTCGCGACCGCCTATGGCGGCCGTTACGTCAATGATTTCGTCGATCGCGGGCGGGTGAAGCGCGTCTATGTCCAGGGCGACGCGGAGTTCCGCAACGCGCCCGATACGATCAACGAATGGTTCGTGCGCGGCAGCAATGGGCAGATGGCGCCTTTCTCCGCATTCTCGAGCACCAGCTGGTCGACCGCACCGACGACATTGTCGCGGTTCCAGGGCGTCCCGTCGTTCGAATTCCAGGGACAGGCTGCGCCTGGCCACAGTTCGGGCGCAGCGATGGACCGCATGCAGGAACTTGCCGCGCAGATACCGGGCACCAGCGTCGCCTGGGCCGGCCTATCCTATCAGGAACGGCTGTCGTCCGGCCAGGCGCCGATCCTCTATGCACTGTCGCTGCTTGTCGTGTTCCTGTGCCTGGCCGCGCTCTACGAAAGCTGGTCAATCCCGGTCGCAGTGCTGCTGATCGTGCCGCTGGGCCTGGTCGGCGCAGTCTTCGCGGTGACCTTGCGCGGGCTGGAGAACGACATGTTCCTCCAGATCGGGCTGCTCACCACCATGGGGCTGGCGGCAAAGAACGCGATCCTGATGATCGAGTTCGCCGAACAGGCGGAGAAGCAGGGCAAGCGCGTGATCGAGGCCGCGATCGAGGCCGCACGTATCCGCCTGCGTCCGATCCTGATGACCAGCCTGGCCTTCATCTTCGGCGTGTTGCCGCTCGCCTTGTCGACCGGCGCGGGCGCGAACAGCCGCATCGCGATCGGCACAGCAGTGATCGGGGGGATGCTGACCGCCACGATCCTCGCGGTCTTCTATATCCCGCTGTTCTTCGTGCTGGTTCGCCGCACGACACGCGACGCATTGAAGCGGCTGCACCACCATGGCGCACCACCGGAGGCGCAGGCATGACCCGCAAGCTGATCCTGGTATCGCTGATGCTGGCCACCACCGCCTGCTCGATGGATCCCAAGCTGGTCCAGCCCGACCTGCCGGTGCCGCCGTCATGGCCGACGGGCGACGCCTATCTGCGACAGAGCGAAGCGACGCTGCCGCAGGTGAGCTATCGCGACATCTTTCGCGACCAGAGACTGCAATCGCTGATCGATCAGGCGCTGGCGAACAATCGCGACCTGCGCATCGCCGCGGCCAATATCGCGACGGCACGGGCGCAATATCGCATCCAGCGCGCCGAACAATTGCCGCAGATCGATGCCGGCGCGCGTGCAACCTATACCGACAGCAACAGCACGACGGGCAGCGGCACGGGCACCACGGGCGGGCGCGGCAACTTCTCCGCCGATCTTGGAGTGACCGCGTTCGAACTCGATCTGTTCGGCCGCCTCGCCTCGCTCAGCCGCGCCGAGCAGAATCGCTATTTCGCGACCGAGGCCGCGGCGCGGGCAACGCGCCTGACGCTGGTCGGCGACATCGCCGACACCTGGCTCAACCATGCCGCCGACGCATCCCTGCTCAAGATCGCCCAGGATACCGCGGCGAGCGCCGAGCGCAGCGTGCGCCTGACCCGTGCACGGCTGGAGGGCGGAATCGCGCCGCGATCCGACCTGCGTCAGGCCGAACAGGTGCTGGCGACGGCCGAGGCCGATCTGGCACAACAGCGCACCGCGATCGCGCAGGATATCAATGCGCTGCAACTGCTGGTCGGTGCGCCGATCGATCCCGCCCTGCTGCCGGTATCGATCGAGCAGGCCGGGACAACCATCGCCGAACTTCCCGCAGGGCTCGATTCGCAGATCCTGCTGCGCCGTCCAGATGTGGTGCAGGCCGAGTACGACCTGCGCGCGGCGAATGCCGAGATCGGCGCGGCACGGGCCGCCTTGTTTCCCACCATCTCGCTGACCGCGGCGCTCGGTTTCGCCAGCACCGCGTTGTCATCGCTGTTCACCGGCGGGGCGTTCAACTGGTCGGGCGGCGGCAGCGCATCCTATCCCATCTTCCGCGCGGGCGCCGGGCGCGCGGGCGTGGATCAGAGCAAGGCGCAGCGCGATGCCGCGCTCGCCACCTATGAACGCGCGATCCAGATCGCGTTCCGCGAAGTCTCCGACGCGCTCGCCCGACGCGGCACGATCGACGCGCAGTTGCGCGCCAATGCCACCCAGGCGGAGGCTGCTGCCGACAATTACACATTGGCCGATGCGCGCTATCGTGGCGGGATCGAGCCGTTCCTCAATAGCCTCGACGCGCAACGCTCGCTCTATTCGGCACAACGCACATTGGTTTCGACCCGCCTTGTCCGCGCGAGCAACCTGGTCAGCCTCTACCGGACGCTGGGCGGCGACGCGACGATCGAGGCGGCGCAGGGTTCGGCGCCGCCGAACTGAGCCGGATGGCGGTGGGCGTGCAGAGTGACGTCATGACGCAGCTGTCGCGAACCGCACCGTCGGTTCCCGCTTTTCCGCACGATGCTAGCGTTTACGCACGAACTCCGCGCGCAGCACCAAGCCCTTGATCCCTTCGTAGCGGCAATCGATCTCCTGCGGGTCGCCGGTCAGGCGGATCGATTTGATCAGCGTGCCGCGCTTCAGCGTCTGGCCCGCGCCCTTGACCTTCAGATCCTTGATCAACGTCACCTGGTCACCGTCGGCGAGCAGATTGCCCACCGCGTCGCGCACGTCCATGCCATCGGCCGGCGCGGCAGCTGCGGCGTCCGCCGCACTGACCCATTCGCCGCTCGCCTCGTCATAGACGAACGCGTCCTCATCCCCGGCCATCGTCTCTGTCCTCAGCTGTTGATCGTGACCAGGCCGACCGGCTTGGTCGTGGGATTGGACGCATTCTGCTTTTTCGGCTTCTCGGCCTTGGGCTTGCGGACTTCCTTGTTCGATTTCTTCTGGCTCTTGGCCATGATCATTTCCTGACGCGGACGGTATGCCCGCCCCACCACTAGGCGCTTTGACGCCGGGATGCGCCGTAATTCGCAAATGCGGGCAATCAGAACGATCCGGGCACTTCCCGTTGCGCGGTGGTCGGCCGCGCCGGGGTGAGCAGTTCGAGCCGGCTTTCCGCCGTCCGCAACGCCTGCGCGCCCTGGCTGCCGGCGATCGCCGTGCAGCTGCGTCCGGCGAGGAAATCCAGCGCCCGCGCGACCGATTGTTCCTGCCGGTCGCCAAGCGGACGGGTGAGATCGTCGGCGGCCTGGCAGCTCGCCTCCACCTTCGTTGCCAGCCCGTCATAATAATCGCCCTGACGCGCGCTGTTCTGCGTCGCAAAGGCGATCACGCGCAGCCGATCGTCACAGGCCGTGCGATCGAGCGCGATCTGTCCGACAGGCTTGCCATAGGTATTGGTGCCGATCAGCGCAGCGCGCGTGCGGAGATAGGGAATGAAGGCATTGATGACGAGTTCGCTGGCCGAGGCGGTACCGCTGGTGCCGATAAAGGCGATACGGGTCGGCGCCACCGATTGCGGCTGCGAGCGGAAATTGCGCGTCTCGTTCTCCGACGATTTCTCCGGCCGGAAGACGGTGTAGGACAGGACGTCGGACGCGAAACGATCCCGCCCGAGCAGATCCCCGAACAGCTCCGCAATCGAAACCAGTCCGCCGCCATTATAGCGCAGATCGACGATGATATCGGTGACGCCCTGTGCGCGGAAATCGGCAAAGGCGTTGCGCAGTGCCGGATCGGCGGTGGTGATGAAGCTGCGCAGATTGACGTAACCCACCTTGCGCCCGCCATCGTCGATCACCTTGACACCGTAACGCGAGGATATCGGGGTCAGGGCATAGTCGGCCTTGGCCATGGTCAGCGTGCGCGTGCCGGCCCCATCGGTCACGCGGAACGCCCGGCTGGTTCCGGCGGTGGACGGGCCCAGCGCATTGGTGACCCCCGCGCTGCCCTCCGACGCGATGATATCGCTGACATTGCGCAAACTGGCGGCGCTGGCGCCGATGGCCAGAATCTCGGTTCCGCGATCGATCCCGGCCGAGAGTGCGGGAGTGGCTTCGAAGGATTCGGAGACGATCACCCGCCGCTGCGCCGTATCCGTCGACAGGCGGAAACCGAAACCGGCGCTGGCGCCCGATTGATAATAGGCATCCTCGCCCGTGATCGAGGTGATATAGGTGAAGAAACGGTCTCGCCGTTGCGCGCGCGCGGTTGCCGTCAGCGCGTCGATATAATCGTCGACCGTCGCATAGGGCGCCGGATCGAGGTTGGCGGGCAGGGTTTCGGGGAAGAGATACCATTCGCGCAACTGGGTGGCGGCCCAGGTCTGACGATCGCGCAGTGAACAGGCGGTTGGTGTCGGCGTGGGCGTAGGGGTGGGAGTGGGGGTCGGCGTGATACCGCTGCTTGCGCCATCTCCACCGCCGCCACAGGCGGACAGCATCGCGATCACGCCCAGTGCCGCAGCCAGTTTCCGCTGTTTCATCGCCACACTCCACACGATCTCAACAGCGTCTACGAGATGTGCCGCCACGCAGCACGTCCGTTGCTGTGCCTGACCTGCCACGATGCTAGGCCAGCTTTCGCGGAAGAGCCAGCCGCATCGAATCCGTTTCCGAGCTGCGCTTTCGGCTTCAAATGTTCCTTATTTGTTCTATAGAGGGGATCGCGTCCGAATCGGCGGACGCGGTGCTGCGGAAATCATGCCGGGGGTCTCGCGATGAACCGATCTCGCAATCACCATGTCTATTTCTTCCTGCCCCCGCCGCCCGCCGTGCGGCGCGAGATCGCGCATTGGTGCGTGCCGGCGATGGTGGGAACGCCGATCGAGAACGACCGGCTGCACACGACGATCGGCACGGCCGGGCGCTATGACGAGACGCCGCATGGCGTGATCGCGTTGATCACCGAGGCCCTCGCCGACCGGATACTGCCATCCTGCGCGTTGGTGTTCGATACGATCATCGGCGCCCGCAACGGCACATTGCTGAAGCCAAGCGAGCCGTTGCGCGGTTTCGATGCGCTTCAGGCACAGATCGCAACCGCGATCGGCCTGCATCCGGCATTGTGGTCGCATCTCAAACCGCACGTCACTTTGGGCTATGGCGGGCCGCAGGCGCCGGCGCGGATGATCGACCCGATCAGCTGGACCGCCGACCGGCTCTGCCTGGTCGAAAGCCTGTATGGAAAGACCCGGCATATCGTCCATGCCTGCTGGCCGCTGGCGCAGTGCGCACAACGTGCGGCATGAGTCACCGGGATGCCAAAGGGCGGCTTTGCCGTTACAGCATGCCGCGCGCTTGATCGATATCAGCGGCAAGCTGGACGGCGAGCTGTGCCGTGCGGAGATAGAAGAGGAGAGCCATTATGGGCGTCGGACATATCCGGGTCGGCATCGGCGGATGGACCTATGAGCCATGGCGCGGAACCTTTTATCCCGAGAAGCTGCCGCACGCCCGCGAGCTGGAGCATGCCGCGTCGCGCATGGGTGCGATCGAGATCAACGGCACCTATTATAGCGGCTTCAAGCCCGAGAGTTTCCGCAAATGGGCGGATGCCGCGCCCGACGATTTCGTCTTCACGGTCAAGGCTTCGCGCTTCGCGACCAACCGCCGCGTGCTCGCCGACGGCGGGGAGTCGGTCGGCAAGTTCATCAATCAGGGATTGGCCGAACTCGGACCGAAGCTCGGCCCGATCCTGTGGCAGTTCATGCCGACCAAGAAATTCGACCGCGAGGATTTCGGCGCCTTTCTGAAGCTGCTGCCCGCCAAGGTCGACGGACTGGCGCTGCGCCACGCGCTCGAGGTCCGCCATGAGAGTTTCGAGGATGCGGCGTTCGTCGACCTGGCGCGCGACGCCGGCGCGGCGATCGTTTTCGCCGACAAGGCGGGCTATCCCAGCATCGACGAAGCCACCGCCGATTTCGCCTATGCCCGGCTGCAAAGCGCCGCGGAGGAGATCGAGACCGGCTATTCAACGGCGGCGCTCGACGATTGGGCAAAACGCGCCAAAGGCTGGGCGGCAGGCGGGCGCGATACGTTCGTCTTCATGATCAACGGCGCCAAGGTGCGTGCGCCAGCGGCGGCCGAGGCGCTGACCGCCCGGCTGGGCTGATGTTCGTCGCCGTCTATTGGTGGCGCGTCCACCCCGGCAAGGAAGATCAGTTCCGCGAAGCCTGGCGTCGCGGCACCGACGCAATCACGCGCATCTATGGCAGCTATGGATCGCGGCTCCACCAGGAGCGCGACGGCCGCTTCGTCGGCTATGCGATGTGGCCCGACGAGGCGAGCTGGCAGGCGGCGATCGACGTGAAGATGGTCTATGACGATGCCGAGGCGCGCGCGATGTTCGTTGACGCCATTGCCGAGACCCCGCCCGGCAATGCGCCCGTCTTCACCATGACGGTCACCGACGACCTGATCGTCGATACGCCCGGCGGACGCTGACGTGGCGGAGGCCAGCGATGCGCTGATCTTCGTCTATGGCACATTGCGGCCGGGCGGATCCGCCGAAGCGCGGATGACCGGCCATGGCCGTTGGCTCGGCCCCGCGCGCGCGGCCGGGAAGCTCTATCGCATCGCCCATTATCCAGGCTTCGTCGTCGGGGATGAGGATGATGGCTGGGTGGTGGGCGCGCTGTTCGAAGCCGACGATCCCGTCACGCTGCTCGCCGCGCTCGACATTTATGAAGGGTGCGGCCCCGACGATCCTGCGCCGCAGGAATATCGCCGCGCACGGATCGCCGTCCTGCATGAAGGCGTTGTCCACCAGGCCTGGACCTATCTCTACACTTGGCCGGTCGACGAGGGATCGCGGATCACCGACGGGGATTTTCTGGCAACCCTTCGTTGATGTTCTTCATTTGTTCTTGATGAGAACACCGGGTCCGGCTAAAAGGCCACAGCGATAGCGGAGTTTATCATGACCAAGCGTGGAAGCTGCCATTGTGGAAATGTCGCGTTCGACGTCGACGCACCGCTGGACGAGGCGATGGAATGCAATTGCTCGCATTGCTCGCGGAAAGGCTATCTGCTCGCCTTCGTGCCGCGTGGCGTGCTCACCCTCGATCCGATCGAGGGCGATCTGCACACCTATCGCTTCAACAAGCACAGCATCGCCCATTATTTCTGCGGCACGTGCGGCTGCGCACCCTATGCCGAGGGCACGGGACCGGACGGATCCGAGATGGCGGCGGTCAACCTGCGCTGCATCGAGGGGATCGATCTGAGTCGGGTCAAAATCACCCAGATCGACGGCCGCAGCTTTTAATTCGGGTGATGCCGGGCTGCGAACGGCATTCTTCTGCGCTTCCGGTGCTCACGTACTGAAGTACGCTCCGCGCCGGTTCTCGAAGAACACCATTCTCGCTCCGGCCTGACCCGAATTGAAGTCCGCATCGGCCTGTGGCTAGGTCGCCTCAGCGCCTGTGCTTGGCTTTCCAGGCCTGAACTGCGGCGAGCGTGTTCTTCACGTGGTCGGCCGGGTTCAGTTCCGAATGGACGTAGAGGATCTTGCCGTCGGGCACGATCACATAGGATGTGCGATCCGAAAATTCGGGTCTGGCGGCGAAGACGACGTCATAGGATTTGATCACCGCCGGGCTGGCGGAAGCGACCGCGAACTTGTCGCGGCATTCCTTGCGCGAGAATTCGTTGAGCACCTCGATCGGGTCGGCCGAGATGCCGATGACGGTCGCGCCCGCCTTGGTGAAGTCGGCGGTCGCGTCTGCGAACATGTTCGCTTCGATCGTGCAGCCCTTGGTGAAGGCCTTGGGATAGAAATAGAGCACCACCGGCCCCTTCTTCAACGCCCGCGACAGGGTGAAGCCGAACGGCTTGCCGGCAAGCGACGCCTGGGTGGTGAAGTCCGGCGCCCTGGCGCCGGGCTTGAGCGCGGCCTGGGCAGGCGCGATCGCAAGCAGTGCGGCGGCGGCAACGGCAATGTGAAGCGTCTTCATGGAACGGCACCTTCTCCCGGCGGTAGATTAGGTCAGCCTACGCCCAAATCATCCGGCTTTGAAGCAAGTTGAGCGATTGTGGCTTCTTTAACGCCTCGCGCGCTAAGCACAGAGTGCATGATCGCGTCCAAGGGGTTCGCATTGCTGAGAGTCTATGCCTGTATCGTCGAACAGCACGACCATCGTCTGGTCTTGCTGGCGGGCATCATCTGCGCACTCGCGACCGTCCTCGCGATGCTGATTGTGCGACGCGCGTCGCTGCTCCGTCGCGGCGAACGTCCGCAATGGATCGCGCTGGGCGGCGTCGCGACCGGGCTCGGCATCTGGTCGACCCACTTCATCGCAATGATCGCCTATGAACCCGATCTGCCCGTCGGCTACGATCTGGGACTGACATTGCTCTCGATCGCGATGGCGGTTGCCATGAGCTGCCTTGGCTGGTGGCTGGAATTGCGCACGCGGCGTCGCTCGCTCTCCCCGCTTCCGGCCATCACGCTCGCGACGGGCATCGCGACGATGCACTATATCGGCATGGGCGCATTGCGGATTCAGGGCCAGATCGGCTGGGACAATGGCATCGTGGTCGCGTCGCTCGCGATCGGGACCGGCTTCGCCTGGGCAGCGTTGATTGCACGGAGACGCCTGCGCCGCTGGGGCCTGCCGGTGGCGACGCTGCTCTTCACACTCGCCATTTGCGGGCTCCATTTCACCGCCATGTCCGCCGCCGGGATCGTGCCCGATCCGCGCATCATCGTTCCCACGGACGCCATGCGATCGGACGTGCTGGTGATCCTGGTCGGCGTGGGTGCCTTCGTCCTGATCCTGGTGGGGGCGATGCATTTGTGGTTCGATCATCGCCTCGCGCTGGGCCGCCTCGCCGAGCAACAACGCGTGACCGATTTCGCCAATGCTGCGATCGAAGGACTGGCGGTCATCGAAGGCAGCCGGATCGTCGACGTCAACGCCGCGTTCCGCGCGCTGGCGAACTGGCCGAACAGCGTCTTCGCCCCCCTGCCCAGGACATTGCCCGCGCTGGCGGATCCGCGGTCGCTCACCCAGCTCGTCGAGTCCGGACAAACCCGGGAAATGACGCTGAGCACGCCCGACAGCAATTCGATCGATGTGGAAGTGACCGCGCGGGCGATCTCGTGGCGCGGCAAACCGCACACCGTGCTCGTCATCGGCGATATCCGCGCGCGCAAGGAGGCGGAGAAGCGGATCCACCACCTCGCCTATCATGATCCGCTGACCGGTATCGCCAATCGCTCGCTGTTCAATGCCAGCGTCATCAACGCCATCGCCGCGCGTGCGCCCGATGAAGAGATCGCGATCTTCTGCTTCGACCTGGACCGGTTCAAGACGATCAACGATATCTATGGCCATGCCGTCGGCGACGAACTGCTGCGCCACGTCGCGAACCAGCTGAAGGATTTGTCGACGCCAGGCATGCTGCCGGCCCGGCTGGGCGGCGACGAATTCGCGATGATGTGCCGGATGGGCGAGGTCGAGGCCGACGTCGCCTCGATCGCACGCCGGGTGCTGGCGCGGCTCAACCGGCCCGTGACGATCGGCACCCAGGTGCTGCGCATTTCCGCCAGCCTGGGCATCGCGATGGTGCCCGGCGATGCGACAGAGGCCGCCGTTGCGCTTCGCCATGCCGATCTGGCGCTCTATCGCGCCAAAGCCGATGGGCGCGGCGCCTTCCGTTTCTTCGAGCCGGCGATGGACGCGATGGCTCGCGAGCGCGCTGCACTCGAAGCCGATCTGCGCATCGCGATCCTCCAGGGCGACCTCCATATCGACTATCAGCCGCTGGTCGGCATGGCGTCGGGTCGCGTCGAGGGCTTCGAAGCGCTTGTCCGCTGGAATCATCCCGTGCGCGGACTGATGATGCCGGACGATTTCATTCCGGTGGCCGAGGATAGCGGCCTGATCATCGATCTGGGGGAATGGGTGCTGCGCACCGCCTGTGTCGATGCAGCGCGCTGGGATCCGCCGCTCAAGCTGTCGGTCAACCTGTCGCCGGCGCAATTCTCCTATGCCGATATCTGCGACACGGTGGCGCGCGCGCTGGCCGACAGCGGACTGCCGGCACAACAGCTCGAGCTGGAGATCACCGAAGGCGTGTTCATCCAGGACGCGGAACGCGGCGTCGCGATTCTCACCCGCCTGCGCGAAACCGGCGTGCAGATCGCAATGGACGATTTCGGAACGGGCTATTCCAGCCTGAGCTATTTCCGGCAATTCCCGTTCGACAAGGTCAAGATCGACCGATCCTTCATTGCCGACATGCTCCACAACGGCCATGCCCGCTCGATCGTCGAGGCGATCATCTCGCTCGGCCGGGGACTCAATCTGGAAGTGGTGGCCGAAGGCGTCGAAACCGAGGAGCAGCTGGATCAACTGCGGCGGCAGGGCTGCACGCAGGTCCAGGGCTATCTGATCAGCGAACCCCGCCCGATCGGTCAGTTCGCGGGGTCCGTTCTTGCCGATCCTGCGCGGTCGGTCGGGTTGCGCGCCCGGAAGCGCTGAGCCGTCTGGCCCTGAATTGTCAGGCGTTGGGTGCGATGAATCCGACGATCAGATAAAGCAGGATCGTCGATCCGACACCGAGCAGCGTCAGCACGACCGCCGCGATCCGGACAATCGTCGGGTCCATGCCCGTCCAGCGCGCAAAGCCGGCGCAGACGCCCATCACCTTGGCGTTGGTCTTGTCGAGAGCGAAGCGGGCATTCATGTCTGCGGTTTCCTTGGTGGAGATCCGGACCATTGTCCGGATGAGCTTTGGGGTCGGACGCCGGTTCTTAACGAACCGGCGTGACGACTGTTGCAGCCTGAGCTTCCGATGGCACGACGGCAGTGCCGACGAAAACGGTCGCGAGGAAAAGCGCACCAGCCAGCGAAACCGCGGCGCGCTGGACGTTGGAAAGGTCGATGGACATTTGATAACTCCCTGAGTGTTTCATCCCCCACCCGACCATCGGGCGGAGATGCCAATATCATTGCAGGGAGCGTGCCAGTTTCGACTTTACGAGGAATCCCGTCGATTTTTGTTATTTCAACGGCGACTTGGCCGTGTTCATCGCATCACATATTGGTGAACTCCACCAATTAGTGGCAATAAATCCTGTCGACGCCCGCTGCCGGTCGCCTCAGCCAGGGCGCTTGAGGACGGCCGCACGCACGGTCTTGCGGCAATCGGCACGGAGCATCGGATAGTCGAGGTCCGTATGCCCGATCAAAATGCTCTCCGCCGCCGCCTTGCAGGCCGCGGCGCTGGCATAGCGTGCCGGCGGCGTCCGCACCGCCTCACAACCGGTGCCGGCATCGCCGCAGCCCAGGATCGCCATCACGTAGAAGATCGGTTGCATCGCGAATCGCCTCTTTGCCAGCTCCCTGATGCACTCGCCCGTTCGGCAACGCTGTGTCGCAGGTCACAGGGTCTGTTCGGGCCCGGATCGAGACGCTAGAATATGCCGCAAAGGACAATCTTCATGCTCGATACCCCCGCCACCTCCGTGCCACCGCTGTCGCTTGCTGACGAAGCCCGCGATCCTGAGAGCTTTGCCCGCGACTTCGGCGCGTCATTCGAGCGCTTCGGTTTTGCGGTGATCGCCGATCACGGCATCGATCCCGCGTTGATCGATCGGGCCTGGGCATTGACCAAGGCGTTCTTCGACGAACCGACCGCGTACAAGAAACAATATTATCTGCCCGGCAAGGCCGGCGCGCGCGGCTATACGCCGTTCGGGACAGAGATCGCCAAGGATGCCAGCGAGCACGACCTGAAGGAATTCTGGCATGTCGGCCGCGACCTGCCCCCCGGCCATCGCTACCGCGCGACCATGCCCGACAATCTGTGGCCCGATCGTCCCGAAGAGTTCCGTGAGACATTCACCACCCTCTACGCCGAGTTCGATCGGGTGGGTGCGCGGCTGCTGTCGGCAATCGCCCGTCATCTGGGGCTTGAGCCCGACTGGTTCGTCGATCCGGTCGACCTGGGCAACAGCGTGCTGCGGCTGCTCCACTATCCGCCGGTTTCCGCCGAAGCCCCCGGCGTGCGCGCGGGCGCGCATGAGGACATCAACCTGATCACCTTGCTGCTGGGTGCCGAGGAATCCGGCCTGCAGCTGCTCGACCGCGACGGACGCTGGCTGCCGATCAAACCGCCGGAAGGCGCGCTGGTGGTGAATGTCGGCGACATGCTGCAGCGTCTGACCAACAATGTCCTGCCCTCGACCACCCACCGCGTCGTCAATCCGCCGCCCGAGCGCCGCGGCGTGCCGCGCTATTCGATGCCGTTCTTCCTGCACCTGCGCTCGGACTTCGAGATCCGGACACTGCCGGGCTGCATCAGCGCGGAGAATCCGGATCGCTATCCCGAGCCGATCACGGCGGACGACTATCTGTTCCAGCGGCTGCGTGAGATCGGGTTGCTGAAATAGGACGCCCGAACCGCGCCAAGGATCAGGCCAAGCCGTCCCACAGCAGCTTCGCACCGACCAGGATCATCAACACGTAGATCGCGCGATAGAAGCGCTCGGCCGAGACGTGCCGGATCAGTTTCACACCGGCGAAGGTGGACAGGATCGCGACCGGCATCAATGCGCCCGCAGTCATCAATGTTTCGCGGTTGAACTGACCCAGCGCCCAATAGGCGGGAACCTTGATCCAGTTGACCTCGGCGAAGAAGATCGCGGTCGTGCCCGCAAAGGTCAGATGATCCAGCCGCTTCGGGATCACCCACATCTGGAAGGGCGGCGCGCCGGCATGCGCGATCTGGCTGGTAAAGCCGGCGACGAGTCCGAACAGCGATCCGATCCATGCCGGCGCACTTGCCGCCGCAGCGATGTTGCCGCGCCGTTCCACCCAGATGCGCTGTACGCCGAACAGGATCGTGATCGCACCGAGCACGGCCATCACGCCCTTCACCGACACCTGCGCGGCCAGCAGCCAACCCAGCCCGATTCCAATGATCGCGCCAGGCAGCATTTCCAGGATGATGCGCCCGCTCCATTGGCGGCGGAACGACCAGACGCCCACGGCGTCCTGCACGATCAAGATCGGCAAGAGGATCGCCGCCGCCTGAACGGGCGAAATGACAAGTGCGATCATCGGCAGCGAAATCGCGCCGAGCCCGACAAAACCGCCCTTGCCCAATCCGAGCAGGAAGACGGCGGGGATCGCCAGTGCGTAGAAGACGGGATCGGTCAGCACCGATCGGACCGCCATGACGTCATATCGATGCAAGCCACCGGACTGGATCGTCAATTCCATCGGCCCGCTCGAACAGCGCGGCGATCTCGTCGAAATCCCGCGCCACCGCGTGCACGCCAAGCGCGCGCAACCGGCTTTCGTGATCGGCCGCGCAATGCTGCCCCGCGCACAAGCCGACGACATAAGCGCCCGACGCAACCGCGCCGGTGACGCCGACCGGGGAATCCTCGATGATCAGTGTCCGGCGGATATCGACGCCGATCGCATCGGCCGCGTGAAGATAGAGATCCGGCGCGGGCTTGCCGCGCACGACATGTTCGCGCCCGCTGAAGATGCGGTCGCCAAAGGCATCGCGGATCCCGAGATGATCGAGATGTGCGACGATCCAGCGGGTCGAACTCGAAGACGCAATGGCGCGTGGCAGCGATGCCGGCAGGCCAGCCACGAAATCGACCGCGCCGACCACAGCCGCGATCCCTTCGCGGATGACGCGATCATCCTCCAGTTCACGGATGGCATGGAAAGCATCCGGCACGGGCCCGCCAATCCAGGCCGAGACCGCGCCGAGAAAATCGGCGCCGGCCAGTCCCATGAAATTGGCCATCGAATCCTCGACGCTGGTGGGGTGGCCCAATTGGGTCAGCGTCTCCGCAAGATGGCGATTCCCGGCATATTCGCTTTCGAGGAGCACGCCGTCAAAGTCGAATATGATCGCATCGAAGGTCATCCGCGCGAGCCGAACAGCGCGGTGCCGACACGGACATGCGTCGCACCGATCGTGATTGCGGTCTCATAATCCCCGGACATGCCCATGCTGAGGCCGTCGAGACCATTGTCGCGCGCCAACTTCGCCAGCAGCGCGAAATAGGGTGCCGGCTCGATCTCGGCCGGCGGCACGCACATCAGACCCCGGACGGGCAAAGCCGCAGCACGCGCCTCCGCAAGCAGGGCCGGAAGATCCGCAATCGCACAGCCGCCCTTCTGATCTTCCGCACCGATATTGACCTGGACGAAACAGTCGGGGCGTCGCCCGGCCTTGTCCATCGCCCGCGCAAGCGCCGCGACCAGCGACGGTCGATCAACCGAATGGATCGCATCGAACAGTGCGACCGCGGCATCCGCCTTGTTCGACTGGAGCTGCCCGATCAGATGCAGCGAGATGGCGTCATTGCCCTCGCGCAATGCGGGCCATTTCGTCTCGGCTTCCTGAACACGATTCTCACCGAAGATACGCTGACCCGCATCGATCAGCGGGCGGATCGCTTCAGCGTCATGGGTCTTGGAGACTGCGATCAGGGTGACAGCATCGGCGGCGCGACGCGCGATTGCCGCCGCTTTCGCCATTGCATCGCGAACCGTTGCAAGGCGCGCAGCCGCGTCATCGGGATTTTCGTGGATAGCCATGCCGGCTGCTATAGGAAGCGTGATGCGCCGCCGCCACCCCAGATCCCGCTTGACCGGACAGCTTCCCCATTTGTGGCTGATGACCGACGAACGCCAGGGCAACGCGCTATGGTCTGCGCTCGACGCCCTGCCCCGCGGCACAGGCATCGTCTTTCGTCATTACAGCCTGTCGCCGGCGGACCGCCGGACGATGTTCGATCGGGTGCGGCGCATCGCCAGGCGCCGTGGATTGACGCTCCTGCTCGCCGGATCGCCCGCCCAGGCCATCGCATGGGGCGCCGACGGTGCGCATGGCCGTTTCTCCCGCATCGGTGCCGGCCGGATGCTGCTGAGCGCACCGGTGCACAACGCCGCCGAACTGCGCGCTGCGCGCCATGCCGATCTGGTCTTCATCTCCCCGGTCTTTCCCACCCGATCGCATCCCGGTGGGAAGGTTCTGCGATCAACGGGTTTCGCGGTGCTGCTGACGCAGGCGGCTATGCCCGTCATTGCGCTGGGCGGAGTCGATGCGAAGCGCGGTCGGCGACTGATGGCCATGGGCGCCCATGGCTGGGCAGCAATCGATGGGCTGACGCCGGGCGGATATCAGTGACACCTAGGATCGATCTGTCGGATCTGCGCCGTTTGTCCCGAGCGAAGTCGAGGGACGTTGGGTTCCGCGCTGCGTGTCTCGACTTCGCTCGACACGAACGGATTCTGTGAACCTGTATCAAAGATGCAAAATCAGCCCAGCGCGACCTGAATAGCGGTCGGTCTTAGAACTTGAACGCTGTGCCCAGATACACCGCCTGGCTGTCACGGCGGTTGTCGGCGAGCGGCTGGAGCCGATCACGCTCGTCCAGGCGATAGCGAACGCCAGCGGTGACATCGAGATTGCGGGTCAGGCGATAGCTGCCGCCCACGTCGAGCGAATAGCTCTTCTCAGGCGTGATCATACGCGGCTGGAAACCAATGGCCTGATCGGCATCAAGCTGGACACGACCGGTCCATTTCGGCGTGCTGTAGCTGGCGCCGGCACTCACGACCTCACGACTGCCAGGCGCCAGGCCCGTATCGATTCGTGCAAGATCACCCGAGAACGCGAAACGCTTCCAACCGATCGACGCGCCCAGATTATAGGCGGACGGTGTGACGCCCAGCGATGCGATCGTCGGTGCGTCGGTGCGCAATGTCAGCGCCGAAGCCATGCCCAGCGTTACGCTGCGGGCGCGAACGGCCACGGTGACCTGACGACTCTTGCCCGATTCGCCCGAGGGGGTGAATCGGAAGCTTGCCCCCGAAAGCGATGTCCGCGCGAGCAGCGCGGCGAGCTTGGGGTCGGCGGCGGCCGGCGTGAACGATCCGACGCCACCGCGAGCCGTCAGCGAAACCCGCGGCTTTGTGCCGTTTTCGGTTGTTTCGCGGGCGGCGAGGATCGCGGGAGACAGCACGAGGCCGGCGACGGCAATAACCGCGCCTATTCCTCCCAGAGCTGTGCGACTCGCGACCATGTGTTGGGCATTCCTCTGCTTGCCTTCGCCCATATCATGCGGGAGCAGAAATATTCCAGCGCCTCTCGTCCTTTTTCCTGCATCTGTTGCACATCGCACACAGCTATGGCCTGATCAGGACTGAAAATGCCCGAATCGCTGGGGCAAACGGGCGCTTGCGGGCGCGGCGGGAGCATCTATAACGGCCCGGACACACGATACCCGCGTATATCAGGATTTTTACATGGCCCGCCCGTCCCGCATCGCGATCGCGATTGCCCTCGCCGCTTCGCTTTCCGCCTGCACCGCCGTCAAGAAGGACCTGAGCAAGGGACTGTTCGGCATTGGCGGGTCCGGTGACTCCCTTTCGGATGCCAAGCGCGCCGATCTGGCCGCATCGAAGGTGACGACGATCGGCGTCAACAGCTATCTGTGGCGCGCCAGCCTGGATACGCTGTCGTTCATGCCGCTGCTGCAGACCGACTCGAACGGCGGCGTGATCGTCACCGACTGGTATACGAACCCGCAAAATCCGACCGAGCGGATGAAGATTACTGTCTCCATCCTCGACCAGGATCTGCGCGCCGACGGCTTGCGCGTCTCCGCCGCCCGTCAGGTGAGCCAGGGCAACGGCTGGGTCGATGCGCCCACCCAGGCCGCGACCGTCCAGAAGCTTGAGGAAATCATCCTCACCAAGGCGCGCGACCTGAGGCGCAGCGCGATCTCCGGGTAACAACCATGCGCTTCAACCCGCTCGCAGCGGATGCGCGCTGGCAACAGGTCTGGGACGAACGGCAGACCTTCCGTGCCGACGATGCTTCGCCGAAACCGAAATCCTATGTGCTCGAGATGTTCCCCTATCCGTCGGGGCGCATCCATATGGGCCATGTCCGCAACTATACGATGGGCGACGTGCTCGCGCGCTTCCGGCGCATGCGCGGCATGGAAGTGCTCCATCCGATGGGCTGGGACGCATTCGGCATGCCCGCCGAGAACGCCGCGATGGAGCGCAAGGTCCATCCCGGCACATGGACCCGCGCCAATATCGAGGCGATGAAGGCACAGCTGAAACGGCTGGGCTTCGCGCTCGACTGGAGCCGCGAGCTCGCCACCTGCGAACCTGATTATTACGGGCACGAACAGGCGCTGTTTCTCGATCTTTATGCGGGCGGCCTGATCTATCGCAAGGAATCAGCGGTCAACTGGGATCCGGTCGACCAGACAGTGCTCGCCAACGAGCAGGTCATCGACGGCAAAGGCTGGCGTTCAGGTGCCTCCGTCGAGAAGCGCAAGCTGAATCAGTGGTTCCTGAAGATCACCGATTTCGCAGACGATCTTCTCGCCGGCCTCGGCACGCTCGATCAATGGCCCGACAAGGTTCGCCTGATGCAGGAGAACTGGATCGGCAAGAGCCGCGGCATGCGGATCACCTTCCACTTCGTCGGGCGTCCCGGCGGGTTCGAGGTGTTCTCCACCCGGCCCGACACGATTTACGGCGCAAGCTTTGCCGCGATCGCCGCCGATCATCCGATCGCGCGCGAAATGGCGACGCACAGCCCCGAGCTGCAGGCGTTCATCGAAGAGTGCAAGCGCACCGGAACCGCCGCCGCGGATATCGAGACCGCGGAGAAGAAGGGTTTCGACACCGGGCTGCGCGTCGCGCATCCGCTGGATCCCAACCTGCATCTGCCGCTCTACGTCGCGAACTTCGTGCTGATGGAATATGGCACCGGCGCGGTGATGGGCGTGCCTGCGCATGACCAGCGCGACCTGGATTTCGCGCGCAAATACGACCTGCCCGTCGTCCGCGTCGTTGCCCCTGAAGGCGACACGTCCGAGGTTAGTAACGAAGCCTATACCGGCCCCGGCCGCATGGTGAATTCGCACTTCCTGAACGGCATGGACGTCGAAGAGGCCAAGGCCGCAGTGGTCGCACGCGCCCAGCACGAGGGCTGGGGCACCGGCACCACCGTCTGGCGCCTGCGCGACTGGGGCGTCTCGCGCCAGCGTTACTGGGGGACGCCGATCCCCTTCATTCATTGCGAGGGTTGCGGCGTCGTGCCGGTGCCCAAAAGCCAGCTGCCGGTCACCTTGCCCGACGATGTCAGCTTCGACATTCCCGGCAATCCGCTCGACCGGCATCCGACATGGAAACATGTCGATTGCCCGAGTTGCGGCAAGCCGGCGCGACGCGAGACCGACACGCTCGACACCTTCGTCGATTCGAGCTGGTATTTCATCCGCTTCGCCAGCCAGCCGTCCGACAAGCCGTTCGATCGCAAGGCGGCCGAGGCCTGGCTGCCCGTCGGCCAGTATATCGGCGGCGTGGAGCATGCCATCCTGCACCTGCTCTATGCACGCTTCTGGACGCGCGCATTGCAGCATATCGGCCTGATCGACGTGAAGGAGCCGTTCACGGGCCTGTTCACCCAGGGGATGGTCACGCACGAGACCTACAAGGCGCCTGATGGCCGCTGGCTGGCCCCCGACGAGGTCGAAAAGCGCGACGGACAGATCATGGTTGTCGGCAGCGACGAGGCGGCAACGCCCGGCCGCGTCGAGAAGATGTCGAAGTCGAAGCGCAACACGGTCGACCCCGGTCCGATCGTCGACCAATATGGCGCCGACGCGGTACGCTGGTTCATGCTGTCCGACAGTCCGCCGGAGCGCGACCTGCCATGGAGCGAGTCCGGCATCGAGGGCGCCTGGCGCTTCGTGAATCGTCTCTGGCGCCAGATCGACGGAATCGAGGATGCCGAGGGCGAAGATCGCGATCTCGACCGCAAGCTGCACAAGACCATCGCCGGCGTTGCCGAGGATATCGAAGCGCTGGGCTTCAACAAGGCCGTCGCCAAGCTTTACGAGCTGACCGGCGCGATCGAGAAGGCCAAGCCATCCGCATCGCGGGCAAACGCGATCCGCACCATCGTGCGGCTCGTGGCGCCGATGGTGCCGCATCTGGCCGAAGAGGGCTGGGCACAGCTTGGCCATGAAGGGCTGGTCGCCGATGCCGCATGGCCGGAGGTGGATCCCGCCCTGCTGATCGACGACCAGGTGACGATCGCCGTGCAGATCAACGGCAAGCTGCGCGACACGCTGACCGTCCCCAAAGGCACCGACCGTCAGCTGCTGGAGACGATGGCGCTTGCCGCACCGAATGTGGTGCGGCAGCTCGACGGCGCCGTGCCGAAAAAGGTGATCGTGGTGCCCGACCGCCTCGTGAACCTCGTCGCATGAGGCGCGCGCGCAGCCCGCTGATGGTGGCGCCGCTGCTGCTGGCGTCACTGATGCTGACGGGCTGCGGGTTGAGGCCGCTTTACGGAAACGGGGCGAACGGCGCGGTCGCGCAGGCGCTCGGCCGGATCGAAGTTGCACCGATCGAGGGCAAGGCCGGCTGGCTGGTCCGCAATGCCATTGTCGATCGGCTTGCGGCTGCTCCACAAGGCACACCGACCTATAAGCTGAAGATCGAGCTGGACGACCAGATCACCGGCTTCGGCATTCGCGCCGACGATTCCGTGTCACGCGAACGGCGGACGCTACGCGCGCGCTATCAGCTGATCGAGGCGGGCCGCGGCACAGTGGTGCTCGACGCGACGGCGGGATCCGATGCCGGTATCGACATCGTCAGTTCCGAATATGCGAGCATCGCGGCGGAGAACACCGCGCTCGAAAATCTCTCTCAGGTGATCGCGGACCAGATCGTCGCGAGACTCGCGCTCTACGCGCAGCGTACGGGCGAGGCACCGCCACCGGGAACGCCGTGACGGCGCCCCTCCCTTGAAAGCCAATAAGGGCCAGATCGAGCGGGCGCTCGACGCGCCGTCAACCGATATCCGCCTGTTCCTGCTCCATGGCCCCGACGAGGCCGGGTCGCGCGCGCTTGCCGAACGGCTGGATCGTTCCATGGGCCCCGACGCCGAGCGGATCGATCTCGACTCCGCAGCGCTGAAGGGCGACCCTGCCCGATTGTCGGACGAGGCAGCCTCGATCTCGCTGTTCGGCGGCGCACGGCATATCAGGCTGACGATTGCCAATGCGGACGACACCATTCCCGCGGTCGACGCGCTGCTTTCCGCGTCCGTTGCGGGCAATCCCGTCGTGGCGATCGCCGGCACGCTCAAAGGCACCAGCGCGCTGCTCAAACGTGCATTGGCGGACCCGGCGATCCTGGCGTTCGCCAGCTATGCGCCCGAAGGCCAGGATGCCGATCGGCTTGCTCAGGCCATGGCGCGCGATGCCGGACTTCGGCTCGCGTCCAACGACGTTGCAAAGCGGCTGGCGGCCGCGGCGAACAACGATCGAGCCGTGCTGGCGCGCGAGATCGAGAAGCTCGCAACCTATCTCGACGCGGCACCCGACCGGCCAGCCGAACTCGACCATGCCGCACTCGACGCCCTGTCCGCGGACGCAGACGAGGGTGACATGTCGCGACTGGTCGACGCCGTGATGGGTGGTGACCCAGGCGCGGCGGCTGCAGAGCTCGCACGCCTCGGCAGCGTCGGCATGGAGGGGATTCCGCTGATCCGTGCGGTGCTGAAGCGGGCGCAGCTGCTGGGTCAGCTCAGAGCCGAGGTGGAACAGGGCAACAGCGTCGATTCCGTCATGGCGTCATCGGGCAAGGCGGTGTTCTGGAAGGAAAAGGCATCGTTCCAGCGGCAGCTTCAGCGCTGGAGCTCCGAACGGCTCGCCATTGCCCAATCGCGTCTGCTCGAGGCCGAACGCGCGATGAAGTCCTCAGGCACACTGGGTGCGGTGGCGGTCGAGGCCGAATTCGTCGCAATCAGTCGAGCGGCACAGCGGGCGCGATAGGACTGTAACGTTCTCCCGGCTTCGATGTTTGGCGTTCGGCACCACTCCGCAACCGATGCGCGCGCAGCCGATCGTGGAGAGCATGAATGTCACTCCGTTGTCATTGCGAACGAAGCGTTCTGGATTGACGCTACAGGACGTCAGTGCAGTGGGCATCGCGGAACGACGGCAGACGTGTTTCACGTGAAACGCGATCTTGGCCCCCCGCCGCCGCCATTGAGGCGTAGGACACAGGTCGATTTGCGCTTCTAGATTTTTTCGCCGCTCAGCCGCTGGCAGATCATGTCCAGCTGATCGAGCGAATTATAGCCCAGCGTCACCGTTCCGCTCTTGAGCTGATGCTGGATACGAACCTTCAGGCCCAGCAGATCCCCGAGCTGGCGCTCAAGCGCTTCGATATCGGCATCCCCGCCGCCGCCGCCCTGTTGGCCGCCGCCGCCCGACGGGTTGCGCGCGCCGCCTGGTTTGGCTTCACGTGCGAGGTTCTCCGTTTCTCGCACGGACAGGCCACGTCGAATGACCTGTTCGGCCAGGCTTTCCGGATTGGGGGCAGTGATCAGCGCGCGCGCATGCCCCATCTGCAACTGACCATCAGCAACCCAGTCGCGAACGCGTGCCGGCAGATCAAGGAGACGCAGCAGGTTCGCGATATGACTGCGCGACTTGCTGACCAGCTTGCCGAGCGCTTCCTGGCTGTGCCCAAACTCCGTCGCAAGCTTGCGATAGGCCTCGGCCTCTTCGATCGCATTGAGATCTTCGCGCTGGATATTCTCGATCAGCGCGATTTCAAGCGCTTCAGAATCCTCAAAATCCCGAACAATAACGGGGACTTGATGGATATGAGCGCGCTGAGCCGCCCGCCAGCGCCGTTCACCGGCAACGATCTGATAGCCGGTGCCGAGTGGACGGACGACGATCGGCTGAATCACGCCACGCTTCGCGATCGAGCTGGCGAGTTCGTCGAGCGCGGCGTCGTCGAAATGACGCCGCGGCTGTTCTGGGTGCGGCGCCAGATCGGACACCGCGACCATCTGGATGCCGGCGCGTGGCCCGGTGCCGCCGGAAGCCGAAACAGGTTCCTCGCGCGCAACCTCGCCAAGCAGTGCGCTCAGTCCGCGACCCAGGCCGCTTGGGCGACGTTTATGGGGCGCCGCCGCGCTTTCCGGCTGATCCTCGCTCATGCCGCCTTCGCCGTGCGCGGCAATCGGCCCATCAGTTCACGTGCCAGCGCGATATAGGCTTCAGACCCAGCGCAGCGCATATCGTAGATCAGCGCGGGCATGCCATGGCTCGGCGCTTCGGACAGGCGGACGTTGCGGGGAATCACGGTTTCGAACACCACCTTGCCCAGGCAGGCACGAACATCCTGTGCAACCTGCTCGGTCAGCTTGTTGCGGCGATCATACATTGTGAGCGCAACGCCCAGGATGGAAAGATCCGGATTGAAACGCGCACGAATGCGCTCGACGGTGCTGAGCAGCTGACTGAGCCCCTCAAGCGCAAAGAACTCGCATTGCAGCGGCACGAGCAGCGACTTGGCGGCCACCATCGCATTGATCGTCAGCAAACCGAGCGACGGCGGGCAATCGATCAGGCAGATATCCCAACGTCCTGGCGTTGCACCATCGAGGGACATTCTGAGGCGGTCGGTCCGCTCCTCATAGTCGACCAGTTCGATCTCCGCTCCCGAAAGATCGACCGTGGAGGCGATGATATCGAGCTTCGGCACCTTGGTGTGGATGACTGCGTCGTCGAGCGAACAGTCACCGGTGAGCAGCTCATAGGAAGAATTTACACGTTGCGACTGATGGACGCCCAATCCCGTGGAGGCATTGCCCTGCGGATCGAGATCGATCAGCAGCACTTTCCAGCCCGTCGCAGCAAGCGCGGTGGCGAGATTGATCGCCGAGGTGGTCTTGCCCACCCCGCCCTTCTGATTGGCAACAGCTATCCGGATCATCGATTTCCCCGCCGCACGTTGCGCGCCACAATGATCGCTGAATCGGGATCAGTGACGCTCTGTTTCACGTGGAACACACCTTGCCACGCCCCGCGCGCCACTTCCAGTTCGGACTGCGCACCCCGCCCTTTTGGCAGCAACCAGATGGTCCCGGAACGGGAAATGCGATGAGCGACTGTGAAAAGACGATCGAGCGGTGCGAAGGCGCGTGCACTGATCACCGCAGCCGCGGTCCCATCGGGCATCGCCTCGACGCGCCGTCCCTCCACCTTCACGCGATGCGACAATCCCATCGCCTCGACCGCCATGTTGAGAAAATCCACGCGCTTACGGCGCGATTCGATCAGCAGCATCGGACGCTCGCTCAACGCGGCGACCACCAATCCCGGCAGCCCAGCCCCCGCCCCCAAATCTATCCACAGACCCGCCGGCGCGTCCTCCGCCAGCGAAAGGAGCTGCGCTGAATCGACGATATGTCGCGCCCAGATATGGTCGCGAGTCGACTCGGCAATCAGATTCTGACGCGTCGCCTCGTCAAGCAGGAGCGTCACATAGCGCTCCAGAAGCTCCATTGTTTCACGTGGAACGTCCAGCGCCTCGGTAAGCCATGTACGGGCTTCGTCTTCGGTCATGCAGCCTGTCGCTTCGCTTGTACGAGGATCGCCGACAAAGCGGCGGGGGTGATACCGCGGATGCGAGATGCGGCCGCCAGCGTCTCGGGTCGTGCCGCCTCTAGCCGTTCGGTCATCTCGTTCGAGAGTCCCGCGATCGCCCGATAGTCGATCGAGGCATTGAGGCGGATGTCTTCATTCGCGCGCAATTCCCGAATCTCCGCGTCCTGCCGGGCGAGATAAGGTGCGTAACGGGCATCCTCTGCGATCTCCTCCGCCAGATCCGAGTCCACACCGTCAAAGGCATCGGACAGTCGTGAAACCTCGGCAACACCGACCTGTGGAAACCGCATCCATTCCATCCAGGACCGACGCGCACCATCGGGCGCAACCGAAATGCCGGACTCCGACAGGAAGTTCGCTGAGACGACTTGCTGAAGCGCGGCGTCCGCCCGAGAACGAGAGCGCACTCGATCCTCAAACCAGCTCGTCCGCCCTGCACCAAGACAACCGGCCTCGATCGCCAAAGGAGTCAGTCGGGTCGGCGCATTGTCCGCGCGAAGACGTAACCGGTACTCGGCACGCGCCGTCAGCATTCGATACGGTTCGGTGACGCCCTGCAGAACGAGATCATCGATCATCACGCCGATATAACTCGTCGCTCGATCGAGCGTCATCGGCGCTCGTCCACCGGCGAATGCAGCCGCATTGATTCCCGCGATCAAGCCCTGCGCCGCGGCTTCCTCATAACCGGTCGTGCCATTGATCTGGCCCGCACAATAGAGTCCTGGTACGCCACGCACCGCGAGCGCCGAGTCCAGCGCTCGCGGATCGATGTGATCATATTCTACGGCATAGCCCGGTCGCGCAATCTCCACGCGTTCGAGCCCCACCATGCTGCGCACCATCGCGTGCTGCACATCGACCGGAAGCGACGTCGAAATGCCGTTGGGATAGACCAGCGGATCGTCGAGCCCTTCGGGCTCCAGGAAAACCTGGTGGCCATCGCGGTCGCCAAAGCGGACCACCTTGTCCTCGATCGACGGGCAATAGCGAGGACCGAGCGCATCGATTGCACCGGTGTAGAGCGGCGAACGATCCAGCCCGTTCCGGATAATCTCATGAGTCTGCGCATTGGTTCGCGTGATCGCGCAGAAGAGTTGCGGCGCGGGTCGCCGCGTCCCAACCGCCGACATGGTCCAACCCAGATCGTCGGACGCCTGTTCCTCCAGCGCCGCCCAATCGATCGTCCGGCCGTCGAGCCGCGGCGGCGTTCCCGTTTTCAATCGCGTTATCGGAAGCTCAAGTGCGCGAAGCTGATCGCCGAGCCTTCGAGCAGCCCCCTCGCCGACCCGACCACCCGGCGTCACATCCGGTCCGCAGAACATCCGCGCATTGAGGAAGGTGCCGGTCGCCAGCACGACCGCGCCAGCATGAAGCACGGCGCCGCCGGCCAACTCCAACCCGATCACGCGCGTGGACCCTGCGTCGAAGATCAGCGCGCTTGCTTCCCCCTCGACGATTTCGAGACCCGGCTGATCGTCGAGCATCGCGTGGATAGCCTCGCGGTACCGGCGGCGATCCGCCTGGACCCGTGGTCCCTGCACCGCTGTGCCCTTGCTGGCATTGAGCATACGATAATGGATCGCGGCATGATCCGCAGCGCGCGCTATCAACCCGTCAAACGCGTCGACTTCGCGAACGAGATGGCCCTTGCCGAGCCCACCGATCGCGGGGTTACATGACATCGCACCGATCGTCTCGCGTGTGAAACTGACCAAAACCGTACGCGCGCCCATCCGGGCCGCCACGGCTGCAGCCTCGCAGCCGGCATGTCCGCCGCCCACAACGATGATGTCGAAACCGCGCGTCATGATCATTGAGCGCTAAGCCAAGGGCCTATCCAAGTCAAAATGTTCCACGTGGAACAGCGATCACTTTCCGATACAGAATCGGCCGAACAGTGCATCGAGCATATCCTCCGTCCCCGCCCGGCCCGTAGTCCGGTCCAGTGCCAGCCTGGCAAGACGCAGCGACTCCGCAAGCAACAGCATGTCGCCCGACGGATATCCGGACAGCGCATCATGACATTGAAGCAGCAGGCTACGCTGCCGTGCATTCAGCGCCACCTCCCCCGGAACCGGCAGCAAAGCGTCGGCGCGACCGATCAACAGGTCCACCAGTCGGTCCATGCCATCACCCGTGGTTGCGGAGAGAGCCACATCGCGATCCTCTCCGATATCCGCCCGTCCCGGCAAGTCCGCTCGCGCATGGACGGATATGACATTTGCTCCGGCGCCGATCATCGGCTCATCTCCAAGCCAGAGGATGATATCGCTCGACGCGATCACGTCATGCGCACGCGCGATGCCGATCGCTTCGATCTCGTCACCCGTCCCCTCGTGAAGCCCCGCCATATCGACCAGCAGAAACGGACGACCCGCCAGCGCAATCGGAACTTCGATCAAGTCCCGTGTCGTTCCCGCTCGTGGAGAGACAATTGCCGCTTCCCGACCTGCGAGCGCGTTGAGCAATGTCGACTTGCCGGCATTGGGTGGACCCGCCAGGGCAACACGGATCCCATCACGAAGCCGCTCCGCAGACGGCCGGCGCAGCCACGCATCCATCTCGTCCGCAAAGGCCGCAACCGCTGCCTCCAGCTTCCCATCGTCCGCAGACACATCGTCTTCGTCCGAAAAATCCAGCAGCGCTTCAGCCTGGGCAGACATCATCAGCAGGCGTTGCAGCCAGATCGCAACCTGCGTGCCCAAAGCGCCGCCGGCGGACGCCAGTGCACTGCGCCGCTGCAGTTCCGTTTCGGCAAACAGCAGGTCCGCCAGACCCTCCGCCTCCGCCAGATCGATCCGTCCATTTTCAAAAGCACGACGCGTGAAATCACCAGGGCCTGCGGGCACCAGACCTTCGATCGTCGCGAGCGCGGCCAACACCCTGGCGACCACTGCGCGACCACCATGAAGATGAAGTTCGGCGAGATCCTCTCCCGTCGCGCTTGCCGGCCCTGGAAACCACAGCAACAGCGATTGATCCAGCGCTTCGCCGTCGGTGGGATCGATCAGCATCGCAAGCGATGCCCGCCGCGGCTGTGGCAGGCGTCCGGCCAGTGCGATCAGCGTCTGGCCGGCCCGCGGTCCGCTGATACGCACCACGGCAAGCGCCGCGGGCGGCGCACCGCTCGAAAGCGCATAGATGGTCGTCGTCATCGCCTCAGGTCTTGGAACTGCCGCCCCCAACCTGATCGAACATCTTGCGCCACATGTTCATGCCCGCCTCACCCATCGGTGCCCAGCTGCGCATCATGGTCTCGAGCATCTCCGGATTGACGCCCTTGTCCATCGATTCCAGGATGTTGCCGACATATTTCTCATGGACCGGCGTGAAATCCGGCAGCCCCATGAAGCGCCTCGCCTCTTCCGGCGTGCAATCGACCTCGACATTGATCTTCATGGGTTCGTCTCCCCTTGAGCAGTCCCAAGCGGCACTGCTAGGCTGTCACCGTGACTTATGCGCCGGACCATGCCCTGATCGCAACGCCCATCGGCATGGTGCGCATCACCGGCAACGGCGACCACATTGTCAGCATCGCAACCGAGCTGCCGCACGGCGATCCGGACGTGGCGGGAAACAGCGCCGTGGTGCGCGACTGTACCGCACAGCTCCACGCCTATTTCACGGGAAAACTGCGTGATTTCGATATTCCGCTGATGCCATCGGCCAGACCTCGGGGGCAGGCGCTGCGCGACGGCATCCTTTCGGTCGGCTATGGCGACATGCTGAGTTACGGCGCGCTTGCCCGGCAACTCGATTCAGGCCCGCGCGCCGTCGGCCAGGCCTGCGCCCGAAACCCCTTCCCCATCATTGTCCCCTGCCATCGCATCCTTGCGTCCGGCGGACGGCTCGGCGCCTATTCGGGCGGCGAAGGGCCGAAGACCAAGCGATGGTTGCTCGACCTCGAATTCAGACACACAGGAAAGGTACTTCCATGGCCGGCATGATCGCGATCGAGACATTGGAGAAAGACGGGAGCTTCCCGGGCTATTGCGCCCAACCCGAAGGCGAACCGCGCGGAGCGGTCATCGTGATCCAGGAAATCTTCGGGGTGAACCCGGGCATCCGCAAGAAATGCGACGATTGGGCCACGCAGGGCTATCTCGCCATCGCACCCGACCTGTTCTGGCGCTTAAAGCCCGGCATCGAACTCGATTCCGACGTGGAAAGCGAGTTCAAGGAAGCGCTGAGCTGGATGGGCAAGTTCGACCAGACCCAGGGTATCGCCGACATAGAGGCCACCATCCATCTGGTGCGCGCGATGAGCGGCGGCAAGAAGGTCGGCTGTGTCGGCTATTGCCTGGGCGGCCGTCTGGCCTTCATGACCGCCGCACGCACCGATATCGACGCGTCGGTCGGCTATTATGGTGTCGGGATCGACGGTTTGCTCGGCGAGAAGCACGCCATCGCGCATCCGGTTCTCCTCCACGTGCCCACCGCCGACCATTTTGTCGGCCCGGCTGCCCAGCAAGCCATGCATGAGGGGCTCGACGATCATCCGAAAGTCACCATCCACGATTATCAGGGCCTCGATCACGGCTTCGCCGCGGACATGAGCAATCGTCGCGATGAAGCCGGCGCACAGCTGGCGGACGAGCGGACCGCTGCCTTCTTCGCGGAGACACTGGCATGACCGACAGCTGGAGGCTGATCGTCCGTGAACCGGGTGGCGCGGATGCAATCGAGCGAGACGCAATCGCCCCGCCTGCCCCTGGTCCCGGCGAAATCGCCATCCGCAACACCGCGGTCGGCGTCAATTTCATCGATATCTACTATCGCACCGGCCTCTATCCAGTACCCTTGCCGGTGCTGATGGGCAGCGAAGGTGCAGGCGTGGTCGACGCCGTTGGTGAAGGCGTGACCGAGTTCGCACCGGGCGATCGCGTCGCTTATCTTGCCAAGCATGGCAGCTATGCGACGCATGTCGTTGCCGACGCGGCGCGCAGCTTTCCCCTGCCCGCCACCCTCGATGCCGAGACCGCGGCCGCAGCGCTGCTCAAGGGGCTCACCGCCTGGTCGCTCGTCGAACGCTGCGCCCGCGTCGAACCGGGGCAATCCGTGCTGGTCCATGCCGCCGCCGGCGGTGTCGGTTCGATCCTGGTGCAGTGGCTGAAGGCCATCGGCGCTCATGTGATCGCTCACACCGGCAGTGCCGACAAAGCGGCGGTCGCGACACGGCTCGGCGCGGACGTGTCGCTCCACGGCGAATTCGAAACGCTGGCCGTGGCAGTCCGTGAGGCTACCGACGGACGCGGTGTCCACGCAGTCCTTGACGGCGTCGGCAAGGATAGCTGGGATGCGTCACTGGCCAGCGTTGCCAAGCGCGGAATCGTCGTGACTTACGGCAATGCCAGCGGCCCCGTCCCGCCGATCGCTCCACTGGTTCTTGCCCGCACCGGATCGATCTTCCTCACACGACCAACATTGTACGACTGGATCGAACTTCCCGACGATCGGGCGATCGGCTGGGCCAGGTTGACCGAAATGCTGGCGAGCGGAGCTGTGAAGATCGAGATCGGCCAGCGCTATCCACTTGCTGATGCTGCGGAGGCGCACCGCGCATTGGAATCACGCAAGACGGTCGGCGCGACAGTGCTTGTTCCCTGAACAGCCGGGGCTAGAGCCGGTTCGGACTGAACCGGACCGGCTCTTCATTTCGCTTTGTTTGCAGCGGTTTCCGAGCCGGAAGGTGAGTCCATCCGCCTCGAAATCGCTCTATTGTCCGGCCTGATCCACGCGCGTCCAGACCTGCGACTTGCATCCGATCCGGCCGAGCAAACAACCTTCGCCCTTGAGCGTATGATCGTCGACCACCGTGATCGTGCCTGAGAATGTCTTGCCGATATCCGGCACGAACACCTTGCCGCGCCAGACGCGCCTGCCCGCCGGTACGAAGCCGCTGAACAACTGCGCACCGATCAAAGTCTCCGTACCGCCACGGCGCGCATCGGCCTTGGCCTTGTCGCTGGCCCATATGACGGTTCCGCACATGCTCTTGCCGCACGGATGGGCGCGGATATGAACGCTGTTGCCCGGGTTTCGCCAGACACCTGACGAGCGATCCTGCGTCGCCGCTGCGGGCGCTGCAGCCAGCGCGGCGGCGATAAGAACGGAACTGCGCAAGATCCTCGTCATACCCCCTCCTGCTTCAGCCGCGAGGCCGTCAATATATCCCATGCGGCCATGAACAGCGCGGCAATGACCGGCCCGATGACGAAGCCACTGAACCCGAACACCTCGAGCCCGCCCAATGTGGAGATCAGCACGATATAGTCGGGCATGCGGGCATCGCGACCGACCAGGATTGGACGCAGGATGTTGTCGACCATGCCGATGACGAACAAGCCGCAGAATACCAGCACGACACCTTGCCAGATCGCGCCTGTCGCCAGCAGATAGATCGCGACCGGCACCCAGACCAAACCCGTTCCGATCGCCGGCAACAGCGACAGGAATCCCATCAACACGCCCCAGATCAGCGCGCCCTGAATGCCGAGCAGTCCGAACACCACGCCGCCGATCGTTCCCTGGAGGATGGCGACCACCACGCTGCCCTTGATGGTGGCACGGATCACGGCAACGAACCTGTCGAAAAGCGCCTCGCTCTGTTCTGGCCGCAGCGGCACTGCGGTGCGTATGCGGGTCTGAAGCGCGTCGCTATCGCGCAGCAGGAAGAACAGCAGATAGAGCATCACGCCAAGCGCGACGAGAAAACCGAAGGCACTCTGGCCGATGAGGAATGCCTGGGCTGCAAGCGAGCGGAAGCTGCTGGTAATGCCCGCCGCGATCAATTCGCGTACCGCGCCGATATTGGTCAGCCCCAGCCGCCTGAGCATGCTTCTGGCCCACCCCGGCAGGATCTGCTGGACCTGCTGGAAATAGAGCGCAAAATCGATCTGGCCGGTGCGGATCTTCAGATAGATTGCCGAGGCTTCCTGCAGCAGGAAAATGCCGAGCATGATCGCGGGCAGGATCACCATCGCCACGACGATCAGCAAGGTGAGCAGCGCGCCGACATTGCGCCGGCCCCCCACCCGTTTCGTCAATCGCTGGTTGAGCGGCGCGAAAAGGATCGCGGCGACCAGGGCCCACAGGATCGCACCGAAGAACGGCTCGATCACCCAGGCCAGGGCCAGCGAAATCACGACGACCAGCGTGAGGAACGTCCGGTCTTCGAGATTCGCCATCACATGCCCCCTGGTCCGGGACGCGCCGGATACTTTTAGAACAGCTTCATCAGCCCGACGTTCGGATCGATGATCCCGTCATAGATCATCTTGCCGGCGACGTAGACGATCACGATCAGGCCGACATAGGCGATCCAGCGATACCGCTCGATATATTTGGCGATGATATTGGCCGCGATACCCATCAGAATGACCGAGAGCAGCAGGCCGATGATCAGAATGCCGGGGTGCTCCCGCGCCGCGCCGGCAACTGCCAGCACATTGTCGAGGCTCATCGAAACGTCGGCCAGCGCCACCGCCCAGGCGGCCGCCACGAAGCTTTTGGCCGGCCGGACACCCGAATGCTGGTCGCCATGGATCTCGGGAGAATCGCCGCTGCCCGCAGGATGAAGCTCGCGATACATCTTCCACGCCACCCAGAGCAGCAACACGCCACCTGCGAAGATCAGGCCGATGATGCCGAGCAACCAGCTCACCACCAGGGCAAAGGCGATACGCAACACCAGAGCGGCGATGATGCCGATCATGATGACGCGCTTGCGCTGCTCCGCCGGCAATCCGGCCGCGAGCGCACCGACGACGATGGCATTGTCGCCGGCCAGCACGATGTCGATCATCAGAACCTGGACGAACGCCGCCATCTGGGCGGGTTGCCCGATGTTCGAGAAATCGCTGACGATATGATCCCAGATCTCGGCCGGCGAACCGATCGAGCCGGCCGCAGCCGCTGAAAGTGCGAGAATATCGATCATCGTGCCCCCGAAACGCGCAGCTGGATTACTGGTTCATCGAATCGAAGAAGTCTTCGTTGGTTTTCGAATCCTTCATCTTGTCGAGCAGGAACTCCATCGCGTCGATGGTGCCCATCTGCATGAGGATCCGGCGCAACACCCACATCTTGGAGAGCTTGCTCTTGTCGACCAGCAGCTCTTCCTTGCGGGTGCCGGACTTGCCGACATCCAGCGCCGGGAAGATGCGCTTGTCCGCAACCTTGCGGTCGAGCACGATCTCGGAATTGCCGGTGCCCTTGAATTCCTCGAAGATCACTTCGTCCATGCGGCTGCCGGTATCGATCAGCGCAGTGGCGATGATCGAGAGCGAACCGCCCTCCTCGATGTTGCGCGCGGCGCCGAAGAAGCGCTTCGGCCGCTGCAGCGCATTGGCATCGACGCCGCCGGTCAGCACCTTGCCCGAGCTGGGGACGACGGTGTTGTAGGCGCGGCCGAGGCGCGTGATCGAATCGAGCAGGATCACGACGTCCTTCTTGTGCTCGACCAGGCGCTTCGCCTTTTCGATCACCATCTCGGCGACCTGGACGTGGCGCTGGGCGGGTTCGTCGAAGGTCGAGGAGATGACCTCGCCCTTCACCGAACGCTGCATGTCGGTGACTTCCTCCGGCCGCTCGTCGATGAGCAGCACGATCAGGAAGACCTCGGGATGATTGTCGGTGATCGCCTTGGCGATGTTCTGCAGCAGCACGGTCTTGCCGACGCGGGGCGGCGCAACGATCAGCGCGCGCTGGCCCTTGCCCTGCGGCGAGACGATGTCGATCACGCGGGCCGACTTGTCCTTGACGGTCGGGTCGAGCGTGTCGAGGTTCAGTTTCTGCTCGGGATAGAGCGGGGTGAGATTGTCGAAATTGACGCGATGGCGCACCGCGTCGGGATCGTCGAAATTGACCGAAATCAGGCGGGTCAGCGCGAAATAGCGCTCGCCATCCTTGGGACCGCGGATCTCGCCTTCCACCGTATCGCCGGTGCGCAGGCCGAATTTGCGGACCTGGTTGGGCGAGATGTAGATGTCGTCGGGACCGGCCAGATAATTGGCCTCGGGGCTGCGCAGGAAGCCGAAGCCGTCCTGGAGCACTTCGATCGTGCCCATGCCCATGATCTGGGTGCCGTTCTCGGCTTCGACCTTGAGGATGGCGAAGAGCAGGTCCTGCTTGCGCAATGTGGACGCGCCCTCGACGCCGAGTTCCTCAGCCATTTCGACGAGTTCAGCGGGGGATTTTTTCTTGAGTTCTTTAAGATGCATAGATGGAGTCCGATTGGAATTCGGGTGATGATTGCGATGTCCGTACTGGCGGAACAGCTTTGAAGGGAGGTCGCTCGTGCACGGACGGCCGAGGACGAAATTCGCGGCAAGGGTTAAGCGGCGCTCCCGCCCAAGTCAAGCGACCGGGTTCAGAAAGGACGGACGACAGCCAGGATCACGATCACGGCTGCGGCCACACCGGGCACTTCGTTGAGCAGCCGCAAAGTCCGATCTGGCAAGGGACGCTCGCCCTTCGCCAGCTTCTTCGCATAGCCGACCATCCACCCGTGATAGCCGCTCAATGCGACGACCGCGGCAAGTTTCACGAGGAACCAGCCCTGCGAGAAAGCGCCGATATTGAGTGCCAGGCTCAGCCCCAGCACCCACACGACGATCATCGACGGATTGATGATGATCCGACGCAACCGGGTCTCCCGCTCGATCCAGCGGATATCCTCTGGCGATCCCGGCGCCGATTCCTGATGATAGACGAAGAAGCGCGGCAGCATGAACATGCCCGCCATCCAGAAGATGACGAAGATGATGTGCGCGGCCTTCACCCAGAGCGTCGCTGCGCCCAGAAAGCCGATCATCTCGCTCATCGCGTCTCGCCCCTCACGCTCCACGCCTCACAATGGCCAGCAGTTGCTCGACATGCGCGATGGGCGTGTCGGGCAATATGCCGTGGCCCAGATTGAAGATATGGGGTCGCCCTTCAAAGGCTGCAAGGACGCGGCGTGCGGCGCGATCGAGCGTTTCCCCGCCGGCGATCAGCGCGAGCGGATCAAGATTGCCCTGAACGGGCAGATTCGCGGGCAATGCGGCATGTGCCCATTCGGGATCGACGGTCTCGTCCACGCCGATTGCATCCACCCCGGTTTCACGGGCATAGGCGGGGAGTTTTCCGCCTGCTCCCTTTGGAAAGCCAATGATCGGCGTGTCTGGATGCCGGACGCGTAGCGCGTCGACGATCCGCACGGTGGGCGCAATCACCCAGCGCTCGAACTGCTCGGGAGACAGGCTGCCCGACCAGCTGTCGAACAGCTGCACCGCATCGACCCCGGCCTCGATCTGTTTCGACAGATAATCGACCGTCATGTCCGCGATCGCGTCGACGATCGCCTGGAATGCTTTAGGGTCGCGATAGGCATAGCGCCGCGTCTCGCCCTGCTCGCGACTGCCTTGGCCTGCCACCATGTAGGTGGCGACCGTCCAGGGCGAACCGGCAAAGCCCAGAAAGGTCGTCTCGGCGGGCAGTTCTGCGCGCACCCGACGGACCGTTGCATAGACGGGATCGAGCCGTTCGGGCGCCAGCGCGAGTGCCCCAAGCGCATGATCGACCAGCGGCGGTGAGAGGCGTGGCCCCTCTCCTGCCTCGAAACGCAGATCCTGACCCAGGGCATGCGGCACGATCAGAATGTCGGAAAACAGAATCGCGCCGTCGAATCCAAAACGCCGGATCGGCTGGAGAGTCACGTCCGCCGCGGCCTCGCTGTCGTTTACCAGCTCCAGGAATCCGCCCTTGTCGGCACGCAAGGCCCGATATTCTGGCAAATAGCGTCCGGCCTGGCGCATGAGCCAGACGGGAGGAACCGGTCGGCGCTCACCTTTCAGCACGGCGAGCAAGGGCCGGATTTCGGTCGATCGATCGCTCGGCACGGCTCTCTTCTTCTATCTAGAGTCTTATAGACTAGGATGATGGAGGATGTTGGGGGGCGAAGAGCGGGGCTTATCGCCTGTCCGCATCTTTGCCAACAGCTTGACGTTCCGGATGTCGCGATTCAGCCTGAGAGTCGCGGGCGTCATCCCCGTTATCCACAGGCCGATCGATTCAACCGATTGCCTGTTGAATAGCTGTGGATTGAATCCGCCGCTGTGGGGATGAAAGGGCCTCGCGCGGCTTTCACTGGAAAAATCCCCGATTTATCCACAAGGATACTCCGATGACCCGGCTGCACCTCCATCTCCTGTCCGATTCCACTGGCGAGACGCTGGAGAATATCGCGAAAGCCGCACTTGCCCAGTTCGACGGTGTCGAGACGATCAAGCATTTCTGGCCGATGGTGCGTTCCGAAGGGCATCTCGATCGTATCCTGATCGACATCGCCCAGAATCCCGGGCTCGTCCTGTTCACGCTGGTCAATGTCGAGACGCGCCGCAAACTCGAAGCCCGCTGTCGCGGGCTTGGATTGCCGACCGTCGCCGCGCTCGATCCGGTCACCGATGCGCTTTCCAATCTGCTCGGGCAGGAAGCAAAGGCCCGACCGGGCAGGCAGCACACGCTGGACGCGGCCTATTTCGCGCGGGTGGATGCGATCCAGTTCACCATCGCGCATGACGATGGCATCGGATGGGAGAATTGGGAGGAGGCCGATATCATTCTTGCCGGTGTATCTCGCACGTCGAAGACCCCAACCTCCATCTATCTCGCCAATCGCGGTTACAAGACATCGAACATCCCGATCGTTCCGGAATCGCCACCGCCCGAAACGCTCTATTCACTGCGTCACCCGCTTGTCGTCGGACTCACCACCAGCGCGGATCGGCTGATCCAGGTGCGGCGCAACCGGCTGCTTTCGCTCAACCAGGCACCTGAAACCGATTATGTCGATCAGGACGCGGTGACACGCGAGGTCGCCTATGCGCGACGTATCTTCGCGGACAATGGCTGGCCGGTCATCGATGTGACCCGCCGCTCCATCGAAGAGACCGCCGCGGCGATCATCAACCTCTATAACGAACGCGCCGCCGGTCTGGAGCAGGTGCAATGACGCTGCTTCTCGCTTCGCAGAGCGCGGCAAGGCGCGCGATGCTGGCTGCCGCCGGACTCCAGCATGACGCCATGGCGTCAGGCGTCGACGAGGAGAGTGCGAAAGCGGCGTTGAACGCAGACGGACTGTCGCCGCGCGACCTTGCCGACGCGCTTGCCGAGCTGAAGGCGATCCGCGTTTCGCAGCGCGTTCCGGGGGCGATGGTGCTCGGCGGCGATCAGACACTGGCACTCGATGACGGGACGATGTTCGACAAACCGGTGGATCGCGAGGCGGCCGCGGAACAGCTGCGTCGCCTCTCCGGCCGCACCCATATCCTTCACAGCGCTGCCGTGATTGCCGAGGCTGGGCGACCCGTGTGGCGCCATGTCGATCGCGCGAAAATGACGATGCGGCCCCTGTCGGAAACCTTCATCCAATCCTATCTCGACCTCGAATATGCCGAGATCGCCGGCTGCGTCGGCTGTTATCGGATCGAAGGCCCGGGCGTGCAGCTGTTCGCGCGCGTCGAGGGAAGCCATTTCACCATATTGGGCCTGCCGCTGCTGGCATTGCTCGATTATCTGAGGATCCGGGGAGTGATCGAACAGTGAGCGTGCCTTATGCCGAAGTGATCGGCGATCCGATCGCCCATTCCAAATCGCCGTTGATCCATGGATTCTGGCTGGAAAAGCTCGGCATTGCCGGTGAGTATCGCGCCGCGCATGTGACGGCCGATGCGCTTCCCGCCTATTTCGAAAGCCGCCGCGCTGATCCGTTCTGGCGCGGCTGCAATGTCACCGTTCCGCACAAATTGGCGGTGATGGATTTCGTCGGAGACCCAGGTGGCGTGCGTGACGGCATCGGCGCGATGAACACTGTGCTGCGGGCGCCCGATGGCGTGCTGAGCGGCACCAACACCGATGCCGGCGGTTTCTTCACGCCGCTGTCCGACGTTCAGCTCGCCGGCGCACCGGTGACGGTGATCGGTGCGGGCGGTGCGGCGCGGGCGGTGTTGTTCGCGCTGTCGCGGATTGGCGCGGGGCCCGTCACCATCCTCAACCGCAATGTGCTGAAGGGCGCGGCGCTGCTTGCTGCGTTCGGATTGAAAGGCCAAGCGCTCGCGCTGGATGCCGCGCTTCCGGCGTCGGCGCTGATCGTCAATGCGAGCGCACTCGGCATGACCGGCATGCCGGCGCTGTCGATCGACCTGTCCAGCCAGCCCGACGATTGTGTCGTCTACGACATTGTCTACGCGCCGTTGCAGACGGATTTGCTTGCCGCCGCGGAGGCACGGGGGCTGGAAACGATCGACGGGCTCGAAATGCTGGTCGGCCAGGCGGCGCTCGCCTTCGAGCTGTTCTTCGGTGTCGCCGCCCCCCGTGACCATGATGCGGAGTTGCGCGAGCGGCTGGTCGCGTGATCGTCGTCGGACTGACCGGCTCGATCGGCATGGGCAAATCGACCGTCGCGGCGATGTTCCGATCGCTCGGCGTGCCCGTATTCGACGCCGATGCGGCGGTCCACCGGCTGCAGGGGCCAGGCGGACGCCTGCTTTCCGCGATCGAGACGCTGTTTCCCGGAACGACCGGGCCGGCGGGCATCGATCGCGCGGCGATCGGCCGCGCAGTCTTCGGCAACCCGCCCGCGCTCGCCGCGCTGGAACGAATCGTCCATCCCGCGGTCGCGGCCGAACGTCGCGACTTTCTGCGCCGGAATCGCGCACGGCCGTTCGTGGTGCTCGACATTCCCTTGCTGTTCGAAAAGGGCGGCGCGGATCTGGTCGATCATGTCGTGGTCGTCTCGGCGCCGGCCTGGATGCAGCGCCGGCGCGTGATGGCGCGGCCGGGCATGACATATGAGAAGTTCCGCCGGATCATGAGGTTGCAAACACCCGACGCCATCAAGCGCAGGCTGGCCGATGTGGTGATCCGGACTGGCACAACCCGACAGGAAACCCGCGCAGAGGTGGTTCATCTCGTGACTTGCATGCGGGCGAAACTGCGCCGATAGTCACCGGAATGCGCGAAATCGTCTTCGATACCGAGACCACCGGCCTGAGCCCTCAGGGTGGCGATCGGCTGGTCGAGATCGGCTGTGTAGAGCTGTTCAACCGGGTCGAGACGGGGAAGGTGTTTCACGCCTATTTCAACCCGCAGCGGTCGATGCCGAGCGAAGCGCAGGCGGTTCACGGCCTGTCCGAAACCTTTCTGGCGGACAAGCCGCTTTTCGCCGACAAGGTCGAGGAACTGCTCGAGTTCATCGCCGATACGCCGATGATCGCGCACAATGCGCAGTTCGATTTTTCCTTCCTCAATCATGAGCTTGGCCTGTGTGCCCGGCCGATCGTGATGATGGATCGGATGATCGACACGCTTGCGATGGCGCGTTCGAAACATCCCGGCGCCAAGCACAGCCTCGATGCGCTGTGCTCGCGCTACGGTATCGACCGCAGTCACCGCGTGCTCCACGGCGCGCTTCTCGACGCCCAATTGCTTGCCCAGCTCTATGTGGAACTGACCGGCGGGCGGCAGATCGGTTTGATGCTTGCGACCGAAGACAGCAATTCGATGACACGAATTGCGGAGTCGCGCGTTGTTGTTCCAGCGAACCGTCCGGTTCGTCCACCCCGTCCCCATGCCGCCAGCGAGGAGGAACTGGCGCGTCACGCCCAATTCGTATCCCGGCTGACCGATCCCCTCTGGGCAACGGTCGGCCAGGCAGGTTGATCATCGCGAAACGACGCACCCGATGCGTCGAAGCGAACAGCAAATGGAGAACGCTATGGATATCCGTGTTTCCGGTCATCAGGTCGACACCGGCGATGCGCTCCGCGCACATGTCGCGGACCGTCTCGAGGGGATCGCGGACAAATATTTCTCGCGTGCGCTCTCCGCCACCGTCACCTTCGGCAAGGGACCGCATGACTATGGATTCAGCTGCGATATCGTCGCCCATGTCATGCAGGGCGTCATCCTGAAGGGCAGTGGCACTGCGCAGGAAGCACATCCCTCCTTCGATGCTGCGGCGGAACGGATCGAGACCCAGTTGCGTCGTTACACGCGCCGCCTGAAGGATCGCCACGGCGTCCAGCAGGCTGCCGCCAGCGCCGCCCTCGATGGGCTCAACGGTTATGACGCCGATGCCGGCTATACCGTGTTTGAGGCGGCCGAAGAGACTGTGGAGCCCGCCGACAATCCGCTGATCATTGCCGAGACGCGGGTCGATGTGCCCGATAGCAGCGTTTCGGATGCGGTGATGATGCTCGATCTGCGGAACACCAATGCACTGCTGTTCAAAAACAGTGGCACTGGCGCTTATAATATGGTTTACCGCCGCGGCGATGGGACCATCGGCTGGGTCGAACCGCAGCGCGCCACCTGAGGGCGGCGCCGTAAAGCCGTGATAACAATGCTTTTATCGGGGGCCAAAGGCGGGAGCGTTTCTCGTCGAATCGGAATTGAAATGAGCGACTTCAGCGATATTCTTACCCCCGGCGCGGTCGTTGCCGGTCTTTCGGTCTCCGCAAAGAAGCAATTGTTCCAGCAACTCGCGGCGCTGGCCGAGAAGAATGGCGGCGTCGAAGCACGCGTCGTGGTCGAGCGTCTGTCCGAACGTGAACGGCTGGGCTCGACCGGATTTGGCGGCGGCGTCGCGATTCCGCATGGCAAGATCGATGGACTCGATCGGGTGGTTGGCGTCTTTGCGCGTCTCGACCAGCCGATCGATTTCCAGGCGATCGACGACATGCCTGTGGATATCGTCTTCATGCTGCTGTCCCCGCCGGATGCGGGTGCCGAGCATCTCAAGGCGCTGGCGCGCGTCAGTCGCGCCCTGCGTGACCGCCCCTTTCTTGCCAAGCTGCGTGGCGCCGGTTCCGACGATGCGCTCTATGCGTTGCTCGCCACCGGCGAAGCGCGCGATGCCGCCTGAAGAGGCTGACAGGACGCACAGGGGCGAGGACGCCCATTTCAGGGCACTCGAATCGCTGTATCGCAGCGCTGCGATCAATCAGCTCTTCAAATCCGAACTCGAGATTCCCGAAGCGGGAGTCGCGCGGATCCGTTTCGAAGTCGATGATCGCGTTCATCATGCGGCGGGTGCGGCGCATGGCACGATCTATTTCAAGATGCTCGACGATGCCGCCTTCTACGCGGCCAACAGCCTCGTCACCGATCACTTCCTGCTGACGACCGCGTTCAACCTGCTGCTCACCCGCCCGCTCCAGAACGGTCCGGTGATCGCCGAAGGGCGCTGGATCAGCGGCAAGCGCCGGGTCTATGTCGCCGATGCGCGGCTGATCGACGCCGATGGCGAGGAAGTGGCACGCGGCACCGGGACGTTCATGCGGTCGCGGATTCCGCTCGCCAGCCTGCCCGGCTATCGCGACGCGCAGCACCTATGACCCCGCGTCTTTCCAGCGCGATGCTGGTGAGCGCGCTCATCCGTCGCGTCCAGGCCGAGGGTGGCCATGCCGCGGTGCTGGCGAAGGGCGACGCCAGCGGCGGTGCGATCATCCTCGCCTGTGCCGACAAGGGCAAGGTTTCCGGGCTGCTGGAGCGGATCCTCGATATAAGCGGCAGCTATGTCTGGGCGTCGTGCGGACCACAGGATTCAGGCGATCCAACCGAGATCTCTCAATATCTAGAGCGTCGCAGGTCAAGAGACCCCGATATATGGATCGTTGAACTGGATATCGCAGACGCTGAACGGTTCGCCGCTGAAACGATCTCGGCAGCTTGACTCTCCCCGGCCGGAATAACAGAGCCGCACGACTTCAATGCGCCAGACCGTCTTGCGGAATGAATCAGCAAGGACGGTAGCGCAGTCGGGGGGCAAATCGGGGGTGCGGTGTTTGGTGTATGCACCCCGGTCGATGCGTCAACCGCAATACCGATAGTTTGATGAGTCCCATTCTTCGTACCGCAAGCTATGCGGCGATTACCTTTTGTGCACTTTCGGCAGCGGCCGAGGCAGTGCCATCCTTCGCAACCGGTGCGACGTCGATTCCGGCGCCCGTTGCAGAGATCGTCCAGAACGATCCCATGATTATCGACGCCAACGCGGGAACCGAGACCGAAGTTCCCGAAATCGATGCGGAGCCCCGCACATTGAGTGCGCTCGTGGCCGCCGAACAGTCTGGCGAAGACCTCACTGCCGAGCAGGAATGCCTTGCCGGTGCCATCTATTTCGAAGCACGCAGCGAATCGTTCGACGGCCAGCTCGCCGTCGCCGACGTGATCCTGAATCGCGCCGATTCGGGCCGCTTCGCCAGCACCGTCTGTGGTGTCGTGCATCAGCCCGGACAATTCTCGTTCGTCCGCGGCGGGCGCATGCCGTCGATCAACCGCGACAGCCGCGACTGGCGCGAGGCCGTGGCGATTGCCCGGATCGCCGAGAAGGATCGTTGGGAAAGCGCGGCTTCGGGTGCGCTGTTCTTCCATGCGACGCGGGTTTCGCCGCGCTGGAAACTCCGTCGTGTCGCGACGGTCGGGAATCACGTCTTCTATCGTTGAAACTTGAGAGGGGCTGAGATGCCCCTTTCCTTTTGTTCCTGTCTTGTTCTATGACGACGGCATGAGTGCCGTTCGTCTTACCTGTGAGTCCGTTCGATCGCCGATCAATGCGGTGGATGTGGCGCGCGGAGTCGCGCGGCTGTTCCTGGCTCATGACATGGTCGCGCTGGTCGAGGTTCCGTTGGGCAATGGCCGGCGCGCGGACGTGATGGCGATCGACGCGTCGGGGCGGATCACCATCGTCGAGATCAAGGTCGCGCGCGGCGATCTGCTGGGCGACATGAAATGGCCCGACTATCTCGATTATTGCGATCGTTTCTTCTGGGCGGTGCCGCCGGGTTTCGATGCTTCGCCGCTCGATGGCGAATTCTTCATGCCCGATCGCACGGGCGTGATCGTGGCGGATCGCTACGCTGGCGCCATCGTTCGTGAAGCACGCTCGACGCCGTTGGCTGGCGCTCGCCGCAAGGCGGAGACATTGCGGTTCGCGCGCCGCGCTGCCGGACGGCTGCTTGGTGTGCTCGATCCCGAGATCGTGATTCCCGAAGGGGCGTGAAACGGCCGGGCAATTTCGTCTGAAATTGCCCGGCTTGAGATTGCTCAATCCTCGGCGTCGTCCAAATCCTCGTCCGCTTCATCGCCGTCTTCGTCTTCGGCGTCATCCTGCTGATCGTCGCTGTCCGCGATTTCCGATTGATTCTCGTCCTGGGCTTCGATGGGCTCCAGAACATTCTCATCCTGCTGGTTTTCGATGTCGGACATGATTGGTCTCCGATTGCGAATCGACCGCGCTGCTGCGGCCCAGCGGAGAGTGTCATCGCAATGCGACGGTCTGTTTGCGGATCAGCGACAGATTCGCGTCCGCCTGGGAGATCAAGGGATGCATTTCTGCAATCAATGCGCCTGGGGCTGCGCTGTTATGACTCTACGACCCGGTCTGACAGTCCGCCGAGCGCAAGGTGCTGGTGGTCGAGCACCAGGATTTACGAAGTACCGGGAACGGATCGGGCCGAAGCCAGACGACGAGACGACCATCGCGTGATGACGGTCCTTTATGATCGGTTTGAATCCAAGGGAGACATGAACAGCAGAAATTGTCTTTCACTGTCAAACGCATGTCACCCACCGCCTAGTGGCGCAGAAAGCGCAGTGGATTCGATGAATAGGGAGAAAATGTCACAGTCATTTCTCTAAAATGACAAAAGTGTCTCATCTGGGATTGCCTTGTCATCAAAGGCGGGATCAAATCCCTTTCGGGTGACAAAAAGAACCGACGATACGGGAAGGGATCCCCGGATCGAATGGGCTGCACCTGAACCAAGGAAGGGGCAGGAATCATGAAATCCAATCAAACCATTTTGTTTGTCGGCGCTGCGTTGTGCGCGCTGGCCGGCTCCATGCCGGCGATGGCGCAGGACGCCGAGGCACAGGAGACGGGTGCGCGATCAGGGACGGGCAGCGACATCATCGTCACCGGCTCGCGTATTCAGCGTGGCGGTTTCGATCTCCCGACGCCGACCACCGTCATCGGTGCGGAAGAGCTGCGCCTGGGCGACCGGCCGAGCATTGCGCAGGCGTTGAACGATATCCCGCAGTTCCGCCCGACCTCCACGCCTGCGACGACGACGGGCAATACCAATTCGGGTGCCTCGACCGCCGATTTGCGTGGCCTTGCTCCCGTGCGGACGCTGACACTGCTCAACGGGCATCGTTTCACCGGCAGCAACGATCTCAACACCATCCCGCAAAATGTCGTGAAGCGCGTCGATGTCGTCACCGGCGGCGCATCGGCCGCCTGGGGATCGGGCGCGGTCGCGGGTGTGGTCAACATCATCCTCGATGACGATCTGACCGGCTTGAAGGCCGGCTTCAACACCGGCATCTCGTCGCGCGGCGACGGCCTTCGCTATGGCGGGGATCTGGCCTGGGGCACTGATTTCGCGGATGGCCGCGGCCATTTCATGGTCGCCGGCGAATATCAGAAGGACAGGGGCGCGTTCGATCGCGCATCGCGGCCCAATTTGGCAGCGGGCGTCTTCCAGCGCGCCAATGGCCAGCTGGTGCTTGCCGACGATCTGAACTTCACGATCCTCAATCGTGGCGGTTCAATCCTGAGCCTGACGGCGTCGCCCTATAATCTGGTGTTCAATCCGGACGGCTCGGTCGGCCCGCTGCCGCTGGGCAGCGAGAGCTTCGGACAGTTGACGGTGGGCGGTAACGGCCAGCACGTCTACGACTATCTCTCGGTCAGCGCGCCTTACGAACGGCTCAACGGCTTCGCGCGGGCCAGCTATGAATTCAGCCCCGCACTGAAGGTCTGGGCGCATGCCAGCTTTAACCAGATGAAGGCCGATTTCGGCTTCTTCCCCGACACGCCGGTCGCGGTGATCATGCCGGACAACGCCTTCCTCACCCAGACCGCAAAGAACCAGCTCGCCGCCGCCGGCATCACCGGGCCGTTCCTGCTGGGCCGCCTCCTCGACGATGTCGGGCCGGACAAGATTCTCAACTACAGCTACACCCGCCGCAATATCGAGACCGCGATCGGGCTCGAGGGATCATTCGGCGGAAGCTGGAAATACGACGTCTATTACAATCACGGCGAATTGCGGAATGATCAGACGCTGGGCAACCAGCGCATCACCGCCAATTTCAACAAGGCGGTGGATTCCATTCTGGTCGGCGGCGTGCCGACTTGCCGGGTGAACGCCGATGCGAGCACCACCAACGACGACGCGGCCTGCAGGCCGTTGAACCTGCTAGGCAACGGCAATATCTCCGACGCCGCGCGCGCCTATGCGTTCGGCGATGGCGGATCGGTCTCGACGACCAAGCTCGACACGGCCGGTTTCAGCCTCAGCGGCCAGCCCTTCTCGCTGTGGGCGGGGCCGATCGACATCGCGGTCGGCGGCGATTTCCGCTGGGAGGAATTCGTCACCAATTCCACCGACGCATACTCGAAGCTGCGGGCTCTGACTCCGCTGAACTTCGCACCGACCAATGGCGGCTTCAACGTCAAGGAGTTCTTCGGTGAAATCAATCTTCCGCTGCTCAATGCCGAGGGTGTGGCCAAGCTCGAGCTGAACGGTGCGGCGCGCTATTCGGACTATAGCAACAGCGGCGGCATCTGGACCTGGAAGGGCGGCGCGACGCTGCGCCTGATGGACGACATCCTGCTGCGCGCAGTCTATTCGCGTGACATCCGCTCGCCCAGCATCGCGGAACTCTTCACCGGACGCGCGACCAACATTGGGCCGGTCAACGATCCGTACCGCAGCAATGCGCAGGTTCCGAGCGTCACCAGCTTCACCGGCGGCAACCCGAACCTGGCTCCGGAAACCTCCAACACGCTCACGCTGGGCGGTTCCTATTCGCCCCGCTTCGCACCCGGCCTTCGCTTCTCGGTCGATTATTACAAGATCGACATCAAGGGCGTCATCATCACCCCCACCAACCAGCAGGTCGTGGACCGGTGCTTCGCCGAGCTGCCGAATGACAATCTGTGCGGTGGTGTGCTGACCCGCGGCGCGAACGGTGCGATCGAGACGCTCAACCGTACCTTCACGAACCTGGCCCAGTACAAGACCGACGGCCTCGATATTGAAATGGCGTACCGCATGTCGCTGGGTGCGGGCGCGCTCAATATGCGCGTGCTGGCGACGCATGTCTTCGAACTGAACCTGGCCGGCCAGGAAATCGCGGGCGTGGTGGGCGGCGACACGCCGTTCTCGACGCCCAAATGGCGCGTCACCGGCATGTTCGGCTATGAGGACAACAGCATCGGACTGGACGGCCGCGTCCGTTATGTCGGTGGTGGTATCTACAGCCGGCAGACCGGACCGAATGGCCAGCCTATTCTCGGGCGGGAGATCAGCTCACGGACCTATGTCGATCTCGGCGCCCGGTTCAAGATCAAGGGCGGGTTCACCTTCTTCATGAACGTCAACAACCTGTTCGATCGCGATCCGCCCAAGGCGCAATATGTTAATCCGAACTATGACGTGATGGGACGTTACTATTCTGCCGGTGTGAAGCTGAACTTCTGATCCGGACGAAGGGCGATGGTCTCGACCTGTTTGGCGAGACCATCGCCCTGCGCTGGCATGATGAGGACAAGGCGGCGGGCGCACCGCCGTTTTTTTGCCGCGCCCTGGAAATCGCTCTATTTGGAGGTTTCGGCCTCGATCTGTGCCGCGATGCGCGCAATGTCGTGACTGAAGATGGCCAGATCGTGGACCTGGCCGTCGCGGCGCATGACATGATCCTTGAGCAGCGCCTCGGCGCGGAAACCCAGGCTCTGGAACAGCGCGATCGCACCGGTCTGATCGGGGGTCATCCGTGCGGTCAGCTTCTTCAGATTGCGATTGATCGCGATGCGGAAGGTTTCCCGCAGCATCGCCCGGCCGAGTCCGTGGCCGCGCATTTCGATCGATACCAGCAGCCGCACTTCACCGACATGGGGCGACCAGCCGAGCGGATCGCGCATGATCGCCGATGTGGCAAGAATGCCGTCGGGTCCGATCGCGACCAGGCTGTCGATATGGCCATCGTCGATTCGCGCCAGCCATGCCTCCACCACCTTGCGGTTTTTCAGGTCACGGCCGACGAACAACAGGTCATGCTCGGGAAGCGCGCGCGCAAAGCGCAGCATCGCTTCCTGATCCTCGGGCTGGAAGCGGCGGATGGTGACTGTCTTGTCGCCATAGTCGATGGTCCTGACGGGCTCGGTCATGGCTGGCGCTCCTGAAGCTGAAATTGAAAGCAGCCGGGGCGATGAGATGTCTGGCCGGTCATGCCCCATGATTGGCGCGCGGCGGAGCCGCGTCAAGCAGCGAACGTGCGCCGTCCCCTCGCGACCGACATGCGATGGCTGCCGGCGGTTGCCAGGCTGCGTGAAAGCACCGTTTCCATCAACACCCAGTCGCCGGTGACCCGGTCGGGAGTCAGTTCGATCGTCATATAGCCGCGATGCTGCGTGTCTGCCCATTTCAGCTCGGGGCTGGATGCACGCAACAGCCGTGCGACATCGTCAGCGGGCGCGGTCAGATAGGCTTCATAGCCGGGTGACGAAACGCTGTGTCCGCCAAACTCGACCCCTGCCGGCCCATGCGGACCGGGCAGGTCGAATGCCCAACCATTATGGCTGTCGCCCGACAGCACGACCAGATCGGCATCCGCCTTTTGCGCGGCGTCGAGCAGCCGGGCGCGTGCGGCGGGAAAACCGCCCCAATTGTCGAGGTTGCCCGGGATGCCGGCCTTGGTGGCGGTGATTCCCGCCTTGACCACGCGCTGGATGAATTCGGCCGAATCGGGTGCCAGCAGGCTTGCGGCGTCGAGCGGCGTGAACAGCCGGCCGACATTGGTCTGCTGCGCCAGCACCTGCCACCGCGCGCCGCGCCTGACCGATGCCGCGAGCGCACCGGCCAGCCATGCCTCCTGTTCCATGCCCATCATCGTGCGCGCCGGATCCTCCAGCGTCGCACGGTCCTTCAGCGCCTCCAGCATCGTCAGTTCGCGCGAGCGGCCAGTCACGCGCGTCTCAGGGCGAAGCAAGGTGGCAAGGTCGCCAATATCATACTGGCTCCAGGGCGCATCGGAGACGGGCAGCCATTCATGCCAGGCCTGGAGTGCGGCCGCCTTGCGCACCGCATAATCGCCTTCGTCGGGCTGGTGGTTCTCCGCGCCGTTCTGCCAGCTGTCGTTCGCGATTTCGTGATCGTCGACCTGCGCAATCATCGGGAATAGCTGATGGATGCGCTGAAGGTCGGGATCGTTGCGATAGCCGGCATAGCGCAGGCGATAATCGGCGAGATGGAGCAGCTCGCCGGCGGGTTCGATGATCCGCGCCTTCACCGCCTGTTCGAAACCCGGATAGGTGCCGCGCCGATATTCGTAGAGATAGTCGCCGAGATGGACGATCAGATCGAGATCGTCGCGCATCGCGGCGTGGCCATAGGCGTTGAACCAGCCAAAGGGCACGTTCGCGCACGAGAAGACACCCAGGCCGAAACGGGCACATGGCCCGACGGGCAGAGTCCGCGTCCGTCCGGTTGGTGAGACCGGACCATCCGGGGCGACGAAACGATAATAATACCATCGGCCGGGCTTGAGACCGCCGACCGTGGTGCGTGCGGTGAAATCGGCATTGGCGCGCGCCACCGCGGTTCCACCCGCGACGATCCGTTCGAATCCGGGGGTCTCGGATATTTCGGCGGTCAGCGATGCATCACGCCCGCCCGGCGCGACATAGCGCGTCCACAGCAACACCGAATCGGGGCCGGGTTCGCCGCTGGCGACATTGTGGGTGAAGCCGCGCGCGCCCAGCAGGGCCGCCGCGGCGTGGGCGCCGCCGGGTACGATCAACGCGCCGAGCCCCAGGCTGCCGCCGAGAACAAGGCTGCGTCGGTCGATCCGGATGGTCATGCTTCACTCCCTCGTACCGGGACCGTCTGCACGCGGTTCATGATGGATGTGTGACGCGCTCGGCTTCCGATGAAACACCCGTCTGTCACTCCAGCGAAAGGCAGGCGTTCGCGATCGACCCTAGATGCGTTCGGCGCGGCTCACCGCGTCGACCGCTCTGAGGGCGGCAAGAATGCGCATCAGATGGTGGAGGTCGTTCACCTCCAGATCGACGGTGAAATGATGGAAGCTGGTGTCGCGATTCTCCATACGAAGGTGCAGGATGTTCGCGTTGTGCGTGCCGAAGATGCCCGCCATCACCGCAAGCGCGCCCGGCTCGTTCTTGAGCACCACGCTCAAGCGCGCGGTGCCGCTTTCGGACGCTTCGCCCCAGGCCAGATCGATCCAGTCCGCATCGATGCCGTCGCTCAGCCGCTCGCAATCGATCGTGTGGACCTCGATCTCCTCGCCCGGGCGGCGCAGGCCGACGATGCGGTCACCGGGGACGGGATGGCAGCATTCCGCAAGGCGATAGGCGACACCCGGGGTCAGGCCGCGGATCGAGATCGCCTCACGTTGCTTGGGTGGCGACTTTCCGGCGATGCCAGCCCCGGTGGAGCCGGGCATCAGCGCTTCCATCAGCTCGGTATCGGAGATGAGCTGCTTGGCGATCGCCTCCATCAAGGTCGGCTCGTCCTGCTTCTTCAACCGCTTGATGGCCTGGGCCAGCGCCTCCTGGCCGAGCTGGGTGGGCAGGCGCTTGACGATCTCGTCATAGATCTTGCGGCCGAGCGCGACGCTCTCGTCACGCTCCTTGTGGCGGACGAAACGGCGGATTGCAGCGCGTGCTTTGCCCGTCGCCACGAAATTCAACCAGCTTGGCTGCGGTTCCTGTCCCTTGGATTTCAGGATCTGCACCTGGTCGCCATTTTCGAGCGGGGTGCGCAGCGGCACGACGCGGCCATTGACCTTGGCGCCGACCGTCTGGTCGCCGAGATCGGTGTGGACCGCATAGGCGAAGTCGACCGGGGTTGCGCCCTTGGGAAGCTGGTAGAGCTCGCCCTTGGGGGTGAAGGCGAAGATCCGATCCTGATACATCGCCATGCGCGTATGTTCGAGCAGCTCCTCGGCGCTGTCGGCATTCTCCAGAATCTCGATGAGGTCGCGGATCCAGCCGGCCTGGATATCGGATGCGCCGCCATTCTGTTTGTATGCCCAATGCGCCGCCAGCCCGTATTCGGCCTGGGCATGCATCGCCCGGCTGCGGATCTGCACTTCGATGCGCGTATCGCCGGCATGCATCACCGTCGTGTGCAACGATTTATAGCCGTTGCGCTTGGGCGTCGAGATATAGTCCTTGAAACGGCCGGGGACCATCGGCCAGCGCTGATGGATGACGCCAAGCGCGCGATAGCAGGCCTCTGGATCGGGGGTGATGACCCGGAACGCCATGATGTCGGACAGTTGTTCGAAGCTGATGTGCCGTTCGGCCATCTTCCGCCAGATCGAATAGGGATGCTTTTCGCGACCCGATACCTCGACCTCGACGCCGCTGCGCGACAGCAGCAGCTTCAGCCCCGATGCGATCTTGGAGATGCGGTCTCCGCCCTCACCCTGCAATTGCTCCAGCCGCTTGCTGATCGAGACATAGGCCTCCGGCTCGAGCTCGCGGAAGGCGAGCGTCTGCATCTCCTTCATGAATTCATACATGCCGATCCGCTCGGCGAGCGGGGCATAGATATCCATCGTTTCCTTGGCGATGCGGCGACGCTTCTCCTCGGACTTGATGAAATGCAGCGTGCGCATGTTGTGCAGCCGGTCGGCCAGCTTGACCAGCAACACGCGGATATCGTCGGACATGGCGAGCAGGAACTTGCGCAGATTCTCCGCCGCCCGCTCATTCTCGGTCTGCGCCTCGATCTTCGACAGCTTGGTGACGCCGTCCACCAGACGCGCGACATTGGTGCCGAACAGCCGTTCGATCTCTTCGTGCGTGGTCAGCGTATCCTCGATCGTGTCGTGGAGGATCGCCGTCACGATCGTCTCGTCATCGAGATGCAGGTCGGTCAGGATGCCGGCCACTTCGATCGGGTGGCTGTAATATGGGTCGCCGGATGCGCGCTTCTGGCTGCCATGCGCCTTCATCGAAAACACATAGGCGCGGTTGAGCAATGCCTCATCCGCATCAGGGTCATAGCTCAGGACCCGGTCGACCAGTTCATATTGCCGCAGCACAACATCCATCTGGGGGCTGGCCCCCGGTCTATGCAAGCATTTTGGCGGATAGCGGTGGTATTAACGTCACGGGGGTTGCAAAAAAGCGGCACGCGATCGGGTGATCGCGTGCCGCATGATCGCAACAAACCTGGGAAGAGGGTGTTCGCTCAGGTGTTTTTTACAAGGCGCATCACGCCTTGGCGTTGCATTTCGCGAGTGCGTCGGCGCCGAATTCCTCGGCGCCAGCGCGGAATGATTCGACCTGGCCAACCTGCTTGACGAGCGATTCGCAGACAAAGGCGGCGCGGCTGGTGCCTTTGCTGCCCGATACGCAGCCGCCTTCGCCGCATTTCCAGATGGTGTCGCGCACGACCAGCTTCGTCGCGCTCGAAGCAGCGACGGGCTTGGCCGAATAGAAGACGCTTGCGGGCTGCGCATGTGCTGCAGCGGCACCGAGCAACAGCACCGACGCGGCGGCTGATGCGATGAGCGAAGAGGCGCGGAACATGGGGAGGTCCTTTTAATAGGTTGCGAATCACCACCTATCAAAACAGATTTTTAGTTGCAACGTAAAACTTATATTTTTTGCGCCACCGCATCTTTTGGGTTAGGCTTGTCGTCATGGGATTGAGAGAACCGCTCAAGCTGATCGCCGAGGATTGCGGGCTTCCGGTAGCGCTGGAAGCGATGGGAGAACGCTGGTCGTTCATGATCCTGCGCGCAGCCTTCAACCGCATCTATCATTTCGAGGAGTTCCAGTCGGAACTCGGCATTGCGCGCAATATCCTGGCGAACCGGCTGTCACGCTTGGTCGACCACGGCATATTGATGCGCAACCCCTGCCCCGACGATCGCCGCAAGATCGAATATCGGCTGACAGAAAAGGGGCTGGCGCTGCTTCCGGCGATGATCGCGCTCAGGCAATGGGGCGAACTATGGGGATCGGGTATTCCCTCGACCCCGGTCTTGGTCGACGAGCGCGACCATCAGCCCATTCGGTCGGTCACGATCCGCGCGCATGACGATCGCGTGCTCAGCGCGCAGGATCTGTGCTGGCGCCATGCCGAAGAAATACGCCCGCTGGCGCGCGAAGAGGAAGCCCAGGCAGCCGAATAGATTGGGCCGCCCTGCGCCGGGTCTGCATTATCGTTGTGAGAGACGGCGATGCGCTCCGGCTGATGCAGGAGCGCTCGCTGTCCGATCAGCCGTCGTAATCGGCGCCGAGATTCTGGTTGCGCGGCGGCGCGGCGGCGGTGAGTCGAAGCGCCTCTGCCGACTGGCTGAGCGAGCCGATCTCATCCGCGACATCGTCGTCGTCGATCTGCACGCGTTGCAGATTCGAAACCACGGCTTCGCTCAGTTCGGCGGGATGAACGGTCTCGTCCGCGATCTCGCGCAGCGCGACGACCGGGTTCTTGTCACGATCGCGATCGATGGTCAGTTCCGCACCGCCCGAGATCTGCCGAGCGCGTTGCGCAGCGAGCAGCACCAGATCGAACCGGTTGGGAATCTTGTCGACACAATCTTCGACGGTTACGCGCGCCATAAGTCGCTCCACGAAATTCTAGAATATCGGAAAGGCGGCGACGTAGCGATCGTGGCGTTCAATGTCAAGGAAATGCCGCTTTTCCCTTGCCCTGCGCGGCCCGGCGACCCATGAACGACGCTATGGCAAGTCCCGTCCCGAGCGTGATCGACGACGTTCCGACGCTGGACGGCAACCGCTTCGAACTGGTGGTGGACGGCCCGGCAAGCTGGGCGACGCTGATCGCGCTGATCAACGGCGCGAAGACCAGCCTGAAGCTCTATTATTATATCTTCGAGGCCGACGTCTCGGGCCATGCGGTGCGCGAGGCGCTGCTCGACGCGATCAACCGCGGCGTTGCGGTGTCGCTGATCGTCGATGGATTCGGCAGCAGCAATACGCCGCCGAGCTTCTTCGCGCCGCTTGTCGAGGCGGGGTGCGATAGCTGCCGGTTCATGCCGCGCTTTGGCCGGCGCTATCTGCTGCGCAACCATCAGAAGATGGCGATTGCCGACGGGCGCGTGGCAATCATCGGCGGTTTCAACATCGCCGACGATTATTTCCGGTCTCGCGCATCGGGCGGTTGGCACGATATGGGTCTGGAGATCAGTGGGCCGGCGGTTCACTGGCTATCGCGCTATTTCGACGCATTGCTGATCTGGGCGCGTCACGAGCGTCCCAGCCTGCGCCGCCTGCGCAAGCTGCTCAGGGCGATGCATCATTCGCGCGGGCAGCTGCAATGGCTGCTCGGCGGGCCGACGCGGCGGTTGAGCGCATGGGCGCGCTCGGTGAAACACGATCTGGAACATGCCCGCCAGGTCGACATGATCGAGGCCTATTTCTCCCCCGGCCGTTCGATGCTCAAGCGGATCAAACGCGTCGTGAGGCGTGGTGGCCGGTCGCGGGTCGTCACGGCCCGGCTTTCCGACAATGGCGCGACCGTGGGGGCTGCGCGTTTCCTCTATGGCGGGCTGCTGCGCCGCGACGTCGAGGTCTACGAATATGTGGCGGCAAAGCTGCACATGAAGCTGATCGTGATCGACGATGCGACCTATATCGGATCGGCCAATTTCGACATGCGCAGCCTGTTCCTGAATCTGGAACTGATGCTGCGGATCGACGACGCCGCCTTTGCGGCGCGCATGCGCAGTTTCTTCGAAAGCGAACTCGCCGATTGCGAGCGCATCACGCCGGAAATCCACCAGGCGAATGCGGGTTTCCTCAATCGCCTTAAATGGGCGCTATCCTATCTGGTCGTCGGCGTGGCCGATTATACCGTGACGCGCCGGCTCAATTTCGGGTTGGATTGAGCCTCAATCCTTCCAGGCCCAGTAGAGCTGCGCGGGCGGGATGTTCCACCATTCGACCGCATGGTCGATCCGCTCGAAATGCGGCGCGATGAAGTCGTGCACCTTGGGCGAGAATTGATAGACGAGGAACGTGCCGCCCGGGCGGATCGCCGCAGCGGTTTCCTCGGCGATCATCGGGCCGACGCCCGCAGGCAGTGTCGAGAAGGGCAGGCCGGACAGTACGTAATCGGCATATTCGCCGCCATGTTCGGCAATGATGCGCCGCACGTCCGTCGCCGAACCGAGCACTGGAAAGAAGCGCGGATCGGGGATTTCTTCGGTCAGATAGGCGATGAAATCCGGATTGGTGTCGATCGAGATCAGTTTCGCGTCGTTGGGCAGCATCTTGAGGATCGGGCGACAGAAGGTGCCGACGCCCGGCCCATATTCGACGAAGATCTTGGTGTTGGCCCAATCGACCTGGCCAAGCATCTTGGCGATCAGCACGTCCGACGAAGGAATGATCGATCCGACCATCACCGGGTGCTTGAGAAACCCTTTGAAAAACATCGCCAGCGGGCCGGTTCGGCGCGTTACATGCCGCATCCAGGCGGGAAGCTTGCGCCCGGATTTCGCGGATGATGCGGTCATGTAATCCCCTTTGGACCAAAATCGAACCTTGGCAGTCGCAAATAAACCGGCCTTGTTCAAGCATCTCTAAACGCACGGGCGCGCAAGCCTATCCTTCCGCACGCCGATCCGGCGCACTATCAGGCCGCATGGGCGCGAATCGGACAGGGGATGCCGCGGCGACCGGAGAGGCCGATCGCGCACGCCGTCGCGACTTTGGGCTGCTCTTCGTCGTGATGCTGACGGTGGCGGCGGGCAACACTGCGATGCAGTCGGTGCTGCCGGCATTGGGCCGATCGCTCGGGGTGAAGGACAGCGCGGTCGCGGCCGCCTTCTCGGTGTCCGCGGCGATATGGGTGTTCGCCGCGCCCTTCTGGGCAAAGCGGCTCGACCTTTATGGCCAGCGTCGGCTCGTCATCACCGGGATGATCGGATTCACGGTTTCGACACTGGCCTGCGGCCTGTTTCTGGCGGCGGGCATATTGGGCTGGATCAGCCCGGTCGCCGCGTTTCTCAGCTTCATTGTCGGCCGGCTGATCTATGGCGCGTTCGGATCGGCGACGCCCCCTGCGGCGCAGGCGATGGTGGCAGCGCGCACCAGCCGCGCCGAGCGGACAAAGGCACTTACCATGCTGGCCTCCGCTTTCGGGCTCGGTACGATCCTGGGGCCTGCGCTTTCGCCCTATCTGCTGTTGCCGGTCGTCACCATGGCCGGGCCGGCATTCGTCTTCACCATCATCGGCATCGTGGTGGTCGTGGCCGCGGCCAGGCTGTTGCCCGACGATCGCCCGGGTGAGGACGGGGACGACGATGCGCGGGGTGCGGCGGTCGCCTATCCCACGATCGGCGGGCAATCGTCAGGCGCCAGCGTGAATGCGGCGATGGCGGGCCCTTCGCGAGAGGTGCGGCTGCGCGATCCGCGGATCTGGCCCTGGATGCTTGCCGGCCTCGTCATGGGCCATGCCCAGGCGATGACCGGCCAGACCATCGGTTTCCTGTTGATCGACCGGCTGGGCGGATCGCTGGGCGACGCGCTGCAATCGACCGGACTGGTGCTGATGATGGGCGCCGGCGCAGCGCTGCTGGCGCAATGGGGGCTGATTCCGATCCTGAATCTCGCGCCGCGCGCGCTGATGCTGGTCGGGCTTGCTCTGTCCGCGCTCGGCTGTCTCCTGCTGGGCTTTGCTGACTCGCTGCACGGCATCGCCACCGCCTATGCGCTTGCCTCGCTCGGCTTCGGCTTTACCCGGCCGGGTTTCACCGCCGGATCGTCGCTGGCGGTCGGGCCGAACGAACAGGGCTCGGTTGCCGGCAAGACGACCGCGATCAATGGCGCGGCCTTCGTGCTGGGGCCGTCGCTGGGTGTCGGCCTGTACGAGCTGTGGCGGCCGCTGCCTTATGGCATCGCGGCCGCCGCGCTCGTGCTGCTGATCGCCTATGTGTGGTTCAGTCTACGCCCTTCGGTCCCCGAGGCGTAAGCATGCCCGGCGCGATGAAGCCGATCGGATCGAGCTTCATCGCATTCTGCTTCAGCTTCGACGCGATGGTTTCATATTCAGTCTCCATCTCCGGCGTCACCGAAGCGCGCGTATCGGCGAGCGCAGCTTCGAAATGCGCCATGGTCACCAGCTCGACGTCGACCGACTGGCGCAATGCCGCAAGGCCGGCACGGCGGACCAGATCCTCCAGGTCCGCACCGGTGAACCGATCGGTTTTCTCCGCGATGAAATCCAGATCGACATCCTTGGCCAGCGGCATGCGGCTGGTATGGATTGCCAGGATGCGGCGCCGCCCGCCCGTATCGGGCACGGAGACATAGATCAGCTCGTCGAAACGGCCGGGCCTCAGCAGTGCCGGATCGACCAGATTCGGTCGATTGGTCGCGCCGATCACGACCACCGACTGAAGTTCTTCCAGTCCGTCCATTTCGGCCAGGATCGTGTTCACCACACGCTCGGTTACCTGTGGCTCGCCAAGTCCGCCGCCACGCGCGGGAACCAGGCTGTCGAGCTCGTCGAAGAAGATCACCGTCGGTGCAACCTGCCGCGCGCGCGCGAACAGACGGGCAATCTGCTGTTCGCTTTCGCCATACCATTTGCTGAGCAGGTCTGACGATTTGGTGGCGATGAAATTGGCCTGCGCTTCGCGTGCGACCGCCTTGGCCAGCAATGTCTTGCCGGTGCCGGGCGGGCCATAGAGCAGGAAGCCCTTGGCGGGGCGGATGCCGAGCCGCCGGAACGCATCGGGATTCTTGAGCGGAAGTTCGACGCCTTCCTTCAATCGCTCCTGCGCGTCGTCGAGGCCGCCAATATCCTCCCAACGGGTGGTGGGCGTCTGCACCATCACTTCGCGCATCGCCGAAGGCTGGACGCGTTTGATCGCGGCCATGAAATCTTCCCAGGTGACCGACAATGTGTCGAGCACCTCGGCGGGGATCGATCCTTCGGACAGGTCGATCTTCGGCATGATCCGGCGCACCGCTTCGATCGCGGCCTCGCGCGCCAGTGCTGCCAGATCGGCGCCGACAAAGCCGTAGGTCATCCGCGCAAGCTCGTTCAGGTCGACCTTGTCGCCCAGCGGCATGCCGCGCGTGTGGATGCCCATGATCTCGCGGCGGCCGCGTTCGTCCGGCACGCCGACCACGATCTCGCGGTCGAAGCGGCCGGGCCGGCGCAGTGCTTCGTCGATCGCCTCGGGACGATTGGTCGCGGCGATAACGACCAGGTTCACGCGGGCTTCCAGCCCGTCCATCAGCGTCAGCAGCTGCGCGACGAGACGTTTCTCGGTTTCGCCCTGGACCTGTCCGCGCTTGGGCGCGATCGAATCGATCTCGTCGATGAACAGAATCGACGGCGCGGCCTTGGTCGCCTGCTCGAACACGTCGCGCAGGCGTTTCTCGCTCTCGCCATAGGCCGATCCCATGATCTCGGGACCGTTGATCAGGAAGAATTCCGCATCGCTTTCGTTCGCGACGGCCCGCGCGAGCCGCGTCTTGCCGGTGCCTGGCGGACCGTGCAGCAACACGCCGCGCGGCGGATCGACGCCCAGCCGCTGGAACAGCTCGGGATAGCGCAACGGCAGTTCGACCATCTCGCGAAGCTGGTCGATCGTGCCCGCCATGCCGCCGATATCGTCATAGGTGACGTCGGCGCGGCGCGATTCCTTGGGTTCGGTATATTCGGGAAGCAGCTCGATCTCGGTGTCCGGATCGATATGGACCATCCCCTTGGGCACGGTGGAGATCACGGCAAGACGGATTTCCTGGAGCGCATAGGCGGGCGCTGCCAGCATCTGACGAAGCTGCGGGGGCATGGCGCCCTGATCCACCTGCTGCTGGCCGGTTGTGGCGACGACATCGCCGGCGGCGAGCGGACGGCCGATAAAGCTGCGCTTCAATGCGTGGGAAGACCCGTGAAGACGCAGATTCTGTTGTGCGGGTGCGAACACGACCCGTTGGGCCGGGCGTGATTCGGCTTTGCGGATCTCGACGAAGTCGCCTGACCCCACGCCGGCATTGGCACGCTGCAGGCCATCGAGTCGGATCAGGTCCAGCCCTTCGTCTTCGCGATAGGGGAAGACGGCGCGTGCGGGTGTGACGCGCTTGCCGACAATCTCGATCACATCGCCTTCGGTCAGGCCCAATGTCTGCATTGCCGCGCGCGACAGGCGGGCGAGTCCACGACCGCTGTCTTCGGGCCGGGCATTGGCGACCTGGATACGATGCCCGGTCTCTGTATCGGCCATGATCACACGTTCCCCTCGATCGGTTCTGGAAACCGAGAGATAGGGCCGTCGGTCCAAGCTTGCGAGCCCGGACATAAAAAAAGGGCCGATCCAGGAGGACCGGCCTTTAAAAGTTTTAGGAGAGGATGCCTGAAAGGCAGGGTGAATTTGCGTTGCAGAAGAAAATTGTGCAAGTGCGAAATGACAATTGTTGATTGCAAATATTGCACTCATGGATTCCTGATGCACACGCGCTACAACGCATGCACTGAACAGGCCTGGGATCGAGAATGCGGCGACTGCCCCCATTGACGGCGCTCGAAGCGTTTCTGCAGGTCGCGCGCCTCGGCTCGATCAAGGCTGCCGCGGAAGACCTTTCGCTGTCTTCGCCGGCGCTCAGCCGGCGCGTCCAGGCGCTTGAGCGTTTCTTGGGCAAGCCTTTGTTCCACAGGCGGCACCAGTCGCTGGCGCTGACCGAGGATGGCGAGAAATTGCTCCATCAGGTGGCACCGGCGATCGACATGCTGTCGCTCGCGATCGAAGGCATGTCGAACAGCGCCGACGTGATGCGTTTGCGGCTGGGTATCCTGCCGCTGTTCGCGTCGCAGAAACTGATGCCGTATCTGCCCGAGCTGCGCGCGCGTCATCCCGGGCTGCATCTGGATATCGATACCGCCGCGCACAGCCTGTCCCGGCTTGGCGAGGGGCTGGATGTCGCCATCCCGCTGGCGCGCGAGATCGATCCGACGCTCTATGCGCGCAGGCTTGGTCGCAATCTCATCTGCCCGATTGCCAGTCGTGCGGCGACCGAAGGGCCCGGCGCGATCCGGACGCCTGCCGATCTCGCGCGGACGACCGTGCTGATCCACCGCGACATGGCGGAGACGTTCGAGGTCTATCGCGCTGCGATCGGCATGCCCGATCTGACGCCGCTATCGATCGATCAATATGATTCGGGCCAGCTCATCCTGGAGGCCGCAGCCGCAGGGCTCGGGGTGGCGTTCATGCTCGAAAGCCATCTGGCCGATGCGCAGGACGATCGGCTGGTGCGGCTGTTCGATCATGTCGTCGAAAGCCCGTACAGCTACTGGTTCGCATGCCGTCCGCGTGCGCTGGAAATGCGCCCGGTGCGGATCTTCCACGACTGGCTGGTCGGGCTGTTCGGCGGCGAGGTGGAAGCCGCCGAAATCTGATGCCGGATCGTGTCGCTCCGGCTTTCACCGGAGCGATCACAGATTCAGGCGGTCGTTGCCTTGACGATCTTGCCGGGCTCACGCGGCGGCTCGCCCTTGGGCAGCGCGTCGACATGTTCCATGCCTTCGATCACTTCGCCCCAGACGGTGTACTGGCCGTCAAGGAAGGTCGCATCGTCGAAGCAGATGAAGAACTGGCTGTTGGCGCTGTTCGGGTTCTGCGCGCGTGCCATCGAGCAGACGCCGCGGACATGCGGTTCGCGGCTGAATTCGGCGGCCAGATCGGGCAGCTTAGAACCGCTCATGCCGGTGCCGGTCGGATCGCCGCCCTGCGCCATGAAACCGGGGATTACGCGATGGAACACGACGCCATCGTAAAAGCCTTCGTCGGCAAGCGTGACGATGCGCTCGACATGCCCGGGGGCAAGATCGGGGCGCAGCTTGATGACGACATCGCCGCCATCGAGTGTGAGGGTAAGCGTGTCGGCCATGGGTAGTGCTCCGTCTGGGCAGAAAGAAGCGCCCATATAGGCCCATCGCGACGAAGCGGAAGGGGGCGGACGGTTGCCTGATGCGGCGAGACGGGCCGATTCTCGCGCCGAGAGCCTGATTTGCGGCATCAAGTGACGCACAAAGTGCTTCCTCCTTCACCGATCAGGCTCTAGGGCACCGGAATCGCGGCACGATCCGGCGGAGGACCGCATGAGCCTTGACGAGCTGAACCCGCCGCCCCGGCATGAACAGGCCCGGCACGAACAGGATGGCCTCGAAGCCGGCCCGCCCGAGACCAATCTGGACGCCGATGACCGGCTGAAGCCCGAATTCGTCCGCGCCGTTCTGGAGCGCGTTGACGAAGGCGATTCGGAAGGCGCGCGCGCGCTTGTCCAGCCGCTTCATCCCGCCGACATCGCCGATCTGTTCGAACTGACGCCCGCCGAGGAGCGCCGTGCGCTCGCGGCCGCGGTTTCCGATCTGCTCGACGCCGACGTATTCGCCGAAATGAACGACTGGGTCCGCGAGGACCTGATCGACGCGCTCGATCCGCACGAGGTTGCGGAGATTGCCGGCGAACTCGACACCGACGACGCGGTCGCGATCATCGAGGATATGGAGGAGGACGACCAGCGCGCCGTCCTCCGCGCGCTGGCGCCCGACGATCGCGCGGCGATCGAGGAAGCGCTGAGCTATGGCGAGGAGACCGCCGGTCGCCTGATGCAGCGCGAACTGATCGCGGTGCCCGAACATTGGTCGGTCGGCGATGTGCTCGACTATCTGCGTCAGAACGAGGATCTCACGACCGACTTCTGGGAGATTTTTGTGGTCGATGCCGGCCACAAGCCGATCGGCGCCTGCGCATTGTCGTGGATTCTGCGCACGCCGCGTTCGATCGCGATCTCCGACGTGATGAAGCGCGAACAGACTCTGATCCCGATCGACATGGATCAGGAGGAAGTCGCGCTGCGCTTCCAGAAATATGCGCTGATCTCCGCCGCGGTGGTCGATGGCGCCGGCCGGCTGGTCGGCATGATCACCGTCGATGACATCGTCCACATCATCCAGGAAGAGGCTGGCGAGGATATCCTCAAGCTGTCCGGCGCCGGTGAAGGCGACATCAACGAACCGGTCTTCGACAGCTACAAGAGCCGCGTCCGCTGGCTGATCGCCAATCTCGGCACCGCATTGGTCGCCGCCACGATCATTGGCCTGTTTGAAGGCACGATCAGCAAGATGGTGGCGCTCGCCGCGCTGATGCCGATCGTTGCCGGCGTCGGCGGCAATGCCGGCACGCAGACCATGGCGGTCACCGTCCGCGCGCTCGCCACCAACCAGCTGACTCAATCCAACACCTGGCGGACGATCCGGCGCGAAATCCGCGTGGCGGTGCTCAACGGCCTCACCGTCGCGGCGGTGATCGGCGTCGGTGTGGCTTTGGTCTTCACCAATCCGTTGCTTGGCGGAGTCATCGCCGCGGCGATGCTGACCAATATCATGATCGCTGGGCTGGCCGGCGTGCTGATCCCGCTGACGCTGGAAAAGCTCGACGCCGATCCGGCGGTCGCATCGTCGGTGTTCGTGACGATGATGACCGATTCGATGGGATTCCTTGTCTTTCTCGGCCTCGCCACCGCGAGTGGCGTGGTTCATTGAAGGTTGCCTTGAACCGCGACGCCTGCACAGCCAAATGAGGCCCATGGCTCCGCTCAACATCACCAAGGTCGCGGTCGGCTGCGCATCGCTCGAGATATTGGCGGAGCGCATTGCCGCGCGCGCGGAGAATGAAGTGGCGGTGGTCACGACGCGCAATCGCCCGACCCGCCATGCCGAACTGATCGGCGGCTCGCTCTATTGGATCATCAAGCACCGGCTGGTCGCACGGCAGGAGATCCTCGGTTTCGAGGAGATGGAGCATGAACGGCGCTGGAAGATCCTGGTCGATGCGCGACTGGTGCCGGTGCTCGAACGTCCGCGCCGCGCGCATCAGGGTTGGCGCTATCTGGCGGGGGACGACGCGCCGGCCGATGTCAGCGCTGCCCATGGCGCGCTTGGCGAACTGCCGGCCGCGTTGCGCGGCGAGCTTTCGGCGCTTGCGCTGATCTGAACATCGACTGTCGTCTCATTAACCATTTCGTGATGGCTCCGGCCTTATGCGTTGGCGATGAACCGAGCCTCGACCAGCGCACCACGTCCGCCCGGCAGCCGCGACATCCTTGTCGTCGATGACGATCGCGCCAGCCGGGAAGCGCTTGGTCGCAAGCTGATCCAGACCGGCTACCGCACCTCGCTGTGCGCCAGCGGGCGTGAGGCGCTCGATCGTGTCCAGGGGCGCAGTTTCGACCTGATCATTCTCGACATGGAGATACGCGGCATGGCCGGTTTCTCGGTGCTGCACGAGATCCGGTCGAGCCATGCCACCACGCATGTACCGGTCATGATGATGACCGTTCGCAGCGATCCGGGAGCGGTAATCGAATCGCTCAACGCCGGCGCCGACGACCATCTGGCGAAGCCCTTCTCATTCGACGTGCTGGCCGCGCGGATGGAGCGGTTGATCGAGCGTGCGAACAACATCGCCGAGCTCAGGCGTTCCAACACCGCGCTCGACGAACGCATCGCCCATCGCGCGATCGAAATCGGCGAATTGCGCGAACGTATCGCTTCCATGCAGGCTGAACGGCATCATTTGCAGCAGCAGATCGATCGACTCAGCGCTTAGGACCGATTGTCATTCGGGTGATGCCGGACTGCGAACGGCACTCTTCTGCGCTTCCGGTGCTCACGTACTGAAGTACGCTCCGCTCCGGTTCTCGAAGAGCACCATTCTCGCCTCGGCCTGACCCGAATGACAATCGGTCCAATTGGGTAAAACCGGCCTCAGCGGCCCAGCCAGTGCCGTGCCGCGAACCAGCCCGAAATGGCCAGGCCGATCACCACGCAGATTCCCACCACACCCCAGAATGCCCAGTGCGCCTCCGCAAACGGGATTCCCTTCACGTTCATGCCGAGCAGCCCAGTGATGAAGGTCAGCGGCAGGAAGATCAGCGCGACGATCGAGATCATCAGTGCGCGCGAATCCATCAGTTCGGCGCGCAGATCGGTCAACTCCTCATGCATCAGCGCAGCGCGCTCGCGCACTGCCTCCAGCTCTTCCGCCATCCGTGCACAGCGGTCCGCCGCCTCGCGCAGATGCATGCGGTCCTGTTCCTCCAGCCAGTCCGCACTCAGCATGGCGAGCCGTTCGAGCGCCTGGCGCTGCGGCACCAGGAAGCGGCGATAGGCGATCGCTTTGGCGCGCGCGCGTGCGATCTGCCGACGCATCCGGTAGACGCCCTGCGCCTCGATCGCGGTTTCGCAATCGTCCAGCGTATCGCCCAATTCGGCGACCTGCGGATCCAGCTCGCGCGAGATGGCGGTGGCGATTTCGGAGATCAGGTCGCCCGGATCGCGCACTGCGCCATTCGCGACCGCCCCGCATACTGTATCGATCGCGGTGGGCGTACGAAAGCAGACCGAGATGACGCTGCCGCGCTGCGCCCACATCCGGATCGAGACCAGTGCATCGGGATCGTCCTCCGGCGTCTTGCCGATCGCGCGCAAGTTGATCAACGCGCCCTCACCCATTGGTTCGGTGCGCGGCCGCGTCTCCTCGGCGATCAGGGCATTGCGTGCGATCTCGGGGATCTCGACGCGCGCGGCGAGCCATTCGAGCGATTCGTTCTGGCGGCCGTCGAGATGGAACCAGACAAACTCCGCCGATCCATTGGCGGCCACTGCCTCGCCCAGTTCGACCTGCTTTCCACCGTCTGCATTGACGATCCAGGCAAAGGTCATGGCACGGCCCTTCCGAGCAGATAGAGCGAGAGCCCTGCCGGCGGCGATCCGGGTGGCGCGCTCACCGCGGTCCGGCCGGCGTCGGCGCGCGCGCGCGTCAGGATGCGGGGATGGATTGCAGGGCTGTGGAAAACATGGTCGGCACGCCCCAGCATCCGGGCCTCGGCAATGGTAAGGTCGTCGGGATCGTCGGAGCGAATGGTGATGACGACCAGACCAGAATCCGTGGCGTCCGACGGCGATTCGAGCCAGGCGGTAACGTCGGCGCCGGCATCGGGGTTGAGCGGATCGAGTCGGCCGTCGAGCGCCTGGTCGATTGCACGGCGTCTGTCGGCATCGTCGGGCCAGCGGGCGCGGATTGCCTGACGTGCGGCGCCAAGCGCCGTCGCAAGTGTGCCGAGCGTGCTCGGCAGCAGCGATTCCAGCCGCTGGCGCAGCGTCTTGGCGAGCCCGGCCGAGGTGCCGCCGGTGCCGATCGCGATCAGCACCGGATCGCGATCGATGATCGCGGGCAAGGTGAAATCGCACAGCCGCGGCCGATCGGTTGCATTGACCAGGATGCCGCGCGCCTTCAGCCGCGTCACTGCGGCTTCGGCTTCGGCATCGTCGTCGATCGCGACGATCGCGAGCGCGGCGGTCGTGTCCTCGTCGGAAGGGATCGCACCGGCGCGTTCGAGCAAACGGCGTTTCGCTGCCGCCGCCGGACCGTCGCCGAGCAGGATCACCGGACGGTCCCGAAGCCGCAGGAAGATGGGCAGGCTATGCATCGGCACGCTTGTCGCGCGGCACGCGGTGCTTGCCAAGAGCGCTCAGGCCTTGAGCCAATCCGGAATGGTTTCCGCTTCGATCAATGCTTCGAGCGGCGGACGCGGGCGCACGACTGCCCATTTGTCGCCGGAGACCATCACTTCGGGCACCAGTGCGCGGCTGTTATAGGTGCCCGCCATCGTCGCACCATAGGCACCCGCGGTCATGAACACGATCAGATCGCCGTCCGCCACCGCGTCCATATCGCGTCCCATCGCGAAGGTGTCGCCGCTCTCGCAGACCGGGCCGACGACATTGGCGACAGTCCGCTTTCCGGTCGGCGCGACCGCGCGGATATCGTGCCAGGCGTCGTACAGGCTGGGACGCAGCAGATCGTTCATCGCGGCGTCGGCGATCACCCAGCTATGGGCGGCGCCGTCCTTCACGCGGATCACGCGCGACAGCAACACGCCGGCATTGGCGACGATCAGCCGGCCTGGCTCGAACGCCAGGCGCACGCCCCAGCCCTGCGTCGCGCGCTTGACCATCGCGCCATAGTCGGCGGGGCTTGGCGGCTGGGGCGATGCCGGGTTGTACGGAACGCCCAATCCACCGCCGAGATCGGCCAGGGTGATGGCATGGCCTGCAGCGCGCAATTCGACGATCAGCGCGCCGACCTTGGCAAAGGCCGCTTCGAGCGGCGCCAGATCGGTCAGCTGGCTGCCGATATGAACGGCGACACCCTGTGCGCGCAGGCCAGGCAGGGCGGCGAGCCGGGCATAGGCGGCTGGGGCCGTGTCGATCGGAATGCCGAACTTGTTCTCCGACTTGCCCGTCGAGATCTTGGCATGGGTGCCGGCATCGACATCGGGATTGACGCGATAGGCCACCGCCACATCGCGCCCCATTTCGACCGCCACGGCGGACAGCATCTCGGCTTCGGGTTCCGATTCCAGATTGAACTGGCCGATGCCGTGCGACAATGCGATCGTCATCTCGTCGCGGGTCTTGCCCACGCCCGAAAAGACGATCTTCTCGGGCTTGATGCCGGCGGCGACAGCACGCAGCAATTCGCCCGCCGAGACCACGTCGGCGCCCAGGCCAGCACGCGCCATCGCCGCCAGCACCGCACCGTTGGGATTGGCCTTCACCGCGAAGGCGATCAGTGGCTCGCCCTCTCCCGCGCCGGCCAGGGCGTCGCGAAAGACGCTGATATGGCGTTCGATCGTCCCGGCAGAATAGACATAGACGGGTGTCCCCACCGCATCCGCGATTTCGGTCAGCGAGACATGCTCGACGTGGAGCTGTCCATCGGAAGAGTTGAAATGATCCATGCGCGGTGCCTTAAAGCCTATTCCAGTGAAAATGAATGCGGCTTTCGCCGTCAGCTGCCCGCCTTTGCCGCGTTGTCCTTCAGCATCTTCCTGAAAAAGACCGCGATGCCGGATTCCGGCTCGGTGGCGATGGCGTCGAGCAGCGCGATCTTGGCGGCACATGCCGACGGCGGATCCTGCCCGGCGGACAGTCGTTGCGCGAACTGGTCGAGCGGAATACCGAGCGACCGAGCAGCCTTGTCCATCATGGCGGCCATGTCGATAGACTTGCTCGGGACAGCACTCGACCCGGCCTGAGTCACGGTCTGCACGATCAGCTGCCGCACCCGCTGACGATAGGAATCGGACAGCAAAGCGGCGTCGAACTGTCTGTTTTCGTCGGCGCAGGCGGCGGGATCGAGGCGCTGCAATTCGGCGAGCCGCATCTGGCGCAGGCGGAAATGTTCGATCAGCAACGTGTCGTTGGCGTCCGGCAGCATCCGGGCATAGGCACCGTTGATGGCGTCATCCACTCTCTTGGACATCGCCTTGTCGTCGATATGGTCCATTTCGCGTTCATGGGCTGCCGCGCGCAACTGTGCGTAGAGTTCGGGATTGCGATCCTTCATGGTTTCGAAGCCTGGATTGGCGCGCTCCGTCGCTGCCAGCCTTTCGCCGATCCTGTATTCGAGCGATCCCGGCTCCCCGGTGATCGTCGGGATATTTCCACTCGCCTGTCCCGCAGGACGATCGGACGCGACGATGAAGATCAGCGCGACTGCGGCCCAGCCGAACGCCGCAATCCGCGCCCAGACCGGATAGCCTTTCCGCAAGGTCCACCAGCATGCCACATATGGCAGGAACACGATTCCCAGCCAGAATAGCGGAAAGGCTGATGGAGAGGCCGGGGTCGCATCCATCACATGTCCGGATGCGTTGCCGGTGACATTCTGTCCGTCGAAGACCAGGCCATTGTCGAACACCGGATAGCCATCACCCGAACCCAGCAGTTTGAAACCCCGGGGGCGCGGAGCTTCGAGGCGATCGATCCATGCCTGCACCCTGGCTTCGTCGAAATTCCATTCTGCGGTGGGGAATTGATAGCGGATGCTCCGCAGCAGCATCCGGACGCCGTTCTCCATCCGTGAAAAGTCCTTCGGCGGCACCTCGTCCGGCGATTGCTGGAGCAGCAGAAAGGCATAGTTGAGCAGATTGTCCGGCTGCGCGAGCTGGTGAAGAAAGTACAGATCGCGCTGTCGCCGCAATATCGCCGCGACGCGCCCGTCTCCGTTCCAGCGCTGTTCGTCGCCGGCCCATCCGAAGAACTTGATCGCCGGCCAGACCAGCGGGTCCGATCGCGGCAGGCTCTGCGCGATGGCGCCCGCGAACCATTGTTCGACATCCGCCAGCACGTCGATCTTGTCGAGCACTGGGTTGGTCGTGATCTCCCGCCAGCAGAGCTCGATCTTCCAGCCGATCGAGCCGGTATCTTCCTCGCCGAACAGAAGGCCGGCGAGGATCTCGATTTCCGCGTTGAGCGAGTCGAGCGGGTTGGGCGCGATATCGGGCGATGCCTCCGCCCCCGAATCGACCAGAGCGATCGCAGCCGGCCTTTCTGCCTCCGCGTTGCCCGACCATTCCACGCTCCAGCGATCGGGCTCGCCGTCCTCTTCCGCCTCGCTTTCGTACTCCTCGTCTTCGTCCTCGATCGACGGGGTCAGTGCGGCCTGCTCGCGCCAGCGCAGTTCCGCCAGCGCCTGTTCCATCGCCCCGCGCAACGCGATGAATGCGCCGGGGTCGGCATCGACATCGATCGCTTTCAATCGCTGCGCATAGGCTCGTTTGACCGCTCGCGCGTCGCTGTCGGCTGCATCGATGCCAAGCGTCTGCCAGGCGCCGTAACGTCGGCTCACAGGAAGCGCTCACCCTCGATCTGGTCGAGCTGCTTCTCCAACTCGACGCGCATCTCTTCGATCTGTCGGGGGTCCTGCCTTTCCAGGACGCTTTCGAATTGCGAAATCAGGCGACCGACATGGTCGCGCATCTCGCCGAGAAATCCTTCGTAACAGCGGGCGGCACGGGCAAGGGCCGCAGCGTTGGCGGCATCGTGGCGCGGATGGATCTTCAGGGCGGCAAGCGCGGCCTTGCGTTTCTCCAGGTCGGCGGCGCTGCGCTTGTCATCCTCGTCGCAGATGACGAGCTGGCGGGTCACGCCGGTATCCGGAATCGAGACATCGACTTCCAGCAATCCGCTGGCATCGTAGCTGAAGCGGCATTCCACCACGACGTGGCCCGCGGGCTTTGGCGGCACGGGCACGCTCAGCTGGCCGAGCTTCACATTCTCCGCCACCAGCCGGGCTTCGCCCTGATAGATGCCGAATTCCACCTGGCGCTGATTGTCCATCATCGTGGAGAACAGGTGCGACCGGCTTGCGGGAATCACCGTGTTCCGCTCGATGATCGGTGCGAAAAGACCCGTCCTGATTCCCGCTCCGTCGCGTTCCGACACATCCACGCCAAGCGTGAAGGGGCAGACATCGGTCAAGCGGATCTCGTCGAGCGCGGCATCGCGGGATTTGAGCCCAGCCTGCACCGCGGCCCCGAGAGCGACCGCATGATCGGGATGGAGTACATGATTGGGGAAACGCCCGAACATGCGCGTCGCGATCTTGCGGATCACCGGCATGCGGGTCGAACCGCCGACCAGGATCACTTCCTTCAGATCGTCGCTGCGTGTGTTGCTGTCGCGCATCGAACGCATCACCGGATCGCGCAGCCGCGTCAGCAGCGGCTCGGCCCGTGTCTCGAAATCGGCCTGGGTGATTTCGGTTTCATGCTGTTCGCCGCGCCAGACCACCGTGAATTTCGCGGTATCGGATTCGGTCAGTGCGCGCCGGGTGCGCTCGGCGGCAGCGCGAAGCACCTCGCGAAAGGCGCTTGCCTCCTTGCCGGCCAGTTTCTTGTCCGGGTCGATCCTCTCGCTGGCGAGATTGACGATGATGTCGTTGAAATCCTCGCCGCCCAGACGGTTGTCGCCCGCCGATGCACGCACCTCGATGATCCCGTTGAAGATCTCGACGATCGACACGTCGAACGTGCCGCCGCCCAGATCGAAGACCAGAAAGGGCGCCTCCTCGTCGAGTTCGTGAATGCCGTAAGCGAGCGCTGCTGCCGTCGGTTCGTTGACCAGCCGTTCGACCGTGAACCCGGCCGCCTCGCCGGCCCGGCGCGTCGCCTTGCGTTGCCGGTCGTTGAAATAGGCGGGTACGGTGATGACCGCGGCGGTGACGGGTTCGCCGAGATGGGCTTCGGCATCGGCCTTCAGGCTGCGCAGAACCAATGTGGAGAGATCTTCGGCGGAGAAGCTCGTGCGGCCCAGCGTGACGCTCTGCTGCGTGCCCATGTAACGCTTGAATGCGGTCGCGGTCCGATCGGGATGGGTCGATTGCCGCTCGCGTGCGGCCATGCCGATCAGATAGGCGCCGTCATCGCCAAGGCTGACCGCGGAAGGCGTGAGCAGATCGCCAAGGCTGTTGGGGATGAGTTCGGCCTTGCCGTCGCGCCAGACCGCAACCGCGCTGTTGGTCGTGCCGAGATCGATGCCGACAATCATGATATGCTACGCCCCTCGAACAATGCTCGCCTCAGGCTGAATCAGCGCGCGATATGAATCAAGGCCTCAACCCTATGAAATGGGTGCTGACCTATCCGCCTGTGGGTGGCAGGTCGAAGCGATCCTCGCCACGCCGCTGCGAGCGTTTGAGCACTTCGTCGCTCCGGTCCGGGCGTGCCTGGGTATCGGGGGTGACGAGCGCATCCGAATCCGGCGCGGCATCCGCGGCGGCGGGGGTCGGGGGCACCGGGTCGCCGGCAGGACGCGAAAGCGGCTTCTTGCTGCCGCACGCCGACAGCGCGACGCTCAGCAGCAGGATCGTCAGCGCGACGGACGGTTTTCTCATTCGCTCATTCCCAGCGCAGCCCGGGCCTCGCCGATGCGCTTGCGCACTTCGGATGGCGCGGTCCCGCCATGACTGGCGCGGCTCGCGACCGAGGCATCGACACTCAATAGCGCGAAACAGCTCTCGCCGATACGCGGATCGACCGCCTGCAGTGCGTCGAGCGGCAACTGGTCGAGCCGGCAGCCGCGATCCTCGGCCAGCTTCACCGCACGGCCGGTGACGTGATGCGCCTCGCGGAACGGCAGCCCTGCGTCGCGCACCAGCCAGTCGGCAAGGTCGGTCGCGGTCGAATAACCGCTCTCCGCCAGTCCGCGCATCCGGTCGGTGCGGAAGGTCGCGCTCTCGACCATGCCGGTCATCGCCGCGATCGACAGGCCGAGCAGGTCGTGCGCCTCGAACACCGGCGGCTTATCGTCCTGCATGTCCTTGGAATAGGCGAGCGGCAGGCCCTTCATCGTGATGACGAGTGCGGTCATGCAGCCCGCGATCCGCCCCGAATGGCCGCGCACCAGCTCGGCCGCGTCGGGATTGCGCTTTTGCGGCATGATCGACGATCCGGTCGACCATTGATCAGACAGCGAGACGAAGCCGAAGGGCTGGCTCGCCCAGATGATGAATTCCTCGGCCAGCCGCGACAGATGCAGGCTGCACTGGGTGGCCGCCATCAGATAATCGAGCGCGAAGTCGCGGTCGGAGACCGAATCGAGCGAATTGGCGGTCGGGCCGGAAAAGCCGAGCGCCGCCGCGGTCGCGTGGCGGTCGATCGGATAGCCGGTGCCGGCCAGCGCCGCCGCGCCCAGCGGACAGCAATCGAGCCGGACACGCGCATCGGCAAAGCGCGAACGGTCGCGTGACGTCATCTCGTAATAGGCCATCAGGTGATGACCCAGAGTGACGGGCTGTGCCGACTGGAGATGGGTGAAGCCGGGCATCACGCTGTCGGCATGCTCGCCAGCGCGGGTCACCAGCGCGCGTTGAAGCGCGGCAAGTGCGTCCTCGACCTGGTCGATCGCATCGCGGACCCACAGGCGGAAATCGGTCGCGACCTGGTCGTTACGCGAGCGTGCGGTGTGCAGCCGTCCGGCGGCGGGACCGATGAGTTCGGCCAGCCGGCTTTCGGTCACCATATGGATGTCCTCGAGCGCCAGATCCTCGGGCACGCCGTTCGCTTCATACTCGGCCGCTATGCGGTCGAGCCCTTCGGCGATCGCGTCGGCATCCGCGCCGGCGACGATGCCCTGCTTCGCAAGCATCGCGACATGTGCCTTCGATCCGGCTATGTCCTGGCGCCACAGACGCTTGTCGAACGGGATCGATGCGTTAATCTCACGCATCACTGCTGCCGGGCCTTCGCTGAAGCGCCCACCCCACATGCTATTGGAGGATTTGTTGCGATCGCTGATTTTGCTTCTCCCGCTCGGCTGCCTCGCGCTCGGCGGATGCGATAGGCAATCGCAGACAAGCCCGCAAGCGAACGCGAGTGCCGAACAGGCATCAACGTCCGCCAACGAAACCGCGTCGAACGCGGTCGAGGAGGAACTGACCGGCACGCTCGACATCGAGAATCGTGGCAAGGCCATGCCGTCCGACACCTTCCAGGCGCCCGATGGGAAGACCGTCCGGCTCGCCGATTTCAAGGGCAAGCCGGTGCTGGTCAATCTCTGGGCCACTTGGTGTGGCCCCTGCGTCAAGGAGATGCCGACGCTCGACGCGCTCGCGCAGCGCACCCGCGACAAGCTGGTCGTGCTGACCGTGGCGCAGGACAGCAAGGGGGGCGCTGTCGTCGATCCCTGGTTCGAGAAAAAGGGCTTCGCAATGCTGCAGCCCTATCTGGATCCGGAGAACAAGCTGGGCCTCAACTATGGCAGCGGTATGTTGCCGACCACGATCCTCTACGATGCTGAGGGTCGCGAAGTCTGGCGCGTGGTCGGCGGAATGGACTGGAACGGGCCGCGCGCGAACACGCTGCTCGCGGCGACATTGGGATAAGCGGCATGGCGGGCGACAGGATCGATGCTCTTGTCCAGGAGACTGGCGCGAGCGATTTCGCGGTGCGGATCGTGGTCTCCGGTCACGTCATCGAGGGCGACGAGCCGGAAGCGGTGGGCGGCCGGAATCTGGGGCCAGCGCCCTATGACCTGCTGCTCGCCGCACTGGGCGAATGCACCGCCATGACGATCCGGCTTTACGCGCGGCAAAAGGGTTGGCCGCTCGACGAGGTCGAAGTCGGCCTGACCCATCGCAAGGGCGATATAGAGGGTCGCCCTGCCTGGACCGATCATTTCACCAAGGTGATCCGACTGCACGGCCCGGCCTTGTCCGACGAACAACGCGCCAAGCTGCTGGAGATCGCGGCCAAATGCCCGATCCAGCGCACGCTGCAGGGCGACCCGGTGATCGAGACGAGCCTCGCGACTGGCTGAGCTGGTTCAGGCCGCCAACCCCAGTATTTCCAGTTCGCAGAGCTGCTCTGGCGTCAGAGTTGGCCGCGCTGCGTGCTCGAACACTGCGGCATAGGCTTCGGCCGGCGCGTTCGCCTTCATCCCGCCGAGCAAAGCCGCGCGCTCTGCCGGATTGGTGGCGGGAATCATGAGCGCCATGAACTGCATCGCCATTTCCGGCGGCAGGCTGCCGACGATCGCGCCTTCGATTTCGGCCAGTTCTGCATCGGTGAACATTGCGCAGAGCTGCGGCCAGACGGTCTCCTCCTCCTCCGCCATATGCACGAGATCGTCGGCGACGAAGCGCGAGAATATGAGGTGCAGCGTCCGTCCGCATGCGTCGGCGAGCCGCGGCTCCACGGCCGCTTCGAGTGCACCGATCGCCGCCTCGATCTCGACGAAGCGCGCACGATGATGGGCATGGTCCCGCTCGAGGTCCGATGCGGCGCCCGGGGCGCGCTGTTCGAGCGCTGCATGAATGAACAGTTCCTCGTCGGCCAGATGCGTCTCGCCCAGAATCAGATGCATGCGAAGGTCGGCGATCAGCGTTGTGGTGTCGCGTGTGAAATCGGTGGTGGCGAGGCGCTGGAGCAGCGCGCAATGCCCACGCCGCAGGCCTTTGTGGATGGGACCGTACAAATCCCAGCGGCCGGCGGTTGCCGGAAGCGCCGATGAAGTCGTCGTCAGCATGGCATGTCCTTTCGATCCCGGCGCCCAGGCCGGATGGATGGCGGACGCATAGGTGCGGATGGTTCGGCGCTCATCCTAAATGGTTCCTAACGGCGCGATTTCGGAGCGGGCCGCAATCGGCTAAGTGTCGCTGGGGATGAGGGCAGGCGGCATGATTCATTCGACGCTCCGCGCGTTTCTGGAGCAACCCGTCATGATGGTCGTCGCCATCGGCGAAGCGGATGGCGGTGCTGCGCTGGGGCGGTGCCTGGGGTTGCGGCTTCCGGCGGAAGACGGCGCGATCGAGGTCGTGTTTTCAGCCGGACAATGGCCGGACCTGGCACGGTTGGCTGTCCCGGGCTGCACGGTCGCGCTGACCCTGGTTCATCCGGGCACATATCGGACCTATCAGCTCAAGGGGCGGATCGAGGCCGTCGGCGACGGCGATGTGGAGGATATGGCGCTTGCCCATGGCTATATCGACAGGATGATCGGCATGCTGGGTGCATTTGGCGTCGAGCGTGACGTCATCGATCACTGGTGCGGCATCGATGCGGTGATGCGCGTCGCGATCCGCGTGGAGGATCTGTTCGATCAGACGCCGGGGCCGGGCGCGGGGGCAAGGATTCCGGCATGATCGTTCCGCTGGCGGATATACTCGATTGCTTCGAAGGGGTGATTCCGTCGGTGATCGCCACCTCCGACGGCGAAGGCCAGCCCAACATCTCCTATCTGTCGCAGGTCTTCCATGTCGACGATGCGCATGTGGCGCTGTCGAACCAGTTCTTCTCCAAAACCGCAGCCAATGTCGCGCGCAGCGGTCGGGCCACGCTGCTCCTGGTCGATGGCCGTTCCGGCGATCAATATCTGCTCGATATCGCCTTTGTCCGATCCGAACGGACGGGAACATTGTTCCGGCGCATGGCGGGGCATCTCGATGCGATCAGCTCGCAACATGGCATGGAATCGGTGATGGCGCTGCGCAGCGCCGATATTTTCCGGGTGGAGCAATGCCGGCTGGTGCCTTCGCCCGGCTGTGCACCCCCGCTCCGGACCGATCGGTCCGCGGCGCCAGAGCGGCTTGCCTTTGGTGCCGGGCTGGCGGCCGAGCTTGCGCTCGAAAGCGATCCGGACCGGATGCTGGACGTCGTGCTCGATCGGCTGTCGACGCTGCCGGGCTTCGCCAATCTCATGATCCTGACCCCCGACGAGGGCGCGGCGCGGCTGACGACGCTGGCGAGCCGCGGATATGGCAGTGCCGGCGTCGGATCGGAGATCGCCTTCAACGAAGGGGTGATCGGCATCGCCGCGGCGATGGGAGAGGCGGTGCGGATCAGTGACATGAGCCGTGGTCGCCGCATGTCTCAAGCGGCGCGTGCCATGTCCGGAATGGTCGCGGAACGCCATATTCCCGTGCCGGGGCTGGCGGATCCGCAAAGCCAGCTCGGCGTGCCGATGCTTTCGCGCGGGCGGCTCGCCGGCGTGCTGTTCGCCGAATCGGCGGCCCGGTTCGCCTTCACGCGTGAGGACGAACGGATGCTCGTCATGGTCGGCGCCCAGCTTGCCGCACATCTCGGCGTAGCGGATCAGGGCGAAGGCGATGCGTCCGTCCCGGCCATCAGTCCCGAAGTGCGACCGGCGGCGGTGCCAGCGGCCAGATCGTTCCATGTCCGCTATTTCGCATTCGACGACAGCCTGTTCATCGATGACGCCTATATTATCAAGGGCGTTCCCGGGCGGCTGCTGTTTCACTTCCTGTCGGTCCACGCGGAGCAGGGGCGGCTTGAGTTCACCAATCGGGAATTGCGGCTGGATGCGCGACTCCGCCTACCCGATTTCAAGGACAATCTCGAAACCCGCCTGATCCTGCTTCGTCGTCGTCTCGACGAACGCATTGCGCCTGTCCGGCTCGTTCGCCCGGAACGTGGCCGGATCAGGCTGGAGCTGGACGGAACGCCCATGCTCGAAGCCGTGACGGGGCCGCTCCAGACATAGAAATTCGGTCGATCAGGCGCTGGAAAGCGCGCGAACTTTACATTGACGCTCTGTTATGACACCGGTAGCAAAACCATGGCTGTTTGTGGCTGAACCCGACGAACGACCGGGACGCCGCGAATGGGGAGGACTGAATGAACGCCGCACCGACATCATGACGAGCGCGTCGGCCCTGCTGACGGACGATCGCGATTCAGTCGCGACCGCGCTGCGCGATCTCGACGCGGGTGAGCGTGTCGCGATCGGCGGGCATGACGTGATTCTGCCCCTCGCCGTGGCGCGCGGGCACAAGCTGGCGGTGGCGCCGATCGCGCGGGGTGCAGCGATCTTCAAATTCGGTTTCCCGATCGGCGTTGCGTCCCGCGATATTCGCGCCGGCGAGCATGTTCACAGCCACAATCTCGCCACGGCGCTCGATGCCGCCGGCGTTTACGCCTGGAACGGTGAAGCGGCGGCCCCCCTGGGGACGCCTGCCGCGACGGCGCACAGTTTCCAGGGCTATCGGCGCGCCGACGGTCGTGCCGCGACCCGCAACGAGATCTGGGTCTTGCCCACGGTCGGCTGCGTTGCGCGGACCGCGCAGAAGATCGCGACACTGGCCAATGCGCGCCATGCCGGGGCGGTCGACGGCGTCCACGCCTTCGCCCATCCGTTCGGTTGCTCGCAACTCGGCGACGATCTCGATGCGACGCGGGCGCTGCTCGCCGCACTTGCCAACCATCCCAATGCCGGTGGTGTGCTGATCGTCGGCCTGGGCTGCGAATCCAACCAGATTGCGGCGCTGATGGAGATGATTCCGGCCGCGCGCCGCCCCTTCGTCCGGTATCTGGTCGCGCAACAGGCCGGCGACGAGCTGGCCGAAGGGCTGGCCGTGATCGACACGCTGGTCGCACAGGCCGCGACGGCCCGTCGTCAGGCGCTGCCGCTGTCCGAACTGGTCTTCGGCGTTAAATGCGGCGGATCGGACGGGTTGAGCGGGCTGACCGCCAATCCTCTGGTCGGCCGGGTGAGCGACGCGATCACCGGCGCCGGCGGATCGACGATCCTGACCGAGATTCCCGAGATCTTCGGCGCCGAGCAATTGCTGATGGCGCGCGCGGTGGACCGCGAGACGTTCGACGGGATCGTCGACCTGGTGAACGGCTTCAAACGCTATTTCACCGATCATGGCGAGCCAGTGTCCGAGAATCCCTCGCCCGGCAACATCGCCGGCGGCATCACCACGCTGGAGGAGAAGTCGCTCGGCGCGGTGCAGAAGGGTGGCCATGCCTTCGTCACCGACGTGATCGGCTATGGCGGGCAGCGCCGCCGCACCGGCCTGACCCTGCTTGAGGCGCCGGGCAACGATGCCGTCTCCTCGACCGCGCTTGCCGCGGCGGGGGCGACGATCATCGCCTTCACAACCGGGCGCGGCACGCCGCTGGGTTTCCCCGTGCCGACGATCAAGATCGCGTCGAACAGCGATCTTGCCGCGCGCAAGCCGGGCTGGATCGATTTCGACGCGGGCCGCGTGCTGGACACCGGCATGGAGGATGCTGCCGGGGCGTTGCTCGACTGCGTCGTCGCGATCGCGTCGGGCACGCGTACCGCGGCGGAGCGCAACGACGAGCGCGAGATCGCGATCTGGAAACGGGGCGTGACGCTGTGACCGCGCTGTCGCTCGCCATGCTGGATGGATTGCCGGGGACGATCGCGCGGCCGGCCTACGATCCCCGTACTGTCCGGACCGGCATCGTGCATTTCGGCCCCGGCGCGTTCCACCGCGCACATCAGGCCGCCTATTTCGACGCATTGCTGGCCGACGATCCCCGCTGGGGCATCGCCGCGGTTTCCATGCGCTCGGCCGGCACGGTCGACGCCTTGGCCGCGCAGGACGGTCTCTACAGCCTGGGCATCCTCGATGCGGACCCGGACTTCAGGGTGATCGGCGCGCATCGCGAATGGATCGGTCCGGGCGGACAGGATCGGCTGCTCGCGCGGCTGCGTGACCCGGCGGTCAATCTGGTCACGACGACGGTGACGGAGAAGGGCTATTGCCTGGCTGGCGACGGGGCGCTCGATCTCGCGCACCCCGACATCGTCCATGACCGCGCATCGTCCGGCGAAATGCGCAGCGTGATCGGCTGGATCACGGCCGGCCTCGCGGCGCGCCGTGCCGACGGGACGCAGCCCTTCGCCGTGCTGTGCTGCGACAATATGGCGAATAACGGCGCGAAACTGCGTGCCGCGGTGCTCGCCTTTGCGCGCTTGAACGATCCGGCCCTCGCCGACTGGATCGCCGAGACCATTGTTTTCCCCGACTCGATGGTCGATTCGATCACCCCTGCGACCGATGCTTCGCATCTGGTGCGTGCCGCCGCAGCGCTGGGTGTCGCCGACGCCGCCGCGGTCCAGCGCGAGCGCTTCACCCAATGGGTGATCGAGGATCTGCCATTGCCGGGCGCGCCGGACCTCGCAAGCGTCGGCGTGATCCGCACCGGGGACGTCGCCGGTTACGAGCAGGCAAAGCTGCGCATCCTCAACGGCGCACACAGCAGCCTGGCCTATCTGGGTCTGGCTCTGGGGCACGAAACGGTGGCCGATGCGATGGCGGATGCCGAACTGGCCGGCTTCGTCGAACGTCTGGTCCGCCGCGACATCATCCCCTCGCTTCGGCCCGTCGCGGGTCTCGATCTCGATCTTTACGCCGATCAGGTGATGGCGCGGTTCAGCAATCCCGCGATCCGCCATCTTCTGTCGCAGATCGCCTGGGATGGATCGCAGAAGCTGCCCTATCGCCTGCTCGACACGGTGGACGATGCGCTGACGCGCGATCGTCCGCTCGATCGGCTCGCCGTGCCGGTGGCGGGCTGGATGGGTTTCGTGCGCGATTCGCTGCGCATCGGCCACACGCTCGTCGATCCGCTGGCGGACCGGCTGACCGCCGCTGCGAGGACGGGCGACGATCCCGCGACGCTGGCGGGCGCGATGCTCGCGCTGGACGGCGTGTTCCGGCCGCGCATCGCCCAGGCCCCGCGCTTCCGCGACGCGGTGCGCGACGCACTCACCGCGATGACGGCGGGCGGCATCCGAAATTTGCTGAAGACATGATGGAGCGCATCGCGCCCGAAGGAGATGAATTGAGTCACCAGGATCAATCGACCGAAAGCATTGCCCGCGCATTTGTGGACGCGCGGCATGCCGGCGCGGCGTTGCCCGACTATCCCGGACGGCCGCCGCAGACGCTCGACGAAGCCTATCGCATCCAGCAACGCGCGATCGGCCTGCATGGCGGCACGATCGCCGGCTGGAAAGTGGGCCGCATCGCCGATCCTTTGGTCTCGGCGCTCGGCAGCAACCGGCTGGCCGGCCCGATCTTCGCCGACATGGTGGTCGAGGCGGGGGAGGAGCCGCCTGTCATGCCGGTGTTCGGCGACGGTTTCGCGGCGGCGGAGGCCGAATTCCTGCTGCGCATCGGATCGCTGCCCGAACCGGGCCGGACGGTTTCCACCAACGCGGACGCCGCCACGTTCATCGACGCGGTCAGGATCGGCATCGAGATCGCCAGCTCACCCTTTCCCGGGATCAACGATCTTGGCCCGGCGGTGACGGTCTCGGATTTCGGCAACAATAACGGACTGGTCCTCGGCGCGGTGATTCCGATCGATGCGTCGTTGTTGAACTGGCCGGTCTCGCTGCTGATCGATGGGGTCGAGGCGGGATCGGGGATTGCCGCGGACATGCTCGACGGCCCGTTCGGCGCGGCGCGTTTCCTGTTCGGGCTCGCTGCGGAACGGCCGCTGCCGCTGGCCGCCGGGCAATGGATTTCGAGCGGCGCGATCACCGGTGTGCATCAGGTGCGCCCGGGCGCCGCAATCGAAGCGCGATTCGGAGACGCATATTCGGTGCGCTGCGCGATCGGGGCGAATAACTAGAAAAAAGTGAGGAGGGGATAGGATGGCGACTCAGGAGGATGCCTCGATCCAGCAGGCGGCGGAACGGGTGGGCCGCTATCGCTGGGTGATCTGCGGGCTGCTCTTCGCGGCGACCGCGATCAACTATGTCGATCGCCAGATGATCGGCGTGCTCAAGCCGACGCTGGAGGCCGAACTGGGCTGGACCCAGACCGACTATGCCAACATCGTCTTCTGGTTCCAGGTCGCCTATGCGATCGGCTATATCGGTTTCGGCCGCGTCGTCGACGTCGTCGGCGCTCGGCTGGGCTATACCGTCGCCATCATCATCTGGACGATCGCGCATGTCGCGCATGGCGGTGTCCATTCGGTGACCCAGTTCGCGATGGTGCGTTTCGGCCTGGGCATCGGCGAATCGGGCAACTTCCCCGCGGGCATCAAGGCGGTGGCGGACTGGTTCCCGGCCAAGGAACGCGCGCTGGCCGTCGGCATCTTCAACGCCGGCGCCAATATCGGCGCGATCGTCACCCCGTTGCTCATCCCCATGCTGACCGTCGCCTATGGCTGGCGCATGGCGTTCGTGATCACCGGTATCTTCGGGATCATCTGGGTGATCGCCTGGTGGGCGATGTATCGTCACCCCAGCGAGCACAAGCGCGTCGGCGCCGCCGAACTTGCCTATATCCAGCAGGATCCAGCCGATCCGCCCGTCCAGGTCCGCTGGGCGACTTTGGTCCGCAAACGCGAAACCTGGGCCTATGCGCTCGGCAAGTTCTTCATCGATCCGATCTGGTGGTTCTACCTCTTCTGGCTGCCCGGCTTCCTCGCCGAACGCTACGATCTCGATCTGCTCAGCTTCGGCCCGCCGCTCGTCGCCATCTATCTTCTGTCCGATGTCGGTTCGATCGCCGGCGGCTGGATGTCGTCGCGGATGCTGCGCGCCGGTGCCACCGTCAACAAGGCGCGCAAGCTGACGATGCTGATCTGTGCGATCGTCATCGTGCCGGTCTTCTTCTCGCAATATGTCGACAGTCTGTGGCTCAACGTGCTGATCATCGGCATCGCGACCGCGGGGCACCAGGCCTTCTCCGCCAATCTCTACACGCTGCCGTCCGATCTCTATCCCCGTTACGCGGTGGGCTCGGTGATCGGCATTGGCGGCACGGTCGGCGCGATCGGCGGCATGATCTTCGCCAAATATGCGGGCTATGTCCTCGACAGCATCGGCAGCTATGCGCCGTTGTTCGCGGTCGCCGGCACCGCCTATTTCGCGGCTTTGCTGTCGGTGCATCTGCTGTCGCCCAGGCTGACCCGGGTCGATGTGGAGGCGGGGTAGTTTTCCAGCTCGATCGTCATTGCGAGCGTAGCGAGGCAATCCAGGGATGCATCAACCGCTGGATTGCTTCGTCGCTCCGCTCCTCGCAATGACGGCGGCGGTTATTTCTTCACCGGATAGGCGATGATCAGCACCAGCGGATCCTTGCCCGTCTGGCGGATGCCGACCTGGGCGCCGTCATAAAGATACGCCGCCATGCCCGGCGCCAGCGGCTTCGTCACCCCGTCCGACGTCACATCGCCGGTTCCGGCGATCACGTAATAGACTTCGTCATGCGCGATCGGATGCACGCCGATCGCAGCGCCGGGATGGAGCACGCGCTTGCGGAATTCCATCGTCCGCGGCTGGGGCACGACGTCGCTGATGCGATAGGCGGTGCTCATCCCGATATTGCCGTGCGGGGGCGGCTCGCCGCGGACGACCTGGGTCTCGTCGATCACCACCATCGGCGGCGCGGACTGCGCCAGCATCATCAGCACCGCAAGCGCACCCGTCGTGACAACCATCGCCAATCCTCCTGTCCACCGGTTACCATGGTGTATAGCAGGCCCGATGGCGGGTGACAGGCGCGATCTTCCCTGGGGTCAGTTCTTGGGGAGGCTGGCTTCGTCGAGCGCAGCGAGTTGAGCGGCGGACAGATCGAGCGCCATCGCGCCGGCGATCTCGTCGAGCTGTGCCAGACTCGTCGCACTGGCGATCGGTGCGGTGACGCCGGGCTGCGCAGCGTTCCATGCCAAAGCGACCTGCGCTTGCGTCGCGCCGGTCTCGCCTGCCACAGCGTCGAGCGCCGCCAAGATCGCGTGTCCGCGAGTGTCGAGATATCCCGCGACTCTGCTGCCGCGCTGACTCTGCTTAAGGTCCGCCTCGCTGCGATATTTGCCGGTCAAGAATCCCGATGCCAGCGCGAAATAGGGCAGCACACCCAGCCCGCGGTCGATGCAGAGGCTCTGCAGCGGCCCTTGGAAGCCGTCGCGCGCGATCAGGTTGAGCTCCGGCTGAAGCACTTCATAGGCCGGAAGCCCGTGTGCTGTGCTGAAATCCAGAGAGTCCGCCAGCCGGTCTGCGCTGAAGTTGGATGCGCCCAGCACGCGGACCTTGCCCATCTCGACCAGCCGGGAAAAAGCACCCAGAACATCGGCGATCGGCGTCTCCGGATCGTCACGATGCGCATAATAGAGATCGATATAGTCGGTGCGCAGCCGTTTGAGTGACGCGTCCACGGCGGCAACAATCCGTTCGGGGCGCAGCCCATCTCCGCCTTCGCCGGCCAGCATGCCGACCTTGGTCGCGATCAGCACGTCGTCGCGGCGGCCACGTCGCGCGAGCCAGTCGCCGATCGCGCTTTCCGATTCGCCACCCACATGGCCCGGGATCCAGGCGGAATAAACGTCGGCGGTATCGATCATCGTGCCGCCACGCTCGATGAATCCTTCGAGGATTGCGTCCGTATCGGCGCCCCTGACGGTCCAGCCGAAGACATTGCCGCCCAGGACCAGTCGGGGTGTCCGAAGACCGCTTGGACCCAGCGCACGCATTTCGGCCATCATGTGTGTTCCTTCAGATGCTCCGTCACCTTGCGAACATCCTGCGAGTGGCCGCGCGGCAGAATCAATATGTCGTTGCCGCTCGCGACGACGATCAGGTCGTCGACGCCGACCAGCGCGATACGTGGTCCGTCGCTACGGACCAGGCAATTGTGGCTGTCGATCAGGATCGCGTCGCCATGGCAGGCATTGTCGCTGGCGTCGCAAACGCTGAGGGCGTGCAGCGCGTCCCAACTGCCGAGATCGGACCAGCCCATGCTGACGGGCACCACCGCCACGCGTTCCGCCTTTTCCATCACAGCATAGTCGATCGAATCGCTCGGCGATCGCGCAAAGGCGTCCGACTCAGGGTGGATGCGCGTGCCGATCCGTTGCCCCTCACGCATTGCAGCCTGCGTTGCAGCGAGCATGTCGGGGGCATGGACTGCAAGTGTGCCCAGGAAAATGTCGGCCCGGAACATGAAGATTCCGCCGTTCCAGGCATGACCGCCTGCCGTCAGCATCGCCTCTGCCGTCGCGCGGTCGGGCTTTTCGACGAAGCGGGCGACACGATGGACGCCTTCGCCGATCGCTTCACCGGTTTCGATATAGCCATAGCCCGTCTGGGGGGCGTCGGGGGCGATTCCGAACGTGACCAGCCAGCCATCGTCGGCGAAGGGAAGCGCAGCGTCGATCGCGCTGTGAAAGGCGTCGAGATCGACGATGACATGGTCGCTCGGCATGACCAGCATCACGCTGTGCGGGGCAGCGGCAAGTGCGGCAAGCGCGATGGCAGGCGCGGTATTGCGCGCGATCGGTTCGAGAATCAGGGCCTGTGGAGCGATGCCCACGCGCGCCAGCTGTGCCTCGATCGCATCGGCATGTGCCGCATTCGCGACGATGATCGGCGGATCGAATCGGGCGGCATCAAGCGTGCGTTGCGCCGTCAGCTGCAGCATCGTCTCCTCCGCGGTGAGCGCAAGAAGCTGCTTGGGCGATTCAGGGCGCGACATCGGCCAGAGCCGGGTTCCCGAGCCGCCGGACAGGATAACCGGTACGATTCGCGTGATGTTCATGCGGCAATTGCTCCCTGAGGGGCTGTAGTTCACTCGGCCCCTCGGTTAAAGGCCAGAGCCGGCAAATGGTTGCATTCGCTGTCTTCAGGAAATTTTTGTCAATTTGAGCGACACTCACCCTGTCGGTTTTTTTTACGGCACAGGTTCGGGAAACGTGATCAGGCTGTTCAAACACTATATTCCGCACGCCGTGCTCTTGCTCGGCCTGCTGGATTTCGCGCTGTTGCTGGCCGCGGCCGAGCTCGGTTGGGTGGTCCGGCTTGGGCAGATCGACCAGGATGTGCTGCCGATCGAGACGCGACTGCCGCAGCTGCTGAGCTTTGCCGCGACGCTGGAATTGGCGATGATCGCGGTCGGTGTCTATGGCAGCGATGCGCTCCAGTCGTTGCGCTTCGCCGCGGCACGACTGCTCGTTGCCATATCGCTGGGCGTCCTGTTCCTGTCCGCGCTGTTCTTTCTGTTTCCCGCGCTCAGCCTGTGGCGGTCGAATCTTCTGTACGCGATGGGGTTCGCCGCGTTCTTCCTGTTTGCGATGCGCGTCCTGCTCGGCAAGGCGCTGGGCAGCCATGCGTTCAAGCGGCGTCTGGTCGTGCTCGGCGCCGGCGCGCGCGCGGCACGGATCAAGGCGATGGCGCAGCAGGCGAGCTCAGGCTTCGTCGTGGTCGGCTATGTCGGCATGAACGATGGGCCGCAGGAGATTCCGGAGGCGATCAGCCGCGACGCGATCTACAATCTTGCCGATCATGTCGTGCTGTTGAACGCAAGCGAGGTGGTGCTTGCGCTCGAGGAGAGGCGCAACGGCATGCCGTTGAAGGATCTGCTGCGGATCAAGACCACCGGCGTCTACGTCAACGAGATTTCGACTTTTCTCGAGCGTGAAACCGGCCGGATCGATCTGGCGAGCGTCAATCCGAGCTGGCTGATCTTCTCCGACGGCTTTTCTGCCGGGCGGCGGCTGTCGAGCATCGCCAAGCGGTTGTTCGATGTGGCGGCGAGCCTGTTGTTGCTGATCCTGACCGCGCCGCTGATCGTGATCGCGGCGTTGGCGGTGAAGCTGGAAAGCCGTGGCCCCGCCTTTTACCGCCAGTCGCGGGTCGGGTTGTTCGGGGAGGAGTTCAGCATCGTCAAACTGCGTTCGATGCGCATCGACGCCGAAAGCGACGGCAAGGCGGTGTTCGCACAAAAGAACGATCCGCGCGTCACGCGTGTCGGCCGCTTCATCCGCAAGACGCGGATCGACGAGCTGCCCCAGACCTGGAGTGTGCTGAAGGGGGAGATGAGCTTTGTCGGCCCGCGCCCGGAACGCCGCCAGTTCGTCGAGGATCTCGAGCAGCAGCTGCCCTATTATGCAGAGCGGCACATGGTGAAACCTGGCATCACCGGCTGGGCGCAGATCAACTATCCCTATGGCGCCAGCCTGGAAGACAGCCGGCACAAGCTGGAATATGATCTTTATTACGCCAAGAATTATACACCCTTTCTCGACCTGCTGATCCTGCTGCAGACCGCACGTGTCGTGCTGTGGCCGGAAGGGGCAGGGGCGCGCTGAGGCGCCGGCCATGATCGCAACGATCGGAATCTGGAGCCATGCCATTGCGGCCGGGCTGTTCGCGCTGCTTGCCGGCTGGCAGGCGCGGCGCGGCATTGCCGGTGCGCAGGTCACGGCGCTGATCGGTGCGCTTGCCTTGTCCGCAGTCTGGGCATTTGCCGCCTCCGCCGCCGGATCCTGGTCGATCCTGGCCCAGGGCATAGAGACGTTGCGCAACATGGCGTGGCTCGGCTTCATGTATCTGCTGCTCCGTCAGGGGCGGCGCGGTGACGAGAAATTTGGCGTCACGCTGATCTATGTGACCGTCGCACTGCTCGGTGCCGGCCTTATGGCCGTGCACCTGATTCCGCTCGCGGTACCGGTGGACGGGCCGGTCGCCGAGGCGCTGTTCTTCCTGTCGCTGATGCTGCGGATGATCAGCGCGGTCGGCGCGCTCGTGCTAGTCCACAATCTCTACACCGCGGCGGCACCGGAGGCGCGCTGGGGAATCCGCCTCGCCATGTTCGGGCTGGCGGGTATGTGGCTGCTCGATCTCAACATCTATACGCTTGCTTATCTGGGGCGTGGCTGGTCGGCGGAAGCATTCATGATCCGCGGTTGCGCCATGGTGATCGCGGCGCCCGTGTTCGGCTTTGCGCTTCGTCGCAACGAGCGCTGGCAGCTTCGCCTGTCGCGCAGCGTGACCTTCCAGTCGCTCTCGCTGATCGCGCTGTGCGGTTATCTGGTGATCATGGTGCTGATCGCCGGCGTGCTTGAATCGGTGGGCGGCGCGCTGGCGCGGACGGTGCAGGCGGGGTTCGTGATGACCGCGACGGTCGCCGCACTCGCGCTGTTGCCGTCGCCGCGCTTCCGCGCCTGGTTCCGCGTCAAGCTTGCCAAGCATTTTTTCCGCCACCGCTACGATTATCGCGCCGAGTGGATTCGTTTCACCGACACGCTTGGCCGCCCTGGCGAAGGTGCCGCGCCACTCGACGTCCGCGTGGTCAAGGCGCTTGCCGACATCACCGAGTCGCCGGGCGGCTTGCTGCTGATCCCGGGCGAAGGCGGCATGCTGGGTGTGCAGGCGCAGTGGAACTGGTCACTGCGCGATGCGCAGGGCGGCGGCGGCGATGCCAGCCTGGCCGCGCATCTCGCGAGCGGTCGCATCGTCGAGCTCGACATGCTCCGCCGCGACGACGCCCGTCACGATCGCGAAGCGGCGTTGCTGCCGCAATGGATGCTCGCGGCGCCCGACGCCTGGGCACTGGTCCCGCTGGTCCATTTCGATCGGCTGCAAGGTGCGGTGCTGCTCGAACGCCCGCCGGTCGACCGTGCGCTGGACTGGGAGGATTTCGATCTTCTCCGGATCGTCGGCCGCCAGGTTGCCAGCTATCTTGCCGAGGCTCACGGACAGGAAGCGTTGAGCGATGCGCAGCGTTTCGACGAGTTCAATCGCCGCTTCGCCTTCATCATGCATGACATCAAGAATCTGGTGAGCCAGCTGAGCCTGGTGGCGCGCAACGCGGAGCGTCATGCCGACAATCCGGAGTTCCGCGCCGACATGGTCGCGACGCTCCAGTCGTCGGTCGGCAAGATGAACGAGCTGCTTGCTCGCCTGTCGCAGCACAACAAGGCGCGTCATGAGGAACCCCGGCGCGTCTCCGCCAGTCGGGTCGTTCAGGCCGTGGCCGCGGTCCGCAATCGTCAGCATCCCGTGGTCGTCATGACCAGCGGCGATCCGATGCTCGTCGCCGACCCCGTCAGGCTCGAACAGGCGCTTGGCCATCTTGTCCAGAACGCGATCGAGGCGAGCCCGAAGGGAGAGCCCGTGCTGCTCCAGGTGATCGAACGGGATACCGAGATCGCGATCGAAGTGCGCGACCGGGGCGCAGGCATGTCGCAGGAATTCATGCGGTCGAGCCTGTTCAAGCCCTTTGCATCGACCAAGGACGGGGGATTCGGCGTCGGCGCGTTCGAGGCACGCACCCTGGTCGCGGCGATGGGAGGGCGGATCGAAGTGGAGAGCCGCGAAGGCGAAGGGACCAAGTTCATCGTGACGTTGCCATCGGCAGCGACGTTCAAGATTCCGGAGATGCAATGACTGCCCACAAACCAAAGCTGCTCATCGTGGAGGACGACGAGGGGCTTCAGCGCCAGCTTCGCTGGGCTTATGACGATTACGAGGTGATTGTGGTGGGCGATCGTGCCGCGGCGATCGTGGCGCTGCGCGCGGAGGAACCCGCCGTGGTCACGCTCGACCTGGGCCTGCCGCCCGATCCGGACGGCACCAGCGAAGGCTTTGCGACGCTTGCCGAAATACTCGAGCTGAAACCCGACACCAAGGTGATCGTCGCCTCTGGCCATGGTGCCCGCGAAAGTGCGCTGCGCGCGATTGCGAGCGGCGCCTATGATTTCTACCAGAAACCCGTCGATATCGACGAGCTTGGCCTGATCGTGCGCCGCGCTTTCCAGCTCCATGCGATCGAAACCGAAAATGTCAGGCTGGCAACGGCGGGGGGTGGCGACTTCACCGTGCTTGGCGGGATGATCACCGCCGCGCCCGAGATGCTGAAGGTTGCGCGGACGATCGAGCGTGTCGCCAGCGCGGACGTGTCGGTGATGCTGCTTGGCGCCAGCGGCACCGGCAAGGAATTGCTCGCGCGCGGCGTGCATCAGTCGAGCGGGCGACGCGATGGCGCGTTCGTCGCGATCAACTGCGCCGCGATTCCGGAAAATCTGCTCGAATCCGAATTGTTCGGTCATGAAAAGGGTGCCTTCACGGGGGCCGTGAAGACCAATGAGGGCAAGATCGAGCAGGCCCAGGGCGGCACATTGTTCCTCGACGAGGTTGGCGACATCCCGTTGCCGCTTCAGGTGAAATTGCTGCGCTTCCTTCAGGAGCGGGTGATCGAGCGGATCGGCGGGCGCACACCGATCGCGGTGAATACGCGCATCGTCTGCGCCACCCACCAGAATCTCGAAACGATGATCGCCGAGGGCCGCTTCCGCGAGGATCTCTATTATCGTCTGGCGGAGATCGTCATCCGCATCCCGTCGCTTGCCGAACGGCCGGGCGATGCGCCGCTGCTTGCGCGTCACTTCCTGTTGCGCTTCGCCAAGGAGATGAACCCGGCGGTGAAGGGGCTTGCGCCGGACGCATTGGCGGCGATCGATGGCTGGGGCTGGCCGGGCAATGTCCGCGAGCTCGAGAACCGGATGAAGCGCGCGGTGATCATGGCGGATGGCCGGCTGGTAACGGCCGCCGATCTCGACCTGCCGGGGCAGGCACGCGCCGATGAGGGGGATGTCATCAACCTCAAGACCGCGCGGGAGGCGGCCGACCGCAAGGCGATCCGTCGCGCGCTGGCCCGCAGCGAAGGCAATATCTCGAGCAGTGCCAAGCTGCTCGGGATCAGCCGGCCGACGCTTTACGACCTGCTCAAGCAATATGACATGCAGGCCTGACACGATCATGCGCCGCTTCGCCGTTCTGACCGTTGCGCTTGCGCTGCTGGCCGCGCCCGCGCTGGCCGCGGATCGTGCCGCGGCGGAGGCGGCGATGCGGCGTGCAGTCGCGGCCTTTGGCGCAGGCGATCCCCGCGCGGCACGGGTGGAGATGCAGAACGCGCTCAAGGCCGATCCGGGCTGGGGCATCGCCCGCGCGATGCAGGGGCGCATTGCGCTGGCGCTGGACGATGGGTTGAGTGCCGAAGCGGAGTTCGGGCGCGCACGCCGTGCCGGCGTTCCGGCCGACGAGATTTCGGCATTCCTTGCGCATGCGCACATGCTCAACGGCAATGCCGATGCCGCGCTGACCGAACTGGAGCGCAACCCGCCGCCCGCCGGGCAGGCTGCCTATGCCGCGCGAATCCGCGCGCAGGCTTTTGCCGCCAAGGGCGACATGATCGCGAGCGAAGCGGCGTTCGAACAGTCGCTCGCAATGGCGCCGAAGGATGTGGCGACCTGGGTCGCGCTTGGCCGCTTCCGCATGGATGCCGCCAATCAGGCCGGTGCGGTCGCCGCTGCCGATCAGGCGATGGCCCTCGCGCCCCGCTCGGTCGATGCGATGGTGCTCAAGGGCATCCTCGTGCGCAATCAATATGGGCTGGTGGCGTCGCTCCCGTGGTTCGAGCGGGCGGTCGAGATCGACCCGGAGGATATCGACGCGTTGCTCGAGACGGCGGCAACGCTCGGCGATCTGGGGCGCGCGCGTGACATGCTGGCGATGACGCGGCGGGCGCTTGCTCTGGACGGCCGCAATGTCCGTGCCTTTTATCTCCAGGCCGTGCTCGCCGCACGTGCGCGTAACTTCGGCCTGGCCCGTTCGCTGATCCAGCGCACGGGCGATGCGCTCGACGACCTGCCGGGCGCCATGGTGTTGCGCGCGGTGCTGGAGATCGATTCGGGAAGCTATGAGCAGGCGATCGCCCGGCTCGACAGGCTGGTATCGATGCAGCCCGACAATCTGCGCGTCCGGCGGCTGCTCGGTGCTGCCGAGTGGCGCGCGGGCAATTATCGCGATGCCGTCGATGCCCTGCGCCCGATCGCCGACCGGCCGGACGCCGATGCCTATACGCTGACGGTGATCGGTCGCTCGCTGGAGGCGATCGGCGAAAGGGATTTCGCCGCGGCCTATCTCGACCGCGCATCGGCACCGTCACGTGGCGGCACCGCGCCGTTCGGGGCAAATGATACGCTTGGTGCGCTTTCGCAGGATGCCGCGATCGATCGCGGCGCGCCGGCACGCATCCGCTACATTCGCGGGCTGCTCGCGGCCGGACGCGGTGATCAGGCATTGGCGGAAGCGCGCACGCTCCAGCGTGCCAATGCCGGAACGCCTGCCGCGCATATATTGGTCGGTGATGCGCTGGCCGCGCTTGGCCGGCCGATCGAGGCAGCGGAAGCCTATCGGCTGGCGGCGAATATCAGCTTCAACGAACCGGTCGCGCTGCGCATGATCGATGCGCTCGATCGCGGCGGACGTCCCGCTGAGGCGATCGCAACGCTGCGTCTGTTCCTGTCGCAGAATCCACGCAATGTTGCCACCCTGCTGCTCGCTTCGGACTTTTTTCAGCGCGCCGGAAATTGGGGCGAATCGATCCGTATCCTGGAAGGATTGCGCGCGCGGATGGGCAATCGCGATGCGCTCATCCTCAACAATCTTGCCTGGGCATGGTTTCGTAGCGGCGATGCGAAAAGGGGATTGGTTTATGCAACGCACGCCTATGCGCTCGCGCCAGCCAATCCGGCCGCTGCCGATACGTTCGGCTGGTTGTTGTTCAAGACGGGCGGCGACCGCCGGGCCGCCATCGAATTGCTGGAAAAGGCACGCGCGATCGCACCGGACGCGGCGGGCATCCACTGGCATCTTGCCCAGGCCTATGCAGCGGTCGGCAGGAAGCCGGAAGCCGCGCGCGCCGCGCGGACCGCGCTGGCGTCACCCGGATTCGGCGATGCAGCCGAAGCCCGCGCCCTGATCGGGAAACTTTAGAGGCAAGAATTGCGCGAAAGAGCGGCTTGCTGGAAGCCGCCTGGTGCCAGCTTTCTAGACGGCCTCCGAAACCCAGGGGCCTTCGCGGAACCACTTGGTGACGATATGCTTGACCCCCGTCGTGACGGGCAGGCCGGCATGCAGGCTGTCGAGATTGGGGGCGCCATCGGCACCCATATTATTCCATGCCATCAACATGCCGGTTCGCGGCGCGACCGTCGCACCGGCCGACGGGAACTGCGTTTCACCGCCCGCTTCCGGCTGGTTGAGATAGATCATTGCGGTCCAGCTGCGCTGTCCGCCATATTTTTTCTGCTCCGGCCAATAGGCCTGGCTGACATGGAAGAAGTCGTGATGTGGCTTGAATTGCTGGCCGGGTTCGTAGCGCTGGCCCTGCATCGTCTCGCCATGGCTGACGGGAATCCCGAGCAATGCGCAGATCCGCGCGTCGATCGCGCTGACGCCCGGATCCCACCGGTCGAGATCGCCGCTCGAACTGGTGCGAAAGGCGCTGTCATTGCCGTCGAGGAACAATGTGGACGGGCGGACGCACGCGTCGATCAGGCCGATGAGGAAGCCGCAATCTGCCGCACTCAGGAAATTCTCGCGCACGAACAGGGTCAGGCCGTGCACCGGTACCTTCAGGACGCCCGGCATCTGCTCCAGCCGCGCGTCCACACGGGTACCGATTTCGGCAAGCGCAGGCGAGGGTGGCCCGCCATACTCATTGCTCGGCTTGCTCAAACGTCGAGATTCGCCACGTTGAGCGCATTCTCCTGGATGAATTCGCGACGCGGTTCGACCACGTCGCCCATCAGCCGGGTGAAGATCTCGTCTGCCATGTCGGCCTGTGTGACCTCGACGCGCAGCAGCGAACGGTTCTGCGGATCGAGCGTCGTTTCCCAGAGCTGCTCGGCGTTCATTTCCCCCAGACCTTTATAGCGCTGGATCGAAAGCCCCTTGCGGCCGGCGGCGAGGATTGCCTCGAGCAGATCCGATGGTCGCGTCACCGCTATGCCCTTGGCGTCGACGACGGGCGTATCCTCTTCCCCCTCGGCGTCGGCCGCGTCCTGCTGCGCCGCGGCACCTTTGGGCAACGTCACCAGCTTGGCCACGCCATTATAGCTTTCCACCTGTTCCTCGATCAGCGCGTGGAGGCGGCGAGCCTCCTGGCTGCTGAGGAATGCGGCTTCGATGATGTGATGATCGGTGACGCCGCGCCACAGGCGCTGCAGATGATAGCCACCTTCGGCGCTGAGGCCGGCGGACCAGCGCGCTTCCGGATCTGCCCGGTCGAGCCACTGCGCTGCACGCTTTACCGCTTCGCTGCGCTGATCCGCGTTCAGCGCGGGATCGAGCGAACCGACCAGCGCCAGCGCCTCGATGATCGCCGGGTCGTAGCGGCGCGGCACATAACGCATCAGGCTGCGCATCCGGCGGGCATGGTCGGCAAGCGCCTTCAGATCCTCGCCGAAACGCGCGCCGCCCGACGTCTCCAGCCGGGTCGAGCCGACGCCCGCCTCGACCAGATAATTGTCGAGCGCGGCATCATCTTTGACGTAGACCTCGCTGCGGCCGCGCGCGACCTTGTAGAGCGGCGGCTGGGCGATGAAGAGGTGCCCGGCCTCGATGATCTCGGGCATCTGCCGATAGAAGAAGGTGAGCAACAGCGTGCGGATATGCGCGCCGTCCACGTCTGCGTCGGTCATGATGACGATCTTGTGGTAGCGCAGCTTTTCCAGATTGAAATCGTCGCGCCCGATGCCGGTGCCCAGCGCCTGGATCATCGTGCCGATCTCCTTCGAGGAGAGCATGCGATCGAAGCGGGCGCGCTCGACGTTCAGGATCTTGCCCTTCAAGGGCAGGATCGCCTGGACGTTACGGTCGCGGCCCTGCTTGGCCGATCCGCCTGCCGAGTCACCCTCGACCAGGAACAGTTCGGACTTGGCGGGATCACGCTCTTGGCAATCCGCCAGCTTGCCGGGCAGCGATGCGATATCCATCACACCCTTGCGCCGGGTCAGTTCGCGCGCGCGCTTCGCGGCTTCGCGTGCCGCCGCGGCGTCGATGGTCTTCTGGACGATCGACCGTGCGTTCGCGGGATTTTCCTCCAGCCACTCGGCCATCTTGTCGGCGAGCAGGCTCTCCAGCGGCTGGCGCACTTCGGACGAGACCAGCTTGTCCTTGGTCTGCGAGCTGAACTTGGGATCGGGCAGCTTCACCGAGACGATCGCGGTCAGCCCCTCGCGCATGTCGTCGCCGGTCAGTGTGACCTTCTCCTTCTTCAGCAACCCCGATTTGTCGGCATAGGTGTTGAGCGTGCGCGTCAGCGCCGCGCGGAACGCCGCAAGGTGCGTGCCGCCGTCGCGCTGGGGGATGTTGTTGGTGAAGCAGAGGACGTTTTCGTAATAGCTGTCGTTCCACTCCAGCGCGACGTCGATGCCGATATCGTCGCGCTGGCCGGTGATCGCGATCGGCTCGGGAAAGAGCGGGGTCTTGGTCCGGTCGAGATATTTCACGAAGGCCGCGATGCCGCCTTCATAATAAAGCTCGTGCTCCACCCGCTCCTCATGGCGCGCATCGGCCAGGAACAGGCGTACGCCCGAATTAAGGAAGGCCAGCTCGCGATAGCGATGCTCGAGCTTCTCGAAATCGAACTCGGTGATCTTGAAGGTGGCGGGGCTGGGGAAGAAGGTGACCTTGGTGCCCTTCTTGCCGTTGGCCGGGCCGACCACTTTCAGCGGTGCGACGGCATCGCCGAAGGCGAAGCGCATGTAATGTTCTTCATCGTCGCGCCAGATCGTCAGATCCAGCCATTCGGACAGCGCGTTGACCACCGAGACGCCGACGCCGTGAAGGCCGCCGGAGACCTTGTACGCATTGTCGTCGGACGTGTTCTCGAATTTCCCGCCGGCATGAAGCTGGGTCATGATGACCTCGGCCGCCGAAACGCCTTCCTCGGCATGGATGCCGGTTGGAATGCCGCGACCATTATCCTCGACCGACACCGAGCCATCCGGGTTCAGCGTGATGCGGATGAGATCGCAATGACCCGCCAGCGCCTCGTCGATCGCATTGTCGGAGACCTCGAACACCATGTGGTGGAGGCCCGATCCGTCGTCGGTATCGCCGATATACATGCCCGGGCGCTTGCGGACGGCATCGAGCCCTTTCAGGACCTTGATGGAGTCGGCGCCATAGGCGTTCTGATTGCTGGTCTGGGTGGGTTGGTCGTTCATGCCGATTCTATAGCGAAGGGGTGGGCGAAGCCCAAGGAAAAGCGACGGACTGGAATGTGAGGAGGCCTATAAGGATATAATCATTCCGTCGGCGATTTTGAAGGCCGAGGCGGAGGCCGGAAGCCCGGCGAACAATGCCTCTTCGGTCCCCGTCATCCACACCTGTCCGCCGGCTTCGTCGAGCCTTTCGAACAATGCGGTCCGTCGCCGCGGATCGAGATGTGCCGCGACCTCGTCCAGCAGCAGGACCGGACGCCGTCCTGCGCGTTCGGCGACCAGATCGGCATGGGCAAGGACGATCCCGAGCAGCAATGCTTTCTGCTCGCCGGTCGAGCAGCGCTCCGCCGGCTGATCCTTGCCCAGATGGGTGACGATCAGGTCCTGGCGGTGGGGACCGGTGAGCGCGCGGCCGGCCGCCGCGTCGCGCGCGCGCCATGCGGCCAGATCGCCGGGCTCGCCACCCGCGATCGACAGCCCGGCACGCGCGAACGGCCCATCGGGCGCCAATGCCAGCCGCTCGCCAAGCGCGGCGACGGTTTCCAGCCGGGCCTCGGCGACCGCGGCGCCATGGTCCGCCATCTGGGCTTCCAGCGCGCCCAGCCAGGCGGGGTCGGCGGGCGCGTCACCGGTCAGCAGCTTGGTGCGTGCGCGCATCGCCGCTTCGTAGCGCACGGTCTGGACGGCATGGCCGGGGTGGAGCGCGAGCACGAGTCGATCGAGAAAGCGGCGGCGATTGCCGGCGCCCTCGACAAACAGCCGGTCCATCGCCGGAGTCAGCCAGAGGATCGAGATCCAGTCGGCGAGCGCGGTCGCGGCGGCCTGCGCGCCGTTGACGCGAACCTGGCGCCGTTCGGGTGCTGCCGGGCTGGTGCCGGTGCCGATGGACACCGAATCAGTGTCGCCCGCCGGCTCGACGAGGTGTGCCGCGACGGCGAATCCGCCCGCGCCGCCATCGCGCGCCATTTCGGACAGCGCCGCGCGCCGAAGGCCGCGGCCCGGCGCGAGCAGCGACACGGCTTCGAGGATGTTGGTCTTGCCGGCGCCATTTTCGCCGGTGAGCACGACAAAACCAGGCCCGGGCGCAATCAGCGCATCGGCATAGGAGCGGAAGTCGCTCAGCGATAATCGGGCCAGCAGGCTCATGAATGTCCGATCAAAGCATCATCTTGATCGGTGCGGGTCAGGTCCGGATCCTAGACCCGCATCGGCATCAGCACGTAGAGCGCAGGCGACTTGTCGTTCTCGCGGATCAGCGTCGGGGCTGCCGCATCGGCCAGATGGACCTCGACGATGTCGCCTTCGATCTGGCCGAGGATGTCGAGCAGATACCGGGCATTGAAGCCGATCTCGAATCCTTCCGACGCATAATCGCCCGACACTTCTTCGGCGGCCGTGCCATTTTCGGGGCTCGTCACCGACAATGTGATCTTGTCGCGCTCCAGCGCCATCTTGACCGCGCGGGTCTTTTCGGTGGCGATGGTCGCAACGCGGTCCACGCCTTCCTCGAAGCTGCGCGGATCGATCTTGAGCATCTTGTCGTTGCCCGTCGGGATCACGCGGCTGTAATCGGGGAAGGTGCCGTCGATCAGCTTGGAAGTGAGCACGGCGCTGCCCAGGCCGAAGCGGATCTTGGTGGGCGACAGCGTCACTTCAACCGATCCGTCGACTTCGTCGAGCAGCTTGCGCAGTTCAGCCACGCATTTCCGCGGTACGATCACGTCGGGCATGCCTTCGGCGCCGTCGGGGCGCGGCACGGTGACGCGCGCCAGGCGATGGCCGTCGGTCGCCGCGGCCTTAAGCACCGGCTGGGCCTCGTCGGAGACGTGGAGGAAGATGCCGTTGAGATAATAGCGCGTCTCTTCGGTGGAGATCGCGAAGCGGGTCTTGTCGATGATCTGCCGCAGCGTCGCCGCGGGCAGCTCGAACTTCGTCGGCAGTTCGCCTTCGGCGATGACCGGGAAATCGTCGCGCGGCAGCGTCGACAGGTTGAATCGCGCGCGCCCGGCATTGATCTGCATCTTGCCGTCGGCGGCGGCCAGTTCGACCTGGCTGCCTTCGGGCAGCTTGCGGGCGATATCGAACAATGTGTGCGCCGAAACCGTGGTTGCCCCGGCCTGATCGACCGCGGCCTCGACCGATTCGACGATCTGCAGGTCGAGGTCGGTCGCCATCAGCCGAATCGTCCCGTCAGCGCTCGCTTCGAGCAGCACGTTGGACAAAATAGGGATGGTGTTCCGCCGCTCGACCACCGACTGAACGTGGCTGAGGCTCTTCAGCAGCGTTGCGCGTTCGATCGTCGCCTTCATGTCCGTGTTTCCCCCGGGCGTTCCACTGATGGCTGAAGCCAGAACGCGAAACCCGCTCGGCCAGTCTTCCTCATTACCAAGAAAAAGGGCCGGAGCAAGCGCCCCGACCCTCTTTTCTCAGCTATGTCGCCGACGGTTCAGAACCGGACGCCGACACCCGCAAGCGCCTGGTGACGCTCAACGCCCTGCTCATAGTTCGAGTAACGATACTCGCCCTTCAGATAGAGGCGGTTGCCGAGCGATTGCTCGACGCCCGCACCGACGCGCACGCCGTCAAGATGGCTCTTGCCCAGTGTGGATTCGGTGGTGCCGTTGTCCGAAGTGAACTTGGCATCGGCGTTGGTGTAGCCGGCCTTTGCATATAGCAGGGTGCGACCGCCAATGACGGTACCGACGCGTGCGCCGGCATAGAGGTCGCGGCCTGCCTTCAGGCACAGCCGAGGATCGGCGACGGTCTTGGCGCCCGCGCATGCACGGTTGCTCGAATCGCTATACTCGACTTCAGCGCCGATCACGGCGCCGCCCATCTGCGCGTCATAGCCGGCATTGATGCCGTACATGACGTCGTCGCTCTTGCTGCCGCCGCCTTGGACGCGATCCCAGCCGACTACGCCTTCCACGCGCGGGCCGGTGAAGGGTGCATCAGCATCCTGGGCCAGGGCGGGGGTGGCGAAGGCGATCGCGACAAGCGAGGCCAGAACAAGTTTACGCATGATATAACTCCACTCATACTTTGTCCCCGAAAAGGGAGGGGACGAGCGCTCAGTGCACTATTTCGATAGAGGTTGCATGAACCTCACATAAACAGCGCGAAGCGTTGCATTTTTGCCACGAACGCGCGATGGCCTCGTCATGGACCGGGCGAAACGCTTCTTCATTGCGCGGCATGGCGAGACGGTTTTCAATGCCGCGGCGCGGATGCAGGGCGATCATCTGCACACCCCGCTGACCCGTGCCGGATTCGCGCAAGCGGACGAGATGGGCGCGGGGTTGAGGCAGTATCTCGAGCGGCATCCGGGGCCGCCGCTGACGCTCTGGTCCTCCGATGCGGGCCGTGCGCTCCAGACCCTCGCGGTGGTCGCCGAGCATGTCGACGCGGACTGGCACCAGACCCGCACCGATGCGCGCCTGCGCGAAATCGACCTGGGCGCCTGGGGCGGGCGACTTTATGCCGATGTGATCGCCGAAGGGGGGCCGCTGCTCGATCCGGTCTCCGGCTTGTTCAACCGGACGTCGCCCGGCGGCGAATGGTATGATCAGATCGCGGCCCGGCTGTCCGCCTGGCTGGCGGACACGGCCGACGAACCCGGCGATCGGCTCGTGATCATGCATGGGCTGTCCTCGCGCGTCTTGCGCGGACTCATGACCGAACTCCCATATGATCCCACGCTCAAGGCGGGCGTGGCGCCCGGCCTGCCGCAAGGATCGATGGTGATGATCGCCGATGGTGTGGAGACGGTGATTCATCAGGGACGGGGCAGGGCGCCGGCGTGATCCGGATCGCCGCCGCGCTGGCCGTGCTCGCCATCGCGACGCCGGCCGCTGCGCGCGATTCGCTCGGCATTTTCGAGGGGTGGGGTGCGTTTCGTGACGATCGTCCGCTCCGGTGCTTCGCGATATCGACGCCCGCAGCGCGCACCAGCGGCGGGCGTTGGCGACCCTTTGCCAGTGTAGCGCACTGGCCGGGGCGCAATGTTCGCGGTCAGCTCCATATCCGGATGAGTCGCGCGCGCGCTGCTGATGCCGCGGTCACGCTGACCGTCGGCGATCGGCGCTTTCGCCTCGCGGCGGGTGGGGCAGACGCCTGGGCGCCCGATGCGCGCGCCGATGCTGCGATCGTTGCCGCGATGCGCAGCGCCACCAGCATGGCGATTGCCAGCCGCGACGCGAGCGGCCGTGCTTTTACCGACGCTTATCGCCTGCGCGGCGCCGCCACGGCGATCGATGCGGCGGCTCTGGGGTGCGCGCGGCGGCGTTAAGTTTTGTTCGACCAACTCCGTTTGTCCCGAGCCCTTCGACTGCCTGCCAAGGCAGGCGCTCAGGATAAACTTCTCCGCTTCGCGGAGAAGTCGAGGGACGTTAGGGGCCCGCGCAGCGTATCTCGACTTCGCTCGACACGAACGGGATCTGTCGTCCCACCCGATGTCCGCCAACCCCCACCATCCTTTTCTGGAAAACCCGGGCATTTTTCCCTACATGGCGGGCATGAACGCATCCCAGACCATGACAATGGCCATCCCCGGCCATATCGATCCCGTGCCCGTCCCGCGCGCGGAGGTTCCGCGCGCCGATGGCCGGATCGATCTGGTCGGCCTGTCGCGCGACACGATCCGTGCGACCCTGGCCGAAGCCGGACTGGATGCAAAACAGGCCAAGCTGCGCGCCAAGCAGCTCTGGCACTGGATCTACAATCGCGGCGCGACCGACTTCTCGGTGATGACCGATATCGCCAAGGCGCAGCATCCCTGGCTTTCCGAGCGTTTCGTGATCAGCCGTCCGGAAGTGATCGAGGCGCAGGTCTCGACCGACGGGACTCGCAAATGGCTGCTGCGATCGGACGACGGCCAGGATTACGAGATGGTCTTCATCCCCGACGCCGATCGGGGAACCCTCTGCGTGTCGAGCCAGGTGGGTTGCACACTCAACTGCCGCTTCTGTCATACCGGTACGATGCGGCTGGTGCGCAACCTGATGCCCGGCGAGATCGTCGGGCAGGTGATGCTGGCACGTGATTCGCTCGGCGAATGGCCGTCGCAGCCCGAAGGCCGGATGCTCACCAATATCGTGATGATGGGCATGGGCGAACCGCTCTACAATTTCGAAGCGGTGCGCGATGCGCTGAAGATCGTCATGGACGGCGACGGGTTGGCCCTGTCCAAGCGACGGATCACCCTCTCCACCTCGGGTGTGGTGCCGATGATGGCGCGCGCGGGTGAGGAGATCGGCGTCAATCTCGCAGTCTCGCTCCATGCGGTCACCAAGGAGGTGCGCGACGAGATCGTGCCGCTCAACCGCAAATACGGCATCGAGGAACTGTTGCAGGCCTGCGCCGACTATCCCGGCGCCAACAATGCCCGGCGGATCACCTTCGAATATGTGATGCTGAAGGACAAGAATGACAGCGACGAGGAAGCCTATGAGCTCGTCCGGCTGATCAAGAAGTACAAGTTGCCTGCCAAGGTGAACCTGATCCCGTTCAATCCCTGGCCGGGCGCGGATTATGAATGTTCGACGCCCGATCGGGTGCGGCGCTTCTCCGACATCGTGTTCGAAGGTGGTATTTCCGCCCCGGTCCGTACACCGCGCGGCCGCGATATCGATGCGGCCTGCGGCCAGCTGAAGACGGCCGCCGAAAAGAAGAGCAGGGCCGAGCTCGACCGTCTGGCAGAGGAAAAGCAGGCGGCGCTTGGCTGATACCGCGACGGCGGGGCTTGCACTGGCGGCCGGCCTCGCGGGCGGGGCGATGAACGCGCTCGCCGGTGGCGGCACCTTTGCAACGATGCCGACGCTGATCGCGCTCGGCCTGCCGTCGCCGATCGCCAATGCGACGAGCAATGTTTCGCTCCAGCCGGGCGCGATCGCGAGTGCCTGGGCCTATCGCGACGGGCTTGAGCCGCTCGGCGGCATCGGGGTCCGCACCTTGGTTGCGATCACATTCGTCGGTGGGCTGGTCGGCAGCCTGTTGCTGGTGGCGACGCCGACGCGGACCTTCGACATCGTTATCCCGTGGCTGTTGCTGCTGGCGACCCTGGTCATGGCGTTCGGCAAACGTGCCTCGAACGCCCTGCACAGCCGCGTAGCGATCGGCCGGGGTACGCTGATGACCGTGCAACTCGGGCTGGGCGTCTATGGCGGCTATTTCGGCGGCGGCGTCGGGCTGATGATGATGGCCGCCTGGGGCCTGCTTGCGGGCGCGGAACCCCATCAGCTCGCCGCGCCGCGCACCCTGATGCTCGCGGTCGCCAATGCCGCGGCGACGATCATCTTTGTCGTGGCGGCGATGGTGGTCTGGCATCTCGCAGTGCCGATGCTGCTGGGGTCGATCGCCGGCGGCTATCTGGGTGCGCGGCTTGGGCGCATCCTGCCGCCGCATGTGATCCGCGTCGTCACGCTGTTGGTCACCGCATCGATGACAATGGTCTTCTTCTGGCGCGCCTATCGCTGACGGGTTTACACCCGCGCCGGCGAATGGGATTGTGTGGCCATGGCGAGCCTGGCCGAAACCGAGGAAACAGCGCCGAACACGCCCGCGCCGGGCACGGTCTTGCGCCGCCACCGGCTTTCCACGCGCATCTGGCACTGGACCAACGCCCTGGCAGTGTTCACGCTGCTGATGAGCGGCCTGATGATCTTCAATGCCCATCCCCGGCTCTATTGGGGCCAATATGGCGCCAACTGGGACCGCGCCTGGTTGCAGATCGGCTCCGACGACACCCATGGTTTCCTTCAGATCGGCAATCGACGATGGGACACCACCGGCGTGCTCGGCCGATGGGAGGATGCCGAGAGCCGCGTCCAGCGCCGCGCCTTTCCGCACTGGGCGACGATCCCGTCCACCTACGATCTTGCCATGGCGCGCCGCTGGCATCTGAGTTTTGCCTGGCTGTTCGCGTTCGGGCTGCTCGCCTTCATGATCCGCGCCTTCTGGAATGGCCATGTCCGTCGCGACCTGAGTTTCGTACGCGCAGAATTGCGCCCTTCGGCGGTCTGGCGGGACGTGAAGGATCATCTCCGGCTTCGTTTCGATCATGGCGGTGGTTACAATCTGCTCCAGAAGTCCGCCTATATCGGTGTGATCTTTGCGCTGCTGCCGCTGATGATCCTGACCGGATTGACCATGTCGCCGGGGATGGACGCCGCCTGGCCGTGGCTGCTCGATCTGTTCGGGGGACGCCAGTCCGCGCGGTCGATCCATTTCCTGGTCGCCGCCGCGATCGTCGCCTTCATCCTGGTCCACCTGCTGCTCGTGCTGCTTGCCGGGCCGGTGCGCGAGATTCGCGGCATGATCACCGGGCGGGTGAGGACGCGCGGATGAGCGGCATCATCACCCGGCGAACGTTGTTGGCCGGTGCCGCGCTCGGCGCGGGCGGGTTGCTCGCGGGATGCGACCGGATTGGCGAGAACCCGGCGTTCCGCAAGATCCTGTTCTCCGCCGACGCGATGAACCGGCATGCGCAGCGGCTGATCACCGATCGCCACGCGCTGGCGCGCGAATTCGAGGCGGCAGATCTTTCCCCCTTTTTCCGTGGCAACGGGACGCAGAATCCGCAAGGCGGGGGCTACAAGGCGCATGCCGCAGCGAATTTCGCCGATTGGCGGCTCGACATTGGCGGTCTGGTCGCGCGGCCGCAGAGCCTGACGATGGCGCAGATCCGCTCGATGCCGATGCGAACGCAGATCACGCGTCATGATTGCGTCGAGGGCTGGAGTGCGATCGGCAAATGGGCGGGCGTGCCGCTCGCCCGGCTGCTCGATCTGGCGGGGCTGCGCGATTCGGCGCGCTATATGGTCTTCCGCTGCGCCGACGAGATGGGCGGCGGCATCCCCTATTATGAATCGATCGACCTGATCGACGCTTTTCATCCCCAGACCATCATGGCTTGGGCGCTCAATGATGCCGTCCTGCCGATCCGTAACGGCGCGCCGTTGCGCCTGAGAGTGGAGCGCCAGCTCGGCTACAAACATGCCAAATATGTCCACGCGATCGATGCGGTCGCCAGCCTCGACGGAATCGGCCTCGGCAAGGGCGGCTTCTGGGAAGATCGCGCCAAATATGAATGGTATGCCGGGATTTGACGCAACGAACTTGACCCTGCGCCGTGCCTTTCCCATTTTGGACGTTCTGGAGAGGGATCGACAAAAGGAGGCCGGATGGCTTTGATCGATGCGTTCCTGTCGCGAATTGTGACTCGCGGCACGCTCACTCTCACCGACCATGAAGGGCGCAGCCGCAGCTTCGGCACCCCCGATTCCGACTATGGCAACGTCACCATCCGCTTCACCGATGCGGGGGCCGAGCGCTATGTCGCGAGCCATCCGCGACTGGGGGCGGCGGAAGCGTATATGGACGGACGACTGGTCGTGGAGCAGGGCGATATTCTCGACCTCATCACGCTGGTGCGCAAGAATCAGCCCTGGGAACGCGGTGGCCAGCTCAGGATCCGCAATCCGCTGCGCCGTGCGGTCAGCAATATGGGCAGCCGCCTGTCACGCCTCAACTGGCAGTCCCGATCGAAGCGCAACGTCGCGCATCATTATGATCTCGGCAATGATTTCTACCGGCTCTTCCTCGATGCCGACATGCAATATAGCTGCGCCTACTTCACCGATCCGTCGAACAGCCTGGAACAGGCGCAGATCGACAAGAAGGCGCATATCGCCGCCAAGCTTCACCTGAAACCCGGCCAGCGCGTGCTCGACATCGGCTGCGGCTGGGGCGGGATGGCGCTTTATCTCCACCGCACCTGCGGCGTCGACGTGCTCGGTGTGACCCTGTCGGAGGAACAGCTCAAAGTGGCGCGCGAACGCGCGGCCGCCGCTGGCGTGTCGGATCATGTGAAGTTCGAACTGATCGATTATCGCAATGTCGAGGGGCAGTTCGACCGGATCGTGTCGGTCGGCATGTTCGAACATGTCGGTCCGCCGCATTTTCGCGAATTTTTCCGCAAATGCCGCAACCTGCTGACCGAGGATGGCGCGATGCTGCTCCACACCATCGGCCGGTTCGGCGTGCCCGGCACGACCGATGCGTTCACGCGCAAATATATCTTTCCCGGCGGCTATATCCCGGCTCTGTCGGAGACTCTGGCGGCCAGCGAGAAGAGCCGGCTGATCGCCGCCGATGTCGAGACGCTCAGGCTGCATTATGCTATGACCATCCGCCTCTGGTACCGGCGCACGGTCGACAATCGCGATGCGATCGTCGCCATGTATGACGAGCGCTTCTATCGCATGTGGCTCTTCTACCTGGCCGGCGCGATCTCGACTTTCGAGCATGGCGGCATGGGCAATTACCAGATCCTTTATACCCGCCGCCGCGACGCGCTTCCCGTCACCCGCGACTGGATCGCGGCGGAGGAGAAGCGCCTCGCGGCGTTGGGTTGAGAATTATCCACCGGCTCGGATTCAGTCAGGCAACTCCAATTTCCGTCGTCATCCCGGCGAAAGCCGAGATCTCACTGCCTTCTTCTGTTGCGGCGAACAGAAGTGAGATTCCGGCTTTCGCCGGAATGACGATTCTTCAGGGGTCGGTTACGCCCCGAAGCCGCCGTCGATCGTCTGCATCGATCCGGTGATCATTCCCGCTTCCGGCCCGGCGAGATAGGCGGCAAGGCCGGCGACTTCGTCGGCATGGACATGGCGCTTGATCGCCATGAAGCTGTGCATCGTGTCGGCCATCGGGCCTTCCGCCGGGTTCATCTCGGTATCGGTCGGTCCCGGCTGGATGCTGTTCACCGTGATGCCGCGATCGCCGAAGTCGCGCGCCAGGCCGCGGACCATGCCCTGCATCGCCGATTTGGTGAGCGCATAGGCGGCGCCCCCCGCAAAGGGCATGCGATCGCCGTTGGTCGATCCGATCACGATGATGCGGCCGCCCTCGACCATGGTCCGCGCGGCCTCGACCGCGGCGTGATAGGGCGCACGAACATTGACGTCGATCATTCGGTCCACGGCATCGGCTTCGAGCGTCAGCGGATCCCCCAGCGCCAGCGTGCCGGCGTTGATCACGATCAGGTCGAGCGGGCCGCGCGATGCCACGGTTGCGATCAGCGCGTCGCGATCGGCGCTGTCGGTCCGGATCGATTCCGCGCCCGTCTCGGTCGAGAGCGCTTCGGCCGCGGCCTGCGCGCCGGCATAGGTGAAGGCTACCCGGCCGCCATCGCGTGCGAAGCGGCGGACGATGGCGGCGCCGATGCCGCGGCTGCCGCCCAGGATCAGGATGTTCTTGTTGGTGAAGTCGGTCATGTGAAGCGTCCTTGCGATCTTGTGTAGTGAGCACTACATATTAACCCGATACCGCGTCGGCAAGGATTATTTTAGTGACTACTACACAAAATAGGAAACCCAGCGTTTCGCCCGCGCGTGGTCGCCCGCGCGCGTTCGATGCCGAGCGTGCGGTGGAGACCGCGATGGGGTTGTTCCATCGCAAGGGGTATGACGGCGTGGGCGTTGCCGAGATCGGTGAGGCGCTCGGGATCAGGCCACCAAGCTTCTATGCGGCATTCGGCAGCAAGGCGGGCCTGTTCCGGCGCACGCTTGCGCTCTACGCGGATAGCGAGGCCAATGTCTTCGCGACCGCGCAGGCGGAGGGCGGCGATGTTGTGACGGTGATCGGACGGATGTTCCGGATCGCTGCCGATATCTATGCCGTTCCCGGATGCGCAGCGGGCTGCCTGGTGCTCGATGGAACACGCAATAGCGTCGATCCGGAGGCGCGGGCGATCGCGGGTGAAGCGAAGGCGGCGAGCCGGGCCATGATCCGCGACTTCATTGCCACCGAATATCCCGATTATGCCGGTGACCTTGCCGAATTCGCGACCATCGCGTTGGCCGGCATGTCCGCCAGTGCGCGCGACGGGGACGATCATGGGGTCTTGGCGCGCTTCGCCGAAAAAGCCGGCCGCGCCTTTGGCCGGGAGGCTGCTCAGTCGGGGTGATGCGCGTCCATATAGGCGAGCGATTCGACCGCGAGTCGTTCGAGCACGGTCATGTCGATATCGGCGAGCCGCTTGACGTAGAGGCAGCCCTTGCCGCTGTCATGCTTGCCGAGCGTGGAAAGCAGGGCCTCGAAAGCTGGGGTGCGGCCGTTGAAATACAGCACGAGCGCGGCCTTGCGCGGACTGAAGCCGATCCGGCATGTCTCGCCCTCCCGCCCGCTCTCATAGCGGTAATGATAGCGGCCATAGCCGATGATGCTGGGCCCCCACATGCTGGGCGTCGTGCCCGTCACTCTGCGCAGCATCGCGTCGAGCGCCCGGGCATCATCGCGTCTTACCTCCGGTTCGACCGCTTCGATGAACGCCGCCACGTCGCTTTCGGTGGGGCGGGTCTTGTTTTCGACCATCGTCGATTCCCCTTTTCGACTGCAAATGTTGCACAGGCGCGGCTTTCCGCATAGGCGCACTCGCGCGTTTCCCGGCATGAGAAGGATCCCTGATGAGCGACAAGATCAACCGTGTGGTGCTGGCCTATTCAGGCGGTCTCGACACCAGCGTGATCCTGAAATGGCTTCAGCAGACCTATCAGTGCGAAGTCGTCACCTTCACTGCGGATCTCGGCCAGGGTGAGGAGCTGGAGCCGGCACGGCGCAAGGCCGAGATGGCAGGGGTCAAGCCCGAGCATATCTTCATCGACGATCTCCGCGAGGAGTTCGTGAAGGACTATGTCTATCCGATGATGCGCGCCAATGCGCTCTACGAGGGACTCTATCTGCTCGGCACCTCCATCGCGCGGCCGCTGATCGCCAAGCGCCAGATCGAGATCGCGCGCCAGGTGAACGCCGATGCGGTCAGCCACGGCGCGACCGGCAAGGGCAATGACCAGGTCCGTTTCGAGCTCGGCTATTACGCGCTGGCGCCCGACATCAAGGTGATCGCGCCGTGGCGCGAATGGGATCTGACCAGCCGCACCCGGCTGATCGAGTTCGCCGAAGCCCATCAGATTCCGGTCTCGAAGGACAAGCGCGGCGAAGCACCTTTCTCGACCGACGCGAACATGCTGCACACCTCGTCCGAGGGCAAAGTGCTCGAGGATCCGTGGGAGGAGGTGCCCGACTATGTCTATTCGCGCACCGTCAATCCCGAAGATGCGCCCGATACGCCCGAGATCATCACGATCGATTTCGAGCGTGGCGATGCGGTCGCGATCAACGGCGAGGGGATGAGCCCGGCAACCTTGCTCATGAAGCTCAACGATCTGGGCCGGGCGCACGGCATCGGCCGGCTCGACCTGGTCGAGAATCGCTTCGTCGGCATGAAGTCGCGCGGCATGTACGAGACGCCGGGCGGCACGATCCTGCACCTGGCGCATCGCGGCGTCGAACAGGTGACGCTCGATCGTGGTGCCGCGCACCTCAAGGACGAGCTGATGCCGCGCTATGCCGAGCTGCTCTATAACGGCTTCTGGTTCAGCCCCGAGCGTGAGATGCTGCAGGCGGCGATCGACTATAGCCAGGAGAAGGTGACGGGCACCGTCCGGCTCAAGCTCTACAAGGGTGGCGTCTATATCATCGGCCGCAAGTCGCCCTATTCGCTCTATTCGGAGAAGGTCGTGACTTTCGAGGACGATCAGGGTGCCTATGACCAGCGCGACGCCGAAGGCTTCATCAAGCTGAACGCGCTGCGCCTGCGCCTGCTGGGACGTCGCGACCGCTAAAAACCGGGCGTTCGCCGCGATCTTCGCGATCGCGGCGGGCCCTGAGCGCGATCCGGGCCTGAACCAGTAAAGCGGCCAGCAATATGATCGGCGCGATGCCGATATGCGCGGCCGCCAGGTTCATCTGCACAAGTGGCAGGACGAACGCGATCGCCAGGATGAACCGGTCGCGCCGCGACTCCGGCCCGTCTGCGCGGCTTGCGAAGATCAGGGCCGCGAGCGACTGAACGGTCATGTCGTAGATGAAGGCATAGGGCAGGGTGAGGAAGATCGCGGTTCCGGCGATCAGCCCGAGATCCATCGCCGCGACCCGCGCGCGCGCGCAGAAGACGACGACCGCGATCGCAACCAGCGCGGTCGCGGCCTGCGCCAGATTGGCGAGCCACGAAGCCGCCCCGATCTTCAGCAGCGCGATGCTCGTCGTGGGCATCATCAGGTGGAATGCCATGTCCGGCGCGCCGATCAGCGTGGCGTGGAAGCCCAGCGTGCTCGTCAGATAGGTCACCCAGAGTGCCGGACCGAACAGGATCGCGGCCGCCCCGGCAAGCGCGATGGTGAACAGCGAGGTCCATGCGATCGTCGTCCAGGCGCTGCGTGCGAACATCGCGGGTGCGACCAGAATGCCGAGATGGGGTTTGATCGTCATCAGCGCGAAGGCGAGCCCCGAGCGGCGCGGATGCGTGTCGAGCAGCCGCCAGCCGTGCAGTGCAAAGGCGCCGATGAAGAAGCCATAATGTGCTGCCCAGATGTTGACGAAGCCCGCTGGCAGCAGTGCGGCCAGCCACCAGGGTAGCCCGGCCGCTGCAAGATAGGGTCGTGCGGCGTGAATGAAGGCGCCAAGGCCGACGAGCGTCCAGGCCAGCAGCGCGAGCCAATAGGGCAGCCAGGAAAAGGGGATCGCGAGGAACAGGCTGTGCGGTGGGTAGGAATAGGCATAGATGCCTTTGACCTGAAGCGCGCTCCACAGGCTCTGGCGATAGCCCTCAAGATCGTAGAGCGCATTCGCATGCCCGTGCCATGCCAGCATTCCGCCATGCCAGACATTGACGAAATCCCGACCCAGTCGGACATAAGGGTTGATCGCCGTCCCGTCGGTGAGCGTCAGGAAATCGCGCGCGAGACACTGGCTGCCGAACAATAGGGTGATTGCGGCAACGAGCAGCGTCGCGTTTCCGAATGGCCGCAAGATCGATGCCGAGGGCGTGCTGCTCATATCGCCAATAGCTTCGGCCGGCGTCGGCATGTCAATGGGTGCCGCTACTTCGAGAATGTCCACCAGCGATTGAGGACGAATCCCAGCCAGGGCGTGACCAGCACCATCGGGACGATCGAGAGCGTGACGCCCAGTTCCAGGCGCTGGACGAACAGCCAGACCCAGAAACTGTTGAGCGCGTAGGCCAGCAGCGACACGACGACGAAGCGCCCTGGCGCTGCCATGCCCTTTGCCGCGGTGTTCGTATGGCCGAATGTCCAGCGACTGTGCAGAACATAGCCGGCGGCGCTCGCGACGATCGCGGCGATGGTGTTGGCCAGATAGGCGTCCACGCGCAGTGGCTCTGCCAGCAGCCAATAGGCGCCCGAATGGAGCAATGTGATCGCACCACCGCCGATCGCATAGGCGATGATCTGGCCGATCAGTGTCTTGGGTGCGCGCATCATTCCGGCTCCTCCGCCCAGTCGTGGCCCGATCGCCATGCCGCGAAGGCAAGCGCGGCGATGATGGCGACGGGGGACAGCCAATACCCCTCGCGCGCCAGCGGCACCTGGCTCAGCGGCGTGACGAAGGCAGCGCCATAAGCGAGCCGCTCCGGCGACCACCACCGTGCCGGGGAACGTGCCGCCCAGACCAAAGCCGCGAGCGAGAGCGCGACCAGATCATAGTTGAACAGATAGGGCAGGATCAGCGGCGTGGCCGCGACCGAGAGCAGGCCGAGATCGGCAAGCGTGGCATGGCGTCGTTCGGCCCAGATCAGCAGTGCCAGTGTTGCCAGCCCGACCAGGATCTGGCCGAGCAGCACGGGGCCGTCGCGGTCGATGGTCAACAGCATCCGGGCGACCGTGGGCATCATGTAATAATATTCGCGCTGGGCGCCGGGATCGATCAGGCTCGCCTGAAAGCTGAGCGTGGAGGTCAGCCAGGTCGTCCAGGCGTCGATGCCGAACGCCACGGTCGATGCCAGCACCAGCGCCAGCGTGCCGAGCGTTGCCCAGGCGATCGTCGACCATTCGCGTTTTGCTGCCAGGATCAGCGGCACCAGCACGCCCATATGCGGCTTGACGCTCATCAGCGCGAAGGCGGCGCCGGACACGCCCGGTTTTCGACCGGCATGCCACCAGCCGTAGAGTGTCAGCCCACCGATCATATATCCGAAATGTCCGGCCCATAGATTGACCACGGCGCCGGGCAGCAACAGCACCGACCAGACCGGCAGGCCTGCCTGTTTGAGCCAGGGACGCGCAGCCCAGGTGAACAGGGCGAAGGTCAGGATGAGCCACAAAGCGAGCGACCCGAGATAGGGGAGAAAGCCGAATGGCACCGACAGCATCAGCATGTGCGGCGGATAGGAGAATGCGTAGATGCCGTAGACGTCCGCGGCTGCGCGCAGGGTTCGCCGATATTCGGCGCGGTCGTAGATGCTTTCGGCACCGTTCAGCGCTTCGTGCCCGCCATGCCAGATATTGACGAAGTCGCGCCCGACAATGGCGTCGGGCGTGACGTGAAGTCCGGGAAGCCGGCTGAATCGGGCCAGCTCGCTTGAAAGAAGATCATAACCGAACCATCCGGCCGCCGGCCAGATCACGAGTCCGAACAGCCCGAACGCCAGCAACAGGCGTTTGAGCTGCGGCCATTGCCCCCGCAACGCCCCCATTATGCGTCCGATGTCATCGGATCAGGCGATCCGCTCGCGATAGAAGATGTCGCGCCCCACGCTCTCGATCACATGATCGTCCGGAATCGGCGGCAACCATCTCAGGAAGCTGTGCGGATAGGGGAAGAAGTGGAGATGCGGGTTGAAGGTGAAACGATATTCGCGCTCCTGTGGCACAATCAGGATCAACGTTCCTCGCGTGACGCGGCGAAGCTCGGTCAGTGCCTGGCGGAAATCGAGGATATGTTCGAGCACATGGGTGCAGATCACGGTGTCGAAACTGGCATCGGCAAATGGCAGCGCCTCGATCGGCCCTTCGACGAAGCTGATATCGGGATGACGGGTGCGCGTACCCTCTTCGATGATGAAATCGGTGCCGGTGATGTCGAGTTCCGGCCGACGATGCTTGATCCAGTCGGTCAGATAGCCGGTGCCGCAGCCGACATCGAGCACCGAGGTGCCGCCGATCCCGGCCAGGATGCGTTCAAGGCACGCGGCGCTATTGTCGGTTTCATCCTGCACGCGCGGCAGCCGTTCGTAGATCCGGCGATACTCGTCGGCCGTGACGAAGGGGATGCGCTCGCGAAAGCGCTCGATATCGTCGACGAGCGGCCCCCAGTGGCGACGGAACAGCCAGCGCATGGCTGCGGAATCGCGGATGAAGGGCGGGATCACCTCTTCGAGCACGGTACGGATGGCGTTGGTTGTCTCGCGCTTCATCGAGTCCGGTTCGTTCTGCCCCTGGGGCGCCGGATGATGGCATGCCCCTTTCGCGGCGACGCCATACGGTCTGCCCACATTTCCCGCAATGCCCACATTTCCCGTAATGGGCGTGATGACAAGGTGGTGTCGGCACGAAGACTTTGCTCGCGTGAAGGATTCGTGCCGTCAGCGGCGTTGCGGGAACCACGGACACGCCGTAAGCACCGGTGCGGGCAATCAAGCGGTGAACCATGACGATGAATGACGCGGCCCGACAGCTTTGGCAGGGCAGCCACTGGCGACGCGCGACGCTGATCATCTGGTTGATCTTCGCTGCCGGGCTGCTCTTCTGGTATTGGGGTCGGGTCCACTGGTTCGCGCTGGGCGATACCGACGACAATATGCGGATGATGGAAGTCCGCGCCTGGTTGAACGGGCAAGGGTGGTACGATCTCAGGCAATATCGGCTGAGCCCGCCCCAGGGCTTCAACATTCACTGGTCGCGGCTCGTCGACCTGCCGATCGCCGCGATCATCCTGGCCGTGAAGCCGTTTTTCGGAACCGCCGTGGCGGAACGTGCCGCGATCGCAATCGCGCCGATCCTGCCGCTGTTCGTCGTTCTGCTCAGTCTCGGCCTGACCGTGCGGCGCCTGATCGCCCCGTCAAGCTATGCGGTCGCCGCCTTCGTGTTGCTGGGCGCCGGATCGACGCTGAGCATGTTCACGCCGGCGCGGATCGATCATCATGGCTGGCAACTCGCAATGGTTGCGATGATCATGGCCGGGCTCGCCGATCCGAAGGCGCGGCGCGGCGGTGCGACCGTGGGCATCGCAAGCGCGCTCTCGCTCGTCATCGGGTTCGAGATGATGCCCTATCTGGCGCTGGCCGGCATTGCGATCGTGCTGCGCTGGGTGCTCGCCGCCGATCAGTCGCGGCGACTGCAGACTTATGGCGTGGCGCTTGCTGGGGGCTCGGCGTTCGGCTTCGCGATCTTCGCATCGAACGACAATTGGCAGCCGCTGTGCGACGTGTTGTCCCCGCCCTGGATGTCGACGATGGTGCTGGCGGGCGGGCTGCTGTTCATGCTCGGCCGGCTGCCGCTGCACACTCCTTCTGCCCGCCTCGTCGCGGCTGCCGCCGCCGCGGCATTGCTTGGCGGGTTCATGGCGCTTGTCTGGCCGCAATGTCTGGGCCGGCCCGAGGGCGTTTCGGACGATCTGCAGCGCGAATGGCTCAACAATATCCGCGAAGCGCGCCCGATCACCGTTCAGGATTGGCGCATTGGCGCGATGATGATCGCATTGCCTGCGGTCGGCCTGATCGGCGGCATTCTGGCGGCGCTGAATGCGCGCCACGATCGGGATTGGGATCGCCTCGCGACCTGGGGATCGATCGCGCTGTTGTCGGTCTGCGGCTTTTCCCTGCTCTTCTTCCAGATTCGTGCCGCTGCGGCCGCGCAGTTGCTGGCGATTCCTTTCGCCGTCTATCTGATCTGGACGATCGTGCCGTTGCTTCGTGCCAGCGAGAACATCGTCGTCCGCGTGATTGGCGTGGCCACGATACTCTTTGCGGCGTCCGGGCTGCTGGTGCCGTTCGCGCTGCAGATGGTGCCCAAGGCCGCGGACAAACCCGCTTATGCGGCCGTCCGCAAGGCGGGGGCATCCTGTAGCACCATCCCCGCCATGGCCCCGCTCGATCGCGTGCCGCGCGCGACGATCCTGACCATGGTCGATCTTGGACCGCGCCTCATCACGCTCACGCATCACGACGCGATCGCCGGCCCCTATCATCGCAACGGCGAACAGATTCTCGACGTCCATCGCGCCTTTGAAGGAAATGAGGCGAATGCACGCCGGATCGCGCGGAAATATGGCGCCACCATGCTGCTGATCTGCCCGAACTTCGCGGAAGCGACGGTGTATCGCTCCAAGGCGCCCAAGGGCTTCTATGCCGGGCTGGAGCGCGGCACGGTGCCGACCTGGCTGGAGCCTGTTAAGTTGCCGGCCAGTTCGCCGTTCAAGCTCTGGCGGATCAAACCTTAGCCGGGGGTGTCTTGAACTCTCAACCCGTCATGCCAGCGGAGGCTGGCATCTCCCACAGGATTAAGCGCGATCTGGTTGGGAGACCCCAGCCTTCGCTGGGGTGACGTTCCAACCCTATCCCGCCATGAAGCTCGCCCGGATTCCGTCGATCACGAACTGCGCGGCGAGCGCGGCCAGGATGACGCCGAGCAGGCGCGTCACCACCGTTTCGACGCGGTGGCCGAGCAGCCGCATCATTGGTCCGGCAAGCAGCAATGCGACCAGCGTCAGCGCCAGGATCAGGCCGAGTGCACCGAGCACGACCAGGCTCGATTCGAGCCCCTGGCTGCGCGCCATCATCAGCATGGTGGACGCGATCGAACCGGGGCCCGCAATCATCGGGATCGCCATCGGGAAGATCGAGACGTCCTCGACCGGCGCTTCCATCACTTCCTTGGCGCGTTCCTCGCGACGCTGGGTGCGCTTCTCGAACACCATTTCAAGCGCGATCAGGAACAACATGATTCCGCCGGCGATACGGAAACTGTCCAGGCTGATGCCGAGCGCGCCGAGCAGTTTCTCACCGAACAGCGCGAAGACCAGCAGGATCAGTGCGGCCACCACCACGGCGCGGATCGCCATCGCGCGGCGATGAGCCGGGTCCGCACCCGTCGTCAGGCTGGCATAGATGGGCGCGCAGCCCGGCGGATCGATCACCACGAAAAAGGTGACCAACGCGGACACGAACAATTCGATCATCGGATACCCACCGTTTCATAGAGGACCAGCTTCCAGCCGTCCTTGCCGCGCCATTGCCAGACCTGAAGATCATGCGCGCCGGGTTTGCCGGCGATGGCATGGATGCGCACGCTCAGGCTGTTGTCGTCCGATTCGATCGTGCGGATAAGCCCGGTCGTCTTGAAGGCGGGCAGCGCAGCGACGCCGGTCTGCGGCATCGCATCTTCGAGCTGGACGACGATGTCCTTCGCCAGATGCGGCTTCAGGGCATCCGCTTCGACTGTCCCGCGTACGGCCTCGGTGCGTGCCGAGATCGTACGATAGGCGCCTTCGAGCCGGGCCTTCTGGTCGCCAGCCGCACAGTCGGGCACGACCTCCGTCACCTTCGGACCCGCGGGCACGAACGCGGGCGTTTCGCGACCATGATCCATGTGCCAGCGCCACTGGCTGCTGCCGTCGACCATGTCGCGATACCAGATGGTGGTGAAAATGCCCGTGCCGCCGTGCGCGGCGCGTATCCAGGGACCTGTGTTGACCGCCAGCGTGCCGTCGCACGAGCGGAACGACAGGCGCGGCCACCACATCACGGGGATTGGCGGCTCCGCGCGATCTTTCAGCCAGGGGCCGGCAGGCACCGGCTCGGGCGTGAACAGGATCGCCTTGTCGCTGGCGAATGCGCGGAACGCCGCCCACTGGCCATCGGCCTGCGCGGCAGCGGCGAAGGCGCGGTCCGCCTCCACCGCGGTCTGCGGTGTCCCCGCTGCGAGCAGCGCGAGGACGATCGCGTTCACACGGCAGTCTTGTCGTAGGGCACACCGGCATTGCGGTGCGCGGCGACCAATGTGTTCCGCAGCAGCACGGCGATCGTCATCGGTCCGACGCCGCCGGGCACGGGCGTGATCGCGCCCGCCACCGCCGATGCCGACGCGAAATCGACATCGCCGACCAGCTTGCCGTCGACGCGATTGATACCGACGTCGATCACGGTGGCGCCGGGCTTCAGCCAGTCGCCGATCACCATTTCGGGGCGCCCGACTGCGGCGACGACGATGTCGGCGCGCTGCACCAGCGCGGGCAGATCGCGTGTGCGCGAATGCGCGACGGTGACGGTGCAGCTCTCGCGGATCAGCAATTGCGCCATCGGCTTGCCGACGATGTTCGACCGGCCGATCACGACCGCGTCGAGCCCCGCCAGATTACCGAGCGTGTCCTTGAGCAGCATCAGGCAGCCCAGCGGCGTGCAGGGCACGAAACCCTCCAGACCCGTTGCGAGCCGGCCGGCATTGACCGGATGGAATCCGTCGACATCCTTGTCGGGCGAGATTGCCGCGATGATCGCATTCTCGTCGATATGCGCGGGCAGAGGCAGCTGGACGAGGACGCCGTCGACGGCGTCGTCCGCATTGAGCGTTGCCACCAGCGCGACCAGCGCATCCTGCGTGGTTTCGGGCGGCAGGCGATGCTCGAAGCTTTCCATGCCCGCGGCGATCGTCGCCTTGTGCTTGGAGCGGACATAGACCTGGCTGGCCGGATCTTCGCCCACCAGCACCACGGCGAGCCCAGGCGCGCGCCCGGCACTGGCGGTGAAGGTGGCGGTTTGTGCGGCGACGCGTGTGCGCAGTCCTTGCGCAAAGGCTTTGCCGTCGATGATCTGAGCGTTCATGCGCGGTCCCCTACAATGTCTCCAGCGCAGAGGCCAGATGCGCCGGATCGCCCGACAGGCGGACGCGCTTGAACCGCGCGCTTTCCCCCGACAGGATGGTGATATTGCGCCTCGGCAGGCCAAAATGGCGCGCCAGGAATTCGATCAGGGCCGCATTGGCGGCTCCATCGACCGGCGGGGCGCGCAATCGCACCGCGAGCCGTTCCGCATCGCCCGCCGCGATCGCATCCTTCGATGCGCGCGGCGTCACCTTGAGCGTCAGGATCGCGCCTTCGGCGTCGATGCGCCAGCCGGACAATCAGGCCAACGACGCCGCGACGTTCGGGATGATGATGTTCATCAGGATGTAGAGGATCAGCAGCACGACCAGCGGCGAGAGATCGAGCGCCCCCAGATCGGGCATGATCCGCCGGATCGGTCGATAGAGCGGCTCGGTGATCCGATCGAGCGCGTACAGCACCGAGCGGACGAAATCGCTGCTGGTGTTGATGATGTTGAATGCGACCAGCCACGACAATACCGCCTGGATGATGATGATCCACCACAGCACGGTGAGTAGAAAGGCGACGATCGAGAGCAGGGTGAACATGCGTGTCCTCTTGTGAGCGCCGCATCGGGATAGCCGATGAAGCGCGGTCGCGACAACTCCCCACGGATGTGAGGGCGGCGCGTCCGATCGGGTTAGAAGTCGGGCTTGTCGTAATGCGCGGGGGGCTGGATGCCCTCCATGCGTTCGGACAGCAAAGGCCGGAAACCCGGACGCGATTTCAGCCCCGCATACCAGCGACGTGCCTGCTCATGGCCCTTGAAGTCGATGCCGCCCAGATAATCCGCCACCGACAGATGCGCCGCGGCGGAAAGATCGGCCAGGCTCAAGGTCGCGCCGGCCAGCCAGGTGCGGTGATCGAGCAGATAATCGAGATAGTCGAGATGGCGGTGCGCATTCTTCATCGCCTCGCGCAGGATCCGCGCATCGGGCGTCGCGCGGTGGACGAGCCGCTTGGTCATCCGCTCGAACATCAGCGGTGCCGTGACGTCGCCATAGAATTGCTGATCGCACCAGGCGACAAGGCGGCGGATTTCGGCGCGATTCGGCGCGGTGCCGTTGATCATCGGCGCCTTTTCGACGGTCTCTTCGAAATATTCGCAGATCGCGGCCGAATCCATCAGGACCAGTGCCTTTTCGCTCTCGACGACGACCGGAGTCTGGCCAGCCGGGTTCAGGTCGAAGAATTCGTCGCGCCGTTCCCAGGGATTTTCGCGGACGAGTTCATAGCCGATGCCCTTCTCCCCGAGGAGGAGGCGGACCTTGCGCGAGAACGGACAAAGGGGGAATTGGAAGAGCTGCCACATGCGGGCGCGACCTTAGAGCCTGATCGGTTGAGGTGGAAGCGCTTTGCGCTTTCAACGATGCCGTGAATCGGGCTCTCGCTACAAAGCCCTGAGCCTGATCGGTTGAGGTGGAAGCAGGCTCAGGTCAAATAGTTGAATCCCGTCAGCTCTCAATGATCCCAATCGTCGTCATAGCTGTCGTGGTGACGTGGCGGTGGAGCCTCGTCATAGGCTTGCGTGCCTCGGCCATCGGCATTTCTCAGCCGATGCTTGATGTTCGCCAATCGTGCGCGCAGTTCGGGCAGCATCGCCGTGAACTCGCTGGCCATGACGCCGGCCGCGCGGGTGGCGCGCCGCGTGTCGTCATGGATCCGCGCTTCGAAATTCGGATCGTCGCGTTCGACGCGGTCGCGCAGCGTGTCGCTGCGCCGCGCGTCGGAGAACGGATTGACCGCGCGTTCCACCGCGCCGACGCGCGTGTCGAGCAATGCCGCCACCGCGTCGGACACCCTGTCCGCCACCCCTTCCTGCACGATCGGACTGTCGAGCATGCCCGCGACATCGGCGGGCGCAGGACGCTGCGCCAATGCGGGCGTGGCGACGGAAAGGGCAATGATGGACACGAACAGGAAACGCATGACGAATCTCCGTTACAGCGGTGGCCGTAATGGGCAGCCTGCGACTCTAGATACAGGAATCTGAGCGTGGCGTGAATGGAGTGGGGCCCCACTCCAATTCCCTTCGTGTCGAGCGAAGTCGAGACACGCAGCGCGGGCCTCAACGTCCCTCGACTTCGCTCGGGACGAACGGTGGGAGGGGCGGATCTCGTGCCCGCCCGAACCCCCTACTCCGCCGCGACCATCTCCGTTTCCGCCTCACTCAACGGATGTTGCAGCCGCTCGAGCATCTCGCGCGGGCAGATCTGCCAGAAGGATCCGCGCACGCGGTCCCAATCGTCGAGCAGCGCGTTCGACCAGCGACTGTCGGTCGCCACCGAATGTTCGGCGATCAGCGACTTGAGCTTGGCTTCCCAATAGGGGGAGGCGAGGCGCTGCCAGATGATGCTGTCCGGATTGGCCGATCGTTCGAAATCGCCATGTTCGTCATAGACGAAGGCCATTCCGCCGGTCATGCCCGCGCCGAAATTCTTGCCGACCGCGCCCAGGATCACCGCGGTGCCGCCGGTCATATATTCGCAGCCATTGGCGCCGCAGCCCTCGACCACCACGGTCGCGCCCGAATTGCGCACCGCGAACCGCTCGCCCGCCTGGCCGGCCGCGAACAATTTGCCCGAGGTCGCGCCATAGAGCACGGTGTTGCCGATGATCGTGTTGGCGTGGCTGTCGAGCGGCGAGCTGACCATCGGCCGCACCGTGATGATGCCGCCCGAAAGCCCCTTGCCGACATAGTCGTTGGCGTCGCCGAACACCTCCAGCGTGATGCCCTTGCACAGGAAGGCGCCGAGCGACTGGCCGGCCGAGCCGCGCAGGCGAACCTGAACATGGCCATCGGCAAGCGTCGACATGCCGTAACGGCGGACGATCTCCGACGAGAAGCGCGTGCCGACCGCGCGGTGCGTGTTGCGCACGGTATAGGTGAGCTGCATCTTCTCGCGGCGCTCGAACACCGCCTTGGCATCGGCGATCATCTGCGCGTCGAGGCTGTCGGGAACTTCGTTGCGGAATCCCTCGATGTTGAAGCGGCGCTTGTCGTCGTCCGCGTCGACCTTCGCCAGGATCGGATTGAGATCGAGATCGTCGAGATGCTCGGCGCCGCGGCTGACCTGGCGGAGCAGTTCGGTGCGGCCGACGATCTCGTCCAGGCTGCGCACGCCCAGCCGCGCCAGGATCTCGCGGACCTCTTCCGCGATGAAGGTCATCAGGTTGATCACCTTTTCCGGCGTGCCGACGAACTTCGCGCGCAACTTGTCGTCCTGCGTGCAGACGCCGACCGGGCAGGTGTTGCTGTGGCACTGGCGGACCATGATGCAGCCCATCGCGACGAGCGAAAGCGTGCCGATGCCGAATTCCTCGGCGCCGAGGATCGCGGCGATGACGATGTCGCGCCCGGTCTTCAGCCCGCCATCGGTGCGCAGTTTCACCCGGTGGCGCAAGCCGTTGAGCGTCAGCACCTGGTTGACTTCGGACAGCCCCATTTCCCACGGCGTTCCGGCATATTTGACCGAAGTCTGCGGGCTGGCGCCGGTGCCGCCGACATGGCCGGCGACCAGGATCACGTCGGCATGCGCCTTCGCCACGCCCGCCGCGACCGTGCCGATGCCGGCGGACGAGACGAGCTTCACGCAGACGCGCGCGCGCGGATTGATCTGTTTCAGGTCGTAGATGAGCTGCGCCAGGTCCTCGATCGAATAGATGTCGTGATGCGGCGGCGGAGAGATCAGCGTCACACCGGGCGTTGCGTGGCGCAGCTTCGCGATGAACTCGGTCACCTTGAAACCGGGCAGCTGGCCGCCCTCGCCGGGCTTGGCGCCCTGTGCCACCTTGATCTCGATCTCCTCGCAGGCGCCGAGATATTCTGCGGTCACGCCGAAGCGGCCTGACGCGATCTGCTTGATCACCGAATTGGCGTTGTCGCCATTCTCATAGGGGGTGTAGCGGGCGCTGTCCTCGCCGCCCTCACCCGACACCGCCTTGGCGCCGATGCGGTTCATCGCGATCGCCAGCGTCTCGTGCGCTTCGGGCGAAAGCGCGCCCAGCGACATGCCGGGGGTGACGAAGCGCTTGCGGATCTCGGTGATCGCCTCGACGCTGTCGATCTGGATGGCCTCACGCGCATAGTTGAACTCGAGCAGGTCGCGCAGATAGACCGGCGGCAGATCGCGCACGCCGCGCGCGAACTGCAGATAGGTGGAATAGCTGTCGGTCGCGACTGCGGTCTGCAGCAGGTGCATCAGCTGCGCGGAATAGGCATGGGTCTCCCCGCCATGGCGCTGGCGATAGAAGCCGCCGATCGGCAGGGTGACGACCGCCGGATCATAGGCCGCATCGTGGCGCAGCATCGCGTTGAGATGCAGCGACGAATAGCCCTCGCCCGAGATCTTGGCGGGCATGCCGGGGAAGAAATCGTTGACCAGCGCGCGCGACAGGCCGACCGCTTCGAAATTATAGCCGCCGCGATAGCTGGAGATCACCGCGATCCCCATTTTCGACATGATCTTGAGCAGGCCGTCGTCGACCGCCTTTTTGTGCCGCTTCAGGCACTCGTCGAACGACAGTTCGGCGAACAGGCCGCGTTTATGGCGATCCACGATCGCGGCTTCGGCGAGATAGGCGTTCACCGTCGTCGCGCCGACGCCGATCAGCACCGCATAATAATGGGTATCGAGGCATTCGGCGGTGCGGATGTTGATCGATGCGTAGGATCGCAGGCCCCGCCGGACGAGATGCGTGTGCACCGCCGCCGCCGCCAGCACGCCGGCGATGCCGACGCGTTCCGCGCCGATCTGCTCGTCGGTCAGGAACAGTTCGCTGCGCCCTTCGCGCACCGCCTGTTCGGCTTCGGCACGGATGCGCTGGATCGCGGTGCGCAATCCGTCCGCGCCGCCGCCCTTGGGGAAAGTACAATCGATCTCCGCCGCCTGGCTGGCGAAATGCGTCTTCAGCTTCACCCATTCGGCGCAGGTGAGCACCGGCGAATCGAGCACGAGCACGCCGTCCTGGCGCACGCCCGAATCGAGGATGTTGGCCAGGTTCCCGAACCGCGTCTTCAGGCTCATCACCTGCGTTTCGCGCAGCGAATCGATCGGCGGGTTGGTGACCTGGCTGAAATTCTGGCGGAAGAACTGGCTGATGATGCGCGGCTTGTCCGAAATGACGGCAAGCGGCGTATCGTCGCCCATCGATCCGATCGCTTCCTTGGCGTCTTCCACCATCGGTGACAGGATCAGTTCCATATCCTCGAGCGTCTGGCCCGCCGCCACCTGGCGGCGCGTCAGGTCCGCGCGGTCGTAGACGGGCGTGGCCCAGCCCGGCGCGGCGCTGTCCGGGGCACCGGGCAGATCGTCCATCGTGAGGAACCGGCCGACCAGATCGGCATAGGGGCGCTCGCCGGCGATGCGATCCTTGATCGCGCGATCGGCGTAGAGTGTGCCGCTGTCGAGATCGACCGCGATCATCTGGCCGGGGCCGAGGCGCCCCTTTTCGACGACCGCGCTTTCGGGAACGACGACCATGCCGGTCTCGGATCCCACGATCAGCAGATTGTCGACGGTGCGGGTGTAGCGCAGCGGGCGCAGCGCGTTGCGGTCCATGCCCGCGACAGCCCAGCGGCCATCGGTCATGGCCAGCGCCGCGGGGCCGTCCCACGGCTCCATCACCGATGCGAGATACTGGTACATCGCCCGGTGATTGTCGGGCATGTCGTCGTCCGCCTGCCACGCTTCGGGCACCAGCATCAGCTTGGCGGTCGGCGCGTCGCGGCCGGAGCGGCAGATCGCCTCGAACACCGCGTCGAGCGCGGCGGTGTCGGATGCGCCCGCCGGGATCACCGGCTTGATGTCCTCCGAATTGTCGCCGAAGGCCAGGCTGGCCATCTTGATCTCGTGGCTCTTCATCCAGTTCTTGTTGCCGCGGATCGTGTTGATCTCGCCATTATGGGCGAGGTTGCGGAACGGCTGGGCCAGCCACCATTGCGGGAAGGTGTTGGTGGAATAACGCTGGTGGAAGATCGCGACGCGGCTCTCGAACCGCTCGTCGGTCAGGTCGGGATAGAAGACCGACAGGCTCTCCGCCAGGAACAGCCCCTTGTAGATGATCGAGCGGCACGACAGCGAACAGATGTAAAAGCCCGAGATCTGTGCCTCGATCACCTTCTTCTCGATGCGGCGGCGGACGAGATAGAGATTCTTCTCGAACTCGGTGGCATCCTGCGCGTCGGGAAGCGGCCCCGCGATCATGATCTGCTCGATCTCCGGCCGTGTCTCCTGCGCCTTGCGGCCGATCACGGAGACGTCGACGGGCACCTGGCGCCAGCCATAGATGGTGTAGCCGGCCTCGATGATCTCGCTCTCGACGATGGTGCGGCACGTCTCCTGCGCGCCCAGATCGGTGCGCGGCAGGAAGATCATGCCGACCGCCAGCCGGTTCGGCATCGGCCGGTGGCCCGAATCGGCGATCGCGTCGTCGAAGAAGCGGACGGGCAGGTCCACATGGATGCCGGCGCCGTCGCCGGTCTTGCCATCGGCATCGACGGCGCCGCGGTGCCACACCGCCTTCAGCGCATCGACTGCGGAGGCGACGACGCGGCGCGAGGGGCGCCCGTCGGTCGCCGCGACCAGGCCGACGCCGCATGCGTCGCTTTCGAATTCGGGGCGATACATGCCGAATTCGGCGATGCGCGCGCGCTCCGCTTCGCTTGCCATCAGATCAGTGCGTTCGGTCATGACCATCGCCTTCTTCGTCTTCGGGATCGGCGCGGTCGCGCAGATCGCTTTCCTTCACGCCCAGCAATGCGGTGAGCTTCGCGCGCTCGGCATCGGTCAGATCCGATTGCTTGCGCGCGGGCGGCAGATGCGCGGTGGCATCCTTCATCGCCTTCACCATGTCGGGCATCTTCTTCATCAGCTCGGGTACCATGGTCTGCATTTCGCCCATGACCTCCGGATCCATGTAGAGCAGCATCGATTCGGCGGCGTAGACGCTGCCCGTCGGCGTATCGAAGAAACGGCCGAGATCGGCGAGCTGCGCCGCGCTGAACTTGCGGGCATAAGCGCGCGCCAGCCCGGCACGGAAGCGCGGCTCCATCTGCTCCATCACGCCGGTCATCGATGCCATCATCGCGCGCATGCCGATCTGCGACCGTTCGCGGAAATGGGGATCGTAGATCGCCATGATCTCGGCGAGCGAGGTCTTGTCCATCTTGCCGATCTGCTCGGGGGCGAGCCCGCCCATCTGCGCAAGCTCGGCGACGGGCATGTCCATCATGCTATCCATCATGCCGCCCATCAGCTTGTCCATGGTCTGGCCCATCATCCGCTTGTACGTGCCGACGGGGAAAACCTTGGCGACCACCACCGTTGCGGCATCGAGCTGCGCGGCGGGGATGGGGGCCGGGGCGGGTGCCTTGTCCTGCGCCTGCGCGGTGAGCGGCGTCAGTGCGAGCATGGCCGCGCCCAGCAGGAATATGCCGCGCATCACGCCGCAACCTTCGCGCGCACCACCGGCGCGGCGGCCTTCTTCGCTTTCAGATAGCCATGCATATGCTCGGCCACGTCGCGGCCATCACGGATCGCCCAGACGACCAGGCTCGCGCCGCGAACGATGTCGCCCGCCGCGAACACGCCGTCCAGCGATGTCTGCATCGTCTTGTGATCGACGCGCAGCGTGCCCCAGCGCGTGACCGACAATTCCTCCGCGCCGAACAGGCGGGGCAGATCCTCGGCATCGAAGCCCAGGGCCTTCACCACCATATCGGCATCCAGCCGGAATTCGCTGCCCGGATCGGGCTCCGGCGCGCGGCGGCCCGATGCGTCGGCGGCGCCCAGCCGCATCTTCGTCGCGCGCACGCCCGACACCGCATCGATGCCGTCGAACGCCTCGGGGGCGGAGAGCCAGACGAATTCGACGCCTTCCTCCTCCGCATTGCGCACTTCATTCTGCGATCCCGGCATATTGGCGCGATCGCGGCGATAGAGGCATTTGACCGACTTCGCGCCCTGGCGCACCGCGGTGCGGACGCAATCCATCGCAGTATCGCCGCCGCCGATCACGACGACGTTCTTGCCCGCCGCATTGAGCGCGCCGCTCTCGAATTCGGGAACGCTGTCGCCAAAGCTCTTGCGGTTGGATGCGATCAGATAATCGAGCGATTCGATCACGCCCGGCGCACCGACGCCCGGCGCCTTGATCGCGCGCGCCTTGTACACGCCGGTTGCGACCAGCAGCGCGTCATGCCGTTCGCGCAACTCGCCCAACGTCGCATCGCGGCCCACCGCGAATCCCTGATGAAAGACGATGCCGCCCGCGGCCAGCCGCTCGACGCGGCGCATCACCACCGGCTTTTCCAGCTTGAAGCCTGGAATGCCATAGGTCAGCAGCCCGCCGGCGCGATCGTGCCGGTCATAGACATGCACCTCATAGCCTTCGCGGCGCAGCAGCTCGGCGGTGGTCAGCCCCGCGGGGCCCGCGCCGATGATGCCGACCGACTGGCCTTTGGCCGCACCGGGCACCAGCGGCTCCACCCAGCCTTCTTCCCAGGCGGTGTCGGTGATGAATTTCTCGACCGATCCGATGGTGACGGCGCCGTGGCCGGAGAATTCGATGACGCAATTGCCCTCGCACAGCCGGTCCTGCGGACAGATGCGGCCGCAGATCTCGGGCATGGTCGATGTCGCGTTGCTCAGCTCATAGGCTTCGCGCAGCCGACCCTCGGCGGTCAGGCGCAGCCAGTCCGGGATATGATTGTGCAGCGGGCAATGGACCGAGCAATAGGGGACACCGCATTGCGAGCAGCGCGACGACTGCTCCTCGGCCTTCACCACTTCATATTTGCGCGCGATCTCGTTGAAATCGGCGGCGCGTTCGGCGGCCTCGCGCTTGGGCGGATAAGCCTGCCCGCGTCCCACGAATTTCAGCATTGGATTGTCGGCCATATCGCGTCCCCGGCTTTACCGGAGTCGCCATAGAGCGAAAATCCGCAGAGTCACGCGGATTCTGCTATTTAAGACAGCAAGGCTTACCTATTTTAACGCGCTCCGGCCTCTTTTCATCTCATGCCCGTCACGAGCAACAAAATTATAGGCCGTTTCGGTCCTATCTCATCACCAGCCATACCGCCGCAACGAGGCCCAGCGCGATGCGATACCAGGCAAAGGGCGCGAAACCGTAGCGCGAGACCACGGCGACGAACGCCTTCACCACGGCCAGCGCGACCAGGAAGGCGGCGGTGAAGCCGATCGCGATCGCGCCCAGATCGTCCATGCTCAGCAGCGCGCGATCCTTCCAAAGGGCATAGGCGGTCGCGGCGATCATCGTCGGCACCGCCAGGAAGAAACTGAACTCCGCGGCGGTCTTGCGCTCCACGCCCATCAGCAGCGCGCCCATGATCGTTGCGCCCGATCGGCTGACGCCCGGCACCATCGCGAGACACTGGACGATGCCGATGCCCGTCGCGGTCTTTAGCGGAATGGCCTCGACGCTGTCATATCGGGCATGTTTCACCATGCGCTCGATCACGAGGATCGCGATGCCGCCCAGTACCAGCATCACCGCGACGATCATCGGCGTCTGGATCGCGGCGCGGATCGCGTCATAGGCGACCACGCCGATCGCGAGTGCGGGCAGGAAGCCCAATATGATGTTGCGGGTGAACGCGATCGCGCCCGTATCGCGCGCCACCAGCCCCTTGGCGATTCCCCAGAACCGTCCCCAATAGGCAACGAGCACCGCCAGGATCGCGCCGAGTTGGATCGCGATCTTGAACGCGACCGATGAGTCGCCCTCGAAGCCAAGCAGCGAGCTGGCGAGGATCAGATGGCCGGTGGACGAGACCGGCAGGAATTCGGTGAGCCCCTCGAGAATGCCGAGCAGGATATAGGTGAGGGTGTCGGATGCCATTGCTGCGTTCGCCTTGCCGGGAAACGCGCCCGCCGCCAGCCGGCGCCGGACGCATCGAGGGAGGGCGAACGTCTATCGCCCTGCCGACGGCGAAGTCGAGTGCGGAATTGGTGCAGGCATGATGCAGGCCGGCGCGCGAGCATATGGCTCGCCACGCCCGCCATGCGGGATCAGGCGGTGCCCTTCACCCCGCCGAATCGCCCATGGCGGCGATATTGCACCAGCCAGCCCGGCGCGGCGTTGGCCAGCGGGGTCGGCACGATGCCGAACGCGGCCAGGCCGGTCGAATCGGCGGCCGCGACAGTGTCGTTCGCCAGCATCAGCCATTGATCCCAGGTGATCGGCGCGCCGGGCAGGAAGCCGAGTCGCGCCAGCGCCGCGCCCGCGACGTCGGGCACATCGACGATCATCGGGCTGCGGCCGGTTTCCTCGGCGATCCACCGCTGGAGTTCGGCCATGGTCAGTATCTGCGGCCCGGCCAGCTCATAGGTCTTGCCCGCATGGTCGGCGGGATCGAGCAAAGCCTGCGCCGCGGCGGTCGCGACATCGGCGACATAGACGGGCTGCAGCTTCACCGCGCCGCGCAGCACCGGCAGCACGGGCAGGCTGCGCATCATGCCGGCAAAGCGATTCACGAACTTGTCCTCGCGCCCGAACACCAACGATGGGCGCAGGATCGTCGCGGCGGGGAATGCGGCGCGCACCGCCGCCTCGCCTTCGCCCTTGCTGCGCGCATAGGCGGACTTGCCCTCGGCATCGGCGCCGATCGCGGAAATGTGGACGAATGATTCGACGCCCGCCGCCGCGCAGGCCTTCGCCACATTGGCCGCGCCGTCGCGATGGATCTCGAACATATGATCGAACGCGCCGGTCAGGTTGATCACCGCATCCGCGCCGGTCACCGCGCGCGCCACGCTTTCGGCATGGGTCACATCGGCGGTGACGAATTGCACCTGGCCCAGGCTGCCCAGCGGCTTCAAATAAAATGCGCGGCGCGGATCGCGCTCCGCAAAGCGGACGCGCGCACCCGCCGCCAGCAGCCTTTGCGCCACATAGCGCCCGATAAAGCCGCTTCCGCCGAACATCACCACCAGCCGGTCCATCGCACCATTCCCGATCAAAAAAACGTGCCAGCGCCATGCCAAGCTGCGATCATGATGACAAGCGCCGTTGACAAGCACTCACACTCTCCCCTATCGGCGCCAGCCTACCCCGTGCCCAGATGGCGGAATTGGTAGACGCACCAGCTTCAGGTGCTGGCGCTCGCAAGGGCGTGGAGGTTCGAGTCCTCTTCTGGGCACCAATACTGGCTCTGGAGACGTCCAGTAGCATCCAGTAAGCGGCTGGTTTCACAGCATTTCTTGACCGAGAATCGCCAGACACCGTCCGGCGAAATCCGGTTAGGACCACCAGCAGCAGCCCCATTTTGTTGCTCTTTTTGGTGGTCTCGGATCGACCCGGCTTTGCTGGGAAAACGACCATGCTGACCTATATTCAGATCAATGCCGCCAAGCCGAAGGTGAAGGCGTGGAGCCTTGCCGATTCTCAAGGCCTCCATCTCTTCATCCAACCCAACGGCTCGAAGCTGTGGCGATTCAAGTATCGCTTCCTCAACAAGCAGAAGACCCTCCACCTCGGCGGATGGCCGCAGGTGAGTCTCGCGGATGCCCGCGTGCGGCGTGACGAAGCGAAAAAGAAGATCGGCGACGGGCTCGATCCGGCGCTGGAGAAAAAGCGCGCAAGGATCGCCGCTAAGTACGCCGCGGCCAACACCTTCGAGGCGGTCGCCGAGGAATGGCTCATCAAATGCGAGCGAGACGGTCTCGCGCCGGTGACCATAGATAAAATCCGTTGGTTGCTAGCCAAGGCCTATCCATTGATCGGCACCATCCCGATCGCGCAGATCACTCCGCATGAAGCGCTTGCAGTCTTGCGCAAGGTCGAGGCCACCGGCGCCTATGAAAGCGCGCGGCGCATGCGTAGCGTGCTCAGCCGGGTGTTTCGCTACGGCGTCGCCACCGTGCGATGCGACAAGGATGTCGCCGCCGACCTTCGCGGTGCCATCGCAGTACCGAAGGTCAAGCACTTCGCTGCCATCACCAAGCCCTCAGAGGTCGGCGCGCTGCTGCGGGCGATCGACGGATACAGCGGTCACAAGGTGACGGTGATGGCGATGCGCCTGTCCCCGCATGTGCTCTTGCGTCCCGGCGAACTTAGGCAGGCCGAGTGGGCCGATATCGATTTCGAGGAGGCGACTTGGTTCATCCCGGCGGAGCGCATGAAGATGCGTCGTCCGCACCGGGTGCCGCTATCACGGCAGGTGATCGCGATGCTCAGGGAGCTTCACGAGCACACCCACTGGTGGAAATTCCTGTTCCCCTGCCTCGGCAAGCCGCGCAAGGCGATGTCGGAGAACGCCGTGAACCAAGGCCTGCGCAAGCTCGGCTATACGACGGACCAGATGACCGCGCACGGCTTCCGGGCGATGGCAGCAACGCTGCTCAATGAGATGGGCGAGTGGAATCCGGATGCGATCGAGCGACAACTCGCGCATGTCGATACCAACCAAGTCCGGCGCGCCTACGCACGCGGCGAATACTGGGACGAGCGCGTGGTGATGATGCAGCACTGGTCGGACTATCTCGACCAGTTGCGCGATGGTGGAAAGCTGCTGCGGCCTGATTTTCAGGCGACGAAAAGGTCTCGAGCCTAGGCCTCCGGGGCACTGGCGCTCGCCAGTGCCCATAGGCGTCCGATGACCAATTCTGGGACGAAGCCGTCGTTCCTATCTCGATCGCTAACCGTCGATTTTCGACAAGAGCTGACATTCTCAAACTGGGCCGTCCGCATTTCAGGACGTCATGATCAACCTGATGAAATGAGGGTTAAAGTCATTGGCGCATTCCGTCACAAGCATGGCGCAGACTGCCACTGCTTAAGGCCGTCGGTCGTCATAGAACCCCTTCAACGAGCCGCTCCCGGCTCCGCTGAATGGAGACGCAAAATGAACATCCTCATCAAAGACGCCCGCGCGATCCCGGTGAATGAGCCGCAGCCGACCGTTTCCTACAGTGTCGTTAGCTTGACGGACCCGCGACGCCCCGTGCCGCTCGAGGTGCGGGTCACGGCTCCGATTGGCGGCGGAAAGCTTCCGGTCGTGCTGCTGTCGCACGGCCATGGACCCTCGCTCTATATACCCTCCAAGGATGGCTACGGCCCGCTGGTCGAATTTTACGCCGGCCACGGCTTTATCGTGATCCAGCCCACCCATCTCAATTCGAAGGTCGGCGGACTGCCCGCCGACGCCGCCGGAGGCCCGCTTTTCTGGCGCTCGCGTGTCGAGGACATGTCGACGATCATCGACCAGCTCGACGCCATCGAAGCTGCGATGCCGCCGATCGCGGGGCGAATCGACAAGGATCGGATTGCGGTCGTCGGCCATTCGCTCGGCGGTCAGACCGCAGGGCTGCTACTCGGCGCCCACCTCACCGACCCCAAGGATCCGGAAGCACAGGATGTCAACCTGATCGATCGTCGGATCAAGGCGGGCATCATGCTCACTGCTCCCGGCAATGGCGGCGCCTCGCTCAGCGAAATGGCGGCGGACCGCTACTCCTTCTTCAATCCTGACTTCTCACATCTTACCACCCCTACACTTGTGGTGGTCGGCGAAAACGATGCGTCGCCGCATCTGACGGTGGCCGGACCGGCCTGGCATGCCGACGCCTACCATCACAGTCCGGGCGCCGAGTGTCTGCTCACGATTAAGGGCGGCGGGCATGGTTTGGGCGGCATCGCCGGCTATGACGCCCGCGAAACCGACGATGAGGATCCCGAGCGCATGGAGATTGTCCTGCGCATGACCTGGGCGTATCTCCGCTCGGCGCTCTATGCCGACGATCAGGCCTGGGCCGCAGCGTGCAGCGCACTTGCCGAGTACGCTTCCACGCATGCCACGGTGGAATGCCGCTGACGAACATCGATGCCGGCTAGGTCGTCCGACCCGGCTGGCACCCGATTTTCCACGAACGATCACAGGGCTATCAGATGACCGATCCCCAACTCGACCGCTGCCGCTTTCCGCCAAGCTTGTGGCGTGCTCTGCGAGGAGCGGGGCTCGAGCCGCCGAAGGTTCTGCGCGCTGCGGGATTGCCCGCTACCTTTCACATGGATCCGACAAACATTCTTACGACAGCACAGGTTTTTGCTGTCTGGAAAGCGGTCGAGGCCATGTCGTCCGCGGCTGTGCCCGCGCTCCCTATTCTCAAGGCCGCCGGCGAAGCCGGTCATCAGCCGGCCTTTATCGCTGCCCTCTATGCCCTCAATCTGCGTGACGCGATCCACCGTATCGAACGGTTCAAACGCATGGGCGCCTCAGAGATGTACGAGTTCGACGTAGATGGCGACATTGCCGTCATGGCCAAGACGTGGCCGTTTGCCGTCGAGATAGAGCCCGCTGTTTCGGTCGACCTGAGCTTCTTGTTCCTCCTGGAAATCGGCCGGATCGGCACCGGCCAGCGGATCACCCCGGTCTCGGTACAATACCAACGGGCTGGGCCAGCAGCGCCCGAACTCGAGGCGCATTATGGCTGTCGGATCAGCTTCGGTGCGAGCCATAACGCCATCTCCTTCCGAAATGCAGACCTCGCCATCCCCTTTCCCGGCCACGCCCCTGAATTCCTGGCGATGCTGACCCCGGGTCTCAGCGCCGCTTTCGACGAACTGAAAACCGGCAGCACAATAAGCGAGCGCGTCATGGCGGTGCTGAAAAGAACAATGGCGAGCGGCCGGCCGGACATCGCCTTCGTTGCCCGCGCGCTCGGTACATCCGAACGCAGCCTGCAGCGGTTGCTGACCGCGGAAGGTAAGACCTTTCGCGCTCTCCTCGCAAAAGCGCGTGAGGAGCTGAGCCTGCAGTTGCTGGCTGACCCCGCGATATCGGTCGAAGAAGTTACGCTCATGCTGGGTTTCCAGGACGCGACGTCATTTTATCGCGCTTTCCGCGAGTGGCGGGACATGTCGCCTGGAGAATGGCGCACGATGCGATACCAGGAGGCTTTCCCGGTCTGAGCAAGCCTCCACCCTCGGCAGAAATCAGCCTGCACTAACAGATCGAGATTTTCGCAAAATCTGGTCCTGTCCTATTTGCCTTGCACGCTGCTTCTGCCTTTGCTTAACCGCGATGCCTTAAATAGACGGCGGGTTTCCCCCATGACGATCTAGGCACTGAACGACGACCGAGATCAGTCGGGTTTATTTTTTACTGCGCTTCCCGCAAGGCGAATGACGGTTTCCAGCAGAAGCCGCCATTGGTTGCCCGACCATCGAATAGCGTGAGTTGGTCGATTGCGACCGGAAGCTCTTGGGACAAAGCCGTCATCACCAAGCATGACGTTGTATGTCGGCATACGCTAAAACCAGACGTTGCCAAACTGATCGCCCTCCGATCGGTATGCCCGATCACGCCCCCTGTCCCGGCCAGCGATAGCGCAAAGCCTCGACCAGCAGCGAGAAGGCCTGCGATGGCTGCGTCACCGTCGGGTAATAGAGGTAGAAGCCCGGAAACGGCAGGCTCCATTCGTCCAGCACGATCTCCAGCCCGCCGGCCTGCAAATGTGCCTCCGCCAAATCCTGCGGAATGAAGGCGAGGCCAAGTCCCGCCAAGGCTGCGTTGAGGCAGGAATAACTGTTGTTGAAGATCAGCTGCCCGCTGACCTGCACCTTGATCTCTGCCTCGCCTTTCCGCTGCAATTCCCAGGCGTAGAGGCGACCGGAGGATTGGCGCAGCCCGATGCAATTGTGCGACTGGAGGTCTGACGGGCTCTCAGGACGGCCATAGCGCGTGAAATAGTCGGGCGTGCCGACGGCGACCATTCGCGCGTCTGGCCCGATGCGGACAGCGATCATGTCCTTGGCCAAAGTCTCGCCGTAGCGCACGCCCGCATCATAGCGCTCGCTGATAATGTCGATCAGACCATAATCGGTGATCATCTCGACACGAACGTCAGGATAGTCCCTCATGAAATCGGCCAGCTTGGGCAGCAGAAGCTCATTGATCGCATGGTCTGACGCGCTGATGCGGATATTGCCGGTCGGTCTGTCCCGCGTTTCGTTGACCGCAGCCAGTTCCGCCTCAATCCCGTCCAGATAAGGGCTCACCTTTTGGAGCAGCCGTTCGCCGATCTCTGTCGGCGCAACGCTGCGGGTCGTGCGGACGAGCAACTGAACCCCGAGCCGATCCTCAAGCTTCTTGACGATCTGGCTGATCGCGGACTGGGAAAGGCCAAGCTTGCCGGCTGCCTTCGTGAAGCCGCGCTCACGCGCCACTGCCACGAAGGCGGTGATGTCGCTCAGCGTGTCCCGTGCCATTGATTACAATCCCTACTGATTATCAGAAGATTTATACCTCTAATAATGGATCGCCGTGATCGCTAGATAGCAGAGCAGAAATTCATTCGAGAAAAATGAGGTAGACCATGCCGGCATCTGGCAAAGCGACCATAGTGCCCGCATGGGGCGCCGTGGTTGCCATGGCGCTGTGCGCCACCATCCTGATTTCGTCCGAGTTCATGCCCGTGAGCTTGCTGACGCCGATCGCACGCGATCTGGCAATCACTGAGGGGCACGCCGGTCAATCGATCTCCATTTCCGGCTTCTTCGCGCTCGTCACCAGCCTATTCATCTCGGCGATCATCGGCGTATCGGACCGGCGCCGCGTTGTGCTGATTTTCACCGCGCTGATGGTCGTGTCGGGCGTGATGGTCGCATTCGCGCCTAATGCTCCGCTACTCATGGCGGGGCGCGCCTTGCTCGGCGTCGCGATCGGCGGCTTCTGGTCAATCTCGGCGGCGATCGTCATGCGCCTCGTGCCTGAGGAGTCCGTCCCCAAGGCGCTGGCCCTGCTCAATGGCGGCAATGCGGTAGCGACCACATTGGGCGCGCCCATCGGCAGCCTGCTCGGCGGCCTGATCGGCTGGCGCGGGGCTTTTTTCTGCGTAGTGCCGCTCGCCGTCATCGCGCTCCTGTGGCAGTGGCGCAGCCTTCCGGCCCTGCCACCTGAAAAGGCGACGATCCGCGCACGCGACGTGTTCGCTCTGCTGAAGCATCGCAAATTCGCCATTGGCATGGTCGCGGTGTCGCTGTTCTTCTTCGGTCAGTTTACGCTCTTCACCTATCTGCGCCCTTTCCTGGACCTGGTGACGGGCAATGACGCACCGCTGATCTCGGGCATGCTGCTGGCACTCGGCGTTGCGGGCTTCATCGGCACGATCATGATCGGCTGGCTGCTCAAGTCGCAGCTCTACAGCCTGCTCATCACCATTCCGGCATTGATGGCGGTTATCGCCCTCACGCTGGTCGAAATCGACGGCAGCGCGCTGAACGTCGGCCTGCTGCTCACGCTCTGGGGCCTGCTCGCAACCGCCGCGCCGGTCGGATGGTGGACCTGGCTGGCCAACACCATGCCGCACGAGGCTGAGGCCGGCGGTGGGCTGATGGTCGCGATCATCCAGCTTGCAATCATGCTGGGCGCGATCGTCGGCGGCGCGCTGTTCGACGCCTGGGGCTATCGCGGTCCGTTCAGCCTCGCCGCCGGGCTCCTCGTGATCGCGTCGCTGCTGGCGGTCGTGACGTCACGCATCGGCGCTGCACCGAGCTTCACCGAACAACCGGCCTGACCAGGGAGAGCACCGCCATGACCGACCGATCATTCCCTTTCGAGCGCCGCGGCGTGCTGAAGGCTGGCGCAGCCGGTCTCGTCGCCCTCGGCACCCTTTCGATCCCCACCATTTCCTCTGCAAAGGCACCAAAGATGACACAGGATTGGGACAAGACATTCCCGCGCAGCAAGGCCGTCGATCACCAGAAGGTCTCGTTCAAGAATCGCTACGGCATCACGCTCGCCGCCGATCTGTACCTCCCCAAGGAGCGCGGGACGGGCAAGCTGGCGGCGATCGTGGTTAGCGGGCCGTTCGGGGCCGTGAAGGAGCAGTCGTCGGGCCTCTATGCCCAGACCATGGCCGAGCGCGGTTTCGCGACGCTCGCCTTCGATCCTTCCTATACCGGCGAGAGCGGGGGAGAGCCTCGTAACGTCGCATCGCCCGACATCAACACCGAGGACTTCAGCGCGGCCGTGGATTTCATCGGCTTGAGGCCGGAGATTGACCGCGAGCGGATCGGCGTCATCGGCATCTGTGGTTGGGGCGGCATCGCGCTCAGCACCGCCGCGATCGATAAGCGGATCAAGGCCGTCGTCGCCAGCACCATGTACGACATGACCAGGGTCATGTCGAAGGGCTATGATGACAGCGTGACGCCGCAGCAGCGCACCGAGACGCTGGAGCAACTGAGCCGGCAACGCTGGACGGACGCCGAGAAGGGCAGTCCCGCTTATGGTCCGGTCTCGCTGGAGCTGAAGGGCGGTGAGCCAGAGTTCGTCGTCCAGTATGCGGCCTACTATAAAACCAAGCGCGGCTTCCATCCGCGAGCGATCAACTCGAACGCAGCATGGACTCTTACGACACCCCTGTCGTTTATGAACCTGCCGATCCTGACCTATATCGCGGAGATCTCGCCCCGGCCGGTCCTGCTCGTCCATGGCGAAAAGGCGCATTCGCGCTATTTCAGCGAGACAGCCTTTGCCGCCGCAGCAGAGCCCAAAGAACTGATGATCATTCCCGGCGCCACCCACACCGACCTCTACGATCAGGTAGACATCATTCCGTTCGACAAGCTCACGGCTTTTTTCAAGGAACATCTCGAAGCTTGAGATTTGAGGGTGGGCATTTTGCCCACTCTCTAGCTAGTCCTGCTACCGGTCGTCTTTCCTGACGGGTGGGAGACATGCCAGATTAGTGGCGCTCGGGGATGCCTCCCGTCTACCGCAGTAACCCGGATAGGCGCATTGCTGCCAAGCGGCTGCGCGCTGGGTGAAAGACTGGTTCCGGTGGAAGCTGCCGTCCAAGGCAGATCAGCGAACGACGCATTCTGGTCGAACAACGGCCGGCATGCTGGGTGATGCTTGGCGACTTTCGGCACCGTGCAGGGCAGTCCGTCGAGGCGGCTGACGCGCCATATCGGCGGAAAGGTTGAAACCGGCGGAGCCTCAGGGCAAGAAGAATTGCATGGCAACACTTCTTGACTGGGGAAACGTAGACGCAGCTGCCGCTCAGATTGAGAAGACTCTCAATCTCGAAACCCGGCGGGAAGCGTTCTCCCTCCTCTGCGTGACATCTCTACTACGCATCGACTTCGATGAGGCGAGGGGTTCGATCACCGATGGTGGGGAGGACAGGGGCGTTGACGCGGTCTATCTCGACGAGCGCTTCGGGCGCCGTGTAATCCACTTCTTCCAGTTCAAGTGCCACAGCAAATTCAACAGCAGCAACCGCAACTTCCCGTCGACTGAGATTGACAAACTCCTTGCCTTCATCGGGGATTGCTTCGGACAGGTCGATGGCTTTCTCGACACATGCAATCCGCTGTTGCGGCAGAAGGTGTTGGACATCTGGGACTTTGTGAATTCGGGGGCGTGCCAAGTCGAAGTTCACCTTTGCTCGAATGGGGGGCGACTCATCCCCGACCACAAGGCTCGCTTTGAATCGTCGCTTGCCCGGTTCAAGTTCTTCCAGCTCCACGAGGCCGATCTCGATTCCCTGTCTGATACGGTCTCGCACCGGACAGCGACAGAACGGGAGATCCACCTTCGGATCGTGGAGGAACAAGTATATGAGCGCACGGACGGCAACGTGCGGGCTGTCATCGGGACGGTCTGCGGCGACGAGTTTATCGCGGCGCTGACAGATCCCATCAAGCCGACGCAGCTCGACCCCGATCTGTTTGAGGAGAACGTCCGCGTCTACCTCGGTGAACAGAACGACATAAACCGGCGCATCTACGATACAGCCGTGTCCAATGAAGCCGGCATGTTCTGGTATTTCAACAACGGCATCACGATTGTCTGCGAACGGTTCAGTTATCAGCCTGGCTTCAAGAATGCGCCACTGCGTCTCCTGAATCCTCAGGTGGTGAACGGTGGCCAGACCTCGCACGCGCTCTTCCAGGCATCGCGAACCAGCTTCGCTTCCGTGCAGCGCGTTCGGCTTCTCGTCCGCATTATTGAGACGCAGGACAAGAGCCTGTATGCTAAGGTCGCTGAGGCAACGAACAGCCAAACTCCGATACGAAGCCGCGACCTAAGATCGAACGATCCCGTTCTCGTCCGCCTTGAGGCTTCGCTGCTGAAGAACGAGTGGCATCTGGATCGAAAGCGCGACCAGCATTCTAAGATCGACGAAAGCAGGCGCATAGATGCCCTAAAGCTCGGACAAGTCTGGCTAGCCTACGTCCGCGCTGAACCCGATAAAGCAAAGACAGCTTCAGATCGAATATTCGGAGAGTATTTCCCGCTGGTCTTCGATCCTTCAGAGATGGATGCAAAACGCGTGATAGCGGTGTGGAGCCTCTACACCGAGATCGAGAAGCATCGGCGCGCCAAGCTGCAGGAAGCGCGCAGGGCATCAAGGCTGGTCGGGGAGCAGGAAATCGAATCTGCGTGGATCGTCGAGGGCTTGTATCATCTGGCCTTTGCAGTCAGGAAACTTGCGGACCGCGCCAACATCGACATCTTCGATTTCGACCAAGTCTGCCCTCTAATCCTTGAGGCGGAGCGGCGATTGGCCGAGTTCGTCAAGGACCGCCCGAATATCTCGACCTACCGCCTCTTCAGAAATGCAGCCACGAAACAGAACCTGTTTCGAGCCTCGCTCAACGAACAACCCCAGCAGCTTAGCCTTCTCTAGTCCGCCGAGCCATGTCTATCGTCGGTAACGCTGGCTATCGCCAGACCGTAACTTCAGCGTCACTCTCTGGCAGATTTCAGCGCAAACCGCCGTTCTGCGAAAGAGCCGGGAATGACCTGAACTGGTCGGAAGCGGCCAGCCTGAAAGCTGCGTCATGAATGTCGGCTATGCCCGCCGCGGTACCCGGACGCCGCCAGACCGGACTCGGCCCATAAGGTGCCATCGTAGCTACCCTCAGTTTGCCAATCGCTTGTTCCGAACCGCAATTGTCGAAGTAGGTCCAAACAGTAACCAGCGCATGGACGCCGTCACTGCCACCAAGACTCTTGCATCACTCATGGCAAGAGTGATGCCAACACTCATGCCACCTGCTTGAGCGGCGAACTCATGGTCGCTTCCGTCGTACGCCGGCAGAGGTCGTCGAGAAAGCTACGGACACGCAGCCGCCGTTCCTCCGATGTCAAACCCTGAAAAGCGGGCAGAGCGCTATCTGCTGCAGACGCCCGTCCGTTGGCGAGAATTGGCCCGGTTTCTTTTGCTGCCTGGGCGAGAATTGCCGCCGCCAAGACGACATTCCCACGTTCTTTGGCTTGAAAGTACATGCGCTGCAGCTCGTTCAAGCGAAATGCCTTATGCGCAATCGGTATACCCTCGATCGAACTGAGATAGGCTGTGCGCTCCTTCTCAAAAAACGCGCGCCATTTTTCGCCTGCTTCGTAGCGCGAGTTCGTCGGATCGTAAGCACGTACCTGGAAGCGATCGATATTAATGCCAAACTCCTTGCGCATCATTACCACCACCTTGGAGGGGGGCGTATATTGCGCCAAAAGCCTTACAATTGCGTGCTTTTCAGAGTCTGACAGCCGAGTCATGAGTTGCCGTCCCGTGGGGGTATAGTGGTGGTAATAACACATTTTAAACGGCAATTCCGTTCCAAGTTCACCTCATTCTTTTCAAGATGGTCAGCTCCCAAAAGGACAAAAGGATCAAGCTGAATAGGCGCATCTTAATCCTGGATATCGAGCCCCGTCAGTCGGACTGTCCCGTCTGGTTCGCCCTCGTCTGCCTCGAACTTCATCGTCGCGATCTGTGTCAGCATATCGCGGTTGTCTTCAATAAGGCCCGGTCCATCCTGTGGCCCAACTCCTTCGCCCCACAGCACATGCAGCGCTTCACCCGTAACGATGACGCGCAGCGGACCGAACACGCTGTCGATGGCCATCTCCTGATCTTCGAACTGCATGACGCATTCCCTCGGGTTGGAGCTATTGGACGGGTATTGGTTTGCTGAGATAGCGAGATCCGACCTCGCAGAAGCGCCAGGGCGTATCAGTCGCGACGCTTATGCCTATCCGCGGACAAGCGATCACCAATGGAGCAGTGACACCGTGGCGAAGCTCGAAAGGCGGCGCATCGAGCGGCAGGTGACCGAAACTCAAATCTATGCCGATCGCCTGGCACAGCCGCCCAGGTCCTGCACACAACAGGCGATCATCGATAACCCCACGGCGCACCCGCATGATTTCGAGCCCCGCTTCGGGCATCAGCGCGCGGATCAGCACGCCGGCACCATCGCCGCAGGTGAAGTTCAAACACCAGTGGATGCCATAGCTACGATAGACATAGGCGTGGCCCGCTGGCCCGAACATTGCGGCATTGCGTGGCGTAGGGCCGCGAAATGTATGCGCGGCCGGGTCCTCCGGATGATAGGCCTCGGTCTCGACGATCCTCCCGCCGACACCGTCGACCAACACCGAAACTCCGATCAGATCTCGCGCGACGGTCTCGACTTCGCGGGTGAAGAAATCGCCATCGAGAGAATGGCCCGCGCTATCGGTGGATGTGCGGATTTTCTGAATAGTTCTAGCTCGCGCGTAAACGGGTAGCCGCTGCGTCCAGTGCCTCGCGGCTGTTCCCGTGCTTGTCTATCAAGTCGCGGGCCTCGTCCCGGCTAAGGCCGTGCTTTTCGGCGAAATAATCCAGCTCGTATTCCTCTTCAGCCGAAACCTTGGCGCAGTCGCGTCCATCCTGTTGGTTCTTGCCGTCGCTCATGATCAATCCTTTCGTGTTATCGGCTACCGTGGACAGGTTCGTCGGCGCCCTCCTTTGGCGGTGGACTCGCGTCGGGCATCGGAATCTTCCCGCCACCGCCAACGGGATCAGAGTCGTAATCTTCCGCGCCTCCGCCGCCGCCGGCGCCCGCGCCGCTACCGATCACATCGCCACTGCCTTCCTTCGGCGCGCGCTGGCCGCGGTTCTGACTGGCGGTGTTCGCCTGTTGGAATACTGGCGAGGGCTCGGAAGCCTTACGCACATCGGCCCGCTCTTGAACGTCATCTGCCGGAATGGTTTTGTCGCTCATGGTGCTCTCCTTCTGGAGCGGAAGCCTTGAACGGCTCCCGAAGTTCCGTTGGGTACTTTCACTTCGGACGATCATTCGATTGTCCGCGGGGCGACGCGCCGGCGCCGCCACAATTGGTGCCATCCCACCCACGAGAACAGATTGAGAACAAATCCGCGCGTGCCTATGCTGGCCGCCTACCGATTCGCGAGGGACCGATGACCCATTTCCAGCAGATTATCGAAGGCATGAAGCCGACAATGAGCGAGCGCCAGCTTCGCGGATTGAGCAATATCGAGCTAGCGAACTGGTATTTCGAGCAGATCGACAAGCCCACCGGTGGACCGTCAATCGACGTCATCATGACCGAAGCCGAGATCGCGCGCCGTGGCCTGTCCGCCAACGAACTGCTTATGAACCACCGCCCCGCCAACGATTGATGCATGCCTGAAACACACGGCGCGGATCTGGGCTATCGGCCGCCGCCCAACCTGTCAGAGGCGGCGCGGCTTCACTATACTATCAAGGTCACCTGCAAGGCATGCCAACACGAGCGCGTTTTCGATCCGCACGCCCTGTGGTGGTTGTTCACGCGACGGCAGTGGGACGATCGCCTGCGCGAAATTGGGCGCCGGCTCGTCTGCGCTGACTGCCTGCCGCGTGGAAAGCGAGTGAAGCTACCCAAAATCGACCTGGTGAGGGATGAGCCCACTGGCCCACAACCGCCAATGCCAGACGAGCGGACATGGAAGCAGCACATGCGGCGACAGAGAACCTGATGGCCCGTTTCACCGATGCCCAGCTTCAAAAGAGGGCGCTAGCCGTCCTGGAGGACGCCACGAACCGCGCGCACAAGTCGAAGCTGGGCGAGGAGCCGGCGCTTGCGTTCGTCTTGGCCTGGCTAGCCAATCAGCACGACGAGCGGGATATGTTCGACTGGTTCTGGAAATCGCGGGCCAGCGACGACCTGGGGCGGACCCAGAATATGAGCGCGGCGCTCAACGGCATCTATCGCGTCGTGGGCGAGAAGCGGTTTTGATCCTGTCCGAACTGGATCAATCCGCACTTTCCGACCGGCGGTCAGGGGCTACTATCGAGTGATGAGTCGCGTTGAGGGCGCGGGGAGGCCGGGAGGGAAACTCTCGGCCTTTCTCATGTATGTTGATTGCCGCTGAGAAGTGACCCGGGGAGGCCAGTAATTTTCGCTGAGAAGTGACCCATGTTTGAACACGTTCCTGGCTTTGACGAGCGGGGGACCATGGAGTGTTGGACATGGCATTATTAAGCGTCATCCGGCGCTGGCATTACCGCGATCATCTGTCGATCCGGGAGATAGCCAGGCGGACCGGACTATCCCGCAACACCGTTCGTAAATATTTGCGGTCGGACACCGTCGAGCCGCAGTTCAAGGTGCCGGAGCGGCCGAGCAAGCTGGATCCTTTTGTGGGGCGACTGACGGCCTGGCTGCGGCGAGAGATGGGCCGCCCGCGCAAGCAGAAGCGGACCATCAAGCAGCTATATGCCGATCTGGTCAGCCTGGGCTTTGACGGCTCCTATGGCCGTGTCGCGGCCTTTGCCCGGGGCTGGCGGGATGACTACCGCCAGCAGCAGCAGATGAGCGGCAAGGGCACGTTCGTTCCGCTGTCCTTCGCCCCGGGCGAGGCGTTCCAGTTCGACTGGAGCGAGGACTGGGCGATCATCGATGGCGTGCGCACCAAGCTGCAGGTGGCGCACTTCAAGCTCAGCTACAGCCGGGCCTTCTTCGTGCGGGCCTATCTGCTCCAGACCCACGAGATGCTGTTCGATGCCCATAATCATGCGTTCCGCGTGCTGGGTGGCGTGCCGCGGCGCGGCATCTACGACAACATGCGTACCGCGGTCGACAAGGTCGGGCGCGGCAAGGATCGGACCGTTAATGCCCGCTTCCTGACGATGGTCAGCCATTATCTCTATGAAGCCGAGTTCTGTAATCCAGCAGCGGGGTGGGAGAAGGGTCAGGTCGAGAAGAACGTGCAGGATGCACGGCATCGTCTGTGGCAACCCGTCCCCCAGACCGAGACTCTCGGTGCCTTGAACCTGTGGCTGGAGGAGCGATGCAAGGCGCTGTGGCAGGATATCCCGCACGGGATCGAGCCGGGCTCTGTCGCCGATGCCTGGGCGGATGAGGTGGCAAGTCTGATGCCGGTAGGCAGGCCGTTCGATGGCTTTGTGGAGTATGGCAAGCGGGTATCACCGACCTGCCTCGTTCATCTGGAACGCAACCGCTACAGCGTGCCGGCGTCGTTCGCCAACCGCCCTGTCAGCCTGCGGCTTTATCCCGACCGCTTCCTCGTTGTCGCGGAAGGCCAGGTGCTGTGCGAACATCAGCGGATCATCGATCGATCCCACGACAAGCCAGGGCGCACCATTTACGACTGGCGCCACTATCTGGCGGTCATCCAGCGCAAGCCTGGAGCCCTACGCAACGGCGCTCCGTTCCTCGAACTGCCCGATGCCTTCCAGCGGTTGCAGCGGCATCTGCTGCGGTCTCCCGGCGGTGACAGGGAGATGGTCGAGATACTCGCCCTGATCCTGCATCACGACGAGGAGGTCATCCTGATGGCGGTCACAATGGCGCTGGAAGCCGGCGTTCCGACCAAGACCCATATCCTCAACCTCCTGCACCGGTTGATCGATGGCAAGCCGCTGACGACACCGCCGATCACGGCACCACAAGCGCTGAGACTGGTCAGCGAACCGATGGCCAATGTCGAACGCTACGATGCCCTGCGCCGGGAGAACCGTCATGCGTCATGACCCTGCCAGCGGCGCCATCATCGTCATGCTGCGCAGCCTCAAGATGCACGGCATGGCCCAAGCCGTCACCGATCTCATGGAACAGGGCGCGCCGGCGTTCGATGCGGCGGTTCCGATCCTCTCCCAACTGCTCAAGGCGGAGACCGCCGAGCGAGAGGTGCGATCGGTATCCTATCAGCTCAAGATTGCGCGGTTCCCGGCCTATCGCGATCTGGCGGGCTTCGACTTCGCCAGCAGCGAGATCAACGAGGCGCTGGTTCGTCAGCTCCATCGTTGCGAGTTTATGGACGTCGCCGACAACATCGTGCTTGTTGGCGGTCCCGGCACCGGCAAGACCCACATCGCCACCGCGCTGGGCGTCCAGGCTATCGAGCATCATCGCAAACGGGTGCGGTTCTTCTCTACGGTCGAGTTGGTCAACGCCCTCGAACAGGAGAAGGCCCAAGGCAAGCCAGGCCAGATCGCCAGCAGGCTCGCCCACTCCGACCTCGTGATCCTCGACGAGCTTGGGTATCTGCCGTTCAGCGCTTCAGGCGGCGCGCTGCTGTTCCATCTGCTGAGCAAACTCTACGAGCGCACCAGCGTCATCATCACTACCAACCTCAGCTTCAGCGAATGGGCCAGTGTGTTCGGTGACGCTAAGATGACCACCGCGCTTCTGGATCGGCTCACCCATCACTGCCACATCCTTGAGACCGGCAACGACAGCTTCCGGTTCAAGAACAGCTCGGCTCAGCAGCCAAAATCCAGAAAGGAGAAAGCACCATCTTGACCCACCAGTGAAACCCGAAACATAATCGCAAGGTGGGTCACTTCTCGATGAAAACCCCGGGTCACTTCTCAGCAGCAATCAACATCCTGTTGACCACAACCGAGTTGGGCGGCTTTAACGCGGCTAGCATCAAGAAGCAGCTGTCCAGCGCACTCGGCCTCTAAATATGATGGAGCGGCAAAGGTCTGCTCTTGGCACAAGCTGACATTTGGCGGCCTCGATGGCAACGAAGTCATTGTCCCATGGCCAGACGCGACTTAGCAGGCGCAAGGAGTCAAACCATCACGTCCATCCACGTCCAGCCTTTTCCACGAGTTGAAAGCGTGCTAATACTGCCTCTGGCGACTTCTCAAGTCTATGATTTGATTGAGAAATCAACCGCTTAGGCGGAGCTGCAGAAAGCTCTTCTGGTCCCGTCTTCGATCTGGCAATCGGCGCGATAATTTGTGGCTGTTAGGCGGGCTGCATCCAATTGTTCCGGCGTATCGATATCGACTTTGAAGCCTGGCCTATCCACCTGTCCGAGCGTTAGCTCGATCGCCATGGCCGCCGCGGTGTGAGCCGCGAAGCTGTCGGACCCGTATAAAAATGGGACAGCACCAACTCGGCTAAGCAGGAGCGCATTCGTCCCCTTCACCGCCTCATCCGGCGCGATCACAAAATCCGCCCGCTCTCCCGCCTTTATCATCGCCTCCACATCATCAACCCCAAGCCCCGGCAAATCCGTGCTCAGCACCAGCACCGCCTCACCCGCCGGCACTTCGCCCGCCCCCTGTGTCAGCGCCGCATTGAGGTCGTTGCCCGTCTCCACCACCGCCCGCGCGCCCGCTGCTTCCGCCAGGTCGCGGACCTCCGCCGATCGGCTGACCACGATGCAACGCGCCGGGCCGACTGCCTGGCATGCTACGCCGAAGACATGGTCGAAGAAGCGCCGGTTGAGCGCGGTGCGTTCGGCGGGGCCGAGTACGGTGGCGAGGCGGGTCTTGCCCTCTTCGAAGGGGCGCACGGGGATCAGGATATAGGGGGTCACCCGCGCCGGCCGGGCAGGCTGCGCGCGAAGGCGAGGGTTTCGGCGGCGAGGCGGCGCTGGTCGTCCGGGTTGCGCATCAGCGTGTCGGTCACCAGCATTGCGGAGGTTGCGCCGTCCGCGTCTGCGCGGTCGATCACCAGCCCGTCGAGCAGCCCGTCATATTGCGCGATCACCGCGTCGGGTGTGGTGGCCAGGCCCAGTTCGGCCATGATCTTGGCGGCGGGGCCCTTTACTGCCTGTCCGCCGATAAAGGGCGAGACCGCGACCACCGGCACTTTCGCCGCCGCGATCGCGTCGCGCAGGCCGGGCAGCGACAGGATTGGCGCGATGCTCAGGATCGGGTTGGACGGGCAGATGATGATCGCCTCCAGCGCCGGATCGGCGAGCGCGGCGGCGAGGCCGGGGGAGGGCGTCGCACGCTCCGTGCCGTCGAAGCGGATCGCGTGGAAGCGTGGTCGGCACTGCAGGCGGACGAAATAATCCTGGAAGGGCAGGTCGCCCTGATCGGTCGAGACGATCGAGCGCACCGGCGCGTCGCTCATCGGCACGATGGCGTGGCGGATGCCGAGCGCGCGGGTCAGCATCGCGGTGACGTCGGACAGGCTGTGGCCGGCGGCCAGAAGTTCGCGGCGGCGGATATGGGTGGCGAGGTCGCGGTCGCCCAGCTTGAACCATGTCTCCCCGCCCAGCCCGGCCATCGCGTCCATGAACGCCCAGCTCTCGCCCGCGATGCCCCATCCCTGCACGGGATCGTTGATGCCCGCCAGCGTATAGGCGACGGTGTCGATATCGGGGCAGATCGGCAGGCCGAGATGCTCGAAATCGTCGCCGGTGTTGACCGCGATCACCAGGTCTTCGGGCGAAAGATTGGCGGCGAGGCCGTTGGCGAGCTTGGCACCGCCGACGCCGCCTGCAAGCGCGAGGATCATGGGAACAGGTCCATATGGGCGGGGCGGATCAGCTCGGCGGCGCTGCCGTCGCGCCGGGCATGGGGTGAGCCGGGATTGAGGCCGCGGACGATCACGACCGGGCGGCCCTCATCGCCCTGGCCCATGGCGAGCGAGGCGGCGGCGGCAATCTCGTCGGCCAGGCCGAGTTCGCTGGTCTCCAGCTTGCGGCCGTGCAGATCGGGCATGCCGCGCAGATCGAGCAGCCCGGCAATGCCGGCCACGCCGATCGCGGTGCCAGTGGTGCCCATCCGCCAGGCGCGGCCCAGGCTGTCGATGATCAGCACCGCGACGTCCGCGCCGGTCTGCGCACGCAATTCGGCGCGCAGCCGCTGGCTCGTGCCGTCGGGATCTACGGGCAAGAGCAACGCGGCGCCGCCGTCGTCCTGATCGACATTGGACTGGTCGATCCCCGCATTGGCGAGCACCAGCCCCAGCCGGTGGCGCACGATCAGCACGCCGGGGCGTACGCGCATCACTTCGGTCGCTTCGGACAGGACGAGTTCGACCAGCCGGGGATCCTTGGCGCAGCGCGGCGCCAGTTCGATCGCCTCGGGCGAGGGGGTGACGTCGGCCAGGCGGACCAGCCGCCCCTCGGCCTTGGAGACGATCTTCTGCGCCAGCACGACGACATCGCCGTCGCGCAGTGCCTCACCCGATGCGGCGATGGCGGCGAGCATCTCGCCCGTCAGATCGTCGCCGGGGGCGATCATCTTCATGCCGCCGATGGCGAGCAGGGTTAGCGAGGCGGATGCAGAAACCATGAGTCCCCGTGATGCGGTTGTCTTGGCCGGTCAAGCCTCAGGACCGTCGCCATTCCGCCCATATCGGCCTGCAAGCGGCGCTTTCCCGCGCTTCCGGTGCTCACGTACATCAAGTACGCTGCGCTCCGGGTCGCGAAAAATCACCCCTTTCGACTCGATCTGAACTGAATGGCGATCGGTCCTGACAGGCTGCGTGTCCAACCGCATTTCCAGGGCATCGAGCGGCAAATCCGGCGCTTCGTTGCAAAATCGCGCAATCCGGCCTATATCGTCCGGGCTAACGTCGCCTGCGACGAATTTGATGCCTCGGCTGATCCTTCCTCTCCACGCTACTTGCTCTGCCGGCCTCTTGCCTGCGGGAAACATGTTTACGTGAAAGGAAATCATCATGCCGATCGGTACCGTCAAATTCTTCAACACCGACAAGGGCTATGGTTTCATAGCCAATGAAGACGGCTCGGGCGACAGCTTCGTGCACATCACCGCGGTCGAGCGCGCCGGCATGGCGACGCTCAACAAGGATCAGCGCGTGAGCTACGAGCTGGAAACCGACCGTCGCGGGAAGATCTCTGCAGTCAATCTGCAGCAGGCCTGACCCCATCGGACACGCCGGGCCGGCGGGATCGTTCGCGAATCCGCCGGTCCTGCACCGTCCGATCCGCGCCATCGCATCGGTGGCGCGCGATCGCGGATCCCCCTGTGCCCGCGCACGCTGCGCGGTGCCGGATCCCGCATCGCCAGAAATCTCGCGGCGCCATTCGGCGGGCGCCGCACCGGATCGTTGCCAGAACGATCGATCGATCCCGCCCTGTCGGCGGCCTGCCCGACATAGCGCTCAAACCTGTCGGCGATTTGCCCGACACAGCGCTCAACAATGGAGTGAGACGATGTCAGCCACCGCCGATTTCTATCTTCAGCGTGCCGATGAATGCGCGCGCGATGCCGCCAACACCAATCTCGACAATGTCCGCGATCGCTGTCAGCGGTCCGAAGCGGCATGGCGGGAAATGGCCAACCGGCTGCTCCACACCGATTCCCTGCGCGCCCGGCGCGAAGCGGACCGCGCCGCCGAGGCCTGACTCGCGTTGATTTGAGAAAGCGCGAAAGGGCGCTTTCTGGCGGTACCGGCCCGCTCCCCCGCCCAACCGCCCGATCCAGTATGATCCTGTCGGGTGGTTGGACGAGGAAGCGGGCCGATCCCGAACGCCTCGAACGAATTCCGGCGCACGCGCGAAGCGCTTGCCGCGCCATCGGATCGCCGCGATAGGATGTGGGGATGATCCCTTCCGATCCGGACATGTCGGCGATCCATGCCAGCGAAGCGCTGTTGCGCTCGATCCTGGCGACCGTTCCCGATGCGATGATCGTCATCGACGAAGCCGGTTCGATCATCTTCTTCAGCGCCGCGGCCGAGCGCATGTTCGGCTATGCTAGCGACGAGATATTGGGCGAGAATGTCAGCGCGCTGATGCCCTCGCCCGATCGCGAACGTCATGATTCCTATCTGCGCCGCTATCTCGACACCAGCGTGCCGCGGATCATCGGCATCGGCCGGATCACCATCGGCCGTCGCCGCAATGGCGAGACGTTTCCGATGGATCTGTCGATCGGCGAGGCGCGCACCGAACATAGCCGCGTCTTCACCGGCTTCGTCCGCGATCTGACCGAGCGGCAGGAAACCCAGGTCCGGCTGGAGGAACTGCAGAACGAACTCGCCCATGTCTCGCGCGTCAGTGCGATGGGCACGATGGCGTCGTCGCTCGCGCATGAACTCAACCAGCCGCTGACCGCGGTCGCCAATTATGTCGAGGCCGCCAACGATCTGCTCGCCGATCCCACCGCGGAGAATGTCGCGATCGTGCGCGAGGCGCTGAGCGATGCGGCGAAGCAATCGGTGCGCGCGGGGCAGATCGTGCGCGGCCTGCGCGATTTCATCGGCCGCGGCGACAGCGAGAAGCGCGTCGAAAGCCTGAACCGGCTGGTGAACGAGGCCAATGCGCTGGCGCTGCTCGGCGCGCGCGAACTCGGCATCGATGTGGAATTGCGGCTGGATCCGTCGGTGGACCGCGTGTTCGTCGATGCGGTGCCCGTGCAGCAGGTGCTGGTCAATCTGATCCGCAATGCGGTGGAGGCGATGGCCGACAGCCCGGTGAAGCGGCTCACCATCCGGTCGGCCGCGGCCGGAGCCATGGTGCGCGTCAGCGTGGCGGATAGCGGGCCGGGGCTCGACGCGGAGGTTGCCGATCGGCTTTTCGAACCGTTCGTCAGCAGCAAGGCGGGGGGCATGGGGCTCGGCCTGTCGATCTGCCAGACCATTATCGAGGGGCAGGGCGGCACGATCGGCGCCGAATCCGGGGTTGACGGCGGCACCCTGTTCTTCTTCACGCTGATCAGGGCAGATGACGGGGCGCTGGAATGACGGGACGGCTGGTCTACATTGTCGACGACGACGAAGCGGTGCGGCGCTCGGCCGCCTTCATGTTGAAGACCGCGGGTTTTACCGTCGACAGCTTCGAATCGGGTGTCGATTTCCTCAAGGCGGCGGGATCGCTCGATCCGGGCTGCGTGCTGCTGGACGTGCGCATGCCGGTGATGGACGGGCTCGAGGTGCAGCGCGCGCTGAAGGAACGTGGCATCACCATGCCCGTCGTCGTGTTGACCGGCCATGGCGACGTGACCGTGGCGGTCACCGCGATGAAGGCCGGCGCGATCGATTTCATCGAGAAGCCCTTCGAAAAGGCGGTACTGATGACCGCGATCGGCGAAGCGCACGCGCAGCTCGATCAGGCTAGCCGGCGCACCGCGCGCGCGGCAGAGGCCAGCGTGCAGCTCAATGCGCTCACCCCGCGCGAATATGACGTGTTGCAGGGGCTGGTGCGCGGCCATCCCAACAAGACCATCGCCTATGATCTCGGCATCAGCGCCCGCACCGTCGAAATCCACCGCGCCAATCTGATGGTGAAGCTGGGCGTCCACAGCCTGTCGGCGGCACTGCGCATCGCCTTTGCCGCCGGGCTGGGCGACGCGGCATCGCATCCGGGTGGTGAAACCGACGCCGATCGGTCTGCGGCCGAGGACTGAGCCTCAATCGCCAGCAAAGCTGAACGGCGAGATTCCGCGTTCGCGTTCGTTGATCAGCAAGGTCCGCCCCGCCGGTGGATGCGCGCGTTGCGGGCAATCGGCGCGGGTGCAGCGGCGACAACCCAGCCCGATCGGCGTTGCCGGCCCGTCCTTCAGGTCGATGCCCGTCGCGGCGGCGAGCGGCGTCGCCAGCGCGGCATCCAGCCCCAGCCCGATCGCGAATTCGGCGGCGACCGCGCCGAAGCGGCGGCCCTGTGGCTGGACGGTGCGCGCGATCGTGAACCAGCGGCTGTCATCCTCCAGCGTGACGAGGTGGCGCACCAGCCGGCCCGGCCGGTCGAATGCCGCGTGCAGCCGCCAGAGCGGGCAGCGCACCGGGCTTTCGGCCAGTGCCGATCCGCTGGCGCCGGCATAGAGTTTCGATGCCTGGCCGGCGCGGTCGATCCTGATCATGAAAAATGGCAGGCCGCGCGCGCCGACGCGCTGCAGCGTGGTCAGCCGGTGCGCGACCTGTTCGAACCCCGCGCCGAAGCGGCGCTGGAGCAGTTCGACATCGTAACCCGTCGCCTCGCAGGCCCGCAGGAACCGGGCATAGGGCATCATCAGCGCGGCCGCGAAATAACCGAGCAGATGGCGACGATAGAGCCGCTCGCTTGCGCGTTCGGCAAAGCCCGCGCCGCGCACCAGCGCATCCACTTCGTCGCGCGCGTCGATCTGGGCGAGCTGGAACGCGACGGCAAAGGTGCGCGATGCGGTGTCCAGCGTTTCGGACAGCTGCAATTGCCGGGCATGCAGATCCAGCCGGCGCAAAGTATCGGGCATCACATCGACCGGCAGGATGCGGATGGCCAGTTGATGCCGGGTGCGCAGCCGTTCCGCGATCGCGCCGTACAGATCGCCCGCGCCCAGCCGCAATTCGTCGGCCAGCGCCTCGGCCTGCGCATCCAGATCGGGGAAATGGTTGCGCCAGCGCTCGATCTCGCGTCGTACTTCCGAAATACCGTCATCTTCCGGCACCGAAACGCCGCCCGCGCGCAAGGCGTCGAAGGCGCGCGCAAAGGCCTCGGCACCACCCGGTGCGCCGGCCAGCCAGTCGGCCAGTTCGGTGCGGTCGATCTCCAGATCGGCGAACATCGGATCGGCGAGCCGCCGGCGGATCGCTTCGGTGCCACCGCCTGGTTCTCCGGCGGCCAGCGCACGCGGATCGAAATCGAAGCGCTCGGCCAGTCGCAGCATCAGCGCCGCGGTCAGCGGGCGCTGGTTGCGTTCGACCAGGTTGAGATAGCTCGGCGAAATCTCCAGCGCATCGGCCATCGCCGCCTGAGTCATCCCCTGGGCGCGCCGCACGCGCTTCACCGCATGCCCGGCAAACAGCTTGGTTTCGGCCATGCGCTGTCTTGTCAATTTCATGACAAGATTACAAGATATTTACAGGGTTCGGCGACATTCGCACACGAAACTTTACAATCCTGAGTCGCGCCGGGGCGTGACGTGGCGCATCAGACGGGCATCCGAATGAAAGGCCCCGTCAATGTCGTACCAGGATCATATCGCGCAGACCGACCAGCTCATCCGTTCGAAGAGCGGCACATGGGATGGGATCAGCGCGGAAGCGGTTGCACGCATGCGTCTGCAGAACCGGTTCCAGACCGGGCTCGACATTGCGCGCTACACCGCGAAGATCATGCGCGACGACATGGCCGCCTATGACGCCGATCCCGCGAGCTACACCCAGTCGCTGGGCTGCTGGCACGGCTTTATCGGCCAGCAGAAGATGATCTCGATCAAGAAGCATTTCGGGACCACCAAGGGCAAATATCTCTATCTGTCCGGCTGGATGGTCGCCGCCTTGCGCTCCGAATTCGGCCCGCTGCCCGATCAGTCGATGCACGAGAAGACCAGCGTTCCCGCGCTGATCGAGGAACTCTACACCTTCCTGCGCCAGGCCGATGCGCGCGAGCTGGGCGGCCTGTTCCGCGACGTCGATGCGGCGCGCGATGCCGGCGATGCAGCCCGCGAAAAGGAACTGCTCGCCAAGATCGAGGGCTTCCAGACGCACGTCGTGCCGATCATCGCCGATATCGATGCCGGCTTCGGCAATGCCGAGGCGACCTATCTGCTCGCCAAGAAGATGATCGAGGCAGGCGCCTGCGCGCTGCAGATCGAGAATCAGGTCTCCGACGAGAAGCAGTGCGGCCACCAGGACGGCAAGGTGACCGTGCCGCACGAGGATTTTCTCGCGAAGGTCCGCGCCTGCCGCTACGCCTTCCTCGAGCTGGGCGTTGAGGATGGCATCATCGTCACGCGCACCGACTCGCTCGGCGCCGGCCTGACCAAGCAGATCGCGGTGAGCAACGAACCCGGCGATCTCGGCGATCTCTATAATTCGTTCCTCGATTGCGAGGAGATCGATCCGGCCACCGCGCGCAACGGCGACGTGATCCTGAACCGCGACGGCAAGCTGCTGCGTCCCAAGCGTCTGCCCAGCAACCTGTTCCAGTTCCGCGCCGGCACCGGCGAAGATCGCTGCGTACTGGATAGCATCACTTCGCTGCAGAACGGCGCCGACCTGTTGTGGATCGAGACCGAGAAGCCGCATATCGAACAGATCGCGGGTATGGTCGATCGCATCCGCGAGGCCGTTCCCAACGCCAAGCTGGTCTATAACAATTCGCCCTCGTTCAACTGGACGCTCAATTTCCGCCAGCAGGTGTTCGACGCCTGGAACGCGGACGGCAAGGACGTGTCGGGTTACGACCGCGCGAACCTGATGAGCGCCAGCTATGACGAGACCGATCTGGCCGCCGAAGCCGATGAGCGCATCCGCACCTTCCAGCGCGATTCCGCGAAGCGCGCCGGCATCTTCCATCACCTGATCACGCTGCCGACCTATCACACGGCCGCACTCAGCACCGACAATCTCGCCAAGGAATATTTCGGCGAGCAGGGCATGCTCGGCTACGTCGCCGGCGTGCAGCGCAAGGAGATCCGCCAGGGCATCGCCTGCGTGAAGCACCAGAACATGTCGGGCTCCGACATCGGCGACGACCACAAGGAATATTTCGCCGGCGAAGCGGCCCTGAAAGCGGGCGGTAAAGATAACACCATGAACCAGTTCAGCGAGGCCGCCTAGGATCGTCTCATTCGGGTGATGCCGGGCTGCGAATGGCGCCGCCCTGCGCTTCCGGTGCTCACGTACTGATGTACGCTGCGCGCCGGTTCTCGGGCGGCACCACTCTCGCCTCGGCCTGACCCGAATGAAGATCGATCCTAAAAATCCTCCCTGAAGGGGAGGGGAACCGCCGATCGCAGATCGGTGGTGGAGGGGTTGGGTTTCAAAAGTTTCCTGGGGAGGAAAGCACGCCCGTCGGTGGGGGAATCCACCGGCGGGCGTTGTCCCTCTGATTAGCCCCAGGCGTACCAGCAAAAGGCCAGCAGCGGCAGGATCAGCGCCAGCGCGATGATCATGTTGCTGCCAAGGCTGACATTGAAGCGCTTGGGGTGATCGCGTTTGACGCGTTCGACGATCGGTTTGAGCTCCGGATCGCCGGCCAGATGGCTGACCTCGATGATCGGGCCCTTTGCCAGGAAATCGAGCAATGCCTCGGTCTCCTGCGCGTCCAGCGTGGGATATCGGTGCAGCAGCAATGCGAAATGGTCACGGTCGCTGGCGGCGACATGTTCGATGATTTTGGTCTGTGTCATGGTTCATTCTCTTCGATGCGCACGCGGCGCAGCGGTGCCAGGCGCCTGTCGGCGCGGCGGTCACCGGTCCTGAAAAAAGGGGCTGTCGCCCCGCGGTTCAGGCGAGAATGGGGGGAGCCCGCGCGCGATAGGCGCCGGGGATCGTGGTCTTCGGGGTATCGGATTCGCGTGCCGCATAGGACGGACCAAAGGCCGCGGTCGGCGGCTTTATGGTCGGTGCGACGCCGGCCAATGGCGGATCGCCACTGCCCTGTCCGGGCTTGTCGGGGGCCTGGAGGCGTCCGGCCTTGGCGATGTCGGCGGTGCGCCCATGGGCGATGATCGCCTGGATCGGCCGTGCTTCGATCGACAGCGGCCGGTTCGGTGAATCCGGCGCCTCGAGGCGCGGACCCGCCGCGGCAAGATGCCCGGCCAGCAGCAGCAGTGCCAGCCACGACATCAGGCGCCGGGCAAGGCGCGGCCTTTTAGGCTGGATGTCGGCGGCGGAATGCATCGGGGTTCTCTAGCGGCTATTGGGTGAATTGCACGTGTACCGGCATCCAGCTTGTACAATCGCCTCAACCCACCGTTTGTGTTGCACGAGCCGAACGCAATGCTCCACGTGAAACACACCGACCACCCGATTTCGCACGGCCCGAAACGCTATCGCCGGACTGACAGTCATGTTAGCAACATGTCATGGACGACTGCGCGAGAGGGCAGGATGGCGAACGAACATTTCGACGTGCTGATCGTGGGTGCCGGAATTTCCGGTATCGGTGCAGGCTATCACCTGCAGGCGAATTGCCCGGGCAAGAGCTATGCGATCCTCGAAGGGCGCGCGCGGATCGGCGGCACCTGGGATCTGTTCCGCTACCCCGGCATCCGATCCGATTCGGACATGTATACGCTGGGCTATTCCTTCCGTCCCTGGACCGAAGCCAAGGCGATCGCCGACGGCCCCGCGATCCTCAACTATCTCGACGAAACCGCGCGCGACAACGGCATCGATCGCCATATCCGCTTCGGTCACAAGGTGATCCACGCCAGCTGGTCAACCGAGGATGCCCGCTGGACGGTGGATGTCGAGGTCGATGGCCGGCCGGCGCAGCTCACCTGCGGCTTCCTCTTCATGTGCTCGGGCTTTTATAATTACGCCGCGGGCTACACGCCCGACTTTACGGGCATCGCGGACTTCAAGGGCCGGATCGTCCATCCCCAGCTCTGGCCCGAAGCGCTGGATTATGCCGGCAAGCGCGTCGTCGTGATCGGCAGCGGCGCGACCGCAGTGACTTTGGTGCCCGAAATGGCGAAACAGGCGGAGCATGTCACGATGCTCCAGCGCTCCCCCACCTATATCGTCTCGCGGCCCGCCGAGGATGGCATCGCCAACGGCCTGCGCCGCGTGCTGCCCAGCAAGCTGGCCTATGGCATCACGCGCTGGAAGAATGTCCTGCTCGGCATGTTCTTCTTCCGCATGGCGCGAAAGAAACCGGCCAAGGTGAAGGCCAAGCTCATCGATCTCGCCCGGGCCGAGCTGCCGGTCGGCTATGACGTCGCCACCCATCTCACCCCGCGCTACAATCCCTGGGATCAGCGCGTCTGCCTGGTGCCCGATGGCGACCTGTTCGCGTCGATCCGCGAGGGCAAATCCTCGATCGTCACCGACACGATCGATCGCTTCACCGAGACGGGCGTGAGGCTGGCATCGGGCACCGAGCTGGAGGCCGATCTGATCGTCACCGCGACCGGCCTCGACATGCAGTTGCTCGGCGGCATGTCGCTCGATGTCGATGGCGCGCGGGTCGAACCATCGCAATGCCTCAGCTACAAGGCGATGATGCTTTCGGGCGTGCCCAATTTCGCGACCAGCTTCGGCTATACCAATGCATCCTGGACGCTGAAGGCCGACCTGACCTGCGAATATGTCTGCCGTTTGCTCAATCATATGGACCGGACGGGCACGCGCCAATGCACGCCCACGCTCGACGATCCGGATCTCGCGCAGGAGGATTTCCTCGATTTCAGCTCGGGCTACGTCCAGCGCGCCAAGGACAAGCTGCCGCGCCAGGGATCGAAGCTGCCCTGGAAAGTGCACCAGAATTACGCGCGCGATCTGATGATGCTGCGCTACGGCAAGGTCGAGGACGGTACGATGCGGTTCTCGAACCCGGCGCGGGCAGTGGTGCCGGAGGCCGGAAGGCTGGCACCTGAGCCGGCGTAACCCTCACCGCGTCATTCCCGCGAAGGCGGGAATCCCGCTTCTTCTTCTTTCTGATGCTTCACGGAATAGCGGGATTCCCGCTTTCGCGGGAATGACAAGAAGGGGGGTAAGATGAGACTCTACCCCTCCAGCCACCTCAACACCCGTTCCCCACGCGGCGACAGCCGGTAACCGACCGCCAGGCTCTCGGTCAGCCCCTTGGCCTTGAGCGCCCGGACGCGTGGCTTGAAGATTGCGGTTTCCAGTCTCAGCAGTTCGGCCAGTTCCGGCGCTCGTCGCCCCGGGAATTGTGCGATCAGCCCCAGCGCGGCGCGCGCGAAGTCGCGGTCGATCCGCCCGAGCAACGCCGCGATCTCGGCGTCTGACAGATCTGCCTCGTTGCGTAGCGCGACGCGTGGATCAGCGCCGCCGGGCCCCAGTGCGATCCGGTAAAGATCGCCGTCCCGCCCCGTCAATTCGGCGCGAAGCGCGGCGAGATCGATGAAGCCCGCCGCGCGCGCATCCGCGTCGGTCAATACATCCTCCCCGACCAGATCGACCGCATGGATCGCGATCAACCCGGCCTGGGTCAGTTGCGTACTTCCCGCCGTCGCCGCGGGCTTTTTCCAGCGGCGAAACTGCAGCGTGACGGCGCCCGAGGCGATACCGTCCAGCGTGTCGCGCCGGAAGAGCATCAGCCCTTCTTAAGGATATCCAGCGCTGCCGCGGTCATCGCTTCGGTCGCGGTTGCAATCACCGTTTCGGCTTCCGGCGCCCAGAAGGGGCTATGGAGCGACGGCAATCTGGTCGGATCGCCGCCCGCCGCATCCCATTTCGCCTTGGGCACGCCGCCAACCCAGAAGAGCAGGCTCTGGATCGAGGGGTCGGTGGCGCGATAGCGGCCGAAATCCTCGCCAACCATCGGCGGCGGTACCGCGGTCACCCGGTCTTTGCCGAAGCGCGCCGCGAAAAAGCTCGCCATGCGTGCGGTGAAGTCGGGGGTGTTGACCAGGGCGGGCGTGGACAGCTCGCGCTGGACCGACATGACCGGCATCTTGTCTTCCGGCACGCCGGCGGCGATCGCTTCGCCCTTCGCGATGCGGGCGATGCCGCTCAGCATCAGCTCGCGCGCTTTCTCGTTATAAGTGCGTACAGTCAGCAGCAGCTTGGCTTCGTCGGGAATGATATTGTGCTTGGCGCCCGCCTGGAAGCTGCCGACGGTGACCACCGCGGCATCCTGCGGATCGAGCTCGCGGCTGACCAAAGTCTGGAGCGTGCCGACGATGCGCGACGCGATCACGATCGGATCCTTGGTCGCCTGCGGTACCGCACCGTGCCCGCCCAGGCCCTTGACCAGCAGGTCGACACTGTCGACCGCCGCGGCGGCAGGGCCGGAGGTGTATCCGATCGTGCCCGCGGGCAGCGAGGCGCTGTCGTGGAAGGCCAGCGCGAATTGCGGCTTGGGGAATTTGGTGAGCAGCCCGTCGGCGATCATCGCCTTGGCGCCCTCGCTGGTCTCCTCGCCGGGCTGGAGGATCATGACGAGCGTGCCCGACCATTGGTCCTTCATCGCGACGAGCCGCTTCGCGGTCGCGACCCAGGCGGTCATGTGCGTGTCATGGCCGCAGGCATGCATCACACTGGTTTCGACGCCGGTGGCGCTGACACCCTTGGCCTTACTGGCAAAGGCGAGGCCGGTCTGTTCGGGAACCGGCAGCCCATCCATGTCGGCGCGGATCAGCAGCACCGGGCCCGGGCCGTTCTCCAGCACCGCGACCACGCCGGTGACGCCGACCTTCTCGGTCACCTTGAAGCCCAGCTTGCGCGCCTCGATCGCGAGCTTGGCTGCGGTGTTGACCTCCTTCATGCTCAGCTCGGGATTGGCGTGGAGATCGCGATAGAGCGGCATCATCGCCGGCATGTCCTTCGCGACGGCGTCGCGCAGCGGATCGGCGGCGGCCGGGGTGGCGAAGAGCAGGGGCAGGGCGGCAAGGATCAGGCGGCGCATTCGGGTCTCCCAGATGATGCGCGGGACGCTAGGCGGGAATCGCCACAGATTGAAGGCCCTTCCGCCGGATCAGCTGACCGGCACCAGCTCGATCACGTCCATCAGCGATTCGAAACGCGGCTTGGGCAGCAGCATCCGCCAGCGACGCGGTCCGATCTTTTCGACTGCGCCAGCCATATCGCGATCGGTGTCGCGACCATAATCAAGTGCTTGCGACTCGTCGCCGAGCATCAGCGTGCCGAGGAAGATCTGTCGCGATCCGTCTCCGTCGAACACCAGCCCCACCGGCCGCTGCGATCCGCTGGTCTTGGCGAAACTGGATACGCCACCTTCGTCGGCGATGGTGCAGTCGAACGGCGGATAGGCGGTGTAGCTGCTCATTCCCGGGCTCTTGGCGCCCAGCTTGATGACGCGACAGCGATAGGCGCCGGCGGGAATGCCATCCGGGTCGACGATCGCGGCATCGGGATCGAGCAGGGCGCCATGGCTCGCGACCTCCGCTGCGTGCGTGGTCCTTGCTTCGCGCAGCGCGGTGGTGAAGGCCGAGCGCCAGTCGCGCAGCCTCTGGCGATCATTTGGCGTGGCGACCTTGCGCCAGTCTGCAGCGACCGTCCCGGAGGGCTCGGCCGGAGCGGCCCCGTTCGAGGCGCATCCGGCGACCAGAAGGACGATTGCCGCCCCCCGGAAAACTGCATTCATTGGCGACCCTTATCGTGCGGTTCGCCCGACGATAGCATGGCGGGCCGCCCGCGAAAGTCCTATTGCGCGGTCCAGCCTCCGTCGACCGACATATTGGCTCCCGTGATCGTGCTTGCCTCGTCGCGGCACAGGAACAGCGCCATTGCCGCCACCTGCTCGACGGTGACGAAGGTCTTGGTCGGCTGGCCGGCGAGAAGCACGTCGTTCATCACCTGCTCGCGCGTCATGCCGCGCGCCTTCATCGTGTCGGGGATCTGGTTCTCCACCAAAGGTGTCCAGACATAGCCCGGCGAGATGCAATTGGCGGTGACGCCGAAGGTCGCAAGTTCGAGCGCAACGGTCTTGGTGAAGCCGGCCAGCCCGTGTTTGGCGGTGACATAGGCAGACTTGAACGGCGAGGCGACGAGCGAATGGGCCGATGCGGTCTGGATGATCCGCCCCCATTTCTTCTCCTTCATATGCGGGATTGCCAGGCGCGTGGTGTGGAAGGCCGCATTCAGGTTGAGCGCGATGATCAGGTCCCATTTGTCGACAGGAAACTCCTCGACGGGCGCGACATGCTGGACGCCGGCATTGTTGATCAGGATGTCGACGCCGCCGAACGCCTTGGCGGCTTCGGCCATCATCGCCTCGATCTGGTCGACCTTGGTCAGGTCGTGACCGCTATAGAGTGCGCCGGCGCCGCTGGTCGCCGCGAGCGCGGCCCGTTCTGTCTCGATCGCCTGCGCGTCGCCGAAGCCGTTGATCACCACGTTCGCGCCCTCGGCGGCGAGGGTCTTCGCATAAGCGAGGCCGATGCCAGAGGTGGAACCGGTGACGAGCGCTGTCTTGCCCTTGAGGAACATCGGAGAACCTTTCCTTTGCTGTTTGCCATGTCCGCGAATGCGGAGAGTCGGAGTCATCGATCCGATAGCGGATCGTGGCCGGCGTCATGCTTTCGGGGAGATGACAAGTTGGTTAGATGCCTGGTTTCGTGGAAAGTGGTGGGGACAGGTCGAACGCCGCGGTCTTGCCGTCGATGATGTTGGTCGCAAGCAGCCCCGCCTTGGAGATTGCGCCCGAAACCGCCTGATGCCCCGCCAGCCAATGCTCGGCCATGGTCCGTGCCGAGAATTCATAGTCGCGCGATCCGCCTTCCCAGGCATTGGCGCGGTAAATCAGATGCACCAGGTTGACGGCGCTTTCATGCGCGAGGGCGCCGAGCGCCTTGATGTCGGGATCGTCGGCCATGGCCGGCGGCAGCTTGGCCAGGGCGCGCCGGATAGCCTCGCGCTCCTTGCGCAACTTCAGCAACTGGTCCGACACCTGACGGGTGCGGCTGGAGAAACGGATCTCCTTCTCGCGCGCCATCACGTCCATGATCGTGCGTGGCCGCTCATGCGCTGCGGAGAACAGGTCGACCTGGAACACCAGCAGATCGTCCGACTGGTTGTCGAGCACATGGCTGAGCGGCGTGTTCGACACCAGGCCGCCATCCCACCACCAGCAGCCGTCGATCTCGATCGGGGGCAGCCCCGGCGGCAAGGCGCCCGATGCCATGATATGGCGCGCGTCGATCCGTTCGATGCGGTTGTCGAAATAGCGGAAATTGCCCGATTCGACATTCACCGCGCCGACCGAAAGGCGCATTGGCCCGTCGTTGAGCAGATCCCAGTCGATCAGCGAATCAAGCGTGCCGGCAAGCGCTGCACTGTCGTAGAAGCTCAGCGCCTGCATTGTGCCGGGCACGGCCATCATCGGCGGGATCGGCCGCGGGCTGAAGAAACCGGGTACGCCGAAGCTCGCGACGAAGCCCGCCGACCATTCGTGCAGGAATTCGCGAAGCTGGTCGTCGTGCCACACAGGGAAGCTGGGCAAGGCGCCGGTCACCCTGTCCCAGAAGGCGCGCAACCGCTCTACCCTGAGCTCCGGGGGATTGCCGGCGATCAGCGCGGCATTGACGGCGCCGATCGAGATGCCGGCCACCCAATCGATCTCGATGCCGGTATCGGCCAGCGCTTCGAATACGCCCGCCTGATAGCTGCCGAGCGCCCCGCCGCCCTGGAGCACCAGCGCGACCTGATCGGGCAGCGGCAACGTCGCGTTGCGCGCCTTACGAGGGGCGTGGCTTGAAGCGGGATCCGACCGTGCCATTGTGCGCTGCAATATCACATGCCGAACTGCAGAGCCATTGTTTCCGCTGCAACAAAGCCCTCCGCAACAAAGGGTGTCGCGATTGCATAAGCTGCGGCATAGTCGATGCGCGCAACCTTTGATTGGCGGCGCCGTTGAGACGAACTTACACGGACAAAGGCAGGGGAGCGGCACCATGCGGCTGGACGACGAACAGGAAAGCGGCAGCTTCGAGGATCGCAGCGGCGGTGGCGGGGGGCGCGGTTTCGGTTTTCCGGGCGGTGGCGGCGGATTGCGGCTCGGCGGCGGCAAACTCGGTTGCGGCGGCATCGTCATAGTCCTCGTCATCGCGCTGCTGCTCGGCATCAATCCGCTGAGCCTGCTCGGCGAGGGGCAGCTCAGTACGCCCGCGCCGCAGGTCCAGGCTCCATCGGGCCCCACGGGCGCCGACGGATCGACGATCGATCCACAATTGCGCAGCACGATCCTGAAGGTGCTCGGCTCGACCGAACGGCGCTGGACGGACATGTTCGCGGCACGTGGTCAAACCTACGAAAAGCCCGTGCTGGTCTTCTACACCAACAATGATCAGTCGGGCTGCGGCGCAGCGCAGGCGGCGATGGGGCCATTTTATTGCCCGGCCGACCACCGCATCTATCTCGACGTGTCCTTCTTCGACGAACTCGCCAACCGCTTCGGCGCCAAGGGCGATTTTGCGGGCGCTTATGTGATTGCGCACGAAGTGGGCCATCACGTCCAGACGATCACCGGCGACGCCGACAAGATCCGCGCCGCCCAGTCGCGCGCAAGCCGTGCGCAAGGCAATGCGCTTCAGGTGAAGATGGAGCTTCAGGCCGATTGCTACGCAGGCGTCTGGGCCGCGAACGACAAGAATCTGATGGAACCCGGCGACATGGAGGAAGGGCTGACTGCCGCCAACGCGATCGGCGACGATACGCTGCAAAAGGCGGCCGGCCAGCGCCCCGTGCCCGAAAGCTTCACCCACGGCACCTCCGCACAGCGGATGCAATGGCTCAAGCGCGGGCTGGACACCGGGGATCCGGCGCAGTGCGATACGTTCGGCGGGGCGCTTTGAGAGCGCTCCCATTCCCGGCAGGTGGACAATTGCGGCCACCAGCATTAACAGCCTGCCGCATGAACATGTTCACTCTCGGCTATCGATACCCCCGCTCCAACTGACGGGCGAGTTGCGCCCGTCTCATGCGGACGGGCTGGGTAAGAGTGAACCCAAGGGACTGTAAATCCCCCGCTTCGGCTGTGAAGGTGCGAATTCCTTCCCCGTCCACCACCCCTGCCAGGGAAAAGGGCCAGTGCGTTTGGCACCGGCCCTTCCCTCCCGATCCGCGCCGCATCTGCAGGCGCGGACAATCGAATGCTCGATAAAATCGCGGTTCGATGCGCATGGTTCCGGCCGGACACGCCCAGTCGTGCAGTGCCGGGGCCGAGCGGCCGGCCGCACGCGAAATGATCGCCGCGCCATCGGATCAAGCCCGTTGCATCGCCCGAAATGTGAAGCTAAAGGAAGCGGCCCGCGCGGAACCGCGTGGGTACGGGGCGGGGCTGTAGCTCAGATGGGAGAGCGCTGCAATCGCACTGCAGAGGTCAGGAGTTCGATCCTCCTCAGCTCCACCACCCCTTTCCAAACCGCTTCTCCCGGCCTAGCTCCGAAGCGATGACCACTCCCGAACCGATCCCGGCGGCGACGCTGATCCTGTTCCGCGATCGCGATGGCGCACCGCCCGAGCTTCTGATCGTCAAGCGCGCCAAAGCGATGAGCTTTGCTGCCGGCGCATTGGTCTTTCCCGGCGGTCGCATCGATCCTGGGGATTTCCTGCTGGCCGGCGACGCTGCCGATCCTGACGATGCCGCTGCGCGAATCGCGGCGATCCGTGAAACGCTTGAGGAAAGCGGCATCGCGGTCGGCTTCGATCCGATGCCGGATCCGGAGGCCGTCGCGGCGCTGCGCCAGTCGCTCGTCGAGGGTGAGGCCTTTGAAGACGCGATCGCGCGTGGCGGTTGGCGGCTCGATCTGGATCTGCTCGTCCCCTGGGCGCGCTGGTGCCCCAATTTCCGCGAGACGCGGTCCTTCGACACACGCTTCTATATTGCGCGCCTGCCCGAGAATGCGCCGGAGCCCAGCGTCGACGAAAGCGAGAATACGCACGTCTTCTGGGCGCACGCCGATGCGGTGATTGCGCTTGCCCGTCGCGGTGAGGCACGGATCATCTTTCCGACCTGGCGCAATCTCGAGCGGCTGGCGCTGTTCGCGGATTTCGATGCCGCGGCGGAATATAGCGCGCGCTTCCCGATCCGGCTGATCCGGCCCTGGGTGGAGGACCGTGTGGATGGTCGGCATCTGATGATCCCCGACGATCTCGGTTATCCGGTGACGGAACAGCCGCTGAGTGAGGTGTCGCGGGCCTGATGGCCAGGCGTCGCCGGATGATGCGCAGAACCCGCCGGCTGGTGCAGATGCTGGTCGTTGCCGCTTTCGTCGCCGCGCTGGCATTTGGCCTTTATGTCTTTTCGCGCGCGCGCCCACAGGATGTGCCGTGGACGCCGCTCGATCTCGGCCAGCCGGTGGGCATCTTCACCGGCCGCAAGATCACCGCGCTGGGCGATGCGCCGGATCAATGCCGCGCATTGCTCAATCGCGCCGGTGCCCGTTTCGACGTGATCCCCCCCTTTGGTGCGGACCAGTGTCTGGTGGAGGATGGGCTCAAGCTTGCCGGCGGTGCACGGCGCATCACCTTGCTACCCGAAAATCCGCGCATGGCCTGTCCGGTCGCGGCCGGGCTGGCGGTCTGGGAATGGGAAGTCGTCCAACCCGCCGCACGACGCATCTTCGGCAAGAGCGTCGCCGCGATCGAGCATTTGGGGACATGGAATTGCCGGCGCATCGCGGGCAGCAAGAGCTGGAGCCAGCATTCGACGGCCAACGCCATCGATGTGGCGGCGTTCCGGCTGGCCGACGGCACCGTGATCAACGTGCTGCACGATTGGAAAGGCGATGCGAAGAAGGCCGAATTCCTTCGCGCCGTCCGCGACGGTGCCTGCGATCTGTTCTCGACCGTGCTCTCGCCCGATTACAACGCCGCCCATGCAGATCACCTCCACATCGATCAGGCAAAACGCGGCGCGATGAGCAGGCGTCCCTGTCGTTAGAAAATGCCGCCGCCGAGCATCAGGCGGATCACGCCGACGCCGATCACGACCAGGTTGAGGTTGCGCCCTGCGGTGCTGCGGGAAATCACGCCGATACCCGCGCCGATCGCTGCCACCGGGATGATGAACCAGTTGGCCCAGCCGAGCAGCGGGATGAAGGCGAACACGGCCAGAACCAGCGCAACAGCGCCGATCACGAGTGAGACGATATTCAACATCAGGCGGGAACTCCGATTTCTGCGCGCGGCAGGAACCAGCGCGCGATGACGAGACCGCCGACGACCAGCATGGCCGTGTCGCCGACGAACAGATAGATGAAATGCGCCCAGTCATGGTGATACCAGATCGGCTCGCCCAGGCTCATGAGGACGCCCCCCGCCAGCGAGAACAACACGACCAGCTTCGCGCGCGATGCGAAATCGGGCACGCGCGCAGCGATCGTCATCAGTGCAAAGCCCATCAGTATCGCGACGATCAGTTCATGGACGAAGCCGGCGATCAGCACGCCGGGATCGGCGACGCCGAATCCGCCCGAATTATAGTGGACCGTCGCAATCGGCCCCTTGCCGTACATCACCGCGCCGTTCGCGGTCGCGGCGGAGGGAATGCTGTAGGTTCCGGTCGCGGGCAGATTGGCTGCGAGCGACTGCTGGATCGCCGCCTGTTGCGTCACGTCCACCGAGCCATAGGCCAGATAGGACAGTGGTGTGGCGAAGAAGATGAATCCGGTGATGAACATCGCGACTGCCGCCGCGACCGAGCCAATCAGCATCCTGGGCATATCGGCCTCCCCATTTGACCGGGCGAGACTAGGATGCCGCGCGCCGCTTGGCTAGTGAACCGATCAATGGGCCAGGTCGTTCCCTCTGTACGTCGTTCCTCAGTGCATCAATGAGCGGACGAAGCCGATCAGACCGGTCTGGCGGCTGCGCTTCATGCGTTCGGCCTCAAGGATGGTCTTCACCTTTTCGAAGCAGCCATGGGCGTCGTCATTGACGAGCACATAGTCATAACCGTCCCAGTGCGCGATCTCGGCGGCGGCGCGCGCCATGCGCGCCTCGATCACTTCCTCGCTGTCGGTCGCGCGCCCGCGCAGGCGCCGTTCGAGCTCCTCCAGCGAGGGTGGGAAGATGAAGACGCGCACGACGTCGCCGCCCGCGATCTGATGCAGCTGCTGCGCGCCCTGCCAGTCGATATCGAACAGCACGTCGCGACCACTGGCCAGCATCTCCTCGACCGGTGCGTGCGGCGTGCCATAGCGGTGGCCGAACACATGCGCCCATTCGAGGAATTCGTGGTTGGCCACCATTTCCTTGAACTTCGCGACATCGACGAAGTGATAATCGACTCCGTCGGTTTCGCCGGGCCGGATCGGCCGCGTGGTCGCGGAAACCGACATGGCCAGGCTGGGGTCTGCTTTCAGCAGCTTGCGCGCGATGGTCGACTTGCCTGCGCCCGATGGCGAGGAGAGTACGAAGAGTACGCCGCGCCGCTTGAAGCCGTGCGGGTCTGACTGGGTGGGATCGGTCATGCCCGCTAGTGACGTGGGGAGCGCGCTGCGTCAATAATGCGCAATCAATGTCCGCAACCGCCGGAAGCCGTTTGGCAGGTTGACGGGACATGATCGAAGCGCGGGGATGAGCAGAGGCATGAACACGGTATCGATCCGCGACATCGGCGCGCGCCACTGGGCGGCGGTCGCCCTCATCCTGGCGGTCACCGCCGGCGTGTTGCTGGGGATGGGGCGCAATCCGATCTGCACATGCGGTGTCGTCGAGATCTGGCATGGCGCGCTGGACGCGGGCAACAGCCAGCATATCGCGGACTGGTACACGCTCAGCCACATCATCCACGGCTTCCTGTTCTACGGTCTCGGCTGGCTGATCATGCGCAACCGTCCGCCCGGCGAGCGGCTGATCCTGGCGGTTGCGATCGAGGCAGCCTGGGAAGTGCTGGAGAATTCGCCGCTCATCATCAACCGCTATCGCGACGCGACGATGGCGCTCGGGTACAGCGGCGACAGCGTGATCAACTCGGTTGCCGACGTCGCCTGGATGGCGCTGGGATTCGCCTTTGCGCGGCGCATGCCGGTCTGGGTGACGATCTCGGTCGCGATCGGTTTCGAACTGCTCGCGCTGTGGGTGATCCGCGACAATCTGACGCTCAACATACTGATGCTGGCCTGGCCGATCGAGGCGATCAAGGTTTGGCAGGGCGCTGGCTGAGCATATCGCTCCCCATGTCCTAGCATATCGTCATAAATCCGGTTTAAGTTCGATTCGATGGCCCACGATCACGCACATTCGCATGACGGACATTCGCATGGGGACCACGCGCATGCGCATGGGCATGCGGGTCATTCTCACGGCCCCGGCCATGTTCACGCCCCGGCGGATTTCGGGCGCGCCTTTGCGATCGGCATCGCACTCAACATCGTGTTCGTCGCTGCCGAGGCGATTGCGGGCTTCTCGACCGGATCGATGGCGCTGCTGGCCGATGCCGGCCACAATCTGTCGGATGTGATCGGATTGCTGGTGGCATGGGGCGGCGCAACGCTCGCCAAGCGGCCGCCGAGCAAGCGTTTCACTTATGGCCTGCGTGGCTCGACCATATTGGCCGCGATGATCAATGCGCTGCTGCTGCTCGTCGCGATCGGCGCGATCGCGCTGGAAGCGGTGCAGCGTTTCGCGCATCCGCAACCGGTGGCCGGCGTCACCGTCATGCTGATCGCCGGGCTTGGCATCCTGGTGAACGGCGGCACGGCAATGCTGTTCATGCGTGGACGCAAGACCGATCTCAACATCCGTGGCGCCTATCTCCACATGGCGGCGGACGCCGCGGTTTCGGCGGGCGTGGTGATCGCCGGTGCGATCATCGTGTTCACCGGCGCCGCCTGGATCGATCCGCTGGTCAGCGTTGCGATCTGTTTTGTGATCTTCTGGGGCACATGGGGGCTGCTGCGTGATTCCGTGACCATGTCGCTGGCCGGCGTTCCCGGTGAGATCGATCGGGACAAGGTCGAGATCGAGCTGTTGATCTCACCCGGGGTGACCAAGGTGCACGATCTCCATATCTGGCCGATGAGCACCACCGAAGTTGCCCTGACTGCCCATATCGTGATTCCGCGCGGTCATCCGGGGGACGAGTTCCTGAACGAGGTGCGCCATCGTCTCGGCGACAAGTTCGGGATCAATCACGTCACCATCCAGATCGAGACCGGGCAGAAGGCGGAGTGTCGCGAGGCGCAATGCGCTTAGAGTCCGATTCGCGCCTATCTGTCGAGACCTGCGTGAACCGGATCAGGCCGGATCGCCTTCCGCGTGAAGGGGGGCTGCTTCTGGCTCCACCGGCGCAGCGGTCGGCGCCTTTTGCGCGCGGCGGCGGTCGATCGCTTTCTTAGCGATATAGGCGCCACCCAGCGCCAGCCCCAATGGGCCGAGGCGGCGAAGCCCACCCACTGCGATGGCGCCGATTACCGCGCCCTTCAGTCCGCCGCGACCATCGCGCCGATCGATTTCCCGCCCCACCAATGCGCCGATGACTTTGCCGATCATGTCTTTCTCCTTCGCATGTGAAAGCGTCGGGGCCAGCCATGGTTCCCCGCTCTAGGCTTTGAAGAGAGCCTGATTCACGCTCTCGGTGGAAGCGCGGAGCGCTCCCACCTCAAACGATCAGGCTCTGAGCACCCGCTATGGCCTTACGCGCGCCTGACGGCTAGATAGATGCGGCGGCGCAATGATTTGTATTGGCCGCGCGGGGCAGTATTCGTTCCGTCAGGGGTAGGGTATTTGCGTTCGTTCCTGTTCTTGCTGCTGCTGTCGCTGTCGGGCCTGAACGTGCCGGCCCGCGCCACGCCGATCGCTTTTCTCGAGACGCCCGTCCCCGAAGGCGCTGACGGGCGCAACCTGGCGGTCGCGCGGGTTGTCCGCGGCATCCTGAGCTATACGCGCTGGCCCGCGGAACCGGCCATGCTGAAACTGTGTGTCGCAGGCGCGCCGCGCTTCGCAGGCGGTCTGGCAACGATGTCGTCCGGACCCGGGCGTCGCATGGGCGTATCCCGGCTCACCGGCGCATCGCCCCCGGCCGAGGGCTGCAACGCGCTTTATCTGGGCCGGGTCGATGCCGATGTGCGCAAGCGGCTGCTTGCGTCCGCGCGCGGCCAGGCGATCGTGACGATCGATGAGGATGATCAACCCTGTCGGGGCGGTGCGATGTTCTGCCTGCGCATGACGCCCGACGGTGTGGCGTTCGAACTCAGCCTGGACGCCGTGTCGCGCTCCACGGTGCGAATCGACCCCAAGGTGCTGCTGTTGTCGCGGCGCGGAGCCAGATCATGAATGCCGAGCGGCCATTGCCGACCCTTCGCCAGGTTCTGGCGAACGTCCATTTTCGCGTGACGCTGTTCGCGGTCGTGCTGGCGGGAATCACCGTCTTGCTGACCGGCATGGTGGCCGTCAGCAGCTATGCGAAGCACAATCTGCATCTCGTTGCCCAGTCGGCAAGCTATACGGTCGAGGCGGCGCTCGTCTTCGGTGACACGGTGGCTGCGTCCGAAGGTATCGCGCCGCTCGCCTCGAACGAGGATGTCGCCGAACTGGCGGTGTACGACACCAATGGCCGGTTGATGGCCGGCTGGCGGCGCACACGAGAAGGTGCCGGTGGCATGGTGGAGCGCGGCGTTGCCGCGATCATGTTCCCCGAACCGATATCCGCGGAGATCCGGCACCAGGGAAGCGTGATCGGCACGGTTCGCCTGCAGGGCGACGCGCGCGGCCCGATCCGTTTCGTCGAGCGCGGCCTGGCTGGTATGCTCGTCTGCCTGCTGATCACCGCGATCGCATCCTATTTCCTGGCGCGGCGCCTTCAGCAGAAAGTGGTCCAGCCGCTGAGCATCATTGCGAGCACGGCGCATGCCGTCCGCGCGCGTCGCGCATTCGGGCTGCGGGCACCCCGCGCGGAGATTGCGGAGATCGATTCGCTCGGCCAGGATTTCAACGCGCTACTCGAGGAACTCGAAGCCTGGCAGGCACATATCCGTTCCGAGCATGAGTCGCTGGCACACCGTGCCACCCACGACGCGCTCACGGGTCTCGCCAACCGGTCCTTTTTCGAGACGCAGGTCGCGCATGCCGCGGTCGAGGCGACGGCCAGCGAAGGCTGGTTCGCGATCCTTTATCTCGATTTCGACCGGTTCAAGGAGATCAACGACACCCATGGCCATGCCGGCGGTGACGCCGTGCTCGTCGAAGTCGCGGCACGGATCAAGCGACGCCTGCGCCCCGGCGACACCGCTGCCCGACTGGGTGGGGACGAGTTCGCGATTCTGCTGGCATCCTGTGCCGGGCGCAGCGAAGCCGAACGTGCCGCCGCGGCGCTTGCGATCGCCATGGCCGATCCCGTTCATCTTGCCGACGGCGCGACGGTGGATGCGGGGCTCAGCATCGGCATTGCGGTGTTCCCGGAAAATGGCCGGAGCGTGGACGCGCTGATGCGTCATGCCGATGCCGCCATGTACGGCGAGAAACAGGCCGGCCAGCCGCCGGATCGATACAGGCCCAATCCGCCCATCCCGATCCGGCCACTTTGAGAGTTTGTAGAGTTCGTCCAATTCAGAGGGTGTAATGCGTAGATACCTCCCCGTCCTGGCTGCATTGGCGCTTGCGCCGCTTGCCGCCTGCCAGCCCGCAGTCCGCCCCGAGCCTGCTGCCCGCCCCATTGGCCTGACCCCGGAACAGATCGCCATATTGCGCGATCAGGGCTTTTCCGAAACGGAAACGGGCTGGGAATTCGGCATGGCGGACAGGCTGTTATTCGCCACCGACCGCAGCCAGCTGATGTCCGCCCAGGCGGATCGGATCGCCGCGATCGCGCGTGCGCTGCGCGGTGTGGACATCGTTCGCCTCCGCGTCGAGGGCCACACCGACGCGACCGGTTCGATCGCCCATAATCAGCGGCTTTCCGCGCAGCGCGCCGATGCGGTCGCACGTGCGCTGGTTGTCGGCGGCCTGCCGCGCGAGGGCATCGAAGTGATCGGTCGGGGCAAGAGCCAGCCGCTCGAAAGCAATCGCACCGCGTCGGGGCGCGCCGAGAATCGGCGGGTGGTGATCATCGTGCCCTCTGTCTGATCGCGTCTGGCCCTGAGCGGCGCTGGCGGTTAGGAGCGGCGTCGAATCCGTAGATGGGAGATTTTCGATGCAGGCGATTGGCGTGATCGGCGCGGGACAGATGGGGGCGGGCATCGCCCAGGTTTCGGCGCAGGCCGGCTATCACGTCTATCTGGCCGATGCGAAGCTGGAGATCGCCGAAAAGGCGAAGGCCGGCATCGAGAAGCAGCTGAATCGTCTTGTCGACAAGGAGAAGATCGACGGCCAGACACGCGATCAGGCACTCGCCCGGATCGAGCCTGTCGCCGATTTCACGCCGATGGCATCGGCCGGGCTGGTGATCGAGGCTGCGACCGAGCGCGAAGAGGTGAAGCGCGCGATCTTCGACGCGGTCGGCAAGGTGCTCGGCCATCAGGCGGTGCTCGCGTCCAACACATCCTCCATTCCGATCACGCGGATGGCGCAGGCCTCGCCCGATCCGAAGCGCTTCGTCGGCGTGCATTTCTTCAATCCGGTGCCGTTGATGGGGCTGATCGAACTGATCCGCGGCCTCGCCACCTCCGACGAGACCGTCGGCATCGTCGAGCGTTATGCCCAGGCGCTGGGCAAGAAGGTCGTCCACGCCAACGATGCGCCGGGCTTCATCGTCAACCGCATCCTGCTGCCGATGCTCAACGAGGCGTGCTTTGCACTGGGTGAGGGTGTCGCTAATATCCGCGACATCGACACTGCGATCCAGCTCGGTCTCAACCACCCGATGGGGCCGCTGACATTGGCCGATTTCATCGGACTCGATACCTGCCTGGAAATCTGCCGCGTGCTGCATTCGGGCACCGGCGATCCCAAGTTCCGGCCTGCGCCATTGCTCGTCAAATATGTTGAGGCCGGCTGGCTGGGCCGCAAGACCGGCCGCGGCTTCTACGACTATTCGGGCGACGAGCCGGTTCCGACGCGCTGAGGCGGGAAGCAAGCCCATAGCCGTCATGCCAGCGGCATCGTCACTCCACGCCGATGCCGCTTGACGTGGAGTCGGTATCAGCCCCTTTTTTCGTTTTGTACCCGGCCCCCACGCGCTATGCGGTCCAATCGCTCGCCGGGGGCCGGGAAAGATCATGACCGTTTCGATACCGCGTTCGCTGTTCGTCTTCTCGGTGCTCTATGGTGGCATGGTCACGGTCGCCGGGGTTCTGGGCGTCAAGCAGGTCGCGCTGGGGCCGCTGGCCGTCGAGGCGGGAATCTTCGCCTTTCTGCTGCTGGTCGTGATCAGCAGCACGATCACCGAATTATACGGTCAGAAGGTCGCGACCTCGCTGGTCCGCCTCGGCTTCATTCCGCTTTTGGTCTCGGCTGCGCTGATCCAGATCGTTATGGCGCTACCCCACGACGTCGATATGTATCCTCCGGCCATCGAAGCCTTTCCGGTCGTTGTCGGCCAGAGCGCGCGGATGATGATCGCCGGCCTCATCGCCTATGGCATTTCGCAGACGCTGAACGTGCTCATCTTCTCGCGCCTGTCGCGTGGCGAGGGCAAGCTTGTCTGGCTGCGCGGAATTATCGCCAGTGTCGTTTCGCAGGTGATCGACACCTTGCTGTTCATCTCCATCTCCTTCCTGGGAGAACGCCCGATCCTCGGATTGATGGCGGGGCAGATGCTCACCAAGGTGGTGCTTTCGATCATCCTCGTCCCCTTCCTGATCACCTTGTTCGTCGCGATCGGCCGGCGGCTCGATGGAAAGAGTGTTTGATGACCCGCAATCACGCCCCGGACCCTGCTTTGCTCACCAAGGCGGAGACGCTGACCGAGGCGCTGCCCTACATGCAGCGCTATGCCGGCCAGACCTTCGTGGTGAAATATGGCGGCCATGCGATGGGCGATCCCGAACTGGCGCGTGATTTCGCCGAGGATGTGGTGCTGCTGAAGGCGGTCGGCATCAATCCGGTGGTCGTTCATGGCGGCGGGCCGCAGATCGGCGCGATGCTCAAGAAGCTGGGCGTCGAAAGCCAGTTTGTCGACGGACTGCGCGTGACCGATGCGGAGACTGCCAAGGTCGCGGAAATGGTCCTGTCCGGCGCGATCAACAAGGAGATCGTTGCCTGGATCGGCGGTGCCGGCGGGCGCGCCGTCGGGATTTCGGGCAAGGATGGCGGCTTCGTCCGCGCCGAGAAGGTGACACGCACGACGCGCGACCCCGGCAGCAATATCGAAAGTGTCGTCGATCTCGGCTTTGTCGGCGAACCCGCGGCGATCGACCGGCTGGTGCTCGACACCATCTCGAATGCGGGCATGATCCCGGTCGTCGCGCCGATCGGCGTCGGCGCCGATGGTCATACCTACAACATCAATGCCGACACCATGGCGGGCGCGATCGCGGCGGCACTGGGCGCCGCGCGCCTGTTCCTGCTGACCGACGTCGCGGGCGTGCTCGACAAGCAGGGGCAGTTGCTGACCGACCTCGACCCCAAGGCGATCCAGGGACTGCGATCGGACGGCACGATCACCGGCGGCATGATCCCCAAGCTGGAGACCTGCGTCACGGCGGTCGAGGCCGGCGTCGACGCGGCGGTCATCCTGGACGGCCGCGTGCCGCATGCGATGCTGATCGAGATCTTCACCAAGCAGGGCGCGGGCACGCTGGTGCACCGCTAGGACTTTCGGTCGACGAGGGAGACTGGCGCGCGGCTATCGCGCTACCGCCGTCAGCAGATAATCGAGCGCGGTGTTCTCCGAAAGGATGAAACCGCGCCCCGGTGAGACGCTCAGGCCGCGCAGGTCGCTCACCACCAGCCCGGCATCCTCCAGCAGCGCGGTCAGTTCCTCGGGCGTCAGGAATTTGTGCCAGTCGTGCGTGCCCTTGGGGATCTGGCCGATCCCCTCGGCCACCGTCACCATCGCCAGTCGCGATAGCGTCGTGCGATTGGGGGTGGAAAGGATCATCATCCCACCGGGGGCGAGCGCCCGCGCAAGGCCCTGAACGAATGCGTGGGGATCGGTGACATGCTCGATCACCTCGAGCGATGTGACGAGATCGAAGCGCGCGCCCTCCAGTATCTCGAGTTCGCCGGCGCGATAGTCGATGGCAAGCCCCTGGCCCTCGGCATGAAGCCGCGCCGCCGCGATATTCTCCGGCGCCGCATCGACCCCGGTCACCTGCGCGCCGAGCCGCGCCAGCGGCTCGCACAACAGCCCCGCGCCGCAACCGACGTCGAGCGCGGTCATGCCCGCGAGCGGCTTCAGCGCCGCTTCGTCGACATGCCAGTGCCGGTCGATCGCCTCGCGGATATAGCCCAGCCGCACCGGATTGAGTCGGTGGAGCATCGCCGAACTGCCTTTCGGATCCCACCAATCCTTCGCCAACGCACCGAAATGCGCGGCTTCCTGCGGGTCGATCGTGGTCGCGCCAGTGGTTGCAGCAATACTTGCGCCAATGCTTGCGTTCGTCATGCCCCCTCATTATCAGGGCCGCGCCCTCGATCCAGAGGGCTTTTTTCTCTCAACATCGGGAACGCGCAATGGCCCGCATCGTGATGAAGTTCGGCGGTACCTCCATGGCGGGGATCGAACGAATTCGCGTGGTCGCCGCACGCGTGAAGCATGAAGTGGAGCTGGGCAACGAGGTTGCGGTCGTCGTTTCGGCGATGGCGGGCGATACCGACCGGCTTGTCGGCTTCTGCCGCGAGGCATCGTCGCTCTACGATCCCCGGGAATATGACGTCGTCGTCGCCTCGGGCGAGCAGGTGACGTCTGGCCTGCTGGCGATCGTGCTCCAGAATATGGGCGTGAAGGCGCGCAGCTGGCTTGGCTGGCAGCTGCCCATCCGCACCGATTCGGCGCACGCCTCCGCGCGGATCGAAACGATCGACACCGAAGCGCTGATCGCCGGCATGGCCGCGGGCGAAGTCGCGGTGATCCCCGGATTCCAGGGCATGGCCCCCGACGGCCGTGTGACCACGCTCGGCCGCGGCGGATCGGATACGTCCGCCGTCGCCGTCGCTGCCGCGGTCAAGGCCGATCGCTGCGACATCTATACCGATGTCGATGGCGTCTATACCACCGACCCCCGTATCGTCCCGCGCGCGCAAAAGCTTGCGAAGGTGACCTATGAGGAGATGCTGGAGCTCGCGAGCGTGGGCGCCAAGGTACTCCAGACCCGCTCGGTCGGACTGGCGATGAAGGAACAGGTGCGCGTCCAGGTGCTCTCGTCCTTCGAGCCGCCGACGGACAATGTAACCCCCGGCACGTTGATCGTCGGCGAAGACGAGATCGAGGAAAGCGAAATGGAACGGCAACGCATCACCGGCATCGCGCTGGACAAGAACGAAGCGAAGATCACGCTGACCGAAGTGCCGGATCGGCCCGGTGCGGTGGCATCGATCTTTGCGCCGCTGGCGGACGCCAACATCAATGTCGACGTGATCGTGCAGAATATCGCGCACGAGACGGGATCGACCGACGTCACCTTCACCGTGCCCGGCGCCGAACTGGCGCGCGCGATCGACGCGCTGACCAAGGCGCATGACACGATCGGCTATGTCGAGATGAAACACGACACCAAGATCTGCAAGGTCTCGGTGGTCGGCGTCGGTATGCGTAGCCATGCGGGCGTCGCTTCGACGATGTTCCAGGCGCTGGCCGGGCGCGGCATCAACATCCAGGCGATCGCCACGTCCGAGATCAAGGTCTCTGTGCTGATCGAGGAAGACTATGCCGAACTCGCGGTGCGCGTGCTGCACACTGCGTATGGGCTCGACGCGCCGGAAGTGATGGAAGCGTAATCCTGTCCCGGTCATTCCGGCGAAAGCCGGAATCTCTGACTGGACGAGAACGCGATCTGGTTGGAAGATGCCGGCTCTTAGCCGGCCTGACGGGGGTAGAATGAGCGTAGGACAAGAGCGACTGGCCCGGCGTATGGCGCGTGGTGCCGAATTCCTCGGCTGCGAGGTCGCCATCCTTGGCGGCGCGATGAGCTGGGTCTCTGAGCGCAATCTGGTTTCGGCCATCTCCAATGCCGGCGGTTTCGGCGTGATCGCGTGCGGCGCGATGACCCCGGCGCTGCTCGACGGCGAGATCGCGGCGACCCGCGCGCTCACCGACAAGCCGTTCGGCGTCAATCTGATCACCATGCATCCCGACCTGTTCGAGCTGATCGAGGTCTGCAAGCGTCACGATGTCAGCCATGTCGTGCTGGCCGGCGGATTGCCGCCCGCAGGCAGCCTCGATGCGATCAAGGCGAACGGCGCCAAGCTGATCTGCTTCGCCCCCGCGCTCGCGCTCGCGAAGAAGCTGATCCGTTCGGGCATCGACGGCCTGGTGATCGAGGGCATGGAGGCTGGCGGTCATATCGGTCCGGTGTCGACCAGCGTGCTCGCGCAGGAAATGCTGCCCGAGATCGCCGAACAGCTTCCCGTCTTCGTCGCGGGCGGCATCGCCAAGGGGCAGGCCATCGCCGGCTATCTCGACATGGGCGCTGCCGGCGTCCAGCTCGGCACACGCTTTGTCTGCGCGACCGAGAGCATCGCCCATGCCAATTTCAAGAAGGCGTTCATCCGCGCTTCGGCGCGCGATGCGGTCGCCAGCGTGCAGATCGATCCGCGCTTGCCCGTCATCCCCGTTCGCGCGCTCAAGAACACCGGCACCGAGGCATTCACCGTCAAGCAGCGCGAAGTGGCGCAGAAGCTGGACGAAGGACTGCTCCAGATGGCCGAGGCCCAGCTCGAGATCGAACATTATTGGGCGGGTGCTCTCCGTCGGGCGGTGATCGACGGCGATATCGAGAACGGATCGCTGATGGCGGGTCAGTCGGTCGGCATGGTCAAGGACGAAGCCCCCGTTGCCGACATCATCGCAACGCTGATGGCAGAAGCCGCCGCGGCGCTGGAGGCGCGCGCCGCCTGATCGACCCCGACGATCGTCGCATGGTTTACAGGGTTTTAACCATTTAGGTCCAGCGTTCCCCTCGTTTCCTGGTGAGACGGAGGATAAGATGCGCATCACGAACGGGCTTCTGGCCGCAACCATGTTTGTCGCGGTGCTAGCTGCGTGCAGCGGAGGCAGCCGAATCGCCCTGGCGCCCATGCCACCCAAATCCGTCTCCGTCGATATCGTGACGCGCCCGCTACCGCCGATGGGCGCGGCGCCGGGCATGACGCTTCCCGCGGTCGGCCCCGATGGAAAGCGGATCACGCCGAATCGCGATCTCGGCCCGCGCGAAGCCTTGTGGCATGTCCGCATGGCGCTCAACGTCGCGGCCTTGTCCTGCCGCAATCCGGATACCCAGGCGGCGCTGGCGAACTACAACCGCATGCTTTCGACTCACAACGCCTTGCTTGCCGCGACCAATGACGCGATCGATGCCGATTATCGCCGGCGCTTCGGTGCGCAGGCGGTTGCGACGCGCGACAGTCACAATACGCGCACCTATAATTTCTTCGCACTGCCCCCGGTGCAGCCGGCATTCTGCCGTGCCGCCGTCGGGGTTGGCGCCGAAGCCGTTGCGATGGATGCGTCGCAGCTCGTCGCCTTCGCGCCCACCGCGCTAGCGCGGCTCGAGCGTCCTTTCTTCGCCTTTTTCGATGCCTATGCCGGCTATCAGGCCGATACTGCCCGCTGGCAGACGGGACAGAAGGCGCAGGCGGAACAGCGCGTCGCGACCGTTGCGCCACGCAAGCCCACGGCCGAACTTCAACGGACTGCACTGCGCGCCGAGCCCAGGGCGGCACCGAAGGCTGCGTCCAGGATTATTGCGACCCAGCCCGAGCCGAAGCCAGAGTCTAGGCCGGCACAGGCCGCTGATGCAGGCAATTTCGTCGTCCAGCTTGGCGCGGTCGCGTCGGGCGATGCCGCGCGTACGGCGTGGCAACAGATGGTGGCGCGCAATGACGAGCTCGATGGTCGTCCGCTGGTCCAGACCAAGGCCGAGGCGAATGGCCGCACGCTGCACCGGATCGCCGCCGGCGGTTTCGGCACCTCCGCGGAGGCCGCACGCGTCTGTGAGCGACTGAAGGCCAAGGGAACCTCCTGCTTCGTTCGTGCTCGCGACTCCGCCTGACCCGACGCGACGTTATGCGGCGTGAGCCGCTGGCACGTCCGCCCGCTTTCTGTTAGCCGATGGTGACATGACACCTTCCGCCACTGCATCGGCCCGCGAAATCCTGACGCGGCTCCACGACGTGATGGCCGCGCGCTCCAACGCCCAGGCCAAGCTCAACCGGGTCGTCAACATCGTCGGCGAAGCACTCGATAGCGAGGTCTGCTCGATCTATCTGCTGCGCGACGGCGTGCTCGAACTGTTCGCCACGCGCGGGCTGAAACAGGAGGCCGTGCATGTCACCAAGCTGGCGCTGGGCGAAGGACTGGTCGGCACGATCGCCGAGCATGTCGAGACACTCAATCTCGACGAAGCCGCGAGCCACCCGGATTTCGCCTATAAGCCCGAAACGGGCGAGGAACTGTTCCACAGCTTTGCCGGCGTGCCGATCGTCCGGCGCGAGGCTGCGGTCGGCGTCCTGTCGATCCAGCATGCCGAACCGCGCAAATATGACGATGTCGTGATCGAGGCCTTGCAGACCGTGGCGATGGTGATCTCGGAACTGATCGCCAATGCCGGCCTGATCGACGAACATGCCGCCACCGTCGGCCAGGTCAACAACACCCAGGCAATGCGCCTGACCGGGCTCAAGCTGGTCGAGGGCATGGCCGCGGGCGTGGCGGTCTATCACCAGCCGCGCGTCGTGATCGAACATACCGTGGCCGAGGATACCGAAGCCGAGCGCCACCGCGTCTATTCCGCGTTCGACAAGATGCGCGAACAGATCGATCGCATGGCCAGCCAGGCCGAGTTCGGCGGTGGCGGCGAGCACCAGGAGGTGCTCGATATGTACCGGATGTTCGCGTACGACGAAGGCTGGAGCCGCCGGATCAACGAGGCGATCGACAGCGGCCTGACCGCCGAGGCGGCGATCGAGCGTGTCCAGCAGCGCACCCGCATGCGCATGCGCCAGATCGACGATCCTCTGCTGCGCGACCGGATGCACGATCTGGAGGATCTTTCCAACCGGTTGCTGCGCATCGTGTCCGGCCAGCTGGGTTCCGCCGCGCAATTGGGTCTGCGCAAGGACACGATCCTGATCGCGCGCAATCTGGGCCCTGCCGAACTGCTCGAATATGATCGGCGACGGCTGAAGGGCGTGATCCTGGAGGAAGGGTCACTCACCGCGCACGTCATCATCGTTGCGCGCGCGATGGGCGTGCCCGTGCTCGGCCGCGTCGCCAATGTCCGCCGCCTGATCGGCGACGGCGACGTCCTGCTGCTCGATACCACCCAGGGTGACGTCTATGTGCGTCCGACCGACGAGATGGAGGAGAGCTTCGAGGCGAAACTCTCCCTCACGCAGAAGCGCCGCGCCGCCTTTGCCGCGCTGCGTAACGAATCGTCGATCACGCGGGATGGCGCGCATATCGCGTTGATGGTCAATGCGGGGTTGCGCGACGACGTCGCCGCGCTCGACGTGACCGGTGCCGAAGGCATCGGCCTGTTCCGTACCGAATTCCAGTTCCTCGTCTCCGCCACGCTGCCGCTGCGCCAGCAGCAGCAGCGGCTCTATCGCGAAGTGCTTGATGCTGCCGGCGATCGCCCGGTTGTGTTCCGTACCGTCGATATCGGTGGCGACAAGGCGCTGCCCTATCTGCGCCAGGACGGCGACGAGGAGGAGGAGAATCCGGCCATGGGCTGGCGCGCTCTGCGCCTCGCCATGGATCGCGAAGGGCTGATGAAGGTGCAGGCGCGCGCCCTGATCGAGGCTGCATCGGGCCGGACGCTCAACGTGATGTTCCCGATGGTGTCCGAACCCTGGGAATTCGATGAGGCACGCGCCTTGTTCGAGGCGCAGCGCGCCTGGCTGGCGGCGCAGGGACGGATGATGCCGCACGCGATCCGCTATGGATCGATGCTTGAAGTGCCGGCGCTGGCCGAAAGTCTCGACATGTTGCTGCCAAAGGTCGATTTCCTGTCGATCGGCACCAACGACCTTACCCAGTTCCTCTTCGCGGCCGACCGCGCGCATCCCAAGCTGGCGGAGCGTTACGACTGGCTCAGCCCGGCAATCCTGCGCTTCCTGCGCCGGATCGTGGTGCCCGCGCGCGCCGCCGGCGTGCCGGTGACGGTTTGCGGCGAGATGGGCGGGCGCCCGCTCGAAGCGATGACCCTGATCGGCCTCGGTATCGACCGGCTGTCGATCACGCCCGCCGCGATCGGACCGGTCAAGGCAATGCTGCGTTCGCTCGACCGATCGGCACTGGCCGGAGAGCTGGCCGGCTGGCTCGATGCCCCCACGCCGAACCTGCGCGAGAAGCTTTTGGCATGGGCGCAGGCGCACCACGTCGAACTCGCCTGATTGCGCGATCAACCGCGACGTCGTTTCCCGTCATCCCATTGACATCACAGCGTGCTGGATGTGACATGCGTACCGGGTAGCGAACAGGAAAGCCTGAAAATCGGATGAGCGAAGCTGAGGGCGATATGTTTCCCCGGAGCGTCGGTGAGCGCCTTGCGGACGCACGCCGAAATGCCGGCCTGGAAGTCGCCGACATTGCCACGCGCACCCGAATCCCGCTGCGCCATCTCGAAGCGCTGGAGCTGGGGCATTATAACGAACTGCCCGGCAGCACTTATTGCGTCGGCTTCGCCAAATCCTATGCCCGGGCGCTGAACCTGGACGAGGTTGCGATCGCTCGCGATGTGCGCGCCGAACTCAACTCGCAGGGCGGCCGGGCCGCACCCGAATATTTCGAGCCCGCAGATCCCGCGCGCGTTCCGCCACGCACACTTGCCTGGACGCTGGTCGTACTGATCGCACTGGTCGTGGGCGGCTATACGCTGTGGCGATCGATGCTGATGGATGGCCTGGGTGGCCGCGATCCCGCGGCGCTCGCGGCGGGCACCGACAGGATCGAACACCCCGCTGCCGTCGGCAATGCCGCACCGCAGGCCCGCCAGACGGCGGCGCCGGCGGGTGAGGTGGTGCTGACCGCAACCGATACGGTCTGGCTGCGGATCAGCGACGCCGGCCAGCAGCGGCTCTTCGAAAAGGAGATGCAGCCTGGCGAACGCTATCAGGTGCCGTCCAACGCCAAGGATCCCAAGATCCTCACGGGCCGACCCGATGCGCTGCGCGTCACGGTCGGTGGCCAGGAGGTCGCGCCGCTCGGTCCGCCCCAGGCGACGATTCGCGACGTCGGCATCAGCGCCGCCGCGTTGACCGCACGCGCCGCTGCTCCGACAGAGGCGCCAGCGACACCCTCGAGCCAGCCCGCCGCGAGCAGCATCCGTCGCTGACTTGAGGGCTGACTTGAGGACAGGCGAATCCTGCCCCTATAAGGGCGTTTACCAAAAGATCCGGTGGGGACGTTAAAGCCATGCGCACGCTCATGATCGTTGCGGTTCTGCTCTCTGGAGCTGCCGCTGCGCCGCTTCAGGCGCAAAGCCAATCCAACACACTCACGCCGCGCGTCGAGAAGCTGGAGAAGGAAATGCGCGCGGTGCAGCGCAAGGTGTTTCCGGGCGGCAGCAACCAGTTCCTGGAGCCCGAGATCGGCGCCACCGCCCAGACGACCTCGCCGAGCGGTTCGCCCGCAAGCTCGCCGGTCGTCGACCTGACTGCGCGGGTCAGCGCCCTCGAAGGACAGCTGCAGACGCTGACGGGCCAGAGCGAGCAGAATGCGTTCAAGCTGCGTCAGCTCGATGAAGCGTTCGTCAAGTTCCGCGGCGAGATGGAGACGCGGTTGAAGGCGCTCGAAGCGGGCGGCACGCCGGCCCCGGCGACGGGGTCCTCGTCTACGCCGCCGCCGTCTTCGACGCTGCCGATGAAGCCCACTGCGACGGTAACGCCACCGGCCGCCGGAAAGCCGACCACGGCGCCGCCCAAGCTGGCCGCCGATCGCCAGACGGCGCTCGAAGCGATCGAGAAGCCCGATACCGGTGATGCCGGCGAGGATGGCTATCTCTATGGCTATCGGCTGTGGGATGCGAAATTCTATCCGCAGGCGCAGGCGCAGCTGAAGGCGACGGCGGACAAATATCCCAAGCACAAGCGCTGGACCTATTCGCAGAACCTGCTTGGCCGCGCTTATCTGGACGACGGTAAACCGGCGCTCGCTTCGGTCGCCTTCTACGACAATTACCAGAAGCAGCCGCGTGGCGAGCGTGCACCCGACAGCCTCTATTATCTCGGTGTCGCACTCACCCGCCTCAAGAAGCCGGCGGACGCCTGCAAGGTGTTCGACGAATTCAACGACGTCTATGGCGCGACCGCGACGGCGAACCTCAAGGCGCAGGTGGTCAAGGGGCGTACCGACGCCAAGTGCAAATAAAGGCCGGCGACGCCCATTCGAACGCATAAGGATTCGGGCTTCGGGGCCGATGGCGGTAATGAAGCGGGCGTGAGCCTGCATCCCCATTCCGATCTGGTCGCCCGATTCAGCGCCGACGCATCGCCTCCGGACGGTATGGTCGGCATCGCCGTGTCGGGCGGCGCCGACAGCCTTGCGCTGCTGCTGCTCGCGGCGGCGGCGTGGCCCGGCCGGGTGATCGCAGCCACCGTGGATCATCGCTTGCGCGCCGAATCGGCGGATGAGGCGGCCTATGTCGCCCAAATCTGCGCGCGCCTGCGCGTGGAGCATGAAACGCTGGTGCCTGCCGTTCCCATCACCGGATCGCTCCAGGCCGCGGCGCGGGGCGCGCGCTATGCGTTGCTGGATGCCTGGCGCGCGCGGCACGATGCCGGCTGCATCATGACCGCTCATCATGCCAACGATCAGGCCGAGACGCTGATGATGCGCCTGAACCGTGGCGCGGGGCTTGGCGGCCTTGCCGGCATTCGCCGCGTCAACGGTCTGGTGGTGCGGCCATTGCTTGGCTGGCGGCGTGCCGATCTTGCCGCGATCGTTGCAGCGGCCGGCATCGCGCCGGTGAACGATCCCTCGAACATCGATAGTCGATTCGACCGGGTCCGTATCCGCGCCGCGCTGGCCGATGCGGACTGGGTCGATGCGGACGGTCTCGCGGCCAGTGCGGCGCATCTTGCCGACGCCGAAACCGCGATGGCGTGGATGGCGGCGCGGATGTTCGAAACCCATGTCGCAGCCGACGGCGATGCGCTGGTCCTCGATCCGTCGGGCCTGCCCGAAGAATTGATCCGCCGTCTGCTTCTGGCCGCGATCGCGCGCATCGACCCATTGGCCGATCCCTCCGGGCCGGCGCTCGACCGGCTGCTTTTAACGCTTCGCGCGGGCGGTCAGGCCAGCATGGGCGCAGCGCTCTGCCGGGGCGGCGTGCGCTGGCGCGTTTATCCCGCTCCGCCGCGACGCGCGGGAAAGTGACCCGGTAATGCGCCGGGTTCAGTGCCGACACATTGTCTTTAATCAATTCTCGCCTATCTTGATGGCAACGCCTGAAGCGGTTTCGATCCGACCGAATCGAATCAACCGCGCCGGGCTGTTGTTTTGCCGCAATTTCCAAGTTGTCAGATGAGCCCGTCTGACTGGAGATCGCTCTAGACGGAAACGAACATGAACGACGACAAGCAGCCGCCGGAAAGCAATCCCTGGATGAAGAGCCTGCTCATCTGGGTGGGTATCCTGGTGGCGCTCGCGATGTTCGTCGCGATGTTCGATCGCCCCGGCCGCACTGCCGCAACGGACGGCATCTCCTATTCGGAATTCATCCAGAAGGTCGACGAAGGCGCGGTCAAAAAGGTCGATATCGCGGGCAATGTCGCCAGCGGTACGCTCGGCGACGACAAGACCTTCCGCACCTATCTGCCCAACGACACCTCGATGGTTTCGCAGCGGCTGGTCGACAAGGGTGTCGCGGTCACGATGAAACCCGAGGAGAAGCCGAGCATCTGGCTGGTCATCCTCTATCAATCCCTGCCGTTCCTGCTGATCATCGGCATCGCCATCTTCATCATGCGCCAGATGCAGAAGAATGCGGGTTCGGGCGCAATGGGCTTCGGCAAGAGCCGCGCACGCATGCTGACGCAGAAGGAAGGTCGCGTGACCTTCGATGACGTCGCCGGCATCGACGAAGCGCGCGAGGAACTGCAGGAGATCGTCGATTTCCTGAAGGATCCGTCCAGATTCGCCCGGCTCGGCGGCAAGATCCCGAAGGGCGCGCTGCTGGTCGGCAGCCCCGGTACCGGCAAGACGCTGCTCGCCCGTGCGATTGCGGGTGAGGCCAATGTGCCCTTCTTCACCATCTCGGGCTCCGACTTTGTCGAGATGTTCGTCGGCGTCGGCGCCAGCCGCGTCCGCGACATGTTCGAACAGGCCAAGAAGAATGCGCCGTGCATCGTCTTCATCGACGAAATCGACGCCGTCGGCCGTCATCGTGGTGCCGGTCTCGGCAACGGCAATGACGAGCGCGAGCAGACGCTGAACCAGCTGCTGGTCGAAATGGACGGTTTCGAGGCCAATGAAGGCATCATCATCGTCGCCGCGACCAACCGCCCTGACGTACTCGATCCCGCATTGCTGCGTCCCGGCCGCTTCGATCGTCAGGTCGTCGTGCCGCGTCCCGACATCGTTGGTCGCGAGAAGATCCTCGCCGTCCACATGAAGAAGACGCCGCTAGCCCCCGATGTCGATGCGCGCACGATCGCGCGCGGCACGCCCGGCTTCTCGGGCGCCGATCTGGCAAACCTCGTCAACGAGGCCGCTCTGCTTGCCGCACGCAAGGGCAAGCGCCTGGTCGCGATGCTCGAGTTCGAGGAAGCCAAGGACAAGGTCATGATGGGCGCAGAGCGCAAATCCATGGTCATGACCGAGGACGAGAAGAAGGCGACCGCCTATCACGAGGCCGGCCACGCGCTTGTCTCGCTGCATGTCGACGGCTGCGATCCGCTGCACAAGGTGACGATCATTCCGCGTGGTCGTGCGCTGGGCGTGACCTGGAACCTGCCCGATCGCGATCGGTATTCGATGTCGATGAAGCAGATGAAGGCACGGCTTGCCCTGTGCTTCGGCGGCCGCATCGCCGAGCAGCTGATCTACGGCATGGATTCGCTCAACACCGGCGCATCCAACGACATCCAGCAGGCCACCGACATGGCCCGCGCGATGGTGATGGAATATGGCATGAGCGAGAAGCTCGGCTGGCTGCGCTATCGCGACAATCAGGACGAGGTGTTCCTGGGCCACAGCGTTGCGCGGTCGCAGACCGTATCGGAAGACACTGCGCGCCTGATCGATCAGGAGGTTCGCCGTCTGGTCGAGGAAGGCGAGAATGTCGCGCGCACCGTGCTGACCGACAATCTGCACGAACTGCACAGGCTGGCCGAAGCGCTGCTCGAATATGAGACGTTGTCGGGCGACGAATCCAAGCGCGCGATCGCGGGCGAGGATATCGGTCGTGACGATGCGGGTACCAAGAATACGCCTGCACTCGGCACCGGCGGATCGTCGATTCCCAAGACGCGCCGTCCCGGTATCGGCGGTCCTGCGACGCAGGGAGCGTAAGACTGACATTCCCGGGCCCGGCTAGCCATGCCGGGTCCGGCGGTCTATCGCAGGCCTATGCCGATCTATTGCGATGAAAGCGGCGGCATGTCCGCAGGGGCGATGATCCTTGCGGGCGTGTCGATCGCGGTTGAAGATGCCGATGCGCTGCTGGCGCGCTTCAAGCTGGTGACCGCCTTGCGCGGCGAGATGAAGGGCAGCCGGATCTCGCTGGTCGAGCGTGCCCTGTTCTTCGAATTGCTCGAACGGTTTGGGGGCCGCGCCATCGTTTGCGAGGTGCGGACCAATCGCCTTCCCGCGCGGCTGGCCGAAGAGCGCGGCCGCGACCTTCACGCCTATGCCGCGCTGCTGGAAACCGTGGTGGAAGCCTGGCTTCCCGAAAGCGCCGGTTGCGCCGAAGTGATCATCGACGATGGTCGTTACGATGCGCCGACGCTTGCACTGGTGCGTGAGAATATCGCGGCGATGCTGGGCACATGCGGTCAGGCGCGATTGGCCGATAGCCGCCGTTCGGCGGGCGTGCAGATCGCCGACGTGGTCGCCAACAGCTTCTACAATCTGGCTTATGATTCGCCACGCACCGATCGCATTCGCCGCATCGTGACGCCGTTCGAGGATGCGAAGCTGCTGCGCCTGATGACGCTGCGCTAAAAATATTGCGCCAAAAATATTGGGATCATGCGGAACCATCCGGTGTTCCGCTCGTTAATGTCCCTGCTCGATCGAAAGAGAAGGCAATTGACCGGCTCCGACCCTTGCGGAAAGAGCCGTCGAGGGAGCCCCGCCGCCACTGGCGACGGGGCTTACCTGTATCTGGCGCCGACTAATTTGGCAGCGCGGTGCTATCCACCTTTTCCACCCATTCCGGATAGAAGATCGGTTCGCGGTTCGACCAGCCGGGCGCCGTTGCCGCCGCTTCGCTGATCGACTGGAGCAGCAGGCGGCGCTTTTCCGGATGGAGGTGCGGCAGTGATGCGGCCCCGCAAAAGGCTGCGGGCAGCCAGGGCCTGATCCCGGCACCGATCAGCCGTTCGTAGAGGAAGCGATAGGCCGCGAAGCCCGGAAGTCGATCCTGTCCCAGATCGAACGCGGAGACCGTGATCAGGGGAGCAATGAACGGCTCGACCGAATCCAGTCCGCTATCGTCGGGCACCATGGCCCGGATTTCGTGGAGGCGCTCGTAGATGCGCGTCTGCGCATTGATGCTGGCTGCCTCGATCACATCGCGCGACCAGATCTCGAGCGCATCGTGGCGTTCCAGACCGACATCGAGCGAGCGCCGGATGTAGCGCTGGGTGCTCGCGGGGAAGCTCGCGAATTCCTTGATTTCGGCCAGCGTCATCGCTCCATCGGCCGGTCGTGCTTTCGTGCCCATATCCCGTCTCCAGACCTTCTGCCCAGGATCCGAACATGCGCCCATCATGGTTACTGTATCTTTAACCGGGCATTCGGCTCCCGTTCACGAAGGAATCAGAGAAATGGCCGCCCGGCAAGCGGCTTGCGACGATTTGTTGCAATGCACAAATTTAGTGGGGGATCGTGGCGCGCGCGCAACACATTGTTGCGCGCGGCCCGAAGGTCAGTTGTCCTGATGCAGCTTTTCCGCTTCCGGGTCATATCCGGAGGACGGAACCGGATCCTTGCCGCCTTTTGGGGTGATCGCCGGCGGGTCCGACGCATCCATCGATTCATCCAGCGCCTCGTCCAGCTTGGCGTCCTTGTCCTTGGGATCCTTTTCGAGGCGCTCGGAGATGGACTGATCATGTCCGGCGTCGCCGGGCTTTGGTCTCTGGTCTTCGCTCATGGCATCCTCTCCATTCGGTGCACGGACGTAACAAACGGCGGGCATGCCGCCGGGGTTCCATTTCGACCAAGCCCGAAGCTGCTTCGACCGACAGCATATCGGCAATGGCGTATCGGGCGCTTTTGCCGCAAAAAGACGTATGGAATTCGAAACCCACGCGCGCGAGGCGCGCCCGGCCGTTCGACCGATCGTTGCGTTCTATTCGATCATCGGCTTCTGGCTGTTTTACACATTGATCGTCACCGCGCGTTCGGCGGTGATGCATTTCTCCGAACAGGGGGAAATGGCGCAGCGGCGGATGGTCGTCACCGCGGCCGGCATCGCGATCACCTGGCTGCTTTATCTGTTGCTGCGCCGCTTCGATCGGCAGGTGCTGTGGGTGCGCATCGTCACCGCATTCCTGGGGGCCTTGCCCTGTTCGCTGATCCTCGCTTTGTTCAACTATTATATCTTCAATCTCTACGATCCCGCGAGCCTGTATGACGAGGCGGATCTTGCCTATCTGCAGCAGAGTTCCTCGGCCATCTGGCAGGAACTCGCCGAACTGACCATTTCGCGCTATTTCTTCTTCGCCGCCTGGGCCGCGCTTTATCTGGCGATCTCCTATGCCGGCGAAGTGCGCCATGCCGAGCGGCGCGCCTCGCAATATGCGCGTGCGGCGCAGCAGGCGGAGCTTCGCTCGCTCCGCTACCAGGTCAATCCGCACTTCCTGTTCAACACGCTTAACTCACTGAGTTCGCTGGTGATGCAGGGACAGGCTGTCGCGGCCGAGGCGATGATCATGAATCTGTCGACCTTCTATCGCACCAGCCTGTCGGGCGATCCGATGGACGATGTCGCGCTGGAGGACGAGGTTCGCCTGCAGCGCCTTTATCTGGATATCGAGGCGGTGCGCTTTCCCGATCGGCTGCGCGTGAAGATCGACGTACCCGAATCCGTCGGCCGGGCGATGGTGCCGGGCATGATCCTGCAACCGCTGGTCGAGAATGCTATCAAATACGGCGTTGCGCGTGCCGGGCGAGCTGTAACCATTGCGATCACTGCGCGCTCGGAGCATGGACAGTTGGTCGTCACCGTCGCCGACAACGGCAATGCGGTGGAGGGCGATGGCGACCATGGCAGTGGCATCGGCCTCGCCAACGTGCGCGATCGGCTTGCGGCGCGCTTCGGGGGCGATGCGCGGATCGAATGGCTGGCGCCGGATGCCGGCGGTTTTGTCGTGCGACTGACATTGCCCGAAGTCTATCTGGCGGGCTGAAGCGGGGAGTGGCTATGCGAACGCTGATCGTCGACGACGAGCCGCTTGCAATCGAGCGACTGCAATTGATCTGCGCACGGGAGCCGACGATCGAAGTCGTCGGCACCGCTTCGGACGGAGCGGCCGCGCTGCGGCTGACGGACGCTCTGGCACCCGATCTGCTGCTGCTGGATATCGCCATGCCCGAGCTTGACGGCATCGGCGTTGCCCGCGCGCTGGCACGCCGCGGGGATCCGCCGGCGATCATCTTCGTCACTGCGTTCGACAGTTTCGCGGTCGAGGCGTTCGACATCGAAGCGGTCGATTATGTGCTGAAGCCCGTCGCACCCGATCGGCTGGCCCGCGCGGTTCAACGCGTGGCCGAACGTCGTGCGCAGCGATCGGGCGACGCCAGGGCTGTGGATGTCGATCTTGCACCCGTGCAGGCGGATGGATCGCCTTACGCCAACGAATTCTGGGTGCCGCACCGTGCGGAGCTCGTGCGGATCGCGGCCGACGATATCGAGCGGATCGACGCGGAGCGCGACTATATGCGGTTGCATGTCGGCGGCCGCAGTTTCCTGCTTCATCAAACCATCGCGTCGCTTGAGGAGCGGCTCGACCCCGAGAGATTCATTCGCGTCCATCGTTCCACCATCGTCAGGCGCGATCGCATCGCGCGGTTGCGTCACGATGGTTCAGGCGTCTGGTATGCCGATCTGACCGATGATGGAGAGGTGCGGATCGGCCGGACGTATCTGACCTCGGTCAAGGCGATGGCGGGGCGCTGACACTGCGATCCGGCCGTGAAAACGGAAACGCTCCCGACCCAAGGGAAGGCCGGGAGCGTCCGTACCCTTTCGGGCGCGCTTCGAAGAGGGCAAACCGCTTTAACCGCTCTTCAAACTCTGGAGCGATTTCCAGTCAGATAACTCCATCTGACCACTCGGAAATCGCGTTAAAATAGCAATTCAGCGCCGACCGACACCGATCGTGGCTCGGCTGGCATAACGCTGGTTGCCGTGTTCGTTGATCGCCACCTGCATGTCGCGATTGGCGTTCGCCATGGTGTCGTCCATGCAGTCGCGGCGGGATTTGAGCGCATCGAGTCCGATAAGGCCGGGATATTCGCAGATCCGCTTCGCCGCCGAGCGAACCCTGCTCTCGAGCCGCTTGACGCCGGCGGGCGCCGAAAGATCGAGATCGTCATACCGGACCTCGATCGACCGGGTGTCGGTGTCGACACTCTGGGCCGATGCACCGGTGGTGCTGACGAGTGCCGCCAGCCCCAGTCCCGCGATCAGCGCGGGGCGCATGAAAACAAGCTTGGATGCGTGCATGACTTCATCCTTCCTGAAGATGAGATTATTCTTGGTCGGGCCGCGTTCCCCAAGGGGGAGGGAGCGCCGCCGAGTGCGGGCGGATCGGTTCGGGTCTGGGAACACCGTCCGACCCGCCACGCATGTTCTGATTAGCGTCGACGCTGTTGCGGTTCATTCGCACTTCGACGGGCGGCGGCGCGCATCTGCGAACAACGTCCGTGCCGACAAACGACATTCAAGGATCGACGAGCAGCATTGCGATTGGCGGACACCACGAATCGTGGGGCTATCGCTTAGAGCCTGATCGCTTGAGGTGGAAGCGCTTCGCGCTTCCGCCGATGGCGTGAATCAGGCTCTATCATATGGCTGAGACCATGATTCACACTCCAGATTGAATCAATCTTACGTGATCATGGTCTAATCGCTTCGGGAGACCCTGACGCTTTGCGCCTTCATCTCGGCGCGGCCCAACACCGTCATGAACGCGATGTCGGTGGCGTCACGGCCGACCGAGCTACGGATGATTTCTTCGGGTTTGGCCATGCCTGTCGGATCGACCAGATGCCATCCGTCCGACAGCCACAATTCGACGACGGCATGGAAATCCTGCGGCTTCACCTCGGGCGCATAGGCGGATACCAGCCGCGCCGGAATGCCGGCCGCGCGCGCAAAGCCCGCCAGCAGATGGGCATAGTCGCGGCACACGCCCTGGCGCTGGACGAAGGTATCGGTCGCGCAGGTCTCGCCGTGGCTGGATCCGGGGACATAGGCCATCTCCGTCTCGAACCAGTCGAGCATCGCCATGATCTTCGCGCCGTCATCGACGTCGCCGAAGCGGCTTTCGACGAAGGGTTCGAATTGCTCCGATCCGATGAACCGGCTGGGCAGGATATAGGGCAGGGCTTCCGCCGGCAGCTCGGGCGCCGGTACGATCTTCAGCATCTCGAGCGGCTGTGGCTGGCGCGTGACGTCGACGATCGCGCTATAGGTCACGTGAAAGATGCCGACGGCATGCGCCCATGTGCGTTGGCCGATGCCGTCTCCGCCGGGAACGGGACGGAGCGGCTCGGGACTGCTGATCGTCAGCAGGTCGCCGATCAGACGCTGGTCCGCCATCTGCGCCACTTCGATCTGAAGCAGCACATCGGCCGGCTCGGCCAGCTGATAGTCGAGCATCACGTCTATTTCGAATTGCATGCTATCCCCTTGCGGTGCCGCGAACCGACGCGCAAGCCCGCAGGGTGCGCACGATTGACACAGTTTTGAAACATTGCATGCCTAGATCGCCGAACGATTGGGTTGAATCGCTCAGCGCTCTAAGCTTCTCTCGTTTTTCGCATTTTTCGAATCGTCAGATGAAGCCATCTGACTGGAAAATGCTTTAGCCGGTGACCATGACGAACAAGCGAAAGCCAGGCGCGGGCAACGGCGCAGTGATGAACGACGATCTGAGGCGGTGGATCGCCGAGGAATTGCTGCTTGGCGTGCCGCGCGAACGGGTGATCCAGCGTCTCTCGTCATCGGGAATCGCCGGTGGACTGGCCACGGCCGAAGTCGAGCGGGCGGAAAAGAGCCCCTATTTTCTGGCCGCCGGGCGACTCCAGTCACGCCTGGGCAAGCGCGACTGGGTGCTGGCGAACCAGGCAAGGATGCAGGCAGCCGATCTGACGCAGGTTGCGCGCCGCGATCGCATCGATCCGGCGGAGTTCTTCCGCGACTTCTATCATGCGCACCGCCCGGTGTTGCTGACGGGTTTGGTCGAGCACTGGCCGGCGCGTTCGCGCTGGAGCCTCGACATGTTCGAAGCGGAACATGGCGATATCGAGATCCGCGTCCAGGACGATCGCGAGCGCGATCGGAACTACGAGATCAATTCCGATGCCCATGGCCGCAATTGCCGCTTTCGCGAATTCATCGCCCGGCTGCGTGCGGAGACGCCGACCAACGACGTCTACATGACCGCCAACAACCACGATCACAATCGGCACGCGCTGGCGGCGATGTGGAACGATGTCGGCGATATTCCCGGCATCTTGAATCACGAACCCGGCCGTGAGGGCTTTCTGTGGATCGGTCCACGCGGCACGATCACGCCCTGGCACCACGATCTCACCAACAATCTGCTGCTCCAGATCTCGGGCACCAAGCGCGTCCGCCTGGCATCGAGCAGCGCGTTGCCGCTGATGCGCAACAGCCGGCATTGTTTCAGCGACTGGCGCAGCGAGGAACTCGGCGTCGGGCCAGCGGCGGATGGTCGGCCGGCGGTGGTCGAGGTCGATATCGGCCCGGGAGAGGCGCTCTTCCTGCCCGTCGGCTGGTGGCATCATGTCGAGTCGCTCGACGTGACGATCGGATTGTCCTTCACCGGCTTTGCGGCGGACAATGATTTCTACAGCCATTATGCGAGCTATGGCGCACTCTGATCCTGGCACCCGCGCATTTCCGTCTTTTGCCCCCGAAATTAACCAGTTAACAGTCGCATGCGCGCTTGTGCCAGCGCGGGACGGGCCGATTTTGGGGGAAGCCTAGCGTGTCGAACCACGCTAAGGGCAAAGTCCCGGCCTATGTGTGGGGCTATCAAAGGCAGGCATGACCGAGTTTCGCGGACCGATGTTTCAGCAGCGCATGCCCGGCAGACGCCGGCGGCGTCTGGCTGCGCTCGCGCTGGCGGTGCTCGCGAGCGCGGGCGCCTCGGCGCATGCGGGCCTGAGCGCGATCGCTGAAGAGGCCGATCGCGAGCGCGCCATTCCGCGCGCCGATACGCTCGGCGAACTGGGTTATGATCACTTCCCCGGTTCCGCCTATTATTTCGTGCAGGAAGACAATGCGGCGTCGTCCGCCGGTACGACGGGCTATTTCCCGCTGCCGCAGGAGCTGGCCGGTCTTGGCGATCTGGTGCCGATGCCCGGCGGGCCCGGCGCCGCGGCCGCCCCGGCGCTGTTCCGCTCGGCGACCGCGACCGACGAGTTGCGCGCCTCGATCTGCCTGGCGACCGCCATCTATTACGAGGCCGCATCCGAAAGCGACGACGGCCAGCGCGCGGTGGCACAGGTCGTGCTCAATCGCGTCCGCCACCCCGCCTTTCCCAACAGCGTGTGCGGCGTGGTCTATCAGGGATCCGAACGGGTCACCGGCTGCCAATTCTCCTTCACCTGCGACGGCGCACTGGGCCGCGCACCCTCACGCATCGGCTGGGCGCGCGCCAGCCGGATCGCGCGAGAGGCGCTGGCCGGATCGGTCTATGCGCCGGTCGGCCTCGCCACCCATTATCACACGCTGGCGGTCTCGCCCTTCTGGGCGCCGAGCCTGACCAAGACCGCCATCGTCGGCGCGCATATCTTCTATCGCTGGCAGGGCGGCGCAGGCACGCCCGGCGCGTTCCGCCAGGCCTATGCCTCGCGCGAACCGGTGCCCGGCCCTTATCCGCGCGCCGTATCGCCCAACGAGCAGCTTGCCGCGCTGGCCGTGCCAGCCACGGCGCTGCCCGCGACGATCATGCCCGCCGCGGTTCAGCGCACGGCGCCGGTCAATGTCCAGCCGGCTTACGAAGCCAGCGGGCAGGCGCTTGCCGGTAGCCCGATGGCGATCACCCCGGATTCGCAGATCCGTGAGGAGTGGCGCGACAGCGGGCGCTGGATCGCCCGCTGATTATGGGCCGTGACGGGCGCGGAACTCAGCCCGTGATCCCCGGCAGGTCGAGCTCATTCTCCCGCGCGCAATCGAGTGCGATGTCGTAGCCCGCATCGGCGTGGCGCATCACGCCGGTGGCCGGATCGTTCCACAGCACGCGCGCAAGCCTGCGATCGGCATCCTCCGATCCGTCGCAGACGATCACCATGCCCGAATGCTGGGAGTATCCCATGCCGACGCCGCCGCCATGGTGCAGCGAGACCCAGGTCGCGCCGCTCGCCGTATTGAGCAGTGCGTTGAGCAGGGGCCAGTCGGACACTGCGTCCGATCCGTCGAGCATCGCCTCGGTCTCGCGGTTGGGGCTGGCGACCGATCCCGAATCGAGATGGTCGCGCCCGATCACGATCGGCGCCTTGAGCTCGCCGTTGCGCACCATCTCGTTGAAGGCGAGGCCCAGGCGGTGGCGATCGCCAAGCCCGACCCAGCAGATACGCGCGGGCAGGCCCTGGAACTGGATGCGTTCGCGCGCCATGTCGAGCCAGCGATGGAGATGCGTATTGTCGGGCAGCAACTCCTTCACCTTGGCGTCGGTGCGATGGATATCCTCGGGATCGCCCGACAGCGCCGCCCAGCGGAACGGGCCGATGCCGCGGCAGAAGAGCGGGCGGATATAGGCGGGGACGAAGCCGGGAAAATCGAAGGCATTGGCGACGCCCGCATCCTTCGCGACCTGGCGGATATTGTTGCCGTAATCGACGGTCGGCACGCCCGCCGCCTGGAAATCGAGCATCGCCTGGACATGGACCGCCATCGACGCGCTGGCGGCGGCCACCACCGATTGCGGATCCCGCTCGCGCGCCGCGAACCAGCGGTCGAGCGTCCAGCCGGCGGGCAGATAGCCGTTCACCGGATCGTGCGCGGAGGTCTGGTCGGTCAGCAGATCGGGACGAACGCCACGCTTGAACAGTTCAGGCAGCAGTTCCGCCGCATTGCCGAGCAGCCCGACCGAAATGGCGCGTTTCTCCGCACAGGCACGTTCGATCAGCTCCAGCGCCGCGTCGATCGTGTCGACGCCGTGGTCGAGATAGCCCGTCTTCAGCCGCATCTCGATGCGGCTGGGCTGGCATTCGATCGCCAGGCACGATGCGCCCGCCATCACTGCGGCGAGCGGCTGTGCGCCGCCCATGCCGCCGAGCCCAGCGGTCAGCAGCCAGCGCCCCGAAAGATCGCCGTCATAATGCTGCCGGCCCATCTCGACGAAGGTCTCATAGGTGCCCTGAACGATGCCCTGGCTACCGATATAGATCCACGATCCCGCGGTCATCTGGCCGTACATGGCCAGCCCCTTGCGATCGAGCTCGTTGAAATGGTCCCAGGTCGCCCAGGCGGGGACCAGGTTGGAATTGGCGATCAGCACGCGCGGCGCATCCGCATGGGTACGGAACACGCCGACCGGCTTGCCGGACTGGACCAGCAGGGTCTCGTCGTCGTTCAACCGTTTCAGCGTCTCGACGATCCGGTCGTAACTCTCCCAGTCGCGCGCGGCGCGGCCAATGCCGCCATAGACCACCAGCTCGTGCGGATTCTCGGCAACCTCGGCATCGAGATTGTTCATCAGCATGCGCAGCGGCGCTTCGGTCAGCCAGCTTTTGGCATTGAGGGCGGTGCCGCGCGGCGCGGCGATCGAACGGCTATTGTCGAGACGGGTCATCGGTCTTCCCTGGCAAAGATGAGGCATGCGTCGAGCACGCGGCGGAGAGTGTCCTGCATGGGGGCCGCGATCCGCGCGTCCCACGGCATCGGCCAGTCGGCGTGCTCGTCGAGATAGCCGCGCATCGCCAGCTCCATCTGGATCGCGTGGATGCCGTGCGTCGGATCGCCATAATGGCGGGTGATCCAGCCGCCGCGGAAACGGCCATTGGTGACGCGGCTCTGCCCGCTGGCATCGCACGCGGCCTCCACCGCGCCGGCCAGCGCGGCGTCGCACGTGGCGCCGCCATCGGTGCCGATGTTGAACTGGGGCAGTTCGCCCTCGAACAGGCGCGGCACGATGCTGCGGATCGAGTGGGCGTCATAGAGCACGACACGGGCATGCTCGCCGCGCAGGCGTTGGATCTCGGTCGAGAGGGCGGCCTGATAGGGATCGAACCAGGTCTCGCGACGGCGCGAGATCTCCGCATTGTCGGGCCCATGACCGTCGCGATAGAGCGGTTCTCCGTCGAACGTCTCTATCGGGCAGAGCCCGGTCGTCGCCTGTCCCGGATAGAGCGAGGCGCCCGATGGGTCGCGGTTCACGTCGATGACGGTGCGCGAGATCGCGGTGCGGATCACGGTTGCGCCGAGTTCGGCGGCGAAGCCGTAGAGCCGGTCGACATGAAGATCCGCGTCGCGCGTTGCCAAGGGTGCGGAGACGAGCCCGGCGGCGATATCGTCGGGGATATGCGTGCCGGCATGGGGCACGCTGACGATCAGCGGCGCAGAGCCGCGATCGATGGTGAGCCAATCAATCACGCCACATCACCCGTTCGTTCCGGGCACATCAATCACCGTTCGTCCCGAGCGAAGTCGAGGGACGCCCGCGCGGGATCCAACGTCCCTCGACTTCGCTCGGGACAAACGGAGCAGGGGGATCACGCGGACAGCTCCGGCAAAGCGGTCAGCGCCGCTACATCCCCACCCGCTACCAGCGCCGTCGCCGCGACCATATCCGGATGGAAATGCCGATCCTCGTCGAGCGTCGGCACCTGTCCGCGCAGCAAGGCCCGCGCGCTTTCCAGCACGTCGCTTGAGGTGAGCGGCGCATGGAAATCGCAGCCCTGGGCCGCCGCGAGATATTCGATGCCGAGAACGTTCGACAGATTGTCGGCCATCCCGATCAACCGCCGTGCGCCATGCCCGGCCATCGAGACATGATCCTCCTGATTGGCGGAGGTCGGGATCGAATCGACGCTGGCCGGATAGGCGCGCTGCTTGTTCTCGGAGACCAAAGCGGCCGCGGTCACCTGCGGGATCATGAATCCCGAATTGAGCCCGGGGTGCGGCGTCAGGAACGCGGGCAGCCCGGACAATGCCGGATCGACCAGCATCGCGATCCTGCGCTCGGCGATCGAGCCGATCTCGCACAGTGCCAGCGCGATCATGTCGGCGGCGAAGGCGACGGGCTCGGCGTGGAAATTGCCGCCTGACAGCGCCTCGTCGGTCTCGGCGAAGATCAGCGGATTGTCCGAAACGCCATTGGCTTCGGTGCCGAGCGTCACTGCCGCCTGGCGCAGCAGATCGAGCACCGCGCCCATCACCTGGGGCTGGCAGCGCAGGCAATAGGGATCCTGCACCCGCTCGTCGCCCTGGGCATGGCTCGCGCGGATCGCGGATCCGGCCATCAGCGTGCGCAGCGTCGCCGCCGTCTCGATCTGCCCGGCATGGCGGCGCAGCGTGTGGATGCGCGGATCGAAGGGGGTGTCCGATCCCTTGGCGGCTTCGGTCGACAGCGCGCCGGTCACCAGCGCGGTCTGGAACAGCCGTTCCGCTTCGAACAGTCCGGCAAGCGCATAGGCGCAGGAGAATTGCGTGCCGTTGAGCAGCGCGAGCCCTTCCTTGGGACCTAACGTCAGCGGCGCAAGCCCGGCGTCGGCTAGCGCCTGCGCTGCCGACTTGCCGCCAATCTCTCCGACGCCGATCATCGCGGCGGCAAGATGGGCGAGCGGCGCGAGATCGCCCGATGCGCCCACCGATCCCTGCGCCGGGATGACCGGAATCAGGTCCTTCATCAGCATCGCTTCGAGCAGGGCGATCGTCGCCGGGCGGATGCCCGACGCACCCTGCGCCAGGCTGGCCAGTTTCAGCGCCATCATCAGCCGGGCGACCGGGATCGGCATCGCATCGCCGACGCCCGCGGCATGGCTGAGCACGATGTTGCGCTGAAGCGTCTCGAGATCGGCATCGCCGATCTTCACGCTGGCGAGCTTCCCGAAACCGGTGTTGATCCCGTAGACCGGCTCGTGCCGCGCCAGGATGCGCTCGACCGCGGCCGCGCTCGCGGCGATGCCGGCGCGGCAGCGTTCGTCGAGCACGGGGGTGGCGCCGCGATAGACCGCGCGCCAGTCGGACAACGCAACATCGCCGGGGATCAGTGTCAGGGTCATACTCCGCGCCTCACTCTTGTATGCAGCGGATTGAAACCGATGCGGTAAACCAGTTCTGCCGGGCGCTCGATGTCCCAGATCGCAAGATCGCAGGCCTTGCCCGCTTCCAGGGTGCCGATCTCCGCCTGCAGGCCGAGCGCGCGGGCCGCCTCGCGCGTCACGCCCGCCAGGCATTCCTCGACGGTCAGGCGGAACAGGGTCGCGCCCATGTTCATCGCCAGCAGCAGCGACGTCATCGGCGACGTGCCCGGATTGTTGTCGGTGGCGATCGCCATCGGCACGCCCGCCGCGCGCAACGCGGCGATCGGCGGCTGCCGTGTCTCGCGCGTGAAATAATAGGCGCCGGGCAGCAGCACCGCGACGGTCTCGGCCTTCGCCATCGCAGCGATGCCCGCCGCGTCGAGATGCTCGAGATGATCCGCGGAAAGGGCATCGAAGCGCGCCGCGAGCGCGGCCCCGTCGCTGTTCGACAATTGCTCGGCATGGAGCTTGACGGGCAGGTCGTGATCGCGCGCCGCCTGGAACACGCGGGCGATCTGTTCGGGAGTGAAACCGATGGTCTCGCAGAAGCCGTCGACCGCATCGGCCATTCCCTGCGCGGCGATCGCGGGGATCATCTCCTCCGCGACATGATCGATATAGCCGTCGGGGTCGCCGGCATATTCGGGCGGCAGCGCATGGGCGCCGAGGAAACTGGTGACGACGCGGACATCGCGCAGACGGCCGAGCTGGCGCGCGGCATGGAGCATGTCGAGTTCGGCATCGAGCGACAGGCCATAACCCGACTTGATCTCGACCGTGGTCAGCCCTTCGGCGATGAGCGCGTCGAGCCGGGGTAGCGCCTGTGCGACCAGCCCGTCCTCGCCCGCCGCGCGCGTCGCGGCCATGGTGGAGACGATGCCGCCGCCGGCGCGGGCGATCTCCTCATAGGTCGCGCCCGCCAGCCGCAATTCGAACTCGTGCGCGCGATTGCCGCCGTGGATCAGATGAGTGTGGCAATCGATCAGGCCGGGGGTGATCCAGCGCCCGTCGCAATCGATCGTCTCCGCCGCCTCGACGTCCACCACCGGGCCGGCATGGACGATCATCCCGCCGCGACATGCGATCATGCCGGATTCGACGACACCCAATGCGCCGCCGGCCTCCGACGCTGCCATCGTCGCCAGCCGGGCATTGGTCCAGACACGGTCCGCTTGAATCACCATGCGCTTAAACTTGATCAATCCGATGAATATGTCTAGTCATATTCGTATGACCACGCTCTGGCTTGAATCCGCATTGCTTCCCACCGGTTGGGCGAACGGCGTTCGTGTGACGATTGCGGGGGGCGTGATCGAGAGTGTCGATCGTGCCGATCCGCAGCCCGGCGACGAACGCCATGCGATCGCCATTCCCGGCCTGTGCAATGTCCACAGCCATGGTTTCCAGCGCGGCATGGCCGGCCTGTCCGAGCATCGCGGCACAGCGGGCGGCGACGATAATTTCTGGAGCTGGCGGGAAGTGATGTACCGCTTCCTCGACCGGCTATCGCCCGACGATGTCGAGGCGATCACCGCACAGGCCTATGCGGAGATGCTGGAGGGTGGTTATACCCGGGTCGGTGAGTTCCATTATCTCCACAACGACCCCGATGGCGCGGGCTATGACGATCCGGCAGAGATGGCGGCGCGGATCGTCGCGGCGTCGGATGCCACGGGCATCGGCCTGACCTTGTTGCCGGTCTTCTACGCGCACAGCGATTTCGGCGGTCGGCCGCCCAAGCACGGGCAACGCCGCTTCGTGCAGGATCTCGACGGATTCGCTGCGCTGCTCGATGCGTCGGCGGCCTTGCTTCGCGACGACGCCCGGCTCGGCATCGCGCCGCACAGCCTGCGCGCGGTAACGGGCGAGGAACTCAATGCACTGCTCGCGATGCATCCGGTGGGCCCGGTCCATATCCATGCCGCCGAACAGACCGGAGAGGTCGAGGCGAGCCTCGCTTTCTCCGGCGCGCGCCCGGTCGAATGGCTGCTCGACAATGCCGGCGTCGATACGCGCTGGTGCCTGATCCACGCGACTCACCTGACCGAAAACGAAACCGACCAGCTGGCGGCGAGCGGCGCGGTTGCCGGGCTCTGCCCGGTGACCGAAGCCAATCTGGGCGACGGCATCTTTCCGGCCGAGCGCTTTCTGTCGGCCGGCGGGCGGATCGGCACGGGCACCGATTCCAACATCCTGATCGATGCCGCCGCCGAGCTTCGCGGCCTCGAATATAGCCAGCGCCTGGCGCATCGCGGCCGCAACATGCTGGCAGCGGGCGCCGGATCGACCGCGCGGCGGCTGTTCGACGCGGCACTGGCGGGTGGCGCGCAGGCGCTCGGAACGACCGGCGGCATCGCCGTCGGCGCGCCCGGCGACCTGATCTCGCTCGATGCCGGCCATGTCTCGCTCGTCGGGCGGAGCGGCGATGCGCTGCTCGACAGCTGGATCTTCGCAGGCCGTGCCGGCGCGATCGATTGCGTCTGGCGCGCAGGCAGCAAGCGCGTCGCCGGCGGCCGCCATGTCGATGCCGATGCGATCGCCGCGCGCTATCGCAGAACGGTGTCGCGTATCCTGTCATGACGCTCGACGAGCGCATCCGCGGCGATATCGAAGACGCCATCCGGTCTGGCCGCCTCAAGCCCGGCGATCGTATCCCGTTCGAGCATGAACTGGTCGCCGATTATGGCTGCGCGCGCGCGACGGTCAGCAAGGCGTTGACCGAACTCAGCCGCGCCGGGCTGATCGAACGCCGCCGCCGTGCCGGATCCTTTGTCGCGCATCCGCATGTCCAGGCGCCCGTTCTCGACGTGCCCGATATCGGCCAGGTGATCGCGGCGCGCGGCGACGCCTATCGCTTCGTGCTCGGTGAGCGGCGTGTGCGCAAATGGCTGGTGAGCGATGAACTGGACACCAAGGGGCAGGTGATCGCGCTGGATGGCGTGCATCATGCTGCGGGCGACCCCTTCGGCCACGAAGCGCGCCTGATCGCGCTGGGTGCGGTACCAGAAGCGCGCGATATCGATTTTTCCTGCACCGCGCCGGGATCGTGGCTGCTCGGCCATGTCGCATGGAGCGACGCGCGGCACCGCATCGCGGCGGTGCCGGCCGAAGCACGCATTGCCCGACTGCTTGGCATCGCGCCGGGCGCCGCCTGCCTCCAACTCGAGCGCTGGACGTGGCGAGTGGGCACCGCCATCACCTGGGTGAGGCAAACCTTTCCAGGTGACCGTTACGACCTGATCGCAGAATTCACGCCCCAAAGCCGATAGGGGATCAGCTGTGTAATGCCCGCAGGCCCGGCGCGGTGAAGGGAAGCGGCGTGTCGCACGATGCGCATTGCGCGGAGAAGCGGCCGACATGCCAATGGCGTCCGCCGCATTCGGGGCAGGTATTCGTGCCGTGGACAAGATAGGCATGCGAAGAATCGACTGGATTCGATATGCTCGGTGTCTGCACGGCAGCCTCGCGTTCGTGTCACGCCCCAAGCTGTCAACGATGTGGCGAACAAAGGGTTGCGTGCAAAAAAATGGCGCGCCGAAGCGCGCCATTTCTTGAACAGTTTGCGTCCGACTCAGCGGCAGCGACGCTTGCTGTCCACTTCCTTGCCGATCAGCGCGCCCGCGGCGGCGCCCAGGATCGTGCCGGTTGCGCGATCGCCGCGCGTATCGACGGCACGGCCGACGAGCGCTCCGCCCACGCCGCCGACGATCAGGCCGGTGGTTCCGTTGGATTTGCGACAATATGTCCGCCCATCGCGTCCACGCCATTCGCGATAGCTGTGATTCCGCTTCTTGGCGGAGGCGCCGTCGGTCGGCAGCGCGAAGCTGGCAGGCACCGCAAGCGAGATGGCGCCGAGAGCGAGCATGAGAGTACGCATGACTATTTCCCTTTGATTTAAATCAATGATGGGTGGACAACGTCGCGACTATCGCGCGAGTTGCATGAACCTCGCACAACAATGCAAGTCACTGAAACCCAGTATTCTTTTTTCGGAAAAACATATGCCCGACACGGCGCAGCGGATCATCGAGCAACTGGAACTCAAGCCTCACCCTGAGGGCGGCTGGTTCAGGGAGACTTGGCGGGCCGAATCCGGACCGGATGCGCGGGCCGGCGGTACCGCGATCTATTTTCTCCTCGAATCGGGCCAGCGGTCCCATTGGCACAGGGTCGACGCGACCGAGATCTGGCTATGGCACGCCGGTCATCCACTGACGCTCTCGATTGCGCAAGACGAGGCTGGGCCGGTACGCCATGTCCGGCTGGGCGGCGATGTGCTGGCGGGTGAACATCCGCAGGGGATCGTGCCCGCGCACGCCTGGCAGGCAACGGAGGCGTCGGAAGGCTGGGCGCTGGTGAGCTGCACGGTGACACCCGGCTTCGAGTTTTCGGGCTTCGCCCTCGCGGCTCCGGAATGGGCACCTGGGCGGGGTTGAAAGCCTTCATCGGGGGTACATTCGACGGAGCGCCTAATCGCGCGCGCAAGGAGATTTGCCATGCGTCCGACTCGTGCACTCGTTCTCGCTGCCGTTTTCCTTCCTACCTCGCTGTTTGCCCAGACGCCCGCGCGAACCGAGATCGTTCTCGCCGATTTCAGCTTCACGCCTGCTGCGCTTCATCTGAAGGCGGGGCAGGCGGTGACGCTCCATTTCGTCAATCGCGGCTCGGGCGGGCATAATTTCGACGCGCCCGACTTCTTCGCCGCGGCGCGGATCGACCCCGCCAGCGCCGGCGCCGTAAAGAATGGCAAGGTCGAGCTGAAGAAGGGGCTCAGCGCCGATGTGACGCTGGTGCCGGCCAAGGGCAGCTATCATGTCCATTGTTCGCATCTGATGCACACCGGCTTCGGGATGAAGGGCGACATCACCGTCGACTAGGGGCCAGATCCTCGCTGATCCAAACTTCTTCCCGTTTTCCCCGTTATCCACAGCAGGAAACGCTTTGCGCGACTCGCAAGGCCATGAAAGCTTTCCCCTGCGGATGAGAGAGATCGAACGGCGACGGACGACACCTTCTCACCCGTGGAACCGGTGTGGATGCCGATTATCCCTCGGGATTCTGGGCTGGAAATGGCGGTTCAGGCGACGGACCAAGCGTCGGGAAACACGCGCGAGAGCGTATGTGGAACGCGATTTGAGGATGAAGCCGAACGGTGGTCTCCGCTCTTTGGAGCGCGGGCGCCAAACCGCCGAAGCGCGGGCGGCCGGCCTTTGGGTGTGGCGCGTCGGGTTCGGCAGCGTGGGGGCTGGCAGCGATGCCGGCCCCCATTTCGCATGCGTGCGTTCTGCCGCTCATACGTCCGCAAGGTATCCCCTTTTCACCGCTTCGATCGCGCCCTAAAGGCGCCGCATCGCATGCGACTCGACCCGCTGGGCAACGATCTGCGTACCGGCCGGATTATCCCCGATATCCCCGTTATCCACAGGCCGAAGACCCCATTTTCCGCTTTGCGCGACTCGGTTTCCATGACAGCTTCGGGGTGTGGAAGAGAGAGATCGGCGGGAAACCAAAGACACCTCGATCAACCGCAAGCCACTGTGAAAGCGCAGGATTTTCTTCGGAAAATGGCTGAGTGGAAGCAGAAGGCAGGCGCCGGAAGCGGTGTAGACGAGCCGAAACGCAAGTGGAGGCGGCGCGACACCCCAAGAAGGAGCCGGTGAACGGCCCGGAGGTTTCGGCCAAAGGGTGGAAAGCACCGACGCCCTGAGCGAGAATGGATCGCCGCAAGGTTGAGACGTTCGTAAAGCTCGGCGCAGTGGGGGCTGGCAGCAATGCCAGCCCCCATTTTCGTTTGGAGATATCGTCGTCGCTCGATCTGTCGCTGGAGCGACAGGACGGCCCTAAATCATCATTCCCTGAAGCAGCTTGGGCAGGTCGCCCGATTCCCCGCGTGCTTCCGCCATGAAGCGGGCCTTGAGCGGCGGGATGCGCTGCACCGCGCCCAGGCCGAAGCGCCGGATCGCCGATGCCGTGCGTCCCTTCACGCCGAACAGACGCGTCAGCCCGTCGGTCGAGGCTGCGACCATGAAGGTGTCGAGGCTGCGCCAGCGCTCGTAGCGCGCAAGTATCTGCGCATCGCCGAGATCCAGGCCTAGCCGCGCACCCGTTACGATCACCTCCGCCAGCGCCGCCGCGTCGCGGAAGCCAAGGTTGAGGCCCTGTCCGGCGATCGGATGAATGCCGTGCGCCGCATCGCCGACCAGTGCCATGCGGTGGCTGGTGATGTGCGCAGCATGGTGGAAACCGAGCGGATAGCTCGATCGCGGCGCGGCGGGGGAAAGCCGGCCGAGCAGCCCGCCCATCTGCTTCTCCGCTTCGGCCAGGAAGGCGCGATCGGACAGTTTGAGCATGCCCGGCGCGTCCTTCCGCGCGACCGACCAGACGATCGCCGATCGCCCAAGCCCCTCGGTTGCCGACAGCATCGGCAGCAGCGCAAAGGGGCCGGCGGGATAGAAGATCTCATAGGCCACATTGCCGTGGGGGCGTTCGTGCTCGAAGGCCGAGACGATCGCGACATGATCATATTGCCACCGCGCGACGTTGATCCCGGCGGCCTCCCGCATCGGCGAATTGCGCCCTTCCGCGGCGATCAGCAGGGGCGCGGCGAGCACCCGGCCATCCTCCAGCGTCACCGTCACGCCATGCGGCGCGCGCTCGACATCGGCTGCGCGGGCGGGCGCGAACAGCGTCACGCCGGCAGCCTGCCGCGCGGTTTCGTGAAGCGCAGCCCGCAATCTGCGGTTCTCGAACATGATGCCGAGGGGCTCGTCATCCTCGCCCGGCACGAAATCGAGACCGCCAGGCGCCAGGCCGTCGGCGACGCGTATCTCCTTGATCGGGCAGCCCTGGCCCGTCAGCCGTGCGCCTATTCCGATCGTGTCGAGCATGCGCCAGCTTGCACTCGAGACCGCCGAAGCGCGGCCATCGAAGCCTGGCGCGAGCTGGGTCGACGGATCGAGCGGATCGACCACCGCGGCGGTCAGGCCATGTGCGTCGAGCGCGATCGCGAGGGTCAGGCCGACAAGCCCGCCGCCAAGGATGATCACGTCGCTGCGAAGGGGGCTGCTACTGTTCATATGTCCTCCTAGCGTGTCCCTGGGGCGTGCAAAAGCCCGACCGACGCCCCTTCCGAACACGCCCCAACTGCGTGCGCTAATCCCCGAAAAATGCGGGACTCTTGACGCAGACTCCCCCGAAAAGGCATTGTGCCGTTGCGGGACGATGCCGTTTCGCAGCGTAGGGGGTTGGCATGGCGAGCCGAGTCGGGACCAAGACCGTTCCCATTTGGCGGGAATCGATGAAGCGGAGTGCGGTGCGCGGCAGCGCACTTGCCGGCGCGATTGCGCTCGCCTTCGTCGCATTGCTGCTTTTGCTTGCCCTGGCCAGCTATCGGCCGAGCGACCCGTCGATGATGACCGCGGCCGGCGGCCCTGCCCGAAATCTGGTGGGCGGTCTCGGCGCGTGGACCTCCGATCTGCTGCTCTGGGTGTTCGGTCCAGCGATTGCGCTCGTCGTTCCGATGCCCATCATCTTCGCGACGCGGCTGTGGCGCGGCGTTTCGGTCGGCCATTGGCGCTCAATGCTGCTGCGCGCGCTTGCCGGCATCGCGTTGATCGCTGTCGCCCTCGCTATCATGCGATCCGATTCCGTGCCCTATCTGCCGGGCAGCTTCGGCGGAGCGGTGGGGCTCGCCGGCGCTAATATGATCGATTGGGTGGTTGGTTTCGTTCCCGACGAGACGATCCGTCACTGGACCCGCGTCGTCGCAGGGCTGTTTATCGCACTGGGCGGTGCGGTGGTCTGGGCCCGCAGCCTGGGTCTCGACGATGGCGAGCGTGCCTGGCTGTTCCGCCGTCGCGATCGTGGCGATGATGACGATGACGACTTCGATGTATCCGAACGCGACGTCGTCATCCGCGAGCCCGCGCGCAAGCCCGAACCGCGCAAGGTACAGACCGTCGAGGAGCGCCGCCCGCCGATCATCTCGCTGCCCGGCAAGCGCCCCGAACCCGAGCCCGAAAAGAAATCACAGGCGCCGGTCCAGGCGTCGTTCGACCTGCGCGATCGCTACAAGCTGCCCGGTGCCGATCTGCTCACGCCGGCACCACCGTCCACCGGCATCGTGCTCGACAAGGCCGCACTCGAACGCAATGCCCGGCTGCTCGAGACTGTGCTCGACGACTTCCACGTCAAGGGCCAGATCGTCGAGGTTCGCCCCGGACCCGTCGTCACCATGTACGAACTGGAGCCCGCGGCCGGCATCAAGGCAAGTCGTGTCATCCAGCTTGCCGACGATATCGCGCGCAACATGTCCGCGCTCTCCGCGCGCGTCGCGACCATTCCCGGTCGCAACGTGATCGGCATCGAGCTGCCCAACAAGAATCGCGAGTCGGTTTCGCTTCACGAACTGGTCACCTCGACCAGTTTCCAGGATCAGACCGCGCAACTCTCGCTGATCCTCGGCAAGAACATCGCCGGCGATCCGGTGATCGCCGATCTCGCACCGATGCCACACCTGCTGGTCGCAGGCACCACCGGCTCGGGTAAGTCGGTCGGGCTCAACTGCATGATCCTGTCGCTGCTCTACCGGCTGAGCCCGGACCAGTGCCGGATGATCATGATCGATCCCAAGCATCTCGAACTGTCGACCTATGAAGGGATCCCGCATCTCCTGTCGCCTGTCGTCACCGATCCGGCCAAGGCGGTGCGTGCGCTCAAATGGGCGGTCGAGCAGATGGAAGAACGCTATCGGATGATGGCCTCTGTCGGGGTGCGTGGCCTTGCCGGCTTCAACGACAAGGTGCGTGCCGCGCGTGCCAAGGGCCAGCGGCTCGGCCGCCGCGTCCAGACCGGTTATGACGCGGACACCGGCCAGCCGATCTACGAAGAGGAGCAGCTCGACTATCAGCCGCTGCCACAGATCGTGGTCATCGTCGACGAGCTTGCCGATCTGATGATCACCGCGGGCAAGGAAGTCGAATTCCTGATCCAGCGGCTGGCGCAGAAGGCACGTGCCGCCGGCATCCACCTGATCATGGCGACGCAGCGCCCGTCGGTCGACGTCATCACCGGTGTGATCAAGGCGAACCTGCCGACGCGGATCAGCTTCGCCGTTACCTCCAAGATCGATTCGCGCACCATTCTGGGCGAACAGGGCGCCGAACAGCTGCTCGGCAAGGGCGACATGCTCTACATGCCCGGCGGCAAGCAGATCGCGCGCGTCCACGGTCCCTTCGTCTCCGACGAGGAAGTGATGCGCGTCGCCGATCACTGGCGCGCGCAGGGTACGCCCGAATATATCCAGGCGGTCACCGAGGAGCCCGAGGATGGCGGCTATGCGCTCGATGGCGCGCCGACCGGCGATGATACGCCCGAGGATCAGGAATATCGCAAGGCCGTCCAGCTTGTCGCCGAAAGCCAGAAGGCGTCGACCAGCTGGCTGCAACGCCAGCTTCGCATCGGCTATAATCGCGCCGCACGCCATATCGAGCGGATGGAAAAGGAAAGCCTCGTCTCCCGTCCCGACCATGTCGGCCGTCGCGACGTGCTCATGGATACCGACGGGCGTCCACTGTAGGGCCGCGCAGGCCAGCCACGGAACTTAGCGGGTTCACGCCGCATTCAAGGCGTGTTCGGCAGAGCCGCCGGAAATCGATCGGGAGTTTGCGATGTTTCGCCGTTTTGCCTTTGCCCTTGCCGCAGCCCCTTTGGGGATCGCCGCGCTGGTGGCGCCCGCCGTGATCGCCGCCCCCGGCGATCTCGACAAGGTCTCGGCGCATCTCCAGTCGGTGGAGAGCATGACCGCGACGTTCGTCCAGACCGATCGCGCGGGCAAGGCGGTGACCGGTGAGCTCACGATGAAGCGGCCCGGCAAGGTGCGTTTCCAGTATCAGAAGGGCGTGCCCCTGCTCATCGTCGGCGACGGCAAGTCGCTGACCATGATCGACTATCAGGTGCGCCAGGTGCAGCGCTGGCCGGTCGGCAATTCGCCGCTCGGCGTGTTGCTCAATCCCAAGAAGGATATTGCCGGCGTCGCAAAGATCGTGCCGACCGCCGACGATCGTATTGTCCTGGTCGAAGCGCGCGATCCCAAGCGCCCCGAATTCGGCACGCTGACCTTGGCTTTCGCGCGCAATGCTTCTGCCCCGGGCGGGCTGATGCTGCAGGGCTGGGTTGCACTGGATTCCCAGAACAACCGCACCTCGGTGCGACTGAACGATCAGCGCTTCAACGTGCCCGTATCCGACAGTGCGTTCAAATGGAGCGATCCGCGGCGTCCGCTCGGTCGCCCCTGAACGAGATCATTCATGTTGGCGACAGGTAGGGGGCGCTATTCATGATCATGCGGATGAGGGCACGGTCGATCAGGATTTCCCCCCTGTTACCTGCTTGGCAGCCCGATCCAGCCTCGCGTGACGAACGCCAGGTCGGCCCCTGCTCCACGCCCCCGGAGCGGGGGCCTTTGGCGTCTTAAGGGGCCCTCAATTGCCGGGCGCGCGCATCCGCGCGCTTGGCTTTCTCGCATAAGCTCGGGCGGCCGTTCGGCCTTGCGGACCCGTTGGGTCCGGGTGGGCTTTCGTCAACCAAAGCTCGATAGCGCAGCATGATCGGCTCTTGCGGCGGTGTCCACGCGGGCGCTACAGCGCAGGCGATGGCAGACACTCTCAAGATCGCATCCTGGAACATCAATTCCGTCCGCTTCCGGATGGAGATCGTCGAACGCTTCCTGAAGGAGGAGGCACCCGACGTGCTCTGCCTTCAGGAAACCAAGACGGTCGATGAGACATTCCCCGTCGATGCCTTTCGCCGCCTCGGCTACACGCACCTGCTGCTCAACGGCCAGCGCATGCATCATGGCGTTGCGATCGTCAGCAAGGTGCCATGCTGGGAAGACGACCGGCTCGACTGGCAGGCGAACGGCGAGGCGCGGCATATCGGCGTGCGGCTGGAAAACGGCATGCGCATAGAGAATGTCTATGTGCCCGCCGGCGGCGATGTTCCCGATCGCACGGTCAATCCGAAGTTCGGTCAGAAGCTCGATTTCCTCGAACGGATGATCGCCTGGTCGGAAACGCTGTCGGTGCCGACATTGCTGGTCGGCGACTTCAACGTCGCGCCGCTGGAAAGCGATGTGTGGAGCCACAAGCAGTTGCTCGACGTCGTCAGCCACACGCCGATCGAGGTCGAAACGCTCGCCCGGTTGCAGGCCGCGAACGACTGGGTCGATCTCGGCCGGCATTTCGTGCCCGCGCCCGAGCGACTCTACACCTGGTGGAGCTATCGCGCGAAGGATTGGCTGGCGTCCGATCGTGGCCGCCGGCTCGATCATATGTGGGCGTCGAAGGACGTCGCCGCGCTTGCGACGGGCCACAAGGTCCACGAATCCTGCCGGAGCTGGCTCAAGCCGTCCGATCATGTGCCGATCGTCACGGAGTTTCGCCTTTGAGCGATCCGCGCGCTGCGGCCCGCGCCATCGATGCGCTGAAGCGCGGCTGGCCGATCGCGATCGCGGGGGCTGCCGGCACACTCCATCTGCTCGCGGTGGAAACCGCCGATGCGGGGCGGCTCGCGGCCTTCGATCCGGCCGAAGACGCCGATATCCTGATCTCGTCGACGCGCGCGGCGACGCTGAAGCTCGGCAACCAGCTTGCCGCCGCCGATCCCGCACGACCGGTGCGGGTGGCGCGCGCGCCCTGGATCGACCTGGCCGGTGCGGTCGCGCTCGCCGATCCGGCCTTCGACCTCGCAACGCCGCTCAAGGGACCGTATCGCGCCGTCCCGGTCGCAATCGAGGATGCGGCATCAGCTGCACTGGAACTGGCGCGGCTGGCCGGACTGCTGCCCGCCTTCTTCGTTGCGGCTGAGGGCGATGCCGAAGTGACGATCGTGCCCGGGGATATCGATGCTTATGACGATTCGGCTGCGCTCGCCATCGCGGCGCGCGCGCGCCTGCCGGTCGAAGCGGCAGAGAATGCCGAGATCGTCGCATTCCGCAGCCGCGACGACGCCACGGAGCATATCGCGCTGATCCTGGGCGAGCCAAACGGCTCCCCGCCACTGGTGCGGCTGCACAGCGAGTGCCTGACCGGCGATGTGCTGGGATCGTTGAAATGCGACTGCGGCCCGCAGCTCCACGCCGCGCTTCATGCGATCGCCGCGGGCTGGGGCATATTGCTTTACTTACGCCAGGAAGGCCGCGGCATCGGCCTGATCAACAAGCTGCGCGCCTACAGCCTGCAGGATCAGGGTTTCGACACGGTCGACGCCAATCTCCGCCTGGGTTTCGCGATCGACGCGCGCGATTTCGGCGTGGCGGCGCGCATGCTGACATTGATCGGCCAGACGCGCATCCGCCTGCTCACCAACAATCCCGAAAAGGTGAGCCAGCTTGCCGCGCATGGCATCGACGTGGTCGAGCGTGTGCCCCACAGCCTGCCGTCCAATCCGCACAACGCCAAATATCTCGATACGAAGCGCGACCGCACAGGGCACCAGCTTTAGGGCGGATAAAATCGTTCAGAGGCGCTCTGGCGCCAAACGATTCACCGCGCCGACTGGCTGTTCCGGAAGGTCAGCAGTGCGACCGTGAGCGCAGCCCCGGCGGTGAGATGCCCGATCCACACAAGCACGCCATAGGCCGCGCCGAACAGGCCCACGCTGAGCAGCAATGCCGCGCCGATACCGATCCAGCCGGATATCCGCACGGTGCGTGCCTCCATGGCACTGACCTTGCGCCTGACCATCGCAGCGTGATGGCGCGGCATCGCCGTACACAGGCAGAGAAACCCGATCGTGGCACAGATAAGGATGAGTGGCTGGATCATGCGGGGACCATCTGCGCCTTTGCGCGCGCTCTCGTCTTGGGTGCCGGGTTGAAGCGATGCGCCTTGCGTGATGCCCAACCCAGCGCCAACGCCAGCGCCAGCATGGCCATGTCGAAGCCGACGAACAGCCAGTCGCCATGCGCGAGGCTGGCGACGAAATTGCGCGGTGTCGTCAGCGCGTTCACCAGCGGTATCGACGCGTAGAGCAGCGCAGCCAAGGCCAGCGCTTCGACCCATGCGCGTCTTGCCGGTCGCGCAATGCCCCATATCAGGATCGCGCCCCAGGTGATGAACAGGCTGTGGATTTCCCAGTTGGCGCGTTCGGCCATTCCCAGCGGGAGCAGGCGATTGGCGAGGAAATAGACCGCGATCCCTGCGGGCAATCCCGCGATCACCGCGATGTTGAGCCGTTCGATCAGGCGAAAGCCGACATGCGGCCGCGCCGGATCGGGCAGTTTCGCGCGGCGCTTCACCGTCCACAGCACCAGGCCGGTGCCGACCATGATCGTGCCGCCGACGCCCGACAGGAAATAGAGCCAGCGCAGCCCCCAGCCCGCGAACCGGCCGGCATGGAGGCCGATCATCACGCTCTCGGTCGCCGCCGCACCGCCGCTCGCGGCGCTGGCGTTGAGCAGCTTGCCGCTCGTGCCCGAGAATATCAGCGTCTGGCCGCGCGAGCCGATCGCATCGGCGGACGAACGCGTCAGCGCGACGGTTGCCGTCGTATCGCCCGGACTGACGATCCTGACGCCGCCGACATTCGCACCTTTCCAGTGCGCGGTCGCTTGAGCGAACATCGGCCCGAGCGGTGCAAGTGGCGTGGGCTGCCCGCTTCTTTCGACTTCGGCACGCGCGGGGAACGTCGTCTCGAAGAACGTGTCGGGCGACGCGTAATTCGCCGCGATACCCCAGGGCATATACATGGTCGCGAGGGTGACGAGGCCGGTATAGGTGATCATCAGGTGGAAGGGCAGCGCCAGGACGGCAGTCACATTATGGGCGTCGAGCCAACTGCGTTGCCCCTTGCCGAAACGCAGCATGAAGAAATCGGCGAAGATCTTCTTGTGCGTGACGATGCCCGACAGGATCGCGACCAGCATGAACATCGCCGCGATGCCGACCAGATAGCGCGCCAGGAACACCGGCATGTAATGCAGGTCGAAATGGAAGCGGTAGAGGAAGAAGCCGCCGCGCGTCTCGCGTGCCTCCACCTTGTGTCCGTTGCCGTCCAGCGTTGCCTGCGTATCGCTGCGCCGCCCGCGCGGGCGATCGCCGGCGGGTTGCCAGAAAACCGATGTCGCGATGCTGCGCGTGTCGGGCGGGGTGATGAACCAGCTTTTCGCGTCGGGCGCGGTTTTGGTCAGATAGCGCACGGCCGCTTCGCTTGCGGTCACGGGATCGGCCGAACCGCTGATCTCCGGCTCCATCCAGCGCGTCACTTCGTGCTGGAAATAGGCGGAGGTGCCGGTCAGGAACATCGCGAACAGCAGCCAGCCGAGCAGCAGTCCGGACCATGTGTGCAGCCAGGCCATGGACTGGCGGAAACCGTCCTTCACAGCCGTCCTCCCGTGACGATCGACAGCCACAGCCCGGCACCCAGCACCAGCATGGCGCCGCTGAGCCATAGCCAGAGGCGCAGCACCGATCGCGCCGAGAAAGCGGCCAGAACGATCACGGCAAAGATCGCGAATGACGCCAATGTCGCCGCAATGCTTGCCTCTGCGGGTGCCATCGGCAGGGTCCGCGCCAGGCAGGCGACCGCAAGCGATGTGACGACATAGCCGCCCGCGATGGCGCCGAGTGCGCGCGCCGGCAGGCTCATGCGCCGGACGAGGTCGGCGAAGGACGGAAGCGCAGCCATGGATCAGAAGTGGCGCTGGAGCGAGATCATGAAGGTGCGCGGTTCGCCTGGCGTGGTACGCGTCAGCGAGCCCGTCGGGAAATAGCGCTCGTTGAAGATGTTGCGGATATTGGCCTGCGCCGCCCAGTCCCCGAATTTGTAATAGAGCGCGCCGTCGACGAGCAGATAGCCGTCGAGATAGAAGGGCTTGGTTGCGCCCGGAACCGCCGATGCCGTGCTGGCGGCGCGGTTGCTTTCATGATGCAGCCCGGCGCCCGCGCCGAGATTGGCGAGCGGGCCGCTCTGGATCGTGTACCGGCCCCACAGATTCACGATGTGCCGCGGCACACTGCCCAGGCGCGATCCCACGAGCAGGCGGTTGTCCGCGGTCACCTTGGCATCGAGATAGGTATAGGCCGCGGTCAGCTCGACGCCGGCGGCCGGACGCCATGCGCCCTCGGCCTCGATCCCGCGGGTGCGCTGTTCGCCGGTGAGCACATAGACATTGGGTAGCACGGCGTCCGCGGTGGCGACGTTGGCGCGGGTCAGCTGGAACAGGGTGAGCATGCCGGTCAGCGTGCCGTCGCCGCGTGCGATCTTGATGCCGCCCTCGTAATTGACGCCGCGTTCGGGGGGCAGGACTTCCTGATTGACGTCCTTGTAGCTGAATTGTGGCGTGAACGACTTGGAGTAGTTCACATAAAGCGACGTCCAGTCGTTGACCGCCAGCGTCGCGCCCGCCCGCGGACTGAAGGCACTCGCCTTGGTCTTCGCGCCCCGCACGCCGCCGCTCAGATTGATCGCGGACGCATCGTCCCAGCGACCGCCGAGCGTGAGCGTCAGCACATCGCCAAGTTTGATGTGGTCCTGCACATAATAGCCGAGCTGGCGTGTGCGGCTGCCGGCGCTGGCGAGCGGCAGTGCCGGATTATGCGTGCTCACCGTGCCGTAGACCGGCGCATAGAGATTCAGATAATAGGGGCTGCTGGTGTCGTAGAGATTGGTGTCGTCGGATCTGCGGCGGCCATAGTCGATGCCGGCGAGCACATAATGGTTCAGCGGCCCGGTATCGAAGCGCAGGCTGACATTGGTATCGACCCGGAAGTAGGTGCCGTTCTGCTCATAGGGCCCGTAAAAGGCGCGGCTGACCCGGCTATAGGCGGGAATAAGCGGCGTGGTCGCGGTGGCCGGGATATCCTGGGTGTTGATGCCCGTGATGAACAGCCAATTGTCCCACGAATTGTGGAAATCCTGATAGCGCAGCGACTGGTGGATCGCGACGGCGTCGCTGAAATTGTGATCGAACACATAGCCCAGATTCCAATAGTCGTTCTTCTGGACGGCGGGATATTCGGTGTCGTTGATCGACAGGCTGATCGGCAGCGGTCCATTGGGATTGGGCAGCGCGGTGCCATAGGCAGTCGTCGGCGACCAGGGCCTGATATTGTCCTTCTGGTAGCGGCCCAGCAGCGTCAGCGTGGTATCCGGCGTGATCTTCCAGCGCAGCGAGGGCGCCAGGAAGATGCGCTTCTGCCCCGACGAGTCGACGAAGAAATCCTGGTTGCGATAGACGGCGGCAATGCGCGCGGTGAGGCTGCCATTCTTCGTCAGCGCGCCATTCGCATCGGCGTGCAGTTCGATCAGATCATAGGATCCGGCACTGACACCCACATCCAGGAATGTTTCGTCGCGAGGGCGCTTGCTGACCAGATTGACGATGCCCGAAAGCGGCCCCTGGCCGAACAGTCCAGACGCCGGGCCCTTCACCACCTCGACGCGTTCGAGCCCGATCATCTCCGACGTGCCATAGCCGGTGTCGTCGAGCAGGCCGTCGAGATAGGTCGCGCCCGAAGACGCGTTGAAGCCGCGGATATTGAACCCGTCGAAGAAACCATAGGTGTTGTTGCGCGAAACGCCCGCGACGTTGAACAGCGCATCGCCGAGTCTGCGAACGCCCTGATCGGCAAGCGTCTGTTCGGAGATGATCGAGATCGCCTGCGAATTTTCGAGCACGGGAATATCGGCTTTCGAGGCCATCGCGACGGTCTCCGCAGCGCGGCCGGTGACGATGATGTCATCCCGCTTCTCATCCGTGTCGGCCGGCTGCTGCGCCGAGGCGGCGGCCTGCCAGCCGATGCTTGCGGCGCATCCCAGCAGGCATCGTACGATCGTCGATTTCTTCATCACGGCCACCCCTTTGTCGTCGAGGCGTGCGCATAGAAGCTAATGCTAATGAGTCGCAATAATTAAATTGGGGAAATCTGGTTTTCCATATTCAGACGACCGTGAAGATGGATACGCGGTGCTGGGGCATGCCAAGTTCCGCCGAACCTTGCCGTGCCGGATGCGGTATCCCACTGTCTATCGATCGGATTTTCGGCCATATTCGCAATCGTCGGCATGTCGGAACGCCGAACATGTTGAGGCGTTGTTCAGCGGCACCTGATGCGCCAGGCGCATTGAGAATGATGGCCGGCAAGGGGATTTGATGGATCACGCTCAGCGGCTGCTCGCATCGCGTAGCGAAGAAGGCCGCTACCGCCTGCTCGTCGACGCGATCAGGGACTATGCGATCTACATGCTCGACCTCGATGGTCGCGTGATCAACTGGAACGCGGGCGCTCAACGGTTCAAGGGCTATACCGCCAGCGAGATCGTGGGCGAGAATTTTTCACGCTTCTATCGCGAGGAGGATCGCGCCGACGGCCTGCCTCAGCGCGCGCTGCGCACGGCGGCGACCGAGGGCAAGTTCGAGGCGGAGGGATGGCGCGTCCGAAAAGACGGTTCGACATTCTGGGCGCATGTCGTCATCGATCCCATCGCGGACGAGGTCGGCGAACTGGTCGGCTTCGCCAAGATCACCCGCGATCTGACCGAACGCGAGCAGACCAGGCGGGAGCTGGAGCAGACGCGCGAGGCGCTGTTCCAGTCGCAGAAGATGGACGCGATCGGCCAGCTCACCGGCGGCGTTGCGCATGATTTCAATAATCTGTTGATGGCCACGCTCAGCAGCCTGGAATTGCTGCGTAAGCGGCTGGGTGACGATGCGCAGGCGCTGCGCTTGCTCGACAACGCCGTGGAGGGCGCCCGCCGTGGTGCGACATTGACCCAGCGTATGCTCGCCTTTGCGCGCCGCCAGGATCTGGAGCCCGTACGCGTCGAGATACCGGCACTGGTGCGCGGCATGACCGAACTGATCAAGCGCGCGCTTGGCCCCTCGATCCGCATCGAGACGCGCTTTCCGCTCGCGCTCGACGCGATCGTCGCCGATGTGAACCAGCTTGAAATGGCGTTGCTCAATCTGGTGGTGAACGCCCGGGACGCCATGCCGGACGGCGGTGAAATCGGGATCGTCGCGCAAGAGCACACGGTGCGAACCGGCGACCGGTACGGCCTCGAGCCGGGGCGCTATGTTGCGCTGTGCGTTGTCGATAACGGCGCGGGCATGGATGCCGACACGCTGTCGCGCGCGATGGAGCCGTTCTTCACCACCAAGGGGGTCGGCAAGGGCACGGGACTTGGTCTGTCCATGGTGCATGGCCTTGCCGAGCAGCTGGGCGGGCGGCTTGTGCTCGAAAGCGAGCCTGGACGCGGAACGACGGCGGCATTGTGGTTGCCTGCCGCCGAACCGGACGAGGCCGCAAGCGTCGCGCGGAGCGAGCCGGCCCCGCCACGTCATGTCCGGCCCCTGACCGTGCTGGCGGTCGACGATGACAGCCTGGTGCTGATGAACACCGTCGCGCTTCTGGAGGATCTTGGCCACACGGTGTTCGAAGCCTGTTCGGGCGAGGAGGCGCTGGAGATCTTCCGACGCGAGCCCGGTATCGATCTGGTCGTCACCGATCAGGCAATGCCCTATATGACCGGCACGCAATTTGCCGAAATCGCGCACGCGGAACGCCCGGACGTGCCGTTCATCCTGGCGACCGGCTATGGCGAGCTACCGCGCGGCGCCAACGGGATCATGCACAAGCTCGGCAAGCCGTTCCGGCAGCAGGATCTGGCCCGCGCGGTGGCGGCCGTCATCCTCCGGGATGCTGTATAGCCTTCAAACGATCCGGCGCGCCGGGTTCATCTCACCGCATTTCCAGGTTCAGCGCTTTCGCGATTCGATCCCAGGGCACCAGTTTGAAATTCTGGTGCTCCGGTGGTGAGACGTTGCGGCCATCCTGCGCCACCATCAGGCCATGCGCATAAATCCCGCCTGCCGAAGCGCTGACGACTTCGAGTCCGTCGGTCTCGGAAATGCCGTCAATGCCTTCGCGTGCATTGGCACCGACCTGGAATGAACCGATATAGGCATTGTCGCCCTCGCGCCGGAACACCGCATAGCTGTCATTGCCCTGGCTGGAGACGATCAGATAGCCGCGGGTGGTGTCCAGCTTGTAGAGACCCATCCCTTCCATATCGTCCTTGAGCGCGGGGTTGTCCTTGACCGCGGCGAGCATCGTGCGTGCCGGCCCGCCCTTGGGCTCGGCACCCTGGCGCCAGATGCCGACATCCTCCTCGCCGACATAGAGTATGCCGGTTTCGTCGTCGGCGACGCAGCCTTCGACCTGGCTGGCGAACGGAAGCTCGCGGACCAGCTTCGTGCGGACCTTGCCGGCGGGTGTCGCGATCAACTCCCACTGACGCATCGCGCCGTCGCCCTGATTGACGAAGACATAGTGTTTCCCCGTTCTGCTGCGATACATGCACAGGCCATAGGGATCGTCGAAACCGGTCGCCTGCACGCCATCGGCGACATTGGTCAGCTGTCGCGTCGAGGGATCGAGCGTGTAGATCGAGATGCTGCGCTGGGTGCGGTTGCTCGACGTCACGAGCGTCACGGTCTTGCCACCCAGCTTGAAGCCTTCGCGCAGATCGACATTGTTCATCCGTCCATCGGGCAGGAACTGGAGCACCTTGCCCGACAGATCATAGACGTAGAGGCCCGATTGCTTCTGGGTGGCGATGATCACGCTGCGTGACGGATCCTTGGTGTCGATCCAGATCGCGGGATCGTCCGCCGCGTCGCCGCCGGTCTCGACAGGCGCAGTCTCGGCGGAGGGCAGGACGATCGGCATGCGCGATGGCACGGCGGGGGCCGCACGTTCCGCCAGCCCCGCGGCATCGAGCAACGCCTTCCATGCCACGATCTTGAAATTGGCGTTGTGCGGCGCATTGTCATCGTCGGCCGCGATCAACATGCCGCCCGCGACGGTCAGGCTGCCCGCATCCTCCAGGCCGTCGATCGATGCGCCGGCAGCCACGGCGACGGAACCGAGATAGGCGTGATCGGCCTGCGGGTCGTAGAGGTTGAGGCGGTTGGCTGAGGCATCGGACACGACCAGCCGGCCATCCGCGGCAATCGCGACACCCTTTGCCTCTTCGGTGATATGGCCCAGACGGACGATATCGACGATCTCGGGCTTGATCTCGGCCTCGGGCTCGACCGCGAAGCGCCAGACGCCGACGGCCTCCTGCGAAATATAGACCGAGCCGCGATCGTCGGCCGCGCAATATCCGGTTTCCGACCCCAGTGCCATGCGCCGCGCCAGCCGGCCTTCCATGCCGCCTGAAGCATTTGCGGTGAGCGACCATTGCTCGATCGCGCCTTCGTCTCCCAGCAGGAACAGATAGAGGGTTTCGTCGCGGTGGCTGCGTGCAAGGCACAGGCCCGCAACCGTCATGCCGGCCTTGATCCCGTTCAGCGCGAGCGGGGCAAGCGCGCCGCCGGCTGAAGCGCGGAACAGCAATGGCGCGTTTTTCGGACCGTCGAGTGCCACGATCAGCGTCCCGCGCGCATCCAGCGCGCGGATGTTGCCAACGGCGCGCGACGCGATGCGCTGCCCCGCCATGTCGAATACATCGATGCCACCCGATTCGGCACCGGCGAGGATCAGCTTGCCCGCGGGATCGTCGAGCAGCACCGCGCCGTCCGCGCCGGAGCCGAGCGTGGCCGCGGTTTCGGCGATGGCGCGTACGCTCGGGGGCGGGGCAGCGGTCTGCGCATAGGCGCAAGACGCGGCTCCGCACAGCAAACCGGCTATCGCGGATAGCCGCAGGCGCTTTGTCATTTCCCTCTCCCGATCGGTCCTTATAGCGGGCAGAATGCCCGGCATGGTGAGAAATGCAACATATTTTCTATATTGACCTTAATTCAGAATAGATATTCATAGGCGTATGACCATATCCCCGCTTCTTTCCGTCATGCTCGCGGCCGCCGAAACGGCCGGCCAGGGGCTGCTTGCCGATCAGGCCCGAATCTCCTCGCTCACCATTCGAAACAAGGCCGGCGTCGCCGACATGTTCAGCGAAGCGGATCTGCGCGCCGAGGAAACGGTGAAAGCCGCGCTGATGGCGCATGCGCCGACCTATGGCTTTCTGGGTGAGGAAGGCGGCCTCCAGCCCGGCAGCGACGCGTCGCATGTGTGGATCGTCGATCCACTGGACGGCACCACCAATTTCCTCACCGGATCGCCATTGTTCGCGGTCAATATCGCGCTCGCGCGCGATGGCGAGGTCATCGCCGGCGTCACCCATACCCCTGTGCTGAAAGAGACTTTCTGGGCCGAGAACGGCAAGGGGGCCTGGCTCAACGGCAAGGCGATCCATGTCTCGGCGCGCGCAACGATGGGCGAGTCCGTGCTTGCGGTCGGCATCCCCTTCGAGACCAAGCCCAACCACGAGCAATTCTATGCCGAGATGGAACGCCTCACCAACCGGGTGACCGGCATCCGCCGCATCGGGGCTGGCGCGATCGACATGGCATGGGTCGCCTGCGGACGGCACGACGCCTATTGGGAACAGAGCGTCAGCGCCTGGGACATGGCGGCCGGCGTAGTGATCGTCCGCGAAGCCGGCGGGCTGGTGACCGACACGCTGGGTGGCATGCTCGATCTGATGGGCGGCACGGTGCTGGCGTCGACCCCGGCGATCCAGGCCGAACTGATCGAGGCGCTGGCGCGGATCTAGAGACGCACCCAGCGCGCTTCCCGGTGCGAGGTGCGGATGGCGTCGGCGACCTGTTCCACCTTCAGTGCATCGGCGAAGCTTTTGACGTTGCCGGAATCGCCCAGCACCGCATCGATTGCGGCTTTCACTTCGATGGTCTTCAGGTCGTTATAACCGATCTGATGCCCTGACGCCGGGCAGAACGCGCCATAATCGCCATGGCCGGGCCCGGCCATGATCGTGGTGAAGCCGTTGTTGATGCCGGGCCCGGAGCGATAGAGCTGGAGTTCGTTGAACCGCTCCTGCGTGAAGACGATCGAGCCCCTGGTGCCGCTGACTTCGAAGCCGAGACCCATCTTGCGTCCGGTCGCGATCCAGCTTGCCGACAGCGTGCCTGTCGCCCCGCTGGCGAAGCGGACCAGCGCATCCATCTGGTCGTCGACGTTCACGGCCCGCTCGGTGCCGTCGAGATCCCGGCGCACCGGATGCGCGGTGTGGAGCGTGCCGGAGACTTCGGCAATCTCCCCCAGCAGATGGCGCGCCATTGCGATGATGTGGCTGCCGATATCCGCGAGCGCGCCGCCGGCCTGTTCGGGCTCGCACCGCCAGTTGAAGGGGGCATCGGCCGACGCCATGAAATCCTCGGCATGAATGCCGCGGAACGCCGTAACCTCGCCGATCTCGCCTCCGGCGATCAGGTCGCGGGCGATGGCGATCATCGGATTGTAGAGATAGGTGAAGCCGACCGCGGTCGGCAGGCCGGAGGCCGCGGCGGCATCGGCCATCGCCTGTGCTTCCGCGACGGTCGCGGCAAGCGGCTTCTCGCAATAGACCGGCTTGCCCGCCGCAAGCGCCGCAAGCGCGATCGGGGCGTGGAGGATATTGGGTGTCGCGATCGCGACCAGATCGACCGCAGGGTCTGTCACCGCTTCGCGCCAGTCACCCGTGGAGCGCGCGAAGCCGAGCGCGGCGGCAGCCTGTGCTGCGCTCGCCGCGTCACGATCGGCCTGGATCTCGAGCAGCGGCTCGACCGGCAGATCGAAGGTGCGTCCCGCTGCGGCGAATGCCATCGCATGCGCGCGCCCCATGAAGCCGCTGCCGATCAGCGCGATGCGGAGTGGACGCTTGCTCATTCGCCCGCGACCTGCGCGTAGCGTGCGCGCAACCGCTCGACCGTCGTGCGCTTCACCGGCTGGCCGTCACGCAATTTATACCAGGTCCCCTGGCTGATGCGGTAGGTGTCGAACAGGCCTTCGGCGGTCGTTCTCGGCAACCGCGCCTTCATCGCCTCGAACTCTTCCGACGGCATCGCGACCATGTCGAAGCGCATCACTTCTCCACTCCGTAATAGCTGCCGCCCTGCTCGACGCGCAGCCGCCGCTTCATCTCCTTGGGATCGATTGCGGCCTTCCAGCTCTCGCAGCCATTGACGAGATCGGCGACTCTTACGGTGACCGGATCGAACACCGACGAACCAATCACGTTGCGCACGCTCATCTCGACTTTGGGATCGGCACCGAAGGTGAAATCGAGCACGCCGAAATTCGCACTGCCCACCCAAGGGCTGCGCAGACGCACTTCGGGCAGCTGATCGACGAACTTCGGGCTGAGCAACTGGGCGAGCCCGGAACTGACCAGATCGTAGAAATCATAGCCGCCCTTCTCGCTCCACGGCACGCAATTGGCCTCGCCCATATGGACGTCGCCGGAAATGCCCAGGCAGCCGCCGATCCCGTTGTCGCGGATGAAGTCGAGCAGTTCGTTGCGCTCGTCGAGATACATGGCCCAGCTGTCGCCGCCGCGCTCGGCGCACGACCAGCCGGTGCCGGAGACGAGCAGCTTGAAGACCGCCCTGGATGCCTTCAGCTCGCGCTTCAGCCACGCCTTTTGCGCCGGGCCGAGCATCGTCTTGGCGGGGCCGTTCGGCGCAGAAGGCGCGTCGCGGTAATAGCGCCCGTCGAGCATGAAAATGTCGATAGGCCCGAAGCTGTGGCGGAAGAATATCCCGGGAGTATCGGGCAGGCCCGATGCCGGATTGGCCCACCAGCGCTTGAACTGCCGAAGCGTCATCGGTTTGACGGGATTGGTGCCGTCGGAATCATTATGGCCGAAATCGTGATCGTCCCAGATCGCCAGTTGCGGCACCGAACGCAGCAGCGGCTGCAGGCTGGCCACGCTGCGCTGGCGCGCATACATGTCGCCGAATGCCGCCTCGGCGTCGCTATCGGCATAGATGTTGTCGCCCAGCCACAGGAACAGATCGGGCTCCATTGCCGCGATCGCATCGAACACCGGCTGTTGCGGATCGATCTGCACACGCGCGCACGATCCGAAGGCGATGCGGATCGGGCGTGGACTGGCCGGCGCGGTGCGCGTGTGGAACGGGATCGGCTGATTGCGGTCGGCAATGCCGTCGGTTTTTATGCGGTAATAATAGGTCGTGTCGGGTTTGAGGCCGCTCACCGCGATCTGCGTGACGAGATCGTCGGCGTCGCTCGCCGGCACCACGGAGGTTGTCTTCGCATCGGTGAATGCCCGATCGGTGGCATATTCGACCGCCACGCCGAACGTCCCACTGGCCCGGCTCCACACCTTGAACCCGGTGGTCGAGGATGCCCCGATCATCGGCCCTTCGAGCAGTCGTGGATAGCCCGGTGCGACCGCCGCCATCACGCGGCGGGGCAGCCCGGCAAGCATTGTCAGTGCGCTTGCACCCCACAGGAATTTGCGTCGGTCCATCATCTGTCCTCAGTCGCGCAGGCGCGTGTTCCAGAGTGTCGAGCTGAGCAGCACCGACAGCAGCGACGCGCCGATCCAGAACCAGATCGCCGCGGTGAAATCATAATGGCGTACGCCATCGACGATGGTCATGCCGCCATTGATCAACTTGCCGCTCACGGTCTCCTGGATCCCGGCGCCCAGATAGCTGAACACGCCGACCATCCCGAGCGCCGCGCCGGCAACCCGCTTGGGGCAGATATCGATTGCGAACAGCCCGCCGATCGAGGTGACCAGCCCGGTCATGCCGAGCCCGAACAGGATCATCGACAGTCCGGTCCACAGCACGCCGGTGGGGCCAAAGAAGAACAGCAGCAGCCCGATCAGTTCGACCACGCCGAACAGCAGATTGGCCGGTGGTCGCCGCGCGCCGAAGAATGTGTCGGAGATGAAGCCGAACGCCACCGCGCCCGCGATGCCGGCCAGCGTGCTGATCGTCAGCATCGATCCCGCCTCGACCAGCGAGTAGCCGCGGATTTCCTGGAGATAGAGGATACCCCAGCTGTTGATCGCGTAGCGCGTGACATAGACGAGCGCACTCGAGACCGCGAGGATCCACACCGCGCGGATCCTGAGGATGGTGAGCTGGGTCGCGAACACGCCGCTGGGCGGTGTCGCCGCGATCGCGGCCGCTTCGTCGCCGGTCGGTTCGTAGCCGGTCGGCTCGTAGCGGTCACCTTTCCAGTCGGCGACGGTGGGCAGGCCCATGGTGCGTGGACGATCGGCCATCGCGAAATAGGTCGCGACCGCTGCGACCAGCGTCGCGATCCCCGGTCCCCAGAAACCCCAATGCCAGCCCAGCGCCGCGACCAGCGATGCGGTGACCAGGAAGTTCAGCCCTTCGCCGATTGAATGCGCGGTCGACCAGATGCCGTAGAAGCGCCCGCGCTCCCTGTTCGAGAACCAGCTTGCCAGCGAAACCACGCAGGCCGGGGCGCCATAGCTCTGAAACCAGCCATTCAGTCCCCAGACGACCGTCGCAACCGCGACCGTCGTCGAAAAGCCCATCACGATGTTGCACAGCGCCGACAGGATCAGCCCGATCGCCATGAACTTGCGGGCATTGGCGTGGTCGGAGACGAAGCCGTTGATCAGCTTGCCCGCGGCATAGGAATAGAACAGCGCGGAACCGATATTGCCGAGATCCTCGGGCGTGAAGATGCCGCCGTCGATCAGCGGCTTCTTCACCACATTGATCGCCAGCCGGCACATATAGCTGACCGCATAGCCGGCGGTGATCGCGATGATGATGCGTGTGCGGTGTCGCCGATAGGTGGCGTCGATATCGATATCGGTCCTGATCGGAAGGTCCGGCCCCGTCGCAAATGCCTTCAGCATGCTTGCTCTCCCGCTCGCCGCCGCTCTGCTGTCGGCATTCGAGCCTGTTGCGGCTTCCGGCTTTTCCGGAAGCCGGGTTTCACTCCATCGTCGGAACGACGAAGGCGCTGTCGCCGGCGCTGGCGACGAAGTGGTCAATCTGTCTCACCATGCGGGTCCTTATTGGCGCACGATCCAGTCATGTGCGGGATCGTTGCGGAACACCCAGTTGCGCCGGGGGCCTGCCATCACATTCAGATAATAAAGGTCATAGCCATGTGGGGCGCCGACCGGGTGGTAGCCGCGCGGCACCATCACCACGTCGCCATCCTCGACCGCCATCGTCTCGTCGATGTCGCGCGCGTCGGTATAGACGCGCTGGAAGGCGAAGCCCTGCGGCGGCGACAGGCGGTGATAATAGGTTTCTTCGAGGAAGGTCTCCTTGGGGAAAGCGTCCTGATCATGTTTGTGCGGCGGATAGCTCGACCAGTTGCCGCCGGGCGTGATCACTTCGACGACGAGCAGGCTCTCCGCCGCGTCGGTGTCGGCAAGGATGTTGCGGACGTGGCGGGTATTGCTGCCCTTGCCGCGGACTTCGACCTGGTCGGATCGGATCACGCGGATCTGGCCGGCACCGGTGCCGGGGGCCGTGCAGATCGCGACTTCGGCGGCATCCGCCGCGCGGATCCTATAGTCGGTGCCGGCGGGCAGATAGACCGAGGTCGCCGCGCCGTCGAACACGCTCTTGCGTCCGCCCAATCCCTCCAGGGTCTCGCCGCCTGCGTCGATCGACACCGTTCCCGACAATATGACCAGGCACGCCTCGCGTCCCTCCTCGCGGTGTGCATAATCCTGACCCGCTGCCAGCCTGACGACGCGGAACCCGACATAGGTCCAGCCGGCACTTTCCGGCGTGACGTCGAGCACGGTTCCGTCGGCGGCGGGCGCAGCCGAATGGACGAGAAGCGACATCAGGCGAGTTCCGCCTGGGTGGCGAGACGCTTGAGCGTATCGAGGCCGAGCTGGCTATAGTCGCGGGGATTGGCGACCGCCGGATCCTGTTCGGCCTCGATCACGATCCAGCCCGAATAGTCCATGTCGGCCAATGCGCGCATGAAGGGCGCATAATCATAGTCGCCATCGCCGGGCGCGGTGAACATGCCGCCGACCACGCCGTTGAGGAAGCTGGTGCCGTTGGCGCGGAACATATCATATTTGGCGGTGCGGATGTCCTTGCAATGGACGTGGATCACCCGCTCTGGGCGCGCCTTGATCACGTCGATTGGCTCGATCCCGCCGAACAGCGCGTGACCGGTATCGAGTACCAGCCCGACATGGTCCTGCGTCGCGTCGAAGAACCGATCGAGCTCGTCCTTCGTCTCGACGACGGTGCCGAGGTGATGGTGATAGGCGAAGCGCATGCCGCGATCGTTGATGTAGCGCGCGACGCTGTTCAGCCGTTCGCCGAACTGTTTCCAGTCGCCTGGCGCCAGCACCGGATGCGTATCGAGCCGGCTGCCATAGCGGTCGCAATGGACCGCGTTCGAGGTCTCGGCCAGGATGAACACCGACGAGTCCATATATTCGAGCAGCGCCAGGTGATCGGCAAGCGCCGCGATCTCGGCGTCCGCGTCTCGGATCAGCAGGTTCGACGAATACCAGCCGCCGACGATATCGAGGCCATAGCCCGCCATGATGGGCGCCAGCGTCTCGGGATCGCGCGGGAACTTGTTGCCGAGTTCGACGCCGTCGAAGCCGATCTCCTTCACGTCGGTCAGCAGCATGTCGAGCGTGGTGTCGCCACCCAGCTCGCGCATGTCGTCATTGCACCAGGCGATCGGGCTGACGCCCCAGCGGATGCTCATTCACTCTCTCCGGTCAGCTTGTTTTCATAAGCGCGGCGTGCGGCCTGAACCTCCGCGCGTGCCGAGACTTCGGGCACCGCCACGTCCCACCAATGGCCGCCGGCTTCGGTGACGATGACGGGATCGGTATCGATGACGATCACATGGCTCTTGTCCGATGCCGACGCCCGGACCAGCGCCGCTTCCAGGCCGGCGATATCGTCGACCTTCTCGGCGGTTGCGCCAAGGCTGCGGGCATGGCTGGCAAAATCGATCTCGGGAAGCGTGGCGTGCCGGGTGTCGGCGAGCAGATTGTTGAACGGCCGGCCGCCGGTGCCCTGCTGAAGTCGGTTGATGCAGCCATAGCCACGATTGTCGAGCAGGATGACGGTGATCTTGTGGCCAAGCATCACCGATGTGGCGAGCTCGGAATTGAGCATCAGATAGCTGCCGTCGCCGACCATGACATAGACGTCGCGTGACGGGTCGGCCATCTTGACGCCGAGCCCGCCGGCAATTTCATAGCCCATGCACGAAAAGCCATATTCGACGTGATAGCCGCCGGGGCGGTGCGAGCGCCAAAGCTTGTGGAGCTCGCCGGGAAGGCCGCCAGCGGCGCACACCACCGTCGCGTCGGCACCGGCCTGCCGCCAGACCGCGCCGATGACCTGCGCATCCGAAGCGAGCGCATCGCCGGGCGCGGTCGCGGCATCCCAGGCCGCATTCCATTCGGCGATGGCCTCGCCATTCCGTGCGCGCCACGCGGCGCTCGCTTGCCAGTCACCGAGCGCTGCGGACAGCGCTTCGAGCGTGGCCCGGGCGTCACCCAGGACCGGCTCTGCCGCCTGCTTGCCGACGTCATGCTGGGCAATATTGATCTGGAACAGCCGCTTGCCCGCGAACAACGTGCGCGATCCGGTGGTGAAATCCTGAAGACGCGTCCCGATGCCGATGACGAGATCGGCCGCCTCGGCTGCGCGGTTCGCGGCACTGGTGCCGGTCACGCCGATCGCGCCGAGCGCCTGTGGGTGATCCCAAACCAGCGATCCCTTGCCGCCCTGGGTCTCCGCAACCGGAATTCCGGTGCGTTCGGCCAGATCGGCGAGGATATGTTCGGCGCGCGAATAGAGCACGCCGCCGCCGGCGACGATCAGCGGCGCCTCGGCGACACGAAGCGCGTCGGCCAGGGCCGCCAGTTCGGTTTCGTCGGGACGCATGCGGCGCTGACGCCAGGTCCTGGCGGCGAAGAAGCTCTCGGGATAGTCGAACGCCTCTGCCTGGACGTCCTGGCACAGGCAGAGCGTGACCGGCCCGCACGATGCCGGATCGGTGAGTATCTGCATCGCTCGCGGCAATGCCTCGAGGATCTGTTCGGGGCGGGTGATGCGGTCGAAATAGCGCGAGACCGGCTTGAAACAGTCATTGGCGCTGACCGTCGCGTCCGCGAAATCCTCGATCTGCTGCAAAACGGGATCGGGCCGGCGGCTGGCATAGACGTCGCCGGGCAGGAACAGCACAGGCAGCCGGTTGACGTGGGCGAGCGCAGCGGCGGTCACCATGTTGGTTGCGCCCGGGCCGATCGACGTGGTGCAGGCCATGGCGCGCAGGCGACGCGACTGCTTGGCGAATGCGATCGCGGCATGCGCCATGCCCTGCTCGTTATGCGCACGCCAGGTCGGCAGCGTATCGCCCATTCCGGCCAGCGCTTCGCCGATTCCCGCAACATTGCCATGGCCGAAAATGGCCCAGACGCCCGCGAAATACGGGGTCGCCACGCCGTCGATCTCGACCGACTGCGCCGCGAGATATCGGCAAAGGGCCTGCGCCATGGTCAGGCGCACCGTCTTGCTCATCAGTCCACCATTTCCTTCACATGGCGCGCGTCGCGCCATGCATCCGCCAGCACGCGCAGATTCTCCGCCAGTGCATCCACGGCCTTATCGTCATCGATCTCACCCGAAAGCCAGCGCGTCGCGACATCGTGGAAGATCGTGCGGCCCACCGCGAAGCCCTTGACCAGCTGGAAACCCGCGGCGGTCGTGATCCCCGCCAGCAATTCCTCCTGCGGCGCGGACAGGCCCAGCAGGACGATGCCACGGCACAGCGGGTCATGGCGCAGGATCGCCGCCTCGATCGCGCTCCAGGTCGCGCCGTCTTCGGCGGGCTCGAGCTTCCACCAGTCGGGATAGACGCCGAGCGCATAGACATGGTCGATGACGCGGGCGATCGTGTTGCTGTCGATCGTGCCGTGCTTCGACGCGATGACCTCGAGCAGGAATTCGTGCCGCGTCGCACGGCAGGCGTCGAACAGCCGGAGGATCTGGCGATCCTGCCGCGCGATCATCTCGGGCTCGTCGTCGGGATGATAGAAGACCAGGCATTTGACGACATGGTTGATCGGCCATTCGCGCAGCGTCGCGGCGACATCGGGCGAGCCTTCGAACGCGATCGGGCGCGATCCCGGCAGCTCGATGGGGCGGCCGATCCAATAGGGCAGGTCCGCCGCGGCTTCGAGTGCGCGTGCGCCGAAGCGGCCGTCGAGCAGCATCCCGTAACGCGGGTCGCCACCGGCAAGCCGCTTCACCGCCTTGAGCGCAAGATTCTTGAAATGCGCGATCCGGACCGCGTCGCCGGTACCGAGATCGGCGATGAGATCGTCGAACTGGCTGCGATGGTCCATCGCCAGCACGGTCAGCTCGGGGCGCTCGCCATGCCGGTTGCTCGACCAGTGGAGCTGCTCGAGCGCCGCACTTTCCCGAAGGCGATGCGGCCATGTCCCGCGCAGGAAGACCTGCAATTCGTCCCACGACGCCATGGCCGGCGCACAGCCATGGCGCGACACGACGATCGCGCCGCACGCATTGGCGATCTCGCAACATGTGTCGATCGGCATGCCGCGCAGCCAGCCGCGCAGGAACCCCGCCATGAAGGCATCGCCCGCGCCGAGCACGTTGAACACTTCGATCGGAAAACCTCGTCCGACAATGCCGTCATCCAGGTCATCCGGCACGTCGCCGGGAAAGGCCACGCATCCCGCGGCGCCGCGCTTGCATACCAGCAACGCATCGCTGTGGGCGCGGATCGCGCGCAGGGCCGCGACGGTATCGGTCGAGCCGCCGAGGATATGCACCTCTTCCTCGGTGCCGACGATCAGATCGCAAAAGGGGAGCACGCGCTGAAGCTCGGCGGTGACGGCGGCGCTCGCGATGAAACGGTCCTCTCCGTTCGCCTTGGCGGCCAATCCCCACAAGACCGGGCGATAGTCGATGTCGAAAATCACGCGCCCGCCCTGCGCCTTCATCAGTTCGGCGGCCTTCATGCTCGCCGCGAACACCCCGGGTTGCGACAGATGGGTGCCGTTGACGAGCAGCGCGCCCGCGCTCGCGATGAAGTCGGGGTCCACATCGTCCGCGACGAGCGCCATGTCGGCGCAGTTCTCGCGGTAGAAGATCAGTGGAAAGGTATCGGGATCGCGGATGCCGAGAATGGCCAGCGCCGTCAGCCGGTCAGGATCGGTTTTGACGCCCCTGGTCGCGACGCCCTCGCGTTGCAATTCCTCGCGGATGAAGCGTCCGAAATGATCGCCGCCAACGCGGGTCAGCAGCCCGGCATCGAGCCCCAGCCGCGCCGCGCCGATGGCGGTGTTGGTCGGGCTACCGCCGATATATTTGGCGAAGCTCGCCATATCCTCCAGCCGGCCGCCGATCTGCTCGCCATACAGGTCGATCCCGGCACGCCCCAGCGTGATGAGATCGAGCCGGCGTTCTCCACCTGATGCCTCAATACCCTCAGCCATGTGTTGTTCAGACCGCCTCTCCGTGGTCTGTAACGTCTATTCCAATGCTATTTCATTTGCAACAGACGTTTCATAAAAATAAGCACATGGAATATGCGTTTCCTATATCATTTGCCCTTCGACTGGCGCTTTGCCGGCTGGCGGCTCGCTTCGAACGCGAAGTTGATGACCAGCGCCTGAGCCAGGCACATCGACGCGGAGAGTGAGCGGAATTTGCGCACCTCCGACTCGCGTACCTGCAGCACATGCTGCGCCGGCTTGGCGACCGGGCTGACCAGGCTGTCGCTGATCGCCAGCACTGTATGGCCGCGCGCGCGCACCGCGTTGACGATCGCCACCGTCTCTTCCGAATAGGGCTGGTAGCTGATCGCGATCAGCAGGTCGTTGTCACCCATCGCCTGAACCTGCTGCATGCCCAGCCCGCCGACGCCATCGATGAAGATCGCGCGCTTTCCGGCCTGGAGCAGCGAATAGGCGATATAGGATGCGACCGGGAACGATCGGCGAAAGCCGACGACATGCACGGTCTCTGCCGCGGCGATCGCGTCGACCGCAGCCTTCATGTCGGTGCCGCTCACCGTCTGCATCAGATTCTGAAGCGCCAGCATATTGCCCTCGACGAACTCGGCGAGCAGCGCGGCCGGATCCGCACCCTGGTCGTTGGCAGTCTCGCCGAGTTGGCGGACGCGCTCGGAATAGCCGAGCGCGGCATTGTTGCTGAGCAGCCCGTCGCGGAACAGTCGCTGCATCTGGCTGGCGCCTTCGAAGCCGAAGCTCTGGGCGAAACGCACGATCGCAGAGGCCTGCACACCGCAACGCGACGCGATCACCGCCAGCGTTTCGAGCGCGATATCATTGGGTTCATCGAGGATATATTGCGCGATCTGCTTGAGCCGCTTGCTCAGCGTCTCGTAGCGCCGCACGATCTCGGCACGCAATTGCTCGGCGGTTACCGGGGCAGTCGAGGTATCGGTCATCAGTGAAAATGTCTCCCGGTGAAAAACCGGAATATCTGTTCGATTTTTGGAACGCAACTATCGCGCTCGTCGGCAGCATCGGTTAAGGAACATTTGTTCCAATTCAAGAGAGGATAGAATGCACGATATCGCCCTTATCGGCGCCGGCCGCATCGGCAGGATTCACGCGGCCAATGTCGCTGCGAATCCGCGCCTCCGCCTCGCCTGCATCGTCGATCCGTTCGCGGATGCCGCCGCCGCGCTTGCCGCGCACCATGATGCCCGGGTCTCGACGGTCGAGGAGGCGCTCGCCGATCCGGCGATCAAGGGGGTGATCGTCGCCAGTTCCACCGACACGCATCTCGATTACAGCCTGGCCGCGGCCGAAGCGGGCAAGGCGGTGTTCTGCGAAAAGCCGCTTGATCAGGATCTGGGCCGCGCCCGCATGGCGGGCGAAAGGCTGGAAGCACTGGGCGCGAGACTGTTCCTCGCCTTCAACCGGCGCTTCGATACCAATTTCGCCAGCCTGCAGGCGCGGCTCGCCGGCGGCGAAGTCGGCAGCCTCGAGACGCTGCACATCATCAGCCATGATCCATCCCCGCCGCCGATCGAATACGTCAAGGTCTCGGGCGGGATCTTCAAGGACATGGTGATCCATGATTTCGACATGGCGCGCTGGCTGCTGGCGGAGGAGGTCACCGAGGTGTTCGCGTCGAGCGCCGTGCTGATCGACCCGGCGATCGGCGAAGCCGGCGATGCCGATACCGCAAAGACGATCCTGCGCACCGCATCGGGCAAACTCTGCGTCATCTCGTCGAGCCGGCGCAGCGGTTACGGCTATGACCAGCGGATCGAGGCGTTCGGATCGAAGGGCATGATCCGCGCACAGAACCAGCTGGAAACCACGGTCGAGACCTGGGGTGAGGCCGGCAGCACCGGCGACAAGCTGCAGAACTTCTTCCTCGATCGCTATGCGGCTGCCTATGCCCGCGAGGTCGCGCATTTCGCGGACATCGTCGACGGCACTGCCCAGCCGCTGGTCGGCTATCGCGACGGCGTGCTTGCGCTTGCGCTGGCTGAGGCCGCCGCCACGTCGGCAGCGAGCGGCGAACTGGTCCGGCTCTAAAAAAGGGGCCGGGAAATACCCGGCCCCACAGGGAACGACCGTTTTGGAGGGGAAGCTGGCCGGGGCTCAAAACCCCGGCCATTTTCATGTCAGTAGGTCAGGGACAGGCCGACGCGCATCGAACGGCCGTATTTCTCGACTTCGCGGAAGCGCGAGGGTGTCGCGAAATAATAATAGTCCTGCGCATCCGTCAGGTTGGTGCCCTCGACGAACACCTCCAGGAACTTTGCCGGGCGATAGCCGATGCGGGCATCGATCGTGGTGATCTTGCCGAAATATCCGTCCGAATTGCCGGTCGGGTCGGCGACGTTGAGGCCACCATCGGTGTCGAGATATCCTGAGCGATATGAAAGCGCCACGCGCGCCGACAGCCCGTATTTCTCGTAATAGAGCTGGGCGCTTGCGATCCTTTTGGCCTGGCCCACCAGCGGGGTGTGGATCGTACGGCCGGGCACCTTCAGCGTCGATCCCGACAATGTCAGGTTCGCGTTCACGCCGAAGCCGTCGAGCGGCGAGGGCAGGAAGGTCAGCGGCTTCTGGACCGCGAACTCGATGCCCTTGAGTGTCGCCTCCGTCCCGTTGCCGAACGAACTGACCGTCGCGTTGGTCAGCGCGACGCCGCCGAACGTACCGGTCTGATTGAGCGCGGTGGTGGCGAAGATCGGGTTCTTGATGCGCTTGAAGAACACCGACACCGAGAGGCCGCCTTCCCCGGTGAAATAATATTCGAGGGCGGCGTCGAGGTTGAGCGAGCGCTGCGCCTTGAGCCCGGGATTGCCCTGATTGACGGTGTTCGATGCGGTGTCGACCGTGACCGTCGGCGCCAGATTGACGAACGGCGGACGGCCGATCGCGGTGGTGATCGCGGCGCGTGCCTGCAGGTTGCGGCTGAACTCGTACTTGGCGTTCACCCCCGGGAAGAAGTCGGTATATTGATAATGGCCGAAGGAATCGAAGTCGCTGGCCAGGGTGGTGACGCCGGCGCGATAGATGATCGCTGCAGTATCGCCCTCGGTCCGTTCGACGCGCACGCCCGGGATCACGGTGAGGCCATCGGCCTTGATCGTCGCCATCGCATAGGCGGCCATCACCTTTTCCTTGACCTTGTAGTCCGACGTCTTGGACTGCGAGACCTGATCGGCGGCGTTGACCGTGAACTGCGCGGGATTCGTGTTGTTGGCGAAGACGAATGCCTGTGCCGAGTTCATGTTGATCGTCGGCCCGAAGGTGAAGGCGCCGTCAAATGTCGTCGCGATCGTCTGGTCGACATCGGCGGCGAGGGTTCGTGTCCCGGCGGTGCCCGACACGGCGGTGAAGGTGCGGCCGGTCTGATCCTGGAAGCGGTCGCGATTGAGATATTTGCCGCCGAACTTGAGCGAGCTGCCCACGCCCAGATCGTCGATCGGAATCTTCAGGTCGACCCGGAACTGGTTGAGCGTCTCGCCGGCGACGCGCGAAACCTGCTTGTAGTTGTTGAGGCGGTAACTGGCCGGATTGAGCGCCGCTGCATTGGCGGTGAAGCTGTCGAGCAGGCCTGCACCGTTTACGAATGTGGCGCCGAGCCCGGTCGACGCGGCGGCGCGATATTCGACCTCGTCGCGGACCGGATCCTTCTTGCTGGACTTGGCATAGGTATATTCGGCGTTCAGTTCGATGCCGCCGAAGTTGAACTCGCCGCCCGTCGAATAGGTTGTGGTCTTGGTGGTTTCCTGGCGCTTGCGCAGCAGGCGGCGCGCTGTTGTCGAATTGATCGTCCCACCGGCCGTGCTCAGCGCCGAATAGCCCGGCGGCAGCGTCGTCGTGTCCGCGACATTGTTGTCGCCGGGGAAGAAGAAGCGGAAGCGGTTGCGTATCTCGTTGTCACCGAACTGCGAATACATCGCGCGTGCGAACAGTTTCACATCGTCGGACGGGCGGAAATCGAAATTGGCGACGGCACCTTTGCGGGTGCGGATCGCGGGATCGTAGATGCGCTGATCGAGTTCGGCCGGCAGATCGATATTGTTGACGAGCTGACGGCTCGTCGACAACACGTCCTCCGAATATGAGGGGCGCTTGGAGTAATTGCCCGCAACGACCAGGCCGAACTGGCGATTGTTGCCGAAGGTGCCGCCGACCGAGACGTCACCCTCGCGCGCCCTCCGGTCGGTGTCCTGATAGAAGCCGCCAATGGCGCGGGCGCTGGCGAAGAGCGCCTTTTTGTCGAATGCCGAGACGGTGTCGATATCGACCTGGCCGGCGATCGCATTGGCGTCGAGATCGGGCGTCAGCGTCTTGATGACCGTGACCGAGCCGATCAGCGCCGAAGGGATGTCGTCGAGCTTGACGTTGCGACTCTCGGGCTCGGGGGCCGAAGCGGTCTGGCCGTTGAGCGTGACATTGGCCAGATTCGGCTCGATGCCGCGGATGATGAGGTAGCGGCCTTCGCCCTTGTCGGTCGCGACCGAAACGCCGCTCAGGCGGCGAACGGCTTCGGCGACGTTCTGGTCGGGCAGCTTGCCGACGTCATTGGCGGAAACGACCTCGCTGGTGTTGTCGGCATCGCGCTTCTTGAGCAGCGAGGCGCGGTCGGACGCGCGCTGGCCGGTGACGATGATCGTATCGGCCTCGGCCGCTTCCTCTTGCTGCGCTGATGCGGGACTCGCGATCGCGAGCGCCATGGCGCCAACGCTGATTCCGGTCACGATGCGACCAAGCCTGCGACCGGCAATTACCCTGTTCATGCTCTTCCTCCCCAAGCGCGCCGGATACAGTTGGTCCTGACCCAGTTTTTCGGCAGGACTCGTAATACGAACAAAAATTCTATATTGCAACAGAAATAGAATTTATCTTACAGCAACGGCGTTCCGCGCAATTTCCATCCGCTCTCGCATCGGGGGCCAAATGCTCCGAATGGGCTCTCGATTTCCGTGGCACACCGGACACGCGTTACCTGGGAGGATATGATGAAGTTCCTATCTGCCGTCGCCATTGCCACCGCCATGTTGGCCACCCCCGCCGCAGCCAGGCCGCGTACGTCTGCACCGGCACTCAAGCTCGAGCGCGTCGTGATGATGATGCGTCACGGCATTCGTCCGCCCACAAAGGCGAACCCGGTGCCGTCGACCTATTCCAGGAGCATATGGCCCAGCTGGCCCGTCGAATTCGGCCTGCTGACCCCGCGCGGTGCCGCCGGCGTCAAACTGCTCGGCGCGGGCGATCGCGCTTATTATACGCAGCGCGGGCTGTTCGGTCGTGGATGCCCCGCGGCTGGTGACGTCATCCTCAAGGCCAGCAGCAAGCAGCGCGCGATCCGCACGGCGGAAAGCTGGGGCGAAGGTTTCATGCCGGGCTGCCCGGCCAGCGTCTCGCACCCGCAAGAGGGTGGTCCCGATCCCATATTCCATGGCCTCGACGATACGCCGGCCTGGTTCGACGGGGCTCGCGCGTATCGCGAAGCGCTGACTGCCGCGCCGCGTGGCGGGATCGCAGCGGAGAGCCGTGCCTACCAGCCCGATCTGCTGTTGCTGGCCCGCGTGCTCGACTGCGCGCTGCCCGCCTGTCCCCTGCTTCGGGATCCCAGCGAACTCGTCGCAGCTCCGCACGATCGCCCGGGGCTTGAAGGCCCCATTGATATCGGATCGACCGCAAGCCAGACATTCCTGCTCGAATATCTCGAAGGCATGCCGATGAAGGATGTCGGCTGGGGCCGCATCACCCGCGCGGAGATCGAACGGTTGCTGCGTTTCCATCCGCTCAAGTTCAAATATTCCAACCACCCCGATTATGTGGCGCGTGTCGCCGCCGCACCGATTGCGATGGAGATATTGGGCGCATTGTCCGCGCCGAGCGGCGCCAAGGTCACGTTACTCGCCGGGCACGATACCAATATCGCCGATCTTGGCGGCTTCATGCGCGTCCAATGGGCAGTGCCCAGCTATCCCGCCGGCGACGTGCCGCCGGGCAGCGCGATGGGGTTCGAATTGCTGCGCGATGCCAAGGGTGCCCGCTATGTCCGCGCCTTTTATCGCGCGCAGACCATGGACCAGTTGCGCTATCAACGCAGCCTGACGGGCAAGCAGGGCGCGTTCCGTCAATATCTGGCGATGCCGGGTTGCGGCAATTCGGTTCAGCCCCGCGCATGCTCCCTTCGGGCATTCTCCACTATGGTGCGCGAACGGGCGATCCTGCCCCAGGGGTGATGCCGGAGATTGCCGTTCATCTGGCAAGCTCGCGGGTGATCGCTTCGAGCAGGCGATCGGGGGGAGTCGGCTTGTACAGCACTTCGATATCCTCCCGCGCGGCCTCTGCGATCCGCGCGGGATGGGTCTCGCCGGTGATCAGGAGCGCGCCGATCCGCCGGCCGCTTTGTGCACGCAGCAGCCGGATGGCTTCGGCACCATTCTCTCCGGCGCGCAGGCGCAGGTCGCAGATCACAAGATCCGGCATATGGTTTCGGGCGCTGTCCAGCCCCTCGGATATGGTCTCGGCAAGATCCACCGAATAGCCGGTGTGGCGCAGCAGCGCGCCGAGCCCCACGCGGATGGTCTCGTCGTCTTCGATGATCAGGATGTGGGTGGAGCGCCGCGCCGTGTCTCCGTCGACCAGGTGCCCCGGTTCGGATGCGGTGCCGGCCGGAACGCCGATCTCGGCGGGCGCCAGGGGCAGGGCGAAGCGGAATACGCTGCCGCGCCCCTCGGCCGATGCCAGGGTGATCTCGCTGCCGATCAGCTGTGCCAGACGCCGGGCGATGGCCAGCCCCAGTCCCAGTCCCTTTCGGTGATCGCGTTCCGGATTGCCGAGCTGGACGAAGTCGCTGAAGATCGCCTCACGCTGTTCGGCGGGGATTCCCTCGCCACTATCCCATATCTCCACCACGATCCGCTCGCCCCGCCTGCGGCATCCGATCAACACCCCGCCTGTGGAGGTGTAGCGTATCGCGTTGCTGACCAGATTGAGTAGGATGATCTTGACCAGGGCCGGATCGGCTTCGACCAGCGCGTCGCAGTCGCGCGTGCGATAGAAGAGTTTCTTCTCGTCGGCGGTGATGCCGATTTCCTCTTCGATCTGGCGCAGCGCCTCGTTGATCGGAAAGATCCGGGGCCGCGGCACGATCACCCCGGCCTCGGCGCGCGAGAAATCGAGCAGCGCATCCAGCATCTCGCTCGATGCGCGCAGCGCCGACTTGGCCAGGCCGAGCGTCTCGCGCTGCGCCGCGTTCAGCCTGGATCCTTCGAGCAGTGCCAGGAACAGGCCGAGCGCATGGATCGGCTGCCGCAGATCGTGGCTGGCGGCGGCCAGGAAGGTCGACTTGGCGGCATCGGCCGCCTCGACGCGCTGCACTTCCTTTTCCAGCCGGCGGACGAGCTGCGCGTTGGTGAAGCGCAGCAGGATCGACTGGCGATAGGATTGGCCCGCGATCCGCGTGTTCATGAAGATGCCGATGCCGAAGACGATGCTCAGCAGCGGCGCGTAGCGGACATAGGGATCATCGCCGGGGATCGCGAGAAGATAGAAAAACGTCACCAGCTGCACCAGCGCGAACGTCGCGATATAGGCGGCATGGACGCGCGGCAGCGCCCCATAGGTCGTGACCCCGCCGCTCACCGCGCCCGCCAGGATGATCATCACGAACGGCATTTCCCCCGGCGTGGCATGCGGCGCGACCAGCCAGATCAGGCTTGCCCAGCCGGCGGCATGGGGCATCTGGCTCAGGATCAGCCGGCGCGCCATGGCTTCGGGATTGCGCTCGATACTGTCTTCCGAAAAGAACCAGCGCATTTCCGCGAAGGTCGCGAGCTTGAGCGCGACCTGCACCGCCAGCCAGATCAGGATGGGCAGGCCCTGGTCGTGCAACACCGCCGCGACAAAGACCGACAGGAACATCATCGTCCAGCCGGCGCGGCCGACGGTGCGATAGACGATGCGCACCTGCTCGATCAGCACTTCGCGTTCGGAGATCGGCTCGTCGGACGCGGCAACCGCGCCCATGGCGGGTGCTGCGGTCAAAGGATGCCCGCCTTCTGCGCCTCGAACACGGCCTGGGCGCGGCTGGACACCTGCAGGACTTTCAGGATCAGCTGGACATGCCCGCGCACGGTGAATTCCGAAATGGCCATCCGGTTGGCGATCGCCTTGTTCGAATGGCCTTCGCGCAGATAGGCCCCTGTGCATTATTCGGACACAGATTCACGGTAGCGGCTTGGCGAGCAGCGGCATGAGGCCGTTGGCATCGAGGTTGAGGCGGTCGGACCAGACGTAATCGCCGGTGAGATTGATGCGATCCCAGCCAAGCGGCGAGAGCCGGGACAGCATAGCCGGGTCGATCAGCTTCCCTCGACCGCGCATTTCTTCAACAGCGCGGCCGAGATATCGGCAGTTAAATAGTATGATCGCCGCGGTAACGAGGTTAAGCGCAGCCGCACGGGTTTGCTGGTTCTCCAAGCCACGATCGCGAAAACGGCCGAGCCGGTGAAAGGCGACCGCCCGGGCCAGACTGTTGCGGGCCTCGCCCTTGTTCAGTTCGGCTGTGACAGTGCGGCGCAGAGCCGGATCCTCGAACCAGCGCACCGTGAATAGCGTGCGCTCGATCCGCCCGACCTCGCGTAGGGCCGCAGCGAGGCTGTTCTGCTGGCGGTAAGCGGACAGCTTCTTCAGGATCAACGAGGGGGTAACGGTGCGATCACGCATCGCGCCGATGGCCCGTTCGATATCCGGCCAGTGGCTGACGATCAGGTCCCTGTTGAGCCTGTGGCCGAACAGCGGTGCAAGCCTGCCGTAATGCTTGGAGGGTTCGAAAGCGTAAAGGCGCCGATCTGACAAACGGGGAATGCGCGGCTCGAAATCGAGCCCGAGAAGGTGCATCGTCGCGAACACGATGTCGGAAACGCCGCCCCCATCGACGTGCAGCGCGGTGAGATCGGCGTTGCTATCATGGCCGAGGATACCGTCGAGCGCATGAATGGCTTCCCCTGCCGTGCCGGCGATTACGGTCTGGTGAAGTGGCGCGTACCGATCAGTGATGGTGGTGTAGATTTTGACCACCGGATCGCGACCATAATGCGCGTTGACCGCTCCGCCGGCTTCTCCCGGTCCACCCAGATAGAACGCCTGACCATCCGCGGACGCCCGGTGTCCCTGTCCGAACCAGGCCGCGATCGGCTCGGCGTGGATGGCATCGGTCAGGCAGGCGAGCGCCGCCCGAAAGGTTTCCTCGCGCATGTGCCATGTCTGCATGCGCAGGAGCGCGCGCCGTGATCCCGCGCCGCATACCTCGGCCATGCGCGACAACCCGAGATTGGTCGCTTCGGCAATGAGGGTGGCGAGGAAAGCGCGCTCATCGGCAGGCGGCAACCCGGTTGAAACGTGACCGAAATGCCGGGTGAAGCCGGTCCAGCGTTCGACCTGGGACAGCACGTCGGTGATACGCGTGGCAGGCAGCATGCCGTAACAGGCGAGCGTCAGGTGCCGCCCTTCATCTTGCCCGGCGTCATCATCCTTCTGCTCTTTGGGGAAGCGCAATCTCTCCCCGGCGAACAGGGCGGCATCGCACCGGTCCAGATTGCGGGCAACGCCGCGCAAGGCACTGTCGAGTTGCGCAGCGCGTTGATCGAGCCATGCATGTGGATCGCCGAGCGAGAACGGCGGTTGGAGCGTTGCGCTTTTGGATGGCGCGAGCAGCACGTCCAGCGACCGGTGCATCCGTGACGTCGGCACCCAGATGTCACCCGATGCCAACGCATTGGCGAGCGCGCCGTAGGTCGCCATCTCCCAATGCGTCCGGTCGATTATTCCCGCAACCACGACATTGCGTTGCCAGCGCCGCTCGACATGACCGAGCGGAACGTCGGCGGGAAGCGGTTTGCGCCAGTCGCCATCGAGGTCCGACAGGACCGTCATCGCGTTGCGCAGTGCCGCGGTGCCGCCCCGGCCGTGGAAGTCGAGCGCTTGCAGGAACTGCGGTCCTGTACGCTTGAAGGTCCGGTACTCGGCTGCGATCTCGCTTAGCACATCATCCCTGTGAGGTGTCGCGGTACGGCGGATGATCGCGGCGTCGGCATCGAGCATGTCGAGAGGCATGATATCCCTGATGGCCGCGCCGATATCTTCACCGGCGCGTGCTGCCCGGCTGACCGTTTCCAGCACCGTGGCGATGCGTATCAGCCGGTCGCGCCCCTCGCGTCCCGAGACTGCGACCCGCTGTTCGAGGCGTTTGCGAGCACGAAGGTGAGCGCGTCCCATCAAGGCGCCGAACATGGCGATCGCCGCGTCAGTAAGCGTGGCCTCCAGGTCGCGCAGCGTAGCAAGGAGCATGACCCGCCTGCGGGCGGGTCGCATCTGTTGGAAAGCCTGGGCGGTATAGCGCACACCTTCGCGGGCGAATTGCGTCAGGCGTGGTTCGTGCCGGGGATCGATCGGAACACTGGAAATGCCGGTCCAGCGGATCAGTGCGATCTTCTCGAGGATCTCGGTGAGCGAGGCGGACGCGACGCGGGGCTCCGGTTCGCGCAGCCAGGACAAACGGCTCTGTCGGTCATGCACCTTGTCATCGACCAGCGTGTCAAGACGCTGACGCATATCGGTATCGAGTTTGTCGTCGACTGCGGCGACCAGATCGGTTTCCGCCCGAAGCATCGCCTCGGCCGCCATTCGCTCCACTACGCTGATACCGGGGATGACGATGCGCCGCGTGCGCAGCTCGTCCAGCAGTCGGTCGAGGAGAATGCGCCCGTCCACGATGCACATGCCCTCGGTTGCCAGCCACGACATCATCGCGGTGCGAGCTGGCCGGCCTAGATCGGTGAAGCCGAAGCGCGCCTTGATTGCCGCAAGCTGATCGTAGCGAGTCGGCGCACGCCGTGCGAAGTCGGCGATGACGCCCGCATCTACCCCTACCTGCTCGGCGATATGGTCGAGCATGATCGCAGGCAACAGCTCGCCGGCGCGCAGATGCCGTCCTGGATAGCGCAGACAGCAGAGTTGCAGGGCATAGCTCAGCCGGGTCGCTGGAGTGCGTGCGATACCGATCGCCGACATGTCTTCGGCGTCGAGGCCATGATGTCGCACAACCATCGTTTCGGTATCGGGCAGCGCCAGCAGTGCGGCGCGCTGCCGCTCGGTCATTGGAATGCGTGCGGGCATGTTTGATCCTCCAAAAACCTCTTGCCTTTTGCTCGCTTAATGAAAGAGGATTGTGAAAGGCGGAAGGCAGCGGAAACCCGTGCCTGCTGATTCCGCCTCCGGATACGGCCGTTTGTGAAAGACGCAGGATGACACGCGAACCCTATCTGATCGGCTATGCCCGCGTGTCGAAGGGCGACGACCAGTCGAATGCGGCCCAGCGACGTGCGCTCGATGCGGCCGGCTGCAAGCGGGTGTTCGAGGAAACCGCCAGCGGCGGACGGTGGGATCGGCCGAAGCTCCTCGAGATGATCGGGCAGCTGCGTGACGGCGACGTAGTGGTCGTCTGGAAGCTTGACCGGCTGTCGCGCAGTCTGAAGGACATGCTGCATATCATGGAGCGGATCGAGATCGCGGGCGCGGGCTTCCGCTCGTTGACCGAACCGATCGACACCACCACGGCCGCGGGGCGTATGATGATGCAGATGGTGGGCAGTTTCGCGGAATTCGAGCGCGCGATGATCCGCGAACGCACCAGCGCCGGGCTCGCCCAAGCCCGCGCCGAAGGTAGGATTGGCGGACGGCGACGCAAGCTGGCTGACAAACAGCGCCGCGAGATCGCGGAGTCCGTCGTCTCCGGCCGCAAATCCGGCGCCGAGATGGCGCGACTTTACGATGTTAGCGAGCCGACCGTCTCAAGAATTGTAGCAGAGCATCGTCAGCGAGAAGATCAGGCATGACGAGCATTGCTCGTACTCTCTGGAGTGCTCTCCGCGGAACCGCCATCGGCATTTTTGAAAGCTATCGACTTGGCTTCAGGTCAATGGTTCTGGCACCGACGATCTTGGTTTTGGCGGCGCTTCCCGAACTTGCGCAGCATATAATTGAAATCAATATCGGTATGTTCGACAGCTTGGAGGCGGCACGGCGCCTACAAAGCTCCGCAATTCGAGAATATGTTGGATACCCAAAGGTTGCCGCTGTCTGGATCGCTGCGTTCCTCATCGTAAGATTCTGGTCGAAAAGATCTGCGAAAGCCGCTGTTGTCGTACCCCTGCACATATTGGGAAAGGCAGCTATCGGCATTGCCGCAATCATAGCGGTCGGGTTTGTTGTAGTTAAATCGCTAGCTGTAGGCGCTTGCCAACGTAGCGGCCTCTGCTCGCAAACAGAGCGGATTTCTGCTCAGATTGGCTGACAATGGGCGAGGCCATCTGCTCACGCTATCTGCCAACGTGCTCACAATCATCGCGACGTGCTCGCAATCGAAAATACCTGCTCACATTATCTGCCAGCAGGCAGCGGACATTCAGCGCGGCACCCGTATCGCCCCATCGGCGATCCCCTCGGCGACGTTTGAGAGCATGACGCCATAGCGATACAGGCCGGGAAAACGCGTGGCGTTCGCCTCGATCTCGCCGTTGTACGGGCTGTCGAGCAGTGCCTTGAAGTCGGGCATGAGGTCGAACATCCCGCCCAGCATATCGATGTCCGAGGCACCGGTGAGCAGCAACCCGTTTGCTCGATCGTCGAGACGCTTCATAATCTCCAGCATTTCGGTTCTGGTCATCGGGGTCTATCCGTTGTGGTGTTGTGCGATCCATCATGGACGCTTTGCTTAAGCGGTCGAGCGGGAATGCTGATGACGTAGCCACTCGTCGCGGCTGATCTCCCAGAGTTCCCTTTCCTGCTCTCCCGAAACCAATCGAGACACGAATCGAGAAACCACCCGCATACCTTGCTTCTCGGAAATTCGACGGGACGCTGGGTTGGCTGCCGCCTTGGGCACGCGGAGCATGCTCTTGCCAAGTGTGCCAAACCAGTAGTCCGTAACCGCGTTACTGGCTTCCGTCATCAATCCTTGGCCCTGCCAGGCAGGGTCCAGCCAGAAGCCTCTGTTTTGCTCCGGGCCTTCAAGCAGACTGATCGAGCCGATCAGAAGGTTTGCGCGCTCTTTCGGGCGTATACTCCAGTGCCACGCCGTCTCCGCGTCATGAGAGGGAATGACGACGTTCCTTAGGAAGGTTGCGGCTCCATCATCGGGGTAGGGCCAAGGAACGGTCGCAGTCAGCCAGCGAACGATCTCCCATTGCGAAAACACATTCTGCATGGCCGCCGCGTCGTGAATAACCAAAGGCAAGAGCCGGAGGCGGGCTGTCTCTACAGCATCCATGTGCTCATATTACTGGTGGAAGCCATGTCGGCAATGGGCGCTCCTGCCGATCTTCCGTCTTCTCTAAAACCAGGGTTTCTGACGAGCGCCGGGGCCGGCTCACCCAACCACGCATTTCTGCGGCGCGTCGTTTGTCAAAACTGTTATAGAAACCCTCTTCGCAAAACGCTATGCTTGCGACGGGTTTAGAGAAGATCGGACGTCCATGCGGGTGGGATATGCCAGGGTCAGCACCAGCGACCAGTCGCCCGAGCTTCAGCTCGAGGCGCTCCGGCGTGCCGGCTGCGAGAAGCTGTTCATCGAAAAGGCATCCGGTGCGCGTGACGATCGCCCTGAACTGGCCCGCATCCTGGCCGAGGTGCTCCGCTGTGGCGACACGCTCGTGGTCTGGAAGCTCGATCGTCTCGCCCGATCGCTCAAGAAGCTGATCGCGACCGCCGAGGCGCTGGAGCGCGAGACGATCGGGCTCGTGTCGCTGACCGAGAACATCGATACGACCACGCCGGGGGGCATGCTGACGTTTCACGTCTTCGGCGCCATCGCCCAGTTCGAGCGCGCGCTGATCCGCGAGCGCACGACTGCGGGGCTGGTCGAGGCGCGTCGGCAAGGCCGTAAGGGCGGCCGCCCGCCCGCCATGCGCGCAAGCGATGTGACCGCCGCGCGCGCCATGATGCGTGAAGGATCGCTGCCGGTGCGCGATATCGCCAAACGCATGGGTGTGTCGGTTGCCACCCTCTATCGCTACACCGGCAAGCGCGGCAGGATCGCACCCGTGCAGGAACCCGTCGCGGCGCATGGCTGAACGGGCGAAGCGACCGCCCGGAGAGGCGCTGGTCGATCTTCGCCGTCGATTGTCGCTCCTGTCACCGCGTGATCCTGGCCGCACCGAGATCGTCGCCCGCGCGGCGGACGCCTACGGAATCTCGGTCTGGACGATGTATCGCGCGCTGCGCGAGTTGAACCGGCCCAAATCGGTGCGCCGCACCGATCACGGCACCACGCGGATCGCGCCGCAGGCGGAGATGGAGCGCTATGCCGAGATCATCGCCGCGCTGAAGATCAGGACGACCAACAAAAAGGGACGGCATGTATCGACAGCGCGCGCCATCGAGTTCCTGGAGAACGACGGCGTCGAGACGCCCGATGGCCTCGTGAAGGTCGCCCCCGGCCTCCTCAAGCGCGCGACCATCGACCGGCTGCTGCGATCGTCCGGCCTCGATTATGCGCGCGTCACGCGCCCGCATGCGGCGGTTCGCTTTCAGGCGCGGCGGTCGAATGAACTGTGGCATTTCGACATGAGCCCGTCCGACCTCAAGCATGTCGAGGCGCCGCTGTGGATCGAGCAGGGGCGCGGCAAGCCAACGCTGATGCTGTTTTCCGTCGTCGATGACTGCTCAGGCGTGGTCTATCAGGAATATCGCTGCGTCTACGGCGAGGACGCGGAATCGGCGCTGCGTTTCCTGTTCAACGCTTTTGCCGCCAAGCCCGAACCCGAACTCCCGTTCCAGGGCCTTCCGGCCACGATCTACATGGACAACGGTCCGGTCAGCCGGTCGCGGGTGTTCCAGTCGGTGATGGGCAGCCTCGGCGTCCGGGTCCTCCCGCACATGCCGCCCAAATCCGATGATCGCCACACCGCAGCGCGCGCCAAAGGCAAGGTCGAGCGGCCATTCCGCACGATCAAGGAAGTGCATGAAACGCTCTACCATTTCCACAAGCCCAAGGACGAGGAAGAGGCTAATCTGTGGATCAGGCGGGCGCTGGTCACCTATAACAACAACGATCATCGTTCCGAGCCGCATGCCCGCATCGAGCACTGGCTTCGACATCTGCCCGGCGAAGGCGTCCGCGCCATGTGCTCGTGGGAACGCTATTGCGCGTTTGCGCGCGAGCCCGAGCGCCGCACGGTCGCGGGCGACGCGACGGTCTCGGTGGAAGGCGCCTCCTACGAGGTCGAGCCGGACCTTGCCGGCGAGACGGTGACGCTACTCTGGGGCCTGTTCGACCAGGTCCTGTTTGTCGAGCATGACGGCAAGCGGTTCGGGCCGTATGAGCCGTCGCGCGGCGCGGTCCCGCTTTATCGCTATCGCAAATATCAGAAAAGCCGGGCCGACGAACGTCTCGACAAGGTCATGCGGCTCGCCGATCAACTCGGATTGCCGCGCGCAACCCTCACGGGCGGCGATCGGCCGCTACCGTCGTTGCCGCCCTCTGCCGTGGGGCTGGTCGTCCGCCAGACGCCGTTCCCGCAACCTGTTGCCGAAACGGCGTATCCAACCGGGCTCGCGGCGCGCCAGGCGATCGTCGACCAGATCAGGCGGCCGCTCGGCTCCCTGCCCGAGGCGGATCGCGCGTTCATCGATGTCCTGTTGGGAGAGACGCTCGACAAAAGCACCATCACCGAACGCATTCGCGAGCGGTTCACTGCGCGAAGGACACGCTGATGCTCGCGGACGTGCAATCCAGCTATGGCCTGGCCCGGCCGTTCCAGGGGGCAGGCAATTTCGAGACCGAGCATCAGCGCACCATCGTGCGTGAGGTCTGTGCCGCCGTGCAGACCGGCAGCCTCGTCGTCGTCTCCGGTCTTGTCGGTTCCGGCAAGACGCATTTGCTGCGCCGTATCGAGGACGAACTGACCAGGGCCGGCAGGGTCGGCGTCGCCAAGTCGCTTGCGGTCGATAAGCGGCGCACGTCGCTGCCGTCGCTGATCGAGGCGTTGTTCTACGATCTGTCACCCGGCGACCGTGCCCAGGTGAAGATTCCCAAACAGGCCGAGCGGCGGGAACGCGATCTTCGCGACCTGATGAAGAAGGGCAAGCGCCCGGTCGTGCTCGTCGTCGATGAAGCGCACGATCTTCACCACAAAACGCTGACCGGCCTCAAGCGCCTGATGGAGGTGGTCGCCGACGCCGGGGTGCTGCTGTCCGTCCTCCTGGTCGGCCATCCCCGGCTGCGCAACGACCTTCGCCGCCCGCAGATGGAGGAGATCGGCTATCGGACCACGACATTCGACTATGAAGGCATCGGCGCTGCGCGCCGCGATTATGTCACCTGGCTGCTCGGGGCCTGCGCGGCCGAGGGCGTGAAGGTGGCCGACCTGATGGATGAGGATGCGATCGACCTCATCGCCGATCGGCTGCGGACACCGCTCCAGATCGAGATGCACCTGACCCTGGCCTTCGAGCAGGGCTTCCTGATGGATGCCAAACCCGTCACTGTCGAGATCGTCGAAAAGGTGCTCTCGCGCGCGATCGACGATCTGGAACCCACGCTGACGCGCAACGGCTACGACGCCCACTCGCTCGTCGGCCAGCTCAATGCCCGGCTCTCCGATGTCCGCGCGTTCCTCGCCGGCACGCTGGACCCGGAACGCACCCAGGAGTTGACGGAGCAACTGCGCGCAGCGGGCGTGCCGCTATAGCCTGGCGCTTGTGTCGGGGCCGGTCATCGGTAAGATTCGCCCCTTTGTATGGGAGTATTGTCTGCATGAATATCGGTGAACTTGCCAAAGGTGTCGCTGCGGCGACGAGCACGAGCGAAGCGAACGCCAAAGCCGCGATCGCGGCGGTATTCGACCAGATCGGCGACGCGGCCGCCAAGGGCGAAGAGATATCTATCCCCGGTTTCGGCAAATTCTCCGTCAAGGACCGTCCCGAGCGCCAGGGCCGTAATCCGGCGACCGGTGAGGCGATGACGATCGCGGCATCGAAGAAGGTGTCGTTCTCCGCCGCCAAGGGGCTCAAGGACAAGCTCTGAAACCTGCGCGCCGGCGGACATGCTCGCCGGCGCTGGCATCCCGGAGACGGCCCTGTCTTATTGTCAGATAATCTGAGCGGGCGTTTCCGTTTGCGAGCAGCACAGGATGATTGCGAGCACATTGGCAGTTAATTCGAGCAACCGCGCCCGCCCATTGTCAGATAATCTGAGCAGAAATCCGCTCTGTTTGCGAGCAGAGGCCGCTAGGTTGGCAAGCGCCTACACGTATCCATTAACCAAAGGACATCTGAACGCAAAAGGTTAATTTCAGATTAAGACCCGGAAATCCGCGAGTCGCGGCAAACACGGTAACCACTTACGGTATGATTCGCGCAGGAAATGCTAACGGTGTTTAGCCCGCGCACAGTTTTTTGAATCTTTGCGCGAGAAATTCGATCAGTCGCTCCACGCGGGCGGGGCGCAGAGCACCCGGCGGGCTGACGAGGTGGAGGCCAACAGGATCGGGGCGCATCCAGTCGTGCAGGATCGTGACCAGCCTGCCCGATGCGATATGCGCATCGACGATGAAACCGGGCAGGACGGCAATGCCCAGGCCGGCGCACAGCGCCGGTATCATCGCATCGCCATTGTTGGTGCGGATCGGCCCTTTCAGCCTGACCACAGCTTCTTCGCGTTCCGCATTGCGGAACCGCCAGGTGTCGGGTGTCGCGACATTGGTGTAGATCAGGCAGTCATGTTCGGCGAGCTGCGCGGGGTGGCTCGGCGTGCCCCGGCGTTCCAGATAGGCGGGCGCCGCCACGACATGGGCATGGACGTCGCCCAGCTGGCGCGCGCGCAACGAACTGTCGGGCAGCGACGCGATGCGCAGCGCCATGTCGAATCCCATCTCGATGATATCGATCTTCTCGTCGTTCAGATGCAGGTCGATCGAGATGCCGGGATGTTCCGCGATGAAGTCCGCCACGGCCGGGGCGACATGCATCAAGCCGAAGGTCATCGGTGCCGCGACGCGGATCGTGCCGCTCAATGCGGTGGCGCCGTCGCGCGCTGCTTCCTCGGCGGCCTCTGCCTCGGCCAGGATGCGTCGGGCATGATCGGCAAGGGGGCGGCCGCTTTCGGTGAGCGACAGGCGGCGTGAGGTGCGATGGAACAGTGCCGTGCCGAGATTTGCTTCCAGCCGGGTAACGGCCTTTGACACCGTCGCCTTTGAAACGCCCAGCGCGTCCGCGGCGGCGGTGAAGGATCGATGCTCGACCACGGCGGCGAACATCGCCCAGGCCTCGAAATCCGGTAGTCTCATATGGAAACGATCCGTTTCAAAGGTTTCTATTTATGAAGTGATCCTGCCGCCTATCTTCATCTCAAGCAACCCACCAATCGGTTTTGAGGTGAAGACGAGATGCTCGACAAACGCCCCTTCGAAACGCTCGGCCATGCCGATCATGGCTGGCTGAACGCGCGTCACCACTTCTCCTTCGCGGACTATCGCGATCCCGCCCGGATGGGCTGGGGGGCGATCCGGGTCTGGAACGACGACGAGATCGCGCCGAACAGCGGCTTTCCGCCGCATCCGCATCGCGACATGGAGATCATCACCTATGTCCGCCAGGGTGCGATCACGCACCAGGACAGCATGGGCAATCAGGGCCGTACCGGCGCGGGCGACGTGCAGGTGATGAGCGCGGGCACCGGCGTGCGCCATGCGGAATATAATCTGGAGCCGGAAACGACGCGGATCTTCCAGATCTGGATCGAGCCGAAGCGGACGGGCGGTCAGCCGAGCTGGGGCGCAAAGCCCTTTCCCAGGGATGATCGCTCGGGTCAGTTCATCACCCTCGCCAGTGGATTCGAGGACGATCTTCAGTCGGGCGGTGCGCTGCCCATTCGCGCCGATGCGCGCGTGCTGGGCGCTACGCTGAAGGCCGGCGAAAGTCTGGAACATACGGTCGGCAAGGGCCGTCACGCCTATCTTGTTCCCGCCATCGGGCGGATCGAGATCGACGGTGAAGCGGTTAACGCCCGCGACGGTGCCGCTCTGTCCGGCGGGCACACGGTAACCATAACCGCGATTGAAGACAGCGAGATCGTTCTGGTCGACGCCGAATAGGGCGTCGTCCGCCGCCCGCGCCATCTCCCCCCTCCCGGCGCGGGCGGCCCCCTTCTTTCCATCCAATTTCCAAACAGGAGCACGTCACATGGCAAAAATTCTGGTTCTCTATTATTCGACCTATGGGCATATCGAGACGATGGCGCATGCCGTCGCCGAGGGCGCGCGCGCCGCAGGCGCGACGGTGGACGTCAAGCGCGTTCCCGAAACCGTTCCCGAGGACATCGCCCGCAACAATCATTTCAAGCTCGATCAGTCCGCGCCGATCGCGACGATCGCCGAACTGGCCGATTACGATGCGATCATCGTCGGCACCGGTACGCGCTTCGGCCGCATGTCGAGCCAGATGGCGGCGTTCCTCGATCAGGCCGGTGGCCTCTGGGCCCGGGGTGCGCTCAACGGCAAGGTCGGCGGCGCCTTCACCTCGTCGGCCACCCAGCATGGCGGCCAGGAAACCACGCTCTTCTCGATCATCACCAATCTGCTGCATTTCGGCATGGTGATCGTCGGCCTGGACTATGGCCATGCCGGCCAGATGGGCCATGACGATGTGGTTGGCGGTGCGCCCTATGGCGCGACGACGATCGCGGGCGGCGACGGCAGCCGCCAGCCCAGCGACGTCGAACTGGAAGGTGCGCGCTATCAGGGGCGCAAGGTCGCGGAGACCGCGATCAAGCTGCACGGCTGATCCCTCTGCCGTCTCGGGCTGGCGCAGCCCGGGACGGTTGGTGGCTCCGGGGCATCGATTTGGGCCCTTATCCGCCGCTGCCAAGGTTGACTGACTCGGCGGGGGAAGGCCATTGCAGGCGGCGTATCGCGTAACGAAAGGCTGCTGCATGCGCTCCCCCGCTCTTGTCCTTCTTCCGATCCTGTTGGGGATCGCGGCGTGCAAGGACACTCCGCCCGCCGAACCTGAAAATGCGGGCACCGCCAATCTGACCAGCGCGAACCTGGCGCCGCTCGCAGAGAAGTCGAATGATCCGGCGGCGCTCAAACAGGCGTTTGCCGTGGCATTCGAGACGCCGGAGCAGCGGATCGGTGGTGACAGCTATAATTTCACACCGACCGCACTTTACCGTCTCGACAAGGCCTGGGTGCTGCTCGCCGAGGGTACCGGCCCCGATTGCCACGCCTGTTCCGGCTGGCTGTCCGTCCATTATCTCGATCGCACCGATGACGGTTTCAAGCTCGTGAAAGGCTGGAACAATGCGATTCCAGGAACCAGCTTTGGTGGGGCCCCCGAATGGAAGATGCGGACCGACCTGATGGCGACGCCCGTCATCGAATCCGAGGGCGGCGGGACCTGGCAGGGATATAGCTGCACCGTGGCGCGACTGACCGAACTGACCGCCGCCGGCCCCAAGGCTGTGGCCGAACGCATCCCGTTGAGCTATAGCGATGCCGGCGCCATCGTCGACGACACCAAACCGCGCGAGGTGGATGGCACCATCGCCGAAGGACAGCGCGGCGAAAGCTTCACCGTCCACTACAAGGGCACCGTCGCCCGCGACATTCCATATACGAGAAAGGGCGAGACGTTCGCGCCGGGCAAGGGCGCGGCAGACATCCCGCAATGCTGAGATGATGCTTTCAGACCATGTGCTTTTCATCGATGGCGAAGCGATCATCATCGACAAGCCATCCGGCCTGCCGGTCGACGCGCCGCGTGATGGATCCATGTCGCTGGAAAACCATCTCGCCTCGCTCACCTTCGGGTTTCAGCGTTGGCCGCTTCCCGTGCACCGGTTGGATCGCGATACCAGCGGTTGCCTGCTGCTCGCGCGCCATCCCAAGGCACATAAGCGTTTCGGCGCTGCGTTCGAGGCGGGCCTTGTCGAGAAACAGTATCTCGCGGTCGTCGAAGGCGTGCCCGACGAAGAGTCCGGCGTGATCGACCTGCCGCTCGCCAAGATCAGCTCGCGCGAGGAAGGGTGGCGGATGACCGTCGATCCCAAGGGCAAACGCGCACTGACCCGCTGGACGCGGCTCGACGTGAAGGGCGATCGCGCGCTGATCGGCTTTGCGCCGGAAACCGGGCGGACCCACCAGATCCGGGCGCATGCGCTGCACGGGCTCGGTTTTCCGATCGTCGGCGATCCCGTCTACGGGCGGGGCGGCGACGAGATGTTGCTCCATGCGCATCGCCTGTCGGTTCCGCGCGACGGCAAGCCGCCTGCCGCGGCGACGGCGCCGGTGCCTGCGCGCTTCGCGAAGGCGGGATTCGAGCATGGCGAAGGCTGAACTGCCGCCGATCCCCGACGACGCCATCGTCGAGGAGAAGTTCCTGGCCGCGACTGGCCCGGGTGGCCAGAATGTCAACAAGGTCGCGACCGCCGTCCAGCTCCGCATCGACGCATTTCGCCTTGGCCTGCCGCCCTATGCCTGGGTCCGGTTCAAGGCGCTTGCCGGCAGCCGGCTGACCGCGGATGGCGAGTTGCTGATCACCGCACGCCGGTTCCGCACGCAGGACGCGAACCGCACCGATGCGCGCGAGCGCGCGGCAGAACTGGTGGCCAAGGCGCATGAGCGCCAGGCGAAACGGATCAAGACCAAGCCGAGCAAGGCGGCCAAGGCACGCCGCATGGAATCGAAATCCGTGCGTTCGGAGGTCAAGAAGGGCAGGGGCAAGGTCAGTTTCGACTGAGCATGTGCCGGAACGACAATGGAGTTCGAGATGTATCAGTTCGATATCGATCGTGGCGGCGCCAAGGCCGAGCTGTATCGCGACCTGCTGTCCGCGATCGGTGCGATCACTGCGGACGAGCCCGACCCCATCGCGAACATGGCCAATGCCGCGGCGGTGATCTGGGAATATCTGCCCGATCTCAACTGGGCGGGTTTCTATCGGATGGTCGGCGGGGAACTCGTGCTCGGGCCGTTCCAGGGCAAGGCGGCGTGCATTCGCATCGCGCTGGGCGCCGGCGTCTGCGGCACCGCCGCATCGACGCGCGAAACGCAATTGGTGGCGGACGTCCATGCCTTTCCCGGCCATATCGCCTGCGACGCGGCGAGCGCGTCGGAGCTGGTCGTGCCGATCGTGCATGACGGTGCGCTGATCGGCGTGCTCGATCTCGACAGCCCGACGCCTGGCCGGTTCGACGCGGATGATGCCGCCGGTTGTGAGGCACTCGCCGCCTTGCTCGCGCCAAGGATTTCCGCCGCAGCCTGACCCGCAACGGGACAGATTCCGATGGTTAAGGCTGTGGCGTCGCTGCGCCCTGAGTGTTAAAAAATCGTTAACGACTGCCTGCTTTCTGGGCGGTCCGTCCGCTGTGATCCAGGGAGGCGTTAACGATGAAAACCCTAGCTTTTATGGGACTGGCGGCAGCCATCGCCATTTTGCCGGCATCGGCCGAGGCCCGCAGCGACTCGCGGGGCGCGCGTCCCCCCATGGGCGGTATGCGGCATATGATGCCGAAGCCCGTGAATATGTCTCCGCATGTTCGTCCGCCGATCCGTAACTGGGGACCCAGGCAGAATGGTCGCTGGATTGGCGGCTGGCGTGCGCCGGGCGGCTGGGCCGCCTATCGCCGTCCCTCGCGCGGCTATTATGTTCCGCGTTACTGGATCGCGCCGAGCTTCTATGTTGGCAACTGGGGTGGTTACGGCCTGCCTCAACCGGCCTATGGCCAGGGCTGGTCGCGCTATTATGACGATGCCGTGCTGATCGATGGCCGCGGCTATGTCTATGACAGCCGCAGCGGGATTGACTGGGATCGCGACGGTGACGGCGGTTATGCCGATGATGGTCGCGGCTATGAGCGTCGCGACGATGGCGTCGGCGGTGCCGTGCTGGGCGGCGCCATCGGCGCGATCGCCGGCAATCGCATCGCCGGACGCGGCAATCGCACCGAAGGTACGCTCATCGGCGCGGGTGTCGGCGCGCTCGCCGGTCTTGCGATCGACAAGGCCGAGGATCAGGGCCGGCGTGGTTCCGGCCGTGGTCCGGCCGTGCCCTATCCTTATGCGGATGGTGGCCCCGACTATGATTATGGCTATGTCGACGATCGCGTGACCGATGGCAGCTATTCGGGAAGCTGGAGCGGGACCTGGCAGGCGCCGGACCGTTATGAGGGCACCTGGACGGGCAGCTATGAAGGCCGACCCGGCGCCGACTATCCGCCGCCCGAAGATCGCGGTCCGCCGCCGGGCATGCATCATGGCCCCGGTCCGATCGTCCATCATTCGGGGGCGCAGGGAGCCTATCCGCAGATCTTCACCAGCTATGGTCCGGGCGTCACCACCGTGGTCATCCAGCCCGCGATGATGACCACGACGACAACCACGACCACTTATGAGGAAGTGGCTGCGCCCCGGTGGAAAGCAAAGGCGAAGCGCGTTTGGAAGCCGAAGCCCAAATGCGTCTGCAAATGACGAATATCTGAGCGGGGAGAGAAGAGCCCGGAGCGGGAAACGGCTCCGGGTTCTTTATTTCGAGACCTGTTCAGCTCAACCGGTCGATATCCTCGCGGCTGAGCGAGCCAGGAATGATCATCACCGGGCAAGGAAGGGCGCCGGCCTCGGCGCCGGTGAAGTGCGCGACCAGCGGGCCTGGTCCGCCGATCGCGGCCGCCCCCAGCACCAGTGCCGCCACATGCGGATTTTCCTCCAGCATCTTGCGGACCACAGCGACCGGTTCGCCTTGCTTGACCGTGATCGATGGGCGGACGCCCGATTCGTCCATCAGCGTGCCCGCTGCACCCGCGACCAGCGCCTCGGCGCGCAATCGCGCCTCTTCCTCGATCGTTGCCTGGACACCGCCCCACTGGACGAATTCGGGGGGCGGGATCAGTGCGAGGATTTCGACTGCACCGCCCGTCTTTGCGGCGCGGCGCGCGGCGAAACGCAGCGCGATTCCGGCTTCCTCGGTCTCGTCGATCACGACCAGATAGGTACGCACCGGCTGCTCTCCTCCCCCAATGACGCGGGAGCGTGCGCGAATATTGCGATGGCTGCAAGCCTGCGGCCTTGACCAGCAAGGGCAATCGGGTGGAGAGGAAGTCCGTTACTCCCCGGAATCAACATGAGGTTTGGTCCCTAAATGCCGATCGAGCTCAAGATGCCTGCCCTGTCGCCGACCATGGAGGAAGGCACGCTGGCCAAATGGATGGTCAAGGAAGGGGACAGCGTGTCCTCTGGTGATCTGCTGGCCGAAATCGAAACCGACAAGGCGACGATGGAATTCGAGGCGGTCGATGAAGGGACGATCTCGAAGATCCTGGTGCCCGAAGGCAGCGAAGGCGTGAAAGTGGGCGCCGTGATCGCGCTTATCCTCGGCGAGGATGAAGCTGCGTCATCAGCCCCGGCCGCAAAGGCCGAGCCGGCCAAGCCTGCGGAAAAGGCGCCCGAGCCCAAGGCCGAGGCACCGAAGACACAGGCGGCCCCTGTCGCTGCTGCTCCGGCCCCGAAGGCGGACGAGACCGACCGCGTGAAAGCCAGCCCGCTGGCCCGGCGACTCGCCGAACAGAAGGGCGTCGATCTGTCCTCGTTGAAGGGCTCCGGCCCCGGCGGGCGCGTCGTGAAGGCGGATCTCGATGTCGCAGCCCCCAGCCCGGCCGCGGCGGCACCCGTCGCCCAGGCCGAAGCGCCAGTGGCAGTGCAGGCCGCTCCGGCGACGCAGCCCGATTCGAACATCCCGTCGGAAAGCATCAAGCTTTCGATGATGCGCAAGACGATTGCCCGGCGCATGGTCGAATCCAAGACGACTGTTCCGCATTTCTACCTGACCATGGATTGCAATCTGGATGCGCTGCTCAAGCTGCGCGCCGATCTCAATGCCGGGCTCGAAAGCCGCGGGATCAAGCTGTCGGTCAACGATCTGCTGATCAAGGCGCTGGGCGTTGCGCTGGAGCAGGTGCCCGACGCCAATGTCAGCTTCGCCGGCGACACGCTGATCAAGTACAAGCGCGCGGACATTTCGATGGCCGTCGCAATCCCGGGCGGGCTGATCACCCCGATCATCACCGACGCGGGCGGCAAGGCGGTCTCCAAGATCGCGACCGAGGCCAAGGATCTGGCGGGCCGCGCGCGTGACGGCAAGCTGCAGCCGCACGAATATCAGGGTGGCACCGCCTCGATCTCGAATCTCGGCATGTATGGCATCAAGCAGTTCGATGCGGTGGTGAACCCGCCCCAGGGCATGATCCTTGCGGTCGGCGCGGGTGAGAAGCGGCCCTATGTCGTCAACGACGCGCTTGCCATCGCAACGGTGATGAGCGCGACGGGCAGTTTCGACCATCGCGCGATCGATGGTGCGATCGGCGCGGAACTGATGGCGGCATTCAAGGCTTTGGTCGAAAAGCCGCTGGGTATGGTCGCCTGAGATGACGATGACGCGCTCCGCCATTTTCGGAGCGCTCGCGGCACTCGGTGTGCCGACCATCCTGCGCGATGTCGACGTTCGTGTCGCGGAGGTCATCTACCACAGTTCCACCGCGTTCAATATCGGCGGGATCTGGCTGCGCTGGTCCTGGCCGGTTTTCGTCGTGGTGACCCTGCTCAGTTTCATATTGCTGCAGGTCAGTAGAAACAAATAGCCGCGTTCGCGGCAGCCCTGGGGTCTGGACCCCAGACATCATCGTTCCAAGATCGGGAGCTTTCCTTGGCTGAAACCTATGACCTCATCGTCCTCGGCTCGGGCCCTGGCGGTTATGTGGCGGCGATCCGCGCCGCGCAGCTTGGCCTGAAGACTGCGATCGTCGAGCGCGAGCGACTGGGCGGGATCTGCCTCAATTGGGGCTGCATCCCTACCAAGGCCCTGCTCAGGACTTCCGAGATCTATCATTACATGACCCATGCCGAGGCCTATGGCCTCAGCGTCGAGAAGCCGGGCTACGATCTTTCCAAGATCGTCCAGCGCAGCCGCAAGGTCGCCGATCAGCTCAACAGCGGCGTCAAGGGGTTGATGAAGAAGCACAAGATCGCGGTTCACGAGGGCACGGGCAAGCTGACCGGCAAGGGCGGCCTGACCGTGACCCAAGGCGACAAGACGGTCGAGCTTCAGGCGAAGAACATCATTGTCGCAACCGGCGCACGCGCGCGCGACCTTCCCTTCGCCAAGGCGGATGGCAAGCGGATCTGGACCTATCGCCACGCGCTGGTGCCGGAGGAGATGCCGACCAAGCTGCTCGTTATCGGCTCGGGCGCGATCGGCATCGAATTCGCCAGCTTTTATTCCGACATGGGCGCCGAGGTGACGGTGGTCGAGATGCTCGATCGCATCCTGCCCGTCGAGGATGCGGAAGTCAGCGCGTTCGTCCAGAAGTCGCTGACCAAGCAGGGCATGACGATCCATACCTCGACCGGTGTCCAGAAGCTGGAAGCGACGGCCAAGGGTGTGAAGGCGGAAATCAAGTTCGCCGACGGCAAGGTCGAGGCAGGCGAATACAGCCATGCGATCGTCGCGATCGGCATCGTGCCCAATGTCGAGGATATCGGGCTGGAAGCTGCCGGCGTAGCGCAGCACCCCAACAAGCATATCTCGATCGACGGTTATGGCCGCACCAGTGTCGTCGGCATCTGGGCGATCGGCGACGTCGCTGGCGCGCCATGGCTGGCGCACAAGGCGATGCACGAGGCAGTGGTCTGCGTCGAGGCAATCGCCGGCGTGAAGGGCGTCCATCCGATGGAGACCGGCAACATTCCGGGCTGCACCTATTCCCGGCCGCAGGTGGCGAGCGTCGGTTTGACCGAAGCCAAGGCCAAGGAAGCCGGCTACAAGGTCAAGGTCGGCAAGTTCCCCGCGATCGGCAACGGCAAGGCGATCGCGCTTGGCGAGGTCGATGGTTTCGTGAAGACCGTGTTCGACGAAGCCACCGGCGAACTCCTCGGTGCACACATGGTGGGCGCCGAAGTGACCGAGCTGATCCAGGGCTTCGTCATCGCCCGCGAGCTCGAGACGACGGAGGCCGAACTGATGGCCACCACTTTCGCGCATCCGACGCTGTCCGAGATGATGCATGAAAGCGTACTCGGCGCTTATGGGAAGCCGCTGCACATCTGACGGGCCCGACTTGCAGCGCGACACGGACGGTGCCACCAAACGAGCAATCAACAGGGGGCACCGCATGAAAATGACCGTTCCGCTCGTGGCGCTGCTCGCCACGACCGCCGTCGCACCTGCCGCGGCTGAGACCGTGGTCGTCACCGCCGATCGCATGGTCGACGTGCTTGCCGGCAAGTCCATCGACAAGCCGGTGGTGGTGATCACCGATGGGCGGATCGTGGCAGTGGGTCGCGAAGGGGCGGTGGCGGTGCCGCAGGGCGCGAAGCGGATCGAGCTGCCGGGCAGGACGATCCTGCCGGGGCTGATCGACATGCATGTCCATCTGGAGGGCCACCCCAAATATAGCGGCTATAACGGGCTGGAGTTCACCGACAGCTTCTGGCCGATCCAGGCGACCTATAATGCCAGGGCGATGCTGGACGCGGGCTTCACCACGGTGCGCAATGTCGGCGCGAACAACTATACCGATGTCGGCCTGAAGGAAGCGATCGCGGAGGGCTGGATCGAAGGCCCCCGGATCATACCGGCCGGCCACGCGCTTGGCGCGACCGGCGGACATTGCGACGAGACCTTCATGCCGCCCTCGTACAAGCGCCTGGGCGAAGGCGTGGCCGACGGGCCGGAGGGGCTTCGCCAGAAAGTCCGCGAGCAGAAGAAATACGGCGCGGAGGTCATCAAGATCTGCGCGACGGGCGGCGTCTTCTCGCGCGGCGACGAACCCGGCCAGCAGCAGCTCACCGCCGCCGAACTGGAAGCCATTGCCGACGAAGCTCATATGGCGGGCATGAAGGTCGCGGCGCACGCCCATGGCGCGACCGGCATCAAGGCGGCGATCCGCGCCGGGATCGACACGATCGAACATGCCAGCCTGATCGACGACGAGGGCATCGCGCTCGCGAAGAAGGCTGGCACCTGGCTCACCATGGATATCTTCAACACCGACTATACCCAGTCGGAGGGCGCGAAGAACGGCGTGCTCGAGGATAATCTCCGCAAGGATCGCGAGATCGCACAGATCCAGCGCGACAATTTCCGTAAGGCGCATGCCGCGGGCGTCCGGATGCTGTTCGGCACCGATGCCGGCGTGATGCCGCACGGAACGGCGGGCGGTCAGTTCAAATATATGGTGCAATACGGGATGACGCCGATGGAGGCGATCCAGGCCGCCACGAAGAGCGGCGCGATGGCATTGGGCCGCGAGAAGGATGTCGGCGCGATCGCGGTCGGCCGTTATGGCGACATCATCGCGGTCGACGGCGATCCACTGAACGACGTTCGCGCGCTCGAGCATGTCGATGTCGTCATCAAGGGCGGCAAAGTCGTGAAGGCCGATTGACCATGGATCCGGTTCGCCGCCGCTTCGGTATCCTGTCGCTCATCTGCTGGATCGGCGCGCTGATCGTGATCGTGCTTGCGTGGACGGGCGTCAGTCAGCCCGTCGACGATGCAGGCATGCGCGGATTGCGCGCGCTGGCCGATGCGCTGCCGTCCTTCGTCACCAGCGTCATGCGCGGACTCAGCTGGCTGGGCGATGGTTGGCCGCGCTCGATCCTGGCGGCGGCCTTCATCGTCTATCTGATGATCCTGCGCCTGGCGCGCGCGGCGTCCTATGTGCTCTACACCACGCTCGGCATCGCCGCGATCAATGCGTGGGCGCTGAAGCCCCTGCTGGCGCGCGCCAGGCCCGATATCGTGACCCGACTGGTCGAGGTGGATCAGAGCTGGAGCCTGCCGAGCGGTCATGCCGCGAACAGCGCGGCGGTCTATGGCGCGATCGCGATCGTCGCAACAGTGCTGTGGTGGCGCAAGCGGCAGCGTCGCGCGATCTGGGCGACGGCCACGACGCTGGCCATCCTGATCGGGCTGTCGCGGGTCTGGCTCGGCGTCCATTGGCCAAGCGATGTGGTCGCGGGCTGGCTGGTCGGCGCCGGCTGGGCGCTGTTGCTGGCGGTATTGCTCAAGCCGGTGCAAGCTCGGGCAGCAGTTAGCGTCGATCCGGTTCGGGGTGAACCGGATCGGCGCTGAATTTCCCGTTGTTTGCCGCGATTTCCGAGCCGGCAGATGATTCCATCTGCCTCGAAATCGCTCTAGTCCGCCGCAGAAACCAGTTTGAGCTGCGCCTCTCCGTTGTCAGTCAGGAGCGTGCCGCCGCGCAGGGTGAAGCGGCCCTCGACGCGGCCGCCAGGGGCAATGCTGATCGTTTCGTAACTGACATCGCCGATCACATGCGCGGTGCGTTCGATCACCAGTTCGCGCGCGCTGATCGATCCGTCGACCGTGCCGGAAAGCCGCGCAGAATCGGCGGTCACGCTGCCCTTGATCCGGCTGGTCTCGCCCTGGACGAGCGCGGCGCATGTGATGTCGCCATCGACGGTGCCATCGATATGGAGATCGGCCTGTGCGCCGATATTGCCGGTGATCGTCACGTCGGCGCCGATCACGGAAAAGCCGGCGCCTGGGCTGCTATTGCGCGTCGAACCGGCGCTTGACGCTGTCTTGGACCTTGAGAACATCGGCATTGGCCTCCAGGAACGGGCGCGGATTGATCGCGCGATCATTGACGCGGACTTCGAAATGGAGGTGATCGCCGGTCGAGCGGCCGGTGCTGCCCATCCGTGCGATCTTCTGCCCGCGCGCGACCGTCTGGCCGGCGCGAACGTCGAAACCTGAGAGATGGCCATAGCGGGTCTGCAGGCCATGACCGTGATCGACGATCACCAGATTGCCATAACCGCCCTGCTGGCCGACCGAGACCACACGGCCCGCCGCGGCAGCAAAGATGGGCTGACCGTGATCGCCGGTGATGTCGAGGCCGGCATGGAGTGCCGCCGCACCGTTGAACGGGTCCGAACGTACGCCGAAGCCGCTGCTGAGCGTCAGTGGCGTAGCGGGTGCCGAATTGGGCAGCGCGAGCAGCGCGCGTTCCATCGTATCGAGTTGGCGAAGCGAGGTTGCGAGCCGGCTGAGGCTCAGTTCCTTCAATGTGCGCGGCGCAGCGGTGCGGAGCGGGATGAAGGGACCGCCCATGGCGGGGCGCGGCGCCATCGCGCTCGGGTTCAGGCCGAAGCGGCGGATGGTCTTCTCCGCTTCCTGCGCACGCATCGCGGCAGCCATGGTCAGTGTATCCGCAAAGGCGAGCTGACGTGCCTCGATCCGGGCGAGCGGGGCGGCCTCGGGAATGACAGCGCCGATCTTGACCGGCGCGGCAGGTGCGGCTGCCACGCCAGGCGCGACGGTGCCGAAATAGCGTTGTACCATCTGGTCGAGGAGATGCTGGCGTTTCTCCAGCCGATCCGCGAGCCCGGCGACATTCGACTGCCAAGCCTCGACGCGGCCGGCCGACGCACTCACGGCGTTTTGCTGCGCACCCAATGCGATACGGTCCTGGACCGTCCGGATCTGCAGTCCGACCATGAAGATGGTGGAGACGAGCCAGACGGTGAAGAGAAACGCCGCGAGCGCCGCAAGTTTGATCTGAAATCCGGTGCTGATCCGAAGAAAACGCATTTGGCCGCCGGAGCGGACATAAATCTCGTGATCAGGGAAAAACCGTGCCACCCGGGCATAAAGCCCGGACGGCTGCTTCGTTGTGACGTGCACCGCGCGACCTGCGATTGTTGTATAATTGCGGCGCACATAGCGAGGTGCCGGCGACTCGCGAAATGCCATTGCCCGGACTCGTGACGAGTCGGGGGAGTCTTCAGACGAGGCGTTCTGGCATTGATAAATTATATGTATTCATGTTACCGAAACGCTAATCAAACGCCTCAGTCCAAGAAGATCACTGGCTTGATTCGGAGCCGATTCGATAGTAACTGCCGGTCAGTCCTTTGGTTCCCCGGCCATTTCCATCAGCACTTTCCATTCGTCATTGCCGATCGGTACGACGGACAGGCGTGACTGCCGGATCATTGGCAGGTCGGCCAATCTCGGTTCCGCCTTGATCGCCTTTAGCGAGACGGATTTCCTGAGCGGTTTCAGTGGTTTCACCCGGACCGCGACCCATCGGCCGGTCGTGTCGGTGCGGTCGGGTTCCGCTTCTCCGGAAATCTCCATGATCCCCACGGCCTCGAGTCCGATATTGCTGTGATAGAACAGCACATGGTCGCCACGCTTCATTGCGCGCATGTGCATTGCCGCGGTCGGATTGCGGACTCCGTCCCAATAACCTTCGCCATCGCGGACCAGATCGTCCCAGCCATAGGCGTCGGGTTCGGATTTCATCAGCCAGTGACCGCGATCGCTCATTGCTTCCTCCGCTCGGGTGTCCCCGCAGGGGCATAATCGATATGTTAGAGCGCTTCCCGAAAAAGTGGGAACCGGTTTTTCGGTCGGGAAGCGCTTAAGATATTGGTAGAGAGCCATTCCCGTCAGGGCGATTCCGCCCTGACGGGAATGGCTCTATGATCGCCAACCCCAATCCCGCAAGGAGCAAACCCCATGATCACTCGTACCGCATCGGCCCGCTACGAAGGCTTCGGCAAGGACGGCAAAGGGCATGTCTCCAGCCAGTCCGGCGTGCTTTCCGATACAGTTTATGGCTTCAACACGCGCTTCGAGGACGGCGCCGGCACCAATCCCGAGGAGTTGATCGCGGCAGCACACGCAGCCTGTTTCACTATGGCGCTGAGTTTCGCGCTGGCGCGCGAGGGGTTTTCCGACGGTACGCTGGAGACCAAGGCTGCGGTCAAGCTCGACAAGGATGGCGACGGCTTCACCATCACCCGCTCCGACCTGACCCTGACTGCGCGCGTGCCGGGGATCGATGCCGGGAAATTCGCGGAGATCGCGGCAGGCGCCAAGGCGAATTGCCCGGTGTCCAAACTACTGAAAGCGGAGATCACGCTGACGCACGACCTGTCGGAATAAAGGATCAGACGGGCGCGGTCTGGTGGAACAGCCGGCCGCGCTCGGTGATCAGGATCACGGCGATGGCCGCAAGGCCGCACAGGAAGAAGCCGATATAGAGCGGGACCGTGGTGCCATCGAACTGCTGGCCGACGGTGATCCCGATTGCCGCGCTGACGATTGTCGAGAACGCGCCCTGCAACGAACCGGCGGTGCCGGCCACTTCACCGACATGCTCCATCGCCAATGCGCCGAAATTGGCGGCTGCCAGGCCGAAGCAGCCCATTGCAGCCGCCTGGAGCAGCGCGAAACTCGTCACTGATTCATGTCCGGACAATGCGACGGCAAGATGGATTCCGCCGAACAGCGTGAAACCGATCAGCGCCCAATGGCCGATGAAACGCATGCCGAGCCTGACCACGAGCCGCGAGTTGATCAGCGACCCGATTGCCATGGCAACGGCAACGGCACCGAAGACCAGCGCAAGCAATTCCGGCGCATGGAAGACATCGGCAAAGATCTGCTGGACGGAGTGGATGAAGCTCATCAACGCGCCGCTGATGAATGCACTCGCCAGCGTATAGCCATTGGACTGCCGGTCGCTCAGGACCATTGCATAGGATTTTCGGATCCTGGCGGGAGTAATTGCCAGACGCCGATCGGTCGCCAGGGTCTCGGGCAGTCGAAGCGCTGCCCACAGAACGATCGCGACGCCGATCGCGGCAAGCGCGACGAAGATCCAGCGCCAGGGCGCGACCAGCAGGATCAACTGGCCGACGCTTGGCGCCAGCACCGGCGCAGCCATGAAGACGATGACTGCCAAGCTCATCACGCGTGCCATCTGCCGGCCGACATAGCGGTCGCGCACGATCGAGGTGACGAGCACGCGCCCGCCGGCGGCACCCGCGCCCTGTGCCATGCGTGCGGCGATCAGCAGTTCGAAGCTTGGCGCAAATGCGGCGGCCAGGCTGAAGATCGCATAGCCGGTGATCGAGATCAGCAGCACGGGGCGCCGTCCGAACCGGTCCGACAAGGTGCCTGCGAAAAGCTGCGAAATGCCGAAGCCGATCAGGAAAGCGCCGATGACGAATTGGCGGTCATTGTCGTGCGCGACGTTGAGCGATGCGCCGATCGCCGGCAGCGCCGGGATCATCGAATCGATCGCAAAGGCAACCGTTGCCATGATGAGTGCCATCAGTCCGATGAACTCGCGCGGCCCTGGGCGCTCGGCTACGCGCGTTTCCTGGCTCACCGGTGCATCCATGAAGGCCATCTGACGCATTGTGCCGGCGATTGCCAGTGCTGCACTGCAGAAAAAGCGGATCAGCCGCTCAGCCCGAGCCCGAGCAGGAACAGCAGGAACAGTACGAGCGCGAACGAGGCGAAGATGATGAGCAGAATCGTGCGGATCAGTGCGCCGAACCGGCCCAGTTCATAGGCGCCCTTGAGCTGTGCATAGATATGGATCGGCGGAATGATGAATGCCGCCAGACTGATCGCCGTGCTGCTCACGCCGCCGACCCAGAGAATCGTGAGCAGGATGGTCAGCAGCGACATGAAGGCGAGCGAATAGGTGACGAAGATCGCGTGATCGTACACGCGCCGGCGAAAGTGCCAGAGGAACATCAGCCAGACCAGCGGCACCGAGATCGGAATCAGTGCCCATGAGAATTTATAGGCATTGGACTGGATCTTGTAGAGCGCGAGATTGGGGTTCGCATTGGCCTTGGCGATGCCCTTGTCGAGCCTGGGCCAGCCGGTCTTGATATTGGCGAAGCTCGGCGTTTCGCCATGCGAGGCCGCTTCGACGGTCTTCAACATCTCCCGTCGCGTTGCCAGATTCTCCTGCAACGCCGAAATGTCGCGGCCGGCGGCTTTGGCCTCGGCGATCTTGCGCTCGACATTGGCGACGCCCCTGCGCTGGATCTCGACCTGGCTCGTCGCCTGCGCCTGCACCTGCGGGTTCTTCGCGACATCCAGTTCCGGCGCTTCCAGATGGCCACCCATGGTGTTGATCACCGCGAACATCAGGAAGACGGAAAACAGGAACAGGGCGAGGGGGGAGACGAAGCGTGCGCGCTCGCCATGGACATAGCGGCGCGTCAATTCGCCGGGGCGGAAGGCCAGCATCGGCAAGGTCCGCCAGATCTTGCCTTCGAAATGGAGGACGCCATGGGCAAGATCGTGCCAGATCGCGGCGAGCGACCGATGGATATGCCCCGGCTGACCGCAGGCATGGCAATAGGGGCCTGACAATGCGGTCCCGCAATTCAGGCAGATACCATGTGGCTGGTCGCCCCCATGGCTGCCGCCAGGGCGTTCGACAGCATGTGCCATCAGCCCTCCGGTCACCGCATCCCCCGCCGCTTCCACACCCGACATGACTGCAATCCTGGACCATGATCGTTTCGGATCGATTCAATCTGAAACGTGAATCCCGGCATGTGCCGGGGATGGCAAGCACTATTCCGCACGCGGATCGATCATGCTAGGCGCGCCCGCATGACTGACGGGCATGATTGTGAAGCATTGATCCGGGATATGGCGATCGCCGCGCGCGATGCGTCGGGCAGGCTGGCGACCATGCCGAGTGCGCAGAAGGCGGCGGCGCTCGCCGCGGCGGCGCGTGCGGTGCGTGATGACGAGGCCGCGATTCTCGCGGCCAATGCCGAGGATATGGCGCGTGCCGAGGCGGCGGGATTGTCGTCGGCATTGCTCGATCGGCTCCGGCTCGATTCCGGCCGATTGGCGGCGATGGCCGACGGCATGGCCGCGGTCGCCGATCTCGACGATCCGATCGGCGTGATCATCGACGAAGCGACGCGACCCAATGGCCTTGTCCTCCAGCGCGTGCGCGTGCCGTTGGGCGTGATCGGAATCGTGTACGAAAGCCGCCCCAACGTCACTGCCGATGCGGCGGCGCTCTGCTTCAAGTCGGGCAATGCCGCGATCCTGCGCGGCGGATCCGAAGCCACGTCCAGCAACCGCGCGATCCATCGCGCGCTGGTTCGTGGTCTGGTTTCGCAAGGTGCGCCCGAAGCCGCGATCCAGCTGGTGCCGATCGCCGATCGCGCTGCGGTGGGGGCGATGCTTGGCGCGATGGGCCTGATCGACATGGTGGTGCCGCGCGGGGGCAAGTCGCTCGTCGCGCGCGTCCAGGCGGAAGCCCGGGTGCCTGTGCTCGCCCATCTCGACGGCATCAATCACGTCTATGTCGACATCGCCGCCGATCCGGCAAAGGCGCTCGAGATCGTCGTCAATGCCAAGATGCGGCGGACCGGCGTGTGCGGCGCGATGGAGACATTGCTGATCGACCGTCGCTATGCCGGCGCCGGAGCGCTTGTCGACGCGCTGATCGCGGCGGGGTGCGAGGTGCGCGGCGACGATGCGGCCAAGGCACTCGACACGCGCGTCGTCGATGCGGCCGACGAGGATTGGGATACCGAATATCTCGACGCCATCGCCTCCGTCGCACTCGTCGACGGGCCGGATGCCGCGATCGCCCATATCGCGGCGCACGGATCGCACCATACCGATGCGATCGTCACCGAGGATATGGCGGTTGCCGAACGCTTCCTGACGCAGGTCGACAGCGCGATCGTGATGCACAACGCATCGACCCAGTTCGCCGATGGCGGCGAATTCGGCCTGGGTGCGGAGATCGGCATCTCCACCGGACGTCTCCATGCGCGCGGCCCCGTCGCCCTTGAAGGGCTGACGACGTATAAATGGCTGGTGCGGGGCAGCGGCCAGACCCGTCCTTGAGCCGAATCGGCCTTCTCGGCGGGTCCTTCAATCCCGCGCATCGGGGGCATCGCCATATCAGCCGTTTCGCGCTCGATGCGTTGGGGCTCGACGAGATCTGGTGGATGGTCTCGCCCGGCAATCCGCTGAAGCCGGCCAAGGGGATGGCGCCGCTGTCAGCGCGACTCGGCTCGGCGCTCCGGATGAGCCGCGGCTTGCCGATCCGGGCGACCGCGATCGAGCAGAGTCTGGGCACGCGTTATACGGTGGATACCCTCTCAGCGATCGTGCGGCGCTACCCCAGGCATGAGTTCATCTGGCTGATGGGGGCAGACAATCTCGACCAGTTTCACCTGTGGCGAGACTGGCGAAAAATCGCACGAATAGTTCCGATTGCCGTGATCGCCCGTCCGGGCTATGATAGGCACGCCCATGCAGGTGGTGCTATGGGATGGCTGCGGCGCTTCGTCCGGCCCGCTAGCCAGCGATTGAGCTGGACCAACTGGAGATTGCCGGCGCTCGTGCTGTTGCGCTTTCGCCCCGATCCAACCTCCGCAACCCGTCTGCGACAGGCAGATCCCCATTGGCATCGTGACTTCGCCGCCAGCGTTCCGCGCGACCGCGTCACACGATTGCCGATATCCTAGAAGGAATACACTTGCCCCTACCCGCTTCCGCATCGAAGGCGTCTTCCGGCCGCGAGGAGGTCGAAGCGCTGCACAAGCTTGTGCTCGAATCGCTCGATGACGATCAGGCCGTCGAAACCGTCTCGATCCCGCTCGCGGGCAAGAGCAGCATCGCCGATCACATGGTGATCGCGTCGGGCCGCTCGACCCGTCAGGTTGCCTCGATGGCGGCCAAGCTGGCCGAGAAGATCAAGGCGCAATGCGGCCGCAGCGCGCGCATCGAAGGGCTGCCCAATGCCGATTGGGTGCTGATTGATGCCGGCGACGTGATCGTCCACCTGTTCCGCCCCGAAGTCCGCAGCTTCTACAATCTGGAGCGGATGTGGAACTTCGGCGACGCGCCTGCGGTCGGCGACGCGACCACGGCCGGCGACGACTGACGGCATTTCGGGCGGCTGGCTGCGCCACCGCCCGGACCGTGTTTCGACAGGTCCAGCCCGAACGCGGGCTGGCGATACGGAGTTTGACTGCCGTGCTCCTCCATATCGTTGCCCGGGGCAGGATCGGCCGTTCACCCGAAGCTGAGCTCGTCGATCGTTATACGAAGCGGCTGAGCTGGCCGTTCAAACTCACCGAACTGCCGGACACAGGCGGGCGCCTGCCCGTGCGCGATCCCGGCACGATCCTGGTGATGCTCGACGAGAAGGGCGAGCAACTCGGTTCGATGGAGTTTGCCCGCAAGCTCGAACGATGGCGCGACGATGGCAGGCGCGAAGTGCGCTTCCTGATCGGGGCGGCCGACGGTTTCGACAATGCGGCGCGCGCGGAGGCCGATCTGCTGATCGCATTCGGCCGGGCGACATGGCCGCATCTGATGGCGCGGGCGATGCTGGCCGAACAGCTCTGGCGCGCCACCTCCATTCTTGCCAATCACCCCTATCACCGCGAAGGATAGGCGCGTGACGCGCGCCTTCCCCCTGACGATCCTTGCCGCCCTGGCGGCCGTAATCGCGCTTGGTTATGCGGTGCATGCGCCAGCAGCCACGACGATCGCGGAGGAGCAGCGCGCCCTGGTCAAGGCGCGGCGTGACGCGGCGGCGGCGGCGGCGCGATCCGCGCAGCTCGACCGCGACGCCGGCAAGGAACGCGACGAGGCTGCCCGCGCGGAGGCGCAGTCGGCCGCGGTTGCCGCGCGCATCCAGTCGGCGGAGGCCGATATCGCCGCCGCCGAGGCGCGTATCCGCATCCTCGCCCGCCTGCAGGCAGCGCAGCGCATGCGGCTGGCCGAGCGCCAGCAGCCGATCGTCCGGCTGACCGCCGCATTGCAGACCATGGCACGGCGCCCGTCCGCGCTGGCGCTGGTCCAGCCCGGATCGACCGCGGATCTGGTCCATGTCCGCTCGCTGCTGGCGACGATCGTTCCGGTCGTCGAGCAGCGCACCAGCGGGCTGCGCGACGAGATCACGCGCAGCCGCGCCTTGCGGCGCAGCGCCGATCTGGCGGCACTGTCTTTGCGCAAGGGGCGTGAGCGGCTTCAGTCGGAGCGTCAGGCGCTGGCCAGGCTCGAGGCCTCGCATCGCCAGCGCTCGCGTCAGTTCGCCGATGGAGCGATGTTCGAATCGGATCGCGCCGTCGCGCTTGGAGAAAAGGCGCGCGACATTGTCGACCTGATGTCGGCGCTCGACCAGCAGGCCGGCGTGCGTGAGGCATTGCAGAGTCTGCCGGGGCCGTTGTTGCGGCCGATCCGGCCGGGTGGGGTCCAGGCGCCGTCCGACGATCCGCGTGCCGTCGCGCCGCGCAATCCGCCCTATCGCCTGCCCGTGCTGGGTGAGGTGGTGACGGGGCTTGGCGAGGTGTCTGCGTCGGGCGTGCGTGCCAAGGGGCTGACGATCGAAACCCAGGCCGGCGCACAGGTCGTCTCGCCCACGCGGGGGCGAATCGCCTATGCCTCGGACTATCGCGGCTTCGGAAAGATCGTGATCATCGATCATGGCCAGGGCTGGACCTCGCTCATCACCAACCTGGCTGCGCTCGACGTGAAAGTGGGCGATGCCGTGACGCAGGGCAGCCCGATCGGTCGCGCCGGGCCGGGGCGACCGACGGTGACCGTCGAACTGCGCCGCAATGGCCGGCCGGTGGATATAACGCCGCTGGTGAGCTGAGGGACGCGCCTTGCCTGTGTGATATCCGCTCTAACCAGGCTGATGTTCATAGCTGAAGCCGTTACTTCGCAATTCAGGCTATTGCCTGTATGCTCCCGTCAGAAAGTCTGGGATTCCCACGTCAGGAATATGTTGCCGATGTCCAAGTCGATTATCCACGCCGCCATCGCCGTTTCCGCTATCGCGCTCATTCCCGCGACGACCGCCAGCATGGCCGCGGTCGACGCGAAGACCTGGCGCGAATTCGATGAATTCATCGCGGCGTTCGAGGAAGTGAAAGCCAAATATGTCGTCGAGGTGGACGACAAGACGCTGCTCAAGGGCGCGATGGATGGCATGCTGGCCGCTCTCGATCCGCACAGCGGATATCTCGACGAGCGCGAAGTCGAGAATCTTCGTACGCAAACCGACGGCGCTTATGGCGGTCTCGGCCTGACCGTCTCGATGGAGGATGGCGCGGTCAAGGTGATCACCCCGACCGAGGATACGCCCGCATTTCGCGCCGGCATCAAGGCGGGCGACTATATCTCGCAGATTGACGGGAAGAACATCATTGGCGGCACGCTGAACGAAGCGGTCGATCAGATGCGTGGCCGTCCGGGCACGAGCATCACCGTTACCGTCGTCCGCCCGGGCCGCGACAAGCCGTTTGACGTGACCATGGTCCGCGAGATCATCGAGATCAAGGCGGTGAAGTGGGAAGTGAAGGATCGGGTCGGCATCATCAACATCAACAGCTTCCTGCCGAAAACCGCCGCGCGCGATGTGCGCGGAGCGATCGTGGGAATCGAGAAGGCGATCGGCGCGCCACCGCTTGGCTACGTCATCGATCTGCGTTCCAATCCCGGCGGCCTGCTCGATCAGGCAGTCGAGATTTCCGACATCTTCCTGGAACGTGGTGAAATCGTCTCGCAGCGCGGCCGCGAAAAGAACGACATTGAGCGTTTTTATGCGGAACGGCTGGTGAAGGGCGATCTGGCGCGCGGATTGCCGATCGTGGTTCTGGTCGATGCCGGCTCCGCCTCGGCGGCGGAAATCGTGGCGGGTGCGTTGCAGGATCATCATCGGGCCGTGGTGATGGGCGAGCGCAGTTTCGGCAAAGGCTCGGTGCAGACATTGGTGCCGCTGACCGCCACCACACAATTGCGGCTGACCACGGCGCGTTATTACACACCGTCGGGCCGGTCGGTTCAGGAAGGCGGCATCGAGCCCGACCTGCCCGTGCCCCAGCTTTCCGATCCGGACTACAAGACACGGCCGCGGTTCCGCGAGGCCGATTTGAATCTCCATCTGATCAACACCGCGAAAGTCGACAACAGCACGCTGGAGAGGGACTCGAAGGATGATCCGCGCTTCGGCCAGACCGCCGAGCAGCTCAAAAAAGCGGGAATTACCGATTTCCAGCTCGATTATGCGATCAAGGCGATCGCGCGGTCGCGCAAGCCGGTGGTGGTGGCGGGCTCCGCAGGGCGGCCCGGTGGCCGTCGCTGAGGAAAGCGCTTGTTTCCCCGTCCGGTCATCCTGGAGAAAGCCGGTCATTGCCATGATGCCCGCTGCGCCGGTGAAGGCGCGACATAAAGAAGGTCGTTGATGGATCGCCTGAACCTTGCCCGCGCCTTCGCGCTGCTGACGCCGACGCTGCTGATGGCCGGCGCGCTCGGCTCGCAATATATTGGCGGGCTCTATCCGTGCGAGATGTGCCACTGGCAGCGCTGGCCGCACTATGCCGCGATTCCGCTGGCGCTGCTCGCGATTCTGCTGCGCCGTCAGGGGCTTGGCCGTCTTTTCCTGGTGCTGGCCGCACTTGCGATCCTGACCAGCGGTGCGATCGGCGCCTTTCATGCCGGTGTCGAATATGGCTGGTGGGAAGGGCTGACGACCTGCTCGAGCATCGCCGATTCGGGCGGCAGCGTCGATGACATGCTGCGTAACCTGATGCAGGCCCCCGTGGTTCGGTGCGACGAGGCGCAGTGGACGCTGGCCGGTATTTCGCTGGCCGGCTTCAATGCGATCTTTTCGATCGGTGCCGCGCTCACCATATTCGGGCTGATGGCGAAGGCACGCAAATCATGACCGGGCTGTCGAAACCCGATGCCGCGTCGATGCTGCGCGTCGATCAGGCGGGCGAATATGGCGCGACGCGCATCTATGCCGGGCAGATTGCGGTGATGGGCGATCGTACCCCTGCGGCGCGACTGGTCGTCGGCATGGCGGCGCAGGAGGAACGCCATCGTCGTCATTTCGACGCGATGATCGCCGCACGCGGTGTGCGACCGACCCTGCTTCAGCCGATCTGGGATGTCGCCGGCTTCTGGCTGGGTGCAGCCACCGCGGCGATCGGTCCGGAGGCGGCAATGGCATGCACCGCGGCGATCGAGACGGAGATCGACAACCATTATCGCGAGCAGCTGGAGCAACTGGGCGACAGCGATCCCGAATTGTCCTCCGCGATTGCCGAGTTCCGGGCCGAGGAAGTGGAGCATCGCGATCAGGCGCTTGCCGCCGGCGCCGAGCGCGCGCCCGGCTATCCAGTGTTGAGCGCGGCGATCCGGTTGGGCTGCCGCGCCGCGATCGCGCTGTCGAAGCGGATCTGACGGAGATTATGGAGCGCCCGTGCGTTCCGGATACGGGAAGGACTGGTTTGATGCGTCGCGCGTTCCTTATGGCTGCAACCGTCGCCGCCCTTGGCGGAGCGACGGTTTCGGCGCCCGCGCCGGCCCAGGATCAGCGCGTGATCGTGGTCTATGGCAACGATCCATGCCCGGTGGCGAAGGAAGGCGAAGAGATTATCGTCTGCCCCAGGCGGCCGGAGAGCGAGCGTTATCGACTTCCCAAGCGTTTCCGCGAACAAGAGGTCGCACCGGGAAATGCCAATGAAAGCTGGGCGGTCCGATCCGAAGCCCTCAACGAGGCATCGCCGACCGGGATCAGCAAATGTTCGATGGTCGGCCCCGCCGGCTGGACGGGCTGCTACGCGCAGTTCCTGCGCGAGGCTCAGGCCGATCGCCGTGCGCAACGTGCTGCCGACAATGCGATCCCGAGTGTAAATGATCGCCCGCTGAGCGACGTGGATCAAGACGAGGACGACGAACAATGACGATGCGCTTCCTGGCCCCGATTCTGGTCCTCGCTTTCGCGCCTGCCGTTGCGCATGCGCAGCCCGTGCCCGATCCCGGTGATAACGAGAAGATCAACCAGGTGATCGTCTATGGCGATCAGCCCTGTCCCAAGGGCGCTGCGGATGAAATCGTCATCTGCGAGCGGCGGGCCGATCCCTATCGCATTCCCAAACCGCTGCGGAGCAATCCCAACGCGCCGGAAAATGCCGCCTGGGGCGCGCGCGCCCAGTCGCTCGAATATGTCGGCCGCAACGGCATCGGCAGTTGCTCGCCCACCGGATCGGGCGGGGCGAGCGGATGTTTCAACCAGCTCGTCCGTCAGGCGCGCGCCGAACGTGCGCAGGGCGATGGCACCAACTGGGTCGCCCTGGTCGAGGAAGCGCGCGAGGCGCGCGTCGGTCGGATCGACGCGGATTCGGAAGCGATCGAGGCACGGGTGAAGGCCGAGGAAGCGGCGAAGGCGGCGAAAGCAGCCGAAGCGGCGAAGGCACCCAAATAAGGCCTAATATCCTCCCGATGCCTGCGGCATAGGGAGGAGAGCGTCAGCTCTTTTTCTCCCCCGCGATCCAGTCCTCGATCTGCGCGTCGAGCACGTCGAGCGGCACCGCACCCTGGCCGAGCACCGCGTCGTGGAAGCGGCGCAGGTCGAATTTGGGGCCCAGTGCCTTTTCGGCACGCGCACGCAGCTCGCGGATCTTGAGTTCGCCCAGCTTGTAGGCGAGCGCCTGGCCCGGCCAGGTGATGTAGCGATTGACCTCGGCATCGATATTGGCGTCGGTCAGCGCGCTATTGTCCTTCATGAAGGCGACCGCCTGCGCCTTGCTCCAGCCCTTGGAGTGGATACCGGTATCGACGACCAGCCGGCAGGCGCGCCACATTTCGTATGACAGCCGGCCCATGTCTTTTTGCGGCGTATCGTACAGGCCGGTCTCGATCCCGAGCCGTTCGGAATAGAGCGCCCAGCCCTCGGTGAAGGCGGTGAAGCCGTTGCCGTAACGACGCCAGAGCGGGATATCGAGCTCCTGCTGAAGCGCGATCTGCTGGTGATGGCCTGGCACCGCCTCATGGCTGGTGAGCGCCGGAATCTCCCAGAAGGGGCGCTGGTCCAGCTTGGAGGTGTTGACGTAATAGGTGCCCGAAATGCCCGTCACCGGTGAACCCTGACCATAATAAGCGGTGGTGGTCCGCTCGGCGGTTTCGGCCGGGATCGCGCGGATGCCATAGGGCAGGCGGGCGAGCTTGCCGAACAGGCCCGGCATCATCCCGTCGATCGTCTTGGCCATCCGTGCCGATTTCTCGAGAAGCTCTTCCGGCGTCTTCGCATAATATTTCGGATTGGTCCGCATGTCGGCGATCATCGCCTCGCGGCTGGCGAAGCCGGCCTTTGTCGCAACGCTTTCCATCTCTGCGCGGATTCGTGCGACCTCGCTCAGCCCGATCCGATGGATTGCATCGGCGCTCAGATCTGTCGTCGTCTCCTGGCGGATACGGAACGCATAGTAGGCGGCACCGCCGGGTTGTGCGGAAACCCCCGGGGCATTGGCGCATTCCTTCGCATAGGTGCCGACGTAGAAGTCGTGATGCCTGGTATAGGCCGGGTTGAGTATGTCGGTGACGATCGCGCGCGCGCGTTCTTTCATCGCTGCCCAGTCCGTGTCCGACATGTCCGCCGGTCGCGATTTCAGGAACGGGACGTAGAAGAGCGATTTTTCGGGGTCGGCGGAAACCACGCCGATAATCCCCTTCTCATAACCCTGCAGCGCGATGCAGGGCAGGACATAGCCGCCATCGACCGCCTGCTGCGTGATCCGGAGCGCTTCGTCGTTGAGTTTCGGATATTGGGCGATGCGCGTCAGATAGCTCTGATAATCGGCGCGGGTGCGGAAGGGCAGGTCGTCGGCCATGCCGGCAAAGCCCTGGTGCCAGCCATAATAGGTGGTGAAGAGCATGGTTCGCTGACCGAAGCCATTCTCCTCCACGGCTTCGGCGAAGGTTCGGCGGAGGATGGCTTTGTTCACACGGTCCGCGGCGGACAGGCCGGCATCCGGGATGGCATCCAGCCGTTTCAGGAACGCCGCATTGTCGCTCGCGCGTCGATCGGCCGCGGCCAGGCTGATGTCGCGGATGCGATCATCATAGTCGTGCACGCCCAGCGATGTCGCGAGTGTCGGCGATTCGCGCAGCATCCAGGCTTCATAGTCTCCCTCGATCCGCTTGAAGTCTTCGGTGGGCGCTGCGTTTGCAGGGCTTGTCGACAGGAGAAAAGCGGTCAGGAGCCAGTGGCGCATCGGGCAATCCTCGTCATCATTGTCGTTCGGCAGAGGCCAGGCACCGGATCCTAGTCACTTCCGTTTGCGCTGCCTATTCCGCTCCGCCGTTCCCGGTATGCGACGAAATTGCCGGTGGCGGGGAACTCACCGGTGGGCATGTCCATTGGTATGATATGAGTGGGTTGAAGGTTACGCGGCATATGCGCCGCTCTGGAAAATTGCGGCATGAAGCAGGAAACTGCCTGGCGATCGCGCTTCGCGAAAAGAAGCCGGAAATGGCCGCGTTGTTGATCGACGAAGCCGCGCGGCTGGCATCGCGCGCGCGTGAACTCGACGCAGAATGCGCGGGGAGCGCTGTCGATATCGACCGATTGAGAGGAGCGGATGAAACGCAAGCCCCTCATCGTCAACCTGCGGATGTTTCGGCCGACGGTTGAGAAACCCGCGACGGTGGCGACCGGCAATGCCGCGCACCTTTCCGGAGCGTGAAACGGGCATCCTGTCCTCGCTGATTGACTTTTCCGTTACGTGTCGTTAACGACCCGCCGGCTCGCCAATCCCGGTGGGTGGAAGGAACTGCAATGTTCGGACGCATGCATCTGTCGGGATTGATCCCCGCAGCCGTCCGGACCTCGCCGAAGCGCTAGTCGCGCCCTCGGCCGGGTCCGTGGACCCGGCTGCACACATCCCGAAAAATTCAAATCCAATCCCCGCGGCGCCTTTGCGTCCGACGGGTGGACCGGGTGACGACATGGGCGATAAAGACCTTGCGCGGGGCATGATCCTGCTGCTGCGCGAACAGACTGAAGCGGACTCCGGCGCCGGAAAGGCGCTGATCGAATGGCTCGAAAAACAGAGCGATTGGCTGTGGCCGGCGGGCGACGGCCCGGAAACCGTCGAATGGGAAAGCATCAGCCGTTTTGTAGATGCGATTCCCGCGGATGGTGGGGTGAGCACGCCGCTGCGGCTCGCCGAAGCAATTGCCGAGGTGCTGTCGCTCGACGGATTCGATCGTGCACTGCTCGTCGCCGTCATCGGCTTCCACCGGGCCAATCGCCTGACCGCGCTGCGTAGCGCGCTGGAGAAGGCCCGGGTGGATATGCCCCTGCTGTTCGGCATGCTGGCTGGTGCCGAACTCGGGCGTGCCGCCTTCGCGGTGCGGACCAGCCTGCCGCTCGCGCTTGGGTTGCTCGACGTGCAGATGAAGTCGGTCGGCGGTGTCGATCTCGACCTGAGCTGGACGTTCGAGCGGCTGCTCAATCGCGGCGTGCCGGAACCCGAATGGCTGGCGGATGCGCTTGCGGGCCCTCGTCAGAGTGCCGTTCTGACCCTCGACGACTTTGCCGGCGTGGCGGAAGCAGAGCTGCTCGTGCGGCTGCTGAAAGGGGCGGTCGCAGGGCGGGAGACGGGGATCAACATCCTGATCCATGGGCCGCCGGGAACCGGCAAGACCGAACTGGCGCGCACGCTTGCCGCAGCTGCCGGTGCGGCGCTGCATGCCGTGGGCGAGGTCGACGACGATGGCGACGAACCGTCGCGCTTCGATCGGGTTTCGGCGCTTCGCCGCGCCCAGCGCGCGCTGGAGCGGCGGGGCGGCACGCTGCTGTTGTTCGACGAGATGGAGGATCTGATCGGTGACACGCGGCAAGGTGGCAGCGGTTACTCCGATGCGCGCATGGGATCGAAGATCTTCATCAACCGGATGCTGGAGACCAATGCGATTCCGGTGATCTGGACCAGCAACGCGATCTCGATGATCGATGCCGCGCATCTGCGGCGGATGAGTTTCGTGCTGAAGCTCGATCATCCGCGCGGGCATGATCGGATGCGTGTGCTGACCCGGATCGCCGCGATCGAGGAGATGCCGTCGGCCGTCGAGCCGCTGGCCTGCCTCGCACGCGAGGCGGTCGAACTGCCCAGCATTGCGCGCGTCGCGCTGCGCTCCGCACGGATCGCGGGTGGCAATGCGGCGGAGGCGGGCATGGTTGCCGGCGCACTGGTGCGCGGGCTGCGCGACGAGGACGGCCCGCGGCTCCAGGTGGCGCAACCTCTGCTCGATCTCGACCTGTTCGAGAGCGATCCGCCTGTGGCCGATCTGGTTGCCCGGCTCACCGCGAGGGACGCTCCCGTCGATTTCTCGATGCTGCTCACGGGACCACCCGGCACCGGGAAAACCGCACTGGTCGGGCACGTCGCCCGCGGCCTTGATCGTCCGCTTCACGTCAAACGAACGTCGGACGTACTCAGCAAATGGGTGGGCGAGACTGAGAGGAATATCGCCGACGCTTTCGCCGATGCACGCCGCGACGGCGCCGTGCTGCTGTTCGACGAGGTGGATTCGCTGCTGTTCGATCGCGCCGATGCGACGCGGTCGTGGGAAGTGGCGCAGGTCAACGAACTGCTGACCTGGCTGGACGGCCACAGCCTGCCCGTGTTCGCCGCGACCAACCACCCCGGCCGGCTCGATCCCGCGGCGCTCAGGCGCTTCGTGTTCAAGCTTTCGCTCGGGCCGCTCTCGCCCGCGCGCGCGACGCGGGCGTTCGAGTGCTTCTTCGGTGTGGCGCCGCCGACGGACGTTCCCATGCCTGCAAACCTGACGCCTGGCGACTTCGCGGTGGTGAAACGACAGCTTCGCTTCAACGCCGGGCTGGAGCCGCACGTCATCGTCGCGCTGCTCGAAGCGGAGGCCGGCGCGAAGCCCGGCATGGCGGGGCGGATCGGGTTCTGAAGTGGTTCCGAGGCGGATGGGTTCATCTGCCTCGGAACCATGGGAAATCCAACATCATCGCTGACCCGAGCTCCTTCGGCTTGATATAAATCAGCGACAGATCGGAATTGAGAACATATAGTGAACATATGGCCCAGCTCGATGTCCGTCAGAAACTCGAAATCCTTGCGGACGCCGCAAAATACGACGCGTCCTGCGCATCGTCGGGGACGGTCAAGCGCGACTCGTCGAAGGGCAAGGGGATCGGTTCGACCGAGGGGATGGGTATCTGTCACGCCTATGCGCCCGACGGACGCTGCATCTCGCTGCTCAAGATCCTGCTGACCAACAGCTGCGTGTTCGACTGCCATTATTGCATCAACCGGAAAAGTTCGAACGTACGGCGCGCGCGCTTCACCCCGCAGGAGGTGGTCGATCTCACCCTCGCTTTCTATCGGCGCAATTATATCGAGGGCCTGTTCCTGTCATCGGGCATCATCCGGTCGCCCGATTACACGATGGAACGGATCGTCGAGGTGGCGCGCGCTTTGCGTGAGGATCATGATTTCCGCGGCTATATCCATCTCAAGACCATCCCCGATGCCGATCCCGAACTGATCCACCGTGCCGGGCTTCATGCCGATCGTGTGTCGATCAATGTCGAATTGCCGACCGAAGGGGGATTGAAGCGATTGGCACCCGAGAAATCGGGCGCGCGGATCGAGGGCGCGATGGCCGGATTGAAGACGGCGATCGTCGACACCGCCGATGCGCGCAGCCGTTACCGGCACGCGCCGAACTTTGCGCCGGCCGGCCAGTCCACCCAGATGATCGTCGGCGCCGATGCCGCGACCGATGGCGACATCGTGATGCGTGCGAGCGGCCTCTATGATCGCTTCGGGTTGCGCCGCGTCTATTATTCGGCGTTCAGCCCGATCCCGGACGCCAGCGCGGTGTTGCCGTTGCGTCGTCCGCCACTGATGCGAGAGCATCGGCTCTATCAGTCGGATTGGCTGATGCGCTTCTACGGTTTCGCGCCGGGAGAAATAGTCGCGGCCGCCGACGCCACAGGCATGCTGCCGCTCGACATCGATCCCAAGCTTGCCTGGGCTCTCAAGCATCGCGAGCATTTTCCGGTCGACGTCAACCGTGCGTCGCGCACGATGCTGCTGCGTATTCCGGGGCTGGGCGTGAAAGCGGTCGATGCGATCCTGGCCACGCGTCGCTGGCGCCGGTTGCGTCTGGCCGACCTCGCGCGGCTGACCGTTTCGATCGCGAAGCTTCGCCCTTTCATGATCGCGGAGGACTGGAAACCGGTCGCGCTGGCCGACCTTGCCGATCTTCGGCCGCTGGTTTCGCCGAAGCAACGGCAACTGGAACTGTTCGGCGCATGAACGATTCGCATTATCGCTTTCATGACGTCTTGCCATGGCGCTCCGACTCGGCTTCACTACGGTCGATTCGAGGGAGAAACCATGGCATCTCAGCCGTTCGATCGCGATCTCTGGAAACGGCGGGTGTCGAACAACAGCGCGGGTGCGCTGATCGTGTTTGCGCTGCTGCATATCCTTTGCCTTGCCGCCGCATCGGAACATGCGGCGCCGCTGCATCTGATCGCGTTGGTGCTGCCGGTGTTGGCGACGATACCCCTGATCGCACGCTTCGAGGCCTATTGGGTTGCCCGTCCCGATGCCCCCGGCTTTCGCCGCGCGGCAGCGTTGCTCTGGGTGGCGGCCGTGGTCGCACCGTTCGGCTGGACCGGGCTGTATATTCTGATCGGTTGAACCCGAAGGGGCTTCTGCCCGTTGAACCTCCGAACTGAACGGAGGCATATCGATGGCGACCGCCGAAATTTTCCAACGACTGAAGCAGGATCATGATCGCCACCGCGACATGTTGGCGAAGCTCGACGACACCAAGGGTGACAGCGAGGAGCGTCGCGCGCTGTTCGAGGCGTTCCGTGTCGAGGTGACGGCGCACGCCGCGGCGGAAGAGGAATCGCTCTACGCAACGATGCTTGCCAAGCCCGACCTGCGCGAGGATGCGCAGCATTCGGTGTCGGAGCACAAGGAAATCGACGATTTCCTGGAGGAACTGGACGAGATGGAGTTTTCGTCGCCGGGTTGGCTCACGCGCTTCCGGGCGATGCGCCATCGCTACGAACATCATATCGACGAGGAAGAGGAAGAGATGTTCCCCGATGCGGCCAAGAAATTGACCAAGGCGGAGGAGGCGCGGCTCGCGACCGTCTTCAAGCAGCGCAAGCCGGCCGAAGTCGAACGGGCGAAATAGGAGCGGGCATGCGCGTCGCGGCGCTGGCTGGCGAAGACGATTTCGAGGGCTGGCGTCGCGATGCGCGAACGCTGGCTCTTGCAGATGTCCCGGCCGATGCGGTGGTTTGGCAGGTCGGCGACGTGCCGGCCGACCTGTTCGCGGATGTGCCAGTCGTCGCGACGGGAAACGCCGCATTCTCGGTCCCACGCCCCTTTCTCGATCTGGCGGAGACTGCGATTCTTCATCACGATCCGCAGCGTTTCGCTTTGCTCTACACGCTGCTCTTGCGGCTGCGCACGCAGGCGGGTCTGATCGAGGATCGCGCCGATCCGCTTGTCCGCCGGCTGGAGGAAATGGCGAAATCGGTGCGGCGGGACGTGCACAAGATGCGCGCCTTTCTTCGTTTCCGCGAATTGGCCGAAGCCGACACAACACGCTTCGTTGCCTGGTTCGAGCCCGAACATCATATCGTGCGTGCCAATGCCGGCTTCTTCGTCCGGCGTTTCCCCAATATGCGCTGGTCGATCCTGACCCCCGAGCTTTCGCTGCACTGGGATGGTGATGCATTGGCGGAGGGGCCGGGCGCACGCCGCGAGGATGCGCCGGGCGACGATCCCGTCGAAGCGATGTGGAAGACCTATTATGCGTCGATCTTCAATCCGGCACGGTTGAAGCCGGGCATGATGTTGAAGGAGATGCCGCGCAAATATTGGCACAACATGCCCGAAACCGCGTTGGTGCCGCAGTTGATCGCGAACGCGCAGGCGCGGGAGAGCGGCATGATCCGGACGGCCAGGGCAGCACCGCCGACCAATATCGAAGCGGCGTGGCAGGCGTTGCGCGAGGAAGCCGCCGGCTGCACGCGTTGCGACCTCCACCGCCACGCCACCCAGACCGTTTTCGGCGAAGGGCCGCTCGATGCGGAGATCATGCTGGTCGGCGAACAGCCCGGCGATCAGGAGGATTTGCAGGGCCGGGCGTTCGTTGGGCCTGCCGGGCAGGTGCTGGATCGGGCGCTGGAAGCGGCGGGGATCGATCGCGGCAAGGTGTATGTCACCAACGCGGTCAAGCATTTCAAATATGAGCAGCGCGGCAAGCGCCGCATCCATCAGCGCCCGCTGACCGGCGAGATCAAGGCATGCAAATGGTGGATCGATCAGGAAGCTCTGCTGATCCGGCCGAAGGTGACGGTGGCGCTGGGCGCGACCGCAGCGCAGTCAATCTTCGGCCGCGCGATGAAGATCGGCGAATCCAGGGGCAGGGCGCTTGAGCTGCCCGATGGCGGTGCCGCCTGGATCACCATCCATCCCAGCTATCTGCTGCGCATGCAGGGCGATGTGGAGGAGGAACGGGCGCGGTTCGTCGAGGATCTGCGGATGGCTGCGCGGAGTGTGGGGTGAGGTGCGGGCAGGCTTGATCCTGAATTTCCCGCCCCCTCCGCGTCATTCCCGCGAAAGCGGGAATCCCGCTTCTTCTTTCTGACGCTTCACGGAATAGCGGGATTCCCGCTTTCGCGGGAATGACGCGGAGGGCGGTCGAACCAGATCAGCCTTGGGCCGCAAACCCCAACCGCTCGGCGATCGCCTTCACCTTCTCCTCACGCCCCGGCGCATTCTTCGCGACCAGCGCACGATAGGACGCCAGAGTCTCGGGCGTCGCCTTGTCGGGCGATCCGGAATCGAAGGGCGGGGCGGGGTCGTATTCCAGGCTGAGCTGGATGAAGCGGGCATGCGCCTCACCGCGGATCGCGGCGGCCAGCGACAGGCCGAAATCGATACCTGCGGTCACGCCCCCACCCGTCACGCGGTTGCGATCGAACACCACGCGCTCGGCCACCGGAATGGCGCCGAACCATTCGAGCTGGTGACGCGACGCCCAGTGGCATCCGGCGCGATAGCCTTGCAGCAGCCCCGCGGCCGCGAGCACGAGCGATCCGGTGCACACGCTCGTCACCCATTGTGCGTCGGCGGCGATCCGGCGCACCCAATCCAGAACCTCTTCATCCTCCATCATCGCGACGGTGCCGAAGCCGCCGGGGACGCAGAGGATGTCGGCGCTTTCGATCTCGTCGAATGTCGCGGTCGGCAGCAACGGGAAGCCTGCATCGGTCGGCACCGGATCGCGCGTTTTCCAGACCAGTTCGACCGAGACGTCGCCGATCCGCGACAGCACCTGAGCGGGGCCGGTCAGGTCGAGCTGGGTGACGTCGGGGAAAAGCAAGAAGGCAATGCGCATGGGGTGTTCCAATCCAGACGGAGGTCTTCGTTCGGCTATTCCGCCGCCAGCAATTGTTCGGCGCCGCCGAGATCGACGGAAACCAGTCGACTGACGCCGCGCTCGATCATCGTCACGCCGAACAACCGGTGCATGCGGCTCATCGTGACCGCATTGTGCGTGACGATCAGATACCGGGTCTCGGTTTCGCCCACCATCACATCGAGCAGGTCGCAGAAACGCTCGATATTGGCGTCGTCCAACGGTGCGTCGACCTCGTCGAGCACGCAGATCGGCGCGGGATTGGTCAGGAACAGGCCGAAGATCAGCGCGACCGCGGTCAGCGCCTGTTCGCCGCCCGACAACAAGGTGAGTGTCGCAAGCTTCTTGCCCGGCGGCTGAGCCATGATCTCGAGCCCAGCCTCGAGCGGATCGTCCGAATCGACCAGTTCCAGATGGGCCTGTCCGCCATTGAACAGGGTCGTGAACAGCCGCCGGAAATGCCCGTCGACCGCCTCGAAGGCGGCCAGCAGCCTTTGGCGTCCCTCGCGGTTGAGGCTGCCGATCGATCCGCGCAGCCGGTTGACGGCCTGGCCAAGTTCCTCTCGCTCGGCGGCGGATTTCTCGCGTTCCGCCTCCAGCATGGACAATTCCTGCTCGGCGATCAGATTGACCGGCCCGATCCTTTCGCGATCGAGCATCAGGCGATCGTTGCGTGCCGATTCGCCGTCCGCATCGCCAACATCGGCACTGGCGAAGCCGATCTTTTCGGGCAGTACCGGGGGTGGGCATTCGAAACGCTCGCCGGAGATCCGCCCCATCTCGATCCGGCGCTGTTCCTGATTCTCGGCGCGCGCCACTGCCCCGGCGCGAGCCTCGCGCACCACGGCGAGCGCCTCGCCCGCTTCGGCCAGCGCCGCTTCGGACTTGCGCAAGGTCGCGTCGGCCTCGCGCTCTTCGGTCAGCAGCGTTTCCGACGCGGCGGTGAGCGTCCGGCTCGCTTCCTCCTGTGTCGCGATCTTCGTGTCGAGCGCCGCAGGGGCGTTCGCCAGCGATGCGGCTTCCTTCTCGGCCGCTTCGTTGCGCTTGGCCATTTCCTCGATCCGTCGCGCGGCCTCTCCGGCACGCGCGCGCCAGCCTTTCGCTTCGGCCTGTGCAGCCGCGAGCCGCTCGCGATCGGTTGCGATGGCGCGGTCGATGGTCGCGCTTTCGGCCTTCAGTTGCGCAACCGTGCCGCGCGCGGCCTCGTTCACCGATTGCAGTGCGGCGACCTGCTGCGCAGTGGCCGATCCATCGGGCAGTGCCGCGACGCCGCTTTCACCGCGGCGGACCTCGTCCTGCGCTTCTTTCGTTTCGGCGCCGGCGCGTTCGATCCGCTCGATCATTTCGCCGCGTCGTGCTGCCAACCGCTCGATCTGGCCGTTCGCCTGATCTTCCTCACGCGCCGCGTTCCGTGCAATCTGTTCCGCACGCGCCAATGCCGTCCGTGCCGTATCGGCCGCACTGCGTGCGGCATCGACCGACGCGCGCGCCGTATCGGCGTCTTCACCGGCACGGGCGACCGCGGCCTGCGCGTCCGGCAACAGGCCCTCGATTTCCGCCAGGCGGTTCAGGCGGATCAGACGCTCGGCTGCCGCTGCGCCGCCTTCGGTCGCGACATAACCGTCCCAGCGGCGCAGCACGCCGTCCTTCGTCACCAGCCTTTGTCCGACCGCGAGCGGCGCGCCATCGTCGCTATCGACCACCGCAATCTGTGCAAGTCGGCGCGTGAGGGCCTCGGGGGCCTGAACGTGATCGGCCAATATGGTCGTGCCGGCAGGGAGCGCGGGATCGCTCGCGAGCGGCTCGGCACCCGCCCAGTAGCGTTTGGCCTCTGCCGACATGCCGGCGTCAAGATCGTCACCCAGCGCGGCGGCCAGCGCGCGCTCATAGCCCGGTGCAGCCTTCATCCTGTCGAGCAACCGGTTCTTGCCGCTGCCTTGCTCGACGGCGCGGAGCAGGGCCTTGGCTTCGCTGTCCAGCGCGGAGAGGCCAGCCTTTGCCGAGGCGATCGCGCTTTCCGCGACCTGGCGTGCCGCAGCGGCTTCGTCCCGCCGTCGTTCGGCGTCGGCAATTGCGCCTGTTGCGGCGCTTGCCTCGGCCTCGGCGGTTTCGCGCGCCTTCACCGCCGCGTCGCGGGCCGCGATCAACGGCGCTTCGTCGCCCAGTCCGTCGCGTTCGGCCACCAGCCGCGTCGCCTCACGCTCGGCGCGATCCAGCCGCGCGCGCGCATTGCCGAGCGCAGCCTGCGCCACGCGCGCCTCGGCCTGTTCGCTGGCCTGTGCCGCCATCGCCCTGGCCAGGCCGACTTCGGCATCGCGCGCTGCGGCTTCGGCATCGAGCACACGCCGCTCCAGACCGGGGCGGTTCTTTTCGGCGGCGGAAGCCCGCGCCTCCAATGTCTTCGCCTCTTCGCCAAGGCGGGCCAGCGCGTCGGCTGCGTCGTTCGCCAGCGCACCTTCGCGCTCGCGATCCTGCACCATCCGCTCCTTCTGCGCGGCCAGTTCGGCAATGCGCCGATCGAGCGCTGCTCGTTCGCTGCGAAGCGTTGCCAGTATGTGGCCGGCTTCGGATGCCTTTTCGCGCGCGGAGAGCGCAGCAGAGCGCTTGTCGGCGAGCACCTGCACGGCCTGGGCCTGCCATGCGGCGGCGCCGCGATGCGCTTCGGTTGCCCGTACCACCGCGGCTTCGGCGGTCTCGGCTTCCTTGCGCGCCGCATCCGCTGCGGCAGCGGCATCGCGCCAGCGCGCATAGATCAGCCGCGCCTCGGCGATCTTGATCTGATCGGTCAGTTGCCGATAGCGTTCGGCTTGCCGCGCCTGGCGTTTGAGCGCGGTGGCCCGCACCTCCATGTCAGCGAGCAGTTCGTCGAGGCGGTTCAGGTTCGTTTCGGTCGCGCGCAGCTTTTGCTCGGCATCCTTGCGACGGACATGCAGGCCCGCAATGCCGGCGGCTTCCTCCAGCATCTGGCGTCGTTCGGCGGGCTTGGCGGCAATGACCGCGCCGATCCGCCCCTGGCTCACCAGTGCGGGCGAATGCGCGCCTGTCGCGGCATCGGCGAACAGCAACGAAACGTCCTTAGCGCGGACATCGCGGCCGTTGACGCGATAGGCGGACCCGGCGCCGCGCTCGATCCGGCGGATGACTTCGACATCGCCGTCACCGGCCGCGGCGATCGGCCCCGGCGTTTCGCCGGGTGGGCGCTCGGTCAGGATCGCGACTTCGGCAAAGGCGCGCGCGGGCCGTGTGTCAGTGCCCGCGAAGATCACATCCTCCATGCCGCCGCCGCGCATGGATTTGGCGCTGGATTCGCCCATCACCCAGCGAATCGCCTCAAGCAGGTTGGATTTGCCGCAGCCATTGGGGCCGACGATGCCCGTCAGCCCCGGCTCGATCCTCAGCTCCGCCGGCTCGACGAAGCTCTTGAAACCCGCAAGCTTGAGGCGTTTGATCTTCACCTGAAGCGGCGCCCCCCGGTCGGTGTCGTTGCGATCAGGCCCCGGCTGCGATCAGCAGCGGTTCCACGGCCTCCCAGGTGTTCACATCTTCCTTCTTGCCGTTCAGGATGAAGGTCGGCGTTCCGGTGATCTGGAACTTGTCGACGCCGTCCTTGGTGATCTTCGCCAACGCGTCGATCGCGGCGCGATCGGACAGGCAGGCATTGGCCTGCGCGCTGGTCACGCCGCGCTGCTGGACGAACTTGTCGAGCTCCAGCTTTGCGGCGAGCGTTGCCGCAAGCTTCTCGGGCGGCAGATTCTGCCAGCTCTGCTGCTCGGCGGGGGTGATCGACGCGGTGCGGCCGAGCCATTCATGCTGGGCCGCGAACATCTGTTCGGCGATCGGGAAGAACGGACCCGGGCCCGAGCAGCGGGCGAGCAGGGTCGCGGGCACGTCGAGCGGGCCGAGCAGGAAGGGACGGAACTCGTAGCTCACCGTACCCTTGGCAATGAAACCGCGCAGCTTCTCCGACGATTTCTGGGAGAATTCGGCGCAATGTCCGCAGCTCAGCGCGCCATATTCGACCAGCTTCACCGCGGCGTCGGGATTGCCCATGACGAAGCCGCCGTCTTCGGTCTTAGCGACCGTATCGGTCCAGGCCGATCCGGCGGGTGCGGCGACTGCACTGGCGCCGGCGTTTCCGGCGGCTGCATTGTTGCCACCGGCATCGCCGCCGCAAGCGGCCAGGGCGAGCGCGAGGCTCAGGACGGGAAGGGCGGAAAGGATTTTCATCTTGGTCGTCGCTCCTTGGGAAATCACTTGGCGGCTGCGTCGAGCTTCGGCTTGAGCGCATCCCAGCCATTGGTGTCGGGCACCAGCGTGCCGTTGATCAGAAAGGCCGGCGTGCCGGGAACCTTGCGCGTCTTCCAGGCTTCGTCGGCCATGGCGGCAAGTGTCGTCAACTGGCCCTTGTTCGCCAGGCACGCATTGATCTTCGCCTGCGGCATGCCGCGTGAGCGCATCAGCGCGGTAAGGCCGGAACCGTTGGCGAACTCCGCGGCGATCTGCGCCTCGGGCAATTTGCTGACACGCTCGCGGTTGGCCACCATGAATTGCTGGCCTTTGGACAATATGTCGCCCTGCGCGGCGAAGATAGCCTCGCTATGGTCGAGGAAACGGGCGGGGCCGTCGCAGCGGGCGAGCAGGGCGGCGGCCATGTCGATCGGATCGCGCAGCGCGTGGCGCACCTCGATGCTCGTCGTCCCGCGCGAAAGATAGTCGCGCTTCAGCGCAGGCCATGCCTCTTCGGTGAAATGCGCACAGTGCGAGCAGGTATAGCTGAGATATTCGACCAGCTTCGCCTTGGCGGCGGGATTGCCGTACACATAGGTGCCGGCCTTGGTCGGCACCACGTTACGGCTCCAGTCGCGCGCCGGTGCGGCGATGCCAGCCGCAGCAGCACCGGCCACTACCAGCGAGGCGAGGATCGCGAGACGCCTCATCATCCTTCTCCTTCGAACATCGGCGGGCCCTTTGTCGCGGCGACACCACGCGCAAGCGATTCGAGGACGGCCTTCAATTCCGGATCGCCGATCGCGCGCAGACTGTCGCCCAGATCCACCGGCAATGGCTTCAGCGACGGTGGCGGCGTCCGCGGTGCGGCGGGCTTTAGTGGCACACCCTGGCGGATCACGACGCGCGCGACAGCAGGATAGCCGAAGAAGCGGTTGACCCGTTCGATGATCTCGGGCGCGACATGCTGCATCATCGGCGCATGTGCGCCGACCACACCCAAGGTCAGCACGCCGTCCGAACGCTGTCCTTGCGGGAAGCGGATCGATTCGGGGGCGGAGACCTTGGCATAGCGTTCGCCGACAATCTCCGACCAGCGACTCACCACCGCGCTTTGCACGAAACCGAAACGTCGATAGGCGGCACGGCCGATATCGGGCAGCATCTCCGCGACGGTGCGCGCGCGCCCGCCACGGCGTGTGCCGGCCTGATCGGGTTTTGGTTTGCGGGTCCGCCCTTCGCTCATCCGTCACTCCATGCCATAGGCGACCCATGCCAGTCGAGTTCGCGCGAAGACTTATCCACGGATTTCGGGAAAGGAATTGTCGTTGACCGTCGCGGCACTGTTGCTGGCCTGGTATGATCGGAACGCCCGTGCACTGCCATGGCGGAGCGCGCCCGGCATGCCCGCACCCGATCCCTATCGGGTCTGGCTGTCCGAGGTCATGCTCCAGCAGACGACGGTTGCCGCTGTCAGGCCACATTTTGCGCGCTTCACACAGCGCTGGCCGACTGTCCACTCGCTCGCCGACGCGCCTGACGAGGATGTGATGACCGCCTGGGCCGGGCTCGGCTATTATGCCCGCGCCCGCAACATGCTGGCCTGCGCGCGCGCAGTCGTGGCCGATCATGGCGGGCGCTTTCCCGATACCGAGGCCGGGTTGCTGACGCTTCCCGGCGTCGGCCGTTACACCGCCGCGGCAATCACGGCGATCGCGTTCGGGCGCCGCGCCGTGGTGGTGGACGGCAATGTCGAGCGTGTCGTCGCGCGGCTGTTCGCGGTTGAGACGCCGCTGCCGGCCGCCAAGCCCGAACTCTACGCCCTGACCGATACGATCACGCCGTCCGCGCGGCCCGGCGATTTCGCGCAGGCAATGATGGATCTGGGCGCGACGATCTGCACCCCGCGCAATCCGCTGTGCGCGCTTTGCCCGCTCAATCGCGATTGTGCGGCCTTTGCCGCGGGAGATCCTGCACGCCTGCCGCGCAAGGCGCCCAAGGCTGCGCGCCCTCGTCGTCATGGTACGATCTTCTGGATCGAGCGTGACGACCAGGTGCTGCTCGTCCGGCGGCCCGACAAGGGATTGCTCGGCGGGATGCGCGCATTGCCGACGGGGCCATGGGCGGATGCGCCGCCGGGGCTGGAGGGGGCACCCGCTGCGTTCGACTGGTGGTGGGTCGACGGGCGGGTAGAACATGTCTTCACGCATTTCGCACTCGATCTGCGTGTTGCATTCGCGGCGCTCGAAAAGGGTTGCGCGACGCAACTCGACGGAGAATGGTGGCCCATCGAGCGGCTGGAGGCGGCGGGATTGCCGACCGTCTTCGCCAAGGCCGCGCGGCACGCGATCGAAGGAGACGCCGATGGTTGAGACGATGCTCGAGCGGCGCGATTTCCTTCGTGGCCTGGCCATGCTCGGGGTGGCGGGCGCGCTGCCCGGCAGGGCGCTGGCACGTGCAGCGGGCGCGGATTGGCCGCTGGTCCGTGCGGTGCTCGATTCGCTGGCGCCTGCCAAGATGCCCGGGCTTGCCGGTGCGATCGGTCGAGGGACCGCGCTTGCCGACTTCCTGTTCGCCGGTACGCTCGCCAAGGACAGCGCGACGAAGATCGATATCGACACGCTGTGGCGGGTCTATTCGATGACCAAGCCGATCACCGGCATGGCCGCGATGATGCTGATCGAGGACGGCAAGCTGAAGCTCGACCAGAATATCGCGGATTTCATTCCGGGCTTCGCCGCACCGAAGGTGATGGTCGATCCCGCCAAGAGCCTCGACAGCCGCCCGTCCAAGGCGCCGATCACGGTGCGCAACCTGCTGACCCACACTGCCGGGCTCGGCTATTCGATCATCACCAAGGGGCCGTTGCTCGATGCCTATAACCGGCTTGGTATCCTGCCGGGACAGGTCAGCCGGCAGAGGATTCCGGGCGTCCCCTATTTTCCGACCGCGCCGAGCCTGGCGGAATTCGCCGACCGGCTCGCGACGCTGCCGCTGATCGCGGATCCGGGCGTGAAATGGAGCTATTCGATCTCGCTCGACCTGCTCGGTCGCGTGATCGAGCTTGCCTCGGGCAAGAGCTTCGACGGTTTCCTGCAGGAACGGATGTTCGATCCGCTGGGCATGACCAGCACCTGGTGGCAGGTGCCGGCCAGCGAGGCCGGTCGCCTCGTCACCAATCATTTTGCGACCGCCGTCGGGCTGATCCCGGTCGATCCGGGCGCAACCAGCATCTATCTCGACAAACCGCCATTTCCCTTCGGCGGCGCCGGACTGGTAATGAGCGCGCGCGATTACGACCGGTTCCTGCTGATGCTGGCGGGGCAGGGCGCGGTCGACGGCAAGCGGATCATGAAGGCGGAGACGGTGAAGCTCGGCATGTCCAACCTGTTGCCGCCGGGCGCCGACACGGCGGGCACCTTCGCGGACGGCCAGGGTTTCGGTGCGGGCGGACGCGTGACGATCGCGCAGACGCCGGGCGGCCAGGGCATCGGTACCTATGGCTGGGCCGGTGCGGCGGCCACCATCGCCTGGGTCGATCCGGTGCGCGGCATCCGGGCATCAGGCTTCGCCCAATATATGCCCGATGCCGTTTATGGATTCCCCAAGGAATTCGCCAAGGCCGTTTACGCGGATCTCGCATGACCCTGTCGTTCGGCGAATATCAGCCGGGATTCACCGGCAGCGCGCTCGACCGCGAGGATCTGGTCCGTACCAATCCCGATCGGCTTGCCGAGATGACGGCCAGCCTGTCGGCGCGGCTGCTCGCGCTCGACGGGATCGATCCCGTGCTCGACGATATGGGCATGCTCGGCTGGAAGAGCCTTGCGGAGGCCGATCCGGATAGCGAGCTGATCTTCCTGGGCATGCTCGACGGCAGACCGCGCTTTACCGAAGTACGGCAGGATCTGCCCGAAGGGGCGACGCGATCGATGGCGATCTTTCGCGTGCTCGATATCCTGCCGCCCGCAGAGGCATCGACCTATGCCGCGGCGCGCAGCCTGATCGACTGGCATGTCCGGCACGGCTTCTGCGCGAAATGCGGCAATGCGACCGCCATGTTCCGCGGCGGCTGGGGCCGGAATTGTGGGCGCTGCGGCACCGAGCATTTCCCGCGCGTCGACCCGGTGGTGATCATGCTGGCCGAACATCAGGGGCGGGTGCTGGTCGGCCGCCAGCCGCGCTATCCGGCGCGCCGCTATTCGGCACTGGCGGGCTTCCTGGAACCGGGCGAGTCGATCGAAGAGGCCGTCGCCCGGGAATTGCATGAAGAAGCCGGTGTGAAAGCGCTCTCGGTGCGCTATGTCGTCAGCCAGCCTTGGCCCTTCCCGTCATCGTTGATGATGGCCTGCATCGCCTCGGTCGAGGATGATGCACTCACCATCGACTATACCGAGCTGGAGGACGCGATCTGGGTGACGCGCGACGAAGTGCTGGCCAGCATGAACGGTGATCCCGACGCCCGCTTCCTGCCGCCGCCGCCCTATGCGATCGCGCATACGCTGTTCTCTCGCTGGCTGGCGGAGACGGCGTAAACCCCCTCACGTCACCCCAGCGAAGGCTGGGGTCGTCCTCAGGATATGGCGCGATCTGGTTGGCAGACCCCAGCCTTCGCTGGGGTGACGTGAGGGATTAGCCTTTTCCTCCGCCCCTCACCGCCGCTCCTTGCGGATCATCAGCTTGAGCCCCGACCAGATCTGATCCACCGCGCAGACCTTCACGTCGACCAGGTCGGAAGCGGGCAGGATCACCGCGCGGATCGTATCCTCGGTAATGTCGGTCGGCACTTTCGATGCCTTTTTCGGCCAGCTCACCCAAATGAATCCCGCGGGCGACAGCAAGGGGCGAAGCATCGACAGCTTCGCCTCCATGTCGGCGCGCTCGGTCACGAAGATATGCGCCGCGTCGATCGGCGCTTCGGGTGTCGCGAGCAGGTCGACGCCGCTGTCGCCGATCTCGGCCAGCACGCTGTCCGGCATCGCGTCGAACCAGGCGCGTTGGCCCGGCTTGAGCGACAATTTCTTCGCGAGCGGCGTGCCCGAATAGCCGGCGGTCATGCGCGGGTGGGGGCGAAATATCGTCTGGCGACGAGAGCGATCGGAATGCCGACCAGGATGCAATGCGAGAACAAGGCGTTGCCGATGCCCCAGGCCGTGCTCGGCAACGGCATCTCGGGCCAGCGCAGCGGACGGACGATCCAGTACATGATAACCCAGAGCAGTACGCCATAGGCAATGCCGGCGACGACCGGATGGCGCAGCAGCGCGGGCAGGCGAGGGGCGGCGATCATATAGGCCGCGGCCATAAATGCCATGATCGCGAAATGGACGAGCAGCCCGACGATCGCCCAGCCCATGGTTGCCGTCGGCGCCGCGCCGAACGGTCCGCTTGCGACGAAGACGAGCACGCCCATGGGCGACATTCCCGCCATGCCGGCGAAGACGAAGGCGGAGATGATGTCGAGCGTTCCGGCGATCAGCGTCGCCAGTGCAACGGGTCGGAGCATGCGAACCTCTCCCTTGTCAGTAATGGCTTCCGAAATTGGTCAGATGATAGGCGAAGGCGATCCAGACCAGTATGACGAAGGCCGCCGCGACGAGGATCGACCAGATCCGACCGGCCCAGCCCCGGGGGGCGCGCCAATGCGCGAAGAGGTCGTAAAGCGCGGCGATCGCGCCAGCGATGAAGATCGCGACCGTCGCCAGCTTCACGACGAGAAGCCATGGATCCATAGGCTCGCTGAACCGCTCGATATCGGCGGCCATATAGGTCAGCGTTGCGACGAGCGTGACGATCACGCCGATCGCGCCGATGCTCAGTGCGCGCGTGATCCGATAGAGGGTCGCGGCACGCCCGGCATAGGGCAGGCTCGCCTTGAAGCGCCGCCGCGCCACGGCCCCGATCGGCCAGGACAGGCCGTTGATCAGCAGGATCGCAAGTGCCGCCAGCAGCGCGGGCATCAGCCAGGCGGGGGATCGCCAGCCGGGGGAGGGGATGAAGGCCTGGGGCGGTGCGATGTCGAAGCCGAACAGGATCGGCCGTCCGTCCTTGACCAGGGCCTGGACCTTGTCGGTTCCGTCGACCTGTTGCCAGACGAAAGGCGCGATTTCGCGCCACTTGGTCATGCCCTGGCCGGGAATGGCGAACCCGATCGTGCCGTCTTCGTTCGCGGCGATGGTGAAGGGGCCGAGCAGGCTGCCGAGGCGCAGGAAGCTCGAGTCCGATCGGCGGCTCGAATCCCATGGGCCGGCCACAAGCTGTGCATGGAGTTTCGCCGTCGCGACATCGACGCCGGCCTGCGCGGCCGATGGCCGGGCCGGGAAATAGCGGTCGGAGAAGCCGCGGAACAGCGCGTCATGGATTCCCGAGGCTCCGCCTTCCACGCCTGGGCTGTTGAGCGAGATGAAGATGCCGACGCCGTCGTCGAGGAACAGATGCATGTCGCTGTGGAAGAACTGCGTTCCGCCATTATGCGCGAGGACGCGGTGGCCGTTTCGGCTATGCTCGTAAAAGCCCAATGCCATGCCGTTGAGTGCGGGGAAGATGCGCGGCTGGATCGCGTGCATCTGCGCCGCCGTCGCTGGCGCAAGGATCTGCACGGCACCCAGGCGCCCTTGCTGGAGATGGGCGATCATGAAACTGGCCATGTCGTGGCCGGTCGCGAGCAGGCTGCCGGCGGGGGCGACGCTCCAATGCTCGAAATATTCGGGCTTGGTCGAACCGGCGGCATAGCCCTGGCTCAGCAGCGGCCGGATATTGGCAGGCGCCGGCTGGCGGAAACTGGACAGCGTCATGCCGAGCGGCTTGAACAGATGCGCGTCCATATAGTCGTAATAATCCTGGCCCGAGACGCGCTGGACGACATAACCCGCCAATGCCGATGCATAGTTGGAATAGGCGGGCACGGTACCGGGCGCGTAGATGCGTTCGGGCACCCAGGTCTTGAGATAGGTGCCCAGCGGCGGCGCCGGCTTGCTTCCGGTGGTCAGGTTCTTGATCGATTCCTCGAAGCCGCCGGTATGCGTCATGATCTGGCGCATCGTCACCGGCTTGCCGTCGCGCGGCGGGATTTTGAAATCCAGATAGGTGTTCACATCCGCGTCGAGGTCGATCTTGCCCTGCTCGACGAGCTGCATGACCGCGGTCCAGGTGAAGGTCTTGGAGATCGAACCGGGATGGAAGACCGTCGTCCTGGGATCCACCTTCCGCTTCTTCGCGACATCGGCATAGCCATAGCCGCGCTCGGTCAGGATCTGCCCATCCTTGACCACGACGACCACGCCGCCGGGTATCTTGGTGCGCTTCATCTCCGCAGGGATCAGGCCGTCCAGCCAAGCGTCGACATCGGCGCGCTCCAGCCTGGGTGTCTGGGTGGCGGGATCGACGAGTGCCGGTGCAGTGCTCGCCGCGACGGGCTTCGGCGTGACCGGCGCCGCGACCGGGGCTGGCTGGGCCAGGCTGAGCGATGCAGCGCAGGCAATGCCCGCAATGGCGAGCAGGAAGGCGGGAAGGCGCATGATCGGATGCCTCTGACGAGAGTTCGAAACACGGTACGCACACCGCGCGCCGGCACTCGCCGATCGCGACATCACCGCCGAAACTGGAAGAACTGGCGATCCGGGTCAATGGGCGCCGGACGAACCGGCGATACCGGTCGACAAGGGGCTATCGGATGCGGCGTACCGTGATGATCTTGATCGGTTCGCGGATATGCTGGCCCTTGGTCGTCAGCGACCGGCCGCCGGGCCAGGTGGGCAGGGCCAGGATGCGATGGACGACCGGCATGCCGCTGACGACGCGGCCGAACGCGGCATAGCCCGGACTGCCCTCATGCGCGTCCAGATAGGATGCCGGGCCGACGGTGATGAAGAAATCGCCCATCGCGCTGCCCGGCGCATTGCGCGCCATCGAGAGCGTGCCGTCGATGTGACGCAGCCCGGTTTTGCTGGTCGGTTCATGATCGATCGGCCAGCGCGCCTTGCGGACCTTGCTGTCGATGCCGCCCTGGACCAGGCCGCGCTTCGGGTCGCCCTTGTTGCGCGCGGCGCGGTAGAAGCTGGTGCCATCCAGGCGCTTCTCTTCGGCATAGGCGAGGAAATTGGCCGAGGTGACCGGCGCGCGCTTCATGTCGAGCTCGACGACGATCGCGCCGATGCTGGTCTCGATCCTGACGCGCGCCGTGGCCGGCCCCGCCGCGCTTGCCGGAAGCGCGGACAAGGCAAGCAACAGGCCGATCAGGACGCGAACCAGAACCGTCATTTAGGCAAGCGCCGCGTCGGCTCCCATCAGCGTGGGGAAGAAACCCTCATGTGCGGTGCGCAAATCTGCCAGGGCAACGGCGCCATCGGCAAGCTTGATCATATCGCCGCCAGTGGTGCCGATCCGCGCGATCGCCACGCCTTCGGATGCGATCCCATCCGGATTGGCGGTGGTGACCACATAGCACGCCTGATCTTCGCCGAATGCGGTGCGATGGTCGGCAATGCCGGAAACGTCGGCGCCGATGTTGCCGGCGAGCGCCATTTCGGCGACCGCGACGAGGAGGCCGCCATCGGAAATGTCGTGCACCGCGCTCACCTTGCCCGATGCGATCAGCGCACGGACGAAGTCGCCATTCCGCTTTTCAGTGTCGAGATCGACGGGCGGCGGGGATCCGTCCTCGCGGCCGGCAATTTCACGCAGCCAGATCGACTGGCCGAGATGTCCGCCGGTCTCGCCGATCAGCAGGATCGTCTCGCCCTCGTCCTTGAACGCGATCGTCGCCGATTTGGACCAGTCGGAGAGCAGGCCGATGCCGCCGATCGCCGGGGTCGGCAGGATTGCCGAGCCGCCGCCGGTCGCCTTGGATTCATTGTAGAGCGAGACATTGCCGCTGACGATCGGGAAGTCGAGCGCGCGGCAGGCATCGCCCATGCCGTCCAGGCAGCCGGTGAACTGCGCCATGATCTCCGGTCGTTGCGGATTGGCGAAATTCAGGCAGTTGGTGACGGCCAGCGGCGTGGATCCAACCGCGGAGAGATTGCGATAGCATTCGGCGATCGCCTGCTTGCCGCCTTCATAGGGGTCGGCATAGCAATAGCGCGGCGTGCAATCGGTGCTGATCGCGATGCCCTTCTGCGTGCCGTGTACGCGCACCACCGCAGCGTCGCCACCGGGGCGCTGGACGGTATCGCCGCCGACCATGTGGTCATATTGTTCCCAGATCCAGCGGCGGCTGGCGATGTCGGGCGATCCCATCAGCGTGATGAGATCGGCCGCGATATCGGTGCTCTCGGGCACGTCGCCCAGCGGCTTCACGGCCGACCAGGCCTTGTACTCGTCGCGGGACATTGCGGGGCGGTCATATTGCGGGGCGTCGTCGGCCAGCGGCGCGAGCGGGATGTCGCACACCGTTTCGCCGTGATGGACCAGCACCATCCGGCCGGTCTCGGTGACTTCGCCGATCACCGCGAAATCGAGTTCCCATTTGTGGAAGATCGCCTCGGCAAAAGCCTCCTTGCCGGGCTTCAGGACCATCAGCATGCGCTCCTGACTTTCGGAGAGCATCATCTCATAGGCGGTCATGCCGGTTTCGCGCTGCGGTACCTTGTCCATGTCGAGCCGGATGCCGACGCCGCCCTTGCTGGCCATCTCCACCGAAGAGGAGGTGAGGCCGGCGGCACCCATATCCTGGATCGCGACGATCGCGTCGGATGCCATGAGTTCCAGGCATGCCTCGATCAGCAGTTTTTCGGTGAAGGGATCGCCGACCTGGACGGTGGGACGCTTTTCCTCCGCATCGTCGCCGAAGTCCGCGCTCGCCATCGTCGCGCCGTGAATGCCGTCGCGGCCGGTCTTGGATCCGACATAGACGATCGGATTGCCGATGCCCGAAGCGGCCGAATAGAAGATCTTGTCGGTATCGGCCACGCCGACGGTCATCGCATTGACCAGGATATTGCCGTCATAGGCGCGATGGAAATTCACTTCGCCGCCGACCGTGGGGACGCCGACGCAATTACCGTAGCCGCCGATGCCGTGGACCACGCCCGCGATCAGGTGGCGCATCTTGGGATGATCCGGCCGGCCGAAGCGCAGCGCGTTCATGTTCGCGATCGGGCGCGCGCCCATGGTGAACACGTCGCGCAGGATGCCGCCGACGCCGGTCGCCGCGCCCTGATAGGGCTCGATGTAACTGGGGTGGTTATGGCTCTCCATCTTGAAGATGGCGGCCTGGCCGTCGCCGATATCGACCACGCCGGCATTCTCGCCGGGGCCGCAGATGACCTGCGGGCCGGTGGTCGGCAGCTTCTTCAGGTGAATGCGCGAGGATTTGTACGAGCAATGCTCCGACCACATCACCGAGAAGATGCCGAGTTCGGTCAGATTCGGCGTGCGCCCCATCGCGTGGAGGACGCGCTCATATTCTTCGGGGGAAAAGCCGTGCTCGGCGACGATTTCGGGCGTGATCTCGGTCATGCGCCGCGCCTTAGCGGGACCGTCGCGCTTCGACTAGACCTTGATCGTTTCAGGCTGCGCGGGAAATGTGATTTCCTCACCCGCTCGGGCTGAGCTTGTCGAAGCCCTGCTCTGCCTGAGCACCGGCGCCGAAGAAGGGCAGGGCTTCGACAAGCTCAGCCCAAACGGTGTTGGTTAAAGTTTGTCGGGCATTTCAGGCGGCCGCCGCGGACGCCTCCGCGGGTTTGGAGCGATCACGGCGCAGACGGCTGAGGTCATCGCGCGCGGCCAGGAAATCGATGCCCTGCGCGCGCGCCAGCCGCATCGCGGCGATGTGCACGGTCTCACCGGGTTCGAGCGATTCGACATGGACATAGCCGGGGCCGGGCAGTCCCCACATGTCGCGCATCGACTTGATCAGTTGGTCGTTCACGTCGACCTCGAGCGCGAAGCCCGATCCCTCGCCATAGGGAACGGCGTCGCCGAGGATTCGGAACTGCCAGCCCATATTGACGACGAAGGTGAACATGCGCGTGTCGGTGAAGGCGACCAGCCGGTCCAGGCCGCGCGCGCGCATGATTTCGAACGGCGCGGTCATGCACGCGCCCTTGCGCTGCATGTTCCAGGGCTTGCGGCCATATTCCAGGCAAAAGCCGCGCGTCGCTTCCCAGGTCAGGCCGTCGTCCAGCGGGCGCATATCGGTGGGCAGGACGTGGCCGAACAGGTCGCCGAGCAGCGAGATGTCGTCGGTGGGCCGCAGCCGCAGCGACATGACCGAATTATGCGCCGAATCGAAGCCGACGACATATTCGGCACGGGCGTCGTCGAACTGGTCGATATCCATGCCGTTGGTCAGCTTCAGGTCCCAGCCGAAGCCGTCCACGAAGATCTGTTTTCGTGCGCGATACATGTCTTCCAGCTCGGGCCGGTAGAGATGCTGATTGTCCGCATTGATCAGATGCATGACCACGATGCCGAGACCCCTGAATATGTTTCGAGGGAGTCTAGATCGGAATGCAGGTGGTTATCAATCAGTTAACCATAAAACATCTAATTCGATGCGAAAGAAGTTTCCGGCTCCTGGCCAAGACCGGCCAGCCAGCCGCGTCGCGCGGCCAGTGAAACCGCCTCCGCGCGGCTGCGCGCCGATAGAAATTCCATAGCGCTTTCAATATGTCCGCGTACCGCGAGCGGGGTGATGCCGAGCGCGTCGGCGATCTGCGGATCGCGCTCGCCGGCCAGCAGGCGGGCAAGGCATTGTCGCTGGGTCAGGCCCAGTCCCGATCCGGTGATCACGTCGCGCTCACGCTCGAGTAACGCGATGCCATAGGTCGCATAGACTTCGGCGCGTCCCTGGAGCGATGCACGCAGAGCCGGGCCGATCGGCGCGCGACGCCCGCCAAGGCCAATGAACAGATCGCCTTCGTGCCAGCATTGCAGTGTGAGCAGGAGATGGCCTGGCCGCACCATGGCGGCTTCCCCGGGCGCGCGACGCACTGGCAGCGATTGCGCATCGCCGAACAGCGGGGCGATCTCGCCATCGTCACCGATACCGAAGCAGAAATGCGAGTGAAAACCTTCCGCGGCGATCGACGCGGCGAAGATTCCCGTCAGATCCTGCAGCGTGGTTGCCGCCTGCGCATGCGCATGCAGCGCACCCATTGTCATGGGTGGAGTTTGTTCATCCTGTTTCTTTAGAGAGCGGTTTGCGCGCGCCATGGCATCCTCGTTGATGCGATGGTTATCGCCGCGTTACGTTAAAAAAACGCGAAGCAGGAATTTACAGTTGCGTTAACCGAATTTCAGTTCCCTCGCGCTATTGAGTGATCACGATGATCTGCGTGCCAGCCATGATGGGGACATGACGAAGGAACGCTCCACCCTTATTGCGCTTGATCCCGAGCTCGTGAAACGCGCGCTTGAGCGGATTGATGACGTACCCGCACCGATTCGCGCGGCGCTTGCCGATGCGGGCGTGGCGATGGCGTATCTGCTGCGCGCGGAGCGTCAGCTGGTGCTGGGTGATGCCGCGCGCACATTGCTCGGTGCCCGCTCGACAGTGGTCTCGATCGAACAGGCGCTTCGCAGCGTCGATCGCCGCAAGCGCCGTGCGCTTGTCCGGTTCTTCGACCAGCAACTTTCTGGCGAAGGCGATCCGGGCGGCGAGATGATCGTGCCCATCCAGGCCGACGGCGCGCCGCGCCGCTTCATCACGATGAGCCTGTCGTACGACGAGAAGGGCGAAGGCTATCTCGTCGTGATGCGCGACAATACGGCGCAGACCGAATATGTCGAAAGCCTCGAGACCGAGCGCGATCATCTGCGTCACACGGTCGAGCTCAATCCCCAGCTTCCCTGGCTGGCGGACGCCAACGGCAACATCATCGCATTCACCGAGCGCTACGAGAAGTTCACCGGGCGTACGCAGGAGGAACTGGTCGGGGGCGGCTGGGCGCTTGTCGTGCACCCGGACGACATGGCGGTGACGCAGGAACGCGTCATCCACTCGGTTATGACGGGCACCGTGCTCGACGTGCGCTGCCGCGTGCGGACGGCGGCGGGCGCCTATCGCTGGATGCGGGCCACCGCCTATCCGCTGCGCGACGACAACGGCAAGGTCATCCGCTGGTTCGGTTACAGCGAAGATATCGACGACCATGTCCTGATCGAACAGCAGATCCGCTGGACGGCCGAACATGACGCGCTGACGCGACTTCCCAACCGCATGGTCTTCAACCGCCAGCTCGAGCGGATCATCCGTGAGGAGAACAAACTCGGGCTGAAGGTCGCGATCCTGCTGGCCGACGTCGACAATTTCAAGGACGTCAACGACGTGCTTGGCCATGATGCCGGCGATTCGCTGTTGATGGCATTCGCCGATCTGATCGGACGCGTGCTTCCCGAAAAGGCGCTGCTCTCGCGCATCGGCGGCGACGAGTTTGCGATCATCCTGCCGTTCGACGGCCCCCTAAGCGAGCTTCACGACGTCAGCGCCACGATCTTTGACGCGCTGCGCGATCCGGTGACGGTCAATGGCCAGAGCGTGGAATGCCGCGTCTCGATCGGTGCGTCGATTTTCCCCTTCCACGGCCAGAGCCCGACCGAGCTGTTCAAGAACGCGGATATCGCGCTTTATCAGGCGAAGGCGCGCGGTCGTGGCCAGATGACGATCTTCTCGCTCGACATGAAGCAGGAGACGCAGCGCCGCGTCGCGATGATCAATCTCGGTCGCAAGGCGGTCGAGACCGATTCGATCATCCCCTATTATCAGATGCAGGTTTCGCTCGACGGCAACCGCCCGATCGGTTTCGAGGCGCTGCTGCGCCGCAAGGATCGCCAGGGCCGGATCTGCGCGCCGTCGAGTATCGCGGCGGCGTTCGAGGATGCCGGCGTGGCCGAGGCGATCGGCGATGCGATGCTGCGCGCCGTTCTGAGGGACATGGTGCGTGCCAAGCAGCAGGGGACCGACCTGGGCACGGTCAGCGTCAACTTCTCGACCGCCGAGTTCCGCAGCACGACCTTTGTCGAGCGGCTGACCAATCGCATCTCCGATGCGGGTCTTTCGTTCAGCGAAGTGATGATCGAAGTAACCGAAGGCGTGTTCCTCGGCCGGCAGGTCGATACCGTCTCCGAAACGGTCCGCACGCTCGACAAGCTCGGTTTCAAGATCGCGCTCGACGATTTCGGCACGGGCTATGCCTCGCTGGTCCATCTCCGCCAGCTGCCGGTCGACACGCTCAAGATCGATCAGAGCTTCATCCGGACACTTGCCGAGAGCAAGGACGACCTGGCGATCGTCACCGCGATCATCAATCTGGGCGCCAGCCTCGACATCAATATCATCGCCGAGGGGATCGAGACCGAAGTCCAGCTCGGCATCCTGCGCGATCTCGGCCTGAAATACGGTCAGGGCTATCTGTTCGCGCACCCTGTGCCGATCGAGCAGGCCTGTGCGCTGGTTGCGCCCTTCCAGCAGATCGAGCCGGGCATGGCGGAGTCGCTGTGGGCATCGTCGGGTCGCGGCAAGCGCGTCATCGGATCGCGCTGAGGGAGGAAGGTTCGGAAAAACCGAACGGAGGATATAAGCGCGCCGTTTGGACTGAGCTTGTCGAAGTCCTGCTTTTCCTTCGGCGCCGTGGCCAGAAAGGGCAGGGCTTCGACACGCTCAGCCCGAACAGATTTTGACCGTTTGCCATGACGCCAACCCAAAAGAAAAGGGCCGGTCGGATCGCTCCGCCGGCCCCTTCGGATCAATGGTGCAGGACGATCAGGACTTGCAGCTCTGGCTGCCCTTGCCGGGAAGCGTGATCGTGATCGCGGCCTTGCTGCCGGTGAGCGAGTAACCCTCTGCGAGCATCGGCTTGCCGGCTTCTTCAGCCTTGACAAGCGTCGGCATGCCGGCCTTCTCGGTGCGGATGTTGGCCGACTTGTCGCCCGACAGCCAGTCGATATAGACGAGGCTGCTGTCCTTGCAGCGATAGGTCTTGCTCTCCTTCACCGAGGGCGGCAGCTCAACCGGCGCCGCATTGGCGAGTTCCGCCGCCATGTCGTCGGGCGTTCCGCCACCAACGATGGTTTCAGGTTCGGTGGAGCACGCCGAAAGGGCGAGCAGTGCGGAGGCCGCGGCGATGGGGAGGGTGAATCGGATTTTCATGGTGGGCAGACGCTTCGCGGCTGTAGCGCCGTTCGTCAAGTTCACTTCCAACGCGGCGGATCAATTTCCTTGTGCGACGCAATAATGTTGCGCTGCACCGCAGCTATTCGTGGAATTCGGCCAGGCTGGGGATACGTCCGAACGCGATCCGCGCGCCGACCTGATCGATCCGTCCGCCATTGAGGGGCCCGACGCTGACCGCGTTGCGCCCGAATCGCTCGTTGATCCGGTCCATCGCATGGCTCAGCGCGAGCGTCCGCGTCTCTCGCGCCAGCGGATCGTCGGGATCGAGATGCGCGAACAGGGATGCCTGTTCACCGTCGACCGGCTCGATCTCGTCAAGCGTCACGCCCACCATGCGCATGCGGAAACCACCGGTCCGCGCGCGGCCGGCGGCTTGCAGATGAGGCCACAGGCTATCGAGCGCCGCGAGGATGACAAAACTGTCCTGTGTCGCGGGCAGCCTGAGGCTGGCCCGCCAGTTGCTCTTGTCGTCCTCGAACTTGCCATGGAGGACAAGCAGGCGCGTGCGATATGATTTTCGCCGCAACCGGCTTGCGCATTTGAGTGCCAGCCGTCGTGCCGTCAGCCGCGTCGCTTCCAGGCCGCGTTTTGCCGGGGACAGCACATGGCTATGCCCGATCGTGCGATGCTGGGTCGGCTTGTTCGGCAGGTCGACGCCATGCAGCAGATACCACAGCCTGTCTCCGTTCACGCCGCCCCAGGCCGTGCCCGCGTCGCGTGGCCGCCGCGCGCAGAGCTGGGCGATATCGTTGATACCGTCCTGGGCCAGGCGCCGCTCCATTTTCGCGCCGATGCCGGCGATCGCGCGCAGCGGCAGCGCGAACAGCCGGGCAGGGAGTTCCTCGGCATGCAGGATCGTCAGCCCGTCGGGCTTCACCATGTCCGACGCCAGCTTCGCGAGCAGGCGGTTGGGCGCGATCCCCACCGAAGACGTCAGGCACTCGCCGACATTCGCGCGGATGCCGTCCTTGATGCGGTGCGCCAGCGCGCGGGCGCGCTCTTCGTCATTCTCGTTGTCGAGCAGGCGGCAGGCGACTTCGTCGATCGAGCAGACCGAATGGACGGGCACGTGGCGTTCGACTTCCGCGACGATCGCGTCGTGGAAGCGGACATATTCCATGTGCCGCGCCGGCGTGACGACGATGTCCCGGCACAGGCGCTTTGCTTCCCAGACCGGCGTGCCGGTCGAGATGCCGTAGCGCTTGGCCTCGACCGACGCCGCGATGGCAACGGTGGTGTCGCTTCCCACCGGCGCGACGATGACGGGCCGACCGCGCAATATGGGCTGCAGCTGCTGTTCGACCGCCGCGAAATAGCTGTTGAGATCGACATAGAGCCAGCGCAGCGGCCGCGGCGGAAAGGCGAGCGTGATGCTTGCGGGAGGATCGGTGTGCTGCACGAGTCGCAGCCTTAGCAGTTTTCGAACAAAAAGAGAACATTTGTCGTGAGCCGGCACAATCCTGCGTAAATTGACGATCAAAGCGGTTCTGGTCTTAATCTTTCTTAATCGCGTCCGTTTATATATCCCCCCATGTTTTCATCGCGTTCGTTCAACACTGTTGCCCGTGTTCGCCGCGCGGCCATATTGGGGCTGGCATATTTCGCCGCGGCAAGCGCCGCAGTTGCGCTGACTCGCTTCGAGGGCGGCGTGGCCTGCCTGTGGATCGCAAATGCGTTGTTGCTCGCGGCCTTGTCGTCGCGGATGTTCCGCGGCTGGGCTGCGCCGATCCTGGCTTGCGGGCTGGGCGGGGCGGCGGCAACCACGCTGTTCGGGCTCGGCTTCGGCCCGTCGATTCCGCTGGCATTGGCGAATATGGGCGAGGTGGCGATCTCCGCCGCGCTGCTTGCCCGGTGGCAGCTTCGCAAGGACGCGCTGAGCTCGCTTGGCCAATTCTCGGCATTCGTGCTGGCGGCCGGCTTTGTCGGGCCCTTGCCTGGCGCGATCGCCGGCGGCCTGACCGCATCGCTTGCTTCGGGTACGCCACTCCTGTCCAACGTTGCGAACTGGTATCTGGGCCATGCCCTCGGCGCGCTCGCCTTCTTTCCGATCTTCACGTTCATACTGAATGGGGATCTGAAGCGCTGGGTCGGTCGTGCAGGCCGCCGTCGCTTCGGCGAAGGCGTAGCGGTGCTGGCACTGGTGGCCGTGACAACAGTTTCGGTATTCGTACAGAGCCGGTTTCCGATCCTGTTCCTGCCGATCCTTCCCGTGATCCTGGCGACTTTCTGGCTTGGCCGGCTCGGCGCTGCGAGCTCGGTGGTTCTGATCGCGATCATCGGCGGCGTGTTGACCGCGCGGGGCATGGGGCCGATCTATCTGATCAAGGGCGGCACGCTCGCGCATGTCCAGTTCTTCCAATTCTATCTGGCTGCCACCGTCTTGTCGGCATTGCCGGTGGCGGCCGAGCTTACCCGGCGCAAACGATTGAATTCCAAGCTTCGCGATAGCGAGGCGCGCTATCGACTGATGACGGACAATTCGACCGATATCGTGATGAATCTCGATCCTGGCGGGATCATTCGCTACGTGTCGCCCTCGATCGTGCAGATCGGCGGCTATTCGGTGGAATCGCTGATGGGAAAGCCGGTGATCGAACTGGTCCTGCCTGAGGATCGCGAAAGGGTGCGCACCGTGCACGTCGCGGCGCTCGGCTCGCCGGCCCAGACATTCATGGTCGAATATCGTGGACTTACCGCGGACGGATCGGTCCGCTGGTTCGAAACGACGACGCGCAGCGTGCTTGACGAAGACGGCCAGACCGTGGGCGTCGTCAGCGCGATCCGCGATATTTCTCACCGCAAGCTCGTCGAGGCCGAGCTGACCCGCGCGGCTACGACCGATCCGCTCACCGGCCTGTTCAACCGGCGCGGTTTCGACGCCGAATTCGTCCGCCGCCTGGCTGAGGCGAGGGGATCGAGCCTGGCGGGATGTCTGGCGATCTTCGATGTCGATCATTTCAAGCGCGTCAACGACACCTATGGCCATGATGCGGGCGATCAGGTGCTCGAAAGCTTTGCGTCGATCGCCAAGCGGACGCTCCGCGATTCCGACCTGATCGGCCGGCTGGGCGGCGAGGAGTTCGCGATCATTCTGCCCGGCGTCACGATCGATCAGGCGCAATATATCTGCGACCGCCTGCGTATCGCGGTGGGCGAAACCTCGCTGTTCTGGGGCACGGCGCGTATCCGTGTGACGGTCAGCGCGGGCGTTGCCCGGTTCGACGGTCACGCCAAACCCGACCGTGTACTGAAGGCGGCGGACACCGCGCTTTACGCCGCGAAGAATGCGGGCCGGGACCGGTTGATGATCGCCGCCTGAAATTGCGGCGCGCTCGCCGTCGCGCTAGGATGTTCGACATGGACCGGCCGATCACGCGTTACGCCGATTTCTGGCCGCACTATCTGCGTGAACATGCGCTGCCCGCCACGCGGCGGCTTCACTATGCCGGAACCGCACTCACCTTTCTTTTTGCGGCGCTCGCGATGCTGTGGGGCGGATGGTGGTGGCTGGCCGTGCCGATCGCCGGCTATGGCTTCGCCTGGGTCGCGCATTTCATGGTCGAACGGAACCGTCCGGCGACCTTCACCTATCCGCTCTGGTCGCTGGTCAGCGACTATCGGATGTTCTTCCTGGCGGTGTCGGGCAGATTGGGGCCGCATCTCGCCCGTGCCGGGGTGCATTGAAGCACCGGCACAAGCCCGGCTGAATCGCGGCCTGCAAAGCCTTGCTTGGCCTCGCGCCGCTTTCGCCCTAGATCGGGTGTCAGATTTCGTCCCTCGAACAATCAGGCTGCAGTGATCCGCGCATGACCGTCTCTCCCGACACGCTTTCGCTCATCGGCAACACCCCGCTCGTTCGCCTGGCAGGGCCCAGCACCGAAACCGGCTGCCAAATCCTCGCCAAATGCGAATTCGCCAATCCCGGTGCGTCGGTGAAGGACCGGGCCGCGCTGTTCATCGTCAACGATGCGGAAGAAAAGGGGCTGATCGCCCCCGGCGGCACGATCGTGGAGGGAACCGCCGGCAATACCGGGATCGGCCTGGCGCTCGTCGCCAACGCCAAGGGTTACAAGACGATCATCGTCATGCCCGAGACGCAGAGCCGCGAGAAGATGGATACGCTGCGCGCGCTGGGTGCGGAACTGGTGCTGGTTCCCGCCGCACCCTATTCGAACCCGGGCCATTTCGTTCACACCTCGCGCCGTATCGCCGAGGAGACCGAGAACGCGCTCTGGGCGAACCAGTTCGACAATATCGCCAATCGCAAGGCGCATATCATGGGCACCGCGGAAGAGATCTGGGCGCAGACCGAAGGCAAGGTGGACGGTTTCACCTGCGCGGTCGGCACCGGCGGCACCTTTGCCGGCGTCGGCATGGGGTTGAAGGCGAAGCGCGACGATATCGTGATTGCGCTGAGCGATCCCGACGGCGCGTCGCTTTACAGCTATTACGCCTGCGGCGAACTGGCCGCGGAGGGCAGTTCGGTCGCCGAAGGGATCGGCCAGGGACGGATCACTGCCAATCTGGAAGGCGCGCCGGTCGATACGCAGTTCCGGATTTCCGATGCGGCGGGGCTGGAACAGGTCCATCGCCTGCTCGAGGAAGAGGGGCTGTGCCTTGGCCTGTCATCGGGCATCAACGTCGCCGGCGCGATCGCGCTGGCGCGGCAGATGGGGCCGGGCAAGACCATCGTGACGATCCTGTGCGACACCGGATTCCGCTATCTTTCCACGCTTTATAATGCCGAATGGCTGGAGTCGAAGGGACTGGTGGTACCGGCCTCGCTCAGGACGAACTGAGCTGGCCATTCGACAAAGCCATTCCTCTTCGCTATCTATCGTGACGTGACGGCAGGATCGCAAGACACCGATCGGCATGAACGGCTCCAGCGGGTACGCATCGGCGTGACCGGCTTGGCGGCCGTTTTTCTGGTTGTGATGGGCGCTGGCGCGTTGACCCGCTCCGCCAGCGATGAGACGCCCGTGCAGGAACAGGCCGATGTCGAGGCGCCCAGCGGGCTGCCCGAACTGGTCGGCAACAATCTCGCGGCCGAGGAGCTTCCCAAGGAGCCGCTGGCCGAGCTTGGCGTCGCGCCCAGCAGCGTATCCGGCAACAATGCCGCACAGGCCGATCCCTCTAAAAGAAAAGGCCCCTGACAGGGTACGGGATTTCAGGGCACGGGATTTCACGGGACGCTTTGTGGACTTTGCGGTTTCGTTACGGCTTCGTCTTGAAAATCCTGACGTTTCACTTGCAGATTCGAAGCGATTCTTGGGAAAAAGGCCGGGAACAGAACAGGAACCATGGAAATGCCTGGATTTCCCCTAGGTCTGGAACCTATATTTATCGTTTGAAATCATATGCTTGCCTCTGTCCCCTGAAATCCCCAGAAAACCCCTTTATTCCCCGCGCTGCCCCTGATACCTAATGACATACAGGCGGGGTCTCCCCAAGCAGCGATGATGCGCGGAAACGACAATGTCGTTTTTCCGGACGGGAGAGGCTGGCCTGCGGTGCAAGGGCGAGCCGACAGTGACGAACAGGGAGATCTATGTCGGAGGGGGGTTAAGCGCGATCGACGCCAAAGGCCGGGTCGCGATTCCCGCACAGCTCCGCGGTCTCATCCTCGAAAACAGTGGTGGCGCCCCCGAGATCGGGCTGGTCCGCAGCCGCAGTGCGCCCTGTCTCACCGGTTTCGACAAGCCCTATATCAAGCGTATCCCCGAGACGCTCGAGCGCGATTATGCCGAGCGCAAGGATCCTTCGATCACGCGTGAATTCCTCGCCCGTCAGGCCTTTGCCACCATCGAAACCGTGCCCTTCGACACCTCCGGCCGCTTCATCATCTCGCCATTGATGCGCCGCCTCGGCAAGCTCGAAGACCTCGCCTATTTCTCGGGTGCGGGCGACTATATCGAAATCTGGAATCCGACCCACGCCATGGACTCCGATCTCGTCCCCGAAGAGGCAAAGATCGCGCTGGAATTCTTCCTCGAGCAGCGGGGTGCGAAATGACCCCGCCCGAAACGACTCCGTCCGAAACGCCAGCGCTCGAAATGCCTGCCGCATCGCCGCACATCCCCGTCCTGATCGACGAAGTGCTCGCCGCGCTTGCGATCGCGCCGGGCGAAACGCATGTCGACGGCACCTTCGGCGCCGGCGGATATACGCGCGCCATGCTGGCCTGCGGGGCGTCCGTCTTCGCCTTCGACCGCGATCCCGATGCGATCCGCGAGGGTGCGGCATTGGTGGAGGAGAGCGGCGGCGCGCTGATCCTGGTGCCGGAGCGTTTCTCGCGCATGGTCGAGGCGCTGGCCGAGCGTGGCGTGTCCGCGGTGGATGGGATCGCGCTCGATATCGGCGTCTCGTCGATGCAGTTCGATCGCGCCGAACGTGGTTTCTCGTTCCAGGCCGACGGGCCACTCGATATGCGGATGGAACAGTCGGGCGAGAGTGCTTCCGATTTCCTCAACACCGCCGACGAGGCAGTGATCGCCGACGTGATCTATACGCTGGGCGAGGAGCCGAAGTCGCGCCGCATCGCCCGCGCGATCGTGGCTGCGCGGCCGATCACCCGTACCGCCGAACTGGCGCACATCGTCCGCCGCGCGACCGGATACAAGCCGCATGACAAGAAGGATCCCGCAACGCGGACCTTCCAGGCGATCCGCATTCATCTCAACCGCGAGCTCGGCGAGCTGGAAGACGGCCTGGCTGCCGCCGAACGTGCGTTGAAGCCGGGCGGGCGGCTTGCGGTGGTCACGTTCCACAGCCTGGAGGATCGCATCGTCAAACGCTTCCTGCGCGATCGCAGCGGCGCTGCTCCACAGGGGTCGCGACACATGCCGGGCACGCCCGACAAGGGGCCGCCGCCGAGTTTCGAGGCCGTCGCAAAGGCTGTGCGCGCGGGAGATGTCGAGCTTGCGCGCAATCCGCGTGCACGTTCGGCCACATTGCGCGTGGCACGTCGTACTGCGGCACCGGCGCGGGAGAATGCGGCATGATCGCGAAGCGTTTCCAATCCTTCCAGCGTCTCGCCGCGGGCACCTGCGCGGTGATGGTCCTGTATATGATCACGTCGCAGGTCGCGTCCGAACGGACCGACCTGGAGCGCGTGGATCGCCAGATCCTGTCGGCGCGCAAGGATATCCGCCAGCTTCAGACCGAACTCGGCACACGCGCCAGTCTGCGCCAGCTCGAGCGCTGGAATGGTGAAGTGCTGGCGCTGACCACGCCCGACGTCGATCAGTTCGTCGGCAGCGAGCGTGCTTTGGCGACGCTCGATCGTTCCGGCATCGTGCCCGGTCCGCGTTACGCGCCCAGCGCGGTGTTGATGGCGATGACCAGCACGCCCATGCCTGCGCCCGCGTCGACGACTGGGTCCACGTCCGTACCCACGGCTGTCGTCGCGCCGGTGGCAAGCGATGCGGTTGGTCGCCCCGCGGCGGTCACCGAGCGCCGTGCCCTGATTGCGGAAGCCAGCAAGCCGCAGCCCGTGCTCGCTGCTGTCGTCAAGCCCGAGCCGAAGCGCAAGGAAGCGAAGAAACCGATCGATTCGATCGAAGCCAAATTGCTCGATGACGGGTTGATCGGCGAACTTGCGAGCCGTGCCAGGGCGGAAAGCGGGCCTCGACCGCGATGACGACATTGATCGCCCGCCCGCACCGCGTCCGCGACACCGGCACCCGTCATCTTTGGCTGGCGACCGCGCATCTGCGCCTGATGATGCTGATGCTGATGTTCCTCGGCGTCGGCACGCTGATCGGGGGCAGGTTGCTCTGGCTCGGCGCGTTCGGCGATCCGCCGCGGCGTGGTTATGTCGGCTCGACCTTCATTCCGGCGCGTGGCGACATTGTCGATCGCAATGGCGTGCCGCTGGCACGCACGATCGATGCCTGGTCGGTCGGCGTTCACCCTGACCGGCTGCTCGGTGATCCCGAGGATCTGGCGCCGCAGCTCGCCCGGCTGATGCCCGAAAAGTCGGAGGCCGAGTATCTCGCCATCCTGCGTTCGGGCAAAAGCTTCACCTATCTGCGCCGTCGTGCACTGCCCGAGCTGGTTTCGGCGGTGAACGCGCTGGGCGAGCCGGCCATGGCTTTTGCCCGCGAACCCGAGCGTCTCTATCCTCAGACCACGCTTGCCGCGCATGTGCTCGGCTATACCGATTTCGACGGTCATGGCGTGATCGGCATGGAAAAGGTGCTCGACAAGGCGCTGACCGATCCCGCGACGCGCAGCACGCCGGCGATGCTGTCGATCGACAGCCGCGTCCAGGCCGCGATGGAAAGCGAGCTTTATGCCGCGATGACCCGGCACAGTGCGCTGGGCGCGACCGGCCTGGTGCTCGATGTCGATACCGGAGAAGTGATCGCGCTGGCGTCGTTGCCGGTGTTCAATCCCAACAAATTCGGCAATTCGCCGGACGAGGCGCGCCGCAACAACGTCACGCAGAGCGTGTACGAACTCGGTTCCACCTTCAAGCCGCTGACCATTGCCCAGGCGATCGACGGCGGTGTCGTCACCTCGATGGCCAAACGCTACGACGCCACCGCGCCGGTTGCGATCGGCCGTTTCCGGATCAAGGACGATCACCCCTCGGGCCGCTGGCTCAACGTGCCCGAGACGCTGATCCACAGTTCGAACATCGTCACCGCGCGCATCGCCGACGAAATGGGTCAGGCGCGGATGGAGGATCTGTTCCACAAGCTCGGCTTCTCGGCCGCGCCCGCGATCGATCTGCGCGAAAAGGGTTTCCCACTCTATCCGCGCAACTGGGGCCGCGCGACCACGCTGACCACGGCCTATGGCCATGGCATTGCTGTGACGCCGCTGCATCTGGCCAGCGCCTATGCCGCGCTCGTCAATGGCGGTATCCTCAGACCCGCCACGGTGATGAAGCTTGACAAGGATCATATCCCCAAGGGCAAGCGCGTGTTCACCGCGTCGACCAGCGCGCGGATGCGGCAGCTTCTGCGCCTGGTCGTGATGGATGGTACCGGCCGAAAGGGTGACGCCACGGGCTTCCGCGTCGGCGGCAAGACCGGCACCGCGGAGAAGCCCGGCATTGGCGGCTATTCCAAGCGCGTCAACGTCTCCACCTTCGCCGCGGCCTTCCCGATGGATCGGCCGCGCTATGTGGTGATCGCGATGCTCGACGCGCCCAAGGGCACGGCCGAAACCTTCGGGCTGACCACTGCCGCCTGGACCGCGGCACCGGTCGTTTCGCGCGTGATCGCGCGGACCGGCCCGATGCTGGGCGTGATCCCCGACGAAAAGAAGGATGTCGACGTGTCCGACATCACCCCGCTCCTCTGGAAGGCGAAGGAAAAAGAGTGATGCGATTGGGCGCTCTCACCGGGGGCAGCGAAGCCGCGCAGGTGACGGGCTTTGCCATCGACCATCGCAAGGTCGCGCCCGGCACCGTGTTCGGCGCTTTCCCGGGCAGCCGGTTCAACGGCGAGGATTTCATCGCCCAAGCGATTGCCGATGGTGCGATCGCCGTGGTGGCGCGACCCGAGGCGCAGGTGGAGGGGGCGGTCCATATCGCCGCTGCCGAACCCCGCGCGGCCTTTGCCGAACTCGCGGCCAAATTCTTCGCGCCCTATCCCGAGATCGTCACCGCGGTGACAGGCACCAACGGCAAGACCTCGACCGTCGAGCTCGCCCGCCAGCTCTGGCGGATGGCGGGGCACAATGCCGCGTCGATCGGCACGCTGGGCGTGACCACTGCAGGCGACCAGGCAAAGACCGGGCTGACTACTCCCGACATCGTCACCTTCCTGTCCAATGTCGCCGGCCTCGAGCGTGAAGGCGTGACGCATCTCGCTTTCGAGGCATCGAGCCACGGCCTGTCGCAATACCGGACCGAGGGGCTCGGTGTGCAGGCTGCGGTCTTCACCAATCTCAGCCGCGATCATCTCGATTATCATGGCGACATGGACTCCTATCTGGCCGCCAAGCTGCGGCTGTTTTCCGAAGTGGTCGAACCCGGCGGCAAGGCCGTGGTGTGGATGGACGATCCGGCTTCGGACAAAGTGGTTCGCACGGCTCTCGAGCGGGGGCTCGGAGTGCTGGGTGTGGGTGAACGCGGCGATACGCTTCGGCTGATCTCGCGTTCCCCCACCCAGTATGGTCAATTGCTGACGATCGAGGCCGAGGGGGCCACGCACAAAGTCAATCTGCCGCTGATCGGCGCCTATCAGGCCGCCAATGCACTGACCGCTGCCGGACTGGTGCTGGCGACAGGCGGAGCGCTCGCGACGGTGCTGAGCAATCTCGCGCGGGTGCAACCGGTGCGCGGGCGGCTCGAACGCGCTGTCGTCACGAAGGCCGGCGCGCCCGTCTATGTCGATTATGCGCATACGCCCGATGCGGTTGAAGCCGCGATCGCCGCGCTGCGTCCGCACGCCAGGGGCCGGATCATCATCCTGATCGGCGCCGGTGGCGACCGGGACAAGGGCAAGCGCCCCGAAATGGGCGCGGCCGCCACGCGGCTCGCAGATTATGTTGTCGTCACCGACGACAACCCCCGCACCGAGGACGCTGCCGCGATCAGGCGTGACGTGATGGCAGGCGCCCCCGGTGCGGTCGAGGTTGCTGACCGGCGCGAAGCCATTGCCGCCGCAATCGCGGAGGCGGGCGCCGACGATATCGTGCTGCTGGCCGGCAAAGGGCATGAACAGGGTCAGATCGTCGGCGATCTGGTGCTGCCATTCGACGACGTCTCCGTCGCGCGCGAGTGTGCGGCATGAGTGTGCTGTGGACTTCGGCCGAGATCGCCGCCGCAGTGGCCGGATCGGCATCCGCCGATTTCGCGGTTGGCGGGGTCGCGTTCGATTCACGTGAGATCGGGCCGGGCGACCTGTTCGTCGCGATGAAGGGGGAGGCGACCGATGGCCACCGTTTCGTCGACCAGGCTTTCGCCAGCGGCGCGACCGGCGCGATCACCAGCCAGGCGATCGATTATCCGCACATCCTGACCGCGGATACCATGGTGGCGCTCGAAGCGCTGGGCATCGCCAGCCGTGCGCGGACAGCGGCGCGGATCGCGGGCGTCACCGGATCGGTCGGCAAGACCGGCACGAAGGAAGCCCTGGCGCTGGCGCTCGAACGCTCGGCGCCCGGGCGTGTCCACCGTTCGGTCAAAAGCTACAACAATCACACCGGCGTACCGCTCAGCCTGTCGCGCATGCCCGCCGACACCCGTTTCGGCGTGTTCGAAATGGGCATGAACCATGCCGGAGAGCTCGACGCGCTGACGCGCATGGTGCGCCCGCATGTTGCGATCGTCACCGCGATCGCGCCCGCGCACCAGGAATTCTTCGCGAGTGTCGAGGCGATCGCCGACGCCAAGGGCGAGATCTTCGCCGGGCTCGAGCCGGGCGGCATTGCCATCGTGCCCTTTGACAGCCCGCATCGCGATCGTTTGATCGCGGCGGCGAAGCCCTATGCCGGCAGCATCCTGACCTTCGGGCTGGGCGAGGGCGCGGATGTCCGCGCGGTCGAGGCAGTGCCGGCGGCCAATGGCGGCACATTGGTGACTGCGCATCTGCCGGGCGGGGAACTGGGCTTCACCATCTCGCAGCCCGGCATGCACTGGGTTTCCAACGCGATGGCGGTGATTGCCGCGGTCGAGGTGATGGGTGGCGATCTGGCCGCGGCCGGGCTTGCGCTGGCCGAGATGCCGGGATTGAAGGGGCGCGGCGCGCGTCACCGGATCGTCATCGACGGCGGTACCGCGCTGCTGATCGACGAAAGCTACAACGCCAATCCGGTCTCGATGCTGGCGACGATCCGCCAGCTCGGCAAGGAATCGGCGGACCGCAAACTGGTCGTCCTGGGCGCGATGCGCGAACTGGGGGCGGCGAGCGACCGCTTCCACGCCGACATCGCCGGGCCGATCGAGGAAGCCAACGTCGATTTCGCACTGCTCGTCGGTCCCGAGATGGCTGCACTGGCCACAAGGCTTGAGGGTAGCGTCGATTTCGCGCATGTGCCCGACGCCGCGACGGCACTCGAAGCGCTTTCGGAGATGCTTCAGCCTGGAGACGCGGTCCTCATCAAGGGGTCGAACTCTATCGGACTCGCCCGCGTCGTCGACGCGCTGGCGGGCGGGACGGACTGATGCTTTATCTTCTCGCCGAACAGCTCGGTTTTCCCGGCCTGCTGAACCTGGTCCGCTATCTCTCGTTTCGTACGGGCGGGGCGATCGCGACCGCGCTGGTGATCGGCCTGATCATCGGGCCGCGGTTCATCGGCTGGCTGCGCCTGCGCCAGGGCAAGGGCCAGCCGATCCGCACCGATGGGCCGCAGACCCATCTCGCCAAGCGCGGCACGCCGACAATGGGCGGGTTGATGATCCTGACCGCGGTGTCGCTGTCGCTGCTGTTGTGGATGGACATCCGCAACATGTATGTCTGGGCGTGCCTGTTCGTGACACTGGGCTTCGGCGCGATCGGTTTCCTGGACGATTACGACAAGGTGCGGAAGGCCAGCCACAAGGGCGTTTCCGGCCGGACGCGACTGGCGGCGGAGTTCCTGATCGCGGGCATCGCCAGCTGGATGATCCTGAGCCAGTCGGGCACGCACCTTTACGTGCCGTTCCTCAACTACCCGCCGCTCGATCTTGGCTGGTTCTATATCGTCTTCGCGGCGTTCACGATCGTCGCGTTCGGCAATGCGGTGAACCTGACCGACGGCCTTGACGGTCTCGCCACCTTCCCGGTGATCATTGCCAGCCTGGCCTTCCTGCTGATCGCCTATCTGGTCGGCAATGCGAAATATGCCGGTTATCTCGGTATCCCGCATATCCCGGGCGCGGGCGACCTCACCATATTGTGTGGCGCGATCATCGGCGGCGGGCTTGCCTTTCTATGGTTCAACGCCCCGCCGGCTGCTGTGTTCATGGGCGATACCGGCAGCCTCGCGCTCGGCGGCGCGCTGGGCGCGATCGCGGTCACCGCGCATCACGAGATCGTGCTGGGCATCATCGGCGGCCTGTTCGTCGTCGAAGCGATGTCGGTCATCATCCAGGTGTTCTTCTACAAACGCACCGGCAAGCGCGTGTTCAAGATGGCGCCGATCCACCATCATTTCGAACAGATGGGCTGGTCGGAACCGACCGTGGTCATCCGCTTCTGGATCGTTTCCATCGTGCTGGCACTGGCCGGCCTGTCGACGCTGAAGCTGCGGTGATCGTCTCGCCCGCCTTTTCCGGAAAACGCTATGCGGTGCTGGGCCTTGCGCGCTCGGGGCTGGCGACGGTCAGCGCGCTCAACGCAAGCGGCGCCGATGTGACGGCGTGGGACGATCGCGCCGAGGCGCGGGCGATGGTGGACCGGGTGGCGACCCTCGCCGATCCGATGACGATCGACCTGGTCGGTTTCGATGCCATCGTGGTGTCGCCCGGCGTGCCGCTCAACCGTCACCCGATCGCACAGAAGGCGCGCGACGCCGGCGTGCCGGTGATCGGCGATATCGAACTGTTCGCGCAGGCGCGCGCCAGCCTGCCGCCCCACACGGTGGTCGGCATCACCGGTACCAACGGCAAGTCCACGACGACCGCGCTTATCCACCATATCGTCAGGACCGCAGGGCTGCCCGCAACCATGGGCGGCAATATCGGGCTGCCGATCCTGGCGCAGGATCCGCTCGATGCCGGCGGCGTCTATGTGCTGGAATTGTCCAGCTATCAGATCGACCTGACCCATTCGCTCGACTGCGATGTCGCGGTGTTGCTCAACGTCACGCCCGACCATCTCGACCGCTATGACGGGTTCGAGGGGTATGCCGCATCGAAAGAGCGTCTGTTCACGCTTCAATCGGCCGATCATGTCGCGGTTATCGCGACCGAGGACGATCCTAGCCGGATCATCGCATCGCGGATCAATCACCGGCTGCTCCGCGTCGCGGCGTCCGACATTGTCGACCAGAGCGACTGGCCGACATTGCAGGGGCCGCACAATGCCCAGAACGCAGCGGTTGCGATCGCCGTGGCGCGGACACTGGGCATCGACGAGGATGCGATTGCTCGAGCGCTTCGCACCTATCCCGGACTTCCGCACCGCATGGAGCGCGTGGCCGTGAAGAACGGCGTGCTGTTCGTGAACGACAGCAAGGCGACCAACCCGACCTCGACCGCGCCGGCACTGGCCGCCTATCCAGCGATCCACTGGATCCTGGGCGGCCGGGCGAAGACCGACGAACTCGACGCCTGCGTGCCGCATTTCGGGCATGTCCGTGCGGCCTATACGATCGGTGAAGCCGGCGAGATGTTTGCCGAGCTGCTGCGCCCGTACATGCCCGTCAGCGTGTGCGGCGATCTGCGCACAGCCGTCGCGCGCGCAGCCGGCGCCGCTCGCGAGGGCGAGGCGGTGCTGCTGTCGCCGGCTTGCGCGAGCTTCGACCAGTTCACGGATTATGAGGCGCGGGGCGATGCCTTTCGCGCGGCGGTGGAGGCGCTCGTCTGATGGCCACGATCCCAGGCCCCATGACCGGTCCCGTCGTGCCCCGCAGCAAGGCGGTGGTCTCGCGGCAGAACACGCGCGACAAGCATCCGCAGCTCGGCCTGTGGTTCTGGGAGATTGACCGCGTCCTGCTGCTGCTCGTCACGTTGCTGATCTCGATCGGGATCATCGCAGTTGCCGCAGCCTCGCCGGCTGCTGCCGAGCGGTATTCCGAAGGCGCGGTGCGCTTCGACCAATATCATTATCTCTACCGCCAGCTTGTCTGGGTGGTGCTCAGCGTTCCGGTGATGCTCGTCATTTCGACGATGCCCAAGGAACGTGCGCGACGCATGGCGCTGGTGCTGGCCTGCATCTTCCTGTTCTGCCTCGCGCTCGTTCCCATTCTCGGGAGCGAAGTGAATGGCGCCAGGCGCTGGATCGGCTCGGGTTTCGCCAAGTTCCAGCCTTCCGAATTCCTCAAGCCCTGCTTCACTGTCGGCATGGCCTGGCTGTTGTCGCTCAAGGTGCAGGATCGGTCGCTGCCCGTGGTGCCGCTGTCGGCGCTGCTGATGGGCGTCGTCGCGATGCTGCTGATGAAACAGCCCGATTTCGGCCAGACCGTCATCTTCGGTACGGTCTGGCTTGCGCTGCTGCTGCTCTCGGGCGTCAGCATCCGGATCATGGGCTGGCTGTTCGGTGCGGGCGTGGCCGGCATCGTCGGCGCCTATCTGTTCTACGACACCGCGACGCGGCGCATCAACGACTTCATCTTCCAGACCGGCGACACCTATCAGACCGACATGGCGCATGCGACGCTGACCGCGGGCGGACTGCTCGGTACGGGGCCGGGCGGTGGCGAAATGAAGTTCCGCCTGCCCGAAGCGCATACCGACTATATCTTCTCGGTGATCGGCGAGGAATTCGGTCTGATCGCGTGCCTGGGCATCGCGCTGCTGTACGTCGCCATCGTCGTGCGCGTGTTCGTGAAGTTGCTGGATGAAGAGGATCAGTTCCAGCTGCTCGCCGCGGCCGGCCTCACCACGCAGTTCGGCGTACAGGCGATGATCAACATGGCGGTCAATACGCAACTCGCGCCGTCCAAGGGCATGACCCTGCCCTTCATCAGCTATGGCGGCTCGTCGATGCTCGCTCTGTCGATCGGTTTCGGCCTGTTGCTGGCCTTCACGCGCCGGAACCCGTATCTCGTGCGCTCCCCCTATGTTTTCAAATGGAGCGGCAAATGACGGTGACGCGTCACTTCGTCCTCGCTGCCGGTGGGACCGGCGGCCACATGATTCCAGCGCATGCCCTGGCGGCGGAGCTGATGAAGCGCGGCCATCACGTCGCCTTGATCACCGACGATCGCGGCGCGAAGATCCCCGGATTGTTCGATGGCGTGCAGACCCATGTCCTGCCCGCCGGCCGGATCAGCAAGAGCCCGGCGGCGCTGTGGGCGGCGGGCCGTGCGATCCTGGCAGGCCGCGCGATGGCGGTGCGGCTTTACGAGACGTTCGAGCCGACCGCCGTGATCGGTTTCGGCGGCTATCCGGCGCTGCCCGCCTTGCTCGGCGCGCTCAAGGCGGGTGTCCCGACCGCGGTTCACGAACAGAATGCGGTGCTTGGCCGGGTCAACCGGCTGCTCGCCGGTCGCGTCGATGCGATCGCGACGGCCTATCCCGATGTGAAGCGCTTGTCCGCGGGCAACGCGAAAAAGACCCATCTGGTCGGCAATCCGGTGCGCGATGAAGTCATGGCGCTGCGCGGTGAGCCTTTCCCCGCGCTGGAGGAGGATGGCATCTTCCGTCTGCTCGTAACGGGAGGCAGCCAGGGGGCGACCATATTGTCGTCGGTGGTGCCCGACGCGCTTGGCCTTTTGCCGCTCAATTTCCGGCGGCGGATGCAGGTGACGCAGCAATGCCGCGTCGAGGATATCGACCGGGTTCGCCAGGTCTATGCCGATCTCGGCATTCCCGCCGATCTCGCCACCTATCTGCCCGATCTGCCCGAGCGGCTAGGCTGGTCGCATCTGGTGATCGCGCGCGCGGGCGCGTCGACGGTCGCGGAACTGACCGTGGCCGGGCGGCCCGCGATCCTGGTGCCGCTGCCGTCGGCGACCGACGATCATCAATCCTATAATGTTGCGGAGGTCGTCGCAGCCGGTGGCGCGCGTTCGATCCCGCAGCGGCTGTTCACGGCCGTGGAACTGGCCAAGCAGATGCAGAAACTGGCGCTCGAACCCGGATCTCTCACCAACGCGGCGCGGCGCATGTGGCAGTGCGGACGGCCCAATGCCGCGAGCGATCTCGCCGATCTGCTCGAAGGGCTCGGTGCCGCGCCGGTGCAGACCTTCGTGACATCGCCTGCTGCCGCGCCGAGCGGGGAGGGTGCGCTCGCGTGAAGGGCGTCAACACCGAGATCGGAATCATCCATTTCATCGGCATCGGCGGGATCGGCATGTCCGGCATCGCCGAGGTCATGCACAATATGGGCTATTCGGTGCAGGGCTCGGACATGGCCGAAAGCTATGTGATCGAGGGTCTGCGCAAGCGCGGCATCAAGGTGATGATCGGTCAGCAGGCCGAGAATGTCGAAGGCGTGGCAGTCGTCGTGACGTCGACCGCGATCAAGCGCGGCAATGCCGAGGTGGAGCGTGCTTACGAACTACGCATCCCCGTGGTGCGCCGCGCGGAGATGCTTGCGGAACTGATGCGTCTCAAATCGACGGTCGCGGTGGCGGGTACGCATGGCAAGACCACGACGACGTCGATGATCGCCGCAGTGCTCGATGCCGGCGGGGTCGATCCGACGGTGATCAATGGCGGCATCATCAACAGCTATGGATCGAACGCGCGGCTCGGCGCCAGCGAGTGGATGGTCGTCGAGGCCGACGAAAGCGATGGCAGCTTCCTGCGTCTCGACGGCACGATCGCGGTCGTCACCAACATCGATCCCGAGCATCTCGACCATTATGGTTCGTTCGATGCGGTGAAGTCCGCCTTCATCGAATTTGTCGAGAATGTGCCTTTCTACGGCGCGGCTTTGCTGTGCCTCGACCATCCCGAAGTGCAGGCGATCCTGCCGCGCATCCGCGACCGCCGTGTCGTCACCTACGGCTTTTCCGCTCAGGCCGATGTGCGCGGCGAACAGGTCACGCCGATCCCCGGCGGCAATCGCTTCGATGTCGTCATCCGCAGTCGCGACGGATCGCTCCGCCGGATCGAGGGTGTCGAAATGCCGATGCCCGGCCGTCACAATGTCCAGAATGCGCTCGCGGCGATCGGTGTCGCGCTGGAGATGGGCATCCCCGATGCGACCATCCAGCAAGGCTTTGCCCGCTTCGGCGGCGTGAAGCGGCGCTTCACCAAGGTCGGCGAAGTCGCGGTCGATGGCGGAGCCGTGACTGTGATCGACGATTACGGCCATCACCCCGTCGAGATTCGCGCTGTGCTGGCCGCCGCGCGCGAGGGCGTGAAGGGCCGGGTGATCGCGGTGGTCCAGCCGCATCGCTATTCGCGACTGGGCAATCTGATGGACGAGTTCCAGCAGGCCTTCAACGATGCCGACATCGTCTATGCCGCCCCGGTCTATGCCGCCGGCGAGGCGCCGATCGAAGGCGTCGATTCCGCGGCGCTCGTCGCGGGGCTCCGTTTGCGCGGGCATCGCGCAGCCAGCGAGATCGAAAGCGCCGACGCGCTGGCCGACGCGCTGGCCGCGGATTTGCAGCCCGGTGACATGGTCGTGTGCCTCGGCGCCGGTGACATCACCAAATGGGCCGCCGGCCTTGCCGATGCGGTGACTGCGGCGCGCGTGGGGATGGCGACATGACCGCGTCCGACACGATTCCCCGCGTCCGCGGCAAGCTGACTCCGCGCGCGGCGCTGGCGCCCCTGGTCTGGTTCAAGTCGGGCGGCGCGGCCGAATGGCTGTTCGAACCCGCTGATGTCGACGATCTGAGTGACTTTCTCGCTGGGCTCGATCCGTCCGTTCCGATCATGGGGCTGGGCCTGGGATCCAACATGATCGTCCGCGACGGTGGCGTGTCGGGCGTGGTCGTTCGTCTCGGCAAGGCGTTTGCCAAGGTGGACCGTGTCGATTCCGTCACCGTGTCGTGTGGTGGCGGGGCAAGCGGGATCCTAGTGTCTTCCAGCGCGCGCGACGCGGGGATTGGCGGTCTGGAGTTCCTTCGCTCGATACCGGGCACGGTCGGTGGTTTCGTCCGCATGAACGGCGGGGCCTATGGCCGCGAGGTCAAGGACGTGCTGGTCGATTGCGAGGTCGTGTTGCGCTCGGGGCAGCGGAAAACCCTTGGCCTCGACGAACTCGACTATAGCTATCGGCACAGCGAACTGCCCGCGGGTTGCATCGTGGTTGGCGCCGCCTTCCGCGGTCATGCGGCCGAGCCTGCCGCGATCCAGGCGGAGATGGACCGTATCGCCGCCGAGCGCGAAGCCTCGCAGCCGCTGCGCTCGCGGACCGGCGGGTCGACCTTCAAGAATCCGCAAGGCCACAAGGCCTGGGCGCTGATCGACGATGCCGGCTGTCGTGGCCTGCAGATCGGTGATGCGCAGGTGTCGGAGAAGCATTGCAACTTCCTGCTCAACCTTGGTTCGGCAAGCTCTGCCGATATCGAGGCACTGGGTGAGGAAGTGCGCCGCCGTGTGAAGGCGAAGTCGGGCGTCACGCTCGAATGGGAAATTCAGCGTATCGGAGTGACCAAGTGAGCGAGCCCCTCCACATCGCGGTGCTGATGGGCGGCTGGTCGGCCGAACGCGAAGTCTCGCTGTCGAGCGGCAAGGAGATTGCCGACGCGCTCGAAAGCATCGGCCACCGGGTCACGCGCATCGACATGGATCGCAACGTCGCACAGGTGATCGCCGGTGTGCGGCCCGACGTAGTGTTCAACGCCTTGCACGGGTCGCCCGGCGAGGACGGCACCGTCCAGGGCATGCTCGATCTGATGCAGATCCCCTATACGCATAGCGGGATCGCGACTTCGGTGATCGCGATCGACAAGGAACTGACCAAGCTTCTGCTCGTGCCGCACGGCATTCGCATGCCCGAAGGCCGGATCGTCGAGAGTGCTGCCGTCCACGATGCCGACCCGCTGCCACGCCCCTATGTGCTCAAGCCGGTCAACGAAGGGTCGTCGGTCGGTGTCGCGATCGTGACCCAAGGCGGCAATTACGGCGATCCGATCGGTCGCGACGTCGAGGGTCCGTGGCTGCATTTCGACCGGCTGCTTGCCGAACCGTTCATCCGCGGTCGCGAACTGACCGTCGCGGTGCTCGGAAACGAAGCGCTTGCCGTTACCGAGTTGAGGCCGAAGAGCGGCTTCTACGACTATGATGCCAAATATACCGACGGGCTGACCGATCATATCTGCCCCGCCGACATTCCCGGCGAGATCGCCGATGCCGCGCTGGACATGGCATTGCGCGCGCATCACATTCTGGGCTGCAAGGGTACCAGCCGTTCGGACTTCCGTTGGGATGACGAACGCGGTCTGGCTGGCCTCTATCTGCTCGAAGTGAACACGCAGCCCGGCATGACGCCGCTCAGCCTCGTGCCCGAGCAGGCCAGATATCGCGGCATAGCCTATGCGGCGCTGTGCGACCGTATCGTGAGGGACGCCCTATGAGCAGTGCATCCACCATCCGCAGGGGCAATGCCGGGCGTGCGCGACCCAAGGTTGCCGGGCGCAAGCCGGCGGCGAAGCGCAAGTCGATGATGACACGGCTGATGGAAACATTGCCGATCCCCGTCGAGACCTTCCAGCGTCTTGTCGGCTATGGGGCGGTGGCGCTGATCGTGCTGCTTGCCGGTGCGGCGGCCACGATCATGGGGGTGCCCCAGGCTGCCGGCGTCGCGCTTGCCGAGATGACCGGTCGTGCCGGCTTCGAAGTGAAGCGGATCGAACTGACCGGCGTCGACCGGATGGAGCGGCTGACCGTCTATGCCATCGCGGCCGATCAGCATTCGATGGCGATGCCGCTGGTCGATCTGGAGAAGGTGCGCAGCCAGCTGATGACCTATGGCTGGATCGCCGATGCGCGCGTGTCGCGGCGTTTGCCCGACACGCTGCTGATCGACATCGTCGAGCGCAAACCCGCAGCCATCTGGCAGAATGCGCAGAAATTGACGCTGATCGATGCGACCGGGGTCGAGCTGGAGCCGGTTTCGATCGCGGCCATGCCGGATCTTCCGCTGGTGGTCGGCACCGATGCCAACAAGCAGATCGCGGCGCTCGACACGCTGCTCGAAGCGGCGCCCGCGCTCAAGCCGATGCTGGCCGGGGCGACCTGGATCGGCAAGCGTCGCTGGGATCTGCGCTTCCAGTCGGGCGAAACGCTGGCGCTGCCCGAGGGCGCACCCGCTGCCGCGGCGGCGCTGGTCAAATTTGCGCGGATGGACGGCACGGATCGACTGCTCGGCCGGGGTTTCGTGCGTTTCGACATGCGCATTCCCGATAAATTCTACGTTCGCCTGCCCCCCAAGGGTGCGGCACGGTCGATCGTCCCCGACAACACGACAACCGCCAAGGCGGAGGCGACGACCGCCAAGGCGACAGACGACAGCAAGCAAGCCAAGCAGGACAAGAAGGACAAGGCCAATGGCACAACCGCGGGCTGAAGGACTGATCACCGCCCTGGACATCGGCTCCTGGAAGGTCTCCGCACTGATCGCGGAGAAGACCGAGAGCGGTGAGATCAACGTGCTCGCCACCGGCCAGCGCGAGAGCCAGGGCGTCAAGCGCGGCTATATCGCCGACATGGCCGCCACCGAGCGCGCCGTGCGTGAAGCGGTCGAGCAGGCAGAACGTATCGCGGGCACCAATATCGAGGATGTCTGGGTCAGTTTCTCCGCCGGCGGGCTGGTCAGCGACATCGCCTCGGTCGAGGTCGAACTGGGCGGTCACCGGATCGAACAGGAGGATATCAACGAACTGCTCGCCGCCGGGCGCGGTTCGATCGATCCCGACGGGCGGATGGTGCTTCACGCGTTGCCCACGCTTTATACGCTCGACGGTCTGCGCGGGGTGAAGACGCCGCTCGGTTTGCACGCCGATCGCATGGGCGTCGACATCCATGTCGTCGCAGCCGACGGATCGCCGGTCCGCAATCTCGATCTGTGCGTCCGCTCCGCCTATCTCAAGGTGAAGTCGATCGTCGCCTCGCCCGTCGCGACGGGCATGGCCTGTCTTACCGATGAAGAGCGTGAACTGGGCGTGGCGCTGGTCGAACTCGGCGCGGGCGTCACCAATGTCTCGCTGTTCGCCGGCGGCATGCTGGTCGGGTTGATGTCGATCCCGTTCGGCGCTGCCGACATCACCGACGATATCGCCTCCGCATTCGGCACGCGGCGCACGCATGCGGAGCGGATGAAGTGCTTCTATGGATCGGCGACGACCAGTCCGCGCGACAATCACGACATGATCGAAGTCGCGCCGATTTCGCCCGATGGCGATCAGTCGGATACGACGCGGATCACGCGCGCGCAGCTGATCTCTGTCATCCGCCAACGGCTCGAGCATCTGACCGGCGAGATTGGCAAGGCGCTTAATGAACTCGGCTTTTCGGGGCCGGTCGGGCGCCAGGTCGTGTTGACCGGCGGGGGCGCAGAGCTGAAGGGCCTTGCCGATTATATGCAGGGCGCGCTTGGTCGTGCGGTACGGCTCGGCAAGCCGCGCGGATTGATCGGGCTGCCCGACGCGCATAGCGGGCCGGGTTTCGCGACGCTGGCGGGGCTGGTCCAATATGCCGCGGCCAACCCCGTGGATCTGCGGGCGATCGTGCCCGCGCAACAGATGGTGCATCGCGCGGCGGGATCCGGGCTGATGCAGCGGCTGATTACCGCCTTTCGGGCGGGCTATTGATGAACCGGAACGGCTCATATCGTGGCTTGACCACAAGGGGCTGGGGGTCGCCGGCAAGACTCGACACAATTTTTTACTCGTGGATTAACTTTTTTGGTGATTCCGCGAATCGGTTGGTGCAAAAACGTCAAGGGGCATTTGCTTCGCCCGCGACGAAGCTTGGGAGTTAAACAAATGAGCATCGAATTCATGCCGCCTGAGGTCGATGAACTTCGGCCCAGGATCAGCGTCATCGGCGTTGGCGGCGCGGGCGGAAACGCCATTGCCAACATGATGGCCAGTCAGGTTCAGGGGGTGGACTTCATCGTCGCGAACACCGACGCGCAGGCGCTCAACGCCTCGCCGGCGGAGCGGCGCATCCAGCTTGGCCTGCGTATCACCCAGGGTCTCGGCGCGGGTTCGCGGCCTGAAATCGGTCGCGCCGCGGCTGAGGAAGCGATGGAGCAGATCGATCGCGCGCTCGAAGGCGCGCATATGTGCTTCGTCGCAGCCGGCATGGGCGGCGGCACGGGCACCGGCGCTGCGCCGGTGATCGCCAAGGCCGCGCGCGACAAGGGCATCCTGACCGTGGGTGTCGTCACCAAGCCGTTCAGCTTCGAAGGCTCGCGCCGTTCGCGTTCGGCGGATGCCGGCATCGAGGAACTGCAGAAGCATGTCGACACGCTGATCGTCATTCCGAACCAGAATCTGTTCCTGATCGCCAATGCGAACACGACCTTCAAGGAAGCGTTCCAGATGGCCGACGAGGTCCTTCAGCAGGGCGTTCGCGGCATCACCGACCTGATGGTCATGCCTGGCCTGATCAACCTCGACTTCGCCGACGTCCGTTCGGTGATGGGCGAGATGGGCAAGGCGATGATGGGCACCGGCGAAGCCGAAGGCGACGGCCGTGCGATCGAAGCCGCGGAGAAGGCGATCGCCAATCCGCTGCTCGACGGCGTCTCGATGAAGGGTGCCAAGGGCGTCATCATCTCGATCACCGGCGGCGACGACATGCGCCTGATGGAAGTCGACGAGGCTGCCAATCACATCAAGGAACTCGTCGATCCCGACGCGAACATCATCTGGGGTTCGGCGTTCAACAATGATCTGCAGGGCAAGATCCGCGTTTCGGTGGTGGCGACCGGCATCGAGGCTGAAACCTCGGTCCAGCCCGAGCCGGCCCGTGTTTTCGCCTTCCCGACCGCACGTGATCGCGCGCCGGAGCCGGTGAAGGCTGCGCCCGTCGAGCAGGCGCCTGCAGCTGTTCTCGAGGCGCCGGAGGCGGTGTCTGCTGACTCCGACGCCGGTGAGGAACTGCTTCTCGACAGCGCTCGGATCGTCGATGAGCCGGCGGAAGCGCCGCTCGACCTGACCGTCGAGGCACCCGAGGCGGTTGAAGCAGCGCCGGAACCCAAGCCGGCAGCGCCGAGCTGGCTCGCGCCCGAGGCGGAAGCCGCACCCGAGCCGCGCGCACCGCGCGTTTCGACGGGCGGCGGCACGCTGTTCGAGCGGATGTCCAACATCGCGCGTGGCGCGGCGAAGGGCGACGATGCGGATGCGGACGGCAAGACCGATCCGCTGGATATCCCGCGTTTCCTGAACCGCCAGAACAACCAGTAATAGGGGGCGTTCGCCGGTCTCGGCGAACGAGCAGGGGCCGGACGGCCGGGAGCATCGCTCTCGCCGTCCGGCCCTTTCTATTTTGCGTCGTCGCTTCGGCCGATCAGGCTGGCAGTGCGGCTCGGCGGGATTCGGCTTGCAATTCATGTGGGCTTCATCGAAACCGCGCTCGGTGCGGGATCAGCCATGAAAATCATTCAAACTCTCCGTGTGACCGCGGCGGCGACCGCGCTGCTGTTGTTGATGCCGGTCGCTGCGCATGCGCAGCCGATCTCCGATGCGGAGGCTGGCCGTTCTCTTTCCCAGGCGCTCAACACGCTGTCGACGGATCCGCAGAATGTCCGTGCGCTGGTCGAGGCTGGCGAAGCGGCGCTTGCGCTCGACGATACCAACGGCGCGCTCGGCTTTTTTGCGCGCGCCGAAGAAGTCGATCCGCGCAATGGTCGGGTCAAGGCCGGGCTCGGGCGTGCGATGCTGATGACGGAGAAACCCCGCGAAGCGCTGAAGCTTTTCAACGACGCGGTCGCTCTCGGCGTACCGGAGGGCGATATCGCCGGAGATCGCGGCCTTGCCTATGATCTGCGCGGGGATACGCGCCGTGCACAGCGCGATTATGGCGTGGCGCTGCGGCGCGGCCCCGATGCGGAGGTGACGCGACGCATGGCGCTTTCGCTCGCGATCGGTGGGGATCGCGAGGCGGCCATGCAGACGCTCGATCCGTTGCTGCGGGCGCAGGATCGTGCCGCTTGGCGTGCCCGCGCCTTCATCATGGCGATCGGCGGCGACGTCGATGGTGCCAACGGTGTCGCGCGAACCGTGATGCCCGCAAATCTTGCCCAGCCGATGGCCCCCTTCTTCGAGCGGCTGCATTCGCTGTCCGCGCCGCAAAAGGCGGCGGCGGTGCATTTCGGTCGCATTCCGTCGGACGGCCGGACCCCGCAGACCTTCGCGGCGGCCGATATCGATGCCCGTCCACCGCAGCCATCTGTGCGCGGCGTGGTGCCGATGAGCGAACCGATGGATTCGGGGCATGAGGCGGAGGATGAAGAACCCGCCAAGCCCGCGCTAGCGCCGGTCTCGCGTGAGCCGAGGCGGCGGCCGGGCGCCCCGGTCGCGCTTGCCGCGCGGAACGATCCCGCCCCAGCCGCTGTGACACGGACCGCGCCGGCGTCCGCTCCGCTTCGGTCAACTCGCACGCCAACGCCAACGCCAACGACTGCACCGACGCCAACACCGACGCCTGCGCCCGTGGTTGCGACAGCCCGTGCCGAAGCACCGGCCCCTGGCTTCAGCCAGCTCGTGACCGTATCGACGCAGCAGAACCAGCCGGAACGTGTTGCGCAGGCCGCGACGGCGCCGAGCGTGGCGGTGACGGCCATCGCGCCGACGCCCGCCCCACCTCCGTCAAATCCGCCTCCTTCAAGTCCGACCTCGTCGGCCCCGACGCCGCTCGAACGCTCGCTGGCGTCGATCGTGCAGGGGCTCCAGCTCGAGCAGGCCGAAGCCGTGCCACCGCCCGAACCGGTGGTTCGCAAGCCGGTCGCGGTGGCCGCCGTGGATCGGACTGCTGTGGATCGGACCGCGGCTGACCGCGCGGCGGACGACCGCAAGGCTGCCGACAAGAAGGCGCTCGACAAGAAAACCGAAGACAAGAAGATCGCCGACAAGAAGGCAGCGGACAAGAAAGCTGCCGAGAAAAAGGCGGCTGCCGCAAAGCCCGATCCGAAGAAGCTCCATCCCGAACGGATCTGGGCGCAGATCGCGACGGGGTCGAGCAAGCCGGCGCTCGTCACCGACTATGGCAAGCTCGTCAAAAAGGCGCCGGCTGCGTTCAGGGGCATGACGGCCTGGTCGGTTCCGTTCAAGGCGACCCGCCGCTTGCTGGTCGGACCGTTTCCGAGCGCCAGGAAAGCCGAGGAGTTCCTGAAAAAGGCGGAGATCACCGGCTTTGCATGGACGAGCACGGCCGGCATGGAGATCGAGAAGCTCGGCGGACGATGAGGCGCGACGGATGAGCGTCCTCGCCCCCTATGCCGCCGATCCCGCTGCGAGCCGCGGGCGGCTGCACCACGAACAGGACGGTGCCGCGCGTGGCCCGCGCGATGCCTTTCAGCGCGATCGCGACCGGATCATCCATTCGATCGCGTTCCGCCGCCTCCGCCACAAGACCCAGGTGTTTCTGGCACCCGACGGCGATCATTTTCGCGTCCGGCTGACGCACAGCCTGGAAGTCGCGCAGATCGGACGGGCCATTGCGCGTACGCTCGGGCTCAACGAGGATCTCACCGAAGCTCTGTGTCTGGCGCACGATATCGGCCATCCGCCATTCGGTCATGCCGGCGAGGATGCGCTGAAGGCGGCAATGATGCCGCAGGGCGGTTTCGATCATAACGCCCATACGCTGCGCACGCTGATGGTGCTGGAGTCACCCTATCCGCGCTGGGACGGGCTGAACCTCACCTGGGAAACGCTGGAAGGGCTGGCGAAGCATAATGGCCCCTTGCGGACGCCGGGCTGGGCGATGCGAGAGGCGGATGCGACCTTTCCGCTCGACCTGGGCCGTTGGCCGTCGCTGGAGGCGCAAGTCGCGGCGCTTGCCGACGATATCGCCTATGACAATCACGATATCGACGACGGCGTGCGCGCCGGGCTGCTCGATATGGATCAGCTCCTGTCGGTGCCGCTGATCGCCGACGGATGGGCGGAGGTGGTCGATCGTTGCGCCGGGTGCCATCCCGACCGGCTTCGTGCGGAACTGGTCCGGGTTCAGATCGGCCGGATGGTCAATGATCTGATCGCCGAAACCCGCCGGCGCATCACGGAATCGGGCGTGACCAGTCTGGACGACGTCCGCGCCGCCGGACGCGCGCTGGTCGGTTTCTCGGACGGAATGCGCGACGCCGAACGCGCGTTGAAGCGTTTCATGTACGCCAATCTCTACCACCACCCCAGCCAGCTCGAAGCGGCATCGGCGGCGCGTCATGTCGTCAGCGGCCTGTTTGCGGCCTATCAGGACGATCCCGCGCATCTGCCGGCCGAATGGCTGGCGACGCTGCCGGTGGCCGAGCCCGCGCGCAGCCGCCATATCGCCGACTTCGTGGCCGGCATGACGGACCGCTACGCGATCACCCGCTATCGCGAGGTGGTTGGCCCGGTCGAGATGCCGGAAGGTTTCTGAAATCCAGGAAAATGGTCCGGTGAAGGCGCGGCGTCATCGCCATGCCCTCGCCGGACCATCTATCCGATATCAGCGCGCAGCGAGCGTTGTTGCGTGCTCGATGCGATCGACGTCGCTCAGGCGGAATTCGACGACCTTGCCGGCGCTGGTGCCACGCACGCGGCCGTTGTTGACGACAAGGCGGAAGGATTCGGCACCGGGATAGCGCTTGCCGGCGATGACCTTGGCTTTGCCGGCGTCGCGCGCGGTGAAGACATAGGTGAAGCCCTCATGCTCAAAACGGGTCTGAGCGGCAGGTTCGGCCAGCGCAACGGCAGGCGCGGCGACGGCGAGGGCAGCGATAGCGGCGGTCAGGAACTTCGTCATTTGGTCGTCCTCCAGGTTTGAAGGCCGATCAGCACCCCTTTGTGTTCTTGAAAGGCAGCATGCGGTGGCGTGCAGGCGTTCCCAATCGCAAAAGACGACATGACGATTGCACCCCGTGCAACCGTGGACTGCCCCACTTGAGAGGCCGCAAGGATGGACGGCCGGCGGTGAAGTCCGCTATGGGCGCACGCTTGCCGCAACCAGGGGACGACCCGTGACGCTCTACGCCCGTTTCACCGCGCATATCGACGCGGTGCTCGACAGCCTTACCGCCGCTGGAGACCTTCCGCAGGGGCTGGAACGACGCGCAGTGACGGTGGAACCGCCGCGCGACCCGGCGCATGGCGACCTGGCGACCAATGCCGCGATGGTGCTGGCCAAGCCTGCCGGGACCAATCCGCGCGCGCTGGCGGAAAAGATCGCGGCCGGGCTGGCCGCGATCGACGAAGTCGTGTCGGCCGAGATCGCCGGACCGGGTTTCATCAATCTCCGGTTGCGCGACGATGTCTGGCGCGACGAGTTGCAGGCGATTCACGCGGCGGGCGACGATTATGGCCGTTCGACGATGGGCGCCGGCGTGACCGTCAATGTCGAATATGTCTCCGCCAATCCGACCGGTCCGATGCATATGGGGCATTGCCGCGGCGCCGTGGTCGGCGACGCACTGGCGAGCCTGCTCGAATATGCCGGGCATTCGGTGATCCGCGAATATTATGTCAACGACGCCGGCGGGCAGGTCGACGTGCTCGCGCGTTCTGCGCATCTGCGCTATTGCGAAGTGCTCGGCATCGAGATTGGCGAGATCCCCGAGGGGCTTTATCCCGGCGACTATCTGATCCCGGTCGGCGAGCGGCTGGCACAGGAATTCGGCTCCGCCTATGCCGAAGCGCCCGAAAGCGAATGGCTCGCGATTTTCCGCGAGCGTGCCGTCGATGCGATGATGGACATGATCCGCGACGATCTGGCGCTGCTTGGCATCCATCACGATCTGTTTTCGTCCGAAGCGGCCTTGCAGAAAGCGGGCAAACCCGAAGCGGCCGAGGCATGGCTGCGCGCACGCGACCTCGTCTATGACGGCGTGCTCGAGGCACCCAAGGGCGAGACGCCCGAGGATTGGGAGCCCGTCGAGCTGCCGCTGTTCCGTTCGACCCGCTTCGGCGACGATCAGGACCGGCCGATCAAGAAGTCGAACGGTCAATGGACCTATTTCGGCGCCGATCTCGCTTATCATTTCCAGAAGGCGCAATCGGCTGACCAGCTTATCGACATCTGGGGCGCCGACCATGCCGGCACGGTAAAGCGCATCCAGGCAGCGGTTGCCGCGCTGACCGAAGGCAAGACCCGCTTCGATGTGAAGCTGGTCCAGATGGTGCGGCTGTTGCGCGCCGGCGAACCGGTCAAGATGTCCAAGCGCTCGGGCAATTTCGTGACGCTCGCCGATATGGTCGGCGAAGTGGGCAAGGATGTGGTGCGTTTCACCATGCTGACGCGCAAGGCCGACGCACAGATGGACTTCGATTTCGCCAAGGTGGTGGAAGCGTCGAAGGATAATCCGGTCTTCTACGTCCAGTACGCCCATGCGCGGATTCGCTCGGTGAATCGCAAGGCCGAGGAGGCCGGCATGGCGATTGGTGTCGCCGACCTGTCCCGCCTTGATACGGACGAGCTGTCGGTGGTGAAGCTCGCCGCCCAGTTCCCACGCATCGTCGAGGCCGCGGCATTGGCCCGTGAGCCCCACCGGATTGCATTCTATCTTTCTGATATTGCTGCATCTTTCCACTCGCTGTGGAATATGGGCAATGACCGGCCCGAGCGACGCTTCCTGATGGTCGATGATTCGGAAACCACGTCTGCGAGGCTTTTCTTAGCCAATGCGATCGGGCAGATTGTCCATAATGGCCTTGCCATCATGGGTGTGGCGGCTGTCGAGGAGATGCAGTGATGACCGACACCGATCGTGAAGGCCTGGAGCTTTCCGAGGAAGATCGTCTGCCCTGGCTCGAAGCCGTTGAGGATGCCGACGAGGATGAGGGCATTTCCCCGGCGAAGCTGGCCGGCGGAGTGATCGGTGCGCTTGTCGCGCTGGGCGTCGTGATCGCCGGCGTCTGGTGGATCAAGGATCGCAATGCACGGCCCGATGGGGACGGCACGCTGATCGCGGCGGCTCAGGGCGACTATAAGGTGAAGCCCGATGAGCCGGGCGGCATGAAGGTGGAGGGGCAGGGCGATTCGTCCTTCGCCACCAGCGAGGGTGCCGAGGCCACGGGCAAGATCGATACCAACGCAGTGCCGGAGGCGCCGGTGGCCGGCGCCCGCGCGCCCGCCAAGCCCGCGGCCGAGCGCCCGGCCGCCGCCGGCCCCGCTGCGACGGTGAAAGTCGCGGACGGCGGCAAGATGCCTGCGCCCGCCGCGAAGCCCGCCCCGGCGCCCAAGCCGGCGGCCGGACCCAGCGGCTCGGTGATCCAGCTTGGCGCCTATGGCAGCGAAGCGATCGCCAATCAGAGCTGGACCGCGATGAGCAAGCGCTTCTCGTTTCTGGCGCCGCTCGCCAAGACGATCACGCCGGTCAAGGTGGGCGACAACACCTTCTATCGTCTCCGCGTCAGTGCGGGGTCGCCGGCCGATGCGTCGTCGCTGTGCGGCAAGTTGAAGGTCGCCGGCGAGAATTGCCTCATCGCGACGAACTGATCGGATCGATGAAGCCCGTCATCTTCGGTATCGCCGGCGATACGCTGAGCGTGGACGAGCGGGCGCTGTTCGCGTCGGCTCGTCCGGCCGGCTATATCCTGTTCAAGCGCAATATCGTCGATCGCGATCAGCTTCGCCGACTCACCGATGATCTGCGCGCGATCGACGGGCGTGGTTCGTTGCCGATCCTGATCGATCAGGAGGGCGGTCGCGTCGCCCGCATGCAGCCGCCGATCTGGTCGGCCTTCCCCGCCGCGGGCGCACCGTTCGGTGCGCTCTACGACGTTGCGCCGGCCTCTGCGATCGAGGCGGCACGCGTCAATGCGCAGGCGCTTGCGATCATGCTCAGCGAATCGGGAATCACGGTCGATTGCCTGCCGTTGCTCGACGTCCGCCAGCCCGGCGCGCACGACATCATCGGCGATCGTGCCTTTGGCAGCGATCCGATGCGGGTGGCGGCGCTCGGCCGCGCGGTGCTTGACGGATTGCAGCGCGGCGGATGTGTCGGTGTGGTCAAGCATATGCCGGGCCATGGCCGCGCGGTGGTGGACAGTCATCTCGAACTGCCCGTGGTGGATGTGGACGCAGAGGCGCTCGAGATCGATCTTGCACCCTTCATCTCGCTCAAATCGGCGCCGATGGGGATGACCGCGCATGTGGTCTACACCGCCTGGGATGCCGAACGGCCCGCGTCGATGTCGCCCTATGTCATTTCCGAGATCATCCGCGGACGGATCGGTTTCGACGGATTCCTGATGTCCGACGATATCGACATGAAGGCGCTGAAAGGCAGTGCGGCGGAGAAGGCGGCGGCGGTGGTTGCTGCCGGCTGCGACGTTGCGCTCGATTGCTGGGGCCGGTTCGACGAGATGGCCGCGATCGTCGAGGCGCTGGACGACATGTCGGCGGCCTCGCTTGAGCGGCTCGATCGCGCAATGGCGACAATCGCGGACACTGCGTCCCCGGGCGACTTTGCGGCGCTGGTCGAGAAACGGGACGCATTGCTGGCCTATGCGTGAATCCGCCTCCGCTTGCGGGCGGGGGAGTCGACTTTGCCGGACTCTCGCGGTTACTCTCCGGCGATGAATCCGTACGAGGATCTTTTCGACGAGACACCGCATGCGAGCGCCGACACGCTCACCCTGTCGCTGGACAGCTGGGAGGGGCCGCTCGACCTGCTGTTGTCGCTCGCGCGCGTGCAGAAGGTCGACCTGCGTGAAATCTCGATCCTCGCGCTCGTCGAGCAATATCTGACCTTTCTGAACGAGGCCAAGGCGCTCAAGCTGGAGATCGCTGCGGATTATCTCGTGATGGCGGCATGGCTCGCCTATCTCAAATCCTGCCTGCTCCTGCCGCGCGACGTCGAGGTGGATCCCTCGCCGGAGGAACTGGCGCTGCGGCTCCAACTCCGCCTGCAGCGATTGAACGCCATGCGAGAGGCTGGTGCGCGCGTGGTCGGCCGCGATCGGCTCGGCCGCGACGTTTTCGCGCGTGGTGCGCCCGAGGGGCTGCGGGCCATCCGCAAGAGCCTGTGGCAGGCGGAACTCTACGAACTGATCGCCGCCTATGGCGCAGTGAAGGCGCGCACGGCGCCGGTCTATCACCATGTCGCGCGGCGCGCGGTAATGACGCTGGACGAAGCGTTGCAGCGGGTCGAGCGGCTGATCGGCGAGACCATCGACTGGACCGAGATCGGCCGTTTCCTGCCCGACGGCCTGGACGGCGGGATGCAGCGTTCGGCGCTTGCCTCCAGCTTCGTTGCCGCGCTGGAACTTGCGCGACAGGGGCGTATCCAGATGCAGCAAGAGGGGCCCTTCGCGCCACTTTATCTGCGGGCACCCGCGTGAATCCGCCCGACGATCTGACCCGTGCGGTCGAGGCCGCCCTGTTTGCCGCCGATCAGCCGCTGACGATCGCCGATCTGCGCGCACATGTCGGCGATGCCGCGGATCTGAAGCGTGTCCTGGAAGCGCTCAGCCAGGATTATGCAGGGCGCGGCGTCGAACTGGTCGAACGCGGCGGGCGCTGGCATTTTCAGACCGCGCCCGATCTTGCCCATATCCTGCGCCGCGAACGCGAGGAGCCGCGCAAGCTGAGTCGTGCCGGCATCGAGACGCTGGCGATCATCGCCTATCACGAACCGGTGAGCCGCGCGGAGATCGAAGCGATTCGCGGTGTGCAGATCTCGAAGGGGACGCTGGACGTGCTGATGGAAGCCGGTTGGGTGCGCCCCGCGGGACGCCGCGAAGTGCCGGGACGTCCGCTGACCTATGCGACGACGCCCGACTTTTTGACCCATTTCGGGCTCGAAAGTCGGCGCGACCTGCCCGGGATCGACGATTTGCGCGCTGCCGGACTGCTTGATCCCATCGATACCGCCATGGCTGAATTCGATCTTTCCCAAGGCACGCTGGCAAGCACCGACGAGAGCGAGTAAAGGGGGCCGGAATCGAGGAGATTTGACATGGGTTTAGGGTCCCCGATCCATTGGATCGTGTTGCTGCTGGTGGTCGTTCTGCTCTTTGGCAGCGGCCGCGTTTCCAGCCTGATGGGCGACGTCGCCAAGGGCATCAAGAGCTTCCGCAAGGGTATGGCGGAAGATGACGAGGCAAAGACTCCGTCGCGGATCGACACGCCTCGCGTCGTCGATGCAGCGCCCGAGCGCGATGCACGCCCTGTGAACGAGGACCGGCCCTGAACGGGCCGATTCGAAACGATCGTCGCTTGACGGCCTGATCCGCCCATCGGGCGGAGGCGTGCTGCGCCGTTCATAGTCCACGACTTCAGAAAGTCGCCATGTTCGATATCGCCCCGACCGAATTGCTGCTGTGCGCTCTTGTCGCATTGGTGGTGATCGGACCCAAGGACCTGCCCAAGGCGATGCGTGTGGTCGGCCATTGGGTCGGTCGCGCACGTGGCATGGCGCGCCAGTTCCGTTCCGGCTTCGATGCAATGGTTCGTGAAGCCGAACTGGACGAGATGGAAAAGAAATGGGCGGCCGAGAATGAACGCATCATGCGCGAACATCCGCCCGAAACACCTGCCCCTGACGCGGATGCGGCCGTGACGACGCCATCGGTCGGGTCGATGCCGCCGATGCACCCCGCATCCTCGGCGAGCCCGGTTGCGCCGGTGGAGCCCGCTGTGCCTGAAGATCCGGCTCCGCCTGTCGAGGACGTTGCTCCGGCACCAGCACCGGCTCCAGCTCCAGCTCCAGCTCCAGCTCCAGCTCCAGCGGAAGCGCCGAAGCCTGCCGGGCAGCTCGATCTGGGCCTGGGCGGCGCACCGACGGATCCCAAGCCATGAACGATATCGACGAAAGTCGCATGCCGTTGCTCGATCACCTGATCGAGTTGCGTCGTCGCCTGCTCTGGAGCTTTGCGGCCCTGGCCGTTGCGTTCGGGATCTGTCTGTATTTCGCCGAACCGATCTTCGCCTTCCTGGTTCAGCCCCTGCTGAAGGCCGGGCAGGGCAAGCTGATCTACACCGATATCTTCGAAGCGTTCTTCGTGAACCTAAAAGTGGCGTTTTTCTCGGCGGGGATGCTGTCGTTTCCGGTGATCGCGACGCAGGCCTGGCGCTTCATCGCTCCGGGTCTCTACGGCAACGAGAAGCGCGCCTTCCTGCCTTTTCTTATCATGACGCCTGTACTGTTCCTGAGCGGTGCCGCGCTTGCCTATTATTTCGCGATGCCGGTGGCGCTCCATTTCCTGCTCGGGTTCGAGGGCAATGTCGGCGGCGTCGAACAGGAAGCGTTGCCGGCGATCGGCAATTATCTGAGCTTCGTGACCAAATTCATGTTCGGTTTCGGCGTGGCGTTTCTGTTGCCCGTGCTGCTGATGCTGCTTGAGCGCGCGGGTATCGTCACGCGCAAGCAACTGTCCTCGGGGCGGCGCTACGCGATCGTGGGTGCCTTCGGCATCGCAGCGGTGCTGACGCCGCCCGACGTCGTCTCGCAGTTGCTGCTCGCGATCCCGCTGGTGCTGCTCTACGAACTGGCGCTGCTCGCGATCCTGTTCACCGAGCGCCGTCGGGTGAAAACCGCCGCCGCGGCAGAGTCGGAATAATCGAAGGGCGCCAGGCTGGCACAGCCCGGTGCGCCCTTCGCGTTCAACTTCGCTTTATTTTGCTGCTTTTTCCACGGTGTTGCCGACCGATTTCACATCGCGGCCAGCGCCTTCGATCGTGTTGCAGGCGCTGACGAGAAGCGTGCCGACAAGAAGCGCGGCGCTGAGATATTTGCGGGTCATGGTCTTCCTCCGAGTGGGGCGCGTCGAATGAATGCGTCGCTGAACGAAATGCGCGGATCGCCGATTCGGTTCCGCAACGATTTCAGAGAAATGCCCCAAAAAAATTGAGACCCGGACATGCCACCGGGGGGGAGGGGGTTGGCATGTCCGGGCCCGTGTCTTGGATAGCGAGAGCGGGGGGGCAAAAGGTCGCTATCCGAAGTTAAAAACGGCCATGAAAAATAAAGGTTCCAAGCGAATCGCATTTTTTTGAGAATTTTTTCGGGTCAAAAAAACCAAGAAATCTCAATGCATTCATTCCATCGTTTCGGCAGTGATTGCGATCTGGATGGTGAATTTTCCGCCTTCGGGGTCGCGTTCGAGCGGCGAACGAAGTTGCCGAGACAATCCTTCGAGCACACGGCCGAAGCGATTTTCCATCCGCTGCAGCAGATCGGGCGTCTCCACCAGAGCGGAAGAGGTGACGCTCAGTCGGGCATGGCCGGCCGAAATCGCGACCATGTCGATGCGAATGGCCGCGTGTGGATCGGTGAGCAGTGACAATTCGATCAACTCGGTCAACAGAAAGGCGACCGGAACCGCGACGTCCTGATTGGCATAGCAGGGGCAGATATCGATGGCGATTGGCGGAACCGGGTCGCCTTCCCGCACCGAACCGCGAATATTCTGAGCCAGTTCGCCGACCAGGGAACGCATGCTGACGCCGCGATTTTCCTCCAGTTCGGCATAATGGTTGCGATGAACCACGGCGAGCGCGTCCACGCGGCGCTGGATCGAGGCATAGGCGCGGACCACATCGGGCTGGACCTGCCCGCGTGCGTGCAGGTTGATGAGGCTCGCGACCACCTGAAGGTTGTTCTTGACCCGATGATGGACCTCACGGGTCAATCGCGTCTGGCGCGCAAGGCCGGCGGCGAGTTCCGCTTCGTGGGTCGAGATGGTCTCGGTGATGCGGCGGAATGTCTCGCTCAACTGACGCAATTCCTGCGCGGACGTGTCCATGCCGCTCAAGGGCTCGACGATATCGCCGGGCTTGTAGCCGGAAACCGCGCGCTCCAGCCGCCGCAACGGGCGGATGAGCATGCGGTTCACCACCAGCCAGCCGATCAGCGCGGCAGCCGCCCACATGACGAGCGGCAACAGGATTGAAAGAAGTTCGACAGGACTGAACGGCGTACGCGCCATGGTGATCTCGGCATTCAGCCCGGTGCTGCCGATGGGCGCGGTCATCGTCTCATAGCCGACAATACCCGCCTGCGCTGTGAGCTGAATCAGCGGTAGGACCTTTTGCTCGCCGACGAGGGAAAATGCGTAGGGGACGGGGGAGGCGCCCGAAGCGACCGCGCCGGCCATGGTGCGATCGGAATAGCGCAGGATGCCGACGCCGCCGCCGTCAGGGCCGGGCACGACGACGTCGAGCCTGTCGGTGCCAAGCTGGTAATCGGGTGGCGAGGCCGCGTCGAGCGCAAGCGTACTGGGGCGCTGCGGTGCGAAACCGGGCGAGGCGCACCATGGCGCGGAGGCAGCGCCAAACAGCGCGAATTGCGGCGTGCCTCCCGATTGGGCGGCAAGAATCTCGCTAAAGCGCGAGCAACGGTCCAGATCGTCGGGATGTGTCGCCCAGGCACGCATGGTGACGCGTGCGAGTGATGAGTCCGACGCCCAGGATGACGCCAGTTGCCGGGCATTCTCCGTCAACGCAATCCGCATCTGCGCGCGTTTTTCGAGATCGGCGGTGCGGCTGGACTGCAACGTCGCGAGGAACGCAATCAGGCCCAGCGGCAATAGCGCCAGGCTGAGGATCATGAAGACCCGGAAGCCGGTTGAACGGTTCACCAGGGAAAATCGACCTGCTCTCAGGCCGGGTGGCTGATGATCCTGATCTAGCGCCGACACATGCGATCAGCCGAGCTTGCCCAGCAGATCGAGCATTTCCTGGGGCACCGATTCGTCGATGGTCCTTTGATATATCGAACGCAGCGCCTCACCCACGACCGGATTCCGGTCGCTGGAGGTCTTGCCTTTCGACTTTCCCTTCTTGGTCGGATCGCGAAGCGCGTCCGTCTTTTCCGATTTATTGCCTGCCGCCACCGGTGATCCATTCCCCCCGAAAATCTCGATCAACAAAATGAATGCCGCAAAAAGCGGCAAATAGGCCGATCCGGTATTCGCCGGTTCGGCACCGGTATATTTTAAGGTCCACGCATGAAACAAAAAAACGCTTCGATAGTTCCATGCTCGACGTGAAAGGTTCGTTTTTTTGCGTAAAGGGGGCGGGGGTTGCAAAGCCCTGTCCGTCAAATCACAAGGTCAGTACCTACAGGAGCTTCTCATCGATGTCGCTTGGACAACAGCTTGCGCCGCATCTTCCGTTCCTCCGCCGCTATGCGCGCGCGCTGACCGGCAGCCAGAATCATGGCGACGCCTATGTGCGCGCAGCACTTGAGGCGATCGTCGACGCCCCCGATCAGTTCCCTCGCGACGTGGATCCCAGACTGGGGCTGTATCGTACCTTCCAGGCGATCTGGACCTCCGCCAATCTCGACGAACTGGATCTGATCGCGGATCGGGGACCCGATGTACCCGAAGCAATCGCGCAGGCGAGGCTGGCTGCGGTCACACCGCTTTCGCGTCAGGCATTGCTGCTGACGTCAATGGAGGGTTTCTCGAATGAGGATGCCGCCTATCTGATCGAAGCGACGCCGGCCGAGGTCGAAGGGCTGGTTGCCGAGGCGCTGACCGAGATCGAGCGCCAGACCCGCGCCGCGGTGCTGATCATCGAGGACGAGCCGATCATCGCCATGGATATCGAAACGATCGTCCGCGATCTGGGTCATGACGTGACCGGCGTTGCCGTCACGCGCGACGAGGCCGTGGCGCAGGCCAGGGCGCGTCGCCCCGGTCTGGTACTGGCGGATATCCAGCTTGCCGATGACAGCAGCGGCATCGATGCGGTGAAGGACATTCTGGCCGAGTTCAGCGTGCCGGTGATCTTCATCACCGCATTCCCCGAACGTTTGCTCACCGGCGAACGCCCGGAGCCGACCTTCCTGATCACCAAGCCCTTCCAGCGCTCGACCGTGAAAGCGGCGATCGCGCAGGCCCTGTTCTTCGACGCAGCGACGGTTCCGGCCTGAGAGGTCGTTTGAGAAAGCCGGTACCGGCCCGCTCCCCCGATCAACCTTCCGATACGGTGATGCTGTTCGGTGGTTGGGTGGGCGCGCGCCTGTACCGCGTTTTTTCAAACGCGCTTTGACTGGTTCCCGAGTTCCCACCGTTCCACTTACGGAACTGTGGGGCCCGCTCGACGTTCATGCACCTGAGCGACACCGCGAAAGGGCAGATCATGGCCGACGAGCAACAGCATATAACCACCGAAGATGCGCGCGCTGGCGCAACGCCCCATATGACGCGCTATATATTGGGGTTCTCGCTGGTGGCGGTGATCATTATTTTCGCCGTGATCCTGTTCGTCCGCTGACGGCTGGGCAGTGTTTTCGGTTGGCCGCGAGGGCGGCGCGATGCTAGGCGCAGATGGACCGCGGCTGGTGACTGGCTTCGGAGCGGGTAGGCAAATGACGAATGAAAACAGGCAGGAGCCCGCTGAGGCCGATGCCGTCGAGGAGGGTGAAGGCCTTCCCGTCGAACATATCTCGCTGAGCGACGACGATTTCAAAGTAGAGCTGGCGCGGGTCATTCCGCATCTCCGCGCTTTTGGTCGTTCGTTGTCCGGCAATGCCGACCTGGCGGATGATCTGGTTCAGGAAACGCTGATGAAGGCCTGGGCTGCGCGCAAGCGCTTCCTGGCCGGGACCAACATGCGTGCATGGACGTTCATCATCCTGCGCAACCTGTATCTCTCCCAGATGCGCCGCGCGCGATTCAAGGGCGAGTGGGACGATCTTACGGCGGATCGCATTCTGGCCGCACCGGCCAGCCAAGACCGTCACGTCGAGCTTGCCGATATGCAGCGCGCATTGCTGATGCTGCCGCAGCCGCAGCGCGAGGCGCTGATCCTGGTCGGAGCCGGTGGCTTCGCCTATGAGGAAGCCGCCGAGATTTGCGGTGTTGCCGTTGGCACGATCAAAAGCCGCGTCGCGCGTGGCCGCGTGGCGCTTGAGCAGATCATGAGCGACAATTCGCTTGGCCCCCGCAGCGAGTATCAGGCGGAAACGGGCCGCACCGCGCTCGAAACGATCATGGGTCAGGTGGACGAACTCAGCCGCGATCGCTGAGTCGTCCTCCGACCTGTCGCTCCGGCGAAAGGATCTCCCGAGCGACGTCGAGGGGCCGAAGCCTATCCGGTCCTATCGCTTCCGTGAGCATGTCGGCATTGTATCGGCTCCCGCTTTCGCTGGAGCAACGGCCGGGTTTTGAATTTTGCGAGGTCGACCGGAGCAGTTGGCCTAGCCCAACTTCTCCAGCAAGTCCGCCATGTCGGGCGGCAGGTGATTCAGCCTGCCGCGAAACGCTGCGCGAAGTGCATTGCCGACACCATCGGAAGGCTTCGGCATCTCCACAAGCCTCTGGCGGGCGCAGCTCGCATCTGTCCGGGGGATACGCGATTCCATGAATGAATAACGCGGCTTGGCCGGCAAGGTTGCGCCGCCGATTGTCTTTCGCCCCGCCCGCCCGCTAAAGCGCCCGGATGAACCCGAAAGAAGCGATAGCGGATGCATTGAAGCGGGCCACGGGCGATGCCCCGTTCCTGCGCCATGCGATCGAACGCAATGTCGATCTGGCCGACCTGCTGACCGCCGGCGATCTGGATGGCGCGCTGGCTCTGGCGATGCGTCGTGGCGATGATGCGGAGACTGTGGGGGCAGGATTGCGGCGCGAACGCGCTGCGCTCGCGCTGGTACTGGCAGTGGGCGACCTTGCCGGGTTGCTCAGCATGGAAGCGGTGACGCAGGCATTGTCCGATCTGGCGGATCGCGCGCTCGATCGCGCCATCGCGGCAGCGATCGAGGAACGGACTCCCGGCGAAGCGTCGCGCGGTTTTGCCGCGCTGGCGCTGGGCAAGCATGGTAGCCGGGAGCTCAACTATTCCTCCGACATCGATCCCATCCTGATCTTCGATCCGGAGACTTTGCCGCGCCGTGCGCGCGAAGAACCGGTGGAAGCGGCGGTTCGCATCGCACGCCGCGTGGTCGAGCTTCTGCAGGCGCGTGATGGGGATGGCTATGTGTTTCGGGTCGATCTGCGGTTGCGCCCGTCGCCGGAAGCGACGCCGCTCGCGCTGCCCGTGAATGCCGCGATCTCTCACTATGAATCGAGTGCGCTGCCGTGGGAACGCGCGGCTTTCATTCGCGCCCGCGCGGCAGCGGGCGATACCGCGCTCGGCGAAACCTTCCTGACGGCAATCCGTCCGTTCGTCTGGCGGCGCGGGCTCGATTATGGCGCGATTGCGCAGATCCGCGGCATTTCCCGGCGGATTCGCGACCATCATTCCCAGGGGCAGAAATTCGGGCCGGGCTATGATCTCAAGCGTGGGCGCGGCGGCATTCGCGAAGTCGAGTTCTTCACGCAGATCCATCAACTCATCTATGGCGGCCGCGACGAGACGTTGCGCGCGCCAGCGACGCTCGATGCGCTTGCCGCATTGAAGGCCGCAGGGCGGGTGGAGCCCGATGTCGAGGATGCTCTCGCCCATTCCTACCGCTTGTACCGCACCATCGAGCACAGGCTGCAGATGGTCGACGACCAGCAGACCCACAGCCTGCCGCGCGATCCGGCGGCGCTGGACGGGGTCGGGCGGTTGCATGGTCTGGCCGATGGCGCGGCACTGATCGATCTGCTCGAAGGGCCGGTGGAGACGGTCGGCCGGATCTACGACAGTCTCGACGCGCCCGAAGAGGGTAGCGCCGCCGTTTCGCACGACCCGGATCGCCTGGCCGCACAGCTTTCGGCGGCGGGTTTCGTCGATCCACAGGCCGCGCTGGCGCGCATCGAGCGCTGGCGCGACGGGTCGCTTCGCGCGCTGCGCACCGATGCCGCACGCGCCGCGCTGGAGGATGTGCTGCCCGGACTGGTGGCCGCGATCGGCGGCGCGCCCGACCCCAATGGAGCGCTCAACCGGCTCGACGACATGATCGCCAGGCTGCCCAGTGCGATCAATCTGTTCCGCCTGCTCGGCGCGCGGCCGGCGCTGGCGCGGCTGCTGGGCGAGATATTGAGCCATGCGCCGACACTGGCGGAACTGCTTGGGCGGCGCCCCGAACTGCTCGACGGATTGATCGACGCGACCGCGCTCGAGCCGCAGCCGTCGGTCGAGATGCTGGTCGAGGAATTCGGCCATTGCGAGCGTGATGCCGATTACCAGCAACTGCTCGATGCGGTTCGGCAGAAGGTGAATGAACGCCGCTTCGCGCTGGGCGCACAGATCGTCGCCGGCGTCGGGGATCCGGTGGAGGTCGGCCGCGGCTATTGCCGCGTGGCCGAGGCGGCGATCGAGATATTGGCGGGTGCGACGGTCGCCGCGTTCGAAGCGGTGCATGGCAAGGTGCCTGACAGCGAACTGCTCATCCTTGGGCTCGGCCGGCTCGGCGGCGGATCGCTCACCCATGCGTCCGATCTCGATCTGATCTATGTCTTCACCGGCGATCATGCCGCCGAATCCACGGGCGCGAAGCCACTTGGCGCCGTCCAATATTACAACCGGCTATGCCAGCGGATCAGCGGCGCACTGTCGGTGCCGACCGCATCGGGGCCACTCTACGAGGTCGATACCCGGCTGCGGCCCTCGGGCGCGCAGGGGCCGCTGGCCGTCTCGCTGGCCGGGTTCGAGAAATATCAGCGCGAAAGCGCCTGGACCTGGGAGCATATGGCGCTCACGCGTGCGCGCGCCGTGTTCGGATCGGCCGCCGGGCGAGCCGCGATCGACGGGATCGTCCACGCGGTGCTGACCCGCCCGCGCGATACCGCCAAGCTGCTCGCCGATGCGGTCTCGATGCGCGCGGAGATGGCCAAGCACAAGCCGGCGGCCGGCCCGCTCGACGTGAAGCTGATCGACGGCGGTCTGGTCGATCTGGAATTCTGCGTGCACGTCGCGCAGCTTCGCTATGGCGAAGGCTTCGATACGCGGCTGCGTCGCGCGATCGTCGCGCTGAACCGGGCCGGGCATCTGCCTGGCGGGCTGGATGATGCACAGATGCTGCTCACCCGCATGCTTGTCACGCTCCGGCTCGTGTCGCCCGGTTGCGACGAGCCGTCGCCGACCGCACGGATGCTGGTCGCCAGGGCATGCGGCGCGAAGGATTGGGACGAACTGATGGCGGCCTATGCGGCGGCGCGAGAAACGATCGGGCAATGTTGGCAAGGCGTGGTTGCCGAGGCTGAGGAGAAAAGATGATGCTGAATGAAGGCGACCAGGCTCCAGACGTGACGCTGGCGATGACCGACGGCACGACCCACACATTGTCGGACTGGCGCGGCAAGGCGCTGGTCCTCTATTTCTATCCCAAGGACGATACGCCTGGCTGCACGACGGAAGCGCAGGCCTTCACCGCGGCGATCGACGATTTTGCGGCAGCCGGCGCGGCGGTGGTCGGGGTTTCCAAGGACACAGCTGCCAAGCACGCCAAGTTCATCGGCAAATATGATCTGAAGGTCGATCTGGCGAGCGATGTCGATGGTCTGGTGTGCGAGGCGTTCGGCACCTGGATCGAGAAGAGCCTTTATGGGCGCAAATATATGGGCATCGATCGCGCAACCTTCCTGATCGACGCGGACGGCAAGATTGCCCGCATCTGGCGCAAGGTGAAGGTGGCGGGACATGCCGAAGCGGTGCTGACGGCGGCGCAGGCGCTCTGAAGCCATGACAAGCATTGCGGGCGCGATTCGTGGCGTTCTGCTGACCGCCGATCCGGCGGCAAAAGTCAGATTGGCGCGCAAGGTTGCCCGCGATTGGAAGCTGGGTCGGCTGGCGCACCGTTTCGACGTGCTGATGCCGGATAGTCCGCTGCGACCGGCGGAGCCTGAACTGCTGCCGGCCAATCGTATGCCCAGGCGCGGGCGCGGCGGATCTGAACGCGGGCGGATCGCGATGCTCCACGCGATCGCCCATATCGAATATGCGGCGATCGACCTCGCCTTCGACATGGCAGGCCGGTTCGGTGCGCAATTCCCGCGCGACTTTGTCGACGACTGGATAGGCGTGGGCGCCGACGAGGCGATGCATTTCGCTTTGCTCGATCGCCGGCTGCGCGCGCTGGGCAGCCATTATGGCGCGATGCCCGCGCATGATGGGTTGTGGGAGGCGGCAGGGGAGACTTCGCATGACGTTCGCGCCCGTCTCGCGGTGGTGCCGATGGTGCTGGAGGCGCGCGGTCTGGACGTGACCCAGGACATGGTTCGCCGCTTCCGCGATTCGGGCGACGAGGCCTCGGCGCGGATCCTGGAACGCATCTATGTCGACGAGATCCGGCATGTCGGCGCCGGGACGAAATGGTTCCATCGCACGTGTCGAAGCGATGATTCGAACCCGGTCATTTTGTGGAAACTGCTGGTAAATCGCCATTTCCGCGGCGTGCTTAAGCCTCCGTTCAACGACTCGGCGCGGTCGGCAGCCGGTTTAACGCAAGACTATTACCGCTGACTTGTCGGCAGCCGCGCCGTGCAGCACACAGGCTTTGCACAACGGGCGGGGCAAATCCCGGTGCAGTTATGGTTCAAGACACGCTGGTCGCATCGGCGTTTCGACCGTCGATCTTTGGGGGCACAAAGAGCGTGGGTATGATTTTGAACAACGTGATTTCTGCATTTGGGTTCCGCAGCGGTGCTGCTTTTCTTCAAAAATCAGCGCTGGGTCTGATGGTGGCGATGCCGTTGATGGCTGCCGCACCTGCCCATGCCGCGGATGCGCCGGCTGAGACCGTGCTCGCCGCTGTTTCCACCAAGACCGTCGAGGCCGCCGCCGCAACTGGCGGCGTTTTCGAAAAGGCGACCAAGGAAGATCGCGAAGCCGATCCTCAGTTCCGCTCGCTCTTCCTGTCGTGGAAGAAGCTGGATCAGGTTGGCGCCGCGGGCACGGGCTTCGTGTCGGTTCCGTCGCAGAAGCCGGTTTCGCAGCTCGCCTTCACCAGCAATTTCGGGTTCCGGTCCGATCCGTTCCGCGGCAGCCGCGCCATGCATGCCGGCGTCGACATTCCCGGCCCGCTCGGCACGCCGGTCTATGCCACTGCCGACGGCGTCGTCGGCCGCGCCCAGCGCCTCGGCGGCTATGGCAATTTCATCGAGATCGAGCATGGCCAGGGCATCGAGACCCGTTACGGGCATCTGTCCTCGATCATCGTTCAGCCCAATGCCCGCGTGAAGCGCGGCCAGCTGATCGGCCTGATGGGCTCGACCGGCCGCTCCACTGGCAGCCATCTTCATTACGAGGTTCGTCTCGACGGCCGTGCCGTCAATCCCATGCCGTTCCTGCAATCGTCCGACTATGTCGTCGCGATGCAGCAGCGCACGGGCACCCAGATCGCCATGGGCGGTCCGGACAAGGAATAGGAGAGGAGAGGGGCCCGCGCTTGTCGTAGGGCCCCCACCTCCCTATCTCGGTTCCATGAGCGAACCGCAAACCATCGATTTCACCGAATCGGCTGCCGCACGCGTTGCGGCAATCGCTGCACGCCAGGGCAAGCCGGCGATCCTGCGTCTCGCTGTCGAGGGTGGGGGCTGTTCGGGCTTCCAATATCGTTTCGGCCTGGCTGAAACCGTCGATGCCGACGATGTCAGCGTCACGCGTGATGGCGCACAGCTGGTGGTCGATCCGATCAGCCTGGATCTGGTGCGCGGCGCGGCCGTCGACTTTGTCGAATCGCTGGGCGGTTCCGCGTTCAAGGTCGCCAATCCCAACGCGGCGTCGGGTTGCGGCTGCGGTTCGAGCTTCTCGATCTAAAGCATCGCGCGGAAAAGTGGGTACCGGTTTTCCGTATAAAGCGATGCGATATCAAAAAGATAGTTCAAGCTGCGTGATCCGGGATCGCGCAGCTTGATCTAGCATCGTCGGCCCGGCTGGGTTAGGCCGGGCGCATGAAGATCGCGACCTACAACGTCAACGGCATCAAGGCGCGCCTGCCGCGCCTTCTCGAATGGCTGGAAGAAACCAAGCCGGACATTGCCTGTCTGCAGGAACTCAAATCCTCCGACGAGACTTTTCCCGAAAGCGACGTGCGCGCCGCGGGCTATGGCGCGATCTGGCATGGGCAAAAGGGGTTTAACGGCGTCGCGATCCTGGCGCGGGGTATCGATCCGGTCGAGGTTCAGCGCGGGCTGGAAGGCGAGCCTGAGGACGAGCATAGTCGCTATATCGAGGCCGATGTCTTCGGGGTGCGTGTTGCCTCGATCTATCTGCCGAACGGCAATCCCCAGCCAGGCCCCAAATTCGATTACAAGCTGCGCTGGATGGCCCGGCTGCAGGAGCGTGCCCGCCAGATCCTGGCCGAGGAAGTGCCCGCGATCCTGGCTGGCGACTATAACGTCATCCCGACCGATGAGGATGTCTACTCGATAGGAGCGATGGCGGACGATGCGCTGATGCAGCCCGAAAGTCGCGCTGCATTCCGCACATTGTGCTTCCAGGGCTGGACAGACGCGATCCGCGCCCGGCACCCCGTCGGCCAGATGTGGACCTTCTGGGACTATCAGGCTGGCGCCTGGCAGCGCGATGCGGGATTCCGCATCGACCATCTGCTGCTGAGCGCGCAGGCCGCCGATCGGCTGACCGACGCCAATGTCGATAAATCCTATCGCGGTCGCGAAAAGGCCAGCGACCATGCGCCAACCTGGGCGGTGCTGACCGATTGATATTTACCCTGGCAATATTGACTATATTTTACCCGGATAATAATAACAGGCCATGGATATGACCTGTACAGCCTTTGCCGGCGATCTCTGGATCGCCACCGGCTCGCCCGAGGAGGTTCGCGCGGCATTGCGCGCGGTCGATCCCGTCGAGGCTGGGCCGCTGCTGGTATTCGACGACGAGACCGGGCGGCAGATCGACCTCGATATGCGCGCGGAACAGCCTGCCCGTCCGCGTGGTCGGCCCAAGCTGGGCGTGACGGCGGGGGAAGTGACTTTGCTGCCGCGCCACTGGGAGTGGCTCAGAAGTCAGCTGGGCGGCGCATCGACGACCATTCGTCGACTTGTCGAAGCGGCGCGCAAGGGGCCTGCCGATCCGCGTCAGGCCAAGGATGCGGCCTATCATTTCATGACCGCGATCGCGGGCGACAAGCCCGGCTATGAGGATGCGATCCGTGCGCTTTACGCCGCAGACCGCACACGGTTCGACGCGCTGATCGGTGAATGGCCCGTCGGCATCCGCGACCATGTGCGGTCGCTCGCCGACGGGGCGTTCGTCTGATGTGTCAGTGCCTGTTCACTAGAGCGATTTCGAAGCAAATGGAATCGTTTGCCGGCTCGGAAATCGCAGTAAACAAGGGCAAATATGGAGCGGGTCTGGTTCATCCCGAGCCAGATCCGCTCTAGGCCGGGGCCTGCTCAGTAAGGCCGGGGACGGTCGGGCCGGCCGGGGCGGACAGGGCCGCCATTGCTGTAGCGGATGCCGTTGCGGACTTGCTGGATTGCCTGGTCGACCGACCGGATCGCCTGGGCACGGTGGCCGCCCTTGTTCGAGTCGGCGCGCTGGAGTGATGCCCGTGCCTGCTGCAGGGCATTGAGCGCGTCGCACATGTTGCGATTGCCGACGCACGGTGGTTGGGCATTCGCGGAACTCATGGCGAGCGGCGCCACCATCAGGCTGCCGAACAGGGCAATCGTGGCGATACGGGTCATGGTGGCATTCTCCTGTTGCGATTCGCCCACCGTGTGAGCTGGTCGACTATCGCCCCGCGCCGCGCCGCTTTCAATGCGGATGCGCAACGCGCATGCCTCAGGCGGAAAAAGCGATTTCGACCGGTTCCACGCCATCGATTTCGCCACGCACTGCCTCGCCCGCACGGATCGGCCCGACTCCCGAGGGTGTTCCGGTGAAGATCAGATCGCCGGGGGCCAGTGTCACATAGCTCGACAGTTCGGCGATGACTTCGGCAACGCTCCAGATCATGTGTGAAAGATCGCCGGTCTGGCGGGTGTCTCCATCGATGGAGAGCGTGATCTGGCCGTTCGGCGGCGGTGCCCCCAGCGTCAGCGCGCCGATCGGCGCCGATTGATCGAAGCCCTTGGCCATATCCCATGGCCGGCCTGCCTTCTTGGCAGTCGCTTGCAGATCGCGCCGGGTCAGGTCCAGCCCGACGGCGTGGCCGAAGATCAGCTGCTCTGCGGCGGCCACATCGATGTTCGCTCCGCCGGCACCCAGCGCGACGACCAGTTCCACTTCGTGGTGCAGATCGTTGGTTCGTGTCGGAAAGGGCAGTGTCTCACCGCTCGCCACGACGGCATCGGCGGGCTTGGTGAAGAAGAAAGGGCTCTGGCGGTCTGGGTCGGACCCCATTTCGCGTGCATGATCGGCATAATTCTGACCGACGCAGAAGATGCGGCGGACCGGAAAGCGTTCGCTGCTGCCCGCGATCGCGATCGTCGGGGTTTCGATGTTCGGCACGTTCATGACTGACCCTTCCCGCGCTTAAAGCGCCTTGTCGTAGACGACATATTTCTTGTTGATCTTGCTGTTGATCGCGTCGGCGATCGCGCGCATCCCCTGATTGTCGTCGAGGACCCAGCCGATCTCGCCGCGCGTCGAGCCATAGTGGACGATGGCATCGCGGCGGATGAATTCGATCATCATGAAGGCGAGTTGGCTCGCGAGGCGGCTGGACTGGAGCCGCTTGACCACACCCATCAGCGGGACGCGCATCGTGCGCGCCTTCGGCTTGTGAAGCCACCAGAGCAGCTTGGCCCAGCCGAAGGGGAGCAGCGATCCACCCAGCGACTTCAGTGCTTCGTTGAGGTCGGGCAGCACCAGCATGAACGCAACGGGCTCTCCATCGACTTCGGCAATCCGGATCAGATCCTCGAACACGATCGGCTTCAGCTTCTTGCCGACATAGGCGATCTCGGGATCGGTCAGCGGCACGAAGCCCCAATTGTCGGACCAGGCATCGTTCAGGATGCCGAGGATCAGTGCGGCTTCCGTGTCGAAGCGGCTCTTGTCGACGTGGCGAATCCGGATGCGCGAGTTGCGCTCGCCCGAACTGACGATGCGCTGGACGAGCGGGGGAAACGGCTCGACGATTCCTAGATCATAGGTGTGGAGCGACTTGGCATGGGCATAGCCGGCGCGTTCGACCCAGTCCTGATAGGCAGGGCTGTTATGTCCCATCATCACCGTGGGGGGATGATCGAAACCGCTGATCAACAGGCCCGGCTCATCCCAGATCGACAGGCTGAGCGGGCCGAGCGACCTGTGCATGCCCTTGTCGCGCAGCCATTGCTCGGCGCGCGCGATGAGTGCCTGGAAAACGGCTTCGTCTTCCGCCTCCATCATGCCCCAGTTCCCGGTTCCCGGGCCCATGCCCTGCTCGACGGGTTGGGTCAGCGCGAGTGTGTCGAAATGTGCAGAGATGCGCCCGACGACGCGGCCGCCGCGCTCGGCCAGGAAAAGCTGTGCTTCGCCATGGCCGAACCAGGGATTCTTGGCCGGGTTGATCAGGCCATAGACCTCGTCCTTCAGTGGCGGCACCCAATTGGGATCGTTCGCATAAAGACGATAGGGCAGGTCGACGAACGCCTTGCGGTTGGCCTTGGTTTCGACGGGGTGGACGATGATGGAATCGGTCATGCGCGTCTCATGCTCCAAGCATCACGCTGGCGAAAGTCCGGCCTTGCGCCACTGGAAAAGAAGATGCCGGCTTTCGCCGGCATCACATGAAGGCTGGTGTCAGTCGTCGCGCGAGCGACGACGGGGGTGGCCGGTGGCGACGCCACCCGACAGGTCCGCGACATAGGGATATTGCTCCGCAACCTCCGGCGTGTAGCCCAGGTTGAACACCGTCGCGCTCTTCTTCCGATCGCCGATCCGCTCGTACAGCGTGCCGAACAGCCGGTCCCACCAATAGTTGGTGATGCCGAAATTGCCGGTCTCGTCGTGGAAATGATGCGCCATGTGACGCTGCTTGATCGCGGCGATCCAGCTATTGCGCGGCTTGTACGACAGATGCTGGATGCAGTGGAAGAATTCGTTGACGCAGGTCGTGACCATGCCGGTGCCGAACGCGATCGCCGCAGCACCCGTGCCGCCGATCATATAGCCCAGCGGGATGGTCGCGATCGCCACCGTCGGCACCACGTTGAACGGCGATCCGAACAGGACTTCCAGATTATTGGGGTCCTGATGATGGTCGTAATGGATGCGCTTCCAGGTGGGGGCGAGCCATTTATGCTTCCACATCCACTGGCTGTGGAGCACCCAGCGGTGGAGCACATACCAGGCCAGCGGAAAGACCAGCACCGCGATTGCTATCGACGCGAGCGTCTGAAGCAGCGGTGCGGGGCGCCAGACCCAGACCGCGCCGGCCGCGATCCCCAAGGTCAGATAGATCATGATCGCCGGATACTGGAAATACGCGATCACCAACTCGCGCAATGTCATGCGGTCGAGATGATGGGTTTTCTGCCAGAACCCCGTTTTTGCGGTGTCTGAGATCTTCACAGCGTTCGTCCTCGATGTGTCATGCCGGGCCGGTTCGGAAACGCATATGCCCGCATATCAGATGCATGGCTCTGCCGCGTCAATGCGGCAATATTGCGGCGCGGAAAGGGACGTGGCGTGACCATCACTCCTCGGTCCTGATCAGCACCGTCTCGCCGATCAGCAGGAACAGCAGGAACGGCCCCCAGGCCGCCAGAAAGGGCGGATAAGCGCCAAGATTGCCCATTGCGAGGCCGAAATTATCTGCCACGAAATAGGCGAATCCCAGCGCCATGCCGATCACGGCACGCAGGAACAGCCGCCCCGATCGCGCCAATCCGAAGGCGGCGACCGCGCCGAGCAGCGGCATCAGGATCGACGACATCGGGCCGGAGATCTTGTGCCAGAGATTGGCCTTGAGCGACTTGGTTGGCCGGCCCGCGGTATCGAGATCCTCGATCGCTGCACGCAGCCCCAGGAAGGAAAGGCCGTCGGGATCGACGCTCGACAGGGTGAACTGGTCCGGGCGAATGTCCTGCCCCAATGTCACCGTGCCGGCCGGACGTCCGACGCCTGACGCGACATCGAAACGAACGGCCTTGTCGAGCCGCCATCCCGAGCCGGTGAAGATCGCGGCGGGGGCCTTCAATATGTCGCGCAGCGCATCATTCTCGCGATTATAGACGGTGACGTCGTTCAGCCGGGTCGCGTTGCCCCGTCCCCGAACCTCGCCGGCATGGATCAGATTGTTGCCGTCGCGGACCCAGATATTGGCCTGGAACGCGCTATCGGGCGGCAGCGGTGCATAGTCGACCGACTGCCAGCGATCGAGCGTCGAGGTGGCGCGTGTGACGATGCGATCGTTGAAGACGAAGGTGATCGCGGCGACCATCACGCTTGCAAGGATCAGCGGGGCCAGCACTTGATGCGCCGAAAGGCCGCTGGATTTCATCGCGATGACTTCGCTGTTCTGGTTGAGCGTCGCCAGCGTGATCAGAGTACCGAGCAGCACCGAAAAGGGCAGGAAGCGCTGGATGATCTGCGGCACGCGAAGCGAGACATAGGTCCACAGTTCCGCATTGCCATTGCCTTTATACGCCAGAATCTTGCCCGATTCGCCGAGAAGATCGAGTGCCTGAAGGACCAGCACCAGCGCCGCGAGCACCGCGAAGCTGCGGAGCAGGAACATGCGGCCCATATAGACGGACACGGTTCGCGACGGGAAGAATTGCGTTTGCATGGATCAGCCCTCCGCCTTTCGGCGACTGCGGAACAGGCGCTTGATTGCCGTGCCGAGTTTTGCGGCGCCTCGTTCCAGCGCGCCGATCGGCTGGCCGCCGGGGACATGGGCGATGACGTGGTACATCCAGCCAATCAGCGCCGAGAACAGCAGGAACGGCACCCAGAGTGCGAACAGCGGATCGATCCGGCCAAGCGCACCCATGCCTTCGGCATATTCATTGACCTTGTGATAGGTGACCACCATCACGATCGACAGGAAGACGCCGAGCGCGGAGGATGATCGTTTGGGCGGAACGGCGAGTGCCACCGCCAGCAGCGGCAGCAGCAGCATCATCGCCACTTCCACCAGCCGGAAATGGAAGTTCGCGCGAGTCTCGTTGCGTAGCGTCTCCGACGTTCGGGAATCTCGGCCGACCTGGACGAGCTCGGGAATGGTAAGTTCGCGGTCGGCACCGCCACGGCCGCGGAAGGATTCGATCTTGGGCAGGTCGATCGGCAGGTCGTGCGCGCTGAAACTCAGCACGCGCGGCGTGCGGAACGTCGGCGCGTCATGGACGAGCACGCCCTGGGTCAGGCGCAGGATGATCGTGTCGGGATCGTCGGTCGCCATGAACTGGCCGCCCTTGGCCGTCGCGGTCACCGACTGGCCGTTCTTGCTCTCCGCGCGAACGAAGATGCCCGACAGATCCCGTCCCTCGTTGCGGCTCTGTTCGATCCGGAGCGTCAGTCGGCCGCCCAATTTGGTGAACTCGCCCACCTTGATCGAGGCGCCGAGCGCCCCCGAGCGCAGTTCGAAGCGCAGGCCTTCATAGGCGTAACGGGCATAGGGCTGGACATAGCCGACAATGGCGAGGTTCACGAGCGCAAGGCCGATCGCGTACATGTACGGCACACGCAACAGCCGGCCGTAACTCATGCCCACGGCGCGGAAGACGTCCAGTTCCGAAGTGGTTGCGATCTTGCGGAAGGCCAGCAGGATGCCGAGCATCAGCCCGATCGGGATGCCCAGCGACAGATATTCGGGAATCAGATTCGCGAGCATTTGCCAGACCACGCTGACCGGGCCGCCTTCGGATGCGACGAAGTCGAACAGGCGCAGCATCTTGTCCAGAACCAGCAGCATGGCGGCGATTACCAGCGTGCCGAACAGGGGCAACGCGATCAGCCTGGCGAGGTAGCGGTCAGTCGAGGTGAGCATTTTCAGATTTCAGACGCCTCGTGACCATGATTTGGCCGCAAACGCAGCCGATCTTGTGATCGTAACAGGGGCTAGACCGGACCAGCCACACCCATGCGGTGTGGGTATAGCTTCCAGGAGTAACGAGGTCATGTTCAAAGTTTCAGTCGTCACTGCCCTGGCCATCGGCACGGCCATGCTGCCGTTCGCCATGCCCGCGGCGGCTGCGTCCGTCGGCCCCTTTGCGGCCGCCTGCGAAGGCGACGGCCCCGCCGTGATCGCGCGCGTGACGGGCTTGAAGTCCCGCACGGGCACGGTCCGTGTGCAGCTTTATGCCAGCAATCCCGCCACCTTCCTCGAGAAGAAGGCGTATCTCCAGCGCATCGACATACCCGCCCGTGCGTCCGCGATGGACATCTGCGTGCCTGTGCCCAAGGCCGGCCGCTATGCGATCTCGGTTCGTCACGACGTCAACGGCGATGGCAAGTCCGATCGCGGTGATGGCGGTGGTTTCTCCGGAAATCCTGACGTTTCGCTGATGGACCTGCTGGCGAAGCGCAAACCGAATCTCGCGCGGGTGGCGTTCAGCGTTGCCGGTGGGACCCAGGTCGTTCCGATCACCCTGCGCTATGTGCAGGGCCTCTCCTTCAGACCGATAGCGGCATAGGAGCGCCAATGGCCTGCGTCGCGCTCCTTTCCAATCCGCGTTCGACGGGCAATCGCTCGTTGCTGCCGCGCGTGAGGAGCTATTGTGCAGGCCGGCCCGACATCTTCCACTATGAAGTCGAGCATGTCAGCCAGATCGGCGAAGCACTGCGGTCGATCGCACGGGTGAAACCGAAGATCCTCGTCATCAATGGCGGCGACGGGACCGTTCAGGCGGCCCTGACCGAGCTCTATCATGGCGGCCATTTCGGTGATTCGCCGCCACCTGTCGCGGTGCTGCCCAACGGCAAGACAAACCTGATCGCGCTCGACCTAGGCGCGGTGGGCGATCCGCTGCATGCGCTGGAGCGCGTGGTCGAGCTGTCCAAGTCCGATCTGTCCGACCATATCGTTGCACGCGAGCTGATCGCGCTGTCCGATGGTCATGCCGGCAGCCGGCCGACGCTGGGCATGTTCCTGGGCGGAGCGGGCCTTGCCGATTCGATCCTCTATTGCCGCACCAAAATCTATCCGCTGGGCCTGCCCAACGGGGTGAGTCACGTCCTGACCGCGCTCGCGGTCATGGTGTCGATGCTGTTCGGCATTCGCACCCGCTTCCTGCCGCCGCGTCCGAATCCGGTGCGCGTCTCGTTGGTGCGCGATGGTCAGTTCCAGGGGCGGTTCTCGCTGCTGATCGTGACGACGCTCGAAAAGATGCTGCTCGCCACGCGCACCGATGGGTCCGGCATCCAGCCTGGGCGGATGAAGTTCATGGCGGTCGATGTCGGCTTCCCGTCGCTGCTGCGGGCGATCTTTGCGGCGAGCTCCGGCCGGCTAGGCCGTCAGGCGATGAGCGGCGTGCATTTCGAGCGCGGTGATGTGGTGCGGATCGAGGGCAGTGGGTCTAGCGTCATTCTCGACGGCGAGACCTTCCGCGCCGAGACCGATCATCCGATCATCCTCACCTCCACCCCGCCGGTGCCTTTCCTCCGCCTCGCAGCGTGACCGAGCTCTCCGGACTGATCGCGGCCGAGCTTGCCGAGCCGGTCGACACGCGCGTCGCGGCGATGGCGGCGGCGATTGCGGCGCACTATCCGAGCGCGGCGCGGGCGGTGATGTTCTACGGATCGTGCCTGCGGACCGCCGAGCTCGACGGGCAGATGCTCGATTTCTACCTGATCGTCTCCGATTATCGCGCGGCCTATGGGCGGCGCTGGTTGGCAACGGCGAACCGGCTGGTGCCGCCCAATGTCTTTCCGTTCGAACAGGACGGGCTGGTCGCCAAATATGCGGTGCTCAGCGAAGCCGATTTCCACACGCTGTGCGGGCCGGACGCCAGCACCGTCTCGGTCTGGGCGCGTTTCGCGCAACCGTCGCGATTGGTCTGGGTCGCGGATGGCGCTGCGGAAATGCGCGTGGCCGCGGCGGTCGCGCGCGCGCCGCAGACCCTGCTGTCGCTGACCCCGGATGATCCCGATCCCGACCCGCTCGGTCGCTGGCGGCGCGGCTTCACCCTGACCTATGGTGCGGAGCTGCGTGCCGAACGCGGCGGCCGGCCGGGTGCAATCGTCGATTTCGATCCGGAGCGCTATCGCCGTTTCGGTGAGGCGATCGTGGCACCTGCGACGCAAGGCCTGGACCGAAAATGGCGGAGGCTGCGCCGTAACGGCAAGCTGTTGACGCTAGTCCGGCTGGCTAAGGCGAGCCTCACCTTTGCCGGCGGGATCGATTATCTGGCGTGGAAAGTGAACCGCCATGCCGGTACGCGGATCGAGATCCGCCCCTGGCAGCGCCGCTTCCCCATCCTCGGCGCGCTTACTCTGCTGCCTCGGCTTCTGGTGCGCGGCGCGATTCGCTGAGCGCGGCTTCCACCGCCGCCTGAAGCGCGCCGATCGTATAGGGCTTGCGCAGCACCGCGTGTCCGCGAAACGCCGCCGCATCATCGACATCGGCATAGCCGGTGACGAACAGTACAGCGAGTTCGGGATAGAGCGGCGCGATCTCGGCGATCAGTTCGGGGCCGGTCATGCCGGGCATGATCACGTCGGTGACGACGATGTCGACATGTGTGCCCGACACGAGCAACGCCTTCGCCTCTTCGGCGCCCGGCGCGCGCAGCGCCTCGAACCCCAGTTCCTCCAGCGCGCTCGATGTCGCGATCAGGACGCGGGGATCATCCTCCACGACCAGCGCGACCTGATTCGAGACCAGCCGGACGCTGTCGATCTCGGTCGGTGTTTCGTCGGGGTCGGGCAGGCCGGCTCCATAGACATGGTGGCGCGGCAGATAGAGCGACACGGTTGTCCCGACGCCGGGCGTGGAGGCGATGGCGATCTCGCCGCCGGACTGGCGGACGAAGCCGAAGATCTGGCTGAGCCCGAGGCCCGTGCCCTTGCCGACAGGCTTGGTGGTGAAGAAAGGCTCGAAGACGCGATCCAGCACTTCCGGTGTCATCCCCGCACCGGTGTCGGACACGTCGATACGTGCATAATCGCCGGGCGGCGATTCGCCGATCTCGTCGGCCGCCAGCACGATATTCGACGTGCGGATGGTCAGGCACCCGTCATGCTCCATCGCGTCGCGCGCATTGACCGCCAGGTTGAGGATCGCATTCTCGAGCTGGTGACGATCGACCCAGATCGGCCAGAGATCCGGAACCGTCGCATATTCCAGCCGGATGCGCTCACCCAGGGTACGGTCCATCAGGTCGGACATGCCCGTGACCAGCACATCCGGCGCGATCGCCTGCGGCAACAGGGGTTCGGCACGAGCAAAGGCCAGCAACCGTCGGGTCAGCGCGGCGGCGCGGTTGGCGCCTTCCATGGCATTGTCGATATGACGCTCGGCATCGGTGGCATGATCGTGCAGCTTGCGTTTGGCGAGTTCGAGTCCGCCAACCACCACCGCCAGCATATTGTTGAAGTCGTGCGCGATCCCGCCGGTCAACTGGCCGACCGCCTCCATCTTCTGGATCTGGCGCAGCTGCGCTTCTGCCTGGGCGCGTTCCGCCGCCTCGGTCAGCAGATGCTGGTTCGCAAGGCGAAGTTCGGCGGTCCGTTCGTTCACGGCGGCTTCCAGCACTTCGGCGCGCAGGGATTCGGCGTCCGCACGGTTGCGTGCCCGGCGGCGCTGCCCGATCACCTCGATCGTCGTCCAGCCGAGCGCGATCAGCGCGGCGACCAGCAGCAGGCCGAGCACCGCGAGTATGGCGGCCAGCCGGTTCGCCTGTTGCAGGAAACCCTGGGCATCGCCGGCACGCGTGGCGAGCACGCTTTGCTCGTTGCGGACAATCTCGCGGAAGATCGCCTTCGTACGGGCGATGCTGTCGGTCTTGCCCGCTGCGAAATAGGCAGAGAGCGCTGGGACCTTCTGGTCGTAATTGAGGTGGAGGGCCGCTGCTTCCAGCTCGTCGCTGCGTGTTCGATAAAGCGCACGCAGCGCTTTGACGAGCGCGGCCTGTTCGGGATTGTCTCGCGTCAGCCGTGCAAGGCGTTCGATCATCACGCCGGTGCGGCGCCATTCATCGTAGAACTGGCGTGCGATCTTCTTGTCGCTGGCGATCACGGCCCGGCCGAGCACGGCCTCGGCATTCGACATCTGACCTTCGATGCCGCGCACCGCGACCATCACTTCGAAACTATGCTGCTGTTGGACGAGTGCCGCATCGCGCTGCGTGCTGGAAACGGCAAGCATGACGATAAGGCCGGACAGGCTCGCCACGACCAATGCCGCAGCGATCCATCCAAGCCAGCGCTTCCAGCCGGAGCGCGACCTGTCCTCGTTACCGGACTCGAAGTCTTCCGCCGCCATCGGCGACCAGTCTAGCAAAACCGCAGAAACGGGGAAAGGCGGGGGGTGATGCGGGTCAGCCGATGATCCCGACGGTTCGGCCCGCTGCGGCAAACATGCCCAGGATCTGATCGACCTGCTCGCTCGTATGTTCGGCACAGAGCGAACAGCGCAGCAATGTCATGTTGGCCGGGGTTGCGGGCGGGCGGGCGAGATTGACGTAGAGTCCCTCGGCAAGCAGCGCTTCCCACATGGCGGCGCCCTTCTCCAGATCGGGCATGATCACCGCGATGATCGCCGATTGGGGCTCGTCGGTGCCCAAAGTGAAGCCCAGGGCCTTCAGCCCGGCATGCAGCTTGCGCGAATTCTCCCACAGATGCGCGCGCTTGTTAGATCCATGCATCAGCTTGCGGATCGAGGTGGCGGCAGTCGCGACGACGCTTGGCGGCAGTGACGCGGTGAACACATAGGGGCGGCAGACCAGGCGGAGGATCTCGAACTTGGGATGGTTGGAGACGCAGAAGCCGCCGACCGTGCCGACGCTCTTGGAGAACGTACCGATGACGAAGTCGACATCGTCCAGCACGCCCTGATCCTCGGCGACGCCGCGGCCATTGGGGCCGATAAAGCCCATCGAATGCGCTTCGTCGACCAATATCATCGCGCCCGCTGCCTTGCAGACTGCGATCATCTCCTTGAGCGGGGCGACATCGCCCAGCATCGAATAGACGCCTTCGAGCACGACCAGCTTGCCCGCCTCGGCGGGCAGGCGCTTCAGCCGCTTCTCCAGCGCCTCGATGTCGTTGTGGCGGAACGGAACGATCTGGGCATTGCCCATCGCGCAGCCATCATAGATCGATGCATGGCTGTCGATGTCGAGGATGATGTAATCCTCCTTGCCGGCGATGGTCGAGATGATGCCGAGATTGGCCTGATAGCCGGTCGAGAACACCATGGCGTGATCCATGGCGTAGAAGTCCTTGAGCGCTTCCTCGACTTCCTTGTGGCCGACATAGGTGCCGTTGAGCACCCGGCTGCCCGTGGTGCCCGCGCCGAACTCGTCGAGCGCCTTCTTGCCGGCGGCGATGACGTCGTCGTCGAACGTCATGCCCATATAATTATAGGTGCCGAGCAGGATGGTCTCGCGGCCGTTACAGATTGCGACGGTCGGTGATTTCACCGCTTCCATCACCAGGCTGAACGGATCCTTCACGCCGGTCGCAAGCAGCGCTTCGCGCTGCTGGATCAGGGGATCGAACTTTGAGAAGAGGTCGGTCATCGGGCTATCCCGTTGTCATCGTCATTCCCGCGAAAGCGGCAATGACGGTCGCTTGAGATCGAAGGCGAGGGGTCAAGCCTTCAGCTTGCCCACCGCATCGACGAGTTGGCCGACATTCTCGATTTCGGCCTGCATGTTCATGGTGATGACGATGTCGAATTCGTCCTCCACGGCGGCGACGAAATCCATCACGGTCAGGCTGTCCCATTCGAGGTCGCCGGCGAAGGTGGTGGCTTCCGTCAGCTCGATGCCCTTCTTGTCGAAGGGCGCGATCTGCGCGGAAACCGTATCGAAAATCTTCTGTCTGTCGCTCATCGCAAATCCTTAAACGCGCAGGCCGTGAATGCCAATGGATTGCGGCGGAAAGGCGGCATTTCCGTCGCTTGTAAAGGGCAAAGCAGCCATGCATAGTCCCGCTTATGGGGCATGAACGCGACGAGCAGGCTGTACAGCCACCACGGCGAGCCTATTCGCCCAACGCCATCCACCTCGTCCGGACCGCGCAGCAACTGACGCTGCAGCTAAGCCAGATGGCGGATCACAAGGCGTCGATCCTGATGGGGGCGACATTCGTCGTCTTCACCATCTCGGTCGGGCAGGCACGTAGCGGCGGATTTTCCATCTCGCTGATGCTGCTCGCTTTCTTTTCCTTTGTCTCGGCAATGCTGGCGGTGTTCGCAGTGCTGCCGTCGATCGGCGGCAAGCCGAAGGGACAGCCCAATATCCTGTTCTTCGGCGTCTTCACGCGGTTCGACGAAGATGCATTCGCCGATCGTGTCATCGACGTTCTGCACGACGACGAGCAGATTTATCGCACGATGCTGCGCGACATTCACCAGAATGGGCAGGTGCTGCAGGCGAAGAAATACCGGTATCTTGGCCTGGCGTACCGGACCTTCCTTGTCGGCCTGACCGTGACCTTTCTGAGTTTCATGGTGGACATGTATCTGGGCTGGAAGCTGATTTAGGACCGATCGAACTCGGGATCCCGATGGCCTAAACCGGAACTCCGGCCAGCGATTTCAGATATTTTTCCGCCTCATTGGCCTTCAGTCGCACCCAGAGCGGCTTGTGGTCTGAAATCTGCCAGGTCCGCCACTCCTTCTCATAATAGGTGGGAAGCCTGGTCGCATCGAGCGCCTTGCCTTCCTTGGTTGCGGCGGTATGTCCCTGATAGTCTGCGAAATCCTCGGGCCTGAAGATGCTTTCGTAAATCTCGAAAATGCCCGCATTGCGCGATGTGGCGCCGCCGCCATCGATATAATCGAGCACCGACGGGTCGGCGAGAAAGGCGATCTGGTCGTAATATTTGGTGCGATCGAGATTGCTCGGCGCATCGAGCTTCTTCGGCGTGGCGAAGCCGTGTGCCTTCAGTGCCTTCATCGTTTCATGCTCGGGATGGACGATGTTGAAATCGCCGAGCAGGATCATCGCGCGGCCGCCCTTTTTGGCGTTCAGCTTGGCGAGATCGGCCAGATATTTGGCGATGCGATCAATCTCCTGGATGCGTTCCTGAAGCGCCGCGCCGGAGGTTTCGCCATAATAGATGTGCACCGTGCAGATATCGAACTTGAACCAGCCCGACTGGAAGCGCGCCATGAAGGGGGTGCGGCGGAATTGCTTGCCCTTGTACAGTGTCTCGTCGCTGTCGCTGGTCGCGCCGGTCACCAGCATCTGGCTGGGCAGCACGATCTCGCCCGCGATCTTCTGGAACAACACCTTGCGCTTGTCGAAGGCGTAGAGCAGCCGCTCGCCATTGCCGCCAAGCTTGGCATGGGTGACGTCGGTGGCGATGAAATCCCAGTTCGGACCCAATATGTCCATGATCCGATACCAGTCGTCGAGTTCGTTGACCTCCTGCACGGCCACGAAGTCGAAGCGCGAAATGATCTCGGCGATATAGAAGAAGCTTTCGGGCAGGCGCTTGCCATGCCCCCATCCATCGGCCTTGCCGAGATCGCGGATATTCCAGGTGGCGAGCAGCAGGTTGCGTTCGCTGTCCTTGTCGGGAATGTCCCGGTCGAGCTGCGCGATCAGGCGCTGAAGATGGGCCACCACGCGCGCGCGATCCGGCGCTGCAATCTCGGCCTTGAGCAGACTATATTGCGGCATGAGCCGGCCTCCCGAAGCAAAGGGCCATCATCCTCTGCCTGTCATAGGGGAGGGGGCGATGACGTCCAGAGACGATATTCGCTCCCCAGGAGATCCGGTTGCGGGGTTTTCGGTCGATCCTATCCGAGCCAGCCGGCGCGGCGATACCAGGCGGCGGTCGCCTTCAGTCCGCCGCGCGTGTTGACCTGCGGTTCCCACAGAGTGGCGGGTGGTTGCTTCGATCGATCGACGGTCCAGTCGGGATGGCAGAAATAATCGACCCGGTCGGGGGTGAGTTTGGCGCGCGACCGACGGAATAGTTTGTCGAGCCGTGCCGCGAGCTTGAGCAAGGGCTTGGGCGTCGCGAACGTCGCGACGCGCTTGTCGACGGCCAAGCCGATCGCGCGGGCGAAGCCCTGGTGCGTCCAGCCTTCGGGCACGCCATCGTCGGCCTCGTAGATCTCGGCGATCGATTCGCGGTCGGCGACCAGGGCGAGCAGCAGCCGCGCAAGATCGCTGACCTCGATCACCGACAGTCGCCCGCCGGGCGGCAGCATCATCACGCCGCGCCGCGCCATGCGAAACAGTTCGAGCATTTCGGTGTCGCCGGGGCCATAAATTGCCGGGGGGCGGACCATCGTCCAGTCCAGTCCGCTGGCGGCCACCGCCTGTTCGGCGCGTTCCTTCGACCAGCCATAGTCGGACAGTTGCGGCTCGCGCGCGGCGAGCGACGAGACATGGATGAAGCGCCGGACGCCCGCGGCCTTCGCGGCGTTGGTCACGGCCAGCGTGCCGCCGACATTGCATGCCTCGAATGCCGCGCGATTCTTGCCGCTGACCATGCCGGCGACATGGATCACCGCGTCGGTGCCGGCCACCAGCGTTTCGAGTGCCGCGATATCGTCGAGGTTGCCGGCGATCCAGGTGACCCCCGCACGCGCTTCCTGCGGCCGGCGCGCAAGGGCGCGGACCTGATGGCCCTGGTCGAGCGCCAGGCGCAGCAGCGTGCGGCCGACAAAGCCCGTCGCGCCGGTGATCGCGAGCGTGCTCAGAGCAGCACCATATGGTCGCAATGGATCAGCGCGGTCCGTGGGGCATAGCCCAGGATCGCGGCAAGGCGGTCCGATCGCTGGCCGACGATGCGCGCGGCATCCTCGGCATCATATTCGGCCAGACCACGCGCTACGGCGCGCCCTTCCGGGCCCAGAACGTCGATGACATCGCCGCGCCGGAACGTGCCGGAAACCGTTGTTGCACCCGCGGGCAAAAGGCTCTTGCCCCTGGCGAGCGCGGCGGCGGCGCCCGCATCCACCTGAACAGTGCCGGTCACGCGCAATCGCCCGGCCAGCCATGCCTTGCGCGCGCGCTTGGCGCGCTCGGGCAGGAACACGGTGCCGTGGCCGGTCTCGACGAAGCGGGACAGGGCATGGTCGTGATGGCCCGACGCGATGGCGAGCGTGGTGCCTGCCGAATTGGCGATCTGCGCGGCCTGAAGCTTCGAGATCATGCCGCCCGATCCCATGCCCGACGCCGTGCCGCCGTCCGCCATGGCGAGGATTTCGGCGTCGATCCGCTCGACCCGCTGGACGAAGCGCGCTTGCGGATCGCGCTGGGGATTGGCGGTATAAAGCCCGTCGATATCGGACAGCAGGATCACGCCCTGCGCGGCCGCGGCCTGGCCGACGCGCGCGGCAAGCCGGTCATTGTCGCCGAAGCGGATCTCCTCGGTCGCGACCGAATCATTCTCGTTGATCACCGGGACCACGCGCAGCGACAACAGACGGTCGAGCGTGGCGCTGGCGTTGAGATAGCGGCGCCGATCCTCGAGATCGTCGAGCGTCAGCAGCATCTGCGCGGCGATCAGGCCGTGGCTCGCCAGCAGGTCGGACCAGGCCTGCGACAATGCGATCTGCCCGGTCGCGGCAGCAGCCTGCGCGTCCTCCAGGCTGGCGCGCCCACCCTTGGGCAGCTTCAACCGTCGCGCGCCGAGCGCGATTGCGCCGGACGACACGATCGCGACCTGCTGCCCGGCCGCATGTGCGGCCGCGATGTCGGCAACCAGCGTGGCAAGCCAGTCGCGACGGATCGTGCCGTCGGGATCGACCAGCAGGGCAGACCCGACCTTGACGATCAGGCGCGGGCAGGCCGCGGGCGACAGCGGGTTGTCGGCGTGGACGACGCTCAGATCGGCGACCATTCCCCGTCTCCCCCGTCATCCTCCTTGTGCGTCACCGCCTCGGGCGGATCGATCGCGGCGATCAGCCGGTCGAGCACGGCGTCCAGACCCTGTCCGCTCGCGCCTGACATTGCGAACACTTCCGCACCGCTTTCCTCCGCCAGTTCGGCGACGAGCGCTTCGGTCAGTTCGTCGTCGAGCATGTCGACCTTGTTGAGTGCGACGATCTCGATCTTGTCGGTCAGGCCTTCGCCATAAATCTCAAGCTCGTCGCGCACCGTGCGATAGGCGGCGGCGGCGTCGGGCACATTGGCGTCGACAAGATGGAGCAGCACCTGGCAGCGTTCGATATGGCCGAGGAAGCGATCTCCGATGCCGGCGCCATCGGCCGCACCCGCGATCAGTCCCGGAATATCGGCCACCACGAACTCACGGTCATGATGCCGAACGACGCCAAGCTGTGGGCGTGTGGTGGTGAAGGGATAGTCGCCGACCTTGGCCTTGGCATTGGTGATTGCGTTGATGAACGTCGATTTGCCCGCATTGGGCATGCCGACCAGACCCGCATCTGCAAGCAGCTTCAGCCGCAGCCAGACCCACATTTCCTCACCCGGCCAACCCTGGCCGTGCTGGCGCGGCGCGCGATTGGTCGATGTCTTGTAGCTGGCATTGCCGCGTCCGCCATCGCCGCCGCGCAGGAACATGACCTGTTCGCCGGGCTTGGTGAAGTCGGCAAGCACCTCGTCCTTGTCTTCCGACAGGATCTGCGTGCCGATGGGCACACGAACCACCAGATCCTTGCCGCCCGCGCCGGTGCGGTTGGAACCGGCGCCGCCCTTGCCGCGCGGTGCCTTGAAATGCTGAGTGTAGCGGAAGTCGATCAGCGTATTGAGACCGGGCACCGCTTCGAACATGATATCGCCGCCCTTGCCGCCGTTGCCGCCGTCGGGACCACCATATTCGACGTATTTTTCACGCCGGAAACTCACGGCACCGGGGCCGCCGGTGCCAGAGCGAATGAAAATCTTTGCTTGATCGAGAAAATGCATGGCGAGCGCCTAGACCAATTCCGCTCCAAAGGGGAGGGGGAGTGGACGAAACCCAGTTATGACGGGTTCGAGACCGGAATCCACCCTTCGCCCGCCTTTGCCCGCGACGCGCTTTCCTTACGCTTTGCCAGCCATCGATGCGCGCAGTTGCGCCGCGGCGATCTCGCGCGCCTTTTCGCGCGGCAGGCCGAGAGCGCTGGCCATGGGGCCACCCAGCAGCGCGTCGCCCAGCGCGGTCAGCACCAGGGACAGCGTCTGTTCGTGCAATGGTATCGATCCGTCATGGCCTTCGCCGAGTTCGTCGACCAGCCGGTGGATCGCCTCCAGGATCGGGTCTAGGGCGTCCTCGTTACCCGACAGCAGCATCCAGCTTGCCAGCGCACCGGCGCCGCCCTTGTCGAACGCGTCGAAGGTCATGTCGACCACCTCGCGCGGATCGTGATCGCCGGCGCGTGCGCGGAGCACTGCCGCGCCGATCTCGGCGGTTACCGATTCGGCCAGCGATTCGATCAGCGCCTTCTGAAGGCCCGCCGCGGAGCCGAAATGATGCAGCAGATTGGCGTGCGTCCGCCCGATTCGGCCGGCCACCGCCTTCAACGTCACGGCTTGCGGCCCCGCCTCGATCAGCAGGTCGCGCGCGGCATTGAGCGCTGCGGCACGGCTATGCTCGGGGCTCAGTCTCTTCTTCACTATTGACATCTATGTCAGCAACGCTCAGTTAGAGGCTCAAGGAGTTTCGGCATGACCCGCGACAAGACACCCACGGACCTGACCATCACCCCCCGCGATCGCCGCTTCGGACGCGGCATGGCGCAGTCAAGGTGGTGGATGCGCGGCGATCCGATTGCAACGGCTTTCTATAATGCGCTTTCGGTCACCTTCCCGCGCGGCGAGGCGTTTTTCGTTGAGAGCGTACGCGCCTTTCGCGAGGGGGTTCCACCCAAGCTGGAGCGTGAGATCAACGCGTTCATCAAGCAGGAGGTGATGCACAGCCGCGAGCATGTCTCGTTCAACAAGCGCGTCACCGATGCCGGCTACGAGATCTCCGCGCTCGAGGATGTCGTCACCCAGTCGCTGGAGTTGACCAAGGATCGGCCCCAGATCCTGAACCTCGCCGTCACCATGGCGCTCGAACATTATACCGCGATCATGGCGCAGAAGATGCTCAAGGAGCCAGGCTATTGGCAGGGCGCCGATCCCGAGCTGGTCGCGATGTGGAAATGGCACGCGATCGAGGAGATCGAGCATAAGGGCGTCGCCTACGACACCTGGCTGCATGCCACGCGCGACTGGTCGCGTTGGAAGCGCTGGAAGGTCAAGACGATCATGATGCTGCTGGTCAGCAAGGAATTCTGGAAGAAGCGCTTCCAGGGCATGCTCTATCTGCTCAAGCAGGACGGCATCGAAGGGCCGCGCGCCGCGATGCGCATCCTCTGGCTCTGGTTCGGCAGTCCCGGCGTCGTCCGCAAGCTGATCCCGTCCTGGTCGGCGTTTTTCCTGCCGGGTTTCCACCCCTGGAACCATGACGACCGTGCGCTGATCGCGCTGGCCGACAGCGATTATGCCGATGCGGTGGTTCCGCAGGGCGTGGCTGCGGCCTGACCTTCCACGTCATTCCGGCTTTCGTCGGAATGACGATAGGGCTTACGCGATCATATCAGAGCGGCGCGCACTGCGCCTCCAGCCACACCTTCGCCTCGCCGTCGAGCTGCGGGCCGACCACGCCAAGCACTTTGGCGTGATAATCATCCATCCATTGCCGCTCGGCGGGTGACAGCATGGCCACGTCGATCAGCCGCCGCTCGATCGGCGCGAAGGTGAGCGTTTCGAAGCCGAGCACCGGCTTCTCCGCGCCCGGCACGTCACGCGTTTCGACGAGCACCAGATTCTCGATGCGGATGCCGTATTCGCCGGTTTTGTAGTAGCCCGGCTCGTTGGACAGGATCATGCCGGCGCGCAGCGGCTCGTCCGTGCCGGCCTGGCCGCCCGCCGACATGGCGATACGCTGCGGCCCTTCATGCACGCCCAGGAAGCTACCGACGCCGTGACCGGTGCCATGGGCGTAATCGAGCCCGGCCGCCCACAGATATTGCCGTGCCAAAGTGTCGAGCTGCCCGCCGCGCGTGCCCTGCGGGAAGATGGCGGTGGCGAGCGCGATATGCCCCTTGAGCACGCGGGTGAAGCGGTCGCGCATTTCGGCGGTCGGCGTGCCGATCGCGACGGTGCGCGTCACGTCGGTGGTGCCGTCGCGATATTGTCCGCCCGAATCGACGAGATAGAGCGAGTCGATCTCGATGGTCCGGCTCGTTTCCTCGGTCACCTTGTAATGGACGACCGCGCCATTGGGGCCGGCGCCGGAAATGGTGTCGAACGACAGGTCTTCGAGCTTGCCGGTCGCCTTGCGGAATGCCTCCAGCCTGTCGGCGGCGACCATTTCGGTCAGCCCGCCTTTCGGCGCTTCCACCGAGACCCAGTGGAGGAAACGGCTGAGTGCGGCGCCGTCGCGGGCCTGCGCGGCGCGCTGGCCGTCGATTTCCGCCTGGTTCTTGAGCGCCTTGGCCAGCACGGTCGGCTCACGCAGGGCCAGCGTCTTCGCGCCCGCCTTGTCGAGCCCGGCGAAGATCGCCGCGACCGCGCGTTCGGGGTCGGCGACCACCTTCTTGCCGGCGAGCGCCGCGAAATCCTTCGCAAAGGCAGCACGGTCATGCACGCGGACGGCGTTGCCGAGATGATGGGCGACGTCGTCGGCCATCTTCTCCGGCGCGACATACAGGTCGGCGGTCGCGTCGTCATGCACCACGGCATAGGCGAGCGCCACGGGTGTGCGGCTGACGTCCTGGCCACGGATATTGAAGGTCCAGGCGATCGAATCGAGCGCGGAGAGCACCACTGCGTCGGCCTTTTTGTCGAGCAGCCAGTCGGCAATCTCCTGCCGTTTTTCGCCCGCACCCTGGCCGGCCAGTTCCTGCGGGTGGATGACGAGCTTGGCCTTGCTGGGTTGGGGCCGGTCGGGCCACACCGCATCGACCGGATTGGTGTCGACCGCCACCAGTTCGGCGCCCCTTTCGGCAAGCGCCCGTTCGGCCTGCTGCGCCCAGGCGCGCGTGTGCAGCCAGGGATCGTAACCGATCCGCGCGCCCTGGGCGGCATGTTCGCCCAGCCATTCCGCGACGCTGGTCTGCGGCACGCCGACATATTGCCAGTGATTGCCGTCGACTTGCTCGCGCACCTGCAGCGTATAGCGTCCATCGACGAAGATCGCGGCTTCCTGCGGGAGGACGACCGCGGATCCGGCCGACCCCTGGAAGCCGGTGAGCCAGGCGAGCCGTTGCGCATAATCGCCGACATATTCGCTCATATGCTCGTCGGAGATCGGGACGACGAAGCCGTCGAGTCGGTCGCGCTTCAGTTGCTCGCGCAGCGCCTGCAGGCGTGCTTGATGGGTGGACATGCGTCTATCCTTGATCTCTAGTGGCCAGCACCAACATAAGGCGATGGCGACCGCCTTGCCACCCGCCGCAACGGGAAATACCGACCATGCGCCTGGCACCGGCCATCGCTTCGATGATCGCGCTCGTGGCGCCCGTTCAAGCCCAGAAAGATACCATGACCGATCCGATCAATCCCCCCGTCGCCGAGCAGCGGCCGTACGATTATACGCGCCACGGCGTCACCATTCAGGATCCCTATTTCTGGCTGAAGGATCAGAGCTATCCCGAGGTGAACGACACCGACGTGCTCGATTACGTCAAGGCGGAGAACGCCTATTTCGAGGCGCAGATGAAACCGCGCGCGGCGTTGGTCGAGACGATCTTCCAGGAGATGAAGGGCCGCATCAAGGAGGATGATTCCTCGGTTCCGCAGAAGGACGGCGATTGGCTCTATTGGTTCGCCTATCAGACCGGTGCGGAATATCCGGTCCATTATCGCCGCCTCGTGGCGGGCGGTGCTGACGAGATCCTGTTCGACGAGCCCAAGGAAGCCGAAGGCAAGGAGTATTTCCGGCTCGGCATCCTCGACGTCAGCCCCGACGATCTGCTGATGGCCTATGGCGCCGACGACAATGGATCGGAGCGCTACACGCTCAAGATCCGCGAACTCGCAACCGGGCGCGAGCTCGAGACGATCAGCACCCAGGTCAATGGCGATGTCGTCTGGGCGGCGGATTCGAAGAGCCTCGTCTACACCGAGGTCAACGAGCAATGGCGCGCCTATAAGATATTGCACCATGTGATCGGCACCGATCCGAAGACCGACAGGATTCTCTACGAGGAACAGGATATCGGTTTTCAGGTCGGCATCGACGAAACCCAGGATCGCCAGTGGATCGTGCTCGCCACGGGGGACAATCAGACCAGCGAAGTGCGCCTGGTTCCCGCCTCGAACCCGCTTGCCGAGCCTATCCTGATTTTGCCGCGCAAGGTGAAGCACGAATATTCGGTCGATTCGGCGAATGGGAAGCTCTGGATCCTGACCAATGACGAGCATGTGAATTTCCGGCTTGTCGAGGCGGATCCTGCGGCGCCCTCCAAATGGACGACAGTGATCCCGGGCTCGGACAGCGTCTATCTGACGGGCTTCGCGGCGTTCAAGAAGCACCTCATCGTCTCCGAACGGGTCGAGGGTCTCGATCAGCTTGTTCTGCGAACCTATGATGGCCAGGAAAGCCGCGTGCCGTTCCAGGAAGCGAGCTATTCGGCGGGTTTGTCGAGCAATCCCGAATATGATCCCGACGTCTATCGCCTGTCCTATTCGTCGATGGTGACGCCGCGTACCACCTATGAATATGATCCGGCGACCGGCGGGCTCACCACCCTCAAGGTCCAGGAGATCCCGTCGGGATACGATCCCAGCCTGTATGAGACCGAGCGGTTGATGGTCACCGCGCGCGATGGTGCGAAGGTGCCGGTTTCGGTCGTTTACAAAAAGGGCTTCAAAAAGGACGGCAACGGCAAGCTCTTCCTCTACGCCTATGGCGCCTATGGCTATGCGATCGCGCCCAGCTTCTCGACCGGACGGCTTTCACTGCTCGATCGCGGCCATGCCTTTGCCATCGCGCATATCCGCGGCGGCGACGATCTTGGCTATAACTGGTATCTCCAGGGCAAGGCCGAGGCGCGCTGGAACACCTTCCACGACTTCGTCGATGTGGCGAAGGGGCTGATCGCGGCCGATTTCACCAAGGCCGGCAATATCGCGATCAATGGCGGTTCGGCGGGCGGAGAGCTGATGGGCGTGGTGGCGAACACCGATCCCGATCTGTGGGGCGCGGTGGTCGCTGATGTCCCCTTTGTCGATGTGCTCAACACGATGCTCGACGAAAGCCTGCCGCTGACGCCTGGCGAATGGCCGGAATGGGGCAATCCGATCGTCGACGAAAAGGCGTTCGCGCTGATCCGCAGCTACAGCCCCTATGACAATGTCACGGCCAAAGCCTATCCGCCGATGCTGATCACCGGCGGGCTCAACGATCCGCGCGTGACCTATTGGGAACCCGCGAAATGGGCCGCCCGGCTGCGTGCCACGAAGACCGACCAGAACATGCTGTTGCTCAAGACCAATATGGGCGCGGGCCATGGCGGCAAGTCCGGCCGGTTCGACAGCCTGAAGGAGGATGCGGAGACCTATGCCTTCGTCCTCTGGCAGCTGGGCGACGCGAACTGAGGAGACTGGATTCATGGATTTCGCCTGGTCGATTACCGCAACCGACGACGACATCGACGAGCTCGGCCACGTCAACAATGCGGTCTGGGTGCGCTGGATCCAGGACATCGCGACTGCGCATTGGCGTCATGCCGCGGCGCCCGGGCATGTCGATATCTATGTCTGGGTCGTGATCCGTCACGAGATCGACTATCTTGGCAATGTCAGCGCGGGCGAAGTCGTGACTGCGCGGACCTGGGTGCCTGACTGGCCGCGCGGCGCACGTTTCGACCGGATGATCGAATTCACCGGCCCTGACGGCAAGGCAAAGGTGCGCGCGAAGACGACCTGGGCGATGATCGACAAGGCAACGGGCCGCATCGGGCGCGTGCCGCGTGCGGTCGCCGCGAACTTCGTCGAGGGGGGAGAGGAGGAGAAGCCATGATTATCGTTACCGGCGCAATCCATACCCAGGCGGCAAGCCATGGTCCGATGCTCGCGGCCAGCCTCGAACATTGCCGGCGCTCGCGATCGGAGCCTGGCTGCATCGCGCACAATGTCCATGTCGATTGCGAGGACCCGTGCCGACTGGTGTTTCTGGAGTTCTGGCAGGACGAGAGGGCCCTCAGGACGCATTTCGCGGTGCCGGAATCGCGCGCCTTCGCCGCCTATGCGCGGAGCCATGCGGTCGAACCGCCGGAGATCGTGATCCACCGCGCGGAGACGGTTGCGTTTTAGCAGCCCGAGCCGGGCTCAGGCCTCAAGCGCCTCGAAGATCGCGTGGATCGAATCGGGTGAGGTGGTGAAGCCGAGATGGCCGCACTCGACCTGCCAGGCACGATCGCTCTCGTGCGGCAGTCCGCGGCTGCACATCGGTGAGACGATGCCGTCATTTTCCGACCAGAGCGCATAGGTCGGCACCGGCGGTTTCTCGGTGAGGTTGACCGAGAGCGGCCCCTGATCGACCGGATGGCGGTTGATCAATTCGTAGAGGCGCCAGGCATGATTGGCGCGCAGATCGCCCGAAAAGGGGCTGCCCATCGTGATCACGCGATCGATCCGGTCGGGCGCATATTTCGCGTATTCGCGCGCGATCAGTCCGCCCAGGCTCCAGCCGATCAGCGCAACGGGGCCATCGCATTCGCGTTCGATATAATCGAGCCGTCGGTCGAGCCGCTCGAGGACATCGGCCTTAACCCCGAAATTGCGACCCTCGCCCCAGCCATAGGTGCTGAAATTCGCGGCTGTCAGCGTGCGGCGGAGCATCACCGTCGATCCGTCCGCAGCGAGGAAACCGGGGATCACCATCACCGGACGGCCGCGACCGTCATTGTCGGTCGCCATTGCCGGGCCGTAGCGCCAGCCCCGGCGCAGTTCGCCCAACACGCGAACTTCGCGAAACAGCTTGGCGAAGGACGGCGGCGAAGCCGGAAAAGCGGTCATGGTCTGGTCCATGACAATTCTATGACAGTAAAAACCTGCCAGATCGAGTCACGGATCCGTCACATGAAGGAAATCAATCTGTGACGAAACAAGCGGGTACTCAGGCGAACACAGTGCCGGGGCGGGCCGTTGACGACTGCGATTGGGCCATTTTCGCGGAATAGCGGTTCCCTCCATTCCGCGTGATGCTCTAGGACGTTGCCATGAAACTGTTCTTTGATCCCCGCGAACTCGATCATGCACCCGAGCAGGAGCTGCACAATGGCAGCTTCGTCCCTTATGCCGAACATCCCGGACGTGCCCGGGACATGCTGGGCGCGCTGGGCAGCACCATCGCACCGGTCGATCGCGGCGAGGCGCCGATCCTGCGAGTTCACGATGCGGACTATATCGATTTTCTGAAACATGCGCATGCGCGCTGGATCGATGCCGGGCGCAGCGGCGATGCCGTGGGGTATACGTGGCCGATCGCGCGGCGGCGCCCGCTCAAGCTCGACCGGATCGACGGGCAATTGGGGCTGTACAGCTTCGATGCGTCCACCCCGATCACCGCGGACACCTGGGACAGCGTCTATTGGGGTGCGCAGGCGGCGCTGGCCGCGACGCACGAAGTGCTCGACGGCGCTTCGGTCGCTTTCGCGCTGTGCCGACCGCCGGGCCATCATGCCGGTGCGGACTATCTGGGCGGCTATTGCTACATCAACAATGTCGCGGTTGCCGCGCAGGCCGCGCGTGACGCTGGCCACAAGAAGGTGGCGATCCTCGACATCGATTATCATCACGGCAACGGCACGCAGGATATCTTCTACGATCGGGACGATGTGCTGTTCGTCTCGATCCACGCCGACCCCGTGACCGATTATCCGTTTTTCTGGGGGCATGCCGACGAGCGCGGCGAAGGAGCAGGGGAGGGCGCGACGCTCAACCTGCCGCTGCCGCGCGGCACGACGCTGGCCGAATACGAACCGGCGCTGAAGACCGCGCTCGAGGCGGTCACGGCGTTCGGCGCCGACCTGCTGCTGGTTTCGTTCGGTGCGGATACGTTCGAGGAAGACCCGATCTCGCAATTCAAGCTGAAGACCGAGGATTATCCACTGCTTGCCCGTCGCATCGCCGCGCTCGGAATGCCGATGGTCGTGGTGATGGAGGGCGGCTACGCCACCGACGCGCTCGGCCGCAATGTCGCGAGTTTTCTGAGCGGGTTTTGAGAAAATAAGCCCCTCCTCTTCAGAGGAGGGGTTGGGGTGGTGGACTCAATCGCTTCGCGAGCGCTGCCGGTGGCAGCGCACCCACCCCGAACCCCTCCCTTGAAAGGGAGGGGCTGAGATATTGCTTACAGCTTCGACGTCAGTTCCGGGACGATCTTGAACAGGTCGCCGACCAGACCGATGTCCGCCACCTGGAAGATGGGGGCGTCCTCGTCCTTGTTGATCGCGATGATCGTCTTGGAGTCCTTCATGCCGGCAAGGTGCTGGATCGCGCCGGAGATACCGATCGCGATATAGACTTCCGGAGCGACGATCTTGCCGGTCTGGCCGACCTGATAGTCGTTGGGCACATAACCCGCATCGACCGCCGCGCGGCTGGCGCCGACGCCCGCACCCAGCTTGTCGGCCAGGGGTTCGATGATGGTGTGGAAGTTCTCGCTGTTCTGCAGCGCGCGGCCGCCGGAGACGATGATCTTCGCGCTGGTCAGCTCGGGACGCTCGCTCTTGGCGATCTCGGCACCGACGAAGCTGGAGAGGCCCGCATCGCCCTTGCCGGAGACCGCTTCGACCGAAGCCGAACCGCCCGAAGTCGCCGCCTTTTCGAAGGCGGTGCCACGCACGGTGATCACCTTCTTCGCGTCCGACGACTGGACGGTCGCGATCGCGTTGCCCGCATAGATCGGGCGGGTGAAGGTGTCGGCGCTTTCGACCGACAGGATCTCCGAGATCTGCGCGACGTCGAGCAGCGCGGCGACGCGCGGCGCGATGTTCTTCGCAGCGGAGGTCGCCGGCGCGACGAACGCGTCATGGCCGGCCATCAGTTCGACGATCAGCGGCGCGACATTCTCGGCCAGCGCATGCTCGTAAGCCGCGTCGTCCGCCAGCAGCACCTTCGACACACCCGCGATCTTCGCGGCCGCATCGGCGACGCCCTGCGCGCCCTTGCCCGCGACCAGCGCGACGACGTCGCCCAGCTTCGTGCCGGCAGTGACGGCCGCGAGCGTCGCGTCCTTCAGTTCCTTGTTGTCGTGTTCGACCCAAACGAGAACGCTCATGCCGCCACTCCCATCGCCTTCAGCTTCGCCACCAGTTCATCGACATCGGCCACCTTGATGCCGGCGCTGCGCACCGGCGGCTCGGAGACCTTGAGCGTCTTGAGGCGCGGGGTGACGTCGACGCCGTAATCGGCCGGAGTCTTCTGCGCGAGCGGCTTGGACTTCGCCTTCATGATGTTCGGCAGCGAAGCATAGCGCGGCTCGTTGAGGCGAAGGTCGGTGGTGACGATCGCCGGCGTCTTGAGCGAGACGGTCTCGAGACCGCCATCGACTTCGCGCGTGACCGTGACGGTCTCGCCTGAAACCTCGACCTTGGACGCGAACGTACCCTGGCCCCAGCCGAGCAGCGCGCCCAGCATCTGGCCGGTCTGGTTGCTGTCGTCGTCGATCGCCTGCTTGCCCAGGATGACCAGGCCGGGCTGTTCCTCGTCGGCCACGGCCTTGAGCAGCTTGGCGACGCCGAGCGGCTCGACTTCGCCTTCGGCGACGATCAGGATCGCACGGTCGGCGCCCATGGCGAGCGCGGTCCGCAGCGTTTCCTGGCTCTTCGCCTCGCCAATCGAGACGGCGATGATCTCGGTGACCGCGCCCTTCTCCTTCAGGCGGATCGCTTCTTCGACCGCGATCTCGTCGAACGGGTTCATCGACATCTTGACGTTGGCCAGGTCGACACCCGTGCCGTCCGCCTTCACGCGGGGCTTCACATTATAGTCAAGCACGCGCTTGACCGGCACCAATACCTTCATCTCTTCCTCCTTCAGCCGAGGCTTCCCTGGGGAGGGCGCTCAGGCGGCTTCCTGCACCTGCGCCACGATCTTCTTCGCGGCATCTCCGAGATCGTTGGCAGCGACGATCGGCAGGCCGGATTCGGCCAGGATCTTCTTGCCTTCTTCCACATTCGTGCCCTCGAGGCGCACGACGAGCGGCACGCTGAGGTTCACTTCCTTCGCCGCGGCGACGATGCCGTCCGCGATGATGTCGCAGCGCATGATGCCGCCGAAGATGTTGACCAGAATGCCCTTCACCGCCGGATCGCTCAGGATGATCTTGAACGCCGCGGTCACCTTCTCCTTGTTGGCGCCACCGCCGACATCGAGGAAGTTGGCGGGGAACATGCCGTTCAGCTTGATGATGTCCATCGTCGCCATGGCGAGGCCGGCGCCGTTGACCATGCAGCCGATATCGCCGTCGAGCTTGATATAGGCGAGGTCGTACTTGCTCGCCTCCAGCTCCATCGGATCTTCTTCGGTCTCGTCGCGGAGTTCCGCCAGGTCCTTGTGACGGAACATCGCGTTCGAATCGAAGCCGACCTTGGCATCGAGCACCATCAGCTTGCCGTCGCCGGTGATGGCGAGCGGGTTGATTTCGATCTGCTCGGCATCGGTGCCGAGGAACGCATCATACAGCTTGGCTGCGACATTGGCCGCCTGCTTCGCGAGATCGCCCGTCAGGCCGAGTGCTGCGGCGACCGAACGGCCGTGATGCGGCTGGAAGCCGGTCGCGGGATCGACGGCGAAGGTGTGGATACGCTCGGGCGTGTCGTGCGCGACGGTCTCGATGTCCATGCCGCCTTCGGTCGAGACGACGAATGCGACGCGGCCGGTTGCGCGATCGACCAGGAGCGCCAGGTAGAACTCCTTCTCGATGTCGACGCCGTCGGTCACATAAAGGCGATTCACCTGCTTGCCGGCTTCACCGGTCTGGATGGTCACCAGCGTGTTGCCGAGCATGTCGGTGGCAGCGGCGCGGACGTCGTCCAGCGTCTTGGCCAGGCGGACGCCACCCTTGGCGTCGGGGCCGAGTTCCTTGAACTTGCCCTTGCCGCGGCCGCCCGCATGGATCTGCGCCTTGACGACGTAGAGCGGTCCGGGAAGCTTGCCGGCGGCGGCGACAGCCTCGTCGACGGTGAGGGCTGCGTGGCCGGCGGGAACTGGCACGCCGAACTTGGCCAGCAATTCTTTCGCCTGATATTCGTGGATATTCATGAGGGCGCTCGAGCCTTTCCGCGGTGCAAAATGGGGAGTCGCAGCGGCCTAAAGCATGGATCGGCGGCGATTGCCACCCCACTTTGGCAGTCCGCTGCAGCCGTCATAGCCCAAGCGCGCAGGCTGCCGCCGCCGTGCTGGTCACCGACAGGATTTCCGGATCGCGTAACGCACGCACCTTATGGAGGAAATCCGCTACGGAAAGCGAGCGGCTGCTCGCCTGCTTCAAACTGCCGAGCGATTGCAGGCGGCGCAGCTGGACGATCGACAATGCATTCACCATCCGGTCCGCCATGCAGCCGGCCACCCGGTCCGAAAGCCCGGCATCCATCAATCCGGTGCGAAGCCGGGTCTCCGGAGTCGCGCAGGCCGAAAGCGCCAGGAGGGTCAGGAGGATCAGGCTTTTCTTCATCGGTTTCTCAATCTCGATACCGCTCGACCCGAGGAAGGTCGAGTTCGTCTCGGGCTCGCATTGAAGGATGCACGCGCTGTCGTCACCCCCGGTTCGTTATCTACGCGAAGGTGCAGGGATGCTCACGCATCCGCACCTTGCAACGCTCAAGCGCCGCGCGGGCTTTACCAAGGCTCGATGAGTGATGCCCATCGAACCTTGGGTTAGAGCCTGATCGCTTGAGGTGGAAGCGCTTCGCGCTTCCGCCGATGGCGTGAATCAGGCTCTATTCAGATAGTTGAGACCAAGATTCACACTTCAGATTGATTCAATCTGAAGTGATCTTGGTCTAGACCGCCGCCAGCGCCTGTTCGAAATCGGCGATCAGATCGTCGGCATCCTCCACGCCGATCGAGATACGGACCATATTGTCGCCGATGCCGAGCGCGCGCTTGCGCTCGTCGGGGACCGAAAGATGCGTCATCGCGGCCGGATGGCTGGCAAGTGTCTCGGTTCCGCCCAGGCTGACGGCGAGCTTGGCGATCTTGAGCGAATCGAGGAAGCGGAATGCCTCGGGCTCGCCCCCTTTCAGATAAAGCGAGAAGGTCGATCCCGCGCCGGTGCAGTGGCGCGCATAGATGTCGGCCTGTCGCTCGGTCTCGGGGAAACCGAGATAGACGATCTTCTCCACCTTCGGATGGTCCTTCAGCCAGGTGCAGATCTTCTCCGCATTCTCGCCGGCCCGGCTCATCCTGAGTTCCAGCGTCTCCAGGCTGCGCAACAACATCCATGCGCTGTTGGGATCGAGGATCGTGCCGATCGTGTTCCGCATCATGCGGATCTGATTCATCTGCCCCTTGGAGCCGAGCGCGCCGCCCGCGACGAGATCGCTGTGTCCGCCGGCATATTTGGTGAGCGAGTAGACCACGATGTCGGCGCCGTGCTTGAGCGGCTGATGCCAGAGCGGGCCGAGAAAGGTGTTGTCGATCACGATCGGCGGATTGTCGTCACCCAGCAGCGCGTCGCGGACCTTGGCCACCGCCTGGACGTCGACCAGAACATTGGTCGGGTTGGCGGGGCTTTCGAGATAGATCATCGCGACATGGCCCTGCGCCTTGGCCTTTTCGACCACCGCGGCGATCTCGTCCTCGGTCGCGGCCGCCGGGAAATCGAGCCAGGTGACGCCGAATTTGCCGAGGATGCGGCCGATCAGCGTCTCGGTGGCGGCATAGAGCGGTGCCGAATGGACGATGACGTCGCCGGGTTTGACGAAGGTGAGCAGGACCGTCGCGATCGCCGACATGCCGGAAGAGAAGGTGAGTGCGTCCTCGGCATCCTCCCAGACACCCAGCCGATCCTCGGCGATCTCCTGATTGGGGCCGTTGAAGCGCGAATAGACCAGCCCCTCGGCGCCGCCGGGGCGCTTGCCGGTCACGCCTTCGAAATGGCGTTTCCCGGCGGCGGCGTTCTCGAAGACGAAGGTGGAGGTCAGGAAGATCGGCGGTTTCAGCGCCCCTTCCGACAAAGCCGGGTCGTAGCCATGGCCCATCATCAGCGTCGAGGGCTTCAGCCTGCGATTGCCGATCGCCAGCACATCGGGCTTGGGGCGCCGGCGCGGGGTGGTGCCGGTCAGGTCGGACTCGTCGGGTTTCCTGGGCATGTCTGGGCGCCTTTGCTGGAACGATATCCAGCTTAACGCGAAACCTGCCCGGAGAGTACCATTCAGCCCGGCGGGCTGAGTTTGTTTGGAGATGCGCCTTTGGCGCATGCCGCACCGGCCCGCTCCCCCACCCGGCCTCCCAACGGCAGTATCTTATGGGAGGCCGGGTGGGGGAGCGGGCCGGTGCGGCCTTGGAAATGTGCTCTTCTGCACATTTCCCGAACAGCTTCTACCCGGGAAGGCCGATCAGGGATATCTCGCGCCCATAGCCCGGCTCGCCGCGATGGCAGGCGCGGCGATAGCTGAAGAAGCGATCTTCATCGGCATAGGTGTCGAGCCCCAATGCCTCGATCCGGCGAACGCCGGCGGCGGCCAGACGCGCGGTGACATAGGCTTCGACATCGAACTGGAGATGCCCCGGACGCCCGGCAGAGAAGAAGCGCTCATTGGCCGGATCCGATTCCTCGAAGGCCCGCGCGAAATCCTCGCCCACTTCATAGGATGCGCGCGCGATGCACGGCCCGATCGCAGCGGTCACCCGGCTGCGGTCGGCGCCGAGTGCCTCCATTGCATCGAGCGTCGCGTCGGTCACGCCGCCCAGCGCGCCCTTCCAGCCTGCATGCGCCGCGCCGATCACGCCAGCGTCGAGGTCGGCGAAAAGCACGGGAACGCAGTCCGCGGTCAGGATGCCGAGCAGGACGTTCGGCCGATTGGTGACGAGCGCATCGGCCTTTGGTCGCGCATCGTCGGGCCAGGCGGCAATTGCGGTCAGCGCGATCGCGCTATGGACCTGATGCACTGTCGCCAGCGCCGCACCCGGCAACACTGAAGCTGTGGCGCGGCGGCGATTCTCGACGATCGCATCGCGATCGTCATCGCTGCCCAGCCCGACATTGAGGCCCGCATGGATGCCGGTCGAAACGCCGCCGCGCCGGCCGAGAAAACCGTGGGGGACGCCGGCAAGCGTTTCGGACCGGATGACTTCGACTTCGTCCACGCTCACTCCTGTTGCTCCAACTCACACCTGTCGCTCCAGCGAAAGCTGGAGCCCATACGATACAGGTAACCGCACTGCAGTTTGATGAGACCGTATAGGCTCCAGCTTTCGCTGGAGCGACAGGGAGGAACAAATCTAGTTGAACCCTTCCGGATCCGGCCAATCCGGCGCGACCAGCGCCAGCGCCTTGAACAAAATGCCCATCTGCTCCGGCCCAGCGAGCCGATCCTGCGCCAGCGCGATCTCTGGGGCGACGGAGGGCCGCGCCGCGGCCAGCGCCGAGGCGCGTGCCGAAAGGCCGAGTCGTTCCAGCCATTCGCCTTGCGCGGCGGGGCCTGCGACCTTCAGTCCGGCCGATCGCCCCTCCCGCGCCAATGCGGTGAAATCGACATGCGCGGTCAGATCGTGTTCGCCGGGATTGGTGAAGGGATCGGCATAACGATGGTCGCGCATCGCTTGCAGCGTGTCGCCCGCGGCAGGGCCTTGATAGCCATAATCGATGACGATCGCGCCACCGCCCTGATCCGCGATCCGTGCCGACAGTTCGGCGCAGATTGCACGCGCGGCGGGAGAGCTTTCGACGATCGTACCCGCTGCGGCCCCCAGCAATGCTTCGGGCAGCAGCGATCCAGGCACACTCTCCCCAACGCCTGCCGTGAAGACATCGTCGGTGCAGGCGACCACGCGCTCGCGCCATCCCAGATCGGTCGCCACGAGTTGCCGGACCGGCAGCGCGTCGAAAAATTCATTGGCCACGACCAGCAATGCGCCATCATGCGGCAGTCCGCCGATTACGTCGTGCCAGATCGCATGCGGCACACGCTCGGCCTGAGCGGCACGGAGGGTCGGGCTGGTTTCGACGAAATGGACCGGCGGGGTCAGCCCGACCGATCGCATCGCGCGCAATGCGTCGGCCGCGAGCGTTCCTCGGCCGGGGCCGAGCTCGACATAATGGACATTGGCCGGCGATCCGGCGCGCAGCCACAGATCGGCGAGCCAAAGCCCGACCAGTTCGCCGAACATCTGGCTGATCTCGGGCGCGGTGACGAAATCGCCCGCAACGCCCAGCGGATCGCGCGTGGCATAATAATGCGCGTTCGCCTCTGCCATGAACTGGGCGACCGAAATCGGCCCGGCGCGCTCGATTTCGCGCGCGAGCTTGGCGCCGATGCCGGTCTTCACTGTGTCCGCCACATCAGGCGACGCTCTGGCCGCCCGCTGTCGCCTCGATCCGCTGGCGCCGGCCCTTGGCGGTCGCAATCAGATAGGCGCCGCCGACGATCATCGGCACGGTCAGCCACTGGCCCATGCTCATGCCCGTTTCCTGCGCGAACTGCATCAGCTGCCGATCGGGCTCGCGGAAGAATTCGACGAAGAAACGCGACATGCCATAGCCGAGCAGGAAGATGCCGACGAGCTTGCCGGGATCGTAGCGTGCCTTGGTTTTCCAGAAGAAGAACCAGAGCACCAGCCCGAGCAAGATGCCCTCCAGCCCGGCTTCGTAGAGCTGGCTGGGATGGCGCGGTTCGCCGGTGACGATCGCGCCGTTCACCATTTCATGAAAGCGGATGGCCCAGGGAACGTCTGTCTCGCGGCCCCACAGCTCGCCATTCACGAAATTGGCGAGCCGGCCGAAAAACAGGCCGAACGGTACGCAGCATGCGACGAAATCATGCACGCGCAGCCATTGCAGCTTTTCCTTTCGGGCAAGCAGGATGATGCCCAGCGACACGCCGATCGCTCCGCCATGGAACGACATCCCGCCTTCCCACAATTTGAAGATGTCGGTGAAATGCTTGAGAATCGAGGGCTGGTAAAAGAGGATATAGGCGATCCGCCCGCCCAGGATGATGCCGAGCGTCGCGTAGAACACCAGGTCGTCGGCATGGCGACGCGCCATGGGCGAGCCGGGCTGCGCGATCAGTTTGAGCAGATACCACCAGCCGATGATGATTCCCGCCAGATAGGCGAGGGAATACCAGCGAATCTGGAAAAATCCGAGATCGATGGCCACCGGATGGAGACCGAGTGACTCGAAAGTCACGTATGACGTAGCGGCAGCCGAAAGCGCGAGGAACAAACTCTTTACCCCCGATGATTTGCGCCCTCTTATAGGCGGCAAGAGACAAGACCAAGAGGAGAGAGTTGATGCCATCTGCGCTCGATCTGCGCATCAGGGCAGCCGTGGGCCGGATGGTGGCCGATGGCGCGCCGTTTGCGCTCACCGGGATCGAGCGTTTTGGCCGTACGCTCCCCGTGATAGCCATCGCTCCCCCGACGCTCTCGCACTATTTTGCGCACTTCTGCGCACAGCATGGCGACGCGCCATTCCTGGTGGCGGGCGAGGAGCGGCTGAGCTTCGCGCAGACCTATGCCGCTGCGCGCAAGGTGGCGGGCGCGCTGGTCGAGGGCTATGGCGTCAAGCGCGGCGACCGGGTGGGCATCGCGATGCGCAACGCGCCCGCCTGGATCGTCGCCTATATGGGCGTGCTGATGGCCGGTGGCGTTGCGACGTTGCTCAATGGCTGGTGGCAGGGCAACGAACTGTGCGACGGCATCGCCGATACCGGCACGCGGCTGGTGATTGCGGATCTGCCGCGCGCATTGCGGCTGGCCGAATGCGGCGGCCATCAGGCGGAGGTGGTGACGCTCGACCTGGCCGCGCCGATCGACGGTGCGATCGCGCCGCTGCTTGCCAAGGGCGGCGGGGCAGAGACTGCGCTGCCGGAGCTCACCGGCGACGATCTGGCGACCATATTGTTCACGTCCGGCTCCACCGGCCAGTCGAAGGGCGCATTCTCCGATCACCGCGCCGTCGTGCAGGGGATCTTCAATTATCTGATCCAGGCGCTGGCGATGCTCGAGATCACGACCGAGGACGGCAAGGCGTCGACGCTTCAGCCCGCCGCGCTGCTCAATGTGCCGCTGTTCCACGTCACTGCCGAAATCCCGCTGATGCTGCAGAGCTTCGCCATGGGCCGCAAACTGGTGCTGATGGCCAAATGGGACGCCGAAGAGGCGATGCGGCTGATGCAGGACGAACAGGTCACCTATTTCGTCGGCGTGCCGCTGATGAGCTACGAGATCATGACGCATCCCAATCGCGGCAATTACGATCTGTCGACCGTCCAGTCCTATGCCGCGGGCGGCGCAGCGCGTGCACCCGAACATGTGAAGCGGCTGGAGGACGAGATGGGCGGCGCGCATCCGCTGCTCGGCTATGGCCTGACCGAGACCAACGCGGTGGGGTGCGGCAACATCAACGAGAATTATCTCGCCAAACCGTCCAGCACGGGGCCGGCCTCGGCGCCTCTGGTCGATCTCGCCATTCTCGACGATGCAGGCAATGCCTTGCCGCAGGGCGAGCGTGGCGAGGTTTCGATCCGCAGCATCTGCAATTTCATCGGCTATTGGAACAACGAGGCGGCGACGCGCGACGCGGTGACCGACGATGGTTATTTCCGCACCGGCGATGTCGGCTATCTCGACGAGGACGGATATCTGTTCATCGTCGATCGCAAGAAGGACATCATTATCCGTGGCGGCGAGAATATCTCGTGCCAGGAAGTGGAGGCGGCGCTCTACGAACATGGCGCAGTGGCCGAAGCCGCGGTGTTCGGCCTAGCCGACGAGCGTTTCGGTGAAGTGCCCGGTGCGGTCATCCGACTCCAGCCCGGCGCGGTGCTCGACGCCGACGCGCTGATCGCCTTTCTCAAGCCACGGCTCGCACCGTTCAAACTGCCCGCGCGCATCTGGTTCTCGGCCGATCCGCTGCCGCGCCTCGGCACGGAGAAGATCGACAAGGTGGGGCTGCGCGCGAAATATCGGGCATTGGCCGCGGGCTGAGCGGCGGAAGACCCAGCTCCCCCCTGGCCTCACCAACTACCCGTTGGCTTCGAGCGCAGGTTCGAGCTTGTCGAGAACCGCAGTCGAGAAGGTTCCGGTGCGGTGCTCCTCGACGGTCGCGTCTCGACAGGCTCGACGCTGCTCGAAGCCAACGGTGAGGCAAGGTCGCCGATTTCCATCCGCCAATTGCTCTTCGCGCACCGGCCCCCTATCAGTCGGCGATGGCGCTAGGGGATCGACAGGGCGGAACGCGGCATATGCCGAGCCGACGGCAGATTCTGGTGGGTGGCGGCGTCGGCGCCGGGCTGTTGATCGCCTGGGGCGTCTGGCCGCGCAGCTATGCGCCTAATCTGATCGCGAACCCCGGCGAAACCATCCTGGGTGGCTTCCTCAAGATCGCAGAAACCGGCGTCGTCACCGTCGTCGTGCCGCAGGCGGAGACGGGGCAGGGCGTCTATACTGCGCTGCCGCAGATCCTGGCCGACGAACTCGGCGCGGACTGGCGGACGATCGCGGTCGAGGCGGCGCCGATCAATCCCATCTACGCCAACCGCCTGCTCGCGGGCGACGCCGTCGCCGGGCACGGCCCCGATTTTCTCGGCGGGCCTTTGCGCTGGGCGGCGCAGGAATTCGCGACGCGCGATGCGCTGATGATCACTGGCGGATCCACGTCGGTCCGCGCATTCGAATGGCCGTTGCGCGAAGCGGGGGCGGCGGCGCGGGTGCTGCTGTGCAAGGCGGCCGCGCGGCGCTGGGATGCCGATTGGCTGGCCTGCGACACTGCCGAGGGTTTCGTCGTACGCGGTGACGAGAAACTGCGCTTCGGCGCGCTGGCGGCCGAAGCGGCCGAGTTCAAGGTGCCCGATCCGATCCCGCTGCGGACCGGCATGGAGAACCGGCTGACCGGCAAGCCGCTGCCCCGGCTGGATTTACCCGCCAAGCTTGACGGTTCGGCGATGTATGCCGCCGATATCCGCCTGCCCGATCTGGTCTATGCCGCGATCCGCCAGGGGCCGATCGGCCATGGCGGATTGCAGGGATTCGATCGCAAGGCGGCCGATGCGGTGACGGGCGTGCTCGCGGTCATTGATACGCCGCGCTGGGTGGCGGCGGTCGCGACCAACTGGTGGGCGGCGAACCGCGCGCTCGACGCGATGCGCCCGCGCTTCGCCATGTCCGCCGAGCCGGCGGACAGCAGCGCGATTGCCGATATGCTGGAAAAGGCGGTCGACGGCGATGGCGTTCGCTTGGCCAGTGCCGGGGATCTGTCCGCAGTCTATCGGGGCAAGACCGTCCATACCGCCGATTATGCGGTCGGCTTTGCCGCGCATGCGCCGCTGGAGACATTGTGCGCGACGGCGCATATGCGCGGCGACCGGCTTGAACTGTGGATCCCGACCCAGGCGCCTGCCCTGGCTCGCGCAGCCGCGGCACGTGCGCTGGACGTCGCGGAATCGAACGTGGTCGTCCACCCGATGCTGGTCGGCGGATCGTTCGGCCGCGCGTTGGAGAATGAGGCGGCGGGCCAGGCCGCGATCCTGGCGGCGCGGATGAAGCGTCCGGTGCAGCTGGTCTGGTCGCGTGCCGAGGATATCGGCCATGATCTCTATCGCCCGCCGGCCTTTGCGCGGATGAGCGCGCAACTCGGCCCCAGCGGGCTGGTTCAGGGCTGGCTCGCCAAGATTGCGGCACCCGCGACCGCGCTCGAACAGGCGCATCGCATGTTTGCCGGTAATGCTGCGGTGCGTGGACTGATTCCCGATCCCGACGGCACCGATATCAATGCGATCGCGGGGGCGGTGCCGCCCTATGGTATCCCCGCCTATGCGGTCGATCATCATCCGGTGGAGATTGGCGTTCCCACCGGCCATTGGCGGTCGGGCGCGCACAGCTACACCGCCTTCTTCACCGAATGCTTCATCGACGAGCTGGCGCAGGAAGCCGGGCTCGATCCGCTCGGATTCCGCATGCAGATGCTTGGTGTCAATCCAAGGCTGGCGCGCTGCCTGTCCACGGTTGCGGCCAAGGGCGGCTGGGAAGGTGGCAGCGGCGGAAGCGGGCAGGGCATTGCCTGCCATTCGATGGCGGGAAGCCATGTCGCCTTGCTGGTGGAGGCGCATGTCGATGCCGCGCAGAAAGTGATCGTCGATCGCGTCGCCGCGGTGGTCGATTGCGGCCGCGTCATCAATCCCGAGCTCGTCCGCCAGCAGATCGAGGGCGGCATCATCTTCGGCATCGCCGCCGCGACCGGCGCCCCGATCGCGATCGAACGCGGGCAGGCGGTTCCGCGCAATTTTGCTCAGCTCGACGTGCCGCGCCTAGCCAGCACTCCCGAGATTCGCATCGAGCTGATCCGCAGCGCCGAACCGGCAGGTGGCGTCAGCGAGATCGCGGTGCCGCCGACGGCGCCCGCCATCGCCAACGCCATCGCCGCGGCAAGTGGGCGGAGGCTGCGGACGCTGCCGTTGTCGCTGGGCGAATTATGACCGCGCCGACCGATCACCCACCAATTCTGACGCCGAAGATCGGCGTGCTCATCGTCAATCTCGGCACCCCCGACGCGCCGGACGCGCCCGCGGTGCGGCGCTATCTTGCCGAATTCCTGTCCGACCGCCGCGTCGTCGAGATTCCGGCGCTGATCTGGCAGCCGATCCTGCACGGCATCATCTTGCGCACCCGGCCGCGCAAGTCGGCCCATGCCTATGCCCAGGTCTGGCGCGAGGACGGATCGCCGCTCGCCGCGATCACGCGCGCGCAGGCCGTGGCATTGAAGGATGCGTTCGGCGCCGACGTCCTGGTCGATCATGCGATGCGCTATGGTCGACCGGCGATCGCCGAACGGCTGGCCGCGATGAAGGCGGCGGGCTGCGAGCGCATATTGATCGCGCCGCTCTATCCGCAATATTGCGCGGCGACGACCGCGACCGCCAACGACGCGGCCTTTGCCGCGCTGGCCGCGATGCGCTGGCAGCCGGCGATCCGCACGCTGCCGCCTTATCATGACGATCCCGCCTATATCGCGGCGCTCAAGACATCGGTCGACCAGGGGCTGGCCGCGCTCGATTTCACGCCGGACGCCATCCTCGCCAGTTTCCATGGCATGCCGCGGCGTACGCTTGAGCTTGGCGATCCCTATCACTGCCAGTGCCGCAAGACCGCGAGGTTGCTGGGTGACGCGCTGGGCCGTGAGTTGCTCGTTGCATTCCAGTCGCGGTTCGGCCGGGCGAAATGGCTTGAGCCCGCAACCGATACGGTGCTCGGCGCGCTGCCGGGCAAGGGTGTGAAGCGCGTTGCGATCCTGGCGCCCGGTTTTTCCGCCGATTGTCTGGAAACGCTGGAGGAACTGGCGATCCGTGGGCGCGAAAGCTTCATGGCCGCGGGCGGCACGGACTTTGCCTATCTTCCCTGTCTCAACGAATCCGTGGCTGGTATGAAAATGCTGCGCAGCATTTTGTTGCGAGAGCTTGAAGGCTGGCTCGCTCCCGCATAGCTTCGACTTTCCTAAACAGGAGAGCGAATCCCATGACCAGAGTAGCGATCGTCACCGGCGGAACCCGCGGTATCGGAGAGGCGATCAGTCTCGCACTGAGGGATCTGGGGATGACCGTCGCCGCCAATTATGGCGGAAACGACGAAAAGGCTCGGGCGTTCACGGATCGCACGGGCATCAAGGCCTATCGGTGGGACGTGGGCGATTACGATGCCTGCCAGGCTGGCTGCGCGCAGGTGGCCGAGGAACTCGGCCCGGTCGATATCGTCGTCAACAATGCGGGCATCACCCGTGACGGCGTGCTCGCCAAGATGAGCTATGACGACTGGAACGACGTCATGCGCATCAATCTGGGCGGCTGTTTCAACATGGCGAAGGCATGCTTTCCGGGCATGCGCGAGCGTGGCTGGGGCCGCATCGTCAATATCGGATCGATCAACGGCCAGGCCGGCCAATATGGTCAGGTGAACTATGCCGCCGCCAAATCGGGCATTCACGGCTTCACCAAGGCGCTGGCGCAGGAAGGCGCCAAGACCGGCATCACCGTCAACGCGATCGCGCCGGGCTATATCGACACCGACATGGTTGCCGCAGTTCCCCCGCCAGTGCTGGAGAAGATCGTCGCCAAGATCCCGGTCGGCCGCCTGGGCGAAGCCGGCGAGATCGCACGCGGCGTGGCGTTCCTGTGCTCGGAAGAGGCGGGGTTCGTGACGGGATCGACGCTGTCCATCAATGGCGGGCAGCATATGTACTGACGGTCGCAGGCGCGGCCACGTCCGCGCCGATCGCGCGTTGCGCGAGCGACCGGCACGGCCGGCAGGCGGGGGCTGACGCCCCCGACCTGACCGACGGCTTCGCCGACGGTCTGGCCTCTTCTTTCTCCTGTTACGTTCTTTCCTGTCATTCCCGCTTTCGCGGGAATGACACAGAGGGCTAGACAGGCAGAATCTCGCTCCGTTCGTGTCGAGCGAAGTCGAGACAGGCTGCGCGATGCCCAAAACGTCCCTCGACTTCGGCCTTCGGCCGAAGTTTATCCTGAGCGCCCGCCCTGGCGGGCAGTCGAAGGGCTCGGGACAAACGGCTCAAGGTATCAGGCTTTATTTCGGAGCCGGAAACGCCGCAGCCCCACGCTCCACCGTCGGCAGATACCCCGGCGCCACCCGCGCCCGCGCGATCTGCTCGAACGCAAACCCCGCCTTAAGCAGCGCCTCCTCGCTCCACGCCGTGCCGATGAACGAGATCCCCACCGGCAGCCCGCCGATCATACCCGCTGGCACGGTCAGGTGCGGATAACCCGACACCGCCGGCAGCTGGCTCGCACTCGGTCCGGCATAGTGATCGCCATTGACCGGATCGGACAGCCAGGCCGGGCCCGCGCTCGGCGCGACCAATATCGTCACCCGGTTCGCGGACAGCAGCGCATCGATCTTGCCGCGCGCCAGCCGGCGCGAGGTCTCCAGCGCGGTGCGATAGGCGGGATCGTCCAGCCCCCTGGTCGCCTGCGCCTTTTCGAAGCTCTCCTGCCCGAACCACGGCATCTCCGTCGCGGCATTGGCGATGTTGAACGCGATCAGGTCCGCCAATGTGCGCGACGTAACCGCGGGCGGCGTGGTCGCGAGATAGGCGGCCATGTCCGCCTTAAATTCGGCATGGAGCACTAGACTCTCCGCCGCGCCCAGTCCTTCCAGCCCGGATCGGCTGTCGGCGATATCGACCAGTTCGGCACCGCCACGCTTGAGCGCTTCCAGCGCCGCTTCGAACGCCGCGCGCGTCGCCGGCTGGTCGCCCAGCCGATCGCGCAGCACGCCGATGCGCACGCCCTTCAGCCCATCCGTCGACAGGCCGGCCGCATAATCGCGCTTCCGCGCATCGGCCTCTGCCGTCGCCGGATCGGCAGGATCGCTGCCCGCCATCGCGGTCAGCAGTATCGCCGCGTCGCGCACGCTGCGCGTCATCGGACCCGGCGTATCCTGGCTGTGGCTGATGGGGACGACATGGGTGCGGGAGACGAGGCCGACCGTTGGCTTCAGCCCGACCAGCCCGTTGGTCGAGGAAGGGCAGATCACCGAGCCATCGGTCTCGGTGCCGAGCGCGCCGGCGGCGAGGCTTGCCGCGGTCGCGGCGCCGCTGCCGCTCGACGAGCCGCATGAATTGCGGTCGAGCGCATAGGGGTTCCTGACCAGCCCGCCGACTGCGCTCCAGCCGCTGACCGAGCGGTCCGACCGGATATTGGCCCATTCGCTGAGATTGGTCTTGCCCAGGATCACCGCGCCCGCCGCACGCAACCGCGCGACCACCGGCGCGTCACGCCCGGTGATATTGGCCGCGAGCGCAAGGGATCCCGCCGTGGTCGGGATCGGATCGGCGGTCTCGATATTGTCCTTGATCAGGACCGGCACGCCATGAAGCGGTCCGCGCACCCGCCCGGCGCGGTGTTCGGCATCCAGCGCACGCGCCTGCGCCAGAGCATCGGGATTGATCACAATCACGCTGTTCAGCCGTGGCCCCGACCGGTCAATCGTCTCGATGCGCTCGATATAGGCCATGGTCAGCGCGACACTGCTTGTCTCACCCGCCGCGACGGCGCGGGCGAGTTCGGACAGCGGCTTCTCCTCGACCGAGGCGCTGAGCAGCGTGGCGCCAGTGTTGGGCGGCAGGTTCGCGGTTGTGGCGCAGGCGGAGAGTGTGGCGGCCAGTGAAAGAGCGAGAATGGCGCGCATCAATGTTCCCCCGGATGATTGGGGTCAGCGTACCCCGAGGCGGACGGGGGCGCCAGCGTTGGTGGGAATTCTGAGAATGCTGACGCGGGAAAGACGGACCATGTCGTACTCTCCCGCGCCGAACGCTTTGTGTCAATTTATTGCACTGTCACCGGAATTATCAAGTCGGTCCGCTAAAATTGTCAATTATTTTGGATCCGATAAAATTGAGAGCGCCTGCAACAATCATTACTACAAACGCCATCAATAAATCATTTTTAGAAAGTCCCCATCCCAGATAGACTGCAATATCTAGAGATGCAGTGAACAATATAATCCCAGATATTGTAAAAATTCCCCATGTCGATAGCTGAAAAGCGTAATTGGAAAGAGTCTTTGATCCTTTCATCGTTTGCGTCATAATTCAGAATTTACCTCAATTTGCCGCAATGTTGTCGCGGTACCGGCCATAATAATTTATTGAAAAGGTATTATTCTTCGCTTTTTCCCATTTTTGTTGTATTTCTCAAAAAAAACAATGAGTCCGACATATATGAATATCGTGAAAAACACGTAATATCTATATTGAGGGATTAGAAATATAAGTGAAACTAAGAATATTCCTAATATCCTATAAATAATCCATCTAACACGCGGCTTGATCATATAATGCCCTTCAGCAAATTGGTCCTGACAATTGTTCATTTATCTCTGCATTGATTGTCACGGTTGCCTCAATGCCTGCTCTTGTTCCTGTTAATGGGGATCCCGCTCCGCCGCCTATGTTCCCATTTGCTCCAAGTCCTGTGAGCCACCCAAAGCCTGCTTGTGCGGCTGCTCCTAAGAATCCGAATCCTAGCCCGACATTGCCGGTCACGGTTGCTTGAGATACTGTTGATGCATTGAAATTATAACTTATGCCGGAACCAAATGATCCAGCAACTCCACCTCCAATTCCAATATTAAACTCAAAAAAAGGATTTCCTTTGTTGTCTATTGAAATTCCTGTTCCTATTCTTCCTGCCCATCCGTAGCCGCCAGCAAAATCGACTCCTAATTTAACGCGATCTCCTTCGGAAATATTGCTGATCGACTTGCAAAGTTTGTCTTTTAAACCTTCTTTTATTTCTGTTTGAAGTCCAGCTATATAGCCAAAGAGTACTTCTGAAGGCTTTGAAGTGCCGCCAGTTCCTCTGCTCAAATCGAATATTTGCGCATATTGCCACCAATCCAGGAAAGAGTTGTCCCTTTTTCCGATGACCGGACATTCCCCTTCCAAATCACTGCCAAGTAGCAGGCAGGGGTCCAACCCGAGTGGATCGGTCCTGTTGACCGGATCCCCGGTCACATACCCATACAGGTTCATACCCGCCGCATAGCCGATCGGATCAGTCTGCATGAACCGTCCGACGCCGGGATTGTAGATGCGCGCCTTGTAGTAATACATGCCGAGTTCGGGCAGCCAGGCTTGCCCGGTATATTGGAAACGCCCGACATTGCCCGCCGCCGGCACGCCATATTCATCGTAGCTGTTGATGTTGGTCACAGCACCCGATCCGTTCGAGACCGCGATGATGCTCCCGCGCTCGTCGGCATGCAACCAGCGGCGATCGGTCGTGCCCGATCCCTCGTACCAGACGATCGGCTCATCCGTGCCGGGCCCCCAGACGTAGCGACGTAGAATTGACGCTGTACTGAAGTCGCGTTCCGTGAGGAGGTTCGATCCCAGATAGTCGAACGGGGTGGACACGGTCGTCACCACATTCGACAGCCGGCCCAGCGCATCATAGGCGAAATGCCGGAGCGTACCGCCGATCGTCGCGACAGCGAGTTGGTTCTGCGACGTGTAACTGAACGTGCTGGCGCCGATACCCGAGGCGTTCCCACGTCCGTCAAAGGTCAGGCTGGTCGCCCCCTGCGCCGTGAGCTGGTTGAGTCCATTGGGCGTTTCCGTCTTGTCGCGATTATAATGTCCACCCCATGCATAGAGGTCGTTGCTGCGGGTATTGGTCACGATCTGTGAGCTGGGATTGTAGGTGAAGCCCAGCGTGAAATCATGCGTGGTCCCGGAGAAATTGTCTCCGAACGATGACAGTCGAGATACTGCATCGTAGCCGTAGCTGGCAATCGTTCCATTGCCGCGTGTCAGGCCTGTCCGTCGCCCGAGATCATCGTAGCTGTAGCTTGCCAGGACGCCGACACCGGACGTTGCGCCGTTTTCGCGAATCTTCATCACATTGCCGGTCACGTCATAGTCGTAATCGACATAGAAGCTGTCCGGATGGGTCAGCCTCGTCATCCGGCCAGCCAGATCATATTGCATCGTATTCGTGCCGAACCCGCTCGTCTCGGTCAGGACCCTGCTGAGCGCATCATAGGTTCGGGAGTTGGCCCAGCCATTCGCGAGCGTAAAAGTGCGCGCCCGCCCGAGATTGTCATAGGTGAACGCTGCATCATGCTCGTCCCATGCGCCCACTGGAACATCGCGCAATGTCATTCGATTCAGATTGTCATAGGTGAAAGCAATGTTCTGATTATCCCGCAGCCGCACATTCGTGACATTGCTGTTGGCGTCAAAGGTATAGGATTCGTAGTCGGTCCAGTTGACATTTGCACCATCTGCCCTTGGATAATAGATGACACCCCGCCGATCGAATCCGTCATATTGATATGCCGACAGATTATTCTGAGCATCTCGAACATAGGAAACAAAACCGTTATCCGTATAGGTGTATTGCACCTCGTCCGACTGATCGGTCGTGTCGCGTGCGGTTTCCACCTTGGTGACCTGATTTGCCGCATCATAGGTCGTCTTGCTGATGCGATCGGAGCCGTAGGTGGTGCTGACCGTCCCCAAGGTGCAGGAGGGCGTGCCTGTCCATGTCGATGGGTTCATCCGCGTGATCGAGCAGTCCGGGCGTCCGCGCGTATCGTAGGTCTGCTGGTTTACCGCATAGATGGTGCCGCCTGACACCAGCCGCTGATCATTGGGGCGGCGATTGGCGTCGTAATTATTCTGCACCTCCTGATGCGTCGCGAACGCTGCCCAGTTGGGGTCGGTCAGGCCGGCGACCGTGCCGAGTTCGACCTTGGTGACCAGCCCCTTGCTGCCATAGGTGACGCGCTGCGCAGTATGCAGGCGCACGCCGCCGCCATCGGGATCGGGCGCGATCACCCCGACCAGTTCGCGATTGAGGTTATAGCGGTAGCGCGTGGTGTCGGCAGTGCCGGATAGCGGGCCGTCGACCGTCAGCAGATTGCCTGCGACATCATAGGTCATCGCCTGGGTGGCGGTCAGGCTGCCATCGCCGGCACCCGTGCTGACGCTCGAGGGCAGCAGACCCTGACCATAGGCGATGGTCGTCTTCACCTCGTCCGCCGTGCCCACGCAGCTGGGAGCCGAGCCGGTCTGGCAGATGGACGTACCCGTGGGGCGGAAAATGCCCGTGCCGCTGGATGACCCACTGGCCGCGAGCCGGGTGTAGGACATGCGCGACTGAGGGCGCGTCGTTCCGGTCGTCGGCGGGGGCGCGGTGACGGTCAGCAGGCCGCCGTGCGTGGTGTCATAGCTATAGTCAGTGGTGTTGCCCTTCGCATCGGTCGTGCTGGACGGCTGGTTGCAGGTGAGCGCGTTCGTGCAGGTCCCCGGATAGATTGCGGTCGTCTCGATATTGGCAAGGCCGGACCCCGGTTTCGGCACGGCGCGCCTCTTGGTCGCATTGCCCCGGCTGTCATATTCGAGCTCGATATAATTGGCCTCGGGCAAGGTTGTCCGGGTCAGCCGGTTGCTGCCGTCATAGCTATATTCGGTCTTGTGGTTGAGTTCGTTCCGGTCGCTCAGCATCACGCTGTTGGCGATATTGAACTCCACCACGCGTGTCGCCCCGCCCGGGCGGGTCACGGTGACGGTACGGACGCCGCTCGCATCCGAAGACGAATAGCCCGTCGTAACCCCGAACCGCGTGATCGAGGTGACGCGCCCGCTGGTATAGGTCACCGAGATATCGTCGCTGCTGCTGCCGGGCAGGCGGACGCCGGTCACCGCGCTTCCGGTGATGGTGTAGCGTGTGGTCCGGCTTTCGGCGTCGGTATAGTCGATGGTGCCAGGCGTGGGTTCGGCGATATCAAGCTGGGGTCGGCCCGTCTGGGGACAGGAATATGCTGTCGGGAGACAGCTATCGACTGCCGAATTGAGACCCTTGAGCGTGATCATTCGGGTCCATTCTATCAGCGTCGCGCCGTCGAACGTATCTGATGCATAACGGAAATTGATCTGCCAGCCGGCATTGTTGGTCACGCCTTGCAGCCGTCGACCGTACCAGAAAATACCCATGAGCGGGTCGTAATAGTTGGCCGTCGTATAATCGTATGTCAGCGTGCGACCGTTGGGATACTTAATCGTTCGGACGACGATTCCGCGGGCATTGCCCAAAGTTGCAGGCATGGAATCGCTGAACGTCGCAACCGTGCCGTCGGCTGCCGTGTATGTGTAGTCGATCCCGCTCCTCGTCAGCGTGGAGCCATTGTTCTCCACTGGGGTGAAGGTCGATCCGGAAAGCGTAAATCTCTCGGCATGCGTGCCGATGCCGACAGTGTAACTCGATCCGCTCACATTGATGTTCCACATCATCGTGTCGCGGAACTGGTTGGCGCGGATCTCGCGGACATAGGTCAGCCCCATGTCCTTGCCGCCGATCTTGAGGCTTGGACTCATCACGGTGAACGTGCCGGTCAACAGGTCGACGCCATTCTCGTCCTGGAATTGCCGGATCGGGAACGCGGCGATGCTCGCTTCCTGGGCGAGCGCGGGCGCGGTGAGCGCGGTCGTCGTCAAAAGAGCGCCACTCATCAGGGCGCGCGAAAGGCTATGGCGCATTGTCATGCTCCTTGAAGAAATCAGGGTGTGGGGATGGTTGGGTCGGGGTCGGCCAGGGCCTGGTGGATCGTATCTGACAAAAGCACCCGCTTTTGTCGGAGGCCCGATCCATCAGGGTGGCGGGTTGGGTGATCCGGTCAGCTTGGTTTTGGTGCGATTATCCGCTGTGTCGTACGTGTATTCGCTGTTGACGTTGTTGTTCACCGTGCCGGTGCGTTCGGCCTTCTTCACGCGGCCCTTGGCATCATAGGTGTAGGTTATCGTTTCGGCGGCGATCGCGCCGCTTGCGGTGGCGAGCGCCATCGCCGCCGCGCTCGTGCCGAGCAGCAGCCTGATATTTCGCATTGCCTTGTTCCTTCGACTCGTGAATAGGAACAAATAGAGAACATTTGAAATCCTACATTGCAACAAGCGAAATCCGCTTGGGCGCTGTCGACGTCGTTCTCCGATGCGCTATCGTGGGCTCATGCCATCGCCCGACCCGCTCTATCTCGGCCCCGTCAAACGATCGGTCACGATCGCCGGGCATCAGACCTCGATCAGCCTTGAGCCCGCTTTCTGGGCGGCGCTGGAAGGGGAGGCCGCTGCGCTGGGCCTGCCACTGAACGCGGTCGTGGCGCGGATCGATGTGGAGCGGATCGCGGCGGCGGAGCCGCCCAATCTGGCGAGCGCAATCCGGCTGTGGCTGTTCGCGCGGGCGCGCGCTACGCTGGAGCAGGAAGATGCGCCGCAACCATGATTTGGGCGTCGCGTTGGTCGATCATTCCATTGTTTCGAAGGCACAACATGCAAACCAGAAATCTCCTGCTTCCCGTTCTCGCGCTGGCCGCTGCCTGTTCGGCGGGCGGCGGCAGCAATGCGCAGACCGCGCCCGGCGCCGAAGGGGCTGCCGGCACGGGCGCCACCGATGCGAGCACCGCGGCGCGCGCGGCCCCCGCCGCAGCGCCTTTTGTCGCCACGCCGGTTGCGACCTTCGTCGAGCCCTGGGCAATGACCTTTCTGCCGGGCGGCAAACATGCGCTGATCACCGAGAAGACCGGCGTGCTGAAGCTGCTGTCGATCGCGGACGGCAAATCCGTCGACGTCGCGGGTGTGCCCGCTGTGGATCATGGCGGACAGGGCGGGTTGGGCGACGTCGTGCTCCATCCCGCTTTCGGGAAGAACGGGCTGGTCTATCTGAGCTATGCCGAGGCTGGCGAAGGCAACACGCGCGGTGCAGCGGTAGCACGCGGCCGGTTGGTGAAGACGGCCAGCGGCGCGCGGCTTGAGGGCGTCACGGTGATCTGGCGGCAATCGCCCAAGGTCGCGGGGCGCGGACATTTCGGTCATCGCATCCTGTTCGCGCCCGATGGTCATCTCTTCATCTCGTCGGGCGAGCGGCAGAAATTCACGCCGGCGCAGGATATGAACGCCAATCTCGGCAAGATCCTGCGGCTGAACGACGACGGATCGGTGCCGAAGGACAATCCCTTTGCCGACAAGGGCGGGGTGACCGCGCAGATCTGGTCGCTGGGCCATCGCAATCCGCTCGGCATCGCGTTCGATGCCACCGGGCAGCTCTGGGACATGGAAATGGGGCCGGAGGGCGGCGACGAATTAAACCGCGTCGTGCGCGGCGCGAACTATGGCTATCCCGTCGTGTCCAACGGCAATCATTATGGCGGGGCCGATATCCCCGATCACGATACCCACCCGGAATTCTCACGGCCGGCTTTGTGGTGGACGCCGGTGATCTCGCCGGGCGACCTGATATTCTATTCGGGCGACATGTTCCCGCAGTGGAAGGGCAGCGCCTTCATCCCCGGCCTGTCATCGCAATCGCTGGTCCGCGTCGTGACCGAGGGCAGCACCGCGCGCGAGGCGGAGCGTTTCGAAATGGGCAAGCGCATCCGCGAGGTGGAACAAGGGCCGGACGGCGCTTTGTGGTTGCTCGAGGATGGCGAGAACGGTGCAACCGGACGGCTGCTGAAGCTGACGCCGAAGGGGTAGCTCGTCATTCCGGCGAACGCCGGAATGACGTTGTTATCGATACATATCGCCCGTCATTCCCGCGAACGCGGGAATCCCGCTTCTTCTTTTTCCGAATGCTTCACGGAATAGCGGGATCCCCGCTTTCGCGGGGATGACAAGGCAGGGAAGGACGGGTGAGGCGACTCAGTCCCCCGAAGCGCCCGGCTTCAGCAGATCCAGCACCGCAGCGGTGGTCGCGATGGTGCCGGTGATCACCGCGGGTTCCGGGGTGATCTTGAACAGCGGCGAGTGGTGCGAGGGGATGGCCGGGCCGCCGGTCTTGGCAGCGTCCAGCTCCGCCTGTGGCGTGCCGCCGACCGCGAAATAATAGCCGGGGACCTTCAGATCGGGCTGAACGAAATAGGCGAAATCCTCAGCGCCCATGCCCATCTGCTCGAACGGGGCCAGCCCGCCCGCACCGAAGGTCGCGACCATCACGCCGTTAAGGCGCTTGGCAAGCGGGCCGTCGTTGATCGTCGTCGGTGTGCCTTCGCTCGCCTTGACGATCGGCAGCTTGTCTTCGGGCACGCCGTTGGTCCGGGCCACGCCGATGGCGACGCGCTCGATCGCCTTGAGCAGGAAGGCGCGCGTCTCCTCGTCATTGGCGCGCACGGTGAGCTGCAGGTCGGCGCGGTCGGAGATGATGTTGTGCTTGGTGCCGGCATGGAAGGCGCCGACGGTGATCACGCCGGGCGCCAGCGGCTGGCGCTCGCGGCTGATGATGCCCTGAAGTGCTACGACGATCTGCGAACCGATATAGACGGGATCCTTGCCGGTGTGCGGCGATGCGCCGTGCGCGCCGACGCCGCGCACCGTGATATCGACGCTGTCGGCGGACGAGTATTGAATGCCCTCGGACGCGCTGACCTTGCCGGCCGCGAGCGCGGACGAGACGTGGAAGCCGACGGCATAATCGGGCTTGGGGAAGCGGGTGTAGAGCCCGTCCTGCAGCATCGCGCGCGCGCCGCCCACGCGCTCCTCGGCGGGCTGGACGATGAACACAACCGTGCCCTTCCAGCGATCCTTCATCGCGGCGAGGCGGCGAGCGGTGCCGACCAGCGAGGTGATGTGCACGTCATGGCCACAGGCATGCATCACCGGGGATTCGACGCCGTCGATGCCGACCTGGCGGACCTTGGACGCATTGGGCAGGCCGGATTTTTCTTCCACCGGCAGCCCGTCCATATCGGCGCGGACCAGCACGACCGGGCCATCGCCATTCTTCAGCACGCCGACCACGCCGGTGCCGCCGACACCCTCGGTCACGACGATGCCGGAGATTGCGCGCAATTCCTTCGCCATGCGCGCCGCGGTCTTGGTCTCCTTGAAGCTCAGTTCCGGATTGCGGTGGAAATTGTCCCACAGCGCGCCCAGCGATGCCTGATAATCCTGGCGGACCGCCGCGGCATAATCGGGCTCGGCCAGGGCCGGGGTGGCAAGAAGCGAAAGTGCTGCGGCTGACAGGATGAAGCGCATGAGTGAGAAAACCCCGTTTGAAATGATTGTTGAAGCTTAAAGCAGCGAATGACGCGGTGGGAAGCCCGTTTGCGCTTAAATTTGCGCGATGGCTGTGATCCTTCGAGACGCGTCTTCGGCAAGCTCAGCCGTTCCTCAGGATGAGCGGAGACTCGCGGATCGCGCTTCGGGTCAGGCTGAGTCGAAAATGGTGCTCTCCGAGAACCGGAGCGCAGCGTACATCAGTACGTGAGCACCGGAAGCGCAGGGGAGCGCCATTTGCAGGCCAGCCTCACCCGGAAGCGCCTAGCAGCGGTGAGTGAGCTTGCCGGTGCTGGTCGTCTCCACCCGCAGCGGCTTGCCGTTGCGGGTGCCCGTGCTCACGCTGCGAAGTTCATAGCTGGTTGCGGTATAGCTGCCGGCGCTCACCACATTCATCGGAACCCCGATCCGCTTGTCGGTGCAGGTGGCGACGCTGGCGATCTTGCCGTTCGCCATCGTCAGCGAGCGCGGCGTGCATTCCATATTTTCGCCCTGCAGGATCAGTCCTGGATTGGACGCGGCATCGCGAGCGGACAGGCAGGTCTTGTAATATTTGGGCCGACCCTTGGGGATCAGGAATCCGGGAATGCCGGGGATTGTTGCGGTGTGGATGGTCATACTGTGTGTCCACCCGCCCGGCTGAACGGTAACGGGCGCGGCGCCGCCGAGCATCAGGATCAGCAGCGCCGCGGCCGGCATTCTCATGTCGCGGCGGGGCCGATGCTGAACGCGCAGATCTTGTTGCCGTCGAGATCGCGGAAATAGGCGCCGTAAAACGCCTGGTCGCCATCGTTGCCGCGCACGCCAGGACCGCCCTCGCAACTGCCGCCGAGCGTCAGTGCCTTGGCGTAAAGCGTTTCGACCTTGGCGCGATCCTCCATGGCGACAGCGATCATCACGCCATTGCCCACTGTTGCGGGATTGCCGTCATAAGGCTTGCCGACGCCGAACATCGGCCGGCCCCATTCGCTGCCCCAGGCCGCGCCGCCATTGGGGAAATCCAGCAGCCGGCTGACGCCGATCTCTCCGAACAGCGCGTCGTAAAAACCCAGCGCCTTGCCCAGGTCGTTGCTGCCGACCAGCGTATATCCAATCATATCTCTCTCCTGTTCGGTCGGCGATTATTTGCAGTCGCCGATCCGCTTCGATTCCATCTTCATCGTCATGGCCATCTTGCCCGGCATAGGGCCACCGCTCATGACATTGTCCATCGTCATGCTGATCGCGTCGGCACCGATGGTGCCGGTCATCGTGGCTTCCATCTTGCCCTGTTGCGGCGTGGCGCAGCTCATCTTGCCGTCGATCTTGCCGCCGGCGAAGCTGAACCTCTCATAAGTGCAATTCTCGCCCTGGCCCTTTTTCAGGAATTCGGCGGGGTCGCGCTGCGCTTCTTCCGGGGTGACGCAGGATTTGCTGCTTTTCCCCTCGGCCATGGATTTCTCCATCGCCTGCTTCATCTGGGGCGGCGCGTCGGGCATGTCGAACTTCACGACCTGCACCGTGGTTTCCCATTCGCCCGGCCGCATCTTGGGTGCGCTGCGCATCTCGGCGGCGACCTGTTCCACGGTCTTGGGCTTGCCGTCATCGGCTACCGCGGCCTGACCGTTGGCGTCTCCATTGTCGGACTTGCCGCAGGCGGCAAGCGCGAGCGCGGGAAGGACGGCGAGCATCAGGCGTTTCATGGATATCCTTTCGATGGGGGGAGTGTTGTGTGTGTTGCGCCCGGCGGGACCATCACCCATATCCATCCGCTATGGCAATCCAAATCCGCACATCGCTCGACGAGCCGGAAACGGACCAGTCTTTCGTGCCCCACCGGCCGTCGCGGCCGCCAAAGGCCGAGGGCGGCAAGCGCTTCCGCATCGTGTCGGACTATGAGCCGGCGGGCGATCAGCCCACCGCGATCGCCGAACTGACCGAACAGGCACTGGCGGGCGAGCGCGATCAGGTGCTGCTGGGCGTCACCGGATCGGGCAAGACCTTCACCATGGCGAAGGTGGTGGAAACGCTGCAGCGCCCCGCGCTGGTGCTGGCGCCCAACAAGATTCTCGCCGCGCAGCTCTATGGCGAGTTCAAGAACTTCTTCCCCGACAATGCGGTCGAATATTTCGTCAGCTACTATGATTATTACCAGCCCGAGGCCTATGTGCCGCGGTCGGATACCTACATCGAGAAGGAAAGCTCGGTAAACGAATCGATCGACCGGATGCGCCACTCGGCCACCCGCGCGCTGCTGGAGCGCGACGACGTGCTGATCGTGGCCTCGGTCTCGTGCCTCTACGGCATCGGCTCGGTCGAAACCTATTCGGCGATGATCTTCGACCTGAAAAAGGGCCAGACCGTCGATCAGCGCGAGATCATCCGCAAGCTCGTCGCGCTTCAGTACAAACGCAACGACGCGGCGTTCACGCGCGGCAATTTCCGGGTGCGCGGCGACAGCCTCGAGATCTTCCCATCCCACTATGAGGACACCGCCTGGCGCGTCGCGTTCTTCGGCGACGAGATCGAAGAGATCGTCGAGTTCGATCCGCTGACCGGCAAGAAGGTGGCCAGCCTCGACTATGTCCGCGTCTACGCCAACAGCCACTATGTGACGCCGGGCCCGACGCTGAAGCAGGCGATGGAGGCAATCCGCTTCGAGCTGACCGAGCGATTGAAGGAACTGGTCACCGAAGGCCGGTTGCTCGAAGCGCAGCGGCTGGAACAGCGCACCAATTTCGACCTGGAGATGATCGCCGCCACCGGCAGTTGCGCGGGCATCGAAAATTACAGCCGCTTCCTCACCGGCCGCATGCCGGGCGAACCGCCGCCGACCCTCTTCGAATATCTGCCGGAAAATGCGCTGCTCTTCGTTGACGAGAGCCACCAGACCATCGGCCAAGTCAACGGCATGTCGCGCGGCGATCACCGCCGCAAGCTGACCTTGGCCGAATATGGCTTCCGCCTGCCGAGCGCGATCGACAACCGCCCGCTGCGCTTCAACGAGTGGGAAGTGATGCGCCCGCAGACCGTCTATGTCTCGGCCACCCCCGGAAACTGGGAGATGGAGCAGACCGGCGGCGTGTTCAGCGAGCAGGTGATCCGCCCCACCGGGCTGATCGATCCGCCGGTGGAGATCCGTCCGGTCGAGGATCAGGTGGACGATTTGATCAACGAATGCCGGCTGACCGCGGCCAATGGCTATCGCACGCTCGTCACCACGCTGACCAAACGCATGGCGGAGGATCTGACCGAATATATGCACGAGGCCGGGCTCAAGGTCCGCTACATGCATTCGGATACCGAGACGCTGGAGCGGATCGAGTTGATCCGCGATCTGCGCCTGGGTGTCTATGACGTGCTCGTCGGCATCAACCTGCTGCGCGAGGGGCTCGATATCCCGGAATGCGGGCTGGTCGCGATCCTCGACGCGGACAAGGAAGGGTTCCTGCGGTCGGAGACCTCGCTGATCCAGACGATCGGCCGCGCGGCGCGCAACATCGACGGCCGCGTCATCCTCTATGCCGATCGCATGACCGGCTCGATGGAACGCGCGATCAACGAGACCGACCGCCGCCGCGAGAAGCAGGTGGCGTACAACACCGAACACGGCATCACGCCGGCCTCCATCCGCAAGAATATCGGCGACATCATCGCCCATGCGTCGAACCGCGATCAGGTGACGGTCGAGATCGACGAGGATCGGCCGCACATGGTCGGCCACAATCTGCGCGCCTATATCGAGGAACTCGAAGCCAAGATGCGCAAGGCCGCCGCCGACCTGGAGTTCGAGACCGCCGGCCGCCTCCGCGACGAGATCCGTGCGCTCGAACGCGAGGAACTCGGCCTGCCCGAGGGCGAGCACAAGGCGCCGATCATGGGCCGCAGCAACGAAGGCAAGCCGGGCACGCGCAAGACGCGGTTCGGGAAGACGCAGCGGAAATTCGGGGGAGTGAAAAAATAGGCCGGGCGGTAAATCCCGCTACGTCATTCGTGCGAAAGCAGCAGACGCCAGTCCGACGCAGCCAATCCCGCTTCTTCTTTTGGTCCGAATGAATAGAAAACCGGGATTCCCGCTTTCGCGGGAATAACGCAGTGGGGTGTTCGTTACCCCGCAAACCGGTCCGTTGCCCGGATCAACTGGTCCAATATCCCGGGCTCGTTGAACGCATGGCCCGCGCCTTCGATCAGGTGGAACTCGGCCTCTGGCCACGCCTTGTGCAGTCGCCATGCGGTATCCACAGGGCAGGGCGTGTCGTAGCGGCCATGGACGATCACGCCCGGAATGCCGCTCAGCTTGCCGGCGTCGCGGATGAGCTGATTGTCTTCGAGCCAGCCGAGATGCGAGAAGAAGTGATTCTCGATCCTGGCGAAAGCGAGCGCGAATTCGTCGGCTTCGAACGAGTCTGACAGTTCGGGATCGGGCAGCAACGTCACCGTCTGGCCTTCCCACAGGCTCCACGCCTTGGCCGCCTCCATCCGCGCCGCAGCATCGTCGCCGGTCAGCCGCTTGCGATAGGCGGCAACCATGTCGCCGCGCTCGGCCTCGGGGATCGGGGCCTGGAACCGTTCCCATTTCTCGGGATGGATCAGCGAGGCGCCGTGCTGGTAATACCAGTCGATCTCGGCCCTGGTGACGGTGAAGATACCGCGCAGCACAAGTTCGGACACGCGATCGGGATGCGTCTCGGCATAGGCCAGCGCCAGCGTCGATCCCCAGGATCCGCCGAACACCTGCCATTTTTCGATGCCCGCCATGTCGCGCAGCCGTTCGATATCGGCGACGAGGTCCCATGTGGTGTTCGCGTTCAACTCGGCATGCGGCGTCGATCTGCCGCAGCCGCGCTGGTCGAACAGCAGCACATCATAGCGTGCCGGATCGAACAGCTGCCGGTGCGTGGGCGAGAATCCGCCGCCGGGTCCGCCATGCAGGAACACCGCAGGCTTGGCGCCTGGCGTGCCGCTGCGTTCCCAATAGATGCTGTGGCCGTCGCCGACATCGAGATGGCCTGAAGCATAGGCTTCGAGCGGCGGATAGAAGGTGCGGAGGTTCGTCATGGCGCATTCACTGGCGCAAGCCGTAATGGTCCGCAAGACGTTCGCGGAACCGTTGGCGGTGGATCGCCGTTGATCGGTCCAGTCGAACAATGAAAAGGTGTGACATGGCTGAAGGATCGATCGCTCATCGCGTGCTGATCGCTACCTGCGCAGTCGTCGTGCTCGGCTCGTTGACCGGTGTCGGGTTGGGTAATTTCGCGACCGGTGGTGCGACGGTCGAGATGATCGATCGTGTCCCTGACGAAACGGTGCTCGGTCGACCCGAAGCGCTGGTCGCCGATCGCGGTGGCGCCGACTATGCCGGCACGCCTGCGATCGTTCCGACCGTTTGCGAAGGCTGCGGCCCCGGCCTTCAGGAACGACGTGCGATCGAGCAACAGCGCGAGATGGAAACGCGGATCGCGCGTCGCGAGGCGGAACTGACGCGCAGCTATGGCGAGTGGGAGCCCGATACGGAGATACCGGCGCCTCGCTCGTTCGAAAAGGCGCCCGTGACGCTGGCCGTGGTTCGCCCGCTCGAAGGTGCCAGTGCGCAATTGATCGAAACCGCAGGTCTGGACGAACGCTGACCAATCGTCATTGCAAGCGAAGCGCAGTGATCTAGCGACGCTTCAACATATGGATTGCGTCGTTGCTGCGTTCTTGCGGTCCGAAGATTTTTCAGCGTCGGTGCAGTGCGTCCTCGACGCTGATCCCGATCATCACGACCGCGAACAGCGCGATCATGGCGGCGAACACCAGGTCTGCGTGATTTCCGATGATTGCGTACATGTCTCGCTCCTCATTGCTGACGGACGGACCCTGGACGCGTGGACGTGCGTGATAATTGACTCAGGTCAAATTTGGCGATCCGCGTTCGAAATGCGGAGATAGTCGAAACGGAAATGCCCCGGCGCGATGTGCGCCGGGGCATCCCGCCCTACCAGCCGCGATAATGGCGGCGGCCATTCTGCCAGTAATAATAGCGGCCACGATTATCGCGACGATAGTCGCGGCGCGCCTCGCGGAGATCGCGACGCAGATCGCGGCGCGCCTCCCGAACGTCACGGCGGCTGTCGGCACGTCTCATGTCGCGGTTATAGTCGCGATAGGCGTCGCGAACATCCTCGCGATATTCGCGGCGATCGCGCCATGACTGGGCCTCGGCGCTGGCGGGCACCGACAGGCCGATGGCGGCCAGGCCGACTGCAATGATCAGAGTACGCATGATCCTGCTCCTTCTTTACGCGTTCCTGATAATAGGAACGGCCTAGAATGCGTGACGTTGCGTGAACCGGAAACTACGTCGCGTTCATCGGACGGACAGCTGAATCCGCCTTGCTCGCGGCAGCCCCGGATTGTCCGGATTTCTGCGGTGTCGGGAGCTCGTCGCGCCTGAGGAAGTGAGGACGAGCTGTTCCGATTTTGCGATGATGCGGGGATGGGCGGCGCCCGTCGACGCCGCCCCCGTGGATTATCGATTGTCGAGTTGCGCGCGCACTGCAGCCAGTCCGGCACGCGTGATGCGATAAGGCTGGCCATTGGTGCTGCCGATCAGCCGCCGGCGTTTCAGCCGGCGAAAGACGTTCATTGAACAATCGGACAACAGCCAGCCGTCACGGGTGAAACAATCCACTGCGATGATGCCGCCGTCCTTGGCCCGGCGGTGGACGATATGTCCGCCCTGCGCCAGCGCGTGCAGCACGCGCTGTTCGTATTTCGAGATATTCATGATGTCGTGTCCGCTTTCCGGATGGAAAGGGCGCAAACACGGGCTGGCCGAGGCACGAAGCCCCGCCATCGCGTTCACGCGGCCGACGGCGCTCCGGGTTCGCGAACCCGGCCCGTCGATCAGCGGGCGACAATCTCCGACATGAACCACTCCGAATATGCGGACGCGGCCTACAGCATATCCGGGGCGGATTGTGAAGCCGGGCGGCGGATCATCGCGTGCGCCATCTGCGTCAGCCGCGCGATCATCGCTTCGCCCAACGCCAGGTCCATCTCCGGCTGCGCCGCGATCGCGCGCGCCATTGCCTGCACCCATTGGCCGGCGACCTCGGGCGTGACCGCCAGGTCGCGATGCAACGACATGACGCAGGCATTGCGCGCCATCCAGGCCTCGCGGGGGCCGCCAAGCCATGCGGTCAGAAAATCGTCCAGCCCCTGCGCCACTGGCCGCAGATCGGCCGCATGCATCGCGCGCAACGGGGCATAGTCCGGCTCGTCGTCCATCAGTGCATAGAAGCGCGCAACGATCGCCGTGACCGCGTCGGCGCCGCCGATCGCGTCATAGGGCAGGGTGGGTGTCGGGGCGGTGTGTGGTGCGGTTTGGGTCATGCTGTGCTCCGTGATGGATCAGCATTGTCCGGCGCCGGCCGGTTGGATTTGACCCAGGTCAAGAATGGCGCCGGCTTGCGCATCATGGCGCTTTCTGTGATCCCATGGATCGAACCCGGAGGGCGCGCGGATGACTGACGATGGCGACACGCTCGTTTTCGAGGCCGTGATTTGGCGCTGGATTCCGAAGCCGCCGGGCAAGGGATCGTGGCACTTCGTCACCCTGACCGGCGATGCGGCGGATATGGTGAGGATGCGCGCTTTCGAGCGCCGCGCCGCCGGCCAGTCGCGCGGCTTCGGATCGGTCCCGGTCCGCGCCATGATCGGCACGAGCGATTTCTCGACCTCGCTATTCCCGCACACGGAAAGCGGTGGCTATCTGCTGCCGATCAAGGCGGATGTGCGCAAGCGCGAGGGGATCGGGGAAGGGGATGAGGTGACGGTGTCGCTTCGGCTGTGATGCGGAGGCGAAATGAGGGGCGATAGGAGGCTGGCGGCGGCGGCCTGACGCGGGAGTGAATCCCGCTTCGTCGGTCGGCGCTTTTGGCGCCGCCGGCCGGGCGCGCCGACTTGCCTCGGATTGGCTTTCGCCAATCCGTTGGCCGGCGCGCCTTACTCCGCGGCGATTCCCGCTTTCGCGAACATGTCGATCTCACCGACTTCGGGCGTCTCGTCGTTCGCGCGCTTCTTGCGGCGGTCGAAGCTGTCCCACACTTCGTTCCAATTGCCCCGCGTCGCGGCCTTCGAATATTCGGTGGCGCGCGTTTCGAAGAAATTGGCGTGCTCGACGCCGTTGAGCAGCGGGGCGAGCCAGGGCAGGGGGTGCTCGTCGATCATGAACATCGGCTTCAGGCCGAGCTGGCCCAGGCGCCAGTCCGCAATGTAGCGGATATATTTCTTGATCTCCTTGGGGCTCATGCCGGGCACCGGGCCCTGCTCGAACGCCAGGTCGATGAACGCGTCCTCAAGCCCCACCGTGGTGTGGCAGACGTCGCGAATGTCGCTCTTCACTGCGGCGGTCAGGCAATCGCGCTCGCGCGTGAAGGCGTGGAACAGCTTGGTGATGCCTTCGCAGTGCAGGCTTTCGTCGCGGATCGACCAGGTGACGATCTGGCCCATGCCCTTCATCTTGTTGAAGCGCGGGAAGTTCATCAGCATCGCGAAGCTGGCGAAGAGCTGAAGCCCCTCGGTGAAGCCGCCGAACATGGCGAGCGTGCGCGCGATATCCTCGTCGGTGTCGACGCCGAAGGTCGCGAGATAGTCGTGCTTGTCCTTCATTTCCTTATATTGAAGGAACATGCCGTACTCGCTCTCGGGCATGCCGATCGTGTCGAGCAGATGGCTGTACGCCGCGATGTGCACCGTCTCCATGTTGCTGAACGCGGTCAGCATCATCTTGATCTCGGTCGGCTTGAACACGCGGCCATATTTGTCGTGGTAGCAATCCTGCACCTCGACATCGGCCTGGGTGAAGAAGCGGAAGATCTGGGTGAGCAGGTTGCGCTCGTGATCGGTCAGCTTCTGCGCCCAGTCGCGGCAATCCTCGCCCAGCGGCACTTCTTCCGGCATCCAGTGGATCTGCTGCTGGCGCTTCCAGAAGTCGAACGCCCAGGGATATTCAAAGGGCTTGTACTGCTTGGAGGCTTCAAGAAGTGACATCGGCTCGTTCCTTGGTTCTCTTCACGCGTCACCGCGTGCAACATCTTAAATTGGCGCCCCGGTTACCCGCGGCATTCGATTTCCTACTCGGCCGGCACCGCCAGGCGTCTCGCCTCGGTGATGGGCAGCCCTGCCTCGGTGGGCACATAGATCAATGACGCTCTGCTGCTCTCCAGCGCCTGGATCTGGAGGTAGCGCAGATAACCCTCCGGGCCGCCCAGGCTGTTCTGCAATATCGCATTGGCCTTTGCCGCACCTTCCGCACGGATGACCTCCGCTTCGGCCAGCGCGATCGCGCTTTCCTTTTTCGCGCGCGCTTCCAGGATCGCCACCTGCCGGGACGATTGCGCCTCGGCCAGCGCGGCTTCCCCGGAAAGCCGCTGCGAATAGACCCGATATTGCGGATAGCCGTACATCAGCACGACGAGGGCGATTGCGCCCGCGACGATCCCTATGCCCGTGCAACCCATCTTCGGGTCCATCACACTCTCCTACTCCGCCATTGTTCAGGGTCGATCGGCGGGGCGCCAAAGCACCCCTCGCATCAGCGATCCGTCACTGGCAGGCCAGGCACTCGTCATAATCCTTCACCTCGACCTCGATCTGCTTGAGGTCGATCGTGTTGTCCGCTTCGACGCCGCCCGCGAAGCCCGCGCGTTGCACGCTCTTGGAGCGGAGATAATAGAGCGACTTGATGCCGAGCTCCCAGGCGCGGAAGTGAAGCATCAGCAGGTCCCATTTCTCGACGTCCGCCGGGATGAACAGGTTCAGCGAGGCCGACTGGTCGATAAAGGGTGTGCGATCCGCCGCCAGTTCGAGCAGCCAGCGCTGATCGATCTCGAAGCTGGTCTTGTAGGTGTCCTTCTCGTCCTGCGACAGGAAGTCGAGGTGCTGGACGGAGCCGCCCTTTTCCAGGATCGTGTTCCACACCGCTTCGCTGTTCTTCGATTTCTCGCTGAGCAGCTTTTCCAGATAGGGATTGCGGATCGAGAAGCTGCCGGACAGCGTCTTGTGCGTGTAGATGTTCGCCGGGATCGGCTCGATGCAGGCCGATGTGCCGCCGCAGATGATGCTGATCGACGCGGTCGGCGCGATCGCCATCTTGCACGAGAAACGCTCCATCACGCCCATGTCGGCCGCGTCGGGGCAGGGGCCGCGCTCGACCGCCAGGTTCATCGACGCCTCGTTCACCTGCGCGCTGATGTGCTTGAACATCCGCAGGTTCCAGCTCTTGGCCATCGCGCCCTCGAAGGGCAGGCCGCGCGCCTGAAGGAAGCTGTGGAAACCCATCACGCCCAGGCCGACCGAACGCTCGCGCTCGGCGCTGTACTTGGCGCGCGCCATCTCGTCGGGCGCGCGGGCGATATAGTCGGATAGGACATTGTCGAGGAACCGCATGATGTCCTCGATGAACTGCTTGTCGCCGTTCCACTCGTCCCAGGTCTCGAGATTGACGCTGGAGAGGCAGCAAACCGCGGTGCGATCATTGCCGAGATGATCGGTGCCGGTGGGCAGCGTGATCTCGCTGCAGAGATTCGAGGTCGAAACCTTCAGGCCCAGATCGCGATGATGCTTGGGCATGGTGCGGTTCACCGTGTCGCCGAACACGATATAGGGTTCGCCGGTGGCCAGCCGCGTCTCGACCAGCTTCTGGAACAGCGCGCGGGCGTCGACGCGGGCGCGCTCCGACTGGTCCTTGGGGCTGCGCAGGATCCATTCGCTGCCGTCGCGCACCGCTTCCATGAAGGCATCGGTCAATAGTACGCCGTGGTGGAGATTGAGCGCCTTGCGGTTGAAATCGCCCGAAGGTTTACGGATCTCGAGGAATTCCTCGATCTCGGGGTGCGAGACGTCGAGATAGACTGCGGCCGATCCGCGGCGCAGCGAACCCTGCGAGATCGCCAGGGTCAGCGAATCCATCACGCGGACAAAGGGGATGATGCCGCTGGTCTTGCCATTGAGGCCGACCGGCTCGCCGATGCCGCGCACGCTGCCCCAATAGGTGCCGATACCGCCGCCGCGGCTGGCCAGCCAGACATTCTCGTTCCAGGTGTTGACGATGCCGTTCAGGCTGTCGTCCACCGAGTTGAGATAGCAGGAAATGGGCAGGCCGCGCCCGGTGCCGCCATTGGAGAGCACGGGAGTCGCGGGCATGAACCAGAGCCGCGAGATATAGTCGTAGACGCGCTGCGCATGCGCGGCATCGTCGGCATAGGCGCTGGCGACGCGGACGAAGAGATCCTGATAGCTTTCGCCGGGCAGGAGATAACGGTCCTTCAGCGTCTCCTTGCCGAAATCGGTCAGCAGCGAATCGCGCGCGTGATCGACATCGACGGGGAAGGGCTGCGGCATCACCGACTTGCTGTCGATCGGCGCGGCCTTGCCCTCGGGCGCTGCGGCGCTGGCTGGCTTGGTCGGTGCTTCGGTTACGGTTGCTGACACGTCGTTGTTGCTCTCTTCCCGGGTATCTCTGAAGTCCATGATTGCGCGCTCCCGTTCCCGATCCGTTCGACTCGGGGGCAAGCCCCCAGAATAGCATCTTTCCAGGGGCAGCGGGACGCGAATTTCGCGCGTTTCCGTCACTCTCAACATGGCAAAACCGTCTGTCGCGATATGGGGTCGCGTCGACGGCTCTACCAGTGCTTGTGCCCAGCCCCCTGGATCCACACCATCAATAGTGCCGTATCCGGCAGGGGATGCAAGACGGTAAATGACGGTTTGGTGACTCGGTTCGTCGCTCATATGACTCGGTTCATGGCGGCGGCGAAGCGTTGTCCATCCGCGACGCGCGGAGTTCCCTAGCCTGCGCAAAAGGCAAGGGAACGGACGCAGAACAAAAATATTTTGGTGAAATCGGGCCGGATCGGTCCGGTTGTCGTCGCGCGCATCGAACTGTCGATGCGGTGAGCCCTCTTTTAGTCGCGCGGCTTCCGCCGCCACACACGGAAGCGATCGAACATGGTCACCCCAAGGAATGCGGCGCCGGCCCAGATCATCAACTCGGTCAGGACCGCTGCTGCGACCAGGATTGCCGCGCGGGTCGCGACGTTCGGTTCGAGCAGGGAGAGGGTCACTGCCACGCCCGTCCAGGCGATGATGACGATCGCGACGGCGGCGATGGCGACGCTGCGGCGCAGGCGGGGATTGCGGATCATGGCGGGCTCCGGGGCGAATGCTTTCCTTAACAGTCGCGCGTCGGGCGTCGTCCTTTCAGTCGCGTGTCAAAAAAGCCGCCTGGATCGAATCGACGGTCAAGCCGGTTCTTCGGCCATCATCGCTTCATAGGCTGCGCTAAGCCGGTCGGAGACGGTCGGGCCGGCATCGGCAGGTCGGAGCTGGCCGAGATGGATTTCGCGCAATTCGTCCATGAAATCCTCCCACATTGGCGGGCCGCCTTCCTCCAGCAATTGCGCGCGGATCGCGAGCGGGCGGGAAACGGGCAAATGGCGCCGCCCCCATGCCGCCATATGCGCGAGCAAGGGCACGAGTTGGATCGACCGTTCGGTCAGGCTGTAAATCGCCTTCTGCTTGTGGCTAGGATCGTCGGCGCGGCTGACCAGTCCCGATTCGAGCAGGCGCTTGAGCCGGGCGGCCAGGATGTTCGATGCGATGCCCTCTTCCGAATGGCCGAGCAGTTCGCGGAAATGGCGGCGATTGCCGAACATGATATCGCGGATGACGATCAGCGACCAGCGATCACCCAGTGTCTCCAATGCGAGGTTGATCGGGCATCCGGAACGGATCGGCGTATTCATGTTGTCGATATAGGAAGACCACTTGCATTTCGCAATCAGTGAGGATAACCGATTGCAAATTGCATACGGTTTGGGAGTGGATCATGACGCGACTTCGCGTGAATGCATTCGGCGTTTCGCTCGACGGCTATGGCGCCGGGCCCGATCAGGATCTCGAAAATCCGATGGGGCGCGGCGGGATGGCGCTGCACGAATGGGTCTTCCCCACGCGCACCTTCGGGACGATGGTCGGCCGGGATGGGGGCGAGACCGGCATAGACGACGGTTTCGCGACGCGCGGCTTCGACAATCTCGGTGCCTGGATCCTGGGCCGGAACATGTTCGGCCCGGTGCGCGGCCCCTGGCTCGACGATAGCTGGAAAGGCTGGTGGGGGGATGAGCCGCCCTATCATGTGCCCGTATATGTGCTGACGCATCATGCGCGCCCGCCGCTCGAAATGGCGGGCGGGACGGTCTTCCATTTCGTCACCGACGGCATCGAAGCCGCGCTCGACCGTGCTCGCGCCGCCGCAGACGGTCGCGACGTGCGTGTCGGCGGCGGCACCGAGACGATCCGCCAATATCTGGCGGCCGGGCTGATCGACGAGATGCATCTTGCGGTCGGGCCGGTTCTGCTCGGGCGTGGCGAGGCGCTCTTCGCGGGGCTGGACCTGCCAGGGCTCGGCTATGCGGTGACCGACCATGTCGCGGGCGAACGCGCGAACCATATCATTCTGACCAAAGGCCGGTGAGACCATGACCCTCGAACTCTTCTCGCACCCCTTTTCCTCCTATTGCCAGAAGGCGCTGATCGCCTTTTACGAGAATGACACGCCTTTCACCTGCCGCATGCTCGAGGATGACGGTGTCGGCGCCGAACTGGCACGGATCTGGCCGTTGGGCCGTTTTCCGGTGCTGCGCGTGGGCGACCGTGTCGTGCCGGAAGCGACGATGATCGTCGAATATCTCGACGTCCATCATCCCGGATCGACGCGATTCATCCCCGAGGATCGCGACGCTGCGATCTCGGTGCGGACGATGGACCGCTTCTTCGACAATTATATCGCCAGCCCGCAGCAGCGGATCGTCTTCAACGCGTTGCGCGACGAGGCTGTGCGCGACGCGCATGGCGTGACGGAAGCCCAAGCGATGCTGGACAAGGCCTATCGCTGGCTCGACGACTATATGGCGGGGCGCGAATGGGCGGCGGGCGATTTCAGCCTGGCCGATTGCGCGGCGGCGCCGCAGCTATTCTATGCCGACTGGACCTATGCGATCCCGCAAGAATTCGGGAATGTCCACGCCTATCGCCAGCGGCTGATCGAGCGGCCGAGCTTCGCGCGCGCGATCGACGAAGCGCGGCCCTACCGCTCCTATTTCCCATTGGGGGCGCCCGACCGGGATTGATGCTCGCAACCTTCCAACCTGTGGCGGAGCGCGATAAGGGGACACGACATCCGCTCGCAGGGAACACCGAATGACCGTCATCAAGGAAGCCGACCTGATCGAGAGCGTCGCCGACGCGCTCCAGTTCATCTCCTACTATCATCCGATGGATTATATCCGCGCGCTCGGCGCGGCCTATGAGGCGGAGGCTTCGCCCGCCGCCAAGGACGCGATCGCGCAGATCCTGACCAACAGCCGCATGTGCGCGGAGGGGCATCGCCCGATCTGCCAGGATACCGGCATCGTCACGGTGTTCGTGAAATGGGGGCAGGATTGCCGCCTGGAGTCGGACCTGTCGCTTCAGCAGGTGATCGACGAGGGCGTGCGTCGCGCCTATCGCAACCCCGAAAACCCGCTGCGCGCCTCGATCCTGGCTGATCCCGCCTTTGGTCGGGTCAATACCAAGGATAACACGCCTTCGGTCCTCCATGTCGAGATGGTGCCGGGCAAAAAGATCTCGGTCGATGTCGCGGCCAAGGGCGGCGGCAGCGAGAACAAGTCGAAGTTCAAGATGCTCAACCCATCCGATTCGATCGTCGACTGGGTGCTGGAAATGGTGCCGCAGATGGGCGCCGGCTGGTGCCCGCCGGGCATGCTCGGCATCGGCATCGGCGGTACGGCTGAAAAGGCGGTGCTGCTCGCCAAGGAATCGTTGATGGGCGCGATCGACATGAGTCAGCTCAAGGCGCGTGGGCCGCAGAACAAGCTCGAGGAGCTGCGCATCGAGATCTACGACAAGGTCAATGCGCTCGGCATCGGCGCGCAGGGGCTGGGCGGGCTCTCGACCATCCTCGACGTCAAGATCATGGACTGGCCGACTCATGCCGCGTCGAAGCCGATCGCGATGATCCCCAATTGCGCCGCGACCCGCCACGCCCATTTCACGCTCGACGGTTCGGGCCCGGCCTATCTGGAGCCGCCCAAGCTGTCCGAATGGCCGGATGTGAACTGGACGCCGAGCAAGGAGGCGATCCGCGTCGATCTCGATGCGCTGACGCCCGAGGTGGTGCAGAGCTGGAAACATGGTGACCGGCTGCTGCTCAACGGCAAGATGCTCACCGGCCGCGACGCCGCGCACAAGCGCATCCAGGATATGCTGGCCAAGGGCGAGCCGCTGCCCGTCGAGTTCGCCGGGCGCGTCATCTATTATGTCGGCCCGGTCGATCCGGTGGGCGAGGAGATCGTGGGGCCCGCGGGTCCGACCACCGCCACGCGCATGGACAAGTTCACGCGCATGATGCTGGAACAGGGGCTGCTCGCGATGGTCGGCAAGGCCGAGCGCGGTCCCATGGCGATCGAGGCGATCCGCGAGCACAAGTCGGCCTATCTGATGGCCGTCGGCGGCGCCGCCTATCTGGTCGCCAAGGCGATCAAGGGATCGCAGGTCGTGGGTTTCCACGATCTCGGCATGGAAGCGATCTACGAGTTCGAGGTGCAGGACATGCCGGTGACGGTCGCCGTCGATTCCGAAGGCCAGAGCGTCCACCACCTCGCGCCGCTCGTCTGGCAGGAGAAGATCCGCAAGGAGAAGCTGCTCGAAGGGGTGTAAGAATTTCTCCTCCCTGTCGTCAGACGGGGAGGGGGACCACCTCGGCGAAGCCGAGGTGGTGGAGGGGAAATACGATGCCGACGCCGCGCAGGACCGTGGAAAGCGCACGCAAGCTGCGGCGCGAGCTGACGCCACCAGAAGCCCGCCTCTGGAGATATCTGCGTACACGCCCACTTGACCTCAAATTCCGCCGCCAGCATCCGATCGGTATCTTCAGCCTCGATTTTTACTGCGCGTCCGCAAAGCTGGCGATCGAGATCGACGGCATCGCGCACGACATGGGCGACAATCCGGCGCGGGACATCGCACGCGACGCCTGGGTCGGGGAGCAGGGCGTGCGAACACTGCGCATTCCGGCTGATCTGGTGCGTGACGATATGGATACGGTCGTTCGGATGATCCTTGCCGAGTGTGGCGCAGAATGATGCATCGCATTTCCCCTCCACCACGCGACTGCGTCGCGCGGTCCCCCTCCCCACGCTACGCGCAGGGAGGAGAGGAGATTCTCCTCCCTATCGTCAGATGGGGAGGGGGACCGCGACGCGAAGCGGCGTGGTGGAGGGGAAATGCGATGCCGCCAAATCGCAGAGTTTCCGCATGATCACCTCCCCCATCTGGCTGCCCGCGACCCTGATCGGCGGCGTGCTTCAGGCGTGGCGGACAGCGGTGCAGCGGCGAGTGAGCCAGGCGCTGTCGCTCAATGCCGCAGGGCTGGTGCGGTATCTCTACGGCCTGCCCTTCGCGATCGTGATCGCCTTCTCATATCTGTTCCTGATCGCGCCGGCGCCCATGCCGGCGATCGGCGTGCTGTTCATTCCGTTTTGCGCGGCGGCGGGGCTGGCGCAGATTATCGCGACCAATTTCCTGCTGATGGCGTTCGAGCAGCGCAATTTCGTCGTCGGCACTGCCTATTCGAAGACGGAGGCGGTGCAGGGCGCACTGCTGTCGATGCTGCTGCTCGGCGAGCGGCTGAGCCTGCTTGCCTGGGCCGGGATCGTGTCGGGCGTGACCGGGGTGATGATCCTGTCGACCGGGGGCAAGCGTATGGGCCTGGCCGATCTGCTGCGTGCGCTCGGCCAGCCCGCCGCGCGCTACGGCATCGCGTCCGGCCTGTTCTTCGCGCTGACCGCGATCGGGGTGCGGCGCTCGACTGTCGAGGTCGCGACCGAAGACCCCATCCGCGCCGCGATGATGGCGCTCGTCGTGACAGTCACGCTCCAGACGCTGATGCAGGGCGGCTGGTTGCTATGGCGCGAGCGCGAGCAGTTCCGCGCGGTGTGCTCGACCTGGCGGGTGTCGGGGCAGGTCGGTCTGCTTTCGGCGCTCGGCTCCGCCTGCTGGTTCACCGGCTTCGCCACCGCACCGGTCGCGCTGGTCCGTATCGTCGGCCAGGTGGAGATGGTCTTCACCCTCGGCCTCGCACATTTCTATCTGCACGAGCGCCTGCGGATGAGCGAAGTCGCCGGGCTCGTGCTGGTGGTGCTCGGCGTTATCCTGGCGCTTGCCGGCTCGATGGCCTGACCCGCTTCTTCGTCTCGCGCTGTTCCACGACGTCTAGCAGGCTTTCCAGCCGGACATCCTCGAACTTGCCGATCCAGCGGCGGACGATCTGGGCGAGGGGGACCGGATTGAGGTAGTGGAGCTTCTCTCGGCCACGGCGGCGGACCGCGACAAGGTTCGCTGCCTCCAGGATCGCGAGATGCTTCGAAACCGCCTGGCGTGACATGGCGAGGTTGGTGCAGAGCGCGGTCAGCGTCTGTCCGTTCTGCACCATGAGTCGGTCGAGAAGCACGCGCCGGCTGTCATCGGCGAGCGCGCGGAAGATATCGGTCATCACCGCAATTAGGCAACCTTATGGTTGCCTGTCAACGCCGCGAAGCGCCTTGCGGACATAACCGGTTCGGTTATGCGTTCGAGCGGAATGGGATCCGGGGGCACTATGCGAAGCGCGACGATCAGGCTGCTCAAAGCGCTCGCCACGTTCGCCCTGTTTGCGCTCGTTGCTCTATGCCTCGCGGTCACCATCGTGCCGCCTTTCCTCGATCGAATCTATTATCGCGGTCCGACCAGCGATCATTATGACGGCGCGCGCTTCTTCAATCCCGATGGCGAGGATACGGTGCGTCCACCCACGGGCGGCAGCCGTGGCGGCTTTCTGTACCGCTGGTTCCTGGGGCGCGACGATCGTCCAAGCTGGCCGGATGCGATTGCTGTCGGGCAGGCAAAGCCGGCGGCGCGGGTCGAGGGCGATGCGATGGTCGCAACCTGGGTCGGCCATGCCACGGTGCTGGTGCAGACCCGCGGCCTCAATATCCTGACCGATCCGATCTGGAGCGACGTGGCGGGGCCGTTCAATCTTGCGGGGCCCAGGCGGGTCGCGGCGCCGGGCATCCGGTTCGAGGATCTGCCGAAGATCGATCTCGTCGTCGTTAGCCACAATCATTACGACCATATGGATCTGCCGACGCTCAAGCGGCTCTGGGATCGCGATCGTCCGAAGATCGTGACGAGCCGGGGCAACGATACGTTGATCCGCGGCACCGGCGCCGAGGCGACCGCGCTCGACTGGGGCGGGCGGCTGAGCTTGAAGCCCGGCATCGACGTCGTGGTGACGCGCAACCATCATTGGGGCACTCGCTGGGGCACCGATCGCAATCGGGCGCTCTGGTCCAGCTTCACCGTGACCCTGCCGGGCGGCAACATCTTCTTTGCGGGAGACACCGGGCCCGGCGACATGAAATGGCCGACCGAAGCGGCGAAGCTCGGGCCGGTACGGCTGGCGATCCTGCCGATCGGCGCCTTCCGCTTCGAGCCGGGTCAGATGATGACGAGCAGCCATGTCGGTCCACGCGAGTCCGTGCAGGTGTTCTCGGCGCTCGGCGCGTCCTTCGGTCTGCCTATCCATTGGGGCACGTTCCGACTTTCCTACGAGGCGTATGATACGCCGCCGCAGATGCTCGACCTGTTCACTCGTTGCGCTGGCTATGCGCCCGGCACGTACCGACCTCGGCGGATCGGCTTGCCGGTCGCGGTGCCGCCCTATGCGACGCCGGCGCGCGCCTCGGTGATCGACGCGCGCGATTGTGCGGAAGGTTCGGCCGCGCTCAAGGCACTGAGATAAGGCTCAGGGCGCGTCGGTGACGCGCTTGAACGCCATAGCCCGTCGAGAAGTCGAACCGGTCCATGCGCCCCTTGGGATCGCGCCGGAACTCAACGAAGAAATTGCGCGAGTCCATCTCATAGGGCCAGCGCGGACGCGCCTTGAACACATCGTAATTCCAATGCTCCAGATCGTAGCGATCGCGGCCCGCAGCGATGACGAGATTCCCGTTCTCCAGCGAGACCTTGGCGGTGCCGAATGCGCCATTGTCGGCGAAGCTGCCGGTATAGGCGTTGAGCGTCATGGACGGACTGGTTCCGGCGACGCGCGCCGCGACGATCGCCTGTTGCGATGCGTCGCTGTCGGCGCGCTGCTTCAGCACGCGTGCGCGGAAACGGCCGCTCCAGTCGCGGTCGCCGATGCCCAGTGCCGCGTCGATCGCCATTTGCGCGACCGCCAGCGGCATCGATGTTTCTTCGGAATTGGCAAGCGCGACGACGGCAATGCCGTCGTCGGGAAGAAAGACCATCCGGCTGCGGAAACCGTCGATGCCGCCCGAATGCGAGATCACCGTATGTCCGCGATAATCGTGCGTGTACCAGCCCATGGCGTAGCTGCGGAACCGGATGCGGTCTTCGCCATCGCCGGCAACCGCCACCCACTCGTCCGCCGATCCGACACCGCGCACCGGGGTCTGCGGGCTATGGGTTTCGTGAAGTGCTGCGGGTGACAGCAGCGCCTTCGCGCTCGAACGACCGTCGGAGAGCTGGAATTGCAGCCAGAGCGCCATGTCGTGCGCGCTGGTATTGATCCCCCCGGCGGGGGTCGCGGTTTCGTCCTCGTAGCGCCATGCGATCGGCCGCCAAGTGTCGGCCTGGCGAAGATGGGGTGAGGCTGCATTGGCGTCGGCCCGCGCGACCAGGCTGTCGGCATTGGTGCGCGTCATGCCCAAAGGCTTCCAGAAGCTGTCGGATGCATAGTCCTCCCACGCCTTGCCGGTGACGGTCGACACGACCTGGCCGAGCGCGGTGTAGCTGTCGGTCGTGTAGAGGAATTCCGAACGCAGCGGATGGACCTGGGGCAGGTAGCGGATGCGGCGAACATGATCGGCGCGGTCGAGGCTCGCGCGGCGGAAGGTGTATTCCGAACTGCCGATGCCGCTGCGCATGCTCAGCAGATCGCGCAACGTGACCTCGTCGGTGTCGCGGTCGCGCGGCATGCGGAACCAGGGCAGATAACGGGTGACCGGTGCGTCCCAGGCGAGTTTTCCTTCGTCGACAAGCTTGGCGACGGTTGCCGACGCGAAGCTCTTGGTGAGGGATGCGATGCCGAATAGCGTCCGTGCGTCGACCGGCCTGGTCTCGCCGGCCTTGCGCACGCCGAAGCCGCGCTCGTGGACGATGCGCCCGTCGCGGACGATTGCGATGGCGAGGCCAGGCTGGTTCCACTCGCGCATCATCGCTTCGACCCTGGCGTCGAACGCGGCGGTATCGAATGCGCGGGCATCTGCCTGCGCCCGAACCGGTGGCGTGCCCTGCGCGAACAGCGCGCCCGGAACGACGGCGAGCGCGAGCGCAAGGCAAGCGCTCAATGTGGGCCGGGCAAGCCGTGTGGAACCGATGGCGAGAGATGCGATCATGCGGGGGGACACTCTAAGGTTGGAGAGCGGGGATTGGAGAACGGAACGAATGGGACGGCGACCATGCCCGCATTACGCATCGGCATAAATGCCCAAAAGCGCTGCGTCTTCGATGAAAGCGCGGATTTACTTTGGCCAATGGCTCTGATCTATCCATGTCATGCACCGCACCACGATCCGCAGCGGCCTGGCCGCTCTCCTCCTCTCGGCCATGGCCTGTCTGCACGCGCAGGTCGCTTTCGCCCGTTCGGCGCCCGGACGTCCGACGGACGTCTCGATCGTGCGCACCGCTTATGGCGTACCGCATATCACGGCGTCCGATTGGCGAGGCCTGGGTTACGGCTATGGCTATGTCGCGGCGGAGGATAATCTGTGCATCCTCGCCGATGCTTTCGTCACCTTTCGCGGCGAACGATCCCGCTATTTCGGCGGCACAGCCCGGCGCGGCAGGGGCAGCACGCTCGGCACGCCGGTCAATCTCGAATCCGATTTCTTCTTTCGCCAGGTTGCCGACGACGCACAGATTGCGCGCTTCCGCACGGCGCAGCCGGCCGATCTCGACGCGCTCGTAGCGGGTTATGCGACAGGTTACAGCCGCTACGTCGGAGAGCTGCGCGGCGGCGGCCATGCCGGCCGCCATCTCGAATGCCGCAACGCCGAATGGCTGACCACTGCGACCGCGGAGGATATCTATCGCCGGCTCTACGCGCTCTCGCTCACCGCCAGTTCGATCAATTTCATCGAGGCGATCGGCAGTGCCCAGCCGCCTGCCAAGACGACCGCGGCTGCCGCCGGACCTGCCGCGCAACTCGCCTGGACCCTGCCGGCCGAACGCGATGCCGATCTCGGCAGCAACATGTACGGCTTCGGCAGTGAGGCGACGGGCACCAAGCACGGGCTGCTGCTCGGCAATCCGCACTGGTATTGGAAAAGCGTTGATCGCTTCCAGCAGGTGCATCTGAAGATCCCCGGCAAGATCGACGTGCAGGGCGTCTCGATCGTCGGGGTGCCGGTGATTCAGGTCGGCTACAATCGCGATGTTGCCTGGAGCCACACCGTGTCGACCGCGGCGCGCTTCACGCTCTACAAGCTCAAGCTCGTCGAAGGCGACCCGACCGCCTATCTCTATGACGGCAAGGTCCGGCGGATGACGTCACGGCCGATCACGGTGCAGGTGAAGGACGATGACGGCAGCATCCGCACCGTCACGCGCACGCTGTATCGTTCGCATTACGGATCGATGCTGGCGACCGGCTGGACGGGCACCGAGGCGCTGACCATCCGCGACGTCAATGCCGACAATATGCGCCTCTATCGCAACTGGCTGCGCCTCGATCGTGCGAAGAACCTGGACGATTTCATCCGCATCCAGCGTGAGGAGGTCGCGATCCCATGGGTCAACACCGTCGCGGTCGGCCGCAATGACAATCGCGCCTGGTATGCCGATATCGGCGCGATCCCCAATGTCGGCGACGCCAAGCGCACGGCCTGCGGTGTCGGCAAGGCGACGCTCGACGGCTCGCGCTCCGAATGCGAGTGGGACAATGATGCCGACAGCCCGCAGCCCGGCACGCTCGGCATCTCGAAGCTGCCCTCGATCGAGCGCCGCGATTACGTCGCGAACATGAATGACAGCTTCTGGCTGGCCAATCCCGCTGCGCCGCTGACCGGCTATCCCGCGATCATCGGCGCGGCCGACACCGAACAGTCGATGCGCACGCGCATGGGCCATCGCCTGGCGCAGGAACGCCTGACCGGAACCGACGGACTGGCCGGCAAGGGTGTGACCAGCGAGAGTCTGCGTGAGATCACGCTCAACAGCCGCAACATGACCGCTGAGCTGTTTCTCGACGATGTCCTGAACGGTCCCTGCAAGAAGCGCGTCGTGAAGCTTGCCGCGACCGGCACCGACATCGACGTGACCAAAGCGTGCGCGGTGCTTGCCGGCTGGGACCGGCGCGGCAATGTCGATTCGGTCGGTGCCCATATCTGGGACCGGTTCTGGGACGAACTGAAGGATGTTCCGGCGGACGTCCGCTACGTCACGCCATTCGATCCGAAGCGACCGGTCGAGACCCCGCGCGGGCTGCGCGCCGACGCACCCGCGGTCGAGCAGGCCTTTGCCGCCGCGGTGCGCGTGGTGCAGGCCAGCCCGATCCCGCTCGACGCGCCGCGCGCCGCCTATCAATATCTCACCAATGCCGACGGCACGAAGATTCCGCTTGCCGGGGGCTGCGGGCCGCAGGGCTATTTCACGATTGTCTGCACCCAGATCACCGAACAGGGACCGGTCGGTAACGTCCATGGCAACAGCTACATCCAGGTGGTCGGTTTCGACGATGCCGGGGTGGTGCCCTACACGCTGGAGGTCCCCTCCCAGTCGACCGATCCAGCCTCGCCCTGGTATCGCGATTATACCAAGGCCTATTCGGAAGAACGCTGGAACCGCGTGCCCTTCACCGACAGCGAGGTGCAGGCGGCTGCGGTGGACAGGGTGAAGCTGGTGCAATGATCGTCGGCCTGGGTGGGCCGTATCACGACCTGTTCGGACGATGCGTTCGGCGTCGATGTCGTCCGGACGGGGACGCATGTCGATTTTCATTACACGCAATTCGCGCCCGATTGTCCTGACGCCTATCTGAGCTTTTATGCGCGAGGCATGACCCGACCGGCGATATGGTTGATGATGAAACCCTTGAAGACTGGTTCTCCCGGGAGGTGCTGCCTCTCGAACGGTCTTTGACGCATTTCATCCGGCAGAACTGGAGGGTGGCGGACGACGTGATCGACCTGAGACATGATGTCTATGAACTGGCGATCGGCAGCGCGCGCACCGCGCTGCCCGCGAACACGCGTCCATTTCTCTACACCATTGCACGCAACCATCTGATCAACTGTTCGAAGCGCGCCAAGATCGTTTCGTTCGATCTGGTCGCCGATCTGGAAACGGTGGATCAGGACGTCGATCTCTCCGCGACAGAGCGGCATCTGAGTGCGCGCGAAACGCTGCGCCAGGTTCAGGCCGGGCTTGATCGCCTGTCGCCACGCGTTCGGGAGATCGTCCGCCTGCGGAAGATCGAAGGGCTGGATACGCAGGAAACCGCCGATCGCCTCGGTGTCGGAATCGATGCGGTGAAACAGCAGCTTTCGATGGGCATGCTGGCACTGGCCGATTTCATGCTCGGCGGATCGGGCAAGATCGTGCGGCCCCAATTTTCCCGGCGACGGAACAGGACGGGCAAGTCATGAGCCGCGCCCAGCACGCCGCACAGGCCGCCGCAGACTGGATCATCCGTCGGGAGGACGGGCAATGGTCCGACGCCGACCAGGCCGATTTCGATGCCTGGCTGTCGGCGTCCGACGGCAACAGAGCGGCCTATTGGCGGCTGAAGCACAGTTGGCGGCAGGCGGATCGAATCGGCGCGCTGGGGCAGGAAGTTCCGATCGCGCCGGTTGATCGCACCGCGATGACGCGCTGGTGGAAACCGCTGGCGGCCGCGGCCTCGATCGTTGCGATCGTCGGCACCGCGACCATCGCCACCGGCCCATGGCGAAATCCGCCCGTCCAGGTTGCGCAGTCGACCTATGGCACCGCAACCGGTGGCCATCGTCGCGTGGCGCTGACCGACGGCAGTACGGTCGAACTCAACACCCGAACGCGCTTGCGCACGGCGTTGACGCGCGACAGGCGAGAGGTGTGGCTCGATCGGGGCGAGGCCTATTTCGAGGTTGCGCATATCGCCGACCGCCCGTTCGTCGTCCATGCCGGCAGCCGGACGGTCACGGTGCTGGGCACGAAATTCTCGGTGCGGCGCGATGGCGAGAAAGTGACGGTCTCGGTCGTGGAGGGGCGTGTGCGCGTCGCCGATATCGACCAGGCATCGGTGCCGGCCGCGGTGATCTCGGCGGGCGATGTGGCGATCGCACAGGGCCCTTCGACCTTGTTCACCGAGAAATCCGAGCAGCGTGTGGCCGGCGCGCTTGCCTGGCGATCGGGGACACTCACCTTCGACAAGTCGCCGCTGTCCGACGTCGCGGCGGAGTTTAATCGCTATAATCGCAAGGCGATCATCGTGAAGGATCCCGAGACCGCGGCGATCCGCATCGGCGGCTCCTTTCCCGCAGAAAAGCCCGAAATATTCGTCCGTCTTCTGCGCGATGCCTATGGCCTTACGGTCGAGACGACCGACGATTCCATGATTGTTTCGAATTGATGGCATTACACCGATATCGGGTTTGATTGTCCTCCCCGCTGACAGGCTCACGACAGAGCCGGGCTGATGGGGGAAACGGGAATGATGAATACCAAGCTGGCCTATGCCTTGGCGTGCGGCGTCTGTGTGGCGGCGATATCGTCTCCCGCGCATGCGCAGGTTCGTTCCTACGATATCCCGTCGGGCAGCCTGAAGGTCGCGCTCGACACCTATGCCAGGCAGTCGGGCCGCCCGATCATCTACAAGGCCGATCAGGTCCGGGGGTTCCGCTCGCCGGGCGCGAAGGGCGCGCTGTCCGCCGACGCTGCGCTGGATTCGTTGCTCGCCGGGACCGCGTTCCGCGGCAAGCCGGACAGTTCCGGCGCGGTCGCGATCGTGTCTGCGGCGTCTCGGGAGATGCAGCCCCCGGGGGAAGCCGAGGCCGGAAGCGCCCCGGCGGACGATGAGAGCGCTACGATCATCGTCACCGGATCGCGCGTGGATCGCAAGGGGTTCCAGGCGCCGACCCCGGTGACCGTGCTCGGCCAGGCGGAAATCCGGCAGGGCGATCGCACCAATATTGCGCTGTTGTTGAACGACCAGCCGGCGTTCCGGGCAACGACCACGCCGACGACGACACCCGCGAACACGAACAGCGGTACATCGCTCGTCGACCTTCGCGGCCTCGGCTTTCAGCGGACGCTGACATTGCTCAACAGCCGCCGTTTCATCGGCAGTTCCGATCTCAGCTCGATTCCGATGGGCCTTGTCCAGCGGGTGGAAGTGGTCACCGGCGGTGCATCGGCGGACTGGGGATCGGGCGCGGTCGCCGGTGTCGTCAACATCATCCTCAACGACAAGTTCAGCGGGCTGACGGTCGCCGCCGATACCGGCGTTTCCTCGCGGGGTGATGCGGCGCGGTACAATGTGAATGCGACCTATGGCACCGGCTTCGCCGACGGCCGCGGCCATTTCATCGCGGCTGCCGGCTATTTCAGGGATCGGGGTGCCTTCGGTCGCGGCGATGGCAGCCGCCCCAATATGGATTCGACGCTGTTCACGAGCAGTGCGGGGCAGGTCTCGCTCCAGAACAACGTCAATCTGACCAATACCGCTCCCGGTGGCCTGGTTCGCACCGGCCCGTTCGCCGGAAATGTGTTCAACAGTGACGGCACGCTTTCCCCGATCACCTTGGGCAATCCGAGCAATGCGACGCAGACCGTGGGCGGCAGCACTCTCAATGTAAGCGACTATTATGCGGTCTCGTCCCCTTACGAGCGCTACAACGCCTATGCGCGCGCCAGTTTCGAAATCAGCCCGGCCGCGAAACTCTGGGTCGACGCGAATTTCAATCGCGTGGAATCGCAATTCGGCTTCTTCCCCGAAAATGCTGCGCTGACGATCCAGCGCGACAATGCCTTTCTTTCGCCGCAGCTCAGGACTGCGCTCGGCGCCGCCACCAGCTTCACCATCGGCCGTCTGCTCGACGATATCGGGCCGTCGAAGATGTTCAGCTTCGCCTATCGGCGCGACATGCTGGACATCGGCTTCGGCCTCGACGGGGATCTGGGCGGCGGCTGGAGCTACAGCGCCTATTTCGACCATGGCCGCTTCATGAATACGGAGACGCCGACGAACCAGCGGATCACCGCGAACTTCAATCTTGCCGTGGATGCGGTGATCAGCCCCACCACCGGGCAGGCGATCTGTCGCATCGCGCTGACGGATCCGTCCACCGCCTGTCGCCCGCTGAACCTTCTTGGGTCGAACAACGCGTCGGCGGCGGCGATCGCTTATGCATTCGGCAATGCTCGGCAGCGGTCGGTCACGCAGCTCGATGCCGGCGGAGTGACGCTTCGCGGCAATCCCTTCTCCACCTGGGCGGGACCTGTTTCGGTGGCTGTCGGCGTGGAGGCGCGGCGTCAGGGCACGAAGACGACATATATCGATCCGCTGTCGCCCACCCGTGCGTTCAGTCTCGACAATCGTTTCCCGCTCAATGGCGATTTCGACGTGAAGGAGGGCTTTGCCGTCGCGGTCGTTCCCGTGCTGAACGTGGAGGGGGCCGCAGTCGCCGAGCTGAATGGTGCCGCGCGCTATAGTGACTATAGCAACAGCGGCGGTATCTGGTCGTGGAAGGCCGGTGGCACGCTCCGCCTGTTCGACGATCTCCGCCTGCGCGGCGTCTACTCGCGCGACATCCGTTCACCGGGTATCGCCGAGCTGTTTGCGGTGCAGTCGATCAGCATTCCGACGGTCATCGATCCGTTCCGCAACAACACCTCGGTGCTCGTCACGCGCTACACAGGCGGCAATCCGGATCTGAAGCCCGAAATCTCGCATACGCTCAGCTATGGCGGATCCTATTCGCCGCGCTTCGTGCCGGGGCTGAGTTTCTCGATCGATTATTATTCGATCAAGATCGCCGACGTCATCGGCACCATTTCCGCGCAGGACGCAATCAACCGCTGCTTCGCCGGCTTCCAGCCAGCCTGTGCGACCATCGTCCGCGATGGATCGGGCGTGATCACCACATTGTACGGAACCCAGGTCAACCTGGCATCCTACAAGACCGATGGCATCGATTTCGACCTGGCCTATCGCATGCCTTTCGAGAAGCTTGTCAGTGGCGCCCCCGGATCATTGCGGTTCCGCTTGCTGGCGTCTTACGTGAACAAGCTGATCATCAACGATGGCGTGAACACCTATGATCGTGCCGGTGATGTCGGCGACAATGCGGGTTTCACGACCCCGAAATGGAAGGCGACCGCCAGCGTCGGATATGAGTCCGACAGTTTCATGTTCGACACGCGCGTGCGTTATGTCGGCGGCGGCAAATTCAATCACCTGCAGCCGATCGTGAACAACGACGTGTCCAGCCGGACTTATGTCGACTTCAACGTCCAGTATAATATCGGCAATTTCTCGATCTATGGCGCGGTTGCCAACGCCTTCGATCGTGATCCGCCCTACGTCACCTTCACCTCGGCGATCTACGACGTGATCGGCCGTTACGTATCGGGCGGCGTCAAGCTGAAGTTCTGAAATCGACGGGTACGGTGTGGCGATATCGATCGGCGTTCGGCGATCGATATCGCCAACCGGCTCGTGCCGGCTCTGGAGAGCGACATGCCGAAATTCGTGAATTGGAAGCGTCGCGCCTGTGTCGCGGCCGCGCTGGCCGCCTTGGCGGTTTCGTCGCCGGGCTTTGCGCGGGATGCGGCGCCTGCGCCGATTTCCAGGACTGTCATCGCGTCGATGGATGCCGCGATCCAGGAGATGATGACGCAGCACAAGGCTGCGGGCTATGCGGTCGCCATCGCGCGGGGAGACAGGATCGTCTTCCAGAAGGGCTATGGCCTCGCCGATATCGAGAACGGCGTGGCGATCACGCCCGATACGGTCTTTCGCGTCGGTTCGGTCACCAAGCAGTTCACCGCGGTCGGCATCCTGGCGCTCGTCGACCAGGGCAAGCTCTCGGTGAACGACCGACTGTCCAAATATCTTCCCGACTATCCCAATGCCGACAAGATCACGATCTATCAGATGATCACGCACACGTCGGGGCTGGCCAATTACACCGGGCAGGAACTCTACCGCCGCACGTCGAGGCTGGAGGGGACGACCATGGAGATGGTCGATGCGCTCGTCACCGTGAAACCGCAGTTCGAGTTCGAGCCGGGGACGGCCTGGAGCTACAGCAATACCGGTTTCTATCTGGCCGGCGCGGTGATCGAGAAGATCACCGGGGAAAAATTCGCCGATTATATGCGGACCCGCATCTTCGAGCCGGCGGGCCTCAAACATACCGCGATCGACGATGGCGGCGACATCATCGCGCATCGCGCGCATGGCTATGCATCGTCGCCCGACAGTGCCGCCGGCTATCGTAATGCCGCGCCGACATCGATGACCGTCGCGGGCGGCGCGGGCGCTGCGCGTTCGACGATCGGCGACCTCGTCGCCTGGAACGCGGCCCTGCTTGGCGGGAAGATCCTCAAGCCAGAGACGCTGGCGATGATGACGGCGCCGGCAAAGCTCTCCGACGGCAGGCCGGCGAGCGCGGGCTGGGTTGCGAAACACCAGCCGGTTCCCACCGCAGACTATGGCATGGGCATCGGCCTTGGCGACGACAAGGGACGACCGATGATCGGCCATGGCGGCGCGATCAGCGGGTTCAACGCCGCTTTGTTCACCTATCCCGATCGCAACGTAACGATCGTGGTCCTGGCCAATACCGGCGGCGCCACATATCGCTTCGCGCCGCGCATCGCCGATATCGTCCTGGCCGATGCAAAGAGCGGCCTGCCGGCGAAAGCACAATGACGGTTCGGTCAGGTCCGAGGCGGGCGATCCTGGCGATGGCGCTCGGCATCGCCTGTTTTTCGTCCTTTCAGCTTTACGCGAAGCCGGTCGACGTGCCGATCACCCCGCCTGCGGGTTCGAAGATTCGTCCCACCGTCCTACCGGCTTATGCGCAGATGCCCGGCCGGATGGTGGACATCGGCGGCTATCGTCTGAACCTCTATTGTGTCGGCAAGGGCGGCCCAACGGTCGTCCTCGAAGCGGGCGGGGGTTGGGGGGCGGTTGCCTGGACCGGCATTCAGAGAAAGCTCGCCGATCGCGCGAAGGTCCGCGTGTGCAGCTACGACCGCGCCGGCATGAACTTCAGCGATCCGGGGCCGGTCGTTCGGAAGCCCGGCGACGATGTGACGGATCTCCACGCATTGCTGAAGGCGGCCAGGGTTGGCGCACCGTATGTCCTGGTCGGCTGGTCTGCCGGCGGTGTGATTGCTCGGCGATATGCCTATCAATATCCGGATCAGGTGGCCGGTCTGATCACGGTCGACGGGTCGACCTATGATTTTGCCGAGGTGAAGCGGACGGCGTTGAACCCCCAAGTTCGCGAGACGCTCACCAAATGTCTTTATGCAGCGCAGAATGGCAGTTTCGACACCGACACGGCGCTGTTCGATCGGTGTGCGCCAATCGTCAATCCACTCAATTTCGTGCCGGCGATGCAGAAGCAACTCGCGCGTTACACGCGCGATCCGGCGACCTACGAACGCACGCTGGCCTCGTTCGAGCGCGTCGAGGCGACGGGCAAAGAGCTTCGCGAGATACGCAAATCCTATGGGGCTCTGCCGCTTCGCGTGATCGTGGCCGGAAATCATTTCGGCGATCCGACGACCGACGATGCGCCGCTCAGCGAGGCCGATTTCGTGCGCCATTCATATCAGATCGCAACGCTCTCGACCAACGCGCAGATGATCGTGATCCCGGAGATGACGCACGCGGCGCAGCTTGAACGCCCCGCCGAGATTCTCGCGATCATCGCGGACCTGGTCGCGAAAATCCGGGAGCAGGGGCAAAGGTGAGGACCATGAAAACAACTTCGCTTCTGGCGGCCTTGCTCTGTGCTGTCGCGCCAGCGCAGGCGAACCCCGTCGATCGTGCAAGGGCGCTCCTGTCCGATCCGAAAGGGATTGCAGCGCCAGGCTGCGCGGCCGGTGCCTTTCGTGACGGAAAGACGCTTTTCGTGACCGGTGCGGGGGCGGCCGATATTGCTGCCGGCACGCCGATCGACGGGGATACTTTGTTCTACGCCGCGTCGATCGCCAAGCAGTTCACCTCGCTCGCTGCCGCCAAGCTGATCGAGCAGGGGAGACTGGGCCTCGACGACGACGTCCGTAAATATATTCCCGAACTGCCCGAATATGCGGCGCCTGTGACAGTCCGCATGCTGATGCTGCACACGGCCGGGATCCGGGACACATGGGAGATTGCGGGTCTCGCCGGTTTTCGCAGCGCGGCCGATATCGACAAGGCGACGGCGTTACAGCTCTTGGTGCGCCAGCAGGGGACGAATTTCACGCCCGGCACCGCCTGGTCATATTCCAATGGCGGTTATGTCCTCCTCGCCGAAACGATCGCCCGCGCTTCAGGCATGCGTTTTGCCGACTATGCCAGACACGCGATCCTGCGGCCGCTCGGCATGACGCGAAGCTTCTTCATGAACGACGCCAAGCCCACCGGGGCCAACATCGCCCATGGTTATGCGCCGGCCGGCGATGGCTTTGCCGTTCGCGACAATTATCCGTCCTTCAGCGGTTCGGGCGGGTTGATGATCTCGATGAACGACTTTGCGCGCTACGAACATGACATCGCGGTCGGTGGAAGGGTTTGGACCGCGGCCGTTCGCGCGATCATGCTGACACCGGGCAAATTGACCAACGGTGAGCCTGCCTTGTTCGAGAATGCCGGGCTGGGCTACGGCCCCGGCCTGATGATCGGCCAGCGCAACGGGCAGTTCTTCGTTCAGCACAGCGGCGTCATGGAGGGATTCAGGACGATGTTCGAGCGATTGCCGGAGCGAAAGCTGTCGGTCGCCGTCCTGTGCAACCGTGGTGACTGGTCCGCGCCGGCCAAGGCCGACGCGATCGTCGAAGCCATCGAGGGCGATATCCTGACCGACGAGCCCGGTTCCGGGGCAGACAGCATCGCTGGCCGCTATGTCTCCGACGAACTGCCCGCGACCTACGACATCATGCTTGCGGGCGATGAACTGACGGCGTCGATTTCGTCTCCCTTTGTCGGCGACAAGGGCGCGGTCCATAGTTTCCGGCGCAATGGCGACGGATCATACAGCGCACAGCGCAGCTTCGGAGTCGCTGGAGCAACCCTGTCGTTCGACAAGGATGGTCAGGGCTTCACGGTCAATTCCCATCGCACGCAAGGATTCCGATTCCGCCGCGCTCCCTGACGGTGGGGGATTTCAGAGGCGTTTGTACCGGAAGTACCAGACCTCATGGCCCTTGCGGCGCGCCTTGGCTTCGTAGCGCGTCTCCGGCCAGCCGCCGGGGCGGACCTGGAAGTCCTTGGGCTCTTTCGCCAGCCATTCGAAATCGCTGCGCTGGTTCATCACCATCATCGACCAACGGCAATAGGTCGGGTCGTCCGTGCCCAGGCGGAACTCGCCACCGGGCTGGAGCTTGGCGGCGATCAGGTCGAGCGGGCCGTGGTTCATCATCCGGCGCTTGGCATGGCGTGCCTTGGGCCAGGGATCGGGGTGAAGTAGGTAGAGGAAGCGCAAGGATCCGTCCGGCACCCGCTCCAGCACGTCGAGCGCGTCGCCCATGTGCAGGCGGACATTGCCGAGATGGCCGTCGCGAATGTGCATCAGCGCGCCGACCACGCCGTTGAGGAACGGCTCACAGCCGATAAAGCCATGATCGGGCAGCAGGTCGGCACGATAGGCGAGATGCTCGCCCGATCCGAAGCCGATCTCGAAATGGAGCGGGCGGTTGTCGCCGAACAATGAGGACGCGGTGACGTCGCCCGTTTCCGGTACGCTCAGCGCGGGCAGCAGTTCCTCGACGAGTTGCGCCTGGCCCTGGCGCAATTTGTGGCCCTTGGCGCGGCCATAGAGGCGACGGATGCTGGCTGGATCGTTCATGGCGTCGCCCCTAACCGAGCCTCGCCGAGACGGCAACGCCGCGCCGCGAAACGAAGGCCGTTATCGCCGACAGGGCTTGCCGTCATACTGACTGCGGATGACGGTATAGGCCTTGCCGTTCCAGCGCTGGACGGGGAAGCAGAAGCCGGGCCCGCCGACTTCGATATCGGCCCAGCCGCCGACGCCCTTGGTCGTCAGGAATTTGGGGATGCCGACTTCGTCATACCAGCTTTTCCAGCCGGTCGGCGTCGGGGTGACGATCGTGAAATGAACGCCGGTATTGCCGTAACAGGCGATGCCCTCGTCCAGGACGATCACTTCGGGACGACCGTCGCTGTTGAGGTCGCGAATGGCGTCGCCGTCGAGCGCCGCATCATCGATCGATGCAATGGAGGTGCCGTCGCAGCCCTTCCACTGGCGGCCGGCTTTCGCGAAGCCGGCTGCGCGCATGATCGCGTCGGTCTGTGCCGGGGTCAGCTTTGCCGCCTTCATCGGCAGCGTCCAGCCATCGGTGGGATAGGCCGCCAAAGCTGGCGCGGTCGCGACGCATGCCGCAATCAGGATAAACGCCGGAAAAGTTCGCATGTCATCTCCCCACCGAACGAGTCGGTGGGGAGATTAGCATGACATGGGCGCTTGCGCGCCCGTCGATCAGATCGCGGCCTTCAGCGTCTCGACCAGGTCGGTCCGCTCCCAGGGGAAGAAGTCGCCATCGGGCGTGCGGCCGAAATGGCCGTAGGCGGCGGTCTTCTGGTAGATCGGCTTGTTGAGGCCGAGATGGGTACGGATGGCGCGCGGGGTGAGGCCGCCGAGATCCTCGATCGCCATGATCGCCTGTTCGATCTTGTCGTCGCCGACGGTGCCGGTGCCGTGGGTGTCGACATAAAGCGACAGCGGCTTGGAGACGCCGATCGCATAGGCGAGCTGGATGGTGCAGCGCTTGGCGAGGCCGGCCGCGACGATGTTCTTCGCCAGATAACGCGTGATATACGCCGCCGAGCGATCGACCTTGGTCGGATCCTTGCCGGAGAATGCGCCGCCGCCATGGGGGGCAGCGCCACCATAGGTGTCGACGATGATCTTGCGGCCGGTCAGGCCCGCATCGCCATCAGGTCCGCCGATCTCGAAGCTGCCGGTGGGATTGATGTGATATTCGGTCGCGTCCGACAGCAGCTTTGCGGGCAGGATGTCCGCCACGACGCTTTTCACATAGGCGTGCAGCTCGGCTTCGTTCGCACCTTCGTCATAGCCCTTGGCATGCTGGGTGGAGACGACGATCGCGGTTGCGGCCGCGGGCTCGCCATTCTCGAAGCGCAGCGTGACCTGGCTCTTGGCGTCGGGCTCCAGGAACGGTGCCGCGCCCGAATGACGGTCGGCCGCCATGCGCTCGAGGATTTTGTGGCTGTAATAGAGCGTCGCCGGCATCAGGTCTGGCGTCTCGTCACAGGCGAAACCGAACATGATGCCCTGGTCGCCAGCGCCTTCGTCCTTGTTGCCGCTCGCGTCCACGCCCTGCGCGATATGCGCGGACTGGGGGTGGAGATTGTTGTGGAAGGTCAGCGTTTCCCAGTGGAAGCCGTCCTGCTGGTAGCCGATGCGCTTCACCGTCTGGCGAACCGCGTTCTCAACCTCTTCCTTGACGCCGGGCGCCCAGTTGCCGGCCTCGTCCATGATGCCCTTGCCGCGGATTTCGCCGGCCAGCACCACGAGCTGAGTGGTCGTCAGCGTCTCGCAGGCGATGCGCGCCTCGGGATCTTTCGACAGGAACAGATCGACGATCGCATCCGAGATCTGGTCGGAGACCTTATCGGGATGGCCTTCGGAAACGGACTCGGACGTGAAGAGATAATTGCTACGCATGGCTGAAAACCCGTAGATATAAGGAAAGCTTTAAATGCGGAAACTCCCTTAGCGGCGGCGGCGCCGCAAGGCAACGCCGACAGCCCCAAGAAAAACTGCCAACAGCAATGGCAGGATGTTTCCCAGCCGCGCGAAGAGCGTCGGCGCATGGGGTGGAGGCAGGCGGGTCTCGATAGAACCGGCCTGCTGATGCGGAATGCTGGCGAGCACGCGCCCGTCCGCATCGACCACCGCTGAGATCCCGGTCGGCGTCGAGCGGATCACGGGAATCCCCTCTTCCACGGCGCGCAGCCGTGCCTGGGCCAGATGCTGGGGCGGGCCCCAACTGCCGAACCAGGCGTCGTTCGATGGATTGAACAGGAAATCGGGGCGATTGGCGCTGTCGACGACCTGACCCGAGAAGATGATCTCGTAGCAGATCTGGATGCCGGCCTTGCCGAAGCCGGGCAGCGCGTAGCTTTGCGGGCCGGGGCCGGGCCAGAAATCGACATCGCCGGGCACCAGGCGCGACAGGCCGATCGCCGAGAGGATCGGCCGCATCGGCAGATATTCGCCATAGGGGACGAGATGCGCCTTGTCGTAGCGGCGCAGCAGGCGCCCCCCGGCGTCCATTGCGTACATCGAATTGCGGCCGCCGATCGTGCGCTCTTCCAGATAGCCGCCGACGACCTTGTCCTCGCGATAGCGCTTGGTTGCGCCGAGCAGCAGGATGTCGCGCGGCCCCAGCAGCGATGCGATACGCGCCCGGGCATAGGGTTCTTCGTCCAGATATTCGGGTACGGCGGCTTCGGGCCAGAGCAGCAGCCGCGGTTCGGCGCCCGGCCGGCCGGAAAGCTGGGCCAGCTTCCGGAAATTCAACGCGTCCTGGGCCGGATCATATTTGGTTTCCTGGCCGATATTGGGCTGGACCACGCGGAGAAGCGCGCCATTTGCGGGCAGCGGCGTCCGCCAGAGCGGCAATGCCATGAACAGCGCGATCGGCAGCGCAACGGCGCCCGCCGCATAGGCCATCGACTTGCCGAAATAGATGGCGACCGATGGCTTGCCGAGCATGCGGACAGGGATCGACACGCGGTGCAATGCAATCGCCCAGCAGCCGAAAAAGGCGATGAGCAGGCCCGACAGGCCATAAGTGCCGACCCAGCGGGCATAGAGTGCCGTCGGCAGATCGTAGGTGATGGCGCTCAGCGGGTTCCAGGCGAAGCCGGTGAACATCGTCGCGCGCAGCCATTCGGTGACGATCCAGGCGGCGGCGAAGGTCAGGACGAACCCTGTTCCGTCATTCCCGCGAAAGCGGGAATCCCGCTTTTCCTGATCGTCGGCGGTAAAAGAAGAAGCGGGATTCCCGCTTTCGCGGGAATGACGGGGGAAAAGTGCACCGATATCGGTGCCCCAGCGCCAGGCAAGGCCCGCCGCCATCGCCGGATAAACGGCGAGATAGAGCGACAGCAATATGACCGCGCCATAACCATACCAGTGCGGCATGGCGTCCTGGAAGGTGAAGGCATGGGCGATCCAGTTGAGCCCGACGGTGAAATGTCCGACGCCGAACAGCCAGCCGGTCAGCAGCGCGCGCTTCAGTGTCGGTGCGGTGCGAACCAGGTGGAGAAGCAGCGCGAAACAGCCGATCGTGACCGGCCAGAGCCCCCATGGCGCAAAGCCTGTGGCTGAGGCGAGCCCCGCAAGGAGCGCGAGAATCGGGGTGAGGCGCGGCACGGCCCGCTTGTCGCCGTCATGTCCGGAGTTTTCAAGCGGGGCGTGGCGTGGCAAGCAGGTCCTATGGAATTATGGCTCTCCGCCGCCTTGCTGCTTGCCTTTGGGCAAGACGCGCCCGCATCCTCGGCCTTGCCGAGCGCGGCGCGCTGCACTGCGCTGTTCGAAATCACACTGGAGCAACTCAAGCAGAAGAGCGGGGACCCAGCGATGACCGCCGGCTTCGCAGCGGATAGCGCTGCGCTGCGTGCGATCGTTGTTGCCGAGCAACGCGCAGCCGCCGATCCGACCGTGGCCGCCGATGCCGAGATCGCCGCCGAGCGCCGCGCCGTGCGCGAACAGCCGGAGGATTTCGATCTCAAGCCCTGCTATCGCGTGAAGGCATTGGGGCCGCTGCGTGGTTGAATGGATCATGCTGATGGCGGCCGCATCGTTCGATGCAGCCCAGAAACGCGATATCGACTGTGTCGCCACGCTCGCGATCGTCGCCTATGGGCAGGGACGCGGCGAGACGCGTTGGCCGCCGCTCGATGAGGACGGCGCGCGCTTCGCGCAGGTCGTCGGCGAGCGGGTGATGAAACAGAGCGGCCAGACCCGCGAGCAGGTCCGCGATGCGATCCTCGCCGCGGTTGCGGCGCACCAGAAAACGAAGACGCTGTCCGATGCCGAGGTGACGGCCTGCCTGGCATTGATGCGCGAGTCATTGCCCGCGCTTCCGGCGCCGACCCTGCCGCAATGTGCGGCGATGCTGCGGCTGGCCTATGACGACGAGCACGGCCGTAACGGCCTGTCCGACGATGCGAAGAAGCTGTCGACGATCGCGTCGATCCTCGACCACAAGGCGCGTGAAGCGCTGCGTGGGCAGGGCAAGTCGGGGCCGGAGGTCGATGCTGCGATGGCCGAAGCGCGCGATGGCGTCGCGGCGGAGGTCAAGGCGCGCGAGGCGGATGGGGTGTCCGCGGGGGTGGATTATTCGGCCTGTTTTGGGATGGCGAAGCCTTAATCCCAGTCCGTCACCCTGAACTTGTTTCAGGGTCCATGCCCGAACGGGCGCTGCGGCGCGGGCCGAAGCATGGATGCTGAAACAAGTTCAGCATGACGGTGTGTTGGGGAAGGGGGCTGCTTGTCCTTAACCCCCGGTCGTCACCACCTGCCAGCCGCCACCCAGCGCGCGGAACAGATCGACCTGGCTTGTTGCGACCCGTGCGTCGGACAGTGCCAGATCGGCCTGGACCTGCGCCAGCGAGCGTTCGGCGTCGAGCACGGCGAGCGAGTCGATCTTGCCTTCGCGCAACTGGATACGGGCCAGCCGTGCGGCGGTATCGGCCTGAACGCGCGCGTCGTTGAGCGCGATCCGCCGGTCGAGCTCATGCGCATAGGCTGACAGCGCGGTTTCGGTTTCGCGGAGAGCACCCAGCACGACGCCGTCGAAATTGGCGAGCGCTGCTGCCGAGGATGCCTCTGCCTGTTCGATCCGCGCGCGATTGGCTTCCTGGTTGGGGAAGGTCCAGTTGAGCAGCGGTCCGAGCAGCCAGCGGAACGGGCCGCCGGTGAAGAGATCGCCGATCGACGGTCCCGTCGCGCCGATCGAAGCGCCGAAGCTGATCCGCGGATAGAGATCGGCGGTCGCGACGCCGATCCTGGCGGTCTCCGCTGCCAGCCGCCGTTCGGCCTGGCGCACGTCGGGGCGACGCGCGATCAGGGCGCGGCCGTCGCCGACCGGGATCGCCTGATCCAGCTTCAATATTGTCCGGCGCGCGCCCGCCTCCACGGGGAGCTCGGCGGGCGCGCGGCCGGTGAGCATGGCGAGGCGAAACAAGGCCCCATCACGCTCGGCTTGAAGCGGAGGCAGCGCGGCACGTTGCTGGTCGCGGAGGGACGCGACGCGTGCAACGTCGAGCCGCGTGCCGCGACCCGCTTCGAAGCGTTTGGTGGTGACGTTCAACGTCTGGTCGATCAGCGTGACGGTACGCTCGGCAACCGAAAGCCGCTCGGCGGCGGCGCTGGCATCGGCATAGGCGCGTGCCGTCTCGGCGGCGACCGCGACACGCACCGCATCACGCGCCGCCTCGGCTGCATCGGCATCGCCACGCATCGCCTCGATCGAGCGGCTGACCCGCCCGAACAGGTCGACTTCGTAGGCGACGCTCAGACCGATGTCGAAACTGCTGTCGGTCCGGTCGATGCCCTGGGGAGCCTGGATCGCCGGCAAGCGTCCATAGGTGGCTCCCGCGCCGACCGAGGCTTGGGGCAATCGGCCGGCGCGGGTCTCGCGCAGCTGGGCTCGTGCGCGAGAAAGGTTGGCGGTGGCGACGCGCAGATCGGTGTTGTGGACAAGAGCGTCCGCAACCAGCGTGTCGAGCACCGGATCCTGGTAGAGCCGCCACCATTGGCCCGCGGGCTCGGCGGCGGTGAAGGCGGGGTTGGCCGCGGCGACGAACTGGCCGGCAGCCGCGGGCTTGGGCACCGGCGCGATATGGTCGGGGCCGACCGCGCAGGCGGCGAGGGTCAGGGCGCTGGCGAAGGCCAAAGTGACGTTGCGAAAGCGGGTCATTATTCTGTTCTCCCTTATTCGGCGGGCTGGAGCGCGGGCTCGGACGGCGTCCGGCGGCGCGGCAGCCAGCCGCGCATGTTCCGGAGGGCGACGTAGAAGACCGGGGTGAAGATCAGCCCGAAGAAGGTGACGCCGATCATTCCGAAGAACACGGCAGTACCCAGCGCCTGACGGAGCTCCCAACCGGGGCCCGACGCGGTGACCAGCGGAAGCACGCCCAGGATGAAGGCGAAGCTGGTCATCAGGATCGGACGAAGCCGCGACTGCGCTGCTTCGACAGCGGCCTGGAGTGCGGTGGCGCCGCGTTCCTCGGCCTGTTTGGCGAACTCGACGATCAGGATCGCGTTCTTGGCGGCAAGCGCGATGAGCACGATCAGGCCGATCTGCGTCAGGATATTATTGTCCATCCCCCGCAGGTTCACGCCCGCCATTGCAGCCAGCAATGTCATCGGTACGATCAGGATGATCGCCAGCGGCAGGATCAGGCTTTCGAACTGGGCGGCGAGCACAAGGAACACGAAGATCACCGCCATGCCGAAGACGATCGCCGCGACATTGCCCGCTGCCTTCTGTTCGAAGGCGATGCCCGTCCATTCGCTGCTGAAGCCGGATGGCAGGTTTTTCGCCATCACTTCCATCGTCGCGATCGACTGGCCGGTGGAAAAGCCCTTCGACGTTTCGCCATCGATCTCGACCGCGGGGAAGAGATTGTAGCGGGTGACGCGATAGGGGCCGGTCTTGTTCTCGAAGGTCGCGACAGCACCGATCGGCACCATGCCGCCCGAATTGGAGCGCGTCTTCAATTGCGCGATGTCCGCCGGATCGTCGCGGAAGGACGCATCGGCCTGTGCGGTGACGCGGAAGGTGCGGCCGAGCAGGTTGAAGTCGTTCACATAGGCCGAGCCCAGATAGACCTGGAGCGCCTCGAACACCCGGCTTGCGGGCACGCCCAGCATGTCGGCCTTGGCGCGGTCGATATCGGCGTAGATGCGCGGCGTGGCGGTGTTGTAGAGCGTGAAGACATTCATCAGGCCCTTTTCCTTATGGGCCCCGCCGATAACGCCGCCGGCCGCCTGTTCGAGCGCCTGATAGCCCTCGCCATTGCGATCCTGCACCATCATGCGCCAGCCGCCGCCATTGCCGATGCCCTGGATGACCGGGGGCGGCAGGACGAAGGCGACTGCCTCGTCCATGTCGGCGAGTGCCGCGCGCATGTCGTTCTCGATATTCGCCTCGGTCCGGTCGGTGCCAGAACGCTCGGAGAAGGGCTTGAAGGTGATATAGGCGGCGGCGGCATTGGACGCCTGAGTGCCCGATGCGCCGTCAAAGCCCGCGAACATCACCGCGGCTTCGGTGCCGGGCACCTCGAGCAGCTTCTTCACCGCCTTTTTCAGGACGCGGTCGGTCTGCTCGACCGAGCTGCCCGGGGGAAGCTGGATCGCGGCAAGCGCATAGCCCTGGTCCTGCGCGGGAACGAAGCCCGCCGGGGTTGCCCAGAAGATCCCGACCGTGGCGACGACCAAGCCCGCATAGGTGATCAGCATCTTCTTAGGCGCACCCGCGACGCGGTGGGTGAAACCGCCATACCAGCTGCTCAGCTTGTCGAAGCTGGTGTTGAAGCGTTCGCCCGCACGATAGGCGATGCGCTGCCAGCCGCTGGCGGGGGCTTCGGTCGCCTTGGGCTTGAGCAGCCGGGCGGCGAGTGCGGGCGACAAAGTGAGCGACAAGACGAGCGAGATGATCGTCGCGGTCGCGATCGTCACCGCGAACTGTCGATAGAATTCACCCGAAATGCCGGTGAGGAAGGTGGTCGGCACGAACACCGCGCACATGACGAGCACGATCGCGACGAGCGCTCCCGACACCTCGTCCATCGAACGGTGCGCAGCCTCCTTCGGGCTCAGCCCATGTTCGATATTGCGTTCGACATTCTCGACCACGACGATCGCGTCGTCGACGACGATGCCGATCGCGAGCACCAGCCCGAACAGCGACAATGTGTTGAGCGAATAGCCGAAGGCCGCGAGCACCGCGAAGGTGCCGATCAGCGAAACCGGGATCGCGATGACCGGGATGACCGCCGCGCGCCAGCTCTGCAGGAAGACGATGATGACGAGCACGACGAGCAGTACCGCTTCGAACAGCGTCTTCTGCACCGCCGTGATGGATTCACCGATGAACTCGGTGGGGTTCCAGATGATCCGGTATTCCAGGCCCTTGGGGAAGGTCTTGGCGGCGTCTGCCAGTTCGGACTTGATGCCGAGCGCTGCGGCAAGTGCGTTTGTGCCCGGCCGCTGGGTGATGCCCAGGATGATCGAGTCCTGGCCCGACAGATAGGCGTTCACGCCATAATCCTCGGCGCCCAGCTCGACCCGCGCGACGTCGCGCAGCCGCGTGATCGCGCCGCTCTCATCGGTCTTGACGATGATGTTGGCGAATTCCTCGGCGGTCTTGAAGCGGCCTTGGGTCTCGACGTTGAGCTGTTGCGCGGCGCCGGTGGCGAAGGGGGGCTGGCCGACGGTGCCTGCGGCGACCTGGACGTTCTGCGAGCGCAGCGCGGTGACGATGTCGCCCGCGGTCAGGCCCAGCGTGGCGGCGCGACCGGGATCGATCCAGACGCGCATCGCATAATCGCGTGCGCCGAACACCTGCACGTCGCCGATACCGTCGACGCGGGTCAACCGGTCCTTGAGCTGGGTTAGCGCATAGTTGGAGACATAGCCGCGATCGAGCGAACCATCGGGCGACAGTACATTGACCGCCATCAGCCATGACGGCGAACTCTTGCGGACGACCACGCCCTGGCGGCGCACCTCTTCAGGCAGGCTGGGCTCGGCCAGTGCGACGCGGTTCTGCACCAGCACCTGTGCGGTATCGAGATTGGTGCCGATCTTGAAGGTCGCGGTGACCGTCAGCCGTCCGTCGCCGGTCGATTGCGACGACATGTAGAGCATGTTGTCGACGCCGTTGATCTGCTGCTCGATCGGCGCGGCGACGGTATCCGCCACCGTCTCGGCGGATGCGCCGGGATAGCTGGCGGACACGGTGACCGTGGGTGGCACCACATCGGGATATTGCGCGATCGGCAGCCCGAAATAGGCGGCGGCGCCGACGATCGAGATGATGATCGCGATGACGCCTGCGAAGATCGGGCGGCGGATGAAGAAGTGACTGATGCCCATGGCTTTTTGCCTTTTGTTTTATGCGAGCGCGGTCCTTTTTCCTCCAGCCGCTCGGGCTGAGCTTGTCGAAGCCCTGTTCTTCTTCGGCGTCGAGGCCAAAGAGAAGGGCAGGGACTTCGACAGGCTCAGTCCGAACGGCGGGGGAAATGGATCAGCGTGTCGCCAGCGTCGCCTGTGATGCCGACGGTGTCTGGACCGGAGTGTTCGAGGGGGTGAAGGACGTCGGCGGATCGATCTTGCCGGCGCGCGCATTGACCTTGCTGCCGGGCATGGCGAATTGCAGGCCCTGGATGACGACGCGATCGTCGGCCTTCAGCCCCGATCGGATGCTGCGCAGGCCGCCGACGAGCGGGCCGGGCACCACCGGACGGGCGGAGACTGTGCCGTCCTTCGCCACGACGAACACCACCTTGCGGGCCTGGTCGGTGCGGACCGCGGCATCGGGGATCAGCATCGCCTGGGCCGAACCGCCATCGGTCAGCCGCATATTGCCGAACATGCCGGGCGCCAGGAAGTAATTCGGGTTGGCGATCACTGCCCGGCCGCGCATCGTTCCGGACTTCGGATCGATGGCATTGTCGGTGAAGTCGACCTTGCCGGTCCAGCTGTAATCGGCTTCGTCCTGCAGCTTGATCTGAACCTGCTGCGCGCCGCCATCCTTCTGCCGGTCGCGCAATCCCTTGAGGTACAGCGCCTCCGATCCGTCGAAGGTGAAGTAGATCGGATCGAGTGCGAGCACCGTGGTGAGCATCGAGTCATTGGCGCCGACCAGATTGCCCACGTCGACCCGGCGATCGGAGATGCGGCCGGTCACCGGCGAACGGACCTGGGTGAATTCCAGATCGAGCTGACGGCTGCGGACCTGTGCTTGTGCGGCCGCAACGCCAGCCTCACCCGATCGCATCGCGGCGCGCAGCGAATCCACTTCCTCCTGGCTCACCGCTTCGTCGCTGACGAGGCGCGCGGCACGGGCATATTCGCTGTGTGCGAGCGCGAGCTGGGTTTGCGCGGATGCGGCGCGCGCGCGTGCTTCGGCGAGGGCGGCGAGGAACGGACGCTGGTCTATGGTGAAGAGCAACTGGCCGCGCTGCACGATATCGCCGTCCTTGAAATGGACACCGGTCAGCTGGCCGGAGACGCGCGGACGGATTTCGACTGCCTGGCTGGCTTCGAACCGGCCGGTATAGTCGTCCCATTCGGTGATCGCGCGCTGCAGCGGCTGGCTGACGGTGACATTGGGCGGGGGCGGCGCATCGGCCTGTGCCTCGCTGCCGCCAAAACCCTTGATGCCGGCAAAGGCGGCCGCAACGACGAGCGCGGCGGCGATACCGGTCTGCGTCTTGCGCTTCACGCCCCAGGGCAGGCGCTTCGGCTCGCCGGGCGTGTCGATGTTACCGGGCTGTACCTCGGGCTGCTCGGAGTCGCTCTTGGCGGGGTCGCGATCGGGAAAGGACTTGTACATGGGGGACGCCTTTTCAGCGGGAAAGGGAAGAGAGGGCGGTTGCCGCGCGGGGCGAGAAGCCCGCGGCAAGAAAGGCTTCGATCTCTGCGGCGGGGGGGCTGCCGCGGAGATTTCGGACAATCACCGCGAAGCGACGCAGCGCCTCCAGCCGGGGATTGGCGAGTGGATTTGGGCGGCGGATGCCGAACAATGCCTCGACGATGCGCACGAAGCGCGTGCGCGGGCGCACGCTCCAGGCGGCATCACGCGCGGCAAGCGCGAGCACATGCAGCTCGAGCGGCGTGAAGACTGGTTCTGTTGCGGGCGCGGCAGTCGTCGTCTCGTCCGCTTGTTGAGCGGCGACGTCGAAAGGCCACCCGTCGAAGGCACGATAGGCCATCGGAGCAACTCCCTGTTCTGATCTGTCTCTAAGTCCGAATCGGATGTTACCGATCGGTACGCATCTAATAGGTACCGATCGGTAACATGGCAAGCGATTTTCTGCTGCGCTTGCGAACTGAGTGACGATAGAAAAGCTAACAGGGCTGAAAGCGATGTTGAATATTTGCGTATAATCAACATCTTGATCGCATGCGCTTGACGGATTGGATCCGACGCGTTCATCCCGGGTGCAGAGTTTGCACTTTAGGTACCGGTCTGTTACATCCTTTTAAACCGCACGGACGCTCCTTGAATGAAAAGCAAGACCGCCGACACTGAAGCCGATTGCATCTGCGAGCCCCGCAAGGGCGCTGGCCTGCGGATTTTCGAGACTGCGCGCGAGCTGTTCTACAAGCGCGGCATCCGCGCGGTCGGCGTCGACGAGATCGTCTGCCAGGCGGGCGTCACCAAGCCGAGCCTCTATCGCAGCTATGAGTCGAAGGATGCGCTGATCGCGGCGTGCCTTGAATCCTATGTCGAGGAAAGCTGTGCGGAGATCGATGCCGCCGTCGAGGCGGCGGGAGAGAATCCGCGCGATCAGCTTCGCGCGGTGGTTGCGCATTATGCGCTGCAGATGACCAGCCCGGATTTCCGCGGTTGCCCGATGTCCAACACCGCTGTCGAGTTTCCCGAGCACAGCCATCCCGGCCGGCCGGTGGTGGAGGATTGCAAGGTCGCGTTCCGCAGCCGGCTGGTGGACATCACGCGCAAGATGGACGTGCGCGAGCCCGAGGCGTTGGCCGACGGCGTGCTGATGCTGATCGAGGGCGCGTACAGCACCCATCATATCTTCGGCAGCCAGGGGCCTGCTCTGGCACTGGTTCGTGCCGCGGATGCGTTGATCGGGGCTTACGGCCCGCGCTGAGCGGGTAGGTTCTGCGTTGGCTGAACCTCCCGTACTCCGCCATTTCGCCAAAATCTCTCGGTCGTCATTGCGAGGAGCGTAGCGACGAAGCAATCCAGGGTGTGGATGCATCCCTGGATTGCTTCGTTGCACTCGCAATGACGGCGATAGAAGAGGGCGGTTAGTTGAACCGCCCCTTGCTTGCCGCCTTCTCCGCCAGCAGCGGTGCGATCGCGAAGCCGTGCTTCTCCAGCCCGGCCTTGATCTTGTCCACGCCTTCCAGATCGGCCCAGAACATCGGGCCGCCGCGATAGACCGGCCAGCCATAGCCATAGACCCAGACCACATCGATGTCCGACGCACGCTGCGCCATCTTCTCTTCCAGGATCAGCGCGCCTTCGTTGACCATCGTATACAGCGTCCGCTCGATGATCTCCTCGTCGCTGATCTCACGCTTCACGGCGCCCGATTTGGCCGAGAAATCGTCGATGATCGCCTGCACTTCGGCGCTGGGCGAGGGATTTCGCTTCTCGTCATAATCGTAGAAACCCTTGCCGGTCTTCTGGCCCCAGCGGCCGACCGCGCAGAGCGCGTCGCGGACATTCTCGATGCGCGTCGGATCGCGATGCCAGCCGATGTCGACGCCGGCGAGATCGCTCATCTGGAACGGACCCATCGGCATGCCGAAATCGACATGGACCTTGTCGATCTGCTGCGGCGTGGCACCTTCCATCAGCAACTGCATCGCCTCAAGCTGGCGGGGCTTCAGCATGCGGTTGCCGATGAAGCCGTCGCACACGCCCGCGACCACCGCGACCTTCTTGATCTTCTTGGCCACCGCCATGGCGGTCGCCAGCACGTCCGGCGCGGTCTTCGCGCCGCGCACGACCTCCAGCAGCTTCATGACGTTGGCGGGCGAGAAGAAGTGCAGGCCGAGCACGTCCTGCGGCCGGCTGGTCGACGCCGCGATCTCGTTCACATCGAGATAGCTGGTGTTGGATGCCAGAATCGCACCGGGCTTGGCGATCGCGTCGAGCTTGCCGAAGACTTCCTTCTTCACGTCCATATTCTCGAAGACGGCTTCGATGATCAGGTCGCAATCGGCGAGATCGTTCATGTCGAGCGTCGGCGTGAGGATGCCCATCGCGGCCTCGACCTGCTCGGGCTTGATTCGACCCTTGGCGGCACTCGCCTCGTAATTCTTGCGGATCAGGCCGGTGCCGCGGTCGAGTGCGTCCTGCTTCATCTCGACGATCGTCACCGGAATGCCGGCGCTCAGGAAGTTCATCGAGATGCCACCGCCCATCGTGCCGGCACCGATCATGCCGACCTTGCGGATGTCGCGCAGCTTGGTGTCCTCGGGCACATCGTCGATCTTCGATGCCTTGCGCTCGGAGAAGAAGATGTGGCGCTGGGCGGCGGACTGGCTGCCCATCATCAACTTCATGAATTCCTGACGCTCGAACGCGATGCCTTCCGCGAAGGGCAGGCGGGTGGCTGCTTCGACGCAGGCGATGTTGGCGGCCGGGGCGTCGAAACCGCGGAATTTCTTGGCATTGGCCTTGGCAAAGGCCTCGATCGATGCGGGATCGCCTTTGACCGGCAATTCACTCGACCTGCGCGGCCCCTTGGCGATGCAGTCGCGCGCAAAGGCGATCGCCGTCTCGGCGAGCTTGCCTTCCTCAGCTACAAGATCGACGAGCCCCAGGCTTTCCGCCTTGGCCGCACTCACCGGATTGCCGGTCGAGCACATCTCGACGGCAGCCTCGATGCCCGCGACGCGCGGCAGACGCTGGGTGCCGCCGGCGCCGGGCAAAAGGCCGAGCTTCACTTCGGGCACGCCGAGCTGGGCGGACGGAACGGCGACGCGATAGTGGCAGGAGAGGGCGGTTTCGAGCCCACCGCCCAGCGCGGTGCCATGGATCGCGGCGATCACGGGCTTGGTGCTGGCTTCGATCAGATCGACCAGGGTGGGCAGGCCGGGCTCGACCGGAGCCTTGGTGAATTCGGTGATGTCGGCACCGGCGAAGAAGGTGCGGCCGTCGCAGCGAATGACCACCGCCTTCACGCTATCGTCGCCCAGCGCTTCTTCTATGCCGGCCTTGAGACCCAGGCGCACCGCCGCGCCGAGCGCGTTCACCGGCGGGTTGTTGGAGATGATGACGAGTATTTCGCCATGGCGTTCGGTGGTGACGACGGACATTGGTTCCTCCAGTTTTTTTGTCTCGAAATCTGCTTCGGTCTTAATCGGCGAGCGCGGCGTAGAGCATGGTCTTGATTTCGCGGCGCACGGGATAGGTGCTCGACGGCATGAGCTGCGTCATGAAGATCATGATCACATCCTCCTGCGGATCGACGAAGAAGGCGGTCGAAAACATGCCGCCCCAGAAATAGTCGCCCTTCGATCCCGGCACCATTGTCGCTGCGGGATCGATCGTGGTCGCAAATCCGAGGCCAAAGCCGGTGCCGGCATTCTCGGCCTCGCTGAACAGCGCCTTGGAATGCTGGGTCAGGTCGCCGCCGCCCGGCAGATGATTGGCGGTCATCAGCGACAGCGTCTTGCGGCTGATGATCCGTGCGCCATCCAGCTCGCCTTCGTTCAGCAGCATCCGGCAGAAGCGGTGATAGTCCGCCAGAGTCGATGCCATGCCCCCGCCGCCCGAAAGCTGGTTGGGCTTGCGCGCCCAGGCGCTGGTCGCACCCGGATCATACATCTTCTTATTGTCGGCCGCATTGAAGACATAGCAGTCGGGCAGCCGGTGCTGCTTGTCCGCCGGCACCTGGAAATGCGTGTCATCCATGCCGAGCGGGCGGGTGACGCGCGCTGCGATCGCCTCGTCCAGTGGGCGATCGTCGACGCGCTGAATGATCGCGCCGAGGATGTCGGTGGCGACCGAGTAATTCCAGGCGCTGCCGGGGTCGAACTGGAGCGGGATGCCGGCGAGCAGCTTGATCAGCTCTTCCAGGTCGGGGCCGGAAAACGCCTCCAGCCTGGCCGCGCGATAGGCCGCGTCGATCGGTGTGCGTTCCTGGAACCCATAGGTCAGGCCCGAGGTATGGCGCAGCAGGTCGATCATCCGCATCGGCGCGGTCGTCGGGCGCGTGGCGAAGGGCTGGTTGCCGCCGCCCGCCACGAACACGCCGATATCCTTCCATTCGGGGATCACGCGGTGAACCGGGTCGGCGAGCGCGAGCTTGCCTTCCTCGACCAGTTGCATGAACGCCACCGACGTGATCGGCTTGGTCATGGAGGCGATGCGGAAGAGCGCATCCTCCTTCAAAGCCTCTCCCGCGCGGGCTTCGCCCTGGACCGAAAGATGGGCGATCTCGTCGCCGCGGCCGATCAGCAGCGCGGCGTGCGGCAATTTGCCGGTATCGAGATATTTCGCCTTCAGATGCGCGGGAATGCGGGCGAGGCGTTCGGCGTCGAAGCCGAGATCGGTGGGGTCGGACATGGTGATCATGTGCGCACGATCGAGGCGGCGATCGCCTCGGCCTTTTCGAACAGAGCGGGATCGATCGAAAGCCCGCTGGCAGCGGCATTGTCGTCGACCTGTTCGGGGCGGCTGGCGCCAATGATCGCCGATGCGACATTGGGGTTGCTGAGCACCCAGGCGAGCGCGAACTGCGCGAGCGTGCAGCCGGCTTCCGCGGCAAGCGGACGCAACTGGTCGACGGCGCCGAGCACCGCGTCGTTCATGAAGCGATCGATGAAACCGCCCATCTGGTCGCTGGTCGCGCGGCTATCGGGTGGTGGTGCCTGACCCGGCCGGTATTTGCCGGTGAGCACGCCCTGCGCCAGCGGGGACCAGACGATCTGCGAAATGCCGTTTGCGGCGGCAAGCGGAATGACTTCGGCTTCGGGCGCGCGCCACAGCAGCGAATATTGCGGCTGGCTCGAAACGAATTTCACGGTGCCGGGTACGGCAAGCGCGTCGCGGATATTCTGCGGCGACCATTCCGAAAAACCGATATGGCGTGCCTTACCCGAACGGACGACTTCGCTCAGCGCCTCCATCGTCTCTTCGATCGGGGTTTCGTCGTCATAGCGGTGGCATTGATAAAGATCGACATAGTCGGTCTTGAGCCGCGTCAGCGACGCATCGACCTGTTTGAGGATCTGCGTACGCGACAGGCCACGGTCATTTTCGGTCATCGGAAAGAACAGTTTCGTCGCCAGCACATAACTGTTGCGGGAGCGGTCTTTCAGCGCGTCACCCAGAAACGTCTCGGCAGCGCCCCGGCCATAGATATTGGCGGTGTCGATGAAGTTGATGCCGATCCCGAGCGCGCGATCGAGACAGGCGCGCGCCTTGTCCGCCTCCACGCCGACGCCGAAGGTCAGCCATGATCCGAGCGAGATTTCCGAAACCTGGAGGTCGCTGTCGCCGAGCTTGCGATATTTCACCGATGATTGTCCTTCATGCCGCGGTCTTGCCGGTTTCCTGACGGGTCACGGGATGCGAGCTGGAAAGCCCGCCATCGACCGCGATCGCCTGGCCGTTCACATAGCTGGATTCGTCCGACGCCAGGAACAAGGCCGCGAACGCGATTTCTTCTGGCTGGCCCGCGCGGCGCAGCGGATTCAACCGGCCGATCTTCTCCTCGACGCCCTTTTCGCGTGCATAGACAAAGGCGCGCTCGGTCATGCCGGTCTCGATCAGGCCGGGGCAGATGGCGTTGACGCGCACGCCCGTTCCCGAAAGCTGCTGTGCAGCGGTCTGGACGAGGTTGATCACTCCGGCCTTCGACGCGGAATAAGCGGGGCAGCCCGCGCCGGACCGGATGCCGGCGACGCTTGCGGTGCAGATGATCGAGCCCGAGCCCTTCTTCATGATCTCCTGCGCGGCATGTTTCACGATCAGATAGGGGCCGATCAGATTGACCTGCAGGATCTGCTGCCAGTCATCGACACTATGGTCGAATATGCCGGTCAGCCCGCCCGAGATGCCGGCATTGGCATGGGCGATATCCAGCCCGCCATAGGAAAGCCGTGCGGTCTGGACGAGGTTCTTCACATCCTCCTCCTTGCCTGCATTCATCTGGATCGCGTTGACCTCTCCGCCCTCGTCGCGGATCAGTTTCGCCGTCTCGTGTATGCTCTCGGCCTTGTCGCCGATCACCAGCCGCGCGCCGTTGCGCGCGAACAGCAACGCCGTGGCGCGGCCGATACCCGATCCCGCGCCGGTGATGACCGCGCTCTTGCCCTGCAACCGTCCGATCATATCGCGTCTCCTATTCCGCGCCTGCCTTCACCGCGAAGCCCCAGGCCGCCTTTGCCAGCGACGGCGCGCGCGCGGCGGTCGCTTCCGCCTGCGCGCTCGACGCGGTCCCCTCGAGGATGCGTTTCCGGATGCCCTGGACGATGCCGGTGAGGCGGAACAGATTGTAGCTGAAATACCAGTTGAGGTCCGGCAGGCCTGTGCGTCCGGTCGCAGCGCAATAGCGTTCCACCGTCTCTTCGAGCGTCGGAATGCCGAGTGCCGGAAGGTCGAGGCCCTGGATGCCCGAGCGGCCTTCGGGCTCGGTCACCCAGTTCATCAGCAGATACGAAAAGTCCGCAAGCGGATCGCCAAGCGTCGAAAGCTCCCAGTCGAGCACCGCAAGCACACGGGGCTCGGCCGCATCGAAGATCATGTTATCGATGCGGAAGTCGCCATGGACGATCGACACGCGATCCTGCGCGGGCATCGTCCGGGGCAGCCATTCGATCAGCCGCTCGACCTCGGGCATATGTTCGGTCTCGGACGCGCGATATTGTTTGGTCCAGCGGCCGACCTGGCGTTCGAAATAATTGCCGGGCTTGCCATAGTCGCCCAGGCCCACCGCCTCGTGATCGATGCCGTGCAACGCCGCCATCGTATCGATCATCGCATTATAGATGTTGCGCCGCTCGCCGGGCGCCATGCCGGGCAGCGAACCGTCCCACAGGCTGCGCCCTTCGACCAACCCCATCACGTAGAACATCGAACCGATCACGCCGTCATCGGTGCACAGTCCATAGGGTCGTGCCACCGGAAAACCGGTGGGGTGAAGCGCCGCGATCAGCCTGTATTCGCGATCGACCGCATGGGCGGAGGGCAGCAGCGGGCCGAAGGGTTTGCGGCGCAGCACATAAGCGCCGCTGGGGGAATCGATGCGATAGGTCGGGTTGGATTGCCCGCCCTTGAACTTGGTCAGCCGGATCGGGCCTTGGAAACCTGCGACGTTCACCGTCATCCACGCGGTCAGCGCCGTTTCGTCCAGCCGGTCCTTTTCCGGAACGTCGACCGTGCCGGTCATGGATGACTCAGCGCTCTCGGTCATGCGTCGAACACGATCACGGTGCGTGCCGAGTCGCCCTTGCGGAGTTCGTCGAACGCGTGGTTGATCTGGCTCAGCGGCACACGCTCGGCGATGATCGTGTCGAGGTCGAGCAGGCCGCGCATATAGAAATCGACGAGCCGCGGGATATCGACTGGGAAGCGATTGCCCCCCATGATGGCGCCCTGCAGCTTCTTGCCCGTCAGCAGGTCCATCGCGCTCAACCCGGTCTTGTGATCGAGCGGCATCATGCCGAGCACAGTGGCGGTGCCGCCACGGCGCAACAGCTTGATCGCCATATCGCCCGATGCCGGACGGCCGACCGCTTCGATGGCATGGTCGACGCCGCCCTTGGTCAGCGCGAGGATTTCGTCGACCGCGCCTTCCGCTGCTGAATCGATCATGTCGGTGGCGCCCAGCTTCTCGGCGAGTGCGCGCTTCTCCGGCACGGGATCGACCGCGATGATCCGGCCCGCGCCGGCGATGCGTGCTGCGTTGATCGCGGCCAGCCCGACGCCGCCGCAGCCCACGACCGCGACGGTCTCGCCTGGCGTCGGTCGCGCGACGTTGAAGATCGCGCCGGCCCCGGTGGTGACGGCGCAGCCCAGAATGCTGGCACGGTCGAGCGGCATTTCGGGATCGATCGCGACGCAGGCATGTTCGTGGACGAGCATTTGTTCGGCATAGGCCGACAGGTTGAGCATCTGGTTGATCGGCGCACCGCCCATGCTGAGTCGGGACGGTTCGCTCTTCTTCCGGCGGGTATCCCCACCCAGGCACAGCGACATCCGGCCGGTGACGCAGAATTCGCAATGGCCGCAAAAGGCGGAGAGGCAGGTGACGACGGCATCGCCGACCTTCACCGTCGTCACGCCTTCGCCGACCATTTCGACGATGCCGGCCGCTTCATGCCCCGGGATTGCGGGCAGCGGATGCGGATAGGCGCCATCGACGAAATGCAGGTCCGACCGGCATACGCCGCAAGCGACCGTGCGGATCAGCACTTCGCGCGGACCGGGCTTGTCGACCGTGATATCCTCGATGGTGAGGGGTTTTCTGGCTTCGTAGAGGACCGCGGCCTTCATCAGCGTGCTCCCGCAGCGGCCTTGGCCGCGGCGATCGCATCGCGACCGCCATGCTTGCCGAATTCGAGCCGCGCGATCGCGCGGTTGTGGACCTCGTCGGGGCCGTCGGCGAGCCGCAGCGTGCGGATGCCGGCATAGGCGCGGGCCAGTCCGAAATCCTCGGACACGCCGGCGCCGCCATGCGCCTGGATCGCATCGTCGATGATGCGCAGCGCCATGCGCGGGGCCGCAACCTTGATCATCGCGATCTCGGCCTGGGCAGCCTTGTTGCCCGCCTTGTCCATCATGTCCGCGGCTTTCAGGCAGAGCAGGCGGCACATTTCGATATCGATCCGCGCCTCGGCGATGCGCTGTTCCCACACGCTGTGCTCGGCCACCGCCTTGCCGAAGGCGACGCGCGACAGCAGCCGCTTCGCCATCTTCTCGATCGCTTCCTCGGCGACCCCGATGGTGCGCATGCAGTGATGGATGCGGCCGGGCCCGAGGCGCCCCTGCGCGATCTCGAAGCCGCGCCCTTCGCCGAGCAGGATATTCTCCGCCGGCACGCGTACGTCGTCGAGCTGGATCTCCATATGGCCGTGCGGCGCATCGTCGTAACCGAAGACCGGCAAATGGCGCAGGATCTTCACGCCTGGCGCGTCGAGCGGCATCAGGATCATCGATTGCTGCGCATGGCGCTGCGCTTCGAAATCGGTCTTGCCCATCAGGATGGAGATCGTGCAGCGCGGATCGCCCGCGCCCGACGACCACCATTTGCGGCCGTTGATGACATAATCGTCGCCGTCGCGGGTGATCCGGGTCTCGATGTTGGTGGCGTCGGACGATGCGACCGCGGGCTCGGTCATCAGGAAGGCGGAGCGGATTTCGCCGTCCATCAGCGGCTTCAGCCACCGGTCCTTCTGGTCGCGTGTGCCGTAGCGGTGGAACACTTCCATATTGCCGGTGTCGGGGGCCGAGCAGTTGAACACTTCGGAGGCCCAGCCGATGCGGCCCATTTCCTCGGCGCACAGCGCATATTCGAGATTGGAGAGCCCGGGGCCGTCAAACTCGAAACTGTCGTCGACAGGCGTGCGGCCGGATGCGGGAGGCATGAAGAGGTTCCAGATGCCCGCCGCCTTGGCGCGGGCTTTCTCTTCCTCGATCACCGGCAGTATTTTCCAGCGGCTGCCTTCGGCCTGCTGCGCATGATAATCATGGTCGCGCGGACGGACATGTTTCTCGATGAAATCGCGAACACGGTCCCGCCAATAGGCTTGCCGCTCGGTCAGGGTGAAGTCCATCGCGTCTCTCCCGCCATTGTTTTCGATCCTGTGCCAAAGCCGAAAGCCGATTCCAGCGAGCTTGTGAACCCCTGAATTTCAGCCATCCGTCGAACCGCCATCGCCTTCCGCTACGGCAAGCAGGCGCAGCCGCGCCTCATGCTCTGCACGGCCGAAGGGGAATTTCGTAAAGATCCATGCCGCGCACAGTCCGATCAGGACAGTGAGGCCGGCATAGGCCGCCATCAGCCGCGTGATCACTATGGAGTCGATCGCGGCCGGCTGTGCATCCGCCGGGAATCCGACCAGGCCGAGCAGGACCCCGGACAGGAAGATGCCGATTCCGGTCACGCATTTCTGGGTGAAGAAGAAACCGGCGAAGAACAGCCCCTCGGACCGCTTGCCGGTCTTCGCTTCGGACGCTTCGGTGACGTCGGCGACCATCGATGCGGTGAGGATCATCACGCCGACTCCTGCTGCGGTTCCAAGCGCCATCAGCGTCAGGAAAGCGGGCATCAGCAATGGGGACTGATTGGCCGGGAACAGCCCGGCAAGCCGCAACCAATAAGGCAAAGTAGACAGAAGGAGGCTGGCGAGCGCGAGCAATGCGGCCGCATCCTTCTTGCCGAACCGACGCGAAATCGCGGCAACGCCGAGAAAGGCGAGGACGACGCCGGCGAACAGGGCCAGCGCATAGCTGATGAAAGCGGCCTGCGGGAATTCCCAGACGAACAGCAGCATGTAATTGCTGAGTGCGAAGGTGAGTCCCTGGTTGGCGAAGGCAAAGAGGGCTGCCGCCATCAGGATCAGGAACGGCCGGTTACCCAATGTTCCCGCGATCGCACGCAGCGTGGGGCCAAGGGGCAGCCGTTCCGGCGCGGTCGGTTGAGGGCGCGCATAGGCGCGATGGGTGCCGATCGCCGAGACCAGCACGGCGACGACCATGACCGCGGCACCGACCAGGGCGAAACGATGATAGCCATTGGGGTTGAGCTGCCCGATGGGATAGCCGGGCTCGGGCACCAGCAGTGCCGCGAAGGTGAGCATCAGCATGGCGAGTCCGCCCGCCCAGCCGAACAGATAGCGATAGCGCAGCACCACCGTCCGCTCATGATAGTCGCGCGTGATTTCGGGCGCGAGCGCGAGCGACGGCACTTCGTAGCAGGACACGACCGCGCGCACGAGAATCGCGATGCCGATCAGATAGGCGAACTGCATGCCTGGCGATGCGTCGGGCGGATTCCACAGCAGCACCCAGACCATCGCGATCGGCACGGCGGAGAGGTAGAGCCAGGGATGGCGACGACCCCAGCGCGAATGCGTCTGGTCCGAAAGGTGACCGACCAGCGGATCGATGCACGCGTCGACGAGCAGTGCGATCATGATCGCCAGCCCGACCTGTTGCGCCGGCAGTCCCACGACCTGATTGTAGAAGAGCAGCAGGAAGACGGAGAAGCCGTTGTCCTTGATGCCATAGGCGACCGCACCGAACCCATAGGCCAGCTTGATGCGCAACGGCACGCGATGGGGTGCGGATTCGCTCTCGACTCTCAACGGCCATCCTCTCCCTTGGATGTCGAGCATGAGGGGTGGCGCGGACACGGTCAATGCACGTCGAACTGACGCTACGGCACCCGCGATTCCCGCAGAAACCCTTGCTTGCGCGATTTTGCGGCCATAGTCTTGGCCTCGAAATCATGCTCGGAGAGGAGCGACGAATGAGCGATCTTGAGACCTTCCGCGCGGAGACCCGCGCCTGGCTGGAGGCCAATTGCCCAGCCGAGATGCGCAAGCCGGCGAAGGACGAGACCGACTTCTGCTGGGGTGGCCGCAACCCGACCTATCAGAGCCCCGAACAGAAGTTGTGGATGGACCGGATGGCCGAAAAGGGCTGGACGGTGCCCGATTGGCCCAAGGCCTATGGGGGTGGTGGACTGTCGGCGGCAGAGGCCAAGATCCTCCGCCAGGAAATGGCATCGCTCGGCTGTCGCGTGCCGCTGTCGTCCTTCGGGATCTGGATGCTCGGGCCGGCGCTGCTCAAGTTCGGGACAGAGGAACAGAAGGTCCATTATCTGAACCAGATCGCCAAGGGCGAGATCCGCTGGTGCCAGGGTTATTCGGAGCCCGGCTCGGGTTCGGACCTTGTCAGCCTCCAGACCTTCGGCGAGGACAAAGGGGATCACTGGGTCGTCAACGGCCAGAAGATCTGGACCAGCTATGCCGACAAGGCGGACTGGATCTTCTGCCTGGTCCGCACCGATAAGGACGACAAGTACAAGGGCATCAGCTTCCTGCTGTTCGACATGCAGACGCCGGGCGTCTCGACCAAGCCGATCAAGCTGATCTCCGGCAACTCGCCTTTCTGCGAAACCTTCTTCGACAATGTCGTGGTGCCCAAGGATCAGATCGTCGGCGAACTGAACCGCGGCTGGGACGTCGCCAAATATCTGCTCGGTCACGAGCGCGAGATGATCTCGGGCGCCGGCAATGCGCCGGTCGGATCGCTCGGCGCGATGCACAAGGATCTGATGGCTGCCGATCCGATCCTGCGTGGCGACATGGCCAGGCTCGATATCGACACGCTCGCCTTCCGCGCGATGGGTGAGAAATTCATCGACGAGATGAGAGCGGGTAAGGGCCATCCCGCCCAGCCCAACATGATGAAATATGTGGGGACCGAGCTGAACAAGCGCCGGAACGAACTGGCGATGACGGCGGGCGGATCGGATGCGCTCGAATGGGAAAGCGAAGCTTCGGGGGGCGGCGCGAAGGCCAGGGCATGGCTGCGCACCAAGGCCAATTCGATCGAAGGCGGCACCAGCGAAGTGATGCTCAACGTCGTTGCCAAGCGCATCCTCGATCTGCCGGGCGCCTGACGCCCTGATCGAACTGACCGCACATCCAATCCTGCGCCCGGCGCGGACCGAAGGACGAAGACATGCCACTCTACCACAATGAAGATCAGGCGATGCTCAAGGACGCCGCCGCGACGTTCATGAAGACCGAGGCGCCGACCGCGCATTTCCGCAAGTTCCGCGACATGAACTGCAAGGACGGTTTTTCCCACGATCTGTGGAAACAATTCGCCGAAATGGGCTTCACCGGCATTCTGGTTCCGGAGGATCAGGGCGGCCTCGGCCTCGGTCATGTCGAAGCCGGCATCGTGCTGGAGGAGATGGGCCGCAACCTTTCGCCGTCGCCTTTCCTCACCACATCGGTCGCCGGCGTCGAGGCACTGAAGGCAGCCGATGCCGCGCTGCGCGACCGCTGGTTCCCCGGCATCCTTTCGGGCGAAACGATTCTCGGCCTGGCGATCGACGAAGGCGCGAAACACAATCCTGCGGCGATCGCGATGAAGGCGGAGCGCGCCGGCAACGGTTTCAAACTCTCCGGCCGCAAGCAGTTCGTGATCCAGGGCGCGTCCGCCGACATGCTGATCGTCGCTGCGCGGACCGCCGGCAGCGCGGGCGAGCAGGACGGGCTGACACTATTCGCTGTTGAGAAGGGTGCGGCGAACATGTCGACCGAAGCGGTGCGGCTGGTCGACAGCGCGGTGGGTGCACATATCCTGTTCGATGGTGTCGAGGTGGATGCCGATGCCGTGATCGGCGAGGTCGATCAGGGGTGGGCCGTATTGAACCCGCTGCTTCGTGCGGCACGTGCGGGCGCAGCCGCCGAGATGGTCGGTGTCGGTTCCGGCGCGATGGACATGACCGTCGAATATCTCAAGCAACGCAAGCAGTTCGGCCGCCTGATCGGCGAATTCCAGGCGCTGCAGCATCGTGCCGCGCATCTCTATTCGGAAATGGAGATCGCGCGCGCGGCGGTGCTCAAGGCACAGCAATTGCTCGACGAAGGCAGCGCGAATGCGGACCTGATGGTGTCGGTGGCGAAGGCCAAGGCAGGGCAGGCGACCGGTCTGGCGGTGCGTGAGGGTGTGCAGATGCATGGCGGCATCGGCATGACCGACGAATATGATGTCGGCCTCTATATGAAGCGCGACCGTGCGCTGCAGGAATTCATGGGGGATGTGAACTTCCACACCGATCAGGTGGCCCGCGCGCACGGATACTGAAATCCGGCGCATCGACTTCGCAAGAGGATAGGAGGCAACGAATGGCGCTGGATCCCGAACTCTTCGAGGCACTGCGCGACGGCGTTCGTCGTTTCGTCGCCGAACGGCTTCGGCCGCGCGAGGCGGAGATCGCGGATGCCGACGAAATCCCCGAAGATCTTGTCGAGGAGATGAAGGCGCTCGGCCTGTTCGGCATGTCGATTCCGGAGGAGTATGGCGGGCTTGGCCTGTCGATGACTGAGGAATTGAAGCTCGCCTTCGAATTCGGCCGGACCAGCCCAGCGATGCGTTCCGCCTTCGGCACCAATGTCGGCATCGGCAGCCAGGGGCTGGTGATGGCTGGGACACCCGAGCAAAAGGCCAAATGGTTGCCGCGCATCGCCACGGGGGAGATCGTCACCAGCTTCGCGCTGACCGAACCCGATGTCGGATCGGACAGCGCGGCGGTAAAGACGCGGGCGGTGCGCGATGGCGATGTCTATCGCCTGACTGGCACCAAACGTTTCATCACCAATGCCGACAAGGCTTCGCTGTTCACGGTCATGGCGCGCACGGGCGGGGAGGGCGCGCACGGCGTGTCGGCCTTCCTGGTGCCCGCCGATCTGCCCGGCCTGTCGATCGGAAGCCCTGAGAAGAAGATGGGCCAGCAGGGCGCGCATGTCTGCGACGTGATCTTCGACGATGTGGCGGTGCCCGCGGCGAACATGCTCGGCGCCGAGGGCGACGGGTTCAAGGTCGCGATGCGCGTGCTCGATCGCGGGCGGTTGCATATCGCGGGCGTCTGCGTCGGCGTTGCCGAGCGGCTGATTGCCGACAGCGTCGCCTATGCGGTGGAGCGGAAACAGTTCGGCAAGCCGATCGCCGAGCATCAGCTTGTCCAGGCGATGATCGCGGATTCGAAGACCGAAGCACTGGCCGCGCGCGCCTTCGTGCTCGATGTCGCGGCGAAGAAGGATGCGGGCGAGAATACGACGATGGAGGCGGCGGCGGTCAAGCTGTTCGCGTCGGAGATGGTCGGCCGCGTCGCCGATCGCGCGGTCCAGATCTTCGGCGGCGCCGGCTATATTTCCGACTATGGGATAGAGCGGCTCTATCGCGACGTCCGCCTGTTCCGCATCTACGAAGGCACCAGCCAGATTCAGCAAATCGTTATCGCACGCGAGACCATCAAACGCGGCGGATAAGGGGAAAGCACATGAATATCGCACAGCTCTTCAGCCTTGAGGGCAAGGTTGCGCTCGTCACCGGCGGATCGCGAAATATCGGCAAATGGATCGCCGAAGGGTTCATCGCCCAAGGCGCAAAAGTCTATATCTCGTCGCGCAAGGCCGATGCCTGCGCCGCCGCGGCCGAAGAGCTCGGCCCCAATTGCATCCCGCTGCCGCACGACGTGTCGACCGTCGCGGGCTGCAAGGCGCTGGCGGCGGAGTTTTCCGAGCGTGAGCCACGGCTGGATATCCTGGTCAACAATGCCGGCGCGGCCTGGGGCGAGCCGTTCGAGGATTTCCCGGAAGCAGGCTGGGACAAGGTGATGGATCTCAACCTGAAATCGCCTTTCTTCCTGACCCAGGCTCTTCATGGCGCGCTCAAGGCCGCGGCGTCGCCCGATCGGCCGGCCAAGGTGATCAACATCACCTCGATCGACGGGCTGCGGCTCAACCCGTGGGAAACCTACAGCTATCATGCGTCGAAGGCCGGGTTGATCTATCTGACCAAAAGGATCGCGGCGCGGCTGGTGAAGGATCACATCAACGTCACCTCGATCGCGCCGGGTGCCTTCGCGTCGGATATGAACAAGGCCGCGCGCGATCATGGCGATTCGGTGGCGCAGCGCATTCCGGCGGGCCGCATCGGCGTTCCCGACGATCTGGCCGCGGCCGCGGTGTTCCTGGCCAGCCGGGCAGGCGATTATGTGATCGGCGAGACGATCGCGGTCGATGGCGGCATCGTCAATGCGCAGGTCGGCGGCAGCATCGATCCTTGATCGATCGGCAATTCCCCCGCGCCGTCATGCCAGCCTGCGCTGGCATGACGGCGCGGGGGAAAAGCCCCTAATCGCGCGAGATCAGGATATTCATCCGTGCGGCGGCGATCACCTTGGTGCGATCATCCTGCCAGGCAAAGGCCTCGACATTGGCGATGCGTGTGCCGACGCGGGTGAGCACGCCGATGGCACGGGTCTCTTTCTCGCGGCCGCCCCGCATGAAGTCGACGGTGATGTTGATCGGTTTGAAGCGCGCTTTTGCCTCACCGCTCAGCGCAGCATGGAGTGCGCCGATCGCCGCCATTTCGAGCATACCGGCGATCGCGCCGCCGTGCAGGAAGCCCGGCCGGCCCATCACGTCCGACCCGTACTGCATCAGCAGAATCGGTGCGCCATTCTCGTAGCCGTCGGTCGAGAGGCCGAGCATCTGGGCATAGGGTGGCAGCCAGCTCATTTAATCATGAGCCTCGGCCTTGAGTGGGCCCGTGAACATGTAGGTGCCCGCGACATGTGCCAGCGGGTCGTCCGGATCGCCGTCATGGGCCTGGCCGCGGATGAAGGCGATGTTGCGCGTGACCCGATAGCATTGGCCCCGTCCGATCACCGCCTTGCCCGGCGTCGCGGGCCGCAGATAATCGACGCGCAGGTCGAGCGTCGCCTGCTGCTTGACGATGCCGGTCTTCACCCAGATCGAGATGCTCGTCGCCATGTCCATCAGCGCGACGATCGGGCCGGAGGCGAGCACGCCCGTTTCGGGATCACCGACCAGTTGCGGCGCATAGGGCAGGGTCAGATCGACCCAGTCGTCGCCATGCGCCCGATATTCGATACCGAGCACCGCATTGTGGCCGTGCTTGCGGATCATCGAGAGAAAGCGTGCGGGATCGAACTCCATGATCCGGGACTAGCGTTGCACGCGCCGCTCCGCAATGCAGGCGATGGATCGATATTTTCGTGGAGGGCAGGTGACATCGCATCGCGGCGCGCTACGATGACGTTTACGGAAGCGGCATGGCTTTGCGACCTGCCCACCGGAGCGGAGAGCCGATGACCCATCCCAGCCATCATGCCCGTGACACACCGCTGAAGCCGGCCGTTATTTTCGCCGATACCGGTGAGACGATCGACTATCGCACGCTGGATGCGCGCTCCAATCAGGGCGCGCACCTGTTCCGCCGGCTCGGCATGCAGCAGGGCGACACGATCGCCTTCCTGTTCGATAATCATATCCGCTTTTTCGAACTTGCCTGGGCGGCGCAGCGGTCTGGGCTTTATTACGCCTGCATCTCGTCGCGGCTGACCCCGCCGGAGATCGACTATATCCTGCGTGACAGCGGTGCGAAGCTGCTGGTCGCGTCGGAGGGTGTCGGTGCCGTGCTGGAGACGTTGCCGGCATTGTTCCCCGACATTGCCTGCTTCCTGATCGGCGCCGCCACGCCGGGCTGGCGTGACTGGATTGCCGAAGTCGCGCTGGAACCGGAAACGCCGATCGCCGACGAGGGATCGGGGACGGACATGCTCTATTCCTCCGGAACGACCGGCCGGCCCAAGGGCATACGCCAAGGGATTCCGCCGGGCGGCCCGATCGACACGCCCAGCCCGCTGACCATGCTTGCCCAGATGGTCTTCGGCTTCAATGCCGACACCATATATCTCTCGCCCGCGCCGCTCTATCATGCCGCGCCGTTGCGCTGGAGCATGGTCGTCCACCGGCTGGGCGGGACCATCGTGATGATGGCGCATTTCGATCCGGAACAGTCGCTGGCAATGATCGAGCGTTATCGCGTCGATATCAGCCAATGGGTGCCGACCCATTTCATCCGCATGCTGAAGCTGCCCGATGCAGTGCGGAGCCGCTACGATCTGTCGTCGTTGCGTTCTGCGATCCATGCCGCCGCGCCGTGCCCGGTCCCGGTCAAACAGGCGATGATCGACTGGTGGGGGCCGGTGATCGACGAATATTACGCCGCATCGGAATCGATCGGGATGACCGCCATCCGATCGCCGGACTGGCTGACGCACAAGGGCTCGGTCGGCCGATCGGTCTATGGCGTCGCGCATATCTGCGACGACGACGGCACCGAATTGCCACCCCGCGCCGAGGGGATGGTCTATTTCGAAGGCGGTTCGGAATTCACCTATCACAATGATCCCGGCAAGACCGCCGATCTCGCCAACCGGCATGGTTGGCGCACGGTGGGCGATGTCGGCTGGCTGGATGAAGAGGGTTATCTCTACCTGACCGACCGTAAGAGCTTCATGATCATCTCGGGCGGGGTGAACATCTATCCGCAGGAGATCGAGAATCACCTGATCACCCATCCGCGCGTCGCCGATGTGGCGGTGATCGGCGCGCCATGCCCCGATATGGGGGAGCGTGTGGTCGCGGTGATCCAGCCCGTCGATATGGCCGAAGCCGGCGATGCGCTGGCCAGCGAACTGTCCGCCTGGTGTCGCGCGAGCCTGTCGGGCCCCAAAGTGCCGCGCCAGATCGATTTTGTCGTCGAATTGCCGCGTCACCCGACCGGCAAACTCTATAAACGGCTGTTACGCGATCAATATTGGGGCAAGGCGGATAGCCGCATCGTCTGATCAATCCGACCGGAGTCCAAGCATGAACGACCGTGTTTCCATCACCATAGAGCAGGGCGTTGCCGACGTCCGCCTGAATCGCGCCGACAAGATGAATGCGCTCGATCCGGCGATGCTGGCGGGAATCGCTGCGGCGATCGAGACATTGTCCGCTGTCGAGGGGCTGCGTGCCGTGGTGCTTTCGGGCGAGGGCCGCGCCTTTTGTGCGGGGCTCGATATGGTGAGCATGGCCACGGGCGGGGCGTCCAAGGATATCGACATCACGACGCGGACCCACGGTGAGTCCAATCTTTTCCAGCATGTCGCCTGGGGCTGGCGAACCTTGTCGGTCCCGGTGATCGCCGCGGTGCACGGGGTCGCGTTCGGCGGTGGCTTCCAGATCATGTCGGGTGCCGATATCCGCATCGCCCATCCCGCGACGCGGATGTCGATCATGGAAATGAAATGGGGCCTGGTGCCCGACATGGCCGGCATCGCGCTGTGGCGCACGCTGGCGCGTGACGATGTGCTGCGCGAACTCACCTATACCAATCGCGAATTCTCGGGCGAGGACGCCGTGGGAATGGGGTTCGTCACGCGAACCTCTGAGAATCCCCATGCCGCGGCCATGCTGCTTGCGCACGAGATCGCGGCGCGAAACCCGCACGCCATCCGTGGCGCCAAGCGGCTTTACAATCAGGCGGCCGACGATGATGCGGCGACGATCCTGCGCGCCGAGAGCGAAGAGCAGAGGATGGTGATCCGCACGCCCAATCAGGTCGAGGCGGTGACCGCGAATTTCGAGAAGCGCGCGCCGAAATTCACGGATTGAGGCTCAGCCCGGCTCCACCATCATCTTCCCGCGCAACGCGGCCAGCAGGTCGTCGGGCAGTGGAGCCGATCCGTCCGGCCCGGTCAGGACGATCGTCGTATCGCATGTCGCGACGCAGGCGCCGTTCTGGAAGGCGGCGGAATCGATCCGCCAGCTCCGCGTCCCGATCGTGCCGACGCCGCACATGATCTCGATATCGTCGGGAAAATGCGCTTCGGCGAGATAGTTGATCGAGATTGCGGCGATCAGCCAGCGCTCGCCCTTGCGCCGCCGGTCGAACAGCCCGAGCGACCGGTTGAAGCGGACCCGGCCATTCTCGAACAAGGCCGCCATTGCGACATTGTTGACATGGCCGAGTATGTCGAGATCCTGAAAGAGTGTCTCGGTGACGCAACTGAACGGGTAGGCGGCCCTTTCGAGCCGCCAGCCATCCGGCCGCGCCATCAGCGCGGCGCCATCCGGATCGCGCCGTCCAAGCGGACGTCCTCGCCGTTGAAATAGCCGCACTCGATCATGGTGAGGGCAAGCTGCGCATATTCCGCGGGGCGGCCGAGCCGCTTGGGGAAGGGCACCGATGCGGCAAGCGCCTGCTGCACATTGTCCGGCAGGCCCATCAGCAAAGGCGTCTCGAAGATGCCGGGCAGGATGGTGTTGACGCGGATGCCTTCGCCCATCAGGTCGCGCGCGATCGGCAGGGTCATGCCGAGCACGCCGGCCTTCGACGCCGCATAGGCGGCCTGACCGATCTGGCCGTCTTCCGCCGCGACGCTGGCTGTGTTCACGATCGCGCCGCGCTCGCCATATTCGTCGACGGGGTCGAGCGTCATCATGCCCGCTGCCGATTTGGCGATGCAGCGGAACGTACCGATCATGTTGATCTGGACGATCTTTTCGAACGCATCGAGCGGGAAATGCTTGATGCTGCCGTCATCCTTCGATCGGCTGGCGGTCTTGATCCCGTTGGCGATGCCCGCGCAATTGACCAGGATCCGTTCCTGGCCGTGCGCCGCACGCGCTTTGGCAAAGCCCGCATCGACGCTCTCTTCCGAGGTCACGTCGACCGCGCAGAACAGCCCGCCGATCTCGGCTGCGACGGCCTCGCCCTTTTCGGCGTTGAGGTCGAAAAGGGCGACCTTCGCACCCTTTGCAGCCAGCGCCCGCGCGGTCGCGGCACCGAGACCGGACGCGCCGCCGGTCACTACGGCAGCGATGCCGTTGTCGATGATCATTGCCTTGTTTTCCCTTGTTGCTGGTTCTGGATCAGAAGCGTTCGACGATGGTCACGTTGGCGAGGCCGCCGCCTTCGCACATCGTCTGCAGGCCATATTTGCCGCCATGGCGCTTGAGCGCGTTGATCAGCGTCGCCATCAGCTTGGTGCCGCTGGCGCCGAGCGGGTGGCCGAGCGCGATGGCGCCGCCATGGACGTTGATCTTCGCCGGATCGCCGCCGATATGCTTCAGCCAGGCGAGCGGCACGGGCGCGAACGCCTCGTTCACTTCATACAGGTCGATGTCGTTGATCGACATGCCCGCGCGCTTCAGCGCCTTCTCGGTGGCGAACAGCGGTTCCTCCAGCATGATCACCGGATCGCCGCCCGTGACGGTCAGGTGATGAATGCGGCCGATCGGGGTGAGGCCGTGATCCTTGAGCGCCTGTTCGGAGACGATCAGCACAGCCGAGGATCCGTCGCAGATCTGGCTGGCATTGGCCGCGGAGATCACGCCGCCTTCCTGCAGCAGCTTGACCGAACCGATGCTCTCCAGCGTCGCATCGTAACGGATGCCTTCGTCGCGATCGTGACTGATGATGCCTTCGGGCGTCTCGACGTCGAGCGCGACGATCTCGCTGGCGAAGGCGCCGGCCTCGGTCGCCGCGATCGCGCGCTTGTGGCTTTCCAGCGCATAGGCATCGAGATCGTCGCGGCTATAGCCGTATTTCTTCGCGATCATCTCCGCGCCCAGGAACTGGCTGAACTGGATGCCGGGATAGCGGGCTTCCTGCCCCGGGCTTTTCGAACTGCCGAGGCCCGCCTGCGCATAGAGCATGCCGGTCGATCCCATCGGCACGCGCGTCATGCTTTCGACGCCGGCCGCGATCACCACGTCCTGCGTGCCGCTCAACACTGCCTGCGCGGCGAACTGCATCGCCTGCTGCGAGGATCCGCACTGGCGGTCGATGGTGACGGCGGGGACGCTCTCGGGCAGTTTCGAGGCAAGCACCGCGCCGCGGCCGACCTGGAAGCTTTGCTCGCCGCCCTGGCTGACGCAGCCCATGATGACGTCTTCGATCGCGCGCGGATCGATGCCCGACCGGTCGACGATCGCATTGAGCACCTGGCCCGCCATGTCTGCGGGATGCCATCCGGCAAGCTTGCCGCCGCGACGGCCTCCGGCGGTACGAACGGCATCGACGATATAGGCTGTGGACATCGGAGCTCTCCTGTCGGACTCGAGGATGAATATGAAAACGCTCTTGCCGTTTACGTTAACGTTGGCAAGGGGGGCACAGGCAATATCGGGAGTGATTGCGTGAATGTAGACGAGGCCATTGCGGCACGGCGCTCGGTGCGCGGTTTCCTGGACACGCCGGTCGATCCGGCGTCGATCCGCACGATTCTGGAAAAGGCGTCACGCGCGCCCAGCGGCGGCAATGTTCAGCCCTGGCATATCGATGTGGTGACCGGCAGCGCGATGGATCGGCTCAAGGCGATCATGCGCGACACCTTGGCGTCGGGCCAAAGCGAGGCGCATGCTTATGACATCTATCCACCGAAACTGACCGCGCCCTATCGCGATCGCCGCTTCGCGGTGGGAGAGGCAATGTATGCCCATATCGGCATCCCGCGCGACGACAAGGCGGCACGCCGGCAATGGTTCGCACGGAATTTCCAGTTCTTCGGCGCGCCGGCTGCGATCTTCTGCACGGTCGATCGCCAGATGGGGCCGCCGCAATGGTCGGACCTGGGCATGTTCCTGCAAAGCGTGATGCTGCTCGCGGTCGAGGCGGGGCTCGCCACCTGTCCGCAGGAATGCTGGGCAGTCTATCCCGAGACGGTCACCACATTCCTGCAAACACCCGCTGAACGGATGCTGTTCTGCGGCGTGGCGATCGGACATGAGGATCCGGACCAGCCCGCCAACCGGCTGAAGACCGATCGCGCGCCGCTGGAGGAATGGGCAAACTTCCTAGATTAGTCGGCCCGACCGGTCTGGTCAGCGCGGTTTCCTCGCCGCTTCGGCCAGCGCTGTGATTGCCCAGGCGCGCGTCTCGCGGGCCTCGGCGTCGTCGAGTTGCAGAACGTCCTTGAGCACCACCAGTGCCTCGATGCCGACGACCAGCGCCATCGCATTCGCCAGCAATGCCGTCGCAGCGGGGTCGAGCTGATTGCGGACCGGGCCTAGCGCGGCCTCGATCGCGGGTGTGCGCCGATTCTGCCGTGCCGGCACTTCGCCCTCGGCCATGCTCCGCTGCAACGCGTGCACCAGCATCGCGCGCAACGCCGGCTCATTGGCGGCGATCATGTCGTGCATGGCGATGTCGACCCGTATCAGCCGGCCAGCGACGTCGCCGCTAGTGTCCCCACCGAAGATCTCATCCGGACCGGGCACCGCGACGTCGAGCGATGCCTCGAGCAACAGCGCGTCCAGTCCTGGAAAATAGCGATAGGCGGTCGCGCGCGACACCATCGCGTCTTCCGCGATTTCCTCAAGCGTCGGGGTTTGCCCGGCCTTCATCAGCCGGGATGCGGCTTGCAACAGATCCTTGCGCGTACGCCGTCGCTGATTGTCGCGACTCATGCGGCAATGGGGGCGGGGGTGAGCTGCTGCATGATCGCGGCCAGATCGATCCAGACATTCTCGCGCTTGATGTCGCCGCTTTCCGCAAATTCCAGTACGTGAAGCAGGCGGAACTCGAGCGCTCGATCCTGCCCGTCGAGTCCGAAGGGCCGACCGGCGGCCCGGCCACGCCACACCGAATCGTCGACCATGAAATTCTCGCCATAAAGGCGTCGTCTGGTTTCCACCGATCCGTCCGACAAATCCGCGAAAAGCGACTCGTAGAAGCCGCGCGCGCCCTCCTGCCCGTAGGTGGGCCCGGTCGGCGCGCCGACGATATCGTGTTCGACGTCCGCGGTCAGTGTGTGCAGCACGCCTTCTACATCATCCCTCATTTCATAGCCGAAATGCTCGTCCAGCTTCCCATCCATCTGTTCGCGCGTCAGTGGCATAAAATCTCCCGTCGATTCCCATATGCATCCATTAATGAGATTGGAATCTCATTTCAATATATGATTCTCAGAAATCGACGGTCAATCGCAATGAAAGAGGCGTTCCGGCGCATTAACCACCCGCCCGGACGCAGTGCGTGATTGACGGCGCGCCGGTGGCCGCACAAGCCGAGCGAACGGCGAGGGGATGTCCCCAAGCCACCCAGTCGCATGTCGACGGTTCGGGGTAGCGTTTCGGTCCATGTTCTTTTCCCGTTTCTTCAAGCTGGCCTCGCACGACATGGCCATCGATCTCGGCACCGTGAACACGGTGGTCTATGTTCGTGACCATGGCATCGTGCTCAACGAGCCCTCGGTCGTCGCGCTGGAGACGCGCGATGGCGTTCGCAAGGTGCGCGCGGTGGGTGCCGACGCCAAGCTGATGATGGGCAAGACCCCCGCCAATATCGAGGCGATCCGCCCCCTGCGGGACGGCGTTATCGCGGACATCGATGTCGCGGAACAGATGATCAAGCATTTCATCGACAAGGCGCATGGCGGCGCATCGCGCCTGCCGCGCCGTCCCGAGATCGCGATCTGCGTGCCATCCGGCTCCACCACGGTGGAACGGCGCGCGATCCGCGATGCCGCGACCAATGCCGGGGCAAGCCGGGTGTTCCTGATCGAGGAACCGATGGCGGCTGCGATCGGTGCCGGCTTGCCGGTGATCGAGCCCGTCGGCGTCATGGTCGTCGATATCGGCGGCGGCACCACCGAGGTTGCGGTGCTGTCGCTGCGCGGACTTGCCTATAGCAATTCGGTGCGCGTCGGCGGCGACAAGATGGACGAAGCGATTTCCGCGTCGATCCGCCGCAAGCACAATCTGATGGTGGGTGAGGCGACCTCCGAACGGATCAAGCACGAAATCGGCAGCGCAATGCCGCCCAAGGGCGAGGGATTGACGATCAGCGTCAAGGGCCGCGACCTTGTCGCCGGCATTCCCAAGGAGATTCGCGTGACCGAGGCGGAGATCGCCGAAGCGATTGCCGAGCCGGTCAGCCAGATCGTGGGTGCGGTGCGCGCCGCGCTGGAGAACACCCCACCCGAGCTGGCGGCCGACATCGTCGACCGTGGTATCGTGATGACCGGTGGCGGCGCATTGCTGCGCCGGATCGACGAGGCACTGGCGGAGGCCACCGGGCTGCCCGTTGCTGTTGCGGAAGAAGCGCTGATGTGCGTGGCGAAGGGCGCCGGTCGCGCCCTTGAGGATCCGGCCTATCGCGGTGTGCTGACGCCCGCCTGAGCGGCTGGGCGCCAGACCCGGTTCTTGGGTTCAAGCGCTAAAGTTTGCGCCCGATCAGCTCCTTCATGATCTCGTTGGTGCCGCCGAAAATCCGCGTCACGCGCGCACTGCGCCAGGCGCGAGCGATCGGATATTCGTTCATATAGCCTGCGCCGCCATGGAGTTGGAGGCACTTGTCCATGATTTCCCATTGCAGCTCGGTATGCCACAGCTTGGCGGCGGCGCCTTCCTCGGCGGTCAGCTCGCGACGATTGTGGCGGGTCAGCGCCCAGTCCAGATGTGCCCAGCCGACCTGAAGCTTGGATTTGATGTCGGCCAGGGTGAAGCGGGTATTCTGGAAATCGAACACCGGTTTGCCGAACGCCTTGCGCTCCTTGACGAAGGCGACGGTCTCGTCGAACGCGCGCTGCGCCGAAGCCTGGGCGCTGACCGCTATCGACAGGCGTTCCTGGGGCAATTCGCTCATCAGATAGACAAAGCCCTTGCCTTCCTCGCCCAGGCAATTTGTCATCGGCACCCGGACATCCTCGAAGAACAGCTCTGAGGTATCGGCCGCGTCCATGCCGATCTTGTCGAGGTTCCGGCCGCGCTTGAAGCCCTCGCGATCCGCCTCGACCAGGATGATCGAGACGCCCTTCCAGGCTGGCTGCACCTCGGTATCGGTTTTCGCGCAGACCAGGATCAGATCGGCATTCTGGCCGTTGGTGATATAGGTCTTCGATCCGTTGATGACGTAATGATTGCCGTCTTTCCGCGCCGTGGTGCGGATGCCTTGAAGGTCGGATCCGGTACCCGGCTCGGTCATGGCGATCGCGGTGATGGCTTCGCCCGAAACCAGCTTGGGCAGCCACTGCTTCTTCTGTTCTTCCGAACCATAGGCGGTGAGGTAGCCGGCAACGATGTCGGAATGGAGCGAGAAGCCCAGGGTGACGCCGCCATGATAGGCCGCTTCCTCGTCGACGATCGCGTTATAGCCGAAGTCGAGTCCCAGCCCGCCATATTCTTCCGGAACGGTGGGGCAGAGCAGGCCGAGTTCGCCGGCCTTGGTCCAGATCGCCTTGTCGACGATCCCGGCCTCGTCCCATTTTGCCGCGTTGGGGGCCACTTCCTCCAGCATGAAACGGCGGACGGTATCGCGAAACGCCTCGTGATCTTCGGAATATGCGGTGCGCGCGAGTGCGTCGAGGGACATGGCTCTTTCCTCTCAGGTGATTTGTCTGGATATTGATCACAGCGAAGCCCAAGTTGACGTTAAGGTCAAGTGACTTTCCGTTTTCGTCAATTATGGGCCCGTGGACATATTTGGTTTCAATTGATACTAGCTGCCGCCCGCCCGAGGCGGCTAATCGGAGAGGATCCCTTATGAAGCTTGCCAGCCTGAAATCCGGACGTGACGGTCGGCTTGTCGTGGTCTCCAACGATCTCGCCTGGTACGCCGATGCCAGCCATATCGCGCCCACGCTTCAGGCTGCACTCGACGGCTGGGATCAGCTTTCGGGCGACCTGGAGAATCTCGCCACCGATCTCGAGCATGAAGCGATCCCGCGCGAGCGATTCCATGAGCGTGAAGCCGCCTCGCCGCTGCCGCGTGCGTATCAATGGGCGGACGGCTCGGCCTATGTGAATCATGTCGCGCTTGTCCGGCAGGCTCGCAATGCGGAGATGCCCGACAGCTTCTGGCACGATCCGCTGATGTATCAGGGCGGATCCGATGGTTTTCTGGGCCCGCGCGACGCGATCCCGCTCGCCGACGAAGCCTGGGGCTGCGACATGGAGGCGGAAGTCGTTGTCGTGACCGGTGACGTGCCGCAGGGCGCGACCCGTGAGCAGGCGCTCGCCGCGATCCGGCTGATCGGGCTCACCAACGACGTCTCGCTGCGCAACCTGATTCCCGGCGAACTCGCCAAGGGCTTCGGCTTCTTCCAGTCCAAGCCGGCCAGCGCCATGTCTCCCGTCTTCGTGACGCCGGCGGCTCTTGGCCCGCGCTGGCAGGACGGCAAGCTGCACGGCGCGCTGATGGTCGACCTGAACGGCCAGCCCTTCGGCCGCGCCGATGCGGGCGTGGACATGACCTTCGATTTCGGCACCTTGGTCGCGCATGCCGCGAAGACGCGTGCGCTGGGTGCGGGCACGATCATTGGCTCGGGCACCGTCTCCAACCGCGATGCGGCGGGTGGACCCGGCAAGCCGGTGGCGCAGGGTGGCCTCGGCTATAGCTGCATCGCCGAAGTGCGCACCGTCGAGACCATTCAATCGGGCAAGGCCGAAACGCCGTTCCTGAAGACCGGCGACACCGTCCGCATCTGGATGGAGGATGAGCGTCATCACCCGATTTTCGGTGTGATCGAGCAGGCGGTGAACGGCTAGAGTTATTTCGAGGCAGATGGAATCATCTGCCGGCTCGGAAATCGCGGCAAACAAGCGAATGCAGAGTCGATCCGGTTCAGCCTGAGCCGGATCGACTCTAGAGCTGGCCCGGGCTTGGCGATCCCGTCGGGCTCCGGCATAGCCGGAGCAGCCTTTACCGACGGGAGCCCATCATGGCCGCTTTCACACCCTTTCGCTGGGACGATCCGTTCCTGCTCGATGCGCAGCTGACCGACGACGAGCGGATGATCCGCGACACCGCCGAGCAATATGCGCAGGAAAAGCTGTTGCCGCGTGTCTTGTCGGCGACTCGGGAAGAGCGGTTCGATCGCGAGATCATGAGCGAGCTTGGCGAACTCGGCCTGCTCGGTGCGACGATCGACGGCTATGGCTGCGCGGGTGTCAGCCATGTCGCCTATGGCCTGATCGCGCGCGCCGTGGAGCGCGTCGATTCGGGCTATCGCTCGGCGATGAGCGTCCAGTCGTCGCTCGTGATGCACCCGATCCATGCCTATGGTTCGGAGGCGCAGCGCGAGGCATATCTGCCGCGGTTGGCGAGCGGTGAGATCGTCGGCTGCTTCGGCCTGACCGAGCCCGATGCCGGCTCCGATCCCGGCGGTATGAAAACCCGCGCGATTGCGGCGGATGGCGGGTATCGCCTGAGCGGATCGAAAATGTGGATCACCAATTCTCCGATCGCCGATATCGCGGTGGTCTGGGCGAAGCTCGACGGCGTGATCCGCGGCTTCATCCTCGAACGCGGCATGGAGGGTTTCTCCACCCCCAAGATCGACGGCAAGATGAGCCTGCGTGCATCGATCACTGGCGAGATCGTGATGGACGATGTGTTCGTACCGGAAGAGAATATGCTGCCCAATGCACGCGGGCTCGGCGGTCCGTTCGGCTGCCTCAACAAGGCGCGCTACGGCATCGCCTGGGGCTCGATGGGTGCGGCCGAGGACTGTTTCCATCGCGCGCGTCAATATATGCTCGATCGCAAGCAGTTCGGCCGCCCGCTTGCCGCGAACCAGATTCCGCAGCTCAAGCTGGCCAATATGGAAACCGAGATCGCTCTCGGTTTGGCCGCAGCATATATGGTCGGCCGCAATATCGACGCCGGCACCTGGGCGCCCGAGATGGTCAGCCTGATCAAGCGCAACAATTGCGGCAAGGCACTCGATATCGCGCGCGCCGCACGCGACATGCATGGCGGCAACGGCATCGCCGACGAATTCCATGTCATCCGCCATCTGGTGAACCTGGAAACGGTGAACACCTATGAAGGCACGCACGACATCCATGCGCTGATCCTGGGTAGGGCGATCACGGGGATTCAGGCGTTTTCATGATGTCCGGCGCTTTTCCCTCCCGTTCGCTTCGAGCAGCCGTCGAGCCTGTCGAGACGGTGTGTCGAGAAGGCCGGAGCCAATATTCTCGACATGGGCTCTCGACTTCGCTCGATCCCTGCTCGAACCCAACGGTCTGTGCATCATGACCTCACCCCTCAACGGCGTCCGCGTCCTCGATCTGTCCCGCGTGCTCGCCGGTCCCTGGGCGACGATGCAGCTTGCCGATCTCGGCGCGGAAGTGATCAAGGTCGAGCGGCCGGGGGCGGGGGATGACACTCGGAGTTGGGGGCCGCCCTGGTTCGACGACGAGGCTGGAGAGCGCATCACCAGCAGCTATTATCTGGCGCCCAACCGCAACAAGAAGTCGGTCGCGATCGACATGTCCAACCCCGAGGGGCAGGATCTGGTTCGCGCGCTGGCCGCCAAGTCCCATATCGTCGTCGAGAACTTCAAGCTGGGCGGTCTCGCGGCCTATGGTCTCGACTGGGAGTCGCTGAAGGCGATTAATCCCGCGCTCGTCTATTGCTCGATCACGGGCTTCGGGCAGGACGGGCCGCGCGCGCACGAAGCCGGCTATGACTTCATGATCCAGGGCATGAGCGGACTGATGAGCGTGACCGGTCCGATCGGCGGCGATCCCTATCGCGTCGGCGTCGCGCTGGTCGATGTGCTGACCGGGCTCAACGCCACCATCGCGATTCTCGCCGCGCTTCGCCATGCGGAGGCAACGGGGGAGGGGCAGCAGATCGACATGGCGCTGTTCGACGTCGCGGTCGCGTCGATGGCGAATCAGGCGACGGGCTATCTGGTGTCGGGCGAAGCGCCGGGGCGGATCGGCAACGAGCATCCGTCGATCACGCCCTATCAGACCTTCCCGACCAGCGATGGCTATATCATCCTGGCCATCGGCAATGACGGACAGTTCGCGCGATTCGTCCGCGAGGCGGGCATGCCGGCGCTTGCGGAGGATGCCCGATTCGTCACCAATGCGCTGCGCACGATCAACCGCCGCGCGCTGGAGCCGATCCTGGAGGGCGTGCTTGCCGGCCGGACCACCGCCGAATGGATGTCGGCGCTTTCCCTTTGCGCCGTCCCCTGCGGCCCGATCAATTCGCTCGATGCGACCTTCGCAGATCCGCAGGCCGAACATCGCGGATTGCGGCTTTCGATGTCGAGCCGACACGGACCGATTCCCGGCGTGCGCAGCCCGCACCGTTTGTCGGCTACCCCCGGGGCCGACCCCGCGCCGCCGCCGATGCTTGGCGAACATAGTCGTGAGATTCTGGCGGATTTGCTGGGTTTGAACGATCAGGATCTCGACAAATTGACCAAATCCGGCGTGATCTGAGCGCCGATTGCAACTTCCCTCTCGCAATACGCGTTGAAATATAATAACAAGAATTGGCAAGCATTGCTGACCCATTTTTCGGGTCTAGAGAGGAACGTCTGCGATGGCCGAACCGGGCGAGCGCCGCAATTTGCGGCCACTTGAATTGCACGTGCCGGAACCAAAATTCCGGCCGGGTGATTCGGTCGATTATAGTGACCTTGTCATTCCCCCCGCCGGCGCCGCGCCGCGGCCGGCAGCCGATGCGCGGCCGGACAGTTTTCATGAACTCGCCTATTCGCTCGTCCGCGTGCTCGATGACGAGGGCAAGGCTGTCGGTCCCTGGGATCCGAAGCTTTCGCCCGACACGATGCGCGAGATGCTGCGCAACATGGCGCTGACCCGCGCGTTCGACGAGCGGATGTTCCGCGCGCAGCGCCAGGGCAAGACTAGCTTCTATATGAAGTGCACGGGCGAGGAGGCAGTGGCGGTCGCCGCGGCCTATGCGCTCGATCGCGACGACATGTGCTTCCCGGCCTATCGCCAGCAGGGTCTGTTGATCTCGCGCGGCTGGAGCCTGGTCGACATGATGAACCAGATCTATTCGAACACCGGCGACCGGCTGAAGGGCAAGCAGTTGCCGATCATGTACTCGGTCAAGGATGCCGGCTTCTTCTCGATCTCGGGCAATCTGACGACGCAATATCCCCAGGCCGTGGGCTGGGCAATGGCAAGCGCCGCCAAGGGTGACACGCGGATCGCCGCCACCTGGTGCGGCGAGGGCTCGACCGCCGAGGGTGATTTCCACTCCGCCTGCACCTTCGCCAGCGTCTATCGTGCGCCGGTGATCCTGAACGTCGTCAACAACCAGTGGGCGATCTCGTCCTTCTCCGGATTTGCCGGCGCCGAATCGACGACATTCGCCGCACGCGCCGTGGGCTATGGTATTGCCGGCCTGCGGGTCGACGGCAACGACGTGCTCGCCGTCTATGCGGCGACCGAGTGGGCGGCCGAGCGCGCGCGGACCAATCAGGGCCCGACGCTGATCGAGCATTTCACCTATCGCGCGGAAGGTCACTCCACCTCGGACGATCCGAGCCAGTATCGCTCCGCCGACGAGAGCAGCGAATGGCCGCTGGGCGATCCGATCGCGCGGCTGAAGCAGCATCTGATCGGGCTGGGTGAATGGGACGACGAACGCCACGCTGCGATGGATCTTGAGCTCGCCGAGATCGTCAAGGCCGCGGCGAAGGAGTCGGAGAAGAACGGCATTCTCGGCCACGGTCTCAACCATCCCTTCGAATCGATGTTTGAGGACGTGTTCGAGGAAATGCCATGGCACCTGCGCGAACAATGCGCGCAGATGCTCGACGAACAGAAGGCGGCCGGACTGTGAGCGACGAGAGAGATCTTGCCGTTGCCGAAGAGGCGACGGGCACCCGCATGAACATGATCCAGGCGATCAATTCCGCCATGGACGTGATGATGGAGCGCGATCCCAATGTGATCGTGCTGGGCGAGGATGTCGGCTTTTTCGGCGGCGTCTTCCGAGCAACCGCGGGGTTGCAGAAGAAATACGGCAAGACCCGCGTGTTCGACACGCCGATCACCGAATGCGGCATCATCGGCGTTGCGGTGGGCATGGGCGCCTATGGCCTCCGCCCCGTGCCGGAGATCCAGTTCGCCGACTATATCTATCCCGCGCTCGATCAGCTCGTCTCTGAAGCGGCGCGCCTGCGCTACCGTTCGGGCGGTGAGTTCACCGCGCCGATGACGGTGCGTTCGCCCTTCGGCGGCGGCATCTTCGGCGGACAGACGCACAGCCAGTCGCCCGAAGGCATCTTCACCCATGTCTCCGGCGTGAAGACGGTGATCCCGTCGACGCCCTATGACGCCAAGGGCCTGCTGATCGCGGCGATCGAAGACAATGATCCGACGATCTTCTTCGAGCCGAAGCGGATCTATAACGGCCCGTTCGACGGCCGTTACGACAAGCCCGCCAGGAACTGGTCGACGCATCCGGCGGGCGAAGTGCCCGAGGGCTATTATCGCATCCCGCTGGGCAAGGCGAACATCGTCCGCACCGGCGAGGCACTGACCGTCCTGTGCTACGGCACGATGGTGCATGTCGTCGAGGCGACGATCGAGAGCCTCGGTATCGATGCGGAGATCGTCGATCTTCGCACGCTGGTGCCGCTCGACATCGAGACGATCGAAGCGTCGGTGAAGAAAACCGGTCGCTGCCTGATCGTCCACGAAGCGACGCGGACCTCCGGTTTCGGCGCCGAACTCTCCGCTTTGGTGCAGGAGCGCTGCTTCTATCACCTCGAAGCCCCGATCGAACGCGTGACCGGTTTCGACACCCCCTATCCACACAGCCTCGAATGGGCCTATTTCCCTGGCCCTGTCCGTATCACCGAGGCACTCAAGAAGATCCTGAAGGACTGATCGGCATGGCACGTTTCACGTTCAAGCTGCCCGACATCGGCGAGGGCATTTCCGAGGCGGAGATCGTCGCCTGGCACGTCAAGGTCGGCGATACCGTCGCCGAGGACCAGCAGATCGCCGACATGATGACCGACAAGGCGACGGTCGAGATGGAATCGCCGGTCGCCGGCACCATCGTCGAGGTTGCCGGCGATGTCGGTGACGTGATCGCGATCGGCTCCGCGCTGGTCGTGATCGAGACCGAAGGCGAGGATGAGGTCGCCGAAGAGGCGGTCGTCGAGGAGCGCATCGACGCCGAGACGCCCGATGCCGCGACGGTGGCGGTTGTCGAAGCGGCTGCGCCCGAGCCGGCCCCGGCCCCCAAGGTCGTCGAGACGCCGGCAGCGGTCGAGCCTGCACCTGCGGCGGCCGGTCGTCACGTCCTGGCTTCACCCGCGGTTCGCGATCGCGCCCGCGCGCTCGGCATCGACCTGGCTGAAGTGAAGGTGTCGGGCGATCGCGTCCGCCACGCCGATCTCGACGCCTATATCACCTATAATGCCGGCCAGGGTTTCCGCGCGTCGGGCGCCGCGCGTCCGGACGAGGCGATCAAGGTCATCGGCATGCGTCGCCGCATCGCCGAAAACATGGCTGCGTCGAAGCGCAACATCCCGCACTTCACCTATGTGGAGGAGATCGACGTCACCGATCTCGAGGCGATGCGCGCGGACCTCAATGCCAATCGCGGCAACCGTCCCAAGCTGACCATGTTGCCGCTGATGATCGTCGCAATCTGCCGGGCGTTGCCCGAATTCCCGATGATCAATGCGCGTTATGACGACGAAGCCGGCGTGGTCACCCGCCATGGCGCGGTTCATCTCGGCATGGCCACGCAGACCGACGCCGGGCTGATGGTGCCGGTGATCCGCGATGCGCAGGCCAAGAATGTCTGGCAGCTTGCCAGCGAGATCGTCCGTTTGGCGGACGCCGCGCGCAGCGGCAAGGCCAAGTCGGAAGAGCTGTCGGGCTCGACCCTGACGATCACGTCGCTCGGACCGCTCGGCGGCATTGCCACCACGCCGGTGATCAACCGTCCGGAAGTCGCGATCATCGGACCCAATCGCATCATCGAGCGTCCGGTGATCAAGGGCGGCGAGATCGTAGCGGCGAAGCTGATGAACCTGTCCATCTCGTGCGACCATCGCGTCGTCGATGGCTGGGATGCGGCAAGCTATGTCCAGGCGATCCGCAAGCTGCTCGAGACGCCAGTCCTGCTCTTCGCCGATTGAGCGCATGGCGCATTTTGTACTGAGCTATGAGTTGGCGCCCGATTATCTCGGGCGCCGGCCGCTCTTCCGCGACCGTCATCTGGCGCTTGCCTGGGAAGCGGTCGAGCGGGGGGAGTTGCTGCTGGCCGGTGCGCTCGGGGACCCGGTGGAAGGCGCCTTGTTGCTTTTCCAGGGTGAGAGCGCGGCTGTAGCGGAGGCGTTCGCGCGTGCCGATCCCTATGTGCTCAATGGGCTGGTGACAGGCTGGCGGGTTCGGCCGTGGACAACCGTGGTGGGCGATCAGGCGACGACGCCGGTGCGACCGGAATAAACATTAAACCGATCGGTTGACTATTTGAAGGTGTCGGGTCATATTCAACCTTATGGTTGAACGACTCGACGCCACTTTCCACGCTTTGTCCGATCCCACGCGGCGCGGCATGCTTGCCAATCTTGCGCTCGGCGAAAAGTCGATCGGCGAGCTTGCGGAACCCTATGCGATGAGTTTCGCGGGGGCCTCGAAACATGTGAAGGTGCTGGAAGGCGCCGGGCTGGTCGCGCGCCGCAAAGTCGGGCGGATGCAGCTTTGCACATTGCAGGCGGCACCGCTGGCGGAGGCCGAGACCTGGCTACGCCAATGGGAGCAGTTCTGGACATCGCGGCTCAATCGTCTCGCCGCTCTGGTCGAGACGCCGAAATGACCGTGCCCGTTATCCTCACCGTGACGCGCGATTTCGCGGCGCCCGCCGAACGCGTGTTCGATGCGTGGTTCGATCCCGCACTGGCGCCACTTTTCCTGTTCGCGACCCCCGATGGCGAGATGATCCGATGCGACATCGACGCCCGCGTCGGCGGACGCGCACTGATCGTCGAGCGGCGTGCGAGCGGGGACGCGCATCATCGGCTGAAATTCGAGATCATCGAGCGACCCACGCGTCTCGTTTTCCTGTTTTCGGCCGATCCCGCCGAAGACGGCGAATGGACCCGCGTCACCGTCACGATCGCGCCTGGCCTGGCCGGCTGCACGCTGACACTCACGCACGAAATGGACCCGCAATGGGCCGCCTATGAAGCACAGACCCGGAGCGGCTGGACGATGATCCTCGACAGCCTTGGGCGTATCACGGAGACGAAGCATGACTGATATCGAACGGATTGCCCCAGATACGCTGCGGTTCGAACGCGTGCTCTATGCGCCGGTGGAGACGGTCTGGCGCTATCTGGTGGAGTACGAACTGCGCAAGCAATGGTTCGCCGCGGGTAAACTGGAGCCGCGCGAGGGCGGATCGGTCGAACTGATCTTCGATCACGACAATCTTTCCGCCGACGACGTTCCTTATCCCGATGACCATGCCCAGTGGAAGTGTGCGGTCGGGCATGAGCGGGTGGTGAAGATCGATCCGCCGCGCCTGCTGGCCTTTACCTGGGACGAGGGCAAGGAAGGTGTGGCGACGTTCGAACTGTTCGAAGATGGCGCACGCACCCGGCTTGTGCTGACGCATAGCGGCATCACCGGCGCCGGTCCGATGGCCAATTTCGGCGGCGGCTGGTATTCTCATCTCGGCGTGCTGGTCGGGCGGATCAATGGCGATCCTGTGCGCAATTTCTGGGCGACACATGCCGAGAGCAAGGCCGCGGTGGCACGCATGCTCGAAGGGGCCTGAACCCGATCGCTTGCCAGCTATCGGCGGGCGTTCGATAGTCGGCGGCTCGAACAGGAGGTCGTCGATGAGAATCGCTCTTGCCGCGTTTGCCGCGGTGGCTATGCAAACCGCCATGCCAGTTCATGCCCAGCCGCCCGCCGCCGTTGACGATCCCTATATCTGGCTGGAGGACTGGACAGGTCCGAGGGCCATGGCATGGGTCGAGGCGGAGAATGCGCGCACGCTGAAGCGGCTTCAGGGCGATCCGCGTTACAAGGCGTTCCATGGTGAGGCGCTGGCGATCGCGGCCGCCAAGGATCGCATTGCCTATCCCAGTCTGATCAACGGGCGGGTGTTCAATCTCTGGCGGGATGCCGAGCATCCTCAGGGCATCTGGCGGTACACCAGCGAAGCGGGCTACGCGGCGGCCGATCCGACATGGACGACGATCCTCGACCTGGACGCCTTGTCGAAGGCCGAGGGCAAGAAATGGGTGTGGAAGGGGGCCTCCTGCCTCGATCCCGATGAGCGGTTCTGCCTGCTCAACCTGTCCGATGGCGGCGAGGATGCCGTCACGCTGCGCGAATTCGATCTTCAGACCGGCAGTTTCGTCGAAGGTGGCTTCAATCTGCCGACCTCGAAGCAGAACGAAGCCTGGCTCGACAAGAATATTTTGCTGATCGCGCGCGACTGGGGCGCCGGCACGATGACGACTTCCGGCTATCCCTTCGTACTCAAGACGTTGAAGCGCGGACAGCCATTGTCGGCCGCGCAGGAGATCTATCGCGGCGAGGCGGGCGATCAGGTCGGGGTTTGGCCCTTCATTCTGAGCGACGGGCAGGGCAATCGCGCCGCCTTCGTTCGCCGCGGCACGACCTTCTTCTCCAACGAGACGTTCCTGCTGACGCCGCAAGGGCCGAAGAAACTGCCACTGCCTGGCAAGTCGAACATTCAGGGCATGGTCGACGGCCATGTCCTGATCCAGACCAGCGAGGAATGGAAAAGCGGCGGTGTGACCGTGCCCACCGGAGCGGTGGCGACGGTCACGCTGAAGGATATCGAGGATGGTGGCGTGCTGACGCCGACCGTGATCTTTGCCCCCAATGCCCGCCAGTCGGTCGATGGTGTAACCGCGACGAAGACGCGTGTGATCGTGGCGATCAACGACAATGTCCGTGGCCGCGCGCTGGTGTTCACGCCCGGCACGACGGGCTGGACATCGACGCCGCTGACGCTTCCCGACAATGCCTCGATCGGCGTGGTCGCGGCGACCGACAAGAGCGATCTTGCTTATGTGAACGTCACTGGTTTCCTCGATCCGACCACCCTCTGGTCGGTCGATGCGGCCAATCCTGCACCGAAGCAGGTCAAGGCGCTGCCTGCCAAGTTCGATGCCGCCAACCACGTTGTTGAACAGTTCGAAGCGGTGTCGACCGATGGAACCAGGATCCCCTATTTCATCGTCCATCGGAAGGATATCGCGCTCGACGGCTCTACGCCGACGATCATGACGGCCTATGGCGGGTTCGAGGTCTCGAACACGCCTAGCTATGGTGCGATCACGGGCAAGCTCTGGCTCGAACGCGGCGGCAGCTATGTGCTTGCCAATATCCGTGGCGGCGGCGAGTTCGGGCCGGCCTGGCACCAGGCGGGACTGAAGACCAAACGCCAGATCATCTATGACGATTTCGCCGCGGTGGCGCGCGACATCTTCGCGCGCAAGCTGTCGTCACCCGAGAGATTCGGCATTTATGGCGGATCGAATGGCGGTCTGCTGATGGGGGTCGAGTTCAACCAGCATCCGGAACTCTGGAAGGCGGTCGCCATCCAGGTGCCGTTGCTCGACATGATCCGCTACGAGCAGATCGCGGCGGGCGCGTCCTGGGTCGACGAATATGGCAGTGTTTCGGTGCCCGCCGAAAAGGCCTTTCTCGAAAAGATCTCGCCCTATGCGAATATCAAAAAGGGCGGCGCTTATCCCGAGCCCTATATCTGGACGACCACCAAGGACGATCGCGTCGGCCCACAGCATGCGCGCAAGTTCGCGGCGCGGCTGAAGGAATATGGTCTGCCCTATCTGTTCTACGAGGATACGGCCGGCGGCCATTCGGGCGACGCGGATATCGAACAGGGCGCCCGGCTCCAGGCGTTGCAGATGACCTATTTCGCGGAGAAGCTGATCGGCCCGGCGAAATAGTTCGCTGAATTTTCCTGTCGCTCCAGCGAGAGCTGGAGCGACAGGAAAGAGTGATCAGTTACCGTTGGTGATCGGCACCAGCTTGATCTCGACGCGGCGATTGGCCTGACGGCCTTCGAGCGTGTCGTTGCTGGCAATCGGCCGGCTGGCGGCGAAGCCCTGCGTGCCGATCCGCGCGGACTGGACGCCGCGCGTCGTCAGATAATCGGCCACGGCACGCGCGCGATTTTGCGAAAGCGGGACGTTGATCGTGTCGTTGCCCGTCGAATCGGTATGTCCGTACACATCGACAATGGTCTTGTTATATTCGCGCAGCGTCGATGCGACCTGATCCAGCGTGCCGCGGAATTCGGGCTTCACCGTATAGCTGTTGGTGTCGAACGTGACGCCTGACGGCATGTTGAGGAGCAGCTCGTCGCCCTGGCGGATGACCTGGACGTCGGTGCCCGCGGTCTGCTGGCGAAGCTTGCGCTCCTGCTCGTCCATATAATAGCCGACACCAGCGCCGGCGAGTGCGCCGATGCCTGCGCCCATGATCTTCTCGGTACGATCGCGGCGCCCACCGACCACATCGCCGAGCAGGTAACCGCCCAGCGCGCCGCCGATTCCGCCGATCGCGGCCTTGGAGATGCGTCGTTCGCCGGTCTGCGGGTCGGTGGTGCAGGCGGCGGTGACGGTGACTGCGGCAAGTGCCGCCACGGTCGCCAATTTTGCGGACAGTTTCATGATGATCCCTTCCCTTGATAACCCCTGGAGCGCGGTTCGATGCCCCGTGCCGTGCGGCGATTTGTGAAGACAGAACCGCTCGGAAACGCCCTTGTTCCGGATGCGCACTGAATATCGGGTGACGACGATGTTGTGGGAATGAAAGATTCCCGCCTATAGAGGCGATGCACATCATGCAGCCGCTTGCTCCCTTTCCCTGGTCCGACGTCCTGATCATCCTCGCGTTGGTCGCGCTCAATGGCGTTTTCGCCATGTCGGAGCTGGCGATCGTGTCCGCGCGCAAGCCCCGATTGCAGGCGATGGAGAAGAAGGGGCGTGCCGGTGCACGCGCCGCGATCACTCTCGCATCGGACCCTGGAAAATTCCTGTCGACCGTGCAGATCGGCATCACCCTGATCGGCATCATCGCCGGTGCCTATTCGGGTGCAAGCCTGGGATCGCCCACGGCGCAGCGCCTCGAATTGCTGGGAATCGAGAAGGAAACCGCCGAGACTTTGGGCTATGCCATCGTCATCGCGCTGACCACCTATGCATCGCTGATCATCGGCGAACTCGTTCCCAAGCAATTCGCACTCAGAAAGCCTGAGCCGATCGCGACGATCATGGCCGCGCCGATGCTGTGGCTGGCGCGGATCACGGCGCCGATCGTCTGGTTGCTCGACACCACCAGTGGGCTGGTTTTCCGCCTGCTGGGCATGAATCGCGAATCGGAGGATCACGTCACCGCCGAAGAACTTCATCTGATCGTCGCCGAAGCGAGCAAATCCGGCGTGATCGAGGAAAGCGAACGCGCGATCATTTCGGGCGTGGTGCGGCTGGCCGATCGCCCGGTCCGCGAAGTGATGACTCCGCGCACCGACGTGGACTGGATCGACGCCGACAGCGATGGTGACGCCATCCGCGCGCGCCTGCTGGAGACGCCGCACACGCGGTTGCCGGTGGCCGAAGGATCGGTCGATCAGATCGTCGGCGTCGTACAGTCGCGCGACATCGTAACCGCGATGATCCGCGGGGAAAAGCTCGACCTTCGCCAGTTGATGCGCAAGCCGCCCTTCCTGCCCGACCAGATCGACGCGATGAATGCGCTTGAGGCGCTGCGCCAGGCCGATGTGCCGATGGCATTGGTCCACGATGAATATGGCCATTTCGAAGGGCTGGTGACCCCGGCCGACCTGCTGATCGCGATTGCTGGCGAGTTCCGTTCGGACAGCGATATCGGCACCGATCCAGCGCTCGTCGAGCGCGAGGACGGATCCTATCTGGTCTCAGGCTCGATGCCTGCCGACCAGCTCGCCGAGAAGCTCTGCATCGATCTGCCCGAGGATCGCGATTATGCGACCGCGGCGGGCCTGGTTCTGGCGGTGCTCAGGCACCTGCCGAAGGTCGGCGAATATTTCATCGAGCAGGGCTGGCGCTTCGAGATCGTCGATATGGACGGCCGCAAGATCGACAAGCTGCTCGTCAGCGAAGTGGATGATGCATAGGCCCCGCTGAAGCGCGATAGTGCAGGGGCGTAGTGGGTAAATTGACTGCGGCTGCAGCCACTTTGTGATGCTAAGCCGAGCCCCATACGCAAACCCTGCCGTCGCTGGAACTCCAAAAAAGGCGTTGCTCCGCCCTTCAATGTCGCTCCAGCGAAAGCTGGAGCCCATGCAGTGTTCGGGATATCGCGAAATGGACGGATCGTATGGGCTCCAGCTTTCGCTGGAGCGGCGATCTAACGCCTAGATGACTGAGTTGGCATTTGCTGAGCCTGCTCGGTGCTCGCAAATCCGGGCGCCGGATGATCCATCCGACGCCCCGATCTTGTTCAGTTCTCGCTGTCGAGCTTTCCGAACTTCGCCTCGAAGCTCTTGACGTCGCCCTTGGCGAGATAGCCGGCCTGCTCGATCCACTTGTCGCGGACGATGCGGCCCTTGAAGGTGCCGAGTTCGGGGTCGACCCGCGCGACGTCGGCGTCCGTCCATCCGGCGATCTGGTCGAAACGGGTGATGCCCAGGCCGGTCAGCAACGTGACCAGCTTGGGGCCGACGCCCTTGAGCTGGAGCAGATTGTCGGGTGCGGTTGGCGCTGCCGGTTTCGGCTTGGCCGCGGCCGCCGGCTTCTTGGCGGGTGCTGCCTTGGCAGGTGTTGCCTTGGCGGCGGGCGCCTTTGCCGCTGGTGCTTTCTCGACAGGGGCCTTGGCGATTGGGGCCTTGGCGACGGGGGCTGCCGCCTTTTTCGGCGCGGCCTTTGGTGCAGGCACCTCGGCAGCGGCCTTCGCCGGCGCCTTGGCGGCGGTCTTCGGCGCTGCGGGTGCCTTCGCTGGCGCTTTGGCCGGTGCCTTGGCCGGCGCCTTTGCCGCAGGCGTTGCGGTTTTCTTCACGACGGCGGGCTTCTGTTCGACCGGTGCCTTGGCGACGGGCTCCACGGTTTCCTTCACGGCCGGCTTTGGCGCTGCGGCTTTCGCCACGGGCGCCGGCGCTGCGACGGGTGCTGGCGTCGGGGCAGGAGCAGGCTCGGGCGCAGGCGCGACCTTGGCCGGTGGAACATCCTGAACCAGGCCAACGGGCGCCACGGTTGAAGCGGCGAGGGTCGGGCCGGGCTCGGCTTCCGTGAGCGCGGCCTTTTCGGCGGGCGCCGGTGCGGCAGGCCGGGCCGGCTCGCTTCCGGTCCTTCGTCCGAGCAGCCAGATCAACAGTCCGATCGCGACCACGGCGAGAACGATCAGCAAGACGATGTTGAGATCCATTGCGATGACTCCCTTTCGGCGAGCCATGCCCCGCCATCAGTTGCGAACCTATCAACTCGTTCGAGACTGTCCAACCCCGTGTAGACGGTTCGGTGCATGCCGGGCGTTCGGCCGGTGTCCGATCCGGGCGGATCGGCGCACCTCAGCATCGCGCGATTTTGGTGAGAGACGGTGGTGCATCCCCCTTACCGCTCGCGTTCGGCCTCGCGCCAGCCAATGTCGCGCCTGCAAAAACCGGTTGGAAAATCGATCGCGTCGACGGCAGCATAGGCGATCTGCCGTGCCTCGGTGACGCTCCGGGCCGCTGCGGTGACATTGAGTACCCGGCCGCCATTGGCGACGATCTCTCCGCCCTGCCCAGCGGTTCCGGCATGGAATATCTTGGCGCCGCCCGCTTCCGATTCGGCAATGCCACGGATGATCCCGCCCTTTTCGGGTGTCCCGGGATACCCGTTCGCCGCCATCACCACGGTCAGTGCATAGCCGTCGGTCATTGCGGGCGTGGTGCGGCCCGCCAATGCGCCGGTCGCGGTTGCGAACAGCAGCTCGAGCAGATCGTCCTCCAGCCGCATCATCAGCACCTGGCATTCGGGATCGCCGAAGCGTGCATTATATTCGATCAGCTTGGGCCCCTCGGCAGTCAGCATCAGCCCGGCATAGAGCACGCCGACATAGGGCATGCCCTCTGCAGCCAGCGCCTCGGCGGTCGGCCTGACGATCTCGTCCATCGCGCGGGATTCGAGTTCGGCCGTCAGGACCTTTGCGGGGCTGTAGGCGCCCATGCCGCCCGTATTGGGGCCGATATCGCCGTCGCCAACACGCTTGTGGTCCTGCGCGGAGCCGAAGGGGATGACAGTGGTGCCGTCGCACAGCGCGAAGAAGCTGGCTTCCTCGCCGGTCATATATTCCTCAATCACCACTTCCGCGCCCGCCGCGCCGAAACTGCCGCCGAACATGTCGGTGATCGCGGCTTCGGCCTCGTCGCGGGTTTCGGCGATGACCACGCCCTTGCCTGCGGCAAGCCCGTCGGCCTTGATCACCACCGGCAGTCCGAAACCATCGAGCGCGGCGATGGCATCGGCCGCGCTTGTTGTCCGTGCATAGCCGGCGGTTGGAATGTTCGCGCGGGTGCACAGATCCTTGGTGAATCCCTTCGAGCCCTCAAGTTGCGCGGCGGCCTTGCCCGGGCCGAACACGGCGATGCCCGCGTCGCGCAGGCTGTCCGCCAGCCCGTCGACCAGCGGCGCTTCCGGCCCAACCACGACCAGCCCGATGCTGTTGGCGGCGCAGAAATCCGCCACCGCATTGTGATCGGCGGCATTGAGCGTTACCAGCGTGGCATGTTCGGCAATCCCCGGATTGCCGGGCGTGGCGAACAAGTGCGTGAGCGTGGGCGATTGTGCCAGCTTCCAGGCGAGCGCATGTTCGCGGCCACCCGAGCCAAGCAACAGGACATTCATGAGCGACTTTCCCCTAGACGATTCCAACCGGCTGTTAGCCGAGGCGGTGCCGGGGGACAACGCGCCTGCGCTATCGGTTTCCGAGCTGTCGGGCGCACTCAAGCGCATGGTGGAGGACAGCTTCTCGCATGTCCGTCTGCGCGGGGAGATTTCGGGCTACAAGCGCGCCGCCTCGGGCCATGTCTATCTGACGCTCAAGGACGATCGCGCCGTCATCGACGCGGTGATCTGGAAGGGGCCGGCGGCGCAGATCCCGTTCCGGCCCGAGGACGGGATCGAAGTGATCGCGACCGGCCGGCTCACCACCTATCCTGGGCGTTCGAAATATCAGATCGTGATCGACCGGCTGGAACTGGCGGGCGAAGGCGCGCTGATGATGCTTCTCGAGAAGCTCAAGGCGAAGCTCGGCGCCGAAGGGCTGTTCGATCCCGCCCGGAAAGTGCCGCTCCCCTATCTGCCGCGCGTCATCGGTGTGGTCACCTCGCCCACCGGCGCGGTCATCCGCGATATTCTTCACCGACTGGAGGATCGCTGCCCGACGCGCGTGATCGTCTGGCCGGTGCTGGTTCAAGGGCAGGGGGCTGCCGAACAGGTTGCGGCAGCCGTGCAGGGGTTCAGCGCAATCGAACCCGGCGGCCCTGTGCCGCGGCCCGACCTGGTCATCGTCGCGCGCGGCGGCGGCTCGATCGAAGATCTCTGGGCCTTCAACGAAGAGGTCGTGATCCGCGCGGTCGCGCAATGCACCATTCCGATCATTTCGGCGGTCGGCCATGAGACCGACACCACATTGTGCGACTATGCCGCAGATATTCGTGCGCCCACGCCAACAGCGGCCGCCGAGATCGCGGTGCCGGTGCGCGCCGACCTGATGGCGCATCTGCGCGAGCAGGGGCTGCGGATGCAGCGTTGCGCCAATCGCTATCGCGAGCGCGGTGGAGAGCGACTTCAGGCGCTTGTCCGCTTGCTGCCCAAACCCGCCCAGCTTCTCGATCCGCAGCGCCAGCGGGTCGACGACAATGCCGAGCGGTTACGCCGTGGGCTTGGTCGCCGGCTTGCCGATGCGCGGGGCGAGCTTGCGCGCGCGGGCGGTGCATTGCGGCCGGCCGTGCTTGCGCAACGACTGTCGCGAGATCGCGACCGGCTGGAGCGGACGTGGCGGCTGGCGACGTCGCTCAATCCCAGCAATCTGCTTCAGCGCGGCTATGCGATGGTGGAACAGCGCGGTGGCGAGGTGGTGACCAGTGCCGCCGATGCGCGCGCTGCTGGAGCCCTCACGCTGCGCTTCGCCGATGGCGCGGTCGACGCGCGGGTTGAGCGACCGGGCGGCAAGCCCTATGTTAAACCTGAATCGCAGCAACCAGAATTGTTCTAGCCTATTGTTTTACCGCGATTTCCGGGTTGTCAGATTGAGTTTTTCTGACTGGAAACCGCTTCAGGAGCCAGATTATCCCGATGCTGATGTCGCATGCAGGACGCGCCGCAAAGATCCACTATATGGCGAATGCCTTCCGCGTGCTCGTGCCGGGCGATCATGTCGTCTGTGCCGTGAGCGGAGAGCGCATACCGCTGGATGTGCTGCGCTATTGGAGCGTGGCGCGACAGGAACCCTATGCCAGCGCAGAGATTGCGGTCCGTGCCGAGCTGAACGGATGATGCATCGTCCCGGGCGGGTGGCGGCCGGATTGGCCGGCATCGTCCTGGTCATCTGCTGTCCGCTCTCGTTGCCGGCGACGGCATCCGCACCATCGCCCCCGGCATCCGCACGGGTGCCCGCATCGTCGCCTGCCCCGATTCAGAACCGTGCCATTGCACCACCTCAACGCAGCGCTTTCCGTCTCGAAGGCGCCTTGAGCCAGGGCGGAATCATTGTCGGATCGGCACCATCGGGAACGGTGGCACTTCTGCTCGACGGTCGTCCGGTCGACCTTGCCGCCGATGGCCGTTTTCTGATCGGGTTCGGTCGCGATGCCGGATCGACCGCCCGGCTGGTCGCACGGCTGCAGGATGGCCGCGAAATCAGCGAAGACCTGACGATCGCGCCGCGCGCCTGGCGGATCGAAAACCTCAATACGATCGCACGTTTCTCCCGGCCGACCGCGGAGTTCGAGCGCCTGCGCGCGCCCGAACTGGCCGCGATCGAAGTGGCGCGCGCGATCGCGTCCGACAGCCAGGGGTGGCGACAGCGCTTCCAATGGCCCGTCACCGGCAGAATCAGTGGCCTGTTCGGGGCGCAACGCGTCTATCGTGGTGAGCCGGGTGCTTATCATTCGGGCGTCGATGTCGCCAAACCGGCGGGAACGACGCTGCTGGCGCCCGCCGACGGCGTCGTCGTGCTGGCGGCGGATCATCCCTTCACGCTGGAGGGCAATTTGCTGATGATCGACCATGGCATGGGGCTCAACAGCGCCTTTCTTCATCTGTCGCGCATCGACGTGAAGCTTGGCGAGCATGTACGTCGTGGCCAGCCATTGGGCGCGATCGGTGCGACCGGACGCGCGACCGGCCCTCACATGCACTGGAGCATGAAATGGAAGGATCAGCGGATCGATCCACTGTTGCTTGCAGGCCCGATGTCGACGGCGGCGAGCGCCGTTTCGAACTGAATTGGCCTTGTGAGCTGATCTGAATACGCGTCAGCCGCGATCGGCGGCTCTCATTGTACGCGCTTCACGCGGACGACGCGTCCCTTGTTGACGGATGCCCGGTAGCTGCCGAGCGTTCCCGATTGAATGTGGATCGGCTCGCCGACCTTCGCATCGAAGCCGAGCTGCGCTTCGGTGGTCTGCCAGACCGTGCCATCCTTGAGTCTTAGCAGCCATTTGCCATGGCCTATGTCGCGAACGCTCGCGATATGATCGGTGATCTCGCTGACTTCCGGTTCGTCGTCGCCGCCGCCGAATAATTTGATGCGCGGTATCGAAAAACCGAACACCGAACGCTTGGCCTGACGAACCCCTTCGCGATCGAGCACGACGATCTGACGCTGCTCGCGTGCACCGGCGATTGCCGCTGTCGCGCGATCCAGACAGGCGAGGCGTGCGCCGGAATCCGTAACGTTGCGGCATGCGATCAGGTCGTCGATCACCTTGCCCGGATCATTGGCGCGGCTCTGCGCCTGCGCGGTCTCTGGGACCGTCAGAGAAGTCGCGCACAATAGGACAAGCAATGAAAAGCGATGCATGCAGGCACTTCCTCCCACACTCAACCTATTCGAGGTTTCCGATCGATGGCAAGCGGTCGGTTCGATGGTCGATTATAGTATATGACGGTGTGGTGATTTTATCACAACGATGCCGGAATCTCACAGAATAGTAGATTGCGTTTGCCGCAGGCATGGGGAGCTAGATAAGTATGATCGCATTCTACGTGCTTTCTTGAAGGAAAAGAGAAAGCGCCGGATGTGCACGACGCCGGGTGAAATCGGCGTCATTAAGGGGTGCTTCAACATGAAAACAGTCTACCGTTCGCGGTTGCTGGCAACGACTCTGATTGCCGGCATTACCGCCATTTCTACATCTGCCTTCGCTCAAGCTCAGCCTCAGGATCAACCGACCGCTGAGGCGCCGGAAGACGTGATCGTCGTCACCGGCACATTGATCAAGAATCCGAACCTTATCGCGTCGAGCCCGGTCTCGGTGATCGGCTCGGAAGAGATCGGCCTTCGCCAGTCCAACAACGCCGAAGAGATCCTGCGCGACCTGCCGGGCGCGGTGCCGAGCATCGGCTCAGCGGTCAACAACGGCAATAACGGCGCGTCCTATGCCGACCTTCGCGGCCTCGGCAACTTCCGCAACATCATCCTGCTGGATGGCGTGCGCATCGCACCGTCGAGCACGGTCGGCCGCGTCGATCTCAACAATATCCCGCTCGCACTGGTCGAGCGCGTCGATACGCTGACCGGCGGTGCCGCAACCACCTATGGTGCGGACGCGGTTTCGGGCGTGATCAACTTCATCACCCGGACCGACTTTTCGGGCATCGAGGCGGCTGCTTCGCACCAGATCACCGAAAGGGGCGATGGCGCCTATTTCCGCGCCGATCTGACCATCGGCGCCAATTTCGACGATGGTCGCGGCAACGCCGTGCTGTCGGTCGGCTATCAGCAGTCCGATCCGGTCTATCAGGGCGCGCGAAAGATCTCGCAGAACAATTACACGTCAACTTCGGGTGCTCGCGGCGGTTCGGGAACTACGGTGCCGGGGCGCTTCACCCTGGGCAGCACGTTCAATTCGATCGTGCCAGAAACCGGCAGACTGCAGCCCTATGTCGGCTCGCGCGATGGGTTCAACTTCAATCCCTACAATGTGTTCCAGACGCCCTTCGAGCGTTTCAACATCTACGGCGCAGGCCGTTACGAAGTGTCCGACAGCATCGAAGTCTATGCGCGGGGCATGTTCTCCAAGAACAGCGTGAACACGATCATCGCGCCCTCAGGCGTCTTTGGTCAGGTGCTGACCGTCCCGGTGAGCAATCCCTATCTGCCTGTCGCTGCGCGCAACGATTTCTGTAGGTTTAATGATTTCGACCCTAACACGGTGGGCATCCAGTCGCTCACTCAGGCGCAGTGTGATGCTGCGGCCTTGGCGACGAATCCGAACGATCCGAATTTCCGGGCGTTCACCACCACGGTGGGCCGGCGCACGACCGAAGTCGGGCCGCGACTGTCCGAATTCGTGACGCATCATTTCGATTATCGTGCCGGCGCGAAGATCGGCATCACCGACTCGCTCTCGCTCGATCTTTCGGGCTCGTACGGTGAATCGGAGAACCGCCAAACCCAGTCCAACTATGTGCTGATCTCGCGGCTTCGCACCGCAGTCTACACCACCAGCACGACAAGCTGTAATTTGGGCGCGTCGCCGACGATCCCGAATCCGAACCCAGCGCTTCCGCCGCTCGCGGCGGGTGGTGCCGGCACCAATGCCGGTCCGGGCTGCGTTCCCGTCAACATCTTCGGTGCCGACGGCTCCATCCTGCCGAACCAGGTGCCGTATCTGACCGCCGCGGCGGGCACGTCGCAGGAAACGTCGCTGGCGCAGGCCCGCGCATTGCTGACGGGTGATCTCGGCTTCACCATCCCTTCGGCAAGCGATCCGATCGGCTTCGCCGTGGGTGCCGAGTATCGCAAGTACAAGGCGCGCCAGACCGCCGACAGCCTGTCGCAGACTGCTGGCGAGCTGGGTGGTGCCGGTGGTGCCGTGCCGAATTTCTCCGGCGGCTATGACGTCAAGGAGATCTACGGCGAAATCATCGCGCCGATCGTCACCGACAAGCCGTTCTTCCACAGCCTGACGCTCGAAGGGGGGTTCCGTTATTCGGATTATAAGGTCGATGCACCAGGTAAACCGGGCTACAGCACGACCACCTACAAGGCAGGTGGTAGCTGGGAGCCGGCCGCTGGCTTCAAGATCCGCGGCAATTATCAGCGCGCGGTGCGTGCACCGAATATCGCCGAACTGTTCTCGCCGAGCAACACCGGCCTGACCAATCTGGCGATCGATCCATGCCGTGGGGCCAACCCCGTCAACAACGCGGCCCTGCGTGCCGTCTGTATTGCGCAGGGTGCTCCGGCCGCCTCGATTGGTTTGATCACCAACCCGACTGCCGCACAGGCGGATGGAACCACCGCCGGCGGCACTTATCTGCGACCGGAGACGTCGGACAGCTTCACGATTGGCGTGGTGCTGCAGCCCGACTTCGTGCCCGGGCTGTCGATCACGGTCGATTATTACAATATCAAGATCAAGAACGCGATCTCGCAGCCGACATCGGGCGATCTCGTCAGGGGCTGCTTCGGTAACGATCTCGGCACCGGGGCGAGCGTGACCAATCCGATCTGCGCGCTTTTCAAGCGCAACCCGGTGACCGGCGGTCTCGATGGTGATCCGGCAACCACGCCGGGCCTCATCTTCCCGTCGTCCAACTCGGGCAGGGTTCTGACCGACGGTATCGATCTCGGCATCAACTATCGTCGCGATCTGGGCTTCGCGAAACTGAGCATGAGCTTCAACGGCAACTGGACGCACCGCTCGGTCTTCCAGTCGATCGTGGCCGGCTCGGTCATTCCTCCGGGTTACCCTGGCGTCGGCGGCGCGCTGCCGGTCACGGATCCGCGCGAATGCGTGGGGCTATTCAGCGCGAACTGCGGTTCGCCGGCTTCTGCGGGGCCGTCGTCGGCTGCCGGTTCGCTGCAGCCGGAGTTCACCTGGAACCAGCGCACCACGCTCACGTTCGGCGATATCGACGTATCGCTCATGTGGCGTCACCTCAGCAGCATGAATGTCGAGGATGGTGTGACTACTTTCGCCGGTACGATCGGTTTGGGTGCGTTGGCGGGCCGCAAGGTCGATTTCGGTCATATCAAAGCCTATGACTATTTCGATCTGGCGACGCGCTTCAGCGTCAACGAAAATCTGGACATCACGCTCACCGTGACGAACCTGTTGGACAAGGAGCCCCCGATCGTGGGCGGCACCGTTGGCTCGACCTCGTTCAACAGCGGCAACACCTATCCGTCGACCTACGACGCGCTGGGCCGCCGTTATGCGGTCGGTGCCCGCCTTAAATTCTAAAGGCAGGCATTCGCGAAAAATTGGGGGCGAGCCGCGAGGCTCGCCCTTTTTTTGTTTGCAGCGTCGAACGAGAAAATCAGCCCGCGGTGACTACGGTCTGGCGTCGCGATGCGAGGGGCCAGCTCGACAAAATCATCGTCTCTGCCTGACGCAACGTCGCAGCCGGCGGATCAGTCCGACCGACCTGAATTCACTTCAGGATTCAGAACCGAACCGCTCGATCCAGGGCGCCAGGATCGGATGGACCGAGGCGAATTCCTCGGCATAGCGACGCCATTGACCGCCGCCATTGTACAGCCCCTTGCGGACCTGCGTTTCGCTTGCGGTGCGGACGCCACGCGCCTTCGCGGTGCGATCGAAGCGCAGGAATTCATCCGTCCAGTCGAGTCCGATGAAATCAGCCAAGGCACGCACCGTCGGCTCGAATTCGGCGACGAGCCGGTCGTAGCGAACCTCGTGATAGGCGAGCGGCAGATTTTCCCGGCAGCGATCGATCAGGCGCATCAGTGCGTCATAATGGCGTGCTGTTTCGGTCTGGTCGCTGAATGCCCAGGCGGCCGAACCGGGCGTGAAGTTGATCCGAAAGCAGCTCAGGATCACGTCGCGCGGATCGCGCCGCATGATGACGATGCGCGCATCGGGGAAGAGACGCGCAATGATCGGCAGCTTGATTCCGTTGAAGGGATTCATGTCGACCAGCACCTTGCCGACGACATCGCCGCCGAGCTGGCGTACGCGTTCCCAATATGCGGTTCTCAGCCGTTCCACCAAGGCGGGATCCAGGGCATCGAGATCGGGCATCGTTCCGTCATTGGCGAGCAGGGCCGCGTCGACATCGGCCAGCGTATCGCGCTCTTCAAGCGCGATCACGCCAGGCGCGCTCGCCATGACATTTTCGACCAATGTGTTGCCCGATCGCGGATAACCGAGCAGGAAGACATGGGTCGCGGCGGCGCCGGGAACAGATGAAGCCTGGGGCAGGGTGGGCAACGCCCCGGTGCTTTCGACCTGCGCCGTGATCTTTTCGATGAACGATCGGTGCGACGGTCGTCCGGACCCAGGCTCGAGTTGCTGTCGATAGGTGTCCCGAAAGCTGCGCTGCGCGCGCATATATGCGGCAAAGGCCTCGGCCGTGTGACCCTGGCGATCCAGCGCGTCGCCCAACAGGGTGAGTGCCCGTGTCCGATCTTCAGGCTGCAATTTGGTTGCCAGCAGCGGGTTGATCCGTGCCGCAGCGGCGGCGCCGTCCTTCGCTTCTATTGCGAGAACCGACAGAGCGAATACCGCTGCCGCCTCGCTGGGATTGAGCGCGAGTGCGCGTGTCGCATATTGCTCGGCGACCGCGGTATCGCCGCGCCGCGCGGCGGAATCGGCGATCTTGCCCAGCGCCGGCGCAAGATTGGGGTCGAGCGCGAACGCGCGTTCGTAACTGGTGATTGCCTCCCGCTCCAATCGCAATGCGTCGAGAACGTAGCCGCGCTCCAGCCAGGCCGCGGAATGTCGTGGCTCTGCCGCCACGACCTGATCGAGCAGCGCCAGCGCCTCCTCGACGCAGCCCTGCTTGCGCAGCACGGCGCCGATCGAGCCAAGGATCAGGACATCGCCCGGGGAGAGCGCCAGGCCCCGCCGCAGGAGCGTATGCGCGCCGACATAGTCGCCGGCCTCTTCCTTCTGCCAGGCTGCAAGGTTCAGCACTAATGGATCGGCATGTCCGGCCGCAAGTATCGATGTCGCGATCTTCGCTGCACCTTCAATGTCCCCGCCAGCAAGCATTTGCTCGAGGCGTGACCGCTTCTGTTGGAGGGCGCCCATGGACTGGCGCCGTTTACCGGCTTTGTTTGACATGGCTTACCCTTGGTCTCTATCATCACATTCTTACAGCGGCATAGTCATTTTCTGGAGGCTTTGTTGTGCTTGGATTGATAGTATCGAGCTTGCTTCTTGTTGCGGGTACGAGTGTGAACCTCGGTGTGCAGGCGGCACCGGCCGGGGAGCAAGCGGCAGACCCGCAGGACAAGATGATCTGCAAGCGTTTCGTTGAAACCGGCTCGCTCGTGAAGGGCTACCGTACGTGCAAGACAAAGCGCGAATGGGAGAATGAGCGCTCTAACATCCGCTCCGGCGGGCCGGGCGGCAGCGCGTGCCGTGATGCTGCGAACGGCGCAAACTGCTGAAATCTAGCTGAGAAGTCCGGCTGGGGGCGCCAGCTTCACGCCTGCGCCCGCCGCGACCACCTCCGCCCACCGCGCCACCTTGTCGATCTCGTCCGCGTGGATTTCCGCGGCGTCGCGGTGTTCGGTCGCGCGATCATTCGAATCAAACGCGTTTCCGGATTTCGAATGGGTCTGGAAGGCTGGTCCCGCGGCGATTTCATCGATCGCGGCTTGAGCGAGCGGCCGCCCGAAAAACTCTGATATTGCTGAAATCGCGGCGCGCGGATCCTGCATCAATGTGGCGCTATCCAGTGTTCGGACGCGATTCCTGCCGAACTGATCGACTAGCACCGCAAACAGCTTCTGGTGCGCCAGCCAGGTGATTGCCGCGACCTGAAGGTCGGTATGACCGAGATGATCGCGCGGTGTGAAACCCAGATCGATCAGCTTGTCGTCGAGCATTCCGGTCAGCAGGGTTCGGATCCAGAGGCGACCGTCGATACCCTTTTTCGCGATCGAACCGAGAAAGGTCCGCAACGGCGCATAAAGCAGCACCGCGCGCGCATCCGGGCGCAGCGCCAACATCGCGGGTGCAAGTCCGTTGACGACGGTCGACGGCTTGACGATCACGGCTTCGTCCGGAGCGAACGGCCTTGCCAGCAAGCCGAGCATATCGTCGAGCACGCTCGCCATGTCCGGCCCCTTGCCGCCACGCCGGCGCCAGCCGACGATGTCGTTGAGGATGACCGGTTCCTTCAGCCCCATGCCCCAACCGGGGCGATCGACGGCGCGTGCCAGCAATGTCGAGCAGCAAAAGGCGGAGTGGAAAAGGAAATGCACGGGCGCGCGGGGTGGCGCCGTGGCGATGGCATCCACACGCCGGATCGCCAATGGTTCGGCGCCCTTTGACAGATATTCGTCGGTGATAAACGTCGCCTTGCGATGCTCATCGCGAGAGACGTGCCGCAGATGGACGGCGTCGTGATCCGGATCGTAGCGATGGGCGAGCCAGCTCGCATCGCGTACCGCATCGGCGATCGATCGCGGTGACGGGATCGGGCTGGTCGATGATGGGGGCGGCGACATCTTGCTATCTGTGTGCGGAACCGGCGCGGCGTTGTCTAGTCGCCATGGTGGCGCTATGCCGAGTGGGTGGATCAGTCGCAAATCCAGCACATGCTCACCACCGCCGTTCAGGCGCGGCGCGCCGGTCGAATTGACGAGGCTGTCCGCCTTTTTCGAGAAGTGGTTGCCCAGGGCGGAGAACAGCCACAGGCGCTGAACGCGCTTGGACTGCACGCGATCAATCAGCGCGATTTTGCCGAGGCCGTGCTGCTGCTGCGGCGCGCGATTGCCGCCGATCCGGGGGCGCCCGATCTGTGGATGAATCTTGCACGGGCATTTCGCGAACAGCGCGACGATCACCGTGAGGAGGAAGCGCTGCGCGGGGCTTTGTCGACCGACCAGCGCCACTTCATGGCGCTGGTGCGGATGGCGGAGCTGCTCGAACGGCGTGGCGAAGAATCACGGGCTGCCGAGCGGTGGCGCGGCGTGCTGGCGATGGCGCCGATGATCGAGGAGCGTTCGCCGGCGCTTGAAGCCATGGTGGAGCATGCCCGCGACTATGTCGCCCGGCAGCGGGACAGTTTTGCCGGCGCGATCGACCGCAGTCTCGCGGTGGCGCGTGCCGCAGTGGCGCCTGCCGAACTTCGCCGCTTCGATGCGTGCATCGATCACGCGCTGGGCCGTCGGGAAATTTATGCCAATCAATGCGCGGGCATGCATTTCCCCTTCCTGCCTGCCGATGAGTTTTTCGCGCGCGAGCATTTTCCATGGCTGGCGACCATCGAGGCTGAAACCGATGTGATCCGGGCCGAGCTCGAAGCCGTGCTTGCGGAGGATGCCGCCGCGATCCTGCCCTATGTCGCGATGGAGCCGGGCACGCCGACCAACAAATGGTCGCCGCTCGACCATTCGCTCGATTGGGGTGCGATGCATCTGTGGAAGGACGGGCGACGCGACGATGCGGTCTGCGCGCGCGTCCCACGGACGGCAGCGGCAGTAGAGATGCTGCCATTGTCGGACCTGCCGGGGCGTACGCCGACCGTCTTCTTCTCGCTGCTCAGGCCGGGTGCGCATCTGCCGGCGCATACGGGGGTGAGCAATGTGCGGACGATCATCCATCTGCCGCTGATCGTACCGCCGAATTGCGATTTCCGCGTTGGTGGGGAGACGCGGACGTGGAAGGCCGGCGAAGCATGGGCGTTCGACGATACGATCGAGCACGAAGCCTGGAACCGATCGGAGGATCTGCGCGCCATCCTGATCTTCGACGTATGGAATCCCCATATCGCGCCGGTGGAACGCGATCTGCTGCGACGTTTCTACGCGGCAGCGGCAGATGTGGGCGGTGCGCCGGCCGACGCAATCGGTATCAGCGAATGAGCGCCGATGCGATCAGTGCGTCGCAGGATGCTGGGCCGCCGGCATGGCGCGCGAGCCAGACCTCGGCCTGATCGCATTCCGGCGCGATGGTCCGCTCCACTTCGGCGAGCCGGGCGAGCCGGGCAGCGTTGTCGAAGGCCAAAGCCGGATTCTTGGAATAGGTGGCGAAGAGCGGGCCTTCGACGGTCTTCTCCAGCACCGCATCCGAAATCGGTACACCCAGATGTTTCGCGGCGGCTTTGAGCACGCCGACAGGTTCGGCGAAGAAGTGTTCGGCGTCGAGCGTGCGGGCATGCGGCATGCGTGCCAGCGTGTCGCCAAAGGCATTGGCCTGCGCCAGCCACAGCGCCGCGGCACGTTCGGCATCGGTCAGCGTCGACAGGTCGCCGAGATAGACGGCAAGCTGTGCCGTGACGTTGCGCAGCCAGGTGCGGTGATTGTCGCTGCGCAGGATCGCGAGCAGATATGCGCGCAACGGCAGATAGAGAAGGATGGCGCGGGCTTCGACGTCGATGTCTGCAAGCTGCGGCAACAGGAAATTGACCGGTACGTTCGCCTTGACCAGCGTCGGGGTATCCGCGCGATAGCGCTTGCCGAGCATTGCCGAGACAAGCGCCAGTCGTCGGGTATCGGGATGGATCGCCGTCTGTCTTAATGCCAGCGGTTCGCGCAGGACCAGGCTGGCGTCCGGCTCATCGAGCGCACGGGCAAGCAGCGTCGAGCCGCAATGCGCCATGTGGAAAATCCAGCTCGTCGGTGACGGGCGCCGGGGAGCAGCCGTCAGCATCGTGACCGGGAGTTTCATCGATTGGTCGACGGCAGGAGAAATCCGCCCGTCGAGGAAGATCGATCGATGATAGGCGGCACGATCCATCGGCATGAACAGTGCGGCGTCACCCTCGAAAGAATGCAGGAAGTGATCCGGCGAGGCGAAGAGGTCGTCGAGCGTCAAGGACATCAAGCATACTATAGCCTATGCCGTTTTGGGCGGCTATCCCTGCATCATTATGTCGCACGTTCATCTGCCGGAAGCCGGCCAGCCTCATGTCGTGATCGAGCCGGATGGCGAGAGCGGCATTGTCGATCTCGATCCGGCGACGATCATCGATCTCTACAAGCGCCACGGGGCGTTGCTCTTCCGCGGATTTGGCGCGGATGTTGCCCAGTTTCGCAGTTTCGCACAGCAATTCTGTTCAACGGCAGTGGTGAACGAGAGCCCGGGCAGGCAGCCGATCGATCCGGAGGCCAATATCCATACGGTCGACGGCGGCGTTGGTGCTTTTTCGCTCCATCCGGAATTGTCGCGCGAACCCTGGAAGCCCGACGCGGTTTTCTTCGCATGCCTTTCGGCGCCAAGCCGGGGCGGGCAAACGACGATCTGCGATGGCGTGGCGCTGGTCCGGGAAATGCCCGAAGCTGTGCGCCGCGGACTGGAAAGCCGGCGCTTGCTGTATATCAAGCCGACCTGGCCGGAACTGCTCGACTATTGGCTTGGCACACCCAATCCGAGCGATGCGCAACTCGCATCGCCGCCCGCGCAATGTCCCTATTTCTTTCGCCGCTTTCCGGACGGCATGATCGTGCGGGTCTTTACCCGTCCCGCCCTGCACAAGCCGATGTTTACCGATGAGGCGGCATTCGGGAATTTCCTGCTCTTCGCGCGCTTCAATCACGGGCGCCCCGATCATCCCGTTCTCGACGATGGACATCCCGTGCCGGAGGCCTGGCTGCAGGCAATCAAGGCAACCGGGGATCGTTTGAGTGTGCCGATCGACTGGCGCGCTGGTGATGTGGTGATGCTGGACAATACACGGTTCATGCACGGGCGAACCGCGATCGTCGATCCCACCGAACGGCTGATCGCAAGCTATTTCGGATATGTGCGTTTCGCCATTCCCGATCCGGAAGAGCCTGTGGACGCGATCTGGCGACGCGAGGATTTCGAGCCGCCGCTGCGGCCCGATCACCCCAGGTTCCGTCAGGTGCCGGTCGCCGGCTAGACTTTCCAGCTTGATCGAAACAATCCCCCTCCCGCAAGCGGGAGGGGGAGGACCGGCAACAATATCCCGTCAGTCAGCAGCCAGCACCAGCGCACCATCTCCATCGGTGACCTTCACCGTTGATCCATCGGGCACCTGACCGCGCAGGATCATGTCGGCAAGCGGATCCTGCAGATATTTCTGGACCGCCCGCTTCAGTGGCCGCGCGCCATAGACGGGATCATAACCGACCCGGCCAAGCCAGTTGCGTGCGCCGTCGGTAAGCTCCAGCGTGACCTTGCGATCCTTCAGCAGTTTCTGGACGCGACCGACCTGGATGTCGACGATCGGCGCCATGTGCTGCTGCCCAAGCCGGTGGAACAGGATGATCTCGTCCAGCCGGTTCAGGAATTCCGGGCGGAAATGCGCACGGACGATTTCCATCACCTGTGGCTCGACGTCGGAGACTTTCTGGTCGTCCGCCATGCCCGCGAGATACTGGCTGCCCAGGTTCGAGGTCAGGATGATCAGCGTGTTCGCGAAATCGACCTTCCGACCTTGCCCATCGGTCAGCCGTCCGTCGTCGAGCACCTGGAGCAGGATGTTGAAGACGTCAGGGTGCGCCTTCTCGACCTCGTCGAACAGAACGACCTGATAGGGGCGTCTGCGAACCGCTTCGGTTAGAACGCCGCCTTCCTCATAACCAACATAGCCCGGCGGGGCACCGATCAGACGGGCGACGCTGTGCTTCTCCATGAACTCGCTCATGTCGATGCGCACCATCGCATTGTCGTCGTCGAACAGGAATCCGGCCAACGCCTTGGTCAATTCCGTCTTGCCGACGCCTGTGGGGCCGAGGAACAGGAAGGAGCCGAGCGGACGGTTGGGGTCTTGAAGGCCGGCACGGCTGCGGCGAACCGCGGTCGAAACCGCCTTCACGGCGGCCTCCTGGCCGATCACGCGCTTGCCGATCGCGGCTTCCATCGCGAGCAGTTTCTCACGCTCGCCTTCGAGCATCCTGTCGACGGGAATTCCGGTCCAGCGGCTGACGACCGATGCGATGTCCTCGCTTGTCACTTCCTCGCGCAGCATCGCGCCGGCGGCGACGCTTTCGGCTTCGGCAAGCTGCTTCTCAAGCTGGGGAATGGTGCCGTAAGACAGTTCGCCAGCCCTGGCGAGATCGCCGGAGCGCTGTGCCTGTTCGAGCTGCAGTCGCGCCGCATCGAGCTGTTCCTTGATCTTGGCTTCGCCGGCGATCTTTTCCTTCTCGGCCTGCCAGCGTGTGGTCAGCTCCGACGATTGCTGCTCGAGATTGGCGAGTTCGCCCTCGATCGTCGTCAGCCGATCCTTGGATGCGGCGTCGCTTTCCTTCTTCAGCGCCTCGCGCTCGATCTTGAGCTGGATGATCCGGCGATCGAGGATCTCGATCTCCTCCGGCTTGGACTCGACCTCCATGCGCAGCCGCGACGCGGCCTCGTCCATCAGATCGATCGCCTTGTCGGGCAGGAACCGGTCGGTGATGTAGCGATTGGACAATGTCGCTGCGGAGACCAGCGCGGAATCGGTGATCCGCACGCCGTGGTGCAGCTCGTATTTCTCCTTCAATCCGCGCAGGATCGAGACCGTGTCCTCGACTGTCGGCTCGCCGATGAAGACGGGCTGGAAGCGCCGCTGCAGCGCAGGGTCCTTCTCGACATATTTCTGATATTCGTCGAGCGTGGTTGCGCCGATGCAATGGAGTTCGCCGCGGGCCAATGCGGGCTTCAGCAGGTTGGACGCGTCCATCGCGCCTTCGCCCTTGCCCGCGCCGATCAGCGTGTGCATTTCGTCGATGAACAGGATGACGTCGCCCTCGGCGCCGCGAACCTCGTCGAGCACGCCCTTCAGCCTTTCCTCGAACTCGCCGCGATATTTCGCGCCGGCGATCAGGCTGCCCATGTCGAGCGACATCAGCCGGCGATCCTTCAGGCTGTCGGGCACATCGCCATTGGCGATGCGCAGCGCCAGACCCTCGGCGATCGCGGTCTTGCCCACCCCGGGTTCGCCGATCAATGCCGGGTTGTTCTTGGTACGGCGCGCCAGGATCTGGATCGTGCGGCGGATTTCCTCGTCGCGTCCGATCACGGGATCCAGCTTACCCTCACGCGCCGCTTCGGTCAGGTCGCGCGCGAATTTCTTGAGTGCGTCGTAACGATCCTCCGCACCCGCCGTGTCGGCGTTGCGCCCGCCGCGAAGCTCGTTGATCGCGCTGTTCAGGCCATCGGCGGTCACGCCCGCCGCCGCCAGCGCCTTGCCGGCCTCCGTGGTCGTGGCGAGTACGAGCGCGAGCAGCATCCGTTCGACGGTGACGTAGGAATCGCCCGCCTTGGTCGCGATCTGTTCGGCCTGGTCGAGCGTGCGGACCAGATCATTGTCCAGCCCCGGCGATTGCTGGGCACCGCCGCCCGATACGGCAGGAAGCTTGGCCAGCGCCTTGTCGGTCTCGACCAGCGCTACCGGCGCGTTTCCGCCCGCCGCCTTGATCAGGCCGGACGCCATGCCCTGCTCATCCTCGAGCAGGGCCTTCAGCACATGCTCGGGACTGATCCGCTGATGGCTCATCCGGATCGCGACGGTCTGCGCCGATTGCAGAAAACCCTTGGCGCGGTCGGTGAATTTTTCGAGGTTCATGTGGTCCCCTTTGGAATCAGATCATCCGGGATATGGTGTTGCCATAATGCAACACAACCCCCGGGGCTGTCTTTCTCAAAGGGTCGGGAATGGGACCGCGGACGTCAACCGTTTACGCACGCGGTTACCCATTGCTTCGTCATTCCGGCTTTCGCCGGAATGACGAGGTGCAGTGTTTAGCGTGTCGCCGGCTTTGGCGCGCGTGCCTTGCCGGCGGCGAAGGTGTCGCCGAAGAAATCGCCTTCGATCCACAACGGCGGTGTGTCCGCATTGGCCATGGCGCGGGTGATGCGATAATTGGCTTCGGCGAAACGGGCGCCGGCCTGCCAGTCGATCTTCTGCATCATGTCGTCGCCGGGATGATGGTAATTGCCCGACAGGAACTCGCCCCAGGCTTTTTCGCCGCCATTGGCGAAACCGGTGGCGAGGAAGACGGCCGGAACACCCTTGCGCACGAACATATAATGGTCGGAACGGGTGAAGATGCCTTCCTGTGGCATCGGATCGGGGGAGAGCTTGACGCCCATCGGCGCCACGGCGTTCGCCACCAGCGAACCCAGCGAGCTGTGATCGGCGCCAAAGGCGATGACGTCGGTGAACGGATAGAGCAGCAGCGGCATGTCCAGATCGACATTGCCGACGATCTTGTCCGCCGGAACCGTCGGGTGCTGCGCGAAATAATCGGCGCCGATCAGGCCCTTCTCCTCGCCGGTCGACGCAAGAAAGACGATCGAACGGCGCGGCTTGTTCGACGATTCCGCCATGGCACGCGCCACTTCCAGCATCGTCGCGATGCCGGCGGCATTGTCGAGCGCGCCATTGTTGATCTTGTCAGTCTGCGGGGTGTCGCCGGGCTTGGCGCTGGCGAGGCCGATATGGTCGAGATGCGCGGAAAGCACGACATATTCGCTCGCCAGCGTCGGGTCGGAACCGGGCAGGATCGCCGCGACATTGGGGCTGGTGACCCGCTTTGTTGTGCTTTCGCCCTGGATCCGGATGCTGGTCTTCAGCGCGAAACCTTTGGGCTTGCCGCCAGCCTTGTCGGCTTCGGCGCGCACCTGCGACAGCGTGCGCGGCGCACCCGCGAAGACGATTTCGGCGACGGGCGTATTGAGGCTCGCGCTGGCACGGATGCCCGGCGCAGAGCTGTTGGGCTTGCCGTCCGGCGAAACCCAGGCGAAGCTGGGCTCGTCCGAGAAATGGACGATCTTTTCCCAGGGGCGTGCCTTGCCCGATTGCAGGGTGGCGATGCTGACCATGCCGATCGCGCCGTGACGTTCGGCCGCCTCGGCCTTCGTGGCGCTCAGATGGGCGCCTTCCTCGCTCGGCAGACCCTTGGGATAGCCGCTCAGCACGACGACGATCTTCCCCTTCACGTCGAGCCCGCGATAATCGTTCAGCCCCATGCGCGCATTCTCGATGCCATAGCCGACAAAGACGAGCGGTGCCGCGACATCGAGCTTCGTCTCGCGTGCGCTGAGACCCACCAGCACGTCGCTGGCATGTTTCCAGCTCTTCTCTCCGGCGGGGCCGCTCACCGTCACGATCCCCGGATTGGAACCGGGATCGGTCTGCTGCAGGCCGACCTGCTGATACCAGCTGCCATTCTCTCCACCGGGCTTGAGGCCCAGCGCCTCGAAACGCGTGGCGACGTAGCGCGCGGCGATTTCGTGCCCGCGGCTGCCGGTGTCGCGGCCTTCGAGCAGATCGTCGGACAGGAAATCGACATGCGCACGCACACCCTCCGGGGTGAAGACCGGCGCGGCGTCCTGCGCGATCGCGGAAACGGAAAGCGAGAGCAGGCCGATTCCGGCCATGAAAGTTGCGACGCGCATATTGGAGAGCCCCAGGTTCGATGCGAAGAAGCGTGCGGCGTTATCGCAAATCTTGCCACCGTCAATGTCGTTCGCCGAACTGTGTCGTACGTTGGTGGCCACTGCCGGGCAGTCGGGTTGCGACTCACCGGTCGGCTGCTATTGTCGGTCTATATTTTGAACAAGGAAGTTTTCTTGATGCGTCGCCTGCTGATCGGCTTCACCGCCGTGCCCTTTCTTGCATTTGCTGTCGTTCCCGCTGCGGCACAATCGAATAAACCGGCGCCTGTCGCATCGCTCGTGAAAAAGGTCGTCATTCCCTACAAGGCATTCACGCTTGCCAATGGGTTGCGCGTGCTGGTCCATACCGATCGCAAGGCGCCGATCGTGGCGGTCTCTGTATGGTACGATGTCGGATCCAAGCACGAGCCCAAGGGCAAGACGGGTTTCGCGCATCTGTTCGAGCATCTGATGTTTAACGGATCGGAGAATGCGCCGGGCGACTTCTTCGAGCCGCTCCAGCAGGTCGGTGCGACCGATTTCAACGGCACCACCTGGTTCGATCGTACCAATTATTTCGAGACGGTGCCGACCCCGGCGCTGGAACGCGCGCTGTTCCTGGAATCGGATCGCATGGGTCATCTGCTGGGCGCGGTGACGCAGGAGAAGCTCGATAACCAGCGCGGGGTGGTCCAGAACGAGAAGCGTCAGGGCGACAACCAGCCCTATGGCCTGGTCGAATATGCGCAGATCGCCGCACTCTTTTCGCCCGAACATCCCTATGGCCATTCAACGATCGGTTCGATGGCCGATCTCGATGCCGCCAGCCTGGAGGATGTGAAGGGCTGGTTCCGCAGCCATTATGGTCCGAACAATGCGATCATCGTGCTGGCGGGCGATATCGACGTGAAGACCGCCCAGCCGTTGATGGAGAAATATTTCGGCGACATCGCCCGCGGACCGCAGACCGCCCCGGTCAATGCGCCGGTGCCGACGCTGGCGGCGCGCAAGGACGAGGTGATGAAGGATCGCGTCGCGCAGACGCGGATCTACCGCACCTGGATCGTACCCGGGCTCAACGACAAGGACACGGTGCCGCTTGCGGTGGGTGCGTCGGTGCTCGGTGGACTGGCGAGCTCGCGGCTCGACAATATCCTGGTGCGCGAGGAGAAGAGCGCGGTGCGCGTCTCCGCCAATCTCCAGGAATTCGCGAATATGAGCCAGTTCGAGGTCCAGGTGGACGTGAAGCCCGGCGTCGACGTGGACGCCGTGTCGAAGCGGCTGGACACGATCATCTCGGACTTCGTGAAGGCCGGGCCGAGCGTGGAGGAAGTGAAGCGGGTCGCGACCCGGACCGTCGCCGGGCGCATTGCCGGGCTGGAATCGGTCGGCGGTTTCAGCGGCAAGGCCGTCGCGCTGGCCGAAGGCGCGCTCTATTCGAACGATCCGCAATTCTACAAGAAGCAGCTCGCCGCCTATGCGAAGGTGACGCCGGCCGAGGTGCGCGCCGCGATGGGCAAATGGCTGACCCGTCCGGTCTATGCGCTGACCGTCGTGCCGGGCGAGCGTGCGGCCTATGACGAGGCGAAGGGCGGGCCGACCGGCGGCGCGACCTTCGCGCCATCCTATTATCGCGCACCGCGGGCCGGCGAGAAGCCGATGGCGCCGCCGTCGAAGATCGCGCCGGATGACGCGTCGGGTCCTGGTGCGTCCGGCCCGCTGACCGCGGTCGACCGGTCCAAGCTGCCCGAAGTCGGCCCGATCGCCGATCTCGATTTCCCCCAGGTCACCCGCTCGAAGCTCTCAAACGGCATCGAACTGATCTATGCGAACCGGACGGCCGTGCCGATCACGCAGATCGCACTGTCGTTCGATGCGGGCAACGCCGCCGATCCCAAGGCGAAGCTCGGCACGCAGTCGCTGATGCTCGCTTTGCTCGACGAGGGCACGACCAGCCTCAATTCCGTGCAGATCGCCGAGCGCCAGGAGTTGCTGGGCGCCAATATCGGTTCGGGGTCTTCGATGGATCGCACGACCGTGTCGTTGTTTGCGCTGTCCGACAATCTTGCGCCTTCGCTCGACCTGTTCGCCGATGTCGCGCTGCATCCGGCTTTCGAGGCGACCGAGGTCGAACGGCTGCGCGGCCAGCAGCTTGCGCGGATCGCGCAGGAAATGACGCAGCCGCAAAGCATCGCTATGCGCCAGTTGCCGCCTTTGCTGTTCGGCAAGGCGCACCCCTATGGCGTGCCGGCCACCGGCACCGGCGATCCCGCCGCAGTGGAGCGGGTGTCACGTGACGATCTGCTGGCGTTCCACCGCGCCTGGTTCCGTCCCGAAAAGGCGAAGATCTTTGTGGTCAGCGATCGGCCGCTGGCCAAGATCCAGCCATTGCTCGAAGCGCGATTCGGCAAATGGGCGAGCGAGGGCGCGGCCGGCGCCAAGAATTTCGATGTCGCGATTCCCGCTACCAAGCCCCGCATCGTTCTGGTCGACCGCAAGGATTCACCGCAGTCGTTGATCCTGGCCGGAGAGATCTTGCCGCTGAAGGGCACGGCGGAGATCACTGACCTGCTCGCCGCCAACGACGTGCTGGGCGGCGGTTTCCTGTCGCGGATCAACATGGATCTGCGTGAAACCAAGGGCTGGTCCTATGGTGTCGGTGCGCAGATCAGCCGCTTTTCCAACAATATGCCCTATATGATCTTCGCACCGGTGCAGGCGGACAAGACCGGCCTGGCGATCGCCGCATTGCGCGAACAATATAAGGCATTTCTCGGCGACAAGGGCGTGACGCCAGAAGAACTTGAGCGCACCAAGAATGGCAGCATCCGGGAGCTTCCGGGCAGCTATGAGACGGCAGGCGATGTGCTTGGTGGCATGCAGCGCAATGACCTGTACCAGCGTTCGGACGATTATTACGACACGCTGGCGGATCGGTATCGCGCGCTGACCGCGGCCGATCTCGACAAGGTGGCGCGTGCCATGATCAAGCCCGATCAACTCCTCTGGATCGTCGTGGGGGATGCTGCCAAGGTGAAGCCGCAACTCGACCCGCTCGGCCTTCCCATAGAGGTCGTCGCGGCGCAGTGAGCCATCGCCATCCGGCGGTGGGGGGATATGCAGCTTCCGGCCATCGCCGGAGCGAAGACTGGGAGACGATGGAATGGCCAATGTCGATGGTGCCTGGGATTGCACGATCAAATCGCCACTGGGCGATCAGAGCGCGGTTCTGACCGTCCAGAGTGATGGCAGCAGCTTCACCGGCACGATGTCCGGCGCGCTTGGTGCGCTCGATGTGGAGGACGGCGTGGTCGATGGCGACACGCTGAAGTGGAAGATGAATATCAAGGTGCCGATGCCGATGACGCTCGATTGCGAGGCCACGGTGAACGGCGATGCGCTCACCGGCAGCGCCGGCGCCGGCGCGTTCGGCAGTTTTCCGCTTTCGGGCAAGCGTCAGGGCTGAACCCTTTCCCGGGGTTCATACGTTCCATCTCCCGCCACATATGCGGGAGATGGACGATGCCTTTTGATCGGGTCTGCACGAATGATCGCCTGAACCGGGGGCGATTCGATGCTTGAACATGTTCCCGGCTGGCTCGGTGCGCTGCTGCGCAATGTCCGTGCCGGCGGCTCGAAGCTCGCCATCGTCCAGCCCGAACTCGGCAGCGGTTTTGCGCCCATCACGCTTTCCAGCCCCGCTTTCGCAGATCGGGCGCGATTGCCGCAGCGCTTCACCGCGGATGGCGAAGGTATCTCTCCACCATTGATATGGGACGGGGTTCCGGCAGCGACGGCGAGCCTGGCACTCATCGTCGAAGATCCCGATGCGCCTGCGCTGCAGCCGCTTGTCCATGCCATTGTCTGGCATCTGCCTGCCGATCTGCGCCGGTTGGAAGAAGGTGCGATCGCGCTCGGCACCGGCACGGACCTCGACATCGGGCGTAACAGCTTCATGGGATTGGGCTGGTTGCCGCCCGATCCGCCGACCGGTCACGGGGTGCACGATTATGTTTTCCAGCTGTTCGCGCTGTCGGAGGTGGAGGGCCTTGGCGATGCGCCCGGGCGCCACGACGTGATCGCGGCCATGGAAGGCAAGGTTCTGGCAGCGGGCATGCTGGTCGGCACTTACTCGCGCGACGAGCAGGTGCCGATCGCTGACGGCCATACGGCATCGGGAGTGGCGCTGGCATAGCTGCTGTATAAAAGTAACCTGTAGTGCAAAAAGTGTTGCCTCTCACCCCAATCTCTCCATAACGGCGGCGGAATGGGAGAGGAGAGGTTGACGGTGGACGGTCAGACTGCGCGCGCGCTTGAAGGTGTGAAGGTGCTCGATCTCTCGCGTGTGCTGGCCGGGCCATGGAGCACGCAGATTCTAGCCGATTTCGGTGCGGACGTGATCAAGATCGAGCTGCCCGGCAAGGGCGACGATACGCGCGCCTGGGGGCCACCCAATCTGCACGACGCCGATGGCGCAGAGGCAATGGGCGAAAGCGCCTATTATCTCTCGTGCAATCGCAACAAGCGATCTGCCGCGATCAATCTGGCCGATCCCGCCGGTGCCGCGCTGATCCGCGAGCTCGCCGCGAAGGCGGATATCGTGGTCGAGAATTTCAAAGTGGGCGGCCTCGCCAAATACGGCCTCGATTATGCCGGCCTGTCCGCGATCAACCCGCGCCTCGTCTATTGCTCGATCACCGGCTTTGGCCAGACCGGCCCCTATACCGAGCGCGGCGGCTATGATTTCGTCGCGCAGGGCATGGGCGGCTTCATGAGCATCACCGGTGAGGAGGGCGGTCAGCCGCTGCGCGCAGGCGTTGCCATCGCCGATCTTTCGACCGGCATGTATGCCACTGTCAGCATCATGATGGCGCTGCGCCATGCCGAGCGCACCGGCCAGGGCCAGCATATCGATATCTCGCTGCTCGACACGCAGATCGCAATGCTCGCCAACCAGTCGATGAACTGGCTTGTCGGCGGCGTGGTGCCGGGCCGTCTCGGCAACCGCCATCCGACTGTCGTGCCCTACAAGACGTTCGAGGTTGCAGACGGATCGATCATCATCGCGGTTGGCAATGACGGGCAGTTCGCCTTGCTCTGCCGCGAGCTTGGCGTGCCCGAACTGGTTGCCGATCCGCGCTTCGCCAACAGCCGCGCGCGCCTCGTCAATCGCGACGCGATCGAGGGGATCGTCCAGGATCTGGTGCGCGGCTTCGACGGCGCGGCGCTCATCGATCGCCTGGTTGCGAAGGGTGTTCCCGCAGGCCCGGTGAATACGATCAAGGATATCTTCGAAGACCCGTTCGTCGAGGCGCGCGGCACAGTGCACCGGTTCGAGCGTGAAGGTGTCGAAGTGCCTTCGGTCGCTTTCCCCGGCAAGCTCGGCGAAACGCCGGCGCGGTTCGATCGGCCGCCGCCGCGACTGGGCGAGCATAGCGCGGAGGTCCTGCGCGACTGGCTGGCGCTGGGCGACGACGAACTGGAGAGATTGGCCGGCGCGGGTGTCGTCGAGCAACGCAAGCAAGGAGGCGGACAGTGAAGCTAGAGACCGGTATAGCGGCAATCGTGACGGGCGGGGCTTCGGGGCTGGGCGAAGCGACGGCGCGGGCGCTGGCGGCGAAGGGCGTGAAGGTCGCGCTGTTCGACATGAATGCCGAACGCGGTGAGCAGGTCGCGGCCGAGATTGGCGGGTTGCTCTGCGAAGTGAACGTCACCGACGAGGCGAGCGTTGCCGCCGGGTTCGACAAGGCACGCGCGGCGCATGGCCAGGAACGCATTCTGGTCAATTGCGCGGGGCGCGGCAGCGCGGTGAAGACGGCCAGTCGCGACAAGGTGACCGGGGAAGCCAGATATTTCCCGAGCGATGCGTTCGACATGATCGTCCAGATCAATCTGGTCGGCACCTTCCGCTGCATCGCGCGATCGGCCGCCGGCATGCTCGATCTGGAACCGCTCGAGGATGGCGAACGCGGCGTGATCATCAACACCGCCAGCGTCGCCGCGCAGGACGGGCAGATGGGCCAGGCGGCCTATTCAGCGTCGAAGGGCGGCATCACCTCGCTGACGCTCACCGTCGCGCGAGATCTGATGGGCAATGGCATACGCTGCAACGCCATCCTGCCGGGCATCTTCGATACGCCGCTGCTGGCGCGCGCACCGGAAGCCGTGCGTGCGGGACTTGCGGCCAGCGTGCCTTTCCCCAAGCGGCTCGGTCGGCCGCAGGAATATGCGCAGCTCGCGCTCGGCATGATCGAAAATGGCTATTTCAATGGCGAGAACGTACGTTTGGACGGTGCCATCCGCATGCAGCCCAGATAGCGGTTGGCGGACAGTGAATTTTGCACTATGGTGCAAATTCATCGAAGCGCCATCGCAAGGCACAGGAAGAGGATCGATCCATGGCGACCGCCATCCCCAGCCCGGAAGGTGAAGAGGCCTTCGTCCATTACGAGGTGCGCGGCAGCGTCGCCTGGGTGTCTCTGGCCCGGCCGGATGTGAACAACGCGCAGAATTACCGGCTGCTCGATCAGCTCGACGCCTGTTTCCGTCGTGCGGTCGATGACGATGCCGTGCGGGTGGTGGTGCTTGGCGGACAGGGCAAGCATTTCTCGGCTGGCCACGATCTCGGCACGCCGGCCAAGGATACGCATTTGCCACGCGCCCGCGTTCTGCTGTGGGACGATCACACCACCAAGGACGGCGCCGAGCGGCAATATACGCTGGAGCAGGACGCCTATCTCGGTCTGTGCCGCCGCTGGCAGGATATGCCGAAGCCGACCATCGCAATGGTTCAGGGCGCGTGCATCGCGGGCGGGCTGATGCTGGCGATGGTCTGCGACATGATCGTCGCGTCGGAGGACGCCTTCTTCCAGGATCCGGTGGTGCGCATGGGCGTGCCGGGGGTCGAATATAGCGCGCATCTCTGGGAATTGCCGCCGCGCATCGCGCGCGAATTCCTCTATTTCGGTGCACGGATGCCGGCGCAGCGGGCCTATGATCTGGGCATGATCAACCGCGTCGTCCCGCGCGACCAGCTTGAGGCTGAAGTCACAGCGATCGCCGACGAGATCGCGACGCGTCCGCGCTTCGGACTGACGCTCAGCAAACAGTCGATGAACTTCATCGAGGATCTGCGCGGCAAGCGCACATCGATGGATGCGCTGTTCCACATGCACCATCTGGCGCATGCGCATAATCAGCTCACCACGGGAACGCTGACCGGGGGCATGGGCGCCAAGGAAATGTCCAGCGCGAACAAGGCGGGCGCCGGCGAGAAGAGCAAAGGCTGATCATGCTGGCAGTTGAGCAGCCCGAAACAGCCGGACTTGGGGGCGCGGAACTTGTCGGCCTGCTGCGCGATGCGGCGGGCGCGGTTCAGGCGTTCGTGGCTGCGGCGCGGCCCGCGGTTGCCGCGCGCGTCTCGGTCGGCGGAAAGATCGATCGTGTTCGCGCCGACGAGGAACAGCATGCCGTCCACGGCTATGGCTGGTACGCATCCTATGCGGAGTTGATGAACCAGGTTGCGGGCTGGGCGGAGCGGCTGTCCGGCGAAGGCCGGTTCGGCGAGACCGAGGCGCTGCTCGCGCAATTGCTCTTCGGCGAATACGCCCAGCAGCTTTCCGGCGGCATCGCGATGAACCAGGGCGAGGTGGCGCGCCCCGGCGACCTCACCGAAGATCCCGCCGCACTTGCGCATCTCGACGCGCCCGCGCTGCGCCGGCTGGCGCGCGAAGGCACCCGGCAGTCGGTCAAGACCGCGGTCGCCGATCGCGTCGCCTCGGCAGTTGGCCATGCCACGGTCGAGATCACCGGACTCGACGACACGCTCGACATGGTGCGCGACCAGTTCTTCGCCTTCGCGCAGGAAAAGGTGACGCCCTATGCGCAGCAATGGCATCTCGACGACGAACTGATCCCGCTGCCGCTGGTCGAGGAACTCGGCGCGATGGGCGTGTTCGGCCTCACCATTTCCGAGGACTATGGCGGCCATGGCATGGGCAAGACCGCGATGTGCGTGGTCTCCGAAGAGCTGTCGCGTGGCTGGATCGGCGTCGGCTCGCTTGCCACACGCTCCGAGATCGCCGGCGAGCTGATCCTGTCGGGCGGTACGGAAGATCAGAAGCGCCACTGGCTGCCGCTGATCGCCAATGCGGATATCCTGCCGACCGCGGTCTTCACCGAACCCGATACCGGATCGGACTTGGGCGCACTGCGCACCCGCGCGACGATCGACGGCGATCATTACTCGATCGCGGGCGCCAAGACCTGGATCACCCATGCCGCGCGTGCGGACATGATGACCTTGCTGGTGCGCACCGATCCGGCGACGAAGGATCATCGAGGTCTTTCCATGCTGCTCGCGCCCAAGCCGCGCGGCACGGTGGAGGATCCGTTCCCGGCCGAGGGCATGAGCGGCGGCGAGATCGGCGTGATTGGTTATCGCGGCATGAAGGAATATGAGATCGGCTTTGACGGCTTCCGCGTCGATCGCGCCAATTTGCTCGGCGGGATCGAGGGGCAGGGTTTCAAGCAGTTGATGGCCACATTCGAAAGCGCGCGCATCCAGACCGCCGCGCGTGCCGTCGGTGTGGCGCAGTCGGCGCTCGATATCGGCCTGGCCTATGCCACGACCCGCCGACAGTTCGGGCGCCCGATCTTCGCTTTCCCGCGCGTCGCCAACAAGCTGGCGATGATGGCGGCGGAGATCATGGGCGTGCGCCAGCTCACCTATTTCGCGGCGCGCCAGAAGGATGACGGCAAGCGCTGCGACCTTGAAGCGGGCATGGCCAAGCTGATCGCGGCGCGCGTTGCTTGGGCGGCGGCGGACAATGCGTTGCAGATCCATGGCGGCAACGGCTTCGCCGAGGAATATGTCGCGAGCCGGCTGCTCGCCGATGCGCGCATCCTCAACATTTTCGAGGGTGCGGGCGAGATTCAGGCGCAGGTGATTGCGCGCCGCCTGCTGGAGGATGCGAACTGATGGGGCAAGGGCCGCTTTCCGGGGTACGGATCGTCGAATTTGCGGGGATCGGGCCGGGGCCGTTCTGCGGCATGCTGCTGTCCGATCTTGGCGCGGACGTGATCCGGATCGATCGCAAGGGCGCGGATGGTGGCGGAGTGGCCAATGTCACTGCGCGCGGGCGCCGTTCGCTGGCGTTCGATCTGAAGGATCCTGCGTCGATCGCGACTTGTCTGGACCTGATCGAGAAGGCCGATGCCCTGTTCGAGGGCTTTCGCCCCGGTGTGATGGAGCGGCTGGGGCTTGGCCCTGACGTCGCGCTCGCGCGCAATCCCAGGCTCGTTTACGGTCGGATGACCGGCTGGGGGCAGACCGGTCCGCTGGCGCAGGCGGCCGGCCACGACATCAACTATATCGCGATTTCGGGCGCGCTCCACGCGATCGGCACGGCGGAGAAGCCGGTGCCGCCGCTCAACGTCGTTGGAGATTTCGGTGGTGGATCGCTCTATCTGGCGATGGGGCTGCTCGCCGGCGTGATCAGCGCGCGTGAGACCGGCAAGGGCCAGGTCGTCGATTGTGCCATCGCTGAAGGCGCGGCATCGCTGATGTCGATGTTCTACGGCTATAACAGCGTCGGCCGCTGGAAAGATCAGCGCGCGGCCAATCTGCTCGATGGCGGCGCGCATTTCTACGACACCTATCGATGCGCCGATGGCGGCTGGATCGCGCTCGGATCGATCGAACCGCAATTTTACGCGCTCCTCGTCGAAAAGGCGGGTCTTGACGCCGCATTCCATCCGCAGATGGATCGAACGCGCTGGCCGGAACTCAAGGCGAAGCTGGCGGAGGTGGTCGCGCTCAGGACGCGGGACGAATGGTGCGCGCTGCTCGAGGGGACCGACGCCTGTTTCGCGCCGGTGCTCGGCATCGAGGAGGCGCCGGCGCATGCGCACAATATCGAGCGCGGCCTGTTCGTCGAGGTGGAGGGCATCGTCCAGCCCGGCCCGGTTCCGCGCTTTTCGGAGACGCCTGGCGCGGTTCAGGGCCCACCGCCAACGGTTGGCGCGCATACCGAAGAGGTGCTGCGCGACTGGGACGTGCGCAGCGTAAACTGAACTGGAGAGACGCCATGGATAAGACCGAACGACGCGGCGCATTGAAGGCAATGCTTGCGGCGCCGTTTGCGGCGGGCCTGCTCGCCGAGCCGGCCGCCGCAAAGGAGAAGGGCGCGAAGATGCAGGGAAACCAGGCAGACATGATCGCCGATCTGGTGGCACGCCAGCAGATCACCGATGTCCTTTTCGATTACGCGCGCGGCAACGACCGGCTGGACGAGGCACTGCTGCGCGCCTGCTTCTGGCCCGATTCCCGGCACCAGCATGGCCGCTTCAAGGGCCTGTCTCAGGATTTCATCGGGTTCGCGGTGAAGATCGTCGGCAGTGTGATCATGACCACCCATGCGATCACCAATGTCGCGATCCGGCTGAAGGGCGATCGCGCCTTCACCGAATGCTATTTCGCCGCGCACCATCGCCGGCTGAATGCGGCCAAGACCGACGAGGAGGATTTCTTCGTCAGCGGCCGTTATCTCGACCGGTTCGAGCGGCGCGAAGGCGTGTGGAAGATCGCGCAGCGCCGCGGCGTCACCGACTGGGAACGCGTCGAGGCCCGCGCCGATGTCTCGATCGCCAACGCGCCGAAGGAACAGCTCAGCCAGCGCAAGCCCGACGATCCATATTATGCGATGCTCGCGGAGTTCGAGGCCGGGCGCTAACGTCGGCCGATCACATTTGGTGTCATCCTCGCGAAAGCGGGGATCCCGCTTCTTCTTCGTTCTTTCCGAGGCTTCACGGAATAGCGGGATTCCCGCTTTCGCGGGAATGACATAGTATAGACTATTGGCGCGCTGGAGGGACAACCGGCGACTCGAGAAAATGCTGGCTCCGAAGCGAGGGACACGTGGCGAAACTCAATATCAACGGCAAGGATCGCGAGATCGCGGCAGCGGCGGACACGCCGTTGCTCTGGGTGCTGCGCGACGAGATGGGACTGACCGGTACCAAGTTCGGCTGCGGTATCGCGCAATGCGGCGCCTGCACCATCCATGCCGATGGCGAAGCGATCCGGTCGTGCGTGACCACGGTCGAAATGGCGCAAGGCATGCGTATCACCACCATCGAGGGGCTGGAGGCCAAGCATCCGCTCCAGGCCGCGTGGGAACGCCATAACGTGCCGCAATGCGGTTATTGCCAGTCCGGCCAGATCATGAGCGCCGCGGCCCTGCTCGCGGTGAAGCCCAAGCCGACCGATCCCGAGATCGTCGAGGCGATGAACGGCAATATCTGCCGCTGCGGCTGCTACAACCGCATCAAGGCGGCGATTAAAGATGCTGCCGGGGTGACGGCATGAGCGGCCCCGAGCGCATGGGCGCCACGCGCCGCGAGCTGCTGATCGGCGCGATCCTCACTGGCGGTGCGCTGGTTGTGGGCGGCATCCCTGGCATCGCCGGCGCCTCCGAGACCGATTTCGCGACGTTCGGCCCGTTCGTCCGCATCGCGCCCGACGACAGCGTCACCGTCATCGCCAAATTCTCCGAACTGGGGCAGGGTGCGCAGAGCGGCCTGGCCGCTCTGGTCGCCGAAGAACTCGATGCCGACTGGTCGAAGGTCTCGGTCGAAAGCGCCGCTGCCGACGTCAAGCTCTTCGCGCGCGCGGGTTTCGGCCTGCAGCTCACCGGCGGATCGGGCAGCATCACCGACAGTTGGGATCAATTGCGCAAGGCGGGCGCCGCGGCACGTGCGATGCTGGTTTCCGCAGCCGCCGCCGAGTGGAAGGTGCCTGTGGCCGAGATCACGGTCGAGAACGGCATCGTCAGCCATGTTGCGAGCGGCAAGAGCAGCGGCTTCGGCCGGCTGGTGGCTGCCGCGGCGAAAGTGACGCCGCCGGCCGACCCCAAGCTCAAGCCGGCAAGCGCTTACAAGCTGATCGGCACCGATCGGGTGACGCGGCTCGACGCGCGTGCAAAATCGACGGGCACGGCGCGCTTCACGCAGGACGTGCAGCTTCCCGACATGGTCTTTGCGGCCGTGGCGCATTCGCCGCGCTTCGGCGGGGTGGTGTCGTCGTTCGACGATGCGGCGGCGCGCAAGGTGCCGGGTGTGATCCAAGTCCTCAAAATTCCGAGCGGTGTCGCCGTGGTTGCGCGCGACACGCATTCGGCGATGCTTGGTCGCGACGCGCTGACCGTCAAATGGGACGACAGCAAGGCCGAGAAACGGTCTTCCGCGGCGATCGCCGCCGAATATCGCGCGATCGCGCATGGCGAACAGCCCGCGACATGGGCGTCATTCGAAAAAACCGGTGACGCCGCCAAGGCGTTCGACGACAAGGCGCGTCTCGTCGATATCGACATGGCGCTCCCCTTCCTGGCGCACGGCTCGATGGAGCCGATGAACTGCGTCGCGCAGGTCGGCCAGAAGGGCGCGACGCTCGCTTATGGCTGCCAGAGCCAGACGATGGATCAGATCGTTGTCGCGTCGCTGCTGGGCTGCGAACCGTCCGACGTGGCGATCGAGACCTTGCCGGCGGGCGGCAGCTTCGGCCGTCGTTCGGTGGCGGCGGCGGATTATCAGAAGGAAGCGGTCGAGATTGCGCGCCATATGGGCGGCAAGCCGGTCAAGCTGGTCTGGAGCCGCGAGGACGACACGAGCGGCGGTTATTATCGTCCGCTGACCCATCATCGCGCGCGCATCACGGTCGACAAGGACGGCTATCCGGCCGCGTGGGAACATCGCGTCGTCACTGCGTCGCTGATGCGCGGCACGCCGTTCGAGGCCGCGATCAAGGACGGTGTCGACAGCACCGGCGTGGAAGGCGTTCAGGGCTCGCCCTATCTGAAGGCGACGCCCGTGGTCGATGCCCAGACCTGTCATCCCGCGACGCTCGTCCCCGTGCTCTGGTTGCGCTCGGTGGGCGCCACGCACACGGCGATGATGATGGAGCATGCGATCGATCAGCTCGCGCACCGCGCGGGCATCGACCCGGTCGCCTATCGCCGTGCGCTCTATGGCAAGGCCAAGGCGGAGTCGCATCTGGCGGTACTGAATCTTGCCGTCGAAAAGGCAGGTTGGGGCAAGCCGATCGAAAAGGGATGGGCGCGCGGTGTCGCCGTCCATGAATGTTTCGGATCGGTCGTCGCCAATGTCGCGGAGGTCGGTCTGGTCGGTGGCGAGCCGCGCGTGCGCCGTGTCGTCGTCGCGGTCGATTGCGGCATCGCGGTCGCGCCCGATCAGGTGCGCGCACAGATGGAGGGCGGTATCATGTACGGCCTGTCCTACACCCTGTTCGGTGACGTGAAGATGGAAGACGGCATCGTCCAGAACAAGAATTTCGACAGCTATCGCGTGCTCCGCATGGAGGAAGCGCCGGCGGTCGAGGTTCATATCCTGCCATCGACACGCAATCCCGCAGGCGCGGGCGAGCCCGGCACGCCGGTGATCGGCCCCGCTGTCGCCAATGCGCTGCTGACGCTGACCGGAAAGCCGACCACGACCCTGCCGATGGTGAAGACCTGATCGGCGTTTTTTTGCCGCTAAGGATAATGTCTGCCGAGCACTCTTTCGGTGCGACCTTGAACGCCTGAATGTCGATGCGATGAGCCATCGCGTTGACATATCCAATGGGGCCAATATGGTCCTGATCAGGATAAATCGTTCATATAAGATCGAACCGAAAGAGGGCTATCGTGAGCACGTTACGGATGTTTGGAACGGCGCTTGCGCTGGCGTTATCGCTGCCGGCCGTGGCGCAGACGGCGTCCGCGCTTCCCGATGCCGCGAAGATCGAGATGCAATGGGGCGTGAAGATCCCGCTGCGTGACGGCGTCGCGCTCAATGCAACCGTCTACCTGCCAAAGGGGCAGGCGGCGCCGGCGCCCTGCATTGTGACGATGACGCCCTATATCTCTCAGAGCTATCATGATCGCGGCGTCTATTTTGCGGCGCACGGCCTGCCGTTCCTGACCGTCGACGTCCGCGGACGCGGCAATTCCGACGGCGAGTTCCGCCCGCTCATCCAGGAGGCGAAGGACGGTTACGACGTCGTCGAATGGATGGCGAAACAATCCTGGTGCAATGGCAAGGTCTCGATGTGGGGCGGCTCCTATGCCGGCTACAACCAATGGGCGACGGTCAAGGAAACCCCGCCGCACCTCGCGACGATCGTGCCCGTCGCTTCCGCTTATCCGGGCGTCGATTTCCCGACGCGCAACAATATCGCCGCGCCCTATCTGATGCAGTGGCTCACCTTCACCTCGGGCAAGACCTCGCAGGCGAACATATTCGGTGATCCCAATCTCTGGTCTTCGCTGTGGCGCGCGCGGTTTGAGAAGGGGGAGGCGTTCAGCACCCTGCCGCAGATTTTCGGCGGCGAGCAGAAGACGCTGCGCGAATGGATTTCGCATCCGCAGGTGGATGCCTGGTATGACAGCTATGTGCCGACCGCCGATCAGTTCCGCGCGCTCGACCTGCCGATCCTGACGATCACCGGCAGCTACGACGCGGACCAGCCCGGCGCCTTCGCCTATTATAAGGAACATATGCGCCTTGCCGCGCCGGAGCGCCGCGCGAAACATTATCTGATCGTCGGCCCTTGGGATCATGCCGGCACGCGCACGCCGCAGCCAGAAGTTGGCGGCGTCAAGTTCGGCCCGGCCAGCATGCTCGACCTGCCGAAGCTCCATCTCGACTGGTACGCCTGGACGATGGCGGGCGGCCCGAAGCCGGACTTCCTGAAGAAGCGCGTCGCCTATTATGTCATGGGCGCGGAGAAATGGCGCTACGCGGATACGCTGGAGGCGGTCACCGCCGAAGAGCGCCCCTATTATCTGGATTCCATGCGGAACGCGACGCAGGTCGTGGCGTCAGGCGGGCTCTCCACGGCGGGAGCGGCGAAGGGTGCGCCCGACAGCTATGTCTATGATCCGCGCGACGTGTCCGGCGCGGCGCTCGAAGCAAGCGTCGATCCCTCGTCTCTCACCGACCAGCAGCTCGTGCTGGCGGGCGAGGGCAAGCAGTTCGTCTATCACACGCCCGTCTTCGACAAACCGACCGAGCTGTCGGGTTTCTTCCGGTTGGCGGCGTGGATCGCGATAGACCAGCCCGACACCGATTTCCAAGCGTCGGTCTACGAAATCAACGCGAAGGGCGAGAGCATCCTGCTGACCACCGACGTGATGCGCGCGCGCCACCGCGAGGGCCTGCGCGCGTCGAAGCTGGTCACGACGAAGGACGCGCTGCGCTACGATTTCAACAGCTTCACCTTCGTGTCGCGACAGGTGGCCAAGGGCAGCCGCCTGCGGCTTGTCGTCGGTCCGATGAATTCGATCTACACGCAGAAGAACTATAATTCGGGCGGAGTGGTGTCCGACGAGACGATGAAGGATGCCCGTCCGGTCACGGTGAAGCTGCTCCACGACAAGGCGCATCCGAGTGCGCTTTATCTGCCGATTGGTCAGCCGGAATAAGCGCTATTACGAAGGCCAGCCACGTTTCGCGGCGTTGCGGAGATAGGCCTTCACGATGAGTATGTGGAAGGGCTGGATCACGGCCAGATAGAGGCGGCCGAGGCGATTGTGGCAGCGCACGACCGTGGTCGCGATCACGAGGTCGGGTGCGCCGTCCGTGCCGCTGCGGATCAAGACCGATGTCCGGAAATCGAGATGCCGGTCATTCTCGCCGACGATCAGTTCGCGTGGCGATCGCGAAATCACCGGGAAAAAGTCGATCCGGTCGCGGCCGGGGGACGATGTCACCGCCCGGATCTGCTTCGCGGTCTTGACGCCGAACGCGCCCATCACCGCGTCGCGGATCTTCATGAGTGCGCGTGCCCAGGGTGCTGGATGGGCCAGGATCGCCTTTGCCAGAAGCGCAATGTCGCGCGTCGCTGTCTTTGGCAGGGCGATGGCATAGGCGTCGGCCAGGTCCGCGCCGGCATAGCCCGAGGCAAGCTCGCTTTCGGGCGGCGGCGGAAGCGCATGAGGCGTGGTGGACGATGCCATGCCGCCCTATAGACCCGATTGAAGCCAGTCGTGAGCGGCAATCGTGCGAGCAGGAGAGTTTGAGAAACAATGACGAGCGATCCGGCAACGCCCGCACTTCTCAAGGATATATTGGGCCGGCAGGCGCTGCGGACGATCGCCGATGCCGGCAAAGGCGCATCGCCGCGCTTCGACAGCGGCGCGTTTCTGGCTGCGGCGTCGGACGGACTCGACGCGCTCTCGATCATGGAGCGGGTGCGCCATATCGCCGACGCGCTGAAGATCGCGCTGCCCGACGATTATGCGGCCGCGCTCGCGATCGTGCGCGCCATGGCGCGCGGGCTGACCCATGGTTTCCAGGCAGTCGCGGTGACCGAGTTCGTCGCGCGGCACGGCCTTGGTGATTTCGACCGGTCGATCGACGCACTGGCCGATCTCACTCGCTTCGGCACCGCCGAATTCGCCATCCGCCCTTTCCTGGCACAGGACGCCGAAAGGACACTGGCGGTCATGATGCGGTGGAGCGGCGACGAGAATGAGCATGTCCGCCGCCTGGCGAGCGAAGGCAGCCGTCCGCGACTGCCCTGGGCTGCGCGCGTGCCGGCGATCAAGGCCGATCCTACTCTCGCGGCGCCGATCCTCGAGGCGCTGAAGACCGATCCAAGCCTCTATGTCCGCAAATCGGTCGCCAACCATCTGAACGACATCGCCAAGGACCGGCCGGACTGGCTGCTCGATCGGCTGGGCAGCTGGTCGAAGGAAGATACCCATACCGTCTGGATCGTCCGCCATGCGCTGCGCACGCTGATCAAGCAGGGCGAACCGCGCGCGCTGGCGCTGATCGGGGTCGGGCACGGCGCGGCGGTGGAGATGCAGAGCTTCGCGGTGACGCCCGAGACCGTCCGCCTTGGCGACACGATCGCGATCGCTGCCGATCTGCGCTCGACGTCGCACGAGGGACAGCGGCTGGTGGTCGATTATCGCATCCATTACGCGCGCGCCGGCGGTAAGAGCGCGGCCAAGGTCTTCAAGCTCAGGACCTTCGAACTTGCCGCGGGCGAGGCCGTGCCGCTCGCCATCCGGCAGCAGATCAAGGATTTCAGCACGCGCCGTCATCATCGGGGAACCCATGATGTCGAGCTGATCGTCAATGGGCAGACGGTGGCGCGCGCCGCCTTCGACCTGCTGGACGATGCCGCGGGTTGAGGCGGCAATGGCGAAGAAGAAATATTATCTGACGGCAACGCTGCCCGACGGGTACGTCAAGACGATCGGCCCGACCGCGACCGAGTTCACCCATTATTGGCGGATCGTCGCGCATCTCGGCAACGGCAGAACTGAAGTCTTCTGGGGCCACACCAAGACGCTGGCCGAAGCGAAGAAGAAGCGTCGCGCGGCTGTGGAGGCAGTCGGCAATCGCGGCTGGGAACGCCATGAATTCGACATCGTCGAACTGGTCAGAACCGCCGGATAGTCTTCACGCTCCTCAGCAAGGTGGGCATGGACCTCAGTTCATCCCCCATCCGCGGCGTTCGCTGAGAGTCGCAATGCCCGCGCGAAAGGCCAGCCGGAGCACGTCCGAAAGCGTTCGCGCCTGAAGCCGCTGCATCATCTTGCTGCGACTCATCTCGACCGTGCGGGTGTTCAGGCCGAGCATGGCAGCGATCTGCTTGCTGGAGAGTCCTTCGACGACGCCGCTCAAGATATCCTGTTCGCGCGGCGACAAGACACGCAATGCGTCCTGCGCGTTGGCCGCGATACCGGCGGTGATGAAGTGGCAACGCAGCTTCTCGAAGATCGGATCGAGGACGGCCGGTAGGAATGCGCGATCCATCGCGTGCTCGATCACGTCGCTGGCGCCGAGTTTCATCGCCAATACCGCGCTCGCAACATCCCCGGGCAGGATCGAGACGACCACGGGAAAATCGGCAAGCCGGCCGTCGAGCGCTCTGATCAGCGTGGCAAAGCCGGCTTCGGGACAGAGCGTGCCGACCAGCACGCAGCCGGGTGGGATTGCGGAAAGATCATCGAGCAGATCCTGAGACGCCAGATAGGGACGCGGCTCGAAACCATGGCCCCGAAGCCAGGTCACGGTCTCGCGGCGTGTCATGCGATCCTCATCGAGCACATAGACGGGCCGTGGGGAAGCATGCGGGGCGGTCCAGGCGGGCGAGGCTTGTCCAACGACGGGGTCGATCGAGGATTGGTGCATCACATGCTCCGCCGCAATAAATATCAAATCATTTTCAAGTTAAATTCCTCAGGAGGAAAATAGATCCATCAGAATCTAAAAATAAATATACACATCTCGAAATTATTTGATCCGTATTGGATATAACCATGTCATGTCTGAAAATTTAAGAATGCTACCTCAAAATATTTCTTGAGCGTGAAGGTGGTGACAGCGACGAATTGAACTGAGAGATCCCTCGATTACCTTCAAAGCGGACAAAGTTTTTCGCGGGCGGCGCGTGGTTCGTAGCGATCGCACTTGACCCTTAACACTGTCTAGCGGGGTGGCGTGCCAGACGTGCATTCGCGTCGAGCGGCCTCTCCAGGGAATTCGCTTCGACGCCAGGCCAGTCTGATCGGGCACCACTCCCCGGACCGATCATCGAACGTCTGGCTACCTGTTCGCCCTCACCATTGCTTGGGGTCGTTGCGGTTCTGTGCACGGCAATGCCCGAGGTGATTATGTTGAGATCGACTCTGATCGTGATGGCGCTGGTTTCGACCAGCCAATATGCATTTGCCCAGCAGCCTCCGCCCGTTGCGGGCAATCAACTGCAGCAGATCCCGCCGCCGCCCATGCCCGAACGCGCGGCACCCGACCTCGCGATCGAGCCGCCGCCGCCATCCGCCGAGCCGATCCCCGCGGGCCAGAGCATTCAGGTCAGCGCCGTGCGCGTGACCGGGAACACCCTTTTCACCGAAACCGAACTCGTCGCGGTCGCCAATGTGACGCCAGGCAGCAGCCTGACACTCGCCGAGCTTCAGGCCGCCGCCGCCAGGATCTCCGGCTTTTACAACAAGCGCGGCTATTTCCTGGCCCAGGCCTATCTGCCCGCGCAGGACATTCAGGGCGGGGCGGTGACCATCGCAGTGGTCGAAGGCCGTTATGGCAAGGTCGAGATCCGCAACCAGTCCCGGCTTTCGAGCGAGCGGGCGGAGCGTGTTCTCGACGGCCTCGAGAGTGGCGGGCCGGTGACGAGCCAGCCGCTCGAACGGCGCCTGCTGCTGCTTTCCGACATTCCCGGCGTGCGCGTGAAATCGACGCTTGCCCCCGGCGGCGTGGTCGGCACCTCAGACCTGATCGTCGATATCGCGCCCGGACCCGCCGTCAGCGGCAGCGTGGAAGCCGACAATGCGGGCAACCGTTATACCGGCACCTACCGGCTGGGCGGCACGCTCTATGTCAACAATCCCAGCGGGGCCGGCGATCAGCTCAGCGTGCGCCTGCTCGGATCGGATGGCGGTCTCGCTTATGGCCGGGTCGCCTATCAACTGCCGATCGGCAATGCGACGGTCGGCGTCGCCTATACCCATCTGCGCTACGAACTCGGCCGCGAGTTCAAGGCGCTCGACGGAGAGGGCACGGCCGATATCGCCAGCATCTTCGCCAGCTATCCTTTGGTGCGGTCGCGCGACGCGAACCTCTATGCTCTGGTCGGCTTCGACGCGAAATGGCTGAAGGACCGGATCAACCTGGTCTCGAGCGAATCCGACCGGCGCGTCCGCGTGGGGTCGCTGGGGCTGAACGGGGACTCGCGCGATCATTTCGGCGGCGGCGGCTCAAATCTCTATTCGGCGAGCGTCTCCACCGGAACGCTCGATATCCGCAACCCGATCGAGCGCGCCGCCGACGCGCTGACCGCGCGCAGCGACGGCCATTTCTCCAAGCTCCAGCTCAGCGTGGCGCGTATCCAGTCGCTGAGTGGGCCCTTGTCGCTCTATGCATCGGTGCGCGGGCAGCTCGCTTTCGACAATCTCGACAGCTCGGAAAAGATGGAGCTGGGCGGCGCTTATGGCGTGCGCGCCTATCCCGAGGGCGAGGCCTATGGCGACACCGGCTATATCGCGACACTCGAAGCGCGGCTGATGCTCGATCAATGGCTCGGCACCTTTCCCGGGCGGATCCAGTTGATCGGCTTCGTCGATGCCGGCGAAGTAAAATACGCACAGGACCCCTGGTTCGCGGGATCGAACCGCGCGCACCGTAGCGGCATCGGCGGTGGGTTGACCTGGTTCGCTCCCGGCAATCTGATCCTGAAGGGAAGCTATGCCGCCAAGCTCGGCAACGCAGCGGCGACTTCGGCGCCTGACAAGGGTGGCCGCGCCTGGTTCCAGATTGTGAAACTCTTCTGATGGCGCGCCCCGACAGAGCGGCCGGCGCATCCCAATTCCACAAAGGATCATCCTCATGACCACCATTCATCGCAGCAAGAGCGCTCTTTCCGGATCGACCGCGCTTTCGCGCATCGCCGGACTGACCATCGCCGGCATGGCCGGACTGCTGACGCCAGGCCTCGCACAGGCGCAGGCGCTTCCCAGCGGCGGCACCGTTTCGGCGGGCAGCGCCACCATCGCGACCGGCGCGCAGACGCTCACCGTCACCCAGACGAGCCAGAACGCCGCGCTCAACTGGCAGAGCTTCTCGATCGGCGAGGGCGGAAGCGTGGTCTTCAACCAGCCGAACAGCAACTCGGTCGCGCTCAATCGGGTGCTCGGCGCCGATCCCTCGACCATCCTCGGCAGCCTGTCGTCGAACGGCAAGATCTTCCTCACCAACCCCAACGGCATCCTTTTCGGTCCGTCGTCGACGGTCAATGTCGGCGGGCTGGTCGCATCGACCTTGGGCTTGTCCGACGCCGACTTCATGGCGGGCCGCTATGATTTCTCGGGCGCCGGTGGTGCCGTGCTCAACCAGGGTTCGATCAAGGCTGATGGCGGCTATGTCGCGCTGCTCGGCGCCAGCGTCGACAATAGCGGGTTGATCCAGGCCAATCTTGGCACCGTCGTGCTCGCCGCGGGTGAGGCGATCACGCTCGATGTCGCGGGCGACGGTCTGCTCAACGTGGCGATCGACAGAGGCGCGGTGAACGCGCTCGTCCGCAACGGCGGCGTGCTGCGGGCCGATGGCGGACGCGTGCTGATGAGCGCCCAGGCCGCGGGCTCGCTGCTTCGCACTGTGGTGAACAATACGGGCGTGATCGAGGCGCGCACGATCGGCACGCGCAACGGCACGATCATGCTTCTCGGCGACATGCAGGGCGGCACGCTGAATGTCGCCGGCGTGCTCGACGCCAGCGCGCCGGATGGCGGCAATGGCGGTTTCATCGAAACCTCGGCCGCGACGGTCAATGTTTCCGATGGCGTCCGCATCACTACCGCCGCAGCGCACGGCACGACGGGTACATGGCTGATCGATCCGCAGGATTTCACGGTCGGCGCCGGCGGCAATATCGCGGGGTCCACTCTGTCGGCGCAGCTCGTGACCAACAGCGTCGTCATCAGCACCATTCCCCTGCCGGGTGACGCGACCGCGGGCAATGGCGATATCCATGTCAACGACGCGGTCGTCTGGACCGCGTCCGGCACGCCGACGACGCTGACGCTCAACGCCTATCGCGACGTCAACATCAACGCCCCGATCACCGCGACCAACGGCAATATCATCGCCTGTTGCGGCCGCGACGTGAACGTCAATGCGGCGTTGACCACGACCAATGGCAGCATCCGCCTGAATGCCGGCCAGAATGTGAACATATTCCACGCGCTGGCGACGACCGACGGCAATATCGCGCTGTGTGCCGGCCACGACGTCCATATCGACGCAGCAATCACGCTGACCCGGGGCACCACCATCCCCGCGCAGAGCCTCGGCCTGCCGATCGGGCTCACATTGATATCCGGCGGAGACGGCACCGGTCTCGGCACGATCGTCTTCGCGCCGCTCGCACCGCCCGTCACGGTCACCGTCGCCCCGGTCACGATCAACTACAATCCGGCTTCCTATGCCGCACCGAGCGATTTCTCGACACGGTTCGTCCTGACCGAGGGTGCGTCGCTGACCCAGCGGATGCTGCTCTTCCCGGGCGTCGAGAAAGTGTTCGACGGGACGACCAGCGCTGTCCTCGCCGGGTTCAACACGACGGCGTCGTCCGGTCTACCGGTGGGCGTCACTCTGGTCGCCGGCCCCGATGCCAGCGCGGTCTTCGACGATGCGGCGGTCGGCACCAATGTCGGCGTTACCTTCACCGGGTACAGCCTGACCGGTCCGAATGCCGACCAATATGCGCTTGCCGGATCCTGCTGCGTCGCGACGTTCCGGACGACCGGTGTGATCACCGCGGCGCCCGCACCCGCGCCTGCGCCGGGACCCGCGCCGGCGCCGACGCCTGCACCTACACCGGCCCCCGCGCCAGCACCGACACCTGCGCCCACGCCGGCGCCAACACCTGCTCCCGCACCTGCCCCGACACCCGCGCCCACCCCAGCGCCGGCCCCCGCGCCGACGCCGGCACCAACGCCAGCGCCGACTCCAGCACCCGCTCCAGCACCTGCGCCCACGCCGGCTCCGGCGCCAACACCCGCGCCAGCGCCAGCACCCACTCCCGCGCCAACGCCGGCTCCTGCACCCGCGCCGGCCCCTGCGCCTGCTCCAGCTCCAGCTCCCGCGCCAGCACCGGCGCCAGCTCCAGCGCCGGCCCCTGCTCCTGCTCCTGCTCCGGCACCAGCGCCTGCTCCGGCGCCAGCGCCAGCGCCAGCGCCAGCGCCAGCGCCAGCACCTGCACCTGCACCAGCTCCGGCGCCAGCACCGGCACCGGCACCGGCACCAGCACCAGCTCCCGCTCCGGCTCCGGCTCCGGCTCCGGCACCCGCACCTGCTCCTGCTCCGGGCCCTGCTCCCGCGCCAGCACCGGCTCCCGCTCCCGCACCAGCTTCAGCGGCCTTCGTCGTGGACAGCCCGCTCGTCGGTGTCGCGCCGGTCGCCGTGGAGGCACCGGCCGGCCTGCAACTCGCGGTGCTTTCCGGCGGCGTGAACATGCCGCTGGTTCAGCCAGTGCCGGCACAGCTTGCGGAAGCGGTCGACGATGATCGTCCGATCAGCCGGGCAGGCAGCGAGACCGGCAAAAGCGCTCTGTTGCCCGAGGTCGAGCAGCCGGCGACGCCGGTGCCGGTCTATCCGCGCAAGCAGGCGCGGCATTGATCTTGGCCGTGGATGAGCCTTGGTGGACTGTCCGCAGACTGTTGGCTGGCGCCGTGCTGGCAGCCAGTCTCGCCTCCCCGGCGATTGCCCGCACGGAAAACGGGCGATTGCAGGGGGAGGCTGCCTCCGCCGATGTGTTGGCCGTGGCGGGCTGGATCGCGGCGTCCGGCGACAATCGCCGCCTGCCGTTCGCGATCGTCGACAAGGTGAGCGCGAAGGTCTTCGTGTTCGATCGTCAAAGCCGGCTGAAGGGTGCCGCGCCCGCATTGCTCGGCCTGGGCAAGGGCGACGGCAGCGCCGCCGGGATCGGCACGCGGAAACTTGCGGCGATCAGCCCGGCTGAGCGCACCACGCCGGCGGGCCGGTTCGAGGCATCGCTCGGCCACGATCTGGAGCAGGACATCCTCTGGGTGGACTATGCGACGGCGCTGTCGCTTCACCGGGTGATCACCGGCAATCCAAAGGATCGTCGCGCGCAACGCCTCGCATCGCCGACGCCGCTCGACAATCGCATTTCCTATGGCTGCATCAACGTGCCCGCCGCCTTCTACGACAGCGTCGTCGCCCCCGCGTTCACGGGCACGATCGGCATCGTCTACATCCTGCCCGAAACCCGACCCGTCGGCGACGTCTTCGCCATCGACGGCGCGATCACCAAGGAATAGCCGGCCATGTTCAATCTCATGACCCCCAGCTTTCCCCAGGCGACCATGGCCGCCGTGGGCAATGCACTGCCCGACACGCTAGGTCGCGCCGATGCTGCGGCGATCGTCGGGCAGCGGATCGCCGCATTCCCCGGCGCGATGCGCATGCCCGCGCGCGATCTTGAGCTCTATATGATCCGCGACTTCATACCGCCCGCCACCTGTGCGGCATTGATCGCGATCATCGATACGAGTTGCGCGCCGTCGCCGGTCATCGCCGACGATCCCATTCCGGACTATCGCACCAGCGAGACCAGCTATCTGACGGCCGACGACCCCGCTGCCCGGAGCGTGGAGGTGCTGCTCGACGCGCTGACCGGGATCGATCCGGTCCACGGCGAATTGCTGCAGGGCCAGCGCTACGCCGTCGGGCAGGAATTCAAGGCGCATCACGATTTCTTCGACACCGATCAGCTTTATTGGCGGGATCAGGTGGCGATCGGCGGCCAGCGGACCTGGACGGCGATGGCCTTCCTCAACGAGCCCGAGGCGGGCGGGCGCACGAACTTTCCCACCGCGGGCATGACCGTATCGCCGCGCGCGGGCAATCTGTTGGTCTGGAACAATATCGATGAATTCGGCGTGCCCAATCAGGCGTCGCTCCATCAGGGCATGCCGGTCGAAGCCGGCCTCAAATATGTCCTGACGAAATGGTATCGCGAGCGCCGCTGGGGGCATCAGAAATAAGGCTGCCGATCGCTGCGCGCAGAAGTGCCAGCCGGTGCTCGGTGGCCGGATGCGTCGAAGCTGCGCGTGCCGCGCCATCGCCGCGAAGCAGGTCGCTCATGAAGGCTTCGGCGTCCCGCAGATCGTAAGCCGCCGCTTGGGCCAGCCGTAGCGCCAGATCATCCGCCTCTTCCTCGGTCTCGCGCATCTCCGGCGATCCGCTGCCGATCAGCCCGAGGCGTCCGCTCGCTGATCCGTGCGCCGCGGCCAGCCTTGCCGGATGATGGAGCAGATTGTGCGCCATCTCGTGTGCGATCACGAGCGCCAGATCGTCGTCCGTCCGGCAGTGCGCGAGAATGGCGCTGCTCACCACCACGCGGCTGCCATCGGCCCAGGCATTCACATCTTCGCCCGGAACGAGTTCGACGGCGGATGGGCAGCCGACCTCAGCCTTGAAGCTGATATCCGCTCGCCCGCCGGCGCGTGAGACGCCGAGCGTGATCGCTCCCCGCCGCATCGCTTCGACGATCTTAGCCTGCGCCTGTTCGACGAATGCGCGGGTCGGCGATGCGGCGGCAGGGCCGTCTTCCAATAGCTGTCCGTTCACCGAAACCAGTTGATCGTCGGCCGCCAGCCCGGCCCGATCCGCCGGACTGCCCGGAACCACGGCCAGGACAGCTTTGTGCGAACCCAGCCCATAGTTTCGCGCGGCAGCGGCTCGATCGGCCTGCGCGAATTGCTCGATCCCCTGAAGGACGAAGCCCGGCTGGGGGACGAGTGCGCTCCGGCAAAAGGCGCGATTGGCGATCGACAGCCGATAAGACACCGTCGCCACGCGCAGATCCTGCGCGCGGAGTTCATTCCACCGATTGGGCACAGGCATGGCCTGCACCGCGGGCGTGCCCATACCAAGGACAACGATCGTGAAACCGAGCAAACGAGCGGCGGATCGATGAGAGCGGGGCGAGAGTCGCGCCGAATATGGTGAAAACATTGATAACGCATAGGCCAGTACTGCTGACCGAAGAACGAGATAACATCGGCCGCCATGCGCTGTGCCGTGCCGGCACGTTAAGCCCGTCGCTTAACCTGATCTTCTATCTGAGCTGCCGTTTCTCCAGCTTCCGCGCCAGGGTCCGGCGATGCATGCCCAGTCGCCTTGCGGCTTCGGAGATATTGAAATCGGTCTCGACCAGGGTCTGGTGGATATGTTCCCATTCCACCGTCTTGATCGACGATTGGCGGCCGTCGACCGGCGCGCTCGGGTCACCGCCGTCGCGTGCGAAGGCGGCCTCGATATCGTCGGTGTTCGATGGTTTGGCGAGATAATGGGATGCGCCGAGCTTGATCGCTTCCACAGCCGTCGCGATGCTGGCGAAGCCGGTCAGGACAACGATCTTCATGTCGGCATCGCCGGCACGCAGCGTCTGGACGCAGGCAAGGCCCGAAGCGCCGCCGAGCTTCAGGTCCACCACCGCGAAGCCGGGGCGATGCTCTGCCAGCAATGCGACCAGCCCGTCATGGTTCGCGGCGGCGATCACCGTATAGCCGCGCCGTTCGAAGGAACGCCGCAAGGTACGGGCAAAGGCTTCATCGTCCTCGACGATGACGAGTAGCCGCTCTTCGCTCATGACGGGATCTTTCGTTCATAGGCGAGCGCGGCGAGCGGCAGGATGATCCTGACGCACGCGCCGCCGCCGGGCCGATTCTCGACCGACGCCGTCCCGCCCATCTTGCGCAATACATTGACCAGCAGGAACAGGCCGAGCCCACCCCCCGTCCGCCCCTTGGTCGAGCGATAGGGCTGGCCGAAACGCTCGATCATCTCGGCGGGAAAACCGGGGCCGCGATCGGCGATCTCCAGGATCAGCAGATCCTGTTCGCGCCGGGCGGTCGCGCCGATCCAGCTTGGCGAGGCTTCCGCCGCATTGTCGATGACGTTGCCGATCACCTGGCGCAGCGCCGGATCGGATACGATCGTGACGTCCTCGCCGAAACGGTCGTCATAATCGAGAATGTCGGGCAGCCGGCTGGCGCGCCATTCGGTGACGATGTCGTCGAGAAATCCGCGCATCGATGTGATCTTGGGCGCGACGCCGCGGGCTTCGCCGGCAGACATCAATATGCCGCTGACGATCGCCTTGCAGCGCTGGATGGCCGTATCCATGTCTTCGATATCGTCCTGCAATTCCCGGTCGTCGGCCAGTTGCGGCAGGCGCCGCCAATCGCCGATCAGCACCGATAGCGACGACAATGGCGTGCCCAGTTCATGCGCGGCGCCCGACGCGAGCAGGCCCATGCGCACGATATGATCTTCTTCCGCCGCGCGTTGGCGGATCGCGGCCAGTGCGGCGTCGCGATCGCGCAGATTGCGGCTGATCCGCGTAACGAATGCGACCAGCAGCACCGCGATCAGCACGAAGCAGACAAGGCTGCCCTTGAGGTAGAGCGCCAGCGGATCGGCGTCATAGGGGGGATGCAGGGCGAGCGGTGTCGGATTGACCGAAACCGCAACCAGCGCGACCATGCTCGCAAAGACGATCGCCCAGGCCGCGCGCGGCGTCAGCAGGATCGCGCCCAGAACGACGTGGAGCAGGAAGAGCGAGGCGAAGGGATTGGCCAGGCCGCCCGAAAAATGCAGCTGCCAGGCGAGGACCGCGACGTCGAACAGCAAAGCCGAGGTCAGTTCGGCATTGGTCACCGCACTGCGCCGGCGCAACAGAGGCATGCTCGCCAGGTTGATCGCGACCAGCATGGCGATGGCCACGAACAGCGGCGCCAGCGGCAATTCTATGCCCATCAGCACATGCACCACCGCAATGGTGACGAGCTGTCCGCCAACCGCGAGCCAGCGCAATTGCACCAGCAATCGCATGTTGCGGCGGCCGGCATCCGCTTCGGGCGGAGCGGTGGCGAGCGGGGCGCTGATCGTCGTCTCTGTCACGCGGGCAATGGCCTGTGCGGGGCGGGTGAGCGCAGCACATAGCATGCGGCGGCGAGCGAGAGGAGCGCGAGCGCGAACCAGGTCAGTGCATAGCCCAGATGATTGTCGGGAAAGCGCACGACTGTGAGGCCGCCGACCGGATAACCGCCGGCATTGGGTGCGCTGTCGGCATCGATGAAATAGGGCGCAGTCCGGCCAAGGTCTTGTGCGGCCGCGATCGCTGTGATGTCACGGGAATACCAGCGGCCGCCTTCGGGATCGTTGGTCCGCAGAAAGCCGCCGCCGGGCTCGGTGACGCGCAACAGCCCGGTCAGTGTGACCGTGCCGGACGGATTGCCCGCGTTCCGTGTCGCGGGCGAACGCTGGTCGGGTGGAACGAAGCCGCGATTGACCAGCACTGTGAAGCCGGATGTCTCCAGCGGCGTCATCACCCAATAGCCGCTGCCCAGATCGGAGACGGCCTGCACCAATGTCTCGCGGTCATGGCGGAAGCGGCCGGTGACGCGGACATGGCGATAGGCGTCACCGGCCGCCGATATGGCCGGCCATGCGGCCGGGCCGGGTGCAGCGACGGGCGCCGCATGGATCCGGCTGTCGACGGCTGCGACCAGCGCATGTTTCCATGCGCGGCGCTCGACCTGCCAGATGCCGAGTGCGACGAAGCCGGTCGCCATCAGCAGCGCGATGCCCGCGAACAGCGCGCGGGCCGACCGCCGAAGCGGCCCGCCGGTCACGGCAACTGGCTTACATCGTGCGGCATCGGCATCATGTTGGTGTTCAGATGGTGCATCACCCAGAGCGACCCGGCCAGCATGATCGCGACGACGATGATCGTGAAGACCAGCGCGGTCATCGACCAGCCGCCCTCCGCCTTCGGCGTCATGTGCAGGAAATAGATCATGTGGACGACGATCTGCGCGACCGCGAATGCCATGATGATCGCCGCCGTAATCGCGGCAGAGAGCGGCCCCGCCATCACCAGCCAGAAGGGGATGGCGGTCAGCACGACCGACAGGATGAAGCCGATCGCATAGTCGCGCATCGATGCGTGCGGGATCTCCGCGGCGGCGTGATCGTGGCTCATCGCAGCATTCCCATGAGGTAGACGAAGGTGAAGACGCCGATCCAGATGACGTCGAGAAAGTGCCAGAACATGCTGAGGCACGCGACACGGCGACGATTGGCCGCGATCAGGCCGTGCCGGTTGAGCTGGACGATCAGAGTGGTCAGCCAGATGATGCCGAAGGTGACGTGCAGGCCGTGCGTGCCAACCAGCGTGAAGAAGGCCGACAGGAAGGCGCTGCGCTGCGGCGTCGCCCCGATATGGATCAGATGCTGGAATTCGTAGAGCTCGATCGACAGGAAGGCGAGACCGAACAGCCCCGTCACGGCGAGCCAGATCTGGGTCTGACGCAGCTTGTTGCGCTGCATCGACAGCATCGCGAAGCCATAGGTCATCGACGAGAAGAGCAGCATCGCGGTGTTGAGTGCGATCAGATCGAGGTCGAACAGGTCGCTGGGGCCGGGGCCGGCGGCATAATTGCCGCCGAGCACGGCATAGCATGCGAAGAGGATCGCGAAGATGAGGCAGTCGCTCATCAGATAGATCCAGAAGCCCAGCATCGTGCTGTGGCCTTCGGGATGCGGATGCTCGTCCAGTTCGTAAAAACGGACCGGCGCGTCGTCTTGCGAAAGCGTGGCTGTGTTCATCGGATCAGGCTCCGGCCGCGGCGAGCTGGCGGGTGCGCGCGTCCTCCACTGCCGCGACGGTCGCGGCGGGAATGTGGAAGTCGCGCTTGTAGTTGAAGCTGTGCAGGATCGCCCCGCCGATCAGTCCGATCAGGCTCAGCCCGGCGAGCCACCAGATATGCCAGATCAGCGCGAAGCCCAGAATTGTGCTGATGCCCGCAAGGATGATGCCCGCTCCCGTGTTGCTGGGCATGTGGATGTCCCGGAAACCCGATTGCGGCCGTTCGGCGCCGCGCCGCTTCATATCGTGCCACGCGTCGAGATCGTGGATCACCGGCGTGAAGGCGAAATTATAGTCGGGCGGCGGCGAACTGGTCGCCCATTCGAGCGTGCGGCCATTCCACGGATCGGCAGCACCCTCGCGAAGCTGGTCGCGCCTCAGGATGCTTACCGCGAACTGGATGAGCATGGCGAGGATGCCGCCCGCGATGACCACGGCGCCGATGCCGGAGATGATGAACCAGATCTGCAGGCTGGGATCGTCGAACACCCGCATCCGCCGGGTGACCCCCATCAGGCCGACAATGTAGAGCGGCATGAAGGTGAGCCAGAAACCGACCACCCAGCACCAGAAGCTGATCTTGCCCCAGAAGACGTCGAGCCTGAAGCCGAACGCCTTGGGCCACCAATAGTTGATCGCGGCGAACAGGCCGAACAGCACGCCGCCGATGATCACATTGTGGAAATGCGCAACCAGGAACAGCGAGTTGTGCAGCACGAAATCCGCCGGCGGCACCGCGAGCAGCACGCCGGTCATGCCACCCACGACGAAGGTGAGCATGAAGGCGACCGTCCACATCATCGGCAAGTCGAAACGGATGCGCCCGCGATACATTGTGAACAGCCAGTTGAAGAGCTTCGCACCCGTCGGGATCGAGATCACCATGGTGGTGATGCCGAAGAAGCTGTTGACGCTGGCGCCCGATCCCATGGTGAAGAAGTGGTGCAGCCAGACCAGATAGCTCAGGATGGTGATGCACACCGTCGCATAGACCATCGAGGTGTAGCCGAAGAGCCGCTTGCCCGAGAAGGTCGAGGTGACTTCGGAGAAGACGCCGAACAGTGGCAGGATCAGGATGTAGACCTCCGGATGGCCCCAGATCCAGATCAGGTTCACATACATCATCGGCGAGCCGCCGAAGTCGTTGGTGAAGAAGTTGGTGCCGGCATAACGGTCGAGCCCGAGCAGCGCGAGCACCGCGGTGAGCACCGGGAAGGACGCGACGATCAGCACGTTCGCGCAGAGACTCGTCCAGGTGAAGACGGGCATCTTCATCAGGCCCATGCCCGGCGCGCGCAGCTTCAGGATCGTGACGATCAGGTTGATGCCGGATAATGTCGTGCCTACCCCTGCTATCTGCAGCGCCCAGATATAATAATCGACGCCGACATTGGGGCTGTAGGCAATCCCGGAAAGCGGCGGATAGGCAAGCCAGCCGGTCTGCGCGAACTCGCCGATGAACAGCGAGACCATGACGAGCACCGCGCCCGCGGTCGTCATCCAGAAGCTGAAATTGTTGAGGAACGGGAACGAGACGTCGCGCGCGCCGATCTGCAGCGGAACGATATAGTTCATCAGGCCGGTGATGAAGGGCATCGCGACGAAGAAGATCATGATCACGCCATGCGCGGTGAAGATCTGGTCGTAATGATGGGCGTTGAGATACCCCTCCGACCCGCCGAACGCCATCGCCTGCTGCAGCCGCATCATGATCGCGTCGGCAAAGCCGCGCAAGAACATGACGAGGCCCAGGATCATGTACATGATCCCGATCTTCTTGTGGTCGACGGTGGTGAACCATTCGGTCCACAGCCAGCCCCAGAGGCGATATTTCGTGATCAGCGCGAGCATCACGAGGCCGCCGAGCACGACCGCGGCGAAGGTGCCGATCAGGATCGGTTCGTGCAGCGGGATCGCGTCGAGCGACAGGCGGCCCCAAAAGGGGTCGGTTGCGGGGGCGGGGGGCGGGGTCATGACGCTCTCGTTGTGATCAGGTCAGGGGGCGGCCGGGGATCGGCGTTTCGGTCTGGACCGTCCGTTGCGGCGCGATCGATCTGCGCGGCCGCGAAAGGCCGGCACCGGTCAGCGGGGCAGAGTCGACGGGCAGGGCGGCAGCGGCTTCGACCGGCGCCATCGGCGTGGCGCAGATCGCGGCGACATAGCGGCGATCGAGCACCGGGCCGCTGCCGCGCGCGGCGAACTTGTCATAGGTCAGGTTGCGGACATTATGGACGCCGGCAAGGCCGAGGCCGCCCTTGGCATCGATCGACATCATGTCGTGCATGCACATCTTGCCCGGTTCGACGCACAGATTGACGACTGCGTCGAACAGCTGGGGATCGACCGAGGCGAAGTGGCGCACCGGTTCCTTCTCGCTGGGGCGTTCGAGCTGGAGATAGGCGGTTCGGTCGAGCGATTGACCGGCACCTTTCGCCGCATCCGCCCAGCGCGCGAAGCCATCCGCCGACAGGCTCTTCACCGCGAAGCGCATGTTCGAGAAGCCCGCGCCGGAATAATTGGCGGAGAATCCGGCGAAATTGCCTTCATGGTTGAACACGCCGTGCAGCCGGGTCTCCATGCCAGGCATCGCATAGATCTGCCCTGCGAGTGCCGGGATGTAGAAGCTGTTCATCACCGACGATGCGGAGATGCGGAACCGGATCGGGCGGTCGACGGGCACGGCCAGTTCGTTGACGGTGGCGATGCCCTGTTCGGGGTAGATGAACAGCCATTTCCAATCGAGCGCGACGACATTGACCTCGAGCGGTTTCACGTCGGCTGCGAGCGGAACCCCGGCCGCGGTGCGGGCGAGCGGGCGAGCGGGGTCGAGCAGATGCGTCGCGACCCAGGTCAGCGCGCCCAGGCAGATGATGATCAGCAAGGGGGCCGCCCAGATCACCAGTTCGAGCTGGGTCGAATGGTCCCAGTCCGGCGTATAGGTCGCTTCTTTGTTCGCCGCGCGATAGCGCCAGGCGAAGAAGACCGTGAGCGCCATCACCGGCACGATGATCAGCAGCATCAGTACGGTGGAGACGACGATCACATTGCCCTGCTGGCGCGCGATATCGCCCGCCGGCTCGAGCACGACCATGTTGCAGCCGGCAAGCAGCGGGATCGCCGCGAGAAGGGGGAGGAGGCGCGATGCGGGCCTGAAACGGGCGAAGCGAACGGACATGAGCGTTCGGTTAGGCGCGTCATGCTGCACCGCACATAGGACATTTTGTCCAATCCCGGGATTGTCCGGATTGACGCAGGGGAGTTTCATGACGGGGCGCCATGCCTTGCAACGACTCGTGCCGCGCGCGGCCAATATGTGGACGATCCGATGACTGCCGATACCGTTCCTGTCACACAGGCCGAACGCGACGCCCGCGCGCTGAACGCGGATGGCCACCGGATCGCGCCGGGGGAGATTGCGATCGGCGTGGTCATTGGCCGGACGTCCGAATTCTTCGATTTCTTCGTCTACGCCATCGCGTCTGTGCTGGTGTTCCCCAAGCTGGTCTTTCCGCACATGGATCCGCTGACCGGCACCTTGTGGTCCTTCGGCATCTTCGCGCTCGCCTTCATGGCGCGGCCGGTGGGCACCGCCATCTTCACCGCGATCGATCGCGCTTATGGCCGTGGCGCCAAGCTGACCATCGCGCTGTTCCTGCTCGGTGGATCGACTGCGGCGATCGCGTTCCTGCCGGGCTATGAGAGCATCGGCATCGGCTCCGCCCTGTTGCTGGCGCTGTTCCGCATGGGGCAGGGCGTGGCGCTTGGCGGATCATGGGACGGCCTCGCCTCGCTGCTCGCGCTCAACGCGCCGGAGGGTAAGCGCGGCTGGTATGCGATGGTGCCGCAACTCGGCGCGCCGCTTGGCCTGATCGTTGCCAGCCTGCTGTTCATGTTCCTGATCTCGTCGCTGCCGGCCGAGGACTTTCTCGCCTGGGGCTGGCGCTACCCCTTCTTCGTCGCATTCGCGATCAACGTGGTCGCGCTGTTCGCGCGGTTGCGCATCGTCGTGACGCCCGAATATGCGCGGCTGTTCGAGAATCGCGAGCTTCAGCCGGCCCGGATCACCGAAACCGTCCGATCGGAATGGCGCGTCATCGCCGCGGGCGCCTTTGCGCCACTCGCCAGCTTCGCCATGTTCCACATGGTCACGGTCTTCCCGCTGTCCTGGGTGTTCCTGTTCACCGAAGAGACGCCGGTCCGTTTCCTGATCATCGAGGCGATCGCGGCGGGGCTCGGCATCGTCGCGATCGTCGCCTCGGGTTATCTGGCGGACCGGTTCGGGCGCCGTGCCGTGCTCGGCGTGACAGCAGCGGCGATCGCGGCGTTCAGTGGTTTCGCCCCCCAGCTGCTCGATGCGGGCGAGTTCGGCGAAGCGGCCTTCATGTTCGTGGGCTTCGTCCTGCTCGGCCTGTCGTTCGGCCAGTCTTCGGGCGCGCTGTCGTCCAGTTTCGGTCCGCAGCATCGCTATACCGGATCGGCGCTGACCTCCGACCTCGCCTGGCTGTTCGGCGCCGGCTTCGCGCCCTTGGTCGCGCTGTGGCTGTCGAGCGAATTCGGCCTGCTCGCGGCTGGCGCCTATCTGCTGTCGGGCGCGATCGGGACGTTGGTGGCGTTGTGGTTCAACCGGGAGCTGGGGCGCAATATCGGCGGGTGATCAATCGTCATGGCGAGGAGCGAAGCGACGAAGCCATCCAGTGATGTCAGGCATCGAACTGGATTGCTTCGCTACGCTCGCAATGACGATCAAAGCCACTCCTAAAGCCGCTCGACGATCGTCACATTCGCCATCCCACCTGCCTCGCACATCGTCTGCAGGCCATAACGCATGCCATGGGTGTGGAGTGCCGAGACCAGGGTCGCCATCAGCTTCGCGCCGCTGCCGCCCAGCGGATGGCCAAGCGAGATCGCGCCGCCATGCACGTTCATCCGCTCGGGATCGGCGCCGAGCGCCTTGGCCCAGGCGAGAGGGACGGGCGCGAAGGCCTCGTTCACCTCGTACAGGTCGATATCGCCGATCGTCATGCCCGCGCGGGCCAATGCGCGTTCGGTGGCGGGGATCGGCGCTTCGAGCATGATTACGGGATCATGGCCCATCACCGACATATGGTGGATGCGCGCCAGCGGCTCGACGCCCAGCGCCTTCAGCCCGGCCTCGCTGGCGATCACGAGCGCCGCGGCGCCGTCGCAGATCTGGCTGGCATTGGCCGCGCTGATCCGTCCGCCCTCCTGCAATAATTTGACCGAGGCGATGCCCTCCAAGGTCGCATCGGCGCGGATGCCTTCGTCGCGATCGTGACGGACGGCGCTGCCGTCGGCGAGCGTCACGTCGAGCGGCACGATCTCGCGCGCGAAATGGCCGGCGGCGGTCGCAGTGGCCGCGCGGCGGTGACTTTCGAGCGCATAGGCATCGAGCGCGGCGCGGTCGAAGCCGTATTTCTCGGCCATCATCTCCGCGCCCTTGAACTGGCTGAACGGACCCTCTCCATAGCGGGCATCGACTCCGGGGCTGCGATAGCTGCCGAAGCCGTGCTGGGCGGGCAGCGTCCAGGGCAGGCCCATCGGCACGCGTGTCATGCTTTCGACGCCGGCGGCGACGATCACGTCCATCAGCCCGGCCTGGACGGTCGCGGCGGCGAAATGGATCGCCTGCTGCGAGGATCCGCATTGGCGGTCGACGGTGGTGCCGGGAATCGATTCGGGCAGGCCGGCGGCGAGCACGGCATTGCGGCCGATATTGGCTCCCTGCTGTCCGCCGGGGCAGGCGCAGCCCATGATGACGTCCTCGATCAGCGCGGGATCGGCGCCCGTGCGCTCGATGGCGGCGCGCACGATCGCGCCGGCCAGATCGGCGGGGTGCATGCCGGCGAGCCGGCCATTGCGCTTGCCCCCTGCGCTGCGCGCGACCGATGCGATATAGGCTTCACCCATGTTGCGGCTCCTCGTCCCGATGGCATCAATTTTGCCCTATAGGTCAAAATCTCATTGCCAAGGCGTCGCGTCAAGCGCATTATCCAAATGAATTAGGCGCGTCGTTCGGAAAAGTGGGAACCGGTTTTCCGATCAAACGACGCGAAAACAAATACGTCGGAGGATGCTATGATCTCGGACTTGATGCTTGGGACGAACCTGTATCGCTTTCCGGGCTTTGGCCCCGAACTCGAACCACTGATCGGTTTCGTGAAGCGATCGGAAGAAATCGGCTTCGATCGCATCCGCCTGCTCGACCATGTCGTCGGCATCGTCGCGGAGCGCCATGGCGGCATCGCGCAGACTCCCTATACCGACAAGAGCACGATCCGTGAGGTCTTCACGCTGATGGCCTATCTGTCGGCGATCACCACGCGCATCCATTTCGTCACCGGCGTGCTCGGCCTGCCGCAGCGCCAGACGGTGCTGGTCGCCAAACAGGCGGCGGAGGTCGACATCCTCTCCGGCGGCCGGCTGACGCTGGGCGTCGCGGTCGGTTACAATCCGCTCGAATTCGAGGCGATGGGCAGCGATTTCAAGACGCGCGGCAAGCGGTTCGAGGAACAGATCGATGTGCTGCGCCGACTGTGGACGGACAATGACGTCAGCTATGACGGCGAATGGCACAAGTTCCAGGACGTCAGCCTGTCGCCGCGCCCGATCCAGCGGCCGATCCCGCTCTTCTTCGGCATGGGCCGCACGATCGCGCCGATCCCGCCCGACGTCGTGCTGCACCGCGTCGGCCGGCTCGCCGATGGCTGGCTGCCGATCTTCAAACCCGATGCCGAGGGGCAGATCGCCGTCGACAAGGTCAATGCCGCCGCGGTCGAGGCCGGGCGTAATCCGGCCGATATCGTGATGGAGATGACGCTCAACGTCACCGGGCTCGACAAGCAGCAGATCCTCGACGAGATCCGCATCCGCCGCGATTTCGGCGTGCGATCGATCAATTTCAGCCTGCCAGGCACGAGCGCGGCGGAGCATCTCGAAGCGCTCGAGCGGCTGGGCGAGGTGCTCTACGCCGGCGGGGATTGAGGTCTTCGGGCTCGCAAAAGCCCGTTCGTGTCGAGCGCAGTCAAGACACGTAGCGCGGGGCTCTGATCGTCCCTCGACTTCTCCGCGAAGCGGAGAAGTTTATCCTGAGCGCCTGCCTTCGCAGGCAGTCGAAGGGCTCGGGACAAACGGTGTGTTGTAGGATTTTGGGCCAACGTCATTCCGGCTTTCGCCGGAATGACGTGGTTGGATCACCCCCGCGGAATGCCCGTGATCCGGATGCCCGCACCCGGCACTTTGTAGCGCTGGTTGAGCGAGATCAGCACGGAGGTCAGCCCCTCGCTCACCACCGAATTGGCGAGCACGCCGCCATTCCATGCGCCGAGCCCGATCGCCTGCGCCAGGCCGACGACGAGGTCGGTCGCCTCGCGATCGTCGCCGCAGACGATCACGTCGCAGTCGATCTCCGCATCCAGCTTCTTCAGGTGATGGGCGGAGATGTTCTGAAAGGCTGAGATCACCTTCACATCATCGCCCAGCATCGTCTGGATCGCCTCGACGGCCGATCCGCCGTCGGGCAGCTGCACGCGGTTCACCTTGGGCGGCACCAGCGGCACGGTCACGTCGATCAGGATCTTGCCTGACAGATGCTCGCGGACCTCCTCGACCGTCGCGCGCTGCCCGGCATAGGGCACGGCGAGCACGACGATCTGCGCGGCGGCGGCGGCTTCGGGATTGCCGGATCCGCTGACGGTCTCGCGGCCCAGCGTCTCGTTCATCTCCGCGGCCGCCTCAATCGCCTTTTCGGGCGAGCGGCTGCCGATCAGCACCGGATAGCCCGCATGCGCCCAGCGCAGCGCAAGCCCGCTGCCTTCCTTGCCCGTGCCCCCCAGCACGGCGATTGTGGGGCGGTCATCCTGCATCGATCAATTCCTCTCTTTTCTGACGCTTGGCCGGCGGGGTCTGCACCACCGGTGCGAGTTCGGGTGCGTCCAGGCCGCGCGCATGGAGCGCGTCGTCCACCGGGCCGTAGAGCGTGGTGCGCTGGCGCGGCGTGCGGGCGGCCGAGCGGATCAGCGCCTCCATCGCCTCGGGCGGCATTTCCTGCCCGTGCTTGGTGCCCGCCGCGCGCGAGATGCTTTCGTTCATCAGCGTGCCGCCAAGGTCGTTGACCCCGCCGTCGAGCACGGCGCGAACGCCCACCGGCCCCAGCTTGACCCAGCTTGCCTGGATGTTGGCAATCTGCCCGTGCAGCACGATCCGCGCGACCGCATGCATCAGCCGGACTTCGCGGAAGGTGGGCCCCGCACGCGTGCCGCCCTTCAGCGCCAGCGGCGCTTCCATATGGACGAAGGGCAGCGGCACGAATTCGGTGAAGCCGCCGGTGCGGACCTGAAGGTCGCGGATCGCGAGCAGGTGGCGCGCCCAGTGGCGCGGCGTGTCGACATGGCCGAACATGATCGTCGCGGTGGTGCGGAAACCGACGCGGTGCGCCGCCTCCACGACGTGCAGCCATTCGGCGGTGTCGAGCTTGTCGGGGCAGAGGATCGCACGCACCTCGTCGTCGAGGATCTCCGCGGCGGTGCCCGGCAGCGTGTCGAGTCCCTCCGCTTTCAGCCGGCGCAGGAAATCCTCGGCGGACAGGCCGAGCGTCGCTGCGCCCTGCGCCACTTCGAGCGGGGAGAAGGCGTGGATGTGGAGCGCGGGCGTCACCGCCTTCAGCGTGCGGCACAGACCGAGATAGGTTTCGCCGGTATAATGCGGATGGATGCCGCCCTGCAGGCAGAGCTCGGTCGCGCCGCGTTGCTCGGCCTCGACCGCGCGGCGGACGATCTCGTCATGGTCGAGATCATAGGGGCGTCCACGCAATGACTCGTGCGTGCTGCCTTTCGAGAAGGCGCAGAAGCCGCAGCGATAGTTGCAGATATTGGTGTAATTGATGTTGCGGTTGACGACATAGGTGACGGTGTCGCCACAGCTGTCGCGCCGCAGCCGGTCGGCGGCCGCGCCGACATGTTCGACCTCGGCGTCGCGCGCCGCGAACAAGGCGACGATCGCATCCTCGTCCAGCCGCTCGCCCGCCGCCGCCCGGTCGATCGCGTCCAGGATCGCCGGCGCGGTCGTCAGTTCGAGCGATGCGGGCGGAATGCGCGGAACCGTTGTGGTGCCGGGCGCCCAGTCGTCGTCGCGCGCGAGACCCGTCGCGTCGCTCGCGCGGCGGACCAATGGCACAAGCGACGGGTCCTGCCAGCGCGCGCTGTCCAGCGCATAGGCGGGATAGACCGGCAGGCGCCGCACCAGGATGCGATCCTCCTGCACAGTTCCTTGGCGCAGCAGCTCGACCTCGGGCCAGGGCGCTTCCGGATTCACATGGTCGGGCGTGACGGGGGATATGCCGCCCCAGTCGTTGATGCCGGCGGCCATCAGCCTGGGGAAGCTCGCGGCGCTCAGATTGGGCGGCGCCTGGATGTTCATCGCGGGGCCGAAGATCAGCCGCGCCGCCGCGATCGTCCAGAGCAACTCCTCCAGATCCGGCTCGGGCGCGCCAGCCATCGGCGTGCGATCCTTGGCACGGAAATTCTGGACGATGATTTCCTGGATATGGCCATGGTCGCGGTGGAGCGCGGCCAGCGCGAACAGCGCATCGAGCCGCTCGTCGCGCGTCTCGCCGATGCCGATCAGGATGCCGCTGGTGAAGGGGACCGCCAGCTCGCCGGCGATCCGGATCGTCTCTAGACGGACGGACGGAGCCTTGTCGGGCGACCGGTAATGCGGCCCGCCCGGCGCGCACAGCCGTTCCGCGGTCGATTCGAGCATCAGGCCCTGGCTGACCGAGACGCGGCGCAGCATCGCCATCTCGTCGCGGCTCATCGTGCCCGCGTTGACATGGGGCAGCAGCCCGGTCTCCGCGATCACCGTCGCGCACATCTCCGCCAGATAGGACAGGGTGGTGTCGTGGCCGAGCGCATCGAGTTCCTTGCGCGCCAGCCGGTGGCGCAGCTCGGGCTTCTCGCCCAATGTGAACAGGGCTTCGGTGCAGCCTGCGCGCTGGCCGGCGCGTGCGATCTCCAGCACGTCGTCGCGCGTCAGATAGGCCTTTGCGCCGCGTTCGGGCGGGCGGGAGAAGGTGCAGTAATGACAGAGGTCGCGGCAGAGCTGGGTGAGCGGGATGAACACCTTCGGCGACCAGCTTTGCAGCCGGCCATGACCGGCATCGCGCACGGCGCGCGCTTCCGCGGTCAGTGAGGCAAGATCGGAGCCGAGCAGATGGGCACGCAGCGACGCATTCGCAGCCGAAGCATCGATCCTGTCCATCGCTTCCGTCATCCTCGTCCTCTCATGGCGCCGCTGCGCCTTGCGCCTCGCCATCGATCGGCGTTTCGATCAACGCGGTCAGGGTGTTCGCGAAATGGCGCAATGTCTGTTCCGACTGCCAGATCGGGTGCGCGCGGCTGGTGTCGGTCAGCGCCGCCTCACGCAGCGAAAGGATGCTGCTGAGATAGGCACCCATGAACACGAAGCGCTGATTCTTCATCGCGGCCGGCATGTCGGGCATCAGCCGGCGCAGATGATCGAGGCAGCGCAGATAGCCGGAGTTCCAGCGCCCTTCGAGCGCACTCAGGAACAGGTCGCGATGCGTCATGCCCAGCATGGTGACGAAGCGGATATAGCTGTCTTCGCCGGTGGCCGACTCGTCCATCGCGGTTGCGGTGAAGACGAGCACCGCGACGACCTGCTCGACGCTGGTCGGCCCGCTCTGGGCTTCCAGCGCGTCGAGTGCGGCGTTGCGACGTGCGTCGATCAGGATCGCACCGTCGCGGATGATCTCGCGGACCAGCGTCTCCTTCGATCCGAAATGATAGCTGACCGCGCCGTGATTCTTCTGTCCCGCGGCTTCGGCGATATCGCGCACCGTCACGCCGTCCACGCCCCGCTCGGCGAACAGCCGGCGCGCGACGCGCTTCATATGCTCGGCGGCGGCGCCGGGCTGTTTGGATGACAATCTAACCACCTGTGCAGAATTTCATTGCCAAGCCTCCACGTCAAGCGCATTATCCAAATGAATTAGAACAGGCGAGAGGATGAGGGAAGGGTGGATCAGGTCGACATCTCCGCACTGACCCGATGGATGGACGCCGAAGGCCTTGGCGCCGGCGCCATCGACAACGCCGCCCTGCTGGCCGGCGGTACCCAGAATATCCTCATCCGATTCGAACGTGCGGGCCGAACCTATGTGTTGCGTCGTCCGCCGCAGCATCTGCGCAGCAATTCCAACGAGACCATGCGGCGCGAGGCACGGCTGCTCGGCGCGATCGCCGACACCGCCGTGCCGCATCCGCGCCTGATCGCCGCGTGCGACGACGAATCGGTGCTGGGCGCCGCATTCTACCTGATGGAGCCGATCGAGGGCTTCAATCCGGTGGCGGGGCTGCCCGCGCTTCACGCCGGATCCGCCGACATCCAGCATCGCATGGGCATCGCGCTGGTCGAGGGGGTCGCAGCACTCGGTGCGCTCGATCACGTTGCGCTCGGCCTGTCCGGGTTCGGCAAGCCGGACAATTATCTCGAGCGTCAGGTGACGCGCTGGAAGGGGCAGCTCGAAAGCTACGGCGAATTCGCCGGCTGGGCCGGTCCAGGCGGCCTGCCGGGAGTCGAGCGTGTCGCCCGGTGGCTGGAGGCGCATCGTCCGCAGCATTTCACGCCGGGCATCATGCATGGCGACTATCATCTTGCCAATGTCATGTACCGCAACGACTCGGCTGAGCTCGCGGCGATCGTCGACTGGGAACTCGCGACGATCGGCGATCCGCTGATCGATCTTGGCTGGCTGCTCGCCACCTGGCTGGATCCGGTGGAGACGGTGCCGATGGTGAGCGTCCGTCCCTGGATCGGATTTCCGACCGCGCAGGAACTGATCGACACCTATCGCGCCAACACGTCGCGCGATCTGTCCGCGATCGACTGGTATGCGGTGCTCGCCTGCTACAAGCTCGCCATCCTCCTCGAAGGTACGCATGCGCGCGCCGCCGCCGGCAAGGCGCCGAAGGAGACGGGCGACAAGCTTCACGACCGCGCGGTTCGCCTGTTCGAACGCGCGCTGCGCCGGATCGCATGACATGAGGACGAAAGCGGAATGAACGAGCTCGACTTTACCGGAAAATCGGTTCTCGTCGTCGGCGGATCCAGTGGCATCGGCAATGGCGTCGCCCAGGCATTCCGCGCCCGCGGCGCGCGCGTCCACGTCTGGGGCACGCGCGCGAGCGCGGCCGATTATGACAGTGCCGAAGGGTCCGATCTCGAAGGGCTCGGCTATACCGCCGTCGACGTCTCCGATCCGGATGCGATCGCCGCTGCGCCCGAGCCCTTCGATACGCTGGACGTGCTGATCCTGTCGCAGGGCGCGGTGCTCTATCGCCGTCAGGAATTCGAACGGGCCGGCTGGGATCGCGTCATGGCGATCAACCTCGACAGCGTCATGCATTGCTCGGAGCGTTTCAAGCCGATGCTGGCCGCGACGAAGGGCAGCATCGTCGTGGTGAATTCGGTCGCCGGCTTCCGCGCGACGCTCGGCAATCCGGCCTATGCCGCATCCAAGGCCGGTGCGGTCAATCTCACGCGCACCCTGGCTCAGGCCTGGGCGCCGGAGGGCATCCGCGTCAACGGCTTTGCCCCGTCGCTGGTCGATACCAAGCTGACCAAGGTCACGATGGACCATCCCGACCGCCGCGAGAAAGCGCTGGCGAAGATGCCGCTCGGCCGTTTCGGCACGACCGAAGACATGGCGGGCGTCGCCCTGTTCCTCGCTTCGCCGCTCTCCGCCTATGTCACCGGCCAGACGATTCTCGTCGACGGCGGCCTCACTCTCTAGCACCCGATCGGAGCCCGCAGATGAACTTCGAATATTCGGACAAGGTGAAGGACCTGCTCGCACGGGTCGAAGCCTTCATGGACGAACATGTCTATCCGATCGAGGCGGAGCGCACCGCCTTCATCCATGACCAGAACAATCTGTGGACGGTCTGGCCCGGCACCGACGCGATCAAGGCGAAGGCGCGCGAGGCGGGGCTGTGGAACCTGTTCATGCCGCACGAATATGGCGAATGGAGCCCCGGTCTCACCAATCTGGAATATGCGCCGCTGGCCGAGGCGATGGGCCGGGTGAGCTGGGCGTCCGAATTCTTCAACTGCAACGCGCCCGACACCGGCAATATGGAAGTGCTGGCGAAATACGGCACGCCAGACCATCAGGAACGCTGGCTGAAGCCGCTGCTCGCCGGCGAGATCCGCTCCGCCTATGTCATGACCGAGCCGCAGGTGGCGTCATCGGACGCCACCAATATCGAGACAACCATTCGCGCCGATGGCGACGATTACGTGATCAACGGCCGTAAATGGTGGATCTCAGGCGCGCTCGATCCGCGCTGCAAGATCCTGATCCTGCTCGGCAAGACGTCGGACGATGCCCCGCGCCATCAGCGCTTCTCGCAGATCCTTATCCCGCGCGATACGCCGGGCATCGAAGTGGTCCGGCCGCTGAGCGTGTTCGGCACGGTCCATAGCCCGGGCGGCCATGCAGAGCTGCGCTTCAACGACGTGCGCGTGCCCAAGGAGAATCTCTTGCTCGGCGAGGGCCGTGGCTTCGAGATCGCGCAGGGGCGGCTTGGGCCGGGCCGCATCCACCACTGCATGCGCTCGATCGGACAGGCGCAGCGCATGCTCGAATATATGACGCATCGCGTCGAGAACCGCGTCGCCTTCGGCCGCAAGCTCTCCGAACAGAGTAGCATCCGCCAGGATATCGCGCGGTCCTTCTGCGAGATCGAACAGGCGCGATTGCTGACCTTGAAGGCGGCCGACGCGATGGACCGCTATGGCAACAAGGTCGCCAAGGATCTGATCGCCGCGATCAAGATCGTCGCGCCGCTGATGGCGCAGACCGTCGGCGATCGCGCGCTGCAGGCGCATGGCGCGATGGGCGTCAGCGGCGATACGCCGATCGCGCAGCTCTTCCTGGTCAACCGCTTCGTGCGGCTGACCGACGGGCCGGACGAAGTCCATATGGCGCAGCTCGGCAAGATGAAGGCCGCGGAATATTCGAGCCGGCCGCTGCGATAGGCGACCCGGGACGAAGGGAGAGACTGATGGCGAATGAGCAAGCGGGCGCCGCGACGGCGCCGAAAACCATCGTCCCATTCCACAGCTGGTGGATGGTCGCGGTGCTGTTCACCCTCTACGTCTTCTCCTGGCTCGACCGGTTGATCATCAGCATGCTGGTGATCCCGATCAAGGCCGATCTGGGCGTCAGCGACTTCCAGATCGGACTGCTCACCGGAACCGCCTTCGCCATCGCCTATTCGGTGTTCGGCCTGCCGCTCGGCTGGGCGGTCGATCGCTTCACGCGCCGCTGGATCATCCTGGGCGGTGTGGTGCTCTGGGCCACCGCGACGGTCGCGTCGGGCCTGGCGGACAGCTTCGCCCATCTGCTGATCGCGCGGATCTGCGTCGGCATCGGCGAGGCTGCTTTGCTGCCTGCCGCCTATTCGCTGCTTGCCGACGAATTCCCGCGCGAGCGGCTGACGCTCGCGACATCGACCTTCCAGATGGGCGGCAAGGCGGGATCCGCGGCGGCGTTCGCGCTGGGCGGCATCGCCATCGCTTATGCCGCGACGCTCCACGGCACCAACTTGCCGCTGCTCGGCTATGCCGAGCCCTGGCAGATCGTCTTCGCGATGGTGGGTTTGCCCGGCTTCGTGTTGGCGTTGCTCGTCTTCACCTTCCGCGAGCCCGCGCGCCGGAATCCGGCGACTGCCGCGCAGATGGCCGCGGAGTCCGACTGGGCGGTGCTCGGCGAGTTCCTGCGCACGCATCGCGCGCTGATGGTGCTGATGCTGCTCAGCTTTTCGAGTCTCGCGATCTGCGGTTACACGCTGACCAACTGGGTGCCGACCTACCTCACCCGCGCATTCGGCTGGACGCCGCTGCAATATGGCCTTCCCGTCAGCGTCCTGAACCTGATCGGCGGCGCATCCTTGGTGATCACCGGTGCGGTGGTCGATCATTTCTTCTCGAAGCGCGGCATGAAGGATGCGCATCTGCGCGTCTATTCCTGGCTGCTGCTCGCCATCGCGCCGGCCACGCTGGCGCTGTTTCTCACCGGCAGCCCCTATGTCTTCCTCGCCTGTTATTGCGTGGTGCAGTTCGCGACCGTGCCCTTCATGGTCTATGCATCGTCCGTTGTGTCGCTGCTTGCGCCCAACCGCGTGCGCGGCAAGCTGATCGCGGGCTTCCTGTTCTGTTTCACCATGCTCGGCTTGGGCGCCGGCCCCGCGCTGGTCGGTGCGCTGACCACCTTCGTCTTCGCGTCGGATGCGCGGATCGGCACGTCGATGATGATCGTCGTCGTCGGCTGCTACGCCATCGCGTTCCTGACGATGCGGATGGCGCTGCTTTATCTCAGGCCGGCAATCGAACGTGCGGAGGGCCGGGGCTGATGTCGCTGTTGATCCATGATCTGAATGCGGAGCGCCGGGGGCAGCTTGCGCTGGCCGACGAGCGGGTGCGCCTGAGCTGGGCCGATCTCGACCTCGTGGCGAACCGCGCGGTGAACGGCCTGCTGGCGCTGCCGTTCGACCGCGATCGGCGCGTCGCGATCTTCGCGCCCAATGCCGCGGAAAGCGTGATCGCCTATCTCGCCGGCCTGCTCGGCGGCATCTCGACCGTGCCCGCCAGCTTCCATCTGACCGCGGCCGAGCTTGCTTATATCCTCCAGGATTCTCAGGCGAGTGCGCTGTTCTGCGGCCCCGAGACGCTCGACAAGGCGATCGAAGCCGCGCGCGAGGCCGGCATCTCGACCGTCATCGCCTGGCGATCGCCGCCGCGCGACGGCGTGATCGCCTGGGAGGACTGGCTGGCTGCGGCGTCCGATGCCGAGCCGCCCGTCGACATGCGCCCGAAGCCGCATCTCCACTATACCTCCGGCACGACCGGCAAGCCCAAGGGCACCGACACGCCGCCGGGTTATTTCCCGCCGGCCGACACGATCGCGGCCTATGTGGCGATCATGCGCGAGCGTTCCGCTTTGCTGCCCGCCGGGCCGAGCCTCGTGGTCGGGCCGCTCTACCATACCGGGCCGCTCACTTCGGTTCGCGCGGTGCTTGGCGGTACGCCGCTGGTGACGATCGAGCATTTCGATCCGGAGGCCGTGCTCGCCACGATCGAACGCGAAGCCATTGCCGGCAGCGTGATGGTGCCCACCCATTTCCAGCGGCTGCTGTCGCTGCCCGACGATGTCCGCGCGCGTTACGACCTGTCGTCGATGAAGCGGCTGGCGCACACCGGCGCCGCCTGCCCGCGCGACGTGAAGCAGCGCATGATCGATTGGTTCGGCCCGGTGCTGGTCGAGGCCTATGGCGGCACCGAATCCGGCACCACGACGATGATCACCTCGCCCGAATGGCTGCGGAAACCCGGATCGGTCGGGCGGGCCGTGGCGCCGTTCGAAGCGGTGATCCTGGGCGAGGACGGCAGCGAACTCGGCAGGGGCGAGGTCGGTCAGCTCTTTTTCCGCGACACCACCGGGCGCGGCATCGTCTATCATAACGATGCGGAGAAGACCGCCGCCGCCCATGCCGCGCCCGGCGTCTTCACGCTCGGCGAGATGGGCTATGTCGATGATGAAGACTATGTCTTCATCACCGATCGTATCTCCGACATGATCGTGTCGGGCGGGGTCAACATCTATCCGGCCGAGGCCGAGCATGTCCTGCTCCAGCATCCCGGCGTCGACGACGTCGCGGTGATCGGCGCGCCCAATGCGGAGATGGGCGAGGAGGCCAAGGCGCTCGTCATTGCCGCCGATCCTGAATCGCCGCCGACGGCCGAAGCGCTCAACGCGTTCTGCCGCGAACGGATCGCCGGCTACAAATGCCCGCGCTCTTACGAATTCGTCGACGATATCGGGCGCAACGCGATGGGCAAGGTGAACAAGCGCGCGCTCAAGATGAAATATTGGCCGACCGATCGAACGATCGGCGGATGAGGGAGATCGGGATGTCGAAGCTTGCTGCGCTGCTGTCGCTCTGCGGATTGCTGTTGGTCGCCGCCTGTGGCGGGCAGGGCGGCGGCGGAAACCCCGCGGCCAGCCGCGACGGCAAGGACTGGCCGGGCTATGGCGGCGATTATACCGAACGTCATTTCAGCCCGCTGACCCAGATCAACGCGGAGAATATCGGCCAGCTCGGCCTGGTCTGGTCGCACGATATCGACGTGATGCCGAGCGCGCAGACCGCGCCGGTCGCGGTCGATGGCGTGCTTTATTTCGGCGCGGGCCACAGCGTCGTCCATGCGCTCGACGCGAAGACCGGTAAGGAGCTCTGGCGCTACGATCCCGACGCGCCGCAAAAGGCGGGTGAGAAGCTGCGTTCGGCGTGGGGCATCCGCGGCATCGCTTATGGCGAGGGGCGGATCTACACCGGAACGGTCGACGGCCGGCTGATCGCGCTCGATGCGAAGACGGGCGCGCTGCTCTGGTCGTCGATGACGATCGAGGCGAATGACGGCCGCTATATCTCCGGCCCGCCGACCTTCTTCAACGGCAAGGTGATCATCGGCCATGGCGGCGGCGATTTCGCGCCGGTGCGCGGCTATGTGACCGCGTACGACGCGAAGACCGGCAAGCAGATCTGGCGCTTCTACACGGTGCCGGGCGATCCGGCGAAGGGGTTCGAGGACGAGACCCAGGCGATGGCCGCCAAGACCTGGAAAGGCGAGTGGTGGAAATATGGCGGCGGCGGCACCGCGTGGAACGCCATCACCTTCGACCCCAAGTATAACCGCATCTATATCGGCACCGGCAACGGCACGCCGTGGAACCAGAAGATCCGCAGCCCCGGCGGCGGCGACAATCTGTTCGTCTGCTCGATCGTCGCGCTCGACGCCGACACCGGCAAATATGTCTGGCACTATCAGATCAATCCGGGCGAGACCTGGGACTATAACGCCGCGATGGACATCACGCTCGCGGACCTGCCGGTCGAGGGCAAGACCCGGCCGGTGATCCTGCACGCGCCGAAGAACGGTTTCTTCTATGTCATCGATCGCGAGACCGGAAAGCTGATCTCCGCCGAGAAGTTCGTGAAGACCGTCACCTGGGCCGATCGCATCGACGTGAAGACCGGCCGCCCGGTCGAGAATCCTGCCGCGCGCTTCCCGGACGGCAAGCCCTTCACCGTCTTCCCCTCGCCGGTGGGCGCGCACAGCGTCGAGGCGATGTCGTTCAATCCGGGCACGGGCCTGGTCTATCTGAACGCGATCGAACAGGGGCGGGTCTATGCCGATCCGCCGGGCGATCTCGCCCAGTGGAAGTTCGCGCCGGGCCAGGTGATCAACAACGGCGTCGGCGCTCCCCCGCCGGGCAGCAAGGTCGAGCCCGGCAACACCAACAGCCTGCTCGCCTGGGATCCGGTGAAGCAGAAGCCGGCCTGGTCGGTCGCGCTGCCCGGTTTCAAGAATGGCGCGACGATGGCGACTGCCGGCAATCTCGTCTTCCAGGGCAATGTGTCGGGCGAACTCGCCGCCTATGATGGCAGGTCGGGCAAGAAGATCTGGTCGTTCGACGCGCAGAACGGCATCATGGCGCAGCCGATCAGCTATGAGGTCGATGGCGTCCAATATGTGACGGTGATCGCCAGCTGGCGCGCGAGCACCGAAATGGGGCCGGGGCTCAGCTGGGATTATCGCCAGCAGAAGCGCCGCGTGCTGACTTTCGCATTGAATGGAAAGGCGACGCTGCCAGCCGCGGATCTGACGCGTTTGCCCTATCAGCTCGACCCTGCTTTCCGCATCGATCCGGCCAAGGCCGAACGCGGCCGCGCACTGGTGGGCGCGCATTGCGCGCTGTGCCACGGATCTGGACTGAAGGCCGGTGGCGCCGCTCCGGATCTGCGGCGCTCGCCGGTCCCGGTCGATACCGCCGCTTTCGACGCGGTGGTCCGCGAAGGCGCGCTCGTCCCCAACGGTATGCCCGGCTTCCCCGAGATCCCGGCCGCCGACCTTGAACTCATGCGGCATTATATCCGCAGCGAAGCGCGGGCCGCCGCCAGCGGCAAGGCCCCCGCGACCGCAACACCTGCAAGCGCATCAGAGGGAATCCGATGAAACTGAACGACGTGGCCGACTATGCGATCGAGAACGGCGTCGCCGTCGTCACCATCGATTCCCCGCCGGTCAATGCGCTGTCGGCAAAGGTGCGCACGGGCATCGCCGATGGCGTCGGACGCGCGATCGCCGATCCCGATGTACAGGCGATCGTCCTGATCTGCGGCGGGCGGACCTTTTTCGCGGGCGCGGACATCACCGAGTTCGGCAAGCCGCCGGTCAGCCCGACCCTGCTCGAACTGCTCGACATCCTGGAGGCATCGGCCAAGCCGGTCGTCGCCGCGATCCACGGCACCGCTTTGGGCGGTGGGCTGGAATTGGCGCTGGTCGCGCATTACCGCGTCGCGCTTCGTTCGGCGAAGGTGGGATTGCCCGAGGTCAAGCTCGGCCTGTTGCCCGGCGCCGGCGGCACGCAGCGCCTGCCGCGCATCGTCGGCGTCGAGGCGGCTCTGGAGATCATCACCAGCGGTCGCCAGGTGCCGGCAGCCGAGGCGCATGCGGCGGGACTGGTCGACCAGCTTGCCGACGATGGCGCGCTGCGGGAGAGTGCGGTCGCGCTGGCCCGGACGGTGGTGGCGGAAGGACGCCCGCTCACCCGCATCCGCGACCTGCCGCTTTCCGCGGAGCCCGAAGTGTTCGCGGCATTCCGCAAAGCCAATGCCCGTAAGTTCCGGGGCTTCGACGCGCCGGAAGCGATCATCCGTTGCATCGAGGCGGCGGTGACCATGGATTTCGACGCGGGCAAGCGCGAAGAACGACGCCTGTTCAACGAATTGCTTGCCGGATCCCAGTCGGCGGCGCAGCGCCACGTCTTCTTCGCCGAGCGTCAGGCCGGCAAGGTGCCGGGCATCGATGCGGATACGCCGGTGCGGCCGGTCGCGAAGGTCGGCGTCATCGGCGCCGGCACGATGGGCGGCGGCATCGCGATGAACTTCCTCAACATCGGGCTGCCGGTCACGATCGTCGAGACGAAGCAGGATGCGCTCGATCGTGGCATCGGTGTCATCCGCCGCAATTACGAAACCAGCGCGAGCAAGGGCAAGCTGACGTCCGAAGCGCTCGAAACGCGCATGGGTCTGCTCGCGCCGTCGCTCGACCTTGCCGATCTGGCGGACTGCGATCTCGTGATCGAGGCGGTGTTCGAGCAGATGGACATCAAGAAGGATCTTTTCGCGCGGCTCGATGCGGTCGCGAAACCGGGCGCGATCCTGGCGTCGAACACATCTTATCTCGACCTGGACGAGATCGCGTCCGCCACCAAGCGGCCGGGCGATGTGATCGGCCTTCATTTCTTCTCGCCGGCCAATGTCATGCGCCTGCTCGAGATCGTGCGCGGCAGCGCGACGACCGAGGACGTGATCGCGACCGCGATGCAGGTCGCCAAAAGGATCGGCAAGGTCGGCGTGGTCGTCGGCAACTGCTTCGGCTTCGTCGGCAATCGCATGCTCGCCCAACGCCAGCGCGAGGCGGAGAAGCTGATCCTGGAAGGGGCGCTGCCTTGGGACGTCGATCGGGTGCTCTACGATTTCGGTTTCCCGATGGGGCCGTTCCAGATGCGCGACATGGCGGGCATGGATGTGGGCTGGAACCCGGAGGCGTCCTCGTCCTCGACCGTGCGCGAGATCATGAACGAGATGGGCCGCCGTGGTCAGAAGACCAGTGCAGGCTATTATGATTATGACGAAAAGCGGAAGGGGACGCCGTCACCCGTCGCGGAGAAGGTCATCCTCGACTTTGCCGATCGTCAGGGCATCGTGCGCCGTCCGGTCTCCGACCAGGAGATCGTCGAGCGCTGCCTCTATTCGATGGTCAACGAAGGCGCGAAGATCCTCGACGAAGGGATTGCGACGCGCGCCTCTGATATCGATGCCGTTTGGATCACCGGCTATGGCTGGCCCGCCTATCGCGGCGGGCCGATGTTCTGGGCCGGGCTGGAGGGCTTGCCGCTGATCCTCGAGCGGCTTCGCGCGCTCCATGCCGAACATGGCGAGGATTTCCGACCGGCGCCGCTGCTCGAACGGCTGGTGGCCGAGGGCAAGGGCTTTTCGGAGATCTGACGATGGACATGCCGCTCTCGCGCCGGTCGCTGATTGCTTCGCTGGGAAGCGCTGTGGCGCTTTCCGCCTGCGCAGGCGGTACGATCGGGCGCGTCGCACCGCCGCAGCCAGCGACGCTCGACGCGCTCGAACTCGTTGCCGACGGACTGGAGCGTCCGGAGAGCGTCGCGGCTGCACGGGACGGCCGGGTCTATATCTCGTCCTCTGCCGCCGCGGTGATCGAGATCGCGTCGGGTGGCACGCGGCGTCCGATCGGCAAGGCGCGCGCCGCCAACGGCATCGCGCTCGATCGCCAGGGCCGGATGATCATCGCCAATTTCGGCCTGCTCAAGAATGTGCCGGGACCGTTGCAGCGGCTCGACCTGACGACCGGCGCGATTGAGACGATTGCGGAATCGATCGGCGGTCGCCAACTCGTCGCGTCGAACGGTCCCGCGATCGGTGGTGACGGATCGGTCTATTGCACCCATTCGACCTGGGCGGACCCGACCAATATCGGCACCACCACGGCATCCGGCTTCGTCTATCGCGTCGATCCTGGAGGTCGGGTCGAGATGGTGCATGAGGGCATTCGCGGCGCCAATGGCTGCTGTTTCGACGCCGATTTCAGTCATCTCTATGTGGCGCAGACCGCGGCGGGCAACATCGTCCGCCTCTCGCGCACGCCCGATGGTGGCTATGGCGACCCGGTCGTCTGGGGGCCGCAACTCGGCGACGCACCCGACAATCTCCAGGCAAGCACGATCGTCGCGATGCCTCCGGCCGAACGGCGCAGGCTCGGCCACCCCGACGGCACCGCCTTCGACGCGGCGGGCAATCTCTGGGCGACCATTCCCTTTTCGAACCGCATCGTCGCGATCACGCCGACGGGGCAGATGATCGACGTGATCGTCGATCCGGAGGCGACGAAGATCCAGATGCCGACCGGCCTGACATTCGGTGGGCCGGACCTGCGCGACCTTTATGTCGCATCGATGCGCAACGGGAAATTGTGGAAGCTGAGGGTGGAGACGCCGGGGCTGGCATTGCCGCACTGGCGGGGGTGATCCACACTCTTTCCGTTGGCTTCGAGCGAAGGTTCGAGCCTGTCGAGAACCGCAGTCGAGAAGGATCGGGCACCGGGCTTCTCGACGGGCGCGTCTCGGCTTCTCCGCAACGCGGAGAAGTTTATCCAGAGCGCCTGCCTTGGCAGGCAGTCGAAGGGCTCGACGCTGCTCGAAGCGAACGGGAAGAGGGGACGAGCGGCTAGGCTCAGCGCCCCGTCGCCCAATCCGGGTCGTAATTCAGCCGGTCGATCTGCATCTGATCCGAATTGCGGACATACCAGCCGCTGCCATGGGTGCGGCCGATCAGCTTCATCGCCGGCGTGTCGAGATAGAGCCTGGCGGGGTCTAGCACGAACTCGTCCTTGATATGCGTGACCAGGATCTCGCCGAGCACCACGGTCTGGCGCGGAAAATCTATGGTCTGGACCAGACGGCATTCGAAGCTGACCGGGCTGGTCGCGATCCGGGGCGGCTTCACTGCGGTCGAGGGCAATGTCTCGATCCGGGCATAGTCGATCTCGCTGACATCGTCGGGTGCATCGACGCTGGTCTGGACCATGCGCTCGGCATCGTCCTCGCACACCAGGTTCACCACATATTCGCCAGTCGCGACGATGTTGGACGCGGTGTTCTTCAGCCCGTGATGAATATGGTGCTTGAGCAGGCCGTGGACCAGCATCGGCGGATCGTCGCCGACCGCGTTGAAGAAGCTGTAGGGTGCCGCATTGAGCACGCCGTCTTCCGACAGCGACGTGATCCAGGCGATCGGCCGCGGCGTCACTGTCGAATTCAGGATCTTGTAGCGTGCCGTGACCGACAGGCTGCGCATGTCCAGTTCCATGCGTCAGCTCTTCCCGCGCTTGGCGAAGGCTTCGCGGGCACGCGCGAGTTCGTCGCCGTCCTGCAGGATCGCGCAATAGGCGAGCTCCAGCGCATGCGCCGATTCCAGGTCGCTGCCGTCGGCAGTGTGGAGCAGCCGCTTCGTAAGCTCGACGGCGTGGCGGTTGCCCTTGCCGATCTTCGCGGCGAAGGCCAGCGCCGCCTCGACGGCGGTGCCGGGATCGGCAAGGCGCGCGACCAGCCCGAGCGAAAGCGCTTCCGCGGCATCGACCGTCCGGCCGGCGAACATCAGGTCCGCCGCGCGCTGGCGACCGAGCTGGCGCGTCAGGAACCAGGCCGATCCGCCATCGGGCACCAGCCCGAAATCGACGAAAGGCGCGCCGAATTTCGCGCTGGAGGAGGCGAAGACCATGTCGCAGGCAAGCGCCAGGCTCCAGCCCACGCCATAGGCGCCGCCCTCGACCGCCGCGATCACCGGGATCGGCAGGCGCCGCAATCGCGCGATTACGCGCTGTCCCCATTCGAGCCGCGTCGCCAGCGACAATGCGCCGTCGCCGTGCGCGGGCGGGATGCGCAGATCGCCGCCGACCGAGAAGAAGCCATCCGCACCGTGAATCACCAGCGCGCGCGCCGGGGTCTCATGGTCGAGCGTGTCGAGCAGGTCGGCGAAGGCGCGCCACATCTCGAACGAGACCGCGTTCTTGGCCTCCGGCCGGTCGAGGGTGACGAGAACGACGTCGCCCTCGCGACGCTCCGTCACGAGTCGCGGCTTGCCAGTGCCGTTCGATGTCTGTGAACCCGTCATCGTGCCACGCCTCGCTCTCCGATCGATATCGTCGTTGCGATCTTAATATTGCATTGCAGGTTAAAATTCTAGCCCGTTAGAATGCACGGCGCCGATCGTCCTCGAACATGCTTAGCCCTGGGAAGCGACCTCTTCGATTCGCGGGACCTGCTGTGTCGAGACGGGAATGCCGGATTGGCGATAGTCCTGCAGCGCCTGTTCGATTTCCCGTCGCGCCATGCCCCGCGTGGCGCCGGCCATCACGGTCAATACGCTCGAAACCAGGTGGAGCGTCACGCCATCGTCGTCGATCCGGCCCTGGCACCAGTCGTTCACGATCGAATATTCGCAGCGCACGATATCGTCGGCCAGCGTATCGACCTCGATCCACGGCTGGAGCTGGCGGCGCGCTTTCAGCGCCTGAATCCATTGCAGATTGGGCTTCACTGCCATCGAATGCATCGTCGTCCAGATGTCGGGATCGGCATTGGGCGCGAAATAGAGCGACATGATCGCGCTGATATAGTTGCGGATCTGGCGGTTGCGCTCGATCACGAACACCATGCGTTCGATGTTGCGCTTCATCGTGCCTTGCGGCCCGGTATAGGGCAGGCGCGAAATGAAGCGTTCGAAATATTCGTGGATCGCGATCGCGACCATGCGTTCCTTGGTCTGGAACGCGTTGTAGAGCGTCCGCTTCGCCACGCCCGATCGCTTGCAGATCTCGTCCATGCTGAAGCCCGAAAGCCCCCGCTCGGCAATCATCTTGCGCGTTTCTTCGAGGATGCGTCGGCGGCGCTCGTGAATGGCCGCGCTGGAGTAAACGAGGCCCCGGTCCAGTTCGATCGTCATTAAGCTCTAATGTCCTGCGGGTCCCGAGCGTCGTGCGGTTGCGCCCGAGGGGCACTATAGAAATCTTGCCCCGCCACGCAAGTTTGCCTCGTCATACATACGAACGCGGCCTTGCTCTGCGGCGGGAAGTGTGTCACAAAAGTATACGGCAATGCAGTTTTGGTTTCGGAAGTTCCAGCATTTGGGGCGATCGAGCCGGGGTTGGCGCCGCATTGCCCCGGAGGGTGGCGATCGCGACGCCCGGAACACAAGGCCATGAAACGAAGGAAGTGGAGAGGGTGTGGAATTGAGCGGGCAGGGTGGGCCGGAGGCCTTTCGCGTGGAGGTGGCAGCATGGCTCGACGCCAATTTCCCGCGTTCGCTCGCCTTCAAGAGTCCGCAGCCCTATCAGACCGACGCCGCCTATGCCGATGCGGATCCCGATTTCGGCCTGTGGCTGAAGCGTGTGGTGGAACAGCGCTGGGGCGCCCCGACCTGGCCGGTGGCCTATGGCGGCGGCGGCCTTTCGGAAGATCAGGCCCGGATCATCGGCGAGGAGATGACGCGGATCGGCGCGTTCTCGCCCAACCGCACCTATGGCCAGATGATGCTGGGCCCGACCTTGCTCGAATATGGTACCGAGGATCAAAAGCGCCGCTTCGTACCGCCGATCGCGCGCGGCGAGGTTCGCTGGTGCCAGGGCTTTTCCGAGCCCGGCGCCGGTTCGGATCTCGCGTCGCTGCAGACCCGTTGCGAGGACAAGGGCGATCACTGGCTGGTCAACGGCCAGAAGATCTGGACCTCGGGCGCGAACCACGCCGATTGGTGTTTCGCGCTGGTGCGCACCGACACCAGCCGCAAACAGGGCGGCATCAGTTTCCTGCTGATCGACATGAATGCGCCGGGTGTCGACGCGCGGCCGATCGAACTGATCAGTGGGTCGACCCATTTCTGCGAGGTCTTCTTCACCGACGTCGAAGTGCCGAAGGAGAATATGGTCGGCGGCATCAATCAGGGCTGGGGCGTGGCCAAGCGCCTGTTGCAGTTCGAGCGCGACAGCCTGGCCAGTGGCCGCGTCGATGCACCCAGCCTGGCCGATTTCGCCAAACGCTATCTGGGTGTCGACGAACGTGGACGCATCGCCGATCCGGTGCTGCGCCAGCGCATCGTCGGCAACGCGATCCGCAACCGTGCCTATACCCAATATGTCAATCGATCGGCGGCGGAAGCCCGGTCGGAAAATGGCGTCAGTGCGGCGGTGTCCGTGCTCAAGAATCTGGGCTCCGCCGTGTCGCAGGACCGTGCCGAACTCATCGTCGATATTCTCGGTAACCAGGGACTGGGCTGGGAGGGCGAGGGTTTCTCTGACGAGGAGATGGAGGCGACCCGTGCCTGGCTTCATAGCCGCGCCTTCTCCATCTATGGCGGCAGCTTCGAGATTCAGAACAACATCACGGCCAAGCGTGTGCTTGGCCTTCCGTCTCGCTGAACGGTACCACCATGCCTGAACTCACCGACGAACAGATCATGCTCCGCGATGCGGCTCAAGCCTGGGTGCGGCAACGTGCGCCGGTGGGCGCGTTGCGCAAGCTGCGCTCAAACGGGTCCGCTGCGCATGGTTTCGATCCTGCGACCTATGCCGAGATTGCAGAGATGGGTTGGGCAAGCGTGATCGTGCCCGAAGACCATGGCGGTGCCGATTTCGGCTATGCCAGCCTCGGACTGGTGCTCGAGCAGCTCGGCAAGACGCTGGTCGCCTCGCCCTTGCTGAGTTCAGGCCTGGTGGGGGCGAGTGCGTTGCGCCTTGCCGGTACGGCTGAACAGCAGGCGCGCTGGCTGCCGGGCATCGCGGACGGCTCCGTGATCGCGACGCTCGCGGTCGACGAGGGCGCACGCCATGATCCATTAGGTGTCCGTCTGCGCGCCGAGGTCGATGGAGCCGGCTGGCGATTGACCGGCCGCAAGCAGCCCGTTCTGCACGGCATCGCCGCCGACCTGCTGATCGTCGCCGCGCGGACCGCAGGCGCCGCGGGTGAAGCCGACGGCATCACGCTATTCCTGGTGAATGCCGATTCTGCCGGCATTGAACGGACCGCTCTGGTCGAGATCGAGACGCGCGGTGCCGCCGCGATCGACTTCGAGAATGTGGCGCTCGGTACCGATGCTGTGCTTGGAGAGGTCGGGAAGGGCGCTGCGTTGCTCGATGCTATCCTCGATCGAGCGCGCATCGGCACTGCCGCCGAGATGCTCGGCGCGGCGCAGGAGGCGTTCGACACGACGCTCGATTATCTGCGCACCCGCGTCCAGTTCGGCGAAATCATCGGTACCTTCCAGGCACTGCAGCATCGCGTGGCGGGGCTGTATGGCGAAATCGAACTCACCCGTTCGGCAGTGGAGGCGGCATTGGCCGCGCTCGATCGCGACGGACCCGACGTGCCCGAACTGGCATCGATCGCGAAGGTGCTGGCCGGAGAGACTCTGCGGCTCGTCGCCACCGAGATGATCCAGCTTCATGGCGGCATCGGCATGACGGACGAGCATGATGCCGGCCATTATTACAAGCGCGCCCGGGTGGCGGACATGAGTTATGGCAGCGCCGCCTATCACCGTGAGCGGTTCGCGACGCTCACCGGCCATTGAGCGGCAGGAGACCAGCAATGACCGTTTCACGCGAGATCCGGCTGATCAGTCGTCCTGTGGGCACGCCGGCTTCCGGCGATTTCGAGCTTGCCGCCGTCGAGGTGCCTGCGCCCGGTGCCGGTGAGGTGCAGGTCCGCAATCACTGGATGGCGGTCGATCCCGCGATGCGCGGCCGGATGAGCGACGCCAAATCCTATATCCCGCCCTTCGCGCTGGGTGCGGCGATGGAGGGGCCCGCGATCGGCGAGGTCGTGGCGTCGAACGATTCCGGCTTCGTGCCCGGCGACATCGTCTTTTCCCGGCTCGGCTGGCGCGAAGCCTTCAACGCGCCGGCGAGCGCGCTCAGGAAGCGCGATTGCAGCGTGCTGCCCGAACAGGCCTATCTCGGCTTTGCCGGCATGACCGGTCTGACCGCCTATGCCGGCCTGTTCGAGGTTGCGGCCTTGAAGCCCGGCGACGTCGTGTTCGTCTCGGCGGCATCGGGCGGCGTCGGATCGAATGTCTGCCAGTTCGCCAAATTGCGCGGCCATAAGGTGATCGGCGCGGCGGGCGGGCCGGAAAAGGTCGCTTATCTCAAGGATGTGCTCGGCGTCGACGAAGTCATCGACTACAAGGCGGAACCCAGCCTGACCAAGGCGCTGGCGCGCGCCGCGCCCGAGGGCATCGACGTCTATTTCGAGAATGTCGGCGGCGACCATCTCCAGGCCGCGCTCGCCATTGCCAATCCCAGAGCGCGCTTCGCGCTGTGCGGCATGATCTCGCAATATAATGCGACCGAACCGAACGTGGCGCCGCGCAACCTGATGCAGGCGGTGGTCAAGAGCCTGCGCCTTCAAGGCTTCATCGCGCTCGATTATTTCCATCTGGAACCGGCGCTGATCGATGACGTGACGTCATGGTATCAGCAGGGGCGCCTGACTCAGGCTGAGACGGTCTATGACGGGATCGATCGCGCGCTCGACGGGTTCTCCGGGCTTTTTTCTGGCGCGAATCTTGGTCGTACGCTGGTAAAGCTCGCCTGATGTACGATCTCCTGAAAGGATTGCGCGTCGTCGAGGGCGCGGCATTTATCGCGGGGCCGTCCTGCGGCCTGCATCTGGCGCAGATGGGCGCCGAGGTGATCCGTTTCGACAATATCGGCGGCGGCCCGGATTTCCGACGCTGGCCGCTCGCGCCGGATGGCAGCAGCCTCTATTGGGAAGGGCTGAACAAGGGCAAGAAATCGGTCGCGATCGACCTGTCCTCGCCCGAGGGGCGCGAACTGGCGGTAGCGCTGGCTGCGGCGCCTGGCGAGAATGCCGGACTATTCCTGACCAATTATCCGGTCGAGGGTTTCCTGTCCTATGCGGCGCTGAAGGCGGCGCGCGAGGATATCATCTGCGTGCGCGTGATGGGCTGGGCCGATGGCGCGCCCGCAGTCGATTATACCGTCAATGCCGCGGCGGGCGTGCCGCTGATGACCGGGCCGGCCGACGATCCGCGCCCGGTCAACCACGTGCTGCCGGCCTGGGATCTGCTCGGCGGCGCCTATGCCGCCTTCGCGATGGTCTCGGCGGAGCGTGCGCGCCGCGACGGGCGCGGCGGCACCGAGATCCGCGTGCCGCTGTCCGATCTGGTCGCGTCCAGCCTCAGCCATATGGGGTCGGTCGCCGAGGTGCTGGTCTCCGGGGCGGACCGTCCGCGCATGGGCAACGATCTGTTCGGCGCCTTTGGGCGAGATTTCGCGACCGCGGACGGCACAAGGGTGATGATTGTCGCGATCACGCCCAGGCAGTGGAAAGGCCTGGTGCGCGCGCTTGATCTTGCCGCACCCGTTGCCGCGCTGGAGGGTGAGTTGGGCATGTCCTTCGCCGCCGACGAAGCGGCGCGCTTCACCCATCGCGACCGACTGTTTCCGCTGTTCGAAGCGGCGATCGCCGCGCGTGACCTCGCGACGCTCGGTCCCGCCTTCGAAGCGGGCGGCGTGACCTGGTCGAAATATCAGGGGCTGCACCAGGCTGCGACCGAAGACGCGCGGCTGTTCACCGCCAATCCCATCTTCCAGACGATCCGCCATCCCAGCGGTCTCGACTATCCCGCTTCCGGCCCGGCCGGCACGCTGTTCGGCGAGACGCGCGGCCCCGTACTGGCCGCGCCACGCCTCGGCCAGCACACCGATGAGGTCCTCGCCACATTGCTCGGGCTCGACAGCGGCGCGATCGGGGCATTGCACGATCGCGGCATCGTCGCGAGTGCTCGGCGATGACTATCGACGATGCACAGGTTGCGGAATGGCGTGGCTGGATCGGCCGCAGCGAACGCAGCGTCGAGACGCTCCATCGCGAATGCATGCGCCGCTATGCCGCCGCCTCGGGCGGCGATCTCGACATCGAGGCCGGGCAGCCGTCGCTCGGCCATTGGGCCTATTTCCTGCCGACCGTCTCCGCAGCCGGGATCGATGCGGACGGCCACCCCAAGCGTGGCGGGTTCCTGCCGCCAGTGACGCTGCCACGTCGCATGTTCGCGGCCGGCAGTTTTTCCTTCGAACGGCCTTTGATGCTCGACGTCGAAGCCGAACTGGTGGCGACCATCCGCGATGTGAAGCACCGCGCCGGCAAGTCGGGCGAGTTGGTGCTGGTCGAAGTCGAACGTGTCATGAGCCAGCAGGGCGCCGTCCGTATCGTCGAGCGGCAGACCATCGTCTATCGCGAGGCCGGCGCGCCGACGCCCGCCGTGCAGGATGCTGGCCTTGCGGCGCAGCCGGATGACGAACGCTGGCTGCCCGGCCCGGTCGATCTGTTCCGCTATTCGGCAGTCACCTTCAACAGCCACCGTATCCATTACGACCTGCCCTATGCGACGGGCGAAGAGGGCTATCCTGGGCTGGTGGTCCATGGTCCGCTGACCGCGACCAGGCTCCATCGCTATGCCACGCGTTGTCTGGGCCGCGCGCTCGCGCGCTTCGAATTTCGCGCAGTCGCGCCGCTTTTCTGCGGACAGCCGGTGCTGCTGCGTCCGGGCGAAATCAAAGATGAGATAGTCGCCGTCCGTTGCGACGGCATCACGGCGATGATCGCTAAAGCATGCGATCCGCCGGAAGCGGATCGCATGCTTTAGAGTCATGTTTTGTCGCGATTTTCGAGTCGTTCGATGAGTCCATCGAACTGTAAATCGCTCTAGCCGAATAGACGGGAACCGATATGGACCAGGAAACCTTCTCACTCCTCCGCGACACCGTTCGCCGTTTCGTCGAAGAGCGGCTGATCCCCGCCGAAGATCAGGTCGAGCATGACGATGCCGTACCCGAATCGATCGTCGCGGAAATGCGCGAACTCGGCCTGTTCGGCCTGTCCGTGCCCGAGGACTATGGCGGCCTCGGCCTGACCATGGTGGAGGAAGCGGCGGTGATCCGCGAGCTGACCCGCGCTTCGGTTTCGTTCCGATCGGTGATCGGCACCACGGTCGGCATCGGCAGCCAGGGCATCGTCATCGATGGCACCGAAGAGCAGAAGCGCGAATGGCTGCCGAAGCTCGCCACTGGTGAGGCGATCGCCAGCTTCGGCCTGACCGAGCCCGACGCCGGATCCGATGCAGCGTCTTTGCGCACCGTCGCGGTGCGTGACGGCGACAATTACCGGATCACGGGTACCAAGCGTTATATCACCAATGCCGGCCGGGCGACGGTCTTCACGTTGATGGCGCGCAGCGAACCCGAGGTGAAGGGTTCGGGCGGGATCTCAGCCTTCATCGTGCCAGCGGACACGCCGGGCATCAGCCTGGGCAAGCCCGACAAGAAGATGGGGCAGCGCGGCGCGCATGTGTATGACGTGATCCTCGACGATGTCGTCGTGCCCGCCGCAAACATCATCGGCGGCGTGCCCGGCCGTGGCTTCAAGACCGCGATGAAAGTGCTCGATCGCGGCCGCATCCATATCGCCGCAGTGGCCATGGGCATGTGCGACCGGCTGATCGAGATGAGCCTGCGCTACGCCATGGAGCGCAAGCAGTTCGGCCAGCGCATCGCCGATTTCCAGCTCGTCCAGGCGATGCTGGCGGACTGCAAAACCGAGGCGCTGGCGGTCGAGGCGCTGATGGAGCGCGCCGCCGCGCGTTTCGACGCGGGGGAGCAGATCAGCCTGGAGGCGTCCGCGCTCAAATATCTCGCCAGTGAGACGGTTGGGCGCATCGCCGACCGCGCGGTGCAGATCCATGGCGGCGCCGGCTATATCGCGGAATATAAAGTGGAGCGTTTCTATCGTGATGTGCGTGTGCTGCGCCTTTACGAAGGCACCTCGCAGATCCAGCAGCTCATCATCGCCCGCGAGATGATCCGCGCCGCAAGCTAATCGAACGAAAAGGATAGGAATCATCATGCGCAAGGCCGCCATCGTCACGCCGCTCCGCACACCCGTCGGCAAGTTCATGGGCGCGCTTTCGGGCATGCAGGCCGGCGATCTTGGCGCGGTGATCATCAAGGCGCTGGTCGAGCGCACGGGCATCGACCCGATGCGCATCGACGACGTCGTCTTCGCACAGGGCTATGGCAATGGCGAAGCGCCTGCGGTCGGCCGCTGGGCCGCGCTCGCCGCGGGCCTGCCGATCGAAGTGCCGGGTTATCAGCTCGATCGCCGCTGCGGCAGCGGGCTTCAGGCCGTGATCGACGCGGCGATGATGGTGCAGACCGGTGCCGCCGATGTGGTTCTGGCCGGTGGCGTCGAGAGCATGAGCAATGTCGAATATTACTCGACCGACATGCGCAAGGGCGCGCGTTCTGGATCGTCGACCATGCACGACCGGCTGACGCGTGGGCGGCTGATGTCACAGCCGATCGAACGCTTCGGCGTGATCAGCGGCATGATCGAGACCGCCGAGAATCTCGCCAAGGATTATGGCATCAGCCGCGAGGCGTGCGACGAATATGCGGTGATGAGCCACCAGCGCGCGACCACTGCCTGGGCGGAGAACCGCTTCGCGGAAGAACTCGTCCCCGTCGCGGTGCCGCAGCGCAAGGGCGATCCGGTGATGTTCACCAGGGACGAAGGGTTCCGCCCCGATGCCACGCTGGAGTCGCTCGGCACGCTGCGTGCGATCGAAAAGGGCGGGGTGGTGACCGCGGGCAATGCCAGCCAGCAGAATGACGCTGCCGCGGCGTGCCTGGTGGTCGCGGAAGACAAGCTGGCCGAACTCGGTCTCGAGCCGCTCGCCTGGTTCCATAGCTGGGCCGCGGCGGGGTGCGAGCCTTCGCGCATGGGCATCGGGCCTGTCCCCGCGGTCGCGCGCCTGTTCGCGCGCACGGGGCTGAGCTGGGACGATATCGATCTGGTCGAACTCAACGAGGCATTCGCCCCGCAGGTGCTTGCGGTGCTCAAGGGCTGGGGTTGGGATGAGCGCGATCGCCTCAATGTCAACGGATCGGGCATTTCGCTCGGCCATCCGATCGGCGCGACCGGTGGCCGCATCCTTGCCAATCTCGTCCACGAGTTGCGCCGTCGCGGTGGCCGTTATGGGCTGGAGACGATGTGCATCGGTGGCGGGCAGGGGCTGGCCGCGGTGTTCGAGCGGGCTTGACACAACTCCGCCGTCATTGCGAACGAAGCGAAGCAATCCAGCGGCTCGGGCATCCTTGGATTGCTTCGCTTCGTTCGCAATGACGGAAGATTGGCAGACGAAGCTCACGCCCCTGGAATCCCGGACAGCAGCGCCTCTGCCCGGGAATGACGAAGCGGAAATACACGCCGGCTTTTTCAACAGCCTGACAGATGCCGTCCGTTCACGCTTGGGCCGGTGCAGCCTAACGCCGGAGCATCGCGCACCCATCGCGCGCGATGAAGTCAGTATCCATATTGCAAATCATTATCGTTAAATGCATTGCTCTCCCGTTGAGGCGGAATCGCGATTGCGCGCCGTTGTGAATGGATAAGGGGAGCGCGGCCTTGGCCGAGGGTGAATTTGCCGGGACGCGCCCATTGCGCGCGAAACCGGGGCTGATGCTGGCCGCCAGCCGCTTCGCCGCGGCGATCGTCGGCGGCTATCTGTTCGCCTATGGCTTCACCGCGCTGGCGACCTTGATCGGGTTCGGCGCTGGCCTGCGCTGGTCGGAAGCGCAGGTCTTGGCCTGGATGCTGGGGGCGCTGGTGTATCTCGGCGCAATGCTGTGGGGGTTCGTACCGCACAGCAATCTGCGAGCCTGGAGCGTGCTTGGCGGCGGCGGCGCGGCAATGAGCGCGGCGGCGTGGACGCTCTCGCGCTGGGCGGCATGAACGGAGCGACGGACGATGCGTGAAACCTTCCGGCTGTCGATGGCCTATCTGCACACCTGGCTGGGACTGGTGCTCGGCTTTGTGCTGATGACGATCTTCTTCTTCGGCTCGCTCTCGGTGTTCGATCGGGAGATCGACCGGTGGAGTGTGCCCGAAACCCGCGTGCAGGCAGCACCGTTTCCGTCCTTCGACAAATCCGTCATCCCCTTCATCTCCGCAGTGCAACCCGATCCGGAGAGCATGGAGCATACCGCCGCGGAAGTGATCGGTGCGCTGCCGCCGGCCGCTGCGCTGAAGCCCGGCGACGTCACTGCCTATACCAATCACCGTGATCCGATCCTGCGCATGTACGTCGCCTATGACGTGCCCAACAAACCCCGCGACGCCAATCTCGATCACGTCCATGTTTATGGCTATGCCTCGGTGAATCCGATGACGGGCGAGCGGTTGCCGGCCGACCTTCAGGAGCGGCTCTCGCTCGGCACCGGCTTCTTCTTTCCGCTGCACTTCATGCTGCATCTGGAATGGATGGAGCTGGGCTATTGGATCGTGGGCCTGGCCGGCATGGCGATGCTGGCGGCGCTCGTGTCGGGCGTGGTGATGCACCGCCGGATCTTCCGCGAGCTGTTCACCTTTCGGCCGGGCAAGGCGCGGCTGCGCTCCACGCTCGATCTCCACAACATGACCGGCGTGCTGGCGCTGCCCTTCATGTTCGTCATCACCCTCTCCGGGTTGCTGATCTTCGCCTATATGTACCTGCCGTCGCCGACGACGCTGATGCGGCCGCTCGCCAAGGCGCAGGACGATGTCGAGATGGCGATGACCGGCCTTCCCGCCGAACCGTCGGGTCGGCCCGGTCAACTCGCCTCGGTCGACGCGATGATGGCTGCGGCCAAGGCGCGCTGGGCAGCCAAGGGCGTGCCGGGCGAGATCGGTTCGGTATCGCTGATCCATATCGGCGATGCCGACGCCTATGTGTCGATCTCGCGCGACAATGTCGATCGGGTGGCGACCAGCGAGACGCTCAACTTCAAGGGCACGACCGGCGCACCCTTGTACGAGAACCCACCGGCGAGCGGGATCCGCACGGTGGAGGGCTTTCTCTACGGCCTCCATTTCCAGCATTTCCGCCATTGGACGCTCAGATGGCTGCTGTTCGTCGGCGGCCTTGCCGGTTGCGCCTGTATCGCAACGGGCTTCCTATTCTTCGTGACGAAGCGCAAGGCGAAGCATGCCGCCGCGGGTGTTCCGGGCGCCCGCATCACGGAAGCGCTGGCGGTGACCAGCGTGACGGGCATGTTGATCGCGACGGGCGCGCTTCTGCTCGCCAACCGCCTGCTGCCGGCCGATCTGCCGGGTCATGCCGGCTGGCAGGAAGCAGTGTTCTGGCTGAGCTGGGTGGCGGGATTGTTGCACGCCGGCCTCCGCTCCGGACCATCGGCGAATACGGGCCTGTCTCCGGCGTGGCGCGAACAGCTCTGGCTCGTCAGCCTGCTGGCGGCCGGCGCCGCAGTGGCCAACTGGATCACCACGGGGGATCATATCCTGAAGACCGTGGGCGACGGTTATTGGCCGATCGCGGGGGTCGATGCCGTCCTGCTCATGACGGCCGGGGTGGCGGCCTATACTGCTCTCCGCCTGCGTTCTCGGCATCAGCTTCAAGCCACGCGGCAGCAGGATCGGGAGACTGTGCATGTCTGACGCGATTCTGGCGGTTCTGGCCTTCGCAGCGGCGCTTGCCGGCATGGCCGCTTTCGCGCTCGCCAACGATGTTCATTGGCGCCAGCTGTTCGGGGCAAGGCCGCAAACGAGGACGTTGCGCACCGCATGCAAGCTCGCCGGCTCGGCCCTTCTCGGCGTTTCCTTCCTGCTGTGCGCGCTTGCCGATCCGGTCTCGATGGCAATGCTCGTCTGGCCGATGCTGCTCGGCGTTGCTGGCGCGATCGTGGCGACCTTCCTGACAGTTCATGCGCGCGAACGGAGGGGGCCGAACAGCCGACCGTGACGGCAGGACGTGGTGCCGGCCGCGTTTGCAGAGTAACATAATATTGCGTTGCATTCGCAATAGCGATAAGCGCACATCCTCAATCTCAAGGGGGTATCGTGGTGCGTTCGGCTTTTTCCATCATCAAGCTTGCTCTGATCGCTACGAGCGCGCTTTCGATTCCGGCGTTGGCGCAGGAAGCCGCCCAGGGCGATGCGGCCGACGACAGCGGACGCAAGGGCGATGAAATCGTCGTCTATGGCAGCGGCACCAATCGCAATACCGCGGCAACCGGTCTGGATCTGACGCCGCGCGAAACGCCGCAATCGATCACCATCATCACCCGCGAGCAGATGAACGATCAGGCCGCCACGACGGTGTCCGACGTTCTGGAATATACCACCGGCCTGTCGGTGAAGCGGGTCGACCGCGGCCGCAACCTTCTGTCGGCACGCGGCTTCGACATCACCAGCTTCCAGCTCGACGGCTTGCCCTTTGCCACCGGCAACGTCGGCCTGGAGGAATCCAGCACCGCAATCTACGACCGGGTCGAGGTCATCCGTGGCGCCACCGGCCTGTTGCAGGGGGCGGGCGAGCCGTGGGCATCGATCAACATGGTGCGCAAGCAGGCCGACGCGCGCGAGTTCACCGGCCTAGTCACGCTCGAGGCGGGATCGTGGAACCGCTTTTCCGGCATCGTCGATATCGGCGCGCCGCTGACTGCCGACGGCGCCGTACGCGCGCGCTTCGTGGCCGAATTGTACAAGCAGGACGCATTCGTCGACCTGGAGAGCAGCAACGGCCTCACTTTGTACGGCACGATCGCCGCCGATATCGGCCCGGGCACTAGGCTGAAGGCGGGCGCAAGCTACCAGAAGGTCGAGCGCAACGGCGTGATGTGGGCACAGCTGCCCTATTGGTATGCCGACGGATCGAAAGCCAGCTGGTCCCGTTCGCGCACCACCGGCGCGGATTGGAATGCGTGGAACACCGAAGAGACGGCGGCCTTCCTCTCGATCGAGCAGGATCTGGGCGGAAGCTGGTCGCTGCGCGGCGATGTTTCCTATTTCCAGCAGGTCGAGGATTCGAAGCTGATCTGGCTATGGGGCAATCCCGATCGTGCGACCGGACAGGGCATGAATGTGTGGCCCTATTGGTATCTGACCAAACCGAAGCAGTGGAGCCTCAATCTCCAGGCCAAGGGCGGATATCAGCTGTTCGGCCGTGAGCATGAACTGGTGCTCGGCGCGATGTACAGTCATCAGAAGGGCGGTTGGACGAACCGCGATCCGATCGACGGCACCGTCGCGCCTGTCGGCAATTTCAACCAGTGGGATGGTAGCTACCCCGAAGCCCAATGGGGCGATCGCTATCGCATGAGCGGATTCGGTACGACGCAGCAGAGTTCGGTCTATGGCGTCACTCGCCTGCAACTTCTCGATCCGCTCAAGCTGATCGTGGGCGGGCGGGTCACCACCTGGACCCGCGACGAGGAACTGGCGCTCTACACGCCCGCGCCCTACCGCATCAAACACAAGAACCAGATCACGCCCTATGCTGGCCTGATCTTCGACCTGACCGGCAATCTGTCGGCTTATGTCAGCTACACCAGCATCTTCAATCCGCAGACCGCGCGCGATCGCAACGGGCGCTATCTCGATCCGCTCGAAGGCAACAACTACGAAGCGGGTCTGAAGGCCGATCTGATGGACGGCAGGCTGCGCGCCTCGGCCGCAATATTCCGCGTCGAGCAGAATAATTTCGCCGTTCCCGATGTCGGGTTTTTCGTGCCCGGCACGACGGACGTCGCATCGCGCCCGGTGAACGGCACCGTCTCCAAGGGCTATGAGCTCGAGATGCAGGGCGAAGTGGTGCGCGGCTGGGACATCAGCGTGGGGTGGAGCCACTTCAAGGCGGTCGATGCCGATGGCGTCGACGTGCAGGCGCACCAGCCGCGAAAAGTGTTCCGCATGGCCACCAAATACGAGTTCGGCGGCGGGCTGAAGGGCGCAAGCATCGGCGGTTCGCTCCGCTGGGAAAGCCGCCCGCCGCAGACCGCGCCCAATCCAGCGACCGGCGTGGTCGAACCGGTCGGCCAGGCGCCTTATGCGCTGGTCAATCTGATGGCCGCCTACGACCTGACCGAGCGCCTGTCGCTTCAGCTCAACGTCAACAATGTCTTCGACAAGGCCTATTACAACACCAATTCATGGTTCGGCGGCTATATCTTCGGCGAACCACGCAATGCCCGCGTGACGTTGCGTTACGGCTTTTAGAGGTTCATCGTTTGGGTCGGAGGTGCATCGCGCTTCCGACCCGACAATTTCAGTAGCGCAACGCCGGCCAGCGTGATCAACCCGCCCAGCACCATCACCGTGGTGATCGGCGTGCCGAAATAGAGCGACGCGCCGGTCACGCCCACCACCGGCGAAAGCAGCAGCAGTGGCATCACCGACGAGATCGGGTGCCGCTGCAGCAGGTGCGCCAGCAGCCCCTGACCGACCAATGTCGCGACGATGCAGCTGAAGCCCAGCCAGGCCAGCGGGACGATGCCGATCTGCGGCAGCGCCATGATCGCGTCCTGTTCCAGCAGCAGCGCGAAAGGCGCCAGAATCACTGCCGCCATCAGCCCGTTCCAGGCCTGGACGTTCATGACCGCGACGCCGCCGAGCTGACGCTGGACGAGCGTGCCCGATCCCCACATGAAGGATGCTGCGGCCATCAATGCCAGCCCTTTCAACTCGTGCGCCGCATGTGGATCGAAGACGAGCAGCACCACCCCGGCAAAGGCGATGGCGACGCCGGCCAGCCGCCGTGCCGACAGCCGCTCGCGCAGGATCAACGCACCGAGCAGGAGAGAGAAGGGGACGCCGAGCTGACCTGCGATCGCGAGCGCACCGACATTGCTCGTCGCCATCAGTGCGAGATTGAGCACCAGCAGGAACAGGCCGCCATTGAGCAGGCCATAGAGCGCCAGCCAGCCATTTTTCCCGGGCACGAACCGGAAATTGCGCGCGCATAATAGGAAGACGATCGCCATTCGCACCGCGATCGCCAGGAAAGGCGCGGTGGCATCCACCACCACCTTCATCGCGATCAGGTTGAGCCCGAAGGCGATGTTGACGATCAGCACCTTCGCCAGATCGACCGGCCCGAGATGCGGGTCGATGGTGTTGGCGGGCTGAATGGCGGCCGGCCTTAGAAGGATTTGGGCAATCCCAGCACATGTGTGGCGACATGGCTGAGGATCAAATTGGTGGAGATCGGCGCCACCTGGTAAAGTCGCGTCTCGCGGAACTTGCGTTCGATGTCGTATTCCTCGGCAAAGCCGAAGCCGCCATGCGTCTGCACGCACATGTCCGCCGCGAACCAGGAGGCTTCGGACGCCAGCATCTTCGCCATATTGGCTTCGGTGCCGAAGGCGCGGCCGTCCTCGCTCATCTTCCACGCCTTCTCGACCATCGCCGCGGCGGCGGAAAGCTGGACGTGCGCGCGCGCGATCGGGAATTGCACGCCCTGATTCTCGCCGATCGCCCGGCCGAATACGGACCGGTCGCGCGCATAGGCGCTGGCGCGGTCGATGAAGAAGCGGCCGTCGCCGATGCATTCGGCGGCGATCAGCACGCGCTCGGCATTCATGCCGTCGATGATGTAGCGGAAGCCTTCGCCTTCGACGCCGATCAGATTCTCCACCGGCACTTCCAGGTCGTCGAAGAACAATTCGGTGGTGGCGTGGTTGAGCATCGTCCGGATCGGACGGATGGTCAGTCCGTTGCCCAGTGCTGCGCGCATGTCGACCAGCAGCACGCTGAGGCCCTGGGTGCGCTTGGTCACCTGGTCGCGCGGCGTGGTACGAACGAGCAGCACCATCAGGTCCGAATGTTCGGCGCGGCTGATCCAGATCTTCTGGCCGTTGACGATGTAGCGATCGCCCTCGCGCCGCGCGGTGGTGGCGATGCGCGTGGTATCGGTGCCGCTGCCCGGTTCGGTCACGCCGAATGCCTGCAACCGGACCTCACCGGTCGCAACGCGCGGCAGCCATTGCGCTTTCTGTTCAGCCGAACCGTGATGAAGCAATGTGCCCATCGTATACATCTGCGCATGGCAGGCGCCGCCATTGCAGCCGGAGCGATGGATCTCCTCGAGGATCGCCGCGGCCGCACCCAGGCCCAGGCCCGATCCGCCGAACTCTTCGGGGATCAGCACGCTCAGCCAGCCGGCCTCGGTCAATGCGGTCACGAATTCGGTGGGATAGGCACGCTCGCGATCGAGCGCGCGCCAATATTCGCCTGGAAAGCCGGCGCACAGCCTGCGGACGGCTTCGCGGATTTCGGGATGGTCTTCGGGTTCGATCATGGGTTCTGCTTCGGTTTGCGCGGCGGCGTCACCTGCGCCGCGGCGATTTCATCGGCGGAAAGTCCCAGCGAGGAAAGCACTTCCTGCGTATGTTCGCCCAGTGCGGGTGCGGGAATCTCGACGCCGCTCCGCTCGCCGTCGACGATCGCGGGATAGCGGAGATAGGTCATCGGCCCGGCACCGGGATGGTCGGCTTCGAACAACATGCCGCGTGCCTTGTTGTGCGGATCCTCTGGCACCTGGTCGAGCGTGTTTGCGACTGCGATCGGGATGTTGCTGGCCAGCGCCAGCGCGGTCCATTCGGACGAGCTGCGCGTCTGGAAGATGTCGCGCAGCACCGGGCGCAGCCACTGCGAGTCGACACCGTAATCGACGGGGATGTCGGTGCGGATCGCCTGCTTCAGCTCGGGCCGGTCGACCGCATCGCAGAAATTATACCAGAATTTCGGTTCGATCGCGCCGAACATCATGAAGCGTCCGTCGCTGGCTTCGTACAGCGAATAAAGCACCGATCCGGCCGGCCAGCCTTCGTTCGCAACGCCGCGCGGCGCCATGCCGGTCAGATCGGTCAGGCGATCGTAATTCAGGTTGGTAACGGTCGCGAGCCAGGATGCGGAAAGATTGCAGTCCGATGTCGCCACGTCGATGAATGCGCCTTCGCCGGTCCGCTGACGCCGCACCAAAGCGGCAAGCCCCGCCATGACGGCAAAAGGTCCCCCGGCGCCGGGGCTGGCCTTGATCCCACCGAACAGGTCGGTGCTTTCGGTCCGGTCGACAAAGCCGTTCTCGTCCTTCGCCGCGGGCAGACCGCCGGCGACCGCTGCCATCGAATAGCCGTGCGCGCCGAGCCGTGTGTAAGGTCCGGTCATGCCGAAGCCGGTGCTGGCCATATAGATGATGTCGGGCTTCACCGCGCGTTGCGCCTCGTAACCGATGCCCATCGCCTCACAGGCGCCGCCGCGCAGTCCGTCGGCGAAGATATCGGCGGTCTTGAGCAATTCGAAAAAGGCGTGACGGCCTTCCTCCGTGTTGACGTTCAGCGTCACGCTTTTCTTGTTCTTGTTGACCTGGAGATGGGCGGGGCTGTGGTGCGGCGTGATCTGGCCGAGCATGTCGCGCAGATAATCGCCCTTCAGCGGTTCCTCCACTTTGATCACCTCGGCGCCCAGGTCGCTCAGCAGCATGCCGAGATGATCGCCATTGAGCAGGATCCCGAACTCGATGACGCGCACGCCCTTCAGCAGATCGAACATCGGCATCTCTCCTTAGAGCGATTTGTAGTTCGATGGACTCATCGAACGACTCGAAAATCGCGCCAAACACGACTCTGGAGCATGCGATCCGCTTTCAGCGGATCACAGCATGCTCTAGACGGTCCAGCGATAGCAAAATTGCACTGTAATGCAATTTCTGTTTTCATTCGCTGCCATTCGCGATAGTCTGGTTTCAACATCAAAGCACCGCAGGAGAGCGATGCATGGCAAGCGCCGCGCAGGAAATACCCACCCATGTTCCGCCCGAAATGGTCGGAGACTTCAACCTGTTCACCTCGCCCGGCATGCCGCCGACGCGCGGAGGCGATCCGCAGGGTGCGATCAGTCACCTCCATCAGGGGCCGCGGATCTTCTACTCGCCCAATAATACGCGGACGGGCAGGGGCACCTGGGTGATCACGCGCGCGGAGGATCAGCGCCGCGTGCTCCAGGATGCGGAAAGCTTCTCCAGCCATCGCGCCATCTTCGCGTCGGCGCTGGGCGAGGACTGGCCGATGATCCCGCTGGAGATCGATCCGCCCAGCCACGCGGCGTATCGCACGATGCTCAATCCGCTCTTCTCGCCGCGCAAGGTGATGCAGATGGAGGCTGCGGTGCGCGAGCGCGCTGTGGCGCTGATCGAGGCGATCAAGGCGAAGGGCACTGATTGCGACGTCATGACCGACTTCGCCTTTCCCTTCGCGGTGAACATCTTCCTGCGCTTCATCGGCCTGCCGGACAGCCGGCTCGACGAATTCGTCGAATGGGCAAATAATCAGTTGCATGGCGATGACGTGAAGCGGCCGGCCGCCGCGCGCAAGATCGTCGCGTTCATCGACGAACTGGCCGCGCTCCGGCGACGCGAACCCGCCGACGATTTCATGACCTTTGTGGTGCAGGCGGACGTGGAGGGACGCAAGCTCACCGATCGCGAAGTGCGCGGCATCGGCGTGCTGATCCTGATCGCTGGTCTCGACACCGTAGCGGCTGCGATTGGTTTCGATCTCAACTATCTCGCGACGCATCCCGACGATCAGCACGCGCTGCGCGACGATCCGTCGCGGATCGTGCTGGCGGTGGAGGAATTGCTGCGCGCCTATCCAACGGTCCAGCTCGTCCGCGTTGCGACGCGCGACATGGATTTCCACGGTGCACCCATTCGCACGGGCGATTACATCTCGTGCCCGACGATGCTCGCCAATCGCGATCCGCGCGAATTTCCCGATCCAGATACCATCGACCTGGAACGTGAGGATAATCGCCACGTCGCCTTCGCCTATGGCCCGCATCGCTGTCTGGGATCGCATCTCGCCCGCCGCGAGATCGTGATCGGGCTGGAAGAATGGCTGGCGCGTATCCCGAATTTCAGGATCAAGCAGGGTACGGCGCCGCTGACATTCGGCGGTCATGTCTTCGGCATCGAGGAACTGGAGCTCGACTGGTCATGAAATCCGCGCGTCTGATCCGGGTCGTTCCCGGCAAGTGCCAGGGCCATGCGCGGTGCGCGGCGATGGCGCCCGATATCTTCGAGCTCGACGATGATGGCTATATCATGCCCGGCGATATCGTCGTGGCGGAGAAGGATGCCGAACGCGCGTGGAAGGGCGCCAAGTCGTGCCCGGAGCGGGCGCTGGAAATCGTGGAATAGTCTCGGACTGCTACTACCGTTCGGGCTGAGCTTGTCGAAGGCCTGCCTTGCCTGACCTCCGAGCCAGAAGAAAGGGCAGGCCTTCGACAAGCTCAGCCCGAACTGTGCGGGGGAAGACCCGCATTCACTGACATCGTGCGGGCGCGTATCTCTCGCTCAGCGGCGCGCCCGCCCCCGCGCATCGGTTACTCACATACTTCCAAAAAAAACGGCCCCGTCACGCGCTGTATCGCGGACGGAGCCAAGTGCGATGCGGTTGGCCGGCTTTGCCGGGGCCGCGCTCGCGAGGAGAGTGGTGCTCGACGCGATGGCGCCGAGCACCGGGGTGATCAGAATTTGAAGCGCACACCTGCGGTATAGGCGCGGCCGATAAAGTCGTAGATGGCAATGTTGGTGGCGATGTTCACGCCCGGGACGGTGCCTGGAATGATCGGCGGCTGCTTGTCGAACAGGTTGTTGACGGTGCCGAACAGCTCCATATTCCCGCCGAAATCGGGGATGGTGTAGCGCAGCGACAGATCGGTGTAGAATACCGGCGAGACGTGCGGATTCTTGAAGACGATCGGCAGCGCGCCGCCGGGAATGTCGAGCCGCATCTTGCCGATATATTGCTCGGTCACGGTCACGCCGATAGGGCCATTGGTATAGTCGACCGAGAGATTGCCGCGCCAGCGCGGATAGCCTGCGGGATTGCTCGTCACGACGCTGACGCCCGCATAATGGGCGACCGGTGCGCCGGTATATTGCTGACTGTCGAAGCGATCCAGATAGTTCGCATACAGCCTGATCCCGAGACGGCCATTGCCCAGTTCGGTGCGATAGCTGGCGTCGATGTCGAACCCGGCGGTCTTCAAATAGGCGATGTTCGCGGGGACGATGCTGACCAGCGACGGGAAGCTGGTCGGCGTCGCGCGGGTGATGAGATCGCATTCCGTGGCGCCCGAGCCGCCGGCATTGAGGCAGTTGGTCAGGATCTGCTGGGCGGTCAGCGAGTCGATCAGATTCTGGACGTCGATCTTGTAATAGTCGACCGACAGCGAGAAGCCCGGCAGGAACCTGGGCGACAGCACGGCGCCCAGGGTCAGTGTCTTGGCGGTTTCGGGTTTCAGATTGGGGTTGCCGCCCGTGACGCTGCTGACGTTGATGTTCTGGCCGCTGCCATAGGTGCCGGCGGGATTGCGCACGTCGTTGACGATGCCGATGCCGCTCTGCAGGCCGGCGAACAGCTCGAACAGGTTCGGTGCGCGGATGTCGCGGGAATAGGTGCCACGCAGCAGCAGATCGTCGATCGGCTTCCAGGTTGCGCCGACCTTCCAGGTCTTCACCGTGCCAGACGTCGAATAGTCGGTGATGCGCGCGGCGCCGTTGATGCTGAGTTCGCGGAAGAAGGGCGTATCCTTCAGGATCGGAACCGCAAGTTCGGCATAGGCTTCCTTGACGTTCAGGCTGCCATTTGCCGAGCCGACATTGGTCAGCCAGTAATAGAGCGCACCGGCCGGCACGCCGCGCAGGCCGGCGAAATAGCTGGACCTGATCGCCGCGGTCTGGGCGGGCGTTGCGCCTGCGAGCGTGGCCGGATCGGCATTGCTCACCAGGTTCAGCGATTGCTTGCGATATTCCGCACCGATTGCGAAATCGACAGGGCCGGCGGGCAGTTCGAACAGGCTGCCGCTCAGGTTGGCGGTGAAGGAATCCTGCTTGATGGTGGCGCGATAGCTGGAAGTGCCGGTCGCATAGGCATAACCTGCGGGCGTCGATGCCGCGGGATTGCCATTGAGCACGTTGAGCGGCTGGCAGCCCGCATATTGTGCTGCGACGGCAGGATCGAGCAGGACGCGGCAGGTCAACTGGCCCGTGGCCGGGTTTCGCACCACGTCGGTCGCCGCATAGAGGCGTTTGTAATTGTAGAGGCCCGAATTATCCATTGCGTGCTTGGACTGGCCATGGGTGTAGGCAACCGACCAGTTGAGATTGCTCAGCTTGCCGTTGAGGCCTGCGGTCGCCAGCCAGTAATCGGTCTGCTCGCGCGAGATCGGCTGCGGCTGGCCGGCGTCATATTGGCCGACGGTGATGAAGTCGTTCGCGGTGGTGAGCGACGCATCGAGCGCTGCCGACAGATAGGGATTGCCCTTGTAGATATTGACGCCGCCCGAAGGGGGCACGAGCGCATTGGTTTGCGTCACATATTGCAGGCTGGCGCGCGACCATCCGCCTTGGACATAGGCGGTGATCTCGGGGGTCAGATCATAAGCGAGACGGCCGAATGTCTGATAATTCTCGGCCGGCGTGACGGCATTGGTGTGGGCGTCGATCTTGTAGCCGTCGCCGCCGGACTGGAAGCCGGCTGTGCCCACTGCGGTTCCGGTGTTGAACGGGCGGGTCGTGCCGTTGTTGTTGATGACCTGCCCGACGAACGGGTTGCCGGCGACGCTGGATGCGGTGATCCGTCCATTGGGGGCCAGCGCCGCGATGCGGACGTCGGACACGATCGTATAGGGATTGGCCGCCGTGCCGGGCGCGCCGAGCGCGGTCGAGGTGGAGCCGACGAAGTTGAAGCCCTGATTTCCGTAGGACCGCTCGTCCTTGTACAGGCCGCCAGTGTTGAAATATTCGGCGTTCAGCAGGATGTGGCCCTTACCGCCCGCAAACTCGAAGCCGGCGGCTGCGCCGATGCGCTGGCTCTCACTGTCGCCGCGTTCGGACACGCCCGCCTGGACGACGCCCTTGAAGCCGGTGAAATTCTTGTCGAGCACGAAGTTCACCACGCCGGCAACGGCGTCTGAGCCCCATTGCGCCGATGCGCCGCCGGTCACCACGTCGACCCGCTGCATCAGCAGCTGCGGCAGCACATCGGTGTTGATCGTGCCGGGATAGGCGGTGGGCGGTACGCGGATGCCGTCGAACAGGATCAGCGTGCGCAGCGGCCCCTTGGGATTGTTGCTGGGCGTGCCGAGGCCGCGCAGATTGAGCACATTGCCGTGGATCGGGATGGCCGAGAAATTATGTGCCGTGCGCGACGGGCTCAGCGAGTTCTGGAATTGGGGCAGCTTGTTCAGCGCGTCCGGAATGCTGCTCGGCGTCGTCTTGGAAAGATCCTCGACCGTTGCGACCGTCACCGGCGTCGGGGAGGTATAGCCGTCGCGGACGATGCGCGTGCCCGTCACGACGATGTCGATATCCGTGGGCGCTTTCTCGTCCGCAGCCTGTTCGGCCGGGGCGGTGTCCTGCGCGGCGGGCGCTGCCGCCCAGGCGCCTGCCGGCACTCCAGCGAACAGTGCGATTGCGGTACCGGCCAGCAAGGTCTTGGTGTGCTTCATGGCAACCTCCCCAAATTTGTAATTTTGCTCTTGAGTGCAATTTTAAGGGAAGAAGAGGCTCCCTGTCAATCCGCTCTTTGAGGCTGGATTTTCAGCCAATAATCTGTTCTGTCCTGTCTTTGGCGAGATCGCCGACTCTGTATAGATTCTGCACGGACGATCAGAATCATACAGGCATGACAAGAGTTTGGAGTTGAGGATGACGATGATGGGCAAGGGCCGAATCATGGTGTTCACCGCCCTGGCGCTGGTCGCCGGCACGCTGAACGGCTGTCAGACCACGGACGGCGGTACCATTGCGTCGAGCGCCGCGACTCCAGAGGACGGGGCGAACTGGATGCGCGTCGGGCGCACCGACAATGAGGATCATTTCAGCCCGCTCACCCAGATCAACGACGGCAATGTCGGCGAACTCGGCCTGGCCTGGTCCCATGACCTCGCGACCTTCAATTCCTTCACCGCGCCGCTGGCGGTCGACGGCGTGCTCTATTTCGCCACGGGCTACAGCGTGCTGCACGCGATGGATGCCGCGACGGGCAAGCTGCTGTGGACCTATGATCCGGAGGCCTGGCAGGCGGCAGGGCACAAGATGCGCGCCGGCTGGGGCATTCGCGGCATCGCCTATGACAATGGCAAGCTGTTCGCGGGCACGATCGGCGGACAGTTGATCGCGGTCGATGCGCGGACGGGCAAGCCGCTGTGGAGCGTGCAGACCGTCGACAAGGAGAATTCGGCCTATATCACCGGCGCGCCCTGGGTGTTCCGGGGCAAGGTGATGATCGGCTTCGGCGGCGCGGATTACGGCCCGGTGCGCGGCTATGTGACTGCATATGACCAGGCGACGGGCAAGCAGGCCTGGCGCTTCCATACCGTGCCCGGCGATCCGTCCAAGGGATTCGAGAACAAGGCCATGGAGATGGCCGCCAAGACCTGGACCGGCGAATGGTGGAAGTTCGGCGGCGGCGGCAATGTCTGGGGCGCCATGGCCTATGACCCCAAATATAACCGCGTCTATCTGGGCACCGGCAATGGCTGGCCCTGGAACCAGAAGATCCGCAGCCCCGGCGGCGGCGACAATCTGTTCCTCTCGTCGATCATCGCGCTCGATGCGGATACCGGCGAATATGTCTGGCACTATCAGGTGAACCCGGGGAACAGCTGGGACTTCAACAATGCCATGGACATCGAGCTCGCCGATCTGGAGATCGACGGGAAGATGCACTCGGTGCTGCTGCATGCGCCGAAGAACGGCTTCTTCTACGTGATCGACCGGGCGACCGGAAAGCTGCTCTCCGCCGAGAAGTTCGCCAAGGTCAATTGGGCGGATCGCATCGATCTGCAGACCGGACGTCCTGTCGAGAATCCGGAGGCGCGCTATCCCGGCGGCAAGCCGTTCCTGATGTACCCCTGGCCGCTCGGTGCGCACGGCGTGCAGGCGATGTCGTTCAGCCCGAAAACCGGGCTGGTCTATCTGCCCGCGACCGATGCCGGCCGCGTCTTCGTCGATCCGGCGGGCGACCTGTCGAAATGGCAGTACAAGCCCGGCATGTTCGTCAACACCGGACTTGGTGCGCCCCCGCCGGGGATCACGTCGCCCCCGCCCGAAAGCAAACTCGTCGCCTGGGATCCGGTCGCGCAGAAGGCGCGATGGAGCGTGCCGCAAAATGGCAGTTTCAACGGGGGTACGATGGCAACGGCGGGCAACCTGGTTTTCCAGGGGCTCAATACCGGGCATCTGGTGGCCTATGCCGCCGACACCGGGCGCAAGGTCTGGGAATTCGATGCGCAGAACGGCATCCTGGGACACCCGATCACCTATACCGCGCATGGGCGTCAATATATCACGGTGATCACCGGCTGGCGGAGCAGCTTCGCGGGCAAACCCAACTGGGATTACGAGACTCAGCAACGCCGCGTGCTCACCTTCATGATCGGCGGAAAGGCCAAGCTGCCGCCGTTCCAGCCGGAGGCGCTGCCGATCCAGGACGATCCGGAATTCAAGATCGATCCCGAACTGACGAAGGTCGGCTCCGGCATTTACAACAGCAGCTGCGTGATCTGCCACGGCGCCGGCATGGTCGGGGGTGGCGCCGCACCCGATCTGCGCAAGGCGGCTGCACCGCTGTCGTTCGAGACGTTCGACGCGGTGGTCCGCGGCGGAGCGCTGCGATCGAACGGCATGCCGCAGTTCGACAATCTCACCGAGCGCGAGGCGCAGGGCGTGCAGCATTATATCCGGCAACGGGCGCGTGAGTCGCTGGCGGCGAAGTAGCGAGGCAGGCTGCACCATATTGACGAGGGCTTGCCCTTCCCACCGTCATGCCAGCCTGCGCTGGCATGACGGTGGAGGGATGCTTGCCGAACGACCACCCCGTCACTCTCAAATATTGCACTACAGTGCTAAATTGGGTAGCGTCCGGGAAACAGGAGAGACGATATGCCGGGCCCGCTCGAAAATCTGACCGTGATCGAGGCGTCGCAGGTGATGCCGGGCGCGATCGCCGGCATGCTCCTTGCCGATCATGGCGCCGACGTGATCAAGGTGGAGCCGGTCGGCGGCGCCTTTTTCGCGGGCGACCTGACCCGGAAATCCTGGGATCGCGGCAAGCGCAGCGTCGAACTCGACCTGGAGAAAGAAGCCGGCCGCGATACGTTGCGCCGGCTGGCGGCAACCGCCGACGTGCTTATCCTCTCGCTCGACCCCGCCGAGGCGAAACGGCTCGGACTCGACCAGGAAACGCTCTCCCGCGACAATCCCGGCCTGATCGTCTGCCTGCTCACTGCCTATGGCGAGGACACGCCCTTTGCCGATCGCCCCTATGGCGAGTCGCTTGCCGCCGCGCTGCTCGGCACGATGATCGACAAGCGCAGCTCGTTCCGCGACGGACCGGTCTATCTCGGTTACCCTGCTCTCCACTACGGTCAGGCGTTCCTGGCAGTGATCGATATCCTCGCCGCGCTACGCGCCGAGCGCGAGACCGGGTTCGGCCAGGAGGTCGAAGCGTCGCTGATGGACGCAATGCTTGCCCAGTCGCCGATGAACAACTGGTGGCAGGAGGATGGCATCTCCTACATCAAGAAGGGGGACAGCGGCGCGATCGATCGATTTGGCAGCGTTCGCCTGATCACCGGCATGTTCGAGTGCGGCGACGGATTGTTCCTGCAGATCCACACCGGCGGCCCCGGTGGTTTCAAGCGCACCATGGATGTGCTCGGTTTCGGCGACCGCATCCAGGCGATCAAGGGCGCTGAGATGGCAGTGCCGCTCAGCGAAGACGAGTATAAGGCCGCACGCGTCGACAGTTTCGAGGCATTCAAAGCGCGCGCGCGCGACGAATGGATCCGGCTTTTCCACGAACAGGATGTCGCAGCGCTTCCCGTGCTCGAGCCTGCCGAGGTTTTGCTCGACGATCAGGTCGAATTTGTCGGGCAGCGCATTGCGCTGGAAGACTCCGATTTCGGCACTATCTATCAGGCTGCGCCGGTCCATCGCTTCGCCAGGGCAGCGACCGCAACCCCCGCGCCAGCGCCGCGGATCGGCGAGCATAATGGCGAACTGGATGCACTGCTCGCGCGTCCCCGACGGTCATCGAATGCGGGCAGCCGCAGCCTGAACCATCCGCTCGAAGGCGTCAGGATCGTCGATTTTAGTTCGTTCTTTGCGGTCGGTTATGGCGGGCGGCTGCTTGCCGATCTTGGCGCCGACGTGATCAAGATCGAGACGCCCGATGGCGATCAGATGCGCCCGTTGCCCGACGTGTTCGGCGCAGCGCAGCGCGGCAAGCGTGACATCGTGCTCGACCTGAAACATCCCGAGGGGCTGGAGGCGGCGCGCAAGCTGGTCGCGACCGCGGATGTCATGCTGCACAATCTTCGTCCGGGTAAGGCGGACAAGCTCGGCATCGGCTATGACGCCATGGCGGCGCTCAATCCGTCGCTGCTCTACGGCTATCTGCCCGGCTACGGCTCCAAGGGGCCGAAATCCATGCTCAAGGCATTTGCGCCGTTGTTGAGCGGCTGGACCGGGCTGTTGCGCGAAGGTGGCGGCGCGGACAATCCACCGACCCGTTCGGTGTTCGGCAACGAGGATTATAATAACGGTTTTCTCGGCGCGATCGGCGTGTTGATGGCGCTGGAAAGCCGCCGCAACAGTGGCGCGGGCGATTATTTCGAATGCCCGCAGCTTCATTCGAGCCTGTTCACCACCTCGGAGCATTTCCTCGATGCCGACAGCCGGGTCGTCTATGGCCTCAGGCTCGACAAGGAGCAGATGGGTTTCAACGCGCTCGACCGGCTCTATCGCACCAGCGACGGCTTCGTCTGCATCTCGTGCCGCGACGATCGCCGTTTCGCTGCGCTGGCGCATGCAGTCGGTCAGCCCGGCCTGCCAACCGATCCCAATTTCGTCACCGTCGGTGATCGCGATGCGGCTGATGTGCTGTTGACCGGCATCATTGCGCCGTTCTTCGCAGCGCGCACGTCGGAAGAGGCCAAGGCGGCGCTCGATGCTGTGGGCGCGCCCGCAGAGATTGCGCGCGAAACGTCATGGATCGATCAGGTGCTCTGGGAGGATTGGGCGTTGGAGACCGGCCGCATCGTCGAGGAGCATGATTCGATGTACGGCCATATCCGCGAGATCGGTATGCTGACCCGGCTGAAGGGAACCCCGGGCATCCGTCGCCGCTCGGCGCCTCGCCTTGGTGAACACACGCGCGAGTTGCTGGCCGAGATCGGCTATTCCGACGCAAAGGTGGCCGAGATGCTCGCCGCGCGCATCGCGATTTCCGCCGATGCGAAGGGGCGGGTGGATAGCCGGGTTTCCGCAGCCTGATGCGCTAATCCGTCCACGACGATGTCGCCCCAGCGAAAGCTGGGGCCCATGCGATTGTCGAGCCGCTGTGCAGTTGGACGCATCGTATGGGCTCCAGCTTTCGCTGGAGCGACAGCGAAGAACGATCCGGCGCCCCTACGCCGCCGCCCGATCGCGAACGTGGAACCAGACGCGTGCGGCGATCCAGCCGACCGCGACGATCATCAGGCCGTAGCGTGCCGATGGTGGTCCGGTGAACAGGGAGGAGATCATCACGAGCAGTGCCCCGGCTGCGAACAATGCGGCGGCGATCTTCACGCCGGTACTGAAGCTCTTCCCTTCGCCGGCGGGGGCGAGGCGGAAGACCGCGAGCCCCGCGAGTCCGTAGAACAGCCAGCTCGTCACCACGACATAGCCGAGCAGCGCGTCGAACGATCCGAGCGCGGTCAGGACCGCAGCGATGATCGCGCAGAGGATCACCGCAGCCAGCGGCACACGCGTCCGCACGGAGAGTTTGGCCAGCGCATGGGGCAGGAACCCGTCGACCGCCATGGCGTAGACCAGGCGCGATCCGCTCAGCAGCGTGGCATGGGCCGCACTCAGGATCGCGACGAGCACGATCACGCTGATGGTATTGGCGATCAGGTTGAGGTCCGCCGCTCTCAATGCGGCTTCGATCACATTGGGCGCTGATGCGAGTTCGGCAGGCGGCAGCCACAGGCTGACCGCGAGCGTGATCAGCATGTAGGTGACGCTCAGGATCACGACTCCGGCGACCAGACCGAAGCGGATCGTGCGCCCCGGATTGGTGACTTCACCGGAATTATAAGTGACATATTGCCAGCCTTCGAAGGCCCAGAGCACGGCGATCAGCCCGACCGAGATGTTGACGCTGGTCGGTGCCTGCAGCGCGCTGTCGACCAGCGCGTGAGTCGGAAGCGGTAGCACCAGCAACAGGATGGCGATCCCGATCAGTGGCAGCAATTTGAACAATGCCGTCCAGTTCTGGACGTCGCCCGATCGCCGGACCGATGCACAATTGGCGAGGCCGATGGCGAGCACGACGAGCAGGCCGATCGCGGTCGGCCCGATCGGCAGCACGAAAAGCTGCGAGACGATGCGCGCAAAAGCGCTCGCCAATGTCGCGATGGCGCCTGAAATGCCGACGAAGAGCATCATCCAGCCGAACAGGAAACCGGCGGTCCGGCCGAATGCGTCGCGGATGTAGATATAGACGCCGCCCGCTTCCGGCCGGGACTCTGCCAGGCGCGCATAGGTGAGCGCACCGCACAGCGCGAGCGCCGCGCCGATCGCCCAGATACCGATCGCGACCCATACGTTCATGCCTGACGCGGTCACCACCGTGCCGGGAACCAGGAAGATGCCGGATCCGATGACATTGCCGACGGTCAGCAGCGCGATATCGCGCCGCCCCAAGGTCCGGCGCAGTGCCGGTTCGCCTGCTTGCGCACTCACCGGGGCGCCATCCCTGAATCCGTGCCGCTCGAATCTGCCCCTGTCGGATCCATGTTTTCCCCCACTTCGGCACCCTGTTGATGCCCGATGTCATTTTTCTAACTCGACCGAAGCCTATGGAAATAATACCCCAGTCACAAGCGTGTCGTCCGGCGCAAGCGCGCGTCCGGCCCGCCGCGTCCCTGGGAGGACTGATCATGGTGACGATGCGGCGATCGCGGCCGACCCGTGCGACGGTGGCGGCATGACCGTCGGACGCGCCACCGGCCTGCTCGAACGTCTGCGCGAGGAGATGGACTCCTTGACGGAGGCCGAGCGTCTGATCGCGAATTTCGTGATCGCCGACCGCCAGAGCGTACCGTTCGAAACCGCTGCGTCGCTGGCCGAAAAGCTCGCCGTCAGCCCGGTTACGGTCGGCCGCTTCTGCCGGCGCATGGGGTATCGCAATTTTCGGGAACTCAAGGCCGAGCTGAAGTTCGACATTGCCGCCTCGCCATGGCCGCATGGCGAACAGTTCGATCAGCTTGTTGCCGGTGACGCTGGAAAATCGGAACTGCAGCGCGATTTCGATCTGAACGTCGCGGGCATGCTCGAAGTCTATAATCTGGCGCGCACGCCGCAATGGGATGCCATCGCAACCTTGCTTGCCGAGGCACCCGAATTGTTCGTCGCGGGCTTCCAGCCCGAGCGGGGCATGGCCGCGCAATTTGCCTATATGTTGCAATATGCGCGGCCGGGCGTTCGCGTGGTCGATCTGGCGGCCGGGCATTTCGCCGACGTTCTGGCCGATGACAGCCCGGGCAGGGTACTCGTGATCGTCGAGACGCGCCGCTATTCGCGCCAGGCCCAGATGCTGGCGCGCTATGCTCAGAAGGCCGGGATCGCGCTGGTGTTCGTGACCGACAAATATTGTCACTGGGCGAACCGCTACACGCCGCATGTGCTGGCACTGCCGACCGAAAGCGCGATGTTCTGGGACACGGTGGTGCCGATGGTTTCGGCATTGTCCTTGCTGTCGAACGCGGTCGTGCTGAAACTGGGATCAAGCGCCGAACCAAGGCTCGCGCGCATTTCCGAGCTGTATCAGGAATTCACCGGCCATGTCGGCCAGCCGCCGCGCAAGCGGGGGGATGGGTAGTGCTGATCTGTCGAGAACCCAATCCTTCATGTCATTCCCGCGAAAGCGGGAATCCCGCTATTCCGTGAAGCATTGGGAAGAAGAAGCGGGATTCCCGCTTTCGCGGGAATGACGAAGTTTGCTCAGCTTTCCGCCAGCAATGCATCCACGATTGCCTCGGCACCCGTGGCGATCGGGTCGATGACCGGCAGGCCTGTTCGGGCCGCCATTTGCGCAATCGCCTCCGCACGCTCCACGTCGCTCAGGGCGCTGGTGTCCAGCGAGATGCCCACCACCCGCGCAGCGCGATTGGTTAACTGAGCCGCACGGACATTGTCCTCGATGCAACGCTCGATCGATGGCAGCGGATAGTCGGGATAGCCATCGATATGTGTCCGCGCCGGATCGTGACAGACCACGATCGCGTCGGGCTGCGATCCGTGGAGCAGCGCCAGGCTGACCGCGGCATAAGCGGGCTGGAACAGTGAGCCCTGGCCTTCGATCACGTCCCAATGGCCGGGCGCATTGTCGGGTGACAGCGCTTCGGCGGCACCGGCCGCGAAGTCGGAGATGGTTGCATCGATCGCGATACCGCCACCGGCGATGAGGATGCCGGTCTGTCCGGTGGCGCGGAACGTCGCGTCGACACCGCGGTCGCGCAGTGCGCGATGGATGGCGAGCGCGGTGTATTTCTTGCCGATCGCGCAATCCGTGCCGACGGTCAGCAGTCGCTTGCCCGATCGCTTGCGACCGGACGCAATGGAGAAGGCGCGGTCGCTATGCCGGACGTCGTGCAGCGTCCGTCCCGAAGCCTGGGCAGCAGCGGCCAGGGCGGGATGGTCGCTCAGGCGACCATGCAGTCCACTGGCAATATCCAGTCCCGCTTCGAGCGCGTCGGCGAGCGGTGGGATCCATTCGGGGGCAAGCCCGCCGCCAAAGGGGGCAATGCCGATCACGATGCTTCCTGCCCCAGCGGCCTTCGCTTCGGCGGGTGTCATGTCGGGCAGGCCGAGATCGGCGGTATCGCCACTCAGCCTGAGCTGGCCGAGGCATAGCTCAGGGCGCCATTGCAGGATGCCGCAGGCGGTCTTGGCGTCGAGCCGCGACGGCTCGTTGCCCAGGAACAGCAGATATTTGCCCGGGATCGTGCTCATCGGCCGGTCGTTCCTTCGCGCCGGATAACCCGGCCGGGGTGCGCGCCAGTTGCCTTGCCGTCGCGGAACACCAGCGCGCCATTGACCCAGACTTTCGAGACCCCTTCGGACAGGGCGCCGGGGTCGTCGGTGGTCGCGCGATCGGTGACGGTGCGCGGATCGAACAGCACCAGATCGGCAAAGGCGCCGGTCCGGATCACGCCGCGATCCTTGAAACCCATATGCGCGGCGGACAGCCCGGTCATCTTGTGGACCGCCTGTTCGATCGTCAGCAGGCCGGTCTCCCGCGCATAGATCCGCAACACGCGGGTGAAGGCACCGGCACCGCGTGGGTGGCGGCCGCCGATATTGCCGTCGGACGAGATATTGGCGTGCGGCCAGGCGATGAACTTCGCGATGTCGCGCTCGTCCATGCTGGTCGCGATCACGTTCGAACTGCCCTTTGTGCGCTCAACCTCGTCGACCAGCGCCATCAACGTCGTGACCTCATCGGTCTTCCGTTCGGCGGCGATCGCCGCGATGGTCTTGCCCGCCAGCGTGGGATCGGGCGTGAAGCCTGCGATCAGCAGGCCTTTCGCCGGCGCAAGATGCTTCAGGATGAACTCCGCGGTCGGCCGATCGGCGAAATTGCGTTCCGGCCACAAGACCGTCAGCGTGCTGTGCCAATAGGTATAGGGGTAGACGTCCAGCGTGACGTCGATGCCCTGCGCACGCGCCTTGTCGAGCACCGCCAGGAACCGATCCGCCTGTCCCCACCAGTCGGTCATCGCCAGCTTGGCGTGCGACACCTGTACCGGCATCTTCGCCTGTCGGCCGATCTCGACCAGTTCGTCGAGTGCCGCCCACAAGGTGCGATCCTCGCTGCGAATATGGCTGATATAGCGCCCGCCGCTCTTCGCCGCCTCGCGCGCGAGCAGCATCACTTCGCCGCTCGCCGAATAGATGCCGGGATCATATTCGAGCCCTGTCGACAGGCCCAATGCGCCTGCGGCCATATCGGCGGCGAGCAATGTGCGCATTGTCTCGACTTCGGCGGGCGTGGCCTTGCGTTTGAAATCGTCGCCCATCGCAGCGTCGCGCAGGCTGTTATGCCCGGAATAGGACGCGACGTTGACCGCGCTCGGCTTGTCCTCCAGCGCCTTGAAGAAGCCGGCGAGTGGCACCGTCGATCCGCCATCCTGTCCGCCGACGATCGTCGTGACGCCCTGGCTGACCACGACGAGCGCTTCGGGGTTTTTTGCCAGGCCGCTGGTGTGATGGCTGTGCGTGTCGATGAAGCCCGGCGCGAGCGTCAGGCCATTGGCATCGATCACGGTTTCGCCCGGCTCTGCATCGAGTGCGCCGATCGCGACGATCCGGTCGCCGCGCACGCGAACGTCGGCGGCGATCGCTTTCGCGCCCGTGCCGTCGACGACCGATGCATTCTCGATCAACAGATCCTCGGCAGCCGCGGGCGCGGCGACCAGCATCGCGCCCGCCAGTGCGATCAGGCGCACCCGCCACCCGCGACGGGTCAGAGTGCCGCTCCGCCGAGCTTGTAGGTCAGCTGGAGAAAGACGCTGCGGCCGACGCTGTCGAACCAGCTGATGTCGTAATAGGGATAGGCGCGATACGTCGGATCCTTGACCGGCTTTTCGTCGAGCAGGTTGGTGACGGTCAGCGATCCGCGCAGATGGTCGGTGAAGTCGTACTGCAGCGTCGAATTGAACAGATAGCTCGCCTTGATGAAGCCATCCTCGGCATAGTTGGGCAGCTTGCCCAGGCGATTGCCGGATACCGTCCATTTCAGCCCGTCGACCGAATAGGTGATGCTGGCCGTCGTCTTGTCGCGCGGGATGTAATAGCTGCTGTCGGCTGCCAGCTTGTTGATCGTCGGATCGCCGTCATATTGGCGGAATGTGTGATCGAACACGTGAGTGTGCGCGACAGAGAGTGCGAATTCACCGAAGCTGGTCGGTAACCGGCCATGGATCGCGACATCGATGCCACTGGTCTTCTCATGCGAGATATTGATCGGATTGATGGAGACCGAGTCGATTTCTCCCGTCAGTACTCCGCTCGAGAAACGCTTTACGCGTGCGATTGCATCCTGGCAGGTCGGCGTGTTGATATCGACCGGCGCGCCTGCTTCCGTCTTTTTGAGGCGACAGTCCGCTTCGGCTCGCAACAGCCTGTCGATGCTTAGATCCTGGACCTGATTGGACAGCGAGACGCGGAAATAATCGACCGAAACGTCGAAATAACGCGATGGTGCCCAGACGATACCCGCGTTCAGCGACTTGCTGGTCTCGGGCTTCAACTGGCGATTGCCGTTGCGCTGCGCGACGATGCCGACCCCCGAATAATCACAATCGGAGATATCTTCGTCGGGCTGTTCTGTACGGCAGAGATAATAGTCGTCAGCTGACGGGTGGGTGTTGCCCGGTCCGGTGAACACATAATGGAGGTCGGGTGCGCGAAAACCGGTGCCATAGGCGGCGCGCAGCAGCAGTGTCGACATCGGGCGAAGCTCGACACCGCCATTATAGGTGAACTTGCCGATGCTGTTGCCGGCAAAGCTGAAATGATCGTAGCGCGCCGCGCCTGAGACCTGAAGGAAGCTGGTGACGGGAACGCGCAATTCGCCGCCCAGCGCCCAATGCGTGCGCCTGCCGACGCCGTCGCTGTCCTTCAGCCCGTAATAATAATCGGTCAATGCCAGCGGATCCGGGTTCAGATCGTAACCCTGCTTGCCATATTCGCCGACGGCGGCGAAGCCGACGGGACCGGCGGCAAGCTGGAACAATTCGGTGGTGTTGATCGTCGCGGAGAAATTATCGGTCCAGCTGCGCGGTCGGTAGACGCTGTTGACCGCGATGCTGTCATATTCCGCCTGGGTCAGCGGCTTGTAGAGCCGCGACGGATTGGCGTTGAAGATCGGATAGCCGCTGTCAGGATCGATGCCGAGCTGCTGACCCAGGAACAGCGTATTGGCCTTCGCCGCAATCACCTCGGGGAACTTCACCACCGACTTGTATTCGCTGTGGTTGAACGAGACTTCGTACGACCATTTGTCGGCGATCTGGCCCCGGACGCCGGGGGTGATGCTGAAGGTCTTCTGCTTGTTGCGGATCATCGTCTTACGGAAACCGCCGGCTTCTTCGGGCGTGAATTGGCGCGACCAGTCGTCGAGTACGCCATCGAAACTGTTGTAGAAGGTCGTGTCGCCGCTGCCTGACGCATCCTGGAACGCCCAGCTCAGCACGTCGGGCATCAGCGCGACATTGCTGATGCCGAACTGCGCATCGACGAACAGTTTCACGCTGTCCGACAAATCGTAGCCCGCCGAGCTGAAGCTGTTGAAGCCCTTGCGTTGCGAAATGATGGTGCCGTAGCCAATCGAATTTCGGCTGCCGCAGAAATAGCCGGGGCCATAATCGTCGATCACCGGATCATATTCGCCGTAGCGCGCACGCGATGTGTAGATGGTGGTGCCGCGGTTCAGATATGACAGGCTGGCGCAGGTCGCAGCGCCCGGATCGACATAGATGTCCTCGTCGGGATTGTAGCGCAGGAAGACCCGGCGGGCGAGCGGGGTTTCCGGACTGTCTTCGGTGCTGTCCTGGATCGAGCGATCATAGGCCCAGAGTGGCCTCTGCTGCAGATATTCGATGCCGCCGACGATGTGGAAACGATCGTTCGACCAGCCTGTGGTCAGCGTCGCGCGGTGCGACATGCCACCGCCATGCTCGGTGAAGCCGGCGCGATAGTCGATGGTGGTGCCGTCGACGCGTTCCTTCATCTTGAAGTTGATCACGCCCGCGATCGCGTCGGAGCCATAGATGGCGGATGCGCTGCCGCTGAGCACTTCGACCTGTTCGATCAGGCCGATCGGCAGGTTGGAGATGTCGGTGAAGTTGCTGCGGCCCTGGAAGGGCAGCGGGAAATCCGCGATGCGCCGGCCATTGACCAGCACCAGCGTGTGATTGGGGCCCAGCCCGCGCAAATCGACCTGTTGTGCGCCCGGCGTGAAGCTGGCGCCGCTGAACGATTGCTGGCTCTGCGTCTCGCCGCCATTCTGGGTGACCGCCCGCAAAATGTCCGGGACGCTGGTATAGCCGTTCGAGCGGATGGTGTCGGCGTTGATGACGGTGATCGGGGCCGGGCCCTCTTCCGATACGCGCGGGATGCGCGATCCGGTGACGATGATCTCTTCGTCCGGGTTGCTGGCGGCACCGCTGGTTTGCGCCTGTGCCGGCATCGCCAGTGCGACTGCGCAGCATCCCAGGGTCAGTGAAATCCGAAAGGCGTTGCGCACGATCATCATGGAGTCCCCCAAAAAACCTGTCAGAACACAATCAATTGTTATGTTCTGTCATATTTTTAACATGACCGCCTCTAGCAGCATTGCTACACCGGCGCGATCAAAATAGTGGTTATGTTGCGCGGATTGTCGATCAGCGATGCCAATCGGCAACACGTTGGTCGCGTGTCAAAGATGCGGGGAAGATGCAGGATGCAGCCGTTTAAGATGATCGCGCGGGCTCTCGCGCTTCTCTGCCTGGCATTTGCCTCGCCTGGTTGCGCCGGGACTGGCCCAGCCTATTATGCGGTGGGGGATGTCGACGCGCCGACGCCTGATCCTGTATCGGGCGGGCTGCTGTTGATGGGTGGTGGCGACCGGGATCTTGCCGCAATGCGCTGGTTCTTCGCGAAAGCCGGCCATGGTCATATCGTGATCCTGCGCGCATCCTATGCGGGTGAGGCCAGCGAGGAGTTTTACCGCGAGATTGGCGGCATCGTCTCCGCCGAAACCTTCGTCTTCAGCAACCGTGCCGCCTCCACCGATGCCCATATGCTTGCCCGCCTGGCGCGCGCCGACGGCATCTTCATCGCCGGGGGCGATCAGGCCCATTATGTGCGCTACTGGAAGGGGACACCTGTCGCGACGGCGCTCGATGCACATGTCGCCGCGGGCAAGCCGATCGGCGGCACCAGCGCCGGGCTCGCGATGCTGGGTGAGCGTTTGTACGGCGCAATGGACGGCGGCAGCATGACCAGCGCGGAGGCGCTGGCTGATCCCTTTGGCCCAGCGAACACGATCGAGCGCGATTTCCTGCATATCGCGCTGCTGCGCGGCGTGGTGACCGACACCCATTTCAAGGAGCGCGATCGGCTCGGTCGACTGATAGCCTTTGTCGCCAAGGCACAACTCGGGATGCCGAAGGCGGCGCGGCCGATGCTGGGGCTGGGCGTCGACGAGGATGCCGCGATCGCGGTTGAGCCCGACGGATCGGCACGCGTCTATACGCCAAAGCCCGATGGCGGGGCATGGCTGGTCGACGGGGCGTCGCTCCGCAATCTGCGCCGGGCAGGGCCGTTGACCGTGGCGCAGGTGACGGTGACGGGGATCGGTACCGGATCCGTCCTGCATCTGCCGAGCGGCAGGGTGGACAGGCCCAGCTTTCGTCGAAACTATCGGTTGGGTGGGGGCGCCATCACCGAATTGCCGTCGACGCGATAGCGCTGGGGGTCAGGCGTTCGCGGCAAGCGCCATGTCGCGCAATTCGCGTTTCAGCACCTTGCCGATATCGCTGCGTGGCAGCGTGACGATCTCGATGACGTCGCTCAGCCGCTGGGTCTTGCCGACGCGGTCGTTCAGCCAGCCGCGGATCTCGGCGGTCGATGCGGCCTCGCCGACGCGGCGGACGATGAAGGCGACCGGCGTCTCGCCCCAGTCACTCGACGGCATGCCGACCACCGCGACGTCGGCGATGGCGGGATGGTCGCGCAGCATCGCCTCGAGATCGGACGGGTAGACGTTGAAGCCGCCCGAAATGACCACGTCCTTGCGCCGGTCGAGCAGGGTCAGGAAACCGTCCTCGTCGAACCGCCCGATATCGCCGGTCCGGATATAGCGACGGCCTTCGGCATCGTGCCATTCGGCCTCGCGCGTCAGGCCTGGCTGATTGTGATAGTGCGTCATCATCGCCGGCGAACGGCCGACGATCTCGCCCGCTGCGCCCGGCGGCAGCGGCCGCCCGGCATCGTCGATGACGAGCAGAAAATGTCCCTCGACCGGCTTGCCGACCGTGTCGAGCTTGTCGGGATGGAGATGCGCGGCAAGGCTGACGGTGCCGCCGCCTTCGGTCATGCCGTAGATCTCGATCAATCCGCCGGGCCAGCGCCGGACGATATCCGCCTTGAGCGCCGCGGCGAAGGGGGCGCTGGTGCAGGTCTTCATGCGGAAGGACGACAGGTCGAACCGGTCGAAATCGGGATGGTCCATCAGCCGTCGATACTGGACGGGGACGAGCATCGCATGGGTCGCGCGATGGCGTTCGGCGAGTGCAAGGAACCGCCCTGCGTCGAACTTCTCCATCAGCACCAGCGTGCCGCCATTGGCCAGCGCCGGTACGAAGCTGACGAGGGTCGTGTTCGAATAGAGCGGCGTGGAGATGATCGTGATCGCGTCGGCCGCATAGCCGGCGATCCGGCCGCGCACGACATGCTGCCAGCGCATCGCATGATCCTGGACGATGCCTTTGGGCGTGCCTGTCGTGCCCGAGGAATATATGATGTTGAAGATGTCGTTGGGTGCCAGCGACACCGGGACGGGAACGGCATCCGCGGACGGCAGCCATTCACCGAACGATATGCCGTCCATATTGTCGTCGATGGAGACGACGGCCGTCGCCAGGCCAGGCAGCGCGGCGGTGAAGCGTGTGCGTGCGACTGCATCCATGAACAGCAGTTTTGCATCGCAGTCGGCGATCATGGCGGTGAGTGCATCGGCACTCGACGATCCAGCGATCGGTGCCACCGCCGCACCTGCGCGCAGGATGGCCAGGAACAATGCGACATGATCGATCGACGTGGCGGCGACGATCGCGACGACGTCCCCCTTGCCGATGCCGTCGCGTTGCAATCCCGCCGCAATGCGGTCGATACGTGCATCGAACTGCTGATAGTCGAGCTGTGCATCGCCATGGATCAACGCGACATGGGCGCCATCGCGCTGTGCATGCGCGCGGATCAGGTCGGGCAAGGGGGCGAATTCGTCGAGCCGCATGGCGACCAGCTCCAATGTCATCGTGTCAGGTCGGGCTGGGTTCGATCAGGACGGTGATCGGCCCGGACTGCGTCGCGCCGATCTCCACTGACTGGCCCGCCGTGGTGATACGCGCCTTATCGTCCCCCTCGATCCGCGTCGAGAAGCCGTTGGGATACTGAATGCGGGGAACGTAGATCTGCGTCGGCCCTGTAATCGATATGTCGGCATCGAAGCGCAACGAGAAGATGCGGGTTGCGCGATCGAAGCGCATGCTTGCGATGCGCCCCTGGACTGCGCGCGCGAACGGACGGCAGAACCCCTCGATCGCACGTCCGCCCGAATCCGGATCGGCCGGATTCTCCTGCTGGTCGAGCGAGAAGATCGACAGATCCTCCTGGTTCCAGTTGTCACCGATGCGCAGATCGTTGCGGTTCGACGCGGTGTAGTTCCACTGCGTCGAGTGAAGCTGGAGCGTGTCGAGCGCATCGTACATCAGCCCGAGCAGCAGGATATGCTTGTGCCAGATCGCCGGGTCGCGCTCTCCGCGCGCCCAGGCGTCATAGGCTTCGCCTTCGTCGAGATCGTAAGGGATGCCGAATTCGCCGATCAGCGACGGCGCGCCGTTCGGCGAGAAATGCTCGGCGGGTTCCGCCTTGTGGGCGATCTGTTCGATGAAACGGGCCAGCACCTCGGCCTCGCCCGCGGCGCGTTCGCCGGTCACGAAATCGAAGGAGTTCTGGGGATCGAAGGTCTTCAGATACAATGTCGCTGCATCGTACCAGTGGCTTGCATTGACCGTGCGTTCCGGCATCCCGGTTGGGAAGGGCCTGCCGGATGCCGCGCCCATCGCGTCGAGCTCCGCAAAAACCAGCCAGTCCGGATTGTGCTTGCGGATCGTCCGCGCGACGCCGTGGAAGAGTGGCCCGAACCCATCCTCCGAAACGGTGATGCGGCGGCCGTCGCGGGTGCGGAAGAATTCCTCGTCGCGCGGCACCGCCACGCCATTCTCGACGCTATAGGCGCCGGCGGCCTCGAACGGACAGGCCACGCCGTCCCGCCAGATCGAGACGCCGTCGGGATTGACGATGCCCGATCCGGCCGGCTCGGCGATGCTGGTCTGCAGGTTGCGTCTGAGGATCGGCACTTCGACGGGAATGCCGCGCGCGACCGATAGGCCGTCGAGCGCCGACATCGCCTTGCCCGGCCGCGCGCGTGTCGCATTGTCCTCGCTTGGGGCGAGATGGCGATAGCTCAGTCGTTCGCCGATCCAGCCGGTGCCCGGCTCGTTGAGCGTGTCGAAGCCCAGCACGTGCGGCATGTCGTGCACGCGCGCCGCGATCGCATTCATCGCACCGAGATAATGGCGCTGCAGATAGTCCTGGATATTATCGCCCGCGACCCCGTGTTGGGGGGTCAGCAGGCGGCCACCCCAGAACAAGGTCCACATGATCGCATTGGCGGGAAGCCGATAATTGCCGCCCCAACTCATCTGCGGATAATCTGGCTGGCGTTTCACCTCGCTCGCATAATCATAAACCTGTTGCATCACATGCGCGGCGCCGGCCGCGTGGAATTTGGTGAAATCGAGCCCGGCGGCCTCGAATGTCCAGCCCGGTGCCCCGTCGCCGCCCGACATGCGCGACCAGACATCCTGGTGGAAATCGACGAACACATACAGGCCGTGATGCCCGGCCCGGCGGCAAACCTCGGTGAAATAGTCGAGATAGGCCTGATCGTGCTGGCCTGGGCCGGCATGTTCCACCGCTTCCCAGGTGGTCAGCAGGCGCAGGCAATTGAAACCCCAATGCGCCAGACGGCCGAGATGTGCGTCGGCCTGCTCGATCGGGAAAGGGCGACCGACGAACGAGATGTCGCGATGGTCCGCGAAGTCGCCCGGATATTGCGTTCCGCCGTTGGGCCAGGGGACCTTGGTGTCCCCGCCCAGATTGACGCCGCGCAGGATGACCTGCCGTCTGCTCGCGTCGACGAGCCGCGAGCCGCTGATCCGGATCGTGGGCATCGATGGTGTCGCGTTCGAAACATACGGCTTGCGGCTGTCACTCATATGATGAACCTTGCTCAAATTGATCGTTGTCCATAGAAATCGATCGAATATAGATCGTCAAGGCTAATTTGCATCAAAAATAGAGCGTCGACATGGCGCCGCACTGGAGGGTGGAGTGTCGAAGACCGAGCAGGGCGCCGGACGCCTGAGCATGAAACGCAAGGCAGGGTTCGCGATCGGCGACTATGCCTGCAACCTCTACTGGCAGAGCATCTCGCTCTTCCTCATGTATTATTACACCGATGTCGTCGGGCTGCCGGCGACGACCGCTGGTCTGATCTACATGGTTGCATCGATCTTCGACGGGGCAATCGATCCGGTGATGGGGGCGATCGCGGATCGCACGCGGACGCGCTGGGGGCGCTACCGGCCGTGGATCCTTGCAGGCGCCATTCCACTCGGTTTGTCCTTCGCCGCGCTGTATTGGAAACCCGGGTTGGACGGGTTCGGCCTGGTCGGCGTCATGCTTGCGACGCATCTGGTTTTCCGCGTGGCCTATACCGCGGTTTCCATTCCCTATTCATCGCTGACCGCACGTATCACGACCAGTTCGGACGAGCGCAACGGCCTGGCCGGCTTCCGCATGTTCTTCGCGACGCTGGCCGGCCTCACAATTTCGTTCCTCACCCAGCCGATGGTCGCGCTGTTCGGCGGTGGCGATCAAGCGCGGGGTTTCTTCTATGCCGCGTGCACGATCGCGCTCGTTTCGACCTCGATTCTGCCGCTTGTCTTCCTTGCGACGCGCGAACCGGTGCTGCCGTCCGATGATCAGCCGATGCCGAAAATGCGCGATTACTGGCGCTCGATCCGCGTCAACCGGGCCTTCTGGCTGGTGATGGTCGCGATCACCTCAGCCGCTTTGTGCAGCACGGTGATCGGCAAGTCGGTGCTCTATTATTTCAAATATTTCGTCCATGACGAGGGCAGCGCACGCTACGCGCTGTCGATCAAGTCGGCCGCCGGCCTGCTGATCATCCCGACCTGGGTCTATGTCACCAAATTCACCGGAAAGCGTGGCGCCTGGTTCAGCGCGACGGGCTGGGCGCTGGTCGGTCTCGCCATCTTTTCGCTGCTCGATATCCGCGATGTCGTCGGCGCATCACTGATGTTCCTGTTCCTTCATGTCGCGATCCTCGGGCTCAACATGACCTATTGGTCGATGCTGCCGGACACGGTCGAATATGGCGAATGGCGTTCGGGCATCCGCGCGGAATCCTTCATCTTCGGCTTCGGCATCTTCTTCCAGAAGGTCGCGCTGGGGATCGCGGCGGGCTTGCTCGGAGTGATGCTCGATCTGGTCGGCTATGTCCCCAATGTCGAACAGACGCCGGAAACGCTGCGCGGGATCAAGCTGGTGATCACTGTCTTTCCGGCGATCGGACTGGTTCTCGCCGCCATCGCCATGTGGCTGCATCCGCTGCGGCGGGGCGAGCATGAGCGGATTTCGCGGGAACTGGCTGAACGGCGGCTGGCAGTGGAGCATGCGGCCGATTGATCGCGATTTGCGATCGACCAATTGACATATTCTCAGATTCGGTCGAAATTAGATCAATAACTATATACGAATCGAATATATGGGAGGGTGGGATGATCGGCACTAGGACTCTGTCTTCCGAATTTGTGCATCTTCGTCGTGGCTTGCTGCGCGGAACGGCATTGGGGCTCGCATTGCTTGCGGCGCCGGCTTTCGCACAGACCGCGCCCGTCGCATCCGCACCTCAGGTTGCCGAAGAAGAGCCAAATGCCGGCGACATCGTCGTCACCGCGCAGAAGCGAGCGGAAAGGCTACAGGATGTCCCGATTTCGATCGCGGTCGTCAGCGCGAGCACCCTGGAATCGCTGAATCTGAACGAAGCGACCGACCTTCAATATCTCGTACCCGGCGTGCAGGTGTTGAACGCGGCGGGACCGCGCAGCTTCGGTTTTTATATCCGCGGCATCGGCACCACGTCCTTCTCGTCGGAATCAGTCGAGGGGAGCGTTGCCTATGTCATGGACGGGGTCGTGCTCGGCCAGTCCGGCGCGTCACTGGCCGATCTGCCCGACATCGAGCGGATCGAGGTGCTGCGCGGCCCGCAAGGAACCCTGTTCGGCAAGAACGCGTCCGCCGGCGTCATCAATGTCGTTACGCGTCGTCCGTCCGATCATTGGGAAGGGCGCGTGACGGGCAGCTGGGCCTGGCCGCTCAACGAGCGCAAACTCTCGGGCCTGATCACCGGACCGATCAACGACGATATCCGTGTGCTGTTCTCGGCCCGGCTCAACAAGCGCGACGGCAACGTCAAAAACCTGTTCGACGGTCGCGACCTCAACAATCGCAACGACTACGGATTCCGCGGCAAGATCGAGGCGACGCCGAGCGCGAACTTCACCTCGACGCTGATCGCCGACTGGTGGCGCCGCCGCGCGGACTGCTGCATCTGGACGTTGCGGTCCTTGGCCGTGCCGCCCAACGCGATGGAGGCGGGACAGGTCGCAGCCGGCATCGTACCGTCGCCGACCAACGAGAAGCAGAACGTCAACGGCCTCGTTCGCTCGGATATCGACAGCTGGGGCGTCTCGATCGACAATGAATATGAGACCGATAGCGGCCATGCGATCAGCTCGATCACGGCATTCCGGTCGTGGGACACGATCGACGGCCTGGATACGGATTCATCGCCGACCAACATCTATGACGTCAACTACGCGGATTTTGACCAGCGCCAATTCTCGCAGGAATTGCGGCTGACATCGCCCAAGGGCGGGTTGATCGACTATGTCGCGGGGGTCTTCTATTTCCACAGCAATGTGACGTCGGTCTCCTATCAGGACAATAAGTCGAGCGTGGCTGCTTATGCCGGCCGGGTCGTCACCAACAATGCGACCACCGACAATTATGCGGTGTTCGGACAGGCCAATATCAATGTCGCGAAGAATTTCCGGCTGATCGCGGGTGCGCGCTGGCTGAGTGAAACGGCGACCGCGAACAAGCTGCGGCTCGATACGCGCAGCAGCGCGACCCAGTTTGCCCAGGCCAAAAAGACCGATACCGGCTTCGTCTGGCGCCTGGGCATGCAATATGACCTGAGCGAGGACGCCAATCTGTTCGCGACGGTCACGCGCGGCTTCAAGGCGGGCGGCTTCGACACGGGCATCGGCTTTCCCGAACTGCGCAACGTCGATCCCGAGCGGCCGACCAACTGGGAGCTTGGCGTGCGCACCAGCTGGCCCGACGCCGGGCTGACCGTCAACCTCACCGCATTCCACCTGACCGTCGACGATTATCAGATCTCCGCGCGCGCACCGGGGCCGACCTCGATCTATTATCTGATCAACGCGGCCAAGCTGGAGTCGAACGGCATCGAGGGCGACATCAGCTGGCGGCCGCGCGGGAATTTCGGGTTCACGCTCAACGCAAGCGCGGCCTATATTGACGCGACCTTCAAGAGCTTCCCCAACGCGCAATGCTATCCTGGCCAGACTGCCGCGCAGGGTTGTGTCGGCGGGCAACAGGATATCTCGGGCACGGTGCTGCCACACGCGCCCAAATTCTCTGCCAATCTCCAGGCAAGCTATGTCGATGCGCTTGGCGATGGACCGGTGAAGCTGCAGCTCGACACCGACGTCAATTATCGTTCGGCGACCGCGCAGGGCTTCCCCGTCTTCGATCCGCTGATCCAGCCGCGCTATGCGCTGGTCAACGCGTCGATTGCGATCATGAGCAGCGACGATTTCTGGCGTGTCTCGCTGTTCGGCCGTAACCTGACCGACAAGAATTTCGCCACGACGATCGGCGGGACCGTGCTCGGCAGCGCGGGCAATACGCAGCAATATCCGCTCTACGAGGCGCGGCGTGTGGTTGGTGTCGGCTTCTCGCTCAACTTCTGAGGATTCGATCGAATCAATGAAATAGGGGGCTTTTCGTACGCGACTGTTGATCGCCATCCGGCGGTGCTTATGGTGAGCGGGCAGTTTCAATGGAAAGAACACCGTGGCACGTCTGGTCTCCGTCGCAACCTTCAACGATCCGCGTCTCCAGGGTGGTATCGATGTTCGTACCAATCCGACCCAGGCGGCGGCCTATTGGCTGCGTCGCGACATCGTGCGCGGCGTCTTCGATCCGCTCGAACGGCTGAAGGTCGAGCAGCTCACCAAATTCTACGGCGTCGGCCACAGCCCGGTGCGCGAGGCGATCCTGCTCGTCTCCGCCAGCGGTCTGGTCGTGCACGAGCATCAGAAGGGGTATCGCGTCGCGGGCATCTCCTCGACCGATTATGACGATCTGATCGACATCTATCAGCGCACCTATCATCTCGCGCTCACCATGGCGGTGCAGCGCGGCGATGAGGAGTGGGAGGAACGCGTCGTGCTGGCGCTGCATCGCTCGATGAAGATCCGCAAGGTCATGACCGATGGCGATCCCGAAGCGCGCGAGCTGTGGCAATATGCGTACAAGAATCTCCACAACGAGATCCTGTCGGGCTGCGGTTCGCCGCTGCTGATGGGCATCGTCGGCGATCTGGGCGACCGCGCCGAGCGCTACGTCAACCTCTGCGCCGACATGGCGACGGATCGCGAACGCGACAGCCATGCCGAGCATCGCGTGATCGTCGATGCGATCGTGTCGGGCGACGTCGATCGCCTCAATTCGCTGCTCGACCGCTTCTTCGAGACTGGCGAGCCCATGCGCGTATCGATCCGCGCGCGATTGGCGGAGCTGGAAACCAAACCCCGCCGGCGCCGGGCCGTGCCCGCCGACGCGCCGGCTTCGGCTGCATAGGCGAGCATGACGAAGCGGTTGCGCGTCGGGTTGCTGGGCGCGGCACGCATTGCAAGGGCGGGCATTGTCGATCCAGTCGCAGGCGAGCCCCGCGCCGAACTGGCAGCGGTGGCCGCGCGCGATCCAGAGAGGGCGGCGGATTTCGCGCGGGAGCATGGCGTCGCCATCGTCGCGCCCGATTATGCGGCGCTGGTCGCGCATCCTGAAATCGACCTCATCTATGTCGCGACACCGCCGGCGCTCCATGCCGAATGGGCTGCGCGTGCGATCGCGCACGGCAAGCATGTGCTTGTCGAAAAACCCTTCTCGCTCGACGCGCGCGAGGCGGCGAAGGTCTTTGAACAGGCGCAGGGACGAGGCGTGCGTGTGTTCGAGGCGATGCACGCGCCGCACCATCCTCTGTTCCGCAAGGTGGCGGCGATCGTCGCCAGCGGCGCACTCGGCCGGATCCACCGCGTCGTCGCGCGCTTCGACGTCGAACTCGCGCGAACGCCGGGCGAATTCCGCTGGGATCCCGCAATGGGCGGCGGCGCGCTGATGGACCTCGGCGTCTATCCGCTCGCCTTCTGCCGGCGGTTGCTGGGCGAGGCGTTCGAGATCGAAACCGTGACGGCATCGATGGTCGAGGGAGTGGACGCGGCATTTTCCGCGCGGCTGCGCTTTGGTGATGTCGCCGCGGAAATCTCCAGCTCGTTGACGGCACCGATCGTGCACGATCTGCTGATCGAGGGCGACCGCGGCTCCCTACTCGCGGACCGGATCGTCGTACCCCACCGGGGCAACCGGCTGGAAACGCGGATCGATGGCGCGCTGACGGTGGAGGAGGTGCCCGGCCCGACGAGCTGGACTGCACAGCTCGGCGCGATCTGCGACACTCTGCTCGACGGAGCGCCCTTTCCGACCCCGGATGACGACTATGTCCATTCCATGCGGGCGATCGACCGTATCCGGAGCGTCGGCGGCTGGTGATCCCACCCGCGTCATTCCGGCGAAAGCCGGAATCTCAATTCTTCTTTTGCGCTGGCGAATAGGCAAAGAGATTGCCCTGCGGTCGACTGCGTCACCGGCTTTCGCCGGAATGACGATGATATGTAAAAATCGATCGAATTTATTGACTCTATGCTTGTTTGGATAAACTATCTCGCCAAACGAGAATGACATGGAGGATGCAGCATGGCGATGGTGCCCAATACCAATGACGGGTCGTCGCGTGCCCCGCGTCTGCTGCATGGCATCAGCTTCGTCACGCCGGCTGCGCTGCCCGACTGGTCGGCGGGGCCGAGGGGAACGACCGAGGAGATCAACGCCGCGCTGAAGGCGGCCGGCTATGAAGCGCTGCAATCGGTCGAGCCCGACAAGGCGGTCGCGGCCGGACTGATCCCCACCGGCATGATGCGCATCTTCGACGATGTCGGGCAGATGCGCGATCGCGTCCGCCACTTCCGCGATGCCGGCTGCGACTGCACCACAGTCCATCTCGGCACGGGGCTGGAAAGCGACGACGAGATGACCGCGCTTGCCGAGGCGCTGCTGGAGATCGCCGAAAGCGAGAAACACCCGGTCTATCTCGAGACGCACCGCGCGACGATGACGCAGGATATTCGCCGCACCCTGGACCTGATCGCGCGGCTGCCCGAACTGCGGTTCAACGGCGATTTCGCCCATTGGTATATCGGCCACGAATTCACCTATGGCGACATGGAGATGAAGTTCGCCGCGCTGGCGCCGGTGTTCGATCGCACACGCTTCCTGCATCTGCGCGTCTCGTCCAATGCCTTCGGCCAAGTCACGGCGAGCGATCCCGCCGAAGCCCGCCACACCGACTATTATCGCCGGATGTGGACCGCGGCGTGCGAGGGATTCCTGCGTTCGGCGCGCCCGGGCGACTATATGGCGGTCCATCCCGAACTGCTGCCCGCGCGCGCCTTCTATCCCAAGATGGTGCCGGGTCCCGATGGCGAGATGCGCGAGGAAAGCGACCGCTGGACCGAGGCGCTCCACCTGATCGACATCGCCGAGCAATGTTTCGCCGCGGCGCAGGCCAATCTGATGGCCGCAGCGGCATGAGCGGTCCCGCGCGGGGCAAGCTCGGCTTCGGCCGCATCATCGGCTTCACTGCTGGCGACTATGCGTTCAACCTCTATTGGCAGAGCGTCTCGCTGTTCCTGCTGTTCTTCTATACCGACGCAGTGGGGCTGAGCGCCGGGGTGGCGGGGCTGATCTACATGATCGCCTCGATCTTCGACGCGGCGATCGATCCGCTGATGGGCGCCATCGCTGATCGCACGCGGACGCGCTGGGGGCGCTATCGGCCCTATATCCTGTTCGGCGCGCCATTCGTCGGCGTCGCCTTCATGCTGCTCTATTATCGGCCGCCGCTCGAAGGCGCGGGGCTCGCGCTGTGGATGCTGGCGACGCACATCATCTTCCGTATCGCCTATACCGTCGCATCCATCCCCTACACTGCGATGTCGGCGCGGATCACGCCCAACTCGTCGGAGCGCGGTACGATCGCGGGCGGGCGGATCATCTTCGCGACACTGGCGGGCCTCACCGTCGCCAGCCTGACCCAGCCGCTCGCCGTGGTCTTTGGCGGCGGCGACAGCGCGCGGGGCTTCTTCTGGGCCGCCGGCGTGTTCGCGATCGTCGCGACGATCGTCCTGCCGCTCGTCTTCCTCGTGACCCGCGAGCCCGAAGAGACCGGGCTCGATCGCAGCCCCGAACGCCTGGCCGATTACTGGCCCGCGCTGCGCGACAATCGCGCGCTCTGGGTGGTGGTGATCGCGATCTGCACTGGCGTGATCTGCTCGACCGCGCTCGGCAAATCGGTGCTCTATTATTTCAAATATTATCTGAACGACGAAGGGGCGGGCCGCCAGGCGCTGAGCATCGTCGCGGCGACCGGCCTGATCATCGTGCCGGCCTGGGTCTATATCACCAAATGGATCGGCAAACGTGCCGCCTGGCTCGTCGCGGTCGTCTGGGGTCTTGTCGGGCTCGCCGTCTTCGCGCTGGCCGATATCCGCTCGGTCGGCCTCGCCATCGGCTTCTTCGTCTGGATGCATGTGACCAGCCTGGGCCTGGCGCTCGGTTTCTGGTCGCTGCTGCCCGACACCGTCGAATATGGCGAATGGCGCACGGGCATGCGGACCGAGAGTTTCGTGTTCGGACTTGGTGCGTTCTTCCTGAAGGTCGCGCTAGGGCTCGGCGCCGGTCTTTATGGCTGGCTGCTCGGCCTGATCGGCTATCGCGCCAATGTCGCGCAAAGCGTCGAGACGCTGGCGAACATGAAGCTGCTGATGACGGCGCTGCCGGCGGTGGGGCTGGTGATTGCGGGTGTCGCGATGATCTTCTACCCGTTGCGCGGCCGGATGCATGACGATCTGGTTGCGGAACTGGAAGCGCGCAGGGGGTGATTTCCTCCCCCACGTCATTCCGGCGAAAGCCGGAATGACGATTATTCAACCGCCTGGAATGATCCCCAATTCCAGCGCCCGCTTGAACCGTTCCTCACCCGTATCCGGCCAGGGGCCGGGCTCGGGATAGCGTCCCTCGGGCAGCGGCCAGACGATCGGCGTGGCGGCGCCGTCGATCGGTGCGCCCGGCGCGATCCCCGTCCGGTCGACGGAGGGGTGCGGACGATCGCCGCCGCGGGTGCAGCCATCGGCGAAATAGATGGCGGTATAGGCGCGACGGACATCGCTGGAGCGATTGGGCAGCGCCATGTGCATGGTGCGGCCGTGATGGAACAGCACGTCGCCGGGCATGGCGGGCACGAACACCGCCTGAGCCTCGATATCCGGTCCGTTGCTGTCGTTCCCTGCGAAGATGTCGACGAACTGTTCGGGCGCGCGGTGCGATCCGGGGACATAGCCCATGCAGCCGGTCTCGCGATCGACCGGCATCAGCGGGATCCAGGCAGTGATCGTGTCGTCCTCGGCGATCGGCCAATAGGGATGATCCTGATGCGCCTGGGTCGGCTTGCCGCCGGCTTCCTTGTAGAGCGCCTGATCGTGCCAAAGTCGCACGGCCTGCGCGTCCATCAGCGCCGCTGCCATGCCGCAGACTGCGGGGTGGAAGGTGAGGGGGCGGATGCCGGGTGCATCTTCCCACATATATTGGCACTGGATGAAACTCTGCTCGTAGCGGGACTTTTCCGCCAGCGTGCGCGTGTCGCGCCCCTTGCGCCGCGCCACGGCAGCGTCGACCGCTGCGGCCAGCGCCGTGAGTTCCGCCGGATCGATCAGGCCGCGCACGGCGACGAAGCCGTCACGTGTGTAAGCGGTACGCAGCGCGTCGACCTGTATCGTCATATCCCGGGCTCGATCACGAACTGGCGCTCCTCGTCGTCCTGGCGGATCTCCTCGCCATTGACGATCGTGTAGGCACCGTCGGGCGCATATTGCAGGATATAGGCTTTGCGGATGCTGCCCTCGCGCAAATTCGGCCCGGTGCGATGGGGGGCGAGCGACGAGAAGAGGATGATGTCGCCGGCCTTGCCCGGTACCGCCACACCCTCGGCATCTTCCAGGCATTTCAGCCCGATTGGCGTCGCCCAATGTTCCAGCGTGCCGCCGCGGTGCAGCCCGGGCACGATCCAGGGGCAGCCATTCTCCTCGTCGACGTCGACCAGAGGGATCCAGAAGGTCAGATATTGCTGCGGCTCGATAAAGGTATAGCCATTGTCCTGATGCCAGGGGAATTCCTGCTTCTTGCCGGTCTTCTTGTAGACCGACTGGTCCCAATAGAGCCGTATGGTGCCCCCCATCAGGTCGTGCGCGATGTCGCGGATCGCGGGATGCGCCGCGAAATCCCTTAGAACCTGCGATTGTTTCACGATGTGCGCGGTGAAGGTGATCGTCCCCGAAGACGTCAGCCGGAAACTGCCGCCCTGTTCCTCCGACACATATTTCTCGTGAGCGGCCTCGATCGGGTCGATTGCATGCGCCACTGCGGCAAGCTCATCCGCAGTGAAGGCATTTTTGATCCGCAGGAAGCCGTCGCGGTCGAACGCCTCGACCTGCGCGGGTGAAAGCGAGCGCAACGGGCGGGCGGGCGGAACGTCCTGCCACTGGAAATCGCGGTTGAGCGGATGGGGTCTCGATGTGGTGTCGATTGTCATGGAACTCGTCATTTCATGCGGTGGTGGGGGCAGTTGCAGGAGCGGGCGCGCGCCGTGCGGCGATCCAGCGATTGACGGGTGCGAGCGTCGCGGCCGCCATATCGCTGACGGGCCGGGTGCCGGCCTCGGCATAATGATAGACCATCGCCGAACGGCGATAATCCGCCACATTGTCGGTCGAACGGTGCATCAGATAGCTGTGGAAGAACAGGACATCGCCCGGCTGCATAAGCACGGGCTGCTCGGTGCTCGTGTCCTCGCTCACAATCTCCTGATAGCCCTGCAAACCTTCTGGGCGACGATCGGGCACATGCTCGTGGATCCGGCGTGACCGGTGAGATCCCGGCAGGATCCACAGGCAACCATTCTCGATCGTTGCGGGGCTCAGCGCCAGCCAAACGCCGACCTGCGGCTGGCGGTCATAGCGGAAATAATAAGCGTCCTGGTGCCAGGGCTGGCCGATCACGCCGGGATTCTTGAAGATGAACTGGCTTTGGAAACAGTCGATATCCGCGCCCAGCAGCGCCCCGAGCGGTCCGGTGATGCGATCGTCCGTCGCGACATCGTGCGATGCGCCGACAATGTGGCAATTGAACACCTTGGCGATGAAATCCTCGGGGTTGCGCGCGATCGGGCTCGGCGCCTTTTCGGGATAGATCAGCAGATCCTGGGTGGTGGAATAGACACGCTCGTCCGCATGGTCGGTCGGTGGATCGTTTCTGATCGCATCGACGATTTCGCTTTCGATCCGCTGCGCTTCGGAAGCCGCGAAAAGGCCGCGCACGATAAAGAATCCGTGCTCCTCCCATTGCCGCTCGCTCGTCATGTTTGCCTCACCGATTCGATTGATTTTTTGATTGTTGACGATTCTCTATCAAAAATTGCCAGGGTGCGCAATTCCGTATCGGTGTTGCGCAGGGCTTCGGTTTCCGCTGCGGGAGCGCGGAACCGGGAGGTGATGTCGATCAGGATGCTGGCGGGTCGCCGGTGCGCGACCTCGATCGTGACCGGCGCGAGCAAATGCGTATTTCAGTCAGTGGGTCTTTGGCGGTTCGGCCAGATTTTCCCTGGAGTCGATCCAGTTCGGACCGAGCCGGGTGAGCTCTTGTTTTCGCTTTGTTTGCCGCGATTTAAGAGCCGGCAGCTGAGTTCAGCTGCCTCGAAACTGCTCCAGTCTCAGCATGTGCCGAACCATCAGGCCACCCAACGCGGCAATGGTCTATATCTTGGACGCGACTGCATCGACATGTGCGCGCGCTGCGGCGATCGCCGCCGCAATCGCCGATCGTGCCTGAGGACTGTTCTTCCAGCAGGTCGACCCAACGAGCATGGATGCTGCGGTGCAGATCGTTTCGGCATCCCGCCCGGAAAGATCGACCAGGTCGGAAACGCCAATCTGTTCCAGCCTGGCGATCACTGTGGGGCCAACACCCTTGATGCTCAGGAGCAGGCGGCGGTCATCATCGGAAAAATGCATGGCCGCGCATAGCGACTTCCATCGTCGAGACGCAACGCGGTGATCGGCTGGCCGTGTTCCGCCTCAATCGGGCAGGCCTTTTCGTTCCAGGGCCGCGACAACCGTTTCGACATGCCGCCGGAACCGGCCGCGTTCATCCTCCGTCGTGTCTTCCCACCGCGTATCGGCCGATCCGGTGCCCTGATCGGGACGGTCGTCCTGACCATGTTGCCGAAAGCTTGCCCGGGCGTAGAGCGCCCTGGCGGCATCTTCGAGGGCGTCGTTCGAATGGCCGGCCGCGGCGACGAGCGCGGCTTCGGCGGCGGCGCAATAAAATGCCCGGATCGAACCGCAAGCCGGATCATCCCATTCCCATTCGGGTTTGATCGTCGAATGCATGGCTTTCGCCGCCACAAGAATCACATCTGCCACACACCCCTCCCCACGGATGCGTCAGCGAGCCACCGACCTGCTGTCTAAGTGCTCGCTTTAGCGCCGATCCCTCTCGTTCTGCAACTCGATGGTGCCGTTCGAACAAACGCGGTCAACTCGGCTGATTCAGGCAGCTGCGGTAATTGGCGAGCACCCGGCCGAGCGTATCGTTCCAGCTGTAATTCCGTGCCTCGATGGCGGCGGCGTTGCCGAGTTCCTTGCGCAGCGCGGGGAACCGGATAAGCCGGTCGACCGCCGCCACATAGGCATCGGCTTCACCTGGGGCGACCAGCCGCCCGGTCCGGCCATCGGCAATCAGTGCGCGGGCGCTGGCCACGTCGGCGGAGACGATCGCCAGCCCCGCCGCCATGGCTTCGAGCGTGACGTTGCCAAAGGCCTCGGTCAGGCTTGGGTTCAAGAGAATATCCGCACTCGCGACCGCACGACCCAATGCCGCGCCGGACAGGTGGCCCAGGAAGTTCGCATTGGGCAATTGCTGCGCAAAGGCGTCGCGCGCGGGCCCATCACCGACGATCATCGGGCGCAGATTATGGCCTGCCGCGCGGAGCCTTTCGATAACCTCCGTGAAGCGGTCTATGCCCTTTTCCCGCACGAGCCGGCCGAAGAACAGGATCGCAACCTCTCCATCGGCATAACCCAGGCGCCGGCGCAGCGCTTCGTCGCGACGGGTGGGCGTAAAAATGGAACGATCGACGCCACGGCCCCAGATGTCGACGCGATCGCCCAGACCGGCATTGCGCATCTCGTCTGCAATGGCTGCGTTCGGCACAAGGATGCGATCGCTGTTGTCGTAGAAGCGGTGCAGATAGCGTTCCATGGCGCGCTTCAGGAAACCGAGGCCGTAATAATCGACATAGGTCTCGAAGCGCGTGTGGAGGCTGGCGACCACGGGAATGCCGAGGGTGCGTGCCATGCGCTGTGCGTTGCGGCCGAGAAGATCGGGTGCCGAAAGATGGACGATGTCGGGCGCGAAGCGGTTGAGATCGTCCTTGATCGATCGTGGCAGACCCAGTGCAAGGCGATATTCCGGGCGACGGGGAAGGCTGATCGATGGAACCGAGACGAGCGTGCCGGCCGGCGCGAAAGGCGGGTTCTTGATGGTGGGCGAATAGACGCGGACGTCGGCATCCGCCTCCTCCATCAGATAGGCGACCAGCCGGTTGAGCGCCTGGTTCGCGCCATCCGGCACGCAATTGTAATTGCCGGAGAACAGCGCGATGCGCGGCCGCCGCGCGGGCCGCGTGCGCGCAATCAGGCCGAGCTGTGGCGCGACCCGCGCAGCGAACCGCGGGTCTTGGATAGTCAGGGCGCGTGTCATGTCAGGGAACCGTGTCAGTTGAGGAGCGGGGCGAAGATCGGCGCTACCGGCCTGTCTGCTGAGCAAGGGCCAAGGGGCGGCGGGGGGTATCCGTCATCCGATGGTCCTCGATCGGGGCTCGCGCTCGAGCTTGCGTGAGAGGATTCTGGCGCCCGCCAATGGGCCGACCATGCAGATGAGGACGATCGCGATCGCGGCGAAGGCCCATTGGGTGTCGCTCAGTCCGTCGAGCCCGTCGATGCTGCGCCCGGTGAAGAAGCCGGGTGCCAGCATGATCGGCACCCACAGGACCGCAGATATCACATTGGCAAGCTGGAAGGGGCGCTGCGGCATGCGCATGACCCCGGCGACGAGCGGTATCGTGGAGCGGATCGGGCCAAGAAACCGGCCGATCAGAACCGACCAGAAGCCATAGCGACGGAAGAACAGCCGGGCCCGCGCCACCATGGCGCGATGGTTGCGAAGTGGCCGGCGATAATAGATGCGCGGGCCGATCCTCCGCCCGATGCCGTACGAGATGGCGTCGCCCAGGATCGAACCCAGGATCGACCAGCCGATGACGGGCAACGGATCGACCAATCCGCCGCCGACCAATCCACCGACCATCAGCATGACCGCAGTGGCCGGAACGAACAGGCCGAAGATCGCAAGCGATTCCCCGAACGCGATCAAACCCAGGATCGGGCCGGCCCAGGCGCCATGGCTTTCCAGAAAGACGCTGATCGTCGCGACAAGCTGTTCCATATCAGTCGCCCCTTATGGGATGAGGGCGCGCGTTCACGCATGGCGCGGCGGGGCCGGAAAAGGTCATCGGATCAGTAAAGCCGGTTGTCCGCGAGATCTTCGGCGGTGCGATCGAGATCCGCGGGCGGCATCTGGCCGACCAGCGCGTAACCGATGCCGTTCCTGTTCCAATAGGCGACGGCATTGCCATCGCGCTGCACCGCGACAGGCTGGGTCATCGCCTGCTTGTCGGTGCGCAAGGCATAGATTGAAAGCATGCCGCCCGCGGTGGTGCGGATCATCATCTGCAGAGCGGGGCCACGTTCGCCGGGCACGAGTTGAACGTCGGAGATCTTCCAGCCCTGCAACAGCGATGGAATGCGGATGCGTGTCGAGTCCATGATCTCGCGCTTGTCGAAATCCGGCGTCTCCACCTGCGACACCATTGACGCGCGCGTCAGCGCGACCTCATGCGAGATCAGCGCCGCGCCGACATATTCGGGCACGCCGCCAGGCGCCGTGACGATCGCGCCGAGGCTGACGGCACCGAGCACCGAAGCGGCGCTCATGAAGACCGGCATGCGCCAACGCCGCATGGTGAGGCGCTGGCCGAGCCGCCGGCTTGCCTCGCTCATCCCCGGAGGAACCTCCTGGCCGGTCTTGAACGCCATCCGCAGCACGCTGATCGCGTGGAGATCGGACATGACGCGCGCGGCGGCATCGGCGTGACGCGACAGATGATCCTCCACCGCGGCGCGGCGCGCTGGATCGAGCATGCCGTCGATATAGGCCTCGATCTCGAGATCGCTGACAGGTTCAGTCGTCATTGCCATTCCCCACAAGACGCAGGTGGCGAAGTGCGTGGACCTCCGCCTCGACTTCGATCGTGCGCAATGTCGCGCGTGCGCGGCTGAGCCGGGACATCACCGTGCCGATTGGCACATCCAGCAGCTCTGCCGCTTCCTGATAGCTCATGCCTTCGATGCTGATCAGGAACAGCACTTCGCGCTGCGTATCCGGCAATTGCAGGAAACGGCTGACGACCTGACCCAGATAGGCCTGGCTTTCCTGATCCGGCGCGGCTTGGTCGGCGAGCGTTTCCGCCAGCTGAAGATGGCGCGCGTCATCGGCCTTGCGGCGCCTGATCTCACCGAGAAAGCAGTTGCGGACGATGGTCAGCAACCAGTTTCTGAGCGACGTGCCCGAGCGGAAGGACGACGCGCCCTCATAGGCACGCACCAGCGCGTCCTGCACGATATCGTCCGCGCTTTCATCGCGTCCGCTGAGCGCGCGCGCATAGCGCCGCATCGCGGGCAGATGTTCGATCGGATTCTGGCTTTTCCAGAAGGTCATGAAGCGTAAATGGCGCCGACCGCGCTTTTATTCCCGACCGATGCGAAAAATTATCCGCGGCTGACGCGGCTCTCTATTGTCTCGCTGGATCGCGGACGCCGATTTTCGTGCGATCGGATCGCGCGCAAATTCGCGTTGCGCTTGCCATTCCCGCCACTTATCGCGGAAGGACGGCTGCGGATGATCCTGATCATCTCTCAAAGGAACCGGGATTGGCACGTACCCAGGCAGCGGATTTCGAGCAGCGGCGCGAAGCGATCGTCGAGAAGGCGGCGGGGCTGTTTGCGCGCGCCGGGTTCAACGGTGCGTCGCTCGCCGATCTTGCGGCCGCCTGCGATATTTCGAAGTCGCTGCTCTATCATTATTATCCGTCGAAGGAGGATATCCTCCACGCGGTGATGACGTCGCATATCGACAGGCTCGTCACCGATGTCGATCTCGTCATGGCGCGCAAGGCCGATCCCGCGATCATGCTGGACCGGCTGCTCCATGCCTTCCTGCATCATTATGTCGGTGCGGTGGCACGCCAGAAGGTGCTGCTGAACGAGCTCGACAACCTGCCCGTCGATCGCCGCGAGGAGATTGTCGGCAAGCAGCGCCACCTGATCGCGGCGGTCCAGTCATTGCTGACCGCGCTTCACCCCTTGCTGGCGTCCAACCCCGCGCGCGCCCGCGCGCAGACCATGATGATCTTCGGCATGATCAACTGGACGAACACCTGGTACGATCCGGACGGTCCGGTCAGCGTCGACGAGATCGCCGACATGGCGCTTGCCGCCGCGCTCGCGCCGCTGGATGGGGAGTAGGACGGATACGGACATGGCCGGTCGTCGGCCGTGTCTGTCATGCATCCCATTCCGACCCACAGATTTGCCCCTTCTGTTGCCGACAACTGCCCATCAATCCTGTCTCCGCTGTATGATTGCAGCGCCCGTGTTTCGAGGTTCGCCATGTCCGATCGCCTGAAAGTCCTGCTCCAGTACGTGCTGCCCAAACAGGGACTGACCAATGTCGCCGGCCGCGTTGCGGGAGCGCGCGGGGGCGCAATGACGACAAGGCTGATCCGCTGGTTCGTGGGCAAATACGGCGTCGATATGAGCGAGGCGGCGAATCCGGACATTGGCAGCTACGAGAGCTTCAACGACTTCTTCACCCGTCCGCTGAAAGCCGGGGCCCGCCCGTTGGCGGACGCCGATTTCATCTGCCCGGTCGATGGCGCGATCAGCCAGTTCGGCCCCATCGACGACCATCAGATCCTGCAGGCCAAGGGGCATCGCTTCAGCACCACCGATCTGGTCGGCGGTGACGACAGCCTTGCAGCCCATTTCCGTCATGGCAGCTTCGCCAACCTGTATCTGTCGCCCAGGGATTACCACCGCCTGCACATGCCCTGCGATGGCAGGCTGACGCGCATGATCCACGTGCCCGGGGCGCTGTTTTCCGTGAATCCGGTCACCGCGCGCGGCGTGCCGAACCTGTTTGCGCGCAACGAGCGTGTCGTGTGCGTGTTCGAATCGCTGGACCATGGTCCGTTCGTGCTGGTGCTGGTCGGCGCCACCATCGTCGGCAGTATGGCAACCGCGTGGCACGGCGTGGTCAATGCGAAGCGCACGAACACAGTGTCCGAATGGACCTATGCCGATCAAACCATCATGCTGAAGAAGGGCGAGGAAATGGGGCGTTTCCTGCTCGGTTCAACGATCGTGATGTTGTTCCAGCGGGACATCATCGCCTTCAACGACGCGTGGGCGCCGGAACGGCCGGTTCGCCTCGGAGAGATGATGGGCATGCATCCGGCCTGAATCCGATGTGTCGCGAGCAGCACCGCTCCGGCGGGCCGGCCTCACGGTCGGATCGGGAAATCGGGATAGCGTTCTTCCAAGAGGGGGGCGGGGTTTCAGCGTTCCTGTTCGACCAATGCCTTGAGCGTTCTGAGATCCTTCATCACCCATTTCGCATCGGCGGAGAAGCGCTCGTCATCCATCCCGGGCTGGCGATAGAGCGTCAGCATCACCTCGGCGCCATCGCCATTCTGGACCACCCGCAGCGGAATATGGACGGTCTGATCTTCGCCCATATCGACGAAGTGATCCATCACGCCGTGATCGTTGTGCGGCGTGAACCGGATACGGATGGGACCTTCGGCACCTTCTGCAACCCAGCTTCCATTGTCCTCGTGCAGTTCGGAATCCGATAGCCCCGATGCCCATCTGGGGAAGAATTCCGGCCGCCAGATATGCTCGTACAACGCGCGCGAGTCGCGCTTGATCGAGACGCTGTAGGTTCGCGCGGGCAGCATTGCTTTCTCCATAGTCTTCGCCCGTAACGCTAGAGCGATTTCGTGGCAGATGGAATCATCTGCCGGCTCGGAAATCGAGAACTGGCACGAAATATGGTGATCGCCCGGATGCCATGGTCCCGGAGGCCGAGCCATCGGAGTCAGGTCTCGAGCGAGGTCGTGTTCGCGCAAATATCGAGAAAGGCGCGAATGCCGGGCGTGAGGTATTTCTCGCGGTGCGACAGGATGAAGAAGCGCCTGCGAAGATCGAGATCCGGTACGTCCAGCCGAACGATGCGTCCATTTTCGAGAGATTCGCGCGCGGCCAGACGGGATACGCAACCAATCATCGCGCTGACGGCGACCGTTTCGATGATCGCCTCTCCTTGCTGAAGTTCCAGGCCGATCCGCCATCGCTCCCAATGGGGATGCATGGCGCGGTCGAGCGTCTGGCGCGTGCCGGATCCCTTTTCGCGGACGACCCAGCGCTCCGCCAGCAAGGCCGCGATCTGTGTAGGGCCTCGCATGGCGAGCGGGTGGGATGGATTGCAGATCAGCACAAGTTCGTCGCCGAGCCATTCGGTCATCGACAGGTCCGGATGCGCCAGCTCACCTTCGATCAATCCCAAGTCGAGCGAGAAGTCGGCAACCTTGCTTGCAATCGCCGCGGTGTTGCCGATCTCCAGCGTCAGCGGCGCTTCGGGATATTGGCGTGAATAGGTTTCCATCAACAGCGGCGCGACATGGTTGCCGATCGTTTGCGTTGCACCCAGCCTGAAGGATCCGGGCCCTAGCCGCCCGGTCAGCAGGGCATCGATCTCCTCGGCACGGTCCAGCAGGTCGCGCGCGGCCGCTAGCAGCGACCGGCCCGTTTCGTTGATCCTGAGCCGTTTGCCGGCCCGATCGAACAACGGCTTGTCGTAGCGCCGTTCGAGTTCGAGCAGGGCGGCGCTGGCTGCCGATTGCGACATGGATAGCTCGATCGCGGCGGCGGAGATGCTCTCCAGTCGGGCCGTTGCCGTGAAAATCTGAAGGTGACGCAGGCTGAAACGCATAGCTGCTTTATCGATGATCCATAGAGGAATTACCAGTTTTTTCAATTTAGCGGGGCGGCGTAACAGGCAAGGCTCATCAGGAGCATCCGTCATGGCAAGTCTGCGCACCGAGCGTATCCTCAGCGTCAACCACTGGAGCGACCGGCTCTTCAGTTTCACGACGACGCGCGATCCGTCGTTCCGCTTCGAGAGCGGGCACTTCGTCATGCTCGGCATCGATCTCGGCGGAAAACCGCTGTTGCGCGCGTTCAGCATCGCCAGCCCCAATCATAGCGAGGAACTGGAATTCCTCAGCATCAAGGTGCCGGATGGTCCGTTGACCTCGCGGCTTCAGCATATCGCACCGGGCCAGGATCTGTTCGTCAGCAACAAGCCGGTCGGCACTTTGGTGGTCCGCGACCTCCGGCCTGGGCGGAATTTGTATCTGCTGGCGACGGGCACCGGCCTGGCGCCGTTCATGAGCATCATCCAGGATCCGGAAACCTATGAGAAGTTCGAGCGCGTGGTGCTCGTGCACGGTGTGCGCACCTGCCAGGAACTGGCCTATGCGGACTTCATCGCGAACGAACTGCCGCAGAACCCCTGGCTGGGCGAGGAGGTTCGGCAGAAACTGCTATATTATCCCACGGTCACCCGTGAGCCTTTCCGCAACATGGGGCGGATCACACAGTTGCTGGGATCGGGCAAGCTGCCCGAGGATCTCGGCCTGCCGGACCTCGATCCCGCGCTCGACCGAGCAATGATCTGCGGTAGCACCGCGATGCTGAACGACATGGCGGGACTGCTCGACGCACGCGGCTTCGCGGTCTCGCCGGGTGTCGGAGAGTTGGGCGACTATGTGATCGAGCGGGCATTCGTCGAGCGATGAAATGAGCGGCTGGTCCGCAATCCCGCGATGCCTGCAATGGATGAAAGGAAGGACGAGACATGACCTATGTCGTCACCGATGCCTGCATCCGATGCAAATATATGGATTGCGTCGAATCCTGCCCGACCGAGTGCTTTCACGAGGGTGAGACCATGCTGGTGATCAACCCGAGCGAATGTATCGACTGCGCGATCTGCGTGCCGGAATGCCCCGCTGATGCCATCCTGTCCGATACCGACAAGGATGCAACCCGATGGCTGGCGTTGAACGCGACCTATTCGGCGCTTTGGCCGAACATCGCGCGCAGGAAAGACGCGCCAGCGGACGCCGACGTGTATCGCGACGAAGCGGATAAATTCGACAAGTATTTTTCGGCGAAACCTGGCGCCACTGATTGAACGCAACGCACGGCTGGTCGGCAGGAAAGTGCCAATTCCCGTCGTTCAGATCGCCGATCCCGCGGCCTGCCCTTCTGCTGATTGACCGTGCGAGCCATCGCTGTCTCGCGCATGATTCGAATGCGAACATATCGGGAACATGATAAGGGCGATCGCATTCCGAGTCGCGGGAGGAGTGTATGGCGCGCGTTGGCAGGCGGAAGGCACCGATACTGACGAACGACAATCCGATGCTGCCCTTTGCCTGGGAGGAAATCGCTGCCGTCGAGTGCGTGCCGGCTCTGGTGGTGAAGCCCGCGCTCGTGCCTAAGCCTAAGCCTAAGCCTAAGCCTAAGCCTAAGCCTAAGCCTAAGCTCGCACCCGTGCCCGTGCCCGTGCTCTCCCGTCGCTCGGTCCCGCGGCCACTGCCTTCAACGCCATTTGGCAGCTGGCTGCTGGCCCAGACACAGAATGATGGCTGGATCGGCGACCTTGCAAAGGCGGCGAAGGCCGATCGCGCGTTTCCCAGGGGTGGCGATGCGGACGCGGTACGCCAGCGGCTGTCACTTGCAGGTGCCGAAGCGGACATGGTCGAGGCAGTCGATGCCGCCGAATTGGCGTGGCTGACCATTTGATGGCCTTGAACGGAGCGGTCGTCGTGCGAGCCTATGGCGCGACCCCTGCCGAGTTGAAATCAAGCACGACAGTGTCGGCCAGCAGCACCGTCTGAGGCCGTAATCGGCCTTCACCGCCACCTCGCCGCCGATCGGTTCCGGCGCCGTATCGGGGCTTTTGTCGAGTTTCACAGTGGACATCGCTGTGTTGCGTTCAACGAGCCGTGCATAATTAATGGACCAATTGGACAATTAATTTAATAAAGAATTCGGCGAAAATACGGTGAGAGTAAGCGCGCTCAAAATTTTTGCTTGCCAATAATAAGCCGACTGGCCAATCTATAAATAGACGATAGGAGGGCGCATGTATGAGCCGATCGAGGCGGTGATCGGCGTCTGTGCGGTTGATGTGCGGCTGTCGGGAAGCGTTGTCCGTTCGCGGGGCGAGGCCGTGCGGGTGATCGACACGCGATTTCAAACGAGACGATCGGACGAGGGAACGCGCTCATGAAGAAGCTGATCATATTGTACCGGGCACCCGCTGATCCGGCCGCGTTCATGGCCTATTATCGCGATACCCATTTGCCATTGGTGGCGAAGGTGCCGGGGCTGGTGCGGACCGAAGTGACGATCGTCGATCGCACCCTGATGGGGGAACCGGGCTATTTCCTGATGGCGGAGTTGTTCTTCGCCGATGCCGACAGCTTCAGGGCCGCGATGAAAAGTCCGGAAAATGCCGCGACAGGCGCCGATCTGGTCAATTTCGCGGACGGCCTGGTCACGATCATGACGGGGTCTGTCGTCGAACTCTGATCCGTCGTTTTCCCGAGCAATCGGGCGACGCCCTTTGCGCGCCTTGCTGCGAGAAACCATTCGACGCTCGGCCCTGGGGGGCGAGCGCACAAGATGAATAAGAAATAATGTTGATTAACAACATGTAAGAGGGGGTGGCGTGAATGGTTCTCGTATATAAGGCAGGTCTGGGGTCTGCCATGATATCGGCATTGGCGCTGTTGGCGCCGCCGGTTCATGCGGCGCAGGCCAAGGTCGAGGCCTCTCCGGACGACATCGTCGTGACGGCGCGCAAACGCGAGGAACTGGCGCGCGACATCCCGATCGCGATCACCGCGATGACCGCGCAATTCCTTGAGGATTCGCGCGTCAACCGGATCGAGGATGTCTTCCAGTTCATCCCCAATGTCTCGTTCGACGACATGCAGGCCGATTCGTTCACCGGCAGCATCTCTATCCGCGGCGTCGTGCGGAACACCGATGTCGAGGAACCGGGCTACGGCCTTTACAAGGACGGTGTCTATATCGGCTCGTCCGTGGTCGGGCTCGACCAGTTCAACGATCTCGAACGGATCGAAGTGCTCAAGGGGCCGCAGGGTGGGCTGTACGGGCGCAATGCGATCGGTGGCGCGATCAACATCGTCAGCAAGAAGCCGGCCGATCGCCTGGAGGGCATGGCGGAACTGACCGTCGCCAATTTCAATCGCCAGGAATATCGCGGCATGATCAATGTGCCGCTCGACGACACGCTGGCCGTGCGGCTCAATGCCTATCATATCGGCCAGAAGGACGGGAAGGCGAAGTCCGCGATCACCGGCGCGGAACTCGACAAGGTCGATGCCACCGGGGCTCGCGCCGCGATACTCTACAAGCCCAGCGACAGGCTGACGATCAACGCGACGCTCGAATATCAGCACAGCTTCAATCCCGCTGCGATCCTGATCAATGGTCCGCGTCTCGGCAATTCGGTGCCGCCGGGCACCGACGAGGGCGCGCTGATCATTTCGGGCAAGCATCGCGTGATCAAGGACACTTGGCAGGCGACGACCCAGGCCGATCTGGACGTCGACATCGGCACGCTCACGACATTGGTGAGCTATCGCAATCTCAAAGTGGATTCGCAGACCGGCTATGCGCCGTTCGTGGGCGCCGGCGGCGCGACCCGCCAGGGCAACGAACATAACTGGTTCGTCGAAACGCGCCTGACCTCGCCGGGCGGGGGCAGTGCCTTCGATTATCTTGTCGGTGTGAATTATCTGAACGAGGATCGCGATTCCTACCGCGTGCTCAATCTGCCGGTCGGTGTCGTGCCGGGCGGGTTCGTGCCGGGGCAGGGGCCGACATTCCTGGATCTCGGCACGCAATCGCCAATGACGACGATTTCCACCAAGCTGATGTCATGGGCGGCGTTCGGCGAACTGACCTATCATTTGACGCCGCAGATCGACATCACGGCATCGGGGCGATTCACCCACGAAAGGAAGAAATACACCAACTTCGTCGAAACCCCGTCGGCGGCGCCGTTTCGCGGCACCGGCGCGGATATCGGCGTGCCGCAGATCGGTTTTCCCGGTTTTCACTTCAATCAGGCGCCGTGGACCGTCGACTATAAAACCACGAATTCCTGGACCAATTTTTCGCCGACCGTCAGCATCAGCTACAAGCCGGTCGAAGCGTGGATGATGTATGCGAAGGTCGCGACGGGCTTCAAGGCGGGCGGCTACAACAACGAAGCGAGCAGCGTCGACTTGCTGCCGTTCGATCAGGAAAAGGCGGTCAGCTACGAACTGGGCGCAAAGGGCACCGCCTGGGACAACAAGATCCATATCAACCTTGCCGTTTTCCGGGTGGAGCGGAAGAATGCCGCGATTTTCGTGACCGACGATAATTCGATCTTTCAACTGCTCGGCGTGGCGATCGTCGGCAATGGCGGGCGGACGACGACCAATGGCGCGGAGGCGGATGTCACCATTCGTCCGCTCAAGGGCCTCAGCCTGTATGCCGCCGCCGGTTACCTCGATGCCAAGTTCCACGCAGGCTATGTCGACAGGTTCGGCAACGACTATTCCGGGAACCAGGTGCCGCAGACCGCGAAATGGTCGGTCAGCACAGTGGCAACCTATCGGTTTCCGATCCGCGATGGCCTGACCGTCTTCAATCAGGCGAGCTATTCCAATCGCTGGGGCGGCTATGAGCTGGACAATAATCTGCTCAAGCTTGACCATCAGGAACTGATCAACCTGAATCTCAGCCTCGAAGCCGGGCGTTTTCGCGTCACCGGCTACGTCAACAACCTGCTCAACGATCGCAACAAGCTGCGTCAGCGTGGCAATGCGACCGGCCTCACCCAGTTCATCCGGGGCACGGCGCGTACCTATGGTGTCGACATCAAATACAGCTTCTGAGGATAAATTGCGGAGGTTTGGGGAGGGCGGTGAATATTGCCGCCTCTCCCCTTGACCCGATTGGCCCCGGCAGCGGACAACGCGCGCCTCTGCCGCCCGCGGGCGGCGCATCGATATCCGAACGGTAAACCCATCATGAACTTTCCCGACCTCGCATTCACCGTCACCAACTGGGCGGAGGTTCCGGCGGTCGTCTATCCCGGAGAAACCGGCGAGGCGATCTGGCGGACGTTCGAGATCGGCGATCTGCGCGTGCGGATCGTGGAATATTCGCCCGGCTATCTGGCCGATCATTGGTGCGACCGCGGTCACGTTCTCTATGTGCTGGAGGGCGAACTGGTCTCGGAGCTGCGTGACGGGCGCAGTTTCGTGCTGACGCCGGGGATGAGTTACCAGGTGTCGAACTCCGGCGACGCCGCGCACCGTTCAGTCACGCAGAAGGGTGCGAAGATCTTCATCGTGGATTGATCGTTTGTCTTCCGATCAAGGTCGACCCGGGTCGATAGCCCGTTGAAATCGACGCTCGCGGTAAATCCCGAACATTTCGTTTTCGGCGATCGCGCGATCGAAATGAGGCGGAGAATAATGCTCGCAGCGAGCATTGACCGGGAAAATGGTTCGTCGGCGTGGGCTCTATCATTCGAGTCCACGGACGGCATATTCACGAGGGTTTTGCCTGGATCGCCTTGCAATGACGATAAGTCATTGAAAAAATTGGTGACCCCTACGGGAATCGAACCCGTGTTTCAGCCGTGAAAGGGCCGCGTCCTAACCGCTAGACGAAGGGGCCGTGAAGGCTGGCGAGCAACTAGGCGAGGATGTCGCGTCGGTCAACCCGGTCCGGACAGAGATATTTCATGCCCAGGCGGCGTCGTCGATATGTAGCTCTGCTGCGGGGCGGCTGCCCCAGTCGTCGATCCGGGCGCGTCCGGCGATCCACAATTTGCGGTCGCGCGGCGCGGCCAGCATTGCCTGGCCCAATTCTGTCTCTGCCGCGCGGAATGCGACCGCCTTGAAGCTGCGCCCGTCGTCACCGCCCATGATCGCGCGGACATGGCCGGTGCCGACGATATCCGCCTTGATGATCCTGACCGGCCCGGCGGCGACGCGCGGCGCCGGCCAGCCCATGCCATAGGGCCCGCCCGCCTCCAGCGCCTCGACCAGGGCGGGGGTCATACCACCCGGCGCGATCACCGCGTCGAGCAGCAGGGCGCGTTCGCCCTGCGAACGCGTGACATCGGCGGACAGGCGTTCGTCGAGGAATTCGGCGAACGCATCGATTCGGTCGGCTGCGACGGTGAGTCCGGCCGCCATGGCATGTCCGCCGCCCGCGACGAGCAGCCCGCTTTCCTTGGCGGCAAGCACCGCCGCGCCCAGGTCGACCCCCGAGATCGAGCGGCCCGATCCCTTGCCGACGCCATCCTCGTCGATGGCGATGACGATCGCCGGGCGGCCGAGCTTTTCTTTCAGCCGGCCGGCGACGATGCCGATCACGCCGGGATGCCAGCCGCGACCCGAAACAAGGGCAACCGCACGATTGCCCTGGCCGATCGACGCGACTTCAGCAGCTTCCTGCACCAGCGATTCGATCGCGCGGCGTTCTTCGTTGAGCCGGTCGAGCTCTTCGGCAATGCCGCGCGCTTCGTCGGGATCTTCGGTGACGAGCAGGCGGACGCCGAGATCGGACTTGCCGACTCGCCCACCCGCATTGATTCGCGGGCCGAGCGCGAAGCCCAGATCGGTGCAGGTCGGTGCGCGGTTCAGCCGTGACGCGGCGATCAGCGCGTTGAGCCCGACATTGCGCCTGCCCGCCATCACCTTCAGTCCCTGCGCCACAAAGGCGCGATTGAGCCCGCGCAGCGATGCGACATCGGCAACGGTGCCCAGTGCGACGATATCGAGCAGGTCCATCAGGCGGGGTTCGGCGCGCGTCGAGAAATGCCCACGCTGGCGCAGCAGCCGGAGCAGCGCAGCACCCAGCAGGAAAGCGACGCCGACCGCCGCGAGATGTCCGTGGGCGGCGCCCTCGTCCTCGTCCAGGCGATTGGGATTGACCAGCGCATAGGCGGCGGGGAGGGCGCTGGCGCATTTGTGATGATCGACGACGATCACATCGACGCCGACCGCTTTTGCCATGTCGAGCGCCTCGAACGCCTGCGCGCCGCAATCGACGGTGACGATCAAGGTCGAGCCGGCTTCGGCGATGCGGACGAGCGCTTCGCCCGACGGGCCATAGCCCTCCATCAACCGGTCGGGGATATAGGCCTGCGCGTCGAGACCGAGCTCGCGGAGCAGGCGGATCAGCAGCGCGGCGGACGTCGCGCCGTCGACGTCGTAATCGCCGAAGATCGTCACCCGCTCCTGCGCGAGCACTGCCGCGGCGAGTCGTTCGGCGGCGCGATCCATGTCGCGGAAGATCGACGGATCGGGCATAAAACCCCGAATGCTGGGCGCGCGATGCGCCTCGAGCGCGTCGCGCGGGCAGCCGCGCGTCAGCAGCAACTGGGTGACGAGATCGTCGGGTTCGAAATCCACGTCGCGCGCGCCGGTCTCCCGCCCGCGCCAGCGCCAGGGTTGGCCGAGAATCGATCGGGTCACGTTGAGTGCTGAGGTCATCCGACCCTATTAGACCCTTAAGCGGGCAAGGTGAATCCTTCCTGGGTCACGCAGCGTGGCGCTTCGAAATCCTCATTTCACGACCGGCAGGGTGATCCGCGAGGCCATATCGGCGGTGGAGAAGACGCGCTGGGTTGCCGCCTTGTAAGCTTCGGGCTGCGCCTTCGCGATGTTGGGCACGAAGGTCTGCGGATTGCGATCGATCATCGGGAACCAGCTCGACTGCACCTGCACCATGATCCGGTGCCCTTTCAGGAACACATGGTTGCGATCGCGCAGCGGGAATTGCCAGGGGATCGCCTTGCCCGGGGTCAGCGCCGCCGGTGTCTCCTTCGATGCCAGCCAACGCCCGCGCTGCACCTCCATCGCGATGGGCAACTGATAGCCGTTGATCGTCTCGGCAGAGGCGCCGATCGCCGGCGCGCCATCGCCCTGGGGCACCTTTTGCGCATCATTGGGATAGACGTCGATCAGCTTGACGACGAAATCGCTGTCGGTGCCGCTGGTCGAGGCGAACAGCGTCGCCGCCACGTCGCCGCTCACCGTCAGATCCTCGGTCAGCGGTGCGCTGACATACGTCAGCACGTCGGGCCGGCCATCGACGAAGCGCTGGTCGCGCGCTTCCCACCAGCACCAGTCGCCGCACGGATAGGTCGGCGAGATCGGCCGTGCACGGAAGGGGACGGGTTTTGCGGGATCGGAGACATATTCGCGATAGCCGCTGTCCGCCGGAACCACGCCTGGTGCGGTGAAGGAGAGTGTGCCGTCGGTGTGGAGATAGAGGTTGGTTGGCTTTGCCTGGCTGGGCGGCCAGGCCGCATAGCTTTTCCAGCTGTTGGAGCCGCTCTGGAACATGCGCGCTTCCCAGCCGGGCTTTGTGCCCTTGCCGTGCAGCCAGTAGCGGAAGAAGGGCGCCTGGATTTCCGTCTGGAACTGGGTGCCGCTTTCGGTGCCGAGTGGCACGACGGGGCCGATCATGTCGCCCTTGCCGGCCCAGCTGCCATGATTCCACGGGCCGGCGACCATCACGTTGAGATGGTCGGGATCGTTCTGCTCGGCCTTGCGATAAATCTCCCAGCTTCCCCAGGGATCCTCCTGGTCCCAGAAGCCGGCGACGTTGAGCGTGGGTATCACCGTCTTGCCGAGATACTCGGTCCAGCGCTCGCGCTTCCAGTGTGCATCATAGTCCGGATGATCGATCAATGCGCGGAATGCGGGCACGCGCCCCTTCATGTAGCGTGTCTCGATATTCTCGACATTCCCCTGCGCCAGGAACCAGTCGTAGAGATCCCGGGCGTCGGGATAGGGGAAGCTGGCATTGTCCATCTTCTCGGCCTGGAGTCCCCACAGCCAGTCGGTGGCATAGCTCAGCCGGATCGCGCCATAGCGGTGGAGGTCGTCGTTCATCCACCAGTCGCTCCACGCCGCCTGCGGGCTCACCGCCTTCAGCGCCGGGTGCGGCTTGGTCAGCGCGATCGCCGCGCCTAGACCGGGATAGGAAATGCCGATCATCCCGACCTTGCCGGTGTTGGCCGGCAGGTTTTTCACCAGCCAGTCGATCGAATCATAGGCGTCGGTCGCTTCGTTGACGGCCTTGGGATTTGCGGGATCGACCGCCATCGAGGCGCTGAACGAGCCTTCCGATTTGAAGCGGCCGCGCATGCTCTGCATCACGATGATATAGCCATCGTCCATCATCGCGCGCAGAAAACCCGGCGCCTGGCGTGGCGCGGCGGTTGGGACGCCATAGGGCGTGCGGACGAGGATGATCGGTAGCGGCCCGGTTTTCGCCCTGGGCCGCAATATCACGGTCTGCAGCCGGATGCCGTCGTGCATCGGCACCATCAGCTCTTGATAGGCGAAGGGCGATTCGGTGGCGGCATTGGCGGCCGGCGCGGTCTGGGCGAGCGACGGTGCGGCGCACAGCAGCAAGGCGACCGACGAAAACAGGGTGCGAAGCATGATGATCCCCCGGGAAAGACCGGTCGAGCATCCACCAACGTCCCGTGACTGTCCAGCGCATCGGCTGCGACGCGATCGTCATCCCGCCCGACGATAAGCAGGCCGAAGGGTCTGCGGGAAAGCCCTTGTCGTCATTCCCGTGAAAGCGGGAATCACGACGAGGGAGAGATCAGTGCAAACAGTGACCGTTCAGGGGCGCTTGCGGTGCTCGCCCTTCACCCAGCGCACCGTGCCGGAGCTGGCGCGCATCACGACGCTGTCGGTGGTCATCAGTCCGCCGCGCTTGCGCTTCACGCCCTGGAGCAGCGATCCGTCGGTCACGCCGGTCGCGGCGAAGATGCAATCGCCCTTGGCGAGTTCCTTCAGGTCATAGATCTTGTCGAGATCGGTGATGCCCCATTTACGGGCGCGCGCCTTCTCGTCGTCGTTGCGGAAGATCAGCCGCCCCTTGAACTGGCCGCCGACGCAGCGCAGCGCGGCACAGGCGAGCACGCCCTCGGGTGCGCCGCCGGAACCCATATACATGTCGATGGTCGTGTCGGGATCGGTGGTCGCGATCACGCCGGCCACGTCGCCATCGGGAATCAGCATGATGCCGCAGCCGATCTCGCGCAGGTCGGCGATCAGCTTTTCATGGCGTGGACGATCGAGCACGCACACGATGATCTCGGACGGGTCGACGCCCTTGTGCTCGGCGACCGCGCAGACATTGTCCTTCACCGATTTTTTGAGATCGATGATGCCGTCGGGATAGCCGGGGCCGACCGCCAGTTTTTCCATATAGACGTCGGGCGCGTTGAGCAGGCCGCCTTCTTCGGAGATGGCGAGAACCGCCAGTGCGTTGGGGCCGGCCTTGGCGGTGATCGTCGTGCCTTCGAGCGGATCGAGCGCAATGTCGATCTTCGGCCCGGTGCCGATCGCGTTGCCGACCTTCTCGCCGATATAGAGCATCGGCGCTTCGTCGCGCTCGCCCTCACCGATGACGACGGTGCCGTCCATATAGAGGTCGTTGAACGCCAGGCGCATCGCTTCGACGGCGGCGGCATCGGCCGCTTTCTCGTCGCCGCGCCCGATCAGCGTGGAGGCGGCGATTGCCGCGGCTTCGGTGACGCGTACCATTTCCAGTACCAGGACGCGGTCGAGAATCCGGCTTGCTTCCACCATCGGCTTCGTGTTCCCCTATATCGGCTGCGAAAGCGCGATAGGCGAGGGTTGTTGCAATGTCGAGAATCGCGATCGCCGCTTTCTGCGTTTCGGCGATCTTTGCGTCCGCTCCGCCGCTGATGGCGCAGTCGGAGCCGATGACGGCAGAAGGCGTACTCGACGCTTATAAGGATATGACTGCGGTTCCGGACGCGCGGTGCGCCGGTGCCGATCCCATTTCGGGAGAGATTCTGGTCTGCGGCAAGCGTGACGATCAGCGCGCGCGCCTGCCGTTGCGGGGCGAACGGGATGCGCCTGATGGAGAAAGGCGGGCGACCGGCGATATGCCTGGCGCCTCGGCGGCACGGATGCGGACCGGATCCTGCGGCGTCATCCAGAACGGCGAATCCTGTACCGGCGGGATATCCGTCATGGCTGCAGCTGGCGTCGCGCTTCAGGGTATCAAGCGGCTGATCGATCCGGACGGCGCGATCGACCCGCCGCCGATACCGGGACGGAAGTAGGGCGGGCTTTCCCCGGCGCAACCGTCATCCCAGCCTTCACCGGAACGACGGTTGAGATCTAGAGATCCAGAATGTGCATCAGCATCGGCGGCGCGGTCAGGCTGTCCGATCCCGCCAGTCGCTCCAGCGCGTCGGTTACGCAGCGCTCGGGGCAGGCATGCGTCACCAGCACGATCAGTGCGCCGCCGTCCTCGCTGGCGCCGCGCTGGATGAAGCTTTCGATCGAGACGCCGGCATCGCGCATCGCGGTCGCGATTTCAGCAAGCACGCCGGTGCGGTCCTGCACGGTCAGGCGCAGGAAGCTGCGGCCCGTCCGGCTGCCCAAATCGCCGCGCGGCGGACGCGCAAGCGATCCGACCGGCATCGCGAAGGCGGGGCCATATTCGTTGCGGGCGACGTCGATCAGGTCCGCGACCACGGCCGATGCGGTCGGGCCGTCGCCGGCGCCCGCACCCTGGAACAGCAGTCGTCCGACGAAATTGCCCTCTGCGACGACGGCGTTGGTCGATCCGGTGACATGTGCCAGCGGGTGGGCCATCGGCACCATGCACGGATGGACGCGCTGGAACAGGCCCTCGCCGTCGGCCTCCGCCATTCCGACCAGCCGAACGCGGAAACCCAGCGCCTGCGCCTCCGAAATATCCGCGGCGGTCACGTGCCGGATGCCGGTCGTCACGACGCCCCCGAAATCTAGTTCGCTGCCGAAGGACAGGCTGGCCAGGATCGACAATTTATGCGCGGCATCGACGCCGTCGATGTCGAAGCTGGGATCGGCTTCGGCATAACCCAGCGCCTGCGCCTCGGCGAGCACTTCCGAAAAGTCGCGGCGATGCTCTTCCATCGTCGTCAGGATATAATTGCAGGTGCCGTTGAGGATGCCGTAGACCCGCTTGATCTCGTTGGCGGCAGCGCCTTCGCGCATCCCCTTGATCACCGGAATGCCGCCGCCGACCGCGGCCTCGAATTTCAGCGGGATGTCCTGCGCGTCGGCAATCCCGGCAAGGCTGAGGCCGTGATGTGCGATCATCGCCTTGTTCGCGGTGATGAATGCCTTGCCGGCGCCCAATGTACGCCGCGCCAACGCGAGCGCCGGTCCGTCGGCGCCGCCGATCAGCTCGACCACCGCGTCGACGCCTTCGATCTCACCAAGCGTCGTCATGTCGTCGACCCATTGGAAGCCCGAAATATCGAAGCCGCGATCCTTGTTCCGGTCACGCGCGGAGACTGCGACGATCTCGATCGGGCGTCCGGCGCGCCGTTCGATCAGCGCGCGGTTGACCTCGAGCAGACGGATTACCCCGCCGCCCACCGTGCCAAGCCCCGCCATCGCAACTCTCAGGGGTTCACCCATCTCGCATTCTTTCCTTCGAATTTCCGGCCCTCCCAGAGCGCTTCCCGAAAACGCGGGAACCGGCTCTTCGGTCGGGAAGCGCTCAAGATATGGGTTGAGCCTTTCTTGTCCGGCAGGGCGATTCCGCCCTGACGGGACGGCTCTAGTCGTTTGCTCCCGCCATTGCCAAGCGCGTTCCATCCGCAGTCGATCGCGCTCCATCGCGAAACCCGACGCTATGCACTTGACTGGGGGGCATGGGAGTGTTGCCCTGTGCATTCGCCCCGGGGGGCGACTCCGGGGCGCGGATCAACCTGTTGCAGGGAGAGAGACTGTGCCGCCTCAAAACACCGATATTCCCCCACATACCGCACGCCATCCCGACGAGATGCTGATCGGCCTCGATTCGGCGCTGGACGGCGAAGGCGGCGATCTGGACGATTACGACCCGCTCCAGCGCGACGAGATTCTCGCGGCCAGCGGGGAAGGCGGGACACGTCATGCCTTCCTGCTCGATCGCGGCGAATAACCGCCAGGGATTTTCTTTGAGCGCTGCAAGGCGATAACGTCTCCCCTGCGCCGCTGTCTCTGCTAAGGGCGCGCCATGGACGCGCGTATCTCGCAAGGCCGGGCAGGGCTGATCTATGCTCTGGCAGCCTATCTCTCCTGGGGTTTCCTTCCGGTTTTCTTCAAGCATTTGCACACGGTCTCGGCGGGCGAGATCGTTGCACAACGGATCTTGTGGTCGCTGGTCCTGCTGGCGGTGCTGATCGGATTCGGTCGCCGCTTCGGCCATCTGCGTGCGGCGTTGCGCAATCCGGTGGCGCTTCGATACCTGACATTGTCGGCTCTGCTGATCGCGGCGAACTGGCTGGTCTATATCTGGGCGGTGCTTAACGATCATGTCTTGCAGGCCAGCCTCGGTTATTTCCTCAATCCGTTGATCAACGTCGCGCTGGGCGTAATCTTTCTGAAAGAGCGTCTGGGCCGTATCCAGATGGTTGCGGTCGCGTTGGCGGCGGCAGGCGTCATCGTGCTCGCGACGAGTGCCGGCGAAGGGCTCTGGATCAGCCTGGCGCTTGGTTTCAGCTTCGGAATTTATGGACTGTTGCGCAAGATGGCGCCGGTCGATGCGATCGAGGGGCTGTCGATCGAGACGATGATCCTGGCGCCCTTTGCGCTCGGTTGGGTCGCCTGGATAGGATCGAGCGGAGATCTTGCATTCGGGGCGGATCGGACGATCAGCTGGTTGCTGGTGGTCAGCGGTGTGGTGACGGCTGTGCCGTTGCTGTTCTTCGCGGCGGCGGCGCGGCGCATGCCTTATGCCACGCTCGGCCTGCTGCAATATATCGCGCCGACGATCGTTTTCCTGCTCGCGGTGTTCGCTTATGGCGAGCCGCTGACCAGTGCGCATGTCATCTGTTTTGCACTGATCTGGACCGGCCTCGGCATCTACACCGCCTCGGTGCTCGTCGGGATGCGTCGGATTCAGGTGGTCGAGCCGGTCTGAATTGACTCGTGTTCCAGCGCGCTCAACTGGTGATGTTGATCGCGCCTTTGCTCTGACCGGCCGCACCGGGGGTCAGTGTCAGCGTGAAAGCGTCGCCTTCATCGGTCTTGCCGGAAATCCCGGTTGCGGCTTCGGCCAGGGTGAAGCTCTCCGCCTTCATCTTCTCGATGAACCAGGCTTTCACCGTCGCGACATCGGCGGGCGAATCGAACGCGATCGTCACGGTATCGCCGACTTTGGCTTTCTTGCCGGTGTCGATGTTCATCGCGGTCACCTTGGAACCGGGATAGAGCTTGACCCCGCCAATGTCGAAATTGTCGGCATCGAGCTGAAGTTTGGGAAGCTTGATATTGGCCTCGAACCCGGGAACGTCGATCTTCACCTCGCCGCTTTTGCCATCGAGGCTGGCAGCGGCGGGTTTGCCCTCATTGTCATTGCCCGTGATCGAGATGCTGGTTCCGGTATCGTTGTCGCCGTTGCTGCCGCAGCCTGAGAGCAGCACGAGCGGTGCGGCCAGGGCGAGAAGGGAAGCGCGCATCCAATATCTCCTAGTGTATTAATTGTATAATACAGTTAGGCCCGCGAGCCGTCAAGCGTAGGTGCTCAAAGGCGTTCGAAACGGATCGGCAGGCCGTCCTTCGGCTTTGGGATCGGCCAATATTGCCATGCGGTCTCGCCATGATGCGTGCGGACGATCCGATGGGTGGTGAGCAAATGGTAGAAAAAGGTCTTGGCCTGGAGATAGGCGAAGTGGAGGCCCAGGCACATATGCGCGCCACCACCAAAGGGGACCCACGCGAATTTGTGGCGTCCGCGCGCCGCGTCGGGCGCAAAGCGCATCGGGTCGAACCGCTCCGGATCCGGCCAGATCTCCGGCATCTTGTGGGTGAAGGCGACCGCCGCAGCCACGAATGTACCCGCCGGGAAATCATAGCCGCCGAACGAGAAGTCACGCACGGCCCGTCGCGGAATCGACGGTACCGGCGGGATCATCCGCAGTGATTCCTTGAAGGCGTATTCGGTCAGGACGAGTTCGTCGACGCGCTCATAGGGCAGTGAATCACCGTTCAGGCCAAGTCCGAGCATCTCGGCGCGCAGTTTCTCCTCCCATTCGGGATTGCGACTGAGCAAGGACACCATCGATGTGACCGACGAGGTGATGGTATCGTGCGCGGCCATCATCAGGAAGTTCATGTGATCGATGATCTCGTCATCGGTCAACAGGCTGCCATCTTCGTGCGTCGCGCGGCAGATCTGGCTGAAAATGTCGTCGCCATCGCCGTCGCGCCGCTTCGGAACCTCACGTCCGAAATAATCGAGCAGATAGTCGCGGCCCTTCACCCCGCGCCGCATGTCCGTGAAGGGCAGGGGGATGCGGACGACGCCGACCGTTGCCTGGACCATATCGACAAATGCCTGGTTCACGCGCCGGGCCTCCGGCCCCCACGGAATGCCGAGGAAAGACGATGCGGCGAGATCGAGCGTCAGCTGCTTGATCTCGGGGTAGAAAAGGATGTCGCGCCCGCTCCACGATGGGATGCCGGCGGCGATACCCTCGTTGAGCGAGTCGGCATAACGCCGCATCGGTTCCGGCTTGAATGCGACGGAGAGTACGCGGCGATGCGCGCGATGCTTCTCGAAATCGATCAGCATCAGGCCGCGTGGAAACAGCAGGTTGAGCATCGGACCCCAGCCCTGTTCCGACGAGAATAATTTGTCGCGGTCGAACAGGATCAGTTCGTTGGCGTCGGGGCCGAGCAGGGTGACGGTGCGCCCGCCGAAGCTGCGGATGCGATAGACCGGGCCATATTGGGCATGCATCCGGCGCGTGAAGGCATGCGGATCGCGAAGCTGGTCGAGCGTCGAGCCGACAAAGGGCCGGCCATCATGACCAGGAATATGGTCGAGCGCCTGGCCGACACCTTTTGGCAGCCAATGCGGATTGGCTTCGAAGCTGTGCGCATAGGCCATGACCGGACTCCGTGTGCGTTACTTACACTAGGGTTAGTAAGGCAGGCATGGGCGTCATGGCAAGCGGATCGATCGAATAGGCAGTTGGTCCGGCGGACGATACGCAGCCCGCCGGACCTTTCCTGCCACACAGATGCTGTCCGCGATTAGCGGCAGGAAACTCCGCCGCGATCGATCTCGCGGCCAAGCAGCGCACCGGCGCCTGCGCCGAGAATGGTTTCGAAGGTGCTCGAGCGGCCCGAAGCGAGCGAATTGCCGAGCAGGCCGCCGACCGCGCCACCGATGATCAGGCCGGTCGTGCCGTCGTTGCGGCGACAATAATAGCGACCGTCATTGCCGCGATAGATGCGGTCGTTCCTGCTCAGGCGGCGTGGCTGATAATAGCGGCCATCGCGATAATAGCGGGCGGCGTCATAGCTGCGATAGCCGGGCTCGAGGCGATTATAGTCGTAGCTGCGATAGCGGCGCCAGTCGCGGTTGGCCTGGCGTCGATCGCGCCGCGCATCGCGTACGTCTTCGCGATAGTCGCGCCGTGCGTCGCGCAAATCGCGCTGATATTCACGATTGGCCTGGCCAGGGGGCTGTGCGAGTGCTGGCGCCGCAGGGGCGGCAAAGGCCAGCATGACTGTTGCAAGAATGAGCTTCTTCATCTTGTCCTCCTCAATGTTCCCCCGCTGGCGGAACGAGTGCTAAACGGGTGGACGCACAGAGAGTTTCGTGAACGGGAAACTACTGCCTGTTCATGTGACAGACATCGAAGGGGATCGCCAATGCCCAGGGATGATCGCGTGGACACCTATATTGCCCGTCAGGCCGAATTCGCACGGCCGATCCTGACCGCGTGGCGTGCCATGGTGGGGCGCTATTGCCCCGATGCGCAGGAAGCGATCAAATGGAGTTCGCCTGCCTGGATCTATCATGGGCAATTGCTGTGCAGCATGGCCGCGTTCAAGGCGCATGCGACTTTCGGTTTCTGGCGTGGTGCCGAAGTAACCGGAGAGGTCGGTCGCGCGAAAGAGGCGGTGGGGCAGTTCGGACGGATGACCTCTGTCGATGATCTGCCCGATGATGCCGTATTCGAGGAATTGATCGCGCGCGCGGTCGCGCTCATCGACAGCGGCACAGGCGCGGCGCGCGTGCTCAAACATCCCAGGCCTGAACTTGTCGTTCCTGCCGAACTTCAGGCCGCACTCGATGGCAATGCGGCGGCGACTGCGACGTTCGCGGGCTTCAGTCCCGGCAATCGGCGCGAATATGTCGAATGGGTCGCGGATGCGAAGCGGCCGGAGACGCGCGATCGGCGGATAGCGCAGGCGATCGAATGGCTGGCGAACGGCAAGCGGCGCAACTGGAAATACGAGCAATGCTGAAAATCTGTCCGGGAAACCGGGTGTCAGCCTGTTTCCTCGCCGCAAGCCCACTCGTGGCAAAATCACATCCGGATATAGCGGCGCTTGCGCTTGGGGATATTGGGTTTGGGCAACCGGATCTCGAACGATGGTGTCGCTGAGGCAAGCGATGCGCCCTTGCGCTCGTCGCAATCTTCGGACGCCATCTTCGGCGGCGCCGAGCGCGCGGCAAGCGCGTCGCTGACGTAAAACAGCCCTATCGGCGCAAGCACGGTCGCTGCGATGATGAGACTCGCTTTCCCCATCTGCTAACGTTGCCCTACCGAAACTTTACCTTAGATGAATGGAGTCCTTCCGGTCGTTTCCACCCGCACGCCGGCTCAGGAGACCAGGCGCGGACGCCGTTCCCGCTTGGCCGGCGCAGCCCCCGTGACGGCCAGCACGGCGCGAAGCCGCTGAAGGTCGATCTCGGTCTCGAATTCGGCGCCGATCTGGCCTTCGCGTGCCCAGGCCACGCGCGCGGCGACCGTGCCGAGCGAGGGAAGGCGGACGCGAACCTGATCGCCGGGTTCGAATTCGGCGGATACGTCAGCCATGAAGCCGAGTGTGGAGATGTTGCGGATCACTACGTCGATTCCGTGATGTCCCGACGCACGCAGGGTTGTGGAGACCTCAACCGCTTGGCGTTCGGCCCGCCTTCGGTTGGATGCGGGGATGTCGACAGCCATCTTAGCTGCGATATGCATGGGAATTCTCCGTCTGGGCACCCCAAGCTAAACCCAAAAGGTAAAGATTGGGTAAGGATTGGATATCGACAGTCCGCGTCTCGACGTGGACGGAGGGCGCGACTAATCAGAAGCGGAATCGGGAGGCGTATCTATGGACATGTTGGTTTCCACCGAATGGCTGGCGGGCGAGCTGGGGGCGCCGGATCTGCGCGTCGTGGACGCCACCTATTTCCTGCCGGGCGGCGGCGATGCCGCGGCACTCTACGAAGCGGGCCATATTCCCGGCGCGGTCTATATGGACCTCGAAAATCTGATCGATACCAATACCGATCTGCCCAACATGCTGCCTCCGGCCGAGAAATTCGCGAGCCGGATGCAATCGCTGGGGCTGGGCGACGGCAGCCGCATCGTCCTGTATGACGACACGCCGCTCCATACCGCCGCACGCGCCTGGTGGATGCTCAAACTTTTCGGCGCGCATCATGTCGCCATCCTCGATGGTGGTCTCGCCAAGTGGAAGGCCGAGGAGCGCGAGATCGCGACAGGCAAGGAGAAGCTGCGCCACCGTCACTTCACGGTGTGGAAGGATGATGCGACGTTGCGCACCTTCGACCAGATGAAGGACGTGGTATCCTTCGCGAAGGAACAGATCGTCGACGCGCGCGGCGCGGCGCGTTTCACCGGCGAAGAGCCAGATCCGCGCCCTCGCACGCATGCCGGCCATATCCCTGGTTCCAAGAACCTGCCCTATGGCAGCCTGTTCGGCGCGGACGGCAGCTGGAAGAGCCCGGAGGAGATTCGGGCCGCGTTCGACGCAGCCGGCATCGACCTGGAAAAGCCGGTGGTGACCACCTGCGGTTCGGGCATCACGGCGTCCGTCCTGTTCTTCGGGGCCTTACTGGCCGGCGCGGAGAAGGTTTCGCTCTATGACGGTTCGTGGAGCGAATGGGGCGCCGATCTTTCGACGCCCAAGGCGACGGGCAAGGCGTGAGCGGCACCGGGAACGGCAAGGCGCGCGGCGACGGAACACGGCTCGTCCAGGCCGGGCGGCGCCCCGAATGGACGGGCGCGGTCGTCAATCCGCCGGTCTGGCGTGCCTCCACCATCCTGTATGACAGCGTGGGCGAGATGCGCGCGCGCAATCGCGACACGCATCATGCGTTTTATTACGGGCGGCGGGGCACGCCGACCCAATGGTCGCTGGCCGATGCGCTGACCGAGATGGAGCCCGGCGCCGAGGGTACGTTGCTTTATCCCTCGGGTGTCGCGGCGGTGACCACTGCATTGCTGGCGGTTCTGAAGCCGGGCGACGAACTGCTGATGGTCGACAGCGCTTATGAGCCGACGCGCGCCTTCTGTAACGGTCTGCTCAAGCGCTACGGCATCACGACGCGCTATTATGATCCACTGATCGGTGCGGATATCGATGCGCTGATCGGCGATGCGACGCGCGCGATCTTCATGGAAAGCCCGGGCAGCCTGACCTTCGAGGTACAGGACGTTCCCGCGATCTGCGCCGCCGCCAAGGCGCGGGGCATCGTCACGCTGATCGACAATACCTGGGCAACGCCGTTGCTGTTTCCTGCGATCGCCGCCGGGGTCGACATCTCGATCCTCGCCTGCACCAAATATATCGTCGGCCATTCGGATGCGATGCTGGGATCGGTGACCGCGAATGCCGAGTATTGGCCGGCATTGCGCAGCACCACCTATGCGCTCGGCCAGCATGTCGGGCCAGACGATGCCTGGCTCGGCGCACGCGGCCTGCGCACATTGGGTGTCAGGATGGACCGGCATCAGAGCAGCGCGCTGGCGGTGGCCGAATGGCTGGCCGGGCGCGATGAGGTGGCACGCGTGCTCCACCCGGCGCTGCCGGACTTTCCGGGCCATGATCTGTGGCGCCGCGATTTCACCGGATCGTCCGGGCTCTTCGCTTTTGTGCTCGACGGTGGCGACGATGCGGCACGCAGCGCATTGATCGATGGGCTGGAACTGTTCGGCATCGGCTTTTCGTGGGGCGGCTTTGAAAGCCTCGTCATTCCGGCCGATCCCGCTGCGGTCAGGACGGTGACGCGCTGGTCGGCCGAGGGGCCGCTGGTGCGCCTCCAGATCGGGCTCGAGGATCCCGACGATCTGATCGCCGATCTTTCCGCCGGGCTCGATCGCTTTCGGGCAGCGCGAGGATGAGCGGAGGCCGTATCGGTCTCGCGGTGATCTGCCGTTGGCTGATCGGGATGGCGGTGATCGGTGTGCTGCTGGTGGTGCTGTCCGGGCAAGTGCCTGCGCTCGATCAGGTGATCGTGCTCATGGACCGGATCGGTTTCGAAGCGGGCCGTTACCGGGTTTCGTTGCTCAGCGGCAGCCGATTGTTCGTGATCGGCATAGCGCTCTATGTCGGCGTGCGGCTGACCCATCGCCTGTTGCGCCGCTATATTCGTCGTACCGGCGCGCTCGATGCCACCCAACGGCTGCTGGCGGAGAAGATTCTTGGCATCGCCCTGGTCGTCGTCGCATTCTTCGTGGGCGTCGACCTGCTGGGCATCGACCTCACTGCACTTGCGGTTTTCTCGGGCGCGCTTGGCCTTGCTGTTGGTTTCGGCCTGCAGAAGACGTTCGGCAACCTGATCGCCGGAATCATCCTGCTCATGGATCGATCGATCAAGCCGGGTGACGTGATCGTGGTCGGCGAAAGCTTCGGCTGGGTGAACAAGATCGGCATCCGCGCGGTCTCCGTCGTCACGCGCGACGGCAAGGAGCATCTGATTCCCAATGAGAATCTGATGACCCAGGAAGTCGAGAACTGGTCCTATTCCAACCGCGACGTCCGCATCCACATCCCGGTCAGGGTCGCTTATGGCTGCGATCAGGATCTGGCGCAGGCGCTGATGATGGCGGCCACGCATGAGGCGCCGCGCGTGCTCAACGACCCCCCGACCAGTGTGTGGATGCTGGCATTCGGCGAGAATGGCATCGAATATGAGATACTGGTCTGGATCAGCGATCCCGAAAGCGGCGTAACGAACGTCAAGTCGGACGTGCTGATTCGCCTGTGGCGGCTGTTCCGCGAGAATGGCATCGAAGTGCCGCTGCCGCAGCGCCAGATCACGATGCGGACGGTGCCGCCGGCGACCTGATCGGGATTGCGTGTTTGGTCGTTGCGAAGCGGCGCCGCGTCAGCCCAGCAATGTTTCCATGCGGCGGATCGATCGTTCCATTTCACGCGCGAGATGCGCGGCAGCACCGTCGATGAGTCCGCCCGCGCCACGGCCGGCGATCAGCGCGGACAGGCCTGCTGCGGCATAGGCGGCGGTCTCGCCGGCAAGTGCGTCGAAACGCCGCTGGGCGATCGATGGCGCGCGATCGTAGCGCAGGTCCAAATCGTCACGCGCCACCGGCTGTCCCGACGGAGCGTTGCCCGCGAGTTCGTCCACCAGCGCGCGGATGGCGCGCAGTTGCGCGATCTGCTCGGCAGGGGCCGGCCGGGGTTCCGCCACCGGCGAAGAGGCGAGATTCGACATGGCGGCATTATCGCCCAACCGTGACTAACAAACAATTATTCTCGATCTCGAAGATGCCGACACATACGGGGGCGCTTCGTTCAGGCCCATCGAAATTGGCCTCCATGCTGCGCCGTCGGCGTCGGTGTTGCGCTGCGGCAACACAAATGCCCGATCATTCGGTGGTACGGACAATAATCTTGTGCGCCGCAACATGATCGGTCATCTTTGTTGCGTTCCACGGTAATTCGCTCCGGTCCGTCCAGAGAAGCGAAATCGGGAACGCAGGCGGGACGACGCATCGAACCAGAAAGGAATATCATGCGCACGTCCATCACCGGCCTCACGGCCCTGGCTATCGCCATGCTCGCTACCCCGGCCTATGCGCAAGACGCGCCCGAGGAGCAAAGCAGCATCACGCTGTCGGGTAGCGCGACCCTCGTCTCAGACTATCGTTTCCGCGGCATATCGCAGACCGACAAGGAATTCGCCGTCCAGGGTGGTTTCACCGTTTCCCACGATTCGGGCCTTTACGCGACGGTCTGGGGTTCCTCGATCGACGACTATGTCGCCGGCGGTAGCGACCAGGAAATCGACTTCATCGTCGGTTGGAAGAAGACGTTCGAGGGCGGCACGACGCTCGATATGGGCGTCCTCTATTATTACTATCCCGGCGCCGAGGACATCATCCCCGGATATGACAGCGACTTTTTCGAGCCCTATGTTTCGGTCTCGCACACCTTCGGTCCGGTCACCGGCAAGCTGACTGCGAACTATGCGCCGAAATCGAACGCTCTGTCGATCGGTGGCGGCAAGGAGGACAACCTCTATCTCGCCGCCGATCTGTCATCCGGTATTCCCAATACGCCGCTGTCCGTCTCGGCGCATTTCGGCCACAGTTTCGGCCCGAGCTTCCTGACCATCGGCAAGGAATATAGCGACTGGAGCGTGGGGGCGACCTATGCTTGGAAGAACCTGTCGTTCGGCCTGTCCTATGTCGACACCGACGGCGCGTCGTTCAGCGCGATCAGTGGCAAGAACATTGCCAAGGCGGGGATTGTCGCCTCGGTGGGCGTTTCGTTCTGACTCGCTCGCCCTGGTCGGCGGGCATATGCCTGGCCGATCGGGCGTTCATGGGTCGAGGGTCCGATTCACTGCGCAAGCGCATGCCGCTTTCGCCGCGAGTGATCGGGCTCTAACGGGGGGAGGGGCCGCAGCACTGGGGGGTGCAGCGGTCCCTTTTCTTCATCTGGAAACGAAGATGGTGCGCCGGTTGCCCGGCACGCCCCTTATTTCGGGACGGTCGCGCGCGCTTCCTGGCCATCGCCTTCGGGCGCGGCGATGATGTCGCGGGTCACGGCGCCCTTGTCGACGACGTCGGTCTTCGGATCGCCCACGTCCGAACGGATGCCCGGCGAAGCGTGGGTGCCGCCAGCCTGGCTGACGACGCCGCTTTCCGCCGCGCTACGCGCTGCCGGGCCGCCGAACATCGCCTGAAGCGCCTGAGTGCTCGAATCCGCTTCCGATGCGCGCGGGGCGCCGGGGGCGGGGGGTAGCAGCGCGAAATCGGGCGGAATCACCAACGGCGCATTGCGGGTGACCGCAAACTCGTCGGGACGCTCACGATCGAGATACCCGCTCGATCCGCATGCGGACAGGCCGGCCAAGGCCATCCCCAAAATCGCGATCAATGCCGGCTTACGCATCCACAGTCTCCGTACCTTTCGCTGCATCCCCGGTCGTGTCGCGCATCAGCAGCGCGCGGACCAGCAGGGTGAGCACGCCGATGGTAATAGCAGCATCGGCGACGTTGAAAATCAAAAAGGGACGGATCTCGCCGAAATGGAGATCCGCGAAATCGACGACATAGCCCAGTCGGCTGCGATCGACGATATTGCCGAGCGCGCCGCCCAGCACCAGCCCGAGCCCGAGAATGTCGGCACGGCGCTTTTCCTTCCACATCCAGGCGACCACACCGACGCTGAGTCCGACGGTCAGCGCAACCAGCCCCCAGCGCATCACGTCGGTGCTGGCATGGAGGAAACCCATGGAGACGCCGTAATTGCGCGTGTAGGTCAGGTTGAAGAAGGGCAGGAGTTCGATCGACTTGCCATAGTCATCCACGCCCAGCGGACCAGTCACGACATATTTGACGATCTGGTCGGCGATGAGGATCGCGAATGCCAGGATCAGGCCGAGACGGCGATGGGAGTGGATGCCGGGTGTCATCGGTTCATCCCTTTACCACGGTATCGCAGCGTGCGCACAGATCGCCGTCTTCTACAACCTCGGGCAGATGGCGCCAGCAACGGCCGCATTTCGACTTTTCAGTGCGCTCCACGGCAACCGCGTCACCCTCAGCGACGCTGGCGACGATGCAGATCTCGGCAAAGTCCGCGGCGGACAATCCGGCCAGATCAGGCACGATCACTTCGGCCTCCAGGCTGGAACGCACGACCTTCTCGCGGCGCAGCGGCTCGATCGCCTCGGTGACGCTCTCGCGCCGTGCGCGTACGGCCTGCCATTTCTCGCCCAGCGCGGCATCCGCCCAGCCGGCGTCGACCTCAGGCCAGACCAGCATGTGCACCGATGCATTCTCGTCGGGGAAACGGCTCTGCCAGACTTCCTCGGACGTGAACGGGATGATCGGCGTCGCATAGCGGACCAGCGCGTGGAACAACGTGTCGAGCACGGTGCGATAGGCCCGGCGCTTCACGTCCGACGGCGCGTCGCAATAGAGGCTGTCCTTGCGGATATCGAAGAAGAAGGCCGAAAGGTCCTCGTTCGCGAAATCGGTCAGCGCGCGGATATAGCGGTTGAACTCGAAGCCGTCGGTGGCGGCGCGCAGGTCCGCATCGAGAGTCGCGAGCAGGTGCAGCGCATAGCGCTCCAGTTCCGGCATGTCCGCGACCGGAACCGCCTCCGCCGGCGTATAGCCGTCGAGTGCGCCGAGCAGGTAGCGGAAGGTGTTGCGGAGCTTGCGATACGCATCCGACGTGCCGGCCAGGATCTCCTTGCCGATGCGGACGTCCTCGAAATAATCGACCGATGCGACCCACATGCGCAGGATATCCGCGCCGCTCTCGCCGATGATCTTCAGCGGATCCTCGACGTTGCCGGTCGACTTGGACATCTTCTTGCCCTGGCCATCGAGCGCGAAGCCATGCGTCAGCACCGCATCATAGGGCGCTCGCCCGCGCGTGCCGCTCGATTCGAGCAGCGACGACTGGAACCAGCCGCGATGCTGGTCGGACCCCTCGACATACAGATTGGCGCGAACGCCTTCGCCGTAACGCTGCTCGACGACGAATGCGTGGGTCGATCCGCTGTCGAACCAGACGTCGAGAATGTCGGTGATCACCTCATAGTCGGCGAGATCGTAATCCGATCCGAGCAGCACCTGGTGATCGGCCTGATACCAGGCATCGGCGCCGCCGGCCTCGAACGCCGCGACGATGCGCGCGTTGACCTGTGCGTCGACCAGATATTCGCCGCTCTGGCGATGGACGTAGAGTGCGATCGGCACGCCCCAGGCGCGCTGACGGCTGATCACCCAGTCGGGGCGACCCTCGACCATCGCGTTGATGCGGTTGCGCGATTTCTCGGGCACCCAGCGGGTCTGTGCGATCGCGTCGATCGCGATTTCGCGTAACGTGGCGCCATTGCCCTGCGCATGGCCGCGCACATCCTTGTTCACGTCGAGTTCGACGATGGGCGCGGATGCGCTGCCGGTCTGGGGACGATCCATCGGGATGAACCATTGCGGCGTGCAGCGGAAGATGATCTTCGCTTTGGACCGCCAGCTATGCGGATAGCTGTGCGTGAAATCGTCGGAGGCGGCGAGCAGTGCGCCCGCTTCGCGCAGATCGTTGCAGATCGGTCCGTCGCTGGCGACGAACTTCTTGTTGATCACGCTGCCCTGGCCGCCCAGCCACAGCCAGTCGTCGCGGTACATGCCTGCACCGTCGACCGCGAAGACCGGATCGATGCCGTTGGCCTTACACAGCAGGAAATCGTCCTCGCCATGGTCGGGTGACATGTGGACCAGGCCCGTACCCGCGTCGGTCGTGACGAAGTCGCCCGCCAGGAAGGGGCGGGGCTTGGCGAAGAAGCCGCCGAGATGGTGCATCGGGTGGCGGGCGATCGTGCCTGCCAGATCCGATCCCTTGATCGGTGTCGTGGCGACAAGCGTCAGGCCCGTCCGCTTCTGGAAGGTTTCCAGCAGTTCCTCGGCGATCAGGAATCGCGATGACGAGTCCGATGCCGTGTAGAGGCTGTACTGGATGTCTGGTCCATAGGACAAAGCCTGGTTGACCGGGATCGTCCAGGGCGTGGTCGTCCAGACGACCGCATGGGCACCGACCAGTTCGGGTATCGCGCTTTCGACGATCTCGAACGCGACGTCGATCTGCGTCGAGACGATGTCCTCATATTCGACCTCGGCCTCGGCGAGCGCGGTCTTTTCGACCGGCGACCACATCACCGGCTTGGCGCCGCGATAGAGCTGGCCGGTCTCGGCGAACTTCAGCAGTTCGCCGACGATCGCGGCCTCGGCCTCGAACTTCATGGTGAGGTACGGATCGCCCCAGTCGCCCATGACGCCCAGCCGCTCGAACTGTGCGCGCTGCACCGCGACCCATTTTTCGGCATAGGCGCGGCATTCCGCGCGGAATTCGGCGGGGGGAACCTCGTCCTTGTTCAGCTTCTTCTTGCGATATTCCTCCTCGATCTTCCATTCGATCGGAAGGCCGTGGCAATCCCAGCCCGGAACATAGGGCGCGTCCTTGCCCAGCAGCGACTGGCTGCGGACGACGATGTCCTTCAGCACCTTGTTCATCGCATGGCCCATATGGATGTCGCCATTGGCGTAGGGCGGGCCGTCATGCAGGATGAAGCGCTCGCTGCCGGCGCGTTGCGCGCGGAGCTGGCCGTAAAGGTCCATCTTCTCCCAGCGTTCCAGAATCGACGGCTCCTTCTGGGCCAGTCCGGCTTTCATGGGGAAGTCGGTCTTCGGCAGGAAGACGGTGTCGCGATAGTCGGTTTTTTCAGTCATATCGGGCGGCTGCTTAGCTGAGGAGAGGAAGCGGGGAAAGAAAATCCTCCCGGAGTGGGGAGCGGTCAGGGGCGGGGCTCGGTGCATGACCCCTCCACCATGCTGCGCATGGTCCCCCTCCCCTTCAGGGGGGATCTTAGGGTGTCAGGATTTCTCGGGCGGCTTCGCAGTCCCGCTCGATCTGCGCGACCAACGGTTCGATCGCGTCGAACTTCATCTCGTCACGCAGGAAATGGATCAATTCGACCTCGATCACCTGGCCGTACAGGCTCTCGTTGAAATCGAAGAAATAGGGTTCGAGCAGTTCCTTCGGCGGGTCGAATGTGGGGCGGATGCCCAGATTGGCAACGCCGTCGAGCAACCGGCCATCGGCCAGGCGGCCCCGCACCGCATAGATGCCGTAGCGGGGGCGGAGATAGGGGCCCAGTGCGATATTGGCGGTCGGGTAGCCGATGGTGCGGCCAAGCTTGTCGCCATCGATCACTATGCCCTGGATAGCGAAGGGGCGGGTCAGCAGATGCGCGGCCGCCATGCAGTCGCCGGCCTGCAGCGCCTCGCGGATGCGGCTGGATGAGACTGGCGCGCCGTCCAGGCTGACCGGACCGACCGTCTCCGCGATCATGCCCAACGCTGCGCCGAGCTGGGCGAGGGTGGTGACGTTGCCGCTGCGCCCCTTGCCGAAGGTGAAATCCTGGCCGGTCACCACCGCGGCTGCGCCGATATCCTTGACGAGAATCTCCGCGAAATCCTCTGCGCTTTTCGCGGCAAGCGCGGCGTCGAAGGTGAAGACGAGCATCGCGTCGGCCCCCGCTTCGGCAAAGAGCCGTTCGCGCTGCTCGAGCGTGGTCAGGCGGAATGGCGCGGCGTCGGGCCGGAAGAATCGCACGGGATGCGGATCGAAGGTCGCGACGAGCACCGGCCGTCCCTCGGCGCGTGCACGCGCCACGGCACGGCCAACCACGGCCTGATGGCCGAGGTGGAATCCGTCGAAATTGCCCAGCGCGATCACGCCCCCGCGATATCGTTCGGGAACGGGGCGCTCACCCGAAAGCCGCTCCATCAGCCGGCCTGTAGCGATGCGCGTAGCGGCGAGCAATGGCCTGCCGGGGGCAGGGCCGGGTTATGCCGCAGGACGGGGGGCGAGCCCCTGGGTCAGCAGGCGCAGTATGTTGCCGCCCATCACCGCGCGGATCTCGTCATCGGTGAAGCCGCGATCGGCCAGTGCCTGGGTGATCTCGACAAGCTGGCTGGTGTCCCAGCGCGTCGTGACCGCGCCGTCGAAATCGCTGCCCAATCCGACATGCTGGATGCCGACAAGATCGCGGACATACGCGATGGCCGTGGCAACGGCTTTGGCGCTGGTGTCGCAGATCGCGCCGTCCCAATAACCGATGCCGACGACGCCACCCGTGCGTGCGACGCCCCGAATCTCATCATCGGTCAGGTTGCGATTGACCTTGCACGTCGCCTGTACGCCACCATGGCTGGAAACGACGGGCCGCGTGGCCATCGCCAATATCTCGGCGACCGCCGTGTGGCTGGCATGCGCGATGTCGACGACCATGCCGCGTGCCTCCATCATGCCCACGACCTGCCGGCCAAGCGGGGTAAGTCCGCCCTTTTTCAGCCCGTGCATCGACCCGGCAAGCTCGTTGTCGAAGAAATGGGCGAGACCCGCCATGCGGAATCCGGCCTTGTACAATATGTCGAGATTCTCGGCCTTGCCCTCCAGATTCTGCAGGCCCTCGACAGAGAGCAGTGCGCCGGTGACGGGGCCGCCGGCACGGCGATCGGCAAGCAGGCGGGTGACGTCGTCGCCCGAACGGATGATGCGCAGCCGCCCGCCGGATTTCCGCTCGACCCGGCCGAGCTTTTGCGAATGCCACAGCGAGCGTTGCAGCAGCGAAGTCCAGGTGCGCGGCGGCTGGAGCTGGGCGACGGTCAGCAGCGTGATATTGTCGGTATCGGCGCCATTGGCGTCGTAATTCTGGTTCTTGGGGGTCTTGGTGACCGACGAGAAGACCTGAAGTGCGACATTGCCCGCTTCCAGCCGGGCCAGATCGACCTGGCCCTGGCTGCTCGCGTCGGCCAGGCTGCGGTTCCACATCAGCGTATCGGCATGAAGATCGGCGATCTGCAGCGATTTGTGGAGCGATGCGGTGTGCGCCGAAATCTCGGGCAGCGGGCCCGGCACGACCTTGTTCATGCTGCGCTCGATCATGCCCGGTGCAAGCACGAAGAAAGCGATTGCCGCGACGATGAGGAAAGCGGCGAACCCAAGCCCGACGCGACGCTTCATCCGCGCACCAATGTCACGAAACTATAGGCGGGGCGGTCGCCTTCGGCCTCATGCCGCTCGCGGCGCAATTCGCGCCAGTCAGCCCCCGGATAATCGATCATGGCGTCCCCCACGGCATCCAGATGAACTTCGGTGAGCTCGATCCTGTCGGCACGCGGCAGGAAGAGCGTGTAGATTTCGGCGCCGCCGATCACGGAGACGTGCGGTGCATTGGCAAGCTTCAGCGCTTCGTCGACCGATGCGGCGGGCTCAGCCCCGTCCTCCTGCCAGTCGGGATCGCGTGTCAGCACGATATGGCGGCGACCGGGCAGCAGGCCGGGCAGGCTGTCGAAGGTCTTGCGCCCCATGATCATGGGTGCCTCGACGGTCAGCGACTTGAAGCGACGCAGATCGGCGGGAAGGTGCCAGGGAAGCGCGCCGTCACGTCCGATGACGCCGTTATCGGCGCGCGCCAGGATCAGGATGATCTCGGGATGAGCGGTCACGCTGCGACAGGCCCGGACGGCATAGGGTGAAAATGGCGTGGCACCCGCTAGACCGCCACCGGCGCCTTGATATGGGCATGCGGTTCGTAGCCGACGATCTCGAAATCCTCATATTCATACGCATCGATCGAATCGGGCGTGCGCAGGATGTGCAGCGCGGGCAGGGGGCGTGGATCGCGGGCAAGCTGCTCGCGGGCCTGGTCGAGATGGTTGAGATAAAGATGGGTGTCGCCGCCCGTCCAGACGAAGGTGCCCGGCTTCAGTCCGCACTGGTCGGCAAGCATATGGGTCAGCAGCGCATAGCTGGCGATGTTGAACGGAACGCCCAGGAAAACGTCGGCGCTGCGTTGATAGAGCTGCAGGTTGAGCCGACCGTCGGCGACCTGGGTCTGGAACAGACAATGGCAGGGCGCCAGCGCCATGCGATCGACCTCCCCGGGATTCCATGCCGTGACGATCTGGCGGCGCGAGCCGGGGTTGGAATTGATCTGCGCGATCAGCGCAGCGATCTGGTCGATATGGCGACCGTCCGCCGTTTCCCAGTCGCGCCACTGCTTGCCATAGACCGGGCCGAGATCGCCATTCTCATCGGCCCATTCGTCCCAGATGCTGACGCGATTCTCGTTCAGCCAGCGGGTATTGGTGTCGCCCTTCAGGAACCACAGCAGCTCGTAGATGATCGAGCGCAGATGCAGTTTCTTCGTGGTGAGCAGCGGAAAACCCTGAGACAGATCGAAACGCATCTGGTGTCCGAACACCGCAAGCGTCCCGGTGCCGGTGCGGTCGTCCTGCCGCGTACCTTCGTCGAGGATGTGCTGGAGAAGGTTGAGATAGGGCTGCATGTCGGCGACTTATGACCGGGCGGGACGCAGTCGCCAAGCCCTGCTGTGTATAAGAGTGGCTAGCCCTTGCACGGCTTGATCATCTCAGGCTGCGGACGTTCGCCCGTTGCCTCGAATTGCGCGATATAGCCATCGACCGCGGGAAGCGGGGTATTCTCGACCATCTTGTAGCCGACGGCCGCAAACTCGCAGCTGAGCAGCGCGATCGGCGTGCCGTGATTGCGCGTCGGGCGTTCCGCATCGACCACCACGACGCGACCGCGAACACCCAGCGACGGGCGCATGCGCCACAGGAATTCATAGGGTTGCGCGATCTCGTGATACATATGAACCATGAAGATCCGGTCGAAACTATGCTCGGGCAGTTTGGGGTCGGCGGGTTCGCCAAGCCGGACGCTGACATTGTCGAGTTGTTCGCGGGTCACGCGCGCGGCAAGCGCATCGCGCACTTCGGGCACGATGTCTTCGGCAAGCACGCGGCCCTTCTCGCCCACGCGCTGCGCGAGGCGGATGGTATAATAGCCTTCGCCGGCACCGATGTCGGCCACGGTCATGCCGGGCTGGATGCCGGCGCGATCCATCACCGTGCCCGATTCGTTGACGCGGTCGCGCGCTTCCTCGGTCGACCAGCGGCTCGCCGTGATCGGTGCGACCGGGCGGTCCGCCGCCGGGAATATCGGTTCACGCTCCGCAGGCTTGCAGCCCGCGAGCGCGATCAGCAGCAGGGATGTGGAAAGTCTAGTCCACATCCTCGACCTCGACGGTCTCTCCCGTGACGCGCTGGGAGAGCGCGGCGGCCATGAACGGATCGAGTGCCCCATCGAGCACGTCGTCGGGCGCGGTGGAGATGACCCCGGTGCGCAGATCCTTCACCAGCTGATAGGGCTGGAGCACATAGGATCTGATCTGGTGTCCCCAGCCGATCTCGGTCTTGGCGGCATATTCGCCGCTCGCCACCGCTTCGCGCCGCTGCAGTTCGGCTTCGTAGAGCCGCGCTTTCAGCATGTTCATCGCGGTTGCGCGATTCTTGTGCTGCGAACGGTCGTTCTGGCTGGCGACGATGATGCCGGTGGGGATGTGGGTCAGGCGGACCGCCGAATCGGTGGTGTTGACGTGCTGGCCACCCGCGCCGGATGCGCGATAGGTGTCCATCTTGATGTCGCCTTCGTTCACCTCGATGTCGATATTGTCGTCGATCACCGGATAGACCCAGACCGACGAGAAGCTGGTGTGCCGCCGCGCCGACGAATCATAAGGGCTGATGCGCACCAGCCGGTGAACGCCGCTTTCTGTCTTGGCATAACCATAGGCGTTCTCGCCCTTGATCTGCAGTGTCGCGGATTTGATTCCCGCCTGCTCGCCCGCCTGATATTCGACCAGTTCGACCTTGAAGCCGCGCTTCTCCGCCCAACGCTGATACATGCGTTGCAGCATTTCGGCCCAGTCCTGGCTCTCGGTGCCGCCGGCGCCGGCATGGACTTCCAGATAGGCGTCGTTGCCGTCGGCCTCTCCGGCGAGCAGCGCCTTGATCTTGTCCTCGTCGGCGCGTGCGGCAAGCGCCGCCAGGCCGGCGACGCCCTCGTCGACCATGGCAGTGTCGCCCTCGGCCTCGGCCATTTCCATCAGTTCGATCGTGTCCGAAAGCTCGGTCTGGATCGCGCGGGTGGCGGTGATTGCCTCGTCCAGGCGGCGACGCTCGCGCATCACCTCCTGCGCCGCCCTGGGATCGTCCCAGAGCGTCGGATCCTCGACGCGCGCGTTCAACTCGTCGAGCCGGCGCAGCGCGCGATCCCAGTCCAGGAAGCGGCGGAGCAGCGCGAGCGCGTCGTTGATCTTGTCGGCATGTGCCTGCGCTTCGGCGCGCATGTTCGAAACTCCAATGACTGCCAATGACTGGCGGTGTCGTTCGCCTTTAGAAGACGGCGCGGGTTAGTAAATCCCGTCCTGTCTTTGCAAGAACTCGCTGTCGTTGCGTGGCCGGGCGGTTGCCGCCGCCGCGGGGTCCTTCTTCTTGTCCTTGGCGATCTCGTCGCGGCGGATCGAGCGGCGCGGTTCGCTTTCCGGTTTGAAGGCTTCCCAGATGACGGCTGCCTTGGGATCGCCGCCTGCCGGCCAGGCACCGAAGACCTTGCGACCTGAACGGCGGTCGATCCGGACCATGCGGATGCCGGGCGGCGCACGGAAGGGGACGACGGCCATGTCCTTGAACGCCTTTTGCGCGAATGCCTTGAAGATCGGCGCGGCAAGCGTGCCGCCTTGTGCATAGCCGCCCATCGAGCGTGGCTGGTCGAAGCCCATATAGACGCCGGCGACGACATCGGCGGAGCCGCCGACGAACCAGACATTGGTCGGGCCGCTGGTCGTGCCGGTCTTGCCGAAGATCGGGCGATCGAGCTCGCGCAGCGTTGTCGCGGTGCCGCGCTGGACGACGCCCTCGAGGATATGGACCATCTGGAACGCGGTCATCGGATCCATCGCCAGCTTGGTGCGGGCGGCGGGGCGGGGCATGGCCTTGCCGTCCCAGTCCTTGCCGTTGCAGCCTTCGCAGGGCCGCATGTCGGCGCGATAGATCGCCTTGCCGTGACGGTCCTGCACATAGTCGATCAGCGTCGGCGTCAGCGCCTTGCCGTTGTTGGCGAGGATCGAATAGGCGTTGGTCAGGCGCAGCACCGTCGTGTCGCCCGCGCCGAGCGCGACGGCGAGCACCTGCGGATATTTCTTGCCCGGCGCGCTGACGCCCAGCGCCGCGGCCATCTTCACCACATTGTCCATGCCCGTCTGGCTGGCAGCGCGCACGGTCATCAGGTTGCGCGACTGTTCGATGCCCCAGCGCATCGTCTGCGGCCCGGCACCGGCGCTGCCGCCGAAGTTGCGGAAGCATTTCTGGCCGAGTCTGGCGCCCTGATAGACGCAGAAGGGGCCGTCGACGATGATCGAAGCCGGCGTCATGCCGGTGTCGAGCGCCGCGGAATAGGCGATCGGCTTGAAGGTCGAACCCGGCTGGCGCTCGGCCTGGGTTGCGCGGTTATAACTTTGCAGGCGCGCGTCGAAACCGCCCTGCATCGCGAGCACGCGGCCGGTATGCGGATCCTCGACGACCATGCCGCCCGAGATTTCCGGGATGTTGCGCAGCGCCCAGGCATTGCCCTCGGGCGCGACGGCGACAAGATCGCCGGGATTCATCGCCGAAAAGGCGGTTGCGGCGGTGCCGCGCTTGGGCATCGCGGCGAAACCGGCAGGCATCGTGCCGGTCGCGCCGTCGGGGAAGCCGATCTCGGCCGCGCTTGCGGACTTGGACAATATGACGGCGATCCGCCAATCCTTGTAATCGACGCCGATGTTGCGCAGCGCCAGATTGGTGCGCCAGCGCTCGCCCACCTCGATCGTGTCGATCGGGCCGTGCCAGCCGCGTCCGCCGTCATAGCGGATCAGTCCGGCGCGCAACGCGTCCTGGGTATAATCCTGATAAGCGGGGTTGAACGAGGTACGCACCCACAGTCCGCCGCCATAGACGCTGTAGGGATTGCGGCCGCCATCGGCATTTTCGCCATATTTGTCGATCAGCTGGCGGCGAACCTCTTCCATGTAATAGCCGCCGACATATTCGTAGCGCGCGCCGATATTGGGGCGGATGCCGAGCGGCGTCGCCTGCGCCGCGCGCATCTGATCCTCGGTGATGAATTTGTTGCGCTTCATCTCCGACAACACGAAATTGCGACGGGCGGTCGCCTTCGCCACGTCGCGGCTATAGGTCGACGGGGCCTTGGGCAGGATCGCCAGGAACGCCATCTCCGGCAGCGTCAGTCCCTCGACATCCTTGTCGAAATAAGCGCGCGCGGCGGCCTGTACGCCGAAGCTTTGCCGTCCCAGCGCGATCTGGTTGAGGTAAAGCTCCATGATCTGCTGCTTGGTGAGCACCGATTCGATACGCTTGGCGAGAATCGCTTCCTTCACCTTGCGGACATAGCTGAGCTCGTTGGTCAGCAGCAGGTTCTTTGCCACCTGCTGGGTGATGGTGGAGGCGCCGACCGGCCGGCCGCTGCTGGTCAGGTTGTTGATCATCGCGGCGACGATGCCGGGATAGTCGAGGCCGCCATGCTCGAAGAAGGTGCGATCCTCCGCCGCCAGAAAGGCGCGGACGAGCAGCGGCGGATATTCGGCATAGGACAGCTGGACGCGGCGTTCGCGGGCATAGCTGTGGATCGGCGTTCCATCGATCGCGCGCACATTGGTCGGCAGCGGCGGCTCATAGGTCAGCAAAGTCTCGGCCGAGGGCAGGTTGCGCGCGAAGACCAGCCACATCAGCAGCCAGCCGAACAGCATCAGTGCCGCCAGCGCCATCAGCCACTGGACCCACCGTTTTGCGCGCCAGCGCCCGATCAGCGCCCAGGCGCCGCTCGCATCGCGCCGGAGGCGATAGCTGAAATTCTGGTCCGAGGCCTCGGTCATGCCCGAACGGCTCTAGCAAAGATTCGGCGCGATGCCAGCCGGGCTGCGACCAATTCCTTGCGGGACGTGCAAATCGGTGAGGCGGAACCCGTCGCTTCGTCGGTTATCGCGACGCCAACTGGCGCGCGAAATGCGTTTCGATCGCGCGCGCCGCGCCGGTCGCGATGCGTTTGCGGCCATCGCTGGAGAACAGGAACTTCATATCGGCCTCGTTGCTGAGATAGCCGGTTTCGAAAAGCACCGACGGTACGTCGGGGGCCTTGAGCACGATCAACGACGCAAAACGATGATAGTCGCTGCGGAAGGGGACGAGCGGCGCCGCCTCGCGTTTCAGCAGGCTGGCGAATTTGGACGAGATGTTCATCGTCTCGCGCTGGGTCAGGTCGATCAGGATGGAGCTGACATCGCTGGTGGCGCCGCCAAGGTTTACGCCGTTCAATATGTCGGCCTTGTTTTCGCGCGCGGCGAGCCGCGCCGCTTCGCGGTCCGATGCGACTTCGGACAGCGTATAGACCGTCGCGCCCGCCGCCTGTTCGTTGCCGGCGCTGTCGGCGTGGATCGAGATGAACAGGTCGGCATTCAGCCGCCGTGCGATCTCGTAGCGCTGGTTGAGCACGATGAAACGATCGTCCTCACGAGTCAGCGCAACGCGGACGCGGCCCGAGGATACGAGCTCGTCGCGGATGGCGCGGGCGATGGCGAGAGTCGCATCTTTCTCGCGCGCGCCGCCATGCGGAGAGATCGCACCTGGATCGTGGCCGCCATGGCCGGCATCGATCACCACCAGCGGGCGATTGTCCGGCCCCTGTATCCGCGGCAGCGACACGCGCTTGGGCGGATCGAGCGGAATGGTCACCGAATAGCGCCGCTTGGGCGGCGTGTTCATCGCGAGTTGAGTACCCTCCATTCCCCAGCTGCTGCGGCCGGCGCGCGCGGCGCGGGAGAATTCGGATTGCGCCACCGATTTGAGCGAGAGCGTGAGCGTTCGCCCGTCCTCGCCAAATTGAGCATCCGAGATCAGCGTTGGCTGCGTCAGGTCGAGCACGACACGTGCGGTGCCGGCGTTCTGTTGCCCCTGCCGGACTTGCGAGACCGGTCCGCCCGATGTGGAAAACGTGCCGGGTTCCGCACCCGGTATGTCGACGGCCAGACGCTGTGGTCCGTCGAGTGCGAAGGTCGACGCCTTGTCGATCGCCTCGTCGAAACTCAGCACCACTGCGTCGCCGTCCACGGCGATGCTCTTGACGCGCGCGGCGTCCGCCACGTCGGTCGCCAGCACCATTGCGAACAGAAGAAAGGAAGCGGACATGGCCGCATACTGCCAGCTTCGCTGTGTGCTGGTCCATAGCCTCAACATACGCAACTGGTTTCCACTGTCGATTTTCTACAACGGATCAGCCTAGGGATAACGGCTCAAATGAAGGTAAAAAGTTATGATTAACGCTGCGTTAGGAATGTGGGCGGCATAGCGGGGGCGTCGCCGGACTTGCTTTTTGTTGCTCCGGAGGGACGCGGGTGCTAGCGAAGTCCGGCTGGATGCGGGACAGGTTCCCCGCTGGCTTACGCATGTCGCCGGATCCGGCGATATTAACAGGTTGACGCTGCAATGAGGCATTTCTCCCCTGCTCCGCTATTCGCCGAAAGGATCGGCGATGCGGTGCCGCTGTGGGGGGTTCCGGTCCTGAAATCCGGACGTGCCGACGCAGCAGAGGCGCATAATTCCATCACATCAACCCGGATGCCCGCGACACACCGACCGGCATCCTCATCATTTGGCGCGCCGCGGCTTGAAATAGCCCGAACATGGCGCGCCTGGAGACTTTTCAATGACAACGCGCATGCTGATCGACGCGCGCCACCGGGAAGAAACCCGCGTGGCCGTCGTCAAGGGACACCGAATCGAGGAGTTTGACTTCGAATCCGCGGAGCACAAGCAGCTCAAAGGAAACATCTATCTCGCCAAGGTGACACGCGTCGAACCGTCGCTTCAGGCGGCGTTCGTCGATTATGGCGGCAATCGCCATGGTTTCCTGGCCTTCAGCGAAATCCACCCCGATTATTACCAGATCCCCAAAGAGGATCGCGAAGCGCTGCTCCGCGAGGAGGCTGAACACGCCGCCGAGGAAGAGGCGCTGCGCGCCGCCCAGGCCGAAGACTATGATGACGAGGACGAGGACGAGGGCGAAGACGATCAGGGCGTCGAAGTCGTCGAGGCGATCGATCATGGCGACGAGGGCGAAGGCGAGGGGGACGTAGGATCCTCAGACGACAATGGTGGCCGTCCACGCCGACGCGGCAAGGCTGCCGATGACGGTGCGGTCGAGTCTCTGCGTCAGAAGCGGATGAATCTGCGTCGCCGCTACAAGATTCAGGATGTGATCCGGCGCCGTCAGGTGCTGCTGGTTCAGGTCGTCAAGGAAGAGCGCGGCAACAAGGGCGCGGCTCTCACGACATATCTCAGCCTCGCCGGTCGCTATTGCGTGCTGATGCCCAACACGTCGCACGGCGGCGGCATCAGCCGGAAGATCTCCAATGCCGGCGATCGCAAGCGGCTGAAGACGATCATGGCCGAGATGAAGCTGCCATCGACGATGGGCTGCATCGTCCGCACCGCCGGGCTTCAGCGCACCAAGACCGAGATCAAGCGCGACTTCGATTATCTCGCCCGGCTGTGGGACGGCATTCGCGAGCAGACGCTGCAATCGACCGCGCCTGCGCTGGTCTATGGCGACAGCGACCTGATCAAGCGCGCGATCCGCGACATCTACAATCGCGATATCGAGGAAGTGATCATCGAGGGCGAGGAGGGATACCGCGCCGCGAAGGATTTCATGAAGCTGTTGATGCCCAGCCATGCCCGGCGGGTGCAGCCCTATTCCGACGCGGTGCCGCTGTTCCAGCGCAACGGCGTCGAGGATCAGCTTGCGGCGATGTATCACCCGACGGTTCAGCTCAAGTCGGGCGGCTATCTGGTGATCAACCCGACCGAAGCGCTGGTTTCGATCGACATCAACTCGGGCCGTTCGACGCGCGAGCACGGCATCGAACAGACCGCCGTCGCCACGAACCTGGAAGCCGCGCACGAGATCGCGCGCCAGCTTCGCTTGCGCGACATGGCCGGCCTGGTCGTGATCGATTTCATCGACATGGAGAACAACTCCAACATCCGTAAGGTCGAGAAGGCCATGAAGGCCGCGCTCGCCAACGATCGCGCACGCATCCAGGTCGGCCGGATCAGCTCGTTCGGGCTGATGGAGATGAGCCGCCAGCGCCTGCGCACCGGCGTGCTCGAAGCATCGACCCGTCAGTGCCCGCATTGCGAAGGCACCGGCCTGGTCCGCACCGCATCGTCGGCCGGCCTGTCCGCGCTGCGCATGCTCGAGGACGAAGCGGCCCGCGGACGCGGCAGCAAGCTGACGCTGCGCGCCAGCCAGGAAGCGGCGGTTTATGTGCTCAACCGCAAGCGCGCCGAGCTTGCCGAGATCGAGGATCGTTACGGCGTCACGATCGATATCCTGCCCGACGGCGAAGCCGAAGGCGCGCGCATGAGCGTCGACGCGAGCGGCCCGCCGCCCGAGCACGCGCCGCGCTTCGCGCCGGTGCTGATCGAGGATGATGACGACGATCTGCCGTTCGAGGACGAGATCGAAGAGGAAGAGCAGGAAGAAGCCGAGGAGCGCCGCGAAGGTCGTGAAGGCCGTGAGGAGCGCGGTGACCGTGAAGGCAATCGTCGCCGTCGCCGTCGTCGTGGCCGTCGTGGCCGTCGCGACGAGGAAGGCGAAGGTCGTGAAGGCGAGAGCGAAAGCGAAGCCGGCGATCAGCAGGACGAGTCCACCGAATCGCAGGACGAGGCCGACGAAGCGCAGGAGCAGGATGCTGGTGCGGAAGCCGAGACCGAGGATGGATCGGACGACGGCGGCAAGCGTCGTCGCGGTCGTCGCGGTCGCCGTGGCGGCAAGCGCCGGCGCGAGGGCGGTGCTCTCCTGGAGGGTGGCGAGGCCGAGGCTGAGGATGCGACCGAGGGCGCAAGCGAAGATGCGCAGCCCGTCGAGGATGCCGCCGAAGCACCGGTCGTCGAGCCTGTCGTGGAGGCTCCAGCCGAAAAGCCGAAGCGTACGCGCCGCAGGCCCAAGGCAGAGCCGAAGCCCGAGCCGGTGATCGCCGAAGTCGTCGAAGCTGCTCCGGAGGAGCCGCAGGCTGTCGAGGCCGAGGTCGAGCCGGAAGCACCCGCCGAGAAGCCCAAGCGGACCCGCAAAAAGGCTGCTCCGAAGACCAAGGCGGTCATCGAGGAGATCTCCGAGCCGGTGGCGGTCGTCGAGGCACCAGTCGAGCAGGCACCGGTCGAAGAGGCTGCCGTCGAGGAGGTCGTCGCTCCGGCCAAGCCGAAGCGCACGCGCAAAAAGGCCGCCGTTGCGGCCGAGGCGCCGGCCGCGGATGCCGTTACGGCGGATGCGATCCCCGGCGACGCGGATCAGTCGTCGGCGAACGACGCAAACGGAACGCCGCGCCGCGGCTGGTGGCAGCGGACGTTCGGCGGCGAGGAATGATGCAGGCCGCGCTGCGGACGGTGGTGCACTGAGGCCGTGAGGCCGCACCACCTCTTCAGCCGGGGTTCAGGCGCCGGGGGTAAGGAACGCATGGCCATGGCCAGCCCGTTCCGTTCCCCCGGCGCGCTCCTGCGCGCGGCGCTCGCGCTGCTCTTATCCTTCACACTGGTCGTGCAGCCAGCGATGGCGCAATCGATCCTGCGCGATGCGGAGACCGAATCGGTCCTCCACGATATGTCTGAGCCGTTGATCCGCGCGGCGGGGCTCGACCCCAAGAACGTCACAGTCGTGATGGTGGGGGATCCCAGCATCAACGCCTTCGTGGCCGGCGGCCAGATCGTCTACATGAACTCGGGCACCATCATGCAGGCGGACAACGCCAATGAGGTGCAGGGCGTGATCGCGCACGAACTGGGCCATATCACTGGCGGGCACATCATCCGCTCGTCCGAGGGCATCAAACAGGCGACCGGCATCACGTTGGTAAGTTTGCTCGCCGGCCTGGCCGCTGTCGCTGTCGGGGCGGGGGAAGCCGGCATGGGCATCATGATGGCCGGTCAGCAGGCCGCACTCGGCAAGTTTCTGGCCTTTACCCGCACACAGGAAGTCAGCGCCGATGCCGCGGGCGTGAAATATCTCGCGGCCGCCGGGATCAGCGGCAAAGGCTCGATCGCCTTCTTCAAGCGAATCCAGAATCTCGAATATCGCCTCGCCATCCCTCAGGACGACAGCTACGGGCGCACGCACCCGCTGACGAGCGAGCGCCTGTCGGTGCTCGAGCATCAATATGAATCCTCGCCCGCCTGGAACAAGCCGACCGATCCCGCTCTGGAAGCGCGCTTCCAGCGGATCAAGGCCAAGCTGCGCGGCTTTGCCTGGGAGTCGGCGCAGACGCTTCGCGAATATCCCGAGCAGAACAAGACCGACGGTGCGCGCTACGCGCGGGCCTATGCCTGGCACAAATCCGCTTATCCCGACAAGGCGATGGCGGAAGTGGATGCGTTGCTCGCAAAGCAGCCGCACGATCCCTATTATCTCGAGTTGAAGGGGCAGGTCCTCCTCGAATCAGGCCAACCCGTCGCTGCCATCCCGCCATTGCGCGAAGCCGTCGAGGGAACGCGCGGACAGCCGCTGATCTCTGCACTTCTCGGCCATGCGCTGATCGCGAGCGAGGATCCGAAGAATTTCGACGAAGCACGCAGCGTGCTCAAGGCCGCGGTCACGCGCGACAACGACAATCCTTTTGCCTGGTATCAGCTTGGCGTCGTCTATGAGCGCGAGGGCGATCTGCCGCGCGCGCAACTCGCCACCGCCGAACGCTACAATCTCCAGAACCGACCAGAACTTGCGCTTCCCAATGCGCGCCAGGCGATGCAGGGGATCAAGGAAGGCACGCCCGACTGGCTGCGCGCGCAGGACATCGCCATGGTGTCCGAAGCGGCCATGTCGAAAAAGAAGCGTCGCTGACCGCATCGGGCAGAATGACACAGATGACCAAATCAATCTCCAGGAGAAACTCCATCATGATCGGCATTGCCGCATTCCTCGTTGGCGCTGCCGGCACTGCACTCGCCACGGGCGCGATCGGTTCACCCCAGATTGGGGATGCGGAGCGCGCCAAGATCGAAATGGTGGTGCGGGACTATATCCTGGCACATCCGGAGATCATTCCAGAAGCGATGGAGAAGCTGCAGCAGCGCGAAGTCTCCAAGGTGGTGGATACGAACCGCAAAAGGATCGAGACGCCCTTCGCGAGCGCCTGGGCGGGCAATGAGCGCGGCGATGCGACACTGACCATCTTCTACGACTATGCCTGCGGTTATTGCCGGGCGAGCCTGCCCGATGTCGAGCGGCTGCTGAAGGAAGACAAGCAGCTCAAGGTCGTCTTCCGCGAACTGCCGATCCTGAGCGACGACAGCGACCTTGCTGCGCGCGCCAGCCTGGCGGCGGCGGCACAGGGCAAGTTCAAGTCATTCCACGACGCACTCTATGCCGCGGGCAAACCCACCCCCCAGAATATCGAGCGTGTCCAGAAACAGGTCGGCATCGACGCAACCGCCGCGGCCAAGGTGCAGGCCTCCCCCGAAGCGCAGCGCGAGATCGAAGGCAATGTCCAGATCGCCCGCGACCTGCGCTTCTCGGGCACGCCGAGCTGGGTGATCGGCGACCAGATCCTGAACGGCGCGGTCGGCTATGACGCGCTGAAGGCTGCAATTGCGGATGCGCGCAAGAAGGGGTGAGCCCCGACCTATTTGCATCCCACCGTGTCATTCCCGCGCAAGCGGGAATCCAGTACGATGCGTCAGGTGAGCAAGACCTATCACGTTTACATCTTGGCGAGTGGTCAGAACGGGACGCTATACGTCGGCGTAACCGGCGATCTGGCGAAGCGTGTCTGGCAGCACCGAAACGGCCAGGGAGGCAAGTTCACGCATCGCTACCGGGTGTTCCAACTTGTACACGTCGAGGCCTTTGCCGATATCGAGATGGCGATCGCGCGAGAGAAGGCAATCAAGAAATGGCAGCGTGCCTGGAAGCTGCAACTGATCGAAAAGGATAATCCCGATTGGGACGATCTTTTCGACCATCTTGTTTGATCCAGACTCCGCACTGGTTTCCGGGGCCCTGGTACAAGTCGCTTACGGCGCCCTCGGTGTCATCCTCGCGAAAGCGGGGGATCTAGCCTCTTCTTCTTTTTCCGGATGCTTCACGGAATAGCTGGATCCCCGCTTTCGCGGGGATGACAGGCTTGGAGTATTCCAAAGTCTCAGGCAAACGCCCCGCTTGCGTGGGAATGACACGGAGTGGCCGCGACACTCAGATTCAGCCCCTTAATCCCGCCCCTTGAACCCCTGCGCGATGACATACCATTCCGATGAGTCCTTGCGGCTCGCGGGTGGCTTGGCATGCTTCACCGTCGTGAAATTCTTTTTCAGGATGGTCAGCAACTCGCGATCGGTGCCGCCGGCGAACACTTTCGCGACGAAGGCGCCGCCGGGTTCCAGCACGTTGATCGCGAAATCGACCGCGGCTTCGACCAGGCCCATGGTGCGCAGGTGATCGGTCTGGGTATGGCCGACGGTGTTGGCCGCCATATCCGACAGGATCAGGTCCGCAGGACCGCCCAGAGCCTCCTCGAGCGCCTCGGGCGCGCTGTCGTTCATGAAATCCATCTGGAGGATCGTCACGCCCTCGATCGGATCGGTCGGCAACAGGTCGATGCCGACGATCGCCGCGCGCGGCGCCGCCTTGCGCGCCACCTGGCTCCAGCCACCCGGCGCGATGCCGAGATCCATGATCCGTTTCGCGCCCCTGAGCAGGCTGAACTTCTCGTCGAGTTCGACCAGCTTGTATGCCGCACGACTGCGATAGCCTTCCGCGCGTGCACGTTTGACATAGGGGTCATTCAGCTGGCGCTCCAGCCACCGCGTCGATTGTGCGGTCCGCCCCTTGGACGTCTTCACGCGTTGCCGTCCGCCCGATCCACCGCGGCTCATCGGTCGCGAGCCATCAGCAGGCGCAATATGCCTTCGCGGATGCCGCGATCCGCGACCCCCAATCGCTCGGCTGGCCAGATATCGATAATTGCCTCCAGAATTGCACAGCCCGCCACCACCAGGTCGGCGCGCTCGACGCCTATACACGGTTGGCGCTGCCGTTCCTCTATCGACATGCGCGACAGGCTGGTGCTGATCTGCTGCATAGCCTGAGCCGGCACGATCAGGCCATCGATGGCGCTGCGGTCGTAGGAAGCAAGTCCGAGATGAAGGCTGGCGAGCGTGGTGACCGTACCGCTGGTGCCGAGCAGCCGGATCCCTTCCATGTCGTCGCGCGGCAGGCGCTTGGCCAGTGCGGCGAAGCTGTCGGTCACGCGGCGCTTCATGCGGACATAGGCGTCCAGCCGGCCCTCCTCGTCGTCATTGTGGACGGGCTCGCTCTCTGTCAGCGAAACGACGCCCCAGGGCGCGCTCAGCCAGTCGCGGATATGCGGATGCCCTTCGCGCGTGTCGATCAGCACCAGTTCGGTCGATCCGCCGCCAATGTCGAAGATCAGCGCGGGGCCGTCGCCGGGTTCCAGCAGCGCGTGGCAGCCCATGACCGCCAGCCGGGCTTCCTCCTCGGCGCTGATGATATCGAGCGCGATGCCGGTCTCGCGATAGACGCGGTCGATGAATGCCTGGCCGTTGACGGCCTGCCGGCATGCTTCGGTCGCGACCGAGCGGGCAAGCGTGACGTGACGGCGCCTGAGCTTGTCCGCACAGATGGTCAGTGCCGCAATGGCACGCTCGATCGCCGCATCGCTCAACCGTCCGCTCGCGGCCAGCCCTTCGCCCAGGCGGACGATTCGTGAAAAGGCATCGATCACCACGAATCCGTCGCCTTCGGGCTTGGCGATCAGCAGGCGGCAATTGTTGGTGCCGAGATCGAGCGCGGCATATGCGCGTCGTTGTGGCCATCGCGCTGCCGCGATAGGCCGATTGGCCGCAGGGCCCGCATGCGGGGCGGGCTGTCGCGGCAATGGCATGGAACGCTCCACCATGGCCGTCAAATCACTCTTATGTTCTCCGGAAAACGGAATGCCGCCCGGTGCTTGAGTGTTAGACTAGGGATTGGATTGGCGAACCGCAAGTTGGGGGGACGGCGCATTTTGCGCCAATGACAAAGACCCCTTGACCCGGAAGCACCCCCCGCCTATCTCGCGCGCCTCGCTGCCCCGTCGTCTAATGGTAAGACTACGGATTCTGATTCCGTCTATCGAGGTTCGAATCCTCGCGGGGCATCCAGACTTCCCTTATTGAATTCAGTGGCTCAGGCCCCGTCAGCGAATGGCGGGCACATGAATCCTGCCCGGCATTGCCGGTATCACTGGGTCCAGACTCCCTCGTCCGGCTTGGACAGTTTCACGACCTTGTCCGCAATCGCTATCCAGAACGTCACGCCGGGATCGTCGCCGGCCAATGTCAGGGTCTCGATATGGCCCATGATATGTGCGCCGACATTCTCGCCATGGATCTCCATGATCTCGGCCGCGAACCTCCATTGCTCCTGCTCCGTGCTCACGATCGGCATCCGTGAGCGGAACCGGTTGGCGACGATGCCGAATGATCGGCACGCGATCCGGCGAAGGCGCCGTCGACGAACGCGGCAAGGGCGGCACGCACCTGGTCGGAGGCCAGGCCGGTCCGTCGACCTATGTCGTCGATCACCGCCGGCGGTGCGGTCCTGATCGTCGCCAGCGCCGCTCGCGCCTTTTCGATGTAACGCGCCTTCGATTCTTCCGTCGCATCGGCCCATGTCACGCGCACAACGGTTGCCGGGCCTCCGCCCTCGGTCCAGCGCCAGGACGGAGGGTCAATTTCGTAAAGAGCGCTTGCAATGGCTTCGATCAAGGCCGCCTCACCGCGCTTTCCCCATCCATTTCATATCAAGGACAAGGTACCGCTGCGGACGGGGTGGATCAAGAAAAAGCTTTTATAGAACAAGTAGTTATATCTTTCGATATAGGCCGGGTGACGCGCTCTGGCACCAGTTTCATGGCCGTGAAATCACGCCACGCTTTGACGGTCTCCGCTCATCGGCACATCCGCCGGCACAATGGGCAGATGACGGGCAGATCCGTCCCATGCCGCTTTGACGGACGCGGTTTATCGGTTAGCATCCGCATCGAATAATCAAAAAATCCACGTGGAATCCGTCAAGGGGGAGCATTGGCACGGCTCAAGCAGAGCGCCTGCCACGGGGCGGCCATCGCCATTGCGTTGATGGCATTCCCCGCGACCGGGCATGCGCGCGAACATTGCGTTCATTTCATCAGCTCCGGAGGGTCGCTTTCGAAGGTCTTGCGCGACTATGCCCGCGCCGCCGGCATCCAGATCATCTTCAATGAAAGCGATGTCGCCCGGCTGAGGGCTGCGCCGTTCGATGCGACTGCCTGCCCCGACGACGGGCTGGCGATGCTGCTGGAGGGAACCGGCATGGCGGCGCGTCGTCAGGCCGGCGGCATCTATGTGATTGCCGCGTCGGCCGCTCTTTCGGCTTTGCGATCGGGCGTCTCGGAGCGCGACGACGATATCATCGTGACTGCGCGCAAACGCGCCGAGCGGCCCATCGATATTCCGGTGGCGCTGACCAGCATCACAGGCAAGACGCTGGAACGCAGGGGGACCCGCAGTGTCGCCGATGTCCTGCAGGAAGCGCCGGGCGTCGGCGTTTACGATCAGGGCAACGGCACGTCCAAGATCATGATTCGCGGTGTCTCCACGTCGCTTGGCGCCAATGAGAATGGCTATTATCTGGACGATCTGCCTTTCACCGGTGTGACGGTGCCGATCAGCCCCGACGTGCGCGCCTGGGATCTCGACCGGATCGAGGTGCTGCGCGGCCCGCAGGGCACGTTGTTCGGCGAAGGATCGATGGGCGGTACCATCCGTATCCTGACACGGGGCGCGGACCTGGATGTCTGGGAAGCCAAGGCATCGGGCTTCGCATCCAGCACGCATGGCGGTGGCACCAATGGCGGGATCAAGGGGGCGTTCAACGCGCCGATCATCCCGGGCATGCTCGCGGTCCGGGTGGCAGGCACGCATGAGCGGTTCGACGGCTGGCTGGACAATGAGAGTGCCGGCACGCGCAACCTGAACGACCAGGGTTTCGATACCGTGCGGGCCCGGTTGCGCTTCGATCCCGTCGCGCGGCTATCCATCACGGGCAGCTACTGGTTCTATCGGGGGGATTTTCCCGCCGGTGGCGCGCTGGGGACAGACAATGGCCAACAGTCGCGTTTATCGGTGTTGCGGACTGTGCCCAGGCACCGGCTCTATAACGGCGCGGTGCGCTATGATTTTGGCAGTGTGGAGCTGTTCTACGGCTATTCGCACAGCAATTACAGGCTGCCCCAGAACGGGCTGCTGCTCGGCGGCGCGATCAACGCCGCCATCAATATCCAGGTCGACGCCCACGAACTGCGGCTGGCGTCGACCGGCGCCGGTCCGCTGCAATGGACGGTGGGCGGCTATTTGCGTGAGGCCGACCGCAAGGACACCCTCGATTTTGCGCTGTTCGACATCGACAATATCGATGCCACGCGCAGCAAGGCAAAGGCGGTGTTCGGGGAGGCGACCCACACGCTTGGCGGCACGCCGATCGATATCACTGCGGGGCTGCGCTATTATGAGGAGGATCTGAGCGGGTACGAAGTCAATTCCGGCACACGCGCCAACGATCAGGGCGATACTTATCGCAGCCTCAATCCACGGGTCAGCATCGCCTGGCATCCGCGGCTGGACACCACTTTTTATGTCAGCGCCGCAAAGGGCTTTCGCGCCGGCCAGCTCCAGCCCACGACATCATTGGCGCTGGGGCGGCAATTTGGCATCGATCTGCCGACCGCGCTCGCCCAGGATTCGATCTGGACCTATGAGCTGGGCGGCAAGGCGGATCTGTTCGATCGGATGCTGACGATCGAGGGCGCGATCTATTTCAGCAACTGGAAGGGCGTCACCGTCCGCATCCCGATCGCGACCACCGGATTCAACGGGCTGATCAATTCGAACGGCACCCGTACCAAGGGGGCGGAACTCAGCGTCATCCTGCGGCCGGCAAAGGGGCTCACCCTGTCCGCCAATGCCAGCTATGTCGACGCGGCCTATTCGGATGCGGTGGCCGGAACCGCGATCGTCAAGGGCGCGATCGTCGATGACGTGGCCCGGTTCACCGCCAATGCCTCGATCGATTATGGCACGGAGATCGCAGATGGCGTGTTCGGCATGGCGCGTATCGGCTGGCAGCACAGCAGCCCGCGCAGCTTCGTCGCGTTTCCGGGCAATCTGCCGGGCGACATGATCGACCGGATCGATGCGCGTGTCGGAGTGGATTTCAACCGGTTCGGTATCGCGCTGTTTGCCGACAACCTGACCGACGAAAACGGCGCGACCAGCTATCGCAGCGTCCAGCCGGTCGCATCTGGGGGCGACGACATCTCGTCATACCGCCTGCGGCCGCGCACGATAGGCATTGAGGTGAACGTCCGTCTCGGTGGGCGGCCGTGACCATTCCCGGCGTGCGGCAGGCCTAGACCATGGATTCAATCTGGAGTCGGAAGCGCGTAGCGCTTCCACCTCAAGCGATCAGGCTCAGCGCACGGTGCTGGTCCCTGCCGAGAGCAGCGTCTGGCGATCCTGTTGGCTGACCGTCAGACCGTGCAATGCCGCCACGCCCTGTGCGAAGGCGGACACGTCGTTCGCTTCGAAGACGCCAGTGATCCGGATGTCCGTCGGCACCCCGGCCCCGATCACCAGCGGGCGCGCGGCGTAGCGATTGAAACGGGCAACCACGGCGGGCAGCGGCTCGTCGACGAATTCGAGCTGGCCGGCTTCCCAAACGGGCGCGCGCGCCGCGTAGAGCTGTGGCGGCGCGCGTTCGACGTCCCCGAACGCGGGCAGCGTCAGGGCGGAGCCGGGTTTCATCGCGGTGATCTTGCGCGCGCTTCCCGGCCGGCCGCCAAGCACGTCGACCGAGCCTTCATAGAGTGCGACATTGGTCGACTTGCCGAGCAATTCCACGCTGAACCTGGTGCCGGTCGCAACCACGTTCTTGTCGCCCACTGTTACTGCGAACGGTCGACCATTCTTTGCCACTTCGAATCCCGCACGGCCCTGCAGCACGGTCACGTCGCGGCGTGCGTCGGTGATGTGCACGCTGACCGCGCTGTCCGCGTCGAGCGTCAGGCGCGAACCATCTTCCAGTATCGCGACGCTGCGCTCGGCGGTACCGGTCCGATAGTCGGCGGCCTTTTGCGAGAGCGACGCCACCCGATCTCCGGCCGAACCGCCGAATGGCAGATCGGCAGATCGGATCAGCGTGGTCGCGCCGATCGCCACCACGATGCTGGCCGCAGCGGCGAGCCCTGCCAGTACCCAGCGCGGTTGCGCGCGAACGCCGCCCCGCCAGCGATCGGCATGGCCGCGGCGATACGTGTCCAGCGCTTCGCCACGCATACGGATCATTTCCGGAGCGGTGGCGGCGGCCTCGGTCACGCCCCACAGGCTCGCCTGGTCGTGAAAGGCTTCCGCATTGGCGGGTTCCTCGATCCATGCGGTCAGCTCTGCGCGTTCGGCATCGGACAGCGGGCCTTCGGACAGCCGCATGCACCACAGGGCTGCCTGCTGGTCGCGATCGACCTCGTCATGATCGTGGACAAGCTTCACGTCTTTTCCCGCATTGTCTTGACGAGGACCCCCATCACCTTCGCCACATGTTGCTTCACTGCATTGGCACTGATGCCATAGATCTGGCCGATCTCGTCCTGCGACATATTCTCCAGCCGATAGAGGATGAACATGGTGCGGGATCGTTCGGGCAACTCGCCGAGGATCGCGATCAGGCTCGATACCTGCTCGCGGCCCTGGGCGATACGTTCGGGATCGAGTTCATACAGATCCGCATCGGTTTCGGACAGGGCGGCATTGGCATGGCTGTCGCGCACCTGCTGCCGACGCGCGCGATCGACGAGCAGATTTTGCGCAATACGGAAGATATAGCCGTCGAGCTGATCGATCGCGGTCTTGCTGTTGAGCGCACGCAACAGCACCTCCTGCGCAAGATCCTCCGCCTCGGCCTCATGACGGATGCGTCGCAGGAAGAACGAGACCAGCGCCGGCCGCCACCGCCGGCACAGTTCGGTCTCGATCGATTGCTGCTGTTCCTGTGCCACCGCCGCCATTTCGCCGTCGCCACCATCTGGTGAGCCCTATCTAGCATGACGCGCCAGATCTGATGAGGGATAGCGGGGCGCGAGAATTTTTCGCGTCCACCGAAATAATTCGGACGCCGTCCTATCCGTCCCCGCGGCTGGCGCGTCCTTCTGAACATAACAAACGAAAAGGGGACACCACATGGCCAAATTCAATCTGCGACACGCGATTCTGATCGGTTTGCTCAGCGGCACTGCAGCGGTCAGCCCAGCCGTGGCACAGAGCGCCGGGGCGCGAAATCCGGCAGCCGAGGCGGCGGACGGCGACGACATCGTCGTGACCGCGCGCAAGCGCGAGGAGCGGGCGATCGACGTGCCGATCGCACTGAACGTGGTGTCCGGCGAGGCACTGGAGCAGCGCGGCGCACGCAATCTGAGCGACTTCCTGCAGGAAGCGCCGGGCGTCGGCGTCTATGATCAGGGCAATGGTCTGTCGCGCATCACGATCCGCGGCATTTCCACCTCGCTCGGCGCGAACGAGAATGGCTATTATCTCGACGACCTGCCCTTCACCGGCGTGACCGTTCCGCTGAACCCCGATGTGCGCGCCTGGGATCTGGACCGGATCGAAGTGCTGCGCGGCCCGCAGGGCACGTTGTTCGGCGAAGGATCGATGGGCGGCACCATCCGCATCCTGACCAAGGGCGCGGACCTCGACAATTGGGAAGCCAAGGTTTCGGGCTTCGTTTCCGACACCGATGGCGGCGCCACCAATGGCGGGATCAAGGGGGCATTCAACGCGCCGATCGTCCCGGGCGTGCTGGCGGTCCGCGTGGCGGGCACGCATGAGCGTTTCAGCGGCTGGATCGACAACCGGCAGGCCGGCACGCGCAATCTGAACGACCAGAATTTCGATACCTTCCGGGCGAAGGTGCGGTTCGATCCGACCGATCGCCTGTCGATCACCGGCAGCTATTGGATGTTCAACAGCAGCTTCCCCCAGGGCGGATCCACCGCCACCGACGATGGCCAGCAATCACGCTCCTCGGTGCTGACCAGCAAGTCCAGATATCGGCTGTACAACGGCGCGGCGCGCTATGATTTCGGATGGGCCGAGCTGTTCTACGGCTATTCGCACAGTGAATACGCGCTGCCGCAAAGTGGTCCGTTGCTCGGTGGCACTCTGGTCGCAACGATCGACATCGATGTCGATGCGCACGAACTGCGGCTGGCATCGACTGGCGCTGGACCACTGCAATGGACGGTGGGCGGCTATCTGCGCAAGGCGAAGCGTAGCGACGGCATCGATTTCGCGCTGTTCGGCATCAACAACATCGATTTCACGCGCAGCAAGGCAAAGGCGGTGTTCGGAGAGGCGACCTACACGCTGGGTGGCGCCCCGATCGATATCACCGCGGGCCTGCGTTATTATGAGGAGGATCTTGGCGGGTACGAGGTCAATGCGGGGGTGGTGACCCCGGACGAGGGCGATGTCTACAAGAGCGTTAATCCGCGCGTCAGCATCGCCTGGCACCCGCAGCCCAACACCACCATCTACGCCAGCGCCGCCAAGGGATTCCGCGCCGGCCAGCTCCAGCCCACCGTGTCGGTCGCGCTGGGCAAGCAGTTCGGCATCGATCTGCCGCCCGCGCTCGGCCAGGATTCGATCTGGAGCTATGAACTGGGCGGCAAGGCCGATCTGTTCGATCGGCTGCTGACGATCGAAGGCGCGATCTATTACAGCAACTGGAAGGACGTCACCGTCCGCATCCCGATCGCGACCACCGGTTTCAACGGACTGATCAATTCGAACGGCACCCACACCAAGGGCGCCGAACTGAGCGTCATCCTGCGCCCGACCAAGGGGCTCACCCTCTCCGCCAGCGGTGGTTATGTCGATGCGACCTATGCAGGCGCGGTGCCGGGCACCGGGATCGTGGACGGCGCGGCGGTCGACGACGTTTCCAAGTTCACCGCCAACGCCTCCGTCGATTATCGGACCGAGATCGCGAACGGGGTGCTGGGCACTGCGCGCATCGGTTGGCAGCATGCCAGCCCGCGACGCTTCAATTCCTTCCCCGGCTATCTGCCCGGTGACGCCACCGATCGGATCGACGCACGCATCGGGTTGGATTTCGACCAGCTCAGCGTGGCGCTGTTCGCCGACAATCTGACCAACGAAAGTGGCGCGACCAGCTATCGCAGCGTGCAGCCGATCGCGCCGGGCGACAACGATATCACCGCCTTTCGTTTCCGCCCCCGCACCATCGGGATCGAAGCGAGCTTCCGCTTCGGCGGCCCGGCGCGCTGATCGAGATCGTGATCAATAGAAAAAATGGAGTGAGATGATGAAGAAGGATGTTTTTCCGCAGGTGCGGACCGGCAGGGCGCTGGGCATGATGGCAGCCACGCTGCTGGCGTCGGGCGGCGTCGCCCATGCGCAGGACGAACGCTATCAGTGGCTGGAAGAGCCGCAGAGCGCCAAGGCGCTGTCCTGGGCGGCCGAACAGAGCAAGGCAGCGCAGGCGAAGATCGCGAAGCTGCCCGATCGCGCCGCGATCGAGGCGGAGTTGCGGACATTGCTGACCGCTGGCGATCCGCCTCCGCAATTCCATCCGCTGGGCAATCGGATTCTCCGGTTCCGCCGCTCGGTTGCCAATCCCCATGGCGTGCTCTCGATCGCGAGCAAGGATGCAAACGGCAAGGTTGGCGCCTGGCGCGATCTGCTCGACGTCGACGCGCTCCGCAAGGCGGAAGGCAAGCCCTATGAATTTCACACCTATTCGTTCGCCGATGCATGTCTGGCGCCGGATTATTCGCGCTGCATCTTCGCACTGTCGCCCGCCGGCGCGGACGATGTCGAACTGCGCGAGTTCGACCTCGACGAAGGACGCTTCGTCGCGGACGGTTTCCGTGCGCCCGCCAGCCGCGCCCAGGCGGTCTGGATGGCGCGCGATCACTTGCTGATCGAACATGCGCTGGGCGATACGCCCAAGCTCGCGACCGGCTGGCCGACCGCCGTGTCGCTCTGGAAGCGCGGTACGCCGCTCGAATCCGCCAAGGTCGTGTATCGCGCGCAGCCGACCGACGCGATCATGACGCTGACCACCGCCGGCAGCGGCGGCGAGCGCGTCGGCGTCATCAGCCGGGCGATCGACTATTCGAATCTGGAGACGCTGATCGTCCGCCAGGACGGTTCGGTGGAGGCAACTGCCATTCCGCAGCGGCGCAGCATGATGGCGTTCGCAACGGGGGGTGACTGGATTGTCACCCAACTGGTCGAGGATGCGAAGATCGATGGCAAGGCACTGCCCGCCGAAACCATCGTCGCCTATGACGTCCGGCGTGCGACACCGGCCGACAAACGCTTCAGCGTCGTCGCGCTTCCCAATGGGCGCGATTTCCTGTCCGGTTTCAATGGTCTGTCCGCCGGGCGGACGACCGTGCGCATGGCCATGGACAGCCGCGGTGTGAAGCGTCTCGATACTGCCACCTTCGCCAACGGCAAATGGACGGTGGTGCGCGGCGCGGCGGAGCCGGTGGGCACCAGCGTCAGCATTGCCGCAACCAACCCCGCGAGCGACGACGCGGTGCTGCAGCGGACGGGATATCTGTTGCCCACGCGGCTGGACCTGTCTGGTGCGGGCGGGCGATCGACTGGGCTCTTCGCCGAAAAGCCGGTGTTCGATGCCAGCCGCTTCACTGTCGACCTGAAGACCGCGCGATCGAAGGACGGCACAGAGATCGACTATTATCTGCTGCGCCCGAAATCGCCCGCACGGCCGGGCGAAACGCCGACGCTGATGACCGGATATGGTGCCTTCGCGATATCGTTCACCCCCGGCTATCTCGATGCGATCGTCGGCGGCCGTTCGCTGGTACCCTGGCTCTCGCGCGGTGGCGCGCTGGTGCTGCCGTTGATCCGCGGTGGCGGCGACCGGGGAGAGGCATGGCACCTGGCCGCGATCCGCGAGAAGCGCCAGAACAGCTATGACGATTTCGCGGCAGTCAGCGAGGCGCTGATCAGCGAGGGTTTCACCAAGCCGAAGCATCTCGGCGTGTTCGGCCAGTCCAATGGCGGGCTGCTCGCGGCGACGATGGGCACGCAGCGCCCGGATCTTTACGGCGCGATCGTCAGCGACGTGCCGCTGACCGACCTGATCCGCATGCCGCTGATGGGCATGGGCGCCGCCTGGACCAACGAATATGGCGATCCGGGCGATCCGGTGATGGCCGCGGCGATCAAGCGTTACTCGCCGTTCCAGAATGTGCAGGCGGGCAAAGCCTATCCGCCGTTCATGCTCACCGTCGCCACGTCGGACAATCGTGTCGGCCCGGGCCATGCCCGCAAGATGGCGGCACGCATGATCGATGCAGGATCGGAGGTCTATTATCTGGAGGATCAGGAGGGCGGCCACGGCGTCAGCGATCCACTCAGCCGGCCCGAACTGATGGCGGATCGGATGACCTTCCTGATCGACAAGCTGCGCTGATCGATCACCAGGATCGCGCCCGGCCGGATCGTGAGTACCGGCCGGGCGCTGATGCCGGGCGAGCAGATGTGAGGAGGGGGGCTAGAGCACAGGCCGTTTTCGGTGCTGGCCGTAGAGGCTTGAATCTTTGGGAGGAACCGTCGGAGGCGACAGGCCCTTGTCGAGTCCGGACTGCGGTTGTCGATCCGTTATCGCATGGTTAGACCTTGATAACTTCAGACTGAATCAGTCTGAAGCGACCGGTCTCAACCCTGTGAGTTGAGACCGGTCGGGAGTTCGCGTCCGGGGGGTCTTCATGAGCACGACTGTAGAGAGTTTTACGCCGGCGACGGTTAATCCGTTCATTCGCGCGCTTGCCATCGGCACGCGTTACAGCCTTGCCAGCCCCCTGACCTATTTCATCGAGGCGAGCGATCACGACCATGATGGCGTGAATGACTGGAATTTGCACGGTGCCGGCGATGGATTGCGGGCGGCGGTGGAAAGCTGGGCGAGCGTGATCAATCTCCGCTTCGCCGAAGTGTCTTCGGCCGCCCAAGCCAATTGGGTGGAGCGCATTCTCCAGCCCTATTCGTTCAGCGCAACCGCCTATCACTATTTTCCGAACTCCACAGTCGGCGTTTACGGCGGCGGATATGATCTGCTGCCGAATAGCAATCCGGGCGAGAATGTCGTTGGCGGCGAATATTTCCGATTCTTTCTGCACGAACTCGGCCATGGACTGGGGCTGGATCACACCCATAGTGGTGGCACCGGAGACGCATATTTCCCGGGTGCTTCGGGCACCCAGCAGCGCGGAGCGTACGACCTCAACGGCGTGACGTTCAGTGTGATGTCCTATGTCGACAATTATAACGAACTGCTCGGTCAATCGAGCGCTTATGACTGGGGCTATATCGGTGGGCCGATGGCGTTCGACATCGCCGCTGCGCAGGCGATTTACGGCGCCAATATGTCGACACGCGCTGGAGACACCATTTACGATCTGCCCACGTCGAACGCTGCGGGCACCTATTTCTGGTGCATCTGGGACGCGGGTGGCACCGATACCGTGCGTTATCAGGGTTCCGCGTCGAGCGTGATCGACCTGCGCGCCGCCACGCTGGAGGTGGCGCCCGGCGGCGGCGGTTATTTCTCCCGGGCGGCGGGGATCGTCGGCGGTTTCTCGATCGCGAACGGCGTCGTGATCGAGAATGCGATCGGCGGCAGCGGCAATGACCGGATCACCGGCAATCAGGTTGCCAACAACATCGATGGCGGCGACGGTGCCGATACCATCTTCGGCGGTGCCGGCGCGGATACGCTGCGCGGCGGTGGTGGCGCGGACACATTTCTGTACGTCACGCTGGGGGATTCGACCCTTGCCGCGTCCGATCGGATCGTCGACTTCACGCCGGGCGTCGATACGATCGACCTGCGCCTGACCGGTGCGACGAGCTTTTCGATCGCAACCGAAGGTGGGGCGACACGTCTGAATGCGGTGACCGCTGGCGGCACACTCTCGATATTGGTCGATGGTGCCTTCACGCTCGAGCAACTGCTGCCGGGCGTGGTCGCGGCGACGATCGGTGACGGGGGCGGCAATCCGATCGCGGGCACGGATGGCGCGAATGTGATCTTCGGCATGGCCGGGGCCGATACCGTGCAGGGCGGCGGCGGCGGTGATTTTATTGTCGGCGGCGAAGGATCCGATTCTCTGGAGGGCGGCACCGGTGCGGACACCATTTATGGCGGCGATGGTTCCGATGGTCTGTTCGATGTTTCAGGTGCCGATTTCATCTCGGGTGGCGATGGTGACGATCTGCTGGTCGGCGAACTCGGCAACGACACGCTTCTCGGTGGCAACGGCCGGGACACGCTTCTGGGCGGCTATGGCGACGATCGGCTCGATCCCGGCCTCGGTTTTGGCAGTGTCGATGGCGGTGCCGGCACCGATACGCTGACGCTGGCCGACTGGGCCGCGCAGTCCGATCAACCCTGGTATGTCCAGACCAATCGGACGAACGGCACGATTTCGCTGAACGGCATTGTGCAGGTCGAATTCAGCTCGATCGAGATATTCGATCTTCAGATGGGGGGAGGCAACGATCTCTTCAGCGGCACCATCGAGGGCAACAGCACGGTGCGCGGCGGTGGAGGCCATGACCGGATCTACGGTGTGTTCGGCGACGAATATTTCATGGGCGAGGCAGGAAACGATACGCTGGAGGGCGGACCCGGCCATGACCGGCTGGACGGCGGAGATGATGATGATCGGCTCGTCGGCGGGGGCGGTGATGACACCATCGATGGCGGTGCCGGGGTGGACAGGGCGGTGTTCACTGATGCCTTCGCCGATTGCGTGATCAGTTTCGAAGCTGGTGTCTGCATCGTCGAAACAAAGAATGAAGGCATCGATCGGCTCAGCAATATCGAGACCGCTGAATTTGCCGGTGTCGTGAAGACAATGGCGGAATTGCGGGCGGTGGCGGTCGACAGGGCCGGGCCCGTCCTGACCGGCATATCGCCGGCGGACGGCGCGACGGGTATCGTCGCCAACGCGAATATCGTCGCGACTTTCGACGAGGCGATCGCGCGCGGAACCGGTAATATCACCTTACGCCGCGGTGACGGCTCCGTGGTCGAAACCTTCGATATCGCGACCAGCAATCGGATCGTGGTGTCCGGGGCCACGTTGACGATCGATCCGACGCTGCGGCTCGCCGCCGGTACGAATTACACACTGACGATCGCGGCCGGGGCGATCGAAGATCTTTCCCGCAACGATCATGCCGGCCTGACCGGTTATGATTTCACCACCGCGGCGGCCGTCAATCCGAACCGGCTGGCGACGACAGGCAATTTTGTCGGCAGCTGGGGCAGCGGCGATGTGTTCGGCACACGGACAGGCGTTCAGGACATCACCATTCTCGATCGCCCGGGCTCGGTTCTGCTCGATGGATCCTTCAGCGATGGCGGCGATCTTGTCCGGCTGGCCGGTGATGCCCGCGACTATGTCGTGTCGGTCGCCGGCAGCTATGCGGTTCTGTCCGATGGTGACACCGAGATTGCGATCCCGATCGGCTTCTCCGGTATGGGGCTGCTGTTCGAAGACGGGCTGCGGACGCTCGTCTTCGCCGACGGTGCCGCGCGCATCGGCGGGCAGGTGATTGGATCGGCGGTGACATCGCTCTCCGCAGCTGCGGAAACGGGCACGGTTCTCCCAGAAGGGAATCCCGGCACGCTCGGCCGTGTGGTGATCGGTGCTGGTGGTTCCGCTGCGGTCTCCGGCAATGTCGATGTGTTCGGGACACGCAATCACGAGACTGTGGAGATATTGGGCGGCAAGGCCAATCTCGATGGCTCGTTCGGCGCGGGTGGCGATGTCGTTATCCTGCACGAGGCTGCGACCAGCTTCACGGCCCGGGTTTTGGGCAGTTATGTGATTTTGACGTCCGAGCAGCTCGAACTGCGCGTTCCGATCGGGACTGTCGGCGCCACCCTTCACTTCATTGACGGGGATCGGACGCTGTTGTTCGATACGGTGGCCGCGGCCGTCAAGATCGGCGACCAGGTGATCAACACGACCTCGATCTCCCTCAGCGCGGAGAGCTTTGCCTGATCGCCCACCCATCGGCGCGCTCCTTTCAGAGGCGCGCCGATGGTCGGTCGGTTGGCGGGCCGCTTTATTCCGCGGCGACGCCCTCTTCATCATCCGTCTTGGATTTTGCCTGCCTGGCTCGGTCGCCACGCAGCTTGCGAACGGGTTCTCCGTCAGCCTGATCGTGATCGGCTGCAGCGCTGGCCACCAGGCTGTCGAGCGAACTGCCGTCGAAGCCGAGTTCCTTCATCAGCCCGTCGATGACCGGTGCCTGCGCACGATAGCGCAACGCCGCGGCGACTGCGCTGTTGGCGAGATTGCGGTCGCCACCCGATCCGTCGTCATTGGCGCCGCCGCCTGAACTGGCCGCACCGCCTCGACCGGTCAGACCGTCGACCTGGACGATCTTGATGCTGTCGATCGCTTCCATCGGTTTTGCCGCCTCGCGAATGACTTCGGGCAGCACTTTCAACAGAGCCAGCTTGGTCTGAAGTGAGATCTGGTTCGACGACAACAGGTTCGCCGCTTCGTTGACGGCGCGCTGACCGGCTGCTTCGACCTCGAAGCGAACGCGCGCGGCCTCGGCATGAAGCTTCTCCGCTTCCGCTTCACCATGCGCGGTCTCGCGCACCGCCGCGGCGCGATCCGCCGCAGCCTGTTTCTCGGCTTCGGCCTGGACCTTGACGCCGATCGCCTGACGTTCGGCCTCTTTCGACGCCTCGATCAACTCGATCTTCTTGGTGCGTTCGGCGATTTCGGATTCGCGTGCGGTTGCGACCTGCTCCTCCGCGGCGACCGCGCCGGCACGGGCCTTGTCGGCCTCGGCGCGCGCCTGACTTTCTTCGCGGCTCTTGTTCTGCACCGCGATCTGCTGCTCCTGGCGGGCCAGCTCGAGTGACTGCTCCTGCTCGATCCGCGCCTGCTGCACGGCGCGGTCTGCCTCGATCTGCGCCGAATCGGTCATCTGCTTGGCCGAGATGCGTGCCTGATCGGCTTCGCGCTGCCGCTCAGCCTGCTGACTGGCCACGACCGAAATCTGTTCTGCGCGGCGCATCTCGACCTCACGTTCCTGCTCCAGCCGCGCGAATTCGGTGTCGCGGCCGATCAGGAAGGATTGGCGCTGTGCTTCGAGATTCTTGGTCTCGATCTGGACGCGGGTATCCTGCTCGATGTCGTTGCGCGCCTTCTTGCGCATCTCGATCTGCTCGGTGAGCTTGGTCAGGCCTTCTGCATCGAACGCGTTGTTGGCGTTGAAATGCTCGATCGAGGTCTGGTCGAGGCCGGTGAGCGACACCGATTCGAGCTCAAGGCCGTTCATGGCGAGATCGGCGGACGAGACCTGCTGCACCTTCTGGACGAAGTCGCTGCGCTGCTCATGAAGCTGGTTCATTGTCATGCCCGCCGCGACCGACCGCAGCGCGTCGACGAACTTGCCCTCGACCAGTTCCTTCAGCGCCTCGGGATGCATGGTGCGCAGGCCCAGCGTCTGCGCGGCGACCGCGATCGACCCGCCATCGGGCTTCACGCGCACGTAAAATTCGGCCTTCACGTCGATCCGCAACCGGTCGAGCGTGATCAGCGCGTCGGCATTCTTGCGCTCCACGGCCAGGCGGACGGTGTTCATGTTCACCGGCATCGTCTCGTGGAAGACGGGCAGCACCAGCGCGCCGCCGTTCATCACGACCTTCTCTCCGCCGAAACCGGTGCGGACGAACGCAATTTCCTTGGACGCACGCTTGTAGAGCCGGGCGACGATGATGCCGAGCGTGATCAGCGCGATCAGGCCGATGCCGGCATAGATAAGGACGGGAAGCATGCTGCTGCCGCTTTCGACGATGTCGTTCATCAGTTCATGAATCCAGTTGGGGGAGAAGAGTGCGACCCTCGCTGATCGCGCGGAAGACGTGGTTCTCACGACGGACGAGAATGATCTCCTCGCCCTCCGCGAAGCTCTGCCCGGCATTGTCGGGCTCGGCCATGACGTAATGGGCCTGGCCGTAATGATCGAAGACGCGGGCACGTGCCGGCGATCCCTGGAATGCGCGGCCGGTGACGATGACCGCGCTGCGCCCGACCAGGCTGTCGATCGAAACGGCAGTAGTCTCATCATGCGGCAGGATGCGTGAGAGCGGGCGGGAAAGCAGGCCCGTCGCCGGTAGCGCGGCCACCGCAGCGGCGGTGGCAGCCAGCCAGGGGGAGAGTGTGCTGTCGGTGAGCGCGACGGCGAGTTGCTGAAGCGAGAGACCGATCACGCCGAACATGCAGAGGAAAACCACCAGCAGCATGAGCAGCGGCAACCGGCCGACGCCGAGCCATCCGAGCAGATCGCCATCGAGATCGGCATGCGCGTCGAGGTGCACCGCACTACCGCCCAATCCGATCGCCTCGACCAGGCCGATCAGGAACATCAGGACGAGTGCGGACGTAAAGACGATGTTGTCGCCTGCCACCATGAACGCCAGTGCCGATACCATCATCTCTCCCAGTCGCGTGGAGACTAGGGGGCGATGAGCCGATTCTCAAAGCGAAACCGGACACCGGCCATCGAATCGATCGATCCGCTTCGCTCGGTATCCGGCGCTAGATCGATCCGCGTGATTTAGGAATCACGAAGATCGATCTAGCTATTTGTTTTACCGCGATTTTCGAGCCGTTCGATGGTTCCATCGAACTTCAAATCGCTCTAGCCTATCTGATCGGAAGCGCGCCGAAGGTGCCGGAAAGGAAGCTGTAGAGCGTGTTGGCGATGAACAGGGCAGCCGCCCCGAACAGTAGGACGAAGGTCCCGAACTGCAGCATCCCGCCAATCTGGCGGCTGCTTTCCTGGCTGCTGCGGATCCGTTCGGCATGATGTTTGTGCTGATGAGCGGCGAAAGCCTGGCCGCTCACTGCATCATCCTTCGACGCGGTCTGCCGGATGATCGCCTGGACGTTCAGCGGGTCGCTGGTGACGATCCCGAAGCGATCGTCTTTCGACCAGACGACGCGGCCGACGACCATGCACTGGTTCGCGCTGCTGATCTCGACATAGGTGCCGCGCCGGGGCGGGTTGGGATCGTGGATCAGCATGCCGCGCGACGAGATATCGCGGATGCAGATGTCGCGCGCCGGCCCACCTGCGCGCAGCTTGCCGCGCAGCAAAGTCCTGGTGCGGGGTTCCCGCACGGTGACCGTCTTCGCCATCCCCCCTGCATGATGGAATAACGGGGGTCTTATCGCGCAAGTTGATTAAGAGAAGGTTCGGTGCGTGACTGTTTTTTGGGCAGCCTGGCGTTAGCTCCCCATCCCCTCGGGATCGCGATATTTCAGTTCCAGGAACTTGCCCTGCGTCGCCAGCGTGTCGAGATCGCCCGCCGCGATGTTGCGCGTCATCTCAGCAATCTCCTCATCGATCAGCTTGAGACCTTCGGCAAGCTGCTCGTCGGGCGTCTGCCCGCTCGACTGGCGTTCGCGCCGCAGCGGTTCGGGCACGCGCTTATAGCCATTGACCAGATCGGGCAGATGCTCGGTCAGGATCTTGCGGACTTCTTGCGCTGCCGGTTCACGCGGATCGAGCGTCTGGAGCTGCGGGCCGAGCGTTTCGAGTCTCAGGCCGATCTGATCGAGCTGGTTGGCGGCAGGGGCGGGCAGGGCCTTGCGCTGGTTCGACAGCCAGACCTCGGTCTGCGCGGGCAGATATTTGAGATCGGTGTTGACCAGGGTCTCGGTGCTTGCCTCGGGATATTGGGGATAGATCAGCAACGCGAGCGCGGCGAGGATGAACAGGCCAAGCGCGACCAGGAAGCCGCTGTCGCCGATCGGGCCCACCGCGAGACCGAAGACGACCGAAGCGATCAGGATCGCCCCGCCTGCCATGATCACACGGCCGATTTTCTTGACCAGGAAAGCGCGCTTGCGTTGGCGGGCGCGAAAGGCAAGCCGTTGCGCCTGCGGCGACAGCCGATGGAGCAACTCGCTGGACCGCTCGATCTGGCGGTCGACATCGGTCATTGTCTTATCCTTCCAGCGCGGTCAGCGGCGACGCCGATCCGCCGCTCGACGCGGAGGACTGGGCGGCGCCCTCGGCACGGGCGATATAGCCGCGCGACTTCTCGACCTCGCTCGACAGCGTGGTCACCGTCTGTTTCATCGAATCGAGCGCCTTCAGCTTGAACGTGTCGATATTGTCCATCGTGTCGTAGATATTCTGGAAGGCGCGCTGGAGCGTTTCGAGCGGAATGGTGCTTGCCGCCGCCTGTTCATGGATCCGCGCGGTCTGGTTCTTCAGCATCTCGCCGGTGCCGTCGATGATGTTGGCGGTCGTGGTGTTGAGCGCGGTGATCTGCTCAAGCACGAGCCGCTGGTTGGTGAGCGCCTGCGCCACCGTCACCGCGGTGCGCAACGCCCCGACGGTGGTTGTCGATGCGCGATCGACGCCCTTCACCAGTTCGACATTGTTCTTCTTGACCAGATCGAGCGCCAGATAGCCCTGCACCGTGACCGCCATCTGGGTCAGCAGGTCCTGGGTGCGCTGGCGGACATAGAAAAGCGCGGATTCCTTGATCGCCTTTGCCTTGGCCGGATCGGTCGATTCGAGTTCCAGGGCCTTGTCTTCGAGCCTGGCGTCCATCGTCTTGGAGATATGGATCATCTGTTCGAGACGACCCATCGCGGCCCAGAGATTCTGACGTTCGACCGCGATCGCCGCATTGTCCTTCAGCAGCTCGTCCTTGCCATTGGCCAGCCGGACGAGGATCGTCGAGATATGGCTCTGGGCGGATTTGTAGCCGTCGAAATAATTGCGGATCTTCGAACCGAACGGGATGATCCCGAACAGCTTGCGCGGCGCCATCAGGTCGCCCTTGCTGCTGGGGTCGAGATCTTCGATCGTGCGACGCAATTCGGCCAGGTCGGCACCGACGCCGCTTTCCTGGTCCATCGCGCGCACGGGCCGGTCGAGGAAACGATTCGACTGGCCAGCCGCCTCCATGATCTCCTTGCGGCCCATATTGGTGATCTGGTCGACCTTGGCGCCGAATTCCGGGCTGTTCGCATCCTGCGCGATCAGGTCGGCAATGAAGCCATCGACCTTTTCGTCGAGTTTGGTCTTCTTGTCGTCCTCGATGGGGACCAGGCCCGCCGCCTTTTCGGCAGCAATAGGCGCAACGGGCTCGGGGGCGGTCAGCTTGAGCTCGTCCGCGACCAGTGTTTGGGTAGCCATTCAAAAAATCTCCTGCCCTTGCGCCGCACAAGATGGAGGGAAATGCTGTGTTGTTCAAGCAGGACGGTGGGTGGACGTCCCGATCGCTCGGTCAGGCCCTGCATCGTCCTGGCCTTGCGGCGTGGGTCGGGATCGGGCCATAGCGCGCTCATGTCCCAGGTCCGTATTCTCGTCGACGCTGATGCCTGTCCGGTGAAGGACGAGATTTATCGTGTCGCCTGGCGGCTCGAAGTGCCCGTCACCATCGTCAGCAATGCGCATCTGCGCATTCCCGATCATCCGCTGATCGCGCGCGTCGTGGTCAGCGATGGTTTCGATGCGGCGGATGACTGGATCGCCGAAACGGCCGATGCGCACGCGCTGGTGGTGACGGCAGACATTCTGCTCGCAGATCGCTGTATCAAGGCGGGCGCGACCGTGATCGGCCCGAACGGCAAACTGTTCACGGCCAATTCGATAGGCGGCGCCATCGCGACGCGGGCCATCATGGCGGACCTGCGCGCGGGGGCGGGAACCAATATCGGCGGTCCGCCACCTTTCTCGAAAGACGACCGTTCGCGCTTCCTTCAGGCACTGGATACCGCGCTTGTGCGATTGAAACGAACAAGCGTTTCGTGAAGCCGATATCGGTTAAAAGCGGATGCTTTTGGTGGATATGATCCGCTAGCCCTTCCCGCAACGCAGCAAATCAGCTATGGGCGCGCGCTGAAACGCATTCCCAGCATCGGAACAGTCAATGAGCCTCCGTAACGTGGCCATCATCGCGCACGTCGATCATGGCAAGACCACTCTCGTCGATCAACTCTTCCGCCAGTCCGGCACTTTCCGCGACAATCAGCGGATTGAAGAGCGCGCGATGGATTCGAACGACCTCGAAAAAGAGCGTGGAATCACCATTCTCGCCAAGTGCACGTCGATCGAGTGGGACGACCATCACGGCCACAAGACCCGCATCAACATCGTCGACACGCCCGGCCACGCCGATTTCGGCGGCGAGGTGGAGCGCATCCTGTCGATGGTCGACGGCGTGATCCTGCTGGTCGATTCGTCGGAAGGCGCGATGCCGCAGACGAAGTTCGTCACCGGCAAGGCGCTGGCGCTGGGTCTTCGCCCGATCGTCGTCGTCAACAAGATCGATCGCGCCGACGAGCGTACCCAGGAAGTGCTCGACGAGGTGTTCGACCTGTTCGTCAGCCTCGACGCCACCGACGAGCAACTCGACTTCCCGGTGCTCTTCGCTTCGGGCCGCAACGGCTATGCCAGCGACGATCCATTGGCGCGTGAAGGCACGCTGACCCCGCTGTTCGAGAAGATCGTCGAGCATGTGCCGTCGCCTTCCGCCGATCCCGACGGTCCGTTCAAGTTCCTGGTGACCCTGCTCGACCGCGACAACTTCCTTGGCCGCATCCTGACCGGCCTGGTCTTCTCCGGTTCGGTCAAGACCAACATGCCGATCCATGCGCTCGATCCCGAGGGCAAGGTGGTCGAAACCGGCCGTGCGTCCAAGATCATGGCGTTCCGCGGTCTCGAGCGCGTCCCGGTCGACGAAGCGAAGGCAGGCGACATCATCTCGATCGCCGGTCTGACCACCGCGACCGTCGCGAACACGATCGCCGATCCCTCAGTCTCCGAGCCGCTTCACGCCCAGCCGATCGATCCGCCGACGCTGTCGATGCGTTTCGCCGTCAACGATTCGCCGATGGCGGGCCGCGAGGGCACCAAGGTGACGTCGCGCATGATCCGCGATCGTCTGTTCCGTGAGGCAGAATCGAACGTCGCCATCAAGGTGACCGAAGCCGAGGACAAGGACAGCTTCGAAGTCGCCGGCCGCGGCGAGCTTCAGCTCGGCGTGCTGATCGAGACGATGCGCCGCGAGGGGTTCGAGCTCGGCATCAGCCGTCCGCGCGTGCTGTTCCGCGATGGCGAGACCGGTGGCCGCGAAGAGCCCTACGAGACCGTCGTGATCGACGTCGACGAGGAGCATTCGGGTACGGTCGTCGAGAAGATGTCGATCCGCAAGGCAGAGCTGACCGACATGCGCCCCTCGGGCGGCGGCAAGACCCGCATCACCTTCTCCGCTCCGTCGCGCGGCCTGATCGGCTATCACGGCGAGTTCCTGTCGGACACGCGTGGCACCGGCATCATGAACCGGCTGTTCGAGAAATATGGCCCGTACAAGGGCAATATTGAGGGCCGCGCCAATGGCGTGCTGATCTCGAACGGCGCGGGTGAGGCGAACGCCTATGCACTCGGCCCGCTTGAAGAGCGCGGCATCCTCATGGTCGGCGTCGGCGAGGCGCTGTATGAGGGCATGATCATCGGCGAAAACGCCAAGCCCGAAGATCTCGAAGTCAACCCGATGAAGTCCAAGCAGCTCACCAACTTCCGGGCGAGCGGCAAGGACGATGCGATCCGTCTGACCCCGCCGCGCAAGCTGACGCTGGAGCAGGCCATCGCCTATATCGACGACGACGAGATGGTGGAGGTGACGCCCAAGTCGATCCGCCTGCGCAAGCGCTACCTCGATCCGCATGAGCGCAAGAAGGCGAGCCGGGCGAAGCAAGCCGCCTGATCTTGTTCCTGTTACCGGTGTTATCTAACCTCCGGGCCTGACGCGGACCAATCCGCGTCAGGCCCGGAGGGTGGTGATGAAATCGGCAATATTGGGCGTGGCTGCGCTCACCATCGCTACAGTTACCGGTGCGCAAGCGCAGCCCGCGTCGGTGGAGCGGCCACCCGCAACGCCGGTCATCGCCTCCAAGATCATTCTGGTCGGCGATTCGACCACCCAGGTGCTGAGCGGCTGGGGCGGGGCCTTTTGTTCGGATCACGTCACATCCGCTGTTGCCTGCGTGAACCTCGCCCGCGGAGGGCGCAGCACATATAGCTACCGCGCCGAAGGATCATGGGATCTCGCGCTTGCCGAGATGAAGACGCCCGGGTTCGCCCGCACCTTTGTGATCATCCAGTTCGGTCACAATGATCAGCCCGGCAAGCCCGGCCGGTCGACCGACCTCGCTACGGAATTCCCGTCGAATCTCGAGCGCTATGTTCTGGAAACGCGCGCTGCGGGCGCCGATCCGATCCTGTTCACACCGCTCACGCGCCGTCAGTTCAGGGACGGCAGGCTGGTCCGCGATCTGGATGCCTGGGCGGCGGCGATCCGCAAAGTCGCGGCCGAGATGAAAGTCCCTTTGGTCGATCTCAACGCCAGAAGTGCGGACGCGGTCGACCGGATGGGGCCGAGCGCCGCGAACCGCTTTGCGCAGCTGCCCCCTTCACCTGAGATCGCTGCCGCCGCGAAGGCCGGGACGACGATCGTGGCGGCCAGCGCCAGTCCGGCGATCCGGGCGCCGGTGCGGCAGGACAATGCGTCAGTCGAGCCAATGGGGCAGGCGAAACTGGCCTTCGACTATACGCATCTCGGCCGTGAGGGCGCCGATTACTTCGCGAGGATGGTAACGCAGGAATTGGCCGTCGCGGTTCCGGGAATGCGGCCTTTGCTCGTGCCTTAGAGACGGGTCGCTCTAGCCCTCTGCCGCGAAAACACCGTATTGCTCTCGCCATGCGGCCACTTCGTCCTTCAGACGTGCGGGCGCGGCGTCTCCCGAAATGACGAGGCTGGCGACTTCGCTCTCGGGGTGCATCAACATCTTTTTTGATCCGTCGCTGAACCACACGGCCACCAGTCGATCGCAAAGGCTGTCGAGGATGGTTCCGGCCATGCCATTCTCGATCGCTTTGCTGCCGGGGAGCATGCGGACCATGATGGAGACGCCTTCGAAGCAGTTGCGCGGCTCGCGCACGAAATCGAGCGAAACCAGAATGCTGGACCGATCCGGCCGGGCTTCGTCGGGCATGGCCGCGATCCTGCGCCAGGCGCAGAACCATGTTCGGCAGATATGCGGGCGCACCGCATGGATGCCGCACCCATGCGAAGTGAGGTGGGTACAGGGCGTGCCCGCCGGCTTCTTGAAATCGGGGGTGTCCACGGTGAGAGTGGTGCAGCACGCCACGCAATCGCCGCAGGCGCGATCGGCCAGGACCGGCCCCAGCAGGGTGGTTTCCAGATCGGTCTCGGTGGGCATCCGCGCAGGGGGTGCCTCGCCCCCGGCGGGAATGCAAGGGGCCGAAGGGGGGACGGCTGAACGCGACCCATAGTCAATCTGTGGAATCTCGCTGCTCACACCGGGCGCATGGAACTCATCAAGCGCCCGCCTTCGCTCAAAGGCTGTCAAAGCATGTTATGCAACCGATCTAAGGGTAAAGGGTTCGGACCTTCATGGCCACTGACTCATCCTCACAGCGCTGCGCCTCCGGCATCTCCCGTACGGCCCCCCTGCTATTTGCGCTGTTGCAGATTCTAACCCCCATGCTGCCCAGCCTCGGCTTCGGGGAACCCATCGGCGATCGCTCCGACAGCGTCCGCACGCTGATAACCCCGGCCGGATGGGCATTCTCGATCTGGGGCGCGCTCTACACCGGCTCGCTGGCGTTCGCATTGTTCCAGGCATTGCCCGGCCAGCGCGACAGTCCGCTTCTGCAGCGACTACGGTGGCCCGCTGCCGGTGCGTTCTTTGGCAACGCACTATGGGCACTCTATACTCAGGCCTTCGGGCTCAGCGCGATCTCCTCGGTGATCATCCTATTCACTCTGGCTTGCCTGCTCGTCATCTTCCGGGTCTTCGTCAACTGGCGCGCGCCTTTCGCAGCGAGCGAGCGCTGGTGTGCCGTCCTTCCGCTCAGCGCCTTGGCGAGCTGGCTCACCGTCGCCTCGATCGTCAACATTGCTGCCTCTTTGCGCTTCCACGGGGTGGAAGGCGGCGAGGCGGCGCCAATGATCGCTGCGGCGGTCGTGGCCGTGGGCGGTGCCATTGCCGCAGCCGCACTTCTGCGCGGGCGAGGCAACCCGTCATATGCGCTGGTGTTCCTGTGGGCCCTGTCGGCGATCTATGCGGCAGGCGGCCAGCGGGCCGATGCAGTGGCCTACGCGGCACTCATTGCTGCTCTTCTCGTGATCGTCGCCACGCTGGTCGCGCTACGCGGCGGCGGTGCCCGCCACTGGTTCACCGGCGCTCGATAGCGAGCCTAGAGCCCGAAGCGGAACCCGTAACCGACGCCCAGTGTAAACTGCGTTCGCTGTCCGCGCTGGCGGATCAGGGGGGAGTCGGTCGCCGGCTCGCCTAACCGCTCCAGGCTGGTAAACACCGTGATGGCGCTGCGCCTGTCGAGCGGGCGGATCAGCGTTCCGCCCAAGCCGTAGGATAGCAGGCCGCCGCCGGCTTTGTAGCGCGGCAGCCCGGTGCGTTGCGCCTGGGCGGCGTCGATCCCGAAATAGGCCTGCATGAAATCGCTGCTCGCCACCGTCGCGCGCGGCCCCAATCGGGCGATCGTCCGCCCCATCCGCCAGCGATAGCTCAGCGAGGCATCGGCAAGTACGCCGTCATGCCCGCCAAATCCGCGCCGTACCTCGCCGCGTACGGTCCATTCCCGGCGCGAACCGAGCCCTTTCTCGAAGAAGCCGCCGACTTCCGCCGTAGCGCCGATGTCGCCCATACCTGCCAGGTCGTCGCTGCCGCCGGCAATCAGGAATGGCGATCCGCCATTTTTCTCGTCACGTCCGAACCTTAGCTTGACCAACGGCCCGGCCCGCCAGCCGCCCTTGTTGACGATGTTCAATCCGACGCCCTCCGGCACCGACGCGAAGAAAAGGTCGCCGTACGCGATTCGCAGGTCGGGAAAGATCGACAGCGACATTGTGCGTGATCCTTGCCATGCCGGGCTCAGCACCGGAGCGGCGCCGATCGTCACGCTCCATCCCTCCGGTTCCGCTGTCCGTTCGTACGGCGCCTGCGTCGGCCGACCCTGTTCGGGCGGACTCGCGGCAGGCGCATTCTGGGCATAGGCCGGCACTGCCAACGCGATTGCCATCATTGTCGTTAGGTGACGCAATTCGACCCTTCCTTTGGAACATCGCGTTGTGCGTCACTCCAGTGACGACATACACTATCGGCACTACGCTGGCGCCAGCGCGCGGTTCCCGCAATCGATGGTCGCCATCGATCGTCTTCTCCGCAGCCTATGCCGGCAGGCAGTGCCTCGCAGGATCAGCATCTTTCCTCCACGACTGTGTTTGGCCGTCGCGTGAGGCGCGGAGCTGATGCTCTGCCGGCACGGGAGCTGTCGGGCAGTTTACCAGTCATTATCGGACAAACCGGAGCGATCCGGTCAAGTTCAGTTTTCAGCTATTGGCCAGCACAGCGAACCGCCGGAGCCGGGGCATCGCTGCCGAGACCTCAGTACCGCCAGCCCGGCGGGTGCGGTGTCACCGACGCGCCCAGATCGATCATCACCTCGTCGACATAGCACCAGCCCCACGGGTCGGGCGGGTCGTAGCTTTCCATGACCGGGTGGCTGGTGTCATGGAAATGGCCAGTCGCATGTTTGCCGGGGGACTGGTCGCAACAGCCGACATGGCCGCACACGCGGCAGATGCGCAGATGAACCCAGCGGCCACCTTGCGCCAGGCATTCGGCGCAGCCGTCGCTGCCCGGCGTGACATCGGTGAAGCGATCGAGATGCGTGCAGCCGGTCATTTGACGAAGCTTGCCCAATGGCCGCTCGATTGCAAGCCGAAGGATCGTTACGCTTCCACCCATGGCCGATACCGAATCGATTTCGCGCGACCCCAGCGACCCGCTTGCACGCGAGGCGCAGACCTTCCCCGTGCTGCCGGCGGAGATGATCGCCCGGATCATGCCGTTCGGCGTCGAGGAAGCAGTCCCGGACGGCGATTATCTGTTCCACCGCGGCGATCGGACCAGCGAATTCTTCCTGATCCTCGCTGGCGGGGTCAATGTCTTCGATCATGACGATTGCGGCGCGGTCCGTCTGGTGGTGTCGCATCTCGCGGGACAGTTCACCGGCGAAGTCACCATGTTCAACGATGCCAAGACCCTGGTTTCGGCGCGCGCGGCCGGTGACACCCATGTCCTGCGCGTTGCGCGGACCGCGTTTCGCCGACTGATCACCGCCGAGCCCGATATCGGTGAAACGATATTGCGTGCCTTCATCCTCCGCCGCGTCGCGTTGCTGGCGCAGGGGCAGGGCGGGGTGACACTGGTCGGGCCGGGACATTCGAAGCAGATGGTACGCCTCAACGCTTTCCTCACCCGCAATGCCTATCCGCATCGGACGATCGACACCGAACTGGATGCGGATGCGGGCAGCTTCCTTGCCCATTTCGGCGTTGGGACCGACGAACTGCCTGTGGTGATCTGCGACGGCCGGGTGCTGCGCAATCCGAGCAATCATGCGCTGGCCGATTGCATCGGCATCGCGATCCATATCGATCCCGACCATATCCATGACGTTGCGGTGGTGGGCGCAGGGCCGGCCGGGCTGGCAGCGGCGGTCTATGCGGCGTCGGAAGGGCTGGAAACCGTGGTGATCGAGGGCACGGCGCCGGGCGGACAGGCGGGGACGAGTTCGAAGATCGAGAATTATCTGGGTTTCCCCACCGGGATCTCGGGGCAGGCGCTGGCCGGTCGCGCGCAGGTGCAGGCGCAGAAATTCGGCGCGCGCCTTGCCGTATCGCGTGACGCGACCGCGCTCGACTGTGCGGGGGAGGGTGAGCCCTTTCGCCTGACCCTGGCGGATGGCGCCACGCTGCGCGCGCGTGTCGTCGTGGTCGCGACGGGTGCGCGTTACCGCAAGCTGGATCTGCCCGACTATGACCGGTTCGAAGGGGCCGGCATCCACTATGCCGCGACCGCGATGGAGGCGGGCCTGTGCGCCGAGCAGCCGGTCGTGGTCGTCGGCGGCGGCAATTCGGCGGGGCAGGCCGCAATGTTCCTGTCGCGCGCGGCGTCGCACGTTCATATCCTTGTGCGATCGCGGGGGTTGGCGGAGACCATGTCGAGCTATCTGGTCGAACGCATCCTCGCATCGGACCGGATCACATTGCACACCCATTGCGCGATCTCCGCGCTCCATGGCGATCAATCGCTCGATTCCGTCATCTGGCGCAACGAACTCACCGGTGCTGAGGTCCGGCAACCGGTCGGCGCTCTGTTCGTGATGATCGGTGCGGTGCCCAACACCGACTGGTTGTCGAACTGTCTCGATCGCGACGAAGCGGGCTTTGTTCAGACCGGCAATGCACAGTCACCCTATGCAACGACGCGGCCGGGAATCTTCGCGGTCGGCGACGTTCGCGCCGGATCGGTCAAGCGTGTAGCATCGGGCGTGGGCGAAGGGTCGGTGGTGGTTCAGGCGATCCATCGTCACCTTGAGGAACTCGGCCGCTAGGCGAGAGGAAGCATGACCGCGAAGCGGGCGCCGCCCTCGGCGCGGTTCGTGGCGACGATGCTGCCGCCATGGGCTTCGGCGATATTGCGCGAAATGGCGAGGCCCAGGCCCATGCCGCCGGTCTCACGACTGCGCGAGGGTTCGGCGCGGACGAATGGATCGAAAACGGTGCCCGCCAGATCGGGCGGAATGCCGGGACCGTCGTCGTCGACAAACACCCGAACCTGACCATCGGCGATCGCGGCGGCAATCCGGGCATTGCCGCCATAGCGAAGCCCATTGTCGATCAGATTGGCAAAGAGCCGGCGGAGCGCGGCTGCATCACCCCTTACGGGCAAGGATGCGGCGATGCTGCGCTCGATCGGGGCGTTCGTGGTCGCCATGTCCGCCACCAGAGTGTCGAGCAGCGGCCCGAGATCGAGTGGCTCATGCGCACGCGTTTCCCCGCGCGCGAATTCGAGGACGCTCTGGATCATGTCGCGCATCTCCTCGATATCCGCGATTGCGCGAGCCCGTTCGGCGGCGGGCAGTCGTTCGACGCGAAAGGCGAGGCGGGTCAGCGGGGTGCCGAGATCGTGGGTGATCGCGGCGAGCATGGCGGTTCGCTGGGCGACATGATCGACCAGCCGCTCGCGCATCGCATTGAGTGCCTGCGCCACGCGCGCGATCTCGGGTGGGCCGGAGATATCGACCGGCGTGCCGCGTCCGCTGGCGTTGACCGCGTCGGCCGCCTCCGCGAGTTGCGCCAGGGGGCGGGTGATCGCGCGTGCCACGATCCAGCCGATCAGCGTCAGCAGCGCCAGGGTGATCGTCATCGCGCTGATGGTGACCAGGTGCCAGCGGCTGAACCATGGTTCCGGACGCGTCGCCGCGACGGTCCAGCCATGCGGACGTTCGACACCGATTGTGAAGCTGCCACGCAGCTCGCGTCGGCCCCCGCCTGGCTGCGTCCACGCTCGCACGGCCTTTGCAGGCAAGGCGAGCCGAACCGACAGCTCGGTTTCGAGCGCATTATTGCGACGCTCGCCCCGGCCTGCCGATGGAGGCGCTGCGGTTTGCGTGATCGTGAGCGTCCTGCCCGGCGCGCCCATGCGCTGGCCCGACAGCATGGCGGCGACGTCCTCGGCGCGATAGGGCGCAGGCTTGGGCGGCGGTCCGTTGAAGGTGATCGCGAAATTGACGAGCGTGGCGATCAGGACGCAGGCTGCGACGAGCAGCACGATCCGCCCGGCAATGGCGCTGGTCGGACGATGTTTCATCGATCAGCCGCGCGCGACGGAGGGGGAGAACAGATAGCCTTCGTTGCGCAATGTGCGGATCAATTCCTCCTCGCCGGGCCGGGCGAGCTTGCGACGAAGGCGGCTGATCTGGACGTCGATCACTCGATCGAAGGAATCGCCGTCGTTGCGCCAGGCAAGATCGAGCAGCATGTCGCGCGTCAGCACGCGACGCGGGCGCTCCGCAAAGGCAAGCAGCAGGCGGAATTCTCCGCTTGTCAGCGTAACAGGCGCGCCATCGGGGTCGGTCAGCGACCGCGCCGCAGGGTCGAGCCGCCAGCCGGCGAAGCGCAGTGCCGAGGATTCGGGCGTTCCCGTGACGCGTTCCTCCTTGCGGCGGAGCACGGCGCGGATGCGGGCCAGCAGTTCGCGTGGATTGCACGGTTTGGCGAGATAGTCGTCGGCACCCATCTCCAGTCCGACGATCCGATCGATATCGGTGCCCATCACCGACAACATGATCACCGCCGGCATCGTCGCGGGATCGAGCGATCGCAGGATGGTCAGCCCATCTTCGCCCGGCATCATCATGTCGAGCACGACCAGGTCGACCGATCGGGCCGCCATCGCCGCGCGCATCGCCTGGCCGTCCGCCGCGTGCGTGACATCATAGCCATGCTCGGACAGAAAATCACCGATGACCTCCCTTATGCCGGGATCGTCATCCACCACCAGAATATGGCTGTTCGACGTCATATCGGGGCCGATCGCAAAAGAAGGCGTTTCGACGATCATCCCTATCCCCCTGGCGACAACGCCGCAACGATCCGTCCCCACGGATCGCGACTGCGTCAGGTGGCGATGCCGACTGTCGCGGTCGCGGTGTAGCCCGCGGCGACGCTGCCGCTCGCCGATGACGTCATGGCGGCGATCTGCGCTGCATTATTGTCTCCGAACACATTATCCGATGCGATGGTGGTGCGCACATAGTTGGTCGCGCTCGTGGCATAGCCCGTGCTCGCATAGACGGTCGTGCAAGCGGCAGCGGGCATGGCGATCTGCGATATCAGCACCGCGTAGCGGCCACCGGTCGCATTGGCGATGCTCGAGAAGACCTCGAAATGGATGTGCGGATAGCGGCCCGAATAGCATCCGGGAAAGATGGTGGTGAAGGTGACTTGTCCGTTGGCGTCGGTCACCTGCACACCGCGCAGATAACTCTCGGCCGGCAGGTCGTAGAGCGAGTATTTCCCGTCGCGGTCGCAGTGCCACATATAAACCGCATAGCCTGCCAGCGGCGCACAACTGGCGTTGGAATTGACCAGTGTCAGCCTGATGGTCAGCAGCACGCCGGCGGCTTGTGCGGTCGATCCGACGAAGCTCGACCGGATGTCGCTGCGGATGACCCCGCTGGTCGTCAGAACGTTGGATGTCGAACCACTCGACGTGTTTGTGCCGTCCGCGGGGTAGGGGCCGTTGGTCTCCGTCGCATAGGCTGTGCAACTGGTGCCGGATGTAGGCGTAGGCGTAGGGGTCGGTGTCGGAGTGGGCGTTGGTGTTGGGGTCGGTGTCGAGATGATCGTGCCACTGCTGCTGTCCGATCCGCCGCCGCAGCCCGAGACCAGTGCGGCCGTGCCTGCCGATGCGAACAATGTCAGCGCGCGTCTGCGTCCGATCAGCGTTCTTTGGATTGCAGCCAGATCATGAGCGAGGCCGCGATCATGGTCTTCGATATCTGCCATCGCACATGTCCCTCTTGTTGAGGGGGCGTCATGGCGCACCTGTCCTTCGCGCTGATGTCAGTCGGCTTTCTCAATATTTCAATATATTGCGGCTGCGCTTCCTGTCGGGTCGATGAACAGCTCATTTGAAGCCGGTTCAGGTGGTCCTCCGTAGATTGGAGTCAATCCGGGCACTGAGCCGAGTCGGCCCCACGCCCCGCGAGGACGGACGGAAGGAGGAAGCGAAATGAACCATTTGATCGTGAAGGCGACATCGATCGCGCTGGGCGCGGCGACGCTCGCGATGACTGCCACGCCGGCGGAGGCGCAGCGCTGGCGCGGCCATGACCGTTACGACCGCTATCACCACCGCGACCGCGGCGGTACCGCAGTTGTGGCGGGTGTTGCCGGGCTGGCGATCGGCGCGGCTTTGGCGTCGCGCGACCGGTATGACCGCTATGACCGCGGCTATTATAACGACGGCTATTACAACGGATATTATGACGGCCCCCGCTATCGGGATCGTTATTACTACGACCGGCCTTACCGTGGTTATGATCGCGGCTGTTACACCCGCCGGGTCTGGGATCCTTATTACGGACGCCGCGTGCGCGTCCGCTACTGCCGCTAAGGCAGGCGTTAAAGGGGGGCGGGCGGTTCCTCCCAGCCGCCCGACTCCCGATCGCCGCGTCCGTCCTGCTCCCTGGGCGGACGCGGTACCCTTCAGGGCATTGTGATTTGGCGTTTCAAATCGCAGTGGCCAGGTTCTACACAGGTGCCCCGCCAGAGTTTCCAATGGAGCGCCGATGCAGCCCGTTATCCTGAGCCTGATTTCCGGGCTGCCGATTTTCCTTCTTCATCTCGGCGTGTCGCTCGCGGTCTTCCTGTTTGCGCTTTCCGCCTATCTTTGGCTGACACCGCACAAGGAAATGGCACTGATCCGCGACGGCAATACCGCTGCCGCGATATCGCTGGGCGGCGCGGCAGTCGGCCTGGCTATCCCCATGGCATTCTGCCTCAGCAACTCGATCAACGTGTGGGATATCGTGGTCTGGGGTGTGGTCACACTGTTCATCCAGGTCGTGGCGTTCCGCCTGGTCGATCTGGTGCTTCACCAACTCCCCAAACGCATCGAGCATGACGAAATCTCTGCCGCAGTCTTTCTGGCGTCGATGAAGATCGCGGTCGCGATGCTCAACGCCGCTGCCGTTTCTGGCTGATGGCATCCGGCCGGCGCGGCGGCTGCGCCTTTCCGATATTGCTGGCGATCTTCATCGGCACGGTCCTGACCTTCGATGGGGGCGATGCCAGGTCGGGTACCGAGGTTCGCCGCCCACCATTGCCGGAAGCGCCGATCGACGAAGATATGCCGACCATCCCTGTGCCCGATATGGCACCGCGATACGGCATCGAGGATCCGGGACCGCCGCGCGACAGCCAGGGCACTGCATTCGCGATTGCGCGCAATGGATTGTGGCTGACGGCGGAACATGTCGTGAATGGCTGTGACCTGATCGGTCTGGCGACGGCTTCGAACCGCGCCGAGCGGGTCGATCGGGTGGTTGAAAGCGCGGTCAGCGACGCGGCGATCATTGCCGACGGCCTGCCGAGCGGCGTGGCGCTGCCGCTGGCGCGCAGCATTCCGCGACTGGGTGATGACGGATATCATATGGGGTTTCCCGCCGGCCGGCCCGCGGTTGTCCATAGTCGTTTCATCGGAGAAGCGAGCGCGGTGCGCGCCGGGGGGACGAGCCAGCCGATCCTGGCCTGGGCGGAGATCGATCGCGTACCGGCATTCGATCACACATTGGGCGGCATCAGCGGTGGGCCGACGCTCGATCGGCTGGGCCGTGTCGTGGGCATCAACTCCGCGTCGAGCGACAGGCGGGGACGGGTGCTCACCACGCACCCGGCACAGGCGGTCAATCTCGTACGCGCCGCGCGTGTGACGGCCATGCCCGATCCGGTTGCGCCGATTGCGAATCCCCTGGCGGCCGTGGAGCGGTTCGATGCGCTGGTTCGTGCCGGTGCGATCCGTCAGGTGTTCTGCGAGGTGACGGGCTGATCGCCCCACGCGACGTCGCGGTCCGATCCCGCTTTTCATTGACGATGACGGCGTGGCGCCGGTAGAGCCTGATCGCCTTGGGCGGAGGCATTATGTGCTTCCGCGAAAGGCGCGGATCGGGCTGATTCCTTGGCTCGGGTCGCGCCACATCTCATCGGGAAGACATGTAGTGAGCGATACCCCTCCCGACCGGCTTTCGGTCGACCCTGACAGCCCCCATCATGTGCCGGAACTGCTCCAGCGCGGTATCGGCATCCGCTTCAAGGGCGTGGAGAAGACCAATGTCGAGGAATATTGCATCTCGGAGGGCTGGGTGCGCGTGCAGGCGGGCAAGACGCTCGATCGCCGCGGCAAGCCGCTGACGATCAAGCTGACCGGGCCGGTCGAAGCCTGGTTCGAGGATGTTGCCGATGGTGAGACGCCTGGAGGCGAAACCCCGGAGGATTGATGGATCTTGATACGTCAGGCTGCTTCAGCCTGGCGTATCAATCCGGTTCTGGCGCATCCGTTTTACTTTCGACGGGGAATTTCCCCGCGAAAGCGGACCTAGGCTTGCCGTAATAGCGGGGGCTCGGGCGAAGCGGGGTTCGCTTCCGCGGGGAGGACGGTCCGGATCAGTTCCGGAGGCCGTCGATCAATGAGGCGACACTCGCCAGCCGGTTTTCGGCAAACTGCATCTTCCGGGCCGGCGCAGGCTCTGCGGCATCATCATTGTCCGCACCGGAATAGATGAAACCATAAGCGGGATAGGCGGTCAGACCGAGATCGCCCATCGGCGCGAACCAGACCTTCACCTTGCTCCAGTCGCCGGCTTCGGAAACGTCGATCGCGCGGACGTTGCGCTCGATCGCGCCGCCACGCGACCAATTGGCGTGGGTCAGCAGGACTTCACGATCGGACACGATCCGGCTGACCATGGCGACATGGCCGACGCGCATCTTGCCGTAGGATTTGAATGCGAGAACCGAACCGACCTTGGGGTCGTGGCCGCGCTCATATTTGCCGGCGGCCTGGTCCCACCAGGTGTTGGCGTTGCCGCGGATCTGGATTCCGGAAACTTCGCGGGCATAGGGCGCGCACTGCCAGAATTGGGCCAATGCGGGCGATGCTGCGGAGAATGTCGCGCCGAGAACGGCCAGTGCGCCAAGCAGCGCCTTTGCAACCCGCGATGTCATCGAATCCCCCTTGCGTCCCTTGGATCCTGCTTGCCGGGAAGAGTGCGCGAGGAAAATAGGGGCGAGGGTCGAAACGGCTCAGCTTGCGGCGAGATGTTGGGAGTCCGGGATGAGCGACGCAATGCTGTGGCATAGATCACTGCCCCGGCATGATTTTAGGGCCAGTCGTTCAGGCCGACTCCATGAAATCTGCAAATCCGAGGCGTAAAGACGGTTCCGGAGCGGATGGTGGGCGATTGGCGCCAAGATGGAGGTTTGCGCGCTTGCAACGCCCCCCAAAGCCAATAGTTTCGGACGCAGAGTTCGGGGGATTCATGTACGCACGGTCAGTTATTTTCGTCGCCGCCATTCCGTTCGCCAGCGCGGCCTGGGCCAGCGATACGCCGCTTTATCAGCCGGCCCCGGCCTGGGTCGTCCCCGCCCCGCCGATCGATGCCGCGAAAATGCCGGCCGATGGCTCGGCGTTGCTCCTGTTCGACCAGCAGCAGCGGCTGGGCGACGGCGGGCGCTGGGTCTATGTCGAAAACGCGATGCGCGCGACCTCGGCGGAGATGCTGGGGCAGATGGGCACCGTCACCTTGCCTTGGCATCCGGCCAAGGGCGATCTCATCATCCACCGTGCGGAGATCATCCGCAATGCCGAGACGATCGACCTGATCGCCAAGGGCGCGAAGTTCACCGTGCTGCAACGCGAACAGCAGCTCGAACGCCAGACGCTGACCGGCGTGCTGAGTGCGACCATGGCGATCGAGGGGCTGCGGGTGGGCGATATCGTCCGCATGTCGTTCTCCATCACGCAGACCGATCCGGCGCTTGGCGGCCGAACCGAAGCGAGCACGATGTTGCTGGCTGATCCGGTTCGCGCCCAGTTCGCGCGCGTGCGCTTCCTGTGGCCGGCCGCGTCGAAGGTTGCGTACCGGGCCTATGGTACGCTTCCGGAGGTGAAGCCCGTCCGCAAGGGCGAGTATCAGGAGATCACGGTCGCTCTTCCGCTTGCCAAGCAGCCGGAAATGCCCGGCGATGCGCCGTCGCGTTTCGCGCGTCCACCGATCCTGGAAGCAAGCAGTTTTGCGAGCTGGGAGGATGTTTCGAAGACGGCGGCACCCTTGTACGACACTGCCGGCCTGATCGCGCCGGGCAGCGCGCTGGCGGGCGAAGTGGCGAAGATCGCGGCGGCCGACGCCGATCCCCGCCGGCGGACCGCGATGGCATTGCGGCTGGTCCAGGATCAGGTCCGTTACCTCTTCCGCGGCATGGACCAGGGCAATTACGTACCGCAGACGCCGGCACAGACCTGGGAACTCCGCTATGGCGATTGCAAGGCGAAGACGCTGTTGCTGCTCGCTATCTTGCGCGCATTGGACATTCGCGCCGAGCCTGTCCTGGCCAATATTTCGCTTGGCGACTGGGTGCCGGAACGGCTGCCCTCGTTCGGCGTGTTCGACCATGTCCTGGTGCGGGCGGACATTGACGGCAAGCCGCTCTGGCTCGACGGCACCGGGTCCGGCAGCCGGTACGAGGATCTGGACGATGTGCCGCCGTTCCGAACGGTGCTGCCTGTCCGCTCCGAAGGCGCGGCGCTGCTTGCCGTCCCGATGCGTGCCAAGGCACGCCCCGACATGATGATCGACGTCGAACTCGATCAATCGGCCGGGATCAGCTTTCCACCGCCTTTCAAACTTTCGATGACGATCAGGGGGCAGATCGCGGACATGCTGCGGATGGCTTCCGCACAGGCCGGCACCAAAGGATTGAACGAAGCCGTATCGCGCTTCGTCAGCGGCTATGTCGATGGCGGCGCGGTCGTCACCCGATCGGTGACGTTCGACGAAGCCGGCGGCGGCGCAAGAGTTGAGGCGGCGGGTATCGCCAACCTCAACTGGCGCAAACAGGATGAGCGGTATCAGGTCGTCCTGGACAAGGCGGTTTCCGCGATCAGTTTCGAGCCCGATCGGAATCGTCCCGCATGGCAGGCCGTTCCGGTCGTGGTTCAGCAATTCCCCGCACAGCTCATCCGCACGCGCCTGCGCCTGCCGGACGGCGGCAAGGCTTCGAATTGCAGGGGGACACGAAACTCTCCGAAACCCTGGCCGGCATCGAGGTCGGCCGGACGTCCAGCCTGGACAAGGATTGGGTGACGATCGAGGAACGGATCGCACCGCGCGACGGGGAAGTGGCCGCAGAGGCCGTATCGGTGACTCGTGAGCGGGTTGCGCAGGCGCAGACGCGATTATTCAAGGCGGTTGCGCCGAAACACTATCCGGCGCGATGGCAGCAGATCGAAGCGGCGAAAGCCGCCAAGCGCTTCGATCCGGTCCTGGCGCTCTACCAGAAGGGAATCGACGACGATCCCGACGAGGTTTCGACCTATCGCAACCGTGCGACGTTCCTGGCGGCGATCTATGAGCGGCGCAAGGCAATCGCGGATCTCGACCAGATCATCAAGCGCGAGCCGGATGCGGCAACCTATGCCTGGCGCGCCGGTCTGCTGGCGGATCTTGGCGAAAAGCAAAAGGCGGTTACCGATCTGGAGGCGGCGCGAAAGCTCGATCCGGGATCTGCACAGGTGCTCGGGCAGCTTGCGTTGTTGCTGGAGGATGATGGCAAGGGCGACGCCGCTCTCCGCATGGTGGAGGAGCGCATTGCCGTGGGGGGCAGCGACAAGCAGGATTTCATGGCGCTGAAGGCTGAGCTTCTCGGCAAGCTCGGCCGGATCGACGAGGCAGTTAAGATCTACGACACGGCGATCGCAAGCAGCCCGGGCAGCCCGGCACTGCTGAACGGTCGTTGCTGGCTGAAGGGCACGCGCAACGTGATGCTCGATACCGCGCTCAAGGATTGCACCAAGGCAATCGAATTGATGGAATCGCCGGCGGCGGCGCTCGACAGTCGCGCCATGGTGTATTTCCGCCTCGGCCGGCTCGACGACGCGTTGGCCGATCTCGAGGCCGCCTACACGATCAGCCAGCAGATCCCCGCTGTCATGTTCATGCGCGGCGTCATCCGGACCCGGTCCGGGGACATGGCTGGTGCACAGGCGGATCTGGCGGCCGCTCGCATGATCTCGCCGCGTATCGACGAACATTATGCGGAGTTCGGGATCAAACCCTGAGGGGCAACTGGCCCGCCCACCCAGCGAATCTTCACCGAAAAGAAAAAGCCCCGCCGGATCGCTCCGGCGGGGCTTTTCATGTCTGCCCGAGGGGGCGGTCCGGGCTTACGCCTCGGCGCCGTCCTCGCCATTGGTGTCGGCGATCACCACCGCCAGCGCATCGTCACCGGTATCGGCTTCGACGGGCTGACGCAGTTCGGCCGCATGCTCTTCCGCCGCCGAATTCGGGGCGATCAGGCTTTCCTGCCAGGAACGCTGGCTGGCGCGAAGCGCTGCGTCGCGGCTGGAGGCCGTGACGCGCATGCGGTTCATGCCGGCACCGGTACCCGCCGGGATGAGGCGACCAACGATGACGTTCTCCTTGAGGCCGATCAGCGTGTCCGACTTGCCCTGGACCGACGCCTCGGTGAGCACCCGGGTCGTTTCCTGGAAGGACGCGGCCGAGATGAACGAACGCGTCTGCAGGCTGGCCTTGGTGATGCCGAGCAACACGGGCTTGCCCTGAGCGGGGGTGAGCCCGCCGGTCAGCTTGGAGTTGATCTCGTCCATCTCCTCGCGATCCACCTGCTCGCCGGCGAGCAGGGTGGTGTCGCCGCCGTCGGTGATCTCGACCTTCTGCAGCATCTGGCGAACGATCACCTCGATGTGCTTGTCGTTGATCTTCACGCCCTGGAGACGATAGACCTCCTGGATTTCCGACACGAGATATTCCGCAAGCGCCTCGATGCCGAGAACCTCGAGAATGTCGTGCGGATCGGGCGAGCCGCCGATCAGGTTGTCGCCGCGCTTGACGTAATCGCCTTCCTGCACGTCGATGACCTTGGACTTGGGCACCAGATACTCGACGACCTCGCCGCCATCCTCGGGCTGGATGCCGATCTTGCGCTTGGCCTTATAGTCCTTGCCGAAGACGACACGGCCCGAGACCTTCGCGATGATCGCGTTTTCCTTGGGCTTGCGTGCTTCGAACAGTTCGGCAACGCGCGGCAGACCACCGGTGATGTCGCGCGTCTTGGCGGCTTCGCGGCTGACGCGGGCGAGAACGTCGCCGGCGCTGACCTGCTGGCCATCCTCGATCGAGAGCGTGGTGCCCACGGTCAGCATGTACCGGCCCGCTTCACCCGAATCTGCATCGAGCAGGGTCAGGCGCGGACGAAGATCCTCCTTCGAACGGCTCGGGGCGCGATATTCGATCACGACGCGCTGGGTGATGCCCGTCGCTTCGTCGGCCTGCTCGGTCAGCGTCTTGCCGTCGATCAGATCCTGATACTTCACGATACCCGGATTCTCGGTGATCACCGGCATGGTGAACGGATCCCACTCGGCCAGACGATCGCCCTTGGTGATCTTCGCCCCGTCCTCGACCAGCACATAAGCGCCGTAGGGGAGGCGATGAACCGCGCGCTCGCGGCCTTCGGAGTCGATGATCGCCAGTTCGCCCGAACGCGCCAGGATGACGCGACGCTTGCGCTGATCGATGATGATACGAAGGTCGCGATATTCGACAGTACCGTCGGAGACCGCCTCGAGGTTCGACTGCTCGTTGAGCTGCGCCGCGCCGCCGATGTGGAAGGTACGCATCGTCAGCTGGGTGCCCGGCTCGCCGATCGACTGCGCCGCGATGACGCCCACCGCTTCGCCGATATTGACCGGTGTACCGCGCGCCAGATCACGGCCGTAGCACTTGCCGCAAACACCCTGGGTCGATTCGCAGACCAAAGGCGAGCGGATCTTGACCGACTGCACGCCGATCGCCTCGATTGCGGCGATCATCGGCTCGTCGAGCAGCGTGCCTTCGGGGATCAGCACCTCGTTGTTCTTGCTGTCGACGATATCCTCGGCCGTGGTGCGGCCCAGAATACGCTCGCCGAGCGACGCGATGGTGGTGCCGCCCTGGACGATCGCCTTCATGTCCAGTGCCCGCTCGGTGCCGCAATCATTCTCGATCACGACGCAATCCTGGCTCACGTCCACGAGACGACGGGTCAGGTAACCCGAGTTCGCGGTCTTGAGTGCGGTATCGGCCAGGCCCTTGCGGGCGCCGTGGGTCGAGTTGAAATATTCAAGGACGGTCAGGCCTTCCTTGAAGTTCGAGATGATCGGCGTCTCGATGATCTCGCCCGAAGGCTTGGCCATCAGGCCGCGCATGCCGGCGAGCTGCTTGATCTGCGCAGCCGAACCACGCGCACCGGAGTGCGCCATCATGTAGATCGCGTTGATGGGCGCTTCGCGGCCATCTGCGGTCTTCTTGACGGCCTGGATCTCCTTCATCATCGCCGCGGCCACCTGGTCGCCGCAACGGCTCCAGGCGTCGATCACCTTGTTGTACTTTTCCTGCTGGGTGATCAGACCGTCCTGATACTGCTGCTCGTAATCCTTCACGAGCTCGCGGGTCTCGTCGACCAGCGCGATCTTCTCGCCCGGAATGATCATGTCGTCCTTGCCGAACGAGATGCCGGCGCGGAATGCGTGGCGGAAGCCCAATGCCATGATCGCGTCGGCGAACAGCACGGTCTCCTTCTGGCCGGTGTGGCGATAGACGATGTCGATGACGTCGCCGATCTCCTTCTTGGTCAGCAGACGATTGACGGTTTCGAAGGGCACCTTGTGGCTCTTCGGGAGCGTCTCGCCGAGCAGCATGCGGCCCGGCGTCGTCTCGAAGCGCTTCAGATAGCCATTGCCCTGCTCGTCGGTCTGCGGAACGCGGCTGATGATCTTGGTGTGGAGCGTCACTGCCTTGGCATTGAGCGCCTGATGCACCTCGGACATGTCGGAGAGGAGCATGCCTTCACCCGGCTCGTTCTCCTTCAGCATCGAAAGATAATAGAGACCCAGCACCATGTCCTGCGACGGCACGATGATCGGCTTGCCGTTCGCGGGCGACAAGATGTTGTTGGTCGACATCATCAGGACGCGCGCTTCCAGCTGCGCTTCCAGCGACAGCGGAACGTGAACGGCCATCTGATCGCCGTCGAAGTCGGCGTTGAATGCCGAGCAGACCAGCGGGTGGAGCTGAATGGCCTTGCCCTCGATCAGCACGGGCTCGAACGCCTGGATGCCCAGACGGTGAAGCGTCGGTGCGCGGTTCAGCAGAACCGGGTGCTCGCGGATGACCTCGTCCAGGATATCCCAGACTTCCTTGCGCTCCTTCTCGACCCACTTCTTCGCCTGCTTCAGGGTCATGGAGAGACCCTTGGCATCGAGACGGGCGTAGATGAACGGCTTGAACAGCTCGAGCGCCATCTTCTTCGGCAGGCCGCACTGGTGCAGCTTGAGTTCGGGACCGGTCACGATCACCGAACGACCCGAATAGTCGACGCGCTTGCCGAGCAGGTTCTGACGGAAGCGGCCCTGCTTGCCCTTGAGCATGTCGGACAGCGACTTCAGCGGACGCTTGTTGGCGCCCGTGATGGTGCGGCCGCGGCGGCCATTGTCGAACAGGGCGTCGACGGCTTCCTGCAGCATGCGCTTTTCGTTGCGGACGATGATGTCCGGCGCGCGCAGCTCCATCAGCCGCTTCAGGCGGTTGTTGCGGTTGATCACGCGGCGATAGAGATCGTTGAGATCCGACGTCGCGAAGCGGCCGCCATCGAGCGGCACCAGCGGGCGAAGCTCGGGCGGAATGACCGGGATCACCTCGAGGATCATCCATTCCGGACGGTTGCCCGAATCGATGAAGCTCTCGACGACCTTCAGCCGCTTGATGATCTTCTTGGGCTTCAGCTCGGACTTGGTCTCGGCCAGTTCCTTCAGCAGGTCTTCGCGCTCACCGACCAGGTCGAGCTCTTCGAGCATGCGGCGCACGGCTTCTGCACCGATGCCGGCACTGAACGCGTCCTCGCCGAATTCGTCCTGCGCATCGAGCAGCTCGTCTTCGGTCAGCAGCTGATATTTGTCGAGCGTGGTCAGGCCAGGCTCGATCACGATATACGCCTCGAAATAGAGGACGCGCTCAAGCTGCTTGAGCTGCATGTCGAGCAGCAGGCCGATGCGCGACGGCAGCGACTTCAGGAACCAGATGTGCGCGACGGGGGCGGCCAGTTCGATATGGCCCATGCGTTCGCGGCGGACCTTGGAAACGGTCACCTCGACGCCGCACTTCTCGCAGACGATGCCCTTGTACTTCATGCGCTTGTACTTGCCGCACAGGCACTCGTAATCCTTGATCGGACCGAAGATGCGCGCGCAGAACAGGCCGTCACGCTCGGGCTTGAACGTGCGATAGTTGATCGTCTCGGGCTTCTTGATCTCGCCGAACGACCAGGAACGGATACGTTCCGGGCTGGCGATGCCGATCTGGATCTGGTCGAAAGTCTCGGTTTTCGCGACCGGATTGGCGAAATTGGTCAGTTCGTTCATGTTTCAGTCCCTCTGAAGGGTCAAATCTCTGGGCGGAGGAAGGGGCGCTGCCGGGTTCCGGACAACGCCCGCTCCATCATTCCGCGGCTTCGGCCAGGTCGTCTTTCTCTTCGATGCTCTTCAGCTCGATGTTCAGACCCAATGACCGCATTTCCTTGACGAGCACGTTGAAGCTCTCGGGAATGCCCGCCTCGAAGGTGTCGTCGCCCTTGACGATCGCTTCGTAGACCTTGGTGCGCCCGACGACGTCATCGGACTTCACCGTCAGCATTTCCTGCAGCGTATAGGCGGCGCCATAGGCCTGGAGGGCCCACACCTCCATCTCACCGAAGCGCTGACCGCCGAACTGCGCCTTACCGCCCAGCGGTTGCTGGGTGACGAGCGAGTAGGGGCCGATCGAACGGGCGTGGATCTTGTCGTCGACAAGGTGGTGCAGCTTCAACATGTAGATGTAGCCCACGGTCACCTTGCGGTCGAACGCATCGCCGGTACGGCCGTCGAACAGCTCGACCTGACCCGACGGGTCGAGACCCGCCAGTACCAGCATGTCGGACACGTCGGCTTCACGCGCACCGTCGAACACTGGCGTCGCCATCGGCACGCCACCGATCAGATTGCCTGCCAGTTCGATGATCTGGTCCGGCGTCCGTGCGTCGATCTCGGCGTCATAATGATCGCCATAGACGGTCTTCAGCCGGTCGATCACCACCTGCGGGGCAACGCCCGCGGTGCCGTTCGGATTGGCTTCGCGCCATTGCTCCAGAGCCGTCGAGATCTGCCGGCCCAGGCCGCGCGCGGCCCAGCCCAGATGGGTCTCGAAGATCTGTCCGACGTTCATGCGGCTCGGCACGCCCAGCGGGTTGAGCACGATGTCGACTGGGGTTCCGTCCTCGAGGAACGGCATGTCTTCCGCCGGCAGGATGCGGCTGATGACGCCCTTGTTGCCGTGACGGCCGGCCATCTTGTCGCCCGGCTGCAGCTTGCGCTTCACCGCGACGAAGACCTTGACCATCTTGAGCACGCCTGGGGGCAGTTCGTCACCACGCTCCAGCTTCTCGCGACGATCCTCGAACTTCTCGTTGATGACCTTCACGGCGTCGTCATACTGGGCCTTCACGGCTTCCAGATCGGCCTGGCGCTTGTCGTCCTGAACCGCGAACTTCCACCATTCGTGACGTTCGACTTCGTCGAGCAGCGTCTCGTCGATCTCCGACCCCTTCTTGACGCCCTTGGGCGCCGAGGTCGCGACATGGCCGAGCAGCATTTCCTTCAGACGGCCATAGCTTGCCCGGTTGAGGATGCCGCGCTCGTCGTCCGAGTCCTTCTTCAGGCGCTCGATTTCCTCGCGCTCGATCGCCATCGCGCGCTCGTCCTTGTCGATGCCGTGACGGTTGAAGACGCGGACTTCGACGATGGTGCCGGCGACGCCCGGGGGCAGACGCAGCGAGGTGTCGCGCACGTCCGATGCCTTTTCGCCGAAGATGGCGCGGAGGAGCTTTTCTTCCGGCGTCATCGGGCTTTCACCCTTGGGCGTGATCTTGCCGACCAGGATATCGCCGGGTTCGACCTCTGCACCGATATAGACGATGCCCGCTTCGTCGAGGTTGCGCAGGGCTTCCTCGCCGACGTTCGGGATGTCGCGCGTGATGTCTTCCGGCCCGAGCTTGGTGTCGCGGGCCATCACCTCGAACTCCTCGATGTGGATCGAGGTGAAGACGTCGTCCTTCACGATCCGCTCGGAGATCAGGATGGAATCTTCGTAGTTGTAACCGTTCCAGGGCATGAACGCGACGAGCGCGTTGCGGCCCAGTGCCAGTTCGCCGAACTCGGTCGACGGACCGTCGGCGATGATGTCGCCTGCATTGACGATCTCGCCCACCTTCACCAGCGGACGCTGGTTGATGCAGGTGTTCTGGTTGGAACGCTGGAACTTCATCAGCGTGTAGATGTCGACGCCGGACTGGCCGGCCGCGACGTCGCCGGTCGCACGGATCACGATACGGGTCGCGTCGACCTGATCGACGATGCCGCCGCGCTTGGCGCCGATGGCAGCGCCCGAATCGCGCGCAACCGTCTCTTCCATGCCGGTGCCGACGAACGGCGCCTCGGCGCGCACGAGCGGCACGGCCTGACGCTGCATGTTCGATCCCATGAGTGCGCGGTTGGCGTCATCGTTTTCCAGGAACGGAATGAGCGATGCCGCGACCGACACGAGCTGCTTGGGGCTGACGTCCATCAGGGTGATGTGATCGCGCGGCGCCATCAGGAACTCGCCGGCTTCACGAGCCGAGATCAGTTCTTCGACGAAGCCGTTGGTGTCGCTCAGCTCGGCGTTCGCCTGGGCGATCGTGTGCTTGGCTTCTTCCATGGCGGACAGATAGACCACCTCGGTCGTGACCTTGCCGTCGATGACCTTGCGGTACGGCGTCTCGATGAAGCCATATTTGTTGACGCGGCTGAAGCTCGCCAGCGAGTTGATCAGACCGATGTTCGGGCCTTCCGGCGTTTCGATCGGGCAGATGCGGCCATAATGGGTCGGGTGAACGTCGCGAACCTCGAAGCCCGCGCGCTCGCGGGTGAGACCGCCTGGCCCGAGCGCCGAAACGCGACGCTTGTGCGTCACTTCGGAGAGCGGGTTGGTCTGATCCATGAACTGCGACAGCTGCGACGAACCGAAGAATTCGCGCACCGCGGCGACCGCGGGCTTCGCATTGATCAGATCGTTGGGCATGACGGTCGATACGTCGACCGAGCTCATCCGCTCCTTCACGGCGCGCTCCATGCGGAGCAGGCCGATGCGATACTGGTTCTCGAGCAGCTCGCCCACCGAACGCACGCGACGGTTGCCGAGATTGTCGATGTCGTCGATCTCGCCCTTGCCGTCCTTCAGGTCGACCAGCGTCTTGACGACGGACAGGATATCCTCGGTGCGCAGCGTCGTCACCGTGTCCTCGACGTCGAGGTCGAGGCGCATGTTGAGCTTGACGCGGCCGACGGCCGACAGATCGTAGCGCTCCGGATCGAAGAACAGGCCGGCGAACAGCGCTTCCGCGGTCTCGCGCGTCGGCGGCTCGCCGGGGCGCATGACGCGATAGATGTCGCTGAGCGCGTGATCGCGATCCTCGGCCTTGTCGGCCTTCAGCGTGTTGCGGATCCACGGACCCGTGTTGACGTGATCGATGTCGAGCAGTTCGATACGATCGACGCCCGCCTTGTCGAGCTTTTCGAGATTGTCGGGCGACACCTCGTCGCCGGCCTCGATATAGATCTCGCCGGTCGCGTCGTTGACCAGGTCATAGGCGGAATAGCGGCCGAAGATTTCCTCGGTCGGGATCAGCAGCTGCTCAAGACCATCCTTCTGCACCTTGTTCGCGGCGCGGGGGCTGATCTTCTGGCCGGCGGGGAAGATGACCTCGCCGGACTTGGCGTCGACCACGTCGAACGCAGGCTTCTGGCCGCGCCATTGCTCGGGGGTGAAGGGAATCACCCAGCCGCCTTCGCCGCGGACGAAAGTCACCTTGTTGTAGAAATAGCCGAGGATATCCTCGGAATTCATGCCCAGCGCATAGAGCAGCGCCGTGACCGGCAGCTTGCGCTTGCGATCGATGCGGACGTTGACGATGTCCTTGGCGTCGAATTCGAAGTCGAGCCACGAGCCGCGATAGGGAATGACGCGCGCGGCGAAGAGATATTTGCCCGAGGCGTGGGTCTTGCCGCGGTCATGGTCGAACAGCACGCCCGGCGACCGGTGCATCTGGCTGACGATGACGCGCTCGGTGCCGTTGATGAAGAAGGTGCCGTTGCCCGTCATGAGCGGCATGTCGCCCATATAGACGTCCTGCTCCTTGATATCGAGCACGGAGCGGGTTTCGGTATCGGCATCCACCTCGAACACGATCAGGCGCAGCGTGACGCGCATCGGCGCTGCATAGGTGATGCCGCGCTGACGGCATTCCTCGACGTCGAACTTGGGATCTTCCAGCTCGTAATTGACGAAATCCAGCTCGGCGGTGCCGGCGAAGTCGCGAATCGGGAACACCGAGCGCAGCGTCTTCTCCAGGCCGGACACATAGCCGGTCTTTGGATCGGAGCGCAGGAACTGCTCGTAGGATTCGCGCTGCACCTCGATGAGGTTCGGCATCTGAATCACTTCGTGGATGTTGCCGAAGACCTTGCGGATGCGCTTTTTCGCGGTGCTCGGAAGGGGAGCTGCCTTGGTCGCCATGTCGATTTTGCCCTATCGGTCGGTTGCGTCAGTCAAATCTCGGGCGCAGCAAAACGCGAAAAGCCGCAGTCTTCCCAGTGGAAAGACAGCAGCTTCGGCGTCCTGGAACCTCAGCCGATCTATTCGTCCGATGCGCTGCGCGACGGCACATCATTTCCCGAAAGGCTGTGGTGAAGAGGCGCGATATAGGGCGCAGGGTACATGATGTCAAACCCGGCCGATTGCTCGGCCTGCCGCTGCCCATGACCGACCCGCCGCAGTTTCTGCGACGAGCCGAGCCCGGACCTCCACCAAGACCATTGTCTCAGTGTCATGAAACAGCACACGAACCCCCATCGCCGTGCGATTGCCATGCTTTTGGCGGCCGTCGCGCTCCCCGCAACCCCGCTTCTTGCGCAGGATATCCAGCCATTGCCTGTGCCTGCACAGACGGCGCCCCCGTCGATCGTGACGCCGCCGCCGGTCGTATCGGTCGCGCCACCCGCCGCGCCGGCGCAGACGGTGCAGACCGTCCAGTCGCTTCCGCCGGTCGCCGAACCCGAACCTCAGGCCCCGGCAGCCACCGCGCCGCGCCGTTCGGCGGAACGTGCCGCCCCCCAGCCGCGTGTGCGCCCGGCGCAGTCCGTGGCTTCACCTGCGGCGTTGGCTGCAACGGCTGCCCCCGCGCTTACGCCCGAGCCGATTGCACCGGCTGCTGCTCCGGCGCCCGAACCTGTGGCTCCGCTATCCACGGAGCCCGTTGCAGCTGAGCCGGCAAACCCGGCGCCCGCGTCCGGCAACAATGCGCCGTGGATCTGGTTGGTCGCGGGGCTTGCGGCGATTGCCGCGCTCGCGGGCCTGCTTGCCTGGCGCCGTCGCCACGCCGCGGAAAGCTATTATGAGAATGAGTTTGACGAACCTGTGCATCGGTCTGTCGTTGAGCCGGTTCCCGACGCAATGATCGCCGCCGCGCCGATGGTTGTTGCGCCCGCACTGCTCGTGCCTGTGCCGCAGGCGGATGGCGCCGCCGCTGACACTGACGCCAATCCGGTCGCCGAAATCGGAAGCGTTTCGGTGGGAGACGCTGCCTCTTCGGATGTGGATGCGATGGTGGCATCGTCGTCGGCACCGGCTGGCCGGCCCTGGCTCGAACTGATGATGCGGCCGATGCGTGCCGGCACAAATCGCGACGATGCGGTCGTCGAATTCGAGCTGACCGTCGGCAATGCCGGCGACGTGCCCGCCAAAGACGTTCGTATCTCCAGCTGGATGTTTGCCGCCGGGTCCGCACAGGAGTCCGAGATGGAGAGGATGCTGATCGATCCACCGACGGATTCCAGGCTTTCCGAGGTTACGATCCAGCCGGGTGACGGCACGCGCATCGAGGCGGCGATTGCGCTGTCGACCGCCCATGCCAATGGCAAGGTCCTGCCCGTGCTGGTTGCGGACGCGCGCTATACGCTCGCCGATGGCAGCGAAGGCCGTACCTCGGCGTCGTTCGAGATCGGCCTGGCTCGCGGTGACGAGATCGAGGGTTTCTCGACAGCCCGTCCGACCGGCATGCACGAGGACATTGACGCACGCCTCCACGCGGAGCCGCAGCACGCCTGATTCAGAGCGGGCAAAGAGAAAGGGCGGCCCCTCGCGGAGCCGCCCTTTCCTGTATCCGGATCCGGCCTGGGCCGGATGCGTGCCGTGAGCTTACTTGAGCTCGACGGTGGCGCCAGCCTCTTCGAGCTGCTTCTTCAGCTTCTCGGCTTCTTCCTTGTTCACGCCTTCCTTGACGGCCTTCGGAGCCGACTCGACCAGCGTCTTGGCTTCGGTCAGGCCGAGCTGCGTGATCGCGCGGACTTCCTTGATGACGTTGATCTTCTTGCCACCGTCGTTGACGAGGATCACGTCGAACTCGGTCTGCTCTTCAGCAGCCGGAGCAGCAGCAGCAGCAGCAGCGGCCGGAGCAGCAGCAGCAGCAGCCGAAACGCCCCACTTCTCTTCGAGGAGCTTCGAGAGCTCAGCGGCTTCGAGAACGGTGAGAGCCGAAAGGTCGTCAACGAGCTTGTTAAGGTCTGCCATGTTGTATTCTCCATATGCGGGCGTCGCCCGCCAGTAGGGTTTCAGTCAGGTGGTCAGGCTGCTTCTTTTTCCGCATGCGCGGAAAGGACGCGGGCGATCTGAGCCGCCGGTGCCTGGGTGATGATCGCGAGCTTGGTCGCGGGCGCAACGATGAGCCCCACGATCTTGGCGCGCAGTTCGTCAAGCGAGGGCAGCGAGGCGAGCGCCTTGATTCCCTCAGCGTCGAGAAGCGTGTCGCCCATCGCGCCACCCACGATTTCCAACTTGTCGTTGGTCTTCGCGAATTCCACGATCACCTTTGCAGGTGCCACCGGATCGGTGGAGGTTCCGAGCGCCGTCGGTCCGGTCAGCATGTCGCTGATGGACGTATAGGTGGTGCCCTCGACTGCGAGCTTGGCAAGCTTGTTCTTCGTCACCTTGTAGCTGGCGCCGACTTCGCGCATCTTCGTACGCAGCGCCGTGGACTGAGCCACGGTGAGGCCGAGATTGCGGGTGACAACCACCACGCTGGTCTCGTTGAAGGTGCGGTTCAGCGCTGCGACCAGCTCGGACTTTTGAGCACGATCCATGCCATTCTCCTGGATCGCCACCGCTTCTGCGAAGCGGGGACGGTCCCGTCTTGTTAAACGCTTCCCCGGGCGGAAAACCGGTTCCCAATGTCCTGGGAAGCGCACGATGCCTGCCGGAAGCCCGACAAGCGGCTGAACCCGCGGCAAGCCACGGGTGTTACAAGTCCGAGGGGAATGGTCACCTGCCTGATGGCAGAGGGCCCGGTTGGCGCGATGCGCAGACACGGGCCGAAAACTGTTCCCCGTCTAGGCTGGGTATTAAGAGGGCCGAAATGCCCCCACCAACTGTCTCGGACGGTATGGCCCACGAGCGAACTCGCGGATCAAGGCGCGGCGAATAGCAGATTCGCGGAAAGGGTCAAGGTGGAGTCACCTTGCTTTCCACGTCATCCCAGAGAACGCTGGGATGACGTGGAGGGGCAGGCCTCAACGAAAAAGGCCGGAGCTTTCGCCCCGGCCTTCTTGTTCGTTGGTGGATCGGTGCTCAGCTTACGCCGCAGCGACCTCAGCCGTGTCGACCTTGACACCGGGGCCCATCGAAGAGCTCAGCGCGATCTTGCGGACGTATTTGCCCTTCGCACCCGTCGGCTTGGCCTTGACCACCGCGTCGACCAGCGCATCGAAATTCGCGCGCAGATCTTCGGCGGGGAAGCTTGCCTTGCCGATGCCGGAATGGATGATGCCGGCCTTTTCGACGCGATACTCGACCTGGCCGCCCTTGGCTGCCTTGACGGCTTCGCCGACATTCGGGGTCACCGTGCCGAGCTTCGGGTTGGGCATCAGGCCCTTGGGGCCCAGCACCTTGCCGAGGCGGCCGACCAGACCCATCATGTCCGGGGTCGCGATGCAGCGATCGAACTCGATCTTGCCGTTCTGGACGATCTCGAGGAGATCCTCGGCGCCGACGACGTCTGCGCCTGCTGCCTTGGCTTCCTCAGCCTTGTCGCCGCGTGCGAACACGCCGACGCGGACGGTCTTGCCGGTGCCCTTGGGCAGCGTGACGACGCCGCGGACCATCTGGTCGGCGTGGCGGGGATCGACGCCCAGGTTCAGCGCGATCTCGACGGTTTCGTCGAACTTGGAGGTCGCGTTCGCCTTTACCAGCGCGATCGCCTCATCGACGCCGTGCAGCTTCTCGCGATCGATCGTCTCGGCGAGCTTCTTCGCCTTCTTGCTCTGAAATGCCATTGGTTCAGCCCTCCACCACTTCGAGGCCCATCGCGCGGGCGGAACCTTCGATGATCTTCGTTGCGGCGTCGATGTCGTTCGCGTTCAGATCCTTCATCTTCACTTCGGCGATCTCGGCGAGCTTGGAGCGCGCGATCGTGCCGGCGGAGATCTTGCCGGGCTCCTTCGAGCCGGCCTTGAGGCCCGCAGCCTTCTTGATGAGGTAGGTTGCCGGCGGCGTCTTGGTCACGAAGCTGAAGCTGCGATCCGCATAGACGGTGATGACCGTCGGGATCGGCATGCTCTTTTCGAGATCGCCGGTCGCCGCGTTGAACGCCTTGCAGAATTCCATGATGTTCACGCCGCGCTGACCCAGCGCAGGGCCGATCGGCGGGGAGGGATTGGCGGCGCCCGCGGGCACCTGGAGCTTGATATAGCCCGTTATCTTCTTAGCCATTAGTCACTCACTCTATAGTCGGGTTTGCGCGCGGAACGCGTTCGCCCTGTTTCAAGTTTAGCGGTCCAGACGGTGGCCGAGGCCCCCTCCCGCAGGCATTCGGGGGCAAGCCCCCAAATTTCTTATTTCGCGCGCTCGACCTGCTCGAAATCGAGCTCGACCGGCGTGGCGCGGCCGAAGATCGAGACCGAAACCTTGACGCGGCTCTTCTCGAAATCCAGCTCTTCGACGATGCCGTTGAAGCTGGCGAAGGGGCCGTCGAGCACCTTCACGCTGTCGCCAATCTCGTAATCCACCTTGATCTGGTGCTTCGGCGCGGCGGCCGCTTGCTCCTTGGTGTTGAGGATGCGCGCTGCTTCCGCTTCGCTGATCGGCTGCGGCTTGCCGGACGATCCGAGGAAGCCCGTCACCTTCGGCGTGTTCTTGACGAGATGATAGACGTCGTCGTTCATCGACAGCTTCGCCAGCACATAGCCGGGGAAGAACTTGCGTTCCGACTGGATCTTCTTGCCGCGGCGAACCTCGGTCACGGTCTCGGTCGGAACCTCGACGGATTCGACGAGCGCGTCGAGCCCCATGCGCGTGGCTTCGGACATGATCGAGTCACGGACTTTGTTCTCGAAGCCTGAATAGGCGTGGATGATGTACCAGCGCGACATGCGTTTCCCTATTAGCTCGGGCTCAGCCGATCAGGCCGAGCAATGCCCGGACGATGGCGCTGAAAGCCGAATCGATTCCGAAGAAGAAAAGCGCGAGGATCGTCGTCATGATCAGCACCATGACTGCGGTCATCACGGTCTCGCGGCTCGTGGGCCACACGACCTTCGCCGTTTCGGCCCGTACCTGCCGGATGAACTCGCCGGGATTGACCTTCGCCACTGTTCAAGCCTTCGAAAAATTCGTCAAAACGAACGACAAATGGCCACCAGGCACCTTCCGAGTCTCTCGACCGGAGCCGCCCCGTGACCTCTCTGTCGCATCCCGGTCCATTATACCGCGCTGCCAACCAAGGCAAGCGTGGCAGGGGCAGAGGGACTCGAACCCACGACCCTCGGTTTTGGAGACCGATGCTCTACCAACTGAGCTATACCCCTAAGACCGGGAAGACGGGCGACATAGCGGGGGACTGTTACGGGCGCAAGGGCCACAAATGCGTTGATCAAGCCGCAGCGCGCCGTTGCTGCGACCGGGCCATCAACTTGCGCGCTTCCGCGGCCACCATCGGCTTGCCGAACAGATAGCCCTGGACCTTGGTGCAGCCGAGTTCGCGGATCATTTCGAACTCCTCCTCGGTTTCCGCGCCCTCTGCGGTCGTGGTCATGCTCAGGCTGTCCGCCATGGCGACGACCGCGCGAATGATCGCCAGGCTCTCCGCGCTTTTCTTGGCGGCGCCCTGAACGAAGCTGCGATCGATCTTGATCGTCGAGAATTGCGTTTTGCGAAGATAGCCGAGCGAGGAATAGCCTGTGCCGAAATCGTCGAGCGCCAGCCGGACGCCCAGGCCGAGGATCTGATCGAGAATCGCGATCGCGCCAGTGCCCTCGCGCAGGAACACGCTTTCGGTCACCTCCAGCTCCAGCCGGTGCGGCGGCAAGCCACTGTGCGACAAGGCGGAGATCACGGCCGTCACGAAATTGGGGTCGCTCAACTGCTCGGCGGAGACATTCACCGCGACGCGGATGGTGGGCGGCCAGTTGACCGCTTCTTCGCATGCGGTGCGCAGCACCCACTCGCCGATAGGGGCGATCAGGCGGGCATCCTCGGCGACGGGAATGAATTTATACGGCGGGACCACGCCCATCTCGGGATGAGTCCAGCGCAGCAGCGTCTCGAAACCTTCGATCGCCGAATCATCGGCCGACACCACGGGCTGATAGACCAGGTGCAGTTCGCCCTTTTCGAGCGCGCTGCGCAGTGCGATCTCGAGCGTGCGGCGCTCTTCCGCATTGGCGTGGAGCTGCGGCTCGTACATGTGATGTTTGCCGCCGCCCGCGTCCTTCGACCGATAGAGCGCCAGATCGGCGCTGCGGATCAGCATTTCGGCGGTGCGGCCATCGCTTGGCCCGATCGCGCTGCCGATGCTCGCACCGATATACAGCGTGTGCTGGTCGACTTCATAGGGGCGGGTCAGTGCCTCGATGATCGAATGGGCCAGGGCGTCGATCCGGTTCTGATCGCGCACGTCGAGCAGCACGACCGCGAACTCGTCGCCACCCAGCCGACCGCACAGCTCATTCTCTGTCATCAATTGGCGCAATCGCTCCGCGACACGGCTGAGCAGCCGATCGCCGACGGGGTGGCCGAGCGTGTCGTTGACCGCCTTGAAGCGATCGAGGTCGATCATCATGAAAGCGCACTGGCTGCGCCATTGCTCGGCATGCTGCATGGCGCGCGCGAGCGTCTCGTTGATCATCATGCGATTGGGCAGGCCGGTCAGCGTGTCATAGCGCGCAAGGCGATTGATCTTGTCGGCCGAATCGCGCTGGGCGGTCACGTCGGACCCGACGCCACGGAAGCCGAGAAAGGCTCCGCGATCGTCGAAGCGTGGCGAGGCGGACAATTCCCACCAGCGCGTTGTGCCGGCGATCTTCACCGGCAGGATCAGATCGGCGAAGCTCTCGCGGCGCTTCAGCTTTTCGGCAAGCTCGCGCAGGCCGGAGGCAAAATTGCCGGCTTCCCAACTGTCGCCAGCCAGGATCCGCAGCAGCTGTTTCCCCTCCAGTTCAGCCAGCTCGACGCCCAGCGCCGCGGCGAAGCGCGGCGATACGTGGGTGAGGCAGCGCGCGGCATCGGTCTGCCACAGCCAGTCGGCGCCGGTATCTTTGAATTCGCGCAGCAACAGGCTGACCACTTCGCGCTTTTCGGTCAGTGCCTGATCGGACACGAGGGTTTCGATGAAGCGTTTGCCGCTCAGAAAGGCCAGGACGATCAGCATCACGGTATAGCCGGCGCTCGCGATCGCGAGCAGGGGCATGTTCAGATCGATCGCCATCTTGCTGAGCGCGGTACCGATGATCGCAATGAACACCATGGTTGCCAGGGGCGCGACCGTCAGAATCAAGGCCGACGCCGCCATCAGGCTGCTGAGCACTGCCCAGGCGATCAGGACCTCATTGATCGAGCCGCCCTTCACGAAGAACAGCGCCGGTACGGACCAGAGCGCGCCGGACACGAACATGGAGATGGTTTCGCGATGCAATTCGCTGCGGGTCGCCGTGCGCAACTCCCAGCCGCGCGCGCGCCATTTGCGCGATGCGATATAGAGCCCGACCGCCACGATTGCGGCGCCCCAGCCATAAAGCATCAGCGGTTCGACCAGCGTTGCGTGGCCGAGGCAGATCAATGTGGCGCCGGCCAGAACGCCCATGAAACGGATGACCGCACATTTGTAGAGAGCATTGAGCTGGGCAGCGCGAATCGCACCCCAGTCCAGGCGCTTGTCCTCGGTCAGTCCAAGCGCGGCGGCCCAACCGATCCGTGGTGAAGCTTCGTTGTTTTCGGCATTCTGGTCCACATCCGACGGATAGCGCGCAACTGGTTAGCGATCCGTAAAAGTGCGTCAGGGTGCGAATTCAGGCCGGCCGGAGCGGCCCAGGGTTCCGACGATGCGAAGCATCGTTGGAATCGCTGGGGAGCCCGGTTCCAGCTTTCTCAAGCAGACTTCAGGCGTGCGGGATCGACGCGGTTTTTCCGGACAATCGCCGGGATCGGGGACACACCGTCCCGGATCCGTGCTCAGGCCGCGATGTCGAGTGGCTGGATCTCGCCGGAAAGATATAGATTGCGTGCCTTGGCCCGGCTCAGTTTGCCCGAGCTCGTACGTGGCAAGGTGCGTGGGGGGACCAGTTCGACCACGCAGTTCATGCCGGTGATTGAGCGAACCTTGTCGCGAATCTCATCGCGCAGGCGAGCGCGCTCGGCATTGTCCGATGTCCGGCACTGAACGAGGACCGCCGGGGTTTCTTCGCCGCCCGGCGTGGTTATGGCAAAGGCGGCGATATCACCCGACTTGAAGCCCGGAAGCTGCTCCACGGCCCATTCGATGTCCTGGGGCCAGTGGTTCTTGCCGTTGATGATGATCATGTCCTTCGCCCGGCCGACGATATAGACATAGCCATTCGACATGTAGCCCATGTCTCCGGTGTCCAGCCATCCGTCCTTCAGGCAGGCGTCGGTGGCTTCCTGATCGCGGAAATAGCCGACCATCACGGACGAGCCGCTGCACCAGACCTTGCCGATCGCGCGGTCGGGAAGGGGGGTGCCGTCTTCCTCGCGGATCTGGACTTCCATGTCGCGGCACGGCTTGCCGCAATTGACCACGGCGCGGTAACGCTGCGGCCGGTCGGCATTGCCGATCGCGCCCGATAATTCGGTTTCCTCGACCAGCTCGACGACGATCCCTTCGCCCGGCGGCATGATCGAGACGGCCAGCGTGGCTTCGGCCAGCCCATAGCTGGGCACGAAGGCGGACGCCTTGAACCCGGCGCTGGCAAAGGCATCGACGAAGCTCTGCATCACGTCCGGGCGAATCATGTCGGCGCCATTGCCCGCGATCCGCCAGCGCGACAGATCGAAGCGGTCGGTGTTGGTCTGGCTCGAAATGCGCCGGGCGCAGATATCGTAGCCGAAGGTTGGCGAATAGCTCATCGACGTGCCGGGGTTGCGGCTGATCAGGTCGAGCCACGCGAGCGGGCGCCGCGCGAAATCCTCGGTCTTGAGATAGTCGGTCGAGACCTGGTTGGCGATCGGGGAGAGGAAGCAGCCCACCAGCCCCATGTCGTGATACCAGGGCAGCCACGAGATGCAGCGATCGCTGTCCTGCAACTCCATGCCGTGCGAATGCGCGGCGAGATTGTCGAGCAGGGCGCGGTGCGTGATCGCGACGCCATGCGGAAAGCGCGTCGAGCCGCTGGAATATTGGAGATAGGCGATGTCGTCCGTCTGCGCCGTGGGCAGCGGCGTTTCATTGACCGGGGCGGTCGCGAAGCTTTCCCAGTCGATTCCCTCGACACCGCAGGCCGTGGCGGCGTCACCGGCCATGCCGGCGAGCTCGGCGGGATAGAGCAGCAGCTTCGCATCGGCGCTGCGCAACTGGACGCTCAACTGATCGACATAGGAATCGCGCCCGCCAAACGAGGTGGGCAGCGGCAGCGGCACCGGCCAGGCGCCGGCATAAATGGTTCCGAAGAACAAGGCCGCGAATTCCGCGCCGGTTTCCGCGACAAGCGCGATGCGGTCCTCGGGTTTCACGCCGTGCGCAATCAGGCGATAGGCGCATTCGAGCGCATCGTCGCGAAGCTCTGAAAAGCGATAGGGGCGCACAAGCGTGCCGCGTGCGTCGTGGAAATTCAGACCGCGCACTCCGCGGGCAGCATAATCCAGCGCCTCACCCAGCGTTTCGAAATCGGAGTAGCGGCGCGCGAGATTGTCCTCGATCGGCGTCGGCTCAAGCATATTCATTCCTGCGACCTTAATAGCGGAAACCCTGGGTTCGGCGAGCTCCAGCATATTCCTTGCTCTCGTTCTTCCCGGCTGCGGGCACGTGATTTATGCCGCCTGCCTGGGTTTCCCCATCATGAACCTGCTATATTAGCGCAGTGGACGCGTTCAAAATCCGGCTCGACTGTGGCATAAACATGGCGGTGGCCCACGAAACGCGCAGATCCCCGACACCGCTGGACGCGGATACGCTGCAGCGGCTCGCGCTCAACTATGCCGGGCGATATGCCACGACGCGCGCAAAACTGCGCGCCTACCTGTCGCGCAAGCTGGGTGAGCGCGGCTGGAAAGGCGATGGTACGCCGCCGGTAGAGGCGCTTGTCGAGCGGATGGCGTCGCTCGGCTATGTCGACGATCGCGCCTTTGCCGAAGCGCGGGGTGCCGCGCTCAGCCGGCGTGGATATGGGACGCGCCGTGTGGCCGACGCGCTGCGCATGGCGGGGATCGGCGAGGATGACGCACGCGATGCCCATGCCGCGGCGCGGTCCTCGGCATGGGATGCGGCGCTGGCCTTCGCGCGCCGTCGCCGGGCCGGCCCCTTCGCGGCCGAGGCGGTTGCTGCCGGGCCGCAACGCGAAAAGCTGTTCGCCGCGTTTGTGCGGGCGGGTCATTCGTTTGAAATTGCGCGGATTCTGGTCGAATCGACGCCAGGTGAAATTCCCGAAGACCCGAATTGATACAAATGCATATGAGCCATTTCGGATTAAAATAATTCTGTGTTACGCATTGTAGTCTGAGACTCATTCTTTGGGGGAGATGGGCTCGCGTGCAAGAGTCCGGAGTTACGCACACTGACACGCACAGCGTGGACCCGTTGGTTGTCGAAACCGGCGTGGACATCGTCGTGGCCGAAGTGCTGGAAAGACATGACGGGGCGATGAAATGGTTCGATTCCACGCGTGGTTTCGGATTCATGGTATCGGATGACGGCGCAGGTGATGTGCTGATCCACTTCTCGGTTCTTCGCGATCACGGCAGACGCAGTCTGCCCGAAGGCACGCGAGTGAGCTGCCTTGCGGTGCGGCGCAACCGCGGGTTGCAGGCGCGCGAGATCCTGGACTTTGACCTCGATACCGCGGTCGTGCCCGATCCCGAGCGCGAGCTGCCGGAACGACGCGATCGTGTCGATCCGACCGCGATGATCGACGAGGCGGGGCCGTTCGAAACCGTTCAGGTCAAATGGTTCAACCGTGTGAAGGGCTATGGCTTCCTGCTGCGCGAGGATGGCGAAACCGACATCTTCGTTCATATGGAGACGTTGCGCCGGGCGGGCCTGGGCGAGATCGAGCCGGGCCAGGCGCTTCGCGCGCGGTGCGTGAGCGGCAACAAGGGGCTGCTTGCGGTGCTGGTCGAACCGATCGGGCCGATCGACGGAGCATGATCGTGCGGACTCTGGCGGTCGCCGTGCTGGCCGTTGCGATGCTGGGCGGTTGCCGGGACCAGGCGGGGCAGGGCGGGAATGCGGATGCATCCGCGGCTCAGCAGGGTGTCGAACGACTGGCGCTGTCCATCCGCACCGCGACGGGTGTCCGCGCGTTCCAGGTGGAAGTGGCGCGAACAGAGGCGGAGCAGGCGAGGGGGCTGATGTACCGCACTTCGCTGCCCGAAAATGGCGGGATGCTGTTTCCATCGGATCGGGAGGAGCCGCGATCCTTCTGGATGAAGAACACCGCGATCCCGCTCGACCTGATCTTCATCCGTTCGGATGGCAGCATCGCACGCATCGCGGAGGAAACGGTGCCCTATGCGCTCGACCCCATCGAGTCGGGCGAGCCGGTGGCCGCCGTGCTCGAGATTGCGGGCGGCCAGGCAGCGGCTTTGGGCATCGCCGAGGGCGATCAGGTGAGCTGGCCGGACGGGCCAGCGGCGAAATAGCCTTCACAAACACGCAAAACGGTTTTCTCCGGGCGCGCCATCGGGTAACGGAACTCGCAATGGGCTACTTCAAGAACATCTTCACCTGGTGGGAAGGCGCAACCTTCGGCACCGCCATGGGAACCATCTTCGGCGGCGCACGCGTCGGCGAGGACGCGCTCGGCAATGTTTATTACGAGGCGAAGAAGGCCGAAAACGGCCGCAAGCGCCGCTGGGTGATCTACCAGGGGGCGAACGACGCGAGCCGCGTGCCGCCCGAATGGCATGGCTGGCTGCACGGTACGCTCGATGCTGTTCCGGCAGAGGCGCTGCCCGCGCCGCGGTCCTGGCAGCGCGAGGCGACTCCGAATCTCACCGGCACCGGCGACGCCTATCGGCCGGCCGGCGCGCTCGAATCGGGCGGACGCCGCGCGCAGGCGACCGGCGATTATGAGGCATGGGCGCCCGACGCATGAATCGCCGGCTGATCGCCGGCCTGGGCGTCGCCGGGATGATCCTGGCTGGCTGGGGTGCGGCGATGGCGCTGCAGAATCAGACGGAGCCAGCCGCGAACGGGGCCGAGGCATCGAACGCGGCCTCGCCGGCATCACCATCCACGACTGCCGCACCGCGCACCGCAGCACCCGCGCCTTCGCGCGGCACGACGCCAATGGCACAGCGCGAAGCGGTGATCGGCCTGCTCAACAAGCGCAATGGCCTGTGGCGCGATCTCAGGATGAAGCCGGGCCAGGCGCTCAGGGTGGGCGATGTGATCGTGCGGCTGCGCGCGTGCGAACAGACCGCGCCCTGGGAACCCGAACAGCTGACCGGCGCCTTCATCCAGCTGGATGTCCGCGGCACCGACGATAGCTGGCGGCGCGCTTTTTCCGGCTGGATCTACAAGGAATCACCGTCGCTCAACATGGTCGAGCATCCGGTTTACGACGTATGGGCCAAGGCCTGCACGATGCGTTTCCCCGATATCGGGGCCGAAACTGAAACCGTGGCATCGGGCGAATCGGGCACCGCGAATCGCTCCAGCGCACGGAAATCGGGCGAGGGCGATGCGCCGGTCGCGGAGCCGGTCGCAAGCGCGCCGTCCAGCAACGCGACATAATCCTCGCGAGGAATCTCGATCGCGCCGAGCGATGCGAGATGATCGGTGATGAACTGGCAGTCGAGCAGGGTAAAACCGCCGACGCGAAGCCGCGCGACCAGATGCGCGAGCGCGATTTTCGATGCGTCGCGCATGCGGCTGAACATGCTCTCTCCAAAAAAGGCGCCGCCCAGCTTGATGCCGTAGAGCCCGCCGACCAGAACGCCATCATGCCAAGTCTCGACCGAATGGGCATGGCCGCGGGTGTGAAGTTCCCTGCACGCCGTTTCGATCTGCGCATTGATCCAGGTTCCCGGGCGCCCCGCGGTCTCTTCGGCGCAGGCGGCGATCACGCGCTCGAATGCGGTATCGACGGTGACCTGGAAACGATCCGACTTCAGCGTCTTGGCCAGCGAGTGCGACAGGTGAAAGCCGTCGAGTGGCAATACGCCGCGCTTTTTCGGCTCCACCCAGAAGACGCGATCGGCGGTGCGATCGTCCGCCATGGGAAACACGCCGCAGCCATACGCGCGCAGGAGCATTGTCGTGTCGAGTTGTTGCACCGATGAAATATGGCGCGCCCTGCGATCGCAATCAACGTCGCAGTGGCTATGGGGGACCTTTTACTATCCGGTGGTCAGCTTCCGCTCGACGCCCTTCCACAATGTCGCGAACGCTTGGCCTGCGGCTGACGACAAGGCGAAGCTGCCGACGGCGGCACGATGGATCGCCATCTGCTCGACCGCGCTTGCCATCGGGATCACCGGCCATTCCGGATGTTTCTCCATCGCCGCACGGTGAAGACCGCGCCGGCGATCGACCATCGAGAAGATCGGCAGGATCGGGGCATGGCGGCCGCTCTGCCGATCGAGGAACGAGACGATCTCGTCCAGCGCGCGCTCCGACAAGGGAGACGGGATCACTGGGGACAGAATGATGTCGGCTGCCCGCATCACCTGCTCGCTGGTTTCGGTCAGGCCCGGCGGGCAGTCGAGGATGATGCGATCATAGTTTTTGGAAAGCGATTCGAGCAGCTTGGCGAGACGCTTCTTCTTGTCGAGTGTGAAGAACAGCCGGTCCAGTCCGCGCAGCGACGTGTCCGCGGCAAGCAGGTCCAGCCGTTCGATCGTCGACGGGCGAATCAGTTTTCCGGGCTCGACATCCTTCGCGAATACGGCCTGAGCCTGATCCTTCGTCGCCTTGCCGTCGCCGATCAGATAGCTGGCGCCACCCTGGGGATCGAGATCCCACAACAGCGTGCGCCGGGATGACTGGATAGCGGAGGACCAGGCCAGATTGACCGCGAGCGTCGTCTTTCCGACGCCACCCTTCAGGCTGTAGACCGCGATCGTCGCCATGTTCCGCTCTGTCCCCATTTGTCCTCCGCCGGCTTAGACGGCAGAAATGTGACAGGTTCGTTGCGGATGGCAATTGCGCACGTGGCAATCGCCGAATGTCAGAGGATTTCGCGGACCTTTTCGATCGGGCGGCACACGCGTACGCCCTTTTCGGTCTCGACGATCGGGCGCTCGATCAGAATGGGGTCGGACGCCATCGCGTCGAGCACCGCAGCTTCGCTGACATGATCAAGATCCAGATCGCGTGCCAGCGGCTCCTTGCTGCGAAGTCCCTCATGCGCGGTGAGACCTGCGCGTGCGTACAGCGCTGCCAGCGTCTCTTTGCTGGGCGGAGTCTTGAGATACTCGATCACCTCGACCTCGACGCCGGGTTCGTTCTGCAGAATCTCCAGCGTCTTGCGCGAGGTGCTGCAACGCGGATTGTGCCAGATGGTCGCTTTCATCGTCGGTTCCTCCTTGTCGCCCCAGCGAAAGCTGGGGCCCATGCGATGCTTGTCAACGATCGCTGTGGCGGACAGATCCTATGGGCTCCAGCTTTCGCTGGAGCGACAGAATGGTTCAGGCTGCCGGATCGGCCTGCTTCTCTAGCCATTCCTCCAGCCACTTGATCGTATATTCGCCGTCCTGGAATTCCGGATCCTCGATCAGCGCCTGGTGAAGCGGAATCGTGGTCTTCATTCCGTCGATCACGAATTCTTCAAGCGCACGGCGCAGGCGACGGATCGCGCCGGCACGCGTGGTGCCATAGACGATCAGCTTGGCGATCATGCTGTCGTAATAGGGCGGCACGCGGTAGCCGGCATAGAGCCCGCTATCGACGCGGACGTTCATGCCGCCGGGTGCGTGATAGCTTTTCACGAGCCCGGGCGAGGGCATGAAGGTCCAGGGATCTTCCGCATTGATGCGGCATTCGATGGCATGGCCGCGGAAGATCACATCTTCCTGACGCAAGGTCAGCGGATGGCCTTCGGCGATGCGGATCTGTTCGCGGACGAGATCGAGGCCGGTGATCGCCTCGGTCACCGGATGCTCCACCTGCAGCCGGGTGTTCATCTCGATGAAGTAGAACTCGTCATTCTCGTACAGGAACTCGATCGTGCCGGCGCCGCGATAGCCCATGTCGGCCATCGCCTTTGCCACTAGTCCGCCCATCCGCTCGCGAACGCCGGGGCTGATCACGGGGGAGGGGGCTTCCTCGAGCACCTTCTGGTGGCGGCGCTGCAGCGAGCAATCGCGCTCTCCGAGATGGATGGCGTTGCCATTGCCGTCGCCGAAGATCTGGAATTCGATATGGCGCGGATTGCCGAGATATTTTTCCAGATAGACGGTCGCGTCGCCGAACGCGGCCTTCGCCTCGTTTCCGGCCTGCGCCATCAGCGTCTCGAGCTGGGATTCGTCGGCGACCACCTTCATGCCGCGACCGCCGCCGCCCGATGCGGCCTTGATGATCACGGGATAGCCGATCTCTGCCGCGATCGCCTTGGCCTCGACCAGGTCGTCGATCGGTCCGGGCGATCCGGGCACCAGCGGCAGGCCGAGCGCGCCTGCGGTGCGTTTCGCTTCCACCTTGTCGCCCATCACCCGGATATGCTCGGGTTTCGGGCCGACGAAGATCATGTTGTGCAGTTCGACGATCTCGGCGAACCGCGCATTTTCCGACAGGAAGCCATAGCCGGGATGGATCGCGTCGGCATGGGTGATCTCGGCGGCCGAGATGATGTTCGGGATGTTGAGATAGCTCTCGCCCGCAGGCGGCGGGCCGATGCAGACCGCTTCGTCGGCCAGGCGGACGTGCATCGCATCGGCATCCGCGGTCGAGTGCACCGCGACCGTCTTGATCCCCATCTCATGGGCCGCGCGATGGATGCGCAGCGCGATCTCGCCACGATTGGCGATCAGGAGTTTCTGGATGGCCATGGGGTGGTTTACTCGACGACGATCAGCGGCTGGTCGAATTCGACCGGCTGGCCATTGCCGACGAGGATCGCCTTCACCGTGCCCGAGGCGGGCGCAGTGATGCGGTTCATCACCTTCATCGCCTCGACGATGAGCAGCGTGTCTCCGGCCTTCACCGTTGCGCCGACCGCGACGAATTCCGGACCGCCAGGCTCAGCCGCCAGATAGGCGGTTCCGACCATCGGCGACTTGATCGCGCTGGAATAATCGGTGGCGGCCGGCGCCGTATCGGCGGTCGCGACGGCTGCCGCAGCCGGCGCGCCGACGGCATATGTCGGCGCGGCGCTGACGGTCACGGTGCGCGCCACACGAATGCGGCGATCGCCATCCTGGACTTCGATCTCGGTGAGCTTCGTTTCGTCGAGCAATTCGGCGAGCTGACGGACCAGCCCCGCGTCGACCTGCATGGAGCCCCCGTTGGTGGTATCGGTCATGCGACCCTCTTTTTATCCAACATAAGCGGCGTCCCTTGTCAGAAGCGCGCGATGGCGTCCAGCGCCAGAGCGTAGGAAAGCGCGCCGAAGCCCGCAATCGTTCCTCTGGCGGCGGACGCGATGAAGCTCTTGTGGCGGAATTCCTCGCGTTTGTGAGGATTCGACAGATGGACTTCGATCACCGGCACAGAGATCGCCTTGATCGCGTCATGGAGCGCGACAGAGGTGTGGGTGAAGGCGGCGGCGTTCAGGATCACGCCTTTCGCGCCCTCGGCATTCGCTTCCTGCAGCCAGTCCACCAGATGGCCTTCATGGTTCGACTGACGCAGTTCGATCTCCAGGCCCAGGGCGCGGGCCTTGTCCTCGAGCATGTCCGCGATGTCGTCCAGCGTGTCGGAGCCATAGATTTCCGGCTCGCGCAGGCCAAGCAGATTGAGATTGGGGCCGTTCAGGACATAGACGGTGGACGGTTCAGCCATGGGCGCCTTTCGGATCAGAAGTCATAAACGACGCTGGCGCGCGTGACGGTGTCGGTTCCGACCGATCCGGGCAGCGGCTGACTCTCATACCGCAACGAATAGGAAAAGCGCGCGGAAAGCTTCGACATCAGCTTGGCATCGAGCGCGGTGGTCGACTGGATGCTGGTCGTGCCGCTCTCGGTGTAGATCGACGCATCCTGCTTGGCGCGGAGCCCTTCGCGCAGCCGCCAGTCGATGCCGAGTGCGCCGCGGCCGGAAACATTGGTTTCCTCGGTGCCGTCGGTGAAGTCCGTGCGGCGAACAGCGGGGCCGCCCTCGACGCGCAGGCTGAACGCCTCGCTCTTGGCAAGCTGGATGCCGATCCCCGAGCCCAGCGACCAGCGCTGGGTGAATCCGGCGAGCCGGTCGCTCTCGAACTGGGCCAGGCCGAACCCATAGGCCCGGTCGCTCATCTTCAGATCGCCCTTGTAGCCGAGCTGGTAGAATTCGCGCGTCACCAGGTGGTTCGCTTCCTGATAGTCGGCGCGTCCGGTCAGATTATGTTTCCAGCGGCCCTGATTGCGGGAGAGCTTCAGGCCGGCGGTGATGCCGAACGAATCGGAATTGCCGGTGGTCAGGAAGCCGCCCAGCTCGCCCTCGCCATCCCAGATCGCTTCCGGTGGGGCGGACGCCATCGTCAGCGAGGGCAATTGCGGTGCGGCCAGGCTGAGCGATGTGGCGTTGGGTGTGGGCTTCAGCAGCCGCGAATCGGACCAGGCGATCAGCTCGATCTCGGCGGCGTCCTGCGGGGCGGTCTGGCGGGCGAGTCGGATGACAGTGGCGAGCGTTTCGGCATCGCCGCTGTCGCGTGCAGCCTCGATCATGGCCCGGACGCCATCGGACAGCGCGGCATGCGCCGGCGTGGCCAGGGCGATGCCGCACAGGATCGCGGCGCTTACATATGGCTTGTGCTTGTCAGGCATCACTGCGCCTTCCTATATGCGCGGCCTTCCCGACGCGCAAATCCAGGCGGCACCCATGAGCATAGACGGCACCCTTTCGATCCGCGTTAATGGCGAGCATCGCCGCGTCCCGGCGGGGCTGACGCTCGCCGGCCTGGCTGGCGAGCTTGGTCTGAACCCGGCGAAAGTCGCGGTGGAACGCAATCTGGAGGTCGTGCCGCGCTCGACGCTTGATTCGGTGCAGGTTGAAGATGGCGACGAACTGGAGATCGTGCATTTCGTCGGTGGCGGCGATCATGCGCCGGCACCGGATGCCGACACATGGACCGTGGCGGGCAAGACGTTCCGCTCGCGGTTGATTGTCGGCACCGGCAAATACAAGGATTTCGAGCAGAATGCCGCGGCGGTCGCGGCATCGGGCGCGGAGATCGTCACCGTCGCGGTGCGCCGCGTCAACATCGCCGATCCGAATGCGCCGATGCTGACCGACTATATCGATCCGAAGAAGATCACCTATCTTCCCAATACAGCGGGCTGCTTCACCGGCGACGAAGCGATCCGCACGCTCCGGCTGGCACGCGAGGCAGGCGGCTGGGATCTGGTGAAGCTGGAAGTGCTGGGCGAGGCGCGGACGCTGTATCCCGACATGGTCGAGACGCTGCGCGCGACCGAAGTGCTGGCCAAGGAAGGCTTCAAGCCGATGGTCTATTGCGTCGACGATCCGATCGCGGCGAAGCGGCTGGAAGATGTCGGCGCGGTCGCGATCATGCCGCTCGGCGCGCCGATCGGATCGGGGCTGGGCATCCAGAACCGCGTGACGATCCGGCTGATCGTCGAGGGTGCAAAGGTGCCGGTGCTGGTCGATGCCGGCGTTGGCAGCGCATCCGACGCCGCGGTCGCGATGGAACTGGGCTGCGACGGCGTGCTGATGAACACCGCGATCGCCGAGGCGAAGAACCCGATCATGATGGCGGCAGCGATGAAGGCTGCAGTGGAAGCGGGGCGGCTGTCCTACCGCGCGGGCCGGATGGGGATGCGGCGTTATGCCGATCCGTCGAGCCCGCTGGCTGGATTGATCTGAGGAGGGCTGATCGGTCTCCAATTGCGCCATGCCACAGCAATCGGGGTAGTGGTCGACTCCCGACACTCGGTCGCCGGCGGGGTGTCGATCAAACCGCCGTACCGGGCGTCAAAGCGCAATGACCAGTATCGCCGCAACACCGCCGATAGCGGCGATCAGTGCCGCAGCGCGCAGGCCGTAAGTACGCATGGCTCCGCACCCTCGCGGCTCCGGGAAGAACCTCCCGGCGTGGTCGGTCGTTTCCGCATCTCGCGGCGGATCCGGGGCGAATGTCGTTCTTGAGACCAGTCCTGGCCCGCTGATCCCGCTCGCCAACGCAAGCTTTTCGAAGGCGAGCTCCATTTTCTCTTCGCTCAGATGTCTGGCGATCGCTTTCATCCGCGCCCCGGAGGCCGGCCCCGAAAGCCGGTCGACGAGTTGCTCGACCTCGCTGTCGAACGCATGGAGCCGATCGATCGCCTCCATCGCGCGGCGCCGATCGCCACGCTCGAGCGCAAGTTGCAGCCGGGTCATGGAGAGAATGCCGGCGCGGCAGAGCTGAAGACCCAGGGCATGATCCGTCGTGGCCGGGGCATCGATGGGTGCCGGGTCTGAAACGCCTGGCGAATATCCATTCCGGGCCGAAAGGGCGTTCATACTCCACACTCCTGCATCATCGATCGCCCCGTGAAACGGGCTTAGATGCCGGAGAGTCCATGCAGGAGTCCCGATCCGGTCCGCCGTGTCGTGGACACGCCCAACGGTGATCGCAATGCACAGGTCGTGGCGGAACCCAATTCCAGGCCGCGTCACCGGGCTCAGTTCGGAGCCTCGGCGGCGACCGCGCTGTCGATTGCAGCAATTCCCTCGCTCGTGAAGCCGCTGCAGTCATCGTCGTCCGGACAGCCGTCCCGATCGGCAGCACGCTCCCGGATTCTCCACGCCCGATTGCCAATCTCAACGAATAATGATACATCATATCATTGAAAGGGGTGCCGATGAGGATCATGCGTGCACTGGCCGTGCTGGCGCTTGCCGCGGTGACGATTTCGGGCGCGCCGCAGCCCGCCTGTGCCGATAGCTGGGCGCTGCCCGAAAAGGCGACATATACCTCTTGCGACGGTCGGGCTCGCGTCGTCGTCACCCCGCGCGATCTGAAGAGCCAGCTCGACTATTTCGAAGACAAAGTCCGCAAGACCGAACCTGCCGGGCAGCAACGGGGTGGAGCGACCGCCGCGACGGCACGACTGGAGCGGCTGCTGGACGGGCAGTGGCAAACATCATGGGAAGGGCGGATCTCGAACGAGGTGGCACCCGTCACCGCGATTGTCCGGAACGATGGCCAATATGTCGTCACCTTCGACGATTGGCATGGGATGGGCTATGGCCCGAACACGGTGGCGATCTATGGCGCGACGGGCACGCTGGCGCATGCGCTCGCCCTCTCAGATATCGTGCCCGCAGATTATCTCCGGGCGATGCCCCGTTCGGTCAGCTCGATCCATTGGCGGGGGGAGCCCCGCTTTTCGCCCGATGGCGGGCGCGTCATCATCCCGGTCTCGATCCCGTCCGACGATTTCAAGCTGGACCATGCCAAGGTCGAACTCGCCGTGAATCTGACGGATGGAACGGTTTCGCCTGTCGATACGCAAGCCTGGGAGGCGGCGTTGGCCACGGGCCGTACCGTGCTGGCCGGGCAGATCGCGGCGGAGGCGACCAGGAAAGCCGCATTCTTCGCGCCGCTGCTTCGCCCCACGGTGAATGCGGAACGCGAATGGCATGATTATCTGCGCGAAGCCGTCGGCCGGCTGCACGGCGACGACGCAACGGCCTCGACGACAGTCCTGCGTGCGACAGACGCCACCGATTATGCCGTGTCGGAAGGCTGGGTGGGAGAGGCTCTGACCGAAAGCTATGCGGACAAGGTTGCGATCGCGTCGCTCTCGGAGCCCAATCTGGTATCCGTCCTTGAAAGGGTCGCCGCGAAACTGCCGCGCCGATCACTGTCGAAAGTGACCGTATTTATCGCGCTCTCCGATCTCTATTGGCCGGGTGCGATGGCGGCGATGCGGGGAACGGGCGCGAAGTTGATCCAGCTCGATCCGGACACGCCGATCCTCCAGCGCAGAGAACGGATCGCGCGACGCTATGGGCGGTGAAGGTCAATGAGCCGGATGTCCGTCGTGGCGCCCGGATGCCAGGAGGACGAGAAGGCAGATCGCGCGAGCCCGAACCAAGCCGAAATTACGATGACGTTGCCGTTAATTCCGGCGTGCGCCGTGTTCAATGAACTGGTCGAGCAGCGCTCTCAATCGAATGCCCTGACACGACAATGTGAATTTGAGCGAACCGGCGATCCCAAGCGGAGAACCCGGGATGGGCAAAGCCCATCCCGTGCATCTTCAAATACCGTCCAGGCCCTTGCTGACCAGGATGTTCACCGCAACCCGGCGGTTCTGCGACTTGCCTTCGGGGGTTTCGTTGTCGGCCAGCGGATCCGCTTCGGACATGCCGGTGGGGGTCAGCATGCGATAGGGTTTCCAGCCACAAGCCTGCTGTAGATAATTGACGACGCGGGCGGCCCGCTTTTCGCTGAGCTGCTGGTTCAATTCCTCGCTGCCCGTCGAATCCGTATAGCCGACAACCAGCAGCAGCGCGTTTTTCGTGCCCTCGGCCGTGGTTGCTGCGGCGCACAGGTCGTTCTTCGCCTGGGCGGTCAGCACGGCCTTGCCGGTGTCGAAGTTCACGTTCGTCGTGCCCTTGATATTATATTCGCCGATATCGCCGACGCGGCCGCGCAGCGCTTCGGTTGCCGCGGTCTGCTCGGCAAAGCGCTGGTCGGTGCCGCCACGGATCATCGCCGCGGTCCTGAGGTCCCTTTTCTTGAGATCGATCTGGCTCGCCATCAGGACATCGCCCGATTGCAATGTCTTGACGGCAACCGGCAGGCCGTTGAGCAGCGAATCCGTGGCAAGCTTGCTGCGATTGAGGCCCAGGAACCCTCCGCTGGACTTGATCCGGGTCGCATCGTTGACGGCGACGACAGTGTGGGTGCCATCGGCGGCTGTAATCTGCAGCCTGTCGCCGTTGCGCGCGGAGATGATGCCTTCGACCACCGGCCCTGCGGTCGGCTCGGTCGCTTCATATTGGACGGTGGTCGACAGGTCTGACTCTGGCGGGTCCTGCGGTTGCAAAGCCAGACTGGCCGAGGCCGGGCCGGCCAGCAAGGCCAACATTAAAAGAGCTCTTGGGCTTCTGGAAATGACACTCATTGTGCTACTCCTTCAAACTCGAACAGTCGGGCCCGCGTTGCCGCAGCTTTTCGTCCGACCGCCGTTTTGCGATAACGTTCGGCTATCAGAACCCGCTCCATCTCGATTCAAAAATTGCGGCCGGGGCCGCCCCCCTGGGCATCAGGGACCGCTTGCGTGTTCATCCGAACCTTTCGCTCAGATGAACGAGCCGGCTGCATCAAGGTCCGTGCCGATGATTGGAGCGTATGTTGCGGCAAGCCGATGCCGCTGCATGGCCTATGGGAAGGTTGATCGAAAGTTCCCGGGCTTCGTTTTGGAGTGGTGGCTGCTACTGAGTCGATATGTGCAAGTTGTTCTGCATTCATGTCGGTTCGGATATTCTGGTTTAAGTGTAATCTTAGCTCGAAAATCCGGGAACTATTTCCGAATTCATTCGTATGCGCGCCGAAATTTCGCGTATTGTTGGGCAAAGTATGCGCGAGCTGTTCGGCGAGGGCTGCACAGTTTGTCCGCTTCACGGTGCCTAAGAGCCCGTTTGAAAAGCGCTTTTTGAGCCTGCGCCGGCTTTCTCAAACGAACTCTAGGCCGCTACAGTCGAAACGCGCGGCGGTTCTGCCGCGCGGCTGTGGATGCGGGCGCGGTTCCGGCCGGCGGCCTTGGCGTCGTACAGGGCCGTGTCCGCCGCCTTGTAGAGCGCGGTCCAGTCTTCGGAGGCGGCCAGTGTCGCATCCGCGACGCCGATCGAGGCCGTGATGCGCAGCCCCTCCGCACAATCCAGCGCGCGCAGCGCCGTCAGGAAGCTGGTGGCGAAATCGGAAGGATGGCCGGTGGCCTGCATCAGCACCGCGAATTCCTCCCCGCCCAGTCGCCCGACGCGGGCGTCGCCCGGCGCCAGCGCTGAAAGCAGCAACGCGAAATCCTTGAGCACCGTATCGCCGGTCAGGTGGCCGTGACGGTCGTTGACGCGCTTGAAATAGTCGATGTCGAGCAGAACCAGGCGATGGGGCTTGCCCTTGCTCGATTCGATCGCGCCATCGAGGAAAGCGCGGCGGTTGAGCAGGCCGGTCAGCGGATCGGTGTCGGCCAGTCGTTTCAGATCGACGCGCTCGGCATGGGCGGCATCGCGCTCGCGCTGGATATGGCGGATGCGATAGGCAAGGCCGAGTGTGCTCACCAGTGACTCGAAACACATCGAGTAGAAGGTACTGTTGCCCAGCGAGATGCTGGCCGGGATCAGATCATATCCGTTGAGCAGCCGGAGCAGCGCAGCGCCGATCGGGGTGGCCCAGGCGAGCGCGAAAACCCAGGCAACGGCACTTCCCCGCCGCCATGCGATGAAACACAAAGCGGGCACGATCGGGATCACGACGGCGAAGGCGGCGTAATAGAGTCGATCGAACAACGCGATATGGCTGACGGGGCCAAGCGCGAACAACAGGCCCGCGCCCACCAGTGCCACTGCAGCCGCACCTGCGATGCGTCGTGCAAGCGATGGAAGCGCCCAATCCTCGAAGAAGCTGGTGGCGAACCACAATACCGCGCCACCCAGGCACGACAGCAGGAAGAAGTTGATCCGGACTGCATCGGTGCCCGAAAGGCCGCGATCCAGCAGGAACACGCCCCCCGACCAGGTAATGCCGTAGAGCAGTATGGCAGTGACGGAGACGCAGTAGAGCAACAGGAAGCGGAAGCGCAGCACCGTCCAGAGCATCAGATTATAGGCAAGCATCGCCAGCGCGATGCCGGCGAACAACCCCCACATCAGCAGATCGACATGGCCGTCGTGTCTGACCTGGCTCTGCCGCGCCATCGAGAAGGAATCGGCCTGGTCGCGTTTCAGCCGGCCACCCTCGACGCGGATCGCAATGTCCGTGATCGGCGCGTCGCGTGCCGGAAGTGCCTGATTGACGATCGAGTTGATCGAAATATGCCGGCCGACATCCGCTTTGCCGACGGTGAGGGGAGCGGTGCTGCCATCGGCATAGCGCGCAATGACGGTCACGCGTTCGACAAAGACATTCTGCCAGCGGATGACCCAGGGATCGTCTGGGCTAGCGGCAAGCGAGAGGCCGGAGACCACGCGCCAGCGCGACGAATCGACGCGTAGCTTGCCATAAGGGCCGCACTGCGGCCTGGCTGAAAAGATCTTATCGACGGCGGTGCTGGCTGGCAGGAGGCAGACGGGGCGACTGGCGATCACGTCACGGTCCGCCGCGTGCGCCATGTGCGGGGTGAGCAGAAGGCTCGCCAGAACGACGATCATACGCAGCAGCACTTTGGTCGTGCCCAGTTCCATTTGGCCCCCACAGCCGCTCCTGATCGGAGAAATTAGGGGCTAAACCCTTCGCGTCGGTTAACCGGCCTCATGTCCACGGATCACGGAAGCGGTTCGTCGCATCTGCGGGAACGGTCGCCGTCGCTATCGGTTCTGATTGAGCAATACCGCTGCGGCACTCTGCCGCAGCCGGCAACCGAAGGAGTTCGACATGGGTGAGTTGGTCGACAAGATCAAAGGCAACATCAACGAAGCCACGGGCAAGGCAAAGCAGGCGATCGGCCGTGAAAAAGGCGATGAACGCCTGGTCGAGGAAGGTGCGCGCCAGGAAGGCAAGGGCAAGGGCCAGCAATTCGTCGGCAAGGTTAAGGGCGCCTTGGGCGACGATATCTAGCGCCATTCAGTTCGGACCGACGATCGATCGGTCTGACTAAAATCCAGAAATGGGTCGCGGGAGGCCCCGTTCCGGTTTCCGGAGCGGGGCTTTTCCTTATTCTCCGCGGACCTTCCGGCCCGCCGCCTGAACCTTTTCGATCGTGTTGCCGCCGGCACCGATGTGCTGGACGTCGGTCTTAAGGTGCAGCAGCTTCACGCCCCTCTGGCCCTTGGCGCGGGCAAGTGCCGGCGCGAAATCCTCGGTCCGCTCGACCGTTTCCGCCCAGGCGCCGAAGGAGCGGCCAAAGGCCGCGAAGTCCGGATTGACGAGCTGGGTGGCGGAGATGCGATCGGGATATTCGCGCTCCTGATGCATGCGGATTGTGCCATAGGCGCCATTGTCGATCACCAGCACCAGCATGTCGCAACCATAGCGGACCGCGGTCGAAAGCTCCTGTCCGTTCATCAGGAAGTCGCCATCGCCGGCCAGCACGATCACCTGGCGGTCGCGATGCCGCAACGCCGCGGCCACGCCGGCAGGCAGTCCGTAACCCATCGCGCCAGCGGTCGGCGCGAGCTGGGATACCGGACCGGTATAGTGCCAATAGCGGTGCCACCAGCCCGAGAAATTGCCGGCGCCGTTGCAGATGATCGAATTGCCCGGCAGCGTCTCGCGCATCGTCTTGACGCACATGCCCAGATCGAGCGCGGCACCGTTGGGCTGGGGCTGCGACCATTCGAGCCATTCGGCGTGCGCCTGCGCGCCTGCGTCGAAATCGAGGACATCGTCTTCCCATTGCGCGGCGAGCTCGGCGAATTCGCGCATGTCGGCGCAGATCGGCAGGCAGGTCTTATAGACGCGGTTGAGTTCGTTCGGATCGGGATGGACATGGACCAGGGTCTGGTCGGGATGATCCGGGGTGATCAGCGTATAGCCGTCGGTCGTCGCCTCACCCAGTCGGGGGCCGACGACGATCAGCAGATCGGCCTCGCGGATCCGCTGGAGCAGTTTGGGATTGGGGCCATAGCCCAGATTGCCCGCCCAGACGGGGCTGTCGTTGGGGATCGCGTCCTGCCGGCGAAAGGCGCAGGCGACGGGCAGGCCGATGCGTTCGGCCCATTCGCGGAAATAATGCGATGCGCCCTCGTCCCATCCCGCGCCGCCGACGATCGCGACGGGCGAGCAGGCGTCCTTCAACAGATCGACCAGCGCCATCATCGCTTCCGGATCCGCGGATTGCGCGGGCGCCACGATGCGCGGCCGATCAACCGCCTCGACGATATCGGTCAGCATGTCTTCCGGCAGTGCGATCACCACCGGACCCGGCCGGCCCGACATCGCGACGGCATAGGCGCGTGCGACATATTCGGGGATGCGCCGCGCATCGTCGATCCGCGTCGCCCATTTGGCGAGCGGGGAGAACATCGCGGTGAAATCGACTTCCTGGAACGCCTCGCGGTCACGGTCGCCACGCGAGACGTCGCCGATGAACAGGATCATCGGCGTCGAATCCTGCATGGCGACATGGACGCCGATCGAGGCATTGGTGGCGCCCGGACCGCGGGTGACGAAGGCGATGCCCGGCCGCTGCTTCAGCGCACCATCGGCCTCCGCCATATAGGTGACCCCGCCTTCCTGGCGGCACACGATCGTTTCGATCTCCGGTGTGTCGTGGAGTGCGTCGAGCACCGCGAGGAAGCTTTCCCCGGGAACGGTGAAGATGCGGTCGCAGCCTTGCGCGACAAGCTGGTCGACCAGGATGCGGCCGCCTGTTCTGAGAGTCGTCATGCGATGCATGTGTAACCGGGCGGGGCGAACGGTCCAGCCCCATAAACACTCTGGACCGTCGTGCCGGTCGAGGTCCACATTGTCGACGCAGAGGGAAGGGGACGACGACATGCGGATCATGGCTGAAGGCTTGCGCTTTCCCGAAGGTCCGGTCGCCTTGCCCGACGGCAGCGTCGTGCTGGTCGAGATCGCCGCGGGACGGATCACGCGGGTGCGGCCCGACGGCACGAAACATGTCGTCGCGGAACCCGGCGGCGGGCCCAACGGCCTCGCAATGGGGCCCGACGGCAAACTCTATTGCTGCAACAATGGCGGATTCGGGTGGGTCGAAGCCGATGGCCTGCTGATGCCGCATGGCACGGCGGACGATTATGGCGGCGGCCGGATCGAGCGGATCGACCTTGAAACAGGTGCGGTCGAGGCGCTCTATCGCGATGGCGATTTCGGCTGCAGCCTGCGCGGGCCCAACGACATCGTCTTCGACGCGCATGGCGGCTTCTGGTTCACCGATCACGGCAAAACCCGTGCCCGCGAGCGCGACGTCACCGGGGTATTCTATGCCAGGGCCGATGGCAGTCATATGGAGGAAGCGATCTTCCCGCTGGAGAATCCCAACGGCATCGGCCTCTCGCCCGACGGCATGACGCTCTATGTCGCGGAAACCTACACCTGTAAGCTGTGGGCGTTCGACATCGCGGAACCCGGACGGATCGAGAAGGTGTCCGGACTGTCAGGCGGTGGCGGGCGCTTTCTCCATTCTCCCGCCGGTTACACCTATTTCGACAGTCTCGGCGTGGAGGAGGGCGGCAATATCTGTGTCGCCACGATCGGTGCGAGCGGCATCACCATCGTGTCTCCCCAGGGTGAGCCGGTGGACTTCGTCGCGACCGACGACCCCTTCACCACCAATATCTGCTGGGGCGGTGCCGATCGTCGGACCGCCTATATCTGCCTGTCCGCAACCGGTCGGCTTGCGGCGATGGACTGGCCGCGCCCGGGCCTGACACTCAATTTCCAGAGGTGAACATGCTCGTCATCGGCAACCATGTATCGCCCTATGTCCGCAAGGTGCTGGTGGCGCTGGCGCTGAAAGGGATCGATTACCGGATCGATCCGATCGTGCCCTTTTTCGGCAATGACCGGTTCGCCGAGATCAGCCCGCTGCGCCGCATTCCCGTCATGATCGACGGCGATCTCGCGCTGTGCGATTCCACGGTGATCTGCGAATATCTCGACGATGCCTATCCGGAACGGCAGCTGAAGCCCGCGGATCCGGCCGATCGCGCGCGGGCACGCTGGATCGAGGAGTTCGCGGACAGCCGGCTGGGCGACCTGATGATCTGGCGGCTTTTCTTCCAGAAGCGCGTTCGTCCGTTCGTGTTCCGTGAGCCAACCGACGAGGTGCTGGTCGCGCGGACGCTGGAGACCGACCTGCCCGACGCGCTCGACTATCTCGAGCCGCTGATGCCGGCATCGGGCTGGTTGTTCGAGGGCCGGCCGGGTATTGCCGAGATCAGCCTGGCGTCATTCTTCCGCAACGCAGAATTTGCGGATTGGACGCCCGATGCCGCGCGCTGGCCGTCGCTTGCCGCACTGATTGCGCGGACAACGGCTCTGCCCGCCTTTCGGGCGCTTCAACCGCTCGAGGATGCGATCCTGCGCACCCGGCCCGGAGAACAGCGCGCCGTACTGGCCGGGCTCGGCGCACCGATCGCCGCGGAGAGCTATGGCGGCGATCGGCCACGGCCTGGATTGATGCCGATCTGAAATCGCGAATGACGCCAGGGAACGACGATTGCATTTTTTGCAATCGCGGTTGCAAAACTGGTCTAATTGACCGTCCCCCGGCCGCGCGCCTATTGCGCTCGCCAGGGAAAAATCTCTGGAGAGGTGCACATGAAGAAGCTCTATCCCGACGCCACAGCGGCGCTCGATGGCCTGCTGTTCGACGGCATCACGATATGTGCGGGTGGCTTTGGCCTGTGCGGCATTCCCGAGCGACTGATCGACGCGATCCAGGCCTCGGGCGTCAAGAATCTCACCATCGCATCGAACAATGCGGGCATCGACAATGAGGGGCTCGGCAAGCTGCTGCGCAGCCGTCAGGTCAAGAAGATGATCGCGTCCTATGTCGGTGAGAACAAGGAATTCGAACGGCAATATCTGTCCGGCGAGCTCGAGGTGGAATTCTGCCCCCAGGGCACGCTCGCCGAGCGCTGCCGCGCGGGCGGTGCCGGCATTCCCGGCTTCTACACCAAGACCGGTGTCGGCACGCTGGTTGCCGAGGGCAAGGAAGTGAAGACTTTCGACGGCGAGGACTATGTTCTCGAACGCGGTATTCGCAGCGACCTGTCGATCATCAAGGGCTGGAAGGCCGACGAGGCGGGCAATCTGATCTTCCGCAAGACCGCACGGAACTTCAATCAGCCGATGGCAACCGCGGGCAAGATCTGTGTCGCCGAGGTCGAGGAAATCGTTCCCGTCGGCAGTCTGGATCCGGACAGCATCCATCTGCCCGGCATCTATGTGAAGCGCCTGATCCTTGGTGCACCCTACGACAAGAAGATCGAGTTCCGTACGGTTCGCGAGCGCGAAGCGGCGTGACCCGCGCGCCGGCAGCGGCGATGCTGTTGTCCGCAGCCGCACTTGGCGGTTGCGCGACGACGGCTGTGCCGTCTGCGGCGCCGATCGCGGCAACACCCACGACGCCAGGTTCCGGTTTCCAGTATCTCTACGGTTCGGGTGAGGCCGGCGCGCTTTCGATCCAGGCGTTCCGCGCATTGCTCGATCATGTGGCGGTACAGGTGAAGGCGCGGCCGACGGACAGTGTCGTGCTGGCCGAGGGTGCGACGCTCGACGCGCCGATCTTCGTTCCGTGCGGTAACAAGCCGCTCGCCGCGGTGTTCGACGTCGATGAGACGTTGGTCCTCAACCTCGGTTTCGAGGAAAAGGATGCGCGGCGCGGCGGTGGGCCGTTCGACAGCAAGATGTGGGATCGCTGGGAGAAGACGGGCGCAGGCTCGGTGTCTCCGGTTCCCGGCGCGGTCTTTGCGGTCAATGCATTGCGTGCGCAGGGCGTCGCCGTGATCTTCAACACCAATCGCGCGGCGGCCAATGTCGCGGGCACGGTGGCCGCGATCAAGGCGGCAGGGCTGGGCGATGCCGTTCATGGCGAAACCCTGTTCCTGTCGGGCGACGATGCGACGGGATCGCGCAAGGACGGCCGGCGCTGGACGATCGCCGCGCGCCATTGCGTGATCGCGCTCGGCGGCGACCAGCTCGGCGATTTTTCCGATCTGTTCAACCAGATCAAATCCGTTCCCGATCGCCGTATGGCGTCGATCCGGGGTCGGATTGCCCAACTCTGGGGGGCGGGCTGGTTCGCATTGCCCAACCCCGTTTACGGAAGCGGCCTGAAAGGCGGCTTCGACGATATATTCCCTGCTGACAAAAGGTGGGCCGACCCCGCCGAAGAGGAGAAATAGGAATGGCCTGGACCCGCGACGAAATGGCCGCGCGCGCCGCGAAGGAGCTCAAGGACGGCTTCTACGTCAATCTCGGTATCGGTATCCCGACGCTGGTTGCGAACCACATCCCTGCGGGGGTCGAGGTGACGCTGCAGTCGGAAAACGGCATGCTCGGCATCGGGCCGTTCCCGTTCGACGACGAAGTCGATCCCGATCTGATCAACGCCGGCAAGCAGACGATCAGCGAGCTGCCCTCCTCGGTCTATTTCTCGTCGTCGGACAGTTTCGCGATGATCCGCGGCGGTCATATCGATCTGACCGTGCTCGGCGCGATGGAGATCTCCGAAACCGGCGACATCGCCAACTGGATGATCCCCGGCAAGATGATCAAGGGCATGGGCGGCGCGATGGATCTCGTCGCCGGCGTCAAGAAGATCATCGTCGTGATGGAGCACAACTCCAAGGCCGGCGACCCCAAGTTCATTCCCGAATGCACGCTGCCGCTGACCGGCAAGAATGTGGTCGATATGATCGTCACCGATCTCGCCGTGTTCCAGCGCCCCGACCATGACAGCCCGTTCCGGCTGGTCGAACTGGCTCCGGGCGTCACCGCCGAGGACGTGGCTTCGAAGACGACGGCGAATTACGTCCAGTAAGAGTCTGTTTGAGAAAGCCGGTACCAGCCCGCTCCCCCGCCCAACCACCCGACAGGATCATACTGTATCGGGTGGTTGGGCGGGGGAGTGGGCTGGTACCGACTCCAGAAAGCGCTCTTCCGCGCTTTCTGAAACACGCGCACCGGGTTTCGCCGGGCGATTGATGCGGTTAGGAGGTGCCATGCGCATTCTCCTGACCGGATCGTCCGGCTGGCTCGGCCGCTTCCTCGCGCCCCGGCTTCGGGCGCGGGGGCATGTCGTGACCGGCCTGGACGTGGCGCCGGGCCGCGACACCGATATCGTCGGATCAGTGGCGGACCGTGCGACCGTCGATCGCGCATTTGGCGATCATGGCATCCAGGCGGTGATCCATGGTGCCGCGCTGCACAAGCCGGACATCGTCCGTTATCCCGCCCAGGCGTTCGTCGATGTCAATGTAACCGGCACGCTGAACCTGCTGGAGGCGGCTGTCGCGGCCGGCAACGATCGCTTCGTCTTCACCTCCACCACATCGCTGATGATCTCCGCCGCGATCCGCGCGGGCAGGGTGGGCGGCGCGCGCGAAGCCGCCTGGCTGACCGAAGAGATGGCACCACTGGAGCCGCGCAACATCTATGGCGTCACCAAATTGTCCGCCGAGCATCTCTGCCGGCTATATCATCTGGAGCATGGACTGAACGTCCTCGTCCTGCGCACCGGTCGCTTCTTCCCGGAAGATGACGACATGGCGCACGAGATCGCGGCGGACGGCCCCAACACCAAGGCCAATGAATTCCTCAATCGGCGTCTGGCCGTGGAGGATGCCGCCGACGCGCATATCGCCGCCCTCGACCGTGCGCCCGATCTCGGTTTCGATACCTTCATCCTGGCTGCGCCGACGCCTTTCGCCGAGTCGGATCGGGCCGAACTGATCGCCGATGCGCCAGCGGTCGTCGCGCGCTATTTTCCCGAAGCGCCTCGGCTCTACGCCGCGCGGGGCTGGACGCTTCCGTCGCATATCGACCGTGTCTATGTTGCCGAAAAGGCGGAACGGTTGCTGGGGTTTCGTTGCCGCACCGACTTCGCCGCCGTCCTCGATGCGCTCGCGCAGGGACGCGATCTGCCCTTCGTCCACGATCCTGCCTATCTGTCACCCAAGGAGCCGGCATGCGCTACACGCTGATCACCGCGAACCGGAATTATTCGAGCTGGTCGCTGCGCCCCTGGGTGCTGATGAAGATGCTCGACATCGATTTCGAGGACCGGATCGAGCCCTTTACCAAGCCCGACAATTTCGACGATTTTCGCAGCTTCTCGCCATCGGGGCAGGTGCCGGTGTTGCGCGATGGCGATCGCACGGTCTGGGATTCGTTCGGCATCGCGCTTTATCTTGCCGAGCGGCATGATGGCGTTTGGCCCGTGGATGAAGCCGCGCGCGCCTGGGCGATGTGTGCGACTGCCGAGATGCACGGCGGTTTCGGCGCGCTGCGCAACGACTGCACGATGAATGTCGGCGTGCGCGTCACGCCCAAGCCGACGAGCGCCGCGCTCGCGCGCAATATCGCCCGCCTCGCCGAACTCTGGGCAGAGGGACTGGAGCGCTTTGGCGGGCCGTGGCTGGCGGGTGACGCCTTCACGGCGGTCGATGCCTTCTACGCCCCGGTCGCCTATCGGGTGCGGACCTATGGCCTCGATGTCGGCGCTGCCGGTCAGGGCTGGGTGGATCGGGTGATCGCGCTTCCCGCAATGCGCGATTGGGAAGCGCAGGCGCTTGCAGAGGATTGGCGCGAGGAAGGGCATGAGGCCGAGCTTGCCGCCTGCGGCGCGATCACGGCGGATTATCGACTTGGCTGAGGATCGTTCCGGCTGACCTGATCATCCGGCGCCGCATTGCGCGGACCACCGGCAAGGGATAGCATTGCCCGGCAATCCGGGGGGACGGCGACATGGCGACTTTGACGGGCGGGCCACGCGGAATGAACGCGGAGCGGCGCTTCTTCACGATCATGGCATCGCTCGTGCTGGTCTCGACCTTTGTCGGTTTCATGCCGAGCTATTATCTGCGCGGCATCGCCACACCCTATTTCCCATTCCCGCCGATGACGTGGCTCGTGCACCTTCACGGCCTGGCCTTCTCGGCCTGGATCATCCTGTTCCTCGTCCAGAGCTTGCTGGTTGCCGCGGGCCGTGTCGACATTCACCGGCAACTTGGCATTTTCGGTATGGCCTTGATCGCGGTGATGATTCCGCTCGCCATCTGGGTGGGGCTGGTGGCGGTCGGGCGGCCGACCGCGCCACCGGGGATCGATCCGCTGTCGTGGCTGGCGATGCCGCTGATGGACGTGCCCGTCTTTGGTGGCCTGGTCGTCGCGGCACTGGTGCAGCGGCGCAATCCGCAGGCGCACAAACGGTTGATGCTGATCGCCATGATCGACATGCTCCAGCCATCGCTGGGACGGATTCCCTTTCCGCATCCCGCGATCGGCATATTCCTGCCGATCCTGTTCCTGCTTCCGCTGTTCGTCTGGGACTGGCGCACGCGCGGACGCATCCATCCAGCGACCTTGTGGGGCAGCCTGATCGTGGTGACGGTGATGCTCGTCAGGCCGATGATCTGGACGACGCCGGCCTGGATGGAGTTTGCGCGTTGGGCGTCCTCTTTTGCGATTTGACATCCGCAAATCGCCCAACCGAGTCGATTGCGCGGCGAAGCGCGGCACGAACGGGGCGGATGGTCGTTATGCGCGCTTGGCAAGTCTGTGGATAAGCGCTTAGGATTCAAGCTTCTGATAGAGCCGCAAAGGGCCAGGGTGTCGCTTGAAAGATAGGAAGGCCGCCGGGGGGCGCCGTGTGAAATACGGATTGCCATTGGTGCTCGCCATTGCGGTGGCCGGCGTGGCGTATAGTTTCGCCAATGCCGGTCCGACCAGTGCGGCAGACGGCGCGGCGGAGGATGTTCCGCCGTCCTTTTCCTACACATCGGCGGTCGCGCCCGCAGCGACGGTGGCCGCAGGACCGCAGCGCATCGATTATCGACTTATGGATGCACGGCTGAGCCAGCTTGCCGGCGACAAGGACATGGTCGGTCTGGCGGTCGCAATCGTCGAAAATGGCCAGATCAGCTTTGTGAAAGGCTATGGTGTCACCCAGGTCGGCACGACCGATGCGGTCACGCCAACCACCGTGTTCCGCTGGGCTTCGCTGTCGAAGGGCGTGGCTGGCACACTCGTCGCCGAACTTGCCCGCGAGGGTAAATTGTCGCTCGACACCCCGATTTCCCAGTTTCGCACCACGCTGCGCCTTCCCGGCGGCAGCGAGGATCGGGTGACCGTGCGCGACGTGCTGTCGCAGCGCACCGGGGTCGTCCGCAACGCCTATGACGAGAAGCTGGAGGAAGGGCAGGATCCGGCTCTGATCCGTGCGTCGCTCGCCAACCTGCCGGCCTTTTGTGCACCGGGCCAGTGCTACACCTATCAGAATGTCGCGTTCGACACGGCGAGCGAAGTCGTCCAGCGCGTGACCGGCAAAAGCTATGGCGACGTCGTGCGCGAGAAGCTGTTCCTGCCGCTGGGCATGACCAATGCCAGCGTCGGACGGGCAGGGCTCGAAAGTGCGGCAAGTTGGGCCCGGCCGCATCGCAGCCGGGCGCAGATGCTCCAGACCAAGGACGCTTATTATCGCGTTCCCGCCGCAGGCGGGGTCAATTCCTCGATCTTCGATCTCGCCAAATGGATGCGCGCGCAAATGGGTGGCGCGACCGCGGTGCTGCCCACGGCTCTGCTCGACGAGATTCACAAGCCGTTGGTTTCCACGCCCCCGCATGGGCCGCGCGGCGAATCGGATCGCGCTCTGAATGCGCATGCTTATGGTCTGGGCTGGCGCGATTTCGCTTATGCCGGTCACCGTCAGGTCGGTCATCGCGGCGCTGTGGATGGGTATCGCTCGCTGATCCTGTTCGATCCGGTCGAACGCACCGGCATCGCGATGTTGTGGAATTCGCACAGCAGCAAGCCGGTCGGACTTCAGCTCGAACTGCTCGACATGCTCTACGGCCTGCCGCGGCACGAATGGATGAAATTGGGCGATCAGCCGGCCCGTGCGCCGGTCACCATCGCTTCGACGGCGCCGGGGCGGACCGGCGGGGGGCGATGAGCAGCTGATGCTCCTGCGCTTTGGCCATTTGCCCTTGCGGCCAACGGCGCTATGGCCGGGCGCATGACCCAAGCCCGCACCTTATACGAAAAGATCTGGGACGCTCATGTCGTGGAGCGCCGCGACGATGGCACCTGCCTCATCTATATCGACCGGCATCTCGTCCATGAAGTGACGAGCCCGCAGGCGTTCGAGGGACTTCGCGTCGCCGGCCGCCCCGTGCGCCGGCCCGATCTGACCCTGGCGGTTCCCGACCATAATCTGCCGACCACCGCGCGGCTCGATGCCGCGGGCAAGCGCGTGCCGATCGCCGATACGGAATCCGCGCAGCAGCTCGCCGCGCTGGAGCGCAATACCGCCGAGTTCGGCGTTCCCTATATCGATGCCGTCGCGGCCGCACAGGGCATCGTCCATGTCGTCGGGCCGGAGCAGGGCTTCACTCTGCCGGGTTGCACCCTGGTGTGCGGCGACAGCCACACTGCCGCGCATGGCGCGCTCGGTGCGCTCGCCTTCGGCATCGGCACCAGCGAGGTCGAACATGTCCTCGCGACGCAGACTTTGCTGCTCAAGCAATCGAAGAGCATGGAAATCCGCGTTGAAGGTACGCTCGGCTTCGGCGTGAGCCCCAAGGACGTGATCCTAGCGATCGTCGGCAAGGTCGGCGCGGCGGGCGGAACCGGCTATGTCGTCGAATATACCGGCTCGGTGATCCGAGACATGTCGATCGAAGGGCGTTTAAGCGTCTCCAACATGGCGATCGAACATGGCGCGCGTTCGGGCCTGATCGCGCCTGACGAGAAGACTTTCGCTTATCTGAAGGGGCGGCCGATGGCCCCACAGGGCGCTGACTGGGATGCTGCGGTTGCCTGGTGGAAGACACTGCCGACAGATGAAGGCGCGCGCTACGATCGTGTCGTCATCCTGGACGCCGCTGAGATTGCGCCGAACGTCACCTGGGGCACCAGCCCGGAAGACGTGGTGGCGGTGACCGGGATCGTTCCCGATCCCAAGAGTTTCGCCGATGCGTCCAAGCGCGAGGCGGCACAGAAATCGCTCGATTATATGGGCCTGTCAGCGGGCCAGCGGATGCAGGATGTCGCGGTGGAGAATATCTTCATCGGCAGCTGCACCAACAGCCGGATCGAGGATCTGCGCGCTGCCGCCGCCATCTTGCGCGGCCGGCATATCGCATCGGGCGTCAAGCAGGCGCTGGTCGTTCCGGGATCGGGCCTGGTCAAGCGCCAGGCCGAGAGCGAGGGGCTGGACCGGATCTTCACCGAGGCGGGCTTCGAATGGCGCGAGCCGGGCTGCTCGGCCTGTCTGGGCATGAATCCGGACAAGGTGCCGGCGGGCGAGCGTTGCGCCTCGACTTCCAATCGCAACTTCATGGGGCGGCAGGGGCCGGGTGCGCGGACCCACCTGGTTTCGCCGGCCATGGCCGCGGCCGCGGCAGTTACCGGCCGACTCACCGATGTCCGCGAGTTGATGGGCTGACGCCGATATGGCATCTGAACAGGCAGAGGCGACATGCCGAGGCCTGTCGAACAGGGGACGGATGATGAAGCGCGTTATGATCTTGTTGTTCGGCGGTGCGCTGCTCAGCGGCATCGCGGCCTATGCGGCGATGGCGAAGACCGAGCCGGGCAAGCCGGCGGAAAAGACGTCGACCATTCCCGGGGCGCCGAACTGAACATGCAACCTGTCTCCACGATCGAAGGGCGCGCCTATCCGCTCGGCCTGAAGAATGTCGATACCGACATGATCATCGCTGCGGACTGGCTGAAGACGATCAGCCGTGCCGGGCTGGGTGAGGGCGCGTTCGCCGCTCTGCGCCGCGAACCGGGCAATGTGTTCGACGATCCCGAATATGCTGGCGCGCCGATCGTGATCGCGGGCGACAATTTCGGCTGCGGCTCCAGCCGTGAGCATGCGGCATGGGCAATGCTGGATCGCGGCATCGTCGCGGTGATTGCACCAAGCTTTTCCGACATCTTTTCCAGCAACGCCTTCAAGAACGGCATGCTGGCGGTCGTCTTGCCGCAGGATGCGATCGATCGGCTGATCGAGGTCGCGAAGACCGATCCGATCCATATCGATCTCGACAGCCAGACCGTGACGACCCCGTTTCAGGATCGCTTCGCATTCGAGATCGATCCGTTCCGCAAACATTGCCTCAGCAACGGGCTGGACGAAGTCGGGCTGACGCTTGCGATGGATTCGACGATCTCCGCCTATGAGACTCGCGTCGCGGCGGAGCGGCCCTGGGTGGCTGGCGCGCGGGCGGCATGAAGGCGCTGCTGTCCACTGCGGTCGGTGGACCGGAAACGCTGGTCGTCGACGAGATCGCGGATCCCGTTGCCGGACCCGGACAGTTGCTGGTCGCGGTGCGCGCCTGCGCCGTAAACTATCCCGATGTGCTGATCATCGAGGATAAATATCAGTTCAAGCCGCCACGGCCCTTCGCGCCGGGCGGCGAGATTGCCGGCGTGGTCGAGGCCGTGGGAGAGGGCGTGACCGGCTGGGCGCCGGGCGATCGTGTGATGGCGGTCTGCGGGTCCGGCGGCATGGTGCAGAAAGTCGCGATTGCGGCGGCGAGCGCCTATCGGCTGCCCGAGGCGCGCAGTTTCGAGGAAGGATCGGCGCTGCTGCTGACCTATGCCACGACCATCCACGCGCTGAGCGATCGCGGGCGCCTGAAGGAAGGCGAGACCCTGCTGGTGCTCGGTGCTGCGGGCGGTGTCGGGCTGGCTGCGGTCGAACTGGGCAAGGCATTTGGCGCGCGCGTGATCGCGGCCGTTTCGAGCGAGGAAAAGGCTGCCGCCGCGAAGCGTGCGGGAGCGGACGACACGCTGATCTATGGCCGTGCGCCATTCGATCGCGATGCGTCGAAAGCACTGGCGGACGCATTCAAGGCAAAGGTCGGGCCCGATGGCGCGGATGTGATCTACGACGCGGTCGGTGGCGATTATTGTGAGCCGGCATTGCGTTCGATCGCATGGGAGGGCCGCTACCTGGTCGTCGGTTTCCCGGCCGGCATTCCAAAGCTGCCGCTCAACCTGACGCTGCTCAAGAGCTGCGACGTATGCGGCGTCTTCTGGGGGGCGTTCGCCGCGCGCGATCCGCGCGCCAACCAGGCGCATGTCGCGCGGCTGTTGCGGCTGTGGGACAGCGGCCAGATCTCGCCGCGCGTCACTGCCACCTATCCGCTGGAAATGGGCGGTGAAGCGATCGCGCGCATGGCGGCGCGCGACGTGATCGGCAAGGTCGTCGTCACGATCGACGGCTGATCGGCGCACCGCCCGTTGCGATTGCGCCTCGGCGCCCCTATGTCCGTGGCAACAGCCCATCGGCCATACAAGGATCGCCCATGACGACTTTTGACGACCGCGAACGCGCTTTCGAGACCAAGTTCGCTCGCGACGAGGAAATGATGTTCCGCGTGACCGCGCGGCGCAATCGCCTTGTCGGCCAATGGGCCGCGGAGAAGATGGGGCTGACGCCGGAAGAGACCGACGCCTATGCCAAGGCCGTCGTCCAGGCTGATTTCGAGGAAGCCGGCGACGAGGACGTCATCCGCAAGCTGCTGGGCGACCTGACGTCGGCGGGTGTCGATGTCGACGATGCCGGCGTGCGCACGGCGCTGGCGGACAAGACCGTCGAAGCGCGTCGCCAGTTGATGGAATCGCAGTAAGATGCCGATGGCGGCCGAAGATATCGAGGCGATGATCGTGGCCGCGATCCCCGACGCCAGTGTCGAGATCACCGATCTCGCCGGCGACGGCGATCATTATGCGGCACGCGTGGTGAGTGCCAGTTTCCGTGGAATGCCGCGTCCGGCGCAGCACAGGGCGGTCTATGCCGCGCTTGGCGGTCGGATGGGCGGTGTGCTCCACGCACTTCAGCTCACCACCGTCGTACCCGATTGAGGAGTAAGACATGACCGAAGACAGCCGCGCACGCATCGACGTGCTTGTAAAATCCAATCCGGTGTTGCTGTTCATGAAGGGCACGCCACTGTTCCCGCAATGCGGCTTTTCAAGCCGTGCGATCGCGATCCTCGACCATCTTGGCGTCGAATATGAGACGGTCGACGTATTGCAGGATCAGGGCATCCGTCAGGGCATCAAGGAATATTCGGATTGGCCGACGATCCCGCAGCTCTATGTGAACGGTGAGTTCCTGGGCGGATCGGACATCATGATGGAGATGTACGAAGCCGGCGAACTGCACACGCTGTTCGCGGACAAGGGCCAGGCTGCGGCGGGCTGAGCCCTGTCCTAGCCTGATCGTTAGAAGTCTAGAGCGATTTCGAGGCAGGTGGCATCATCTGCCGGCTCGGAAATCGCGGTAAACAAAGGCAAATTTAGAGCGGATCTGGTTCATTCCGAACCAGATCCGCTCTAGAGCCCCAACCCCCGGCTGCTGAGCGCGGCCATGGCGCGGGGATTGCCCTTTGCGGCCGAGGCGCGAAACCATTTGACCGCCTCGGTCTCGTCCTTGTCGATGCCCTGTCCGCTCGCATAGCAGATCGCGAGATTGTACATGGCACCGGCATGGCCGCGATCGGCGGCGCGACGGAACCAGCGTACCGCTTCGACGCGATCCTCCGCAACGCCGCGCCCGTTATAATAGCTGTTGCCGATATTGTGCATCGCGCCCGAATTGCCGCGCTCGGCGACCTTACGGTACCAGCGGAGACCCTCCGCCTCATCCTTGGTGACGCCGCGCCCGTCCGAATATTTGGCGCCCAGATAGAACATGGCGGCGGGATCGCCGGCCTCCGCGCGCGGACGCAATGTCTCGACCGGTGAATCGACCGACAGCGCGGCGCCGGGTTTGCCACCCTTGACCGATACGCCCTGCGCGGTCGCGGAGAGAGGCATTGCCAGCAGGGCGATGGTCAGGATCGGGATTGGCTGGTTCATCGAAGCTCCGCCGCGATTGAAGCCGCGCCGACGCCCGCTGTCAATCGGTGCGAAAATTGTCCGACGATCGCGCCAGCGCGACGACCGGCATGACCACCACGAAAGCAATCGCGCCGGCCAGCGCCCCGATCAGGGGATCGCCCAGGGCATCACCGAGGAGGAAGGCGAACACGGCTGTCGCGGCAAGTGCGATCAGCATGCCACTTTGCGATTTGATTGCGTTCATGACCGGATCTCCTTCGCGACATGGCCGGCAAGCGCGCCGAGTTGCGCGCTGGTGAAGCCTGCAGAGAGGAAATCCGCGCGATCATCGGCGCTTGCGGCGGCCCCGCCGACACGGAGCAGCACGGCCATGCGGCGCAATGCCTCTAGCCGCGGATCGGCGAGGCGGTTCGCACGGCGGATCTTGAAGAACGTCTCCAGCGTGCGGCGGAACCGGCCCGGCTCCTCAAGGCTGGATGTCGTGTCGCCGCGTGAGAGCGCGATGACCAGCCATTCGCGCCCGTCGAAGGTCGCGCGCGTCGTCGTCGGCGCAAATGCGCGTGCCGGGCGGGGTTCGGAAAGATCGAGAAAAGCCATGATCGAGGGTCCTGCGTGCCGATCGGCCCAGCCGGAAAAGGGGGAAACCGGCCGGGCCTCTCTTGGGGGCGCTCCCTTGATAGCGCCGTACCAATTGTTTCTGTAGATAGGTGTTTGGATACTCACCGTTTCGAATTGTGATCTGATCCCCGTGCGGTTCGGAGTGCCATCAATCCCAGTGTGTATTGCTGTATTAATACAATGTGTAGAATTCGTCAAGATCATCCGACGGCCTTTGGCGTCCGAGCCTGCACGCCTATAGGGAGGGCATCGAATCATCCTGCGCTTGGGAGCAGCCATCCATGAAATTCTTCGTCGACACCGCCGACACCAAGGACATTGCCGAACTGGCCGCCACCGGCCTGCTCGACGGCGTGACCACCAACCCGTCGCTGATCCACAAGGCGGGCCGCGATTTCCTTGAAGTGGTGAAGGAGATCTGCGGGATCGTGCCTGGTCCGGTCTCCGCCGAAGTCGTCGCGCTCGACCATGAGACGATGATGAAGGAAGCCGAGATCCTGCGGAAGATCGCCGACAATGTCGCGGTGAAGGTGCCGCTGACCATCGACGGTCTGAAGACCTGCAAGGCGCTGACCAGCGACGGCACGATGGTGAACGTCACGTTGTGCTTCTCGGCCAATCAGGCGCTGCTCGCGGCCAAGGCTGGCGCCAGCTTCATCTCTCCCTTCGTCGGTCGCCACGACGATGTCGGCTATCCCGGCATGGAACTGATCGCCGACATTCGGCTGATCTACGACAATTACGATTTCGCCACGGAGATCCTCGTCGCCAGCGTGCGCAATCCGATCCATGTGCTGGAATCGGCCAAGATCGGCGCCGATGTGATGACCGCACCGCCCTCCGTCATCCGTCAGCTCTTCAACCATCCCCTGACCGACAAGGGGATCGAAGGGTTCATGGCCGACTGGGCAAAGACCGGCCAGAAGATCGGTTGAAGACGCCTCATCCGTCGTCATTGCGAGGAGCGTAGCGACGAAGCAATCCAGCGGTCGACGCATTCCTGGATTGCTTCGCTTCGCTCGCAATGACGAAGCGCGGGGTCGCATAGCTTCAACTTCAAGGTGACGGCCGAACGCGCAACGGGCATTGAGTGCATGTGGATCAGCATGCACTCATCCCGCGTTGGCGCGATCATCTGACGCACGGGCGTCGGCGCTCGGCGCATACCGTACGTGCCTATGTGGCGACCGCCGAACGGCTGGTCGAATTTCTCCAGGATCATCGCGGTGGTGCGGTCGACGCGGCAATGCTTGCGTCGGTCGAGGCTTCGGACCTGCGCGCATTCCTGGCGCTGCGCCGCGGCGACGGGATCGGCAATGCATCGGCCGCGCGCGAACTTTCAGCGGTTCGTGGTTTCCTGTCCTTTGTCGCGGGCGAAGGCGGTGCGGTGCCCCGACTGAAGGGGCCGCGCGTGAAAAAGGGCGTGCCACGTCCGATATCACCCGACGAGGTCATGGCGCTTGCCGAGGATGTTGCGGGGCAAGGGCGCGAACCCTGGCTCGGCGCACGCGACTGGGCGGTCCTGTTGCTGCTCTACGGCGCGGGTCTGCGGATCGGCGAGGCGATGGTACTCACCGGGTCGGTGCTGCCGCTGGGGGAGACGCTGAGCGTGACCGGCAAGCGGAACAAGACGCGGATCGTGCCGCTGCTGCCGCAGGTGCGGACTGCGATCGACGATTATCTTGCGCTTTGCCCCTATGCGGCATCGAAGGATCTACCGCTCTTTCGGGGCGCGCGCGGTGGGCCGCTCTCACCCGCGCTTGTGCGTCGCGCTGTCCAGGGCGCGCGGCGGCGGTTGGGCCTGTCCGAACGCACCACGCCGCATGCACTGAGGCACAGCTTTGCCACGCATCTGCTCGGCCGCGGCGCGGATCTGCGTGCGCTGCAGGAATTGCTGGGACATGCCAGCCTGAGTTCGACCCAGATCTATACTGCGGTCGACGCTGCGCATCTGATGGACGTCTATCGCAACGCCCATCCAAGGGCGTGATGGCGCGTTCGTCGTGCTCTATTGTGGTCATTGCGAGGAGCGTAGTGAGGAAGCAATCCAGCGGTTGATGCATCCTTGGATTGCTTCGCTTCGCTCGCAATGACGTAGAGCGCTATTCTAGCGCTTGGGCCGCCAGAAGATGACCCGCCACAGATAGGCGCCGATGATCAGCACGATCACCGCGGTCGAGACCGGGCCGACGAAATCGTCCACCTTGTCGACATTGCGGCCGAGCATCCAGCCGGAGACCGCGAGCAGGCTCGTCCAGCCGGCGGTGCCGATCGTCGACCAGATGACGAAGGTCGACAGGCGCATGTGGAGCAGACCGGCCGGAATCGAGATCAGCGAGCGCAGCGTGGGCAACATCCGTGCGAAGAAGACGAATGCGGAGCCATATTGACCGAACAGCTTCTCTGCGCGCTCGACCTCGTGCCAGTCGATGGTCAGCCAGCGGCCGAACCGCTCGATAAATGGTCGGAACCGCTCGACCCCGATCACGCGCGCGGCGAGGTACCAGAAATAATTGCCGAGCATCGCGCCGGCAGTGCCGCTGGCGATGACCCAGCCCAGCGACATCTGCCCCTTGGCGGCATAGACGCCGGCGATCGGCATGATCACCTCCGAGGGGATCGGCGGGAACATCGTTTCGAGGAACATGAGGAAGCCGACGCCGAGATAGCCCGACTGTTCGATGAGATTGACGATCCAGTCGGACATCAGGACTTGGCCGCAACCTTCTTTTCGATCGCATCCCAAATCATTGCGCCGGTGTCGGTGCCGTTGAAGCGGTCGATCGCGACGATGCCGGTGGGGCTGGTCACGTTGATCTCGGTCAGCCACTCGCCGCCGATCACGTCGATGCCGACGAACAACAGACCGCGCCGCTTGAGTTCGGGGCCGAGGATCGCGCAGATCTCGGTCTCGGTTTCGGTCAGTTCGGTCTTCGCGGCCGAGCCGCCCACCGCCAGGTTGGACCGGATCTCGCCCTCGCCGGGGATGCGGTTGACCGCGCCGGCGACTTCGCCGTCGACCAGTACGATGCGCTTGTCGCCCTGCGTCACCGCGGGGATGAACGCCTGGATCATGTGCGGTTCGCGATAGGCGGTGTTGAACACTTCGATCAGCGAGGCGAGGTTCGCGCCGTCGCTGCCCACCTTGAAGATCGCCTTGCCGCCATTGCCGTGCAGCGGCTTGACGACGATCTCGCCATGCTCCGCCAGGAAGGCGCGTGCCTCGTCCAGCGAGCGCGTCACCAATGTCGGCGGCATGAACTGCGCATAATCGAGCACGAACACCTTTTCCGGCGCGTTGCGCACCGAAGCGGGATCGTTGACGATCAGCGTCCGGTCGCTGATCCGCTCAAGCAGATGGGTCGCAGTGATGTAGCCGAGGTCGAAGGGCGGATCCTGGCGCATCAGCACCACATCGATCTGTTCGCCCAGGTCGATATTCTCGGCGGGGCCAAACGCATAATGATCGCCGACGACGCGCTGCACCGTTACGGGATGCGCCCGCGCCCAGACACGACCGGCGGAATAGCTGAGATCCGACGCCTCGTAATGCCACATGCGGTGCCCGCGCGCCTGCGCGGACAGCATGATCGCGAAGGTCGAATCGCCCGCGATGTTGATGGTTTCCATCGGATCCATCTGGACGGCGACATTGAGGGTCATGCTGCTACTCCGCCTGAGACTTGCGGCGCTTTAGGCGAGCGGGGCGGGGCTGTCACCCATGCCAGGCATTGACGATATGGCGCGGGCGTCGCCACGGCGCGAGCAGGATCACGTCGATGCGGATATCTTCGCCCCCTTTGGCATAACGTGGCGCCAGCGCATTGGCGGCCGCGGCGACGCGCGACAGCCGCTGACGGTCGATCGAAAGGTCCAGCGCGGCATCGCTGGTCCGCGCCTTCACTTCGACAAAGGCCACGGTGCGACCGCGTTTCGCGATCAGGTCGACTTCACCCATTCGTGTCCGGACTCTGGCGGCCAGGATGCGCCAGCCGTGGAAACGGAGCCACCAGGCGGCGAGCGACTCGCCCTTGCGGCCGCGTCGTTCGGCCGCCTGGCGCGTCATCCACCGTCCTTCATCGCCATGGCGCGCGCGTAGAGTGCCTTGCGATCGAGCCCGAATGCCTTTGCGACCTCACCCGCCGCCTTTGCCGGGGGCAGGCGGGTCAGCGCTTCGGCAAGCGCCGCATCGGCGTCTTCGGCGGCTGGCGGCGGTGCTTCGCCCGGCGGAGCGACGACGATGACGATCTCGCCCTTGGGCGGATGATCGGCGTAGCGTGCCGCAAGCGTGGAGAGCGTGCCGGTGACGCATTCCTCGAAGCGTTTGCTGATCTCGCGGGCCACGCCGGCCTCGCGGTCACTCAATCCCTCGCTCAGTGCGGTGAGTGTGGTGGAGAGGCGCGGACCCGATTCGTAGAACAGCAATGTCGCACGCACGCCGGCCACTTCGGCGATCGCGTCGGCGCGGGCCTTGGTCTTGTTGGGCAGGAAGCCGACGAACAGGAAACGATCGGTCGGCAGTCCGGCCAGGGTCAGCGCCGCGATCGCCGCCGATGGACCGGGAATCGTGGTCACTGCGATTCCTGCTGCACGCGCCTCGCGGACCAGCTTGTAGCCGGGATCGGAGATCAGCGGCGTACCCGCGTCGCTGACCAATGCGATCGATTCGGTGGTCATGCGCGCGATCAATCCTTCGCGAACATGCGGCGCGCTGTGATCGTGATATGGAATCATCGGCCGCTTCACGCCGAGATGATTGAGCAATTTGGCGGTTACCCGGCTGTCTTCGCACGCGATTGCGTCGGCTGACGACAGAATCGAGCCTGCGCGCGGCGACAGATCGGACAGATTGCCGATTGGGGTGGCGACGATGTAGAGACCGGGCGAAAGTTTTGCGTTCATCGGAGGGTGTCATGGCAGAGGCAGGGCGTAGGCCGCAACCGGCTGGAAGAATTCGGTGGCGGTTGGGAGTGCTGATGGCGGCGACGCTTGTCGCGGGCTGCCAGACGATCGTGCCGCGCGGGGAGCGTCCGCCGACCAAGGGGCCGGACCGCCCGACCCAGGTCGAAACGCCGATCACGCCGGGCCTGCCCGACGATCAGGAACGCCATCGTATCGCGCTGCTGGTGCCGATGACCGGGCCGAATGCCGCGGTTGGCCAGTCGATCGCCAATGCCGCGAACCTTGCCGTGCTCGACACGGGCGGTCAGCGCATCCGCATCACCACCTATGATACCGCGCTCGGTGCCGCGGCGGCCGCGCAGAAAGCGATCGCAGAGGGCAATCGCGTGGTCCTCGGTCCGCTGCTGAGTGAGGACGTTGCCGCGGTCGCGCCGGTCGCGCGCCGCGCGAACGTGCCGCTGCTCAGCTTCTCCAACGATGCGACCGTTGCGGGCAATGGCGTCTATCTGCTCGGTTACAGCCCGGGTCAGGCGATCGAGCGCGTCGTCGGCCATGCGCGCGCGCGCGGCCTGACCAGCTTTGCCGGCCTGATGCCCAATGGAGTCTATGGCCAGCGGGCATCTACTGCTTTCCTCCGTGCGGTCGAGGGCGCCGGCGGACGTGTGGTCGGCATGCAGAATTACGATCGGTCGCAGCGTTCGATCGCGGCGGCGGTCACGCGGCTTGGCCAGACCAGTTCCTATGACGCGCTGCTGATCGCCGACAGCGGCGGCGTGGCGCTTCAGGTTGCGCCGCTGGTCCGCAAGGGCAGCGGTCCCTCCGCACGCTTCCTCGGCACTGAGCTGTGGAATACCGAACCGTCCCTGGCGAACAATCCGGTGCTGCGCGGCGCCTGGTATGCCAGCGTGTCGAACGGTCTCTACAACCAGCTCGCCACCAAATATCGCGCGCGTTACGGCAAGGCGCCTTATCGCCTTTCCAGCCTGGGCTATGACGCGGTTCTGCTGGTGACGCGCGTGGCGCGCGACTGGAAGCCCGGCACGGCTTTCCCGGCGCGCGCGCTCACCGATCAGGGCGGGTTCTCCGGTATCGATGGCGCCTTCCGCTTCGGCAAGGACGGCATCGCCGAACGGTCGCTCGAAGTGCAGCAGATCGACGCGGGCAAATTCACGACGGTCAGCCCCGCGCCTGCGCGGTTCGCGGACTAAGAACAAATTCCTCCCTGAAGGGGAGGGGGACCGTCCGAAGGACGGTGGAGGGGTTTGGCGACGCAGTCGCCGCTCTGCGGCTCACCCCTCCACCATGCCTGACGGCATGGTCCCCCTCCCCTTCAGGGAGGATTATATTGCCACGATCTCGGCAAGCACCCGGTCGAGCACCGGCATGCCGGTATCGCTTACCGTCAGACGGCTTCCCTGGCTGGAAACCAACCCCTGTGCGGACAGCTGTGCCACGGCCTTTGCGTCGACCAGCGCCTCCTGCGCGACCCCGCTCTGCACGGCGATACGCGCCAGGTCGACGCCTTCACCCAGCCTCAATCCCATCAGCAGCGCTTCCGCCGCGCGTTCGGCCGCGACGAGCGGGGTTTCGCTCTCCGTGCCATGGCCGTTGCGCGCAATCGCTGCCATCCAGTTTTCCGGCTTTTTGCGCCGGACAGTCGCCAGCCCGTTGCGGCGTCCGTGCGCGCCGGGGCCGATGCCGGCATAGTCGCCATAGCGCCAATAGGTCAGATTGTGCCGGCTCTCGGCACCTGGCCGGGCATGGTTGGAGATTTCATAGGCAGGCAGCCCGGCTTGCGCGGTCAGTGTGCGGGTCGTCTCGAACAGGTCCGCGCCCAGATCCGGGTCGAGCGGCTGGATCCGGCCCTGCGCCGCCAGCGTCGCGAAGCGCGTGCCGGGCTCGATGGTGAGCTGATAGAGCGAGAGATGCTCTGTGCCGAAACCGAGCGCGCGGCCGAGTTCCGCCTTCCAATCGCCAAGCGACTGGTCGGGCCGGGCATAGATCAGGTCGAAACTGGTGCGCGCGAATGCCGCCTGCGCAGTGTCGAGCGCGGCAAGCCCTTCGGCGACACCGTGCGCGCGGCCGAGAAAGACCAGTGCCTCGTCGTCGAGCGCCTGCAGGCCGAGCGAGACGCGATTGACCCCGGCGCGTGCCAGATCGCCGAAGCGCGCCGCCTCCACCGAGGACGGGTTGGCCTCCAGCGTGATCTCGACATCGTCGGCCATGCGCCAATGGCCTGCCGCGGCATCGATCAGCGCGGCGACGGTCTCGGGCGGCATCAGCGATGGCGTGCCCCCGCCGAAGAAGATCGAGCCCAGCGTTCGCCTGGGCGTCAGCGCGGCTTCATGCGCGAGATCGGCCAGCAGCGCCTCGCGCCATGCCTGCTGGTCGACCGACTCGCGGACATGGCTGTTGAAATCGCAATAAGGGCATTTGGAGACGCAGAACGGCCAATGGACGTAGAGGGCGAGGGGCGTCTCGCCCGTCTCACGAGATGGCGTCTCGATCAGAACACTGCCGCCACGAGCTTGGCGAAAGCATCGGCGCGATGGCTCATCGCGTGCTTGGCTTCAGCCTCCATCTCGCCGAAGGTCTGGTCGTGCCCCAGCGGCTGGAATGCGGGATCATAGCCGAAACCCTGCGCGCCGCGCGGCGGCCAGACCATCACCCCGTCCACGCGCCCCTCGAAGCTCTCGACGTGGCCGTCGGGCCAGGCGAGGGCGAGGGCGCAGACGAAATGGGCGTCGCGTCCGGCGCCTTCGCCGGCACGCTCCAATTGCTGTTCGACCAGGCGCATGGCGTCACCAAAGTCGCGCTTCGGGCCCGCCCAGCGCGCAGAGAAGATACCGGGCTCACCGCCCAGCGCCTCGACGCACAGGCCGCTGTCGTCAGCCAGCGCAGGCAGGCCGGAAAGATCCGCGGCCTGCCGCGCTTTCAATTCGGCGTTGGCGATGAAGGTCGTGCCCGTTTCTTCGGGTTCGGGCAGGTCGAGCGCGGCTGCCGAGATCGGCTCCAGGCCATGGCCCGCAAGCAGTGCGGCAATCTCGCGGACCTTGCCTTCATTATGGCTGGCGACGACGAGCTTGCCGGGAGCGAGCTTGCGGATGGCCTGGGGCGCGATCGTCATGCGGCGCGTCCCGTGGCGACGGCCTGTGCCGCGAAGATATCGCGGCAGCCGATCCGCGCCAGGCGCAGCAGCCGCAGCAATGCTTCCTCGTCATAGGTTTCGCCTTCGGCCGTTGCCTGGGCTTCGGCGATGTTGCCGTCTTCGGTCAGCACGAAATTGGCATCGGCGCCGGCGTTCGAATCCTCGATATAGTCCAGGTCGAGCACGGGCACGCCCTGATGGATGCCGCACGAGATTGCCGCGACCTTCTGCTTGATCGGATCGGTCTCGATCAGCTTGCGTTCGATCAGCGAATCGACCGCGAGCCGCAGCGCCACCCAGGCGCCGGAGATCGACGCCGTGCGCGTGCCGCCATCGGCCTGGATCACGTCGCAATCGAGCGTGATCTGGCGCTCGCCGAGCGCCTTCAGGTCGACGACTGCGCGCAGCGATCGACCGATCAGCCGCTGGATCTCCTGCGTGCGGCCGGATTGCTTGCCCTTGGCGGCTTCGCGATTGCCGCGGGTGTGGGTCGCGCGGGGCAACATGCCATATTCGGCCGTTACCCAGCCCTCGCCCTTGCCGCGCAACCAGGGCGGCAGCCGTTCTTCGATCGATGCGGTCACGAGCACCTTGGTGTCGCCGAAGCCGATCAGGCACGATCCCTCGGCGTGACGGGTGAAACGGGGCTCGATGGTGATGGGACGCATCTGGTCTGGCGCGCGGCCGGAGGGGCGCATGCAGGTCTCCTGGAAAATGACGGTTCGGCGCGGGCCTTAGACCGGCTGTCGCGCGCAATCCAGTCATTCCCGCTTTTACCGTGATGCCAAGCGGGTAGAGTGATGCGCGTGGGGGAGGCGGCGATGAAGATATTCAGGTTCGCGATCATGGCATTGGCAACGCTCGCGGTGGTGCTCGGTCTGTTCTGGATGGCCCAGGGGCTCGGGCTGGTGCGCTGGCCGGCGGAGAGTTTCATGATCGGAACCCGGGAATGGATCGTCCGCGGCGCTATGCTCGCGGCAGCCGGGTTGCTGATGATCGTGCTCGCCCGAAAATAAGCGTGCATTGAGCATCTTGTCCGGCGCGCCTACATCAGCAGCATGATGACGCCGCCCGTTTCCGAACTGACCGACCGTGCGCGCGATATTTTTCGTGTCGTCGTCGAAAGCTATCTGGAAAGCGGCGCCCCCGTGGGATCGCGCACGATCGCCAAATTGTCCGCGCTCAGCCTGTCGCCGGCGTCGATCCGCAACGTCATGCAGGATCTTGAGGAACTGGGCCTGCTTGCGGCACCGCATACGTCGGCGGGGCGGATGCCGACCGAAAGTGGCCTGCGCCTGTTCGTCGATGGCATGATGCAGGCGGCCGAACCATCGGCGGAGGAACGTGCCGCGATCGAATCGCGCGTCGAACGCGGCGGCCCGATCGAGGAGGCATTGGCCGCGGCGACCACGGCACTGTCCGGCCTGTCCGCCTGTGCCGGCCTGGTGCTGGTGCCCAAGCGCGAACCGATCCTGAAACAGGTGGGTTTCGTCTCCCTGTCGGAGACCCAGGCACTGGCGGTGCTGGTCGGCGCGGACGGATCGGTCGAGAACCGGGTGGTCGAACTGCCCATCGGCATGGGCCGCGCGGCGCTGGTCGAAGCCGCGAATTATATGAATGCCCGGCTGTCCGGCCTGACGCTTTCCGATGCCCAGATGCGGATCGCGCGGGAGATCGGGCAGGGCCGGGCGGCCCTTGATTCGGCATCGCAGGAACTGGTTTCGCGCGGGCTGGCGGTCTGGTCGGAGGATCCTGCACGGCGCCCGGTGCTGATCGTGCGCGGGCAGGCCAATCTGATCGATGCGGCTGCCGCCGCCGATCTGGAGCGCGTCCGCCAGTTGCTCGACGAACTCGAAAGCGCCGAGGAAATCTCGCGACTGCTGGACAGTGCCAGAGAGGGCGCGGCAACCCGGATCTTCATCGGATCCGAAAACAAGCTCTTTTCGTTATCGGGCTCGTCGGTCATAGCCGCGCCCTATCGCGGGCAGGACGGACGCGTGGTCGGGGTGGTCGGCGTGATCGGGCCGACGCGCTTGAACTATGCCCGCGTGGTACCCATGGTGGATTTCACTGCACAGACATTATCGAGATTGATCGGATGAACGAAGAACAGAAGCTTGACGAAACCCTTCGCGCGGAGACCGCAGAGGCTGCGCCCGAGGTGAAGGAACATGACGAGGCGTTGAACCTGGGGGGCGATCTGGTGCAGCTGGAGCGCGATCTGGCGGAAGCCAGGCAGAATGTTCTCTATGCGCAGGCAGAGACCCAGAATGTCCGTCGCCGGCTCGAGAAGGACGCGCAGGATGCGCGCGCCTATGCCGCAACGAACTTTGCGCGCGACGTTCTCTCCGTGGCGGACAATCTGCAGCGCGCGCTCGACGCGATACCCGCCGAGCTTCGTGAGGATGACAAGTTCAAGGGACTCGTCGTCGGGCTGGAGGCCACTGGCCGCGAACTGACCAGCGTTTTCGAACGCAACGGCATTACGCGTATTTCCGCGCTGGGCGAGGCGCTCGATCCCAATCGTCACCAGGCAATGCTCGAGATTCCGAGCGCGGATGCGGAGCCGGGCACGATCATTCAGGAAATGCAGGCCGGTTACATGATCAAGGACCGGTTGCTGCGCCCAGCGCTCGTCGCCGTGGCCAAAGCGGGCTGATTCCGAAGCGCCGCCGCCATGGGCGGCGGCGCGGATCACAGATCCTCGTGCACCATGTCGACTTCGCGCACGCGGCGCTTCTGCCGCGCGGTATCGACCAGCCGGCGCAGTTCCTCGCGGCGGGCCTGGGCATTTTCGATATCCGGGATGCTAAGCGGCGCGGCGCGCGTGGTTTCGTCGCTCGACAGGATCGATATGGTGCCGATGCCTGCCCATTGGTTGATCAGGGTGAAGTCGATCCGGATATCCTTCACCCGGTAGAGCTCGATCTCGTCGATGCTCTTCACGAAGATGCCCTTGCGCAGGATCAGGCGATCCTCGGTCACTTCGTAGGTGGTCGCGAGATTCTGGATCCACTTGACCAGGATGATGACGAAGCCGACGCCGACCAGGCACAGGGCCAGCGTCAGCCAGCCGAGCAGCGTTCCGCGCAGCCAGCCCCAGGTGGACGAACGGAACGAGTCGAGCGGTTCGGGCATCGGGCATCTCCCTGATCTTGCGCCAACTGTGTATCGTCGCGGCGATGAGCACAAGCGCTCCCGATCTTTGCGCGCTTTGCGCCCGCCCGCTGGGCCGAAAGATCGAATTGCATCACTGGGTACCCAAAAGCCGGGGCGGACGCGAAGTCGCGGCGCTCCATCCGATCTGTCATCGCGCGATCCACGTCGCGCTGGAGAACAAGGATCTCGCGCGGGACTATGCGTCCGAACAGACGCTGCGCGCGCATCCGCAGATCGCTAAATTCCTGAAATGGGTGGCGAACAAGCCGCCGGATTTCCATGCGCCGACATTCAAGCGGAAACGGCGATGATGCGCCCCTCCGTCATGCCAGCGAAAGCTGGCATCTCACTGCCTTTGGCGCGACGCTTTTGCCAATGAGGCGCGGTGGCTGGACCTACATCATGACCAACCGCGCTTATGGTGTGCTCTACATCGGCGTGACTGCTCATCTGGCTGCGCGCGTGTTGCAGCATCGAGCCGGCCAGGGATCTGAATTTTGCCGGCGCTACCGCCTAGATCGACTGGTCCTGATCGAGCGCCACGAACGCATTGAGGATGCGATCGTGCGCGAGAAAGCCCTGAAAACCTGGAAGCGTGACTGGAAGCTGGATTTGATCGATGCGGCCAATCCCCAATGGCAGGACCTGTGGGACACGCTGCAAGGTTAAGTGAGATCCCAGCTTTCGCTGGGATGACGGGTTTGCTTGGCCAGAAACTCGCTGCAGATCAGCGCCCGTATGGCAGCAGCGCCTCGTAAACCGCCAGCGGCGGCTTGTCCGGCATGGCGACGCCGTTGCGCATCAGGAAGGTGTGGCGGACGATTTCTGCCTGCTGCTCGATGCCGTAGCGGTGGAAAGGCCTGCCCGGCTCGATCACATAGTCGTAGCGACAGAATGGATGGCGCATCAGCGGCAGATACCAGCGGCCGCCATGCGCGGTTTGCGCGACATGCGTCATCTCGTGGATGAACAGCCCTTGCGCCGACAGGTCTGCGCAGCTGAAATCGCCGCAATAGAGGTTGCCTTCGGGGTGGAACCAGAGGTGGCCATCGGGGGCCATCGCCACACGCGGCGGCTGGAACGGCCACCATTTGCGGTTGTTGACCGTCACCCGTCCGTAATCGATCGCGTCACCGAAGACCGAAGCGGCGAGTGCCCGTTCGTCCGCGGTCAGTGCCCTGCGGATCAATGTTTCTCATGCGGCGAGGGCGCGCCGGCGGACTGGGCTGGCGCCTCGATATAGATCTGCTCGCCGCTGGCGAAGGTGAAGTCGAGTCGGATCTTGTCCCCGGTCTTGAAGTTCGGACGCAGTTCGAACAGCATCACATGCTTGCCGCCCGGCGCGAATTCGACCTTGCCCTTGGCGGGGATCGGCACCGATTTGATCGGCTGCATCTTCATCACGCCGCCTTCGTTCGACATGTCGTGCATCTCGGACCGAATCGCGACGGGGGAGGAGACGCCGATCAGCGTATCCGCCTGCGGTCCGCCGTGGATGGTGAAATAAGCGGCGCCGGGATTGCCATCGACGGCCGGCAGGTTCACCCAGCCCTTGTCGATATACAGATATTCGTCCTTGGCGCAGCTCGACAGTGCGAGGGCCGAAAGCAGGGCGAAGGCGGCGACTGGCAGGCGCATCGATTTGGCTCCTGAATGGGACACTGGGACCACCTACTCTGCACCAATGCTTGCGACAAGAAAAAGCCCACCTATATCGCGAACACAGCATCTGGTCCGGATGCCTTCGGGGTCCGGGCGGAAGACATGAATCATGCGGGGTATGAGGGAAGAATATGGCGAAGGTTATCGGGATCGATCTCGGCACCACGAACAGCTGCGTTGCCGTCATGGAAGGCGGCAAGCCGAAGGTCATTGAGAATTCTGAGGGCGCGCGCACCACGCCCTCGATCGTCGCGTTCGCCAAGGATGGCGAGCGCCTGATCGGTCAGCCGGCGAAGCGCCAGGCTGTCACCAATCCGGACAACACGGTCTTCGCGGTGAAGCGCCTCATCGGCCGCCGCTTCGACGATCCCGTGACCCGCAAGGACACCGAACTGGTGCCCTATACCATCGTCAAGGGTTCGAACGGCGACGCATGGGTGAAGGCCGGCGGCGAGGATTATTCGCCGTCGCAGATCTCTGCGTTCACGCTTCAGAAGATGAAGGAAACCGCCGAATCCTATCTGGGTGAGACGGTCACGCAGGCGGTCATCACCGTTCCGGCCTATTTCAACGACGCACAGCGCCAAGCGACCAAGGACGCCGGCCGCATCGCGGGCCTCGAAGTACTGCGCATCATCAACGAGCCGACCGCGGCGGCGCTGGCCTATGGCCTCGACAAGCAGGACGGCAAGACGATCGCCGTCTACGATCTCGGCGGCGGCACCTTCGACATCTCGATCCTCGAGATCGGCGACGGCGTGTTTGAGGTGAAGGCCACCAACGGCGACACCTTCCTGGGTGGCGAGGATTTCGACGCCAAGCTGGTCTCCTTCCTGGCGGAAGACTTCAAAAAGGCTGAGGGCATCGACCTCACCAAGGACAAGCTTGCGCTCCAGCGTCTGAAGGAAGCATCGGAAAAGGCGAAGATCGAGCTGAGCTCGGCCGCCAGCACCGAAGTGAACCTGCCTTTCATCACGGCCGACCAGAATGGTCCCAAGCATCTGGTGAAGGCGATCACCCGCGCCGATCTGGAACGGTTGGTCGACGATCTGATCAAGCGCACGCTCGAGCCCTGCAAGAAGGCGCTCGCCGATGCCGGTCTGAAGGCCGACGACATCGCGGAAGTCGTGCTTGTGGGCGGCATGACGCGCATGCCCAAGGTGCGTGACGTCGTGAAGGGCTTCTTCGGCAAGGAGCCGCACACCGGCGTGAACCCGGACGAGGTCGTCGCCATGGGCGCTGCGATCCAGGCCGGCGTGCTCCAGGGCGACGTCAAGGACGTGCTGCTGCTCGACGTGACTCCGCTGTCGCTGGGTATCGAGACGCTGGGCGGCGTTTTCACGCGCATGATCGATCGCAACACCACCATCCCGACCAAGAAGTCGCAGGTTTATTCCACCGCTGACGACAATCAGCAGGCGGTGACGATCCGCGTCTTCCAGGGCGAGCGCGAAATGGCGGCCGACAACAAGATGCTGGGCCAGTTCGATCTGGTCGGCATTCCGCCGGCGCCGCGCGGCGTGCCGCAGATCGAGGTCATCTTCGACATCGATGCCAATGGCATCGTCAATGTGACCGCGAAGGACAAGGGCACCGGCAAGGAGCAGCAGATCAAGATCCAGGCATCGGGCGGCCTCAGCGATTCGGACATCGACCAGATGGTCCGCGACGCCGAGCAGTTCGCCGATGACGACAAGAAGCGCCGTGAGGCGGCCGAGGCGAAGAACAACGCCGAAAGCCTGATCCACACGACCGAGCGCCAGCTGGAAGAGCATGGCGACAAGGTCGACGCGTCGCTCAAGTCGGAGATCGAGGCGGCGATTGCCGAAGCCAAGACTGCGGTCGAGGGCGGCGACAGCGCTGCGATGACGGAAAAGGCTCAGGCTCTCGCGCAGGTCGCGATGAAGCTCGGCCAGGCGATCTACGAGAAGGAGCAGGCCGCGGCCGCGTCCCCCGGTGCCGAGGCCGATGCGCCCAAGGCAGACGAGGACGTCGTCGATGCGGAATTCTCCGAAGTGGACGACAACAAGGCCTAAGCCGATGAAGGCGAACACCGTGAACACCCTCCCCCGCGTGCGGGGGAGGGCAGTCGCGCCGGGGGCGGCATGAGCACACAAGTCGATTTTTACGAATTGCTCGAGATCGAGCGGACTGCCAACGATGCGACGATCAAATCGTCCTATCGCCGGCTGGCCATGCAATATCATCCGGACAAGAACGGTGGTTGCAAAGATTCCGAAGGCAAGTTCAAGGCGATCAGCGAAGCCTATGACTGTCTGAAGGATCCGCAGAAGCGCGCCGCCTATGACCGGTTCGGCCATGCCGCTTTCCAGAATGGTGGCGGCGGTGGCGGCGGAGCAGGGCCCGGCGCCGGCTTCGAAGGTTTCAGCGACATCTTCGAGACGATCTTCGGCCAGGGCTTCGGCGGCGCACAGCGCCAGAATGTCCGTCGTGGCGCCGATCTGCGCTACGATCTGGAGATCAGCCTGGAGGAAGCCTATCACGGCAAGCGCACCAGCGTTGCGCTCGACGTGTCGGCGCAATGCGAGCCGTGCGAAGGATCGGGCGCGAAGCCGGGGACCAGCATCCATACCTGCAATCAGTGCAACGGCCGCGGCCAGATTCGCGCGCAGCAGGGATTCTTCGTGGTCGAACGGACCTGCCCGGCCTGTCATGGCGCAGGTCAGGTGATCGCCGAACCTTGCACCGCATGCCGCGGCGAGGGGCGTGTGGACCGCAAGAAGACGCTTGAGGTCAATATTCCCGCGGGCGTCGACGAAGGCACGCGGATCCGCCTGTCAGGCGAAGGTGAAGCGGGTGGGCGCGGTGCGCCGGCCGGCGATCTTTACATCTTCATCCATGTGCGGCGTCATTCGGTGTTCCAGCGCGAGGGCACGACCCTGTTCGCCAGGGCCCCGATCAGCTTCACCACCGCAGCGTTGGGTGGGTCGATCACCGTACCCGGTCTCGACAAGGTGGATCACGAGATCCGCATTCCCGCGGGCATCCAGTCGGGCAAGCAGCTTCGCCAGCGTGGTGCGGGCATGCCCGTGCTGCAGGGCAGGGGGCATGGTGACATGGTCGTCCAGATCGACGTCGAGACGCCGACGCATCTCTCCGCGCGGCAGAAGGAACTGCTCCAGGAGTTTCGCGAGACCGAGACCGGTGAGGAATGCCCGCAATCGACGGGCTTCTTCGCGAAGCTCAAGACGATGTGGGACGAGCTTTAGGTCGCCTTTGAGTTTCAGTCGTTATCGTCATCCCGGCGTTCGCCCACTGCTGTCCGGGATTTCGCTGGAAGCGCGATGCGGCAAGAATTCTCCTCCCTACGCGCAGCGTGGGGAGGGGGACCGCGACGCGAAGCGGCGTGGTGGAGGGGAAATAGGATGCCTCCGCTTCGCGCTGCCTTCGAACCAGATTCCCTCACGATTTCCGCCAGCTGCGGCGCTGGATCATCCATCGCATTTCCCCTCCACCACCACGGCTTAAGCCGTGGCGGTCCCCCTCCCCATCTTCGATAGGGAGGAGAGGTTCGGCTGCGACTGCAAACCATGTCTCGGCACCGGCATTGTCGGCGCATTCCGTGGAATTACGAGGTCCGCGCAGGCCTCCCGCAAAAAAAATCCCGGACACCAGTAGGCGTTCGCCGGAATGATGTTTCTGGGCGTCGCGCCTTACAGCGCCGCGATCACCGCATCGCCCATCGCGACCGTATCGGTGGTCCCGCCCAGATCAGGCGTCCGGACACCGCTTGCCAGGGCCTTGGCGACCGCGGTCTCGATCCGGTCGGCGGCTTCACTCATGCCGAGCGAATACCGCAGCATCATCGCGGCGGAGAGGATTGTCGCCAGCGGATTGGCCTTGCCCTGGCCTGCAATATCGGGCGCGCTGCCGTGTATCGGCTCGTAAAGGCCCTTGCTCGACGTATCGAGCGCGGCCGAAGGCAGCATGCCGATCGATCCAGCGCACATGCTCGCCAGATCGGACAGGATGTCGCCGAACAGATTGCCGGTGACGATGACGTCGAACTGCGCGGGGTCGCGCACGATCTGCATCGCGGCATTGTCGACATACATGTGGCTCAGCGCAACGTCCGGATAGACCGCCGACACCTCGATCACCACATCGCGCCAGAGCTGGGACGTCTCCAGCACATTGGCCTTGTCGACCGAACACAGCTTGCTGCGACGCGCGCGGGCGGTCTGGAAGCCGCTATGCGCGATGCGGGCCACTTCGGCCTCGTTATACGACATCACGTCATAGCCTTCGCGCAGTCCGCCCGAGGTCGTGCGCATCGCCTTCTCGCCGAAATAGACGTCGCCGTTGAGCTCGCGCACGATCACCATGTCGATTCCGCGTGCCACTTCGGGCTTGAGCGTCGACGCGTCGGCAAGTTCGGGAAACAGCTTCACCGGGCGCAGATTGGCGAACAGACCCAATTCCTTGCGAAGCCCGAGGATCGCCTGCTCGGGACGAAGATGGCGTTCCAGCGCATCGCAATCGGGATCGCCGACCGCGCCGAACAGGATCGCGTCCGCGCGCCGCGCCAGATCGAGTGTCGAAGCGGGCAGGGGATGGCCGGCCGCCTTGTAGGCTGCGCCGCCCACCGGCGCCGTCTCGAACACCAGTCCGCATCCTGCAGCCTCGAGCACGCGCACTGCCTGTGCGGTTACTTCAGGGCCAATTCCATCTCCGGGCAGCAGGGCGATCAGCATCGATATCCTTTCGGGATCTCACGATTAAGAAGACGCGGGAGCAATGCCCGCCGTTGCGGTCTCAGGCAACCGCCCTTTTGAGCCGATCGGTCAGTCGCTCGCGCGCCGCCATGACGTCAATGCGGCGCTCGGCGAAGATATGCGCGTCCAGTTCGCGACCGGTGTCGGCGAGGGCCGCGATGATCTCGGGCCATTGCGCCTCGTCGTTCAGCCTGGCGGTGACCGGCGGTCCATATCCCAGCCGAGCCAGCACCAGTGCTTCGAAGCGGATCAGGGCCCTGGCCCAGCCGCGTGCGGACGGCGCCGCCTCGATCGCGTCAAGGACGGCTTCCAGCGCCTGGTGGATCTGCTGGTGCGCCTGACCTTCGGGCAAGGCGCTGGCGGTCAGCGCGGTCGTCCAGTCGAGCGCGGCGGCGGCGAGCGGCTCTGCCATCAGCGGCGCCCGGCTGTGGACGAGCTCGACCGTCAGTCCGGGCAATTGCTCTTCGGTGCGTGCACGGAATTCGGCCACCACGACGTTGGAGGGCATCAATACAGGCCGCATCGTCCGCGATCGCCCGCCGCGTACATAACCGGCAAGCAGGCCGTCCTCCGCTGTCATCGCGCGTACGATCGCGCCATGCTCGCCATGCGCACGCACCGAGCAGATGACGGCGCGGGTGCGGACGTGCACGCTCAGCGCCCGCCGTGGAAGAAGTCGTAGATGCCCTGTGCCATCGCCCTGGACACGCCGGGTGCCTTGCCCAGATCCTCCAGCGAGGCATTGCGCACTGCGCGTGCGGTGCCGAAATGCATCAGCAATGCGCGTTTCCGTGCCGGGCCGATGCCGGGTACTTCGTCGAGCGTGCTGACCCCGATTGCCTTGGCGCGCTTCTGGCGGTGCGCGCCGATCGCGAAGCGGTGCGCTTCGTCGCGCAGCCGCTGGAGATGGAACATCACCGGTGCGTTGACGGGCAGGGTGAATTCGCGGCCGTCGGGAAAGTGGAAGGTCTCGCGCCCGGCATTGCGATCGGGCCCCTTCGACACGCCGATAAATGCCACATCCTCCACGCCGAGTTCGTCGAGCACGCCCTTCACTGCGCTCACCTGGCCCTTGCCGCCGTCGATCAGCACCAGATCGGGCCATTCCTTGCCCTCACGGTCGGGATCTTCGCGCTGGGCGCGGCCGAAACGCCGCTCCATCACTTCGCGCATCATCGCGAAATCGTCGCCCGGTGCAGTCTCCGGGCGCTTGATGTTGAACTTGCGATAGGCGCCCTTGCGGAAACCCTCGGGCCCGGCGACGACCATCGCGCCGACCGCGTTGGTGCCCTGGATATGGCTGTTGTCGTAGATCTCGATCCGGTCCGGCGGCCCCTCCAGCTCGAACAGCTCCGCCATTTCGCGGAAGACCTTGGCCTGGGTCGTGCTCTCCGCAAGGTGGCGATCCAACGCTTCTTCGGCATTGCGCTTGGCCTGCTTGATCAGGGGAACGCGATCGCCGCGTTGCGGCACCATGATCGAGACCTTGCCACCCGCAGCCTCGCCGAGCGCCTCGGCAAGCAGCGCGCCTTCCTCCAATGTCCGATCGAGCAGGATCGTCCGCGGTGGCGGTACGTCCTCGTAGAATTGCACCAGGAAGCTGGTGAACACCTCGTCCTCGGGCACGTCGTTGGTGTGCGCCGGGAAGAAGCTGCGATGCCCCCAATTCTGGCCGCCGCGGATGAAGAAGGCCTGGATGCACATCGTCCCACCCTTGCAGGCGAGCGCGAAGATATCGGCGTCGCCGACACCCTCGGCATTCACCGCCTGGCTGCCCTGGATGAAGGTGAGCGCCTTCAGCCGGTCGCGGTAGACCGCCGCCATCTCGAAATCCATGTTGCCGCTGGCAGCCTGCATCGCGTCGGCCAGCTTGGCCTGGACCCGGGTGGACTTGCCCGCCAGGAAATCCTTCGCATCGGATACCAGCTCGGTATAGTCGGCCTCTTCGATGCGGCCGACGCATGGCGCCGAGCAGCGCTTGATCTGGTAGAGCAGGCAAGGGCGGTCGCGATTGGAAAAGAAGCTGTCGGTGCAGCTCCTGAGCAGGAACAGTTTCTGCAGCGCGTTGAGCGTGCGGCCGACCTCGCCGGCGCTGGCGAAGGGGCCGTAATAATTGCCTTTGATCTTGCGCGCACCGCGATGCTTCTGGATCCGGGGATAAGGATGATCGGCGCGCAGCAGGATGAAAGGGAAGCTTTTGTCGTCGCGCAGCAGCACATTGTAGGCGGGCCGATAGCGCTTGATCAGCTGCGCTTCGAGCAGCAGCGCCTCCGCCTCGTTGTTGGTGGTGACGATCGTCATCGACCGCGTCTGCGCCACCATGCGCTTGAGCCGGATCGAAAGCCGCGCCGCCTGGGTATAGCTGTTCACCCGGTTCTTGAGCGACCGCGCCTTGCCGACATACAGGATATCCCCGCGCGCATCGTGCATGCGATAGACGCCGGGACGCGAGGGCAGCGTCTTCAGCACGTTGCGGATCGCTGCGACCCCTGCGTCCAGATCGGGCTTTTCCGCGCCGCGAACCGCATAGGTCGCGGTTTCCTCGTTGAAACGGTCGGGGGCGGAGGGTGATGACATTGAAGGGGATTTAGGTGGGTTGAGGCGCTTATGCCAGCGCTGGTGACGCCAGACTTATCTGTTGCCCGGGTGACATTGCAGGTGAGAAGGGCAGCGCTACCTTCCCGCCGCCCCCCCAAAAAAGCAAAAGCCCCCGCCGCTTGCGCGGCAGGGGCTCTGCTATTCGATCTCAATCGATCAGTTCAGGCGCGTGCCGAGACCTGCGATGGTCTGATCGACCAGTGCCTTGTCCTGCGCGGCGCCATGGCCGTCTGCGATCAGCGTCGCGGCTGCGCTTGCGGCAGCGTTGACGGCCTTCTCGCGGATCGACGCGATCGCGGCGCGCTCGGCGGCGGCGATCTTGTCTTCCGCCATCTTGGCGCGGCGAACCGTCAGATCCTTGGCAGCGACCTTGGCGTCGGCCAGGATCTGCTGCGCTTCGGCTTCGGCATGCTCGCGCATCGTCGTAGCCTCGGCTTCGGCAGCTGCCACCTTCGACGCATATTCGGCGCGGAGAGCTTCTGCCTCGGCGCGGAGCGCCTTGGCTTCGTCGAGCTGCTCGCGGATCGCCGCGATCTTCTTGTCGAGCGTTCCACCGATCAACGCTGGAACCTTCTTCCAGAGCAGGATGGCGATGAACACGGCCATGGAGAGGGCGACCCAGGCGGTGGGGTTGAGCCCCAGCGCCGAAGGAACGGCATGCGCGCCGCCTCCATTCGCCTCGGTGCTTGTGTGCAGGCCTTCGGCGGTATCCGCATGGGAAAGGTTTGCGGCGACTTCCGCCGAGCCATTGGTTTCAATGTCAGCCATTGGCGAGCGCAACCCTTACTGCCTTTGCGGCGTCGGCCGTGGTGACCGTTGCGCCGGAAAGCTTGGCGACCATGTCCTGCGCGGCCTCGGCTGCGACAGTCTCGATCTCACCAAGCGCCTGTGCGGTTGCCGCGGCGATCTGCGCCTCGGCTGCCGTGAGTGTTTCCGCGGTCTCGGCATCGGCCTTGGCAAGCGTCTTTTCCGACGCCGACGCTGCACTGGCCTTGGCGGCCTGAGTCAGCTTCAATGCTTCGGCGCGGCTGGCCTCGGCCTTCGCCCGATATGCTTCGTCCTGTGCGTCCGCTTCCTGGCGGGCGCGTTCGGCCGCCGCAAGATCGTCCGCGATCTGCCGGTCCCTGCGGTCGACCGTCCCCTGGATCTTCGGCACCATACCGAGGCCGATCACGAAGAAGACGAAACCAAAGGTCAGCAGCAGCCAGAAAATCTGCGATGAATAGGTCGCGGCGAGCTGGGCAATCTGGGGCATTATACCTGTATCCTGTCCTGCCGCCCGGCCGGGGCCGGGCGGAGGGATTGAGCCGTCGTTAGGCGACGAAGATCAGGATCATCGCAACGACGAACGCCAGCAGGCCGAGAAGCTCGGCAGCGGCGAAGCCGATGAACAGACGGCCCTGCTGGCCGTCGGCAGCTGCGGGGTTGCGGAGCGCGCTCTCGAGGAACGAGCCAAAGACGTTACCCACGCCGATTGCTGCCATGCCCGCACCGATTGCGGCCAGGCCGGCACCGATGAGCTTTGCTGCTTCTGCGTCCATTTCTAAACTCCCTTCGTAATTTCAGATGATAGTAGATTGAAACTCAGTGAAGATTCTCTGCGTCGTTCAGATAGAGCGACGTCAGCAGTGCGAACACATAGGCCTGGATACCGGCGACCAGCACTTCGAGGGCGCAGATCGCGATCATCAGGATGAAGCTGGGCACGCCGATGCCGATGCCGAAGCCGAGGCCGGCATTGGCGCTGCCGATGACGAAGCTGGACAGCACCTCGAGCAACACGTGGCCGGCCATCATCGCGACGAACAGTCGCAGGCCGAGGCTGAACGGGCGCACCAGGAACGAGATCAGCTCGATCACCGGGATCAGCCACATCAGCCAGATCGGCGTTCCGTGCGGCACGAACAGCGAGAAGAAGTGGAAACCGTGCCTCCAGAAGCCGACGATCAGCACGATCGAGAAGCTCATGATCGCCAGTACACCGGTGACGGTGAAGTGGCTGGTGAAGGTGAACGGATGGATGCCGAAGAGACCCAGGGGAAGCAATCCCAACAGGTTGGCAAACAGAATGAACATGAAGATCGAGAAGATATAGGGCACGTATTTGCGCCCGGCCGGCCCGACATTGGCGGCCAGCATCGAATCGATGAAGCCGGTCATGCTCTCGACCGCCATCTGCCAGCGGCCAGGGACAAGCTGGCGCTTCATGCCACCAAGCATGAACACCCACAGCACGACGGCGGTGATCGCCATCCAGAGCGCTGAATTGGTGAACGCAATATTATAGCCGGCGATGGCCAGATGATCGGTGCCGAACAACGGCTCGATCGTGAACTGATGCATCGGGTCGACTTTACCTGGCTCGGCCACGAAAAAACCCCAAAATCCTGCGACCAAAGCGCCCGAAATATCACTTCGGGCGCTGGTTCGAAATCCTGATGATGTTCCTGAAGGCGACGATGATTCCGAAGAACAACATCACCAGCAGGCCCCAGGGCGACGTCCCGGCAAAACGGTCTATGACCCAGCCGATCAGTGCCCCACCCGCAATTCCCCCGATCAGTTCCGCCAGCACCCGGTTTCCGAGACGATAGCTTTCGTCCTGGCCCTTCTGTGCCGTCGCAGTCCTGACCTTCTCGTCGTGCTGCGCGCGCTTCAGCCTCTCATCAAGAGACTGGAGTCGTGCATTCTCGCCGAGAGGGTCTTGCCCGGATTCACGTTCCGCCATGCGCGTTCCTCCTTGAGCCGAGGCTTTCCGGACGATCGACAAAGCATGGAAGACGAGCGAACCCGCCAAGGCGCGGCCCGTTTAGGTAGGGAGGGGGGGGAAGTCAACCTAAGGGTGCACAGCACAATTTTGCAACGATCGACCGTCGCAATCCCGACGAAAACTACGGCATACACTGCCGTCCCGATCATTCGTTGCCGTCCGGCCTCTACCACATTGGCAAGGCCGGATCGGCGAATCGCTTCGGTTCAGTGCCCGTCTGAAAAAGCTTGGAAGAGCGCTTTCCGGGAGCGGGCCGGTGCCGGCTTTTCCAAACAGCCTCTTAGACGCAGCGACCGTCGCGTTGCGGTGCGCCGGCGCCGCGGGTCTGCCAGCTGCCGTCGGGGGCCTGGTATTTCTCGCCAGGCTTGGTGTTGGCGATCAGGTTGCAACCGGTCGTGAAGGCGAACTGCTCGATCGTCGATCCGGTCGAGCCGGCCTTCGTGGTGTAGACCGCCTTGCGCTTGATATTGATGTCGCGGACCAGCGCCTCGACATCGGCGCCCTGGCCGCCGACGACGCCCAGATAGCCGTCCACCTTCTCGCCAACCTTGCCGGCGGTGCGTGCGGCCTCATAGGCCGGGTCGCGCTGTGCATAGGCAGTGCCCGCCACCGCCGTCAGGGCGAGGGAAAGGCCGAGGCCGATCAGAGTGATGCGTTTCATCAGAATATGCCCGCTTCCTGCTTGATGAGGTTCTTCGCCTCGCCATCGAGACGATAGACCACTTCCTGCTTGATGTTGATATTCAGGTTGATCTCGATGGGCTTGTCAGGTGCCTGGAGCGTCACGCAGCCGGCCAGGCCCATGCACGTTCCGAGACCCATCATGCCCAAGGCGATCGCCGATCCGGTTCTTTTCCCCATGGATAGGGGAATCTCACCAGGCGGTCCCTCGGTCAACATCGCATTCTTCATGGCTTGTGTTCGCTTTCGGCAGGCTGAACGGTGGTAGGCGGTACAGGCACGGGCACGGGCACGGGCACGGGCACGGGCACGGGCACGGGCGTGAGCGGGGGCGGAGTGGCCGGCTGACCGCTCTTCTTCTGTGCCTCGATCAATGCCGGCAAATTCTGTTCGACCAGCAGGCTCGGATCGTAGAGCGAGCGCGCCGAGAACAGCAGCTGGCGGAACGGCGCCCGGATGGTGACATTGAAACGGATCGGCAGTGCCGCGATCTTGCGCGTGATGAAATTCTGTTTGGCGCCTTCGCCCTGGCCCAGCCCAGCGAATCGCACCTGAGTGACCATCTCTCCATCGAGATCGCCATTCAGGATCACTTCGAGCGACTGGTAGCGCACCGCGCGTAGTGCCTGGAATGCGATATTGCCCCAGCTGCCCAGATCCTCCTGTGTGAGCTGGCCGACATAGGCGAGCGAACCGCCGCCCTGGCGCACGGCCAATCGCCCGTCGACGACGCGGCCGCCCTTCTCGTCGAAAACGATCGGCAGCACGCCATCGAATATGCCCGTCGCGTTGATGTTCTCGAAATCGAATCCCTGAAGGAAGGCTGCGGCGTCCATCCCCTCCACGCGGAAGGTGAGGTAACGCGGCTTGGCGGCACCCAGATCGAGCACCGTGGGCTCCAGCGTCAGCCGGCCGGTTGCGAAGGGCCATTCGCCGCCCTCGATCGCGACCTGCTGGTTGGGCAGCAGGTGATAACGCAGCGTGCCGTTGACGACCGGCAGGCCGGGATTGACCTCTCCGATGGTCACGACCTGTCCGGGCGCGGTCTGCAGCCCGAGCAGGTCGGTAAAGTTGATTTCTCCGCTCAGGTTGGTGACGGGGCCGAACGCGGCGGCCAGATTTGTGCCTGTGGTGCGGAACGTCCCGTCGCTCGTCACCCCTTCCGGCGACCAGCGGATCTCGCCGCGACCGTTCACCACGCCCTCGACATTGGCGACGACGCCAAGCGCGAGGCGGGTAAGCGCATCGGGCTGGAGCGAGCGGCCGAACGTCAGGTCGGCGACGTCGAGCACTGCCCGGCCGGTGCCTGCCGACAGATCATGGATGATGTCGACGCTGGTGACCGCCATTCGCCCGGCCGGCTCGCGCAATACGCCGCGTGCGGTGATCTTTCCGTCGACGAGCTGGAGGTTGAAATCATCGGACAGCAGCGGATTGAAGCGCGGCTCCGTCGCGGCGTCCGCAACATGCAGCCCGCCGTCGAGTTTCAGCGCGCCGCCGGCGAACGTCCAGTTCCCTGCGGCGTCGGAAATGATCAGCGGGACATTGCCGATCTGCCCGCCCAGCCGCTCGAAGCGGCCACCGCCGCCCGTGCCGCCGAATTTTCCGGTCAACGCGCCGATATCGAGCCGGCTCACCCGGTCCGGCGCGCCCATCAGGATTGCGACGCCCTGCGCCGCGATTGCGCCGTCGCGAAGCGCGAAACGGGCATCGTCGGCGGCGATGCTGATCGGGCTGCCGCCCAGTCGCCCCGCGAGGCGTGGTGCCGCGATGCGGGCACCGCCGATCATCGTGCCGCCCGGCGTCCGCGCCAGCAGCGCCGGACCGTCGAGCGGGCAGAGCGTCAGCTGGGTCGCGCCGAGTGCCAGGCCCGCAACATCCAGGGATGCGAAGCGCAACGGTGCGCAACCGGGATTGAGCGCAAAGCCGCCGCGCGCGTCGATTCTCCCGCCGAGCGGCAGGGTCAGTCCGGTCAGGCGCCCGTCGGCGATCGGGCCGTCGAGCGTGGCGCGGGTATCGAATCGGGTGCTGCCGTCCGGGTTGGCGGTAAAGGCGATTCTCGACAGCGCCAGCCGCGCGCCGCCCGCTGCATAAGGGGCAACGGTCACATTGCCCTTGATCGCCGCACCGGGCGCGGATTGTGCCAGATCGATCGCGGTTGTCGGGAAACCGCCGCCCGCAAGATTCAGCCGGCCATTGATCTGAGCGCCGCCGGCAGGCCAGCCGATCTTCGCGCTTCCGGCCATGGTCAGCCGTGCGCCGCTGCGGCTGGCGGCATCCAGCGCGTTGATCTGGAGGGACCCGGCCTGGCCGAGCTGCGCGACGGTGAAGTCGCCCGACAGTTTCATGCCCGAGCCCGCACGCCGCGCCGCATCGGTCAGCGCGGCGACGAGCGGCGCGACGGGCGTGCCGGCTGCAGCGGTGCGGAACGATCCCAGCCGGGCCAATGTTGGGCGATCGAGCGCGGCATTGTCCAGCGCGGCCTTGCCACCGAGCGCGATCTGGAAACCCCGCGGCGTGCCGCCGATGCGGTAAGCACCCGTCAGCGACAAGCCCTGTCCAGAGGCGCCGCGAAGCGTGGCCGATTGCGCCGCGATCCGCAGCTCTCCGCCTGTCCGTGCGCGGCCACCGTCGAAAGCGACCGTGCCGGTGACGCCGTCGAGGCGGTTGGCGTCCATTGCGACGCGCGGCAAAGCCAGCCGCATCGATCCCTTCCAGCGATTGAGCGCTTCGTTGAGGACGGCGTCGACCTGCGCCTCGGGCCGCGCCAGCGTCAGTCCGGCGGCTGCGCAGGAGAAGCCCGCGGCGCGAACCGGCCCCGCGATCCGCGGTGCCTTGTCGGTGACCGAAAGGTCGAGCCACGCAGTCGCACCGGTCAGCGGGCAATCGCCGATGGTCAGGTGCGGCGCCACTGCGGCCAGCTTGCCACGGAACCCGCCGGTCAGATTGCCGCGCCCCTCCAGTTTCAACCCGATCGGTCCATTGGGCAGATCCAGCCGCATGCGCGTGTCGGCCAGGTCGAGATCGAGGTCGGGCAGCGCAAAGGGCTGTCCAGAGGGCGCCGGCAACAGCCGGTCGACGCTGCCGAACGAGACTGTGCCGTCGACCAGCCGTCCGCGCAGCCGGACCCCGCCTGCGCGTAAGCCGGTCACGGTCGGGCCGCCGCTGCGAATCGCAATGAGGATCTCGGCCCAGTCGGCGGTCAGGTCGGGACGGGCGGGGTCGCCGATGCTGATCTTTTCGAGCCGTTGCGTGCGGAAGCCGATCTTCGCGATCTCGTAACGCGCATCGACGCCGCGCTGTTCGAGCGCGTCGGCCACGAAACTGTCGGCGATCGGTTTGCGCTGGGTCCACAGAATCGCGAAAGCGACGAGCAGGATCGCGACGACCGCGAGCACAACGCGTCGCGCTCGCCGGCTCCTCGGCGTCTCCGTTTCTGCGCGTTCCTCGCCTTCGTTCACCCGGCCACCATCTGCCCCGTCGATCCCGTCATAACGCGCCACCTCCAGAATAGGCCGCAATCGCCATCGCGCAATTGCGGTGACGCGCATCGACGGATAGCCTGGGAAAGATGAGCGACGGTGGAACGGATCATGACGGGGTGGGGCATCGCGCGCGGTTGCGCAAGCGGTTGCTGGAGGGCGGCGGCGAAGCGCTGCTCGATCACGAGATCGTCGAATATCTGCTGGCGACGGCGATTCCGCGCCGTGACACCAAGCCTCTGGCGAAAAGATTGATCGCCGAATTCGGCGGCATGGGCGGTTTGTTCGCTGCCGATGCCGAGGCGCTGTCGCGCGTCGACGGGGTGGGCGAGGGGGCCGCCGCCGCGATCAAGATCGTCCAGGCCGCGGCGGTCCGGCTGCTGCGCGCGGAGATCGTCGATCGTCCGGTGCTGGGCAGCTGGCAGGCACTGCTCGACTATCTGCGCGCCGATATGGCGCACGCGATGATCGAGCGGGTGCGGGTGCTGCATCTCAACAGCAAGAATCATCTGATCCGCGACGAGCTGATGAGCGAAGGATCGATCAACGAGGCGGCGATCCATGTCCGCGAAGTGATCCGGCGTGCGATCGATCTCGGCTCCGCCGCGATCATCCTGGTCCATAATCATCCCAGTGGCGATCCGTCGCCGAGCCGACAGGATATCGCGCTGACGCGGGAGATCGTGGCGGCGGGCAAGGGGCTTGGCATCGCGGTGCACGATCATGTCATCGTCGGAACGCAGGGGCATGCCAGTCTGCGCGCATTGGGGCTGATGTAGGATGTTTGTGAATCGCCGTGGTCTTCTGATCGGCATGGGGGCGCTGCTGGCCTTGCCGGTGCGGACGCAAGCCCAAACCCAGGCCCAAGCTCCGACGCGGACCGCCGCGCAGCTGATCGCCGCGGCGCGGCGTCAGGTCGGCGTCACGCTCCACTACGACCCGGCTTATACCCGACTATCCTTTCCCAATGGGGATGTGTCGCGGGCCAAGGGCGTGTGCACCGATGTGATTGTCCGTGCTTATCGCGATGCGTTTGCGCTGGACCTTCAGGCGCTGGTCAACGCCGATATGCGCGCGACCTTCGCGGCCTATCCCAAAATCTGGGGGCTGCGCGGGCCGGATCGCAGCATCGATCACCGCCGGGTGCCCAATCTGCGGACATGGCTGGCGCGAAAGGGCGCCGCGCTGCCGGTGCCGCGCGATCCCGCCGGATGGCGGCCGGGCGACATCTTCACCAGCCTGATCGACGGGCGCCTGCCGCATATCGGGCTGGTCTCCGACCGCCGCGGACCGCGTGGATGGCTGGTCGTCCATAATATCGGCGGCGGCGCACGCGAGGAGGATGCGCTGTTCGATCATAAGATCACCGGGCGATATCGCTGGGCGATCGCATAAGAGAAACCCTCCCTGCGCAGGCTCTTCAAACAGGGTGAGTCTGCCGACTCGGCATCCCGTCGCGGATCATGTCTGCGGCGGCGCTGCGTAGCGATCGGCCATAGCCCTGGTCATCTCGACCATTGTCTCGCGCAGTTCGATCGGCTCGATCACTTCGGCTTCGCTGCCGAGCCGCATTAAATCGCTTGCGGCATGCCCCGGCGTCTTTCCAATCGGAATGACCGCGATCCGCCAGCCGTCCGCTCCAGCAGCGTCCTCTATGCGTGCGCGGGCTTTGACATAGGGATGGCTCAGCGCGTCGAAGAGTTTCAGGCCGATGGGCGACAGGCGAATGGTGGCCGTGTTCGGATGCAGGTCCGCTTCCAGCCGCTCGATCGATGCGCTCCAATAGGCTGCGAGGTCGAAAGCGTCGGGCCGATCAAAGCCTGCCTCGAGAAGCGTACAACTGAGCACGCGCGCAATCCGATACGTCCGCACGCTGTCGTCAACGAGACCTGCGAGATACCAGCTCCCGCCCTTGAGCACGAGGCCGAGCGGCGCAATGCGGCGATGCTTCTTTCCCTTCCAGCTCTGATAGCCGATCTCGATCAGTCTCTCGCGTAGCACCGCGTTTGCGATCACACGCAGATGCGTAGGCTCCTCCGCTTCGCCGAACCAGCCTGGTGCATCCAGATGAAAGCGCTGCTGCATCCTGCGCGCATCGGGCCGGAGAGTGTCCGGCAACGCCGCCATCAGCTTGGTCTGTGCGGCTGCGCTGGCACCGTCCAGCCCGAGCGCCGCGGCTGCGGTCGGCAAGCCGGCCATGAACAATGTTTCAGCCTCGGGTTGCGAAAGGCCGTTGAGCCGCACGCGATAGCCATCCAGCAGCCGATAGCCGCCTTCCGCGCCGCGATCCGCATAGACAGGAATTCCGGCGGCCGAGAGGGCATCCATATCGCGATAGATGGTCCGCACCGACACCTCGCACGCCTCGGCAAGTTCGGGGGCAGTGACCTGTCCGCGCGCCTGGAGAGTGGTGAGGATCGATAAAAGTCGGCTTGCGCGCATGGCCGGAATCATACCTGACACAAGATGACAGGTATAGGTCGGCATAGAGCGGTCTCGGATCCCCTGTTGGAGACTGGCCACATGACCGCCCTCGACCGCATTACGCTTTATTATTCACCGCAGAGCCGCGCGACCGGCTCACGGATCCTGCTGGAGGAACTCGGGGTACCTTACGACCTGCACATCCTCAACATGAAGGCAGGCGAGCAGCGCGAACCTGCCTATCTGGCGATCAATCCGCTCGGAAAGGCTCCCGCGATCCGTCGCGGTGATGCGCTGGTGACCGAACAGGTCGCCATCTACATCTATCTTGCCGATCTGTTTCCGGAGGCGGGATTGGCGCCTGCGTTCGATGACCCGCGTCGCGGCCCCTATCTGCGCTGGATCGCCTATTATGGGTCGTCCTTCGAACCGGCCCTGATCGACACATTCCTGAAGCGCGACCCTGCTCCACCGGAGCAACTGTCCTACAGCGACTACGACACGATGCTTTCGACCCTGGAGGCGCAACTCGCCGCCGGACCTTATCTGTTCGGCGAACAGATCACCGCGGCCGATATCCTCTGGGGCGTCGCGCTTCACTGGACGATGCAATTCGGTCTCGTCCCGCAAAGCGATGTCTTTGTCCGCTATTGCGAGCGCATCACGTCGCGGCCGACATTCAGGCGGATCTCGGCAGACGACGACGCGATGGCGGCGCAGCACGCCGCAGCCGCCGGCGGTTGACCGCATTGCTGGCAAGGGCGGTACACAAAAAAACGGGCGGTCCGTCAGGACCGCCCGCTGTGTAATTCCGGCAAAAAACTGGGATCAGCCCTGCAGGAAGGTGGTGAGCTCGCCCTTGCTGACGGTCTTGCTCTTGTCGGTGTCCGCCTGGGCGAACGCCGCATCGGTCCAGCTGCGCGCATCGGCCGTCGCCGCCGGCGCATTGGGTTGCGCCTCGCGCAGCTTCGTCATCCAGGCGGCGAATTCGGCCTTGCTGAGTTCGCCATTCTTGTCAGCGTCGAATGACGGGAAGTCGCCATCGACGACCGCGGCGACGCTGGTCGCGCTATTGGCCGCTGCCGGCTCGCTGGGTTGTGCAGGCGTCGCTGTGGCGGCTGCATCCGGGCTCGGTGTCGTTGTCGTGCTCGGCGCCGTGGCCTCTGGCATGGTCTGCGCATCGGCCGGCGGCTGGGTATCCTGCGCAATGGCAGGGGCGGCAAGCGCAAAGGCGCTTACGAACATCAGATTGCGTATCATGGCTTTCTCCTAAGTCGAATTATCGCGGTGGCGGGCGATCAAGGGGAAATCGCGGTTTTCCGTCACTCATCCATATAAACCGACGTTCGGGATGCTGGTTTCCTGTTCTCCAACGCTTCGTCGTCACCCAGGGGCGAGTCGAGGGCGGCCCGTTCCGATTCAGCGGCCTATGGATTGCTGGGGGCGGACTTTCTTCTGAAGAAAGGCAGTCATTTCCTCTGGCGTCACCTTTGCATCGACATTGGCGTCGGCTTGCAGGAATGCGCCGTCGGCCCATGCTTTCAGCTTTGCGGGATCCTCGGTCTTGCCCGCCTTGGCGCGCAACTCGGTCAGCCAGGTCGCGAACTCGGTCTCGCTCAGATGGCCCTTGCCGTCATGATCATATTTCGGCCAGTCGGCCGCGACCGCTGCCGCAACCTGTGCTGCCGCTGTGGTTTGGGATGGCGTTGAAGGCGATTTTTCCTGCGCCAGTGCGGGCGCGGCGGCCAGAACGGCGCCGAAGACGAGAAGATGACGGACCATGATGCTGCTCCCACACGCAGTTTGCGGTCGCGGCGCGCAGACCGGGGATGTCCGCGCGCCGCTCACCCTGACTGCCGAGTGTCCGGGCAAAAGGCCAGTGCTCGCCTCGATTGATGCGACGTCCGGCCCCTGCTATCGCCCGCCCCGTCCGCAACCGTGCCCCAAATGCGATGGGGCGAAAACCGAAGGTCAGCCATGGTCCCCCGTTATGCCCGCCCCGCGATGACCGCGATCTGGGAACCCGAAACGAAGTTCCGCATCTGGTTCGAGATCGAGGCGCACGCCACCGATGCGCTGGCCGAGCTGGGCGTGGTGCCCAAGGCGGCGGCCGCGGCGATCTGGGAACGTGGCGCGTTCGAGGTCGATCGAATCGACGCGATCGAGGCCGAGGTGAAGCACGACGTGATCGCGTTCCTCACCAATGTCGCCGAACATGTCGGTGACGAAGCGCGCTTCATGCATCAGGGCATGACCAGTTCCGACGTGCTCGACACCTGCCTCGCCGTCCAACTCGCGCGCGCATCCGACATATTGATCGAGGATCTCGACAAGCTGCTTGAGGTGCTCAAGCGCCGCGCAATCGAGCACAAGCTGACCCCGACGATCGGCCGCAGCCACGGCATCCATGCCGAGCCGGTGACCTTCGGTCTCAAGCTTGCCCAGGCCTATGCCGAATTCGCGCGCAACCGTGACCGGCTTGTCGCCGCGCGCGCCGATGTCGCCACCTGCGCGATCTCCGGCGCGGTCGGCACCTTCGCCAATATCGATCCGCGCGTCGAAGAACATGTCGCCGAAAAACTGGGCCTGACCGTCGAGCCGGTCTCGACCCAGGTCATTCCGCGCGACCGCCATGCGATGTATTTCGCGACTTTGGGCGTCATCGCCAGCTCGATCGAGCGCCTTGCCACCGAAATCCGCCATCTCCAGCGCACCGAAGTGCTCGAGGCGGAGGAATATTTCTCGCCCGGCCAGAAGGGCAGCTCGGCCATGCCGCACAAGCGCAACCCGGTGCTGACCGAGAATCTCACCGGCCTCGCGCGCATGGTGCGCGGCTATGTCACGCCCGCGCTGGAGAATGTCGCGCTATGGCACGAGCGCGACATCAGCCACAGTTCGGTCGAGCGCTATGTCGGCCCCGATGCCACGATCACGCTCGATTTCGCGCTCGCGCGGTTGACCGGCGTGATGGACAAGCTGGTCGTCTATCCCGAGCGCATGCAGAAGAATCTCGATCGCATGGGCGGACTCGTCCATTCGCAGCGCGTTCTGCTCGCGCTCACCCAGGCCGGCGTCAGCCGCGAGGATGCCTATCGTCTGGTCCAGCGTAACGCGATGAAGGTGTGGGATTCGGACGGCGAACTGTCGCTGCTCGAACTGCTCAAGGCGGATCCCGAAGTGAGCGCTGCGCTCCCCGCCGAGGAGATCGAGGCGCGTTTCGATCTCGGCTATCACTTCAAGCACGTCGACACGATCTTCGCGCGGGTGTTCGGGGCGTAAGAACGCCCGTTTGAGAAAGCGCGAAAGAGCGCTTTCCTGAGGCGGTACCAGCCCGCTCCCCCACCCAACCACCCGACAGGATCATACTGGATCGGGTGGTTGGGTGGGGGAGCGGGCTGGTACCGGCTTTCTCAAACAGCCTCATCGGACTGTCGTTCGTCGAATAATATCGCGTCGCGCTCGCACCGGATTTGCGCCGGGCGGGCGGGCGCGATAGCCTTTTGCCGAAGGGGATTTCGGCGATGGCGATCAGGTTTACGGTCAACGGTACACGGCAAAGCTATGGCGGCGATCCCGACATGCCTTTGCTCTGGTATCTGCGGGACGAACTCGACCTGATCGGCACCAAATTCGGCTGCGGCATCGCCAGTTGCGGTGCCTGCACCGTCCATGTCGCGGGCGAAGCGCGTCGATCCTGCGCGACGCCCATGTCCGAACTCGATGGCGCGAAGATCACCACGATCGAGGGCATGGCGAAGGGCGAAAAGCTCCATCCCGTCCAGCAGGCCTGGATCGAGGAGGATGTCGCGCAATGCGGTTATTGCCAGACCGGGCAGATCATGGCGGTCGCCGATCTGCTCGCGCGCAATCCCAGCCCGAGCGACGACGAGATCGACCAGAGCCTGAATAATCTGTGCCGCTGCGGCAGCTATGCGCGACTGCGCAAGGGCGTTCACCGCGCGGCGGCGTTGATGAAGGGAGCGAAGGCATGACGCTCCAGCTCGATCGCCGGGCCTTCCTTCGGGTCACTGCCGTTTCCGGGGCAATGGTTCTGACCATGCCGCATCAGGCATTGTCGGCGGTGCCCGGCGGCAGCGCCGATATCGGGCTGCATGTCCGGCTGACCGCCGACAACCGCCTGATCATCCGCACCGCGACCACCGAGATCGGGCAGGGGACCAATACGTCGATCCCGATGCTGATCGTCGAGGAACTCGATTTCCCGTTCGAGAAGACTGCGGTGCAGAATATGGCCCCGCCGCTGCGGCGTGGCGCCGAAGGCCGGATCGAATCGCAGGTGTTCGCGGGTGGCGCGGGTGGGTCGACCGCGATCGCGACCAGTTACGACGCCGCGCGCCAGACCGGTGCGGTGGCGCGCAACCTGTTGATGCAGGAAGCTGCGGCGCGTTGGTCGGTGCCGATCGGTGAACTGTCGACCGCCGAGGGGTTCGTCGTTCACGCGGCGAGCAAGCGCCGGCTGGCTTATGGTGCGCTGGCGGGCGGTGCCGCCGGCCGGCCGGTTCCTGCCGGACCGCTGGCGTTGAAGCCGCGTTCGGAACACAGGCTGATCGGCACGCCGCAAAAGCAGAAGGAAGCGCGTGCCATCGTCACCGGCCAGCGGCTCTTCGGCATCGATCAGACCATGCCCGGCATGCTCCACGCCGTGATCCTGCGCGCGCCGGTGCTCGATGCGTCGATTGCGAAGGTGGACGACAGCGCCGCGCGTGCGATCCCCGGCGTTCGCCACATTGTCCGGTTACCCGCGATCGCGCCCGGCAGCGGATTTCGCAACCGTCCGCTTGCCGAGGGCGTTGCGGTGGTCGCCGACAGCCATTGGGCCGCGCTCAAAGGGCGCGAGGCGCTGGCGGTGGAATGGATCGGCGGAGCCATAGCGGAGAATAGCGACGAACGAATCGCCGCTGCCTGGGCCGATCTGGTTGCGGGCAAGGGGCACCGGGTCGGCCAGACGGGCGATGTCGATGCTGCCTTTTCCGGCGCCGCGAAGGTCGTCGAGGCGCGCTACGATGCGCCGATGGTCGCACATGCGCCGATGGAGCCGCAGAACACGCTGGCACATGTCACTGCGGACCGTGCGACGGTGATCACGCCGACGCAGCAGCCCGTGGGCGTGGCCAGTACGGTGGCGGACGTGCTCGGCATCCCGATCGAAAAGGTGACGGTGGTGCCGGTGCGCTGTGGCGGCGGTTTCGGTCGGCGACTCTATACCGACATGGTTGCCGAGGCGGCGCTGATCGCAAAGACGGTGGGCGTACCGGTGAAGCTGGTGTGGACGCGCGAATGCGACATGGCGACCGATCTCTATCGCCCCGGCGGTGCGCATCGTTTCCGTGCCGCGCTCGATGCCGGCGGCAAATTGACCGGCTGGGATCATGGTGTCGCCAGCCAGTCGCGGCGCTATCGCTCGGCGCCCGACCAGGGCATCGCGTCGCTTGCCGCGTCCGAGGTCGCTCTCCACGATCATCCCGGTGCGCTCGTGCCCAACCGGCGCTTCGACTATGTGCCGATCGACAGCGCCGCGCCGCGCGGTGCCTGGCGTGCGCCTGGCCATAATATCAACGGCTGGACGATGCAGGCCTTTCTCGACGAGGTCGCGGAGGCCGCGGGCCAGGATCCGCTCGCGTTCCGGCTGGCTTTGCTCGGTGAACCCCGCGACCTGCCTTATGAAACCCATGGCGGGCCGATCTTCTCGACCGGCCGGATGGCTGCGGTGCTGAAGCTGGCAGCGGAGAAGGGTGATTGGGGCAAGCCTTTGCCGAAAGGATCGGGGCGCGGCATCGCCGGCCATTTCTCGTTCGGATCCTATGTCGCCCATGTCGTGCAGGTGACGATGAAGCCGGGCGGCGCGTTCAGCGTCGATCGTGTCAGCAGCGGGGTGGATTGCGGCATCGCGGTCAACCCCAATGGCGTCGCCATGCAGAATGAAGGCGCGATCAACGATGCGCTCTCCACTGCGCTGGGTCAGGCGATCACAATCCGTGCCGGGCGGGTGGAGCAGAGCAATTTCGCGGATTATCCGATGATGCGGATCGACCGCGCCGCCACGCGGATCGAGACGCATATCGTGCCGAGCGATGCGCCGCCGCGTGGGATGGGCGAACCCAGCCTGCCGCCCTTCACCGCCGCGCTGACCAATGCGATCCATGCGGCGAGTGGTAAGAGAATCAGGACTTTGCCGATCGGCGAACAACTCGCCTGAACACTGGTTGCAATTCCTGCATGTGCGATTGCCCGTTTCAAAGTTGCGATAGTTTGAAATAATATTATCTCAACCTCACCGCATGAGAAGATGCGGTAAGCGGCAAAGTCCGCTGTTTGTAGGGAAATCGAAGCCTTGCCCATCATTCGGCGGACGTGCCCGGCACGTTCGTCCGTTCGGTCAGGCTTCGCGGGAGATATGAAATGAAGTCGTTTGAAACGGCGATCAGCCTCGTGCTGATGATCGCCACCCAGGCGCTCACTGTTGGCGTTATTTTCGCCGCCTGAGCCCCTTCGAAGCCCCGCCCGGCAATCCGCCCGGCGGGGTTTTGTATTTCTGGTCCCCCTCACAGCGTGCATCGCGCATTGACGCAGCCCGCCTCCCCGCTGCAAAGCGACCGCGATGAAAAGACATACCGGCCAGGATCGTTCGATCACCGAAACATGGCGTCCCGCGACGCAGGCCGTGCGCGGCGGAACCGCGCGCTCCGAATGGGGGGAGACCAGCGAGGCGCTCTTCTTGACCTCGGGCTACGCCTATGATTGCGCAGGCGACGCCGCCGCGCGCTTCGCGGGCGAGCAAAAGGGCATGACCTATAGCCGGCTGCAGAACCCGACGGTGGAGATGCTCGAACAGCGTATCGCGCTGCTCGAAGGGGCGGAGGCTGCGCGCTGCCAGGCATCGGGCATGGCGGCGATGACCGCAGCGATGCTGTGCCAGCTCAGCCAGGGCGACCATGTCGTCGCTGGCCGCGCGGCCTTTGGCTCCTGCCGCTGGCTCACCGACACGCTGATGCCGCGCTTCGGCATCACGACAACGATCGTCGACGGGCGCGAGCCCGATCAGTGGCGCGATGCGATCCAGCCCAATACCAAGGTGTTCTTCTTCGAGACGCCGGCCAATCCGACGATGGACATCGTCGATCTGGCGGCGGTGTGCGGCATCGCGCGCGAGAATGGCATCACGTCGGTCGTCGACAATGCCTTTGCCACACCCGTTTTGCAGCGACCGATGGATTTCGGCGCGGATGTCGTCGCCTATTCCGCCACCAAGATGATGGACGGCCAGGGCAGGGTGCTCGCGGGCGCGGTCTGCGGCACGCGCGCGTTTATCGACGACGTGCTGCTGCCCTTCACGCGCAACACCGGGCCGACGCTCTCCGCGTTCAACGCCTGGGTGGTATTGAAGGGGCTGGAGACGCTCGACCTGCGCATCCATCGCCAGAGCGAAAATGCGCTGAAGGTGGGCCGTTTCCTGGAAGGGCGCGTGCCACGCGTCCTGCACCCGGGCCTGCCCAGCCATCCGCAGCATGAACTGGCGATGCGCCAGATGAAGGCCTGTGGTCCGATCTTCTCGCTGTATCTCGATGGTGGCCGTACCCAGGCGCATGGCCTGCTCGATGCGCTGAAGCTGGTCGACATCTCGAATAATATCGGTGATTCGCGCAGCCTGATGACGCATCCCTGCTCGACCACCCATGCCGGCCTGTCCGCCGAGGTGCGTGCCGAAATGGGCGTCGAGGAAGGCATGCTGCGGCTGAATGTCGGTCTTGAAGATCCGGACGACCTGATCGAGGATTTCGACCAGGCGCTGCGCGCGGTCGGGCTGTGAACGCGGCCCCCCGGTCGATGAGTGCGCTGTTTCCCTATGCGGAAACCACGCGCGCCGTGACCGTGCGGGTGTCGGTCAGCTATCTTCCCGAACAGTCGGAGCCGGAACGGGGCCGCTGGTTCTGGGCCTATCATATCCGCGTCGAAAATGGCGGAGACGCGGCGGTGCAATTGCTTGCGCGCCATTGGGTCATCACCGACGGCCGCGGCGCGCGCCATTCGGTGGAGGGCGAAGGCGTCGTCGGTGAACAGCCGGTGATCGCGCCGGGCGCGTCCTATGACTATGTTTCTGGCTGTCCGCTCAGCACGCCCAGCGGCGCCATGCAGGGCAGCTACCATATGATCGGCGAGGATGGATCGGGCTTCGATGTGAAGATCCCGCGCTTCCCGCTGCTTGCGCCCGTCGGCGCGGAGTGACGGCATGAAGCGCACCCATCTTCCCCTGAACGGCCTGCGCGTGCTCGACGCGGCGGCACGGCATCTCAGCTTCACCCGCGCGGCGGACGAACTGGCGGTCACCCCCGCAGCGGTCGGTCAGCAGATCCGCGCGCTGGAGGATACGCTGGGCGTCGTCCTGTTCCGTCGCACGGCCAAGGGGCTGGAACTGACGCCCGAGGGCGAAGGTGGCCTGGATGCGTTGCGCGCCGGCTTCCTCCAGTTCGAGGAATCGGTTCGCGCGATGCAGGCGGGGCAGAGCAGCAAATCGCTCACCATCGCGGCACCGCGCGATTTCACCGCGAAATGGCTGGCCCCCCGTCTGGCCGACTATGGCCGTGGCGATCCCGAGATCCGCTTCACGCTGATCGCGGCAGAAGGCGATCTCGATTTCACCGAAGCCAATCTCGACCTGGCGATCCGCCTGGCGCAGGGGCCGGGCGAGCATGAAGGCGTGCTGTTGGCGGAAGGCAGTTTCGTCACCGTGACTGCCGCGAACGGGGCGGATGCGCGTATCTCCTGGCCCGGATGCCCGGCGGATGCCGATGCCGCGCAAGTGAGCGTTGCCGATGCCGGGCTTGCGATCGATGCGGCGGCAAGCGGTTTCGGCCGCGCCTGCGTTCCCGGCTTGCTTGCGGCGGGCGATATCGCCTCCGGCCGGGTCAATGCGGTTGGCGAAACGCGCCCCTCACCGCTCGCCTATTGGCTGATTGCGCCCCTGCCGCAATGGCGGCAGAAGAAAGTGAAGGCGCTGGTCGCCGCACTGGGGGGATAAAATGCGGACGATCGTTGTTGTCTTGGCGACCCTGCTGATGGCGGGGCCGGCGGTCGCCAGTACTTATTTCGACGAGAAGATGAAGTGCCCCGTCGGTGGCGAGCGCTTCGTACACCAGAGCCTGGGCAGCATCACCACTTGGGGAGCGGCGCCGGACGGTATGCCGATGGGCTCGGGGAGCTTCCCGGTTGCTCTGCCGCAATGCCCCGGCAATGGGCTGGTGCTTTACGAGAATTTTGATGCCGCCAAGGTGAAGCGTCTGACACCGATCGTCGCCAGCGACGAATATCGGGCGCTGCGCGAGGGCGAGACGCGTTATTATCTGGCCTATTGGTTGGCGAAGTCGCTGGACGACGCGGACAAGGCGCCATGGTTGTTGCTGTCGGCCACCTGGGAAGCCAAGAATCGGGATCCCGCCGGAGAACAGGCGCGACGCTATGCCGGCGAGTTCGTCGACATGGTGCGCGCCATGCCGGTGAGCGACACGGAGTTCACGTCGATCGCGCTCCGTGCGCGGGCTGCCAATGCTCTGCGCGAGCTGGGGCGGTTCGAGGAGGCCGAAGCGCTGCGATCCGGCATCGTCATTGCGCCGAATGCGGGTGGGAATGAAGCGGAGGCTGCGGGAAATCGCGAAGGCTGGAGCGGCTTTCTGACGGCTCTCGCGAAAACCATCGCGCGTCGGGAAAGCGGGCGCATGCCGATCGACATGATTGGTGATCGGCAGGCTGTGTTCCGCTGTATCGAGCCTGAGGATCCGGAATTCCACCCTGAGGCGCAGTTGACGCCGTTCGAGCGCGATTATTGCGCGCAACCCAATATCGCTACGTCGGTGGCGGAGATGCGCAAGATGCGCGGAATCAAGACGGAGACTCAATGAACCTGCCCACCCTCACGACCACCCGTCTCGTCCTGCGTCCGCTCGTCGAGAGCGATTCGACGGCGATGCATGCGGTGTTCAGCGACGATCAGACGATGCGATACTGGTCGAGCCCGCCGCACGATAGTCTGGAGGAAACCCATGCCTATGTCGTCGGCAATGCCGAGCAGGACCGCTGGCTGAGCTGGGCGTTGACCGAGACTGGCGGAGAAGCGCTGGGCTGGGTGGTGCTGGGCGAGCATCGCGATGGCGTTCGCGAACTCGGCTATATCCTGCGCCGCGATTGTTGGGGTCGGGGCTATGCAGGGGAGGCTGTGGCCGCGGTCGTCGATCACGGTTTCCGTTCGCTCCGGCTGCGCCGCATTTTTGCGGATTGCGACCCTGACAATCTCGGCTCGATCCGGATCCTCGAAAATCTGGGCTTCCAGCAAGAGGGCCATCTGCGCGCCGAATGGGAAACGCATATCGGCATTCGCGACAGCCTGATCTTCGGACTGCTCTCCGCTGAATGGAAATGAGCGACCGGCAGCCTCCCGATCTGTCCAACCCCGCCGAGCAGGCGGCCTACCGCAACGAACTGCGCGGCGTTGCGCGCAAGACGCGTCTGTCCGGAATCGCGCTGGCGTTCGTCGGCGCCTTGCTGGCACTGGCGAGCAAGCGCGCCGAGGATCCGGCGATGTGGCGGCTCGGCGCGATCCTGGCGCTTGCGGCGGGTGGCGGCCTGATGATCTTCGGCATGGCGCGGCGGGCGATGTATCATGCGTTGCGGACGAACAGACCCGCGGATGATGGCGACAGCGAGGCTTAACGCCCGACCAATGCGAGGGCGCGAACCATCAGGCCGTTGAAACGCGGACTGTCGATGTCTTTGGACACATTGTTCCAGGCGCCGGTCACCGCGAACCAGCGGCCGCGTTTGTCGCGCAGCAGATAGTTGAGCGAGATCACCCCGGCCTCCGAACCGCCCTTGAATCCGACATAGTCGAAGCGGGCGGCGGTGAGCGCATCGACACCGGGGCTGACGCCCATGATCGCCAGCGCCTCCGGCCCCGCCGTCTTGCGGAGGCGATCGAAGACGCTCACGATATCGTCGGGAGAGGCGAACCACTCGACCGTGTCGATATGCAGCGGCATGCTGCCGAGCTTGGCGAAGTCGATCCGCTCGATGACCAGGTCGGCTGCCGCGTCCTTCAGCAATGTCGTGCGCTGGGCCAGGTCTCCCTTCGCCCAGCGTTCGCGCAGTGCCGCATTGCCCGGCATTTTGAGGGAGAAGGCCTCGGCCGTCTTGAGGATCGGCAGCGTCCTGTCCGGATCGGCATGGCCCGACGAACGGAGATAGGCGGCCACCTTGTCGCGGCCCGCCACGTCGAGCAGCGTATCCGTCGCTGTATTGTCGCTGAGCGAGATCATCAGCGTGGCCAGGCTGTGCAAGGTCGCAGGTGACGCCTTGGGCCATCTTTGCGTGATTCCCGAAGGGAGCGAGGCAGGGCCGAGTGCCGTTACCTCGTCCCAGCGATGCTCGCCCGCTGCGATCTGGCGCGCCAGTTCACCCAATATGTAAAGCTTGTAGGCCGACCCGACCGCCATCTGGCTGGCGCGGTTGTGCTCGAAAATCCAGCGCGGTGCGTCGTCGCCGAGTTCTGCGATCGCGAAGGTGGTTTTGCCGGGCAGCGCCTTGATGTCGTCGAGCAGCTTGGCAAGGCTGTCCGCGCGCATCTGACTGCCGGTGACGAGGAATCCGGAGACGCGGTGTGGCGGATCCGGCTCGATGACGAGGCGGATGGTGACCACTGCCCGTTCATAGCCGATCTCGACATTGCCGCTTCCGTTACCATCGGGCGTCACGGTCTGGACGCGCAGAGCCTGGCCATTTTGTTCGATCAGGCTGCGCGCAATCGCGGTGAAGCGCGCCATCGGCACATCCGCCAGGAAGCTCGGCGCGAGATAGTCGGTTGCGTCGGCGCGGCCATTCAGGATCGCGGGAAGTTCGGCGGCACGCTTTTGCAGGGCAGCCCGCATGTCCGGCTGTGCCTGCGCAGGGGCCGAGAACAGTGTCAGGACGAGCAACAGGGCGGTCAATATCCGCATCGAGCCCTCCCTGAAGCGTAACAAGGGGAATGCCATCCTCAGGCGTCGATGACCTCTTCGTCGACCTGCGCCGCATTCTCCTGGATGAACTGGAAACGGTGCTCGGGATTCTTGCCCATCAGCCGGTCGACGAGATCGCGGACCTGGGCGCGCTCCTCATATTCCTGCGGCAGGGTGATGCGGATCATGCTGCGCGTCTTGGGATCCATCGTTGTCTCGCGCAGCTGCTGCGGGTTCATCTCGCCAAGCCCCTTGAAGCGGCTGACCTCGACCTTGCGCCCCTTGAATTCCGTCTTTTCCAGTTCGGCGCGATGCGCGTCGTCGCGCGCATAGGCACTCTTGCTGCCCGCCACGAGCCGGTAAAGCGGCGGTTGGGCGAGATACAAATGTCCGCGGCGAACCAAGTCGGGCATTTCCTGGAAGAAGAAAGTCATGAGCAATGTGGCGATATGCGCGCCGTCGACATCGGCGTCGGTCATGATCACGATGCGCTCGTACCGCAGATTGTCGGGTATGCATTTCTCGCGCATGCCGCAGCCCAGCGCCTGGGCGAGATCCGCGATTTCCTGGTTCGCGCCGATCTTTGCGCTGTTGGCCGATGCCACGTTCAATATCTTGCCGCGGATCGGCAGGATCGCCTGGGTCTTGCGATCGCGCGCCTGTTTGGCGCTGCCGCCGGCGCTGTCACCCTCGACGATGAACAATTCGGTGCCGGCCGGATCGTCGGCCGAACAGTCGGTCAGCTTGCCGGGCAGGCGCAGCTTGCGTGCCGAGGTTGCCGTCTTGCGCTTGACGTCGCGCTCGGCGCGGCGCCGCAACCGGTCGTCCATGCGCTCAAGCACGAAACCGAGCAGAGCCTTGCCGCGGTCCATATTGTTGGCGAGGAAATGGTCGAAATGGTCGCGCACCGCGCGCTCGACCAGGCTCGCCGCCTCGGGGGAGGTCAGCCGGTCCTTGGTCTGGCTCTGGAACTGCGGATCGCGGATGAAGACGGAGAGCATCAGTTCCGATCCGGTCATCACGTCTTCCGCCGTGATGTCCTTCGCCTTTTTCTGCCCGACCAGATCGCCGAACCCGCGGATGCCGCGGACGAGCGCGGCGCGAAGCCCCGCTTCGTGCGTGCCGCCATCGGGTGTCGGGATGGTGTTGCAATACCAGCTATAGCTGCCTTCGGACCAGAGCGGCCAGGCCACGGCCCATTCGACGCGGCCCTGCTCGTCCGGGAAGTCCTGGGTGCCTGCGAAGAAATCGCCGGTCGCGCATTCGCGGCCGCCAAGCTGTTCGCGTAAATGGTCGGCAAGGCCGCCGGGGAACTGGAACACGGCTTCCGCGGGAGTGTCGTCACCGATCAGTTCGGGCGCGCATTTCCAGCGGATCTCGACGCCCGCGAACAGATAGGCCTTGGATCGGGTGAGCCGGTACAGCCGTTGCGGTTTGAACTGCAGGATATCGCCGAAAATCTGCTCGTCGGGGACGAACGAGACGCTGGTGCCACGGCGATTCTGTGTCGGCCCCAGCTTTTCCAACGGAGTCATCACCAGACCCCTGGAGAAGCGCTGGCGAAACACCTCCTTGTTGCGCGCGACCTCGATGATCGTCTCCGACGAAAGCGCATTGACCACCGAGACGCCCACGCCGTGCAGGCCGCCCGAGGTGGCATAGGCCTTGCCTGCGAACTTGCCGCCGGAGTGCAGCGTGGTCATGATGACCTCGAGCGCCGATTTACCCGGAAATTTCGGGTGCGGATCGACCGGGATGCCACGGCCATTGTCGGTGATGGTCAGCCGGTTGCCCGGCTCCAGCGTCACTTCGATCCGGGTCGCATGGCCGGCAACCGCCTCGTCCATCGCATTGTCGAGTACTTCGGCGGCGAGATGATGCAGCGCACGCTCATCGGTGCCGCCGACATACATGCCGGGTCGCCGGCGGACGGGTTCCAGCCCTTCGAGAACCTCGATCGCTGAGGCGTCGTACTCGCCGGAAGTCTTGGAAACGGAAGCGAACAGATCGTCTGACATGGTCCAGCTATGATGGAGCAGAGTCCCGCTGGCAAGCCGCTGTGCCCGGGGCATGGATCGAAACCGGGTCTCACGGATGCGCAGGCCGACAGCGAGGTGGAGGCCAGGTCAAACGACGGCATCCATGCGCCTCTGGCCGCGATGCGTTGCGAAAATGTCACGGTTTCAACATGAATTGTTCGACCCGGGGATCGTTTGTTGCGCTGCACGCGTTTGGGTCGGGCTTTTGCCAGTTAGGAGTAGCGTATGCGTACCCAGTTTCTTTCCGCCGCGGCCGTTGTCGCGGTGGCATTCACTACGCCTGCCTTTGCCCAGTCCGAGGATAGTTGGACGGGCTTTTATGTGGGCGGCTCTGTCGGCGCCACCGTCCAGCCGAACGACCAGGGATCTTCGATCCTGTTCGACACCAACCAGGACGGCAATTTCAACAATGTCGTGAACACCTCCGGCGGTGCCAATGCGTTCTCGCCAGGTTTCTGTGCGGGCGCAGCGACCAGCAGCGGTCCGGCAACCGGCTGTGCCAATGACAAGGACGGGATCGAATATTTCGGTCATGTCGGCTTCGACAAGCAGATGGGCAGTTTCGTGCTCGGTGTCGTCGGTGAAGTCGGCAAGAACGATATCCGTGACAGCGTGACCGCGTTCAGTGTCACGCCGGCGTCCTACACGTTCAGCCGCAGCCTCAAGTACAGCGCGGGCCTGCGTCTGCGCGCGGGTTTCACGCCCAACGGTCAGACCCTGTTCTATGCCACGGGCGGCGGTGCTTATGGCAAGATCCGCAACCGTTTCACGACGACCAACACTGCCAACAGCTTCACCGGCAACAGTGATGCCGATGCATGGGGTTGGAGCGCGGGTGGCGGTGTCGACCAGAAGCTGAGCCGCAACTTCTCGATCGGCTTGCAGTATCTGTACACCAATCTGAACGACAAGGATAATGTCGTGCGTGTCGGACCCGGCACGGCGCCGGCAACCAATCCGTTCCTGCTGGTGAATTCGAGCGGCACCGATATCCAGCGGAGCGACGACAAGTTCCGCTATCACAGCATCCGCGCGACCGCCTCGTTCCGTTTCTGACGGAAAGTCGCAGCGCAAAGAAAAAGGCCGGCGGAAACGCCGGCCTTTTTTTTATTCCCGATCCTTAGCGCACGCGCGGGCCGCCAAAAGGCAGCGGCGGCGGCGGACGACGATCGCGACGCGGCAACTGTGCCTGATAGGCCTGTCCGCAATGCTGGACACAGTAGGGGAAGCCCGGGTTCACCTGGACGCCACAGAAGTGGAAATCGGGCTCGCCGGGATGGCCCATCGGCCATTTGCAGATCTTGTCGTTGAGCTCGAGCAGGCTCGTCTTGCCGGAAATCTCGGCGCTCGGCTTGGCCGGAACCAGTCGGCGCGGCGGGGCGGGTGGAATCGGCGCCTGCTGGTCGCCGGGGCCCTGACGCAGGAATCCGCCCGGGCCGATCGACCGCAGCACGGGCTCGTTCGAGGGCGCTGGAATGGTCGGGATGGGGGCGGTGGCCGCTGCGGCATTGGCAGCGGGCGCAACCGGCGGGCGTGGCGCAGGGGCCGGGCGCGGCGGGGGTGGCGCAGCGGGTTGCGGGCTGGCCTCCACCTTCCTGGGTGCTGCCGGCTTCTTGGCCGGCGCATTGCCGTCCTTTTCCTTCACGGGCGAGGGGCGCGACTGGAGTCCCAGTCGGTGCGCCTTGCCGATCACGGCGTTACGGCTGACGCCGCCAAGCTCCACTGCGATCTGGCTTGCGGTCATGCCGCCTTCCCACATGGTCTTGAGCTGGTCGATGCGTTCGTCGGTCCAGGCCATGGATGCTCCTCAAATCAAATCTCTTGCCCGTGTCGTCCGGCTTGCGGGCTGAATGCGAAGCCGATAGGCGATCAGGCGATGAACGACCACCCTGATTCCACGGCGGGGCCCGTTGGCGGGTTCGCGCCCGTCATGGGCCGCGAGCCCGGCGTGCCGCTGATCCGCAACGTGAACTGGGGTGGACTGCGTGCCCTCTATATCAAGGAGGTGCGCCGGTTCTTCAAGGTCCAGCTCCAGACGATCTGGGCTCCGGCGATCACGACGCTGCTTTTTCTGGTGATTTTCTCGGTCGCGCTGGGCGGTTCGGGCCGCAGCGTGATGGGTGTTCCCTTCCCCGATTTCATCGCGCCGGGCCTCATCATCATGGGGATGATGCAGAATGCCTTCGCCAATTCGAGCTTCTCGCTGCTGGTCGGCAAGATCCAGGGAACGATCGTCGATTATCTGATGCCGCCGCTCTCCACCTCGGAATTGCTCGCGGCTTTGTGTGGCGGTGCCGTGACGCGCGCGATTCTGGTGGGACTCGCGGTCTGGGGCGCGATGGCCCTCTGGCCTGGCGTCCACGTCACACCCAGCCACCCATGGGCGATCGTCTGGTTCGGGTTGATGGGATCGCTGTTCCTGGCGCTGCTCGGCGTGCTGACGTCGATCTGGGCGGAGAAGTTCGATCACGCTGCGGCGGTCACCAACTTCGTGATCGCACCATTGTCGCTGCTGTCGGGCACCTTCTATTCCGTCGACCATCTGGCGCCGCTGTTCCGGGGGATCAGCCATGCCAATCCCTTCTTCTACATCATCTCGGGCTTCCGATACGGCTTCCTGAACGAGGCGGATTCGCCGATCCTGTTCGGCGCATTGCTGTTGCTGGCGCTCAATGTGGCGCTGGGTGCGCTATGCTACGCGCTGCTGCGCTCCGGCTGGAAGATCAAAAGCTAGAACAGGTCGCCATTCGGGTGATGCCTTGCTGCGAACGGCGCCGCGCTGCGCTTCCGGTGCTCACGTACTGAAGTACGCTGCGCGCCGGTTCTCGCGCGGCACCATTCTCGCTCCGGCCTGACCCGAATGGCGACCTGTTCGAGTGCCGCCGATCAGGACGCCTTTGCGTCCTTGTTGCATGCGGCGAGCTGGTCTGCGTTGAGTGTCACATCGCCGACCGCGAGCGTCTCGATCGCGCCGGCCTTGCGCGCGATATCCTTGCATGCGCGTTCCACCGCGACTCGACGTGCCTCTGCCGGTCCCTGGCATGTGCCGTCGGCACAGCGCCACAATTTGCCGTCGATCACCAACTGTGCAGGAGGAACGGTGCCGCCGCTCAATGTTGCGACGCCCGTTGCCGGGGCCGCGAGCGCGGATGCCGGGAGTATGGCGAGCAGGGGAAGCAGCATGGGCGTAAGGCGTGTCATCGAAGGGAGCTCCTGTTGATCACGGGCGAGCCCGGTGTCGGATGGCGCGATACGCTTGTGATTGTGGATGATCTATGGGTATAAGCCCGTGTTTCTTTGCCATTGGTCCAGGAGAAGGCCGGTGGATGCGATTGACGACGTATTCGGGGCGATGCGGACGCGGACCGCGCTTTATTGCCGGATCGAGGGTAGCGCCCCATGGGGCGTGGCGTTCGTGCGTGGCCGTGCGGCGCGCTTCGGCCTGGTCGTGCGTGGCGGATGCTGGTTGACCATTGATGGCGGGGAACCGATCGCGCTGACCGCGGGCGATTGCTATGTCATCGCGCATGGTGCGCAATATGCGCTGCAGGACCGGATCGATTCACCGACCAAATTCTGTTTCGATGCGCTGCGCGAACATAGTCATCATGTCGTGAAGCTGGGCGGCGGTGGTGAGCGGGCGACGGTGGTCACCGGCTGGTTCATGTTCGATACGCTCGGCGCCAAGCCGCTGTTCGATCTGATGCCCGAACTGATCCTGACGCGCGTGGACGACGATCGTTCGCAGATGATCCAGACCATCCTGCAGCTTTTCGCCACCGAGACCGGCCGGCGCGAACTGGGGACATCGATCGTCGTGAGCCGGCTGGCCGACATCCTCTTCATCCAGGCGATCCGCGCCTATGCGCAAAGCGCGGGGGACGAAGCGGGCGGGTGGCTCGGCGCCCTGGGCGATGCGCGGCTCGCATCGGTGTTCAGCGCGATCCACGGCGCAGTCGAACATGGCTGGACGGTCGAGGAACTGGCCGGGATTGCAGGTATGTCGCGCTCCGCCTTTGCCGCGCGTTTCCGCGAACGCGTCGGCCTGACCCCGCTCGACTATGTCACGCGCTGGCGGATGTTCCGCGCCGGCACGATGCTGCGCCAGAAACAGGGATCGGTGGCCGAGGTGGCGCACCGGATCGGCTATGAGAATGAATCGGCCTTTTCCAAGGCGTTCAAGCGAACGACAGGTGTGACGCCCGGCGTCTATCGGCGGTCTGCCGGAGAGGCGGCGATCCGGCCGCCGCGCGCAGAGCCGCATCCCAGTGCCGACGGGCGCCCGGCTCCGTTGGCGGTTCGCGCCATGTGACAATGACCGCCGCCGAACCGTCATGAAAGCGCAATCAGGCTAACACCGTCCCGTCATCGACCATGCCTAGGGCCCCCTTCGATACAAAAGGGGTTTCCGTATGCGCATGATTCTTTCGGGCGGCGTTTCGCTGCTCGCGATGCTGACCGCCACGCCTGTTCTGGCGCAGGATGCAGGCGGCGAGCCGGCCGACGAGATTGTCGTCACCGGCCAGCGTGCGCAGCAGGAACGGTCGATCGAGATCAAGCGCGATGCGATCGGCATTCTCGATGTCGCAGCGGCTGACGAGATCGGCCAGCTGCCCGATCGCAATGTCGCCGAAGTGATCGAGCGGCTTCCCGGTGTCGGTGTGCAATATGATCAGGGCGAAGGTCGCTATGTGGCGATCCGCGGCATCCCGTCCGACCTCAACAATTATACCGTGAACGGCTTCGAGCTCGGCAACCCCGACGGCAATACCCGCAAGCTACCACTCGACGTGGTGTCCGGCCAGTTGCTCAACCGCGTCGAGGTGAGCAAGGCCAAGACCGCCGACCTCGATGGGCAGGGCATTGGCGGCACGGTCAATCTCGTCACCCAGACCGCGTTCGACTTTCGGGAATCCTTCGTCGTCAGCGCCAACGCGCAGGTCGGTTACCAGACGCTCAACGACAAATCCCCTGTTCGCGGCGATGTGAGCGTGGGTGGCCGCTTCGGTGCCGACGAGCAGTTCGGCATCCTGGTCGGGGCGGCCTATTCGAAGCGCGATTTCCAGAGCTTCGGCGTTTTCCCCGATGACTGGGCAGCGTTCCCCGGCGCGAAGCGCGGCGGGATGCCGATCAACAACAAGTTCACCGATTATCAGCTCGAGCGCGAGCGGATCGGCGCGGTCGGATCGTTCGACTGGCGGATCGGCGACACGACCCAGCTCTATGTTCGCGGCCTCTACAGCAAATTCACCGAGAACGAATATCGTCAGCGTTACCGGCTCGATTTCGCGACCGCCGCCCAGCGTGCGGCCGGGACGGTCACGCTCAATCCAGACGGTGTGACCGGTGTTTCCACCGTGACCGAGCAGCGTTCCGATCTGCGTCTGGAATATAAGGAGAAATCGGTGCTGGTCGGCATGCTCGGCGGCAAGAGCGAGTTCGACGACTGGATCTTCGACTATGGGGTCGCGCGCTCGCACAATCAGGTGATCGAGCCCAATGAGCTGTGGCAGTTCCGCGGCAATCCCGGCACCGTCGATTTCGACTTTTCCGACACGCTGTTCACCGCCAAGCCGCGCACGCCACTGACCCCCGCCGGCCTCGGATTCCGCCAATATACCGAGCAGGATGAAAGCGGCGACGAATATATCTGGACCGGCCGGCTCGATGTGACGCGCAAGCTTGCGCTGGGCGACGACAGTTTCATCAAGCTGGGTGGCAAATATCGCGCGACCGACAAGGATTTCGATTCGAACAACGCGGTCTATGCCCGGGGCGGGAACGCCGCGACGCGCTTCACGCTCGGCCAGTTCAATCTCCAGGGCGATCCGGTGACGTCCTTTCCGCGACGCGGTCGCGGCTATCTGATCAGCCCGGTCATCGATGCGGATGCGATCGCGGCGTTCACGCGCGATCCCGCCAATGCCAAATATTTCGTACTCGATACCACAACGTCGCTGGCCAATGCGACGCTGCTCGACATCGATCTCGATGAGAATATCGCCGCGGGCTATGTGATGGCCAACCTCGACTTCGGCGCGATCACCGTGACTCCCGGCCTGCGCGTCGAACGAACCGACCTGACCATCCAGGGCTTCCAGCTTCAGAACGGGACCACCGTCGTTCCAGTGACCGAGCGCCGCAAATATACCGATTTCCTGCCGAGCCTGATCGTCCGCGTCGAGCCGGCGGAGGATGTGGTGATGCGCTTCGCCTATACGCGCAGCGTCGGGCGGCCCAATTATTCGGATCTGACCCCCGGCGGGGCGATTTCCTACGAGGACAATGGCGACGGCACGTTCGACGGTTCGGTGTCGCTCGGCAATGCGCAGCTCAAGCCCTATGTGGCCGACGCTCTCGATGCCACGGCCGAATGGTATTTCTCGAAGGGGGGCCTCCTGTCGGTCGGCGTCTTCGCGAAGTTCATCAAGAACCCGGTCTATACCAGCAGCTTCACACTACTGAACACGCCCTATGGCGGCCGAACCTATGCAATCCTCGGCTTTTCGCAGAAGCAGAATGGCGACAGCGCCGAGATTCTCGGGCTGGAAGCGGCGTATCGCCAGCAGTTCGATTTCCTGCCCGGCTTCTGGTCGGGCTTCGGCATCGAGGCGAACGTGACGTTCATCGATTCCGACCTGACCGTTCCCGGTCGTGTCGATCCCGCAGCGTTCCCCGAACAGTCCGAACTGCTTTATGGCGCGCAGCTCTTCTACCAGAAGGGGCCGATCGAAGCGTCGATCGCCTATCACCACACCGGCCGCGCGTTGATCTCGCTGGGGACTGGGACGTTGACCGATCAGCATAATGACGATCTGCGTCGCCTGGATGCCAAAGCGAGTTTCGCGGTCACCGATAATATCAAATTGTTCTTCGAGGCGCAGAATCTGACCGACGAGCCCACCCGCCAATATCAGGGCGACCGGCGCGACTGGACGATCCAGAATGAACGCTATGGCCGGACCTTCTACGCCGGCGCGTCGGTGCGCTTTTGATTGCCGCGACGTTCCTGTCGCTTGCCGCCATCGCCGCGCCCGAAGCAGGGCAGGGCGTGGCGGCGGGCCCGGCCCATGTCTATGCGATCGACAATGCGGAGATCGGAAAATACGATAAAAGCAGCGGCAAAAGGGTGGCGCATTGGCGCGGTGATCCGGCATTGTTTCCGCACATCAACAGCTGCGCGGTGGTGAAAGCTGAGCTGGTCTGCGCCGCGTCCAACTATCCCGCCGTGCCGATGGCGAGCACGATCGAGATCTTCGATACGAAGACGCTGCGTCATGTTCGAACGCATAGCCTGGGCCGCATGTATGGCTCGCTCACGGTGCTCGACTGGCATGCGGGGTCGTGGTGGGCGGTGTTCGCCAATTACGACGATCGGGGCGGGGAGCCGGGGCGTGATCATCGCTTCACCACGCTGGTCAGGATGGATGCTGCGTACCAGCCGCTCGAATCCTGGATTTTCCCCGAGGCGGTGCTGGCCCGTTTTGCCCCGAAAAGCGCCTCGGGCGCGGCCTGGGGTGCCGACGGACTGCTCTATGTCAGCGGCCATGATCGGCCGGAAATCTACGCACTGAAGCTGCCCCGGGCCGGCGCTCGGCTGGAACTGGTGGCAACGCTGCCGGTTCCGACTCCCGGCCAGGCGATAGACTGGGATCCCGTCGAGCCCCGGACATTGTGGAGCATCGACCGCAAGGCGACGCGCATGGTCGCCACGCCGATCCCCCCGGTCGCCCGCTGAGCCTGCGGCGCGGGGGTTGTTGCGTCCCGCGCGCGCCTGTATAGCGCGCTTCGCCTCAGGCGACCGTCACGGGTCGCCTTTTTGCGTTTCTGCGACCCCAAGGAGGAGTACCCTAGCGATGACCATCACGCCTCTCATGCCCGTCTATCCGCGGAGTGAGGTGCGTCCGGTCCGAGGCGAGGGCTGCTATCTGATCGGCGAGCAGGGCGAACGCTATCTCGATTTCGCCAGCGGTATCGCTGTGAATCTGCTCGGCCATGGCCATCCGCATCTGACCAGGGCGATCCAGGATCAGGCAGCGACGCTGATGCACGTCTCCAATCTCTACGGCTCGCCGCAGGGTGAGGCGTTCGCGAAGCGTCTGGTGGAGAATACCTTCGCCGAAACCGTCTTCTTCACCAATTCGGGCGCCGAGGCGGTCGAGTGCGCGATCAAGACCGCGCGCCGTTATCATCACGTCGGCGGCAACAGCCACAAGCATGAGCTGATCACCTTCTCGAACGCGTTTCATGGCCGCACGCTCGGCACGATCAGCGCGACCAATCAGGAGAAGATGCGCGACGGCTTTGAGCCGTTGCTGCCTGGCTTCGCCTATGCCCAGTTCGACGATCTGGAAGGCGCCAAGGCGCTGATGACCGAGAACACCGCTGGTTTCCTGGTCGAACCGATCCAGGGTGAGGGCGGTATCCGTCCGGCCAGTGACGCCTTCATGCAGGGGCTGCGCGCACTGTGCGACGAGAATGATCTGATGCTGGTCCTCGACGAGGTCCAGTGCGGTGTCGCGCGCGCCGGTACGCTCTATGCCTATGAGCAATATGGCATCGAGCCCGACATCATGGCGACGGCCAAGGGCATTGGCGGTGGTTTCCCACTGGGCGCCTGCCTTGCGACCGAAAAGGCTGCGGCGGGCATGGTGATCGGCACGCATGGCTCCACCTATGGCGGCAATCCGCTGGCCATGGCCGCAGGCCAGGCGGTGTTCGACGTGATCCTGGAACCGGGCTTCCTCGAGCATGTGAACCGGATGGGCGACCGGTTGGTCCAGGCGCTCGAGCAGTTCATCCCCAATCACGACACCCTGTTCGAAGGCGTGCGCGGCCGGGGCCTGATGCTTGGCCTCAAGATGAAGAGCGACAGCCGCGCCTTCGTCGCGCATCTGCGTACGCACGGGCTGCTGACCGTGGCGGCGGGCGACAATGTCGTCCGCGTCCTGCCGCCGTTGGTGGTCGAGGAATCCCATATCGCCGAGTTTATCGAGAAGCTCTCGCTCGGCGCCTCCACCTATGGAGCACCCGTCGAATGACCCGGCACTTTCTGGACCTCAATGATGCCGGCGGCGACGCCGTCGCCGCGATGCTCGCTGACGCGCTCGATCGCAAGGCGGCGCGCAAGGCCTGGCCCAAGGGGCGGGTGGATGCCGATGCACCGTTGGCCGGTCACACGCTCGCGATGATCTTCGAGAAGAATTCGACGCGTACCCGCGTCTCGTTCGACATGGCGATCCGCCAGCTCGGCGGCACCAGCATCGTGATGGATGCAGGCTCGATGCAGCTTGGCCGCGGCGAGACGGTCGCGGATACCGCGCGGGTGCTCAGCCGCTATGTCGATGCGATCATGATCCGCACCGATGATCACGCGAAGGTGCGCGAAATGGCCGATCACGCCAGCGTGCCCGTGATCAACGGGCTGACCGATGCGTCGCACCCCTGCCAGATCATGGCGGACCTGCTGACCGTGATCGAACATGGCAAGGCGCTGCCCGGCTCGAAATGGGCCTGGCTGGGCGATGGCAACAACGTCCTCCATTCGATCGTCGAGGCGGCGGGGCTGCTGAAATTCTCGGTCGCGATCGGTTGTCCGCCCGGCTACGACCCCGACGACAGCTATGTCGAGGCTGCGCGTGCGCGCGGCGCCGATATCCGCATTCTCCGCGACGCGGCCGAGGCTGCGGCGGATGCCGATGTGGTCGTCACCGACACCTGGATTTCGATGGGCCAGTCGCATGCGGAGGAAAAGCTGGCGGCGATGATGCCCTATCAGGTGACCAGCGAACTGATGGCGCGCGCGCGCACCGATGCGCTGTTTCTTCACTGCCTGCCCGCGCATCGTGGTGAGGAAGTGGCCGATGCGGTGATCGACGGCCCGCGCTCGGTGATCTGGGACGAGGCTGAGAACCGCCTTCACGCACAGAAGTCGGTGCTGCTGTGGGCGTTGGGCAAGATCGGTTGAACCGGACGACCCAGGCCCCATCTTCGTCATTTCCAGCGAAAACTGGAATGGCGTGAAAGAGACGTGATGACTTCCAACATTGATTCCCTGCTCGGCTTCACCATTCCCGGCCATCATGCGCGCGGGCGCGTGGTGCGGCTTGGGCCGGTGCTCGACGAGATCCTGGCGTCGCATGGCTATCCGCCCGCGATCGAGAAAGTGCTGGCGGAGGCGCTGGCATTGACCGCGCTGCTCGGCTCGACGCTCAAGGACGATGCCGGGCAGATGACGCTGCAGGCACAGACCGAAAATGGCGTGATCGATCTGCTGGTCTGCGATTATCGTGGCGGCGAGTTGCGCGGCTATGTGAAGTTCGACGCCGATCGTCTGGCCGAGATTCCCACCGATCCCACGCTCTTTGCGCTGTTCGGCAAGGGCTATCTTGCAATCACCTTCGATCAATCGGTTTCGGGAGAGCGCTATCAGGGGATCGTCCCGCTCGAAGGCGCGTCCCTCGGCGAAGCCGCGCAGAATTATTTCTGCCAGTCGGAACAGATCCCCACGCTCGTACGCTTCGGGACAATGCGGGGCGATCCCGATGGCTGTCGCGTCGGCGGACTGCTGCTCCAGCATCTGCCCGAGGGTGAGGAAGGCCGCGAACGGCTCCATACCCGGCTCGATCATCCCGAATGGGACCATGTCCGCATGTTGGGCGAGACGATCCGTGGCAACGAATTGACCGATCCCGAACTGGCGCTCGATACGCTGGTCTGGCGATTGTTCAACGAGGAGGACGAGGTGAGGGTGCTCACCGAGACGCCGTTGGCCAAGGGGTGCCGCTGCGATCCGGCGCATATCGTTGACGTCATCGGGCGCTTCCCGGCCGACGAGCGGCGCGAGATGGCCGGGGAGGATGGCATGATCAGCGTTGACTGCGCCTTTTGCGCACGGGTTTTTCCGATTCCGCTGGAGGCCGTCGAAAGCTGAGAGTTTGTTTGAGAAAGCGCGGAAGAGCGCTTTCTGGCGGTACCAGCCCGCTCCCCCGCCCAACCACCCGACAGGATCATACTGGATCGGGTGGTTGGGCGGGGGAGCGGGCTGGTACCGGCTTTCTCAAACAGACTCTCAGGGGCTTGCAGCCGCGTCAGCCGACCTTATGTGGTGTGCGTAACGATTCGTCGCGTCTGGGTTCGCAGCGACGGTCATTCTCCTGTTCCGGTGAGGGAAACAGACGATGCGCGCGACCCGTTTTCGATATATCGGCCCTATGGGCGTGCTGCTGGTCGGGGCGCTGATTGGCGTTGCCGCCGCGCAGACGGGTCAGGGCGCACGAACCCAGGATCTTCCGGCGCTGCGGAGCATCGAGCGTGGCCTGTGGGAGCTGCGGGTGCGGGGCTCAACTGCGCCTCCGCGCAAGGTGTGCGTCGCCGATCCGGCAATGCTGATGCAGGTGCAGCATGGCACCGGCGTCTGTTCGCGTTTCGTGATCGACAGCCAGGCAAACCGGGCGACGGTGCATTATACCTGTCCCGGTGCAGGCCATGGCCGGACGACGATCCGTGTCGAGACCAGTCAGGTGCTTCAGATCGAATCCCAGGGGATTGTGAGCAACGCCCCCTTCAATGTGTCGTACGAAGCCCGCCATGCCGGCGCATGTCGTTGAAGCTTAATCAGATATTCACGCTTGCCGGCTAAACGGGAAGGGTGCCGGGTTCGGCACATTTTCCTCCCTAGCAGGCTAACAGCCTAACTGGGCCGCATCCGAAACCGGAGGCGGCCCGTTTGTTATGGCCATTCGGGTGAGGCTGGGCTGCGAACGGCATCGCTCTGCGCTTCCGGTGCTCACGTACTGACGTACGCTCCGCTCCGGTTCTCGATCGACACCATTCTCGCTCCAGCCTGACCCGAATGGCGATCCCGCGATGATTTGAACATCCGATCCAGACTCGGCCGACTTGCCAGCACGGCGCCGAGCGCGTAGCGCGCCGCCATTATGGCGAATGGAGAATCCCGAGGCGCCCGGCGCGCGGTCGTCCTGCTGTCGGGCGGGCTTGATTCGATGGTCTGCGCGGGGCTCGCGCGAGAGGCCGGCTTCAGCGTGCTGGCGCTCACCATCAATTATAATCAGCGCCATCTTGTCGAACTCGCCGCCGCGCGGCGCATCGCGCATGAAATCGGCGCGGAACGGCATGTGGTGCTGCCGCTCGATCTCAGGGCCTTTGGCGGATCCGCGCTGACCGCTGATATCGACGTGCCGCACGACGGTGTGGATGATGGCATCCCCGTCACCTATGTTCCCGCACGCAACACGATCTTCCTGTCGGTCGCGCTGGGCTGGGCCGAGGCGAGCGGTGCCCGCGACATCTTCGTCGGCGTCAATGCGCTCGATTATTCGGGTTATCCCGATTGTCGGCCCGAATTCATCGAGGCATTCGAGAAACTGGCCGAGGTCGCGACCAAGGCCGGGGTCGAGGGGGAACCGTTCCGCATCCACGCGCCGCTCCAGCATCTCGGCAAGGCCGATATCGCGCGCGAGGCCGATCGGTTGGGGCTCGACAGCGGGCTGGCTTGGTCATGCTACGATCCGACACCGCAAGGCCAGCCCTGCGGAACCTGTGACAGCTGCCGGCTGCGCGCGAAGGGGTTTGCGGAGGCGGGGCTGGTCGATCACGGCGCGGCGCCGGCCCAGCCATGAGCTATGCCGTCAAGGAGATGTTCCTGACGCTCCAGGGAGAAGGGCGGCAGGTGGGGCGGCGTGCCGTCTTTTTGCGTTTCGCCGGCTGCAATCTCTGGACGGGCCGCGAGCAGGACCGGGCGGACGCGATCTGCCGCTTCTGCGATACCGATTTTGTCGGCATGGATGGCACTGACGGCGGTCGATATCCGGACGCAGCCGCGCTTGCCGCCAAGGCCGGCGCGCTGTGGGGCGCCGATCGTGCGCAGGCCTATATCGTCTGTACTGGCGGGGAGCCTTTGCTCCAGCTCGACGAAGCTGCGATCGCGGCACTGCATGCCGAAGGGTTCGAAATCGCGGTCGAAACCAACGGGACCATCGCGGTGCCTGCGGGCATCGACTGGATCTGCGTCAGCCCCAAGGCGGGTTCGGAGGTGGTCCAGCGCTCGGGCAACGAGCTCAAGCTGGTCTGGCCGCAGCCCGGCAGCGATTTCGAGGCGATGGAAGGCTGGGACTTCCACCATTTCCTGATCCAGCCGATGGATGATGCGCGTGGGCAGGCGAATGTGCAGGCCGCGATCGATTTCGCCATGGCGCGCCCGAAATGGCGGCTGTCGCTGCAGACGCATAAGCAGTTGGGACTGCGCTGAGCGCGAAAGCGACGTGGCGTGTTCTCGTCAGGTTTGGAGCGATTTCGAGGCAGATGGAATCATCTGCCGGCTCGGAAATCGCGGCAAACAAAGGAAACCTTAGAGTCGATCTTGTTCAGGTTGAACCAGATCGACTCTAGGAAATATTCCTCACTGTCGCTCCAGCGAAAGCTGGAGCCCATGCGATGTGTCCGGCCGCGCCGCGTTTCGAAGACCGTATGGGCCCCAGCTTTCGCTGGGGCGACGGTGAGTGGGTCTCAAAGTGACGGCGAACGGACGCGCGTCAGGCTGGTCGTGGGCAGGTCTTCTTCAGAAGGTCCTTCTTGTCCCAGCATTTCGGATCGAGCGTCACCAGCTTTGCCTGGTAGGGCGGCATCAGGAAGCGTGAGAATTGCTGTTCGCCCATCGGAATCATGCTGTTGCGGATCTCGCGCATCCGCCGTGTCGCGATTTCGCCGAGCCCGTTTTTCGGGGTGAACAGGACTGCCCGGCCGATCCGGCTGGCGGTGAGGCAGAAGCCGAGCTGTCCCTGGACGGTCGAGAAACCGAGATAGGTGCGCGTTCCATATTGGTCGATCGCGGTCTGCGCGGCCTTCACCGTCTTGTTGGTCCGTTTGAAATAGCCGTTCAGCGTGGCGTATGCCTTGCTGAACTCCGCACCATGGTCGCGAATGAGATAATTATATTGATTGAGTGTCAGCAGCGATGGTTCGAACTGGCACTGCAGGGCGGCAACATTCAGCGCCGCACGCAGGCTCCAGATCAGCCCCGCGTGCAATTCCTCGGGCTTCGCGCCGGGCAGGGCAACGACCACGCCGGCTTCGCCACCGGTGACCGGTGCGCCGCTGAAATCAGGCGATTTGAGGAAAATCTGCGCTTGCGCGATCCCTCCGGTCGCAATGAATCCGGCGGCTGCCAGCACGCCTGCTAAGATGTTACGCATACTCTTCATGATCGTGTTCACTGCCTTCCGCTCGGCCCAATTCCTAAAATATTAGGTGAATCAAGCTCAAGCGTGAAGCTCCTTTTCGTCGCGCGATGCACATGACCGGTCGCGTCGAGCCTTCATGACCTCAAAGAAAAAGCCGCCCGGCATCGCCGGACGGCCCTTTCCCTGTTGATGCCCCCTTCGCAGGGGAGCCTCGATCACATGGCGATCAGGAGGCGTTGCTCGTCGCGTTGGCGTCGACGGCATTGGTCGCGTTGTCGGCGGCCATGCTGTCTGCGTTGCCCATTGCAGCGTCAGTGTTGGTCATCATGTCGTTGGTGGCGCCTTCCATCATGGCGTCCTCGGCATTCATTTCCTCGACATTCGCGGTCGTGTTGTTCTCGGCGGGCTGGCTGCTGCCGCAGGCCGCGACGAGAAGCGCCGCGCCGGCCACAGCGGAACCGGTCATCAGCTTCGAGATCGTGTCACGCATTTGAAACTCCCTAGTTGCGAGGATCTGGTTGGCCCCTGGCCGTCTCCCAATCCATCACCCAGAGTAAACACAAACTTGATGGGCCTCAACCCTGTCTTTGTGCGCCGCCCAGGGCAGTGAGAAACCTCTCAAGCCCTTGTTGCAGCGCCGTATCCAGTGTCGACATGTCCCGATCTGCGCCAAGTCGTTCCAGGCTGGTCACATCGAAATCGGGAAGGCCGCAGGGTATGATCCCGCCGAAATGCGACAGATCGGGCGTCACATTCACCGAGAAGCCGTGCATCGTGACCCAGCGGCGCACGCGTACGCCGATCGCGCCCACTTTTGCTTCTCGCCCGGCATCGTCCGTCCAGATGCCGACGCGGCCGTCCGCACGCCAGGCCTTCACGCCCAGCACTGCGAGCGCGTCGATCACCCAGCCTTCCAGGGCATGGACGAAACAGCGCACGTCGCGTCCGCGCTTGCCGAGGTCGAGCACGACATAGCCGATCCGCTGGCCGGGGCCGTGATAGGTGTATCGGCCGCCGCGGCCCGCCGGATAGACGGGGAAGCGCGGATCGATCAGTTCGGCGGGATCCGCGCTGGTGCCGGCGGTGTAGAGCGGCGGATGTTCGAGCAGCCAGATCAGTTCACGTGCCTCGCCCGCCACGACGGCGGCCGCGCGCGCTTCCATCTCCGCCAAGGCGTCGAGATAGGGGACGGGCGCGTCGCTGCTGCGCCATTCGATATCGCCGTAGACACTCATGCCTGCCATGTGCGCGTCCTGCGGCGCGGCTTCAAGTCCGCTCATTGTGTGCGGCTTGGCCATGGCGTCAGGCCTCGATCGCTTCGGGCTCAATCGGCCCGACGCTTTACCCTCTCGGCGAAAGCGCGAAGCGCTTCCACCTCAAACGATCCGGCTCTAGAAGAGCCGCCGCAGAGGAGACCGGATGCCGAATCTATCGATCAGTCGCGCTTGGACGGAAAGCGCAGCGTTCGTTGCACGCGAGGCTTCCTTGCTGCTGCCTGTCGCCTTTGCGTTCGTCGGCCTGCCGAGCGTGATCTTCGGACAATTCACGCCTGAGGTCGTGCCGGGGCAGACGCCGGAGCCCGGGGCATGGATGCTGCTGATGATTCCGATGCTGCTTCTGTCGCTCCTGGGTGGCCTGACGCTCAACAATCTGGTCCTCAGGCCGGGGATCAGCGTTGGTGAAGCGATCAGGGACGGCGTGCCGCGGATGGTTCCATTGATTGGGGCCGCGCTGCTGCTGATGGTGGCGGGGGCAATCGCCACGGTGCCGGTGCTGATACTTGCAGCCTTGCTCAGCGGCGGGAACGTGGCGGCGGGTGCCGGCATCATGCTGTTCTTGCTGATGCCCATATTCCTGATCGTTGCGATCCGGATGATGTTCATCAATCCGGTCGCGGCGATGGAAACCCACGGGCCGGTCGCGATGCTTGTCCGCAGCTGGCGATTGAGCCGTGGTCATGCGCTGAAGCTGCTGGTCCTGCTCGCCGCGTTTCTTGTCATCCTGTTCGCTGCAAGCATTGCCGCGTCCGCGATCTTCGGTATCGCCGTCACGCTCACCATCGGGGCTCCGGCCGACGAGCCGATCGCCAAGCTGATCCTCGAACTGGTCAGCGCCATGCTGAGCACGGTCTTTTCAGTGTATCTCGCGACGATGATCGCGCGCCTCTACGCACAGATTTCGGCGGACTAGATGGTATTCCTTTCAGGCGAATCCGGCCTGAAAAGGAACCACATCTGGAGCGATTTCGAGGCAGATGGAATCATCTGCCGGCTCGGAAATCGCGGTAAACAAAAGCAAATTTAGAGCGGATCTGGTTCGGAATGAACCAGATCCGCTCTAGCCGTCGATCAGCGGGATATGCGGCGCTGCCTCGCGCGGCAGGTGGCCGTTCAAGCGAGGATCGGCGAAGGTTTCGACGAAGCGCGCGAAGGGGGTAAATCCCTGCTTGCGGTAGAAGCCAAGCGCACCCGGGTGATCGAGCGTGCAGGTGTGCACCCAGAGCCGCTCGATGCCGGCGCGCCAGCCCAGCGCCATCGCCTGTGCCATCAGCCAGCGACCATGGCCCTGGCCTGCAAGTTCGGGCACCAGTCCGAAAAACCCGATCTCGCACTGGCGTTCGGTGCGGAAGTCGAGTTCCAATATGCCGACTTCGATGCCGCGCGCGTCGAGCACGGCATAGATTTCGTCCAGTGGGTCATGAATGATCGCCACAAGCTGCGCCTCCGGCATGATCAGCCGCGAAAACCACATCCATGGCTCGCCGATCCGGCGGAAAAGCTGGCGGTATTTCTCGGCGCTGGGTGAGCGCCAGCGTTCGAGCCGCAAAGGCGACTGGGGCAGGGGGCGGGCGCTTGGCCGCACCAGCATCTCGAGCGAGGTCACCACTGCCGCGACATGGCCGCGCGGTACCGGGATCAGGCCTGCGGTCGTCATTCCCAGCTCGCCATCGGCGGCAGGCTCATCAGGATCGCATCGACATTGCCGCCGGTCTTGAGTCCGAACAATGTCCCGCGATCATAGACGAGATTGAATTCGGCATAGCGTCCGCGCCAGGCAAGCTGGCGCGCACGATCGGCCTCGGTCCATTCCGTCTCCATGCGCCGGCGCACGATCTGCGGGTAGATGTCGAGAAAAGCGTCACCGACGTCGCGGGTGAAGGCGAAGTTCGAATCGAAATCTCCGTCCAGATGGTCGTAGAAGATGCCGCCGACGCCGCGATGCACGCCCCGGTGCGGGATATAGAAATAATCGTCCGCCCATTGCTTGAAGCGCGGATAATGGCCGGCATCGTGCGCATCGCATGCCGCTTGCAGCCGTTCATGGAAATCAGCGGTGTCCGCTTCATAGGGAATCGGTGGATTGAGATCCGCGCCGCCGCCGAACCAGCGCTTGGTCGTCGCCAGGAAGCGCGTGTTCATATGCACGGCCGGCACGTGCGGATTGGCCATGTGCGCGACCAGGCTGATCCCCGTCGCAAAGAAGCGGGGGTCTTCGGCTGCACCGTGGATGGTCTTGGCGAAATCGCCCTCGAACGCGCCGCCGACGGTGGAGACGTTGACGCCCACCTTCTCGAAGACCTTGCCCTTCATCACGCCACGTACGCCGCCACCACCCGGGCTGCCGTCCGGATCGGCGCGGTCCCAGGCGAGAAAGTCGAAACATGCGTCGCTGCCCGCGTCGCGTTCGATCGCCTCGAACGCGGCGCAGATTCGATCGCGCAGTCCTTCGAACCAGTCGCGCGCAGCCTGCTGCTCCGCATCGAGCTCGATCATTCGGGCATTCCTCCAGTCTGTCTCAGCGCTTCGGTCAGCGCGATGCCAGCCGACATGCCCACATTCAAGGAGCGAAAGCCGGGGCAAAGCGGAATACGGATGCGGAGGTCTGCCCGATCATGCACGGCGTCGGGCACGCCCGCGCTTTCCGATCCCATCAATATTATATCGTCGGGCGCGAAGGCTGCCTGATGCAGCGGAATAGCACCGCGCGTCGTCAGCAGCGCGATCCGGCCGGTGCGCTGTGCGTCGAACGCAGACCAGTCGGCATGGCGCACCAATGTTGCGGCCGCCGCATAGTCCATGCCCGCACGTGCCAGCCTCTTGTCCGAAAAGGCGAATCCGCACGGTTCGATGATATCCACGGCCACGCCGTAACAGGCTGCCAGGCGCAGGATTGCGCCCACATTTCCTGCGATGTCGGGCTGGTAAAGGGCGATCCGCATGGATCGCCGAATAGGCCAGCGGACGGGTATGCTACAAGCCTGTCAAATTGCAGTTGGCAAAACCGCCGTCACTTGGCTATCAGGCCGGCGATCCGCCCCGGACCAAGGGCGGAAATGAGGGGCTTGGTCCAGTCTTGCGCTTTAGGTGCGGCCGATCCCCTGCATATCGATTCGAACCGCAAGGGCAGGTGAATGGCTACGCTGGAACAGACCACCCCGAGCGAGACCGACCCCTCCGTAGAGGGTGTGCGCCGCCGGGATTTCATCAATATCGCGGCAGTCAGCTTCGCCGGAGTCGGTGCTGCTGCTGTCGTTCTGCCGCTCATCAACCAGATGAACCCGTCCGCGGACGTGCTCGCACTGGCCTCGATCGAGCAGGATGTCGCGGCGATCCAGCCGGGACAGGCAATCAAGACCGTGTTTCGCAAACAGCCGCTGTTCATCCGTCATCTGACCCCGCGCGAAATCGCGGAGGCCGATGCGGTGCCGGTGGATTCGCTGCGTGATCCGCAGTCGCTTGCGGATCGTACCAAGGTCGGCAAGCAGCAGTGGCTGATCACGATGGGTGTCTGCACCCATCTGGGTTGTGTGCCGCTGGGCGCCGCCGAGGGTGAGCCCCGTGGCGAGTTCGGCGGATATTTCTGCCCCTGCCACGGTTCGCACTACGATACGGCTGCGCGTATTCGCAAAGGCCCGGCGCCGAAGAATCTCGAAGTGCCGGAATATGAATTCACGTCGGACACGCTGGTCCGGATCGGGTGAGGTAGACACAGATGAGCTTTCCCTGGGCTGCGCAATATGCGCCGAAGCACCCCCTCATGCGCTATCTCGACGAGAAGCTGCCTTTGCCGCGCCTCGTCTACAATGCGGTCGGCGCCGGGTATCCGGTTCCGCGGAACCTGAACTATTTCTGGAACTTCGGCGTCCTCGCGGGCGCCGCGCTTGCGATCCAGATCGTCACCGGCATCGTCCTCGCCATGCATTATGCGGCGAACGGCGCGGTTGCGTTCGATTCGGTCGAGCACATCATGCGTGACGTCAATGCCGGCTGGCTGCTGCGTTATGCGCACGCCAACGGCGCATCGATGTTCTTCATCGTGGTCTATCTCCACATCTTCCGCGGTCTTTATTACGGATCGTACAAGGCGCCGCGAGAGATGGTCTGGCTGCTCGGCCTGGTCATCTTCCTGCTGATGATGGCGACCGCCTTCATGGGCTATGTCCTTCCCTGGGGGCAGATGAGCTTCTGGGGCGCCAAGGTGATCACCGGCCTGTTCGGCGCAATCCCGCTGGTCGGCGAGCCGATCCAGACCTGGCTGCTCGGTGGTTTCGCTCCCGACAATGCCGCGCTCAACCGCTTCTTCTCGCTCCACTATCTGCTGCCGTTCGTGATTGCTGCAGTGATCGTGCTGCACATCTGGGCATTGCACATTCCGGGCTCGTCGAACCCGACCGGCGTCGAGGTGAAGGGGCCGCAGGATACTGTGCCCTTCCACCCCTATTACACGGCGAAGGACGGTTTCGGCCTGGGCGTGTTCCTGATCGTCTTCGCGATCCTGCTGTTCTATGCGCCCAACTATCTGGGCCATGCGGACAACTACATCCCCGCGAACCCGCTTTCGACGCCCGCGCACATCGTGCCCGAATGGTATTTCTGGCCGTTCTACGCGATCCTGCGCGCCTTCACCTTCGACTTCATCCTGCCCGCGAAGCTGTGGGGCGTGCTGGCGATGTTCGCGTCGATCCTGCTGCTCTTCTTCCTGCCCTGGCTGGACAAGTCGTCGGTGCGCTCGGCCAATTACCGGCCGCTGTATCGCAAGTTCTTCTGGTTCGGCCTGGTGCCGTGCGTGCTGATCCTCGGCTATTGCGGCGGTGCGCCGGCGGCAGAGCCCTATGTGATCATCTCGCAGCTCGCCGCGACCTATTATTTCGCGCACTTCCTGATCATCCTGCCGATCATCTCGAAGATCGAACGGCCGCTGCCGCTGCCCAATTCGATCACCGAAGCTGTGCTGGCAGGCAAGGACGGCGCAACGCTCTCGACCAACGCTGCCTCCGCGCAGCCGGCCGAATAAGGGGTTAGAACAACATGGTCCGTCCTATCGGTTTCCTGGTCGGTCTCGGCTTTGTCGGCGTCCTGCTGTGGTCGCTGCTCTGGGGTGTCGTCGCTTATGTGAGCGAGCCCCCCGCCAAGACCGTGGAACATGAGTTCCACCTGACCCCCAAGAAAGTGTCCTTCTCGTTCGAAGGGCCTCTCGGCAAATATGACCGGGGGCAGCTCCAGCGCGGCTTCCAGGTCTATAAGGAGGTCTGCGCGGCCTGCCATTCGCTGCACCTCGTCACCTTCCGCGATCTGCAGGGCATTGGCTTCACCGAAGGCCAGACCAAGACGATCGCGTCCGAGTGGGCGATCGAGACGCCGAGCATCAATCCGGAAACCGGCGAGCCCGCGACCCGCAAGTCGATCCCGGCGGACAAGTTCCCGTCGCCGTTCGCGAACGAGGTCGCTGCCCGCGCGGCGAACGCGGGTGCGCTGCCGCCCGATCTGTCGCTGATGACCAAGGCGCGTCATGACGGCCCGGCCTATGTCTATTCGCTGCTGACCGGATTCCAGAATCAGCCCGCCGAACTGCTCAAGGAGTTCCCGGACGCGAAGACGCCCGAGGCGCTGCACTTCAACCCGTATTTCGCGAACCTCAACATCGCGATGGCACCGCCGCTGACCGGCGATGGGCAGGTGAGCTATTCGGACGGAACGAAGGCAAGCGTCGACCAGATGGCGAAGGACGTCTCGGCGTTCCTGACCTGGACGGCTGAGCCGAAGCTGGAGAATCGTCACAGCGTCGGCCTGGGCGTGTTGATCTTCCTGTTCTTCTTCACCGTCCTGACCTGGATGGCGTACCAGAATATCTGGCGCGACAAGAAGGGCGCTCACTGAAACCGATGAGCGCCAGCAGTGAAGCCAATGCCGATCTGAAGGCGCTCATCCGTACCATCCCGGACTTTCCGAAGCCCGGGATCCAGTTTCGCGACATCACCGCTCTGCTTCTCGACGGTCCCGGCTTTGCCGAGACCGTCGATCGGCTTGCGGCACTCGCCCGGCCGCTTGAGCCCGATCTGATCGCCTGCGTCGAGGCGCGCGGTTTCCTGTTCGGTGCGGCGCTCGCGAAGGAACTGAAGCTGGGCGTGCTGCCCATCCGCAAGCGCGGCAAGCTGCCGGGACGCACCGTGGGCGTCGATTATGCGCTGGAATATGGCACCGACCGGCTGGAAATGCATGCGCACGACCTGATCCCACCCAGGCGGGTGCTGATCGTCGATGATCTCATCGCCACCGGCGGAACCGTTCTCGCCACCGCAGAACTCATCCGCATCCAGGGCGGCGAAGTGGCCGGTGCGCTGTTCGTCGTCGACCTGCCCGAACTGGGTGGTGCCGAACGGCTCAGGGCCGCTGGTGTCGAAGTCGCGAGCCTGGTGGCTTTCGACGGGCATTGAGCCCCTGGATCAGGTCGGACGTGTCGCGATCAGCGCGGTGTTCTCGTAGCTCAACACCTTTTCGCCATCCTGATTGTACACGGTGAGCCGTGAGCGATAGCTGCCGCGATCGGGCTTGCTGCGTGATGGCGTCTTCTCGAGAATTTCGATCTCGCAGTTGAGCACGTCGCCGGGGTAAACCGGCTTCCACCATCTCAATGCATCGATGCCGATGCCACCAAGGCCGGCTTGCTGGTTGGCGGTCAGATTTTCGACGATCATCGCCATCGACATGGCGCAGGTGTGCCATCCGCTGGCGGCGATCCGGCCGAAATGGGTCTTGGCCGCCTCTTCGTCCGACAGGTGGAAGGGCTGAGGATCGAACTTTTTGGCGAACGCGAGCACATCCTCGCGCGTGACCTCGTACCTGCCGAAGCGCGTCCTGTTGCCGACCTCAATATCCTCGAAATACTGCATGCTGACCTCCTGCGGGACGGTTCTTCAAGCGGGCTGCAACCGAAAGGTCAATTCCCGGCCCAGCAGTCTGTTGCGATGCTCCGGTCGGATTTCAGCGCGCGAGCAGCGGGCGCAACGTTTCCGGGTTTCCGTCGCTGGGACGCGCGGGGACGCCGATCAGTGCGGCAAGCATCGGATAGAGATCGACATTGTCGAACTTGGCGGGGATCGCCGCGTTCGGGCGGAAAGCCGGGCCATTGACCAGAAACAGCGCGGTCATCTCCGGATCGTCGGGGTCGTAGCCGTGATCGCCCTTGTTGGTGGGCAGAGTGTCGCGCATCACCTCGGCACCGGGCTTCGCCAGACAGGCAAAGGCGGCGATGCGGGGGTTCGTGCCATAGTGGAAGCGCGCGGGTATGTCCGCCTTGCGCCAGCAGTCCATGTTCGGGTTGGGGGTGAGCAGCGCACGTGCGACGGCGTCCTCATGGCCGGGGAGTGGATCGATCGTCGCGAACGGGCCAAAGCTGGCCAGCCGGTAGCTTTCGGGCGGCAGCAATTTGGAAAGCAGCACGGTGCGTTCCGGTTCGATGGTGCGCATGCCGTGATCGGACACGATGACGAGATTGGCGGGCTGGCCGAGCGCGTCCAGTCCGGCCTTCAGGTCGCCGATCAGCGCGTCGACCTGTCGCACGGCGGCCGTCGTCGCCACACTGTACGGGCCATTTTTGTGGGCGTTCTTGTCGACGAGATCGAAATAGCTCGTCACGAATGCCGGCCGGATCGCGGCGGGACGCCGCATCCAGTCCAGCATCGTCCGTACGCGCTGTGCCTCGGTATAGTTGGGATCGAAGCGGGCCCAGTCGCTGGGGCGCACATCGTCATGCGGCGCTTCCTCGCCGGGCCAGAACATCACGCCGGTATGGATGCCCTGCTTTTCCGCAGTGATCCAGATCGGCTCGGCCTCCGCCCACCAGAATGGGTCCGAGGATTCGAGCTCCTTGCTGTAGAAACGGGTCTTGGGACGGCGGGGATCGTAGAAGATGTTGGCAACGATCCCGTTGCGGTCGGGTCTGAGCCCGGTGGCCAGCGTAGCGTGGTTCGGAAAGGTCAGCACCGGAAAGCTCGGTCGCATGGTCGCCTTGACGCCGCCCGCCGCCAGCGCGTCGAGATGAGGCGTGTCGCCCTTTCCGAGATGGCCGGGATGCAGCGCGTCGATCGAGATCAGGATGGTGACCGGCGCACGACGCTCGACCGCGCTGGTCGAAGCGAGGGGGGCGGTCGCGGCGCAGGCGGGAAGGGCCAGGCCGGCGAGCAGGGGAAGCAGCAATCTGTACACAGCAACCTCTCATGGCCTTGCCTTGCTACAGGATCATGACCCTGACAGGCAGCCGAAGAGTATTCTCGCCGTCATCCCGGCGGAAGCCGGGATCTCACTTTCCTTCAGATTGCGGTGAACGGAAAGTGGGATTCCAGCTTTCGCTGGAATGACGTGAGCGGTCGCGTGCTCAGACGTTGAACCTGAAGAGCATCACGTCGCCGTCCTTGACGACATATTCCTTGCCTTCGGAGCGCAGCTTGCCCGCATCGCGCGCGCCGGTCTCGCCCTTGCAGGTGATATAGTCGTCGAACGCGATCGTCTCGGCACGGATGAAGCCACGCTCGAAATCAGTGTGGATCTCGCCGGCTGCCTGCGGGGCTTTCGCACCGGTCTCCACGGTCCAGGCGCGGGCTTCCTTGGGGCCGACGGTGAAGAAGGTCAGCAGGTGGAGCAGCTTGTATCCCGCGGTGATGACGCGGGCGAGCCCGGTTTCCTCAAGCCCCAGTTCGGCCAGGAACTCGCCGCGTTCGTCGGCCGCCATCGTGGCGATCTCGGCTTCGATCGCGGCTGAGACGACGACGGCTTCGGCACCCTCTGCCTTGGCCTTCTCGAACACGCGCGCGGAGAATGCGTTGCCGTTGGCGGCATCCTCCTCGTTGACGTTGCAGACGTACAGGACGGGCTTGGCGGTCAGCAGCTGTGCCTGATCCAGCACGCGCTTCTCTTCCTCGTCCTTCGGCACCGTCAGCCGGGCCGGCTTGCCCTCGCGCAGCAGATCCAGCGACTGGCCGAGCACCGAAGCGGCGATCTTTGCTTCCTTGTCACCCTGTGCCGCCTTCTTGGCGTAATTGGGAACGCGCTTCTCCAGGCTATCCAGATCGGACAGCATCAGTTCGGTTTCGACGGTCTCCGCATCGGCGATCGGATCCACCTTGTTGTCGACATGTTGGATGTCGTCATTCTCGAAGCAGCGCAGCACATGAACGATCGCGTCCACTTCGCGGATGTTGCCGAGGAACTGATTGCCCAGCCCTTCACCCTTGCTGGCGCCGCGCACCAGCCCGGCAATGTCGACGAAACCGAGCTGCGTCTCGATGATCTTCGCTGATCCCGCGATCGCGGCCAGCGCCTGGAGCCGCTCGTCGGGCACCGCGACATTGCCGACATTGGGCTCGATCGTGCAGAACGGATAGTTCGCCGCCTGCGCCGCCGCAGTTTGAGTCAGCGCGTTGAAGAGAGTGGACTTGCCGACGTTCGGAAGGCCGACGATGCCGCAGCGGAAACCCATGTTGCTTTCAATCCTTCGGTGTCTTTCTCGCGAAAGCCGGGATCATGCGATGCCCGTGCGAGTCTCTGAAATCGTCTGAAGTCCCGCTTTCGCGGGAATGGCCATGAGGGTCAATGTGCGGCTTCAATCCTGTTGCCGCAACGCCACCTCGTTCATGAAGCGGGCATCGTCGCCATTGGCCAGCCACGACGCCTCTGCGGCGATCGCACCGAGCATATCGGACAGCGGATCGATCTCGATTTTGGCATAGCTGCCCAGCACATGGCCGGTCACCCGGTCCTTGTGGCCGGGGTGGCCGATGCCGATGCGGACGCGGCGGAATTCATTGCCGATATGCGCCTCGGTCGAGCGCAGGCCGTTATGGCCGGCGGTGCCGCCGCCCGTCTTCACCTTCACCCGGAACGGCGCCAGATCGAGCTCATCATGGAAGACGGTGACGTCGCCCGTGTCGAGCTTGTAGAAGCGCATGGCCTCGCCGACGGCGCGACCGCTCTCGTTCATGAAGGTGGCGGGTTTCAGCAGCAGGATCTTGCTCGATCCGATGCGGCCTTCCTGCGTCCAGCCCTGAAAGGCCTTACGGACGGGGGAGAATTCGTGGACCGCGGCGATCGCATCCATCGCCATGAAGCCGACATTGTGTCGGTGCATCGCATATTGCGCGCCGGGATTTCCGAGGCCGACCCAGATCTGCATTGGCTCGTGCCCGTTGGCCCGCTGCCGTCACCCCGGCGGGTGCCGGGGTGACGGGAAACAGGCGTTGCGCGATTACTCGCCCTCGGCCGCAGCCTCGTTGTCGCCTTCGCTCGACTTGAGCGCCGACGGCGCGACGATCGTCGCGATGGTGAAGTCGCGATCGGTGATCGCCGATTCGACACCCTTGGGCAGCTTCACTGCCGAGATGTGGATCGAATCGCCGACATCGAAGCCGGCCAGCGAGATATCGACCTGGTCGGGAATCTCGGCGGCGTCACAGACGAGCTCGAGCTCGTGGCGCACGATGTTGAGCACACCACCGCGCTTGATGCCCGGCGAGGTCTCTTCATCGACGAAGTGCACGGGCACTTCGACATGCACCTTGGCGTGCTCGCTGATGCGCAGGAAATCGACGTGCAGCGGGCGATCGGTGACGGGATGGAATGCCACGTCCTTGGGCAGCGTGCGCACGGTCTTGCCACCGATGTCGAGCATGACAACGGTGTTCATGAAGTGGCCGGTCGAAAGCTGCTTGTTCAGGAACTTTTCCTCGATGTGAATCGAGACGGGCTCTTCCTTGTTCCCATAGATGACGGCGGGCACGCGGCCTTCACGGCGGAGGGCACGGGAGGCTCCCTTGCCAGCCCGATCGCGCGCTTCGGCCGACAGCGTAAGCTGATCGCTCATATGCATGTCTCCAAATGCTGGTTGTACAATCCCGCCACGCCTCCAGGGATGACCATAACGGGAAGCGCGCGCCTATATTCGGAATGCGCGCGCGATGCAAGCTGGGCTGGTCTTTTGTACGACTACTGCACCCGCGTCACCGTCAGTCCCTGCGCCGCGAGCAAGGTCTGGACCGAATCATTGCCCGTCAGATGCCCGGCACCCACCGCCACCATCACGGTGCCCGGCGTATCGAGGCGCTTGCGGATCCAGTCGGCCCAATTGGCGTTGCGGCGCTTGAACAGGGTTTCCGCGAGTTCGGGCGATCGCCGCAACTCGGCATCGAAGGAGACCGCGATCTTCCGGATGTCGCCGCTCGACCATGCGTCGATCATCTTCGTGAATGAGGAACCAGCGTCCGACGCACTATCGACAACGCTGACAAGAAACCTGCGTTGCGTCGCTTCGGGCAGCGTGTCGAACAGACGCATCTGGCCATCGACGCTTTCAAGCGCGGTGATGGGTTTGCCGGCCGCCTTGAAACTGTCTCCCAATTGTTGTTCGACGCCCTCGCTCTGGCTGACATCCAGCGTCCGCAGCGTCGCCGACCCCAGTGCCAGTGCCGCGGCCCAGGTTTCGAGGCCGTCGAGCGATGCGGCGGGGATCTCGCTGCGCGTGATCAGCGCCTCGAGCGCGGCGCGCTTGTCGGCGGGCACGCGTTCGGCGAGCGGCGGCAGGCCGGGAGAATAGGCCATCGCCTTCATCGCGGCGGCCTGCTGATCCGCGATGCCGTCGGGTATGATCTCAAGTACCAGCTGCTGCGACCGTGCAGCCGCATCGTCGAACGCCTTGGTCCGCCACTGCGTGTCGGGGGGCAGCAAATGGATCGTCCCGAACAGATAGATGGTCGTATCCGCGTCGGACACTTTCCACAGCGCGGGGCGTGGAGGCGGCCCGGCCGGCGCCGATGCGCAGCCGGCGCCGGCAAGCGCGAGGAGGGGGAGCAGAAACCGCTTCATGGGCGACCTTATCGGGACGCCGTACTGACGGCGCAATGAACAATACAGGCTTGGAGAGAGGCGTCGACAGTCAGTATTTCACGCGCTTCGCCTTGATCCGGTACGCCTTGAGCTGCTCCTGGACGCTGCCCTTGCCCGCAAGATGACCTGCGCCGACGGCGACGAAGACGGTGCCGGGCGTTTCCATCCTCTTGTCGATCCATGCCGCCCAGCGCGCGTTGCGATCGGTTAGCAGGATCTTGTTCAGCTCCGGCGTCGCGTCCATCGATTCGTTCATCAGTTTCGCAAGCGATGCCGGATCTCCTTTGGCCCAGCTTGCATCCATCTTCTCCATGGTCTCCCCGACCGTCGGAATCTCGTCCACGGTCGCGTTGAGGAAAGCGATCTGCTTGTCCTCCGGCAGGCTGTCGAAAAAGCCGAGTTGCTCTTCTGCGGTTTCGAGCTGACCCAGCTTCTTGCCGGCCTGTTTGGCGGCCTTGCTCAGCACCTTCTCCGCGCCGCTGTTGAGATCGTAACCGAGCTTGCCCAGTGGCAACAGCGACAGCGACACCGATGCCATCCAGGGCTTCATCGCCTCGAACTGCTGATAGGGCACGCCAAGATCCGTCATCGCCTTGATATAATTGGCGCGCGCCGGCTCCGAGAGTTTCTGGGTGAGCGGGGGCCCATCGGGATCGATGCCCTTGGCGATCACCAGCTTCTGCATCTCCGCCTGATCAGGCTCGATCATCTCGAGCACGAGTTCGTCAGACGCGTCGAACGCGGTCTTCACCGCTTCGTCGAACCAGGTCAGGCCGGGTTTCAGGATATGCACTGTCCCGAACAGATAGATTGTGGTGTCCTTGTCCTTCACCACCCAGAGTGCGGGATCCGCGTCCTTGGCCTGCGCGGTGGACGGTGCCGCGATGAGCCCGACATAAGCCAGCAATGCGCCGAAGAGCTTCTTCATCCACTTGTCCTTGTTCGGAAATATCGAGTGCATCATCAGGAGTAGAGCGTGGCTGCCATGCTTCTGCAAGCCTCGTCGCAAGCCCCGTGCTCCTTGACCATCAGGGATGCTTCCGCCAAAGGCTCGCGCGAGATTTTTTGCATCTGCGAAGGCTGAAAATTGACCGATTCGAGGCCACCAAGCTTCCAGCAGCTCATCCTGACGCTCCATGATTACTGGAGCGCGCAGGGCTGCGTGATCCTTCAGCCCTATGATATGCGAATGGGGGCGGGCACTTTCCACCCCGCGACGACATTGCGTGCACTGGGCCCCGATCCCTGGAACGCCGCGTTCGTCCAGCCCTGCCGCCGTCCGACCGATGGCCGCTATGGCGAGAACCCGAACCGCGGCCAGCATTATTACCAGTATCAGGTGATTCTGAAGCCGAGCCCGGCCAATCTGCAGGAACTCTATCTGGGGTCGCTGAAGCGGATCGGCATCGATTTCACCAAGCACGATATCCGCTTCGTCGAGGATGACTGGGAGAGCCCGACGCTGGGCGCCTGGGGACTGGGCTGGGAGGTCTGGTGTGACGGCATGGAGGTGACGCAGTTCACCTATTTCCAGCAGATGGGCGGTTTCGACTGCAAGCCGGTTGCGGGCGAGCTGACCTATGGGCTCGAGCGCCTGGCCATGTATATCCAGGGCGTCGACAGCATGTACGACCTGGATTTCAACGGTCACGGCGTGACCTATGGCGATATCTTCCTCGAAAATGAGCGGCAGATGTCGACATGGAACTTCGAGGTTGCCGATACCGACCGCCTGTTCGACCTGTTCCGCAAGGCGGCGGCCGAATGTGAGCTGTGCCTGGAGCGCAAGCTGCCGATCCCGGCCTATGAGCAGGCGATCGAGGCGAGCCACATCTTCAACCTGCTCAATGCGCGCGGTGTGATCTCGGTCGCCGAGCGACAGGCCTATATCGGCCGCGTCCGCGATCTCGCCAAGGGCAGCTGCGCGGCATGGATGGAACATAACGGGTGGGCTGCGTGATGCACCATGTCGTCACCCCCGCCGTTCACCCTGAGCCTGTCGAAGGGCTGTCCTTCTTTGCCTGCGACGCCGAAAGGAAGGGCAGGACTTCGACAAGCTCAGTCCGAACGGGATTTTGGTGCGAGGGCAATCGCCGTGGCTGATTTCCTGCTCGAACTCCTCTCCGAGGAAATTCCAGCGCGCATGCAGGACAAGGCGCGCGCCGATCTGGCACGGCTGTTCGGCGAGGAGCTGGCGAAATCCGGCCTTGCGCCCACTGCGATCGAAACCTTCGCGACGCCCCGGCGCCTCGCGCTGATCGCGCGTGGCCTGCCGTTGCAGACCGATGCGGTGTCGGAAGAGCGCAAGGGGCCGCGCGCCAATGCTCCGGAACAGGCGCTGGCAGGATTCCTGCGTTCGACTGGCCTGACTCGTGAGCAACTCGTCGAGCGCGATGGTGTCCTCTTCGCGGTGATCGAGAAGCCCGGCCGTGACACGGCTGGCGTTCTGGCGGAAGCCGTGCCCGCGATCGTCCGCGCCTTTCCCTGGCCCAAGTCGATGCGCTGGGGCGCCGCGAGCCAGACGACCGAAAGTCTGCGCTGGGTGCGTCCGCTGCAGGGCATCGTCGCGCTGCTTGGCGACAATGTTGTTGCGATCGAGATCGAGGGCGTGACCTCGGGCGCCGAGACGGTCGGTCACCGGTTCCACCATCCCGGCCGGATCACGATCGGCAATGCCGAGGATTATGCGACGAAGCTGCGTGCCTGCCACGTGATCGTCGACCAGGAAGAGCGCAAGGCGCTGATCCGCAAGGGTGCCGCCACCGCGGCTGCCAATGCCGGACTGGCGCTGGTCGAGGACGAAGGGCTGGTCGGCGAAAATGCCGGCTTGACCGAATGGCCGGTGCCGTTGCTCGGCGCGTTCGACCCCGCTTTCCTGCAGGTGCCGCGCGAGGTGATTCAGCTCACCATGCGCACCAACCAGAAATATTTCGCGGTCAACGACCGCGAGGGCAATCTGGCGCCGAATTTCATCTGCACCGCGAATATCGTCGCCGTGGATGGCGGCGCGAAGATCGTCGACGGCAACCGCAAGGTGCTCGCCGCGCGCCTGTCCGACGCCAAGTTCTTCTGGGAACAGGATCTGAAGGCACTGCTCGAGACCTATCTGCCCAAGTTGGAGAACATGCTGTTCTACGAGGGCATGGGCACGTTGCGTGCCAAGGCGGATCGTATCGCCTCGCTCGCCGCATGGATTGCCACCGAATATTTCCCCGAACGCGATCCTGAAACCGCACGCCGCGCGGGCCTGCTTGCCAAGGCCGATCTCGCAACCTCGATGGTCGGCGAATTCCCCGAGCTTCAGGGCATTATGGGCGGCTATTATGCCGAGCATGCCGGTGAGAAGCCCGGCACCGTCTCCGCGCTGCAGCAGCAATATGTCGCTGCGGTCGAGGGCTGCATCCCGGCCTGCGTCGCGCTGGCCGACCGCGTCGATACGTTGGCCGCCTTCTTTGCACAGGGCATCCGGCCGACAGGGTCGAAGGATCCGTTCGCGCTGCGTCGCGCGGCGCTGCAGACCATCCAGACGGTCCTGGTCAACGGCACAAGGCTGAACCTGCTTGCTGTGTTCGAGCGGGCCAAGGCCGGTCTGTCCGTCGAGGGTGAAGCTGTGTCGCTCGACACTGCTGAACTGCTCGATTTCTTTGCCGACCGTCTCAAGGTCCAGCAGCGCGAAGCCGGTGTGCGTCACGACCTGATCGACGCGGTGTTCGCGCTGGGTGGGGAGGATGATCTCGTCCGCCTGCTCGCGCGGGTGAAGGCGTTGCAGGGCTTCGTCGCGACCGAGGACGGCACCAATCTGCTCGCCGGTTACAAGCGCGCGGCCAATATCCTGAAGAAGGAAGCCGCGCCGACCGTTGCGCCCGCTGCGCCGTCCGAACCGGCCGAGATCGCGCTCGACGCGGCGCTGGATGCAGCAGAGCCCAAGGCCGCGGCGGCGATCGCGGCGGAGGATTTCGAGGGCGCGATGGCCGCGCTCGCGACCTTGCGGGCACCCATCGACAGCTTCTTCGAAGCGGTGATGGTCAATGATACCGACCCGGCAAAGCGGGCGGCGCGACTGGGGATGTTGGCGCGGGTTCGCGATGCGGTGCATCGCGTGGCCGATTTTTCGAAGATCGAGGGCTGAGCGCGGCTGACGGAAGGCTACGAATACAGGCCCCTTTTTCCAACAGGGACGGAACGATGACCCAATATGTCTACCGCTTCGGCGGCGGTGTGTCGGACGGCGGCCAGGGGGACAAGAATCTCCTCGGCGGCAAGGGCGCCAATCTCGATGGCATGGCCTCGATCGGCCTGCCTGTCCCTCCAGGCTTCACCATCACCACCGAAATGTGCACGCTCTACTATGAGGAGGGTGAGACCTTCCCCGCGAGCGTGAAGGCCGAGGTCGCGAACGGCATCGCCCATATCGAGGCAGTGACCGGCAAGGCCTTTGGCGATGCGGCCGATCCTTTGCTTGTCTCCGTCCGTTCCGGCGCGCGCGTCTCGATGCCCGGCATGATGGATACCGTGCTCAACCTGGGTCTCAACGACGAGACGGTGAAGGGGCTTGCCGATACGTCGGGCGATGCACGCTTCGCCTGGGACAGCTATCGCCGCTTCATCCAGATGTATTCGGACGTCGTGCTTGAGCTCGATCATGGCGCGTTCGAAGAAGCGCTGGAGATCGCCAAGGAAGACAAGGGTTTCCACCTCGACACCCAGATGGGCGCAGAGGACTGGCAGGCGCTGGTCGCCGAGTACAAGTCGCTTGTCGAGCAGCAATGGGGCAAGCCGTTCCCGCAGGACGTGCACGACCAGCTCTGGGGCGCGGTCGGCGCGGTGTTCGGATCGTGGCAGTCGGAACGCGCCAAAGTCTATCGCCGGTTGAACAACATTCCCGGTGACTGGGGCACCGCCGTCAACGTGCAGGCGATGGTGTTCGGCAATATGGGCGACACGTCGGCCACCGGCGTCGCTTTCACCCGCGATCCCGCGACCGGCGAGCGCGCTTATTATGGCGAGTTCCTGATCAACGCGCAGGGCGAGGACGTCGTCGCGGGCATACGCACGCCGCAATATCTGACGAAGGCCGCGCGCGAGCGGGCCGGGGCCAAGCCGCTTTCGATGGAAGAGGCGATGCCGGTGACCTTCGAGGAACTGGCACGCGTGTTCGACCTGCTGGAAACGCATTATCGCGACATGCAGGACATCGAATTCACCGTCCAGCAGGGCAAATTGTGGATGCTGCAGACCCGATCGGGCAAGCGCACCGCAAAGGCGGCCCTGCGCATCTCGGTCGACATGGCGGGCGAAGGGCTGATCACGCGTGAGGAAGCGATCGCACGTGTCGATCCCTCGGCGCTCGACCAGCTGCTCCATCCGACACTCGATCCCAATGCGCCACGCGACGTGCTGGCCAAGGGCCTGCCGGCTTCGCCGGGTGCGGCATCGGGCATCGCGGTGTTCGACAGCGATACCGCCGAAAAGCGCTCGGAGATGGGCGATGCGGTCATCCTGGTGCGGACCGAGACCAGCCCCGAGGATATCCACGGCATGCATGCGGCGCGTGGTATCCTGACCGCGCGTGGTGGCATGACCAGCCACGCGGCGGTGGTCGCACGCGGCATGGGCCGGCCCTGCGTGTCGGGCGTCGGCACATTGGCGATCGATGCCAAGGCCAAGCTGATGCGTGTCGGTTCGCGCGAGGTGAAGGAAGGCGATATCATCACCATCGACGGCGCGTCCGGCGAAGTGATGATGGGCTCCGTTCCCACCGTCCAGCCTGAGCTGTCGGGCGATTTCGGCACGCTGATGGAGTGGGCCGATCAGGTCCGCCGCCTGAGGGTTCGCGCCAATGCGGAAACCCCGCTCGACTGCCGCACCGCGCGCGAGTTCGGCGCAGAGGGCGTCGGGCTGTGCCGGACCGAGCATATGTTCTTCGACGCGGCGCGCATCACCGCGGTCCGCCAGATGATCCTGGCCGACAGCGAGGCGGGCCGCCGTGCGGCGCTCGACAAGCTGCTGCCGGAACAGCGCAAGGACTTCACGGAGATCTTCGAGGTGATGGCGGGCCTGCCCGTCACGATCCGCCTGCTCGATCCGCCGCTCCACGAATTCCTGCCGCATGAAGAGGCGGAGTTCGCCGAGGTCGCGGCCGCAGCCGACGTCAGCATCGATACGCTGAAGCGCCGTGCCGCCGAGCTGCACGAGTTCAACCCGATGCTCGGCCATCGCGGTTGTCGTCTGGGTGTCACCTATCCCGAGATCTACGAGATGCAGGCCCGCGCCATCTTCGAGGCGGCGCTGGACGTCGCCCAGAAGTCCGGCGATGCACCGATCCCCGAAGTCATGATCCCGCTGGTCGCGACGAAGCGCGAGCTGGAACTGATGAAGACGATCGTCGACAAGACTGCGCAGGCGGTCTTCGCCGAACGTGGTGCGACCGTAGACTATCTCGTCGGCACGATGATCGAGCTGCCGCGCGCCGCGCTGATGGCGGGCGAGATCGCCGAAGTCGGCGAGTTCTTCAGCTTCGGCACCAACGATCTGACGCAGACGACGCTCGGCGTCAGCCGCGACGATGCCGGTCGCTTCCTGACAACCTATGTCGACAAGGGCATCTTCGCCCGCGACCCGTTCGTCAGCCTCGATATCGAAGGCGTCGGCCAGCTCATCGCAATGGCGGCGGAGCGGGGCAGGGCGACCCGGCCCGACATCAAGCTGGGCATCTGCGGCGAGCATGGCGGCGATCCCGCCAGCATCGAATTCTGCGAGAAGACCGGCCTGGATTACGTCTCGGCTTCGCCATATCGCGTGCCGATTGCACGCCTGGCCGCTGCGCAGGCGGCGCTGAAGGCTTGAATATACTGCCCCGGCTTTCGGGCCGGGGCAGGGTTTTTGAAGGCGTGCGCGGCGCTATGCTGCGCGACAGGTCTGAAGCGCTCTTGGTAAAGGGCGGGAGACGAGGGCATAGTCCGCCTGTGATGCGTGCTGCACCTTGCAGAACTGCCGACATATAGCCACTCGCGGCCGGCAAGGTCGTATCCAAAAAAAGCTGAATCGTCATTGCGAGGGGCAAAGCCCCGCGGCAATCCAATGTCGACGTCACGCTCTGAATTTGTCTGGCTACGACCGCTCTTGGTCAACGGCGACCTTCAAATGCAATTCCAGGCCCGGAGATTGGCTAGGCTAACGGAAGCAAGGGCGAGCAACCTATAGCTTTGTATGTGGGTGTACCCCGTTGCCCCGTTATCGCGTGACCATCCCGCTCGACGGCCTCTGAAAAACCTCCGGCCATTTCATCGCTGCGCAATGAGACACATCGGAATCGGAGATTTCTGCGCTCGTTCCCTCAGGGGCGAACGAAACTGGTCGGCATTATGCGTATAAACCTCACAACATCGGCTTGACGCTTTTCTCGGTCGATATTGTGAAATCGCAGCATTCTCATTCGATCATTCCCCATCGAGTATCTGTCGTCTCCTGATCAGAGGAAATGAATGCTTACGTCGAGATCGCGCGATTCATCCTAGAAACGAATTTCGAAAATATCGGATTTCATAATCTTAATCCCGATATGTTTCTCGATGTTTCTGTCATCGTCATTAAAAATATCATAATAATCCGATTTGGATGATGTTTGCACCGCAATATGCAAAATCATGCATTGCTCGATCATGGTGCAGCATGATCAATAACCGCATTCGAATCAAAATCGACGCGGGGCATCATGAAAAGAAATTTCATACGTCTGGGCATATTGACCACATTTGTTATTGTCACTGTCGGTCCGGCTTCTGGAAACGAGACCGCAACCTATAGTTATGATGCATTGGGACGGCTGGTTTCCACTTCCACGTCTGGAACAGTAAACAATGGACTGTCTGTTGCAGCGACATTTGATGCTGCAGGAAATCGATCCAATTATACCGTGACGGGCCCGGTTGTCATCATTCCCAGCAGCTATTCGGCGAGTTCCAACTCCATCAGTTCCACCGGTCTGTCCGGCACCGGCGCCGGTATGCGGGATGCGGTCTACAATAGCATATCCAGCGTCCATGGCACCAATGGCGGGACGGACGAGTGGGTCATGATGGATCTGGGCTCGGCAAAAGCGGTCGGGAAGGTCGTCCTGGTTCCTATCAATGCGTCATTCACTGGCGGTTGGGGGCCAACTTATCTCAATACCGCGGCATTGGAGCGTTCCAACGATGGCAGCAGTTGGACTTCGGTCACGACTGTTTCCGGCACGGCCGATGGCGTGAAGACCGAATTCGCGATTGGCGCGACTACTCGGTATTTGCGGATCAGGAAAAACAGCTGGCTTGGTGTCGGTGATTTCTATGCTTTGACGCCATAATTCGTCGAAACAATCAATTATCTCTTTTAAGGTGGTGAATAGCCATGAAAATTGACGTCTTTCTCAAATCTTCTCTACTAGCTATGAGTGCTTATTGGTTAGCAAGTGGCGCTGTACATGCACAGAGTCTTCCTCCGCCGGAGAGGCCGATTGTTGATGATAACGGGGTAGATATAGCAAATGGCGATATTCAATACTCTATCAGAGACATATCCATAGGGCCGGATGATCTATTCGGACTCTCGTATGAAAGATATTATAGCGGGGGTGCGTGGAGAGACAATTTTTTCAATGAGATTGTCACGGAGCAGTTTTTTTCTGGTGAGCGGAGTACGTACGCCAAGTTCGGAAATTTCTACGAGCCATTTTCTCATGGGATGCCCTTGTCGGCTACAGGATCCAGTGCATCTTCAACGAGTGTCACGCTCAAAGATGGCACATATATGAGTTTTACAAATTCATTCTATTATTATCCTCCAGATTCAAACGGGTACAGCAAAGAATGGAATATCGCTGACTATTTAGAAAAGAAAAATGGTGTGAGATGGACTGTTCACCATAAGAAGGTCACGATATCCGGGGTTCCGGTTTTCAGGATTCAATCCATAACGTCCAATACCGGGTATCAGCTGAAATTTAACTACGAATCTTCGGCGTTAACAGATCAGCTAAAATGGAGAAGTATTGTATCCGTCGTAGCGATCAATAATGCATATGAATATTGCGATCCTGCAGCGGATACGTGTAGTTTAAGTGGTTCATGGAAATCGGCATCGTACTCGACATCTTTCGCGCCAGGTAATGGTGGAGGGAATTTTCAGGCTACCAATGCTTCCGGAGATGTAACTGTATACGCTAGAGATTCCACATACTTTAAAGTAAGAACGCCAGATAGCGGAACATATAATATAGTATATACGTATCCATATGTAGGAAATATATGCGGATTCAGCCATAATTGCCAAACAAACAATGGTAATAGAGTTTCTTCGGTATCTGTAAATGGTGAGGTTGCAAATTATTCATATTCTTACAATAGTGGTACCGATAAGATCACGCTTTCCAGAACCGGAAGTCTATCTTCATCCGATACATATGTCATAAATCCGGCTTTGTGGGTGATTGATAGTCATAGAAACTCTCTTCTGAAGACGACATCGTACGAATATTACTTCGGAATGCTTTCGAAGACGACGTTGCCGGAAGGAAATTATATCTCGCAGGTATTGAATGCGTCGGGAAATCCTACGCAGACGACCGCGCGAGCGAAGGCGGGTTCACCTCTTGCGGACCTGGTCGAAACGAAAACCTTTGGGGCATGTGCGCAGCCGACGTCGATCACCGATCCTCGCGGAAACTTGGCTACGCCTACCTATTCGACCACTTATACCTATTCGGCAACGCATTGCGGTGTGCTGACCGAAACCGGACCTGCGGTGGGCGGGATCGCGCCGGTAAAGCGCTATAGCTACGCGCAGCGCTATGCGTGGATCAAGAATAGCGGCGGAAGCTATGTCCAGGCGGCAACGCCGGTGTGGGTGAAGACCGAGGAGCGCATGTGCAGAACGACCGCGACCGTCAGTGGCGCCTGTTCCGGTGGAAGCTCCGACGAGGTGGTCACCGCCTATGATTATGGCCCGAATAGTGGACCGAACAACCTTCTGGTTCGAGGCGTAACGGTTACCGCCGATAGCACCACTCTCCGAACCTGCTTCGGCTACGACGTCTATGGGAACAAGATCAGCGAGACCAAGCCGCGCGCCGGCCTGTCCAGTTGTCCCTGATCACAGATCTCGTGCGCATCGAGCGCAGGCATTCCAGATATTCGAAAAGGGGACAGGTGATGAATCACCGACTGGCATTACTTCTGCTGAGCACGGCCGCGATACCACAGGTCGCATTGGCGCAAAGCAGCGCTTCCGATTTCACGACCGGCTATCGATATGACGGTATGCGGCGGTTGACAGGGGAGATCAAACCCGACCCGGACGCGGGGGGGGCGATCAAATATGCGGCGATACGCAACACCTATGACAGCATGGGGCGCGTCATCAAGGTCGAGAAAGGCGAATTGGCGTCATGGCAGTCTGAGTTGGTCGCACCGTCGGCCTGGTCCGGATTCACGATATTCCAGACCGTTGAGACGGAGTATGACAGTGCCGGCCGCAAGATCAAGGACGTGCTCAAGGGCGGGGGAGCGACGCATCGGGTCACGCAGTATAAATATGATGCATTGAATCGCCTGGAATGCACAGCCGTTCGTATGAATACGGCGATATTCACTTCATTGCCGGCAGATGCGTGTGCGCTCGGAACGGCGGGATCGCAGGGCCCCGACCGGATCACCAAGAATATCTACGATGTCGCCGGTCAGCTGATCCAGGTCCGGCAGGCCGTCGGCACGAGCAGTCCCGCACTCGAACAGGCCTATGTAACCCTCAGCTACACGGATAATGGCAAGCCGCAGTATGTGGTCGATGCGAACGGCAACAAGGCGGAATATGTCTATGATGGCTTCGATCGACAGTCCCGCTGGAAATTCCCTTCGTCGACGCTGCCGTCGTCCTTCAATCCGGCGACGCCCGCGACGGCGCTGTCGACGGCAGGGGCCGTCAGTTCCACCGATTATGAGGAATATGGCTATGATGCGAACAGCAATCGCACATCGCTCAGAAAGCGGGAGGGCCTGAGTCTTGGATTCGCATATGACGAACTGAATCGGATGACCGTGAAAACGGTACCCGAGCGTAGCAGCCCCGTGGCCTTGGATCCAACGCACACGCGCGATGTCTATTACGCATATGACCTGCGCGGGTTTCAAACAAAGGCGCGCTTCGACAGTCTGAGCGGTGAAGGCATAACGAGCGAATATGACGGGTTTGGACGCCTGAAGCAGACCGGAATCAATATGGGGGGATACAGCCGTGTCCTGAAATATGAAAACGATCCCAACAATAATCGCTGGCGCGTTGAGCATCCAGACGGCCAGTATTTCGACTATGCGTTCGATGGCCTCGACCGGATGTACTATGGAAACCAGAATAGTGGACTTGGCTTGTTCCAGACCGCCTTCAATGCGGCGGGATTGCGCGTAACGATGCATCGCACGAACAACAATCACAGTGTCTACGGATATGACGGGGGCCTGCGGATGAACGCATTCGCAAACGCGTTCATCGGCGGTACCGGTACGGTGGAATATGCCTATACCCATAATCCTGCCGGGCAGATCGTCACCAGGGCGCGCAATAACGATAGCTATGCCTATCTGGGCAATGTGAATGTCAGTCGTGGCTATACGAAGAACGGGCTCAATCAGTACACGGTTGCGGGGGGCGCGACGTTCACTCATGATGCGAATGGCAATCTCACCTCGGACGGGGCGTCGACCTATGCCTATGATCTAGAGAATCGATTGGTGTCCGCGAGCGGAGCGGCCAGTGCCAGTCTGCTCTACGATCCGCTTGGGCGCCTGTTCCAGACGTCGGGCGGCAGTACCGGCACGACCCAGTTCCTGTATGATGGCGATGCATTGGTTGCCGAATATTCGAGTACGAACGTCGTTCTTCGACGCTATGTCCATGGCGCGGGAGTCGATGAGCCGCTGGTCTGGTACGAGGGATCCAGCCTGTCGACGCCGAAATATCTCCATGCGGATCATCAAGGGACGGTTACGGGCATTGCGAATGCGGATGGCACGCTTTCATCGATCAATAGCTATGATGAATATGGTATCCCGGCCACAGCCAATGTCGGCCGGTTCCAATATACCGGTCAAGCTTGGATTCCTGAACTGGGCATTTATTATTACAAGGCGCGTATGTATTCACCCACTCTCGGGCGATTCCTTCAGACTGATCCGGTTGGCTATGAAGATCAGATGAACCTATATGCATATGTAGGGAATGATCCTGTAAATAAATATGATCCAAGTGGTACGAAATCGTGCAAGACAGATGCGGAATGTAAGGAAGAATCTAGTGAGCCAGATGGTCCAGATATTATCATTACGGCTCAAATTGAGAAATTGGCTACAAACATACAAGACATACAGATTGGTAGGGTTAATAGTATAGGTGGTGATGTGGTTCCAGAATCTCCTACGTGTAGAAGGATATCGTCTAGATCAAATAATACTAAGAAGAATCTTCCGGGGTATATATCAAATAGTAGATTTTATAATGACCCGGCGGCTTTGAATTCGGAAAGGATCACGCATAGTATGAATCAGACTGAATTTGGAGTTGCTTCATTGGCTGCGGCGGGTGTCGGATTCGGTGGAGCTAGGGCATTTCTTGCTAAATTGATAACAAGGGGAACCTCCGGGGCAATCGGTGCAGGGGCGTTCGTTGTTGGTCTTGCTGCCAAGTATGGACATTCAAGGTCAAGAAATATTGTTGAGGCTATCGACGCAAGGTTGGACCAGCTTGAATCTATAGCCGATGGAACTTGCGCCGTTCGATGAGGTTTTAGTATTATGAAAATAGTCTGTAGTAAATATTTCTTTGTAGCTATACTTATTTCGATGATGATTTTATCGTTGTCGTATGGATATTTCTATCTTGGATTGATTGATATAAGTATTGCGGAAGTTAAACTTTACATAATAATGACGGCTGCTGCGATTTTGTTTAGTATAATTTATAAAGTTTTTTCAAAAAGGTAGTGTGTGATATTGCGATGTCGTTGTTGAATGTTATTTCATAGGGGTTGGTATCGCTTTTCAATGTTGAGTGCGGCTTTTGGTGCGGTTTATGGTGCAATTTGTTCATGGGTATTGTTCGATATTGGAAGTGTGGATGGTGGTTCTAGGGTGTATGCGCAAAAGATGCGTGATGTGATTTCTAATTTTATAATTATTTCTAGGCGATTGAATTCAGAGGGGGTGGTACGATCTCGTGAAAGATATAATTAGGTAAATTTCGTGTTAGATAGGAATTTTTTATAGAAATTGATTGATGAAAGAAGAGAAGAGAAGAGAATTAAATGGTAATTTTAAGCTCTCGCAGAATTGCGATGTGATTTAATAAATGACTGAAATTCGGCCCAGCGTCTCGCTATGCACTGTCAGTTTTCGTGTTAAGGGATGGTTTTCGACGATCCGGTCGAGCAATACTTCGCGGCTGAATATGCCGATATCGCCGCCGCATCATCCATAAAATTGGCTGTCCGTGTGAGTGTGGTCAACGGACGATCTGCACTCCCGCCTGGATACGTAAGGATTACGCTCGGCTCGGCTCGGCTTGGCTCTGCGTGATCTGGCCCTTAGCGCCGCCAAGCGCCCGTGCCAGTTGAGCAGGCTGATGGCCTTGCTGTGGTTCGGGCAATCCGGAACTGAACGTGAAGGCGCCGCGCGGGCATGTGGTTTGGAATCCCGATGGAATGCTCAGCACCGCGTCCAATTCGTCAAAGGACCAAATAACCCGCCTCGCCCCCGCGATGAGCCCCTAGCCGATCCAGCACCACCCGCCGCTCCCCGGCCTCAACCCCAAGCCTAATCAACGCCCGATCGATCAATTCCAGCGACGCCTCGTTGATATCCAGGCGCCCGCTCTCGCTCGATACCTGCATCTGGATCTGCTTGCGCCCGATCGTGACCGTGCCCTCCGCCAGCAGCTTCTGCGTCAGTGCCTGGCCCGCCGCATTGGCATCGACCGCGCGCGACATGCCGCGCAGCATCAGCACTGCGACTATCGCGCTGACCAGGATTAGCATCCAGATCACGGCGATCAGGATGACCCTGTTCGCGCGACGGGGCAGCACGGCGGCGCGGGCGGGGGTAGTGCGGGGCCTTGGCTCACCCGGTGTTTGATGGCACGATCGACCAGCGGCCTGGTCATGTCGAGCCCATCGATGAGGTCGTCCACCAGCGCACGAACGTCGGTGGGTGATCGGATCGCGGTCGGGGTCAGTAGGATGATCAACTCGGTCCGCGTACCGATATCGGTCTGGTTGCCGAACAGGCCGCCGACGATCGGGATCTGGCTGAGCAGCGGGATGCCCGATTTGCCCTTGATCCACTTGTCGCGGATCAGTCCGCCCAGCTCCACCACCTGCCCGCCGCGACCTTGCTCAATATCCGCCGCCGCTGGATCGTCGACGAGTTGATGCCCGATGCAGTCGTCTCCGCCCGTTGCTCACTTCCTGTGGATGTCGAGCGTGATTGACCTCTGAAGCATTGCGACGATTGAAAGCGGCTTCCCTGCGGAGGCGAATATCACACCGATTCAGAAAGTGAGAACTGCGGACGCGAAGAAGCGGACTTCGACATGATTGCATCGAAGCCCGCTCCAGATCTTGATCACGGCGCTTCCGCTGTCGCTTACCCGGTCAGGTCGCTCCGCCCGTCGCATTCCCGCTCAGGAAGCTGTCGGAGATCGAGCAGGCCGCAGGGCCCAGGATCACGACGAACAGCACCGGCAGGATGAACAGGATCAGCGGCACGGTCATGATCGCGGGAAGCCGCGCGGCCTTTTCCTCGGCGCGCATCATGCGTTCGTTGCGGAACTCCGCGGACAGAACGCGCAGCGCAGAGGCGAGCGGGGTGCCGTATTTCTCGGTCTGGATCATCGTGGTCACAACGCCGCGAACGGCCTCCAGATCGACGCGCGAGGCGAGATTCTCGAACGCCATGCGGCGCTCGGTCAGGAAGCCCAGTTCAATCGCGGTCAGCGCGAATTCTTCGCCGAGTTCAGGATAGGCACGGCCGAGTTCGCGGGCGACCCGGCCGAATGCGGCGTCGACGGTCAGGCCGGCCTCGGCGCAGATGACGAGAAGATCGAGCGCATCGGGCAGGCCCTTGCGGATCGCATCGCTGCGCTTCTTGATCTTGTTGTCGATGAAGAGATCGGGCGCCTTGTAGCTCATGATCAGTGCGCCGGCGGTCAGACCGAACTTCTTCAATGGTCCCCAATCGGGAAACCAGTCGAGTGCATAGACGCCGAGTACCACCGTGCCGCCGATGACGATGGGCAGGATCAGGCGCGCGAAGATGATCGTGACCGCAAGATCCTTCGAGCGGATGCCGGCCTGGGCGAGCTTCACCTGTGCCGCCTTGACCTGCTCGTCCTGCAGAACCTTGAAGGTCTTCAGGAATTCGCGGATGCGGTCCGTGGTTTCGCTCTGATGGACCAGCTTGGCGCGGCGGCGCGAGGTCGAGGCGACGATGCCCGCCTTCAACTGTTCGCGCCGGGCGTTGAGCGCTTTCACGCGCTTGATCATCGGATCGCGCACTGTGGTCGCGGCATAGAGCGCGACGAGCATGGCGAAGGTCGCGACAGCGGCCAGGATGGTGGCCACCCAGATCACGTCGACTCCCAGCAGCGTCGGTCCGGCAGGTGCGTTGGTCATGTCTCTATCCGCCCCTTAAATCTCGAAGCTGACCATCTTGGCCATGATCGCGCTGCCGATGCCCATCCAGGTCAGCCCACCAAGACCAGCAAAGATCAGCCGCTGGTCGGTGAAGAACTGGCCCATATAGTCGGGGCTCTGCGCGTAGATCAGTGCAAAGACGAGGAAAGGCAGGGAGCCGACGATATAGGCCGACGCCTTGGATTCGGACGACATCGCCTTGATCTTCAGCTTCATCTGCGCGCGCTTGCGCAGCACATCTGCCAGGTTGGACAATGTCTCCGCCAGGTTGCCGCCCGTCTCGCGCTGGATCGCCAATGTGATGACGAAGAACTGGAATTCCGGTGTGTTCAGCCGATCCGCCACGTCCTGGAGTGCGGCCTCCATCGTACGGCCGATGCGGATCTTGTCGCCGACGGTGCTGAATTCCTCACCGACCGGGCCCGGAATTTCCTTGGCGACCACCGTCAGCGTCTCCGAGATCGGCAGACCTGCACGCAAACCGCGGACGAGCAGTTCGATCGCGTCGGGAAACCGGGTCGTGAAGGTCTTCACCCGCTTCTTGATGAGATAACTCACCGTCATGTGCGGGATCGCGAGCCCAAGCATGACGCCGAGCAGAATCGAGAATGCCCAGGGTAACCCTTGCAGTATGGCCAGCGACATGGTTCCGACTGCGATACCAAGCGATGCGGCGCCATATTGGCCCAGCTTCCACGTCTTGCCCGTTCGCGCGATACGCTGCTTGAGGAGCGCCGGGTTGGGCAGGATCTGCGAGGCGACATTGTCCATCTTCGTCGCCTTGCGCGACGAGATCGCCTTGCGCATCTGCGCTTCGATCGCGGCGAGCGTCGATGCTGCGTGGCGGTCCTTTGCCGACGACAGGCGCCGGGTCAGCGCTTTGCTGGACGACGGGCCCGAAAATGCCACGAAGACGAGCAGCAGGGTCACCAGCACGCCCACCGTCAACATGATCATTGGCATCATCGGCGTCATAGGCCCATTCCCTCATCCGCGCCCAAAGCGGCGCCCTCGCAGACCGCCAGCTTCAGGCTGCGGCCTTTTTCCTGTTCTTCGGCATCAGCGATTTGAAATCGCCGAGCTTGCCGAGCAGAGACTTGCCTTTGGCCTGCCGATCGTCGGCATCGGCCACTTCCTCGACGGTGGAGAGCAGGCGGCTCGAGAGCTCGATCAGCGCCTGGCCGATCTTCGAACCCTTGCCAGCCTCGGCAAGCGGCTTGCCGAGTTTCGCTGCCTGCGCCGCGATCTTGGCGTCGAGCGGGATCACCATGTCCACTTTGCGCTCGATCGAGGTTTCGAATTCCTTGCGGTTCACCTCCGGCGCGCCGGTGACCGGTACGCGATTGGCGACAACCATCACGCGCGACTGAGGCGCATTGCTCTTGAGCCAGGACAGGATCCGGATGACGTCGCGCGCGGCAGCCAGGGTCAGTTCGGTCACGACCACGGCGGCCTGCACCTCTTGCAGCAGATGCGGATGCTGGATCAGCATGTTGCGCGGCAGATCGATCACGGTGCATTCGAACGCGGCGCGCATTTCTTCCTGGAGCTGGAAGAAGGCCGATCCGTCGGTCATCATCGATTGGCTGAGCGGCGCTTCGGCGGACAGCACGGAAAGCTTGTCGCTCGCACGCACCATCGCGCGTTCGATGAACAGTCCGTCGATACGGCTCGGATTCTCGATTGCGTCGGTCAGGCCGCGGCCTGGCTCCAGATCGAGCGCCAGTGCGCCGGTGCCGAAATGGACGTCGAGATCGAGAATCGCGGTCGATCGGTTGGATTTCTCGCCGAGCAGCCATGCGATCGACGTCGCGACGGTCGAGGCACCGACGCCGCCACGCGCGCCGATGACGGCGGTCATGACGTGCGGACGGTCGCCACTGGTGTCGGTCTGCTTGGGTGCGGTGAGCGTCGCCTGCGCCTGCGCGAACGCGTCGCGCAGCTGGTCGGGGTTGAGCGGTTTCAGCAGATAGTCCTGGATGCCGCTGGCAACCAGGTCGCGGTAAAGGCGGACGTCGTTGACCTGGCCGGTCGCGATCACGATCGTACCCGGCTCGCAGACTTCGGCAAGCGCGTTGATGTCGTTGAGCGGGTCGCCGGATTCCGACAGGTCGACGAACAGCACATTGGGGCTGGCCGAGACCGAGAGCGACTGGACGGCATTGCGAAGGCCGCCCTTGTTGACCTTGTCGGGCGACCAGCCGAGCTCGATCGCCACCGAACGCAGCGTCTCGGCCGTGTTCTCGTCGCAGACATAGGCGGTGAAGGGGTCACGGAGCGCCGCTCCACGCGAAGGAGTCCATGGTGCGTTCATATCATTGCGCTCCCTTGCTGTTTTCCTGCTTGAGCGCGGCTGCTCCGGTTGGTTCCTTGTCCCGGAACGTCTTGATTGCCTTGCTCGAAACCCGCTGGTCGGTGCTGCCGGCCTGCCCGCGGATGAGATCCTCGGGATTGGCGATCATCGCGGCCAGATTGGAGTTGGTCGCGCAGCCATGATTGGATGTGGTCGATGCTTCATATTCCGGCTGGGACTGGCGGCTCCAGTCGGGGCAGCCACGAACCGACGCCGACATCCGGCTGACGACGACGCGGACCATGCCGGCCTGGACGGTGCCGGTCGTGACCGGTGCGCTTTCGTTCAGGAGCAGGCCGTAGCGTGCGGCGACTGAAGCCACCGCCTCGCGGCTGGCTGCGCCGCCATAGGACGAAGGGTCGTCGACCGAGATACGATCGCCATAGCCGACGCGAAGCGTGTCGAACCAGGCAGCGAGGCGCTGAGATTCACCCTCGGTCAGGCTTCCGTTTCCGCCGGTGTTCAGATCCAGCGCATAGTCGAGCCGATTGACGACGGGTTGATGCACCGATTCCAGGCCGGGATTGGCCGTTCCCCCGCAGGCGCCGAGCGTCAGGCTCAGGGCGAGAAGGGCGGGGCGGGCGGCCTTGCGGACGAGATTGCTGTTCATGGAAACCCTCCCAATCAATCGAAGCTGAAGCCGGGCTTGGCTTCAGAGTTGCCCTTGGGCTGAAGCGCAACGGGCGCCTGGGCCACCTGCTTTGTCGGTTGCTGGGGCGTGTTGCCCGGCATGCCGTTGGCGGGCAGGGCGGCACTTGGACCGCTCTCCGAAATGCCTGGGACCGTCTGCGGCGCGCCGGCCGAAGGCAGCGGGCGTTTCTGACCCGATTTGCCTTCGAAGGTCTTGCCCATCAGGATCGCTTCGGCGTCGTTCGGCGCACGATATCCGTCGGTCGGCAGCACGATCTGGTTCGCCGAGACAGGTTTCACCAGATATGGCGTGACGACGATCACCAGTTCGGATTCTGCGCGACGCCAGCGCTTGGAGCGGAACAGGCTACCCAATATCGGCAGATCGCCGAGGAAGGGGGCCTTCTCCATCGAGTTGTTGCTCGAATTGCTCAAGAGGCCGCCGATGACGAAGCTCTGGCCCGAGCCGAGCTCGACCGTCGTTTCCGCACGGCGGGTGGTGATACCCGGAACCTCGAAGCCATTGAGCGTTACCGCGCCGGTGGTCGAAAGCTGCGATACTTCCGGGCGAACACGCATCGAGATGCGGCCATCGGCAAGGACCGTCGGCGTGAACGCCAGGCTGACACCATATTGTTTGTATTCCACCGAGACGGTGCCGAGCGACTGGCTGAGCGGGATCGGAATCTCGCCACCGGCAAGGAAACTGGCCGTCTCGCCAGACAGTGCCGTGAGATTCGGGTTCGCCAGCGTCGTTACAAGACCGTCGGCTTCGGCAAGATCGAGCGCGCCGAGCACGTCGAGGCCGAAGAGGCGGCCGGCCGCGCTGAGCGTCGTGATCCCCTCGCGAGGCGCGGAAAAGCCGTATTGGGTACCGACCTTCAGCGGGTTTCCGAACGGATCCTTGAGCGTCGGGCTGGTGATGTCGGTGATCGAGCCCGGCAGGCGACCCTGAGCCAGGCCGAACAGGAAGCCCCCGGACGCATCGCGCGTCAGCAGGTTGAAACCGATCTCCTTGCTCAATTCGCGGCTGACCTCGGCAATCTTCACCTGAAGATTGACCTGAAGCGGTGTCGCGGTGCGCAGCCGGCTGATGACCTGCGATCCCTGCCCGATGAATGCCTGGGCGAGGCGCTCGGCCTCAGCGGCATCGTCGGGGCTGGCGACCGTACCGGTGAGCAGCAGCAGGCCGTTCATCGGCGTGGACTGAATCTGCGCGTCCGGCATGGCCAGGCGCAACATCGCATCGACCGATCCGATATTGGTGCCGACGCGGACATTGGCGGAATAGACAACCTTGCCCGACCTGGCCGTCGCGTAGATCGTCGTCTCGCCTGCGGTCTTCGCGAAGACGTAGAGCTGGGTCGAAGACCGGACCTGGACGTCGGCGATCGCATTGTCCGCAACGAAGAGGTCGGTCATCGGTGCCGACAGGTTCACCAGCGTGCCGCGACCGATCGAAAGATTGACCGTGTTGGCGGGCTGCGACGCGCTGGACGGTTGCGCCTCAACCGGCGCGGTTCCCGCCGCGGTCACGCCGAGCGCCAGAACTGCGGCCAGCGCGGTCCCGAGCGCCTGGCGCTTTGTCTTGTTGGCGATTGTCATCTTACTTTCCCCCCACAGGAACTTCGGTGATGGCGTTGCCGCGTGCGACCCGGACGACCGGACCCGCTGGCGCATAGGCGACCGACGCCCCCGATCCGCCCTGGGCGACCGCAGTCGCCGCGCGCGGCGCGACCGGCATCGAGCGACGCTGGAAGCGCGAGACGTCGGCACCGGTGACGAAGGTCGTGTCGGTGTCGATCGGGCGAGAGGCGATGGCGAGCAGCATCTGCTTCTCGGCCTTCGGATCGGCATTTTCGGGCACCGTGACCTCGCCGGCGGCAATGGCCCGCTCAAGCTCGGCAGTGTTGTCGGCGATCGAGCGCAGCGACAGCGAGAGCTGCCCGATGGTCTGCGCGACCGCGATCTTCTCCGCGATACGTGGCGTGGTTTCCAGCGTGACCGTGGAGAAGGTCTTCACTTCGGTCTTGCCTTCGTCATTGGTGTTCGTGGTGCGTTGATCGGTGGCGAGCACGCGCAGGTTGCGGATGATCGTTTCCGACGTCTTGAGACCGGGGCCGTCGCTGGTGCCGGCGACTTCCTGCGTCAGCACCAGATCGATGCGATCACCCGGAAAGACGAAGCCGGCCACGCTGGTGGCGGCGCCGACGGAAACCGTTACCGCGCGCATGCCAGGGCCGAGTGCGGCCGCCAGGAATCCGCGATCGCCCGGCTTCACCAGCGCGCCCTGCGTGATCGGCTGACCGGCAGTGATCGCGTACCGGACAACAGTGCCGGACAGCGTGCCGGGATCGGCCTCGCCCTTGAGATAATAGGCACTCTGGATGAGATCCTTGGGCCAGGGCTGGAAGCGGAAGCTGTCGGGCTCGATGATTGTGCCAATGGGCATCGCGCGAGTCGCGACCAATACCTCAGGGCCCATCGGCACAGTCGGTGCCGCTTCCGCGCTTGGCGCGGACGCGCCCGAGAACATGCTCTTTGCCATGAAGGCTGTCACCGCTGCGACAAGCAGTGCGCCAACCAGCAGTGCGATCTTCTTTACATCCATGACGACTCTCGCTTCTTGAGCCGGCCCCCCAAAAAGGCCCGCGACGTTTCATCAAGCAAAATGGTTAAGATATTGTTCGGACATCACCCAGAGCCCGCCCACGGCGATTGCAACACCGTAGGGAACTTCGATTTTATCCTGTATTTTCCTGATCTTGTGTCCGATCATCGCAATGATCGTAATCACGCCGCCCGCGATCGCCATGATGAACAGCATGTCGAGCAACGGCACGATCGGCAGCCACAGCGCGAGTGCTCCGAGCAGTTTCACATCGCCGCCGCCCATCGCGCCGGTCGCATAGATCGCGGCAAAGACCGCGAAAACGCACAGCGCGATGCCGATCTGGATCGCGGCGTCGGGCCACAATGTGTATCCGAGCGACCACCAATAGAGGGGAGCCAGCAACGCGATGGTCGCGTTGGTCCAATGCTCGATCGTCCTGCCCTTGAGGTCGGTATACACCGCCACAAGCAGCAGGCAGCCGAGTGCGGCCACCAGAATGTGCGTAAAAGTCCCCCCGGTCATCCAACGAGGTCTAGACGTTATGCCTTACGAAACCGTAACCAAGGATATGGCTGATGCTTCGGGGGAGTTTACGGTGATCGACCGTCGCATCATTCCAGCAGGGGCGATCATCCGCAGCGAGCCCGCGGCCGATGGCTGGCCGTTGCGCGTGTTCGACTGGCCGGCTGCAATGCCGGACGTGCGCGGCACCTTGCTGTTCCAGGGTGGCCGCGGCGATATTATCGAAAAATATCTGGAATCATTCATATATTGGCACGAGCGCGGCTGGCGGGTGACGAGCTTCGACTGGCGTGGCCAGGGTGGCTCGGGCCGCCTCGGTCCGGATCCGCGGGTCGGGCATGCCGATGATTTCGCCCCCTGGATCGACGATCTGGCCGCGCGTTTCGCTGTCCTCAAGAACAGTTCGCCCGGACCGCATGTGATCGTCGCCCATTCGATGGGCGGGCATCTGGTGTTGCGCGCTCTGGAAGAGAAGCGGATCGCGCCCGACGCGGTCGTGCTGGTCGCGCCGATGCTGGGCATGCGGAGTGCGCCGCTCAGTCCCGCAATTGCCGAAAAGGTCGCGCGGTTCATGACCCGGATCGGCGATCCTGCGCGCGCCGCGTGGAAGACCAACGAACGTCCGGCACTGCCCGGCGCTTCACGCCGGGCATTCCTCACCCATTCGGACGATCGTTATGAAGACGAATTGTGGTGGAAGGCAGAGCAGCCGGAGCTTGCGCTTGGGCCGCCAAGCTGGAAATGGCTGGCGGTGGCCTATCGTTCGATACTCGACAGCTTTCTGCCCGGTCGCCTGGAGGCGGTGGAGACACCGTTGCTGCTGCTGTGCGCCGATCGCGACAGGCTGGTCCAGCCGGCGGCGATCCGTGAGGCCGCGCGCCGTTTGCCCCACGCCGAATTGCTGCGCTTCGGCGACGAATCCGCTCACGAGATATTGCGCGAAGTTGATCCGGTCCGCGATCGCGCATTGTCGACGATCGACGATTTCCTGGACCGGCACGCGCCGGCCGATTGATGCATTACGACATCGCGATCGTTGGCGCCGGCATTGCGGGCGCGAGCCTGGCTGCGGAGCTGGCGCCGCATGTATCGGTCGCGATGCTCGAGGCGGAGGATATGCCCGGTTATCACGCGACCGGACGCTCGGCTGCGTTCTGGAGCGAGACTTATGGCGGCGCGGGTATCCAGCCGCTGACGACAGCGTCCGGTGCGGCGCTCCGGACTGGCGGTTTCCTGGACCCGATGGGCGCGCTTCACATCGGCCGTGCGCACGACCGCGCTGCTTTCGATGCATTGCTGGATGCATTTGCGACCAGTGGCGTCGCACTGACCGAGGTCGATCCCGCCGCCCATGTTCCCGGGCTGCGGCCAGAATGGACATTGGGCGTGCTGGAGCCAAGTTGCGCCTATATCGACGTCGCTGCGCTTCATGCCGACTGCCTTGCACGGGCGCGCCACCACGGTGCGGCATTGCTGACGAGGGCGGGTTTTCTCACTGGCGTGCGCGGCAATTCGGGGTGGTCGATCGACAGCACGGCCGGCCCGATCCACGCGACCATATTGGTCGATGCCGCGGGCGCTTGGGCCGATCCGGTCGCCCGCCGTGCCGGCGTTCGACCACTTGGAATTCGACCCTATCGCCGTACCGTGATGCAGATCCGTACCAACCCGGTCCGTCCCGATGCGCTGCCGATCGTGATCGATATCGGTGGCGGCTTCTATTTCAAGCCTGAAGCGGGTGGGCGGCTCTGGCTGACCCCTCATGACGAGAGCCCGACCGAAGCCTGTGACGCCGCGCCCGAGGAGATCGATATCGCCAACGCGATCGACAGGTTCGAGGCCGCCGTCGATTGGCGCGTCGATGCCGTGGAGCGCAAATGGGCGGGGTTGCGCAGCTTCGCGCCCGACCGGCTGCCCATCTACGGTTTCGATCCGGTTGTGCAGGATTTCTTCTGGTGCGCCGGGCAGGGCGGTTTCGGCATTCAGACCGCGCCCGCCGCCGCGAGGCTGGCGGCTGCATTGATATTGAAGCGTGCGCCCGAACCGGGACTCGATCCAAAACTCTACGATCCGGCGCGGTTCAAATAGGCTTGGCAGGGAGGCGCTAGGCGCGTTAGTCTCGATTGATCGAGATCAAGAGGAGTCGAATCCATGGCGCACAAGTTCGTGATCGAGAAGAACAAGGCCGGCGAGTTCGTGGCTAAGTTCAAATATAATAGCGAGATCATGTTCTGGACCGAGGGCTATTCGAGCAAGACCAGCGCCAAGGAAGCCATCGAGTCGCTCAAGAAGAATGGGCCTGGCGCAGAGGTTGAAGACGCCAGCTGAGCTGATCAGACTTTAGCTGCGCGGCTGGGCGAGCGCAGCGTCGCTCGCCAGCCGGTCGGCACGATCATTGTCGGGGTGGCCGGCATGACCCTTCACCCATAGCCATTCGATCCTGTGCGGCTTGATCGCCGTCAGCAGTTCCTGCCACAGCTCGGCATTCTTCACCGGCTTGCGATCGGCGGTCTTCCAGCCATTTTTCTGCCAGCCGAAGATCCAGCGGGTGATCCCGTCTTTCACATAGTTGCTGTCGGTCGACAGCGTCACGCGACAGGGGCGGTTGAGCGCTTCCAGTGCCTTGATCGCCGCCAGCAATTCCATGCGGTTGTTGGTGGTGTGCGGCTCGCCGCCGGAAATCTCCTTCTCGCGATCGCCCATGCGGATCAGCGCGCCCCAGCCGCCCCGGCCGGGATTGCCCTTGCATGCGCCATCGGTCGCGATCTCGACATGAGGAAGCTCGCTCGTTTCGCTCATCGCGTGAATATCTCCGGATTGGCTGCATAGACGTCCAGCCGGCGCAGAAAGGCCAGCGGGTCCTTGCGGTTGACGATCGCGTCGGCGGGCGTGTTCAGCCAGTCCCAGGCGCGGGTGAGCAGGAAGCGCAGACAGGCACCACGCGCCAGCACCGGCAACGCAGCGCGCTCCGCATCGCTCAGTCCGAAGCCGGCATCATAGCCTTCGATCAGCGCCGCACCGAGATCCGGGTGATAGCCTGTGCCGTCATTCTCGAAACTCCAGGCCGCATGCGTCACCGCGACGTCCCAGGCGCGGATTTCGCGGCAGGCGAAATAGAAATCGATCAGCCCGGTCACGGCGTCGCCGAGCATCAGCACATTGTCCGGGAACAGGTCGGCATGGACCACCGCCATCGGCAGTTCGGTGGGCCAATGTGCGTCGAGATAGGCGAGTTCGTCGGTGACCCGCGCGCCAAGCCCCTCGCTGATCCGGTCGAGATCGTCACCGCAGCGCGCCGCCAGCGCATGCCAGCCTGCAAGACCCAGGGCGTTGGGGCGGTCGCCCGCGAAGTCGGTCAGTGCGGCATGCATCTGGCCCAACGCTTCGCCCACCGCGCGTGTCTGTGCCGGGGTCGGATGACTGACCGAGACGCCGGAGAGGAATTCGATCAGGCAGGCGGGGCGTCCCGCGACCTGCTGCAACTGGACGCCGTCGCGGTCCTTGATCGTGCGTGGCACATGATTGCCCGCATCTGCGAGATGATCGAGCAATGCGAAGAAGAAGGGCAGGTCGTCGACATCGACGCGCTTCTCATAGAGTGTCAGGAAGAAGCGATGCCGGTCGGTCTCGACCAGATAATTGCTGTTCTCGACGCCCTCGGCGATGCCCTTGGCCGATACGAGTTGGCCCGCATCTGCGTAGCGCGTGAGAAGCGCCGCCATCTCCTCGGCGGAAACCTGCGTATAGACTGCCATATGCTTGATCTTCCTAGGCGGCTTCGAGGCCGCGAGGCAGCTTGAATGCGATCGATTCCACCGTGGTCTCCACCTCTCGCTCGACAATGTCGAAGCGCGTGGAGAGATGGTCGACCAGTTCGCGCACCAGCAGCTCGGGGGCTGATGCGCCTGCGGTCAGGCCCAGCGTCTTGACGTCGTCGAGCCAGTCCAGATCGAGTTCGGCTGCGCGCTGGATGAGCCGTGCGCGTATCCCTTCGCGTTCCGCCACTTCGACAAGACGCAGCGAATTGGACGAATTGGGTGCGCCGATCACGATCATCGCGTCGCATGCAGCCGCGATCGCCTTGACTGCAGCCTGACGGTTGGACGTCGCGTAGCAGATGTCTTCGCCGCGCGGCTCGCTAATGGCTGGAAAACGCGCGCGCAGCGCAGCGACGATCGCGGCGGTGTCGTCGACCGACAAGGTGGTCTGGGTCAGGAAAGCGAGATTGGCGGGATCGGCCGGTGTCAGCGCATCCACATCCTCGACGGTCTCGATCAACGTCATCGATCCTTCGGGCACCTGGCCGAAGGTGCCGATGACCTCGGGGTGGCCGCGATGGCCGATGAACAATATGTGTCGGCCCGCCGCGACGAGCCGTTCGGCCTGCCGATGGACTTTGGACACCAGTGGGCATGTGGCATCCAGATAGGAAAGTCCGCGTTCCTCCGCCTTGGCCGGCACTGCCTTGGGCACGCCATGAGCGGAGAATACGACGGGGGCATCGTCGGGAACTTCGTCCAGTTCCTCGACGAAGATCGCGCCTTTCGCCTTCAGTCCGTCGACGACGAAGCGATTGTGGACGATTTCGTGGCGGACATAGACGGGCACGCCATATTTCTCGATCGCCAGTTCGACGATGCGGATGGCACGATCGACGCCCGCGCAGAAGCCGCGTGGCGCTGCGATCAACAGCTCGAGAGTCGGGCGTGAAAGAGCGGTCTCGGTCATGGCGCGGCCTCTACGCGATTGCTTGCCTCTGCGAAAGCCGCTTCCTATGATCGCCTTCGCCGCCTATCGGCCGTTCCGCGGTTTTCTCCGCTCGCCTGAAGGAAGTCTGTCCGTGCCCGATCTGAAGCCGTTTATCCTCGTCGTTGCGCTCGCCAGTCTGGGCGCCTGCGCGAAAGACAATCAGATCGATGCCAGCGGCGGTATCACCGTTACGCGTTCGGCCTGCCCGGCGATCGCGATTCCGGCCTATACCGGTGATGTGACGCTGTTTGATCCGCCGGCCAGCCGCGAGGCGCGCGCGATCGACGTGGTCGCTTCGATCACCAATCTGCGCTCGAACTGCAACGACACCGGCGCGGAGATCTCCGCGGATGCGACGTTCGACGTGGTCGCGACCCGCACCAATGCCAGCGGTGCGCGCGAGGTGATCCTGCCATATTTCGCGACCGTGGTACGCGGTGGCCGTGCGGTTATCTCGAAGCGGTTGAGCCGTGTTGCGATCCGGTTCGAGGACGGCCAGACCCGTGCCACCGCGACGGCCAGTGCCGGGGCGACGGTCAATCGCGAAGCGTCGACACTGCCTGACGATATCCGCCAGCAGATCACACGTCGCCGCAAGCCTGGGGATACCGATGCCGCGATCGATCCATTGTCGATCCCCGCAGTGCGCGACGCCGTCAGCCGCGCCAGTTTCGAACTGCTGATCGGTTTTCAGCTCACCAACGAACAGCTTCAGTACAACGCGACGCGATGATTCGGTGATCGCCGATTGACTCGAATCGCCGGGTCGACCAAGCGGGATTTCGTCGCCGGCGGGTAACCGCCGGAGGTCGCGCGGGAGAGCTCTCGGACTTGTCCGAGGCGCCGAAGGAGCAACCGCCCCGGAATCTCTCAGGCCACTGGACCGCGCGGTCTCAGACACTCTGGAAAGCGTTCGGGCTCAGGCCGGAACCACCGAAGGGGTAAGCGGCATCCGCCCGGATGCAGCGAAAGCTCTCAGGTTCCGTGACAGAGGGGGCAGCAAGATGCGGCGCGTTTACGCGCCTTGTCGGCTGTGGACCGTCACGGGAGCATATGATGAGCGAAGACACCGAAACCGAAATCGCAGAAACCGTAGAGTCCCTGCCGCTGGATGCCTGGCATCGCGCGCAGGGCGCCCGGATGGTTGCCTTTGCCGGCTATTCGATGCCGATCCAGTATGAAGGGATCATGGCGGAGCATCTCTGGACCCGCGAATCGGCCGGGCTGTTCGATGTCAGCCATATGGGGCAGCTGCTGTTCAGCGGCGACGATGCGGATGTGGCGCTCGAGACGCTGCTGCCCGGCAATATCAAGGAATTGACCGCAGGGCGGATGCGTTATTCGCTGCTGCTCGACGAGACGGGCGGGATCCTGGACGATTTGATGTTCACGCGCCGCGCGGACGATATCTACATGGTCGTCAACGGCGCGACCAAGTTCGAGGATATCGGAACGCTGCGCGAGCATCTGCCCGATACGATCACGATGAACCATCTCGACGATCAGGCGCTGATCGCGCTGCAGGGCCCCAAGGCCGTCGACGCGCTGGCGCGGGTCGTGCCGGGCGTCGAGGCGCTGTTCTTCATGGAAGCGGGTGCGTTCGACTGGAACGGTACTGCCCTGTGGGTCAGCCGGTCGGGCTATACCGGCGAGGACGGGTTCGAGATTTCCGTACCCGCCGACGCGGTCGAAGCACTGGCGGACGCGCTGACGGCTCAGCCGGAAGTCAAGCCGATCGGCCTTGGTGCGCGCGATTCGCTGCGGCTCGAGGCGGGCCTGCCGCTCTACGGCCATGATCTCGATCCGCGCATCACCCCGGTGGCGGCCGACCTGACCTTTGCGATGCAGAAGCGTCGCCGCACCGAAGGCGGCTTCCTGGGGGCCGATATCATCCTGAAACAGCTTGCCGAAGGTGCGCCGAACAAGCGTGTCGGCCTGTCGGTCGAGGGGCGGATGCCTGTGCGCGAAGGCGCAATCCTGTTCAGCGGCGACACCCAGGTCGGTGTCGTGACCTCGGGTGGCTTCGCACCGAGCGTCGGCGCCCCGATCGCCATGGGCTATGTGGCCACTGATCTTGCCGTGAACGGCACAGCTCTGGAGGCTGAGGTGCGCGGCAAGCGCGTGCCCGTCGCCGTCGCATCCATGCCCTTCATTCCCCATCGCTATCACCGCAAAGGAGCCCCGAAATGAGCCGTTATTTCACCGAGGACCATGAGTGGGTCGATGTCGACGGCGAGATCGGCACTGTCGGCATCACCGACTACGCGCAGAGCCAGCTTGGCGACATCGTGTTCGTCGAAGTGCCCGAAGAGGGCAAGCAGCTCGCCAAGGGTGACGACGCCGCCGTGGTCGAAAGCGTCAAGGCCGCATCCGACGTTTATTCGCCGGTGTCCGGCACCGTGATCGAGGGCAATGGCGACCTGGCCGACGATCCCTCGCTGGTGAACGGATCGGCCGAGGAAGATGGCTGGTTCTTCAAAGTGACCCTGTCCGACATGTCGGAACTCGAAGGCCTGATGGACGAAGCCGCCTACGCGGCGTTCGTCGACAAGCTCTAACCAAAAGCCCCTCCTCTTTAGGAGGGTGGCTGCCCTTGGCCCCATCCGGGGGATGGGGCTGCAGCCACACTGGATTGGGGTGGGGACCCGTCAAATCCCTCGCCCCCGAAAGCAGCCCGGCCCGCATCGAGCGGACCGCGCTGCTCACCCACCCCTAACCCCTCCCTCGAAAGGGAGGGGCTGGAGATCCGAATGCGCTATTTGCCCCTCACCAGCGAAGACCGGAGCGCAATGCTCGCCCGGATCGGCGCGAATTCCATCGATGACCTGTTCGTCGACGTGCCCGAAGCGGCCCGGCTGTCCGGCTCGATCGCCGGGTTGCCGGACCATGCGACGGAGCTTGCCGTCGAACGCCATATGGGTGCGCTGGCGCGGCAGAATCTGTCGGCGGGTGATGCGCCGTTCTTCCTGGGCTGCGGGGCGTATCGCCATCATGTGCCCGCCTCGGTCGACCATCTGATCCAGCGCGGCGAGTTCCTGACCGCCTATACGCCCTATCAGCCGGAAATCGCCCAGGGCACGCTGCAGATGCTCTTCGAGTTCCAGACGCAGGTTGCGCGGCTCTATGGCTGCGACGTTGCCAATGCGTCGATGTACGACGGATCGACGGCGTGCTGGGAAGCGATCGTGATGGCGCGGCGGATCACGCGGCGCAACAAGGCGGTTCTGTCGGCGGGCCTGCACCCCCATTATGTGTCGGTTGCGACGACGATGGCGCGCTTCACCGGGGATGCGCTGGAAACCGCGCTTCCGACGTTGGAAGCGGCGACGGACGCGGCGCAGTTGCTCGACGCGATCGATGGCGACACCTCGTGCGTCGTCGTTCAATATCCCGATATTCTCGGCCGGATCGGCGATCTCTCGGAGATCGCGGCGCGCGCGCATGAGAAGGGCGCCTTGCTGATCGCGGTCGTGACCGAGCCGGTGGCACTGGGCGCGCTGCGGCCGCCGGGCGAGATGGGCGCCGACATCGTCGTCGGCGAAGGCCAGGGGATCGGCGTCGGCCTGCAGTTCGGCGGGCCATATGTAGGCCTGTTCGCGTGCAAGGAGCGCTTCGTGCGCCAGATGCCCGGCCGGTTGTGCGGCGAGACCGTGGATGCCGAGGGCAAGCGCGGCTTCGTGCTGACGCTCTCGACCCGCGAGCAGCATATCCGCCGGGAGAAGGCGACCTCGAACATCTGCACCAATAGCGGGCTCTGCGCGCTCGCCTTTTCGGTCCACATGACGCTGTTGGGCGAAAAGGGACTGCGCGACCTGGCGACGCTCAACCATGGTCTGGCCGTGCAGGCTGCGGATCGGCTGGCGAAGATCCCCGGCGTCTCGCTGGTCAATGACGGATTCTTCAATGAGTTCACGCTCGATCTGGGCCAGGAGGCACGCCCGGTCGTGCGTACGCTGGCGGATCGCGGCGTGTTGGCCGGCGTGTCGCTCGGCCGGCTCTATCCGGGCGTCGAGGCGCTCGAACGCGGGCTTGTCGTGGCGGTGACGGAAACGACCACCGTGGAGGATGTCGAGGCGCTGGCCGCCGGACTTGAGGAGGCGCTGGCATGACGATCAATCAGAGCGGGTGGAAACCCGAAATGGGCGGCGTGGCGACGCAGTCGGGCGCAACCTTCACCGGCAATCGCGCGCTGATGCTCGATGAAGCACTGATCTTCGAGATCGGTGATTCGGGCACGACCGGTGTCGACCTCGCGCCCGCTCCGGCCGTGGCGTCCCGCCTGGGCGGGCTTGAACGCAATCGGTCGATTGGCCTGCCAGGCCTGTCGGAGCCGGAGACTGTGCGTCACTATACCCGGCTCAGCCGGCAGAATTATGCGATCGACCTGGGGCTTTTCCCACTTGGCTCGTGCACGATGAAGCATAATCCGCGTCTGAACGAGAAGGTCGCGCGGATGGCCGGCTTCGCCGATCTGCATCCGCTGCAGACGATCGACACGGTGCAGGGTGCGCTTGGGGTCATCTACGAACTGGCGCACTGGTTGAAGACGCTGACCGGCATGCCCGCGGTGGCGATGAGCCCCAAGGCTGGCGCACACGGCGAATTGTGCGGGCTGCTCGCGATCCGTTCCGCGCTCGAGGCGCGGGGCGATGCACGTTCGGTGATTCTGGTGCCTGAAAGCGCGCACGGGACCAATCCGGCGACCGCTGCATTCTGCGGCTATGCCGTCGAGAATATCCCGGCAACCGCGGAGGGCCGCGTCGACCTGGAAGCGCTGAAGGCGCGGCTGGGCCCGGACGTGGCGGCGGTGATGATCACCAATCCCAATACCTGCGGCCTGTTCGAACGCGACATGAAGGCGATCGGCGATGCGGTCCATGACGCGGGCGCGCTGGTTTATTGCGACGGCGCCAATTTCAACGCCATCGTTGGCCGCGTGCGGCCGGGCGATCTGGGCATCGATGCAATGCACATCAACCTGCACAAGACCTTCTCCACCCCGCATGGCGGCGGTGGACCGGGTGCCGGGCCGGTGGTGTTCTCCGAAGCGCTCGCACCCTTCGCGCCGCTGCCGATCGTCGAAAAGACCGCGGATGGCTATCATCTGGTCGAGGAAGAGACGGCCGGCGAGCATCATGCGCAGAGCTTCGGCCGCATGGTCGCGTTCCATGGTCAGATGGGCATGTTCACGCGTGCGCTGGCCTATATCCTGAGCCATGGTGCCGATGGTCTGCGCCAGGTGGCCGAGGATGCGGTGCTCAATGCCAATTACGTGCTGCGCAGCCTGGAGGACGTGCTGGACGCGCCGTTCGGGCCGAGCGGGCCGTGCATGCACGAAGCCTTGTTCTCCGACGATGGCCTTGCCGAAGGGTTCACCACGCTCGACATCGCCAAGGGTCTGATCGACGAGGGTTATCACCCGATGACGATGTATTTCCCGCTCGTCGTCCATGGTGCGATGCTGATCGAGCCGACCGAGACCGAAAGCAAGGCGGCGCTCGATCAGTTCATCGGTGCTCTGCGCTCTGTGGCTGAACGCGCAAAGGCCGGGGACGACGTTCTTAAGGGCGCCCCGCATTTCGCGCCGCGCCGCCGGCTCGACGAAACGCTCGCCGCGCGCAAGCCGGTGCTGGTGTGGAAAGAAGCGGAGATCGCGGAAGCGGCGGAGTAATCCGTCGCCGACCAACCGTCATTCCCGCGAAAGCGGGAATGACGGGTTGATTTGAATCGCTTCTCTGATCCGTTAGGCTTGCCCGATAGAGTCGGGGAGGTCGTGTGGACCAGCAATCGCAAAACTGGATCAGCATCGTCGTCACGGTCGTGATCGTCGGCATCGTCATGCTGATCCGGCTGCGCAATGTCGGGCGCCAACGACGACTGCGGATCGAGACGCTCTGGGTGATCCCGGTCCTGTATGGCGCGGTGGTTGCCTTTGTCTTCCAGCAGTTTCCACCGCACGGTGCCGTCTGGCTCTATTGCTTCATCGCGCTTTGGGTCGGCGTTGCGCTTGGCTGGAAGCGTGGCCGGATGATGCGGATCACCGTCGATCCCGAGACCCATGCACTCAATCAGGCCAGCTCGCCGGCGGCGATGCTGTTCATCGTCGTGATCGTAGTGCTGCGTATGGCCTCGCGCAGTGCGGTCGAATATATCAGCCCCGGCCAGTTCGGGGTGATGGCGGCGACGGACATATTGATGGCATTGGCGCTCGGTTTCATCGCGGCGCAGCGGCTGGAGATGTTCATTCGTGCAAAGGCATTGCTTGCCGAGGCGCGGGCTGGCGGCAGCTGAGACCGAACGGGCTCAGGCCTGGTCGGTGCCGGCGGGAATCTCGATTCGGGCCAGCAACCCGCCCATGATGCTATCGCCGAGTTCCACGCGCCCGCCCATCGCGGCCGTCGCGCGCTGAACGATGGAGAGGCCGAGCCCGGCTCCACCGCTGCCCGTGCTGCGCGCGGGTTCGAGCCGGCGAAAGGGTGCGAAGGCATCGGCGCGGCGTTCAGGTGGGATACCCGGACCATCATCCTCGACGGTCACCGCAATCATTCCGTCATCATGCGCCAATGCGACACGAACGGAGTCGCCGTGCCGGACGGAATTTTCGACGAGATTGGTCAGGGCGCGCTTGAACGCGATCGGCGGGACCGACGCTTCCAATGTGTCCGGGCCTTCATAGTCGATGTCGGCGCCGGCATCGGCCGCCTGATCGACGATCGTCGTCGCCACCGCCGCCAGATCGATCAGTCGCGCTGCTTCCGCCTCGTCGCCACGCATATAGGCGAGCACCGAGCCGACGAACCGCTCCATATCGTCCAGATCGGCGGCCATGGCGTCCCGGGTCTCCGCATCGTCGAGCAGCGAGGCGCGCAACTGCAGTCGCTGGATCGGGGTGCGCAGGTCGTGTGAGAGTGCCACCAGCGATTCCGTGCGGTCGTTGACGGCACGGATCAGTCTTGCCTGCATATCGTCGAGCGCGGCGGAAAGCTGGCGCACTTCATAGGGCCCGTTCCGAGGCATGGGGACCGGCTGGTCACTGCGCGTCCGATCCGCCGCCGTGGCCAATGCGCGTAGCGGACGGACCAGCGCATAGGCCATCAACAACGCGATCGTGACGACACCGGCCACGAGCACGAGATGGAGCACCAGGCTGGGAAAGATTCCCGGCGGTGCACTCAGGAACGGGGACATGCGAAAGGTGACGAAGCTGCCATCCGCCAACCCGAAAGCGCCGATCAGGTCGCGTTGCGGGGAATCGCCCGATCGGATGATGTTGAGGCGCAGATCCCGACCGGCCAGCACAGGTGCCGCCGCGATCATTCGCGTTTTCATGCGTGCAAGCGCCGGTTGAGCTTCCGTCGCGTCCGCGATGACCGTGTTCTGCACCCAGTTCAGCCCGACGTCGCGCGTGCGCATGTCGCGCATCAGCCGCGCGCGTTGGCCGGTCTCGACGTCGCGGACGACTCGTTCGGCAACGAGCAACTGCTCGGCGAAGTGTTGCGCGCGATCGGCACTGACCAGATCGCGCTCGGAGCGCTGGATGAGGATCAGGTTTCCGGCCATTTCAAGCAGGAGCGCAAGCACCAGCACCAGCGCGATCCGGCCCACCATGCCTTTGGGCAACAGCCCGCGCAGGATCATCCTTCCGACTCGACGTCCACCGCGAGCATATAACCGACCCCCCGGATGGTGCGGATCATCGGCCGGTTGCGGCGCCCGTCGCCGAGCTTGCGGCGCAGGCGACTGACCAGCACGTCGACGCTGCGATCGGACGAGTTGCGGATGCGGGTCCGCGACAGTTCGAGCAGCCGCTCGCGGCCGATCACACGCTGCGGATGTCGCAACAGGCTGAGCAGCAGATCCTGTTCGGCGCCCGACAATTCGACTTCGGCGCCCGATGGCGCGAGCAATTCGCGATGACGGATGTTGAATCGCCAACCCGCGAACAGCAAGGATTCGACCGTATTGGCCTCCTTGCGCTGGGTAAGGGGACCAGCACGGCGCAGCAATGCGCGCACGCGAGCCAGCAATTCGGGGCGGCCGAATGGCTTGGCGATATAATCGTCCGCGCCGAGTTCCAGCCCGGCGACACGATCGACCTCTTCACCGCGCGCGCTGACGATGATGATCGGCACATTGCTCTGTTCGCGGATGCTGCTGCACAGATCGAGGCCGCTCTCTCCGGGCAGCATGATGTCGAGTAGGATCAGGTCGACCGGGCGATCCGCCAGAAGATCTCGCAGCGCGATCCCGTCGGCCGCACCGCTCGCTTCATAGCCGTTCTCGCGCAGGATCCGGACGAGCAATGTCCGGATGCCGCCATCGTCTTCGACCACCACGACATGTTGCGGGGCACCAGGGCCGGAGCCGGGACCGGCGTCGTCGCCTTCATTGGGATTTTGTAACATCGTATTGCTCGTCCTCAGACGAAGTCGTTCGATGTTGACCACAGCCTGCTCGTCCATCAATCGCGCCTCCGATTTCTGCTACTTATTCGCAATAGCGAGGGGGTTCAATGTTGGAGTTTGTCAGGATAGGTGCCCGTGCGGGTGCCGGTACGTTTGCGATCGCTCTGGCACTGACCTGTCCGGCGTTGGCGCAGTCGCCTGAAGGTGGTGCCGACGATCAGAGCGCGGCGCCGGGCGACGATATCGTCGTCACCGCATCCGGTTTCGAACAGAAGATCGTTGAGGCGCCGGCAAGCATCAGCGTGATCGGGCGCGAGCAATTGCAGGAAAAGCGCTTCGGCAGCCTGGCCGAGGCGCTGTCCGACGTGGAGGGCGTCGATGTCGGCGACACTGCGGGCAAGACCGGCGGACTCAACATATCGATCCGCGGTATGCCCAGCGACTATACGCTCGTCCTGGTCGATGGCCGCCGGCAGAATGCGCCGGGCAGCGTGACCCCGAATGGCTTCGGCGAGACGTCGACCGGCTTCCTGCCGCCCTTCTCCGCGATCGACCGGATCGAAGTTGTGCGCGGACCGATGTCCACGCTCTACGGATCGGACGCGATGGGCGGCGTCATCAATCTGATCACCCGCAAGGTCGGCGATCGCTGGAGCGGTACGGTCGCTGCGGAGAGTACGGTTCAGGAGCATGGCAGTTTCGGCAATATCGTCTCCGCCAATGCCTATGCGCAGGGGCCTTTGGTGCGCAACCTGATCGGCCTGACGCTGCGCGGCAGCATCTACCATCGCGAGGCTGCGGCGCTGCAATATGAGAATGCCAATGGCGTGCTGGTGCCCGTCAGCACGCGCGGGCCGAGCCCGGTCAAGGCGGACATCTACACATTTGGCGGCCGCATCTCGATCACGCCGAGCCCCGATCACGATCTCTGGTTCGAGGCGGATCGTGCGCGCCAGAAATACGACAACAGCCAGGGGCAGCTCGGTACGGCGACGGTGCAGGGCGGCTATGGCCCGATCCAGCGCTTCAATCGCGACAATTTCGTGCTGGCGCACACGTGGCGCTCGGGTCTTGGCGTGCTGGAGACGACGTTGACGCGCAACATCACCGAGACGATCGGCCGAACGGTGCCACCAGGCACACCCGGTGTCGTCGCCGGCACGCCGCGCACGCTGGAAGCGACCAACAGCATCGCCGATACCCGGCTGGTCTCTTCGATCGGCGCCTTCACCTTCACGCTCGGCGGCCAATATTGGAAAGCCGAGATGGTCGATGGCGTCGCGCCCGACAAATACGAGTTCGAACAATGGGCGGTGTTTGCGGAGAACGAACTCAAGATCGCCGACAGCTTCCGCCTCACGCTGGGCGCGCGCTACGACAATCACAGCACGTTCGGCGGCAAGCTTTCGCCGCGCGCCTATGCGGTGTGGAACGTCACCGACGCACTGACGGTGAAGGGCGGCGTCAGCCGCGGCTTCAAGACGCCCCGGCTCGACCAGATTGCGGAAGGTATCACCGGCTTTGGCGGGCAGGGGACCATCCCGCTGATCGGCAGCCCCGGGCTGAAGCCCGAGACGAGCACGACTTATGAGGCCGGCCTCTATTTCAACAATGGCGGTTTCTTCAGCGGCAACGTCACCGTGTTCAACAACGAATTCAAGGACAAGATCGCCGCTGGCCCGGGCATTCCCAATTGCCGTTTCACCGGCAATCTCAACCGGCCGGGCTGCCTCGATGTCGGCCAGTTCCCCAATGTCGATCTGTTCGGACAGTCGATCAATGTCGACGAAGCGGTGACGCGCGGTGGCGAGGTTGCGGCACGTTTCGAATTCACCGACGCGCTGACCCTGGGCCTCAACTACACCTATACCGAAAGCGAACAGAAGAGCGGTGCGCAAAAGGGCCTGCCGCTCACCAATACGCCCAAGCATATGGTCAACGGTAATCTGCGCTGGCGTGTCGACGACAAGGCGACGCTCTGGGTCCGTGGTGAGATCCGCTCCAGCCGCTATCGCGGTGTCGGCGTGCCGCAGACGATGCTCGGCGATTTCAAGGGATATGAGCTGTTCCACCTGGGCGGGTCGCTTGAAGTCACCGAACGCTTCCGGCTCGCGGCGACGGTCTATAATATCTTCGACACCGATTTCGTCCGCTATTTGCCTTATGCCAGCGGCAACACGACGGTCTACGCGGCCGAATATGCAAACAACCAGGAAGGACGCAGGCTGTGGCTGTCGGCCACGGTGGACTTCTAGCACCCCTTGCCAGACGGGTCCGGAACCGCTTTGACGCGCACATGACCGGACCCGCACCCTGGAGCGCCGCGGATGGCGGTGGCGAGGCCAAACGCCACGCACCCGCCACGCTGCGCAATCGCGACGCGATCGTCGCCGTGCTGCGCGAGACGCTGCCGGAAACCGGCGTCGCGCTTGAGATCGCAAGCGGCAGCGGCGAGCATGCCGTGCATTTCGCACAGGCCTTTCCCGCGTTCGACTGGCAGCCCAGCGATCCCGAACCCGCCGCGCTGGCGTCCATCGACGCCTGGCGCGCCGAAGCGGGGCTGACCAATCTCCGTTCGCCACTGATGCTGGATGCGGCTGCTGGAGACTGGCCCGTCGCGCATGTCGATGCGATATTGTGCGTCAACATGATCCATATCAGCCCCTGGGCGGCGACCGAGGGACTGATCGCGGGCGCTGCGCGGCTGTTGCCGCCCGGGGCGCCGCTCTATCTCTACGGTCCTTATGTCCGCGCCGACGTTCCGACTGCCGAAAGTAACCTGGCCTTCGACGCATCGCTGCGTGCGCGCGATCCGGCCTGGGGGCTGCGCGCGGTCGAGGACGTGATCGCGCTGGCGGCGGCGCATGGACTGGCCTTCGATCGGCTGATCGAGATGCCGGCGAACAATCTGTCGCTGGTGTTCAGAGCGACCTGACTTAGGTCCGCCGGATCACCAGATTCCGGATCTCCGTCATGTCATCCATCGCGAAGCGGATGCCTTCGCGGCCGAGCCCGGAATCCTTCACCCCGCCATAGGGCATATTGTCGACGCGGTAGCTCGGCACGTCGTTGATGACGACGCCGCCGACGTCGAGCGTGTCCCACGCGTCGAACATCTGGAAGAGGTCGCGGGTGAACACGCCGGCCTGCAGGCCGAACTTGCTGTCGTTGACGATGTCGAGCGCCTCGTTGAAGTCGCTGAACTTGATCAGGAAGGCGACGGGGCCGAACGCTTCCTCGATATTGAGCTTGGTGTTGCGCGCGACGTCTTCGAGCAGGGTCGCCTCCAGCATCGCGCCTTCGCGCTTGCCGCCGCACAGCAATGTCGCGCCCTGCGCCACCGCTTCCTGGATCCAGCTGTCGAGGCGCTTGGCTTCGCCTTCGGAGATCATCGGTCCGATAAAGGTCGCGCGGTCGTGCGGATCGCCGGCGACCAGCGTCTTCGTCTTGGCGACCAGCATGTCGCGGAATTCGTCATAAACGTCCGTATGGATCACGATGCGCTGGACGCCGATGCAGCTCTGGCCCGATTGATAAAAGGCGCCGAAGATCACGCGCTCCAGCGCGTCTGCCAGGTTCGCGTCCTTGTCGACGATGACCGCGGCATTGCCGCCCAACTCCAGCACGACCTTCTTCTTGCCGGCCTTGGCCTTCAAGTCCCAGCCCACTGCGGGCGAGCCCGTGAAGGACAGGAGTTTCAGCCGGTCATCCTCGGTGAACAGGTCCGCGCCCTCGCGATGCGCGGGCAGGATCGAGAATGCGCCCTTGGGCAGATCGGTCTCGGCCAGCACTTCGCCCATGATCAATGCACCCAGCGGCGTGCGGCTGGCGGGCTTCATCACGAAGGGGCAGCCGACCGCGATCGCCGGCGCGATCTTGTGTGCGGCCAGGTTCAGCGGGAAGTTGAAGGGCGAGATGAACGAGCAGGGGCCGATCGGTACCCGCTTCCAGATGCCCTGATAGCCTTTTGCGCGGGGTGAGATATCGAGCGGCTGGACCTCGCCGGTCATGCGCACCGACTCCTCGGCGGCGATACGGAAGGTGTCGATCAGGCGGCTGACTTCGCCTTCGCTGTCCTTGATCGGCTTGCCCGCCTCCACGCACAGCGCATAGGCGAGCTCGTCGAACCGCTGCTTGAAGCGCTCGACGCAATGCTGGAGCACGGCCTGACGCTCATAGGCGGCGAGCTTGCGCATCGGCTCCGCCGCTTCGACCGCACCCTGGATGCCCGCGTCGATCGTCTTCGCATCCGCCTGTGCGCAACGGAACGCGACCTTGCCGGTGAACTTGTCGGTGACCTCGAGGTCGGTGTTGGGCTGCTGCGCCTCGTTGTTGAGGTAAAGCGGATAGACGTCCTTCAGCATCGACACGCGGGCTTTCCTTTCGCCGATCTACAGCTTTGCGCTCAGCGCCTTGATCTCGTTGTTCAATATGCGGTCATTGTCCGAATAATCGACCTGGCAATCGATGAGATGGACGCCCGGCGTGTCGAGCGTATGACGCAGCAATTCGGGCAGATGTTCCGCACGTTCGACGCGATGGCCGAATGCGCCATAGGCTTCGGCATATTTCACGAAATCGGGATTGCCGAATTCGAGTCCCCAGTCCTTGAAGCCCATATTGGCCTGTTTCCAGCGGATCATGCCGTAGCTGCTGTCGTTCAAGACCAGCACCGTGATGTTCAGTTTCAGCCGGACCGCAGTCTCCATCTCCTGGCTGTTCATCATGAAGCCGCCATCGCCGCAGATCGCCATCACCTTGCGGTCGGGATAAACCATCGCGGAAGCCATGGCGGAGGGCAGGCCGGCACCCATCGTCGCCAGCGCATTGTCGAGCAACACCGTATTCTGCTGCCGCGCCGGATAGTTGCGCGCGAACCAGATCTTGTAGACACCATTGTCGAGGCAGATGATGCCGTCATTCGGCATTGCCTTGCGGACCTGCTTCACCAGATAGGGCGGATAGATCGGGAAGCGCGGATCGTCCTCCAGGCTCGCGGTATGCTCGACCTCCGCCTTGCGATAGGCGAGCATCTTCTCGCAGCCCCAGCCCTGGGGAACGATATCCTCCTTCATCTGCCAGATCGCGTTGGCGATATCGCCGATCACCTCGATCTCGGGGAAATAGACCGGGTCGACCTCGGCCGAGCGAGTAGAGACATGGATCACCGAACAGCCGCCCTGCCTCATGAAGAAGGGGGGCTTCTCGATCACGTCATGGCCGATATTGACGATCAGATCCGCCGCCTCGATCGCCTTGTGCACGAAATCGCCGGAAGACAGCGCCGCGCAGCCGAGAAATTTCGGATGGGTCTCGTCTATGACGCCCTTGCCGAGTTGGGTGGTGAGGAAGGGGATACCCGTCTTTTCGACGAACTGGAGCAGCATGCGCCCGGTTATCTTGCGGTTGGCACCCGCGCCGATGACGAGCAACGGCGCCTTGGCCTTCTCCAGCATCTTCACCGCTGCGCGCACGGCTTTGGGATCGGCGGAGGGGCGGCGGGCGAGGCTCGGCTTGATCGGTACGCTGTCGGTCTGCTCGTCCGCCACATCCTCGGGGAATTCGAGATGGGTGGCGCCGGGCTTTTCTTCTTCGGCCAGGCGGAAGGCCTCGCGGACACGGCTGGGGATATTGTCGGCGCTGGCGAGCTGATGCGTATATTTCGTGATCGGGCGCATCATGTCGACGACGTCGAGGATCTGGAAACGGCCCTGCTTGGATTTCTTGATCGGCTTCTGCCCGGTGACCATCAGGATCGGCATGCCGCCCAGTTGCGCATAGGCGGCCGCGGTGACGAGATTGGTGGCGCCGGGGCCGAGCGTCGCCATGCAAACGCCGGTCTTGCCGGTGTGCCGGCCATAGGTCGCGGCCATGAAGCCGGCGCCCTGTTCGTGACGCGTCAGGATCAGCTTGATCTTCGATCGGCTGAGCGAATCGAGCATGTCGAGATTCTCTTCGCCGGGTACGCCGAAGATATATTCGACATCCTCCTGCTCAAGACATTGGACGAACAGATCGGATGCCTTGGTCATGCCGCTAGTCTCCCCCGTGCGCCCCGTGGAGCGATGGACATTATCTTAGATAGTCGCGACCTTATGTGCAGGTGGTAACCCGCTTCGGCAGGGGAGTCATCCTCAATAGCCGCGCACGGGATCCACTGTGTTGCGCAACGGCCTTCCAGCCAGATAATGGCCGAGATTCTCGACGAAAAGTGCTGCCGCGCGCGGGAAGAGGCGGGTCTGTGCCCGACCCGACAAATGCATGGTGACGATCACGTTCGGCATCGCCCAAAGCGGGTTCTCGGGTGGCAGCGGTTCGGGCGTGGTGACGTCGAGAAACGCGCCCGCGATACGGCGAAGCTTCAACGCTTCGATCAATGCATCCTGATCGACCAGATCGCCCCGCGCGACGTTGACCAGCCAGGCGCTGGATCGCATCGCCGCGAAATCCGCTTCGCCCAACAGTGCCTTGGTCTCGTTGGTCGAGGGGGCGGCCAGAACGACCCAGTCGAATTCGCCCAGCCGTGCGCGCCAGTCCTCCGGGCCGATGATCGCCGGATCTCCGGAGGGCGAGCGACGGACGCCGGTGACGCGCACGCCCAGGCCTTTCAGCCGATCGCCGATCGCGGTGCCGATCGCGCCATAGCCGATCACCAGTGCACTGCTTTCCCACAATTCGGTGCTGCCCGGCGACGCTGTCAGCCATTCGCGCCGGTCCTGCGCTCGCACGACCTGGTGAAGCCCCTTGGCGGCGGCCATGATCCCCATCACCGCATATTCGGCGACCGGAATCGCCCCAAGCCCGGCGCCGTTTGTGACGGTGGTGCCGCGCTTGGCCAGGAGGTCGAGCGGAAACGCGTCGAGCCCGGCAAAGAGAGTGTTCAGCCATTTGAGCTGGGAGCCGGCGGCCGCGGCCTTGCCGACATTGGCCGGTACCTGCTGATCGAACCAGCCAATCTCGGCATTGGCGGCCAGCGCGACCGCTTCGTCCGGGGTGGCGAACCAGTGCGCGTCGATCTCCGGCGGAAGATGCGGTTCGATCAATGGTCGAACATAAGCGGGAAAGACGGCATTGATCCGGCGCATGTTTTTTCGCCTTCGATTTGGTTGGATCTTGCGATGCCGCAAAGCGCCGCGCGGCTCAAGCGGTGCGAGCATGATGGCCGAAAGTCCCATCCTCCGTTCGTTTCGAGCAGCGTCGAGAATATGCCGGGTCGCAGCCTTCTCGACTTCGGTTCTCGGCGAGCTCGAACCTGCGCTCGAAGCGAACGGATGGGACGGGGGGCTGCTCGCGCGCGCCTCAATCCAGCGCGATCTTCCAGTCCCAGCCGAGCGGGTCGCCATCCATGATTTCGACGCCCTGCACGGCGAGTTCGTCACGGATGCGGTCCGATGTCGCCCAGTCCTTGTCGGCGCGCGCCTGGCGGCGTTCGGCGATGCGGGCTTCGATCTCATCCTCGGTCACCACCGCATCGGCCGGGCGCACGCGAAGGTCGGCACGTGTCAGCGTCGGCAGGCCAAGGCCGAATACCTCATCCATCCGCGCGATCGTCGCGCGCGATTTCTGCGCAATGGCCTTGTCGAGCAGCGGCAGCGCTTTCGGCACGTTGAGATCGTCGGAGATCGCGTCGTCGAATGCTGCCAGCAATGCCTGGTCGGGCGTGTCATCGCCGTCGCCCAATGCCGCGATCGCGATGACCCAGCGGCGCAGGCGGGTGAGCGCGGCCAGCAGGTTTTCGGGGCTGAATTCCAGTTCCGACCGGTAATGGGCGGACAGGCACATCAGCCGATAGGCAACCGGATGGATGCCTCGATCGCTCAGCGAGCGCAGCGTGGTGAAACCGCCCTTCGATTTCGACATCTTGCCGCCGCGATCGACCAGGAAATTATTGTGCATCCACCAGTTGGCGCCGGTGTTGGGCGTGCAGCTATGTGCCTGGTTCTGGGCGATCTCGTTGGGGTGATGGATCTCGCGATGGTCGATCCCGCCGGTGTGGATATCGAATTGTTCGCCGAGATATTTGTGGCTCATCACCGAGCATTCGAGATGCCAGCCCGGCGCGCCCCGGCCCCAGGGCGAATCCCATTCCATCTGCCGGTTCTCGCCCGGCGCCGATTTGCGCCAGATCGCGAAATCCTGCGCATGACGCTTGCCAGCCACCGGATCGATCCGGCTTTCGCCCTGATCGTCGGTCGTGCGCGCCAGCCGGCCGTAATCTGGCACGCTGGAGACGTCGAAATACAGGCCGGTGTCGAGCTCGTAGCAATGGCGCGGCGCGATATCGGTCGCGAATGCGACCATCTCCGCAATGTGATCCGTCGCCACCGACCAGCGGCTTGGCGTGCGGATGCGGAGGTCGGCCAGATTCTGCTTGAAAGCCTCGGTATAATGCGCGGCGATGTCCCAGATGCTCTTGGCCTGCGCGCGTGCCGCGGCCTCCATCTTGTCGTCGCCCGCATCCGCGTCCGACGTCAGATGACCGACATCGGTGATGTTGATGACATGGGTGAGCGGCCAGCCCTTCCACGTCAGCACGCGGCTGAGCGTGTCGGTGAAGACATAGGCGCGCAGATTGCCGAGATGCGCGTAATTATAGACGGTGGGCCCGCACGAATAGACGCGCACCTGGTCGGGATCGATCGGTGCAAAAGGCCGGACCGCGCGGGTCAGGCTATCGTAGAGGACAAGCGGAGCACCTTGGGTCATGGCCGGTGCCATTCCGCGTAAAATGGGATCGCGTCAACCGGTGCCGGTTCGATATGGGCCGCGATCCGTGCGATCACGGCGGTTTGGGGGATGGCCTGGACGATGCCGAGCCTGGGGCCGAGGCCGGCGCGGGGCAATCGCCGTCCTTCGCAGGCGCGCAATCCGGCACCCATAGATCGTCATTGCCCGATCCGGTGACCGGCTCGTCGATCAGTGGTTGATAGCCGAAACTGTCGACATCCTCGATGACGACACTCGCAACCCGCAGGCTTTCCTCGGCAACGCTCTCCACGGCGCCATCGACCTGATCCCTGGTTGCCGTTTCCAAAGGTGGTTTTGGCGTTGGCGTTGGCGTTGGCGTTGGCGTTGGCGTTGGCGTTGGCGTTGGTGTCGGTGTCGGTGTCGGTGTCGGTGTCGGAGTTGGCGTCGGAGTCGGAGTCGGAGTCGGAGTCGGAGTTGGCGTCGGAGTTGGTGTCGGCGTTGGCGTTGGCGTTGGCGTTGGCGTCGGAGTCGGAGTTGGCGTCGGTGTCGGAGTTGGTGTCGGCGTCGGCGTCGGCGTCGGCGTCGGCGTCGGCGTCGGAGTTGGCGTCGGTGTCGGAGTCGGAGTTGGCGTCGGAGTCGGAGTCGGTGTCGGTGTCGGAGTTGGTGTCGGCGTTGGCGTTGGCGTTGGCGTCGGAGTTGGTGTCGGCGTTACGCAGTTCCCTGCGGCGGTGATGACGCATCCATTGATCGTCGAGCCCTGTGCATAGCCCGCCGCGACCGGCGCTGGCTGGCCGTTGATCGTGACAAGCGGGATCGTATCCACGCCGGTGACCGGTGTGCCGCTCGTGGGCGCGATCTGGCCGTTGATGACGATGCGCGGACTTCCGCCCTGCGTCGCGGCGATCGCAATGCCACTGGCTCCGGCGGTGAAGCCGCGGCGCTGGGCATAGGCAGTTCCGGCACCGGTGTTCTGGATATAGAGGCCGTTGGTCACGGTGAAGCGCAGTCCGCCCGCACTCAATACGCCTGCATCGATGGTCGGACCGTCATTGGTGCCGAGCCGCGTATCGATTGCGGCAATATCGCTCGAGCCGAGCACCGTTTGCGTCGCGGCAGCCGAGGCGGCGATGATGTCGCTTGCCGAGAGCTGGATCGTGCCGGCCAGCGCATTGTTCGGGCCGCGCAGGTCGATCGAGCCCGTTGCCGTATCGATCGCGATCAGGCTGCCCGCCTGCACCGCAAAAATATTGGCGTCGCCCGCTCCGGTCATTGAGACGCCGCCGTCGATGCGAACGCTGCCCGGCGTCTGGATGGTGAAAGCGCCCTGTGCGCCAAGCTGACCGTCGCTGATGCCGGCACGGCTGGCGATCGTCATGGTGCCGACAATGACATCGGGGTTGGTCGTGCTGCCATTTAGGGTGGCGGGCGCGATCAGCGTGATGTTGTCGCCGAATATCCGGCCGATCTCCGCGCCGGACAGGCTGTAGCCATCGGTGGTTGCGGCGCCGCCGTAGAAGCTGCGCCGGCTGGCATCGTTGTTGGTCAGTTCGACCAGCGTTGTCGTTCCCACGGTGCCGATCTTGCTGCCGACGCCGATCTCGATGTCGCTCGAGGCGATCTTGACCGTATCGCCCGTGGCCAATGTAGTGATGGCGGTGATCCCGCGCGACGACAAGGCAAGGTTTCCGTCGGCCTTGACGCTCCCGACGGTCAGTGCGCCGTCGCTGCTGGTGAGTTTGATGTCGCTGCTTGCCGTGCCATCCGCAATCGCCAGCGCGCCGCCGGCGGTGACGGTGAGCCCACCTGCAGTTGCCTGTGCCCCTGCGAGCGTCAGCCCCTGAAGGGCGGTCAGATCCACGGAGCGGCCGATCGCGGTCACGGGGCCTGCCGCGGCAAGATCGGTCGAAACCTTCACCGCGCCGGCATTGGCATTCAGCGCCACCGTACCGCCCGCCTGGATGGTCTTCACATTCACGCCGGTATCGGCGGTGAGCGCCATCGCGCCGGTTCCGGCCTTGGCGAAATCGACGGTCGCGGCACCGTCCAGGTCAACCGACAATGCGCCGCCCGCGCTCAAGCTTCCCGCGGTCAGGTTTGCCGCGCCGGTGTCGGTGATCGAGATATCGCGTGTGGCGGTGGCGGTATTCACCTTGATCGCCCCGCTGCCGAGCGCTGCGATCGACAGATCGGCAAGGGTTGCGCCAGCACCGGCCGCGGCCGTCCCGATCGTGATCGCACCGGGCGCGCTGACGGAGATACCGCCTTTCCCAAGGACCGTGGTGGCGTTGACGGTCGATGTGTCCGATGTGAGCTTGGCGAGCCCGCCGGCATCGATCTTTCCAGCGGACAGGCTCGTATTTGCGTTCAGCGTGATCGCATCGCCGGCACTCAGGTCGGTTGCAACCAGGCTGCCCTTGGTTGCTGTCGCGACTATGTCGTCATTGACCTGGATGGTGCCGAGCGAGATCGACGAGGCGTTCGCCTTCAGGAAATCCGATGCGCCGACATTGCCTTTCAGCGAGCCGAGCGTGACCGAACTGCCGGTGCTCGTGATATCGAGCCCGGTCGTCACCGCATCGCCGATCACCAGCTTGCCGAACGAACGGATCGTGGCGGGCGATGTACCGCGCAGCCGCAGCAGGTTGGAGATGATCGCTTCTCCCGGCACGGTCAGGATGCCGGCACCGGTCACGCTGCCATTGCTGTCGACGCTGTTCAGCGCGCCGCCAATGTCGATCGTCCGGACGATCAGGTCGCGACCCATCGACAGGTTGAGCTCGCGGTTGGACAGAAGCGAGAGATTGGTTCCGGCGATATCGCGTCCGGCGATCAATGTGACGGCTTCTCCCTGGAGCGTGCGGTCGGGCGGGCCGCCGCTGCCCAATATATCGCGTCCCGCGCGTGCAACCAGTTGCCCGCTCGCGGTCACGGTTCCGCCGATCACGATGTCGACTGGCGCGTAGGTGCCGACCAGCTCGATTGGGTCGACGCCCGCGGTGATGGAGATGCGTCCGCCGGTCAGCGGTGTGCCGCTTGCCAGGCCGATTGTTCGGGCATTGGTCAGCAACACATTGCCGAGCGCGTGGACGTCGAGGGCGCTCACCGCGCGCAGGTCGGCGGCAGTGATACTGCCGCTGCGAGCACGGACGAGCATCGAACCCCGGGTATTCAGGATGGTGCCGGCGTTCGATGCGAAATTCTTGCCGGCATCGAAGACTGCGTTGCCGATCGACGTGATCGACAAGGATGGCGTTACGGTCTGGTTGACATGGTTGATCACGATGTCCCCGGCCGCGACTATGTTCGCGTTGCCGCCGATGTCGAGCGTGCCGTCGCCGTTGATCGTGAAGGTCGCCGCAGCGTCGGTCTGGACGTCGAAATTGTTCGTCACCGACAGAGTGCCGCCCGCGCTTTCGAGCGAGAACCCCTTGTTCGCGGCCAACGGGTTCCCCAGCGCCTCGGCGGTGACGCTGCCGATCGCAACAGTGGCACTGCTGTTGGCCTGATCGGCGATCCGCGCGAGGCCGGCCACGCTGTTGCTGCCCGGCTGGTCGCCGATCATTCCGCCATTGCCGTTCGCGAACAGGCGCAGCGAACCCACGGTCCGGCTGCCGGTGGCGATCGTGCCCTGATTGACGAACTGCGCCGTCCCGCCGGTTCCGGTGCCGTTCGCCGGCTGGATGCCGCTGGAGACCGGCTGGGCATCGCCCGCGACGCCCGACGCATCGATCGCAAGGATGTCGATCGCATAGTTCGCGTTGTTCGCTAGCGCCTGTGCAAGCCCGCCGGTGCCAGATCCGCCGACACCCGGAGCACCGTTCCCACTTCCGATCGAACCGCCGCTGCCACCGAATCCGCCAGCGTACAGCGCCGTCCCGCCTGCCGTCACCTTGGCGCCGCCGAGCGTCAAGCTTGTGGTTCCGCCGATGCCGTCGCCACCGTTGGATGCCGGGTTGGGGCCGATTCCATCGCCGCCCGCGCCGCCGTTGCCGAGCGCCGAGAGCTGCAACAAATCGGTGGTGACGCTGCCGCTGGTCGCGGTGAAGCTCACCGTGCCGCCGATGCCGTTGCCGGCGGTGCCGGCGAATTCCTCGGTGGTGCTGGGGCTGATCGCCATGCCGCCGCTACCGCCCGCACCGGCGAACATGGAGCCGACGTCGACGATGCCGCCGTTGATGGTGAAGTCGATCGATCCGCCTTGACCGATCCCCGCATCCAACAGGGCCAACTCGCTCGGTCCGGTCGCCGCATGACCGCCGAAACCATAGCTGCTTGCGGATATCTCGTTGCCGGTCAGCTTGCCGCCCGACGATGTGATGTCGATCGTGCCACCCTTGCCGAACCCGCCACTGCCCGTCGCATAGGGCGCGCCTTCATCGGTGAAATTGGCACTGCCGCTGACGTTGAGGAACATTCTGTCGAATGTGATCCCCGCGCTCGTTCCGCCTGCCTGGGTCTGCACGACAATTGCCCCGCCCAGGCCACTGCCGGGTGCCCCACCAATATTGCGTCCGGCACTGCCGCTCGCGGACAGGCCGATCGAGTTGGTTGATTCGATGCTTCCCCCAATGGCCAGCAGCGAGATGTTTCCGCCGATGCCATTCGCGCTGTTGCCGCCGGATCCGCCTTGGGCGTCCGCAGACATGCTCAGGAAATTCGAGAATTTCGCCGATGCCTCGGTCGTTTGCACGTTGTTCACGAGGAGTGAAAGGTCGCCGCCCCTGGTCTCACCGATCGTACCGTTCGGGTTCCCTATGCCATAGGCATTGGCATCGGCGCTGAACTGGCCGGTGGAGGCGGTCAGGGTGCTGGCGGAGACGGTGACGAGAACCGAACCACCCTCGGTGGTGCCCGCCTGATCGGGGAAGAAGTCGGATCCGATCGCCCATTCGGCCCGTGCGGATCCGGTCAGAATTGAAGCGATGTCCAGCACGGCGCCAAGGCCGACCTGGATCTCGACGCTGCCCGCCAGGGTCGAGCCGGATTTTGTACCACCGATCCGGCTGAGCGCATTGGATTGGACCGTTACGTTGCCGCCGCTCTTCAGCGTGACGCCCTGACCCAAAGTCACCAGTCGCGCTCTGGCATCCACACCATTGGCGATGCCGTTGACCCCGTCGCCTTTGCCAGCCCCGCCGGTCGAGCTGGAATCTATGAGGATACTGCCAGTGGTCGATTTGCCGCCGCTTGTGACGAACTGTGCCAGCCCGCCAGTTCCATCGCCGCCATTGCCGGAAAAATTGGCATCGCCGCCAACGCCGCGGGCAAGGACGTTCACCTCGCCCAGCGTCAACAGGCCGCCCTGGTTGAGGATCTGGGCGGTTCCGCCCGTGCCGTTGCCACCACTGCCCGAAACGGTCTGGCCCAGCCCTTGCGCCTCCACATTGGTGACGCCGCCAACCGTCATGATCGGCGCTGGCCCGCCGCTGTCGAGCTGAAGCGATGCGAAACCGCCGACTCTATCAATGTCGAAACCCTGGCCGGACCCATTGGCCTTGATGTCGAGTTTGCCCGCGACATCCACCTTTGCGGCGGTGTTGGTTCCACCGGATTGGCTGTTGGTGACGCCCAGACGCAGACTTGCCGAAATGGGCGAGAGCAGTGCGAGATCACCCTTGGCGATAATGCGTTCGTCGAGATCCGCGACCATCGAGACGCCCTCGGCGCCGGTCAGCGAGGCATCGCCATTGAACGTGATTGCCGTGCTGCGAGACGGGCCGACGTCGATCTTGCCGGTGGTCACCGCAGTCAGGTCGGATCCGAAATTGCTCGTCCCGATCGAGATGTCGACCGACATGTTCGTGTCGGCAAATGCTTCGATGCCGGTACCCGACAGGTCGTTGATGTCGTGCCCGCCCGACAGGATCACCGCGCCATTGGTGGCGACCGCGCTGGCGGCCGACGTGCCCAGCGAACCACCGACCAGCATGGTGATCGCGTTGTTCTTGGGCAGCGCCGCCAGATAGACGCGCTGCGCACCGTTGAACGGCCCACCGGTGGCGGGGACTTCGCCGGTCGTGCCGCTATGGACGATCGCTTCCGACATGGTGGTGCCGGTGATCATGTTGATGTCGAACAGGCCCTGGCTGATCGTGATGTCGACTTCTTCGGCCGCGACCATCGCGACCGAGCCGTCGATATTGATCGTACCGCCCTGCACGACGCGTGGCGCGACCAGCGCAACATAGGCGTTGGGGCCGTTGGTCGAAATCTGCGCGCCCGGCTGGACGATCACCGATGCGGTGCTGTCCGGCGCGGCGCGGAACGGGATACGGCCGCCGGGGCCAAGATTGATGCTGCCGTCCGGCTCGCCGGAATTTGGCGTATAGGCGATGTCGTTCGCGGTCAGAACGAGCCCGCCGACCGAGAAGCTGGAACCGCTGCCCGCGATCACGCCATTCGGGCTGTAGAACCATATATTGCCGCCGGTTTCGTTGCCGACGAGACCGGCGACGCTGCCATTGAGCTCGATCGGGCGTGCGGCGCCGGGCAGGATGCGGTTGAGCACCGTGAAATTGGAATTGCTGCTGAACTGTGCGCCGGCGTTGCTGGGCAGGAAGTCGATCGGGGCCGTGCCCTGATTATCGTCGGTCGGCGACCAGTTGATCACGACCTGTGGCGTCGTGATCTGGATGATGTCGTAAGGGTTGCCGCTGATTTCGGAATTGGTGATGAGCGCTTCGCCGACCACCACATTGGGATTGCCCTTGAATGCCTGGGCGTGGACGGCAGCGGGCGCCGCCAGCGCGAGACCCATCGCGCAGCTGGCAAGCAGCGGGCGGATCGCCCGCGCGGCAGAGACGGCTTTCGGCATGGCGGTACGCTCCAGCGAGGCAGACTTGCTCATCATCGTGTCCAGGGCAGCAGTTTGACGGTCAGCGACATCAGGAACCGGATGTCGCCCTTTGTGGTCTGCAGTCCGGCGCGGCGCAGCGGTGCTGCCAGCACCGCGTCCAGCCGGGCATGGTCGCCCCAGGCGGCGCGAATGCCGCCGCCTGTTGAAAACAGCCGTTCGGGATCGCGCGGATAGGGCGCGAACAGGCGATCCTCGTTCCACACCCAGGCGGCGTCGAAAAAGGCGAAGGGCTGAATGGCGACGCCATCGATGCGGCGCGGCACGATGCTGCCGACGCGAAGCTCTGCCTGGAGGCCGACGCCCCGATCCCCCGTGATCGTGCCGGGATCATAACCGCGGCCGACGGTATAATTGCCAGTGGAGAATTCCTCGAACGCCAGCAAAGGCTGTGACGTCCATTGCACGCGCTGCGCCAGCGCCAGCGTGATCCGCGGCGTGGGGCGGAATTCGCCATAGGTGGCGGCGCGCAGCACAAAGGCAGTCGGATCCCCCTCCACCTTGCTGATGCCGACATTGGGCGGCAGGCAATTGACGAAGGCCGTGCCGCAGGCGCGGCTGGCGCCCAGGATCGACAGGCCCTGCCGCGCTTCCAGCGATCCGCCGAAATGCCAGCGCGGTTCGCGCGAGGAAAAGCCGCCGACGCTCGACAGGCTGTCGGGATCGATGCTGTCGAAATCGAGCCGCGCGAACATGATGCGCAGCTTGTCGCGACTGAGCGGGAAGGCGCCGAAGCGGACATCCTGGTCGACATAGTCGACACCGCCGCTTGCATAGAGATTGTCGGCCTGGCTGCGCAGCAGCGGATAGCTTGCGCGCGCCGTCGCGATCAGCGTCTTGGTCCGGAAATCGGCGCCCGCGCCAAGGCTGGGGCGCGTCCAGGCATAGGTGAAGTCCCCGCCGAGCGTGAGCCCTTCGCTGCCCGCGCGAAAGGCATGCGACGCCTGGATGACGCGCTGCTCCTCGAAATCGGCGGTCGTGTAATAGCTGAGCGTGGTGGTGTCACCCATGCCGGTCAGGCCGTTGAAGCGGGCACGGACCAGCCCGCCGAACCGGCCGACGTCGCGCGATCCGTAGTTCTGGACGTTCGCCTCGATCTCGATCGGCGTATAGGTCACCGCGACCTCGCCGATCACCTCGCCCGGTGCGGTGCCCGCGGGACGCAGCGTCAGTCGCGCATCATAGCCGGGAATGTCCTGGACAAGCAGCAGATAGCGTTCGGCCTCATGCGTGTTGAAGACCGGCTGATCCTGCAGCTTGCGAAGCTGGCGGGCGATGACGGCTTCGGCGCGGCCGGCGTCGCCGCGCACCTGAACGCGCACCAGCTTCGCCATCAGCACGTCGAAGCGGACGACGCCATTTTCCTCGATGCGTTGGGCCGGCACCTGCACTGCGGCCAGATATCCCGCGTTGCGCAGGATCGTCGCGGCGCGGTCGCGGATCTCGCAGACTGTGGCGACGGGCACGCTGCGACCCGCAAAGTCGGACCAGGCGGATCGCAGATCTTCGGGGGCGACGACGGATAGCCCGTCGAAACGTACGTCGGAGATGGTGACGTTGATGTTGGCGAAACGCGGATCGGCAAGCGGGCAGGGCGCCCGCTCCACATTCCCCTGCACAGTGACGCGGTTGCCGCGGTCGGGCCGGATGCGGTCGACGCCGCCGCGCTCTATCTGGTCGCGCGTTGGGGGGGCTGGTGGCGGGGTCTGGGCAGTCGCGAGCGACGGCAGGGCGATGGCGCTCAGCAGGGAAATCGATACGAAGCGGGCAGACCGCGGCAACACCATGAACAAGCCCCTAAAAGGCCGCCTGATCTTCAATCCCAACCACTGCCCTGTCCATGAGCCGCCGGCTCAAGGATGATGGGGCGGCGGCGAGGGCTGAAAAGCCGCGGCCGTCCAAACTCTGTTACCGGAGCATCGCAATGCTGCTTCCGGAAACTCGCATCGGGCCTGGCATTTTCTGCCATGTTCCCATTGCGCCCCTGCGACCGGCGGGGTCGAAATCCTCGCGCGAAACCGCGCTATTTTCAATGCCATAGGCTATCAGTCGAGCCCCTGAAAGGCAAGGCTGAAAGCCGCTCGGCGCCAGCTCTTCCGCGGGTTCAGAGCGGCTTTTCGTCCACCTTCGTCGCGTCGACCAGCAACTGCTTCTGTTCGGTGCATCCCTTGGCGTCGAGCGCGCTATAGGTGGCGACCGGATCGCCGACGCTCGTGCCGAGCATGGTGAAGTGCAACCTGACCGGTTTGGCCAGGCCGGCACCGTTCAGCGTATAGCTGCGGCCCTCCGCCACGGGCATCGCCGATGCCGGCCAGTCCACATTGTTGCGCCCGATCGGAAAGGCGGCGGTTGTCGTCTTTCCGGACTGGTCGGTGATAGTGAGGGTCGTTGCCTGCTGCATGTCGGGGCGCCAGAGCTGCACCGCCGTGGCGTCGGCCACGCAGAATGTCGCGCCGCGCTCGATATCGACGTACCACAGGCTGGGCGGCAAGACGCGCTGGCCCAATTGGCGTACGGCCCCGGTGCGTGCGCGGCGGCGGTTCTGGGTCGAGACGAGCGAGGCGAAATCCTGGTTGGCGGCGGCGGACGATGCAGCCACGCCGAAACTACCGGGACCGCTGATCGTGCGCGTGCCGCGCGTGTCGAGCAGGACCAGCTTATCGCCGGCGGCCAGCGCGACCTTCGTGCCCGGCGCAAGCGACTTGCCCGCCGGATAGCTTCTCGCAGAGGGGCCGCTGGAACTGACCACGATGGTCTGGGCGAGGGCAGTGCCGCCCAGGCCGAAGACACAGGCCAGCGCGATCGCGCCGCGCCGCATGATCGCATCAGTCGAGACCATAATAACCTCCAGGATCGGCATGCTTCAGACGATAAACCAGATTGCCGAGCGCCGCATCGTCGGGACGGCTTTCGGCGAGGGCGACAAGATCCGCAAGTGCGCCTTCGTCACCATGCGATAGCCGATCGAGTATTGACCGGAAGTGACCAAGGTCACTCGGGTCCATTTCGGGCACGGGTTCGAAGATCTCGACGGGTTTCGCGCGGCCACGCAGCACGACACGGCCCATTGGCCGCCACCAGTCGAGCCCCGATCGCTCGACCGCCTCGCGGCTGGCCATCACCCCCGCCAGCAATTGCTTGTTCGCCGATTCGAGGCGTGATGCGGTATTCATGCTGTCGCCGAGTGCGGTGTACTGGATGCGGCCCTCGCCGCCGAAATTGCCGACGATCGCTTCACCGAAATGCAGGCCGACACGTGTCTTGCCGATCGGTGGCACATCTTCTGGCGCGCTGGTGCGGAATTTTTCGCCCGCCTGCCACATCGCATAGGCTGCGCGCGCTGCGCGCTCGCCATCATCGGGGCGGGAAATCGGCGCCCCCCAGAAAGCGACGACGGCATCGCCGACGAACTTGTCGATCGTGCCGCCATGATCGAGCACCACGTCGCTCAGCATGTCGAGATAGCGGTTGAGCAGCAATGCGACCATTTCCGGCGCGATCGCGTGGCTCAGCTTGGTGAACCCCTCCAGATCGGTGAACACCACGAAGATCTCACGTTTTTCGCCGTGGAGTGCCAGCCGTTCGGGATCGGCGAGGATCTCGGTCGCGATATCGCGCGGCAGATATTTGCCGAGCGCGGACTGGGCGAATTTGCGCTGCTCGGATCCGATCGCGCGTGCCGCCGCACCCACCGCGGCAAAGGTGATCACCCAGCCGAGCGCCCAGCCGAATACCGGCAGGCCCTGGGTGTCGATCATTCGCGCCTGAAGCAGGAAGGGGATGACGACAAGCGCGGCGATCTGGACGACGAGTGCCGACGCCAGCCGCCACCAGGCGCCGGTGATCAGGCCTGAAAGCCCGCCCATAACGACCGCCGTGATCGCAGAGAGCCATAGCATCCAGCCTGGAATGGGCTTGAAGCGAGCGCCATCGAGCAGTTGCGACAGGATGTTGGCGTGGACCTCCAGCCCGATCATTGTCTCGCCGGTCCGGCCGCGTAGTGGCGTTTCGAACTTGTCGAAATCGGCGATGTCGCCGCCGATCAGCACATATCTGCCGCGGATCTGCTCGGCGAACTGCGGTATGACCGTATCGCCCGAGAACAGGTCGATCTGCAGCTTGTTGTAGACCGGATATTCGGCGAGCTTCGGGGTCAGGAAACGGATGCTGCCCGTATAGTGCCGGAATTCGGCATGGATCGGCGTCAACGCGTTGGCGAGCAGTGGCGGTGTGGTTGTCGGTTGGGCGGGCCAGCTGCGCACGACATTGTCGCCATCGACTTCAAGCCGGATGCTCGCGCGGTTCACATTGGGCCCGGCAATCGCCGTCTGGAAGCTGTCGAGGAACTGCTGCTGCTCATAGACGATATTGCCGGCATTGGTGTCTGCAGAGGCATAGGCAAGGTAGGTCGGCGTCCGCATCGCCTTGAATGCGGCGATCAGTTCGGCATCCTCGTTCTGTTCCTGATCGATCAGGATATCGATGCCGATCGCCTTGGCGCCCATCGTGTCGAGATTGCGCAACGCGCGCGCCAGCGTGGCGCGATCCAGCGGCGATCGTTTGCGCGTGGCGATCAGCGTCTGGTCGTTATAGACGACCATGACGACGCGATCGTCCTTCTCCACAGGTTTTGCGGTGAGAAGGGCGCGATTGTCGTAAAGCGCACGCTCCGCGAAGGGGGTAAGCAGCAGATCCCAGCTGTAGCGAGCGACGATCAGCGCCGCGATCAGGAACAGCGCGGTGGCGATGGCGCGCACCACGCCGACCTTGCGGACAAGTCGCGCCGCGCGCACCAATGGTGGGCGGGGCGGCGCGGTTGCGATGCCGTCCGTCATGCGATGTTCAGCGCTTGACGATCAGCTGCTGCGCGCCGTCCCCGATGATCGCGAAGCCCGCCCAATAATAGGGGTGCGACGTTGCCGCTTCGTCCATCAGTCCACGCTCGGCATTCTGCATGGCAACCGCGATCGGCCGGTCGGCACCGCTTTCGAACAGGCCGGCGATCAGCCGCTGGGTTGCGTTGAAATCGTCGGGAGCGGGCCAGTGGCTGGCGACGACCGACCGCCCACCCGCGCCGATAAAGGCGCGCACCAGGCCATCGAGCGCGGACCCGCCGCCGGTCGTCACGCCGGCCTCCAGCGTTGCGGCGCGGCTGGCCTCCCCCGCAGTATCGCAGGCGGAGAGGATGACGACATCGGCATCGATCTTGAGGTCGTAGATTTCGCGGAAGCTGAGCAGCCCGTCCGAATCTCCGGTGCCGAACGAAGTGAGCAGCGCCGGGCGTGCCGGGCATTCGGGGCGCGGGGCGGTGACCAGGCCATGCGTCGCAAAATGGAGAATGCGATAATCGGCCAGGTCGGTGCGGCTGCGGACCGCGGTGTCGGTAAAGGCATTGCCGATGACGACTTGTCCGTTGCCGGCACCGACTTCGCTTGCGGCCTGACGCAATTCGGTGGCGGCGATCGGCTTGTTCCACTCGCTCAGCGGCCAGGTGCAGTCGACGGCACCGGTGCTGTCCATCCCACGCGTTGACGACGTATGGACAAGCGTGGCGGACGCGGGCGCATTGTCGCCAAAGCCGATATATTGCTGCTTCGCGGCCGAGGCGGGGGTGCGGCGCGTGTCGCGGAAGCTGCGCGCCGACACCGCAGTGCTCACCGCATGCTGGCGGCCGAGCCATTCGATGCCGCGGAAATCAAATTCGTCGGCATTGGGATCGGCGATGCGTGCCAGATAGCGATCGACGCCCGCCTGGTCGGCGATCAGCAGATTGACGGGCAGCGTCAGCATGGCGCCGTCGGGTTCGAAGATCAGATGCTGTACGCCGGACAGGCGCTGCGCGACGGGTTCGAACAGATCCGAATAGAGCGATCGCGCCAGTGCAACGTCGAACGGGTAGGTCATGTTCTGGCCATTCTCGACGGTCGAGATCGTCTCGCGCAGCCCGCGCACCTTGGCCTCCAGCGTGACAGTGGAGATAGGCAGCTGCCAGGCGGTTTCGCCTTGGGCGTCGACATAGACGGCGTAGATTGCGCGACCGGCGATCGCCATCTTATAATAGGCTTCGCCGGGCCGCAGCGTCGCCTTCAGATCGTCCAGCGTCATCGCCTCGGTCGACAATGCCCGATATTGCGGGAATTCGGAGAGGCGGGAGAAGGTGAGCGATTGCTGCTCGACCATCGTCTTCATGTCGGCATCGCGCGCGACGATCAATTGTTTCACCGAAGCGTCGGGGCTGGTGATCTGGCCGAGCCGGGCAAGCTCGATCCGCAGGCGTTCGATGTCGCGCGACAATGTCACCGCCTGGCGGAACAGGCGCGCGGGTTCCCCGCCACCGTCGCGCAGTTCACGCGCCAGTACGGCCTGCGTATCGGCGACGCCGGGGCGGACCAGCGTCTGGCTGGCCATGAACAGGTCTCCGGCCAGTGCGGGGCGGCTGGGGATCAGCTCCGCCAGCATTTCGAAATAGGGGGCGAGCAGGTTGGAAAGGCCCGTGGTGTTGGCACGGTTCTCGGTCGTGCTCGTCACCACCTCGCGATAGAGCTTCATCGCCTCGTCGCGCTTGCCGCGGCGCACCAGGAAGGCGGCCAGACGCGCGCGTGCGCCGTTCATCGCGGTGGTTTCGGGATAGCTGTTGCGCAGCAGGTCGAGCGCGCGACGCAGCAGGCCGTCTGCCGCGGCATAATTGCCCTGATCCTCATGGGTCAGCGCGCTTTCAGCCATGATCTGCGCGCGCAGCCGGGTGATCGATGTGACGCGGCCTTCGCGGATCGCCGTCGCATCCGCCAATGCCTTGTCCAGCATGGCGCGTGCCGGCTCCGGCTTGCCCTGCAGCCGCAGGATTGTGGCGGCAAGTTGCAGCGCCTGTGCATCGAGGATCGCGGCGCGCTCCTCAGGCGACAGAGTTGCGGACTGCGTCGCGCCCAGCCGCCGGGCGGCGGGCAGGCTGGAATTGATCTCGGCGGCGAGCGGCGCGCCGATCTCCACCCCGGTTGTGCCGACGTCGAGCCCGGCGATCGGCGTCACCGGCCGTGCGAGCACTGCCGCCGCGGCATCCAGCTTGCGCTGGTTGAGGAGATGCAGCGCCTCGAAATTGCGGCGCAGACGGGTCTGGACGGGATCGAGCGTGGGAATGCGTGCCGCGGATGCGAACAGCGCGTCGGCCTCCGCAAATTCGCCCAGGTTCGATTTCTGCAGCGCCTGGTTGATCACATATTCGTTGAGCCGCTGTTCGCGATTGGCGGGGGTGTCGCGCGCGGCATCCTCGACATCGAGGCGCGACTGCAGCGTGTCGAAGAATTCGGCGGCCTCGGCATAATTACCGCTGTTGTTGCGGCGATAGCCCTCGGCCAGCGTCTGCGCGGGATCGAGCGTGCCGGCCTGGACGCGGGCGAAGGCGACGGGGTCGGCGAGGCCGGTCGTCGCGACCGAAATCTCACCCTCGATGATCCGGTCCGCTGCGATGGTGCGCAGGCCCAGCTCCAGCGCGCTGTCATAGCCGGCAAGTCCCTGCGCGACATAGGTGACGCGGCCGATGCGCGTGCGATAAATCTTGTAGCCGACATTGGCGCTGTTCAGCTGGCATTGCGTGACGGTGACGGTGCCGAGCTCGCCGACCGGCACGCTGGTATCGCCCGTGCAGGTGACAGGCGTGTCGCGCGACGCGGCAAGCCGCGTTATCGCGTCGTCGCCGTCGCGCAGTGCGTAGATCTGACCGATCGGGCGGGCGGCATCGCGGCAGACGATCGACCATGCGCGATCGAACATGCCGTGCGCGACCGGATCGGTGTTCTGGTTCTGCATCTGGCACAATGCGCCGCCCGCGCTGCCCAGGCGGAAACTGTCCTGCAGGCTGGGCCGTGCGCTCTGCGCCGGCGCAACCGAGGGGATCGCGGCAAGCGCGAGGATGAAGCCTGCAGATGTGAACACGCCGACGCGCAATCGAACCTCCCTGTCGGTCGGACCGGGGGGCCTTTGCGACCATACCGTCCGGTTAACCGATTGAATTGCGACCGTCTGAACCAATTCGAATCGTGCGCAGGATACATCACGCGACGACCAAAGTCGAAGCACGACATGACCCTCGCCGCGCGGTCCTTCACGACGATCGTCACGCCGCACATATGGGCATCACGTGCCGTTAAGATTTCCGCGTTAAGATTTTCTGCGTGTGAAGATTGAGAGGGGCGATCATGAGCAGCATCGAGACGCAACCCGCCGCAACGAGCGTGCTGAACCGGCGCTACGACGTTGCGGTCGAGACGTCGATCCGGACTGTGGGCAATGCGGATGTCGATTTCCATCTGGCGACGCTGTCGATGACCGGATTTTCCGGATCGGCGCCATGTTCGTTCCATGTCGAGGACCAGGTGATCGTCCATATCCCGATCGCTGGCGACATGGCGGCCCGGCTGGTCGCGGTGGCGCCCGGAGAGATTGGCGGCGAATTCGTCCGCCCGATCGACGCGGCCGGCATCGTCGCGGATCTGATCGCCGCCTGAACCGAAAAATTGCACTGAAGCCGGCCCGAACCGCACCAATGCGGTTGACATGGCCGGCGTCGCCGCGCAGAGGAAGCGCCCTTCCGGCCCGATGGCGGAGTGGTTACGCAGAGGACTGCAAATCCTTGCACGCCGGTTCGATTCCGGCTCGGGCCTCCACTTCCTGAAATTGCGATTGTGATGGCGGGCGGCCCTGCGGGGCGGCTCAATGCGGTCCGTCGAGCGGTGAGCTTGTCCTGTCCGACCCTTGGCGCTGTTCCGAGTAATTTGGTCCCCTGAGGATCAAATGCGATCTGGTCGGGAGATCCCAGCTTTCGCTGGGATGACGCGGCTGTGGTGAACGAAGTCAGCCTCCGCTCATCCGATCCCGCCGCGCTTCAGGTAAGCGCCCGATACACGCTCGCCCGGCCAATGCCGAGTTGTCGGGCGATCTCGACCGGGCCGAAACCCTGTCTGTGCAGCGAGCGGACGGCGTCGGTATTCACCGAGGGCTTTCGGCCCTTGTAGACGCCATTGACCTTGGCTTTGGCGATGCCCTCGCGTTGGCGCTCCTTGCGGATATCGGTTTCAAGTCCGGCGATGGCGGCGAGCATATCGAGCAGGGGTTTGCCCGTGCCTGCGGTCATGTCCATGCCGCTCTGTTCCAGGCATCGAAAGCCGACGCCCCTGGCATCGAGCTTTGCCACGATCTCATGAAGGTCGCTCGTCGAGCGCGCCAGGCGATCGAGGCGGCTGACGACAAGAACATCGCCTGGGCGAACAAAGTCCAGCGCATCCGCCAACTGGTATCGATCGGCGGTGCTGGCGCCGCTTCGCCGCTCGGTGAAGATCTTCTCGCACCCCGCACCGGTCAGTGCGGTGTGCTGGACATCCGATGACAGCCCCATCGAACTGGCTCGCGCATAACCGACCAACATGATTGCCCCCGTCTCAATGCCATCAAGGTCAGTGCCTTGATGTCTCAAGAAACGGAGGTCAACCCTATTGAGACACTGATTTACGGCGCCGGTCTCCCAATTGGAGACACTCGGTTCAGTCGCCGCTCAAATGGGCCTTTGCCGCTTTCTTGGCTGCCGACACGCTTTTGGGCTTGGCGGCCGCGGTCGCTTTTGGTGCAACTTTCTGTCCGGGCTTGCGCCCCAGGCCGATCTTCTTCGCCATCGCGCGGCGCGCTTCGGAATAGGAGGGCGCGGTCATTGGATAATCGGGCTTGAGCCCGTAACGCTCGCGATAGTCGGCCGGGGTCAGCCCATTGGACGACAGGTGGCGCGTCAGCGTCCGGTATGGCTTGCCATCGATCATCGACAGGATGTGATCCTGCGACGCCAGCGACTTGCGCACGGTCACGGCAGGCGTGAATTCGGCGGCGGCCTGGGTTTCCGGCGTCGACTGGAGTCCGCCGGCCGTCGGAGTGTCGGTCAGATCGACGACCGCTCCATGCATGGCCTTGAGGAACACAGGCACGTCTTCAGCGTTTGCCCGGGTGTTCGGATTTGAAAGCCACGCCATGACCAGATCAGCGGCCAGTTCCAAAGGGCTGAAACCTTCATCGACATCGACGATCATGATTGGACTCCATTCAAAGCAGCGTTGCTTGCGTGCATCCACCAACGACAGGTTGCAAGTCATTCCCGCACGCCACATCGCGAGACATTGTTATTCTGCCGGGACGAATGGGGGAGGTTTATTGTTGTCGGGGCTTTGAACATGACGGGCATCGAGTTGCCAAATACCGGGCGGGGGCCTACGCCCTTGTGTACATGTAATTGAACTTGCTGGCAGTTTCAGAATCGCAATGAAAATTCTTCTGCTGTCTCTTGCCACGGCGTCCCTGGCCACCGAAGCGTTTGCGGCCGCGCCACAGCCCGCAACCGGGGATGTTCGGTCGCCGGCCGGGACAATGCAGCCGCCGCGTCCGGACGGTGATCCGATCATCACGGATTCGCAGTTCGACGAGGCATTGCCGCCGATCGACACGGAACTGACCCAGCCGCTGGCGCCGATCGACGATATCGACGCGATGCCGGTCGAGGCGCCCGATTCCACCGTTCAAGCCGTTCCGCAGACGGAGCCCGCTCAGCCGGCGCCGGTTATCGCAACGGCGACGCCCGACGCTGCGCTGACCGAGCCGCTGCCGTCGCTGGCCACATTCGACGTGGAACCGCCCCAGGCCGTGGCGGAGGAGGATGCCAAACCCGCACCCGCGGTTCGTTACACCGTGGTGATCGAGGGGCTGGACAAGGTCGGTCTGGAAGACGAGTTCCGCGGACTTTCCGCGTTGCAAGAAGGTGACGGCAAGGGCGCGAACGGCGCGGTGATCGCGGCGCGCGCCCGCGAGGACGAGGCGCTGGCGCTGCGCATCCTGAAGTCCGAAGGCTATTATGACGCGGTCGTCACCTCGCTGGTCGAGCCCGTCAAGGATCAGCCCGGCCGCGCCACAGCGACGATCAGCGCGGCGGCTGGCGCCCGCTATGCGCTGGGTGACATCACCATAGAAGGCCCGGCCACGGTTCCGCCGGGCATGACGCGCGAGATATTGGCGCTGAAGAGCGGCGATCCCATCGTCGCGGCTGCGATCGAGGCGGCGGAAGCGGGGATCAGTCTGCAATTGCCGCAGCGCGGCTACCCGTTCGTTACTGTCGGCGCGCGCGATATCGAACTCGACGATGCCGACCATACCGGCGATTATGTGCTGCCGGTCGATCCGGGTCCGCGATCCTCGTTCCGCAGCTATACGACGACGGGCAAGCTGGCATTCGATGCTGCGCATGTCGGCGTGCTTGCGCGCTTCAAGCGCGGCGAACTCTACGACAATCGCAAGGTCGACGATCTGCGCGAGGCGATGGTCGCGACCGGTCTGCTCGATTCGGTCGCGGTCGAGCCGCAGCGCACCGGCGAAATCGCCCCCGACGGCACCGAATATGTCGATCTGCTCGTTACCCAGAATGCAGGACCCGCTCGCCGGCTTGCGGCAACCGCGGGTTATTCGACGGGGCAGGGGCTGCGCGTCGACGGCAGCTGGACGCACAAGAATCTGTTCCGCCCGGAAGGCGCGCTGATCGTTTCCGCCGTTGCGGGCACGCAGGAACAGGGGCTGACCGGCACGTTCCGCCGGTCCAATGCGGGCCGGCGCGACAAGACCGTGCTGTTGTCGCTGGCCGCCAACCGGCAGGATTACGAGGCCTATGAGGCGCTGACCGTCGGTATCAACGGGCGAATCTCGCTCGATTCGACGCCGATCTGGCAGAAACGCTGGACCTGGGCCTATGGTTTCGAGGCGCTCGCGACGCGGGAGAACAGGTTTGACGCGACGCTCGGACGCCGCAACCGCCAGAATTATTTCATCGGCGGGATCAACGGCCAGCTTGGTTTCGACAGCTCGAACAGCCTGCTCGACCCGACAAAGGGTTTTCGCGCGCTGCTGCGCCTGAGCCCCGAAATCTCGCAGAGCGAGGGCAGGAACGATCGATATGCGCGCGCGCTGATCGAGGGCAGTGCCTATTATCCCGTCAGCGACTCCCTGGTGATTGCTGCGCGCACGCGCTTCGGCACGATCGTCGGCGCGCCGCGCGATGCGATCGCGCCCTCCCGGCGGCTTTATTCAGGCGGCGGGGGATCGGTCCGTGGGTTCGGCTATCAGGAACTCGGCCCCCGGGCGATTCAGCTCAATCCCAATTTCGACCCGGAGAAGCCGGACAAGGCGCCGGCGACGATCTCGCGCCCGATCGGCGGACGCAGTCTGTTCGAAGGCACGCTCGAGGCGCGCTACCGCTTCGGCAATTTCGGCATCGTGCCGTTCGTCGATATCGGCCAGGCCTATGAATCGAGCACGCCCAGCTTCAGCGACCTGCGCATCGGTGCGGGCATCGGCGGGCGTTACTACACCAATTTCGGGCCGCTCAGGGTCGATGTCGCCACGCCGGTCGGACGGCGCAAGGGCGAGCCGCGTGTCGCCGTCTACATTTCGATCGGGCAGGCCTTTTGATGGCCGACACCGCCGACACCCCCGCCGTTCGTGCGAAGCGTCCGCTGGGCTGGCGTATCGCGATATGGGCCGGCATCGCCGTCGTTTCGCTGATCCTGCTCGCCATCGCCGCGGTCTTCGCGCTCGATACCGCGCCGGGCCGTCGCTTCGTGCTCAACCAACTCGACGGGTATGAGCTGGAATCGGGCTTGAAGGTGAATGTCGGCCGGCTCGACGGGTCGCTCTATGGTGCACTGGTGATCCGCGATCTGCGGCTGAGCGATACCAAGGGTGTGTTCGCCACTGCGCCGCGCATCGATCTCGACTGGCGACCCCTCGCCTTCATCAAGAGTCATGTCGACATCCGCTCGGCGACCGCCGGGCTGATCACGTTGGAACGGCTGCCCACGCTGAAGGCGGTTCCGAGCGATCCCAATGCGCCGATCCTGCCTGATCTCGATATCGATATCGGTCGATTGAAGGTCGATCGACTGGTGCTGGGCGCTGCTGTCGCCGGACAGCGCAGGGTGATGCGCCTCGACGGCAAGGCTGAGATCGCCGACGGTCGTGCGCGGGTGACCGCCAACGCTGCCGCGTCGGGCACGGGCGATAAGCTCGCGGTGGTGCTCGATGCGGTGCCCGACGACAATCGCCTGGTGATCGATGCGCAGCTGTCCGCGCCCGCCGGCGGGATCGTCGCGACGCTGGCGAAATTGACCCAGCCGCTCGAAGCGACGATCGCGGGACGGGGAAGCTGGGCCGACTGGCGCGGCCGGCTCGACGCGACATTGGGCGGTCAGCCGCTCGCCAAGGTCGAGATCGCCGCGCGCGACGGCAGCTTCGATCTGCGCGGGCCGCTGCGCCCCGGTTTGATCCTGCAGGGACCGGTCGAGCGGCTGACCGCGCCCGCGCTGATGCTTGAACTCTCCACGAAGCTGGAAGCGCGCCGTGCCGACACGCGGCTGGCGCTGCGCTCGCCCGCGCTGGCGGTCACCGGCGCCGGCATGATCGATCTTGCCCAAAGCCGCTTCGGCAATATGCGCGTCGACGCGAAACTGCTGACGCCCGGCGCCATCGCCGAGAATCTGAACGGCCGCGACGTCCAGGCGTCGCTGGTGCTCGACGGCGCATTCGCGACGCCGGTGGTCGACTACAAGATCCGCGCGGCCGCGATCGGTTTCGGCGAGACGGTGGTGCAGGGCCTTTATGCCGAAGGTCGCAGCCGGGTCGACGCGAATCGGATCCTGGTGCCCGTCTCCGCACGGATCGCGCGCGTCACCGGGCTCAACGCCGCGGCGGGCGGGATATTGACCAATGTCACCATCAATGGCGATTTCGCCATGCAGGGCGACAGCATCATGTCCGACAATCTGCGCATCAAATCGCCGCAGATCGATGCGACCGCGGTGGTGATCGCTGACCTGTCGACCGGCATCTATCGCGGTGCGCTGAAAGGGCGGGTTAACGATTACCGCATCGACGGTGTCGGCATTGTCAATCTGACGACCGACATCAACCTGGTGACAGTGCCTTCGGGCGGCTTCGGGATGCAGGGGCGCTTCGGCCTATCGACTGTGCGCATCGACAATGCGACCGCCGCCGAATTCCTGGGCGGGCGTACCGTGATCGCGGGCAATATCCGGTTCGATCCGGAAGGCGTGTTCGCGGTCGACAATCTGCGCGTCAATGCGCCGAAATTCCAGCTTGCCGGCGGACGCGGATCGTATCGTCCCGACGGACGCATCGCCTTCGTCGCGCGCGGCATGTCCAATCAATATGGCCCGCTGGCGGTCGACATCTCGGGCACGGTCGAACGGCCGCTTGTGCGGCTGCGCGCATCGCGACCCAATGTCGGCGTGCAGTTGAGCGATGTGGAGGCGATCATCCGCGGCACGGCTGCGGGCTATGCGGTCACCGCGACCGGCGGATCGCCGTACGGCCCGTTCAATGCCGATGTGCTGGTGCGCACGGCTGCCGGGCCGCTGACCGTCGATATCAATCGCGCGCGTTTCGCCGGCGTGGATTTCGCGGGTACTGTTCGGCAGTTGCCGGCGGGGCCATTCGCCGGGCGGCTGACCGCCAATGGGTCAGGCATCAACGGTGTGGTGAACCTGGGCGCGGTCGGCAAATATCAGAGCGCCGCCGTTTCTGCCCGCGCCAATGGCGCGCACATACCGGGGCAGGCCGGATTGGTGATCGACCGTGCGATCATCGAGGCGAGGGCGATTCTCTACGAAACGCCCGAAGTGGTCGCCGACGTGCAACTGGCGGGCGTTCGCCAGGGCGAGCTGCTGATCCAGACCGCGCGCGCGAAGATCAATTATCGCGGCGGACGCGGGACGGCTCAGCTCGTCGCCAATGGCCGCTCGGGCGCGACTTTCCGGGTTGCCGCCAATGCGCAACTAGCGCCCAATCTCTACCGCGTGGCTGCGCAGGGACAGATCGGCACCGTGCCGTTCCGCTTGGCACAGCCCGCAGTGATCCGCGGCGAGAATGGCACCTATCGCCTGTTGCCCGTCGCAGTGATCGTGCCGCAGGGCCAGATGCGGGTCGCCGGCCGTTATGGCGCCGGGCTGGAGGCGCAGGCGCGTTTCCAGAATTTCGATCTCACCTTCCTCAACACCTTCGCGCCAGGCGCGGGCATCGGTGGTCGGGCGACCGGTGCGCTCGATTTCGCTCAGGCTTCCGCCAATGCTTTCCCACGCGCCGATCTGCGGCTGTCGATCGACGATTTCACGCGCTCGGGCGCGGCGATCGTGTCCACGCCGGTGGACATTTCCGCACAGGGCACGCTCCGGCCTGAGGGCGGCACGATGGCCGCGATCATCCGCCGCGGCGGTGGCACGATCGGACGTGCCCAGTTCCGGTTGCAGCCATCGGGCGACGGTGCGTGGACGACCGCGCTGGCCAATGGCCCGCTGTCGGGCGGCATTCGATACAATGGCCCTGCGGATGTGCTGTGGAGCCTTGCCGGGATCACCGATCAGCAACTCTCCGGCCCCGTCGGCATTGCCGCCGACGTCTCCGGCACGGTTGGCCAGCCGCGCGCGGTGGGCGTGATCCGCGCCAATGCGCTGACCTATGACAATGAAACCTATGGCACGCGGATCAGCGCGATCCGACTGAATGGCCGCTTCACCAACGATCGGCTGGAGATCACCGAGTTCGCCGGCCGCGCGGGGAATGGCATCGTCACGGCCAAGGGCAGTGTCGGTTTCGCGGCCAATTCGGGCTTCCCGATCGATCTTCGCGCTACCCTGACCAATGCCCGGCTGGCGGAGAGCGACGCGATCTCCGCACGCGTCTCCGGCGATGTTGCGATCACCAACGACGCCAGCGGCGCATGGGTGCGCGGCACGCTGCGCCTGCCCGAGGTTAGGTACCAGATCATCCGCCAGGGCGCGGCCGAGATCGCCGAGCTCGAAGGCGTTCGCCGCAAGGGGACGAGCCGGGCGCAGGCGGCGCAGCAGGCCGCGGCTGCCGGCCCGCCGGGCCTGTTCAAGCTCGATCTCAACATCGTTGCCGAGGAACGCCTGTATGTCAGCGGCATGGGGCTGGAGAGCGAGTGGGGCGCCAATCTGCGCGTCGGCGGCACGTCGCGTGCGCCGGTCGTGACGGGCGTGGTTGATCTGGTGCGCGGCACCTACAGCTTTGCCGGGCGGCGTTTCGACCTGAGCGATGCCAGCGTGGTGCGGTTCGAGGGCGGGCAGGCGACCAATCCGTCGCTGCAGATCTCCGCGACCGCCGACATCCAGGATACCGATGTGACGATCAATATCGGCGGTCGTGCACAGAACCCCCAGATCACGTTCAGCAGTTCGCCCAGCCTGCCGCAGGATGAGCTGTTGTCGCGCATCCTGTTCGGCAATTCGGTGACGGAATTGTCGGCGGTGCAGGCGATCCAGCTTGCGTCCGCGCTCAACGGCCTGCGCGGATCGGGCGGCGGGCTCAATCCGCTCGGCAAGCTGCGTTCGGCCACCGGCATCGACCGGTTGCGCATCCTGGGCGCGGACGAGACCACCGGGCGCGGCACTGCGGTTGCGGCCGGCCAGTACATCTCCAAGGACATTTATGTGGAGATCATCACCGACACCAAGGGCTTCACCGCGACCCAGATCGAGATCGCCTTGTCCAAGGCGCTGTCGATCCTCAGCCAGACTGGCGGATCGAACGGCACCGCAGTCAACCTGCGCTATTCGAAGGATTATTGAACCGGGCCGCGCCGTCTTCGTTGACAGGTGATGGACCAGCCGATTCCACAGACCGCCATCCCCGACGACACCGTCATCATGGTGAAGGCACGAGACGACGGAGCCCCCGGCCGCGACGCGCATTCGCCGTGGAGCATGCCCCGCGCCGCGTGGTGGCAGATCCTGAAACGGGTGTGGGTGGAAACCGGCAAGGACAATGTCTCGCTCGTATCCGCCGGGGTGGCCTTTTTCGCGTTCCTGTCGTTCGTGCCGCTGATCGCAGCCGCGGTACTGATCTACGGCCTTGCTGCCGATCCGGCCTCGATTGCCGGATATATGGGCGATCTGTTCTCTCTGATGCCTGCCGAGGTCGCGACGATCGTCATCGGCCAGTTGAGGGACATGGTCGCGACTGCATCGACCACCAAGGGCTGGGCGCTGGGGATTGCGCTCGTCACGTCGATCTATGGCGCAATGCGGGCATCGTCGGGCCTGATCATGGCGCTCAACATCGCTTATGAAGAGCGCGAAACGCGCGGCTTCGTCCGGCTGAATCTGGTCACCCTGGCCTTCACCATCGGCTTTGTATTTGCAGGGCTCGGGCTGATTGTCGTGTCGTCGATGCTGGTCGCGATGGAAGCGTTGCTCAAAGGATGGCCAATGATCCTGGTGTGGATCGCGCGTGGAACCGTCTGGTTGATGGCGGGCGCGGCGATGTCGTTCCTGATCGCGATCACCTTCCGCTACGCGCCCGATCGATCGCGCGCCAAATGGATCTGGATCACGCCGGGATCATTGCTGATGACGATCGGCGGACTGATCCTGACCGCAGGCTTCAGCACCTATGTCGCCAATTTCGGCAGCTACAATGCGACCTATGGTGCGTTGGGCGCCGTCGTCGTGTTCCTGCTGTGGCTCTATCTACTCGCCTATCTGCTGTGCATCGGCGCGGAGCTGAACGCCGAGCTTGAAAAGCAGACGGCGGTCGACACCACCGTCGGTCGCGATCGGTCTGCAGGCAAGCGTGGCGCCGCGGTCGCCGATTTCGTCGCGGTGGAGAGTTGAACGGCGGGTAGCTGGGCGCAGGCGACGGTCAACCGGCGTCGATAAGCGTTTCGAGCGCATCGTGTGCGGCTGCTGCGGCATCCCAAAGGTCCGGATTGCGCAGATCGGCAGGCGCGATCGTCTCCGGCCACCGCTGTTCCACCAGCCGGACCAGGGCGTCCCAGCGTGGCTCGTCGAGCAGGAAGCCGGGGGCGATCGCCTGGATCGCGGCTTCGCTCGCGGGAACGCGCAGGCGCAGGCAGGCCGGCCCTCCGCCATTGCGCATGCTTTCGCGCACATCCACGATGATTGCCTCGACGATCGGATTGTCCGCCGCGATCAGCCGGTCGACCGCGGCCTTTGCGCTGGGTTCGTCATCGAGTTCCGCCGGCAGGACAAGCGCCATCGCGCCGTCGCCCAGTGTCACCAACTGCGAATTGAACAGATAGCTGCGCACCGCAGCATCCAGCGTCACATCCTCGACCAGGATCAGATGCGTGCCCGGCACGCTGCGGGCCAGGTGATCGAACAGCAGATCATGGTCGTCAAATGCCTGGGGGTGGGCGAGCAGCACCGTCTCGTTCGCGACGGCGACGACATCATTGTGGAACGCGCCTCCGTCGATTGCCGTCGCCGACTGGGCAATGTGAAGCGTGCGATCGGGTGCGATCCCGGCCAGGCGCGCGACTGCCTGGCCGGCGCGGCGCGACTGGCGTTCCGGATAGCGCCCGCCACGGTCTGCACCATGGACGAAGATGTTGATCCCCGGCGCTCCGTGCGACGGCGCGATCCGCATATGATTGGCGGCACCCTCGTCGCTCAGATGACGGGCGGGCAGCAAGGGCGGGTGGACGGCGAAATGGCGTGCATCACCGAAGACGCGGCGGAGATTAGCGAAGGTCTCGGGCCCCTCGAGGCTGCGATGCAGCATGGTGTCGAGATTGGCCGCGACCAGGTGGATACGGCCGTCGCTGGCGTCCGCCGCCGCGATCACCGTCGCCGCATTGGCCGCCCACATCGAGGATGCCGAGCAGGTGGCGTTGAACAGCACGGGATCTTCGGCCGCCGCGCTGTGCAGCACCTGATGATCGTTTCCGGCAAAGCCCAGCTTGCGCAGCGCGCCGATGGCGGGGCGTCGAAGCGGGGGAAGAAAGCCCTGCAGCAGTCCGCGATCGAGCAGGCAGCGCATCTTGTGCAACCCCTGCAGCGCGGCCGCGCGCGGGTGTGACGTGTCGCCGGCATTGCTGGCGCTGGCGACATTGCCGAGCGAGAGACCGGCATAATTGTGCAGTGGCCCCACCAGCCCGTCGAAATTGATCTCGCGCACGCGCATCGCGTCGTTTCCTTGGTTGTCGTTCGGGATGCGCGTCAGAAGCTGACATGCCGGACCGGGTCGCCCCGGGTGAGGTTCAATATGCGTGCGGTTTCGGAGGCGATCGCGATGCCCGATGGGGACTGCCGCACTGCCGCACGCGTGACCCGGAAACCGGCGCCGGCATGCGCCGCGATCAGATGCTCTTCCGCATCGTCGCCGATTGGTTCGATTGCCTCGATGCAGTTGGAGAGGCTCGCGCGGATCGACGCCAGAGAGTCGATCTCGCCGACAAGCGTGGGCCCGGCATCGAAGATGTCGATATAGCCGTCCTCGCGGAATCCCTCGGTCAGCAGCAGGTCGCGCGCGCGTTGTCCGTCGCGATGCGGCTCGCCGATGACCGCCTGCGCCTCGGCGCTCAGCAATGCGACATGGATCGGATGGCGCGGCCCGAGATCCGCAATCATCTGGTTGCCTGTCATGGCGTTGAGCCGATCTGCCTCTTCGAACGGCATGTCGTAGAAATGGCGCCCCACCGCATCCCAGAAGGGCGAGCCGCCATCGACCTGCATGCCGCGCAGATCGGCGATGACGTGGGTGCCGAACCGTTCGCGGTGGCAGGCGATGAACAAATAGCGGCTGCGTGCCATCAACGCGCCGGCGCCCCGCCCCTGAAAATCCGGATCGACGAGCAGCCCGCCCACTTCGGAATGCCCGTCGAAATCGTTGGTCAGCGTCAGCATCCGCATCGACACGCGCCTGCCGGTCACCGCCGATTGCTGGGTCGTCCGGCTGATCCGGTAGCTGTAAAATGGCCAGTCGGTGCCGATCCGTGGAAACACCATGCCGCAGCCGACGACACGATCCCCGGCGCACAGGACCAGGATGATCGGACCAGGTGCTGCGTCGTCCACAAGCGCGCCGGTGCTGGCGTGCAGCCTGGCGGCCAGCGCCGCGCGATCCGCGGGCAGGTTGGTCAGTCCCGAACCGCCGCGCCGGGCAAGCGCCACCAAAGCGTCGAGATCGTCAATGTCGGCGATCCGGACGAACATGCCGGGCTCCTGATCGAAATGGTGCGATAGCCGTCGCCGGAATATGTCCGGCGACGGCGGGGTGTTCGAGGTAAAACAAATCGGCCCTAGGACCGGTCCTAGAAGCGCTTGGTCAGCCCAACCCCGATCGTGCGGGGGCGGTTCGCATAATAGGTGACGTCGGAGGTTGCGAAATTGCTGTTGGCGAATGCGTAGTTTCGCGAGGTCTTGAAACGCGCATCGAACAGATTGTCGGCGAAGATGCGGACGTCCCAGCTATCGCCCTCCAGGCGCACCGACAGGTTGGACAGCCAATAGCCGGCGATCGACCGATATTGGGGATTGACGGTCGTGGACGGGACCAGCGAGCCGGCCGTCGCGCCGCGAACCGGCTGGAAGCGTCCGAAATCGGCGTGGCTGCCGCTCGTGTAACTGGTCAACCAGTTCAACCCGGCCTTGAGACCGCCGCTCACTTCGACGCTGTAATCCGCCATCGCCGACAGCGCGTGGCGCGGAACCATCGGCATCCGCTCGCCCTTGAAGCCGATGCGCTCGATTGTCTCGGTCAGCTTCGCGTCCGTATAGCTGTAGCCCAGGTTGAAGGAGAGGCCGGACAGCAGGATGTCGCGCGCATTCACTTCGATCTCGACGCCCTGCGAGACGGCCTTGCCGGCATTGCCCTGATAGGAGAAGCCGATCGGGGTGCGAACCGTGGTCTGGATATCCGACCAGTCGATCCGGAACAGCGCCGAACTCACATAGATGCGGTTCTGCGCGAACGAGAATTTGCCGCCGAGTTCGTAGCTCACCAGATCGTCCGAGTTGAACTGATAGCCTTCGGGGGGAACGCCGGTGTTCGGTGTCAGGCGATTGAAGCCGCCCGGCCGGAACCCTTGTGCGATCGTGGCATAGATCAGGCCGGCGCCGCCGAGCTTGTACGATGTGTTGAAGCGCCAGACGGTGCCCTTCTCATGGTTGCTGCCATAGGAGAATTCATCCGCATACGGCACGGTGCGTGCCAGCCCATTGGCGTCGCGGGCATTCCGGCCGAACCATTGATCGATCGCGTAGAAGTCGCCATTGCCGCGCACGTCGAAATAGCGTCCGCCGACCGAAACCTGCCAGGCATCGGTGAATTGATATTTGAGTTCGCCGAACACCGCATATTGGCGCGACCGGTCGGTATAGGCGTAGTTATATTCCTTGTTGTCGTTGAGTTTGGCGCCGATGACGTTCTGCTCGAAGGCGGCCTGTCCCGGAAAGGGGACGGGCACATATTCCTGGTCGCTCTCGCCGGTGCGTACCTTGTTGTAATAACCGCCGATGATCCAGTTGAACGGGCCGTCCGATGCCGAGACCAGCCGGACCACCTGCGTGAAGGCGTGCGATCGTGCGCGTCGCACCGAATATTCGGTGAATTCGGGAATGTCGTCCGGATCGAGGAAACTGCCGAAGATGGAATCGCGGATGCCGAAGGTGCCGTCGTTCGAGGAATCGTGCTTCTCGTCGATATAGGACGAACTCGAGGTCAGCTTGGCCCAACCGAAGTCATAAGCGAGCGTGAGATTGCCGAGCTGCGCCCGGTAACGTGTGTCGCCGGGATGGATATAGTTGACGGTGTACCGGGGCTGGCTTTCGCGCTGATAGACCGATTCCCCATAGCGGGCGGTCTGGCGATAATAGGTGACGTTGATCTCCAGATCGTCGACCGGCTTCATCAGCACCGCGATGCGGCCCGACGTCGTCCGGTCGTCATTGACGTTCTTGGCACCCGTCCGGACATTGTCGATGAAGCCGTCATTGTCGAAATGACCGAGATTGGCGCGGATCGCGATCCAGTCGTTGACGGGCACATTGACCATCCCGGTCAGATTGTAATTGGCGCCGCCATGGCGTGTCGTCGAAAGCTCGGCGCCGACGGTGCCCTCGAATTTCTGCGTATTGGGCTTTTTCGAGATGTAGCGCAGCGTGCCGCCGATCGCGCCGCCGCCGAACAATGTGCCCTGGGGACCGCGGAGCACTTCGACACGCTCGATGTCGATCAGCTTCAGATCCAGCGGCGTGCCGCGATAGGGCATATCCATCGGCACTTCGTCGACATAGACCGTCGTCGTCGGCGCCAGACCCGCCTCGCTGCCCGTCCGCAGGCCGCGCAACACCAGCTTGGCGCCGCCCGACGGGCCATAATCGTTCATCGAGAGGCCGGGCACGGTGCGCGCGAAATCTGTCAGGTCGGTCGCACCGGTCTTCTGGAGCGTGTCTGCCGAGATCGCCTGGATGTTGAAGGGGACGTCGCGGACGGTTTCGGCGCGTCGTGTCGCGGTGACGACAATTTCATCGACCGCCTGGGCTGTGTTGTCGGCGGATTGCCCGTTCGGAGCGGCCGCACCCTGCTGGGCGAAGGCCGGGCTCGCCAGCGCGATGATCGACGCTGCCGACAGCAGCCCCGATGCGGCTGCCCGATAGAGTCTGTTCCGTCCGTTGTTCATGGCTTCCCCCTTTTTCGATGCCGGAGTGCGTTCCGGTCTGTTCGATTCGTAACAGTGGGTGCGATAAGGGTACAATTATATCATACTGTCAATATGTGATACTTAAGTAACATTGCTTTACATGGCGCAGAGGATCGGGAGGATGGCGATGCTGGCGCGGCGGAGCCTGCCAACCTAAAGACAGGCTACCGTCAGGACATTCGGGGGAGAATTGAGCCGTGCAAGGGGGAGCCGATATGTCCCGTGATCTGTTGCAGCGGCTGGAGGACAGCCTTGAGGGCTTCACGCAGGCGGAGCGCACGATCGCCAATTTCATCCTGACCAACCGTGGCGGGATCGCGTTCGAGACCGCCAATTCGATCGCCGCAAAACTGGAAGTGAGCGCGATCACCGTCGGGCGTTTTTCCCGCAAGATGGGGTATCGCCATTTCAAGGATCTGAAGGCGGGGCTGCGCACCACCATGTCGGGCGTGCCATGGCTCGTTGGCGATCAGGTGACCGAATTCGTCGGCGCGCGCGGCGAGAGCAACCGCACCAAGCGCAGCCTCGAACTCGAACTCGCCGGGATCATCGAAGTCTATGCGATGGCGGAGAGCGAGACCTGGAAACAGATCGTCGCGTTGCTGGCGCACAGCCGCCACGTGCATGTCGCCGGTTTTCAGACCGAACGCGGCGTCGCGATCACGCTTGCGCATCTGCTGCAATATGCGCGCGAGGGCGTCAGCGTCCTCGATATGACGGCGGGCAATTATCACGAGATCTTCGCGGGCGATCCCGAAGGCCGTTGCCTCGTCCTCATCGATCTGCGCCGCTATTCCGAACATTCCTATGATCTGGCCGCCCGGGCGCATCGCAACGGCATTCCGGTGGTGATGCTCACCGACAAATTCTGCGACTGGATCCGGAAGTTCACCAGCCTCGTCATCGCTGCCTCCACCGAGGTCGAGCTGTTCTGGAGCTCGCAGGTGGCGCTGGGTTGCGTGGTCAACCTGCTGGTCAACGATGTGATCGGCGAACTGGGCGCGCCGGTGGAAGAACGGCTGGAGCGGCTTTCGGAACTCTATCAGGCCTATACGGGGCATGTCGGCAGCCCGACCGGCCGCAGGACCGGCAAGTCCTGAAATCGACCGCCGACGCGATCGCCGAAAAGGCGATCGCGCCCGCCGACCTTTCTCACATTTCTGCCTCAAAGGCCCCCGCTGTCCGGCAAACAGGCCTTTACATCGCAGCGGCACGCCGCCGTCGCAGTCCGTAGAGGACATAGACCGCGCCGCCGATCGCCAGCCACAGGATCAGCCGGACCCAGGTGTCCTGCGGAAGCGTCCACATGAGGTACAGGCAGGCGGCAACGCTGAGCAGCGGTGTCCAGGGGTAGAAGGGGACGCGGAATGGCCGCGCAACGCCCGGCTCGCGCCGCCGCAGGACGATGACGCTGGCCGCGACCATCACGAATGCGAACAGCGTGCCCATCGAAATCAACTCACCGAGCAGGCTCAAGGGGAGCACGCCGGCGGCGACCGATGCGATCGCGCCCGTTACCAATGTTCCGGCAATCGGAACGTGGGTGTCGGCGCGGACGCGGGTAAAGGCTGCCGGCAACAGGCCGTCGCGGCCCATTGCGTAGAAGATGCGGACCTGGCCGAGCAGGCTGACGAGCAGCACCGAAACCAGCCCGGCAATGGCGACGAAACCGACGATGATCTTCGTCCAGGCAAGCCCCGGTCCGGCGGCATTGAGCGCGACATAGACCGGATCGGGAACGTCGAGCAGCCGATAGCTGACCAGTCCGGTGATGACGAGACCGACCAGTGCGTAGAGCAACGTGGTTATGCCGACCGAGGCGAGCAGCGCGCGCGGAACGGTGCGCTGCGGATCGCGGACATCCTGCGCCAGGGTCGAGACGGCGTCGAAGCCGACATAGGCGAAGAACAATACGCCTGCGCCCTGCATGACACCCGACCAGCCAAAATGCCCGAACACGCCTTCATTGGCGGGAATGAACGGCTTCCAGTTCGCCTGATCGACGAATGCGAAGCCGGTCGCGACGACCAGCAGCATCGCGCCGATCTTGGCGACGACGATCAGCGTGTTGATCCGCGACGAGAATTCGGTGCCGCGCAGCAGCATCGCGGTGCAGGCGATCGTCAGCAGCACGGCGGGCAGATCGACGATCGATCCCGTCGCGACCAGATGGCGGTCGGCGGAAATCGTGAATGGCGCCTGCGCAAACATCGCGGGAATGCCCAGGCCGATATCGTGCAGCACCGATTGAGTATAGGCCGACCAGCCGATCGCGACGAGTGCGCCGGCGAAGAGATATTCCAGCACGAGGCACCAGCCCACCGACCAGGCGGCCGCTTCGCCCATCGAGGCATAGGTGTAGGAATAGGCGCTACCGGCGACGGGCATCATCGCCGCCAGTTCGGCATAGCAGAGCCCGGCCAGCAGGCAGACCGCGCTCGCGATCAGGAAGGACAGTGCAACCGCCGGGCCGGAATGCTGCGCGGCGACGGTGCCGGTGAGGATGAAGATGCCGGCGCCGACCGTGCTGCCGACCCCGAAGCAGATCAGGGCGAACAGGCCGATATTGGGTGACAGCTTCGTGCCACGCTCGTCGGTGCTCGCCTGAAGCATGGCGACGGTCTTGCGGGCGAGCGGGTTCATGCCGGCACCGGCAACGATGGGAAGGTTTTCAAGCAGGCCCTCCAGACTGGCAATGGTTTGTTATTTTTATGTCAGTTGACTTCTAGAGTGATATTTATAACTATCAAGCCGTTCCTGGGCGCGCATCGTGTCGCGCCGATTCCTGCAAGAAAGATCGCGTCACATGATCATCCCCGGAAAATATCTGCTGTTCCTGGGTGACGTGACCGACCCGCTCGATGCGAAGACGGCGTTCGGACTGGTCGACTGGTCGCGCGATCGCTGCGTCGGCCAGTGGCGGCTGCCGTCCTGCACGGTCGATCTGGGACTTGAGGATATGGATTTTGCGCAGGCGCGTGCTGCCGGCGCGCAGACCCTGGTGATCGGCGTCGCGCCTTTTGGCGGGGCCATTGCGGACGCATGGATCACGCCGATCGTCGCCGCGCTGGAGGCGGGATTCAACGTGGCGAGCGGCATGCACACCCGGCTTGAGACCGTGCCGCAAATCGCGGCTGCCGCACGCGCCTCGGGCGCGTCGCTGTTCGACATCCGGACCGCGGGCCGGACTTTCCCCGTTGCCTCGGGCCGGAAGCGTTCGGGGCGGCGGATGCTGATGGTCGGCACCGATTGTGCGGTCGGCAAGAAATACACCGCGCTCGCCATTGCGCGTGAGATGGCAGCGCAGGGCATGGCCGCCACCTTCCGGGCGACCGGTCAGACGGGCATATTGATAGCGGGCCAGGGTGTGCCGATCGATGCGATCGTGTCGGACTTCGTCGCGGGGGCTGCGGAAACCCTGTCGCCCGACAATGACCGCGATCATTGGGACGTCATCGAAGGACAGGGCTCGCTGTTTCATCCCGCCTATGCAGGGGTGGCGCTTGGCCTGCTCCACGGTTCGCAGCCCGACGCGATCATCCTGTGTCATGCCGCGGGCCGGACGTATATCGAGGGGTATCCCGACTATCCGATTCCCGATCTGGAAACATGCATCGAGATCAATCTCCGCATGGCGGGCCTGACCAATCCGGCGGTGCGCTGTGCGGGCATCAGCGTCAATTGCGCGACGCTTGCTGCCGACGAACGCGATGATCTGCTTGGTGCGATATCGGACCGGTTCGGGCTGCCATGTTTCGATCCGGTGGCAACCGGGCCGGCCGCGCTCGTCGCGCACGTCGCAGCACGTTTCGGCTGATCGGGACGGGGAGCGTCATCATGGATATCGCGGTTCGCATCGAGACCTGGCCCCTCATCTATCCGTTCCGCATCACGGGATGGAGCTATGACTCGATCGAACTGGTTGTCGTGACCGTGCGCGACGGCGATTTCGAAGGTCGGGGCGAGGCGGCGGGAGTCGATTATCTCGGCGAGACGCCGGCGAGCATGGCCGCTGCGATAGAGTCCATGAAGGGCGCGTTCGCCGAGGGCATGGATCGCACGCGCCTGCAATCGTTGCTGCCGATCGGCGGCGCGCGCAACGCGATCGACTGCGCGCTGTGGGATCTTGAGGCCGCGCGATCGGGCCGGCCGGCCTGGCAGGAAGCCGGTGTCGCGGCGCCCAGGCCGTGCCTGACCACCTGGACGATCGGCGCCGAAGCGCCGGAGGTCGTGGCGGAGCGCGCGATCGGATTCGCCGATGCGCGCGCACTCAAGCTCAAGTTGAACGGCGACGGGTTGGACGCCGACCGTGTCCGCGCCGCGCGCGAGGCCCGGCCCGATGTCTGGATTGGAGTCGATGGCAATCAGGGCTTCTCGCGCGCCACGCTCGACGCGATCATGCCGGTGCTGGTCGAGGCTGGGGTCGCGCTGATCGAACAGCCGCTGCCGCTGGACCGCGATGCCGACCTTGACGGTCTGGAATCCCCGATCCCGATTGCCGCCGACGAAAGCGCACAGGGGCTGGCATCGATCGCCACGCTGTCGAGCGCCTTTTCGGTGGTCAATATCAAGCTCGACAAATGCGGCGGCCTGACCGAGGCGCTCGCCATGGTCGACGCCGCGCGCACGCGCGGCATGCAGGTGATGGTGGGCAATATGCTCGGCACCTCGCTCGCCATGGCGCCCGCCTTCATCGTCGGCCAGCTCTGCGATGTTGTCGATCTCGATGGCCCGGTGCTGCTGACCCATGATCGTCCGCCGGCCGCCGAGTATCGCGACGGCATGATCTGGTGCTCCGACGACATATGGGGCGGCGCACGAAACGAGGCGCCGGCCGGGGCACACGCATAATCGCATCGAAAACACAGCAAGAAAAAAGGGGAGAAATCATGTTCGGACAGGCCAGGACATTCTGCGCGGTGATGGCGCTCTGCGCTGGTGCGCCCGCCCTCGCGGCGCCCGATCCCGCCACCTTCAAGGCGCAGCTCGATGCGTTCGTCGAGCGCGAAATGCGCGAAGAGAAAGTGCCCGGCGTCGCGATCGCGGTGCTGCGCAAGGGCGAGATCGTCGTTGCCAAGGGCTATGGCAGCGCGGACGTCGAGAATGATGTTCCGGTGACGACCCAGACCATTTTCCAGTCGGGATCGGTCGGCAAGATGTTCACCGCCGCGGCGGTGATGACCCAGATCGAGAAGGGCAGGATGGGCCTGGAGGATCCGGTTTCCAAATATCTGCCCGACGCGCCGGCAAGCTGGCGCACGATGACGATCCATCATCTGCTGACCCACACGTCGGGCGTCGCCAATTACGGCCGCGATTTCGACTATCGGCGCGATTACAGCGACGATGAACTCGTGAAGGTCGCTTACGGATTGCCGCTCGATTTCGCGCCCGGCGCGCGCTGGAACTACAGCAACACCGGCTATGCGCTGCTCGGCATTCTCGTGAAGAAGGCGACGGGCAAATCCTATCTGGAGGTTCTCGACACCGAGATCTTCAAGCCGCTCGGCATGAAGACGGCGCGCGGCATCAGCGATGGCGATATCGTGCGCCATCGCGCATCGGGATATGAACTGGTCGACGGCAAACTCAAGAACCAGGATTTCGTCTCGCCGACGTTGAATGCGACCGCGGACGGCTCGCTCTATTTCTCGATCGAAGACATGATCGCCTGGGCGCGCGGTGTCGAGCAGGGCAAGGTGCTGAGCGCCGCGGGCTGGAAACAGGTCTACACCCCCGTCAAACTCAACAGCGGCAAATCCTATCCCTATGGCTTTGCCTGGCGCGTCGATACGGAGGGCGGCCAGCCCCGCTATCACCATGGTGGCGCATGGCAGGGGTTCCGCACTTATTATTCGCGCTATCTCGGCGACGATCTTTCGGTCGTCCTGCTGACCAACTCGGCCGCGACCAAACTCGACACCTTTATCGACGGGATTGCGAAGCTCTGGGATCCGACGCTTGTCGCTGCCCCACCGCGTCCCAAGCCCGAACCCGAGACGGCCCGCCGGGTCACGGCACTGATCGAGGCGGCTCGCGCGGGCAGTTTGCGCCAGGAGGATCTGCCGCTGACCGGCAAAGGGTTCGCCGAAATGGTGAACCCGTATTTCTCCAACATGCTGAAGCCCGTTGGGGCGCTGACCAAGCTGGAACTCACCGAGCGCCGCGAGCTGGGTGACGACATCAACTATACCTATGCGGCGACCTTCGGCGATCGCACCATGAAGGTGAGTTATGCTGTGGCGCCGGGCAATCAGGTGTCGACCTTCATCATCTCGAACTAGACAGCGCGACAAAGGGGCAGGATGGCCATGGGCATCGATCTTACGCAGCATTCGCGACCGGGCAGGCGTCGCGACTTTATTCTGGCGATGGCCGCGATGGTGCTTGCACCGTTCGGCGTCGCCAGCGCGCAATCGTCACAATCGACGCTCATCACGGGCGCGACAGTCGTCGACGGCACCGGTGCACCGGCGCGTTCCGCGTCGGTGCGGATCAAGGGCGGCACGATCGTCGCCGTCGGCGACCTGACCGCGCATGCGGGCGAGCAGGTCGTCGATGCAGGGGGACAAGTGCTGTCGCCCGGCTTTATCGACACCCATAGCCATCACGACCATGGACTGTTCGAACGGCCCGATGCGGTGCCGGTGACGAGCCAGGGCGTCACGACGATCATCGTCGGCCAGGACGGCGGATCGGAACTGCCGCTTTCGCCGCTGTTCGCGAAGATGAAGAAGACGCCGGTCGCGGTGAATATCGGCAGCTATATCGGCCATAATTCGGTTCGTGCCGCCGTGCTCGGCAAGGATTTCAAGCGCGTCGCCACCGCGGCCGAGATCGAGCGGATGCGTGTGCAGGTGCGTCAGGGGATGCAGGCCGGCGCGATCGGTCTGTCGACGGGCCTGGAATATGATCCCGGCATCTATGCCAGCAAGGACGAGGTGCTGACGCTCGCCAAGGAAGCCGCACGCTTCGGCGGCCGCTATATCAGCCATATGCGCAGCGAGGATCAGTTCATCTGGGCGGCGCTCGACGAGATCGTCAACATCGGCCGCGTCACCGGCATGCCCGTGCAGGTCTCGCACATGAAGCTCGCCATGACCGATTGGTGGGGGCAGGCGGATCGCTTCCTGGGCATTATGGATCGTGCGCGGGCCACCGGCGTCAACATCACCGGCGACGTCTATCCCTATGAATATTGGCAGTCGACGCTGACGGTCATGTTCCCCAAGCGCGATTTCACCAATCGCGAAAGCGCCGAATTCGCGCTGAAGCATCTGGCACCGCCGGAAGGGCTGATGCTCTCCGAATTCAGCCCGGACCGGAGCCTGGTGGGCAAGACCGTTGCCCAGATTGCGGCGCAGCGCGGGGTGGCTCCGGCCGATGCGCTGATGCAGCTGATCGCCGAATCGCAGGTGCCGGGCGCGCGCGAGATGGTGATCGGCACCAGCATGCGCGGCGACGATATCGCGAAGCTGATCGCATGGCCGCACGCCAATATCTGCAGCGACGGCATGCTGGGCGATCTCCATCCGCGCGGCATCGGATCATTCCCCCGCATCCTGCGGCGCTATGTGCGCGAGGAGAAGATCCTGACGCTGGAACAGGCGATCAACCGGATGACCGGGGCGACGGCCGCGCATATGGGAATGTCCGATCGCGGCGTCATCCGCCCCGGCGCGCGCGCCGATCTGGTGCTGTTCGATGCCGAGACGATCGCCGATCTCGCCACGAGCGAGAATCCGTCCGCACAATCGGTCGGGGTCTCGCGCGTGTGGGTGAATGGCGGGCTGGTCTTCAAGGACGGCCAGGCCACCGGCGTGCGTTCGGGGCTGCCCGTGCTGCGCGCTGCGGCGAAGAAGTGAATCCCCGATGCCTAGAGCCTGATCGTTTGAGGTGGAAGCGCTTCGCGCTTACGCCGATGGCGTGAATCAGGCTCTATCAGATAGTTGAGACCATGATTCACACTCCAGATTGAATCAATCTTACGTGATCATGGTCTAGGTGCGATGCCCATAAGGCGTCGCACGTCAGCTCTGCGGCGGGACGGTCTTTCCCGGGTTCATGATGCCCAGCGGGTCCAGCGCCTGCTTGATCGACCGCATGACATCGAGTGCTGGCCCGTGTTCGGCCTCCATCAGGCCAAGCTTGTGGAGCCCGACACCATGTTCGCCGGTGATCGTGCCGCCACAGGCGAGCGCCCGCCGTGCGATGCTCTCGCTCAATGCATCGGCGCGCTGCGGTTCGTCCGGATCGTTCGGATCGAACAATATCAGCACATGGAAATTGCCGTCGCCGACATGGCCGACGATCGTACAGGTCAGGCCGGACGCATCGGCCTCCGCCTTGGTCTCCAATATGCACGCGGCCAGGTTGGAGATGGGCACGCAAGCGTCGGTCGAGAAGGCCTCGCTGCCGGGTTTGAGGCTTCGGCCCGCCCAATAGGCATTGTGCCGCGCGGTCCAGAGGCGGGTCCGTTCCTCCTGCGCGTCCGCCCATTTGAGCGGACTTCCGCCGAACGAACCGACCAGTTCGCGCACCTGATCGATCTGCTCGTTCACCGCGGCGGCCGAGCCGTGGAATTCCATGAACAATGTCGGCAATTCCCGGAAACCGTCGAGCTTCGAATAGGCGATGCATGCCCGCATCTGCACGTCGTCGAGCAGTTCGATCCGCGCGATCGCGATCCCCATCTGCATGATCACGGTGACCGCTTCGATCGCGCCTTCCAATGTCTCGAACTGGCAGACGGCGGCGGCGATCACGTCGGGAATGCCGAACAGACGAAGCTGCAGTTCTGTGATGACGCCGAGCGTGCCTTCGCTGCCGATATAGAGCCGGGTCAGGTCGTATCCGGCCGACGATTTCCGGGCGCGTCCGCCGGTGCGGATGATCGTGCCCTGCGGCGTGACGACGGTCAGTCCCAGCGTGACGTCGCGCATCGTGCCGTAACGCACGGCATTGGTGCCCGACGCGCGCGTCGCCGCCATGCCGCCCAGCGTCGCGTTCGCACCTGGGTCGAGTGGAAAGAACAATCCTTCCGATCGGATATAGGCGTTGAGCTGCTCGCGGGTGACGCCCGCCTCGACGCGGCAATCCAGATCGGCGGCGCTTGTCGACAGGATCCGGTTCATGGCCGACATGTCGAGACTGATGCCGCCCTGCGATGCCTGGATCTGTCCCTCCAGAGAGGTGCCGACACCGAACGGAATGACGGGTACGCGGTGCATGGCGCACAGGCCGATGATGTCCGCCACTTCGGCCGTGTCGTGCGCAAAGACCACGGCATCGGGCGCCATCATCTCGCGGACGCCTTCGCCATGGCCATGCGCCTCGCGCACCGCCAGCGATGTCGTGAAACGGTCGCCCAGCCTGCTTGTCAGGGCGGAGGCGAGGGCGGTCATGGCTGTGTCGGGGATAGGGGATGTGGTCATGGTGTGGGGGTCGAATTTCCCGAGCATCCTGTCAATGGTTCCCCGCTGTTGGTCTGCGCGCGGATGCCCGCTATCGCGGGGGCGATGACGATCCAGCAACTGCCCCCGCATTTCACCACGGCCGCGATGCGGTCGAAGCTCGACCTGATTGCGCAGAGCTATCTTAGATTGACGGGCCGGGCACTGGTGACCTCGACCGCCGATCCTGCGTCTGAACTCTGGACGGCGCCACGTGTCATCGTGGCGCATGGCGTACAGGCTGATCCTATCTTCTTCTTCGGCAATTGTGCTGCGCTCGACCGGTTCGAGGTCACGCTGGACGCATTCACGGCAATGCCATCGCGCCTGTCGGCGGAGCCGCTGTTGCGCGAGGAACGTCAGGCTCTGCTCGATCGGGTTAGCCGCGACGGCTTCATCGACGATTATTCGGGCATCCGTATCTCCGCCACGGGCCGCCGCTTCCGCATCGAGCAGGCGACGGTCTGGAACCTGATCGACGAGCAGGGCGCGGTGCATGGGCAGGCTGCGACGTTCGATCGGTGGGTGGATTTGTAGGGCGGAGGGCCTCTGCAAATGTCCGCTTGCGGACGTTCGAACCGTCGCCCCGCCCGGTGTGATGGCGTTGGCCAATAGCCCCATCAGGATAAGTTTGTCCTAATTGGAGAATTGTGCTTGACTTATAAGATTGCGACGACCTAGCCAATTTGCAGAAAAAATCGAAGCGAGTCGCAATATGGTTCGCACGGGGAAGCCGGGATTCCGGCAAAAAAGGGGATGGCTACGATGATCCGTCGTTACGTTTGCTTGCTCGGCATGCCGGCGCTTTTGGCTTTTCCCGGATCCATGGCGATCGCGCAGAGCGCACCGAGTGCACAAAGCGCGCAGAGCACACCGAACGCACGCTTCGATCTTGCGAAGACGCAAGCGGTTCTCACCACCCTCATCAAGCGATCACTCGCCGAGAATGGCATTCCGTCGATGTCGATCGCGTTGGTTCGCGACGGCAAGATCGTTTGGACGGCGGCGTTCGGCTACGCCAATATGGCCACCCGCACGCCCGCGACCACCGAAACGATCTACAGCACCGGATCATCGTTCAAGTCGGTTACCGCGACCGCCCTCATGCAGCTCACCGAGCAAGGCAAGCTCAAGCTGGACAGCCCGATCAACGATTACCTGGGCGACGATACGGTTCAGGACCGGCTGCAGAGCGAGAAGCCGGTGACGTTCACCAACCTGCTGTCCATGTGGTCCGGGCTGATCGGCGGCGCGAATACCGATCCCATCTGGGGCCGGAAATTGCCGAAGACCATGGAGGAATTCACCGGCAAGCTCTATTCGATCCGGCCAGCCGAAACGAAGTGGGAATATAACAACTTCGGGTACGGAACGGCGGGTCTTCTGGTGCAGAAGATTTCGGGGGTCGAGTACGAGAAATACGTGGTCGACAACATCCTGAAACCGATCGGCGTGACGACGCCTCATCCGGTCTATCCCTCGGCGGACATGGTCGAGCGTATGGCGCTGCCGTATCTGGCCGGTGGCTCGCTTGGCCAGCCCGTGCCGACGGCCCAAGTGCATTTCGACGTGTATCCGGCCGGCGACATATATCTGCGCCCCTCCGACATGGCTCGCTACCTCATCGCGCAACTCAATGGCGGCGTCGTCGACGGTCAGCGGATCCTGTCGGAAGAGTCGGTGCGCGAGATGCACAAGCCGCGCTTCGGCGGCGACTATGGCTTCGGGTTTTGGAGCGTGCGCGACCCGGTCTCGGGCCACACCATGATCCATCATGGCGGAGCCATCCCGGGTCAGCGGGCATTCCTGGTCGGCGACCTCGATGCCAAGGTCGGCCTCTATTACATGACCAATTCCGACTCTCTGCCCGATGAGGCTCCGCCCGCATGGTCGGACGTGACGGACGCAGCCCTCAAGCTGCTACGCGGAGAGGATTACACCATCCCGGCGGAACGCAAGGGCATCGCCGTGAACGAAAAGCTCCTCGACAGCTATGTCGGCACCTACGAACTGGGTCGCGGGGGCATCGTCATCAGCCGCGAAGGCCGCACCCTCGTCATTCAGCAAAAGGGCGAGCCGGCAAAAAGCGAACTGCTCGCGACAACCCCTGAGCGCTTCGTCCAGCGGGGCAGCAGCCGCACGGTCACCTTCGAAGGCGAGGGCGGCAAGATCGACCGGCTCGTCCTGGAGGTCGGCAGCAGGCGCATGACGGCGACCCGCGCCAAGTAGCTCGGAGCGTTCCGCCCCGCACAAGGGTGAACTGAATGGCTGGGTGCGCCTTGACGCCGTCGTCGGATGATCCCGCACAGGTGCTCTGGACTGTGCCGCGCGTGATCGTCGCGCACGGGACGGAGGCGGACCCGATCTTATTCTTCGTCAATCGCGACGCGCTCGATCGGTTCGAAGTGACTGACGCGGGGCGCATTCACGGCAATGCCCTCGCGCCTGTCGACGGAACCGATGCTGCGAGAGGAGCGCCAGACGCTGCTCGACCGCGTCGCGCGCGCCGGCTTCATCGACGATTATTCGGGCATCCGCATCTCCGCCACGGGCCGCCGCTTCCGCATCGAGCAGGCAACGGTCTGGACCCTGATCGACGAGCAGGGCGCGGTGCATGGGCAGGCCGCGACGTTTGATCGGTGGGTGGATTTGCGGGACTGAGGGGCTCACCAATTCATCGTCTCATAAAATGCGGCCTGTCGGCAAACGCTCGCTTGCGGACATCGGAGGAGCAATTGAGCTCACCACGACCTCAGCCGAGCCGGTGGATCAGGCTTGGCGAGGAGATCAGCCGGGGCCTAGAAATGGGCAGAGGAGTGTCCACCGCTCTCCCGGCACCAGCGTCCGCCTACGTCCCAATTGCGGCATTCATTTGCTCTCCCCTGACGACTATCGGTTTAGAATGGGCCGGGCCACCGAGGCCTCAACCATCAAAAGCAGCCATTGCGTTTAATTTCTTCCCCCTCTATTGAGGGGGTGAAAATTAAACGGAGTTTCAAATGCCCTCGTTTATGACCGCGATCGTGCAGGGTGATGCCAATATGTCGAACCGACTCAGCGATTTCGGCATCGTTCCGGAACAATTGCTGTCTATCGGCAGGGTAGCCCGCATGTGGGCCGACGACGCAAGCCCTTTGATGCCGGTCAACGCGCCCGGAACGCTGGCGTACATCTACGGCGTCCAAGAACTTCGCCAGCAACTTCTAGACGGAAACTGGATCGCCGACCGCACGTGCGGGATCGAAGCAGTGATCAACCGCGATCGTCGCATGCGGATCGCGTTTCAAAACGTAGACCGCGCATGCGATCCGATTTTTTCCCCGAATCCGCGTTCCGCAAAGGGAAGCGCCGCCGAGAACCTCTGTGGTCCAACTCTGTTCGAATATTCAGGGGTGGAAGCTGGTCCGCTTACGGGAGTCATGCAGGACGGCGTCCCAACATATTATCTGATGGTGGGCGAGGACGGGAGTGTTGAGCTGTCGCACCCGGTCATCAGCAACGGCTGCTATGCGTACTTTTACGAGCGCATTTTCGTCAACGCGCCCGACAGCGATTGGGTCGATGAGATCAATCCCGAAACGGGCCCGCTCGAAGACTTTGATATCCAAGTTCATTTTAAAGACGGCATATGAGTTTCAGTGCACACCGACTCATCATCGCACGACAAAGGCGCAAGCTATCTGGCAAGGAGCTCGCCGATCGAGCGGGTCTGACACCCGTTACCGTGTCCAAAGCAGAAAACGGGCACCAAGTGGAGACAGCAACGGCCGAAAAGTTTGCGCGGGCCTTGGAATATCCACTCGATTTCTTCTATCTCGACGCTCCAGAGGTGATCGAGGCAGATACCGTTAGCTTCCGCAGCCTCAAGAAAATGAGCGCAGCGGAACGCGATGCGTCGCTTGCTGCGGGTGCGCTTGGCGTCGAGCTGTACGAGTGGATCGACACACGCTTCGATCTGCCTAATACTGACCTTATCGACCTCAACAAGGAACGTAGCCGACCCGAAAGTGCGGCGCGCCTTTTGCGTCAGCATTGGGGCCTTGGTGATCGGCCGATTGGAAATGTGCTTAAGCTTCTTGAATCAAAGGGTGTGCGCGTGTTGTCTCTTTCTGAGAATACTCGAAACGTCGATGCCTACTCATTTTGGCGCAGCGATCGAGCATATATATTTCTCAATCAGGAGAAGACGGCCGAACGATCGATTTTCGACAGCGCCCATGAGTTGGGACATCTCGTGCTGCATCATCATGCGGGCGCTCGCAATGACAAAGGTGCCGAATATCAAGCTGATCAATTTGCATCTGCATTTCTGATGCCGGAGCACGACATTAAGAACGAGCTTCCAAGCGTTGTTTCGCCACAACAGATTATTCGTGCCAAGAAGCGCTGGAAGGTATCAGCAATGGCACTTGCTTACCGGTTGCATGGACTAAAGCTGCTCAGTGACTGGAGTTATCGGGCATTTTGTATCGAACTGGGTAAGTTTGGATATCGAAATGGAGAGCCTGGCGGAGTCGATCGAGAGACATCGATAGTCTTGGCGAAAGTCCTCGCGGCACTTTGGACGAAGCGTCTCACTAAAGCCGAGATTGCGCGAGACCTTGCAGTGCCACTAGATGAGATCGAAACTCTGATCTTTAGATTGGCTGGTCCTACGCCATCGCCCGCGTCAGGTGCTGCGCTATCTCTCGTGCCGAGCGAATAGTCCACATTCCCGCGCCGGAAAGCAGTATTCCGGCGACGGTTCAATAAATCATGTCATGAGTAACGAACCAAAAACTATCTTAGTAGCGATTAGGTGTGCTCTCACTGGAATTCTTGTCATGTAAAAGAGGTTGGCCCGGCGCTTCGTAGGCTGTCATGAAAGAAAATGACTGTAATGATCAAAGTCAAATTAGATCATTTTATTCGATCTGCGCTTGAGATTGGTCATAGCGGCGACAACGATACATTGCCTTATGATTTGGATGCCGCCTTCGTCAAGGACAGGGCCGCCGATCTTGCGGCGCTTTGCTTGGGCCTGTTTCAGAGTGTCGAAAGCGGTGCGGTCGGTAAGCCGATCGCCTTTATGAATGGGCTCGCGATTGAAGCGGAACGCCTGCTTGTTCCGTCCGGACCGCATGGTTTCCGCATCACCACCAAAATCCACCCCTTTTGGAACCTCTATCTGAATGGGTTGGGCTTAGCGATCGCGGAAACGAACGAGGGACAGCGGAGCCCTCGGGCGCATTCGTATCGGCTCGCCGCACAGGGACCGGGCTTCTTCGACCGAACAAGGTCGTGGCGCGCATATAAGCTTGCCACATTGGACGAGTCCGGTCTGGGGGAGGAGCGGGCGGTGGTCATCCAGACCGATGTCGCGAGCTTCTACGAGCACATCTACCACCACCGGCTGGAAAATGTCGTTAAAGATTTGGCGCCAGGATCGACCTTAGCGATGCAGATCGATCGCATCCTGAGCAAGCTCGCGGCAGGCCGCTCCTTCGGCCTCCCAGTTGGTGGTCAATGCGCACGCATTTTAGCCGAAGTGATGATGACGCCGATTGATCGGTCTCTGACCGATGCCGGGCTCGTGTGGCACCGCTATGTCGACGATTATACCTTGATCTGCCGTTCGCAACAGGAAGCCTATAAGGCGCTCTCGGAATTATCGCATGCTTTGGCCGACTATGGCCTGTCGCTCAACCGCAGCAAGACGACAATCTTGAGCGCCAAACATTATAAGGATTTCGTTTCAGCGCAGTTGGGTGAGGGAGAGGATTCCAGCCTCGCATTGCGGGAGCTTGATCTGCATTTCGACCCTTATTCCGACAATGCCAGTGTGGAATATGAAAAGCTTAAGCAATCATTCGAGAAGATCGACATTTCCTTTTTGCTCGATCTCGAACGCGAAAAATCGCAGCCGGACGCCTTCGTGCTCGCGCAGATCGGTCGCGCGCTCAAATTTCAGGAGCCTGCTATCGCGATCCAACTGTGCGCCACGCTCCTCAACCCGAACAATCTGGACTCTTTTCGTGCCTCATGGTCGAAAATCATGCGCGGCGTGTATGCCGTCCGGTCGAACGACCAGTTCGCAGCGATCTTTGCGGCAATCGACGCTTTGCTCGATCGGATCCCGACCGCCGGCGCCCATTTACTCGTCCCCGAAGCCAATATGCTGCATTTCCTGCGAGCGATTCGGTTCGCCCGGACTGATCTACGCGGCGCCTTCGTCCGTCAGACCTACGATGCAACGATATCCGCCTCGGTCCGACGTGCTTGTATTGACTGCTGGAGGCATTGGGCCGACCGGTCGAGCTTCACGCGCTTGCGCAACCGATGGCAAAATCTAGGCGCTGGCGAGCAAAGGATGCTGTGGCTGGCGGCAGGTGTGTTCGGCGACGAGGGTGTGAAGACAAGGGACCAACTACGCGGTTCGCTCGCACAGGCCTGGCAACTTGGGATCGAGGCCGGTTCACCGGACACTTTCGCGATCTGCTATGAAGAGTGGACCAAGCATGCCGTTTAGTCGCCTCCCGGCGCGCGATCCGAGGACCGTTGCGCGCGATATTCCTGGCGTTCTCGACATCCTGTTTCCGCGCCTGACCGGCGGCCTCGTGAATGCCTTGAACGCAAAGATGTTCTCCTTCCCCGGCATCAACCCGATCCCGAGCGAGACGATCGATAGAAGCGGCCTGCAAAAGGCGATGATGTTCGAACTGTCCGTAGCGCGCGCGGAAAGCGAGCTTCGAGGCGGCGAGGTGGCGTCATGGGATGAATGCCTAGTGATCGCGTCGAAGCGCCAGCGTCGCCATTTCGATGCGCGTATTCCGGAAAAGCTCGAGCCGAGCGATATCGTTGTTGCCGACCACGCCGCCCGCAATCTGGTAGCGATGCTGAACAGCGTTCAGGCTCAGCGGCCATCTGCAATTTTGGAATATGCGCCCCTTATTCCTGGCCTCGGCTGGGTGGCATCCGGCAACGGAGATTTCGCGATCGGCTCAACGCTCATCGAGGTCAAGCATACGGAGCGTAATTTCGGCGCGGGCGATTTTCGTCAGGTTCTTATGTACTGGCTCCTTCGTTACGCTCGAACCGTTGAGAATGACGGCAATATGTGGTCAGATATTCTGTTACTAAATCCGAGGCGTAACGCCGCACTGCTGGTCAACTATGAGCATCTGCTCCGGTCAGCATCCGCTTCGTCTAACCGCGTCGAGCTAGTCGAGTTGCTGCGGTCAGCAGTTGGACAGGATTTCGATCGGCGGTGAGAAACGCAATTTAGGAAGGTGCTTATCGATCGCGTGATCGATGCTAACTACAGAGCAATGGCGGGACGGTCAGTGCGAGCCCGACAAGGGCAAGTAGCAAGCCGATTATTGTAAGCCGGGCTGGCAAATGCACTGCCGGATCTGGCGAGGCGATATACCAGCGCAATCTCCCCCACCATCCGACACGCCGGATCGAAAAGTTGAGCGATGCACCCTTCTCAACGCCAAGGAAGTCACGAATATCGAACGGCATGAAGATGAGATCTTTCTCGGCATGCCCCATAACAAGCACATGAAGGCCTTTTCCATTGTCCTCGTTTACGAGCCAGGCGATGCCGAAACGCTCGATCCCGCCGCGGTGTCTATGATGAAGGCGCACCAAATGTCGGCCTGCGTCGCCGGGTGGCAATCCATGCACTGGAAGTTTAGGCATGATCCTCCCCGCTAGAAGCCCATTTCTACCTACCGAGTGCTATTCACCAGTCAACTTAACGAAAGGTGGTCAACTGGATCGACGGGAATCCCGGCCAACGACCGACCGGTCACGGTATGGTCGCTGTCCGAATGTCGACGCCCCCCAGTCTCAGTCGTTCCAGATTACGGGGCGCACAACCTAAAGCGTCTGCCGCAACCGAACCAGAAAGAACGGATCCATCGCCGCATTCCGCCGCTCTATCGCGACAAGCTGCCCGCTACTGCGCGGGCCGTCGTAGAGCAGGCGTTTGCGGCCGCGCGAGCGGAAGCTGATATTCTCGAACATGAAGCGCAGCGCCGTGCCGGGCTTCACCGTCCAGTCCCAATAGATCTTGGCCAGCGGATCGCTGGAGGCGTGGATGGTTCGGATCTCGTTGATCCGGTAGGACGTCTCCTGAAATCCCGTGTAGAAATCGGCGGTGATCACGGATCGCAGGCGCGGCAGATCCTTGATGATCGTGATGTCCGCCTGGAACGGGCGCTGGAGCGAGATGCGCCGCCGCTCGGCCGTCACCGGATCGGTTACGCGCGAGCGGCGCCAGGCGGCGTTCATCCGGATCAGCGTGCCGCTCGCGCCCAGCCGGTCGAGCGGCAGGCTGACCGCCAGCTTCGCCTCCTGCCGGGTGCCGTTGCCGATATTGCCCGGCGCGTCGAAGCGGTTCTCGATCGGGATCAGGTCGATCACGTCGGTCAGCTTCGCATGGCTGGCGGTCAGCGTCACCGCGCCGCGCCCCGAGAAGTGCCGCTCGACGACCGTCTCGAACAGCCAGGCCTGTTCCGGCGTCAGATCCGGATTGCCCGCGCTGACCGTGCCCGAATCCAAAGATGCGGTGCTTGCGAAATCCTCGAAGTCGAGCTGCCTGACCTGGCGTTCGGCGCGCAACCGGATCTCCCAATCCTTCGCGGGCTCGATCGTCACGTTGAGCCGGGGCTTCAGGAATCGCAGCGATCTCGACTGGGTGACGTCGCCGATCACGCCGATCGTCGAGCTTTCATAGCCGATCGCCGCCTCCACCGTCGTGCCGCTCGACGCCTGCCAGCGGGCGGCGCTTTCGGCGTCGATGCGGCGTTCCTCCACCCGGATATTGGCCGATGGCAGGATGACGGGCACGCCGCCGCGCACCAGGCTGCTCTTCGCGTCGAGGAAATTGAAGGTGCGCTCGATGCGGCCGTCGATGGTGAGCGTCGCCGTCGGCACGAAGCTGCCCGAGGCGCGCACGATCGACTCCCCGGAATTGGCGCGCTCGTCGGAGATCTGCGCCACGCCCGTGCCCGTCGACGAGGATCGCAGCCGATCGCGCTCGCGTCCCTCAAGCGCGAGTAGGCGCAGGGTCAGGCGCGAGGAGACGATCCGCTCATATTCGATGCTCGCCACACCCTCGTCGCTCGCGAAATTCGCGTCGACGGTTTCGCGGAACGGCGCGCCGCTGATGTTGGTCATGCGGGTGATGTCGCGCCGGTCCTGCCGGTCGCGCTCGCCGGTGATGCTGAAGCGCACGAAATCCGGGCCGTTGCGATATTCGGCGGCGCCGTTCCCGCCGATAATGAACCGGTCCCAGTCCGCCTCGAACTTTCCCAGATCGGTGATCAGCCCGTTCCGGTCGCGGCGCGACGACCGGCCGGTGCCGGTGATCGTCTGGTCCTTGTCCTCGCGCCAGTGGAGCACGCCCTCCAGCGAGAGGGTGCGACCGGTGCGCGATCCCTCGATGCGCGCGATGCGGGCGGGCATGTCGTTGGTGTAGAATTTGGTCATCAGCTCGGTCGCGACCGAGGTGGCCGCGCCCGATCGGCGGACGATGTTGGCGACGACGGTCTGGCCGCGCATGTCGATGCCCGGAGTGCCGCCGCGGATGATATCGATGCGCAGGATGCCGCTCGCCGGGATCCGCCGCAATATATCATCCAGGATCTGCGATTTGGTCGAGGGACGCTGCCCGTCGATCAGGATGTTGCCGCCGGCGCCCGCCAACCCCCGGATGCTCGTATCGCCCCTGTCATAGGTGAATCCGGGAATCCGCGTGATCATGTCGAGCGCCATGTTCGGCTGATATTCGGCGAAGAATTCGGGCGGGTATGACAGCACACTGCCGCTGCCCTGCGCCATGGATGTGGGTGAGGGGAGCTCCGGTTCCTCCTGGGCACGCAGTGCCCCTTCGCCCAATACGCCGAACGAACAGATCAATCCCGCGGTCAGCCGCCTCCGCATTTCCGTCTCCCTTGCCGGGAAACCTATCCGCCTCCATCACAAGCGCAATTTCATTGTCGGATGCCGGCCATGGCTTGCCGATGCGATCGCGTTGGGGAAAAAGGGCGGTTCGGGCACGATCCGGAGGGAGAAGCATGTTCCAGCTTGAAGCGTTCATCCAGGATTGCCTGACGGCGGTCCGCAGCGATCCGACGCATGTGACGGTGCAGGATGTGATGAAGCGGGCCTTCGCCGATCCCGGCGCGGTGATGGCCGCGGTCGGCAAGCCGACCGAGAGCGGTCTCGTCTCGCTATTCCAGTCGCCCGAACTGACCGTGCTCAACGTCGTCTGGAAGCCGGGCATGGCGATCATGCCGCACAATCACCGGATCTGGGCACTGATCGGCGTCTATCAGGGGCAGGAGGACAATGTGTTCTGGCGGCGGCTGGAGGGCGATGCCGACGGCCGGATCGAGCCCGCCAGCACGAAATCGCTGTTCGTCGGCGACGTGATGCCGCTCGGCAAGGACATCATCCATTCGGTCACCAATCCCAGCGCGGAACTGACCGGCGCCATCCATGTCTATGGCGGCCCGTTCTTCGAGATCGAGCGCAGCGAATGGGATCCGGAGGCGCTGACCGAACGCGTCTATGATCTGGAAAAGGCGAAGGCCATGTTCGCGCCGAAAGTGGAGGCTGTCGATTAGGTCGTAAACCTGCAAATGCGGATGGCGGGTCTCGCCCCAATTCTCGCCGTTGGCGCCTAAAGTGGCGCTTTCCGCAAGCCGACGTTAGGATCGATCGGAATCGGGGAGAGGTATGAGAGCAGCATTTTGGCGTTTCGCGCACCAGCGATATCAAGCCAGAAGACCCTCGCTTCTTGTCGATGTCGCGGCGTTCATATGGTTCGCGTTCTTCGCGCTCGTTTATGCGGCAGCTTTGCTAGCGGGCTGGGTGCCGCATGTCGTGGAGGCGCTGGTCGGCCTCTTTCTGGTTGGTGGACCGCTTATTCTGGGGGTGCTTCATCGCCGTATTCGGGTCGAAGCGGCGAAGTCGTCGGACGCTCTTTATCGGAAGCGGTTGCAGACAAATCGGTGATCGGCCGTGTCCGCTTGCCGGCATCCGCGGGCAAGAAGCCGCGCTTCCGCTAACCACCCAGTCCCGGCCGTCCTTCGCTAACGGGTTCACGACCTAAAGCACCGAAAAATCGATTGGCCCATGCCGGTCGAGCGATGCCGAGCGATCGGGCAGAGGGTATTTGAGCCCCGTCGCGCAGTTGAACAGCAGCACGCGATCGCGCTTGCCGACGATCCCTTCGTCCAGCGTCTTGCGGTATGCGGCATAGGTCGCGCCGCCTTCGGGGCAGAGCAGCACGCCCTCCTTCTGCCCGACCTCGTCGACCGCCGCGGCGATCGACGCATCCGACACCGCGATCGCCATGCCGCCGCTTTCGCGCACCGCGTCGAGGATCAGGAAATCGCCCACGGCCTGCGGCACGCGGATGCCCGATGCGATCGTCTCGGCGCCTTCCCAGCGCGTCGCGTGGCGCTCGCCCGCATCGAAGGCGCGGACCATCGGCGCGCATCCCTCCGCCTGGACCGCGATCATCCGCGGCCGTTCGGACCCGATGAAGCCGAGCGCCTCCAGCTCCTGGAAACTCTTCCACATGCCGATCAGCCCGGTGCCGCCGCCGGTGGGGTAGAAGATCACGTCGGGAAGCTGCCAGCCGAGCTGTTCGGCCAGTTCCAGCCCCATCGTCTTCTTGCCCTCGATCCGATAGGGCTCCTTCAGCGTCGACAGGTCGAACCAGCCGCGCTCCTTCGCGCCCTGCGCGACCAGCTTGCCGCAATCGTCGATCAGCCCGTTCACGCGATAGACGCGCGCGCCTTGGGCCGCGATCTCGCGCACGTTGATCTCGGGCGTGTCGGCGGGGCAGAAGATCACCGCCTCGATACCCGCCTGCCGCGCATAGGCCGCGGCGGCTGCGCCGGCATTGCCGTTGGTCGGCATGGCGATGGCGGTGACGCCCAGTTCCTTCGCCATCGAGATCGCCATGACCAGGCCGCGCGCCTTGAACGATCCGGTCGGCAACCGCCCTTCATCCTTTACCCACAGCGCATCGACGCCCAGTTCGCCGGCGATCGTACGCAGCGGCAGGATCGGCGTGGCATTCTCGCCCAGGCTGATCACGTTCCGCGTCTGGCGGACGGGCAGCAACTCGCGATACCGCCACAGATCGGCCGGGCGCGACGCCAGCGCATTGCGCGTCATCGTCGCCCGGACACCGTCGAGATCGTAGCGGACGAGCAGCGGCCGGCCGGCGCGCGACAGGCCGTGCAGCCGGTCCGCCTCGTAGCGCTCGCCGGTGATCGAGCATTCGAGATGGCTGACGAAGGTCGCGCGCTCCGCGGTGAGATTGTCGTCGTGACGCATCATGCCGGCTCCCGATGGAAAGTGTCTCGATGGACCCGGCGGGGGCGGGGGACAAATCGTCATTGGTGATAGGCGAATTCACCGGCGGGCATGGAGTGGGAGGCATTGTCCCGTCTTGTCCGCCCTCTCACGTCATCGTCGCAAAAGCGCACTCCTGTTCGGGATTTTGTCCAAAGGCTGAGCATAGGGAGACGCGGAGATACTGAGCAGTTCGGATGTCCTTTCACTCCGTTCGGGCTGAGCCTGTCGAAGCCCCTGCCTTTCTGATCGCCGATGCAGAAAAGAAGAACAGGGCTTCGACAGGCTCAGCCCGAACGGGATTTGGACACTCCCTCAAACCATGTCTCAACACCCAGCCCGGCCCAGCGCTTGCCATCAGCTTTGGTTTATGTTCGATCCATATCCATAAACATTGCTTATCCGGAAGAGGCCGATGCAGAATTCAGCCAGCGCGCTTTCGCTGCGGCATTTCCGTGCCATCCTGGCGATCGCTGACACGGGCAATCTGATCGGTGCCGCGCGCGTGCTCAATCTCAGTCAGCCGGCGATCACCAAGGCGTTGCAGGAGGCGGAGGCGATCATCGGCGCCCCGATCTTCGAACGCACCAGCCGCGGTGCGCGGCCGACCATCTTCGGCGATGCGCTGATCGGCCATGGCCGGATCATCCTGTCCCAGCTCGCCCATGCCGGAGAAGAAGTCGACGATCTGCGCGACGGGCTGGGCGGACAGGTGGTGATCGGCGGGCTGGCGGCGGCGACGGTCGAGCTGCTGCCGCTGGCTATCGCGAAGCTCCGGGCGGATCGGCCCAGGCTGTCGGTCTCGGTGATCGAGGCGACCAACGATCGTCTGATCCCGTTGCTGCGCGGCGGCGAACTCGATTTCTTGGTCGGCCGATTATCGCGCGCCCGTGATCTGGAGGGGTTGGCGCAGGAAGCGCTTTTTCACGATATTGCCTGCGTCGTGGCCGGTCCGGATCATCCGCTGCGATCGGCCCCAACGCTCACGCTCGGCGACCTGCTGGACGAACGCTGGATTCTGCCGACGAGCGGATCGACTCTTCGCGGGCCGGTCGAGGCCGCGTTCCTGGCCGAGGGCCTCGAGCCGCCGCGCCATGCGGTGGAATCGGTTGCGCTGCTGACCAACAGCCTGCTGATCCGCGACCATGGCTATATCGCCTTCTATCCCTGGCCGATCGCGCAACGCGAAGCGGCGCTGGGTCAGATCTCGATCCTGCCGATCGCACTGGACGCGACCGACGCGATGATCGGCGTGACCACGCGCCGCGGCGCGCGGCTGTCGCCCGCGGCGCAGGACGCGATCGCGTGCATCCGCGCGGTGGCGAAGGCGATCGGAGTGCCGGGAGCAGCGCGTCAGGACCGATCGCCATTCAGTTCAGACTGAGCCGAAAATGGTGATTTCTCGTGACCCGGAGCGCAGCGTACTTACCGTACGTGAGCACCGGAAGCGCGGGAAAGCGCCATTTGCAGGCCGGTATGGGCTGAATGGCGATCGGTCCTAGCGTTCGACGGGATAACCCGCTTCCGACCAGGCCTTCATGCCGCCGTCCAGCGCGGTCGCGCGGCGATAGCCCAGGTCTCGCAAAGTCGCGGCGGCGAGCGTCGAGATCTTGCCGAATTCGCAGCAGGTGATCACCTTCACTGTCGGGTCGGGCAGGGCGGTGTTGACGCGCAGTTCGAGCTGGCCGCGCGGAAGATGCATTGCACCGGCGATACGGCCGGCGTCATAGGCATCCTTCTCGCGGACATCGAGGATCACGATGTCTTGCGCGTTGCTGCCGATCCGGTCGTTGAGTTCTGCGAGCGACATGAAGGGCACTTTCGCCGCGGCGTCGGCGAGCAATTGCGCAATTGTCACCCCGCCGCTCATATTCGTGCGCAGCGCCTCGGTCAGATGCGTCGGCGCGGCGAGATCGAGCTGCTGCATCATCTCGACGAACGCAGCTCGCTCGGTCTTCTGCAGACGCGGATTGTCCGCGATCTCCGCGCCGATCGTCGAATGCGACCGGCCTTTGTAATCATGCGCGGGAAAGACGAGCGTCTCGGGCGGCAAAGTGAGCAGCTTGTCGAACAGGCTGTCATACAGCGCGTTCGGATCGCCGCTCGGCAGGTCCGTCCGGCCGGTCCCGCCGATCAGCAACGTATCCCCGGTGAACACCCGGTCGCCAACCGCCAGGCACATCGAATCGCGGGTATGCCCGGGCGTGTGCAGCGCCTTCAGGCGAAGCTCGCCGACGATCAGCATGTCGCCGTCGTCCAGGCGCATGTCGGGAAAGGGCGCGGGGCTCAGTCGATGGACCACGACCGGCGCATGCAGCGCCTTGGCGAGCCCGAGGCTGGCGGAGAAATGATCGGCATGGGTGTGCGTGTCGACGATATAGCGGACATGGATGCCCAGCTGGTTCACCAGCCCGAGATAACGGTCGATCTGCGACAGTTCGGGATCAATGAACACCGCCGCGCGCGTTGCCGCGCACCCCACGAGATAGGATTGGCATCCGCCCGTCGCGATCTGTTCGAAGATCATGTCCACTCCCCGGATTCTTCGCGAATTGCTGCGCGCGAACGACCTGCGTCGCATCGCCGCAAGATCGCCACAATAGCGAGAGGGGTGCGTTCGTGCGCGGTAAAATCACCTGCTCGATTGGCGGTGCGGCGATATGAACTGATCCGGTTTTCACCCCAGTCGACGCGAAGGTGGAGAAATCTGGCCTGATCGTGACAAATGACATGGCCGATTTGCCGAACGGAGAATTCGGCGTAAGCTGTCGCATCGCCATCCCCGGGGGAATCAATCATGACCGTTCGCCGCTTCGTTACGGCTTTGCTCACGTCCGCATTCGCATTGGCCGTTTCGGCACCTGCCACTGCCCAGATGGGGCAAGTCGTCAGCGATATCCCGCCGGGCTTCGCGCCGTCCGAGGAGATGAAGGATTTCACGATCCGCGAGGTCGAGATCCCGATGCGCGACGGCATCAAGCTGCACACGAATATCGTCATTCCCAAAGGCGTGAAGAATGCACCGATCATCTTCTCGCGCACGCCCTATTCGGCCGACAAGGCGATCACGGGCGCACAGTCCAACCGCTATTCGATGGCGCTGCCGACTGCCTATGCCGATCTTGCTGCGGCGGGCTACATCATCGTCGTCCAGGACGTTCGCGGGCGTTACAGGTCGGAGGGTGACTATATCATCGCCAAGCCGCTGATCGGCCCGCTCAACACCACCAAGAACGATCATTCCACCGATACGTGGGACAGCATCGACTGGCTGGTGAAGAACGTGGCGGAGACCAACGGCAAGGTTGGCACGATCGGCGTCAGCTATGGCGGGTTCACCACGCTGATGAGCCTGGTCAATCCGCACCCGGCGCTGAAAGCCGCCGTGCCGATCAACCCGCTCGCCGACGGCTGGAAGGGCGACGACTGGTTCCACAACGGCGCCTATCGTCAGAGCTTCCTCGACTGGGTCTATCGGATGAGCGCCGATAAATCGTCGCGCTATGCGATGCCGTTCGATCGCCACGACACCTATGAAAGCTGGCTGAAAGCCGGATCGGTCAGCGACATGGCCAAGCTGATGGGCGTCGACAAGCTGCCGGTGTTCCAGAAGGCGGCGGCGCATCCGGCCTATGACGATTACTGGAAGGAACAGGCGCTCGACCGGATCCTGGCAAAGGAGCCGCTCAAGGTGCCGACGCTTCACGTCCACAGCCTGTGGGACCAGGAAGATATCTACGGCGCGCCAGCAGTCTATGAAGCGATGGAGCCCAAGGACAAGGCGAACAACGAGAATTTCATGATCATCGGCCCTTGGAGCCACGGCCAGGGCATGGTGCTCAACGGATCGAAGCTCGGTGCGATTGATTTCAACGGCAACAGCTCCAGCTGGTATCGCAGCAACGTGCTGATCCCCTTCTTTGACGAGCATCTGAAAGATGGCGGAAAGGCTGCGAAGATCGCGCCGGTGACGGCGTTCGAGACCGGCACCAATGCCTGGCAGCGTTATGATCGCTGGCCGATGTCGTGCGCCAGCGGATGTCCGTCGCAATCCAAGGCGATCTATCTCTCGGCGGATGGCGGGCTTGGCTGGAACGCGCCGGCCGGGACGGGCGGCTTTGCCGAATATGTCTCGGATCCCGCGCGGCCCGTCACCTATCGTCAGCGGCCGATCCTTTCGACCTATAATCCGATGACGACCTGGAGCCCGTGGCTGGTCGACGACCAGCGCTTCGCCGAGGCCCGGCCCGACGTGGTGACGTTCGTCAGCGATGTGTTGACCGACGAAGTCCGCCTGGCCGGACAGCCGATCGCCAAATTCTTCGCATCGACCAGCGGCACCGACAGCGACTGGGTGGTCAAGGTGATCGACGTCTATCCGGCGGAATATCCCGCGGCCCCCGAACTGGGCGGCTATGAGCTGGCCATCTCGATGGATATCCTGCGCGGCCGCTATCGTGACGACCCGTCGAAGCCGACCGCGATCCCCGCGAACCAGGTCGTGCCCTATGAGATCAAGCTGCCCCAGGTGAGCCACAAGTTCCTCAAGGGCCACCGCATCATGGTGCAGATCCAGTCGAGCTGGTTCCCGCTCTACGACCGCAACCCGCAGACCTTCGTGCCCAACATCTTCACCGCGAAGAAGGGCGACTATGTGAAGGCCACGCAGCGCATCTACAGCTCGGCGAAATATCCGAGCCGGATCGAACTGCCGGTGATCCAGTAAAACGCCTTGGAGCCCCGTTCAGGCGGGGCTCCATCGGCCGACCGATCGATCCGGCTGGCGCGAGGCATCCAGACGGGTAAGCTGCGCCCCTGATATAGGGGAGTCGATGATGCGGCGGACGATGATGATGGCGGCGGCGCTTGCCGGCGTGATGGCGGGACAGGCCCAGGCCCAGGATCCCGTCGCGGCGAAGGTTGCCGCGCTCGGACGGGTCAACAGCGCAATGTCCCCCACATTGTCGGCGGACGGACGGCGGATCGCCTATCTCAGCAACGAAAGCGGCAGCCCGCAAATCTGGGTGCGCGATCTGAAGGGCGGGGCGGCGCCGCGCCAGCTGACCAATCTGCCTGATCCGGTGGGCATGGTGACCTGGTCGCCAACCGGCGAATGGCTGGCCTATACCGTTGCACCCGGCGGCGGGCTGAACACGCAGATCTGGGTGATGAAGCCCGACGGCACGGGCGCGAAGCGGCTCACGCCGGGCGGCCGCGACAACAATAATCTCTACGGCTGGACGCCCGACGGCATGCGGCTGATGGTCGCGACCAACAAGGACAATCCGGCCGCGCAGGACGCCGCGCTGATCGATGTCGCGACCGGGCAATGGCATGTGGTCGCCGCGGGCAAGGGCCTCAACCGGGTGACCGGCGTGCGCGGCAATCGCGTCGCGCTCGGGCGGCTGATGGGGCGCGGTGATGACAATGGCTATGTCGTCGACCTGAAGACCGGCACCGAGATCCTGGCGACCCCGCACAAGGGCAAGGCCGAAAGCCGTTGGGGTGCGTTGTCGCCTGACGGAAACACCCTCTATCTGGCAAGCAATGTCGGACGCGACCGGCAGGCCTTCGGCACCGTCACGATCGCGCCCGACGGCAGGGCCGGGCCGATCCGCTATCTTGCGACGCGCGAGGATGCCGTGGCGGACGACGGACTGCTGAGCGACGACGGCAAGCTTGCCGCCTTGCTGTGGAATGCCGGCGGGCGCAGCGAGATTGCCTGGCTGGTGACCGGATCGGGACGCGTGCTGCCGGGGCCGAAGCTGCCGATCGATCTTGTCGGCCTGGCGGAATTCAGCACCGATGGCCGCACGCTGATCGTGACCGGATCGTCGGCCGACCGCACGGGGGATATCTACACGATCGACGTGGCCAGTGGGGCCGTCACCCGCGTGACCGAGAGCCGGCACGATGGTGTCGACCTTGCCGCCCTCGTCCGGCCGGAGCTGATCGAATACAGCGCACCCGATGGCGTGAAGCTGTCGGGCTGGCTCTATCGGCCCGCCGGCGTCAGCGAACCGATGCCGCTTGTCTTCTCCTATCATGGTGGACCCGAGGGGCAGGCGCGGCCGACGATGAGCACCGACGCGCAGGCTCTGGCGGCGAACGGTATCGCGGTGTTCGCCCCGAATGTCCGCGGCTCCTCGGGCTTCGGCAAGGCCTTCATGGCGATGGACGATGGCGCGAAGCGGGTCGGATCGGTTGCCGATATCAAGGCCTCGACCGATGCTCTGGTGAAGCTGGGCATCGCCGATCCCAAACGCCTGGGCATCATGGGCGGCAGCTATGGCGGCTATATGGTGATGGCCGGGATCACCGAATTCCCCGACATGTTCGCCGCCGGCGCCAACCTCTACGGGATCGTCAATTTCGAGAGCTTCTTCCGCGAGACCGAGCCTTGGATGGCCGCGATCTCGACCACCGAATATGGCGATCCGTCGACCGAGGCGGACATGCTCAAATCGATTTCACCGATCCACAAGCTGGACAAGATCACGACGCCGCTGTTCGTGCTCCACGGCGCCAACGACACCAATGTGCCGGTGGTCGAGGCCGAACAGATCGTCGCCAGCCTGAAGGCGCGGGGCGTGCCGGTGAAATACACATTGTTCCCCGACGAGGGCCATGGCTGGCGCAAGATCGCGAACCGGGTGCGTTCGACCACCGAGATCGTCGGCTTCTTCGTCGAGCATTTGAAGCCGGGCGCGCCAGCGGCGGATTGAGAGCGATCAGCCCCGCTTTTCGAGCGCGGCAAGAACGGCGGCGGGCGTGATCGGAATGTGGCGGAGCCGTACGCCGACCGCGGCGAAGATGGCATTGCCGATCGCCGGGCCGACGACGGTGGTCGCCGGCTCGCCGAGACCGACGGGCACATGGTCGCTCGCGACGAAGCTGATATCCATCTCCGGCACATCGGCGATGCGCAGCGGCATATAGGTGTTGAGATTGGTGTCCTTCACCTGGCCGTTCACGAATTCGGTGCCTTCGTGCAGCGCCATGCTGAGCCCCCACAAGGCGGCGCCCTGTGTCTGGGCGAGCGCGCCGTCGGGATCGACGATCGTGCCTGCGTCAGTGACGAGCGTCAGTTTCTCGACGCGGACCACGCCGGTCTTGCGGTCGACATGGACGCGCGCGGCACAGGCGACCCAGGTTGGCATGTCGCGTTCCTGACCGAAGCTGGTAGCGATGCCGAGCCCGGTATCGGCAGGAAGCGGCTTTCCCCAGCCGGCCTTCTCGGCGGCCCGGCGAACCACCTCCCCCTGGCGCAGCGCACCACCGATCGCGTTGGGCGCCGAACCCGCATTGCGGCCTTTGCCGGTCAGCAGTTTGAGGCGGAAGGCGACGGGATCGGTTTTCGTATGGTGGGCCGCCTCGTCCATGAAGCTTTCGAGTGCCCAGTTGGTCCAGCCGGGCCCCACCGAGCGCAGCCAGCCGGGGCGGAAGCTGCTATTGGCCAGGTCGTTGGCGATCGCGCGTACCCGCTGATGGCCGACATCATACCAGTGATCCGCCCCCGCGATGGCGAAGGGATCGTAGAGACCGCCTTTCTTGGTCTTGGCGAGCAGGGCGGCGGCGATCACCTGGGTCGGCCAGCCGGCGCAGGCGTGATGCTCCATCGCCTGGATCTGGCCGCCTTCGTCGAACGCCATGCGCAGCCGCTGGACCGACGGCGAGCGCACGGAATCAAAGCGGGCATCGTCCTCGCGGGTCAGGATCATCTTGACCGGACGGCCGAGCGCCTTTGCGGCCAGCGCGGCGGGCACCAGATAATCGCCGTTCAGCCGCCGCCCGAAGCCGCCGCCGAGCATGTAGCTGCGCAGCACGACCTTGGTTTCGGCAACGCCCAGCGCGGTGGCGAGCGTCGGCAGGATCAGGCTCTGCCACTGGTTGCCGGCATGGATCTCGAACATGCCGTCCTTTTCGAAGGCGAGCGCATTGACGGGCTCGAGCTGGAAATGGAGCACGGTTGCGGTGGTGTAGGCGCGTTCGAGCGTGGTGGTGGCCGCGGCGCCGAATTCAGGGGTGGAATCGTCGTCGGCGATGTCGAGCAGGATGCCGCCATCCGCCTTGGCGACGAGCTCCGTCGCACGGTCCTGCAGCGCCTTTTCCGACACGTTGGCACCGGCACCGGCCGTCCACACCACGTTGAGCGCGTCGGTGGCGCGTACCGCGGCGGGATAGCTGCTGGCGATCACCATCACCCAGCCCGGAACCGTGCCCGATGGATCGTTGAGCACGATGTGACGGAGATAGCCGCGGATCTTCTTCGCGGCGCTGTCGTCGACCGAGACCACTTTGGATCCGTTGCGCGTCGGCGGCAATTTGGGCCGCGCATAGACCATGTTCGGCACTTTCGCATCGATGCCGTAGGTTGCGGTGCCGTTGGTCTTGGCATCGATATCGAGCGCGTGGGTTTCCTTGCCGATCAGGCGACGCTCCCAGACCGGCTTCACCGGCAGTTTCGCCAGTTCCTCCGGAGTGAATTGCCGCGCCGTGACCCCGCTCTTGGCGATCTCGCCATAGGACATGGAACGGCCGCCGGCATGGACCGCGCCGGCCTGCGCGGTGCAGCGTTCGGGCGTCGTGCCCATCAATTGCGCAGCCGCCTCGATCAACGCGATGCGCCCGGCCGCGCCCGCCTGGCTGAAAACCGGAAATGTCTGCCAGACCGACCAGCTTCCGCCGGTGACCATGAAACCCCATTTGGGATCGCTGTCGACATGGACGATGCGGATCTTGTCCCAATCGGCTTCCAGCTCGTCGGCGAGGATGCGCGCCAGCGCGGTGCCGACATGCTGGCCCATCTCGGCGCGGATGATGTTGACGGTGATCAGGCCTTCGCCGTCGATGCCGAACCAGATCGTCGGTTCGAACAGCGGCCCGGCGCCGGGTGCGGGCACGCCTCCGGGAATGGCAGGGTCGATCGCTGCGGACAGCGCGGAAAATCCGAAGACGATGCCTGCGGCGCTGCTGGCGACGAGAAAGCCGCGCCGCGACAGCGGATGGGCGCGCTCGGCGGCGATCGAAAGCCGGCTCATGGCGTTGTGCCTCCGGCCAGCTTGCCGGCCGCCTGTTTGATCGCCGCACGGATGCGGGCATAGGTCATGCAGCGGCAGAGATTGCCGGTCATCACCGCGTCGATCTCTTCATCGCTCGGCGCCGGAAAATCCTTGAGCATCGCCGCGGCCTGCATGATCTGGCCCGACTGGCAGTAGCCGCATTGCGGCACCTGCAATGCGCGCCAGGCCTGTTGCAGCGGATGGTTGGAATTGGGATCGAGGCCCTCGATCGTCGTCACATCGGCACCGTCGATCGCGCCGAGCGGGGTGATGCAGGATCGTGTCGCGCGCCCGCCGACATGGACGGTGCAGGCGCCGCACATGCCGATGCCGCAGCCGAACTTCGTGCCGGTCAGCCCGATATCGTCGCGGATCACCCAGAGCAGGGGGGTGTCTTCATCGATATCGGTTGTGACGGCGCGGCCGTTGATGGTGAAGCGCGTCATTGGCCCCTTCCTTGCGCACGGATGGCAGCGACCGTCTTTTCCAGATCGGGCCAGGCGGGTTTGCCGGTGCGCGTCGCGCGTAGCCAGGCGGCGACCCGCGCGACGTCCGCATCGGTGAAGCCGTAACCAAAGGCGGGCATGACCACGCCGGGAATTCCGTCGCGCGCATTGATACCGAACAGGATGACGCGGATCAGATTGGTCGGATCGTCCAGATTGACCGCGCTGTTGAGCGCAAGATCGGGGCGCAGCGGATTGATCTGTGCGCCGCCATTATAATGGCAGGATGCGCACGCGCCGGCGTAGAGCCGCGCGGCGGGATCATAGTCGAGTCCGGTGCCGATGCGGTCCGCCGCGATCGCCTTGCGGACGGCCGCTTCGCTCTGGCCGGCAATGGCCGGTGCGCCAGCACGATCGACGAAATAGGCGGCGATCGCCTGCACATCGGCGGGCGGAAGCTTGGCAAGGCCGCGTGGTACCGACGCCATCGGGCCCGCTGCGGTGCCATGGAAGCGGCTGATCCCGGTGGCGAGATACTCGGTCAATTCCTCCTTCGACCAGGCAATGGGTGACGGATTGGTCTTGTCGAGCGCCGGCGCGATCCAGTGGTCGATCGACGCGCCGGCAAAGGCGCGGTCGGCCTGCTCCGCGCCCAGCCGGTTGCGCGGCGTGTGGCAGGCACCGCAATGACTGACTCCTTCGACCAGATAGGCACCGCGATTCCATTCGGCGGTCTTGCCAGGTGTCGGAACGAAACGGCCCGGCTTGAAGAACAGCGTCTTCCAGCCCGCCTGCAGCATGCGGATGCTGAGCGGGAAGGGGACGGTGTTGCCGGGCGGTTCGCTGCGAGCGGCCGGACGCGTCATCATATAGGCATAGAGCGCGGTCACATCGGCATCGGTCAATTTGGTGAAATGATCATAGGGAAAGGCAGGGAACAGGTGCGCGCCGTCGCGCCGGACGCCGTCATGCATGGCGCGCCGGAATGCGGCCTCCGACCAATTGCCGATCCCGGTATCGACGTCGGGCGTGATATTGGTGGAATAGATGGTGCCGAACTGGGTTTCCATCGGATAGCCGCCGGCAAAGGCCGCGCCGCCTTTCGCGGTATGGCAGGTCGCGCAATAGCCGGCACCCGCCAGCACCTCGCCGCGTGCAACCAGGTCCGATGCAAAGGATGCGGGTGCGGGACGGGCGATCGCACCGATCGCGGGGCGCCAGGCGAATATGCCGAATCCGAGCAGGCCAAGCGCGATGAGCGCGGCCAGGATCAGCAAGATTCGCTTCAACACATGCCCGCCGTCGTCATGAACCGATCGGTCCTTTCGAGTCGCTGCATGCAGACTGTCTACCCGCAGTCCGGTGCGGTCCAGCGAAACTCGATCCGGATCTATAATAGGTTGAAAATATTGTAATTTATGGCTTGTCTTGTGCGCAGCCAAATAGATATCAGCGCCAATATCATGTTGCACCGGTGGGGCGACTGTGCAATTCTGCGCCTGCAGCGAGGAGTTCGCTGTGGACATAGTTTCGAGGGAGCCTCGAATGCACGGACAAGACTTCGGCGTCTTTATCGGACGCTTCCAGCCTCTGCACATCGGCCACGAGCATGTGGTGCGCGAGGCACTTTCCAGAACAGACCATCTCATCGTTCTCATCGGATCGGCGAATGTTGCGCGCGACCCGCGCAATCCCTTCACCTATGAAGAGCGTCTGGCGATGTTCCGCAAGGCCTTCGCCTATGAGATGGCGAACAAGCGGCTGATCGTCGCGCCGCTCGACGACCATCTCTATTCGGACGCGGCCTGGTGCGGAGAGGCGCAGCAGCGCGTGAAGCACATTGTGCTGGAACTCGGCAATCATGGCGGTTTTCCCGCCAGCGGGCTCGCCGATTTCAACATCAGCCTGACCGGATACGGCAAGGACGCCTCCAGCTATTATCTGAAGATGTTTCCCGAATGGGCGAATATCCAGATCGACAGCCAATATGGCACCTTCAGCTCCACCGATGTGCGCAAGCAATATTTCCAGCGCATTCCGTCGGTGCCGGCGTCGATCCTGTCCCCCGGCATCGCGGAGTGGATGGAGCAGTTCAAGCTGGGCGAGGACTTCCGCACCTTGCTGGCCGAGCGCGAATATCTCGATGCCTATCCGGGGCAATGGGGCAAGGGGCCGTTCGTCACCGCCGATGCGGTGGTGATCCAGTCCGGCCATATCCTGCTGGTCGAACGCGGCCAGTTGCCCGGCAAAGGGCTGCTCGCGCTGCCCGGCGGCTTCGTCAATCCGGAGGAACGGGTGCGCGATGCTGCGATCCGCGAGCTGCGCGAGGAGACCGGGATCTCCGACGGCAAGGGACAGATCCCGCCTGCCATGCTCGCCTCGTTCATCGACGACGGCCGCACCCGGATCTTCGACGCGCCGAACCGGTCGCTGCGCGGACGGATCATCACCCATGCCTATCTGTTCCGCTTGCCCGAGCGGCGGAAACTATTCTCGGTGAAGGGCGGCGACGATGCCGCGCATGCCCACTGGTATCGCATCGGCGATCTCTCTGCCGAGCAGTTCTTCGAAGATCACTGGTCGATCATCAACCTGATGGCCGATCTTTGAACCCGCGCGCCGGGGAGTCCGGCACGTGGTCAACACGAGCATTTTCTAGTCAGCTGAACTCAGCTGACGGCTCGGAAAATGCGGCAACCAAGCAATGTGAGGAGTTCACATCATGACCAATCTCATTCTCGCGACCGACAGCTACAAGCAGAGCCACTTCCTGCAATATCCGCCGGAGGCGCGGAAGATCTCCGCCTATGTCGAGGCGCGACCCAATCCGTTCAGTGACGATCTGATCTTCTTCGGTCTGCAGGCCTATCTGATCGACCATCTCGCCGAGCCGATCTGTGCCGCCGACATCGAAGAAGCCGAAGCGATCTGTGCCGCGCACGGCGTGCCGTTCAATCGCGCGGGCTGGGAGGCGATCCTTGCCGATCATGGCGGTTTCCTGCCGCTTGCGATCAGCGCGCTTCCCGAAGGGACGATCGTGCCGACCGGCGTTCCCCTGATCCAGATCGAGAATATCGACGATCGTATGCCTTGGCTGAGCACCTTCATCGAGACCGCTTTGCTGCGCGCGGTCTGGTATCCAAGCACGGTCGCGACCCTGAGCGGCAAGGCCAAGCGCATCATCCATGCCGGGCTGGTCAAAAGCTCCGACGATCCGATGGGGCAACTGCCGTTCAAGCTGCATGATTTTGGCGCGCGCGGCGTTTCTTCCGGGGAAAGCGCGGCGCTGGGTGGGTTGGCGCATCTCGTCAATTTCCAGGGCACCGATACGATGGAGGCGCTGATCGCGGCGCGTCGCTTCTACGGCGAGGATATGGCCGGATTCTCCATCCCCGCCGCCGAGCACAGCACGATGACCAGCTGGGGACGCGATCGCGAGGAAGCGGCCTATGCGAACATGCTCGACCAGTTCAAGCGCGGCGGAGGCACGGTCGCGGTCGTGTCCGACAGCTATGATCTAGACAATGCGCTGGAGACGATCTGGGGCGGCAGCCTCCGCGATCGCGTCCTGGCCGAGGACGGCACATTGGTGATCCGGCCCGACAGCGGCGATCCGGTGGGAACACCGGTGCGTGCGCTTCACACGCTGTGGGAGAAGTTCGGCGGCAGCGTCAACGGCAAGGGCTATCGCCTGCTCGATCCGCATGTCCGGTTGATCCAGGGCGACGGCATGAACCTGGAGAGCATCGCCGCGCTGATCGACCGCGTGACCGGCGCGGGCTTCGCGGTCGACAATATCGCGTTCGGCATGGGCGGCGGGCTGCTCCAGCAGCTCAATCGCGACACGCTGCGCTTTGCGATGAAGGCGGATGCGATGCAGTCCGACAACGGGGTCTGGCATGACGTCAACAAGGCGCCGGTGACCGATCCGGGCAAAGCCTCCAAGGCCGGTCGGCAGGCGGTGATGATGGACGATGGCCGGCTGGTTGCGCATCGGGTGGAGGATGCGGGCATCGACCTGCTCGAGCCGGTCTGGCGCGGCGGGGAGTTGCTGAAGCGCACGACGCTTGCCGAGGTACGCGAAAGGGCGGAGCGGGGCCTGCTCGGCTGACGGTTGGGGGGCTTTGAGAAAAGCCCCCCGCTGTCGCTCCAGCGAAAGCTGGAGCGACAGGGCAGTTTCACTGAAACTGGTCAGCTTATTGCACCACCGCATCGTACGTCGGATCAATACCGACCGCGCGTTCCTCGTCCACGCGTGCGCGGCGGGTGTCGCCGCGTTCGCGCAGCAACAGGCTGCGATTATAATAGGCACGCGCGGTGCGTGGAGCGAGGCGGACCGCCCGGTCGAGATCAGCGAGTGCGCCGTCGGCCTCGCCGCTCCGCTGGCGAGCCAGCCCGCGATTGAGATAGGCGAAGGCGTTTCGCGGAGAGGCTGCAATCGCCTGGTCGAATGCCGCGATCGCGCCGTCCATGTCCCCCTTCCATGCGCGCGCCAGTCCGTCCGAGACATGAGCAGCCGCGCGTCCGGTCTCGCCCTTCGCGCCGGGGTTGACCAATGATCCGCAGCCGCGAAGGTTTTGCGACGGATCGTTGACCGTGCACGCATTCCAGTCGCCGCGGCCGACGGGTTTCCGTTTCACGCGAGATCCCGTCACCACGATCGAATGGTCCTGCGTTTCCGCGGCTGCCATCTTCGGGGCAAGCGCCGAAGCAACTGCGGCGGGCGGTGCTCTGCGGGCCAGCCCGAGTGCATCCTCGCGCTGCTCGGCGCGCCTGCTCGCGGTCGCGACGATCTCGTCGGCGGGCGCAGGAGGCGGTGGCGGGGGAGAAGGCGCCGGTGAGGCGGCTTTCAAGGCCGGAGCGGGCGAGGCCAAGGGCGCGATATCGACCTGTGCGAGCGCTGGTGGCGCGGGCTCCGGTGTGGCGACCGCCGCGGTATCGACGGTTTCGGCGGCGACGTTCGGCGCGGTCGTGGCGACGGGTGGAGGCGGTGGTTGCGGGCCGGCTTCGACGGGCGCTGCCTCGCTCGCATTCTGGTCGGCGTATATGGTGGCGTTCTGCGCGGGCCGCGATTGGTCGCTCATCGACAGCCAGATCGCTGGCACCCCGACCAGCGCGACGAGCGCGGCACTGACCAGGGCGCCAAGCTGAGGGCTGCGCAACTGCGTCCACCATGGGGTGGGTCGTTGGCGAGGGGCGGTGGTGTGCGCCGCTTCATCCCTGCCGTCGAAGCGCTGCATCGCTGCTTCGATCGCGGCGTCGCGCCGTGCAGGTGCGGGCGGAGGGGGCTCCGGCAGCGATGCAGCGATATCGTCGTCGGTGTCCATTCAGCGCGTCCCGACATCGCACGCGGCTTGGCCGGTGCCGCAGAGGCGATCCAGCGGCGTTGTCCGACGGGGAGAAAAGAACGGCATCGGCGAACCTTATACCCAAAAGCGCGGGCCGGTCGAACCTATGATCGCCCGTGCGCCATCTCCGCGCCGCGGCGGAGCGGGGAGCCGAAAAAACCGGCCCGCGCTCCGCCGGGAACGATCATGCTTAGCCGGGCATCGACCGGGCGGATCGCGCCGCACGGACAAGCTGGATCAGCTCGGACCGATAGCCGAAATCGTCCTGGCCACGCGCACCGGACACGATCCTCAGCACATCGTCATAGGTCAGCGATCCGGTGTGGCGACCGCCGCGGAGCAGCTCGGCAAAGGCCGCGACGCCGGCCGCGAAACGCGCATCCTGGGGCGCTGCATCGAAACGGGCGACTTCGGACATACGGTTGATCGGCGTGGAGATCAGCCGGCTCGTGTCCGACTTGGGCAGCTTGTAGCGAATCTTCACGAAACCATATTCGCTGTTCTGGCCCGCGGCGGCGATCCGTTGCTGCGCGGCTGCCGGGCGGGTCTGCGAATAGCGCAGGTCGCCGTTCGCGCGCGGCCCGCCGACGGGTACGATCTCGTACAGCGCGGTCACCGTCTGGCCGGATCCGACATCGCCGGCATCGACCTTGTCATTGTCGAAATCCTCGCGATTGAGCATGCGCGTTTCGTAGCCGATCAGCCGATATTCGGCGACGGTGGCGGGGTTGAACTCGACCTGGATCTTCACGTCCTTCGCGATCGGAAACAACGTCGACGTCGCTTCGTCGACCAGGGTCTTCCGCGCTTCGGCGACCGTGTCGATATAGGCGGCGGCACCGTTGCCGTTCTGCGCCAGCGTCTGCATCAGTGCATCATTGTAATTGCCCATGCCGAAACCGAGCACCGACAGGAACACGCCCTTGCCGCGCTCGCGCTCGATATAGCCTTTGAGTTCCTCCTGATTGGTGATGCCGACGTTGAAGTCGCCATCGGTCGCCAGGATCACGCGGTTGACGCCGCGCCGGTCCAGATTCTGTTGCGCGAGTGCGTAGGCCTGGCGGATGCCTTCGGCACCGGCAGTGCTGCCGCCTGCGCCCAGCCGGTCGATCACCGCGCGGATCCTGTCCTTCTGGCTGGCGGGCGTCGGCGCGAGCGCGGTGCCCGCATTTCCCGCATAGGTGACGATCGCGACGCTGTCGTTCTCGCCAAGCTGGTCGAGCAACATGTTGAGCGACTGCTTCACAAGCGGCAATTTGTTGGCCGCGTTCATCGAGCCCGACGTGTCGATCAGAAAGACGAGGTTCGCGCGAGGCCGGGTTGCCTGCTGGATCGCATAGCCTTTCACGCCGATCCGCACGAGCTTGCGTCCAGCCGTCCAGGGGCTGGGAAACACCGCGACATTGCTGGTGAAGGGCTGATCGACGCTGCGCGGCGATGCATAGTCATAGGGGAAATAATTGACCATTTCCTCGGTGCGCACCGCGGCCGGCTGCGGCAGGATATTCTGGTTCAGCGAGGCGCGGACGAAGGAATAGGAGGCGGTGTCGACGTCGATCGAGAAGGTCGAGACCGGCTCTTCGCGGGAGATCTTGAACGGGTTTTCCGAAAAACTATTGAATTTGTCGCGGCCGATGGAGGCTGGGGGCACGGGAACATAGTGGCGGTCGGCATATTGGGGCATTTGCCGCATGCTCGATCCGGGGGCGACGACCGACATGGGCGGGGCGAAAGCCTGTGCGCGTCCTTCGATCCTGGATCCCGTGACGGCGACCTCCGAGGGTAGCGGGGGAGGAGGCGGCGGTGGCGGTGGCGGTGGTGCCGGGACGGAGTTTGCCGCCGCGACGCGATCGTCCGAACGGTGTGCGATCTTTGTCGAGGTCACGACGATATCTTCGGCACTCTTGACCGCGCCTTCGGGCGCGGCTGCCTGATCGAGGCCGGCTTTCGTGCAGGACGCGAGCGCCAGCGCGGCCAGGCCGACGACGAGATGCAAACGGGGCATGACAATCTCCCTGATGACAGCGGCAAATAATCGTCCGCATGTCACTGGGACGCGCCTCCCCGGGAAAAGCTTGGGAGCCATCGCAAATTTTTTTCGGCGCTTTTCGCTCGTGCTCAGGCCGTTCCGCCGGTGTCCGCGGCGATCATCCGGCGAACCTCGTGCATCCGCCAGGATATCGTCGATTCCGTCACGCCCAATATCTCGGCCGCTTCGCCATGGGTGAGCTGCTGGCCGGCGACGAGCACAGCCGTTTCGCGATAGGCGGGCTTCAGTCGCATGATGGCGCTTTTCAGCCAGATCGCGTCGTACAGGTCGCGGCCGTCGGGCGCGCGTGCCAGGCCGGCCAGCACCGCCAGCCGCTCGGTAAAACCGCCGAAGCTTCGCCTCCGACGGCGCAGGTCGCGGCAGGCGTTGAACACGATGCCGCACAGCCAGGTGCTGAATTTGGCGTCGCCGCGGAAGGTGGCGATTTTCTGGACCAGGATGCAGCAGACATCCTGCGCGATATCGTCTGCATCGGTACGCGACCCGGTCAGTTGCCAGGCCAGGCCGTGGATCCGGTTATAGTGTCGCTGAAGAAGTGTGCCGAACGCGTCACGGTCGCCGGCAATGGCGGCGGAAAGAAGGTCTGCGTCCGGATCGTCCCCCATATCGGCCATGCATCAGTGCCGATCGCGCTGCGCGTCGCGACCATCGCATGATGGCTCTTGTCGCCCTATGGCCGCGCGACAATTCCCATTCATCGACCGGATCGTTGTCCCATGCTCAGACACAAAGCGCTGTGTGCACCATTCAGGGTCTTGATGCCATCGCCGGTCGGGTGGCGTGGAATTTTACCCGTCATCAATCGAGGATCGCGCGAGCGGAGGCCCCACCGCTCTGCTGTCATTGTCGGATACGACCACTGGCCGCACAATGAGCATCGGGGTGATGCAGCCCAAGCCGCATCGCCCCGATTGGTCGAATGAAGAGCGCCGGTTCGGCGCTCATTTTTCCGGATTTACTTGGCGGCAGCGCTCTTGCGACCGCGCGTGGCCTTGGGGGCGGGGGCGCTCGTCGACGGTGCAGCTGCTGCCTTGCTCGGAGCGGCTTTCTGACCGGGCTTGCGGCCCAGGCCGATCTTCTTCGCCATGGCGCGACGCGCTTCCGAATAGGATTCGGCGACCATCGGATAGTCGGCCTTCAGAGCATAGCGCTCGCGATACTGTTCCGGCGTCAGTCCATGGGTCGACAAGTGACGACGCAGCGTGCGGTAGGGCTTGCCGTCGATCATCGAAATGATGTGATCCTTCGACGCCAGCGATTTGCGCGCCGTGACGGCGGGCGTGAATTCAGGGGCTGCGGCGGCTTCCGCTGCGGCGGGCGCATCTGTACCGGTCAGATCGGCGACCGCACCGTGCATCGCCTTCAGAAAGGCAGGGACATCTTCGGCGCTGGCGCGCGTGTTGGGATTGGACAGCCAGGCGACGGTGAGGTCGGCGGCAAGCTCGACCGTGTTGATGCCGTTGATGTCGATGTCGGTCATGGTATGAACTCCAAGTGCAATAGTTGGATTTGCGCCTGCAACGTCATGGAACGAACTTCAAGCCAAAACGGATCAAAATTCCCTGTTCGAGACCCAATATCGAACATTTTACGCTTTCGCATGCTGCCAATACAGGTTTGGCATGTGCCTAAGCTGAATAGCTATGACTCTCTTCCCCGCTGTCGTGACGCGACTTTGATAGGGATGCTGCTCGACAAGAGTAGATGAATGGCGTGCGGTCGGGGTGTGACGGCGATGGTCAAGGCTGGTACCGATCGCATTCCATCGGCTCTCAATTGATCGATATTTCATGCTGCTGGTCATATGTCGGCGGATATATCTTGTCCCGACGATTGTACGACGATTTTGGATGTTGTCGCGGTGATGTAATGCTGGACTCTGAATGACTTGTGTCAGTTTGTGTCGCGATCGGTCGGCGTGTCCGCCGTCGCGATATGGCGATGCGCCCCGCGATTGTCCGAAGCCGCGCGGTACCGGCTTTCCTGAGCTCGGCTCTCAGTCTGCGGCGCGACCGTCCGAAATGGTGAGTGTGCTGTCGATCACATCGTGAACGCTGCCCGCGGCGATCCATCGGCGCATCGGCTCGCGGTCGCCGGCGAAGCAGCGATCGAGCGCGCGCTGGCCATAGGCGTCGCGGATCGCGACGAGCAGGTCGACGCGTCGCCCGACATATTCATGCCAGTCGTCGCGGGTGAGTGCACGGATGCGCGCGCGAGGTTCGCACGGCGGCGGTTTCATCCGTATCGCGGCAAGCAACGCGATGGCGTGGGGATCGTCGGGCCAATCGATCTCCGGATCGGCAAACGCCATGGACCTGCTCTCCGGATCATATTGAACGGAGAAGATGTATGCGATTATCGTATAATTGTCAAGATTGGCGTTCGAGGCATTCGCAGCCCACCCCATGCATGTCTCATCAATAGGAAATTTCCTATTTCAATGTAGGCGATTTGCGCTCACATGAATTGGAACAAAATAAGAACATTGATTCGGATGCTCAATTGCGGCGAGTCGAACTGCCCGATCCGGAATGCGTCAGCGGCTGCATGCCCTGCTTCCTCGACTGCGCGATGACGCGGATGGTCATGCTTGGCCGATCTCGCGAAATCGAGCGACTGCTCCGCGAGCAGCCACGCCGATCGCATCGGGGCTGGGCGGCCTGGCTGTCGGCGTACCAAGAAGCGCAAGACCATATGCAAGAGCTTGAGACAAGAGTTCGACGGATCTCTCCGACCGGCCAGTTGACGGCGCAAGCGGCAGGAGTGCGTCCAATATTGGCGCCAGCGTTGCTGCATTGAATGCTGCATGATCGTCGGCCGCCAGATCGTTCGCCAGGCCGAACCGGTCGATCAGCTCGCGTCCCTCGTCGTAGGACAGCGTCCTGAGTTTGCCGTTGCGATCGGGGCGGTAGAGCTTGTTCGCATTGGGCTGGGTGATGCCGATCGCGTCGGCGATCTGCTTCTGGGTGACGCCGCGCCTGGCCAGCGCGTCCAATATGGTGGTCGCATCCTTCATGTCCGTCTTGTGCCCCAAGCCAATCGCAACGTCGATATCGAATCTCGCATGTGGCCTTGACTGAATTATACGATAATCATATATACGTGTCACGCTCCGGATTAGAGGCGATCGGATGGAGCAAGGCTCCGCGATCCGGACCGATCAACGATATTCGAAAGGACGGATCGCATGGTCGCGATTTTCGGGACGATGATGCGCGCGCCGACGGCGATGCCACTGCGATGATCGATCCGGGCAGCCCTGTTGCGTTCGACGGAGAGGAGGCGAGCACTTTCCTCGCCATGCTCGATCAGATCCATCTGGTCGCGATCGATCCCGATCGTGGCCGGGTGGAGGGGCGGCATTTCTGCGCCGATCGCGACGCCGCGCTTGCCTGGGCGGCGGCGCGTAATCGATCGGCAAGCCTCTACTGGACGGTCAATCGCGTAACACCCGGGGTTCACGCCAAACCCCGCAAGGCGGATATCGTCGCCGCGCGTTTCATCCATGTCGATATCGATCCGCCGCGGGACGGCGGCGGCTTCGATCGCGGCACGGTCGCCCGGCGGCTGGCGCGCCATGATCCGCCGCCAGGCCTGGTGATCGACAGTGGCGGCGGACTCCAGGCGTTCTGGCGGCTCGATGGCGCATGCGCCGATCTGCTCGCGGTCGAGGCGGTCAACGCGCAGGTCCGCGACGCGTTCGCAGGTGATGCCTGCCAGAATATCGATCGGCTGATGCGGCTGCCGGGATCGGTCAACTGGCCCAATGCCAGGAAGCGCGGCGCGGGGCGGATACCTGCAACGGCGCGGACGATTGCGCGCGATGACGGCCGCACTCACGGTCTGGCCACATTGTCCCGCGCTTTCCCGCCCCCGCGTAACCTGCGCGTGAAAACATCATTCTCGGCCGTGGCCATGCTCACCGCCGATGATCTTGGCCTTGGCCGGTTCGATCCGGTGCGCAGGGCGATCGAGGCGCCGTCCGGCATCGACCGATCGGGCGACCTGCTCGCCTGTGCGGGCGCCTTGGTGCGCGCCGGTTTTTCCGACGATCAGGTGATCGGGATATTGATCAACCCCGCCAATCCGGTTTCCGCCCATATACGCGTACAGGCCGACCCGTGGCGCGCTGCGACGCGCGCACTGGGCAAGGTGCGGCGCGATGCGCAGGCCCGAACCGAAGTGGTCAGTGCGTCCGGGCCGCACATGGCCGCGCCGCCGATTTCCGCCACGCCCTATGGCGGGCGCGATCCCGCGACGATCCCGCCCAGGCCGTGGATCTATGGCCGGTACCTGCTGCGTAACACGGTGACGACAGTGATCGCGCCGGGCGGGGTGGGCAAATCATCGCTGATGGCGGTCACCGCGCTGGCACTTGCCACCGGGCGGCCGATCCTGGGCAAGACCGTATGGGACGGGCCCAAACGCTGCTGGCTGTGGAATCTGGAGGATGACGGCGACGAGCTGGCTCGCCAGTTCGAGGGGGCTGCGCGGCGTCACGAGATTGCGCCCGCCGATTATGCCGGGCGCCTGTTCGTCGATAGCGGGCTCGATGGCGCGCGGTTGTGCATCGCGGTGCAGGATCGCGGCGGCCTGTCCATTCTGCGCCCGATTGTCGAGGCGCTGGTCGCCGAACTGATCGCGCAGCGGATCGACGTGCTGATCGTCGACCCCTTTGTTTCGTCACATCAGGTGGACGAAAACGACAATGGCAGGATCGACGCGGTCGCCAAGACCTGGGCGGAAATTGCCAAGCGCGCGGGCTGCTCGATCGTGCTCGTCCACCACGCCCGGAAGCTGGATGGGCGCAAGGTGACGATCGAAGCGAGCCGCGGCGCCGGTGCGCTGACCAATGCGGCGCGCGCGACGATGGTGCTCAACCGCATGGATGCGGATCAGGGCGACACTTTCGACATCCCCGAGGGGCAGCGCCGCCGTTACTTCACCGTGAGCGACGACAAGCACAATCGCGCGCCGGCCGAAGCCGCTGACTGGTACCGGATGGAAAGCGTGCCGCTGGGCAATAGCGGGCCCGAGGGCGGCGACAGCGTCGGTGTCGTCGTCCGCTGGATCCCGCCATCGGCGTTCGACGGTATTGGCGCCGCCGATCTGCGCCGCGTGCAGAACCGCATCGCCGCCGCATCATGGCGCGAGGATGTCCGCTCGCGTGAGCGCTGGGCGGGCAATGCCGTGGCCGCGACGCTCGGCCTGGATCCTGAAATCGACCGCCGGCGCGTCAGCGAGATGCTGCGTCAGTGGATCGCAAACGGCGCGCTGAAGGTGGCGGAGCGGCGCGACGCCAAATCGATGCCGCGCAAATTCGTGGAGGTAGGACAATGGGTGATCGAGTGAATGACACGACGAGCGCGAATGCCGTGCGAGCCGCAGGGCAAGGGCAGGGCGCCCCTGTCCGCAAGCGCCGCCGTCTGACCATCGTGACCGTCGAGCGCGGGCGCGAGGTGGCGGCCGATCGGGCTGCGCGCGTCCGGCTGGAGGCGGCGACCGCGATCGAGGTCAATCGCATCTTCAACCGGATCGATATGGCGGCCGATCAGCCGATCGAGGTGAGCGACCGCGCCGATATCGATCGGCTGATGCGCGTGGTGGAACGGCGCATCGTCGAGGCGGCGTGGACGCTGGCGCGGCTGCCCGGCGACGATCCGTTCCACAGCCGGCGCTGCGGCGTCGCCTATATCCACGATCCCGCGGACCGTTTCGCCAATGCTGTATTGAATGGTGGAGCGTGGGACGAGGCTGCTCCGCGTCCACCCCGGCCCACCCCGCGCGAGATCGACGCCTATGAGCGCCCGCTCGAATGGCTGACCCTGCTGGAGCGCAGTCACGCCAAGCTGCTGTCGACCGCGGCTACCACCAAGCGTGGCGATCCGAGCCGCAACATCAATTGGGATCGGGTGCGGCGGGCATTGCCCGAAACGCACGGGCTGTCGGTGCGCACGTTGCAGCGTCGTTATGAAAGTGGCCTGCGCGCGATCGCCGGAGGGATGGCGTGAACGAGGCTCAAACACACTTTCAGAACCGCAATTTGAGCTGGTCGCGATGCGGCCGGGCGGGGGGCTGCTCGATCCGTTCGATAATCTCGTCGGCGAGTGCGTCGGCGGCGCGCTCGCGCAGACGTGTATCGCGGACGGTGATGCCGATGCGTGCCCAGGCAGGCGCGGACAGGATGATCTCAGAGAGGTGGTCGGGGTCGATTCGTTCCATGAACTCATAGGAACAAAATAGGAACATTTGTGCAAGCGGCAATGTAAGAACAGGCCGTGACCGGCTGGGTTTTGTCCCGCCGGTCACGGCTGTCGCTTCAATAGATTCACTGCGCCGCCAGTCGCGTTCCACCCGTGGCCTGGGCTGCGGCGATCACCTGGTCGCGCTGGCTCGCAACGCGGGCGGCGGCGTTGGCGCGGCAGCGCTTGACCGCTTTCCAGCCGCGCGGATCGGCGCTGGACGCGTCGCCGCATGCGGTGTTGATCGCGATCTCGATGCGACGGTCCAGGCTGTTGCGGCCCCTGGCAGTGCCGAGGTCGAGGTCTTCATGTCCGACTGCCCGGACGATGGGGGCGTCCTGGGTCTGCGCCACAGCCGCCGGCGCAACGCACAGGGCTCCGGCAAGCGCGGACAGCGCGAGCAAGGTCTTCATGACCGTTTCCATCCTTGTCTGAATCGCCGGTCGCTCCGGCAAATCCCTTCTACCGCACAGCGCGGGCTGGGCGTGAACAACGATGTTGCACTGCGATACTGCGATAATGCAGAATGCCATGCGCGATCGATCGGCGCAGAAGGTGCGGCATATGCTCGACTGGAACGACCTTCGCTATTTTCTGGCTGTTGCGCGCACCGGCAGCACTCTGGCCGCGGGCAAATCCCTGCGCGTCAGCCAGACGACCGCCGCGCGCCGTGTCGCCGCGCTCGAGGCTGCGGCGGGCGTAACCCTGTTCGAGCGGCGACAGGCCGGCTATGTGCTGACCGCAGTGGGCGAAGCGCTGATGGAGCGCGCCGAAGCGGTCGAGGCTGCGGCGCACCGCTTCGCCGAAGACGCCGGAGCGCATGGACGCGAGGCGAGCGGCACCGTTCGCCTGACCATGCAGGAGATTCATGCCGTCACAATCATGGCGCCGATCCTGCGCGACCTGCGTGAGGCGCATCCCGCAATCCGCATCGAACTGGATACCACCGAAAAGATGCGCGATCTGGAAGCGGGCGAGGCGGATATCGCGCTGCGCTGCGTCGGGCGCCCATCGGGCAGCGGCCTGGTGGGACGGCGTGTCGCCGACGAACCCTGGACGGTCTATTGCAGCCGCGACTATGCCGCGCGCCACGGCACGCCGCGTCGACCGCGCGAGATGATCGGCCACACCATCGTCGGCGGGGGCGGTGAAGGGGTGTGGCGCATTTATCGATCCTGGCTTGAGCAGCATGGACTGGCCGACACGGTCGCCATCCATCACGATTCGCCGACCGGGCTGCTCTCCGCAGTGCGATCGGGCATGGGGCTTGCCACCTTGCCTTGTTTCGTCGCCGACACCGATCCCGATCTGATCCGCTGCATGCCCATCCCGCGCGACGTGGAACGTGGCGTCTGGCTGCTTACTCATGAACGGTTGCGCCATATCGCCCGGGTTCGCGTGGTGCTCGATTTCCTGGCCGAGCGACTGACCCGACTGGCTCACAAGCAGGCGAACGAGATGACGGCGATGCAGGAGATTTCTGGAGCATGACCGACGCCAGCCGGAGCAATATGCCGTACCCGGCCGAAGGCGCGCGTTGCGTGGCTGCAACAATCGGACATCTCTCATACATGTTCCGTCGCTAACGTCGCGTCATGATCCGGATCGACAGGGCTGGCCGCGCGGCGGCGATCGTGCTTGCGGCGCTGGCTGCGTCCCCCGCGTCCGCGCAGCCGCAACCCCAGACCATCCAGATCGTCGTGTTCGGCGCCGATCCCTGCCCGCAATCGGACGACCCCGAAGAGATTGTGGTCTGCGCGCGGCTGCCAGAGGGCGAGCGTTTTCGTATCCCCAAGCGGCTGCGCGAACAGAAGCCGGAGGATGCGCCGGCAGAGCTGGCCTGGGGCAGCCGGGTCGATGCAATGAACAATCTCACGCGCTTCAGCCGGCCCAATAGCTGCTCGGTGGTCGGATCGGGCGGCCAGACCGGCTGCACCTCCGTGAGGCTCGACCAGTGGTTCGCCGAGCGTCGCGCGATGAAGGCGGAGGAGAAGGAAGGGCAAGTGCCCTGAGCGTGTCGGGGTCGCGATCCGGGGCATCGTCAATTGCGAGCGCAACTCGTAAAGCCGCGACATGACCGACCGCACACCATGCATGACTCTGGCCGAACTGGCCGATTTTCTCGACACCGTCTTTCCCGCGGCGACGCGGCCGTCGCTCGGGCGGCTGATATCCATTGATCCCGATCATGTTCGCATGACGCTCGATCCCGGTCCGGACATGCTGCGGCCCGGTGGGATCGTGTCGGGCCCGACGCTGATGGGGCTGGCGGATGTCGCGGCCTATGCGGTGATCCTGGCCCATATCGGTCCCGTCGCGATGGCGGTGACCAACAATCTGAACATGAATTTCCTGCGTGCGTGCAAGGTCGAGACGGTGACCGCCGATGCGCGGCTGCTCAAGCTGGGACGGCGGCTTGCGGTTGTCGACGTCAGGATCTGGCAAGGTACTGAGGCGCGATTGGTGGCGCAGGCGACAGTGGGTTACGCGCTGCCGGTGGCGTAAGGGCGACCTCATAACTTCGTCCAGAACGGATGAAGCCGGACATTGCCGTCCCCATATCCCGGCCCCATCTTCGCCTCGCGACCATATAGGAAGACTGGAGGTTCGATGATCGACGTCAGCAGCTATCCCAGTCCTGAGAGCGTGGGCGCGACCGCGATCTATGCGGTGGGGGACATTCATGGCCGGCTGGACCTGCTCGACGAGATCGAGGCTGCGATCGGCGCCGACATCGCGACGACGCGACCGGCGCGCCCGGTGATCTGCTATCTCGGCGACTATGTCGATCGCGGTCCCGCGTCAGCGCAGGTGATCGATCGGTTGAGCACGCCGTTCGCGGACGGTGTCGCTCGCGTCTTCCTGATGGGCAATCATGAGCATCGGATGCTTGGTTTCCTCGACAAGCCCGCGGAAGATGGCCCGGCCTGGCTGCAATATGGCGGCCGTGAGGCGCTTGAAAGCTATGGGTTGATCGTTCCCGACAGCCCAACCTCGGGCGACTGGCCGCGGCTGCGCGATGCACTGGCTGCTGCGCTGCCGGATCGGCACCTCGCATTCCTGTGCGCGCTGCGGCTGGCCTTTGTCTGGCGGGACTATCTGTTCGTCCATGCCGGATTGAATCCGGCCCGCCCCGCGACCGAACAGGATGCCCATGATCTGATGTGGATCCGCGAGCCGTTCCTCAGCTCCGACCACGACTGGGGCCTGCGCGTCGTCCACGGGCATGTCATCGTGGACGAGCCGGTCTTCCGGCCGAACCGTATCGGAATCGACACCGGCGCCTATTATTCTGATCGGCTAACCTGTCTGATCGTGACCGATGCCGGCACGCGACTGATCCAGACGATGCCGTAAGGCCGATCGAGCGCGATTTTCGGATCAGGACAGGATCGTCCGGCGCTTCCGATTCAGGATTTTCCGTATTTTAATCGGGGTGGCGGCGCTTTGCTCCGGAATGGCTGTTTCCAAAAAGAGAATCGTTGGCGAAACGGAAAACGCGCGGTTATTCTCCCGGTAAATCGGGGAGGGTGACGATGGCTGCGGGCACGATACGTTCGAAGATTCTGCGCTGGCTGAAGCGTATCGGCATCGGCATCGTCGCGCTGTTTCTCGCGGCGCTCGTCACCGGTACCATTTACGAGCAGCTCGCGCGCCATCGTGCCGAACGCGACTATCCACCGCGCGGGCAGATGGTCGATATCGGCGGACGCAAGATGCATATCGACTGCCGGGGCAGCGGATCGCCGACGGTGATCTTCGAGGCCGGGCTCGACAGCACCGGATCGCTGACCTGGGATGGCGTTCAGGACACGATCGCCAAGACGACGCGCGCCTGTTCCTATGATCGTGCCGGGGTGATGTGGAGCGATCCGACGCCCGGTGCGCAGGATGGAGAGAAGGTTGCCGACGATCTCCACGCCACGCTGAAGGGCGCGGGGATCACCGGGCCGCTGGTGATGGTCGGTCACTCGCTCGGCGGGCCGTACATCATGACCTATATCCGCAAATACGGCGATCCGGTGAAGGGCATGGTGTTCGTCGACACCTCGCACCCTGATCAGGTCAAGCGCATGCACAACGAGAAGCTGGCCAAGGCCAGCGAAGGCAATTGGTTCGTCGATCTGATGATCGCATCGTCCTGGACGGGGATCATTCGGGCGATGGACGCAGATTCGAAGACCCCCGGCATCCCCGATCGCACCAGGACGGTCGGCGCCGCTTATGGCCCACAGACCATTGCGGGATCGATGAAGGAGGCGCGCTCGCTCGATCTGATCCTTGCTCAGGGCGGCAAACTGCGCACGCTTGGCGATCGCCCGCTGGTCGTGCTCACTGCCACCCAGCCATATCCCGAGGAAACCGTCAAAGCGCTTGGCATGACCAGGCAGGATGCGGACAAGATGCAGGCGACGTGGAAGCAACTGCATGTCGAGGAGGCGAGCTGGTCGACGCGGTCGCGGCAGGAACTGGTTCCCGATTCCGGCCATTTCATCCAATATGCGCGGCCGGATCTGGTGATCAAGGCGGTGAACGAGGTCGTCGACACGGTGCGTACCGATGCCGCAAGCGGGAAGCCCTGACGATCGGGCTCTTGCCGGTGGCAAAGCGCTGGCCGGCTTCCTATATTGATCGTATCGCGCCGCTTCGTTCACGGGCAGGGCACGACTGAGAGATGCTTCGTGCTCCCGCTCTGACGTGGGAGCGGCATGCCCGGGATTTCCGATCCAGCATTGTCCTGTGCACGTTTCTCCGTATCCTCGTCATTCCTGAAAGGACACGCCATGCAGCCATCGTCCACATTATGTCGTGCGCAGGAAGCGCATCATCGCAGCCTGGCGGCCGCTACCGCACTCTCCAATATCAAGACCGTGTCGATGGCCGCCGCCGCAGCCTGGGCACGCGAAGCGATCGACGCGGAACGGCGCGAAGACCGGGCGATCCGTCGGCAAGAAGCCGCCGACGCCACGGCAAGGCTTCGTCTCGAACAGCCCTTCCTGCAGGATCGCAGTTTCAGCGAGAATCCCGATCGTGGCTTCCCCGAGGGTGAAAGACATCGTGAGTGACTGAAGGGCAGGCGTTTTGGGGGAAAGCGCGCGCGCGGCAGAAGCCGCGTCGCGCGCAATTCCCGTTTGTTGTCCTGCCGGCACTGCTGCTGCTCGGCGCCTGCGCGGGCGGCTGGCCCGATCGGCCGCCCATCACGCTCGATCAACAGCGTGTCGCGACCATCCCCGACATGCCCGATGTGCGGTTCTGGGCGGATGAGACGCCCGCGGAGATGGCCAAGATCCGCAGCCGGTTGACGCGCGAGCGCCGCGGTACGGCGACCGAAACCATGCCGCTTGCGCTGCTTGCCCTGTCGAGCGGATCGGACAATGCGGCTTATGCTGCCGGCGTTCTGGAAGGATGGACGCGCGCGGGAAACCGACCGGATTTCACGGTCGTCACCGGGGTGAGTGCCGGCGCATTGACCGCGCCCTTTGCCTTTCTCGGCAGCGAGTATGATGCGCGACTGCGCCGGCTCTACACCAGCATCACGCAGAAGGACGTCTATGTCCGTCGCGGCGTGGGTGGGCTGATCTCCGGCCCCAGCCTGGCGGATACCGGTCCGCTGCGTACCCTGATCGCCGCCAATATCGATGCGACGCTTGTCGAGCGGATCGCCGCACAGCATGCACGCGGCCGTCGGCTCTATATCATGACGACCAATCTGGATGCCGGGCGCGGTGTCGTGTGGGATATGGGAGCGATCGCCGCGAGCAAGAGCCCCCGCCGGCTCGAACTGTTCCGCGATATCCTGCTGGCTTCGGCCAGCGTGCCGGGCGCTTTCACGCCGGTGTTGATCCAGGCCGAAAGCGGTGGGCAGCGTTTCTCCGAGCTTCATGTCGACGGTGCGACGATTTCAGGATTCTACGTGGTTCCGGAAGCGGCCCTTTGGACGGGCGGGGGCGCGCAGCCGGGCGGTGCGATCTACCTGATCGTCAATGGCAAGCTCGCCCCCGATTTCGAAGTGGTCAAGCCGCGCTCCTTTTCGATCGTCGGCCGCGCGCTCATGACGGTGCTTTATGCGCAGGACCGGCTGTCGATCATCGGCGCCTATAATTACGCGCATCAGCACGGCATGGATTTCAAAATGACCTATATCGGCAGCGATTTCGGCGAAAAGTCGAAGTCTTTGTTCGCACAGCCCTATATGAGCAATCTCTATGAATATGGGGTCCGGAAAGGCGCTTCGAAATCGTCCTGGCTGTCACAGCCGCCGCAGCCGGTGTCAAATCCTTGAATTGATCGGCTTTACCTGTCGAGTGAATTTATTTGAACGTGGAATGATGTTCGGGTGAATAGGCAGTGAACTGAATTTATACACATTCGATGTGTATTGGATTGTTTTCATATTATATATGCGTTGCTGCGGAACTTTGACAGTTGTTCGCCGGTTGCGTTGCTGATCCTATTCGGGTCAGGAGTATCCAACATGAAGATTCTCATTCTCGCCGCCGCTGCGCTTGCAGTGGTCGTGCCGAGCGTTCCGGCCATGGCGCAATCCGCCGGTTCCGATCGCGGCTATGGCCAGGATCGCCGAGACGATCGCAATGACCGCAACGACTATCGCGGGAATCGCGACGACCGTGACGCTCGCAGTCGTGGGGAAATGCGCCGCGACGCGCGCGCCAACCAGCGTGCCCGCGACTGGCGCAACTATCGCAAATATGACTGGAACCGGCCGGAACGCGGCGGCGATCGCTATTATGCCGACAATTATTATCGCAGCGGCAGCCAGTATCGCGAGCGGACGCTGCGGGCCAACGATCGTGTTTATCGTGGCAAGAATGGTCAATATTACTGCCGCCGCTCGGACGGGACGACCGGGCTGATCATCGGCGGCATCGCTGGCGGCGTGTTCGGCAATCTGGTCGCACCAGGTGACAGCAATACGCTTGGTACGATCCTGGGCGCTGCCGGCGGTGCGCTGGCCGGCCGTGCGATCGATCGCGGCAATGATCGCGGCAACGGTCGCGGAGTTCGCTGCCGCTGAGATTGTGGGGCGAATCGCGCGTCCCCTGTAACGGGTATCGTCGGGGGCGGGAGCGCTGAGCGCTTCCGCCTTCCGGCGTTTTTGCGTCATGACGCGGGCTCGCGACTGCCCTTCAAAAAATTCCACGTAAGAAGCTTCCGCGCGGTGCAACTATAAGGTCCAGTAGCAACGGGAGCATATGGATGACCGGCCTCTCCGGTTTGGAAAGCAAGGTGCGCGATGTGCCGGGTTCACGCCCGGCGCCCGACACGCGCGACGCGCTCTATGCCGATGCGTCGCGGGCCTATGGCGCGATGATCGCGCGGCTTTCCGCCGGCTATGAAGCGGAGCCCGCGCTGCGCGAGGATCTGGAACAGGAGATCCATTTCCAGCTCTGGCGATCTTTGGCGAGCTTTGCCGGCCAGTGCAGCCTTGCGACCTGGATTCACCGCGTCGCGCACAATGTCGGCGCGCGCCATGTCGACCGCGCGGTGCGCGCAAAACGTGTGATGAGCCTGGACGGGATCGACGGACTCGACATTGCGGATGAAGGCGCGGGACCGGAGGCGAGGGCCGACGCCGCGATGACGCTGGACCGGCTCTATGCGCTGATCTGGCGGCTGAAGCCGGTCGATCGCCAACTCGTGCTGCTCCATCTCGAAGAGGTCGACGCGGCCACCGCCGCCGAGATCACAGGACTGACCCCCGGCGCCGTCGCGACCCGGATCCATCGGATCAAGGCGTTGCTGGCCCGCGGCTTTGCGCAAGGAGCATTGTCATGACCCAGGACGATCGCATGCGTCCAGAAGACACGTTCGACCCCGCCACGCTGTGGAAACGACAGCCATTGCCCGCGCGCATTCCGACGCCCGAAGAGATCAGAGGACGGCTGACCGGGCTCGATCGGCGCACTCGAGTGCGCAATATCATCGAATATGCCACAGCAGCATTGGCGGTGATCGCGGCCGCCGGCATTGCCGCGCTCCAGATCCTGCTCGGCGGACCGGATCTCGGTACGCTGGGCGTGGTGCTGATCGCGGTCGGGGCGATCGTGATCGTGTTTCAGTTGCGCGCTCGCACCGGCGGATCGGCCATTGATGGCGCGCAACCCAGCATCGATGCCTATCGTGCGCTGCTGCGACGCGAGCGCGATGCGCTGGCCTCCGCATGGCTCTGGTATGTCGGACCCATGTTGCCGGGCGTTGCCCTGGTCTATTGCGACGCGGCGCTGAAAGTGAAGGGCAAGGGTCTGATCTTCGTCTGCCTGGCCGTGCTCGTGACGATCGCGTTCTTCGCATGGGTCATCGCGATCAACCGCCGCGGCGCGCGCGAACTCGATGCTGAACTGAAGGCTGTCACCCTGGCGCAGGGCGACTGACACTGCCTCCACTGAGCCTGTCCCGGCAGGGCGGAATCGCTCCGCCGGACAAGAATGGCTCTCAACCAATGTCTTGAACGCTTCCCGACCGAAAAAACCGGTTCCCACTTTTTCGGGAAGCGCTTCAGTCATCACGAACATTCAAAGGAGACATTCATGCGATATCCGCTCGGGATCCTGGCCGCCTGGAGCACATTGGCGTTGGCGGGCGTGGCCGCGGCGCAGGGCGCGGGCGATCCATCGCTGCAATGGGGCCGTGCGCTGACCGACTGGTCGTCGGAAGCCAGCATGGCCGCGCTGACCAGGGCCGCTTCGCCCGAATTGCGCGCGAAGATCGATCAGATCGGCGGTCCTGCTGGCTGGGTGAAGGCGATGGATACGCAACTGGGGCGCGAGACCAAGGTGTTCGACGAACTCTCGGTCACGGTGAATGGCCTTGCCATCTATCAGCGGCTGGCCGCCTATGATCGGGCACCGGCGCTCATGACCGTTCTGGTCCGCGACAAAGCGGGCGTCGTGGTCAGTGCCGTGGCACAGCCATCCTCGCCGCCGCCGGCCGCGGTGCCTGTGGGCACGGGCTCGCCGGTCGATTTGCCCTTTGCCAAGCCCCGCCAGGGTAACTGGTTCACTTATTGGGGCGGGCGGAATCTGGCGCGCAACTATCACATGGTCGCACCGGCCCAGACCTATGCGTTCGATTTCGTGGTGACGCGCGACGGGCGAACCTATGAAGGGCCGGAAAGCGATCCGGCATCCTATTATTGCTGGGGCGAACCGGTGCTTGCCGCCGCCGAAGGTGTCGTGACCGAGGCGTCTAACGATATCGCCGACAATGCCGTCGGCGTCATGAATCCCAAACAACCCGCGGGCAATCATGTGGTCATCCGTCATGGCGACGGCACCCATTCGCTGGTCGGCCATCTCCAGCGCGGATCGGTGAAGGTCGCGCAGGGCGACACGGTGAAGGCGGGCCAGTCGCTCGGCCTGTGCGGCAACAGCGGCAACACCTCCGAACCGCATGTCCATTTCCATCTCCAGACCGGCGCCAGCTTTGCGACCGGCGGCACGGGCGTGCCGGCCATCTTTCGCAAGATGACGGTCGATGGCCGCAAGGCCAGGGACGGCGAGCCGGTGCGCGGCCAGACCATCGTTCCGGGCAAGTGAGAACGGGAATGGCGCCGGCATCCGATTGAGATGAGAAAATTCGATTATTCCGATCCCGGAACGACGATCCGGTCTTGAGGCTCTTTGGACGACGGGCGATTTTTCGTCCGTCGTCCGGTGCCGATCCGCGCAATTGCTGCGACACGATATTTAACGCGACGTTCACGAGTGGCGTTGGCGCCGAGCCCACAGAAATCTGCCACTTTCGGAGCTTCCGCCGTGGCGGAATCGCCCGAAATGTGCTTTATTCCGCCGTGAAGGGGGAATTGGGGTGCAGGGGGACAAGGCCGGTTTCCAGTCGCGGCGCGCGATGCCGCGGCTCAAGATTTTTCAGCCGACGCAGATGCAGTTCGGTAACCAGTCCCTTCGTGTCCATCTGCTCGACATTTCGGTCGGCGGCGCTCTGGTGCATGTTGCCGGGCCGCCCGATATCGGCAGCCGGGTGATGCTCGACTGCGCAGGCGTCGACCGGGCGGCGATCGTGCGTTGGGTCGGCGGCAGCCGGTTCGGCATCGCCTTCGATCGTCCGCTGAGCGAGGCAGAGGTAGAGCGCGTGATCGACGCCCAGGCGCCACGTTCGCCGCAACCGCGCCAGCATCAGCACGTTCGCTGAATCGTCGTCGACATGGCAATTGACATGCGATGCCGGACATGGACTGATCCGCGTCTCGAGACAGGGAGCAGGGCATGACCACGATCAGCGTACTTTATCCGCGAGAGGCGGGCGCCAGCTTCGACTATGACTATTATACGCAAACCCATCTGCCGCTGGTCGCCGCGCGCTGGGGCGATGCCGGGCTGACGGATGTCCAGGCCTATCGCGGCGTTCCCGGCCCTGACGGCGCCGAGCCCGCTTATCTGCTGCTCGCGCTTCTCACCTTCGCATCGCCCGAAGCATTTGGCGGAGCACTGGGTGGTCCGCATGCGGCGGAAATCATGGGCGATGTTGCGAACTTCACCGGCGTGCAGCCGGTGATCCAGGTCAATCAGGCGCTCTGAGGTGGCCTGAATGGTGAAATGTCCGAAGATGCGATGATTGCGCCCGTCGGGTCGGCCGACGATCTGGCTGCGGTCGCGGTGCTTTTCCAGGCTTATGAAGCGTCACTCGACGTCGATCTCGGCTATCAGGATTTTGCCGCGGAGCTTGCGGCGCTGCCCGGCAAATATGCGCCGCCGGCCGGGGCGTTGCTGCTCGCGCGCGACGCGGACGCCCAGCCGCTGGGCTGCGTTGCGCTGCGTCCGATGCTGGAGCCGGGCCGCTGCGAAATGAAACGGCTCTATGTTGCGCCGGCAGGCCGGGGAACCGGGCTCGGCCGATCGCTGATGCTGGCGATCATCGATGAGGCAAAGGCGATCGGCTATCGCGAATTGTGGCTGGATACGCTGCCAAGCATGGCCGAGGCACAGGGCCTGTATCGCGCGGCTGGCTTCGAACCGGCTGAACCCTATTACGATACACCGGTTGCGGGCACCGTTTTCCTCCGGCTGTTGCTGGAGGATTGAGGGGCAATTCCAAACAGGCCGGCACTTGCTCGCCGACTGGTGTTCGATGCACTGTCGGGGCGTGAAATATCTCAGTACACTGGTGACGTCGATCCTGGCGACTTGCTCGATCTCGGGCGACGATCGGGTTCAGCTGATGGATGCGATCGAGGCGCAGGTCGTGCTGCCGGAAGACGCTCAGCCGCTGGCGCGTTATGCACGTTTCTATTTCGCGGAGGATCGCAAGTTTGTCGTCGGCGTATACCGCTTGGGAGATCAGCAAGGTCATCTCGCCGGATCGCGTACATGGGTCGCTGACTATTCGTTTGTGCCGACAATGTTGGATGGCGGTTGTTCTACGGTGACCGTCCGGTTCGATCGTCCGTCCGGCCGGGTGACTTTGGTTCAATGTAACGGCTTGGCGTAGATGCGGCTGTTCGTTGACCGTATTTCGTCTCGCCGGACGAGTGGGCGCCACCGGAACCCGCAGGCCGGTTCCCGAAACTGCGCAAAGGCATCACCTTATTGATCATCGCGCGGCCACCCCGCCCGTTGCCGACCTCACCTCTGCCGCTATCATGACCAATCAGAATCGCGCCGCGGCGTCCGTCGCGGCTATACGGATCAAGAAACGGGGGATGCGGTGAAGCTTCTTTTCAGAACATCGATGCTTGCGCTGGCTCTGGCCGCGCCGACCATGCAGGCCGCCGCACAGACCGCGCCCGCGTCCGCCGCATCGACCAGCGGATTGTCGAAATTGCTGGCCGCCGAACTGGCACGCTTTCCGTCCAGGTCGGGCATCTATGTGAAGAATCTCGCGACCGGCGAGGAAGCGATGGTCGATCCCGACGGCCATTATGACAGTGCCAGCACGATCAAGGTCGCGGTGATGATCCTCGCCTATCAGCTCGCCGACCAGAAGAAGCTGGATCTGAACGAACGTTACGAGATCAAGGCGTCGGATTTCCGCGGCGGGTCGGGCATTTTCCGCTTCAACGATTTCGGGCTGAAGGCCACATTGCGCGACATCATCACCCAGATGATCATCACCAGCGACAACACAGCCACCGACATCATGATCGCGCGCGTCGGTGGAGTCGGCGCGGTGAATGATTTCCTGCGCCGCTCGGGTTACGCGACGCTCAGGCTCAACTACACCACGCTCGACTATTTCCGGGGCTTCTATGCGGTGCTCGATCCGAAATATCGCGCGCTCGCGGCGGAGGATATCTTCGCGCTGGGCACCGACATTCCATGGTTTACCGCATCGCGCCAGGCGCTGATCGACGAGGTCCGCGCCGCCGGCGCCGGGGGCAAGCAGATCGCGCTGATCCGCAAGCGCTCGCCCGACGAGACGAGCTGGCTCGGTATCATGACGCCGCGCGAAAGCGGCCGGATGATGGAGGCGATCGAACTGGGCACCGCGGCATCGAAGGGGGCATGCGACGAGATGAAGCGCATCCTGCGCGCGCAACAGGCGGGCACGCGCAAGATCCCGCACTGGCTGTCCGCGCCCGTCGGCCACAAGACCGGTGAGACGGTGGGCGTCACCAACGATTTCGGCATCGTCTATGCGCGAACCGGTCCGATCGTGATCGCCTCCTACAATATGGACATGGAGGGCCTGGCCGCCGACGGCGACGATCGCATCGGCGCGGTCTCGCGGCTGGCGGTGGAGTATTTCGAGGGACGGTGAGAGTCGTCCGACCAAAAAAAGGGCCGTCGCCCTGTGAGGCAACGGCCCTTGAGTCGGGGAATATTTCCGAATGTCCGGATAAAATGCGGTCGGATGGAAATGGATCCGACGCCTGGCCGCATGGCGATTTCGTTTTGGCGCGCAAACGGAAAAACGTTCCCCGCGATCCAGGCTATGCTCTAACACCATCGCATGACGACGATGGTTCCCACTTTCGGCGAGGCCTATTACCTCAGTGAGTGGCTTATCCGGCTGGCAATGCTGGCGATTGTGCCGTTCCGGCGCAATCCGGCGGCCACGCGCAGCTGGTTGCTGCTGATCTTCTTCCTGCCGGTGCCCGGGCTGCTGCTGTTCCTGGCGATCGGCACACCAAAATTTCCCAAGTGGCGCGCCACCCGCTTTGCCGCGCTCGCGCCTTTCTTTTCCGATCTTGCCGAACGTCTTGTGTTGACGATGCCCGATCCTTCGCCGGCGGCTGGCGATGTCGCCGCGCTGGCCGGCCGGCTGGGCCGGCTACCGGCGATCGGTGGGAACGCCGTCACGTTCCTCGACGATTATGACGCAACGATCGACCGGCTGATCGCCGATATCGATGCCGCCCAGCTTCACGTCCGCCTGCTTGTCTACATCTTCGCCGACGACGCAAGCGGGCAGAAGGTGATCGCGGCGCTCGGTCGCGCCGTCGCGCGCGGCATTCCCTGCCATGCGCTGATCGATCCGGTCGGCTCGAACCAATGGTTGCGCGGCGCGGTGCGCGGTCTGGCCGCCGCGGGAGTCGAGGTGCGCACGGCATTGCCGTTCCGGCTGTGGCGCGCGCGAACGCGGCGCGACATGCGCAATCATCGCAAGCTGTTTCTGATCGATGGCACAGTCGGTTATGTCGGCTCGCAGAACATCGTCGACAAGGATTTCAGGCCCGGCATCGTCAATCGCGAACTGGTGGTGCGTGTTACCGGCCCGGCAGTTGCGGGGATGACCGCCATCTTCCTGTCGGACTGGTATCTGGAAACCGAGCAGCTGCTCGATCGCAACCCGATGATCCCGGAGGCGACGGGCAAGGCCACGCTGCAGGTGCTTCCCAGCGGCGCAGACTATCCGGTGGAGGGTTTCCGGACCTTGCTGGTCTGGCAGATCCATCAGGCCCGCACCCGCGTGGTGATCGTCACGCCTTATCTGATCCCGGACGAAGGGCTGCTCGGCGCGCTCAGGACCGCAGTGTTGCGCGGGGTCGAGATCGATCTGGTGGTCTCGGCGGTGGTCGACCAGAAGCTCGTGAACCTTGCCCAATCCTCCTATTACGGAGAATTGATGGCGAGCGGCGTCCGCATCCATCGCTATCGCGATCATCTTCTCCACGCGAAGAATGTCAGCATCGACGATCGGCTCGGCATTGTCGGATCGAGTAATGTCGACATCCGGTCGTTCGAACTCAACGAGGAAGTCAGTCTGTTGCTGTTCGATGCGGAGAGCATCGCCGCGCTTCGGCAGATCCAGCACGGCTATCTCGCCGCAAGCGACGAGATTTCGCGGGATGCGTGGCGGGGCAGGGGCCGACTGCGCAAACTTGCCGAAAATGGCGCGCGGCTGGTCAGCCCCCTGTTGTGATGGAAGGCCTGGCGTGCCCCGATCAGAAGCGCCGGTGATCGCGGCCGTCGATCCGGTCGCAGCTTCCCCTGAATGCATAATTCCCGGTACCGCGGATCGAGATGCGGCCGCTGCGCCGATCGATCGTAACCCGGGGCTTGTTGAGGCCGTTCAGCCGGTAGGTGGCCGAGATTTGGTCGCGGCCGGACGAGACGTTGGTGAGATCCCACCAGGCGCCATCGCCGCGCGAGTGGATCGGCGGGACCAGTTTGCGCGGCAGCCGGATGCGGCCGCCGCCATTCCAGATCTGGATGGTCACCGACGCATCGAATTCCTGCGAGGAGAGTTCGGTGCGATTGCCGTAGTCATAACGGTCGCGCCGGTCGTTCCAGGTCCAGCCATAGCGTGTCGCGAGCGCCGGGCGCTGGCCCTCGCCGAAACAGACCAAACCCAAGTCGATCTGGCGTCCACCGGCCCAGCCGGAGTCGCCGCCCCCCGGTCGATCGGGCCGATCCGGGCGATAGCCCGGATCCGGGCGAGAACCGGGATCGGGACGATAGCCAGGATCGGGCCTGTAGCCGGGATCGCGATCGCCGCCGCCGCGCCGGCAGTCCGGCTCGGGTACGCTCACGATCGACTCATAGCGTCCGTTGACCGTGGCGACGGTGATGCAGCTACGCCGGTTGGCATTCCACCAGGTCGTCCATTTGCGGTCGTCGCCCGTCTGGGTCGAGACCTGGGTGTAGCCGCGGACTGCAAACTGCCCCTCAGCCTGACCCGCGCGCGCGCCGATCAGGTCGCGCATGTCGTTGGGAGTGGATTGGGCGATCGCCATCGCACCACATGCCAGCGCCGATCCCGCAAGAGTAATCAAAACGACGGTGCGCATGGCAGTGGTCCTTGTCCGATATCGTCCGGATATTAGCCCCGATCGGCAAGGCGGGCAATCGTGGGCGCGGCTATGACTTGGCGATCGGGGACACTCGTCCTGTCGCAAATCCCGTCATTGCGAAATGATGCCTAGGGCGGATCTTGTCGCGCATGCTATCATGCCGGCATCACCCGATCTGTTCTCAGGCATCTCGTGACCGAGGGACCAACGTGCTCTCGCCTGCAGGCGGAGATGCATGATGGGACGATTTTCCTTTTCGTGGCGAAAAGCCAGACCGCTTGTCCCCGAGGCGGAGAATGCGGGCAGCCGATATCATCGGATCATGCTGCGCACCGAGCCGCGTGGCCGCGCCGAAACCGACTCCGCCGATCGCCGCGCGATCGAGCGCTGGGCGAATGAGGGCGGGGCGCCGAGATGATGGATGCCGAATTCGGTCAAGACGACGGAACAGAGCCGTTTGGAACCTGGCTGCTGGCGCAGACTGCGCGCGAAGGCTGGATCGGCGATCTTGCTGCCGCCGCGAAGGCTGATCGCGGCTTTCCGCGCGACGGCGATCCCGATGCCGTACGTGGCCGCCTGAACGAGAAGCAGGCCGAAAGCGACATGTTCGAAGCCGTCGACGCGGCTGAGTGCGTCTGGCGAGACGAGGCATGATTCACCCGGCGCGCACGCTCGACGAAGCGAGAATCCTGGCGCAGGCGATCGTCAACACGATCCGCGAACCTCTGCTGGTGCTCGACGCCGAGCTTCGCGTGCTCGCGGCCAGTCGATCCTTCTATGAGACCTTCAAGGTCGACGAAGCCCATACCGAGGGCTGCATGCTCTATGCGCTCGGCGACGGTCAGTGGGACATTCCCGCGCTGCGCCGGTTGATGGAGACGATCATTCCCGATCAGGTGGCGATGGACGGGTTCGAGGTGACGCATGATTTTCCGTCGATCGGCCACCGCGTCATGCTGCTGAATGCGCGCAAGGTGGTCTATCAGGACAGCGAGGACATCACGATCCTGCTCGCATTCCAGGACGTCACCGCGCGCCGCCTGATCGAGCGGGAGAAGCAGGACATATTGGAGCAGGCGCAGGAACTGCTGCGCCAGAACGAGATCCTGCTTGAGGAGATGCGCCATCGTGTCGCCAACAGCCTTCAGATCATCGCTGGAATATTGCTGCTGAAAGCGCGCGCCGTCTCGTCGGAGGAAACGCGGCATCATCTGGAAGACGCGCATCAGCGCGTCATGTCGGTCGCTGCCGTCCAGCAGCATCTCCATACTGTCGAGGGTGTCGAGCGGGTGGAAGTGGGTAGCTATCTGACGAAATTGTGTGCCGGGCTGGCCGCATCGATGGTCGGCGAAACCAGGCCGGTCGAGATCCGGGTGATGTCTCAGGAGAGCATGATTGCGTCCGCGGCCGCGGTCAGCCTGGGCCTGATGGTGACCGAACTGGTGATCAACGCGCTCAAATATGCGTTTCCCGATCGCAAGGTCGGGGCATTGATCCTCGTCACCTACGAGGCCAATGCGCTGGATTGGAAGCTGGTCGTATCGGACAATGGCATCGGCGGGGAGGTCGGCGCGGGCGCATCCGCCAATGCAGCGAGCGGCCTGGGCACGGCGATCGTCAAGGCGCTCTCCCGCCAGCTCGACGCGCGGCTGGAGCAGACGAGTAGCACCAAGGGGCTGACTGTCTCGATCACACGTGCCTCCTTCACGTCGCAAATGCCGCAGGCTATCTGACAGCAATGCCTGCCAGCGAGCGCATTGTCATTGTTGGTGCCGGCCATGTCGGCGCGACCGCCGCTTATGCGCTGATGTTGCGCGCGCTATTCCGTGAAATCATCCTGATCGACAGCGATCCGCAGCGCGCTGAGGCCGAGGCCGAAGATCTCGCCGACGCGAACGCGCTGGCCCGTCCGGCAATCATTCGCGCCGGCGATTATGCCGATGCGGCTGGGGCGAGCATTGCCGTCATCACTGCGGGCGCCGCAACCCATGGCGACGAGAGCCGCCTGTCGGTCGCCGCGCGCAGCGAAGAAATCGTCCGCCAATGCGTTGCCGGACTGATCGGCGCCGGATTCGGCGGGGTGATTGTCGTCGCGGCCAATCCGGTCGACCTTATGGCGCTGGCCGCGTTCGAAGCCTCCGGTTTCCCTGCGAACCGGGTCATCGGCACGGGCACGCTTCTGGACTCGAGCCGGCTGCGCCAGACGATCGCCGGCAGGTTGGGCGTCGCTCCCGGCGATGTCGATGCGATGATCCTGGGTGAGCATGGCGACAGCTCGGTCGCGGCACTGTCCACCGCGCGGATCGGTGGCCTGACGATCGAGCAATTCGCATCGCATCCCGGCAAGCTTGGCGCTGACGATCTGCTCGACGAAGTGCGCCGCGCCGGATACCGGATCATCGGCGGCAAGGGCTATACATCCTATGGTATCGCCACCGCGATCGTCCGCATCTGCGAAGCGATCCTGCGCGACGAGCATGCGGTGCTGCCCGTCTCGACGTTGCTGACCGGGCAGTTCTGCATCGACGGCTTGTATCTGAGCCTGCCTTGCGTGCTCGGCGGCGCGGGGGTGGAGCGCGTGTTGACGCCCGATCTCGACGACGAGGAGGCTGCGGCGCTCCGGGCATCGGCCGAAGCAATCCGCGCGGCGCTGGGCACGATCGGAGCGTCGGCCGCACGCTGAGCCGAAAAGCATTTCGCCGCCGGCGCCCCAAGGCCTTATGCCATGCGCAGAACGGAGATTCGCCATGGTCCGGTATCTGCTTGTTGCATCCGCCATCGTCGCACTTGCCGCCCCCATGGTCGTGCCCGCCCAGGATGCGGGACTGCCGTTCGAGAGCGTGCAGCCCGACCTGTTCGAGATGCCCGGTTCGCTGGTCAATGCCTGGGCGGATTTCGACCGCGATGAAGATCTCGATCTTGCCGTATCGGGCAAGACCGGAGAAGTCCGCCTGTACCGCAACGATGGCGGGCGCTTCGTCTCGGTCGGCGCGACGCTGGGGCTGCCGACCGGTGGCTATCCGATCAATTCGCTCGCCTGGGGCGATTATGACGGCGATGGCTGGCCGGACCTCCAGGCCGGGCCGACCGACAAGGCGAACCTGTCGCTGGTGTTCCGCAATTTGCGTGGCCGCAAATTCGCGAATGTCGCCGCAGCGATCGGGCTGACCATGCCCGGGCGTTCGGCGCGGCACACCAACTGGATCGATTTCGACAATGACGGCGATCTGGATCTCTATGCGACCGATCGTGCGGGCGAGAACAGGCTGTACCGCAATGATGGGGGCGTTTTCACGCAACTGCCCTCCGCTCAGGCACCCGCCGATACGCGCCCGACCGTCGGCGCATGCTGGTTCGACTATGATCGCGACGGCGATCTCGACGTGTTCCTCGCCAATCAGGCGGGCGCGACCGATGCGCTCTACCGCAATGACGGCGATCATTTCACCGACGTCGCGGCGCAGCTCGGCATCGATCATCCCGGCCGCGACAAGAGCGAGGGCGGGGTGGGTTGCGCGGTCGGCGATTATGACAATGACGGCCATCTCGACATTTTCGTCCCCAATTACGGGCATAATTCGCTGTATCGCGGCGGCGCGGACGGCCGCTTCACCGATGTTGCACCGGCGCTCGGGCTCGCCTTGGAGAACCATGCGGTGGGCGCGGGCTGGGGCGATTACGACAATGACGGGCTCAGCGACCTGATGGTCACCTCGTACGTCGGCGGATCGGGGGTGCAGGAGCCGAAGGATGCATTGTTCCGCAATCGCGGCCCGGCCGGCTTCGTCGATGTGCTGGCGAGCGGCGGGATCGTCAACGCGTCGGACCATGGCGTGCAATGGATCGATTACGACCGCGACGGCGCTCTCGATCTGTCGCTGACCAAGGGCTTCGGCAAGACCGGCAGCCACCAAGTCTTCCGCAACATCATCGGCAAGCCCGCGGCGCGGCGCTCGCTGAGCGTGCTGGTGCTGGACGCCACGGGGCTGGTCGTCCGCCCCGGCGCGGAAGTGCGGCTGTACGACGCGAAGGGCCGCATCCTCGCCACGCGGCTGGTGGAGACCGCGGGGGGCTATTCCAGCCAGTCGGCCGGGCCGGTCCATTTCGGGCTGGCGTCGCTCGATCCGGTCACGGTCGAAGTGACCTTCATGGGTAAGGCTGGTCGGCATGTCGTACAGCGCACGGGCGTGCGTCCATCGACCTATGCGGGGCGTTCGTTGGTGGTGAAGGACAGGCCGGAGTAGCGCACTGAACCTGCTCCGTGACACTGAAGATGCCTGAGTACTTGCGACTTCAGCTGTTCGGAAAAGCCCCTGGCGGAATCGCTTCCTCACCTTTTGCGGTGATCGACAGAATATAGAATGAGCCGCCTCTTTCTGTTGGGGGCGCGTAATTCGTTTCGTCCTTCACGACCGCCAGAGCGTCTTCGAGCGGCATCGCCTCTGCCGTGCGAGCATGTTTCCACGCCGTTATCTCGAGTGTCGTAAGATAACCGCCCGCGACGAGCGGCACCAGCAATGCAATGGCTTCGGCAACCGTTTCCGGAGGCTGTCTCCACGGAATTTCCCAGAGCCCCCGCCAGTCTTCGTAGCAGTCTTCCAGAAGGCTCGTCTCCGCAGGTCCCATGCGCATTGTTCGAGCCTCCTCAGGATCCGCCGCAGTGACATGCCACGGTGCGCTGTGAAGCGCCAATTTATGAACGGCATCTCCATCACTTGCGGCTGACATCGGAAGCCCCCACTCTCCATACTGAAAGTTGCCAAGGGAGCCGTCTGCCAGTGGGCGTCCAACCATTATCGCTGACCAGCTATGCGCGCCAGGCGATCGTCGGGCGGGTGCGTCGGGTGTTCAACGATCAGGCGCGCGGTGAACAGCCCGTCGTGCGAAGCGATGACGGGCTGTTCGGACCGGATACCGTGCTGTGGCGGGTCCATGGCGACGTGACCACGATGATGGTCGGCGGCGTCGCGGCGCTGCTGCTCCAGATGCTGCACCCGGCAGTGCTGGCGGGGGTGTGGGATCATTCCAACTTTCGCCACGATATGCTCGGCCGGTTGCGTCGCACCGCGCGCTTCATCGCGCTGACCAGCTATGGCGCGCGCGAAGAGGCGGAGGCGGCGATCGCGCGCGTGCGTGATGTTCATCTGGCGGTGCGGGGCACGCTGCCTGACGGCACGGCCTATGCCGCCGACGATCCCCGGCTGCTCGCCTGGGTACATGTGACCGAGGCGATCAGCTTTCTCGACGCCTGGATCCGCTATGGCGAACCCGGCATGACGATGGCGGATCAGGATCGCTATTTTGCCGAGATGGCGCGTATCGCCGACGCACTGGGTGCCGATCCGGTGCCGCGCACACGCGCCGCGGCCGAAGCGCTCGTCCTGGATATGCGCGGCGATCTGACCGTTACCGCGCGGACGCGAGAGGTTTCGCGACTGGTGCTCGGTCAGCGGCCACCGAGCCTGTCCGCACTGCCGATCCAGGCGATGACATTCCAGGCGGCAGTCGACTTGCTGCCCGCTTGGGCGCGCGAGATGCATGGGCTGAGCAGCCCCACGCTCACCCGCCCGCTGGTACGCGCGGGAACGACGGGGCTGGCGCGCACGTTACGCTGGGCGTTCGCGGTCGGCTGACCGCTCTATCGGCGAAGATGAAGCAGCGGGTAGGGGCGCCCCGCATCGTCGAGCGGCGAGCGATCGAAACGGACAAAGCCCAGCCGCTCGTAGAAGCCGATCGCGCCGTCATTCTGTTCGTTGACGTCCACAGTGAGCGTGCCGGCCGTGCGCGTGGCATGATCCACCAGCGCGCGTCCGATGCCGCGGCCGTGCCGGCCGGGTGCGACGAACAATGAATCGATATGCGCGACGGACATTCCCATGAACGCGGCCGGCAGTCCGCTTTCGTCGTCGATCACCCAAAGGGCGGCGCTCGTGACATAGGGGCGCACCTCCGCCGAGATCGCGTCGAAATCCTGGGGACTCAGGAAATCATGTGTCGCCTTCACGGCGTCATGCCAGATCCGGAACAACTGGTCGGCATCGGCGGGAGTGGAGAGTCTTGCAGTCATCAAGATGCTGATAATCCATCCCCGGGGCGTCGGGCAATCCGCCTTCACGCTCTGCATTGATGACTGGAAATCACAGCTGCTTGTCCCGGTGCAGAAATAGTCGCGGGGGCGGGCGATCCCTACATGCGATGTCACATCATCGGAGATACGGCATGGACCTGCAACTCAACGACAAGACCGCGCTTGTCACCGGCGCGACCGCCGGCATCGGCCTGGAGATCGCCCGCACGCTCGCCAACGAGGGCGCGACAGTGATCATCACTGGCCGGACCCAGGCGAAGCTCGATCAGGCGATCGCGGATATTCGCGCGTCGGGCGGTGCGAAGGTGAGCGGTGTGCTTGCCGATGTCGCCACGGCTGAAGGTGCCGCGGTGCTGGCCGCGGCGGTCGAGCGCGTCGATATCCTCGTCAACAATCTCGGCATCTACGAAAGCAAGGCATTCGGCGATATTTCCGACGAGGACTGGGCGAAGCTGTTCGAGGTCAATGTGATGAGCGGCGTCCGCCTGTCTCGTACCTGGTTGCCCGCGATGCTCGATCGCGGCTGGGGCCGGATCATCTTCATCTCAAGCGAGTCCGCGCTCGCTATCCCCGCCGACATGATCCACTATGCCACGACCAAGACTGCGCAACTGTCGATCGCGCGTGGCTTGGCGCAATTGACGCGCGGCACGAAGGTGACGGTCAATTCGGTGCTGCCGGGACCGACGCGGTCGGAGGGGATCGAGGATTTCCTGCGCAGTCAGGCCAGCGATCCCGCAGCGCCGATCACCGAGATCGAGGCCGATTTCTTCGCCAGCGCACGCGCATCATCGATCATCCAGCGCATGATCGAGGCGGAGGAGATCGCGAATCTCGTCGCCTATCTGGCCAGCCCGCTTTCGTCCGCTACCAACGGTGCGGCGCTTCGCGCGGAGGGCGGGCTGGTCAACACGATCGCTTGAATGGCTGGCGATCCGATACCGGCACAAGCGATATCGGATGTATTTCGGTCCAGTCCGCGATTGACTCACGCCGCGAGGTGCAGCTTGCTGTTTCGATCGAGTTGGGGATTCGGGGTTGGACATGAAGACCGGTCGATGGGCGATCATTGGCATTGCGCTGCTTGGGCCGATTGTTGCGGCAGCGCAGGACGTGCCGTCGCCCGAATCTTCCGGGTCCGAAAAAACGCATCCGCCTGCACGGTGGACGACCGCCGAAGACTATCCGGTGAGCGCGATCCGTGCGGGAGCAGAGGGTACGGCCTGGATTGGATGGACGATCGGTATCGACGGGCGTGCAAAGGATTGCCGTGTTCTCTCGTCCAGCGGGAACGCCGATCTGGACAAGGCGTCTTGTGATGCCATCCTACTTCGGGCTCGCTACACGCCGGCGATTGATCAGCATGGCAACCCCATCGAATCGTACAGTCAACGCCGTATCCGCTGGCTGTTGCCCAAATAAAGCTGCGGTCGCAGCCGCCTTAAAGCAGGGCGACGCGCCCGATCGGCGATTTTTCCGAGTCTTGCGTGCGAAGAAATGCCGCCCGCGCGTCTAATGCAGTACGGCCGTCTGGGAAGGTTTGGTGTGATGCCGGGTGAAAGTGCGATGCCAGAGGAAGGCACCGAGCCGGGCGCACATACCGGATCGGGCGCACGCGCGCGCGACGTGATCGAACTGAGCCGCGAATATCGGCCGGCGCTGATGGCGTTCTTCCTGCGGCGGATCGCCGATCATGCCGAGGCGGAGGATCTGACGCAGGAAGTGTTCACACGTCTGGCGAGCCATCCGGAGATGAATGTGCAGTCGGGCAGCGCCTATCTGTTCCAGACCGCCGCCAACCTGCTGCGCGACCGATCGCGGCGCGCCAAGGTGCGGACCGAATATCGGCAGATGCTGGTCGAGAGCGATGCGATCGGCGTCGATCCGCTCGATCCCTTCCGGATCGCGGCGGGGCGGGATTCGATCGTCGCGATGCGCCAGGCGCTGGGTGAACTGGACGAGACGACCGAGGCGATCTTCGCGCTCTACCGGCTCGAACATATGAGCAAGGACGTGATCGCCGACACGTTCGGCATGGCGGTCCGGACCGTCGAGAAGCATCTGACCAGGGCGATGGTGCTGCTGACCGAGCGATTTGGAGACGATCGATGAGCTTCTCCGCCGATCCGATCGACCCGCCGTCCCGGCTCGAGGCCGCGAGCACATGGTGCATGCGTCTGTCGGAAGGGGCATTGTCGGCCGAAGAGCAGCGCGCCTTCGATACATGGCTCGATGCCGACCCCGACAATCTTGACGCATTCGAACGGTCGGTCCGCGTGTGGCAGCGCTTCGGTGCTGCGGCGACCGCGCCTGAGTTTATCGACGTACGCGAACGGGCGCTGGCAACTTATCGGAAGCGCAACCAGGTACGCTGGACCGCGAATACCGGCCGGTGGCGGGGTGTTTGGGCGATTGCGGCCTGCTTGGTCATTGCTGTCCTGTCCGGTGCGCTCTGGTTGCAGGCGCAACCGGATATCTATCGCACCGCGGTCGGCGAGCGGCGGGTCGTCATATTGGCTGACGGGTCGCGTATTTCGCTGGATGCGGCGACGCGCGTCGACGTGCGGCTGAAGGATGATCGGCGCGAACTGGTCCTGCGTCAGGGTCGTGCAAAGTTTGACGTCGCCAAGGATCCGCTCCGTCCGTTCAGCGTGACCGTGGGCGACAAGATGGTGGTGGCGACCGGCACATCGTTCAGCGTTGAATTGCTGAGCAAGCAGATGCATGTCGTTCTCTACGAAGGACAGGTTGCCGTGCTGGAGCGAAAGGGCAAAGGCGCGACCCCGATCCCGGTCGGGCTTGGCGGCGTACGCGGTGCCGCGGATCGGTTGCTCAAGCCCGGCCACGAACTGGTTTCTTCGCTTTCGGGGCCCATTGCCTCGGTCACCTCGACCGATGTCGCGCGATCGCTGTCGTGGGAGGTCGGGCAACTGACGTTCATCGACGAGCCGCTCGCGAGCGCAGTCGAACGCGTGAATCGCTATTCGGCGCGCAAGATCGACCTGGCCGATCCGAAGGTCGGCGCGTTGGAACTGAACGGCGTCTTCAACACCGGCGATGTCGATGCCTTTGTGGTGGGCGTGCGCGAGACGCTGCCGATCCGCATCGCCGACCGCGATGGCACGATCACGATCGCATCGCAGGATCGGTAATCCCGGAAAGGGCGCGGCCCTTGGGTGCGTCTCAGCCGTTGCCAATCCAGATGCCGATGCGTCCGGCATTTGTCCCATCGCGCACGCGTTCGGACTCTCCCGGTCAAGCTCCCACGATGGGGTGCGCGATGCGGATGGTGTCAAGCAGGCGTTCGATCTGAGCGACCTCGCGGCTGTTGCCTGACGGTGCGATCGACCAGTTGCAATGCGGATGCGTCTCGATCGAATAAAGGCGTACTGGGCCGATCGCCATTCGCCAGCGTCGCTGGTTGCCGCCCGCTGTGCGGGCAAGCGTGACGACGAGAAGATCCTGAAGTTGTGTGACGGTCATGGCACCGACCTTTCACGCCGAATGCGGGGATTCGCAAGCGCTTGTGAGGTGTCGTCGGCTTCGCGCCCATATCCTGTGGAGGTTTGCGCTTTCGCATCTGCGGAAATTTTCGTCGGGGCCGGGCGGAGTTTCGCGCGTGGTGCGTCTAATGCTCCACGGCGGGGGTTGCCGAACAATATTGGGGGATTACACAAATATGTCGCGTCACACGTTTTTCCTGGCGGTTTCCGGAGCGGTTCTGGCCACGGCCATGGCGGCGCCCGCTAGCGCCGCGGCGCAGCAGCAAGTGCAGCAAACCTATTCGTTCGACATTCCCGCACAGGATCTGGCGTCTGCACTGCGCACCTTTGCGCGTACCTCGCGTCAGCAGGTGACCTTCAGCGGCACTCTCGTCCGTGGCCGCAAGAGCGCGGCGCTCAAGGGCAATCATGCCGTCGATCGCGCACTTGATATCCTGCTGTCCGGCACCGGCTTCAAGATCCGCCGTGCCGATCGCGGCGTGCTGGTGCTCGTCGCGCCGCAGCCGACCCGGGTGAGCGCGGCGGCGATGGCCCCGCAGCCCCAGGTCGAAACCGCGGCGGTCGACAGCGAAGGTGCAGAGGGCGCCGAGAATGCCGAGATCCTCGTCACCGGATCGCGCATCGATCGCGCCGGCTTCAACGCACCGACGCCGACCACCGTCGTCAGCGGCGCCGATCTGCGCCAGGGCAATCGCCCGAGCATTGCGCAGGTGCTGAACGACCTTCCCCAGTTCCGCGCCAGCACCACGCCGGTCACCAATTTCTCGGGCACCGCATCGGGCTCGTCACCGGCCGATCTTCGTGGCCTTGGCAGCACGCGCACCTTGACCCTGCTCAACGGCCGCCGCTTCACCGGCGCGGGCGATCTCAACACCGTGCCGCAGGCACTGGTCGAACGCGTCGATGTCGTGACCGGCGGTGCTTCGGCGGCCTGGGGTTCGGGCGCCGTCGGCGGCGTCGTCAACATCATCCTCAACAACAAGCTCGAAGGGGTGACGCTGGGCGTGAACACCGGCGTGTCGTCGCGCGGCGATGCCCAGCGCTACGGGTTCGAGGGATCCTTCGGCACCAGCTTCGCCGGTGGCGCGGGCCATTTCATGATCGGTGCCCAATATCTGGACGACAAGGGCGTGCTCGATCGCGATTCCCGTCCCAATCTGGGCAGCACGACGCTTTACACCAACCCCACGGGGTCGGCGCACATCTATTCCCTCGCGCGCGACGTCAACTATGCTGATGCCAGCATCGGCGGCCTGATTACCTCGGGCGCGCTCACCGGTCAGACCTTCAACAGCGACGGCACGCTGCGTCCCTTCGTCTTCGGCACGCGCAAGCCCAATGACTCGGTGATGATCGGCGGCGAGGGCACCAGCCTGCGCGACGAAACCGCGCTTGCCGCACCGCATGAGCGCATCAACGTCTATGCGCGCGCCAGCTTTGAAGTGGGCGATGCGAAGCTTTGGATCGACGGCAGCTATTCGCGCATGTCGGCACAATATCCCTTTTATGCCGAGAGCAACCGCAACAACATCACGGTTTCGCGCGACAATCCCTTCCTGCCGACAGCCGTTCGCAACCAGCTGATCGCGGCGGGCCAGACGAGCTTTCGCATGGGGCGCGTGTTCGAGGATTATGGCTATCGCACCTTTGGCTACACGCGCGAAACGATCGATGCGGCGATCGGCATCGACGGATCCTTCGCCGACGGCAAGTGGCGCTACAGCGCCTATTACGGGCATGGCGAACTGGGCGACGATCGCGGTTATCTCAACCAGAAGGTCGCGACCAATTTCGCCAACGCGATCGACGTCGTGGCGAACCCGGTCGGCGGCGCGCCGATCTGCCGCGTTGCGTTGACCGATCCGAACACCGCGTGCCGGCCGCTCAACATCTTCGGCGAAGGCCGGGCTGATCCGGCGGCGGTCGCCTATGCCTTCTCGAACGACGCGCATGTGAAGAACACGACCAAGCTGGACACGGCGGGCGTCAGCCTGCGCGGCGATCCCTTCTCACTCTGGGCCGGGCCGGTCTCGATCGCGGTGGGCGCCGAGGCGCGCTGGGAATCGATCACGTCCAGCGGGCTCGACGCGCTTTCGGCGGCGCGCGCCTTTTCCACCTTCAACTTCTCGAACCTCGAAGGCGCCTTCAACGTGAAGGAGGGCTTCGGCGAAATCGCGATCCCGCTGATCGATCAGGATTTCAGCAAGCTCGAGATCAGCGGCGCCGCGCGTTATAGTCATTACAGCAACATCGGCAGCGTCTGGTCGTGGAAGCTGGGCGTTACCAATCGCATCTTCAACGATCTGTTGATCCGCGCTTCGCGTTCGCGCGACATCCGGTCGGGCAGCCTGTCCGAACTCTTCACGCTCCGTTCGACCACCCGTTCGACCATCGCCGATCCGGTTACCAAGGCGTCGTACGAGATCATCACCTATGGCGGTGGCAACTCCACGCTCAATCCGGAAATCGGCCAGACGACCACGATCGGCGCGACCTATTCGCCCTCCTTCATTCCCGGGCTTAATCTGTCGGTCGATTATTTCGACATTCGTATCAAGGGCGCGATCGCGACGCTCGGCGGCCAGGATATCGTCAGCCGCTGCTTCAACGGCAATGCGGCGCTGTGCGGTCAGATCGTGCGCGGTGGGACCGACAATCGCGTCACCGAAGTCTATGCGACCTTCGTGAACCTGGCCGAATACAAGACGCATGGCCTTGATTTCGAGGCATCCTATTCGCTGCCGCTGGAGAATGTGTCGGGATCGTTGCCCGGTTCGCTGCGCTTCCGCGCACTGGCGACCTATGTGCCGAGCCTGACCACCTTCGATGGCATCACGAAGATCGAATATGTCGGCGATGTCGGCGAAGCGGTTCCCTTCGGCACGCCGAAATGGCGCGGCTCGTTCGGTGTCACCTACGCCGACGAAAAGTTCAGCGCCGATGCGCGCCTTCGCTATGTCGGCGGCGGCGTGTGGAACCACCTGCTCGACATCGATAACAACGCGATCTCCGCGCGGACCTATCTCGATATCGGCGCGCAGGTGAAGGTTTCCGGCTTCACGCTGTTCGGCAGCATCAACAATGTGTTCGACCGCGATCCGCCGCTGACCACGACCGGCCAGATTCACTATGACCAGATCGGCCGGTATTTCTCGGCCGGCGCGAAGGTCAGCTTCTGATCGTGTAAGGTCGAACCACATTCCGGTCGGGGTAAGGCGGAGACGCTCGCCCCGACCGTTATAGGCCGGGGTCGATCAAATGCTGATTTCACTCCGATTGAATCGAAACCGTGCCGGGTATTTGCTGAGATGGACAAGCGCTACTTTTCCGGTTCGTTAAGTGGTGCGCAAATAAGTTCGGCGCATGGCGCGAAACGACAAGCATTCGATAGCGGCGAAAGCCTCCATACGTCTGCGCTTTAGGCGCGACGCGAGAGGATTGGTCTATTCCCGCATACCCGGCGGCGAGGGGCGTGTCATCGCGGACGCAGAGGCAGTTCGCTTCGTCCAGGCATTTGACAACGATATCGATGATGCGGCGCTCCAGTTGAAACGCTGGGTCATACTATCCTTCGTGATGCCCCTGCCTCTGGGCATAGCCGCCCGCATTTTTTTCAACCCGGCGATTGCTGCTGTGGTTGCGATTATGGCGTTGGCCAGCTGGATGGGTGCGTTCATCGTACTGCGTGCGCGACGCTGGCGGCTGGTGCAGAATTTCTGGATTTCGATCGAGCGGAGGCCCAGCGTTGCTGCGCTGTCGCGGCAGGAGCGGATCAGTAGGGGGCTCGCTCTTGGGCTGCAGGGATGGTCGATACTCGTCTGCTTCGTCGCAGTGCTGATCGCGATAAAGGCGCCCGCCGCGGTCTTTCCGGAACCATGGCGCGCGTCGCACATGATGGTGCGAGGTATGTTGCTTGCATTCAGCGCAGTCGGGTTTGCCGCGGTTGGTGTCGCGCGATTGATTGGACGACGCCAAAACGCGTACTGACAGGCGAGAACGCCCGTCAGTACGGCTCTGCGGCTCTACTCGTTCGGCTTGGCGTCGCTCCCAACCGATGCCGTCGGGGCCGCCGGCGCCGTTTCCGCCGTCGCCAGAGCTGCAACCGGCACTACAATCGGTTCTGGCGCTGGTGCTTGTGCGAACGCGATGGTGAGATCCTCGTCGAGGAAGGCGGCGACCGGCGAGCCGAGCGGGATCTTCGCGCTGGTGCCGGTGGTGAAGAAACCCGCGACAGGAATGAATGCGATCGCGGCGACGACACCGGCGGTTCCGGTCACGCCTTTGTCGTCGAGCTGGCCGGTCAACCGGATCTGACGTCCATTGACACGGACATAGAGCGCGCGGGCATTGATCCGCCCGGATTTGCCCCACATACCCTTGTTGCGCACATCGGTGACTTCGCCGACGGCCGGGCTGCCTGCGGGAATGATGGTGTGGCTGTCGAGCATGACCGCCTCTGCCACCTCCATCTGGAAGCGCTGGCCGACACGAAGCTTCTTGCCTTCCGTCGACAGTCCTTCGGCCATCTTCAACGGCACCTTGGTGCCGGCGCGCAAGATGTTCGATGTTGTTGGTGCCACGATCGTCGCGGTTGATGGCACCGGTGCGGGCGGTACCGCTTCAACCGGTGCAGACTGTTGTGCCGATGCGGCAACCGGCCACGCGGCGACGATCACGCCCGAAAGCGCGAGAACACTGAATTTCATTGACCCCTCCCAGATTCGGCCGCCCCTGTGCCGATCGCGCATGCAGATTCCTCTGCGTCGCCGGCGTCAAGCGAAGCTCAAGCTTGTATCCGAAATGGATCAGGTTGGCCGGGTGGTGATGCTCCCTCAGCTCGCTTCTGATTCCATATTCGATGTGAAGGGTGCTCAGTGACGTGAATAAGAATTTGACTAATAAAATCGAAATTAGGAGAAAATTATAAATTGTTGAACCAATTTTTAATGAAATATTTTGTTGAATGGTCTTGGTTATCAATTTTTGAAAGTCAATTTTCGACGTAATTGTCGTTCGTTTCGTCGAGATAATCTAAGATTTTGGCTAATTTCGGTGCCATGGGTTTGACGAATATCCATAAATTCAACATCAATGACTTCGACTCGTAGAAGTCGACATTCGCGCGTTGGCAATCGCAATGTTACAATTGGTCGCGCTCCGGATTTCCCAGGAAGTCCAAAATTATCGTTTGATAACAGGAGACCGCGATGGCCCGTCATGGCATCTACCCGAGAGACATTGTTCCGCCGATCTCGGACTATTTCGATTCCGGCCGCTTTGGCCGTATGTTCGGCAAATTGCCGGCTTTTTCGTCGGATACGCCCAAGGTGCGCAAGGCACTGCTCGATATCGGTGCGCCGGGCGGCCCCATGGATGCGGGCGAGAATCTGTCTGCCGATCCCAAGGATCTGATCACCGATCTCAATCTGTCGGCGAATAACAGCAACAATCCGCGGCTGTCGGCGGGCATGACCTTTTTGGGTCAGTTCCTGGACCATGACATGACGTTCGATCCGACATCGAGCCTGGAGCGTCAGGTCGATCCGGAAATGATCGCGAATTTCAGGACGCCGTCGCTGGCGCTTGACAATGTCTATGGCGCCGGCCCGGACGGCAGCCCGCATCTGTATGACGGAACCACCGGCAATCTGAAATTCCTGCTCGAACCGACCGGCACGGCGGGCAAGGATGATGTGCCGCGCAACAGTCAGAACGCCGCGCTCATCGGCGACCCGCGCGACGACGAGAATCTGATCATCTCCCAACTCCAGGTCGCATTCCTCAAATTCCACAATGCGGTGGTCGATTATGTCCAGGCGGAGATCGGCCTGACCGCCCATGGCGAGATCTTTGCGGAGGCGCAGCGCATCGTGCGCTGGCATTATCAATGGATTGTCATCCACGAATTCCTGAAGAAGACCTGCGGCACGGACCTGATCGACGATATCATGACCAAGGGCCGCAAATTCTACAAATGGCGTAACGAGCCCTTCATCCCGGTCGAATTTGCGGTTGCCGCCTATCGCTTCGGCCACAGCCAGGTGCGTCCATCCTATCGCGCCAATTTCACCGGCAATGGCGGCGGGCCGTTCTTCGCGATGATCTTCACCGAGACACCATCGGATCCCAGCGATCCCGACGATCTCTCCGGCCGATGCCGTGCGCCACGGCGCTTTATCGACTGGCCCACCTTCTTCGATTTCGGCGATGGAGAGGTGAAGCCCAACAAGAAGATCGATCCCACGCTATCGACCGCATTGTTCCGCCTGCCCGGGACGGTGGTCGCCAATCCCAACGCGCAGACCAATCCGTCGTCACTGGCGCAGCGCAACCTGCTGCGTCACCTGACCTTCTCGCTGCCCTCGGGACAGCGCGTGGCGAAGGCGATGAAGATCGAACCATTGCCGAAGAGCAAGCTTGCCAAGCTCGCGCCATGGGGCATGGACGATAATACGCCGCTCTGGTTCTATATCCTTCAGGAAGCCGCCGAACTGCAAAGCGGCGAGCGACTGGGGCCGGTTGGCGGCCGCATTGTGGCAGAGGTCATGATCGGCCTGATCGAGGGCGATCGGACATCCTATCTGTCGCAGGATTCCGAATGGCAGCCCTTCCTGCCGACGCGCGATCCCGCACGGACCAATGAAGACTTCACGATGGTCGATTTGCTGACCTTCGCGGGCGTCGCCTGATCCCGAGGCCTTCTCGCCGGATGTCGGCGGGGAGGCCTTTGTTCGCCGAATGACAGTGGCTGGAATTTGACGAGGATTTGACATCGCCCCAGCTAGGCGGGCCGCTCAATGCAATTGACCGGAGCGTCCCATGCAAAGAATTCTCCTGATCCTGCTGCTTGCGATCACTTCGATTATTCCGGCGCAACTTCATGCGGCGCCGCGGGGCAAAGTGTTGCTCGTCGTCAGCGGTCATGGCCAGGATGCGGGGCGGAAACGCCCCGGCTTCGAGTTCGACGAGTTCGCACAGGCTTATCTTGTGTTCCGCGACAATGGCCTTCGCGTCGATGTCGCCAGCCCGCAGGGCGGCCGCGTCGAAGCCGATCATTATGATCCAAAGAAACCCTATAATGCACGCGTTCTGGCGGACCCCGACGCGGTGGGCATGCTGGCTGCGACGCAGGCCATCAGTGCCGTGAAGGCGACCGATTATGCGGCGATCTTCGTGATCGGTGGCAAGGGCGCGATGTTCGATCTGCCTGCCAATACCGCGCTTCAGGCGTTGCTCGCGCGCGTTCACAGGAAAGGGGGCGTGGTCGCCGCAGTCTGCCATGGCCCGGCTGCATTGGTCGAGGTGCGTCGTGCCGATGGCAGTCGGTTGATCGCGGGCAGGGCGGTCACCGGCTTCACCAATGAAGAGGAAGCGATGTTCGGCAAGCGGTGGGCGAAGGATTATCCGTTTCTGCTGGAGGATGCATTGCGTGCCGGCGGCGGCCGCTATGCAGGTGCGCCGATGATGCTGCCCTTCGTCCAGTCCCACGACCGGATCGTCACCGGCCAGAATCCCTATTCGACAGCACTCGCCGCGGAAGCGACGCTGCGTGCGATGGGGCGTAAGCCGGTGCCGCGCGTACACTGGGCGGACGAGCGCAGCCTGTTGCTGGTTTCGGATGCCATCAACGGAAAGATGGAGTGGGCGCGGAGCGAACTGGCCGTCAACACCGCGCAGTACGACATTCCGCTGATCGCCATGTACGGCGTCTATCGCGCCGGAAGCCCGGCCGCCGGCACCGACATCGTCGCGAATGCGCTGGCGGTGATGACGCTGGCGGAGCCCCATTTCGCGCATGTGAGGCTTCGGCTTGCCATGGCCGAGGCTGAGAAAAGGCTCGGCAAGACACGCGAGGCGCGGGCGCGGGTCGAAAAGATACTGGCGCAGACACCCGACATGAAGGAAGCCCGCACGCTGCTGACCGCGCTGGAGGAGTGATCGCGCCGATGCTTCGGGGCCTGGACATATTGCTGATCGAGGATAGCGAAGCGCTCAGCCGCAATATCGCCGACTATATGGAGGCACGGGGACACAGGCTGGATTTCGCGTCCGATGGACGCATCGGCCTGAATCTCGCGATCTCGGAGCATTTCGACGTCATCATCCTGGATCTCGCATTGCCGGGCCTGGATGGCCTCGCGCTGTGCGAGGCGCTTCGAACCCGCGCGAGCCGTCATGTGCCGGTGCTGATGCTCACCGCGCGCGACACGCTGGACGACAAGTTGCGCGGCTTCGCATCGGGCGCCGACGATTATCTGACCAAGCCCTTCGCATTGGCCGAACTGGATGCGCGCTGCCATGCATTGTCGCAGCGCCATCGCCTTGGTGTCGATCACCTCATCACCATCGGCGCGCTGGAGATCGATCGGCAATTGGGCGTCGCGCGACGGCAGGGGCAGGACTTGCGCCTGACGCCGATCGCATATCGTATCCTGCTGCTGGTGGCGGAGGCGCATCCGCGCCCCTTGCCGCGCTTCGAACTGAGCCGGGGATTATGGGGCGAAGATCCGCCCGATTCCGATGCGCTGCGCAGCCACGTTCATCTGTTGCGCCAGATACTCGACAAGCCGTTCGACCACCCGATGCTCGAGACCGTGCATGGTATCGGCTTTCGTCTGCGGGCCGAACGCTGATGGCGCGGGCCTTCAGTCTGCGACGCCGGATCATCCTGTCCTTCCTTGCGATGATGGCCGTTGCCTGCCTGGTGTTCGGATTTTTCAGCTTCCTCTTCGCCTATTCGGTCGAGGACAGCCTGTTCGAGGATGCGCTGCGTGGCGAGGTCTCGCATCAACAGGCTTATTGGCGCACGCACCGCGCATTCGATCGGCCGGGCCGCGACTATATCGCGATCCATGCCAATCCATCCGGCTTTCCGGGCGATCTGCGCCGCCAATATGGTCGCGAGCCTGGTCGCTCGGAATTCGCGGGCGACGCCGGCCGTCATTATCATGTCGTGCGGTTCGATCTGCCGGGCGGCGGCAGGACCGCCTATGCCGTCGCGGAAGTCAGCCGCCATCTCGTCGTTCGCCCCGTCCGCCCCGAGATGTTGACCTTTCTCGCGCTCTGGGCGCTGGGCATGCTCGTGGCGACCGGGCTGATCGGCTATTGGCTGGCGAACCGCGCGACCGAACCGCTGACGCGTCTTGCCGGACAGATATCGGCCGCCCCATCCGATCGCGTGCCGGGCATCGTCGCCGCGCAATTCCCCGCCAACGAGATCGGCGTGCTGGCGCAGGCGCTCGAACGGGCATTCGATCGCATCCGCGCCTTTGTCGAGCGCGAGGGGCGTTTCACCCGCGATGCCAGCCATGAACTGCGAACGCCGCTGGCGGTGATCAACAGCGCGGCCGAACTCATCGCGACGCATCGCGATCTTCCGCCATCGATCGCCGCTCCGCTGCGCAGGATCGCACAGGCCGGTGAGGAGATGGAGCGGACGATCGAACTGCTTCTCGAACTGGCACGCGAGGAAAGTGCGCAATCCAGGCCGGAGGAGATCGTGCTCCTCCCGCTGATCGAAGCGTCGGTGCTCGATGCCAGCGAACGATATGGCGGTGGCGATCGCGATGTCGTCATCTCCGTGTCCGAGGCCGCGACCGTCCATGCGAGCCCGACTGGCGTCGCATTGATCCTGGCGAACCTGATCGGAAACGCATTCCAGCATGCCTCTGACGGGCGATTGTCGATCGACATGGCCGGCGACGTGCTGACCATTGCGGATGGTGGGCCAGGCATCGCGCCCGACATTGCGGGAACGATCGCCGATCCTTTCGTGAAGGGCGCCGACAGCGGCGGACATGGTCTGGGCCTGTCGATCGTCAGGCGGCTGTGCGATCGGGACCGCATCGACTTCGTGATCGAGGAGGCGCCCGGCACGGGCATGCTTGCCCGGCTCACCTTTCGAACCGCTGTGGATTGAGTGTGTCATGGCGGATATGACGGCACCCGATCGTGGCGCGCAGGGAGAAGGCAATGGATTTCATCACCGTGGAGACCGCCGATCGGGTCACGACGATCACGCTCGACCGGCCCGAGGTGATGAATGCGATCAACCGCGCGATGCATTTCGAACTGCAGGATGCGCTCGATGCGTATCGTGACGATCCCGGTCAGCATGTCTGCGTGATCACCGGTGCGGGGGATCGTGCCTTCTGCGCGGGCAGCGACCTCAGATCCGCGAAGCTCGCGGACGGATCGGGCGCGGACTATCCGCCGAGCGGCTATGCCGGGCTGATCCGCCGCTTCGATCTCGACAAGCCGGTCATCGCCGCGGTCAACGGGCTGGCGCTGGGTGGCGGGTTCGAGATCGCTTTGGCCTGCGACCTGGTGATCGCGGCGGACACCGCCAGCTTCGGCCTGCCCGAACCTCTGGTCGGCGCGGTCGCGCTGGGCGGTGGGCTGCACCGGCTGATGCGCCAGATCGGACCCAAACACGCCATGGGCATGATCCTGACCAGCCGTCGCGTCGATGCGGCGGAGGGGGTACGGCTGGGCTTCGTCAACGAGGTCGTTGAAGCCGGCGAGCTTGCGGCTGCGACCCGGCGGTGGTGCGACCTCATCCTGAAGGGCGCGCCGATGTCGTTGCGTGCATCCAAGCAGACCGCATGGCGCGGGCTGGACGAGCCCAGCCTGGCCGATGCGCTCGAACATCAGGAGGAGTATCCCGCCTTCGCCGCCTGGCGCCGCAGTGAGGATCTGCAGGAGGGGCTCCGCGCCTTTGCAGAGAAGCGGGCGCCGGAGTGGACGGGGCGGTGACGGCTGCAACCATGCCGTCGCTCCAGCGGAAGCTGGAGCCCATACGATCTTTGAACCTCGTTGCGGTTGGACGCATCGCATAGGCTCCAGCTTTCGCTGGAGCGACAGTGAAGGGGCATTTGCGCTTACCCCCTCACCACCACGTTGCTTCACATCGCGCGCGATGACACGATGCGCAAAACACACCCCAGGGAGAACCAGATGACGCCTATCCGCTCGAAATCCGTAAAGACGATCAACCCCGGCCGCGCAGGCGCGATGCTGGCGTTGATGCTGTGCGGTGCGGCGATCCCCGGCGCGGCGTTCGCACAGAGTGCGGAAAGCTATGATCTGGTCATCAAGGGCGGCCGCGTCATCGATCCAGAAAGCGGGCGCGACGAAGTGGCCGATGTCGGCATTCGTGGCGGATCGATCGCTGCGATCTCGACCACGCCGCTCAAGGGCAAGAAGACGCTCGACGCGAGCGGGCAGGTCGTCTCGCCCGGCTTCGTCGATCTCCATGCGCATGGCCAGGATGCCAAGGGCGAATATTACCAATTGCTGGACGGCGTCACGACCGCGATCGACATGGAGATCGGCGCCATGCCGATCACCAATTTCTTCAACGACATGCAGGGCAAGGCGCTGATCAACTTCGGCGCGTCGGCATCGCATGTCTGCGCCCGCGTCGAGGTGATCTCCGCCAAGTCGTGCGGCGGCCATGCCGCGACGCGCGGCGGGATGACGATGGACAAGGCGGCGATGACCACCCCGACCACGCCCGCGCAGGAGGCGGCGATCGTGGCGGCGCTCGACCGCGAGATCGCGGCGGGTGCGCTCGGCTACGGCCTGGGCATCGAATATGTGCCCGCCTCCGGACGGCGCGAGATCTTCCGCATTTTCCAGGCGGCGGCGAAGACCAAAGCGCCGGTGTTCGTCCATGCGCGCTCGCGCCAGCCCGATCGCGGCCCGGGCGTGGAACTCGCCGTGGTCGATGAAGTCGTCGCCAACGCCGCGGCGACGGGCGCGTCGCTCCAGCTCGTCCATGTCGTTTCGACCGCGCTGGGCGACACGCCGGTCGCGATCGAGATCATCAGGGGTGCGCAGCAGCACGGCGTCGACGTCACGACCGAGGCCTATCCCTATACCGCGGGCAGCACCTTCATCGGTTCGGAATTCTTCTCCGACGGCTGGCAGGATCGTAACCACATCACCTTCAAGGACCTGCAATGGCCGCCGACGGGCGAGCGGCTGACCGAGGAAAGCTTCAAGCGCTATCGCGAGACCCAGCCCGGCAATGCGGTGGTGATCCACGCCAACCCGCCCGCCGCGGTCGATGCGGCGATGGCCGATCCAATTGTGTCGATCGCTTCCGATGGCATGCCCTGGGTGACGTCGGGCGAGCATCCGCGTGGTGCTGGCACCTTCTCGCGCGTGCTCGGCTATTATGTGCGCGAGCGCCAGTTGCTCGACCTCAAGACCGCGATCGCCAAGATGACGATTATGCCCGCCCGCCGCATGGAGAAGATCGCGCCGATGATGGCGCGGAAGGGCCGGATCGCAGTGGGCGCCGATGCCGATATCACCGTGTTCGACCCCGCGAAGATCAAGGACATGGCGACGTTCGACAAGCCGATGCAGGCGTCGATCGGTATCCGCTATGTGCTGGTCGGCGGCCAGGTGATGGCGACCGACGGAAAGGTGACACCCAAGCTGTTCCCCGGTCAGGCAATCCGTAGCGGGGGGCGGTGACCGTCACGCCAACGGCTGCATGAACAAAGCTTCACGTTTCCGCCAGCTTCGGACGGGATTGTGCGTGGCATGATGTCCTCCTCGCCCGGATCAACCCGGCGAATATGGAGGAGCCTGAACATGATCCGCATATTCCGTTCGACGGCCATGCTGTCTGGCCTTGCCGTTCTGGCGTTGGCCGGCGGCGCGGCCAATGCAGCACAATGCCGCGATGCGCATGGCAAGTTTATCAAATGCGCCACGGCGAAGGCTGCGCCGGCGACCACCCGGTGTCACGACGCGCATGGCAAGTTCATCAAATGTCCGGCCGCACCGGCCAAGGCGCACTGACGCCGGACGCAACCGGAGATCCCTATGGGCAGTCGGTGAGATGTGACCGGTCTCACTGACATGCCTGTATCTTGTATGAGCCCGTTTGATCCGCAGCGCAGTGTGGTAACGTCGGGTGTCACGGCTCGGAGCAGGATGAATGACGGATTTGATCGCCTACAAGGTCTTGCTTGCCGATGAACTTGCGAGGCTCGAGGCGGACGGGCAGTTCGATGGTGCGCCGATCGATATCGCCGATGGCTATGTCCACATGTCGACTGCCGCACAGCTTGCCGAGACCATCGACAAGCATTTCGCGGGGCATACGGACCTGACCGTCGCGGCAGTCGATCTCGCGGCTTTGGGCGATGCGGTGCGCTGGGAGCCGTCGCGTGGTGGACAATTATTTCCTCATCTCTATGGCCCGCTGCCACTCGACGTGGTGATCGCCTACGGCCCGCTGGAGCGAGAGGATGACGGCACGGTGCGGCTGCCGGTGACCGGCTGATGCTCACCAAGGGAGGGGAGGGGCCGATCAGTCGGCCAGTCCACGTGCCTTGAGAAACGCCAGATAGCGATCGTCCTCGTTCACGAAAATATCCTCGCCCACGTCGCGATAGGCGCGCGCCAGTGCCGCGGCGGCACCGACTTCATCGCCTGTGTCGAGCAGGATCTGGCCGAGCCGGAGGTGGAGGAACGCCTGCTCCGGTCCGTCGGGGCACGCCAGGGCCTCGTTCAGCGCCTTGCGCGCCAGTTCGAGCCTGCCCGACAGGAAATAGGCGTCGGCAAACGCGCCGAGGATCCACGGCGTTTCCGACCAGCGCTTCTGTGGGCGGGGCACGAGCGACCAGGCATGCCGATACTCCGCGATGGCGTCGTCATACTGTCCAGCGGCGGCCAATGCGTCGCCGTCTGTACAAATTCTGAGGATCGTCTCGTGAAGGTTATGAGGCAAGGTAACGGCATTGTCGGCGATGACGCTGATTCCTGATCGACGGGGAGGTTGCAGCATAGGTGCAGTTGCAATTTTCTTGCACAGCACCGGACGCGGTTGATCCCATGGTCGCCACGGTTGGCAGCGTGTTTGTACGCCTGAAGGCGGATCTATGATGGGTTCGGTCGCCATTATATCGGCGTTAATCAAGAAATGCGAGCCACGATGCTGGCGATCGTCGCCAATTGGCGGTTGGCTATAGCCAGGATCGCGAACGGTGATCCGCACCATTAACTATAGTTGTTTGTGATCGCATCGTTTTTACACGGAAAATCGAGGACGCGTTTATGTGCGACCTTTGTCTCGCGCGAAGCCAAATCGCGCTGCTGCGCCCGATGCGGGATCAGGTGCACAGCGGCTTATCGTATCACATTGCGCCGATATCGTTGCCTTCGGTGTCGAAGAAACGAATCGTCATTCCGACCGTCGGGATCGTGGTTCTGACGAAGGCGATCGTGCCGCCATGTGCCTCGACCGCAGCATGCACTGCACCCCAGATCGCCCGATGATGCCGCTCCGGTTCATGCCGGCGCATTTTTTTTGGCCACATGCCGCTCTTACGAAACCTGATGCGTTGAAGCGTCTCCCAAGTAAGGAGTACCCCAATGGCCGATACCAATCACGATATCAGCACGCTCAACAGTTTGATCGCCAGCACGCTCGACAGCGTCGACGGCTATACCGAGGCGGCAAAAGACGCCGAGAGCGGTCGTTTCGGGGAGATATTCACCACGCGCGCACATGAACGCCGTCAGGTTGCGACGCAACTTCAGGCCGAAGTCGCGCGTCTGGGTGGCGATCCCGAAGATGACGGCACAGTGCTTGCGGGCGCACATCGCATGTTCCTGAACCTGAAGTCCGTGGTCACCGGCAAGGATGACAAGGCGATCGTCAACGAGGTCGAACGCGGCGAAGACCATATCAAGGCCAAGTTCGAATCCGCGCTGGCTGACAACGTCCTGTCCCCCCTGGCTCGCGATGCCGTCCAGAAAGCATGGGTATCCGTGAAGCAAGGGCATGATCAGATGCGCGACCTGAAGCATAGCCTGGAAGCTGCCAGCTAGAGCGTTATTGCCCCATCGGCGGACGCGCTGCGCGCTTCCGCCGATGGGCTGAAACTTCAGAGTGAATCACGTTTGCGCGAGCCACATTTTGCGCAACTCGCCACAATCGATCGACCTGCGCCGGGGCCTCTGGCTCGGCGCGCGTGTCTTCAACGCGGCATCATGGTTCGGTGACGTCGGCAATCACCGCCTCAACCTTCGACTTGCGCGCTGCGAGCCGCAGCCAGGTTTGCGCGGCAGCGGCATGGATATTGGCGCGATGCGGCAGGGGTTCGGCTTCGGCGCGACGCATCTCCGCTTCGGCACGCGAGACAAGGACCGCATAGGTCTCGCGCAGCGGAATGGTCGCGCTCAATGGATCACCGCGCGCAGTTGCGGTTCCGTAACCCCATCGGCTTGTCGTTCATATTCGGCGGCGATCCGTTCATGCGCTTGGCGGGCGCATGAGTCGGTGGCCGCCTTGGCATGTTCGCGTTCCTCGCGGGCGCGTCTGCGGAAATAGTCTGGTGTATCTTCGGGCATAATGCCTGCTTCTCCGTCGCCCCCCAAGGCTCAAGAGTGTCATCCTTGGATGACGACGAGGTTTCTACACCGAAACGGATGCCGCGTCATTGACCTGGATCAATTGGACACAAGCCACTCTCTTTCTAGAGCGCAGCACGAACAGATGATATTGGCCGCGATTGCGGTGACGGCCGCGTCCGTTCTGGGGGAGTATGATGATGCGCCGCGCCATTCGCCTGATGGGACCCGCAATCTGCGCGGTGATATCGACGACTGTTCACGCAGCCGCGGAGGGGGCGTCTCCGCTGACCTTGCCTGTCGATCGCCAAATGGCTTTCGAGGTGAAGGAAGCGACCTGGATCGCGCCCGATCTGTCGCCCGACGGGCGCACGATCCTGTTCGACGTGCTCGGCGATATCTATGCGCTCGACGCGGGGGGCGGCACCGCGCGGCCAGTGTTGCGCGGCATGGCGTACGAGACGCAGCCGGTCTTTTCGCCCGATGGGCGGCAGTTCGCGTTCGTCAGCGACCGTTCGGGCGCGGCCAATTTGTGGATCGCCAATAGCGATGGCACCGGGCTGAAGCAGCTTTCGCGCGATGAGGGGGCCGCGATCTATTCATCGCCGGCCTGGTCTCCCGACGGGCGCTTCGTCTACGTCTCGCGCTCGATCCATGCCGATCTCGCATTCGAGATGATGATGTTCGATCGCGACGGCGGCGCCGGGGTGCAACTGACCAAGGCCAAGCCCAATGGCGACGAGGGATTCGATCGGCGGATCAACGCGCTTGGCGCATCGCCGTCGCCCGATGGCCACTCTGTCTATTATGCACAGAAGACCGGTACGCTCTGGCACGATCGCTATCTGCCGTATTGGTCGATCGTCCGGCGGGATCTGCGCAGTGGCGCGGAGCAGACCGTTATCGCCTCGCCGGGCGGGGCGATGCGGCCGATGCAGTCGCGCGACGGACACTATCTCGCTTATGCCAGCCGTGATGGCGTGCGTACCGGATTGCGCATCCGCGATCTCCGGACGGGCGAGGATCGCTGGATCTCCGCCATCGATCATGACAGCCGGGAGGGCGGCTATTATGTCGATCTCGTCCCGCGCTTCAGTTTCGCCGCGGACGGCAAGTCGATCTTGCTGAGCGTGAATGGCGGCTTGTCGCGCATCGATCTGGCCAGCGGCAAGCCAGCGGAGATCCCCTTCATCGTGCCGGTTGCGCTCGATATCGGCCGACCCACCCGCGTGGCGCAGACGGTGGAGGACGGCCCCGTCTCCGTGCGGGTAATCCAGTCGCCCAGCCCTTCGCCCGATGGCCGCAACGTTGCCTTTTCCGCGCTTGGCCGGCTCTATACCCGTGCGCTGACACGGGACGGCGCAGCACGCGAAGTGTCGGGCGTCGAGGGCATGGCATTCCAGCCGAGCTGGTCTCCGGACGGTCGCATGCTCGTCTATGTCACCTGGACCGCGAGCGATGGCGGTCAGGTCTGGACGATCCCCGCAAACGGCGGCCGCCCGCGCCGGCTGACCCAGGTGCCTGCCATGTACAGCGAGCCGCAATTCTCGCCCGATGGACGCAGCATCGCGGCGCTGCGCGCCAATCACCGCGACCGGCTGCTCACCAATGACGAGATCTCGCAGAACCGTCAGACCGACATATTGCTGATGCCCGCGGCCGGCGGGTCGACGACATTGGTGACCAGCGGCCTGGGAATCCGTGCGCTCCAGTTCGACGTGCCGGATCGGCTGCGCTTCGTCGCGCCCGAAGGAACCAGCTCGGTCCGCCTCGACGGATCGGATCTGCGCCGCGACGTCGCGTTCAAGGCGCGCAACGGCAATCAATATTTCGCCGGCATGCCGGTGCCCGCGGAGGATGTGCGGATCAGCCCGCGTGGCGACCGCGCGCTGGTGAAGGCGGCGTCACAACTCTATCTGGTCGACATGCCCCCGGCCAATGCGGCGACAGGAACGATCGTCCGCCTGAATGCGTCCGGTGTCGCGCTCACCCGGCTGACGCGGGTCGGCGCCGATCATCTCGCCTGGAGTCGCGACGGTTCGACGATCCTCTGGTCGGTCGGCTCCACCATTCGCCGTGTCGAGATCGACGGACTGATCGGCACCGAACCTGGCACCGCGGAAAGCCGGGCGGAGAGTTTTCCGACGACGGTGACCCTGCCGCGCGACGTGCCCGAAGGCACGGTCGTGCTGCGCGGTGCGACGGTGGTGACGATGCGCGGCGACGAGGCGATCGCCGGAGCCGATGTCGTCGTGACGGGCAACCGCATCGTTGCGGTCGGGCGCACCGGCGAGGTGACGGTGCCCGAGGGGGCGGCGATCCGCGATGTCGCCGGCAAGTTCATCGTGCCGGGCCTGGTCGATACTCATGCCCATTGGTTCGAGATCCGCCGTGGCCTGCTCGATCGCGGCCATTGGGATTTCCTCGCCAACCTGGCGTATGGCGTGACTTCGGGGCTGGAGGTGCAGCCCTTCACCAACGACGTGTTCGGATATCAGGACATGATCGACGCCGGGCTGATGATCGGCCCGCGCGCCTTTTCCACCGGCCCCGGCATCTTCGTGAATTCGGAGGTGAATTCAAAGGTCGATGCGCGCGACGTGCTCACCCGCTATCGCGACCATTATCGCACCCGCAACATCAAGTCGTACATGATCGGCAGCCGTCGCCAGCGCCAGTTCATGACCGAGGCGGCGGCGGAACTTGGCGTGATGCCGACGACCGAGGGGGCGAGCGACCTGACGCTCAACCTGACCCACGCGATCGACGGCTTCGCGGGCAACGAGCACAGCCTGCCCGTCACGCCGTTGCGCGACGACATCATCCAGCTCTACGCCCGCACGCGGATCGGTTATTCGCCGACCTTCAACGTCATGTATGGGGGCATGCCCTCGATCGACGACCTGCTGATCCGCGACGATCCCAGCCGCGATCCCAAGCTGCGCCGCTTCATTCCGGGCAGCGTGGTCGACGCGAAGATGCGCGGCCGCGAATGGTCCTCGCCGGACGACAGCCTCTATCCCGCCTTCGCCGCCGATGCGCTGCGCATCCAGCGGGCCGGCGGGTTGGTCGGCATCGGCAGCCATGGCGAACTTCAGGGGCTGGGCTATCATTACGAGATGCAGGCCTATGCCGCGGGCGGCGCGACCCCACACGAAGTGCTCCGCGCCGCGACGATCCTGTCGGCGGAGATCATCGGTCATGCCGGCGATATCGGCAGCATAGAGCCGGGCAAGCTGGCCGACCTGCTGGTGCTCGACGCCGATCCGCTGGCCGACATCCGCAATGCGCGCGTCATCGGCCAGGTGATGAAGAACGGCCGGATCTACGACGCGGCGACGCTCGATGAGGTCTGGCCGCGGGCGCGTCCGCTGCCGCAGCAATGGTTCCAGGGGCGGTAGGCGCTACAGTCAAGACTGCCCCCCCACGTCACCCCAGCGCAGGCTGGGGTCTCCCAACCAGATCGAGCCATATTCTGTGGCAGACCCCAGCCTGCGCTGGGGTGACGTGGGGGTAGAGAATGATCCCCGCTCAACTCAAGGCAGCGCAGCACCCGTCCGCAGATCGATGATGCGATCGCGGTCGTAACCGATAACGCCCGGCATTGCGCTGATCCGGTCGATCATCGTGCCGTCGATATTGGGCAACCGGCCGGCTGCATGATAGACGGCTGGCACACGCGGCAATGCGGCAAGCGCGGCTGGTACCGCCTGACCCTCCGTGGCAGGCTCGAGCAAGATCGCACGAGTGTCGCGATTGCCCAGTAGCTTACGTGTCTCGCCCTTGCTGTCGGGCCGTTTGCCGTCCTTCGTCTCGCGCGCCAGGTTCCGGATCGTGCCGAGATCGGTGATTGTTCCCGCACGCGCATCGAATTTCACCGTGCCCAAGCACAGGCAGTTGAGGAACGGCCCTTCCAGATGGAAGCGTGCCTTCTCGCCGTACAGCCAATAGGTGCCGGGCTTTACCGCAAGCAGGTGCGTGCGCGGCGGCCCCTTGTCGAAGGGGAGATAGGCGGCCAGATCGACCAGATCGGCAGGGTCGACGATCGGCAATCCGTCGGGGCCGCGCCTGCCGTCATCGTTTATGCGCACGAAGCGGAAGGCCAGGATATCGGTATTGCGGACCAGCAGATAGGCTGTCTCTGGTGCGATTGTCACAGCGACGCCGGCGCGGATGTGGCGGGCGATATCGGCATCGTTCTCGCGCGCGGCGACGGGCTGCGCCAGCACGGCGAGCAGCACCGCTGCATAGGTCATGATCCGCCTCATTCGCCGAGATCCCTCGTTACCGGCGTCGCGCCCGCCGCGATCTTCGCCTGGATAAGCAGCGCGTCGTTGCCGGTCGCGATCCCGCGCCAGATCGTTTCGGTCAGGCCGTAGCGACCATAGCCCTTGAAGAACATGCAGCGGCGCAGGTTCACGCGTGCCAGCGCCCGACGATTGCCCGCCGCGATCGCGCCCGACAGGCCGGCCAGCGCCGCGCCACCGATCGCGGGATTGCCCGTGCCCGGCGTCAGCCCGTGCGCCAGCCCATCGCATTGCCGGAGATCGGCGAGCGCGGTCTCGAAATCGGTGCCGGCGCGGTGGAAATAGAAATAGGCGTCATAGCGCGCTTCGTCCTTCGGGCCGGGCGTGAAGGACAGATCGGGGATCGTGATGGATGCCGGGTCGGACTGCGCGTGCGCGCCCGGCGCGATGGCGATCAGCGCGATCAATGCGGCGGTGAGCCGGTGCGGTTTCGGCATATCGATTCCCCCTTGATGCGGCGGTTTTTAGGGCGGCTTCATGCGGCAGGGAAGAGTTTTGCAGTGTCGCCGTCGGCAATCTTCCACTGTCGCTCCAGCGAAAGCTGGAGCCTATGCAGACTTGTCGCTCTCGCCGCATTGACCAGCATCGCATGGGCTCCAGCTTTCGCTGGAGCGACAGGAAATTGGCCGTCATTGCTTCGCTTCGCTCGCAATGACGAATGAGAGTCGTCCTTATCTCACCGCAGGCAAAGGCACGGGCACATGCGCCGGTATATAGGGCCGGCCATCCTGCAGCATCAGCCGGCCATTCACGAACGCCGTCCGCACCTTGGTCAGCGCGTCGAGATCCTGATCCGGATTGCCATCGATCACGATGATGTCAGCGAGCTTGCCGACTTCGATCGTGCCCAGCCGGTCGCTCATGCGCAGGATCTCGGAATTTGTCTTCGTCGCGGCGACCAGCGCCTCGCTGTTGGTATAGCCCACCTTCACGAAGGCCTTGAGCTCCTCGATATAGGCCTGCGGCATGTAATCGATCCAGTTGGTGATCAGGTCGGTACCGACGCCAAGCTTGATGCCCGCCTTCTTCATCTTCTGCAGCATCTCGACGATCGTCGTCTCGTTCAGCTCGAAACGGCGCGACGTCGACCCGAAATAACCGCCGCTGCTACGCTGGATGATCCGATAGGGGATCAGTGTCGGGACCGATGCGATGCCCCGCTTGGCCATCAGCGCGATCGCCTGATCCGATCGGGGCAGGGGATGCTCGATCGAATCCACCCCGGCCTTCACCGCCATGTCGATATATTGCGTCTCGGAATCCACGGTGACGGGAATGCCCAGCGAATGCGCCTCCGCGACCGCCGCATCGATCTCTGCTTGCGAATATTCGCTCGCCAGTTTGATCAGGTCCGCACCTTGCTTGAACTGCGCGCGGACTGCTTCGCGCCAGCCATCCGGGCCGGACGCCTCGATTACCGCGTCGTTGGGATTGGGTGCGCCCTTGTTGAGCGCGGCGCCATGGCCGCCCGTCGCGGTGATCAGCTTGCCCGCCGCGAAGACGCGCGGGCCGACGATGCGACCATCGGCCTGCCACTTCTTGAGCATGAAGGGGCTGTCGCCATGCGAAGCGACATCGCGCACGCTGGTGACGCCCGATTGCAGGAAGATGCCCATGCGCCACGCGCCGCGTAGCGCCGAATCCGCGCCGCTCGCCACCGCCGCGCCGTAACCGGAGTCGAACTGCTCGACATAAGTCAGGTGGGTGTGAAGATCGATCAGCCCGGGCATCACCGTCTTGCCGGTAATGTCGTAGACCACGGCGTCGGCTGGCCATGCCCGATCGCCCGGCTTCAGCACTGCGGTGATCGTCTTGCCCCGCACGACGATCGTCGCGGGCCGTGCCGCAGCGCCGGTGCCGTCGAACAGCCGCCCGCCGACGAGCACGAACGATCCCTTGGGCGCGTTGTAATCGGCCGGCACCGGGATGCGCAGCACGTCGTCCGACGTCGGCACCGATGCGGGCAGATATTTGCTGCGATCGTTGATCGGTGGAGCGTCCGGCCCGCCATCCTGCGCGACGGCGGGAACGCTCGCCAACATCGTCGCGGCCAGCAACAGCCCCGTCATCGCAGTCTTCATGTCATTCCCCTTGAGTTCGCCGGATCTCAGTCCGCGAGCAGCCTGATAACGCCCACACCATTCTCGATCGCGATCCTGGTGCCGAAGGCGGCGGACTGGCCTTGCAGCCGCTCCAGGATGCGTTGACCGATCTTCTTGCTCGCGGTTCGCGGCACGCCGCGCGTCGCGCCGGCCAGCTCGACGCCGAGGTCGACGGGATAGAGCCTGATCTCGCTCACCTTGCCGCCCATATAGCGCATCCGCGCGACCACGCTTTCGTAGAAGCGTGCATCGGAGAAGCTGCGCGTGTTGCGCGACTGGAGCAACTCGGGCGTGGTCGTGCTGCCCGGTTCCACGCCATATTGGTCGAACACTTCGGCGGGCAGCTGATCGAGCGAATTGTTCATCATCGCGAAGTTGCCGAGCGAATAGAAGATCACCTTGCCCTTGTAGATCTCGATCCCGCGCAATTGATGCGGGCCGTGGCCGACGACCACATCGGCGCCGCTGTCGATCATCTTGCGCGCCATGGGCTGCGCGAAATCGGCCGGCGTCTCGCTTTCGTTGCCCGGCTCGTGATTGTGGAGCGAGAAGATGGCGAGATTGCCGTTCTGATGCGCCTGGCGCACCGCGGTCATGTTCGCGCGTTCATCGCGCTCGTTGAGTTCGTAGCTGAAGCTGAGCTTGGCGGGGGCGCCTTCCATCGCGCGATAGCGGCTGCCCATCAGGTTGACCGGCTTGGTCGGATCGGTGCCCGCGATCGTCGCCAGCACGCGCAGATGTTCGGGCGTGACCAGGCCGCTGCGGATCGTGCGGATGCCATTCACGCCGGGCCGGCCCGGCACTTCGCCCAGAGGATCGGCGGCGCGCGACATCGGCGTGAAGGTTGTCGCCGCGGCGACCAGTCCGATGCGGCCCCACGCGGTGTCGAGGTAACGCGGCGCGCGTGCGGCGGACATGGTCGCGCCCGTGCCGGCATGAACCAGCTTTGCCGCGTCGAGATGGTCGAGCGTTTCGGCCAGGCCGTCGGCGCCCCAGTCGGTGACGTGGTTGTTTGCGTGGCTGAGGATGTCGAAGCCCATCGCTGCCACATCGCTGACTGTCGACGGTGGAGCGAACAGCCAGGTGCCGCCCGATTCTGCCTGGGGACTTCCCTTGAACCGCGCCAGATCGATCGCGGTGGTTTCGAAATTGCCGAAGGCGACATTGGCCTCGCGCAGCACCTGCAGGATGTCGGGCGCCTGGCGCTCCAGCGTTGCCAGCATTGGGCGCAGATAGATGAGGTCGCCGGCCAGCGCGAGCGTGAAGCCGTCCGCGATCGGCGCGGAGGGAACGGGTGTGATCGTCAGCGGGGCGGCGGGCGTCTGCGCGGCAGCGGGGGCGGAAAGGCCGATCGCGAAGATCGTCGCAGCCAATGCGCCGATGCCGGCGGACATGCCGAAATTCGCCGATCGATAGAGCCGTGTCATGCCGTTCCCCGTTTTGAGATGCGCCGCCCGCGCACGCCGGGACGCTGCAATCGTGCCCGGAAAAATTCAACCGAAATGGGTAGGGTTTTTCGATTGCTTGCTGTCCGATCCACGCCGTCCGAACAGGAATTGGGACGGCGTGGTCGATAACTGCCGCGATCGCTCCCTATTTCGCGCCGGCCTCATATTGTTTTGGCAGCGGATATTCCGGCGTTTCCGGGTTCCAGATGATGTTCAGCACCCACCAGCGCTTGCCGTCATTGTACAGCTGGACGCTGTTGATACCGCGCATGAAGGGCTCGGCATCGGTCGCCTTGCGGCGCGCGGCGTAGCTGGTGAAGATATGCGCGATGTTGCCGTAGCGGTCCTCGGTATAGGCCAGCTCGACCTCGTGGAAGCCGCTCTTCTCCAGATTGGGTCCGCTCAGATTGACATAGTCTTCCGGGGTCATGACGCGCGCGCCGACATGGCCGGTCTGCGCATTCCTGCCCGTCGGGATCATCTGCGCCTTGGGATGGAAGAGCGAACGAAACCGGTTCCAGTCGCGCTTCACCCCGGCATCGCCCGAAATCACGTCATAGAGCGCTTTCACCGTCGCATGTGGCGAGGCAACGTCTTCCGGGCGCGGCGCCGGCACCAGCGTGGAGGGATCCACCGGTGCGGCGGGCGCGGCGGCTGGCTGGCCTCCCGCGGTTTGCGCAGACGCGTTGCCGGCCATTGCCACGCCTGCCGTTCCGGCGAGCAGCAGCGTCAGCGCCGCTCTTTGCAGTCTTCCCATAACAAACCCCATGTTCGGTCCTCTCTTGCGGGCCTGCGTGGCGGCCCATGTTCTTGCGGTTGCGCGGTCAGGCGGTCTTGCCGCCGGGTTCCGCATCCGTTGCGCCGTCGTGGCGCCGACCCACATAGAAGCCGAGCCATGCCCACAATGCCGCGATGACCGCGCCCGCGACTGCCGCCGCGCCGGTCGAGCCGATCGCCACGATTGCGGTATTCGCCCAGGCGGAGATTGCATCGCCGCCGCGATAGACGAAGGTGTCGATGACGTTCTTCGCCTTGTATTTGGTTTCGGTGTCGACCGCGGTGAACAGCATTTCGCGGCCCGGCTTGACCAGTGCATATTCGCCGACGCGGCGAACAATCATCACGCCCACCAGCACCGGGAATGTCGTGATCAGCGCGAGCAGGCCGAACCCGAACATCATCGTCACCGGCACCGCGACCAGCAGCACGGTCACGCCCAGGCGCCGTGCGAGGCGTCCGGTGAAGAAGAGCTGGACGAGGACGGTCAGCGACTGGACGACGACGTCGATCGCGCCGAACACCTGCGTTTGCTGCACCCGATCGGAGAAGGTGGCCTCAACCACCCGCGCCTGTTCGAAATAGAGGAAGGTCGAGACCGACGTGAACAGGATGACGAACAGCGAAATCGCGATCAGATAGGGGGAGCGCAGGATCAGCGTGATGCCGGCCCAGATGCTGCCGCCCATTCTCGCATCGGTGGGCGGACGCGTCGTATCGGTCTCGCCGTGGCGCTCCTGCCATTTCATCAGATGACGCGCGCAGGCCAGGGTTGCGAGCAGCAGTCCGGTGGACAGCAGCAGCAGGCCGGCATGGCCGAGCGGTGCGACCAGCAGCGCGCTGAGCAACGGTCCAGTCAGTCCGCCGACGCTCGCGCCCGCGGCGATCTGGCCGAACAGGCGACGCCCCTGGTCGACGCTGAAGATGTCGGCCATCAGGCTCCAGGCGAGCGAGATGACGAACAGGTTGAACACCGACAGCCAGATATAGAATGCGCGCGCTACCCACACATTTTCGGGATCGATGAGCAGGCCGATCGCGAAGCCCACCATGACCACGGCCGAGAAGATGTAGGTCACCGGCAGCAGCGATCGGCGCGGCAATCGCGCGGCGACCGCCCCATAAAGCGGCACCACGACCAATGTGGCGAGGAAGGTGCCCAGGAACAGCCATTGGAGATTGTCGACGCCACCGGCGATGCCGAAGGTTTCGCGCACCGGCCGCAGCATGAAATAGCTGGCGAAGAGCAGGAAGAAGAGCAGGAATCCGCCCACAACAGCCGTGACTTCCTCGCGACGGGCAACGATCAGTCGCGCCAGAAAACCTGGCTGCGCTTCGATTTCAGAGGGTTCCAATATACTGCTCCATCCGGCGGCGCATGGCTTCATCGGGCAGCGGTCCGCGCGCGGCGCCCAGATTGTCGTCGACGTAGCGCGCCTGCGCCATGCCGGGGATCGCGATCGGCCGCGAGGGATGCGACACGATATATTTGAGGAACACCTGCGCCCATGTGGCGGCGCCGATCTCCTTCGCCCAGTCGGGCAGGGGGCGGCCCTCGGTCGCCTGGAACAGGCGGCCGCGGCCGAAGGGCAGGTTGATCATCACCGCCATGCCCTTTTCCTGCGCCAGCGGCAGGATACGGTCGGCTGCGCCGCGATTGTCGAGCGCATAGTCGATCTGGATCACGTCCAGCGGCTCGCGCCGCATCGTTGCTTCCAGTTCGGCATATTGTGTGTCGGACGATGTGGTGGCGCCGAGCGCCCCGACCCGACCCGCGGCCTTGAGTTCGCGCAATATCGCGAGCTGGTTGGTCGCGTCGCGCAGATTGTGGACGGCGATCAGGTCGATGCGCTTGGTGCGCAGGTTCTTGAACGACTGCTCGATCTGCGCGACGCCCTGCGCCCGCTCGTCGACGCCGACCTTTGTGGCGAGGAACAGCTTGTCGCGCACGCCCAGCTCTTCGACCAGTCGACCGACGACATCCTCGGCTCGGCCATAGGCAGGCGCTGTGTCGATCACCTGTCCGCCGAGCTCGACGAAGCGCGCGACCGAGGCGCGCAGCGCTGCCATCTGCTCTTCGGTGGTCGGATCATTGTAGCGGCGCGATGTGCCGATGCCGATCACCGGCACGGGCTTGCGCACGCCGGCGATCGGGCGGCTGTGCAGCGCGCCCGTAGTGGGTTTCCCGGTCTGTGCGGCGATCATGGTCGGCGACAGGAATGGAATCGACGCAAGCGATCCCAGAAAGACACGACGGTCCATCTTCTCTCCCCTTTTGTCCCAGACGGAAAACATGCCTCCTGAGGAGGCGCGCGTCAAATTTATTGCATCGGGCGGCGATTGAGGGGCAAACCTGACATCGCCCGTCGGTTTACTGGCTGTGAAAACTTCACTACGACTATGAGTCGTTCGGGCAGTTCGTTTGCCCAAATCCCTGTTTTCGGCCGTTCTTTTAAGGGGAGCGCGGTGTGGATGCAGGCTCGGCGGCAGCGCCGCCATACCCAATCAATCATTGAAGAGGGGGGTCTTTCATGCACCGTTTGAAACTTTTTCTGGTCGCGCTCGCCGCGCTGGCCTTGTCGCAACCCGCCTTGGCGCAGGAAAAGCGCCGGTCGGTTCTCGTCACCGGCGCCAATTCGGGAATCGGTCTCGCGATCACCCAATATCTCACTGCGCGCGGTTTCCACGTCTATGGCGGCGCCCGCAAGGACGAGGACCTCAAGACGCTGAACGCGATGCCCAACGTCACCGCGGTCCGTCTCGACGTCACCAAGCAGGAAGATATCGACGCGGCCGCCAAGTTCGTCACTGCGCAGGGGCGCGGTCTGTACGGCGTCATCAACAATGCGGGCGTCGCCGTCATGGGCGAACTGGCCACCGTCGCCGACAAGGACATGCAGTGGCAGTATGACATCAACGTGATGGGCCCGCTGCGGCTCAACCGCGCGTTCGTTCCCTTGCTCAAGGAAAGCAAGGGGCGCACGGCCGTCATAGGGTCGCTTTCCGGCTTTGCCGTCGGGCATAGCGGCGGCGGATACAGCATGACCAAGTTCGCGATGGAAGCTTATGCGGAAACGCTGGCGCTCGAACTGGCGCCGGCGGGCGTCCTGTCCGGCATCATCGATCCGGGCTCGTTCAAGTCGCATGCGCGCGAGAAGGTCGTTATCCAGCAGCTGACGGGCGTGCACGACCTGAACCAGCCGCTCAACGAAGAACAGCAAAAGGTGCTCGCGGGCGTGCGGGAAGCGGAGGCCAAGCGCAAGGAACCCACCGATGTCGCGGAGCAGGTCTATCGTTTCCTGACCAGCGACAAGCCCTATGTCCACTATATGGCGGCGCCCGACCAGATCACTGTGGATCGCGTGATCCATACGATGATGGACCGGACGATGGAGCTCAACGTCAGCCAGCCGGCCTATACGCTCAGCCGCGAAAAACTGGTCGCGATGATCGACGAATATCTGGCGAAGAACCCGGCGAAGAAGTGATCTGCGGGTAGGGTTGAACCGGGTCGCCGATCATGGGTCGGCGGCCCGTCACTTCGGCGATCATTCCCGATGCCGCCTGCGATCGCCCAACGCTGAAGATGCCACCAATTGCGATCTAGTCGTTTGGGAGGGCCGCTTCCCCTTCGACGAGCTTCCGGTTAGCTTGCCCCGCGCACAGCATGGCCAGATCCAGATCCGAAACCGTCCAAGCCCAACCAGAGCCCCCATCGGCTCCGTTGGTCGGGAAGATGCGGCCCCCCCGACAACGCATCGTCGCGTCTGTGCGCGAGGCTTTGCTCGGCGAGCTTGACGGGACGCTCGGCGCGCTGCTCACAGTCACCCAGTCGCCCGCCGGCTTCGGCAAGACGACTCTGCTGGGCCAGTGGTTCGAGCGGCTGCGTGTCCGCGACGGACTAAAGGTCGCCTGGCTCAGCCTCGACGAAGACGATGGCGAGGTCACGCGCTTCCTTGCCAATCTCGCGCTCGCACTGCAGGCTGCCGGCATATCGGTGGATCCCGCCACCACCAGCCAGGCATCCTCGTTCAGCGAGGCCGCCTATCGCCGGGATGCATTGCGCGCCGCGATCGAGCGTGAGCCCGGCATCACCGTTATCATCCTCGATGATTATCACCGGGTGCGCTCGGCCGAGGTCGATGAAACCGTCAACCAGCTGATCCGTGGTGTCGCATCGGGTCTGCATATCGTCATCAGTACGCGCGACCGTCCCGATATCCGCGTGGCCGATCTCGAAGCGCAGGGCCTGGTCGCCCGGGTCGATGCTCCAATGCTGGCGCTCACCATCGACGAAGCCGCGACGATCTTCGAGGGGCAGCTCGACGCTGGCGATCTCGCGACGATCCATGCGCGGACCGAGGGGTGGGCGGTCGCGCTCCAGCTTGCCAAGCTGTGGCTCGATCGCGACCGCAGCCGGGGCAGCCAGATCGGTGCCTTTACCGGCCATACCGATGCGATCGGGCGCTATCTGCTGGAACAGGTGCTGGGCGATCTCGAGCCCGGCCTTCAGGATTTTCTGGTCGAGACATCGATCCTCGACAGCTTCGATGCGGATGTGGCCAATGCGATCCGCGGCCGCGACGACAGCCGGCAGGCGCTGGCCGATCTGGCGCGGTTCGAGGCATTGCTGATCCCGCTCGATGCCGGGCGACGCTGGTTTCGCTATCATCATCTCTTCGCGGATTTCCTGCGCGAACGACTGCAGCATGACATGGCGCGCGCCACCGCGCTCCATCGCCGCGCCGCTGCGCGCTTCGCGGACGAGGGCGACATGCTGCAGGCAGTCAAGCACGCGCAGCGCGGGCAGGATCTGCGCGCCGCGGTCGCGCTGGTCGGTCGTGCCGGCGGGTGGGAGATCGTGCTGCACCAGGGGGTCGGCTTCGCGCGCGGATTGATGGCGCTGTTCGATCCGGCGGAGATCGATCGCGAGCCCGCGCTGTTACGCGTCCACGGCTATCTGCTGCTCAAATATGGCGAGGTGGACGAGGCGCGCCGGTGCATCGACCGCGCGCGTGCGCTGGCCGCCGGAGAGCATGTCGATCGCGACGATGTGATCCTGGGCGCGTTGCTGCGCACCTATGCCGATGAAGTGCACGATCCCGAATGGATGCCGGCGCTGGACGCGCGGATCGCGGATCTTGGGGCTCAGGACCATCTCGGCAGGGCGACGCTGCATGCGGCCGTGGCGGTCGGCGCGCTGGGGGCGGGCGATTTCGCGCTGGCGGAGCGCGCCAGCAATGCGGGCATCAAAGCGATGGAAACCGCAGGCTCGGCGCTTGGCGCAACCTATTGCCAGTTCCATCTCGCGCAGAGCCATTTCTACCGCGGCGACATCGAGACCGCGGAAAGCTGCTTCCGTACTGCATTGGTGACCGCCGAGGAAAATTACGGATCGGATCGCGCGCTCAAGGCGGTCGGCAACAGCCTGTTGGCGCATATCCTGTATTGGCGTGGCGAGCTGGATGAGGCGCGTCGGCGTGTGGAATCGGCGATCGATGCGCTGGAAGCGCATGACAGCTGGCTCGATATCCTGGCGGTCGCCTGCTTCACTGCGGTGTCGCTTGCGATGGATCGCGGCGCACCGGACGAGCTTACGGAACTGCTTGAGCGGACCGACGCAATCGCGCGGACGCGGGGACTGCCGCAGCTTGCGACACTGGTCGACGCATGGCGACTGGAATCGCATGTCGCGCGTGGCGAGGTGGAAACCGCCGCGCGGCTTGCCGCCGATCGTCAGCTCGAGGCATTGGTGCGCCGCGCCGACGATCCCGGCGAATGGCGGACGCGAACCACGGCCGGTATCGCACTTGCGCAGTTGCACATCCGCACGGGCCAGGCATCGAAGGCATTGCAGATCCTGAAACCGCTGCGCGATGCCGGCGCGCGCCAGCACCGCGCGCTCGACGTCGCGCGGATCGATACGCTGCTTGCCTGCACTGCGCGACTTCGCGGCGACACGCCGGCCATGATGTCGAGCATCGTCGGTGCGCTGGGCTATGCCGCAGCGCACGGTGTTCCCCGCGTCGTGACGGGGGTCTCGATCGAGATCGACCCGATGCTCAATGCCGTGCTGCGGACCGGGGGCGCCGCGCTGCCCGATGCCGTGCGATCCTATGCGCGGCGATTGCGCCAGACGCTGCCGATCCAGCAATCGGCGACGGGCGAAACCCTGTCGAGCCGCGAACTCGCGGTGCTTGGGCAATTGTGTGTCGGCCGCTCCAACAAGGATATCGGCCGGCAGCTCGACCTGTCCGAGAACACGGTGAAGTTCCACCTGAAGCGCGTTTATGAAAAGCTGGGCGCGCATTCTCGATCGGCCGCTGTTTCAGCGGCGATCCAGCGCGGATTGATCCGGATCGATTGATCGCCGCGACTACCCGTTCGGGTAGGCGAATGGGCCATCCGGGCCGCGACCACCCGTTTCGGCCACCCCTGTCACGGCTTTCCGGATTGCGCGTGGGCGCGAAAAGCCCGCACCTTGTCGATCGCGGAAACAGGGGGGAATTCATAACATGATCCGACGCACAATCGCACATCTTCTCGCCGGAACCATGCTGGTCGGCGGTGCCGCGCCGGCTTTGGCGCAATCGGAAACCCAGGCCGCGCAGGACGCCGCCGATCGCGGCGGGGACATCGTCATCACCGCGCGCTATCGCGAGGAACGGCTGCAGGATGTACCGATTGCGGTCACCGCGTTCGGCCAGCAGCAGATCACCGATGCGCGGATCGATCAGGTTGCCGACTTCATCGGCCTCACCCCCAATGTCACCATCGCCCAGTCCGAAAGCTCGGGGCTCAGCGCGATCTCGATCCGCGGCATCACCCAGGTGCGCAACTCCGAGGCGCCGGTCGCGGTCGTCGTCGATGGCGTGCTGCAGAACAATCCGCGCCAGTTCGCGCAGGAACTGTTCGACGTCGAACGGATCGAAGTGCTGCGCGGGCCGCAGGGCGCGCTTTATGGGCGCAACGCGACGGGCGGAGCGATCATCGTCACCACTCGCCAGCCGCGCAATGATTTCGAGGGCCATGTCCGCGCGGGCTATGCGACGGGCAAGGAATATCTGCTCGAAGGATCCGCCAGCGGCGCGATCGTCCCCGATAAATTGCTGTTCCGGCTCGGCGGCCGCTATGTCGATCGCGAGGGCTATTTCCAGAACATCACGGTCGGCAAGAAGCAGGATCCGTATCGCGATCTGTCGATCAGCGGATTGCTGCGCTGGGAGCCGGGTGCCGGCGTGACCGTCGATCTGCGCGGCGCGCTGTCGCGCACGCGTGGCGGTGCTTTGGGCTTCCGCTACCAGCCGGCCAATCTTGCGGCCGACGGCAAGTCGCTCGATCCCGCCAATCCGTTCGATTTCAGCCGGGCCGATGCCAATCTGGTCGATCGGAAATTCTATTCGACCAATATCGGCCGCGACGTGCGCGACATCGACGATGTCTCGCTCAAGGTCGATGTCGATCTCGACTTCGCGACCTTGACCGCGATCTCCGCCTATAACCGGCTGGAGGAATTCGTCGCCGGCGATCAGGTGCCCTATACCGCGTCGCGCAATATCTTCGGGCTCGACGGTACGCAGACCCAGTATATCGACATCACCGCGTTCAGCCAGGAAGTGCGGCTGACTTCCAAGTCGAGCACGGGCCTGCGCTGGATGATCGGCGCTTATTTCCTCGATTCCGACCGGTTCATCTCGACCACCACCGGCTTCGACAGCGGGACCGGCATAGAGCGGGTGGAGCATGGGCCGCGGCCGGCGGGTGGAAGCAATCCGACGTTGAGCTTCTTCGGCGACGATAACGACAATCGCAACTATGCCGGTTTCGGCAACATCGCCTACGACATCATGGCGGGGCTCGAGGTCAATCTGGCGCTGCGCTACGACAAGGAAACGCGTCGCCAGACGGTGTCGCGGTTCAACAGCGGTGGCGTTCCCGGCGCGGTCAATCGCGCAACTTTCGAAAAATGGCAGCCGCGCGCGTCGCTATCCTATCGCCCCACTGACGATATCAATATCTACGCAACCTATGGCGTCGGCTTCCGGTCCGGCCAGTTCAACCAGAATGGCACCGCCGCCGCGGCGCTGGCCGCCGGCCTTGCCGGCGTGTCCGACCGCGTGCCGCAGGAAAACACCCGCTCGTTCGAGGCGGGCGCAAAGCTGCAATTCGCGAATGGCCGGATTCGGCTGGATGGCGCCGCGTTCGATACGCGCGTCACCAATCAGCAATATTTCGTCTTCATCGGCGCGATCGGCGCGCAGGTGCTGGTGCCGATCGATCGGGTGCGGCTGACCGGGTTCGAAATGCTGGCGACCGCCAATCTGACGGGCGGCCTGTCTGCCTATGCCGGCTTCGGCTACACCGACAGCGAGATCCAGCGTTATGCGGTGACGCCTGCGGATATCGGCAACCGGGCACCCTATGTGCCCAAGACGACGATCAACCTGGGCGCGCAATATCGTACGCCGATCACCGACTGGCTCGGCCTGTTCGCGCGCGCCGATTATCGCCGGCTCGGCAAGCAATATTGGGATCCGGAGAACACCACCGCGCGCTCGAATATCAGCCTGGCGGACTTCCGGCTCGGCGTTGAGGATCCGAAGGGCAAATGGACGCTGACCGGATCGGTCGAGAACGCGTTCGATCGTGTCTATAATTCCGAATATGTCCTGGGCGGCTTTTCCCATGCCGCCGCGCCGCGCGTGTGGCGTCTCGATCTGCGCTACAACTTCTAGAAGCGGCGCAAGAACGATGACCATGATGCTCAGAGTAGCGAGCGATGTCGGCGGCACATTCACCGACCTCGTCTGGTATGCGGTGGATGAGGCGACGGGGGAGACCGGGCCGGTGCGGGCCGCCAAGGTCGATACCACCCCGCCCGATTTCGAAGATGGAGTGCTCGACAGCCTGACCAAGGCAGGGATCGACCACGGTACGATCGGTTTCCTTGCCCATGGCTCGACCGTGGTCATCAACGCGCTGACCGAGCGCAAGGGCGCGCTGACCGGCCTGATCACCACTGCGGGCTTCCGTGACGTGCTGGAGATTGCGCGCGGCAACCGGCCGGATCTGTTCAACTTCAATTTCCGCAAGCCACCGCCCTTTGTCGAACGCCATTTGCGACGTGAAGTCGACGAACGGACCGACGTGACGGGTGCGGTCGTGCGTCCGCCGAACCTGGACGATCTCGACGCGGCGGTCGCGCATTTCCGGGCGGAAGGCGTCCGTGCGATCGCGGTCTGTTTCCTCCATGGCTATGCCAATCCGGCGAACGAGCAGGCAGTGGCGGCGCGGCTGCGCGCGCTGATGCCCGAGGCATCGGTGATCGCCAGCCACGAGATCAGCCGCGAATGGCGCGAATATGAGCGCACCTCGACGACGGTGCTGTCTGCCTATGTCGCGCCGGTGGTCGAGACCTATGTCGGCGCGCTGGAGCGCAAGCTCAGCCGTGCCGGCATGAAGGGTGCGCCCTATATCATGCAGTCCAACGGCGGCGTTGCGACGGTTGCTGCGGTTCGGCGCAATCCGATCACCATGGTGGAATCCGGGCCGGCTTCGGGCATTTTCGCTGCCGCCGCGCTCGGCCGGCTGATCGACGAACCCGAACTGCTGGTGCTCGACATCGGCGGCACCACTGCCAAATGCGCGCTGATCGAGGGCGGAGAGGTCAAGGTCGCGACCGATTATTATATCGAACGCGACCGCCGGCGCCCCGGTTATCCCATCCAGACCGCGGTCGCCGAGATTGTCGAGATCGGCAATGGCGGCGGATCGATCGCCTGGGTCGATGATGGCGGAAAGCTGCATGTCGGCCCGAAGTCCGCGGGTGCCCGTCCAGGCCCCGCCGCCTATGGCCGCGGCGGCGACCAGCCGACCACGACCGATGCCAATCTGCTGCTCGGCCGGATCGATCCCGCGACCTTTGTCGGCGGAGAGGTCTCACCCGACTGGGATGCGATCGATCGTGCCTTCGCACCGCTCAGCGAAAGGCTGGGCATCGACAAGGCGCAACTTGCCGCGGGCATCGTGCGCATCGCCAATGCCAATATGGTCAATGCGCTCAGGCTGGTTTCGACCAACAAGGGGCATGACCCGCGCGATTTTGCGCTGATGGTCTGCGGCGGAGGCGGGGCGATGCACGGCGTCGCACTGGCCGAGGAACTGGGCGTCCGCCACGTCATCGTGCCGGTCAATTCATCGGCCTTCTCCGCCTGGGGCATGCTGTTGTCGGATCTGCGCCGCGACTATCTGCAGACGCATGTCATCGATCTGCGTGACGGCGTCGAGGCGCGCGTGGAGGCTCTGTTCGCGGTGCTCGAAACACAGGCCACCACCGATTTCGCGGCCGATGGCGCCGATGCGTCACCGCGTTTCGAGCGCTTTGCCGATATGCGCTATCAGGGACAGGAGCATACCGTGAAGGTGCCGATGGCCGATGGCGGCCTGTCGGGGCTGATCGACCGGTTCCACGCGCTGCACGAGAAGCGCTACACCTATCGCCTCGAAAATGGCGTGGAGATCGTCAACGCGCATCTGATCGCGCGGATCGAGGTGCCCAAGCCCGCGATGCGCGAACGCCCGGTCACCGGCGCGGGACTGGATGCCGCACATCGGGGCACGCGCCGCGTGTCGTTCGATCGGCACGGCGATCACGATGCGGCGATCTATGATGGTCTCGCACTCGAACCCGGCATGGGGTTTTCCGGCCCCGCCGTGGTTCAGGAGCCCTCGGCGACTTTGGTCGTTCCGCCCGGCCACCGCGTCTCGATCGACCGCTTCGGCAATTATCATGTCCATCTGGGCGAGGGGGCAGCGTGAGCGTGCAGGACGATCCATTCACGATCGAGATCATCCAGGAGGGGCTGGTCGCGATCGGCGACGAGATGTTCGCCGCGCTCATCCGCACGTCGATGAGCCCGATCATCTACGAAACGACCGATTTCGCGGTCGGCGCGACCGATGCGGTGGGCAATCTGCTGGCGCAGGGCAATGGCGTCACCGGTTTTCTCGCGACGCTCGATACCGCGGTGCAGAGCACGCTGATCCATTATCCGGCTCCCGACGATGTCCGTCCCGGCGACGTCTTCATCACCAACAGCCCCTATGAGGGCGGCGGCACGCATTTGTCGGATGTCGTCATCCTGCTGCCTGTCTTCCATCGCCGCCTGCTGATCGGCTGGACGGTGAACAAGGCGCACTGGACCGAGGTCGGCGGCGCATTCGCCGGCAGCGCATCGACGCAATCGACCGACATCTTCCAGGAAGGCCTGCATTTCCGCTTTCTCAAACTCTATGAGGAAGGGAAGATCAATCGCGGGATCGTCGAGATCATCCGCGCCAATGTGCGACTGCCCGACAGCACGATCGGCGATCTTCATGCCGGCGTCGCCGCATGCCGGGTCGGCGCCAATCGCATGCTCGAACTGGTCGACAAATATGGCCTGGAACTTGTGCTCCAGGCGATGCGCGAACTGCTCGACTATGGCGAGCGCATGACGCGCGCGGCGCTGACGCGACTGCCCCAGGGCGTGTTCGAGGCGACGGATGTGATCGAGGAGGACGGGCTGGGCGGCGGCCCGTTCGAGATCAAGGTGAAGGTGACGATCGAGGGAGACCGGATGATCGCCGATTTCACCGGCACGTCGGCACAGGCGCCGGGCCCGATCAATACCAGCTTCGCAGGGCTGGTCACGGCTGCACGGTGTGCGTTCAAGGCCGTGACCGATCCGCAGATCCCGGCAAATGGCGGCTGCTTCCGCGCGCTCGAGGTGATCTGCCCGCCGGGCACGATCCTGTCGGCGCAGAGCCCGGCGCCGGTTTCGGTCTATTATGAATCGATGATCGCCGCGATCGAGGTGATGTGGCGCGCGCTGATGCCGCACATGACCGATCGCCTGCCCGTCGGTCACACCCGCAGTGTCGGTGCCACCTTCATCTCGGGCATGCATCCGCTCACCGGCGAGTTGTTCGTGATGGGCGAGCCGCTGCTCGGCGGTTGGGGCGCGTCGGCCGATTCCGATGGCGACAATGGCCAGTTCTGCTGCGGCAATGGCGAGACCTTCAACATCCCGATCGAACTGGCGGAGAGCCGCTACGGTTTCGAGATCGATCGCTACGCTTTTCACGACGATGCGGGCGGTGAAGGTCGCTTCCGGGGCGGGAAGGGCGTCGTGCTCGATTACCGCATCACCGCGGACGAGGCGTTTCTCACCTTCTCCTCGACCCGGACGGTCTCGCGCCCCTGGGGTGCCGCGGGCGGGCATGAGGGATCGCATAACGGTGCGCTGGTGATGCGCGCCGATGGCTCGCACGAGCCCCATACCATGGTGACCGGATTGCGAATCGCAAAAGGCGAGACAGTCCGCGTCATTACGGCAACCGGCGGCGGCTATGGCCCGCCCGCCGATCGACCACGCGCCGACGTAGAGCGCGATCTGAAGAACGGGTTCATCACGCGGGACCAGGCCAGGGAGGTGTTCGGACAGCCGGTGTGACGGTTGGTCTATTCCAACAGAGGGAGAGGATAATGACGGACCCACAGGCTCCGACGAGCGGGATTACGTTCAATATGCAACGTGGCCCCTATCAGAATAATGGGGCAAGCCCCTGGTACACGCAGACGACGCTGGGAACGCCCGGGCAGCCGCTCAAATTCGCGATCGACACCGGCACGAACATGGTCTGGACCACATCGACGCTGTGCGCGCCGACCAGTTGCCAGCATTATAGCGGCGCACGTTTCGACTATCAGAAATCATCGACCTATTCCTGGGTCGATTGCATCGATGTCGACTTCAGCTTCGGCCCCTGGGGTACGATGAAGGTGGAGACGGGCAAGGATATGCTGGCCTTGCCGAACGGTCGGGCGCTGCCCCTGGTTCTGTATCTTTCATCGGAATATTCGGGCTCGCAATTCGCGCAGCTCGATTGGGATGGCGGTATCGGCATTCCCTCGGGCAGTGCGTACAAGCAGGGCGACACCAGCTTCATCGTGCAGGACATGATGAACGCCGGGATGATTTCGACCAACTATCCCTATGTCTGTTTCGACTGGAGCTCGTCGAGCTCGACGGGATCGTGCCTGATCGGCGGTGTCGATCCGGCCAAATATATCGAGAGCGAAGGCATTTTCCTGCCCTGGACGCCTTATGATCAATTTCCTGGCGTCGAATATATCTGGACCACCAACCTCAAGGCCTATTTCGTCGGGAACACCCAGATTCCAGGCGATTACCAGTTCGCGCTGGATTCCGGATCGTCGCAATTCAAGGGCGATGACGATCTCATGAATCAGACGCTCTCGCTGATCAAATCGCAGGGCAATCCCCCCGTGCGGTTGTTCTTTCCCAATGGCGGCGCGATCACGATCCCGCCGAACCTCTACAATGTCACAATCCAGGCGGGCCCCGATCAGGGCAAGACGCTGCCGCAATTCCAGGCGCTCGGCCTGAAGGGGCTGGCCCTGGTCGGCTCGGTGGTGATGGAAAGCTGCTACACCATCCACGAATATCGTGTCGTCCAGTGCGGCGGAAACCGCTTCTCGCTGGCGCCCGTCGGCATGTGGGTTTTCAACAAGCCCGGCGGCCCCAAGATCATCACACCTCCCTCGGGCGGGAACGGCCGCACGCTCGGCCAACGCGACGTCGTTCGCGGCAAGACCATGGAATAGTCGCAGGCTCGACGCTCTTCACATCAGATATGAGGAAATCGACATGACTCTCGTAGGTACATGGCAGAATGAATATGGATCGCAGATGGTCCTCACCCAGCTCGGCACCAATCTGGTCTGGGGGAATTATTCCTCCACGACCGGATCGACGGGCAAATATATGGTCATCGGTTATCAGCAGCCGGCCAATCCGACACCCCAGGCCGGCCAGGCTGTCGCGCTGGCGATCGAATGGCATTCGATCGTCGCCGGACCAGGCGATCCAAGCTGGAACTGGTCGTCGGGACTGAGCGGGCAGATCAGCATCGTGAATGGCAAGGAATCGCTGGTGCTGGCGCATGCGATGGTCGCGAGCAGCAGTTTTCCGGGGCTGGCGGCCGCGGGGACCTATATCGACAAGCTCACTTATTTCCGCACCGCGGCCGAGGCTCCCGAGGTGGCGCCCCGGCCGGCGCTCGACGCGCCGATGGCAGATCCGCTGGAGGGGACATGGCGCGGCGACGACGGCACTTTGCTGCTGATCGAAGTCTATCCCTATACCGACTCGCTGTTCGGCTGGGCGCAGGGGAAAATGTCCTGGAACGGTGTCACCTGTCCGATCGAGGGCGTGACGGATATCAATGCGCGGTCGAGCGGCCTCTCGCTTCAGTCGACAGCAGTCACCGGATTGCCCAGTCTTTCGGGACCGGCTGTCTCGCTTGCGGGATGCCTGAACCTGACCACCGGCCGATTGACGATGACCAACTTCGCCAGCCTCTCGACCGCCTCGAACGCAACCTATGTCCAGACCACCGTCTCGCAGATCGTCTTCGTCCGGGTCGGGGATGCGAGTGAGTTCGACAAGCTGGCCGCTGGCTGAGGCTCCGATTTGATCGGAGGTCTTTCCAATCAGATTTATCGGATTGAAAACATTGGCGTCACTCCGGCTTTCACCGGAATGACGCCAATGTGAACCTACACGCCGCGCACCAGCGACTGGTGCGCGCCAACGCCGGCCATCACGCCCGATGCCGAGGCCAGCGTTGCATTGTGCATCGGGCTGGCTGCGTCGCCCGCCGCATGGACGCGGGGGACAGAGGTCGCGCCCCAGGCGTCGACGCGGATGTAACGGCCCATCGGTCCATCGTCGAACATGCAGCCGAGCCGTTCGGCGATCGGGCTGGTCATGCGGGTCCGGGGCGCTGTGAATACGGCTTCGACCGGCACTGTTCGGCCATCGGCAAGACGGACGGCGGACAAAGCAGGGGCATCGCCGAGCAGTTCGACCACCGGGCTGCGCTCGATCGTCACGCCGCGCGCGGCGAGCAGCGCCAGATGCTCCTCGTCGGGCTCGAAAACGCCCTGGGTGAAATAGGTTGCCGGCCCCCAGTCGGGGATCAGCGCCGCCTGATGCGCGGACATCGGGTGGTTGGCGATAATGCCCAGTTGCCGGTCGCGGACCTCGTATCCGTGGCAATAGGGGCAGTGCAGCACCGTTGCGCCCCAGCGTTCGGCCATGCCGGGAATTGCGGGCAGTTCATCGGTGAGCCCGGTCGCGAGGATCAGGCGATGCGCGCGATGTTCCTGTCCCGTGGCGAGCGTGACGAGCAGCGTGTCGTCGTCGGCGCGTGCCGAGTGTGCCTCGCCCTGTGCGATCTCGACTGTGGGATAGAAGAGAAGCTGGCGCGTGGCTTCGCGCACGATGGCATCCGGCGCTTGCCCGTCCTGGCCCAGAAACCCGTGCGAGGCATCGGCGAAGCGATTGCGGGGTAGGCCGGCATCGATCAGCAGCACGCGACGGCGGGCGCGTGCCAGCTGCATGGCGGCCGATTGCCCGGCAAAGCTGCCGCCGACGATGATGACGTCATGGATCACGCAGGAAACTCCCATTTTGCCGGCGCCGACCGGATTGATCGACTCACGATACTTATGAAGTTGCGTATGGCTCGATTTCAGCACTTCCGCAACACTGTAAGTTGCGTGTAGTGAAGTGCGGGACGAAAACGCACGAAGGACAGGACAATGCAGCGGGATGGACGATTGTCGCGGATGCTCCATGTGCTCATCCACATGGATCGGATAGACGGGCCGGTGACGTCTGAGCTGGTGGCGAAGATGCTGGGGACCAACCCCGTGGTCGTCCGCCGCACCATGGCCGGGCTACGCGACGCGGGCCATGTCCGTTCGGAAAAGGGGCATGGCGGTGGCTGGACGCTCCAGCGGCCTCTAGCCGAAATCACGATGCTCGATATCCATCGCGCGGTCGGCGATCCGCATGTCTTTGCGATCGGCCCCGCCATCGACACGCCGGAATGCCTGGTCGAACAGGCGGTCAATGCCGCGATGGGCGACGCCTTCCGCGCTGCGGAGGCATTGCTGATGGAGACATTGGCGCGGGTGACGCTGGCCGATATCGCACTGGACTATGACGCGCGCTTTCGTGCGCTGGGTCAGGACGTTTGCGCCGCCTGATCCACAGGTTCGTCTATCGCTTCGTGCCAGACGAGCAGCAGGATCGCCATGATCACCGGCCCGAGGAACAGCCCGACCAGACCGAACGTCTCCAACCCGCCGAACGTGCCGAGCAATGCCAGCAGGAAGGGCAGGCGGATCGTGTTGCCGATCACCGCGGGCTGAACGAAATTGTCGCCGATCAGCATCACCGCGACCGAGAAGCCGAACAGCAGCACGGCCGCCAGCACGGCACCCTGGATGAGCAGGATGACGGTCGCGACGGTGAATACCAGCCACGCGCCGAAGGGCAGCATGGCAAAGGCGATGGTAAGCACGGCGAACAGGAACGGTCGGGGGACGCCCGCGACGGCATAGGCGATGCCGATCAGCGTCCCTTCGGCCAGTGCGATCAGCACCGTTCCCGCCACGGTGCCGCGGATCGCCGATACCAGTCGCTCCGTGAAACGCGCACCAAACCCGCCCAGCGTGGTCGCGGTGATCGTGCTGAAATGGCCCGCCAATTTTGAACCGTGCCGCAGCATCGCGAACAGCGCGAGTAATGTGACGAAGAACAGCATTGCGCCATGTGCCACCTGTGCGCCGACCGCACCGGTCATGCTGAACACCGATTGTGCATTCAACCGCCCGAGCAAGGCGTTCGCAGCCTGCGGGCTGCCTGCATAATGCTGCCACCATCCAGCCAGATGCGTGCCGAACGGCAGGTGCGTCAGCCAGGGTGGCTGGGCGATGCCATTGCGCTGAGCCTCGCCGATCCAGCTGATCGCCACCTGGCTGTCGCGTGCCGCCTCAATGGCGACGACCGAGAGCGGCAGCATCAGGATGACGCCGACGGCCAGAGTGAAGCCGAGCGGGATGAGCCATGTCGTCTGCCGGGCACCGGCCGAGGCGCGCATGTAAAGCGGCCATGCGGTCACCGCCAGCACGGTGGCCCAGGCGAGCGGGATCAGGAAACTGCGCATGATCCACAGCGACAGCAGGATCACGATGAGGGTGAACCAGCGCCGCGCCGCGCGCCGCGCCGGGGCGTATTGACGCGCTTCGGCTGACGCGGCGGTTTTCCTGCTTGTTGCCGGCACATCGGCCTCCGTTCGACACGTACGCATGACGCGCAGATGCCGAACGTCTGGTCAACGGGTCGGTTGCGTTACGGCTGTATCGGCGCAGCGTCGCGACGACCGGTCAGGGCCAGCAGTCCTGCGCCCACCAGTCCGGCGCCGAGCACCAGCATGCCGCCGGCATAGCTGCCGGTCGTGCCATGCAGCCAGCCGACCGCGACCGGGCCGACATAGCCGCCGAGATTGCCGACCGAATTGATCAGCGCGATCCCGCCGGCCGCCGCGGTGCCGGTCAGCATCGCGGTCGGCAGCGTCCAGAACACCGGCAGGGCGGCATAGATGCCGATCGCGGCGACGGTGAAGGCCGCCATGGTCAGCACCGGATCGGTCGAGACCGCGCTGACCGCGAAGCCTGCTGCCCCGACAAATGCAGCGATCGCCAGCGAGACGTTGCGGCTGCCCGCCCCGTCGGATCGCCGGCCCCAATAGTGCATGGCGAGCGCGCCGAGCGCGAAGGGTCCCATGCTGACCAGCCCGACCTGGACTGTGGAAAGATCGCCGAGCGACTTCACCATCTGCGGCGCCCAGAAACCGAAGCCGTACAGCCCGATGACGATGCCGAGATAGATCAATGCGAACCGCCACACCGTGCCGCTCATCAGCCCGTCGCGCAGCGATGCATGCGTTGCCTGTGCACCTTCGCGATCGAGCACTGCCGCGAGTCGGTCGCGTTCCTCGGGCGAGAGGAATTTGGCGCTGCGCGGTCCGTCGGGCATCAGGAACAGCACCGAGATGCCCAGCAGCACCGCCGGCACGCCTTCGACGATAAACATCGTCTGCCAGCCCTTGAGGCCGAAAATGCTGGTTTCCAGCAAAGCGGTCGATAGCGGCGCGCCGAGCGCGCTCGACAACGGGATGGCGATCAGGAACCCGCCCATCACGCGCCCGCGCGTTTCCTTGGGAAACCAGTAAGTGAGGTAGAGGATGATGCCGGGGAAGAAGCCTGCCTCGGCAAGACCAAGCAGGAAGCGCAGGCACCAGAAGCTGACCGGGCCGGTCGCAAACGCCATCGATGACGAGACGATGCCCCAGCTGATCATGATCCGCGCGATCCAGCGCCGCGCGCCCACCTTCTTCATGATCAGGTTCGACGGCACTTCGAAGATGAAATAGCCGATGAAGAAGATGCCGGCGCCAAAGCCATAGGCGCGTGCGTCCAGCCCGATATCCTGGTTCATCGTGAGGGCGGCGAAACCGACATTCACCCGGTCGAGGAACGACACGAAATAGAGGACGGCCAGAAATGGGATCAGCCGCCGCGCGACCTTTGCCACAATGGCTCGTTCAGCGGCATCCAGGCCGGTTTCCGTCATTCACAATCCCTCCCGATGCGCGGCGTCGCGGCCGTCTGCTGTTTGTCTCTGTTGGGGGCATACCGGTCGGACGGCAAGTCTGTGCTTTGCCGAACGGCAGAAGCTGTTGACCGTCAGGGGGGGGCTGTCGGCGAAGCTGTCATGTGCTCGATCGTTGCCGTCCCTTACCATTCATGGCCTTCCGCCACGCGGCGCCAGCGCGGATCGACGCCATAGACATTGAAACCGAAGGTCAGGCCGAGTGCGGCAATCCTGCTCAGCAACGGCGGATCGAACACTTCAGCGGTGTCGCCATTGGGATACCAGCGCGCAAACAACTGGGTGTTGCCGCCCGTTGCCCTGATTTCTTCCAAAGCATCTTTCACGGATTCCAGCGCGTCGACGGCTCTTTCCATACCGGCAGCCATGCTTCCGTCTTCCTCGTTACCGAAGGCGATCTGAAATCGGCTGTCATTATACGTACCGCCAGTCGGTTCGCCCTTTGCCGAAATCCATGGCTCGCCAACCGTCCATGGACGTAGGCATGGAGCCCCCAATCGTTCGGCCAGGAATGTCAAATTCATGCTCGGATGATCGGCATGAAAATAGACTGTGAAGGGAAAATCGCCGAGCATTGGCAAGGACTAAACGGGCAATGACGAAACGGCCAGTGTGAGATGTCGCATTTTGGCGATCGTGAAACCTTTCCCGCTTGCAGCAGGGATCGGCTAGGCGGGATCATGGCGCGGCCAGACTGTCTCAAGGCGATCCGGAAGTCGCGCGTGCTGGAGGTGCTGGCCGGGTTCGACCCGCATGTCGCGGGCACGCTGCCGCTCGGGCTAGACCTGCCGACCAGCGATGTCGACATTCTGTGCCATTGCCCCGACGCGGCGGTGTTTGCCGGGACATTGTGGGACATTTTTCGCGACGCTGATGGCTTCTCGATCCGGCAATGGGTGGGGGATGGACACGCGATCGTCGCCGGCTTCGAGATGCATGGCTGGCCGTTCGAGATATTCGGTCAGGCGGTCGCGGTGACGGAACAGGACGGCTGGCGTCATTTCCTGGTCGAACGGCGCCTGCTTGCGATGGGCGGGGAGGGGTTCAGGTCCGCGATCATGCGGGCGCGTCGTTCGGGTGCGAAGACCGAACCTGCCTTCGCAGTAGTGCTGGGATTGGCGGGCGATCCCTATCGGGCATTGCTCGATCTGGAGGTTTTGTCGGACGACGCGCTCGCGACCATCGTCGAGATTGCGGGATTTAGTGTGGTCGGGTGAATCACGAGGCCTGCTTCACCGCTTGTCGATCAGGGTGGCGAGTGCGGTTTTCCTGAAATAGGATGTCTCGAAGCTGGAACGGATGCTCATGACGATAAAGGCAGGCGAGTACGACACGTTGAGGGCATGGTCTGCCAAATATATTGAGCATATGATGTCGTTCCCGGTCGACATGCCTCCCGAAGTCCATCCGATCATTTGTCTGGATGCGATGGCGTTGAAATCACCGTCGCGGGCTCGTCAGGGATTGGCGATGATGATTGGCGATTTCATGGAAGACACTGATCGCCTGCCACCGGAAGATGTCGCCAGACTGGATGTGGTCTTCAGTGCGGAGGGGCTTCCAACATTCTCGGCCATTCGTCTCCGTTTCATGAAAAGGATCGCGAAAATCCTCAGCCGTGGCGTCATCCGCTCAGAGGTCGAATATCATGCCGTGAGAAACGTCGTGGAAGGCACAGGCACTGGGGCCGATCAGCAGCGCCTCTGGGATTTGCTGGCGGATTTCGAGCGAAAAACCGTGGTCTAAACACTCGCTGGAAGAACTGTTTGGGAATGCGCGCTATGTCGTCGTTGACGCTGAGCGCGTTCAGTCGCTGGCAGGTTCCCGCCACGACATTTTTTCCGCCCATAGCTTCGCGCCTGCCATGACGATGTCGAACACCGGATCCTTGATCTCGTAATAGGCATCGGCATCGTCGGGGAAATGCCTGGCCAGCCCGTATTTGACCGCTTCATAGGCCTTCGCCGCAGCTGGATGTGCACGCAGATAGTCGCGGCACAGCAGCGGATAACGCTGGTTGAAGCGGCCGCTCTGGCGGACGTGCAGATGCGCCGGGCGCTGCGATGTCTTGAAATAGAGTTTGAACAGTTCTTCGTCGGGCAGGACGACACCGGGCGGGCAATGATCCTTCATGCCCGGTCGATGGGTAAAGCCGGCGTCGACAAGGCCACGATATCCACGTCCGCCAGATCGTCGACGGTCAACTGGATATCGATCACATCCTTGGCCGCGAGTCCGGAAACGGATGTCGATCCGATATGATGCAGGCGCGATCCTGTCGGCGCGATCGGACGGATGGTGTCAGCAAGCCGCCGATAGTCGCCCGGCCAGCTTGCACGGTATGCGACGATTTCAATCGATGGGGTCATCGGCTCCGGATGCCAGTTTCGCGCGGCCCCGACAACGCGCGATCAGGCGTCGATCCGCCAGCAGATCAACTCTCCATCCTCATCATCGACGCGTTCGCCGACGCGGACGAACCCGTTCGATTCCAGCACGCGCTGCGACGCGATGTTCGCGATATTGGTTTCCGCATCGATCGATCGGACGCGCGTGTCCTTTCGTGCCCATTCCACCAATTGCCCGACGGCACGTCTCGCCAAACCGATGCCTTGCCGGGTTGGCGCCACGCCATAACCGATCTGCAGCACGCCATTTTCGGGCGGCCGGACAAGCGAGCACAGGCCGACCACCTCGCCATCCTCGATCATCATCCAGGCGGATGGCGCGAAGACGGGGCGGATCGACGCGGCAAGATCGCGCAGCATCCGGAGTATCTCCGGTTCGGCGATCACGCTGTCGGGAACGAGGCGCAGATCGCCCGGGCCGGCCCCGTCCAGCAATGCCGTGAAATCGGCGTCGGTCGCTTCGATGATCATGATCGTTTTGGTCCGGTTGCGCGCTGACGACACGGATAGCCGGCGCGCGCTGCGGCGTCGATCCGCACCGACGACAGCTATGCGCATGAGGCCGCGATCCACATGGTCACCGTCGAGGACGGCATTTTCGGCACTGGGCAGGGTGATGCTCTAATTCTTGCTGGAAAAGGGCGGCTTGTCCTCGATGCGCGGCGGCAGGATGGCGCGGCCGTCGCGGACGACGACACGCCCGCCGACGATGACGAGATCCACCTTCTTCAGATCCTCCAGATCCTGGTCCGGCTTGCCGTTGACGATGATCAGGTCCGCAAGCTTGCCCGGCTTCAGCGTGCCGAGGCGATCGTCCATGCCGAGGATTTCGGCATTCGTCTTCGTGGCAGCGATCAGGGCTTCCGGCGCCGAATAGCCGAGGCGGCGGAAGTTACGCAGTTCCTGGACATAGGCGTCGGGCAAATGGCGGTGCCAGTCCACGACCAGGTCGGTTCCGACACCCAGCTTGATGCCGGCCGCGCGCAATTTCCCGCCCATGGCGAACATGCTTGCATCGGAAATGGTGAAGCGGCGCGACGTCGATCCGTAATAGCCGCCCATCGCGTTGATATATTGATAGGGTACGAAGGTCGGGACCGACGCGATGCCCTTTTGCGCCATCATCTTCACCGTCTCGTCGCTTCTGGGCAACGGGTGTTCGACGCTGTCGACGCCGGCCTTCACCGCCATGGCTGTGAAGATCGACTCCGAATCGACGGTGACGCGCAGGCCGAGTTTGTGGGCCTCGTCGACGGCGGCATCGACTTCTTCCTGGCTGAAATGGCTGGCGAGCTTGATCAGATCCGCGCCGCGCTTGAAATTGGTGCGCACTGCCTTGCGCCAATCGTCGGGGCCGGTTGCCTCGCGAACCGCGGCATCGGGATAATCGGGCGCGGAACGGGTGGCCATGCCTTCGCCGCCATGGCCGCCCTCGCCGACGATCAACTGGCCGGCGGCGAAGATGCGCGGGCCGGGAATGTTTCCGGCGGCGACTTCCTCCTTGAGCAGAAACGGCGCCATGCCGTGCGACGCGACATCCCGCACGCTGGTGATCCCGCTTTCCGCGAAATAGCGCAGCCGCTCCGCCCCACGCAGCGCGGCGCCAGCCTGACTTTCGTCCGACACAGGTGCTGGAAGACCGAAGGAATGGACATAGGTCAGGTGGGTGTGAAGATCGATCAGACCGGGCATGATGGTGCGCCCGCGCGCGTCGATCACCTCCGCGCCCGCCGGGGGATCGGCCGGCTCGCCGATCCGGACGATCCGGTCGCCCTTAATGACGATATCGACAGTGCGGATGGCCGCGCCCGTGCCGTCGAACAGGCGGGCGTTGCGGATGACGATGGCGCCTTTTGGCGCATCCGTGCCGGGGGCGACCGGCACCCGTCGCAGGTCGTTGCTGGTCGCCGTATTCGCGTCGAAGAGGCCGGTCCGATCGTTCGGTTTGGAGAGGTTTTCGGCGCTGACGGGCGCTGCCGTGCCGATGATCAGCGCCAGCATAGCGGCGCGCATGATGGGTTTCGTCATCGTTTCAGCTCACTTTTCCGCCATAGGCATGGCATATTCCTTGGGTGGGGTCGCACCCATCAGATGTTCGACCATGTAGTCCCAGGTGATGCGGGTCGCGTACGGCCCCCAGGCATGGCCGAGGTTGGGGACGATGCGCATGTCGAAATCCTTGTTCGCCTTGATGAGTGCATCGACCACCTGCATCGTCAGTGCCGGCGACACGTTCGAATCCATGTCGCCGTGCATCAGCAGCAGCTTGCCCTTCAGATTCTTCGCGATGGCGGCATTCGAGGTGGCGGCGTAATTCTGGCCGTCGTCGGGGCCGTTATAGATCTCACCCCACATATAGATGTAGCCGCGCTGGTCGTGGTTGCCGGCCTGGGCGACACCGACCTTGTAGAAGTCCGGGTAGGTGAACATTGCACGCGCGGTCGCGTTGCCGCCGCCGGAAATGCCGTAAATGCCGACCCGGTCGAGATCCATCCAGGGCCGGGCGCCGCCCAGTTCCTTGATCGCCGCGACATGATCCTCGAGAAAGCCGCCATTGGCGAGCTTGCCGTAGGATAGGTCGAGAAATGCCTTGTCGCGTCCCGGCGTGCCACGCCCGTCCACAAGCACGACGATAAACCCCAGTTCCGCCATGGCTTGTGAAAAACTATGATCGAACACAGCGTCCATGAAGCCGTTGGGCGTGCGGCGCGCCTGGGGGCCGGGATAGATCTGATCGATCACCGGGTAACGCTGCGACGGATCAAAATTGCTTGGGCGCAGGATCACGCCGTAAAGCGTCGTCTGTCCGTCCGCGGCCTTGGCGGTGAAACGCTCCGGCGGCGTGAATCCGCCCGCCTTCAGCGGCGACGCATCGGCGCGTTCCAGCACCGTCACCAACGTCCCGTCCGCCCGACGCAGGACACTGACAGGCGGGGTTTCCACCGTCGAATAGCTGTCCACGAAATATCTGCCGCTGGGCGAAAAACTGCTGGTCGTGCCCGGCGGAGACATCGGGTCCGGACTGAAGTCCTGTGCGAAGCCATCCGTGAAGCCGACACCGTGATCGCCCGTTTCGGGCGTCATCCGAACCATATCGCCCGTGTCGAGGCTGAGCCGATAGAGGTTCGTCAGATACGGATCTTCACCGTCCTCGCGACCATTGGCGCGCACATATGCCTGCTTCCTTTGCTCGTCGAGACGGACGATGCCCTTGATCTGTCCCGGGCCTTTTCCGAGCACGCGCTTCAACGTGCCGTCGGCGTTGTAGAGATACAGGCGCCCATGGCCGTCGCGCTCGGAAAACCAGAGAATGTCGCCATTGCCCAGGATCCGGACCATCGGCCGCATCGCGGTTCCCGCCGCTTCGATGAAGGTTCTGGCATCCTCCGAAACAAGCGTCCGCGCCCCGCCGGTGGCCGGATCGACGCTATAGAGTTTCATGGTCTTGACGTAGCGGCTGCGGGTCAGAAGCCCGATCGAGGTTCCGTCCTTCGACCACCAGGCTTCTCCGGCTTCCACCGGCGTCATCAGTCCGAACGGGATCGGCGGCACGTCCACCTTCGCGCCCTTGCGGCTGGCGATATCGAAAACCCAGGGCTCGGAGGCCGGAATGTCGGCGTCCATCGGTTGCGGCATTCGCCAGCCATGAAGCTTCGGCCGCACGGCGCCATCCTGCGGCGCGGATTGCAGCAGGCCCATCATGCCAGTTTTGCGGTCATCGACCCTTTGCGTAAGGATATGCGTGGAATCCGGCGACCAGAGAAGCGCCGGCGGATAGGGTTTTCCGGCTTGCCGCATTTGCGTGGCGACATAGTTCATGCCCGGCTGGGTCGCCCAGCCGAAGTCAGGAACCCCGTCACTGGTGAGCGCGAAGCCGTCTCCACCCTGTGCCGGCTTGATCCAGAGATTGTCGTCCTTCACATAGGCCAGCCATTTGCCGTCGGGGGACGCGATCTCGGTCACCGACGGCTTTGGTGCATCGCTGCCGCGGCAGGCGACCGGCACGCCGGAACAGGACCAGAGCTTGCCGTCGACAATGGCTTCTATCGCGCCCTTGTCGCCATAGCGGAAAAGCCTGAACGGCAGCTTGTCGGCCTCCACCATGCGACCGAGCCCCCTCGAGAGGCCGGCGGCGATGGCGGCATGGTCGAACGCGGGCGTTCGCGCGCCACCCTTGGCTGGGTCGACGATCACGAATACCGCCCGGTTCGGCGCCGTCTGGCGGCGATACCAGAAACGATCGCCGCCCGGCAGCCAGTGCGGCGCCACAGCCGAGTTGAGCACTTCCCGCTCGCTATTCTGGTCGAGAAAGCGCGCGGCGCGATCATAGTCGGCCTTGGTTAGGACCGGGGATGCCTGCTCGGCCTGAGCGGGTATGGCAGCCGCCGTGGCAAGCAAGGCCGGCAGCAGGCGGATGGTGAATTTCAGCATGGAGTCCCCCTTGGTGACCGATACGGCCGCCGCGTTCAGGCCGCGTCGGGCCGCACGATGTTTTAGAACTTCGCTTCCAGCGAGAGGCCGATGGTGCGCGGCTGCAGCACCGTCCAGTCATCCTGGCCGGGAAGCGCGTTTGGCGTGACATAGGCGCGTTTGTCGGTCGCGTTCCTGACGAAGAGGCGCGCGCCCCAGCGATCGTTCGAGATGCCGGCATGAAGATCCACCGCCATATAATCGGCAAGCTCGAAATAATCCGAGCCGGCGGGGAAGCCGGACTTGCGATTCCCCACATAACGGACGCCGCCGCCGGCTTCGCCATTCCAGCCATTGCCCATATCGAACTGGTGATCCAGCGTGATCGCACCGCTCCATTTCGGCGCGTAGGAGAGCTGGTCGCCCGGCAATCCACCCAGCGACGGAATGGGATCGATCAGTTCGGCGTCGGTATAGGCGGTATTGAACCCGATGCGCAGCGCACGCGCGGGCGTGAATGACGCATTGAATTCCACGCCCTGGCTGCGGGCCTTGCCGCCATTGGCGAGATAGCTGACGCCGCTGCTCGAAATGCCGAATGCCTGAATGTCGGTCCAGTCCACCCGGAAGAGCGCGACGTCGATCATTGCCCGCCGATCGAGGAATTCGGACTTCAGGCCGAGTTCGTAATTGGTGATCCTGTCCGAATTCACCTGGGGTGGAATGCCCGGCAGCGGCGAATTTGGGCCGCCCGGGCGATAACCGCTTGCGACCCGCGCATAGACCATCGTGTCGTCATTGATGTGCCAGCGCGGTGCGACGGAATAGGTGAAGACATCTTCCTTGGACTTGGAGATCGTCGTCCCGTCTATCCCGAAAAAGACGTAAACGGGGCCGCTGGCGGTGAGCGTGAAATCCTGCTTGTTCTTCGCGAAACGGCCGCCCAGGCTGATGTCGAAGGCATCGCTGAATTTATAGGTTGCGTTGGCGAAGACCGCCATTTCCCGATATTCGGTCGGGATGTTGGCAAAGGCGAACGGGTTGAACGCACCAGCGACGGGCACCTTGTTGAGGTCCAGCGCCGTATCCTCCTGGAGCATCAACGAGTCTTCGTCGGTGTAGAAGGCGCCGATCAGCCATTCCAGCCGCTGGCCGGCGGGCGAAGACAGCCGGAATTCCTGGGTGAATTTTTTGACGTCCGTGCTGAGCAGGTTGCGATCCAGCCCCGCGGGAATGACGGCACCGTTGGTGTAGCCGGGCAGCGCGGCGCTCACGATCGGAAAATATGAGCCATAATATGCGGTGGAGTCCGACGCTTTGCGGATCTTCGTCCTGGAATAGCTGCTCGCGGAGACGAGATCCGCCCAGCCAAGATCCCAGTTCAATGTGCCGGTATAATAGCGAAGCTTGGACTTGAACGGCTGGTCCAGCACGTGCTTGCTCGTCAGCCCGCCATAGATCGGCGTGCGCGTGCCGGGAACCAGCGAAACCGTGGCATTGCCGTCCGCGTCGATATCCTGCACCAGCGCCGACAGGCGGACGCTGAGCCGGTCGGTCGGCTGCCACAGCACGGCAATGCGACCGCCGGTCTGGCGGACGCCGTTCTCGTCCTTCTCGCCGGTCTGGCCGTTGTCGATAAATCCCGGCGTCATCTGGTTATAGAGGCTGACTCTTGCCGCCAGCTTTCCCGCGACGATCGGCAGATTGACCGATCCCTTGACGCCCCATCCCAGATCGCCGGCGCCCTTGATGGTCAGCGCCTCCACCCCGGCCCGTCCGGAAAAGCGATTGAGGTCAGGCGCTTTGGTGACATATTTGATCAGCCCGCCCATCGTGTTGGCGCCATAGAGCGTGCCTTGCGGCCCTCTGAGCACCTCAACCCGGTCGACATCATAGGGCAGCAGGTCGAGCGCATAATTGGGCGCGCTCACCCAGCCCGCGCTCGAGCCCAGCGGAGAATCGTCGACATAGGTGCCGACCATGGTCGTCGATGTGATGGGCGGAAGGCCGCGAAGCGTGATGCGCGCCTGTCCGGGCGTGCCGCCACTGTCGACCACCAGGCCCGGCACATAAGCGGAATAGTCCGCCAATTGCGTCGCGCCCGAGCGCTCCAGACGTTGCCCGCCGATCACGCTGATCGAGGCCGGAACGTCCTGGATATTCTCGACCTTCTTCTGCGCGGTGACGACGATTTCGTCGCTTGCCCCGGCATCCCGATTCCCATCGGTAGATGTCCCGGATTCCTGTGAACCCGCAGCACCGGTCGTGGCCAGCGCGAACCGCGCCGGCGCAACCGCGCCGGCGACCCTTTGCGAAGGAATGACAGTATAGGATTGAGACCCGGTTGCCTTTGCGATCAGCCCCGTATCCTGCAGCAACTGGCCAAGAGCCCTGTCGACGGTCATCTGGCCGCGCACCGCATTGGTGCGCTTCCCGCGCGCATCTTTCCGCGCGACCCCGATCTGCACGTCGGCCTGGCGGCCGAGTTGCGCGATGCCGCTATTGGCCGCCTGGGCGGGAATGTCGAACGTCTTGACCTGCGCCGTCGCGGGCGCCGCCGCCATGCAGATGATTGCCGATGTGGCGAACAGAATGTGCCTGCTGGATGTCATTGTCTTCCCCCCGGAGTGTACGGGATTTTTCCCGCCTCAATCCCAAGAGCCGGGGGGCGAGCACATCCTAGGCAGTCGTCCAGAAAAATATCCTATCCCCGCGGCCGGCCGATGCGGATCATGTCCGGGGTCGACATATCGACCGGCACCTGGAGGCTTGTTGCGATCATCTCCGCGAAGCCTGCCGGATCGTCTGTACGGAACACGCCGTCAAATTGTTCGCTCGCCAGCGCCGGATCGGCAAGCAGCAGCTTGCGCCGGTTATAGCGGTTGAACTCGGCCACCGCTTCGCTGAGCGGTTGGCCGATCAGGTCGATCTTGCCGCTGCGCCAGGCCAGCGTGCGATCGACCGACGAGGATTCGACCGGTGCCCGTTCGACGGCGGCATTGTTGGCGATGAAAGCACGGTCGCCGGCGGCAAGCCGGATTGCCTGGCCGTCGGCGCCGTCCGTCCAGGCTTCGACCACACCTTCGGTCACCAGTACGTCGGCGCCGCCCTCACGCCGGCGGACCGAAAAAGCAGTGCCGACCGCACGGACGCGGATACGGCCGGCCTCGACCAGGAAGGGGCGCGCAGGCTCTTTCGCGACCTGGAACCAGGCCTCGCCCGTGTCCAGGGTCACACGGCGGAGCGACTTCGAGAAATCGACCTCGACCGCGCTGGCCGTGTTGATGGCGGCGGTGGATCCGTCGGCAAGCGGCACCCGCCTGATTTCGCCGAGATCGGTGCGGTAGGTCTTGCGGGGCAGCCACAAGGCGAGTCCGCCGGCAAGCGACGCGGCGATGGCGAACCCGCCAGCGCCGAGCATGCGCCGGCGGCTGAGCCGCGGTGTTTCATCCGCCTCGTCGGCGATCTCGGCCTGGTCCGGCCGAAGCATCGCCCAGGCCGCCTGGGCCTGGAGGAAGGCGCCGTCGTGGCGCGGATCCTCGGCAAGCCAGGCATCGAGCTCCGTCGCCAGCGTCTCGTTCCATTGACCGCCATCCATGCGCGCCAGCCAGAGCGCGGCCTGATCCTCGATCTGCGCGGCACTTGCCCTCATCATGCGCGCCGCCCTTTTCCTGCAGTCGCGGTGTCGGCGGCGCCCGCTTCGCCTTCGTTCCTCATCATCCTCATCACCGTCTTCACGCCATTATGGACGTGCCATTCCACCATGCCCTCACTGATCCCCAGGGCTTGCGCGATTTCCCGCTGCGGCATGCCTTCCAGCCGCCGCATCTCCACCACTCTGCGGCAGGGATCGGGAAGCCGCGCGATCAGGGTGCGCACGCGATCATAATCGCGCCGGCCGGCCACTTCGCGTTCGGGCGACGGGCGGTCGTCGTCGAAGGATTCGATCTCGGCGATGGTCGCGATCGGAACCACGGCCGCGCGCCGCAGCTTGCGGGCGAGCAGGTTGCGCGCGGTCGAGAAGAAATAGGCGTCGGGCCGGTCGATATGGTCGACACTGTCGAGCCCCGCCAGGCTGCAATAGGATTCCTGGATCAGATCGTCGACATCGGGGCCGGCAACGCGCGCGCGGATCAGCCAGGCGCGAACGCGGGCTTCATGCGGCATGACATGATCTGCCACCCACATGGAGATGCTGAGCCTGCGCTCACTGTCCGCTCGTCCGACGATCGCTGCCTCCCATGCTTGCAGCCTAGACCGCATTCCGGTCTCACCCAAGAGGCGCGGGCCGGACCGATCCTAGGCCAGGAGGAAAGTTTATTTTCCGCATCTGCCAGTGGGGCATGGTGGACGCGGTCATCGCAGGGCTTGCGCGACGTCAGTCAGATCGCCGAAGCGCTCCCGCCGCGCCATTTCTCGTCTGATGGATCATCGGAAAAAAAAGCGCCTGGCCTCTGGAGCCGATGCGTGGTCGTTTCGGGCGCCATTGCCGGGAGAGCAGATGTCCCAAACGCAGGTGAAGCTTCATCGTCCGACCGTCGTTCAATCTCTGCAGTCCGCGATTGCCAGCGCGCGCTGGTCTCGATGCGTTCGAGCAGGCCGCGACCGACCACCAGCGCCGCGGCACCTGCGCTGCCGCTCACGAACCCGAGCGCCGCGAGGCCCAGGGCCGGCAGGTTCTGCCCGGCTCCGGAGCGGTTCAGGACCGTCAACAGGGTGATGGCGAGCCAACCGAGGCCGAGCAACGCGGCGCCGGCCGTCCGGATCATCAGATCGCCCGACCGGGTTGCCCACCAGCTTGAAGGATATCGCGCCGACATGGCCATTCAGCTATCGATCGCGGCATAGCAATTCGAGATTGAAAACCGGATTTCGCATAGTGGCCGCATATGAATGCGATGCCTGGAATGTTCATGCGTCCGCGAGCAGGCGGTATCCGACGCCGAGCTCGTTGGCGATCACCGATCCCACCGGATCGGGCACTTCCAGCTTCTGCCGCAAATTGCGCACGACGATCCGCAAATACTCGACCCGCGGGTCTTCTTCGCGGCTCCAGGCCGCTGCGAGGATCCGGTCATGGGTCACCACACGCCCGACATTGCGCGCGAGCACGGCGAGCACGTCATGCTCCTTGCGTGTCAGATGGATTTCATCCGCGCCGCGCCGGACAAGGCGTCGATCGAGATCGATCTCCAGGTCGCCCTTGCGGACGATCTTGGGGGTGACCGGCGACAGGCTGCGATGGCGCAGCGCGACGCGCAACCGCGCGAGCAGTTCCTCTGTATCGAACGGCTTGGTGACATAGTCGTCGGCGCCCAGATCGAGTGCTGCGACCTTTTGATCGGTCGCGTCGCGCGCGGAGACGACCAGGATCGCGGTTTCGCCTTCCTTGCGGATCAGCGGCACCAGTTCCAGCCCATCACGGTCGGGAAGGCCGAGATCGAGAAGCACGCCGCTGGGCGCCTCGCCGCGGAACTGCCGCATTGCCTCGACGCCGTTCATCGCCTCGACCACGCGATAGCCCGCGCGTTCCAGCGTGTTGCGCAACAGGCGGCGGATCGGCTGCTCGTCGTCGACGATCAAGATGGTGGCGGGCATGATCACTGATCTCCGGGTGCCGGGACGCGCACGATGAGGTTGGACGGAAAGAGCAGATCGAAGCGCGCGCCAGGGCTGTCGGCTCGATTGCTCGCCTCGACACCGATGCCCATCGCATCCGCGAACGCCTTGACGATCGCGAGGCCGAGGCCGGTGCCGCCGATTGCACGGTCCGATCCCTCGAAGCGGCGGAAGGTCTCGAACACTTCCTGCTCGCGGCCCGGCGGCAGGCCCGGCCCCTGGTCGAGCACGGCAAGGCGAAGCGTGCCGAACTGGTGCCGGCCCTCGATGACGATCGGCGTACCCGGATCGCTGTAGCGCCCGGCATTGTCGAGCAGATTGAGCAGGCAATGGTGGAGCAGCTGCGGGTCGGCGCTCACGAATGGCAGATCGGGCGGCACGTCGAGTTTGAGTTCGTGCCCGTGCAGCGCGGAGCGGACGTCATGCGCCGCGCTGGTCACGGCGTCGCTCAGATCGATCGGCTCGATGTTGAGTTTGAGTGCGCCGGCCTCGACGCGCGCCATGTCGAGCAGGTTCGAGACGAAACGGTTGAGCCGTGCCGCCTCGGCCTTGATCGTGCCGATCAATTCAGGGGTCGCGCCATGGTCGAGTTCGGCAGCGGCCGCCATCACCGAGGTCAGCGGCGTGCGCAGATCATGGCTGACCGATGAGAGCAGGGCTCCGCGCAGGCGGTCGCGCGTGCGGATCGTGTCGACGTCGCGCATCTCTGCCTCGTGGCGGAAGCGTTCGAGCACCAGCGCGGCCTGATCGATGAGGTTTACGAGCAGCGGCAGTTGATCCGGGCGCACCGGATCGCCGCCGCGCTCATTCGCGACCGCGAGCACCGCAAGCGTGCGTTCGCCGACGACCAGGGGCTGGAACCGCCAGTCGGACGCGGCCAGGGTTTGCGAGCCCTGGCCCGCCACCACCCGCGTATCATGCGCCCATTGTGCGGCGGCAAGATCCATCGTCTCCATGCGGTAGCCGCTTCCGCTGGCGGCTTGAACGACCATGCCCTGGCCTTCGATATGGGTGAGCAGGATGGTTGCGCATCCGAACAGGCGCGAGACTTCCTCGACGATCGTCCGTGTCACCTCCTCGACGCCGCCCAGGATCGTGAGCTTGCGCAGGAAGCCGGCAAGTGCCGCATTGGCGCGTGCGCTGGAGGCGGCGAGGTCGGCCTGTGCACGGACACGCGAAGTCAACTGGCTGGTGACGACCGCGGTGCCGAGCAGCACGATCACCGAGATGATGTTCTCGGGGTTGTTGATCGAGAGTGTGCCGACCGGCGGCAGAAACACGAAATTATAGGCCAGGCTCGAGGCCAGACCGGCAAACAGCCCGGTGCGCAGCCCGAACAGGCTGGCGGCCGCCATGACCGGCAACAGATAGAGGAGCGCGACGTTACCGAGATCGAGAATATGGAGCAGCGCGCGGGCGATCAGCGTAACGCTCGCCACCATTGCCGCCGTCCAGAGATAGCCCGAAGCGCTTCCCCAATTGCCGCCGGCCGGCTTGCTCTTGATCGCAATTTCGGCTGGCGCGGCCTCGAGCGGCAGCACATGAATGGCGACGCTCGGCGTTTCGCGCACGAGCGTGTCGACGACCGAGCCGTGCCGGAATTCGAACCAGCGTGAACGCTGCGACTTGCCCACGATGAGCTGGGTGGCGCGCGCCTCGGCGATAAAGGTCCGGAGCCCATCGACGACGTTCGCGGCGGGCACTGTCGCGATCTGGCCGCCAAGCTGGGTTGCGAGATTGATCGCGGCGGCGAGCCGGCGATGCTCCGCGTCGCCAAATGCCTGACTGCGCGGCGTTTCCACAAAGACCGCCGTCCAGGGGGCATGCAACGCATCCGCGATCCGTTTGGCGGCGCGGACGAGGTTGTTGGCCCCGGGCAGCTCGTTGATCGCAACGACGATGCGCTCGCTGCCTGCCCAGGTGCCGCCGACACCCATTGCGCGGACATGATCGAGCATCTGCGCATCGACCGCCTGCGCCGCCCGCCGCAGCGCAAGCTCCCGCAGTGCGGAGAGGTTCGATTTTGAGAAGAAGTGGGAGAGGGCGCGTGTGGCTTCGTGCGGCAGATAGACCTTGCCGGCTTTCAGCCGTTCGATCAATTCGTCCGGCGGCAGATCGACCACCTCGATCTCGGCAATCTCCAGGATGGAGTCCGGAACGGTCTCTCGCACGCGAACCCGGGTAAAGCTGGCGACGACGTCGTTGAGGCTTTCGATGTGCTGGATATTGAGGGTCGAACAGACATCGATCCCCGCTGCCAGCAGCTCCTCGACATCCTGATAGCGTTTGGGATGGCGGCTGCCCGGCGCATTGGTGTGGGCGAGCTCGTCGACCAGCACCAGGCGCGGCGCGCGGGCGAGGATTGCGTCCACGTCCATCTCGTGGAGGGTGCGGCCCTCATAGAGCACCTCGCGCCGGGGCACGATCTCATAGCCGCGTGTGAGCGCCTCGGTCTCGGCGCGGCCATGGGTTTCGACCACCCCGATGACGACATCGACGCCCTCGCGACGGCGCGCTGCACCGTCGGTGAGCATCTCGAACGTCTTGCCGACACCCGGGGCGGCGCCGAGCAGGATCTTCAACGTGCCGCGACCCTCCTGCGCCGCCTGACGCAGAAGGGCCTCCGGCGAAGGGCGGGCCGGCTCGTTCAACGCAGCCGGTCGAGCGCTCGATTGAGCGACAGCAGGTTGACGCGCGGCTCACCGAGAAAGCCGAGCAATGGGCGCTCGATCTGCGTCTCGACCAGCGCGCGGACGCGCTGAACGGGCAGGCCGCGAATGCGCGCGACGCGATCGGCCTGGGCGAACGCGGCCGCGGGCGAGACGTCGGGGTCCAGCCCCGATCCGCTCGCGGTGACGAGGTCGGCGGGCATGGGCCCGGTGGCGCCCTCGGCGCGGCGCGTCTCGACATCAGCCTTGACGCGATCAATCAGTGCCTGGCTGGTCGGGCCGAGGTTCGAGCCCGAGGATGCGAGACCGTCATATCCCTTGCCGGCCGCGGACGGGCGGGTTTGGAAATAGCGCTCGCTGATGAACGCCTGGCCGACGACGGTCGAGCCCATGACCGTCCCATTCTCGGTCACCAGGCTGCCATTCGCCTGGTTCGGGAAGATCGCTTGGCCGATGCCGGTCATTGCCAGCGGATAGGCCAGCCCGAGCAGGGCCGCGAACAGGATCGTCATGACGATCGCGGGACGCAGTGCGGAGGTAAAGTCCTTGCCCATGATTCTTTCCTTATGCCAGGCCGAGGCCGCCGACCATCAGGTCGATGATTTTGATGCCGATGAACGGGGCGATCAGTCCGCCAAGGCCGTAAATGGCCAGGTTGCGCGCCAGCAGCGGTCCCGCACCCATTGGCGTGTATGTCACGCCCCTGAGCGCAAGCGGCACCAGCAGCGGGATGATCAACGCGTTGAAGATGATCGCCGACAGGATCGCGCTTTCGGGGCTGCCGAGCCCCATCACGTTGAGCACGCCGAGCCCCGGATAGAGCGTGACGAACATCGCGGGGATGATCGCGAAATATTTGGCGACATCGTTGGCGACAGAGAAGGTGGTCAGTGCACCGCGCGTCATCAGCAACTGTTTGCCGAGGCCGACAATCTCGATCAGCTTGGTCGGATCGCTGTCTAGATCGACCATATTGCCTGCCTCGCGCGCCGCCTGGGTGCCGGTGTTCATCGCCACGCCGACATCTGCCTGAGCGAGGGCAGGGGCATCGTTGGTGCCGTCGCCGCACATCGCGACGAGGCGTCCGCCCTCCTGTTCCTGGCGGATCAGCGCGAGCTTGTCCTCTGGCGTTGCCTGCGCCAGGAAATCGTCAACGCCTGCCTCGGCAGCGATCGCCGCGGCGGTCAGTGGGTTGTCTCCGGTGATCATCACCGTGCGGATGCCCATTGCGCGCAACTCAGTGAACCGCTCGCGGATCCCGGCTTTTACGACGTCCTTCAGAAAGATCGCACCGAGCAGCCGGCCGTCCTTCGCGACCGCAAGCGGCGTGCCGCCGGCGCGGGCGATCTCGTCGGTGACACGGCGAAGCTCGGTCGCCGCCGCGGTCTCGCCGGCGCCGGGATTGGCTCTCAGGATCGAGTCGACCGCGCCCTTCTGCACAAGTGCGCTGCCGAGCCTGATGCCGGACACACGGGTCTGGGCGGTGAAGGGAATGACCTCGGCGCCCTGCGGCATCGTTCGCGTGAGGCTGAATTTCTCGCGTGCGAGAACCACGATCGAGCGGCCTTCGGGCGTCTCGTCGGCAAGGCTTGCCAGCAGCGCCGCTTCGGCCAGTTCCTCGGCGGATGCGCCGCCGACTGCACGAAACTCGCTCGCCTGGCGGTCGCCGACCGTGATCGTGCCGGTCTTGTCGAGCAGCAGCACATCGATATCGCCCGCCGCTTCAACCGCACGGCCGGATTTGGCGAGTACGTTGAAGCGGACGAGCCGATCCATGCCGGCAATGCCGATCGCCGACAGGAGCGCCGCGATGGTGGTGGGGATCAGCGTGATCAGCAGTGCGGCGAGGATCGCGACGGGGATGCTCCCGCCCGCATAGCTTGCAAAGCCGGGGATGGTGGAGACCGCGATCAGGAAGACGATGGTCAGGCCGACCAGCAGCAAGGTCAGCGCGATCTCGTTCGGCGTCTTCTGCCGCTCGGCCCCTTCGACCAGTGCGATCATGCGGTCGAGAAAGCCCTGGCCGGGATCGACGGTGACGCGCACCTTGATCTGGTCGGAGATCACCCGCGTGCCCGCGGTCACCGCCGAACGGTCGCCCCCCGCCTCGCGGATCACCGGCGCGCTTTCGCCGGTGATCGCGGATTCGTTGACCGAGGCGACACCCTCGATCACTTCGCCGTCCGCGGGAACCAGGTCACCGGTCTCGACGAAAACGATATCGCCTGCGCGCAACTGACTGGCCGGCACGGATTCGCTGGCGCCGTTTTTGAGGCGCTTTGCGGTGAGTTCGGCCTTGGTCGCGCGCAGGGCCGCAGCCTGTGCCTTGCCACGCCCTTCCGCGAGCGCCTCGGCAAAGGAGCCGAAGAGCACGGTCAGCCAGAGCCAGACGACGAGCTGGAACTTGAACCCGGTCGCCAGCCCGTCCTGCCCGATGACGAGCAATATGGTGAGCAGAGTGGCGACCACCGCGGTCGTGAACATGACCGGGTTGCGAACCAGCTCGCGGGGATTGAGCTTGAGAAACGATGCCTTGATCGCCGGGACGATGAGGTCGGCGGTGAACAGGCTTTTTGCTTGGGTGTTTGTCATGATGGCCCCCCTCAGAACGATTGCCCGCGGATCATCGCAAGATGATCGGCGATGGGACCGAGCGCGAGGCTCGGCAGGAAGGTGAGTCCGCCCAGGATCAGGATGATGCCGACGAGCAGGCCGACCCACAGGCCGCCGGTGGTCGGGAACGAACCGGCGCTGGCGGGCGTGTATTTCTTCGCGGCGAGCGAGCCGGCGATCGCCAGCATCGGCACGATGACGAAGAAACGGCCCAGCCACATAGCGACGCCGAGCAGTCCGTTATACCATTCGGTATTGGCGGTGAGGCCGGCAAAGGCCGAACCGTTATTCGCGACCGCGCTGGTGAAGGCGTAGAGGATCTCGCTGAACCCGTGCGGCCCCTTGTTGAGCGGACCGGCGAGGCCCGGCGCCATCACCGACGAGAGGGACGTGAAGCCGAGGATGACGAGCGGGAGCACCGCGATCGCCAGCACCGCGAGTTTCACTTCGCGTGCCTCGATCTTCTTGCCGACATATTCCGGGGTCCGCCCCACCATCAGCCCGGCGACGAACACCGCGAGGATGGCGAAGAGCAGGAAACCGTAGATGCCCGCGCCGACGCCGCCGATCACGACTTCGCCCAACTGCATGTTGAAGAGCGGGATCATCCCGCCCAATGCAGTGAAGCTGTCGTGCATCGCATTGACCGCGCCACACGAAGCGGCGGTGGTGACGACCGAGAAGAGCGCCGACGCCGCAATGCCGAAGCGGACCTCCTTGCCCTCCATATTGCCGCCGGCAATGCCCATGTGATTGAGCATCGGGTTGCCCGCGGCCTCGGCCCAATAGGTGATGCCGGCGCCGATCAGGAACAGGATCATCATCGCGGCAAGGATCGCCCAGCCCTGACGCGTGTTGCCGACGGCCTTGCCGAAGGTCCAGGTCAGGCCGACGCCAATCATGAAGATCGACAGCATCTGCACGAAGTTGGTCAGAGCGGTCGGGTTCTCGAACGGATGCGCGCTGTTGGCGTTGAAGAAGCCGCCGCCATTGGTGCCGAGCATCTTGATTGCTTCCTGCGATGCAACCGGCCCGAGCAGGATGGATTGCTTGGCGCCCTCGAGCGTCGAGATGTCGACGACGCCCGCCAGCGTCTGCGGCACGCCGGAGGCGATGTAGAAGATCGTGAGCGCCACGCAGATCGGCAGGAGCAGGTAGAGCGTGATCCGGGTCATGTCGGCCCAGAAATTTCCGATGGTCGCCGGTCCGGTTCCAGGCGCATGACGACGCGCGAACCCACGAAACAGCGCGAAGGCGAGCGCGATGCCGGTCGCGGCCGACAGGAAATTGTGGATCGTCAGTCCCAGCATCTGGCTGAGGTTCGACATCGTCGATTCACCGCCATAGCTTTGCCAGTTGGTGTTGGCAGTGAAGCTGATCGCGGTATTGAACGACAGATGTTCGCCAACCGCGCCAAGGCCCTGCGGGTTGAGCGGCAGCACCGCTTGCAGGCGGAGGATCGCGTAAGTGAACAGCATCAGCACGACATTGAACAGCAGCATGTGCACGGCGTAACGGCGCCAGCCCTGCTCGGCGTTCGGATCGATGCCGGAGAGTTTGTAGAAGCCGCGCTCGACCGGTCCGAGCACGAGATGCAATGGCGTTCGCCGTCCTTCGTAAAGTGCGTGGAGCCACATGCCGACCGGCTTGGCCAGCAAGAGCAGGGTTCCGGTGAAGGCGAGGATCAGGAGCCAGCCCTGAATGGTCATGATGGAGCCTCCCATCTGGAGCGATTTGTAGTTCGATAATTCATCGAACGACTCGAAAATCGCGGTAAAACAAAAGCCTAGGTCATGTGATCCGCTGGAGGCGGATCACATGACCTAGAAGCGTTCGGGGCGGATGAGGACCGCCACGAGATAGGCCAGAAGGCCGAGTGCGCTGAGCGCGGCGAGCGAGAGGTCGAGTGTCATCGCGGCCCCCTCATGCGTTGTCGCAGAGGCGGACATAGGCGAGCGTCAGCGCCACCAATCCGCCCATGATCGACAGCCAAAGCAAATCCTGCATGGGTCTTCTCCCTGTTTCAGAATGCTGCGGTCAGCGAGACGACGACGGTCGAGCCGGCGATGCTGCCGGTGCCGTCCTGGCCCTTGCTGAAGCTCGGTCGCAGATAGGCTGCGTCTTTGTCGGATATGTCGGTGCCGGCCCAGGCGACGCCCAGGATCAGGTTTTTCCACGCCGCGTCGACGCCCAGCGACCAGTCCCAATATTGCCCGGTCGGTGCGATGCTGGTGGCGTTGGGGCCCAAGCCCGGATTGCCATCGGTGTAGCCGATATGCGCCTTGGCGGTGAGCGGGGTGCCCGCGATCGCCAGCGCGGCGTCGCCCCAGAGGTACAGATTGTCTTCCTTGTCGCCCGGCGCGTTGTAGACGCCGTTCGCGGCGTCGGTTCCGGTGAAATACCAGCGGCCAAGCGCCTGTTGGGCCGGCGCATAGGCGATGCCCGCGGTCAGCGTGGCGGGGCCTGCGGTGCCGGTCAGCTTGGCATAGGGCTCGACGAAGTCGGTCTTGTCGGCTCCGCCGGGGTACATGTACCAGACCGCGCCGATGTCGAGCGTTGCGGTGTCGCTAAGCTTGGCCTTATACCCCGCGATCAGGTCGAGTTCGAGATTGGCGCCGCCGAACGTGCCCCAACCGGACAGGTTGGAACCCCAGGCACCGATATAGGCGCCGCTCTCATGGCTGACCGTGACGCCGCCCTGGACGGCCATCTCCCGATCGGTCTGCGAGACGCCGCGGAAACGATAGTCGGAGGTGAGCGCGACCGATCCGCTGACAGTGATGGCCGGCGGGGTGTCGGCGGCCGCTTCTTCGGCGGTCGATTGTGCCTGTGCCGCGACCGGCAATGCAGCGACACCAATGGCAGCGGTAAACAACGCGAACTTGAACATGGAAACCCCCATGAAGCCGCACGCCAAAGACCTGCAGCCTGGATTGATGAGGGTTACCGATTAGGGGCATCGCGCGTAGCAATTCGAGAGCGATTCCCGGAATTCGCATAGCATTGGCATATAGCTGGACGTTTATTGAGGGCAGCCGGCAGGCTCTGGACGCAACGGCTTGACGGTTCACGCTGCAGGTGATGGAACGGCGCTGTGAGCGACGATCTTCCCCCCCCAACGACAAGCCCGGCCGAAACGCCAACACAGACCCCGGCGGATGCGCAGGTCGAGGCGCGCGCCGCGGAAGCGGCGGCGATCCGGCGGCGATGGATCACGCTGGGCGAATTGCTGGCGGTCATTGCCATCATCATCTCGGGCCTGACGCTCTGGAATAGCTGGAGCGAGCGTAGCGACAGCAGGGCCGTCAAGACCGCCGATGCGCAAAAGGCCTCAGCTCGCGCCGTGACGCTGGTGCTGATCGCGGCCAATGCCGGCGAGCGAGAGCTGGGTCTGAAGCCCACCTCCGCCGATCAGTCCGTGCAGAGCCAGAGGATCATCTTTCCGACCGCGCTGGGGGCGGCACCTGCCGAAACCACCGGCGAACCGCGGATCGAGGCAGAATGGTTCGAACGCGCCCTCAAAAAGGCGCGCGATACAGCGCGCCTTCCCGACAATAGTCGCGGTGATGAGCGGTTGCCGGTCGTCATCACCACGCGTTTCCTGGTCGACGGCAAGCCGCACGAGGACGTCGCGCTCTACGATATCGGCTACACGATTTCTGGCCGTCTGCTCAGCGGCCACAGTGTCACGCTTCGCGGCATCTCGCTCGTTTCACGCGTGAAGAGCCGCAGCGCACAGACGGCGCTCGACGCGCGGTGGGGAGAATTGTTTCCCTCGAAATAGTCTCGACGCGGCTCGAATTGAGCGCACTGGCGTCGAGTGCAATTTTTTATGGCAACCATTCCGCTTTCGAAATCAAGCCCGAAATGACGGGATGTCGACGCGCGTATGGAAACGACCGACATCGTAATTAGCGAAGAATTACAGGCACAAGAATGTCTTGTGAGCATTAGCACCAATGTCTTGTTAACCATTTCAACGCATTGTGGCGGTTCCTAATTTCGGAGCTCCCGATGCGCCAGGATGCAAAGAGTCTTCTCGAACGACTGAATCGCAGGGATTTCAAATATCAGGAGTTCGCCGATCCGTTCGCGGATATGGAGCTCTGGCCGATTTTCGAAGCACTTTTGATCGACGAACGGGTGGTAGGGGAGCGCGCGCCGACGCTCGGACCTGCCGAGGTGCAGATCCGCCCACGCACCAGCCAAAGCGAGCGTCGCGAACGCCCGGAGCGCGCGAAAACTCCAGACAGGGCCGGACTTTTCAGCCGCTACGCCAAGAACAGTCCGCCCGTCGATGAGGGCGGGGAAGTCGTCAATATGCGCCAGTTCCTCGGCCGCCTTTCGGACAAGAGCTGATGCTGATCCTGGTTCATTCGCCAAAGGGCGGCGTCGGCAGCACCTTCCTGACCGCGCAACTTGCGATGCACCTTGCCGAACGCGGGCATCAGGTGACCGCGATCGATTTCACCTATCAGGATTCGCTGAAGCTGCATTTCGGGATGCTGCCGAGCCAGACCCTGGCCGGCATGACCTATGCGCCGGGCGACACCATGGTGGTAAGCGGCGTCGAATTGCTCAATGGCCATGCCCTCACCGAGGACAGGCGCTTTCTCGACGTGCTGGATCAGGACGATCCGGGCCTGTTCGATCCGCACCGCATCACCTTGCTGGACATCGCATCGGGTTCACGGACGCTCAAGACGCGATTGCTCAGCCATTGCGACCTGCACATCTGCCCGTTGCTGCCTTTTGCGGGCTCGCTGGCCACGCTGCCCTTGGTTGAGCCCGGCACGCCTGTCGCGATGCTTGAAAAGACCGCGTTCGTGCTCAACCAGCTCGACGATACGCGGCGGCTTTCGCGCCACAGTCATTCGTTCATCCGCGAACTGCTGGGGGATTCACTGCTCGGAACCGTGCGCCGCGACGAGGCGGTGAACGAAGCGCTGGCGATGTTCGAACCGATTGCGAGGTTCGCGCCGTCCAGCGTGGTGAGAGTCGATCTCGATCGGCTTGCCCATGCCGTCGAGCGTCGGCTCGGCCTTGTTGCCGACGAAGATGTCGGCGCCGCGTCGCTGCAGATCTGACCGGCATGGATATCGCCGCCCCACCGCCCTATGTGCGCACCGCGCTGCTCGCGATCTCCGGCCTGTGCGTCGCCGCGCTTGCGATCGTGGTTATTGCCGTGCCGCTCGACGAGCGTTCGCAATGGCTGTTCGCGCTCACCTCGATCGTGGGCGCGATCATACTCGGCCGGGTCAAGAGCCGCCGCGCGACACTCACCATCGCCGCGCTCTCACTGGTCATTTCCACCCGCTATATCGTGTGGCGCACCACCAATACCCTGGAATTCGATACCGTCCCGGCCTTTCTGCTGGGCAGCGGCCTCTATCTGGCCGAGCTCTATGCCTGGGTGATCCTCCTGCTCGGCTTTCTCCAGACAAGCTGGCCGCTCGAGCGGCCGGTGATTGAAGTGGAAGGCACGCCCGATCAATGGCCGATCGTCGATGTCTATATCCCGACCTATAATGAGAGCCTGGAAATCGTCCAGAACACGGTCTTCGCGGCGATGGATATGGATTATCCGGCCGATCGGTTCCGCGTGTTCATCCTCGACGACGGACGGCGTCCCGAGTTTCAGGCCTTCGCGCGTACCGCGGGCTGCGGCTATCTGACGCGCGGGGACAATCTTCATGCCAAGGCGGGCAATCTCAACGCCGCGATGAAGAAGACCGATGGCGAGCTGATCGCGATCTTCGACTGCGATCACGTGCCCACGCGCGCTTTTCTGCAGCTCACGGTCGGCTGGTTCCAGACCGACCCCAAGCTGGCGCTGATGCAGACCCCACACCATTTCTACTCACCCGATCCGGTGCAGCGGAACCTGGCGGTGGCGAAGGATATGCCGGGCGAAGGCGATCTCTTCTACGGCGCGGTGCAGAAGGGCAACGATCTTTGGAACGCGACCTTCTTCTGCGGATCCTGCGCGATCATCCGCCGCACGGCGCTCGAAGAAACCAACGGCTTCGCGGGCGAAACCGTGACCGAGGATGCGCACACCGCGCTGAAACTGCAGCGCAGAGGCTGGAACACCGCCTATATCGGAACGCGGCTGTCGGCCGGGCTCGCCACCGAGAAGCTGGTGCTGCACGTCGGCCAGCGCATCCGCTGGGCCCGCGGCATGACGCAGATCTTCCGCATCGACAATCCGCTGCTCGGCCGTGGCCTGAATTGGCAGCAGCGGCTTTGCTATCTCAACGCGATGCTGCATTTCCAGTTTCCGCTGCCGCGGATCGTGTTCCTCACCTCGCCGCTCGCCTATCTGATCGCTGGGCAGAACATCATCCACGCATCGGCGTCGCTGATCTTCGCCTATGCGCTGCCGCATCTATTCCTCTCGATGCAGTCGAGCGAGCGGATCCAGGGCGGCGACCGCCGTCCATTCTGGGGTGAGATCTACGAGACGCTGCTTGCCTTCCATCTGGTCAAGCCGACGATCTACACGCTCCTCCAGCCGCACAAGGGCAAGTTCAACGTCACCGACAAGGGCGGACTGCTCGACAAGACCTATTTCGACTTCGCGATCGTGCGACCGCATCTGATCACCATCGCGCTGCTGGTCTTCGGCATCGCGTTCGGCGTGGTGAAGTGGCTGTTCTTCCCGCATCTGTTCAACATCCAGAGCGACACGCTGGTGCTCAATGCGGCCTGGGCGACATTCAGCCTGCTGGTCCTGATCGCCGCCGTCTCGGTTGCGCGCGAGCGGCGCCAGACCCGCCAGCATATCCGTATCGATGTGGACATGCCGGTGACGCTGTATTTCGAGGACGGTTATGTCGTCGAAGGCGCTTCGAACAATATCTCGATGGGCGGTCTCGCCGCGCGGATGCCGACGGGTTTTGCGCTTCAGGGCCGCACCGTCACCGACATCTCGATGCCGATGGGCGACGATACGCTGACCATTCCGGTCGACACCGTGCGGATGGAGCGTGGAATGGCACAGGTCCGTTTCCAGACGCTCGATCGCGCACGCGAACGCTTGCTGGTCCGTGCGGTGATGGGGCGCGCCGACGCCTGGGAGGGAACCAAGGTGAAGACTGGTGTTTCGGGGCTTCGCTCGATCCGCGACATATTATCGGTCGATGTGTCGACGCTCGTCCGCATCGCCAGCGCTCCAGCCAATCGGCGCAAGCGCCGGCGGATCTCGGATATCGTCGGCGCGGGCGCGGCGGTGCTCTGCGCGTTGTTGCTGGTGCCCGATGCGGCGCGTGCTCAGGCGATGCCGAAGGATGCGACGGCGGCACTGCCCGCGACCGTGGTCGGTACCACGCAGCAGCGAGTGAGCTTCAAGGATCTGCGCGTCACCAACCCGATCCGCCTCCAGGGGACGCGCGGCGAGATTGGCATTCCCTTCGGCATGCGCGGCAACCAGGTGGTTACCGGCGCCAATCTGACGTTGAACTTTTCCTATTCGCCGTCGCTGCTCGGCGATGTCAGCCAGATGGTGATCCTGCTCAACGGTGAGGTCGCACGCACAATCCAGCTCGATCCGGCGCTGGCGGCCGGCCAGGCGATCACCGTGCCGGTCAATCCGGCGATGTTCCTGCCCGGCAACAACCAGCTCAATATCCGCTTTCTCGGCCATTATGCGCGCGACTGTGAGGATCCTTTCCATTCGTCGCTCTGGGCGAATATCAGCAATGTCCGGTCCTATTTCGACCTTCAGGTGCAGACTCTGCCACTCGCACCCAATTTGTCGCGGCTGCCCGCGCCCTTTTTCGACAGATATGACGTCGTTCCGCTGAAGCTGCCGTTCGTATTCGCGGGCGCGCCGGGCAATGCCGAACTGGAGTCCGCCGCGAGCCTTGCATCCTGGTTCGGCAGCATGGCCAGCTATCGCGGTTTTTCGTTCAAGCCGGTCTACAACCAGCTTCCGCGCGGCAATGCCGTGGTGTTCATCACGCCGCGTCGTCCGATCGCCGGCCTCACGCCCAATATCACCGGCGCGACCGTTGCCATCGTGAAGAATCCCGCCGATCCCTATGGCGAACTGCTGCTGGTGATGGGGCGGGACGATCGCGAACTCAAACTCGCCGCAGCCGCCGTCGCATCGGGCAAGGGCATGCTTGGCGGCACGCAGGTCTCGGTCGACGGCGTGCGTATCCCCAGCTATCCGCGCTACAGCGCGCCCCGCTGGCTGCGAACCGATCGACCCGTGCGTCTGGGCGAGATCGTCGATGCCTATACGCTGCAGGGCATGGGGCTGCCGCCCGGCCCGCTGACCACCGCTTTCCGCGTCGCGCCCGACCTGTTTTTCTGGCCGCGTCAGGGGACGACGCTGAACCTTGCCTATCGCTATCCGGGGGCGCCGTGGCTCGATCGCAGGGCATCGCGTCTCGATCTGTCGATCAACGGGCAATATCTGCGCACGCTGCCGCTTGCGGGCGAAGGTTGGCTCGACAGTCTGACGGGGCAGAACAGCACGACATCGCACACGTCGAAGGCCTCTGTAATCCTGCCGCGCTACAATCTGTTCGGTCAGAACCAGCTGATCTTCGACTATAACCTAATCATCGCGGACAAGAAGAAGTGCGTGGGAACGTTGCCCGACAATGTTCGCACCAGCATCCTGCCCGAAAGCACGATCGACCTGACCCGCGCTTATCATGCGCTGCGCATGCCCGATCTCGCGACGTTCGCGAATGCGGGCTATCCATTCACCATCCGGCCGGATCTCGCAGAGACCGCCGTGGTGATGGCGAACCAGCCGAACCTCGCAACGGTGGAGGCGTTCCTGCAATTGATGGGGCGTTTCGGGGACTCGACGGGCGCGCCCGTCACCGGCCTTACCGTCACGCGCACCATCGATAGCGATGCAATTGGCGGCAAGGATATCCTGGTTCTTGGCGGCACACAGCTTGCCCAGCTTGAGAGCCTGTTCGGCGATGCGCCGGTTCGCTACGAGAATGGTCGCCTCCGTGTGGCCGAACGTGGTGCCGTCGATCGCGTGTTCGAGGGCCAGTCTCCCTTCGATCGTGCGCCGGATCAGGCAGGCGAACTGCTTTACGGAAGCGACAATTTCGCAGGCATTGTCAGCTTCCAGTCGCCATTTCAGAGCGGCCGCAGCGTGATCGCGCTGCTCGCGAACGATCCTGTCAGCCTGCCGCTGATGATCGACGGGCTGGCGGACGTGAAGATCAATTCCCAGGTTCAGGGCGATCTGTCGGTCGTCAACGGCGACGGCATGTCGAGCTTCGCTGTGGGCAGCGGATATTGGGTCGGCGATCTGCCGCTGTGGATGCGGATCGCCTATTGGTTCAGCGGGCATCCGTTGCTGATGGCCTTTTCGGGCTTGCTCGTGGCGTTGCTGGTCTCGGGCCCGATCTACATGATCCTCAAGAGGCAGGAGCGTAAGCGCCTTGCCGCCGTGGAGAAGCGCGATGCGTAGCCCGGTCCGATTTGCCGCGCTGATGACGGCGGCGATCGCCATCGCGACGCCCATGACGGTGTTTGCGCAAGCGCCGGGCGTTTCGGCGCTGATGGATCAGGCGCGCTATTGGCAATCCCGTGGCCGCACCGACCTTGCGAACCAGGCTTATCGTCGCGTGCTCGCGATCGATCCGGGCAACGCCGCCGCGCGCCGCGCGCTGTCTGGGCCGCCGCGTCCAACGCCGGCTCCGGCTCCGGCTCCGGCGTCCAAGCCGGTGTCGGTGCAGACGCCCGCACGCCCGACCCCCGCGCCGGCGGTTGCTTCAACACCGAATGCCGCGCCGAGCCAGCCGCGCGCAGAGCGGCCACCGGCCCCCGCCGATCGCGGCGGTGAAGCCCGCGCGGCGGGCTTCAAGGCGCTCGATGCCGGCGATCTCGGCACGGCAGCGCGCCGCTTCCAGGCAGCATTGTCGCACAATTCCAATGATGCCGACGCACTTGGCGGCCTGGGGCTGGTGCAATTGCGGAGCCAGAAATTCGTCGAGGCCCGCGATCTTCTCCAGCGCGCCTCGCGCGGGGGCAATGCATCCAAATGGGCCGAGGCGCTCAATTCGGCGCGCTTCTTCGCCGGCATCGCCGAGGGAGACGCCGCGGCGGATGCCGGCCGTCTCGACGAGGCGCAACGCATCGCCGAAGCGCTGGTTCAGTCTGACTTTGCCGACAAGTCTGCCGCTTACGATCTGCTCGGCGGCATCTATGAGCGACAGGGTCGCTATGCCGATGCAGCGCAGCTCTACGCGCAGGCCTCAAGCCGGAGCGGTGGCAAGGCCGACGGGTCGGTGCAGGCGCGCGCGATCCGCGCCCAGGCGCTCGACGCCGCGTCCGTGGGCAATGTCCTGCTCGCCGAGCAACTTTTCCAGCGTGGGATGATGGCCGATCCCAAGGATCCCTGGATCCGTTACGAGTTCGCACGCTTCCTCGAGAAGCGGGGCCGCCGCGCCGACGCGGATGCCATTGCAGGCGGCTTGCGCACGTCGTCCGATCCGGAATCGCTCTATGCTGCCGCATTGCTGCTGAGCCAGACCGATCGCGCCGGCGAGGCGGAGGCGCTGCTCGACCGTATTCCACCGACATCGCGGACATCCGAGATGCGCGGGCTGGCGATGAACATCAAGGCCGATGCCGCGATCGCGCGTGCCCGCACAATGGCCGGGCAGGGGCAGGGCGCACAGGCCATGGCCGCGCTGCGCCAACTCGCGGACACCTCGGGGCTGACCATCGCCAACAAGGGCGCACTTGCCGATGCGCTGTTCGACCTTGGTGACGTTGCGGGGGCATCGCTGATCGCACAGCAGGCATTGTCCGAGGGATCGGACGATCCGCGCGCCTATGAACCGCTCGTCCGCGTGCTCGCCCGCAGCGGGCAGGATGCTTTCGCCCAGTCGGCCGTGCGGCGTGCAGTCGAGCAAGCCGGCAACACGCCGGACGCTCAGCGCGCTGTCGCCCGGCTCAACGGAATTCTCGTGGCTGCCCAGTCGGACCGGCTGCGTCAGCAGGGCCAGTTCGCCCAGGCCTTCGATCTGCTCCAGGGGCAATGGAATGCCGCGCCCGGGAATCCGGAAGTGCTTTCCGCGCTTGCCCGGCTCTACCAGTCCGGCGGCCTTTATGCCCAGGCGTCGCAGACCTTCCAGATGGTGCTGAACCAGGCGCCGCAGGACAAGGGCGCATTGATCGGCCTGATCGATTCCGCGAGCGCCGCGGGTGATTTCGACACGGCGCGCCAGGCCACTGCGCGCGCGATCGCGCTCAGCCCCGGCGATTACAATGTTTATATGGCGGCCGCGCGGATGGAACAGTCACGCGGAGACGAACGTGCCGCCCTGCGCTATCTGAAGCGCGCTCGCGAACTCTATGTCGGCCATAACGGCAGCGCCACTGGCGGCTTCACTGCGACCAATCCATTCGCCAATCGGCCGCAGGGTGCGGTCTCCAACCCGTTCATGGCCGTCCAGCAAACGGTCAATCCGTTCGCACTCGGCAATCCGCAGCCAGCCGCGCAGCAGTCGTTGCCGGCCCAGCAGATGTCGGCTTATCCTGCGCCGGCGCAAGCGATCAACCCGGTGCCGATGCCCGGCTATGCCGCGCCGATGGCGCCGGTCGCGATGGCCCAGGCGCCGATCACCGATCCCGTGCTCCAGTCGATCGATCGGGACATGCGTTCGCTCAGCACCGAAACGGGGCCGCGTGTCGATGTCAGCACCGGCTATCGCCAGCGCTCGGGCGAGGTGGGGCTCAGCCAGCTCAAGGAATTGGGCGGCACCGCCGAGATCTCGACCGACTTTGCCGGTGGTCGCGTTTCGGGCAAGGCCAGCGCGGTGGTGCTTGATGCGGGCCAGCCGAGCGGTTCTGGCCTTGCGCGCTTCGGCCGCAACGCCACTGCCGAAGCGATCGGCATCGTCGACCAGCAACCCTCGCAACTGACCCGGGCGGAGACCCAGCACGCCTCCGGTGTCGCGGTATCGGTGGGTTATGAGAACAAGATCGTGAAGGCCGATGTCGGCACCACCCCGCTTGGCTTCGAAAAGAACCAGGTCGCGGGCGGCATCGCCGTCACGCCGCGGCTTTCGCGCTATGCCACGGCGCGCATCTGGGCGGAGCGTCGCCCGGTCACCGATAGCGTGATCTCCTATGCCGGGACCGTCGATCCCGTCTCCGGCCAGTTCTGGGGCGCGGTGATGAAGGTCGGCGGTGGCGCCTCGTTCTCCTATGACAAGGACGGCAGCGGCGTTTATGCCGATGGCTCCTATTATCGCTATGACGGAACCAATGTTGCCGACAATCACGGCGTTCAGGTGAATGTCGGCGGCTATCTGCGGATCTATCGCGACACACGCTCGAGCCTGACGGTCGGCGTCAACGCAAATTACCAGCAGTTTGGCAACAACCAGAACTATTTCACCTTCGGAAATGGCGGTTATTTCAGTCCGCAGAGCTTTCTGTCGGTGAGCTTCCCAGTGCGTTACGCGATGCGCGGCGAGCGGCTGGATGTCGATGCGAGCATCGTCCCCGGTTATCAGAGCTATGATCAGCGCAGCAGCCTGATTTACCCAACTGATCCGGCAGCGCAGGGGCAGCTCGATTCCCTGAAGGCGCAGAATGACGATGTGCGCGCGCGCTTCGACAGCATCAGCAAGACGGGCTTCGGTATCTCGGCGGGCGGTTCCGTCTATTACCGGGTCAGCCCGAGCACCAGGATCGGCGGGGAGCTCAATCTCAACACCTTTGGTGATTATAATGAGTTCAAGAGCCTGCTCGGTATCCGCCAGCAATTGGGTGGAGGGAACGAATGATGTTTCATAAGCGTATTGAATCGGACGCCGATATGAAAGAGCTCGCGATCCTTTCGGGTTATCCGCTGCTGCGCTCCCATCCGGCGCTGCTGGCGGCTATGATCGGCGAGGTGAGCGAAGGCGCGACCGATGAACAGGCGCGGGGTTTCTTCAATGCTGTCGGCACACGCCTCGCTGCCATGCTGCCGCTTGCCGAGGTCGACGACGCCGATGAACTGGTCGCCCAGATGAACGGATTGTGGGATGCGCTCGGCCTGGGCCGCGTCGGGCTGGAGCTCGACGACGAGGGGATCGACATCATCCACAGCGACCTTCCCGTCGTGCTCGACGCCGGCGACGATGGGCTGTGGATGAAGGCGGCGCCGCATATCCTGGAAGGGGCCTATGAAAGCTGGTTCCGCAGTCTCGGCAGCGGCGCCACGCTGACGACGCGGCTGACGCGCGCAGCGCCCGGCCTCGTCGAACTGCGTCATGGATATTGAGCGACGCGCGTTTCTCGCCCTGAGCATGTTGATGATGTCGGGATGCGCGAGTGCTGCGCCGAAAAAGCCTGCCAAGCTTGCCGGTTGGGATATGTTCAAAACCCAATATGTGCTGCGCGATGGCCGTATCGCCGATAGCGGCAATGGCGGTATCAGCCATAGCGAAGGTCAGGGCTATGGCATGCTGCTGGCCGAGATCACCGGCGATCGCGATATGTTCGACCGGCTGCATGGCTGGACGGAAAGCACGCTTGTGCGGCCTCATGAAGCGCTCTTCTCCTGGCGGTTCGAACCCGGCAAGGGCGTCACCGACCCGAACAATGCTACCGATGGCGACATTTTGATCGCCTGGGCGCTGATGCGGGCCGCAGCGCGCTGGCGCGACACGCATTACAGCGCGCGCGCCAAGACGATCCGTGCCGCAATCCATGGTCATCTGGTGCGCAAGCAGGGACCGCGCACTGTGCTTCTGCCCGGCCTGGCCGGATTCGATCATGGTGACCGCGCGACCGTCAATCTATCCTATTATATCTGGCCCGCGCTCGATGCCTTCCGCGCCGCCGACGGCGCCGATCTGTGGGCAGCGGTGATCGCCGACGGCGAAAAGCTGGTGGTGGAAGCGCGGGCAGGCCCGCTCGAACTCCCGACCGACTGGACCGACATCGACGCCGATGGCCACCCCAAACCCGCTGCCGACAAGCTGCCACGCTTCGGCTTCGACGCGATCCGTATTCCGCTCTATCTGGCGCTTGGAAACCGGCGCGCGGGCGCCGAAACGATCGCGCGCTTCTGGCGATCCTATGCGGAGCAGGGCAAGCCGATCCCCGCCTGGGTCGACGTCAAGACCGGTGAGGTTGCGCCCTATCCGCTTTCGGACGGCGGCTATGCGGTGGTGCGACGTCTGCTCGGCGACACTGCCCAGATGAGACCGGCGGCCGGGCCGGCGGATTATTATTCGACGGTGTTGAAGCTGTTGGCACAGATTTCCTGAGGCAGCGGAGCCAGAGCGGTTTCGAGGCAGATTGCTCTGGCGTGCGACGGGCCGGTCTCTGCGCGACACGATTGGCAGTATTGTCCTCATCTGTTTCCGGGCGGTCCGAATTCGGCCAGCGATGGGCGACCCCGCTGATAGTGGTCTGCGGCACGGGCGGGATCCAGGCCCAGCAGGGCGAGTTCACGAACCTTGCGAAGCAGGATGGCGCTTGGCGGTGCGCCGATCTCTCGGACGTTTTTGTGCAGCAGATTTTCTGTCAATACGGCCCAGTGGTTGCTTCCGGGTCGGGTTACCAACCCATCCGTCTGCAGCGCCTGCATGTGACGCCAGGCGGTGGCGTAGGGGACGGACAACGCCGCCGCCAGTTCGCGCAGCGATATCCCGGTTCGCAGATCGTCAGGCGGAATTGCGTTGGCGTATTGCCGGCTCAGCACGGGATCGAATGTCACGTCGCGAACCGCCACCACGGCCAGCGCGCCCCACAGGAGGAAGGCCAATGGACTGGTTCCGACCGGCCGATACGTATCGATCGGCAGCATCAGAACGTCCAGCGCACGTTCGATGACCCCCTCAATACCGAAAATCCGGGTTTCGCCGACCGGAAGGTCGATATCGCACGTCATCGTCATATCCGCGATCAGCCGTACAAGCAGGTCATGGACGCCAAGATAATAATCTCTCACCAGCGCTTCGTTGGCGGGGGTGGCTGCAAGCGATATGCCTTGCGCGGACGATACGAACACGCCGCGCTCGATCAGCAGATTCACGCGCCTTCGGGTCGTCTCGGGTGCGCGACCCAGCGACAGCGCCATTCTTCGTACCGTGATCGCCCGTGTCGGCTTTTCCGGCCTTTCCAGAGATCCACGGGATACCCAGTCGGGAAGGCATATGCGCGCGACGATCCCCAGCTTGATTCCGAGCATGGGATCGTCCGGCAATAGCCGGCTTGTCAGCTGTGCGCAGGCGATCGACATCTCGCTCCGCAAGCGGGTCAACTGCTTCAGCGGCGGATTGATGAGGGAGTCGGGCACAAGGCCGATTTGCCCGATCGCCGCGCGACGGGAAAGCCACAAGGGCTTGTGACGGCGGGCAATTCATGCCGAATTGTCTGGAAACAGGACTTGTTATCCATTTTGGGGCGCTTCCGGTTTCACGTGGCCGATATTGCCGGTTATCCGCATCAATGTCGGAACTGGCGACGGCTGTGCCGTGGCATGGGGAAGGTGACGGTTCGTTTGCCTGGCGTTGCGAACCGTGCCTCGGTGGGGGAACACTGAGTCTGGTCGAGCGGAAGTGTCGTGGCGCTTGTGGGGGGCGCCTGACTTTCTCTGTACCAGCAAGCGCGCCAGCGCAGCTCCGGCGGCCCATGTGTCGCCGGAGCCTTGTTCGCAGTACCCAATTTCCAAACGGATTCTGAGCGCGATGCCGAATTGAAACTGGGGTTTTTACGAGGTCTCGGTCAGGGTTTGCGTTGATATTGCCGGTGTCATTGCCCTGCGTGCCCTGGGTAATGGCGCCTTCGACGGGTGATGCCGGCGTTCAGAGCAGCCCATTGCGAATCGCGGTGGTGGTCGCGTGAACCTTGTTGGAGGCGCCGAGTTTCCGGACGGCATTCTTCAGGTGAAACTCGATCGTTCGCCGGCTCAGCCCCAGAATGACCGCCGTTTCCCACGCTGTCTTGCCGACGCTGACCCATAGCAGGCATTCGCGCTCCCGCTCGCTCAGGGTTTGTGCATGGGGCTCGATCGGATCCTGTTGATCGGTGGCATGTGGTGTCGATGCGTCCGGCGATCTTCGTTCGGATGCCACCGGCATTTCGGTGGTGCTTTTTCCGGTACGGAACTCGGTGATATCGGTGACGCAGCCGACTGCCCGGGGCCGATCGGTTGTGCTGTCCCGGATGACACAGGCAACCGACCTGAGCCAGCGTATCTCGCCGCATGGTCTGACGATCCGGAACTCGGCATGATAGCGTTCGTCGCTGGCGATCAGGCCCTCAATCTTGTCGAAGTCTATTTCGGTCGCGGCATCGACATCGTCCGGATGGATGTGGTGTCTGAAGTCGGCGATAGAGTTGACGGGCGTGGCAACAGGATCGAGCGCCAGTATCTCATACCAGCGTGCGTTGCAGAACAGCGTGTCGCTTTCGAACTCATAATCCCAAAGCCCGCTGCCCATGGCCTGGAAGGAGAGCCAGAAGCGTTCATGGTCGGCCTTGAGTGATGCCTCGTCGGTTATCGTCATGTACCTCCGGCAGCAGAGTGCTGAATTTTAACGAGAAGTGCAACGCGCCAATGTGGTCGATCTGGGTAGCATCTTGGCGGACTCGGCAATTTGGGTCACAAGGCGCCGGGGTATTTGGGGGGATTTCACGATGCGATGGGTGCGCAGGATCGGCGCCGGGCTGGCGATCGTCGTGCTTCTGGCGGTTGCGGTCGTCTATGCGGGATCGGAATGGATCATCCGCAGCAGCCGTGCGGCGCCGCTGCCGCAGATTGTGGCCGATCGCAGCCCCGCAGGCGTTGCCGAGGGCGCGCGCTTCGCCGGTATGGTCGGGTGCCGCGGCTGTCATGGCGAAACGGGTCAGGGCGACGTGATGGCGGACATCCCTGGCGTCATCCATGTCGTTGCGCCGCCGATTGCACGACTAGCGTCCGCCTATTCCGATCCCGAACTTGCCCGACTGATCCGCCACGGCGTGAAGCGTGACGGCAGCGCATTGTTCGTCATGCCGATCAGTGGTCATTCGCAGATCGCAGATGACGATGTCGCGAAGATCATGGGGTGGGTGCGATCGCTGAAGCCTGCGCCGACCGACTTGCAGGACAGCATCGGCTATGGCCCGCTCGGCCGCGCTGCGATGCTCGGCGGAAAGTTGAAGCCCGAGATCGATCCGGTAAACCATGCACCCGCAAGCCGGCCGGCCGATATCGGGGCCTATATGACTGCCGCCGTCTGCGGCGGTTGCCATGCAGTGCATGAACCGCGCGTTGCGCACGACGATGGTCGCTTCGTACCCGCACTCGCCGCGATCGGCCCGGCTTATGATCCCGTCGCGTTCAAGCGGCTGTTGCGTACCGGCGTGGGCCTGTCGCCGCGCGATCTGGGGTTGATGGCGAGGGTTTCGAAGGGCGATCTGTCGCACCTGACCGATGCGGAGATGGACGCGATCCACGCCTATCTCGGCAAGCAGGCGGGTGCGGCGAACCCCGAGTAGACCGCACCCGCCGGACGCGGCCGTCAGCGGGGCTGGACTGCCGCTGCGCTTGTCGCGCTCGCGGTGCTCGAAGAGCGGACCGATGGATCCCGGTCCGGACTGAGGACGACGAACTTGTCGGTGCAGGTGCATTTATATCCGGTCTGGCCGGCCTTGTTGGTGAAGGTGCTGGTCTCGCAGCTGGTGAGCTTGTTGGACTTCTGCCGTTCGGTGCAGCGGCCGCCGGTCACGACCGTGGCGGCCTGGACGACGGTCGATGTGCCGATCGCGAAGAGTGCGGCGGAATAGAGCATGAGCTTGTTCATTCTGACCTCCTGGACGTCCGATGACGATCGTGCCCGATGGGCACGCAAGGGGTCTGGCAGCTTTCGGTGCAGCGGATTGTGATAGTGCTCACATGGCACCGATCTTGATGTGACTGCGCTGAGCTTCGTGATCTTTCGCCCTCCGAAGCTACAGTTTGTCATTCTCCGCGGTCCAGCGGACCGAAAGCTCGATGCCGCTGCCGATCGGCAGCAATGTCGTCTGCATGTCCGGCAGCGCGCGAATGGCGGCGCGGTAGATTCTGACATTGGGGCGCGCCGTTGCGGGTTCGACCATATTGTCTGCCGCGACGATCCCTTCGTCAGACAATTTGGGATAGAATGCGTTCAGGCAAGGCAGGTACAGATCCTTCCAGATATCGAGCAGCACGAGATCGAATGGGCCGGGGTCGGCCTCGATCAGCGCGATCGCATCGCCCAGCCGGAAATCGACGACATCGGACAGTCCGGCGCGCTTGATCGCCGCGCGCGCCTCCGCCTGTTTGTAATCCGCGAGGTCCATCGTGATCAGCGTGCCGCCGACCTGGTGGACGGCATCGGCCAGGATCAGCGTGGAATAGCCATAGCTCGTCCCCAGCTCGAGCACGCGGGCAGGGCGTTTGGCGAGGATCAGGCTGTGAAGGAAGCGCCCGGTGTCGGGCCCGATCGGCAACAGGAACTCGTCGATATGTTCGGACATCGCGTCGCCGAGTGCGGTGGCCTTGATGCGGTCCTCGGCAGCGCGGCGTTCATAATCGGCGAAAACCTCCGCAACGGCCGGACTCGAGAAGTTCATGATGTCGCCTCCTGCAATGCTGCGATCACATTGCCGCCCGAACCGCGCCGAACGCAAGACACCCGTGACGTCAGAACCAGGCGCGCACGCCGAGCACAAGGCTGACCGACGAGGCGTCTTCGCCCGCCAGTCGCGCATATCTGGCAGTGTCACCGACCTTGCGATCCCATGAGACGCCGACATAGGGGGCGAATTCGCGTGCGATCTCGTAGCGCAGGCGCAACCCCAGATCGATGTCCGACAGGCCGGACCCAATGCCGGTTTCCGGCACGTCCTGCGCCGCCAGGTTGAATTCGGCGCGCGGTTGCAGGATCAGCCGCTGGGTGATGCGCTGGTCGTAATAGCCGCCCAGCCGCGCCAGCACGTCGCCTTTGTCCGACAGGAACAGCGCGCCTTCCACCTCGAACCAATAGGGCGCGAGGCCCTCGAAGCCGATGGTCGCATAAGTGCGCGACGGGCTGGGCTTGAGATCGTGGCGGATACCCGCCTGGAGATTGAAATAGGGTCCGATCGCGCGGCTGTAGAGCGCCTGGATTTCGGCATCCTCGACGCCCTCACCCAGGGCGATGGAGCCTTCCGACTTGATGACGAGGCGGTTGATGTCGCCGCCGAACCAGCCTTCGCCGTCCCAATTGAAACCATCGCGGCCGCGATGCATCCGATATTCCGCGAGATCGACCATGATCTGCGAAAAACTGCCACCGCCATGTTCGGCATGCATGGCATCGCGCACCGGTTTCATCGCGGCTGCGCCCCAGACCCGATCGGCATAATCCGCCTTGGGTGCGGCCGGCGCGGGGGCATTCCCCGCCGGCAAGGCGGTTCCGCCGGTGCCATGGCCGGGCATTTCGGCCTTGTCCGTCATGTCATGGCCGGCATGCGGGTCGGGCTGCGCCGCTGCGGCGGGTGCCGAGGGGGTGCAATGCCCCATTTCGGCATGCTCGGGTGGGCAATTGGGATCGTCGACCGCGGCGGGCTTTGCCGGCATCGCCATGCCCGGCATGGTCGAATGATCCATGGTCTGCGCGATCGCCGGCGCCGCGAAGGCGATCGCCGTTGCCGCGGCGAGGCGGGGGAGGAAGGTCTTCATGCCGCGTCTCCCTCGCGCGGTCGCACGGTGACGACCTGCATCATGCCGGCATGCATGTGATAGAGAAGGTGGCAGTGGAACGCCCAGTCGCCGATCGCGTCGGTGGTGACGTCGAAGGTCGCGGTGCCGCCGGGCTGGACCTGGATCGTGTGCTTGCGCGGTGCATGATCGCCATGGCCGGTGACCAGTTCGAAGAAATGTCCGTGCAGATGGATGGGGTGGCCCATCATCGTGTCGTTGACCAATGTCACGCGGACGCGTTCGTCCTTCAGAAAGGGGATAGGGGCCTTCACCTCGCTCAGCTTCTCGCCGTCGAACGCCCACATATAGCGTTCCATATTGCCGGTCAGATGGATCCGCATCGCCCGGTCCGGCGCACGCACATCGGGGTTGCGATCGACCGCCATCAGGTCGCGATAGACCAGCACCTTGTGGCCGACGTCGGCCAGGCCCTGGCCCGGCTCGCCCATGCGGTCCATCGGCATCGGTGAGATCGACTGGACCGTCGGCGTCTTCTTCACCTCCGGTGCGAAGGCGAAATCGCGCATCGAATGGTTCATCGCGCCGGCCGCTGCAGCGGGTGTGCCCGGCGTGCAATGTCCCATCTCGGCATGTTCGGGCGGACAGGCCGCGTCCGTGACCGTGGCGGCGGGTGCGCCATGATCCATGCCCGCCATGGCGCCCATGCCCATATCCTTCATGGTGGCGATCGGGCGCTTCCTTAAGGGAGGTACCTCTGCGGCCATGCCCGCACGCGGCGCGAGCGTGGCGCGGGCCATGCCCGATCGGTCGACCGTCTCGCCGACCAGCGTATAAGCGCGGTCGTCTGCGGGCTCGACGATCACGTCATAGGTTTCGGCCACCGCGACCTGAATCTCGTCGACCGTGACCGGCCGGACGTTGAGCCCATCGGCCTGTACGACGGTGAGCCTTAGTCCCGGGATACGGACGTTGAAGGTCGTCATGGCCGACGCGTTGATGATGCGCAGCCGCACGCGCTCGCCCGGCGTGAACAGACCGGTCCAGTTGTCGCGCGGACCATGGCCATTGACCAGATAGGAATAGGTGGACCCGGTCACGTCGGAGACATCGGTGGGATCCATCCGCATCCGGCCCCATTCGCGGCGCTCGCCGGCGGACTGGTCCTCGCCGCGAAGCTGGCCGGCCAGCGTCTGTTTCTGATAGTTGAAATAGCCGCCTTGCTGCTTGAGTTTCTTGAAGATGACGTGGGGGTGCATGCGGCTGTGGTCGGACAGCAGGATCACATGCTCACGGTCCGAACGGATCGGATCCTCGCCCGCCGGATCGATCACGATCGGCCCATAATGGCCCAGTTGCTCCTGAAGCCCCGAATGGCTGTGATACCAATAGGTGCCGGCCTGAAGGATCGGGAATTCATAGATGAAGGTGGAATGCGGTTTGATGCCGGGGAAGCTGACGCCGGGTACGCCGTCCATATGGAAGGGCAGGATCAATCCGTGCCAGTGGATCGAGCTGTCCTCGTCCAGCGCGTTCTCGACGTGAAGCCGAACCGTCTGCCCTTCGCGTAGCCGGACCAGCGGGGCGGGCACGGTGCCGTTGATGCCGATGCCGTGGCTGTCGTGCCCGTCGATCGTCATCATCTGGTGCGCGATGCGCAGATGGATATCGTTGCCCGACACCGTCGGCAGCGGCCGGACGATGCCGGCGGACACCGGCTGCGCCCAGGCAGGAAACCAGGGCGCCAGCGCGGCGGTTCCGCCCAGAGCGGCGGTGCCGCGCAACAGCGCCCGGCGATCGATCATCATACTCATCTCATATCCTGCGAGGTCGTCGGTTGTGAGGGATACGCGAGCGCGCCGCGACCCCCTCAAAAATGTGAACGATTCGCATGTGGGGTTTGACACCATGTCAGGGTCAAGGGCGGTTCAACTGTTCGGCGAGTTTGATCCTGGCGCGATAGAGGCGCGTCTCCACCGCCTTTTCGGTGATGCCGAGCATTTCGGCGGTCTCGGCCTGGGTCAGGCCCTCGATCGTCCGGAGGATGAGCGTCTCACGCAGATTGCCTGGAAGGCGCGCGATCGCGGCGGTTACGCCGGCCAGTTCCTGGCGGTCGGCCGCAAGCGTTTCGATCGACGGTGTCTCGTCGGCCGTATCGACAGTCTGATCGATCGGCAGGACGGCGGAGATCAGCCGGCGCACCGCGCGGCGGCGTCGCCAGTCGCGCGCCTTGTTGATCGCGATGCGCGCCAGCCAGGCACGCATCGGCCGCGCCATGTCGTAGCGGCGGAGTGCGCGATAGGCGGCAACAAAGGCCTCCTGCACGATATCGAGGGCTTCGTCGTCATCGCCGATGATGCGCGCGATCAGCCGATGCACCGGTTCCTTGTGGCGCCGGACGATCTCGGCGAATGCGGACTGCTGTCCCGCAAGGCACAGCGAGGCCAACTCACCGTCCGACCGGTCGACAAGTGCGGCTGTCACCGTGCGTCTTCGGTCAATGCCTTGGTGACGGCCGCGTCGAATGTCGCCGCCTGATCGGGGCGGAGCAACCCGCGCATCGCGAAGATGTGGGCCAGCGTTTCCTTCTGCAACTCTCCCATTGTCCGGTGAGAGGCATCGATCACTGCCGAGACGCGCGGACCATTGCCGTGCTCGGCGGCGATCGCTTTGGCGAGCAATGCGTTTTCGGCGCGCATCTCGGCCTCCAGCGCGCGGCGGCGGCCCTCGAAACTTTGCTCAAGCACATGCAATTGGCGTTCCTGCGCGGCATCCAGCGACAATTGCTCGTGGAGCAGGGCATGGAGTTCGGTGCCGTGCTGAGGCGTCGGGGTGACCAGATACCGCCCGACCAGAACGCCGGCGATCGCCGCAACGAACGTCAGGATCGCGATTGTCGCGATGCGCCGCGCGCTCATCGCGATCCGACCAGCAGCGTCGATGGGGCGAGTGGGCTCGGCGCGCCCAGCGGGGACAGGATGGGCGCCGCCTGCGCATCCGTCGACGGTATGATGTTGCTGAAGACGCCCAGTGCGAGCGCCAGGATCGCCGCGGTCACTGTGGTGCCCGCTCCGATCCCGACCGCCGCACGGCTGGCGATCGCATCGAGCACGCGGTCTTCCAGGCCGGCAAGGCCGGGATGCGGCGCGTCCGATGCCAGGCGCGTCAGCGCGTCTTCGATGTTCATGGCCATGATCGTTTCTCTCACCCGTTGGACCGGATACGCAGTGTATGACCCTATCCCTCATTGCGGAGTTTTGAGGGGTGAATGTCGCCGCCGCGTATGGCGCGATATACCTCATAGGAGAGTGATATGAAGTTCAACCCGACCGCCGCGATCATTGCCACCTTCGCCGCGCTGGCACTGCCCGCCGCTGCCCTAGCGCATCCGAAGCTGGTTGCGGCGTCGCCGGTGGTCAATGCGACGGTCGCCCCCACCAACAGCATCAAGCTGACCTTCAGCGAGCGCCTGATGCCGAAATTGTCGAATGCGACGCTGACGATGACGGGTATGCCGGGCATGGCGAACCATCCCGACATGAAGATGCCGGGCGTCACCAGCGCGATCGCCGCGGACGGAAAATCGATCGTCCTGACTCTGGCGAAACCGCTTCCTGCAGGCAGCTATCGGGCGGACTGGGTGATTGTCGGCGCGGACACCCATCGCATCACGGGCACGCACAACTTCTCCGTGAAATAACATGTCCGACTGGGTCGCGATCGGGTTGCGGTTCGGACTTTATCTGGACCTCATGCTGTTGTCGGGGCTCGCCACCCATATTCTCCATGCACCGCGATCAGCGATCGCGGTGCGGCGGGGCGACCTCGCCATGCTTGCCGGGATCGGGCTCGCCCTGAGCATTGCCGGCTTCGCGCTGATGACCGCGGCGATGGCGGGCGTGCCGATCCTCGATCTCGACCGCGATATATTGGGGTTCGTGGTGCTGGACACGGCACCGGGCACGGCGTTTCTCGTTCGCACCACCGCGCTGATCGCGGTTGCCATGCTTGGCCTTCTTGCGCCGGGCCGGCTGTTGGCATGGCCGATCGCCGTCGTCGCGGTCATTGCCCTGGCCACACTCGCCTGGACCGGTCATGCCGCGGCCACCGAGGGGTGGGGCGGGGTGGTGCACCGACTGGCCGACATCGTTCACCTGATCGCGGCAGCAGCCTGGATCGGCGCGCTCGCGATGCTGCTCAAGGCGCTGTTCTCACCGTTCCGCGACGCGGGCGCGATTGCCGATGCCCATCGCGCACTGGCAGGGTTTGCTATTGCGGGCTCGGTGATGGTTGCGCTGGTCGTCGCGACCGGCCTGGGGAATGGCTGGATGATCATCGGCCCCGCCGGTCTGCCGCTGCTGCCCGCCACGCTTTATGGCCAGTTGCTGCTCGCGAAGCTTGGACTGTTCGTCGTGATGCTTGCCCTGGCCGCGACCAATCGCTGGCGACTGACGCCGCGGCTGATGGCGGCTGCCCAGGCTGGCGACGCCACCGGTGCGATCGGCGCGCTCAGAGTGAGCATCACGATCGAGGCGGCCGCTGCGATCGTCATCCTGTGCCTGGTCGCCTGGCTCGGTACGCTTGCGCCGTCAGGGGTATGATTTTGACGTTGTCGATTGTCGCGATCGTCGATTAGTCAGAGTCCGACCGGGCAAAATCCGCGCTGTGAGGATTGGACGATGCGTCATATCGATATTGCCCGTTTGGCGACGGCGGGCCTGATCCTGGCATCGCTTGCCGCGTGCGACCGGGGCGCCGGCAGCAAGCGGGCGGCAGATACGGCGAAGATCGAAGAGGCGGTGAAGGCCGATATCCACCAGCTTGTCATCGACTATAATGCCCATGATGCGGCAAAGACCGCGGCGCACGGCGCGCCGGACTATATCAGCATGTTCCACGGCGTTCCCAACGCGATCGGCCCGGCTGCCGATCTCGCGAACATGGAAAAGCAGATGACCGATCCCGCCACCCGCTTCGAACTGTTGGACGAAGTGGTCGACGTTGCCGCGTCGGGCGATCTGGCTGTCTATCGCGCAACCTACAGGTTCCATTTCACCAATCCTGAGACGATGACCGTCGCGACGGAAACGGGCAACTGGATCGCCGGCTACAATACGCAGCCCGACGGCTCGTTGAAGCTGGCCTGGTCGATCGGCGCGGATACCGGGCCGGTGGTGACGGCGCCCCCGGTGGCGGTGCCCGGATCCTGATCAATGGCCAGGCATGACCTGACCCGCGCGTGCAATTCCGCTTCATGCTATGCAGCGAATGAACGCGACGGAATCGCAATAATGGAGACGGTATGACGCAAGCGCTTGAAGGTCTGGAGATCCGGTCGCTGGTGACCGACGACGGCGATCTGAAGCTGAGCCTGGAGACGATGACGCTCGACGATCCCCAGGCAGACGAAGTGATCGTCCAGGTCGAGGCGGCGCCGATCAATCCTTCGGATCTCGGCCTGCTGCTCGGTCCCGCCGATATCGCGACGATGCGCGCGGGCGGGACCGCCGAGCGGCCGGTGCTGACCTTCACCATTCCCGAACGTCGTCTGGGCGCAGTTCATGCGCGTGTCGGCCAATCGATGCCCGTCGGCAACGAGGGGGCAGGCACTGTCGTGCGCGCCGGTCCGGATGCGACCGATCTGATCGGCAAGAAAGTCGCGCTGCTCGGCGGCGCGATGTACGCCCAATATCGCAAAGTGCGCGCCAAGGATTGCGTCATATTGCCGGCAGGCGCCACTGCGGCCGATGGCGCTTCCTTGTTCGTCAATCCGCTGACCTCGCTTGCCTTTACCGAGGTTATGAAAGCGGAGGGGCACAAGGCGATCGTCCACACTGCTGCGGCGTCCAACCTGGGCCAAATGCTTAATCGTATCTGCCAGGCCGACGGTATTCCGCTGGTGAACATCGTGCGTCGTGCCGATCAGGCTGCGATCCTGCGCGAGCTTGGCGCAACATGGATCGTCGACAGCAGCGATCCCGATTTCCACGCAAAGCTGTTCGAGGCAATTTCCGAGACCGGGGCCACGCTGGCCTTCGACGCCATCGGCGGCGGCAGGCTGGCCAGCGACATATTGAATGCGATGGAAAAGGCCGCCAGCAAGGGTGCTGTCTATAGCCGTTATGGATCGAGCAGCCCGAAACAGGTTTATATCTATGGCGGGCTCGATATGGGGCCGACGACGCTTGACCGGGCATTCGGCCTGTCATGGAGCGTCTCAGGCTGGCTGCTGACCCCGTTCATGGCGAAGGCCGGAGCGGAAGTGGTTGGACGCATGCGCCAGCGCGTACTCGACGAACTGAAGACAACCTTTGCCAGCCACTATACCCGTACCATCGGTCTGGCCGAGGCACTGCAACCCGATGTGCTCCAGGCCTATCAGGGGAAAACCACGGGCGAGAAATATCTGATTGATCCCAGCAAATAAGGGGGGAGCGAACGAGCGTTCCAAGGTCACACCAGTTGTCGCTCCAGCGTTCGCTGGAGCGACATGTTGGCAGTGATGTGCCATGAGCCGGACATCTACTCGCCTGATCGATGATGCGTTCGATAGGCCAAAATTCTACCGTTCATCGATGAGCCGGAATCAAATAGACCCGCCGGCTGGGGGGGGGGTAGCCGGCGGGTCCAATTTGGGGAAGCCGCTGAGCGGGGGGGCAATAGAGCGGCTTCGCTTGTATGAACCCACCACCCGGCCTGTAGTTCCAGCCAGTGTCGATTTTTTTGTGCGGGCCGGCATCATCTGTGATGCCGACGCCACCCCTCCGTCAGAAATGCGCGGTTGCGCTGAGGCCGATCGTGCGCGGCTGGATGATCGCGATATAGTTCGGACCGCTGAACGGCGACATGAATGTCGGCGCAAGCATCTGTCCGCGAACGTCGAACAGGTTGCGCAGATAGACTTGCACGTCGATCGCTTCGACCCTTAACCCGGCGCGCAGATCGACCGCGACATAATCGGGCAGCCGATATTGCGGCAAGGCGCTGCTCAGGTCGAAACTGGCGAGGCGATCGGAGGTGAAACGTATGGTCGCGCCCACCGATGGCTGGGCGGCACTGTCGCGCATGACATAGTCGCCCGAGACGCTCGCCGTGACTTTCGGCACGTTGGGCAGGGCGTCGCCCTTCAATCCACCGAGATCCGCATCGTCGTCGGCGAGCTTCGCATCCTGATAGGCGAAGGCGCCGGTGACCGTCACGCCGCGCGCCGGGCGCGCGGTCAGCGTCAGTTCGGAGCCGTATATCTCGACGTCGCTCGTCGCATTGGTGATCACGCCGATGCCGTTGCGGACGGCGTTGACCTGCATGGCGTTCCATTTGATGTGATAGCCGGCGAGATCGATCGCGAAGCTGCCGTCGGCCGTGGCGGCTTTCAGACCGATCTCGTAGCTTTTCAGGTGATCCGCCTGGAAGGTGGGATCGCCGAACGGCCGTCCGGTCGTGGGATCGTTGGCGACGAGATTGGGGCCGCCGGGGCGATATCCGGTCGCATAGCGCACATAGGCCGTGGCCCGGTCGCTGAAATGATACCGTGCATTGGCAAGGTAGGTGAAGACGCCTTCATGCGATGCGCGTTCGGGCTGCGAGCCGACGAACAGGCCCGAACCAATCTGTTCGGCCCGCTGGTTGTTTCGCGCATAACGAATGCCGCCCGAGACATCGAACTTCGGCGAAAAATGATAGGTCACGTCGCCGAACGCCGCGATCTCCTCATAGATGCTGGGCACCAGGCCATCGAGGAAGATATTGGCGGTGGGCCGGCCGCTCAGGTCGAACGGAGAAAATCGCTGCCTGCTGGCGGATTTCTCATGGGTGTAGAATCCACCCACCAGCCAATCGAGGTCGTTCGATCCGGTGGAGGCCAGCCGCACCTCCTGCGTGAATTTGTCGGTCGATACATCGACCGGTACGCCGACCGCGCCGATCGGAAATCCGAAGGACTGGAGCAGCCCAGCGAACCGCCCGGAGCCGTCGAGCACATAATGGGTCCGGGCCGCCTGGAAGCTGGAGACCGAGGTCAGTTTGGCCGGACCCAGATCGTAATCGATCGTGGCGCTCACCAGCCTGAACCGTTGTTCGAAGGGTTCGGAAACCAGCCGCTGCTGATCGAGCGCACCGGCCACGGGCGTCCGGTCGAAATCATAATCGGCATTGCCGACGCCCGCGCGGGCGATGTTCTGCAGAAATCCGGTGAGCCGGATGCTGAGCGCGTCGGTGGGTGTGGCGAGGATGTCGAGCCTGCCGCCATAGACGCGCGACCTGTTCACGTTGTCGTCGCCCAGCGCTATATTGTCGATATAACCGCCGTCGCGCGAATAGAAGCCGCTGGCGCGAACGGCGAGCGTGTCGCTGATGATGGGCAGGTTGATCGCCGCGGCACCATTATAGTTGATGTCGCCATGCCGCGTGGCCGACAGACCGGCCTGGATGTCGGCCGTGACGGCGGTCGCATCGGGTTTTTTCGTGGTGTATTTGATCAGTCCGCCCATCGTGCTGGCGCCCCAGAGCGTACCCTGCGGCCCGCGCAGGATCTCGACCTGATCGATGTCGAACAGACCCACATCCAGGGCCAGCGCAAAGGCCTTGGTATAGGCGCTGCTCGACCCATAGGGGACGTCGTCGACATAGACGCCGACGGTGGAGCCGCCGTCGCTGTTGGTATTGGCACCGCGCAACGACACCTGGTTCTGGCCGGCGCCGCTGCTCTGGAAGCTGAGGCCCGGGATGGTGTCGGCAAAGTCGCGGAATTGCGTCTTGCCGCTTTTCGCCAGCGTATCGCCCGACAGGACGGACACCGATTGCGGCGTGTCGATCAGCCGCTCCTCGCGCTTCTGTGCGGTGACGACGATATCGACGCCTTCGTCCTCCGCCGCTGCGCGCCCGGTGTCGACAGTTCGCTCGGGCGCGGATATATCCGTGTCCGCGGCGACCGGGCGCCGGCCCGCATGCGGCGCTTCCACGATCAGCACGCCCGCGCGCCCCGTCCGCATCGTGAAGCCGCTGCCCCTGAGCAATTGGCGCAGGCCATCCTCGGCGGAGTGCGACCCGGTCAATGCGGCGCTGCGTGCGCGGCGCGCCTCGCGGCCATCGAAAACGATCTGGCGTTTGGTGGCGCGGCCGAAGCGCGCAAGCGCATCGGCGAGGTTCTGCGCAGGAATCTCGAAGCCGTAAGTCGCCGCCTGCGCCACTGCCGGCATCGGGACTGCGAACAGCGCGGCTGCCGCGCTCAACGTTGCCGCACCTCGAAACTGCCTCTTCCGATCGATCCCCATGATATCCCCCTTTGCCGGGCCGTTCGTCGGCCGTCTCGAAAGGAAGACGCGGACCGTCACGAAAGATTCATCTGCGCGATGTCGCTTTTGCGCATTTGGTTCAGCGCGCGGCAGATATCAGCACGATGTCGCCCTCCGTGGATCGCACGGCCTTGACTGGGAACACTGCCGTAACGCCTTCGACAAAAGCGTTGATATCTCCGCCCTGGAACTGGCCGCTGATCGGGATACGCGCGTCCATCGCGTCGCCGACGCGCAGCTTGGTCGCGCCATAGCGATTGACCCGTTCCACCGCGATGCCGAGCGGTTCGTTGTCGAACTCCATCAATCCACCTTCCCAGGCCAGCGAGCGGCCCGCATCGACGGATTCCAGCCGGGCGAGGGGTTGCGTGGCGGCGATCACCATTTCGCGTCCCGGGGTCAGCACCTGTTCGGCGGTATCCTGGCGGCGGCCGATGCGCAGTGGCATTGGTGCGCGCCCGGGGCTGGTATCCATCACCGCGACGCGCCCTTCGTACAGCACGACGCGAACCTGGCCGCCCAGCTGCTCGACGCTGAACTGCGTGCCGGTGGCGATCACCATTCGTGCGCCGGCCTGGACCGAAAAGGGGCGCAGCGGGTCCTTGGCGACGACGAACTTGGCACGGCCCGATCGAAGCCAGAGTTCCCGCCGGTCGCCGAGATACCGCACATCGACGCGTGTCGAGGCGTCGAGCGACAGCATCGATCCGTCGGCAAGCGCCACCACGCGCCGTTCGCCGACGCCGGTCTGATAGGTGGTTGGCGACAGGCGCCACCAGATACCGGCGCCGACGAACAGGATCAGGCACGCCGCGAGCGCGGCATAGCGGCGCCATCCGCCAGCGCCGGACCAGCGGCGATGGTTGGCGCGCCGTACGCTTTCCAGCGCATCGCCGCGCATGACGATCATCTCGGGCGAGGATCCGCGATCCTCGATCGCATCCCAGGCGACGACGGTCCGTTCGAACAGCGCGGGATGCGCGGGATCGGCGTGCAACCAGCGATCGAACGCGATCTGCTGTTCGGGCGGCAGCGGCCCTTCCGCGATGCGCAGGCACCACCAGGCGGCGGTTTCGCGCGTCTCGTCCGAAATGGGGCCGGGGACCGTGCTCATTCGTCCTCCTCCAGCCTCTTAGTCAGATGCGCCATCGCGCGGATCAGATGCTTGTCGATCGCGCTCACGCTGATGCCGTAGCTTTCGGCGATCTCGCGCTTGCGCATCCGTTCCAGCCGGAACAGCAGCAGGATCTCGCGCGATCTTTGGGAAAGCTCCGCGACTGCGCGTGCGACATGGCCCAGCCGCTCGCGTCCTTCCAGCAGGCGCAGCGGATCGACATAGTCGGCATGCGGCTCGTGATGCTCGGCATCGACGCGATGCGCGTCGCGCACCTGCAACCGGCGATAGCGATCGCGCAGCAGGTTGGACGCGATGCGGAAGATATAGGCGTCCGGCCGTTCCATCTCGTTCGCCGGCAATTCGATCAAGCGCACCAGCACGTCCTGGGTCAGATCCTCGGCCTCGGCCGGATTGCCGATGCGGCGCATGAAGAACGCGATCAAGGCCGGGCGGAAGCGCCGCCCCAGTGTGACCATGTCCTGTTCCGCACGCTCCGCCATTGGTGATCCGCAAGCCTTGCCGGCACGGCGCCGGCATCCCTTTGTCTTAGACGCACGAGATCGCGGAACATACATCGGGAGCTGTCGGATTGTTCGTCGTCTCGGGTGCCGCGCCAATTGCCGGAATGCGCATCGAAAAATCTCCGACGATTGACTCGGGAATGGCGCGGGCGCGCATCGCGACGATATTGGTGCGGTTCGACCCGCCCCAGCCCGAAAAGGACCCGCCATGTTCTCAGGATTCACTGCATTGCTCGCTGCGCTGATCGCGTCTGGTGGGAACCCCGCAACCGAGACTCTGTCCCAAACATTTTCGGAATGCGCCATCGTCCATTCGCTGGATCTCGCGGCGGCGAAGCCGGGCGATGGCGCCGAACAGGTGGCGGAGACCGCGCTGCAGCTTTGCTATCAGGAGAATATGGAGGCGCAGAATGCTTTCCGCGCGGAACGGATACGTGCCGATCCGTCGCTCCCCGCCGACGAACTGGTGGCGCTTTGGGACGTCCGCCGAGCCGAACTGCGCGCTGCGCTTATCGATAAAGTGAAGACATGCCGTGCGACGATCGCGGCCGGGGCGGGGCGCTGCGGACTATCGTAGAACCGTCGGGAGTGATCTGCTTCGGAAGGTTTTTGAAGGCGACCCGTTCCGAATTTGACGATCCGGATTGCAAGCGGCAGCGCTGTCGGGCAGCCGTGGCATAATCGTTTTTTGGGGATAGTCATGAAGGTTGAAGCCACCTCGCAATCGGTCGTTGTCGACGATCAACCTATGCTGACCGCGACCGAGATCGAGGAGACGCGGGCACGGCTTGCCGGGCGGATCAGCGAAACCCCCGTCCACCACTGGCGCGGCCCCGATCTCGAGGCGATCGTCGGAGACCGCACGCAAGTGATCCTCAAGCTCGAGCTGTTCCAGCTCGCCGGGTCTTTCAAGCTGCGTGGCGCGCTCAACAATGTGATGCAGCTTTCGCCCGAAGAGCTGGCGCGGGGCGTCACTGCGGTCAGCTCGGGCAATCATGCCGTTGCGACATCCTATGCGGCTCGGCTGATGGGGACGCCTGCGAAAGTGGTGATGATGCGCGGCGCGAATCCCTTCCGGATGGAGCAATGCCGCAAACATGGTGCCGAGCTCGTCATCGCCGACAATGTCACCCAGGCCTTCGAGATCGTCGCCGAGATCCAGGAGAAGGAAGGGCGCTATTTCGTCCATCCGTTCGAGGGGCGCCGGACGGCACTGGGTTCCGCCACGCTCGGGCTCGAATTCTGCCGCCAGGCGCCGGATCTCGACGCGGTGATCATCGCGATCGGTGGCGGCGGGCTGTGCGGGGGCATGTCCGCTGCGACCAAGATCTTCTCGCCCGGCACCAAGGTCTACGGCGTCGAGCCCGAGGGATCCGACGCGATGCATCGCAGCTTCGCGACCGGGCAGGTCCAGTCGACGGTGGCGCCCAACACGATCGCCGACAGCCTGAATGCACCCTATTCCGCAGCCTTCACCTTCGGTTTGTGTCGCGCCAATGTCGATGGATTGGTGAAGGTGAGCGACGCCGAAATGCGCCAGGCGATGAAGCTGCTGTTCGAGGAGATGAAGCTGGCGGTCGAGCCGGCGGCCGCTGCAGCGAGCGCCGCCCTGTTCGGGCCGCTACGCGCCGAACTGGAGGGCAAGCGCGTCGGCATCCTGGTCTGCGGGACGAACACCGATCTCGACACATTCGCCGGGCATCTCCGCGCAGTTTGAGCGCATTTTAGCATACGTCGATCCGCGTGCCCGGCTGGCCATGCCACAGCATGAGCATCCGGCCGGGCCGTTCGCCCGCATCGCCGGTCGGCCGGAAACCGACGCGCTGAAGCAGGCCCCAGGACGGCCGGTTGTCTATGCTGCACTCCGCCTCGATCCGGCTGCAGGTCGACAGCCCCTGGAGTGCATCCAGCACGGCGTCGACGGCTTCGGTGGCAAGCCCCTGGCCGCGCGCGGACGCGGCGAACCAGTAACCGATCTCGATCGCACCGAACGGCTTGCGATGCAGGCCGATGACCCCGCGCAGCGCGCCGGACGCACGATCGCGCACGCCCAGGAAGCGACGCTCGTCGGTCGCGACCGTCAGTACGCGGGCGTCGTCAAGCGTGAAGGGTTCGGGCAGGAAGGAGACGCTGGTGGTGACCGAGGCATCGGTGATGGCGTGAAGGTCCGGCGCGTCGTCGTTGACGAGCGGCGCGATCCGGCTTCGCGGCGTGGTGATGTCGATTGGATGTGTCACGGTTCGCCCTTTTTCGAGGGCCGCCGGGGCAGATGACTATCGCTTGAAGACCATGCGCTCACCGTACCCGGCGGCGATGGTCATGGATGATGACGCGCCGCTCCCTACAGGAAGCGCCAATAGCCCTTATGCGAGGTGATAAAGTTCGTCATCGCGAGTGTCTCTGTCATAGCCGGCGTTTCGGATCAACAGGCTTTTGGGGAGTGGTGATGGATGATCGTCGCATCCGTGGCAGATGGCTCGTGCACCGGAGGACTCAATCTGTCGTCTTTTGTCGCGATGAGGCGACAGATCCCCAGGGGAGCAGAATGTGGTTGCCTCGTCGATCGGCGGTCCGCTGTCTTTGCGGTCCGTTTCCGGCGATGCGGCCATGATCGTCACGGATATCGGGCGTGGGCATCTTCATTGCGGATCCTTTCGATCTTGCCCTGATTGTCGGATTGCGGCGTGCGTCGCGCCATACGCAACTTTCCTGAGGCGATGGTCGTGGCGCGAGAATGGGCGGTCATAGGTAGTTTTGCGCATGGCCTGCGCGAGCCATGCAGGGCAGGGGGCGGTGATGGGCGAGCCGGATCAATTGAAACTGCTGGCATGTGCGCTGGCGATCGGCCTGCTCATCGGAATCGAGCGCGGCTGGCTGCTTCGCCTGGAGCCGGATGGCACGCGTGTCGCGGGCTTCCGGACATTTGGGCTGATCGGGTTGTCGGGTGGGATTGCCGGGCTGCTGCCGATGCCGCTGTCGGTCGCGATGCTAGTCGCGATCGCGGCATTGTTTGTGGTGGGTTATGCACGCGACAGCATCGGCAAGGTCAATCGCAGTGCGACGACGCCGCTCACGGCGCTGTTGACACTGATGCTCGGTGTGCTCGCGACAACGGGCTATCAGATGACGGCGCTCGCGACCGCAGCGGTGGTGGTGGTGCTTCTGTCGATGCGCGAGCGGATGCATATGCTGCTCAAGGGAATCAGCCCGGAAGAGATCGGGTCGATCGCGCGGTTCGCGCTGATCGCGCTGGTGATCCTGCCGCTGATGCCCGATCGCGGTTTCGGCCCCTATGACGCGATCAATCCGTTTCAGATCTGGACGGTGGTCGTGCTCGTCTGCGGTCTGTCCTTCGTCGGCTATGCCGCGACGCGACGCGCGGGGCCGACGCGGGGGCTGCTGCTGACCGCGTTGACCGGCGCCATCGTCTCGTCCACCGCGGTGACGGCGGCCTATGCGCGCAAACTGGCCGAGCCGTCGCCGAGTGAAGGTGCACTGATCGCGGGCATCTCCATCGCATCCAGCACGATGTTCGTCCGCGTCATGTTGCTGTCCGCCGTCCTGCTGACCCATGCGCTGCCCGCGCTCGCGCTGGCGATGATTCCCGCCATCATCGTCGCACTTGCGGCCGCCGCACTGTCGCTGCGCCGGATGAAACCGGTCCCGCCAGGGGAGGTTCCGCTGGGCAATCCGCTCGATTTCGGGCCTGCGCTGATCCTGGCGGCGATGGTTGCGGTGCTGGCGATCGCTTCGCGCTGGGCGCAGGCGCGCTACGGCGACGCGGGGCTGGGAGTTCTTCTCACCGTTACCGGCGTTGCCGATGTCGATGCCGCGGTGCTGACGGTCGCCGGACTTGCGCCGGGAACGCTGGACGGGCGAACGGCGGGGTTGATGCTGACGGCGCCTGTCCTCGCCAACACGGCGCTCAAAGGTGTGATGACGCTTGTCATTGCTCCCAATCGTCGTGGCGTGCGTGCGGCGGCGCCATTGTTTGCCAGTGTCGCGGCTGCGGCTGCATCGCTGTGGCTGATGATTTGACCGGCCGATCGTCTCGTTACACTTTCCGACACATTCGCGTGCTTCCGGCACATGGCTGCGACAAGTGAGCCCTATCTCTTTCCCAGACGCCGCTGAAGGCGCCGGAACGAGAAGGAACGAACCATGAAGAAGTTTCTGATGGCGCTGGCCGCAACCAGCATGATCGCCAGCCCGCTGGTTGCCAGCCAGGCACAGGCGGCTCCTTATCAGCAGAATTACGGGCGAGATATTCGCCAGAACGACAACCGCCATGGCCAGAACGACTATCGCAACGGCCGCAACGACAATCGCTACGGTCAGAACAATTACCGCAACGGCCAGCACCGCTGGGCCAAGGGCCAGCGCTTCGATCGCCGCCAGGTGCAGAACTATCGGGTGATCAACAATCCCCGGGCCTATCATCTCGGCAACGCGCCACGCGGTTATCAGTGGGTGCAGTCGGGCAACGACGCGGTGATGGTCGCGTTGGTCAGTGGCATCATTGGCGCGGTGATCGGTAACGCCATCCGCTAAGCCTTATGAGAGAATCGAAGGGATCCCCCGGAGCCATGCTTCGGGGGATCTTTTGCGTCCGTTCCCACCACGATGGCGTGGCGGACGCTCGTATCTTGCACGCGAAACGCGTATTGATCGGGTGATCGGGGTGAAGTGACGATGTCGTACCGGAGTGAACTGGCCGCACACCTGCTGAAGCTGCGGTGTCGAGATGTGGTGTCGGATGAAGAGGAAGAGGTGCTCGACAGCGCCTGTTCGGGCATCCGCAACGCGGCCACGCGTGAGATATTGGTTCATGAGCGAGAGCCGCAGACGCAGAGCCATTTGCTGCTTGAAGGCATCGTCGCCCGCCAGATCACATTGTCCGACGGACGCCGGCAGATCGTTGCATTGCATGTGCCCGGCGATTTCGTCGATCTGCACAGTTTCCTGATCCAGCGGCTCGAACATGATGTTGTTGCGCTTACCCCGGTTCGCATCGCGCTGTTCCCCCACGCTAATCTCCGCCGTATTACCGAGACGCATCCGCATCTGACACGGCTGCTGTGGCTCAGCACGCTGCTCGATGCCGCGCTCCATCGCGAATGGGTGCTTTCGGTGGGGCGTCGCAGCGCAAAGGAGCGCGTCGCGCATTTGCTGTGCGAATTGCATGCGCGTCTCAAGGTGGTCGAGCACACCACTGGCAATGGCTATTCGCTGCCGCTCAGCCAGGTCGACATCGCCGATGCGTGCGGCCTCACGTCCGTCCATGTGAACCGCGTGCTGCGGACTTTGCGCGAGGCGGGGCTGGCAGTGTTCAAGGCGCGCACTGTCGAGATCCTCGATCCCGACGGCCTGGCGGCGGTAGCGGATTTCGATCCCTTCTATCTGCATCTGGGCGGTTTTCCGCGCTAACGGCGCAAATCCGTTCACTGTCGCTCCAGCGAAAGCTGGAGCCCATACGATCTTTGAGCTGCAGTGCGGTTGGACTATTGCATGGGCTCCAGCTTTCGCTGGAGCGACCGACAGTAATTGGTGCCTCGGTCCTCGCTCCCCTCAGCCGACCGACCAGCGCCGCCGCACCACACGCTCCAGCACGGCGAGCGGCATCGCTCCGTCCGACAGAACGCCGTGGAATTCCTTCAGGTTGAAGCCGGGCTGTTTCTCGACTTCGGCGCGCAGGCGCGTCCAGACGGTATGGCCGATCTTGTAGCTGCAGGCCTGGCCCGGCCAGACGGTGTAGCGATCGATCTCGCCCTGGCTGCGGCCGCGCGCGATGCCGGTCGTCGCGATCAGATAGTCGGTCGCCTTTTCGCGGCTCCAGCGCTTTGAATGCATGCCGCTGTCGACCACCAGTCGGGTCGCGCGGAACAGCAGCGACTGGAGATAACCGACCTGGCCGAGCGGATCGCCCTTGAACATGCCCATCTCGTCGGCGAGCTGCTCGGAATAGAGCGCCCAGCCCTCCGAATAACCGCTGAAGAAACCACGCCGGCGGATCATCGGGATTTCCGGGCTCTCCAGTGCGACGCTGACCTGAAGGTGATGGCCGGGGACGGCCTCGTGGTGGGTCAGTGTGGCCAGGCCGAATTTGGGCCGGTCGAACGTGTCGCGCAGGTTGATGTAGTAGATGGCCGGGCGCGAGCCATCGAGCGAGGCGTTCTGATAATAGCCGCCCGGTGCGCCCGCCTGGATTGTCGGCGGCACGCGGCGGACCTCGACCGGCGCCTTGGGCAGCACCGCGAACGCTTCGGACAGGCGCGGCTGCATCGCCTCGATCTGGCGATTGAGCTGGGCGAGCAGTGCGTCGCGGCCTTCGTCGGTGTTGGGGTAGAGCTGGTCGGGGCGCTTGTTGAGTTCGACCATGCGATCGCCGACGCTGCCCTGGCTCATGCCTTCGCCTTTCAGGATCGTGTCGATCCGGGCGCTGATCTCCGCCACCTGCTCCAGCCCGAGGCGGTGGATCTCGTCGCCGGTGATCTTCACCGTCGTCGCGGCTTCGGCGGCCGCGCTGTAATAGGCATCGCCGTCGGGCAGGCGCCAGCAACCGGCGTCGTGGACGGCCTTGGCGCGCAGCTCGGTGACCAGATCGCGCTGGCGGTCGAGTGCGGGGAACACCTTCTGCTCGACGATCGCGGTTGCTTGCGCGACGCGGTCGGCCGGCAGGTTCGCCGCCTTCAATTTCGCCGCGAAGGTCGCGACCATCACCGTCTGATCCGCCGGCTTTTCGCGCGCGCTGGCGAGGATTTTCAACGTGGTGTCGAGGATATAGTCAGGCGCGAACACGCCCTTGGCCGCGTCCTCGCGCTGGCTGGCGCTGCTCGTGTCGATCGCGCCGGGAAATGCCTCCAGCCGGGCGAGATAGGCGTCCGCCTCCGCCGCGTCGCGCACGCGTACCTGCGATTCCAGAAAATCGGGCACGTCGCGATAGGGGCCGCTTAGCTGGCTGAGCACATAGGGGGAGAAGCGCCCCATACTGCTGCCGTAGCGGAAGCGTTCGGCGCCCGCGATCGACTGGGTGAGCTGATAGGTGACGACTTCATGGTCGATCTTGCCTGCGGCGGAGAGTTTGGCGGTATCGACCTTGCTCAACTCGGCCAATTCGCCCTTTGCGCGGGCAAGCTGGCGTGCCTGCGCCGTCGCGGATTCGTCGTCGAGTTTGGTTCTGAGCGCAGCGCGTGGCCCGGTGTCGAGGCCGAGGCGCGTCGCCTGTTCGGGCGACTCGTTGAGCCGCGCGTAGAAAAAGCGATCGAGCATCGCGCGCAGATCGGCGTCCGCCTTGGTGGGGGTGCCGATGGCGGCCGCAGCCCGAACCGGCAGCGCGCCGGCCAGCGAGGCCGCGGCGGCGCCGATGACGAAATTGCGACGATCCATGGTGTGTCTCCGGCAAATCCAGGCGGTGTTGGACCCCTGTCTAGAACGAGGTGCAACTGGACGGAAGCATATCCGGTATTTCGGATATAATTGGGTCCATCCAGTCGCATACGGCCCTAAGGCAGGGTTACTTGGCGCCTTTCAGATAGCGACCGAACCAGTCGTCCCAGTCCCAGACGACCTGCCCCATCGACTCCCGCGCGTCGTAGCGATGGGCTTCGAACGGCATCATGGTCAGGCGGGTGGTTGCTCCGTGTCCCTTCAGTGCTGCGTAGAAGCGCTCGCTCTGGATCGGGAAGGTTCCCATATTGTCATCGGCGGCGCCGTGGATCAGCGACAGCGGCTGCTTGATCCGATCTGCGAACGAGAAGGGCGACATGCGGGTGTAGAGCTCCGGCGCCTGCCAATAGCTGCGCACCTCGTTCTGGAAGCTGAATGGCGTGAGCGTGCGGTTATAGGCACCGCTCAACGCCACCCCGGCCTTGAACAGGTCCGAATGCGCCAGCAGGTTCGCGGTCATGAAGGCACCGTAGCTGTGGCCGGTCACCCCGACGCGCGCCCGATCGACGACGCCGAGGCGTACGCCTTCGTCGATCGCCGCCTTCGCACCCGAGACCAGTTGCTCCACGAACGTATCATTGGGTTCGCTGGCGCCCTCGCCAATGACCGGCAGGGCTGCATTGAACAGCACCGCATAGCCGCGATAGGCGAGCAGCGGATAGAGCTGGTAGAAGCCGTAGACGGGGAAGCGGTTGGGCGATCCCTTCACTTGGCCCGCGGTGTCGCGCGATTTGAACTCCGCGGGATAGGCATGAAGCACGGTCGGCAACGGGCCGTCTGCGGGCTTGTAATCCGGCGGCAGATAGAGCGTCGCCGTCAGCGGCACGCCATCGGCGCGGGTATAGTGAAGCAGCTTCTTCTGGGCGAGCGCGGTCGTGCCGAACGGGTTGGGGAAATGGGTCAGCCGGGTTTCGCGGCCGCCGGGCGCAACCAGATAATAATCGGGCGGGATCGTCGCGCTTTCGCGACGGACCAGCAGGCGTCCGTCGGCGAGCACGTCCTGCGCCTCCTCATAACGATCGGCGGCCGACCGCCAGGCGATGCGGCGCACGCCGGTGGCGAGATCGAGCCGCGATGTGAAAGGCCGATCACCCTCGGGCGTGCCGCCGGTGCCGGTCAGCCAGACCTGTCCCTTGCCGGCATCCGCGATCACCGGCGCCCCCTGAGCGTTGACCGTCATCAGCGGCGCGCCGGGATCGGCATAGCCATCCTCGGTCGATCCTTCGTAGAGTGTGTGCAGGCCGGTGCGATCGAGCGCCGACAGACGGCGCAGCCGCGTCTTGCGCCACCGTTCCTCGACCAGGGCCTTGCCGTCGGTGCTCCAGTTCACGGCGTAGAAGCGCGACTGAAGCCGGGCGACGCTGGCCGGCGCGGCGGTGAATGGTGCGGACAAGGTGAGAAGCTCGTCACGTTCGGTCGCCGCGCGTGCGGGATCGCCGCCGTCGAGCGCGCTTGCCCAGACCAGGGTCGCCGGCGCATCCGACCGCCATTCCACCGCGCGCGGGCCGGTGCCGACCGCGTCCATCGCGATCGGCACGCCGGACTCGAGCGGCTTCTCGACGATCGTCATGCTGCTGCCGTCGCCGAGATTGAGGACCGACAGGCGCTGCGGAAATTTGTCGAGCGGGAACTGATAGGAATAGGGACGCACGCGCTCGCTGACGAGCAGCCATTGTCCGTCGGGCGATGGTGCGATGCGATCGTGAAGCGCGGCCTTCCCGATCCGCCGGACCGTGCCGTCGGTGCCGACCAGCGCCAGCTCGGTCGCCATGTGATGGTCGAGCAGCCGTTCGTCGAGCGGCGACCTGAGCAGATCCTGATAGGTCCGGCCCGGCGCGACCTTGCCGTCATTGGCTTCGACGGAGGGCGCGATCGTATCGGCCGAAGCCACCGGCGCTGCGGCTCGGGTGGACGGCACGGCGAGGCACGCCAGCAGCGTGTTGTTGCTCAGCCATGCGCAGGGCGGCCCGAGCACGCTGTTGACGTCGAGGCCGGCGATCTGGGTGGCAGTGGCTGTGGCGGCGTCGACCAGCCACAGCCCGTGACGGCGTCCGCCGTCATAGCCGGCAACGCTGACTGCTGCTCTGGCGCCATCGGGCGACCAGGCGACGCTGGAGATCCGGCCGGCGGCGGGCAGGCCGGCGATGGCGCGGATGCGGCCATTTGCCAGATCGACCAGCGACAGGCTGCGATAATAGGTCACCGTCCATGGTTCGCGGCCGCGCGCCCAGGCCTCGGGGTTGAAGCGGAAGCCGGCGAGGCGAAGCTCCGGCTCGGCCAGTTCGGCGATCGTGCGGACGCCATAGGGCTGGGCGACGATCGCGACGCGGCTCTTACCGGGCGCCGGCAGGATGTGCGGCGTAAGCGGTGCGGAGATCAGCTTATCGAGCTCACCCGGCGCAGGCTTGTAGCCGGGTTCTTCCGCTGCGGCCGCCGAAAGCCCCCCGAGTGCGGCAACCGCCACGCACAACCGCATCACCGAACCGAACTTCGTCATGTGCCACTCCCCCTGAGCTGTCGCCGGGGATCGATACGCCCCACGCACTCAAGAGGAAGACGATCGGATTTCACAAAACCGACAAATAACTTTCACATCACGCGAGAGCCGGCAATTCATCCGAAAGCGCGCGAATGTCGCCAGCCAGTTTTCGCGCGAGGAACAGGCAGGCGACCACGCCGACCACGCTTGGCAGCATGCCGAAGAACAGTGCCGGGCGCAGGCTGAGGGCGGTTGAATGTTCCCAATAGCTGCTGAGTGCGCCGACCAATGTCGGACCCATGCCCATGCCGATCAGATTGGCGACGAGGAACAGCATTGCTGTCGCCGATGCGCGCAGGCCGGCGGGGATCGCGGTCTGCAGCACTGCGAACATGCAGGTTGCGGGAACCAGCGCCAGACTGGGTGCGATCGCGAGCACGGGCAGGGCGATGCGGACGTCCCTGATCTGCACGCCGATCGCCATCGAGACGATCATGATCGTCAGCACGATGGCGGGCAGCCAGCCCATCCAGCGTATGTCGCGGCGCGCCAGTCGATCGATGAGCGGCCCGGACGCCAGCACGCAGATGAGGCCGATCAGCCCGGCGGTCAGGCCGACGAACATGCCGACCTGCGTGATCGACAGGCCGTGCGCGCGCGACAGGAAGGCAGGTGTCCAGGCGCCGGTGCCATTGGTGAAGAACAGGATGCCGACCATCGCGCACGTCGCGAGGCGAAAGCTGGAATGGCCGCCCAGCCGGCGCAGCACCAGCCGGTAATCCTGCCGCGTTACTGGCGTGATCCGCGCCGGTTCGCGAACGGTCAGCATATAGATGATCGCGGTGACCACACCGATCAGCCCGGTGATCACGAATGTCGCGCGCCAGCCCATCTGGCTCGCCATGCCTGAGACGAGGAGCACGCCGCCGAGCAGCCCCAGATTGCCGCCCGCGGTGAATGCGCCCGATGCGAAGCCTTTCCGATCGGGGAAGGTGTCGGCCAGCATCGAGAGCGATGCGGGCGTCGTGCCCGCTTCGCCGATGGCGACCGCCATGCGCGCGACCACGAGCTGGCCGAAATTCTGGACGAAGCCGCATGCCGCGGTCGCCACGCTGAAGACGCTCAGGCAGATCGCGACCAGATTGCGGCGATTGCCGCTGTCGGCGATCCAGGCGATGGGCAGGGTGAAGAGCGCATAGCAGACCGCGAAGCTGATCCCGGTGAGCAGGCCCATCTGCCAGTCGGACAGCGCGATATCCTTGCGCACCGATTCTGCCATCAACGGCAAGAGCTGCCGATCGATGATGTTCACCGCATAGACGATCGCCGAAAGCAGGAGAAAGCCATAGCCACGCGCGCTCTTCATCATCGCTTTCTCCGGTTCAGATATTTTTCGTAATCGAAACTTGACCGCGTGGCAACAATCGCTCAGCTATCCAGAACAATTCGTGGATTCTCTCTTGGGGCCTCGAAAAGACGAACATCCGTATTCGATAGCGAAACGATCCGCACTGGAACGCAGCACATGATCCAAGTCACCTCCACCAGACTGGCCCGGGTTGCGCTTGTCGCATGGGCGTTGACCCATATCAGCCCCGCGCTTGCGCAGGACGCGGATCCGCGCCTGGCCGATCTCGATCGCTATATCGAGCAGGTTCGTTCGGACTGGCAATTTCCCGGTGTCGCGGTGGCGGTCGTCGAGGAGGGCAAGGTCCTTTACGTGAAGGGCTTTGGTGTCCGCCAGAAAGGCAGGGCGGAGAAGGTCGATGCCGATACGCTGTTCGAGATCGGTTCGACCAGCAAGGCCTTTACCACGGCGGCGCTCGGCCTGCTGGTCGATGAGGGCAAGCTGCGCTGGGACGATCCGGTGATCGATCATGTACCCGCTTTCCGTCTGCGCGATCCGTGGTTGACCAGCCATGTCACGGTGCGCGACCTGGTGAGCCACCGCACCGGCATCGCCGATCCGTCCTGGTTCGCACTGGGCATCATGAACCCGGACGAGGCGATGGCGCTGCTCCGCACCGCACCCGAAGCGACCCAGTTCCGCGACTCCTTTCTCTACAGCAACCTGATGTTCGGCGTGGCGCAGAAAGTGGTGGAGGCGCGGTCGGGCAAAAGTTGGCAGGATTTCGTGAAGTCCCGACTGTTCGGTCCACTCGGCATGGCGCGCAGCAAGACGGGCGTGCTCGATCTGTGGGACAGCGAGAACGCCACGCCCACCTTCATGGGCAGCGCCCCTTCCGGCAAGGCCGATCTGACCCTGGCAAAGGATGGCAATGTGGCGATGCCGCACGGCATCACCGCCAATGGCACGATGGTGCCGATGGCGTGGCAGAGCTACGATAATGCCGCGGGCGCGGGGTCGGTCGTCTCCAGCGCGAACGACATGGCGAAATGGCTGATGCCGCATCTGAACGAAGGGCGCGCGAACGGCTTGACGATCCTGCGTCCGGAGACCGTGACCGAACTTCATGCCCAGCAGAATCTGCGCGGCCGCAGCCAGTTTCCCTTCGAAGGAAAGCATGAGGGTTATGCGCTGGGCTGGCAGACCGCCCGCTATCGCGACATGGACTATGTTGCGCATGGCGGCGGCGTCATCGGCTTTCCCGCCTATGTGGCGACATTGCCTGACCGCAAGATCGGCGTGGTCGTGCTGGGCAACGGATTCCAGTCGGTGCGCGATGGCTATACACTGCACAAGGCGATCGCGTTTCATGTGTTCGATCGCCTGCTGAAGACACCCGGCCGCGACTGGCGCGCAGAAGCGCTGGCACGCTCGCGCGCAACGAAGGCCGCGATCGCAAAGCAGGATCAGGATCTTCTGGCCGCGCGTGGCGCGGCACCCGCTGTACAGCCGCTCGATCTTTATGCCGGATCCTATGAGGACAAGGCCGGCGGATCGGGTGTGGTCCGGGTGCGTGTTGAGGGAACCGGGCTTCGGCTGGCATTCGAAGGCAAGGGTGCTTTTTCCGCCGGGCTTGAGCCTTGGAAGCCGGGCCTGTTCCGTCTGCGCGCCGAGCCGAGCGTCGGCGATGTCGCGGGGCCGCAATTCGTGCCCTTCGTCATCGGGCCGGACGGGAAGGTCGCGACGATGACATTGCTCGGGTCCGTTCTCAAACGCACCGGAGACTAGCTTGCCGGGCCGATATCGATCGGCGCTCCTCTTAAAAATGTGAAGCGTCCGTTCGGAAGAGCGGCGTGGGCTCGTCATTGATGATTATGAAGTCGATTTTGGCTCAGCGGAGGTGACACGGCCCGATCATGCGTCCGACGAGGGCGTGATCGTCGCGCTGTCGGCGCGATACCGGTCGGCGGTGATGGCGTTCTTCAGCCGGCGGATCGGCGATCGCAACGACGTCGAGGATATGACGCAGGACGTGTTCGTGTCGCTCAGCCGGCGCGCCGAACTCGACACCATCGACAATGCCGAACGCTATATCTTCCAGATCGCCGCCAATCTGCTCAGGGATCGCTTCCGGCGAAGCCGGATCAGGCCGGTGATCGAAAGCGAAGGCTATGCCGATCCCCATCATCGGCTGATCGACGAAATCTCGCCGGAACGGGAATTGCTGGGCCGCGAAGCCTATACCGTCTTCATCGATGCACTGCAGGAATTGCCCGAACGCGTGCGGATGGTGTTCGTGCTCAATCGTTTCGAAGAAATGCCGGGGCGGGAAATCGCCGCGGCGCTCGGCGTGTCGCAGCGCCTTGTCGAAAAGGATATCAGCCGCGTACTGAAGCTCCTGAGGGAGCGATTGAAGTGACGCCGGGATCGAACCGACTGCCCGCCGATCCCGATGATGCGGCGATCTGGTGGGCAACGCGCCGCCAGATGGACCCGAAAAGGTTCGCCGAGGATGCACGCTTTTCCGCGTGGCTCGCCGATCCGCGCCACGCACGGGCATGGGACGAGATCGATACGCGCGTCGATCTGGTCGGAAATTTCGCCGCGCAGCCCGAGGTCCGCGAGATGCGCGAAGCCGCGCTGGACATGGTCCGGACGCGCCGGCCCGACAGAAGAAGATATTGGGTCGCGGGCATCGCCATGGCGGCGAGCCTGGCTGCCGGGATCATCTGGTCGGGTGTGCCGACCGCGATCGTGCCGCCGCGACAGATGGCCGCCGGCAATCTTTATACGACGAAGGTCGGCGAGCGTCGCGAATTCACGCTGCCGGACGGATCGCGCGTTGCGCTGAATACGGGATCGACCCTCGAAGTCGCCTATTCCCGCGATCGGCGCGACGTTCGGCTGCTCGCGGGCCAGGCGTTGTTCCATGTCGCCAAGGACAAGAAGCGTCCGTTCGTCGTGGCTGCGGGAAGCCGGTTGATCACGGCGACGGGCACGGCCTTCGATGTCGAAATAAAACGGGGCGGGGGCGTCGCGGTGCTGCTCGTCGAGGGGCATGTGCGCGTCGACACAGCCAGACCGCAAGGATTGGCGCGCCTGATCCCGTGGATCGACCGCGACGAAATGGAGCCCGGACAACGGCTCGTCGCTCCGGTTTCCGGCGATGCGGTGGTGGCGTTCGGTGATGTCGAACGCGAGACCGCGTGGAACCGTGGCGTCCTGATCTTCCGCGACGATCGGCTGGCGGATGCTGTCGCGGAGATTAATCGCTATTCCACGACGATGCTGGTCGTCGAGGATCCGAGGATCGCCGACCTGCGCGTCAGTGGCGTGTTTCCAACGACCCAGGAAAAGGATTTCGTGGCCGCGCTCGAGGCTTTCTATCCGATCACGGCACGCCAACGATCGCCCGGTGCCATCACTCTTGAGTGGAAGTCAGACGCCCGGCCCTGAGCCTGTAAAAAAATCGTCATTCTGCGTTCGGAGCACCCGATTTTCCTCGTCCTACCAAATGGGCGGCAAAAGCCGCGGGGCATGAGGGGGACGGACAATGCACAACAAGACAATCAGGCATATTCTCGCAGCGGCAATGGCCAGCGCGGCAGTCACCACCATGATGATTCCGGTCACGTCTGCGCATGCGCAGGACCGCGCGCGCCGCGGGTTCAACATCCCTGCGCAGGACGTTGCGGCCGCGCTGGAGGAATTCGGGCGGCAGAGCGGCAAGGCGGTCATGTTCAATCGTGACCGGTTGACCGGCGCCCGATCGAAAACGGTCCGCGGCAATTACCCTGCCGATCAGGCACTGGGCCGTTTGCTGGAAGGAACCGGGCTGACCTTCCGCGCGGCCAATGCCAACGCCTATGTCGTCGAGACGCCGGCGCCGCGAGAAGTTTCGGAGGAGCGCGAAGGGCTGCCCGCCGACATCGTCATCACCGCACAGAAGCGCCGCGAAGTGCTGAAGGAGGTGCCGTTGAGCGTCACCGCGCTTCGGGGGGAAGAACTGGCCCAGCGGCAGCAGCATAGTTTCGCGGATTATGCGTCATCGGTTCCCGGCTTGTCGCTCGAAGGGCAGGGGCCAGGCGTGACGCGCGTCACCTTGCGCGGCCTGAATGCGGGCGGTGTCGGATCGACCGTTGCGATCTATGTCGACGAATCCCCGTTCGGATCGAGCACGGCGCTGCTCAACGGCGGATCGCTGGCGGGCGATATCGACACCTGGGACCTGCAGCGCGTCGAGGTGCTGAGCGGACCGCAGGGTACATTATATGGCGCCAACGCGCAGGGCGGACTGATCAAGTTCGTCGGCAACACGCCCGACACAAGCGGTGCCGAAGGCGCGGCGGAATTGGCCTGGGAAACGATCAAGAGCGGGGAGTCCGGCCTGGCCGTGCGCGGCATGGTCAACCTGCCGCTCAGCGACAGCGTTGCCGTCCGCGTCAGCGGATATGAGCAGAAAATGCCCGGCTTCATCGACAATACGCTGCTGGGCAATCGCAACATCAATGGCGGGCGGAAGTTCGGCGGCCGTGCCGCGATCCTGCTCAAGCCGACCGAAGATCTGTCGATCACGCTGACGGCCATGGGGCAGCAGACCAAATATGGCGGCACCTACGTCATCGATACCGATCCGGTGACGTTGGAGCCCGGCCATGGCGATCTGGTCCAGCAGCGATATCTGCGGGAAAATATGCGGTTCCGCTATCAGAACTACAACGCGACGGCGAATTGGGATCTGGGCGCCGTCTCACTGGTATCGACGACCAGCTATGGCGTGCTCGATGCCAGGCAGCCGATCGATTTTTCTTCCATCTATGCGCTGGAGCCGATCACCTATCGCGAATATCTGACCGATTACCTGTTCGGAGAGCCGCTTGCTTTGGGGCTGCTGCAGAACATCAACCTGAAGAAGTTCACGCAGGAAGTGCGACTGTCTTCCGCTGAATCCGACAGGCTGGAATGGCAGGTCGGCGGCTATTACACGCATGAAAAGGCGTATCTGAACCAGCTGTTCACCGGCTATATCCTGGGTACGCAGACGCCGTCGCCGAACCTGCCGCTGCTGCAGACGCTGACCCTGTCATCGACCTATTCCGAATATGCCGGTTTTGCGAATGTGACGCTGAAGCTGAGCCCTGCATTCGATGTGCGTGTCGGCGGGCGTTATTCCGACAACAGGCAGAATGCACTTCAGGAGGGCGATGGCTATTTCTTCGGCGGCACGCCGATTTCGTTCACGGCCAAATCGGTCGGCAAGGTGTTCACCTATTCGGTCGCGCCGCGCTGGAAGATCAGCCGCGATCTGATGGTCTATGCGCGGGTGGCCAGCGGCTTTCGTCCGGGCGGCCCGAACATCCTGCCGCCGATGGTCGATCCAGCGGTGCCCCGGCAATATGATGCGGATACCACGACCAATTACGAAGTGGGCGTAAGATCGACGTTGCTCGATGGCCGGCTGTCGCTCGATCTGACGGCGTTCCTTGTCGACTGGGATCATATCCAGCTTTTGCAGGTCGTGCAGAACACCGGGGTAAACGCCAATGGTGGAAAGGCACGCAGCCAGGGCATCGAGTGGAACATCACGGCGGTGCCGGTGAAGGGCCTCACGCTCAAATTCGTCGGCGCCTATACTGATGCCAAGCTGACGACATCGAGCCCGTCGTCGATCGAGGCCGTTGCGGGAAGCCGGTTGCCCTTCGTTTCGAAGTGGGGCCAGTCGGTTGACGCCGAATATTCGCTGCCGGTCTTTTCGGACTATAACGCCTATATTGGCGGGCGCTGGAGCTATGTCGGCGACCGCTATTCGGGCTTCGATCTCGCCGGCCAGAAACTGATCCCGCATTACGACACGATCGATCTGCGACTGGGGCTGCAGGGCAAGAGATATTCCGCGGGGCTTTATGTGAAGAATCTCGGCAACAGTCGCGGGCTGACATCCTATGGGTCGGGGGCGATTGCACCCGATGGATTGGGCAGCGCAAGCATCGTCCAGCCCCGGACGGTCGGCATCTCGCTTTCCGGCCGGTTCTGACGATCAAAACGAAGAAGAAGGGTTTGGCGATGGGCGTGTGGGTGGGGCGGCTCAAGACCGTAGCGAAATGGATCGCGATCGTGATCGTGGCGATCATTCTCGTCACGCTGATCGGCGGCGCGCTTTACGAGCAATATGCGCGCCGCGATGTCGAGACGCGTTTCCCGCCGCGCGGCCAGATGGTCGATATCGGTGGGCGGCGCATCCATCTCGATTGTCGCGGCAGCGGATCGCCCACCGTCATTCTCGAATCCGGCCTCGACATCAACGGCACGCTGGCCTGGTACAAGGTGCAGGATGCGATCGCGAAGACGACGCGGGTCTGCTCTTCGGATCGTGCCGGCATCATGTGGAGCGATGCGCCACCCCATGCGCAGGATGGCGATCATGCCGCGCGCGACCTTCATGCCGCATTGGCCGGGGCGGGGATCAAGGGGCCGCTGGTGCTGGTCGGCCATTCGCTCGGTGGGCCGTATATCATGAACTATACGCGGCAGTTCGGTGGCAATGTGAAGGGGCTGGTCTTCGTCGATGCTTCGCATCCCGATCAGATCGCAAAGCTCACCCTGCCGGGCAAGCAGCCGGAATCTCCCGAACTCCCGCTCGTTCTGCGGATTATAGGCAAGCTGTCATGGACGGGATTTGCCCGGTTGCTGCCCGCGCAGCAGGGTACGCCGGACGAACCGAAGGCGATCACCGATGCGCGTCAGGCTTATATAGGTCACAGTATGCAGGGCGCGATCGCCGAAATGACGGCACTGCCGACGATCTTCGCGCAGGGCGGCAAATTGCGGACGCTGGGCGATCGGCCGATCGTCGTGCTCACCGCGATGAAACCCAATTCGCCGGAAGAACTCCAGGCACAAGGGCTGACGCCGGCCGAGGGGCTTGCCCAGCAGAAATTGTGGCAGGGGCTGCATGACGACGAGGCAAGCTGGTCGACCCGCTCGCGGCATGAACTGGTGCCCGATGCAGGCCACTATATCCAGCTGGAGCGCCCCGATGTGGTGCTTCGCGCGGTAGATGAAGTGGTGGCCGCGGTGCGGGCGGATGGGGCTCGGTAGGCTGATTGGGGACTGCTAAATTCTCCTCTCTGCGGCGGGGAGGATAAAGTCTCACTGCACGCATTGCCTCGCGGGCGGCACTCCGCCTAATCCTCCGCACGTCAACGGAGGGGAATATCGTCATGCTGCACCCGGTCGCCACCACGCTCATGCTTGCCGCGTCACTCATAGCCAGCCCGGCCGTGGCCAATGAGCACGCCTTTCGTGAGGCACTGGGCGCGTTCCGCACCGTCCACCGTGAGGAAGCGAAGAAGGCGGGGATCGCGGGCAGCAGCTTCTACGTCGTGCGCGACGGCAGGACGGTCGCGGCGGATCATCTGGGCGAACAGGATGCCGACGCGCATGTGCCCGTCGATGCGCAGACCATCTATCACTGGGCGTCGATCACCAAGACAATGACGGGCATCGCGATCATGCAGCTGCGCGATCGTGGGCTGCTGAAACTCGACGATCCAATCCTCCGTTATGTTCCCGAACTCGCGGCGGTGCACAATCCGTTCGGCGATACGAATGCGATCACGCTGCGCCAACTGATGAGCCACAGCGCTGGCTTCGGCGGCGCGACCTGGCCGTGGCGCGACCATGACTGGCAGCCGTTCGAGCCGAAGAGCTGGTCGCAGCTCGTCGCGATGTTCCCCTATACCGAAGTGAAGTTCAAACCGGGCTCGCGCTTCCGCTACTCCAATCCCGGCATCATCTATCTCGGCCAGGTGATCGAGCGGCTCTCGGGCGAGGATTTCGAAGTCTATATCGACAAGAACATCCTCAGGCCGCTCGGCATGCATGCCAGCTATTTCGACCATACGCCGCCGCATCTGCTGCCGCACCGGTCGCACAGCTATTATGTCCGCGACGGCAAGCGCACTGCGGCGCCGTTCGACGTCGATACCGGCGTGACCGTGTCGAATGGCGGGCTGAATGCGCCGATGCCCGACATGGCGAAATATCTCGCCTTTCTGCTCGGCGATCCGGCGCGCGGGGCCGATTACGACCTGGTGCTCAAGCGATCCTCGCTGGAGGAGATGTGGCAGCCGCAGATTTCGGCGGGCGAAGATTTCACGCAGGGCCGCATGGCGGAGACGACGCAGTCCGGCTTGTCCTTCTTCGTCGATCGCTTCGAAGGCGTTCGCGTGATCCGCCATCATGGCGACCAGAACGGTTTCCGCGCCTATCTGAGCTTCTGCCCCGACCAGCATGCCGGCAGCCTGCTCGCTTTCAACACCGAGACGCGCGACGTGCAGAACAGCCCGGCCAATCGCGACACCTCTGAATCGCGGGTTGCGCTGGCCGCCGATGCTTTTTGCACGGCGCTGGCGAAGCCGGGGAAATGACGCCTTAAGAGTCGTTTCGGCAAAGTTGAATCGTCATTGCGAGGGGCGTAGCCCCGCGGCAATCCAATGCCGAGCCACCCTGGATTGCTTCGCTGCGCTCGCAATGACGAGTATTTCGAAGTGTAGATTCAATTTCTAGACAAAGACCATGCAGGCTTTGGCCGTACAACCGCTAGAAGGGGTGGGCTGGGGGGCGAACCGCATGACGATGTCTTCGAAATGACCGGATTCGGGCTGATCGCCGGTGCGGCGGTCGTCGTTCCGGCGATTCTGGTTGCGGCGGTGCCGCGTCGATGGGTCCTCCGGACCATGCTCGCCTGGGCGGCCTCTCCGGTGTTCGCCTATATCGGCGTGATCATCTGGGAAACCATTTCGCGTCCCGGTGCCGGCTATGGCCTGACCAATGCCTTGCTCGGTTTCTCGCTGATCAGCGCGATCTTTGCCATTCCCTGGGGGATTGCCTGCCTGACCGGCTTCGCGGCGGGTATGGGATTGCGGCGATTGTTTCGTGGACCAGCGGCGGCCACCGCCGCGCCGCCGCCCGCTGCACCGCCGACACTGCAGAAGACCGAACCAGCGCCGATCGCCTTCGCGGTTCCGGCTTCGGACGGAACGGCCGATGCGATCGAATGGCGACAGGCGCATATCGGCTTTTCGGGCGATGGGCTGAAGATCCAGGGGCTCGATGTCTGGGCGCAGAACTGGCGCAGCATCGATACGCCGGCGCTCACCCTCTGCCATCCCGCCTACCCGCAGCAGATGCATCGCTTCACCGTACAGGAGATCGGGGAGGGGGCATCAGTTGCGCGCTTCGCGGTCAGCGAACTCTCCAACGGAGTCTACGGCTTTTATGTGCCGACCCGTTACCCGGTCGAGGCGCAGGGCCTCTCCGCCGACGGTTCGTTGCGCTTCGAGCAGCGCGATGGCGAGGTCGTCAACGGCAGGCCGGATGCTATCGCGACCTGGGCCGTATTGATCGACGCGGAAACCGAGCGTGTCCTGGTCGATTGCGCGGCCTGGCCGGCAAGCCGGATCAGCACCAATCCCGATGGCAGCCTGTTCCTCCGGCTTCGTCAGGATGACGGCGAAACGCTGTTGCGGATCGACCCGGCTGCGCGCAGCTTTCGTGACCAGGGACAGAACGGCACGGACCGGCCGCTGGCCGAACTTGCCGACACGGTCGAACGGCTGCGCCAGGAGCGGGCGGATCAGCCGCCCGGCCCGAACTACCGCCATATCTCACCCGACGGCACGATCGCGGTCGAGATCGTCGCGGTCGAATGGGGCAATTCGCACTGGGTGAACACGCCACGGGTGATCGATATCGCCAGCGGCCGCGTCGTGCTCGATCTGTGGGACAGGGATTGGGACGCCAGCATTTCCTGGCCCGGCGATCGCCGCGTCGCGCTCGATTTCCGGCGCTATCATTTCAGCGGCGACCTCGCGATCGAACTCGACCTGGCGAATGATCGCTACACGATCACGCGCGAAGGCGGTGGGACCGCACCGTTTCCCTCCGGCCCGCTCGACGAGGCAGCCGATGCCATGGAGGCATCCGGCCGCCGCACCGCGGCGTTCGCGGCGCAGACCAATACGGGCCGACCGATCTTCGAGGCGGGCATCAAGCCGAGCCCGTTCGCGGCGTGGCGCACGGCGCTGCTGATCCTGCTGGTTGCGGCCGTCATCATTGCCGTCGCGGCGGCAATCGCGATCCGCTCGGAACCGGAGCATCAGCCGCAGGTGATCCGCGAAATCCCCAAACCGCAGCTTTCACCATCGCCCGAAGGGTAAGGAGTGCGCCCCTATGATCTACCGGATCCTCTTCGCGTTCGATGCGCTGGTTATATTGGTGCTGGTCTATTTCTTCGTCGATGGCCTGAAATATAGCGGCCTGGGTGAATCGCTGGCGATCATGGGGCCGATCATCGCGGTGCCGATCGCGATCATGGTCGCCGCACAGCTATTGCGTGCGCGGGGCAAGACCGGATTGGCTTTGGTGCTGCTGATCGTCGTGGCGGTGCCGCCGGCGATCTTCGCGGCGTTCATGGGCCTGTTACTGGCGAGCAACCCCAACTGGCAGTGAGGGAACAGCGCAGGCTTATTTTCGCGAAGGCCACAGGGGAGATTGCCACCGCGCGATGCTGCGTCTTATGGAAGGCGCCATGAAAAAGGCATGGCTCCTCGCACCGCTCGCGCTGCTGCTTCTCGGCAATGGCGCACCCTCCACCGATTACAGCGCGCGCGTCGCGGCGATCCTGAAAAAGACGCCGCTGATCGACGGGCATAATGACTGGCCTGAGACCATGCGCGAACGCGAAGGCGATGCGCGCTGGACGCTCGACCTGCGCGAGGGCTGGGACAAGAAGCCCGTTCCCTACAACACCGACATCGCGATGCTGCGCAAGGGCATGGTCGGCGGCCAGTTCTGGTCGGTCTATGTCTCGGCCAACCTGCCCGGGCTGGAGCAGGTGCAGGAAACGCTGCAGCAGATCGACCTCGTCAAGAACATCGTCGCGCGTTACCCCAACGACTTCGCACTGGCGCGCACTGCTGCCGACGTTCGCCGCATCCATGCTTCGGGGCGGATCGCATCGATGCTCGGCGTCGAGGGCGGCGGGCAGATCAACGGTGATCTTTCGATCCTGCGCACCTATGCGGAACTGGGCGCCGGTTATCTGACGCTCACCCATTCGCGGACGATCGAATGGGCGGATTCCGCGACCGACAATCCCAAGCATGGCGGGCTGACGCCGTTCGGCGAAGCGGTGGTGCACGAACTCAATCGCCTGGGCATGCTGGTCGACCTGAGCCATGTCAGCGAAGAGACGATGCAGGATGCGCTGCGCATTTCGAAGGCGCCCGTCATCTATTCGCATTCGGGCGCCCGCGCGCTCGACGATCACCCGCGTAACGTGTCGGACGAGACGCTGAAGCTGGTCGCAAAGAATGGCGGCGTGGTGATGGTGAATTATGCGCCCTCCTATGTCACCGACGCCTATCGCCGTTGGGATGCCGATCGCGGCGCCGAGCGTGCGCGGCTGAACATGCCGCCGTTCGGCGGTCTCTTCATCGGTCAGCCCGAAAAGGCCAAGGCCGCAATGGACGAGTGGGATCGCAAGAACCCGCGCCCCAAGGTGACGCTGAGCGACGTCGCCGACCATATCGACCATATCGCCAAGGTGGCGGGCGTCGACAATGTCGGCCTGGGTTCGGATTTCGACGGCACCGGCAACGAGCTGCCCGAAGGGCTGCAGAACGCGACCACTTATCCCGCGCTGATGGCCGAACTGCTGCGCCGTGGCTGGAAGGACGCGGACGTCGCCAAGGTGGCGGGCGGGAATGTGCTGCGCGCGATGGAAGGCGCCGAGAAGACGGCGGCTGCGATGAAGGGCGAACTGCCCGGCACGATGCAATTGAAGTGATACGCGCGCCGGTCGCGGGAATCCCTGCGGCCTGCCGGATATCGCCTCAGCGGCGCGCGGCGAGAGCCTTGCTGCGCGCACGTGTCACTTCGACCCAGCATTGGGCGACCACCACCGACGCCATCGATCCGCCGCGATAGCGGTCGCCCTTCGCGATGCAGTTGCGGTCGCGATTGCGGAGCCACAGCCGCTGTTCGTCGAGCAGTCTCTGCCGCGCGGCCGGACGCAGCTTTGCGCGGAGCGCGGTGTAGCGCGCACTCATCTGCGCATCGGCGACACGCAGATCATGCGCCGCGCAATGCTGCATATCGAACGTCGAATCGCACTGGCTGGGCGGCGGATCGCGGAACGCCGGATTGGTCATGAAGGCGCCCGCGCTCTGTGCCGAAGCAGGTGTCGCGAACAGGGTGGCGAGGGTCAAACAGGCGAAGGGCAGGGAGGTGCGGATCATCGATGGGTCTCCTGCTTTACCAACCGTCCGGTTCGACTTTTGATCCATTCTTAATCGTCACCCCAGCACCTGGCTTTGTATGGATTTCGGCTTTCGCTGGAATGACGTGACGGACAAGGCGACGGGCCGATGGCGGTTGTGCCAATGGCAAGGCCAGCGTCACACCGGAAGGACAAACTCGATCGGTGCGACGAATTCGATCCTGTCGCCTGGTATATCGGACGGGGCGCGGGGATAGGGCGATGCGCGCCGCATCATTGCGCCGGCCTCTTCGTCCAGCGTGCCGTTGCCCGATCCTTTGACGATCACGCCTTCGAGCAGCATGCCGGCGCGATCGATGACGAAGCGCACGCGCACGATCCCCTCTTCGCGCCGCATTCGCGCGCGCCGCGGGTAGATTTTGTGCGCATAGAGCCAGGAGCGTATCTTCGCGGCATAGCTGCGGCTGGTGCCCGGCGGGGCGTTCGCATCCAGCCCGTCTGCAGCACCGCGCCGGGCGGATGGTGTTGCTGGCGTCGCGGTCGATGCAGTCGGCCCGCCGCCCGCCGCCGCGCGGACCATGGCGGGTTCGGCGGACGAAGCGGCCATCGCCGGTGCCGGCCGGGTCAGCATGGCGGGCGCCGCGATCGGCGGCGGAGGTGTGGGCTGGATGATCGGTGGACGCGGTTGCTCGGGCACCGGCTCCGCAACCGGCTGTGTCATGGGTTCGGCGCTCGGTGTCGCCGGCCCCGCGGCTTCCGCTTCGTCTGCGCCATCCTCCACACCCTTGAGCAACGCCAGCGACATGACGGTGAGCGCCGGCGCGTCCGCACGGCGTTCCGGGCGCCCCATGCCCATGGTGAGCACGGCCGCGATCATCGCCGCGTTGATCAGCAGCGATGCGGCCGCCGATCCCCCGATGCGAAACCGATGCGTGCCGTGCTCCATCGCCCTCACCCCCGTGCCGAGCCTAGAACGTCTTGGCGACGGTGAACTTGAAGCTCCGCCCCTCGGCCGCGAGCGCCGAGAGGTGGCGGCGATATTGCTTGTCGAACAGATTGTCGGCGCCGATCCGGAATTCGAAACCTTCGGCCGGGCCGACACGCGGTTTGAACGCGAAGAACAGGCTGTGGATCGTATATCCCGGCGTGGCCACGCCTGACCCCAGCGACGGGAAGCTGCCCGGCGTCACCTTGTCCTGTGCTTCGGCGATCTCGCCGGTCCAGCCGCCCGACAATCCGCTCGCCGCATCGGCATAACCCAGGGTCAGCCGATAATCGTTGGCGGGGATGGTGTTCAGATAATCGCCGGTGATCCGGTTTTTGCCGTCGATAAAGGATGCGTTGCCGCGTGCGAAGAAGCCGCCAATGCCGTATTCGGCCTCGATCTCCAGCCCCTTGAACCGCGAGCGGTTGATGTTCTGGAAATAAGGGGTGCCCGCCGCCGCTGCGACATTGACGATCAGATCCTTGACGTCGTTCCGGAACAGCGTCGTCTTGGCGCGAAAGCGGTCGCCCCGGCCCAGCGCGCCATCGAACGACAATGTAAAACCGGCCTCCAGATTGTCCGATGTTTCCGGGCGCAGGTTGGGATTGTTCGGCCGGGTGGCGCTGCGCGTGAAGATCTCGTCGATATTGGGCATGCGCACGGTGCGCGCGACCGAACCGAAGATGCCGAACCACTCGGTCAGATTGTAGAGCGCCGCCAGCTTCGGTGAAACGCCCCTGTCGGTGACGTTATCGGTCAGTACGGTGCCGCCGACGACGGTCGCGCCGGGCTTCAGGTCGGTCCAGTCGATGCGGACGCCCGGCATGATCGTCAGCTTGTCGGACCAGACGATCTCGAGCTGCGCGAACAGGCCATACCGCGTCATGTCGCCTTCGGGATGGGTACCGGCGCCCGGCGTGACCGCGCCGTTCAGCGCGACGCGCGGGTTGCGCCGTTTCTGTTCGCTCCACTGGCCGCCGACAATCAGGAAGGTTTTCCAGTCGCCGCCAAGATCGAACTCGCTGGTGTTCTGCAGCTTCCCCTGCCAGCTTTCATAGGAGAAGTCGGAATAGGCGAGCGGCCCCAGGAAGGTCGTCTCGGTCTGGTGCACTTTCGACACTGAGTAGGCGATCTGCGCTTCGACATTGAGCAGCTTGCTGCCGCCGAAGTCGTTCACATAACCCAGCACCGCGGTCTTGTCGTGGACGCGGCGGCGCATCAGCGTCGCGCCGGTCGATGCGGAGACCTGATCATAGACCTGCGGGCCGTCGCTGATCCAATCCTGATAGGATGCCCAGATCGCATGGTTGCGATTGCCGCCGATCGCGACGCGGCCCTTGACCAGCCAATTGTCGGACACGGTGGCCGATGCCGCGACGGTATCGCCATTGCCGCTCTCATAATCGTTCGAGCGCCGGTAATTATAGCTGCCGAGCAGTTCGACGCCCTCGACCGGCTGCACCGCGACGATGCCCGACAGGGTATGCGCCTCCGCATTGGTTTCCGTCGCCGCCTTCAACCGCACCGCCAGCGGATCGCCGTCCTTCAGGAAATCCGATGCGTCCTTCGTCGTGAAGTTGATCACGCCCGCCAGCGCTCCGGCGCCGTACAGCGTGGACGATGCCGGTCCGCGCAACACCTCGACCCGCTTGTAGAGCTCGGGCTCGCTGAAGAACGCGCCCATGCGATATTGCTCGTAGAACTTCGTCACGCCATCGACAGTGATCAGGATGCGATTGTCGGAATCGCCGATCGCGGTGCCCATGCCCCGGATGTTGAAACCCTGGCCGAGCTGGCCGACGCCGCCCTGCACGTTCACGCCAGGCATCCCTTCCAGCAGGTCGCCGATCGTCGTCGCCTGGGTCTGATCGATATCCTCCTGATTCATCGCGGTGACGGCCTGGGGCGTATCGAGCGCCACCTTCTCCGTGCCCGCCGAAACCACCAGCCGGTCGAGCGCCATCCGCGTCGTTCCGTCAGTTTCTTCGGTTTCGCTCTGGGCGATCGCGGGGAGTGGGAACGCCATCAGCGCGGTTCCCAAAAGCAGCAACATCCTGGTCTTGATCATGGTTTTCGTAGCCCCCGGGCATCGGAACAAGGGGCGGCATCGCCCCGGACGGGCATCACCTATCCATCATGGATTTGTATTGCAAGTGATTCTCAATAGCGCTAATCGGCGCCCAACAAGGGGAGATTCATGATGTTCAATCGAGTCCGTGCCGCCGCCGCCCTGCTTGTGCTGGCCGGCGCTTCCGCCGCACAGGCGCACATGCCCTATGTGCTGCCGACGCTGTTCGATGTGGGGAAGGGCGATCACATCACCGTGCAATCGGCCTTTGCCGAGGATATCTTCGTGCCCGAAGTGGCGATGCGCGACGCGCCGTTCCATCTGATCGGCCCGGACGGAAATCTGATCCCTGCGGGGCCGGTTACGCATCTGCGCGACCTGTCCGTGTTCGAGGCGAACACGCCGGTCGACGGCACCTATCGCGTCACCAGTGGCCAGCGTGCGGGCCGCAAGGGCAAGATGTTCAAGCAGGGCGACAAATGGGAGGTTCGCGGCGAAGACGGTACGCCGCCAGCCGGCGCGCAACAGGTGGACGTGCAGAGCATGACCTTGGCCGACGCTTATGTGACGCGCGGCCAGCCGACCCAGGCCTCGCTGAAGCCCAGCGGCAAGGCGCTGGAGATCCAGGCGATCACCCATCCCAATGCGATCACCTCCGGATCCGAAGCATCCTTCGTGCTGCTGTTCGACGGCAAGCCGCTGGCCAATACCGAGATCAGCGTGTTCCGCAGCGCCGGCACTTATGACGGCCGCAAGATCCTGGCCCAGTTGAAGAGCGACGCGGGCGGCCGGTTCAGCGTGAAGCCGGAGGATGCGGGCATCTACATGATCCTGGTGCGCCATCGCGGTGCCGCACCCGCGGGCGCCGAGACCCCCTATCGCAGTTACACCTACACCCTGACCTTCGATGCGGCCTGAGCGCTGCGGCTCTCCCTCATCGTCACTCTGAACTCGTTTCAGGGTGACGGAAGGAAAGGGAGGCGGAGCCCGACCACGACCCCGACCCCATTTTCACCATGACCATTCGACGGAGACCGACATGACCTGCAAACTCGCCCTCGCCGCCATCCTGCTCACTGCGTCCGGCGCCGCGATCGCCGCTCCGCATGAGGGCAACGCCTTCATCCACGATTATGACGCCAATGGTGACGGCCAGGTGTCGCGCGCCGAATTCGATGCGGGCCGCGCGGCGCGCTTCAAGGCGACCGACGCCAATGGCGATGGCTGGGTGTCCGAAGACGAATATGTCGGCGAATATCGTGCGCGGCTGGAGCAGCAGCTCGCCGCATCCGATCTGAACGAAGAGAAGAAGACCGAGGAGCGCCAGCGCCAGATCCGCCAGACCCATGTCCGTTTCGGCGTGCTCGACAAGGACAAGGACGCGAAGATGATCCAGGCCGAATATGACGCTTCGGGCGCGCGCGCCTTTGCCGAACAGGATGACGACAAGAGCGGCATCGTCACCACCGCCGACGTGGCGGCTACCGCGGCTCGCCGACTGGCTGCGCGCGAAAAGGCGGACAGATAGGCCTCGCAGCATTCGGGCGATGATGTCGCTACCGGATCAGGCGAAGGCATGATCCGGTAGCGACATCGCAGCAGAATGCTGGCTTTCGAGCGCCGTCGCCTCATCCGATCCCGCGCCGCTGATCGACAATCCAGGTGTTGGCGAAAGGCCTGTCGTATCGAACCCGATGGATTGGGTGCCGATCCTGACCGTGGACGATCCCGCATCGAAGACCAGCGTTCGGTCTCCATCGGTGAACCGCAGGGTGAGGCCGGCGGTGCCGATCGGAATGCTGGCATCGATCCTTTCGGAGTGGAGGATCACGAAGCTGCCGGCGATGCGAGCGGTGAATCCGTCGGCGAGGCCGTTGAGGATGACCGTGTCACCGCCGCCACCGAACGAACTGTCGAGCATGGCCTTGCCGCCTTGTATCTCGAGCACTTCATGGCCGTTGCGGGTGCCGTAAACCTGGAAATTACCGGCGATCGCCGCCACCCCGCCCGGGTTCATCACCAGCCATCCCGATGCGTCGGGATCGCCGCCCGTCGGGATCGGCCCGACCTCGGATGGAGCGGAGAGCGTGGCGGCCGTGGCGTCGATCGACTGACTGCCGATCTTCACTGAGCCGTCGGCGAAGACCAACGTGCGCAGTCCGTCGCCGAACACCAGTGACGTCCCCGCGAGGCCGACCGGGATACTGATCTGGCTATCGCCGTCGGACAGGATCGCGAAAGAGCCCATGATCCGGGCCGTATAATTGGCCGCCGCGCCTGCCAGACGGATAACGTCGCCGCCCCCGCCGAACGACCCGTCGAGCGTCAGCGCGCCGGGCTGATCTATGATCGTCAGATCCTGGAACCCGCGCGTGCCGAAGACCTGGCCGTCGGGGCCGATCGATGCGATCAGTCCGTCGGATGCCACTAAGCGCCCGGCGCCGGCCGGGTTCGACGGATTTGCGCGTGTGGTGAAATCGTAGCGCGCGCTTCCCGCGAAAGCGTTGCCGGTCAGATCACGGACGGTGCCGGGGTTCATCACGACGACATAATGGGTGCCGGCGCTCAGCGCATGAACCGGATCGATCGTCAGCACCGATCCTGCCACCGTTATGCGATCGCTCGTCCCCGCGTGGAATGTGTCTATCAGCGTTCCATCGCTGAGGCGAAGCTCGATCGTGCCTTCACCCCGCATGATCTGCTCGCTGAAGGTCACGACGATATTGGACGTGGTGTCCACGTTCACTGCGCCGTCCACCGGTCCCGTCGTCAAGATCGTTGGGGGCGTCGAATCCAGTATTTCAGCCATCGAGATCGGCTGCCTGCCGCCGAAGATGATGAATTCGATATTGTAGAGCGAGTCCGTGCCCTCGGGGCTGCCCGCGCGTTGATCGACAAATGTGTAGCCATCGCCGCTGCGTGTCACTCGATAGTCCGACTGGGCACCGCTCAGATAGACGGTATCTGTGCCGTTGCCGCCATCGAGGACGTCATCGCGCGCCGATCCGATCAGGAAGTTGTTCTCGTCTCCGCCGATCAGCCGTTCGATATTGTCCGGTATGGCGAAGGTCGAGATGCCGGAGAGCCGGACGGTGTCGAATCCCTCTCCGTTCCGCTCGAAGATGACATCGTTCAGAGTATCGACGACATAGGTGTCGTCGCCGGCGCCGCCCGCCATGAAATCGATCCCGGTGCCGCCATCGAGCGTATCGGCGCTGCCGAACCCGAACAGGAAATCGTCGCCTTCACCGCCGAACAGCGCGGCCCCCGAACTGGCTGCGACCATGGCGTCCGATCCCGTTGTGCCGTTCAGTGGCCCGAAACGCTCTATGTCGCTGTCGACCACCTGGCCTGCGACATTGATCACCAGCGTGCCGTTTGATGTGACGGCGGTGATCCGGGTGGTTCCGCCCGATCGCGCAAGCGTGACCGAAAGCGGTTCGATCGCGGCAAGGCTGATGCGATCGACGCCGCTGACGAAATCGGTAATCTGCGCGACGTCGCCGGTGACATGCGAAAAGACGAACGTGTCGCGGCCTGCACCGCCGGTCAGCGTATCCGCGCCGTCCGCGAACAGGATATCGTCGTCCGATCCACCGTCGATCCGGTCGGCGCCGCCGGTTCCGATCAGGATGTCGCGTCCTGCTTCGCCATAGATGGTGCCGGTCTGGCGACCGCCTCTGCCGTCATAAAGATCGTTGTTGCCACCGAGATAGACCGATCCGTTGATACTGCCCGTATTGATGATGACATCGGCATTGGCCGGGCCACCATTCGGATTGACGTTGAGCTCGATCCGGCCGTTGATCTCGCCGCTGTTTATCAGGCGAAGCGCACCGCCATTGACGTTCCAGCTCGTCTGGATCGCGATGTCTGCGGTGATGGTGCCCGAATTCTCCAGGCGGTTCGTGCCGATTTGATAATAGAAATAGACGCCGATCGTCGGCGCGCCCGACGCGGAGGCCTGGGCGGTGATCGTGCCGCTGTTCCTGATATCGGCGACATGCGTTGCGATTCCGATGCCATAGGCGCCGGCCGCGCCTGTCGCTGTGATGGTTCCCGAATTCACGAGATTGCCGCCATTATGCGCAAAGACGCCGACGGCGACGAAATGTGTCGAACTGATCTCGATCGAGCCGCTGTTATTGAAGTCGCTCAACAGATAGCTGTTGATCCCGACAGCGGTCAGCTGGTCGGTACGGACTTCGATTTCTCCGCGATTGACGACCGAGGTGCCGAGGCCGCCCAGGTCGACGTTCATCCCAATGGCGCTGATATTGTCCGTTGCCCGGTGGATGCCATAGGTGTTGAGGGTGGCGATGTTCTGCGCGAGCTTGTCGGTGCCGGTGAAGGACGCGACGCCGACGAAGCCCTCGTTCACGACGGTCACGAAGCGCCCATAAATGGCGACGCGGTCCGAAAGGATCGTGCCCTGATTGATCAGATTCGTACCGCCGATGATCGTGATGTGGAAATCCGGACCGTCCGGCGTGACCCATGTTTCGTCGGCTTCGATCGTCAGATCGCTGTTCGGGGCGAACCGGTCCACCACCGTCTGGCTTGGCGACAGATAGATGCCCGTGTCATCGCCGGGCACAAGGGGGGGCGGCCCGGACTGTACGGCATCGAGCCCGCTGGATCCGGCAGGGGCGCTGGCCAGGATGGCGACGGCTGCCTGGCCGGCAACGAGCAGCTGCGAACCGCCCGAGGAATAGACGCGATAGCTTGTGCCGCCGATCGCCTGCTCGCCGCTCGCGGTCCAGCCGCCGACCAGATCGAGCGTGTCCGATGCATCGCCTGCAACGATCAGGCGTGTTCCCCCGCCGGTCATCGCGGCGATGTCGCCCTCGCGGATCGTCAGCAATTTTCCGCCGGAAAGCTCGATCGCCTCGAAGCCGCCGACACGGCCGGTCGCCAGCATCTGTTGCAGGTCGATCGTGCGGGGCCCGATGGGCAGGACAAGCGTGTCCACGCCGCTGCCCCCGAACACGCCGTAGAAGCTGTAATCGCCGATCTCGATCCGGTCGTCGCCCGCTCCGCCGTCCGCCCGGTCGCCGCCGCGGGTCAGGATATGGTCGTTGCCATAATCCCCATAAAGCCCGTCATTGCCGTCATCGCCCTGTAGGAAATCGTTGCCGCGCCTACCGACCAGCAGATCGTGGCCGGCGCCGCCGAACAGGCTGTCGGCGCCGCGATCGCCCGACACCAGATCTGCGCCTGATCCCCCGACGAAGCGATCGTCGCCCCAGCCCATATCGGCGGCGCCCTCGAACAGGCCTGCGGTGTTGTCGAACAGATCGTGCCCGTCGCCCATATCGATGTAACCGCGGATCACGCCCGTGTTGACGACGATGTCGTCGCCAAGCCCCAATATCATCGCCCCTTCGATTAGTCCGGTCGACAGGTTGGTGACGAATTGTTGCGACGCCTGGATGGGCGTGTACCAATATTCGTTGGAATAAAGGGCAATGTCGGCGCGGATGATGCCGCTATTCTCGACCGTGAATGGCGTGCCTTCGGAATTGGCGACAAGTATCGCGATCGATGCCTGGGCGGGATTGGTGGAAACGGCCTCGATCAATCCGGCGTTGGCGAGCGCGGGGGGCTGTATCCCTCCCGGCGGGCCGGACCGGCTTACCCCGATGAACCGCAGGGCAGCCGCGTTTCCGCCCTCCGCCAGGATCTGGCCCGTTTCGGTATTGGAGACCGGGCCGCCATTGTGCCGAAAGATAGCGACAGCGGAAACGCCGCTCTTGGCCGCAATCAGGCCGGAATTGACGACCATCTGGCTCGACCAGTCCTGCACCGCATAAGCGGCACCGCCGGTGGAAATGGCGTAAATCGATCCGCTGTTGGTGATGCTTTCGCGAAGCGTGCTTTCGATCGTGACGGTAAATGCCTGCTCGCTGGTCCCTTCGGCCACCATGACGCCGGCATTGTCGAATTTCTGGAAATTGAAGGCGCTAAAGACAGTGGCGCCGATACCGGACGCCCAGAGTGTGCCCGAATTCGAAAAGCTCGAAAATCTGCCGAAGCCATATTCGATGAACATCGATGGAAGACCGTCGCTCAACATCGTCGTGCCGGCGCCGACGACATAATCGACGCTTTGTAGCTGTATCCTTTCCGTCACGTTGGGCTGGATTGTCGGGCGGCTGATCGGCGGGATAATCGAGGGCAAGTTCACTACTCCGGACTTGCTTCGATTCTGGAAGGCTCCAGTTGAACTGGAATAGGTTACGCGCCTCGAAGCTATGCCGATCCTGAACGACCGGCCGGACAATATCAACAAGTCTGCCTCAACACGCCCGCGGCTTTGTATCGGGTTTGGATGGCAGTTCTGATGGCTGACCATCATTCGATGCGGGTGCTTCAATTGCGTCGCCGCTGACGGCGCGCGGCTGCGCACGAGCGCGGTTCCATATCGGCGCAACGGGATTGACGGCCCGCCCCGCCAACAATAGGAGATAATATAACATCTCATATTATTTCACGTCATCGGGAGGGGTTCCTTGAAGAACGGGGTTATCGGGGCGCTGTCGGCGCTCTCGCTGGTTGGCGTCTGCGCATCACCGGCTACCGCGCAACAGCCAGCGGTAGCGGATCCATCCGTCGAGGACGAAGCGGGTGAGGGCGGCACTCGCGATGCCGATCAGGACACGCGCGATATCGTCGTCACCGGTTCGCTGATCCGGGGGCTGCCACGCGAATATGTCGCCAGCCCCGTCTTCACCTATGACCAGGCGGATATCGTGCGCTCCGGATCGGGCGCGGTCTCCGAGTACATGCTCACCATCCCGCAGAACTTCACCGGCGATCTCAGCGAGTTCGCGACGACCGGTGCTGGCATCGGCAGTCCGCTGGGCGACGGGACGTCCTATAACCAGTTCGACGGCTTTGCCGGATTCGCGCTGCGCGGCCTCGCATCCGATGCGACGCTGACGCTGCTCAACGGCCGGCGCATGGCCTCGGTCGGCCTGACCGAAGCGCCGACCGCGTCGGTCATCCCCTCGATGCTGATCGATCGGATCGAGATCATTCCCGACGGCGCCTCCGCTACCTATGGCGCGGATGCCGTCGCGGGCGTCGTCAACATCGTGACGCGCCGGCCGACCGAGGGCATCGAGATGCAGGCGCGCGGTGCGATCGCGACGCGGACGGGCAAGCCCGATCTGCAGGCGAGCATATTGGCCGGCCATGGCTGGGGCAGCGGCAGCATCTATGGCATGGCGATGTACCAGAAACGCGCCCCGTTCGTCGGCGATCCCGTCGATGTGGGCGGAGAAGCGCTGCAGATCACCCAGCTTCCCAGCGAAAGGCTGACCGGCCTGTATGGCGGCATCCGGCAGGAGGCGGGAGACTTCACCTTTTCCGTCGACGGTTCCCGTTTCCAGCGCGACCGCAATTCGCGTCAGCTCTATCTCGACGAGCCCGCCTTCAACCGCGTGTTCCGCACGCGCACGACGGGCGTGTCGATCTATAGCGGCATCCATTGGCAGGGGCAGGGCACGACCGCGCTCGACCTGACCGTGGATTATCATCGCACCCATACCGACAGCAGTTCCAGCCGGGTGGGGCGGACGCCGAGCACGCGGGAATCGACCAATCGGCTGTTCGTCGCAGAGCTGCGCGGGCAGGCGGCGCTGTTCTCTCTGCCGGCGGGTCCGGTGATGGCGGTGGGCGGCGTCCAGTATCGATCCGAACGGCTGCGCACCGACGCGACGATCTTCTTCAACCGCAATGGCGGATCGCGGGACGTGAAGTCGATCTTCGGCGAGCTCAACGTGCCGGTCGTCGGTTCCGAACAATCGGTGCCGCTGATGCGATCGCTGACGCTGTCCGCCGCGGCCCGTTACGAGGATCTCGGTTTCGACACCGCCTTATCGCCCAAGCTGGGCCTGCGATGGCAGGTCGATCGCTCGATCGCGCTGCGCGGCACCTATGCCCGATCCTTCCTCGTCCCGCGGTTTCGCAGCACGATCGGCATTGCCGAACAGGTGTCGTTCGGCCTGTACGATTATCCGTTGCTCGATCCGAAGAACCAGAACCCCGCGCTGGCCCACGGTCAGGCGCTGGTGATGTTCCGCGCAGGCGCGAACCCCGATCTCAAGACGCAGAATGCCGACAGCTTCACGATCGGCGCGGATATCACGCCGGTCTTCGCGCCCGGCCTGACGATAAAGGCCGGCTATTACAGCATCAGCATTTCCGGGCGCGTCGGCACGCCCTCTCCCGACGACAGCCTGTCGGTGAAGGATCTCCAGATCTTCAACATCGCGAACCCCGGCATCGATGCGGTGCGGCAGGTGCTCTACAATCCCGACGTCTTCCGCCGTTTCGCGGAAGTGCCGTCGATCAACGGCGGCGATCTCACCTTCTTCGACACCGCGGCGCAGGTGCCCGCCAACCTCCTCGCCCAGGTGCAGTTGATCGCCGACATCCGTGCGCAGAATTTCGCGGTGGAGGCGACCGACGGTCTCGATCTCGACCTGTCATACCGCACGCGGCTTTTCGGCGGCACCGCGATGATGAAGCTGACCGGCCAATATATATTGAACCTGACGCTGAAGGCCGGCGGCTCCACTGCGATCTCGCGGCTGGACGGCTATGCCAAGCCCGCCGATCTGCGGCTGAACGGCACCTTCGCCTGGGGTCGCGACGGCGTCTCGATCGGATCAGTGGTCAACCACGTCGACGGCTTCACCGATGACCGTCCCGGCCGGCCGGTCCGCAAGATCGGATCCTTCACCACGGCGTCGCTGTTCCTGGGGCTCGATCTCGGCCGGCTGACGGGCGCGCCATGGCTGGCGGACAGCGAGGCACAGATCGTCGTCGCCAATCTGTTCGACCAGCAACCGCCGCGCGTGATCGACGGGGTGGTGGGGTATGATCCGTACAACAATCCGCCCAATCCGCGGACATTGGGGATGGTGTTGACGCGGCGGTTTTGAGGCACTGCGGAGGCGGGGATTTGACGCATTATCGACGCCGGTCGAAATGGCGCAACTTTGCCGGAAGAGCCGGCGACTATTGCAGTGAGGACATGTGGTTTCGGCAGTCGTTGCCCAGTGTGGCGTGGTGTGTAAACGTGAGCCCGTCATCGCAGGAGTAACGACGATCAGGGCGTTTCTACTCGCAACCATGCTTGGCCTGGGTGTGCTCGGCGCGGGCGGAGCAATGGCGGCGGAGCGGTGGGAAACGCTTCCGGACGTGCCAGCGATGCCGGCGCCGGCCAGGTCCGGATCGGTTGCGATCAACGGCGCGCAGATCCACTACGCAACCTATGGCAAGGGGGCCACCGTCATCCTGCTGCATGGTGGGATGGGCAATGGCGACCATTGGGCCAACCAGATCGGGCCGCTGGCGAAAAACCGGCGCGTCGTCGTAATCGATAGCCGCGGCCATGGGCGCAGTTCACGTGATGCCCGTCGCTTCACCTATGAATTGATGGCGGAAGACGTGCTCGCTGTGATGGATGCATTGCATATCCGCCGCGCATCGATCGTGGGTTGGAGCGATGGGGGGATTATCGGGCTTGTCATGGCGATGAAGACGCCCGCCCGCGTCGAACGCGTGCTCGCCTTTGGCGCGAACATGGATACGAGCGGCATCAATCTCGAAACCGGGTCGGCCGCGACGATGGTCGCTTATGGTGCGCGCGCCGCGGCGGATTATAAGCGACTGTCGCCGACGCCCGCCGCCTATGAGGATTTTCAGGCGGCGATGGGGCGGATGTGGGCGACGCAACCCAACTACAAGCCCGCCGATCTCGCGCGCATCCGTGTTCCCGTGGCGATCGTCGACGGCGAGCATGACGAAGCGATCCGGCCCGAACATTCGGCCTATCTGGCGCACACTATCCCCGGCGCGAAACGGATCACCCTGCGCGGCCTGAGCCATTTCGCGGTGATGCAGGATCCACAGGCATTCAATGCGGTGATGATGGCGTTTCTGGACGGGCGTTGAGGCGTCGCCTCGCTGGGAAGGGGAAGGCTGATGGGTAAGGGGCGGCGCTGCTTTACACTCTAGCTCGGCAGAATCCCGCTAAGTGACCGTGACGCTCCCGATCGAACCCCGCGCTAGGATCGGTGAGCGGCCGCGTATTGGGAATGGGCCGGCGATTTTTTGACGATATTTTGTCGATACCCTCCCGCCCGTATCCGCACCGTCTGGGCTTCGGCTGATACGTGGAAAATCCCTAAACTGCTGCGCCGCAGTTTGGTCGGGTAGTCGGCAGCAAAATTAAGGGGCTTCTGCACCTTTTGTCGCAACTGCTGTCGTCTGAATCGCAGTTTCAGCCACGGGCCGGCCCTTTGGCAATCTGATAATGTCGCTGATCTCCTGGGCAAAAAAGCCGAGGCCACCGATCTGGTTCACGCGGCTGAATTGTCCGCACGCATAGTTTTCGCCATCGATGACGTCTTTGGGAAACAGGATCTCAATTTTGACTGTGCTCACTCCGGATGCGCTTTTCGTTTCCGTTGCCAGCAAAGCGCCATCGGTCGTGCCATCGTCCAGCTTTACGGGTCTGCCGCCGATATAGAGTTCGCTCATGACCTGGCGTGCGTCCGCATCGCAACGGAAGGCATCGAACGTGAAATCGCCCCAGATATTTGCGAGTTTACCGAGATCATCCCTGGACAATTTGGCGATGAAGGAAACAGGTTCCCGATCGTGGAACGATGATCCCGGATATATCATCACCTCGGCTTTCCGTTCGATCGAAATGACGCGTACGCGCTCACTGCACGCACCGACCGTCAGCGCGAGGCAAATGAGAATGACTATGCGCGGCATGCGACGATGGTGACGCAAGGATGTGGCATCAGCAAGTGCGATTGCGGTAGCACGGAGATTACGGTGCAATGTGCAAACCCCAAAAAATTCCTGACGACTGCACTACCGAGTTCATGAAACTGGGAGTTTGGGGGGAGGGAGAAATCAAGTCCGGCGATCTGTTGTCACGGCTCATTGGCAATGGGCTAGGGCATTTTCGGCGACGATGCGGGTCGTCGCGATATTCCGAACAGCCACGATTGTGCCGTCCGTCGCTCAAACCGCGAGCGGCGGCCTGGACCGGATGACGGGAAGAAGCCGCTGCTCCAGCGACGCGACGGCTGCATCGATCGCATCGGCGACCGAATCCGCCTTGCGGCGGCCCTCGCTCCGCCAGAGGACGGTTTCGATCTCCGCCTGTGTCTCGAACAGTTGCTCCTGCTCATAGCCGCGCACGTCACGAACATCGCCGTGACGTGCGAGCCGGGCGTAACGCTCCGCCTCTGCGAGGATCCGATCCCGTTGCGTCCAGAATACGTCGAGCGCGGCCTCGGCATCGTCGCCGAGAAACGCCTTGAGCGCGGGCAATGCGCCGAGCAGATCGTCCCAGAGTGGCTGGTGCGCGCCGATGCGGGCACGTGCCGCCTGCGCGCCTGCCAGATATGCCCTGGCATAGTCCGGCGTGCGATCGTCGATCGTGCCGCCGTCGCGAAGCTGGCGATGGACCTCGCTACGTTCCGCGCCGCTCAGCACCGGCGACCGAATCGCCTCGATCGCGCGGCGAAGCGCATAGGCGGTCGTCAGTGTCCGCTCGGCGAGCGCGATGCCGCGGTCCTGTTCCCGATGTCGTTGCCAGTGAGCGAACAGGCCGCTTCCCGTGCGGGTTGCGTGGATGATGGTGCCCGCGACGATTATCGTCCCCACCCCGGACAGCATCGATCCCGTCGCAACCCAATCCATCATCATCTCCGCCCCGGCCGACCGTTTGACAGCCAGTCGCCTACCCCATAGCCCTTGGCATCGGGTAAACAATGCCAAGCATTCCCGACGCTCGAACGAGTTCTCAAAAAGCCAGAACGGGATCGTTGAGAGAGAATGTTTTCCAGGCATTGGACAGGGCAGGGGGCCACACAGCAATGACCGATCTTTTCCAAAACCGACGCGATTTCATGGCCCGTGCGGGGTTCGGCATGGGGCTGCTCGGCCTGTCGGGCACGGCGCGCGCGCTTGGATCGCCGGTGCCGGACATGATCGTGTTCAACGCCAATGTCTGGACGGTCGACCCGGCGCAACCGAGCGCGCAGGCGTTCGCGGTGAAGAACGGCAAGTTCGTCGCGGTCGGCGGCAATGACGAGATCAAGGGCTATGCCGGCCCCGGCACCCAGCGGATCGATGCTGCCGGCGCGACGGTCGTGCCCGGCTTCATCGACGCGCATATCCATGCCAGCGGAGACATGGCGCTGTACGACGTCGTCGTCGGCAATCCGTTCGAGGTGGAGTTCGTCACGATCGCGACGATTCAGGATCGGTTGCGCGCACGCGTCAAAGAAACGCCGCCGGGCACGTGGATCAACGGCGCCTTCTATGACGACACCAAGGTGAAAGACAAACGCCCGCTCACCCGCCAGGATCTCGACCAGGTGTCGACCGTCCATCCGATCCGCGTGCGCCATCGCGGCGGGCATACCTATTGGTATAACAGCCTGGCGTTCGAACTGGCCGGGATCACGCGCGACACGCCCAACCCGCCGGGCGGCGAATATACCCGCGACAAGAATGGCGAACTGACCGGCCGTGCCGCGGAGCGCGGGAACCAGATCTTCTACACGGTCGGCAAGGAGCCGGAATATACGCCGGCGCAGAAGGAGGACCGCGCCCGCGTCGCCGCCGCGCATTTCTCGAAACAGCTCGTCAAATACGGCGTCACCAGCGTGCAATCGAGCACCGCGCAATATGACGATCTTGTCGCGCTCCAGGCCGTGCGCGCCGCCGGCGACCTGCGCCACCGCGTCAGTTTCGAAGTGTCCGGCAACCTGCTCGAGGGCATGATCAAGAACGGGATCAAGAGCGGTTTCGGCGACGAATGGATCCGGCTGGGCGCCACCGCCGAATATGTCGTCGACGGCTCTTTCTCCGAGCGGACCATGGCGATGTCCAAACCCTATGTCGGATCCAACCCGCCGAACTACGGCATATTGGTCGAGACGCAGGAGGTGTTGAACGTCTGGGCCGAACGCGTCCACCGTGCGGGTATCCGGCTGAACTGTCACGCCAATGGCGATCGCGGCATCGCCGCCACGCTGACCGCCTACGAACGCGCGCTCAAGCTGCTGCCGGTCGCCGACACGCGGCCCAAGATCACCCATTGCACGATGATCAACGACGATCTGGTCCGCCGCATCAAGGAGAGCGGCGTGATCCCCACTCCCTTCACCAGCTATGCGTACTACAACACCGACAAGTTCGGATATTATGGCGCGGAGACCATGGATCATTGCATGGCGTTCCGGTCTTTCCTCGACGCCGGCATCCCGGCGGCCGCTGGCTCGGACTATTTCCCCGGCCCCTTCGCACCGCTGATGGGTATACAGGGGCTCGTGACCCGCAAGGGCTGGAACGGCGAGACTTGGGGCGCGAAGCAGCGCGTGACCGTGGCCGAGGCGATCAGGATCAGCACGTATAACGGCGCCTATGCCAGCCATGAGGAAGCGATCAAGGGATCGATCACGCCGGGCAAGCTCGCCGATTTCGTGATGCTCGCCGCGGACCCGCAGAAGATCGACGCCGAGAAGATCATCGACATCAAGATCCTGCGCACGGTGACCGGAGGGCGAACGGTTTACGAGGCTTGAGGTCGGATGACATTTGTGCGGGCGCGAAATCCGCGCGCATCTTTCGATCCAGTTTGTCTCCGAATCCGATGCAATTTTCCTCGCGGCTTATGAAACTAACGCAACACTTTCCGCGTAATCCTCTGTGCAAAGCCACTCCCCGATGGCGCCGTCCCCACCGGCGCCAATCCTCAACCCCGGTTCATCCCCACTGGACCGGGGTTTTTCTTTGCGCCGATTCCGGCGCGCAACCCGTTTGACAGAGCCACGTCCGCCCCATAGCCCTTGGCGCCGCGCCATCATCCTGGGGATTGCCGATGAAACACGTCCTTGCCGCCGCCGTCAGCGCATTTGCGCTTCTCTCGTCCGGCGCGGCGCTCGCTCAGTCGCCGGAGCTTCGGCCCGATCAGGTGGCGTTTCGCGATCTCTACAAGGAACTGATCGAGACCGACACGTCGGTGTCGACGGGAAGCTGCACTCTGGCCGCCGAGAAGATGGCGGCACGGCTGAAAGCGGTGGGCTATACCGACGATCAGCTCACTGTGTTCAAGCTCGACGAATTCCCGCTGGATGGCGGGCTGGTCGCGGTCCTGCCCGGCACGTCGAAGACGGCGAAGCCGATATTGCTGCTCGGCCATCTCGACGTGGTCAATGCCCGGCGTGAGGATTGGGAGCGCGATCCGTACAAGTTCATCGAGGAAGACGGCTATTATTACGGCCGTGGCGCGTCCGACATGAAGGCGATGGTCGCGGCCTGGGTCGATACCATGGTCCGCTTCCGGAAGGACGGTTTCAAGCCGAAGCGCACGATCAAGATGGCGCTGACCTGTGGCGAGGAATCGGGCGCGCGGATGAACGGCGCGCAGTGGCTGGCGGAGAACAAGCCCGATCTGATCGCGGCGGAATTCGCGCTCAACGAAGGGGGCGGGGGCCGCACAGACGGCAAGGGCACGCTGGTCACCCAGTCGATTCAGGTCGGCGAGAAATCCAATCGCAGCTTCGAATTGCAGACCACCAATCCGGGCGGCCACAGCTCGATCCCGGTCGACGACAATGCGATCTACGAATTGTCCGACGCGCTGGTGAAGGTGCGGGCGTATAAATTCCCCGTCCATTTCAACGATACGACGCGCGCCTTCTTCAGCAAGGCCGGCGCCGGCCGCACCGACGATCTCGGCCGCGCGATGGTGCAACTTGCCAAGGATCCGACGGACAAGGCGGCGGAGGCGATCGTTTCGGCGGATCGCGGCTATAATTCGATGCTGCGCACCACCTGCGTCGCGACCATGCTGGATGCGGGTCATGCCGCCAATGCGCTGCCGCAACGTGCCAAGGCGACGGTGAATTGTCGGATCGTTCCCGGCGAGGATGCGGATACGACACGCGCCGCGCTGCAACGCGCGATCGGCGATCCGAAGACGAGCGTGACGCTGGTCGGCCGGCTGCGCCCGATCGCGGTGCCGCCGCCGCTCGATCGCAAGATCGTCGAGCCCGCCGAAAAGCTGGTCGCCCGCTATTTCCCGGGCGTTCCGCTGATCCCCACCATGCTGACAGGTGCCACCGACGCAACCTTCCTCGCGCCGATCGGTATCCCCACCTATGGCGTGCCCGGCGGCTGGGGCGATCCCGACGGCAACGGCGCCCACGGCCTGAACGAACGCCGCGAAATCCGCTCGGTCATGGTCGGACGGGATTTCCTGTACGATCTGGTGAAAGCCTACGCGAACCAGCAGTGATGCCTATTCTCCTCCCTGTCGAAGACGGGGAGGGGGACCATGCGCAGCATGGTGGAGGGGAAGCGCCGCGCCAGCGGCGATCGGCTCGGTGTGGAGGACGGATCGTAATTCTCCTCTACCACGCCGCGTCGCGTCGCGGTCTCCCTCCCCGTCTTCGACAGGGAGGAGATGGAAGACGGATCACCATGTGAATTTTCGATTTCAATCCGGGATCGGGAAACTCGACAGAATGCTTCGTAGTTCGTCATTTCGCGCCTTGTGTCGGTCGCGTTCGCACCCAAGCTCGGCCAGATAGTGCCAATCGCTATTTGAACCGATCCAGCGAATGTAGATCGCACCGACATCCGTGACGACCGGTGTGCCGGCCGGGCATGTGCCGTGGATGAAGCGTTTTAGACTGGCCTCATCGCGAACGACGGCTTGTGTCCGGAAGGGTTTGAGACGCTCGATCAGGCGATCGACTTGCTCAGGCTTAAGCGCGAACGTGCCATCCCTGCTCGACGCAGGATATTCGTCGATACGAAAACGTCCATCGCCTTGGCGATTCAGCGAAATATCCACCGAGGACTCGCCCGACCGCCGCATTTCGATGCGATCGATATCCGGTTGTGCCTGACTGCAGCTGGTCAGCAGTGCGAAAGGAAAGAAGGCGATTGCGATGCGCATGCCCCAGTTTGCGGTGGCACGTGAGAGAGCGCAACGGAATTGCTAGCCTCTACCCCCGCGACCCAGCCTTAATCCACCCCGCAATATCGTCCATGATCTCCTTCGACACCGGCCGCGTCCATTTATACTCGGCGGGCGTCATCTTGCCTTCGCCGTCCTGCATGATGTGATTGAGCCTGGGATAATGTTTCAGAGTCACGCCGCGGGTGCCGGTGAGCGCCTTGGTCCAGACGTCCCAATCCTCAGGCGTGATCAGATAGTCGCGGTCGCCGTGCATGATGACCACGCGGCCGCCGCGGCCGGTGAGCGTCTTCACCTGTCCGACCGGATCGATCGCGGCCATGTCCCGCCAATACCAGACCGGGCTGGCATGGATGATCTCGTTCGCCTCGCTTTCCGGCGTGATCGCATTGATCCGCTCGCCATTCTGCCGGATCTCCGCCGCGCGCTTCAGCTCGGCCGGATCTTTCGAGATGCTGGTCACATAGTCGGCCTGCTGGATGATGATGTCGCCGATGCGGCGCGGCGAACTCGCCATGATGAGCGCGCCGGCAAGGCCGTTCTGGTTGGCGATGGTGGGAGCGACCATGCCGCCCTGGCTGTTGCCGAAGATATAGACACGCTTTGGATCGACGCGTGCGGTGCCTTTCAGCAACTGCGCCGCGCTCGATGCATCCTCGATGAATTCCTCTTTCAGCGAGGGCGGGCGGTTCAGCGCCTTGAACTGCGCGCGATGCTCGGTGGGGCGCTTGGTATAGCGCACAACGGCGATGCCGCGCGCGGCGAGCCCCCAGGCGAGGTCGCGATAGATGGTGCTGCCGCCGACATTCATATCGAGCGTGCCCGGGCCCGAGCCATGGACGAGCACCACCGCGGGAAACGGTCCCTTGCCCGCGGGCATGGTGAGCGCGCCGGTCACCTGCCACTCGCCGTTGCCGAGCTTGATCGCCTGCTCGGTCACGCCGGCAGGAAGTTCGGCATAGGCAGTCGTGTCGGGCGCGGTCGATTGCGCGATTGCAGCGGCGGGCAGGACTGCCCCGAGGAGAGCTGCGGCGACTGCCTGTGTCGTGAAACTGCTCCTCGATCGGATCGACATCGCCACATTCCTTCCCTTCGCTTCTTCGACCGTGCCGGACGTTATGCGGCGACGCGCGAATGTCCGGCCCAATTCGACGAGCGCCCTCCGCCGAACGATCGACGACAATCGGGAGCGGCATGACATGATCGAGAACCTTCGCGCTTTCGCGTCTTCGCGTGAGTCATGCGGATCCGGACGGGACCTCGATCCTATGGGTTCACGCGAAGACGCGAAGACGCGAAGGCGCGAAGCAGGGGAAGGGGAAGCCTGGCGTTACCGCGCCGGGCGTCGCGCCTTCGCGATCACCTCTTCGATTGCGGCGATCACCAGATCGGGCCGCTGATCCTGGATATAGTGCGAGACACCGGCGACGCGGCGGTTCTCGCCGCGCGAGGAGAGGGCCGCAAGTTCGCGATGCGCCAGCGCCAGATCGGTCAGGAATATCGGGAGCTGATCGTACACGGCCTTTGGCGTGCTTGGCGGCAACTCCTGCACCTTCTCGGCGGACAGCACGATCAATGGCATCGCGCCATAATTGCGCGCGGGATTGATCGCGAGTTCGGCGCTGCGCACGAAATTGGTGGTCAGCGAGATCGTCGCTTCCCAGCGCGCCGGATCCATGTCGCGCGTCTTCAGCGCCGACGACAGCGCGGTCGGATAGGTTGGCGGATAAGCGAGGCAGTCATTGGGATCGGGCGATGTCGGGGTGAGCGTGCCGGCGGCGATCTCCGCCATGCAGCCGCGCGCGCGTTTCGCGCCCTCGGCATAGATCTGCTCGGCGAAGGCCGGGAGGGCGGGCGCGGTTCTCCTTTGGCGGGCATCCTGATCCGGAATGCTGGGATCGACCAGCATCATGCCGATCACCTCCTTCGGATGGCGATCCTTGAACAGCAATGTCTCGTATCCGCCCATCGAATGGCCGACGAGGATATAGGGGCCGCGCAGCCCAGCGCTCTTCAGGGCGGCTTCCAGATCGGAGGTGGTGTTGTCGATCGTCTGTGGCACCGCGCTGCCGTCGCTGAAGCCGAAGCCGGCGCGGTCCCATGCGCAGGCGCGGACATGCGCGCCGCGCGCGATCGCCGGCTGGATATTGCGCCAGGTCTGCCCCCAGTCGCCCAGTCCGGCGGTCATGATGACGGTGAGGGAGCCTTTGCCCATGCAGTTCAGATGGATGCGGCGGCCATCGGGCAGCTTCGCGAGGATGTCGGGTTTCACATAGGGGGTGAGCAGCGGATCGGGCTGGACGGGCGTTGGCGTCTGTGCGCTGGCGATCGCTGCGCAAGCCAGGCTGAGCGTCGCCGCAAGATGTGAAAGCCGCATGGTCCGATCCCCCCTTTTGACGAGGATCATGGCACCGGCGCGAAACGCTGTCGATGCGGCTGGGCGGCGGACAATAAGTCGCTCTCCCCTGAAGTGGGAGAGGGAGCAGGCCTCATCACGCTCCGACCCGCAGCAATTCCATCTCCGGCTGTCTCCGGTCCGGCGAGGCGATAAACGCCTTCAGCTGTTCCTCCAGCGTCGTCCGGTCGCGAAAATTACAGCTCGATGCGCTGTTGGGATCTCGGGACACCGATCCGCCCGACTGTTCGACCGCTGCTGCCGCCGCGCCGCCGCACGGCAGGACGGTAATGAGATAGCGTCCGTCGCGCACCTCCAGCATCAGGAACATCGCATCGCGATCATTCCCGCCCGGATCGATCTTCTGCGTCTGGGCGATATAGAGTCGGTCGGCGCGGGGCCCGAACGGCACGGTGACGACGCGCCAGTCGGTATCGGTCTTGAAGGACAGGCTGCCGTCCGCATTCTGCGTCACGCGGAACACCTCGTCGCCTTCGGGTTTCGCGCCGATTTCGGCCAGGCGATAATCGCCGGAGGGAATGACGGCCTCGCCTTCCTTCGCATCATACCAGGCCTCACCGCCCCAGCAGGACGCCAGCAGCAGCGGCGCGAGCAGGGCCATGATCGGTTTCATCATCTTCATGCCGGTTCGCCATCCTCTGCTGCGTCAAGCCGAACAGACATGTTCAGTGGCGCGCGTGCAATCGCCAATGCAGATCCGGGGCACCGGCTCATGGCGCAACGGCCGCCAATGACCGGCTCGGCAGGGTCGACTTGCCCGCCATCTGCCAATGATGCAATTCTGCCGCGTGTTGTGAGTTGAAAAGAGGGAATTTGTGAATGTCGTCAAACTCGATGCGCGGCATTGGCAGCTTCCCGCTGATTTCTACAATGCGCTGTTGAGAAAGCTGGGCGCGCCGGATTGGCACGGGCAATGTGTGCCCGCTCTGATAGATTCTATGATTGCCGGAAATATCAACCAAGTCGAATTGCCATTGCGCGTGGTGGTGACAGGATTGGACCAGGCAAGCGAAGCGGCATTTGATGAACTGATTGGCGCCTTCTCGGCGCTCGCTCGATATGGAGCGGTTGCGCAGATCACGTCCGATCGAGCTTCGATCGATATTGCGGACGACGTGTCTCCTTTCCTGGACGGCAGGTCCTGAGGAGATACTTCGCTTCAAATCCCAACCGAAGCGTCACCCCTCAATCATCCAGCGCTCGAACCCGCGCCCGCAACCGCGGCGCGATGAAATCGATGAACGCGCGCACCTTCACCGGCAGCAGACCCTGTCCTGAATGGACGAGCTGGATCGGGATCGGCTCCGGCGCGAAATCTTCCAGCAGCGCGACCAGCGTGCCGGAGCGGAGCTGGTCGACGATCTGGTAGGAGAGCAATCGCACGATGCCGAGCCCGGCCACCGCGGCGTCGATCGCGGCCTCCACCGTGTTGAGTGATACGCGCGTGCGCGGCTCGATCAGCGCGGCATTGTCGCCGCGATAATTCCAGCCGGACGCGCCCGCGACATTGCGGAAGCCGATGCCGTCATGCGCCGCGAGATCGGCCGGGATCGTCGGTGTGCCCCGCGCGGCGAGATAGGCCGGGCTGGCGCAGATTACGCGCCGGACGCTGCCGATGCGCGTTGCAATGAGCGCGCTATCCTCCAGATGGCCCAGGCGGACCGCGGCATCGAGATGTTCGTCGATCAGGTTCACTTGCCGATCGACCAGCGACAGGCGCAGGTCGATCTTCGGATGGTCTGCGAGGAACTCGGCGGCGAGGGGCAGGAGGTGCAGCCGCCCGAATACCGCCGGAGCAGTGACCGCAAGTTCGCCGCGCGGCTCGCGATATTCCCCCGCTGCCGCGCGCTCGGCATCATCCATCTGTTCCAGGATGCGCCGGCTCGCCTCGACGAAGCCGCGTCCCGCGTCGGTCAGCGCGACACGGCGGCTGGTGCGCACCAGCAATTGCGTGCCGAGATGGCGTTCCAGCTCGGCCATCTTGCGGCTGACCGTGGCGAGCGGCGCGCGCAGGCGGCGTGCGCCGGCAGAGATGCTGCCTTCCTCGACCACCGCGAGCAGCACCGCCATCGCATCGAAACGATCCATTCCCAGCCTTCCGGAAAATGAGAGGAAGTATCCAATAATCTCCGGCTACTGATGATTGGCGTCAAGGGATATCTGCCATGCGTTGGCGGCGATCCGGTTGGATCCGTGTGGAGAATGGAAATGGCGCGGCGTTTTTCCGAACTGGTGTTCACGCCGCATGTGAAGGCGATGCAGGAGGTAGAGGGCTCGCGGAGTTCTTACGCCCGCTTCGAAGATCCCGACGCATCGGGCGCCGACCGGCTGGGCGGAAAGGAAGCGAGCTTCATCGCGGCGCGCGACAGTTTCTACATGGCGACGGTGTCGGAGACCGGCTGGCCCTATGTCCAGCATCGCGGTGGGCCGGCGGGATTTCTGAAGATGCTCGACGATCGCACGCTGGGTTTCGCCGATTATCGCGGCAATCGCCAATATGTCAGCGTCGGCAATCTCGCCACCGACGATCGCGTCTCGCTGTTCCTGATGGACTATCCCAATCAGCGGCGGCTGAAGCTGCTTGGCCATGCGCGGATCGTCGACGCGGAAACCGAGCCCGCGCTGCTCGCCCGGCTGCAGGACCATTATCCTGCGAAGATCGAGCGCGGCATCGTGATCACGGTTGAGGGCTTCGACTGGAATTGTCCGCAGCATATCACGCCACGCTTCACCGAGGCTGAGATCGCTGAAGCCGTTCGTCCGCTGCAGGCGCGGTTGGCGGCGCTGGAGGTAGAGAATGCGCGGCTGCGGGCGGATCTCGGCCGATAGGCAGTGCTAATGCAGATGCTTCAGCTTGTCCGGATTGCGCATCACATAGATCGCGGTGACCTTGCCGTCCTCGATCTCCAGCGCGGTGGTTTGAAACTCGCCATCGGCTTCGCGCGTGACGAAGCCGGGCAGGCCGTTGATGAAGCCGGCATGGACCAGGGTGGAGGTGTGCTTCTGATAGAGCACCGCCAGCGCCTTGTGCAGCTTCAGCACATGGTTTGCGCCCAGGATCGGCCCTGGCGCCGCGTTGCGCTTACCGCCGCCATCGGCATGAACGCTGACATCGGCCGCGAGCATTGCGCCGAGCGCGGTCATGTCACCGCTGCGTGATGCCGCGAAAAAGGCATTGGCGAAATCCAGGCCCTGCTGTTTCTCGACGGCAAAGCGGGGCCGTCCCTCCCGGACATGCGCGCGCGCTCGGCTGGCGAGTTGGCGGCACGCGGCTTCGTCGCGCTGGATGGTCTTGGCCACTTCGTCGAAGCTCAGTCCGAACACGTCGTGGAGCAGGAATGCGGCGCGTTCGAGCGGCGACAGGCGTTCGAGCGCCAGCATCAGCGGGAGGGTGACGTCCTCTGCCTCGTCTTCTTCATCGACGATCGGATCCGGCAGCCAGGGGCCGACATAGGTTTCGCGCTGGTGCCGTGCGGATTTGAGCTGATCGAGACACAGTCGCGTCACCGTGCGGCGCAGGAACGCCTCCGGCTCGCGCACCGCCGTGCGGTCCGCGCCCATCCAGCGGATGAAGGCGTCCTGCACCACATCTTCGGCATCGGCGACCGAGCCGAGCATGCGATAGGCGACCCGGACGAGCCGGGGACGCAGCGGATCGAAACTCGCCGCCGCGTCCTCCAGAGTGGCGTCGCGCATCAGGCGGCGGCCTTTGCCGGGGCGAGCTCCAGCCACAGGCCGAAACCGACGGCGAGGCGGTTCCAGCCATTGATGATGTTGATCATGAGCGTCAGTTTCACCTGATCCTCCTCGCTGAACTCGGCGGCTAGCGCTTCGTAGGCGGCGTCATGGGTGTGCCCTTCGGACAGCCGCGTCAATGCCTCGGTCCAGCCGAGCGCGGCACGTTCGCGGGGCGTGTAGCAGGGTGCCTCGCGCCACGCCGACAGCAGGTAGATGCGCTGCTCGGTTTCGCCCTTCGCGCGTGCCTCGACGGTGTGCATGTTGATGCAGTTTGCGCATGCGTTGATCTGCGATGCGCGGATCTTGACCAGTTCGATCAGGCTGGGTTCGAGGCTGGCGGCGACAGCCATCGATGTTCCCATCCAGTTCTTCATCAGGGCGGGCGCGGCGGTGAAAGGGTCGAGCTTGACGGTCATGGTTCAGGTCCTTTCTGGAGATCTGATGACATGACGAGACAGGGTTGGCGTGTGTGACATGGGGGTGGAAAAATATGCGGCATGGTTTTGCACTGCGGTTCTTCCGACCGCACCAGACACCGTTTGTCCCGAGCGAAGTCGAGTGACGTGGCGCGGGCCCTAGACGTCCCTCGACTTCTCCGCGAAGCGGAGAAGCCTGTCCTGAGCGCCCGCCCTGGCGGGCAGTCGAAGGGCTCGGGACAAACGGTGGTGTGGAGAGCTACGCTATCCGCAAAATCGCCGCTCCGCCGGCAATCACGCACACCGCCGCGATCCGCGTCGGGCTTACCCGTTCCTTCAGCACCAGTGCCGAGATCGCGGCGCCGAACAGGATCGATGTTTCCCTGAGCGCCGCGACCACCGCAATGGGCGCCTTGGTCATCGCCCATAGTGCCAACCCATAGGATGCCAGCGTGCAGATCCCGCCGATCAGCCCGAGATGCCAGTTGTGCGCGGCATAGGCTGCAAATGCCCGGCGCCGCGCCAGCATAGCCCAGGCGAGCAACGGCAGGCCGGTGAGCAGGAAGATCCACAGCGTATAGGCGGCCGGCGTCCCCGATTGGCGGACGCCGATGCCGTCGATCACCGTATAGCCAGCGATGACGATGGCATTGAGCAGCGCGAGTATCACGCCGGTCCGGTCTCCGCCGCGGCGACCATCTGCCGCCATGCCCAATATGCCGGCGCATATCACGCCGACCCCAATCCAGGCGGGTGGGGCGAGCGGCTCACCCAGCCATGCCACACTCGCCAGCGCGACCAGCAATGGTGCGGTACCGCGCATCAACGGATAGGTCTGGCTCATGTCCGCGATGTGATAGGTCGCGGCGACCAACGCGAAATAGACGATCTGGAACACCGCCGAGATCGCGATGAACGGCCAGCTTTCTATGGCCGGCGTGGGCAGCAGGGGCAGGGCGGCAAGCGCGATCAGCGCAGCCGATCCGGTGACCAGCACCGTCGTCAGCAGCGTGTCGCTGCCGCCCTTCACCACGGCATTCCACATGGCGTGGAGTGCCGCGGCGAACAGGATCATTCCGAAGACGGCGATCGGCATGCCTTGGTCACCATCTTGAAAGCGAACCCGCTGCGACCCTCGACTGAACGCCGTTGCTCGCCGGCTAGTCCGACTCGCTGATCCGTTTCAGGAATCTGCGCCGCATGCCGCGCCGGCCCGCTGCACGACACGCCTCGCGTTCGGCTTCGGTGAGGAGATTCGCATTGTCTGCGCGATCCGTTTGGGGATCGGCTTCGGGCGCGATGTCCCGCCAGCGAAAGAGCGTGCGGAGCAGGGCGGTCAGGAAGCGCATTCGAAATGTTATGACGCGTAGCGAAGCTTCGCAATGGCGGGATGGGGGGCAATTTTCCGGCTTTCGCGACTCGCTGGCATGGAGCGTGTCCGTCGATTACGAAGCATGGAGTTGTCGTCTGGAAGATCGCCATGCTGGAAATTGCTGATCATCATCTCGCGCAGATCAATATCGCGCGATTCCGCCTGCCGATGGCCGATCCGGTCAACGCCGATTTCATTGCCAATCTCGATCGTGTGAATGCGATCGCCGAAGCCAGCCCCGGTTTCGTCTGGCGGTTGATCGGCGAAGACGGCAATGCCACCGATATCCAGGCGTTCGACGATCCCGATATCATCGTGAACATGTCGAGCTGGACCGATATCGATGCGCTGGCGGCCTTCACTTATCGCGATCCGATCCATCTCGAGATCATGCGCCGCCGCAAGGAGTGGTTCGAGCGGATGGAATTCTTCATGGCGCTCTGGTGGGTTCCCGCCGGCCATCGCCCGACGCCGGCGGAGGGGAAGGCGCGGCTGGAGTTGCTGCGTCAGCGCGGGCCGACCGAAGACGCCTTCACCTTCGCGCAACCCTTTGGTCCCCCGGGCGCTGGGCAGGCGAAGCCGCTGCTCGATCGCTGCGCTTGACCCCATAAGCCGCGCGGCTATCTCCGGCACATGAGCAGCACCGTCATCGCCGCACTTCAGATCGGCTCCGACCCGCGTGGCAAGCAGGCCACGCTCGACGCAATCCTTTCGTTCGAGGCGGAGATCGCCGCATCGGGCGCATCGCTGGTCGTCATGCCGGAGGCGTTGCTGGGTGGCTACCCGAAGGGCGAGGATTTCGGAACGCGGCTGGGCTATCGTTTGCCGGAGGGACGGGACGCGTTTGCGCGTTACCATGCCAATGCGGTCGATCTCGACGGGCCGGAGGTCGCGGCGCTTGCCGGGCTGTCCGATCGTACGGGCACCGCGATCGTGCTGGGCGTGATCGAGCGCGCGGGATCGACGCTCTATTGCACCGCGCTCTTCATCGAACCGGGGCAGGGGCTCGTCGCCAAGCATCGCAAGCTGATGCCGACCGGGCTGGAGCGACTGATCTGGGCGCAGGGCGACGGATCGACCATGCCGGTGATCGAAAGCCGCGCGGGCCGGGTGGGCGCCGCGATCTGCTGGGAAAACCATATGCCGCTGTTCCGCGCGGCGATGTACTCCAAGAACGTCCAGATCTGGTGCGCGCCGACCGTCGACGATCGCGATGTCTGGCGCAGCACGATGCGGCATATCGCGCATGAGGGGCGCTGCTTCCTCGTCAGTGCCTGTCAGGTGATGGGTTCTCCCGGCGAGCTCGGTACGCAGGCGGATAACTGGGAATCGGATCGCCCGCTGATCCGCGGCGGCAGCATGATCGTGGGGCCATTGGGCGATGTGCTCGCAGGCCCGATCGAGATGGAGACCGCACTGATCACCGCGACGATCGATATCGCCGACCTGGCCGGCGCGCGCTACGATCTCGACGTGGTCGGCCATTATTCGCGGCCCGATATCTTCGGCCTGACGGTGAACGAAACGCCTCGGCCCGGTGTGACGAGGTGGGCCGAGGTGGAGGATGTTGCGGGGTAGCAACCCCCATCGTCATTCCGGCGAAAGCCGGAATCTCACTGCCTGTTCACGGGCGTAAAAGAAGAAGTGAGATTCCGGCTTTCGCCGGAATGACGGTGGGCCTCAACCCGCCCGGCCAATCCCGTCGAGCTCCGCCAGCACATCGTCGGACAGCTCCAGCGCCGCCGCCGCGAGATTCTCGCGCAGGTGGGCGACGGACGACGTGCCCGGGATCAGCAGGATGTTCGGAGACCGATGCAGCAGCCAGGCGAGCGCCACCTGCATCGACGTCGCGCCCAGCCGCGTGGCGATATCGGAAACCACGCCTGACTGGATCGGGTTGAAACCGCCGAGCGGGAAGAACGGCACATAGGCGATGCCCAGCGCCGCGAGTTCGTCGACCAGATCGTCGTCGGCGCGATGGACGAGATTATAATGGTTCTGCACGCAGACCACCGTCGCGATCGCGCGCGCTTCGGCAAGCTGGGACGAGGTGACGTTGCTCAGACCGAGATGGCGCACCAGCCCCTGGCGCTGAAGCTCGGCGAGTGTCTCGAACTGCCGGGCGATCGAGCCTTCCTTCGGACCTTCCAGCCCGCCGACGCGCAGGTTGACGATGTCGATCGCCGCGACGTCGAGATTGCGCAGATTGTCGTGCACACCGGCGATCAGGTCGTCGGGGTCGAGTGCAGGGATCCACGAGGCGTCCGCGCCGCGCACTGCGCCGACCTTGCTGACCAGCACCAGATCGTCGGAATAGGGGTGCAGCGCCTCGCGGATGATCTGGTTGACGACATGCGGACCATAGAAATCGCTCGTGTCGATATGGTCGACGCCCGCGGCCACCGCTTCGCGGAGTACGGCAATCGCTGAGTCGCGATCCTTGGGCGGGCCGAAGACGCCTGGGCCGGCAAGCTGCATCGCGCCATAGCCGAGGCGCTTAACCTGTCGGTCGCCGAGCTGGAAGGTGCCGGCTGTGTCGAGATCGGTCATGGCGGGTCTCCTTGATGGGGTGTCCGCCATATGGACCTCGCGCGAATGGACGATAAGCTGCAGCAATCCAAACAGGCTGTGCGGGATTTCGAACAATGGCGACCGAACTCGACGATCTGTCCACTTTCGCCGCGATCGTGCGTGCCGGCGGTTTCCGCGATGCCGCGCGGAGGTCGGGCGGCTCAGCCTCGGGCATGAGCGAAGCCGTTCGCCGGCTGGAAGCGCGGCTCGGGGTCCGCCTGCTCAACCGGACGACGCGCAGCGTCGCGCCGACCGAAGCCGGCGCCCGGCTGTTCGAGCGGCTGGCGCCTGCACTCAATGAGATCGAGGCGTCGCTGGACGTCGTCAACACATTCCGCGATCGGCCGGCGGGAACGCTGCGCCTGAACGTACCGGCCAATGTCGCGCGGACCGTGCTGCCGTCGATCGTGATTCCGTTCCTGAAGGCCTATCCGGATATCCGGCTGGAAGTGACGGCGGAGGACGGCTTCGTCGATATCCTGGCCTCCGGCGCGGATGCCGGCATCCGGTATGAAGAGCGGCTGGAGCAGGACATGATCGCGGTCCCGATCGGCCCGCCGACCCAACGCATCGTGACCGCTGCGTCGCCCGCCTATCTCGCGGCGCACGGCCGACCTGACCATCCGCGCGACCTGCTGGGCCATGCCTGTATGCGCGGACGATTTTCGGGCGGGGCCACGGCAAGCTGGGAGTTCGAGAAGAAGGGGGAGATCATCCGACTGGATCCGCCCGGACCGCTGTTGATCCAGCCTGGCCTGGCTTGCGACCTGATCGTGGAGGCGGCGGTGGGCGGTCTCGGCATCGTCCATCTGTTCGAGGACTGGCTGAAACCGCATCTCGAAAGCGGTGCGCTGGAACCGATCCTGGATGAGTGGTGTCAGTGTTTCTCGGGGCCGATGCTCTACTATCCCGGTCGCCACTATCTGCCGACGCCGCTCAGGGCGTTTATCGATTTCGTGAAAGTGGCGAACCGGAACAGGGGGTGAGTGTCAGGCGGCGGCGATCTGCCGGGTTGCCTTCGCCGAACGCGCTTTGGGGAACATCCAGCGCGAAGCCATGACGGCGACGCCGGCGAGGGCATAGCCGCCGACCACGAGCACCGGGTTCCAGAGCAGCATCACGCCCAGCGCAATGCGGAGCCAGTTGGGGTTGAAGCCGAAATCCTCGCCGATCGCCTCGCAGATGCCGAACATCGTGTCGTTGCGGGCGAAAAGGGACTGGTTGGCGGGCTGCATCGACTTGCTCCTGTATCGGGCGGCGAATGGTCCGCCCGGTTCGCAGGCCTCTCAGCATGGATCGTGCCAGAAATGGAAAATGGCGGTTTTCCGTGCAATTTTCCTACAGTGGTGACGAGGGCTTCTTCGGGCGCCCGGGGGTTTTTGATAATGGTTGGGAAATTGCGCCAATTTATCGTGATATAGTGTTGCGCTCGCATTGGCCGAAATCGAACATTTTAAAGAATGCGCGCGGCAGATCGGCGGCCGAAACGGGGGTGATCCTTCGGCTCTTGCCGTTGCAGCGATTCCGCATCACCCTCGCGCGCGTATGCATCGCTTCGACGAACGCGCCCGATGGTTGGCCCGCAACGTGCTTCCGCACGAGCCGGCGTTGCGTGCGTGGCTGGCGCGGCGCCCGGTGGCGGGGCTCGACATCGACGATATCGTGCAGGAAACCTATAGCCGGCTGAGCCTGACCGCATCGGTCGAGGATATCCGCAATCCCCGGACCTATCTGATCACCACCGCACGATCGGTGATGCTCAGCCATATCCGCCATGCGCGCGTCGTGCCGATGCATTCAATGACGCAACTCGAGGCGATGGATTTCGTCGCCGACGAGCCCGATCCGGAAACCATTGCCGCCGATCGCGACGAACTGCGTCGTCTGGCGGAGGCGATCGGCCAATTGCCGCCGCGCACCCGCGAAGTGTTTGTGCTGCGCCGGGTGAAGGACATGTCGCAGCGCGAGGTGGCACAGCAACTCGGCGTCGCGGAAAGCACGATCGAAAAACAGATGAGCAAGGGATTCAGCCGCCTCGCCGAAATTCTCGGCAGGGGTGGCAAAGCGGACGCTGGCGCGTCTAGGGATATGACAGAAGGAAATGTTGCGGCACATGCCAAGAGAGACAAGCCAGGAGATTGACGGCGCCGCAGCCGATTGGGCGGCCCGCATCGATGGCGGGGCGCTCTCGGCGGCGGGTGAGGGCGAATTGGACGCATGGCTTGCGGGTGACCCGCGGCGCATGGGGGCGTTCATGCGCATGCGTGCGGTCGCGCTCCAGTCCGAAAGCGCCAAGGCACTCGGTCCCGATTTCGATCCCGACGCCTTCACGTCCGCCGAGCCGCTGGCTGCGGCAACCCCGATCACGCGCCGCCGGATGTTCTGGCTGGGCGGTGCCGCGGTCGCGGCCTCGGCCGTCGGCGCGATCGGCCTCGGATTGATGACGGGCGCGACGACCTACGACACGCGGATCGGCGAGACGCGTGTCGTGACGCTCGAGGACGGATCGATCGTCACGCTCAACACGGCATCGCGTATCAGGGTGGCGTTCACCGACGCGCGGCGGACGATCACGCTGGAGGAGGGGGAGGCGCTGTTCGACGTCGCCAAGAACCCCGCACGCCCCTTTTTCGTCGAGGCGGGCGGCACGTCGGTCCGCGCGGTGGGCACGAGTTTCGCAGTGAAGCGGTTGAGCAATGCGCCTGTGGAAGTGCTGGTGCGCGAAGGAATCGTCGAGGTGCGGCAGCCCGCGGCTGCCGACGCGGTCCGCATGACCGCGAACATGCGCATGGTCGCCGGCAATGCCGCGACGATCGCACGGCCGGTCGAGATCGCGCAGACCGAGGTCGACCGCGAAACCGCATGGCGCACTGGACGGATCGCGTTCGAGGGTGAACCGCTGGCGCAGGCCGCCGCCGCGTTCGGCCGGTATAGCGACACGCGGATCATTATCGAGGACCCCGCCATCGGGCGCGAGGAGATCACCGGCTTGTTCGCGTCGAACGATCCCGTCACCTTCGCAAAGGCTGCCGCCGCCAGCCTTGAACTCAAGGCCACGATCGGTCCGGGTGAGATCAGATTGTCGCGTTAGGGTTTGTTGCAGATTTTTTTCAACCGCGGATAGCGGATTTGAAATCGACCGTGCGTCTAGGCCCGAACGCCCGCAACAAGCGGGTTCCGGGGGGAAGTCAATGACACGGCTCAAGACGAAATCGACCTTTGCGATCACCTGCGCAATCGCATGCCTGGCGCTTGGCCAGCCGGCCCATGCGCAGCAGCGCCAGTTCAACGTGCCGGCCCAGGATGCGCGACAGGCCATTCCCGAATTTGCCCGGCAGGCGGGTATCCAGATCTCTGCGCCGACCGGCCGGATGCGCGGTGTGCGCACGCACGCGATCAAGGGCAATATCGACGCACGCGCGGCGCTTCGCGCGATGATCGCGGGGACGGGGCTGTCGATCGCAAGCGATGACGGTTCGATGATCGTGCTGAAATATTCGAATGCGCCGCAGAAGATCGCCGCACCCGCACCGGAGGCTGCCGCTTCCGAAGACGCTATGGCGGATCCGTTCGAGGACAGCGAGATCATCGTCACCGCCGGCAAGCGCAGCGAGCGTCTGATCGACGTGCCTTTTTCGATCACCGCGATCCGCGGGGACACGCTGACGCGCAATGGTGAGGTTCGACTTGAGGATTATGCCGCGCGCGTTCCCGGCCTGAATGTTTCCAACGATGCGGCCGGCGGTGCCCAGTCCTCGGTCAGCATTCGCGGTGTCACCACCGGCACCGGCAATCCGACGGTCGCTGTCTATATCGACGACACGCCAGTCAGCGGCAGCACCTTTTTCGGCGGGGGCAGTTCAATCCCCGATCTCGATCCCAATGATCTCGATCGCATCGAAGTGCTGCGCGGGCCGCAGGGGACACTCTATGGCGCGAGCAGCCTGGGCGGACTGATCAAGTTCGTGAACAAGGCGCCCAATTTCGACCGGGTCACCGGCCGGGTCGAGGTGGGGGCGACGCAGATCGACGGTGGCGATCTTGGCGTATCGGTTCGCGGCCGCGTCAATGTGCCGCTCAGTGAGAAGGTCGCGCTGATCGGCAGCGGCTTTTATCGCCAGGATCCAGGTTTTATCGACGATCCCAGCCGTGGCTTCAAGGATCGCAACAGAACGCTTTATCATGGCGGCCGCGTGGCGCTGGCGCTCAAGCCCACCGAGACCATCACCGTCAATCTGTCCGCGCTGCATCAGAAGATCCGCAATCGCGGCAATCCCGTCATCGATGTCGACCCCGCCACCGGCAGGCCGATTGGAAACGATCTGCAGACCAACACCGTGCCCGGTACCGATATCGCGCGATCGACGCTGTGGCTGTTCGATCTGGCGATCAAGGGCGATTTCGACGGCTTCGATGTCGTGTCGGACACCAGCTATGGCCGTCGCCGCTTTGCGAGCGTTGTCGATTACTCGCCCGTCCTGGGACCGCTGATTACCCAGTTCTTCGGTGTGCCCAATGCCGGTGCCGGTCTCGTCACCGACATCAGCACGAACAAGTTCACGCAGGAATTGCGCGCAACGTCGAACTCGACCGGGTTCATTGGCTGGCAGGTCGGTGCTTTCTACACCCGGGAATCGGCCGCCATCTATCAGACGACGACCAGCGTCGATGCGACGACGGGCGCCGCGCTTGCCGGTATTCCGTTGTTGCTGGCCGCCAGTGCGCCGGCGAAATATGAAGAGATTGCAGGCTTCGCCAATCTGACGCTCAATCTGAGCGATCGTTTCGATATCCAGGCGGGGCTGCGGTACAGCCACAACAGCCAGCACTCGGTTTCGGCCACTGAGGGACTGTTGATCGGATCGAGCTCGATACCGGCCTCATCTTCCGAAAATCAGCTGACCTTCTCGATCAACCCGCGTTTCCGGATCAGCAACACGCTGATGGCCTATGCCCGGGTGGCGTCGGGATTTCGGCCCGGTGGCCCCAATGTCGGGCTGACCGGCACTTTGGCCAGCTATGGCGCCGACAATGTGATCAATTACGAGATCGGCACCAAGGCCGATCTGTTCGATCGCTCGCTCAGCCTGGAACTGGCAGCGTTCTTCATCGACTGGAAGGATGTCCAGATCCGCGGGACCGATGCGGTGACGGGGCTCAATTTCTACACCAATGGCGGCAGCGCGCGTAGCAAGGGCGTGGAAGGGGCGTTCGTCTATCGCCCGGTGCAGGGACTCACCCTGAACGGCAATATCGCCTATACCGACGCCTATACGCGCGCAGCCACGCCGGCCCCCACCTTTGCGCTGGCGGGCGATCCACTGCCCAACACGCCCAAATGGGCGGGCCTGATCGGCGCCGAGTACAGCTTCCCGCTTGCCGATTCCCTGGATGGGTATGTCGGCGCGAATTATCGTCATGTCGGTCGGCGCTTCAGCACATTTGCCGCCAATGCCACGGAACAGCGCTTTGTCCTGCCTGCCTATGACACGATCGATTTGCGCGCTGGCCTGACGCATGAAGGCTATTCGATGGATGTCTTCATCCGCAATCTGGCCGACAAGCGCGCCTATCTCACTGGCGGTACGGTCGGACCGATCCAGCGCGCCGCGATCATCCAGCCACGCACGTTCGGCATTTCGATGTCCAAGACATTCTGATTTGATCCAAATGGGTTCGTAAGGTGGAGCAAAAATAGATGAATTGGTTTCGCATCCTTCGTTCGATCGACGAGCGGGGATGCGAAGACCCATCGGATGGAGAGGTTTCAACGATGACGAAGAAACAGTCGCGATCCAGCCTGGCCTGTTTGCTGGCTTTTACGGCGATCGGCTGGTCGATGACAGCCAGCGCGCAGGACGAGGCGCCGCAGGCGATCGGTGATTATCACATGCATATCCAGGGGCCTGCCGTCTCGCTCGAGATCAAGCGCATGAAATCGGCCAAGCCTGAGATGTTTGCGGAGATGTCCGACCAGATCCTGGATGAACGAACGGGCGAGGATGCGATCCGCATCCTCGATCAGGCGGGGATCCGGCAGGGCACCTTGCTGTCCGAAGCCTATATGTTCGCCTCACCGTTGATGAAGCCCGCACCTGCGGGTGTCGCGGACCTGACACGCACCGAGAACAGGTTCAACGTGGATGCCGGGTTGGCATCGAAGGGCCGGCTCCAGGCATTCATCTCGGTCAATCCGATTGCGCCCAATGCGATGGACGAACTGAATTATTGGCGGGATCGGCCCGGTGTCGACGGGCTGAAGCTGCATCTGGCGAATAGTGGTTTCGATACCCGTTCGTCGGGCGATATCGAAAAGCTTGCTGCCGTTTTCGACTTTTCCCGCCGCAACGCGCTGCCGATCGCGATCCACGTCCGCAATGCGAAGGATTATACGGCGGACGATGCGCGCGCCTTTATCGAGAAAGTGTTGCCGCAGGCCGGCGACCTGCCCGTCCAGATCGCGCATGGCGGCAGCTGGGGCGGCCTCGATCAGGCGACCGTCGATACATTGTCGCTCTATGCCGACGCGATCGAGAAAAAGGCCAAGGGCACGAAGAATCTGGTGATCGAACTGGCATTGGTGGTGATCGACACGAAAACCGACCCCGCTTTGGCTGCATCATATGCTGGGGTGATGCGGCGGATCGGCATGGATCGCTTCATCCTGGGATCCGATTGGCCGGCCATCTACACGCCCGACGCATATTATACGCTGTTGCGCTCGCAACTGCCGCTGAAGCCTGACGAGTGGCGCGTCATCTTCGGCAACGAAGCACCGTATTTCAAGCACCCGAGAAAACACTGACGTCCGCGCCGCGCGGCGGCGATGGCAACCTCAATCCAGGGATTTGAACGTATGAAACATTTGTTTCTGGCGGCAGCCGCATTGTGCCTGCCCGCGACCGCCTACGCGGACACGACCGTCATCCACGCCGGCCGGCTGATCCAGGAGCCGGGCAAGCCGGTGCTGACCAGACAGAGCGTGATCGTCGAGGATGGCGTGATCACGGCGGTGAAGCCCGGTTATGAAACGGGGGGCAAAGTGATCGACCTGTCCTGCTGCACAGTGATGCCGGGTCTGATCGACATGCACACCCATGTCACCCTGCTGATCAACATGGCCGATCCGCAGGGATCGCTGTTGCGCGCGAACACGCGGCGTCGATCCGCATTGGCGCTGGAGGCGCTGCCGACGGTGCGCGCGATGCTGACCAACGGCTTCACCACCGTACGAAACCTCGGCGATCCGGCCGGGGTGACCTACGACATTCGCGATGCGATCGCCCGGGGCGCGGTGGAGGGGCCGCGCATTGTCGCGGTGCAGCCGCAATTCAATGTCTCTGGCGGAGATTACGACCCGGTCAACTTCGCTTTGCGCGACGGGCTGGACAATGTGATCACCGATACCGGCGGGCTATGCAATGGCGCGGACGATTGCCGCCGCGTGATCCGCAGGGAAGTCCGCAACGGCGCCGACGTGATCAAGCTGCGCTTTGCCGCGCCGCCCTTCATGGATCCGAAGGTCGCATCCTACGAATATCCCGACGAGATCAAGGCGATCGTCGAGACCGCGCATCATCTCAATCGCAAGGTGGCGGCACATGTCAGCTCGCCCGAAACCGTGCGCATGGCGGTGGAGGCCGGGGTCGATACGATCGAGCATGGCCCGATCACCGCGCAGAATGTGGCGCTGATGAAGCAACATGGCACGCGTTTCACACCGACATTGCTTGCCGCCTATGTTGCTGGCGCCGTGGTGAAAGAGATGCTCAAGCGCGATCTCTACGCTGAACATGTCGCGGGCCTGAAACAGGCCTATGCCGCTGGCGTGCCGATCCTGTTCGGCAGCGATCTTGGTGTCTTCGGCCCCGAGCGCGTTCATGAGGAATTCGATCACATGGTCCGGGCGGGCATGACCCCGGCCGATGCGCTTCGGTCCGCCACGATCAATGCGGCGGATGCGCTCGGCATGGCGGACACGCTGGGGACGATCGCACCGAAGAAACAGGCCGATCTTATCGCGGTTGCCGGCGATCCGCTGTCCGACATCGCGACGATGGGCAAGGTGTTGTTCGTGATGCGCGCGGGTAAGGTCTACAAGAACGAGTCGCCGAAAGACCGGGCGGGAGAATGAAGTCGACCGTCCTTCGCGGCGAAACGCGCGCCGCGAAGGACGTAGTGCCTGCCACGCTCTTCAATCCGCATTGCGACACTGGTAACATGGCGCCGAACTCGGGGGACTTCGAGAGGAGAGGCGCATGATCGACGACGACCGCAGATATCTGGAATGGCGTGGCAGGATGGAACGTGCGCGCGCCGGAAACAATTCGACGCCGCAAGCCTATCGTGCACCGGCCGAAGTGGCGCGTGCCTATGAACGGCGCCTTGCTCGATCGTTCATGGATACTGTCCGCACGGCCTCCCATCGGTTGAGCGCGCTGCACCGCTTCGGGACGGAGTAACCGCTGCCTGCCGGTCCGTCACGTCATCGTGGCGGGCCAGCCAGATATTGGGCATCGGTCACCGGCTCCATCCAGTCGATCACTTTGCCGTCCAGCGCCTCCTGAAGCGCGATATGCGTCATCGCGGTGGTCGGTGTCGCGCCGTGCCAATGCTTGTGGCCCGGCGGGCACCAGATGATGTCGCCCGCCCGGATCTCGACGATCGGGCCGCCGTCGCATTGGGTCCAGCCCGTTCCCGCCGTGACGATCAATGTCTGGCCAAGTGGATGAGTGTGCCAGTTCGACCGGGCACCCGGCTCGAACGTGACCGTCGCGCCGGTCAGGCGCGACGGCTCCGCCCGCTGGAACGGAGAATCGACACGGACGCGCCCGGTGAAATTGTCGGGCGAACCCGCCGATGACGGCTGGGTGCCGTTGCGTGTGATTTCCATGGAACTGGCCCTTTGCTGTTGTGCCGATGTGGGGGTGATCGACAGCGAGGCGATCAGTGCGATCGCGAAAGCCCTGCCGATCGCTGACATAGTCATGCGGACAATGATGCGTTGTCGATCACGAAGCGATATTTCACGTCGCTGCGCTGCATGCGGTCATAGGCCTCGTCGATCTGCTGGATCGCGATCGTCTCGATCTCCGAGACGATCCCGTTCTCGGCACAGAAATCGAGCATCTCCTGTGTTTCGGCGATGCCGCCGATCAGTGAACCGGCGATCGACCGACGCTTGAAGATCAGCGCCATGACGTCGGGCGAGGGGTGGGCCTGATCGGGGGCGCCCACCAGACACATCGTGCCGTCGCGCTTGAGCAAGGCGGTGTAGGCGTCGAGATCGTGGCTTGCCGCCACGGTGTTCAGGATGAAGTCGAAGCTGCTGGTGTGCTGCGCCATCTCGTCCGCGTTGCGCGACACCACCACCTCGTCCGCGCCGAGGTCGAGCGCATCCTGGCGCTTGGCCTCGGATGTGGTGAAGGCGACGACATGCGCACCCAGTGCGTGGGCGAGTTTGACGCCCATATGGCCCAGCCCGCCAATTCCGACGATGCCGACCTTCTTGCCGGGACCGGCCTGCCAGTGGCGGAGCGGAGACCAGGTGGTGATGCCGGCGCACAGCAAAGGCGCGACCGCCGCAAGCTGATCCTCGGGATGGCTGATCTTCAGCACGAAGCCGTCATTCACGACGATCCGCTGCGAATAGCCGCCCAGCGTATGTCCCGGCGGGTCGGCGGTCGGGCTGTTATAGGTGCCGACGAACCCGGTCTCGCAATATTGCTCCAGCCCTTCGTCACATGCATGGCAATGCTGGCAGCTGTCGACCAGGCAACCGACGCCGACGGTGTCGCCCACCTTGAATTTGGTGACCGCATCGCCGACCGCGCTGACATGGCCGACGATCTCGTGACCCGGCACGCAGGGGAAGAGCGTGCCTTCCCATTCGGAACGCACCTGATGCAGGTCCGAATGGCAGACGCCGCAATAGGCGATGTCGATCTGGACGTCGTGCGGGCCGGGCGCGCGGCGCTCGATCGCGATCGGCTCAAGTGGCTTGTCGGCGGCGTGGGCGCCATAGGCTTGGATGGTCATGGGGTCGTCTCGCTTTGTGCGGGGTGATTGTGGAAGATGCGGATCAAGGCTTAACGCCCGACGCGTGCCTGCAGATGAGAGGGATAGCGGTCGCCCTGCACGTCGATCGCGGCGAGGGCCTCGCCGATCTCGCGCAGGTCGGCGGCGGTCAGGGTGACAGCGGCAGCCCCGATATTTTCCTCCAGGCGGTGCAGCTTGGTGGTGCCGGGGATCGGCACGATCCAGGGCTGTTGTGCCAGCAGCCAGGCGATCGCGATTTGCGCCGGCGTGGCGTTCTTGGCTTTGGCGATATCGCCAAGCCGTTCGACCAGCGCCTGATTGGCTGCGCGCGCCTCCGTCGTGAAGCGCGGCACGATGTTGCGGAAATCGCTGCTGTCGAACTGGGTGTTCGCATCGATCGCGCCGGTCAGGAATCCCTTGCCGAGCGGGCTGAACGGCACGAAGCCGATGCCGAGCTCTGTGCAGAGCGGCAGGATCTCCTGCTCGGGTTCGCGCCACCACATCGAATATTCGCTCTGCAGCGCGGCGACGGGCTGCACCGCATGTGCGCGACGGATCGAGTCCGCGCCGGCTTCGGACAGGCCGAAATGCTTGACCTTGCCTTCGTCGATCAGCGCCTTCACCGCACCGGCGACGTCTTCCATCGGAACGGCTGGATCGACGCGATGCTGATAGAGCAGGTCGATCCGGTCGGTGCGGAGGCGCTTCAGCGCGGCCTCCGTGACCTGGCGGATATTTTCCGGCCGGCTGTCCAGACCGTCGGCGACCACGCCCTTTGCAAAGCCGAACTTGGTCGCGATGACGACCTTGTCGCGGAACGGCGCCAGCGCCTCGCCGAGCAGGTCCTCATTGGCGAAGGGGCCATAGGCCTCCGCGCTGTCGAAGAAGGTGACGCCGCGCTCGAAAGCGGTCCGGATCAGCGCGATGGCGTCCTGCCGGTCGGTTGCGGGACCATAGCCATAGCTCAGCCCCATGCAGCCGAGGCCGATCGCCGAGACCTCGAGCTCGTTCGTTCCCAATATGCGCGTCTGCATGGTCTGCTCCATGATGAATGTCCGGCACGCGTGCCGCCTGTCATGGAAATAGGATGTGCCATTGCCTTCGATTAGACGCTAAGAACGGCATGAAGTCATATCGGAGATTCATGAATGCGCCGCGAGGAGCTGGTCGATCTCAATGCCTTCATGACGGTTGCGGAGGAACGCAGTTTCACCCGCGCTGCAGCCAAGCTCGGCACGTCGCAATCGGCATTGAGCCATACGGTCCGCCGGCTCGAGGCGCGGTTGGACGTGCGTCTGCTCACCCGGACGACACGCAGTGTGGTGCCGACCGATGCGGGTGAGCGGCTGTTGCGCACGCTTCGTCCGGCACTGGACGAGATCGACGCGGAACTGTCCGCGCTGTCGGCGTTGCGCGACAAGCCGGCGGGCACGATCCGCATCACCACGCCCGAGCATGCCGCGAACACTGTGCTCTGGCCGGCGATCGAGGCACTTCTGCCCGACTATCCCGATATCAATGTCGAACTCAGCGTGGATTCCAGCCTGACCGACATTGTCAGCGAACGGTTCGATGCCGGGGTCAGGCTGGGCGAACAGGTCGCGAAGGATATGATCGCGGTTCGTATCGGCCCCGAGCTGCGCATGGCCGCGGTCGCCGCGCCATCCTATTTCGCGACACGACCGGAACCGCGCACGCCGCAGGATCTGGCCGAGCATGATTGCATCAATCTGCGCCTGCGCAGCTTCGGCGGACTTTACGCCTGGGAGTTCGAGAAGGATGGCCGCGAACTCAATGTCCGTGTCGATGGCCGGCTGGTGTTCAACGATGCGAAGATGATCCTCAATGCCGCAAGGGCCGGCTTCGGCATCGCCTTTATGCCCGACGATCATATCCATGACGATGTGGCTGAGGGGCGGCTGGTACGGGTGCTGGCCGACTGGTGCCCGCCCTTTGCAGGCTATCACATCTATTACCCCAGCCGCAGGCAGCTTTCTCCTGCCTTTGCGCTTTTCGTCGAAGCGCTCCGATATCGCGCATAGGCCCAGGCCGGACTGGAAATATGCAGGTTATCCGCCCGGCCGGATGGCGATCGATGACAGGTCGGTCGCGGGATCGATGGGAACGCCGGCCTGCTTGCGTTCCGAATAGCGATCGACAAGCTGCGCCGCATGCGGACGCAGCAGGACGGTGAAGCGCACCAGTTCCTCCATCGTGTCGACGATACGGTCATAATAGGACGAGGGCGTCATCCGCCCGGCCTCGTCGAATTCCTGATAGGCCTTGGCGACGCTCGACTGATTGGGAATGGTCACCATCCGCATCCAACGGCCCAGCACGCGCAGCGCATTGACGCTGTTGAACGATTGCGAGCCGGCCGAGACCTGCATCACCGCGAGCGTGCGGCCCTGCGTGGGGCGCATTCCGCCCATCTCCAGCGGCAGATGATCGATCTGCGCCTTGATCAGCCCGGTCAGCTGGCCATGGCGCTCGGGGCTGCACCACACCTGCCCCTCGGACCACAGGGCATGTTCGCGCAATGCGTGCACGGCGGGATGATCGTCGCCCGTCACCTGATCGGGCAGTGGCAGGTCGGACGGGTCGAAGATCCGCGTTTCGGCGCCGAAATATTGCAGCAGCCGCGCCGCCTCCTCGACGCAGAGCCGCGAATAGGATCGCTCGCGCAGCGATCCGTAGAGCAGCAGGATGCGCGGCGGCGGATCGCCGGCGCCCAGGCCGAACGCTGGCCGCGCGTGCGCGAACCGGGGATCGAGCGCTGGCAGATGCGCCGGATCGGGCAGGGTGCGCAGCCGGTTCATGCCCGTGCCTCCGCTGGTACGCCGTCCGCAAACCAGCGTTGCCCCAGTCGCAGCGCGACATGGACGAGCAGGATCAGCACGGGCACTTCGACGAGTGGGCCGATCACCGCCGCGAAGGCGACGGGCGATGCCAGGCCGAACGCGGCGATTGCGACCGCGATCGCCAGTTCGAAATTATTGCCCGCCGCGGTGAAGGCGATCGCGGTGGTGCGCGGATAGTCCGCGCCGATCATCCGCCCCATCGCGAAGCTGATCAGGAACTGGATGATGAAATAAAGCGTGAGGGGGATCGCGATCCGTACCGCATCGAGCGGAAGGCGGACGACGTCGCCGCCCTTCAGGCTGAACATGGCGACGATGGTGAACAGCAATGCAGCCAGCGTCAGTGGCGCTATGCGCGGGATGAAGCGCGTTTCGTACCAATGCTGCCCATGCCGCGCGGTCAGGATGCGCCGGGTGAGGAAGCCGGCGAGGAAGGGCAGGCCGAGATAGATCAGCACGGCTTCGGCGATGGGGCGGAATCCCGCATCGACCACCTGGCCCTGCAGCCCGAACACAGGCGGCAACACGCTGAGGAAGAGCCACGCATAGACGCTGAAGAACAGGATCTGGAAGATCGCGTTAAACGCGACAAGCCCCGCGACATAGTGATTGTCGCCCCTGGCGAGCTGGTTCCACACCAGCACCATTGCGATGCAGCGCGCCAGCCCGATCAGGATCAGCCCGGTCATGTAGTCCGGCCGGTCGCTCAGAAAGGTTACGGCCAGAACGAACATCAGCACCGGGCCGATCAGCCAGTTCTGGACGAGCGAGAGCGCCAACACCCGCCGGTCGGCAAACACGCGCGGCAATTCCTCATAGCGGACACGCGCCAGCGGCGGGTACATCATCAGGATCAGTCCGATCGCGATCGGGATGTTGGTGCTGCCGATCGACAGCCGGTCGAGCGCGGTGGGCAGGCCGGCAAAGACGCCGCCGAGCAGAACGCCCAGCGCCATCGCCGCGAAGATCCACAGCGTCAGATAGCGATCGAGGAACGACAATCGTGCCGGCTTCGCCGCATTTGCCATCAGCTCGGCCTCCGTTCGCCGATATCGACGACGGATTGGCCATCCTCCTTGACGAACGCCACGCGCTGCGGGGCCGGCAGCAGATCGAGCACTGTCTCTGAAGGGCGGCACAGCTTCACGCCCAATGGCGAGACGACAATCGGGCGGTTGATCAGCACGGGATGCGCCATCATTGCGTCGATCAGCGCATCGTCCGAAAGCGCGGGGTCTGCCAGGCCCAGCTCCGCAAAGGGGGTGCCCTTTTCGCGCAGCAATGCGCGGGGCGCGATGCCGGCTCGCGCGATCAATCCGGCCAGCAATGCGCGCGACGGCGGCGTCTTCAGATATTCGATCACATGAGGTTCCATGCCCGCATTGCGGATCATCGCCAGTGCGTTGCGCGAGGTGCCGCATTCGGGGTTGTGATAGATGACGATATCGATGGCAGGCATGGTGGCTCCGCTCAGCAGCAGGGGGAAAGTTGGGCGATCAGAGCGCTTCCCGAAAAAGTGGGAACCGGTTTTTCGGCCAGGAAGCGCTCAAGATATTGGTTGAGAGCCTTTCTTATCCGTCAGGGCGATTCCGCCCTGACGGATAAGAAAGGCTCTAGTGGCGCGCACAATGCAGCATCGCCCCCGCAGCAATCCTTGACGAGGAACAGGGTGAGACCGCGCAGCGAGTCCAGATCGGCGCGGTAGACGATCGAACGGCTGTGGCGCTCAGCCTTCACCAGCCCGGCGCGCGCCAATATGCCGAGATGTGCGGACATGGTGTTTTGCGGCACATCCAGCCGGCGGGCGATTTCGCCCGCGGCCAGTCCTTCGGGTTCGTGCCGGACGAGCAGGCGGAATGTGTCGAGCCGCGTCGATTGTGCAAGAGCGCCGAGCGCGGCGATGGCCGAATCACTATCCATATATCCGGATTAATAGATATATTGTCCGCCCACAAGAGCGGCGAATGCGCCGTCGACAGAATCGTCCGCTCGCGCTAGGGGCGCGACCATGCACCGGGCGGGACTCAGCATGGGCAATATCGGCGGCAAGGTCGTTCTCGGCCTGCTCACGCTGATGCTTGCCATGCGGTTGCTCGTTCCCGCCGGCTGGATGCCGATGGCGAGCGGCGGCTATGCCATAACCTTGTGCACCGGTATGGGCGCGGTCTCTGCCTGGGTCGACAAGGATGGCAACATCCACAAGCAGAAGCCGGCATCGAGCGAGAATGCCGACCAGCCTTGCGCCTTTTCGGGTTTCGCCGCGGCGCTGACCGCGCCCGATCTGCCCGCCGCACTCGCACCCGTTGCCATTTTGACCGGTATCGTCGTTGCGTCGGCATTCGGCAGCGTTGCGATCGGCCGCGGCCTTGCCGCGCCACCGCCACCTCCCACCGGACCACCCGCCAGCCTCTGATCGTCGAAGCCGCTGCCCGGCAGAGTTCGACGCGATCATTCGATCGCGCGACATCCCGGCAGCACTCACGTTGATGGGCAGGCGGCCTCGATGGCGCGTTTGCCCGTATCGAGGCCATTTCCATGTTATTCTCACATCGCGCACTTGTGGGCGCGTCCATTTCCGCGCTTGCCCTGATCCACGCCGTTCCCGCATCCGCGGAGGCTGACGCCGGCGAGTCTGAAGCCAATCGCCCCGACATCGTCGTCACCGCCGAGCGTGTCACCGAAGCTGCGGCCGCTGCGGTTCGCAAACGCCCCGGTGGCGTCGACGTCGTCGATGCCGAGGCGTTCGAGGACAAGGTGGCGGTGTCGCTGCGCGACGCGCTCGCCTTTTCGCCCGGCGTCTATGCGCAGCCGCGCTTCGGGCAGGAGGTCCGCCTGTCGATCCGCGGATCGGGCATCAGTCGCGGTTTCCACATGCGCGGGCTGACGCTGCTGCAGGACGGCATCCCGATCAATCTGGCTGACGACAATGGCGATTTCCAGGAACTCGACCCGCAGGTCTTCGAACGGATCGAGGTCTATCGCGGCGGCAATGCGTTGCGCTTCGGCGGCTCGACGCTGGGCGGCGCGATCAACGCGGTCACGCCGACCGGCCGGACCGCGCCGCGCTTCGAACTGCGCGTCGACGGCGGCAGTTTCGGCACGATCCGCGGCAAGGCGGCGGCGGGCTTCGCCACCGATCGCGGCGATGCCTATCTCGCGATCACCACCGACAATTCCGATGGCGATCGTATGCATGCGCGGCGGGACTCGCTGCGCTTCAACGGCAATGTCGGCATCCGCCTGACCGATGCGATCGAGACGCGCTTCTACGCGACGATCAGCCATATCGACCAGGATCTGCCGGGCTCGCTGACCCTGACGCAGGCGCTGACCACGCCCCGCCTGTCGCTGCCCGCCAATATCGCGAACGATCAGGAACGCGATATCGATTCACTGCGGCTGCAGAACCGCACGACGATCGACCTCGGCGGCGCCACGCTGACAGCCGGCGCCTTCTATAACGCCAAGCAGCTCTTCCACCCGATCTTCCAGGTGATCGACCAGAAGAGCAGCGACCGCGGCGTCTTCGCCAGCCTCGATCTCGCGGGTGATCTTGGCGGTCTCGCCTGGGAAGCGACGCTCGGCACGCAGGCGCGGTTCGGCACGGTCGCGGCGAAGCAGTTCGTCAATGTCGCGGGATCGCGCGGCGCGCTGGTGGCCGATGCACGACAGAGCGCGCGGACGATCAACAGCTATGGCGAGTTACGCGTGAAGCCGATCGAGCAACTGACCTTGATCGCAGGGGGCATCCACACCAGCGGCCGGCGGGAGATCGCCAATCGCCTCGCGCCCGCACGCAGTGGCGACGCGGATTTCAGCGCATTCGCACCCAAGCTCGGCCTGTTGTTCGAACCGGCGGGCACGATCCAGTTCTACGCGAATTACAGCCGATCGGTCGAATTGCCGGGTTATAGTGAACTCAGCCAGATCCCGGCGGGTGGACTGCCGGGCTTTGTCGATGTCGGCCCGCAAAAGGCGTGGACGATGGAGATCGGCACGCGGGGCACGCATGGCATCGCCTCATGGGATGTCAGCCTGTACCGGGCGAATATCCGCGGGGAGATGCTCCAGTTCGCGGTCTCCCCCAATATTCCGGCCGCGACTTTCAACGCCGATCGGACGCGGCATCAGGGGATAGAGGCGGGGATCGATCTTGCGCTGACACCCTGGGCGAGGCTGCGGCAGGCCTATCAGTTCAACGATTTCCAGTTCCGGGGCGACGCGCAATATCGGAACAATCGCCTGCCGGTCGTGCCGAAGCATCAATATCGTGCCGAGTTGCGACTGGGGACCGAGGCGATCGCGGTCAGCCCCAATATGGAATGGGTGCCAACGGGCGGGTTCGCCGATTATGCGAATACGGTCAGGGCGCCGGGCTACACCCTGTTCGGCATCGGTGCCGAGGCGGCGGTGCGCGACGGCATCACCCTGTTCGTCGATGCGCGCAACCTGACGGGCAAAAAGGCGGTGGGGGATATCTCCGCCGTGCTGCTCGCGACGCCGACGACCGTCGCTTTCTATCCGGTCGAGCGCCGCGCCGTTTATGGCGGCCTTCGCGCGCGTTTCTGAGTCCGGCCATGGGCGGCGCCCATGGTGCCGCCCCCATTTTCGGGGAGATCCCTTATGAAGATATCGATCATATTTGCCGGCGCGCTGTTCGCCATGGCGACGCCGGCAATCGCCGGTCCGGTCAGGCTCGACACGCCCTGGCTTCGCGAAACCCCGCCCGCGTCGAAGGTCGGCGCGGGCTATGCCGTCATCGTCAATGACGGACGCGCCGAGGACCGGTTGCTCGGCGGCACCACGCCGGCTGCCGAACGCGTGGAGGTCCATCGCATGAGCATGGAGGGCGGCATCATGCGGATGCGGCCCGTCGAGGGTGGCCTTGCCGTGCCCGCCAGCGGCCGCGTCGCGTTGAAGCCCGGCAGCTATCATCTGATGCTGATGGGCCTGAAGCGTCCGTTGCGCCGTGGCGAGACGGTACCGCTCACCCTGCGCTTCGCCAAGGCAGGCGCGATCACGATGCGCTTCCGCGTCGAAGCGATCGACTATCGGCCGGCGGGAGGTTCGCATGACGCACATTGAAAGGCGATTGTCGCTGCGCATCGTGCGCCTGGGGCTCTGGGGCCTGGTTGCGATCGTCATCGCCGGGCTGGCCGCCTTCATGCTGTGGCCGCGCCAGCCGGCAAAGCCGGCTGTGCAGGCCGACTATGCATCGGCATTTGGCGGTCCGTTCCGGCTGACCGACCAGAATGGCCGCACCGTCACCGAACAGACGCTGAAAGGCAAACCCTTCGCGATCTTCTTCGGCTTCACCCGTTGTGCGGAGGTGTGTCCGACCACGCTCCATACGATGGCGCAGCTCCGCAAGAAGCTCGGCAGCGACGGCGACAGGATGAACCTGGTGTTCGTCTCGCTCGATCCCGAGCACGACAAGCCCGCCGATATCGGCCAGTATCTTACCCTGTTCGATACGCCGATCATCGGGCTGACCGGCACCGCACCTGAACTCGATCGGATCGCGAAGGCCTATCGCATCTATTACAAGAAGGTGCCGATCGAGGGCAGCGATTATGTCATCGATCATACCGCGACGGTGTTCCTGATGGACCGTAATGGCGGTTTTTCGGGCACCATTTCCTATGACGAGGATGCGAAGGTCCGGCTGGAGAAACTGGCCCGGCTGGTGCGGTCGTGAGTGCCGAGCCCGCCGGCAATGCTCGCCCGGACGGTTCGCTGTACCGCGCGGTCTGGCGCTGGCATTTCTATGCCGGGCTGATCGTGCTGCCCTTCCTGCTCTGGCTGGCGATCACCGGCGGGCTCTATCTCTACAAGCCCGAGGTGGAGGCTCTGGTCTATCGCGACTGGAGCAGCGTCGATGCGACGCAGCCCGTCATGCCGCTCGACCCCATGATCGCCGCGGTCGAGCGCGGGGCGGGGGGCGCGGTGGTGCAGGTGATGCGTCCGGCATCGCCGGCGGCGAGCTGGCGGATGACGCTGCGCGATCCCGCCGGTACGCGACGGCTGGCGTTCGTCGATCCGCATGACGGTGCGGTGCTTGGCACGACCGGCGATGGTGGTGTGATGCAGACCGTCCGCACCCTCCACAGCCTGGCGATCACCGGTCCGGTCGGGAATGGGGTGATCGAGATCGTCGCGGGATGGGCGATCCTGCTCGCGCTGACTGGCCTCTATCTCTGGTGGCCACGGCGCGGCAGCCCGGTGATCGGCGCGCGCGGGCGTCCATCGGGGCGGACCTTCTGGCGCGACGTGCATGCCTCGGTCGGGCTGGTCGGCGCGGCGGTGATCCTGTTCCTCGCGCTGACCGGCATGCCGTGGACGGGCATTGCGGGCAAACAGCTCCAGTCGCTGGTCGCGTCCAACGGGCTCGGCCGACCCAAGGCGCCGGGCCCCAACCCCTGGGAGGCCGCAAAGGGGCATGATCATGGCGCGGCGAAACAGAGCCTGCCCTGGTCGATGCAGGGCATGGCGCATCCGATGGGGCATGGATCGGGCGATATCGGCCCCGGCCGGGCCGCGGCGATCGCGGCGAGGCAGGGGCTGGCGGCGCCTTGGACGATGACTTTGCCCTCGGCACCTGCCGCCCCCTATCTGCTCTCCGCCACGATCGTCCGCGCCCAGGATGCGCGCGCCATCTATATCGATGCTGCGACCGGCCGGGTGCTGCAGGACGCGCATTATGCCGGGTTCGGCGCGGGCGCGCGGACGATCGAATGGGGGATCGCGACGCATCAGGGCCAGCAATATGGCGAGCCCAACCGGCTGGTCATGCTGGCTGGCTGTATTGCGATCGTTCTGCTCGCGCTCACCGCGCCGTTGCTCTGGTGGAAGCGCCGCCGCAACGGCCGCCTCGAAGCCCCGCCGCGCGCAATCGATCGCCGCAAGGCACGTGGCGTCGCTGCCCTGATGATCGCGACCGGCGCAGTCTTTCCGTTGACCGGGGCGTCGCTTGTCGTGGCGCTCGTGCTGGATATGGCGGTGCGGCGATGGCGGCCGGCTGGATAAAAGGGGTTGTTCGCGCGGAGCCGCGGAGGAGGGAGCTGATCACCGACGGTGCTCACTCAGCGGCATAAGCGGCAGCCGCTTTGCCTTTCCGCTGGCAGAAGATCTTCGAACGGCCCATGGTCGATCATCGCTCCGCTTCTTCATGGGCATGGACGCGACTGAGAGATGCTTGTGCTCCCGCTCCGGCGCGGAGACGCTTATGGTCGCTGATATCGGCATATTTCCCGTAGCACCTGTGCGGGCGGCTGCCTGTGGCTGACATATTCCACCAATTGTTCGGCACGCACGTGCCCGATCCCGACCGCAATCATTGGGATCAGGGGCATTTTGCGAGTGTGTGCATCACCTGCGGTCGGCCGATGGTCCGGCTGCCTGGCCTGCCCTGGCGGTTGCGCGGCACGCGCTAACGCGGCGCGTTCCGGGGCTGGCCGGTTGATTTTTGGCCCCGAACGCCTACATGGGGCCAGCTATCGTCGCCTGCGACGGAAATTGACGCTTCCGGGCGGATCCTTCCTTTTCACGCTTCCTGGCTCCGTACGCACCCGCGTGCGGACATCCCATGGCCCGTGAATTGGCCGTGGCTCGTGAAAGGAACATCCCCATGCCAATCGGCAAAGTCAAATTCTTCAACGCCGACAAGGGCTATGGCTTCATCACTCCCGAGAGCGGTGGCAGCGACAGCTTCGTCCATATCAGCGCTGTCGAGCGTGCCGGCATGACGACGTTGCAGCCCGAGCAGCGCGTGTCGTACGACATCGAAAATGACCAGCGCGGCAAGGCTTCGGCCGTGAACCTTCAGTCGGCCTGAACATGGCCAAGGAGGAACTGCACACCTTCGATGGCCAGATCGATGAGATCCTTCCCGACGGGCGCTTCCGCGTCATGCTCGAGAATGATCACAGCATCATCGCCTATACGGCGGGGAGGATGCGGCGTAACCGCATCCGCTCCGTTGTGGGCGATCGCGTTCAGGTCGAAATGACGCCATATGATATCACCAAAGGTCGTATCATCTATCGCGAGCGCACCCCCGGATCTGGATTCGGCGGCCCGCGTGGTGCACGGCGGCGCTGAATGAGGAGAAACGAAAGCATGACCAATACGACTATCCCGCAAACCGCCCGGACCCGTCCGGCTCCAATGGGCGTTGCGCGCACATGAGTTCCTACAAGGCACCCGATTTCACCGAGCGTACCGCGCTTGCCCGCCAGGCCAAGCAGAAGGCGCTCGACGCGCTGCGTTCCAAGCCGGCGCCGACCGAGGCCGAACTGGCCGAACGCAGAGCCGCGGCATTGAAGCGCGAGGCTGCTGCCGAGGAAAAGCGCCAGGCCAAGCGTGAGGCTGAAGAACGCGAAAAGGCGGAACGCGCCGCTCGCGCGCTTGAGGTCGAAGCTGCAAAGGCTGCCGCCGCAGCGGCTCTGGTCAAGAGCGAAGCCGAGAAGAAGGCAGAGCGCGATGCGCGCTATGCCGCGCGCAAGAACCGCAAATAAATAGAGAGATCAGGGATCTGTGGTCGGCTGTTACCAGCCGACCAGAAGATCCTCGATCAGACCGCGCACCGCGGCGGCGACCAGTTCGCCGCCCGCGGCCGGTGTTGCCTGCAGCGGATCGGATCCCATCCGCCCGTCGGGATGGCGACGGCGGAAATCCGCGGCTTCTCGCACCGGCCCGCTCGGTGCGACCGCAGGATCGCACGCCGCCTGCTTGATATATTCGGGATAGCGCCACTGGGTGATCGCGATTTCCGAAGGCGTCGCATGGCTGCCATGCGCGACGGGGAACTGGCGTTCGGCCAGCGCCTTCACCCCTGGCAATTCCCACCAGTTCCGCAGGCGTAGCGCATAGCCCAGATCGCGGCGTGCGAAGCTCGCTTCCGCATAGATTTCCGAGAATGCCGCCTCGATCGAGGCGATATTGCCGCCATGGCCATTGAGGAAATACAGCCGGGTGAAGCCATGCGCGGCGAGGGAGCGGGCCCAGTCGCCGATCGCGGCGATGAATGTGGACGGACGCAGCGTGATCGTGCCGGGAAAGGCCAAATGATGCTGCGCCATGCCGATGTTGAATGTCGGCGCGACGAGCATGTCGGCATTGCGTTCGGCTTCGTGCGCGATGATCTCCGGGCACAGCCAGTCTGTGCCGAGCAGCCCGGTCGGCCCATGCTGTTCATTGGACCCGATCGGGATGATCACGGTTTGCGATCGTTCCAGATAGGCCGTGATCTCCGGCCAGGTCGACATATGGAGCAGCATCGATTGTCCCTTCAGCTTTGCGAATGCGTGGCGCGGCGGCGCCCGGCCATGGTTGCGAGGACCGCGCCTGCCACGACGAGTGTGCAGGACAGGGCCAGCCGGCCGCTCATCGCGGCGTGGCCGGTCAGGATGAGCAGGCAGGTGGACAGTACCGGTGCGCTGAACGCAAGCACGCCGAGCATGCCGACATGGCCGTGTTTGGTGCCGAGATCCCAGGCGAGAAAGGCCAGGCCGAACGGCCCGATGCCGATCGCCAGAACGAGCAGCGCCTGGCCGGTGCCGGGCCAGGGCAGGGGCGTTCCGCTCGCTGCCATCACGGCGGCGCCGATCAGCGCGACCAGCCCGAATATGCCGATCAATGCCTCGCTCGGGATCGCGGCGAAACGCGCGTTGCGGATGCTGTAGCGCGTCCAGACGATCGCTGCGGCGAGTGCCGCGGCGTGGCCCCAGCTCGGCCGCTCGAAACCGCCGGGTTGGTACAGGAGCAGCGCGACGCCGGTGAAACCGATCAGCGCGCCTGGCAGCGTGTGCAGGATGCGCGTGCGGTCGGCCAGCACCGCGATCAGCAGCGGCCACAGATAATTGACCAGATTGGCTTCGGCGGTGGGGGCGGTGCGCAGCGCCTGGAAATAAAGAAGGTGATAGCCACCAAGCGACAGAACAGCTTCAGCGACGAACGCATGCGGCAACCGGCGAATGTCGAGCATCGCCGCCCGGCCGGTGATGATCAGCCAGATCGCGCCGGCCACGAACGCCACCGCAAACCCCGCGGTCATCAATTGCAGAGATCCCCAGGCCGTCACGCCCACGCTGAGTGTGGCGAGGCCGGCCCAGAGCAGGATGGCGACGGCGCCGATCGCGGTGGCTGGTCTGGGGGAGATCATAGGTGTCGAAAGCCCGGCGACCGCCCATTCGTCAAGCGGAATCGATTTTCGGAAGTTTCGATTCGAAGAAAATATTTTGATATCGAATATTTTTCCTTATGCTCGGGATATCCGGTGATTCGCAATTGAGATTGCAACGCATCGGTGGACCGATTCCGGCACAGGCTCGGGACGGGCCCGGAGGAGCAGCTCGGCCAATAAATCCCTGAATCAAGGGAGGTCGAGTGTCATCAGACCATTGGTGTGAAGGGGATCGGCATGACCGACAGATTAGAGTCGTTTGGCTATTCGAGGAAAATTCTGTTTCGAAAATCTTTGTGGCTTGCCGCTGCGGCGCTGCCTGCGCTCTGGGTGGGCGCGGCGGACGCGCAATCGACCAGCGAGGCGGATGGCCTCGGCAATCAGGATGATATCGTCGTCACCGCGCGCAAGCGTGAGGAGACGCTGAGCAACGTTCCGATCTCGGCCGCGGCCATTTCGGGCGACCAGCTCGAAAAGACGAGCGTGCCCGACCTGTTCGAGACGCAATATCTCATTCCCGGCCTGCTGATCGACAAGGGCAATGGCAACGAGAACACGATCACGATCCGCGGCGCCGGCTCGGGCGTGCTCGGCGTCGGTGTCGAACCCTCGACCGCGCTCCATATCGATGGCGTCTACGTTTCTCGCCTCACTTCGCTCAATGCCGCCTATCTCGACGTCGAGCGGATCGAGGTGCTGCGCGGACCGCAGGGCACGCTCTATGGCCGCAATTCGATCGGCGGCAGCATCAACATCATCTCGAAGCGCCCGACATCGACGCCCGAATTCCGCTTTCAGGGGGAAGCCGGCACCTATGGTCATGTGATGGCGCAGGCGATCGCCAGCGGTCCGATCGCGGGCGACAGCCTGCTGGGCCGGATCGCGGTGCAGCAGCTGTCCGAAACCGGCTATATGAAGAACCTCGCCACCGGCCGCGACTATGGCAAGGTGAACCACTTCAGCGTGCGCGGATCGATCCTGGGCAAGATCGACGACAGCAAGGAAGTGGTGCTGCGCGTCGATTATGATCGCCAGCGCGACGATGGTCAGGCGCAAAAGGGCATCGGCATCGGCCAGGATCCGCGCGACCGGTTCGACCTGCGCCCGCTCGGCGCGATCGAGCCCGGCGGCTATTATGAGTTCGGCAACGATCTCGCCAATTATGCGGACAGCGACGTGTTCGGCCTCAACGCGCAGTTCAACTGGACGATGGATACGATCGGGTTCCGTTCGATCACCGGTTTCCGCGACGATCGCAGTCGTGCGCTGACTGATCTCGATGCCAGCAATGTCGAACTCGGCAATAACGCCGTCACCAATCACGGCACGCAGTTCACGCAGGAACTGCAGCTGTTCAGCCGCGGCGACAGCCGGCTCGAATGGCTGGTCGGCGCCTTCTTTTTCAAGGACACGTCGCGTTACAGCTTCACCCAGTCGCTTAACACCGCGCATAATCGCCTGATCGGCGCGGGATTTCTGGGCCTTGGCGGGTTGGACGCTTTTGTTCTGCCGCCGGCATCCTCGCCGACCAGCTGGACCTCGGTCGCGGCCGAACGCCAGCGGGTGAACACGACCAGCTTCGCAGTGTTCGCCAACGCCACCTATCGCTTCGCCGACTGGCTGAGCCTGAACGGCGGGATCCGCTACAGCACCGAAAAGAAGCGTTTCACAGGGCAGGCGGCGAACGTCTATATCGATCCGAACCTCGGCCCGGTCGTGGTCAACACGACGGTCGTTCCCTTCGCTGTCCGCCCGACCACGATCGATGCCGCGCGCGACAACGCACAGTTCAAGGATAGCTACGACAATATCCTGCCCAGCGTGACGCTGTCGTCCAAGCCGGTCGAAGAACTGCTGCTCTACGCCACCTATTCGCAGGGATTCCATTCGGGCGGCGTCAATCTGCGCCTGTCGCAGAGTTCGCTGGCGGCCGCGTCGTTCAATCCGGAAAAGGCCAAAAACTACGAGGCAGGCGCCAAGCTCGACCTGTTCCGCGGCCGGCTGCGCGCCAATCTGGCACTCTACCAACTCGATTATACCGATCGGCAGGTTTCGTCGGTTTTCGCCGATCCGACGACCGGGATCATTCGCAACATCACCTTGAACGGCGTCGAGACCCGTTCGCGCGGGCTCGAGTTCGAACTGTCGGCGCGCGTGACCGATCAACTGACACTCACCGGTTCGGCGGGGCTGATCAAGACCAAGCTGATGAAGGATACGCGTCCGGTCGACCCCAACGACCCCAGCAAGGGCAATGTGATCGTCGACGTATCCGGCGAGGGCCGCGAACTGCCGGGCATTCCCAAGAAGAGCCTCAGCCTGATCGCGAACCATGTCATGCCGGTGTCGAACACGCTCGCGCTGGACACCACCCTGTCCTGGGCATGGCGCGCACGCACGCCGGTCTACGCCACGGTCGGGGGTATCCAGGCGCTCGATCCCAATCTGGCGATCCCCGCCTATCATCTGGTCAACGGGCAAATTCAGTTTCGCGGGATCGACAATGACTGGGGCATTGGCGTCTACGCCAAGAATCTGCTCGACACGCAATATTCCTATGCGTTGTTCGCGGGCAGCCTTGCGGTCCGTCGTGCCTATGTTGCCCCACCGCGTGAACTGGGCGTACGCGTATTCAAGTCCTTCTGAAGAGATGGGTGATGGCCGGACGTGTCGGTCATCACCCATATGATTGACCGGGCGCGCGTATGGCGCCCGATGGAGTGCGCCATTTCAATGTCATCGCCTCTCGAAATTCTGATCGTCGGTGCCGGCATCGCCGGCGTCTCGCTGGCGAGCGAACTGGCCGGCCGCCACCATGTGACCATCGTCGAGGCGGAATCCGCCATCGGCTATCATGCCACCGGGCGCTCGGCCGCCATGTATCTGGCGGGCTATGGCAATGATGTCGTTCGCGCGCTGACCCGGGCGAGCAAAGCCTTTCTCGACACGCCGCCCGCAGGCTTCACCGACGGCCCGATCCTGACGCCGCGCCCGCTTATCACCGTCGCGCAGAGTGGAACGGCGACCGGGTTCGATCAGCCGCATTATCTGGGGCAGGAGGCACTGTCCGCATCCGAGGCCGCCGCGATCGTCCCGATCCTGCGTAGCGAGCGGTTGATTGGTGCGATGATCGACCGCGCAGCCGCAGAGGTCGACACCGATCGCCTGCATCAGGGCTATGCGCGTGCCGCCCGGCAGGCAGGCGCCATGCTGCATCTGGATACCCGCATCGAAGCCGCACGACGCCATGACGGCAAATGGCGCATAACCACTTCGAAAGGCGAGATTTCAGCGGACACCGTCATCAATGCGGCGGGCGCCTGGGCCGATCACATTGCCGTCTGTTTCGGCGCGAAGCCATGCGGTCTGATTGCCGCGCGGCGAACGGCGCTGCTGGCCGAACTGCCGACGGACACGATCGCGGCGCAGTCGCACGACTGGCCGATGGTAATGACCGCCAATGAGGATCTCTACTTCAAGCCCGATGCCGGGCTGCTGCTGATCTCTCCGGCGGACGAGACGCCGTCCGAGCCGTGCGACGCCCAACCCGAAGAACTGGATATCGCGATTGCGATCGACCGGTTCGAGACGCTGTGCGACATGCCGGTACGCCGCATCCGCCATCGCTGGGCGGGCTTGCGCACCTTCGCTCCGGACCGCACGCCGATCGTCGGCCATGACGCGGATAGTCCCGGCTTCTTCTGGTTCGCGGGGCAGGGGGGATATGGCCTGCAGATGGCGCCGGCGCTTGCCCGGCTGGGCGCGGCGATCTTCGAAGAGCGCGATACGCAGGACGATCTGGCCCCTGGCATCATCCAGGCTTTGTCGCCTGCAAGATTCGGGACCGCCGCCTCGGCTGTGCCCTGAAGATCAGCGCGCCAGAGGCGAGAAGCAGACGCCGGCATCCGATGCGGACCCGAGCGCGCCAATCACGGCGGGATCGAGCCCGATCGTCTCGCCGTCGAGCTTCGCTTCCGACCGGATGACGCGGAAATTTGCCAGATCCTGCGTTGCGATCAGGCCGGGCACAGGTTGGTCGCCCATGCCCGCTTGCGTGGTCAGGCCGATGCGCGTCTGGGCGACGGTGCGGATCTTCGATCGCTGCGCCACGACCTGCGGGCCCGCATCGAACACGTCGACGCAATTCTCGTAGTTGAATCCTTCGTCGATCAGCATGGCCATGGCGATCGCGCTGGACGCATGCGCACGGCCGACCGCGGCGCGCGTGCTTTCGGGGAGCAGGCCGAGATAGATGGGGTGTTTGGGCATCAGGTCGGCGATGAATTCTGCGCCATTCACTGCGCTGATCCGGTCGGCCTTTGCGAAGTCCATATGGAAGAAGCGCTCGCCCACTGCCGACCAGAAGGGGTTGCTGCCGTCGGGTTCCTGCCAGCCGCGCATCTCTGCAATCACACGATCCGCAAACAGGTCCGGAAACGCTGCCATCAGCATATAGCGGCTCTGCGCTAGCAGCCGCCCCGCGCCGCCGCGCCGCAGCGCGGGGGAAACGGCGAGCGTGCCGATTTCCGTGGTGCCGGTATATTCGTTCGACAGATGGAGCACCTCCGTATCGAGCCCGAAATCGATCGACGACGAATGATGGATCAGCCGGTTCACATGATAGGAGAAGAAACCATAGGGGCGGCCGATGCTGGGATAGACCGCGGCGGTGCCGAGCACCGCGCCGCTTTCGATATCCTCCAGCACCATGAAGAACTGGGCCTGTTCGGCGGGCTGACGGCGGTCGAAGCTGGCGATCGAGGCTTCGATCTTTTCACCCAGTGCGTCGCGATCGTCGGGCAGGGTGGTCATCCCCGGCCCGAGTGCGGTTGCCAGCTCGGACAAGGCGTTATGATCTTGCAGCCGAACCGGCCTTACCACCCACATGATTTTTTGCCCCTCTTTGTGCCCGGCGTTGTCCCGATGGGGCCGCCCTAGCTGTGCGCGTCGCAAATATACAGCTGTGCCGGGGCCTCGATCTTATCATTTTGGGCCCGCAGTCGTGCAAGCCGGTACTTGTGCAGCCGTGCAAGATGAGTGACCAACGGCAGCTGTTGCCAAGCGGAGCGCGGATTCATGCGAAGCGGGACGATGTCATGGTTCTTGATCGCCAGCCTTGGTCTCGCCGGCTGTGGCGAGAAGACGTCGAATCCCGCACCACCTCGCCTTGAGGCGCCTGTCTCGCTGGAGGATCGGTCTTCGACGATCCGCATGCCGGTCGGCATCCCGCTGAGCCTTCTCGAAAAGGCGATCAATGCGGAAATCCCCACATTGCTCCAGAGGATCGACGAACCGCAACAGGCCTGCATCAAGACCAAAAGCAAGTTGTTGCCCGATATATCGTGCCGGTTGGCCGGTACGGTGCAGCGGGGCCCGATCCGCGTTTCGGGCAAGGGCGGCGCGCTGATCCTCACCATGCCGGTGCATGCGACCGTCAGTGCGGAGAATATCGGCAAGATCATCAAGCGGGAAACCGCGGACGGATCGATCGTGATCAGGGCCAGGGTCGATCTGGGTCTGACGCCGCAGTGGAAACCGCAGGCGCGGATCCGGGCGGATTATAGCTGGACCAACCGGATCGGCATCGATTTCCTCGGGCGGCGGATCACCTTCGCGTCGAAGGTCGATCCCAAGCTGAAGGCAGTGCTGGCGCAGCTCGAGCGCAGCCTGCCGGGCCACATCACCCGGCTTCAGGCGCGTGAGAAGGTGGCATCCGTCTGGGCGAAGGGGTTCACGTCCGTCCGGATCAAGACGGATCCGCAGATCTGGATGCGGCTGACGCCACAACAGGTCGGCTTTTCCGGCTATCGCGTGGTCGGCGATCAACTGGTCATCGGATTTTCGGCACGCGCACGGATGGAAACGCTGTTCGGCGATCAGCCAACCCCTGCGCCGGTCACGCCGTTGCCGGATCTGATGCGCACTTTGCCGCCCGGCGGCATCGACGTTTATGTGCCCGTGCTGGTCCGCTATGCAGTGCTCGAAAATGTGGCACGCAAGGCGCTGCTGTCTCGCGATTACAAGGGCATCAAGCTGAAGGGCGGCGTCACCGTCGACGCATTGTTCAGCAATATCACCATCTATGGCACGCCCGACAATGGGATCGCTGTCGGGCTCGATACGGCGCTGCAGACGCTTGGCGGGTCGATTTCGACAAAGGGGCGGGTCTGGTTCGTTGCCCGGCCCACGATCGATATCGAAAAGAAGGTCGTCGGCATCCGCGACCTGACCGTCGTCGGTCAGATGGACAGTCGCGCCTTCGATATGCTGCTCGACGCGATAAACCGCAGTTCGATCCGCGAGCGGATGATCAGGGATATCCGCTATGATTTCAGCAAGGAATATGCGGCCGGGCTGACCAAGGCGGATCAGTGGCTGGAGGCGGAGCCATTTGAAGGGTTCGTCTTCAAGGGTGACCTGGTCGATGCGAAAATCCAGAAGGTCCATATCGCGCCGGACGGATTGCTGGTCGAGGCATCAGCCACCGGCACCGGGGCGATGACCTATGCACCGCGTGAAGCGGCCAAGTTGGTCGAACTGCGCCGGCAGCGCCGGATCGCGCGCGAGCGCGCCGCAGCGGGGCAATAGCCTTTTCATTTGCATCTCCGCCCCTCCGCTCGCTACCCCGCTGTTTCGATCCAGACCTCCGGAGTATGCCATGCGCCTTCTCGCCAGCGCCGCCGTCATCGCCTTTCTCGCCGCCGCGCCGCTGGCTGCACAAACCGCGAAGCCGGATATCTCGATCGACACGATGAAGCGTGTCACGAAGGAATTGTCCTCCGATGCGTTCGAGGGGCGTGCACCGGGCACGGCCGGTGAGGAAAAGACGCTCGCGCTGCTGACTGCCGAATTCGCGAAGCTTGGCCTCAAGCCCGGTAACAAGGGCAGCTGGCTGCAGGATGTTCCGCTGGTCGAGATCACGGCGAAGAATGTGTCGCCGCTCACCTTCACCGGGGGCAAGAGCGCGGTCTCCGCAGCCTATGGCCCCGAGATGGTGATCGGCACCTATCGCGTCGTTCCGCATATCGCGGTGAAGGACAGCCCCGTCGTGTTCGTCGGTTACGGCATCAACGCGCCGGAGAAGAACTGGAACGATTATGCCGGCCTCGATGTGAAGGGGAAGACCGTCATCATCCTCGTCAACGATCCCGATTACGAGACGGCGGGGCTCGACGGGCCGTTCGGCGGCCGCGCGATGACCTATTATGGTCGCTGGACCTACAAGTTCGAGGAGGCCGCGCGGCAGGGCGCCGCCGCCGCGATCATCGTCCATGACACCGTGCCAGCCGCCTATGGCTGGAACGTCGTCCAGTCGAGCTGGACTGGTGCACAGCAGGTCGCCGATGCGCCCGACGGCAATATGCGCGCTGCTCCGGCGATCGGCTGGCTCAGCAACGACAAGGCGAAGGCGCTGATGGCAAGCGCGGGACAGGATCTGGCCGCGCTCACCGCCGCCGCCAAGAAGCCGGGGTTCAAGCCCGTCGCGCTGGGCGTGAAGGCCTCGCTCTCGTTCGACAATACGCTGCGCAAACATGCGTCAAAGAACTTCATCGCGATCCTGCCCGGCAAGGCGCGGCCCGACGATTATGTGCTCTACACCGCGCATTGGGATCATCTCGGCCGCTGCAAACCGGCGCCCGACGGCGACGATATCTGCAACGGCGCAGTCGACAATGCCAGCGGCACCGCCGCGCTGGTCGCGCTTGCCGAAGCCCATGTGAAGGCTGGCGTGCCCGATCGCAGCCTGGCGTTTCTGGCCGTCACCGCCGAGGAATCGGGGCTGCTCGGCTCCAAATATTATGGCGAGAACCCGGTGCTGCCGCTCGCGAACACCGTCGCCGGCGTCAACATGGATGCGCTGAGCGTCGCGGGGGCGGCGAAGAATGTGATCGTGATCGGCAAGGGCAAATCCGATCTCGACGCCTCGCTCGACCGCGCTCTCGCCGTCGAAGGCCGCGTCGCAACGCAGGAACCGACCCCGGAAAAGGGTTTCTATTATCGCTCGGACCATTTCAGCCTCGCGAAACAGGGTGTGCCGATGCTCTATTTCGAGGGCGGCGACGATCTGGTCGTCGGCGGCACCGCGGCGGGCGCCGCGGCGGCAAAGGATTATGAGGAGCATCGCTATCACGGGCCGAAGGACGAATATGATCCGTCCTGGGACTGGACCGGCATCGCATCCGATCTGCGGCTCTATTACACGATCGGCCGCGAACTCGCCGAGAGCAATGCCTGGCCGAACTGGGTGGCCGGCGACGAATTCCGCGCGGCGCGGGACAAGAGCCGGGCCGGGCGGTAGGCGGCGAGCGCGTGCCAACGGAAACCCTGACTTCGAACCAAGCCCGCCGCCACCCCAAATCCGTTCGTCCCGAGCGAAGCCGAGGACCAACTGCGCCATTAGCCTCGGCTGCGCTCGGCTTATTCCCTCGACTTCGCTCGGGACAAACGGGTTTTGGGGCTCGATCACATCGCCTCGGCCTCATCGCATATGCTCCGCATAAATCCCGGACAGCGGTACGCGAACACGGGGATCCCGCTTCTTCCTCCTTCGTCAAAGCGGCGATCGGCAACACTTGGTAAAGGCTGATGCGTTACGCGTCGCCCTCCGATCGATGATGTCGTCGTCGGTCGCGCCGGGGGGATGAATGAAGAACTATGCTTGGGGTGTCGTATTGGCGACGCTCGGATCGGTGCAACCCGCTTTCGGCCAGGACGAAGCCTCGGAAAGTCCGATCATCGTCACCGGGACGCGCGCCACCGGGCTCCGCGCGATCGACAGCCCCGCGCCGGTCCAGGTGCTCGACGCCGCCACGCTGGCGCGAGCCGGTTCGCCCAGCCTGATGGGCGCGCTTTCGACCACGCTCGCATCGTTCAACACCCAGGCGGTCGGCAACGATCTCGCCAACGAGACGCTGGCCGCGCGGCTCAGGGGCGTATCGCCCAATCACACGCTGATCCTGGTGAATGGCAAGCGCCGCCATGGCACCGCGAACCTGTCGGTGCTGTCGAGCGCGTTTCAGGGCGGGGCCGCGCCCGATCTCACCTTCATCCCGATGGCCGGCGTCGGCCGCGTTGAAGTGCTGCTCGACGGTGCTGCTGCGGAATATGGGTCCGATGCGATCGCCGGCGTGGTCAACATCATCCTGAACGAGGATGCCTCGGGCGGGCGGGCAAGCGTCCATGCAGGGCAATATTTCCAGGGCGATGGCGAGACGATCGGTGCTTCGGCCAATTTCGGCTTTGCGCTTGGCGATCAGGGGTTCGTCAATCTCACGGCCGAAAGCCGCTTCCACGATTACAGCAATGCGGGCGGTCCGGATGCCCGCGTCGAACAGGCGATCGCGTCGGGCGAGCATCCCGACTGGCGCAACCTGCCGGGCTATCCCTATCTCAACCGGGTATTCGGCGATGCGCGCTACACGCTGCATCTGCTCGGCATGAATGCCGGCTATCATGTCTCGCCCGACGTCGAACTTTATGCCTTTGGCACCTATGGTCACAAGAAGGCGGGCGGCTGGGCCAATTTTCGGCTGCCGACGCGATTGCCGCAACTCTATCCGATGGGGTTCAGCCCGGTCGATCGGCTGAAGACGCAGGATATCTCCGCCACGATCGGCGCGCGCGGCGATCTGGCGGGCTGGGCCTGGGATCTCAGCAGCACCTATGGGATCAACGACAATCGCGTCGCGGTGACAGGCTCGGCGAATATCGACCTGTTCAACGATACCGGATCGACCCCGACCGATTTCGACGCGGGGGCATTCAAGGCCACGCAGTGGACGACGAACCTCGATTTGCGTCGGCAGCTCGATCTTGGGCTCGGTCAGCCCGTCGGCTTGGCATTGGGCGCCGAATTGCGGCGTGAAACCTACGAGTTGCGCGAAGGCGATCCGGCATCGCGCTACAAGGCAGGATCGCAATCCTTTCCTGGATTTTCGCTGACCGATGCGGGCAGCCATAGCCGCCGCAATGCCGCGTTCTATGCCGAGGCATCTTTCGTGCCGGTGCCGGAACTGACGCTCAATCTTGCCGGCCGGCTCGAGCATTTCTCCGATTTCGGCGAGACATTGGTGGGCAAGATCAGCGCGCGCTATGCGGTCTCGCCGTCCTTCGCGTTGCGCGGCACTGCGAGCACGGGGTTCAGGGCGCCGACCCTGGCCGAGGCTTATTATTCCGCGACCAACGTCCAGCCCAATTCGGCCTTCGTCCAGCTTCCGCCCAACGCCGCGGCGGCACGGCTGATCGGCATCGCGCCGCTTTCGCCCGAACATTCGACCAATTTCAGCCTGGGTGTCGTCGCGTCGCTGTCGCCGCGCGCGACTTTGACCATCGATGCCTATCAGATCGGGATCCGCGATCGCGTCGTCGGCAGCGGCACGCTCTATGGCACCTATGCTGGCGTCGTGCGCTCCCAGGCGGTGAATGCCGCGATCGTCGCCAACGGCAATGTGCTGGAGAATGTGCCTTTCTCGGGCATCAACCTGTTTTCCAACGGCATCGACACCCGCACGCGCGGTATAGATATGGTGCTGAACTTCGCGACCGGCCTGGGCGATGCGGGCAGGATCGACTGGTCGCTGGCCGCCAATTACAGTCGGACCAAGGTGACTGCGATCCGCGCGACACCCGCCGAACTTGCCGCGTCGGGGCAGAGCCTGTTCGACAAGGTCGCCTTGTCGACGCTCGAAACCGCATCGCCGCGCTACAAGATCATTCTCGCGGGCGTGTATACCAAGGGCCCCTGGACCGTGGCGCTCAAGGAAAGCCTCTACGGCAATGCGTCGCGCTATGCCGATCCGGGCGATGGCAATTATTATCTCGATCGGACGGGCACCGCCTTCATCACCGATCTCGATATTGCGCACCGCTTCGGCAATGCGCTGACGCTGAGCATCGGCGCCAACAACCTGTTCGATATTCGTCCCAAACGGGTCAACGAAGCCGGCCTGCGCGTCGCTGCACTGGCCGGCAGCCCGGCGGTCGAGGTCTATCCGAACTTCTCCGCCTTTGGCATCAATGGCGGCTATTATTACGCCCGCGCGACCCTGGCTTTCAAATAGGCTGCGCATTTTCGGGGAACGGTACGTCTGTCACCCCGATCAGAGGGCAAGCTCAGGCTGTCGATTGGGGTAATGATATGCCAACCGGATTATTCTCCCATGTCGCTGCTGCATTGGCCGGCGGGGTCGCCGGAATCCTGCTCTGGGCCAGCATCGGCGATGTCGGATGGATGTGGTATCAATGGTATGCTGATCGTCTGCCGAGCATGGCTGAGATACGCACCGGTGATCCGGATCCGAATCCGGTTCCGAAGCCGACCGAAAGGGAGTTGAAGGAAATCTGCGATCCCCTGCGGCGTGCTTCCGGTCTCAGCTATGTGGAACTGGCGATGGCCAGGGAGATGCTTGATGACACGGCCCGTCGTCGGGTTAATCATGAAGCCCTTGCGCGGTCGTGGCAGGAGATCGGTTTTGTCCGGCGCACCC
>OZ245788.1:2645000-6634656 GCA_965228065.1 Sphingobium sp.
AGTAATCAGTGTTTGAGTTAAATGGGAAAGGATATCACCTTAGTGAATAAAATAGCTTTGGTGAAGCGAACCCGGAGAACTGAAACATCTCAGTACCCGGAGGAAAAGACATCAACCGAGATTCCGTTAGTAGTGGCGAGCGAACGCGGACCAGGCCAGTGCCTGATATTCAACTAGCAGAAGCTTCTGGAAAGTAGCACCATAGCGGGTGACAGTCCCGTATGCGAAAGTGATGTATCAGGACTTGAGTAGGGCGGGGCACGTGAAACCCTGTCTGAATATGGGGGGACCACCCTCCAAGCCTAAATACTCGTGCATGACCGATAGCGAACTAGTACCGTGAGGGAAAGGTGAAAAGCACCCCGATGAGGGGAGTGAAACAGTACCTGAAACCGAATGCTTACAAGCAGTTGGAGCCCCCTTGAGGGGTGACAGCGTACCTCTTGCATAATGGGTCTGTGACTTAGTGTATCAAGCAAGCTTAAGCCGTTAGGTGTAGGCGCAGCGAAAGCGAGTCTTAATAGGGCGACTGAGTTTGATGCATTAGACCCGAAACCCGGCGATCTAGGCATGACCAGGTTGAAGGTGGGGTAACACCCACTGGAGGACCGAACCGTTTAATGTTGAAAAATTATCGGATGAGTTGTGTTTAGGGGTGAAAGGCCAATCAAGCCGGGAAATAGCTGGTTCTCCGCGAAATCTATTGAGGTAGAGCCTTGGATGAATACCGTTGGGGGTAGAGCACTGGATGGGCTAGGGGGTCGCGAGATCTACCAAACCTAACCAAACTCCGAATACCAACGAGTAATATCCAGGAGACAGACGGCGGGTGCTAAGGTCCGTCGTCAAAAGGGAAACAGCCCTGACCTACAGCTAAGGCCCCCAAATCGTATCTAAGTGGGAAAGCATGTGGGACTTCCAAAACAACCAGGAGGTTGGCTTAGAAGCAGCCATCCTTTAAAGAAAGCGTAACAGCTCACTGGTCTAAATAAGAGGTCCTGCGGCGAAGATGTAACGGGGCTCAAGATACGTGCCGAAGCTTAGGGTGTGAATTTATTCACGCGGTAGCGGAGCGTTCCGTAAGCCTGCGAAGCCGAAGGGTAACCGACGGTGGAGGTATCGGAAGTGCGAATGCAGACATGAGTAGCGATAAAGAGGGTGAGATGCCCTCTCGCCGAAAGACCAAGGGTTCCTGCTTAAAGCTAATCTGAGCAGGGTGAGCCGGCCCCTAAGACGAGCCCGAAGGGGGTAGTCGATGGGAACCACGTTAATATTCGTGGGCCTGGTGGTGTGTGACGGATCTCGTAAGTTGTCAGTCCTTATCGGATTGGTCTGGCTTCGAAGAGGTTCCAGGAAATAGCCCCACCGTATAGACCGTACCCGAAACCGACACAGGTGGTCTGGTAGAGTATACCAAGGCGCTTGAGAGAAGTGTACTGAAGGAACTCGGCAAATTGCCTCCGTACCTTCGGAAGAAGGAGGCCCCACATCAAGGCAACTTTTTGTGGGGGGCACAGGCCAGGGGGTAGCGACTGTTTAGCAAAAACACAGGACTCTGCTAAGTCGGCTTCAAGACGACGTATAGGGTCTGACGCCTGCCCGGTGCTGGAAGGTTAAGAGGAGGGGTGCAAGCTCCGAATTGAAGCCCCAGTAAACGGCGGCCGTAACTATAACGGTCCTAAGGTAGCGAAATTCCTTGTCGGGTAAGTTCCGACCTGCACGAATGGCGTAACGACTTCCCCACTGTCTCCAGTACATGCTCAGCGAAATTGAATTCTCCGTGAAGATGCGGAGTACCCGCGGTTAGACGGAAAGACCCCGTGCACCTTTACTGCAGCTTCAGAGTGGCATTAGGAAAGAATTGTGTAGCATAGGTGGGAGGCTTTGAAGCCAGGGCGCCAGCCCTGGTGGAGCCAAAGGTGAAATACCACCCTGTTGTTTTCTGATGTCTAACCTCGCACCGTTATCCGGTGCAGGGACCCTCTGTGGCGGGTAGTTTGACTGGGGCGGTCGCCTCCTAAAGAGTAACGGAGGCGCGCGAAGGTTGGCTCAGGACGGTTGGAAACCGTCTGTTAGAGTGCAATGGCATAAGCCAGCCTGACTGCGAGACTGACGAGTCGAGCAGAGACGAAAGTCGGTCATAGTGATCCGGTGGTCCCTCGTGGAAGGGCCATCGCTCAACGGATAAAAGGTACGCCGGGGATAACAGGCTGATAACCCCCAAGAGCTCATATCGACGGGGTTGTTTGGCACCTCGATGTCGGCTCATCACATCCTGGGGCTGGAGCAGGTCCCAAGGGTTTGGCTGTTCGCCAATTAAAGTGGTACGTGAGCTGGGTTCAGAACGTCGCGAGACAGTTTGGTCCCTATCTGCCGTGGGCGTCGAAATTTGAGAGGAGTTGACCCTAGTACGAGAGGACCGGGTTGAACATACCTCTGGTGGACCTGTCATCGTGCCAACGGTGCAGCAGGGTAGCTATGTATGGACGGGATAACCGCTGAAAGCATCTAAGCGGGAAGCCTCCCTCAAGATAAGATTTCATAGAGCCGTCGGAGACCACGACGTTGATAGATTGGATGTGGAAGCGCAGTAATGCGTGAAGCTAACCAATACTAATTGCTCTATTCGCGTTCGAGAGTTCCACCATCAATGACAGCTCTGGCTGGCATTGCGGTCGGATGATTAAACGCAGCCCAATGAATTGGTCTAAATATGCACGGTATCGAATTTTAAGAACAAACCCCGCATGCGCCTGCTTCATAGCTTGGTGGCCATAGCGTCAGTGACCCACCCGATCCCATCTCGAACTCGGCCGTGAAACCTGACTGCGCCAATGGTACTATCGCTTAAGCGCTGGAAGAGTAGGTCGCCGCCAGGCTTTGTAGCAGGCGCATGCAGGGATTTTGTTCAATAGAACCCATTCATAATGACTTACCATCGACTGGTTCCGCCTTGGCGCGGGATGGAGCAGCCCGGTAGCTCGTCAGGCTCATAACCTGAAGGTCGCAGGTTCAAATCCTGCTCCCGCAACCAATGTCGAAACACAAAAAGCCCCCTCACAGGGGCTTTTTTTGTGTCCAACGCACACCCACTCACACCACACAGCCTCCCTCCGGGAGGCTTTTTGCGTTCTGGCACCGGGAAATCACACGATCCAGCGATCGCTGGATCGGCGGTGATCAGCCGGACGCGAAAGCACCGCCCCCGCCAAACACCAGATCGGCGAAGTTACGGCCGATGCGCTGGTGCGTCGCCGCGTCCGGATGCAGATCGTCGGGCAGCGGCAGTTCCGCACAATCGCTCTCACCATAGAGCTCACGCCCGTCGAGATAATGGATGTTCGGGTCGTTGCCCGCACGCTGCGCCACGATCTGCTTCAGCGCATCGCGGATGATCGTGAGCGTCAGTTTTCCGGACGCTGTCCCGGCCGGATCGCCTGTGGCGCTGTAACGCAGCTTGCCCTCGGCAAGGGCGGCAAAGTCGAAGCTGGTCGGCCCGGGCGTCGTTTCGTGGATCGGGCAGAGGATCGGTGAAACGATCAAAAGCGGCGTGTCGGCATGCCGGTCGCGGATCGTGTCGAGAAATCCGTGAACCGCGGGCGTGAACGCGCGCAGCCGCATCAGATCGGTATTGACCAGATTGATCCCGAGCTTGAGGCTGATCAGATCGGCCGCGGTGTCGCGCAGCGTCCGGGCGACGAAGGGATCGAGCAGAGCATTTCCGCCAAGCCCCAAATTGGTCAGTTCGACCCCCGCGCGCAAGGCGGCAACCGCTGGCCAGGTACCGGTCGGGCTGGCCGCATCGGATCCGTGGCTGATCGAACTGCCATGATGCAGCCAAGTGCGATGGTCACGATCAGAAACGGCCTGATCGGTGAGGGGCGTTAGTGGCGCGTTGGCGCGCAGCCCCACAATCTCGGTGGTTTCGTTGTGCGGAAGCCAGATCTCGATGTGCTTGGGCCCGGCGGGCAGATCGGCGAAGCGCATGGTGCCGGCTTCTCCGACGTCCCGATCGATCGAGCCGGTGGACATGTCGATGTTCACGACATTGCCGCCGCTCACGTTCGCTTGCGCGAACAGCCGGCCATCGACCAGCAGATCATATACGCCATCGGGCCGGGGTGGTGCCCCGACATAGACGCGCCTGGTGGCCAGGGTTTTCAACGTGATGAGGGTCGCGTCCGTACGAAACACCAGCCGCACGCCCGATGGCTGTGCTTCGACCATCGACAGTAATGCGTCCGTACATTGAGCACGCGCCCAAGCCGGCAAACGGTGTGGAAGCAACCCATGTTTGGTTTGCTCGAGTTCGAGCGCACCGCGCAGCAGGTCGGCGGTGATCGCTATGTCCAGGAGATTGTCGTCGGTCATTTGGATTCCGTTCCCATTTGAGGCCGGTCAATCATGATTGGCGATCCGCCCGATCAGTCGCCCGGAAACAGCACCGGCGCATCGCCCGGCTGCCACCGATCCAGCCGGATCATCGCCGCTGAAAACAGAGGCGAAGCCTGGTGACGCGCCAGCCAGGCCTGAAGGCGGGGCAGGGGCTGGGCATCGAACCAGGGGCGATCGGTCGCGGCGAACTGCCGGACAAAGGGCATGATCGCCGCGTCAGCCAGCCCGCGCGTTTCGCCGCAAAGCTCGGTCTGTGCGATCAGACGGGTTTCCAGCATTCGCAGCATATCGAGGCCCGCGGCCCGGTGTTGCAGCGGATCGGACGCATGGCGCTCCGGATATTTGTAGCGATCGAGGTGATGTTTGAAATCGCCGTCATTGGCCGCGATCAATCCAGCGTCGTCGCGTGCACGCCAGTCTTCCGGATCGTTCCGGTCGAGCGCCCAGTGCATGATATCCAGGCTTTCGTCGATGACATGCCCGTTCGGCAGCACCATCACCGGCACCGTCGCTTTCGGCGATGCGGCAATCATTTCCGCCGGCTTGTCGGCCAGCTTGATCTCGCGGATCTCGCACGGCGTCCCGCTTGCCAGCAGTGCGAGCCGCGATCGCATTGCATAGGGACAGCGGCGAAAGCTGTAGAGGACCGGCTTAATCGTGTCGATCATCGTGCGCCGATCGTTCCGCGCCGATATGCGCTTCGCCGCGCGCCGCGGCCAGCCGTTCCTGCCGGTGCCGTTCGGCATAGCCGGCGCGCTGCGTATCGGTGCGTTCGGCATGGCAGGTCGGGCAACTGACGCCTTCCACATAAAGCGGCGAGGCAAGCTCGGCCGCACCGAGGGGCCGGCGACAGGCGTGGCAGAGATCATATGTGCCCGGCGCCAGTCCGTGGCCGACGGTCACGCGCTGGTCGAACACAAAACATTCGCCTTCCCACAGGCTCTGCTCCGCCGGAACGGTCTCCAGATATTTGAGTATCCCGCCCTGCAGATGATAGACCTCGTCCAGCCCCTCCGACTTCAGGAATGCGGTCGATTTCTCGCAGCGTATGCCCCCGGTGCAGAACATCGCGATCTTCGGCGGCGTGCCTTCGCCAAGCAGCCTGTCCCGCTCGGCACGGAACCAGGCGGGGAAGTCGCGGAATGTCCGTGTCTTCGGATCGATTGCACCGGCAAAGCTGCCCACCGCCACTTCATAATCATTGCGCGTGTCGATCACGATCGTCCCCGGATCCGCGATCAGTGCATTCCAGTCTTCGGGGGCGACATAATGGCCGACGCTGGCCAGCGGATCGATATCGGGCTCACCCATGGTCACGATTTCCGACTTCAGCCGCACCTTCATGCGATGAAATGGCGATGCCGCTGCGCGAGAGAATTTGACCTCGAGATCGGCACAGCCGGGCAGTTCTCGAATGGTTTCCAGCACCTGATCGATCGCGTCGTCGGATCCCGCGATCGTCCCGTTCAGGCCCTCGCGCGCGACCAGCAGCGTGCCTTTGACCCCCTGTGCCCGGCATGCTGCGTCAAGCGTGCCGCGGATCGCTTCGCGCTCGATGAAGGGCGTGAATTTATACAGCGCCGCAACGCGGATCGGGAAACTGGAATCGGTCACGCTCAGGGCATCGGTTCGCATGCGCGCTGCTTTAGCGCGATTGCCCCTGGAATCCACAATGTCGTCGGAACGGGGCGACGGTCTTCAACCGTCTTTGAGCACGAACGGGATCTGGACCAGGCCCGTGATCGGGATCGCTCGTCCATCGCGAACGGTCGGCGACCAGCGCCATTTGCGCACCGCGCCAACCGCGGCTTGGTCGAGCGCGGCAAATCCGCTCGATCGCTGCACCGTCACGTCCACCACGCGCCCATCCTCGCCGATCACCAGCCGCAGCACGACGGTGCCCTGTTCGCGCTTGCGGCGGGCCCCCATGGGATAGGCCGGCGGGGCGCCGCTCAGCAAATTGGTGTTGAGATTGGCGACGCTGACGGGGCCGGATCCGGCCGAGGGGGCGGCGGGCGCTGGTTTTGGCGTTGATGTGGCGACCGGCGCAGGTGGCGTGGGCGGCGCGATCGCCGCGACCACTGGCTGGCTGAGCGTGGGGATCACCACCTTGGGCGGCGGAACGATGATCTCCGTCCGGGGCTGCGGCTGAACCACCTGCTCCACCTGCTTCTCGGGCTCGGCCGGCGGCGCCGGTGCGGCAGGGGGCTCGCGGCTCGGCAACAGCTGCAGAACCTTCATCTCTTCCCTGGGCTTGAGCATCGACCCCACGCCCAGCGAGAGCAGCATCGCGAGGAACAGGCCCTCCAGCGCGAGCGTGACGATCATGGCGGGCCAGTTGACGTCGCTGAGCGAGGCGGCGAGCCGCGGACGAAGGTCGGTGAGATCGAGCAGCATCAGAGTGATCCTTCAGCCTCGGTCAAAAGGCGGACGGGGGCGTGTTCCGGGACCATCAGTTGGCGACCGGAATGCGTTCCAGCGTCTTGGGGTGGAAGAAGGCCTCGACCGAATTGCCGGCTTCGTCGAAGCCGTAGACTTCGTAGCAGCCATTGTAGATCTGGATCTTCTTGACGTTCCAGCCGGCTGCGCGAAGGTCGCGCTGCAGCTTGACCGAAGGCTGCCTTTCCTTGCGCGGGACGGTGCAGGACACGTCGCCATGCGCCTGGGCGGGGATTGCGGCGACGCCGGCAGCAAGGGCGGATGCCAGGACGAGCGATGCGACTATGGACTTCTTCATGATGTCGTCTCCTTTTCAGCGTGCGGGGCGGTCACCGGCTCAAGTGATCGCCCATCGGCGCAGCAGATTGTGATAGATACCGGTCAGGCCGATCAACTGGGCATTGTCGCCATCCAGCTGGCTTGTCAGGCGCTGGATCGTCTGGTCGAGTTCGAACAGCAACACGCGCTCGCCATCGTCGGCAACCAGGCTTTCGATCCAGAAGAACGACGCCAGGCGCTCGCCGCGCGTGACCGGCGCGACGCGGTGGAGACTGGTGCCCAGATAGAGAACCAGATCTCCGGCCGCGAGCTTCACGGTCTGCGCGCCCGAACTGCCCTCGATCTCGAGTTCGCCGCCGTCATAATCGTCCGGGTCGGACAGGAACAAGGTCGCCGACAGGTCGGTGCGCAGCATCCGGTCCGATCCGGGCGCGCGCATCAGTGCGGCATCGACATGCGGTCCATAGGTCTGGCCGACGGCGTAGCGGTTGAAGCGCGGCGGATAGAGGGTGCGCGGCAGTGCCGCCGAGATGAACAGCGGATTGGCCCAGAGTTTGGCGATGATCAGCTCGCCCAGGCCGATTGCGGGCTCCGCGCCATCGCGCAATTGCTGGTTGTTCTTGCGACCGTGCGCAAAGGCGCCCGCGGTTCGCCCGCCATCCTCCCAGCTTGCCTGCCGCAGCGTATCGCGAACATGCTTGAGCTCGGCGGCGTCGAGCACGCCTTCGATGATCACCATCATGGCATTGGCACTCCAGCATGCGCAAACGGCACCAGTTCGGCGCGACCGATATCGGCCAGGGTGGCGCAGCCCGCCTGGGCCATGCACGCTTCGAGTTCCTCGCGCAGCAGCCTGATCATATGCGCGACGCCCAGCGCGCCCGCGACGGCCAGCGCATAGGCCTGTAGCCGGCCGACCAGCACTGCATTGGCGCCGGAGGCGATCGCCTTGAAGACATCGCTGCCCGACCGGATGCCGCCATCGACCAGCAGCAGCGCCGAACTGCCCATCGCGGCACGAATGTGCGGCAGCCGGGACAGTGTGGAGGGCGCGCCATCGAGCGCGCGACCGCCATGGTTCGAGACGATGATGCCGGTCGCACCGCGCTGCACCAGGTCACGCGCATCGGCGGCGTGCATGACGCCCTTGATCCAGATCGGCAGCATTGTTTCGGTCAGCAGCCAGTCGATATCGTCCAGTGTCGGCGCATCGCGCATGAAGCCGTTGAGGATCTGGCTTTGGCCGTCCTCGATCCGGATGGGCGCCCGGTTCGGGTTCGAGCGAAGATTTGGGGTGTCGCCCGACGGATGAAAGCCGGCCGCGAGCGCGCGATAGCTTGGCAGCTGGATCGGCGTGTCCACGGTGAGGACAAGCGCGCCATAGCCAGCGGCTTCGGCGCGGCGGATCAGATCGAGCGTTTCCGTGCGATCGGGCTGGAAATAGAGCTGGAACCATCGGTCTGCGCCTGCCGTCGCGGCGATATCCTCCAGCGTGATCGACGACATCGTGCTGGCGATCAGGCAGGTCTGCGTTGCCGCCGCCGCCGCCGCAGTCGCGCGTTCGGCATGAGGGTGAAGCGATGCCTGCGATCCCAGGGGCGCAAGCATGATCGGATGCGGCCGCACGATGTCGCCGAGTTCGCAGCGCGTATGTCCGTGGCGGACCGATCGCAGCAGACGGGGGACGATGGCGAGATCGGCGAAGGCGGAGAGGTTGGCGGCGGCTGTCCGGTCATGGCCGCTGCCGCCATCGACATGCGCGAACAGATCGGGCGCGATGAAATCCGGTGCCAGACGCGCATAATCCGCCGCGCAGTACAGGCCTGCGGGCAGTTCGGCGGCCGGAAAGGGATGGGGGTGCGGTTCGGTCATGTCCAAAAACAATATGGTCCGGGCGGTGAAGCCCGGACCATTATCGAGTGTTTGACCACAAAGGCCATCAGAAGTTGAAGCTGAGCGTCCCCACGATCTGCCGCGCATCGCCCTTGTAGAGGAAGAAGCCGGCACGATAGACCGCCAGATAATATTGCTTGTTGGTGACGTTGTTGACGTTCAGCCGAAGGTCGATGTTCTCGTTGAACTTATACTCCGCGAACAGGTCGCCGACGGTGTAGGCGGGCACCGGCTGGCTGTAGGTGAAGCCGGTTGCGGTCGTGGCGAAGGGCGCCGCCGTATCGGGCTGGCCGCCATAACGCTTGGACTTGTGCTTGACCGCCGCACCCATCGCGAACTGATCGGTGATCTGATAGCGGGTCTGGAACTCGGCCTGGAACTTCGCGACATTGGCCAGGGTCTTGCCGACATTGGCCGCGGTGAAGGACTTTAGCACCTCGGTGTCCATCAGCGTGACGCCGCCCTGCACCGACCACGCATCGGTCACATTGCCCGCAACGCTGACCTCGACGCCGCGAACGCGGTTCTTGCCGGAGTTGAACGTGCCCGCGGACGCATAGTCGGCCCCTTCCATCACGTCGGATTTCGTCGACTGGAATACCGCCGCGGTCAGCAGCAGCTTCTCGTTCAGCAGGTTCCACTTGGTGCCGATCTCGAAGTTGACCGAACGCTCCGGCTTGGCCGGGGCCGCCTCGCCATTGAGCAGGATCAGGCCGCCATAGCCGGCGCTGGTGCCGGAATCCGCTTCGCCGCCGTTGATGTCGGCCGCGGTTGCGGCGCTGGCGTAGAAGATCAGGCCGTGAGCGGCCTTCCAGGTCAGACCGAGATGGCCGTTCCACAGCGTGTCGGAGTAGCGATAGTCGGCGGGGGCGTTGGCCGGACGAAGCCCGGTCGTGGCGCTGAACGTGCCCAGCGTGAACTTGTAGTGATCGAGACGGCCGCCGGCGAACAGGGTCAGTGCCGGCGTCAGGTCGACAGTGTCCATGATCGTGCCGGAGATCGTCTCGACAGCCCATTTGCGGCTGGCATAGGGGTTCCGCGTGATCGTCCGCTGCGCCAGATTGTTGATGTTGGCGACGGGCTGGCCGTTGACGTCGGTCAGGCACCATGCGTTGAGCGCACCGGCCCCGGCCGTCGTGCGGCAGTTGAAAGCGCCGGCGGCGACGGATGCGAAGGTGCCGCTGTCGACCTTATGGTTGGTATATTCGGCGCCGATGATCAGTTCGTTCTTTCCGCCCAGCAATTCGGAATTGAAGTGCAGGTTCGCCTGATCGGCGAAATAGCGGACGCCCTGCCAGCCCTGATGCCCGGTATCGAGGCGCGAGGTCTGATAGCTGCCGGTCGGGTTGGTCGCGGAGGTGACCGCGGAGGCCGCACCGGTCGTGAAGTAGCTGTTGTTCGTCTTGCCGTAGCGCGCGATGTTGGTGAAGTAGATGTCGGGCGACAAGGTGTATTTCACCCGCCCGGTGAAGGTGTCGATGTGCGACTTCAGGAAATCTTCCTTCTGCGCATAGGGCGGCGTTTCGTAAGGCTTGCGAACACCGTCGGTGGTCAGCAGGAAGTCGCCCAGATCGGGATTGTCCTTCGCGCGCAGACCATAATAGTCGAGAATGACGCTGAGATTGTCGGTCGGCGAATAGAGGGCGGAGATCGCGATGCCCTTGCGTTCGCGATCCGCAGGGCCGCGATCGGGGATTTCCATATAGCCGTACAGGACGTTGGCGCGGACGGCGAAGCTGTTGCCGGTCGAATAATTCACGTCGGCGGTTGCACGGACGTTGCGGTCGTTGCCGAGCCCGATCGATCCCTTGGTGAAGTTGTAATCGGTCGTCGCCGCCTTGGTGATCGCGTTGATCGCACCGCCCGAGGTGCCGCGGCCGGCGAAGGTGGAGTTGGGGCCCTTCGAGATTTCGAGCTGCTCGATGGCGAAGCTCTCACGCGTCGACATGCCGGGATCGCGCAGGCCGTCGACGAAGACGTCGCTGCGCGCTTCCTGGCCGCGGATGATATAGCGATCGCCGAATGCGTTGCCGTTCTCGCCGGTGCCGACGGTGACGCCGGGTTGCGCGTCAAGGATGCGGATGAGGTCGGTATAGCCCGAATCCTCGATCTGCTTGCGGGTCAGCACCGTGATCGTCTGCGGCGTCTCCGCGAGCGGACGGGTGTGGCGATCGTCGCCTGAGGTGCGCGCCTTGTAGGGGACGCCGACCTGCGCGTTCGGGTTAGGGTCGATCGCCGTGTCCTCGACAGTGACGGTCGCGAGCGGGGCCTGATCGGCCTGCTGCGCCTGGGCCAGGGCCGCCGCCGGCATCAGCATCGCCATGGAAAGGCCCAGCGCCGCGCCGGCTTTCAGCCGATCCACGCCCTTGTCGCTGTCGGCTGCACGCATGCTGCGCGGGCGACGGACACTGTCGTTTCTGGAAATCATCGATACCCCCAATAATGTTCTTCGAAATTCGAACTCAATTCGTGGCGGCTGAAGCCGCCTTGCGTCGTGGCGCGACACCCTTGCCGGGCGTTCTCACCGCTGACCGCCAGCGCGCTTCCCATTCAGCCCCGAAGGATGGCGCTGAAGTTTGCTGTAGAACTTGAGAAGAATTCGCATTAGCATGCGGGCCGTTACAATGCGGGGATGGCCTGATCCATGGCCTTCTGAAAGATTGGGAAGGTTTATAGAAATCCCAATCTTTCCCCAATGTTGTGCGACGAAAACGGGGGGCTGCGGATGAATCTTCTGGTGCTGGAGGGTGACGGCAAGCTGTTGGCATTCATTCTCAGTAGCCTGCAGCAGCTCGGCCACAGCGTGCGGGGACTCGAAAACGGGCAGGAGGCGCTTTCGGCGCTGGTGAATGAGAGTTTCGATGTGGCGGTGCTCGACCGGCTCGTGCCCGGACTGGATGGCCTGGCGGTGGTGAAGCGTGCGCGCGAGGCGGGGTGCCAGACGCCCATATTGATGACGAGCGCGCTTGCGGAAATCGACGATCGCGTCGTCGGCCTGGACAGCGGCGCCGACGACTATCTGGTCAAGCCCTTCGCCTTTGCCGAACTGGCGGCGCGCGTTGCCGCTCTGGGCCGCCGCCCGCCGAACACGGTCATGCACGACCGGCTGGTCTTCAACGACATCGAAATGAATCTCGGCCGGCACAGCGTTACCCGCGGCGGATGCCTGGTGGAACTCCAACCCCGCGAGTTCAGTCTGCTCGAACAGTTGATGCGCAGTCCTGAGCGTGTGGTGACCCGTGCCATCCTGTTCGACCGGGTCTGGAATTTCGGCTTCGATCCGCAGACCAACATCGTCGAAACGCATATGAGCCGGCTGCGCACGAAACTGAATCACGGCTTCGACCATGATGCCATTCGAACGGTGCGTGGTTCCGGCTATATCCTGCGCGGACCGGATGGCTGATCAGCTGTCGGCCCGCAGGCGCGGTTTCAGGGGACGCGGGTGCCCCTGACCGGAATGGCGGTGGTCTGCTTGAGCTCCAGCAACGTGACGGTCGACTGGATATCCTGCACGCCGGGCAGCTTCAGGATCACCCTGAAGATGAACTTCTGATACCATTCCAGCGATTGCGCGATGATCTTCAGGATGATGTCGCGTTCGCCGAAGATCGTGTGGCATTCCATGATCTCGGGGATCAGGTCGATCTTCCGGTTGAAGTCGGCGCGCTGCTCCTCGGTCAGCGTGGCCATCTTCAGTGTGGCGAAGATGTAGAGGCTGTCGCCGAACTTCTTGCGGTCGAGCACCGCAACCTGGCCGGTGATATAACCCTCGTCGCGAAGCCGCTGCAGCCGCCGCCAGCAGGGCGATTGGGACAGGCCGACGCGTTCGGCCAGCTCGGTGGTCGACAGCGTCGCATCCTTCTGCATCTGCTCGAGGATCTTCAGGTCGATGGATGTGAGGGCGTCGGTCATGGCTGTTTTTCCTGATCGCCGCCACTTTTGATCCGGGTTCGAGGTGGTTGCAACATAAAATTTGCGGAACTTCGCGATCCATTAGCTATTCTCGCCACCCGATTCACATATCGCCGGCCCTGCTGGATCTTGCATCCGGCAATGCGGGCATATCTCGAAACCGGTGTGGCGATCGGCAAACGCAGGATTGACCCGCCAGCGTACGCGATGCGGAAAATTTATGCGGCTGGAGGTGGCGTCGCGCGATCTCCGCATAAGTATTCCGGGATCGAGCGCATAGGTTGCCGGGATCGGAGATCTGCACCCATGAAATTCAGCTTCGCTTTAACCCATTCCCTGATCGGCCTTTCGATCGCCTTTGCCGGGCCGCTTGCCGCGCAATCGGATATCCAGGGCGTCGTGCGCGACACGGTCGACCATCCCGCGGTCGTTACCAGGCACATCGGCGTCTTCGACGGACGCAAGGTGCCGTATACCGCGACGGTCGAGGGGCTCGATATCGTCACCGGACCGAATGGCGATGCCGCGCGCATCGTCAGCTTCGCCTATACCCGTGACGGCACCGATCCCGCACGACGCCCGGTGATGTTCCTGTTCAACGGTGGCCCGATCGTCACCTCGCAATATCTGCATATCGGCGGCATCGGCCCGAAGCGCGTCGCCTATCCGGACGATGTGACCGCAAGCCCCTCGACATTCAGGTTGGTCGACAATGTCCATTCGCCGGTCGATGCGGTGGACATGGTCTTTGTCGATCCCGCGTCGACGGGGTTCAGTCGGGTCGCACCGGGCACCGATCCGAAGACATATTTCTCGGTCAAGGGCGATGCGCGCCAGTTTGCGGCGTTCATCCGCACCTGGCTGAAGCGGCATGGCAGGGAAAAGGCGCCGGTCTATCTGCTCGGCGAAAGCTATGGCACCAACCGCGCCGCCGAAATCGCCGGCCAGCTTGCCGAAGGGCCGGATCCACTGCCGCTCGCAGGGATATTCCTTTACGGTCAGGCGGCGAACATCATCGAATATTCGCAGCGTCCCGCCAATATCGTCAGCTATGTCGCATCGCTGCCGACGATCGCGGCGATCGGCTGGTATCATGGCAAGGCCGAACGCAAGGGGCGCTCGCTCGAGGTTTTCCTCGCCGACGCGCGCAGCTTCGCCAAGGGTGATTATCTGACCACACTCTATCAGGGCAGTGCCGCGCCGGAGGCCGACCGCCGCCGTGTTGCCGCGCGGCTTGCCGAGTTCAGCGGCATCCCGGCGGACTGGTATCTCGCCAACGCTCTGAAGATCACCAAGGAGCGCTATCGCGCCGAATTGTTTGCCGACCGAAAGCTGCTGCTCGGGCGTGCGGACGCTCGCTACACCGCACCGATCACCGACAAGGGGGTTGCGCCCGATCCGTCGGATGTGCTGGGCGATGCGGTGCAGGCCTTTTTCCCGATCTATCTGCGCGACGATCTGAAGCTGGACTGGAAGGATCCCTATGTTCCGGCGGTCGCGATCTCCAGCCTGGAGCAATGGGGATGGGGCGACAGCACGAGCCCGTTCGGCGACTGGCCCTATTATCGAGGGATCAACGCGATGATGACGCTCAATCCGAAATTCCGCGTGATCGTCGCCAACGGCATCTACGACACGCAGACCACCATGGGGGCCGCCGAACTGTTGGCGACGCAGTCCGGCTGGGATCATGCGCGGGTGACGCTGCGCTATTATGACGGCGGCCATACCGGCTATTCCGTCGCGGCGAGCGCAAAGGCGATCGGCGACGATATCCGGGCATGGGTGCGCTGATATGGCCATTCTCCACAGCAGCAGGATCAAGCATCCGTCCATGAAGATCACGCTGGCAGCGTTGTTGCTGAGCGTCTCGACAACGGCATGGGCAGAAACCACCGAGCGGCTTTCGATCGTCGCGAACGGCGAAACCATCGGTTCGGTCGTCGCGGTCAGCGATGGCGACCGGACCAGTGTGGACTATCGCGTCGACAATAACGGCCGCGGTCCGAAGCATCGCGAGGAGGTGATATTCGGTCAGGGCGGCGTTCCGACATCGTGGACGATCAAGGGATCGTCGTTGATGGGTGGCGCAGTCGATGAGAGCTATCGCTGGGGCAAGGGCAGTGCACAATGGACGAGCCAGGCCGATGCCGGCACCGTCAAGGCTGCGCAGCCGCCGCTTTATGTCGTGAACGACGACAGCCCCTTCGCGACCTGGGTCTATGCGCGCGCCGCGCTCGCCCGGCCGGAGAAGACAATCTCGGCATTGCCAGCGGGCAAGGTCTCGATCGAGACGCTGAAGACGATGACCGTGGGGGAGGGCGCAGCCGCCGCCAAGGTGACCGCTTATCGGCTGACCGGCGTGCAGCTCAATCCCAGCTATCTGCTGCTCGATGCCGAGGGGCGGCTGTTCGCGCTGTTCGGTACGTCGATGGACGGCGTCACGATCCGCAGCGGTTATGAAGCGGAGGTGCCGAAGCTGGCCCGCCTCGGCAGCGAGTTCGATACCGAACGTGCTCTCGAACTGCAGCGCAAGCTGGCGCATCGCTTCGACACGCCGGTCCGATTCCGCAACGTCCGCATCTTCGATCCGGCAAAGGGTGCACTCTCGGCGCCGTCCACCGTCGTGGTCATGCGCGATACCATCACTCAGGTGGTCGCCGACGACACGACACCGGCACCCGCCGATCAGGTGGTGATCGACGGGGAAGGGGGCACGCTTTATCCGGGCCTGCACGACATGCATTCGCATGCCACCTTGTCATCGGGCCTGATGTATCTTGCCGCCGGCGTCACCTCCACGCGCGACATGGGCAATGACAACGGCTTTCTCCAGGGGCTGATCGACCGGATCGATGCCGGGACGATCGTCTGGCCCCGCATCGTGCCGAGCGGCTTCATCGAGGGACGCAGCCAATATTCGGCGCGCACGGGGTTCATTCCCGCCACGGTCGAGGAAGCGCTGAAGAATGTGCGCTGGTACGCCGATCACGGCTATGCCGAGATCAAGATCTACAATTCGATGAACCCGGATTGGGTGAAGCCGATCGCGACCGAAGCCCATCGCCTTGGGCTGCGCGTCACCGGCCATGTTCCCGCCTTCGACACGCCGGATCGGGTGATCGAGGATGGCTATGATTCCATCGCCCATATCAACCAGCTCATGCTCGGCTGGATCCTGCGCCCCGACGAGGACAGTCGGACGCCGCTGCGGCTGACCGCCATGGCGCGCGGGGGCTCGCTCGATCTGTCATCCGAACCGGTGCGCAAGACGGTGGGGCTGATGAAGCAGCATGGCGTCGCGCTCGATACGACCGCGGTGATCATCGAACAGCTCATGCTCAGCCGCGCGCGGCAGGTGCCGCCGGGGCAGGAGGATTTCCTGTCGCACATGCCGATCGGTTTCCAGCGCTATCGCAAGCGATCCTATGTGACACTGGCCAATGCGGCGGACGATCTCGCTTATCAGTCCGGTTTCGCCAAGGTGCTGGAAACGATCGGGATGCTGCACCGTCAGGGCATCCGCCTGTTGCCGGGCACCGACGACGCAACCGGTTTCTCGGTGCTGCGCGAACTGGAGCTCTATGTGAAGGCCGGGATGACGCCCGCCGAAGCCCTACGCGCGGGTACGCTGGGTGCGGAGGAATATATGGGCCGCGCCGATCGGGTCGGTTCGATCGCTCAGGGCAAGCTGGCCGATTTCGTGCTGGTCGCCGGCGATCCCACCCGCGACATTGCGGCGATCAAGCGGCCGCGCATGGTGATGAAGGGCGGCGTGATCTACATCCCGTCCGAGATATATGGTGAACTGGGTATCGAGCCGTTCACCACCGCGCCCGCGATCCGGCCCGCGACCAAAACCGTCGTCCAGATCGAGGACGGCGCGCGTGTCGGTTTCGGTTATGAGGGTCATGTTCATGAGGATTGATCGACGCTTGGCCGGCCTGGCACTGGGGTTGGCGCTGATGGCAAGCCCGGTCGCGCCGGTCTCTGCGCAGCCGGCCACGGCGCCCGCTCCGGCGCCGCGCATTTTCCTGACCCAGCATGATGGCAATTTCGGGGGCACGCGGCTGCGCTATTCGGCCGCGCTGGAGGAATTTCTGTTGCGCGACGCCGCGGGCACGCCGGCCGCGAGCGTCTTCGCTACCAGCTATATCCGGACGGATGCGAAACAGGGCGCCGCTCGGCCGGTGATCTTCGCCTTCAATGGTGGGCCGGGGTCGGCGTCGATCTGGCTGCATCTCGGCCTGCTGGGGCCGCGCCGTGTGGATTATGACGACGCGGCATCGGCGCGGACGACGGCTCCGTTCGCGACGCTGGCCAATCCGGACAGTCCGCTCGACGTGGCGGACGTGGTGCTGATCGATCCGCCGGGCACGGGCTACAGCCGAGTACTGCCGGGCGGGAAGACCGAAAACTATTATGGCGTCCAGCAGGATGCACAGGCCATGGCAACCGTGATCCAGCAATGGCTGCAACGGCATGGCCGGTTGAATTCGCCCAAATATCTGATCTCCGAAAGCTATGGCACGATCCGCGCCGCCGTGGTTGCGCGCGTGCTGGCGGGCGGCCCGACCCAGACCGGGCGGATGGATGGCGTGACGCTCAACGGCATCATCATGCTCGGACAGGCGCTCGACATGGCGCGCGGCGCCGAGGGCGACGATCGCGCCTATCTGGCGCTGTTGCCCTCGCTGGCCGCGACCGCCTGCCATTTCGGCAAGGTCGCGTCGGGCTGCACGGCGGAGGGGCAGGTGGATGCCGCGCGCCGCTTCATCGAGACGACGTATCTGCAGGCGCTTTATGCCGGATCCCGGCTGCCCGCCGAGCGCAAGACGGAGGTTGCGCGGCAGATGTCGGCGCTGATCGGCGTTGCGGATAAGGATATCCTGGCTGCCGATCTCCGCATCTCGGGCCCGGCTTTTGCGAAACTGCTGCTGGGCGAGGAGCGCCAGCGCGTCGGCATGTACGACACGCGGTTCGTGCTGGCGACGCCGGGCGCCGGCAGCGATCCGGTCGCGGACGATCCGGCGATGGGACAATATGTCCCCGGCTTCGTTGCTGCCTGGAACGATTATGCGCGCGACGAACTGAAAGCGACACTGGACCTGCCCTATGAGGCGATCGCCTTTCGCGCGGTGAACGGGCGGTGGGACTATGGTTTTGGCCCTGGCGTACCGGTCGGGGCGAATTTCGCGACCGACCTTGCCGTCGCGATGAACCGCAATCCGCAGATGCGGCTGATGGTCGGCACCGGCTATTATGATCTCGTCACCCCGCTGGGCAGCGCCGATTACACGCTGGCCCATGCGGGCGTGCCGCTGGCGGCGACGACATTCCGTCATTACCCATCGGGACACATGCCCTATCTCGGCGCGGAATCGCGTACCGTGCTGGCGCGTGACATCCGTGCATTTGTGAGCGAGCGCCGATGACGACGACCCCGGAACGGCAAGGCCTGCGCAAGAGCGTGGGGCTGGTGGGTGTGGTCACCTTCGGCGCGGGCACCGCGATCGGGGTTTCGATCTTCTCGATCCTCCAGCCCACCGCCCAGGTTGCCGGATCCGGACTGCTCGCGGCGATCGGCGTGGCCGCGCTGCCGATGCTCGTCTTCGCGGTCGCCTATGCCTATCTCGGCTCTGCCCTGCCGGTATCGGGCGCATCCTATGAATGGCCGAGCCGGTTCATCCATCCCGGTGTCGGCTTCATCATCGCCTGGCTGCGGATCATCTCCAATGTCGGCGCGCTGACGATCCTGTCGCAGGTGATGATCAGCTATCTCGGCATGATCCTGCCTTTGCCGCTGAAGCCCGCAATGGGGGTGACGATCACGCTGATCTTCGCGCTCAACTATATCGGGGTTTCGGTTGCGGCGCGTGTGCAGACGCTGCTGATGGGCCTGTTGCTCGTCGTGCTGGCAGTGTTTGTCGCCACCGGACTGCCCCATTTCGACGGCGCATTGGTCGGCAACCCGCTGGACACGCCGACATTGGCGATCCTCGGCGTGGTGCCGCTGATGATCAGCCTGTTCCTGGGCATCGAATCCGCGGTCGAGATCGGTGAGGAAGTGCGCAATCCGCAGCGCAACATACCGCTCGGCATCGCACTGGCGATCGGTCTATCCGCCTTGGTCTACGGCCTGGTCGCGGTCACCGCGCTGGGGCTGGTGGGCCCGGCCGATCTGGCGAAGAGCGAGGCGCCATTGCTCGATGCGGCAAAGGTTGCCCTGGGCGGCCTCGCCGTACCGCTGATCGTTGGTGCGGCCTGCGTCTCGATCCTGAAATCGATGAATGCCGCGACTCTGACCTTTTCGCGCAGCCTGTTCGCCATGGGGCGCAACGGTGCGCTGCCGCGCGCAATCGGTGCTGTGCATCCACGGTTCGGCACGCCGCACCGGGCGATCCTGTTCGGCTATGTCTGCGCCATGTGCGGACTGTTGCTGCCCAAGAGCCTGGTGTTCCTGCTGCTTGCGGTGAACGTGCCGACCATGTTGAAATATATGGCGTGTTCGTTCTCTGCGACGGTCGTGGCGCGCCGTCATCCCGACATCCATGCCCGATCCCAGCTCAAGCTGCGCCCCCGGACGGTGGTGGCCGTCGGCTATACCGGCATGGTCTGCGCGCTGCTGATCGGCCTGTTCGGGATCGAAGCGGATGCGCGGCCCTATCTGCTGGTCGGCGGCTGGCTGCTGGTCGGTCTGGTCTATTGGTTCGTGAAGGGGCGCGGCGACGTTGCCGCCGTTGCACGCGAAGCCGGGCACGGTTCGGGCGAATAATCGACCCAAATTATGCGCTGCACTCATCCCGGCGCGCGATATCGAATAATATGTGCCGGCCGGCGCCGATAAAAAGGACGCAATGTCCAAGAATGAAAGAATGCTGGCGGTGGAAATGGTTGTGCCGGAAAATGAGAGTTATGCCGATTGGGTGAAGACCGCGATCGGTATGGCGCGTGCGCGCGACGGGCGTACCGTCAGCCTGTTCGAAAGTTCGGTTCCCGAACCCCGTGAACTGCTGCGTCAGACCATCGTCGATGCGGTCGAGCCGTCATTCTCCCCTTATTATGTGAGTGCGTTCAGCGACGGCAATCCGTTCGTGCGCGACATGCTGGCCGATCGCTATGCCGTCGATCGGGCGCAGATATTGTGCACCACCGGGGCGACCGGCGCGCTTTCGCTGATCTATCGCACCTTCCTGCAGCCCGGCGATCACGTGCTGGTCGAAACGCCGGGCTTCGACCTGTTCAGCTGGCTGGCCGAGGCACAGGGCGTTGCCGTCGACGGATTCCAGCGCAGGGGCGACCGGTTCTCCATCGACGTGGCGGACGTGGAAGCACGGCTGCGTCCTGAAACGCGCCTCGTCGTCCTGTCCGATCTCCACAATCCGTCGGGTATGCCGGTCGGGCAGGCCGTATTGCGCGATCTTGCCGCGCTTGCCGAGCGGCGCGGCTTCCTGCTGGTCGTCGACGAGGTCTATGCCGAATATACCCCCAAGGATCAGCGCCCGGAAGCGGCGGCCGCGCTGTCACCCTCGGTCATCAGCATTTCCAGCCTGACGAAGATCTATGGTCTTGGCGTGTTGCGTTGCGGCTGGATCGTCGGCGCCCCCGATGTGGTCGCCCGCATTCGCCGCCTGAATGGCCGCGTCGAATTCGGGGTGTCGACCCTGTCGCACGCGATGGCCGCGCATGTGCTCGCCAATTCCGCGGTCTTCGACGAGAATTCGCGCAGCTATGTCGCGCGGTGCCGGCCGCGGTTCGAAGCGTGGTTCAAGGCGATGGTCGCGGAAGGATTGATGGCGGGCGCGCTGCCCGACGACGGATGCATCTGTTTTCCGTCGCTCCCCGGCGTTCGTGACACCAGGGCGTTTTCCGAATGGCTGATCGCGCGCAGCGGCGTGATCGTCGCGCCCGGCGAGTATTTCGGTGCGCCCGGCCATATCCGCATCGGCTTTTGCCAGGAAGACGAGAATCTGGAAGCCGGACTGATGGGACTGGAAGAGGGCTTGCGCCATTATGTCGATCGGCCGGCGATGGCGCAGGCGCTCTGACGGCGGAGCGGCCTTGGGGAAATCCTGATCCTCCACGGCTGCGATACGCGAAAGTTTATGCGTTGAGTGCCCCGCCGACCGCGATTCCGAATAAATATGGCGGCGGGCCGAGAGTAGTTTGTGTGCAGCCTTGATGGGGAAGGTCCGATCGGAATGCGCGGCGATCGTCGCGGAATTTTCCGGCGGGTCGGATGGGAGGCATCATATCCGGATGTGGGGTTCGAGAGAGCCTGGGCATCCGGATCGGGTTCAGTGGAGGTCCAAAAAATGATAAAGTTCAAACATGCAGTCTCCGTCACGACGGCGATCGCCGCGCTGGCGATTTCGTTGCCGGCTCTGGCACAGGATGCGCAGTCGCCGAGCGAAAGCGCCGAAGGCGACATCATCGTCACCGCGCAGAAAAAGTCGGAGCGTCTGCTCGACGTGCCGGTCGCGATCAGCGCGATTTCGGCGGAGACGCTGACCACGCAGAATATCAACCGGATCTCGGAATTCTTCGATCGCGTGCCGGGCCTTCAATATTCCGGCCAGCGCGTGTCTGCGCTCTCGCTGCGCGGCGTCACCACCGGCGGAGCGACGGCACCGACCGTCGCCTTGCTGGTCGACGACGTCCAGTTCGGCGGAACCACCGGCGCCGGCCAGCCGCCGATTCCCGATTTCGACGCCAGCGCGATCAGCCGGGTGGAAGTGCTGCGCGGCCCGCAGGGCACGCTGTATGGCGCGTCGAGCCTTGGCGGCCTGATCAAATATGTCCTCAAGGAACCCGATACCCGCGAATTTTCCGGCCGTGTCGAACTGGGCGGCACGTCGGTCGCACATGGTGGCACCGGCTATGCGGTGCGCGGTTCGGTCAATGTTCCGATCAGCGACTGGCTCGCGATCGCCGGCAGCGGCTTCAAGCGTGAGGACGCGCCCTATCTGAACAATATCAACCCCAAGGCGCTGAAGGCGAAGGACGTCAACACGCGCGACGTCTGGGGCTTCCGCGGCGCGGCGCTGATCAAGCCGGCCGACAATTTCCGCATTGTCCTGTCGGCCCTGAATCAGAAGCAAGACGCGATGAACAGCGATCTCGCGATCACATCGGGCGGCGTTCCGGTTTGCGTCGCCTGCACGCTCACCACATCTCCCAATCGGGCGACCGCGGTCACCACTTTCGAGCCGGTCTATGGCGACCTGACGCTCAATTCGCTCGATTCGATCAACAAGGCGAAGTTCCAGCTCTACTCGGCACGGGCTGAACTCGATCTGGGTGGCGTGAACATCACCTCGATCAGCGCATGGAGCCGCGCGGACAACGTCATCACCAGCGATGTCACCAGCGTGTTCGGTGGCCTGCTGCGGTCGCTTTACGGCCTGGCGACGACGCCGAACGTTCAGATCGCCAATGCCGATCGCACGCACAAATTCTCGCAGGAATTGCGCCTGAGCGGCGACATCGGTACCAGCCTGAGCTGGCTGGTCGGCGGTTTCTACACCGTCGAACACGCCGCGACCGACCAGACCCTGATCGCGTCGGGCAGCCTCAACACCCGGCCCTATATCGGTGAAGGCCCCGGCATGTACCGCGAATATGCGGGTTTTGCGGACCTGACCTGGCACGCGACCGATAAGCTGGATATCCAGGTGGGTGGCCGTTACTCGCACAACAAGCAGCATAACGAGACCACGCTGAACACCGAAGCGACCGTCGCGCCGGTCTTCGGGTCGGGCACCACGATCGGCGATTCCAGCGACAATGCCTTCACCTGGCTGATCTCGCCCAACTATCACGTCTCGCGTGACATCATCGCCTATGCGCGGATTGCCACCGGTTATCGCCCGGGCGGCCCGAACATCGCGGCGCCGCCGTCGGTGCCGGACGCTTTCGGTCCCGATCGCGTGCTGAACTACGAACTCGGCTTCAAGGGCAAGGTCGTCCCCGGTCTGTTGACGATCGATGCGTCGCTGTTCCAGATCGACTGGAAGAAGATCCAGCTCCAGGGCACGGACTCGATCAGCTCGCTCACCTTCCTGGCCAATGGCGGCAAAGCGCGCAGCCGTGGCCTGGAATTCGCGGCGAACCTGACGCCCTGGGCGGGCATGACCATCGACACGAGCCTGACCTTCACCGATGCGACGCTGACCCAGGATCTGCCGACACTGGCCGGCGCCACCGGCCTGAAGGGGCTGGCGGGCGATCGCCTGCCGTTCGCGGCAAAGGTCACGGCCAATCTGACGGCACAGCAGACCTTCGACCTGAACGAGACGCTGGAAGGCAGTCTGGGCTTCACGGTGATCTATGTCGGCGATCGCGCCGGTACGTTCGTCACCAACGCCGCGAACGCCACGCGTCCGCGCCTGTTGTTGCCCGAATATACCAGCGTCGATATTCGTGGCGGCCTGACGTACGACAAGGTCTGGAGCCTCAATGTCTATGTCCGCAACCTGTTCGACAAGCGCGGCGTGACCGCCGCCGACAATCGCAACGGCGTGAACGTGCCGACCGCATTGTTCACCCAGCCGCGTACGATGGGTGTGACATTGGCGCGTTCGTTCTGAGTCTGCGCGATCCGTCCGGTTCGTCCTCTGGACGGGCGGGCGGATCGCGCGCAGCCCCGGGGATGCGCAGGATGAAGTCCCTGCGCATCTTCCCGGCAGGGCATAGGGAGCAGAGGCGGAATCATGCGTCGAACGGCGATCGCTGATATCACGGTGCTTGGCCTGCTGGCTGCGATCTCCGTTCTGCCGGGCGCCGCCATGGCGGCCGATGCGCAGTCTCCGGCCCTGACGATGACGCTTGCGCCCGTCGCGGCCGTCAACGATCCAGCGAAGGTCGGCACCGTCCGGATCACGCTGCACTTCGAGGGGCTTGCCCCGCAGCGCGATCAGCCGCTGCTGCGGCTGCCTCTGCGCGCCAGCAATGTCGATACCGTCGCGACCATCGTGTCGGACATCACCGCCCGCGATACGAAAGGGCCGCTGCGGCTGACGTTTCGCGACGTGGATCTGCCTGAAAGCGGCATGCGCGATGCGGTCGCCGGTGGCCCGTCACGCGAATGGATCGCGGATCGCGCGGTGCGTGGGCCCGTGACCATACACTACACAGTCCCGGCGGAGGCGACATTGCCGCCGCGCGGCCCCGCACCGCCATTTTCATTTTCCGCCGATGGTGGCGGTGTGTCCGCAGCTGGACATATCTTCCTGCTGCTTCCGCCCGAAGACGCACGCTACCGCGCCACGATCGATTGGGACCTGTCGCGCGCGCCCAGCGGCAGCCGCGGTGTGAGTTCGCTGGGGGAAGGGCGCGTGACCGCGTCCGAACCGATGGACGGCGCACAACTGCGCATGACCTTCTTCATGGCCGGACGGATCGGCACCTGGCCGGCAACGCTGCCATCGGGTGGTTTCTTCGGTGCGTGGCAGGGTCGTCCGGCGTTCGATGCGGGCAAGCTGCTGGCCTGGACGGGTACACTCTACGATCATTATGCGGCATTTTTCGGTCAGCACCGTTCGCCGCCCTATGGCGTCTTCCTGCGCTACAACCCGATCAACGCGGGCGGCGGCGTCGGTCTGCATCGCTCGTTCGTCACGACCTTCGGCAAGGGGCATGGCAGCGATGTGGGCAGGATCCGCATCACGCTGGCGCACGAGATGTTCCACACCTTCCAGCCGTTCATCGCGCAGCCGGCGGGGCTCGAATCCTCGTGGTTCGGTGAGGGGCTGGCGACCTTCTATCAGGCGCGTCTGCCGTTCCGCTTCGGCCTGTTGACGCCCGACGAGTTCATCGCCGACGTGAACTGGACGGCTGCGCGCTATTACACCAGCCTTATGGCGGAGGCGCCCAACAGCCAGGTGCCGCTGCGTTTCTGGGCCGATACGCGCGTGCGTACGCTACCCTATGATCGTGGCATGCTCTATTTCGTCACTATCGATGATGCTCTGCGCAAGGGTTCAGGCGGCAAGATCAGTCTCGACGATCTCATGCTGGCGATGCTGGCGACCGAAAAATCGGGTAAGGTCACGACCAACGCTGATTGGGAAGCTCTGCTGACACAGCATCTGGGGACAAAGGCGGTCGATGATTTCCGTGCCTTTTTGAACGGCCGGATGTCTGTTCCCGCTTCCGACGCATTCGGCCCTTGTTTCCGACGGATCCACAAACCGCTGCGTCGGTACGAGCTGGGTTTCCTGACCGATGTGCTGGCCGAGCCGAAACGCGTCGTGCGCGGTTTGGTGAAGGGATCGGCTGCCGATCAGGCGGGGCTCAGGGATGGCGACGAAATCGTCGACCCGGTGCCGCAGGACAGTATTCAGGGCGAGCAGGCGGAGATGCTGATCTTGCGCATCCGGCGCGGGGATCGCGTTTTCCCGATCACCTATTTGCCGCGCGGCGAAACGGTCGACGCCTATCAATGGGAACGCTCGCCCGGCGGTGACGGAAAGAGCTGTATATTCTGACAGCGTGATTGTCTGAAGTTTGGATGCTGGCGCCTGTGGCAGAGGTGACCGCCGAGCAAGAAATCGTCCGGTTCGATGGTCAGACCCATCGCACCCGTTTGATCCGAATTGGATGTTTATCCATATTGGACGACCGTGTAGTTCATGTCGACGACTCGCCGGATCTGCTGTTCGCAACGCCCGCCATTTGATCGCATGGTTAAAAATCATCCCACACAGGATGTATATGCATGTGGGACTGGTTTGACCAATTTGTAGATATTCCGGGCTTTTCAGCGCGAAGTGGCCCCAAAACACCGATCATCGATATTGGTTCCATGCAACCGAAATGGTATAAGTAATACCTGGTTAATTCTGAATTAACCATGATAATTAATTTGGTGTTTTCCTACAAAGCCTCCCTCTAGGTGCCTGTTTTACTGTGAGAGGTGCGTCATGGCTAAGAGGGTTGAGATCAAAGGTCGCGATTCCGGAAATACGGAACGTCACGACATTCAGCAGAAAAGCGCAGTTCTTAAAGCAAAGGGGCCTGCGGCTGTAAAAATCGCGGCGTCGAAAGACGATGTGTCCGGAATGGTTCGCGAAGGCGACGATCTGATACTTCGATTTACGGACGGAACGGAGATCCGCCTTCAGGATTATTTTGCCTGCGCAAGCAATGAATCCTCTCAGCTCGTCTTTGCCGACCCCGCCACTGGCAACGAATGGAATGTGTCCATCAATGTCGCGGCATGCCAGACTTCGACTGATGGCATAGCGCAGCCTTTGAGCTATAGTTTCGAAGCCGTTTCCGATCAGGGCGGCGGCATGGGCATTGCTCCGATCGCGGGGCTCGGCCTGTTGGCGTTGGGCGGCCTGGCCGCAGCAGCGGGCGGTGGTGGCGGCGGCGGCGGGAACACACCCACACCGCCAACCCCGCCAACCGACACCACACCGCCGGGCGCTCCAACGATTTCGCCGAGCAACGGAAAGGTGATCAAGGGGACGGCTGAGGCGAATGCGAAGGTAAACCTCGATCTCGACGGCAATGGCACAACCGATACGACAGTACAGGTCGATGCGTCGGGCAACTGGACCTATACGCCGACCACGCCGATCCCCAACGGCACCAAGGTGACCGCGACCGCGACCGACGCGGCGAACAACACATCTGCGCCGACGAGCGTCATCGTCGATGCGGCGCCGCCGCCCGTGCCCGCGATCGGCGCGGTGACCGACGACGTTGCCCCCGTGGTCGGCGCGGTGGCCAATGGCGGTTCGACCAACGACACAAGGCCCGCGATCTCCGGATCGGGAACCGAGGCTGGCGCGACCATCTCGGTCTATGACAATGGCACGCTGATTGGCACGACGACGGCGGACGCCAATGGTGCCTGGACCTTCACCCCGGCTACGGCGCTCCCGCAGGGCGCTCACAGCTTCACTGCGACCGCGACCGACGCGCTGGGTAATGTGAGTGTGCCGTCCGCTGCCCATGTTATCACCGTCGATACGACGGCGCCGACGGCGCTGACGATCGGAACGGTCACCGACGATGTCGGCGCCGTGACGGGCAATGTCGCCAATGGCGGCGTGACCGACGATACGCGTCCGGCGATTGCCGGCACAGGCGCGGAGGCCAACGCGACCATCTCGGTCTACGACAATGGCACATTGCTGGGCACAACGACGGCGAATGGCACCGGCGCCTGGACCTTCACGCCGGCCGCGGCATTGCCACAGGGCGCGCACAGCTTCACCGTGATTGCGACGGATGCGGCAGGCAATGTGGGCGCAACCTCGGCCGCCTATGCGGTGACGATCGATACCACGGCGCCGGCTTCGACCGTCGTGATCGCTTCGGTCACCGACGATGTTGCTCCGATTGTGGGTAACGTCGCCAATGGTGGGTCAACGAACGACACCATTCCGGTGATCGCCGGCACGGGCGCCGAGGCCAATTCGACGGTCTCGGTCTTCGACAATGGAACGCTGCTGGGCACGACGACCGCGAACGGTGCTGGCGCCTGGAGCTTCACGCCGGCGACCGCGCTGGGACAAGGCGCACACAGCTTCACCGCGACCTCGACCGATGCCGCGGGCAATGTCAGCGGCCCTTCGGCTGCGTATGCGGTGACGATCGACACGACGGCGCCGGCTTCAACCATCGTTATCGCGTCAGTCACTGACGATGTCGCGCCGGTAACCGGCAATGTTGCGAATGGTGGTGTGACGAACGACACCATTCCGGTGATTGCCGGCACGGGTGCCGAGGCCAATTCGACAGTCTCGGTCTTCGACAATGGAACGCTGCTGGGCACGACCACCGCCAATGGTGCGGGCGCCTGGAGCTTCACGCCAGCGACGGCGCTGGGGCAGGGCGCGCACAGCTTTACCGCGAGAGCGACCGATGCGGCGGGCAATGTCAGCGGATCTTCGGCCGCCTATGCGGTGACGATCGATACGACTGCTCCGGCGGTGCTGACGATCGGGTCCGTCACCGACGATGTCGCCTCGATCACTGGCGTCATCGCCAATGGCGGCCTGACCAACGACGCGCGTCCAGCGATCGCCGGGACTGGCGCCGAAGCCAACGCGACCATCTCCGTCTATGACAATGGCGCGCTGCTTGGCACGACCACTGCGAACGGCGCGGGTGCGTGGAGCTTCACGCCGACCGCAGCGCTGGGGCAGGGCGCGCACAGCTTCACGGCGACCGCGACCGATGCCGCGGGCAATGCAAGTGCGCCCTCGGCCGCCTATGCGGTCACCGTCGACGCGCTCGCGCCTGCCACGCCCGTGATCAATCCGACTGACGGTGGCGCCGTGACCGGCACGGCCGAACCTGGCGCGACCGTGAACCTCGATACCGACGGCAACGGCACGCCCGATGTGACCGTGCCCGCCGATGGTTCGGGCAATTGGAGCTACACGCCACCCGTGCCGATCCCCGACGGCACCACGATCACCGCGACGGCGGCCGATCCGGCGGGCAACACCTCCGGACCGGCGAGCACTGTTGTCGACAATGCGGCCCCACCCTCGGCTCCGACGATCACGTCGATCACCGACGATGTCGGCACAGTCGTCGGAATCGTCGCCAATGGCGGTGTGACGGATGACACGATCCCGACGATCGCCGGCATGGGCGCTCAGGCGAACGCGATGGTCTCGGTCTACGACAATGGCACATTGCTCGGCACGACCATGGCCAATGGCGCCGGAGCCTGGAGCTTCACTCCGGCGGCGGCGATCGCACAGGGTGCACACAGCTTCACCGCGACCGTGACGGTCGGCGGCGATATCAGTGCGCCATCGGCGGCTTATGCCGTCACGGTCGATCTCACTCCACCGGCGGCTCCGGTCATCAATCCGACCGATGGCGGCGTCGTAACCGGTACGGCGGAGCCCGGCGCGACGGTCAATCTCGATGTCGACGGCATTGCGGGCGTCGATGTGACGGTGCCCGTCAATGGCGCGGGCAATTGGAGCTATACTCCGACCACCCCGCTTCCCGATGGCAGGACGATCACCGCGACAGCGACCGATCCGGCGGGTAACACGTCCGGACCAGCGACCGCGATCGTCGACGCCGACGTTCCGCAACCCGCCCCGGTCATCACCTCCGTCATCGACGATGTCGGCGCGATTGTCGGCACCATCCCCAATGGCGGACTGACCGACGATGCCCGGCCGGCGATTTCCGGTTCGGGTGCGGCGGCGAACGCAACCATCACCGTCTACGACAATGGGACGCTGCTCGGCACGACAACCGCGAACGGTGCCGGCGCCTGGAGCTTCACGCCGGCCTCGGCACTGGGGCAGGGCGCACACAGCTTCACCGCGACGGCCACCGTCAACGGCGATGTCAGCCCATCGTCGGCCGCTTATGGGGTCACCATCGACACCACGGCGCCGGCGTCGACCGTCGTGATCGGCTCGGTCACCGACGATGTCGCGCCGGTAGTGGGTAATGTCGCCAATGGCGGCACGACCAACGACACCATCCCGGTGATCGCCGGCACGGGGGCGGAGGCCAATTCGACGGTCTCGGTCTTCGACAATGGGACACTGCTGGGCACGACCACCGCCAATGGTGCGGGCGCCTGGACGTTCACGCCCGCCGCGGCGCTTCCACAGGGTGCGCATAGCTTCACGGCGACCTCGACCGATGCCGCGGGCAATGTGAGTGCGCCGTCTGCCGCTTATGCGGTGACGATCGACACCACGGCGCCGGCTTCGACTGTCGTGATCGGCTCGGTCACCGATGATGTCGCGCCGGTCGTCGGCACTGTCGCCAATGGCGGCGTGACGAACGACACGATCCCGGTGATCGCCGGCACGGGCGCCGAGGCCAATTCGACGGTCTCGGTGTTCGACAACGGCACGCTGTTGGGCACCACCACCGCGAACGGTGCAGGTGCCTGGACGTTCACGCCGGCCGCGGCGCTTCCGCAGGGTGCGCACAGCTTCACTGCGACATCGACCGACGCTGCGGGCAATGTGAGTGCGCCCTCGGCCGCCTATGCGATCACGATCGACACGGCAGCGCCGGCGTCGACCGTCGTGATCGGCTCGGTCACCGACGATGTCGCCCCGGTTGTGGGTAATGTCGCCAATGGCGGTACGACCAACGACACGATCCCGGTGATCGCCGGCACGGGGGCGGAGGCCAATTCGACAGTCTCGGTCTTCGACAACGGCACGTTGCTGGGCACGACGACTGCGAATGGTGCGGGTGCCTGGACGTTCACCCCCGCCGCAGCACTTGCGCAGGGTCTGCACAACTTCACCGCCAGATCGAGCGATGCCGCGGGCAACCAGAGTGCGCTCTCCGCGACCTATGCGATCACGATCGACACCGCCGGGCCAGCCGTTCCGGCGATCGGGGCTGTTGCCGACGATGTCGGCTCGATAACGGGAACCGTCGCCAATGGCGGCCTGACCGACGACACGCTTCCCGCGATCTCGGGCACGGGTGCCGAAGCCAATGCGACCATCTCGGTCTACGACAATGGCACGTCGCTCGGCACCACCACTGCGAATGGCGCGGGCGCCTGGACCTTCACGCCGGCAACAGCGCTGGGGCAGGGTGCGCACAGCTTCACGGTGACCGCGACCGATGCCGCGGGCAATGTGAGTGCGCCCTCGGCGGCCTATGCGATCACGATCGACACGACGGCCCCTGGCGCTCCCGTAATCGGGGCGGTTGCCGACGATGTGAGCCCGGTGACGGGCAACGTCGCCAATGGCGGATTCACGAACGACACGATCCCGGTCATCTCCGGCACGGGTGCGGAGGCGAATGCGATCGTCTCCGTCTACGACAATGGCACGCTGCTGGGTACGACGAACGCCAATGGTGCGGGCGCCTGGACCTTCACGCCACCGGCTGCGCTTCCGCAAGGATTGCACAGCTTTACGGCGACGGCGGCCGACGCGGCAGGCAATATGAGTGCGCCTTCGGCCGCCTATGCGGTCACGGTCGACACCACCCCACCTGGGGCTCCGGTCATCAATCCCACCGACGGTGGTGCTGTTACCGGCACGGCCGAGCCCAATACGACGATCAACCTGGATATCGGCAATAACGGCAGCATCGATGCCACCGTGCCTGTCGATGCTTCGGGCAACTGGAGCTACACGCCGCCCACGGCCATCCCCGACGATACCGTGATCAGCGCGACCGCGACCGACCCGGCGGGCAACACCTCCGGACCGGGCACGGCGACTGTCGACGTTGCTGCACCGCCGCCGGCACCGGTGATCACCGCGGTGACCGACGATGTCGCCCCGGTTGTCGGCAATGTCGCCAATGGTGGCGCCACCAACGATACGATCCCTGTCGTATCGGGCGCGGGTGCACAGGCCAACGCGACCATCTCGGTCTATGACAATGGCACATTGCTGGGCACGACGACGGCAAATGGCGCCGGCGCCTGGAGCTTCACGCCACCGGCTGCGCTGCCGCAGGGGCCGCACAGCTTCACCGCGACGACCACCATCGGCGGCAATGTCAGCCTGCCGTCGGCCGCTTATGCGGTGACGATCGACACCGCCACACCGGGAGTGCCGGTGATCGGTTCGGTCACCGACGATATCGGCGCGATCATCGGTGTCGTGGCCAATGGTGGTGTGACCGACGATACCCGCCCGGCAATCGCCGGTACGGGTGCCGAGGCCAATGCGACCATCTCGGTCTATGACAATGGCACGCTTCTGGGCACGACGACCGCCAATGGTGCGGGCGCCTGGAGCTTCACACCTGCAGCAGCGCTTCCACAGGGCGCGCATAGCTTCACGGTGACTGCGACGGACGCGGCCGGCAATGCAAGCGCACCCTCGGCCGCCTATGCGGTGACGATCGACACAGCCGCTCCCGCGGTACCGGTGATCGGTTCTGTCACCGATGATGTCGCGCCGGTTGTGGGCAATGTCGCCAATGGCGGTACGACCAACGACACCATCCCGGTGATTGCCGGAACGGGTGCTGAGGCCAACGCGACCATTTCGGTCTTCGACAACGGGACGCTGTTGGGCACGACGACCGCGAATGGAGCAGGCGCCTGGAGCTTCACACCGCCTGCGGCGCTGCCGCAGGGGCCGCACAGCTTCACTGTGAGAGCGACCGATGCCGCAGGCAATGTGAGTGCGCCTTCTGCTGCTTATGCGATCACGATCGATACGGCGGCACCGGCTTCGACCGTCGTGATCGGTTCGGTGACCGACGATGTCGCTCCGGTTGTGGGTAACGTCGCTAATGGCGGCGTGACGAACGACACCATTCCGGTGATCGCCGGCACGGGTGCTGAGGCCAATTCGACGGTCTCGGTCTTCGACAATGGGACGCTGTTGGGCACGACCACTGCTAATGGCGCTGGCGCCTGGACGTTCACGCCATCTGCGGCACTGCCCCAGGGCGCGCATAGCTTCACCGCGACCTCGACCGATGCCGCAGGCAATGTGAGTGCGCCGTCTGCCGCTTATGCGATCACGATCGATACAGCGGCGCCTGCCGCGACTGTCGTGATCGGCTCGGTCACGGATGATGTCGCTCCGGTTGTGGGCAATGTCGCCAATGGCGGGGTGACGAACGACACGATCCCGGTGATCGCCGGCACGGGAGCGGAGGCCAATTCGACGGTCTCGATCTTCGACAACGGCACGCTGCTGGGCACGACGACGGCCAATGGCGCCGGCGCCTGGACGTTCACGCCGGCCGCGGCATTGCCGCAGGGCGCGCACAGCTTCACGGCCACCTCGACCGATGCCGCGGGCAATGTGAGTGCGCCCTCGGCCACTTATGCGATCACGATCGACACGACGGCACCTGCATCGACCGTCGTGATCGGCTCTGTCACCGACGATGTCGCCCCGGTTGTGGGCAATGTCGCCAATGGCGGCACGACCAACGACACCATCCCGGTGATCGCCGGCACGGGGGCGGAGGCCAATTCGACGGTCTCGGTCTTCGACAACGGCACGCTGCTGGGCACGACCACCGCCAACGGCGCCGGTGCCTGGACATTCACCCCCGCCGCAGCGCTTGCCCAGGGTCTGCACAACTTCACCGCCAGATCGAGTGATGCCGCAGGCAACCAGAGTGCGCTCTCCGCAACCTATGCGGTGACGATCGACACCGCCGCGCCGGCGATCCCGACGATTGGTTCCATCACTGACGATGTCGCACCGGTGGTGGGTGTTGTCGCAAATGGAGGATCGACGAACGATACCATCCCGGTGATCGCGGGTACGGGCGCTGAGGCCAATGCCGTCATCTCGGTTTATGACAATGGCACGCTTCTGGGCACGACGATTGCGAGTGGTGCCGGTGCGTGGAGCTTCACGCCGCCTGCGGCGCTACCACAGGGGCCGCATAGCTTTACCGTGACCGCGACGGACGCTGCGGGCAATGTGAGTTCGCCGTCTGCCGCCTATGCGGTGACGATCGATACAGCTGCGCCGGCCGCGACCGTCGTGATTGCGTCGGTCACCGACGATGTCGCTCCGGTTGTGGGCAATGTCGCCAATGGAGGGTCGACGAACGATACCATCCCGGTGATTGCCGGCACGGGCGCTGAGGCCAATTCGACGGTCTCGGTCTTCGACAATGGAACTTTGCTCGGTACGACGACGGCGAACGGCGCAGGGGCGTGGAGTTTCACGCCATCTGCGGCGCTGTCGCTGGGTGCGCACAGTTTCACGGCGACCTCGACCGATGCCGCGGGCAATGTGAGTTCGCCCTCGGCCGCTTATGCGGTGACGATCGACACGGCCGCGCCTGCGATCCCGACGATTGGTTCCGTCACCGACGATGTCGCGCCGGTTGTCGGTAACGTCGCAAATGGAGGATCGACGAACGATACCATCCCGGTGATCGCGGGTACCGGCGCTGAGGCCAATGCCGTCATCTCGGTTTATGACAATGGCACGCTTCTGGGTACGGCGATTGCGAATGGCGCGGGTGCATGGAGCTTCACGCCACCTGCGGCGCTGCCGCAGGGACCGCACAGCTTCACGGTGACAGCGACGGACGCTGCGGGCAATGTGAGTTCGCCGTCTGCCGCCTATGCGGTGACGATCGACACGGCTGCGCCGGCCGCGACCGTCGTGATTGCGTCGGTCACCGACGATGTCGCTCCGGTTGTGGGCAACGTCGCCAATGGCGGGTCGACGAACGACACCATCCCGGTGATCGCTGGCACGGGTGCCGAGGCCAATTCGACGGTTTCGGTCTTCGATAACGGCACGCTGCTGGGCACGACGACGGCGAACGGCGCAGGGGCGTGGAGCTTCACGCCATCGGCGGCGCTGCCGCAGGGCGCGCACAGCTTCACTGCGACATCGACCGACGCTGCGGGCAATGTGAGTGCGCCCTCGGCCGCCTATGCGATCACCATCGACACGGCCGCGCCGGCCGCCACGGTGGTGATCGCCTCTGTCACCGACGATGTCGCGCCGGTTGTGGGCAATGTCGCCAATGGCGGCACGACCAACGACACCATTCCGGTGATCGCCGGCACGGGGGCGGAGGCCAATTCGACGGTCTCGGTCTTCGACAACGGGACGCTGCTGGGAACCACGACTGCGAACGGTGCGGGGGCATGGAGTTTCACGCCAGCCGCGGCGCTTCCGCAGGGTGCGCACAGCTTCACCGCGACCTCGACCGACGCTGCGGGCAATGTGAGTTCGCCGTCTGCTGCCTATGCGGTGACGATCGACACGGCGGTGCCGACAGCGGTGATCAACATCACCGCGCTGGCGGACGATACTGGCACGGTGGGCGACTGGATCACGCAGGATCGTTCTCCCACGATCAGCGGTACGTTGAGCCAGGCGTTGGGCGTGGGTGATCGTGTCGAGGTCAGGCTCGATGGTGGTGCCTGGGTCCAGGCAACGGCCAGCGGCACGACCTGGTTCTACGGCTATGGCACGCTTGCCACCGGCGCTCATACGGTCGATGCCCGGGTGATCGACGCTGCCGGCAATCTCGGCAGCACCGATACCCAGCCGTTCACGCTGACCAATGTGAACCAGGCCCCGATCGTGCAGGTTAACGATGCTGCGCTGCTCGGACTGATCAGCGTGGAGACGTTGGGCCTGATCGACATCAACGATCAGTCACTGGTGGCGTTCGATCCCAACAATAATCTCAAGTCGGTGGAGGTGAACTATTCGCCGCTGCTCAGCCTGAACGTCCAGGCCTATACGTTGACGGCGTCGGAAGCACTGGCGGCCGAGCTTGGACTGCATATCGAGATCGACAATTTTGGTGGGATCCTGGGTATCGCACCGCATTCCATTATCACGATCACTGCGCTGGATAATGGAACGATCAACAACCGGGCGATCAACGAACTGCTTGCCACCGTTCATTTCGAACAGGATTTGACCGGGGTTGGCCTGCAGGTGCTCGGCGTGACCCGGATCACCGCGACCGACAGCAACGGGGTGTCCGACACCGATCTCACGGGCACATTGCTGGATGTCAGCCTGCTCAACGCCAATGGCGATTCAAGCGTGGTCGAAGGGAATGACACCAGCCAGACGCTCACCGGCACCAATGCCAATGAGCGTCTCTATGGACATGCTGGCAACGACACGCTGATCGGTGGCGACGGCAACGATCTGCTGCGCGGCGGCGCAGGCAGCGACAGCATGTTGGGCGGGAACGGTAATGACGTGCTCGTCTACGATGCGGCCGATACAATGATGGATGGCGGCGCCGGGTTCGACATATTGTTGATCGACAGCGGGACGGGCACGGTCCTCACATTGAATGCGTCTGTCACCAACATCAAGAATATCGAACGTATCGATCTCGGTGTCGGCGATGCCGGTCGCAACGTCACCCTGAACGAAGCAGGTGTGATCCAGGTGACCGACAGTGATCGGGAGCTTTATGTGACCGGCGATGGTGCCGACACTGTGACGCTGACCGGCGCGGTCTATGCGGGGCAGGTGCTGGTCAACAATCATGCCTATAACCACTACGCGCTGGGCACCGCCAATGTCTTTGTCGAGGCATCGGTCGGGGTATTTGCCTGATCCGATTGAGAGTTCGGTCGAAGGCACGGATCCTCACAGCGTGTCTTCGGCCGAGCCTTGATGGGAGGAGCGCCGCTCTGCCAACGGACTCCTATGGCAAGCAACGCGAAATATGGATCGCTCAGCTTGCCATGGTTGTTTGTGATCGCCTCGTTTACCCGGAAAACCGGACCGCCGCTTTTCCGCCCGACACTCTAGAGCGATTTCGAGGCAGATGGACTCATCTGCCGGCTCGGAAATCGCGACAAACAAAGGCGAATATGGAGCGGATCTGGTTCATCCCGAACCAGATCCGCTCTAAACCAGATGCGCCTTGTAGATCCTGGACAGTTCCGTCCAGGCGCGCTCGGCTGAGGCCTGTTGATAGGCCTGGCTGCCTGGCACGCACCAGCCATGGTCGGCCGGATAGACCTCTACGATGGCCGATTTCCTGGCTGCCGCGAACGCCTGCTTCAACGTGTCTTTCACTGCGGGCTGACGCGCATCGTCGTTCTGCGCGACGGCGACCAGATAAGCCGCGTTGGTCCTGGGGATCAGCAGATGCGGGCTCGCCGGCGTGTCGGTGACCAGTCCGCCGCCATGGAAGCTGCCGACCGCGCCGATGCGGCCGGGCACGGCCGCGGCCGTGCGGAAGGAGAGGGGGCCACCCATGCAATAGCCCTGCACGCCTGCCTTCTTGCGTTTCGCGGTCTGGGGCTGGGCGTCGAGAAAGGCGAGATAGGCGATGGCGTCCTTGTCGACGCCCTCATCGGTCATCGCCGCGCGATAGCCCATGAGCAGCTTGCGGGATTCGGGATTGTTGAAATCGAACGCGCCCTCGACAACCGGCGAAGCTTTGCTGCGGTAGAAGGGATTGGGCACCAGCACGACATAGCCTTCCGAGGCCAGCCTTCGACCCATTTCTCGAAAGACCGGGCGTAGCCCCATGATGTCGGGCCACATCAGCACGGCGGGCCATGGCCCCTTGCCGGCGGGATGGAACAGCACGGCATCGGCCTTTCCATCGGGCGTCGTGACGGTCACATCCTTCTCGGTCACCTTGGCGGCCGCGGCATTCGCGCTGGTCGCAAGGCCGGCCGCCAGGCCTGCCGCGACGAAGGCGCGACGCGACACGTTCCAGTCCTCGACCAGTCCCTGATGAATGTCGTTATCGCACATGCCGATTCTCCGCCTTATCTTTGGACAATTGGTCTGCCGGTGCCCGGCATCTGTCAACTATTCGGCCGGAAATGGGACATGCACGATCACAATTGGTGCGATCGTGAACGGTTCGTCGCATTTATCAAAAAATTAACCATGAATTCGGGTGCTCGCTCGCCCGGGTGCGCATTATGGGGGCTTATGAAGAAAGCCCATATTCTGGTCGGCGCCGCACTGGCTGCCCTTGTCGCCGTTCCCGTGCTTGCGGCTCCGCCCATTGCGGGCCTTGACGGCATGCGCGAATGGAACCTGATCGTTCTGGGCAATCTGGAATCGTCTTCGGAAGTGGAAGGGCGCACCTTTGTCGGTGGTGACCTGACGGGCAATTCCTCCAACTACCAGATCAAGGCGCCGGCACCCTCGCCGACCGGACAGCCCGGATTGACCGTGGTCGGAAACGTCGTTGGCGGCACGAAGAATCTGAACAATGGATCGGGGGCGATCGTCGGTGGCAATGTTTCGAGCGGGTTCAACCTGAACGGCGCTGCGCAGACCGTGAAGGTCGGCGGGACGATCAGCAACACCAACGTCAACCAGAACACCGTCCAATCGGGACTGGCTGCGTCGACCCCCGATTTTTCGGCGAATCTGAACCAGCAGAAGACGCTGCTGGCCAGCAGCCTCACCGATTTGTCGCACACGCTGACCAAGATGGATCCGAACAGCACCGTCGCGATCAGCGGCAATCGCGCAACATTCAATGCGGCGCCCGACAAAACCGGCGTCGCCATTTTCAACATCACGTCGGATCAACTCAACAGCATCGGCGAGATCGATTTCAAGTTGAACGGCGCGGATACGGCGATCGTAAACGTCAGTGGGAAGAACATCCTGCTCAACGACAATTTCCTGGGCGGTACCAATAACCTGGGCGAGCATGTCATCTGGAATTTCTCCGAGGCCGATACGCTGAACCTGACGACCGCATGGGGCGGATCGGTGCTGGCGCCCGGCGCCGCGGCCACGACGGGCAATTATATCCAGGGCTCGGCGGTTTTCGGCAGTCTGACGCAGAATGGCGAGATGCACGTCGGCACCTATAAAGGTGGCTATACCCCGCCGCTCAGTCCTCCCTCGGGCGGAAGCTCGGGCGGATCCACGCCCGTACCGGTAAACGGTGCATGGGGCCTGTTCATACTGGGCCTGGCCGGACTGTTGCTGGGACGGCGGATTGGGCGCAACCGGCGCGCCCAGACCGCCTGAACGTCGCTACGGTTTAGGGCCTGATCGCTTGAGGTGGAGGCGCTTAGCGCTTCCGCCATATGGTTGAGACCAGGATCATTCCGAAATACCAGAGCTGAGGAAGCGCCGGCATGCCTGCTGAACGCTTTCGCTGCGCTTGCCGGGCAGCGATCCTTCCACGATCAGATAGCCGTACATCACGAATGCGCGCGCTTCGGCGTCCTCGGGCGCGACCCCGTTTGCGACCAGCACAGCCTGGAGATGCTTCAGGCGCTGACCGTCGATCTCGTCCATCGTCGTCGCTGCCCTGGGATCGCCATGGGCCCAGATCCGGATCGCCATTTCCAGCCGTGCGCGTTCCTGCACATCGGGCCGTCGAAAGGGAAACATCAGCAGGCGCTGCAGGCGTTCGGCGGCTGATTCCTCGACGCTGAGCGTTTCGATCAACTCCGACGTCTTCTCACGCCGCCAATATTGCAGCATCGCGACGTGCAGCGCGTCGCGCGTGGGATAGCGCGAATAAAACGCCCCCTTCGTCACCCCGAGCTTCAGCGCCAGTGGTTCGACCCGCACCGCCGCGATACCGCCATCGGCCAGCAGGGAAAGTGCGGCCTCGATCCAGCTTGCCTCGTCGACGCGGCTGGATCGGGTTCTCGGGGCGGGGACAGCATTCATGAGCATCGGGATGGCGCAGGGCCGGGCCTAAGTCAACGAAGATACGGTACCGTATTTATTTGCTTGACGATGAACATTGGCAAATGGCATCTAAACATACGGTACCGAATTTTTAAGGGCGCCACATGGCGTCCGGATCACCGCTTCAATCGAAACCGCAGCGCACAAGCGGTGAGAAGCAAAAGGGGAGGCACGCATGAACATTCACGCAATCCGTTTCATCCATATGCTCAAGGGCAGTGCTGCGCTTGTCGCGCTCGCGACGCCGGCCATGGTGATGGCGCAGGCCGAACCCGCTGCAACCGCGGGACAGGGCTCTGCGGCGATCGCGGCAGACGACACCGGCGATATCGTGGTCACCGCGCGGCGCCGTGCGGAAAGCCTTCAGAATGTGCCGATCGCGGTCACCGCCTATAGCGGAGAGGCGCTCGCGCAGCAGGGGGCGCTCGACATCACCGATATCTCGGATACCACCCCGAACGTCACGATCGAGGTATCGCGCGGCACGAACACGACATTGACCGCATTCATCCGCGGCGTCGGCCAGCAGGATCCGGTTGCCGGTTTCGAGCAGGGCGTCGGCCTGTATCTCGACGATGTGTATCTCAACCGGCCCCAGGCCGCAGTTCTCGACATTTACGATGTCGAGCGGATCGAAGTGCTGCGCGGACCACAGGGCACGCTTTACGGCCGCAACACCATTGGCGGCGCGGTGAAATATGTGACCCGCCGCCTGGCCAGCGAACCCGAACTGCGGCTGCGGACGACGCTGGGCACTTATGACCAGATCGACGGGATCGCCAGCGCATCGACCCCGGTGGGCGATGGAACCCTGCGCGTCGGTGGTTCGGTCGCACGGCTGTCGCGCGGCGGCTTCGGCAAGAATTTGACGACCGGGCAGGAGAACTACAATCGCGACGTCTGGGCGGGCCGCCTGTCGGCGGAAGTGAATAATGATGATAATATCTTCTTCCGCCTGTCCGGCGATTATACGCGTGACGCCAGCAGCCCGCGCGGCGGCCATCGCCTGGTCACCAGCTTCCAGTCGAACACGCCGGTTCTCAACGACGTGTTCGATACGCAAGGCGCGCTCAACACACCCCGGCAGTTGATCAAGGCATGGGGCGTGTCGCTGTTCGGCGAAGTCGGCATCACCGACGGACTCACCGTCCGGTCCATCACCGCCTACCGCAAGGACGATTCCAGCGGCCCGATCGATTTCGACGCGCTGCCTGCTGTCGATGCCGATGTGCTGGGAACGTACAACAACCGGCAGCTCAGCCAGGAATTGCAGGTGCTGATCGAGACGGGCGGGCTCAACGGCCTGATCGGCGCTTATTATCTCGACGCCAAGGCCCGAACCCCGTTCGAGGTTCGCGCCTTCACGACGATCCCCGGCTTCAGCGCGTTCACCGACGCCGATGTGAAGACCAACACATCTGCGATCTTCGCCGATTTTACCTATGATGTGACCGAGCAGCTCAGCCTGTCCGCCGGCGCACGCTACACCTGGGACGAGCGTCAGGCGCGAATCATGCGGCAGAATTATCTGGGTGGCACCGGCGTGCCGATGTTCGGGGGAACCAGTGTGCCGTTCGGCGCGGCGAGCACCGATTTCAACGGCAAGCGCAACTTCAACAAGTTCACGCCGCGTGCCTCGATCAGCTTCAAGCCGACTAGGGATCATATGGTCTATGCAAGCTATTCCAAGGGCTTCAAGGGCGGTGGCTTCGATCCGCGCGGCGTGGGCGTGAACGCGCCCGACCTGAACGGCAACGGCACGCGCGAGCAGGACGAGATCGCCGCCTTTATCGGTTTCGAACCCGAGACCGTCGACAGCTACGAGATCGGGTACAAGGCGTCGCTGTTCGACAATAGCGTGAACCTCGCGCTCGCGGCTTTCCGTGCGAACTACAAGAACGTCCAGATTCCCGGGTCGTCGGGCTGCGTGGTCAATGGCGTCGCGACGTTCTGCGGCGTCACCACCAATGCCGGCAAGGCTCGTTTCCAGGGCTTCGAGGCGGAAGTGCGGGCCCGCGTCGCTGAGGATTTCGCGATGGCAGGCGATACGCTTCGGCTGACCGGTACGCTCGGCTATATCGACGCCGAATATCGCGAATATATCACCTTTGTCGCCGGTCAGGGCGCGGTCGATGTCGTCCAGTTCCGCGAGGTGCAGAACACGCCGAAATGGACGGCCAGCGGCACGGTGAGCTATGACGCGCCAGTGGGCGAGGGACGCCTGAACGTCAACGCGACCGCGTCGTACCGCAGCAGGACCTTCCAGTTCGAGATTCCCAATCCGTTCCTGGACCAGAAGGGTTATGCGCTGTTCGATGCCAGCATCGTCTACCGCTCGGGCGGCGACCGCTGGAATATCGGGCTGCACGGCAAGAATCTGTTCGACAAGGCGTACAAGACCAGCGGCTATACCTTCATGGCAGTGAACCCGGTGACCGGCGCGTTGCTCCGCGATGCTCAGGGCAAGCTGGTCTCCTCGCTCGGTCGCGAAGGCGTGCTCACCGCATTCTACGGCAATCCCCGCCAGGTCTTCCTCACGCTGGGCGTCAATTTCTGATGAAGCCAAAGCAAGTCGTGCCGGCTGCGGACGTTGCCGGAATCGGCGAATGTCCGCAGCCATATGCCGACAGGCGCTGGACGACGTCGGACGGCCTTTCGCTTTACGCGCGCGACTATCCGGCGGCGGCGGGGCCGGCGCGGCTGCCGGTTGTCTGCCTTCACGGATTGACCCGGAACGGAAAGGATTTCGAGGATGTGGCGCCGTGGATCGCCGCGGCCGGCCGGCGCGTGCTGGTGCCGGACGTGCGGGGCCGGGGGCTTTCGGATCGGGATCCCGACCCCGACAATTACCGGCCGAAAACCTATGTGAAGGATGTTCGCGCGTTGCTCGATGCACTCGGCATCGCGCGGGCGATCTTCATCGGCACCTCGATGGGCGGGATCATCACCATGATCCTGGCCGCGCTACGCCCCGGTTGCGTGGCAGCCGCGATCCTCAACGATATCGGGCCGGAGATCGCGCCCGAGGGTGTCGCGCGGATCAAATCCTATGTCGGCAAACAGGCTGAGATCCGCAACTGGGACGATGCGGTCGCCTATGTCCGTGGCATTGCCGGGCCGGCATTTCCGGCCTTCGATGCGCGCGCCTGGCGCCGTTTCGCGGAACAGACCTTCCGCGAAGACGCGAGTGGCGTGCCGAAATTCGACTATGATCCCGGCATCTATGTGCCGCTGGAAAAAGGTGGGGCTTCGGCGCCGGGCTTTCTCGCCTGGTTGCTGTTCCGGCGTCTCGCGCGGCGGCCGACACTGTTGCTGCGCGGTGGGCTTTCCGACCTGCTTTCGTCCGCGACCGCGCAGCGGATGCGGGCGCGCGCGCGGACGCTGGATTATGTCGAGGTTCCGGGGGTGGGCCATGCACCCACGCTGGCGGAGCCCGAGGCATTGGCTGCGCTCGAGGCGTTTCTCGGCAAGTTGCCGTGACCGCTTGAACGAATTGCCGGTGCCACGAACTCGACTATGCTGCCCGGAGGCGGGGAGCATTGTGTGGAAGCCCCCGCAAAGGGGAGTTCAAGAGTGTCCGGACGCGGCGATTTCGCCATGCCATTGCCACCCGATGCCTATGCCGCACTGACGATTGGTGTCACATTGCTGCTCGAATGGGCGATCCCGTTGCGCCTTTTGCCGGGACCGTCGCTTGGTGGTGCGGTTACGTTGACCGGGCTTGCGATCATGGTCGGGGGCTTCGCGCTGGAATATGCGGCGGCGCGTGCGATCGTCCGTCGCGGATCGAGTGCCCGTCCCAACGGAGCTCCGCATGCGCTGGCGACCGATGGTCCCTTCACGCGTTCGCGAAATCCCTTTTACTGCGGCCTGTTGCTTGTTCTGGCGGGTGGGTTTGTCGCGACCGGCCTCGATTGGGGGCTCGTGATCCTGCCCGCCCTATGGCTTGCCCTCGACCGCCTGGTCGTGCCGTTCGAGGAGCGGCGGCTGGAGGCCGCGTTCGGGCCTGCGTATCGAACCTATGCGTCGGCAACCCGCCGCTGGCTTTAGGCTTCAGAAGCCAAGCCGGGCGCCGACCGAGATATAGCGGCCGATCACATCGTAGAAAGGCGAATAGAGCGACCCGCCGGGCGCCTGGCGGTCGAACAGGTTGGTGATGCTGGCGTAGACTTCCATGTTCGTTCCCGTTTCGGCCTCGACGCGTGCGCGGGCCAGCAGGTCGATATAGGTATAGGCGGGAATGTGGTTGTTGATCCGTCGCACCGTGGAATTGTAATTGCCGGAAGAAATGTGGCGCGCACGTACAAGCGTGGCGAAGTTTTCATCATCATAACCGATGCTGGCATTCACACGCCATTCGGGGACGCCCAGGCCGAACGAATAGCCCTGCGACTTCACATAATCGATCCTGCTGACGCCGTCATTGGTCGTCAGGCTGTTCACCCAGGTGGTGAGGATGCGGAAATCAAGCGCTCCCGGCAGGTTCGAAAGGGTATCGAGCGACAGCGTGTACGAGAGTTCCGCGTCGATCCCGTCGGTGCGGTATTGGGCAAGGTTCAGGAAGGGGGATACGGTGCGCGTGATGTTGCCGTTGGCATCGCGCTTGACCTGTGCACACAGAGACTGATTGCCGTTGAAACAGCGGGTGACCAGATCCTGTGCGGCGATGGTGGTGATCACGTCCTTGATGCGGATGTCGTAATAATCGAACGTTAGGTTGAGGTGCGACAGTGGCGACAGGACGAGGCCGGCAGTGAAGGTGTCGGCGGTTTCCGGACGCAGGTTGGGATTGCCGCCGCCATTGTTCAACACATAGACGCTGCTGTTGGTCACCGGATCGATCAGCGTGTTATATCCGGTGGTGGATTGAGTGTATAATTCGCTCAAATTCGCCGAGCGGATGTCGCGCGACCGCGTGACGCGGCCCTTGACGCCGGGGAAGAACTCGTTGGTCAGGCCGAGCTTCCACGACCAGATCGAACCAGTGGTGTTATAGTCCGAGATGCGCGCGGCACCGTTGAACTCGAGCTTGTTGAGTACGGGCAGGTCACGTGCCAGCGGCACCAGCACTTCGGCGAATGCCTCCTTGACGGTGAAGCTGCCCTTCAGGGGCGAAAAGTTGAACGTCTGGAACGCCTTGGCGAGATCGAGCGCGCCGACACGGGCGTTGATCGATTCCTTGCGCCATTCGCCGCCGACCGCGATCGAGATTGGGCCGGCCCACAGGTCGAACGGCTCGCCGCGAAGGCTGAAGCCCGCCGTGTCGAGCTTGGTGCGCGAACGCGACTGGGGCGTGCCGGTCACGTAATCGATTGCCTGCTGCGACGGTGCGCCGAGGCCGAACAGATTGATGGGGACGCAATTGGTCGTCGGATTGGTCAGCGCGACGCGGCAGATCGGCAGGCCGGTGGTCGGGCTGATGATCGAATCCACGGCCTGTGCATAGGGTGTGGTCAGCAGGAAGCCGGGCGTGTCGATATTGTTGTCGAACTGGCCGTGGCTGTAATAGGCGCCATAGCGCCAGCGCCCGTCGCTCGACTTGCCGTCGATCGCCAGCGTTCCCTGCGTATTCTTCCGCTCGAAATCGATCGTCGAATAGGACAGGTCGGAATTGAACCGGCCCATCGTGAAGCTGGTCTGTCCGGCGGCGTCGAGCTGCGCTTTGATCTCGGGGCGCAGGAACGCATTGTCGGACTTGATCGTCAGATTGCCGCGATTGTGGTCGCCGAACCAGATATAGTTGTTCCACATCCGCGAATGGCGGAACTCGGCGGTCACGGTCAGATTCTCGGTCAGGTCGAAGCTTGCCTGGGCGACCATGCTGTAGCGGCGTTGCGGGGTGACGAGCGGGCTGAGATCGTCGTTCGACGGGCCTTCGCCGCCGATCATGTTGGTGCCGCTGACCACGCCGTAATTGATCGGGCGCAGAGAACCATCGGCGTTGAAGCCCTTGCCGGAAAGCACGCCCGACAGGACGATGCCGCCATAGGCCGCGTTGGAGAAGCCGACGTCAGGCGACAGGATGAAGGTGCCGCCGCCGTTCGAGATCGTCGCCCAGCGGCCGACATTGGGACGGCTGACCTTGGGGATGACGCCTTCGTTGTTGAGATATTCGCCGCCGATCACGAAATGGCCGCGGCCATCGGCGAAGGCGGTGCCGAACGCGCCTTCGAAGCGGTGCTCCGCTGCATCTTCATAGCTGGAGATGCCGGCCTGTGCGCCGAGCTTCAGGCCGGTGAACTTGCCGTCGAGCGTGATGTTGACCACGCCGGCGACCGCGCCCGATCCCCAAGCCGCGGATGCACCGCCCGTGACGATGTCGACGCTCTTGATCAGCACGGTCGGGATGGCGTTCAGATCGTTGTCGCTTGAAAAGCGCCGTCCGTCGAGCAGCACCAATGTACGATTGATGCCCAGACCGCGCAGATCGACCGGTGCTGCGCCTGCATCGGTATTGGTGCCCGTGGTCTGTGCCGAAATTGTCCCGCGGAACTGCGGCAGATCGTTGAGCGCTGCCGCGACGTTCGGCCGCGCACCGATGTCGAGGTTTTCCTTGGTGATGCGCAACGTTGGGGTAGGCGCTTCGAAGCCAGGCGTGTCGATGCGCGATCCGGTGACGATGATCGGCGCGCCTTCCTCGACCGGAGTCATCGACGACGGCGTATCGACTGACGAGTCTGAGGCCAGTTGCTCGCCCGCCCGGTCTGAGATGATATATGAACCGCCGGCGGTGACGCTGACACTCAGGCCGGAACCCTTCAGCAAGCGGCGGAGCGCTTCGGCAGTGCTATAATTTCCGTTGAGCGCCGGGGCGGTACGGCCCCTTGCCGCGGACGGCGTGAAGATGACGTTGGATCGTGTTACGCTCCCAACGGCTTCCAGCGACTGGGGCAATGGCTGGCGTGACAGCGAAAAACGGAATGTCGGCGCAGTTTCCGCTTCCGCGACGGAGGCCGTGAGACATACGAGCGCAGACAGCCATATCAACTTGCCCCCTCGTCTCATGCGATGCCCTCTACACTCCTGGTTCGTCTCGTCATCTCTCCGACTGGGTCAACGCAACGATATCGCGGCCGGGTGCCGACGATGCCGGGATACGCTCACAGCGTCAAAAGCAATGCCTTACCCTCTCGCCGTACCCGTAGCCCATGAAGTTGCGCAACGGCTGCCGCGAATTCCGCTGAATCGTCGGTCGCGAATACCCCGGAAATGGGGAGCGCGCCCAGACGGGCATCGTTGACGACCACACGATCCTGACCATAGCGGTTCACTTCGGCCACCGCTTCCGAAAGCGGCGTGTCGCGGAACAGCAATTCGCCGCGCCGCCATGCGGTGACTGCGTCGAGCGCGGGGCGATCGAGGATCGGTGCGGCCTGCGCAGCTGCGGATACGCGTTCGCCAGGCGCAAGCACCGCAAGCAATTGCGGGCGCTCGCCCGCGCGGGTGACCTCCACCTTGCCGCGCAGCAGCGTGACGCGCACGCGTTCGGCGTCGCGCCGGACGACGAAGCTGGTGCCGAGTGCCTTGATCCGCTCGTCGCCCGCGACGACGATGAATGGCCGCGCCGTATCATGCGCGACTTCGAACAAAGCCTCGCCCCGATCGAGCGTGACCTGCCGCGTGCCACGGTCGAACGCCACGGTGACATGGCTGTCGGTGTTGAGCGCGATTCGGCTGCCATCGTCCAGCGTGGCGGTGCGTTGCTCGCCGGCACCGGTATCGAACACCGGCGCCCGGTTCAGATACAATGTGGTCGTGCCGACCGCGACAAGCGCCAGGATCGACGCTGCCATCGCCATGGGCATGAAGCGCCGCTGCGCGCGCACCTCTGGCGTGGCAAGGGCGGCCGCGCCGGGCAGGATGTCCCATAATTCGGTCGCGCGTTCGAACGCGTCCTGATGGGCGGGATCGCCGCGCAGCCAATCCTGCAACGGCACCTCCGCCTCGGCACCGCGTGGGCCGTGCAGCCGGGCGAGCCAGGCCGACGCCTCTGCGTTCAACCGGGCGCGCTCCTCCTTCGAGCGCATCACCATGTCTCCATCCAGTTCATCATCTCCATGGTCGCTCGGGCGACCTGTTTTTCTACGGCGGGGACTGACATCCCTTCTTCATTGGCGATCGTCGCATAGCTTGCGCCATCGAGTCTCCTGCGCAGCAGGATCCTGCGTGTGCGCTCCGGCAATGTCTGCAGCCCGGCGGCGGCGTGCTTCAGCCGCGCCTGGGATTGCAGCACCTGTTCGGGATCGGGGGCGGCATCGGCGATCGAGAAGACGTTTCCGGTCGAAAAGGGCGCCCGCCGTTCCCGTCGTCCTTCGTCGATTGACAGATTCACGGCGACCTTCACCATCATGGCTTCCTGCGAGCGCACGGCATGCTTCTGTTCGTAGCGCTCCACTTTCAGGAAGGCTTCCTGGACCAGATCATCGGCATCCTGATCCGCGACGCCGCGACGGCGCAGTGTGGCTCGGACATGCCGTAACATCTCGCTCAAGTGATTCATCGTGCTCCTCGCACAACTCCTAGACGATGCGACCGATCGAATCCGACAATATTCGTGCGAACCGGTCTTGCTGTCGTTCAGCGGCCTACATTGTGCGCGATCCGCTTCCATTCGGTAGCGGTCAACGGCAGCGTGGCGAGTGCGGCATAATAAGCGACCAGATCGCGCGTCACCGGCCAGTCGGAAGCCGGAACGAAATGGCCGAGGCCGATCCTGCGCATCAGGCGAACCAGCGCCGCTTTCTGATCGTCCGATGCGAGGGCGGGATCGATCGCTGCCAGATCGAAATAGAGATTGGAGCACCGCTTGCGATCCCGTTCGCAGGCATCGGCGAAAACGCCAAGCGCATCGAGTGTGGGCGTGTCGATATTGCCCCAACCGGCGATATGGGCGAGTTGCACGGTCGTGCCGCGTGCGGCGGGAAGGATCTCGTTCAGGAAGATCCGGGCTTCTTCCGCGCCATAGCCGGTCGCGCCCTGGCGGATATGGGCCATGATCCGGAGATGCGCAGAGGCGGCGGCGCGAAACACGTCCGCCAGTGCCTTCACATGATCGGCCTTGTGATAATCGAAGCGCGAATTGGCGAGGTGCAGCTTGAGACCGGCGACATGGGGATCGCCACGCCAGCGCGCGATTTCCGGCAAGGCGGTCGGGGTGACCGGATTGACCGCGATATAGGCCTCGAACCGATCCGGCTGCGCGCGCGCCAGCGCGACGGTGAAATCGTTCGCGGCTCGGACGACCTCGACATGCTCCGGCAGGGGCGTCGTCATGATCGGGCTTTCCGCCATATAGGCGGTCGACATCAGCCGTGCGCGACGAATGCCCGCCGCGTCCATGTCCTGCAGCAGATCGGTAACGCTGGGCGAGCCGGCGAGCGCCGCGTCGCAGAACTTCGATTTTCCGGCGCCCGCGCAATAGGCGGGCATGATCGCCTGGATTGCCGGCGACCGGACATGGACATGGTGGTCGACCGTCACGGAGGCGGGTTTGTCGCGCGCCGCGTGCAGCGGCGCCCCGAACGACAGGGTGGCCGCGGCAATCGCGAGCGTGCGGGCGAGGATCATTTCGCGTCGCCCAGCAGCGTCTTTTTCCAGAACTGCACGGCGGTCCAGAAATAATAGTCCTCATTCTCCTTCTTGTGGAACCCATGGCCTTCATTCTCGGCCAGCAAATGCCAGGCGGTGCCGTTGCGGGCGCGGATCGCCTTGATGATCTGATCGGCCTCCGACGCGGGCACGCGGGGATCGTTGCCGCCCGTCGCGATCAGGATCGGGATGTCGATCTTGTCGACGCTGGTGAGCGGTGAGATGGCGATCAGTTTGGCGCGCTGCTTCGGATCGCGCTCGTCGCCATATTCCGCGCGGCGCAGGTCGCGCCGGTAGGATTGCGTGCTTTCCAGGAATGTGACGAAGTTGGAGATGCCGACATAGCAGCTCGCGCTCTTGATCCGCGCGCCGTAATGGACCGCCGAGGCGTAGCACATATAGCCGCCATAGGACATTCCGGAGATCGCGAAACGGCCCGCATCGAGCGTTGCGTCGCGGCCCAGCGCATCGAGGATCGCGCCGATATCCTTGACCGAATTCTCACGCAGGTCCGGTCCGTTGTCGAGATTGACGAAGCGCTTGCCGAAGCCTGAGGAGCCGCGGACATTGGGGAAGAACAAAGCGATGCCGAGCTCGTTCAGCAGATAATTGTCCGACCCGCGATAATCGGGGCGCACCTGCCCCTCGGGGCCGCCATGGATATCCATGACGAGCGGCCGCTTTCCGGGGAAGCGCTTCGGATCGGGGCGATAGAGGAAGCCCGACACCGTCTCGCCGTCGAAGCTTTTCACCTGGACAAGTTCGGGTTCGATATTGGCCGAGGCATCGAGCCCCCCGGTCTCGCTCTCGGTCCAGCGTGTAACCGCCAGTGTCTTCGGATCGACCGAGAAGGCGTCCCCGGCGACACGCGCCGACGACATGCTGAGCCCGATTGCACCCCAGGGCGCAATCTCGATCGCCGAGCCGATGGCATAGGGGATCACGCCGGCGGGCAGGCCGGTCACCGGGCGGGTATTGCCGGTCGCGACATCCATGACGCGCAGACGACTGACGCCGGCCTCATTGATCGCATAGGCGATGAAGCTGCCGTCGGGTGCGATCGCATAATCGCTGACGTCCCATTTCGGCTCTTTGGACACCGCCGTGAAACGGCCCTTGCGGTCGAGTGTGCCGAGCTGGATGAAGTCGGACGCAACGCTGGAGGCGACCCAGATCCGGCCATCGGGGCCATAGCGCGGGTCGACATAGGCTGCCGGTGCCTTGTCCCCCGCAATCGCGGTCAGCTTGCCGCTGGCGAGATCGAGCTCATGGACGATGGCGTTGCTGATCGACTTGCGATTGAGGACGAGCGCGGTATTTCCGTCCGCCGAGAAGTCGGTGATGCTCCAGCCGCCGCCTTCGACCTGCGCGACGAGCCGATCGGTCTTCGGATCGCGCGGATCCATGACGTAGAGATCGGTGTCGGTGCCGTTGCGCCGCGTCGAGATATAGCCGATCCGGCGCCCGTCATGGCTCCATGCGCCGAACCAGTTGCGGCTCTTGCCGTCGGTCAGCAGCACGGGGCGACCATTTTCCAGGCGATAGAGCTGATAGAATTCGCCGCCGCCGACATCCTTCTGGATCACCAGCGTGCCGTCTCCGCCCGGCGCGCGGAAACCCGCCAGCACGGGTTCCTGCTCGAAGCTGATCTGGCGCCGCATCGCCGACGGTGCGGCGACGACGTGCAACTGGTCGGTCCCGCCGAAACGGGTCTTCACCAGCAGCGATCGATCGACCGGATTCCAGCCCTGGAAAACCGCCTTGCGCGCTTCGAGATAGGGGCGGGTGTCGCTGGCCAGAGCGGTGCTTACCGGCGGAGGGCCGTCGATCACGATTGCGGCCGGCTTGGGCATGGCGGCATTGGGTGTGTCGGCCAGCACGGGGGCGGCGGACAGCAGCAGAGCAGTGGCGAAGATGCGACGCGCAATCATGGATCGTCTCCTGAAGCTGGAGCATCGCGCGGAAAAACGGGTACCGGCATTCTGCTCAAAGCGATGCGATAACAAAGATTTACCGCAAGCTGTGAAACGAGAGTCGCACAGCTTGCGGCAAGGGGGCCGCCGGCGCGGTAAGGGAACCGGCCGGCGGCGTGATCGTCAGCAGGCTGACGATCAGAAGCGGACGCGTGCGCCCACGGTGATGTAGCGCCCGACCACGTCATAATAGGGCGAGAACAGCGCGCTGACCGGCGGATCCTTGTCGAACAGGTTGGTCGCATTGGCATAGAGTTCCAGCTGCGGGCCCTGTGCCACGGGGATCTTGGCGTTCAGCTGCAGATCGAAATAGGTGTATGCGCCGATCCGGTTGTTCACGAGATTGACGGTGGTGTTGTAATTGCCCGCCGACAGATAGCGGGCACGCACCAGCGCGCCGAACGTCTCGTCCTGATAGCCGATGCTGGCATTCACGCGCCATTCGGGAACGCCCAGGCCGAACGAATAGCCCTGCGACTTCACATAGTCGATCTTGCTGACGCCATCGTCGGTGGTCAGGTTGTTGACCCAGGTGCCGAGCAGGCGGAAGGTCAAGGCACCCGGCGCCGACGAGATGTCGCTGAGCGGCAACACATAGCTCAGTTCGGCATCGATGCCGTCGGTCTGATATTCGGCAAGGTTCACGAACGTCGCGACGGTGCGGACGATCGTGCCCTGGGCGTTGCGCTCGACCTTGGTGCACAGGTCGAGATTGCCGTTGAAGCAGCGCGTGACCAGATCCTGAGCGGCGATGGTCGTGATGACGTCCTTGATGCGGATGTCGTAATAGTCGAACGTCAGGTTGAGGCGCGACAGTGGCGACAGGACGAGGCCGGCGGTGAAGGTGTCGGCGGTTTCCGGACGCAGGTTGGGATTGCCGCCGCCATTGTTCAGCACATAGACGCTGCTGTTGGTCACCGGGTCGGTCAGCGTATTATATCCGGTGGTGGACTGGGTGTACAATTCGCTCAAATTCGCCGAGCGGATGTCGCGCGACCGCGTGACGCGGCCCTTGACGCCGGGGAAGAACTCGTTGGTCAGGCCGAGCTTCCACGACCAGATCGAACCGGTGGTGTTATAGTCCGAGATACGCGCGGCGCCGTTGAACTCGAGCTTGTTGAGCACGGGCAGGTCACGTGCCAGCGGCACCAGCACTTCGGCGAATGCCTCCTTGACGGTGAAGCTGCCCTTCAGGGGCGAGAAGCTGAACGTCTGGAATGCCTTGGCAAGATCGAGCGCGCCGACGCGGGCGTTGATCGATTCCTTGCGCCATTCGCCGCCGACCGCGATCGAGATCGGGCCCGCCCACAGGTCGAACGGCTCGCCGCGAAGGCTGAAGCCCGCCGTGTCGAGCTTGGTGCGCGAACGCGACTGGGGCGTGCCGGTCACGTAATCGATTGCCTGCTGCGACGGTGCGCCGAGGCCGAACAGATTGATGGGAACGCAATTGGTCGTCGGGTTGGTCAGTGCAACGCGGCAGATCGGCTTGCCGGTGGTCGGGCTGATGATCGAATCCACCGCCTGTGCGTAGGGGGTGGTCAGCAGGAAGCCAGGCGTGTCGATATTGTTGTCGAACTGGCCGTGGCTGTAATAGGCGCCATAGCGCCAGCGCCCGTCGCTCGACTTGCCGTCGATCGCCAGCGTTCCCTGCGTATTCTTCCGTTCGAAATCGATCGTCGAATAGGACAGGTCGGAATTGAACCGGCCCATCGTGAAGCTGGTCTGTCCGGCGGCGTCGAGCTGCGCTTTGATCTCGGGGCGCAGGTACGCATTGTCGGACTTGATCGTCAGATTGCCGCGATTGTGGTCGCCGAACCAGATATAGTTGTTCCACATCCGCGAATGGCGGAACTCGGCGGTCACCGTCAGGTTTTCCGTCAGGTCGAAGCTTGCCTGGGCGACCATGCTGTAGCGGCGCTGCGGGGTGACGAGCGGGCTGAGATCGTCGTTCGACGGGCCTTCGCCGCCGATCATGTTGGTGCCGCTGACCACGCCATAGTTGATCGGGCGCAGCGAACCATCGGCGTTGAAGCCCTTGCCGGAAAGCACGCCCGACAGGACGATGCCGCCATAGGCCGCGTTGGAGAAGCCGACGTCGGGCGACAGGATGAAGGTGCCGCCGCCGTTCGAGATCGTCGCCCAGCGGCCGACATTGGGACGGCTGACCTTGGGGATAACGCCTTCGTTGTTGAGATATTCGCCGCCGATCACGAAATGGCCGCGGCCATCGGCGAAGGAGGTGCCGAATGCGCCCTCGAAACGATGCTCCGCCGCATCTTCATAGCTGGAGATGCCGGCCTGTGCGCCGAGCTTCAGGCCGGTGAACTTGCCGTCGAGCGTGATGTTGACGACGCCGGCGACCGCGCCGGAGCCCCAGGCCGCGGATGCACCGCCCGTGACGATGTCGACGCTCTTGATCAGCACGGTCGGGATGGCGTTGAGATCGTTGTCGCTCGACAGGCGGCGGCCATTGACCAGCACCAGGGTGCGGCTGATGCCCAGGCCGCGCAGATCGACGGGCGCCTGGCCGGCGCTGGTGTTGGTACCGGTGGTCTGTGGCGACGTGGTTGCGCGGAACTGCGGCAGATCGTTGAGCGCGGCGGCGACGTTGGTCCGGGCCGCGACGCTGAGGTCGGCCGCAGTGACCTGCAGGGTCGGCGTCGGCGCGTCGAACGCACGGTCGATGCGCGATCCGGTGACGACGATTGCTTCGCCTTCTTCCTCGGTCGCTGCGCTCGCGGATGCCTGGTCGGCGGGCACGGCCGTCTGTGCCCAAGCAGCGGTCGACGCGAAGATCGCCATGCCCGCGCCGATAACAGTCCCAAATCTTATCATGTGAAGCCCCTGAGTTCGGCTCTGCGGTCCCTTGCCGCAGGCCTTCACAGGGAAGACGAACGCGTTTCACAAAACCGACATATTTTGTGAAATTTTGTTCGGGGGGTGAGTTTTGGGGCCGCTGGAGCGCTCTGCTCCCTCGTCCCCTTTAGGGGGAGATGGCCGGGGAGAGGGGGGCGTCGGGGCAGGATTGAGCGCTGGCGCCAAGGCCCCTCCCGACTCCCCCCTCTCCCGATCTCGCTGCGCTTGATCTCCCTCTCCCCCTAAAGGGGGCGAGGGTGTTGAGGGGGCGTTTGTCTTTTTCCGTCTACCGGTCGGTGAACTTCTTCACCTTGACCGGTAGCGCCTTGCCCTTGGTGCGTCGCGAAGGGACCTGTACCGGGTTCTTCTTTTTCCATTCGGCCCAACTCATCGGGCCGTCCGGGGTGTCGATCATCTGGTCGTCGATCGAATCTGTCACATCGTCCTCCACGGTCCGGGCACCGAATGCCCGGCCGTCGCCACCTTATTTGGTGGCGATCTGGTCGGGCTCGGCGCGATAATGTTCGCGGACGTACGCGCGTGCCGCGGTCTGGGTCCGGAAAGCATCGTCCAGCTGGTCGCTCGATACAAGCGGATAGCCCTGCGAATTATAGCGGGTGGTCCGCACGGTGACGCGGAAAACGCCGTCCTCATCCTTGGCGACGAGATAAGGGCGGACTGGAATTCGCGACATGGGATGCTCCTGGATTGATTGAACGAATATGTGGGGAAGGGCGGTCGGGGTCAGAATCCGCCGCCGTCAGCGATGGCCGGCGCCGCGGGCCGATCATCGGCCTCCGCAACCGCGGCTTCGGTGGTGAGCAGCAATCCGGCGACCGACGCCGCGTCCTGCAGTGCGGACCGGACCACCAGGGTCGGATCGATCACGCCTGACGCCACGAGATTTTCATACGCGCCGGTCTGGGCGTTGAAGCCGATGGCCTGATCGTCGCCATCGAGCAGCCGGCCGGCAACGACGCCGCCGTCATGACCCGCATTCTCGGCGATCTGACGCAGCGGCGCCTGAAGCGCGCGGCGCACGATATCGATGCCACGAGCCTGATCGTCATTGTCGCCCTTGATCGTGTCGAGCGTCTTCGCAGCATAGAGCAGCGCAGTGCCGCCGCCGGAAACGATGCCTTCCTCGACGGCCGCGCGGGTTGCGTGGAGCGCATCGTCGACGCGATCCTTGCGTTCGCGCATCTCGACCTCGGTCGAGGCGCCGACCCGGATGATCGCGACGCCGCCCGCCAGCTTGGCGAGGCGTTCCTGCAACTTCTCCTGATCATATTCGCTGGTGCTGAGTTCCATCTGCTGGCGGATCGCCTCGACCCGGCCGGTGATCGCGGCCGCATCGCCTGCGCCATCGACGATCGTGGTGTCGGACTTGTCGATCGTCACGCGCTTCGCACTGCCCAGCATGTCGAGCGTGACATTCTCCAGCTTGATGCCGACATCCTCGGAGATCACGGTGCCCTTGGTAAGGATCGCGATATCCTCGAGCATCGCCTTGCGGCGATCGCCGAAGCCCGGCGCCTTGACCGCCGCGACCTTCAGGCCGCCGCGCAACTTGTTGACGACCAGAGTCGCCAGCGCTTCACCTTCGATATCCTCGGCGATGATCAGCAGCGGCCGGCCGGACTGGACGACGGCTTCGAGCACCGGGAGCAGAGGGTGGAGATTGCCCAGCTTCTTCTCATGGATCAGGATGTGGGGATCCTGCAGCTCGACCTTCGCCTTTTCAGGGTCTGTGATGAAATAGGGGCTCAGATAGCCGCGATCGAACTGCATGCCCTCGACCACGTCGAGCTCGAATTCCATGCCTTGCGCGTCCTCGATCGAGATCACGCCTTCCTTGCCGACCTTGTCCATCGCGCGGGCGATAGTGCGGCCGATCTCTTCGTCGCCATTGGCCGAGATGATGCCGACCTGTGCGATCTCCTCATTGTTCGAAACCGGGCGCGAGCGTGCGGCGAGATCCTCGACGACGCGGGCGACGGCCAGGTCGATGCCGCGCTTCAGATCCATCGGGTTGGCGCCGGCGGAGACCGATTTCATCCCCTCGCGCACGATCGCCTGGGCCAGGACGGTCGCGGTGGTGGTGCCGTCGCCGGCATGATCCTGCGTCCGCGATGCGACAGCGCGCAACATCTGTGCGCCCATATTCTCGAACCGGTCCTGCAGCTCGATCTCCTTGGCGACGGTGACGCCGTCCTTGGTAATGCGCGGCGCGCCATAGCCCTTGTCGATCACGACGTTGCGCCCCTTGGGCCCCAATGTGACGCGTACCGCGTTGGCGAGGATGTCCACGCCCCGCATGATGCCTTCGCGCGCATTGCGCGACATCCGGATGTCCTTGGCTGCCATGGTCGTGTTCCTTTTCGAACCGAAAATCGTTCGGGCGGGCGCGTGTTCGCCCTGCCCGTTATTCTGGTCCGCCCTTCATGGGCGGACGGCCCCGCGGCGCACTGGCGTGCGGGGAGGGGCGTTCAGCCCACGATGCCCAGCACGTCGCTTTCCTGCATGATCAGCAGGTCTTCGCCATCGATACGGATTTCGCTGCCGGACCATTTGCCGAACAGGATGGTGTCGCCCGCCTTGACGTCGAGCGCGATCACGCTGCCGTTTTCGGCACGTTTGCCTGCGCCCGCGGCGACGACTTCGCCCTGTTGGGGCTTTTCCTTCACGGTATCGGGAATGATGATCCCGCCGGCACTCTTATCGGCAGGCGCAATGCGGCGGACGAGCACCCGGTCGTGCAATGGTCTGAATGTCATGGATCGGCCGTTTTGTCGCTGGGCCGCGACGAAATCGTCGCTTTCACAAGCGGGAGCCAGCGCTGCCGGTGTGCGAATCGGCACTCGTGAAGCGAGAGTGCCAGCCCATCCCATGTGGGCGCTTCGGCCCCTTTTCACAAGTGCAGGGCGGGTAACCGTGTCGTGACGGCTTCTCACTGATCAGGGCCAGTGCACTCTCCGCGATTCATGATAACAGGCGCGGGGGCCTTTTTCCGTGAATGAGCATGATGACCGACACGTCCGCTGATCCCGCCGCGCTGGCCGCCATGTCGGCACCATCCTATCATCCAGGCCCGCGCTGGCAGCTGCGCTATTTCTCGATCTTCGGCGGGCAGTCTCTGTCGCTGGTCGGATCCGCGCTCACACAGTTCGTCTTGATGTGGTGGATCACCAGCATGACCGGCAGCGTCGCGGCGCTGGCGATGGCCGGGGTGGCGGCGCTGCTGCCCCAGGCACTGCTCGCTCCACTCGGCGGCACCTTGGCCGATCGTTACAGCCGTCGGCTGCTGATGATCGTCACCGACCTGATCTCCGCGCTTTGCATGATGGTGCTGATCTGGCTGTTCGCGAGCGGCGGGATCGCGCTCTGGCACATTTATCTGGCCATGTTCATGCGCAGCGCGGCGCAGGCGTTCCAAATGCCGGCCGCCTCGGCCAGCGTCGCGATGCTGGTGCCCCCGGATTTCCTGCAGCGTGCTTCCGGGCTTAGCCAGATGCTGATGGGGCTCGTGACCATTGCCGCCGCTCCCCTCGGCGCGCTCGCCATGAGCCTGATGCCGATCGGCTGGGCGCTGGGCATCGACGTGTTCACCGCGATCTTCGGCATCGTGCCGCTGCTGATCTTCGCGGTGCCGCAGCACGCCATGCCGCACGAAGAGCGCCGTGGCCTGTGGCACGAATTCAAGGATGGCGTCGCGCTGGTGTGGAGCGATGCGGGGTTGCGCAATCTCTATGGTCTGCTTGCGCTCGTCGTCCTGTTGCTGATGCCGTTGCACACGCTGGTGCCGCTGCTGATCATGACGCATTTTGGCGGTGGCGCCCCAGAGGTCGCGATGCTGGAGGGGGTGGCAGGTATCGGCATGATCCTGGGCGGCGTGGCCGCGTCCCTGTTCGTGCCGCGGCGCGCGATGCGCCGCGCACTTGGCGCGTTGATCACCGCGAACCTGGCGCTGATGCTGACCGGGCTCGTGCCCGGCCATATCTTCTGGCTCGGCATGATCTTCTGGGCGGTCGGCAGCGTCGCGCTCGTTGTCGGCAATTCGCCGATGGTGGCGATCCTGCAGGCGGTTGTGCCCAATCACCTGCAGGGGCGGGTGTTTTCGCTGCTCAGCATGGTGATGGGCGTGGGCGCGCCCATCGGCCTTGCCATCGCCACCCCGGTGGGGGAGGCGATCGGCGTGCGGTGGCTGTTCGTGGTGGCCGGGCTGCTGGGCGCGCTGATCTGTGTCGCCGGGCTGTTCTCCCGCCCGCTGATGCGCCTCGACGATCGATTGCCTCCGCCGCCGACGCCGCAGGTGTCGAGCTGACCGTGTATTACCCCGGCGTCAACACCGTGCGGCTGCGCGCCACGGCATCCACCGCCGCGCGGCTGAACGGCAGCTTCTGCATCTGGCCCTCGATCCAGGGCTGATACTGGTCGCGATAATGCGGTGATTGCGGGTCGGCGGACTGGCCGGGCAGGTTGACGTACAGGCTGTCGTCCCAATTGCCGACGTCGATCACCTGCAGATAGCTGGCGCCGCCCGAGACGCGATAGCCTTGTTTGGCCGCGACCCAGCGCGCATTGACCGTGAAATTGTCGCCCCCCGATTGCCCGCCCTCGATCGGCGGGAACGCGGCAGCAATTGCGGGAATACGCGACAGGGGATGCGCGATCCGCACCTTGTGCAGCGCGCCCCAACGCCAGGCCGCGGGATCCTCGCCCATCAGCTTCTTCGCTTCCGCCCAGGCGGTGGTCAGCGCCTCGTCGAACAGCCGGTCGCGTGTTGCCTTCCGGTCGCTGCCGAAGCGCGCATCGGGTTCGCCCATCAGGCGGATCAACTCGCCCGTCGAGATCGTCGGCACCAGCGCGCGCGCCTGTGGTGGCACGATCGCGTCGAGCACGCGCTTGCCCAGATCGGCCCACAGCATCTGGAACAGCGCTGCGCGCCCACTGTTCACGTCCAGCTGCCCGTTCCATCCGCGCAGCATCTCTGCGGCGGGTTTCGCTGCTGCACCCGGATTGGTGGGGATCAGCGCGCAGAGCTGGCGCGCGGGCGTCGACATCACGTCCTGCTGCAATGCTGCGCTGTCCGCCAGCGTGTGGCGCGGCTGTTCCTTCAGCACATCGGCGATCCGCTCGTAGCGATAGGGTTCGCGGAACGAGAAGGCGAGCGGCCCGGTCGTCTTCGAATAACCGGCAGGCAGATTGTCCTGATTGGCCGTCGCGAACCAGCCCTTGGCGGGGTTGTATTCGCGGGGCAGCTTTTCCGCGCCATAGCGACCCGTCCAGTCGTAGCGGCCATCGCCCGGTGCGGGCAGCAGCCCGTCATAGCCGCCGCTGCGCACCGGCGCGATGCCGATGACCTGCCAGCCATGATTGCCGTCGATATCGGCATAATGGAAATTGGTGGGGGAGGGGTGCCATTTGAACGCGGCGCGCAGGCTGTCCCAGTCGCGGGCGGTGTTGATCGCGATCATCGAGAAACCGTCCATTGCGCCGGGCAGCATCGTCACGCTGGCCAGCGCGGTGGCGCGCCGCCGCTTTGGATCGTGGAGCAGTACCGGCCCATGCACCGAATAGCGCAGCGTCACGCGACGCGGTTCCGCGCCCTTGACCGCGATCTCCTCCTCGATCCGGTCAAAGCGTTTCCAGCCACCGCCATGGCGATAGCGTTCGGGATCGGCGGGATCGAGTTCGAGCACGAACAGGTCGGTCTGATCGTTGTGCGAATTGGTACGGCCGAAGGCGAAGCGGTCGGTATGCCCCTGCATGATGCCGGCCAGACCGGGAGATCCGCCGCCGATCACGTCGAGCCCCGGCGCGGTCAGATGGGCGACATGGCGCGGAGGAAAACTGCCGATGCCCAGGTGCGGATCATTGGCAAGGATCGGCCGGCCGGTGGCGGTGCGCCCGGGGCCGACCGTCCAGGCGTTCGACCCGGCATTGCCCGCTTCGATGCGCGCGCCCGCCGGATCGCGCACGTCGCGCACCGGGCTCGGCGTCGCGCCGAAGGGCAGAGCGCCCTCGACTTCGGCCAATATGCCCAGATCGGCCTCCGAGATCGCCGCGACGTCCAGCCCATCGGGCACGCGCAGTGTCCAGGCCGGGCGCAGCGGCGCGACCAGCGTATCGAGATCGAGCATGCCCAGCGCCGCCAGCCGGGCGCGACGGATCTCGTCGTCGACATTGCCGACCGATGCGCCCCGCTCCGTCACCAGGTGGCGCACGTCCCAGCGCATCGGTTTGGCGTCGAGGATGCGATATTCGGGGGGCAGCAGCGCGGGATCGGCCATCACCTCGTCGATGCGGGCGTTGATCCCGGCGACATAGCCGCGCGCGCAGGCCAGGATTTCCGCCGGCAGCTTCGCCAGTTCGGCGTCGAGGTCGCCGCGAAAATGGAACAGCCGCTCCGCATGGTCATGTTTCGCAAATTCCGGGCCATAGGCTTCGGCAAGCCGCCCCATACCGCGCCGATGGCCCAGATCGAGCTGGAACAGCCGATCGCGCGCGACGACATAGCCCTGGCCGAAAAAGGCGTCGGCCTTGCTTTGCGCGCGAATGTGCGGAACGCCCCAGCGATCGTCGATGATCTCGATCGGCCCCGTGGCGCCTGCGACCGACCGGCGACGAACGTCCGTGCCCGCTGCATATGTCGGCATCAGCGGCAGCAGCGCCACCGTCGCGGAAGTTCCGGCCAGGAAGGCGCGGCGATCGAGTTTCATGCACGTCTCTCCAACGCCCGCAAATTGCGATCATCCGGTCAAGTGCCGGCCGACGGGCCATTCCAGGCTATCGGAAGCTGGGTCGGCGTCATATAACAAGCACTGGCAGGCCTATGCATCGCGGCTATCGCGCGTAATATTGTTGTTTTTATGCATCGCTTTTTGCCCGATCCATTCAGCCGGGTTATGGGTGGTATAACGCAAAGAAACCTCTTCCGCTTGACTTGGTTGGCCTGGGGTCCGACCATTAGCGTTGGCGAATGCCATGCCGACATAAAGGAGCAATCCGACGGCCGTCCCGCCGATGATGCGCGGCAGCAAGGGACGAAACGATAGACAGGGGTCACCGACACGCGGAATTGCAGGAAGTGCAAAACGCGGACAGGTGACGCAAACTATTATGATTCCGGCATTTTGCCGGCGCATCGCGTAAGTATCTAAGGGGGATTTCGATGCAGTTTACCGTTCATCACGCCGGCCGCCAGGCCCGTCGTTTCGCCGCGCAGGCCAGCCTTGCCGCGATCGCGCTGGCCGGGCTGATGCCCGTCGCCGCCATGGCGCAGACCGCCGAGCCGCAGGCCGAGGCCGAAGCCGCGCCCACCGACATCGTCGTTACCGGCACGCGTATTCGCCGTGACGGCTTCGAGGCGCCGACGCCGGTCACGGTGATTTCGCAGGAAGATCTGCAGAACAGCTCGCCGTCGAACAACATCGCCGACGTCGTCAACCAGCTGCCTTCGCTTGCCGGTTCGACCCGTCCGTCCAACTCGCGTCTCAACCTCTCCAGCGGCCAGGCGGGCATCAACGCGCTCAACCTGCGCAACCTGGGTGAAGTCCGCACACTGGTGCTGGTCGACGGCCGTCGCTCGGTTCCTTCGACGATCACCGGCCTGGTCGACGTCAACACCATTCCGCAGTCGCTCGTGAAGAGCGTCGAGGTCGTGACCGGCGGTGCGTCCGCAGCCTATGGTTCGGATGCGGTCGGCGGCGTCGTCAACTTCATCCTCGACAAGAAATTCACGGGCCTGAAGGCCTCGGTCGACAGCGGCATCACCACCTATGGCGATGGTCGCAACTATTCGTTCGATATCACGGGCGGCATGTCGTTCGCGGGCGGCCGCGGCCACATCCTGCTGGCCGGTGAGATTGCGCATCGCGACGGCATCTTCGAGGTCGATCGCCCCTGGAACGAGACCGGCTATGTCCGCATCCAGGATCCGAACTGGACGACGACCAGCACCACGCCGCAGTTCCTGATCCGGCGTCAGGTCGGCGCGGCGAACTCGACGCCGGGCGGCCTCATCACCGGATCGGCCGGCGGCGTCGCGAACCGGCTGCGCGGCACCTATTTCGGTGCAGGCGGGTCGATCAACCAGTTCGTATATGGTCCGCTGACCTTCCCGAACCCGGCCGGCGCCGCTGCGCCGACGCTGACCCAGGGCGGTTCGTGGCAGGTCAATGATTCCGGCCGTCGTATCGGCCTGGATCCGGAGGATGATCGCTACGGTCTGTTCGGCCGGCTCAGCTACGAGGTTTCGGACGGCGTCGAGCTGTTCGCTGAAGCATCGTACAACAAGCAGGAAGTGTTCTTCAACGCCGGCCCGAACCTGTCGACCGGCATCAGCCTGGCGGCGAACAACGCATACCTCATGAATGCGCTTGGCCCCGATCGGCTGGCTGGCATCACCAGCGTGACGCTGGCGACCACGGCGGCGGATCTTCCCTTCCGCGCCGTCAACAACAAGCGTGCGGTGCAGCGCTATCTGATTGGTGCAGAGGGCCAGTTCGACGCCTTCGGCAAGGTGGCGCATTGGGACGTCTACGGCCAATATGGCCGCACGAAAATGCGTGAGCAGCTGCGCAACATCATGCACATCAACCGGATGAACCAGGCAACTGCGGCGGTGTTCGCGGCCGCCGGCAATCCGGGCGGCTATGCCGTTGGCTCGATCCAGTGCCTGATCAATGTCGATGCCAGCACCACGAACAACGACCCCAATTGCCGTCCGCTCAATCGACTGGGCCTCGGCGTGGCTGATCCGGCAGCCATCAATTATGTCTTGGGTAATCCATATCGTGACGAGGTGGCCGAGCAGATGGTCGCGGGTGCCAACCTGTCGGTCACGCCCTTCGCCACCTGGGCCGGCGACGTCAGCGTCGCTTTCGGCGGTGAATATCGCAAGGAGAAGATCCGCGGCTTCGTTCCCCAGGAATTCCAGCCGATCATCAATCCGAACGGCACGACGACGAACATCTGGTCGGTCGGCAACTATCTGCCCACCAACGGCCAGTACAGCGTCAAGGAAGCCTATCTCGAAACTGTCGTTCCACTGGGCTTCGGCCTGGAGTTCAACGGTGCCGTGCGTGCAACTGATTATTCGACCGCGGGCTATGTCACGACGTGGAAGGTCGGTGCGACCTGGGCGCCGATCGAGGATATCCGGTTCCGTGTGACGCGTTCGCGCGACATCCGCGCGCCCAACCTGAACGAACTGTTCCAGGCGGGTGCGGCGAACAGCGATTCCGTGCGCAACCCGGCCTATAACCCGGCCGATCCGTCGAAGGGACCGGCAAGCTTCGGTTATTCGGCGACCGTTACAGGCAACACTGCGCTGAAGCCCGAAAAGGCGGATTCGTGGAATGTCGGTGCGGTGCTCTCGCCGCGTTTCATTCCCGGCTTCAACTTCTCGGTCGATTATTTCCGCATCAAGATGGAAGACGCGATCGATACGTTGTCCGCGCAGGAAATCATCAATCGCTGCTTCGAGGGTATCCAGACTTTCTGCGACGCCATCACCGACGATCCGGCCCGCTCCACGCCTGGGCAGCCCTATAAGCTGTTCCGCAGCCAGCCGTTCAACTTCGCCAGCAAGCTGGTTCGCGGCATCGATTTCGATGCGTCGTACCGCCTGCCACTGGATCAGCTGTTCGACAGTGCCAAGGGCACCTTCACGATCCGCGGCGTTGCGACGCGCTATATCGACAACATCACCGATACCGGCGTTGCGGGCGTTGTGCCGCTCAACACGGTGGGTGTGAATGGCGGTCAGTACAGCACGCCGAAATGGATCTTCCGTGCCAGCGCGAGCTATGACACCGACAGCTTCTCGATCACCACGGTGGGCCGCGGCATCAGCAAGGGCAAATATGCCGCAAACGGCATCGAATGCCAGACCAGCTGCCCGCTCTCGACCTCGCAGTTCCCGACCTATGACAACAATCATGTGAAGGGCCTGTTCTACGTCGATCTCAACGTCGCGCAGAAGGTCAACATGTGGGACAAGGGCGAAGGCCAGTTCTTCATCAACGTGACGAACATCTTCAACAAGGGCGCGCTGATCCTGCCCGAAACCGGCCTTGCCGCGAACAGCACCTATTCGGATCTGCTCGGCCGCACCTTCCGCGTCGGTTTCCGCATGCAGGTGCGTTGATCGAACGATTACGGCGCATCCTCCCGGATGCGCCGCAGTCTTATATCCAGGCTCCATCCCTTTGGGATGGAGCCTTTTTTCTATGCGCGGCCGGTCGCGGCGGCGGTCAGAACCGCGTCCGCAGCTCCAGGCCGAAGGTCCGCGGCGCAGCGACGGATTCGATGATCTGGCCGGGCACGATCGCGCCGGCTTCCTTGTAGATGACATAGTCCCGGTTGGTGAGGTTGCGGACCCAGAGGTACGCGCCCCATTTGCCGCCGCTGCTCTGCAGCCCGAGCCGCGCGTTCAGCAGTGTCACCGCGTCCTGGCTGTAGAGATTCTCTGCGGTGAAATAGACTTTCGATCGATGGGACGCCTCGCCACGCGCGAACAGCGAGATATCGCCCGAGAGGGGGCGCTCATATTGCAGCGACAGGCTGGCATTGTGCCGTGGCGCGCGGGGCAGGCGATTGCCCGAATAGTCGGCGCCGGTGCTCGTCGCATTGGGATAGGACGGGTAGGTCGCGTCGATATAGCCATAGGTCGCGCCGACGGTCAGTTCGCGTGTCGGCCGCGCGGCCAGGCTGATCTCCGCACCAAGGCTGCGCGCACGCGCAGCATTGGAGGTCTGGAAAACGGGAATGCCGTTGATCAGGATCGACTGGTTCGCCTGGAGATTGCGATAGTCGAGATAATAGGCGGCGACGTCCAGGCGCAGCTTATTGTCGAGGAATTCGGATTTGAAGCCGATCTCGTAATTGTTGACGTTCTCGGACTCATAGGCGGCATCGTCGGTCGGCGAGATCGAAAAGACGTTGAACCCGCCCGATTTATAGCCCTGCGAGAAGGTCGCATAGAGGAACAGGTCTTTCCCGGGCTTGTAGTTCAGGCTGACCATCGGCGAGACGTTGCTCTCCCCGCGTGAGATCGTGCGCGGTGCGGTGGTCTGGAGCAGAAGCTGAAGCGGATCGCCGAGCTGGCTGTGGACGACCGTCTTCTTCTCATGAGTGAAGCGCAGGCCGCCGGTCAGGCTGATCCGGTCATTGAAGCGATAGGTGCCGTGCGCGAAGGCCGCGTAGCTGTCGGTCGTCACGTCCGCATAGATGCTGCCCTGAACTTCATAGGGGTAGACGCCGAGATCGGGGCCGGCGATCGAATGGGCGTCGGTGTCGAGCTGCTGGTGGAAATAATAGGCGCCGAGCACATAATCGAACGCGCCGTCGCTCGCGGAGGCATAGCGCAGTTCCTGCGAGAACTGGCGCTGGTTCTCCTCGATGCCGGAAGCCAGGATGTCGAGCGCGGTATAGTCGTTGTCCGCGATATTGTCCCAATCGGAATAGCGATAGGCGGTGAGCGAGGTCAGCGTGCCGCCGCCGACCTTCCAGTTGAGTTCGCCGGAGATGCCGCCGGTATCGCGCACGGCATAGGGGTCGCGATTCTGGGCGACGACGCGCGTGAAGGGATCGGGCTGATCGAGCGGGCTGCCGGTGAAGACGCCGTCGTCCAACGCCTGGATCGATCCCGAGCGCGTGCGATCGCGCGAGATGTCGCCGCGCAGCGTGATCTCCAGCGTGTCGCTGGGCAGGAAGGAGAGCACTGCGCGGCCGTTCTGGCCGTTGCGGTTGTCGAGGCGGCGGCCGGTCAGGCTGTTGCGGATCAGGCCGCGCCGCTGGTCGAATGCGCCGCCGATGCTGGCGAAAACGCTGCCCTCGACCAGCGGGCCGCTGGCCATCGCATGCCCGGCAAAGGCATTGTAATTGCCATAGCCGAAGCTGGCGTCGACATAGGCGTCGTCGGTCGGCTTGCGCGAGATATAGTTGATCGCGCCGGCGATCGCGTTCTTGCCGTAAAGCGTGCCCTGTGGCCCGCGCAGCACCTCCACCCGCTCGAGATTGAACAGGTTCATGTTGGCGGCGGTCGCGCGGCCCAGATAGACGCCGTCGACGAAGATGCCGACGCCCTGGTCGAGCCCGGGATTGCTGAGATCGGCGCTGATCCCGCGGATCGCGATGTTCTGCCCGCGCAGATTGCGATCGTCGATATAGACATTGGGCAGCATGTTCGCGAGATCCTCGACCCGTCGGACGCCCGAATCCGACAGCGTCTTGCCGGTGATCGCGGTCAGCGAGATCGGCGTTTCCTGGACGTTGACCGCGCGGTGCTGCGCGGTGACGACGATCTCCTCCACGCCGCCGGCATCGTCCCGGACATCGCTCTGCGCGAGCGCGGGCAAGGCATAGGTCGAAGCGAGGGCGGTCGTGAGCGCGAGACCCGCCAGTTTCAATCGTACCATCTTCATACCCCCTGTTTGTTTATGTATGTGACGTCAGAATCAGTAATTGACGCGAACAATCACACGTTCACGGTTCTGCGGTTGTTCCGCTCGAATCCGTCTGCGCCTCCTGCTTGAGTGTGACCTTGTCGACCTTGCCGTTGGGCAGCAGCGGCAGGGCATCGCGGATGACGAGACGCTTGGGCAGCTTGTAGTTGGCAAGCCGTGCGCGGCAGTGCGCATCCAGGTCGGCTGCCTCGATCGGCGCGGTGGCGATGACATAGGCGACGCCGGTTTCGCCCCACAGGCTGTCGGTCACCGAGACCACCGCGGCTAGCGCGATGTCCGGATGGGTTTCGAGCACATCCTCCACTTCGCGCGGATAGACGTTGTAGCCGCCGGATTTGTACATCTCCTTGATCCGCCCGACGATGCGGTAGCGGCCATCGGAACGGCGGACTGCGGTGTCCCCGGTGCGCAGCCATCCATCGGAGGTCAGCGCTGCCGCGGTCTCGTCCGGCCGCCGCCAATAGCCGAGCATGTTCCAGTCGGAACGCGCCCAGACTTCACCGTCCTCGTCGGTCGCTGCTTCGCTTCCGTCGGCCTTGACCAATTTGACCTCGACGCCAGGAAAGGCGGGGCCGACGGTGTTCGCCAATATGTCGCGATCGCGCGTCGGTGGGGTCGCGGTGATTGCGCTGGTCGTCTCGGTCATGCCGTAGTTGGTGGCGAGGTTGGGGCCCATCGCGATCAGCCGGTCGAGCATGTCAGCCGGCATTGCGGCGCCTTCCCACAGGATGAGCTGAACCGCGGACAGATCGTAATCCGCGAAGTCCTGCAGCGCGAACTGCATCTGGAACACGCTCGGCACGCTGCCCCAGATCGTGCATTTCTCGTCCACGACCAGCCGCATTGCCTCTGCCGGCTCGAAATTCTCCATGAAGATCACCGCGCCGCCGGCGGCCAGCACCGGGCAGGTGGCATCGATCACGCAGCCGATATGGTTGATCGGGAAATAGTTGAGGATCCTGGCGGGCGAGACCGGCCAAAGCGCATTCTGTGCGCGGCTGAACTCGCATATGCCCTGATGGCAGAGCAGCGCGCCCTTGGGCTTGCCAGTCGAACCCGAGGTATAGACGATCATGCAGGGATCTCGGCCCCCGGTCGCGTCTCGCGCCGCCAGGAGCGTGGTCTCGTTGATCGCGTCGGCGCGCTCGAGGAGCGTGTCATAGGCTTCGGCGCCCTCGAACAGCGGATCGCCGCTGAGCGCCGCGACCGCCTTCAGGCTGGGGCAGGCGCGAACCAATGCGGCAAGGTCGTCGGCATAGTCGCGATCCTCGATGCGGCTGCGTGCGAGCAGCAGCACCGGCTCGGCATCGTTCATCACATAGGCCAGTTCGCTCATGCGATAGCGCGGGTTCAGCCCCACCCAGATCGCACCGATCGAAACGGTCGCCATGAATGCGATCAGGAAGTCGGGGTGCGGCGTGCTGAGCGTTGCCACACGATCGCCGCGGACAACGCCGATCGCCAGCATGGCGCGCGCGAGCCGGTCGATCTCGGTCGTCAGTGCGCCATAGCTCCAGCGCCGATCCCCGAGCACCAGTGCTTCGGCATCGGGTGTCGTCGCCGTGAAGTTTCGGATCAGGTCGTCGACGCGTTCTGCGGTCATGCAAAGGCTCCAGAGGGGCGGGGGCGGATGCGCAGCAGCGGCAGGCTCGCCCAGAGGAAAAGGGTTGGCCCGATGGCGAGCGCCAGGGTCAGGCCGTGAAGCGCGGTGGTCGACTGGACGGTCGCGCCGGAGCGAAAGCCCACCAGCGACAGGCCCAGTCCGGCCATGGCGGGGCCGAGCGCCAGGCCGAGCTTCTCGCTCGCGGTCCAGGCGCCAGTGAACAGTCCCTCGATCCGCATGCCGCTGGCCTGGGTCGACGCATGGGTCAGATGGGCGGCGAGCGCGAAGGGGCCGACCTGGATGCCGGCAAAGGGTATGCCGATCAATATATAGAGCAGCAGGCCGGGTGCCGCCGGCGTCGCGGGGATGGCGAGGAAGCCGAGCGTCGCGATGCCGCACAGCGATGCTGCCGTGGCGATGGCCGCGTTCGCGCCATATCGGCGTACCGCCCATGCCCAGAGGGGTGTCGAAACGATGGTGGCGATCAGCATCAGCCCCAGCGCTGTGCCCACGCCATCCTCGCTCCGGCCCGCGACATGGACGATCCAATAGGACGTCAGCGCGGAGATCATGCCCATGCCCGTCAATTGCAGCACATAAGCGATCACAAGCCATCGGAACGGGCGATCGGCGAGCAGGACGGGAATCTCGTCGCGCAGCGCGCCGGGCCTGGCCGGTGTGATCCCGCTTGTCGAAGGCGCGGAGAAGAATGCGGAGAGCATGCCCGCGCAGCAGATCGCGGCGATCAGCATGGCCATGAAGGCATAGCCGTCGCGCCCGCCGCCACCGATGCCGACCAGGATCGGGGCGAGGCCGGCGCCGATCAGCGTGCCGATCATGCCGAAGCCTATCCGCCACGCCACCACGCGCTCGCGCTCTCCGGCATCCTCGCTGATTTCCGCGGGAATGGCGATGAACGGCACCGCGAACAGTGAATAGCAGTTGGCGAGCAGGAAATAGAAGCCGGCAACCCAGGGGAATGCGGCGCTGCCCTGTGGATAGGGCCAGGCGAACAGCGCCAGGAAGGACAGCGCGACGCCGATCCCGCCGAACAGTAGGAACGGGCGTCGGCGGCCGATGCGGCTGCGCGTGCGATCGGACCAGGCGCCGACCAGCGGATCCCAGGCGATCGCACACAATTTGGGCAGGAAGACCGCCGCCGCCGCCAGCGCAGCCGGAATGCCAAGGATCTCGGTGCAGAAATAGAGCAGCAGCACCGTCGGCACCGTCGCGAACACACCCGTGCCGAACGCGCCCAACGCGTAGCCGACCAGCCGGGGATAGGGCATTCGCATATGGCGTTCCGCTCCTGCGTGACTAGCCTTGTTCGACGTCGCCGCTCGGCGGCACCCAGACCGAAAGCCATTCGCCCGCCAGCGCAAGGCGGTCCTGGCCCTCGATCTCCACCTCGACGCGGATCTTGACGATATGGCGCTGCTTCTCGTCCTGCTCGCGAGAGATCGTGTGGAAACGCCCCCGGATACGTGAACCGACCGGCACCGGCGCGATCAGCCGCATGCGATCGAAGCCGTAATTGAGATAATAACCATGAACGTCCGGCTCGGTCGACGACGAGGTCCTGGTCGCGTCGTGCATCAGATGAGTGAGCAGCGACATCGTCAGGAACCCGAACGACACGGTATGCCCGAAAGGCCCGGTTTCCTTTGCCCAGACCGGGTCGACATGCATCGGATCCGCATCGAGCGTGGCGCGGCTGAACTGGTCGATCAGCGCCTGGTCCACCGTCAGCCAGTTGGAGGTGCCGAGGTCTTCGCCGGGGATCAATTCATCAATCGGCTTGGCAGCCTCGGCAGTCTCCGTCATCATGTCATCCTCTGGAAGTGATTGTTTAGTAAACCTGACACCAGAATCAGTTTTTGTCAATTGGAGAGCATTCCAAGTCATGGTCACGACCGCAAGAAGGGGAAAATCCAGGACGCCGCGCACGCCGATGGCGGTGACCGCCAGCGGATCTGGCCCGATCCTGCGCTATGCAGATTATCTTCAGAACCAGATTGCCACTGCGCCCAAACGCACCAAGGGCGAGCGCACCAAGGACGCACTGAAGGTCGGCGCGATCCGCGTTCTCGATGAGGTCGGCTATCACGCGATGCGCGTCTCCGATGTCTGCGAGAATGCCGAGGTGGGCAGTGCGACCTTCTATCTCTATTTCGAGAACAAGGCCGACATCACGCTGCAGGTGCTTACGGAGTATCTCCAACGGACGGTCGAGGTGCTGCCGGAACGCGAAGTTGGGGAGACGGTGTTCGACACGATCCGTGCCGCGAACCAGCGCTGGCTGGAGGCGGGGCGGGCCAATGCCGGATTGTTGCGCTGCGTGCTGCAACTCGGCGACGAGGAACCGGGGTTTCGCGAACTCGTTCACCGCAGCAATCGCACCTGGTACGAACGCATCGCGCGCTCCATTGTGCGCCGTGCGCCCGGCGGCGCCATATCCGAAGATGCGGCATTGCTCGCATCGTACAGTCTGGGCGCAATGATGGACGAAATGGCGCGCAAGCTGATCGTCTATCCCGATCCCGACCTGCTTACCCTGACCGGCCGGGCGGCGCCCACTGACGGGGAGATCGCCGAATTCTTCGCCGTCCTCTGGCACCGGACCTTGTACGGAAGCCTGCCGATCACCAGCGAATTGTCGCCGGTTGCGCGATCGATGGCGGGGCTCGATCTCAGGCCGGACGCGTGACGCCGTCATGGCGATACTGTCGGGGCTTGCGAATCCGGATCGTCTGACCGGCACTGATCGATTTTTTGATAATCTCTGACTGGGTTTAATCGTTTCCGTGATCGTAGCGACTCGCTTAGCCTCCTGCACAATCAACATAGGAGGGATGAGCCATGGACGCGAAGACAGGCGAAATGGGTTGCCCGGTGGGCAAATCGACTACGGCACGCGCACTGCTCGGCCGCACCAATCGGGACTGGTGGCCGGAGGCGCTTCCTCTCGATATCCTGGGTCAGGGCGGCCTCTCGTCCGATCCGATGGGGGACGAATTCGATTATGCGGCCGCGTTCGAGGCGCTCGACTATCAGGCGCTGAAGGCAGACCTGACCGCGCTCATGACCGACAGTCAGCCTTGGTGGCCCGCAGATTACGGCAATTATGGCGGGCTGTTCATCCGAATGGCGTGGCATGCCGCCGGCACCTATCGCACCGCCGACGGGCGCGGCGGCGCCAATAGCGGTCAGCAGCGTTTCGCGCCGCTCAATTCCTGGCCGGACAACGGCAATCTCGACAAGGCACGGCGTTTGCTGTGGCCGATCAAGCGCAAATACGGGAAGAATATCAGCTGGGCGGATCTGTTCATCCTGGCCGGCAATGTCGCGATCGAGTCGATGGGCGGACCGGTCTTCGGTTTCGGCGGCGGGCGCCGCGATGTGTTCGAGGCTGAGCGCGATATTTATTGGGGCTCGGAAGAGCAGTTCGTCGGTCATCCGGACAACAAGACGCGCATCCTGCCCGAAGAGCAGCTGGAACTGGAACATCCACTGGCGGCGATCCAGATGGGCCTGATCTACGTCAATCCCGAAGGGCCCGGCGGCGTCCCCGACGCGCTGCAATCCGCGCGCGACATCAAGGAGACGTTCGAGCGGATGGCGATGAACCATGAGGAGACGGTTGCGCTGACCGCCGGTGGCCACACCTTCGGCAAGGCGCATGGCGCGGGAGACGCGGGACTCGTCGGCGCTTCGCCCGAAGCGGCGGATATCGCGCTGCAAGGTCTGGGCTGGGCGAGCACGTTCGAAAGCGGCCATGGCGAGCACGCGATTACCAGCGGTATCGAGGGATCGTGGGTGAACACGCCGACCGAATGGTCGGAGAATTATTTCCGGCTGCTGCTCGATTACGAATATGAGCTGGTGCGCTCGCCGGCTGGCGCGAAGCAGTGGCAGCCGATCGACCAGAAACCCGAGGATATGGCACCGGCCGCTCATGATCCGTCGAAGCTGGTGCCGACGATGATGACCACGGCCGACATGGCGCTGAAGGTCGATCCGGAATTCCGCGTCATCTCCGAACGGTTCCGCAACGACCATGAGGCGTTCAAGGATGCCTTTGCGCGTGCCTGGTTCAAGCTCACCCATCGCGACATGGGCCCCAAGGTCCGATATCTCGGGCCCGAAGTCCCGGACGAGGATCTGATCTGGCAGGATCCGGTTCCGGTCGGCAGGACGCCTTCGGAAGCCGATGTCGCGGCGTTCAAGGCGAAGATCCTCGCCTCGGGGCTCGGCATCGGCGAACTGGTGAAGACCGCCTGGGCATCGGCGTCGAGCTATCGCCGTTCAGACCATCGCGGCGGCGCCAATGGTGCGCGCATCCGGCTGGAGCCGCAGCGGAACTGGGCAGTGAACGAACCCGACGCGCTCGGCGCGGTGCTGGCGAAGATCGAGGAATTGCGCGGCACCCTGTCGGTGGCCGACGCGATCGTGCTGGCGGGAACCGCGGCGGTCGAGAAGGCAGCGAAGGATGCCGGCTTCGAGGTCGAGGTGCCGTTCACCGGCGGCCGCGGCGACGCGACTCAGGGCTGGACCGACGCCGAAAGCTTCGCGGTGATGGAGCCGGTCGCCGACGGGTTTCGCAACTATCTCAAGACCAGGCATTCCGTGAAGACCGAGGAGCTGCTGATCGACCGGGCCTCGCTGCTCGGACTGTCGGTGCCCGAGATGACGGTGCTGCTCGGCGGTCTGCGCGTCCTCGGCGCCAATCACAAGGATGCGCCCGAAGGCGTGTTCACCGACCGCAAAGGGCAACTCACCAACGACTTCTTCGTCAATCTGCTCGACAACGACATTTTCTGGCAGGTGGTCGATGAGAGCGCCGACGAGGCGTTCATCGGCTATGATCGCGGCGGTCGGCAGCAGAAATGGCGGGCGACCCGCACCGACCTCATCTTCGGATCGAACAGCCAGCTTCGCGCCGTCGCCGAGGTCTATGCGGAGAAGGGCCATGAGGAGAAGTTCGTCCGCGACTTCGTGGCCGCCTGGACCAAGGTGATGAACGCCGATCGTTTCGACGCACCGCAGAACCCCGACAGCGTGGAACCCGTCGGGATTGCGGAGCCGGCGTAAGGCAGAGAGCGAAAGCCGCGACCGATTTCAACCGGTCGCGGCTTTTGTTCGGCGGTGCTATCCTCTGGAGGACCGGCCGTCGCGGCGATGGCGGGATCGGTCATGGCCTTGAAAACCCCTGAGAGGAGAAGCGACGATGCTGGCGTTGATGGCGGCCCTGTCTCTCGCGGCTGCGCCCGATGCGGCGCTTCTGGACGAAGCGCGGGAGTTCATGGACGGTTATGCGCGCGACCTGCTGGCCGACGATCGCGCCGCCATCGTCGCACGATATTGCGATGCGGGTGCGTGGCGCGGCGGCACGCGGACGATGAAGCTTTATTCGCCGACGGAGCTCACCCGGCATTATGCGCGGGGCAGCTGGAACGCGCCGGTCGCATTCGCGTGGCGCGATCTGGAATATGAAACACTGGGGCCTGACTCTGCGATGGTGACCGGCGGTTTCACCTTGACCCCCGCCGGTGGAAAACACGCCGAAGTCGGCGTCTTCAGCGCGGTGCTGCTGCGGCAGGATCGATCCCTGTGCATCCGGCTGGAGCATGAGAATTTCATGCCGTCGCGACCGTAGCAGGCGTGGGCGGTCGACAGATGGAACGACTGTCGTAATAGTCCGCGGCGATGGTCGAGGGGGCATGATGATGAGATGGTCGGCAATTCCGATGGCGGCGCTGCTGATGGGCGCGACCGCTCCGCAAAAGGTCGACATGGTCGCCGCCATCCTGCCCCCGCCGGCCGAGCCGGGGCCGGCGGTAAAACCCTATGTGAGCGTTGCCGAGCCCGTGGTGGCGATCACCCATGTCCGCGTCATCGACGGGACCGGCGCGGCGCCGGCCGCCGATCAGACGCTCGTCATCCGTGACGGCAGGATCGCCGCGGTCGGATCGGCGCCGCCGCCTGAGGGCGCGCGGGTGATCGACGGGACGGGCATGAGCGTGATGCCGGGCATCGTCGGCATGCACGATCATCTGTTCTACATCGCACAGCCCAATCTGACCTCCGCAGGGAAGGCGGAATCGCCGACGGTCCTGCCGGAAATGCCGTTCAGTTCGCCGCGCATGTATCTCGCAGCTGGCGTAACGACGATCCGCACCACTGGCAGCGTCGAGCCCTATACCGATCTCAACCTGAAGCGGATGATCGACGCCGGCAAATTGATCGGCCCGCATATCGACGTGACCGCGCTGTATCTGGAGGGCGAGAACTCGCCATTTGTCCAGATGCAGCGGCTGGCCCGCCCCGAACAGGCGCGACGCGCGGTGGAATATTGGGCGGATCAGGGCGCGACCTCGTTCAAGGCCTATACCAATATCGGCCGCGCCGAATTGAAGGCTGCGATCGACGCTGCGCACGCGCGCGGGTTGAAGGTGACGGGGCATCTCTGCTCGGTGACCTATCCCGAGGCGGCGGCGCTCGGGATCGACGATCTCGAACATGGCTTCATGGTCAATACGCAGCTCGATCCGGGCAAGACGCCGGACAAATGTTCCGCAGGACGTGGCGAACCCACGCTGGCGGCGATGGCCCATGATGGCGCCGAAGCGCGCGCGCTGATCAGGCTGCTGGTTGAGCGCAAGGTTGCGGTCACCTCGACCTTGCCGGTCTTCGAGGCACGCTCGCCCAATTACCGCGTGCTGCCGCAACGCCAGCTCGACACGCTGACGACCGAAGCGCGGACCGATTATCTGCTCAACTATGCGCGCTCCGCGTCCCGCCCGGCCGAGGCGAAGGCTGCCGCGGCGGCGGGGTGGGCGAATGCGCTGGCGCTCGAGCGCGCCTTTGTCGCGGCCGGCGGCCTGTTGATCGCCGGCCCCGATCCGACCGGCGCGGGCCAGGTGCTGCCCGGTTTCGGCGATCAGCGCGCGATCGAACTGCTGGTTGAAGCCGGGTTCAGTCCGGTCGAGGCGATCCGCATCGGCACGCTCAACGGCGCCATCTATCTGGGGCTGGATGCACGCATCGGATCGATCGCGCCGGGCAAGAATGCCGATCTTGTCCTGGTGCGCGGCGATCCGTCACGGACGATCACGGACATCGAGAATGTCGTGACGGTGTTCAAGGACGGGGTGGGTTACGACCCCGACCGGCTGCTCCAGTCCGTGCGCGGCCGCTACGGCCAATATTGAGCGAGCGCGCTTTGGTCGAACATGTGGGATGCGGCTGCTTTGTACAGGATTTCAAATATTTAGCGGCCTTGCGCCGGTGGGTGAAACTGGACATGCTCGAAATTCCGAGGACAGTGCAATCCGCATCGTCAAGCAAGGATCGCGCATGAACCGAGCGCTCTGGGCAATTCTGGCATTTGCCGCCTGTTCGACGGGCGCCCTGGCGCAGAGCATGCGCCCGCGCGATGTCGATGCCTTGCCGGCGTCCGCGCCGGCGCTGGTCTCGGCCTATGGCAGCGATCCGCTCCAGGTCGGCGAATTGCGGCTTCCGCCGGGGAGCGGACCTTTCCCGGTCGTCATCGTCGTCCATGGCGGTTGCTGGACGAAGGGGTTCGCGACCTGGAAGAACACGGCGCCGCTCGCCAGCGCCCTGACCGATATGGGATACGCCACCTGGAACATCGAATATCGCCAGATGGGCGATCCGGGCGCGGGCTGGCCCGGAACGTTCAGGGACTGGGCCGCCGCCACGGACCATCTGCGGATCCTCGCGAAAACCCAGCCGATCAGTCTGAAGCGTGTCGCGGTCGTCGGGCATTCGGCGGGCGCGCACGGCGCGCTCTGGATCGCATCGCGTCCCCACTTGCCGCCACATAGCGAGATCGGCTCGAAACGCCCGCTGCCGATCGCCGTCGCCGTCGGCATTGACGGTCCGGGCGACATCACCTCATTCGTCGGCTTCGACGCGACGATCTGCAGGAAGCCGGTGATCGCGCCACTGATCGGCGGACTGCCAGCAGATCGGCGGGAGCGTTACCGCCTGGCATCCCCTGCCGAGAACCTGCCGACCAAGGCGCGGGAATATCTGGTGACATCGACGGTGCTGACGCCGGAGGCCGGAGAGCGTTATCGGTCCCTCGCCGCTGCGAAGGGCCAGACGGTGCATGTGCTCAATGCCAGGGATGGCGGCCATTTCGATATCATCGCGCCTGGCTCGGCGGCCTGGGCGCAACAGGTCCAGCCGTTTCTCGCCAAGGCGTTGCGGGGAACTGAATAGACCGGCACTGCGCGACCGATCGTTCATACGCCACCTGTGCGAGGATTCGGTGCATGGTGCCGCGACCTCCGCGAATGAAAGGAACTGTCTTGAAGCTGCCAGACATGCTTGTCCCCACCTATGTGCAGATTCTGCAGGCTCTGTCCGCCTGGCTCGGCAAGGCCGAAGCGCAGATGCCGGACGGCGCGGCGCAAGCGCTGCTGTCCGCACGTCTGGCACCCGACATGTTTCCGCTCTCCACCCAGGTCCGCTTCGCGTGCGTTCAGGCGCAGGAGGGCGTTTTCCGGATTCAGGGGCAACCCTTTCCGGCCTCGATCAAGGTCCTGCTGGACGAGGGGCGCAATGCGGCCGAGCATCCGGGCTCGATCGCCGACGCGCGGGCCCGGATCGACGAGACCGTGGCGGTGGTGAATGCGGCTGGTTTGGAAGCGATCGACGTGGATCCGGCAACGCCGATCGCGCATGATTTGCCCATGGGCATGATCTTCGACCTCACGGCGGAGCAATATGCCCGCGACTGGGCGCTGCCCCAATTCTACTTCCATGTGATGATCGCCTACGCGATCCTGCGCAATGCGGGCGTCGAACTGGGCAAGGTAGACTATGTCACGCATATGTTCGGCTATTTGCGGCCCGGGACTGCGCCCGCGCAATAAGCGGCACGGTAGTTCCGCGCCGCCGCTGTCCGGTTATTCGCGGCGCTCAAACCAGGAGGGCGTCTTCCTGATCGGGGCGCCGTCCTCGTCGAGCCCCTCCCATTCGTATCGCTCGGCAATGGCCTCGCGCCAGTCGGGGCTGGCGTTGTGTTCGTCGAGATAGGCTGCCTTCTCTCCTTCCGAAAGCGACTGCCAATATGGCAGCCAGATATAGTCGATATAGCCATCGACCGCGCCCTGGTTCTGCGGGTCATTGGCTGCGAGATGCGGGAAAACGACCCACATGGGATGTGGCGTATCCATGATCGACTCTCGCGATGCGACGGGGTGATCGCCTGATAGCCTCAGTTTGGTCGTTCCGTCCAACGCCACCATCATGTGGCCACGAAATCCGGGAGTGGGGAAGGGCGTTCGGAACTGTTCCCAATTCAACCTGTAACCTGAAAAGCCTCTCGGAAGGTCAGGCTGAGAACACGGACATTTTCGGCCGTGGTAACCTCGATCCTGTGATTCAGGTTCAGGCTACCTTCCTTGATTGAATGGCTGGCAAGATCCCGCGCCGCCATGATGGCCGTGGCTCGCGCTGCATCGACATCGGCCAGCTCCTGGCCCTCCTCGTCGATAACGGTCATATGGTTGAAAATGTGAAAGAAGTAGAGCGCCATTGTCACGTAATGCGCGGCGTCTCTCATAGTTGCATGCTTGACCCAGATCAGGCCATTTTGAGAACCTCGCTCTGTCGTGCACTTCGACGCTGTCAGCGAATATTCGCCACAATGAGGCGTGTTGATTATTCGCTGACGGCGTCGACTGCCAGGTGAAGATATTGTCTCTGAAAATCGCCGGCGGCGGAAAACAATGGCCAATCGTTGATAATCAATAGGCCCCTCGCCCACTCGATATGGCCGCGCCGTTCCAGAACCTTCAGCATCCGATTAACATGCACCGGCGTCAGCCCGACGCAGTCGGCAAGATGTTCCTGTGTCATGGGCAGGCTATAGCGCGCGCGGACACCAAGTCCGGCAGCTTCGATCCGCAGCCCGATCTCGCACAAAAGATGTGCAAGTCGTGTCACCGAATCCCGGCGGGCAATATTGGTGACCCATTCGCGCAGCACCGAGCCATCTGCCAAGGTGTCGCGCCACATTGCCAGTCCGATCGTGGCGGGCGACTGGAAGGCGAGTGCCCTGACCGCCTCGTTGGGAATGATCGCAATCTGACAATTCGTCATCGCCCGGATGTCATGACCCTCACCTCCAAGCAGGCAGTGGGTCAGATCGATGATGTCGCCAGCCATGTGGATGGACAGAATCTGTCTCGCTCCGTTGCTGACGATTTTCTCACGAAAAGCAAAGCCCGAAAGGACAAGATGAGTGTTCGTCGTCGGATCGCGATCGCGCAGAACATATCGCCCCCGTTCGACCGAGCATGTGTGAAATGGGAGAGCGAGGAGCGCGTTGCGATCATCGTCGCTGAACGAAGCCCACCGCTCGAATTTGCTCAGCATGGCGATGAGCGGCGAGTTTGCAAAATCGGTCATGAATCTTCCCGCAGGTCAGGCGGGAGCGTGAGACTCTCAGTCGCAGGATGCCAATTGTCCCCCGGCGATGCTGCCTTTTAGCACACATCAATCTTTCGGTGTTGATCTACCTCAAGTTCCGGAAGTGCATTTCGTTAGGAGCAGGCGATTGCCGAGCCCTGAGGATCTTCAGGCATTGATGTCCTCATAAAGGCCGAGAAGCCTGTCGACCTCCTCGATCACGGTTTTCTGCTCGGACAACCAACGTGCGGTTGCGTCCGTCATCGGCCTGTCTTTGGAGCCGTCGTGCAGCGTCGCACCGTGCTCTATCAGGAAAACCATATCCCGCGCCCGGGTCCGTTGAAGCCGAAGATGTGTCATCCACTGTTCGATAACACCGGACGGAACCACCCTGTCCATACAACCTCCATCTGTTCCATCGAGCATATAGGTGCGGCGCTGCCCAAGCCTATCGAACCGCAGGTCGCTCTCCGCAACGCGACACAGCGACCGCGGGCTACGAGCTCGATAACGACGCGCCGTTTAAGGTCAGATCTTCCTTGGCCACGCCGTAATAGCTTGCCACGCGATCGGCATAGGCTTGATCGAATACGGGCGAGGTGCTGGCCCAACTCGGGCCCCCCTCCAGCACGCGACGGTCGATCGTGACAACGTATGAATCCGCTGTGGGGTCGAACAGGAGCAAATTGAACGGAAGTGGGTAATAGGCTTTGCCAATGCCCAGAAAACCACCGATCGTCAGCACCGCATAGACTGCCTGGCCAGTCCGTTTGTTGATCATATAGGCGTAGACATGGCCCAACTTATCTCCATCGCGGGTTTGGACTGTCATCGCGTCAGCCTTGTTCGACTGGATCAGCAATTGGTTGGGTTCTTCAGGATCGGCCATGGGATCTCCTTCATGTTGTGATCGTAACAGGCGAGCGGGCAGGGCGGTTCCTGGCGTCGATCCTCGTCGGCCGGCTCATCGATTGATGGAGATCCGAAATATGCGTGGATTAGCGGTTGTTCAGAGGCGGATTGCCCGGTGCTCTTCGAACACTTTGCGCGCGCCGAACGAAAGGCGCGTCGTTAATCTGCCAGTATCCGACCATTTGACCGGCTGACCATCAACGTTCTGGCCCCGTCGGGTCCATGAGTTCCCCGCCCGGAATGTAGCAGCGTTCTGTCGGCCAATACTCACGGTCGATGCAACGTCACCGCAGCTGGCGGCTTTCGTGCGGGAAACTTGCCCTCATACGCATATAGCGTCACGTCGACCGAGCCATCGGCATTGCGCTTGAAGTCCAGCGTCTGCTCCTCGTCGGCGCTCGACAGGAAACGGCCATTGCCCTGATAGCGAAGCGGCAGGGGCGGGGCGCCGCTTTTCGTGCCGCCGAACACTGCGCCCAATGTGCCATTGGCGAAGACGAAGCCGATCCGGTCGAAACCGATGCGCAAGGGGCCGAGATCATAGTCGCCGGCCAGGGCCTGACCGAGATCGGCGGGCACCGGCTCGTCGCGCGGGACGAGCGGGGGAAGGCCGAGGAACAGGCGCGCGAGCTTGCGTTCGAGCGAGACTGCGGGAAAAGCGGTATCCTGGCTGTTGGTCGCGATCGCGATCGTCAGATCGTCGTCGGGATAATAGGCATAATCCGCTGCGAAGCCGAACACTTCGCCGGCATGGGTGATCTTGCGATGGCCGTCGAGGTTGCTGTCGACCAGGCAGCCCAGCATGTACGGATTCGGGGTGCCGTCGGCCATCGGCGACTGGGTGAGCGCAAGACCGCGGACCTTCGCGCTTGTCTTCGGCCCGAACATCCCGCGACGATAGCGCAGCATGTCGGGCGTGGTGGAGACGAGTGCGCCCGCGGCGAAGGGGATCTCGAAATCATAGGGCAGCGAGCGGCGGAAACCGTCGGCGGTCCGGTGATAGCCGCGCGCGCGATCCCTGGCGCCGTCGTCGCGCGCGTCGAATGCGGAGCGGGTCATGCCGAAGGGTTTCAGGATATTGTGGCGGACATGGCGATCATAAGGTTGTTTGCCGACCGCCTCGACGATCAGGCCGAGCAGATAGGTATCCGAATTGCTGTAATGGAATTGCGTGCCCGGCCGGAACAGCAACGGCTTCGATGCGAAATGGCCGACAACGTCGGCGCGGCTCATCCCGACCGACTTGTCCATCGGGAAGTCTGGCAGCTCGGTATAGTTCAGGATGCCCGACGTGTGGTTGAGCAACTGGCGGACGGTCACGCCGCGCGACGGTGCAGGAAGATCGGGGAGATAGTCGCCCGCGGTGCTGTCCAGACCGATCCTTCCTCCGGCGGTGAGTTGCATCACCGCCAGGCAGGTGAAGGATTTGGTGATCGATCCGATCGGGAACCGCGTCTCGGGCGTGACCGGGATCTTCCGTTCGAGATCCGCATAGCCGAAGCCCCGCGTGTAGACGACCTTGCCGTGCTGCTCGATCGATACGGAGATGCCGGGATAGGGGCCTGCCTCCATCGCATGTCGCACGATCGCATCGGCCTGTTCGGTGCGCGAAGCTCCGTTCTGGGCGTCGCCAGGCTGTGCGATCGTGGCGGCCAGCGTCATGGCGGCGCAGACAATGGCGATGCGGGCATAAGACGATGGGCGCATGGATAGGGCTCCAGAAAACGGGTCGTCAGCCAAGGGTAAATAATAAAACTGACGCCATGTTTATAAATTGCGGGCGACGGCCTTGTCAAACCTGCCGTGAGGCACGCTAGCCGGCTTGACTCTGGGCGTCATCGCATCGATCATAAATATGACATCAGGATCATATTGTTGTTTGATCCGTGCTGAGGGAATGGAGTGGGATGGCGTTCGAACATGCGATGATGCGCTGGCCGGGCCATATCGTCCTCGCCGCGATACTGGCGGGGTGCGCCGCGCCGAATGCCGTAAATGCTGCAGATGCTGCGGGTGCTCGGCCGGTGACCACGCCCGCGCAACTCCGCTCCGACGTATCCTATTATCTGCCCATGCGCGACGGGACGCGCATCGCCATCGGTCTCTGGTATCCGGATGGCGCTCCGCCGACCAGCAAGGCGCCCGTGCTGCTGATCCAGACGCGCTATGGCCGCGCTGGCATCTACGGCCATAGCGAAGGCGGGCGATATGCCGATTTCCGCAAGGCAGGCTATGTCGTTGCGGTGGTCGACGTTCGCGGTTCGACCGCATCGTTCGGGCCGCGCGACGTCGAATTGGGCCCCGATGAGATCGCAGACATGGACGAGATCATCCGTCATTTCCGCGGGCAACCCTGGTCCAACGGCCAGGTGATTGCGACCGGCCTGTCCTACATGGCCAGCACCGCCGATCTCGCGACCGGATCGCCGGAGCGGCTGACCGGCGCGATCGTGCGCGAATCCGATTTCGATCCCTATCGCGACCTGATCATGCCCGGCGGGATCTCCAACGATTTCATGCTGGAAGGGTGGGGCGCGGACACACTGCGTCGCGATCTCGGCCGTTCGGTCGATCCGGCGCTCGGCCTGGATTGCGCGGTGCGCGTCGCCGACTGCTCCGGCCTGTTCCCGCGCATGCAGCCCGTCGACGGAGATGAGGATTTCGCGCTGATCCGCCAGGCGATTGCCGGCCGCCGCCGTTGGACGGCGCAGACCTATGCCGGAGCCGATTATTTCGACGACAAGGCTACCAATGGCTATGCACTCGCCGAATTCAGCCCCGGCACGCGGCTTGCGGAGATCCGGAAACAGGCGGTGCCCGTGCAATATTGGGGAAGCTGGATGGACGCGGGCACCGCGGCCGGCACGCTCAACCGCTACAATGCGACGCCCGAAATCCCCGCACAGGTCATCATCACCGCGAACAGCCATGGCGGCAATGTCTCGACCGATCCGTTCCGGCCTGCGGGTGGCGCGCCCTTGCCTTCCTTCGACGAGCAGATCGCGACGATGCGGGGCTTTGCGACGAAGGTGCGCGCGGGCGAACCGGTCGGACGATCGATCCGCTATTATGTGCTGGGCGCGGGCGAGTTCCGTGACACGCCCATCTGGCCGCCCAAGGGCGTTGAGACGCGCCGTTTCCATCTCGATGCCGGCCATAGGCTGACCGATCGCGCGACCCGCGCCGACGGATCGGATCGCTATGCGGTCGACTTCACAGCGACGACGGGCGCGACGACGCGGTGGAGCACGCAGTTCGGCGCCGCCGCCGATTATGGCGACCGGCGCGGCGCCGATGCGAAGCTGATCGCTTATACCAGCAAGCCCTTCGACCGGGATATGGAACTGGCCGGCCGCGCCAGCGTCACCCTGACCATGACCGCCGAGACCGCAGATCCTGCGATCTTCGTCTATCTTGAGGATGTCGCGCCGGACGGGCGCGTCACCTATCTGACCGAGGGGATGTTGCGCGCGGTCAGCCGCAAGCTCGCCGCGCCCGCGGACCTGCCCTATCCGATGGAGGCGCCCGCCCACAGCCACAAGCGCGCCGATGCCGAGCCGGTGACGCCCGGCAAACCGTTCGAGGTGAAGATCGGATTCTTCCCCGTCGCCGCGCTCGTCCGGCGCGGCCATGCGATCCGCGTTGCCATTGCCGGCGCCGATGCCGGCACCTTCCGTCGCTATTCGGAAGGCAAACCCGACGTTTTCACGATCCTGCGCGGTGGCAATCACGCCGGCGCGCTCGATCTTCCTCTCCGCGCCTGGAATGCGTCCGCACCGTGATTGCGTGAAGGGCGTCAGGCGTGGGCGATCCTCCGAGCGGACATAGTCCTGTTCGGTGCCTTTACCGCGATCTGGGCCAGCGCAACCGTACTTCGAGTCCGCCCGTTGCGCTACTGGTCAGGTCGAGATCGCCGTCGGTCGCCTCGACATGATCCCGGGCGATCGACAGGCCGAAGCCGTGGCCGGGGCCGGACTCGTCGAGCCGCGCACCCCGCGTCACCGCGAGTTCGGCGCGCGCCTCGGGCAAGCCTGGGCCGTCATCGCCGATCGTCAGCACGATATGGTCGGCATCGATGCTGCACGCGATGGCGACCCTGCGGCGCGCGTGCCGCACGGCATTCTCGATCAGGGCGCCAAGAATCTCGGTCAGGTCGGCGGCAGAGACGGGGATTTCGAAATCTTCCGGAACGCTCACGTCGAACACGATCCGCTCACCGGCGTCGGTGCGCTCGATTACCGCGATCACGCTTTCGACCGCGTCGATCGCGCGCGTCGTGGCCGACAGATTGGCTTCGCGCGCCAGCGCGGATCGCGCGCGGGCGAGCTCGCCTTCGAGCGCGGCGCCGGCCGCGGCGATTGCGCGATCCAGCCCGGCCGCGGCATCGATGGCGCCGGCTTCGCGTGCGCGGCGGCTCTGGGCGGAGAGGGCGGCAAGCGGGGTTTTGAGGCTGTGGGCGAGATCGGATGCGCGGTTGCGCGCGCGCGCCAGGTCCGTTGCCCGCGCGTCGGCCAACGCGTTGATTGCATCGACCAGCGGGCGGATTTCAGAGGCATGTTCGGACGACAGGCGCGCGCCCGGGTTCCGCCGAAGCCGTTCGAGTTCTTCGCGCACGCGCGCCAGTGGACGCAGACCCAGGCCGACCTGCGCATAGGCAGCGAACATCAGCACGGCCCAGAGCAGGGCGAGTGACCCCAGCATCTCCCGGCCGAATTCGCGCTGCGCCTGCACCAGCGCGTCGTCGTCGGTCGCAATCTGGACCAGCACGGGGCGTCCGCTCCTGTCCGGGCGAACCAGTCGCTCGATGATCAGAAGGCCATGGGAGTAGGGCCCCGGTGCGCGCCGCGCGTGCCAGTCGTCGCTCGGTACTTGCGCGATCTTGCCGAGGGACTGATCCCATAAAGACGGCGAATGCACCGTCCCCTGCGGCGTGGAAATCTGCCAGTAGAGCCCGCCAGCCGGGCGGTTGAAACGATTGTCCGAAGGGTAGGTGTCGACAATCGGTCGCCCAGACTGGTCGATGCGCAGGCCCGCCAGCAATTCGGTGGCCTTGGCCTGGAGCGAAAAGGATTCGCGGCGCTCGATATGGCGCTGGAACAGGAGGGACAGGCCAATGCCGGCAATGCCCAATGCGGCAAGGATCGCGAGGCCGGCGCCTGCCAGAAGCCGAAGCCGGAGCGACCGAAAATTCATGCAGCGGCTTCCGAAAGCAGATAACCGAGCCCGCGGCGCGTTTCGACGATATCGGGGCCGATCTTGCGGCGCAGCCGTGTGACCAGGGCTTCGATCGCATTGGTGTCGCCGCCATCCGCCACGCCGTAGAGATGCTCGGCGATGGTTTGCGCCGCGGTGACCTTGCCGGGGCGATGGCCGAGAAATTCGAGGAACCGGTATTCCAGCGGTGAAAGCCGGATCGCACGATCGTCGACCAGTGCCGACATCCGGCCGGTATCCAGTGTCAGCCGGCCGATCCGGATCTGCGGTGTGCTGTGCCCGCCCGCCCGCCGCAGCAATGCGCGGACGCGCGCGATCAGTTCGGGCATGGCGAAGGGCTTGGCGAGATAATCGTCGGCCCCGGCTTCGATGCCCTCAACCTTTTCGGTCCATTCGCTCCGCGCGGTGAGCACCAGCACGGGGAAGTGCCGGCCGGCACTGCGCCAGCGACGCAGCACGCTCAGCCCGTCGAGCCGGGGCAGGCCGAGGTCGAGTATGACAGCTGCATAATCCTCGGTATCGCCGAGGAACCAGGCATCGTCGCCGCGTGTCGAGAGTTCCGCGACGAAGCCCGCATCGCCGAGTGCGCGGATTAGATCGTCTCCGACATCAGGATCGTCCTCGACGACCAGCAGGCGCATCAATCGTCCTCGATCTCGATCAGCGCACCGGTCCGCGCATCCAGCTTCACTTCGCGCACGCGGCCATTGCCCGCAAGGATCTTGATCTCATAGGTCAGCCGGCCGTGCTCATGCTCCAGCTCGACCTTCAGCACGTCGCCGCGGACGCGCGCCTGGGCAAGCGCCAGGATACGCGGCAATGGCATCACTTCACCGCGTTCAACGGCGGCGCGGATTGCCTTCGCCTCTTCGGCGCGGCGCTGTTCCTTGCTGTCTCCGGCAGACGCGGTCGCCGTGATCCCGAGCATCGCGGCCATGGCGATACCGATCAGGGCAGCCGGCCGGGTGGCGTATTTTCGTTCGGTCATCTGCCTGTCCTAACACAGCCTGGCTGACGCGTTGCTGACGCTTCCCGCACGGTGGCCGTCAGCACGCGAACCGTAATGGACAGCCTCCAACCCGAGAAGGAGGCATATCATGCGCAAATCCATTGTCAGCGCCGTAACCGTCGCGGCCGCCACGCTGCTGCTGGCGGGTCACGCAATCGGCGCGGCGCCCGGCAGGCCCGGCGCGGCACCGGCCGCTTCGCCGCCATCGATGACCTTTGCCGCGCTCGAAGATCGCGCGATCGCGCTGGGCATTCGTCCGACCGAACTGAAGATCAAGGGCGGAACCGCCGAAATCGAAGGGCGCGACGCCGATGGCCGCAAGGTCGAAGTGACGATCGACCCGCGCACCGGCGCCGTGCTGAACCGCGAAATCGACGATTGAGCATGAAGCAGTCCGGCCGTTGGTCGGCCGGACTGCCATTCCCGACCAGCGCAGCAACATCTTCGCACCGGAAGTCGCATCATGCCCAAACGCGTTCGCCCTCTCACTTTCGCCTTGTGCGCTGTCGCTGCGGCAATCGCATCGCCCGCCTGTGCGCAGGCCGACGCCGAAACCCGGCCCGGCGTTTCGACTTATCCGCCGGGATTCTTCGAACGCTCGCAACCCAACACCGCATTCGACATGGTGGCGCTGCTTCCCGGCTTCCGCTTGCAGGAAGGCAATGCCGAACTCCGCGGCTATTCGGGCGCGGCTGGAAATGTCCTGATCGACGGGCAGCGGCCAACCTCCAAGCAGGAGACGATCGAACAATTGCTGAAACGCATCCCCGCGCGCGCGATCGAGCGGATCGAACTTATCCGCAGCGCCGAAACGGGTTTCGACATGCAGGGCTATGCGCTGATCGCCAATGTTGTCCGAAAGAACGGGTCGGCGTTCCGTGGTCGTGTCGAGGCCGAATATGCGAATTTCCGCCATGGCTATGACGCGCCGAAGCTGGCGGGCGAGGTCGCCTATGGCAATGGCGATCGTCTGCTCGAACTATCGGGCGCGCTTTATCGGGCGATCGATGACGAGCACGGCTTCGGCTCGCGCAATCGCTATGCCCCCGACGGCACCATCCTGCGCATCAACGATTATGGCCAGCCGGAGGGTGAGACTGTCCGGCAGGTGACCGGCAGCTATCGCCAGCCTCTGTTCGGCGGGAAGATCCGGGTGAACGGGCTGTTCAAGGATAGCAGCATGTTCGCGGATATCACGAACCTGATCAGCTTTCCCGAAATCGCCCGGATCATCGGCACCGAGCGCAATCATACGCGCGCCACTGAAGGCGGCGTGCACTACGAACGTCAGTTCGCCGGCGGCACCGGCATCGAACTGGTCGCGATCCGGCGCGACACCGGCGTCCGCCGCACCGACACCTCTCTTGAGGAGGACGACGAAGAGGTCAGCAAGGAGAATTCGGACGCCAGCGAGACGATCCTGCGCGCGGTGGTGCGCACCAATATCGGGCCGTTTTCGATCGAGACCGGCGCTGAGGGCGCGCGTAACATCCTCGACAGCCGGACATCGCTTGCCGAGAATGGCACGCCCATTCCGCTGCCTGCTGCCAATGTCCTTGTCGCCGAGGATCGCGCCGAGGCCTTCGCCACAGTAAGCTGGAGGCCGCTGGCGCATCTGGGCGTTGAGACCAGTATCCGTGCCGAGATCTCGCGGCTGCGGCAGAGCGGTGACAGCGATCTGACCAAATCCCTGGCTTTCCTGAAACCGCGACTGCTCGCGACCTGGTCGCCGCCGGGTGCGAACGAATTCCGTCTGTTGATCGAACGCCAGGTCGGCCAGCTCGACTTCGGCGATTTCGTCAGCAGCGCGTCGCTGACCACGGGGACGGTCACCGCAGGCAACAAGGATCTCGAGCCCGACAGCCTGTGGCGTATCGAGCTCGCCTGGGAACGCAGGCTGGGGGCGGGGTCACTTGTTCTGACAGCGCGACATGAGGCGATCAGCAACGTTGTCGATCGCATTCCCATTATTGCTGGTGGCGGTGTGTTCGATGCAGTCGGCAATATCGGATCGGGTACGCGTGACGAGATCGAGGCGGACCTGAATCTTCCAATGGATTGGCTGGGGCTGAAGGGGGTTACCGTGCAGACGCAGACGCTGGTGCGGCGTAGCCGGGTGACCGATCCGACAACGGGCGAGCGGCGTTCGATCTCCGAGGATCTGCCGTTCGAAGGCAAGATCTCGCTTACCCACGACATGACGCGCCGGAACCTGCGCTGGGGTGTGAACTACGCCTTTGCGACTGACGAGAAACAATTCAAGATCGACGAGCTTCAGAACGACCGCCTTGGTGCGCGGATCGATGCCTTTGTCGAGCATAAGCCTGACGCCCACTGGACCTTGCGCCTGTTCGGCAAGAATTTGACCAACAGCGCGAGGGTTCGTGATCGCCAGGTGTTTCTGGGGCTCAGGGGCAGCAGCGCCCCCCGCTTTATCGAGCGACGGGCGTTACGCAGCGGCGCCTATTATGGAGTCTCGGTGCAGCGGACGTTCGGTGGATAGACGGGGTTGCCTTCAGCGCAGCGTCATTCCCGGCCGCCATCCGCTCTTCGCCAGGAATGCGCCGGCATCGCGCACCTCGATGATGTCGCGCAGCGCCGCGCCGCGCGCTTGTCCCTGGCGCGGGCGTAATAGGCCTTGGCGATCCGGTAGCCTATCCAATAGCCGAGATCGCCGGGGCGGTCGGCCGTGCCGCGGCCATTGTAGAGCCAGGCGGAACCCAACGCCGTCTTGTCCTTGTCGGCCAGGAAGGCGGTTTCCAGTTCGGCCTCGCGGCCTTTCGTGGCGGCGGCCAGGTGGCGATAGCTGACCGATCCCGAGATCAGCTCGCCGACGAATTCGGCGCCCCCCTCGATCAGTGCGGTGGTCAGCACGGTCGCGTCGGGATCTTCCAGTTGCGCGCTCGGCTGCTGCACATGCGCATATTCGTGCGCGATGACATGGACGAAACGGGTCTCGGGATCGGGCTCCATGAAGTCGAAGGCGCACAGGGTCTCGAGCCCGATCATCACGCCGGACGCATTGGCGGTTCCGCCTGTCTTCCCGCGGCCGATGGCGAGCGTGACGGGCGGATAAACGCCCTTGGGGTAAAGCGCTGCGAGCTTCACCAGAGCGGGCGCGAGCCGCGCTTTCACTGCGGGCAGAACAGCGGTGCAACGGCGTGCATCCGCGAACATCGCGGGCTGATCGGCGATGGCGGTGGCCATCCGGTCCGCGGTGATGTTGCGCAGCTTCGCGAATGCGACCAGCCCCGGACTTGCCGCGTCCAGATAGCCGTGACGGAGATGGTCGGCAGTTGGTTTGCCGCCCGCAGCATCATAGACCGCGTAGAAGCGCTCGACATCTTCGGTGCGGATTTCCGGTCCCTGGGCGATCGAGGCCGCCGTGCCGGCAAGCAGCGGAACGGGCACGATCATGAGGAGCAGGGCGGCACGCTTCATGGCGGTCTCGGTCGTCGGGAAGGGCGCAATTGTCCGGCACCCCCGGTCGATGGTCAACCCGCGCTATGAAACCCGACGCAGGACAAGGCAGGTGGCGTCGTCCGAGGCCTTCAGGCGCGGGAACGCGCGGCATGTCGGGTCCGATCGCTCGACCTCGCGAATATGATGCAGTACGGTATCGGCACCGTCCGCGACGATGGCCCGGACCATCGCGGCATCATCGCCGAGCGCATAATGCGTCGTGTAGCGCTCGAAACCGTCGCTCATCAGGATGACGGCATCGACATCCGCCAGATCGAGGTCGATTTCCCAACCGGCGAACGTTGCGCCGGCAGCGGGCGTTGAAACATGAAGCGGATCCTTGCGAAGCTGGATCTCACGGCGTTCCCGCAGCCAGGGCATTTGTGCGCCCATGATCGTCTTGGGTGAAAAGCCGTGGCTTGCCTGTGCGGCGACGACGCGCGCAACCACGCGGGCCTCCGCCTTGCCATCGTCGCCGAGGGTGATCCGCTTCACCTGACCTGATCGGTCGAGGGTGAAGGCCGGGCAATCGGCAAGATAGAACAGATCGCCGTGGCAGGCATCGCCCGATCCCGTGATCCTGACAATCGTGATTGCCGCCAGAGGCTGGGCGTAGAGCGGAACCGCTTCCGCGTGTCCCTGTATCGCTGCCGCATAGGACGGCGCCACATTGGCGACGGCCAGCGCATGAAGCGCCTTTGCCGACAGTTCGCGTTCGGCATTGGCCGCAATCGCCTGCGACAGCGCGTTCGCGTACCAGGCGACGTCTCCAGACTGTGCGCCGACATGGTTCGCTTCCGCGACCGAGGTGGCGCCGTCGATGACCCATGCGTAGATGCTGGACGGGGTCTTGATCCAGGCGGCGCAGTCGTCATTCTCGCTGCCGCCGAGATGGGTCTCCGACGCTATTCGTACGACATCGAAATCCATGGGCGGCTCCGGGTTCCTTCCGGCGCGCGGAACGCGCGCGTCAGGGCAGTGGCAGATCGCCTACCGAGTCGCCAATGGAGTTACCGTGCAGGCGCGTGATCGATCGCACGCCGTCCTTCGGGACGGTCATGCCGGCGGTCCAGAATATCGCGTTGAGCAGCATCCTGCGTATATCGGGCGTGTCGAATGCACGGAGATAGTGGACGCCGGTAAACAGGAAAGAGCGCCCGGCGCCGGCGCGCTGATATGCCCAGGCGACGGTTCTTTTTTGCGGGGCGATGGCGACCGTTTTGCCGTCCTGAAACTGGACGCCCAATATGCCGCTGAGCACGGGTGTCATCCGCCCCGGACCGTCGTCGAACCGCAGCGTCGGATAGAATTCGTCCTTGTAGCTGAACGGCCGAACGCCCTGTGTGGTGGGGTGGGGCGTGGGGAGGAAGTCGGCCCGTTCGTCTGTGCGGTTGAACATGCCGTAGCGCGCGGCACCGAGCCAGGCGGGCAGGGGGATAGAGGCATTTCCCGGCGGCAATGTCGATGACTGGTGCAGGGTGACCAGCCCGACGCCCTTCTTCATCAACCGGTCGAACTGCGCACGTCGCGCGGCATCGAGCAGCGGATGTTTCTCCAGCCCGTCGAAATACCAGACAATCGTCGATGCACGCTCCAGCACGGTGGGATCGCTCGGCCAGCCATCGGGATAGGCATGGACGACGACGCGTCCGGTGTCCGCTACGTCGGGCGAGGATTCGATCAGCGCCTCCAATATGCGGATGCCGTTCGGATGAGCATGTTCGCCCGGCGCGTGGCTTTCCCGTCCGCCGATCAGGACGACGTGTTTCGTCGGCTGTGCCGCGGCCGCCATCTCCGCCGTCACGAAGGGCACAAGCAATGCGCACAGTATCAGGCGGATGGCCCTGCGCGGGACGCTGATCAGAAACATCATGGCAATCGGACCGCCCTTGGATCGCGTGACGCAGGCTATGATAAGCGACATCCGTCGTGCATTCCACCGCAAGGGTGAGCCCGCTCCTATCGTGGATGAAGTGACTGGCCTACGCTTTGAATTTTACGTGATTTCAATGGAATGGGTCATGTTCCGGCCGAAGAGCCTGGAAACGCGCTAGGCGGCGGCCGAGCCGGACTGGATATGGCAGGGGTTGGTGATCAGCCCCTCCTTCAGCGCCATTGCGACAAGATGGGCGCGGTTGCGCGCCAGCCATGCGGCCAGCCCCATCCATGTGGCGCTGGTATCCCCGCCGCGTGCGCAGATGAATATCGCGGGCGGCCGGCGCCTTTGGTCAGGGCGCGCCGGTCAGCCGGGTGGATTTCGGCGAACTGACGACTGACAAGCAGCGCCGTGTTTTCCTCCAGATCCGTGCAAATACCACCGCACGGTTGACGATCGATTCCGCCAACAAGGGTTATCTCAAGCTCACCGAGTCATCGTCGCCCGAGGATTCGGTGCGCTATGGCGCCAATCTGAATGGTACCGACATCGATCTGGGGCAGCATTATGAAGCCGTGCTCGATCTGCCGCGCAGTATCGGTGGATCCTCGCTTCCGCTCGATCTGCGGCTCGATCGCGTCGATGCGCATATGGCGGGAACCTATAGCGACATGATCACCATCGAGATCAGTCCGATCTGAATCGGCGACCCGTGAGGAAGTTCGCGTGTTCGAAATTTCCGTCGCCGGGAACGACCGTGATGGTCATTTTTAAGGTCATGATGAGCGATCACTTGCATCCATTATGGATGTAATCGGACGATTTTGTCATTCGATTCAAATTAACTTGAATCAATAGTTCGAGACTTGGAAATTCAACCCACTTTGGTGGGTATTGATAATCGGTCATTAACTTAGAATCACTAGGTTTAACCTTGTTCGGGTCTCAATCGACTTGAGCTGTGTTTGACCACTACAGACCTTCCCCCACAGGCTGGAGCGACGCTCTCGCGCCGGCCCGCTGGGCTCAAGTCCGGGAGAAATGGAATGATCGAGAAAGTGACTCCGGCAGCCGCGATGCTTGCCCTGTGCTGCATCGCCACCCCGGCCCAGGCGGACGTGACCGGTACGGTCAACGCCACCATCACGCTTACCACCGGGTGCATCATCAACGCGCAGAGCGTGAACAACGGTGCTGCGACCGTCAATTTCGGCACGATCGATTTCAATTCGCACACCAGCCTGTTCGTGCAGGCCGACAGCGAAATCGCCGGTGGTGCCTCCGGCATTGCGGTCCAGTGTAGCCCGGGCATCGCGCCTTCGCTGATCTTCGGTGCCGGCGCTCATGACGGTCAGGGCACCGGATCGGGCAATCGTGCGATGGCGCATGCCACCGCCAGCGGCCAATATGTTCGCTACGCTCTCTATTCCGACAGTGGCCGCAACACCTTGCTTGCAATCGGACAGGGTGTGACGCTGGCGAGCGATGGCAGCGCGCAGACCGTCCATATCTATGGCCGTGCCTTTGGCGCGGCGGGGCTCGTGACCGGTACCTATTCCGACACGGTGCTCGTCACTCTCCAGCTCTAGTTCGATCCGGTCATGACGGCGATCAGGCTCCCCGTGTCCGGAGCAGCGGCGGCGCTCGCCCTCGCGACTTCCCTCTTGCCGGCGGATGCGCACGCTGAAACCGGCAAGAGCTTCCAGGTTTCGGCGACGATCGAGCCGGGATGCCTGGTCGACGGGCTGGGAGCGAGCGGCAATGCCGGGAGTATCGGCACGCTCAATTTCGGAACTGCGTCGTCGTTGTCGACCGCGACCCGTACGGCCAGCCTGTCGGCCACCCAGTCGATCCGGTTGCGCTGCACGGCCGGTGTCCAGCTGCACATATCCATCGACGGCGGCGCGCATGCGAATCTGGGCGTGCGCCGCCTGCAACTCGGCAACACGACCACGCGGCTGGACTACAGCGTGTGCGAGGATGCCGCCTGCACCAAACCATTCGGGGTTTCCGTGGTGCGCAACATCACGATTGCGGCCGGCGATACCGAAGATGTGCGGCTTCCGATTTTCGGAAGCCTGACCCTGCCCGGAAACAAGCCGGCGGGCACCTATTCCGACACACTCATCGTCACCCTCAGCTGGTGACGTCATGAAGGGGGATTCCATGCGCCATCCACGTCTTTATCCGTCTCTCCTGGCGGCACCGCTCATGATCGCGCTTGCCACGCTGCTGCCGGCGCCCGTTGCGGCACAATCCGGGCCGATCCTGATCTGGCCGGTCAATCCGACGATCCAGCCGGACGCGCGCTCGGCCGCATTGTGGCTGGAAAACCCCGGCAAGGCGCCGATCCAGCTTCAGGTCAGGGTGTTCGCCTGGCAGCAATCGGGCGATGGCGACGCTTATGCCGCGCAGACCGATGTTGTCGGCACGCCGCCGATGGTCACGATCGAACCCGGCCGCAAGCAACTCGTCCGACTGACGCGCACTCAGCCGGCACCGGCGCGCACCGAGCAGGCATTTCGCATCATCGTCGACGAAATCCCCTTGCCCGGTGCGAAGCCGGCCGAAGATAGCGCGGCTCGTATCCAGTTCCGTATGCGCTATGCGATTCCGCTTTTCTCTTACGGCGCCGGCTTTGTTCAACCGGATGTAAAAGCGGCTGCACCCGCGCAGTCGCTCGCGTGGCGGATCGTCAACGAGGGTGGCGCTCGGTTCCTGGAGATCCGCAACACCGGCACGACCCATGCGCGGCTGGTTGATGCCGCGTTCGATGCCGATCCGAAGCCGTTCGCGCAGGGGTTGCTCGGCTATGTCCTTGCCGGTTCGACGATGCGCTGGCCTTTGCCCCAGGGGGCCGGAACGGGCGCGCTTCGGGTTTCGGTCAACGGAACTGCGACGACCTTGCCTGCCACGGCAGGCGGCTGACCGGCGTGTACAATGACGCCCCGCCCGTGTTCCGCCCCGGGACCCGTAGTTTCGGGTGACCCGGCATGCGTCGCTCACGCCTTGTCCGGATCTGCCGCCTTCCGGGGAAAGCGATGGCCGGCCTTGTCGTGCTGGCCATGGCGCAGCAGGCGGCAATCGCCGCGACGGTGCCGCCCCGGTTCGGCGCACTGCCCGGGCCCGACGAATCCGCCATGCGCGACAATGTCCAGCCGCTGCAGCTCGAACTCGTCGTCAATGGCGTCTCGTCGGGATTGATCGTGCCCGTCAGCCGGACCGGGCAGGGGCTGGAACTGGCGTCCGCCGACCTTGCTCAGGCAGGATTGATTCTGCCGCCCGGACTGGGCGATCGCATTGCCGTCGAAACGCTTGCCGGCGTACGTGCGCGATATGATGTTGGCGATCAGCGGCTCAGGCTGGACGTGCCGGCCGACTGGTTTCCGCGCCAGTCGATCACCGGCGCCGGTGCACGGCGGGAAAAACCGGTCAGCAGCTTCGGCGTGTTGCTCAACTATGATCTCAATTTCAGCGATTCAGATGGTCGGGCACCTGTTGCGACGGCCTGGCTCGAGACCCGCATCTTCGGCTCATTCGGGCAGGTCGGCACCACCGGCGTGCTGCGTAGCGGCGGGCCGGGCGGAGGCGTGCATTTCACGCGCTACGACACGCGCTGGGTTCGTTCCGACGACGAGCATATGATCACTTATGAAGCGGGCGACTTCGTCACGCGCAGCCTGCCGGGCAACCGGCCGGTGCGCATGGCGGGGTTTCAGATCTCGCGCGATTTCTCGGTCCGCCCCGATATCGTCACCTATCCGCTGCCCGAATTCTCGGGGAAAGCAGGCCTGCCCTCAGCGGTCGATCTGTTCATCGACGGATATCGAACGGCGCGCGCGGATGTGCTGCCCGGGCCCTTCACCGTCGATGCCATGCCGGGGCTGAGTGGCGCCGGACAGGCAGTGATTGCGGTCACGGACATGCTCGGACGTCGCGTGGCGACCAGTGTTCCCTTCTATGTCAGCAACGATCTGCTGCGACCGGGCCTGGCCGACTTCGCAGCCTCTGCCGGCGTGTTGCGTGAGGATTTTGGCCGATCGAACTTCGCCTATGGCGATCCGGCTGCCAGCGCATCGTTGCGCTATGGTGTCGCGCCGATGCTGACGATCGAAGGTTCTGCCGACGCGACCGACGGCTTTGTCTCGGGCAGCGTCGGGGCGTTGGTTCAACTCGGCACCGCCGGCATCGTCCGGGCGGCCTATGCGTACAGTGATCGACGCGGCGACGAGGGCGATCGCCTGACGGTGGAATATCAATATCGCGCGCGGGGCTTCGGGCTGGCCGCCAGCCATGTCCGTGAGAGCGAGGATTTCAGCGATATCGGCGATATCGATCGCAACCATCATGCACGCGCCACGACCAACGTCACTGCCAGCCTGTCGCGCGACGCGATCGGCAGCTTCGCGCTCAGCTATATCGCGCAGACCGGCGGCGGACAGGATGTGCGACTGGCCAACGGATCCTGGTCGATGCCGGTCGCGAGGGGCGCGACACTCTATGCTTCGGGCGGTTATGAACTGGATCGCCGCGCATGGTCGGGTGCGCTCAATGTCATGATCCCGCTCGGCGGCGATCGCGGCGCGGCTTCCGCCGGTATTGCGCGCGACGCACGGGGCGGAACCGCGTTGCGTGCCGACTATAGCCGCGCGATCCCGCTTTCGGGTGGGGCGGGCATGAGCGCGTCGCTGGCGCGATCGTCGGCGAGCGGATTGTACGGCGCCGGTGAGCTTGACTGGCGCATGTCCAATGTCGAGTTGCGCGGCGGGGCCTATGGTGGGCGCGGGCAGTTCACCCGTTGGGTCGGTGCCAGCGGGGCGATCGTCACCATGGGTGGCCAGGTGTTCGCGGCGAACCGGATTTCTGACGCCTTCGTGGTGGTCAGCACCAGCGGCCGGGCAGGTGTTCCCGTGCTGTACGAGAACCAGCGAGTGGGAGTCAGCGATGCTGGCGGCCATGTGCTGGTGCCTTGGGTTCCGGGCTATTATCCGGCAAAATATCAGATCGATCCGCTCGGCCTGCCCGCGAATGTCTCCGCGCCCGAGGTCGAGCGCCGTGTCGCGGTGGCGCGCGGCAGCGGTTTCCTGCTGGAATTTCCGATCAAGGTGACCCGCTCGGCGCGGATATCCATGGTCGATGCCGCGGGGCAGCCGATCGCCATTGGAGCGTCCGCGACGATCAATGGCGCCGCCCCCGCGTCGGTCGGCTGGGATGGGCTGCTGTTCGCGGAGGATCTGGAACCGGAAAACACTGTCGTCGTCACCCTGCCGGACGGCGGAACCTGCCAGGCGGCGTTCGCGGCCGGGCGCCCCGCCGAACAGCCCGAAATGATTGGACCCGTGACATGCCACTGACCCTGTTCCGTCACGCTCTGATCGTCATCGGGTTGATCATGCCGTTCTGGGGTACGCCTGCGCATGCGCAGGCCTTCGGATCCTGCACGGTCGCCACCGCGAATGCCTCGCTGGGAAACGCGGGATCCTTCACCGTCGCGACGCAGGCCCAACATGGCAGTGGGGGAAGCGGAATGAGCTGCGCCACGATTTCGATCGCGACGACAAATTATCTGAAGGTGCGGCTGGTCAGCTCGACCTTCCTGCTGACCGGGCCAGGGGGCCGAACCATCCCGTTCAGCGTGGCAGCAACGGCGCAAGGTGCGGCGATCGCCGCCGGCAGCGAGGCGGATTTCTCGGGATTCGATCTGCTCGCGCTTTTCTCCGGGCCGGGTGGAGCGGTGCCGCTCTATTTCAGCACGACCGCAACGGGCGGGCTCGCCGCGGGCACCTATAGCGGTACCGTCAACCTTCGCTGGTATTTCTCGGTCTGCACGCTCGGGGTCGCCGGCGTGTGCGTAGGAACCTCCGAAAGCCCCGGCTTCACGCGGCCGGGACTCTTCACGACCCTGAACTGGGGGACGGGGGTAAATGTTGCCGTCAATGTCTCGCTGACGGTCGACAAGGATTGCCTGATCACCGCGCCGAATGTCGATTTCGGTTCCGTTCCACTGGTTTCGCGCTTCAATCCGGTTACCGGCATTGTCTCCATCCGCTGCAGTGCGGACACCAGCTATACGGTGGGGCTGAGCGACGGCGACAATTTCCTGAACGGCTGGCGGCGCATGCGGCGGGACCTGACCACCGATTATCTGCGCTACGAGATCTATCAGGGCAGCACCGGCACGGTGCGCTGGGGCACCAATGGCGCGGAACGGCGCAGCAGCGGGGCCGCCGACCAGAATCCCGGCACCTATGACGCCACAACACTTCAAGGGTATAATTTCCACGCGGTGATCGACCCGACCCAGACCACGCCGCCTGCGGGCACCTATCGCGACACCATCATCCTGAACGTCGCTTTCTGATGCGGTACGCGCTCAGTCCGGCCTGTATTCGGCATTGAGATCGAGCAGGCGGTGTCCGAAAATCGACCGCGACTGCAGATCGATAACGATGACGAGAAATACGTTGAAGGTGCCGGTTTCGATCAGGACCTGGTCAAATCGCGCTTCGCTGTCCCTGTAGACATGCGCGACATCGCCTATGTCCGTGATGCCATCATTGCCAAGGCCCACCGCCGCCACATAGGGCCAGATATCGACGATTGCCTCCGCTTCGGCAGTCACGTTTCGCATCGGCTGCGAAAAGCACGCTGAGAATTCGGACGCGCTCAGTGGGTGAGGGGTGATCGTCATCTCACCAGGAGCGGGGTGAACAGAGGCGGCGTCAAGTGTTGCGACGGTGGAAGGCCTGTGCTTGGCTTATCGCCGAGCCGGGGTTAAATGCCTGCTCTGGGCCGATCCGGCGCGTGCCCAGGCTGGCGGGATCAAGGTCGCGGATGTTGACATCCAGGTTGACTTTATCTGGGCAGGACATATTTTGCCGATCTTGAAAATATGACTGCCGGGCAATACAGCTCTCGAGCAGCAGGGGAGCTTTGAAGAATGGCAGAGAACGCGCAACCGAGTTGGTTCCAGCGGATTCTGCTGCCCGGCTTCGCTTTCAAGGCAGTGGTGATCGGCGGCGGGTACGCCACGGGCCGTGAACTTGCCGAATTCTTCATGCCGAGTGGGCCATGGGGCGGTCTTGCCGCGATGGTGCTGGCGACCGTGCTGTGGAGCGTCATCGCCGCAGTCACGTTCGCCTTTGCCCGGCATGTCGGTGCCTATGATTACCGGACTTTCTTCGCGCGCCTTCTGGGGCCGGGCTGGATCGCGTTCGAGATCGCCTATGTCCTGTTCGTCATCCTGATCCTGGCCGTGTTCGGCGCGGCTGCGGGCGCGATCGGGGCGGCGATGTTCGGCCTGCCGCCGATCGTCGGCACCTTGGCGCTGGCCGGGTCGATCGCCGGCTTCGCGGCGTTCGGAAACTCGTCGGTCGAGCATCTGTTCAAATATGTCTCGTTCCTGCTCTACGGCGTCTATGCGATTTTCCTGGTGCTGGCGCTGCTCACCTTCGGCGACAAGATCTCGATGAATTTCGGCATCCCGGCGCCGTCGGACGGCTGGGCGCTGGGTGGCCTGACCTACGCCAGCTACAACATCGTCGGCGCGGTCGTGATCCTGCCCGTGCTGCGGCACCTGACCAGCCAGCGCGACGCGATCGTCTCGGGGCTTATCGCGGGTCCGCTGGCGATGGCGCCCGCGATCATATTCTTCGTCTGCATGATCGCCTTCTATCCGGCGATCGAGCACGAGACTCTTCCGTCGGACTTCATGCTGACGCAGCTCGACATGCCGCTGTTCCACCTGGTGTTCCAGTTCATGATCTTCGCCGCGCTGCTCGAAAGCGGCACCGGTTCGGTCCACGCCATCAACGAACGTATCGCGACCGTCTGGCGTGCGCGTCGCGGCACGGAACTGAGCACCACGGCGCGTGCGGTGATCGCGGCCGGGATGCTGATCGGTTGCATCTTCGTGGCCAATCATTTCGGCCTCGTGGCACTCATCGCCAGCGGCTATCGCATGCTCGCCTATATGTTCCTGGCCGTCTTCGTCGTCCCGCTCTTCACCGTGGGCGTTTACCGGCTGCTCCGTCACCGGGCGGTGTAAGTCGTCGCAGAAACGCCGGCTTTCGGCGAACACAGACAAGGGGGCGAGGCCGAAGGGCGCTCGCCCCCTTCTTGTATCTCGACCAGGCTATTATCCGCTGGAAGCGCTTCACGCTTCCAGTTCTGGCAATCCCAAGAATCGCGTTTGATCGTTCAAGCCATGCCAATGCATGTCATTGGAGGCGAAAAAGCGTGGGGCGAAATGTGGGCGCGACTTTGATCGCGGGCTGGAAACGGCGGTAATCCGGCATTTCTCGCTTTGCGATGGTGACCCCTACGAGAATCGAACTCGTGTTTTCGCCGTGAGAGAGCGCCTCAAACACGATAATGGACGTCCATGGATATCAATAAAATCAATCAGTTATAGAGAAAATGTACTTCGTCATCCCACATGATCCAGCTATTTCTATGGACCATGTTTTTGTGACGGATGACCATGTCCCGCGTTTCCGCCGATCTCCGGCTACAAGACCGCAGCGCCCGCGCGCGACTTCGCATTCGGCACCATCCCTATTGGCGCATGGTCAGCGAAGGCCGGCATATCGGCTATTACAAGGGCAAGCGCGGCGGCACCTGGGTCGCGCGCCATCGCCCGCCCGGCATCGACGGTAACGGCACCAAGCAGTCATTGGGCGTCGCCGACGATGTCGGGATCGCCGACGGCCAGACCGTCCTCAACTGGAAACAGGCGCTCGAAAAGGCGACCCGCTGGTTCGAGCTCCAGGATAAAGGCGGCGTCGACACCGCCCTCAATCCCGACATCACCGTCGCCGAGGCCGTCGACGCCTATCTCGCGATCCGCAACGCACGACGTACGGCACAGTCGGGCTGCGAGGCACTCTCGGACGCCGCCAGCAATCTCACCCGCAACGTCCTCCAGGACCGGCTGCTTGCCCGCCTGCCGCTTGCCCGCCTCACCGAAGCCGATCTCAAGGCTTGGCAATTGCGGACCCTGCGACGCCGCTCGACCATCCAACGGGTCGTCAACGACCTCAAGGCCGCGCTCAATCGCGCCTGGACCGAGCATCGTCGCGCGCTGCCCGGCGACCTGCCCGTGGTCATCAAACATGGCCTTGTCATCGAAGCTCACGCAATCGCCAGGGCAAAGGCGCGCGACAACCAGATCCTCGCCGATGACCAGATCCGCCGGATCATCGCTGCAGCACTTGCCCTGGACCAGGATTTTGGGCGGCTCGTGGTGCTGCTCGCCGCAACCGGCGCGCGGTTCGCGCAGGTCAAGCGGATGAGCGTCGCCGATGTCCAGGTAGCGCACGGACGCGTAATGGTTCCCGAATCCTTCAAGGGCTCAAAACAGGCCACCGCCTATATCCGCGTCGCGGTCGGCGCCGATACGCTCGGCGTCCTCGCACCCGTCCTGGAAGGCCGTCCCCTTTCAGCGCCGCTCCTGGAGCGCTGGCGTCACGTCCAGGTCAAGACCGCCGAGCGGCGCAGCGCCACTCAGATCTGGGAACGCGACGAGCGCGGCCTATGGTCGACCGCCTCGGAAATGACCCGGCTCTGGCACCAGGCCTGTGAGGATGCCGGCATGTCCCTCAGTACGATCCCATATGCGCTCAGGCATTCGTCGATCGTGCGCGGATTGCGCGCAGGCCTGCCTATTCGTCTGGTCGCTGCCCTTCACGACACCTCGGTTGCCATGATCGAGCGGCATTATTCAAGATGGATCACCGAGGGGCTCGACGAGCTTGCTGCGCGGGCGGTGGTGCCGCTGGTCGGCACGGCGGGCGGGGCTCCGACTGTCTCGCGGATACCGGATCGGATCCTAGTATAGCAATGGTACCACCGCCAGATTTCATGGTGCTCGCTGGCTCCATAATCGGGTGGCGTCAGTCCCACGGCTGTCCTTGGCGGTTCACGGTCGGCGGTTGGTACTCAGTCGAAGCGCCTGATCAGATCAGCGAGCCGACCCGTCTTCGGCCGACTCGTCGGTTACGGCTTGCCGCCGACCGCACCCGCCTCGGTCCAACAATCTGGCTGCGAGTTCAAGGTCTCTCGAGCATCCTCGAAATCTTTCACCTTGCTCTGGCGAAGTTCCATCGTCTCGATCTTCGTCGTGCTCGGCTTGATCAATTTCGAGACGGCTTTCAGCGCGAGTTCGAACACCGGATCGTTCGACCAGAGTTGGCGGCAAGCGCGGTTATGCTATTCCGAACGCAATGAAATCGCGCGCCACGTCCTACGTTGGATTAGCAAACCAAATCCACCTCATACCGGCCCGTCAGATTATGAGCCAAAATCCGCAGATATCTGCGGATTTGTGCAGATTGAGCGACATGTGTCTCCGTCAAGCAAAACATGTCACCACAAATCGCACCACACCTTACGTTGTATTAAGCCGTAGACTCATAAGTCCGCAGCCACAGGCGCTGAGGCGAGTTTGACCATGGCGAGGAAGTTGTCGGCCAGCTTGTCGTATCGGGTGGCGACGCGTCGGCTTGGAGATCGGCCGCGCCCGGCGACACGGGCACCTATGTGTCGCGCGTCATCGTGCCAGGCAGCGCGCGTTGGCGCGGCTATTCGCTTTCGAGCAGCTTTGTTGCCTTGGGTCTCCCGCCTGTGCCGAGGGTATCCCCAGTGACCAGCACCGTCGTGCCGGGCTGGACGATGTCCAGGACCAGAGAGCGAAACGCCTCGGAAATATGGACACTGTCACGCGGCAGATCGGTCAATGCGACCTCCTCCTGGCCTGGAAGCGGCAGGCTCGCCCAATGACGTCCGTTCGCATCGACGGATTGCAGGACAAAGAGCATCGGCCGGGTAACCGGCGCATCGATCGTGACCGGCGCCGAGCCGATCTGGCGACCGTTGCGGATGACGACCGCTGTCTTGTCGGCGGCGCTGACGAGAATCGTCAGGGGGCCTGTCGGGAACCGTTCGGGCTGCCACACAAATTCCGAGGACGGGGATCCTTGCGTCAGGGACGGTAGAAGCGGATCGATGCTCGGTGCGAATGCGGGGAGCATATCGCTACGCACGACCATGACGGTCATGCCCAGATGGGTTTCCCCGTACAGGAGCCGGGCAAATTCCTTCGGCAGCCGGATGCAGCCGTGGGATGCCGGATAACCTGGGAGGATTCCGCCGTGAAGCGCCACGCCGCCCCATGTCAGTCGCTGCATATAGGGCATCGGCGCGTTGTCGTAGATGCTCGAAAAATGCCTGACATGCTTCTGGAGCACCATGAAGACACCGGTCGGGGTGAGATGTCCCGCCCGTCCCGTCGACACCGTCGTGATGCCGATCGGCACGCCGTTGCGATAGAGGATCGCGCGCTGGGTCGTGATGTTGACGATCAGCAGGACCGGGCCGGTCGGTGCAATCTGCGGTGCCCAGAGAAATTGTCCCGGCCTGAGTCGATTCACGGCGTCGAGCACCGTGCCCGCGGCAAGTGAGACGGGATCGGCGGGCCGGACCTCCGCCCACACGGGCACCGTCCCTCCCAGGAAGAGGGCGGCGCCGGCCAGAAGCGGCACGGCGTACTTGCGGAAAGGGCTCATGTCGGCCTCGTGAACAGAGTAGCCCTTTCCCTAGGCAGGCTGCGGTTCCGCACTATTCGGAACTATACCTATTCGCGCCCCCCGGGGGCTCAGCATCGGCTAAACGCAAGTGGCGCTGCCCTCCAACCTGTGATCGCCCGTTCAGCGGCCGACGGGCCATTCACGCGTCCGCTTCGCCGGGACGCCGCTGGCTTGCGGCAAAGCGCCGGCGAACAAACAAATGTGAAATTGCCGATCAGGATCGCGCCTATCATCCGATTGTGGAGTGGGTTCGAATATGATGACAGAGTTTTCGGAAACGGTGCCGTCGCGCCGCCGCTTGTTGAAGGGTGCTGCAGGTGCAGTCTGCGCGCTCGCGATTCCATCACTTGTCGTGGGGCGTGCGGTTGCCGCCAACGAAACACCTGCGTCACCACGTATGCTCCGTCCCGCATTGTTGCGTGAGGCGCTCCGGGCGATGGAACGCCATCAGGATCGGCTTGCCTTCCGAGACCGGATCGCGATTGCCGATTTCAGCGTGCCCTCGTCCTTGCCGCGCTTCCATCTGATCGACCTGGCGAACGGCGCCACAAGCACCCTGTTCGTCGCTCATGGCAGGGGTTCCGACCCCGCGCATACCGGATGGCTGCAACAGTTCTCGAACGCGCCACGGTCGAATGCCAGTAGTGAGGGCGCATTCGTGACGGGCGACTATTATATCGGCAAGCATGGCCGCTCCCAGCGTCTGGTCGGGCTGGATCCGACCAACAGTAATGCGCTCGAACGGGCGATCGTCATTCATTCGGCCTGGTATGCGAACCAGGAGATGCTGAGCATCCACGGGCAGCTCGGCCGGAGCCAGGGATGCTTCGCGGTCGCGGAAGAAGATCTAGAGCGGGTCTTTGAGCGCCTGGGCCCCGGTCGCATGCTCTACTCTGCCAAGATCTAGCCGAACGACGGGCGGCCTCCCGTCGTCATCCCATGAGCCGTAGCAGCTTTACGGGTGACCCGTGCAGGTAGCCGGGATCGAAGCCGCTCATGGCTTCAAGACGCGCCACGTCGTTTATGACGAGCCTGCCCGACGCAAGCGTGATGTAACCCTCCTTCCGCAAGCGCCGCAACATCCGGTTGACGTGGACCGTCGTCAAACCTTGCGCATCGGCGATTTCATCCTGCGTAATCGGCAATACGAAATCCGCGTTTTCCGTGAGGCCGGCCCTGCCGAGGCGCACATGAAGCTCGCACAGCAGATGCCCGATAGCCTCGAACGCGCCACGTCTTCCGACGTTCACGAGCCAGGCTCTCAGAACCGCTTCATCGACAAGGGTGGCCCACCACAAGGCTTGCGCAACCCGGGGATGCATCCGTGCGATGGCTTCGAGCCGTCCGTTCGGCACATAGGCCACCATCGCCGGCGTTAGCGTCGCGATCGAGTGGTCCATCCGTCCGATTGCCGTGACATGCTGGTCACACAGGTCACCCGGAAGCAGGAAACCGGTGATCGCGCGGGAGCCATCGGGCAGAAGTTCGTAACGTGCGGCCCATCCGCTGAGCAGGATGTGGACATGGCGCGGGAGGTCGCCCTTTTCGACGAGATGGGTCCCGGGCGCCAGAAATCGGATGTCTCGCATCATATTTCGAAGGGCGCGCTCTTCTTCGCTCGACAATCGGACGCACGCCTGCAGCTTGTTCAGGAACGCGGCGGTTCGACGGACGCTGTGGTCGATGGCTGTTCCAGCACGCACTTTCAGCCGATCCGTCAAGCGAGCAGGCCCTGCTCGCCGGTGGGCTCGATCGATTCGGGAACCACTAGCAGGGCATACGCGCCACCGTGGCAGCGCATATGCTCACGTTCCTGCGGCCACAGCATCTGCCCCGTCGCATTCCACCAGGTAGTCCCGAGCATCAGTGGAACTGACACATACGAAGCATCGGCACTGTCCAGATGGCCGGCGTGAGTGGGTTCGGCACAGGCTCAATCCGGTTCGCATCGTGTTCCATCATGTGCGGCCTCCTCGTTCGGTCCTCTGGCAATCTAGCGCGTGGGCCGCGCCGTTCTATCGGTAGATATCCCTACGATGCCGGCTTCCACATCGGCATGCGTATTTCCCCGATAGATGCTGGCAGCGCGGTCGTGAGACAACGCGAGCCTTAAGGCCGCCCGTAAGTCTGGCCTCCTGGTGCAGGGCCGCACAGCCGTCACGACACCGACCGTCGCTGATGCAGCGGGCACACTGATGCCGACGGCAACTCCTGCCGTTAGTCCGGCGCTCGACACCGACGGTGATCCGACCGGTCGATGCCTTCGCATAGCCCTTGAGCGGTTTGATGGTACTCGCTGCGTAAGGACCGCATGCGCTCAAAGATACGCCCGTCGCATATTCAGCGGACAGAAAACGGTTCAGCGCCACTGTAGATCATGAGCCTGTTTTTAAACGAAATATTTACGCCTGGTGCGCTAAACTGATCAGTTCAGTATCAAGGTCCGGCTGTGTACAAAGGCGTTCGTCTCATCCCTTGGCTTACTTTGAGTGGCACCTCGCCCGATGTAGCGGTCGCTCAAATGCGTGAACTTCGCCGGCAGGTTCCTCTTCTCTACGCGCTGTTGACCATGAACGCCTTTGCCGTCGCGTACACGCATTACCCTTTTGCGCCGGCTCTTCTCACCATCGCAATCCCCTCCGCGCTGACAGTGCTGTGCGTCGTTCGGATTATAAGCTGGCTTAGGGCCACAACGACAAGCGATGTGACGCCGGGATACGCAACAGCGCGGTTACGGCGCACCACCGTCCATGCTGGCGTGCTGGGTGCCGCGTACATCAGTTGGTCGCTGGCTCTGGATCAGTATGGAGGTGCGTTTGAGCGCGGACATATTGCCGTCTTCATTGCGGTAACCGTGATCGGCTGCATTTTCTGCCTGATGCATCTGCCGCAGGCGGCACTGCTGTTGACGACGGTCGTCATGATTCCTTACCTGATCTATTACGTCAGCGACGGAAACGCCGTGTTCACGGCCATCGCTTTCAACGTCGCGCTCGTCACCGTTGTCATGATCAGGGTCCTGCTCAACAGCTTCGCTGGCTTCACGAGCCTGGTGCAGTCGCAGGACAAACTTGCGGCCAAGCAGCGGGAAACGGAGCAATTGAGCCGCGAAAATGCCCTTGTTGCCCACACCGATAGTCTCACCGGTCTCCCCAATCGGCGCTTCTTCTTCTCGAAACTGGACGAGGTGCTTCGCGCAAAGGCTGCGGCTCAAGGGAGCTTTGCAGTTGGAGTCCTCGACCTGGACCGATTCAAGCTGCTCAACGACACCTACGGGCATGCTGTCGGTGATAGCCTGCTGGCGGAGGTGGGCGCGCGTCTGAAAAACGCCGCGGATGATGGCGTTATCGTCGCGAGGCTTGGTGGGGATGAGTTCGGATTACTGATCCTCGACGACGTCGATCGCGCCGCCGAAATCGGGCAGCAATTTTGCGACCTGCTTTCGCGGCCTTTCAGGTTCGACGGCTTTCAGGTTTCCCTGGGCGGGTCGTGCGGTCTCGCAATATATCCCGAGGCGGGTGTGAACGCGCACGAACTGTTCGATCGATCTGATTACGCTCTCTATCACGTCAAGTCCGAAGGGAAGGGCGGGAGCGGCCTGTTTTCACTGGCGCACGAGACCACGATACGCTCGGAGCGCGCGCTTGAGAGTGCCCTGCGTGAGGCCGACCTCGACACGGAGCTGGATGTGCAGTTTCAGCCAATCGTCGATACGCAGACGATGACGGTGGTAGCCGTGGAAGCGCTGGCGCGATGGACGAGCCCAAAATTGGGGCTTGTCCCGACTGACAGTTTTATAGCGATGGCCGAGCGAACCGGATTGATCCACGCGGTCACCCTTGCGCTCTTCCGCAAGGCGATTGATCGCATGCTGTTCATGCCTGGCCACATCGGCCTGTCCTTCAATCTTTCCGCGAACGATATTACCTCTTCCGCGACAATCGATTCATTGGTCGAAATCATCGAGCAGGGTCCCCTTGCCTCCGGTCGCATTACCTTCGAGCTGACCGAGACGGCATTATTGCGGGACTTCGATGCGGCCGAGGCTGCTATCGGAAGGCTGCGGGCTTTGCAGGTAAAGGTGGCGCTCGACGATTTCGGCACCGGATATTCCAGTCTAGGCTATCTTCGTCGATTGTTCCCGGACAAGATCAAGGTGGACAAGAGCTTTGCAGCCGACCTCGAGAGCGTTTCCGGACGCAACATCGTGGCGGCCATTTTGGGACTTTGTCAGAACCTTGGCTTAGAGTGCATATTCGAAGGCATCGAAAGCGAAGATCAGCTGACAAAAATTCGGGGTCTCGGATATCGCTACGCGCAAGGCTATCTGTTCGCTCGGCCGATGGCGATGTCGGCCCTTCGCGCTTGGCTGGAGCGCGACACATTGCGGGAATTGAGATCACCAACTCGGCTGCCGGATGAGCGGGCGAAGACACTTGGTCTCGCCGCGTAGCAGCTGACGCAAGCGTTCTCGAAGAATTAGGCTGCCTAAGGCTAGTTGTTTAGTCCCGGCATTTGATGGTGCGGATCGAGTGTAAAGCGTTCAGGCTCGGTGGCCCAGATTTGCAGATATATTCGTAGGAGAGAGGCCGCGCTGGGTTTTGAGGAGGCGGCCGTAATTGTAGGCGCCGATGACGTCGCAGAGATGGTTGGTCAGTTGGGCATGGCTGAGTCATTTGCAATCTTCCGTGCGAGATGAGCCATTCGTGGATGATTGAGACCCGGCCTAGTGGGATCACCGGGCCCTAGGGAATCTACCTAGCGATCCGCCGTGCTCGTGCGAATATTGTCATTCCAGTTGGGCCGAAACGCTGGCCATTGACGGGAGATCGGCATGACTGAAGATGGCCGCGCGCAGCGATACGGCTCGACGACGATCTTCCTGCACTGGTTCACGCTCGCCTTGCTGATCGGCGTCTACGGCGCAATCGAGCTTCGTGAGTTCTATCCACGCGGCAGCGCGCTACGCGAGGGCCTGAAGACGTGGCACTACATGCTGGGCCTCACGGTGTTCGGCCTTGTTTGGATTCGCATTCTCGTTCGTGTCTTTTCGCCTGCCGTTGATCCAGTGGAGCAGGGCTGGCGGCATACGATCTCCAAGATCACGCATTTGGCCCTTTACATCCTCATGATCGGGATGCCGATCGCGGGATGGCTCATCCTGAGCGCCGAGGGTGACGCAGTGCCCTTCTTCGGTCTCGAGCTTCCGCCGCTCGTTGTTGCAGACAAAGCCTTGGCCGAGCGAGTGGAGGAATTTCATGAGCTCGGCGGAACGGTAGGTTACTGGCTGATCGGCCTTCATGCCGCGGCCGCCTTGTTTCACCATTACGTTCTTCGGGATGGGCTCTTTGCCCGCATGCTGCCCCGGCGCTAGAGTCATGAGATCGGAAGTGTGGCCGCCGCCGGGCTAATGTGCTGGCTTACGATCTGACCCACCGGATATTGCTGACCCTGAACGTCAGTACGCGCCGGCAAATCGAATCAAATCTGTCCCTGGGAGCCAGCAGACGAGCGCTTTGCCGCGATAGTCCTGGAGGCTCGAACGCACTCGGCCTATTCCACCCGTTTCTCGACGACGCGGTCGATATGCTGTGGATCGAGGCCGCGGGGCATGGCATAGGCACGGGCAAGCATGCCGCCAGCCTGACGGGCGGACAGCCCCGTTGTGCTGCATGGCAATCGGACTTACCTGCTTCAGGATGCCGACGGACAGGTCACCGAGGCGCATTCGATCTCGGCCGGGCTCGATTATCCCGTGATCGGCCCTGAACATAGGTGGTTTCACGATATCGGGAGGGGCCGTTACGCGGGGGTGACGGACGCCGAGGCACTGGAGGCGTTTCAACTGTGCTACCGGGTCGAGGGGATCATTCCCGCGCTGGGATGCGCGCACGCGCTTGCTGGACTGGCCACTGCTTCAGCGGGCTATTGTCAGGACCAGCTTGCTATCCTCAACCTTTCGGGGCGCGGCGACAAAGACATTTTCACGGTGGCGGATGCGCTGGGCGAAACGCTCTGAGCGAAGTGATCGCTTCTCCGCCTATGCCCACCTTAGTAACCGGCTTCGATGGCTAGTCTGATCGCTTCTGCTCCCGTCCGCACCCCCAGCGCTCGCAACATGGCGGCTCTGTGCATCTTGACCGTCCGTTCCGTCAGCCCGAGGTCGAAGGCAATCTGCTTGTTGAGCTTTCCCGCAGCCATGGCGATGAGAACCTGATTCTGTCTGCGTGACAGCTTTGCAATACGTGCGCGCGACGATTGGAACCGCGCGGCGCTGGCTTCCGCCTTGTCGACATCGACTTCCATCTGGGAGCCGAGAAAATATTCGAGGCCGCCGTCCGCGCCGAATACAGGCGCGACCATCACCGCGTTGCGGAATGCCGTGCCGTCCTTCTTATAGTTTAAAATCTCGACCAGAACGGGTCGCTGGTGACGGATGGCCGCGCGGATCGTTTCGGTGAGAGCATCTTCGGTTGCGGGACCGGACATGAATCGGCAGTTGCGGCCAACGATTTCGTCTCGGTCATAGCCGGTCAGCGCGATGAAGGCGTCGTTGCAGTCGACGATCGGATTATCGGGCAGGCGAGGGTTACTGATCACAGCCGCTATGGCGCTGCCTGCGATCATTTCAGAGAGCGACATATGCGTTCACACCCGTATGGACGGACATCCGGCCAACGCGATGCCCCTTTGGTCATCTAGCCGCAAATTGGTCTCATGCCGCAAACAGAATTCTATCGCGGCGCGGATTCTCGCGTGCAGGGAGTGATCTGGTGCAATTTGCCATTATCGGCGCGGGAATGTCCGGCCTGGCCTGTGCGGACAGGCTGCGACAAGCGAGCATAGGCGCCGTTCTGTTTGACAAGGGCCGTGGACCCGGTGGCCGGATGTCGACGCGCTGGATCGAGACATCGCGCGGAACCGTCGCGCTCGATCATGGCGCGCAATATTTCACCGCACGCGACCCCATATTCAGGGCACAGGTTGATGCCTGGGCGCAACTGGGCGTCGTCGCACGCTGGGATGAGGCGGGGGCCGATGCCTGGGTCGGCAGCCCGACGATGAATGCTCCGGTTCGACACCTTGCCGCTCATCATCAGGTCCGTTTCAATTCCCATGCGCACGGACTGCTGCGCGATCGGAATGTGTGGTGGGTCCGTGTTGGGAGCGGTGTCGAAGGTCCGTTTGATGGAGCTGTCGTTGCCTTACCCGCCGAACAGGCTGCAACCTGCTTGGCGCTTGCCGACCTGAACATGGCGATGGAAGCAATGTCGGCGCGATCTCAACCCTGCTGGACCGCGATGATCGTCTTCGATGGCAGGCCCGACATTTCCCCGAACCATATCCGCGATAGCGGGCCGATCGCCTGGGCATGCCGCAACGGCGCGAAGCCCGGTCGCGTTGGACCCGAAGCCTGGGTGGTGCAAGGCTCCGGCTCCTGGTCGGTCGCGCATCTGGAAGAACAGCCCGAAGGCATCGCCTGGAGTCTTCTGGAAGCGCTGAAGAAACATTGCGGCGGGATCGACTTTCCGCCCGTCCTGAACCTGAGCGCCCATCGCTGGCGTTTTGCCATGACCCGGGGGACGGACAAAGGTGCATTATGGAATCCCGCGCTGCAATTGGGCGCGTGCGGAGACTGGCTGCTGGGTCCCCGTGTCGAACTTGCCTGGCTTTCCGGCCGCAGGCTCGGAACGTTGATCGTTGACAGCGTGCAAGGCTGAGCATCCCCGCGACGGGGTTCAGAGGCGGGCAATGATGATGGTCAACAGCGACAGCCCTGCGGAAAGTTGGAAACGAAGACGGATCCAACCGATCGGCAATGGTTTCGACCGCGCTATAGCGAGGTCGACCAGCGGAGAGACAAGGACAAGCGCCGCTAGAATTTGCATCTCCGGCCCGGGCCATTCCCAGCCGAACGCCCACGGCAGGAAAAGCGCCAGCGAGATCAGGCTTGGCGCGACCGCCGCGAGCCATAGCCATGCGGGCACCGCGCGACGCGTCATCGCCAAGCCCCACCAGATACCGCCAAGGAAACTGAAGATGAAAGCGGTATAACCAAAACCGGCAACGACGACGAACCAGCGCAGGCTGGGATCGATCGCCATGGTGGACAGTGTCAGGGCGGGCAGAAGCAGTCCCGCATATCCAAGGCGCCGCGCAGTCTGCTCGAGCGTGTCCACAGGTTCCGAATAAGCAAGGCTCGCGAGGGGGCAACATGTCCCAAGGGGCATGATCCTGTTTCAGATCATCAGGCCTGCGGTCGCCTTGGCGCTGCCGACGACGCCTGGAATCCCTGCGCCAGGGTGAGTCCCGGCGCCGACGAAGAATAGGTTCCGGAAATGATCATCGCGATTATGCGCCCTGAACCAGGCGCTTTGCGTGAGCGTCGGTTCAAGGCTGAACGCACTGCCGAGATGGGCGCCCAAATCGCTGTGGAAGTCGGCCGGTGTATAATGGAAAATCACATCCAGACGTGCGCGCAAATCGGGGATGAGCATGTCCTGGACACGATCGAGGATGATTTCGCGGTAGCGGGGCCCCTCGACCGCCCAGTCGACATCTGCCTTGCCAAGATGGGGCACCGGCGCGAGCGCATAGAAGGTGGAATGTCCTTTGGGTGCCATGCCGGGATCGGTCGCGGTGGGATGGTGGAGATATATCGAAGGATCGTCCGGCAGACGGCCAAGATCATAGATGTCACGCAGCAGTGGGGCGTAGCGATCCGAGAAAAGGATCGAGTGATGCGCTATGCCGGGGAGACTCCCCCGCACGCCGAAATGCACGACGAAAAGACTGGGTGAGAAGCGTTTGCGCCGCAACTTGGCTTGCGACGCATCGGCGAAGCGCGACCGGCTGATCAAGCCATAGCTGTGCACGAGATCGGCATTGGTCGCGATCATTTCCGCGGCCAGGAATCGGCCGGAACTCGTCACCACGCCTGTCACCCTGTTCGCTGCATGATCAATCCTCGAAACCCCGTCGCCGAGGATGAGTTTGCCTCCGAGCCGCGCGAATAACGCGACCATGCCGTAGATGAGCCGGTTCGTGCCCCCCTTGGCGAACCACACGCCGCCAGCTTTTTCCAGCGCGTGGATCAACGCATAAATGCTGCTGGTGCGCATCGGATTGCCGCCGACCAGCAGGGTGTGGAACGATAGCGCCTGGCGCAACTTCTCGTTGCGCACGAAGCGCGAAACAGTTGCATAGACCGAGGACCATGCCTTGTGCCGGATCAACGCCGGTGCTGCCTTCACCATGCTGGTCGCGGTCAGGAAGGGTACGGAGCCTAGTTTGACATAACCGTCCTCATAAACGGCGCGCGAGTATTCGAGAAACCTCGCGTATCCGTCGACGTCGGCGGGGTCGAGCTTATGAATTTCGCGGTCGAGCGAGGCTTCGTCGTTGGAATAATCGAATGCGGTGCCATCGCCCCAGATCAGGCGATAAAATGGGCTGACAGGCATCAGATCGACGTCCTCCGCCATGTCCGACCCGGAGAGGGACCACAATTCACGCAGGCACGCCGGATCTGTAATCACGGTTGGCCCGGCATCGAACACATAGCCCTCTTTGCGCCAGACATAGGCGCGACCGCCAGGCTTGTCGCGGCTCTCGACAATGGTCGTGGCAATGCCGGCGCTCTGCAGGCGAATGGCGAGGGCTAGCCCACCGAAGCCAGCCCCGATTACGATAGCGTTGCGTTGGCGAGTCAAGGTCGTTTCCTCCGAGGCTGGACCGGGGAATCAGGTGATCATCGTGTTGGAGAGGCCGAATCGTTTCACTGGTCCAATTATCGATAAGGCGCCCCCGGACGTGCTGTGATCAACCTGTCCTAAGGTGCTTATGTTCGGTGCCGGCTGGCCCGATTAATCTAAGACATTGATGAGCTTGAGATGGCTTCCATGACGAGTGCAGAGCAAACGGCCCGGGAGAGAGATCCAATTTCGCGGCGCGTACTGCTCGCCAATCCGCGTGGCTTCTGCGCGGGCGTGATCAGGGCGATCGAAGCTGTCGAGCGTGCGCTCGCGCTGTTCGGGGCTCCGGTCTATGTTCGGCGTCCGATTGTTCACAATCGCGCGGTGGTCACCAGGCTGCAAGCGATGGGCGCGATTTTCGTGCAGGAAGTCGAGGATGCACCCAAAGGCTCGGTGCTTGTCCTGTCCGCCCATGGCGTTGCCCCTGCAATCGCCCGAAGCGCCGAGACGCGCGGACTGAAGGTAATCGACGCGACCTGTCCGCTTGTCGCAAAGGTACATGCCGACGTCGTCGCGCACCATCGTTCGGGGCGGCTTGTCCTCCTCATCGGCCATCGGGATCACCCCGAGATCATCGGGACGTTGGGGCAGGTGCCCGACAATGCTGTTGTCGTGGTCACATGCCCCGAGGATGTCGCGCAGCTCGACCTGCCGGATGACGCGAAATTCGCTTATGCGGTGCAGACAACCTTTGCTGTCCGCGAAGCGCAAGACATTGTCGACGCTATTAAAGCGCGGTTTTCGGACGTGGCTAGCCCGCGCTCGGGCAACATCTGCTATGCCACGACCAACAGACAGGCTGCGGTTGAGGCTATTGCGCCTGAGTCAGATTATTTTCTGGTTGTCGGCGACACGCTGTCGTCCAATGCCAAGCGCTTGGTGGAAGTCGCCATGGCTGCTGGCTGCCCCGGCGCTGCGTTGGTGGCTGAGCCGCAGGATCTGGATTGGGGGGCGGTCCACCGGGCGAAAACGATCGGCCTCAGTGCCGGTGCCTCGACACCAGATTCTAGCGTCGGCGCGATTTGCCAAGCGCTCGCAGAGAGAGGCTTTTCCGTGGTCGAATATGAGGGGGATCGCGAAGCTGTCTCGTTCAAACCGCTGATTATAGAGACGGGGCATTTTCCATTATTGTCTTAACAATGTCAGTAATTTAGATGAATCCGTGTACTATTTGCATAAACCGTGAGCCACTCTATCTGATCATATTCCAACATAGCCCACATCACAAATTCACCTACAGTCACGCGAACTGGTTATGCGTAGCCTTCTCGCTCAACGACGCCCGGTAGATATCTCACAAAATGGCGCGGTCTCGTGCAACCGCCAGCGCGTTGCTGTTCACCTCGACCTTCTTCACCCTCTCCATCACACAATCCCCAACAACCGATCTTCTCGGCAATGGATTCGATCGCCGCCAGCAGGGATGGATGGTCGTCTTCATGGCCCATCACCATGCGGACTGCCCGCTCAAGAACCTCCGGCGCAGCCTCACTTGTCGTCATACTCGTCCTAACACCTCCCTCGCGGGAGTTAGGTTATCTCCAACTCCCTTCTCGGCACGCCGCACGAAGATCACCGGGACCCTCGCTTCACCAGACTAAGGGTTGATACGAATGGCACGCTTCGGATGCGACCGCCTAATGGCTGCCAAATATGCAAATGGAGGACTGTCGTGCACAGGTTTTGGCGATGCTGGTCTCGCGCCATTCTTGTGATTGGTCTGGCCATCTGCGGCCACCCCGGCCGTGCACAGGCGCCGTCGTGGACCGTCGCCGATGCACTGGCGCTGCTGCGGACCATCGAGGCAGTCCGCGAGGAAGGCCTGGACCCGAAGGACTATGATCCCGACCAGCTGCAACTCGCGCTAAAATTCAGCGATGCCGGCAAGTTGAATGAAGTCGCCACCGCAACGTTCATGCGGCTTGGCGGCGATTTCATAGCCGGACATGTCCGCGCGTCCGATCGCCTCGGTTGGCACCTGACGGGATCCCGCGTCGACCCGCTCGTCCTTGATGGCATCATGCGCAATGCCATTACCAATCACCAAATATCGGCAGCCTTGCATGGCCTGCTGCCCGTCAATCCCGATTATCTGGCGTTGCGCGCCGCACTGGCCGCAACATCAACGACAGATGTAGACAAGACGCTGCGATTGCGCGCTAATCTCGAACGCTGGCGATGGATGCCGCGAGATCTTGGCGACAGCTATATTCTGGTGAATGTTGCCGGGTTTACGCTCGACCTCGTCATCGACGGCAAGCGTGCCGCAAGGCATCGCGTCATTGTCGGCAAGCCATCGACGCCGACGCCGCAATTCGACACCCAGGCGACCGGGTTGATCATCAATCCATGGTGGGAGGTTCCCCAATCCATTGTCGCGGAGAGCGTGGGCCGCCTTGTCCGCACACGCCCTGCCTTCGCCAAGGCGCAGGGCTATGTCGCGACCGCCGCGACAGATGGCAGGCGCATCCGTCAGGCGCCGGGGCCGGCTAACGCATTGGGCCAGCTCAAGCTCACAATGCCGAACCCTTTTTCGGTCTATATTCACGATACGCCAGCCAAGTCGCTGTTCGACAAGGCGGTGCGTGCGTTCAGTCATGGGTGCATTCGTACCGATCGCGTCGCCGATCTGGCCGAGAGCCTCCTGCATGGGAGTGCAGGCTGGGACCGTCAGGCGATCGATACCGCGATCGCCTCGCGGCGCACGGCGTCGGTGGAGTTGGCGCGGCCATTGCCGATTTATATCGCCTATTTCACCGCTGCGACCGACGATCTGGGCCAAGTGGTGCAATTCGATGACATTTATCGGCGCGACGGGCCGGTGATCGCCGCGCTGATCGATCGCGCAGGTCAGGACGACGTCGACTGATCGCGGCAGCGCGATGACTATGGGAAAGGACGATGCAATGACCGCAGCGACTGTGACAATTCACGGAGCGGGCCGAACGGTGACCGGTTCCTGCTTCGAGCTCCGCGACCGTGACCGTCGAATTCTGATCGACTGCGGCATGTTTCAGGGATCGCGAACGCTCGAAAGCCTGAACCGGGAGCCATTCACGTTTGACCCGGCAAAGCTCGATGCCGTCATCCTGACTCATGCCCATCTCGATCATAGCGGCCTATTGCCCCGACTGGTCGCCGAGGGTTTTGCCGGCCCGATCTGGACAACGTCTCCAACCGCCGATCTGCTGGTGCCGATGCTGGCCGATTCCGCTCGGCTTGCCGAACAGGACGCCGATCGGCGCAACCGTCGTCCGGATCGGGCGGATGAGGCTCATTTCGAGCCGATCTACACGCTCGTCGACGCGGAAGCCGCGATAGCACGACTACGCCCCGTCGAACTTGCCACCCCCTTCCAGGCAGCGGCGGGCATGACCGCGACATTGTGGAACGCAGGACATATTCTGGGATCGGCATCGGTCGAGCTGGTTTGCGGCGACACGCATCTTCTCTTCTCCGGCGACCTCGGTCCGGACAACAAGGCGTTTCAGCTGAATCCTCAGGCCCCGGCGGGGTTCGATCATGTCTTTTGCGAAAGCACCTATGGGGATCGGGATCGACCGGAGCTGAGCATCGTCGAGCGGCGCGAGATGCTGGCGGAGGAAATCCGTGCCGCGCGCGCGCGCGGCGGCAATCTAGTGATCCCCGTATTCGCGCTCGAGCGTACACAAGAACTGCTTCTCGATCTTGCGACGCTCATCGATGCCGGGCGGCTCGGCGATAGTCAGGTTTTCATCGACTCTCCGCTGGCGACGCGGATCACCGAGGTCTTTGGCCGACATATTGCGTCGCTGCAGGATGTGACGGGCACGTCTCCCTTTCACCATCCGTCCTTCCATTATGTGGAGGGTGTCGAGGAATCACGGCGGCTAAACGCCGTGTCAGGCGCCATCATCCTGGCTGGATCCGGGATGTGCGAAGGTGGCCGCGTCCGTCACCATCTGCTGGCCAATTTGCCGCGCCATGACTCGACGGTGCTGTTCGTCGGATTCCAGGCAGCGGGGACGCTGGGACGGACGATCGTGGATGGCGCCCGACGCGTCCGAATCTCCGGTCGCGACGTCGCGGTGCGCGCGGTGATACGCCGCATCGACAGCTATTCGGCCCATGCCGACCATGCGGAGCTCGCCGCCTGGACCAGAGGCCGCAAGCCGATAGCAGGAAGCCTTTTCCTCGTTCATGGCGAGCCGGGGGCGATGGAAAATCTGCGCCGGACTCTGGAGAGCGATCAACGCTCGATCATCCTGCCAGAGATCGGGGAACGCTACGCCTTGCCCGTCGGGGCGGTCGCAAAGCGCCTTGCAACGGGACGCACCGACCTACAAGCGCTCTCCGGCCGGGACTGGCAGAATGACTATGCCGCCTTCGCCGTCGATCTGAAGCGATCGCTCGAAACGATAGAACGCGAACATCATCGTCGCGAGGCGATCGCCCGCATGCGGGCCGTGCTTGAGGACTATAATGATTTTCGCAAGCGCGGACATGGTCAGGGTCGTCCGGGGAGCGCGCATTCGAGCGCATCCAGGGCGGGCCCCTGACTTGGCAGGATCATGACCCGCGCCCGTTCGATCGCGAACCACGCTGCCCGATCAATCTCGGCGAAAGACCGAATCTTGCGTGATCTCGGCGGCCATTCGATCTCGAAGCGATTGCTCTCGATCTGGTCCGGATCGAGGTCGCCTTCCAGCGCAAAGAGTTCGACTTGCTTTCCACCCTTTTGGGCGATGCGGCACAATGGCCAGGGTTCGACATCAAAAGCGATGCCTGTTTCTTCGTGGAACTCGCGCTTCGCCGCAGCAAGCGCCGTCTCGCCGACCTGGATCAATCCTTTCGGGATCATCCAGGCCCCTTCATCGCGACTGTGCCAGTACGGACCGCCGGGGTGACCGAGGAGCACCTCCAGACCCGCCGCGCTGCATCGATAAAGCAGGATTCCCGCGCTTGCGGTCTTCATACCTCGGCACCGGTTTCGCGCGCGGTTTTCAGGGCGATGGGCAAGGCGATCAGATGATCCGGACAAATACGCATAGTCGGCAGGGACAATAGATATGATGCTTCCATATCGGCAATGGAGGTTTCGATGCGCACAATATTGATGTTGGCTACTGCACTGGCGCTGAGTGGGTGCGGCCGGAGCGGAATAAAACCTGCGGACGCGGGCAACGACGTTGCCGAATCCGTCAACTCCGCAGCGGCCGTCGCCGCTCTGCCCCGCAGCCAGCGCGAGGCCGTTCTGTTCCGGGCGATCCGCGACGCGGGGCTACCCTGCCAGGACGTCGTCAAGGCCGACGAGGTCGAGGCTGCGAAAGGAAGCGTGACCTGGCGAGCGCAATGCGAGGATGGCGCATTGCATCTCATTGCCGTGAAGCCAGACGGTACCGCCGACGTGGTCAGTCGGAACACGCCATGACGGTCAATTTCAATTGCGCATGACGTTCTCCGCCAGATGTCCGGAACCTCGCGGCGGAGGCGATCCGGCATCATAGGATAGGCCGAAGGGTCAGCAGCGCCTGCGCCAGAATAATCAATCCGAGCAGGCTGCTGCCGATCTGGAGTCTGCGTTTCGCTTGAAGCCGTTCGGCGCAGTCGCTGGAACTGGTGCGTAGACTCATCATCGTCGCTTTCCTCGATGTCGAAAGCCAATGTTAGAGTTGCTGGCGCCGGTGCGGCATCGGGTTTCATACTTAGGGCGTGCGATCCGATGGCAGCGGATTACCTGTCATGGCCATCTGTATGACCGCGATTTTCGAGCCGTTCGACAGGTCGCGGCACGACAATCCCTCTCGGACCTCGCGCAGCGCTTACGTACATTTCCCAACAGTCGCGGTGGGCGCAATCGACCTAGTGTGTGCATACCAATGGAGAAGGCACCAGCCATGGTCCGGCAGATCAACACGCCGTCATTGCCTGCCATCCGGCGGTCGACAGCTTCACCATGTCAATGGCCGATCGATATGTCAGGACTGTACGCGCCCTGCATCACGTGGCGATTGTTCGTGATCTCTACCGGCTCGGATTCGACCCCGTCCTCAAAGATCAGGAGCGTCCGACGGTGCGCCCACATGTCCTCGCCGACGATGTCGTGGAGGAGCTCTCGTTGCTGGCCGGCGCCGATGTGTTCGTGCTTATCTATCCGATCTGGTTCGGCACTCCGCCGGCCATGATGAAGGGTTATATCGATCGCGTTCTGGGGGCGGGTTTTCCATATCGAGCGATCCGCGACCGTGAACCGCATGCGCTTCTGACCGGCAAACGACTGGTTTCCTTCACGGCATCGGGAACGACGCGGTCCTGGCTTGAGGAACAGGGCGCCTGGCGCTCCCTGCGGACACTCTACGATCAATATCTCGCCAATGCGTTTTCGCTGGCCACGACCAAGCATATCCATTTCGATGCCGTGTCCGAGGATCTCGCGCCCCGCTTCGTCCGCCAGCATCTGCACAAGGTCGAGGAAGCGGCTCGGTCGATCTGCAGCCAGTATGTTCATGTCGAGAGCCCGGATCAGCAAGCCCCCCATGACTGAACGATCGAATTGAAAGGGTCGGGTGCGTGCGCATTCCTTCGTTTGCGCATGTTTAGAGCCGATAGGTGCGTCCGCGTGTCGTAACCTGCACGTGTTCGGCGCCGGACAATCGATATTCCGACGATGGCATGCATGCCGGTCTTCAACCAAGGCAGACAGGATCAGGCGAAAAGCCCGGATTCGGAATCCGCCTCGAACGGCTCCGGCACCTCCAGCTGATGATGATCCATGTCATGCTCGGCATGTTCGCGCGGGGCCGGCCAGACCATGCCGGCAACAACATTCCACCAGAGGGTCGCGCATATCGTCGGAACCTGCCAGCTTGGTCCATATAGCGACCAGAGGGCCGTGGGGATGGACGCGTCGATCCCGTTCGAATCCGTGTTCGCCATGCGCTTTCTCCTGCCAAGTGCCTCTACGCTAGATGCGACGGAAGCACCATTGAATCGGGGATGATACTTAGGGAATCGGCGGAACCAGCACCGCAGCACCCGTCAGTGCTCCGTCACGCAGCATCGCGAGCGCTTCATTCGCCCGGTCGAGTGGAAATTCTGTGGTGACGGTATGAATGCCGGCTTCCTCGACAAACGCAAAGAAGGACGTTGCATCCTCTCGCGTGAGGTTGGCGACTGACAATATCTGCCTCTCTCCCCAGAGGTCGGCATAAGGGAAAGCTGGAATATCGCTCATATGGATCCCGGCACAGACCACCCTGCCGCCCTTGCGTGTCGCTTTCAGTGCGACCGGAACGAGATCGCCTGCGGGAGCGAAGATCAGCGCGGCGTCGAGCAGCAGCGGTGGGGACTGGGTCGAAGCGCCCGACCACATGCATCCCAGCGAACGGGCGAAGGCTTGCGTCGTGCTGTCTCCCGGTCTGGTGAAGGCATAGACCTCACGCCCTTGCCAGTGCGCGACTTGAGTCAGAATATGCGCGGCCGCGCCAAACCCATAGAGCCCAATCCGCCGCCCTTCTCCGGCAAGGCGCAGAGCGCGCCAGCCGATAAGGCCGGCACACAGCAAGGGGGCGATTTCCACATCGGAGAAAGCAGCGGGCAGCGGGAAGCAGTAATGTGCGTTGGCGACGACATGACTGGCATAACCGCCATCGCGTGTCGCCCCGATAAATTGCGGCGTGTCACACAGATTTTCGCGCCCTGAGCGGCAATATGGACAGTGGCCGCAAGTGTGCCCGAGCCAGGGCACACCCACTCGTTGGCCGATCGCGAACCCCTCGCATCCTTCCCCGATTTCGCACACATAGCCGACAATTTCATGGCCCGGGATGATCGGATATCGTGCCGCGATCTCTCCATCTAGCACGTGAAGATCGGTCCTGCAGACTCCGCACGCGGCAATTCTGATCAACAGTTCGCTGTGTCCGGGATTTGGCATTTCGCGTTCGACGTGGCGAAGCGCTTTGCCCGGCGCGTCGATCTGCATCGCAGTCAACCTGTTCATGGGAAGGTCTCCATATCTGCCGACGCAGCGTCATCCACCGACCGGTCTTGCTCGCAGCATGAGCCCCACCAGCGTTAACGCTATGCCCTGGACGATCAGATCGACCGCAAGCACAAAGCCGAGCACCCAGAGCGCATCGCCTGGCCAGCCGAGCATGATCAGCACAGCCAGGGCAATGCTGACAAGGCTAGAGGCCAGCATCCAGCCCCAGCCGCTGCCACGCCAACCGACGGCCACGATGCCGCGCGCCAACCCGGCCGCCCCAAGCGTCACGCCGAGAATGAGGGTAAGAAGGCCTGCAGCAAACCAGGGATCGTACAACAGGGACGCCGCCGCTCCCAGATAGAGAAGGCCGGACAGGGTCCAGATCGTAGCCCAGTTCCAGCGCCGTACGGCGAGGGCGTGCGCGAGCTGGAGAATGCCGCCGGCGAACATGGCCGCGCCGGCGGCAAAGGTCGCAGCCATCGTCGCCAGGATCAGATTGGCCGAGGCAATGACTCCAAGCACGGCGAGCGCCGCGCCCAAGCCAGTGAACCATCCCCATGCCTGGATATCGAACGTTACGACCTCCGCCGGCAACGTCGCCTGTCTCGTCATGATCAGTCCTTCACATTCCGTGTGTCGATAGAGGCGATCTTACGTGGCCATGCGCGTTGCCGCTGTCCGTGAAAATACGGATTGGTCGCCCGCGTCTTGCTCGCCATCACTCTATTCGACGCCAGAAACGGCAAGACCGGAACATGGAGATATGAGATGAAGGCGCTGGTCTATCATGGCCCGGGAAGGAAGAGCCTCGACGAGCATCCCAGGCCCGCCATCGTCGAAGCTGGCGACGCGATCGTCAGGGTGACGCACACCACGATCTGTGGGACCGATCTTCATATCCTGAAAGGGGACGTGCCGAGCTGCGTGCCCGGCCGTATCCTCGGTCACGAAGGCGTCGGCGTCGTCGAAACCGTCGGAGCGGGCGTCTCGACCTTCCGTCCGGGCGATCACGTGCTGATTTCGTGCATCACTGCCTGTGGGCGCTGCGACCATTGTCGGCGCGGCATGTATTCCCACTGCGCGACGGGCGGATGGATTCTCGGCAATAAGATCGATGGCACCCAGGCCGAATATGTCCGTATCCCGCACGCCGACACCAGCCTCTATCCGGTCCCGCCGGGCGCGGACGAGGAAGCGCTCGTCATGCTGAGCGACATTCTGCCGACAGGATTCGAATGCGGGGTGCTGAACGGCAAGGTCCAGCCCGGCAGCAGTGTGGCGATCGTCGGCTCAGGACCGATTGGTCTCGCCGCCTTACTGACCGCCCGATTCTATTCGCCGGCCGAAATCGTCGCGATCGACCTTGACGACAACAGGCTGGCCATCGCGCAGAGGTTCGGCGCGACGCATATCGTCAACAGCAATTCGACCGATCCTGTCGCTGCCGTACGGGAGATCACGGGCGGTCGCGGCGCCGACACGGTAATCGAGGCGGTCGGCCTGCCGGCCACGTTCGAGCTTTGCCAGCAACTGGTCGCGCCGGGCGGGATCATCGCCAATATCGGCGTGCACGGCCACAAGGCCGACTTGCATCTCGAGACTCTCTGGTCACAGAATATCGCGATTACCACTCGGCTGGTCGATACCGTCACCACGCCGATGCTGATGAAAACGGTGATGGCCAAGACGCTGGATCCTTTGCAACTCATCACGCACCGCTTCACGCTCGACGAAATCATCGACGCCTATGACAGCTTCGGCCGTGCTGCAGAGACCCGGGCGCTCAAAGTTCTGATCACCACATGATGCGCATCTCCGCTTGCTGGACAGGCCGGAATGCGTAACCCGCTCGGATATTTTGCAGCCACCGGCGCTTGCGCTGCGGCGACCGGCTATGGCATCGCCCAGATCCTCCAGATCGCCGGCCTGGTCCCGACCCCGCTCGATCGCTGGCTGATCTTCGCGCCATCATTGGCTCTCGCGCCGCTGTTCCTGATCGCGGTCGCGGCGAGCGCGGCCGATGCTCCCCTCGAGGCGCGCGCGCTGCGATACGCGGCGTTGGGATTCGCCATTGCATATGCGGTCATGGTTTCGGGCGTCTATATCCTGCAGCTTGGCGTGGTCCTGCCGGGGGAGACGCGGGGTGATGCGAGTGTGCTTGCCGGTCTTGCCTGCTGCGACGCCGGTCGGCCGCTGACCGCGATCGATCTGCTAGGCTATGGCTATATGAGTCTGGCGACGCTGTTGCTGGGCGTCAGCTATCGGACGACGCAGCTGCGTTGGGCGTTGGTCATCAACGGCCTGCTCGCCCCGATAATCGTGCTACAGTTGGCCTGGCCCTCGCTTATCTTCTGGGCGTCGCCATGGCTCCTCTCGTTCCCGCTCGCCATGGCCGTGCTCGCCCGTGAATTTGCGCAAGGCCGGAGCGATACATTGGAGGTCCCCGAACCATGACCCACAGGCTGGAAGTGCTGGCGGACGAGATTGTGCGACTACAGGCTGAACTCGACCGGGAGATCGAACATCGCCGTCGATCCTTTGGCGTTGTGCTCAAGGGCAGACTGGCGGAATTCGAGCACGGCCTTGTCGCCGAGCATCGCAAGCTTCGAACGGGACTCGCCGCGTTCATGCGCCGCGCTTCGCCTGCCACCATCCTCACCGCACCCGTCATCTACTCGATGATCGTCCCGCTGGTCCTGCTGGACCTTTGGATGAGCCTGTACCAGGCAATTTGTTTCCGGGTTTATGCCATCCCGCGCGTCCGGCGCTCGGATTATGTTGCGCTCGATCGCGGTCGCCTCGCCTATCTCAACGGCATCGAGGCGCTGAACTGCATGTATTGCGGCTATGGCAACGGCGTCATTGCCTATGCCCGGGAGATTGCGAGCCGGACCGAGCAATATTGGTGTCCGATCAAACATGCGATCGGGATATCCTCACCGCACGAACGTTATCTGTCCTTCCTCGAATATGGCGATGCCGAAGGGTATCGCACGCGTCTCGACGCGTTCCGTTCGGCGTTGCGCCAACACGATGGTGCTGCCGAACCGGAGCCCGATCCGCTCCGGGAGATTGCGTAACGACCGCCTCGAACAAGGCGCGCATGCCGTCCGCGAATGAACGGACGGAGAATGACCATGACAACACCGCAAAACCGCGTCGTTCTGGTGACGGGCGGTACGACCGGCATCGGGGCTGCAACCTGTGAGGCTCTGGCGGCGCTCGGCTACAGCGTCGCCGCGAGTTTCTGCGGGAATACGCAACGCGCCCGCGAATTCACCGAGCGGACCGGCATCCAGGCCTGGCGTTGGTCTGTCGCTGATCATGCGGCATGCATTGCCGGCGTGAAGGAGGTCGAGGCCGCGCTCGGTCCGATCGATATATTGGTCAACAATGCGGGGATCGCCCTGGACGCCACGCTTGCGAAAATGCCGCCCGAACACTGGCGCATGGTCATCGAAACCAATCTCTCGGGCTGCTTCAACATGGCGCAAGCGGTCTTTGCCGGCATGCGGGCGCGCAAATGGGGGCGGATCGTCAACATTTCCTCGGTCAATGGCGAATCCGGACAGTTCGGCCAGACCAATTATGCGGCATCCAAGGCTGGCCTGCTGGGATTTACGCGATCGCTGGCGCTTGAGGGCGCGCGCGACGGCGTCACCGTGAATGCAATCGCGCCCGGCTATACCGACACCGAGATGGTTCGCGCGGTGCCCGCCAACGTCATGCCCTCAATCCTCGCGCATATTCCCGTGGGGCGGCTCGCGAACCCCGCCGAGATTGCGCGCTGCGTCACCTTTCTCGTGGCAGAGGAAGCGGGTTTCATCACCGGGGCGACACTCGACGTGAATGGCGGCCAGCATATGCATTGAGGCGGACCGTTCGGTCGAACACCTAAGGGATGTTGCGAATGGGAAGGTGACGCATCCGGTTCCACAACTGGCACGACAGCCAGTGGGAGGACAAGATGCCGATGCTGAGCAACCCAACGTTGATGTTTCAGGACACAGTGCGCCTCGCCAAGCGCGAAACCATTCACGATCTCCGCAATCTTTTCGGGATCGTTGCGTCTGCGAAACATATACTGGAGCGGGAGCCGACGCGCGAGCGGCGCCGTGCACTGCTCGAAGCCATCGAAGATGCCGCGATGCGTGGCGGCGAGCTCACGACACGCCTTTTGTCCGACAACACGGTTCCCGAGCGTACGACGATTGTCGATGTCCGCGAATGCCTCGAAGGGCTCGCGCCCATGGCGCACGCCCTTGCCGATCCAATGGTGGACCTGGATCTCAAGATCGACCCGGGAACGGCGATGGTCAGAATGGCGCCTACGGCATTCGAAGCAGCGATCCTCGAGCTGATTGCCAATGCGCGCGCCGCCAAGGCGGGCAAGATCGTCGTACGCAGCCACCGCATCGGCTCCTGGATATGGATCCTCGTTGCGGATGACGGGCAAGGCATGTCGTCGATCATTTGCGACAACGCGCTTCACGGTGCCGATCACGGCCACGCGCACGGGACAGGTCTGTGTCGCGTCCGAAAGTTCGTGGCCGCCTGCCATGGCCGCTTCAGGCTGCGCAGCCGCCCGAGCGTCGGCACCACGACAATTCTGATCTTGCCGACGGTTCTCAAGCTGGCCGTCTGCGAGCCCCCCGCCCGGTCCGGGCACCTTTTCCCCAAGCAAATGGAGATTCGTCATGAAGAAAACCGACAGTCAGCTGCAGCGTGATGTGATTGCCGAGCTCGCATGGGAGCCCAGCGTGGATCACGCCGATATTGGTGTTGCCGTCAATGACGGAGTCGTCACGCTGTCAGGCTATGTGAAGAGCTATCCGGAAAAAATGGCGGCCGAAAAGGCGACACGCCGGGTGCTGGGAGTCAAGGCGATCGCCGAGGAGATCAAGGTTCGGTTCGCCTCCGATCCCAAGACCGCCGATCATGAGATCGCCAAGCGCATTGTCGACATGTTTGCCTGGAATGTGTCCATTCCCGACGAGCTCAGCGTCAAGGTTGAGCATGGCTGGGTGACACTTTCCGGCACGGTGGACTGGTTCTACCAGAGCAACGAGGCGCGCAAGGTGGCCGGGCGGGTCACCGGCGTCGTGGGCGTAAGCAATCTCATCGAGGTCAAGAAATTGCCGGCGCCGTCCGACGTCAAGGAACTCATCACGGCAGCCTTCAAGCGACAGGCAAATCTCGATGCAGCGTCGGTCACCGTGATCACCGAGGGCGGTACGGTGAAGCTGGGCGGCAAGGTCAGGGCGTGGAACGAACGCGGGATCGCCGAACGTGCCGCCTGGGCGGCGCCGGGCGTGACCCGTGTCGAGGACAATATTGTCGTCGCCTACTGAGTGTCCAAACGGTAAGCAGGCAAGCGGCCACCCCGACACCCCGGGGTGGCCGCTTTCTTATCCGTATCATCCCGCATATCGGCCGCCGCGCGCAATCCATAGCCTCATCTTGCAACCATGGAGATGACGATGAAGAACATCCTATTGCTCGTGCATGATGATGAGGGGCAGGAAGCGCGCCTTCAGGCGGCTCTCGATCTGACACGCGCGCTCGACGGGCACCTGACCTGCATCGACGTCACGGTCATGCCCGCAATTCTGGGGGATTATTACAGCGGCGCGGGTGAGGCGATGCTGCTGGCCGATGAACGCGAACGGGAAGGGGAGAACAAAGCGACTCTTGAGGCGCGCCTCATGCATGAAGATGTTGCTTGGGACTGGGTCGATGCGACGGGCACCATCGCCGACACCATTTTGAAGGGCGCGACGCTTGCCGATCTCATCGTGCTCAATCGCAAGCTTGATGCGTTCCCTCTGCCCGACATGCGCGACGTCGCGAGCCGTGTGCTGATGCATGCGCGCAAACCGATCGTCGCAGTTCCCGATACACTCCGGCGCTTCGACTTGCGGCGTGCGCTGGTCGCATGGGATGGGAGCGAATCGGCGGCTGCGGCGATGCGCGCCTCCGTGCCGCTTCTTGCCCTGGCCAATGATGTCGAGATCTTCATGGTCCGCGATGGCTCGGAGCAGGTTGAGCCATATGAAGCGGCGGAGTATCTGTCACGGCACCATATCCACGCGAACGTCAGGATTATCGAGGACGGCCTTCATGCGGCCGACCGGTTGATCGCCGAGGAATGCGCGCGCTGGCGTGCCGACTTTGTGGTGATGGGGGCCTATGGTCACGGCCGCCTCATGGAGTCTTTCGGCGGTGTCACCAAACGGATGCTGAGCAAGAGCAAGCTGCCGCTCATTCTTGGGCATTAGATTCAAAGCCGGCCAAATCAGGCGGACGGCAGACGAACATGGCGGTATGGCAACCATCGCCATACCGCTCTTTTTTGTGCGATTGCGTGGCAAAGGTCTTTCCGGCCGGTGATCATGCCAATGAGGCCTTGAAGGGCAATTTGGGCGTGGCGGCTTCTCGCGGGAAAGACATGCAGTGACCGAGCGTCAGTCGCGCTCGGGGATGGCGATCCGCTTCAGGCCCTCAGCGCACACCAGATATGTGACGACGAGAAGGAGGATCGCGCCCATCACGAGAGCGCCCGGCGCCGCAAACCCGATCACCGATGCAAAGGGTAGAAACGGCAAAACCAGCGCGACTGCGAGACAGCCCAGCGCCGTCGCCACAAGTGCGGGATGGGCGCGGTCTTTCCAGAAGGGACCGGCGGTGCGGATGATGAAGACGACAAGGATCTGGGTTGCCATGGATTCGATGAACCACGCCGAGCGGAAGGCGGCGACGTCGACGTGAAAGACCCGAACGAGCGCGACGAAGGTCGCGATGTCGAAGACGGAGGAAAGCGGCCCCATGATCAGCGTGAAGCGCACGAGACCCCGCATATTCCAGCCGCGCGGTGCCGCGACATCGCGCGGATCGGCATGGTCGAACGGAATGCCGACCTGGGACAGGTCGTAGAGCATATTGTTGAGCAGGACCTGCACGGCAGTCAGGGGGAGGAACGGCAATACCAGCGAAGCCAGCGCCATGCTGAGCATGTTGCCGAAATTGGAGCTGGTGCCCATCCGGATATATTTCATGATGTTCGCGTAGGTTCGCCGCCCTTCCGCAACGCCGTCGGCAAGAACGTTCAGGTCGGCGGCGAGCAGGATCATATCCGCCGCCTCTCGCGCCACGTCGGTTGCGCCATCCACTGACAGGCCGACATCTGCCGCCCGGATCGCGGGTGCATCGTTGATCCCGTCGCCAATGAAGCCGACCGTCCGTCCGCGCGCTTGCAGCGCGCGGACGATCCTGAGCTTCTGATCGGGGGAAATCCGCGCGAACAGATCGACATCATCGACGCGGGCGGCAAGCGCCGCATCACCGAGATTCGCGATTTCCTCGCCCGTCAGTGTGCCGTCGACCGAAAGCCCGAGCGCGCGTACCAGATGCTCCACCACCACCGCGGCGTCGCCCGAAATCACCTTGATCCGTACGCCAGCGGCTTGCAGGCGTGCCACCGCGCTCGTCGCGCTCTCCTTTGGGGGATCGACGAAGACGCACAGGCCCGCGAACACCAGCGCCGAATCATCGTCGGTTTCGATGCGCGCGCGGCCGGCAGCCTCCTTCCATGCTACCGCCAGCATGCGCTGGCCCTGCGCCGCATATCCGTCGTGCAATCCCGTAATCCGTGCCCTCAACCTGTCATCAAGCGGTACCAGACTGCCGTCGGACGCTTCGGCCTGCGTGCTGAGCGCAAGCAAGGGTTCGGGCGCGCCTTTGACGATTTCCAGGCGCCTGCCGGCTTTTTCGGCGAGAACCGATACCCGACGGCGCTCGAAATCGAACGGCCGCTCGTCCAGTTTGGTCCAGTCCGTGATCGGGTGAGCGCCAAGATGCGCTAGGACGGCTTCGTCGAGCGGGCTTTTGAGGCCGGTTTCGAACAGTGCATTGATTGCTGCGAGTTCGGCGACACGTTCGCTGTCGATCCCGTCGATCCCGGGATGCGCGACCATCGCGATCCGCGCTTCGGTCAGCGTCCCGGTCTTGTCGGTGCACAGCACGTCCATCTGGCCAAGATCGTGGATCGCCGACAGTCGTTTCACGACGACCTTGGCCGCCGCCATACGTTGCGCGCCCCGCGCAAGCGCGACCGTGACGATCATGGGCAGCAGTTCCGGCGTCAATCCCACCGCCAGCGCCATGGCGAACAGAAAAGCCGGCAGTGGCGGCCTGCCGAGCGCGAGATGAGCAAGCAGTACGAACAGAACGAGGAAGATCGTCAGTCGGACGACGAGAACCCCTAGCTGGTGAATGCCACGTTCAAACGCCGTTGGCGGCTGGTCTGCGTCGAGTGATGCCGCAATCTGCCCGAAGCGGGTGCGCGCGCCGGTCTCCACGACGAGCATCGTCGCGGTACCGCCGATCATCGAACTGCCATGGAGCAGCGCGTTCGCCGCATCCGCAATGTCTTCGCCAGTGCCCATGTCGGCACGTTTCTCGACCGGATAAGGTTCCCCGGTCAGCAGTGCCTGGTTGACCTGAGCGGCGTTGGCCGTGACGACGATGCCGTCGGACGGTACAAGATCGCCGGCCGCCAGCATGACGATGTCACCGGGGACGACTTCGCGGACCGGGCAGTCCCTCCATTGTCCGCCGCGCAGAATCCGGGCGCTGAGCGCGATCGATTTTTTGAGCGCCTCGGCGGTCGCCTCCGCCCGCCGCTCCTGTACCATATCCAATATCGTCGAAAGCAGGACCATCGAGACGATGATGACGAAGCTTGCCACATCGCCGGTCAGTCCCGCCACCGTCGAGGCGACAAGCAGGATGGCGATCAGTGGGTTGGCCAGGCGCCGTCCGAGATCGACGAGAAGGTGTCGCCGTCTGGTACCGATAATTTCGTTGGGGCCGTATTCGGCCAGGCGGCGGGCTGCGTCAGCGTCGGTCAGCCCTGCCGGAGTGGTTTGGAGCGTCTCGAACAACATCGCACCCGGCTGACGCCAGAAATCGGACGTCGCAGCCGTCACCGGTCCCCGCCCATCAGGTGCGGCAACGAACGGAACGATCGAGGACGTCATCGGGGCGCCTCGGCACAGCCGCCAACAACGCGTTGCTGTCCGATCGAACCGGTGTCGCCAGGACATGTTCGGGCTCGGGAATGCTGCATGCCCACGCCAGTGCTCCTTTGCCTGTGGCAATACGGCGGAACTGGACCGTCGCGGCGCACTTACGAATCCGTTAAGCTACGTAGCTCTCCCAAGTTCGGCTGCCTATCGGCCAGGCTAGAAGGCGGCTCACACCGCAGGAGTCGCGTCAGATGAAAGCCAGCCTCATGGCCGACAGCCGTGCTTGTCCATCCAAGCCCGACGATCCGCTCGATGGCGCCGCCCGTATCATTGATCATGCGACCGGGGCCGCGATCGCGCAAATGACCGGCGGTCTTTCACCCGCCTCGATTGGCGCCGCATTTCGCGATTGGCTCGATCATCTCGCAATCGCGCCGGGCAGGCAGGCGCAACTCATTGCCGAAGCCAACCGCAACACGGAGCGATTTCTCGACTATGCTCGCGCGATCGTCCTGTCACGGAAGTCTGTGGGGCCCTGCGCCGCACCCACGCCACAGGACCGGCGCTTCGAAGATCCGGCATGGGCTGGCTGGCCGTTCAATCTTGTTCATCAGGGCTTTCTCCTCACTGAGCAATGGTGGGATGAGGCGTGCAGTTCGGTAGGCGGCGTGACGAGCCGCCACGAGGACATGGTGCGATTCGCAGCACGACAGATGCTTGATATGATGGCGCCGTCGAACTTCATCGCCACCAACCCGGTGGTCCAACGCCGGATCGTCGAAACCGGCGGCCGTTGCCTGATCGACGGTGCCACCAATTTCCTGGACGACCTCAATCGTGCATGGTTGCGGGAGCGCCCGGTTGGGGCGGATCGCTGGCGGCCGGGGATCGAAGTGGCCGTTACGCCCGGTGAGGTTGTCTTTCGCAATCGGCTGATCGAGCTCATCCAGTATCGACCGGCAGGCAACACCGTGCATGCGGAGCCCATTCTCATCGTACCGGCCTGGATCATGAAATTCTATATTCTCGATCTGAGCCCTGAAAATTCGCTGGTGCACTGGCTGGTGAACCAGGGGTTCACGGTCTTCATGATCAGTTGGCGCAACCCTGGCGCCGAAGACCGCGATATCTGTTTCGACGATTACCGCCGGCTCGGCGTCATGGCTGCGCTCGATGCGATCCAGGCGATCACCGGCAGCGGCAAGATCCATGCGGCGGGCTATTGCCTGGGGGGCACATTGCTGTCGGTCGCCGCCGCCGCCATGGCACGCGACGGCGATGACCGCCTCGCGACAGTGTCGCTGTTCGCCGCGCAGACGGAGTTCAGCGAGCCCGGTGAGCTCGGCCTCTTCATCGATGCGGCGCAGATTCACTTTCTCGAGAATCTGATGTGGGCCCAGGGCTATCTCGACAGCCGGCAAATGGGCGGGGCGTTCCAGATGCTGAGATCCAACGACCTGCTCTGGTCTCGCCTCATCCATGGTTATCTGATGGGTGAGGCGGAACCGATGAACGATCTGATGGCCTGGAACGCCGATGGGACACGATTGCCGCTGACAATGCACAGCCAGTATCTCCGACAGTTGTTTCTTGGCGACGACCTTGCCGAGGGACGGTTCGAGGTCGACGGTCAAACCGTTGCACTCAGCGACATAAGAGTGCCGATCTTCGCGGTGGGCACCGAATGGGATCACGTCGCGCCATGGCGCTCGGTGTTCAAGATCCACATGCTGACCGAAACCGAGGTCACCTTTCTGCTTGCCAGCGGCGGCCACAACGCCGGGATCGTCTCCGAGCCCGGCCATGAAGGCCGGCATTTCCGGATCATGACGCATCCCGCGTCGCGCGGCCATCTCGATCCAGAAGGCTGGCAGGCGCGTGCCGAGCTCCATGACGGCAGCTGGTGGCTCGCCTGGGGCAGATGGATTGCGGACCGTTCGACGGACCAGTGCCCGCCGCCGCCCCTCGGTGACGCGGAGAAAGGCTATCCGCCGCTCGGCGCTGCGCCAGGCACCTATGTCCTCGCAGGCTGAGCATCGGGAAGCCGGCGGTCGCTGGCGCACCTGGTTCTTCGGCCTCATTCTGATCGCCGCGCTGATCGGCGCGGTCCTGCATTGGGGCGAGATCGAGGATTTTGCGGCACTTTTGACGACGGCCGAACCCGGATGGCTGGGTCTGGCGATCATCTTTCAGCTGTCGACTTATGCCAGTGTCGCGGGTGGATGGTCGACGGTGCTCCGGCGCGCTGGAACCCCCAGAGCGCTGCATCGCCTTATGCGTATCGCGGTAACGAAACTCTTCGCCGACCAGGCGCTGCCCAGTGCCGGCATGGGCGGCAATGTTTTGCTGGTCGACCAGCTACGCGCCATCGCCGTGCCGCGCGGAACGGCGGTAGCAGCACTGTTGCTGTCGATGATCGGCTTCTATGCAGCCTATGCGCTTTTCGCGCTCATCATGCTGGTGCTGCTCTGGCTCCACGATCGTGCGACGCCCTTGATGGCGGGGCTTGTGACGCTGCTCCTAGCCGTCTCGATCACCGTTCCGGGACTGGCCCTTTGGCTTCGCAACCGCGGGAGCGCGCCGCTGCCGCCGCGCGTCGAGAAGATCGGTTTCGTGCGCGCGCTTGTCGAGACCGTAGCCGATGCGCCGGACGAATTGCTGCGTGACCGCGTGCTGATCGCCCGCGTGACCGCATGCAATGCGCTCATTTTCCTGGCCGATGCGGCAACGCTCTACGCATGCCTGCATGCGCTGGGCCAGCCGGCCAGTTTCAGCACGGCCTTCATCGCCCTGATCATGGCATCGATCGTGGTGACTCTGGGCCCGATCCCGTTGGGGATCGGCAGTTTCGAGGCGACCTCGACCGCCACCTTGCACCTGCTTGGCGTCTCGCTGGAGGCGGCATTCGCGGCAACTATGTTGTTGAGGTTGCTCATCCTGTGGCTCCCGCTTCTCCCGGGCCTTCTCCTGATGCGCGGTGCGCTCAGGTCCCGGTCGCACCGAGTTCGAACAGACTCTCGAGCCAACGGGTACGATGCGCCGCGTCCCCCTCGACATTCCCGATGAACAGATGATCGATCGGACCGATACCGACGAACTTGAGAATGTTGCGCTCCAGGCTCCTGACGCTGTGTGCACCGTAAAATGCGCGGTAGAAGATGGCGGGCATACCCATGGTGACGATGATCCGGGCCGTTCGCCCCTTGAGCAGCTTGTCCGGCAGCCTGCCCTTGCCCGGTGCGAATGCGAAGCCGGGGCGCATGACCTGTTCGAGAAATCCCTTGAGCAGGGCGGGTATGTCGCCAAGCCAGAGGGGATAAAGGATCACGATATGCTCCGCCCAGCGGAGCGATTCCTGCGCGTGCCGGATCGTGTCCGGAGCGACGTCCACTTCCCAGGCCCGACGCGTGCGGATCAGGGGAAATTCGAGATTGGCGAGCTTCAGACGGCGCAGTTCATGGCCAGCCGACAGAGCGCCGTCAGCATAGCGCGCGGCCAAAGCATGGATAAAACGTCCCTCATCCGGATCTGGATGGCCGTCGATGATCAATATGCGCCTGCCACTCATGACACGACCTCTGGGGTCAAGGTGCGGCGGACGATCCGCATCGACGCTTCCCGCGGATCGGCGATGGAAACAAAGCCCATCTCGCGTTCCATCCGAAGCGCTGCATCATGGTCGGCACATTCGATCGCCTCGACCGCGCCGATGCCTTCCGCCTTCGCATAACGCAGGACATGTTCGAACAGCGCCCAGCTTATGCCTTGACCCTTCATGTCCTCCCGGGTCGTGAGCGCGACCTCTGCGCGCATCCGATCGGGATCGGCGGCGAGCATGGCTGTGGCGAGAAGTGCCCGGCGCTCCACGTCGAAGGCCAGGAAAGTGATCGTCCGGCGATAGTCGACCCGGGTCATCATTGCGAGCTGGTCGTGGCCGACCGTCCGGACGGCGCTCAGGAAGCGATAGCGCAGATCCTCCGCCGACACATGTCGGAAGAAATCTGCCAGCACTGGTTCGTCGTCAGGTCGGACGGGTCGCACAAAGATCGCCGTACCCGACTGGGTAAGCAGTTCCGATGACCATTGCATGGGCGCCGGCCGGATTGAAAGCCGTGAGCCGATCGCAGGATCCGCCGTGATCCGCACGCGCGCATCGAGCGCGAGCACGCCTTGCGCGTCGACGAGCAGGGGGTTGATATCGAGCTCGACGATATCCGGCAGCACGACGCACATCGCCGATAACGCGTCGAGCACGCCAGCGACCGCGTCGACCTTGGCCGCCGGCTCGTTCCGGTAGCCGGCGAGAAGCTTTGCGATGCGCGTGCGCGCGATCAGCGCATGCGCCCGTGCATCATCGATCGGCGCAAGATCCAGGGCCTTGTCGGCGAGGATCTCGACCGCGGTTCCGCCAGCGCCGACCATCAGCACCGGGCCGAAGGTCTGATCGGTTGCGATGCCGGCGATCAACTCACGGGCATGCGGCCGAACCACCATTTCCTCGACGGCATAGCCAGTGATGCGCGCATCGGGGTAGTCGCGCGCGATCCGCGCCTCCATTGCACAGGCCGCCGCGGCGGCCGCTTTTCGATCAGGCAGGTTCAGCGCTACACCACCGACATCCGACTTATGGGAGATGTCCGGCGAAACGATCTTCACGGCATAGGGCGGCTTCAACCACCCGCAGATCTCCTCGATCTGTTCGACCGTCGCAGCAAATCGGGTCGACACTGTAGGAATGTCGAAAGCCCTTAGTAGCGCCTTCGCCTCGATTTCGGACATGACTGTACGCTTCTCGGCGCGGACCTGGGCAATGAGCTCCCTTGCGGCTGCGATATTCACCTCGGGATCGTGGGTCGCGACCGGTTCCTCGGTCAGCGACAGCCTGGCCCGGCGTGCCGCGAGCAGATAGCCAAAGGCGCGCACGGCATCATCAGGCGTGGTATAGACCGGGATTGACGCGTCAGCCATCATCTGGCGCACCGCTTGGGCATTGGCATCGCCCAGCCAGCAGGCCAGCACGGGTTTGCCGATATTGCCGGCGCGCGCTGCGCGAACCTCGTCGATGACGGCCGAGGCGATATCCACCACCTCGGCCGTGCCGGTCGGACAATTCATGACCAGGACGCCGTCGTTACCCTTGTCCCGCAGCACCGCATGGACCGCATCACGATATCGTTGTGATCCCGCGTCTCCGATCACATCCACCGGATTTCCGTGCGACCAGCCTGCTGGCAGCGCGGCATCGAGCGTCGTCAGTGTCCTTGGGGACAGTGGGGCGAGCGTCGCGCCTGCCGATGCGAGCGCATCGACGGCAAGAATGCCGGCGCCGCCGCCATTGGTGACAATGGCCAGCCGGTCGCCTTGGGTCGCATGACGGGCACAGAGAATTTCCGCCGCGTCGAACAATTCCGTCAGCGTATCGACCGCGACGATCCCGGCGCGATCGAACGCCGCCAGGTACACATCATAAGATCCGGCAAGCGCACCGGTGTGCGACATCGCCGCCTTGGCCGCTGCCGGCGATCGTCCTGCCTTGATCGCAATGACTGGCTTGCCATGCGCCGCAGCCCGCGCCGCCGAGAGGAACTTGGCCGCGTCGGTAACACCTTCGATGTAGAGCAGGATCGCATCGGTCGCCTGATCGACCGCGAACAGGTCGATCAGGTCGCCGATATCGACATCGGCCATGTCGCCAGCCGAAACGATCCCTGAAAAGCCGATGCCACGCATGTTCGCCCAGTCCAGTATGGCGGTCACCAGCGCGCCGCTCTGGGAGATGAGTGCAAGCCGTCCCGCTTTCGCCGGAGTCCGGGCGAATGTCGCATCAAGCTTCGCATGCGGAGCCATCACCCCCAGGCAATTGGGGCCCACAATGCGCAATCCATATGGCCGTGCGGCATCGAGCATCGCCTGGCGCAGCCCATTAGCCTCGGTGATGCCTGCCGAGATCACGACCGCGCAGCGCGTGCCGATGGCGCCGAGATCGGCAATGATGCCGGGCACGTCCGCCGCCGGTGTCATGATGATCGCCAGGTCGGGCGGTGCTGCAAGGCCCTTGACGGATGGAGACCAGTCAATGCCGGCGCGCTCGACACGATGCGGATTGACGACATGAATCGGTCCGTCGAATCCGGCGGCCAGGACATTGTCCAGTACGACTGCCCCCAGCGATCCGGAACGCGCCGATGCGCCAATCAGTGCAAGTCTGGTGGGATGAACCAGCGCCGACAGATTTCTGATGGTCATGATCGGTCTCGCATTTGAGCGGGCGCAGTGCTGCCCGGCCGTCAGATGCCCGAGCACGACGGCGACCGACATTCGTAGATTCCCGCATGTCGGCCCGCCTACGGCTGCAATAGCTGTTTCGCCCGCCCCTTAAGCATGATCACGTAGGGATGGGAGATCACGTCATTTTGGATCGACGCCAGAACGACTATGATGGCGACCATCGCGGACGGACCGGCGAGTCTCGCAGGCCGAACGCATGGACGGAGGATGACTCTCGGATGCCGTCTCAATCAGGTTCACCGCTACCGCGCTATGGTATTGCGGTTCTCGCTGTCATGATCACGGTCCTGGCACGGCTGGCGCTTGCGCCGATCCTGGAGGAGCGCGCACCGTTCCTGCCGTTCGTGGTCGCTATCCTTGTCTCGGTCTTCTGGGGCGGCGTCGGCCCCGCGCTGGTCGCGATCGCGCTGTCCTTGTGCTTCGGCCTCTATTTCTCGGAGATTCACGCGCTCGTTATCGGAGATGGCGTTGAAGCCATTATTTTCCTGCTCACCTCCGCCGGGATCCTCACCACCGCGGGCGCCATTGCCCGCGCGCGTTTGCAGATTGACGACAGTGACGGCCGAGCCGGATTGCGTGCGCAGGAAGCGATGGCGATCGCCGAGGAACTGAACCTTCTGATCGACGGCGCGCAGGGTCATGCGATCTATATGCTTGATCCGACTGGCCATGTGACGATCTGGAACAGGGGCGCGGAACGCCTGAAGGGATGGACCGAGGACGAAGTGATCGGCCGACATGGCGCGCTCTTCTATCCCGCCGACGCGGTCGCCGCCGGCAAGCCGGAAGCGGACCTTGCCCGCGCCGCCGCCCAAGGGCGGTTCGAGGAAGAGGATTGGCGGCATCGCAAGGATGGCTCGGAGTTTCTCGCTTCGGTCGCGATCACGGCGTTGAGAAACGATGACGGCGAATTGCGCGGTTTCGCCAAGATCGTCTCGGACATCACCGATCGGCGTGCTGCCGAGGATTCCGCGCGATCGAGCGAAAGCCATTTGCGCTCTATCCTCTCGACCGTGCCCGACGCGATGGTTGTGATCGATGCGGCCGGTATCATCATTTCGTTCAGTGCGGCGGCGCAGGCGCTGTTCGGCTATGGCGAGGATGACGTCGTCGGTCGCAATGTGAGCATGTTGATGCCCTCACCTGATCGCGAGCGGCATGACGGCTATATCCGCCGTTATCTCGATACCGGCGAGAAGCGGATCATCGGCAAGGGCCGGGTGGTATTCGCCCAGCGCCGCGACGGCACGACGTTTCCGATGCAGCTTTCGATCGGCGAAGCGACCGGAAGTACACAGCGCGTGTTTACGGGATTCATTCGCGACCTGACCGAGCGGCGAGAAACCGAGGAGCGGCTGGAGACACTTCAGTCGGAGCTCATCCATGTCGCACGCGTGAGCGCGATGGGAACGATGGCCTCAACCCTTGCTCATGAACTCAACCAGCCGATCACCGCGATCGCGAATTATGTCCAGGCGGTTCGCGATCAGCTGGTGGCGCCCGATCCGGAGATGTTGCCGATGATTTGTGAGGCGCTTGACGACACCGCCGCTGAAGCGTTCCGAGCTGGCGATATCGTTCGGCGACTGCGCGATTTCGTCTCTCGGGGCGAAGTGGAGAAGACCGTCGAGGCGCTGCCGGCGCTCATCAATGAGGCTGCAGTACTTGGCCTTATGGGGGCTCGCGAGAAGGGAATAGAGCCACATTTCGATCTGGATCCCTATGCCTCGCCGGTGCTTGTCGACCGCGTGCAGATCCAGCAGGTGCTCATCAACCTCATCCGCAATGCGTGCGAGGCAATGGACGGTCAAGCCCAACGCCGGCTTGTCGTGGCCAGCCGCCAAGGCCAGCCGGGCTTTGTGCACATCACCGTTTCAGACACCGGGGCGGGCGTGGCGACAGGCTTGGCCGATCGATTGTTCACAGCATTCGTCAGCACAAAGGCGGAGGGAATGGGCCTCGGACTGTCAATCTGCCGGACGATCGTGGAGGCCAATGGCGGGCGTATCTGGATGGAACCGCGCCAGGGTGGAGGATGCGAATTTCATTTCACGCTGATGCGCGCTGAATCGGAGGATGGACATGGCGGATAGGAAGCTCATTCACATCGTCGACGACGAGGACGCAATCCGTCGATCGACAAGCTACATGCTCAGGACCTCGGGTTATGCGGTCGAGACTTGGCAATCCGGAGCGGCCTTTCTGAAGGAGGTGCGACATGCCGAACATGGCTGTATCCTGCTTGACGTACGGATGCCGGAGTTCGACGGATTGACCGTTCAGCGCATGCTTGAGGAGCGCGGCGTGACGATGCCGATCGTCATTATGACCGGCCATGGCGACATCGAGATAGCGGTACGCGCGATGAAGGCCGGTGCCGTCGATTTTCTCGAGAAACCGTTCGAGAAGGCGGTACTTCTGTCCGCCATGGATGACGCATTCTCGCGGATCGCGTCGGCCAATGGGGCGTCTGCGCGCGCGGCAGAGGCTGACGTCATGCTCCGCGCACTGACACCCAGGGAACGAGACGTTCTTGAGGGACTGGCGCAGGGGCTTCCGAACAAGACCATCGCCTACGATCTCGGCATTTCGCCGCGCACCGTGGAAGTGCATCGCGCAAATCTGATGGTGAAGCTCGATGTCCGCAGCCTGTCCGATGCTCTGAGAATCGCGTTTGCCGCCGGCATGGGCGTTTGATCCTTAGGACCAATACGTAGCGACCAGCGCTCCCATGGCTGCCATTCCGGCAGAAACGCAGGAATGGAGCGGATGGACTTTGTGACGAGTTCTGCGGGAACCGGCCGACCCAGAATCCTCATCATCGATGATGATGCCGGCGTCAGGCGATCCATGCTGCTGCTTCTGCAGGCGCAAGGCTTCGATGTGAGGGCCTATGCGACTGCGGGCCCGCTTCTCGCGGATGCGAAGGAGCAGAGGCCCGATTGCCTTGTCGCGGACTATCGCCTCGACGGAGAGGATGGAATCGCGTTGCTCGAAGCGCTGCGGGGAACTGGGTGGCGAGGCCCGGCGATCCTCATCTCCGCATATGCTTCAGGGGATCTTTCGCGACGAGCGACCGAAGCGGGTTTCTCGACCTTGTTCGAGAAACCGCTGCGCGAACATGCGCTTGTCGATGCCGTTTCGCGGCTTGCGCGACGACGGGACGAATAGCCATGAGCGGCACGCTTGGCATCCATCGGAGATCGACAAGTGACGGTGGGGAGATCGACAGCCTGTCGCCACGCGAGCGTGAGGTCATGGCCGGGGTGCTCAGCGGCCTGACCAACAAGCAGATCGGGACCCTGCTCGGTATCAGCCATCGCACGGTCGAAATCCATCGAGCCCGACTGATGCGAAGACTGCATGTCACGACAGTCGCCGAACTGATTGCGCGCGCGCATGGCGGGTATCCGAGCATGAATGAGCCGAAAGACGCTTCTGACGATCCCTGAAGCACGATCGATAGTGTTCATGTTAACCAGGGGGCGAGCCGCTCCGCCAAGATTGGGCGTGGATCAACGAATAGCGCCGACCACGATCTTTTCAGTGCGGATCGCGAGTCTGGAAGATCGACACCGGTCGCAGGCAGAATTTCTGTCGAGACGAGATCGTGCAGAAACAACTTCGCGATGTCGTGGAGAAACGCCGTCGCGGTGTCGTCTTGTCCAAAGAAGCGGATCAGCTTCGGTGACGAGAAAAAGGCGTGGCGGCCCCTTGGTGCTCACGCTGAGACAGGCGCACAACACTCAGGGTTTCGGTCCGCACATTCTTGTCGTTATGCCGTTAGATTGGGCGGCGTCATCCGACATCGTCGTCGTCCTTTAGCTGTGTCCAAAGTCAGCCCGGACTACGGGTTTTCCGAGCCTTGACCCACGGCTGCCATGGCGGGACCATCGTCGTCAACCCACCACCGGAGCAAGGGGTCCGAAATGCTGATCGCCGACAAATGCAAGCATGTGGTGGTCCTATGCCATCCAGAGACGAACAGCTTCAATGCGGCGGTCGCGGCAAGATATTGTGCGGTTGTTGAGGAGAATGGCCAGACGGCCATTCTACGGGATCTTTATCGTATGAAATTTGCGCCTGTGCTCCAGGCGAACGAACAGCCAGGTTCCGCAAAATTTTTCGAATCTCCGCATGTCACGCATGAACTTGACGTCATTGCCGGCATGGCTGTGCTGGTCTTTATCTACCCAATCTGGTTTGGAACCGCTCCCGCCATGCTCAAGGGGTATGTCGAGCGTGTCCTGGGGGCCGATTTTCACTTTCGGGCACTGGGCGCAGAGCCTGAATCCTCCCGGTTGTCAGGCACCCATCTGCTCAGCTTTACCTCGTCTGGGAACTCGCTCCTATGGCTTGAGCAACAGGAGACTTTGAAATCGCTCACCTACGTCTTCGATCGTTATATCGAGCGGGCCTTTTCGATGGCGTCGATGGAGCATATTCATTTTGCATCGATTGTTGATGATTTGAGCGAACACCTGTTCGAGCAGGCCATGGCCGACGTTCAACGGGCTGCTCAAAAGATGTGCAATATCGTCAAGGCAATATGAAAATGCGGCGCTGCATTTTTCTCGATCGTCACGGGTGAAACACGCCTATGTACACGCCGGCGCCTCCGGATGGTCCCGCTCTACTGCGATCCGGTTCGGTTACTTCGACCCGCAATGCGCAATGGCAATGGATGTTACTCTATTAAGGCGCGGAGAATGTCCACACGACTGATCAAGCCGACGATTCGGTCGCCGGTCATCACCGGAAGTCGTTTGACGTCGTGACGAGCCATAAGCTTGATGGCGTCTTCCACCGGAGCGTCGGAACCGATCGTGATTGGATTCGGCGACATTATTTCGTCGACGGTTTGGGATTCGAGCGCCGCCGTGCGAGCCTCTGCGGTTTGGCCGAAGAGAGCGTTCAGCCGGATGCGCTGGTCATCCCGTCGGAAAAAATCCCCCTCGGAGATAATGCCCCGGAGGTGCTGCTCCCCGTCGACAACCGGCAGGGCGCTGATGCGGTGGTTCATCATGGTTCGCATCGCCAGCGCCAGTGACGCGTCATGCCTGATCGTCGCCGCCCCCAGGCTCATAATATCACTGGCTTTCATCTTGGTTCTCCGTCTGCTCGATCCCCTGTCAGAATGGGGCTGCCAAAGATCTCTGGCTTCGCAGCCATCCCCGTTACCTCCTGGCACAGGCCTTGCCTGAATTGGCCGTTCGGGCATTCCTGTTGTGTTTCGTATCGAGAAATAAGGCAGAACATGCGTTCGATCTCGTCTGGGTGGCAAAGATCGGTGCCGGGCGTCAGAACCGTCGCGGCCCCTGCTGCCATTCCGTAACGAAAAGCGTGCACGGCATCTCGCCCGGTAGCGAGAGCATATGTCATGCCGGCCAGAAAGCTGTCTCCAGCACCAACGGCGCTATTCGCTTCGACCGGCACGGCAGGGAGGTAGAGGACTCCGGATCGCTGCGCGAGCATGGCGCCATCACGGCCCATGGTCACGGCAACATATTTGGCTTGGCCCCTGTTGACGATGTCTGCCGCGGCCGTCGCGATGTCGCTTCGTTCCTTCAGGGCGCGACCCGCAAGTTGCTGAAGCTCGCCGAGACTTGGTTTGACCAGGAATATGCCGCTGCTCTCTAAGCCTCGGCGGAGTGCCGCTCCCGAACTGTCCAGGATGAACTCGATGCCGCGAGCTCCAACAATCTCGCGTACGAGGCTGTAGAAATCGTCTGGTACGCCTGGCGGCAGCGATCCGCTTGCGACGAGATAATCGCATTCGATCGTGCGGAGGTGCTGAAGACAAGCTTGCAGTTCCAGCTGTGTGACGTCCGGGCCATGTGGAACGAACCGAAATTCCTTGCCGGTGTCCATTTCATGGACCGAAGTGCTGATCCGCGTATCGCCCTGGATCGGGATACGGGTTCGAGGCAATCGATGCAGTTCGAGAAGGCTGTCGAGAGTTGCTGCAGTTACGCCGCCCGCCAGGTACACCGCATGCGCCGAACCACCCAATCGGGATATCACGCGCGCCACGTTGATCCCGCCACCGCCTGGATCATAATGTTCCTTGCGGGCTCGAATCTTGTGCGTGTGAAAAACACGGTCTGCCTCATACGACACATCGATCGCCGGGTTGATCGTCAGGGTTGCGATGGTCTTCATGGGAGCGAGGCTATCACCGCAAATCAATCCGGGGGAATAAGTAGATGTCCCCAAGAACCGCGGAGGTGATTGCCATCGCCATTGGCGACAAGAGATCGGCGACGCATAATCATGTCGTTGCGTGGAGGCGTCTCTTCACCCCACTCCCTTGACGACTGAGCCATCGATAAGTTGAATGCGGCGCCGGCATCGGGCGGAAATATGTTCGTCATGGGTCGAAATCAGGAAGCAGGTAGCCGTCTGCGCGTTGATCTGCTCGATGAGGCCCATAACCTGATCCGCGGATTCACGATCAAGGTTTCCCGTCGGCTCGTCCGCCAACACAAGTGGCGGTTCGTTCATCAGCGAGCGCGCAACTGCGACGCGCTGCCGCTGACCGCCGGACATGGCGCCGGGGCGATACTCTCGCCGATCCGCCAGGCCGACCGCATCGAGCAATTCGCCGGCTCGTAGGCGCATGGCGGCGGTCTCCCTGCCAACGCTGGCCGCGGCTGGCATCATCACATTTTCCAGGGCTGACAAGTCCGGCAGCAGATGGTGAAACTGGAAAACGAAGCCGATATTCCGGCTACGGAAGCGTGTGCGCTCAGCGTCGCTCGCGGCGGTCAGATCAACGCCGAGCATCCGATGTGTACCGCTACTGGGCCGCAGCAATGTTCCCAGAATTGTCAGCAGCGTGCTCTTTCCAGACCCAGATGGCCCGAGCAGGGCGACGAGTTCTCCACGCCCAAGCTCCAAGCCAATGCCGCGCAGCACCATCGCGCGCGCTTCACCCTCTCCGAAGCTTTTGGTCAGCTCCTCGACGGAAACGAGCGGCGCGTTGCTCATTGGCCGATCGCTTCCGCCGGATCGATACCGGCGGCGCGGCGCGCCGGCAGGATCGAGGCGAGGGTCGCAGCGAGAGTCGTCAGCATCACCGCAAGCAGAAATTCGCCCTGGTTGCGATCGATCGGCAACCCGTTTCCCTTGATCTCACTGATAGAAGGGAAGGGCGACAGCGCAATCCAAGCGAGCAAGGCGCCACTGACCGCGCCACAGACGCCGATCAGGGTTCCTTCGAGGATGAAGACCGTCACAACGAAGGCTCTACTCGCTCCCATCGCACGCATGATCCCGATTTCTGCCCGACGCCGCACAATAGACAGCAGCATAGCACTGGCGATGCCGACCACGATCGTGATGAGTGCAAAGAACTTTATAATCATTCCGGTGCGGCCTTGCGCATCGAGCGCTTCGAACAATTGCTTGTTTTCCTCGGTCCAGCTTGTGGTCTTCAAACCTGTCGCGCGGCGAAGCGTGTCTGCAATCGCCGGGGCGTTCACGGCAGGCGCGACTTTAATCTCTATTCGCGAAATGCCGCTCCGCAGATCGAGCAGTGCCCGCGCGGCAGTGAGGTTCATATACACCGTCTGTCGATCCGCACTCGCGATCCCTAGTGCGAATATGCCGCCAATGCGAAAACTGCGTTCGCGACCGCGGTCGGATCGGAGTCGGACGACCTGACCGCTCCTGAGACCGAGTTCGTCCGCCAATGTCCTGCCGATCAGGATGCCGTTGACAGGCAGCTCCCCGTCGCCTTCGACGATGGCTCCACCAATATCGGCAATGGCGGAGAGGTTGCCAGGCATCACTCCGACCACACCCACCGGCGCGATGGCCTGGCCACGCTCGACAAAGGCGCTGCCGCGCAACTGCGGCGACACCGCGGTGACGCCTGGCGTCCGTCCGATCAACGGGATGAAGGGTTGCCACACGGATATCTGCTCGCGGCGACTGAGATCCTTCTGCACGACGACCAGATCGCCTGCGAACGCTTTTGCAACCGCAGGATCGCGTTCATGCATTTCCAGAGTGATATGCGGGATGCTGCCCACAGTCCGCTCAGTGAGCAACGTCGCCAGCCCGCCGATCAGCGCGCTCATAAAAATGAATACGCCGACGCCAAGTGCAACGCCGGCCATCAACAACGTCGTCTGGCCCGGGCTGGAGAGCAGGTGGCGGATTGCGATCTTCGCGACATAAGGCATCCTCTAGTCGCGGGTCCTGACCCGCGAGCCCGGTTCGCTTGCCGCTGGATCGGCGAGAATGCGCATGCCAGGCTTAAGCCCCTGCGTGACAATTACACTCGCGGCGGGCCAGTCGAGGAAACGGACGGACCGTTCGCCGACCAATCCGTCCGCCGCCACCGTTCTCACCCGCGGATTGCTGTCCGCTTGCAGGATCGCGCTGCGCGGGATGCTGATCGCCGCGCCATGCTCGTCGACGACGAGGTTGACCGATACCGTCAGGCCTGCCGGGACGCGTTCAAGCGGCGCGGCCACGGCGAGCCGGACTTCGCGAGCCCCGGTCGTGGGGTCAACGCGCGGTTCGATATGGATGATCGTTCCTTTGATTGGCGCAGAGCGGGCGGGAAGGGTGATCAGCGCCGTTCGGCCCGGGGCGAGTTCGGCGGCATAAGCCTCATCGACTTCAGCCGTGACTTCAGGGGCGGTCAGATCGGCTAACCGGTACACGATCGTGTCAGTCCCGATGGTCTGCCCGGGATCGACGGGCCGTTCAAGAATTACACCGGCAAAGGGCGCACGCAGTTCGTAACGTCCTCGCAACTCGCGAGCCTGCGCCAGGGTCGCGCGAAGTCGCCTCAATTCCTGACTGGCCTGCTCGACCGCCAGGCGGGCCTCTTCCCGCTTTTGCCGGGTCACGAAATCACCCAGCGCTTCGACGCGGGCAAGCTCCCGCCGGGTCTGGGCAAGTGTCGCCTCCTGCGAAGCCACTGCTGCCTGTGCTTGAGCGATCGCCGCACGCTGCGGCGCATCGTCGACGCGAGCCAGTAACACATTTGCTGCGACGTGGTCGCCGACATCGTAGGGCAGGGCGGTGAGCGTGCCGCCGACGGGTGTTTGCACTTCAACCGAAAGGCGCGGGCGGATGGTTCCGTTCACCGCCAGGACTCGGATGGCCGGAGCGCTGCTAATTTCGATGACGTCGACTGCATTCGTACGCGGCCAGGCAAACCACGCCACCAGCGCGGCCACCGCGATGGCCGAAGCTGTAAAGGCAGCAATTCTTGCTCTCATCGGCGCGTGTTATCCCGCTTCGAAGCTCCCGTAGATTTAGGGAGCGGCTGCCCAGTCTCAATATCTGTCTGCCACGTTGGCATATACGGTGAACTCACGGGCAACCAGCATGAGTTGGTCAGCGCGCCGGCAAGATTGTACGATCCAAGACAATCCGCCAAACAGGCTGGGGGGGCAAAATTTCATCTTGCCAGTCCAAATCGAATTGGGGACGGAAGAAAAATCTTAGGATCGCCATTGCCACGGTGAAAGTGCGATAATTCCGGGGTTTTTCTCAGGCTACAACGCGATGTCCCGGCGAGCGGTAGAGATGGTCTTCGCTCGATCAACGTCCAGGATCGCGCGATCCCGGGCCCTTTGTCGCACAGGCTTGCACGCGGGGCTTCATTAATTGGGCAGCGCCTGCGACGCATCGGGCTGTTCGTTGCAAGTGCTTCGAAGGGGCGGGGTGATCGGCTCGAGTCCGCTCTCGGCGTGAGGCATCGCGCTCTCCAGCGGCTCCTCTGATTACCCTGCCCGTTGCGAAGAGACAGGTCGCATCAAACATCCGCTGCGACCTCGAACTTTTAAAATATTTGCGGCACCGCGCGAGGTTGGATGCTTTCGAATAGCGCCTCAAGCGCATCGCATTAATTTGAAGATGATCGTATCGAGATATTGCTGGAATGTGTGACCAAGCCCTCTTCCAAGGCGATCGCCACCAAATGCGGTCGATTTCGCGCACGAGTCTTGAGTTTAAGGTGATTGACATGGGATTCGACAGTCCTTGAAGCAATCTCCAATTGCCGCGCGATCTCTTTTGCGGACGCCCCCCTCGGTGATGAGTTTAAGCACCTCGATTTCACGTTCGGTCAGCGCTGATTTTAGTAATTGCAACATTTCCAGTCATCCTCCGGATTCTATCGCATGACAATCTGCAGCCACATTCTAGTATCTAATATTAAATGGGCTCGATCCGAGAATGATATACAGTTTAACAAATTGCCGATGCGGTATATATGCGACCGTCCTTGCATTTGTGATTGAATAGCTGATCGCCTTCCGGGCAGGATGATTTTGCTTTCGGTCGATTTTCTCGATCGCTCGCGCACCAATTCACGAACGCGATCCGTAACATGCCAGCGGTTACGGGTGGATTCAGGGAGGATGAAGCTTCGGCGATCAATCCGTACTGGAGGTTATCGATGCCGATTGCCAGTAAAGCGCATAAGAAAAAGGAAAATGTTGAGGAAATCAAGGTAGAGCAGCAATGCGCCGAGCACGGCATATTGCGCCTGCCCCTCCGCGGTAGTTTCCTGGAACTGGCGCTTCAATCTTTGGGCGTCGACAGCGACAAGGCCGGAAAACAGCAGCAGTCCAAGGGCGGAAAGCGCGAGGTCCAAAGTCGGAGATCCCAGAAAGAGATTGATCGCCATCGCGACAACCAATCCGACAAGGCCAAGGGTGAAGAACGCAGAGAAGCCGGAAACGTCACGACCTGTTATGGTGCCCATCCATGCCAGCGCAGCGAATCCGGCCGCGGCACCGACAAAGGTCGTTGCGATCGTTGAACCGGAATAGACCATGAACAGGCTTCCGAGTGACAACCCGACGAGGGCAGCATATGCGACAAACAAGCCACCGGCAGTCGCCACGCTCAGCTTTTGGATCGCTCCGCTCAGCAGCAGCACAAACCCAAGCGGCGCGATCGTCACGATCCATCCCAGTCCGGTCAATCCCTGATCGGAGAAGAGCGCATGGGCAACGACGCTATCGTGCGCGGCAAACCACGCAGTCAGGCCAGAGATAGCGACGCCGCCGGCCATCCGCAGATAGACAGCGGACAGATAGCTGTGCAGACCGATGTCCCATCGCCGCTCAGCCGGTTGGAGTCCTTCATGGTATTCTATGCGTCGGGCCATCTCGTAATCCCCATTGGCAAAGATCGCGCAGCTCCATAAGCTCGCCGGAGAATGTGATGCTGCCCACTGCGGAAACTCCGGCCTATTCGTGCCTGCGCCGCATTCCGGCGCCAGTTCCGAAGCGGTCGAGCGTTGATTATCACATGCAGCGCCCGGTGGTGCGACGCAATGCCAGTCTACTCTGATCGAAGCCGCGATGGAGAAGACGGAATGACGGACAGACATATGATCCACATCGTCGATGATGAGCCCGCGATCCGGCGATCGATCGGCTTCATGCTGACCTCATGGTTCAATGGGACAGCAAAACGCATTGATCGGGATTGAGCAGGAGGTCTGTCGTAACGCCTCCAAATGTCCACTCGCGCAGGCGGCTATGGCCATAGGCTCCAGCCACAACGACATCGGCATGCTGCACACCCGCGAGCGTTGCGAGAGACGATACGTCGCTACCCGCGGATGCCTGCACCAATGTTTTAGCGGCGATTCCGTGCTCTTTGAGCCAAGCCACGATATCGGCGAGCGCATGGTGCGTGGCGGGGATCTCATCCTCTTCGACAATCGAGGCCACCGTAACGTGCTTGGCCATCTCAAGAAGCGGCAGCGCGTCCAGTGTCGCACGCCGCGCTTCGCGTGTATCCTTCCACGCTATCAGAACGTGCTCGATATTGAGCGACTTGGCATGATCGGGAATGACGATCACCGGCCTGCCGGAGCGCATGACCAGATCGCCGATCTTCATGCGCCGCCGATCAGGAATTAGGCCACCGTCATTCCCTGCGGCCGCGAGAATGATATCTGCGCCGCGCGCTTCCTTGGCTAGATAATCAGCGAGTGGGCCGACGGTCTCGGCGCAATGCCACACGACGCTTATTGCGCGATCGTTGAGCCTTGCTCTCAATTCGGCTTCTGCCTCTCCGGCCTCCCGTGCAATCGTTGCTTGATAGATATCGATTGCGTCTCCGGACAGGTACTCGTTGCCATAGGTCATCGTGATCAAGGGTTGATAAACGGCGATGCCGATCACACTCGCCTGTGATTTCAGCGCAAGATCGGCGGCTATGTTCAGAACGGCAGTATTTGATCTGCCAAGTCGCAGATGAACGAGGAGGCGGGCGTAGCTCATCAGAAGAACTCCCCTTGATGACAGTGTCGCCGGTAGATCGGCGCTTCAGCATTAACGAAGGGCAATACACCCGCAGGTTACCGCCCCCAATCGGGTGTTTCACTTAGGTTCCATGGCGGCGCGTGGCGTGGCGTGGCGTGGCGGGGGGCGTGACAATCGCGCTACGGGCTTGGCGCATCGCCGGCGGGCCACATGGCCGGGGAGGAGCCTTGAACTTTAAGACTCATCCAACCGGACCATTGGACAATCAAAGTAAGGTCCTTGCGGACTCTTACGTACAGCGTCGGATTTTCCGAGGCTGTACCGCGTACGGCGACGCTGCGCGATGCGTGGAATTATCGGGCGGGATCGCCCCTGTTCCGGCGGATTGGGCGGTGTCAAGTCGGGGCGTCCTCCACGGTGGATCGTTGGGGCCGCGACGTGCCGGCAAACTCTGCCGGCGCTTTCCGTTGGGACGGGGGACTCACATGTGCTTTTCGGCAACGTCCAGTTTTGTCTCCTCTGCCGTGATCGGGGGGATCGGTATTGCGACACTACGGCACGTGCGTGAACCGCGCGCCCTGTTGTTCGCCGCCGTGCCGATGTTGTTCGCGGCGCACCAATTTACCGAGGGATGGGTCTGGCTTGGCCTCGAGGGGCGCATCAGCGCGCTCGCGTTCGACCATGTCACATTCCTGTTTATGCTGTACGCTCAGGGAATCCTTCCGCTCCTGATGCCGGTTGCGGTCCTGCTGATGGAGCCGGCGGGCTGGCGACGCAAAATCATTCTGGCGCTGACCGGCGCGGGCGCATTGGCCTGTGTGTGGAATGTCTCTGGACTGATCTTTCTGCCGAGCCACTGTTTCGTCGAGCAAAATTCGATTGCGTATCGCAACCCCATGACTGGCGATGCATGGATATCCTACCTCTATGTCATCGCCACCTGCGGTGCGCTCCTCCTGTCAACCCATCGGGTGGTCAGATTGTACGGAGTGCTCAATGTCATCGCACTGACCTTTGCGGAGATCGTCAAGCAATATGCTTTTGCATCAGTCTGGTGCTTCTACGCAGCGCTGATGAGCGTTATGATCTACCTCCAGTTTAAACGGCTGGACATCAATATTGAGGTTCCCAACGGCACGTCACCGATCCTCAGGCCGTTTCTGATGCCCTGGCTGCGCGTCAGATCCATGATGGCGATGCGATCATCCTCAATCTGAACGCTTGCCCGACACGCGGTGCGCGTCCGGCGGGCCATTGGTAGATACCCGTCGCGTGATGAGTGAAGGTGGTGCACTGCTCGCGCGGCGCCGTTCGAGAGCCTCCCGCAAAGCGTGCTACGAGTTCCCATATTTGCAATGGCAACGGCCTGACAGGGACGCGGCGGCGGCCATCCCTGTGTGCTGGAGCACCGGCCGGGAAAAAGCCATCATGTCATCTCTATTGGATCGCGTCCCCTACGGGATCAGGCGAGGCACGCATGGAGTATTCCGGGCTCTTGGTTTGGATCCGGATATTTACGCATTTGAGCAACCTGCCGCATCCGCGATGAAATGCCCGAAAGGAGGAAATCTTCCATGCGCGCATCCGTCATCGTGCTTTTCGCCCTCGCAATGGGTGCATGCGACCGGACCAGCCACGAGACGTCTCACTCGCGCGGTAACAAAGGTGCCAACTCCGCTGCAGAAGTGCCGACACTCGATCCCCGTCAGCGCGACGTGGTTCTCTTCCGCGCAATCCGCGACGCCGGTCTTGCCTGCCAGGACATCATCAGGGCCGAGCAAATCGAAGACATGACGAGAAAACCGACGTGGCGTGCGCGATGCGAGGATGGCGCGTCGCATCTCATCATCATTAATGCTGACCGCACCGCAACCGTCGTAGGCCGGATGAGTCGCTGAATGACTCGAGGCAAGGTCGCGATACTTTCATGGGTTTTCGGTCTCGCTGCATGTGCGGGTGAACTGCCCGCATATGAGCCCCTGGCCACATCCAAAGCCGCCATGGGCTACGCCGAAGAACGCTTAGGGAATGACAGCTTCCGCGTCAGCTTTTGGGGCGTGGCCCGCACGCGGGTTGCCGGACTCGAACGTCTCGCCCTGAGGCGCGCCGCCGAAATCGCGCTTCAGACCGACCACAGATGGTCCGCCGTCATCGACCGGTCGATCAACCGTGGCATCTACGCCGTATCATCCCGGGACGGCAGACGCATCATAACCTATCGCGGCGCCTACAGGGACTGGCGGCGTTATTGGCACCTGCAATGTCTTGCCAGGCGGTGGGACCATTGCGACGAGGACCCGCTCTGGTTTTCATCCTCCCGGCCGGGTGATGCGGAGCGCGTGGAGGTGATCCTCACGATAAAATTGCTCTCCACGCCGCTGCCGCGCTTTCCAGCTCCCATCGACGCGCAGCCCCTGATCGAAAGACAGGCTGAGCCCGAACATCGTTGAAACAGGCGGCGGGGAGGTGACCAATCCACCCTGGCCGCGACGAGGGCAACGCCGTCGTCGCGACTGTCACCCAACCCTGAGGGGCCTGATCTGACGCTTCCCGGTTCAAAATCGTGATGATTCACTATGTCACCAAGGCCGTCCGATCTCGTCAGGGCATGCGCGAGTGCGATGGCAAACCGCTTGGTGGACGGCGACCACGTCGGGCCGGGGTCTATCGATCGTGCGGCAGATATTGCCACCAAAACGACGGGCTGAAGGTTGCATGTCTTAAGGCTCCGCGCAGAGCGGGATAAGACGGCGGTGGAGCGGGTCCCCCTGAGCGCCCTGACTGAACGCCCGAGCACGTGGTCAGATGGTGACTTGAGGCGACCTGACTGTGGCGGCGCCCAACTCCTGTTCAACCTCGGCCAGATGGCGCAGCGTGGCCACGAAACTGTCGGGGTTGAGCGAGATCGAGTCAATCCCCTGTTCCACGAGGAAACGCGCGAATTCAGGGTAATTGCTCGGCGCCTGGCCGCAAATACCGACCTTGGCGCCGCAGGCATGGGCCCGGCGAACGAAGTCGGCGATCATAAGGGTGACAGCCGGGCTGCGCTCGTCGAACAAGTGAGCCAGCATATCCGAATCCCGATCAATACCGAGCAGGAGCTGGGTAAGATCGTTCGATCCGATCGAGAAGCCGTCGAAGTACGCCGCGAACTCTTCCGTGAGCACGATATTCGAGGGAATTTCACACATCATGTAGATTTCGAGGCCATTGACGCCGCGGACCAGTCCGTTCGCCGCCATTTCTGCAAGAACGAGACTTGCCTCCTCTGGCGTGCGACAGAACGGCACCATTACCACCACATTGGTGAAGCCGATCGTTTCGCGAACATGCTTGAGTGCGCGGCATTCAAGCGCAAAACCATCGCGATAGCGTTCATGATAATAGCGCGAGGCGCCTCTGAATCCGAGCATCGGATTCTCCTCGCTCGGCTCGAAATCTGCGCCCCCCAGGAGTTTCGCATATTCATTGGTCTTGAAATCGCTCAACCGGACGATCGCTGGAAGCGGATGGAAAACCGCGGCGATCTTGGCGATGCCCAAGGCGAGGGTGGAGACGAAATAATCGCTGCCACCGGCATGAGCGTGAGTGAGCCTGGCAATTGCGCGACGATCGGCGGGGTGGGACACGCTTTCGGGATGGGCAAGCGCCATGGGATGCACGCGAACCTGATTGCTGACGATAAACTCCATTCGTGCAAGGCCAACGCCCTTTGCGGGCAGGCGCCACCATGCAAGTGCAGCATCCGGATCGGCCAGGTTGAGCATGAGCTCGGTTCGCGTCGCCGGCAGAGCATCGATCGCGATCGCTTCACTTGTGAAAGGGATTAACCCCGCAAAAATGCGTCCTTCTTCCCCTTGTGCGCAGGACAGCGTGATCTCGTCGCCATCATGAAGCAGCTTGGTGGCATTGCCGGTTCCCACAATCGCCGGAACGCCGAGTTCCCGGCTCACGATCGCGGCGTGACTGGTCGATCCACCATGGTCGGTGACGATCCCGGCGGCGCGGCGCATGACGGGAACCCAGTCCGGATCGGTCATCTCCGTCACCAGAATCGCGCCGTCACGAAACCGTTCGATGTCGCGCGTCTCGCGAATAAGGCAGACGTGTCCCGAGGCGATCGCCTGACCGACCGCTGCGCCCGAGGCGAGCAGCTTGCCAATGCCCTCGAGCCGCCACTGCTTCAGCTGCGAGAGGGTGTTGCTTGAATGAACGGTTTCCGGGCGCGCCTGAACCAAGAAAAGCGCCCCGGATTCCCCGTCCTTTGCCCATTCCATGTCCATCGGCCGCCCGTAATGGGCCTCGACTGCCACTGCCCACCGCGCGAGATGCAGGATCTCGTCGTCATTCAGCACGAAGGAAGAACGCTCGGCTCGGCTGGTTCGCACGATATGCGTGCCACGCCGACCATAAAGCATTTTCACGGCCTTGCCGCCGCGCTTGCGCTCGATAATCGGGCGACAATCCGGGCTCGCGAGCAATGGCTTGAATACACGATATAGATCCGGATCGACCGACCCTTGGACGACCGGTTCGCCAAGGCCCCAGGTCGCGCTGATTGAGACGAGACCGGGAAAGCCGGTCTCGGTGTCGAGCGAAAAAATCACACCTGATCCGGCCTTGTCGGCGCGCACCATGCGCTGAACACCGATCGACAGAGCGACCGCGAGGTGGTCGAAGCCCTTGGTCTCGCGGTAGCTGATCGCCCTGTCGGTGAACAGCGAGGCATAGCATCGACGACATGCGGCGATCAGCGCGTCTTGCCCCCGAATGTTGAGAAAGGTCTCTTGCTGTCCCGCAAAGCTGGCGTCTGGAAGGTCCTCCGCGGTCGCGCTTGACCGGACAGCCACCGCGACGTCATCGATTCCTGTACGGCGGCCAAGATCGCGATAACCTTCGGCGATGGCGCTTGCCAGACCGAGAGGAAGATCAGCTGCCATGATCATCGCTCGGATCGCCTCGCCGGTTGCCTGCAACGAAGCCTGTCCGCTGCGATAGCCGTCGATTGCGCCTCGCATCTTCGGTTCGATGCCCGCTTCGGCGACAAATCTCCGATAGCCTGCCGCCGTTACCGCGAATCCGTCCGGGATAGCGACCCCGGCGGGCCTGAGATGCCGGATCATCTCGCCAAGCGAGGCGTTCTTCCCTCCGACCTGAGCAATATCGTGAATACCCATTGCATCGAAGCGCAAGATCCAGACCGGCTCATCGGTTGGCGGTGCCGAGATACCGGAGGCCGGAGCGGCCTCAGAAATCTTGCGAAGCGTGGTGGAGGATCGACTCATGCCGCCAGCATGACCGACTGGGCGGTCGCCGCGATACGCAATGTTCCGGATCCTCGCCGGTCTGGCATCCGGAGAATCCCTAATGCTGTGCGTCGTCAAGCGACGTTAGCTTGGCCGTTCTGCTTGAGGAGCGATCCCGATGCGTCTGTGCGCGGACACCGGCCCCGATGCCGAAACCGGTTATTCCTGTGACCTTGTTGCGACGCTGCAGCCGCTCGACCCGGTGCATGAAGCGGAACATCGACAAGGCCACGGGCGGCCGCAGGCCGTTGCCGGTGCGCGCCTGGGCAGGATTGCGCTCATCGGCAACGCACTGCCGCGGCTATGCGGCCTCGCCACCTTCACCACACATGTGCATGATGCGTTGCGCGCGCATTTTCACGATGTCGCGGTCGACCATTACGCAATGGTCGATCCCGGCGGGATTTACCAATTCCCGCCAACTGTGACGGGAACCGTCGATCAGGACGACCCCGAGAGCTATCGGCGGGCCGCGCTCGCGATCGAGGTCAGTCGACCCGATCTGGTTTGGATCCAGCATGAGTTCGGAATTTTTGGCGGTCCTGCCGGCAGCAATCTGCTCGACCTTGTCGAGAACATCTCGGCGCCTGTCGTGGTGACACTGCACACGGTGGTCGATGCTCCCGACCCCATGCAGCGATACGTAGTCGGGAATCTGGCGCGCCGGGCGTCGCTGCTGATTGTAATGGCGGATCGGGCGCGCGCCATTCTCCATCAGACTTACGGGATAACCACGCCGATCGTCGTGATTCCCCATGGTGTGCCCGATCGGCCTTATGTCGCGCCTGCCGAAGCACGGCGCAGGCTGGGCCTTGAAAACCGGCCGACGATCCTAACCTTCGGCCTGCTTTCGCCGGGCAAGGGGATCGAAACGATGATCCGGGCGATGCCAGCTATTCTCGCGCGCTGTCCACAAGCCCTCTATTCGGTTGTTGGCGCCACGCACCCCCATCTCGTCGCGCAGGAAGGCGAGGCGTATCGCGTCAGACTGCAAGCACTGGCTGACGATATCGGGGTCGGGGCGGCGATGCGGTGGGACAACCGCTTCCTGGCCGAGCCGGAGTTGCTCGACCACATCGCCGCTGCGGATCTCTATGTCACACCTTACCGCAATCCGGCGCAGATCACCTCGGGAACGCTCGCTTATGCGTTTGGCCTCGGGAAACCGATCGTGTCCACACACTATGTCCATGCCGAGGAGCTTCTTTCGGACGGTCGCGGTGTGCTGGTGGGTGCGGATGACGTCGCGGGAACCGCTCAGGCAATCGTAGCGCTGCTGGACGATGATGTCCTGCGAAATCGCTATGCCGTGAGAGCCTACGCCAATAGCCGCGCCATGACATGGCAGCAGATGGTCGAGAGATCGATCGCGGCGTTTGAGCAATTTCTCGACAAAGCGGAGGTGCAAAAGGAGTCAGGGCATCATGCGGCGGAGTTCGACGGACAGGGGCGCCTGATTGACGCAGGGCATTTACAATTCCTGCTGACCGACTGAGCGCAGCGGTATCATGTGGAGCGCGTGCATCGCCCGCTCTGCCGGCGGCGTTCGAACGGGGCGTCTAATTCGCGATAAAATATCGTTCGAACCAGTCGACAGCGGCATGCAGGATCTCATTCAGCAATGTCCGCTCATCTGCGTCAGACACGTCTTTATCGACAAGGACGATATTGTGGGCGGCCTTGAAATCCGCCGACACACCGCTTGGCCAGATGCAGCTCTGCCGGGTCGTGTCTGTCGAGATGGAAAGTGTTGGGGATTTCAGTGATTTTAGTTCTTCGATCATGGTGTTGGCGGGAATGTCGAGCATCACCATCGCGGCAATATCGAGAGCCGTCGCAGCCAGTTTGATTGCGGCGCAGGCACCCGCGCCGGATCCAAAATACCCTCGCGGCAGATCGCGCAACATGGGAGAAAGACGCGTCCAAGCCGTGACCTGATCCAGACGGTCTGCCAATGCCACCATATCGGGGGCGATGTCGCGCGACCCGACGGGCCAGTCGATGAGATCGACGAGCAGCGTTCCAATGTGCTGGCGCCACAGCAATGATGCCAATCGGTTGTTCATAGCATTGTGCCGGCCACTTCCGCCGCAGTGCGCAAAAATTACCAGCCCACGCGCTTGTTCGGGCAAGTCGAGATAGCCTTCGAGTTGATCAACCCCGATACTTACGCAGATGGTTCGCGGAGCATCGGAGTTCATGGCCGCTTCCCCACTTCTTGACGACCACTCATCGCCGAGTCGGTCGCATGCCGGAAGACAGCCGGATATTGGCTGCACCCGTCGCAAAAGGACAAATCGGCCAGGTGGCGCCCGTCGCGGGCCACCTCAACGGCGCAGGATGTCGTCGACGGCACCATCGACAGTCACCAAAGTTGCGTCGCCAGGACAAGGCTTCACCGAAAACCCCATGTCGCGTTCCAGGTTGATCGCCGACCAGTTTGCCCGGTCCTCAACCGAGTAAAGGCGCGTGATACCGAGAGTCTGTGCGACTCCGGCGCAGTATTTCAGCAGACACCAGCTAATGCCTTTCGACTTGAACCCGGTTCGCACGGAAATCGCAATCTCGGCGGTGTCACCGCCGGGATCCGCGGCGAGCATGGCGGTCGCCACCGAAAGCCCCTCGTCGGGATCGATCGCCAGAATGGTCTCACGATGAATGTGGTCGCCGCCGGTCATCGCGGCGATCTGCTCGGGACTGACATGGTGGACGGCACTTAGAAAACGGAACTTCAGGTCATCTCGTGCCACGTGCTCAAAGAGATCTTCGAGTGCATGCGCATCGTCGGGGCCAGCGGGGCGGACATGGAACCGGTACCCGCTAATAGTCGTCAGATCGCCAGATGCCGTTGTGCAGTCGGTGACGTCCATCATGTCCAGTTCCTTCGAAATACCGCGCTGTTTTGCAGCGTCCTCCAGCTGAGCGACATTCGTATTCATGCGTAGGTCGGCATTTTGGCCCTTTTTGCTTTGGTGCTGCGGCTCTGCATGGATCGGACCCTTTTGGCATAGGCCGTTGCCCTATTTGCGGCGCGCGTGCTGGTCGCGACAGTCTTTGCCTGAACTCGGTACAACTCCGGATAGCCGCTCTACCGACCACCGTTCAAAAAGGGCCATCATGGAGCGCGCGGCATCCAGGTGCATCGAAATTCACGGGGTCGGGCAGGGCGACCCTCTGGCCGCCAGGCAGGAAGGCTGAGATTGTCATGTATCGAACCGTCCTGATCGCCGTCGATCTTGATCAGCCCAGTTCATGGGCCACGGCGTTGCCCACGGCTGTCGCGCTGTGCAGATGTTTCGAGGCGAAGCTCACCCTCGTCACCGTCGTTTCCGGGCCCGAGCTGGCACTCGAAGCGCAGTGGTCGCCGATCGCTCTTCGCAAGATGCTGGATACCGCTCGAAGCCGCCTTGCCAGCCTTGCCGACACCGCGACCTCGCTCCCGGAGGTTTCCTGCCTTGTGGAATCCGGCAGCATCTACCGCGGCGTACTCGCCGCCGCCGAGCGCATTGCTGCCGACCTGATCGTTATGGCCTCTCACCGGCCGGAGATGAAAGACTATCTGCTCGGCGCAAACGCTTCGCGCGTCGTGCGTCACGCGCGTTGTTCCGTATTGGTCGTACGCGATTGACACATTCGCCAGGTCACGGTCGTCGCGGCCGCGCCGGTTAAACCGGCGCCGATGCGTCCCCGGCAAAGATGCTGCCGTCTGAGCGAGACCATGTCGCTGCTGGCCGGAATGGCCATTTGCGCGATGGCGTGTATCCCGGTGACAAATTCACACCCGCAGGAGAACTCGGCCGTAGGCATTCGCAATGCTACCGGCTGCCCTCAGGGTTCAGGTCTGGACCGCACCTGCCCAACACAAGATCGCCCCAATCCTCGGCGACGTGCTCGAGAGCCGCTGCGCGACCGTCGGTGAATAATAAAGGCGTCCGGATCGAGCGGACCGCGAGCGGCCCGAGGCATCAGCCTCGCTGGCGTCGCAGTCCGCGACCCCTGTGGTTTTCAGGATATCGGCGCGCCGGGTCCGTAACATTCCCGATATCGATGGCGTCGCGAACGATCTAACCTCGCCCTTCCTAAATTCTGTAGTGAGGCCGACCGAGCGGGTCGGATCCCGGCGCAAATCGAGAAGGCTGATTGCACATGATCGAACTGGAACCGGCCGAGTTGGCCGCAGCGGGCCAGAATGGTACGCCACCGCCCGATACGATCAATCCGCAGTCCCCGTCGGAAACGCCTCCCTTTGCTCCGCCTGCCGAGGACCCTCTGCTGGAGCCGCCTGGCATCGAAGCGCCGCGCGAACCACGGAATCCGGCAGCACCAATTCCTGAAATTCCGCCGGGAGAAGCGTGAAGGCCGGACAATCTGACGCGGCTGCTCGCGAACGAGGCGCGGCGCACTCTCTTGAACCCGTTTTAAGGCCCCAGCCCGCGAGAGTGGCGTTGCGCCCCTTTGTTCCAGCGGAAAATGGCAATGCCGACGCCCCGGCGACCGGTTCGCGCGTCGCACGCATTCTCAGGCTAAGGCTTTATCGGACTGAAGCACCGTGCCATCGCAGCCCTGTCGGAGGCGGGTTTACGGCATGGATCGAGATCGCGGAGGAACGCGATGATATCAGCCACTTCGCGCTCCGTGAGAACGAAGCGGGGCATGTCGCGATGGCCGACTTCAAGTCCCTTTAGAAAGGCCGGTCGCAAGGCGTCCACAGGGTAGCGCCTGTATAAATCCCGAAACGGCGGTGCGACTGGATTTGCGCCGCTGTCGTGATTTCCCAATGCGTGGCACCCGGCGCATCGCTCCTGTGCTACCAGTTGCCCTCTTGACGCTTCACCGGCAATGTCAGTTACGGCAACGCCGATAGAACCGGTCAATAGGAGGCCGAGCGCGAGGGCTTGATTCAACATTTTTCGTTCCTGAGGCGGTGTGGGGACCGTCCGCCTCGACGGTCGCAATTCTGTGCAGATTTCCCGTACGGATTGTGGAGCGTGAACATGCCATCAGGCTCAGAGGCAGCGATCAGTCGCGCCCGGCAAGCGCTTCTGTAATCTGATCCTTGATGGCGAGCCGGCGCTTGCGAAGTGCGGTTTCATGATCGTTGGCGACCGGCTGGACATTCGTCTCTGCCAAATGAATGGCATCGTTCACGGCATCATATTGACCCAATAGTTGTGCAAAGCCGAGATTTGAGGTTTTCAAAGCGTGGATCTTGTCCATTAGACCCGGAAACTCTTCGCCCAGTTTATGAGGCGTATTCGACATTGGCCTACTCCATCCGTGTCTTCGTTGACGGTAATAGGGGAGGGAATGATACGCGCCCATAAGTAGCTTTCCGTATCCCGCATGTGGCTGCCGATGTGCGGGCGGCCGGGCTCGCGCGCCAGCCCCGCCTCGAAAAGACCTCCACCGGTCCGGATTGCGCTGGTCTCAAGTCAACATGGGATTCCGGCACAGGCCAGTGAAAGCCGCAACCCTGCCGGCTGAAGATCATCCCAGTTATTACGGAGCGCCTACGGCACGATGTAATGGGTTGGAGCCTTGCCCTGGGCGCCCATGCCACGTCCCTTGGATCAGACGATTCAAGACCCTCTTCGCAAAGTGCCTGGAGCAGTGTTTCCTGATCTGGCTGAGGCGCATTGTCGCTTTGACGCGATCAGTCACACCGTCCGGGAGCTCGATCGGCCGGCATTATCCCTCGACTTTGGCGAATTCGGCCATGCGGGCAATGGGCGACAGAAAAGGCCGGATCGGCGTCTCGTCGTTGTCAGCGTGATCATTGGTTGTGATGTAGCGCGGTCGGGTGATGTCGAGCATTGCCATTTGCTCCGCCGTATTGGCCAGGCGGGCGTTGCGCGTTCCCGATATCGCCATCAGTCCAACTCGACTGAGGCTGAGGCTCTTTCCGCCATGCTGGCGGGCGAATTATGTTCGAAATCGATGACAATGCGGCCTTCGATCTCGCCGCGATGCATGCGCCCGAAGATGTCGTTGATATTCTCCAGCCTGTCAGTCGTGACGGTGGCGCGGACCTTGTCGGCGGCAGCGAAGGCGAGCGCTTCCTGAAGATCGAGCCGGGTGCCGACAATCGAACCGCGCACAGTCACGCCGTTCAGCACCGTATCGAAGATCGAGAGCGGGAAATCGCCCGGTGGCAGACCATTGAGTGAAACCGTGCCACCGCGACGGACCATGCCCATCGCCTGGCTGAACGCTCTCGGCGACACGGCGGTGACCAGCACTCCCTGTGCGCCGCCGATCTCCTTCTTGATGAACGCCGCGGGATCGGTGTGCAATGCGTTGACGGTGAACGACGCGCCCAGTTCCTCGGCGAGCGCCAGCTTGGCATCGTCGATATCGACCGCAACGACGTTGAGCCCCATCGCCTTGGCATATTGTACAGCCATGTGCCCGAGGCCGCCGACGCCCGAAATCGCGACCCAGTCCCCGGGCTTGGTATCAGTGACCTTGAGGCCCTTGTAGACCGTTACGCCCGCGCAGAGTATCGGCGCGATCTCCACAAAGCCGATATTGGCGGGCAGATGACCGACATAGTTAGGATCGGCGAGGACATATTCGGCGAAGCTGCCATTGACCGAATAACCGGTGTTCTGCTGGAGATCGCATAAGGTTTCCCAGCCGCCCAGGCAATGCACGCAATGTCCGCAGGCGGTGTACAGCCATGGAACTCCGACGCGATCGCCCTCTTTCACCAACGTCACGCCCCGACCGACTGCGGCGACATGCCCCACACCTTCATGGCCGGGGATGAAAGGAGGGCTGGGCTTGACCGGCCAGTCGCCTCCGGCGGCGTGGAGATCGGTGTGGCAGACTCCGGTTGCGGCGATCTTCACAAGTATCTGCCCGGCGCCGGGCATAGGCACTGGCACCTCCTCAATGACGAGCGGCTTGCCGAATTCGCGGACGACGGCCGCCTTCATTGTCATGTGCATGACCGGATCCTTCGATGGCGAGCGTTGGCTTGTGGCGGCATCGACCAACTCGAGAGATGCCGTCTTCGGGGAACCCGCCAGCGCCACGAAGCCGGCCATACCCAAAAAGACGATGGGACGGCGGCGCCGGTTCGACGCCGCCGTGGACGGATCAGGCTTTCTCGATCTGGATCTTGCGCGTATGCGCGTCGGCTTTCTTGTCTTTGGCGAGCGTCACGGTCAGCACGCCATCCTTGACCTGCGCCTTGATCGCCTCGGGATCGACATTCTTGGGAAGCGTGATCCGGCGTTCGAATGCCCCGTAGCGACGTTCGCTGAGCATAAAGCCTTTTTCCTTATGCTCCGAGGCTTCCTTCTTCTCGCCCGACACCGTGAGGACGCCATCGGCGACGCTGATCTCGACATCCTTCTCGGTCAGCCCGGGCAACTCGGCGGTGAGGCAATAGGAATCGTCCTTCTCGATCATCTCCAGCGCCGGCAGCGGGAGGATCGAGCGCATGCCAAGATCGAACGCACTGCGCGCCGGTGTGCGGAAATCGTCAAACAGCCGATCAATCTCGGAACGGAGCCACCCTATCGGCTCGCCGGGAAGGCTCAAAAGAGCGCGTGTCGTTGCAGAGTGCGGTTTATCACGCGTTGTAACATCGTTCATCTCAGCGTCTCCTGTCATGCGCGCGGGTCAGTTTCGAACGGAAAACTCTAACGGGGATCAAGCGGGCAGCGCGCGCTCGCCCGCATCCCCGGCCCGCTCGGACAAGACGAGCAGACGGCACGGATGCGCCGACACGATGGGCCGCGTTGGCCGGCGATTCCTCGATAATCTCAGCCTCCTGGTCAGCGCGAGGACGACTCTATGGCGGCAGGCGCGACCGCTCTATCGGTAGATATACGGAAGCACGGGTTTCCCTGGCCAACCAGTGGATCGTCCACGAAGCATGTGTCGCGGCGCGCGAAGGGGGCGACAATCGGGCGGCACTGGGTACCGGCCGGTCCGCAGCCGGGCGCCCAGCCACGCCAGTTGTCCGGCTCGCGGCACTCTCTCCCGGGGAACTACCTATGGAGTCGCAGTGATCGTCTCCCTAGCCTCTGCTGCCGCTGCGGGTGCCAAGGCTTGCGACGCAGCGACGGCAGTGTCGCGAAGGGCGAACATGACCATGGCTGATGGAAGAAGATCAGGCGGCCTGACTGCCGATGCGGCCCGAGCACGACTGGAAGCGGACGGTCCCAACGAGCTGCCACGGGCCGGGAAACGGTCCGTGGTAAGTATCGTGATCGGGGTCCTGCGCGAACCGATGTTGGCGCTGCTGCTGTCCGGCGGGATTGCCTATCTGCTCCTCGGAGATCGGGCCGAGGCACTGATCCTGCTTGCCTTCGCCACCTTCTCCGTTGCGGTCACCGTGATCCAGGAAACCCGGACCGAACATGTTTTGGAGGCGCTGCGCGATCTGTCGGCGCCGCGCGCGCTTGTCATTCGGGACGGGGTACGTGTCCGTATCGATGGGCGCGAGGTGGTGCGGGATGACCTGATGGTGATCGAACAGGGCGACCGCATCGCCGCCGACGCCGTGCTGGTCGAGGCGAGCGATCTACAGACCGACGAGTCGCTGCTGACCGGAGAATCGCTGCCGGTCGGCAAGACCGCAGCTGTGCAGAATGTGGGAGAGGGGAATCATTGCCCCGGCGGCGAGGATCAGCCCTATGTCTATTCCGGCTCGCTGGTCACGCGCGGAAGCGGCGTGGCCTGGGTGCTCGCGACCGGACCGCGCAGCGAAATCGGTCGGATCGGGCAGTCGCTCGCGAGTCTCGATACCGAAGCGCCACGATTGCGTGCCGAAACAAGGCGGATCGTCACCTGGTGCGGGATCGGGGGCGCTGCCGTAGCGCTGCTGGTCGTATTGCTGTTCGGACTGCTGCGTGGCGGCTGGATCGAGGCGGTTCTGGCCGGCATCGCGATCGGCATGTCGATGCTACCCGAGGAGTTTCCCGTCGTGCTGACGGTGTTTCTGGCAATGGGAGCGTGGCGGATCGGCAAGGTCGGCGTCCTCACCCGCCGTGCCGCCGCGATCGAGACGCTCGGATCGGCGACCGTGCTGTGCACCGACAAAACCGGTACCCTGACCGAGAATCGCATGTCGGTGGCCGAACTCTGGTTGCCGTCGGGCGATACCCACACGGTCGGGGCGGGGCGGGGTGTTCCCGAGGATTATCACCGGCTGATCGAGACAGCGGCGCTTGCGAGCGCGGCCGAGCCGACCGATCCCATGGAAATCGCGCTCCATGACACACATGGCGCGGTGCTTGGAACCGACTTGTCGACTGGTGTGCTGGCGCATGCCTATGCGCTGCGTCCCGAGTTGCTGGCGATGTCGAACATCTGGTACGACGGCGATGCGTTGACGCTTTCTGCAAAGGGCGCGCCGGAGGCGATCGCCAGCCTGTGCCGTCTGCCAGCGCAGGACCATGCGGCGATGACCGCCGCGGTTGAAGCCATGGCGGTCCGTGGCGTTCGCGTACTCGGCGTCGCGACCGCGACACCTCGCGATCGAAACTGGTCAGAGACGCAGCGCGATTACGACTATACGCTGACGGGACTGGTCGGACTCGCCGATCCTCTGCGCCCCAGCGTGCCGGGGGCGGTGGCGGAATGCCGCAGTGCCGGCATTCGCGTCGTCATGATCACCGGCGATTATGCCGCTACGGCACGATCGATCGCGAGACAGGCGGGGATCGCCGACGGCGACCTCCTGACCGGCGTCGATCTTGAGACCCTTGATGACGCCACGCTGGCGGAGCGCCTGAAGACCGTCACCGTCTTCGCTCGCATCACGCCCGAACAGAAACTGCGCCTCGTTCAAGCGTTCAAGGCCGATGGCGAAATCGTCGCAATGACTGGTGACGGCGTCAACGACGCACCATCGCTCAAGGCCGCGCATATTGGCGTCGCAATGGGCAAGCGCGGGACCGACGTTGCGCGCGAGGCTTCCGCGATCATCCTGCTCGATGACGATTTCGGGTCGATCGTCCAGTCGGTTCGGCTTGGTCGGCGGATCTATGACAATATCCGAAAGGCGATGGCGTTCATCTTCGCCGTGCATGTGCCGATCGCGGGGCTTGCGCTGCTGCCCTTGTTCTTCGGGCTGCCGATCCTGTTCGGACCAATCCATATAGCATTGCTCGAAATGGTGATCGATCCGGTCTGCGCACTGGTGTTCGAGGCTGAACGCGATGAGCATGACGTTATGACCCGTCGTCCGCGCGAACCGAATGAAGCTCTGTTCTCGATGCCGATGATCGTCTGGAGCATCTTTCAAGGAGGCCTCGCCTTCGCGATGTTGGCAACAGTCTTCCTCGTCGAGAGCGGCTCGGGGATGCCCGACGGCGAGCTCCGCGCGCTAATCTTCTTTGCGCTGATCTCGGAGATCGTCGCGCTGATCCTGGTCAATCGGTCATTCAGCGCTTCGCTTGGCGAGGCGCTCGTCCGGCACAATGCAGCTTTGCGCTATGTCGTCGTCGCCATCACCGGCGTCACCCTCGCGATCCTGTTCCTGCCGCAGGCGCAGGACATGCTCAAATTCGGTTCGATCGCCTGGAGCGACATGGCGCTTGCGATTGGCCTGGGTGTCGTGCTTGTGCTGCTGCTCGAGAGCTGCAAGCCTCTAGTTTGGCGGATGACCGCGATTGCAAAGCCGATCTAGGGACGATCGGATCGCGGCATTATGAGCGGGCGTGCATCTGTCGGAATGGCGTTGGTACGCGCCCTTTTTGGGAGCGGCCGCCACCGCTACACTCACACTTCCTTTGGCTGAACTGATGGGGTGGATGCCGTGCGAAGGGGGCATCCACCCCATCAGTTCAGCCCCGACCAACACGTTGGACTCAAACACAGAATTTCAGAGCCCAATAAAAAGCTGGAAGTTTCAATCGCAATGATCTGAAGGCAGCGGACAAGCCGGGCGTTTGAACGATCCGCGGCACAGCCGCTGCGATCAGAGACGCTGTCTACAACGCCAGTGGTAAGCGGGCGCGCAAACTGCCGATCCTCACTTGCGAAAGCCACTTTGCTGAGCCCACGCGCTGTCAGGCACATGGTCATACCATCCAAGCCGAGCAGCTATGCGCCCAAACCTCGCGGAAGCGCGGCGTTGCTGCCGAGACCGAAAGCTGTGATACCACCAGGAAGGGGCGAGTGACGGCTCAACGAGGCTCACATTACGGGCGAGCCGATGCCGGTCAACAAGGCCGTGCGCGTCAAAGTGCGCGTCAAAGAGTGTCATATGAGCCGTCGCCGCGGCCGGGCCGGGACCACGTCGCTGCGCTGGCGCATTGGCTGGGCGGTATGCTCAATTGCGCGACCTGCGCGTTTTGGAAGAAAATTTGCGTCGGAAGGCGAGGCTCAGTCGTCGGCAATCGGCTGGCAGAGCGAGACTCCGAAGGCGAGTGGCGTGCCATCGCGCTCGGTGACGGTTACATATTCGCCGACGCGCACGGGATGCGCCTCGAGATGGAACAGCGGCTCGTCATCGGCGTTGCCGGGGGCGTAGGAAAAAGCCCAACCCTTACGCTTGTGCACCAGATAGCCGTGAACATCGGGCTGGTCTGGCCAGGAACGCAGCACGCACGCTCGCTCGGGCGTCGCGCGGATCGCCTCGCGGTCGACGATCTGCTGCTGATCGAGCGGCGCGCGCAGCAGATAGCAATGCGCGCGCGAACCTTCGGGAAAATCGCGCGTTCGCGCGAGATCGAGGCGGATCATATACCAAGTCATGCCGGTCTTTGTCTGGCGAGTGCGTCGTGTCCGAAATTGGGGATATTACCTATGTGAGCGGTGCGCGCGCCTTTCAACTGGCTTTGGCGAGTAAGATATGCAGTCGATCTCTGCGGGATCCATGGACTGCTCGTGTGCATACGCTTCGACGATTTTACCGCCGGCCTGGCGGATTTGCACAAGCGGCTGCATGTCTCCTTCAACCGCGACACCGAGCTCTTCCATAGCTTCGCGACGGGCTGCGGTCGCAGCATCTTCATCGGCCAGATAATGCCTTTGGGTATTTGCCAGGCACCCATGTCCTTGTTTCGCCAATAAGGGCCGCCGGGGTGCGCAAGCAGGACTTCGACACCCGACCTGACCCGGCGCGGCGATAGAATAATATGCCTGCACTGCGCTGGACCAGAGCCAATGACGCCGCCGCCGGAAATCCCCCCGGCTGAAGCTTGTGTGGGCCTGCGCCTCGTATCGGGCATCGCGGACTGCCAAGCGAGGATTTCCGGGGAATCTACGTAAGGCGCGCAATGAAGAATGGTGCCAGGGAACCAACTGGTTTGAGAGGTCGATCAAGTCATGAAGCACCGAGTCGGGCGCCAATGAGTCGTTTGGGAACGCATCGCGAGCGTCATCTGGTTTCCCGTATCGGTTGGCTGCGGGCGGCCGTGCTTGGCGCCAACGACGGAATTGTGTCCACTGCAAGCCTCATTCTTGGGGTTGCGGCTTCATCCGCTCAAAGGGACGCGATCCTGATTGCAGGGGCTGCAGGGCTGGTCGCGGGCGCAATGTCGATGGCTGCCGGCGAATATGTTTCGGTCAGTTCGCAGGCCGATGCCGAAGAAGCGGATCTGGACCGTGAACGCCGCGAACTCGCGAACGACAATGAAGCCGAAAATGAGGAGTTAACCCAGATCTACATCCGGCGCGGTCTCGATCGTGAGACGGCGCTATCGGTGGCACGCCAACTGATGGCTGTCGATGCGCTCGCTGCCCATGCCCATGACGAACTGGGGATATTGGAGATGACGACGGCGCGTCCGATCCAGGCCGCGCTGACGTCGGCCGCGACATTCACCTGTGGGGCTGCATTGCCTCTGTCGATCGTGTTTCTCGTGCCGATGGCCAGCCTTGTTCCGATCGAAGCGGGCGCATCGCTTCTCTTCCTCGCCCTGCTCGGTGCGATAGGTGCAGTGGCGGGCGGCGCGATCGTCTGGCGTGCTGCCGCGCGCGTCACCTTCTGGGGCGCGCTCGCCATGGCATTGACCGCGGGGATCGGGCACCTGGTCGGTACGGCCCTCTGAAATGCAGCGGCCGGCGGAAGATCATGTATCGCTGCCTGTGGCCGAAGTGCTGTCGACGGCGGATTTTGAAACCATTGGCGCCTCGCCGGGATTCATCGCTCGATTGGGGCCAGGGCTGATTACCGGCGCCGCCGACGACGATCCCAGCGGCATCGGCACCCACAGCCAGATCGGCGCCCAGTTCGGCTATGGCCTTGCCTGGACCTTTGTCCTCAGTTTTCCGTTGATGGTCGTCATCCAGCAGGTCGCCGCCGAGATCGGGCGAGTCACGGGCGCCGGAATCGCACGCAATCTGCGACGCCATTATCCTCGCCCCGTGCTTTGGGTGATGGTGACGCTGCTCCTGATCGCCAATGTGGTGAACCTTGGCGCCGACCTGAGTGCCATGGGCGCTGCCCTGGTGCTGCTGACTGGGGGCAACGCTGTTCTCTACACCCTGTTATTCGGAATCCTTTGCGTGGTGCTCGAGGTAACGCTCAGCTACCCACGTTACGCCGCCATTTTGAAATGGACCACATTGTCGCTGTTCGCTTACGTCGCGGTCGTCGTCGTCGCCGGCGTGCCTTGGGGTCGGGCGCTGACCTCCCTGATCGTGCCCGAGCTACAATGGAACGCCGAATACGCTACCGCGATGGTTGCGATCCTTGGCACCACGATCAGCCCTTATCTTTTCTTCTGGCAGGCCGGGCAGGAGATTGAGGAGCAGCACCGTCATCATGCCAAGCCTTTATGTATCGCACCGCGTGATGCCGGTCCCGAGCTCAAGCGGATCCGCATCGACACGCTGACCGGCATGGCGTTTAGCTCGATCATTTCGCTCGCAATCGTGTTCGCGACCGCGGCGACTCTCAATGCCCACGGCATCACCGACATCGCCACTTCGGCACAGGCCGCGGAGGCGCTGCGCCCGATCGCCGGCCGCTTCGCTTTCGCGATGTTTGCGCTTGGCATCATCGGTACCGGCCTGCTCGCGGTTCCGGTCCTTGCCGGCTCGGCTGCCTATGCCGTGACCGAAATGAGCGGAAGGGTTGGAAGCCTAGACGCGAAGCCCCTGCAGGCTAGACTTTTCTATGCGACGATTGCGGTCACGACGCTTGCTGGCGCGGCGCTTACTTCAGTCGCGATTGATCCGGTACGGGCACTTTACTGGGCGGCGGTCGTCAACGGTGTGCTTGCGGCGCCATTGATGGCGATGATGATGCTGATCGTACGCAACAAGCGTGCAATGGGGCGGCTCACACTATCATCCGGTGCGACGGCGCTCGGCTGGTTTGCGACATTGGTCATGGCCGCGGCTACCGCGCTCTTCTTTGCGTTTACCCTATAGGTGTTTGATCCCACGGTTTGATGGTGCGATCCTTTCGTTGGAATGGAAGGAAGCCATATGGGACAGGTTCGTTGCGGGATTACCGACTTGGAATGCAGGGCTGGATGTCCTTCGGCTGCAAGGCATCCCTGAACCGATCGGCATCATAGCTGCGGTCGCCGAGCAGCCACTGCGCCTTCGGCAGATCGTCGAGCAGCGCTGCCGCGCCGATGAAATCGCTGACCTGCCCGGCGGTCATGACGAAGCTGAGCGGTCGGCCGTTTGCATCGGCGACAGCGTGAAGCTTCGTATTCATGTCGCCCTTGGTGCGGCCGATCAAGCGTCCGAGATCCCCTTTTTAAGCCGCAGGCTCGATGCCGTGCGGTGTGCCTTCAAATAGGTCGCGTCGATCATGACGGTCGTGGGCTCAGCACCAGCGGTAGCCAAACCCTCCATCATGCGGACGAATACACCTACCTCGCCCCAGCGCTTCCAACGGTTGTACAACGTCTTGTATGGCTTGCCGTGCGACTCCGGTACGGCGGAGCTTTGCTCGCGCTCCAGCTGCGCAATGAGCTCGGCCACATGGTGAGGGCCTTGGGCCGCGACAATACCGAACTCGGCTAGATGTGCGCGGATCGCATTGATGATCATCGTCCGCTGTCGGGTCAGCAGATCGCGCGCTCGATGGAGCACGGGAACGCCCTGTTGCTTTTCGCTTTTGATCGGGACGTTGCGCATGCGTGGCTGGCCGGCGGCCTCGCAGATAGTGGCCGCGTCGGCGGCATCATTCCTCTGGCGCTGCACATAAGACCTTACTAGGCTGGCGGGATCAGTCGAGCGTCATGGCCGAGCGCCCTGATCTGCCGCGCACAGTGATGCGAGATCGCGCACGTTCCTCGGGGGCAGCATTATTCAGAGTTTTCGCCTTGCGCGTAATATGGCACCGATTTCGCACGCTTCTCGGCTTGATTGATCTCGGCTTTGCGCTCGGTATCCTCGGCTTGTTGTGCCATCTCCTCCCACCGGCGCGCACTTCGCTCCAGCTGCTGCTTGCGCAAAGGCAGGGCTTCGTTAGCGGCTGCTGCACGTTCAGAGATAGCGCGCTGATAGTAGATTTCGGCCAGGGTCAATCAGCAATCTCTTATCGGTGGTGTCCAGCCGCAGCAGCGGGAAACTGGAAAAGACGGCGAACGGCGTCGCTAAAGTCCGTTAGGCAATATACAAGTTGAACACGCTCATGTACACATACCTTTTGCCATACAGTAACAAATTATGATGTATTAAACATCATATTTGATATCTTCGGGGTGATGAAAGCATCCCAATGATGGCGGGTAGCGGTAAAAGGAGCCAGCATTGTCCGGCGCCGACGATGTCGCGGGTAATCAAGCTGGGTCTGCGCCCGTCAACTCACCAATCCAGTAGACGTCCAGGGTTTCGGTCGCCGACTGGATACCCTCGACGCAGACAGGGCGCCCCAGTAATTCGGGAACATCATCCGGCATATTGAGCGACCACACCGCGCCTTCATTCTCGCACCTTAGGCACATCCCGCGGCCGCCTCGCACGAGCTGGCCTTTCAGGCGACTTAGCTTGCCGATTTCTCTCATCGTTCCGCTCCGCATAATTTCGCTGCCCGCCCGGCTTCCGACGGCATAGCGCGCTTCGCTAAGGTATATCTCCCGGATGATCCTGCGTGCAGTTCCGCCGTCCGGTCCGGCTATGCGAAGCATCCGGAAATCGGTTCAATCGAGCTTGAGTGCCGTCAGGCGAGGGAGGCGCTCCTTGGTGTGTCACGGGACATCGCCATTGTTAACGGACGCTTCAATTTGATCGAACAGAATCGACGGCACGCGTCTTGTTGAACGTCCTGCAAGCGTCTCCTTCAATCGTACGCCACGGCCGACGCCACTGCTCGGCGCGTTCTCTCCGATCAACTCGATGCCGGCATTCTCAAGCGCCGAAATCACCTTGACCAGTGTATCCACCACGCCTCGCACCTGTCCGTCCGAAGCCTCCATGCGCTGGATGGTCGGAAGAGACAGTTTTGCAAATTCGGCAAGCTGGCGCTGGTCGATGCCGAGAAGGGCCCGGGCGGCCCGCATCTGCTGTGACGTGATCATGGTGTCTCATGATGGATAAAACATCAAATTGCAATCTTAACAATCATCTATTTGATATGATATGGCCATGCTGCCAATGATGATCACGAAGTTTAGGCAACTGCACCAATTGGGTGACCCGTGAACTTGGAGGTCGGCGAAACCCTCAAGGGGAAGGGTGACGATGAAGACCATGACAGATCGCGCGCTTGATCCCGGACGTCCGAGCTTTGCCGAACTTTATGCGCCGAAGCTCCTGACTGTTCTGCGCGAGGGCTATGGCGCTTCCCAGCTACGCAGCGACCTGATCGCGGGCCTGACCGTCGCGATCGTCGCGCTGCCCTTGTCGATGGCGATCGCCATCGCTTCGGGCGTATCGCCGGATCGTGGCCTGTTCACCGCGATCGTCGGCGGCTTCCTGGTCTCGGCGCTGGGGGGCAGCCGCTTCCAGGTCGGCGGTCCCGCGGGCGCCTTCATCGTGTTGGTCGCCGCGACGGTCTCCGCACATGGGCTCGATGGGCTGATGCTGGCGACACTGATGTCGGGCCTGATGCTGCTCGGCGTCGGTTACCTGCGGCTCGGCACCTATATTAAGTTCATCCCCTATCCGGTCACCGTGGGCTTCACCGCTGGGATCGCGGTCATCATCTTCGCCAGCCAACTTCACGAAGCGTTCGGCCTAACGCTTGCCGGCAAGGAACCGGCGGAGTTGCTGCCCAAGCTGATCGCGCTCGGGCGGGTCGCGAACACGCTCAATCCCGCGGCACTCGGTATCGCGCTCGCCACCATCGCCATCATCGTGGCGCTCAGATACTGGCGGCCGCACTGGCCGGGCATGCTCGTGGCCGTTGTTGCTGCGGCGGCTTTGGCGGTTGCATTTTCCCTACCGGTCGAGACGATCGGCACGCGCTTCGGTGGGATTCCCCGCACATTGCCCCTGCCGGCGCTGCCGGCCTTATCGTTCGACAAGGCGATCGCGGTGCTGCCCGCGGCGATATCCTTCACCCTGCTCGGCGCCATTGAATCGCTGCTGTCGGCTGTGGTCGCCGACGGGATGACCGGTCGGCGACATCGCTCCAATTGCGAACTGGTCGCGCAGGGCTTCGCCAATATCGGCTCCGCCTTGTTCGGCGGTTTCTGCGTCACCGGCACAATCGCGCGCACCGCGACAAACGTGCGGGCGGGAGCGCATGGGCCGGTGGCCGGAATGGCGCACGCCCTGTTTCTGCTGCTGTTCCTGCTGATCGCCGCGCCGTTCGCCAGCTACATTCCGCTCGCGGCACTGGCCGGCATATTGGCGGTCGTTGCCTGGAACATGGTGGAGAAGGATGCGTTCGGCGCCCTTATCCGCTCGTCACGCGGCGATGCCATCGTGCTGCTGGTGACCTTCGCGCTGGTGATCTTCCGCGACCTCACCGCCGGCATCGTCGTCGGCTTTTCGCTTGGCGCGCTGCTCTTCATCCATCGCATGGCGCAAAACGTCGCGGTAGAGGCGCATGTCCCGCCAGTGGTCGAAGACCGGCCCGACGGCATGGACGAGCGTGCCTATCGTCGCGAGGATGCCAGCGACCCCGATGTCCTGGTCTACCGGCTCAGCGGCGCCTTTTTCTTCGGCGCGGCGGCCGCCGTCGGTGCCGTACTTGATCGTATCGCTGATCGCCGGCAGAGCTTCATCCTGGATTTCGCCGCGGTGCCCTTTCTCGATTCCACCGCCGCCAACATCATCGAGCGGACGGCGCACAAGGCGGAGAAAGCGGGTATCCGCCTGTTCATAACGGGCGCGTCCCGCCCGGTGCGGCGCATGCTGCTGACGCACGGCATCCGGCCGCCACACGTCCGCTACGCGATTTCGATCGATGCCGCACGCGAAAGGCTCGGGAAAGGAAACGACGCATGAAGGTGATCATCCGCTGTGGCGCTCTCCAGGCCGATCCCGCTTTTCCTCCCCCACGCCACCAATATCCAACAGGGAACAACGGATCATGAGCGATACCGATAACGACTATGTGTATGACGAAGCCAGCGGCGAATGGATCAGCGCCGCGGAAGCGGCCGAACAGGCCATTTCGGAACAGACCGTAGAGGTCCGCGATTCGGTCGGCAACCTCCTGGCCGACGGCGACAGCGTGACGCTTATCAAGGATCTCGTCGTCAAAGGCGCGAATCAGACGCTCAAACGCGGAACGGTGATCAAGTCGATCCGGTTGACCGGCGACGCCCAGGAGATCGACTGCCGCCACGACAGTATCAAGGGCCTGGTCCTGCGCGCGGAGTTCGTCAGAAAGCGCTGAACCCCCGAGCCAACTCCACCGCATACCCTCAAAGAGGATGATTAGGGGAGATTGAAGACCGGGTCATCGTGTTCACTATGACAGTCGTCGGGATTGATGCGCCGGTCATGGGATGGATCGCCCGCCCGCTATGCGGTTGACCACGCCACAATATCGGAAACGCGCGAAACGCAGCCGATCTTCGCCGCGATCGATATCACCGCAGCCCAGCGGGAGGGATAACCGCGCTCGTGATCGACCACCATCCGCACCGCTGCCGAGATCGATCAGTCGCAGCGGGATCTCTACGGCGAAGACTAGCCGGGAGGCAGGTGCTGGTTTAACCAGCTCATGATGTCGCGTTGGTCCATGGTGCCAGCAATGCGCGCGATCTCACGTCCGCCTGAAAACAGGATGAGCGTTGGAATCGACCGAATTGCGAACCGCGCGGCGAGGATCTGCTCCGCTTCAGTATCGACCTTGAGCAAACGCACCCGTGGTTCGAGGCCCTTGGCCGCGGCGGCAAAGGCAGGAGCCATCGCCTTGCAAGGCCCGCACCAGCTTGCCCAGAAATCGACAAGGACCGGCATTGACCCGGTCTTCACATGGCGATCGAACGTCTGGCCACTTACAGCAACCGGCGTCCCTTGAAACAGCATCTGGCCGCAACGCCCACATTTTGGGCTTTCCGAGATGCGCGCTGCAGGCACACGGTTTCCCGTTGCACAATGCGGGCAGATGATGATGGCAGGATCAGCCATAGCTCCATTCATCCCGGTATTCCTTGTAATTGACGTTCCTTTGCCGATCTTCGAGACAGGCACACATTCGGCCAGCCGCCTCATCTTTTAGGCCGTGACGCAGGCGGCCAAGCGGTCCAACGCACACACTCTTTGATTCTCGCTTACATCTGTAATGTAATCGTGTAGGGAAGAATGCCAAGATACGTGATACGGAATGTCCCGAAATGGATGAGATGGCGGCCGCCAATAGCGACACCCCGCAATCACTGCAGATCGGCGATCGTGCCCCCAATTTTCAAGCGCGAACCACGATGGGCCTGATCAACCTGTCCGATTATCGGGGGCGCTGGCTGATCCTCTTCTCGCATCCCGCGGACTTCACGCCCGTGTGCACGAGCGAATTCGTCGCTTTGTCAAAAGCGAACGACCGGTTTGAGGCGCTGGACTGTGCTTTGCTCGCCGTCTCGGTCGACAGCCTCTATTCGCATCTGGGCTGGATCCGCGCGATTCGCGATGGGTTCGGCGTCACGGTCAGCTTCCCGATCGTCGAAGATTCCTCGCTGATCATCGGACGAGCCTATGGCATGATTTCGGATCACTCGCCCGATGCTGCGACGATGCGGTCGACCTATTTCATCGATCCCGATGGGATTATCCGCGCGATGATCTGCTACCCGGCGACGATCGGACGCTCGGTTGAAGAAATGCTCCGGGTGCTGGCCGCTTTGCAGATCGTCGATGCCGATCAGGTCGTGACACCGGAAGGCTGGCATCCTGGCGATGCGGTGCTGCTGCCGCCGCACCAGGATCAGGCGTCGTTGCTGGCCGAGGGAGATGACCCGATGTGGTTTCACCGCATCAAGCCGCAGTCGCAGAAAGGCTAGGCCATGCCTGACAGAATCCTTGAGCCCAGTCTTGATGCACTCGCCGAGGTATTGCGAACGCTGGGCCATGATACCCGCCTTCGGCTGATCGCCACACTGCTCGCGCAAGGCGAGAAGTCGGTCGGGGAAATCGAGGCGTTGACCGGTATCGGTCAACCCGGGCTGTCGCAGCAACTCGGCGTGCTGCGCAAGGCTGAGCTGGTGCAAACCCGGCGCGCAGCCAAGCAGGTCTATTACAGCGTTGTGTCGGGCGCCTTTGCCCCCGCAGCGGCTTTCCTCGCCGCACTCGCCCGGACCGGTCCGAACGGGACGGTGCCGCGCGCGGACAGCAAGACAGGCTCGCCAGCGCGCGGTTCGGCCGCGATGTTTGCCAAGATACTCTAACTCGCCAGTGTCAGGTGCTGCCCGGCCAAGCGTAGCATGGCCGACCTGTGGGTGACGAGGATAAGACCCGTCCCGGTCTGCGTCAGCCACGTCTCCAGCTTTGCCAGTACCAGCGACTCAGTCTTCGGATCCAGTCCCTCGCTCGGTTCGTCCAGCAGCAGCCACGGCCGGCTGGACAGCACTGCCCGTGCCAACGAGAGCCGCTTGCGCTGTCCTCCCGAAAGGCGGGCCCCGCCGTCGCCGATCCAGGTGGCAAGGGCGTCCGGCATGGCCCGCACATCGTCCACAAGGCAGGCAACATCCAGCGCATCCCACAACGCATCTTCTGTCAGTCCCGGACGAGCGAGCCGCAGATTGTCTTCGATCGTGCCAGCAAGCATTTGCGCGTTCTGTGGTGAGAGCGCGAACAAGGCTCGGCGCGCCTCGGGCGCCGACTGCGCGATGGGGACGCCATCAATCTCGACCTCGCCGCCGCTGGACCGCTGACCCGCGAGATGTTCAAGGAGGCTCGTCTTGCCCGATCCCGATGGACCCGTGATCGCGAGGCGGTCACCGCGTCCCATAATATAGGCCTGATCGATGGAGTTGATCCTGATCCGATCGCCTATCAATATAGGTGGATTGGCGGGTGAGCCCGGCCTGCTGAGCAAGGCAGCTAGCCGATCCAGTCCGGCCGCGACCACGGCTTCGCGGCCGCTGGAGCGGACACTGGCGCCCAGCGCTTCCATCGCGCCCGCCGCAGCAAGCGCCGCCAGGAGGGTCAAAGGCAGCGTCGCGGTCGACAGGCCAAGCATGGCCGCCATTGTCAAGCCGCCGGCGCCGGTGACGATCGCGGTCAGTGCCGCTTCTGCGCGCGCAAACGCTATGCGGTGCGCATCGAGGCGAGCAGCCTGTTCCTGTAACTGCACCTCGACCGAGCGTCCGAGCCCGTAGGCAGCGATCTCTGGCGAAGCGGCGGCGTATTCGACGAACAGCTGCTTGAGAGCGGCGATGTCGTTCTGAATGCGTAGCGCCCGCGCCGGAAGCCAACGGTGCGCAAGAACCCGCGCCATCACCAGCACGGCGACAATGATCGCCGCGAGCGCGACCGTCGCGATCCACCCGGCAGCTATTGCAAGCGTCAACGCCGTGACGGCGCCAATCAACGCGGCCACATTGCCGGGCGCGCGCACGAACCTGTCCTCGATCGCGTCGACATCCTGCAACATCAGCGCCGCAAGGTCGCCGGCACCGCGCGCGCCCTCGGCAAGCGGTTTGGCAATCAATGTCTCGAACAGCCGAACACGGAAGAGGGCGAGTGCGGAGAGCGCAGCTTTATGGCCAAAGAAGCGTTCGCCGTAGCGCGTGATCGTGCGTCCGATCGCGAGCAGGCGGATCGCCGCGCTCGGCAGCAGATAGTTGAAAGCCTGGATCGCGGCGATCCCGGCTGCGCCGGCAAGCGCAGCGCCAGTGATGAACCAGCCTGCCAAACCCAACAGCAAGATGCCCGCGATCGCGGCACAGGCCGCGCTCAGCATCGCAAGCCGCGTCGCCGAGCGGTAGGGCCGGGCGACGTCTTCGAGCAGCGCGTCGAGGGTGCGGTCCGTCATGCGATCGCCACATGATGATCGGCCAATGCCGCAACCTTGGGATCATGGGTGACCAGCAAGACCGTCTGCCCTTTGGCAACCTTGGCAATAAGCGCAATCAGCTCAGCCGCCGACGCGGTATCAAGATCGGCGGTGGGCTCGTCGAGCAGCCAAAGCGGTGCATTGCGCAATACGGCGCGGGCGACGCCAACCCGGCGGCGTTCTCCGCCCGACAGGCCCGAGCCGTGCGGATCGATGAGACTCTCCAGCCCGGCGGACCGCCCCGAGACCAGAGTTGCGAGTCCGACCTTGGACGCCACGCTCGCCACTTCAGCATCGAAAGCATGCGGGTGGGCCAGACGGATGTTGTCGCGAAGCGTGCCAGGCAGCAAGGTCGTGGATTGGCCAGCCCAACTCACCTGACCTTGCAGGCGCGCTTGCGCCAACACCGCACCATCAATCAGAAGTTCGCCCGCGCTGACCGGGACGAGTCCGAGCAGCGCATTCAGCAAACTCGACTTCCCCACCCCGGACGGCCCTGAGAGCACGGTCAGCTTGCCCGCAGGCACGTCGAGCGTGAAGGGGCCGATCCGCCGGTCTTCATAGACGATCTCGACAGCCTTGAACTGCAAGCGCGGTGGATGATCCAGTTTCGTCACCTCTGCGATGGTGTCCCTGGTTGACGGTGCGAGGCGCGAAAGTCGCTCCATCGCGGCTTCACCAATCTGCTTGTCATGATAGGCCGCCGCCATGCGTCGCATCGGCAGGTAGAATTCAGGCGCAAGGACCAGGACGAACAGCGCCCGGCCGAGCGTCAGGGTCTCGGGCGCGGGAAAGGGGAGCAGTTGTAGCAGACTGAACCCGCAATAGACCGCCACGAGCGCCACCGAGAGCGCGGCGAAAAACTCGATGACCGCGCTCGACAGGAAGGCAACGCGCAAGACCGCGATCGTGCGACGCGCCACCTCGTGGGTCGCGCCGGACAATTGCCGGACGATGCGATCCTGCGCGCCGAAGCCGATGATGACCGGGAGCGCACGCACGCGGTCGATGAACAGGCCCGAGAGCCGGCTCAAGGCGTCGAGCTGACGCGCGGCGGCGCGTGCCGCAGCGGTGCCAGCCAGCGCCATGCCGATCGCAAAGGGAACAAGCGTCACGAGCAGCACCGTTGCCGCAACCCAGCTCGCCATTGCGGCGGCGGCGGCCACAATCAGCGGCGTGACGACTGCGGCAAGCCGGAGGGGTCGGAATCGGGCATGATAGCCGTCGAGATCTTCGATCCGGTCGGTGGCGTCGGCCGTCTGCTCGCCGAGCATCGCGCGCGAGCCCGCCGGTGCCCGAAGGACGGCACCATAGGCTCTAATGCGCCAGGATTGTTTCTCGCGTGCTGCGTCCCGCGCGCCAGCTGTCGTCGCCAGAACCTGCACAGACGCCCGGCACAGGCCTGCGGTGACAAGCAGAAGAAGCGGTAGCAGCATTGCGACAGGGGACGGACCGTCAACGAGGTGCGAGACCGCAAGCGCGAGGGCAGCCGCAACGGCAATCGCCAGCACGCCGTCGAGCAGCCAGAACAGAAAGGCGCGGTTGGAGGTCATCGGGTCAGTATCAATACCTAGTTATCAATACACATTTACGGCTATTGGGTAATCATAATTCTTTCCCGAGAGGTTGATTCGGGACCGTTCAACGCCGAACAGGAGTACCCACCCATGGTGGATATGGCCGTCATTGAGCTTTCGCGACTGCAGTTTGCTCTCACGGCGCTCTACCACTTCCTGTTCGTGCCGCTGACGCTCGGCCTCTCGTTCATGCTCGTCATCATGGAGAGCATCTATGTGATGACCGATCGGCCGATCTGGCGGACGGTCACGCGCTTCTGGGCCAAGCTGTTTGCGATCAATTTCGTGCTGGGCGTCGCGACAGGCATCACCATGGAATTCGAGTTCGGGACCAACTGGTCCTATTTCTCGCATTATGTCGGCGACATCTTCGGCGCACCGCTGGCAATCGAAGGCTTGATGGCCTTCTTCCTGGAGGCGACCTTCGTCGGCTTGATGTTCTTTGGCTGGGACAAGCTGAGCAAACGCCAGCACCTTTTCACGACGTTCATGGTTGCGCTTGGCTCGAATTTGTCGGCGCTGTGGATCCTTATCGCGAATGGCTGGATGCAGCATCCCACGGGGTCACACTTCAATCCCGAGACGATGCGCATGGAAGTCACCGACTTCATGGCGGTGCTGTTCAATCCGGTTGCGCAGGCCAAGTTCGTTCACACGGTCAGCGCCGGCTATGTCTGCGCTTCGGTGTTCGTGCTCGGCGTTTCGTCCTGGTATATTCTCAGAGGCAAATGGCTCGCGGTGGCCAAGCGATCCTTCACGGTCGCGGCCGCCTTCGGTCTTGCTTCCTCACTCTCGGTCGTCGTTCTGGGCGACGAGTCCGGCTACGCACTTACAGACAACCAGAAAATGAAACTCGCCTCTCTAGAGGCCATGTGGCACACCGAACCCGCGCCTGCCGGGATCGCGATCTTCGGTATTCCGAGCATGGAAGGGCGTGAGACACGCTATGAGGTCAAGATCCCTTATGTCCTGGGGCTGATCTCGACGCGCAGCTTGAATGGCGAAGTTTCTGGCATCAGCGAACTGGTGGTCAAGGCCGAGACCCGCATCGAGAGCGGTATCCAGGCCTATGATGCGGTCGAGAAACTGAAGGTCAACCGCACCGACCTTGACGCCCGCGCGCAGTTCGAAAAGCACAAGCTCGACCTGGGCTACGCCATGCTGCTCAAGCGTTTCATGCCCGACCCGCGCTCGGCAACGCCCGCCGACATTGAGAAGGCGGCCTGGACGACTGTTCCCAATGTGCCGGTCATGTTCTGGCTATTCCGCGTAATGGCGGGTCTCGGCTTCTTCTTCATCGCCTTCTTCGGGGCGGCATTCTACATCGCCTCGATCCGGCGCTTCGCCTCCGGCAGTGGATTTATCCGCCTCTTCATGCGCTCGGCGGTCTGGATCATTCCACTGCCCTGGATTGCGATCGAGTTCGGCTGGTTGCTTGCCGAAATCGGCCGCCAGCCCTGGGCGATCGAAGGCGTGTTGCCGACCTTCCTGGGCGCTTCGAGCCTAACGGTCTCCCAACTCTGGACGACGATCATCGGCTTTACCCTGCTCTATGGCGCGCTTGCGGTGATCGAGGTCCGGCTGATGCTGGCGGCGATCAGGCACGGACCGATCGAACACCCTGACGCGCCCACCGCCGATCAGCCGCTTCAGCAGGGCTACGCCCCGCTGCCCGCCGAATAAGGAGACCGACCATGGCCCCTCCCATCGACTATGAAACCCTGCGCGTGATCTGGTGGGTGCTGATGGGCGTCCTGTTGATCGGCTTCGCCCTGACCGACGGCTTCGATCTCGGCGTCGCCTCGTTGCTGCCTTTCGTCGCCAAGACCGACGAGGAACGGCGAATGGTGATCAACTCGGTCGGCGCGACCTGGGAAGGCAACCAGGTCTGGTTCATCCTTGGCGGCGGTGCGATCTTCGCCGCTTGGCCATTCGTCTACGCGGTGAGCTTCTCCGGCTTCTACTTGGCGATGTTCCTTGTACTCGCCGCGCTCATCCTCCGCCCGGTTGGGTTCAAATATCGCTCCAAAAAGCCCGGTGCGGCATGGCGCAGTCGCTGGGATTGGGCGCTGTTCGTCGGCGGTTTCGTGCCCGCGCTGGTGTTCGGCGTGGCAGTCGGCAACGTGCTCACCGGCATTCCCTTCCGGCTCGATAGCGACCTGCGGTCCTTCTACGATGGGAGCCTGCTGGGGCTGTTCCATCCCTTCTCGCTGCTCGCCGGCCTGCTCTCGGTCGCCATGCTGGTGCTGCACGGATCGGCCTGGCTCGCGATCAAGATCGAACGCGGCGTGGTGCACGATCGCGCGAAGATCTTTGGGCAGATCGCTGCGCTTCTCGCAATCCTGCTATTCGCCGCTGGCGGTGTGATGGTCGCGACCATGAACATGGGTTTCCGCACCGAAGGTTTGATCGACCCGAACGGGCCGTCCAATCCGCATCTCGCCAAACTGGTCGCGGCACCCGGCGCGTGGTTGGCCAACTACAATGCCCATCCCTGGATGCTATTGGCTCCAGCGCTGGGTTTCCTCGGTCCGGTCGTGGCCTTGATCGGCATTCGGTCGAAGCGCGAGGTGCTGGCCTTCGGCGGTTCGTCGATTGCCGCGGTCGGTATCATCTCGACGGTGGGGCTGTCGATGTTCCCGTTCATCCTGCCAAGCTCGATCGATCCCGCGTCCAGCCTCACGGTCTGGAACGCATCCTCGAGCCATCTCACCTTGTTCATCATGCTGCTGGTGACACTGGTCTTCCTTCCGATCGTGCTGCTCTACACCGCATGGGTCTACAAGGTGCTGTTCGGCCGTGTGACCCTGCGCGACGTGCGCACCAATCCCGACTTCTATTAAAAGAGGATCGTCTCGATGTGGTATTTTGCCTGGGTGCTCGGCGTCGGTCTGGCGGTCGGATTCGGTATCCTCAACGGCTTGTGGCATGAGTTTCATTCCGAGCCGGGTGAGGATCTGACGCTGTAGCCGGCGCTTATGCGCGCTTATAATATTGCACCGCTTGCAGCCCGAAGGAGGGCCTCGTGAGCCTCGACATCGGCATCAGTGATGGAGACCGTGCATCGATCAGCGATGGCCTGAGCCATCTTCTGGCAGACTGACGACAGCCCGCTGAGGCAAGTTCAACCCGAATCGTCCTCATTGGAAGACTCTTGCGCCACCAACACGGGTCCGCTGGTCGCTCATTCATGTCGGTGAGCTTGGCGTAGCCAATCCCACCTCATCGCCGAACTGATCGCATAGGAATGCCATGAGGGCCTGCACCCTGGTATCGCCAATCCGGTAGAAGATCGTGGTGTTCTCGCGCCGGGTCTGGACAAGCTCCGCCGCGCGCATGCGCGCGAGATGCTGCGACACGCTCGATTGCGATAGGCCGCACAGGCCGACCAACTCGCCGACCGAGGCTTCGCCCTCTCGCAGGCGGCAGAGCAACAGCAGGCGCTGTTCATTGGCGACCACCTTAAGGAACGCGGCGACCTCGGTCGCGCGCTCGCACAGCATTTCCACCGCTTCGTCCGTCATCATCTGCTTGCTGGTCTCCTATCGTCCCGCAGCACCACATAAATCGCCGGGATAACCAGCACGGTGAGCAAGGTCGAGGAGGCGAGGCCGAACAGGAGCGAAATGGCAAGGCCCTGGAAGATCGGATCGGTGAGAATGACGGCAGCGCCGATCATCGCGGCGGCGGCGGTCAGCACGATCGGCTTGAAACGGATCGTGCCCGCTTCGATCAGCACGTCGCGCAGCGGCTTGTCAGGCGTGGACGTGTGCCGGATGAAATCGACCAGCAGGATCGAGTTGCGCACGATGATGCCGGCCAGCGCGATGAAACCGATCATCGAAGTGGCGGTGAAGGGAGCCCGGAACAGCATATGGCCGATCACGATCCCGACCAGCGTGAGCGGCACCGGCGTCAGGATCACGAGCGGCAGCCGGAAGCTGCGGAACTGTGCGACGACGAGAATGTAGATGGCGAGCAGCGCCACCATGAACGCGGCGCCCATGTCGCGGAATGTGACCCAGGTGATCTCCCATTCGCCGTCCCAGAGCAGGGTGGTCGCCTTTTCATCGGTCGGCTGGCCCGCCAAGCGAATGACAGGTTTCTGCAGGCCCTTGGCGGCCCAGTCATAGCTGTCGATCGCGCGATCGACTGCCAGCATGCCGTAGATTGGTGCCTCATAATCGCCCGCCAACTCAGCGGTCACCATATCGGCATAATGCCCGTCGCGCCGGAAAATGGCGGGACTGCTCAGCTCCTGGCGCGCGTCGATGATGGCGCCGAGCTCGACGAGCTTCGGCCCAGTGGCACCTTGGGAAACCGCAATGGGCGTGCTGGCGAGTGTCTGGGTCCAGCTTCGCGCGGATTGCGGGAGCGCGATGGTGATCGGCAGCGGGGTCCGCTCGTCGCCGCGCGGTGCATAGCCGACCGTCTTGCTGGCCAGCAGGGCGCTGATCGAGTCGTTGATGTCGCGGCTTGAGAGGCCGTAATAGTCGATCCGGTCCCGCTGCGGAATCAAGCGCAGCTTAGGACGGGGCTGGCCAAAGCTGTTGTCGACGTCGACGACATAGGGGATCGACTTGAAGATCTTCTCCAGCTCGGTCGCCGTCGCTCGACGACTTTGCGAGTCGGGACCATAGATTTCCGCGAGCAAGGTCGCGAGCACCGGGGGTCCCGGCGGCGTTTCTACGACCTTGATCGAGGCGCCTTCAGCGAGCTTCAGCACCTTGAGCTTCTGGCGCAGGTCGAGCGCGATCTCGTGGCTCGAACGATCACGGTCGCCCTTGGGCAGCAAGGTCACCATGACATCGCCCATCTCCGGGCGGCTGCGGAGGAAATAGTGGCGAACGAGTCCGTTAAAATTGAACGGCGCGGACGAGCCGAGATAGGCTTCCATCGCGGTCGCTTCGGGCAACTGGCGGGTCAGGCGGGTGACCTCTTCAAGGACGCGGCCGGTGCCTTCGAGGCTGGTACCCTCGGGCATGTCGACAACGACCTGAACCTCGGACTTGTTGTCGAACGGCAGCAGCTTGACCGTCACTGCCTTGAAATAGAACATCGAGCAGGCGACCAGCGTGGCGAACCCGACCGCGATCAGGAAATTGCGCGCCGACGTCCGATCGTCGATGATGCGATGCGCGACGCGCGCGTAGAGGCGGCCGAGCTTGCCGCCGCTTTCCTCATGACCATGGGCGCCATCTGTCGCCAGCGTCTTGCGCGCGAAGCGGATCATCAGCCATGGCGCGATTACGACCGCAACGAAGAAGGAAAAGACCATTGCGGCCGACGCATTGACCGGGATCGGCGCCATATAGGGCCCCATCAGGCCAGAGACGAACAGCATCGGCAGCAACGCCGCGACCACGGTGAGCGTGGCGACTACGGTCGGGTTGCCGACTTCAGCGACAGCTTCGATCGCGGCCTGGGTCCGGGTGCGGTCGTCGGGTATCGCCCAATGGCGGGCAATATTCTCGATCATCACGATCGCATCATCGACAAGGATGCCGATCGAGAAGATCAGCGCGAACAGGCTGACGCGGTTGATCGTGTAGCCCATGAGGTTCGAGGCGAACATGGTGAGCAGGATCGTGGTCGGGATTACGACGGCGGTAACGCCGGCCTCTCGCCAGCCGATCGCAAAGCCGATCAGGATGACGATCGAGATTGTCGCAAGCGCGAGGTGGTAGAGAAGCTCATTCGCTTTCTCGTTCGCACTCGCGCCGTAATTGCGCGTGACCGCGACATCGATGCCGTCGGGGATGAGGGTGCCCTTGAGGCTTTCAAGGCGTGCGAGCACCGCCTCGGAGACGACCACCGCATTGGCGCCCGACCGCTTGGCGATCGCGATGCTGACCGCTGGCGCACTCGACCAGCGTCCGTCGTTGCGTGCCCAGCGCCAGGCGCGCGCCTGGTCTTCGCGCGGCCCCTGGGTGACCGAAGCGACATCGCGCAGATAGACCGGTGCTCCTGTCACTGACCGGACGGTGAGCATGCCGACATCCTGCGCCGACGAAAGCGTCTTGCCCGCGGTGACCGCGACGGCTTGTCCGCCTTCGCGGATGCTCCCGGCGGGAAAGCTGCGATTGGCCTGCGCGGCGGCATCGATGACACTGCCGAGCGGCACGCCATATTGGCTGAGTTTGCCGGGATCGGGCGATATGCGGATTTCTTCGGGACGGCCGCCGGTCAGAAACGTAAGGCCGACATTATCGACCTTGGCGATCTCGGTTCGCAAGCGCGCGGCGAGCGAATAGAGCGTCTGGTCGTCATATCGTCCGGCTGCTCCAGGTTTGGGTGACAGCGTCAGGACGATTGCAGGGACATCGTTGATCCCCCGCACCGTGACCTTGGGGTCGGGAATGCCGACCGGAATGCGATCCCAGTTGGCGCGCAGCTTCTCGTCGATCCGGGTCGCGGCATCCTCGGGGTTCGATCCCACCAGGAAGCGCGCGGTCACCATCACGCCATCGTCTTCGGCCTGGGTGTAGACATGCTCGACACCATCGACGCTTTTAACGATCGTCTCGAGCGGAAGGCCGACCAGCTGGACCGCATCAGGCGCCGAAAGACCCGGCGCCATGACCTGGATATCGACCATCGGCACGCTGATCTGCGGTTCTTCCTCGCGTGGAATCGTGAACAGCGCGAGCATACCGATGGCGATCGCGGCCAACAGAAACAGCGGCGTCAGCGGGGAGGTGATGGTGGCGCGGGTGAGGCGCCCCGAGAGGCCGAGATTCACTTGCGGCTTCCCGGAGCGAAGAGCGTGTCGCCGGCGGCAATGCCACCCAGGATTTCAAGCGTGTCGAGCTCGCCGGTCGGCGCGGTCTGGACCGCGACCGCGCTGATGCGTCGGTCGGAGGTGATGACATCGACATAATCGATGCCGTAGCGGGTCGAGATGAAGCGGCGAGGTACCATTAAGGCCCGGCGCTGGCCAACCTCGATCATCACGCCAACCCGGCGTCCGACCAGCTGGGTGGTGAGGCCGGGGACGGTCGCATCGACCTGCACCCGGCCCCCGGCGATCGCGGGATAGACTTGGCTGATCTGCCCTTGGCGTGAGCCATCGGGTAAATCTTCTTTGGTAACCGTGATGCGTGCGCCGACATGCACGGCGTCTGCCAGCGATTCGGGGAGATCGAGCCGAAGGACCGGCGGACCCGCGGTAACTGTCGCGATCGACATGCCCGGCGCCACGACCGAACCAGCGGGGATATCGGCGCGCAAGACGCGGCCGGTGGCAGGTGCGAGGACCGCGCCTTGCCCGGCAACGCTCGCGCTCGCATTCTGCTGCGCGCGGGCAGCTGCGACCTGGGCGTCTGCGGCGCGCGCCATCGCGACCGACTGGTCCAGGCGTGCCTTGGCATAGACATTGTGGTTGTAGAGATCCTGGACCCGGGCGAGTTCACCGCGCGCACGCGCGGCTTCGGCTTGCGCGGCGGCGACCTGCGCGCCCGCCGCGCTGGTCTCATATCCAAGGCGCGAGTCGACGATCGACCCGATGCGCTGGCCCTTGGTCACCATGTCGCCAGCGCGAACGGAGAGACTGACCAAAGTGCCCGGGATGCGAGCCAGTGCCTGCGCCTGATCGCGTGTAGTGATTTCGGCGCCGACCGCCTTCATGTCCGTCGTCTCGACCAGTGCCACGGTCAGGCGTTCGCCGGCGGGCAAGGCCGCAGCCTTTTCCTCGCTCGGAGCGCTGCCGCCGCAGGCCGTCAGCGTCAACGCCGCTCCGGCGACCATCCATGCCCATTTTGTCACTGCCGACGGCTCCCCTGTTGCATGGCCTTAGCCGCGTTCGACTGGCAGGCCGGCGGCCTTCCATGCGCCGATGCCGCCAGCGAGATGCGTGTCGATGCTCACCTGTGCGCTGGCGCAGCGGTCGAGCGCGAGGCCCGAGCGCTTGCCGCCGGCACATTGGAGCACGATCGTCTTGCCCGCTGCATCCGGAACATTACGTGGTGCGAAGGTCGAGAGAGGGGCGTTTACTGCGCCCTTGATATGCTCGGCGGCAAACTCGTCGGGTTCGCGCACATCGATGAGGACTGCCGAACCATCGGCCAGCATCGCCTTGAGGGTTTGCGCATCGATTTCGCGATGCGCCTTGGTCTTGCCGAATCCGAACATGCAGGGCCTCCTGACTGATCATTAATTTGTATATTGCATATATCGTGTAATTATAATATTCAGTCAAGTGATATTGAGGCAAGAGGAGTGGCATCATGAACAAACCGAAGATCGTGGTGCTGGGCGCCGGCTTGGGCGGCACCATCGCCGCCTATGAGATCCAGGCTGCCGCCAAGGGGCGCGCTGATGTGATGATGATCTCGGACACGGAAACCTACTCATTTATACCTTCTAACCCGTGGGTGGCGGTTCGTTGGCGCGAGCCCGAGGCGATCCGGGTGCATTTGCCGCCGATCTTCGCCAAGAAGAAAATCGGCTTCACCGCAGTCGGCGCGAAGCGGCTGCACGCCTTCGAAAAGCGACTCGAACTCAACGATGGAAGCAACATCAATTACGATTATCTCGTAATTGCTACCGGGCCTGAACTGGCGTTTGATGAAATCGAAGGCCTTGGGCCGCATGGCGGCCATACTGTCTCGATCTGCCAGACCGCGCACGCCTCGGCCGCGGCCGACGCCTTCGATCGCTTCGTTGAAAACCCCGGCCCGATCGTGGTCGGCGCAGTGCAGGGCGCGTCCTGCTACGGACCGGCTTATGAGTTTGCACTGATCCTCGACACCGAGCTTCGCCGCCGCAAGATCCGCGACAAGGTGCCGATGACCTTCGTTACCGCGGAACCTTATATCGGCCATCTCGGTCTCGATGGGGTGGGTGACACCAAAAGCCTCCTCGAAAGCACGCTACGCGCGCGTCACATCAAATGGGTCACCAATGCCCGCATCGCCAATGTCGAAGCGGGCCTGATGCATGTCGAAGAGATCGCCGAGGGTGGCGCCGTCGCCAGGACGCACGAGCTGCCGTTCGCCTTCTCGATGATGCTCCCGGCCTTTCGGGGCGTGGCCGCCGTCCGCGACATTCCAGGCCTCACCAATCCGCGCGGCTTCATCCTGATCGACAAGCATCAACGCAACCCGGCTTTTCCGGAGATCTTCGCGCTCGGCGTGTGCGTCGCAATCCCGCCGACCGGGCCGACTCCGGTGCCGGTGGGCGTGCCCAAGACCGGCTTCATGATCGAAAGCATGGTGACCGCGATCGCCGCCAATCTTGCCGCGATCCTCGACGGCAAGGAGCCCACCGCCGAGGCGACATGGAATGCGGTGTGCCTCGCCGACTTCGGCGATGGCGGCGTCGCCTTTGTCGCGCAGCCGCAGATCCCGCCGCGCAACGTCAACTGGGCGGCGAGCGGCAAGTGGGTCCATCTCGCGAAGATCGGCTTTGAGAAATATTTCCTTCGCAAGGTGCGCAAGGGCGAGAGCGAGCCCTTCTACGAGAAGCTCGCGCTGCACGTCATGGGCATCAAGAAACTTCGTTTTTGAAACCCGCATCAAAGGAGAATTGCCATGACGATCGATCGTGCTGTTTTCATCTTTCTCGGCTGCGTTGTCCTCCTCGGAGTCGCATTGTCGCTGACCGTCCATCCTTACTGGATCGGGCTCACCATCTTCGCTGGGCTGAATGCGATCCAGACCGGATTCACTGGCTTCTGCCCTGCCGCGATTATGTTCAAGGCACTCGGCTTGCGGCGAGGCGTCGCGTTCAAATGACCGGCACTCGCCGCGTCGCACAGCTGACGCTATGGCTTGCCGCCCCGCTGGCGGTGAGCAACGCGGCGCAAGCAACCACGCTCGATGAGGCGCTGGCGGCAGCAATCGCGCATGCGCCCGAGATCGCTGCCGCGGACGCGGACGCGGATGCCGCCAAGGCGCGGCTCGACCAGGCAAAGGCAGGCCGCCTTCCGACTGCGACGCTGACTGGCACGATCGGCTATGGCCGCCTCGATCCGCGTGGCTTCTTTGGCCTGGGCGCTGCCAACGTGACGCCGCGCGCTGCCCAGATGACGGTGGAGCAGCCCCTCTTCACGGGAGGAAGGGTCAGTGCCGGGATCAATCAGGCCCATGCCGGTATCGCTGGCGCACAGGCGGGGCGGATCGGCATGCGCAGCCAGCTCGTGATGTCGGTGACCCAAGCTTATGGCGATGTCCTGACCGCCGCGCGCATGGTCGATCTTTACGGCCGTCTTGTCACCCAGACGACGGAGATCGAGCGCCAGGCCCGGCTTAAATTCCGTGCGGGCGAAAGTCCGAGCACCGATGTCTCGCAGGCGGTTGCCCGGCTTGCCGAAGCGCGCGCCGGGCTCGCGCGAGCGCAGGGGATGCAGGTTTCGTCACACGCGCATTTTCGCAACCTGACGGGCCTGGAAGCGGTCGACCTTCAACCGCTTCCGGTCAATCCCGCGGTCCCCGTGACGCTCAAAGAGGCGATGTACGCTGCAGCGCACAGCAATCCCGCTTTGGTGCAGTCCGAAGCTAGCCTGCGCGGCGCGCAGGCTGCGGCGAGCGGTGCGCGGGCTGAACGCCTGCCCACGGTCGGCGCCTTTGCCGAGGGTGCCACGGTCCGCGATCAATTCTTTCCCGACTATCGGGCCGACAGCGCGACGGTTGGCATCCGTGCGCGCTGGGAGCTGTTCAGCGGCGGCAGGACCTCGGGCAAGATCGCAGAGATGGATAGCGGCGTCCGGGCGGCCGATGCGCGGGTGCGGGCCATGCGGATGCAGATTGAAGAGCAAGTCATCTCCGCTTTTCAGGATGTGCGCACGACGCAACTGGTCGAACAGGCGGCGGCCGATCAGGCCAGCGCTGCGGCACAGGCGCTCGATAGCGTCGCCCAAGAGGTTCGGGTTGGCATGAAGCCTCAGCTCGACCTGCTCGATGCCGAGCGGGAGTCCATCGCCGCGCAAGCAGGCGCGGCGCGCGCCGGCACCGACCGCATCGTTGCCGCTTACCGGTTGCTGAGCCTGATGGGTCGCTACTGAACAGAAGGATTGCCGCTATGAACAAGGATTGGCCGGAAATGGCCGCAGAGCTCACCGGCGCGAGCAAGGAAGTCCGCCTTGGCAGCCCGGAGGTGACCAAGGCCTTCTCGGCGACGGGAAGTTCGACGCGGCGCCAGATGGCGGGCTTCATGTCTTCGAGCGTAATGCGAATCCGGGCGATCTGGTCCGTCATGCCGCCATGCTGACGGGCGCGGTCTGTGCTGTCCAGTTCCACGGCATGAGCTCGTCCCAGCGGGAGGCGGGCCAGCCCGATGCGATCTTCTCGATGACATTGGCGATGTAGGTCTGCTGCTCGACGCCATTGAGCTTCGCCGTCTCGATGACGGAGTAGATGGCGGCGGCGCGTTCGCTACCGGCCTTCGATCCGGCGAACAGCCAGTTCTTGCGCCCGATCGCGATACCGATGGTCGCCGGCAACGATAGGACCGCTTCGATCGAAAAAACCGGCTCGATCTCCCGTCCATAAAAGTCGGTATCCGGCAGATTGGCCGGATTGATGGGGCTCAATAGGAGCGCGATCGCGTCGAGAATGGTCGTCTTGCCGACATCGCCGCCGCCGAGGATCAGATTGAGGCCAGGGCTCGGCGACCAATCGATCGCCTTCAGTCCGCGAAAGCGGTCAATCTTAAGCGCAGGATCGTCGGAACAGTCATGTCGGGCTCCAGATCAAGCGCCACGCCGCGAATTCCGACGGGCGGACCTGGTAACGCGCGAAATTGCCCTCATGCAGACCGAGCAGTTCCGTCTCTGCGACTTCGATGAATTGCTCCTGATCCGCTGCTGGAATATCGTCTCGCGCGGTTGCCGCCAGATACGCGCGCGCTGTCTTTCGGTCCATCGGACCGCGCACCACATCTCGAACGATGTCGCGCAAGCGCTCGCGATAGCGCAAGCGGAAGGGGTCCGGTTCGCCCAGCGATTGGCGAACGGCCGCGTAACGGGCCGCCGATCGCTCATAGGCCCATAGGAAGACGTCACGCAGCAGGGCGACGTCGTTTCGCTCATAAACCCCCAGCGTCGCGCGCGTATAGAGATCGCCGGGAACGTCGGTGAAGGACAGCGGCGCGAGGTTGGCCCTGATCATCGGCATGTTTGCGGCAAGACGGGAGACACGCTTGTTCACATCATCGAAGGGCTGAAGATAGGGCAGCTGAACCATGACAAAGAACGCCTGCTCGAACGGGTCGTTGATCGCCGCCGCCGTGGCCAGGAGCTGATCGAAGCATTCCTCGATCCGGCCGGGCACCTCCAGCGGGTGGAATGTCGAACCGTCGATACCGACAATGATGTGCCGCAGCCGGCCGACCGCCGCCGGATCGGCCAGCAGGTTGTTGGCCAGGAGCGCGTGCAGGTTGAGGATCGTATAGCGGTTGAACCCAATGTCGTCGGCGTTGGCGACGAGGAACTCGATGGCGTCCTTGTGGTTGAGGATCATCTGCGCTTCGAGCTGCCCCCGGCCCTCGGCAGCCTCACCGAAATCCAGCAGCCGCCGGGTGTCGAGCAGCGAATAGTTGTTACCCTCGAGCCGGCTGGAGTTCCACGCTAGGTCGATCAGCAGCCTGTTCAGGATTTGCTTCGCGTAGGTTCCTGCGGCTGCGGCCTCGATCTGCGGCTTGCCGACCGTGGCCAGATGGTCGCGATGCTCTTGGGTGAGATAATAGGTTTCGTTCGGCCGGTAGCTGTCGAGAAAGGCGCGGTCATAACCGACCGGTTGCCGCATCGCGACCGGCTGACGGACAAAGGCGAGGAGCGCCTGGCCCTCTGGCGACAAGGGGACGATGTCTGCCGCTTCCGGCTGGGGGATTGCTTCGCCCCCGAGATGGTAGCGCGCAGCGCGGCCGTCGCCGCTGAGCCGCAATCGACCGGCATCGACGAGCGCGCGAAGGCGATATTGAAGAGTGCGGCGCGCACCAGGATTGACGAGCGCCTCGGCGATTTGCGCAGCCGATGCACCACCTTCATGCTGCCCGACAGCAGCCTCGATCGCCTCAAGATCGGCTTGGGGTAACGGTCGTGCCACGCGGCCTCCTTAGTTGCGCGCAATCTGAACCGCGCAACTAAGCGAGTCAATGCGCAACCATTTCGAGAATCGCGCAATTATATCCATTTCGCGCAATCTTAGTTGCGCGATGGCTGTCAGTCGTCCTTGGCAGCGGTATGGCTGCAATATGAGCAAATGCCCTCATCGAAGCCCGCAAGCGCATCCTCGATAGGAATCCGAGAGTGACAAAACATGCAGTTTTCCCATTCGAACGCTTCGCCGCAAAGCGCGCAACCACCCTCAAAGTCGATATGGGTGTCTTCACCACAGGCCGGACATTCGAACACCGGTCCGGATTCGGCGCTGTCCTTCATTCGAATATAGGCTTCGGCCTCAAGCGCGCGACCAACCGCTTCGAGAATCGCGGCCTCCACAGATGGCATCGCACCACAAGCGTTGCACACCAACGCCATCTACGCTTGATCGGTGTTGCCGGCCTCTGTTTGCGCGACCATGGATTTCGGGCGACCGCCAGCACGCTTCTCAATGAAATGGGCAAATGGCATCCCGATGCGATTGAGCGGCAGTTGGCGCACGTTGAAAGTAACGACGTTCGGCGAGCCTAGTCACTCCGTTCGGCTATGCGCCGCCCGCTTTACACCCACATGTTGAAAATCGGGGAGCCTCGGAAGGCTCCCCGTCTCCCATCAATAGTCCATCGCCGGCAACGGCGCGGCCTTCTCGTCCTTGGGCAGCTCGGCCACAAGCGCCTCGGTGGTGATCAGCAGCGACGCGACGGAAGCGGCGTCCTGAAGCGCGGTCCGCACGACCTTGGCCGGATCGATCACGCCGGCCTGTACCAGGTCCTGATACCCACCGGTCGCTGCGTTGAAGCCCCAGTTATAGTCGTCGGCTTCAAGCAGCTTGCCGACGATCCAGGCGCCGTCCTCGCCTGCGTTCTCTGCGATCTGCCGTGCCGGCGCGCGTAGTGCCCGGCGGACGATGTCGACGCCTGACTGCTGGTCGTCGTTCGCCGCCTTGAGGCCATCGAGCGCTTTAAGAGCGCGGAGTAGCGGCACGCCGCCGCCCGGCAGGATGCCTTCCTCGACCGCGGCGCGGGTTGCATGGAGTGCATCGTCGACGCGGTCCTTCTTCTCCTTGACCTCGACCTCGGTCGCGCCGCCGACACGGATCACCGCGACGCCGCCGGCGAGCTTGGCGAGACGCTCCTGAAGCTTCTCGCGATCATAGTCACTCGTCGTGATCTCGATCTGCTGACGAATCTGCGCAATACGGCCGTCGATGTCGGCCCTGGTGCCGATGCCGTCGATGATCGTGGTGTTGTCCTTATCGATCGTGATCTTCTTCGCGCGGCCGAGCATGCCGATAGTGACGTTCTCGAGCTTGGTGCCGAGTTCCTCGCTGACGACATCACCGCCCGTGAGGATAGCGATGTCCTCCAGCATCGCTTTGCGGCGATCGCCGAAGCCCGGCGCCTTGACCGCCGCGATCTTGAAGCCGCCGCGCAGCTTGTTGACGACGAGCGTCGCCAGCGCCTCGCCCTCGACGTCCTCGGCGATGATCAGCAGCGGACGCCCCGACTGGACGACCTTTTCAAGCAGCGGCACCAATGCCTGCAGGTTCGAGAGCTTCTTCTCGTGGATGAGGATGTAGGGATCGTCGAGTTCGACCTTCAGCTTCTCGGCGTTGGTGATGAAGTAGGGCGAGAGATAGCCACGATCGAACTGCATGCCTTCGACGGTCTCGAGCTCGGTTGCGAGGCTCTTGGCTTCCTCGACCGTGATTACACCCTCATTTCCGACCTTTTCCATTGCCTCGGCGAGAATCCGGCCCACTTCCTCGTCGCCATTGGCGGAAATGGTCGCGACCTGCGCGATCTCGCTGTTGGCGCTGACCTTCCGGGCATGTGCTTCGAGATCCTTGACCACGGCACTTACTGCAAGATCGATACCGCGCTTGACGTCCATCGGGTTCATGCCTGCAGCCACGGCCTTCGAACCTTCACGCACGATCGCCTGGGCAAGTACGGTGGCGGTGGTGGTGCCGTCGCCGGCCTTGTCGTTCTGCTTGCTCGCCACCTCGCGCAGCATCTGCGCGCCCATATTCTCGAATTTGTCGGCGAGTTCGATTTCCTTGGCGACCGTCACGCCGTCCTTGGTGATGCGGGGAGCCCCGAAGCTCTTCTCGATCACGACGTTGCGGCCCTTGGGCCCCAGCGTCACCTTCACTGCATTCGCGAGGGTATCCACGCCGCGCAGCATGCGATCGCGCGCATCCGACGCAAATTTGACTTCCTTTGCAGCCATCGCTGCTTACTCCTTTCTATGTCCTTCCTGGATGTTCGAGGGATAAGGGCGGGCGGTCACGCCGCCTGCTTGAGTGGCACGACATTGTCGATGACGCCGAGAATATCGCTCTCCTTCATAATGAGCAGATCCTCGCCGTCGATCTTGACCTCGGTGCCGGACCATTTGCCGAACAGGATCCGATCGCCGGCCTTGACCGAAAGCTCGACGAGCGTGCCGGTGTTGTCACGGGCGCCCGGGCCGACGGCGACGACTTCGCCTTCCTGCGGCTTTTCCTTGGCGGTGTCGGGGATGATTATGCCGCCCGAGGTCTTCTCCTCGGCTTCGAGGCGGCGGACGACCACACGGTCGAGCAAGGGTCGGAAATGCATGGCAAAACCTCCAGATGCAAAACAGAATGGATAGACCTCACGTTCATCCGAACGAGAGGTTTCGTGGAACTAGGAAAGCCGATTTTTCCGTTCAAGAGGTGGACTGAAATTTTTTGGCACTCGTGGGGATTGGAGTGCCAATCCGGCCCAACTTGCCTCTTGACGAGACTCAGATCGGAACCAAAATTCGCCGATGCGGGTCCGCCCCGCATCAATCGAAAGGAGTGACACAAGGAAAGGAGACACGGCGATGTCGCAGCCAATTTCGCGTTTTCTGCATCCCTTTGACGTTGCGCGCCATCCGAGCCTGGAGCCGGAAGTCAAGCGCGCCATCCTCGCATCCTGGGCGTCCGACCGTTCTGCGGTCCGGGACAATCCTGCTCTCAGACGGCCGCCTGGTGCCAGACGCGCTGTTCCCATCGATGACATTCTCGAAGCGATGCGCACGCTCGACGAAGGAACCCAAGGAAGGCCTTCGCTGCAATGAGCGACCGCGGCTTCATTGCCGGGCTGGACGGCTATGGCCTGACGACGGCGGAGGTGCATTACTATCGACCCGACGCCCCATCGCTGCTGCAGCTGTATGTCTGGCAGGACTATGATCTCGCGCCCGATTTTCCGGTGCTGTTCGCTTTCCTCGACCATTGTCGGCGCGAGATCGAGGCCGCGCTGCACTCTGTCCGGATCGCACACGACCAACTGATCCGTCCGGCGGAATGGCGCGCGGTCGAAGGCGTCATTTCGATCCAATGAAGCGCGGCCCACTTCGACGCTGGCGCGAGCGGGGCGGGCGCAATGTCCGCATCCTGCTCGCGTTCGACGACATCATGGAATTCGCATTGGCGTTGCTCGCGCTGGCGCCGGCCGAGCTGGAAGCACTGGGTTGGACCTTCGCCGACCGCAAGCGGCTGCTCGATCATTTCCTGCGCTCCGGCAAGTCCGCGCAGGGGATCACGACCGATCGCCTCGGGCCCACGCCAATCGAACTCAACCTGCCGCAGCGCGACGTCGACCGGCTGCAATATTTCGCCCGCCGCGAACTGCCCAAGGCGGCGAGCAACGCCGGCGTGATCGACCGCGTCCTGACTGCGCTCGATCGGGCTACAAACCGGCGGGACGGATGAAATGCGAAGCCCGGAGCATGAAGCTCCGGGCCGCAACTAGAGGATATTCGCGACAGACGCGCAGTATTCGCCTGCGGCACGACTGGGGCCGGCCCAACTCGCGGTTCGCCACCATCGCCAGCAACGGGAACGATCGGATAGGCGCCGCAGCAGCGCGGATGGAGACCTGTCGGCCAGCAACAAAACAGCGGCGGTTGCTCCACTGGCAGGCGCGCGGCAAGCAAGCGATCGTCGGCCGTCTGTCCCCGGACCGAATGGCGCACGCCCTCACGCTGGCAATATCGCAGGGCCGCATCGAGGTCGGGGAAACGCAGGTCGATGGTCTCGAGCGGATCGCCGCCGCCGGTCCAGCCCATCAGCGGATCGGCCTACGAGCCCCAGCGCGGCAGGAAGCGGACCCGCCACCGGCCTGGCTCGGCGTGCTCACCCTGATGGGGGGGCCGAGGCAATGGCTCGATCATGGCGTGGGCGTCCCGAGGCAACGCGCTGGCCCAGCTTGGGTCGGTATGATTGTCATTGGCGGATGGCCCGGAACCGAGGTTCCGGGCTAAACCGTCAGACGGCCGCGGCGCCATTGACGGGTATGCGGCGGACATTCTCGTTCGCCGCCTCCGTCCTGGGCAGGGTGACGGTGAGCACCCCGTTTTTGAAGGTCGCGGTCGCCTGATCGCGATCGACGCCCTTGGGCAGGCCGATACGCCGTTCGAAGCGGCCGTAGCTGCGTTCGGAATAGCCGCTGTCCTTGTCCTCGACCTCGGCACGCTTCTCGCCGCGCAGCGTCAGCACGCCGTCCTCGACGGTGATCTCGACATCCTTTTCGTCCAGACCCGGCAGTTCGGCCGTGATGTGCAGCTCCTTGTCGGTTTCGCTAAGTTCGAGGCGAGGCCAGCCGACTGCGTGATCGAACCGGCCGAAGCCCGGCATACCGGACCCGCGGAAACATTGTCGAACAGCCGGTTCACTTCGCGATGCAGCGAAAGCAGCGGATGGGTATCATCACGATCGCGCTCTGCGCTGACCTCGACGGGAAGCCGGTTTTCCTGCCGGCTCCAGGGAATGAGATCACGAATAGCCATGAGTCATCTCCTTTTTCTGGCTGGATTGGTGTATGGCTTGCCGCCCCGCCCGGAAGGGCGGCGCCGGCAAGCCGGTGGTGTCAGGATCAGGCCGCTTTGAGCCCCTTTTCCTTGGGTGCCTCGATCCGATCGATGGCGGCATTGCTGTCGCCGATCGCGATCTTGCGGGGCTTCATCGCCTCGGGCACGACGCGCCTGAGCTGGATGCTAAGCAACCCGTTCTCGAAGCTGGCATAGCCTGCCTCGATGAAGTCGGCGAGCTGGAAGCGTCGTTCGAAGGTCCGTGCGGCGATGCCGCGATGCAGATACTCACCCTTGCCGTCATCCTCGGCACGCCTGCCGGTGACGGTAAGCAGGTTCTGCTGGGCGACCACCTCGATGTCTTCGGGGCGGAAGCCTGCGACCGCCAGCGTGATGCGGTAGCTGTCGTCACCGTCCTTCAGGATATCGAAGGGCGGATAGACATCCTCTTCACGCGCGCCCGCCTCTAGCAAGTTGAAGAGACGGTCGAAGCCGACGGTCGAGCGCCGATAGGGCGCGAAGTCGAAGTTGGTTCTCATTTCCAAATCCTCCAAGTTGAGCAATCTGGGCGTGAGAAGCGCCGGTAACGGAGAGCCGGCGCCCTCTATCCCACCGGACCCGAACGGCGTCCGGCGATAAAAATCTAGGAAAGCGCCGAGGGCTTTCAAGGGGTTTTTGTCCACGTGATTTTGCGTGGAGGATGGATGCTCGAACCGTTGAAATTGCCGGACGTGAAAACGAAATTTCGCACGCTGACCGGAATCCTCTTATGCTGGGTTCGAGCAGGCGAACAAGCGCGCGGTGATGCGGCGCTGTCGCTGTATCTACACATCGTCAACCTGTTCCAGTTGCTGCTGAGCCTATTCGGGCAGCGCGAGGAATGACGGGAGGGTTGCAGATGACAACCGCTTATCTCCCGCTCGGCACTACGGGCAGCAATGCCCGCCGCAGCATGTCGCTGCTCGGCTGGAACTGGCGTGGCGGTGCTCCGCGATCCCGATAGCGTCTTGCCGGCCGCGATGCGCCCTACAACGCGTCCTTCTCATGCTATCGGAGCGGTCGCTTGGCGCCGCCGTCCCGGCATACAGGGCGATTGCCCAAAGCTGGAAGCTGATGTCGGTTGAAGTGGCGGCAACTATCGCGCTTTCTGGGCTTGATAAAAATCTTGTGGCCAGTCTGGCCGATATTGAATTCCGGCGTGGAGCATTCCTATCTTCCTGCCGCATCCTGCCGGGATGCACACGTCCTCAACTTGGCATGGAGATGATGATGTCCAATCACCTGAACTATCTCAGGCGCGAGCATGCCCGCCTCGACGCCGAAATCGCCCGGATCGCAAGGGAGCGCTGCCCGGACGAAATCCTCATCGCGCGACTCAAGAAGCTGAAGCTGGCCATCAAGGATCAGATGGCCACGCATGGCGCTATGAGCGGCAGCGAGGCGGCCTGAGCCGCCGCGGCGAAGCCGATCCGGCTTCGCCGCCTTCACCAGCCACATCTTGAATCCATTGGACTGGCGTCCATCTGGGTGCCGACCAACAGGGGAGATCATTGGACCTAACCCATGACGATGACCACCGACGCACCCGCCGCCGCATCCGAAGCCCGGTCCTTCGAAGCCGATGTCGCCAAACTGCTGCACCTGATGGTGCACTCGGTTTATTCGGACAAGGACGTCTTCCTGCGCGAGCTCATCTCGAATGCCGCCGATGCGGCGGAGAAGCTACGCTATGAGGGGTTGAGCGATCCGGCGTTGCTCGGCGACGATCCCCAGCCCCGCATCACCGTCACGCTCGATTCCGAGAAGCGCCTGTTGACGATCGAGGATAATGGCATCGGCATGACCGAGACCGAGCTGGGCGAGGCGCTGGGCACGATCGCGCGCTCGGGCACGAAAGCGTTCATGGATCGTATTGCCGGTGGCAAGGATGCCGAGGACAGCCAGCTGATCGGCCAGTTCGGCGTCGGTTTCTATTCCGCGTTCATGGTTGCGGACCGGGTCGAGGTCACGTCTCGCCGCGCGGGCACGGACAGCGCAGCGATCTGGTCGTCCGATGGACTTGGCACCTACACGGTTCTGCCCGCCGAGCTCGCCGACGCACCGACACGCGGTTCCCGCGTGCTACTGCACCTGAAGGAGGATGCCGCCGCCTACACAGACCGGTTCACCATCGAGCGCACGATCAAGGCGCAATCCGGCCATGTGCCAGTGCCGATCCAGCTCAAGGAGAAGCCGGATGCCGAGGCGCAACAGATTGCCGACGGCGCCGCGCTCTGGACCCGGCCGAAATCCGAAGTCAGCCAGGAGGATTATCGGGATTTCTATCGCACCGTGGCCGGCCAGTTCGACGAACCAGCGCTGACCCTCCATTATCGCGCCGAAGGCCGGCACGAATATTCCGTACTCGCCTTTGTTCCGGGTACGAAGCCATTCGACTTGTTCGATCCCGATCGAGCCGGCCGGATGAAGCTCTATGTCCGTCGTGTCTTCATCACCGACGAGGCCCAGATCCTTCCCCGCTATCTGCGCTTCGTGCGCGGCCTGGTAGATTCCAGCGATCTGCCGCTCAACGTCTCGCGGGAGATGATCCAGGAGAGCCCGGCACTGGCGGCTATCCAGAAGGGCGTGGCAAGTCGCATATTGGGCGAGCTCCAGAAACTCGCGACGAGCGACGCCGAGGCCTATTTGAAGATCTGGGACAATTTCGGCGCGGTGCTGAAGGAGGGCATGTATGAAGATCCCAGCTGGCGCGAGGCGCTGCTTGGTCTTGCCCGCTTCCGTAGCTCCGCCAGCGCCGGTGAATGGCGCTCGCTCAAGGAGTATGTGGCAGGGCTGAAGGAGAACCAGACGGCAATCTATTATGCCACCGGCCCCGATCTAGAGCGGCTGGCATCGTCGCCGCAACTCGAGGGCTTCCGTGCGCGCGGTATCGAGGTGCTGCTGCTGACCGACCAGGTCGACAGTTTCTGGACCGGGGCCGGGCTCGATTATGAAGGCAAGCCGTTCAGGTCGGTCATGCAGGGGCAGGCCGATCTGCAGCTGATCCCGCTGTCCGACGGCGAGGAGACCCCGCCGGTCGCATCCGAGATGCTGGAAGGCACGATCGCCTATCTGAAGAGCGTGCTCGGCGACGCCGTTTCCGATGTGCGCGCGTCCGAGCGGCTGACAGATAGCGCCGTCTGCCTGGTCGCATCCGACAATGCGATGGACCGCCAGCTTGAAAAGCTGCTGGCGGGTGCGGGGCAACTTGGCTCGATCTCCAAGCCGGTCCTTGAAATCAATCCGCGGCATCCGCTGATCGTACAACTGGGCGAGGATGAAGAGGAACGGGCGGCGCTGCGCGAGGATGCTGCGTACCTGTTGCTCGACGAGGCGCGCATCGCGGACGGAGAATTGCCCACCGATCCGCGCGCCTTCTCGGCGCGGCTGGTGCGTGTGCTGCGGCGCGGGCTGGGCTGAAACGAATCCTGGCTGGTCCAGCAAAGAAGGGGCGAGTGATGAGGAATCCGGCACTGGCATTGATGGCACTTCTCGGTGCCACTGCGCTGATACCCGCCTGCGAGAAACTTGGCATGGGCGACGCAACGCAGAATGGCATGGCGCTGGCTGCCTCCGGCGAGCCGGTGCCGCTCGACCGGCTGAGCGTGGCGCCGCTCGTTCGCCGCGTCTCGCCTGCGGTGGTCAATATCGCGGTCGCCCACGCATCGCCCTACGCGCAGAATCCTCTGCTGCGCGATCCTTATTTCCGCCGATTCATGGGTGTGCCCGACACTGCGGTGCAGCCGCGGCTATCCGCGGGATCGGGAGTGATCATCGATGCTGCGCGGGGGCTGGTTCTAACCAACAATCATGTGGTGGGCGAAGGATCGGCGATCATTGTGATGCTGCAGGACAAGCGCCAGTTCAAGGCGGAGCTGGTCGGAGTGAGCCCCGGCGCGGACCTGGCGGTGCTGCGCATCCCGGCCGAGCGGTTGACCGCGGCGCCGCTGGCCGCCGCCGATGATGCCCAGGTGGGCGACTATGTTGTCGCGATCGGCAATCCGTTCGGCCTGGGGCAGACGGTCACTGCAGGGATTGTGAGCGCCTTGGGGCGCGGGCTGACCCCACAGAGCGGCATGGGCCTGATCCAGACCGATGCCCCGATCAATCCCGGCAACTCGGGTGGGCCGCTGATCAACATGCGTGGCGAGGTGATCGGGATCAACACCGCGATATTGGCGCCGGGCGGTGAAGGCAATGTCGGGATTGGCTTTGCGGTCCCTGCAAGTGTTGTGCGCACCGTTCTGCAACAGGCCGACCGGGCGATCTGAGTCTTTTTACCTGGCCTTGTCAGTTATCGCCGGGCGCAAGATCCAGCTGCCGGCGTGGGGTCTGGCCGATCAAAAAGCTGAAAGATGTCTGGCGGCTAGAGCGATTTGCAGTTCGATGGAATCATCGAACGACTCGAAAAACACGGTAAAACAAAAACCTAGGGCATGCGATCCGCTTTCAGCGGATCACAGCATGCTCTAGCGGCCCAGGGGTCGCTGGGCTGGTTTTGGGTGAGCTGCCGGTCGGCAGCGCACCCTGGCTGCGCGCGTTCTCCGAATGGACTGTCATGCAAACGGGCACCGAAGCTTTTGCTCGAAATCCGATCAGCGCCGGATTTTGTCGTGTGGCAGCTGCGGCGCGCTGTCCTCGCCGTGGCGGGTCTTCCACAGCGAAAACAGGACACCCCCGGCGATCAGCATCGCCGTTATGCCGAGGCTCAGGACTGGCGGGAACTTGCCTGCATCGAGGACGAAATCGGAGACAAAGATTTTCGACCCGATGAACACCAGCACCGCTGCCAGCGCGTATTTGAGGTAGTAGAAGCGGTGGATCATTGCCGAGAGCGCGAAGTAGAGCGCCCGCAGGCCGAGGATGGCCATGATGTTGCTCGTGTAGACGATGAACGTGTCGGTGGTGATGGCAAAGATTGCCGGTACGCTGTCGACTGCGAAGACAAGGTCGGCCAGGTTGATGACGACCAGCGCGAGAAACAGCGGCGTTGCTGCGCGGACAAGCTTGCCGGTCTTCTCGTCCCGCACCTTCACGAAGAACTTCTGGTTGTGCGGCTCGGGTGTCACGCGCATGTGCCTGCTGATCCAGCGCACGACCGGGTTCTTTGCGATGTCGGGGTCGTGATCCCCGGCGAAAAACATTTTGACGCCGGTGAAGATCAGGAATGCGGCGAAGATATAGAGGACCCAGTACGCTTGTTCGACCAAGGCGGCTCCACCCGCGATCATCAGGCCGCGCAGCACGATCACCGCAATAATGCCCCACAGAAGCGCACGGTACTGATACTTCGCCGGGATAGCGAAATAGGTGAATATCAGGCTGATCACGAAGACATTGTCGATCGACAGCGCCTTCTCGATGAAGAAGCCGGTGTAATATTGCATGCCAAGGTCGGCGCCGCGCTCGGCCCAGATCCATGCGCCGAAGGCGAGCGCGATCGTGATGTAGAATGCGGTGAGCTTGAGGCTCTCGCCGATCCCCATTTCGCGATCCTCCTTATGAAGAACGCCGAGGTCGAAGGCTGTCAGTGCAGCGACGAGGCCGGCGAACGCCAGCCAGAACCACGCCGGTGTGCCGAGCAGGTCGGCATTCAGAAATTCCATGATATGATCGCTCCCGAGATGGCGCCATTGCGGGGCGCGCGGCGGCGCGCCCCGCCCTCAGAGGTGTCAGGCTTTCACGGCCTTGCGGCGCATCGCCGAAGCGATGCGATGCTTGATGGCCCGCTTCAGCTTCTTGAGGCGCAGGATCTCGAAGGGGTCAGGCCAGTGGCGGCGAAGCGCCTCCGCAAGCCGACCGTCGAGCTTCTGATGGCGCTCCATCAGGCGGAAAAGATAATCAGACATATCGTCACTCCCTAATCGAACGGGTTGGTTCGATCGGATGAGCCGAGGCCGGGAGAGGATAGTGACGATCCAGGCCAGCATCGGTATCATCCGATGCGGTCCGACATCACGCGTGCATCGCAGACGGGGCGATGCGGCGCGCCAGAGGGGCCCGGTCCGCATTGCAAAAATAGGCGAAGCTGCTGGCCGGCGCAAGGGATCGCATTGCCAAACGCGGTTGCCGCCCCTCACCACCCTCAAGCTTATTTTGCCGCAGCCGGCAGCAGCTTCGCGACCGCTACCGAATGTCCGGTTCTGAGCGAAACGACATCCTCTAAGGGGACGGGCGGCCCACGGCTCAGAGTTTGTCATTCGGCGGGCTTGGGTTGATCGGCAGCTTCCATCTCCCCGGAGATTTTTGCCGACCCTCGGACCGAGCGAAAGGGTTACGCGTTATCGCTCTCAACGAACACATTTCCGCTAGCCTGACGGAGACCTTCATGACTGATACAACGACGACAGGGACGACCAACAAGGTCAGCAACAGCAAGACCGCCCTGACCGATGCTTTTCGCACGCACTTTTCAGGTGATGCGCCGCTGACGGAAAAAGCCAGAAGCTTTGCAAAGGCGCGGCCTTGGACGAGCGCAGCATTCCTCGGGGTGGCGGCAGTTGCCGTGCTCAACACATTCCGTGGTCGAGGATGAGGCGACGTCTTAAAAATGACCGACAAAACGCTGAGGGAGCTGCGGCCCACTGAAACCGGTGCGGTGCCGCGGCCCCACATCACGTCGCCCCCGCACGGAGTGAGCTCGGGGAGTTGAATCTGCATGATATCGCTGACTGGCTGAACAGTTCAGCCCGCTGGCGATCATGCATCGCGCTCAAACAATTCCAAGCTTTTTCCTCGTCGATTTGATGGATTTGAGAACACTGGCTGTCGAGGTCGCAGCCTTGGGTGCAGTCTTCGTCGGCGCTGCCAGTTTCGCGGGGGCTTGCGACCTAGCCCAATATTTTTCGCTAACTCCAGACGCGCTTCGGAATATCTCTCCGCGACCATCGGATAATCTCGCTTCAGATTATAGCGTAAAGGAATTGTCTTCCATGTTGCCGTTAGTACCAACGACACAGATTGAGCTTGTGATTTAAGGAGAGATCGGGCTTCGTTGTACTGACGAAGGAACGAAGATGAAGCCTCGATGACGTGCTAAACCGAAATTCTGCCAGTCTAACTTAGAGTCCTTTATGAAGGAGGACTATAATGAAGCGCAGCAGATTTACGGAGAAACAGATCATCGCGATCCTGCGGGGGAGGGAGGTAAGGCTCGACGACGGCGGATGTGTGCCGCAGCACCACGAGCCAGATCACCTCTGGTGAAGCGTTAAAACCGCGGAACGGGCAGGGCCGCTTCGCGTGACCTCACCCGCGTCTTTCATCAGCGGTGACCAGAGACCGGCCGGACTCTAGCTCCAACTGGAGGAAAAAACGGGGGTCAGGTCACGGCATACGAACGGCGCATAAGTGTACTGGAAAGGCAACTGCTTCTCGCCCCGAAATGCGGTGGGGCATCTAGCCAACGCCAGAGATTGCCCGGGTGGCATCGCTCATGCTGAGCATGGCATCGATCTCGACATCGGTATCGTCGAGGATGATGCTCCGCTGCCAGAGGCCCGCACCGAGAGCGAGAAGGATAGCGGCCTGCTCATCGGAGAGACTGCTACGATGCGCTGTCAGAAATCGGGCAAGGATGAGAACCGCGCGGGCGATGGGCACTGCGACAACCTCGCCCGCCAGCGATGCCATGAGCGTAAGGATGTCCACATTCTCGGTGTCCAAAGTCTGTCCAAAAAGCCATGAGTGACAAGCTGCATTACAGCGAAACTGATCTGCAATCGTTAACGGCTTTCAAGAATCTATAAATACATTTTCAAGTTCGGACGCATTCTCCACCGAAGGGCCGGAATAATTGGATGCATTTCGGACCAAGCTAGCGAAATTTTCGCAAGGCAGTAATTAGAAAAAGGTTCGTCGCATCGTGTCAATTATTCGAATTTATTCAATAAGGGTTTGCCTGCATGGGGCGCGATCCATTGATTTAACGAAGAATCGAGGGGCGGGCGTGGCGGATTTATCGACGGGCCTTTTGTCATATCCATAGTTGCGGACTTATGGGGCGCGCTTTGGAGCGCGGCCCATCGTGTCAATTCGTGCCCGCTTAAATCAGGGGGTGATCAATACGAAATCACTTCAGAATCTTCGATTTTGGAATGGTAACAGCGGCGCTGGCCGCGTAATGATCTGCCAAAAATAGATGTTTGGCCCTTGCAATTGGATCTGTGGCCACAGCAGCCGCCGATCGCTCCTGATTCTCGTTCTTGAGATATTGCTTCAACATAAGATCTCGGGACATGGTGTCTCCTCGCTGCAAGCGGGAGCATCATATCTCTCAGGCGTCATCGAGCTCGCGGCGAATGATGGCGATAAGCAACCTTACGCCCTTTCTGCGACAAATGGGATGGCCGCCAAGCGATAGGCGCAACCGCTCGTTCGCCTGGCGACCACCGACGAACCCCCACAGCTCGCCACAGCAAGCGCTGCGCCAATTAAATTGCATGAGATATATGCTCCTCAAATGCGGATATTACCGGATTGACGCCGTTGAGGAACGAAGAGACCCACTGGAACTTTCGGCTGACAGGGCTAAGGTATGTCGGTGGCATTATCGCCACATATAATTTTGTTCAGAGCCCCCACCTCTGAGCGTATCTCGCCCCGGCATCCCCACTGCCGGGGCAAATTTTACCTGTTATCGGGCGCAGTCCGATCGCAGTCGCAACAAAGCCTGTGCAAGGGCTTCAAGACGTTGAGCTCCATGGTTCCCCGGCTCGTCAAAGTGAACGTCGGCCATATGCTCCTCCCTCTCCAGCGCAAAATCGCGCTGATCTGGCATCATACGATGCCGGGCGAAGGGGGCATCCACCCCACAGTTCAGTAGACCATCTCCCCATTGAGCTTCACGTACATCTCGTCGAGATGCCAGCGCCAGTGGCGAAAGGCACGCATGCGGTGCATCCACTGCTGCCAGATATCGCCGGCGAACATCGGTCCAAACCGGTTCCACCACAGGCGCACAGTCTCATGACAGATGTCGATCCCGCGCTCGAATAGCAGGTCTTCCACATTCCTGAGCGACAAAGGAAAACGGACATGCCTCATGACCACGAGGCGAATCACCTCGGATGACGAGTCAAAGTAGCGAAATGGGCTCTGGCGGGGCATCCTGACGGCCTACGTACCAGCCGTTGATGCCAGGTGCAGTTGGTTTGACAGCGCCCAACCGGGCGGACAGGCCGGGAATAGCGGCCAGATCAAACGACACTGGCTGCGGCGTGAGGCATGACGCCCGCGCGATTTGCGGCAACATGGCCACGGGTGCGGCCAGTGTCGTGGTGAGCAACGTCCTCCGATCGAACTCGGTCATGCGCTTCTCCCCATCTCAAAATTCCACAGCGCAGATAAGTCCGGCTACTCGGCCGGGAAGCCGATGCTGCTCCACAGCTATTTGAGATCGCTCGATCCCCTCTCTCATAAGCGCACATTGCAAGCTGTCTGCATCGAAATGGCGATGCGTACGGTTGTCGGCGAAGGCCCAGTCTCGCATGGTCTCCACGTCGGTGAGGTACAGGACGAGTCTTCCGCCCGGTCTGACGACACGCCGGATCTCGGCTACCACCGCCGACATATCGTGCCAGAAATAGGCGACATTCGCCGCCAGAATTCGATCCACGCTGTTGTCGGGCAACACGATCTTCTCGAACCTGTTGGTCGCGAGCGTGACGCGTCCCTCGGCGATAGCGTGCCGATTGGCGTAACGGGCGGTTGCGATCATCGTCTCCGAAGCATCGATGCCGTGGACGAGCGCCGCCCGACGTGAAAGCATGGCGACGCTCGCGCCCGGCCCGCAGCCCAGATCGAGCACCACATCACGCGGTCCGGCATCGAGTGCGTCGATCGCGAGGCGGATGGGTTTCCGGTTTACCATCCTCATCGCCTGGCCGACCAGCCAGCCGCTCCACCCTTCAGGATGGGCGAGTTGACTGCCAAGCCAGTGCGCTGCGCCGTCTCTGGCAGACATTTCAACCCAGCTTGGCAAGAAGGCTACGGACCTCGGCGCGGCGGCCTGCGTCCCAGATCGGACGTTCACGGCTGACGGATGCCTGGAGCGCTCGCTGAAGATAACGCTTGGCATTGGTCTTATCGCCTTCGGCAGCGAGGAAGTCGCCATAGAAGAAATTATTGTCCAGACCTCTGGGATCCAGCCGCAGCGCTTCTTCGAAATATCCGCGCGCCTTCTTGGTGCTGCCAAACCCGATCGGGAAGCCCGGCACCTTGTAATAGAGCACACCAAGGCTCATTGCGGCGCCGCCATCGGCCACGCGGGAATTTGTGGCATAAGCGCGACTTAGGATGTCGCGCGCGCGGGTCGCCAAGCTCAGCTGCCGCAACATGCTGGCGCGCGCCGCCTCTTCGCTTACGACAATGCCTTCCCACAGCAGCGGCTCCGCCTGTCCGGGATATCTGGCGACGACTTGCGCAGCGACCTTCTCCAAGGCGGCGAGCTGTTTGAACTGTTCGTTCCTGTCTGCGACCTGATAACGAATACGGGCCCAGGCATTGTTCACGCGCATGACGTCCGCGTCCATCGTCGGATTGTTCGATGCATGGCCGGCGGCGGAGAGCCCGGCCAGCGCCAGGAACGCTACCAACGCGAAGCGGAATTTATGGAAAACCATGACGATCATATCCTTGATGTTGCTGATTCAGGAAAAGAGTGCGCGCGCCTTTGCGGCCTGACCGGCAAGTCCGCGGTCGATAAGTCTTGGGGCGAGGGCGTTGAGGCGCGCATAGAAGCGTTCGGCAGCGCCAATCGAGACGTCCTTGCGGCGTCGGATGATGGCCTGGAAGATCACTTCCGCCACGTCGCTCGGGTCGTCCGCGCGCATCTTTACAAGCTCCAGGAAGCGATTGACGCTGGAAGAATTGAACGCGGTCGCAACGGCTCGGGGCGCGATATGGGTGACATCAATCCCTCGGTTGCCGACCTCCCGACGGAGCGCCTCGCTCAATCCCTTCAAGCCTGCTTTGGAGCTCGAATAGGTCGCGAAATAGGGATAGGCGATCGCGCCCATCACCGATCCGATATTGACGATCTGGCCGGCCCCGCGGCCAATCATACTTGGCAATGCCGCGCGGATGAGTGCCGCCGGCGCGATCAGGTTTACTGCATAGCAGAGGCGGATGCTGTCGAGCGGCTGGCGGTCGGCTTCGCCGAAATATTGAGCACCGGCGACATTGATCAATATGTCCACCTCGCGGCGTGCCAGCACCTGGCAAAGCGAATCGAGAGACGCCGGGTCGGCGAGATCGGCAATCAAGGTTTCGTCGCAGTCCGGACAGTGAACCCGATCGACGCCGATCACCCATCCCCCGTCATGACGGAGCCGCCGCACCAAAAGTGTACCGATGCCGCCGGCAGCGCCGGTCAGCACGATGGTCCGGCCCTCAAGCTGCGACACGATGCGCCTCCAGTTCGATCGAGGAGAACATCTTGCCGAACAGGCTAAACGTCGCGCGCGCCATCTCTATAATGGCGTCCTGATCCTCGATATTTTCGATCCGGTTCATAAGCCGCTCGAAGAACCGCATATGCTCCCGATCGAGCGCGCCATGTGAGGTGAGATAGCGGAACGCCGTGGGCGGAAGACCAAGCGAGGATTGCACTGCTGCGGCGCCGCTGCTCGCCATTGCGATGCTGGTGCCCTCGAGTACGAAAACCATGCCGAAAAAGCCGGCCGGGTTACCGTTGCGCACAACCTCATAGGCATGGGCGACCATCGCGTCGGTGGCGGGAGACGGGTTGCTGACCACAACCGCCGCTGCGTCGCCACCGGCTGCGTCGATATCTTCGAGGATCCAATGCTCATGGCCAGTCTCCTCGTCGATATATTCGTCGAGCGCCTCGATCAGCATCGCGTCATGGCCGAGCCGCGCCCGCGCCGCTTCCATCAGAGGGACGGTGTGACGGACATGGTGATAAGCCTGGGTGAGATAGGCGATGTAATCGGCGCGACTGATCCGTCCCGTGAGCCCGGCGGTCAATTGCGGGGTCATCGCGAAGCTGGCCTGGTCAGCTCTGGTTTCATCGACCAGTCGATCGAAGAAGGGCATATTACTGTTCCTTTCGGGATAGATGCTTGCGATCGCCGCGCGCTTGATCCGGGCATTGCCGGTGAGGAGGCCGTTGCCGGACGTGAACGGTGGCACGAGACGCCACGTGGCGACGCGAGCATAGGCTGGCAGCGCGGCATTCACCCGGTTCACGGCACCGCCGATGTCCGCGTCGAAGCTCGAGGGCACGAGGAGCGCGTCGAGCGCCGCCTTGCCGTCGCCACGGACCATCGCCTGTGCGATCGCGGGTTCGCCGGTCAGCAGCGTTTCGATCCATTCGGGCGAAACGTTGCGGCCGAAGCTTGTGACTATCAGCGCGGACTTTCGTCCCTCGATCCACAGGGCGCCATTTTCGTCGATCCAGCCAATATCGCCGGTGGCGAGCGGAGCCTCGTCGCGCGGCGCACCGATCGTACCCAGGTATGCGTTGCCATAGACGATGATCTCGCCGTCATTGGCGATCTCGATGCGATGAGCGCCCAACGCCTGTCCGACGCTGCCCCTTACGGACTCGTCGCCACGCTCGAGGCTGACGACCGATCCGCATTCGGTGAGCCCATAGCCTTGCCGAACCGGGAGCCCCAAACTCGCCGCTCGATCCAGAAGCAACGGCGCGATCCGCGCACCGCCTACCGCGACCAGCGTGAGGTCGGGAAGCCGCAACCCGATTGCTTCCATCGAACGCACCAGCCCGCCGAGATATTCGGGCACGAGGATCAGCGACGTTATTCGATGCTTCTGAACGGCCTGCAGCAGCGTGTGCATGTCAGGCCGGAACGGATCGGCCAGCCCCACCTCGCGCTGCGGAAGTGCCACATAGGTACCACCGGCGAGGATCGAGGCGTAGAATCCGCTAACGGTTTCCAGCAGAATGCCCGGTGGCAGCAGCGGCAGGTGGCGCCCGGCATGGGCACCGCCCACGAAATCGACAACCGACCGGGCCACTTCGGCGAGATGCGCGGCGGAGAGGCAGATACCCTTGGGATCGCCGGTGGAGCCTGACGAGAAGGTGATCCTGCTCGTGCCGTGCGGTAACTGTACGGGATCATGTTCCAACGCCTGATCGACAAGCGAGAGCGGTCCGTGGCCTTTTTTGTCGGTCAGGCTGACGCGCGTTATCAGCGCCGAGCATCCCGCGTCTGCCAGGGCATGTTGCGTCTGCGCCTCGGTGAAAAAGTGGGGGAGCTGGACGAAAGGAATGCCGCCGGCAACCAGCGCGAGATCGAGCAGGCATCCCGCAGGGCCGTGATCGACGAGGATCCCGACCGGCCGTCCTCTGGCGCCGTAGCGATCGACCAATTGCGCCGTGACCCGCGGCAAGGCCATACCGAGATCGACCCATCGCAGACGTTCCCCTCCATCGTCCTCGATCGCGATTGCGTCCGGACGCAGGCCAGCATGATGCGTGATGGCGCGGGTGAGATGATCGCTCATTCGCGTCCTGCCTGCCAGCGCGCCAGCGGCGCGCGCGCAGAACTGATCAGGCCGGCGCATACGATCGGGGCCAGATTGTAATAGCTTCCCCATTCCGCGCTTTGGTTGCCGAGGCGCTCCCGATCGGCAGCTGCGATTTCCATAATCGGAAGCCTCAACCGCGCGAACATTGACCGTAGCGGTGCAGTCAGCACCGCAACCGCGACATCACACTGCCCATGGAGTGTCTCTGCCGCCTGTGCCCAAAGCGCGATCGTAGCGTGCGGCCTCGATGATGCGTGCGCACCCAGTTCGACTATACGCTCTCGCGGGATGGCGAATCCAAACGCCTTCTGCACGGCGATTTCGACCGACGTGTCCAAGTAGCGCTCCAGGAATAACTCGTCAGCCTCGGCTTTGCGGAAACCAAGCACGGCGCGGGGGCCGTCTTGATCGGTAACGGTGCAATAATTTGGAAAGTCGCTCGCTACGCGTGCGCCGTGCACTGCCGAATACCGTTGAGTGATCAGTTCTCGTACTGCTTGATACATGCCATTCTCCCGAGACATCCCAAGGACGTCACCGGGAGCGGGCCACCCCAGTCCAACCAAAAAATTTCGATATTGCTGGCCGATCGTCAGGCTAAAACTATGCGGTCCTGTTGGCTTGGACCGCGAGGTCGAACCGTGCGCGATCAACGCCGTGAGGTCATCATTGGCTACGATCTCTCAGCAACCACCAGAAGATGCGGCTGAACATCGGCCAGCATGTGCAGGAGAATTCATATGTCAGGCCGCAACTGTCGCGTGGATCGCGGTGCTGGCCTGGTCGGGCAAGTGTGCGGATCGCGGGCGATTGCCCCAGCGGCACAACGATCGGCTCGATGCACGGCGTGAATGGTAGCGCGCGACTTATCACGATCCGGGCAGGCTCATGCCGCATGGCGGACGCTGCCTTCCCGCTGATAAAAAGCAAAGAGCGAAGCAAAATGATCGTCCATGGTGCGTACGCAGCTGGCCGATCGAGAGGCTGAAGCACGCTGTGCGGCCGGCCCACCGCCGAGGAACTCGGCGATGGCGCGCGCGAGCGCCGCGGCGTCGGTCGCGCGATAACGGGCGCCATGGCTGGAGGTGAATTGATCGGCCGCGCCGCCCCGATCGGGCACGATGAGCGGTAGCCCGCTCGCTCTGGCTTCGGCGGCGACCATGCAGAAGGTCTCTGCCTCGCAGCCATGGACCAGTGCATCCGCGCTTGCGAGGATCGCGGCCAGCTGTGCTCGATCGTCCACCGCGGCGGCAAGATGGATATGGGGATTGTTGGCGGCGGCGCGCACGATGCGCCGGCTGTCGCGCCCATTGCCGATCAGCACCAAGCCCACCGGCCGCGCATTGCCTGCTGCCGCGACGGCCTCGATCACCATCGGCCACCGCTTTTCGGGCGCATGCCGCCCGATGCCGAGCAGAAGAGTGGCGCTGGCATCGAGGCCGCACCGCGCAAGCAGCCGAGATCGCAGACACTCGTCGCGCAGAGTTGGTGCGAAGATGCCCGGTTCGACGCCCATGGGATGAGTCGCGACCTTTGTCAGCCCGCCCGCGCGCAATCGGGCCGACAGATTTTCGCTGGCGCTCACGACATGATCGAAGCGTGCGTCGAGCCGACGAAGATGCCGCCAGAACCAGTCGAAACGCCGATCGATAGCCTCGTGGCTGGCGAGCGCGCCGAACCAGCGATAAGCGTAGGCGGAGAGCGGATCGGCGTGCATCACCAGCGATCGCCGCGCCGAACCGTTCCAGCGCGCCACCATCGATGCGCTGGTCCATGGCGACGAGACCTCGACCATGTCGGGCTTCAGCATGTCCAGTGCGTGGTGAAGGGCGCGTTCGTGGTTGAAATAGCGATAACGCCGGTCGAGCGGGAAATGCGGGCTTTCGATCGTGACGATCGACGCTTTGTCCGTCAGGCGGGTGGTCGCATCGGCCTTGCCCGGCGCAAGGATGATAATCTCCTGTCCCATCGCGGAGCCGGCCTTCAGCTTGCGCTCGATATAGGTTTTCACGCCGCCGCCCTTGGGCGCGTAGAAGGCGCATACATCCACGATACGCATGATCAGTGTCCCATCGGTGCGAAGGAGAACAGGCCCTGGCGATAGTTCAGGACGATGCGGATATGCGTCGGACCGTTGCCTATCTGCGCGCTGGCCGCGGCCGCCCTGGGCTTGCCCATGCCGAGCTTCGGATTTCCGGCAAAGCCGACGCCGTCGACGGTGAGCCCGAATTTCCGATTGGCGTCGCGATCGTGCAGCAGGCTGAGCGCATAGATGCCCGACCCCGGCGCGCGGATGCAGAGCTGGACGGTGCCGGTGTCGGGCACGGCCGCTTCGACGCGGCGGAACGGCTTTCCCGCGCCGATCAGGATATTGTCGTCCTGCAGAAAATCGGCGTCGTTGGCTGGATAGAGTTCGAGTTTGAGCCGCCCCTTGCGATCCTTGAGCCCGACCACATCCACCAGAAAGGCTGGGCCGGGCTCACCGGGCCGGCATTGCCCCTCGACCTTGCCCAGATCGGGTGTCGATGGAGGGATCAGCCCGGACAGCAGCAGCGAGACGAACAACATCGTCATCTGCTCCCTTCGTGTGCCAGTTCGCTTGCGCCCAGCACGGCGCCGACGATCAGATGGGCAGCCAGGATCAGGCTGGCCATCAGTGCCATCGCAGCGAAGATGTCGGTGTCGCGCCCGACCAGAAGGGCTGCGAGCCCCGCAAAGACCAGATCCTTGTTCGGGACGAAGGGGAGCCGCGAGACGAGCATTCGGAACGTAGCGAGCAGCAGCCACCAGCCGAGCGCGACGCCGGGCAGAAGGATATGCCACATCGTGGCGGCAAGCGCGGTCATGACCGCGATCCGGGCGAGATGGACAATGGCGACAATTTTCAGTTCGCGCCGTTCGAGTGAGAACAGCGTCTTACGGAATGCCGTCACCGCCAAGGACGTCACCAGGACGAACGCGATCGACCAGCCGAAAGCCGCGGTATCGGCACCAAGGCGCAGCCATCCCAGCAAAGGCGCTGCAACGGCGAGCATGGCCAGTGTCACCACATTGCCGGTGAGCGCCGACAGGATCGCGACATCCTTGATCGCGCCGAACGGCGCCGCGGTCAGCTGTGCGTTCCGCCGCGCCCATGCATAGAAATAAAGTTCACCCAGATAGCCCAGCAAGATCTCGTTGCTCACCTGCTTGCGCAGCAGCGCCCCGATGCCGCTGAGCGGCAGCGACCATAGCCGCCGGAAGATCAGCCATTCCGACGCCGGGCCGGCGGCATAATAGAGGATGAACGCCAGCCAGAAACCGGCATGCCAAGGCATCAGCGCGGCGATCCGGCCGAGATCGACGTCGCGGAACTGATAAAGCACGGCAGCGAGGATCAGCAGCGAGATTGTCGGGCCGGCCAGTCGGGTCCATATCCGCCCCGTACGGACCAGCGGCTCCGGATCGACCAGCCGCGCCAGCTCTGCATCGTCCAGCGTTCTCGGCACGTCTCGAACGAGAGCACCGCTTCCAGGATCGTTTCGCATAAGAGTCCATCGATGAGTGTCGAGCGCTAGACGGCATCGCCGCGGAGCCACCCCAGTCGGCGCCGGAAATTATTTCCGGATCGCGCCGTCACCCCTGCAACAGGTCGGCATAGCGGGCCGGCACATGCGATCGGCCAAAGGCCGACAGCGTCGTGTCGATGCTGCGCATCAGGCTCGGTACGTGGATGTCGCCCGGATGGACCGCGATGCGGACGACGGCGGCACGCGCGAGGACGGTTCGCGCTATGCGTGCGGCGATCAACGAAGAGGCGATGCGTGTCCGGCTGCGACTGGCCCAGGTGATGACGGGGCCGCGACACAGGGGCTTGCCGCTTGGCGGGTGCCAAACCTTCATATGATCCTCCGCGATCGTGAAATCCGTCCGGATGAGCGCTTCGAGCGCGCTGGCACCGTAGAGCCAGGCGGGTGCGATGAATCCTGCGACTGGTTGTCCGGTGATGGACTCGATCAACGCCCGGCCATCGCGCATCCGGCGGATCGCCTCTCCGGTCGACAGGCCGAGAAATTCGCCTTCGCCGGCGGTCATGTGTCGCGCCTTGAACTGGGAGAGACGGTCTGAATACTGCGCTTCGTCGCGGTGGAACCAACCATGTACGAAGATCTCGATGCCGAGTTCGGCCCAGCGCCGCATCCGCCCGGCAAAGGGCGATGACGGCCGGATCGGTGCTTCGTTCCAGTGATTGGGAACGACCAGCATCGCCATGCTGGTTGCGCCGACATGCTGCGACAGTCGATCGTGCAAGGCATCGATCTCGCTCTCGAAACGCGGCCCGACATCGTGGATCGAAAGCAGCATGCGCCTCAGCGGCCGGCGGCCTTGCAACATTGCGAGTATCCTCTTCGATCCCTGTCCACAATCAAGACGGCATCGTCGGAGCCAACCTCAGTCGATTAATTTGTGCGCCCGGCTGGGGTGTCGGGCTGCCCATGCCGTCTCATGGCCGAACCCATTGCGGAGCGTGCCATTTGCGCAAAATCCTTGCCTTCGTCGCGCTGGGGCTGCTGTCCAACGCTTCCCCGGTCGCGCTGCCGACAGGCGCGCAGAAGATCGCCGCCCCGCCGGGTTTCGACGGAACGATCTCGGTACTTACCTACAACATCAGGGGATTGCCCTGGCCGCTGGCCAACGGGCGCCCCTCTGCCCTAGCGCAGATTTCGGCTCGGTTCCGCGATTTGAGGCGACGGGATCAGGCTCCGCACATCGTGGTCTTGCAGGAGGCGTTCACCTCGGACGCGCAGCGGATCGGGTATGAAGCGGGGTACCAGCATATTGTACAAGGTCCGACGATCCGCGACATTCCCCCCGTCGCAATGACGCCGGCGGATCGGCTGTTCGCATCGCAGGCGCGATGGTGGAAGGGTGAGACCGAGGGCAAGTTCGTCGACAGCGGCCTCCAGCTGCTGTCCGACTATCCTGTCCGACGGGTGAAGCGTATCGCCTATCCGGCCTTTGCATGTGCCGGTTATGACTGCCTCGCGAGCAAAGGCGCGCTTCTGGTGACGATCGACATGCCCGGCGCGTCGACGCCGATCGATGTCGTCACAACCCATCTGAACAGTCGTCATGCATCGGGCGTCAGCGACAGCCGTTCGCTCTATGCTTATCGACGGCAACTCGGGATCCTGACCGATGCCATCCGGCAGTGGCATGACGAGCGATATCCGTTGATCGTGGCCGGGGATTTCAACGTTGGCAGTGAACCCTACCGCCGTCTCGCCCTTTTGACCGACGCACGGATCGGCTGGGGCGCGGCCAAGGCGAACGATGCTTTGCGTCAGATCGCCCGGGCAGATCGTTCCCTATTGTCGCATGACGCTCGATTTGCGCTGGCGCGTGCGCGAGACTGGCAGTTCTGCGCGCAAGGCCTGCGAGTCGGGTTGTTGCCTGTCGGTATCAGCGTTCCGTTCGGACATGATGGCAATGGCATCATGCTGTCTGATCATATCGGGTATGTGGCGCGCTTCCGTTTGCTGAGATTTCCAGGTGTGCCGTTGGCGAACGTCACCAGGAATATCCCATGGTCAGGGTGAGCGTGCGCGGACGAAGCGGCGTATATTGGGGTCCGTTGCGGATCGAGAACGGATTGCCGAAGGCGAAGCTGTCGCCCTTTATATCAAACACATTGTCGACACGGCCGGTAAACGACCATCCCAGTCGGTATAGCCCGCCGTTAAGCGCGACGACGGCGTAATTGCCCATTTGGCGGTCCAGATCGTCGTCGAGCGCCAGTCGTGCACGTCCGACATAATTGGCTTGGGCCGTCGCCATGCCGCGCCATTCGCCGAGGCGGAAACCATGAGACACGGCGATACGGCCCGTCATGTTCGGCGCGACCGGCAATCTGTGATCGTCCAGTTCGATACCACCCTCAGTACGGACGAGCCGGGCCATCTGAAAATTCGCCCCGGCAGATATCTCCAAATTATCGTAGACGCGCCAATCGATACTCGCTTCACCACCAACGATCCGACCATCGCCGGCATTACGGGTCGCAACAAGGCCGCTGGTCAGCAGATAATCGGACTGAATCGATCGCCAGTCTGTATAATAGAGGCTCGCCGCTAGCTGCACACGGCCGAACGTGGTGCGCGTGCCCAAGTCGAACGTGCTCAGCTCGTCCGAATCGAAGTGATCCGTGTTGGCGGCGTCAGATGCGGAAAGCCCGCCGGGGCGCATCGCTCGGGCATAGCGAAGATAGACCAGTGATCCGTCGCGCGGGCGCCAAGCCAACGACATGCTGGGCGAGAGAATGAATTTACCGATCCGCTGAGCCCTGCGTGTGGCCCCCTCGACTCTCTCGTCCTCATTGGTCGTGTGCGATAGCCGGGCGCCGAGCGTGACGCCCAGTTTCGGGAGAACGGGCTGAACCAGCTCGCCGAAGATGGATATCTCGGTTGTATTCCTGTTGAGCCGTTCGACCGGGTTCGCTGCACCCGTCTCGTCCAGCAGCGCTCCAGTGCTCTGACTCTCCGCACGCAGATAGGACAGGCCAGCAAGCCAGCGTTCCGAACTTTCGGGAGACAGGCGAAGCTCCTGGTTCAGGATCGTATAGGTGCGGTCGTCCTGGAACAGCAGCGCACCGCTCTTATTCCAGATCGGTCCGGCAGCACTCGCGTCGAGCGTGTAATCGACGAGGTGGCGTACATAGCTCGTGGCCGAGAGCATTCTGAGGTCACCAAGCCGCCCTTCCACTGTTGCGTGATACGCGCGGAAGTCATTGTCGTTGGGTTCGGAAATCGGATTGACCCGCGAAAGCGTGTCGTCCGACGACAGCACATATTGGCTGTCGCGTACGTTGATATTCTGTATCACTGCGCCGAGATCGATGCTCCATCCCTGGGCCGGAAGCCAGCGTAGCGCCAGGCGCCCACCATCGACGGCGGCCGAGTTGGCGTTGCGCTTGCGCGCTTCATTGTCGATCCATCCCGGAGTGCGGAACGAATAGGCCAGACCGCGCACCGCCAACTCGCCAGTTACGATCGGCAGGTTGACGAGCACATCTCCGCCGCCGCCGACATCGCCATGTTCGACCGCCTCGCCGACAAGCCGGATATGGCCGATCGACGTATTGGGGTCGGGCCGATTGGTGACGATCCGATAGATTCCCCCCAATGCCCCCGAACCATAGAGCGGCCCCTGCGGCCCCTTTAGCAACTCCACCCGTTCGACATCGATCAGGCGCAGGTCGGGGTCGGGCGCGTCATAGGTGATCCGCGCATCATCGAGCTGGATCGCGACCGTCGATTGGCTTGATCCGTTGAACGGACTGTCCGCGATCCCGCGGATGAACTGGCGGTTACGGCCGGGGCCGAGGTTGGTGAGCGCCAGCCCTTCGGTTGCAAGGGACACATCGCCTGCCGATGGTGCAGCGGCGCCGGTCCGGCCGGGATCGAGCGACAGGATGGACAGCGACAGCGGAAGTGAACTCAGCAGCTGCGCGCGCTTCTGCGCGGTGACGACGATGTCGGCCGGTGGCAGGTCCGGCGCCGCATCTGGTAGAGGGAGTTGGGCAACGGGCCGCGTCGCCACGGGCGCCGGGCGTCGCGTAATCGCGCGTTCGAGGCGGTATGCTTGCGGACCGGTCCTGACAGCGTGCCAGCCGGTTCCCGACAACAGCAGCTGCAATGCGCGGTCTGCCGTCATTCGCCCCTTCACGGCCCTTGTCATGATTGCCGGAATTGGCCCGGCAGCACCGACAGATACGCCCGTCGCGATCGACAGGCGTGATAGTCCGTCGGTCAGCAGGCCGGCCGGGATATCGACGGGGTAATCGCGCGCCTGCGCAAATGCGGCTGCTTGGAATGGCCCGCTATCAACGGCCAGCAGCAGCGCTGATACGGACGCCATCGCCTTCAGCATGCGTCTCGACCGACATGAAGCTGGTGAGATTGGCCAGAAGCCGCGATCCGTCACCAATGGTCAGAACCCCTGAAAACCGTCTGTCATTCAACGATGGATCGACGTTGATGCGCTGGCCGGAATAGCGACTTATGTCGGCGGCGACCACCGAGAGCGGTGCTTCGGCATAAACCAGTCGACCCGTCCGCCAGCTTGCCACATCGCCAGACGCTATCGGCGAAAGCTTCGAGGCGGTGGCCCCGGCAGTCAGTCTTTGGCCGGCGGAAACTTTGATCGCCCGCTTGGCATTGTTCTTCGTCATCCCGACATGACCTTCGGACACAGCCAGTTCCAGTGCATCCTGCGCGACCTTGACGCTGAATTTCGTGCCGATGTCGCTGATCCGATACCTGCCGGCGGTGATGACGAGTTGACGCGTGGGGTCGTGCCGCACGTCGAAATAGGCCGCGCCGCGCTCCAGTTTCATCGACCGCATGTCTTCGCCCGTCACCGTCAAGACGCTCGATGCCGCAAGCTCGACGCTTGACGTGTCGGCAAGGGCGATCGTTCGGCTTTCGCCTGGGCCGGTCTGATATGTCGTCACCGGTTCGGATCGCATCAGCATCGGCACGCCGATCGCAGCGGTGATTCCAGCCGCTGCCGTCATGCCGAACAACACGCGCCTGCTGTGGTTTGGACGCGGCTCCTGGCTGGCCGGCTGCTGATGTTTCGCCGATAGCACCATGTCCAGCGCCTGCCGGTTGCGGTCGACCGCATCGTCGACGATCGAGAGCTGGTCGAAGGCAAGCCGATGGCGTGGGTCGGCCTCCAGCCAGACGGTATATGCGTCCCAGTCGGCATCATCGCTTTCGAGCGCATGATGCCAGGCCAACGCCTCGTCGATGATCCGTTCGTCCATCACTGATCGGTATCCGGAGTGATCCGCCTTTCGCGCAACTCGGTGTCTTCCTCTGACGTCACGGTCCTCGATCTACCTCAGTCCAGCAAGGCGCGGCGAAGATATTTCATCGCCACCGCCATATGTTTTTCGACGCCGCTCTTGCTGATGCCGAGTTGAGACGCGACTTCTTCATGACTCAATCCGTCAAGCTTGTGCAGCCGAAATGCGCGCCGCGCGCCTTCGGGAAGATTGGCGATCGCGGACACTATCAGCGCGGTCTCCTCCGCGTCCTGGATTGTTTCCTGTGCGTTCTTTCCGGGATCTGCGACCTCGCCGTGCGCTGATGCAAAATCGGTGCATTGGTCGGACCACTGCCTTTCGCGTATCATGCGTCGCCGGCTTTCCCTCACCCTGTCGACAACCAGGTTCTGCGCCATACGATAGAGATAGGCCCGACCGTTGGTGATGGGGCCACTCGGCTGAGCCCGCAATTTCAACCACATATCCTGAAGAATGTCCTCTGCTTCGAGTGCATCGCCGGTGCGCGCCGTCAGGAACCGCGCCAGATCGGCGCGGAGGACATGATATAGTGCCTCGAGCCCGCCAGGATTATCCGCTGCCATCGAAAGGCCTTGTACCGCGCGCAAGGGATTGGGCAATCGAGCATGTGAAGGGGTGACGCGTGGTCACGCCCTTTCACCGCCAAAGCCATCGCACTCGATCCGCACATGGAACAAAGCTCACTGCGGTATCTTTAACCGGGATGAATCTCCTGTTTCGAGCAAAGCTCGGCGACGATCGGGCTGCGCGCCTGCGGATCGCTCTGACCTATCTTTGGCGGCATCAGCGTCTACCCAATCTCGCCAGTCCCAGTCTGTTCACCGAATTGGTGCAGCTGCGAAAACTGCATGATCGCGATCCGCGAATGCCGGCAATGGCTGACAAGGTTGCGGTCAAGTCGATCGTCGCCGATCGACTGGGTCGTGAATGGGTCATTCCGATGCTGTGGTCCGGAGATAAGCTGCCCACGCGCTCGCCATGGGTACATCCGATCGTCGTCAAATCACGGCATGGATGCAATCAGAACATATTTGTCCGCGAGCGTTTTCGTGATTGGAGAACTGCGCTTGACGCCTCGGCACGATGGATGCGTCATGATTATGGACAGTGGCTCGATGAATGGCTTTACGCCCATATTCCACGTGGGTTGCTCGTCGAGCCGCTGATCGGAGCAGGCGAACTCCCGATCGATTATAAGATCTATGTGTTTGGCGGACAGGCCACACATATTCAGGTTCATCTCGATCGAGCACGCAATCATCGCTGGGTTATGCACGATATCGATTGGCGAGCGATCGCGAACGACGCGCTATCCGTTGCACGTCCTACCGCGCTGTCGGCAATGGTGGCGGCGGCCGAGCAACTGGCGAACGGGTTCGATTTTGCGCGAGTCGATTTCTACCAGCCTGGCGATCAGCCCCTGTTTGGTGAAATCAGCTTTTATCCCGGATCGGGGCTGGATCCCTTCGACCCGGCCGAACTGGACATTGAATTGGGCCGGCTATGGTTGAGCGCCGCGAGCTCGCGGTCCATGCACCGGAGATTGACTGCCGAGTTTAATGGATAGGGCGCGGTGACGACCACAGGATCGCGGGTACCCTATCGATTTGAGCCCGACCTATTCCAAGTCGGCGCCCGTCAGCGGGCGTGACCGGCGGGCGGCACGCTGTGCCTTTATCGCGGCACAGGCCTCACGCGCCTTGGTCTCTACGGCATCAAGAATCTTCGCGGCCTGCGGCTCAGCCATGCCTTCGACGATGCCAGCAAAGTGCGTGTGACCGGCATCGAGCATGCCGAAGATTTGCAGGAGATACTGGTCGAACGTCACTTTGAGTGAGGCCAACTGACCCTGATGGTTAAGCCAATGCTGCGTGGTCCCCCGCTCGTCAAAGCCAGGAACGTGTTCAAACATGGGTCACTTCTCAGCGAAAATTACTGGCCTCCCCGGGTCACTTCTCAGCGGCAATCAACACGCAGTGAGCGGTTAATCGCAGATATCGCAGGTGCCCGGAAGGTCGGTCCGGAAGTGAAACAATTTTTCGTTTTGCCAAGAACGATGATCTGCTGCCAAGCAGCTATAAATTCAACACAATTTCATGGGCATTACTTGATTTATCTCGGTGCAAGCCGCAACGCGCTGCGAACGATTTCCAAGTGTGAGACGAGGACGGATGACGAAAATTCAACTGACGACCGGCAATCGGCGGCGCAACAACGCTTGGTTTGTGGCGGGGTTGATTCTCGGCCTGCTCTTCTTCTCCGCCAGCGCGTCGATCGCCTACCTCAATGTCCAGGCACTGCGGGCGAGTGATCAGGCGATCCGGCACACGCACAATGTCTTGATCTCATTGAACGAACTTCTTTCAACCGTACAGGATGCGGAAACCGGGCAACGCGGCTACGTCCTTACGGGAACCAGCAGTTATCTCGAGCCCTATCAAAGCGCCGTCGCCTTGCTTGATTCCCGGCTCGAGACCGTAGCGAAGCTCACCAGCGACAATCCGGCACAGCAGGCAAATCTCGTGCCTCTGAAGCGCCACATCGGTGCAAAGCTGGCCGAATTGCAGGAAAGCATCGAATTGCGCCGATCGAAGGGCATGGCCGATGCCGTCGCCTTGGTTGCCGGCAACCGCGGCAAGGTCGAGATGGATGCCATCCGAACGCAGCTCGATACGATGGGGCGAGAGGAATTGCGTCTTCGTCAGATCCGCCTCGACGAGATGGCGCAGGCGTCGCGCACGGCGATCACCAGTGGCGTTGTGTCTGGTCTGCTGGGGGCATTGCTGACAGTCGCGATTTTCATCCTTCTTCTCCGGAACAGCCGCGCGCGCGTGCGCCAGGACTGGCTGCAGGCCGGGCAAGTGGGGCTTGGCACGGCGATGCGGGGAGACAAGAGCGTCGAGCAGCTTGGCGATGCCATTCTCTCTTTCCTTGCCGACCATGCCGGCGCCCGCGGCGGCGCTCTGTTCAAGGGCGAGGGCGGACAGTTTCGCCGCGCGGCGGCGCTTGGCGTGCCCGCCGACGCCGACATGATATCGTCTTTCGAGCTGAAGGAAGGTCTGCTCGGACAAGTGGCGGCGGACGGCCGGTCAATCGTGATTGACGATGTCCCCGATCGCTATCTGACGATCGGTTCGGCCTTCGGTCGTGACCGGCCGCGGCATCTTGTCATCGTCGCGGCGAAGGCGGACCAGATCGTCAATGCGGTCATCGAGCTCGGTTTCTTCGAACCTGTCGACGATATCGTTCTGGAATTGCTTGAGCAGGTCAGTGCCTCAATCGGCATCGCCTTGCGATCGGCGCGGTTCCGCGCGCGACTGCAGGATGCGCTCGAGGAGACCCAGCGCCAGGCTGGTGAGCTCCAGGCGCAGAGCGAGGAACTGCGTGTCTCGAATGAGGAACTTGAGGAGCAGGGGCGGGCGCTCAAGGAATCGCAGGTTCGTCTCGAACAGCAGCAGGTCGAGCTTGAACAGACCAACAGCCAGCTCGAGGAGCAGGCACAAATCCTCGAAACGCAGCGCGACGATCTCGAACGCGCCGGCGCGACCCTGGAATCGCGGGCGCGCGAGTTGGAACAGGCAAGCCAGTACAAGTCCGACTTCCTGGCCAATATGTCCCACGAACTGCGCACGCCCCTCAATTCGCTGCTCATCCTCTCGAAGCTCCTGGGCGATAATCCGACAGGCAATCTGGGAGAGGAACAAGTCAAATATGCCCGGACGATCGAATCTTCGGGCAATGACCTGTTGATGCTAATCAACGATATTCTCGACCTGTCGAAGATCGAGGCGGGGCATGTCGAGATCCGTCCGGAGTCGGTGTCCATCCAGCGTTTGACCGGCGATGTCCGGCAACTCTTCCAGCCCGTGTCCCAGGCGCGGGGCGTAGCGCTGGAGATCGTGGTGACGGAGGAATGCGCGCGCTCCATCGAGACGGATCGCGTGCGCCTCGAGCAGGTCCTCAAGAATCTTCTCTCCAATGCTTTCAAATTCACGGAGCAGGGCAGTGTCACTCTGACGGTGGATGTCGCCGGAGACGACGCGATCGCCTTTACCGTCAGGGACACCGGCATCGGTATTTCGTCTGAACAACAGGACAGTATTTTCGAGGCGTTTCGCCAAGCCGACGGCACGATCAGCCGGAGATTTGGGGGGACCGGCCTCGGTCTATCCATCTCGCGTGAGCTCGCCCGCTTGCTCGGTGGCAGGATCAGCCTCGAAAGCACAGTTGGCGAAGGAAGCGCGTTCACGCTCATTGTGCCCCGGCTCTACGATCAGGCGGCCGTTGCGCCACGCACGCCTGCCGAAGCGCCGCGCCTGAAGCCACCGGAAAATATTCCAACGCACAAACCAGCAACCGACCAGGCATTGGGCTGGTCGATCGAGGATGATCGCGAGGCGCTGTCGGAAGACAGGCGGCTGTTGCTCGTTATTGAGGATGATGCTGTCTTCGCCTCCGTGGTCTGTGACCTGTCCCGCGAGCTGGGTTTCCAATGCATCGTCGCCGGCACCGCCGAGGACGCCGTGCGCCTCGCTGGCGAGTTCAGGCCGAGCGCCGTGGTGCTCGACCTCGGCCTTCCCGACCAGTCGGGACTGATCGTGCTCGATCGGCTGAAGCATGACGACGCGACCCGCCACATCCCGATTCATGTGATCTCGGCGTCGGATCAGAGCCAGACCGCGCTGACCCTGGGCGCCGTTGGCTATCATGTGAAGCCGGTGAAACGCGAGGAGCTCGCCGAGGTTCTCGCCGGTTTGCAGGCGAAGCTCGCGACCCGCATGCGCCGCGTATTGATTGTCGAGGATGACGCGGTCCAACGCGACGCTGTCGGCAAGCTGCTTCTCTCCGACGATGTCGAGACGGTCGGCGTTGGCACGGCGGCCGAATGCCTCGAACAGCTGCGCCGGCAGACCTTCGATTGCATGGTGCTCGATCTGACCTTACCCGACACATCCGGCTTCTCGTTGCTCGAAACCTTGAGCAAGGAGGGAGATCACGGCTTCCCGCCCGTAATCGTCTATACCGGCCACGAGCTGTCCGCAGATGACGAGCAACAGCTGCGGCGTTACTCGAGCTCGATTATCATCAAGGGTGTGAAGTCACCCGAGCGTCTCCTCGACGAAGTCTCGCTGTTCCTGCACCGGGTCGTTTCCGAGTTGCCGCCCGAACAGCGCAAGATGATCCAGAAGGCACGTGACCGGGACGCCGCACTGGAAGGGCGACGTATTCTCATTGTCGAGGATGATGTGAGGAACGTCTATTCGCTGTCCAGCATCTTCGAGCCTCGCGGTGCCTTTGTGCAGATCGCACGCAACGGCCAGGAGGCGATCGACGCACTTGTCGCTGCAGCCGACGATTCTTCACGCGCAATCGATCTGGTGCTTATGGATGTGATGATGCCGGTCAAGGATGGCCTGACCGCCACCCGTGAAATTCGTGAGGATCCGCGCTGGGCGAAGCTCCCGATTGTGATGCTGACTGCCAAGGCCATGCCCGACGACCAGCAGCGCTGCCTGGCGGCGGGCGCGAACGACTATATGGCCAAGCCGATCGACGTGGACAAACTCCTGTCGCTCGTGCGGGTCTGGATGCCGCGGTGAGAGGTCGGCCGTGACAGAGGGTGTCGATGATCTCGAAATCCAGCTTCTGCTGGAGGCGCTGTATCAGCGCTACCATTATGATTTCCGCCATTATGCTCGCGCGTCGATCAAGCGGCGGCTGGTGCATGCACGCGAACAGCTGGGATTTTCGAGCTTCTCTGCCATGCAGGACGCGGTGCTGCACGCGCCCCAGACATTGCCCCGCTTATTGAACTATCTCACCGTCCAGGTGAGCGAGATGTTCCGCGACCCTACCTATTTCAAGGCGCTGCGCGAGAAGGTGATCCCGCATCTCAAGACCTATCCGTCGCTCAAGGTCTGGGTCGCGGGATGCAGCAATGGTGAGGAACTCTATTCGCTGGCGATCCTCTTTCGTGAAGAGGGGCTGGATCGGCGCACGCTCTTTTATGCGACCGATATCAATCCGGATGCGTTAAGCGCGGCCGAAGCAGGTATCTATCCCCTCGATCTGATCCGGAAATTTACCGAGAACCATCAGCAGTCGGGCGCTCGCTCGTCGCTTTCCGACTATTATACCGCAGATTATGGGCGGGCGGTTTTCGACAAGAGCTTGCGTGAACAGGTCGTGTTTTCCGATCACAGCCTCGTCACCGACGCGGTCTTCGCCGAGGTCCACCTCATTTCCTGTCGCAATGTCCTGATCTATTTCGACCGGCAATTGCAGGATCGCGCGATCGGCCTGTTTCATGACTCGCTCGCACGCAAAGGCTTTCTTGGCCTGGGCTCGAAGGAAAGCTTGCGCTTCTCATCCCATGGCGACGGGTTCACCGATTTCGTGCGCGAAGACAAAATCTACCAGAGACGCGACCGATGACGGCGAACTCGCCTCGGGCTATCGTGATCGGCGCGTCCGCCGGCGCGGTGCAGGCGCTGTTGAGGCTCCTGCCTCTTTTGCCCGCCGACTATGCCTTGCCTGTGTTGATCGTGGTCCATGTCCCGCCCGGCAAGGACAATGCGCTCGTCGCACTCTTCGCCGCCAAATGCGCGCTTCGCGTCAAGGAGGCCGAGGACAAGGAGCCCATCTGCGCCGGAACGATCTATTTCGCACCATCGGACTATCATCTTCTCGTTGAGACCGACGCGACGCTGGCACTGTCATCCGATGAGCCGGTCAATCATTCCAGGCCGGCAATCGACGTTCTCTTCGAAAGTGCCGCCGATGCCTTTGGGCCCGATCTGGCGGGCCTGATATTGACCGGCGCCAATCATGACGGCGCCGCAGGCCTTCAGGCGGTTGTGCGCGCCGGAGGTGTCGCGATCGTCGAGGATCCGGCCAGCGCCTCGAGTGCGGCCATGCCGGCCGCGGCATTGACCGCATGTCCAGCCGCCCGATGCCTCGACCTGGAAGGCATCGCCTCATTCCTTCAGCATCAGGCGGTTGTATGACGAGCGTTTCTGCCCCAATCAACGTTCTCCTGGTCGACGACCTTGAGGAAAATCTTCTTGCGCTGGAGGCGATCCTCCAACGCGACGAGCTGACATTGCTCAAGGCGCGCTCTGGTGAGGAGGCACTCGAGCTGCTTCTGACACATGATGTCGCTCTCGCACTGCTCGACGTTCAAATGCCGGGTATGGACGGGTTTGAACTCGCTGAATTCATGCGTGGCAGCGAGCGGACCCGGCATGTTCCAATCATATTTCTGACCGCAGGCAGTGCAGACCAGCAACGACGCTTCCGGGGGTATGAAGCGGGCGCAGTCGATTTCCTGCAGAAACCTATCGAACCTGACATTCTTCGCTCCAAGGCCGATGTCTTCTTCGATCTCGCCCAGCAGCGCCACAAGGTCATTGCGCAACGGGATCAGCTCGAAGACCTCACGAACACTCTCAAGATGGCGGATCAGCGCAAGAATGTGTTTCTTGCCATCCTCGGCCACGAACTGAGAAACCCGGTGATGGCACTGAGTGCGGGGCTTCACCTGATCGCGCGGCGTGACGATCCCGAAACGGCCCGGATGGTCCATGAGCAGATGGGGCGCAGCGTCCGCCATCTTTCACGGCTGGTCGAGGATCTGCTCGACATCGGTCGCATCGATCAGGGAAAGATCGTGCTCAAGAAGGATAGCTTCCTGCTTCAGGACGTCATTGCCTTCGCAGTCGAGGCCAGCCAGCATCAGATCGAGGATGCACGGCACACTCTGACCGTGGAAATGGAGGCTGAGCCGATCAGGATTAAAGCCGACCATGCCAGGGTTGCGCAGATCGTGAGCAACCTCCTCAGCAATGCGGCGAAATACACGCCTTCCGGTGGGAGAATCAAGCTCACCGCACGCATCGCGCATGGATATGCAGAGATCGAGGTTTCCGACACCGGGGTCGGCATCCCCGTTGAAATGCAAGCCAAGATCTTCGATCTTTTCGCGCAAGTGCAAGGCTCGAACGATCATGGCCGGGACGGTCTGGGCATTGGACTTGCGCTGATAAAGCAACTCGTCGAGCTCCACGATGGCTCTGTCTTGCTCGTGAAAAGCACGCCAGGTGAGGGAAGTGTGTTCCGGGTGGCTCTTCCTCTGGAATAGGCCGCGGGTAACGCGGGGCGAGTGATGATCTCTCGAACGAAGTCAAAGCTGTAATGATCGGCGCGGTCAGTGAAAATCATGACTCCGTATTCGGACGATTTCGTCCTCCTCGGCCTGCGTGCCGAATGGCGCTGACGCCAGCGTCCGCCCCCGCGGCGGCCAGGCTGGGTCCCTCGGATCGGGGCCGCCACCATTTTTCGCGCCGTCGCCACGCCCCGGCGGCACGACAAAATCGCGCCGCCCGACAGAGCGCAGCATCTCGTCATGGTCGGTGATGCGATCGCAGATGATATGGATGACCTCGCCTTCCTTCTGCAGCCGCCCGCGCATCGCGATCATCGATGCGGACATGACCTGGCGCCGGTAGATCTCGAACCGATCTGGCCAGAGAATGCCGTTGGCGACCCCGGTCTCATCCTCGATGGTGACGAACAGCACGCCCTTGGCGGAGCCTGGGCGCTGGCGAACGAGGATGACGCCGGCGACCTCGACATTACGGCCGTCGCGAATGGTCGCAAGCTCCGCGCAGGACACGATCTTCATGTCATGAAGCTGGCTGCGCAGGAACGATAAGGGATGGGCGCGCAAGGATAGCGACAGCGCGCGATAATCCTCGACCACCTCCCGCCCGTCAGTCATCGGTCGCAAACTGGTTGCCGGCTCCAGCCCCTCTGGCGAGAATTTCGCCTCGCGCTCGTCGGCTGCGGCGAACAGGGGGAGGGGGGCTTCACCCAGACCCTTCACTTTCCAGAGACCCTGGCGCCGGTCTTCGGATATGCACTGGAACGCGTCGCCTTCGGCCAGCCGTTCGATCGCGGCGCGCGGAACGCCAGCCCGGCGCCACACTTCCTCGACGCTGCCATAAGGAAGGGGACCGCGCGCCGCGACGATCGTCGCGCCATGGATGTTGGCGAGCCCGCGGATCTGCCTGAAGCCTAGCCGCACCGCCAGATAGCGTCCGCTTGCCGGCTCCAGCGTACAGTCCCAATGGCTGTGATTGACCGAGACGGGCAGGACGTCGACGCCGTGGTTGCGGGCATCGCGTACGATCTGCGCAGGGGCGTAAAAGCCCATCGGCTGGGCATTGAGCAGCGCCGCGCAGAAGACGTCGGGGTGATGATGCTTCATCCAGCAACTGGCATAGGCGATCTTCGCAAATGACGCGGCATGGCTCTCGGGGAAGCCATAGGAGCCGAACCCCTCAATCTGCTTGAACGTCCGCTCTGCGAACTCCTGCGGATATCCCCGCGCGACCATGCCGCCCACCAGCTTGTCGTAGAAATGGCTGACGCCGCCTGTCAGCTTGAACGTCGCCATGGCGCGGCGCAGCTGATCGGCTTCCTGGGGGGTGAACCCGGCTCCGACGATCGCGACTTTCATTGCCTGTTCCTGGAACAGCGGCACGCCCAGCGTCTTCTCCAGCACGGCGCGCAATTCGGGCCGGGGATATTCGGGCTTCTCCTTGCCTTCCCGCCTGCGCAGATAGGGATGGACCATATCGCCCTGGATCGGGCCGGGGCGAACGATCGCGACCTCGATCACCAGATCGTAGAATTTCGTCGGCTTCATGCGCGGCAGCATCGACATCTGCGCGCGGCTTTCGATCTGGAAGACGCCCAGCGTGTCGGCCTTCTGGATCATCGCGTAGACATCAGGGTCGTCATCCTGCAGATCGGCCATGCCGACACGAATGCCCTTGTGCGCGTCGAGCAGGTTGAACGCCCGGTTCATGCAGCCAAGCATGCCCAGCCCTAGAATGTCGACCTTCATGAATTTGAGCGCGTCGATATCGTCCTTGTCCCATTCGATGATCTGCCGGTCGTCCATCCGCGCGGGCTCGATGGGGACAAGATCGTCGAGCCGTTCCTGGGTGAGCACGAACCCGCCGGGATGCTGCGACAAATGCCGCGGGGTGCCGATCAGTTCACGGGCGAGCTCGAGCGTCAGCTTGAGCCGATGGTCGTCGGCGTTGAGATTGAGACTGGCGATCTGCTCATCAGGAATGCCGTCGACCGACCACCCCCAGACCAGACCCGTCAGCATCTTGGTGAGATCGCGCGGCAAGCCCAGCGCCTTGCCGACCTCGGCAACCGCGCCGCGTGTCCGGTAGCGCGTCACCACCGCGGTCAGCGCGGAACGGTGGCGGCCATAGGTCTCGTAGATCCACTGGATGATCTCCTCGCGGCGCTCATGCTCGAAATCGACATCGATATCGGGCGGTTCCTTGCGCTCGCCGGAGACGAACCGCTCGAACAGCAGCTCATGCTGGATCGGGTCGATCGACGTGATACCGAGCATGTAGCAGACGCAGCTGTTCGCGGCCGACCCGCGCCCCTGACACAGAATGCCGCGCCGGCGGCTCTCGGCGACGATCGCGTTCACGGTCAGAAAGTAGGGCGCGTAGCTAAGCTGGTCGATCAGTCGGAGCTCATGGTCGATCTGGTGGCGATAGGCTCGCGGCAATCCATCAGGAAACATCCGCGCGGCCGCTGCCTCGGTCAGATCGGCCAGTGCCTCCTGCGCGGTGCGGCCGGCCATGACCTGCTCGAAAGGATATTGATACTGGATCTCGCCCAGATCGAACCGGCATACGGCCGCAATGTCGGCGCTCGCCTGGATCGCATCGGGAAAAGCCGCGAACCGCCGCTCCATCTCGGCGAGGCTTTTGAGATCGCGATCCATGAAGCGCTCACGCCTGAACCCCAGCGCATCGATTGTCGTCTTCTCGCGGATCGCGGTCATCACGTCCTGCAACGGCCGGCGCTCGGATGAATGATAGAGAATATCGCCAGTCGCGACGCTGCGAATACGTGCCGTCCTGGCAAGCGCATCGAGTGCGTGGAGCCTGGCGATATCGTTCGGCCGCCTTCGCAGCGACAGCGCGCAATAGCCGCGCGCGCCGAACAGCGCGCCCAGATCACGAAGATGCTCGGCAGTGATCTCATCTGGCAGGTCGGGCAAAAGGATCGCGATCAGCCCATCGGCATGAGCGGCGATATCGGGCCAGCCGAGCAGGCAATGGCCCTTGCCGCCGCGCGCCTTGCCAAGCGAGAGCAGGCGGGTCAGCCTAGCCCATGCCGGCCGATTGGTGGGATAGAGGAGCAGGGCACGACCATCGGTCAGATCGACACGCGCGCCCGCGATCATGCGTACGCCGGTTGCCTTCTGCCCGTCCCAGCCGCGAACCACCCCGGCAACGCTTCCGCGATCGGCCAAACCAAGTGTCTGATGTCCAAGCAGCGCGGCTGCGGCGAACAGTTCCTCGGGCGAGCTGCTGCCGCGCAGGAACGAGAAATGGCTCGTCACCTGAAGTTCGACATAGGTCGCCATTAGCCGAACAGCCCATGCATATGCCAGCTGAGATCGCCGGTCGGCGCATCGACGCCGTCGCCGCGCCGGAACAGCCAGAAGCGCCCGCCGCTCTCGGTCTCGACCCGAAAATAATCCCGGACCGCCCACATCTCGCGGGGCGATCGCCACCATTCGCCATGGATGCGCTCGGGGCCGTCGCCCGCAACGACGCCATAGGTCTTGCCGCGCCAGCCGAAGCGGCGTGGCGGATGGTCGGGCAGAAGGGCGACCACGTTGGACAGCAATTCGGGACGGCGCAGCAGGCGGACGGGGCGGGTCCAGATCGGCCAGCCGCTTGGGCGTGCCAGTGGCTGTGCGCGCCTGACCGCACGTTCCGGGACGTCGCTTTCCGCAGCGCCCATCCGGAACACTGCCGTCTCGCCGACCCTACCGGCGAGCTGATCGAGAAGCGGAGCTATATCCGGTGTTTGCTCGTCGTCGATCAGACCGGCACTCAGCGTCTGCGGCTGAAGATGCTCGATATTGGGTGCCGAGAGACTCATCGCCTCGATACCGAGGCCCGGATCGATCTTTTCGATGCGCATCGCGAACATGCGCTTGAGATGCTTCGGGTCGCGCGTGGCCCTGGCCGTGCCGAGCCCGATCCGCTGTTCGTCGCCATCGACGCGCAGGCAGGTCAGCATCGCCGTGCGCAGGCCGAACCCGCGCGACTGGAGCAGATCGACCATATCGTCGACCAGATCTGCGATGACCTGGCCGATCGCGTCCGCCGTGCCGATGGGTTCGAGCAGGCGGCGCATGACTCTGGGCATCTCGAACGGCACGACCGGCCGGATCGGCTCGGGCAGGCTTCCGCGCGCGCGATCGAGCCGTTCGACGGTCGAGAGGCCGAGCCGTTTTGCCAGAGGCCCGCGCGGCATCGGATACAGGTCGGCAATGCGCTCGAGCCCGAACCGCGCCGCCGATTGCAATGCTTCCGGGGTAAGCCGCAATGCAGCAAGCGGCAGGTCGGCCAGCGCCTCTGCTTCATTGCCGGCTTGCAGGATCGTCGTGATCGCGCCGCCATAGCGCGCCAGCGCATGGGCAGCGCCCGGCGTGCCGGCGATGGCGACCGTCGCGCTGAAGCCGATCCGTTCCAGAAAGCGCAGAAGCTTCCGGCAGAACCGCTCCTCCCCGCCGAAAAGATGCGTTGTGCCGGTCAGGTCGAGCCAGAGACCATCGGGACCAGATGGGCATGCGGTCGGCGTCCAGTGCGCGACCGCATGAAGTGCCAGCCGGTCGAGCATCGCGCGGTCAGCATCGGTCTCGGCATCGCGGACATCGAGATCGGCCACCAGCGCGCGGGCATGCGCCGCCGCCATGCCGGGACGAAGACCGAGTTGAATTGCGTTGGGGCAAGCGGACGTGACGATTTCGCGCTGGCCGGACCGCTGGATCAGAATGACCGGCCTGGCCCTAAGCGGGATGATCGGCGTTGGTGCCGGCACATAGCCCGATGCGCCGTCATCGGCGGGCATCGCCTTGAACGGCATGTCGGCCGCCTCGCTTCGCCTGCCCATCTCGCGCATGGTCGGACGCTGATGGGCGGGCAGCGCGTCGATCTGTGCCTGGCTCGGCTTTGCGTCGCTCTCGCGTGCCCAGCGCGCACCCGGCCGCCATCCGCCGCCGCGCGGAACCGAGCAGGCGCCGGGATCATCGTCGATGAATGTGACGGGGCTTGCCGCAGCTTGCGGCAAACGTCCGACCGTGCCGGGCTCAAGCGGCTTGGCTGAGCGTTCCAGCCGGCGCAGCCGCTCGATCGCGAGCTGGGGCAGGTAGAGCGAGGCGACCCGTGTCATCGCAGGCTTCAACTTCAAGAGAAAAGGGATTGCCGCCACGCTGACGGACAAGCTCGACCAGCCAGCGCCCGCGTCCCACCCCCGCATAGGGAAGGCGTTCGGATGCCGCACAGCTGACCTTCCACCGCGTCATGGCGGAGGAGGGAAGCGAGAGCGGACATCGGTCGCGCGATCGGTGACGGCGATAGAGCAGGACCGGCGTTCCGCCTTCCGACGCCGCAAGCTGAAGCCGGCGCGTCGCGGTCTGGTCAGCCGCTTTCACCTCGGCGACCACGCAGGCCAGTGATCCGTCACGCAAACCGTCTTCGGCAATGGCCAGCACCTCGCTGTCCTTGCGGCCCTGGGCATAAAGGATGCGATCCGGCCCGAGCCCCACCTGTTCGAGCCCTGGTGCGTAAAGATCGAACTTGGACAGCGCCCAGAGCACTGTGAAGCCGGGTGTATCGGCGAAACGCGCAGCGATGCCGGCGATAAACAGCGTTGCCGCCGCGTCGTCGCTCAGCTCCGCAGTCGCCGGCGCGATCTCGTGAAGTCCCGCGCCATCAAGACCGTGAGCGACCAGCATCTCGTCGATTGTGTCGATCCCGAACGGCAACGCCGGCCCGCGTTCGCTGCGCGCATACGACAGCGCCGCGCGAAGCGCTGCGATTTGTTCGGCGCTGGGCCGATCGGGAAAGGGCGACGGAACGGACATCAAGGACAAGACTCATTTGTTCCCTTTATGTTCCTATCCTTGGCGGCATCCGTCAAGGCGAATGCTAGCGAAGTTCGTTGTGCAATCAGAATGGACCGAGAAGCCGTAACGTCAATGGATCGCGCTCGCCGCCGAACCAGCGGTCGATCGCTACCGCGACCATGGGCAGGGGCCGTGCCGACTCGAACAGGGTGAGCGAGGAGCGCAGCTTCACCGCGTCGATCGTGCCGAACACGGCAACGGGATTGCTGGTCGTCAGGTCCTGTAGCGCTTCGACGCATTGCAGATAGCGCGGACCCAGCAGGGCATGATCGATATAGGCCGCTGCTTCCGGACGACCGGAAATGGCGAAGCGCCGTGCCGCGACGCTGCGGCCGAGCCCGGTCAGCTGCGGGAAGATGAACCACATCCAGTGCGAGCGCTTGGCGCCGCGGCGGATCTCGGCGAGCGCCGTCGCATAGGTCGGCCCCTGCGCGGCCACGAAGCGGTCGAGATTGAAATCGGCATTCATTCCAGGTCGAGCGATGCCTGGGCGGGGGGCTCGCCATAGATTTGCGTGACCGGCAATGTCCCGGCCGGCAGATGCTTCAGGACAGTCTCGGCCGGCACGGCGGGATCGAGCCAGTCCACCCACTGATCGCGGGTAAGGGGGATGATCTGCCGGTGATGATAGGGCTCGATATCTTCGCCAGCGTCCATCGTCAGCAGGCTGAATGCTTCACCAACCTCCGGATGTTTGCGCCAGACGCCCGCCATGCAGAACCAGCGATGGTCGGTCATGGTGAACAGCCATTTGTCGAGGCGCTTCTGCGCCGGGTCCTCCGGGTCGGTGAACTCGTAGAAGCCGTCACACAGGATCAGGCAGCGGTGGGAATCGAAGCTTCGTCCCTCCGAGCGAAAATTATACACCGGCTTGCCGCCTGGGCTGGGCCAGCTCCATCGCCGGTTGACGAGTTCGCCGGCACCGCGAACGCCTTCGACGCTTCGAACAATCGGCGCGATATCGGTGATCTTGATATCCTCACGCGCGGGCACATTGGGCACGCCCTCGGGCATCACGATCTTGATCTTGAGGTCGTCGAAATCTTCCGCGATCGAGGCGATATCGACCTCGAGGCGATAGTCGTTACACATTGAAGCACCGATTATCAGCCAACATTGTTCTCCCCTGTAGTTCCCTATATGTTCTCAAAATGGACTTGAAACCGACCCCCTTCGATGCGGCGTCTCCCCTTGGCAGCCGGCGGGCGATCATCCGCCGTAATCCTGACAACGCGCAAGAGATCGAAATGGTTGAAGCGGTCTGGGGATCCGATCCGCGGTTCAGCGATGGAGTATCGTTCGAATTCATCCGCTCAGAGGGATGTACATTCCCCAGCCGTCGGTGCCTCGTCCCGGCATCGGAATTTCATATGGGGACCGGCAGCAAGCGCCATCGGGCGACGCTCGACGGCGGGAATTTCTTCTACGTGGCGGCGATCTGGGATGGGCCGATGGCTGATTGGCCGCTGAGCTACCGGATCATAACCGTCGAAGCGAACCCTGACGTTGCGCCCTATCAACAACGACATGGCGCGATCATCCAGCGCCGACAGGTCATGCAGTGGCTCGATCTGACCGTGCCTGAAGCCGAGCTGTTGGTGACGCCGCCGGCGCGGACGTTCCTCGTTGGCGCGCTTGGCGCTGATCCACGTAAGCGCGCGCTCCTAATTTAAAAAACTGCCGATCATGTTGTCATCAGTCGGCCACCTTCCTCCGGCCTGGAACTCAATTTGCCGGGCTCAATCCACGGGTTCGGCGAACCACCGCACCGGGCTGTCGCATTTTTTCGGGCTGAAATCGCACGCCGGTCGTTAGGTTGTTCGACCGATGCATAGGAGAGCGAAATGACCAATTTTCAACGGGCGATCATCCTGGTGCCGATCGCGTCTGTGTTTATGACAGCCACGCCTGGGGGAGCCTCAAGCGACACAGCTTGGGCCGAGTTCAATCAGCGCGTGACGCGCAGTTGCGTCGCAGCCATGTGGCATCAGAAATGCGAGACCGTCGGTGATTGTCGGGTTTGACGATCGCGTCGGAAAGGTTGCGCAGTTGATCTCCGATCGCACGCGCGGATCGAGCAGGAGCAAGCTGTGTCTTTATGACAAGCGAACCCGCACCGCGTTCATCGATGATGCTGAGATGTGGTCAGCGCCGCCCGCACCTGCACGCCGCTAACAGGATACTGGGCGGGGATGCCGCTGCGCTAAGACAATCAACATCAAAGCACTAACGCTTTCATCTAATGGCCGTTGCCCAGCCACCTAGGCGCTGAGCCAACCTGAACGCTTGATGTGGATCAGTGCGCCGGCGTCGAGATTCGTGTATATCAATTCGATCGGCGCCGCGGTGATTCCAAGCTGGCGCCAATTGACGGTAATTTTGTTGAGCCGCCGCTTGTTAGCTGGAGGCTCATTATGCCCCAAGAAGATCAACAGGATTTCTATGCCCGTCGCGAACGCGAATGTCGCGCCGCCGCGGAATTGGCGATTGATCCGTCCGTGCGACTGACACACCTCAGCTTCGCGCAGAGCTATGCTGCTGAAATTGAGCAGGCTTCACTTGGAGATATGTTCTGATGAGCCTTGCGCAGCCTGTCCGGGAGACCAAGGGTATCATGGTAGCGCGCGCCGAGTATGCGACGCGACAGGCGGAGGAGGAATCCCTGCCAAGCCGGCGACAGATTTATATCGATGCTGCGGCGACCTGGATGAGGCTGGCATCACGTAAGGTGAACTTGGCACCATGAAAATGGACGACGTGGGAAGGCCAATTCAGTAGCGCCGATCGTCGCGTATTCATTATCTGCCATGTCCTGAACTTGGTCGGCCGAGGGCTGAATTGTTCGTCTCATCAGTGACAAACTGGGCAATCTCACGGGGTACAGTTGACACGTGAAATGGGGGCCGCGGGCCTGCGCCGGGTTCGGTGCGCCGCAGTCCCCCAAACATTTTGTCGATCGTTTTAGCGGACGCTCGTCTTATCCTCGACCACGGAATGTGTTGAGCACGGCAACTGCAGCCACCCCGAGAAATGCCGCGCTCGTCCAGGGCCGCGCTTTTGCAAAGCTCTTGGCCTTTTCCGTCAGCGGCGCATCACCTGAAAAGTGCGTGCGAAAAGCATCCGTCAGGGCGGTCTTGCTATTGCTGACCTTGTTGTTCGTCCCGGTCGTCGTTGCGTCAGTCATGAAGGTCTCCGTCAGGCTTGCGGGAATGCGCCCGTCGGTGGCGACAACGCGTAACCCCTTCGCTCGCTCCCGTGATCGGTTAAAATTCCGAGAGAGAAGGGGAGGGGGCACCCCAATCTAAGTCCGTAGAATGGCATTTGTAGGCCGGCAGCCGACTGACAGGTTTCAGATGAGTCAAAAAGGAAAGCTGCCGTTCGCGCGGGCAATCCGATACGGCCCTGATCGCGCGGATAGCGTCCTGCCTTTCCAGCTTAGGCTGATACTCTGCTGATCGACCAGCTGATCGACCGCAGCATGGACGAGCGGCATCGCGATACGCCAATTTGCTCCATCATTGGCAGGCGCTTCTGCCGCGATCATTCGCGCGACCTCGCTTGGGCATATCGTCGCCCCCGGCTCGCGTTCGGAAAGCAGGGTCAGCACGGCGGCACTTGCGACGTCTATCTTCACTTCCGTCTCCGGCCGGACGTCATGAGATCGGGCTTCGGCGGCGGCTTCCACCCTGAAGGCGGAACCGGACGCTGCTGGCTCGTGCCAAGCCCCATGGCACCTGGCTGCTGGCGAACCAGGCCCGACGTGTCGGCCTGTGCCGCCTCTGAAGCACTCGCTCCGCCTCGCATTAAATTGATACGATCACGAATGCGCCGCGCCTCCTCGAAATCGAGAGCGTTCGCCGCAGCGTCCATTTTGCGTTGGAGATCCTCAATGGTGTCCGTCATCACTGCTCAACGCGCGACCGCGACTTTGGGCACATTGCGCCCTAGGGTCGTACGGTCCGCGGCCCTTTCGAGATGACCGAAAGCTGTCGCCAATAGTGGCGGGCCAGCAGGATGGCGATTTCGCCCAGGCGGAGCGCATTTATCGCGACGTGCTTGCGCGCGATCAAGATTCGATCGGGGGCACGGCCTAGCTCGCCGCGTGAAGATGAAGAGCACGCGAAATAACGGAAGCGAAATCGTCATGATTCATACCCTCTTTACGAGGTGGTGATACCGAACTCCAAGTCCAGGGGGAGGACGGCGATGCCGCACAAAGCAGTGAGGTTGGGGCGCTACGGCGTGACCGCCGTGTATCTTCTGGCAATTCACGCCCTTTTGATTCTGGCAGTGTTCCATCCCGATTTCATTGACGATCAGCGTTGGCGCGCATCCTGGTTGCAGATCGAGCCGGACCGGCAGGTCATGGCGACCCACAAGATGCTTCGCGCGATGGCGGCCGATCAGCCTTCCGGGCGCCTGCTGTTGATCGGAGACAGCCAGATGCAACGGATGGATGCGAGCCTGTTGGCGCGACCTGCGCTTAATTTCGGAATCGGTGGTGACACTATCGATTTCATGTCGAAGCGTTTTGGGGACTACGATTATCGCGCACGGGCGGGCGCCGTCGTGCTCTGGGGCGGTGTGAACGACCTACTGCGTGGCCGAGAGCCTAGGGACGTGGTGGACGCGTTGAGCGACGTTCGGGCGCAGATGCATGCAGGCACAATGCTCTACGTCGTCTCGATCTCCCCGACAGGCAAAGCAGGCACCGTCGCGCTTGCCGGACGAATAGCCGAGACCAACCACCTATTGGAGCGGACCTGCCAAGGGAACTGTCAGTTCGTCAGCGTGACCGGGCGACTGGCGAGCTCGGCGGGTTCGCTTATTCCCGCCTATGACAGTGGTGACGGGCTGCATCTTAACCGGCGGGGGCATGAACAGGTCGCCGCTGCGCTCAACGCATTCCTGATCCGGAATGGTCCGGAAATCTCCATTTCATGACGATTGACGTCGCCATCGACCGGGCAGAAGTGCCGCGTTTGCAAACGATCGATATCGTCCGGGGTATTGCGGCGTTGGCCGTGGTGTTGTTCCATTACAGCGTCGTGATGCCGCGCTTCGTAATCGGCGTAGAAACGATCCCGCCAGTGATGCGCTACGGTTTTTATGGAGTCCACCTCTTCTTCGTCGTGTCCGGATTCGTCATTCTGATGACACTCGAGCAGTCCGGCCCACGCAAGTTCCTGATCTCGCGCTTCGCGCGGCTCTACCCTGTCTACTGGCTCGTCTGTGGACTTACATTTGGCATCATGACGGGGACGGCTGTCTATGACTATCCCGTAAGCTTTAACGAATTTCTCATAAATCTCACAATGCTGCAGGACTATCTGAGGGTTGTTCCCGTAGATGGCGCTCATTGGAGTCTCGCCTATGAGCTGGGATTCTATATATTCCTGTTCACGATATTTTGCCTTCGGCTTGGGGGATTGGTACCCTTCCTCCCGGGGTACATGGTTTTCGGATCAATTTTATTCTATTTTGCTGCTCCTTACATTCCTCATCCGCTCCACATGCTAATGATGGCACATCAATATGCACATTTTTTCGGCTGTGGGCTTGCGCTTTACCTGATACGTACACGGGGCAATTCCTGGGCCTATTGGCCAGTATTGCTCGCCGTGCCGCTGGTACAATCGCTGTATGACGGATGGAGCGGTCTGATCGCGGGCTTGGTTATCGTGTTCCTGATGGTGTTTGCCTGCTTGGCTCATGTGGAAATTGGGCGGAAGGTGCGGCCGCTGGTTTGGCTCGGCAGCATCTCCTATGCTCTATATCTAATTCACCAGATGTTGGGCTATGCGGCGATTGCCTGGCTTCAGCGCGGGATGGGCTGGAGTGCCTGGAGTTCGACGTCGGCAACGCTCATCGCCGCTTTACTCCTCGCGCATGTCCTGACCTATTATTGGGAACGCCCGGTTGCGAAATGGGTGAAGTTCCAGCTGGGCAACCGCTGGACCGGCACGTCGATCGCGGCGGCCGCTTGATGCCAGACGGTGGAGCTCGATCAGTAATCGGATTTCGGACGCTGCCGAAACCACACAGACGAATAATCGTCAAATAGCGTCAGTATAGATTTCGTACATTGATGCAGGCGGGACAGCCTTGCCTCACCGCAAATCCCTGCGGAAATGAGGAGGTACGTCATGGACCATCTTAACGAAACCGACGAGACCATCGATCTCGGCGTCGCCAGTGTCGAAACCCGGGGCGGGGGCAAGGGGCTGCGCGATCAGCCGGACGAGCAGTTCCCCGTGACCGGTCTCACCGACGACTGAACCCTACCGGGGTGCACGGGCCGCGTGTCCGTGCACCCTGGCCGGATTGAAGCCATGGGCCTGCAACTCTCACCCGAACTGTCCTTCTGCCTTGTAGAAGACCGCGTCATCTTTCTTGATCTCACGCGTGACCGGTATTTTCGGCTGCGGAGTGCGGATGAATGTGCATTCCTCGAAGTCGTCAATGGCTCGGACGATGTCCGTCCTTCTGACCTTCCGACTGGATTTCCGATTGACCGTCTTTTTCGTCAGGTATCGGAAGCGGTGCGCCCGCGTCCAGCGATCGCGCCGGCCTGTAGGCAGGCTTTTTTTCCCGATCCGACCACAAGACCCTCCGTCATTCAGGTGACGGAAGCAATCTTCAGCCAATTGTGCGCGTCGCGGAGTGTTCGGAACCAGCGCTTTTTGGCACTCGTCGAGCACTTGCGCTCGATGCCGAACAGCGGGCGTCAGCATGGTCGACTGGACAAGATCGTTCGAGCGTACGCCCTGACGGATCTCTTCTATTCCGCGCATGATCGCTGTCTCGCCAAATCAATTGCCCTGTTCGCCACGCTTCGCCGTTCGGGCATTGATGGCCGATTGATCCTTGGCGTCACGGCACGGCCTTTCGCCGCGCATTGCTGGGTCCAGCTCGATGACATGGTGCTCAACGGCGATATGGACCTGATCCACCTGTTCACGCCGATCCTGGTCATATGACGCTGGAACGCTGGCTGATCCTGTGCGGCGCTGATCATGGCGGGCGCATGCATATTGAGGAGCAGGCCGAGGCACTGGGGCTGGCGCGGGCTTTTACGTGCGGTGCTTTCACCCTGTTGGCCGATGCAGAGGTGCCGCTCCTGGTTAATCGCTCTGAGAATGTCGCAATTATCGGCCGCCTGTTCGGTCGCGAGGGCCATGTGCGCGTTACATGCCTGGAAGATCCCGCTTCCGCGATTGCACAGAGACCCGGCGAGCGTCTGGGAGGGGCCTATTGGGGCGCCTATCTCGCGATCGTTGGAAATGAGGCGACAGGAGAGGTCAGGATTCTGCGAGATCCGTCCGGCGCGATCCCCGCCTATTGGAGCAAATGGCCGAGTCTCTGGGCGGTATCCGGAGATGCACGCCTTCTGAGCGCAGTGGCGCCTGCGAAACCAAAGGTGGACTATGCAGCAGTCGCGGCCCGCCTTGCCCGGCCGGGGCATCATTTTGCGCGAACCGGCTTGACCGATTTAACGGAGCTGCTTCCCGGATTTTCGCTGACATTGGGGCGCACCAGCAGGATAGAGGCTTTCTGGAAGCCTTGGGATCATCTGGACGCCGCGCCCGTAACGCCCGCGATGCTCAGATGCGTGGTCGATGACACGATGGACGCGCTCGCATCCTGCTATCGACATATCCTCGTGACGGTTTCAGGCGGATTGGACTCCTCCATCATCGCCGCCAGCCTTGCATCTCAGAGGCACGATATCGCGCTGCTGACGGTCGCGACCGAAGATGCGCGCGGCGATGAACGGCCTTTTGTGCAAATGCTGGCCGATGCGCTCGGCTTGAGCTTCGCCAGCGACATTTACGATCATGACGATATCCATATCTACCAGGCGACGACCGCGCACCAGCCCTGGCCGGGTGCGCGCACCTTCGCCCAAGGCTATGATCGACGCCGCCAGAGCCATGCCGCCTTGATCGGCGCCGATGCGATCTTCAGTGGCGACGGTGGCGATAATGTGTTCGGGCTGACAGCCTCGGCAAGTCCGGTTGTGGACCGGTTGCGTGCCGATGGACTGTGCGCAGCATTCGGCACGTCCGTTGATATCGGGCGCCTCACTTCGACCAGCGTGCTGACTGTGTGGCGTCGGGCATTTGCGCGGATGTGGCGAGGCGGTGGGGCGCTGGGTACGCCCGATACCAGCCTGCTCAGTCCTGCCGCGCGGGAAATCGCAAAGGCCGTTCAAGATCATCCCTGGCTGTCGCCCGATATACCCGTACCCCCTGGCAAAGCTGCGCATTTGGCGAGCCTAGTGCGTGCTCAGAGATATCGGCATGGCTATGAGCCCGGCCGGGCTGAAGCGGTGCTACCGCTCCTTGCTCAGCCGATAGTCGAATGCTGCCTGTCCATCCCGAGTTGGCGTTGGTGCGAGGGCGGGGAGAACCGCGCTGTCGCGCGCAAAGCCTATTCCGGCCTGCTGCCTCGGCGCATTGTTCATCGTAGGACAAAAGGTGGCACCGACAGCTTCTGTGTCGAGTTGATCGAACGTCACCGGTCATCAATCCGCGACATGTTGCTCGGGGGCCTTCTCGCGGAGCATCGCCTGCTCGATTGTACGGCAATCGCCCGGTCACTGGACCAGGGGGATGCCGAGCGCGGCGACGTCCATCGCATCCTAGCGCTTGTCGATACCGAGGCATGGGTTCGCAGTTGGAGCTGAGTCAGCCGGTGTGACCTCTAGCCTCGCGTAAGCGGAGCGCCTTCCAACGCTCATATTGCGGGCGCAGCGAGGGCGAGGAGTCTTCCCTGTCTTTTAGCCAAAAATCGAACCATTGCAGGTTGCGTTCGTAGATCGCAAGCCGATGCGCGGGCTGGAATTTCATATGGTGCTCACCGGGAAAAACATACATTTCGACCGGCCTGCCGGCAGTCCTGAGCGCCCAATAACTGGTCAGCGCGCCAAGATATTCGTCGTCGGCCAAATTCATCAGGATCGGTGCCGTGATGCGGGCCGCGTTGGCCGAGAGCGAGATCGGCGACCAGAAATCCTTCGCCTCGTCGCCAGGCTTGGGAAACCCCGCTTCGGCATAGCTTTCAATCTGCGCTTCACCGAGAAGCGGGGTCAGTCCGGGGCCGGCGCAGCAACTGCTGATCGCCGCCACCGCGAAGCGGCCGTCATTGATCAGCGCCCAAGCGGCTGTTGTCGCGCCATCGCTGAGCCCCGTAATGCCGATTTTTTTCTCGTCGATGACACCCTTTGCGAGCACTCGCGCGATGCCGCCTTCGAGCGACGACTGGACGTTGCGCCGTTCAGCATGCTCTCCCGGGTCCTGCGCGTGCAGATCGTTGGGCGGCAGCAACGAAAGATGGAGCGGACGCTGGAAACTTAGGATTGCATGCCCCCGCGCTGCGAGCGGGAGTATCGGGTATTCGTCGCCGGTACCTCCGCGCAGGAATCCGCGTGATCCATATTGCACGATGACGAGCGGATAGGGGGCTTTCACTCTACCTGCAGGAAGGACAAGATCGCCGAAGGTTTCGATCCCGTTCGCATTCGTCCAAAAGAGGCGTTCGACCTTGGGTTTGATGAGCCGGGTGAAGCCGGGATTGGGATTCCACAGCGGCGAAACCCGCCCGGTGTCGCCATTTATCCGTACGATATGCCTGGGCGTCAAAGAGCCTTCGCGCAGGCAGATCGCGTCGCGCACGCCTGCGGGGCGGCAGCCAATCAATAGATCGTCGGTGGTCGACAGCTTCGTTGCATCATCGGGACCGAGCGGTGACCAGCGATAGAGCGCAAGGCTTTGGCGGGCGGCGCCTTCGCGCTTCAAAAAGAAGAGCGCATCTGCTTTCGACCACCAGAAATTGACGATCTCGCCGCTGCAGGCGGCGCAGTCCCGCTCCAAACCGCCATTCCGCGCCGTCAGGCGCCTCGAGAGGAAATCGCCCTCGCGAATTGTCCAGGCCAGCCGACTCTCCGAACCGGCCGAAGCGTCGAGCACCTTTTGCGGCAATGAGGCAGGGATATGCGCGAGTAGCGCCTGTTCGGCATTATTGGCGTGTCGGACGATCCCGGTCTTGATCTCGATCGTGAAATCGCTGGTCGTGATGCTCGCTTCGCGCGGGAAAGGGCGCGGAGCGTTGAGTGGGCGGAAACGCGCGTCGACAAAATAGCCCCGTGCAGCCTCCTCGGCGATGGCGGCCTTGGCAGCGATCTCGCCAGTGCGGCTTGAGAAGACCATGATGGTTCCATCGGGCGACCAGGCGAAGCGCTCGACACCAGCTTCGGCACCGGTGAGCGCACGAGCGCCGCTACCATCGACGGTTGCCAGCCAGATCTGGGTGGTTGCTCCCTCACGCTTGAGAAAGGCTATACTTCGACCGTCAGGGGACCAGCGCGGGACGATCACCCTGGGCACTCCGCTTTCCGGGAGCGCATGGCCGAATAGCGCGTAGCGATCACGGATCAGGTCGCCGCCCTGGTCGACCAAGCGAGCGCTACCAGTGGCGAGATCGAGCAGGACGAGGCCCTGGCAGTAACTGTTCGACACCGGATTCGCGCGGCGCAGCACAAACGCGACCTGACTTCCGTCCGGTGAAACGTCGAGGGGGCTTTCGAGATCGACCCGTTCGCTGGGTTGGCCGATGTCGCGTAAAGTTACGAGATCGTTGGCTTCGATAGCGCGCGGTGAGATACGTGCTTCCGCCGCTCGCGGCAGCAGGCTTCCGCAGGCGGCTTCGGCAGTCGTCAGGCTCGCCGCGGTGAGTGCGATCGATGCTGCTATCCGGCGCATCATTGCCACCGCTTGGTGATCGAGAAGCCAACAAAACGGCCGATCGCCGAGTAGTTGGTGGAATCATAAGGCGCGTATTGGACACGGTCGGTGCGGATGGCGTCCGGTTTGTCATTGAGGAGATTTTGAGCTGTCAGTGCTAACTCCATATTGGAGGTGAACGCCGACCCTTCGCCGGTTCGGTAGCGGATCGTCAGATCCAGCATGGTCTGTCCAGCGACATCCGCGAGCGTCGCGGTCCGGTCATCGGTTACACCGCCGACATGGCTGAGCCAGCCGGCGATGCTCAGCCCGCCATTGTCGAAGACTGCGCCGGAGCGTATCCGCCAATGCGGACTGTTGAAGATTGTCCCAGCGATCGGTTGATGGGTCTGGCCCGCCAACAACTGACGCTCTCCGTCGATATAGCTCGCTGCCGCGGACAGTGTCAGAGCGTCGCCGCTGGCGAGTTGGGCGCGATAGCGTGCCGACAGGTCGAGGCCCCTTGTGTGTTGCCGCGCTACATTGGTGTAGCGGTTATCGACAATGCCGAGCACTCGGGAAGGATTGTAGGCACCGCCCGTCAGATTGTTCAGGCCAAGGCTGGAGAGCGCGATCGCTGCCTGTTGCTCGGCAAGGCTCGGCGCCAAAGTCACGAACGCTTGATAGATAGGGTTGGAAAGGACGCCGGTTGTCGATGCGACGGGCGTGACCACGCGCTTTGAATACGCGATGTCGAAATAGCTCAGTTCGACTTCCAGCCCGGGAAGGGAGCGTGGCGTTACGCTCGCGGTTGCCGTCCAGTTGGTCGAGCGTTCGGGCACTAGGCCTGGGTTGCCGCCGGCAAGATAGAGCATCGTGTTCCCTGCCGGCGCGCCCGCAACATTGAGAAGCAGCACATCCTGAACCAGGAACTGCTGGTAAAGTGTCGGCGCCTTGAACGATTTGCCCCAGTTTGCCGAAAGCTTGATGTCCGGCGATAGGTTGGCAACTATGCCGAGTTTCGGCGTCGCCACATCTCCCATCCCGCGATAGCGCTCATAGCGCAAAGCGCCCGTGAGGCTCAGACGGTCGATTGCCGGGACGGACATTTCTGGCGAGATCAGCGGTACGAACAACTCGCCATAACCGTACCAGCTTTCCTGCGCGGCACTGAAACCGGACAGCTGATCGGGAGCTCCGACGAAACTGACGCGCCTCCGTTTCTGGTCGAACCGGTTCTCCCGATAGCCACCCCCCAGCGCCACCCTGATCATTCCCGCCGGCAGGCTGACGAGGCCACCATCGGCAGCAATTTCAGCGGAAGTCAGCCGATTGCAGAGGCAGCTCTGCGTATCATACTGGTCGACGCCCGCGTCGGCATAGATGGTCGAGAGATGCGCCTTATCCTGGGCGTGGACCATCCCGACACTGAAAGCCCATCCGCCAAGCTTAGCGCTCAGTTGCGGGGCGATCGAGAAGCGCTCGGAGCGGGCACGGCTGACCGTTCCATAATAATCATAGGGGGCGGTGCCGGAGAATGGCGTAAGGATGCGGTGGGTGCGCTCATTGTAGAGCATGTCGGCGGAAAAGATCAGGCCGCTTTCTCCCAACGATTGGTGCACGCTGGCGAGCGCGCTTGTCGAACGCTGCTCGGGATAAAGCGTCGTTGTATCGTCCTGATCCGCGGTATAGCTGCGATGGCGAGCCAGGACCGCACTGTTGCGCGACAAATTGACTGCCGCGATCAGTCCGCCCGAACCCCATTGTCCACCACCCAGAGCGCCATATTGTTGCTCAACATCACCGCCATCGGTCGCGGCACCCCAGCGACCGTTGACCGACACACCCTCGAAATCGCGCTTGAGCAGGATGTTGACCACGCCCGCGATCGCATCAGAACCGTAGAGAGCGGATGCCCCGTCCGCGACGACCTCGACTCGATCGACGGCATCGAGTGGTATCGCCGAGATGTCGATCGCGTTGCTGACGCCGCCATAGGCAAGCCGCCGTCCATTTAGCAGTGTCAGTGTCGCATCCGGGCCGAGGCCACGCAGATTGGGGCTGGATCCTGAGTTGATATTCGCATTGTCCGCCCCCCGGATGCCAAAGCCGACGCCCGGATTCTGCCCCCCGTTGAAATTCTGAGGAATGCTCCGGAGGGTCTGGCCGAGGTCTGTCTGACCGGCATTGCGAATATCTTCCGACGTCAGGCGGATCACGGGCGAGGCGGGCGGGGCGCCGCGGATCCGGGTGCCGGTGACTACGATCTCCCTACTGTCACCGTCCTTTAATTCTACGCGGCTTTCCGCGGGGCGGCGAATGATGACGGTCCGCTCCTGCCATTCGGCGACAAGCCCACTGTCTTTCAGCAGCAATGCGATCGCCGTACGCGCGCTATAGCTGCCCTGCAGGGCGGCGGCGCGCTTGCCGGCAAGGTCCTCGCTTTCGAATATCACTTCGGTGCCTGACGCCTTGCCGATCGCGACCAACGTTTCGGACAGCGATTGCTTGGCGAGATTCCATGTGATCGGTGGCAATGGATTTGCGTGGGCGGTGGTCGCCATCACGGGTGACATTGCGATCACTGCGATCCCGCCTAACAGGCGCATGCGCAAGCTGGTCGTGGTGGTCATGGTCTTCTCCCCTCTGGTTCACCGCCCTTGATGTGGCGGCATGCTCGTCGCTGTGTTCGACGAGACGGGGAGGAGGGACCTTAGGGCGCGAACGAAGTTTTTTGTCCGCCGCGCGGTGACAGGATGATGCTGGCGTCTTGCTTGGTCAGTTCGAGATCGAACAGACGCGCGAGATTGGCGGCGAGATGCGCCGGATCGTCGAGCCTGAAGTGACCCGACAACCGGGTCGCGCCAAGATCAGGGGCGCTGGCTTCGAGCTGTATGACGCTCAGGCGGTTCGCCCGCGCGAGCAGGCTGTTAAGTGTTTCGTCTCGGATTTCGGCCATTTCGCGCGGCCAGTCAGGTGCGGCGCGCGGTGGGAACGCTGGACGGTCGTTGATGCGACCTCGTTCTAGCGCGACAGATTGGCCGGCGCGGAGCCTTTTGGCCTGTGCATTTCCGTCGCTTCCTGAGGTAACGTCGACCGCGCCTTCGATGAGCGCGACATTGGTCCGTCCGTCTGCAAACGTCACGTCGAAGATCGTGCCGCGCGCAATCACGCTGCCGCTGCCCGCACTCACCGAAAATGGGCGGCGCTCGTGCGCGACCGCGAAACGAGCCCGGCCGCGCTCAAGTCTCAGATTGCGACCTTGTGCGTTCAGGAGGACGCTTACCATTGCCCCACGGTCGAGCGTCACGACCGAGCCGTCGCGAAGGCGGAAACGGGTGATCGCACCCTCCCTGCCTTCAAGCTGGGCAGTCTGGATGATTGGTCCGGCCAACTGCGGCTTCGGGCGGACCACGAACATGAAAGTCAGGGCGAGCAGGGCGAGCGCCGCTACAAGCAGCGCGGCAGTCCAGATCTGGCGATGAGGTTTGGGTCGGCGCTTGAGTGTATCGGATACCGCGATACTGCGATGGAGGATCTTCGCATCGCTGAACCGTGCGGCCAACCTGTTATAGGCACTTCGATGCTCAGGGATCGCGAGCCACATTTCGAACTCGGGTTTAAACCGTTCATTATCCTCGCGGCGCATGCGCGCGAACCATTCTGCAGCCTCCAGCCTGAGCGCTTCGGTTGGGCCTGGGATCGGATCGTCTCGACTGCTCATCACCGTGTCGTTTACTCTTCGCCGAGCGCGCGATCGAGATGGGCGAGCGCTCGCATCATATGATATTCGACTGTTGCCACGCTGATTCCAAGCTGCCCGGCGATTTCGCGATAGCTCAATTCCTCGACCCGGTGGATCAGGAAAACCTGCCGTGTGCGCTCGCTGAGCGTCGAAAGAGCCTCTTCATAGCGATGAAGAAGATCCCGAGCCTCGAGGTCAAGCATCTGATCTGGAGCGACGACGGGCAGTTGAGCCTCCTCAAGCGGAACCCGCATGGCGGCGTGGCGTACTTCACTACGCCGAGCGCGATCAAAGAGCAGGTTACGGGCGACGCGCTGCAGCCAAGCAGCAGGATTGCGCAGCTTCGTCACGCCATTGTCACGGGTAAGACGCACGAAAACCTCTTGCACCATGTCGTCCGCATCCTCCCGATCCGGTACGCGATTGCGGAAGAACCGCCTGAGAGTAGGGGCCGTATCGCGATAAAGTTGCTCGACCGTCGTGGAAGACTCATTTTCGGCTGGGCCGGGGCGTGGATCGACAATAGGCGCTATCCCGTTGTGATCTCGACTGCCGATCATGAGCACGCAGCCAGACCGACCAAGGCCGTGCGTTTCCAGCGATGAAAACTCATTCTTGCACCATAGGGCGATGACCGCACCGGAACCGTCCCGGCGCGTTGTCATGTTCCAGGCGGTGGTGCAGCTCCTATTACGAGCGGCCGTCCGTCCGGTGCGGGACGGGCGTCATTGATGCCTGGCGAGCTTATCCCGGGACGCGATTGCCTGTCCGCGTCCATGTCCAATCATGACGGTTTGGGACGAGGTCGGCAAGAGCATGCGCCTGGACGGGACTTGCTGTGCCCGGTCGACGGGATCCCCCGCGACAAAGGTCATGCCCCTACAATCGCCCGGCGCACGAAACCCGGCCGTTCGGTAACATCGCCAATGATACAAAGATCATTGGGTTTTTGAGTCCTCATCAGGGCCGAACAATTGCATCACCTTATCGGCGATGTTGATCCAGAAATGCACGCCTTCAAGATCATCATCGGTCAAAGCGGACATGCCTCGCATGATGTGGGTGCCGACCTCATTGCCGTGCATCTCCAGCAGCTTCGACGCGAACACCCATTGCTTGTGCTCCTGCTCCAGCCTCACGGAAACGCGCTGGGCAAAATGGTGGCTAACCTGGGCCGTGCAGCACAATCGCGAAGCATATTTTCTCCAACCGTGCGTTCAGGGTTTCCGTCTGAATGCCCAGACGAGCGTTGCGACACTGCCAATCAGGGTAGCCAGAGCGATCACCAATGGGGAATCGAGATAGATCATAGAACGACTCCTTTCGTGAATTATGTACTTGTTTTGTTCCTTGTAGGACAGCGCGTCGGTGAGGGACGCATCGACGAGCAAAGTGGACCCGCGAGACAGCGCGACAACCGAGCTTTGACTCTCAATTTAGCCGATGATGGGGACCAGTGCGCGAAGATCCTTGTTGCGGTACGCGCTGAACTCCGCCCGTATGGCCTTCGTAAAGAGCGTTGGCCCGCTGCGATCGAAGACGTCCCGAGGTAGAAGAAAATACTCCTGAACCCGATGGCCGTCGGGAGAAAGGCAGACTGCGAGTGTAAAATCGGGGCGCAGGCTTGCCTCGAAGCGCAGCCGCCAATCCGGCCCGCCGTTCTTGCGCTTGCCATAGCGCGCTATGACGACTGAGATCCTCAATGTGTCATTGACGATGAGGAGCTCGCTGTCGGGTTCAATCCGGGCGCCCACCCCGCTTTTCCTAAACAGCCGCACGACATCGGCAATGATTTTGGGATGCTCGAGGCGACGTGCAGCATTGATCCTGAGCGGCTTGAAGTCGAAGGGAGGGGCATAGCCGATACGCTCATAGATGTTGGCCATGTTGCCAAACCGATTGCGGTAGGTCGTGAGTGCGGGAACGCTCTTGCTGCGTGAGATGATGATCTCGGAGAGGCCGCCACAGCGCTTCCACAGGTCGACCAGCCTTGCGAGCATCTCCTCATCGCTCAGGCGCATATAGGCGGCACGATCTTCTCGGACACGCTGGGCTGCGGCAAATTGTCCTGGATCGATAATCGCCTCGAAAGCGCCCTCTACGCGGATCCAGAGATCGCGGGGATTGAACACCTGCTGACCGGCAAGCTTCATCGAAGTTCGGTTGAAAACGTTGTTTCCAATGTATTTTTCGTTCGAGATCACCTCGTAGATCATCTGGCGGTCCCACGGACCACCCCGCTCGGACAGCACGCCCTCTTTGTTGAGCTGGTTCGCAATCGCCTGCGGGCTTGTCAGGCCGGTGATATACTGGCGATAGATACGCCGTATCGTGTCGACCTCATGCTGCGGACCGGGAACGAGGATGACACGGTCGGTGTGAACACTCTTCTGTTCACCCATCTTGAGCTTCAGCCGCGGCTTGCCTTCGGCATCGATGGCCAATCTTCGCAGCCCGTAGCCCGCCATGCCTCCCTGTCGGTAACCGAGGCCGGCGAGGCGACATTGACCAACATAGACTTTGGTCGAAAGCTCCCTGCTGTATTCGGCCGCCATCATCCGCTTGAGGTGCTTGAGGATCATGGCGGTTAAGCTGCCATCATTGTCGAACTGCTCTGCGCAGTAATGAACCGCTATGCCGGCCTTGCGGCAGAGAAATTCATAATGAGCACTTTCGTCTGTGTCCTGGAAGCGCCCCCAACGGCTGACATCATAGACCAGGATCGCCTTGAATTCGGCCTCCCGACTGTTCACGTCGTCGATCAGTTGCTGAAGGGAACTGCGAGCCTTGATCGTGAGGCCGCTGCGGCCTTCATCGGCATAAGTGCGGACGATCTCGAATCCGTGGCACGCGGCATAAACCGCAATCGCGTCCGCTTGATTGCGGGTCGAGTATCTCTGAAAATCGGTGGACATGCGCACATATTGCGCCGCCCGGACTTTTGGGCGCGAGACCTCTGGATCTTCGGAAACGCCGCTATGCACGGACATCGCCTCAGCTTGTGCCGACGCCAGTTGCCGACTTCTACGGTTTATCCGAAATCTATTATCGATTTATTGCCATGGTTATTCGCCCGTATTTCGGGAGTTTACTTTGCGATAAACATGACGCGTCAATATGGAGGTATGAGTTTCAAAAAGCCTTTCAGAGCGGTTCCGCTTAAATCTCGATCGAGACGGTCGACTCCTGCGAGGATGATATCTCTCACGCGATTCAATCCAGGACGAGGGCGTCGGATGTTCGCTCCGATCAGCGTCGCGGTTTTTGCGGGGGCGGCTCTCGGTTGGGCCTGGCCCGGCACTGACGATGCTCAGCCTGTCGCAACGCAGAGCTTTTTTTCGGAGACAGTGAGCAATGGCGTCGCTGTACTGCCGCGCATCGAAGCAGCCGAGCCCCCGGAGACCCAGACCGCCGTCCAGAGAGCGGAAGGGCCTGCCGCCGCGTTGACGACCCCGATTAACAATGCGAAGCCGAGGTCTGTCTATTATCGATATTGCGAGGATGCACGGCAAGCTGGCGCCGCGCCTCTCTTTCGCGGTCATCCGGGCTATCGAGACGCGCTTGATCGGGACGGCGACGGCGTCGCTTGCGAGCCATATCTAGGCCGCTAGCTCGTCATTGGGAGTGAGGGGCTAAAACAGGCGTGACGAACGCCCCGATCATCCGCGCTCGGTATATTGCGAACACTGCGCGAGCAGGCGATCGCCAAACTCAATGAGGAGGATAACACTGATGGCGCACATCATACACCCCTCGCTTGCCGTTCATCCGGGCAACTGGCTCAAGACCGAGATCGTCGACGCGCACGGCGTGACGATCAACCGTCTGGCCGAGAGCTTCCATGTCAGCCGTCAGGCGATCAGCAATCTGCTCAACGGCCGCGCCGCCCTCAGCGCAGAGATGGCAATCCGGTTCGAAAAGGCGTTCGGTGTGGCCGCCGATACGCTGATGCGGATGCAGACCGCCTATGATCTGGCACGCGCACGTGCCCGCGAAACGAAATCGTCGTTGATCGGATCCTGAAAGCGGTCTGATCGCGAGCGCGGAGATGTCGTTGCCAAATCACAACGCGCACAGGCTGGCGCTATGACCGCGCCCGAATGCGATCCGTCGCCGATAACGCTGCGCTTTGAGGACGGCTCCGCAACGCGCATCTCCGACGAACGCCAGCTTCGCCACGCGCTGAAAGCGCTGCCTGCCGTCCGCGACCGCCGCGTCGTCATGCTTGAGCGCGGGCCGAAACATTATGTGAAGGCGCGGCGCCATGGCGAATTCTGGGCGGTGTGGACGCGTAACGGCGGCTGGTGGACGATGCGCAGCTTCACGGCCGATTTCACCACCGAATATAGCGAGCGCGAAATGCGCAGAAGCCGGGAATCCGGCACATTCCTGGGCCGATTCATCTCCTGGGGGGACGGGGAGGCAGCTCTGAGCAGCGGCCAGGTAGAGAGGATCTTCGTCGACTGGCTGCTCGGCAGGGCGTTCAGCGTGCCGTTCGCGAGCGCTTGAAACGCGTTGCGCGATCGGATCGCGCCGCGTGCTCGGGGTAATTGGCTGGATTGCGGGCCATCCAACCGATGCGTACGATCGTCGGGCGCGAACGGGATTGGAAATGTTGCAAATCATCCTCTGCATTGGTGTTGCCGTTCTCTCGATGCTCTTCATGCGTTGGGCGTACGACGCATGCGCATTTCGATACGCAAGCCGATGGAAAAACGTCGCCATTGGTACCGCGATCGGCTTCGCTCCGGTTCTGGTGCTTTTTGTGGCCATCACGTTCCTGCCCGACGATATCGTGCAGGGCACGATTATGCCGGGCCTCGAACTGAAGCTGGGGAACAGCATCCTGCATGCCGTAGTCGTGAGCTCGGCCATATTCGGTTTCAATCGGGCATATGAGGGGCTTAGACAGGAAACGCCCGCGAGAAGAATTTCCATCGGGTGCGCGATGATGGTTTTTTCGGTTGCGGTATTTTTCGCGATCCTGGCGTCGCTGGGGCGCGGGTGGCTGTTCGAAAACACGCTGCTTCTATGGGTAGGCGTCTGTATCTCGGCCTTCGCCTTTATCCTGTCGTTGGCGTTGATCCTGGCCGGCATCGTTCAGGCGATCAAAAGATGGCGCTACTACCGGCGCCAGGCCCGCGAGGTCACAATCGCCGGCCTTTGACGGTGGAATGCGCATCCCGGATGCGGCATGATCGATCCATGGGATGGGTCATCGAATTTGCGATCGAGACGCTCGATCTTGTCGCGGGCGACCTGATCCGCGCCATATATAAGCGATACGGTTTCTGGGGCGCCGTCATGGCCATCATCGGCTCGATCGTGCTGATCGGCCTGCTTGTCGCCATTCTCTTATCCGTCTGAAGGTCAGCCTCAGCGCCCGCCCTCCGCCGCCGCGCGCACGATCTGCGCGGGGGCGATCACATGCCGGCCCGGCGTGCCGGCGACCGCGGCCTCCACCAGCAGCGCCGCGACCGTGGCGGCGGGGCTGATCCGTGCGCTTGCCGGCAGGATCGGCGCGGCGATGCGCAGCAGCGTGCCCATCACCGCTTCCATCCGCCGATGTTCGCCGCGCTCCCCGCCCAGGAATCCGGGGCGCAGGATCGTGAGCGACGGAAAGCCCAGCCGGTCGATCGCGTCTTCCAACTCGCCCTTGGTCCGCGTGTAGAGAAAGCGCGACCGCGCATCCGCCCCCGTCGAGGATGTGAGCGCGAAACGCACCGCACCGTCAGCGCGTATCCGCGTCGCGACGGCCAGCGCATAGTCGTGATCGATCGCGCGGAACGCCGCCGCCGATCCGGCCTTTGCCCGCGTCGTGCCCAGCGCACAGATCGCGCCGTCGGCCGCCCACCAGTCGGCCTCGGGCTGCAGATCCGCGCTGCTCGCGATCGGGTTCAGCAGCTTCGGATGCGGCGCCAGCGGCCGGCGCGTGGGCGCGACGATGTGCGTCACGCGATCGTCCTCCAGCAACAGCCGCAGCGCCGTCGTGCCGACCATGCCCGTCGCACCCGCCAGAAGGATCCTTGTCATCGCGCTTGGTCTAGCGGATGGCGGGCGGAGAGGTAAGGCCGGACAGCCGTGACGGGCGTTTCTGCGGCAACCACTGTATCAGGAGGGACCCCGATGTCCGACGATTACGACCATGGCCGGCGGGACGGGCTGAGACTGGCCCTGTCCGTTCTGGCCGCGGAGGAAGCCAAATGGGCGGCGCTGCTAGGCGAAAGCCGATCATGGCGGACCAACGCGATCCGCGAGGTGCGGCACAAGGCGCTCCAGGTTGCGCAGACGCGCGTGCAGACCGTGCTGAACCGGCTCACCCCCAAAGGCGGGGCGGAGATGGACGCGGAGCTTGCGTCTGCGCTGGAAAAGGCCGGCCTCTGAGCGATCTCAGGAAACACATTACAACCCGACCTGTCGAACCTTCAGCACTCGGCGCAGCGCCGTCATCGCGCCGGCAATGGTCGCCTCGTCGCCACACCGCTCCATCTTCACGATCAGTGAGATCACCAATTCCTCATTGTGATCGGGCGTTGTCCGGAAATATTGCCTGATCGCCAGCGACGCGCCCGCCGGATTCCAGCCATGCTGCGCCAGCCATGCCAGGTCATGCTCCTCCGCCACATCGGCCACCGCGATCGCGGCGCATTGCGTACGCACGCGAAATCCCGGCAGATCGCCGGGCGGAAGCGTGTTATAATTCGATGCGCCGCTGCGATCCGTCACACGCTCGGCATGAAGCAGGATCGCTTGGTCGCGACCGAGGAACCCGGCGAGCGTCACGTCATAGGGATGCCCGTTGAATGCCGTGCTCCGGCTGGTCGGCCTGGCGATCCGGAACCCCTTCGGACGGACGATCTCGAGGCGGATCTTATGGGTCGTGCGCAGAGAATCCGGCGATGCCTCGATAAATGAAAAGCCGGCAGCCGCGCCACTGGCAACCGACGTGAGCAACAGCATCGCCGCAAATACCAACCGGCCAGCCATCTGGTGCCTCCATATGCAAGCGACAGTCTGCGCGTCGGGGTACACGCTCGCAACCGTTACTGGCCGTGGAGCGGGTTGGTGGTCAGCGGTGATTGCGTTGCGTGCGCATCGAGGTCTGTAGGATCGACAAAACGCCGGTTCCCGCAACAGCCAGAGCCGTCCCCGCGAAAAGAGCGATGGCATCGAATGCGCTATAGCCGAATTCATCGATCGACGGAGGCCCCCTCATCCACCAGTCCACCGAGACCGCAAACAGCGCGCTGCAAGTGAGCACAGCCCATGCCAGCAAGCGTTCGGCGAGGACGCATGCCGCGCAGAGCGCCGCCCAGCAAAGGAAGATATTGAACCCGGGCTGCAGAAGGTTTCGGGGAATCAATAAAGGGCTCAAGAAGCAGAGGATCGCGATGACAACCGCAATTGTCGCTCCTCTCGGCTGGCGCTTCAGATCGAGCATGATCGGCCTCCTCCGCGGGATCATAGTCCGAAAATCGGGCATCCGCCATCGACTGGGCGCGTATCCGCAACACAGTATTGGCTGAGCGGCAACGATTGGCAATCGGCCGACTTTCATGGTGTCGAATGCGCTTCCACGATCCGATCCAAACCGGATGTTCCCCGTCTTGCAGCGGTCACGCGCGGCGCATACCCTCCGCACCATGAAGATTCTGCTTTCCGGCCTCGCCGCCACTGCGATTCTTGCCCCCCAGGCTCAGGGCCTCTCGACGCCGCCGCCACCACCGATCATCGACGATCAACCGGTCGGTGCCCCGCTGCAATGGCTGAAGTGGGTGCCGGGCGAGGTGCGTTGCGGCGGGCAGGCGGTTGCCCCCGTCGCCATGGGGCAGCCGGCCGGCCGCTTCGGATTTTTGCCGAAGGGCGCGCCGACGCAGCAACGCTACCGGTTTCGCATCGATGCAGCGGGCCGTCCGCTGACGATCGTGCAGGATACCACGATGACCTTTAGCCAGGTCGCCGGCGACGATCCGGGCGCCGTGCTCGCCGTTTCGCGCTTTCCGGTCGGGCCGGCGCGATCGGATTGCACGATCGCGTTCGTTGCACAGGGCACGCCGATCGATGCGGCGCCTCCGGCCGATCTGATAGCCTACAGCATCTCGCCGATGTTCGGGCGCATGTCGGCCCCCGCATGGAAACGCATCACGCCGGCCGGATCGACATGTTTCGATACGCCGCGCCCGGCGCCGCTGATCCGGGTTTTGCCCGATTTCGATGCGCTGCCCGCCACCGCGGGGGTGAAGGACTGGTCGATGGTCGGTTACGACCTTGATGCAAAGGGCCGGCCGACAAACGTGCGCATCGTCGAGGGTACCGGCAACCGCGCGCTCGATGCCGCGTCGGTCAAGGCGATGCAGGGCTCGCGCTTCACCGGCGGCGTGCGCACCGGATGCCTCTATCCCTTCTGGCGCAAGCCAGCGCCGGTGACTGCGCCGGACAGCCCGGACAAGGCGGGCCTGCGTCCCGAAGGCAGCAACTGCCCCTCCGATCGCTCCTGGGCGCTGATGCCAAAACTGATCTATCCCGCTTCCTATCGGCAGCGCGCAATCGAAGGCTGGGCCGCGATCGCATATGATGTTGCCCCTTGGGGGGAGACCGGCAATATCCGCGTCCTCGCCAGTGAACCCGCCACGGCCTTCGGGCAACAGGCGATCCAGATCGTCCGTTCGGCCCGAAAGGCACCGTCGCGGGAGAGCGCGACCGGCTGCGTCGAGATGGTCCGCTTCGTCATGGGCAAGGACGACGCGGCAGCGGATGACGAAACGCCTGGCGTTGCGCGATATTGAGCGCATCGCCGACCCGGCCGGCATCGGCGTAACCGGCTTGCCGTTTGCCCGGCGCGCCTTACACCATTTGCTCAGTCGGGGAGCCCAATTATGTATCGAAGCGTTCGCGCCGCCCTGTTTGCCGGTCTCGCATGCACGGCATCGCCTGCGCTGGCGCAGAAATGCTTCTGGGACGACGGCACGATTTCCATGCAGGAACCGCATTGCTACGGCCAGGGCGATCTCAGCGCTGTCGCCGACGGCAAACCCCTTGTCTATGACGGCTATGGCCGGCCGAAACTGATCGTTTTTACTGAGGGCAAAAAGGCTCAGGGAAAGCCGCTATACGGTGCCCGCGACCCCGGCGGCCGCGTGATCTTGCCCGCCAGATTCTCGCGGATGAAGCCCTTGTCGCCTTGGCTCGCAATGGGCGCGGTTCCCGAAAAGGGCGCGGCGGATCGCATCTTCCTGCTCGATCTGCGCACCGGGGCGGTGCGATCGACGCCCTATGTCGACATCCTGGCATCCTATTCATTCTCGCTGCCCGGCCTGCTGCTCGGCCATATCGATCGCACCACCAACGATATGGCCATTCTCGACCAGGCCGGCATCGAAACCGGGGTCCAGATCCGCAATGCGAAACTGCCCGGCAATGGCAGCCATGACACGCTGGCCGGCGGACCGAAGACGATCTCGCCCGGCGTTTTGCAATTCGCCGGCGTCGTCGTGACGATCGAGGGGAAGGAACCCGCCGGCGGCCTGCCGATCTATCATGGCGGTGGCCAATATGGCGTTTTCGCCGACACCGGGCGCAAGGCGCCGAACGTAACGGGGGACGCGATCTTCGGCCGCCCGGCGCTCGACACGCTGTTCCTGCCGCTCGATTCCGTCGGCCAGGTCCAGCCGCCGCCAAAGGGCGTACTGGGCGTCGTGCGCACCGAAAGCGGCTGGTATTACGCGCGGGAGGCGCCGGGCGGCGGCGTGCTGTACCAGCGTGTCGCCTTCCCGCGCGTGCCCGATCTGGCCGCCGCGCCGATCGGCCCGCAATATAGTGCGCTCTACTCGCTCGTGCTGGTCGATCTGGGGCGGACGCCGAAGGGATGGGCGTATGCGGGCGCGCTGAACCTTGGCACATTCCATGCCGAGCCCAAGGCGGCGGCCATACGCATCACCGAGGAATTGAAGGTGGTCGCCGCCGCAAATGCGGCCCGATACAAGGCGGAACGCGAAGCCGCCGAACAGGCCGAACGCGCCGCGAACACCGCCGCGATCGTCGCCCAGATCGATCGCGCGGCGGCCGAAAAATGGCCGGAGGGCAGCCTGGGCCTCAAATTCCTGCAGGATCGCGTGCTGAATTCGTCGCTGGAGGATTATTACCGCAGCAAGGGCCTGCCCATGCTCCGTTTCGAATCCGAAGCCTGCCGCCGCGGGCGAGCGGGTTTCTGCACTGCCACTATCGCGCGATCGGCATCTTCCGGATCGTCGTTCGAATGGACGTGGCAGAACAGCTTCGAAAATGCGAGCAAGCTGGGCGCTCGCCAGAACGCCGAAAACTGTGCCGCCGCGCTGAAGGGCGCCGCGCGCTTCTGTACGCGGCCATGATGAAGCGTCCGGCACACATGGCGGGTGCCGGCGGTCATGGTCGATTGTCCAGGCGCTTGTGCGGATCGTCGCCGACTGCGACCCTCCGGATATGACCGATCTGTCCGATATCGCCGAACGACTGCCGCTACCCGCCGCACCGGCCGGCTGGTTCGACTATGGCTATAAAGCGCTGATGGACGGAACACTGGCGCTCGTCCGGACGCGGAGAGATGTCCACGGCGAATATCGGCAATGGCGGGAAGCCCGCGACAACGGCGATGCGGATCTCCGCCAGCCGAATGTATGGAACACCCCGATCCGCCTGTCGGTGTTCGACGGCCTTGCGGAGACCGGCGCGATCTTCGTGCCGGCTAAGGCGGATCCGATCGTGGACCGCACGGCCGACGGACGCTGGATCGTCGCATCGGCGCGTGCGGCGAAAGGCGAAATCAACGGACGCATCTATGCGCCGGACGGAACCGAACAACAGGCGATGCTGCTGGGCGATGGTCTTTCAAACTTGCTCTGTTCGCCCGATGGGACATTCTGGGTGGGCTATTTCGACGAAGGCATTTTCGGCCGCCCGAATGCCGATGGCCGCTGGCCGGTGTCGTCGGGCGGCATCGTCCGGTTCGACGGCGCGGGCACGCCGTCATGGTCGTTCAACGGCGACGCCCAGGTCGAATATCAGGTGGACGATTGCTACGCGATGACGCTGGCGGGCGACGTGCTCTGGACCTGCTTCTACTCAGATTTCCGTATTGTCCGGGTGGATGGCGGCAAGGTCACGTCATGGCCCAACGCGATCGCAGGCGCGAACGCGATCGCCGCGAAAGACGATATCGTGCTGCTCGCCGGCGGCTATGGCGAGAATGCCGGCCGCATCGCGGTGCTGAAGCTCGACGGCGCGGCCAGCCGTGAGCTTGGGCAGCTGCGCTTCCCGCCGTTTCGACAGGGGCGGGCCGGATTGGTGCAGGGGCGGGGAGGGACGCTGCATATCGTGAGTGATGGGGTGTGGAGCAGGGTGTCCGTGGGCCGAACTGCGCAGGCCGTTGGTTTTTAACCGCGCCAATTTTCGAGAGTTTATCTGAGCGTCTCGATTTTGAGCACGAAATCGGTGCCCATTGCTATGCAGGATAGCGCCTGATAATCAGATGCTTATCGCACCCGTCAGGCCTCTGTCCGCAAGGATATGCACACTTGGCGGGTCTTTTGTTTTCGGGGTTGCATCAGGACACACGGCCCCGCTTGGCCGCCATGCATCGGCGCGCATCGACTGCGGTATAGACGATAACCGTATCGTCCCGCGCCCACAGTTCGAAACGCTCCAGCCTGCTTTCGGATTGAACGCTATAAACCCGGCCGTCCCGAACCGTGCGGAACGGCACGAGTATGTCGCTGCCCTGTCTGACCGCCCCGAAGCGATAGCGTCCCTCCGGCGCCTCGAGTGGGAATGGCCGCTCCAGCGAAAGCGCGATACCGGGCTTGATGCGTTTCACCGCAAAGGGCGTCGCGGCAACGCCGGCCTGGTCGGCGTGCACGCCCACTGCGTCGATCATGATCCTGGGGGCATTCGTGGCTTCGTAGCAACCGAAAGCCAGATTCCTTGCCGGGTCGGGCCGCTCCGAGGGCTGGAAGAAGATGAAACCCGCGAAGCTGGCGATCAGGACAAGCGGCATGAAGCGGAGGAATTTTGTGAATTCGTCTTGAGAGGGGATCGGCATGAATCTCTTTTAACAGCGCTTTTCGACTACTTGATGGACATTCGTCGGCTGGTGAGTTTGAGCTCCTTCGCTCCATAGCCACCTTCTCGCTGTTTCATCGTACTTTCAAACAGCGACACTTTGGTCTGTTCGGCGAGTTTGTCGTCGAACGCAGGAGCACATGGACAAGCGTTCGTGAGTTCACGTCCTTAGGTTTTATGTCTTCGACCCCCAGGCGACCCACCAAAGAAGTACCAGCGCCGCGATAGCGACCCCGGTCAGGAAGCCAGCACGGAACGTCATCTTGGGCACGTCCTGCCCCGCCAGTATCGATCCCAGCGAACTGCAAAGCCACTCTGGACCATTGCGCATGACAGATCGATGCGCCCGGCGCTGCACCATGCCGCTGTCCGATCGCCCTTGCCTGATCCCTCTGATCGACAAACCAGCGTCGGGCCGTCGACGAGTACATGACCTGTCATGGTTATCCCGCGCTTGCCGCCCAACAATCTGACAAGATGATCACGTGCGGCTTCTCCGCTGGCGGTCGGGCAGGGGTGGGCCACGTTGCATGTCTCGTCGATCTCACGAGCCGCGATGCCTGCAAGCCGAATTCGAGGTCCCTCCGCGCACCAGATCGGACCGTCGCCGTCCCACACACGCGTGGGAGTACAGGTAAATGTCGCCCCTGCAGCGACATAAGCGGCGAATGCCAATATCACTGGATCCAGGCCCCCTCATCCGGTCCGGCCAATTGCATCACTTTGTCGGCGATATCGATCCAGAAATTGACCCCATCGAGATCACCATTGTCCGCCAAGTCGCGAATGCGATTGGCGATGAACACTCCCGCATCATCGTCATGCATCATCATGATCTTGGAGGCGAATGCCCAGCGCTCTTGGTCCGGTGTCACATTCTTGTTCCACTCTCCGCCTCTCAAGCAGCAGCCTGATATTAAACTCCATAACGCTTATTGCCACCGCTCGTGATGCAATAGCGGCCACCGCGCGGTCCGATGCAAACATTGCGGCCACTGCAAGGACAAGTCCCGCTGCCGTAACCGCGACTTTTGCCGGCAGCACTGGATCGCGTCTTTTTGCGCTTGGATTTGGTCGATTTCGAAGCCTGGGCGCGTGAAGGCTGAGACGCAAAATAGGTCGCAGCGCCCACCCCGGCCGCAACCGTACCTGATCGGCCGGTGCTCGTCGCTTCGCCGGACGTCCATGGAGATGTCTGCAGGAACGCGGTGGAAACCCAGCAGGGCGGGGCACCATCGACCTTTGACCAGCCGCTTTCTTCCTGCGTGATCGAGACGAATGTGTTGCGCGCCAGCGTTCGCAGGGGCTTGGCGGTTGCGTCCGGGCTAGAGCGGCAATTGAGCGATCTGGCACTGACATATCTCGGAGTGGCGGTGGTTGTAGCCGCCACAGCTGGCGCCGGGCCCGATGGACTCTGCTTCGATGAGCATTGACCAATCGCAACCAGGCCAATGATGGCTGCGGCGATCCAGCCCAGCGCTGCCCCCGCCGATTTCGATCCTGTTTGTGCCATTGCCCCCTCCGGTCGATTCAAAAATCTCGAGTAACTGATGCCGGTGCCTGGCAGACCTACCGTTCCGCAGGTTCCACGGTCGCCGATGTTCACGGTGGAGCCTGGCCGGCCGAGACTTGCACTCACGCCGCTGCCGCTGAAGTTTAGCCGGACTCCAGGCAAGATCTTGACGCTGCGTCGAAACCGCCAACCCACGTCATATGCCCCCGCCGATGCCCTTCAAAGGGACGTATCCGGTGTTTCTGACGAAGGGCAAAGATCAATCTGGTCCAACTTGGTGGTGTCGGTCTGCTGGGGGCGCCCATAATCCTTGGCGCCATGCTCACGGCGCGTAGAAAAGTTCCGGACGAGCCTGCACACGAAGGGGCAGCGTGCCGCGCCGGCGACGTCAGTCGGTAAATGATCGGATCATCCCTCGGCCGGTTCCCGGAAAGCGGTATCGGATCCTGGCGGCCTTTTGGCCCACGCCGTCGCGCGCGCAACCCGGCTGCGCCGGGTCCTTCACTGCGTTCCGGTCCTGCGGATGCGCGCGCGCCTTAAGGCGCGGACCTTTGCGGCCCTGGTTCCGACCACTTCCGGTTCGGGCATTCCAGGGAGACTTCCGATGACCGAGCAAAACCGTCTCGAACGACTGCGGGCTGCTCTGGCCACTCTCGATCCCCTGACTCGGCAGGTCTTTCTGGCTCATGTCGGCGAGGATATGCCTTATGGCGTGATCGCAGGGCGGTTCGGCATCGACGTCGACCTCGTCGAGCGCCATGTCGTGCGTGCTTTGGTTGCGCTGTCCGGCGATTGAGCTGTCTGTTGATCGTCGAAAAAGTTCAGCACATGGCTAGGCGATCTCGCCGTCAGGTCTTTCAAATCCACGCGATTACCGCGTATTCCAGCTGAGCGCCTGGCTTCCTTTGCCGCTCCTGTCCGGAAGCGACTTTGGCGAGAGTGCCCTGGCCAAGAGCGCCGCAAGGCAATGTCGACTGTTTCGCATGTTCCCAGGGCGTTTCCCCTGCACGACACATTTAGCGGGTTTGCCGTATTCGCTAGGTCCGGCGGCGTAGTCGCCGTCTATGTAAAATAACTTCGATACAGATCCACATTATGAAATTTTTGTGAATATATATTGTCATTTTCTATCCCGTGACACGCTTGTCCTAGAACGGCGGGGTGAGATTTCGAATGTCACCATATTTCAAAACAGAGGTGAGATTCGCCAATAATGTAAATATATATTGACTTTATAGCTCGATGCGTTGAATCTGAGATGAAAATTGACAGGAAAATCCCATCCCGGACCGCGTTGCCATCGTTACCTACAAGGGGTTGCCCGCCGGCGAGCTAAGCGAGCTCGGAGGGGATACACGCTTTGTCTACAATGATGGCTGGAGCGAACCAATCGCCTGCGCGCTGCCGGTCGGCCAGCGAGACCATTATTACCGTGACGGCCTTATTCCGTTCTTCGAACATCTCGGGCCGGAAGGATGGCTGCGCGGGCGGCAGGCGCGCGCTGGCGGCACCGCGGCCCAGGACGATTTCGGTCTGCTCCTGAACTATGGTGCCGACTGTATCGGTGCGGTGGGTATTCTCAAACCCGACGGCACCCATCTCACCGCACCCGATGAGCCGAATGCACTGGAGGAAGCGGCAGTGCGCCCCGGCCATACCCTTTCCGGCGTACAGAAGAAGCTGCTCGCCTTCCGTGGCGAAAAGGGCTTTGAACCCTGCATCAAGCCCGCCGACCGGGCAACGCACATCGCCAAGTTCAATCGCGAGGATTTGCCCACGCTTGTCCAGAACGAGACTCTCTCGCTGGAATTGGGTCGCGAAATCCTGGGTGAGGCGGAAATCGCCAAGGCGAGACCAGCTGTCCTCGTCGGAATCGAGGGGCTGGCGCTCGTGGTCGAGCGCTTTGACCGTGTGGGCGACGAAAAGCTCCGACTTGAGGACTTCGCGCAGATTCTTGGCAAGCCCCGTGGCCGGGAATTCGACGGCAAATACCATTCCTCCTATGAGGAGGCCGCGACCGTTATCACCCGCTTCTCGGCGCGGGCGCGTATCGATCTCGCCCGCTATTACCGCCTTGTCGTCTTCAATCTGGTGCTCGGCAATGCCGACGCGCATCTGAAGAACTTCTCACTTCTCGAGAGTGGAGGGGGGCTGCGTCTTAGCCCTGCCTATGACCTCATCAACACATTGGTCTATCCAGATTATGAGCGCACCGCAGCACTCGAGCTGGGCGGCGGCAAGCGGGCATTCGATACGCTCGATCGCACGCTGGTCGAGACATTCGGCGTTGCGATCGGACTGCCCGCCCAGGAGGTGACGCGCTCGCTCAATGCGCTTGCAAGGGCATTTGCAGGCGCGAAAACGCTCGAATTCTCAGCGGCGATACAGCCCGACGATTTCCGGATCGCCTACCGGGAGACCATTCTCGAAAACGCCCGAAGGATCTTTGCATGACCGAATGGCCGATCGACTGGCGCGCCGTCGTCGACGAAGCCGTCCGGCGTCGCAAGCAGGAAGGGCTGACCCAGGCCGCGTTGGCGACGCTCGCCGGCGTGAGCCGGCCAACACTCGTCGCCTTCGAGCAAGGCGAAATCAATCTGCGGTTCGAACGGGTCATCGCGATCCTCGACGCGCTTGGTCTGTTCGTGCAGCCCGGCCGTTCCGACAGCCTCCAGTCGTTCGTTCACGAGGCGCGCAATCGCTTCAAGGAACTGGTCGCGAAACTGGACGATGATCACCCGTCGGTTCAGTCCCTGGGGCATAGCGAACAGGCCTATGCGATCGACGGGGTCGAGGACCCGCCGACACTGACGCGGCTGAAGGAAATCCTCGCGCGCGCGCCCAAAACCTCGGGCTGGACGCCATTCTGGGTGCCGACCAAGGAATCTATCAAGCCGTCAATTCATGACGGGCTGCTCGAATGCTGGCTGGGCAGGCCCGAAGCTGATCGGGTCTTCAGCGATACCGCCCACAGCGATTTCTGGCGGATCGCGCGCGACGGCACTGCCTATCTTCGGCGTGGCTATCAGGAAGATGGCCGCGATCTCGATGCGGGCACTTTTTTCGACCTGACATTGCCGATCTGGCGAACCGCGGAAGTGCTGCTCCACGCGGCATGGCTCGCAGGCCAGCTCGGCGCATCCCCCAAAGGCCAGATCCGGTTTTTCGGGCGATACACCGGACTTGCCGGACGCGAACTCATCAGCTGGTCGAAGCCGACGCTTCGGCTCCCGCTCGACGAGCGCCGCCGCGCCCGGTCCGACAGCGTCGATCTGAATGCGGTGACCAGTGCGGTCGAAATCGAGCAAGATCTCGAGCAGGTGGTCGGCACCATTGTCAGGCCGCTTTATGAGCGGTTCGACGGCTTCGAACCCTCAGGGGCTCTCATAGCAGGGCAGGTGGGCGAGTTTCGCCGTCATGTCGGAAAGGCTCGGTGAATCGGATCATGAGCCCGCAATGCAGAAACTTGAACGCCCAAAGGCGTCAGCTCCTTCCGGCACCGAAACGGATGAGGTCAGCCTTGCTAAAGATGACCCCGTCCCCGAAAAGTAGCAGGAACGATGCGTAACGATCTTTCCCATCTGCCGGCAGCCAAGCAGCGCGACCTCGAGCGCGTGGTGGCGATCCTGTTCGAGGAATTCGGAGATTCGACCGGGCTGGCCTCGGGCGAGTGGAAGAAGAAGGGGCGCATCCTCAAGGTCATTCTCTATGGCTCCTATGCGCGGGGCGGCTGGGTGGACGAGCCGCACACTGCCAAGGGCTATCAATCGGATTTCGACCTGCTGATCATCGTCTCCGACAAGCGGCTGACCGATCCCGTGAAATTCTGGGAGAAGGCCGAGGAGCGGCTGACTCAGGAGTTCGGGATCACGAAGACGATCAGGACGCCGGTCAATTTCATCGTCCACACATTGCAGGAAGTGAATGACGGGCTGGCGCACGGCCGCTACTTCTTCATGGATATCGCGCGGGACGGGATTGCGCTTTACCAGAGCGAGGGCAGCGCGCTTCATATCCCCAAGCCCAAGACGCCCGAGCAGGCGCTGGCGATGGCGAAGGAGTATTTTGAAGAATGGTTTCCGTCGGCAACGAAGCGCTTCGAGATTGCCAAGTTTGATATTTCGCGAGAGTTTTACAAGGAGGCGGCGTTCGACCTCCACCAAGCGACCGAACGGCTTTATCACTGCGCCCTTCTGGTATGCACCTTCTACACCCCGCATGTGCATAATCTGGGTTTCTTGCGGACTCAGGCCGAGCGACTGGACCGGCGTCTGGTCGATGCCTGGCCGCGTGAGCAGCGCCGCGAGCGGGCGATGTTCGAGAAGCTCAAGGACGCTTACGTAAAGGCACGTTACTCCAAGCATTATCGCATCACCGAGGAGGAATTGGCTTGGCTTGGCAAGCGGGTCGAGGTGCTCGGCCAGATTGTTCATGTCGTGTGCAGCGAACGGATCGCGGCGCTCGAACTGGCCGCCGAGCAGGACTGATTTCAGCCCGCCGATCCTCTACGAACACGGAACCAGATCGCCTTTCGGTGGCCCGCTTAGCGCCCCAATTCCAAACGCTCCATCGGTCGGCGGATAATCCCGAAAGCCGCCAATCATTCATCAGGCCGATCAGTGGAGAGCAAACGACCGGCATTGGGACTTAGCCGTCGTTCGCGGGCGTGGCCAGGAATGGCAGGTCCCCATCCCAAACCTGCCATTCCTGAAGTCTAGATGAGCGTTCCTGAAATGCGCGGGACTGACTGAAAGTCGACTGTCCCGTCTTTTTGAGGGGCTGAGTTCCGTTATCTGACATAAACTGCTGGTCATCGCATCCCTGATGCGACGGAATGTAAGCATCACAGCAAGCAAAGTTCTGCAAAATCAACAGCATGATTTAACAGGGCCACCCAAACGTTCAATTAGGTAGGTCATGAGTAGGACAGTAGTGGCCTTATCGCTTCGGCGGCGGTAAAACATCTGTCGGTTCGTGCATTAGAGGCACCGACATATGAAGCGTATTTAACAGCGCTTCTGTCGCCGCGTGGGGTTCGGCAGTACGAAATTGCAGCGGATTGTTTTCAACATCAGCGGAAGTGAGCGCTCTCGTTTTTTCGAGATATCGTCGCCAACTTTTCATTACGCTAGCGACTTTGCCACGAAAAAAATAGAAAACCATTGCGCCACTAGTCTGATTAGGCATTCCAGTGGCGTAGCGGTCGCACAGTTGTTGAAAGCCGCCCATAAGCTTGCCGTAGCCACTGTAAATTTTTGCTTAACCGATCCAAAGCATATCCGAACCGCCTTCGATCAAAATGTCGCAGTTTCCGCCGACGTTTTTACTGTGCGATATGTCAAAACCCATACCTTTAAGAGGCTTGCATAGCATCAGTGTGATTTGATCTTCATCCATGCGTGTTTTGATTTCACCGGCTGGATTAATAATGTTCTTTTCTTTTACTAGGTCTCCAATCGACGAGTTGAGCGCATCTTCGATCAATTCAACGAATTCGGCATAACTCTCTACGCCGCGCAACAGGCGAAACCGGACTTTATCTGCCGTGCTCTTGGCCGCATATTCCAATTGCGGCCAGTTGGGTCCGTCCATCAACCCGCCACCTCTTCCAGCAGCGTTTTAGGCTTCGCGACGTAATATGGGAAGGTGCGGTTCTCCCCGCCGTCCACAATGACGCCACGGTGAGGATGGGTCAGCCTTCCAGTCGAAATGAAGTCACGTTGTTCGTCGGAATCTAGGTAGATCGGTCCCTCGTTTTCGTCGATGAACACCAATCGCATTTCGAGCGCATGGAAACGCGAAACGAGGATCGCTAACGCTCTTTGCAATTCCTCCTGATCGTAACTGGTCCCAGCAAGATTTTTGAAATCGCCGAAGGTAAGCATGACGGAATCTTCGGCGGGTTTTGATACGGCATAATGCAGGATCACCCGGCATATACCGACAGCGGGGTCGGAACCCCACTTGTCTGCTATCGCATGTTCGATGGCCTCGAACCGTCGCACGTTTAGACGGCTTTGCTGCCGCAGATAGGAAGCATCAATTCCTTCAGGACGAATTCTAATTCGGACAGGGTGGCGCAGCCCCACACCGTAGCGTCCTCAAGTCGTGGATTCGTCTCATATGTCATGCGATACTGGCCAAGGATCGAGAGGAATGGGCGGGGAACATAGCCCTCCACCTCGTCAAGCGGCCACTCTAACTCAATACCGTAGGGTTGGAAACCCGCTCCTATTACCGCCATGCCTGCTTGGTGGCCCGATTCGTTGCGAAGGCAATTGCCGCTTCCTCGCATCCATTCGGCTTTTCCCGAAGAAGTGGTTGTAATATAGAGGAGATTTTTTACTTCACCGGTTCCTGACGTATACAGCGGGGCAACGGTAGGTAAAAGATTGACCGGCGAAGAAAGAACTGTCGATCCTACCAAATTATTAAATGCATCTGCGACGGTGACTTGAAGGACGCGGCGCATCGTTTGGCTGCTGTCCTGATATGCGTCGGTCAGCACGTAGGCATACGGTAGAGATTTCGACACCAAAACGGCATCGAAGGTTTGCACTTTGACCTTCTTGATGCCGATCACTTCGTCAAAGCCCGATGGCATATTGCCGCCAAACTGCGCGGCGTTTAGCCGTTCACGAATGTCGATCACTCGAACGGACGAGAACAGTATGCCGGTCAGGCTCGCCGTTTGAATCTTTGCGACAGGCACCGGCGCTTGCGGCGGAAGGTTTGTCAGAATGTTGTCGGGGACGGGCAGCGGGAAATGCGTGGCGAACACGCCAGATTGTTGAATGTTGTGTGCTGCTACCTTTGAACGCAACGTGGCAATTCGGGTCGCGTCCAATTCGAATATGCGGACGCTTTTATCCGCCGTGATTAGGATTTCGCGAAGTGCGCTTTGCAGGCCGGGAAAGTCGGCCTTGGAAGCTACGACCGTATCTTTCAATTTTTCGCGAATTTGCTCCCAGCCTGATCCCTTAGGGAAGCCGTTTGCTGCTAAGATTCGACGGGCCACACGAATTGAGCAACGCTTTTCAAGCGCTTCCAAAATCTGCTTATTCGACATGATCCCCCCAGATTGCCGCGCTACTCGACTGCTATTCGCTACGTCGGAGTCTACGCCGTTCAATTCGTTGAAGAGCGTAATGGTCGCATCGTCAAGATAGGAGTGGTCTTGGGCTTTTTCCTGCCCATGACCTGCCCACGCCGCACTTGGCAGCGGGTAGGTGTAGCTAAGTTGTTGATTTATTTGGTCGGGACGAGAGGATTCGAACCTCCGACCCCACACCCCCAGTGTGCCGACCACCGCTTGCAAGAATGCTTCAAGCGAGGGCGTATGACCACAATGGGCGCACTGCACGCCGGCCGGTACGCTAGACCCGAATGGCGGGTTTCAGGGTAAGCCGACATACGCGGGGCCAAGCCGAAACGACCGAGTCTGGTCGCGAGCCGCCTGACTCAAGCGCATCGACGGTCACGAGGCGTTTTACCGCGAAGTGCGCGCGATGTAGGAAAAGCCGCGCACGGTCAGCCGCGCACCAACAACGTTTTTCCATCAACGCTGATCACAATGCCGGTAGAACCGGTCACCTATTAATGTGAATGCAGACCTTCGTGTCGTCAACTGGGACGAAATCGCAGCCTTGAGGGTCTCCACTGGGTTGGGGAGTCTGCGACCAGACGAGCTGGCGTATCTTTTCTAAGGCGTCAGTAGAATTCCATCCATTGCGGTCGAATATTTGATATCCGTGGTGCGGCATTCGGACTAGACTGCGTGGAATGACTCTCGGGGAGGGGGCATGACTAGTGCAGACGATCGGCGCCACAGCCTCAAGAGCACACGGCGGCTTACCATCCTGGCGCAGGATCCGGCAGTCCTGATCAACGGGCGTTTGGTCCGCGCTCAGGTCGAAATCCCTGCCGAGGAACTCCTGCCAGGCCCATGCGGCTACCGTGTCAATGTCATCGACTATGACGCAAGCGCCAACCTGCTCTACCAGCCGCTTGCGCTTGGTTCGGCGCTAACCGACGAGGACGATCCCTACAAGGATCACAGCGACGCGGATCTTCTCGCAGACCCGCGTTTCCACGCGCAGAACGCCTATGCCATCTCAATGCGCATTCTCGCCCGCTTCGAGTTCGCGCTGGGTCGCCGCATTCCTTGGGGTTGTGCCGGCCACCAGCTTCATATCGCGCCACATGCCTTTGCCGACCCAAATGCCTTTTATTCGCGCGAAGACCGCGGGTTGTTCTTTGGATATTTCGCTGTTCCCAAGGTCGGTGGCGCGGGTCACGACGCCGTCTTCACCTGCCTGTCGCATGACATCGTCGCGCACGAGACGACACACGCGCTGCTCGATGGCTTGCGCGCGGGATTTATGGAGCCATCGCTGCCGGACCAGGCGGCCTTCCATGAAGGCTTCGCAGATGTGGTCGCATTGCTTTCGGTCTTCGCTCTTCCTGAGACCATCAGGCGTCTCATCGCCGGCGATGATGACAGCCCCTTGGTGGATGAAGCGCGACTGACGGAACCGAGCCTGCGCCAATCGGCCCTGTTCGGTCTTGCCAAGCAGATGGGCACCGCCTTGTCGGGCATTCGCGGTCAAGCCCTTCGCCGCTCGGTCGAGCTGATCCCAGGACGCGACTATCTCAGCGATCCAGAGTTTCTTGAGGAGCATGCCCGAGGCGAGCTTGTGGTCGCGGCGATGCTCCGCGCCTTTCTCGCGATCTGGGTCCAGCGCCTATCCCGATTGGGAACGATCGGTCCGGGGCAGAAGAACCTCAGCCTCGTCATCGAAGAAGGCGCACGTGCCGCCGACCATCTGTTGACGATCGCTATCCGGGCGATCGATTACTGCCCGCCTGTCGATCTCAGCTTCTCGGACTACCTCTCGGCGCTGCTGACGATCGACCGCGAGGTGGTTCCCGATGACCGCTATGGCTATCGCTCGGCGCTGCTCGACAGTTTCGCGAGCTACGGCATCAAGCCGTCGCACAATGCCGGATCCGACGGGACCTGGGAGCGCTGCCACCGGACTTTCGTGCATAGCCGGACGCATTTCGACTCCATGCTGCGCGACCGCGAGGAGGTGTTCCGTTTTGTCTGGGAAAATCGCGTCCCGCTTGAGATCGGCGATGTCGGTTATATCGAGATCCAGTCGGTCCGCCCCAGTATCCGCGTGGCGCCCGATGGCTTCATCCTGCGCGAGACGATCGTGGAATATGTTCAGAGTCTGACCGCGACTGCAGGCGAACTGGGCACGACCTATAATGTGTCCGTCCCCGACGGGGTGCCCAGATGGAAACCGTTGCGCATTCTCGGCGGCGGCACGCTGATCTTCGACGAATATGGTCAGGTAAAATATCAGATCGCCCACCATCTCACCAAGTCAGCCGCCGACCGCGAATGGCAGGCGCGCCGACTCCAATATCTGTTCGATCGCGGCTCGCTCGATCTTCAGGTCGATATGCGTGGCCGCTTCGCCTTGCTGCACATGACACGGGCCACCGATGGAGGGTCCGTCTCCGATGGGCCGTCGTCGAGGCCGGGATTGAAGGAGCGCGATCATGGCTAAGCCGGTCAGCGCCACCGTACGCACCTACCAAGTCGGCTTCGGCGACTGTTTTCTGCTCAGCGTGCTGTATGCGGATCAGAGCGAGAAACACGTCCTGATCGATTTTGGCACGACCAAGTTGCCGCCGGAAGCGCCCAAGACTCGGATGAGCGACATTGCCGGCAATATCGCCGAGCGTTGCGGTGGCAAGCTGACCGCAATTGTTGCGACGCATCGGCACCAGGATCATATCTCTGGATTTGCAACGACCGTGCAGGGACGCGGGTCGGGCGCGATCATCGCTAGCCTTGATCCTGATCTCGTGATCCAACCTTGGACCGAACATCCCGATCTAGCGACGGACGCGACGGCAAGTGCCCTGGCCGAAGGCACCAAGGGCATGGCCGCCGAAATTCGCTCGCTCGGCGCGATGCAATCCGTATCGGCCAATTATGTCGCCGAGGCGAAGCGGAACTACCGATATCTGCGCGGGTTCGACGAGAATCTGAAAAACGAGCTTTCGTTCATTGGCGAGGACAATATCGCCAACGTCGCGGCAGTGAGAAATTTGATGGCGATGGGGCATGCCAAGCGCCGCGCCGAATATCTGCACGCCGGCCAGACGACGGCACTCGCGAAACTGCTTAATGTGAAGGTGGATGTCTTCGGACCTCCGACAGTCGATCAGCGCGCGGCGGTCAAGAAGCAGCGCTCTCGCGATCCGGGTGAATATTGGCATCTTGCCGCCAGCGCGCCGCTCGCAATCCAGGCCGAGACCGGCGCGCGCGCAGCGCCGCTTTTTCCCGACCATGTCCAGGGCCGAATCCAGAGCGAGTTTCCGGTCCAGACGCGCTGGCTGATCTCCAAGGCGCGTCGGATGCGCGGCAAGCAGATGCTGCAGATCGTGCGGATGCTCGATAAGTCGCTGAACAACACCAGCCTCATTCTGCTGTTTCGGATCGGGTCGAAATCCCTGCTGTTTCCCGGCGACGCTCAGATCGAGAATTGGAGCTATGCGCTCGAGCAGGAGGCCTGGATGGCGAAGCTCGCCGAGGTCGATCTCTATAAGGTCGGCCATCATGGCAGCCTCAACGCAACGCCGAAAACGCTTTGGGCCCAGTTTGAGAAAAAGTCCGAAGATGCCGATGACCCCGAGCGGCTCGCCACGCTGATGTCGACCCTCGAGGGGAAGCATGGACATGCGGAAGACAAGACCGAGGTCCCCCGTGAAACCCTAGTCGAGCAGTTCCGCAAGCATTCGAATCTGCATACGACACAAACGCCCGACCCCGACAGTTTTTGGCACGACTCCGTTCTAGACGCGAGTTGAGAGGAGCGATGCATGGAGCCCCGTAACATCGTCATCTGCTGCGACGGGACGTCGAACGAGTTTGCCAAGGACCTGACCAACGTCGCCAAGCTCACGTACGCCCTGGTCAAGGATCCCGAGCGCCAACTGGTCTATTATCATCCGGGGCTGGGCACGATGGCGGCACCCGGATTTCCGATGCCGATCGGTAATCGCGCGGCGCGCATGGCCGGCCTTGCCTTTGGCTATGGCATCCGTGACGATTTGCGCGACGCCTATGTCTTCATCATGAACCATTGGCGGCCTGGCGACCGGCTATTCCTTTTCGGCTTTAGCCGGGGCTCATATACCGTGCGCGCGCTCGCCTCGCTGATCCGGATGTACGGCGTCGCAATGCCGGGCAATGCCGCGCTCGTCCCTTACGCGATTCGGATGCTGTGGGGATTGCGCGGTGACGATCGTAAAGTCCGAGCCAAGGCCTATGATCAGGCCGATCAGTTCAAAGCGAGCTTGGCGATGGCCGACTGCGCCCCGCACTTCGTCGGCGTGTGGGATACGGTCAGCTCGGTCGGGTGGGTCGCCAGCCCGGTGTCCCTCCCCTATACGCGCACCAACGATCAGATCACGATCTTCCGTCACGCGGTTGCGATCGACGAGCGGCGCGCGTTCTTCCGGACCAATTTGTTTCAAGCGTCGAGCGGACAGGATACCGAGCAACTCTGGTTCCCCGGCGATCATTGCGACGTCGGTGGCGGCCATCCCGAAGCCGAGAGCGGCCTCTCCAAATATCCGCTCGAATGGATGGCTACCGAAGCTAGGTCGGGCGGCCTTCTCATCGACGAACCCCGACTTGCCGAGATTCTGGGCAAGGGAACTCCGGGCTATGCACCGGCGCGGCCCGACGCGAAGCTGCACGAGTCAATGTCCTGGTATTGGCGCCCCGCCGAATTCGCGCCGAAGCTGCACTGGGACAATGCAACCGGCCAGCGCGGCCTGCGGTGCAATATGTTTAGGCGGCGCAAGATGCTGACTGCACCCAAAGTGCATCGCGTCGCATGGGAAATTCCAGGATATTCGGCGCGATTGCCAGCGGATGCGGTGTGCGTCTGAAACCCAGATGCTGCTGTGATGCGGAGGAGAAATGTTCATGGGCTTGATCCCGAAATGGCATGGCCTAGTGGAGCTTCCTCCGCTCCCCGAGCGCAGGCTGAATGTCGGCGGAAACTGGATCATTCAGCAGCCCTTTCGCGGTGCAGTGTCGCGCGCCTCGATCTCTGATTCGCAATATCCCGGCCACGACCAGATCGAGCTGCGCGACTTGGCTCCCCCGTTCAGCATCGTGCTGTTGCGCCAGAGAGGCGCGCGGCGGATCAACATCGACCTGCCGGTCGTTACCGCGCAGGCACTCCTTGACTCTTCCAATCCGTCGCCGGTTGCAGTGACGTGGGATAGCCATGGGATGCTCGAACGTTGGGCCGACACGCCGGCCAAGGTCCGCAAGGCCTGGATCAATAAGTTCGATTTCCGGATCGAGGACGTGGACGAAGGCATAGAGGGCTTGCGCGCGCCGCAAATTGGGGCGCTTCATGCGATCTCCGCGCATTTCGCGGTCGGACGCCAGTTCGATGCGGCAACTGTGGTGTTGCCGACCGGGACCGGCAAAACCGAAACGATGCTCGCGACCCAGGTCTATCGCCGGCTCGAGCGGTCGCTCGTGCTGGTGCCGAGCGACGCATTGCGGCGCCAGATCGCTAAGAAGTTCATTTCGCTTGGCGTGCTGCCAAAAGTGGGGGTGGTTCCAGTGGACACGGCTGGCCTGCGGGTCGCAGTGATCACTGCTGGCGTCCGTTCGGCAGACGATGCCCGCACCATCGTCGACAATGCCAATGTCATCGTGGCGTTGCCCAACAGCCTACAGGCGAGCGACCCGGGCGCGGTGGCGGTCCTGACCGACGGCTGCTCCGATCTTATCGTCGATGAGGCGCATCATATCTCCGCTGCGACCTGGGCCGGCATACGGGCCCGTTTCGCCGACAAGCGCGTGCTCCAGTTCACTGCGACCCCCTTTCGTCAGGACAAGAAGCGGATCGATGGCAAGATCATCTTCAACTACAAGCTCGGCGACGCGCAGGCGGCGGGCTATTATCGCCAGATCAATCTCGTCGCGATCGAAGAGTATGGCGACGATGCCGCGCGGGACGAGGCCATTGCCACGGCTGCCATCGCGGCCCTGCGGCGCGATCGCGCGGAGGGCCTTGACCATCTCCTCATGGCGCGAACCAAATCAAAGGCTCGCGCCGACGAGGTGTGGGCGCTTTACACTAGGCTGGCACCCGACCTGAACCCGCTTGTGGTCTATTCCGGACCTGGCCAAGCCCTAGCCAATCGCAGCGCGCTCCAGGCGCTGATCGACCGCGACGGCAGCGGCTCGTTCATCATCGTGTGCGTCGACATGCTGGGCGAAGGCTTCGACTTACCCAATCTGAAGATTGCGGCCCTCCACGATACCCACAAGTCGCTCGCGATCACGCTGCAATTCATTGGCCGTTTCACGCGTACCGGTGCGGTCGGAGAAATCGGCGAGGCGACGGTTGTCACCAACATCGCCGACCCGGATGCCGAGGCGAAGCTGGCCGACCTTTATGCCGAAGGGGCCGACTGGGACCAGCTGATCAAACGTCTAAGCGAAGAGCGGATTGATCAGGAACTCGATCTCCAGGAAGTGGTCTACGCGCTCAAGGAAAAGGGAGATCTGCACGCGCATCTGTCGCTGTGGAACCTCAAGCCAGCGCTATCCGGGCAATTCTACCGCACCAAATGCGAGAATTGGAACCCCACCGCCTATCGCTCAGTCCTGCCCAAAAAGGCAGAGAGCTGGTTCGCGCTGAGCGAGGATAACGGCCTGCTGGTCGCTGTTGTCATCATGGAGAAGGATGTCACGTGGGGTGACTATAACGATGTATTCAACACCATCTACGACTTGGTCATTCTGAAGTGGGACAAGGCTAAGGGGTCCTTGTGCATCTTCGCGAGCGACTATGACGGCGTCAGCGCGGAGAAGATGGCAAAGGCGGTTACAAGCGATGAAACCGATCTTATCCGTGGCACGCCGATCTTCAATATTCTCAACAACGTCGAGCTTCCGCTTGTTAAAAGCCTGGGTTCATCTCGCATCGGTGCGATTAGCTTCACTTCCTATTTCGGTCCGAACGTTACCGACGGACTGGCGCTCATCGAGAAGGCTCAATCTGAGCTAAACAATATCGCCTGCCTCGGCTATGAGGATGGCGAGCGCGTCATTTGGGGCGGAGCGCAGCGGCGCGGCAAGATCTGGCAGCAGAAGCGCGGCACAGTGCCCGAATGGATCGCCTGGACCAGCCGGACTTTCGATAAGATATCGACGAGCGGTGGCGCGGTATCGAACATCGTGCGGGACTTTCTGCGGCCAGCGCGTATCGAACGCCCGTACGGCTCGCATCCGATCTCCGTCCAATGGGGCGAGCAAGCGCAAGTCCGGTTCAACGACCGCCAGTTCGTCGTATTCGGGACCGTCGAGGTGCCAATGTTTCTAATCGACCTGGATGTGGATTCGATCGAGGACGATGGCTCGATCAATATCGGCGTTTCGACCGATGGCTTTCGGACCGTCTACCGCTTGGTGATATCCGCGACCATCACTGGCGGATATCGGCATGAACATGTTTCCGGCCCGCCCCTGATGTTTCGCAAGTCGAGCGCACCGGCTGTTCCAATCGTCGATTATCTGGAGAGCGACCCCTTCATCGTCCGCTATGTCGACGGCACCTATTCCTACAATTGCTATCACATCCCCACCAACCTCGAGGCTGGGGAATATCCGCGTGAACGTATCGAAACCTGGGACTGGACCGGAGTGCCACTCAACCGGGAATCGATGCACAAGGCCGGTGACCGCAAGACCATCCAGTATCGCGTCTTCGAGACGATCCACGACGACTTTGACCTGATCTTCAATGACGATGGCAGCGGTGAAGCAGCTGATCTGGTCTGCCTAAAAGAGGTGGACGAGAAGACAATCCTACTCTGTCTTGTCCATTGCAAGGGCGCGCATGAGGGCCGAGTATCGGCCGATATCCGCAACTTTTATACCGTGTGTGGTCAGGCTCAGAAGTCTATCGCCGTTAAGCATGGGGGCGTGCAAACCTTGTATCACGATCTAAAGCGGCGCCACGAGCTGTGGGCGCGCGAGGGCGCGACGCGCTTCCTGAAGGGCGATATGAAAACGCTGTCCTACTTCAAGGAAAAGGCGCGGCGCGCCAAACTCGATTTCGAGGTCATTCTCGTTCAGCCCGGTGCTTCGGCCCAAACTGTGGGCAGAGATGCATTGAAGCTGCTCGCAACGACTGAACTATTCCTGAAAAAGACGACCGACGCTGTTTTCCGCTTTGTCAGTTCAATGTAACGGCACCTTTGTTTGTCAGCTAAGGCTGGTCGGCGAGGTTGGTCCGCTTTCAGGCAATGCGGCGATCTCTTGGAATGGCCGATATTAGGACGCATTGCCGATCGTCCGGTTCTGGCGCCGGGATGGCAGGCCTTCCTAGAACCGGTCATTCGCCACCGTCACCCTGTACGACCGGCTGTGGTCGGAAGCTGCCAGCCCGAAAGCTGCGTCACTCGGGCTGGAAGCTCTGTATGGCCTTTGCGGCCAAGTGAGTGTCGAGCGTCTCCCCAATGTCGCTCCAAGTGCCGAATCTAATCTGACAGCGCCGCCCCAGCCTTTGGATACGGACGGAAATCAGAATTTGAGCCGTGCCCCGATCGCATAGGAGCGCCCGAGGATATCGTAGACCGTGGGGAAGGTGTTGCCGTTATTGAAGGCCGACCCCCCGACACCGTTGCCGAGCAGCGGCGCCTGCTTGTCGAACAGATTGTCCACCGTCAGCACCAGCTCCAGAGTGTTGCCCACCTTGGCGCGCAGCGACAGGTCGAAATAATTATAAGCGGGCACGCTGCGAAACGCTTCGAGCACGGTGGACGGGTTGGGTCCGCCGGGCTGCGGGGTCGAGAGCGGCGTCGTGGCGGCCGTCTGGAAAGGCTCCAGCTTCACGCCACTGACATGCGACCAGAGCAAGGACGCGTCGAACGGCCCGTTCGAATAGGTGATCCGCGAATTCCATTTGTATCGCGGCCGCGGATTGGCGCAGTTCACGCTGTAATATCCGGTGCAATCGCGATTGATCGAATTGGGCGTCGCCTGGAAATGATAATAGTCCAGATAGGTACCGTTGACCGAGAAGGTCAGCGACCCCGGATCGCCGTCGAACCCCAGATCGGTGAGCCGCAGGCGATAGGTCATGCTGACGTCGATGCCCGCCGTTTCGATCCGGCCGAGATTCGATCCCGAAAGCACGACGCCAGGCGTCTCGCTCCCGCCATTGAGGCTGCCTGTCAGCGGATTGCGCCTGACCAGCTGACAGAATGCATTGTTTTCCCGGCCCGGATTGAGCGCGAGCGAGTAGCATCCGTTGAGGATATCCCCGGACGCCGGATTGGAGATGGCATCGCGGACCTTGATGTTGAAATAGTCGATCGTCGCCGAGAAGCCCGGCATGAACCGCGGCGTGAAGACCGCGCCGAGCGTGTAGGTGTTGGCCTTCTCGACGTCGAGATTACGATTGCCGGACGTCGTCTGATTGATCTGCCCCGCGGTCGGCTGCGGAATGCTGCCGATCGAGCCGGCCGGTGCGCCTGTCGCGATACAGAGCGCGGCAAGGCCAGGATTTGCTGCCGCGGATGCGAGCTGGCTCGCCTGACATGGGTCGGGATTGAGATTGCCCAACCCGGTCACCGACGATTGGTAAAGCTCCAGGATATTCGGTGAGCGGACCGCGACCTGATACATGCCCCGGAACTTGACGCCTTCGACGGGCTCATATGATCCGCCGGCCTTCCAGGTCGAACTTCCACCGGTGGTCGAATAGCTGGAATAGCGGAAGCCGGCTTCGGCATGGAGGCGATAGATTCCCGGGACGTCGGATACGATTGGCGCGATCAGCTCTCCGAAGACCTCCTTCACGTCGTACTGGCCGAAATCTGGTGGGGTCCGCGCGCCGGTGCCGAGCACTTCGCCCTGAATTTGCGACGCAGCGTCGGGATTGCTGCGTGCGCTGATCTTGCGATATTCGGCGCCGACCGAAAATGCGATCGGCTTGTCGGCGAAAGGACTTGTCAGACCGAACAGGTCGCCATTGACGTTGCCCGTCACCACGCTCTGGCGCACCAGCCGCTTGATGATGGCGTCGAGGTCGAAAAAGGCGATCTGGTCGGGCGTAATCGATCCCGTTGGACCGAAAAGGTTTATCGGGACGCAGCCATTGCTGGTGTCGGAGCAGACCGGCGCACCCGCCGCATTCACATAGGAGCGCAAGGCCTGCTGGACGCGCGAGAAGGATCCCCAATTCTCACGGGTCAGTGTCTGCCGCGATTGACCGAATTGCCCGGAGACGTCGTAGCTCAGGCTCGATCCGATCTTGCCGCGCAGCCCGAGTTGCACCTGGAACATCGTCGACACCACGTCGTTGCCTCGCGGACCATATTCCACGAAGCGGCGCTGCGCGATCACAGGCACCTCGACATAGCCCGGAGAGTTCGGCCCCTGCGCGGCGCCCGCCGCCGCGCATTGCGCGGCACTCAATGGCTGGATGCCTGCGACATTGGGATTGGTGTCGAACGCGCCACACAATTGATTGCGTATCCCGGCAGGGAGATACGCATTGTTGAGCGGCATGCGATATGTCGCGCCGAAGGTCGCCGACGGCGCCTGTTGAGCGCCAGCGTCGTTGCGTGCGAACATTGCGGAGGCATAGACCTCGATCCCGTCGGTGATTTCGTAGTGGCCGGCCGCATAGGCGTTGATCTGCGACAGCGGCGTCTGGAAATAGATCCCGGTATAGCCGTTATAGGTGTCGGCGGTGAGTGCCGAACGCAGCAAGCCTGTCGACGGATCGACCACAGCGCCGAAATTGCTGGCAGGCAGGCCCAGCGCGGCATTGTTGGGCGACGAGAAGATCGTGATGGGGGCCGCCGACGCGCCTGAGAAGAGTCCGGTGGCCGAACTGATCACATAGGGCGCCTGCGGGCGTTCCCCGACCAGCAGCGAATTGCGCTGATGATAGCCCAGGCTGAGCACGACGTTGCCGCGGCCGCCATTGAGGTTGGTGCCGAGCGTCACGGAGCCGCGATAGTCAGCCGCGTCACCACGCTCGGTGATGCGATAGCTTGCTGACGCATCGAAGCCTGAGAAATTCCGTCGCGTGACGAAGTTCACGACACCGGCGACGGCATCCGCACCATAAGTTGATGATGCGCCTCCGGTTACGACATCGACGCGTTCGACGATGGCGGTGGGGATGACATTGGTGTCGACAACGCCGTCGAGCCCAAAGGGCACAATGCGGCGGCCGTCGAGCAGCACGAGTGTGCGGTTCGAACCGATGCCGCGCAGGTCGATGCTGGCGGAGCGATCGTCGCCGGCATTGACGCCTGGTCCCAGGCTGGGGCGGACCGAAGGCAGATCGCGCAAAAGCTCTTCTGCCGTGTTCGCCTGACGCAGCTGGATCTCGTTCTGTCCGATGACATTGACGGGGCTGGCGACCTGCAGATCGGGACGCTCGATGCGGGTGCCGGTGACGACGATATCGGTGATCGGGGTTTCAACCTCCGCCTGAGCCTCGACGGGGTCGGCGACCTGCGCGAAGCCGGGCTGGGTCAGGAAGAGCGTGGCTGCGGTCGCGACGGAGGCGAGCAAGCGGACCCGTGTCGAAGAATTGATCATGACCTTACCCTGATTTCAGCGCCGGTTTCAATGCCGGTCACCCTCTATTTGGTTCGAACGCGTTCGCTGGCGTTGCCGCTCTGATCGTCGTTCCGGACGCTGTTCACGGCCTTCATCCTATGGCCGAGTCGCCAGTTGTCAAGATAAAGTATTTTGTATCTTTTATCGCATGTCACCAGAATATCGTTAAAATCGTCCTGCGCGGAAGGGGATGATATCGACCTCCGGACGCCGATCGGCAACAAGATCGGCGATGATCCGCCCTGTCGCGCCGCCCAGACTGAGACCGGTATGGCCATGGCCGAACGCGAAAAAGACGTTGCGATGATGGGGTGAGCGATCGATCACCGGCAGGCTGTCGGGCGTGGAGGGACGATGTCCCATCCACATCGTGCTGCCCTGGTCGTTCAGTGTCGGAAACAGCCGCTGTGCGAGCGGCAGCAATCGCTTCGCACGGTCAAAATTGGGTGGCGCGCCAATCCGCGAGAGCTCTGCCGTGCCGGCCAATCGTACGCCGCCGCCAATCGGTGATATAGCGAACTTATACTCGCCCGAGAGCACCACGCGCGAAATCGGAACGCCGGGCTGGGGGAGCATGACATGGTAGCCGCGCTCGGAATTGAGCGTCACCTTGCTGCCGAGTTTACGTGCCCATGGCCGAGAAAACGCACCGAGCGCGATCACGAGCGAATCCGCGACATGTGCGCCATCGTCTGTATCCAGGCGGACCCGGCCATCCGGTTGGACATTCAGGTCGGTAATGTTGGCCTGTACGAACGTGCCGCCATTGGCGACGAAATGCGCGGCGAGTGCGGAAACGAACAGATAGGGATCGGTCGTCATGTAGGAATCGTGGACGAACACGCCGTGTTTCGCGGAGTCCGACAATGCCGGTTCCAGGTCCTTGACCTGGCCAGCGTCGAGCACATCAAAGCGCACGCCACGTGCGGCGCGGATATCAAGCCCGGTTTTTGCGGAACGAAAACCCTGATCGGTCTCGTAGACGTAGAGTTCCCCGGCCTTGCGGACCATATCCTGAACACCCGCGGCGTCGATCAACGGCTGATAGTCGGCGTAAGCCCGCGGAATGATCGATGCCAATGCGCGAGAATTCGCCTCAGCGCGTCCCGGCTGCGCCTCGATCAGGAAGCGTAGCAGGTACGGCAATAGCGACGGCAGATGCTGCCAGCGCATGACCAGCGGCTGATCCGGGTCGATCAGCATCTTCGGGACGGCGCGAACAACGCCCGGCGTTGCCACCGGAATGACGGCCGCGCACTGGATCAGCCCGGCATTTCCGGCGGAACAGCCGGAGCCCGGAGGGTCCCGGTCGACCAGCGTGACCCTGTGACCGTCGCGCTGGAGATAGAGAGCTGTCGCGACACCAATCGCGCCGGCGCCCAGGACAGTGATCGATCGGCTCATGGTCATGCCCTGTCTAATTGAATATAAGATACAATCTGAACATTTATGGCTCTGCGTGAGCGGATGAAATCTCAGCTTGCGCGAGCGGCGCGCTGCTCGTTGAGCTGGATGAGATATTCGGTCAGTTGGCGTGCCGAATGAAGAATATGCTCGCGCAGCATATCGACCACGCTTGCGTCCTTGCGAGCGTAGAGCGCGAGCAACTCCTCATGCTCCTGACGGATCGCCTCGCGACTGAGCGCGGCTGCATATTGCATGCGGACATAGCGTCCGGTCTGCGAATGCAGTTTCATCAGGTGGTTGATCACATACGGCTTGCCGGCGGGCCGATACAGCGCCTCGTGGAACTGCCAATTCAGATCCCAGGCCTCATCGGCATCGTCGGTGTCGCGCAGCCTGTCGGCGATCTCGCCCGCGCGGCTGACATCGTCAGCGGTGGCGTGCGTCATTCCGAGTTCGATCAGCCATGCTTCGATCTGCGCGCGCAGTTCGAACAACTCCATCAACTGCGCGGGGGACAGGCCGGAGACCACCGCACCGCGATGGAATTGCTGGACGACAAATCCCTCCGCTTCCAATTGGAACAACGCTTCTCGGACGGGCACCTTGCTGATTCCGAATTCGGCGGCGAGCTGTTCCTGCATCAGCTGCGTGCCCTCGGTCATCTCGCCGGTCAGGATCCGCCGCCGCAGCTCGTCGGCGACCTGGCCAGCCAGCGGCTGGCGCTGAAATTTCACCTGCTTGCGCGGTGCGGCTGCATCCATCTCTTCAATCCCCGTTGCCGGCTCTGCCGTCTGCCGGCCGCGCTATCAAAACGCCTGATACGATACAATCGGCCGATAGCCAAAAGCGATAAAAGATACAAACTACTTTATCTTGAACTGTGGGCGGAATCGAATTAGCAGTTCGACCGTCCGGGAAAACCGGGACGTGGTGGAGCCGGTCCAATGTTACGTGACAATCCAATCTTCGACAGTTTCGTGGCGCGGATGACAGCGCTGATGGAAGATGCGGGCGACGACGAAGCGCGGGTTGTCGGCGAAGGGCAGGGCCTGCTCGCCGAACTTGTATCGAGCGACACGTGGTTACCGGATGAATTCGCCTGTGCGCATCCAGATCATTTCAAGCAGTACATGCTGCACCGCGATGTCGAGAAAGGCTTCACCATCCTTTGCGTGGTCTGGAGCAAGGGGCAGAGCGCGGCACCGCACGATCATACCGTGTGGGGCTTGATCGGCCAGTTGCGCGGCGCCGAGCGCACACGAGTCTATGACCGGCCGCAAGTCGGGCAGCCTATGGCGCCGCGCGGTGACGTCGTGCTGCACCCCGGCGAAACCACGGCTTTGTCGCCCAGACTCGGCGATATCCATGACGTCGCGAATGTCGCTGACGGCGTGTCGATCAGTATCCATGTCTATGGCGGCGACCTGGAAGCGCTGGCAGCTCGCCGCAACCGATATGACGCGGCGACGGGCGCGACGATGCCCTTCATCGCCACCTATCATTGATCAGGGGATATTCCGGCATGCCGACACCGAACCATGGCACTGTTACGGACCGATCGCCGCGCATCGCGATCCTAGGCCTGCACCTCGAAGCCAACGGCTTCGCGCCCGCCACGACGCTTCAGGACTTCTTGGCGGAGTGTTGGGAGGAGGGGGATTCGATCACCACACTCGCCTATCAGACGAGCAACCTGCCGCTCGAAATACCTGGCTTTTACGAGCGAATGGACCAGACGGGGCCGTGGACTCCAGTGCCGCTGATCATCGCCGCGGCACAGCCCGGCGGCCCGGTTGAACAGGACGTCTTCGACGCGTTCATGACCGTTGCGGAGAGTCGGCTACGCGAGCAGGGGCCGTTCGATGGCGTCTATGTGTGCAGCCATGGCGGATCCAAAGCGACGCAGGACGACGACAATGACGGCACGATCGTGGTGCGCGCACGCGCGATCGTCGGCCCGGATGTGCCGATCGTCGTAACGCATGATCTGCACTGCAGCGTGTCGGAACGGATGATCGAGGCAGCAGACTCGCTGATCGCCTATCGCACCAATCCACATGTCGACCATCGCGAACGCGCGGCCGAGGCGGCGGACATGTTGCGGTTGATGATGTCCGGCGTGCGGACAGTGAAGGCCTTCGTTCGGGTTCCGATCGCGCCGCCAGGCGTCACCATGCTGACCGCGGAGGGGCCGTTCGGCGATCTTGTCCGGTTCGGGCAGGAACTTGCGAAGCCTCCGATCCTCAATGTCTCGGTGACGGGCGGTTTCGTCCTCACTGACGTGCCCAAATGCGGCTTCACGATCAACGTGACCGCCCAAGGTGATCAGGCCATGGCGGACAGGGTCGCGCGAGAGATCGCGATCGCGGCGTGGGCGGACCGCCACCGGTACATCCGCAACCTGACCCCCGTCGACGACGCGGTGGCGCTTGCCCGGGATGCGGCGGCGGGACGGATCGCACCGATCGTGCTGGCGGATGTCGCGGACAATCCGGGCGGCGGCGCGCGAGGGAACACGACCTGGCTGATCCGAGCGCTCCACGACGCGGACGTCCACGGCGTTGTCGTCGGTCTGTTTACCGATGTCGAACTGGCGAACGATGCACATGCCGCTGGGCAGGGCGCGCGCATCCATGCGGTGTTCAATCGCGTCGAGAGCGAATTTGCGAAACGCTTCGAATCCCCGGTCAAAGTGCTCAGCCTGTCCGATGGTTATGATGTCGGTCGACGCGGACGCGACGCGGGGCGCAGGATTGTGCTCGGCAGGTCCGCGTTGCTGGAACTCGAGGGATCGGGACTACGCGTCGTGGTCACCAGTCTGCGCGAGCAGCCAGCGGATCCGCGCACGCTGGAGATGTTCGGCGTCGACATCGGTGCGGCGACATGCGTGGTGCTCAAGAGCCGTGGTCATTTCCGCGCCGGCTTCGACGAGTTCTTCTCCTCGTCGCAGATCCATGAAGTCGACGCGCCAGGCCTCACCAGCAATGTGTTGTCCAATTTCGATTATAAGGGATTGCGTCGCCCAATCTTCCCGCTCGATCCGGAAACGGACTGGACGCCACCGGCCGCCTGAAACTTCGGGTGTTCAGCCGAGAAGCTTCACGAGTCCAAGGCTCAGCCCACCGATGAACAGCGAAGCCAGAAAGGCGAGCACCAGCGGACGAAGCCCATAGGCGCGGATACGCGAGAAATTGCTTTGCAATCCGAGCGCGGCCAGCCCGATCGTGAGCATGAACGTGGTCAGGGTCGCGACGATGTGATGGAACTCGGCGGAGAATGCCACCGCGCTGTTCACCAGCACCATGCCGACAAATGCGACGACGAACCACGGTACGGGAGCACGCGTTGCGGCTGTATCCGATCCCCGGAGCCGGGCGAGCCAGGCGATAGCGAACATCATCGGGGCCAGCATTGCGACGCGAGAGAGCTTGGCGATCACACTCACGTCACCGGCATTGTCGCCATATTGAAAGCCCGCGCCGACGACCTGTGCGACTTCGTGAATCGCCGCGCCGCTCCACAGGCCGAATTGATGCTGATCCAGTGCGAATACGCCGCCTAGGGCTGGAAAGGCGAGCATCGCGACCGTGCCGAACAGCGTGATCGCAGCAACCGAATAAGCGACGTCCTCTTCGTCGCCACGCGTTATGGAACTGGTCGCGACAATGGCTGACGCACCGCAGATCGCGGTGCCGGCGGCGATTAATTCGGCGAGCCGGCGCTTGACGCCGATCGCGCGTGCAACGATCAGCGTGAACGCGAAGGTAGCGGTCAGCGACACCGCAACGATTCCCAGACCGATCGGCCCGATCATCGCGATCTGGCCTATCGTCACCTGCAAACCCAGCAACACGATCGCCCAGCGCAACAGGCTGCGCTGGCAAAATGCGATTCCCGGTCGTGTACGATCGGGTACGCCGACGACATTGGCGAAAGTCATGCCGACGACCACTGCAACGATCATCGGGCTCAGCACCTGCACGCCGGGCAGCGTGCGGCTGGAATAGGCACAACCGGCCACGACCGTCGCGATGACGATCCCCGGTATCAACCGGCCGTTCGACAGACCGGCACGGATCCGGTCAAACGAGCGCGCGGCACCGAGCGGTCGTGCAAGATTGTCTGTCGTCATCATGCGTCCATGGATTGCGGCCGTGCGTCATCGCCGGCCAGGCAAGGGCCGCTTCACGCATCGACGAAACTGAAAGGGAATGACGCTGACGGGGTCACCCCAGCGGCATGCGCTGCTCCACGACGCGCGACCACAGCGCGATCCCGTACGGAATGGCATTGTCATCGAAATCATAGCCGGGATTGTGCAGATCCGCCGATGGACCGTTGCCGAGGAAGATGAATGCGCCAGGGCGCGCCTGGAGCATGTACGAGAAATCCTCGCCGCCCATATGCGGCGGAGTATCGTTTTCGACCTCGCCGATCTGGCCGGCGACTTCGGCAAGAAACGCGGTTTGCTCCGGGTGGTTGACGGTCGCGGGAACGCGCCGGTCATAGTCGACCGTTGCGGTCGCGCCATAGGCCTCCGCCGTCGCGGCGGCGATGGCACGGATGCGAGTCTCGATAATGGCCTGCGTTTCCGGGGTGAAGGTGCGCACGGTGCCAAGCAGCGTCGCGGTTTCCGGGAGGACGCTGAACGTGTTTCCGGACTGGATCGAGCAGACGGACAGCACCGCGGAGTCGAGCGCATCGACATTGCGGGATATGATCGATTGCAACGCAACCACGATTTGTGCGCTAGTCAGTACGATGTCGACGCAGCTTTCCGGATGAGCGGCGTGCCCGCCCTTGCCGCGCAGGGTGATCGTGAACCGATCGCCCGCCGCCATGATCGGCCCGCTGCGGATCGCAAAACGTCCGATCGGGAGTCCGGGCGTATTGTGCAGGCCGTAAATCTCCTGGATGCCGAACCGCTCCATCAATCCGTCCTGAAGCATTGCCGGGCTGCCCGCGCCGCCTTCTTCGGCGGGCTGGAAGACGAACACCGCCTTGCCGTCGAAATTGCGGGTGTCGGCGAGTAGCCGCGCGGCACCCAGCGCCATGGCGGTATGGCCGTCATGACCACAGGCGTGCATCACACCCGGTATGCTGGAGCTGTGCGCGACATTGGTCGCTTCGGTGATCGGGAGCGCATCCATGTCCGCCCGCACGGCGATGACGCGGCCGCGGGTGTCGCTCCTGCCATGAAGCACGCCGACGACGCCGGTCCGGCCAATGCCCGTCACGATCTCATCGAATCCGAATTCCGCGAGTCGGTCGGCAACCAGCGCGGCCGTGCGATGGACGTCAAAAACCATTTCGGGATGCGCGTGAATGTCGTGTCGCCACGCTGTGGCCTCGGTCGCGATTGCGGCTGTCCTGGGGTCGAACATCATGGTTTCCCTCATATGCGTAAACCGGATTGACAGTCGAATGAATATTGTATCTTTTATCTTTCTGCAAGGGAGGGCAGGCATCGGTCATGCAATTCATCGATCTTTACAGCGATACGAAGACGCGCCCGACGCCCGCGATGCGGCAGGTGATCGCCGATGCAGTCGTTGGCGACGAGCAGCATTTCGAAGACCCCACCGTCGATCGTCTCGTTGAGCGTGCGGCTGCCCTGCTGGGCCACGAGGCCGCGATCTTCCTGCCGTCGGGCACGATGGCGAACGAGATCGCGATACTCGTCCATTGCCGTCCGGGTGACGAGATAATTGCGCATCAAGGCTCGCATATACTCAACTTCGAGGCAGGCGCGGCTGCCGCACTTGCCGGCGTCATGATCAAGCCGGTCTCCGGCGAGCGTGGACAATTCGATCGTGAGACGCTGACGGCCGCGATCCGCCCGGTGCGGCGTCACCTCCCCGCCAGCCGGCTCGTGGCAGTGGAACAGACAACCAATCTGGGCGGTGGCGCCGTCTGGCCGATCGATCGACTTCGCGGCGTCGTTGACGAAGCGCGTGCGCACGAGCTGTCAATTCATATGGACGGCGCGCGGCTGATGAACGCCTCGGTCGCCAGCGGGATCGCTCCGTCAGACTATGCTGGCCTGTGTGATACGGCCTATCTCGATTTCACCAAGGGGCTGGGCTGTCCGTTCGGCGCGATCCTGGCGGGCAGCCGCGCGACGATCGAGCGGGCCTGGCGTTTCAAGCAGCGGCTGGGCGGATCGATGCGCCAGGCGGGCATGATGGCAGCCGCGTGCCTCTACGCGCTGGACCACCACGTCGATCGGCTGGCCGACGATCACGACAATGCGCGGTCGCTCGGCGCTTTGCTCGGCAGTATTGACGGGCTCTCGGTCGATCCTGTCGAAACGAACATGGTCTATGTCGATGTGTCGGGCACCGGCCTGACTGCGGAGCTGTTCAATGCGCGGCTGATCGAACGCGGGATGCGGATGAGCATACAGGGACCAAGCCGGTTGCGCGCCGTCACACATCTCGACGTCGACGCAGCGTCGATCCTGTCGGTTGCGGACGCTGCGCGGGACATCGCTGGGGCGGTATGAGGTCGAGCGCGGTCCGGGATTTTTCCACTCCAGTTTTCCAGGGTTTCCGAGTTTATGATCGAAGGTGAAGTTCATCCCTATTATCGCGAGCGCAAGCCGGAGATCGTCGCTGAATTCCTGACGAGCCTGGACGTCGCGTCGCCGGATTTCGAGGATCTGATGCCGGGGCATTCGCTGACGGCGCTGACGCCTCGCTTTCTGGATGAACTCGATCAGGTTCTCGTCACCTTGCCTTATGTCGGTGGGGCGGAAGGGCGCATGACGCCCTTCTTCGAACGCAATGCCGGGGTGATCGCTCTGGGCAGAGTGTTGCGTGAAATGGGTGTCCCCATCGACGCCATCTCCACGCTCATGCGCAAGACCTATCTCTCCAAGCTGGCCGGCCTTCCGGAAGCGGAACGGCTGGCGCTCGGCCGCGAATGGCTGTCGAAGGAAAGCCAGGCCTATCTGCGTCAGACCGCGCTCAAAAGCGGAGAGCGCGAGAACCCGGGCGATTTCGTCTATCATTTTGTCGAGGCCGGGCTGACGCCGGACGGCGAGCCGTTCGAGTTCGGCCTGAACTACAGCGAATGCGGCTTCTGCAAGCTTTGCAAGGCGGGCGGTGACGAGGATTTGCTGCCGTCGATCTGCGCAATGGATGAAGAGGTCTATGCGCTGCGCGGGATCAGGCTTTATCGGACGACGACACTGGCTGGCGGTGACAGCCAATGCAATTTCCGGTTCGGCCCTATGACCGATGCGCCCGAAACATGAGCCGCACCCGGATCCTTATCGGCATTGCCCTCTTTGTGGTGCTCACCGCGATTGTGCTGCTGGTGACGATGCGTGATCCGTCCAGCGGACTTAGCGGCAAACCGGCGCATGTGCGGGTTTTGCGCTGGGCCTCACCCGGAGATGCGCCGACTCTTGATCCCCACGGCTCGAGCAACACGTTCGCGCTCACGTTTCTCGGCAATGTCTACGAACCGCTCGTCCGCCTGGACAACGATATGCGATTGGAACCGGCGCTTGCGGAGCGCTGGGAATTGATCACGCCTACGCGCTGGCGCTTCCATCTTCGTCGGGGTGTGCGTTTCCACAACGGCAATGCCTTCGACGCGGACGATGTGCTGTTCAGCTATGCGCGCGTCGCCAACGAATATTCGATCCTGCGCGATCGCGTCGCGACCGTGGCAGACGTGGTGAAGATCGACGATCACACCGTGGACTTCGTCACCAGTCAGCCCAACCCGATCCTGCCCAATTTGTGGACCAGCCTCTACATCATGGATCGCGAATGGTCCGAGCAGCATGGCGCATCGGTGCCGCCGAGTACGGCCAAAGGCGCCAGCGCCTATGCCAGCCATCACGAGAACGGCACCGGTCCGTTTCGTGTGGTCGAGCGTGATCCGGAGATCCGAACGGTCTTCGAACCCTTTCGCCAATGGTGGGGCAGGCCCGCTCACAATTTGGACCGTGTCGTCTTTACCCCGATCGCGCACGACGGCACCCGCGTCGCCGCCTTGTTGTCCGGCGAGATTGACATGATGGCCGCGGTGCCGATCCAGGACGTCGATCGAATAGATGGCGGTGCGCATACCCGTGTGCTGATCAGGCCGGAACTGCGCACGATGTTCCTCGGCATGGATCAGTTCCGCACGCAGGGACTGGGCACCGATGTTGTCGGCAATCCCTTTCTCGACCGGCGCGTGCGGCTCGCGGTTGCGCATGCGATCGATTACCAGGGGTTGGGCGAGCGCATCATGCGAGGCACGTCGCACGCCGCCTCCACCATGATCGCGCCCGAGCTGTTCCCGGATGCCGCCAGGATCTCTCCCTATGCGCATGATCCGGTTCTGTCCCGGAGACTGCTGGCCGAGGCCGGATACCCGCGGGGGTTCAGGACCCGGATGGTTTGTCCCAACGATCGCTACGTCAACGACAAGCTGATCTGCCAGGCGATCTCCGCGATGCTGGCGCGTATTGGCGTCACCGTCGACCTGCAGACCTCACCGATGAACCAATATTCGAAGAATATCGGCCGTCCGACGCAGGATTTCGCACTCTATCTTCTCGGATGGACGCCGGCGGGTCTCGATTCCTACAATGTGCTCTTCAATCTGATGGGCAGCTGGGATCGCAAGACGGGTCGCGGCAACATCAACTATGGTGGATTTTCCAACCCGCGGATCGATGCCATCGCCGCGGCCGTCGCAAGTGAGACCGACAAGGTCCGCCGCGACGCGCTGATCCTGGAGGCGTTCGGCATCCTCCACGACAATGGCTATTATATTCCGCTGCACCAGCAGCCGGTGATCTGGGCCGCGAGTGACCGGACGACGGTGGTGCAGCGCGCCGACGACGCCTTCTTCTTCAAGGATAGTCGCATTGCGGATTGAGCATGACATTGGAGCCCGGCAATGCTGAGGATGATCGGCTCGCGCCTGGCACAATCGTGCGTGGTGATGTTCATGGTCGCCGCGATCTCGTTCACCCTGTTCCAGGCGGTGGGCGACCCTGTCCGTCAGATGGTCGGAGAGGACGCATCGGAACAGGTGATCGAGCGGACACGCGTGCAACTGGGACTGAACGACCCGTTGCCCGTTCAGTTCTGGCGTTATGCCAGCGATGCCGTCCGCGGTGATTTCGGTGTATCCTACCACCATAAGCGGCCGGTTTCGGAGCTGCTGGCGGAGCGGATCCCCGCAACGTTCGAACTCGCAGGCATCTCGGTACTATTGTCGATCCTGATCGGCATTCCGATCGGCGTCTATACCGGCCTCAATCGCAACGGCGCGGCTGCGCGTTTGCTGATGGGTGTTTCACTGATCGGGATCTCGCTACCGACATTCCTGGTCGGGATCCTGCTCGTCTATGTCTTCGGGGTGACACTCAACATCCTGCCATCGTTCGGGCGAGGAGAGGTGGTGCCGATCCTGGGCGGGCGCTGGACGACGGGATTGTTTACGGCGTCCGGCATCAAGTCGCTCATCCTGCCGTCAATCACCCTCGCCATGTTTCAGACCGCGATGGTGATGCGCCTTGTTCGCGCACAGATGCTCGACGTCATGCGCACAAATTATGTGAAGTTCGCGCGTGCGCGCGGACTAAGTGATCGGTCGATCCATTTCCGCCACGCATTGAAGAACAGCCTGATGCCAGTGGTCACCGTGATCGGACTTCAACTGGGTAATGTGATCGCGTTCGCGATCATCACCGAATCCGTTTTCCAGTGGCCGGGCATGGGGCAGTTGTTCCTTCAGGCCATCCAGGTTGTCGATATCCCGGTGATGGCGGCCTATCTGATCCTGATCGCCTTCTTCTTCGTGATGATCAACCTGATCGTCGACCTTCTGTATCTGGTGATCGATCCGCGGCTCCGCTCCAACGATGCGAAGGGAGCCGCGAATGGCTGATCCCACCATGCCTGCCACTTCCGCGCCGCTCTCGCGCTGGCGCCGCTTCGTCGCCAGCGACATTGTGCAGAGCTTCCTCGCATCCCCTGTGACGATGGGGGCCGCGATGCTGGTCGCGGTGATGATGCTCGTTGCGATGCTCGCGGGGCTGATCGCGCCGCACGATCCATACGATATGGCGGCGATCGACATTTATGCGTCGATGCTGCCGCCCGCTTGGGAACAGGGTGGTCGGTGGGCGTATCCACTGGGCAGCGACGCACTGGGCCGCGACATCTTCTCCACCATCCTGTTCGGGAGTCGCATGTCGATTCTGATCGGCTTTGCGAGCGTGGGGCTGTCGATGGTCATCGGCGTCACGCTGGGGCTGATCGCGGGCTATCGCGGCGGCCTGATCGATTCGATCGTCATGCGCGTCGCGGAAGTCCAGCTCAGTATGCCGACCATCCTCGTCGCGTTGCTGATTAACGGCATATTGCGCGCGATTGCGCCTGCGGGCGCCATGGCCAGCATTGCGATTCTCGTGCTGATCCTGTCGATCGGACTGTCCCACTGGGTGCAATTCGCGCGCGCGGTCCGCGCCTCGACGCTGGTCGAGCGCAACCAGGATTATGTGCTCGCCGCGCGGGTGATTGGCATCCGATCGACCGTCATCATGTTCCGTCACGTGCTTCCCAACGTGCTCGGCCCGGTGATGGTGATCGCCACGCTCAACCTGGCGGGCGCAATCCTGACCGAAGCGTCGCTCTCGTTCCTGGGCGTCGGTGTGCCTGCGACGCAGCCATCGCTCGGCACGCTGATCAACGAGGGCAGTGACTATCTGTTCTCGGGCGCGTGGTGGACCACGCTTTTCCCTGGTGCCGCGCTGGCGCTGCTCGTTCTGGCGGTCAATCTCGTCGGTGACTGGCTGCGCGATACCCTGAACCCCACGCTGGACTAGCCCCATGTCGTTGCTCGAATTCCACGGTCTCCGGATCGATTTCCGTTCCCGCCGCGGCCATGTCGAGGCTGTGCGTGGCATAGACTTGACGCTGGAGCGCGGAGAAATCCTGGGCGTCGTCGGAGAGTCCGGCGCGGGCAAGTCGACCTTGGGCAATGCGATCCTCGGATTGATCGAACCGCCAGGCGAGATCTCCGGCGGAGAGATTATTTTCGATGGCGCGCGCATCGACACGCTACCGCACGGGATGATGCGGCGGCTGCGCGGGCGGCGGATCGGCATGATTTTCCAGGATCCGATGACCAGCCTCAATCCGTTGATGACGGTGGGCGACCAGATCGTCGAGACGATCCGTCAGCATAGCGAGATCAGCGTCGCAGAGGCGCGCACCCGTGCGATCGAGCTGCTGCGCGATGTCGGGATCCCCGACCCCGAGCGACGCGCGAACAGCTATCCGCACGAATTCTCGGGCGGTATGCGCCAGCGGGTCGTAATCACGCTGGCGCTGTGCGGCGATCCCGATCTGGTGATCGCGGACGAACCGACCACCGCTCTCGATGTCTCCGTCCAGGCGCAGATTCTGGAATTGCTCCGCCGGCTGTGCAAGGCGCGCAATCTGGGCGTCATTTTCATCACCCATGATATCGGTGTGATCTCCGAAATCACCGATCGCGTCGCGGTAATGTATCGTGGACGGGTGGTGGAGATGGGGCCGACCGAACAGGTGCTTTCACGGCCGGAGCATCCCTACACCAAAAGTCTGATGGCGGCGGTCCCGCGATCCGACGTAAAGCTCGATAGATTTCCACGTCCCGATTATGTCGACCTCGCGGAGACCAACCCGCGCCGCAGTATCGACATACGTACACATTGGATCGGGCAGGGGCATCCTATTGCAGGACCTGACCAAGACGAAGTGCTGCTGCGTGTCGAAGGGCTGGTGAAGACCTTCGACACACGCCGCTCGATTTTTCCGTCGAAGCGGCGCCATTTCACTGCGGTCGATGACGTGTCGTTCGATGTTCGGCGCGGCGAGACACTGGGCATCGTCGGCGAAAGCGGATCGGGGAAGTCGACGATCGCGCGCATCATCGCCGGCCTCTACAACCCGAGCGGCGGACGCATCCTGTTCGAAGGCCGTGAGATCGCTGAGGCTCTGCCTCGCGCGGAAATGGCCCGCTTCCGCCGGGAGATCCAGATGATCTTCCAGGACCCCTATTCTTCGCTCAATCCCCGCATGCGTGTACGTGATATCGTAGCGGAGCCGATCCGGCATCATCGCCTGACATCCAGCAGGCGCGAGTGTGACGGGATCGTCGGCGACCTGCTAGACCATGTCGAGCTCGGAGCGGCAGCGGGCAATCGATATCCCCACGAATTCTCCGGTGGCCAGCGGCAGCGCATCTCAATCGCGCGTGCGCTGGCGACACGGCCGCGCTTCCTGATCTGTGATGAACCCACGTCGGCTCTCGACGTTTCGATCCAGGCGCAGATCCTCAACCTTCTCAAGGATCTCCAAGCGCAGCTTGGATTGACCACTCTGTTCATCAGCCACGACCTGTCGGTAATCCGGCAGATCTGCGATCGCGTCGGCGTGATGCAGGCCGGGCGCATGGTCGAACTCGCCGAAACCGATCGGCTCTTCGCTGCGCCGGATCACCCCTATACGCGACGGCTTCTCACAATCATGCCGAAATATCGGCATTGAGATCAGCCCATCAGGATCTGTCTCAAGCCACCAGGTATCTTCGCTGCATTGATTTGATAATGGCTTGGGCGGCTATCCGGTCGGACGTTTGGAATCTTTGAGGCCCATGACGAGCAACGTTGCGAGCTCAAGCCGCAAAGACTTTGTGGCCAGTCCCCAGATTTGGTTCAACGTCCGCTGCAAAGGAAGCATGTGTCGCTGACATGGACAGCGGTCGGAAAGGCCGGGCGTCTGGCATTTATTGGGCTGTGGCGGTGAGAGGCGCAACGCGTTGCCGTCCCGGACACCAACACGACCAAGATTCGATTGAACGATATGCAGCTGGTGCTGTCGGCAATCTTAGCACAGGGAAAGCACGGCAGCCTGATGCCGCTGCCCGAGAGCTGGCCGATTACGCCAAGCCGGCGATGGCTGTCCCGGTCACGTGCCCTCTCATCGGATCATCCTGGTTCAACGCCAGCCGATGGTGATCGCTGGTTGCAGATCCGCTTGTCCGGGTCGAATTTGGGCCAATAAGCCGCTTTTTCGCTGCGCATCATCGCGCAATTGAGCTCGGTGCCGTCAGAGCGCCAGCACCAGGCGGTTGTGCGCGTATAGCTCGTGCCGGTCTTTTCGCAGACAAGCGCCTGGCCAAGTGACAGGCGACGCAGCTCATGCGTCGCCGAAGCCCCTGAGGCGGCGGGGCAGGGGTGGCCAGGATTACAGGTCTCGTCGCGTTCACGGGCGGCAATCGCGGTCAGGCGAACCTTTTGGCCCTCATCGCAATAAATCGGTCCATCGCCATCATGGACGCCATTCACATGACATGTGAAAAGTGCACCTTGGCCATCGGCGCTGAACGGCCAGAAGAAAATGGCCGCGAACATCGAAGCGGACGCGATTACCAGTCCCGCCAAATATCTCATTGGTCTCCCACCTCAACGACGCTTTGAAGCATCATCACGTTCCGGAGATTAAAAATTGGTGCCGCGTCTAGACTGCGCCTGCAGCGCGGTCGATGACGCGCTCACCAGTTTCGCTCGGGCCGGGGGCGGATCGCCGGGCTAAAGACGTCGGGCTCGACACCTTATCGGGCCAGGGTGACTGCCACCGGGCAGTGATCCGAATAATGTTTCTCACCATTGGCATAATGTGTTTCGCTGAAGGCGCGCAAGTCGGCGCCCGCGCGCTTGTCGAGCACGATATGGTCGATGAAGCTGTCATAACGCGGATCGCACGCGGGCGATATGCCGGCATCGGCCAGTCGCAAGTCGGCATTGGCCGGCTCGCTGTCGTCAATCTCGGTCCAGACCGGATCGCCAGGTGATGCGAGGCGCCGGTTCCAGTCGCCGAGCACGGCAAAGCGGGTCGATCCGGCTGCCGCGGCATCAATCCACGCCTCGACCATCGGGATTTGCTGGAAGAGGGTGGGGCAGGCCTTGCCGTCGCTGCCGGCAAAGCAGCCGGATTTGAGGTGGATGCCGAGCAGCCTGATTGGGGCGTGATCCTTGGCCTTGAGCGTGATGTCGACCCCCGAGCGCAATTGGGGATTGCCCAGCATCAACGAACTGACATCGGGATTGTGATCGAACGCGACGCCTTTCCTGATGGCGAAACCGACAGCCTGGCGAATAAAGGCCTGGTCCGGATGCTTGCCGCCGCAGGTGCCGGTGGGATTGCCGGCCCGGGCTTCCATGACGATCACATAGCGTGCGGGATCGAACACGCGCGCGGCGGCCGCCGGATTTTCGGCCTCCTGAAAGGCAATGACATCGGCGTCGAGGCTCTCTGCGATACGCCGCATCGCCGCGTAATCTTCGGGGCCACGCGGTTCGCAGCCCGTCCCGTCCTTCTCCGCCAGGAATTCCAGATTCCAGCTGGCGAGCCTGAGCGGCCGGGCAGTGGCACTGGCCGCTGTGGGTGGCACTGCGCCGTTTTGCGCGGCGCAGGACGACAGCGCCAGGATCAGGGCAAGGGGGGTCATCAGGCGGACTAACATCGTCCGCTTGTGGCGATGATCGAACGGCGCATCAATGCGCGAATGCTCGGACGTAAAACTCGCAGCGGAAGATCCGCGCCAGCTGCGGTGCGGCTGCTCGCGTATCGCGCACGCACGCGCCTTCACCGTTCTGGACATATCTCGGCCTGCGAATTCGCTTACCCGGTGATAGGTTCTTGCGGCCGGGTGGCCGGTGCTATGTCCAAGCTTTAAGGCTAAAGGCACCGGCTCATGTTCCCTCAAAACATGTTGCATCGCCCGGCATATTGGCGGCGTTGCGCGATAGGGCCGGTATCGCTCTGGTCGAGACGTCCTGTCAGACCGGTGTGCGCATTAATCCTGAGATTTGCGGCACGAGCTTGATTCTGCGGCGGTGATAGGCGGCGAGCTGCCGCTTCAGACTTGTCATGTCTCCGGCGTACCAGCTCTTCTCCAGCGCATGTACTTCCGCATCCCCGCCGAGATTGGCGCGGGTTTCGATCATTCTGAAGGGATGAAGCCGGGCGTTGAGATTGGCCATGGCCATGCGGTGTTCGTAATTGCCCGATGCGGCCGCGATCGCATCGAACAGCGCGGCCACCCTCGTTGGTGCAGGGGTGTCCGCCGACACAGCGTCGGTGCTGCCGCGGTCGCCTGGATGAAGAGATGCGATCGTGGGCTTGAGCGCTGCGAGCAGAAGGTCGAGTGACCAGGCATGAAGATCGCGCAATGTGGCTTCGGAATGTACCGGCACATGAAAGCCCTCCTGCGGGCGCGCGTCGACCAGCCGTTCGCCGAGCAGGCGATGAAGCGCGTCGCGGACGGGTGTCGCGCTCGCGTTGAGATCCTCGGCCAGCCGGGCCGGATCGAGCCGGGTTCCGGGTGCAAGCTCGGCGTGAATGATCCGGTGCCTGAGCGCGTCATAAACCCGTTCCATCGTGAGACCCGGGCTCATGCCGGCGAGGCCGCCCGGCGCTGGGCGATCTGTTCGGCGCGATAGGCGTCGATCATCGCCACCTGCTCCGGTAGCAGCGCGTCGGTTGCCGCGATCGTCTCCGGGACAGCGTCGCCGAGCAGGATCGACGGGCATTGCCCTTCGAAATTGCCGAGATTGGGCCGGTGCTGGCGATACCCGACCAGGCTCGCCAGCGACGGCGCAAAGTGACGAGCCACAGCAGGAGGATAAGCGAGATACGGATTTTCATAGGCCTTGAGCCAGCCCAGCGAATAGCCTGCGACCATGCCGCGTCGCGAATGGTCGCTTGTGTTTGCCCCGCCCGAATGGAGAGTCGATCCAAGAAAGAGGATCGCGCTGCCCGGATCGGCTACAGCCATGATCGGATCGCCCGGCGGGGGATCTTCCAGCGCCATTCGGCCATGCGAACCCGGCCAGATCCGCGTCGCGCCATTGTTCGCCCGAAACGGGGTCAACGGCCAAATGACGTTGATGACATATTCCATCCGGCCTTTCTCGGCATGCCACATATCTTCGTCCCGGTGCGGAACCTGCGCGATCTCGCCGGGATGGATTTCGATGCCCTGGGTGAGATTGAGCTGCACATGGTCGCACCAGCGTCCGAGCAATTGCTCGACAATCTGCAGGATGAGCGGGTGCTCGACGAGCCGGGCGCTTTGCGGCGCGCGGGACAGCAGACGTCCGAAGCGCTTCGTACCTTCGCCGTAAAAGCCGCCCCGGCAGAACGGTGTCGCCGCGAAGTGGGGGACGAGCGCGCTGTCGAGCGCCAGGACTTCAGATTGCGGCAAGAGATCCGGAATGATGCAATAGCCCTCCCGGTCGAGTCTCGCGGTCCAGTCGTCGGCGGTTCCGGGCGATGTTGCGATATGCGACATGTCGTTTTCCCTTTCAGGCGCTGAAGTGACGGTCGCCCGAGTCCGGCGGGCAATAGATGCCGGCCTCCGCCAGCCGAGCCGGCGTGTCGGTGTCGATTTCGATCGCGAGCGCCATCAATGTACCGCTTTCATGCGCGAGCGGCATGCCAAGTGGCATGCAGCGCCAGCCAAAGCCCAGGACTTGCTGCGCCCAGCGCAATTCGGCGACGGCGGTATATCGCGCGATGCCGTGGGCGATTGCATGCTCGGCAAGCGCGGTGACAAGCTGATTGCGTGCTCGGCGTCTCGCGGCCGCCTTGAGACCGCGATCGATGCAGAAGCGCGTGATCTCCAGTGTCGCCGGGTCGCACGGGACCGGCCCCTCGCACAGAGCTGGAAAGAGCGTGTTCAGAATATGGGGCCGATCGGTGGCGAGCAGCCTGGCGGAAGCCAAGTGGCGACTATGCTGGTCGGCCAGGATAATATAGCGCGCGTCCTCGGTGTCGAATTGATCGAGCTCCCAGCTGCCGCCGAGCACGGGGACATCCCATCGCAACAGGTCGACAAAGACCTGTTTGCGCGCTTCGAACATGGCGCGCAGCACGGCGCCTTCGGCATGACTGGTATGATCGATCAGATGTAACATGGCGATGCCCCGCTTGTTTCGGACATCGTGATTGCAGCAGGCCGGAGGTGTCTCCGGTATCCCTAGGTCTAGGGAGGGGGGCGGTTTATCTTAGCGCCGAGGGGGCGGCAGAACGACCGCCACATCGTCGATGCACAGCTGGCCGTTCGCCAGCAGGCATATCACCAGCTCCGTGCGCGTGCCCACGTCGAGCCGGGCCCGCGCAGCGCGGAAATGCTCGATCACCGTCTGTTCGCCAATCCCGAGCAGCTGCGCGATCGCCGCATTGTTCATGCCGCGCCCGGCGAGCGCAATGCAATCCCGTTGCCGCTCGCTGACAATGACAGGGGGCTTCGACTTGCTTCGCAGCAGCCGGCGAACGCTTTCAAAGGCAAGCGCGCCAATGCTTTGTGCGCAGGGCAGGATCGTCTCATTCGGCATGTCGCCGAGCGCAGCGACAAAGGTGCATGACCCCCTGGCCTCGCCAGGCATGTGCACTGGGATGGTGACGCCTTCGCCAAGTCCGATGCGCCGTCCCTGCGCGAGCAATGACAGGTCGCTGGGAAGCAGCGGAATGAGCTTGGGAACATCACGCCAGTAGAACCCGTGAGCGATGCGATGGCTGGCACGGTGGATCGGGTCGCTGATGCCAAGCCGGTTGGCGTCGTACCATTGTTCCCAGCCGTCGGGATAATTGTGGAGGCGCAAACCCTTCGGGTCAGCGGCGAAGTCGACATGATGCGACAGCGCGAAATAGCGCATGCCAAGGCGGGCGCACGTCTCCTCAAGTGCATCCGCGAGCGCGTCACGCGTACGAACCTCCGAGACAGACCGGGCGAAATCCATTGTTGCCGCAAATGCAGGCATGTCCGAGCATATCGACGCAAATGACGCGGACGTTCTCATTCCGTCGCATCATGACGTCGCCTTTCAAACCTCTGTCCCGGATCTCGTCCCTCAAACAAGAATCCAGGTGATGGCTCCGGCGGCATTTGATCCGCATCTGGCGATCGAGCCGCGGCGATAATTCATACTAGAAATGCTGAAAGGATATGTTGCAACTATATTCTGCTTATATCGGATATTATGAGTTGACTGGAGCGCGGGACGTGAGCCTTTTGCGCCGGGGACAGGAAGGGTGTTCGTATCGCGCTACGCGGCGTGATCGGGTGCTTTCTTCGAACCGTGCGATGGAGCGTGTTCTTGAATTCGCCGATCGCTCGCGCAGCCTGAAAGACTTAGCTGCTTTCGACACTGTGTTCGCGACGGCCGTCTGTGATCTTGGTTTTTCGCATCATGCCTTGGTCGAACATGTCGATCTGGCGCGGCCGCCTGGGACATTCCTGTTCGTCCACAACTATCCCGATCACTGGGTGGAGGCGTTCACCAGACGTGCATTGCATCGTCTCGATCCTGTCCAGCTGATCGCATCCCGACATGTCGGCGGTTTTGGCTGGGACGAGATTGCAGGACTTATCACACTTGAGCCGCGTCAGGCGGCCATGTTGGTCGAGTCTCGGCGGAATGGGCTTGGGGAAGGCTTTACGGTTCCGCTGCATGCGCCGGGCGTGCGCAAGGCGAGTTGCTCGTTCGTGATGCCGCTCGGCAAGACTCTTCCAAGAACCGCATTGTTTGCGGCGGAGTGTCTCGCCCATGTCGCGTTCAAGTCGGCGCGACAGCTGCTGCACGCCGAGCCGGCACATGCACGCCTGACCCCGCGGCAGCGGCAATGCGTATCGCTGGTCGCGCAAGGCAAGACAGATTGGGAGACAGCCAAGATCCTGGGGTTGAGCGAAGAGACTGTCGGAAAATATCTGGATGCTGCCCGGATCCGCTTCGGTGTTGTCCGCCGGACACAGCTCGTCGTCGCCGCGCTCGCGGTCGGGGAGATTACCCTGGAGGACATCGTAAATGAGGCAAACCGGTGAGGGGCTGGGGAGATTGAGTGCGAGTGGATCCGGATCGAGCGCTCGAATGCGTGCAAGAAATCAATAGGCGCGAACGCGCGCATTTTATGAAACGCGATGCATGCTCAAAACCTGCGGATGGCGAGCGGACAGTCATATGTTGCCACGAGCGCTGCCGGCATCGTCCAGGCGATCGTCGGACCGTATCGCCTCTGTAGGGCTGAGCCTTTCGAAATCGTGGTTTCGGCTGGGCGCGCCGGCCCGCTCGACGTTTGAACCGGAGTCGGCGGGGTGGCTGTGTTGGCCGCCTTGCCGGACTGGCAGGATGCGCGCGCCTATGCCTGGCTCGCCGGCGCGGACCGGGCCTGCTTCGCCTGGGAATGGCTTCGTCGCAATGCGCATTATCGCCGCGACTGGCGCGATGCCGGGGCGGCGTTTCGTTTCGGTCTTGTGCGCTGCGAGGATCCGGAATTAGACGCGCGGGTCGCTCTGCCGCTCTGGCGCGCGGGCTGCGATCCGGCGGTGCTCCAGGGAGTGATCGCCGATCGCGTTCGCGCAGGTGGGATGGTGGTCAAAGGCGCTGTTGCATTCGACTTCGCCACGCTGAAGCCGATGCCACGCCTTATTGTCGATGGTGAGGTCGAGCATATCCGGATCGGCGACGGCCGACATGCCGTGCGGATCGATCTGCGTGGCGCCGGTTTCCTGGACACTCCGGTCGTGATTGTCTGGCATCTTGTCGGGGTCACCGGGCTGCAACCGTCGTTGCGCGCGTTGCGTCGTCTGTCGTCACTATGCCGCGGTGCGTGTGTCTGGCCCGGGGAGGAACGGCGAGCGGGGCGGTGGATCCTGGCATTGCGTGCGCATGATGCCATCGCTGCCGGCGCAAGCCATCAGGATATCGCGCGGTGCTTTTTCGCGCCGCTGATCGTGTCGCGGCGCTGGCGGGTCGATGCCCCGAGCATCCGCCTTCGCGTCCAGCGACTTGTCCGGAGTGCCCATGCGCTCGCGGCGTTGCCGGCGTCCGACTGGTTTCATTGATGCCGTGGCCGGCGCGATCGTGGCTCCTGTTTTTGATGCCGTGTCGATGTCGATCTGTTGGCGGGTTGCGGCCGGTCTGCCCATGTCGCTGACGCCTCGTGCGTCGGCGGCGATGCCGGGTTGAACGCGGGATCGATGGTGCGCGCACTGGCGTCTTCTGCGAAGCCGCCAGGGGGCGCGCGTCTTTGCTGTTCCCGCTTCGCACACCCGCTCGCTGCCGGGGGGCGCGGCGGCGGCTGGCCCACAGGCCCGCGCGCACGCCGCCGCGCCGGCCGGCGCGACCGAGGGTGCGTCTGTTTGCCGCTCCTCGTCGGAGCGGGGCATCGCCATGCCTTGGGCACGACCGCCGCTCTACGGCGCCTGGGCGCCGCCGAGCCCTGCGGTCTCGGCCAAAGGCAACGATCGGCTGGCGGGGCGGGGCTGGGCCCCGCTGACCGGAGGCTGCCGCGCAGCCGAGTCTTCTGATGTGGCCTATCCCGGTCGAGCGGGGTCGGGCGGCGCTCCCGGCTAGGCCCGCCGCGGTCCGTGGCAACCCCGGTCGGGGCGCCCGGGGTGCTCCGCTGCGCTGCGCCCTTCGGTGCCGCGATCCGCTCGCTCGGGCCTCTCTGGTCGCTTGGGTGCCGCCCATCCCCCGCTCTTCGGGGAGGCCTTGTGGTTTGGGGGCGGTGGAGGAGATCACCCATGCGAAAGACCGCCGAGCCATCCGTGTCATTCATCGCGCGCCGCGTCGTCCGCGCGGCGGGCAAGGCCGTCGATGGGAGGACAGCGGCATGATCCTCCTGACCCCAGTGCTTCGCACCACGCTCCGCGCCAACGACATCGCCCGCCTCGCCGCCGACCGGGACGGCCGCGCGGCGCCCGATCCGATCCCGACGGTCAAAGTATTCAATCCGATGGGAGCCGCGACGTGGCTCGCGACCGAGCTCGCCGAGGATGGCGACACGCTGTTCGGTCTTGCCGATCTCGGCTTCGGCTGCCCCGAACTCGGCTCGTTCAGCCTGACCGAACTGGCCGGAATACGCCTGCCATTCGACTTGAGGCTTGAGCGCGACCTGTGCTTTTCGAGCCTTCACCGGCTGTCGACATGGGCGGACACCGCGCGACGCGCCGGGTCCATCCTCCATGCCGAAACCTTGCTTCGCCGTACGGCGACAGGGGGCGACGACGAGCTTCCGTCTTCCGATGAGGGGAGCGGCTGACGCACGGCGCGTATCGCCGTATCTTAAGCCGGTCCGCCCTCCCGCAAAGAATGACGGACCGGCACTCACATGGAGTGCAGACAATGAAACTCGACTTTATCGACCTTGGCAAGCTGAGCGTCAGCAAGGCCAATATGCGCTATGCGAAAAAGGCGCCTGATGTCTCCGACATCCTGCCGACCGTCCGCAAGCGCGGCGTGATCGTGCCCTTGCTCGTCCGGCCCAACCCTGTCCCGAGCGAAGCCGAAGGATGCGAGCCTGACGCATATGAGATCGTCGCGGGCGCGCGGCGCTTTCATGCCGCCCGCCTCGTCGCAGAGGAAAACGGCAGCGCCGAACCCGTTCCCTGCGCCATTCTCGAGGACGGCGACGACGCCGATGCGGTCGAGGCGTCGATGATCGAGAACATCGCGCGGCTCGATCCCGACGAGGTTGCTCAATGGGACAGCTTCGTGCGGCTGGTCCGGGAAGGGCGCAGCCCCGCCGATATCGCGGAGACGTTCGGGCTTCCCGAACTGATGGTCAGGCGTATCCTTGCGCTCGGCAATCTGCTGCCGCGTCTGCGAGGCCTCTATCGCAAGCAAGAGATCGAGGCCGGGACCATCCGCCAGCTGACACTGGCGAGCAAAAGCCAGCAAAAATCATGGCTGGCGCTGCACGACGACCCCGATGCCTATGCGCCGACCGGCCATCGGCTCAAATCATGGCTGTTCGGCGGACACGCGATAAAAGCGAGCATGGCGCTGTTCGACATCGCTGCAAGCGGTGTCGCGACGGTTGCCGACCTGTTCCGCGAGGACAATTATGTCGCGGACGTCGATGGCTTCTGGGCCGCGCAGAACGCGGCGATCGATACCCGACGCGAGGCGTATGGCGAAGCGGGCTGGAGCGATGTCGTTATCGTCCCGCCATCCGAGCCGTTCCAGTCCTGGGAGCATGAAAAGGCCCCGAAGCGCAAGGGCGGGCGCGTCTATATCGAGGTCCGTTCATCGGGCGAAGTGATTTTCCACGAGGGTTATGTGACCCGCAAGGAAGCGCGTCGCCTCGAAAAAGGCGAGGCGATCGGTACTGGCCGGAAGGCGGAGCGGCCCGAGGTCACGAGCGTCATGCAGAGCTATATCGACCTGCATCGCCATGCCGCCGTCCGCGCCGCGCTGACCGGGCATCCCAAGGTCGCGCTGCGGCTGCTCGTCGCGCATGTTATCGTCGGCTCGCACCTGTTTCGCGTGACGCCCGAGCCACAGGCTTCCCGCAACGTGGCGGTTCAGGAGTCGGTCGAGGCATGTCGCGGCGAGACGGTCTTCGACGAGAATCGGCGAGCGGTGCTGACATTGCTCGGATTTTCAGCGGAGGAGCCGAGCGTGACCGGCGGCGGCGACGATCTGGCGGGGCTGTTCATCCGCCTGCTTGACCTGCCCGACCGCGCGCTTCTCGACGTGGTCGCCATCGTCATCGGCGAGACGATGGCGGCGGGCAGCACCGCCGTTGAGGCGGTCGGACGGCAGATCGGCGTCGATATGGCGCAGTGGTGGCAGGCCGATCCCGCTTTCTTCTCGGCTATCCGCGACCGCGAGGTGCTGGGCCGGATCGTCGCCGAGGTGGCGGGCGAGAGCGTCGCTGCGGCGAACGCGGCGGAGGCATCCAAGACCTTGAAGGCAATCGTGACCGACCATCTCGACGGCGGGAACGGCCGGGCCAAAGTCGAAAACTGGGTGCCGCGCTGGATGAATTTCCCGCCCGACAGCTATACGGCAAGGGGCGGGGTCGGCAGCGTCGATGCCGCTGCGCTGGTCGCGGCGGCGTTCGTTCGCGATGACGCACCCGACCCGGTGAACCCGCCCGCCATCGCATTGGCCGGGGACGGATACGCCAGGGCGGCATGACATAATTCGGGCTGTGAAGGCGAGGTCTTCGCAGCCCGCATCCCCGGCTGCATCCTCGGCGTCTCAAAATCGGGCCGCGCGCCTCCGCCCTGCGGGCGTCGGCGCGCGGATTTTCATGGGCGTGGCGGGCGCAGCCGGATCACCGTACGCGGCGCGCCGCAAAGCGAGCAGACGTCCAGCTTGCGTTCGAATCCGTTGGTCCCGGCCAGTTCGCGCGACTTCTTGTTCGCCTGGCTGGTCGATGCCAGGCCGAGGCGTCCAGCGATGCATTCGTCGCACACCGGTTCGGGCGAGAGCCGCTCGACCAAGCCCCGCACCGTATCCAATATCGTCATTCATCCTCCTGTCGGACGCCTATACGATGGGGTTTCGGGAACGAATAGCCGGCGTCGGCCACCGTCGCCCCGATATGTTCACCAACGGGATCGTGATGAGGATGCCGCGCCGGGGGAGGCGCTTTCGGACAGGTTCCGACCATGGCTGTGCGCGCTCGGCAGCGGGTCGGACAGAGCATGAGGAGCGTGCCGCGAGGCGCGCGAGGCGACCGTGACGGTACCGTGTTCGGTGCTGGATCGGATCGCATGAGTTCGTCATCTCCACATCGGTCGCAACCGTTGCCGGCTCCTCGGGTGCATGACCTGGGACGGCCGCCGGTCCCCTGAAACCATCGCTGTCCGGGGTATTTCCCCGCCCGGCTGCGCCGGCTCCTCGCGGTCGCTGCGCTCTCAAATACCCCTCCCGCTCCGGTCCTCCGCTGCGCTGCGGCCTGACGGTTCACGGCACCGGCTGACAGCCGTCCCTTCGGTCCACCCATCGCCCGGAACGGTTTCGGGCGAGTGACAAGGAGACGAACAATGCCCGCAATCGGTTATGTCCAGCGCCAGGAAAACGGCAGCTTCAAGGGCGTCCTCAAGACCCTTACTGTCCGCGCCGAAGTCGAGATCATCCCCAACCGCCACAAGACCGGCGATCAGCCCGACTATCGGGTCCTGGCCGGTGGCGTCGAACTCGGCGGCGGCTGGATCCGCACCGGCGACGTGTCGGAGCGTGAATATGTCCGGCTGTCGATGTCCGCGCCCGAGCTCGGGCCGCGCACCCTCTACGCCAATCTGGGCCGTGCCGCCGGCCAGGACGATGACGACAGCTTCGCAATCATCTGGAATCCGGCCGAATGAATACCAGGCCCCGTGCCCACCCGGGCACGGGGCGTCTTCCTGGGCTCGACGATCGGCTGCGCGGTTTTCGAGCCTACGCATGGGCGACCGGGATCTCCACACCGCAGGGCGACAGGCGGCGCATCGGCGCGCCAGCGTTCGCGGAGATGCGGCATGGACGACAAGGACCAACCCGACGAGACCGTGCGCGCGGCGCGAGCCGCCAAAGGCTCGCCTTTTCTCAGCCCGCAGCAGGCCGCGCATTATCTGGGGCTGTCGGTGCGCACGCTCCAGGAACAGCGCAGTGCGCGGACGGGGCCGCGTTTCCGGCGTCATTGCCGCCATATCCGCTATCATATCGACGATCTCGACGCCTGGTCGCTGGGCGTCGCGGGAGGTCCCGTCGATGCGGCTTGATCGCCCTGTCGCGACCGGCACCGTGCTGGTCGCGGTCCTCGTGGTCGCGCTCGGCGCGACACTTGTCGTACCGCCGCGCCCGTGGCTGGTCTGGAATGCGAGCGCCAGCGCGCCGCCCGGCCTCTATCTGGTAAGTGATCCGTCTTCTGTCGAGCGAGGCGACATGGTGATCGCCCGGATCCCTCTGGCGTTCCGCAATCTCGCTGCACGGCGCCATTATCTGCCCGCCAATGTGCCGCTGGTGAAGCGGGTTGCCGCTATGTCGGGTGACCAAATCTGCGCGAAGGGTCGTTCGATCTCGATCAATGGCCATTGGCGCGTCCTGCGCCGCGACCGAGACGGGCAGGGACGGCACATGCCCGCCTGGACGGGATGTTTCACGCTCCGGGAAGACGCGCTGTTTCTGTTGATGGATACGCCAGCATCGTTCGATGGTCGCTATTTCGGAGCGACGACACCGGCCGATATAGTGGGCAAGGCGCGGCTCATATGGCCGCGTTGAGAGCGGTCGGCCTCGCGCTGGCGCTGTCCGTCGCCCAGCCCGCATGGGCAGAGTCGGTCGATCGCTGGCAGCCCCATATCGCCGAGGCATCGGCCCGGTTCGGGATCCCCGTCGCCTGGATCGAACGCGTCATGCGCGCCGAAAGCGGCGGCCTGACGATGCTCGGCGGCCGCCCGATCGTCTCGCGCGCCGGAGCGATGGGGCTGATGCAGCTGATGCCCGGCACCTGGGCCGAGATGCGCGCCCGGCTTCGCCTCGGCTCAGATCCGCACGACCCGCGCGACAATATCCTCGCCGGCACCTTCTATCTGCGGCTGATGCGCGACCGGTTCGGCTATCCCGGGCTATTCGGTGCCTATAATGCCGGGCCCGTGCGTTATGCGGCGCATCTCGCGACGGGCCGCGCGCTTCCGGGCGAGACGCGTGCCTATCTGGCTTCGGTGGCAGGTCTCCCACAGGGGGCGCGTCCGGCACCCAAAACCCGTTCTTCCGATCGTATCTTCTTAGTCCGGAAAGCCACATCCGGTGCCGGCGAGCGCCCGGTTCCGATATCGACCGGCGGCCTGTTCGTAACCCTTGCCTCAGGCAGATAGTGACCGTCCTGATGCGGCGGTGCGGGTGAGGGCTCGTCTCGGCAAGGCCCAGCATGACGGCCGCCGGACCGGCTTTCAAGGCCGGCGGCCCCTCCAATTTGCTGCGCAAATCGGTTCCTCCACCGCCGCTGCGCGGCGCCTGCGGCGGCCCTGACAACCGGCCCGGCGACCGACTCCGGATCTTTGTCCTCGATCAAGGGGACATCGATTTGGAGGTTCTCATGACCATGATCTCGACCATAGAAGCGGCAGCGCGCGACGCATTTCCGGCGCTGATCGCGGGGCTCGAAGCGCAGTTCGGATGCAGCGGATGCGGGGATATCGCGGCATATTTTCTCGAGGCGGAAGCCGCGGATTTTTATTGGGAGAGCCGCGTCGAGGAACGGCATCTGGGGGCATGGGAGGGTGATGAGGGTGATGATCTGGAGCTCGATCGGGTCGCGATAATCGGGCGACTCCAGGGGGACTGGTTCACGGCGATCAGCATCGTGGATGGCGACGGCGCGGTTCACCGGCTGCATGATCTCAAGCGAAGGGCCTGCATGACGGAGGCGGTGAATGCATTCTCCCGGCTTCGATGATCGGGGCTGGTCCGGGAGCGGCGCATGACAGGCGCCGCTTCCCTTTTTTGGCCTCGTCGACCCTGGAAAATGGTGGGGATCAAGGATTTGTAAGGGGGGAGGCGGAAGGCAAGATGAAAGCATGGCACCGTCTTGCAGACAGTCGCCATAACATATTGTCTGCACATCGTTTTTGAGAGGGTGTTCTGGCACTGCTCGCAAGTTGACGGTGCCGCTTCGCCCGTGAGGTCAGCATTTCCGCGGCACGCGGTGGCACCGGTTTTCTTGTGTTCGGGGACGCCGCATGATCCGCAGTTTCTGGCCCGGAGTCCGATCGATGGCGACCGACGACGCGTTTGAACCGCGCCTGGGGCGCATGCGCGCCAAGGGAAAGGGCCGTGCCCGGAGCTACCTGTCGAAGATACTCGCGGCCACTAATCTGGCGCGGGGCGGTGCGGCTGGATTGACGGGAACCAAGGGCCGATTTCACGGCAGCCGGATCGGCCGCGGCGCAGGCGTCGGCCGCATACTCGTGTCACGCGATCATTATGCCGCGTTCCGGCAGCGCCGCGTGATCATCAAGTCGCGGATCGTGAGGCTTGCGGGGAAAGGGGCTGCGGGGGCGCGGGCGCATCTGCGTTATGTCCAGCGCGACGGCGTCACGCGCGATGGCAAACCCGGCCGACTCTACGGCGCCGAGTCCGACAGTCTCGACGGCAGGCCGTTCCTCGAACGCGGGCAGAGCGATCGCCACCAGTTCCGCTTCATCGTCTCGCCCGAGGACGGTGCCGAGTATGACGATCTCAGGTCGTTGACCCGGCGATTGATGACGCGAATGGAAGAGGATCTGGGTACCAGGCTCGACTGGGTGGCTGTGGATCATTTCAATACGGGGCATCCGCACACCCACATCATCGTCAGGGGCAAGGACGATCGCGGCAAGGATCTGATCATCGCGCGCGAGTATATCTCCGGCGGCATGCGCGAGCGCGCTTGCGAACTCGTCGATATCGATCTCGGCCCCAGGACGGACCGCGCGATCGAAGCCAGGCTGAGGGCGGAGGTCGAACAGGAAAGGCTGACCAGCATAGACCGTGCCTTGCTGCGCGATGCGGATGACCAGCGGATGGTGACCGCAGTTGGGCGCAATATGTTCGACCAGAGCCTGCGCGCCGGCCGATTGAGCAAGCTGGCGCGGCTCGGGCTGGCTGAGCCGATGACACAGGGACGCTGGCGTTTGGCGATCGACCTTGCCGGCACGCTCAAGGCGATGGGCGAACGTGGCGATATCATCCGTACAATGCAGCGCGCATTTGCCTCGCGTCGGGACGCGCCTGCGCTCGCCGATCTCTCAATCTATGCCCCACAGGCCGAAGGCGCGGCGGCGCTGGCCGGGCGACTGGTCGAGCGCGGCCTGTCCGATGAGCTCAATGATCGTCATTACCTGCTCGTCGATGCAACGGACGGGCGCACTTATTATGTCGATATCGGCAAGGCGGACTCGGTCGAGCCGCTGGCTGCCGGAGCTATCGTCAGGATCGAGGCCGTGGTGAGCGACATCCGTGACGCCGATCGTGCGGTCGTTGCGGTCGCTGCCGCGCACGGAGGGCGCTACGATGTCGATGCCCATCTCAGGCATGATCCGACGGCCACCGAAGCTTTTGCCGAAACGCATGTCCGGCGGCTTGAGGCCATGCGGCGGCTTACAGGTGCTGTCGAGCGGGGCCCGGATGGAACATGGACCATCGCGCCGGACCATCTCGACCGGGTGGTCGTCTATGAAGCTGCGCGAGCGAAAGATCGGCCGGTCATCGTCTCGACCCTGTCCCCGCGCCCGCTCGAGGCGTTGATCGAGGCGGACGCAGCGACCTGGCTCGATCGGGAATTGGTAGCGGAACAGCCGATCCCGCTGCGCGATGCCGGATTTGGGCATCACGCGCGCGAAGCGCAGGCGCGGCGTCGGCAATGGCTCATTGCCCAGGGGTTCGCGGAGGAAAGCGGGAGTGCGACGGTGTATCGCGCGGGCATGATCGCGACGCTTCAGCGCCGCGAACTGCAAATGGTCGGCACGCAGTTATCGCGCGAGCTCGGCATGCCCTTTGTCGAGAGTCGGCCCGGCGCCGAGATCGGCGGCATCTATCGGCGCCCGGTGGAGACGCTGAGCGGACGGTTCGCGCTGATCGAAAAGTCGCGTGAGTTCACGCTTGTGCCGTGGCGAACGGTTCTTGAGCGCCATGTCGGCAAGAGCGTGTCCGGAATCCTGCGGAGTGACGGGGTCAGCTGGGCGATCGGGAGAGGGCGGGGCGGGCCGAGTATTTCCTGATTTCGATTGATGGCAATTTATGGCCGTTTGTTTTCTAGCCGATTCTGATCAAGGCGCCAGAAAGCGTCCGGTCGGTCGAGCGGATTTCGTAGGCCAGCAAGTTTGAATGTAAACGGTCGCCCCGCTCATGACCACGGAGGTGCGCCGATCGAGCTGCAAGGAAATCCCTGTCAACCCCCTGACCCTAGGGATGCCGCCGCCGACCTTCGGAGATACTTCCGCGCTCGACAACATTGTGAAGGGCAAGGCGTATGCGTTTAAAATCTCTGGTATTGATGCTGGCAAGCGGTTGCACTTTGGCATCGCCCGCGTTCGCGCAGGCTCCCGCAGCGGCCACCCCCCGGGGAGAGCCATTGATGGTGAAAGCGAACGCCCCGCAGACGCTTGTCGATTCCCTCATAGACGGTGGGTACGGCGCGGTACTGAAAAAGGACTCGAGCGGCGATCCGCTGATTATCGCCACTGTCGAGAAAGCGACGATCGGCGTCATATTTGGCGGTTGCAAGAATAACATCGGCTGTAGCTTCGTGACGCTCTATTTCGGGCTGTCGGACGGCAAGCGCTTTACGCTCGACGAGATCAACAAGATGAACACGCGCCTCAAGTTTGCGCGGCTTTATCTGGATGACTCGAAAGACCCGGCGCTGACGTATGATGTCAATCTGTCCCAGAGCGGCATGACAAGATCGCTGTTCAACGACACCGTGGACTGGTTTCGCGTCGCGTCGCTGTTGCTGGTCGAACAATCGAAGTAGAGTGAGCGGAAGTCGTGGCGCATACGAGCCGGCAAGCGATGGTGGAGCGGACGGTCCGCTCTGCTCTCGGGCGGGCGAGATTTCGATAAGGGCCGCGCGAGACGATGTTTTGGACGAAAACCGCGATGCGCTCACCGGCGCGGATCGTCCAGGCGATGGTGCTGCTGGGCGTCGCCATTACGCTTGCGGCAATCTGGCTCGGATCTCGACAGCCGAACTTCGACATGGTGCTGGTCTTAGTCGACGGCACGGTCGTGGCTGTTGACGGGGGGCAGATACGGGTTCCAGTCGCCATTGCTTCGCCCGAAATCCGCGCTAGGCCGATGCGCAAGGTCGACATCCTGCCGATCGACCTGACCCTTGATAGCGACGAACTCAATAGCGCGGCGGAACTCAATCGCTTCTACGTGCGCCAGACGACGCTTTCCGCAATGATGCGGATACCCGGAGCACAGATCCGTGCCGGTGAGGTGAGCCGACCGGTGCGCGGGGCCCGAGGTTTTCTGGGCAACCCGATCGGATTCTGGGTGATCCTTCTGCCGGGGCTTGTTGGCGTCGGGGTTTCAGCGATTGTGCTCGCCGCGGCGCCCGCAGCCCTGCCCAACAGGCTCGTCGCCCTGACCGGCGCTCTGTTCCCGTTTGTCGTCGCCGGCCCCTCGATCACCATATCGCGCAGTCTCGCGATCGACGGAGAACTGTATCGCTGGCTGATGTTTTCGCATGAACTGAGTGCGATGATCTTTGCCGTCGTGATGGTGGTATTGTTCTGCGTCTATCCGCGCCGCATCTTGCCGGAGCGGTGGCTGCATCCCGGCGCGATCGTGGTCGTGGCCTGGATCGTACTGATCGCCGTTGGGCGCTTCCTGGAATGGACCCATGACACCGGCGACGACATTGCTGGGGCGCTGGTCTGGCTTCGGCAGGCCACAGGCGGATCGCAGGTCGGTGTGACGATCCTGTTCATCGCGCTGTGCGCGGCGTTGGCCGCGCAATTCCGTGTTACACGCCGCGATCCTTTGTCGCGGGCGGCACTGACCTGGTTCGGGTTGGCGGTTGCACTCGGCGCGGGCGGTTTCATCATATTGCTCACCCTGCCAAACCTGCTCGGGACGCGCGCCGTCGTCGACGGGACTGTCGGCTTCCCACTTCTTCTACTGATCTACGCGGGGCTGGCGTTCGGACTGTTGCGCTACAGATTGTTCGAGGCAAAGGCGTGGAGCTTCCGAATCCTTTTCGTCGGCTGCGCGACGGCTGTTCTGTGGGGCATCGACGCGGCCATGATCTATGGTTTGGGACTGGACCAGGGGCCGGCACTCGGCTTGGCAGTCGTCATGGTCGGGCTGGGGTATCAGCCTGCACGGGCAGCATTTGCGTCGATGCTGCTGGGGCGCCGCCGGACACGAGACATAACCATGTTCGGCGCCGCGGTCGAGGTCGCCTTCGCCTCGCCGGTGCTCCGCGAAGCACGCTGGCAGGCATTGTTGCAGCGGCTGTTCGACCCACTGGAAATCGCCCATCACTCCGTGGATGCGGTGACCTCGACCCAAATCGTCGAAGACGGATTGGCGATGCTGGTCTGTGGGCCAACCGAAATCGGCTCCACACGTATTGCCTATCCCGATCGGGGAACGCGGCTGTTTTCGCCCGAAGATCAAGCGCTGCTCGACGAGATGATCAGCCTGTGCCGGCACGCGACCGAAGCGCTGCGGTCCTATGATCGTGGTGCTGCCGACGAACGGCAGCGAATGGCGCAAGATCTGCACGATGACATCGGCGCGAGATTGCTGTCGGGCATCCATATCGCGCAAGGGCCGGTGAGGACGCTGCTGCAGGATGCGCTGCGTGACATTCGAACACTTGTCACCGGGTTGATCGGCGAGAGCGCTCCGATTTCCCGGGTCATCGCCGATATCCGCCACGAAACTGCGTCTCGGATGGAAGCCGCCGACATAGTGCTAGACTGGCCGATCCTGATAGCGATTGACGATCGGCTGCTGCCCTACCGGATGTCGAAGGCGGTCACCTCGGCCATCCGGGAGGCGGTGAGCAACACGATCCGCCATTCCGGCGCTCGGTGCCTGAGCGTGAGGATCGCTGTTGATCACAGAACGGCCAGCATCGTGATTCAGGACGACGGCTGCGGCATGGCGCAAGTGACATCGTACGGCACGGGCCTGAACGGTATCACGGCTCGCATGGCCAGCATCGGCGGAACTCTCCAAGTCGATCATTCGGGCCGCGGTACCCGGCTGACATTGTGCTGGCCGCTCGATACCCCGTCTGCCGCCGCGGCTTTACAGAGGGACATGCAGTATGCCGGATAATATTCCGACCATCGCGACCGCGACGCGGCAATGCCTGGTGGTCGAGGATCAGGACTGTGTCCGCGTCTGGCTGGTCGAGGTGTTGGCTGCAACTTTTCCGGACATGGCCGTCGCGCAATGCGCAACGCTCGCCGACGCGCGCCGCTGGTTGGAGGGGCAGGAACAAGGCGCGTTGCTTCCTTTCGCGATGGCACTTGTTGACCTGGGTCTGCCCGACGGCTCGGGCATCGATCTTCTGCGATTGATCGCCGCGCGCCATCCCGGAACCGTCCCGATCGTGGCAACGATCTACGACGATGATGCCCATCTGTTCGACGCTATCGCGGCTGGCGCGCAGGGTTATTTGTTGAAGGATCGCGACGCTGACACATTGTCTTCGCTACTGCGCCGGATCGAGGCTGGCGAACCGCCGCTCTCGCCGTCTATCGCATGGCGGATGATGCAGCATTTCGGTGCGCGGCCAAAGGTAGAGCGTCGTGACGATGCCGGTCTGACACCGCGTGAGGTGGAAGTGCTGACGCTGATCTCCGCCGGCATGACCACGACGGAAACCGCGAGAAAGCTCGGCCTGACGCCGCACACCGTGACCAGCTACATCAAGATTCTCTATCAAAAATTGAATGTCCAATCGCGTGCGGAGGCGACACTTGCCGCAGTCGAGCGCGGCCTCGTCCGACCGGGGCGTTCCCCCTGACTTCAGGGGTGTCGGCGGCCGACGTTTGCGGCACGGTCCTTCCCGCATCACGAAGGGAAAACCATGTTTGTTTCGATCATATCCACGGTGGCCACGCTGCTGGCGGCCTCTGCTCCGACGGCTGTTGCTCAGAACGGCGCAAGCCCCACGGGCTTTGCAGCCTGTTCCGTTATCATCCCGTCGAAGAGCCGGATGATCTATACCAACCCATTGCCGGCAAGCGAAAGCGACCGGGCGGAGATGGCCGCGGACTTCGCTACGGCGATGCAGCAGAGAGTTTATAGCGGCGAGCCCGACCTCAAGATGCTCGGCGACTGCCATCTGGAACCGACGATGGCCAAGGCCAACGAATATATGGCGGTCATCAAGCGCGGTGTCACTGCGAAGGGCATGACGGTCATCGGGATGCCTTACACGCCGAAGCCGCGTTGAAATGGCACGCACCGTTTCTTCGCGCCTCCCTCTTGCCGTGGTTCTGGCCCTGGCGGCAACACCGCTGTGGGGCCAGACGAGTGACGAGGCCAATCGCCAGCGGGCGATGAACACGATGCGCGAGCAAGCCGCGCGTGCCGACCGCAGTGCATTCGACGCGGCGATGGCGCGGCAACAGTCGATCGCCAATGCCAGCCGGGCGCCAGCGTCGAGTGGTCAGCCGGTGGGCGGCGGCAGAGCCGACACCTCAGGTTATGCTGGTGTCGCGATGCCTGGCGCCTCGACCGGTCCGCAATCGGTGGTCGCGACGCGCTATGTGACGATCCGCGCCGCAGACGCCCCCGGCCTCGTCCTCGCCAGGCTGGAGCAGCAGGCGAAGGCGGGCGACGGCGCCGCTGCCTATGATCTGGGGCGTATCCTCAATTCGGACTATCCCCTGCCGCGCGATCTGCCGCGTGCGCGCAGTGCGTTCGAACTCGGGGCGAATGCCGGCCATGCGGGAGCACAGGGCAATTACGGCTATATGTTGGCGGAAGGGATTGGCGGCGGCGGCGATGTCGCCGCCGGAACCGGCTGGATGAAGAAAAGCGCGGAAGCCGGCGACCGTTTCGGGCAACTCCAATACGGCATGCAGTTGTTGAAGCGGTGGCAGGACACGGATTACGACGGTGCACCCGCCGTGCACTATCTTACGCTTTCCGCCGACGCTGGCGAGGTCGCGGCGCAGGCGATGCTCGGCACGATATATCTCTATGGCATGGGCGTGACCGAGGACGACATACGCGCGGCCAAATATTTGAAGATGGCATCCGATGGTGGCGAGCGAGAGTCGACCAGTATCCTCGGGAGCTTGTTCGCAGCGGGCCGCGGCGGCGGTAGCAAGGAAGAGGGATATGCCCTGATCCGCAAAGCGTCCGATGCCGGCATTGTCGTTTCGCAGCGCATCTACGGTCAAATGCAGCTGAACGGACTGGGCTTCCCTAAAAACGATGTCGCGGGCGCGGCGCTCATCAAGCGCGCCGCGGAAGCCGGCGACCCGACCGCGGCGGCACTGCTTGGCAGTCTGTATGTCGACGGCCAGGGCGTGCCGCAGGACGACGCCAAGGGCCTGCGTTGGTGGGGTATCGCGGCGAAGCGTGGCCATGAAGGGGCAAAGGCGCAGATCGCTTCATTGACTGCCGATCAGCGCCGTATCGCCGAGGCCGCCAAGGAATGATCTGTTGCATCGCATTGATGGCGGCATCGGTATCCTCAGCCCCGCCTCCGGCGGTTATCGCGGCTGCGCACGCGATGGCCGGAGCAAGCGCGAGACCTGCGCGGCTGAGGACGCCCCTGCTTGGCGTGAGGCGAGAGCGCTTTGCGAACGGCTGGATGTGGATCGTCGATGGTGGTCGCATGGACGATACGTCCCTGTGCGGAACCGGCGGCTGTGAGTTGCAACTATGGTTCGACCGTCCCGGCAGGCGGGCCGTCCGGCGGTTCAACGATCGCGTCCTGGAATATCGCGTTTTCGGAACAACGCGGCGCGCGCCAATGATCACTGTCGCCCTCCATGGATCGCGCTGCGGCGGTTCAGGGAATATGCCATGTGCCGCAACCTATCAGTGGATCGCGGATCGCGCTCTTCCGCCGGGACGTTTCGTTGCGACCGGCTCTGCGGATCGGTTCAGCCGGTGACGGACGGCGCCGCGAATTTCGGATGGCGTCGGGCATGGTTGCTGAAGGCCTGCAGCGGTAGCCTGATCGTCGCGAGCATCGCCGCGATGATGGCGATCGCCATCGCCTGGCAAGGTTTCGGCGATTTCGGGCTGGATCGGCGAATCATCTTCGCGGCGGCATTTGTGGCCTTCGCGGTGTTGCTGCTCGCTACCGCGGCGACATATGTTCTCGAAGCGCTCCGACCGCGATGGGTCGTCAGCGTTGGCGACGCCGGGCTGCACGATCGCCGGGTGTCATGCCTGCCGATACGATGGGAGGTCATTCGCGCGGTCGTCCCGGTCCAGCATGGAATGCAGTTGCTGCTCGCGCTGGACGTCGAGACGCCGCGGACGGTGCCGCTGTCGACCAATCCCGTGTGGCGCCTCAATCGCCTGGCGTCACGTCTGCTCGGCAATCCCGAACTGACAGTGCGTGTCACCGGCCTGGACGCCGATCTGTTTGCGGTGATGCACGCGATCGAGGCGCGTCGCGCTGCGTCATCGGCACCAACCGACGCAGCGCAACTTCCCACCGCAGCCGTGTGACCGGGCAGTGTGTCGGGCGGCCCGGGCAGTGGGCGATGCGGGCTTCCTCATTCTCCACGAGCATCAGCGTCGCCGGGCGCGTCGAAATGTCGACGGCATAGTCTCCGCTGCTCCCTTCGAAAATCGGTGTCGCAGTCTCGCCCGCCAGGACGACCAGTGTCGGGCGCGGTAGTTCGGCAACGGCATCGGCGGGCATGGAATCGGGCGGCAGGCACAGCGACCATGGCGATCCGATGATCCAGTCGCTGGCGCCATCGCCGTCCAGATCGGGCGACCGGACGATCGCCGATGCGGCTTCGTCCAAAGTCGCGCCAGCTGCCGCACATGTGGCTTCCCGCGTCGCCACTGCGCGCGCAACAGTCTCCGGCCACGCATCCCGCCCCACGACGACCGGTTGAAACAATGGACCGAACAAGATCGGGTCTTCGTCGGGACTCTCCAGAGGTGACAGCCGCTCCTCGGCGAAATTCCAAGAGAAAATGCGCTGACAACTGTCGGCGCCGTACGAGCCGCAGTAGCTGCCGTAGATGTCCGCAATGACACGCCGGTCGCGCACTGCCAGGGAGCGGGCGATCTCGTCAAAGGCCAGCAATGGGGCGCCGGATGCGGTCGCAACGTAGAGCTGGTGGCGGCATCCTCCCGTCCCGCACCAGGTCACTTCGCCGGCGACTTCGAAATCGACATGCCAGTCTGGCCGACCATCGCCATTCACATCGACGCGCCGGATCATGCGGGGCGGAATCGCCGTCGTGATCTCGCCGTCGTTCAGTTCCATTGATACGGCATCACGGATCACCGCCGGCACATCATCGCGCGGTGACGCTGCCAGGGTGGATGCGAGCACCGCGAACAGGATGGTCATGCCGGCTCGCAGTCGCAGTCGATGGGTGGGCAGCATCCTTTGTATATTCGTCATGATGCTGGGTAGCCACGAGTATCTCGACCCGCACCCCTGGTTTCAGGGTGTACAATGGTCCATTTCCCCGCAGACCCAGCGTGATGGGGAACAAGATCGACTTCTGGGACGTCGTTCAAGTCAACGACGACGCTGAGTTCCGCGGTCGCGTCGGCTATGTGGCAGGGATCGGAGCGCACGGTTCCGATGATCCAGATCGGTCGATGTTCGTGATATTCTACGACAGCGACGACTGCGGCACCTTGGCAGAGCGCGATCTGTCCTCACTCGACTGGAAAGACGATTTGGCGAGGACTTGTCGCGAAGACTGGCTGAACGGCTCAAGGTCCCTTCGGATAATCGTCGACCGGAGAACGGGTAAAGGGCGGATGGCGGACTGATCACAAATCAAGGCTTTGTCACATAGCGATGGCAGAGGACGGTACCTCCGAGCGGGCTGTAAGAGAGAGGCATGCGCATACTTATTATTGGGTGGAAGAACTGCGCGACATTGGATGATCACTCAATTTTCTTGAGCGGCTTGGCGAAGCAAAACGAGGCCAGCTTCCAGGATACCTGAAAGCCGCTCCGGCCCAAACAGTTGGGGCGCATAGCGGAAACATGGGGAGGAGGTGAACGAGATGTTTTGAGGAGCGCTGTGGCGCTTCAAGACCGAAATTTCCCAGCTCAGCAATTATTCCGATCTTGAGGGTATGAACCCGGTCGGCCGTTTCGCCATCGGGGTGGAGCGCCTTCATGACCCCAACCAAGCTGCTTATCGGCCAGATCATCGTGGTCTTCGCCATCGTGATCGCGGGCGTCGGGGCGGGGACCCAATGGGCAGCGGCCATGCTTGCCTATCAGCCGCAGCTGGGTGCGCCTTGGTTCGCTGTGCTGGGTGTACCGGTCTACCGGCCTTGGGCGCTGTTCGAGTGGTGGTATTTCTATGACGCCTACGCGCCGCATGTCTTCGACAAGGCGGGCACATTAGCCGGCGCCAGTGGCTTTATCGGCTGCGCAGCAGCGGTCTCCGGATCACTGTGGCGCGCGCGCCAGGCGCGGCAGGTCACCACCTATGGCTCGGCGCGTTGGGCAACCGGCAACGAAATCACCCGCGCCGGCCTGCTGGGCGATGCCGGGATTTTCCTCGGCCGACTTGGCAGCAGCTATCTGCGTCATGATGGTCCCGAACATGTCCTCGCGTTCGCGCCAACGCGATCGGGCAAGGGCGTGGGTCTGGTCGTGCCGACTCTGCTGTCATGGACTGGCTCTGTGGTCGTTCACGATATCAAGGGTGAGAACTGGACGCTGACCGCGGGCTGGCGGTCGCGCTTCTCGCATTGCCTGCTCTTCAATCCCACCGACAGCGCGTCGGCACACTATAATCCGCTGCTCGAGGTCCGCCGTGGTGCCGATGAGGTCCGCGACGTCCAGAACATCGCGGATATCCTGGTCGATCCCGAAGGTGCGCTGGAACGGCGTAATCACTGGGAGAAGACCAGCCACTCGCTGTTGGTCGGCGCGATCCTCCATATCCTCTACGCTGAAGAGGAAAAGACGCTGGCCCGCGTCGCAACGTTCCTCTCGGATCCGCAGCGCAGCTTCGTTTCGACGCTCGGGCGGATGATGGCGACCAACCATCTCGGTACGCCGGACGCGCCTATTGTTCATCCGGTTGTGGCATCGGCGGCGCGCGAACTCTTCAACAAGAGCGAGAATGAGCGCTCCGGGGTGCTCTCGACCGCCATGTCGTTCCTCGGGCTCTACCGCGATCCGACCGTGGCCGAGGTCACATCCCGGTCCGACTGGCGCATTCTCGATCTGGTCGAGGCCAAGCAGCCAGTTTCTCTTTATCTTGTCATTCCGCCATCGGACATCTCGCGTACCAAGCCGCTGATTCGGCTGGTGCTCAACCAGATCGGTCGTCGGCTGACCGAGCGGCTCGATGGCGGGGTCAAGGACAAGCATCAGCTGCTGATGATGCTCGATGAGTTCCCGGCGCTCGGGCGGCTCGACTTTTTCGAGACGGCGTTAGCCTTCATGGCGGGTTACGGCATCCGGGCCTTCCTTATCGCCCAGTCCCTGAACCAGATCGAACGCGCCTATGGCGAGCACAATTCGATTCTCGACAATTGCCATGTGCGGGTGGCCTTTGCGAGCAACGACGAGCGGACTGCCAAGCGCATATCCGACGCTCTGGGAACAGCGACCGAGCAGCGCTCGATGCGTAACTATGCCGGGCACCGGCTCGCACCCTGGTTGGCACATGTCATGGTCAGCCGGCAGGAAACCGCCCGGCCGCTCCTGACCCCCGGCGAAATCATGCAGCTGCCGACGAGCGACGAGCTTGTCCTTGTCTCGGGCCTCGCACCGATCCGCGCCAGGAAGCTGCGCTATTACGAGGACCGCAACTTCAAAGAGCGGATAGTCGTTGCACCGACGCTCGTTGTCGGACGCTACATCGATCGTCCGCCGGCACGCGGCAATGACTGGGGCAGCTTCGTGCGCCGCCCTGATTCCCGGCTGCTGCGGCAGGAGGATGAAGCAGGGGCAGGCAGCGATGGTGGGCTCGAGCAGCAGCGCCATCCTGGTCTTGCTGAGGAAGTGGTCATCAGGCCGGTAGAGCCTGAACAGGGCCAGCTTCCGGGTCTCATCGATGATGATGATGCCGCCGCCGACCAGCGCGCAATGGATCGGGCGCGAGGCCTGAGCCCGATCATTCGCGGCCACGCTCTGAATGACGGTCATGACCATGACCTGTTGCCGGGAGTCTGAGCCATGAAGGTCCGGCAAAATCTTTATATCGATCGATCGCTGAGCGATGCGCTCGACGCGCTCGCATCACGCCCCGGCGCCAATAAGAGCCGGATCGTGAATGATGCGCTCGCTGGCTATCTTGCCCGGCGCGCGACCAAGGAAGTCGACGATCTGTTCAAGGCGCGGCTCGACCGCATCTCGCGCGAGCTTGGTGCCACCCGCCGTGATCTCGAGGTTCTGCTGGAAAGCCTGGCGCTGTTCGTCCGCTACCAGCTCACCGTCAGCGCACCGCTGCCCGAAGCCGATGCGGCGGCGCTCGCGGTCGGCCGCGACCGGTTCGAGAAATTCATCGCGCAGGTTGGCCGCCAGATCGCCGGCGGTCGCCGCACGCTTCCCGTCACCGAGTCTGCGGAGATCCAGCCATGAGCGAGACCCTTTCGGCGGAACGGCGCCGCGCGATGCTGCGCACCGCGATGGGACCGACCATCGGCGCCGCACTTGCAGACCCCCTGGTTGTTGAGATCATGGTCAATCCCGACGGCGCGCTGCGGCTCGACAGGCTGGGCGAGGGGCGCACCGATACGGGTGTTCGCTACGATCCCGCACAGATCGAGCGGATCATCCGCCTGGTCGCGAGCCATGCGCGCACCGAGGTCCATGCGACAGCACCGATCGTCTCGGCTGAGCTTCCGCCGCATGGCGACGGGGCGGGAGAGCGATTCGAAGGCGTGCTGCCACCCGTGTCGCTTGCGCCTTGCTTCTCGATCCGCAAGCCCGCCTCTCGAATCTACAGGCTCGCCGATTATGTGGATGACGGGATTATGCCGTCGACGCTGGCCGACCAGCTGGCTCGCGCGGTGGTCGATCGCCGCAACATCCTGATCGCGGGCGGCACGTCGTCGGGCAAGACCACGCTTGCCAATGCGTTGCTCGCCGAGATGGCCGGGCTCGACGAGCGGGTCATTCTGATCGAAGACACGCGCGAGCTGCAATGCGCTGCGCCCGACGTGGTGGCGCTACGGACCCGGCCTGGCGTCGTCGCCATGTCCGATCTCGTGCGTTCGACACTGCGGCTGCGTCCCGACCGGATCATCGTCGGCGAAGTTCGCGGCGCCGAGGCGCTGGACATGCTCAAGGCCTGGAACACCGGCCACCCCGGCGGGATCGCGACAGTCCATGCCAACAGCGCGATCTCGGCACTCTACCGTCTCGAGCAACTCGTCCAGGAGACCGTGATCACGGTGCCGCGCCGACTGATCGCCGAGGCCATCGACATCATCGTGTTCATCGCCGGCCGCGGGATCGCCCGCCGCGTCGAGACCGTCGCGCGCGTCGCCGGGCTCGATCCCGACGGTGGCTACGCCGTCATCGACATCACACCCGACCATCAGCCCCAAGGAGAATGCCCATGACCCTGTTCCGTGTCCGCCGTTCCGGGCGTCCGGTCACCACTGCTGCCGTGGCTGCGCTTGCATTGAGCCTCGCCGTCACCGCACAGGCCGCCGGCAGCGGCATGCCCTGGGAGGAACCGCTCCAGCAGGTGCTGGAATCGGTCCAGGGGCCGGTCGCCAAGATCGTCGCTGTGATCATCATCATTGTGACCGGTCTGACCCTGGCGTTCGGCGAAACCTCGGGCGGGTTCCGGCGGCTCATACAGATCGTGTTCGGCCTGTCGATCGCCTTTGCTGCCAGCTCCTTCTTTCTATCCTTCTTCTCGTTCGGCGGCGGAGCGCTGATCGCGTGAGTGTCGACGATCTCCAGATCGCAGGCCAGCATATTGAGGGCTTCGAGGCGCCGATCCACCGGTCGCTCGCCGAGCCCATCCTGCTCGGCGGCGCACCGCGTGCGATCGCCATCGTCAATGGGACAGTCGCGGCAGCACTCGGGTTAGGCTTGCAGCAATGGATTGCGGGGCTGGCGGTCTGGGCGATCGGCCATTCGCTCGCTGTCTTCGCGGCCAAGCACGACCCGGACTTCGCGCCGGTGCTGGCGCGCCACATCCGCCAGAAAGGCTATCTCGCATGCTGAGCCTGCGTGAGTATCGCAACCGGACCGATCGGCTTGCCGACCATCTCCCCTGGGCCGCGCTCATCGCACCCGGCGTCGTGCTCAACAAGGATGGCAGCTTCATGCGGGTCCTCGCTTTTCGCGGGCCCGATCTCGAGAGCGCGACCGAAGCCGAGCTGATCTCGGCCTGCGCGCGGGCGAACAACGTGCTCAAGCGTTTCGGCACCGGTTGGGCGCTCCATTTCGACGCCGAGCGCCGCGAGGCTCTGGGTTATCCCGGCAGCCAGTTTCCCGATGCTGCGTCCTGGCTGGTCGACGAGGAGCGGAGGGCAAGTTTCGAGTCCACCGGGCAACATTTCGAGAGCCACTATCATCTGACCCTGACCTTCCTGCCGCCACCTGATCAGGCTGACAGCGCTGGACGAGCGCTCGTCGAACGGTCGAGCGATGCAAAAGGCCGCGATTGGCGGCAGGCACTCGCCGCGTTTACCGCAGAAACCGATCGCGCACTCGACCTGATGTCCGGCTTCATGCCCGAGGTCCGCGCACTCGAAGACGCCGAGACGCTGACATTCCTCCATCGGACGATCTCCAACCGCCATCATCCGGTTGGTGTGCCCGAGACGCCAATGTATCTGGACGGGCTGCTGGTGGACACGCCGCTGATCGGCGGACTCGAGCCGCGGCTGGGCGACGCGCATCTGCGCACGCTCACCATATTGGGCTTCCCCAATCTCAGCAGACCAGGAATTCTCGACGCCCTCAATCATCAGGATTTCGCATATCGCTGGGTCACGCGCTTCATCGCGCTCGACAAGACCGACGCGACCAAGGCTCTGACCAGGCTGCGCCGGCAATGGTTCAACAAGCGTAAGTCGGTGACGGCGATGCTGCGCGAAGTCATGTATAACCAGCCGGTCCAGCTTCACGACAGCGATGCTGACAACAAGATGGTCGATGCCGATCTCGCGCTTCAGGCGTTGGGCGGCGACCATGTCGCCTTTGGTCATCTGACCACGACGATCACCGTTTCCGACACCGATCCGGCCCGTGCCGAGGAGAAGGTCCGCGCGGTCGAGCGGATCGTCAATGGCCTGGGTTTTACCTGCATCCGCGAGGGCGTGAACGCGGTCGAAGCCTGGTTGTCTTCGCTGCCCGGCCATGTTTACGCCAATGTCCGGCAACCGCTGCTCCACACGCTCAATCTCGCGCATCTGATGCCGCTCTCCAGCGTATGGGCGGGGCCGGCACGCAATGCACATCTGGACGGCCCGCCCTTGCTTGCGGCAGAGACCAGCGGCTCGACACCATTCCGGCTCTCGACCCATGTCGGCGACGTCGGGCATATGTTGATCGTCGGTCCGACCGGCGCGGGCAAGTCCGTGTTGCTGGCGCTGATCGCGCTCCAGTTCCGCCGCTACCGGCATGCGCAGGTCTATGTGTTCGACAAGGGCTTCTCGGCGCGCGCCGCGGTGCTTGCCTGTGGCGGCGCGCATCACGCGCTGGGGCTCGGCGCGGACGAGGAAGACGGCACAACCATCTCCTTCCAACCGCTGCGCCATATCGATCGGGCCGACGAGCGCGCCTGGGCTGTCGAATGGATTGCTGCACTTCTAGCGCATGAGAAGGTGCTGATCACACCCGAGATCAAGCAGGCACTGTGGTCTGCGCTGGTGAGCCTGGCGACCGCCCCGGTCGAAGAACGGACGCTGACCGGCCTGACCCTGTTGCTGCAGTCGACCGCGCTGCGTTCGGCATTGTCGCCCTATACATTGGAAGGCCCGTTCGGCCGGCTGCTCGATGCCGCTGAGGATGATCTTGCCATCGCCGATCTCCAGTGTTTCGAGACCGAGGCGCTGATGGGGCAGGCGGGGGTGGTCGCGCCCGTGCTCACCTATCTGTTCCACCGGCTTGAGGCGCGGTTCACCGGCAGACCGACGTTGCTCATCCTCGACGAAGCCTGGATCTTTCTCGACCATCCACTGTTCGCGGCGCGCATACGCGAATGGTTGAAGACCTTGCGCAAGCGCAACGTCGCGGTGGTGTTCGCGACCCAGTCGCTCGCGGATGTTTCCCAAAGTGCGATCGCGCCCTCGATCATCGAAAGCTGCCCTCAGCGCATCTTGCTGCCCAACGACCGCGCCATCGAGCCGCAATCGCGTGCTGCCTATGAACGGTTCGGATTGAATGAGCGGCAGATCGAGCTGATCAGCCGGGCCACACCCAAGCGCCAATATTATCTGCAATCCGCCCGCGGCAACCGCTTGTTCGAGCTCGGGCTTGGACCTGTCGCGCTCGCACTCTGCGGTGCGTCCGATCCAGCGACCCAGAAGCGGATCGACGCGCTCCTGGCCAGTGACGGGGCGGCTGATTTTGCCGCGCGATTCCTCGCCGACGCCGGCCTCGACTGGGCCGCCAGCCTCATCGCCGAATTTCCCGTTCCCAGCACCAAGGAGTGACTGCCATGACCCGTGCCCCAATCCGTAAATATCTGATCTCGTCGGCGCTCGCTCTCGGTTCCAGTAGCGCGCTGATCATGGCCGCGGTCGTGCCCGGCACGCCGGCCTCTGCCCAACTCACTGTGTTCGACCCCACCAACTATGCGCAGAACCTGCTGACCGCGGCGCGCTCGCTGACCCAGATCACCCATCAGATCACGTCGTTGCAGAATGAGGCGACGATGCTGATCAACATGGCGAAAAACCTGACCAGGATCGATTTTCCCGAACTCCAGCAGCTCCAGCAGAAGCTTCAACAGATCGACCGGCTGATGGGGCAGGCGCAGGGACTGGATTTCAAGGTCGACGGGCTCGAAGACAAGTTCCGGGCTTTGTTCCCGAACAGTTTCGATGCGGCGCTCAGGACCGACCAGCGCGTGGCGAACGCCAAGATGCGGCTGGATACGGCGATGGCAGGGTTCCGCCAGACGATGAAGATGCAATCGCAGGTCGTCGAGAATGTGCAGGACGATGCCAAGGCTTTGGCCGATCTCGTCGCGAGGAGCCAGGGCACCGAGGGATCGCTGCAGGCGCAGCAGGCGACCAACCAGCTGCTGGCGCTCGCTGCCAAGCAGCAATTCCAGCTCCAGCAGATGATGGCGGCGCAGTTTCGCAGCGAAGCGACGGAGCAGACGCGTCGTTTGCAGGAAGCACAGGAAGCGCGCGCCGCTACCAAGAAGTTCCTCGGATCCGGCAGGGCCTACACGCCCCAATAGGCATTGCCGGTCTGGGCGGCGGGCGCGCGGCCCCGCCGTCCGCCGCGGGGCGCCTGCGCTCCCCCATGGCGCCCCGCGGCATCTCTCCCTCATTCGACAGGATGGTTCAGATGGGCGATCTCAATGTCATTGACCGCTTCATGGAGGCGTTCGTTCGCTACATCGACAGCGGATTTGGGCTGCTGGGTGGCGATGTCGGGTTCCTGACCTCGGTCCTGATCGGCATCGATATCACGCTGGCCGGCCTGTTCTGGGCGATGGGTGGCGAGGACGACATCATCGGCCGCTTCTTGAAGAAGATCCTTTATGTTGGCGCGTTCGCGCTGATCCTGAACAGCTTCTCGACCCTTGCGGACATCATCTTCCGGTCGTTCGCGGGACTTGGGCTGACAGCAGGTGGAGGCACACTTTCGGCCGACGATCTGTTGAAGCCGGGCCGCCTTGCAGGCACGGGGTTCGAGGCGGCCTGGCCGCTGCTCGATCAGGCGAGCGAGATGGTCGGGTTTACGACCTTCTTCGACAATTTCCTGACAATCGCGATTCTGCTGATCGCCTGGGTCATTGTCATCGTCGCCTTCTTCATCCTGGCGGTGCAGCTCTTCATTACGATCCTCGAGTTCAAGCTGACGACGCTCGCCGGATTCGTGTTGGTCCCATTTGCGCTCTGGAATCGTACCAGTTTCCTCGCGGAGCGCGTGCTCGGCAACGTCGTTTCATCCGGTATCAAGGTCATGGTGCTGGCAGTCATCGTCGGTATCGGCTCAGGCTTTTTCGCCGAGTTCATTTCTGCACTGCAGGGGCAGGAGCCCGATATCGGACAGGCGATGAGCCTCGTGCTCGCTTCGCTCGCGTTGTTCGGGCTCGGCATCTTTGGTCCCTCTATCGCGTCGGGACTGGTTGCAGGGGCTCCACAGCTCGGCGCGGGGGCCGCGATCGGCACCACAGTCGCGGTGGTGGGCGGTGCCGCGCTTGGTGGCGGTGCGGCACTGGCTGGCGCTCGCGCGGTCGGGGGTGGAGCGCTCGGCGCCATCCGTGCCGGCACCACCATGGGGTCGGCGGCGTCGACCGCCTACAAGCTGGGGCAGGAGACGTCGGGCTCAAGCAGCATCGGCGCCGGGATCGGCGGCATGGCGACCGCTGCCAAGGGCGCTATCTCCAATAAGCTCAGAACAGCGACCGGATTGGGAGGGGCTGTCGAGCGCGGCGCCAACGCGGCCTGGGTTGCTGGATCCCCGCCCGCGGCCAGCGCCGCGTCACCATCTCCTTCATCGGACAATATGCCGGCCTGGGCGCAGCGGCTCCGCGCCGAGCAGGCCGGCCGTCATCATCGCCAGGTCGCTTATCACGCCATCAAGGACGGCGACCGCGGCGGTGCCTCCGCCACACCCGACATCAAGGAAAAGGACTGATCCCATGCGATTCAAACGTGTCTTGCAACGCTATGGGCGGACGCCCGAGCCCGAAACGCCCTACCAGCGTGCCGGCCAACTCTCGGACGAGCGGATCGGCTCGGCCAGGCTCCAGGCACGCAATTGGCGCCTGATGGCGTTTGGCGGGCTATTCCTGTCCACAGGCCTCTCCGCAGCTCTGGTCTGGCAGTCGATGCAGAGCCGGGTGACGCCCTATGTGGTCGAGGTCGACCGGCTCGGCGAAGCGCGCGCGGTAGCGCCGGTGACGACCGATTATCGCCCTACCGATCCGCAGATCGCGTGGCATCTCGGTCGGTTCGTCTCGAACATCCGCTCGGTCTCGCTTGATCCGGTGCTGATGCGTGAAAACTGGCTCTCGGCCTATGACTTCGCGACGGCGCGCGGTGCGCTCTTCCTCGGCGAATATGCACGCAGCGCCGATCCGTTCGCCGAGGTCGGGACTCGCTCGGTGTCGGTGCAGGTGACCAGTGTCGTGCGCGCCTCTGACACGTCATTCCAGATCAAATGGATCGAGAGCGCGTATGAGCGCGGCAGCCTGTCGGGCACGTCTCGCTGGACCGCGATCGTGACTGTGAAGGTTCGCCCACCCAGGTCCGCCGAGATGCTGCGCAAGAACCCGCTCGGCCTCTATGTCGATGCGATCGATTGGAGCCGCGAACTCGATGCGCCCGCGTCCGTCCCGGCTCTTCCCAAAGCCCAGCTGACCGCTGCCCGCAATCTTCCGACCGGATCGCCGCTCGATTCGAACCTTGCCCCTGTCCGACCCAATGCGGAGGTCGCCCGATGATCCGTTATCTCCTGATGATGCCGGCGTACCTGATCGCCGCCGCGCTTCCAACCACGGCTCTGGTCGCGGGGGCATCCGACGCTGGTCCGGCGCGTACGCGCGTCGCAGTGGCCAATCGTGCCGCGTTGCGCGAGCCGAGCGCGGCCAGCTGGATGAACGCGGTGCAGATCTATCCCTGGTCCGAAGGCGTGCTTTACCGGCTTTATGCGGCACCCGAGCGGGTGACCGACATCGCACTCCAGCCCGGCGAGACGATCACCGCGGTTGCTGCCGGCGATACCGTTCGCTGGACGGTCGGCGACACGACGAGCGGTGCGGGCGCGGGAAAGCGCACGCATATACTGGTCAAGCCGTTTACGGCCGGGCTCAGCACCAACCTCGTCATCACCACAGATCGCCGCGTCTACCATCTGGCGCTGGAAAGCACTGTCGGGGTGGCGATGGCAGCGTTATCCTGGACCTATCCCCAGGACGCGCTGATCGCCTTGCGGCGTGAAGAGGCAGCCGTAGAAGCGGCCGCACCCGTTGCCGGGGTTTCGCTTGAAACCTTGCGGTTCGGCTATGTCATCAGCGGTGATGATCCGTCCTGGCGGCCGCTGCGCGCATTCGATGATGGACGGCAGACGTTCATCGAGTTTCCCGCGACCATCGCGGTGGGCGAGGCGCCGCCGCTGTTCCTCGTCGGCGCGAAAGGCGAGGTTCAACTCGTCAATTACCGCGTCGCCGGCCGCTTCTATGTCGTGGACCGGCTGTTCGACGCCGCCGAACTTCGGCTTGGCGAGAAGCGTCAGGCCATCGTTCGGATCAGCCGAACGGGCGACGCGCATCCGCGTCGCCGGAGGGCATCATGAGCGACGAGGCTACAGAGGCAGCTGCGCCGCGCAAGGCCGATCCCGAAACCCTGGTGCTGCGCGGCACGCCTGCGCGGATCGTGAGGTTCCGGCGCGGGGCGATCATCGCTATTGCCGCGTTCGGCTCCACCGCGCTCGTCGGCGCGGCCTGGATGGCCCTGAAACCTGCGACACTGGGCCTCATGGCAGCTGGCGAGGAGCGGGGTGCACCGGAAGCCAAGGCACCCGCGGATGCGCTGGCCAATGCTCCCAAATCCTATGGCGACGTGCCCCAGTTGGGCCCCCCACTTCCCGGCGATCTCGGGCGGCCGATCCTTGAGCATCAACGGTCGATAGGCTCGGCGGTGCCGGCAGCCGGCGACGATGCGGCCCAGCGTGCTGCCCAGGCCGCGGAGGCCGAGCGCCAGCGAATCGCGGCGGAACGCTCCGCGGCTCGCGAATCGGGCATCATGATGCAGGTTACGGGCTCGAGGGGCGCGGCGGCGGGATTGCCGTCTCAACCGGCCATGGCGGTGCCGGAGGTTAGTCAGGGCGCCGCCATCGATCTGGCGCGCGATCCCAACGGGCAGCAGCGCAAGGCGGACTTTCTCAAAGGCTCCAGCGACGATGAGGTGACCAATCCACACCGGCTGGCCGAGCCAGTCTCGCCCTACATGCTGAGCGCGGGAAGCGTCATTTCAGCGAGCCTGATCACTGGCCTGAATTCGGATCTCCCGGGATTGGTCACCGCGCAGGTCACTGAGAATGCCTATGATAGCATCACCGGTAGGATCCTGCTCGTGCCACAGGGGTCACGGCTGGTCGGCAGCTATGACAACGTCATAGCTTTTGGGCAGCAGCGAGCGCTGGTTGTGTGGCAGCGCATCATTCTCCCCGATGGTTCGTCACTCCGCATCGACAATCTGCCCGCGACCGACCTTGCAGGGTATTCCGGGCTTTCTGACAAGATCGATCGCCACAGCTGGCAGCTGCTGAAAGGCGTGGTCCTTTCGACGTTGCTTGGCGTCGGCACCGAGTTGAGCCTCGGCAGCAACGAGAGTGATCTCGTCCAGGCTTTGCGAGAATCCACCCAGCAGAGCGCGGCACGTGCGGGCGACCAACTCGTTGCGAAAAGCCTCGATATCCAGCCGACGCTCAAAGTGCGTCCAGGCTGGCCGCTGCGAATCGTGGTCCACAAGGACCTAGTGTTGAGACCCTGGCAAAGCGGAGAGCACTGAGATGGCCGAGCTGAGGCTTAGGAAACTGCCGGACCGCACGCCGATAAAGATTGTGATCTCGGTTACGCCGGATCTCAATCAAGCACTGGCGGATTATGCCGCCGTTTATGCCGCGACCTATGGTCGGGAGGAGCCGGTCGCCGAGCTCATTCCTGCGATGCTGGAAAATTTTCTCGTCAGCGATCGCGAGTTCAGCAGGCTGCACAGGCTTGGGGCCGGGAGATCCTGACATGAAGAAATCCGGCGAAACACGTCTGGCTCTAAGTCCGCAGCCGATCACCGTCAGGGTTGCCGTCGCGGTGCAGATGTTGGGCCTCAGTCGCTCCAAATTCTACATGCTGATGAGTGACGGCGAGTTCGAGATCGTAAAGGTGGGGCGTTGCACGCTGGTGGTCGTCGCGAGCCTCCAGCGATTCGTGGATCGTCAACGCAACTGACGGTCAACATCGATCATCGGCCGACAAGGCATTTATTCGCGAACGGCGAAAAAAGGGCCGCGTGCGACCTTCCGATCCATTTATCGAAAAAATCGTCCACAGCCGGCCGGTTAGATCCGCTCTCGTCCATGGACGATGTATGGACTATGTTCCCGCTTCGTTCGAATGACATTGTCGCTAAGTCATTGAAATCGCTGGTGACCCCTACGAGAATCGAACTCGTGTTTTCGCCGTGAGAGGGCGACGTCCTGACCGCTAGACGAAGGGGCCGCGATGCGCGAGGGGCGTCCCTATGCGGGGCAGGTGATTCCGTCAAGAGGCTCCGGCACGTCGCCGCGAGAATGGCCAGTCTATCACGCCGCCGGCGAACAGCGCCCACCAGATGATCGCGGGTTGAAGCGCCAGGCGCGGGCCGTGATACCACCAGCCCAGCGTCGTTCCGCCAATGGCGATGCCGTCCAGCGCATGTTTGAAATTGGCAGGCCAGACACACAAGGCATAGAGCGCCAGCATCAGACCGGCCGCTCGGCGCAAGCGCGGCACGAACAGCGCGATCGCGCCGGCAATCTCGCACAGGCCGGTCAGCAGCACGATCTGGTGGGGATAGGGAACCCAGTCCGGAACGATCCGCACGAATCCGTCGGGCGACAGCAGGTGCAGAATGCCTGCGGCAAGATAGGCCAGCGCGATGAGGCAGCGCAATATTGCGCGCAGCCTTTCAGTGGAAGTGCTCCTGGTTTCAGGGGGCATGAAGGTCACGCCCGGCATATTAGCGACGTCACTGCCATGGGATAGAGGCTACCGGAACGATCGGTGGATTTGTGCATCGAACCGGGGTGAGATTGTTACTTTTTGTTAACCTTGTCTTGCCGTCGCGGACGTGGGGTGGAATCCTGCGGCAATGGTCCGAGTCCCCGTCTTTCCCGGTCGGTTTTCGGCATGGTGGCTGGCTGCTGCGGCCATGATCTGCTGTGCGCCCGCCGTGCAGGCGGAGGCGCAGGTCGATGCCCGCCTGCATCGGGTGGCGGCTTCGCTGCAGCCCGGCGAGTTCATGTGGGATGCCGCTGCGATCACCGACGAACCGTTGACGATCAGCATCAGCCTCGCGCTGCAGCGCATCTATGTCTATCGCGGCGATGTGCTGGTGGGCGTGGCTTCGGTCTCGACCGGCCGGCGGGGCAAGGAAACGCCATTGGGCGATTTCCGTATCCTGCAAAAGGCGAAGTGGCACCGTTCCAACCTGTATAGCAACGCGCCGATGCCGTTCATGCAGCGCCTGACTTGGGACGGAATCGCACTCCATGCCGGCTGGAATCCGGGCTATCCTGATTCGCATGGCTGCATTCGCCTGCCCGCCGTCTTCGCCAGGGCGCTGTTCGAGATGACGGCGCTGGGTTCGAGCGTGTCGGTGACCGACTATCCGCTCGATCCGCCCGTCTATCTGCGTGTTGCCGGCCTGCAATGGGCTGCTGTCGACGACATGGTGATGGGCGGAGCCATAGGTGAGCAGGCCGCTGCGTTTCCCACGGCGCGCAGGCAACGCGCGGCTTTCCGGGCGGATCGCATGCGACCGATCCGGCTGGACTATGCCGCGGCGGTTTTCACGTACGAATAAGGCGGCGAAGCTGAGTCGAGCCCATCAGTTGCTATGAGAGGCGGGCAGGATGAACAATGCCATGGCAAGCCCGATCGCGAGAACGATTCCCCAGGCCAGATAGGGCAGTCGCGCAAAGGCGTGATGAATGGATGGGCGACCCGGGCGTGCAGGCGCGAATGACATGTAGGCGACGACGGTAAACCATGTGAGCGACGAAAGCAGGATCGGCCAGCCATACGCCAGCGGGAGGCCCCGGAAATAGGCATATTGAGTAAACATCGGCGTTCCGACGATCGCAACGACCGCGATCGCGGCGGCGATATGATGCCGGGTCCTTCTAGCCTGGATGGCGGCGTCGATCTCGCCATGTCCGCTTAGCAGCAGCCAATGGATCGGAACAGCCAAGACGAGTGTGCTTGCCACCGCGAACAATAGCCCGAACCCGTGCGGGTCGACCGTGTGATAAGGATCGTCGATCGGCACCGGAACGCTGTTGAACGCGACGATACAGGACACGGGTCGTGCCAGATAAGCGAGCACGACGACGATGTGCCAGACGGACATGCTGCGTTTGGCGCTCATCCGGACAGCATGTCCGTTCGCCTCCATCTCCGCAACATGGGAAGACGGCTCTACGCCGCCCGCTTGCCCATCCCCACGATCACCTTGTCGAGCGTCAGCGGATAGTCGCGAATGCGGACGCCGCAGGCATTGTAGATTGCGTTGGCAACCGCCGCGCCGGCGCCGCAGATGCCGAGCTCGCCGACGCCCTTGGCCTTCATCGGTGAGGATTTGTCGTCGAGTTCCTCGATGAAGAACACGTCCTGCTCGGGAATGTCGGCATGCACCGGCACATGATATTCGGCCATGTCGTGATTGACGAAATAGCCGAAGCGCGTGTCGACGGTCAGTTCCTCCATCAGCGCCGCGCCGACACCCATCGCCATTGCGCCGATCACCTGGCTGCGCGCAGATTTGGGATTGAGGATGCGCCCAGCCGCAAAGGCGCCGCCCATCCGGCGGATGCGCGTCTCGCCGGTGTGCATGTCGACGCCGACCTCGCAGAAATGCGCGCCGAACGTCGCCTGGGCATAGCGTTCGGTCAGGTCGCCGAACTCGATCTTGTCCTCCGCACTCGTGCCCTGGCGGCCCGCCGCTTCGCCCAGCGGGATCCGGCGGCCGGCCGCCTTGATCATGCCGCCCTCGAACTCGGCATCCGTCGCGTTGAGGCCCGCCTGCTGCGCCAGCTTGCCGCGCAGCGCAACGCATGCGGCATAGACGCCAGCGGTCGCACTGTTCGCGCCCCATTGTCCGCCCGATCCGGCGGATTCGGGATAATGGCTGTCGCCGAGCCGGACATTGACCGCCGATAGCGGCACGCCCAGCATCTCCGCGGCGGTCTGCGCGATCACCGTGTAGCTGCCGGTGCCGATATCGGTCATGTCGGTATCGACTGTCACGCGGCCCTGCCCATCGACGGTGACCCGCGCGCCCGATGCCTGGGTCAGGTTGTTGCGGAACGCCGCGGCCATGCCCATGCCGACCAGCCACTGGCCGTCGCGCATCTGCCCGGGCACCGGATTGCGCCGCGACCAGCCGAAACGATCGGCGCCCTGACGCAGACATTCGATGAACTTGCGGCTGGAGAAAGGACGCTCGGGGCCTTTCTCCGGATCATATTGCACGTCGTTGCGGATGCGCAGCTCGACCGGATCGACGCCGCAGGCTTCGGCCAGTTCGTCCATCGCGATTTCGAGCGCAAGCAGGCCGACGGCCTCGCCCGGCGCACGCATCGCATTGCCTTCGGGCAGGTCGAGCGTCGCGAGGCGGTGCGCGGTCAACCGGTTCTTGCCGCCGTAGAGCAGGCGCGTCTGTTGCGCCGCAGTCTCCGGGCCGCCGCCGGGCAGATCGCCCGACCAGACCTCATGCCCGATCGCGTCAATCACGCCGTTACGGTCGGCGCCGATGCGGATGCGCTGGATCGTCGCGGGGCGATGCGTGGTGTTGTTGGGGATTTGCGGCCGTGCCAGCGCGACCTTGACCGGGCGGCCGACGGCGCGGGCGCCGAGCGCGGCCAGCACCGCATCGGCGCGCAGGAACAGCTTCGCGCCGAACCCGCCGCCGATATAGGGCGACATGACATGGATGTCCTCGGCCTTCATCTTGAAGGTCAGCGCCAGTTCCTTGACTGCCCAGGCGATCATCTGGTTGGCGGTCCACACGGTCAGTTTCCCGCCGATCCATGCCGCGGTCGTCGCATGCGGCTCCATCATCGCATGGCTGTGGTCGGGGGTGGTATAGGTCTGGTCGATCCGGACCGCCGCCTTGGGAAACGCGCCCGCGAAATCGCCGGCCTTGGTGTCGGCCTCGCCCTTGGGCGTCACCGCATTGCCCTTTTCGGCGGCCAGATCGAAACGGCCATCCTCGCGCGCATAGTCGATCCGAACCAGCTTGGCGGCGTCGCGCGCCTGTTCCAGCGTCTCCGCGACGACGACGGCGAGCGCCTGATCGTAATGCTCGATCCTGGGGCCGCCCAGCAGATGTGCGGTGTTCATCTGGCCCTTGCCGAGCGGGCCGGCATTCTTGTGGGTGACGACGGCGAGCACGCCGGGCGCCGCTTCGGCATCGCGCGTGTCGATCGCCTTCACGCTGCCCTTGGCGATCGCCGATCCGACCATCCAGCCATAGGCCGCGTTGGGTGCGACATCGTGGCGTTCATAGGCATAGGGTGCGCTGCCCGTCACCTTGGCGGGGCCGTCGATGCGGTCGTGCGGAATGCCGATCACGCGGCCGCGATCGATCGGGTTGGCGGTTGCCGGTTGGTCGAACTTCATGAGCGCGCCTCCCTTTCGGCATAGACCGCGGCCAGGGTTCTCCGGGTCAGGTCGGTCTTGAACGCGTTGAGCGGCGTCGTCTTCGCGCCGGAAAGCACGATATCGGCCACCGCGTTCGCACCGCTGCGCGCCGCGGCGTCCGCAGCCTCGACCCGCCAGGGCTTGGGCGCCAGGCCACCAAATGCGAAACGCGCGCTGCCGTCCTTGCCGAACACCGCGCCGACCGAGATCACCGCAAAGGCATAGGAGGAGCGGTCGCGCACCTTGCGATAGATCTGCGTGCCGCCGAGCGGGCGGGGCAGGGTGACCGCGGTGATCAGTTCGCCGGGCGTCAGCACCGTCTCGACATCGGGCGTGTCGCCGGGAAGCCGGTGGAAGCCGGCGATCGGGATCGCCCGCGTCGTGCCATCGGGCGCGACCGTCTCGACCGCCGCGTCGAGCAGTCGCATCGCCACCGCCATGTCCGACGGATGCGTCGCGATACAGGCATCGCTCGTCCCCATGATCGCGAGGTTGCGATTGAACCCCTGGATCGCGGCGCAGCCGCTGCCGGGCTTGCGCTTGTTGCAGGGTTTGCTGGTGTCGTAGAAATAGGGGCAGCGCGTGCGCTGGAGCAGATTGCCTGCGGTCGTCGCCTTGTTGCGGAGCTGCGCGGAGGCACCGGCAAGCAGGGCGCGGCTGAGCACGGGATAGTCGCGGCGGACGCGCTTGTTGGCGGCGAGATCGGTGTTGCGGACGAGCGCGCCGATGCGCAGCCCGCCCTGGTCGGTCTCCACGATCGTGTCGAGGCCGAGCGGATTGACGTCGATCAGATGCGTCGGCGTCTCGATCTGCAGCTTCATCAGGTCGAGCAGATTGGTGCCACCCGCAATGAAGCGCGCGCCCTGGTGCCGGGCGGCCGCGCGTGCGGCGTCCGCCGCGCTCGTCGCGCGCTCGTAGGTGAAGGGCCTCATGCCTTTTCTCCCGCGGCGTCGCGGATCGCGGCGACGATGTTGGAATAGGCGGCGCAGCGGCAGATATTGCCGCTCATCCGCTCGCGCACCTCGGCGTCGGAATAGTAGACCTTGTTCAGATCGGCTGTGACGTGGCTGGGGATGCCGGCCTCGATCTCGTCGAGCATCGCCACCGCCGAACAGATCTGGCCCGGCGTGCAATAGCCGCATTGATAGCCGTCATGGACGACGAAGGCGCGCTGCATCGGATGGAGGCGTTCGGGTGTGCCCAGCCCCTCCACCGTGGTGACCTCGCTGCCCTCGTGCATCACCGCCAGGGTCAGGCAGCTGTTGATGCGCCGGCCGTCGACGATGACGGTGCACGCACCGCACTGGCCGTGGTCGCAGCCCTTCTTGGTGCCGGTCAGCCGCAGATGCTCGCGCAGCGCATCAAGCAATGTCGTGCGCGGATCGAGGTTGAGATGCATGTCCTTGCCGTTGACCTTGAAGGTCACCGGCAGGGTGCCGCTATGTTTTGCAGGCGGGGCTTTCGTCACACCGGGCGCGGCAACCACCGGTGCTGCACATACCGCGGCGCTGCCCCCGAGTACGGCTCGTCGTGAAAATCCGGCGAAGTCGTCCGATGCCATATCGCTCTGCTTTCCCTAGGGGTTCAGAAGCTAGACGCAGGGGAACGGCTTTCGATCCGTAGGCGATATGATTGGCGTGCGTTTCAGCTCCGCATGATCGCGTACCAGATCACGTAGAACCACGAGAAGAAGCCGTGGATGATCGCCCAGATGATCGACTTGTTGACGCTCCAAGAGATGGCGATCGCGAGTGCCGATCCGAAGCTGATCCCGGATTTGACGATGGTTTCGGTGTGACGGCGAATCTGGGGCATGCCGGTCCTTTCGAAGGGAAATGTGACGATCATCATCCATATCTGGCCCGGCGCAAATGGGAAGCAAGCGCGGCGAAGGTTCGACCGCTGAGGCACCCGGCAGTCGGGCTGGCAACCGAACAACTTTCTGCTACCCGATGCCCCGGGGGAGCAAAGTTATGATCGTCGGCATTGATCTCGGCACCACGAACAGCGCGGTCGCGATCTGGCGCGACGGCCGATCCCAGCTGATTCCCAATGCGCTTGGCGAATTCCTGACTCCCTCGGCGGTCAGTGTGGTCGACGGCGAAACCATCCTGCTCGGTGCCGCTGCGAAGGATCGGCAGCCGACCCATCCGCGCGAGACGGTGACGATCTTCAAGCGGAATATCGGAACCAGGAAGACCATTCGCCTCGGCCAGACCGACTTCAGCGCCGAGGATCTTTCGGCGCTGATCCTCAAGAGCCTGAAGGACGATGCCGAGGCGTTTCTCGGTGAACCGGTGACCGGTGCGGTGATCACCGTTCCGGCCTATTTCAACGACAAGCAGCGCAAGGCCACCCGGCGTGCGGGCGAACTGGCCGGATTGAAGGTCGAGCGGTTGATCAACGAGCCGACCGCGGCCGCGCTGGCCTTTGGCGTCCACGAAAAGGCCGAGAAGGAAGCTTTCCTGGTTTTCGATCTGGGCGGCGGCACGTTCGACGTATCGATCGTCGAGATGTTCGATGGTGTCGTGGAGGTGCGTGCGTCGGCGGGAAACAATCGCCTTGGCGGCGAGGATTTCAACGACTGCCTCATCGATCTGGCCCGCGGCCGGATCGATCCGGACGGCCGCCTCGCCAAGGTCGATCCGATCGCGCTTCGTGAATTGCTGCGTGTCGCGGCGGAACGCGCGCGGCGCGATCTCAGCGAGGCGGATCGCGCGAGCTTTTCGCTGACCCATGGCGACGATGTTTTCAGCACGCAGATCGAAACGTCCGAATTTGAGGCGCATGCGGAAACGCTGATGGCGCAACTCCGCGATCCCGTGCTTCGATCGTTGCGGGATAGCGGGGTCACCGCGGAATCGCTGAGCGAGGTCGTGCTGGTCGGCGGCGCGACGCGCATGCCGATCGTCAGGCGCGCGATCACGCGCATGTTCGGCCGTTTTCCCAATGCATCGGTCCATCCCGACCATGCCGTGGCGCTTGGTGCCGCCGTGCAGGCGGGCCTGCTCGCACGCGACGAGGCGCTGGACGAGATCCGGCTGACCGACGTCTGCCCCTTCACCCTCGGGGTCGACCAAGCGGAGCGCGATATGCGCGGAAACCTCCGTTTTGGTTTGTTCTCCCCAATCATCGAACGCAATTCTGCGATACCGATCAGCCGTGTGAACTATTATTGCACCATCGGCGACGGTCAGACGGCCATCCAGTTCGGCATTTATCAAGGCGAAGCGCGCGACGTTTCCGGGAATGTGAAGCTTGGCGAACTCAAGGTTCCCGTGCCGCCACGTCCGGCTGGCGAGGTCGTCGTGGAATGCCGATTCAGCTACGACACCAGCGGTCTGCTGGAGGTCGACGTGCTGGTTCCCGGAACCGGGACGACGCGCAATCTCGTCATCGTCGACGATGCCGATACCATGACCTCCGATGAGATCGCTCGACGCCGGGCGGCCCTGGCCGAACTCAAATTCCATCCTCGCGAAGATGCGATGAATGCCGCGCTCCTTGCCCGCGCCACGCGTTGTTACGAAGCCTTTATCGGCGAGAAGCGCGAACGCGTCGGTCGATGGATCACGGCCTTCGAATCCGTACTCGATGCACAGGATGACCGGCGGATCCGCGATGCGCAGACCGAACTCGCGGGCTTGCTCGACGCTCTGGAAGGAGAACGCTTCCTGTGACGGCCGATAGCATCTGGCACGTCCTGGACATTGCCCCGACTGCCGACATCACCGCCATTCGGCGCGCCTATTCGCGCCAGTTGAAGGCGATGGACGTCGATCTGGATCCGGGCGCGTTCATGGTCCTGCGCGAGGCACGTGACCTGGCGATGGACTATGCGGCCGGGGCTGGCGCTGTGTCCGATGTCCCTCAACAGGCGCGCGAAGCGGAGCCTGCAACGGAGGACGGGCGTGAGTCCGGATTTTCGGCTATTGGTGGCGCGCCCGTTCTGAGCGGGTGGAGCGAGGATGCGGTCTCGGGATCGATCACCGCCACTGCGCCCATCGGCGTCGATATGGCGGATTATTCCGCCGCCGCTGACGAGAGGGTCTCCATTCGCGAAATGTCGGCCCCGTCCGGCAGCGCCATCGCCGAGGTCTCCACGGGCGTACCGGTGCTTGAAGGATATGAGAGCGTCCAGGGCGTCGGTATCCACCGCCAATCCGCCCCCGCCGATCTCGAGGAACGATATCAGGCGTTTCTTGCGCTGCTGTTTCCGCCGGAGGAGCGCCAGGAACCCCATTCGGCCGAAGAGCAGGCGGCGCTTGCTGATCATTTCGAGGCGTTGCTGGCCGATCCCCGCATGGCCGAGGTCGCATTCTATGCCGACGCGGAGCGCTGGTTCAGTGAATCGCTCGCCAAGGCGGTGCCATGGTCGGACACGATCCTGAAACGCGCCGCCGGCTTCTTCGGCTGGCTCGATCGCGCGGGGGAGATCAACCTCACTCCCGCGATCGCCTTCGTGACCGATCGCATTGGCATGCTGGATTTCCTGATGGCCGTGCAGACCAAGGGGCATCCTCTCAACGACGCATGGCGGGAATTGCGAACGCCGGCCGATGAAGGTTCGCGGCGCGGCAGGGTCAAGGCACGCAGGATTCACGAACTGCTTGCGCTTGTTCGCCGCGAATATCCTGACCTTGAATCGTTTTTCGACTGGTATCGGGTTTCGATGTGGGAAAACCCGTCCGAGCCATCGTCCTCATGGGGCGGGGGTGGTGCGTGGCTGTTCGGCGTTATTGCCATCCAGCTGATTCTTGCTGTGTCCAGATGTGCCGGGGAGCAGCCATCGGTCACGCCGCCGATCCCGCTTTCCGAACCGAGCGGCCAATTGACGGAAGAGGTTATCCAGGCGGACGTCGACGCCGACATCAGCTTTGCGCTCGACCGGCTATTCGGTGGCGCACTGACCTTGGCGGAGCTTCAGCGGCGCAATCCCGCCTTGTATCGAACCTTGTCGTCCAACTGGCTCGTCGCGCGCGACGGGAATGCCGATCGCGAACAATTCGTGAAGCTTGTCGACCGGGTGATGGTCGAACGTGCCGCCCGAGGACGCGGGCGGCTGCGTGGCCAGTTGCTGGTCGATCAGCGACGAGTGGATCTGGACCTGGCGCTGATCCTCAAGGCGCGGGACGTCAAGCTGTGCGACGGCTTCTTCCATGGCAGGGAAGCGCCGCCTTATCTCATCGCTGCCGATTTGCGCGCGCGCCAAAGGGCGCTGACGATACGCACCTTGCTGGAGGTGGACGGCGATCCGCGGCCACCGGGCGAGGCGGATTCGAAAAGCTTCACTTTGTCCGGAGAGATGGTGGAGGCCGTGGCGAAAAGGGCGGGTATGGATCGGGAGACGCTGATGACGGCGCTCAACGAAGGCGGAACGGCGTCTCAGCGATGCGATGCCAGGATCGCGTTGCTGGCGACGGTATTGGCATTGCCGCCCGCCGAAAGGCTCAAGCTGCTGAGCGAAATCTAAGAACAGCGCCGGACAGTCGCAAAGCTATGCTTCGCGACTGTCCGGCCATTTTATCAATAGCTTACGCTGCAACCTTGCGGCGTTCTTTCAGTTCCTGATTGAGCATTTCAGCCAGCAGGAATGCCATTTCCAGCGACTGGCTTGCATTCAGGCGCGGGTCGCAATGGGTGTGATAGCGATCGGCCAGGCTCTGTTCGGTCACGTCGACCGCACCGCCGGTGCATTCGGTGACGTTCTGGCCGGTCATCTCGGCATGGATGCCGCCCGCGAAACTGCCCTCGGCACGGTGCACCGCGAAGAAGCCGCGGACTTCTGCCAGGATACGGTCGAACGGGCGCGTCTTGTAGCCATTGGCTGCCTTGACGACGTTGCCGTGCATCGGGTCGCAGCTCCACACCACCGGATGCCCCTCGCGCATCACCGCACGGACGAGCTTGGGCAGACCGGTCTCGATCTTGTCGTGGCCGTAGCGGGTGATCAGCGTGATCCGGCCGGGCTGGCGCCCGGGGTTCAACGTGTCGAGCAGGTGGAGCAGCGCGTCGGGCTCGAGGCTCGGGCCGCACTTCATGCCGATCGGATTGCCGATGCCGCGCAGGAATTCGACATGCGCGCTGCCCTCGAAACGGGTGCGATCGCCGATCCACAGCATATGCGCGCTGGTGTCGTACCAGTCGCCGGTCAGCGAATCCTGCCGCGTCAGTGCCTGTTCGTACTGGAGCAGCAGCGCTTCATGGCTGGTGTAGAATTGCGTGCCGGCCAGCTGGGGCACGGTTTCCGGGCTGATGCCGCATGCTTCCATGAAGTCGAGCGCTTCGCCGATACGATCGGCGACGTCGGCGAACTTGCGGGCCCATGGGCTGCGGCCCATGAAATCATGCGTCCAGCGATGGACCTGGTGGAGATTGGCATAGCCGCCCTGCGCGAAGGCGCGCAGCAGGTTGAGCGTCGCCGCCGACTGGCTGTAGGCGCGCACCATGCGCTGCGGATCGGGGATCCGGCCCGCCTCTTCGAACGCGATGTCGTTGACGATGTCGCCGCGATAGCTGGGCAGCGAGACGCCGCCGATATCTTCCATGTCCGCCGAGCGCGGCTTCGCGAACTGGCCCGCCATGCGACCGACCTTCACGACCGGCAGCTTGGACGCATAGGTCAGGACGACGGCCATCTGCAGGATGACGCGGAACGTGTCGCGGATGTTGTTCGCCTGGAACTCGGCGAAGCTCTCGGCGCAGTCGCCGCCCTGGAGCAGGAACGCCTTGCCTTCAGCGACCTTGGCCAGCTCGGCCGTCAGATTGCGCGCCTCACCCGCAAAGACCAGCGGCGGAAAGCTGCCCAGCGTCTTCGTCGCATCGGCCAGTGCCGCTGCGTCGGGATAGGTCGGGAGCTGACGCGCTTCGTGCTTCGTCCAGCTTTCTGGGGCCCATTTGGCGGCCATGATCATCGTGTCCGAGTGGTGGAAAGAGCGTGGTTCCTTGCGGAAATATGGGGCGGAAAGCAATGGTTGAATAGGTTGTGCGGGTGATAGCAGGGGTGAGGGCCTAACTGATCGCAAGCTGGTACCTCAGCGTCATTGCGAGCGCAGCGAAGCAATCCAGAAGTTGACGCCTCGCTGGATTGCCGCGCTTCGCTCGCAATGACGACGGCGCGGTCACCCCTTCGCCGGCACCCAATTCCCATGAAAGCCCGGCGGAACCCGGTGGGGCAGGCGGATGCTGGCTACCGGCGTTGCTTCGAAAGCCTGCGCGTCGATGATGACGAGATCGCTGGTTTCGGCGGGATAGTTCACCACCAGCCCGATCAGCCAGCCTTCGTCCTCGGCCGCGTCGGCATGGGCGGGAACAAACACGAATTCGCCGGGATAGCGGCCTTCGCCGAATTCGTGGATCTGGCGGGTGCCACGCTCCAGGTCATGTTTGATCAGATGCGTCCCGCCCGAGAAATTGATCGCCGGATCCTTGGGCAGCGCCATCGTGTAGGCATAGCGATAGGGCTGGCCGAAACGGCGTTCGTCGGGGCGCGGGAATTCCTGCGGGCTGGCATCGATCACCATGCGCTCGACGCTGCGTGTGGCCGGGTCGATCGTCCAGCGTTCGAAGGTGCTGCCGGGGGAATCAGGACCCTGTGTGCTTTCGGCGAACATCGTTTCATGCACGACGACGTCGAGTATCACGCGGCCGTCGGGCCGATCATAGGCGTTGGCGGGATGGAAGACGTAGCAGGGTTCGACATCGCACCAGATGACGTCGTCGCTGGTCCCTTCGCGCGGCAGCAGGCCGACCCGCGCCCGATGTTCCGGATTCCACCGATAGGGGAAGGGGTGGCCACCGATCAGCGCCTTCATCGAGAAGGTGACGGGCAGATCGAGGATGATCGCGTAGCGCGCGGTGATCGCGCAATCGTGGATCGAAGGACCGTCCTGGACCGCGATCGGTTCCTCGCGGCGGACCGTGCCGTCGGCAGCGACAACGACATGGCGCACTGTCCCCTGATCGGTGCCGTCATAGCAGATGGCGTGCATTTCCCCGGTCAGCGGGTCGAGATGCGGATGCGCGCTGAACGACCCGGCGAGCGTACCGTTGAAATCGTCATAGGCCAGAGTATCGAGTGTCTCGCCCAGCCGGACCGGATAGCCGCCCGCCTCGATCAGCCCCCAGATCGAGCCGGCAAAGCCCAGTACATTGGTGTTCACCGTATCGCCATGGCCGCGGCGCGGCCCCGGTGCCGCCGGCTCACCCAGCGCGGCTGCGACCGGGGTCGAGCGAATCCAGCGGTTGCGATACCAATGCGCGCGGCCGCCCTCGATGCGCAGACCATGGACCATGCCGTCGCCGATGAACCAGTGGTGCGACGCGGGATCGGCCGCGATCGGATTGGGGCCGATGCGCAGATAGCGTCCGTCCAGCGCGGCCGGGATGGTGCCGGTGACCGGCAGATCCTCGATCGTCAATTCTTCGGTCATCGGTGCGTGGATGCCGGTCAGATAGGGGTGGGGCGTGTCGGGTGCCGGCATGCGCTTTCGGTTGAATCCGGCGAGCGCGACGACGCCCTTGGTGACGACAGAGCGGATTGCGGTTTCGACGGCGCTTGCCATGGCGGACCTCCTCGTCCAATGTTTATGCTGTTCACATAGGGCTTGATGATAACAGTGTCAACATTGAAGCGCGACAGCTACCATCACGGCGATCTGCGCGCCGCATTGATCGAGGCAGGGCTGAAACTGGTCGAGGAACGTGGCGCCGACGATGTCGGCCTGCGCGAGGCGGCGCGCGCGGTGGGCGTAAGCGCCACCGCAATCTATCGCCATTTTCCGGACAAACGCGCATTTCTGGACGCGCTGGCCGAAGCCGGGTTGGAGCGGCTGGCGGCGGCGCAAATTGCGGCATCGGATGCTGCAGGCGGCGGTGCGGCGGGCTTCAATGCGACAGGCCGCGCCTATGTGCGTTTCGCGCTCGCCAATCCGGGATTGTTCAGGCTGATCTTCTCGAGCGCCAAGGGCGATCCGATGGACTGGGAAAACGCGCCCGACGACGCGATGCGATTGCTGCGCGACAATGCGGTCCAACTGGTCGCCAAAGAGCGCGGCCCGGAAGAGGCCAGGTTGTTCGCCTTGCACTCCTGGGCGCTCGTCCATGGCCTGGCGGTGCTTATGCTCGATGGCATGGTCATGCCCGACGAAAATTTGATCGACCGGGTTATCGATGTTCGAAAGCTGGGCGGCTAGAGCCCGATCGCTTGAGGTGGAAGCGCTTCGCGCTTCCGCCGATGGCGTGAATCAGGCTCTATCATATGGTTGAGACCATGATTCACACTCCAGATTGAAGCAATCTTACGTGATCATGGTCTAAGTTCGCTGAACGTCACGTCCGTTGGGGCTGAGCCTTTCGAAGCCCTGTTCTTCTTTGGAGCGGATCAGGTCCGGAATGAACCAGATCCGCTCCATATTTGCCTTTGTTGACCGCGATTTCCAGCCGGCAGATGATTCCATCTTCCTTGAAATCGCTCTAGCCGCGACGCAGGAAGAAAAGGACAAAGGCTTCGACAGGCTCAGCCCGAACGGATGGCGGAGAGGCTTCAGCCCCCGGGAATCCCGAGTGCCCGCGCGGCTTCGTCGATTTGCGCCTTGGCGCTCGGGTTGGCGGCGACCGCGGATTTCCACGCGGCGCTGGCCTTTGCGGTTTCGCCCAGCGTCACCCGACTGCGCATCAGCATGATCCAGCCCTGGGGATTGGCGGGGTTGCCTTTCAGCTTCGCTTCCAGCCCGTCGACCATCGACTGGACCATCATGTCCTGCTGCCCCTTGGGCAGGGCCGAGGCGGCCTGCATCTGCTCGCGGGTGGGGCCGGGAATGGCGGCGGTGGCGACCGATGGCAGGGCGGCATGCGCGGGGTCGATGCCGGGGGCGGGTTTCGTCGCGGCCAGGCGTGCGGCGACGTCGATCTTCTCGCGTGCGGCAGCCTCTTCGATCGTGCGGCGCAGATCGGCTTCCCAGGGCGCGCCGGCCGGCGTATCCGCCAGCAGCGCGAACCAGTCGTCGATCGCACCCTTGTGGTCGCCCGAAACGTCCTTGCCGACCGCCAGGAAATAGCGCGCGCGCGGATCCTTAGCATCGATCGAGATCGCCTTGCGGAAGGCGTCGGCCGCATCTTTCGGCAATTCCCGCTTGTCGGTCGAAAGCGCCAGCGCCTCGCCCAGCGACGACCAGAGTTCGGCATTGTCTGGCGTGAGCGTGGTTGCCCGGCGATAGGCCGTCGCGGCTTCGGCAAAGCGGTTCGTCTCGAAGAATGCCCAGCCCAGCAACTGCCAGCCCTTAACGTCCTGAGGGTTCGCCTTCAGCCGCGCCTCGAGCTTTGCGATCGCCTGGTCGGGCGTTTCGACGGGTTGGGCCGGCGCAGTCGCGGCCGGGGGCTCTGCGCCGCGATCGCGAGTCACTGCGACGCCGATCGCGACCGCTGCGATCACGGCCGCCGCTCCCAGCGCCAGCTTCCCGATCTGCGCATTATCCATTCAAATTCTTCCTCATTTTTACGGCAGATACTCTAGAGCGCTTCCCGAAAAAGTGGGAACCGGTTTTTTCGGCCAGGAAGCGCTCAAGATATTGGTTGAGAGCCTTTCTTATCCGTCAGGGCGGTTCCGCTCTGACGGGAAAGGCTCTAGCCGTGCGCAACCAAGTTGATAGAGTGGAATCTCGGGTTCGCGCCATAAGGTAGTGCAATGCGCCGAAAAGGCCGTCGCTGCCGCGACAGGGGGACAGTGTTAGCGTGACCGAGCGGTATCGGATCGCCATTATCGGCTCCGGGCCTGCGGGGCTCAGCGCAGCCGCGCGTGCAGCCGAGCTCGGCATCAGCCACGTCCTGCTCGAAAAGACCGACCATCTCAGCGACACCATCTATAAATATCAGAAGGGCAAGCATGTGATGGCGACGCCGAGCCAGCTCGTGCTGCGCTCGGACATGGATTTCGAGGCGGGCAAGCGCGAGCGGATCCTGGGCGTCTGGGACGAACAGGCTGCGACGCACAAGATCAACGTCAGATACAAGGCGGAAGCCAAGGCGATCACTGGCCAAGCCGGCGATTTCACGATCTCCACCGGCAAGGGCGATCCGATCCTGGCCGAGACGGTGGTGCTTGCCATCGGTACCCAGGGCAATCCCAATCTGGTCCGTTGCCCGGTGGGCGAGGATGCTGTGGTCCAGTATCAGCTCGACGACCCCGGCGAATATATCGACGAGCATATCGTCGTGATCGGTGCGGGCGATGCGGGCATCGAGAATGCGCTGGGGCTCGCCGCCGATCCCGAGCAGCGCAACAGCGTCACCATCGTCAACCGCTCGGCCGAGTTCGCCACCGCCAAGGATGCGAACGTCAAGGCGCTGCTTGCCGCCGAAGCCATCGGACGCGTCCAGATCCGGCGCGAAACCAACACCGCCGCCATCGACAAGGGCATGATCCGCTTCGACACGCGCGACGGTGAGGTGACGACGCGCTGCGACCGGGTGATCGCGCGCATGGGATCGGCGCCGCCGCGCGGCTTCGTCGAAAGCTGCGGTGCCAGTTTCGAGGAAAAGGACGGCAAGAAGGTTCGGGTGGCCGGCACCGGCATCGAATTCAGCAGCGCGGACCGCGTATCCTATCCCGTGCTCTCGCCCACATTCGAGACGACGACGCCGGGTATCTTCGTGATCGGTGCGCTCGCCGGCTATCCGCTGATCAAGCATTGCATGAACCAGGGCCATGACGTGGTCGAATTCATCAATGGCAACAGGACGCTGAAACCCGCCGACGAACCGATATTGGAGAACAAGTTCCGCGGACTGCCCGGCACGCGCAGCGTCGACGAATGGCTGGAATTCCTGCGCACGCGCGTCAGCATCCTCGAGGGGATGAGCCCGCTGCAGATGCGCGAATTCATGCTCGACAGCGAGGCACGCTTCTATCGGCGCGGCGAGACGGTGTTCGAGCGCAACGATCCCGGATCATCCTTGTTCGCGATCGCCGACGGATCGGTGCTGGTCCGGGTGAGCCCGACCGACCCGAACATCACCGTGCCGATCGCCTGTGGCTCGATCTTCGGCGAGGTCGGCCTGATCTCCGGCCGGCGGCGCGGCGCGACCGTGGTTGCTGCTGAGGATGCGATCCTGGTCGAGGTCTCGCGCCAGGCCGCGCTCAAGCTGCAGAGCCAGGTGCCCGCCGCCCGCGCCGCGATCACGCGCATCTCGACCGAGCGGCAATTGCTGCAGATGTTCGGATCGGGGCTGGCAAGCGAGGATCTGGCCGAGGTGCTCGACAGTGCGGAGATCGTCGGCGTCAGCGCGGGCAAGCCGATCATCACCGAGGGCGACGAGGGCGACGACATCTTCGTCATCCGCTCCGGATCGATGGTGGTGGAGAAGCAGGTCGGCGGCAAGCCGGTCTTCCTCTCCTATCTTCCCGCTGGCTCTTACGTCGGCGAGATGTCGCTGATCGCGGGTGGACGGCGCACCGCCACGGTGAAGGCGGCGATCAAGTCCGAGGTGATTCGGCTGAACGGCGACACGATCCGCGCAGTGATGGCGAAAAAGCCGGCATTGCTCGAGAAAGTGCGCCGCGACATGGCGTCGCGGCAGGATCTGAACGCTTTTATCGAAGCGAAGAAGGACAGTTTCTCCGGGGTCGTCGACCTCTACTCCTCGGTCTCCAACTTCCTCGTCGAACAGGGCGTGGGCGAGGCGACCGACGTGCTGCTGATCGACGAAAATCTGTGCGTCGGTTGCGACAATTGCGAAAAGGCCTGCGCCGACAGCCATGACGGACTGTCCCGGCTCGATCGCGAAGCGGGCCGCACCTATGCGCATCTCCATGTGCCGACCAGTTGCCGCCATTGCGAACACCCGCACTGCATGGCCGATTGCCCGCCCAATGCCATCCATCGTGGGCCGGATGGCGAGGTGTTCATCGACGACAGCTGCATCGGCTGCGGCAATTGCCAGCGCAACTGCCCCTATGGCGTGATCCGCATGGATGCGGTGCCGCCGAAGAAACCCAGCCTGTTGAGCTGGTTGTTCTTCGGCAAGGGGCCGGGGCCGGGTGAGCCCAGCAAGGCCTGGTCCTATGCCAATGCCGAGCCGGGTGTGGAGAAGCCCAAAAAGGCGATCAAGTGCGACATGTGCTCGGGGATAGACGGCGGGCCTGCCTGCGTCCGTGCGTGCCCGACGGGCGCGGCGATCCGTGTGGCGCCGGAGGATTTCCTGAGCGTGGCGCGGTTGGAGCGGGGGGAGGCGTGAGGGGTTTCACATTTCTTCCACCCAGGCCCACCGCCTGATGGCCAGCCGCGCACCATCGCGCCGCGTGAAGGGCGAAACCCTGCATGACGGCTTCCTGCGTCATCGCGGTTTCCGCTGGCTCAAGATCTGCACATTGGTCTCGCTGGTCGCGATCGTCGCCTATTGCCTGGTCGATGTGACGCCCCGGCACAATGGCGGGAGCTGGCTGGGCTATACGCTCGGCACGATCGGGGCGCTGCAGATCCTGTGGCTGACTGCGCTTGGTCTCCGGAAGCGCGCGATGACGCGGGGGCGCTGGTCGTTGAAGGCCTGGACCTCGGCACATGTCTATATCGGGCTCAGCCTGATCGTGATCGCGACATTGCACACCGGCTTCCAGTTCGGGCTCAACGTCCACACGCTTGCCTATGCGCTGATGATGATCGTGATCCTGTCGGGCATGGTCGGCGTCGCATTCTACGCGATGCTGCCCGCCGCGCTCAGCAGCAATCGTGAGGAGATGACGCAGCCGCAGATGATCGACGCGTTGCGCTCGATCGACCGGCAGCTTCATGATGCGGCGCAGCCGCTCGACCATCATCTCGCCGCGCTGGTGCGCAGTTCGCTTGAGCAGGATCCGTTCGGCGGCGGGCTCGTGCGGCGTCTGTCGGGGCGTTATCCCAATTGTGCGACGCGTTTGGCGCAGGCCGCGATCCGGCGGGAAACCGCCTACAAGCCCAATCTTGGCGAGGATCCGATCGAAAAGGTCGATGCGCTGCTCGTGCGCAAGGAAGCGATCCTGGGTCGCGTCCGCCGCCATCTGAAGCTGAAGGCGATGCTGGAGATCTGGCTCTACGTCCATGTTCCCGTCACCTTCGCGCTGATCGCCGCGCTTTCGGCGCATATCGTCTCCGTGTTCTTCTACTGGTGAGGGGGCGGGCATGATGCGCTTCCTGATCCGGCAGATTTCGCGCACCGCGGATGGGCGGGAGATCGTGCGACCGGTCGAGATCGCGGCGCCGAAGATCACCATCGGCCGCCTTGCCGAAAACGATATCCATCTTGCCGATCTGGCAGTGACGCCGCGCCATGCCGAGATCAACCGGCTCGATGCGCGGCGGATCGCCGTTCGCGCGCTCGATACGCTGGGTTTCGATGTGGACGGCCGCACCGTGATGGCGGTGGAGATCGATGCCGCCGAGGGCGCGGAGCTCAAATTCGGCAGCCACAGGCTGACCGTCGGGCTCGATGGCGATGCCGTGACGATCGCGGTCGAGCGGGTCGAGGCGCTGTCCGACGCGACCGGGGACAAGGACGAGCAGAAGGTCTTCTCGCTTCGCGGGCTGCTGCCCGGCAGGCGGCTGAGTGCATGGGCTTTCGCGCTATTTGTGCTGGCCGCCTTTCTTGTCGCACCGATCATGAGCTGGTCGACATATCGCAGCGTCGAGCAGCGACCGGTGGGATTCCATGCCGACACATTATGGTCGAGCGGGTCGCTGAGTCTGGCGCACAAGAGCCTCGAGAATAATTGCCAAGCCTGCCACACCGATGCGTTCGTCGCGGTGACGGATCAGGCCTGCGCGACCTGCCACAAGGATACGCACGACCATGCCGATCCGACGCGGCTGGCAGCCGCCAAGGGGGCACCGGGATTGGCGGGGCGCGCCGGGCTGATGTTTGCCGCCGCGTTCAACCGCCCACCCGGCCGTTGCGTGGAATGCCATAGCGAGCATGAAGGGGCAGGGCGGATGCAGCCCACCGCGCAACGCTTCTGCGCCGACTGCCATGGCGGAATGAAGGAACGGCTCGGCGATACGCCATTGCTCGACGCCGCGGATTTCGGCGTGTCCCATCCCGAATTCCGGCCCGCCGTGATCGTCCGGCCCGATGGCAACCGCCCGGAACTTCGCCGCATTTCGTTCACCGCGCGGCCGCGCGAGGATAACGGCCTCAAATTCCCGCACGCGCTGCACGTGTCGAAGACGGGCGGGGTGGCGCGGATGGCGCAGACGATGGCAGCGGAACAGGGGTTCGGTCAGAGCCTGGTCTGCAAGGATTGCCATACGGCCGATCCCACCGGCACGCGCTTCCAACCCGTCGACATGAAGCGCGATTGCGCCATGTGTCACAGCCTGGCCTTCGATCAGGTCGGTGGCACGATCCGCACCCTTCGCCATGGCGATCCGGCGCAGGTGGTGGCGGACCTGCGAGCCTTTTATCGCGGCACCAGCCCCGAACGGCCATTGAGCCTGGGCGGGATGGCGCGGCGGCGGCCGGGCGAATATGCGCAGGGCCAGACCTATTACGCCTATTTCGGAGCGGCGGCGGCGCGTGGCGGTCAGGCCGAACAGGCAGTGCGCGCGGTGTTCTCACCCGGCGGGGCCTGTTTCGACTGTCATACCATCGACCGGCAGGGCAATGCCGCAAGCGCCGGCTTCCGCGTGTTGCCGGTCAGCCAGAATCCACGCTATTTCCGCAAGGGCTGGTTCGATCACGACGCGCATCGCACAGAGACGTGCGAAAGCTGCCATGCTGCGCCAACGTCCAATTCGGCCAGCGATCTGCTGATCCCCGATCTGGCATCCTGCCGCACCTGCCATGTCGGCGAAGGAGGCGCTGCGCTGAAGCCCGTTGCCGAGCCGGTGGCGTCAGGCTGTGCGCTGTGTCACAGCTATCATATGGATGACGGCGCACCATGGTCGACGCGACAGCGAGTCGCGCGGACCAAGGATGGAACCAATGCCGGACCCGTGGGGGGAGGACGCCGTTGAGCCAGCCGAGCGCGGGCCCGTGTTAATCGGACAGATCACCGATATCCATCTCGGGTTCGAGCCGGACAATCCGGCCGAGTTCAACCGCAAGCGTCTGGATCAGGTGATTGCCTATCTGGCGCGGCCCGGTCATCGTCCGGATATGCTGCTCGCGACCGGCGATCTCGTCGATCGCGGCGATGGGGACAGTTACCGGCGGCTGCGCAATGCGCTGAGCCTGTGTCCATTTCCGGTCTGGCCCTGTGTCGGCAACCACGACATCCGCGCGACCTTTGCCGAATATTTCCCCGAAATCCCGCTCGCCGACGGCTTCGTGCAATATGAGGTGCCGGATACGGGCAGCCTGCGCATGCTGGTGATCGACACGCTGGAAGAGGGCCGGCACGGCGGCGCATTCTGCGACGTGCGCGCGGCCTGGTTGTCCGCCCGGCTTGCCGAGGCCCCCGATACCCCGACCGTGATCGTGATGCACCATCCGCCGCTGGAGGTCGGGATCGATTGGATGGACGGTGGCGTGGAGGAGCCATGGGCCCGGCTGTTCGCTGCGACCATCGCGCCGCATCCCCAGGTTCGTGCGCTGATCTGCGGGCATCTCCACCGCTCGATCTCGTCGGCGTGGAATGGCCGGACAGTGACGATCTGCTCGTCGACGGCGCCGCAACTGGCACTCGATCTGTCGCCGATCGATCCGGATAAGCCCGACAACCGGCCGATGATCATCGCCGATCCCCCGGCCTATGCGATGCATCGCTGGAACGGACGCGAACTGGTCAGCCATTTCGACACGGCGGACGAACATGTGATGCTCGCCAAATATGACGTGTCGTTGCAAGGCCTGGTTCGCGAATTGCTGGGCGAGCGGGAGCCCTGACGGCTTCTGCACCCTCTTCCCTTCAGGGAAGGGGGCCATCCATAGGAACAATGCTGACAGTCGGCTTTGCTCCGACGTTCCCCTCTCCCGATCTCGCTATGCTCGATCACCCTCTCCCCTGAAGGGGAGAGGGTTAAGAAGTTTCGCTGCTCTCGCAGCCTGCTATTTCGCGGTATCTTCGACAGCGTCGCCGGCGGATTTCAGATCCTTGCCCGCACCTTCGACAGTGTTGCACGCTGCAAGGGTAAGGCTGCCGAGCAGCGCGAACGAGAGAATGAGTTTCTTCATGACGATCTCCATCGGACGGCTCCCCGGGAGGCGTCCATGGTGAAGAAACGCGGGAGTGGTGCTTTGGGGTCCGCCCTGTCGATCAGTGGCCCGAAATCAGCGCCGGAATCCAGTCTTCCATCGTGACCGTGTCGCGGACCTTGAACGGGATGCCGCGGCGGTTGATGAACAGCCGCTCCATTTCGGGGCGCGTGAAGGGGCGGGACCCCAGACGACCGAATACCGCGATCTGCCCGCCGGTCTCGTCGACCGCGCGGTCGCGGTCGAGACCCTTGGACAGCGCCAGCGCAGGGGACGGCGTGCGTGCCCAGGCGATCAGTTCGGGCATCGGCGCGGGCGAGAAGCCGTAGAAATTGGGCTGGCTGTCGGGCGAGGTGAGCTGGATCACCTTCAGCCCGTTTCGCCCATCGGCCACATAGGCGAACAGCGATGCGTTGGTGGAACCGACGATCACATCCTGCGCGTCGTTCATCGCGCCGCCGAAACTCTCGGTGCGATAGATGCGTGGGCGGGTGGGGTTTTTCACATCGACGATGACCAGACCGTCGCGGCCGGCGGCGACATAGGCATAGGTGCGCGCGATATATAGGCGGCGGGCATCGGCAAGCGGGATGGTGCCCGATGGAATTGCGACGGGCGTATCGAGCTGGGTGACGTCGAACAGCTTCACGCCCTCAGCATCGGTTACCCACAGATAGCGGAACTGAACGGCGGAGGCGCGGGCGTCGCGCAGCGGCAATGTGGCTGCCAGGCGCGGTTTCAGCGGATCGTTCAGGTCGACCACGACCAGCCCCGCATCGGCGGCGATATAGGCGAAATGGCCGGCCAGCGTGATGTGGCGCGCGCCCTTCAGCACATTGCCGGGATTCCAGGTGGCGGCGCGCTTCAGGAAATTGTTACGGAACTCGCCATCGGCCATCGTCGTCACGTCAACAAGGATCAGCCCCTCGGCGCTGTCGGTCACCACGGCATAGTTATAGATCGGGTGGAACGCCTGCTCCTGGTTCATCTCCCGCATCTCGGCGGTGTTGCGCAACGGATTGATCGGCTGGTTGGTGGCCAGCGCCATGCAGGTCGCGTTGGTCGACTTCACCTGGGTGTCATGGCCGAGCGCGGAGAAGGGGGCGGTCACGATCCGCTCCGAGAAGCCCTTGTTGCCGATCGAGGCGACATCATAGACACGGAAACCGCCGCGGCCCTCCGCCACGAACATATATTCACCGCGCAGTTGCAGGCAGCCGACCGCGCCCGACGTACCCTGGGTGATGTTGCGGAATTCCTCCAGCGCATGGGTTTCGCCCGACAGGCGCTTGTCGAACGTCTTGCCACGCGTCCAGTTCTTCAGTTCGCGGCCATTCTGCTCGACATGCAGCTTCCACCAGTCGGGATAGGCATAGCGCTGCAGATAGGATCCGATCACCGTCTGGGGTTCTTCCCATTCGGTGACGCGCACCGCCTCGAAACCATTTTCGAGGCCGGTCCAGGCATGGAGGCCGACGAAGTTCACGAAATTGGTGCCGAGCAGCATCAGCTGCGACATGATCGCATTATTGTCGTCGTCCGCGCTCAGATGGCAGTCGCTGCAGCTCTTGGTCTCGGTCTTGCGCACCGTGTGGGGGAAGTGCGGCGCGAAGGCCTGGGACGAGAAGCCCGCCGACGAGATCGGTGGCTGCTGAACGTAGATCCGCTCGCGATTGATATTGGTCGAAGACAGGATCAGCGCGGAGGTCGAGCGGACCGGGGCGACGATATTGCCCTTGGTGGTCTGGTGCCGGCCAAGCTGGAACATGTCGTCGCGCGCCACCTGCGGGTTATAGGTGGCGAAATTGCGCGTCTCCGTGCCCTCATATTTATGCTCGGTGGTTTTCCAGTTCGCCTCGATCGGCAGATGGCAGCCGCCGCACGAGGTGGTCCAGGACAGATGGCAGGTGAAGCACGACATGGTGTCGTCGCCATGGGCGCGATCCGCCTTCGCGACGCCGGGGCCGAAGCCGTATTTGCCGTCGTCCGCGCCGGTGCGGCCCATCAGCTTGGCGCGCGCCGCCTTGGCATTGAAATGCGGATTGCCCTTGGTCACCGAATCCTTGACCAGCGACACCTGCCATTCGAGCGTCGGATCGACGATTGAACGCTGGATGAGCACGCGGTTGCCCGCGTCATCCTGCGACCATTCGAAACGACGCTTGCCGTCGGCATTGCGCAGCAGTCCCAGATTGCTGCCCTGCGGCCGCGCGGCGGGGCCGGACGTCAGCAGCGTTGGATAGGCATCGGCCGTGCCGTGGCAATCCTTGCAGCCGATCTCGATCGCATTGGCGACCTCGCCATAGATCAGGCCGTTGCCGTGATTGTCCTGGCTGAAATGGCAGTCGGCGCATTGCAGGCCCTTTTCGGCATGGATGTCCATCATATGGACCGCCTTGCCCTTCTGCTCGCCGGGTTGAACGAACTCGGGCGCGTCCTTCTTCCTGAATTTCTCCGGATCGTCGGGCGCGACGATCTTGCCGTCCGCGTCGAGCAGATTGCCTTCGCGGTCGCGCTTGTAGATTGCGCGGAAATTCCAGCCATGGCCGTGATAGTCGGCGAATTGCGTGTCCTTCGCCTTGGGATTCACGTCGTCATAGACGCGGCGGAGGAATTCGGTGTCTGCCCAGCGCCCGCGCGCGGCGGCCGCCTCTGGATTGCGGTCGTTGATCTCGCGCACTTCGGCGGCGGTCGGGTATTTCTGCTTCTCCGGCCACATCAGCGGGGCGTCGGACTCATAGTCCCACATGGTGTAGCCGAGATAGGAGTTCAGGAAGATATTGGGCTGGTGCATGTGGCAGTTCATGCACTGCGCGGTCGGGATCGCGCGGGTGAAGACATGGCCGATCGGATGGCCTTTCTCCTTCACCGGCGCCTTGGCGGTGTCGCTGTGACCGTCGCCGGGCTGTTTCACCTTGCCATGGCCGTGATCCTCGGCCTCGAGCTTGTTCGCGATTGTCGGATCGACGGTCGCGCTCTGCCCGTCGCGGCCAAATTTGGCATAGGTCAGGCTGTGGCGCGGTTCGCGATCATTGGCATAGATGACATGGCAGCCCGCACAGCCCGAATGGCGATAATCGCCCGGCTGGTCGTTGGTGCCCATGAACCACATGAAAGGATCGTTGAGCCGGGTCTTGTGGATGTTGAGGATGGGGATCGCGACGCGCAGGCCGGTGGCGGGGCCGCGGCTCGATTGCTTCAGGTCCGGCCGGCCGGGCTCCTCCAGTCGCTGGATGATGCCGGCGGGGTTGGGCAGGCCGATCTCCGGGAATTGCGTCGCGATATTGCGGCCGCCGCGCTCGAACACACGGAAGATGTCGCCGGGCGGAACGACATGCCAGGTCGGCAGCGGATAGAGCGCGGCCAGCGCACCGCGCGCCTTTTGCTCGGGCGTGATCGTGCCGTGCGGATCGCCGGGCGAGACGATCTTCGCGGGCTCGCCGGTGCGGGTATAGGCTTCGCCGAAGACGTAGCTCTTATAGGGAACGATGCCGTTATTATACGCGGCGCCACCCCACAGCATCGCGCCGGACGCCATCAGCGAGCGTTCGGCCGCCTCGATCACTTCCATATGACAGGCGCCGCAGGATTCGCGCGCCACGCGATAATCCGACGGATTGACGAAGCGGACGAACTCGGGCGCCTCGCGGTTGAGCAACGTGTAGCTGCGCTTGGGATTGGCCGATGACGGCCAGTGCCAGCTTTCGGGATAGCGCGGCAACACATGCGCCCGGTCGCGCGCCGCGACATAGCGCGGATCGTCATGCTGGAGCTCTGAATTCCCCTGAACCGTTGCGTCGCCGCCATGACAGTCGGCGCAGCCGAGCTGGACCGCCGGGCTGACATGCATGGTCGGCGCTTCGGACGCGGTATGGCAGGTGACGCAACCCGCCGATTTCGCGGCCGCCTCGGCGGGCTCCTGCGCCTGCGGGGCGGGCGGGCTGAACTTGTAGATGCGCGCAATCGGCTTCTCGCCCTCGGCTGCGATCGAGACTGCGGCGGGGATGAGGAGCAAAACGGCAAGCGCGCCCAGCTTCTGCGCCATTCCTCCAAATCCGTTCAGTCGGAGCTTGGTGCCAGAAAAGGTACGAAAGAGGCCCATCAGAAAGCCACGATCGCATTGGCGAGGACCGAATAGAAGCGATCGTCCCCGCGCCGGTTGGTGAAAAGATCGGCGAAACCCTTGCCGGGATCGAAGATCGCGCCGGACAGCCGGAACACGATGTTCTGCGTCGCCTTGGGGCGCCAGATCGCCGCGGTCGAGACATCCCAGCCGATCGACTTGGGAATGCTGCCCTCGTTCCGCAGCGCCTGGAGCGATGCGGTGTTCTCGAACCAGAGATGGTTGGCGTTGGTGGACAGGCGGAAGGTCGGGGTCAGGTCGAAATCGGCGCCGACACCGACCAGCATCGTGCCGGGATTGTTGAAATTGCTCTGACCCTGTTCCTTGGACGAGCGCAGCGAATTGAGGATGCCGTTGCGCCCGTTGATGCCGATGGCACGTCCACCGCCGGCAAAGGGAATCGACTGGCGGATCCAGTAGCTGGTGTCCGCGCCCGCGAAGATCGGATTCTCGAAGATCGCGTCGAAGCCGCCTTCGGTGTTGTCATAGGGATCACTGTCGCCGGTCGCATAGAGGCCCGACAGGCGGAAGCGCATCCAGTCGCGATCATAGCTGGCCTCCGCCGCGGCGAAGCCGGCGCGCACCTTGGCCGGGCGGCTGGTGAAGAAGCTGTTCCGATCCTCGCCCAGCGCCGCGTACAGCGATGCGGTCAGGTTGATCCGGCCGATGCGGCCGTCGCCGGAATAGCCCAGATAGACCACGTCATATTCGCGCCCACGCAGGTCGCCGAGCAATGCGGGGCGTGCCGGGAATCCATTGTCGTCGATCTCCAGCCGGTTGGCCTCGCGGTTCCAGTTGTAGGTCGCGGAAACCTGGCTGGTGAAGCCGGCAAACGGAAAATCCTGCCGATAGACATTGGCGAAGAACACCAGATCGTTGCGCGGGCGCTGGGTGACGTCGTTCAGCCCGGAATTGGTGTCCTTCTCCAGCCGCCAGAACGCGGCGAGATTGAACTGGAAACGGTTATTGTCGCGATTGCCGAAGAAGCGGACGCCCAGCTGATTGTCCTGAAACAGGAAACCACGGAAATCGGCCTGGAATGGCTGGATGCCGACGCGGATCGATTCAAAGTCGTAGCGATCGGACGTGTTGCGCAGGTGATAGTCGACGAACGCTTCCTGCACGCCGAGGAAATCGTCGGTGCGATGGGTCGGCTTCGACGGCTGGACATGCAGGATGCGGCGCTCCGCCACATCGGCATGATTGACCTGATAGGCCAGGGTCAGCCGGTATTCGACATGTGGCGGCATGAACGCCGTCGATCCCTTGATCAGCGCGGCGCCGACAATGAAGGTCTGTGCCATCACCAGACTGCTCGACCGGCCGAACACGTCGAGACTGCCCGGCCGGTCGGTCGTCTGCACGCCGACAGGGATGGGGAAGCTGCGTGGTTCGATCACCGTGTCCGAAACCGCATTGAGCACGAAGAACCAGTCGTCGCCCTTGATCGGCAGCCATTTGTGCTTCGACGGGTCGATCGGCCGATCACCCTTCAGCGTGTTCTGGTGATAGGGATCGAACCAGCGTTCCTTGACGACGCCGAGGGACTCGATGAGCCGCCAGCGATCGGGAACCGGAAATTCGTCGGTCGGAAATGCCTCGGGCGGCGGTGCGCGCACCGCGCCGGGATTCTCCTGGGTCACGCGATCGGGCAAAGACGGGCGATGGCCGGGGCGCTTGCGGCCTTCGAGCAGGGCGTCGTCGGCGTCGACCTCCGGCCCCGCCTCGGCCTGGACCGGGGCAGCCGGCGGCTGATCCGCAACCGCATCCTGCACGGCTGGATCGGCGGACAATGCAGCAAGCAGTGGCATGATCGAGGCGGCGACTGCAGGCATCACAGCCCCTCGCACACATTTTGCTGCGCGGTGTCGAGGAAGGGGGCGAAGGGACAGCTGACATAGCGCAGCCGGACGTTCGCATTGCCGACATTGACGGTGATCATGTCGGCCCGGACCGCCTTTGGCGCATTGCCGATCGATCCGACGCGCATCCCGGCATTGTTGAGGCCGAGGAAGCTGATCATGTCGTCCTGGTCGATGCCGTCGCCCGAAATGCCGATCGCGCCGACCAGCTGGCTGCCGCGATAGATCGGCACCGACCCCGGAAAGATCTGGATGCCGTTCTGCAGGCGGTTCTGCCCGGGCGTGACGTCGGGCAGGAAGGTGCAGCGCCGCGGCGTGTCGGTGGGGATGGCGAGCGTCAGGAACGCAACATGGGTCAGCAGATTCTGGAAGATGATCCCCGATTGGAGCCCGGTGGAAAATGGGCTGAACTGTGCGATCGGGCGCGAGAAGGGGCCGGGGCCCCGTCCGACTTCGCCATCGGGGAAATAGGGGCGCGAGACATTGCCGTTGGCACGATCGGAGAAGGCATATTTGCCAGTGAGCGCGGTGGGGTCGTTGAAGAAGGTGCGCGCGCGGGGCACGACATCGCGGACGTCCGGGCTGGCGTTTGCGGCCAGTTCGGTCGCCGCCGAGGCACCGGAGAAAAAGGCGGCGGTGCGGGCTTTCTGCAACGACACGTCGATGCCGAAGATCGGCGCATCGGGCGCACGGACGATGCCCAAGGGCGTGCCGAACGTGTCCACGACCGAAATCGAGACCTGCGCGCGGCTGTCGAGCGGCCGGCGGATCTGGCCGCGCGCGCGGCTCATCACCGCGAAGGCTTCCTCCATCACTGCTCGCACTTCGGCTACGGTCAGCGGCTGGGTGACTGCGGCCGCGTCGGTGCCGGCGCGGATCGGGTAGCGGTTGGCGCCCGATCCGTCGGTCAGGATGAAGGCGTCGGGATTGGAGAATTCGCCGGTCGTCGCCTTGCGGATGCCCGAAGCCTCGGTGCCATAGGCCGTGCCTGCGACCACGGCGATCGTCGAATAGTCGCGCACCGGTCCGATCTGGCCGATCGTACCGATCAGCGAGGCGAAACTGGGGGCGCTGGCCGGATTGCTCTTGAGATCGGTGCGGGCCGCGTCGCTGTAGCGCAGCGTCGTACCATCGACGGTGATGCGCGGGGCCCTGATTTCCTCCGGGGCCTCGAAGCCCGTCGTCGCGGCGAGTGCGATCGACTCGTCGTCGAGATTGGCGTCGAGATCCAGCGTGTTGGTGTCGAAATCATAGACGCCGTCGGCCATCACCCCGACCCCGCCGACGACCACGCCATTTTTGTAGAGCGGAAAGCCGCCGGCATCTGCGGACAGGCCGAGCGGTGACCGCTTCGGGCCGATCAATGCGGCCGGTCCGCCCGACGCGATGAAGGTGCGCGCGAGATCCGAACAGGGAAGCTGGCTGAACTGCACGCCGAACAGCGGGCCGCTTTCCAGCCCCACTGTGTTGGGGGCGGGCGGGAAATGCTGCTGGACGATCTGGCTGGCCGTCCGCGTGGAGAAGGCATTGCCGCCGCTCGACAGATAGGCACCGGTGATCGCCTTGGCGATCGCGCCACCCTCTTGCGGGAAGCGGATGCCGGCCACGTCGATCTGCTCGTTGCTGGGCGTGCGTGGCGTGACCGCTTCTGCAAAGGCGCCGGTCATGCGGAAAATGGTGAGCACATTGCCGACGCGATCGACCACCGCGATCACTGCGGGTTTGCCGCGCGCCTGTGCCTCGCCCACGCCTTGCGCGACGATGCGTTCGACCTCTGCGACGGTCAGGGATTCCTGTGCGGGGACGGAATAGACCGACGTGGGTGTCGGAGTGGGCGTGGGTGTCGGGGTGGGCGTTGGCGTGCTTCCGCCGCCGCCGCAGGAGGACAGGATGAGGGATGCCAATGCGATCGAACAGGTCGCTCGCCAGCCCAACCCCCGTTGGTCCCGAGCGAAGTCGAGGGACGCGTCCGAGCGCGTCTGAGGCCTTCTCGACTTCGCTCGAAGGCGTGTCTCGACTTCGCTCGACACGAACGGATTTTGTGAGCGCAGGTGGCTCACCGCAACGTCCTGATCGTCCTGACCGCGCCGCCCAGTGCGCGGCGGAATTCCAGCGGACGATAGTCATTGGGATCGCGCACCGCGGCATAGGCGCGGTTGATGTCCGCGCGGATCGAACCGGCCGCGCCGCCGTTCACCTGGCCGGCATTGACCAGCGCGTTGAGCAATGTGTCGACTGCCATCACCGCCTGAACGCTGCCTTCGTAATCGGTGAAGCGCGGGCTGATCGCTTCGCTCGCGATCGTCTCGATGATCGCGAAGGTCTGGTCGCGGCCGAAGCTGGCAGCGGAGAAGGTGGCGGCAAGCGCATTGGCACTGGCGCGCAGCCGGGCCGCCGCGGCGATCGCAGTTGGCCGGTCCTGGGCAAGGCCGGCGTGGAAGGCGCGGCTGTCGGCGTCGAATTTGGCCGCCATGCCGGGCGCTGCGACACGCACTGCGGCGGAGAGCATGATCATGCTCTCGTCGTTGAAGGCGGGCATGCCTTCCGGAATGGGGCGGCCGGGATTGCGAATGCCGGTGCGGACCGCATCGTCGCTGTCCTGAATGCGGCGATGGCAGGTGTGGCAATCGAAGAAATAGAATTCGGGGAATACGCCCTCCTGGCCGAGCCGCGGATTGGCGTAGAGCGTCAGCGCGCGTTCGAGCGCCATTGCCTGGCCGACTGCCCACATGCGGACATTGCTCGTCCGGCCCTTGCGCAGCACATAGTCGGCATCCTCATTATGATGCTGTTGCAGCGTCGAGAACAGGTCGAGCTCGAACGCGATGCGCGGATGCCCCGCGGCCATGATGCGGTGATTGACGAACTGGCCCTGTTCGGCGCTGCCGAAATGGCAATCGAGGCACACTGCGGCGCGGGCGCGCGGATCGTCGAGCGGGGTCATGCCGAGCGCGACATTGCGCCGATGCGTGGTGCCGACCGAATAATGCGCGGCGATCCAGCCTGAGGCGGCGCCATGACAGCTCTCGCACCCGACGCCATCGGCCGGCTGGAAGCGTGGGCCACGCGCGGCGGCCGGTGCGGAATGGCAGCCCAGGCACGTCGCCGACGATGTCGCGTCGCCGATGCCAAGCCGGCCGGCAATGGCGCGGCTGCGGGCGTTCGAAAGAATGCTGAATGCGCGGCTGTGCGCGCCGCCGGGGGTGGATGGTTCCTGCCAGCGCATCAATTCGTCCTGGCGAACGATCTTGCCATCCGCTTCCTGCCGGCCGTGACAGGTGGAGCCGCTGCATGATGCGACGCCTAGAAAGGTGCCGGTTCCAGGGGCTGCTGCAGTGGCTGGGGGCGTGGCCGGCCACAGGCCGAGTGCGAGCGCAAGCGCCGCCATTATGACAGGCAGCAGCAGCGCAGCCAGCGCCGCGGTACGTCTTTTGATGGTACCCCCGACACTCATTCCGCAACGCACCCCTGCTTCCGGCATTGAGACCGGCATGAATCGTCAGCGATGCGACCCTCTTTTTTCAAAGTTTATGTGCGTTTACCCGCGTCGAGGCAAGCCGAAGCGGGCAGTTTGCGCGACACCGGTGATCGATTTTCGTCGTTGGTATCGGCCCGCGTGGCGCTTGAGCGAGCCGATCCCGGATGCGTCAGCATCTTCGAGATCGCGTAGACGTGCGCGCCGATCGCTCGACGGCGTGCCGCCAAGCAAAAGGGGCGGGAAAGCCGAAGCTTTCCCGCCCCTCGATCAGGGGGCCCCAGCCGTCGCCGGGGCACACCGATTGGTATTACTTCTTCTCTTCGGTCCGGGCCTTGAAGGCCTCGCCGAGGATGTCGCCCAGCGACGCGCCCGAATCGGACGAGCCATACTGCGCAACGGCCTGCTTCTCTTCGGCGATCTGCATCGCCTTGACCGAGAAGGTCGGCTTCTTGGAGCGGTCGAAACCGGTCACCATCGCGTCGAACTTCTGGCCGACCTGGTAACGCTCAGGACGCTGCTCGTCGCGGTCGCGGCCGAGATCGGTGCGCTTGATGAAGCCGGTCGCGCCATCGTCGCCCGCCTGAACCTCGAGGCCGCCATCGCGGATCTCGAGAACGGTAACGGTGGTGACGGCGTTCTTGTTGAGGTTCGAACCCGAAGTGGCCGAAGCACCGCCGATGGCGGGCGCGCCCTTTTCGAGCTGCTTCATGCCCAGCGAGATGCGCTCCTTGTCGGCGTCGACGTCGAGCACGATCGCCTGGACCGACTCACCCTTGCGGTGCAGGTTCAGAGCGTCCTCACCCGAGATACCCCATGCGATGTCGGACATGTGGACCATGCCGTCCACATCGCCGTCCAGACCGATGAACAGGCCGAACTCGGTGGCGTTCTTGACTTCGCCTTCGACGACGGAGCCAACCGGGTGGGCAGCGGCGAACGCTTCCCAGGGGTTGGTGATCGCCTGCTTGAGGCCCAGCGAGATGCGACGCTTGTCTTCGTCGACCTCGAGGATGATGACTTCGACTTCCTGGCTGGTCGAAACGATCTTGCCGGGGTGGACGTTCTTCTTGGTCCAGCTCATCTCGGAGACGTGGACCAGACCCTCGATGCCGGGCTCCAGCTCGACGAACGCACCATATTCGGTGATGTTCGTGACGCGGCCCGACAGCTTGGCGCCGACCGGATACTTGGCCGACGCGCCATCCCACGGATCGCTCTCGAGCTGCTTCATGCCCAGCGAGATGCGCTGCGTCTCGCGGTTGATGCGGATGATCTGCACCTTCACCGTGTCGCCGATGTTGATCATCTCGGACGGGTGGTTGATGCGCTTGTAGCTGAGGTCGGTGACGTGGAGCAGGCCGTCGATGCCGCCCAGGTCGACGAACGCACCGTAATCGGTGATGTTCTTGACGACGCCTTCGATCACCTGGCCTTCGGCCAGCGTCAGGATCAGGCCCGAACGCTGCTCGGCGCGGGTCTCTTCCAGGATCGCGCGACGCGAAACGACGATGTTGCCGCGACGACGATCCATCTTGAGGATCTGGAAGGGCTGGGGAATGTCCATCAGCGGCGTGACGTCGCGGACGGGGCGGATATCGACCTGCGAGCCGGGCAGGAAGGCCACGGCGCCGCCGAGGTCGACGGTGAAGCCGCCCTTGACGCGGCCGAAGATGACGCCTTCGACGCGCGCAGTCTCGGAGAATTCCGCTTCCAGCTTGTCCCAGGCGGCTTCGCGGCGTGCGCGGTCGCGCGACAGCATCGCTTCGCCATGGACGTTCTCGACGCGGTCGACATAGACTTCGACTTCGTCACCGACCTTCAGATCGGCCTTCTGGCCGGGGGCTGCGAATTCGCGCAGCGGCACGCGGCCTTCGGACTTGAGGCCCACGTCGATGACCGCGAGATCGTTCTCGATCGCGGTGACGGTGCCCTTGACGACGCGGCCTTCAAAGCTTTCGCCTTCGCCGCCGAGCGATTCATTGAGGAGTGCCGCGAAATCGTCGCGGCTCGGAAATGCCGTTGAGGCCATGAGTGACGTCCTATCTACCATTTGTCCGGCCAGCCGGTTGAATCCGGCGGTCTTGACCAGAACTGCCGCGCAGACCCCATGTCTGTGCGGCATCCCGCGAACGAACGGTTATGCGAACGCCCCATGGGAATGCGTAAAGGGCGCGTGGGACGAGTTCGGCCTTCGCCGCACCAGTCTTCGCGCCGTCTTCGCTATTCTCGGGATCAGCTCGCCAGGCGTCTGCTGATCCGGGCGTCCACAAGCGCGATCGCCCGCTGGACGGCGGCGTCTATAGAGAGGTAGCTCGTATCGAGCAAGTCCGCATCGGCGGCCGTCTGCATCGGCGCAACCTCTCGCCCGGCGTCGCGCCGGTCGCGCGCGCGGATGTCGGAAAGCACCGAATCGAGGCTCTTGATGCTGCCGGCCTTCTGCATCTCGGCATGGCGGCGGCGCGCGCGCGTTTGCGGTGTGGCGGTGACGAACAGCTTGGCATCCGCATCGGGGGCGATCACCGTGCCGATGTCGCGCCCGTCGAGCACTGCGCCGCCGGCCTGACGGGCAAAAGCGCGCTGGCGCTGGACCAATGCGGCGCGCACCAGCGGATGGGCCGAGACGATCGACGCGATGCGCCCGGTCTCTTCGCCTTTGAGCACCGGATCGTCGAGCAACCGATCATCGAACGAGCAGGCGGCCAGCGAGTCCTGCTGGCTCTCCGGATCGCCATGCGCCGACAATAGGGTGTGGGCGACCGCGCGATAGAGCAGGCCGGTGTCCATGTGGGGCAGACCGTAATGCGCGCCAAGCGCGCGTGCGATCGTGCCCTTGCCCGATGCGGCAGGGCCGTCGACGGCGATGATCATGTCGCGACCGCGCCGAGCGAGGTCATGAGTGTGGTGAATTGGGGAAAGCTGGTTGCGACGGGTGCCATGTCGTCGACAATGACGGGGCTGCGCGACGCAAGTCCAGCGACGGCGAAGCTCATTGCGATGCGATGGTCGAGATTTGCGGCGATTGTCGCACCCCCGGCCAGTTTTTCTCCGCCGGTGCCCTCGATCACCATGCCGTCGGGCAATTCTTCGACGCGTGCGCCGATTGCGGCCAACCCCTTTGCCATCACCGCGATCCGGTCGGATTCCTTGACGCGCAATTCTTCCAGTCCACGTGCGACGGTGCGTCCCTCGGCAAGCGCTGCGGCGACGAACAGGATGGGGAATTCGTCGATCATCGATGGCGCGATCTCGGGCGGGATCTCGATCCCGACCAGCGCCGAGTGGCGGACATGGAGATCGGCGACCGGCTCGCCGCCAACATTGCGTTCGTGGAGCAGGACGATGTCCGCACCCATCTCGCGCAGCACGCCGATCAGTCCGGCGCGGGTTTCGTTGATGCCGACATTCTCGATGACGATATCCGATCCGGGTACCAGCAGTGCGGCGACCAGGGGGAAGGCGGCGGAAGAGGGATCGCCCGGCACGGTGATCGCCTGCGGCTTCAGTTCGGCCTCTCCATTCAGGGAGATCACGCGCGCGCCATCGGCATCGAACTCCACGGTCAGGTCGGCGCCAAAGCCCTGGAGCATCCGTTCGCTGTGATCGCGCGTCGCGACCGGCTCGATGATGCGGGTGATGCCGGGAGTATTAAGCCCGGCGAGCAGGACCGCCGACTTCACCTGCGCCGACGCAACGGGCAGCCGGTATTCGAGCGGGATGGCGGGGCAGAGGCCGCGCACCATCAGCGGCAGCCGCCCGCCCGGGCTGGCGGTGAATTCCGCACCCATCAATCCCAGCGGTTCGATCACGCGGCCCATCGGGCGCTGCGACAATGACGCGTCACCAATGAAGGTCGCGGTGACCGGGTGACTCGCGACCAGGCCCATCAGCAGACGGGTGGACGTGCCGCTATTGCCCATGTCGAGCGCTACAGCCGGTTGAAGCAGGCCGCCGACGCCGACACCATGGATACGCCACAGCCCGTCTTCGCCACGCACGATATCGGCGCCCATGGCGCGCATCGCCGCGGCGGTTGCCAGCACATCCTCTCCCTCAAGCAGTCCGCTGACCCGGCTCTCACCGACGGCAAGCGCCGACAGCATCAGCGCGCGATGGGAAATCGATTTGTCACCGGGCACGCGTACGCGCCCTTTGAGCGCACCAGGCGCGGAAAAGGAGGAAGGCGAGGGCGCGGCGGGGTGCATGATTTTTCCGGCTGAGGGGCAGTGAATTCGCCGCGGCTTTTGACAGCGGCGTCCCGCTATGGCAAGGCGCGCGGCGATTGGCGGGCGGCCGGCTTCGGTGGGCCCGCTTCTTTCATTTTACTGGAGGTTAGAGGCGGCACATGGTGAAGCCTGAATGGGGCACGAAGCGGACTTGCCCGAAATGCGCGACGCGCTTTTACGATCTGACCAAGGACAACCCCGTCAACTGCATCGAATGCGGTAACGTCTGGGAACCCGATCCTATTCTGAAGTCGAAGCAGCCGCTGCCTTACGACGCGCCCAAGAAGGAGCTCGACGTCAAGAAAGAGGTCGATTCCGATCTGGTCGACGACGATCTGGACATCGATGTCGAGGAAGATTCCGATTCGCCGGACGACGAGGTCGATCTGGGCGGTGACGATGATCTCGGCGTGGTCACGCCGGGCGACGACGACGACGGCAACGGCTGATCGGATATGCGACGCCCGATCTTTCGGGCGTCGCTTTTGGGTACTTGCAAAGCGCGCGAAGCCGACATAAAGGCAGCGCCTCACCGCCGCAGCCCCCCAGGCTCGGCGCGAAATGGAACGGGGCCGTAGCTCAGCTGGGAGAGCGCTACAATGGCATTGTAGAGGTCAGGGGTTCGATCCCCCTCGGCTCCACCATTTCCAGAATCGGCCAAGGGCGAGCGCGTCCGGATGGCATATTAGAGGTCAGGGGTTCGCCCCCCTCGGCTCCACCATTTCCAGAATCAGCCAAGGGCGAACGCGTCCGGATGGCATATTAGAGGCCGGGGGTTCGATCCTCCTCGGCTCCACATTTCCAAAATCGGCCAAGGGCGAACGCGTCTGGATGGTATATTAGAGTCTGGGCCTTGCGAGGGCGCCGCAATTCCGTCCCACATCCTGGTTCCACAGATGCCTCGGCTTCGGTGAGCTTTTCTGGGATATGAAGGGGTGCGTGGAATGCTCCCGCGAATTCGCTCTGGTATCGATCCTGCCCCAAGCTGGCGAGAAGGGGCTGCATCTGCGAGAAGGGGCTGCATCTGAAGGTCGGGCGTCCAGCCGGCATCCTGAATCATCTTTGCCGCTCAACGGAACCTCCACCGATTCAGTCCGGCCGGATTATGCTCTAGCCTGATCTCGACCTGAGACTGGCCACTCGGGAAGCCGAATGGCCTCAAGGCCCACAACCTCTGTCGACTTGGCGGCTACGGCGGCAGCCTATTTGTTATGCGCATTTGTGGGATGTTCAGATTGACCCGCCTCTGAGGATAATCGCCGCCCCGCTTGCTATCCACCCCAACCCACGTCACGCTATAGGAGGGAGAGGGATCACGCGCTCGCCCGTTGCGGGGATCGATGGCATCAGTAAGCAAACGGCCGGACGGAGGCGCGGGCGCACTTGCCGCCCGCCCCTTGAGTGCGCCCGATGCGGCCGCAATCGAGACGCTTTATCGTGATCACATGCATCCGCTCGTCCGCTATGTAGCCCGCCGTTTCGGGCCGGGCCCGCCAGATCCGCAGGATGTCGCACAGGCAGCATTCGCACGGCTGGCGGCATCTGAAGGTATCGCGAATATTGCCGAACCCCAGCGGTATCTTCACACTGTTGCCGCCAATATCGTGCGCGATCATCATCGTCGGGCTAACCATCGTGAGGCTGTGGATGCAGATATCGCACGTGCCGATGGGGAATCCCTGTCCGAACCGTCTCCTGAACGCGTCCTGTTGGCAAAGGAGCGATTCGAGATATTTCAACGCGCGCTCAGCAACATGCCAGCCATGCGGCGACGAATATTCCTGCTTTCCCGGGTCGAAGGGCTGCCTGCGCGCGAGGTAGCTGGCCGTTTCGGCATAAGCGAGGATGCAGTGTACAAGCATATTGCCCGCGCGCTTGCCGACTGCACCACGGCGTTTGAACAAGCCGATCGCGGACGGAAATGGAAATGACGGACAATCGCGATTCCCAACAGGCGATCCGCCAAGCCGCCGAACGGCTAGTGGATAGGCACCGTCAGAGCGGTAGCGTCGATTGGCTCTCTGCCGATCCCGCCGTCGCGCGCGTTCGCGAGGTGTGGGACGATGCCGCCGGCCTTTCGGCGCATCCGGGCTATGCGGATCTAATGGGCTCACCGACTTGGCGAGAAAGAATCGTGAGCGCTTGGCGCGGACTCTTCCGCCCGATCGGGAGGCGCTCGCTTACGCCAGCGCATATTATGCTAGCCACGGCCTGCCTGATCCTAATTGCGGTTGGCATCGCTGGGATGCGCTCCGCCTCGCCCGAATATCGTACCCAGATTGCGGAGGTTCGCGAACTCATCCTGCCCGACGGCAGCCAACTCACCTTGGGCGCGAGATCCGAAATCGCGAAGCTTGCTTTTTCGTCGGGCGCTCGCCGCGTCCAGATGGGTGTCGGAGAAGCCTTTTTCTCCGTTACGAAAAACCCGGATCGCCCCTTCTTTGTTCAGGCAGGTGGCACGCTGATTCGCGTTGTGGGCACCAAATTCAACGTGAAATACGATGGCGACCAAGTGAAGGTTTCTGTGCTGGAGGGGGCGGTACAGGTAATCCGACCTGGTGGCGCGGTGGAAACAGTTGCCTCTGCTAACGGGCAGCCCCATGTTACACTGACTGCTGGCCAGCAGATCGTGGTGGCGGAAACCGAACCCGGTTTTACCGCCCGCGCTATGCCGATCCAGGGCGCCGCCCCGGGCGCTTGGCGCGAGGGTCGGTTAAGTTATGAGGACGCCCCGCTCAGCGAAGTGATCGCGGACGCGAACCGCTATCGATCCGGCGTCATCACCATTGGGTCCCCCGCGCTGGCGGGCGAACGGATCAACACATCGTTCAAGACCAGCCAGGTCGATCAGATGCTCGATACCCTGCCTGACAGCGTCAATGCGCAGATTGTGAAGCATCCGGACGGCACGGTGGAGATACGCGAAAAATAGCGATTTCAGGAAATGTTACAGCTCCGCGAAAAAACCGTGTCCAATATCGATTGATCCCGCGTCCCTATGACAGTGGGTGCGCAAGGCTGAGGCAAAGGGGCAATCGGCGCGCCACCCAAGCGGAGGGGATTATGGCGAACAGGGCAATCAGATTCGTGGCGGCGTTGGGCATGGTGTCCGGCATTGCGATCAGCGTGTTAGTGGCCACCCCCGCTCATGCGCAGGAAGCACGGCGCGATTTCAGCATTCGGTCTCGGTCGCTCGCCGGCGCGCTTGTGGAATTCTCCAAGCAAAGCGATCAGGTTGTAACAGCCTCTGCGCGCCTGACCCGAGGAAAGGCGGCGCGCCCGGTACAGGGCAGTTACACTCCGCGTGCGGCACTGGAAATGTTGCTGAAGGATACCGGGCTGCGGGTCCGCACGAACGCCCAGGGCTCGTTCGTTCTCGAGGAAGGACAAAGCCAGGGAAACGCCGCAGTCGCCAACGATAGCGCTGGCGAAGATGAGCGCGCTGAAATCGTCGTCACCGGATCGCGTATCGCGCGGACGACATACGACACGCCCAGCCCGGTGACGGTCGAGAATCGTGCGGACATTGAACGGAAAGGCTTCAGCAACGTCTATCAGGCCTTGAATCAATTGCCCCAGTTCGCTCCGGGGCAAGGGCCGGGCAATGACGCATTTGCTGTCCCTACCGAATTGGGCGCGCAGTTTCTGAATCTTCGCGGGCTGGGGACAAATCGCACCCTGGTCCTGATCGACGGACGCCGGCGCGTTTCAGGGGGAAGCACCACAGCCGCGACCGATCTCTCGTCGATCCCGTCGAACATGATCGAGCGAGCCGAGGTGGTGACAGGCGGAGCGGCAGCCATCTACGGAGCAGATGCTGTCTCGGGCGTGGTCAACGTCATTTTACGCGAAAATGTGGACGGTCTGGAACTCAGCACACGCCAGGGACTATCGAGCCGCGGAGATGGATACAGCTATAGCTATGGCGGTATATTCGGGGGCAAGGTCGGCGATCGAGGTCGCGTCACCATAGGTGTATCCTACAATCACGATAACATGATCAACTGGACGGATCGGCCCTGGGCCCGGTCATTCCAGATTGCTCTGGGAAATCCTGCCGACACCGGCCCGGCTGACGGCATCCCGAACCAAATCGTCTACGACAATTTTCGGTACCGGCCAGGCACTCCCGGAGGCTCGTTCAAGATCGGCGAGCTCCCTCGAATGACATATGAGAACGGTGCGCTGCGGGCACTGCGGAATGATTCCACTTATCCTTATGCCGGGCCTGCCGACGATCCCATTATTGCCTTTGGTGGAGACGGGTATAATCCGGCCGATTTCGTGCTGTTACGAGGAAGGCTGTCAACGATATCGGCGATGACGCATTTCACATATGAAGTGCTTGATGGCGTCAATCTCACATCCGACCTTCAGTTTGGACAAACCAAGGCGCTCAACCTTGCTGATCCATATTACCCGGATATCGAGTTGCATCATGAGCCGGGTCGGGACAATCCATTTATTCCGGCGGCGATCAAATCATTGATGGACGAGCGCGGCCTTACTTCGCTGACAGTCCAGCGCACTGGGAATGATCAGGGTCGTACTGGATTGGCCGTCACAAGAAGCATTTACACAGGAACGGTTCGGCTAAACGGCAGATTGAACGATCGTATCGCCTGGCAGGTATTTGGCCAATATGGGCGTTTTGACAATCGGTCCTTGTCATTGAACGACAAGATTACGTCGCGCGCAAGTGAGGCTGCTGATGTCGTGCTTGACCCGGAAACCGGACGCCCCGTCTGCTTCAGCGCGACTGCCCGCGCGGCTGGCTGCAAGCCCATCAATGTCCTGGGAATCAATTCCATTGATCCCGCGGCGCTGCCCTATTTCAATTATAATGCGCGCACTCTGACGACCAATACTCAGTTTGTAAGCGGGGGCGATCTTAATGGTAGTCTGTTTGATTTGCCCGCGGGATCGGTCAAATTTTCGGCCGGCGTCGAGCATCGCCGGGAAACCATCGACGTCCAGGGTGATCCATTGGCAGCCCAAGGCTTGCTGGCGTTGAATTTCGGACGAGGCATAAAAGCCGACTTCGACGTCACCGAGGCTTACGGTGAACTTGTCGTCCCTATTCTGCGCGACGTGCCCTTCTTTCAGACGTTGGAGATCGATGGCGCAGCGCGGCTGTCCGATTATTCGACAATCGGCAGCACTTTTACCTGGAAGGCCGGCCTGGTGTGGGCCCCGGTCTCCGATGTCCGGCTCCGGGCCACGATATCGCACAGCGTTCGCGCTCCCAATCTGAACGAATTGTACACGCCGGCAACGGTATCGACGTCGACGCTGGCTTTGTTCGATCCGTGTGACGCCACCCAGCTTGGCGCAACGGCCAATCGAGCCAAAGGGTGCGCTGCAAGCGGCGTTCCCGCGAACTTCCGGGATATTGGCAATGGTGGGATATATGGAGCTCCCAAAGCTTTGATCAGTGGCGGCAATCCCAATCTTAAAGAGGAATCCTCCGACAGCATCACGATCGGAGCTATATTCGAACCGCGCTTTCTGCCCGGATTTCGGGCTGCCATCGATTACTTCCAGATCAAGATGACGGACGCAGTTGAGAACCTCGACTTGGATAGTGTCATTCGTGCTTGCTACGATACGGATCCGCCCGCGAGCACAGCTTGCAGCCTCATCACACGCAGGGCGGATCATTCGATCGAAAAAGTGCTGGCGTCGTCGGTCAATATTGGAAAACTCATCTACCAAGGCATTGATTTTTCAGCCGACTATCGCACCAATGCCGGCGTGCTTCTGGGAAGTCCGGTAACGATTTCAGCGTCATTTGTTGGAAGTTACAATTTCAAATATGATCAGACGCCCGATGCGACTCAGCCTGAGAATGTATTGAAGCTCCATAATTCTGCATTGATGCCAAATTTCCGAAGCAGTTTAACGTTGGGCGCGGATGTTGGAAAAATTAATGCGAATTGGACGCTGCGCTACATTGCGAGTTCAAAGAACGATGCCAACGCGACGTCGGAAGAATATGACCTTAATCACATTCCATCTCGGCTCTACAACGATGTTTATATTACATATAGTCTCACTGAGAAGGCTACAGTTGGCCTTGGCGTCAGCAATCTTTTCGACAAGGCTCCTCCTTTCCTGAGATCTGGGTACCACGATACCCTTGGTCGCTCGTTTTTCATGACGGTGAACATGAAATTCTAGGCTCGGTTGAGCTGTTCTCGAAAACACGGGGCCGCCGTCCACATGCGGTGTGGTGAACGATGTCACTATCGGCGCTACTGCGACTGAGACCGCGCCCCGCTTTTCGCTGAAGTGATACTCGTTACGAACCAGCGTGCAGCCTGAACGATCCCGGCTTCACCGGTGGGGGCCGCATCTGCCGCAGGAGCAGGAACTGCCCGGACTGGAAATGATCCGACTGGACGCGATCTCCTGCCACCTGATGTCTATTGGGGAATGAAAATGATTATTTCCGCTCGTTTTCCGAGATGCGTCGCTCTCCTTTTGGCGTGTGCGGCCGCCTCCCTTTGGCAGTCAGCCATCGCAGCAAACAGCAACAGGTCGAAGGCGGAGCCTATCCTGCTCGGTCAGCGCTTCGAAATCCATTCGAAGCTGCTGGACGAGGATCGCGAGGTGTTGGTTCATTTGCCCAACCAATATGCGCAGTCGAAGCAGCGTTACCCGGTCCTGATCGTGCTCGATGGCAACAAACACCTGCTTCACGCGTCCGGCGTTGTCGATTTCCTGAGCGATAACGGCCTTATCCCTGAGATGATCGTGATCGCCGTGCCCAACATGCGGCGCCGCATGCGCGATCTGACTGCGCCGATTTTGCGCGACGAGAAACAACGGGAAGAAGACAAGCACAGTCCGGTCGGCGGCGCGGACGTTTTCGCCAACTTCCTCGCCGACGAACTAATGCCGTGGGTGGATTTGCACTATCGCACCGCGCCTTATCGCGTGTTGACGGGCCATTCGCTCGGTGGTCTGTTCAACATGATCGCGCTGCTCGATCGGCCCGACGCTTTCCAGGCGCATATCGCCGCTAGCCCGTCCCTGTGGTGGGATCAGCAGGCCTATGTAAAGCTTGCGCAGGAAAAGCTGGGTACGCTCAAGCAGCCGCATTTCCTGTTCATCGGATGGGGCGACAACGAGAATACGATCAGCCGGTCCGGCCAGAAGCTGGTCGACTGGCTCACCACGAACCAGCCTGCCAGCCTGACCTGGAAGCATCGTTATTACCCGGACGATACGCATGGCACCACCCCGCATCGCACGCTCTATGACGGCCTGTCCGCTTTGTATCAGGGCTGGACGCCCGATATGAACATGCACGATCTTGAGGGGCCAGACTTTGTCGGGAGTAAAGATTTTCCGGCGTTGCTTGCCGCGCATCAGGCCGCGCGGTCACGCAAATATGGTTATGACGTAGCGCCCCAGCCTGGTGAATCCGACGCTCTGACCGAATGGTTCGTCGAACAGAAGCGCTACGATGACGCCTTGGCTGCGGCCCAGCGCAACGTTGCGCTCTTCCCCGAATATGCCGGAATGAAGGAACGACTCGGCCGCGTGCTCACTGAAATGGGGCGGCCTGCCGAGGCCATTCCATTTTATGAGGCGGCTGCAAAACAACCGGGCGAATATGATGATATCTGGAGCAGTGAGATCAAGCTCCGCAAGCTCCGGGAAGACGCGAAAAAAGGCGCTGTCAGACCGGTTAAATGATCCGCCGCAGTAACCTTTTAAAACGTGGCATCCACGACCAGCGTGCCGTCAATCCGCAGGCGCCAGCCATTGGCGGCAGATACCTGCCAAAAGCCGACAGACGATAACGCCCCTGATCGCGGCCATTTCGCCTGAAAATTGCAGCTCTCGGATGCATACAGGAGATTTGGAATGCAGAACATCGGTGCCCACCGGCCCGCTTCCACGCTTGGAAATCGCAAATCGTCGCGCTGGCATGTCGCATTGCGGCTGCTGCTCGCGATTCCGGCAGGTTATGGCTGGACCGCTCTGGCGACCGGCTTTCTTGCGCGCGTCCTGCCATTACCCGCGCTCGAAGCGACGATCGCTGCCACGCTCGCATCCTTCGCCATTTACGCCGCGATAATCGTCTGGATCGTGCATACTCGGTATCTGGGTCGTGCGACATTGCTGATGGCGCTGACGGCGGCGGCAATGGCGGGATCGCTCTGGATCGCGATCGCCGTGGAGGGCCGGCTGTGAAGGCGTCCCTGCGTCAATCGATGTCGTGGCTGCACACTTGGGCTGGGCTGATGTTCGGCTGGGTGCTCTTCGCCATGTTCGTGACGGGAACCGCCGCCTATTTCAACGAAGAGATAACGCGCTGGATGCAACCCGAACTCAAGGGACGCGCAGCGCCGGAGGAAGCCGCGGAGGCGGGGCTGCGCTATCTCGAGCGCACGGCGCCGGGCGCGAAAAGCTGGTTTATCTCGCCGCCCGGCCTTCGCACGCAGACCACCAATGTCCTCTGGCAGCCGGCCGACGACAGCGACGAAAAGCGCGGTAGCCGCGGAGACACCAGCGCGCAGCTCGACAGCGAAGGGAACAGGATCGAGGCGCGCGACACGCGGGGTGGCTTTTTCTTCTACCGGTTCCATTTCGATCTCCATTACATGCCGGTGATCTGGGCGCGCTATCTGGTCGGTCTTGCCGCGATGTCCATGCTTGTCGCCATCGTGTCGGGGGTGATCACCCACAAGAAAATCTTCACCGATTTCTTCATGCTGCGTTTCGGCAAAGGGCAGCGAAGCTGGCTCGACGCGCATAATGTGAGCGCGGTGCTCGCGCTGCCCTTCCATTTGATGATCACCTATACCGGGCTCGTCACGCTCGAGACGCTCTATATGCCTTGGGGAATCGCGGCGGCCTATCAGTCGAGCGACCGCTTCTTCGAGGCGCGGTTTCCTGTGCGCGAGGAGGTGAGACCGCAGGATCGTCTCGCCCCGCTTGCACCGCTCGCGCCGATGATGGCAACCGCGCGCACCGCTTGGAATGGCGCGCCGGTCGGATCGATCAGAATCGTCAATCCGGGCGACGCCTCCGCGCGCATATCGCTGACACGGGCCTCTGAAGCTTCGATCGCGTCACGCGCCGAAACGCTAGAATTCAACGGCGTCACCGGCGCGCCGATCACGCCAACGGAGCCAGTTTCCGCCGGGCTCGGCGGTGCGGCGCTTACCGAAAGCACGATGATCGGCCTTCATGCCGGGCGCTACGCCCATGTCGGCCTGCGCTGGCTCTATTTCCTATCCGGCCTTGGTGGCATCGCGATGGTGGGCACGGGGCTGGTGTTATGGACGGTCAAGCGGCGCCAGAAGCTCATCGATCCCGCGCGACCTCATCTGGGCTTTCGCATCGTCGAAAAGCTGAATGTCGCGACTGTCGCAGGATTTCCCGCGAGCCTGGCCGGCTATTTCCTGGCAAATCGACTGTTGCCCTTGGCTATGGCGGGCCGCGCCGATTGGGAAGTTCATTGCATGTTCCTGCTCTGGGCGGCGTTCGCGGCCTGGGCAATCGTCCGCCCCACGCGGCGCGGCTGGATTGAAGTGCTGGGCGCTGGCGCTCTCCTCTATGCGGCGGTGCCGATCGTCAATCTGCTCACCACCGGACGCGGGATCGTCCACAGCTTTATCCATCGCGACCTGTTGTTCATCGGTTTCGACGCCGCGATGCTGATCTTAGCAGCGCTGTTCGCGCTGGGTGCGCGCAAGGCTGCATATGCGGGCAAGGGAACCAAGCCACCCGCCCGGCCTGCATCCACTCTGGCGATCGATGCCGTGGCATGATCGGTATTCTCTGCATCCCGATGACATGGCTAGGCTTTGCCCTTCTGTGCCTGGCCATGGACCGGCATCAGCGCGATCTGCTCGGCCGGCGGTTCTCCGCCACCGACTCCCACAGGCTCAGGCTTGCTGGCTTCGCCATGATCACGCTTGCGCTGATCCTCTCCATCGCGGCGCTGGGCTCGGCTTATGGTGCCGTGCTGTGGTTCGGGCTGATCACCATCGGTGCAATGCCGATTGTCGCGTTGGTCAGCGTAAGTTTCGCTCGAAGCCATGCACACCAACAATGACGTGCCGGCGCGATTCATGCCGGTTTCGAGCGGGATTCTGCGGGGTAGGCGACGTCTTCATCCGCCTGTTCAGACACGTCTTCAGCCAAGGGAAAGAATCTATGAAATCGTCGCAGGCCCATGCCATTATGCTGGTGCTCGCCATGCTGCCGACGCCGGCGCTCGCCGATCGCTTCGATGAAGTTCGTGCGGCGATCCGGGAAGAACTGGTGAAGGAATCGCTGCCATCGCTGTCGGTCGCAGTAGCGCAAAACGGGAAGATCGTCTGGGAGGAGGGATTTGGCTGGGCGGACCGTGAAAAGCGAGTGCCGGCGGATCAGCACACCATCTATTCGCTCGCTTCCATTTCCAAGCCGATCACCGCCACCGGCCTGATGATACTTGCCCAAGAGGGCAAGATCGCGCTCGACAAACCCGCCAATGACTATCTCGGCAATGCCGTTCTCAACGCGCGTGTCGGCAATGCGAAAGACGCGACGGTCAGGCGCCTCGCCGGGCATACGTCCGGCCTGCCGCTGCACTATCAATTCTTCTATGTCGATGAGGATCGACCCCGCCCGCCGATGGGCGAGACCATTCTGCGCTACGGCAATCTGGTCTCACCGCCCGGCGAGACGTTCAAATACTCCAATATCGGCTATGGCGTATTGGACGCCATCATCACCCGTGTTTCCGGTGTCGACTATAGCGATTTCATGCGCACCCGGGTCTTTCTGCCGCTTGGACTGACCCGCACTTCAATCGATATCGTTCCGGGTCTCGAAGCCTTCGCGGCCACGCGCTATGGCGAGGATGGCTTGCCGATCCCATTCTACACATTCGACCATCCTGGGGCGTCCGCGGTCTATTCCAGTGCGCACGATCTGGTGCGGTTCGCAATGTTCCATCTCAAGGATCACCTGCCGGACCAGCAAACCATCCTGACGGAGGCATCGCTGGACGAAATGCATCGCCCCGTCGATCCGGCCGCGTTCCGCGACGAGGACGGCTCATATGGCATCGGCTTCGACCTGCGCAGCAAGGATGGTTATCGTATCGTGTCGCATACCGGCGGCATGGGGGGTGTTTCCACGTCGATGCAGCTCTTTCCCGATCGGGACATCGCAGTGGTCGTACTTGCCAATGCGAGCACGAGCGCCGTCCGCCGCATCGTGAACAAGATCCAGGCCGTGTTGCTGCCGGGATGGAAGGCGCCGCCTGCCGGCGCGCTGCCGGAGCCGGCAAGACCAGTATTCAAGACGCCGCCGGAATTGTTGGGAACATGGCGAGGCCAGATCGCCACTTATGTGAAGGATCAGCCGCTGGAAGTTATATTCCGGTCCGATGGCGAGGTCCGTGCGAAAATTGGCGATCAGTTGACCGCGTTGCTCGACGATGCGCACCTCCAGGCCGATGGGACGTTCGAAGGCCGGTTCAAGGCGCGGATCGGTACACCCGATACCGAGATCTACACCTACTCCATATGGCTTTCGGTCAAGCTGCGTGGCGATACGCTGGGCGGTGCCGTCGCGGCCGTTGCCGATGGAGAAACCAATAACAGGGTCCGCAACGCTCTCAGTCATTGGGTATCGCTGAAGAAGCAACCGTGACTGACAACCATGACCGGCTCGCACTCGACGCCACACAAGCGTTCGATGGTGCGGATGGGGCAACATCCTTGCCCCTTCGGGCGGCACGTCGATATCGGTGCAACATTTTGAAAATCCTTCGCATAACTCGTACCGTGGCTGGGCTGTTGGCGGTCGGGCAGGCGGACTTTGTGCTTGCCGCGCCAGCGCTGGACCTGATCGCCTTGCGGGCCGAACTAGACGCGTTGAAAGCCGATCAGGCTCGAACAAACCAGCGCATTGCTGTGCTCGAAGGTGCCTTGAGTGCGGTCACCGTATCGCCCAGCCTATCGTCCTCAACTACCGCACCGACCGCGCCTGCCAGTGCTCTTCCCGCGGCGCAGACCCCCAATATCATTCAAGTCGCCGCTTCGCGTGTGGCTCTCTCGGGCGACTTTCGCGTCCGCTATGAATCGAACTTCGGCGATCGCGACGCGCGCAATCGCGATCGGGGGGTATTGAGAGCGCGCCTGCGCGGCACATACGCTCCCAACACCTGGCTTACCATCGGAGCCGAGCTCGATACGGGTGATCCCGACGATCCCAACAGTACGGACACCACGCTGTCGGGATTCGACGATGATCTCGATGTCAGCCTGAGCCAGGCTTTCGTTCGCGGAACATTCGGCAGGTTACAAATACAAGCCGGAAAGTTTCAGCTACCCTTCACACGCACTGATCTGGTGTGGGACGGCGACGTCAATCCCGAAGGTCTGAGTGCGGCCTACGCCGCTACGCTGTCTCCCAGCCTGAAGTTGCGCGCCTCGGCATTGTATTTTCTGGTCGACGAACTGGCCGTAGGCCCCGACAGCAGGATGATCGGCGGCCAGATTGGCGGTGAAGCGACACTTTCTCAGGCACTCAAGATCGAGCTCGCCGGAAGCTATTACGATTATGCGCTAAAGTCGCTCGTGGGAGCAGACGCGGGCGATATCCGAACCAACCGCTTTGCAAACGGTCGCTATGTTTCCGATTACAATCTGCTCGATATCATCGGCGCGATGACGTGGTCCGGACTTGGCTCACGCTGGCCGGTCCGCCTGACCGGCGATTATGTCCGTAATTTCGGTGCCGACGCGGGCAACACGGGTTTCGGCGCAGATCTCACGGTTGGTCGTATCGCGCAGCAGCGCGACTGGCGCTTCGGCTATGGTTATGCCGAGGTTGGCGTGGACGCCGTACTGGCCGCATTCAGCCACGACAATACCGCCATCGCCACCAACTATCTGCAGCACAGCTTGAGCGTCGATTATGTACCGCGGCCCAATTTGATCCTCAACGCGACATTCTATCACTATCGGCCAAAGGCAGCGCTCTTTGCGGGCAGCAACCAGCCCGGCGACTGGCTCGACCGCGTGCGCCTCAATTTCCTCGTCAACTTTTGAAGGTGTCGCGCTCATGACTACCAGCGTTTTCAGGTTTTCAAGTTCAGGAGCGCCCCGCTGACACGCCTCAGTCGCCTTTGCGAAAGTTCGTGCGGTGGCCTTCGGAGCCGATGGTTGTCGCCGTACATCTTCTCCGGCACCGATGCGGCCATGAAACTCGGATACCTTTAATCGAGCTTGAGCCAGCAACGGTTTGGCGGCCGAGCCGAGCACAATATCATGGAGGTGCCCAACAATCTGAGTGCGCACCCAAGATCGTGAGTCGCTATCTTGAGCGATCAAATACAACCCTTGACCATCGGCATGCATTCCGGGCCGTCGTTCTGACGGCACTGGTTGGATCGGCTTCTCGAGGCCGACCGCAACCGACCTCCTCGACAGCATCGGCCAAGTCTGGCCGCATCTCTGGTCAAGACTTTCCGCTCACGCCTTATATGGTTGGAGCGAAGCCGAGATCGCGCGAGGAACCATGACCACAACCGCTCCCCCAAGCCAGCAGGACATCGTGTCGGATACCGTTTTTCCGACATGGTTCATTCCGCACGGCGGCGGGCCCTGCTTCTTCATGGACTGGCAACAGATGGGCGGCCCGGCCGATACCTGGGACAAGATGGCGGCATGGCTGCGCGGCCTTGCTGCCACTCTGCCCGCGAAGCCCAAGGCGATTGTCGTCATATCCGGCCATTGGGAGGAGGATGTGTTCACCGCGTCCACCGCCGCGGCCCCTTCGATGATCTATGACTATACGGGGTTCCCGCCGCATACTTACGAACTCCAATATCCGGCACCAGGGGCCCCGGACGTTGCGGCGCGCATCGTCGCGTTGCTGAAGGACGCCGGCCTTGCGGCCGAGACAAGCGCGTCGCGCGGTTTCGATCACGGGATCTTCATCCCGTTGCTTCTGATCTTTCCGGATGCCGACATCCCGGTGGTGCCACTCTCGCTGACGCGCGATCTGGATCCGGAGGCGCATCTGAAGGCGGGGCAGGCGCTTCAGGCGCTGCGCGAAGAGGGTGTCCTGATTATCGGGTCCGGCATGAGTTATCATAATATGCGGGCATTCCGGACACCGGCCGCGACCGCGCCGTCGGAGGCGTTCGATCAGTGGCTGACCGACACGATCAGCGACGAGGATGCCGAGAGCCGCTGGAGCGGGCTTGTGCATTGGGCGGACGCGCCCGCGGCGCGAAATGCGCATCCGCGCGAAGAGCATCTGTTGCCGTTGATGGTTGCCGCCGGAGCCGCGGGTAAAGCGCCGGGCGAGAGGGTGTTCAGCGATGTCGCCATGGCCGCTCACCTCTCCGGCTTCCGCTTCGGTTAGGGCCGGTTGCGTTTGTTGAATGAGTTTTTGGGGGATTGTGCTTGGCTGAAGATCCGATTGTCGCCGACCTGCTGATTTCGGGTGCGACCCTCATCACGATGAACGCCGAACGGCATGTGATCGAGGATGGCGCGGTGGCGATCGCGGCGGACCGGATCGTTGCGGTCGGAAAACGCGAAGAGCTGCTGCGCACCGTCGTCGCCAGGGAAACGCGCGACGCGCGCCGTTTCGTCATGACTCCGGGTTTCGTCGATGCCCATATCCATATCACCGGCGATCCGCTGACCCGCGGCTTCAAGCGGGGCGGGCCGGGGGAAGCGCCGTCGCAGGTGATGGGTGGCTGGGTCATCCCGATCTTTCGCGCGCAATCGCCCGAAGACGAAGCGATCTCGGCGCAGTGCGCGGCATTGGCCATGATGCGGGGCGGCACGACCTGCTTTCTCGAGGCGGGCACCGTGCGCCAGCTCGACGCGGTGATGGAGGGCCTGTCGCTGACCGGCATTCGCGGACGCGTGGGAGAATGGGTGGAGGGGCGGGCATCCAATCCCGACGACCAGCCGAAAAAAAACGCCGACGCCATCAGGATCCTGGAATCCGAGATTGCTCGTTATCCGGACAGCAAGGGTGCGAAACTTGCGGCATGGCCGGTCCTTGTGGGGCATTCGACGAACTCCGACGAGGTATGGCAGGCCGCCAAGGCCTTGGCCGATCAGCACGGAATCCGCGTTTCCGCGCATATGAGCGCCCGGGCATCCGATCCTGACTGGTTCCAGGCCAGATATGGCCGTCGTCCGCTCGAACATCTCGCGGCGATCGGTGTGCTCGGCCCGAATATCTGCCTCACCCATCTGGCTGATATCGACCAGTCGGAACTCGACATATTGATCGCGACCGGCACCCAGGCGATCCTCTGTCCGCATGCGGCGCTTCAGGGCGGTTTCGGCATTTCACAGCATGGCCTCTATCCTGAAATGCTTGCCGCGGGCGTCAATCTGGCGATGGGAACCGATGGACTGGCCGCCGGCATATTGGCCGCGGCCCGGCTGACGGCGCATCTTTTCCGGGATGCGCGCATCGATCGGACGATTTTCGGGCCTGCGACCATATTGGAGCTGGCAACGCTGAACGGTGCACACGCGCTCGGGATGACCGACACGATCGGATCGCTCGAAGTCGGTAAAAAGGCGGATCTGGTCTTGCACGACACCGATACCCCCGAATGGGGCGCGATCTTCGATCCGGTCTACCAACTGGCGCTGTGTGCGCCTTTGGGCCCGGTGCACAGTGTCTGGATCGACGGCGACCACGTGATCGAGTCGGGGCGAGCGACACGGATCGATGAGGAGAAACTGATGGCAGATGCCCGACAGCGCGGCACCGAAATCATTGCCCGGACCAACCTGCCCAGGCAGTCGACATGGCCGATCCTGTGAATAGTCCGGAGGCGCCGACGCAAGAGGCATGGCGCGCGGCCATGGGCTCGTTTCCGTCGGGCGTGGTGGTGGTGACGAGCTGGATCGGCGATCAGCCGATCGGCGCCACATATAGTTCATTCTGCTCGGCTTCGCTCGATCCGCCTTTGGTATCGATCTGTTCCGGGCGCAACAGCCGGGTGTTCGACCCGATTGCGCAGCGCAAGGCGTTCGGCGTCAACATACTCGGACGCGGGCAGGAGGCACTTGCCTTCGCCTTTTCGAACGGTCCCAATGCGAGCGGATTCACCGACCTGCCTTATCGTGCGCTGGACGGGGCTTCGCCCCAGATCACCGGAGCGCCGGTCTTCATCGATTGCACCCTGGAGCATAGCTATGAAGCGGGCGACCACGTCATTTTCATAGGTCGTGGCGTAAGCGTCGACTTCGCTTCGGAGGCTCCCCCCTTGCTGTATCACAAGGGCGCGTTCGCGGACTTCGCGCCACTGTGACCAGTCTCGGGCAAGGCGTGTCCGCGCTCGCGGCGCAGGTGCGCGCCGGTCAGCGTTCGGCTGTGGCGATTGCCGAAGACACGCTGGCCCGCGCCGACGCCTATGACGTGGTGCAGCCGCAGACCTGGATCACGCGCCTGTCGCGGGATGACGTGCTGCAGCGCGCGCACGAGGTCGATATGCGCGTGCAGGCAGGCGAGGCATTGCCGCTGGCGGGTGTCCCGTTTGCGATCAAGGACAATATCGATCTCGCGGGGGTTCCGACCACTGCGGCATGCCCCGCGTTCGGATATGTGGCGGATGAAAGTGCGGTTGCCGTCCAGCGCCTGCTCGATGCCGGCGCCATCCCGATCGGCAAGACGAATCTCGATCAGTTCGCAACGGGCCTTGTCGGTAGCCGCAGTCCCTATGGCGCCTGTGCGTGCGTTTATAATCGCGACTATATTTCGGGTGGTTCAAGCTCGGGGTCGGCAGTTGCGGTGGCGTCGGGTGTCGTGTCGTTCGCGCTTGGAACCGATACTGCTGGATCGGGCCGGGTGCCGGCCGCGTTCAATGGGCTGATCGGCTACAAGCCGACCTGCGGGCGATGGAGCAAGCGCGGCGTGGTGCCGGCATGCCGCTCGCTCGACTGTGTGAGCGTCTTCACCACACATGTCGCGGACGCGGTGCTGATCGATCAGGTGCTGACGGCATTCGACCGGGACGATCCCTATTCGCGTGTGGCGTCGGAGCCGCGCGGCGCGATCGCGAAGATCGGCATTCCGCTTGCCCGAAACTTGAACTGGTGCGGCGACAGCCGATCGGAGGCGCTGTACGAACGGGCGCGGCGGAAGGCGGAGCAATCCGGCCTGACCCTGGTCGATGTCGATATTGCGCCGCTGCTCGACTGCGCGAAACTACTCTATCAGGGTGGGTGGGTCGCCGAGCGCCTCGCAATTCTCTCGGATCTGTTGCGCGGCAACCCGTCTGCCATTCATCCGGTGGTGCGCGCGATCGTTGCGCCCGGTGGTCAGATGACGGCGGGGCAGGCGTTCGACGATCTTGCCGCGCTGAAGCGATATGAGCGTTCCTGCGGGCAAATCTTCGAAACGGTCGACGCGCTGCTGCTCCCGACCACGCCCACCATCTATCGCATCGATGACGTCCTGGCGGAGCCGTTCGGGTTGAACGCCAATCTGGGCATGTACACGAATTTCGTGAACATGCTGGATCTGTGCGCAATCGCGATCCCGTGCGGTTTTCGCCGGAATGGAACAGGATTTGGCGTGACATTGATCGGCCCTGCATGGAGCGATCCGGCGCTGGCCGATCTTGCCCTCGATTTTCAGGATATCGGAATGGAAAAACCCCCGCTGGATCTCGCGCCTGCCGCAGATGTCGCAAGGCTGGCCGTTGTCGGCGCCCATCTGTCGGGCATGCCGCTGAACTGGCAATTGTCGTCGCGCGGCGCGCGCCTGATCCGACAGTGCCGGACCGAACCGTGTTACGAACTCTATGCAATGGCGGACAGCACACCGCCCAAGCCGGCGCTGGTGCATGTCGGTGAGGGGGGCGCCGCCATAGAGGTCGAGGTCTATGAAATGGGTCTGGCGGAGTTCGGCAGCTTTACCGTCGACGTGCCGGCGCCTCTCGCCATCGGGACATTGACGCTCGACAATGGCGATGCGGTGAAAGGTTTTGTCGGCGAACCGCGTGCAATCGCCGGCGCGCGGAACATCACGAATTTTGGCGGGTGGCGGGCCTTTTGCGCGGCGGTGGAAAAACCGTAGAGCATCGTGCGGAAAAGTGGGAACCGGTTTTCCGCAACAACGATGCGATCAATATCTAGAACAGAGTATTCGTGCGCGCTCGTCCAAGTCATGGCGGCGCGTTTGATGCCATCAGTCGATTGAACTCCATTGTCAGCAGAGGCGGCCATGTCCGATCAGATCAATCACGACCATCGTCCTCGCCGCGCCAGCTGGACGCATATCGCGCTCCATGTGCGGGATATCGACAAGACCATCGCCTGGTACGAACGCTATACCCATCTCAAGCTGCTCCAGCGTGGGCAGGAGATGCTGGGCTACAACGCATGGCTCGGCGATCCCACGACGGCGGACAACCCCTTCGTCCTGGTGCTTGCGCAGTTTTTCGAAGGCAAGGATCCGTTCGCGCCTGCGCAGCATCCCCCGATGGCGCCATTCGCCCATATCGGCATCGAACTACCGACCAAGGAAGCGGTGGACGACGTCGCCGCCCGGGCGAGTGCCGATGGCTGCCTCGGCTTCGGCCCGAAGCAGATGCCCAAACATGTCGGGTATATCTGCATGCTCAAGGATCCGGACGGCAACAATGTCGAGTTTTCCTATGATCAGGGCGTGTACGAGAAGGCGCGTGAGGTGTGGAGCGCATAAGCTTTGGCGTTGATCAAACAGGGGGCCTGGTTCCGGCGTCGCCGATCGCATGCTCGAACGCTGCGCGATTGGCGCGTCCCTGCGCGATCAGATAGCTCTGATCGGATCCGCACACGAACACCGATGCGCCCAGTTGCCGGAACTGGGGGATCTCGCTTGCGTCGCTGATGAAGATTCCGAAGGCAATCGCGTTGCGCTCCGCAGCGTGCGCGACCGCCGCGACCGCGGCCGTCAATCTGGGATCTGCGTTGCTTTCGACCCCCAGTGACATGGCCAGGTCCGCGCGCCCCACAAACAGGCAATCGACGCCATCGATCCGGGCGATGTCGTCAAGCTGTGTCAGCGCGGCCTCATCCTCGATCTGACACCAGAGCGAGCTATGGGCATCGGCTTGAAGGCGTTGCGCCCCGGCCGCGTTTGCACCGAAACCCGCCGCGCGGGTCGATGGGGAAAAGCCGCGCTGGCCTTTCGCATATTTCATCGCGGCAACGAGATCCGCTGCGCAGTCGCCATCCACGACATGCGGCGCCACGATCCCGGCCGCGCCCAGGTCCAGGCACTGGCTGACAAATGCCGGCGAATGATCCGCGGGGCGCACGAAGCAGGGGATATTCGCACTGCGCGCGCCCAGCACGACACGATCGATCTCGCCGATGCCGAACGGTGCATGTTCGGCGTCGGCCACGATGAAATCGAGCCCCGCACGGCCCAGCACCTCAGCGACATGATGCGATGCACTTTTGAGGAAAGTGCCCAGGATCGGCTCCCGCCGTCGAATTCGTTCGCGCACGTTCGTCAAAAAATGCTCCCCCGGATGATCGGTCCATATGCGTCGTCGGCAGTCATGGGCCGACGCTGTGCCAATCGCTGAAAAATCCCTTCAATTCTTGTCGATGGCAACATGAGATGGGCTTTTGCGGAACAGAACAACATCTCGACATGTCAGCGTGCGCGATCTGACAAGTCGTCCCATTGCCCGATTTGGCGGTTGCTGGTTACTTGGATCGCAGAGCAGATCATCGTTTCTCTCAGCGGAACACGGGCCAGGTTATTTTGACAAATATTTGCAAAATAGACGGAAGCGAGGATGTCAGCCTCGCCTCAGTCGATCTGGTCCTGAGCCTGATCGAGCTGCTGGCAGAGGCGCCGCGCGCGTGCCGCCTGACCGAAATTGCGCGTGACCTGGGTATTTCCAAGGCGAGGGCCCATCGTCACCTCCGCTCGCTGATGAAGCGCGGCTATGTGCGGCAGGACGAGGAGAGCGAGCGCTACGAAATCGCGATAAAGCTGATGACGCTGGGCGACGCCGTGCGCGAGCGTTTCGACGTGTTGGCCGCGATGCGGCCGCAGATGTCGCGGTTGCGCGAGCGGACGTCGCAGACCGTCACCGCGTCGGCCTTTGTCGACGGCGCCGTTGTCGTCCTGGAATTTCTCCACGGCCGCAATCTCATCGAATTCGGCGTGAGGCCCGGGGCGAGCCTGGACTATCATGCCACCGCGCATGGCCTTCTTGCCTTGGCTTTCGGGCCGCCCGAGCTTCTCCCTGCCGTCGCTAAAGGGCCTTTGAAGGCCTGGACGTCCGCGACGATCACACGTGAAGAGGATCTTGTCGCCGCCGTGGAGCAGGTGCGGCGGCAAGGATGGGCGTCCGCGCCAGACCAGTTGATGCACGGCGTGAATGCCCTTGCAGCGCCGGTGTTCGATCATCGCGGAGACTGGCGTGGCGGCCTGGCGTTGGTCGGGTCGACGCAGTTCATCACCGCTCCGCCTGCACAACAGCAACTTGATGAAGTCTTGGCGGCGGCTGCCGCGGCTTCCGGTAACTTTGTTTGGAAAGTAAAAACAGCATGACCTATTCGCTTGCGGTCGATATTGGAGGGACGTTCACCGATGTGGTGCTCCGCGGTGCGGATGGTTCGCTCAGTCTCGACAAGACTTTGACGACACATGACGATCTCAAGAAAGGTTTCTTCCGGGGCGTCGGTCTTGTTCTGGACAAGGCCGGGGTCAGTCCGAAGGACGTGACGGGTGTTGTCGTTCACGCCACCACGATCGTCACCAACGCCCTGATCGAGCGCAAAGGGTCACCGACCGCGCTCATCACCACCAAGGGGTTTGGCGATGTGCTCTCGATCCGGAACGAGCATCGCTATGAAATGTACGACCCTCAGATCGAGTTCGCGCCGCCGCTCATTCCGAGCGAGCTGACGTTCGGACTGACCGAGCGGACGCTCGCCGACGGTTCGATCGCGAAACATGTCGATCGCGCGGAGGTTGAGGCACTGGCCGATCGCCTGAAGGCGGACGGCGTCACGTCGGTGGCGGTGTGCCTGCTCAACAGTTTCCGCAATGCGGTGAACGAACGCGAGGTGGCCGCGATCCTGAGCGAGAAGGCGCCCGACCTTCATATCTCGCTCTCGTCGACGATCGCCCCGCAGATTCGCGAATATCCGCGGACGTCGACGACGGCGGTGAACGCCTATGCGATGCCGATCACCCAGCCTTATCTGCACGGATTGCAGATTGGCCTGGAAGAGGCCGGCATTCCCAATCGCGTGCTGATCATGCTGAGTTCGGGCGGCATCATCGGGGCGGATATTGCCGCGCGCAATCCGGTGCGCATGATCGAAAGCGGTCCGGCCGCCGGCGCGCTTGCCGCCAGCTGGTATTCCGAACGACTGGGGCTCGACCGGTTGCTGTCGTTCGACATGGGCGGGACAACCGCAAAGGCCTGTCTGATCGAAAATCGGGAACCGCTGGTGACCGGGACCTTCGAAGTCGATCGCATGTATCGCTTCTGCGAAGGCAGCGGCATGCCGCTGCTCATCCCGTCGGTCGACATGATCGAAATCGGGGCAGGGGGCGGCAGCATCGCGAGCGTCGACACGCTGGGTCTGCTCAAGGTCGGTCCGCATAGTGCCGGATCGATGCCCGGGCCGGCCTGTTACGGACAGGGTGGCGTGCGGCCGACGGTCACCGATGCCGATCTCGTCCTCGGCTTGCTCGACCCGGATAATTTTCTCGGCGGTGACATGAAGCTCGATCGGGCTGCCGCGGAAAACGCGATGTCGTCGCTCGCCTCGGCGCTTGGCACCGATATCGCGCGCACGGCGGAGGGCATTTACCGGATCGTCGCCGAGGCGATGGCCAGCGCGGCCCGCACGCATCTTACCGACCGGGGCGTCGATTATCGCGGCATTCCATTGCTCGCCTTTGGCGGCGCGGGGCCGGTGCACGCCTGTTCCGTGGGAGAGCTTCTCGGCAGTTCCGCGGTGATCTTCCCGCCACAGGCGAGCGTGTTGTCCGCGTTCGGCACCCTGGTGACGCCGGTTCGGCTCGATCTGGTGCGCAGTTGCCTGGGCAGGCTCGAGGCGCTGGATTGGCAGGAGGTCAACCTGCTCCTCGACGAAATGGTTGCCGAAGCGATGGATGCGCTCGATCAGGCAGGGTGCGGGCAGGACTCCGTGCGGCTCATCTTCGGCGCCGACCTCCGCTATTTCGGTCAGCAGAACGAACTCGGGATCGTGTTCGCCGGCGATCCGCGCCAGCACCGCGACATCGCGGCGATCCAGGCGGATTTCGAAGCCGCGTATTTCGCGCAATATGGCGTCAATCCATCGCACGTCTCGCTTGAAATCGTGAACTGGCGCCTCACCGCGGTCGGTCCCGATATCGACTTTGGCGGAACCCGGCCGGCCGCCAGCGAACAGGGCAAGGCGAAGCGGGAACGCCTGACCACGCTTTGGCCCGATGTCGGTCCGGTGCCCGTCTACGAGCGCTCAACGCTTGCGATCGGCCAGATCATTCCGGGCCCCGCTTTGATCGAAGAGCGTGAGACAACCATCGTTTTGCCGCCGAACTGGGACGCGGCGATCAATGAACTGGGCTGCATTGTCGCGGAAACTAGGAAATGAGCATGGACGGAATCGAACTCGAAATCCTGTGGTCGAATGTCATCGGGATCGTGAGCGAACAAGCCAAGGCGCTGCAGCGCACTGCGTTCAGCCCCATCGTGCGCGAGGCCGGCGATCTCGCGAGCGGGCTGTTCGATGCGCAGGGCCGCATGGTGGCGCAGGCCAACACCGGGACACCCGGCCATATCAATTCGCTCGCCGCCGCCGGCAAGACATTGGCGGACATGTTCGTCAACCGGCTCGTGCCCGGTGACGTCCTGATCACGAACGATCCCTGGCTATCGGCGGGGCATTTCTTCGACGTCACGGTGCTGACGCCGATCTTCTGGGACGACAGGCTGATCGCGTTCGTCGGCTCGACGATCCATCATACCGATATCGGCGGATATGGCATCGGTGCGGGTGCGCGCGACATTCATGAGGAGGGGCTGTGGATTCCGCCGCTCAAACTGTACGAAGCGGGCGAGCCCAACCCGGTTCTGCACGACATCATCCGCCGCAACGTGCGCACGCCCGATCACGTCCTGGGCGATCTCGCCGCGCAGATCTCCAGCGGCCGCGCGGGGGGAGAGCGCCTTATCGCCTTGTGCCAAAGAGCGGGTCTGCTGGATATCGAGGCTCTTTCGGAAGAAATCATCAGCCGTTCGGAAGCCGCGACGCGCAATGCCATTCGCAATCTGCCCGCTGGGACCTGGCACGGAGAAAGCCACTTCGACGTTCCGGGTGGTGAGGTGATCGAGCTCAAGGCGGCGGTGACGATCGACAATGAACTGGGTGAGGTCGTGATCGACTTCACCGGAAGCAGCGGCGCCAGTCCGCTCGGTATCAATGTGGTCATGAATTATACGCACGCCTATTCCACCTTTGCGGTGCGGAGCTGCCTCAATCCCGAACAGCCGAACAATTACGGTTCGCTCGCGCCGATCAGGGTCAAGGCGCCGGAAGGGTGCATCGTCAATGCAGCCTATCCCTCGCCGCTCAATGCCCGCCACGTTGTGGGAATGTTCGTGCCCATGCCAATCCTGAAGGCCCTGCATCAGGTCATTCCCGATCGTGTGCTCGCCGAAGGTTCGGGGGCGGTCTGGACAGTGCAGATCCAAGGCAAGCAGGCGACCGGGGAAGCCTTCACCTCCTCCATGTTCAACTATTCCGGCGGCATGGGCGCGCGCGCGACGAAGCCGGGGCCCAGTGCAACCTGCTATCCGACGGGTGTGGCCGCGGTGCCCATCGAAATCCTCGAGGCGGCGATGCCGATCGTATTCGACCGGCGTGAATTGCGGCGAGGCTCGGGCGGAAAGGGACGCTCGCGCGGCGGGGACGGGCAGATCGTCGGTTTCCACATGAATACCAGCGAACCCTGGTTGCTGAACGCCGTGCCGAGCCGGCTCGATAGCGGCCCGAACGGCCTCGACGGTGGCGAAGCGGGGGCCGCGGGACGGTTTCTGGTCAATGGCGAAATGCACTCCGAATCCAAGAAGATGATGATGAAGCCGGAGGACGTCGTGCTGTTCGAAACCCCCGGTGGCGGGGGCTACGGCCAGATCTGAAGGAGGCGGCAATGCTCGATTTGAAAGGCACCAATTGGGATGCGCTCGCTTGGGAGCGGGTTCGCGACGGCGTCCAGCGCAAGATATTCTCCGGCGAAGGCGCGACGGTTTCGCTGAACCAGTTGCAGCCGGGGCACGAACCGCGTCCGCACAGTCATCCCCACGAACAGATCGTCTACATCATTGAAGGTCAGATCGACTTTCACGTCGGGAACGACGGTGCTGTCCATCGTCTGGGGCCGGGAGGGTTGCTCGTGCTGCCGCCCGATATCGAACATTATGGCGTGGTTGTCGGCGACGTTCCGGTGCTCAATCTCGACATATTCACGCCCAAACGTGATGAATACTTAAGTTAAACATCAAAGAGGGACCGAAATGACCACTCCCAATACGTTGATTTTCGTCGATCTTGCGTCAGATGATCCTGTCGCGGCCGGGAAATTCTATAACGAAGTCTTCGGGTGGCGCGATGACGAACGTCCGCAAGGCGTGTTTCATCGCATGGTGCCAGGCGGCAACTTCCTCAATTCCGACGGCAGCGAAAGCGAAATCGGCAATTTGCATCTGGGCATCTTCGACGTGGCGAACGCGCGACCGCATCCCGAAGCCGGTGGCGTCGAACCGCGCGCCCTGGCGGCAGGCGGCCGCAAGGCGCGTATCTGGATTCTGGTCGGCGATGGACAGTCGCACGAGGATATTCTGCAGCGCGCCGTCGATCGTGGCGCCTCGATCCTGTGGCGCAATCATTATTGGGAAACATTCAACGGTTTCAATCATGCGTTCGCCGATCCATGGGGCAACGAGATCATCCTATGGGTGAAAGCGGGCGAGAATCCCGTGATCCCGTCGGACTATACGCGAGAATAGCGCGTATTCCGGTCGCTTCGTATCGCATTGTCCGATGAGGCTTGGACGATCTTCGGAAGAATAACATGGAATCCCGTAAGGATTCGAAAATATCCGGTGATCGTTCCAGGAATATTGCAAAATAATATGATCCGTCGAGGAGGTTTGTCTCTTCACGGGGGTCGGTAACTTGTCCGTTTGGAAAATAAACGGGCAAGTTTCGATGCGCAATTGGACAAGAATGGCAATCCGAGTCGACATTATCGTTAATTAGATTTGGCTGAACTTTGAATTTGGCCGAGCTATTGGTAGGGAGGGGCTGTCATGTTGAATCGTCGGATCTCGTTTGTTGTTTCCTTGATGCGCGCATCCGTCGCGATCGGCGGTCTGCTTGCGGGCGGTGTGGCGGCCGCTCAGCCCCAGCAAGAGGCTCGCCCCGCGCCGTCGGAACCGGAACGGCCGGCGGAGGCTGACGGCCCCGAGATCGTGGTGACGGCCGACCGCGTCGGACTTCTCGAAAAAACCCCGAACGATACCGTATTCGGGTTGAGCAAGCCCCTGATCGAAACGCCGCGATCGGCCAGTTTCGTGAGCGAGACAACGCTGGATCGCTACGGCATCCAGACGCTGGACAAGCTGACGGCGATTTCGCCGGGCACTTACACCGCCAGCTATTTCGGCATTGCCGGGGCGGTGCAGATCCGCGGGACTCTGGCCGAGAATTACTTCCGCGGTTTCAAGCGTATCGAGAATAAGGGCACCTTCTCCACCCCGATCGGCGGTGCCGCGGAATTGCAGATTTTGCGCGGCCCGCCGGCAGCGGTGTTTGGCCCGGGCAAGATCGGCGGCCTGGTCAATTTCATTCCCAAGTCCGCCACCAAAGAGGGCAAATATCTGACCGAGGCGACTGGTGAGATCACGCTGACCGCGGGCAGCTACAAGAAAAAGAATGCCACCGCGCAGATCGGACTTCCGGTTCGCCTGGGTGGTGTCCAGGGTGGCATCTACGCCTATGGCGAAGTCGAGGATTCACACAGTTTCTATCGCGGCATCAATCCTCGCCGTCAGCTCGGCGAGATTTCGGTCGACCTCGATCTGGGATCCGACTGGAGCGTTGCTTTCGGCGGGATGGCCTTTCATTCCAAGGGCGATATCCAGACGCCCGGCTGGAATCGCCTGACGCAGGATCTGATCGATAATCAGACCTACATCACCGGCCGTAACACGACGCTGGTGGATGCCAATGGGAATGGGCGCCTGGAACCCACCGAGATCAGCCCGGGCGGAACCTATCCGTTCACGACGTCGCTCTATAAGGGCTATTTCGGTTTTCCGCCCGCAGCCGACCCCCGCTTTGTCCTCGATACGGGTTTTGGAACGACGAAGCTCAGCCCGCGCACGGTTTTCGTAAGCGATGCGGATTTCTCGCGAACGTCGACCTACACTTTCTATTTCGATCTGGTGAAGTCGCTGGGCGACAATTCCCAGATCAAGCTGCAGCAATTCTATGACAGCCTCGATAACGAACGTTTCGTCAGCTACGGTTATCCTGCCGACTATAGATCCTGGACCGCCGAAACGCGTCTGAGCTTCACCTTCCCGCTCGACCTGTTCGGTGGCGCGCTGGAAACGAAAAATCTGATCGGCGCATCCTATCGGACCTATAAGGGCCGGAAAAAGGAATCCTACAATAGCGGACTTCTGTCGCTCGATCGCCGGGATCTGGCCTTTGGGCCGACGGCCACCGACATATTCGATTCCCCGTTCGACAATCAGGGTGGCCTTGGTTGGGAGACCGACGTCAAAAGCCGGTGGAACGATTTCGGGGTTTTCCTGACCACTGACATCGTGATCGGCGGGCTCAACGTCATTCTCGGCGGCCGTTACGATTCCTATTACGCGAAGTCGAAAGATCTGGGCGTGTTCGTATTCGGCCCGGCGGAACTCAAGACCGGCGTGGAAGGCAAGAAGGACAAGTTTACCTATAGCGCCAGCGCGACATACAAGCTGCCCGGCGGGTTCATGCCCTATGTCACCTATGCGCGCTCGGCGGCGCTGGAGGTCGAGCAGGCCGGGGACATCCGGCCGTCGAACATTCCGAACAGCTTCGTGTCGGACTCGTCCCTGATCGAAGGCGGCGTCAAATTCCAGCTGTTCGACAACACGCTGCTGGGCGCGTTGAACGTCTATCGGCAGAAGCGGACCCAGTTGGGTGGCCTGGCCAGCATCGTCCAGCCGACGATCGGCAAGGGTTTCGAATATGAGTTCCGCTGGCTGGCGTCGGATAATCTGAGTTTCACACTTGTCGGCAACATCCAGAAAACGAAGATCGTGGGGCCGGACAAGAGCACGATCTATCTGCCGGCGCGGATTGTCGGCGTGTCGCCGCAGAACGGTTTTGGCGGCGCCTATCTGACGTTCGATTTCTCGAAATATGGTGGTGTTCCGGGCGACTATATCAACACCCTGGTGCCTAAATCCGTGGTGAGCGCATTCACGACCTACACGAGCGACAGGCTGTCCTGGGGGCGCTGGGGCGCAACGGCGGGTGTATCGCGCGCCTCGAAAACGTCCGGTATATTGCCCGGTGCGGTGGTCTATCCGAGCTATGCCGTCGCGAACTTCTCGCTCTTTGCGGACCATGGTCCCTGGAACGTCACGCTCAACGTCGATAACCTGTTCGACAAGCTCTATTTCACCCCCGATGCCGGCGTCATCGCCGACCTTGGCGCTCTTCCGAGCCGTGGACGGGAGTGGCGGGTCACGCTCAAGCACAAATTCTAACTGTCTGACCCCGGATCCGTGGCCGAGTGGATTGAAGCCGATCCACTCGGCCATGCCGTGCGATAGTGGTATCGCCGGCTTGATCGTGGCACATCATTCCTGCCGGAAGACGGCATCCGCAGATGCGGTAAGGGGTGTGCCTGCATGATCGTCGATGCATTTGGTGGAGCGATAGATAGCGGTGCGTCGCACGCAGGAGCGGGCGATCATGATCCGGCGGTGGCGCCGGATCGCGAGTCCGGCAGGCTTGCATTGCTGGCTTTCGAATGTTCCCCCGTCGCGACGATCTATACCGAGCATCGCGTGGTGAAACGCGCCAACGCGGCGTTCGTCGAGATGTTCGAGTTTTCCCCCGAACGGATCGAAGGGCTGGCGCTGGAGACGCTCTATCCCACCGGCGAGGATTCCGAACGCCTGGTCGGCAATGCCCGGGGGCCGCTTTGCGCAACGGGCCGTCATGCCGACGAACGCACCATGCGGCGCCGGAGCGGAGCCTTGTTCTGGTGTGCGGTCACCGGTCACGCACTGAAACCGGACGATCCGTTCGCGCAAACCGTCTGGTGCTTTCAGGATCTCTCGCGGCAATGGAATATCGGCGCGTTACGCCCGCGCGATCGGCAAGTGGCGATCCTTGTGTGCGAGGGGCACACGGCAAAGCAGATCGGCCATATTCTGAATCTGTCGCCCCGCACGGTCGAGGCGTATCTCGCACGGATCAAGACGACGCTCGCCGTGCGGAACGTCGCCGAGCTGGTGTCCCGGCTACACCCGTCGGGTCCGTCCGCCGATGCTCAGACCCGTATGCGCGCCTCGGTTTTGGCGACGACCTCGTCTGCGGTGACGCCAGGCGCGCATTCGACGAGGTGAAACGGAGAGGCCGGACCCTCGCGGCGCAGCACGCAGAGATCGGTGATGACCATATCGACGACATTCTGACCGGTCAGCGGCAATGTGCATGCGCGCTTGATCTTGGTCTCCCCCGATTTGGACATGTGGTCCATCGTCACGATGACGCGCCGTGCGCCGGCAACCAGATCCATCGCGCCGCCCATGCCCTTGATCATCTTGCCTGGGATGATCCAGTTGGCGATGTCTCCGCCCTCGGAAACTTCCAGGGCACCCAGAATCGTCAGGTCGATATGGCCGCCGCGGATCATCGCGAAACTGTCCGATGACGAGAAGAAGCTGGAATAGGGCAGGGCACTGATGGTCTGTTTGCCGGCGTTGATCAGGTCGGCGTCCTCCTCGCCCTCATAGGGAAAGGGGCCGATGCCGAGCATACCGTTTTCGGATTGCAGCGTGACGGACATCCCGTCGGGAATATTGTTGGCGACCAACGTCGGGATGCCGATGCCGAGATTGACATAATAGCCGTCGCGCAATTCCTGCGCGGCGCGTGCGGCGATCTGATTGCGATCCCAAGGCATCAAACGGTCTCCCGTGGGCGGGTGGTGGCGAACTCGATATGTTTGACGGGCTGTGGATTTAACAGCAGCCGCTGGACATAGATTCCGGGAAGATGGACTTCGTCCGGATCGATCGACCCGATGGGGACGATCTCTTCGACCTCCGCAATGCAGATCCGACCCGCCGCCGCCATCGACTGATTGAAGTTGCGTGCCGTCTTGCGGAACTGAAGGTTGCCCGCATCGTCGGCGCGCCATGCCTTGATCAGCGCGATATCGCCATGGATCGCTTCTTCCATCACATAGGTGACACCCTTGAAATCGCGCAGTTCCTTGCCCTGCGCCGTCAGCGTGCCGACCCCTGTGCGGGTGAAGAAGGCGGGAATGCCGGCGCCGCCCGCGCGACACCGTTCCGCAAGCGTACCCTGCGGGCAGAACTCCAGCTCCAACTCGCCGGCAAGATATTGGCGTTCGAATTCCTTGTTCTCGCCGACATAGGAGGAGATCATCTTCCGGATCTGGCGCGTGCGCAACAATCGCCCCAGCCCGATCCCGTCGATGCCGGCATTGTTGGAGACGCAGGTCAGGCCTTTGGCGCCCAAAGTCTCGATCCCGTCGATCAGCGCTTCCGGAATGCCGCAAAGGCCGAAACCGCCGACCAATATGGTCATCTCGTCTTGCAGAATGTCACGCAGTGACGCTGCCGCGTCGTGATAAATCGGCTTCACTTCACCGCCTCCAATATCGAAGCATAGGTGGTGACGGCGCCGCCACCCATGTTGACGCACATCGCGACCTCCGCGCCGGGAAGCTGCATATCCCCGGCCTGCCCGATCACCTGCCGCGCGGCGAGCACGTGCATGGAAACGCCGGTGGCACCCACCGGATGGCCCTTCGCCTTCAGGCCTCCGGACAGGTTCATCGGCAGTGTGCCGTCGCGTCCGGTTGCACCATCGATAACGGCGGCCCGTCCCTGACCCGGCTGCGCCAGTCCCAGCGCCTCGACGAACAGCAGTTCGGCGATGGTGAAGCAGTCATGCACTTCGACCAGATCGAGATCGTCGACCGTCACGCCGCCCAGTTCATAGGCCTGGGCGATGGCGCGGGCGGGACCTTCGAATGCCGTCAGATCCTTGCTGGAAAGCGGCAGCAGGTCGCTGACATGGGCCAAAGCGCGGAAACGGACCGCCTTTGCGAAATCGCCCGCCATGTCATCGGCGACCAGCACGACGGCTGCGGCGCCATCGGAGATGAGCGAACAATCACTGACCTTCAGGGGATCGGACACCATCACATTCTTGTCCGAGACCGTACGGCAGAAATCGAGGGTGAGTGGCCGATGCATCTGTGCCAGCGAATTGGCCATCGCGTTCAGATGATTCTTGACCGCGATATGCGCCATTGCCTCCGTCGGATCGCCGAAGCGTTCGCCATAGGCCCTGGCAAAGCGGGCAAAGATATCGGGGAACGACAAGCCGGCTTCTTCGCGCTGATAGGACGCACCGCCAAGCGACCGGGTGATGCCCGCAGTGTCCAGTCCGCTCATCTTTTCCGCGCCGACCACAAGCGCCACGCGCACACGGCCGGAGCGGATGGCATCGATCGCGGAATAGATGGCCGCGGAGCCGGAGGCGCACGCATTCTCGCAGCGGGTCGCGGGCTTGTAGCGAAGGGCAGGGTCGATCCCGAGTATCATCGACGAGCAGAACCCGTCCGCAACCATCCCGGAATTGAAGTGGCCGAGCCATACGGCGTCTACGTCGCTCGCGCTGATCCCGGCATCGTCGAGCGCCTCGCGGGCGGCCGATTGAATCAGGGCCTCGATGTCCAGGGCGTCGTGCCGACCGAATTTGGTGTGGCCCCAGCCGACGATCAATGGCTCCATGACGATACTCTCCTCAAACTCTGCCGCCGCGGCCATCGATGCCGAAGCGTCGCAGGCGCGCCAAGACTGTATTTTTACGGTGATTGTGGCTGTTTTCCCCGCGCGGTGCCGCGTCACCGTCGATTCCTGGCCAAAGGTGAGTCCGCGCAGTGTTTCCGTGCATCTGGAAGCAAGACCGGTTCGGGTGATCCTCCCTAAATTCAAATCTGCTTGAGGACAGCTCTTGGGGGTAAACGTGAATTCAGATGTGCTCAGCGATGCATTTTTCGAGTCTTTCGGGAGTTCGAATGTGCCGCTTGAGAAAGCCAACACGCTTCCTCCCGCCTGTTACACCGATGCCGCTTTCTATCAGTTCGAGCAGGAAGCCCTGTTCAATCATGAATGGCTGTGTGTGGGGCGGGAAGCGCAGGTCGCGAAGCCGGGAGACTATTTCACGACGCGGATCATCGGTGAGCCGATCATCGTCGCCCGCGATCGCGAGGGCGTTGTCCATGCCATGTCCGCGGTGTGCCAGCATCGCGCGATGCTGGTCGCGGAAGGTGCGGGCAACACGCGCGGCTTCGTCTGCCCCTACCACCACTGGACATATGCGCTGAACGGCGATCTGGTCGGCGCGCCGGCGATGAGCCGGACCTGCGATTTCGAAAAATCGTCCGCCGGGTTGCCGGCCTTCAAGGTCGAAATCTGGTTCGGTTTCATCTTCATCAATTTCGATCGCGATGCAGCGCCGCTGGCGCCGAGGCTGGCCGAGGTCGGCAAGGCGATCGCGAATTATCGTCTGGACGAGGCGGAGACGCTGACGCCGTTCACCGGGCAGTTCCCATGGAACTGGAAGGTGATGTTCGAAAACAACAATGACGGCTATCACGCCAGCCGGCTTCATCAGGGGCCGTTGCACAATTTCGTGCCCAGCGAACGCGCGGTCTTCCCGGAGTCCGATCCGGGCGATGCGGGTTTCCTGCGCTTCAACGGCACGCTTCACCCGGATGCGAGCTTCAATCCCACACAGCGCGCGGTGCTGCCGATCTTTCCGCATCTCGTCGAGGAGGATCGGGGCCGCATGACATTCGCCAATGTCCCGCCGACGCTGTCGCTGGTCATGACGAGCGATCTGGTCATCTATCTGATCCTCCGCCCCGATGGTGCGGAGACGATGGAGCAGGATACCGGCTTTCTGGTGGCACCCGGCGCGACCAAGGATCCCGCATTCGAGCATCGGCTGGAAATGATCATGACGTCTTCGCGGAAGATCATTGCCCAGGATATGCATGTCGACGAACTGGTGCAGCAGGGGCTGCGTTCCCGCTTCGCCACGCGCGGACGGTATTCATGGCAAGAGGGCGCGCAATCGCAATTCAATCGCTGGCTGATCCTGCGTTACCTGAATGCGTGGCAGGCACGAAAAGGACGCGCGGATCGAGGGACGTAATCATCGAATCGTTGACGGCTTGTCGATTGCGAACGAGCCGAAATATATCGTCAGGCTAAAAAGCCGGCGAAGCAGGAGAGGTTTGAAAATCAGTGGACGCTTGGCGATTCAGCACCAGTTCCTATTCCCCGCCCGAACGGGCCACCGCCTGGCGAGACGCGATGAGCCGTCTCGGTCTGCCGGTCGGCGAGCTTGAAGACCGGGATCCGCCCGAAGCATCGGTAACCTGCCTTACGTCGCCTCTCGGTATCGAATTCGCGCTGATCGATGCGGACGCCCAGACGATCAGCGGGCGGCGCACCGATCTTCCGGCCGCGATCTGGCTGGCCGTTCTGTTGAGCGGTCAGGCGACGATCCAGGACGGCGAAGACAGCATGTCGATGGCGATCGGCGATATCGCCTATGGACCCACCGGGCGGACCGCCACGCTTGTATTGCAGACACAGTGCCGGATCCTTTTCGTCAGCGCTCCGCGCGTGGCGCTGGATCATCGTCTGGTATCGGTGCGTGGTTTGCAGATCGGCCGACTGGAGGCGGGCGAGGGGCTTTCCGGCATTCTCTCCGGCTTCCTGCGCTCGACCGCGGACGCCTTGCCCGATTTGTCGGTGGACGATTTGCGGCCGGTGGAGCTGGCGCTCACCGAGCTTCTCGCGGCCAGCCTGGCAGTGGTCAGCGAGAACGGCAACGGTGAGGCCGGCGCGATGTCGCCATATCTCCACCGGATCTGCCAGATGATCGAAACGCTGCTTCCGGACGCCGATCTCTCCTTGCGGCGTCTCGCCGACAAGGCCCATGCCTCGCCGCGCTATATTCAGAAGCTCTTCGCATCGGCGGGCGACACGTTCGGTCACTATGTCCGGGTCCGCAGGCTTGAGCGCTGCCGCCTCGATCTCGGAAGCCCGATGCGGATGCGGCTGTCGATCTCCGAAATCTGCTTTCGTTGGGGCTTCAACGATTCCGCGCATTTCAGCCGCGCATTCCGCAATCAATATGGAATGTCGCCCCGCGAATATCGCCGCGCCGCCGGTTCTCAGGCCGATGATGTCGTCGAGCCGGGCGACCCGTTTTGAAATCGCACGAGCGATGAATGCGCGCCCCGGCTGCGCCATGAAGATGATGAGGGCTGATCGGCCATATTGTTGAGAAACACACAAATCGCAGGGGATGTATTATGAAGAATCAGGTTGATTCTGGCGCGACGTCGCAACCGCCTCTGCCTGGTTGGCTGGCGTTTTTCTGCGTTTCCTTGATGTTCTTCTTCTTGAATCTGGCGACATTCCAGACTTTGGGGGTCGTTCTTTTCAAGATGGTTGCGGAGCTGAGCTGGTCGCAGACGGCGGCGGGCTCCAGCTTCGTCTTTCTGGGCCTGGCGTGCGGATTGATGAGCCCCTTGCCGGCCCTGACGATCAGAAAGTTTGGCAGCCGCGCCACCCTGTGCATCGGCGCCCTGTTGCTGGCCGCTGGATTCTGGCTATGCGCAAACGGCGATACGCTGGTGACCTTCTACATCGCGATGACCGTGATCGGAGCGGGTTTTTCGTTCAGTGGAACGGTGCCCGGCGTCTATCTGATCGCGGGATGGTTCGAGAAATACTCGTCGCGCGCCATCGGTTTCTATTTCATGTTCGGCGCCCTGGGGGCGGCGTTCGGTCCGCCGATCGTCGACTGGATCGTGCACGAACTGGGGTGGCGCGGTCATTGGACGACAATGGCGCTCGTCGCCGGCGTGCTTGGTGTGATCTGCCTTCTCCTCGTCCGCGACGTGGCGAGCGATACGGCGACCGGCGTGAAGAAAAACGAGATCGCCGGGGAGGTTGCCGCGCAATCATGGACGCCGCGTCAGGCCATGATGACCAGCCAGTTCATCTTGATTGCTGCCATCATGACGGGGACGATGGCGTGCGTTCTGACGCTGTCGAGCATGGTGATCCGCCATCTCGTCGATCTCGGCGCGACGCCGACCAGCGCCGCATTCGTCTTCGGCATATTGGGGCTGGTTGCGACGTTCGTGAAGGCAGCGGCGGGCTGGTCATGCGAGAAAGTCAGGCCCGAAGCGATCGCCGCTATCGGGCTTTTGCTGCAGATGACGGGTAGCGTGCTTTTCGCGTTTGCGGCTTCTCCGGTCGTGCAACTGCTGGCCGCGATCGCCTTCGGGGCGGGCTGGGGACTTGCCTATGTCGCTGGGCCGGTGCTGCTGATCCGGTATTTCGGCCGAACCGTCGGGCCGCGCATCCTGTCCGGTGTCTGGCTGGCGACGACGCTTTCGGCCGCCGGCCCGTTGGTTGCGGGACTGATCGCCGATCGCTGGGGCACGTTTGCGCCGGCATTCTACGTTCTGGCCGGTCTCATGCTTGTCCTGGCATTGCCCGTCTGGCGGATGCGCATGCCGGTCTTCACGCCTTTGGCCGGCGACGCGGCCGCGCCGGAGGCCGGGAATCCGCGTGAAGCCTTGCGCAATCCGGCCTGAAATTGCCGCCCGGGGCAATATGATCAACTCCGGCGACGCCCCTCGACAAGACGCGAAATTGCCAGGGCATTAGGGTGAGTCAACGTGTCGTTGAAGTCGTCAGGAGAAGAATGGTGATAGTTGCAGGATTGAAAACCACAGAGCTCAAGCCGGGCTTCGGTGCGGAAATCCTCGATGTGGATCTCGCCCGGAGTTCGGATGAGATCCTCGATTCGGTGGTGGAGGTTTTCAATCTGCGGGGCGCCGTACTGCTGCGCGATCAGCAGCTCGAACCTGACGATCTGGTCCGTTTCATCGCGCGCTTCAACGAGCCCGAGGGCCACACGATCACGCAATTCACGATGCCGGACCATCCGCAAATCTATCTGCTGTCGAACAAGGTGGTGGATGGGAAGCCGGTCGGTGCGCACAATGACGGGGTTGGCTGGCACACCGATTATTCGTTCCGGGAACATCCGGTCATGTGCACGATGCTGTACGGTGTCGAGGTTCCGCCGGAAGGATCCGATACTCTTCTGGCCGATCTTTGCGCGGCTTATGATGAATTGCCGGAGGATCGTCAGCGCTTCTACGATTCACTGTCGCTTCATCACAGCTATCTGCATTTTATGGAAACGCGCGAGCTTGGCCGCAAGGCACACACGCCGGAACTGATCGCGGACAATCCCGATGTGATCCATCCCCTGGTCCGCGTGCATCCCCGCAATGCGCGGCGGGCGCTGTGGGTCAGCACGGGCACTGTCAAGGAGGTCGTTGGCATGCCCAATCCGGAAGGACTGGAACTGCTGGACGACATCGTCAAATTCGCGACGCAGGACAAATTTGTCTATCGGCACAAGTGGCGCGTCGGCGACGTATTGGTGTGGGACAATCGCTGCACGCTGCACACCGGCACGCTGTACGACGACAAGAAATATTCGCGGCTGATGTACCGTCTCTGGGCGAAGGGCGACAAGCCGATCGGTGTCGCCGAAGCTGCCTGACCAATTGGCCGGCTCGGCCGGTTCATCCGATGAATAGCCATGGCGCGGCTCGTTGCAGCAGATCCGGTGCTCCGACGATCCGCCCCAGCAATCCAGGGAAATCGAAATGAAAATTGTCTCCGTCGAAGCGCGTGCCGTTCGCATGCCGCTTGGCCAGCCGACCGCATTCGCGCAGCGGCAGGTCAATGGCCGTGACTATTGTCTTGTCCGCATACGGACGGAAGACGGGGTGGAAGGCATCGGGCATTGCTATGCCGGCCACGCCGGCGGTTCCGTCGTGGCGGTCGCGGTGCGCGAACTGCTCGCGCCGATGCTGATTGGCCGCGATACGACCGCAACGGAATTGCTGTGGAAGCAAATGTATCAGGAAGTGCTGCTGCACGGCCGCGCAGGATCGGTCATGCGCGCGCTCAGCATCGTCGATATCGCGCTTTGGGATTGCAATGCCCGGGCAGCCAATCTCCCCCTCTATCGCTATCTCGGCGCTGCGTTCGAGGACGTCGTTCCGGCCTATGCCAGTGGCGGCTATTATCTCGACGGAAAATCGCCGGAAATGCTGGGCGAGGAAATGGCGAGCTATGTTGCGCTCGGCCTGAACGCGGTCAAGATGAAGGTCGGCCGCGGCGATCTCCGGTCGGAGGAAGCGCGCATTGCTGCCGCGCGAGACGCGATCGGGCCCGATGTGTTGCTGATGCTCGATGCGAACAATGCCTGGGCGGACGTGCCCACCGCGCTGCGCTTCCTCGAGCGCTACGAACCCTATGATCCCTACTGGATCGAGGAGCCTTTCGGCCCGGACCAGATCGACAATCACGCGAAGCTTGCCGCATCCACACATGTTCCGGTCGCGACCGGCGAGATCGAGGCCGGCCGCTGGCGCTTCAAGGAATTGCTGGAAAAGAATGCCGCGGCGATCCTGCAGACTGATGCGGCCGTGTGCGGCGGCATTTCCGAATTCCGCAAGATCGCGGCACTGGCGGATGCCCATGGCGTCACCATGTGCCCGCACTGGTTCCACGATCTGCATATCCATCTGGTCGCATCCTCGTCCAATGGCCAGTTCGTCGAATTCTTCCCCGACGCGAAGGTGCTCAATTTCCGCGAGCTGATCGACCGCCAGCTCGAGGTTCGCGATGGCGGCGTGGTGCTGCCCGAAGGGCCGGGGCTTGGCTATCAGTTCGACGAGAAGAGCATCGCGCGCTTCGAGAATGACGGGTGGAAATAACGCCGGCGACGTGATGCAGGAAAGGGTTTGATATGGATCTTGGTCTCAGCGGAAAAACGGCGCTGGTGCTTGGCGGCGGGGGCGGCCTGGGCCGCGCAACCGCGAAAATATTGGCGAACGAAGGCGTGAAAGTGGCGGTTGCCGATATCAACGCGGATGCGGCCGCGGCGACGCAGGCCGAAATTGCACAGGCGGGCGGCGAGAGCATTGGTCTTCAATGGGATCTGGCGGATCTGTCGGTCATCGATGGGAATGTGGCTGCGATCGAAAGCCGGCTTGGCCCCGTCGATATCCTCGTCAACATCACCGGCGGACCGCCGCCGACGCCGGTCGCCTTTCTTGAGCCTGCAGCGTGGGCGCAGCAATTCCAAGCGATGATCCTGTCCGTCATCGCGATCACGGATCGCGTTCTGCCGGGGATGCGTCAACGCAAATGGGGGCGCATCATCACCAGCACCTCGTCGGGTGTGATTGCGCCCATCCCCAATCTTGGTGTGTCCAATACGTTGCGCATGTCGTTGCTCGGATGGTCCAAGACACTCGCGCGTGAGGTGGGTGCCGACGGCATCACCGCAAACATCATCATACCCGGCCGGATTGCCACGGCGCGGATAACCCAACTGGACGAGGCCAAGGCCAATCGGGAAGGGCGCTCCGTCGGAGATGTGTCCGCGGAAAGCGAGGCCGCGATCCCGCTGGGCCGTTACGGCCGCCCGGAAGAATTCGGAAACGGCGTCGCCTTTCTGGCCAGCGAATGTGCCGCCTATGTGACGGGCACCACCCTTCGCGTCGATGGCGGCCTGATCCCGACCGTTTGACGATCAGCAAGATGGAACAGTTTATGAGCAAGACAGACATGGCAGGCGTTATCGAGAAGCTCTCGGCCATTTCCACCGCGACTCTGACGACGGTGCTTCTCAAAAAGGGTTTGAGGAACGTCTGGCTGCGCGGTGCGATGCCGCTGAAGCCCGGCCAGGGCCGACTGGTGGGGCCGGCATTCACGCTCAGGTTCGTTCCGGCGCGCGAAGATCTCGCCACACCTGAATCCTGGGGATCGCCGATTTCGACACGCGCCGCGATCGAGGCGATGCCGCCGGGCTGCATCGTCGTCGTCGACTCCATGGGGGTGCAGGATGCCGGTATTTTCGGCGATATTCTCTGTCAGCGGATCAAACTGCGCAACGTGACGGCGCTGGTGACCGACGGAGTCATGCGCGATCTGGCCGGTGTGCTCGAAACGGATCTGCCGGTCTGGTGCAGCGGCGTGGCATCGCCACCCTCGGTCGCCGGACTGACATTCGTCAATTGGCAGGAGCCGATCGGTTGCGGAGGCGTCGCCATATTCCCCGACGATCTGATCGTCGCCGACAGCGATGGCGCGGTGGTGGTGCCCCAGGCCATGGCGGCTGAGATCGCCGATCTCTCGATCGAACAGGAAAAGCTCGAGGACTGGATCCTGAACGAAGTCCGTGGCGGCGCCAGCCTGCCCGGCCTTTATCCACCAAACGACGACAATAAGCGCCGATTCCAGGAATTTCTGGCGAGAAAAGCCTGAGTTCGTGCAGTCGTGAGCGGACATGCACGATCGAATCCGCGTCGCGTCGCATTTGTGGGATGTTTCACCACCCCCCGTCGCGGCGCGCGCGGGACGGGCATTTACGCCTATGGTACTGACGCTGTGGGATGGACCGCCCTCGCCGGGTTGGCTGCGTTCGATAATCCGTCATTTCTGACCGTCGATGTGCGACGCAACGTCCTGTTCTGCATTTATGGCGACGGACGCCATGCATCGGCTTTCGCGATCGATCCTGCCGCGGGCAGGCTCAGGCTGATCAATCACGCGCAGACGGACGGTCTGAATGGCGTCCATCATGCGCTCGATCCGACCGGGCGGTTCCTGATCGTAGCGAACCACGACAGCGGCTCGCTCAGCCTGTTACCGGTCGGGGATGACGGGGCTCTGGGCAAGGTCGCACAATCTCTCGAACTGCCGGGCGAATTGGGGCCGCGATCGGAGCAGTTCAGCGCGCAGCCCCATCAGGTGATCTTCGATCCATCGGGGCGTTATCTCCTGGTTCCGGCCAAGGGCCTCGATCGCGTCCTCGTCCTCGAATTCGACGCATCGAACGGTCGGCTGCAATTGCGCGATCATGGCCATGTGGTGATGAGACCGGGGGCAGGGCCGCGGCATCTCGTTTTCCACCCAACGCTTCCCGTCCTGTTCGTCGTCAACGAAATCGAGTCTTCGGTCGTTCTGTGCCGCTGGGACGCGGCATCGGGCCGCATCGAGCCGCTCGGCCTGGCATCGACCCTGCCGCCCGACATGTTCGCGGCCAACACGGCATCGGCGATCGTGATCTCGCCCGACGGACGCAATCTCTACGTTTCCAACCGGGGGCACGACAGTATTGCCCATTTCGCCTTCGATCAGCAGTCCATGCAAATCCTGCCGGTGGAATGGACGTCGGCGAACGGCAGATGCCCGCGCTTCATGATGCTGAGCCCCGACAACGGCGATCTGCTCGTCGCATCGGAGGGGGCCGGGCGGGTCTCTGCGTTCGGACGCGCTCCGGACGATGGCCGGCTCTCGCTTGAGGGCGTTGTCGCGCATTGCGAGAGCCCGAGTGCGATAGCCTTTTGTGATGCTGGCGATGCCTTTGCCATAAGTCAGGATGAAGCCGGATGACGATAATATCCGATATTCCCTCCAAGCCGGTCCTGCTGACCGGCGCGTCGGGCGCCTTGGGAACCGTGCTTGCCCGGACTTTGGCGTCGAAGGGTTGGCAATTGCGCCTCACCGACCGGGTGGCACCTCTTGATGCGGTGCCGGAGGGGGCGGCATTCACGTTGGCCAATCTGGAGGATGAGGCCGCGATCTGCCGGCTGGCGGAAGGGTGCGGGAGCATCCTCCATTTTGGCGGGGTCTCGATGGAAGAGCCTTTCGAGGCCGTGATCGGTCCCAATATCCGGGGCGTGTATCATATCTATGAGGCTGCGCGGCGGGCGGGTGCGCGCGTGGTTTTCGCGTCATCGCACCATGTTGCCGGCTTCTACGAACGCGGCGTGGCCGTGACGGCGGACAGTCCGATGCGTCCTGACGGCTATTATGCCTTGTCGAAGACCTACGGTGAAATGATGGCGCGCCTCTATTGGGACAAGCATGCCGTCGAAAGCGTGCTGGTTCGCATCGGCGTCAGTCGCCCGCAGCCGTCGGAAGACCGGATGCTCACGACCTGGCTGTCGCATCCCGACCTTGTCCGTCTTGTCGAGCGCAGCGTGTTGGCGGAGGCGGTCGGCTGCATCCCGATATGGGCCGTTTCGAACAATCGGCGCATGACATGGTGGCAAGGGGATTCACGCGAACTGCTTGGCTGGCACCCCCAGGACAGCGCCGATCCCTATGCGTCCGCCATCGAGGGGCGCACCAGCGGCGACCCTGTCGCAGAACGATATCAGGGCGCCGGATTCTGCAGCATAAATTATACGCGCACAGTGCCGGAGGAGTGCGGGTAAATCGGTGCGCAAGGCGATAGGGATGCCTGTCGGACGCGCGCCGATATCCTCCGCAGCTTCACCAGATCCGTACACGCTGATCCGCTTTTAGCGAGATGTGGTCGAATATTATCGGCTGTCGAAGACGCGCTGCGCCTTGCCGGCCGAACGCGGAATGCTGCCATGGCTGCACAGTTCGACCGCAACGCTGATGCCGATCAACGTCTTGATGCGTTCCGCAAGGATGGCGGGCGTGTCCGCCGCGTCGTCCGAGCGGGAGCGCGGTTCCACCAGCACTTTCACCATGTCGAGCCGGTCGGGACGCGTCAGCTCGATCCGGAAATGCGGTGCGAGCGACGGGCAGGCGAGGATTTGTTCCTCGATCTGGCTGGGGAACACATTGACCCCGCGGACGATCATCATATCGTCGCTACGGCCGGTGATCTTGGCAATGCGGCGCATGGTGCGCGCGGTGCCCGGCAGCAGTCGGGTGAGATCGCGCGTGCGATAACGGATGATCGGCATGGCTTCCTTGGTCAGCGAGGTGAAGACGAGTTCTCCCTCTGTGCCGTCGGGAAGCACTGCGCCCGTTTCCGGGTCGATGATCTCGGGATAGAAATGATCTTCCCACACGGTCGGCCCGTCCTTGGTCTCGACGCATTCCTGCGCGACGCCGGGGCCGATCACTTCGGAAAGCCCGTAAATGTCGACCGCGTCGATCGCGAATTCGGTCTCGATCTCCGTCCGCATGGCCTGCGTCCAGGATTCGGCGCCGAAAATGCCGGTGGTCAGCGACGAGGCTCGCGGATCGATGCCCTGACGGCGGAATTCGTCGAGGATGGCGAGCATGTAGCTTGGCGTCACCATGATGATCTCGGGCGCAAAATCCTGGATCAACTGCACCTGCTTCTCGGTCTGGCCGCCCGACATCGGGATGACGGTGCAGCCCAGCGCCTCCGCCCCGTAATGCGCGCCGAGCCCGCCGGTGAACAGGCCATAGCCATAGGCGACATGCACCTTCATGCCCGGCCTGCCGCCCGCCGCGCGGATCGAGCGCGCGACCACCTGGCTCCATGTATCGATATCGTTGCGGGTATAGCCGACCACGGTCGGCTTGCCCGTGGTGCCCGACGATGCATGGATGCGCGCGAGCCGATCCTGCGGCACCGCGAAGAAGCCGAAGGGATAGGCGTCGCGAAGATCGGCCTTCGTCGTGAACGGAAAGCGCGCGAGATCCGACAGCGACCGCAGATCGTCGGGATGCACACCCGCCGCATCGAATTTGGCACGATAGCGGGGATTGCCCGCATAGGCGTGCGCCAGCGAAGAGCGCAGCCGTTCGAGTTGCAGCGCCTGCAGTTCGTCGCGCGACGCCGTCTCGATCGGATCGAGGCCGATGGTCATTGCGCGGCTCACCAGTGGCTGGGTTTCTCGATATGGTCGGCCGCATTGGCGGCGACCGCGAGATCGTACATCAGCTTGGCATCGACCACTGCCGCGACCGACCCGTCGTCGTGAAATCCGCCGAGCGGCCCATGGACGACAGCGAACATGACCATGCCGTCATCATGGGTATGCGGTACGTGACGGATGCCGGCGCCTTCATAGACATAATCGCCGACGCGGCCGCGATCCTCGTCATAGCTGAAGCCACCTTCCAGCAGGAAACCTTCCACCGCGCCGAAATGGCCGTGGATCGGCGCCTCGTTCGATGCCGATACCTTGAGCAGCATCGAGAACCCCCCATTCACCGGGTTGATGTTCAACAGCTTGAACCAGGTTCCCGGCATCACCCAATCCGCCCATGGCAGCGACGAGGGATTGAAGAAGGCGGAGCGATGGGTGGCGGTCGCGGTGACGGTGGACGTCTCGCTGCGCGCGATGATGGGGGTGTCGGTGGACATGTCTCTCTCTCCGGGCGTCTGTTCTGATCGGTCCGGAAGGCTAGGGGGCGATGCCCGGCCGGCCAATGACGGGTACCACTCAGGGGCCGTTTAAAAAGGCCGGCGCCAGCCCACTCCCCCGCCCAACCACCCGACAGGATCATACTGTATCGGGCGGTTGGGCGGGGGAGTGGGCTGGTACCGCTCCAGAAAGCGCTCTTTCGCGCTTTCTCAAACGGGCCCTGCGTGGAACTCGTCATTGTGATTCTTGGCCGGGCTGATCACTTCGGCGGCTCAATCAGAACAGATATCGGGAGGGCGCGGATCGTCATGGCGGGCCGTTTGAGTGAAAAGGTGGCGATCGTGACGGGGGCTGCGTCCGGCATCGGCCGTGCGACTGCCGGATTGTTCGCCGCCGAAGGCGCGCGGGTCGTGCTCGCGGATATCGATGGAGAGGGCGCGCGCCGCGCCGCCGAAAGCCTGGGCGAGGCCGGGCTGGTCTGTCCCATGGACGTCACGAACGAAACCGACTGGGAAGGCGCGGTCGCGATGGCGATCGCCCGGTTCGGGCGACTGGACATTGTCTGCAACATCGCCGGGATCGGTCGCGGCGGGGACATAGAGCAACTCGCGCTCGACGACTGGAATGCGATGCTCGCGGTCAACCTCACAGGCACGATGCTCGGCTGCAAGCACGGCATCGCCGGCATCCGGCGCTCGGGCGGAGCCGGTGCGATCGTCAACCTCTCGTCGCTGGGCGGGCTCGTCGGCATTGCCGACCTGCCAGGCTATTGCGCCAGCAAGGGCGGGGTGACGATCCTCAGCAAAGCGGTTGCGCTGCACTGTGCCCAACGTGGCTATCCCATACGCTGCGTCTCCATCCACCCGACCTATGTCGACACCGAAATGCTCGATCCCGTCGCAGCGGCGGCCGGGGGCGATCGCGCGGGCCTGATCGCCGGCATGGCGCGCATGGTGCCGATGGGCCGCGTCGCGCAGCCCGAGGATATCGCGCGCACCATTTTGTTCGCGGCGTCCGACGATGCCGCCATGATCAGTGGATCGCCGATCATCGTCGATGGCGCGCAGCTTGCCGGGCCAGCATCGGCCCATTTTCAATGAGTTCGGGGAGACAATCGATGGGACGCGTAAGCGGCAGGATCGCACTGGTGACCGGAGCGGCACAGGGGCTTGGCCTGGCCATTGCCCGGCGTCTTTCGGAAGAAGGGGCGACGCTGATCGTCACCGACATCAATCAGGCGGCGATCGAAGCGGTCGGGGCCGACCTCGGCGGCACCCCCATGGTGCAGGACGTCTCGTCGGAAGCCGGTTGGATCGCGCTCATGGCGGAGATCGAGGCGCGCTTCGGCGGGCTCCACATCCTCGTCAACAATGCTGGAATCGAAGGCGATCCGGAGGCGGCGAAGGATCCCGAAAATGCGCCGGTCGAGGATTGGAACCGCATCTTCGCGGTCAACGGCACCGGCGTGTTTCTGGCCTGCAAGCATGGCATCGGCCCGATGGCGCGCTCGGGCGGCGGATCGATCGTCAATCTCTCCTCGGTCGCCTCGCTGGTGCCGACACCGTTCATCACCGCTTATGGCGCGACGAAGGCCGCTGTCGAGCATCTGACCTGTTCGGTCGCGCTGCATTGCGCGCAGGCCGGGCATCGCATCCGCTGCAACTCGGTGCATCCGGGGCAGGTGCGTACGCCGATGCTGTCGAAACTGTTCGAGCGGATGGGCGCGCAGCACGGCATGAGCGCCGAGGCATTCTCCGCCGAATTCCTGAAGGGGATTCCGATGGGCGAATATCAGGACCCCGTCGATATCGGCAATCTCGTGCTTTTCCTCGCGTCCGACGAGGCACGCTACATCACCGGCCAGGCAATTGCCTGCGACGGCGGTTTCACGCTGGCGCATTGAGGCTGTCATGAGTGTCGTCATGGCCGGGCTGATGCAGGATCGGCCGCTGCTCATATCCTCGCTGATCGATTATGCTGCGCGCTATCATGGCGGGCGGGAGATTGTGAGCCGTTCTACCGAGGGCGGCATCCACCGCACCAATTACGACGCGGCGCGCCTGCGTGCGTTGCGGGTCGCGGCCGCGCTTCGCCGTCACGGCATCGGCCCCGGCGATCGGGTGGGCACGCTGGCGTGGAACACACATCGCCACTTCGAGCTTTTCTACGGAATCTCCGGGATCGGCGCGGTGCTGCACACCGTCAATCCACGCCTGTTCGAGGAGCAGATCCGCTACATCGTCGCGCATGGCGAGGATCGCATCCTGTTCGTCGATGCCGGATTCCTGCCGATCGTGCGCCGGCTTCTGCCGCATGCGCCTTCGGTCGAGCTGGTGGTCGTGCTCGGCCAGCCGACGCCCGAACAGAGCGACGGGCTGGAAGGCCGACTGATCGACTATGAGGCGTGGATCGGCGGCGTCGACCCGCTCGACGACTGGCCGGTGCTGGACGAGCGGGCCGCCAGCGCGCTGTGCTATACGTCAGGGACGACCGGCGATCCGAAAGGCGTTCTTTACAGCCATCGCTCGACCGTCCTGCACGCTTTCGCGGCCGCGCAGAAAAGCGCGATGAATCTCGGTTGCGACGATACGATCATCGCGATCGCCCCGATGTATCACGCCAATGCCTGGGGCATGGCCTATATCGCGGCGATGACTGGCGCGAAGCTGATCCTGCCCGGTCCGCGCAACGATGCCGAGAATATCGTCGGCCTGATCAACGACGAAGGCGTCACCTTCGCCTGCGGCGTGCCGACGATCTGGACCAGCGTGTTGCAGCATCTGCGGACGACCGGCGATACGCTTCCCAGCCTGGACCGCACGACCATCGGCGGATCGGCGGTCAGCGCGTCGATGATCGACGCGCTCGACGCGCATGGCGTTCGCACATTGCATCTGTGGGGGATGACCGAGATGTCGCCGCTGGGCGTCGTCGCGACCAGGACGCCCGAAGTCGAGCGGATGAGCGTGGCCGATCAGCGCCGTCAGCTCTGCAAACAGGGGCGCGCGCAATATGGCGTCGAACTGAAGATCGTCGACGAGGATCATCGCCCGCTGCCGCATGACGGCATCGCCGCCGGCGCGCTGTGGGTGCGCGGGCCGTGGGTCGCGTCATCCTATTACCGGCGGGAAGGGGACGCGCTGCTCGACGAGGATGGCTGGTTCCCGACTGGAGACATCGCGACGATCGATCCGCTCGGCTATATGCAGATCACCGACCGGGCAAAGGACATCATCAAATCGGGCGGCGAGTGGATCAGCTCGATCGAGCTGGAGAATGTCGTTTCCGGTCATCCCGAGATCGCGCTTGCCGCGGTGGTGGGCATTCCCGATGCCAGGTGGGAGGAACGGCCGTTGCTGATCGTCCAGCCGGCCGAAGGATATGCGCCGACCGCGGATGCGATCACTGCCTTTCTCGACGGCAAGGTCGCCCGCTGGTGGGTGCCCGAACGCATCGAGTTCGTCGCGGAGATGCCGCTGACCGCGACCGGAAAAATCCGGAAAACCGAATTGCGCGAACGCTATGCGTCGGCGTCCGATATCAACAGGGAAGGCACTTCATCATGACTCATTGGCGTTGGGGCCAGTCGGACGGCGGCATCATCCAGATGGCCTATATCGTCGAGGATATACGGGCGGCGATGCCGGTCTTCACGCGCGATCTCGGCATCGGCCCCTGGTTCGTGATCGAGCATTTTCCGTTCAACCGGCTCAGTTATCGCGGTGCGCCCGCAACATGCGACCTGAGCCTGTGCCTCGGCGTGTCGGGCAACATGATGTACGAGTTGATCCAGCAGAATGACGACGCACCCAGCGTCTACCGTGAGGTGCGCGAGCGTCGCGGCTGGGGTTTCCACCATTATGCGATGGGCGCGACGCCGGACCGTTACGACGAACTGCTCGCCAGGCACGTCGCCCAAGGCGCGGAGATCGCGCTCGATGCCGAGGTCGGCGTCGGCGGCCGCGCCGCTTATGTCGATACCGGGGCCGATCTGCACGGCATGATCGAGCTGATCGAGGTGACACCCGGCGTGGAGGATCTGTTCGACGGCATCCATCAGGCGGGAAAGAACTGGGACGGCAGCGATCCTATCCGCATGCTCGGTTGATCACAGATGACTACGAAAACGCATTGACCGTATTCGAAGGCAGCCTAACCTGAATGGACTGCGTAGCGGGCTGAATTGAAATCCGGCGAAGATCGGGCACCCGCGGGAGAGGGAGAGACAGGGTGATCCGCACCGACTTCGCCGCCGACCCATCGGCCGAGATTTTCGGCAAACTTCTGTCGTGCTCGAGCCCGGCATCGATGTGCGCCGACGTGCTGGAACCGCTTGCCGATGCGCTGTCGGCACAGAGCGCGGTTTTTCTACAATTCGTGTCGTCTCCCTATGATAGTTTCGGCATCGGCGCGTCACGCTACATCGGCGGACGGCCCGACGCGGTCGATGCCTATATGGATGGTCTCTACCGGCTCGATCCGGTGATCCAGCCCGCGATCCATGCGCTCAACGATGCGGGGCAGCGGGTGCCGAGCGTCACGTCCGCCTCGTTCGAAATGCCGAAATATGACGACCGATATGCGTCGATCTTCCTGAAACCGTTCGATATCGGCCATGTCATGGCGGTCGCGGTGCCATTCGAGACCGAATTCAGCACGCAGTTGAGTTGCATCGGTTTGCACCGCCCTTACGGCGACCGCCCCTTTCTTCCCGAGCATCTCGCCTGGTTCAAGCGACTGGTTCCCGCACTCTCGTCGGTGCTCCATACCATCACCTGCCTGGAGACGCTGGAAATCTCGCGCGCGCTGATCCACGTCACCAATCGGCAGAATGGCGAACTGGGCTATGTCATTCTGGACGAGGATCTGGTCGTCCGCAGTGCCAATGCAGCGGGTGTCGACGCGTTCGGCCTGAGCGGATCGGCGCAGGCGGCCATTCTGGGCGACGTGAAGGAACTGCTGCTGCGCGATCCGCCGGCGGACGGCGCCAGCCGCAGGCTGACGCCCAGGGAGAATAGCCAGCCCGTCGCCGAAATCGAGGTTCAGGGCTTCCGTTCAGGCAATGACCGGCCGCATTATCTCGTCACCAGCGCCGGCTCCGCCGTCCGCTCGTCGCTCGAAAATGCGTGCCAGGCATTGGGGTTCACCCAGCGCGAGAGCGAGACTGCCCGGCTGATTGCAGCCGGACGGTGCAACGCGTCGCTGGCGACCGAATTGGGTATCTCGTTCAGGACTGTCGAAAACCACCTCCGCGCAATCTATCGCAAGGCTGGCGTCGGCAGCCGTACCCAGCTGATTTCGCGGCTGCTCCACTTTTCCTGACGCGCTGACTTTCTGTCCATGATCGTCGCGGAATCAGACGTTCCGTGACCTGAGCCCGGCTGCCCCGATCACGGGCCGCGCGCGGCGAGTGAGTGTTTCCCGCTATATATCGCTCCCCCTCTCCGGTGCATGCCGAAACGGTGAAAGACATAACAGCCGGCGGCCCTGGGACCGTCCGGCCAGGGGAGGATCGGATGAAAGTGAACACCGCCAAGGCGATCAATCGCATGACGTTGCTGGCGCTTGTGGCAGGACTCTTGCCGCAGCCGCTGCTGGCGCAGGACATGCCGCAAGCCGCTCAGGCCGAGAGCGAGGGGCTGGACGAGATCATCGTCACCGCGACCCGGCGTGAGGCCAATGTCCAGGATATTCCAATCGCGGTGACGGCACTGTCGGGCGACCGGCTGATCGCGGCGGGCGTGCGATCGTCGATCGACATTGCGGCGCTGACGCCGGGCCTTCAATTCACCGATCCGGGCGGCAACCCGGTCGCCGGGCTGATCTCCATCCGCGGCGTTTCGCAGAATGATTTTGCGGGCCATATCGAGCCGGCCAACGCCTATTATATCGACGAGGTCTATCAGCCGTCGAACGCGTCGAGCGTGCAGCAGCTTTATGACATCAATCGTGTCGAGGTGCTGAAGGGGCCGCAGGGAACGCTGTTCGGCCGCAATGCGACCGGCGGCCTGATCCATGTCCTCACCAATCAGCCGACCAGCGAATTCGGCGGATTCGCCGATGTGACGATTGGCAGCTACGATCAAGTGCGTTTCGAAGGCGCCATCGGCGGACCGATCTCGGAAAATGTGTCGGCGCGCCTTGCCGTGCTGAAGGATCGGCATGACGGCTATATCCGCAATTCGATCGGCAAGGATATCAATGCCGACGATACGATCGCCGCGCGGCTGCAACTGCGGATCGACGCGACGCCGGACCTGAAGATCAACCTGTTCGCCGACATCTACAAGATCCGGCCGGTGACCACTGGCGGTGCGATGATCACCGCGGCGGCGCCCGATGCGAACGGATTGGGCGTGCCCTTGCCGCCGGGCTCGCCGACGGGCTTCGGCTATGTCGATGCCGATGGCGATCCCTATACTGGCGCCTTCGACTTCGACGGCCGCTTCACGCGCCGCACCTGGTCGGTCGGCGGACGGGTCAGCTATTCCCTCGGCAATCTGACGCTCGCATCGCTCACCAGCTATCAGGCGCTCGATTCCAGCTATGCGGCGGACAATGATTTTTCGTCCTTCCCGATCGGTATATTCCAGCAGGACGCCCGCGCACGGCATTTCACGCAGGAGCTCAGGCTGATCGAGGATGACGGGACGTTCCGCTGGACGGCCGGCCTCTACTATCTGAACATCGTCGGCGACTATTTCCAGGGTTTCGACCTGCCAGCCTTCGGATCCTATCCACGCGCGGACTATAGCGTCGACACGCGATCCTATTCGGGCTTCGCACAGGCCGAATATGACCTGTCGGAGACCCTGTCGCTGTCGGGCGGGCTGCGCGTGACCCGCGACGAAAAGGAGTATGCGTATCTGGAAACCTGCGACGGTCCGCTCTGCGCGGCGTTCATCGCGCCAGGATCGCTCGCCGCGAACGGACTGACCACCGATAAACATGGCGAGACCGGCGTTTCCGGCCGCCTGTCGCTCAACTGGAAGCCGACCGAACGGACCTTGCTCTATGCCAGCATCAATCGCGGCTACAAGGCATTCAACTATAATGCCGGCTTTGTCGGGCAGGCGCCGCTTGCGGGCTTCCGCTTCGATGGCGAGAAGCTGATGGCCTATGAAGTGGGCGCCAAGCTGGAACTGCTCGACCGGCGCGTCCGCTTCAACGGTGCGGCCTTCTACTACGATTATTCGGACTATCAGGCGTTCGATCAGCGGGGATTCAACTTCACGCTCTTCAACACGGCTGCGACCATCTATGGAGCGGATTTCGAGCTGGCCGTGCGCCCTGGATCGGGATTCCAGTTCGATGCCGGCCTGTCGCTGCTCCACACCAAGGTGGAGGGGGTGCCGATCGGCGCGACGTTGGTCGATCGCGAGGCGCCGCAGGCCCCGGCCTATACGATCAACCTGTCGGCATCGAAATCGTTCGCGACCCCGATCGGGCGGCTGACCGCAAGCGGCAATGCGACCTATACCGACGATTTCTACGCGCAGATGACCAATGCACCCGTCACGCTGATTCCGGGTGGATGGATGGCCAATGCCCGGATCAGCCTGAAGACGCTCGACGACCGGCTGGAGCTTTCGGTTTTCGCGAACAATGTCTTCGACGTTGCGCGCAAGACCTTCTCGTTCGACGTATCGGGGCCACCGCTGGGTGGAACCTATGGCACTTATTCACGGCCGCGCTGGATCGGCGGGCAGGTACGTTTCAATTTCTGAGGCATCGTGCCGGAAATCGCGGAAAACCATTTCCGGAGGCTGTTCACCAGATCCGCACGCGTTGATCCGGCGGCAGGTACAGCGCCTCACCGGGCTTCACGCCGAAGGCGCGGTACCAGCCGTCGATGTTGCGGACGACGCCATTGACCCGGAATTGCGACGGCGCATGATAGCCTTGGCTGGCAATCTTGCGCAGGTCGCTCTCGGTCGAAATCGCCCGCCACACCTGCGCCCATGACAGGAAGAAGCGTTGGTCGCCGGTGAAGCCGGATAGCGGCTTCACCGTGCCCGGATGGTCGGCCGCATAGAGTTGATAGGCGCGATACGCGATCGAGGCACCGGTCAAGTCGCCGATATTCTCGCCAATGCCCTGGCGCCCGTTCAGCGTGACGCCGGGAAGGGGACTGTAGGCGTCATATTGGGTGACGAGCGCTTTGGTGCGATCTTCGAACTGCGTGCGCGAGAGGTCGGTCCACCAGTTGCGCAGGACGCCGTTCGCGTCGAACTTCGCGCCCTGATCGTCGAAGCCATGGCCCATTTCATGCGCGATGACCGCGCCGATCGCGCCGAAATTGACCGCAGGATCGGCGCAAGGGTCGAAAAATGGCGGCTGCAGGATCGCGGCGGGCAGCTCGATCGCATTGAGCAGGACGCTGTAGGTGGCATCGACGGTCTGTGGCGTCTGATACCAGCTTTCGCGGCCGGCGGGACGGGTAAGGTTGATCTTGGCGTCCTCCCAGTCGGAGGTCGCGATCCGTGCTGCGTTGCCGATCAGGTCGCCTCGGGAGATATCGAGCGCCGAATAATCCCGCCAGCTCTCGGGATAGGCGACCTTGAACGCGAATGCCGCCAGCTTGGCCTCGGCCTCGGCCTTGGTCGGCGCATCCATCCAGTCGATCTTGCCCAGCCGTTCGGCGAAGGCGGTCTTGAGATAGCCTGTCAGCTCGACCATTGGCGCTCTGGCGGCTGGCGAGACAGTGCGTTCGACATAGAGTTTACCGACCAGCTGGCCGAGCCTCCGGTTGGCGAACTGGATGCCGCGCGCTTCGAGTGGTCGCTGCTCCGCAATACCGCTCAGTCTGCGGCCATAGAAATCGAACTTGGCATCGGCGAACACCGCCGGCAGATATTCGGCCTGGTTGTTGATCCAGTGGAACAGCAGATAGGATTTCCACACGTCGACAGGGGTTTGCGCAAAGATCGCCGCCTGATCGCGAATGGCCGCGTCGGTGCCCAGGATGACCTCACCGACGTCATCGACGCCGCGTTTCGCGAGGAACGCCTTCCACGGAAATCCGGGCGCATAGCTGTCGAGTTCGGCGCGCTTCATCAGATGATAATTGGCCTGCCGGTCGCGCTTTTTTGCCGGCGTCCATTGTGAGCCGGCGAGCTTCGTTTCGAGCGCGAGCAGATCCGCGGCACGCCGGGCCGGCTGGTCCGCGCCGGCGCGGCCAAGGCTTGCCTCGATATAGGCGCGGTAGGCTGCGCGATTGCCGTCATAGGGCTCGCCGGTCTTGAGATAGGCGTCGGTGCCGCTCAGGCCCGTGATGCCGGTCGCGAAGCCGATCTGATCGAGCGCGACCAGCCAGCGTTTCGGATTGCCGGAATCGGGATAGACGTTGATCGCGACCAAACTGTTCGATCGTGGGTCGGCCATCCAGCGCGCGACATCGTCGTGCGTCTTCAGGTTGAGGATGGCGGCGATATCCGCCGCGATCGGGGTCAGGCCGCGCGCCTCGATCGCGCCGCGATCCATGAAGCTCTGATAGAGATCTCCGATCTGCTGGCCGGGCGTGCGGGCAGGGGCGGTGGATTGCATCGCATCGGTGATCACCGCGCGAATTTTTGGCTCGTTCTTCAGGAAGAGCTCGTTGAACTGGCCATAGGTCGAAAAGCCCGGCGGGGCCTTGGCAGTCTTCAGCCAGCGATCATTGGCGTAGGCGAAGAAGTCGTCGCCCGGCTTGATCGCGGGATTGATGTTCGCGGTCTCGATCCCCCAGCTGCCGAACGTCATGGGGCCGGGGCAACTGGTCGCCGATCGGGTTTTCGCGGGGATCGCGGGGGCGGCATCCAGCGATGAGGTGCCGGCGGTCAGCAACGCTGTGAGCGTGCAGCCATGAAGGAGAATCTGTTTCATCGGTCACCTTGCAGGAGGAGCCGACGAGGTGGCGCTTATGCAGCAGCGCGTCAGTATCGAAACGACCGAAGGGATACAGCCATCGACAAAAGGCCCGCCGCCCTTTGGGGGCGGCGGGCTGTAGGAGGGATTAGAAGTTGAAGCGGACACCAGCCGTGAACTGGCGACCGACAACGTCGAACAGCTGGCGAGGGGCTGCATATTCGTCGTAGCCGGTGATCGGCGGCATCTTGTTGAACGCGTTCAGGATCGATCCGAACACGGCGACCTTGCCGTCTTCGCCCGGACGGAACACGGTCACTTCGGCGCCGAGGTCGAGATAGAAGCGGCCCTTGACCCGGATCGGGTCGCTGATCGGCACCAGCGGCTTGTCCGTATCGATGTCGCGGGTCACGCGGCCGCCGCTGACATAGCGACCGGTTGCGCTCACCCGGAACGCATCCGTGCTGAAATCGAGGACCGTCGAGCTGCGGATCCGCGAGGTGCCGCTGGGACCATCGATCGCGACTTGCGCCGTGGTGCCGGCGAGTTTGGTAACCTCGCCCTGGGATCCGATCAGATCAAGCTGATCGACATAGGTTACCAGCTGCCGGATCCCGAAGTTTCCGTTGGCAAGCGGGAAGCTGTACGCCGCTTCGAAGTCGACACCCTGCGTCTTGATCCCCTGGATGTTGGCAGGAGCGAGCAGGATGTTCGTGATCCGGCCCGGCGAGACGCCATTGGTGCTGGCTTCACGCGAAATCAGCGAACAGATCGTGGTGTTGCCGTTGAAGCACTGGTCGAGGATCGCGCCGGTGCCGAGCGTCGAGATCGCCCCGTTGATCTTGATATTATAGTAATCGAGCGAGATGCGCATCCGCGGTGCTGGCGACAGCACGAGGCCGGCAGTGAACGTGTCCGCCTTTTCCGGCTTCAGGCCAGGATTGCCGCCCGAGGTGGTTGTCGCGGTGTAATTGTCCGGACCGACCACGCCGTTGAGGTTGGGGACCTGCCTTGAGCGATCGCTGACCGTGAAGACCAGCGTCTGGCCCTTGGCGAACAGTTCCTGCAGGTTGGGCGCACGGATATCGCGCGACCGGGTCGCACGGAACCGGACGACGTCATTCACTTCGTAATTCACGCCGATCTTCCAGGTTTCGACCTGGCCTGACGTCTTATAGTCGGTGATACGACCGGCAAGGTCGAGTTCGAGGCGCTTGCCGAGGCTGGAGTCGACGAAGATCGGTGCGAGCACCTCGGCGAACCCTTCCTTCACGACTTCCTCGCCCGTGAACGGCAGCGTGTTGCCGACGCGCAGGAACGTGCCGCCGGTCGGCGTGCGCGACGATGACAGAGGATCGGAGCGGACGTCGGTCGTGAACTTGCGCCAGTGGACACCGGCCGCGATCGAAAGCGGCCCGGCCGGAAGCTCGAACGGCGAACCACGGACAATCAAATCGGCGCTCTGCTGGACCTGATGCCAATCGCGCAGCGAAGGCGCGAGGATCTTGGCGATTGCCGCCGCCTGTTCGCCCGGTGCGATCACACCGAACAGGTTCAGCGGAATACAACCATTTCCAGGATTCGTCAGCGTCGAGCGGCAGATCGGGTCGACGACACCCGGGGTGTTCGGATTGTCGATCGCGTCGACCGCATCGCGCCATGCCTGCGTGATCCGCGTGCCGGCGAAGACCGTCTTGTTGCGGCTCTTTCCGTAGGCGTAGGACAGATCGTAGCTCCACGAGCCGGTGATGTCGCCGCGCAATCCGGCGATCGCCTGCCAGCTCCAGGCCTTCTGGTCGAAATAGCCGCGGCCATAGTCGTTGAGGCTACGACCCATGGTGAAGCTCGTGACGCCGGGATTGGCAGTCAGGATCGACCGGACCGATGCCGGGATGAAGACGTTGTCGCGCTGGATCGTGATCTGGTCGTTGCCGACGATGCTGTCACCACGCATCTTGGACTGGCCGTAGCTGAAGCTGCCATAGGCGGTGGCGTGCGGGGAGAATTCGAACTCGGTCGCGCCGAACGCTGCCCAGCGCTTATAGGGCTGTTCGAGCACGAGGTCGCCGGTCGCTGCCACGCCGGTGCCGCCGTTCTGGGTGCCGCCGGCCTGAAGCGTGCCATAGTCGAAGCGACGCGTCTGGCCACCTGCCAGGAATTCCGTACCGGCGAGACCAGCGGGATTGCCGCCGTTGACGCTGTTGATCACGCCGCCATAAGCCGACTCGGAAAGGCGAGCGTCATCGACCAGGATATAGGCGGGTTCGTTGTTGGTCAGCGTATAGGCCGGGTTGTTGATGACGCTGTGGTTCGACCAGGGGCGGCTCGAAACGCGCTTGATACCTTTGCTCTCGGCGATTTCGGCGCCGAGCAGCAGGTGCCCGCGACCATCGCCGAACTTCGTGCCGTACGCGATCGAACCCAGATAGTTCTTGCGATCGCCAAAGTCGCTCAGGCCATATTGTGCGCTTCCGCGGAGGCCCTGAAGCTTGTGATCGAGGCGGAAATTGACCACGCCGGCAACGGCGTCCGATCCATAGGCTGCCGAAGCGCCGCCGGTCACGACCTCGACCGAGCCGATCACTGCCTGCGGGATGATGTTGATGTTGACGACGCCCTCGGGGCTCGACGGGACATAGCGCTTGCCGTCGATCAGGGTCAGCGTCCGCAGATAGCCGAGGCCGCGAAGATCGAGATAGTTCGCGCCTGCAAGCTTGGAAAGATTGGTGGTGGCCGACGGCGTCACGCTGGGCTTCAGGGCCGGCAACTGATTGAGCGCATCGGCGACGTTGGGCGCACTGACGCGCTCGAAGTCGGCAACGCTGACGACGGTGACCGGGGTCGGTGTGTCGAATCCGGTGCGCGCGATCTGCGAACCGGTGACGATGATGTCCTCACCCTGTTCGGTTTCGGCGCTCTGCTGGGCGAATGCGTGACCGGAAGTGGCAAGGGCGGCGCCGGCTGCGAGCAACATCAGCGAGCGCGACAGGCGGCTTCCGCCAAGCGCGGTGCTCGTCATCATGGCCCCGGCAGCAGCGCGCCGTCCATCGACTGGTGTAATCATATCAGACATGTCCATTCCCCTATGCGTATCCGGACAAGCCAAATTTTCTCCAGCCATGCCCTTAGTGTCGCTCTCTCAGACCAATTTTCGATTTTGGCAATCAATTTTCTCGATCTGAAGAATTGAAGCAAACACTGTTGCAGACAGGAAACACTGCCGTCGATTGGCAGGCAAACGGGCGATGGCGCGATGTGGAGTCGTTCGGGTTCGGACTGAACCGGATCGACTCTGCATGTCCCTTTGTTTGCCGCGATTTAAGAGCCGGCAGATGAGCCCATCTGCCTCGAAATCGCTCTGTCGATCCGGTGCGCACTTAGTCGACCGGTTGAGGCGGGCCTAACAAAAAAAGCCCGCCGTCCTTTTGGGGACGGCGGGCTTTCCAAAGCCTTAAGGTTTTTGGAATCAGAAGTTGAAGCGGACGCCGCCAATGAACTGCCGGCCGATCACGTCGTAAAGGTGGCGTGCGGTCGCCCAGTCGTAACCGGTGATCGGCGGATCGGTGTTCAGCAGGTTCAGGACCGAGCCGAACAGCGCAATCTTGCTGTCGCTGCCGGTCGGCTTGAACAACGTCACTTCGCCTGACAGATCGAGATAGACGCGGCCCTTGGCGTAGAGCTTGTCGATCAGCGGAGTCGATGCCGGCTTGGTCGCCACCACCTTGTCGCGGGTGATGATGCCGCCACCGACATAACGGCCGGTCAGGTTCACGCGGTAATTGTCGGTGTCGTAGCTGACGCTGCTCGTGATGCGCACGTGCGGCGAACCGTTGATGCCGTCGATGAAGGTCTGGCCGAGGCTTCCCGCCATTTCAGTCTTCGAACCGCCATCGCCGATCAGGGTCAGCTTGTTGACGTAGTTGGCGAGGAAACGCAGGTCGAGCATGCCGTTCCAGAAGTTGGTCCGGTAGCGCGCCTCGACGTCGAGACCCTCGGTTATGATCGACTGGAAGTTCACCGGAGCGAGCTGAACGCCCGTGATGCGGCCCGGCGACGTGCCGTTGGTCTGGGCTTCACGCACGGTCAGCAAGCAGGCGCCGGCATCGCCGGTGTTGCAGCGGGTGATGATCTGCTGCGCGCTCAGTGCGGCGATCGCGCCGCCGATCTTGATGTCGTAATAGTCGAGCGAGATCTGCAGACCGCGCATCGGCGAGAGAACGAGACCACCGGTGAAGGAGTTCGCGATTTCCGGCTTCAGGAACGGGTTGCCCGACGAGGTGCCCGACACCGAGTAGTTCTCGCCGCGCGCCGAGTCGGTGATCGTGTAGATCAGCGTCTGGCCCTTGGCGAACAGCTCCTGGATGTTGGGTGCGCGGATATCGCGCGAGCGCGTGGCGCGCAGGCGGACGACATCGTTGACCGTGTAGTTCAGGCCCGCCTTCCAGGTTTCGACCTGTCCGGACGTCGCATAGTCGGTGATACGTCCGGCGAGGTTGAGCTCGACGCTCTTCGCCCAGGGTTGATCGCGGAAGATCGGGATCAGAAGTTCGCCAAAGGCTTCCTTGACCTCTTCCTGGCCCGCGAACGGAATGGTGTTGCCGACGCGGAACACCGTGGTGTTGTTGGGTCGGCTGGCCGAGAGCGGATCGGACAGCACGTTGACCTCGAACTTGCGCCAGTGGACGCCGGCCGCCATGCCGATTTCACCGGCCGGGAGCGAGAACAGGTTGCCGCGGATGATCAGGTCGGCGGTCTGCTGCTTCATCCGCCAGTCACGGATCGAGCTGCCGGTGATGTAGTTGATTGCCGCTGTCTGCTGGCCCGGTGCGATCTGGCCGAACAGGTTGAGCGGAACGCAGCCATTGGTCGGATCGGTCAGCGTCGAGCGGCAGATCGGATCGACGACACCGGGGGTGTTCGGATTGTCGATCGCGTCGAGCGCCCGCTGCCAATTGGCGGTGATGCGCGCGCCAGCGAAGTCGGTATAGTCACGGCCCTTGCCATAGGCATAGGACGCATCATAGCTCCAGCCGCCGCCGATATCGCCGCGCAGGCCAATGATGCCCTGCCAGTTGGTCGCCTTCTTGTTGATGTAGCCGCGCGCATATTCGTTGAGCGCGCGTCCCATCGTGAAGCTGGTGATCGTCGGGTTGGCGTTCAGGATCGTGCGCACCGCAGCCGGGATGTAGACATTGTCCCGCTGGATGGTGATCTGGTCGTTGCCGGTGATCGATGGCGCATTCTTCACGTCCGAACGCGCATAGCTGAACGTGCCGTAGAGATTCGCCGCATCCGAGAATTCGAACTCGGCCGACGCGATCGCGGACCAGCGCTCATAGGGCTGCTTCAGCACCGCGTCGCAGATGCCGCAGACGCCGTCGCCGCCGGAGTGCGAGTTGGCGGTCTGGTTGGTGCCGTAGTTGAACGCGGAGGTCGTGCCGCCGGGGCCGAACTGGATGCCGCGCAGCAGAGCCGTGCCGTTGGTGCCGGTCGCGCTGTTGATCACGCCGCCATAGGACGCGATCGAACTGCGCGGCTGGTTGACCAGGATGAAGGTCGGCTCGCCATTGGTCGTGGTGCTGGCGGGGTTGGAGATGTCGCCATAATCGCCCCAGGCGCCACGGCCCGCATAGTTCGGGATACCCTTGCTGCCTGCGATTTCGCCGCCGATGATGATGTGGCCGCGACCGTCGCCGAAGCGGGTGCCCGCCGCGAAGCTGGCCAGATAGCTCTTGTTGTCGCCATAATCGCTGATGCCATATTGCGCGTTGCCGCGAATGCCCTGCAGCTTGTGGTCGATCTTGAAGTTGACCACGCCCGCGACGGCGTCCGAACCATAGGCTGCCGATGCGCCGCCGGTGACGACTTCGGCGCCGGAGATCACCGATTGCGCGATGTTGTTGATGTTGACCACGCCTTCGGGCGAGGAGGGCGTCGGGCGCTTGCCGTCGAGCAGCGTCAGCGTACGCAGATAGGTCAGGCCGCGAAGATCGAGATAGTTGCCGCCCGACAGTTTCGACAGGTTTGTCGTCGCTTCCGGCGTGACGCTCGGCTTCAGTGCGGGCAATTGGTTGAGGGCATCGGCGATGTTCGGCGCGCCGACGCGTTCGAAGTCGGCGGTGCTGACGACGGTGACCGGGGTGGGCGTATCGAAGCCGCTGCGTGCGATCTGCGAACCGGTGACGATGATGTCAGGAGCCTGCTCGGTTTCGGCGGCGGCGGTAGCGGTTTGTGCGAATGCCTGGCCGGAAACGGACAGTGCGGCGCCGGCGGCGAGCAGCATCAGCGAGCGTGACAGCCGGCCCGTCTGGATATCCCCGCCCAGAGCTGTGCTTGCCATCATGGCCCCGGCGGCGCGGTGGCGCCCCTCGGCCAACAGACTATAATTCCCCATCATCTTTATCCCCCTGTTAAATTCAGATGGGCCGACAGATCCTGTCTGGCCCTGCGCCCATGCCACCGCTCTCCTGGTGTATTTTCGATTCTGACAACTTGTTTCTCGATTTGAAGATGAGCGTAAGAAAAATGGGCGTCAAGAGCGAAGATGAGCGGGCGATGAACGAGTTTGGAGGAGCGATCATTTAGCTGATTTTTGCCATCCGCTTGGTCGACCCGAAGTTGGGCAGGGGGGCATCGGCTATTTTTCGGGATCGAAAACGATTGGACATCCACTGTGGCCCTCAATCGCCGTCAGGCGGGGTGTCGCGCCCGCATCATGGTGTGCCAGCGCGCACGGAGCTGTGCCGGCCGGTCGGGGTAACGATCATCGCAAAAGGTAATGCTGGTGATGCGATCTGTCCTGAACATTCGGAAATCGCTTCGCATTTCGCACCATGAAACCAGCATGCGTGTGGTTTCCTGGTAACCGACAAGAAAAGGCCAGATGGTTCTAAGGCTCGCGCGATCCTGCTGGTCGCGATAGGCAATGGTCAGTTTTCGGCCCGCATGGATCCACGCGCGTATCCTGGCCATGTCGAGCAGTTCGGCCGTCTTGCTCCAATTCGGTGGGACGGCGACTGCCGGCTCTAGCACGATCGGTCGTAGTTTTTCTGGAACGGTGACGGCGATCTTCGCGATCAGATCGCGCGCTGCGCGTGCGAGCGCCGGATCGCCGCGGCCGACCACCCACTGGGCACCCAGTACCGCCGCTTCGATCTCGTCAGAGGTCAGCATCAATGGCGGCATGTCGAACCCGCCTTCGAGAACATAGCCGAATCCGGCCTCGCCGCGGATGGGCACGCGCTGGCCGATCAGCGTGGCGATGTCGCGATAGACGGTGCGTTTCGAGACTTCGAGCTCGGCGGCGATGACATCCGCAGTGATCGGTTTCGATGTCCGGCGGAGGATCTGGATGATCTGGAACAGGCGGTCGGCAGGTCTCATTTCTTCATCCTGCACGTCCGCTGCTGACAGCATGATGGCAGCAGGGTGGCAGTAGTCAAGCATGACCGACCCGACGCATCCTGCAGTGGGTCGCGAATGGAGAATCGCCATGCTCACGCTGTTTCACGCCCCTTGGTCGCGCTCTGGTCGGTTGGTCTGGTTGCTCGAGGAAATCGGCACCGAGTACGACATTCACTATTGCGACATCGCCCGTCAGGATGGCTCGGGTGCGCGCGATCCGGCCAATCCGCATCCGGACGGCAAGGTGCCGGCGCTGAAGCATGACGATGTCATCGTCACCGAATGCCTCGCGGTCGCACTCTATCTGACCGACCAATTTCCCGAAGCGGAGTTGGGTGCTGCGGTCGGGACGCCCGAGCGCGGCGGATTCCTGACGTGGCTGGCCTGGACGGCGGGCGAGCTGGAGCCGGCATTATGGAGTAAAATGGCTGGTGCCGACCAGGACGTGCATGCACGAGCGCGTTACGACGCGGCGATCTCGCGCGTGCTCGGCGCGTTGGAGGCCGGCCCGTATCTGTTGGGCGATCGGTTTACCGCGGTCGACGTCATGGTCGGCAGCACATTGGGTTGGGCACGCCAGCATGTGCCGGAAAGTGCTGCGATCGACGCCTATCTGGCGCGTGTCAGCGAACGGCCGGCGAACAAGCGGGCTTGCGAAAAGGATGCGCCCGCCGCGGCGGCGGCCTGAGCAGCGGGCATGCAACGCGATCCGCATTCGAGATCGCGTTGCATGCCCTCAGCTAGCGTCCCTTTTGAGGGTAGATGGTTTCGCCGCGCTTGAGCATTTCGACGAATGCCTCGATCTTCTTCGCGCGCCCGGCCGCAGTCTTCATATTGTGCGTGCGAAAGGCGAGTGCGAACCGGTTCTGGGCGCTGAGCGCGTCGAGCATTTCCCGGGCTGCCGGTTCGGCGTCGATCGCGGCCTGCAGATCGACGGGGATCGTCATGTCCTTGCCGCTGGCATAGGCACGATCCCAACGCCCGTCCGCCTTGGCTGCCTCGACCTGGGCCAGCCCATGCTCGGTCATCCGCCCTTCAGTGACAAGGCGGGCGACATTGTCGACGTTGATCCTGCTCCAGATGCTTTTGCGTGTGCGCGGCGTGTAGCGTTGCAGGAAGCTCTTGTCGTCCAGGCCCTTGCGCAGCCCGTCGATCCATCCCCAGCACAGAACCACGTCGATGGCCTGTTTGGGCGTGATGGATTCAAGCCCCGACGCGACCTTGTGGATTCGGATCCAGATCTCGTCACTGCTACCGTGATGCGTGCCCAGCCATGTGTAGAAGCTGTCGGCGTTCTTGAATTCCAGGGCCTTGTCGGGATCGACTTTGACGGCTGTCATCGGGAAATATGCTCCATGCGAGCTTGCCAGTGTTTGGGAATTCCAGCGCTGGCGCAATCAGTATGTGGCCGCTTGCCGCTGGCAATGGTCGTCACCACATGGCTCGCACCCGACGAACCGCGTGACGTCGTCTGGTGATCCTGTTTCTTGAGGTAATCCCATGCCCGACCTGTCAGATTTCCCGATCACCACGCGCTGGCCGGCCAGCCATCCCGACCGGATCCAGCTCTATTCGCTCAACACGCCCAATGGTGTGAAAGTCTCGATCGCGCTCGAAGAGCTTGAACTGCCCTATGAGGCGCACCTCGTTGATATCGGCGCGAACGAAAGCTGGACGCCCGAATATCTGTCGCTCAATCCCAATGGCAAGATCCCGGCGATCCTCGATCCGGACGGGCCGGGCGGGAAACCGCTCGCGCTGTTCGAATCCGGCGCGATCCTGCTCTATCTGGCGGACAAGACCGGGCGGTTGATCCCGGCCGATCCGGCGCTTCGCTACGAGACGATCCAGTGGGTCTTCTTCCAGAATGCCTCGATCGGGCCGATCTTCGGGCAGGTCGGTTTCTTCCATAAATTCGCGGGTCGCGCGATCGAGGACAAGCGACCCCTTGAGCGATATGTAAATGAGTCCAAGCGTTTGCTCGGCGTCCTTGAGGATCGTTTGAAGGACCGTACATGGATCATGGGCGATGACTACACGATCGCGGACATCACGACGCTGGGGTGGGTCCGCAATCTGATCGGCTTTTACGAGGCGCGCGACCTGGTCGATTATGATGCTCTGAAGGCCGTGCCTGCCTGGCTCGAACGCGGCCTTGCGCGTCCGGCGGTGCAGCGCGGACTGGAGATTCCCAAGAAGGGGTGAGAGCTATTCTCCTCTCCATCTTCGATGGAGAGGAGATAATCAGCGGATATGCGCGCGGCTCTTCATCAGGGGCTGGATGCGTGTGCCGAAATTCTCGACGCCCTCGATGAAGTCGTCGAAGGTCAGCAGCACCCCGCCGGTATTGGGGACTGCAGCCATCTCGTCGAGCATGCGGGCGACGCTCTCATAGGAACCCACGAGCGTTCCCATGTTCAAGTTGACCGCAGATTCCCGATCGGCGAGCTGGCGGACATTGGTGGTGGTCGACGTCTTGTCCGCCGATCCCTGTTCGCCCAGCCAGGCGACCGCGTCCTCGTCGACGCCTTCGCGATAGTGGATCCACTTTTCCATCGCCGCCTCGTCCGTCTCGTCGGCGATCACCATGATCAGCACGAAGGTTTTGACGTCGCGGCCGGTTTTCGCGGTCGCGGCGGCAAGCCGGTCGTTGTTGAAGGCGAAGGCGGTCGGCGTGTTGACGCCCTTGCCCAGACAGAAGGCATAGTCCGCCCATTGCGCGGAAAAGGCGAGGCCGTCGTCGGAGGAGCCCGCGCAGATGATCTTCATGTCGCCGGTCGGCGTCGGCCGGACGAGGCAATCGTCCATCTGGTAATAGTCGCCTTTGAAGTCGCTCCGCCCGGTCTCCCACAGCTCGCGCAGGATACGAGTATATTCGTCCAGCATCTTGTATCGATTACGAAAATGCTCGTCGCCCGGCCACAGTCCCATCTGGCTATATTCGGGACGCTGCCAGCCGGTGATCAGGTTGAGTCCGAAGCGCCCGTTGCTGATCGAATCGATCGTGTTGCACATCCGCGCGGCAAAGGCGGGCGGGATGATCAGGGTCGGGCAGGTCGCGTAGATCTTGATCTTCTCGGTGACGGCGGCGAGGCCGGCCATCAGCGTGAAGCTTTCCAGCCCATATTCCCAGAATTCGGTCTTTCCGCCGAAGCCGCGCAGCTTGATCATCGACAGCAGGAAATCGAGGCCATGCTTCTCCGCGCTGAGCGCGATCCGCTTGTTGAGATCGAAGCTCGGCATATATTGCGGCGAGTTTTCGGAGATCAGCCAGCCATTGTTGTTGATGGGTACGAAGACGCCGATTTCCATTGATAATCCCCCGGGGTTCAGGCGACCCCTATCGCCGCGATCTGATTGAGGAAGCCTAACACGAGATCGTTAAAACCATCTGGCTCGGTCACGTTGCAGCCATGGCCGCCGCGCGGCATCGCGGCGAAGGCTGCACCTTGAACGCCGGCAGCCAGCCGCGCGCCGGCCGGGAAGGGGACAAGCATGTCGTCCTCGGCCGAGATCACCAGCAGCGGCACATGGATATCGCCCAGCCGGTCGGCGATATCGAAGGCGCCGAGCGCGGCGATGCGGCGCTCCACGGTCTCGCTCCCCGGAAAGCTCGCGACATGATGCACGGCTTCATCGTCGAGCCGCGCGAGGTGCGCGCTGATCCAGGGCGCGGGGTAAAGAAACAAGGGTTGTGCGCGGACATAGGCCGCGACGCCGCTGTCCCGGAGCAGCGCCAGCCGGGTTTCGAAACAGCGCAGGAAATGCGGATCGGGGCTTGCCCAGCCATTGACGACGATCAGCCGGTCGATCCGGTCCGGCGCCTTCAGCGCCATCGCCAGCCCGGCGACGCCACCCGCCGCATGGCCGACCACATCGGCACGCGCGATGCCGAGTCCGTCGAGTATGGCGACCATATCGTCGGCCATTGCCTCGACCGAGGCATCGGGCAGGGCGCGGTCGCTCCGCGCGGTGCCGCGATGGTCGTAAAGGATCACACGTCGCGTTTGCGCGAAGCTTTCCAGTTGCGGCGTCCAATAGGTGCCCGCTCCGCCAAGCCCCGGCGACAGCAGCAGCGGCGGTGCATCGATGGGGCCGTGCTGCTCGACATGAAGGCCGGCAATCGTCACGCCGTCGATCGCCCCATCCGTCACTGGCCAATATGCGCCACGCTGGCGATCTCGACCAGGCAATCCGGCTTCACCAGATCGCATTTGACGCAGTAGCGCGCGGGTTTGTCGCCCGGAAAATACTCGGCATAGACTGTGTTGAACGCGGCATAGTCGGCCAGATCCTTCACGAAGATATGGTTCATCGCGATGTCGGCCATCGTGGCGCCCGCGGCTTCCAGCGTGGTCTTGATCGTTTCCAGCACATGGCGGGTCTGCGCGGCGGCATCGCCGACATGAAGGACCACGCCGCCTTCGCCCAATGCGAGCACGCCCGAGACATAGACGGTGTTGCCGGCCTTCGCGGCCGCCGAATAGGGCGCGATCGGCTTGGGGAATTGCGGCGGGTTGATGGGCTCGAAAGGCATGATCTACTCCCTGAGTGCCTGGCTGGGCGATTGGCCGAATGCGCCGCAGAAATCGGCGACGGTCGAAACCCAGCCGAAGAATTTCTCGACATTGTAGACGGTCGCCTGCTGCATCGCCTCCGGCCCCAGATGATGCGTTGCATCCTCCAGCATCACGCCGAAATATTCGAGGTGGAAGCCGTCGCGCAGCGTGCTTTCGACGCAGACGTTCGATGCGATGCCGACAAAGACGATGTTGCGGATGCCGCGCGCGCGCAGCGTGGAATCGAGCTGCGAATTGAAGAAGGCGGAGTAGCGCGTCTTGTGCAGCGAGATATCGCCGGGCTGCGGCTTCAGCGCATCCACAAGGTCATAATCCCAGCCGCCGCGCGCAAGCAGCTTGCCCGCCAGTTCGGGCCGTGCGCGCATCGTCTTCAGCGCATTCGATTTGTGCCAGTTGGGCGATCCGGGCCCGCCTGCCTCGGCATAATCGGGATCCCAGCCATTCTGCAGGAAGATCACCTGCACGCCCGCGGCCCGGGCGGTGTCCAGCACCGTGGCGATCTTGCCGATCACGCCGGCGGCGCCCGAAATGTCGAACCCGGCCAGATCGACATAGCCGCCGGGCGAGGCATAGGCATTCTGCATGTCGATCACGACCACCGCGGTTTCGGCAGGCGACAGCCGCAGCGCCTCCGGCCGTGCGGGTAGGGTGAGCGCGGTGCCGTCTCCCTCTCTTGCGGTTTCGACGACCGTCACGCGACCTCCATAATGAACATGTGGAGTCTCCGACGACGCAGGCGTTGCGTCAATCCCCGAGCCGGCCCGCGATGTCGTCGAGCAGGCGTGAGGCACCGATGCGGAACAATGCCGGCGACAGCCAGGCGTCGCCGAGCATGGCGCGGACGAGCGCGATCCAGTCGAGCGCCTGTTCCGCCGTTGAGATGCCGCCGGCGGCCTTGAAGCCGATGCGGACGCCGGTCTGCCGGTGCCAGGCTGCAATCGCGGACAGGATCGCGGCGCCCGTGGGCAGGGTTGCGTTGACCGTTTCGAACCCGGTCGAGGTCTTGATGAAATCGGCGCCCGCCGCGATGCAGACATGGGCTGCGCGCGCGATCATGGTCGCGTCGGCGAGTTCGCCGGTGGCCAGGATCGCTTTTAGATGCGCAGTGCCGCATGCCGCGCGAAATGCCGCGACTTCGTCATGCAGAGCCTGCCAGTCGTCGGTGAGCGCATGGCTGCGGCGGATAACGATGTCGATCTCGGTTGCGCCCGCCGCGACCGATGCCTCGATCTCGGCGATCCTTGTCGAAAGCGGGGACAGGCCGTGCGGAAACCCCGCTGAGACCGCCGCGACGGCGATGCCGCTGCCGGCGAGTCCGTCGATCGCGGCCGGGATCATCGCATGATGGACGCAAACCGCGGCGACATGCACGTCGGGATCGTGGGGAAGGGGCTTGCGCGCACGGCCACACAGTGCACGAACCCGATCCTCGGTATCGTCGCCGCGCAGCGTGGTCAGGTCCATGCAGGCGACGGCCAGTCGCAGATCCGCCAATGCGGCCTCGCCGGTCGCGGGGCGGATCGCGGCGATCGCCGCATCTATCTCCGCCTGGGCAATGTGAATCGCGGAGACTGCAGTGATCACGGGGTGATCAGCATGCCCGCCAATGCCGCGCTCATCAGATTGGCGAGACTGCCGGCGATCAGCGCCTTGATGCCGAGCCGTGCGATCACCGGCCGCTGGTTGGGCGCCAGATTGCCGGTCACTGCCATCTGGATCGCGATCGAGCTGAAATTGGCGAAGCCGCACAGCGCGAAGGTGACGATCGCGACGGTCAACGGGGAGAGAGTGGCCTGGGTCGCACCGAGATGGATGAAGGCGACGAACTCGTTGAGCACGATCTTTTCGCCGAACAGTCCGCCGGCGCTCAGTGCCTCGTTCCATGGCACGTTGAGCAGGAACATGACCGGTGCGAAGACATAGCCGAGCAGCATCTGGAAGCTGAGTTCGGGATGGCCGAACAGTCCGCCGATCCCGCCCAATATGCCGTTGGCAAGCGCGACCAGCGCCACGAACGCCAGCACCATCGCGCCCACCGCCACTGCAAGCTTCACGCCGGTCTGCGCGCCCTGCGCGGCGGCCATGATGATATTGGCGGGTTTTTCCTCGTCATGAATCGAATCGACGAAGTCGATCGGCTCGACTTCCGCGTCGGCCGGATTGTCGGGCATCATGATCTTCGCCATCAATATGCCGCCCGGGGCGGACATGAAGCTGGCAGCGAGCAGATAGTCAATCCGGATCCCCATCGCGGCATAGGCCGCCAGGATCGTGCCGGCGACGCCCGCCATGCCCGACGCCATGACGGTGAAGAGCTGCGCGGGAGTGAGGCCGGCCAGATAGGGGCGGATGACGAGCGGGGATTCGCTCTGCCCGACGAAGATGTTGGCCGCGGCGCACAGCGATTCCACCTTGGAAATGCCGATCACCTTGCGGATGCCGCCGCCGACCCATTTCACGACGAACTGCATGACGTTCAGATAATAGAGGATCGAGATCAAGGCCGCGAAGAAGATGATCACGGGCAAGGCGGCGATCGCGAAGCTGTTGCCGCCCACCTCGGGCGAGGCCAGCGGGCCGAAGATGAAGTTCGTGCCTTCCCTGGAATAGCCCAGCAGGTGCGACACGCCGTTGGACAGGGCGCCGATAAAAGCGCGTCCGGCGGGCACGTAGAGCACCAGCACCGCAATCGCCGCCTGGAGCGCGAAGGCGGCACCAACGACGCGCAGGCGGATGTGGCGCCGGTTCGACGACAATGCGACGGCGATCGCGAGAATGACGGCAATGCCGGCGATGCCGATCAGGAATCTGGTCATGCGGTGAAATGGTCCCCAGGCTGGCGGCAAGCGCCCTTGAGGGTCTTGTTTGCCGATATGCACAGAAACGCAAGGGGGCTCCGTTTCGGGGCTCTGCGGCGCGTTGGCGTCCCAAAGCGGTACGGACAAAGGTTAACCCTTTTTAACGCTTTTCAATGGTGAATGACTCGTTAACTTTCTCGCCATGGAACCCGCGATCGCATTTGCCAACGATGCTGCCCGCCACCCGGTACGCCGCGGTTTTCCGCCACCTGCGATCTATGTGCCGCCGAGACTCGGCAATGACCTGCGGTTGTTCCTGATGACCTATGCGGCCGGGTTTGTCGTGATCTACGGATTGATCGCCTAACTATTGTCGTCGGCGCTTAAGACTCTATCGCTGACCTATCCCATCCGTTCGGGCTGAGCTTGTCGAAGCCCTGTCCTTCCTGGGCACCGGCGCCGAAGAAAAGGCAGGACTTCGACAAGCTCAGCCCGAACGGATAGCGGCTATCGAGTGATTCCGATCAGATCATCTCACCCGCCGCCCGCGCGCGATCCGCGCGGCTGGCTTCTGCGGCGGGGAGCAGGCGGTAGGCCATGATCGCGGCGCCCAGCGCGAGCGGTACGGTTGCCAGCAATGAGAGCATGCCGACCGCGAGGTTGCCGGTCAGCGTCGAGACATAGCCCGCAAGATACGGGCCCAGCGCCAGGCCGAGCAATGTCGTGCCGATGAAGAAGGTCGCGGTCGCGGTGCCGCGCATGCGCGGCAACACAAGATCCTGCGTCGTCGCGGCGGCGGCGCCGAGCGCGGCGCTTGCCAGCACCTGCGCGGGCAGGATGATCGCATAGAAGACCGGCAGGCTCTGCGTGGTGAAGCCGAGTATCATCAGCGGCACCGGGGCGACCGAAGCGAAGATCACCACCGCCATGCGGCCCGCGGGATTGGTGCGGCGCAGGCGGTCGGCGATACGTCCGCCGGCAACCACGCCCAGGAAGCCGCCGAGCGCGCCCGATCCGCCGATGATGAAGCCTGCCTCAGCGGCGGGGGCGTCGAGCACACGCATCGCATAGGGTGCCGCCCAGAAGCTCATCGCATAGGCCATGAAGGCGTTGAGGCCATAAGCGAAGACGGTGAGGATGAAGGCGGGGGTACCGACGATCAGGCGGAAGGTGGGCAGGTCGCGGGCCTTGAGCGCGGTCGCCCAGCTGAACACCGCATAGACGCCCAGCCCGACCGCGGACCATTGCTGCCAGCTTGAGGTAAGCCGGATGAGCCACCAGGAAACGAGGCAGACGATGATCGCCGCGACGACATTGATCGCAAGCGCCCGAACGCCGCGCGACGCGGCGTAGACGAAGGTCAGCGGCGGAACGATCGTCATGAGTTCGGTCAGAAACTCACGGAACGGATGTTTGGACGGGGGCGTGACGACGCCTTCGATCAGGCCGCGGATCGGCTCGCGCAAGGTCGAGACCCACAGCGCGACGAGCAGGCCGGGGATGCCGACCGCCATGAAGGCCGCTTGCCAGCCGACGAGCCCGAGCGGCCCCCCGGCGGGATAGGCGGCGTTCCAGTTCTTGACGATCAGCCCGCCGATGAACAGCGACAGGCCGCCGCCGAGGTAGAGGCCGGCCGAATAGATGGCGAGCGCGGTCGCGCGTTTCTCGCGCGGGAAATAGTCGGAGATCAGCGAATAGGCCGATGGGCTGGCGGTTGCCTCGCCGATGCCGACGCCGATCCGCGCGGCGGCGAGCTGCGTGCCGCTGCGTGCGAAGCCCGACAACGCGGTCATCGCCGACCACAAGGCGAGCCCTGCGGTCATCAGCCGGACGCGGTGCCAATTGTCGGCCAGCCGGCCGAGCGGAATGCCGAATAGCGAATAGAAGACGCCGAACGCGGTGCCGTAGAGGAAACCGAGATCGGCGTCGGTCAGGTTGAGGTCGCGTTTGATGTCTTCGGCCAGGATGCTCAGGATCTGGCGATCGATGAAATTGAGCATGTAGACGAGCACGAGGACGCTCAGCATGTACCAGGCGTAGCGCTCGCTCGGCAGTGCCGGCTGGGCGGTCTGGTTGTCCTGCGTCCCCGTCACGCCACCCTCCCGATTGTTCTTGTCTTGGCAGAGGGCTAGCAGAGGCCCGAAGAAAGGGAAATCATTGACCGTTCATGTGCTTTTCGTCTGCCTGGGCAATATCTGCCGCTCACCGCTGGCTGAAGCGGCCTTTCGGGTGGAGGCCGAGCGGATCGGCCTGGATGCGGAAGCGGATTCTGCAGGGACGGGCGACTGGCATGTCGGCAATCCGCCCGACCGGCGTGCCCAGGCGGCGGCATTGCGCAACGGCGTCGATATCTCCGGCCTCCGTGCCCGGCAGGTCGGCGCCGAGGATTTTCGACACTTCGACCATATCGTGGCGCTGGACGAGAGCAATCTGCGCAACCTGAAAAAGCTCAGTCCGACCAACGCGCACGCGACGTTGAGCCTGCTGCTCGATCATGTGCCGGGGCGTGGCGGCCAGGCTGTTGCCGATCCCTATTATGGCGATGATGCCGGGTTCGACGTGACCTGGGCCGACGTGACTGTGGGGGCGAAGGGGCTGGCGGAGCGGATCGCTCGGGGAGATTGAAGGCCTTAGGCTACCAACCTCAAGCCGTTCGGGCTGAGCTTGTCGAAGCCCTGTCTTTTTCTTCGGCACCGGCGTCCAGGAAGGACGGGGCTTCGACAAGCTCAGCCCGAACGGAAGAGTGTTTAACCCAATGCGTAGCGCTCGACCAACTCGTAGCGCGCGCCTTCGCCGCCGAGCGTGGATTCGTAGAGGCCGAAATGGGTGACGGGGAAGGGCTCGCTCGACAGCCCGCCATGAAGCGTAGCGAAACCCGACAGATCGCCGGCGCCGCGGGTGAAGCGGGCCAGCGTGATATGCGGCTGGAAGGCGCGGGGCTCGGGCTCAAGCCCGGCGCGGACCATCGCCTGATCGATCCGGCGATGGAGGGCGGCGACCGCGTCATGCGGCCGGACGCCGGCCCATAATGTGTCGATCCGCCCCTTGCGGTCGAAGGTGCCGACACCCGACACGGCAAGCTGGAACGGCGGATGGCGGACACTGCCGAGCGCCGCAGCCACGTCTGTCGCGACATGGCGATCGACCTCGCCGATGAAGCGCAGGGTCAGGTGAAGCTGGTCGTCATCCTGCCAGCGTGCGCCGGCGATGCCGCCCATGAGGGCGAGCAACTCGGCCCGGATCGCAGCGGGCGGACGAAGGGCGACGAAGAGTCTGTACACGGGCGATTGTTTCCAAATGTTTCTGGATTGGTTGCTTCGTCCGGTTTTCCTTGAATCGGACCCCGATTGCCACGATATTCACTTCATCCGGCAAAAATTGCTGGACAAAGGAGATGTATTTCAATGGCTGACTGGTCTGATCCCCGGGCGACCGCCGCGCCTTTTCCCGCTTCGGCGGGTGCGCGCGATGCCGCATATGATGCGGGACTGCGGTCGTACATGCTTTCCGTCTACAACTATATGGCGTCGGGCGTTCTGCTGACGGGCATCGTGGCGTTGCTGTTCTCGCGCGGCGGGATCGAATCGCCTGCGGCGACGATCCTGATGGCCGGCGGCCCGCTCGCCTGGCTCATCATGCTGGCGCCGCTCGGCTTCGTGATGGTGCTCAGCTTCGGCATCAACCGTCTTTCGACTGGCGCTGCACAGGCGCTGTTCTGGGCGTTCGCGACGGTGATGGGCCTGTCCATGTCCACCATCTTCCTGCGCTTCACCGGTGAATCGATCGCCACCACTTTCTTCGCGACGACGGCTGCCTTCGCTGGCCTCAGCCTGTTCGGCTACACCACGAAGAAGGATCTGAGCGGCTTCGGCACCTTCCTGATCATGGGTGTCGTCGGCATTCTGGTCGCGTCGATCATCAACATCTTCCTCCAGTCGAGTGTGATGTCGCTGGTGATCAGCATCGTAGGCGTGCTGCTGTTCGCGGGTCTTACGGCCTATGACACGCAGCGCATCAAGAGCATGTATGCGTATGTCGCGGGCACGGACATGATGGGCAAGACCGTGATCATGGGCGCGCTGTCGCTCTATCTGGACTTCGTCAACATGTTCACCTTCCTGCTCAACCTGATGGGCAGCCGCGACTGATCGCGGTAGCCTCAGGCTGACACAGAAAGGCCCGGTGGAGCGATCCACCGGGCCTTTTCTTTTGAGCGGGAGAGCGGGCTGGTACCGGCTTTTCCAAACAGACGCTCAGTCCTGCTTCGGCAGCAGCGCGTTGTCCTTCTCGTTGGCGCGCTGATAGGCGGGACGGGCGTGGAGCCGGGCGACATAGGTCTCAAAGGCTGTCCGCTTGGGCAGCGTGCCGAACTGAAGTCCCCAGCCGAGCTGCGATCCGACATAGACGTCGGCGGCGGTGAAGCTGTCGCCCGCGACATAATCACGCTCCGAGACGGCCTTTTCGAGTACGTCGACCATCTGGTCGAAACTGCCATAACCGACCATTCGGCCCTGCTCGGCGGTTGGCGTCATGCCCATCGCCTTGTTGGTGACGGCCTGCTCCACCGGTCCTGCCGCGTAGAACAGCCAGCGGTAATAATCGGCGCGATCGTCGGTCGGGGGCGCCAGCCCGGCATCGGGAAAGGCGTCCGCCAGATAGGCGCAGATCGCGGCGCATTCGGTGACGACCTTGTCGCCATGGCGGATCGCCGGAACCTTGCCCATCGGATTGATCGACAGATAGGGCTGCTGCTTCATCGTCGAGGCATAGTCGAGCACCTGGGTCTCATAGGATGCGCCGGTTTCCTCCAGCATCCAGCGTGCGATCCGGCCGCGCGACATCGGGTTGGTATAGAAGGTCAGCTCGGCCATCGTCTCTCTCCTCGAACATAGGCGTCGGGTCGGACATGCCCGCGATGGGCGCGTGTCCGTTGCACTGCGCTGCTGACTGCGAAAGTAGCGCAGGATCGGATCGGGTTGAAGCATTGCGTGTCCGGGCGGCGATGATGTTTTCAGGCTGTCACGGCGTTGACGCGGAACTGTCACGACGGCTTCGCGGCGCCGTCATCCCTCATCGCTAACGACGCTGCAGCGCTCCCGCGCTTCCGATTCATCGTGTTCAAATTAGGGGGATATCCTACATGTCGCATCTGACCGACGAGGCGCGCGCACCATATCGCGATGCCGAAGGCTCGATCACCGTTCCCGGCCAGTCGCTCGAGGAGCTGGTGGCCGCCAATCCCGCCCGCCGTTCGATACTCAAGAGCTTCGGCATGATCTCTGCGCTTAGCCTTGCCGGCGGTCTTGCCGCGTGTTCGGACGACGACACGACAACCCCGACGCCCACCCCGACGCCGACTCCCACCCCGACGCCCACGCCGACACCGGTCAGCTACTCGGTCGATTTCACCGCCGTTGCGGCCAACCAGGACGACAAGGTTACCGTTCCGACCGGCTATGTCGCCGAAGTCCTGTTCTCGGCGGGTGACGCGGTCGTTCCCGGCGCGACTGCCTGGTCGGCGGGCACGTTCCTGGATTCTGCCGCGGCCGAGAAGGTCGCCGGCGGCAACCATGACGGCATGCATCTTTTCGATCACCCGACGCTTGCTGCCAATCAGGGCGGCCTGCTCGTGATCAACCACGAATTGCCCGACTACAACATCCTGTTCGCCAGCAAGTCGTACAATGCGGCGACCGCGACGCCCGAGCAGAAGAAGATCGCGCTTTCGGCGGTTGGCGTCTCGGTGATCGAGGTCACCAAGGCCAGCGACGGCAAATGGTCGGTCAACAAGGCTTCGACCTTCAACAAGCGCTATACCGGCAACAGCATCTTCCGCGTCGGCGGCCCTGCGTCAGGCATCGTCGGCACCAGCGTCGTCGGCACGCTGAACAATTGCGCGAACGGCAACACGCCTTGGGGCACGTACCTGACGTGTGAAGAATCGACCGACAACTATCTCGATCCGACCCGTCCGGCCGTCGGTTATGGCTGGGTGGTCGAGATCGATCCGCGCAACGAGCTTGCCGAACCGACCAAGCGCACCGCGATGGGCCGGTTCGATCACGAGAACGTCGCCTATCTGGCCGATACGGGCAACCGCGTGGCTTTCTACATGGGCGACGACGGCACGCCGGGCTGCATCTACAAGTTCATCCCGAGCCGCGCCTTTTCGCCGACCAACCGCGCGGCCAACACCGACCTGCTCGACAGCGGCACGCTCTACGTCGCCCGCTTCAAGGCGGACGGCACCGGCGACTGGATCGAACTGACCCAGGGCAAGAACGGCCTGGTGAATGGTGCGGTCGATCCGGGCAACGTCTCGCAGGGGCCGCAGACCCCGGCGACCTTCAACTTCGCGACCCAGGCGGACGTGCTGATCAACACCAAGGTGGCCGCACGCGTCGCCGGCGGCACGGTCATGGATCGTCCCGAGTGGATCACGGTCGCTCCGGACAAGTCGATCTATTGCACGCTCACCAACAATTCGGGTCGTCGCGTCGTCGACACCGCCAATCCGCGCGTCACCAACCTGCACGGCCACATCATCAAGTGGAAGGAAAACGGAGACTCGCCGCTGGCGACCAGCTTCACCTGGAGCATCTTCCTGCTCGCGGGCGATCCCTCGCTGGCGAGCGGCGGCGACAATCTGGTCGGCAACATCGTCGGCGACACCTTCTCCAGCCCTGACGGCATCCGCGTCGATCCGCAGGGCCGGCTCTGGGTGCAGACCGATCACTCGGTTCCCGGCAATTCGGGCGTCTCCGGCAAGACCATCGACGGCACCTTCGGGTATAACGCGATGTTCTATCTCGATCAGACTACCAAGCGCTCGCGTCGCTTCCTGGTCGGCCCGGCGGGCAACGAGATCACCGGCATCGCCTATTCGCCCGACCTGACGACCTTCTTCGTCAACGTTCAGCACCCGACGGGCAACTGGCCGGAAGCGGGCAAGGAGCCGCGCTCCTCGACCGTGGTCATCCGTCGCACCGACGGAAAGCCCGTCGGCGCCTGAACTATCGTTCCCGATGTAACAGGGGAGGGGGCGGCGCGTATTGCCGCCCCCGTTTTTTTGTACCGGTTGCCGCCGGGCGCGTTCCTGCCTAACCAGATTCCTCATGTCTGGAGGGTGCTCGTGACGCCATTGGAACCTGGCCAGCTTTGGGTGATGCGCATTCGTGGTGCGATCGCCGCGCTTGTCATCATGGCGCTTGCCGCCGCGGCAGAGCCGATCGTGGCGGAACTGTCGGACGATACACTGCCGCGCGGCCTGATCGCCGGGATCGCCCTGCTTGCGATCCTCTATCCCTGCCTGATCGCACCGGCGCGCCGGTATCGGGCCTGGGGTTATCGGATCGAGCCGGATGCACTGGAGCTTGGCCACGGCGTATTGACCCGAATCCGCACGATGGTGCCGTTCGCGCGCGTCCAGCATATCGACGTTGCGCAGGGGCCGATCGAACGCGCCTTCGGGGTTAGCCGGCTGATGCTGCACACGGCCGGAACGGCACATAGCCTGGTCGTGCTGCCGGGGCTGAGCGCGGCCACTGCGGAGCAGTTGCGCGACGATATCCGTGCGCAGCTCCGCGCGGATCCGGCGTGACAGAGGCTGCCGTCGCTGACCGGCGACTGCATCCCGGCACGATGGTGCTGCGCATCCTGAAAGGATTGCCGCAGACCTTGCTGGTCTTCCCCGCGATATTGACCGCCGCCTCGAACGTCCGGTGGTATTATTTCCTGCCGATCGCCGCTGCGAGCATCGCGATATCCGCGCTGGCCAAATGGATCGCGTGGCGCCGCTTCCGTTACGGCGTGTCGACCGGCGAACTGGTGATCGAAAAGGGACTGATCCAGCGCAGCCGCCGTACCATTCCGTTCGAGCGCATCCAGGATGTCGATTTCGAGCAGGGGCCGTTGCATCGTGTGTTCGGCCTCGTCCGGCTCCGCTTCGAAACCGGCGGGGAGGGGCGCGACGAAGGCACGCTCGACAGCGTGACCGTGGATGAGGCCGAACGGCTGCGCGCCGCGATCCGGGCAGGACGTGGCCATGTGGTTTCGGAAACACCCGCGCCGGACGTGGCCGAGGCTGCCCCGCTTTTCGTCATGACGCCCGGGCGGGTCGCGCTGTTCGGATTGTTCAACTTCTCGACGTTGTGGCTGGCCGGTATCTTTGCCGTCCTCCAGACGGTCTCGAACTGGTTGCCGTTCGAACTTTATGATGTGTCGGCCTGGATGGGGCTGGCCGAACGCAATTTGGGTGGCCGCCTGACCGTCGGCGCAATCGTCGGCCTTGTGTTGCTCGCGACGATCCTGGGCCTGGTGAGCGGAGTGGTCAGCACCTTTGCGCGCGATTTCGGGTTCAGGCTGACGCTGGAGCCCGCCGGTTTCCGTCGCCAGCGCGGCTTGCTGACACGCAGTGAGATGCTGATTCCGCGAGCTCGAATCCAGCTTGCACTCATCCAGTCCGGGCCGTTGCGACGAGCCCTCGGCTGGTGGCATCTGCGTTTCCAGACGCTCGGCATGGGCAAGGCGGCGGAAGACGGCGGATTGCAGGACGCGGCGCCCTTTGCCCGCGCTGTGGAGATCGACGCGATCCTGGCAGCGACCGACCGATTGAGGCAACCCGATCCGGCACAGCTCGCACGCGTTTCCCGGCGTCATATCTGGAAAGCCGTTGTTTTGGCGGCGGTCCTGCCGCTGATGGCCGTGATCGTCGCGACCATATTGATGCCGGTGCTGATTCTGACGGCATTCGCCATTCCGCCGCTGATCGCTCTGGCGGTCGTCGAGCGGCGTTGCCATCTCTATGCGCTCGACGGCGAGCTGTTGTTTGTCCAGGCCGGATATTGGAGCCGCAAGACCTGGATCGTGCCGGTCGCAGCCGTTCAGGCCGTCACGCTGCGGCGGTCATGGCTGCAGCGGAGGCTCGACCTTTCGACGCTTGAGCTCGACACGGCTGGCGCCTCCTATGGTGGTCCGGCGATCCGCGACATCCAGCGCGACCTTGCCGACACGCTCATGCAGACCATTACGGAACGAAACCGTAACGGATGGGTTGGACGCGGATGAACAGTGGGGACGCGGCCGGATCGGTCATCAAAACGGGCCATAATTGCTGGCAGGTCGCGCGCGCGGACCGCGCGGCGGTGATCGTCGATGCCTGCGATTATTTCCATATCGCGCGTCAGGCGATGCTCAACGCGAAACACCGCATCCTTCTGATCGGATGGGATTTCGACGCGCGCATTCAGCTCGACCGGTCGGAGGGCCAGAAGGACGGAGAAACGCTCGGCGCCTTTCTTCTCGGGATTTCGCGGCGCCGCCCGGAGATCGCGATCGATATCCTCAAATGGGACGTCGGCGCATTGAAGCAACTCGGGCGCGGTGCATCGTTGTTGTTCCTGGGGCGCTGGGCAATGACGAAGCAGATCAGCTTCAAGTTCGACAGCGCGCATCCCACCGGGTGCAGCCATCACCAGAAGATCGTGGTCATCGACGACAGCTTTGCGGTGTGCGGCGGGATCGACATGACCGGCGACCGCTGGGACACGAGCGAGCATCGCGACGACGATCCCTGTCGCCGCCGGCCGGGCGGCCAGCCCTATGGTCCGTGGCATGATGCGACGATGGTGGTGGACGGCGCGGCGGCCAAGGCGCTCGCCGAACTCGGGCATGATCGCTGGAAGGTGGCAACCGGCGACGATCTGCCCCCGATCCCGCAGGACAGCGATCCATGGCCCAAGGAACTGGTGCCGCAGTTCCGCAATGTCGACCTGGCGATTGCGCGGACCCGCGCCGAATGCGGCGAGGTAGCCGAAGTGCGCGAGATCGAGGCGTTGTGGCTCGATCTGATCGCCGATGCGAAGCGCTTCATCTATATCGAGAACCAGTATTTCACGTCCGGAAAGCTGGCCGCGGCGATCGCGCGCCGGATGCAGGAGCCGCATCCGCCGGAGATCGTGATGATCAATCCGATCCGCGCCGATGGCTGGCTGGAGCAGAAGGCGATGGACGGCGCGCGCGTGAAGCTGGTCAACGCCATCGAGCGGATCGATACCGCCAATCGCCTGCGCATCTACACGCCCAAGACGGCGGGCGGACAGGACATCTATGTTCACGCCAAGGTGATGATCGTCGATGATCGCGTGCTGCGCGTCGGATCGTCGAACATGAATAACCGCTCGCTCGGTCTCGACAGCGAATGCGACATGGCGCTGGATTGCCGGCTGGCGGGCAATGAGGATTGCGGCGCGGAGATCGCCGCGCTTCGCACGCGGCTCATGGCCGAGCATCTTGGCGTCGGGGAAGCGACAGTGATCGCCAAGCTGGAGGAAACCGGCTCGATGATCGAAACGATCGAGGCGTTGCGCGGTGCGGGCAAGACGCTGGCGCCGCTCGTGCTGGAACAGCCCGACGCGGTCGAGGACTTCATCGCCGAGAACGAACTGCTCGATCCGGAGCGGCCGGAGGAGATGTTCGAGGCACCGGCCAGGCGCGGGCTGTTCAGGCGCTGGCGGCGACAGACGCTAAGATAGCGCACGAGCAAGGCGCGATTTCCAAAGCCCGCTCGGGCTGAGCCTGTCGAAGTCCCTTTTTTCCCTTCTGATATTCAAGAAGGGCAGGGCTTCGACAGGCTCAGCCCGAATGGAAGTAGACGCTTCAAGGCTGGTCGGTCGTCATCGGGATCGGTTTCGCCTTGGGCCGCGGTGGCATTGGCGCAGGCGTATCTTCGGGTTCCGGCGCTGGACGCAGCAGCACCGTGCGCATGTCCTGCAGGCTGATGCGTTCCTTGCCCGTCCGCGGTGTGCTTGTCTCGCGGGCCGCGACCGTGCGTTGTTTCATGCAGTCGCGCTTGTCGGCGCGGTTGAACTCGTCGCAATTCCACAATGCCTTTTCAAAGCCGGTCTTGCGATTGCGCAGATAGCTGAACGACATGCCGGCCAATGCGGCCGGATCGACGGGGAAGCTGCGCGGGGTTTCGGCGATCTCTGCCCAGCCCATCACCTTGCAATGATCGAGCGTGCCGCAGGCCGCGAGCGCCAGGCTTGGGAAACTGTCGGGCGAGACCTTACGGCCGAATGGGACGATGAAGCTGTCGCCTTCGCGAACGATCGTCTTGTCGTAGCGCGCGAGCAGGATGGGATTGGCAATCGCCTCGGTCGGCAGGGCCATGCCGTCGGCCATCTGCACGGCGCCGCCACGATGGGCGTCCGACAGGCCGGCAAGCTGCCCGATCGCGGGTTCTCCGCCCGCATAGCGATTGTGGAAAGCACCCGGCGTGCCCCACCAGCCTTCCCAGCGGAAGAACAGGTGCGTGCCGACCGCAGCCACCTTGTCCAGGCTGTCGCTCCAATAGGGCACCACCCAGTCGGTATGGTAATGGGTCGAGTAGCCGATCGATGTGTAGACGCGGCCGCCGAGCATCTCCTGCGCGACCGAGCGCGCGCGGCCCCAGGCGTCGGCGGAAGGGATCCGGCGCATCGCGCCATCGCAGGTGAAGGTGAACTGGCAGCCGGTCTTGCGCTCGGATCCCTGGAAGACGACGCCGCAGATCGTCTTGGGGAAAGCCGGGTGGCGCAGCCGGTTGAGCACGACCTGGATAACCGCGCGCTGTCCGTCGGCATCGCCCGCACCCGCCTCGTACAGCCCGACTGCCGCCAGGCAGTCGAGCGAACGGGCATAGTCTACGGAACTCGACGCAAGCACAAAGGGCTGTGCGGCCGGGTTGGGCGCCGTCGAGAAGGGAATGGCGCCGTTGATCGCCACGGCATCCTGCGGCGCCACGGCCTTGAGTTCGAGGGGCTCGACGGGTGGTGGCGGCGTCCGTGGCCGATCGTAGCGGACGACCGCCGCGGGCGGCACGATCGGATCGGTCCGCGCCACCATCCAGGCGGATGCGAGCAACCCCAGTGACAGGACAAGCAGCATCGCCCGGCCGAGAAGGTCGGCCGGCGGCGACTCCGGTGCCGGAGCGTCAGCGATTGCAGTGTTCGACAATATGGGGTTTCGCCTTGCGCGTCAGCTTTCGGGCAGGAAATCCGGCACCGAGAGATAACGCTCGCCGGTGTCGTAGTTGAAGCCAAGAACGCGGCTGCCTGCCGGGAGTTCCGACAGCTTCTGGGCGATCGCGGCCAGCGTGGCGCCCGACGAGATACCGACCAGCATGCCTTCCTCGCGCGCGGCACGGCGTGCCATCTCCTTGGCGTCGGCCGGATCGACCTGGATAACGCCGTCGATCGCCTGGGTGTGGAGATTGGCGGGGATGAAGCCGGCGCCGATGCCTTGGATCGGGTGCGGCCCGGGCTGGCCGCCGGAAATCACCGGCGACAGCGTCGGTTCCACCGCATAGACCTTGAGCGCGGGCCAGTGACGCTTGAGCTCTTCGGCGCAACCGGTGATATGCCCGCCGGTGCCGACGCCGGTGACGAGCGCATCCAGCGGGGTGTCGGCAAAGTCGCGCAGGATTTCGCGTGCGGTGGTCCGCACATGGATGTCGATATTGGCGGGATTCTCGAACTGCTGTGGCATCCAGGCGCCGGGCGTCTGCTCGACCAGTTCCATCGCGCGTTCGATCGCGCCCTTCATGCCCTTTTCCTTGGGCGTCAGGTCGAAGCTTGCGCCATAGGCAAGCATCAGGCGGCGGCGCTCGAGCGACATGCTCTCGGGCATGACCAGGACGAGCTTGTAGCCCTTCACCGCTGCCACCATGGCCAGGCCCACGCCGGTATTGCCCGATGTTGGTTCGACGATGGTGCCGCCGGGCTGGAGATCGCCCGAAGCCTCTGCCGCCTCGATCATGGCGAGCGCGATACGATCCTTGATCGACCCGCCGGGATTGGCGCGCTCGGACTTGATCCAGACTTCGGCGTCGCCGAACAAGCGGCTGACACGGATGTGCGGGGTGTTTCCGATCGTGTCGAGTATCGATGCGGCCTTCATGTCGCTGTCTCCTTCAGGGGTATGTCTTCTAGAGTCTTTGGCGGGGCAAAGGTCCGCGCGGCGCGTAGTTCGGGAAACCAGCGCGCCCAGAGCCCTGCCACCAATATGGCACCGATTCCGCCGACGACAACCGCCGTTACGGGGCCGATCAGTGCGGCGAGGAAACCGGATTCGGCCTCACCCAGTTCGTTCGACCCCGAAACGAACAAGGTCGAGACCGCGCCGACGCGGCCGCGCATGTCGTCGGGTGTGTATATCTGGATCAGCGACTGGCGCACATAGACCGACAGCATGTCCGCCGCGCCGAGCAACACCAGCATGGCAAGAGACAGCGTCATGTTGCGCGACAGGCCGAAGACGATCGTCGCGGCGCCGAAGATGGCGACACCGATCAGCAGCTTGACGCCGACATTGTAGCGCAGCGGACGCCAGGCGAACCACAGGGCAATGATGACCGCCCCAAGCGCCGGCGCGGCGCGCAGATGGCCCAGCCCCTCCGCACCGACATGAAGGATATCGCGCGCATAAACCGGCAGCATCGCGGTCGCGCCGCCGAGCAGGACCGCGAACAGATCGAGCGAGATCGCGGCGAACACCAGGCGATTGCGGCGGACATAACGTAGCCCGTCCATCATCTGTTGCCAGGGGTGCGTGGCGCCCTGCATCTGGCTGCGTTTGATCGGCCGGATCGTCATGAGCGCGATGAAGGCGATCGCGAACAGCGCGGTGCACACCGCATAGGGCAAGGCATGGTGTCCGGCATAAAGATAGCCGCCCATCGCCGGTCCGAAGACCGATCCCGATTGCCATGCGAGCGAACTCATCGCGATCGCCGCGGGCAGCGATGCCTGCGGGATCAGGTTCGGCGCCAGTGCCTGAAGTGCCGGGCTGGCGAAGGCGCGGGCGACGCCGAGCAAGGCGGCGACGACGAACAGAGCGGGCAGGCCGATCGTATCGGTCCAGCTCAGCCAGCCCAGGGCGATGGCGCAACCCGCCTCGAGCGCGATCGAAGCGCGGGCGATCCAGCGCCGGTCGACTTTGTCGGCGACCCAGCCCACCACCAGTGTCAGCACGAGCAATGGCAGGAATTGGGCAACCCCGATCAGGCCGAGCTGGAGCGCGGCCTCTCTCGGGGTCATGCCGAGCTGGCTGCGCGAGATATCGTAGACCTGCCAGCCGATGACGATGACCATCGCCATCTGTGCCAGCGTCGAGGTCAGTCGCGCCACGAAATAGGCGCGAAAATCGCGGAAAGCGAACGGATGCGCAGGTTTCTCCACGCGCGCTTCCTAGATCAAGCCGCGCCGCGACGGGAGGGGCTTTTTCACGATGTCTCTATCTCTTCGGTGCGCGGGTTGCGGATCGCCGGATTGAGCCGGGCGATGCTGCACAGGCCGGCGATCGCGGCCATCCCGGCGGCGGCCAATGCCGGCACGGGACCATTGCCCAATCCGACCGCCAGCAAAGTCGCCACCAATGTTGCGCCGATCGTCTGACCAAGCAGGCGGTTGGTGGAGATCAGGCCGCCGGCTGCGGCCGCCCTGTGGATGGGGGCGCTGCCGATGATCAGTCGCGCATTGGGCGACAGGAACAATCCGGATCCGATGCCGCACAGGCTCATCCGCCACGCAATGTCGAGATAGGTCGGGTCGGCGGGGAGGAAGGCCATCAGGGTGAGGCCGACCACCGAGATGCTCATGCCGATCCCGCCCAGCGCGCCTGCCGGATAGCGATCGGAGAGGGCGCCCGCGAGCGGGGCCACGAACAATGTCGTCAGCGGCCAGGGAGCGATCATCGCGCCCACTTCGCCAGGGCTGAAACCGAATTGCTGCTGCAGGCGAAAGGGCAAAGTAAGCATCAGCGTCATCGATCCGATGAAAGATGCGAAGGCGCCGATCACCGACAGCGCGATCACCCGGCTTCCGAGCAGGTCGACAGGAAGGATCGGGTGTGAATCGCCCAGAGATCGTCGCACGAATACCCAACCGATCGCGGCGCCCGTCAAGACGATCGCCGCGGAGATCACCGGACTGTCGCCGTGCACCCCACTTTCGAGGCCAACGATCACCAGCCCGAAGAAACCTGCGCAAAGCACCGCGCCCAGCATGTCGAACGGCTGGTCGCGCGGCACGGGATCGGGCAGGGCGCGGCCGAGCATCAGCGAGATGATGCCGAAGGGGGCAGCCGCGGCAAACACCCAGGGCCAGGGGGCGATCCCCAGGATCAGCCCGCCGAGCGTCGGTGGGAACGCGATCGCACTCGATACGACGACGGCGTTGACACCCATGCCCCGCCCGAGCTGTTTCTCCGGATAGGTGGCGCGAAGCATCGCCGACGATACGCTGAGCGCGGCCGCGGCGCCCAGCGCCTGGGCCGCGCGGACGGTGAGGAGGAAGGGCAGGCTCTTCGCGAAGAAGCACAGGATCGTCGCGACGGTGAACAGGATCTGCCCATATTGATAGAGTCGGCGATGGCCGATCCGGTCGCCGAGATTGGCGAAGGGCAGCAACGTCATCACCAATACGAGCTGGTAGATGGTGACGACGAGCACTGCCGCCGAATTGTCGACTTTCAGGTCCCGCGCGATTGTCGGCAATGCGACAGTCGCGATGCCGCCGTCGATCACGAGCAATGCCGTGCCGAATGAGATTGCGAGGATCGCGGTATAGCGGCGCGGCAACGGGAGTCCGTCGGTCATGCCGGACTGACTAGGATGTTTGTGAGTCCCGGACCAGATGTGAACGCGCATTGAAATGATGAAGAATCGGCATGACGGCAGCAGTTTTACCGCTGCCGGCCGACCTCAGTTCAGCGTCACCTCGGCCACCTTGTCCTTGTAATCCTGTTTGGGATCGCCAAGCCCCAGCAGCATCTTCGCACCCGCGAACAGACTGTTCTCATCCAGCCAGATCTGAGCGCGTTCGGGGTCGAGGCGGATGAGTTCGAGTTGGGGATCGGTCTTTCCGCCGGGAAACCAGGCTGCGACCCATCGATTCCACAGCCGGTCGATCATCTCGGGATCCTGTTCGACCACCAGATCGCCATGAAGCGTGGCGAACAGGTCGTGGCCCTTGGAGGTGAAATGCGCGATCGCGCGATGGCCCAGGCGCATCTCGTTCACCAATCCATTGTCCTTCGTGGTGAAGAACCAGATCGGGCCGCGATCGGTATCCGGCGTGGTGATCCCGGTCATCGGCTGGGCATGGCCATCGGCGACGCCGTCGAGACCGAGCATCATCGTGCGATCGGACTTCAGCGCCTTCCAGAAACGGGCTTCGAGCTCTTGCGGATCTGACATGGTCTGCTCCTCCAGAATGGTGGAGCAGAAACGGGCGGTGGCATGAGCGGGTTCCGCCGGTCAGGCGAAGAAGGTCGTCAGCCAGTAGAAGAGCGAACCGATCACTGCGGCGGCGGGCAGGGTGACCACCCAGGCGACGACGATGCTCGACGCGATGTTCCAGCGCACTGCCGAAAGGCGCCGCGAGGCGCCGACGCCGACGATCGCGCCGGTGATCGTGTGCGTGGTCGAAACCGGAATGCCGAAATGGGTTGCCGCGAACAAGGTGATCGCGCCGCCGGTTTCCGCGCAGAATCCCTGCGCCGGGGTGAGGCGGGTGATCTTCGATCCCATGGTGTGGACGATCTTCCAGCCGCCGAACAACGTGCCGAAGGCCATTGCGGCCTGGCACGAGATCACGACCCAGAAGGGCACGTGGAAATCGCCCTCCATCATGCCCTGCGAGTAAAGCAGCACCGCGATGATCCCCATGGTCTTCTGCGCGTCATTGCCGCCATGGCCGAGGGAATAGAGCGAGGCGGAAACAAGCTGGAGCTTGCGGAACCAGCGATCAGCCGCGAGCGGCGTGAAGCGGACGAACAGCCAGGATGTGAGCAGCACCAGCATCAGAGCCAGGAACAGGCCGATCGCCGGCGACATCACGATCGCGGCGCTGGTCTTGAACACGCCGCTCCACACCACCGCGGAGAGCCCGGCCTTTGCGGTGCCCGCGCCGAGCAGTCCGCCGATCAGCGCGTGGCTGCTGCTCGACGGGATGCCGAGCGCCCAGGTGATCAGATTCCAGCTGATCGCACCCATCAACGCGCCGAAGATCACCTGCGCGTCGATGATATTGGCCTGGACGATGCCTTTGCCCACCGTCTCCGCAACATGGAGACCGAAGAACAGGAAGGCGATGAAATTGAAGAACGCCGCCCAGGCAACCGCATATTGCGGGCGCAGAACGCGGGTGGAGACGATCGTTGCGATCGAATTGGCCGCATCGTGCAGGCCGTTCAGGAAATCGAACGCCAGCGCGACGCCGACAAGGGCGATCAGCAGCGGAAAGGCGATATGTGCAGCGTCCATGATGTGGTCGTCGGCTCAGGCGTGGTCGATCACGAGACCCTGGATCTCGTTCGCGACATCCTCGAACCGGTCGGTGACCTTTTCCAGATGGCTGTAGATTTCACGTCCGACGATGAAGGTCATCGGATTGCCGTTCTTGCCGGCCTTGTACAAGGCCTTGAGGCCGGATTCGTGGAGCTCGTCGGCATGGCCTTCCAGTTTCACCAGCCGTTCGGTCAGGTCGTGCAGTCGCGGCGCGTTGGCGTTGAGCGACCTCAGCAGCGGCATGGCTTCGGCAGTGATCCGCGCGGCTTCGACGATGATCGCGCTCATGTCCTGCATCTGCGGTGCGAACTCGGTGACCTCGAACAGCTGGATCGCCTTGGCGGTCTGATTCATCTGGTCGATCGCATCGTCCATGACGCCAATCAGGTCGGTGATCGCGCTGCGGTCGAACGGGGTGACGAAGATGCGGCGCACGTCCTGCAGGACGTCGCGGATGATGTCGTCCGCCTCATGCTCGCGGTCGAAGATCTCCTGGCAATGGCGCGCCATGTCCGGCCCGCCCTTCAGAAGCTGGGCGAGCGCATCGGCGCCCGCGACCAGCGTTGCGGCATGGTCTTCGAATTGATCGAAGAAGCGGCCTTGCTTGGGCATCAATGCCTGGAACCAGCGCAGCATGGGTATCCTTTCCGCTCCCTGTTCGCGGAGCCATAATATTGCGCGATACAGCGGGCTCGGTTCCGGGGGCGGTTCCCGGAAAGCCGCGATGATCGTCTTCAGATCGGGTTCGTCGACAGCATCCGCGGCCTCCGGCACCGAAAACCAGCGAGTCTCGCGCTCATCCTGTTCCGGCCAGTGCTTGGATTGATTGGTTACGGCAAGCGGAAACACCTCCACCGTCGCCGTCCGCGCGGAGCCGTCGCGCCGGTTCTTGCGATACTGGTAGCGGCCAAGCGGCGCGGGGCAGGCGACGCCGGCAATCCCGGCTTCCTCGAACGCCTCGACCTCGGCTGCGCGATGCGAGGCCAGTCCCTTGATCCGGTTGCCCTTGGGAATCACCCAGCGTCGCGTCTCCCGCGACGTGATGAGCAGAATCTGCATCGCGCCGTTTTCGTCGGTGGAATAGGGAAGGGCGGCGATCTGCCGGATGATAGGCTCCTGTGTCTGTCACGAGCCTGTAGCGTAACTGTAATTGAATTGTCACAAATAGATTGCCGACCGTCGCGCCAGCGCAAGAACGGATTTACGCCGCCGGCAGTTTCGCGCCGACCTGCAGCATCTGGCCGTCGGTGACGATCACCCGGTCGCCCAGTTTCACCTGCTCGAACAGCAGTTTCGCGAATTCGGTGGGGACGCCGATGCAGCCATGCGTTGCCGATCCCCATTTCACGTCGCTGCCATGGATGGCGACGCCGTCATTGGTGAGGCGCAGCATATAGGGCATCGGCGCATTGTAGAGGTTGGAGATGTGATGCTTCTTCATCTGCGTGATCGGAAAGGTGCCGACGGGGCTCGGCTTGTCGGTCGCGCCATAGAGGATCACGGCGACGCCGATCTCATAGCCGTCGCGAAAGACGGAAAGCGTCTGGGCCTTCAGGTCGACGGTGATCAGGATCGGGCCTGCGGGCACGCCATCGTCGTTCCACACATAGTCGCCATGTTTGAGCGGGCCCTCGATCTGGAGCGCCGATTTGATGACATAATGCGCGTCGTTCGCCGGGGCCGGAGTGGCCGCCGCGACCGGCTGCGGCTGAGCTTTCGGCGCGGCAACGGCTTTGGGCGCCGCAACGGTCGTCATGTGTCTTGGCGCAGACGAGGCGGGAAGCATCTTCGCAGGCAGCCCACTTGCAGCGATTGCGCCGCCGACACCGCCGACCAGCAGGAACATCTTCATGCCCGCGACGATCGCCGCCTTCACTGCCTTGCCTGCCACCATGTGCTCCCGGATCGTTTCACACTTCGTTTACCTAAAGTGTTCGCGAGGAGAAGAGATGGATTCTCGCTGTGCCGGGGTGGGACGGCGCGGGGTGAAGATGTTAACTGGTAAATAGCGGCATTTTTGACGGATCTTCGAGATCAGCCGGGATGGGGATCGTCGGTCTGGCGCAGCAGCCAGGCGCGCGCATCATCGGCCTGGTCGCGGGTGTAGACTTCATAGGTGACGCCGGGGAGCAGCTTGCTTTCGATCTTGGCGGCGGTGCGCACCCAGGATTCGTCGGCAATCACCGCGATCCGGTCGATCGCGCGCATCATCCGGAACAGTGTCGGCAGATGTTTCAGTTCTTCGAGGATCAGGCCGGGATGGATATCCGGCTTTCCGCGAACATCGGCCAGGACGTCGAGGCGTTCGACGGTGTCGAGCATGGCATCGATCTCCGCGATCGCGCGGGCGACGTCCTCGCGAACGAGCGGACCCTCGACGGTGATTTCGAGCGCGGCGGGTGGAATCGGCGTCAGAGTGAGCATGGCGAGTTCCGATTGATTGCAATGATGGTAACGAGCGAAATGGCCGTGGGCTCCGTCAGCCGATGCTCACGAAACTGTCCATCACCCGTTTGCGTCCCGCCTGTTCGAAATCGATCTCCAGCTTGTTGCCTTCGATTTCGGCGACGACGCCATAGCCGAACTTCTGGTGGAACACCCTGAGCCCCACTGACATGTCGCTTCGCCCCTTGTTGCCCAGGCTGACCGCGCTTGCGCGGGCTTCCATCACGCGCTGGGGCGCAGACGAGAAACTGCCCGCGCTGGTGGCGCGTTGCCAGCCGGGGCCGCGGCCAGTGCCGCGTCCGACATTGGAGAAGGGATCCGCGCGTTCCGACCAGTTGGCGCGCCACAGGCTTTCGCCGCCGGACATGCTGCTCTGCGTCTCGACATGCTCGCCAGGCAGTTCGCCGACGAAGCGGCTGGGGATGCTGCTGGTCCATTGGCCATAGATACGGCGGTTGGCGGCGTGCAGGATCACGCAGCGCCGCCGGGCGCGGGTGATCGCCACATAGGCAAGCCGGCGCTCCTCCTCCAGGCTGGCGAGCCCGCCTTCGTCGAGCGCGCGCTGCGACGGGAAGACGCCTTCTTCCCAGCCGGCGAGAAAGACGGTGTCGAACTCCAGTCCCTTGGCGGCGTGGATGGTCATGATCGTGACCTTGGCGTCGTCGGCCGCCCCCTCATTGTCCATCACCAGGCTGACATGTTCGAGGAACGCGCCGAGCGTCTCATACTCCTCCATCGCACGGACGAGTTCGTTGAGATTTTCGAGCCGGCCCGAGGCTTCGACCGACTTTTCCGCCTGCCACATCGCGGTATAGCCGCTTTCGTCGAGGATCTGGCGGGCCAGTTCGGGATGGGGCAAAGTGTTCGCCATGTCGCGCCAGCGCGCGACGTCCCCGACGAAATTGCCCAGTGCTCGGCGGGCCTGGGGCGTGAGCTCGTCGGTATCGAGAATCCGGGCGCCGGCGAGCGTCAGCGGGATGCCCTCGATCCGCGCGAGCATATGCAGTTTCGACACGGCCTTGTCGCCCAGGCCACGCTTGGGAATGTTGACGATCCGTTCGAAGGCCAGATCATCGGCGGGTTGGTGGACGATGCGCAGATAGGCGAGCGCGTCGCGGATCTCCTGGCGCTCGTAGAAGCGGAAGCCGCCGACGATCTTGTAATTGAGCCCGATCGAAATGAACCGGTCTTCGAACTCGCGGGTCTGATGTTGCGCGCGGACCAGGATGGCGATGTCGTTGAGCGATCCGCCGCGCCGCTGATGCGTCTCGATCTCCTCGCCGACGCGGCGCGCTTCCTCCGGGCCGTCCCAGACGCCGAGTACTTCCACCTTCTCGCCGGCATCCTCGGCGGTCCACAGCGTCTTGCCCAGCCGGCCGCCATTGTTCGCGATCACGCCCGACGCAGCGGCCAGGATATGCGGGGTCGATCGGTAATTCTGTTCCAGCCGGATGACAGCAGCGCCCGGGAAGTCCTTCTCGAACTTCAGAATATTCTCGACCTTGGCGCCGCGCCATGAATAGATGGATTGATCGTCGTCACCGACGCAGCAGATGTTCTTGCTGCTCTGCGCGAGCAGGCGCAGCCAGAGATACTGGCTCGAATTGGTGTCCTGATACTCGTCCACCATGATATATTTGAAGCGCTGCTGATATTGCTCCAGCACCGCGCGATGGCCCTTCAGGATGGTCAGCATATGGAGCAGAAGATCGCCGAAATCGCAGGCGTTGAGCGCACGCAGCCGATCCTGATACGCCTTGTAGAGTTCCTGGCCGCGGCCATTGGCGAACAGCTCGCTCTCGCCCGCATCGATCATGTCGGGGGTGAGGCCCTTGTTCTTCCACCCGTCGATCACGCCGCCCAATTGCCGCGCCGGCCAGCGTTTCTCGTCGAGATCGGCGGCAACGATCAACTGCTTCATCAGCCGCAACTGATCGTCGGTGTCGAGAATCGTGAAATTGCTCTGCAGCCCGACGAGTTCGGCGTGGCGGCGCAGCATCTTCGCGCCGATCGCGTGGAAGGTGCCGAGCCACGGCATGCCCTCGACCGCTTCGCCGACCATGCGGCCGACCCGCTCGCGCATCTCGCGCGCGGCCTTGTTGGTGAAGGTGACCGACAGGATCTCCGACGGCCATGCCCTGCGCGTATGCAGCAGATGCGCGAGCCGTGCGGTGAGTGCTGCGGTCTTGCCGGTGCCCGCGCCGGCAAGCACCAGTACGGGGCCTTCGGTGGTCAGCACCGCCTGGCGCTGGGGTTCGTTCAGTCCGCGCAGATAGGGCGGGTCGTCGGGGGAGGGGGCAGGGAGAGTCACGCGTGAACAGTTAGGGAACATGGCGGGCAGGGGCAAGCCGTGCGCCGCGTTTCCCCGCCCCGGATTTGCCGCTTATTGTTCGTCCGTCGCGATCCGGACCTGATTGCGCCCGTATTTCTTGGCCAGATACAGCGCCTGGTCCGCCGCCTTCAGCGCGCCGCGCGGATCCTCATGCGCAAGCACATCGGCGATTCCGGCGGAGAAGGTGACGGTGGGAAGCCGTTTTCCGGTGACCCGGTTGATCAGGCTGCGCTGCGACAGGCTGATACGGCTCTCATCGACGATATCGAAAACCTCTTCGCCGGTCTGGTTGCGGAACAGCATGACGAATTCCTCGCCGCCATGCCGGGCGACATGGCATCGCTCGCCGGAGATTTCGGAGAGGATTTCGGCCACGAACTTCAGCACGCGATCGCCGGTCTCATGGCCATGATCGTCGTTGATCGTCTTGAAATGATCGATGTCGCAAAAGGCGATGGTGAGCGGCTCGCTGGCACCCTGTGCGGCTTTCGCTTCCTCGGCCAGCCGTGCCTCGAACGCGCGACGGTTGGGCAGGCCGGTCAGATGGTCGTGCTCGGCGGCGTGCCGCGCGCTGGCCAGGCTCTTCTCGAGCAGTTGAACCTGTCTCTGCTGCTTGCGCAGTTCCTTTTCGACGTCGCGGGTTTCCTTGATCATCGATTCGGTCAGGCTCAGCAGCTTGATCAGGCCGTTGGCATTGTCGTCGGAGCCAGGAAGGTCTTCCGCGGCGCCCGCTAGCGCCTTGCCATAATCCGTCGCCGAATTGTGCGACCGGTCGATGACGTGCGACACTTCGCCGAGATTTGCCTCGATCTTTTCCACCATCGCGCTGAGCATGTCGGCGGTGATCTCCGGAGTCTGCTCGCGCAGGACAAGCGCTTCCGCCCAGCTGTCGGTGATCGTGCCATGGGTCCGCAGGCGCCCGGTCACCGCGGTCGCGATCTTGTGGTTGTTGCCCGTCAGATAATCGTGCGCGAGGCTGAAATTGAGCGGCGTCATGTCCAGATCGTGCGTGAACAGGAATTCGCCGATCTGGTCGTACAGCCAGCGCCGCTGTTCGCTGGCGCGCGTAAAGTCTTCATTGTCCGGCAGTTCGCCTTCGGCATCGGGGGTCCCCGATCCTACCCAGCGCGCGATCCGGCTCGCAATGGTCCTGCGTGTGTCCATAATTCATCCGGCCATCGGCTCGCCGTACGATCCCCACCGCGACGAACCCGACCGCTCCCCACCTCGTGTTCGAACCGCTCCCCCATAGAGCGGAGTTGGGCGCGCAACGAGTCCCTTGTTGGTAAAGCTGTTCGGTTATTTTGAGGTTAACCGTCTGGCCGCTTCGGCTTCATTCGTCATGCGGAAGCTGTGTGGGCAGTTCGGGCCTGCCGCGCATTCAGTGGTTAAGATCTGTATCTTGGTGGGAGGGGGTAATCGCCAGGCATTCCAGTGCAATACGGGTTGCCCTTCACGGCGTGACGCTGAGCGAATCCAGCACGCGCGTCGCAACGGGATCCAGCGCTGTCGCGCGCGCCACGGGATAGCGCACCATGACGCTGGCCATCGCCCCGCTCGAAGTCTTGATCAGGCGGATGCGGATGCGGTCGCCCTCCGCGGTTGCGGCGCCGCGATATTCGCGTTCGCCCACCATCGCGCCTTCGACATCGGTCGTGCCGTCGCGCAGCGCTTCGATCGCCTGCTGGAAATCGGTATCGCCTTCGTTGGCGGCGCCATAGGCACGCATGTCGGCTTCCACCGCCTTGTCCTCGAAGATGCTGCCATCGTCGTTGGCGGCCGCGGTCAATTGCTTCCAGCCCTCGGGGATCATGACCGAGAAGCCGTATTTGCGGTTGGCATAGGTGCCGACAGGTTCGTCCGGTTCGCCCTCCAGCGGCTCCGGCGGCTCGGCGTCCACGGCCGTGACGGTGCGCGCCGCATGGCTATTGTCGGGCTCTGCTGCCCGATCGCACCCTGCCAGGCCGATCAGCGCCGCCAGAATATAAATGTAAGAGAGGCCATGATCCCGCATGCCCGATTTTCTGACACGTCGAATCAGCGGCGGTCAATCGGTTGTGTCAGCCATTTCGGAGATTGTGCGTCCGCTCAGGCCGCGTCGCCGATGCCCAACTCGCCCAGCTTGCGATACAGCGTCGAGCGCCCGATGCCGAGGCGGCGTGCGACTTCGGTCATGCGGCCGCGATAATGGCCGATGGCGAGGCGGATCACGTCGGCCTCGATCTCTTCCAGCGGGCGCAGATTGCCGTCGGCGCGATAGAGCGCGACGCCCGCGCCATCCGCGGCCGCGGTCAGGCGGTTGCCCGGCATCCGTTCGGCAAGCGGGCGGGGGTCTTCTGCCTGGCGCGCGATCTCGGGGAAATCGGCGCGGGTCAGCGCATCACCGTCGCACAGTACCGCGGCGCGGAACAATGCGTTCTGGAGCTGGCGGACATTGCCCGGCCAGTCATAGGACATCAGCAGCGCCTGGCCTTCGTCGGTAATGCCCAAGCTGTGCAGCCCCGGCTGCTGCGCGATGCGCGTCAGCATATGACGGGCCAGCGCGGGAATATCCTCCCGGCGTTCGCGCAAGGGCGGGATCGTCACCTGGACGACGTTGAGCCGGTAATAGAGATCTTCGCGGAAGCGGCCGGCGGCGACCTCGTCGATCAGTGTCTTGTTGGTCGCGGCGATCACGCGCACATCGACATCGCCAACCGCACGGCCGCCGATCGGCTGGATCTCGCCCGACTGGAGCACGCGCAACAGCTTGACCTGCGCATCGAGCGGCAATTCGCCGACTTCGTCGAGGAACAATGTGCCGCCATCGGCTTCCTGGAATTTGCCGGTATGACGCTCGAACGCGCCGGTGAAGGCGCCGCGCTCATGTCCGAACAGCGCGGATTCTACGAGATTGCCGGGAATGGCGCCGCAATTGACCGCAACCATCCGCTTGCGAGAGCGCGGCGAGGCGGCATGGATCGCTTCCGCAACCACTTCCTTGCCGACGCCGCTTTCGCCTTCGATCAGCACGGGCACGCGGGCCCGTGCCGCCTTGGCGGCAATGGCGAGCGCGGCACGGAATTCGGGGGCCGAGCCGACGATCTCGGCGAAGGCGAGCGGCTGGCTGATCTTCTCGGTCAGTGGACGCAACTCGCCTGCCGAGGCACCGGCACCAACCGCCGCGTCGAGCGCGGCGAGCAGCCGGTCCGGTGCGATCGGCTTCACAAGAAAATCGGTGGCGCCTGCGCGCATCGCCTCGACAGCGATCGAGACCGAGGTGACGGCGGTGAGCATCAATATCGGCAGTGCGGGGCGGCGTGTACGGATTTCGGCTATGACGTCTCCGGCGTCGCCATCGGGCACCCAGTGATCGAGCAGGATCGCGTCGAGCATCATCCCGTCCTGCGTGCCCAGCATAGCGATCGCTGTCTCGGTATCGCCGGCGAAAATGGTGCGCCATCCGGCACGCGACGCCAGCGCCGAAACCAGCCTGCGTTGCGCGGGCTCGTCGTCGATCACCATCAGCACGCGTATACCGTTCGGTGTCATTCCTGCCCCATTCGTCCCGGATGGGGACGATATTGCATGCAGTTGGTAAAGGCCGACTTAAAATGGCGGGCGGCGAACACGGTTTTTCGGAAGGTGTAATTCCTCCCCTTCAGGGAGGATCTGAAGCGGCGATCGTTCGTCGCAGGCTTCGCATGTTGCTCACATGTCACGCCTGTCGGCGTTCGCCGACGCGCCGGGGCTTGAGACGCTCGACTTTGCTGGCTAAGGCACATCCGGACTTGAGCATTGGCAGGGGATAGAAGCATGGCCGAGAACAGCGAATTCAAGGTGCAGCGCCAGACCTATGACGGCTTTATTGGCCTGCTGAAATGGGGAACCGTTGCGAGTGCGCTGGTTGTCGCACTCGTCGTCTACCTGCTGGCTAGCTGATCCAGCGCGTGAAGATCGCGGTCCTAAGGGAGGACGCGGCCGGCGAGCGCCGAGTATCGGCGACGCCGGAAACGGTGAAGAAATTCATCGGCCTGGGCGCGACCCTGGCAGTCGAATCGGGCGCGGGGGCGGATGCCTCGATCGCGGACGCGGACTATGAAGCGGCCGGCGCGACCATCGGCACGCGGGCGGCGGCGTTGAAGGACGCCGATATTCTGCTCGGCGTTCAGGGGCCGTCTCCGGCAAGCCTGAAGGGCGTCAAGTCTGGCGCATGGCTGGTCGCGGGTCTCAACCCGTTCGGCGAGCGCGCACGCGTCGACGATTATGCCAAGGCAGGCGTCGAGGCGCTGGCCATGGAATTCATGCCGCGCATCACGCGCGCGCAATCGATGGACATTCTCTCCAGCCAGTCCAACCTGTCGGGTTACAAGGCGGTGCTGGATGCGGCCGGCGAATATGGCCGCGCCTTTCCGATGATGATGACGGCGGCGGGCACGGTTTCGGCCGCCAAGCTGTTCGTCATGGGCGTCGGCGTTGCCGGGCTCCAGGCGATCGCCACCGGACGGCGTCTCGGTGCGCAGGTTTCCGCGACCGACGTTCGGTCCGCGACCAAGGAACAGATCCAGTCGCTCGGCGCCAAGCCGATCTTCGTCGAGAATGTCGCGGGGATCGAGGGCGAGGGATCGGGCGGTTACGCGACCGAGATGTCGCCGGAATATCAGAAGGCCCAGGCCGAACTGGTTTCCGCGCACATCGCCAAGCAGGACATCGTGATCACCACCGCGCTGATCCCGGGGCGTGCCGCGCCGCGGCTGATCAGCGATGCGCAGATCGCGACGATGCGCCCCGGCAGCGTGATCGTCGATCTCGCGGTCGAGCAGGGCGGCAATGTCGAGGGTGCGGTTGCTGGCGAAGTCGTGGTGAAGCACGGCGTCAAGATCGTCGGGCACCGCAACGTGCCGAGCCGGCTGGCTGCGGACACGTCGGCACTGTTCGCGCGCAATCTGTTCAATTTCCTCAGCGCCTTCTGGGACAAGGAAGCGGGCCGCCCGGTGCTGCCCGACGATGACGAGATCACCCAGGCGATCCGGCTGACCAAGGATGGTGCGGTCGTCAACGCACGGCTGCTGGCCTGATCATTCTGAGGCCGTTCGTGTCGAGCGAAGTCGAGACACGCTGCACAAGGTCCCTCGACTTCGCTCGGGACCAACGGGGGTAGGAACTATGGACTTCATTGCGATTCTGTCGATCTTCGTGATGGCATGCTTCGTCGGCTATTATGTTGTCTGGTCGGTTACGCCGGCACTGCACACGCCGCTGATGGCGGTGACCAACGCGATTTCATCCGTCATCATCGTCGGCGCGCTGATCGCATCGGCGGCGCTCGGGTCCGCAAGCGCGACCTGGTTGGGGCTGCTGGGCGTGGTGCTCGCGAGCATCAACATTTTCGGGGGCTTCGCGGTAACCGCACGCATGCTCGCGATGTACAAGAAGAAGGAGCGCTGACGCCATGCATGAGGCTGCTCCCGTAAACCCCTGGGTCGCGCTCGCCTATCTGGTGGCCGGCATCTGTTTCATCCTCGCACTGCGCGGGCTTTCCAGCCCCGCGTCCAGCCGTCGCGGCAACCGTTTCGGCATGTTCGGCATGGCGCTGGCGGTGATCACGACATTGGTCACGCACATTCCCGGTACGATCACTGGCGATGACCTGGCCTCAGGCTTCACCGTCGACTTCAAGGCGTTCGGGCTGGTGCTCGGCGCCATTGCGATCGGCGCGGTGATCGGCATCACCACGGCGCGCAAGATCGCGATGACCGCGATGCCGCAACTCGTCGCCGCGTTCCACTCGCTGGTCGGCCTGGCCGCCGTGCTTGTGGCTGCTGCCGCCTATCTCAATCCCGAAGCCTTCCACATCGTCGATGCGGCCGGTGAGATCTTCGCGGTCAGCCGCGTGGAGATGGGGCTGGGCATCGCGATCGGCGCGATCACCTTCTCGGGATCGGTCATCGCTTTCCTGAAATTGAACGGCAGCATGTCCGGTGCGCCGATCATGCTGCCCGGCCGCCACATCATCAATCTGGGCACGCTTGCCGCGATCCTCGGGCTGATCGCCTATTTCGTGACCGACCAGAGCCCCTGGGTGTTCTGGACGGTGACCGGCCTGTCCTTCCTGATCGGTTTCCTGCTCATCATCCCGATCGGCGGCGCGGATATGCCGGTCGTCGTCTCGATGCTCAACAGCTATTCGGGCTGGGCTGCCGCCGCGATGGGCTTCACGCTGGGCAACAGCGCGATGATCATCACCGGCGCGCTGGTCGGTTCGTCGGGCGCGATCCTGTCCTACATCATGTGCAAGGCGATGAACCGCAGTTTCATCAGCGTCATTGCCGGCGGCTTCGGCGCCGCGCCGGATGCCGGCGGCGGTGCCGCCAAGGTCGATCGCCCATGGAAGCGCGGCTCGGCCGAGGATGCCGCCTTCCTGATGGGACAGGCGGAACAGGTCATCATCGTCCCCGGTTACGGCATGGCTGTCGCCCAGGCGCAGCATGCGCTGCGCGAGATGGGCGATGTGCTCAAGGCACAGGGCGTGCGCGTCAAATATGCGATCCATCCGGTCGCTGGCCGCATGCCCGGCCATATGAACGTGCTGCTGGCCGAAGCGAACGTGCCCTATGACGAGGTGTTCGAGCTGGAGGACATCAACTCCGAATTCGCACAGACCGACGTCGCCTTCGTCATCGGCGCGAACGACGTGACCAACCCGGCCGCCAAGACGGACAAGACCTCACCCATTTACGGCATGCCTGTGCTCGATGTGGAGAAGGCCAAGACCGTGTTGTTCGTGAAGCGCTCGATGGGCGGTGTCGGCTATGCCGGCGTCGACAATGACGTCTTCTACATGGACAACACGATGATGCTCCTCGCCGACGCCAAGAAGATGGTCGAGGAAATCGTCAAGGCGCTGAATCACTAGGGATTGATGCCCACCCGATGACGTTCCGGCGAAAGCGCGCTGTTGTCCGGAATTTCAATTGGCCATTCGATATCGCGCGGCTTCTCCTCCCTACGCGCAGCGTGGGGAGGGGGACCACGACGCGAAGCGTCGTGGTGGAGGGGAATTGCGATACTTCATTCCTCGCCGCAATTGACAGAAATTGCAGGACAAAGCTGCCGAAAGCCGCGCGTCATACCGGCATCGTATTTCCCCTCCACCACCGACCTGCGGTCGGCGGTCCCCCTCCCCATCTTCGATAGGGAGGAGAGGTGATCAGCCCTTCGGCTTCGAGAAGCCGGCAATCGCGTCCTTGAAATAGTCGGACTGGTTCACGAGCGGAATCAGATCGAGTTCGCGGTGCAGCACCTGCTCCAGCGAATGGGCACCCTCCGCGTAAACCGCCTTGGTCAAGGCCACGCTGAGCGGGGCGAGCGCGGCGAATGCCCGGGCAGTCACCATCGCAACCGCCAGTGCGTCGCCGGGCGGGCAAAGTTCATCGGCGAGCCCCCTGGTCACTGCAGCAGCACCGGAAACTTCGTTCGGTGCCATCAGCAGCCGTTTCGCCGCGATCGGCCCGACGCGCTGCTGCAGGCTCCACATGATGCCGAGATCGCCGATCAGCCCGAGCCGGGCGAAGGCGGTGACCAGCCGCGCATTCTCGGCGACGACCAGGTGATCGCACGCCAGCGCGATCGAAAGACCACCGCCCGCGGCGATCCCCTCGACGGCGGCGACGACCGGTTTGGGGCCGGCCGCGATCGCACGGATCAGGCCGTGAACCTCCTTCATATTCTCGCGGGTGGCGTTGATCGACGGGGGCGGGATATCCGGATCGACACGCGAAAGATCCGCGCCCGAGCAGAAATGCGCGCCTTCACCGGCAAGGACGATCGCACGACAGTCATCGTCCCTGGACAGGGTGACGAGGTGACTGGTCAGCAGCCGCCGCATTTCCGGCGTGAAAGCATTGCGCCGTGCGGGATTGGACAGCGTCAATATGGCGATCTGGCCGTCGCGATCGCGTGTGACGGTGGGCTCGGTGCTGGTCATGGCCTCAATCCGCCTTCAGCACGCGCAACGCGTTTTCGCGCAGGAATTTCGGCCAGACCTCGTCGCGCAGAGGGACGTCGGGCAGTTCGCCGAAGCTGCGTTCCAGCGACAGGCCAGATGGATAATAGCCTGCGTACATCACCTTGTCGGCGCCGCGTGTGTTGGCATAGTCGATGATCGCCTTGGGGAAATATCTCGGCGCGAATGCGCTCGTCGAATAATAGAGATTGGGCCATTTCAGCAGCAGCTTCACGGCCATGTCCACCCAGGGCTCGGCACCATGGCGCATGACGAATTTGAGGTCGGGGAAGAACCAGCATACCTCGTCGATCAGTTCGACATGCTGCGGCGCGAACGGCATGCGCGGGCCGGGCACACCGGCATTGACGAAGATCGGCAGGTCGAGTTCGACGCATTTTGCATAGAGCGGATATGCGCGCTTGTCGTTGATCGGCACCCCGCATCCGCAGGGGAAGAAGCTGGCTGCCGCGATCCCGTGTTTCTCGCGCATCTCGGTCAGTCGCGCCAGCTCGGGCATGCCGCCGGCGGGATCGATCATGACATGGCCAAGGAAACGGTCCCGGTGGCGGGTGATCGCTTCGATCGTGACGGGATCGCTCACCCCGATCAGGGCCTTGTCGATGCCGAACCTGTCCATTTCGCGCAGCGTGTCGCCGATCGCGTCGGGCCCGCGTTCGACTTGCGGCGGATCCTTGAACAGGAAGCCCGCGGGATGAACGAAGCGCTGGTTGCGGCTGTCGTCGTCGCGCAGCCGATCGCCGAACTGGTTCGACCAGTCGCGACTGGCATAAGGCAGATCGAGCATCGTATCGATCACGCCGATATTGGTGGGCATCGCCATCGCATCACTCCCGGAAACAGCCGCGGCCACCATCTGAGGGAAGCGCGCCGGAAACACCCTGATCCAGCGCGATAAAAGCGCATAATCGATATTTCAGAGGATGATCCTCAGCAAATTTTGATGGTGAAAGCGCGCAACGCCCCATAGCCTGCCCCCTCATCACAGATCGGTCATCCGCAACGCGGGACGAAAAGGCCGGCGGCACGGGAGAAGACAGATTCGTATCACGCTCAGGCAACTCGCCGTTTTCGAAGCCATCGCGCGGTGTGGCAGTATCGCGAAGGCGGCGGACGAGATCGCGCTGAGCCAATCGGCCGCGAGCATGGCGCTGCGCGACCTGGAGGCGCATCTGGGCGTCGACCTGTTCGCGCGCGAGGGCAAAAGATTGCTCCTGTCCGATTATGGCCGACAGGTTCAGGCGCGCGCGTCGTCGCTGCTCCGCCAGGCGCAGGAGCTCGAGAAGCTGACGACCGGTGACGAACTGGTCGGGCGATTGCGACTGGGATCGACGCCCGCGCTGGCGCATTCGGTGCTGTCCGGGGCGTGTGGCCGTTTCACTCTCGAACATCCCGGGGTCGTCATCGATCTGAGCGTAGGCCCGTCGATCGACGTGATCGCCAAGGTGCATCGCATGTCGCTGGACATCGGCTTTATCGGTTCGCCGACCAACCGGATCGACCTCGACACTCGGGACTGGATCGACGATCGCCTGGCGATGTTCTGCGCGCCGAGCCATCCGTGTGCGCTACGTGTGGGGGAAAGCCTCACACAGTTCCTGGCGGAGGACTGGGCGCTCGAAAAGGCGATGTCGAGCGAACGGATTTCGCTCACCATGGAGGCGCTGAAGCATCTGAGCTCGATCCGGATCGTCTTCGAATCCGACAGCATCGATGCGGTGAAGGCCGCGGTGATGGCGGGCGGCATGATCGGCTGCCTCTCGCGCCGCACCCTGACCGGCGAGTTCGCGCGCGGAGAGTTGATCGATCTCGAAGTGTCGGACCTAGACATACCGCGCCGCGCCACGATCATCTGGAAGAAGGACAGTTATCAGGGGCGGCTGCAGAGCACATTTCTCGATTTCATCGGTGAGATCGAGGGATGAGCGCTTTGCCGCCCACGCCTCTTGCTGGTTTGCGCATCGTCGATCTCAGCCGCGTGCTTGCCGGGCCCTGGGCCACGCAGATACTCGGCGATCTCGGCGCCGAAGTGATCAAGGTCGAACGGCCCGTGCGCGGCGATGACAGTCGCAGCTTCGGGCCGCCCTTTCTGGATGGTGAAGACGGCGGCTGGACGGGGGCTTCGGCGATGTTCCTGGCAGCCAATCGCGGCAAACGATCGCTGACGCTCGATCTGGCACGCGCGGAAGGGCGGGCGCTGCTGCGCGATCTGGTAGACACCGCCGATGTGCTGGTCGAGAATTTCAAGGTCGGCACGCTTGCGCGGATGGGGCTCGATGCGGAGACGCTGCGTGCGTCCAATCCCGGCCTGATCATCTGTTCGATCACCGGATATGGCCAGACCGGACCCTATGCGCCGCGCGGGGGCTATGATCCGGTGATCCAGGGCCTGTGCGGGCTGATGAGCGTGACCGGGAATCCACCGGAAATGCCGGGGGGCGGGCCGATGAAAACGGGGCCCAGCCTGGTCGACATCATCACCGGCCTTTATGCCGCCATCGCGATCCAGGCGGCGCTGATCGAACGGGGCACGGACGGGCCGGGCGTCGATCTCGACCTCTCATTGCTCGATTGCGGCGTCGCGGTGATGGCGCAGCAGGCGATGCATTACGCGCTGACCGGCACGCCGCCCCGACCGATCGGCACCGGGGCCAATGGCGGCGTTCCGGGCGGCGGCTATATCTGTGCCGATGGCCATATCATGATCGCGCCCGGCAATGATGCGGGTTACGCGCGGATGTGCGGGGCGATCGGACGGCCCGATCTGGCGACCGATCCGCGCTTCTGTACCAATCGGGACAGGCTGGCGCATCGCGCCGCCTTGCTCGGCATATTGGAACCGATCTTCGCAAGCTGGACGGTGGCGGATCTCCATGCGGCATTGCTGGCGGCGGACGTGCCATCGGGGCCGGTCAACGATCTGGCGCAGGTCGAAGCCGATCCACAGGTCGTTGCACGCGGCATGTTCGTCGATCTGGCGGGGTCTGGCGGCAGAGCGATCCCGCAGGTGGCGGGGCCGGTGGTCTTTGGCGGATCGAGAGCGACGGCCGATGCGCCGCCGCCGGCCCTGGGTCAGGATACCGAAAGCCTGTTGGTCGAACTCGGCCGCGCGCCGGCAGAGCGAGAGGCGTTGAAGGCGGCGGGTATCGTTTGAGGATGCGTGCCCGTCAGGCTGCAGTGAAGGGATAGAGCGTGACCGCGTCGCCCCGTTGCGATCGGAAGGCGACCTTGACCGGCATATCGATCTTGATCGCCTCCGGGGCGACGTCGATCAGGTTGGTCAGCATCAGCGGTCCTTCGTCCAGTTCGACCACGGCAACGACATAGGGCGCCGAGAAGGCGGGTGTCGGCGGCCGGTGGACGATGGTGAAGCTGTAGAGCCGGCCGTGTCCGCATGTCGCTCGCCATGCGAAATTCGGCGAATGACAGACCCGGCACAGGATTTGTGGCGTCCAGCGCCATGCGCCGCAATCGTCGCAGCATTGCAGCCTTAATTCGCCGGCACGCGTTCCTTCCCAGAACGGGGCGGATAGCGGCGTGGGGTTGGGCATCGGGGCGGTGGGGGCCATGGTCAATCCTTTGCCAGCAGCGCAAAGCCGTGCCGGCCATCGGTCATTGGTGCACAGCCGACCGCCAGCCGGGGATCGCGCACCTTTCGGCACAGCGCCGGATCATGGGTGTGCACACCCTCGCGCCAGCCCGGGCACAGATCGGGGGTGTCGCCGCGAAACTGGCGGACGATTTCGATCGGCTTGAAATTATACGGCACGCCATTGTGGCTATAGGCAAGGTTGCCGCCGTCGAGCGATCCGGGATGGGCGCCGTCGATCCGCATCGCTTCGGGCGCATAGGCGCCACCCTCGCCAGGCGCGCAAAAACCCAATGTTTCGAGCTGGATGATCGGTCCATGTGCGAAATGATCGTAACACATGACGATGTCGACATCGTCGTGGCGGACGCCGGCGCGAGCAAAGGCCTCGATCATGCGTGGGCGGCTCTGCATCATGCCGAGCGATGGCGCCTCGAAATAGCTGTTGGACCGCGTCTCGAACGCACCGCCGAGCACCCAGACCGGCGCCTGCCGGCAATCGCGCGCACGTTCGGCGGAGGTGACGACGATGCAGGATGCGCCGTCATTGACGAGCGAACACATTGGCTGGGTGAAGGGATCGGCGATCATCCGCGCGGCGAGGATCGCTTCGGCATCGAGCGCGGGCCGGTCGAATGCGACGGCTTCGGGGTTCAGGCGGCCATGGCGGTGCGCGATGGCGGCAACCGCGGCCATCTGTTCGCGCGTCGTGCCGAATTCATGCATGTGGCGCCGGGCGATCAGTGCGAATTGCGCCGGGGTCATCGACCCCGTCCATTCGGTGAATTCATAGGTCGGCCTTGTATAGGTCGCCATTTCCGCGCCCGACATTTGCGAGCTGCCGGCGGGGATCACCACGACCTCTGCCAGCCCCGCGCGAATGGCGGCGCCCGCCAGCAGCACTGCCGGCGCCCCCGATGTCTCGGCGACCAGGGTCATGGGCTGACCAAGCTGATAGGCGATGTTGGCGTCGCTCATCGCCTGGCCGTTGCCGGCAGGAAAACCGAAACCGATATAGCCGTCGACATCGCCGATCGAGAGGCCGGCATCGTCGAGTGCAAGGCCGATTGCCTCCATCAGCAGCGCGATCGTGGTCCGGCCCGATTTGCGGGTCTGTGCGGTGACGCCGATGCCGACGATCGCGATGTCGCGCGCGCCGTTCATGCCGCCACGACCAATGCGTCCACGGCCACCGCGCGATCGGGCAACGCGATGACGGGATTGAGGTCGAGTTCGGCCAGCCGCGGCCCCGCCGCGAGCCCGAGCCCGGCGACCGCAAGCGCCATTGCGACGAGCGCGTCGAGATCGGCGGGTGGACGGCCCCGCGCGCCGGCGAGCAGTGGCGCGATGCGCAGGCTCGCGATCATCTCCCGAATATCGCGTGCATCGACCGGCAGGGGCCGGACGGCGACGTCGCGCAGGATTTCGGCATGGATGCCGCCGGCGCCGATGGTGAGCGCGGGGCCGAGATGCGCATCATGGGTGAGCCCGATCAGCATTTCGATACCGCCCGATATCTGCTCCTGGATCAGGACGCCCTCGATCCGTGCATCGGGATTTGCCGCATGCGCGCGCCCGACGATCTGTTCGAAGCAATCGGCAGCGGCGTCAGGCGAGTCGATTCCGAGGGCAACAAGACCAAGATCCGAACGATGCGGAAAATCGGGCGACGACAGCTTCATGACGACCGGAAATCGCATTTCCGCAGCGGCCGACGCCGCCGCTTCGGCCGATTGCGCAAGCGCCTGTCGCGCCAGCACCACCCCGGCCGCGTCGAGCAATGTGGTGGCCGCCGCATCATCGACGATGCCGGGCGCGCGCAGCGCGCCGATGTCGAGCTGGGGACTGGCGGACGGACGCTCCCGAAAATGCCGGCGGGATTCACGATAGGCGGAGACGGCCTTGAGCGCGCGGAATGCCTTTTCGAGCGAACGGAAGATCGGCACGCCCGACGCGACGAGATCGGCATAGCCCGCGCCGTCGGTGACGACCGAGCTCCACACCGCAATCACCGGCTTTGTCGCGCCGCGCTCGACCCAGGCGCGGACGTCCGCCGCCATATTGTCGGACAACATACCGAACGCCGCATTGAAGCCGACGATGATGACGTCGATCGACGAATCCTCGGCAATGATGTCGAACACCGCAAGGCGATCGTCCACAGCGGCGTTCATCGTGAACTGGCCGCCATTGTCGACCGGATTGGCGAAGGAGACATAGCCGGGCAGCAGCCGGCCGAGCCGTTCCTTCGTCGCCTCGCCCAGCGGGGGCACGTCCACGCCGTGTCGTTCGGCAATCTCCGCCATCAAGGTCGCGGTCCCGCCCGACACCGAATAGAGCGCCGCACCCGGGCCGGTCTCGGCCGGCAGCTTGGCGAAGAGATTGGCGGTCTCGAGCAGTTCGTCGAGATCGCGGACACGGGTGACGCCGTGCTGGTCGAACAGGCCCTGCACGATCGCGTCATTGCCGGAGAGGTGCCCGGTATGCGACGCCGCCATTCGCGCGCCGCGTTCGCTTTCGCCGATCTTGAGCAAGATCACCGGCTTGTCCGCGCGATTGGCGGCTTGGAGCGCGGCTCGCAGGCGTGGAAGCGATTTGAACCCCTCGACATAGCCCGCGATCACGCGGGCGGGATCGTCGGCGGTGAAATGACCGATCACGTCGGCAATCTCGATATCCACCTCGTTGCCGACCGTGATCCAGCGGCTGAAACCGGCGCCCATCGCCATGCCTTCGACGATCGGCCGGCCCATCGCACCGCTCTGCGTCACCAGACCAATCAGTCCGCCGCGATGCCCATCGGGCACGGCGAAACGCTCGAACATGTTGTCCGCGGTGTTGGGGCCGATCACCCGCACGCCGGTTTCGGCGATCGCGGCGGCCAGCGCAGCCTCGTGCGCCGAGCCTTCGGGGCCGGTTTCCGAAAAGCCCGCGCTGAAGATGACGATGCTGCGGATGCCGTGCGCCGCGCAGTCGCGCACGACCTGCGCCACGTTGGCGGGGCCGACGCGCAGCAGCGCGATGCCGAAATCGTCGGGCACCGCATCGATCGTGCGATAGACCGGGATGCCGGCGATCTCGCCGCCCTTGGGATTGACGAAGCACAGCTTCGTGTCGCGGCCGTAACGGGCGATCATACGCGCCACACCGGCATCGCTATCGACGCGACCGATGATCGCGATGCCACTGCCGGGCGCAAAGAAATGGCGCAGATCGGCCCTGCTGCGGGCCAGCGAAGCGCCTGGAGTTTCGTTGGTCATGCGGTTGCTTCACGCCCCCTGGCGCGGGTTGCCATGATACAGGCGCTGATCGCCAGCAGCCCCGCGAGCGAGGCGAGCGCGAACAGGCTGGTCGAGGCGGGTTCGTCGGGAAAGGCGAGATGCAGTGCGCTTGGCCCAAGAAATGGTCCGGCATAATAGACGCCCTTGACCAGCCCGGTGTTGCGCGCGCGATCGGCGTCGCTGCTGAGTGATGCGACCAGTGAGAAGATGGTCGGTCCGACCAGCCCGCCACCCAGGCCGATCAACGCCATGCCCGTCGCGATCACGCCGATCGTCGGTGCGAAACCGACGATGGTCAGGCCGACGCTCCAGAAGCCGAAGGCGAGAAGGAACAGCACGGCATTGGGCGCGAAGCGGCGAAGTTCGCCGAAGGCGAAGCTGCTCGCGACCGAGAAGCCGACCGTGATCGAGAACATGGCGCCCGCGATCGCCGAACTGTGCACCCCGATCTCGACGAGACGGAAGGGTTCGAACACCGGGATGCTGAAGGTGATCGAGCCCGCCAGGATCGCGACGAGCGCAATGCCCAGCACGGGTCGGATCGACGAGGGGCGCTCCGGCCGGTCGCTGTCCGCCTGATGCATCGTCGCCAGATCGGGACTGATCAGCGCGAGCGCGAGAAAGGGCAGGGCGATCAGATGGACCAGAAACGACATGCGCCACCCGCCGACATCGCCGAGCAACCCCGAAAGCGGCACGAGCATCGCAAGCAAAGCCGCGCCGAGACCGTGGATGGCGCCGATCCGGCGTTCGCGCGCGCGCCCTTCATATAATGTGCCGATCAGCGAGATCGCGAGCGCCACGATCACCGCCGCCGCGGCACCGACGAACAATCGCGCCATGATGATCGCGGGCAGGGTGGGCAGGACCATGCCCGCCACGCCCGCCACCAGGAACAGCGCATAGCAGCCCGCCAGCAGCTTGCGTGGGCCGAACCGCCGAACCAGCATGCCGCTGAGCGGAGACGCGACGATCATCGCGATGCCGACGATCATGACGGTGGCCTTGGTCATGAATGCGGCGTCGGTCGTGCCGCCAAATGCCTGCTGGATCTTGGGCAGCACCGGCGAGAGCGCGCTCATCGCCAATGGTGCGAACATGCCGGAACCGAGCAGCAATGCTTCGGTCGACCAATGCGCGCGCCTGTCACTCATCCTCACACTGCCTCACTGTCTTGGGGGCTCAGGGCCTGTTTGAGAAAGCGCGGAGGCGCGCTTTCTGGAGGCGGTACCAGCCCGCTCCCCCGCCCAACCACCCGATACAGCATGATCCTGTCGGGTGGTTGGGCGGGGGAGCGGGCTGGTACCGGCTTTTCTAAACAGACTCTCATTCCGGGAAAAGAATGGCCGCGTTGTCGATATAGAAGGCCCGCTCGAAACCGGCATCGAGCCGGTCCGTCCATTTACGGAACTTGCCGATCGGATCCCGGCTGCCTTCGATATGCGGATAGTCGCTGGAAAAGACATAGGTTTCAGTGAGGCCGTAACGCTGCACCATGGCTTCGAGATTTTCCGCCCACATCGGTGTGACCCGGACGTTGCGGCGGACATATTCGCTGGGTTTCAGCGGATAGGTGATGCCGATCTTCGCCATCAGATCGGCATGCTGGTCCATGCGCTCGCACAGCGGGCCGAGCCAGCCTGCGCCGACCTCGATGATACCGAGCGCGAGGCGCGGAAAGCGTTCGAAGACCCCGCCCATCACCATGGTCAGCAGAAAGACCTCCGCAGCCATGTGCGCGACCAGCACGAAATAGGGGCCGATCGCTTCCTCGCCGCCGGCGCGCCCATCGAAGCTCATCCGCAGCGATTTTGCATAGGCGAATTCGCGCGGCGGCAGCATCGGATCGTTGGGACCGCCGCCATTGACCACGCCCCCCGCCGCGATGTGGATCAACGCCGGCACATTGGCGTCCTGCAGCATCGCCCAGAAGGGATCCCAGATGTCGTTTGCGGGCGAGACTCCGCCGGGCGGGGTCGCGCAGGGCAATAGAACGCCCTTTGCGCCGAGCTTCAGCACGCGCGCGAGCTCCTCCATCGCCCAGGCCGGATCGCCCAGATTGATCTGGCACACGACGCGGGCGCGGCCTCCGGCCCGCCGGGTCCAGGCAATGGCGAAGTCGTTGTAGCGGCGGCAGGCTTCGCGCGCGGCGGGGGAATCGACGCGCAATTCGATCAGCGCGGTGTTGGGAAAGACGAGCTGGGCTGCGATTCCCGTACGGTCCATCGCTTCCAGTCGGTCGACCGCCTCGGTGGCGCCAAGCGCGCTGATGCCCTTGACCGACCAGACATTGTCGCGATTGCGGGCCCGGGCGGCCACGTCGTCGGGCGAGCCGGAAAAGCTTTTGAGGAAATCCATGACGAAGCCCGCGCCGACGTCGCGGACAATGTCCTGCATCACGTCGGGTTCCATGTAGAGATGTGCGTCGCAGTCGAGCAGGGCGCCTTCCAGGCCGCTGTGAGTCAAGGTTGCGGGGGCGTTCATCGGAGTCCTTCCATCGGCGTGCCGGATGTCGGCACAGCAGCGTGGGCCGATTCATGCCTCATCCGATCGCAGGATCATCGACGGTTTTTCCGCAATAGCTCGTCAGAAGTTCCAAGTTCCTGTGAATAGGGGGGCTGGTTAGTTTCCATGCTCATGACGTGGGCACGCACCCGGCGAACAGGGTGCGGCAGCGTGGTGACATGTTGGAAACGGTCGATGCCCGATCGTGGTGCATGGGGGAGGAAGACGATGACAAGAACAGCCCTGCTCATATCGGTTGGCCTGTCGATTCTCGTGCCGGGACAGCTTTCCGCCCAGTCGACGGACCCGGTGGCAGACACCGCAACCGCCGCCGACGATCAGCCCGCGAATGACGGCGAGATCGTCGTGACCGCGCAAAGGCGCTCGGAATCGCTGCAGAATGTGCCGATCTCGATCACCGCGCTGACCGCCGACCAACTCGCCTCCGCCGGTGTGGCATCGACCCAGGATCTGACCCTGGCGACGCCCGGACTGCTCTGGGCGAAATCGAGCAACAATTCGCAGCCCACGATCCGCGGTATCGGCAGCCGCAACGCCAGCGCCGGCGACGAGCCGAATGTCGCGACCTTCATCGACGGCGTCTACCAGCCCGAACAGGCGACGACGGCGCAGGAATTGTCGAATGTCGAGCGGATCGAAGTGCTGAAGGGACCGCAGGGAACCTTGTTCGGCCGCAACGCGACCGGTGGCGCGATCAACATCGTCACCAAGAAGCCGAGCTTCGAGACGACGGGCGATGCCAGCCTGACCTATGGCCGCTACGATTTTCTCAAGGGCACTGCCTATCTAAGCGGGCCGATCGTCGCCGACAAGCTGGCGGCCAGCGTCGCGGCGACCGGGCTTCGCGACGACGGCTATATCCACAACATCTATCTCGACACCCGCCAGGGACAGCGCAAGGCGGCGATCATTCGCGCGAAACTGCTTTTCGTGCCGACCGACGATATCGAGATCCAGCTCAACGGGATGTACAATTACAGTTGGGACAATGTCACCTATTCAGGACAGCCGCTTGCCGGCAACTCGCAGGCGCGCCGCGCCATGGCGGCGCAGAATCCGCTGAACCTGCCGATCGACATCCGTATTCCGACCGAGGCCTATACCAGCTCGACCGCGACGGTTCCGTATTTCAAGCTCAACCAGTATCTGGTCGACGGCCATGTCTCGATCGATCTGGGCGGCGCGGTGTTGAGCGGCCTCGCATCCTGGTCGGAAACCCATGGTTTCTCGCACTCGGTGACCGATATTTCGCCGCTCAGCCTGTCGATCAACGATTTCCGGCAGCGCGGGCGCGCCTATAATCAGGAGCTGACGCTGACCAGCGATGGCGACGGCAGGCTCTCCTGGTTGATTGGCGTGACCGGCTTCCAGAGCCGGACGCTCTATGATCCGCTGACGAGCATCACGCCGACCAGCCTGACGCGGCTCGTCTATGGACAAAGATCGAAAGCCGTGGCGGGGTTTGCGGAGTCGACCTACGAAGTGCTCGACCATCTCTTCCTGACTGCGGGTATCCGCTACAGCTGGGATCAGAAGCAATCCTATAACCGCCCCCTCGCGACGGGTATCGAGACGAAGGGCAAGGCAAGCTGGCAGGACTGGTCGCCGCGCGCCGTGATCCGCTACGAATTCGCGCAAGGATCGAACGTCTATGCATCCTACACCCAGGGGTACAAAGCGGGCACCTACAATGCGACGACCATCAACGGGACATTGATTCCCGCCGCTCCCGAAAGGATCGAAGCGTTCGAGGTCGGCGTGAAGACCCGGCCGGCGCCGGGAATCACGATCAATGCCGCGGCGTTCCACTATAATTATACCGACCTTCAGGTGAGCCTTGTCACCACGGTCAACAACCAGATCGCGACATTGCTCCAGAACGCCCCGAAGGCCGAGATCGATGGCTTCGAGATGGATGTGAGTGCGCACGTCACGGACGGATTGCGCCTCAATGCCGGGGCGTCGTTCCTGCGCCCCAAGATCATCGACTTCACCAATGCGTCGGTCAACGTCCCGGTCATCGTCGGGGGGCTTCCCGCGGGCAATTCGACGGTCGGGCCCTTCAATGTCTCGGGCAACGACCTGATCCGCGCACCGCGCTGGACGATCAATTTCGGCGCGAACTACGATACGCCGCTTGCAGGCGGTGTGCTGACCTTCAACGCGTCGGCCTTTTTCAGCGGCCGCTACTTCGTCGAACTCACCAATCGCGTGAAGCAGCCCGCCTATGAGGTGGTCAACGCATCGGTGGCCTGGCGTTCGCCCGACCAGCATTGGCGCCTGTCGGTGTTCGGCCAGAACCTGACCAACCAGAAATATTATGCCGGCGCGATCATCACCAATTTCGCCGACAATGTTTCCTATCAGAAGCCGCGCTGGTTCGGCGTGTCTGCGGGATATTCATTCTAAGGATCTTCAGACGGTGACGGGCGGGAGTTTGACGCCTGGATAGGTGCGAATGCATCGGCGGCGTCACATGTCCGTCACCGTCCATCGCGATGATGCTGCGTCACCGCAGGAAAGATCGCATGGACACCACATCTTCGCATGAACTCGGCCGGATCAAGGCGGAGATCGCCGACAGCTTCGACGAGGAGCTGGAGATGGAGATCGACGAAAGCCGGCTGGAGGCTCTGCTCGCCGATCTGTCGGACCATCCCGACCGCGAGCAGATCGAGCGGCGCGTCTATTTTCAGGAGCTGTTCCGGCTTCAGCACGAACTGGTCCGGCTTCAGGACTGGGTGCAGCACAAGGGGCTGAAGGTCGTCGTGATCTTCGAGGGGCGGGATTCTGCCGGCAAGGGCGGCGCGATCAAGCGCATCACCCAGCGGCTCAATCCGCGCGTTTGCCGGGTTGCCGCGCTGCCCGCGCCCAACGAGCGCGAGCGCACCCAATGGTATTTCCAGCGCTATGTCGCGCATCTGCCGGCGGCCGGAGAGATCGTGCTGTTCGACCGGAGCTGGTACAACCGCGCCGGCGTCGAGCATGTCATGGGCTTCTGCAGCGACGACGAATATGAGGAGTTCTTCCGCTCCGTGCCCGAGTTTGAGCGGATGCTGGTCCGTTCCGGCATCATCCTGCTCAAATACTGGTTCTCGATCACCGACGAGGAGCAGCAGTTCCGTTTCAACATGCGCATCCACGATCCGCTGAAACAGTGGAAGCTGTCCCCGATGGACGTCGAATCGCGCCGCCGCTGGGAGGATTATACCCGCGCCAAGGAGACGATGCTGGAACGCACCCATATCGAGGACGCGCCCTGGTGGGTGGTCGAGGCGGTCGACAAGAAGAAGGCGCGCCTCAACTGCATCGCGCATCTGCTCGACCAGATCCCCTATGACGACGTGCCCAAGCCCGTCGTCACCTTGCCCGCTCGCATGCGGCACGATGATTATATCCGCCATCCGGTGCCCGCCGAACGCTATGTGCCGGATCGCTATCCCGAAGTGGGGTAGCGAGCTGACACTGAACTCCAGACCCGTTCGGGCTGAGCTTTTCGTGACGCAGTCGGCCGTAGCCCGGCCCCCGTCCTTCTCCACTCCGCGTCTCAGGGGCTCCGCGCGAACCATTCCCGTTTCGGCGAATGTGCCAGGCTGACGGGTTCATGCGGAGCCGCATCTGAGACTACCAGCCTTGCGGTTGGGCCGAGCGCTACAAGCCGGGCGGGGCGACAGGTGCCACTGCCATGAAGGTATCGCGTTGCAACTCTTGGTCGTGCGGCCTTTCTGCTCCTGCTTGACCTTTCGCAGAAAATCTCCCGCCATCCGTATTTCGCTATTATGGTTTTCCAGCCGTCATTCGTCTCACCATCCAGCACATAAATTGGGAGTTCGCGGTACGTTCCGATGATTGACGATAGGGCCCTTAATGACTGGTTCGAACGAGAGGTGTTCCCGCTCGAACGGATGTTGATGGGTTTCATTCGCCGAAACTCGCCGCATGGAACGGATTTTGCTGACGTGCGGCAGGAAATCTACGAGCGTGTGTTTGTTGCAGCGCGCGAGGCGCTGCCACAAAATTCCCGCGCCTATATCGTCAAGATCGCTCGCAATTATCTCATTGATCGGGCGCGCCGTGCACGAATCGTATCTTTCGAGCTGGTTGCGGATCTTGAAGATGTGCACAAAGAAGTGGACGTGTTCGCCACCGAGCGTCAGCTGAACGCGCGAGACGAACTGCGTCGAACTCTGGATGCAATGGGTCGGCTTCCGCCTCGTTGCCGAGAGGTTGTGCGCCTGCGCAAGGTGGAAGGGCTGTCTACCCGGGAAGTTGCGGAACGCATGGGAATAAGTCTGGTCACTGTTGAAAAGCAGACACTGATGGGCATGCGTGCGATTGCGGATATTCTTTCCGGAGATTCCGATCATCAGAGCCATATTCCGGTCGTGTCCAAGTTTTTGCGAAAGCTTCAGCGATGACTGGTCGCCATCAGACAGAGGAGGCCGCTGCGCGCTGGTTGGCGCGCCGTCAGGAGCCTGACTGGAGTGAAGCGGATCAACGGGAGCTGGACAACTGGCTCACCGAAGCGGTTGCCAACAAGATGGCGTATTGGCGCCTGGATTATTGGTGGAAGCAGGCGGATCGTATCGCTGCCGTCGGTGAGGCTGTCGTCGACACGCCTCGGATGCGTGTCGGATCGGCTGCTCGCATATCCGCGCCGATGGCCATTGCGGCCTCCCTGGCGGTAATTTTTTCCGCAACTATTTTGTACGTGGAGCGCTCACCCCGACCTTCCGGGTCGGAATCGGCGGAGCTGGTGGCGCAGCGCGTCGAAACGCGAGTCGGTGGGCACAAGATCATACCGCTGAATGATGGCAGCCGTATCGAGCTCAACACGGCGACTTCGCTGCGCGCTGCAGTCACCACCGAAAGCCGCGACGTCTGGCTTGATCGCGGCGAGGCCTATTTCGAGGTCAAGCATTCCGACAAGGTACCGTTCAGAGTGCATGCCGGGTTGCGGACGGTAACGGTGCTCGGCACGAAATTCTCGGTCAGGCGCGATCGTGGAAAGGTGATCGTCTCGGTTGTCGAAGGTCGCGTCCGGATCGATGAAGTCAATACCGGGCAAAAGGCGCTTTCATCAGCCACTACGACGATAACCACGGGCAATATCGCGATCGCCGAAAACGGATCGACCTATGTTGCTGCGCAGGCGCCGGTGCTGGTGGAGGACTCGCTGGCATGGCGCGATGGCATGCTTACGTTCGAGCAATCGACGCTGGGTGATGTTGTTGCGGAATTCAACCGATATAATCAGCAAAAGATTGTAATCGTGGATCCGGAAGTCGCGTCCATTAGGATTGGCGGAAATTTCAGCGCATCAAATGTAGGCGGATTTACGCGCTTTCTCCGAAATACCTTTGGCCTGACCGTTGAAGATGCAGGTGGCGAAATAAAAATTTCCAATTGATCTATTACGGGTTTGTGACTCTGCTTCGTCGTTCCCAGTCGAAGTGAATACACTTCGGATATTCAGGGGGAGCTAATCTCATGACCTATTCGACCAGGTTCGGGGCTGTACTCGCGGCTAGCGTGTGCGTTGTTGCGATCGCAGCACCCGCACAAGCCCAGGCGCGGCAATTCAATATTCGCAGCGGAAGCCTGAAGCAGGTGTTGGAGATCTACGCCCGCGAGACCAAGCAGCAGATTCTCTACAAGATTTCTGATGTCCGCTCGGTTCGAAGCCCCGGCGTGCGCGGATCGATGTCGGACGCCGCCGCGCTGAAGCAGCTCTTGGCCGGCACGGGCTTTGAAGTCCGGTCCGACCCGTCGGGCGCGTTCGCGATCGGTCGAGTGGGAAACGCAGCAAGGCTGGACGCAGATGAGCAGTCCAGTCGTTTGTCGGGCGAGCTCGAGCCAGTCGCCGGTTCCGGTGAGGACATCATCGTCACCGCGCAAAAGCGTTCGGAGCGCCTGCAGGATGTGCCGCTGGCCGTGTCGGTGATCGATGCGAGCGCGCTTTCAAACGCGAACCAGACGAGGCTCGCCGACTATTTCGCCTCTGTGCCGGGCTTGTCGATGCAGCCTGGCGCGCAATCGATCACAAATGTGGTCATTCGCGGCATCTCGACCGGCCCGGGCAATCCGACGGTCGGTGTTATCATCGACGATGTGCCCTTCGGCTCTTCGGTGGGGGCCTTGACGCTGCCCGATTTCGATCCCGGCGATATCAAGCAGATCGAAGTCCTGAGAGGCCCGCAAGGGACGCTCTACGGCGCCAGCAGCATGGGGGGGCTGATCAAATATGAGACCATCGCGCCATCGACCGAGCGCGTGACGGCTCGGATGACGGGAGGGTTGGCGGTCGTCGATGGTGCTGGTGATCCGAGCTATAGCGCTCGCGGCTCTGTCAACATCCCACTTGGCGAGAACATCGCAGTGCGGGCGAGCGGCTATTATCGCCGCGATGCGGGATGGATCGACAATCCAGTCTATGGGGACAAGAACATAAACTGGCGCCGTGTCTTTGGCGGGCGCGTCGCGTTGCTCATTCGTCCCACGGAGGACTGGACCATAAAGCTCAGTGCGCTCTTTCAGCGCAATGAGGGGGGCGGGACCGATGATGAGCATCTCTCGTTAGGCGACCAGAAGCAGGCCTATGTTCCGGGATCGACTGCCTTTACCAATGCCATGCAGGCCTATAGCGCCCACATCACCGGCACGCTTGGCCCGGTGACCCTGGTCTCTGTGACCGGGTACAATGTGAATGATATAGACGACAAATTCGACATAAGTGCCGGCTTGGGGTTCTTGGCGGTGCCGACCTACGGGGTCGACGGTTTTGTCGTTCGGGACAACAACAAGAACAAGAAGTTCACTCAGGAGCTTCGCGCCAATATCCCGGTTGTTGCCGACACGCTGGACCTTCAACTTGGCGGTTATTACACCGACGAAGTGGGTGGGAATGTGCAGGATCTGATCGTGGTGGATCCCTCGACCGGCGCGTTCGTCGCGCTTGGGGGCACAATTAGCCCGCGCCTTACCTTCAAGGAGAAGGCGATCTTCGGCAATGTGACGTTGCAGGTCACCGACCAGATCGACATTCAGGCCGGCGCGCGGCAGAGCTGGATACGCCAAGGCGTTTCGAACGTCGGCAGCGGGCCGATCGTTGAGCTGCTTTATGGAAGTCCGACAGGCGCTAATTTCTCTGAGAAGCGATCGAGCGCGAACGTCTTTACCTATTCGGTGACTCCGCGGTTCAAGATCAACAATGACTTCATGCTCTATGCGCGCGCTGCTTCGGGCTATCGCGCAGCCGGTGCGAATGTCATCCCCGGCGTCCCGCCGCAATATCTTCCCGACCGCACCCGCAGCTATGAAATCGGGGCCAAGGGCAATCTGGCCGATCGTCTGCTGACCTTCGATTTGTCGCTCTATTATATCGACTGGAAGGATATCCAGCTCCAGCTGCAAACCCAGACCTCTCTCGGCTATACCGGCAACGGGGGCAGCGCCAAGAGCGAGGGAATCGAGCTGGCAGTCGATCTTCATCCGATGACGGGTCTGACCTTTGGGGGCTGGATCGCTGTGGGCGATGCGGTCTTGCGGGAACTGCCCGCCTCTTCGACGGTGCCGGCAAAATCGGGTGACCCACTTCCGGACTACGCTAAATTTTCCGGCAGCTTCCACGCCAATTACAAGTTTGCGCTGTCGGATGGGCTCGACGTGACTCTTGGCGCCCAGCTGAACCATGTCGGAAAGCGCATGGGCCGGTTCGGTGGATCGCGCCTGCTCTACCCCGATTATTCCACGCTGCAATTGACGGCGGGGATCCGGCACGCCGACGGCTGGGAATTCAATCTTTATGCGAATAATGTGACGAACAGTCGTGGCCAGTATTCGATCGGCCGTGACAGCGACAACTCATTCATTGCAACCCCTATCCCGACCGCGATCTATCGTGTGCGTCCGCGCGAGATCGGGCTGACCGTCAGCAGAACCTTCTAGGAACCTGAATCGAAAGTTCGTCACATTGATTTCGTCACCCTAGGCTGGCCTGGGATCCGCTTTCGTCTGTCCATGCGTGAAAGGAAGCGGGACCCGGGTCAAGCCCGGGGTGACGAAGATGAAAAGAACTTTGATTCCAACATGTTAGGTACGCGCCTTTCGCTCGACATCGTGGCGGAGCCGCTGTCACACCTTGGTGTGATGGTTGGAACATGGTCGGGTCGAGCTGTACGATCGGGCCTGCCTTCGTGCTCGGCCAACTCTGCGACATCGTCGATCGCGACGGCGCCGCCTGGTGCCCGGCGAACATCTGGGGCCATCAGGCGCCCTGACGCTTGCAGGCAAAACAGGAAGAGAGGGGATATGAGATGAAGATCGCCTTGTTTGCAGTGCTTCTTTCGACTGCAGCCGCCGTTCCGGCCGGCGCGCAGTCTGCGGACGACACGCCCGTCTATGTGCGTGCCGGGCGGCTGCTTGCCGATCCGGCGAGCGGACGGGTCGAGACGCAAAAGACCATCGTGGTGCGCGGGGGCAAGATCGTCGAGATCCGCGACGGCTTTGTCGGCGAAGGCAAGGTGATCGATCTCAGTGACGCTTTCGTCATGCCGGGCTTTATAGACAGTCATGTTCACATCACTTTTGAATCGGGCCCGTCAAACCGTCTGGATACGGTGACCAAATCGGCAACCGACCAAGCGTTCGATGGCGTCGTCTACGCCGGGCGCACCGTGCGCGCAGGCTTTACGACGGTCATCGACCTGGACGGTGACCCTGAGGCGACCTTCGGGCTGCGCGATGCGATCGCGGCGGGCAAGGTGATGGGGCCGCGGATCATTGCGGCAGGTGTCGTCGCGGCGCATGGCGGGCACCTTGATATTCATGGCTATCGCCGTGAGATCCTGCAGATGTTTCGGCCACCGACATTGTGCACGGGCGCGGATGATTGCGCACGCGCGGTGCGCCTCGCGGTCCAGCGGGGCGCCGACGTGATCAAGACCGCATCCACTGGCGGTGTGATATCCAATACCGCGGCGGGGCTCGGCCAGCAGATGAGCGACGAGGAACTGACCGCGATCGTCCAGACCGCACACCGGCTTGGCCGCAAGGTGGCGGCGCATGCGCATGGGACCGATGGCGTCAATGCCGCGCTCCGCGCAGGCGTCGATTCGATCGAGCACGGCACTTATCTCGATGATGAATCGATCAAGCTTTTCAAGGCGAAGGGAAGCTATCTGGTGCCGACGCTGCTCGCGGGCGACACCGTCAAGCGTCAGGCAGAGACCGCGGAATGGATGTCCGCGCCCGTGCGCGCAAAGGCGCGACAGGTGGGGCCGTTGATGGTCGCGGCACTGCGCCGCGCGCACAAGGCGGGCGTTCGCGTGGCCTTTGGCACCGATTCCGGGGTTTCGAAACATGGTGAGAATGCACGCGAATTTTCGCTGATGGTGGAAGCGGGCTTCACCCCGCTTGACGCGATCCGCTCGGCGACGATCTGGGCGGCTGCGCATAGCGGGTTGGAGCAGGAAGTGGGCACGCTTGCGTCTGGAAAAGTGGCGGACATTATCGCGGTGCGTGGCGATCCGCTGAGCGACGTGCGGACCCTGGAATCGATGGCGTTTGTCATGAAGGGCGGGGTCGTCGCGAAAGCCGTACAGGAATGACGATTCCCTAATTGTCGAGCGGCGCCGATCGCCAGCGTTTATCGCGCACTTGCCTTCTTCCTCGCGGCCTTCGTCGTGTCACTGCTGACCATCGGGATCGTGCGACCGCGCGCGCCCTGCGCATGCCGAAAGCGCGCCACCGACGTCTGGTCGCTGATGGACAAGGTGCGTTGGATTCCCGCTTTCGCGGGAATGACATATTGGGGAGATTCCGAGGCGCGGAAGGATGCCGGCAGATCGACAGCCCCCCAGATCAGACGATCAGCGAGAACAGCATATAGAGCCCGCCCGCGAGGATGATCGACACGGGCAGCGTCAGCACCCAGGCCATCAGCATGTTGCGGATCGTGCTCATCTGCAGGCCCGATCCGTTCGCGGCCATCGTGCCGGCGACGCCCGATGACAGGACATGGGTGGTGGAAACCGGCAGACCCAGCATGTCGGCGCTGGCGATCGTGCCCATCGCGACCAGCTCGGCGGAGGCGCCCTGCGCATAGGTCAGATGCGACTTGCCGATCTTTTCGCCGACCGTGACCACGATCCTTTTCCAGCCGACCATCGTGCCCAGCCCGAGCGCGAAGGCGACCGCGACCTTGACCCAGGTCGGGATGAAGCGCGTGCCCGCGTCGAGCGATGCCTTGTACGTCGAAAGGGTTTGCGCCTGCGCTGCGGGGACCGGTGCGGTCGGCTCCTTGCCGAGGCGTTTGATCGCTTCGGAGGCGAGATACATGTCGTTGCGGATATTGCCGACCGCCGCGGCGGGAATCTGCGTGAACGAACCATGGTCCTTCACCTGCTGGTCGACATCGCCGATCAGTGTGGCAAGCGCGGGGACGGTGGCCGGAGTCAGCGTCTTGTCCGAAATATAGGAGGTCACGATCCGCCGCGCTTCCGCCGGGAAGGGTGCATCGGCCGGGCGGCCACCCAGCGCGGCCGCGGCAGCCGCCGAATTGCTATGGAATTCGGCGGTGTAATGCACCGGCACCGCGCGATTGAGCGCATAGGCGGTGGGTACGGTGCCGATCAGGATCAGCATGATCAGGCCCATGCCCTTTTGCCCGTCATTCGATCCATGCGCGAAGCTGACACCGGTGCAGGTGAAGATCAGCAGCGCGCGGATCCACAAGGGCGGGGGGACGCCGTCCTTGGGCTCCTGATAGAGCGCTTCGTTGCGGATCAGCAATTTCATCGCGAGGAACAGCAGGGCAGCGACGCCGAAGCCGACCAGCGGCGAGAGCAGCAACGCCTGGCCGATCTCGGTGGCCTTGGTCCAGTCGACGCCCGACGTGCCGCTCTTGCCGTGGAGCAGGGCATTGGCAACGCCGACGCCGATGATCGAACCGATCAGCGTGTGCGAGCTGGATGAGGGGATGCCCAGCCACCAGGTCGCAAGGTTCCAGACGATCGCGGCGATCAGCAACGCGAACACCATGGCGAAGCCGGCATTGGAGCCAACCTGCAGGATCAGCTCGACCGGCAGCAGCGAGACGATGCCGAACGCCACCGCGCCGGTGGAGAGCAGGACGCCCAGGAAATTGAAGAATCCGGACCAGACCACCGCGACATTGGCGGGCATCGCATTGGTGTAGATCACGGTCGCGACGGCATTGGCGGTGTCGTGGAAACCGTTCACGAACTCGAAGCCGAGCGCGATCATCAGCGCGACGAACAGCAGGATGAACGGCAGATAGGTGGTAGCATGCACGCCCACCGCACTGGCATCGGCATAGATGCTGTAGGCGACGTAGAACAGGGCTGCGACGATCGCAGCGCCGAAACCGATTGTGCCGATCCGGCCCAGGCCCTTGTCCAGATCGGGACGTGCGATGTGTGTATCTGCGGTCGTGCTGGCGTTCATCGTGCCGTACCCCAATCGTGAAGGGGACGCCCTAGACTACGTCTGTGACAGTTGCGTGGCGCGCGAAGAGCGGGCGTTCGGGACGCGAGATGATGGGTGCGAAAGCAGCTTCGTGCCGAAACATGATCCGGAACGGAGGGGGCATCTTCACCGCGCGCCACTTTGCCTTAAATGGCTCCGCATGAAGCGATCCGACCATCCGGGGGGAGCACCCCAAGCCTATACCGTCGCGGAGGGCTCGGCATGGCTTTCTTCCGCGCGCGCGCCACTGTCCCGCGCGCTTGTCCTGTCCGAGATGCTCGACCATGGCGGCGGGCTCGCGCCGCGTATCGCCGATGCATTGATCGAACTCGACACGCTTGAACGGCTGCTACGCGAGAATGGACTGGGGCGCCGCGAACCGATACATCCGTAACGGAGCAAAAAAGCGGAGAAGCTTCGGGCCGTGGATATGCGCTGGAATCGGCCGGACCGATCGGCGATCATAGCGGGATCAATGGCCATCGCGTCGGTCTGCTCAACTTTGCTCCATTTTGGAGGTTTTGTGGCTTTGATTGATCCGGTCTGACTGCAATCTGGCAGACAAGCCGAACTGGAAAGCCAGCGCTTGAACGAATGATGGCGGTCCTTGTCCAGCGTTGTAGTCTGGATCGTGAACGCGGGGCGAACAGGAGGATTTGGTGAGCGACGGGGGAGCCGGCTCGGCCGTGTACGAGGCGCGAGCGGATATCATGATCCTCGGAGAGAATCCGCTGGCGGTGGCGACCGCGGTGGCGGCTGTCCAGGGCACTGGCCATCGGGCGATCGGACCGGTCGGCTATGCCGGTGCGCCGGATGTCATTGCCGATGGTGCGGCGCACATGATCGTGCTTGCCGCCGACGCGGCCGATGGACCGGCGCTCGACCCTCTGCTCGCCGCGATCGAGCAGGCTGCGGAGGAAGGGCGCTGCGGCGGCCTTGTCTTGCTGCCACTCGCAATCGTGGATCGTGTCGTCGGAACGATTTCAAATCCGGCGATCGAATTGCTGTGCGATCCCACACCGATCGAACTGGCGGCGGCGCTCACGTTCCAGTCCTTGCGCCTGGACCGTGTTTCGGACCTGTCGGGAGACGAGACGCGGCGATTGCGCAATCTGAGCGAAGAGGTCGGCCGGATCGCCAAGGCGCTGGCCACGCTTTCCGAAGAAACCAGCATCGGTCAGGGTTTCAGCGAACGCCGTCGCGGATATGTGGCGGAGGTTGCGGTCGATCTGGTCGCTTCGGACGAGGCGAATGCAACGAAGGCGGAGGAGGTCCGTCGATTGATTCGTGCGCGGCGTCTGCGCGCGCGATTCTTCGATGGTGACCTGTTCGCCGATCCGGCGTGGGACATGCTGCTCGATCTGGCGGCTGCACGCCTCGAGGGCGCGCCGGTGGCGGTTTCAAGTCTGTGCATTGCCGCCGCCGTGCCCCCGACCACTGCTTTGCGCTGGATCCGCATGATGAGCGAGCAGGGCCTGTTCGTGCGGACTGCCGATCCGATGGATGGCCGTCGCGTCTATATCGAACTGTCCGATCATGTCGCCCAGGCGATGGCCGCGTACCTGTCGAGCTTGCGCCAGGTGGGGCTGTTTTCCTGAGCGGAGTTCCTGGTGGGCGCTGACGGGCTCGAACCGCCGACCCTCTCGGTGTAAACGAGATGCTCTACCAACTGAGCTAAGCGCCCCAAGGCGTTCCCCATGCCAGCGTCGCGCCGATGGGGCAAGTCGTCTTGCTGCCTTGATTACACCTTGTCGGCGTAAAGCAGCCGGCCGGACCCGAGCATGCCGAGAACCTGGGCCAGCATATGCGGCGCAACGGCGAAACAGCCTTCGCTGCGGCCGAGCTTGCCCCAGGTGGCGATCTGGTTCTCGCCCACATAATCGGCGGCATGGATCACGATCGCGCGCGATTCCGCGTTGCTGTTGCCCGGATCCATTCCGATCAACCGCATCGCGGCACCATGGACGCCATTGTAGATCTGGCCAGTGCGATAGGCACCTTCGGATGTGGCGAGCGATCCCGGATCGTTGGAGAAGCTCCTGAGCCAGCCCGAATGGCCGGGATCGGATCCGCGACCGTGCGCGACGAGATACGAGCTGGATTGGCCGCCGACCAGGTCGACGATGTGGAAGCGCAGCTCGCGTGACGCCTGGTTGAAATCGGCGATGGCCACGCGGTCGCGCAGCGCGAAATCGGCCTGCCGGGCATCCAGCGTCGCGCGCGCGCGCTCAAGCAATCCGGCATAGGGTTTGTTCGCAAAAGCGGACGGCTGCACGCTATTGCGCGCAGATGGGGGCGCCCATGACGAAAGCGGCGTGGGGGAGGGTGCGGCCGGCCCCTGGGGCTCGGCGCGGGTCACTGACGGGGGCAGGGCGGCAATACCCAGTCCGGTCAGCGCAAGCCTGGTGAAGCTCCTGCGGTCCATGAGGCATGCATATCGTGAAAGTTCCGCCTCGACCAGACCGATTGGCGCGCGGATAGGGCAGCCCGGCGCGCGACACGGCGCGCCGGGCCATCCGTCATCAGTGGACGGCGCCGCCTTCGTTAGTGACGGGGGCCTCGGTCTCGTTGCGCTGCAGGCGTGAGGTCAGGCCGGTCGCGTCGGCGTCGTCGCGGATCTGTTCGTCATCGCTGAATGCGGGCGGCGGCGCGGCGGGCGCAACCTCGTTGGTCACATTTTCGGGCGCGGGCGTCTCGTTCGCCGGCGTCAGATCCTCCGGCATCTCGATATTCTCGCTATTCTCGATCTCGACGGCCTCGGGCTCCTTGCTTCCGCAAGCGCTGAGCGCCAACGCGCTCGCGGTCAGTGTCAGCAGTACAATCTTACGCATACTCATTTCCCCTTCGATGCCACGGCGATCGTCGCCGCGCGGCGGCTCGATGCCTCGATTTTTCCGGCCAGCAGCTTGTCCCATCCATAGGGATCGGCACGGAAGTTCATCGTGCCGTTGCCGCTGGCAAATGCCGTCCAGTACAGCAGATAGACCGCAACCTGTTTGGGCAACTGCACCCGTTGCGTCTTGCCCGTGTCGATCGTCGCCTGGATCTGGCCGGCGAATTTCGGATCGCCCTGCATCATCAGTTCGGCAAGCGGGACCGGTTTTTCCAGCCGGATGCAGCCATGGCTGGCCAGGCGATCATAGCTCGAGAATTTCGCGCGCGATGGAGTGTCGTGCAGATAGACCGCGAACGGATTGTCGAAATCGAACTTGAGCTGCCCGAGCGCGCTGTTCGGCCCGGCGGGTTGGACGATGCGTTCGCCGGTCTGCGGAGTGCCGACGATCTTGTAGCCCTGACGGATCAGCGTGGCGCGGCCCTTGGGCCAAAGCTCGCGCTTGGCGATCGAACTGGGCACGTTCCATGGCGGATTGAGCACGATCGAATGGATGCTGGAGACCAGCATGGGCGTTTCGTTGGTTGGGCTGCCCGTGACGGCACGCATCGATGCGACTGGGGCATCGCCCTCGAACACGGTCAGCACCGCGGCGGCGATGTTCACCTGGACGCGATTGACCGGCAATTCGCGCGGCAGCCAGCGCCAGCGCTCCATATTGGCCATGATCGCGGCGATGCGATCCTCGACCGGCACGTTGAGCGCGGCCAGCGTGCGCGCGTCGAGCGTGCCCGTGGGATTGAGCCCATAGCGGCGCTGTGCTCGCTGGAGTGCGTCGGACAGCTTCTCGGTGGCGGTGACGCTTTTGTCTTCGATCGTCAGTCGCGCGCGGATCGCGGCCGGCGTGGACGCCGCAGCCAGCTTGGGCCAGCCTCCGGCGTCGCGGATTTCGTCATAGGCCGCCAGGCCCTTCTTCAGGCCCTCGTAACCGGCATAGGGCGGGGTCAGATCGGTTGCCCATTGCGGCAACCGGTTGGCGGCCACCGCAGCGGAAAAGGCGGGCAGGGGATCGTAAGCGGCCGGGCGCAATGCCCAGATCTCCAGGAAGTCGCTGGTATCGACGCGGCCGGCATGCAGCGCGCGCGCGCGATCGAGCGCGGCACGGACCAGCGCGTCGCCGGACAGTGTCTGGCGCTGCATCGCTGCGGCCGTCAGCCCCTCGTCGGAGCCCCCGGCCAGCCATGCGGCAATCCATGTCGCCTGTTCGGGCGAGAGAGTTGGCAGTGGCAATGCGGGTGCAACCGGTACTGCCGGGGGCGGTGCCACACGCGCGGGCTGGGCCGGCGCTATGGGTTGGCCGCCCTGGCCCGGCAAGAGCGGGATCGGCGCGGGCTGCGCGAAAACGGGACCGGCCAGCGCGATGGCAGGCAGGATACTCAGGGTACGAATGAACTGAAAGTTACGCATGCCGGCACAGATAGCGCGTCTGCGCGACCGATCAAATCTCGATTTTTATGAAAAGACGTGCAGATCGTGTGGAGGCGGGGTTTTATGCCATTCTACTCGCCGCGCTTCGGCTCGTTTCGCCTCCGTTCGGGCTGAGCTTGTCGAAGCCCTGTCCTGCCTGAACACGAGCGCTGAAGAAAAGGACAGGGCTTCGACAAGCTCAGCCCGAACGGTCTTTTTTGGTGCTGGGGCCCCCTTCCCTCTACTCGGGGAAGGGGACCTCAGATCAATACCGTGCCCGCAGCGTCGCGAACAGGCTGCGGCCCGGCTCCGGGAAGCCATCGGTCAACACATAATATTTGTCGAACAGGTTACGTCCGCCCACACCCAGCGTGATCTGCGGCGTCACAGCATAGTCGATGCGCAGACCAGCCGTCACATAGCTGCCCGTCCGGTAATAGACCGGGGTCAAACCGTTGGCGGACGCCGGCGTCACCGTGACCCGGCTCGATGCGAACTCGGCATTGGGCACGATCTCCAGCCCGTCGACCGGCTTCCACGACAGCCAGGCGAAGGCCTTGTGGTTGGGCACGTCGGTCAGGCGGAACGGGCGGATCAGCGTGCCGGTCGGCGGCGTGCCGACATCGAAGCTGCGATGGATATAGCTGTAGTTGACGCCGAGCTGGAGCGCCGACGACAGTTCCGCGTCGATCGAGATTTCGCCGCCATAATAGTCCGCGGATCCGTAGTTCTCGCGCCGGTTGAGGTTGGCGGTGGTGCGAACCGAGACCAATGCATCTTCAAGCTTGCTGTAGAAGATCGCGGCCGAGGCGCGGATCTTGTCGAACCGCTGTTCGCCACCCAGTTCCGCGGTCGTCGCGCGCTCGGGTTTCAGATCGGGATTGGCCTGGGCGGTGCCGAACTGGCTGCTGAACCGTTCGAACAGGGTGGGAAAGCGCGCGCGTGACGAGATGCTGAGATGCGCCGCCGTGCCGGCATCGCTCGTCCAGTCGAGCCGACCCTGCGCATTCCATGCAGCGGCGTTCCGCAGCGCATAGCTGTAGAGCCGGTTCGCCCCGGTCTGCCCCTGCGGCACGCCGAATTCTTCGGCCGCGTCGAGATCGCGCCAGTCATAGCTGGCGCCGACCGTCAGGCTGAGCGTGTCGTTGAATGCGTAGCGATTTTCCGCCGCGATGCTCCAGGTCCGCTCGATGCTGGTCTGGACGGGCTCGGGCGCGCTGGTCGACAGTCCGGGACGGCTGGTCTGCGATTCCTTGTGCTCGTCGCGGCGATAATGGAACGCCAGACTGAAGGTGTCGGCCGGGGTCAGCGCGACCGCCAGTTCAGCCGATCCGCCATAGGCATTGTCGTCATAGGGGCTGTCGAACGCGCGATTGAGGATCTGCGTCGTCTGGGTGCGGTCGTCGAACGAGCGCAACAGATTGTCGAGCTTGTTGTAATAGGCGCGTGTCTTCAGCGTCGCCTTGTCGCCCAGCGCGGTGGTCGAGAGGAAATAGAGGCTTTCGATGTTCCAAAAGGGCCAGGACCAGTTGCGCAGGCTGACATTGCTGGTGTCGGTCAGATGCAGCGGCGCGTTCTTCGAGCCCTCCTGACGGGTGTAGCTGATCGCATATTCGTCGGTGGCATTGGGGGTGAAGCCGATCTTGGCGTTGACGCGCCAATCCTCGGTGCGGCTGAAATCGCGCTCGCCGCCATTCTCGTTGACCGTCGGGGTGAAGTCGCCCGGCAGGTCCCAATAATCCTGGAAATTGCGCGCGAAGCTCGCCTGGGCATACCAGCGCTCCTGGCGCGTGCCGAACAGCCCGAAGACGGTATAGCCGTTATAGTCGGCATCGCGGCCGAGGTTGAGCACGCCGCGCACTTCCGCCTCGAATGCCTTGGTCGGCTTGCGCGTCACCAGATTGACCGCGCCGCCCATCGCACCGGGGCCATCGAGCACCGAGGCATAGCCTTTGGCGACCTGGATCTCGGCAATGTCGGGGGTGAGGAAACGGCCATAATCCAGCCGGTTGTCGGCAGGCAGGTAAACGCGGATGCCGTCGATCGACAGCGGCACCTGGAACCGGTCGAAACCGCGGACGAACAACAGTCGCTCGTTGCGCGATCCGCCGCTGTTGCCGGCCGTGACGCCGGGGATCAGGTTCGCCGCGTCGTCCAGCGTGTTGCGGTTGAAGGTCGCGATGGCTTCCTGCCCGAGCGTATCCGCACCGATCGCCAGCCCCGACGGGCGCTGGCCGGTCACGATGATCTGGCCCAGCTCGAAGCTGCCATTTGCGGTCGTCTCGTCCTGCGCGACCGCAGGAAACGAGACCATCGCAACGGCGCAGGTCGAAGCAAGCAGGATGATACGCATCTGAAATCCCCTTTTTGCGGCGTTGATTGCCGACATTCGGGATGCCGTATATGGTGGGATATAGCATACTGTATATAGTGGAATATAGTTCTTCGATGTGGAGGTTTGATGAACATGAAATGGGTGACGGCGATCATGGTCGCGATGTCTGTGCCAATCTCTCCCGTCACTATGCCCGCCATGGCGCAGCATGCGGAGCCGACATGTCCCGCTGATGCCGCGCCGTTGCCCGCCGAGCTTTCCGGCTGGGCAAGCCGGAGCGGGCTGGCCGCCGCTGTGGATTCGGCTCGATTGGAGTCCGCGATGCTGACGATCGGCAAAGCCGTCGACCTCTCGCTGTTGCCGACACCTAACGTCCGTTATGCGTTGCGCCCGGAAAATCCGGGCGGATCTGTCAGCAATGGCGGCCTTGTCGGCTTTTCCGTCGATCGATCCGGCACCTATCGTGTCGCGCTGGGATCGGCGGCCTGGATCGACGTGGTTCGCGATGGCGCGGCGGTGATCTCGGTCGGGCATGGTCGTGGCCCCGCTTGCTCGGGTGTCCGCAAGATGGTCGATTTCGCGCTGGAGCCCGGCCGCTATGTGCTGCAGATCGCCGGCAATGGCGGTCAGAGCCTGCCTGTCATGATCGCGCGGTTGCCCTGAAATCCCCGGCCTGAATCTTTCGTGATGCGCCTGCGACTATTGCTTCTCGCCGCCGCCGTGCTGTTGCTGGTTGGTGCCGCAGGAATCCCGGCGCGTTGGGTCTGGCCGGAAGGCAGGCCGGCGCCGCGCGTGCCCGCCGACAATGCGATGACCGCGGCCAAGGTCGAGCTTGGACGCCGGTTGTTCTACGATGCCGATCTTTCGATCGACGGCAGCATGTCTTGCGCGACCTGCCATGTTCAGCGGCGCGCCTTTGCCGATGGCAATGCCACGCATCCCGGCGTTCACGGCGATCCCGGCCGGCGCAATGTGCCGGGCCTCACGAACGTCGCCTGGGCGAAAAGCCTCACATGGGGCGATCCGCGCGTGAATACGCTGGAGGCTCAGGCGCTGATCCCGGTGACGGGCCTCTCGCCGGTCGAAATGGGGATGAACGGCAAGGAGACCGAGATCGCGGTCCGGCTTGGCCGCGACGCTTGCTATGTCCGGATGTTCGGCAATGCGTTTCCGGAGACGGCCGGGCGGATCGACATGACTGCAGTCGCAAAGGCCCTGGCGGCGTTCCAGCGGACAATGGTCTCGAACAATGCGCCTTACGATCAGTGGCGCGCGGGCAACGCGACCGCATTGACCGATATCGAGTTGCGGGGCGAACACGCTTTTCGCAGGACATGTGCGTCCTGCCATTCCGGGCCGGACCTGAGCGATGGCCGTTTCCACGCGGCGGTGCCCGCATCGAAAGACCGGGGACTTGGCGAGATCACGGGGCGAGCACGCGATGATGGGCGCTTCCGTACGCCGGGTTTGCGCAACGTGATGGTGACGGCCCCCTATCTCCACGACGGCAGTGCTTCGACGATCGGCCAGGCGATCGATCGCCATGTAGCGCCGCGGATCGCAGCCGGAGAGCGCGCGGCGATCGAGGCCTTTCTGGGCGCGCTGACCGATCGCGCTTTCACCAGCGATCGGCGCCTGTCGCTGCCTCAGTCGGCGTGCGGCGTCGCGTTGTGAGCTTTGGGTTCGAGCGGGGCGGTGCGGAGCAATGCGGTGAGCCGCGTCAACGGCGCACCCGCCACTGCGCTGTCGAGATCGCGTTCGATGTCGCGATACAGTTGCAAGACTTCCAGACCGCAGGGGGTGAGCCGCGCCCCCCTATTGCTCGCCCCGCCGGCAATGGTCTCCACCAGCTTTTCCGACCAGCAGCGATTCATCGCATCGACCAGCAGCCAGGTGCGGCGATAGCTCATTCCCATGGCTTGTCCGGCACGCGAAATCGATCCTTCGCGGTCGATCGCATCGAGCAGGTCGGCTTTGCCGGGGCCCATCGCGATCTCGTCGCCGCAATAGATTTGCGCCTTGATCTTGAGGGGGCCGACCAGCATCTCGATTGTCCTGCATATCCGCCACAGCACTGCGCCGCGTCGACATCAGATAGCGCCTCTCCCTAACCGATCAAATCGCGATCTGCGAAGCATCGAGGGCGGTTGTAAACAGGCAGAGGGGCCAGGATTTCGCCGCGGGATCCGACGTGGCGGCTCGCCGCATTTCAGGATCGTCTCGCCGATGCGCGATCCGGCCGATATTTCCATCATTTCCCATCATTCGCGTTGAACTTCCCGGGGGGCAATCCTAGTTAGCGGGTGATGTTCAAGTCGCGTTCCGGTGGAGTCACAAGTACCATGTTCTGCCTCACTTTTTCCCTTGGCAGTGATGATCCTCCGCACAGGCTTTCGGTGGATGCGTTCGATTTGAACGAAGCCATCGCACTGGCACCGGGTCTGATCGCGGCAAAGCTCGATCGGGCAGGCGCGTTCGTGATTCTGGATCAGGAAAAGGGCCGGTTCACGATCGGTGCGGGCGTTTGGTCGCGAAACGGCACCTATCGTCTGGAACGCGTGACGGAAGACGCCACCGGACCGCTGTGACGATCCGGCGGGCCTGATCCGCCGTCGTTTGAGAAAGCGCGGAAGAGCGCTTTCTGGAGCCGGTACCAGCCCGCTCCCCCGCCCAACCACCCGATACAGTATGATCCTGTCGGGTGGTTGGGCGGGGGAGCGGGCTGGTACCGGCTTTCTCAAACAGGCACTCAAGCTGCGAGTTCGAAGCTGTCAGCGCGTGCGAGTTTCCACGCTGCGCTATAGAAATCGCGGCTGGATGCATCGGTGAGCAACTCGCCATCTTCCAGGAAGATATGCAGTTGTGAGAAGAGCCGGATCTCGGTGAGGCTGACCCGTCGGACGAGATGATGGGGGCGGAGCTTGCTGGGATGCTCCAGGCCGGCGGCCGCGATCATGTCGGACAGTGCCGCAAGCGTGTTGCGGTGGAAATTATACACGCGCTCCGCCTTGTCGGTCACCACCAGCGCGCGCTGGCGCATCGGATCCTGGGTGGCGACGCCGGTCGGGCAGCGATTGGTGTGGCAGGACAGCGACTGGATACAGCCGATCGCGAACATGAAACCGCGTCCGGCATTGGTCCAGTCGGCGCCGAGCGCCATGACCGTGGCGATATCGAACGCGCTGACGATCTTGCCGGCCGCGCCGACCTTGATCTTGCCGCGAATGCCCGCGCCGACCAATGTGTTGTGCACGAATAACAGGCTTTCGCGCATCGGCATGCCGAGATGGTCGGCAAATTCGAGCGGTGCTGCACCCGTGCCGCCCTCGGCGCCGTCGACGACGATATAATCGGGCAGAATACCGGTCTGGCGCATCGCCTTGACCATGCCCATGAATTCCCATGGCTGGCCGATGCACAATTTGAAGCCGATGGGTTTGCCCTTCGACAGCCGCCGCAGATCGGCAATGAACTGCATCAGTTCGATCGGGGTGGAGAAGGCACGGTGACGCGCGGGTGAGATGCAGTCCTCGCCCATGGGGATGCCGCGTGTCATCGCGATCTCCGCGGTGACCTTCTCGGCCGGAAGTATGCCGCCTCTGCCGGGCTTCGCGCCCTGGCTGATCTTGATTTCGATCATCCGGACCTGCGGGTCAGCCGCCTGTTCGGCAAAGCGGACGGGATCGAATTGGCCGTCGGCGGTGCGACAGCCGAAATAGCCGCTGCCGATTTCCCAGACGAGATCGCCGCCATGTTCGCGATGATAGGGGCTGATCGCGCCTTCGCCCGTATCATGCGCGAATTCCCCCAGTTTCGCGCCCTTGTTCAGCGCACGGATGGCGTTGGCGCTGAGCGCACCGAAGCTCATGGCGGAGATGTTGAAGATCGATGCCATATAGGGCTGGCTGCAATCGTCCCCGCCAATGCGGGTACGGAAGGTCGCGGGATCCGCAGCGGGCGCCGGTCGCGTCGAATGGGCGATGAATTCATAGCCATTCTTGTAGACGTCGACCAATGTCCCGAAGGCCCGGTCGCTGCTTTCGTTCTTTGCGCGTGCGTAGACGAGCGATCGCTGGCTCCGCGAAAAGGGCGTCTGTTCCTGATCGCTCTCGATCAGATATTGGCGGATTTCGGGCCGTATCTCCTCGAACAGCCATCGCAGGCGCCCAATGATCGGATAGTTGCGCCGGACCGAGTGGAGCGGCTGGGCAAGATCGTAGAGACCGATGAGCGTCAGCACCGCGCTTGCAAGAAACAGCGGAATTGCCCAGACGCCGGGCAGATAATAGCCCGAAACCAGTGCCATCGTGGCGCTGGCGGCGAGCGGCGTGAACCGGGTGAAGAACAAGGGAGGCTCCATTCGCGCCCGAGGATAGGGCATTTTCGAGAGAAATGGCGATAGGGCTTCCCCGGTGTTCGCCATTGCTTCGTGGGGGCGACTGCACGGCTGGACGATGATCCAGGTCGTGCGTCGGTTCCGGCAGACCATATCGGCTGCGTTGCGTAACCCGGGATCCGCTGCGGCAGGCAGCGGGCCGGGGCTAGATGCCGGTGAGAGACCTGCGCAATCGCGGCAAGCGGCAGTGGAAAGGAACTGTGCGCACCATGTGCCCGTCGATGCGGCGGGCGCCCTGAAAAGTCAATTCGGGCCGGATATCACGGGGTTTTCGTGCCGGACAAGTCCGGGGTTCGGTCATTCTCATTCGGTCGCTGTAACGTTGCTTGATGGACGCCCGGCCTGGTCCTATTCATTCCTGCCATGTGGATGCGATTTTCGAGCAACCAGATGCCGTCCGAAGTGCGCAGGGATGCGGTGGAGGCGGCATTCGGAGCGCATGTTCAGGGAAGCGTGGATTTCCTGGGCAAGGAGCATGTCTCGATCGACATGACTTTGAGGTCTGTCGCCAGCGTCCATATCGCGGCGCTCGATGTATCGCCGGTGCAGCTGGTCACCCCGTCGGACGAAGACGGTGTCCTTTATCTCAGCATCACGTCGAACGGTGGTGGGGTGATCGATGCCACGGGTGAGATGCGTACGGTGAAGGCCGGAGACGTCAATGTGATGCGTCGCGACCGTCGCTGTACGACGATGGTGCTCGAGCACAGCAATATCCTGAGCATCGCGATTTCCCGCGCGCAGCTGCTTCCCCGGCTGTCGAGCATCGACAATCTCCATGCACCGCATATGCATTCGATGGCGGCGGCACGCATGCTGGAAAGCTATGCGACCACGCTCGTCCGCGAAGAGGGGGAGATCGATGCGGATGCGCAGGCGTTGTTCGCCAGCCATCTCGTCGATCTGGCGGCGCTTATGCTCGGCGCGCGCAGGGACGATGCCGAAAGCGCGAAAAAAGGGGGCGTTCGTGCCGCGAGACGGCAGGCGATCAAGGCGGACATCGCCGCGCATCTCGACCTGCCCGAATTGTCGCTGGACTGGATCGCGAAACGCCACCGGGTCAGTGGCGTCTATGTCCGGTCGCTCTTCTATGACGAAGGGACCAGCTTCACCGACTATGTGCTGAATCAGCGCCTGGATCATGTCCGCATGCTGCTGCCCCGCCCATATCTGGCGCATCATACGATCGCCACACTCGCGCTGATGGCGGGATTTGGCGATATCTCCTGGTTCAACCAGGCGTTTCGCCGGCGCTTCGGCATGACGCCGTCCGATGTGAGATCCGCGCAAGGCTGATCGCGGGCGTCCTATCCGTGATCCGACAGCCACTGCGCGATCATGGCCGTCACATCCGCCTCGTGTTCGCGATGGGGTACGTGGCCGTAGCCGGGCAGGATGCGGGCGGTGGCAGGCCCGGCGGCCAGGCTGGCGATACGTTGGGGATGGCGGGTCGATCCGAATTCGTCGGCATCACCGTGGATGGCGAGCACCGGACAGCGCACCCGGGGCAGCGCTTGATCCAGGTTCCAGTCGGCGAAGTCGGGCGACAGCCAGCTTTCGACCCATGCGTCGAGCACCCATTGTGCCTTGTCACCGTGATAGCGGGCAAGCCGATCCATCTGGCCGGGTTGGGCGAAACCGTGCGCGGCCTCACGGATGCCCTGCACGGTGCGGTCTTCGACAAATGCCTGGGCGGATTCGGTGATCAGCGCGCGGCAGGCATCGGGGGTATCGCCGGCGATCGAGACCGCCATGCCGCCGCCGACACTATGGCCGAGCGCGACGAAGTCGCCGATGTCGAGTGCCGCACGCACCGCCGCAAAGCCGCCTCGCGATTCCGCGGCGACGAAATCGCGCTCCAATCGGCCGGGGTAGGGATCGGACTGGCCAAAACCCAACCGATCATAGGCGATCACACGCCGTCCGGTCGCCTGCGCCAGCGCCGCCGGAAAGCTGCGCCACAGCGCAACACAGCCCAGCGAATCATGGAGCAGAACGACCGGAGACATGGTCCCGGCGCCATCCCAACTGCGCGCGAACAGGCGGCCTGTGCCGGTATCGATCCAGTGATCATGGGCGGGGGCGTCGTTATGGGGGTCGGGCATGGATCGGGTCCGCGAGCTTGAAATGGGCAGCGGTGCGGCGGTGGCGCAACGCGATCGCGGATGCAAGTCGATCAGTCCTGGAGTTTGCGACACCTGACATAGCGCGGCTCGCCATCGACGACGAGCGAGGCATTGTCGTCGTCGATGACCAATGTCGCCGCGCGCGATGCGAAGCGCCGGCCGATCGAAGAGGCGCCATGCGACAGTTCGTAGACGCCGCGCATGGTTATCAGCCGCGCATCGGCGCCGGTATAACGGACCTCGAAGCGCCGATCATGCGCACATGCGAAGACGGCGTCGGGCGCATCCGGTGTCGCTGCGCAGGCACCGGCGGCAAAGCCCACGACGATCAGTGCCAGCGCAGCACGCCACTGGTGGATCAATGCGCTTCGTCCCGCTGCCGTGTGCGTGGAGCGTCGTTCGCCTGTGCCGCATCCAGAGCGGCGATCCGGCGCGCATAGTCGCTCGCGAGCCGGTGGTGCCGATCCATCGCAACGCCGGACTCTGCGCGCTCGGCGGCGCGCAACTCGTCCTTCCAGCGCCGGACCAGATACGCCCTGTCGCCGTCCTCCATCTTATCTGGGGGCGATGACCAGCGAAACGGCGCGACGGTTCTGCGCATAGGACGCCTCGTCGGAGCCCAGCGCTTCCGGGCGCTCCTTGCCGAAGGAGATGGTCGACATCCGCGCGACCGGAACGCCCTGGCTCGCGAGGAAATTCTTCACGCTGTTCGCACGCCGTTCGCCAAGCGCCAGATTATACTCACGCGTGCCGCGCTCGTCGCAATGGCCCTCCACCGTCACAGCCACGTCGGGATGCGCGCGGAACCATTGCGCCTGACGCGCCAGAACCTGCTGCGCTTCACTCGTCAGGTCGAACCCGTCGAGATTGAAGAAGACGCGATCGGCGCCTGCATTGGCGACCAGATCGGCCTGGAGCCGGGCGGTGGGATCACCCTCTTCGGCGGTCTGCTCGTAATTGCTCGTGCCAGGCGCCATGCTGGCGACCGTCTCGGGTGCGGGCTTCTTCGCGCAGCCCGACGCAAGCAGCGTCCCGATCAACAGTGCGGCGGCCATATGTGTCTTCACGTCGATCCCCGATCTCTGGATGGTGTTGGGATCGAGCCTAGGCCGCGACGGCGGACGGGCGTTACTATAGGATTTAAATGCATGGATTTGCGCCGAGCCGCCCGATAGCCCTGCTGATGCGTGAAGCCGACTCCGCACCACCCCGCGGATCGATCCCAGGCCCCACGCATCCCACCACGGCGGTGGCGTGTTCGTTTGCTCCCGGCGCGGCACACCACCGTCGTGGACCAGATGGAATTGGGATAGACGATCGCAGATGACACAGGGTTTCAACGCCGATCGCCTTTCGTTGGCATCGCTGCGTCCGCAGCTCAGCCTGGGTGGGCTGGCGGCGACGATCTTCATCGTTCTGGCATCGTCGCTGGCTGCCTTTGCCGCGACGCCCGAACCGGGCGAGGCAGCAAGCGCGCTCATCTTCATGCTGGGCATCACGTTGGCCGGTGCCTTTTTCGGCCTGACCGCCGGGCTGCTGGCCGCGATCTCCGCCTTTTTGCTCTATAATTTCTATCTGACCGAGCCGGTGCTGACCTTGCGCCTGGCCTCCGGTCGCGATGTTGCGCCATTGGTCGTGTTCAATCTCTGCGCAATCGTGACGGGTGTGCTGGCGGGGCGGCTGAAGGATCGTGCGCAGGCGGCCAACCGCAGCAACCGCAACCTGTCGACATTGCTCGGCGCCAGTCAGGCCTTGCAACGCGCGGTGCGGCCCCAGGATGTGGCGGTCTCGCTCGAGGCCGCTGCCGATCAGCTCGGTCTGCGCATTGGCCTGTTCGCGTTGCGCGACGAAACACTCGTTGCGCTCAACGCCGCGGCGGCGGACGGGATCTGGCGCGCGGTCGCGGAGGATGCATGCCGTGGCGCGGACGGTCATGCGGCGGCCGGATCGATCGTCGCCCATCGGCTGGAGGGCAGCGAAGGTCCCGTCGGCGTGATGGCGGTGGAGGGCGGAGCCGAGCGGTTCGATACGGCCTCGATGGCGGCGCTGGCCAATCTCATCGCGCTCGCGCTCGAACGCGCGATGCTGTCCGAGCGGATCGCCGAAAGTCGCGCGGCCGCCCGAACGGAGGAATTGAAGACGGCGCTGCTGTCGTCGGTCAGCCACGACTTCCGCACGCCGCTGACCGCGATCAGCGCCTCGGCATCCAGCCTGATCGACTATCGCGACCAACTCGACGAGCCGACTTCGCTGCGGTTCCTGCGCGGTATCGTCGACGAATGCGACCGGCTGAACCGCTTTACCGCCAATCTGCTGGAGATGGGCCGGCTGGAAGCGGGGCAGGGCACGTCACGGCTTCAGATCCTGTCGGTGGGCGACATGCTGAGTGCGGTCATCCAGCGCGTGCGCACCCGTGCCGGCGCGCGCGAGATCGTCCGGGTTTCCGGGGCTGCCGATCCGCTGGTGAGCGCCGATGCATCGCTGTTCGAACTGGTGCTGGTCAATGTGCTCGACAATGCCGTCATCTACAGCGCGGACGGTTCGCGGATCGAAGTGGATTGCACGGAAGAGGGGGGCTTTTGCCGCATCACCATCGCCGATGAAGGGCAGGGTATACCCGAGGCCGATCTGGACGCGGTGTTCGAGCGGTTCCACCGCGTGATCCGGCCCGAGCCCTCGCCCCGCGGCAGCGGTTTGGGCCTGGCCATCGCACGCAGCTTCGTCGAGGCGCTCGATGGAAACATCGTCGCGCAGACACCCGGCATCGGCGCAGTGGGTACGCGGATCGTCATCCGCCTGCCGATCGCCCCGTCACAATCCACCCAGACCGAGGATTCACCGGCATGAGCGCTACCCGCATCCTGTTGGTCGACGACGAGCCTTCACTGCTTGCGGTGCTGGAGCCTGTGTTGTCAGCGGCCGGCTATGCGGTGACGGTGGCGAGCACGGGCATGCACGCGCTGGCCCATGTCAACGATGTGCGGCCCGACGTGATCCTGCTCGACCTGGGGCTGCCCGACATGGACGGCAAGGACGTGATCCGCGGCCTGCGCGGCATGGAGGGCGTGCCGATCATCGTCATCTCCGCCCGTCATCAGGAGGCGGAGAAGATCGCCGCGCTCGATGAGGGCGCGGACGACTATGTCGACAAGCCGTTCGAGATTGGGGAACTGATGGCGCGGATCCGCGCCGCGCTGCGCCGGCATGCGCGCCAGCCCGCCAGCTATCGCGCCGGCCCGCTCGCGATCGATTTCGCCACAAGGGCAGTGACGCTGGACGGCGACGTGCTGAAGCTCTCCCCCAAGGAATATGAACTGTTGCGCACCCTGGCGCTGAGCGCGGGGCAGGTGGTGACGCATAAAAGGCTGCTCGCCGCGGGCTGGGGGGCGGGCGCCACCGACACCCAGTATCTGCGCGTCTATATCAGTCTGTTGCGGCAGAAGATCGAGGAAGACGCCGCCGACCCCGTGATCCTGCTGACCGAGCCGGGTGTCGGATATCGATTGGCCGCCCCTGGGTGATATCAAGGCCGTTGCGAAGCGCCGCGTGGTGCAGCATCTAGGCGTATGCGATCGGCCGGTCTTCTTTCGGCAATGTTGATAGGCGAAGTCGCGCCGCGATCGATCCGCCCGGGAGGACTTCATGTATCGCGTTTCCACACTGCTCGCTTCCGCCCTGCTCGCCGCCGCCTGGGCGTCGCCTGCGCAGGCGAGTGGCGATTATGGGTGTTATCCCGAATGGAAACTGGCGCACCGTGACCTAAGTGGCTGCGACAATATGGCGCTGCTCGGGCCGGGCAACGATACGCGCGTCAACCTGACATTGTTGATGATGGACATGCAGCCCGGCTCGGCACCCGTCGCCCCGGACGCGCCGGCCAACGACCCGTTGTTCGACTGGCTGACCTTTCGCGAACGGCTGATTGCACGCCCCGATACGCCCGAGGATATGCGCTATGCCGAGGGTGAAGGATCGCGATGCCGGAGCAATCCCAGCGGCACCGCGGAGTTCGAGGCGGCATTGAATGCGGCCGGCAAGCTTCCGGCCGACGAACGTGCGGCACTGATCGCGGCGCGGCGCGGGGTGCAGCCCGATTGCGCAGGCGCCGGCAACAGCAGGGCAGCCGCGGCAAGTGCAGTCACGGCAATCAAATCGCCGATCGGCAAGGCTTTTGCCGGCTATCTTCAGGGTGCCGCCGGTTTCTACGATGGAGATTATGACGCCGCCGCCACGCAGTTCGCGGCGTTGCGCTCAGCCGGCCAGCCCTGGCTGAAGGAAACCGGGCGCTACATGCTCGGCCGGGTCGAGGTGAATCGCGCGCAGATCGATGCGTTCGACGAATATGGCTATCCCAAGGAGACTGCGCAGGCCGACGCGGCGGTCCTGTCCAATGCCGAAGCCACGTTGCGCGCTTATCTGAAGGATTATCCGCGCGGTCTTTACGCCCCGTCGGCGCGGGGCTTGTTGCGGCGGGTCTATTGGCTCGGTGGCAGGACCGATCGACTAGCCGCCGAATATGCGACGGCGTTCGCCCAGCCCGGATCTGCGCGCGGGGTCGATAATCCTACCCTTGCCGAAGAGGTCGACAACAAGCTGCTGCCCCACCTCAAATCGGGTGAAGTGACTGATCCGACGCTGCTTGCGGTGGTCGACCTGACCCGCATGCGGACCAGCGCCACCGCAACAGAAGGGATGTGCTGTGGCGGGCCGATCACTCGCGACGAACTGGAGGCGCAACGGCCGGTTTTCGGCAAAAATGCCGCTTTGTTTGATTTTCTGCTGGCGTCGCACGCCTATCATGTCGCGGGTAAAGCCGAAGAGGTGCTGCGTCTGATCCCCGATGCAGCACGGCAGCAGCGTTTCGGCGCGCTTGCGTTCAGCCGGCAGATGCTGCGCGGCATGGCGCTCGAGGCGAAGGGCGATCGCAATGCGCGGGGCTTCTGGCTGGAAATGCTGCCCGGTGCGACATTGCCCTTCCAGCGCAGCGCAGTCGAACTGGCGCTGGCGATGCACGACGAGCGCGCCAAGGCGTTGCCGACGGTCTTCGCGCCGGGGTCGCCGGTGCGCAATGCCACGATCCGCGAACGCCTTTTAGCCCATGTCGCGGACGCCGCGCTGCTGCGGCAGCAGGCACGCGACGCGAACGCGCCGGCGCATGAGCGTCAGGTCGCGGCCTTCACCCTGCTCTACAAGGATATGACGCGCGGCGCCTATCGCGATTTCGCGAGCGATATCGCGCTGGTGCCGGCCGGAGCCGTGGCCGAAGGCGGCTATTATGATTTCCCGGCCATGGAGACCGTGCCGGTCGGGATCTTCACGCAGAGCAAGGCGCTAGGCGATATCGGCTGCGCGCCGTTGAAGGACACGGCGGCGCGGCTGGCCGCCAATCCGCGCGATGCCCGCGGGTTGCTGTGCATGGCCGATTTCATGCGGGTGAACGGTTTCGACGGCTTCGCGCTCGACAGTAAAATCCCCGATGATCAGCTCGGCGGCACCGCGTCGCTGTTTCCCGGCGGCGCCTTTTCGCGGCTCGATGTGTATAAGCGCGTCATCGCCGATCCCAAGGCGACCGCGGATGACAAAGCCTATGCGCTCCATCGCGCAATCTGGTGCTACGGCCCGTCGGGCAATAACAGTTGCGGCGGCGAAGATGTGCCGGTGGAGCAGCGCAAGGCATGGTTCAACCGGCTGAAAAAAGACTATCCGACGTCGCGCTGGGCACAGGCGCTGCGCTATTATTGGTAAGGGTTCGATCCGCTGCCTGACGGCGGCACTGTCCTTGCTGCTCATGGCGGCGTCGGGCCCTGTGGCACGGGTGGAAACGGTCGATGCGCGCGATCATGACGCCTTCTGGCTCTGGGCCGGGGTCAGGCCGCAACCGGTGCTCGATCGCGCCAGCCGCGTCTATCTGCTCCAGGGGCAGGTCAGCGCCAATCCGGTCCGGCTGATCGCGCAGCGGCCGGCGATCCCGCGCATCAAGGGGGCGGAATTGTGGATGGTCGTGCGTGTCGAAACGCTGCGCTGGCCGCCGCATATCACGGAACAACTGCTCGTCCAGCTCGCGCGCTGGCGCGCGGCGGGCAACAAAGTGGTCGGCATCCAGATCGATTTCGATGCGCGCACCCGCCATTTGGAAGGCTACGCATCCTTCCTGGCGGACCTCAGGAAGGGCCTGCCTGCCGATTGCAAATTGGGGATCACCGGCCTGCTCGACTGGAGCGCCAATGGCGACCCTGGCGGGCTCGATGCGCTGGCAGGCGTCGTCGACGAGGTGGTGCTGCAAATCTATCAGGGACGCCGCGTCATTCCGGGTTATGCCGGCTACCTGGCGAGGCTCGACCGGTTGAAGGTCCCGTTCCGGATCGGCCTGCTCCAGGGCGGCGAGTGGCAGGCGCCGGCGGGGCTGGAGGACAATCCGAATTTCCGCGGCTATGTCGTCTTCCTGCAGAACGGCATGGGACAGTGATCAGCCTGGTTAATCCTGACGTGTCAGCCTTGTCGTGCGTTCTTGGGCAAGGACCGGATAGCCGGCCGAATATTCGCCGCCCGATTTATCGGCTTTGAGCTGGACGGGAACAAGGTCAGCGCCGATGAACCGGCCGTCGCGAAAGCGTGCATCGACGATCAGTGACCGCCAGGTCGCGGCGCCATAGGCGCCGTCGGCCTTGCGTGTCTGGAAGATGAAATTGCCCAGGCCGTGGAAGATCGGCGCGCCCTGATAGTGCTCCATACCCTGCATCAGCGGCGTGCCGTGGGCGACGAAGGTCGAGGCGCCGGCGTCGATACAGGCGCGCGCGAATGTGCGCTGCCATTCCGGCGTGTTCGCCTGCACCGGTTCCCAATAATGATTGTGCAGGCAGAAGATCACCGTCGCACCGGTCGCGCGCGCGGCGCGGATCGACTCCAGCGTGCGTGCGACATCACCGGGTTCGAGCGCGCCGGATGCCAGGCGGGGGATCTCGGCGACGCCGGGCCGTTCGGCGGTCGCCGCCGCACCGTCGCGGATCGCGCCCGCCGCGGCCGCGACCAGCGCGACGCGGCCCGATCGCGTATCCTGATAGGCCGCCGCCGCTGCGGTCGCGAGATCACGCCCCGTGCCGGCATGGACGATCCGGCGCTGGTTGAGCGCATCGATCGCAGTCAGGATGCCGCCGCTGCCCAGATCCCAGGCGTGATTGTTGGCGGTGGTGACCATCGTTACGCCCAGCGTCTTCAGGCAGTCGATCACTTCGGGCTTGGCGGCGTGCAGCACCTCGCCGACGCGGGTCGGCGGGCCGGCGCCCGGTCCGTCGATCGCGGTTTCCAGATCGGTGAAGATGACGTCGGCGCCCGCCATGCGCCGGACGATCGCCGCCATGCCGGGCCATGCGGGCGCGCACAGATTCTGCTGGATCAGCGACTGGCCGAGCAGGACGATGCGGATCTCTTTCGACCGGATGTCCTTCGCCCGGCGCGCATGGGCGGCCGGAACGCCAAGGGCGAGCCCGCCCGCGATCAGACTTCGTCGGTCCAGTATCATGCCGGTTCGCCCCTCCGCGCGCCATTGATGGGAGTGACATATCCAATCGCGCAGATTGAGAGCAAGGTCATGCACAATTTGGTATGGTTCGATGAATTGGCGTCATCAGATTTCGTTGCGTCGACGGATCGCTAAGTCTTTGCCCGAATCGGGGATGGAGGAAATGATGAGGGACATGGATTCGACGGAAAGTCGGACAGCGTGGATTCGTGGCGGACTGTTCGGCGCAAGCCTGATTGCGCTGGCAACGGCAGCACCGGCGTTCGCGCAACACACCGATGCGGCGCCCGCAGCCGAGGAAGCCGCCGAAGACGCTGCGGTCGATATCGTGGTCACCGGATCGCGCATCCAGCGGCGCGATGCTGAGACTGTCGGCCCCTTGCTGACCCTGACCGCCGACGACATCGCCAAATCGGGCACGGCGTCGCCGGGCGAATTGCTCCAGAGATTGCCTTCGGCCGGCGTCAGCCTGAATTCGAACGGCACGCAGGGCACATCTTACGGCGCCGCGTCGATCAACCTTCGCTATCTCGGCGGCGGTGAAGGCAGCGGCAACCGTGTGCTCGTGCTGGTGAACGGCCATCGCTGGGTCGATGCGGTCGGCCAGCGCGGATTTCGCGATTTCGTCGATCTCAACACCATTCCGATGGGCATGATCGACGGCGTCGAAGTGCTGAAGGATGGCGCCTCGGCGATTTACGGCGCCGACGCGATCGCGGGCGTGGTGAACATCAAGACCGTCCAGCCCTTTGACGGTATCCGTGGGTCGATCCGCGCCGCGACCACCGACCAGGGCGACGGATCGGAATATACCGCGATCCTCAATGTCGGGAAGCGTTTCGGTCGCGCCTCGATCATCCTGTCAGGCAGCTATTTCAAATCCGAGCCGATCCTGACCTCGTCGCGCAGCCGGACCGCGCTCTCGCTCGTGCCCGTGACGGCACCGGGCACCAGCCCCAATGGCCTGTTCATCCTGCCGGGCCTTGCGTCCAACGCCTATTTCGGGACCGCGGCCGGCTTTGCGAGCAGCGCCAACCCGATCGCTTTCAACGGCGGTGCCGGCTATGGCGCGGGCAATCAGGCGGACAATAGCTATCATGTCGCCGGACTGCCGGGCGATTTCTACAACACTCAGGCGCAGGGCATCTATTCGACCGGCCCGTCCGAGCGTTACGGCATTTACGGCCGCCTGGGATATGAACTGACCGACGACATCAATTTCTATGTTGAAGGCCTCTATAACCGGCGCAAGTCCAACCAGCTCTTCTCGCCGGTCCTGCTCGATATCGGCGGCACGGCAGGGACTGTGCGTGGCTTCTCCATTCCCAACAACCAGGCATATAACCCGTTCGGCACCGCCAATGGCGTGCCGGTTGCCAATGCGCTCGCCTTTGCCGCCAATTCGGCATTCCGCATCCGCAAGGTGATGACCGACATCGGCAATCGCGACAATCGCCAGGATGTCGAGACGGTACGCATTGCCGGCGGACTGGACGGCGGGTTCGAGCTGTTCGGCAATCGCTGGAGCTGGGACGTTTTCGGCAGCTATTCCAAGAACAAGATCGACTCGGTCGCGCTCAATGGCGTCAATTACGACAATCTGTTCCTTGGTCTGGGCAACCCCGCGACCTGCGCCGCAACCACCGGCTGCGTGCCGATCAACCTGTTCGGGCCGATGACCGAACAGCAGGCGGCCTATATCCGCTTCACCACGCGTGAATCCAACTATACCGAGCTTTTGAACGGCTCCGCCAACGTCACCGGTACGCTGTTCGCGCTGCCGGCGGGCGACGTCCAACTGGCCGTCGGTTACGAATATCGCCGCAACAAGGGCGTCGATAATCCCGATCCGATCGCGAATGCTGCGCCGATCTATCTGAACGGCGCGCTCTATACCAAGACGACGGCGCAGACGCGCACCGCGACCTCGGGCAGCTATGACCTGCACGAAGTCTATGGCGAGCTGTCGATCCCGCTGCTCAAGGATTCGGCGCTGGGCAAGGCGCTCGATCTCAGCCTGGCCGGCCGCTATTCGGACTATTCGACGGTCGGCGGCAAGGCGACGTTCAAGGCGGGCGCCGGTTATCGCCCGTTCGACGGCCTGCTGATCCGCGGCACCTATGCACAGGGTTTCCGTGCGCCATCGATCCTCGAACTCTATCAGGGCGCTCGCCAGACAAGCTTCCAGGGCACCGACCCCTGCAATGGCGGTGCCGCCGCAAATGCTGGAAAGCCGGGCTGCGCGGGCGTGCCGGCCGGCTATAATCAGGTCAATTTCAACCTGAACGGCCTGATCCCCGGCGTCATCAGCGGCAACAGCGCGCTCAAGCCGGAAACGTCGGACAGCATCAGCGTCGGCGTTGCGGTGACGCCGCTCAAGGGCCTGTCGCTGACCGTCGATTATTACAAGATCAAGATCAAGAACGCGATCGCCGCCCAGTCGGCCACACAGATCCTGCAGCTTTGCGCGCTCCGCGCCGGCGTCTTCTGCGATCTGGTCAGCCGCGATTCCGGCACTGGTGCGATCCTGGAGCTGCTGCAGGGCGCGCAGAACCTGAATTCGATCAGTACCGACGGTGTCGACGCAACGCTGCGTTATGATTTCCGCACCGATATCGGCAGGTTCTCGACGGTGCTCGACGCATCCTATCTGGGATCGTTCCGTACGGTTTCGCCGGATCCGGCTACGGGTGCGACGATCATCGACGACCGCGCCGGCAAGGGCGACCAGCCGCGCTCGACCTATCCGCGCTGGAAGGGCCAGGCATCTCTGAGCTGGACCGGAGAGTCGGTCGATGCGGTGCTGCGCGCGCGCTATATCGGCAAGACCACCGATATCGTGAATGCGGTGAAGAACGATCGGACCAAGGCTGTCACTTATGTCGATGCGGAGATGGGTTTCGACATTCAGGACGGGCGTGCCCGCTTCGGGCTGGGCGTCAACAATCTGTTCGATCGGGCGCCGCCGGCATCCTACGCCAATGCGCCGATCAACTACGACATCTACACCTATGATGCGCGCGGCCGGTTCCTCTATGCCCGCTTCTCGGTGAAGATGTAGGCTCGACCCGAGCGGGTGGGGAGAGTCGGATGAACGATCAGGCGACGGTCGAGCGGCGCGGCTGGCTCGACCGCATCGAGCGGCTGGGCAATGCATTGCCCGATCCCGCCTTCATCTTCGTCGCGCTGATCGCGCTGGTCATGGTGGCTTCGGCGATCGCCGCGGCCACGGGCTGGAGCGCGGTCAACCCGTCCACGGGCGAACGCATCGTCGTGGAGAGCCTGTTCTCGGCCGACAATCTCCGCAAGCTGCTGGTCGATATGCCCAAGACGCTGGCGGCGTTCCCGCCGCTCGGTTTCGTGCTGGTCGTGATGCTGGGCGCGGCGGTCGCGGAACGGGCAGGGTTGTTCACCGTGCTGATCGGACGCGCGGTGCGCAATCTGCCGATGCGCTGGTTGACGCCCTGCACCTATCTGGTCGGGCTGCTCTCGCATCATGCCGGCGACGCGCCCTATGTCGTGCTGATCCCGCTCGCCGCGATCGTCTATGCCGAGGCCGGTCGCCATCCGTTGGCTGGGATTGCCGCGGCCTATGCGGGTATTTCGGGCGCGTTCGCCGGCAATGTCCTGCCCGGCCAGTTCGATGTGCTGATCCTCGGCATCACCCAGGCCGCTGCGCATCTGCTGGCGCCCGGCCATGTGCTCAATCCGCTGGGCAATTGGTGGTTCACCGCGACGCTCGGGTTGATCCTGTTGCCGATCGTCTGGTTTGTCTGCGATCGCATCGTCGAACCACGATTGGCGCGCTGGCAGGCCGATGGCCCCGATGCTGCGCTTGCCGCGCCGGTCGGTACGATCGACCCGGCGATGCGGCGCGGACTGCGGCGGGCCGGGCTGGCGGCACTGCTGGTGATCGGTCTGTTCGCCGCTCTTGCGCTGATGCCGGGATTCCACCCTTTGATCGATGACACGGCAAAGGGCGCCGCGCGGCTGACGCCGTTTTACGGTGCGCTGATTGCTGCCTTCTTCCTGCTGTTTCTTGCCTGTGGCTGGGCCTATGGCGCGGCGGCCGGCACGATCCGCTCGCATCGCGACGTCGTGAAGATGATGGGCAACGGCATGCGCGACCTTGCCCCCTATGTCGTCATCGTCTTCTTCGCCGCGCACTTCGTGGCCGTCTTCGCCTGGTCCAATCTTGGTCCGGTCATGGCGATCAAGGGGGCCGGCCTGCTCCAGCAACTGGCGCTGCCCGTGCCGCTGCTGCTGATCGTGCTGTTGCTGATGTCGTCGGTGTTCGATCTGCTGATCGGGTCTGCAAGCGCGAAGTGGAGCGTGATGGCGCCGATCGCGGTGCCGCTGCTGATGCTGCTCGGCGTTTCGCCCGAAATGACGACCGCAGCCTATCGGATGGGCGATTCAATCTTCAACATCGTGACGCCGGTCGCGTCGAATTTCGTGCTGGTGCTGGTGATGTGCCAGCGCTGGGTGAAGGGGTTCGGCGTCGGGTCGCTGATCGCGATGATGCTGCCTTTCTCGATCGCGATCGGGCTGACCGGCCTGGCATTGGTCGCGACCTGGGTGACGCTGGAGCTTCCCGTCGGGCCGGGCGCGCCGGTGCGATACAGCCTGCCGGCGCCGCAATGACCATGGACAGCATCTCGATCGCCGATGCGATGGTGCCGATGCGTGACGGCGTCCGCCTGGCCACCGACATTTATCTGCCCGCAGATTGGCAGCCCGGCATGCGCGTTCCGGTGTTGCTCGAACGCACGCCGTACGACAAGCGCGGATCCAACCATGGCGATTTCACCCGCGATGCGCCGGCGCTGCGCAGCAAGCCCGAGATTGCGCGCTGGTTCGCCGAAGCCGGCTATGCCTTTGTCCTGCAGGATTGCCGCGGCCGTTACGGATCCGAAGGCGTCTTCACCAAATATCTGAACGAGGCCGAAGACGGCGCGGACACGCTTGCCTGGCTGCTCGAACAGCCATGGTGCGACGGCCGGATCGGTACGATGGGCCTGTCCTATGGCGCGCATGTGCAAAGCGCGCTTGCCTGTCTCGACCCGCTCGGGCTGGGCGCGATGTTCCTCGATTCAGGCGGGTTTTCCAGCGCCTATCATGGCGGTGCGCGACAGGGCGGCGCGTTCGAGCTCAAACAGCTGACCTGGGCGCGCAAGCATGCGCTGCTCTCGCCGGAAACGCTGGCCGATCCTGCACGCCGCGCCGCGCTGGAGGCCGAGGATATCGGCATATGGACGCGGCGGCGCTGGCGCCGGGGCTATTCGCCGCTCGTCGCCGCGCCCGAATATGAGGCGTTCATTCTCGAACAATGGGACAATGACCGGCTCAGCGATTTCTGGACGCAGATCGGCATCTATGCGCGCGGATTCTACGACCGTTATGCCGATGTGCCGATGGTCCATATGGCGAGCTGGTACGATCCCTATTCGCAGACCGCGATCGACAATTTCACGGGGCTGGCGCCGATCAAGCGCGGGCCGGTGAAGCTGGTCCTGGGGCCTTGGACCCATGGCCAGCGATCGGTTACCTATGCCGGTAACGTCGATTTCGGCGCCGAAGCGACGCTCGACGGCCATGTCGGCGCCGATTATTTCACGCTGCGCCGCGACTGGTTCGACCGGCATCTGCTGGGACGCGATGCGCCCGAACATCTCCCGGCCCCGGTGCGGATCTTCGTGATGGGCGGGGGCAGCGGACGCCGGACGCCGGACGGGCGGCTCGATCATGGCGGCCGCTGGCGCGACGAGCAGCAATGGCCGATCGCACGTGCGGAAGCGACGGCGTTCCATCTCCATGGCGACGGCGTGTTGCGGCCGGACGAGCCCGAGGCCGGGGCGGCGCCGCTTTCCTATGATTTCGACCCGGCAAACCCCGTGCCGACGATCGGCGGCGCGCTCGCGTCGGGGGCTCCGCTGATGTTTGCCGGCGCTTACGACCAGCGCGAGACGGCTGACCTGTTCGGCGCGACAATGCCGGGCCGGGCACTTGCCGAGCGGGACGACATATTGGTGTTCGAAACCCCGCCGCTCGCCGCCGATGTCGAAGTCACCGGAAGTGCGGTCGCGCATCTCCATATCAGCTCGTCGGCGGTCGACACCGATTTCACGATCAAGCTGGTCGATGTTCATCCGCCGAGCGAGGATTATCCGCAGGGCTATGCGATGAACCTTGCCCATGGCATTCTGCGCGCACGTTTCCGCGCGTCGTTCGAAGAGCCGGAACCGATGGAGCCGGGTAAGATCTATGCAGTGTCGATCCCGACCTTTCCGACGAGCAACCGGTTCCTTGCCGGCCATCGCATCCGCATCGAGGTGTCGAGCAGCAATTTTCCGCATTTCGACGTCAATCCCAACAGCGACTGGCGTGTGGCGGATGCGCCGCCGCAGATCGCGCGGAACCGGATCCATGTCGATCGCGACCATCCATCGCGGCTTGTTCTGCCGATTATCCCCTGAGACCCTGAAATGACGTCGCTGCGCCGGCCTGCCGCCGCGCTCGGTGTGCGCGCACTGACCACTTTTGCAGAGGTGATCCGGACCGGATCGGCGACCAGCGCGGGCCGCAACCTCGGCATGACCCAGCCCGCGGTCAGCCGGATCATCGCCCAGCTCGAAGGTTCGGTCGGCTTCGAACTGTTCTACCGCGATCGCGGGCGGCTGGTCGCCACCAAGGACGGACTGGCGCTGGCGGAGGAAGTGGAGCTTGCGCTGGCCGGCCTGCGGCGGGTCGACAGCCTGGTCAGCGATATCGCGACATCGGCGGTCGGCGAATTGCGTGTCGTCGCACCGCCGAGCTTCGCGGACGGATTGCTGCCGGAGATTGTCGCAGCGTTCCTGCAGCGCTTTCCTGGGGTCCGCTTCAGCCTGGATTCGCGCACGACCGAAACCGCCAAGGCGATGATCGCGACACGGGTCGTCGATTGCGGGTTCATGAAGATGCCGATCGACGATGCCGATCTGCGCTGCGAACCGTTGATCGCCAATGGCTCGGTCTGCGTACTCACCGCCGATCATCCGCTGGCGGCCCATCCGAAGCTGACGCCCGAATTGCTGTTCGACCAGCCCCTGATCCTGCTGGGGTCGGGACGGCAATGGCGTGCGCAGGTGGACGAAGCCTTTGCGACCTATCGCCTGCGCCCCCGCGTCGCGATCGAAACCCATACCCATGGTTCGGCGTGCGCGCTGGCCGCACGCGGCGTCGGCATTGCCATCGTCAATGAATTGCTGGCGCGCAGTTATCTACATGCGCCACTCGTCGCGCGCGAATTCACGCCTGCGATCATGCACGAATATGCGTTCGTGACGTCCGCGCTATCGCAGCAATCGCGACTGGCGCGCGAGTTTCGCGATCAGGCGCGCGCGTTGCTGCGCGAGGGACGCTGACTGGTCAGGTGCGTGCCAGCAGGTCGGCGACCAGCGCGATCTCGTTGCTGTCATTGTAGATATGGGGGGAGAAGCGGATCAGCGGCCGCTTGTCTGCCTCTGCGGCGGCGGTCGCCACTTTCGCGGTGTCCCAGAGTCGCTTCCGCGTGACGGCAACGTCGGCTTTCGCCAGTGCGACCGTCATGACCGGCCCCGAAAGTGCAGGATTGTCGCTGCCGACGATTGTCACGCCCGGTATACGCGCCAGCGCCGCACGCATCGTCGTCGCCATGTCGCGAACCTGCGTCTCGACCACGGCCTCGCCTATGCCGTCCATGGCGTCGAGCGCCGCCTCGATCGCTTCCAGCTTGGGATCGTCGCGCTGTCCCAATATCTCGTATTTCTGGGCGGTTTCGAGATTGCGAGGGTCAGTCAGCCAATAGCCGTGGCTGAGCATCAGGGGATCGAGCATCGCCTGCCGATCGTGGCGGACATAGAGGACGCCGCCCTCCAAGGGCCCCAGCAGCCATTTGTGCGTGCTGCCCGAATAGCTGTCGACGCCGAGTGCGGCCATGTCGAGCGGCAGCCAGCCGAACGCCTGTGCGCCGTCGGCATGGATCCAGATGCCACGCTGGCGGGCAATGGCGGCAATGGTGGCCAGAGGATAGACCAGCCCGGTGACATTGGTGATGTGCGACAGGAAGATCGCCCGTGTTTTCGGCGTGATCGCCGCGGCAAAGGCGTCGACGATCTCCTGCGGCGATTTCGCGGCGACCGGCACGGGCAGGACCGTCAGCTCCAGGCCTTCGCGCTCGGCGCGCAGCCGCCATGTGTCGAGCGTGGACTGGTGATTGTGCGCGGTTAGGATTATGTGATCACCGCGTTTGAGCGCCAGCCCCTGGACCGCGACGGTGTTCGCTTCGCTGGCATTGCGGACGAGCGCGATCTCTTCCGGTCGCGCATTGATCCGGGTGGCGAGGCGGGCGCGCAACCGTGTCGCGATAACCGGATAGCGTTCGCGAAATTCGCGTGAGGGATTGGCCTGGAACGCGGCTGTTCCGCGCTGTTGCGCATCCGCAACCGAGCGGAAGCTGGGGCCGATATTCGCGGCATTGAAATAGCGGACATCGGGCGCGAGCAGCAGCTGGTCGCGTAGCTTTGATCGGCCGGTTTCTGCCGCGATTGCAGAGGTGGCGGATGCCAGTGCGATTGGCACGACCGCGCTTCCGTGCAGCAGATCACGCCTGGACGGCATATTTCCGTTGTTGATCCCGGCCATGATATCCCCCGATTCCGCTGCAGGCGAGCTAGCCTTATCGCGCGGCGGGGGGACTGGATAGGGCGGGATCGTCCACCGCCGCACGCAGCGCGCCGATGTCGGAAAGATCGGCGGATCGCGAAATGGCCGATGCCTTTTCATCGACGTCGAAAATACCGCGCCGTGCCAGCCTGCCGCCCCAATCGGCCCGTGCGGTGAGCGACGCCGTCAACGGTGCGAGCAGCAGGCTGATCACGATCGGCAGCAGCCAGGGGGTGGTGCCGCCCGCCGTCATGATCAGCGCGAAGAAGAACAGGCCGACACCGACATGATAGCGATAGTCGATCAGGGCCTGGCGGATCGGGATGCCGTCGGACTCGCGGCGCTGCGGCCGCCAGCCGCTCGGCTGGCCACGCACTATGTCGATCGTGGCGATCGTCTGGCTGATCATCGTCACGGGGGCGACGACCATGGCAAGCGGGATCTCGATCGCCATGCTGCGCAGCACGTTGCTTGTTCCGCCGAGAGCGTCACGCTGTTCGCGATCGATCATGATCCAGGAGAAGGCGAGCAGCTTGGGCCCGAACAGCAGCGAGAGGGTGAGCAGCAGCGGCCAGATCGAGGGGGCGAAGGATGCCGCGCCGATCAGCCCGACACCCTGGAACAATGTGACCAGCGCCAGCACCAGCCAGAGCGGAGAAGTGAGATAGGCGGATGCGCCCATCAGCAGCTGAAGCCGGTTGATCCAGTGGAAGCCCCCCGATGTCAGCAGACGGAGATGCTGCAGATTGCCCTGGCACCAGCGGCGATCGCGGACCGCATAGTCGCTCAGCGTCGGCGGAAATTCCTCATGGCTGCCCTCCATCGACACCATATGCACTGCCCAGCCGCGCCTGCGCAGCAAGGCGGCCTCGACCATGTCGTGGCTCATGATATGGCCGCCCATCGGCTCGCGCCCGCTCAACTCGGGCAGCCCGCAGCTTTCGGCGAACGCCTTCACCCGGATGATCGCATTATGCCCCCAGAAAGTGGCTTCCGCGCCCGACCACCAGATCAGCCCGGCGGTCGAGATCGGGCCATAGGCGGCAGCGGCGAATTGTTGCCAGCGCGCAAATATGGTGCGGCCGCCGGTGACGCTGGGCACGGTCTGGATCAGCGCGACACCGGGGCTGCGGTCCATCACGGATGCCAGCCTCGCCATGACTTCGCCCGTCATCAGGCTGTCGGCGTCGAGCACGATCATATGATCATATGCACTGCCGAACCGGCGCACCCATTCGGCAATATTGCCGGGCTTGCGTGCGATGTTTTTCGGGCGGCGGCGATAATAGACGGGCAGGGCGCAATCGCCCCGCAGCGCGCGGAATGCCGCATATTCGGCGTCCGCCGCATCCGTACTGGAATCGCTGAGCAGGAAGATGTCGAATTGCCGAGCGACACCCGCATCCGCCAGCATGGCGCTCATGGCGCGGACGCGTCCCGCGATTGGCCCCATATCCTCATGATAGACGGGGATCAGCACGGCCGTGCGCCTGCGCGGAATCGGCACGGATTTGCTGGCAGGCCGGAGGCGTCCGCGATCGCTGACCAGCACGCAAAAGCCGATCGCCGCATTCACGAACCCCAGCGCGATCCAGCAGAACAGGCTCAGCACAAGCATGAAAAGCACACCGTCGAGCAGGCGGGGCAGGCTGAGCCCGGCCAGCGGGCGCATCATCTCGGTCGCGGCGAACATGCCCAGCGCCAGCGTCGCGACGACGACCAGGATGCGCCGCTCCACGGCGTCGTCAGGTGTGGTGACGACGCGGCGGCTTGGGCGCGGTGCGTGTCGGAACGATTGTATCGGCATATCCAACGGCGCTTCGGGGGGAAGGTCGCCGATATGCTCGGACCGCGAATAAGGGCGGGCGACCGCCGCCGTGTCCGGCAGGCGGATCTGTGGGGAACCGTCGGGCAAATTGCGACCTTGCTACGCTGTTACACTGCAAATCCGCGCTCCCGTATCGGGATGCACGTCATTGGTGCCCAACCGTTACACGGCGAGAGCGTTCCGGGCGACGGTGCGAATTTAACGATTTAATCGATCAGATAGAGCCAGGTTTCGGTAAGCGGTTGATTATCATGGCTAAGAATGGCGCGTACATCCGCCGGCCGTTCGCCGTCTCGTTGGATATCCAGGATGAGACGCCAAAGCAGCGGCTGCCCATCGACCGGATAACAGCCCTGATTGACCAAGCGACCGCCGGCGACAGAGACAATGGGGGTCACCGCCGAGCGATGGGTGAGCCCTGCAAAGCGATCGCCTGAAAAATCGACCACCAGCTTCACGATATCCGGGGCGGGCGGTTTGCCGGGACTGTTGCCCTGGCCGATCCGGCAGGCGACCGCGCGTGCGACCGCCATCGTCTCCGGTTCGCCGCCGATCCAGCGCATCCGATACGCATGCGCCAGCCGATCGCCTGCATTCGTCGCGCGTTCGGGTGTCCAGAATGCGACGACATTGTCGGCATATTCGGTATCGGTGGGGAATTCGTAGAGCGTCACGGCGCCGGCGCCCCAGTCACCTTGCGGCTCAATCCACAGGCTTGGCCGCTTCTCGTAGAAGACGCCGTCATCCTGATAATGGTCGAAATCCCGGTCGCGTTGCATCAGGCCGAACCCCTTGGGGGCGTGGTCGGCGAAGCTGCTGGTGCGCGGTCGCGGCGGATTGGCGAGCGGGCGCCAGATGCGCTCGCCTTTGCCCGTGCGGATCGCCAGACCGTCCGAATCGTGGATCTCGGGGCGCCAGTCGCGCGCGCGGCCGCGATCTCCCTCGCCATACCAGTACATGCTGGTGAGCGGGGCGATGCCCAGCCGCCGCACGCCATTTCGCAGATGAAGCACCGAACTCACATCCTGCACCGTTTCGTCGGCGTTTTTGCGGCTGGTGATACGATAGGCGCCGGCGACGCTTGGACCGTCGAGCAGGGCGTAGACGGTTGTTGCGCCATCATTGCCGCGCTCAAGCCATATATGGGTGAATTCCGGAAATTCCTCGGGCGCGTCGGATCTGGTGTTCACTGCTACGCCGCGGGCGGACAGGCCATATTGGCTGAGCGGCCCCGCCGCGCGGAAATAGGATGCGCCCTGGAATGCGAGCCAATCGCCGCGACCACCGGGGTTCATCACGCGGAAACCCGAAAAACCGCCGCCTTGCCCGATCGCGGCCATCGGATGTTTCGCCGGATGGCGATACAGCGCCGGGCTATAGGGAAAGGGGCGGGCAACGCCATTCTCGACCACCGAAATCGAGACCGGACGGCGCGCGGTGGAGGTCAACGGAAAGAAACGCACCCCGCCATCGCCCCACAAGGTTCGCTCTGGTCGATATTCGACCTGGTTTGCGGCATCATAGCCCATGCGGTCGAGCAGTGCGCTCGGCTGGGGCGGCGGTGTCCATGGTTCGCGATGGAGGCGAAGCGCGCGCGCCTGCAGCAAGTCCCACGAAAATGGTTCGCTGCGCTCGCCAGTCGCTGCGCGCGCCGGAACGAGCCGCGCAAGCGTCAGCAATCCCGCCAATCCAGCAATCGCCTCACGCCGCGTGGTCATTCAATGCCTCAGCCTGTCGAGCATCATAACGATATGGGCGCGCAGATGGTTTCGGCCAAGACGGCATTCGGTGCTGCGGAGTGCAGTTCCGTTTCCAGAAAACGCCCTATTGCGCGCCCTGACAATGTCTCAGTGCTTGAAACAATGTTCGCGATGCCACTCTAGGAAATGTGGATGTGGCCGGTCTGCGGAGCGGATCGGGAGCAGGGCGCTTCCGGTTTTGTTGAGCATCGCCCGCACGCTCTCGGGGTCGTTGACCTGACGGGATATCAGGATTTGGAGATCGTCGGTGAGGCCGATGAGCCCACGATCGAACATCCAATGGGCCGTGCCCGAAAGCGCGGGCCCGTTATTGACTATATCTGGTCCATTTGCCTCCACTGGGCGAATATGTGCTGCTTCCACCTCGGCTCGGCCACCGCCGTTGATCAATTTCAGTCCGGTGATGGCGCAGCGGGCGTCATAGGCTCGCAATATCACCTGACGAAAGATGCGGTTCCGTACAATCCGCGACCCGTAATAGGTGATCCGGTCGCGTTCCTGCACATGGGCAAAAGGCGTCGGTTCCTCGCGAAATCGCGCCGCGAAATCGCTATCCAGGTCAGATGCGCCGACCCGCGGCAGGGGCATGTCGTGTTCACCCAGGCCGAGGTCCACAATGCGGTTGAAATCCTGTATCGAGATTGGCCGAACCGCTGCCTGCGCCCGACCAGAGATGCGCCCCTGCTCGTTCAGGACGCCACTCTCGATAGGACCCCCTGGTCCGCTGAACGGCACGGGGTTTGCGAAATCCAGATAACTCCCCTGCTCTATTAGGGCGAGATGCATGCCTGCAATGCTTGGGTCCGGAATAATGCGATCCACCTTGGCAACTGCAAAATAGCCACGTGTCTCTGCCGCTTTGCGTGGTTCGTAATATATGATCCAGTGGCCGACACAGGCCTGCACTCGGCTGAGATATTGGGCCGGAAACTGATAACGCTCGGCAGGGCTGTCATCATAGATTGAATCTGCGCGATGAATGAAGACGCCGAGCGTCATGATGATTGCCCCCTGAAAAACGGAATGACCATAGCGCTTCGATACCATCTTGAAAGACAGATGTTCGGTTCACCCGCGCTCTCGTGCAACTGCGGCGGCTTTTTACTGGATTCTTCCAATCGCGCTGCGGCGGCAAGCAGCGTTCGATCCGGTAATAGTTGAATCATTCGAAGTTAGCCGAGTTTCAAAATGGATGGATATTTTTATCTTTAAGTAACGCGGATTGGATACTGGAGGGCCTGCAAGAGGTCGGATGTGTCAAGCAAAGTATATCCCATGAGCGATGCCGCACGCGCAGGAGCGCGGTGGATGGATCGCCAGAGCCGCCATAGCGCCTCGGACGTGCTTGTCCCCTTTGCCCATGTTGCACATCAGGCGTTGATCACGACCGACGCCGCCGGGCGGATCACCTTCTGGAACCATGGCGCCGAAACCATGTTCGGTTATGAGCGTGCCGAGGTGGAAGGGCGGTTGATCGAACTGATCGTGCCCGAACGGTTCCGGGTCGCGCATCGTGAGGGGCTGGCGCGGGTGGCGGCCGGCGCGCCGTCGCAGATGACGGGCCGGGCAGTCGAGGTCATCGCGATCCGCCGCGATGGATCGGAATTTCCCGCCGAATTGTCGCTGTCGATCTGGGAAGGGCCGCTGGGCTTCGGGGTCGGGGCGCAGTTGCAGGACATTTCGGAACGACGGGCGCGCGAAGAACGCCTCCATCATCTGGCGCACCATGATGGGCTGACCGGGCTGCTCAATCGCAGCAGCTTCAGAGCGCGGATCGAGGCCGAGTTGGAGAAGACGGGCGTGGCGAGCGTGCTGGTGCTCGATCTGGATGATTTCAAAGGCGTCAATGACGGCTTGGGGCACGCCGCCGGCGATACGCTGCTCCAGGCGCTTGCGCTTCGCCTGGCGGCCGCCGTGGGGGCGGACGATGTGCTGGCCAGGCTCGGCGGCGACGAATTCGCCGTGCTGCTCGCAAATGAGCAGGATTCGCGCAAGATCGGCTTGCGTGCCGAGGCCCTGCTTACCCTCATCCGTCGCCCGTTCTCGGTCTGCGGGCATCAGCTTCATCTGTCCGGCAGTGTCGGCATCGCGCTGGCGCCCCTGCACGCCGACGATGCCGAGGAATTGATCGTTCGTGCCGATCTCGCGCTGTTCAAGGCGAAGAGCGAAGGTGGGCGTCGCTATCGACTGTTCGATACGGGCATGGAGCGCCAGCTTTCCGCCACGCGCGCCTTTCAGGACGAATTGCGTTATGCCTTCACCGATCGGCAATTCGAGCTGCATTTCCAGCCCCAGGTCAGCCTGGACGACGGCCGGCTGATCGGTGCGGAAGCGTTGCTGCGTTGGCGCCATCCAACACGCGGATTGCTCTACCCCAAATCCTTTCTGTCGGTCCTGGAAACGCACGCATTGGCGTTCCAGGCAGGATGCTGGGTGCTGGACGAGGCCTGCCGCAGTTTGGCCAGTTGGCGCAGCGCCGGGCTTCCTCCGATGCGCGTCGGCGTCAACCTTTTCGCGGCGCAGCTCCGCGCCGGGACGCTTGTGGAGGTGATCGATGAGACGCTGCTGCGGCATGGGCTGGCGCCGCAGGATCTCGAGATCGAGATCACCGAGACCATTGCTTTGCGCCAGGATCCGAAGGAGCTCGAGCCGCTTCGCGAAATCCATGCGCGCGGCGTCAGCATCGCATTCGACGATTTCGGCACAGGCTTCGCATCGCTCAGCATGCTGAAGGACTTTCCGCTGTCGCGTCTCAAGCTGGATCGCAGTTTTGTGCAGGATCTTTGCGTCGATCAGCACAGCGTCGCAATCGTGAAAGGCGTGTTGACGATCGGCCACAGCCTTGGGCTGAACGTCATCGCCGAAGGCATCGAGACCGCTGAACAGGAAGCCCTGCTACGCCAATGGTCTTGCGACGCCGGACAGGGTTTCCATTACGGGCACGCGATCCCGTCCGACGAATTTGCCGCGATCTTCGCACCGGCCGGCCTCGGCGCTCGGGCGAGCGTAAGCCGCTAAGCGCAAGCGACGCTCACCAGCGCTTTACCGTCAATCCGCCGTCGACCATCAATGGCACGCCGGAGACATAAGCCGCGCGATCGGAGCAGAGCCAGACGGCGACTTCGGCCTGATCGTCGGGTGCGCCGAGACGGCGGAGCGGCACCTTTGCGGACATGTTGGCCAAGACGGGATCGTCGGCTTCGTCGTGGCCGGCCAGCATCGGCGATCGGGTCGCGCCGGGCAGCAGCGCGTTCACACGGATATTGTGCGGGCCGAAATCCAGCGCGGCGGAACGGGTGAGGCCGTTCACCGCATGTTTCGCGGCAACATAGGCGGCCATTTGCGGCGAAGCGAATTCGGCCAGTCCCGATGCGGTGTTGACGATCGCGCCGCCGCCCTGTGCCATCATCTGGGGGATCTCGTGCTTCATGCTGAGCCAGACGCCGCGGACATTGACGTCGAAGCAGCGATCCCAATCCTCGGCCGTGCAATCGACGACGGAGGCCTTCTCGCCGAGATAGCCGGCATTGTTGAACGCGGCGTCGAGCCGCCCGAATGCGGCGACCGTGTCCGCGACCATCGCGGCGACCTGATCCTCGACGGTGACGTCGACGCGCAGCGCGATCGCCGTTCCGCCCGCCGCGACGATCTCCGCGGCGACCTTTTCGCAATCCGCCAGCGTCCGTCCGGCGACCGCGACCTTCGCCCCTTCGCGCGCGAAAATCCGCGCGGCCGCAGCGCCGATGCCGCTATTGCCGCCCGTGACCAGCGCGACCTTGTCCTTCATCGTCATGCCGATATCTCTCCGTCGGTTTCCAGTCGCGTCACGAGGTCGCCAAAGGCTTCGCGCACGGCCTGCGGCGTCTCTATCCACGGAAAATGTGCGCCGCCGTCGATGATGTGGTGCAGGATGTTCGGTCGCTGAAAGCGCGGCTCATTCCAGTCGTGCTGACGGACGATACGATCGTCCGAGCCGCTGACGATCAGCGTCGGCAGCGCCGTCGGCCACCAGGCGGCTGAATAGATGTCGTCGAAATTGCGGTCCGACCAGTCCACGGCCGGCACATTATAGGGCATCCGGCCGAGCAGTTCGCGCCCGGCCTCCACCGAACCGGCCGCGAAATTCCATTCGGCCGATGCAACCGCGACGTCGCGGATCGTGGCGGATGTCGGCGCCTCCGCATGGCTCGCGCTCGCCGCGTTGACCTGGGCGAGCGGATGGCGCTGCGTCATCTCCGCGAAATGCCCGCGCCAGCGCGCATCGGGCGCGCTGCTGATCAGCACCATGCCGACGAGATGTGCCTCGATCTCGGGTGTCGCGAGCAGATACATGCCGCCCGTCGAATGGCCGATATAGATGGCGTGGGGCAGGGCCTGCGCCGCCTCCACCAGGATCCGCGGCCAGCCCGCATAGGGATCGGCCGGTGCGCCCGGCGCGTCGATATTCGATCCGTCGCCCGGCAGGTCGACCATCCAGATCGATCCCGGCACCTCGATCGCATCGGCCAGTTCGTGCAGGCTCTCCGATCCGATCCCGGGGCCGCCCGGTAGCATCAGCCAGTTGAAGCGGCCCGGACGGCGCACCCGCAATCGCAGCCGGACGCCGGACGGCGTGAAGAATTGCTCGCTCGCCATGAGGCTCCCTTGCCGGCCTGGATCGCCGGGATGCCGCATAGCATTCCCATTTGCCTTGATCGATGTCGATGGCCCACATGGCCCGATGAAAAATCCGCCAGTCATAGCCGCCCGCGCGACGCGCCTCGAATTCGCCGACGAATTGCTGGCGGAACTCGATTTGCCGGGCGGACGGTTGCGCGTGACGCGCGGACTGGGTTCGGGCCTTGCCCGGCAGCCGGGCGCGGCGCGGGAGATCCTGTGGTCGATCGGCGATCGCGGCCCCAATCTCAAGATACCGCTTGCGGTCGATCGTTATGGCCTGACCGCGCTCGAAGCGTTTCGCGACGTGGATGGTGCGAAGCTGCTGCCCTGTCCGGACATCGGGCCCGCGATCTCCGAGCTGCGCGCGACCGGGGATCGTGTCGAACTGATCCGGAGCATTCCCATTCGCGGCCGCAGCGGCCGCCCGATCTCGGGGCTGCCGCCGCCCTTCGGTCTGGCGGAGCAGGATGAGCCCGCGCTGGGCCTAGACGGATCGCTGTTGCCGGTGGATCAGTCGGGCGCCGATACCGAGGGACTTGCGGTCGCGCCCAATGGCGATTTCTGGGTGGGCGACGAATATGGGCCGTCGCTGCTCCATATCGCAGCCGACGGCACAGTGATGCGGCGGATCGTACCCGAAGGCAGCGAAGACTGGTTCGCCGGTGCCGACTATCCGATCGAGGCCGCACTTCCCGCAATCGCCGCGCGTCGGCGGCTCAATCGTGGATTCGAAGGACTGGCTATCTCGGACGATGGGGCGTGGCTCTATCTCGTCTTCCAGAGCCCGTTGGCGCATCCCGATGCGGAGGCGCATCGGCGCGGCCGCCATGTCCGGATCTGGAAGCTGGCGACCGCGACGGGGCGGGTCGCCGCGCAATTCGTCTATCCCCTCGACCCGCCGCGCAGTTTCCGGCGCGACAAGGCGGCCGGCGATGTCGATCGGTCCGATATCAAGGTGAGCGAGCTTGCTCTGCTGGGTAACGACCAGTTGCTGCTGCTCGAACGCGGTTCGCTGACGACGAAACTCTACGCGGTCCGTCTCGATGCCGAGTTCGAGACCCCGGCGGAGCAGCTCGAACTCGAGACCCGGCCGACGATCGAACAGGCGAGCGTGGCGGATGAGATGTCCACGCTCCCCGTTCTGGCCAAGCGGCTGATCCTCTCCACCGACGATCATCCCGAGATCGACGGCGACCTGGAGGGTATCGCGATCCTGTCGCCGCGCACGATCCTGCTGGTCAACGACAGCGACTTCGGCATCGAGGGGGTGGAAACGCGCTTCTGGCGGATCGACCTGACGGAGGACATGTCAGCCGGCTGACTCGGCGCCCCGCGTTTGCGACGCGGCCCAGATCGTGAGCAATACGGTCAGGATCGCAGGCAGGGTGACCGCCGGGAAATCCTGCGCGATCGCATCAGTGCCGCAGATGCCGACCGCCACTTCCCAGGCGTGGAAAAGCGCATGGCCGGACAGCCAGATCGCCGCCATGCCCCAGAAGGGAACGCGGAGCGCCGGACGCATGACGCCGACGAGCAGGGCCGCGCCCAGCAGCATGAAGATCAGTCCGATATCGCGGATGAAATGCTGATTGAACGGTCCGGTGGTCGTCACGCCGGGCACCGCGAAGTACCAGTCAGCCGGCGACAGCAGCATGAAGATGCCGTTGGCTACGCCTCCCAAGCCAAGCAAAGCGGCGGTGGTTATGCAGATCGGTGCGAGCTTCATGTCGGACTCCTGTTGGTTCGGAAGTCAGACGAGGCAGCGCGGCCGGATGTGACATGGCCGTCCGAGAAAAACGCGAATTCTGCGATCAGGTCAGCCGGCGTTCGCGCAGCAGAGCGGCTTCGTCGGGATCCCTGCCGCGAAAAGCCCTGAACGACGCCATCGGATCGCGGCTGTTGCCATAGGACAGGATTTCCCGGCGGAAGCGGGCGGCGAGCGCAGGATCGAAGATGTCGCCGGTTTCGCAGAATGCGGCAAAGGCGTCGGCGTCGAGCACTTCGGACCAGAGATAGCTGTAATAGGCGCTGGCATAGCCGCCATCGAAGACATGGGTGAAATGGGTGAGCCCCTGGCGCGGCGCGATCGTCGCCGGCATGCCCAGATCGTCGAGGGTCTTGCGCGCAAAGGCCGCGGCGCCGGTGTCTTCGGTTTCGCGGCGGTGGAGCGCGAGGTCGATGATCGCGGAGGCGAGGAATTCGATCGTCGCGAACCCCTGGCCGAAATCGTCGGCGCGCCCGATCGCGTCGATCAGCGCGACCGGCAGTCCAAGCGCGGACAGCGTCTCGGGCGCGACGATCCAATGCTCCATGAACTTGCTCGGAAACTCGACAAAGTCGCGAGCGACCGCGGTTCCCGCCTGGCCGGGATAGACGACATCGGAGAGCAGGGCATGGAGCGCATGGCCGAATTCGTGGAACAGGGTGCGGGCCTCGTCGATCGACAGGCCGGTGTCGGATCCCGCCGGCGCCTTGGCGAAATTCGCGACGAGATAGGCGATGGGCAGGACGGGGCCATCGAGCGTCTCCTGGACGCGGAGCGATCCCATCCATGCGCCGCCATGTTTCTCGGCCCGCGCAAGATAATCGGTGAACAGCAATCCGAGCGACGCGCCATCGGCTTCGGACACGGCCCAGGCCCGGACATCGGGGTGCCAGCCGGCCAGGTCTTCGCGCAATTCGAGGCGGATGCCATAGAGCCGCTCCGCCGTCCGGAACGCGGCGTCGCGGACGCGGTCGAGCGTCAGATGCGCCTTCACGGCGCCGCCATCGAGTGCGTAGCGGTCGCGGCGGATCGCTTCCGAATAATAGCGCCAGTCCCATGGTTCGATCGTCAACTCGTCGCCGGCATCCTTGGCCGCCTGCTGCAATTCGGCCTGTTCCTCCGCGGCCTTGGCCAGGGCCGGATGCCAGACCCGCATCATCAACGCTTCGGCGGCTTCCGGCGTGCCGGCCATGCTGTCGACAAGCGCATAGTCGGCATAGCTGCGATAGCCGAGAAACGCGGCGCGTTCTCGGCGCAGCGCGAGCATCTCGTCGAGGATCGGCCCGTTGTCGTATGCGCCGCCGTCGCAGCGCGCGGTGAAGGCGCGCCACATCGTCTCGCGCAGGTCCCGGCGTTTCGAGAAGGTGAGGAACCCCTCCGCATCGCCGCGGTCGAGCGTGAACAGGAAATGCCCGCCATGGCCGCGCGCTTCCGCACGCTGTCCGGCCGCCGCGCGCATCGGTTCGGGAAGGCCGTCCAGATCGTCTGCGTCGAGATAAAGTTCCCATGCGGCGGCGCAGGCCAGCACATTCTGGCCGAACTGCGTCGACAGCGCGGACAGGCGCTGGTCGATTTCGGCGAAACGGGCCTTGTCGGTTTCGCCGAGGCAAGCGCCGCCATTCACGAAGCCGCGCCGATAATCGTCGATCAGGCGGCGCCCGGCGTCATCCAGCGACAGGCTATCGCGCGCTTTCCAGACGGTTTCGATGCGTTCGAATAATTGCCGGTCGTGCGAGATCGCCGTCGAATGGCTGGTCAGCATTGCCGAGACCTCCGGCTCGATCGCGCGGATCGTCGGGTCGTTCTGCGCGGAGGCGATCGTCGAGAAGATGCGCCGCAACCTGGCAAGCCGCGACCCGGCGCGTTCCATCGCTGCGATCGTGTTCTCGAAATCGGCCGCTGCCGGGTTTTCCGAGATGGCAGCAATCTCGCGCGCCGCCTCATCGATGGCGATGCGGAACGCCTCGCCGAACCGGTCGGACCGGATATGCGCGAAATCGGGCGCCGCGAAGGGCAGGGTCGATGGGTCGAGCAGGGGATCGGGCTTGGTCATCTCAGCCACCGGCATGCACTTCATCGGTATGCACGTCGAATCCGATTAGCCGGGCCGGGCCGAAAGTGGTGGTCAGCGCCGTGTCGGTCGCGTCGCGGCCGCGCGCCATCAGGATCCGGCCGATGCGTGGCCGATTGTGGCGAGCATCGAACGCATGCCACGTGCCGCCGAGATAGACGTCGAACCAGGCCGAGAAATCCATCGGCGCGTCGACCGGCGGAACCCCGATATCGCCGAGATAGCCGGTGCAGTAGCGCGCCGGGATGTTCATGCAGCGACAGAGGGTGATGGCGAGGTGCGCGAAGTCCCGGCACACGCCCTGCTGTTCCTGATGCGCGTCCCAGGCGGTTTTGGTGGCGCGGGCATATTGATAGCCGAACTCGACATGGTCGTGGGTGAAATCGACGATTGCCTGGACCCGCGCCCAGCCGGGCGCGACATGGCCGAACAGCGACCATGCGGTTTCGGACAACCGGTCGGTTTCGCAATATCGGCTGCCGAGCAGGAACATCAGGATATCGTCCGGCAGATCCTCCACCGCATGCTGCTCGGCGTCGGGCGACACGCGATCGGGGATGCCGTCGTCCTCGACAGTGAAGTCGCACGAGAGTGTCAGTCCGCCCGCAGGCACCGTTACGCGCGTCGCGATGTTCCCGAACGCGTCGGTGAAATCGTAGATCGGCACATCGGGTGTGGTGACGATGCGATGCGGCGTCACCAGGTCCTTGTTGCGCGAGGGATGGATGCTCAGCATCGCCATCATCGGCGTCGGCATCTCGGTTTCGTATCGGATTTCATAGCCTGCGCGGATCAGCATGTTTGAGACTTTCTCGGGTCGGCGATGGACGGGGTGGGGGAGGGCGATTGGACGTCGATGTCGACGCTCACCGCCATGTCGAGGAAACTGCCGGGAAAACCGCTCCACGTTCCGGAGATCGGCACGGCCTGATAGATGTCGCGCGTGACGGCCACGCGGATCAGTCCGCGATTGCCGACAATGCCGTTGGTCGGATCGAACTCGACCCAACCAGAACCCGGCAGATAGACGCGCACCCAGGCATGGGTGTTGCCCCCGCCGGTGCGATGATCGGCGACGGTCGGGTTATAGACATAGCCGGAGACGAAGCGCGCGGCGAAGCCCAGCGCACGCACCGCCTCGATCATCAGCATCGCATAGTCGCGGCAGGTACCCTTGCGGCGCGCCAGCGTCTCGATCGGCGTCTGCGTGCCCTTTTCGGGGCGCGGGACGTATGTGAAATCATGTTTGATCGTCGCCGTCATATTGGAAAGCAACGCGAGCGTATCGGTATGGCCGGTCGGATCGAGGAAGCGGCGTGCCCATGTGTCGATCTCACGCAGCGGATCGAGGTGCTGGCGTTCGATCGACCGCAGCAGGTCCGGCATCTCTTCCGACGAATAGGTGAAGGGATAGGTGCGGGCATAGTCCTCTATATCGACGGTCTGCACCTCGGCGGGATTATGCTCGACCTTCAGCCGGCTATCGATGACGAGTTCCTTCGCGCGCCGATCGAAGCGGGCGATCGCGACCGAGTTTCCGAACACGTCCTGCAGCCAGCGCAGCTCCGAAGGCGGCGGATCGATGACGAGCGTCGCGTCGATCAGATGCTGATCATAGCTTTCCCGCGGACGCACCATGATCCGATGCTCGCCAAAGGCGACGGGTTGGCGGTAGGTGTATCGGGTTACATGAGACAATTTCAGAAGTGGCATTGGAGCTCCGTCGCATGATCAGCGATTCCTCGACATCGCTGCTCGCAGCCCATGATCCACCGGCCGTCAGGGTCATCAACCCAGATGGCCGCTCATCGTTCCTGCTGATCGGCGATCATGCCGGCAATGCGATACCGGCTGCGCTGGGAACGCTTGGGCTGGGCGAGGTCGATCTTGCCAGACACATCGCCTGGGATATCGGCGTCGCGGCGCTTGGTTTGCGGCTCGCGGATGCGCTCGACGCGGTGTTCATCCGCCAGAGCTATTCCCGCCTCGTCATCGACTGCAATCGCGATCCGGAGAGCGCGGAGGCCATTCCAGCCATCAGCGACGGCACAGTCATTCCCGGCAATGCGGGATTGAGCGATGCCGACAGGGCCGGACGCATCGCCGCCATCCATGCGCCCTATCAGGCAGCAATCGGCGAGGAGATCGCCCGGCGCGAGCGCGAAGGCCACGAAACTTTGCTCGTCTCGCTCCACAGTTTCACGCCGTCGATGGGTGGGGTCGATCGGCCGTGGCAGATCGGTATCCTCCACGACAAGGGCAGGACCGACCTGGCCAAGGCGATGCTCGGCCATCTGCAACAGCGTGGCGACCTGATCGTGGGAGACAATGAGCCCTACGTCATGGATGCGACGGACCACACCGTTCCGCGTCATGCATCTGCCCATGCATTGAACTATGCGGAGATCGAGATCCGGCAGGATCTGCTCGTTACGGCCGAACAGCAGGCAAGCTGGTCGCGGATACTCGCAACCACACTTCAGGCGGTAACCCGCTAAGCCGATCGTCCCTTATTCGTGCCAGCCACCGCCGAGCGCGCGGATCAGTGCGACGCTGGCGCGCATGCGCTGAGTCTGCAGAACCAGAGCGGCGCGTTCGGCATCGAGCGCCGCGGTCTGCGCAATCACCACTTCAAGATAGTCGGATGCGCCATCGCGATAGCGGATCATCGCGAGATCGCGGGTGCGCCCCGCGGCGGCAGCCGCATCGCGCTGATCGATCGCCTGGTGCGAGAGATCACGGCTGGCGGCCAGTGCGTCCTCGACTTCGCGGAAGGCGGTGAGCACGGTGCCGCGATAGCCGGCGGCGAGTTCGTCATACTCTGCGCGGGACAGGCGAACGCCGGCCGCACGCCGGCCACCGTCGAAGATCGCGAGCGCGGCCGAGAGCGAGCCCAGCCCCCAGAAGCTGCTTGGTGTCGCAAACAACGATCCATGCGAGGCCTCGAACCCGCCCTGCAGCCCGAGCGTCAGCGACGGGAAGAATGCGGCCTTCGCGACGCCGATCCGCGCATTGGCCGCGAACATCCGCCGTTCCGCCGAGGCGATGTCGGGCCGACGCTGGAGCAGTTCCGAGGGGGTGGCGGTGGGTGGAGTGGGCGCTTCGGGCGCGGTGGCCAGCGGCGCGATCGAAAAGTTCGAGGCGAGTTCGCCGGCAAGCGCGGCAATCTCATGCTCGGTCAGGGCGCGTTCGCGTGCGATGTCGGAGATCAGCGCGCGGGCACCGGACAAGATGGTCTTTGCGCGATTGACGTCGATGCCCGATGCGATGCCGCCGTCATGGCGTTTGGCGGTCAGGTCGTAGGCGCGGCTGAACGCATCGACGGTCTGACGCAGCAGTGCGGCTTCGGCGTCCAGCCCGCGCAAGCGGAAATAGGCGTCCGCGATCGAGGCCTGCAGGCTGAGCCGTGCCGAGGCAACGTCTGCCGCGCTTGCCTGGGCATCGGCTTGACCCGCTTTCACGCCATTGCGGACGCGGCCCCACAGATCGAGTTCATAGTTCAGAGCCGCGCCGACACTGAAATCATTATAGGTTTGCGGCGTCCCGTTCGCGAGCGGGCGGTTTCCGGAAATGCGCGTCCGCGCCGCATCGGCGCCGACGCCGATCTGCGGAAAGAGATCGGCGCGCGTGCGCTGCGTCACGGCGCGTGCCTGATCGTAGCGCGCAAGAGCCGCCGCCAAAGTGGGGCTGGCGCTGTCGGCGCGCTGTTCCAGATCGGTCAGTACGGGATCGTCGAAGATCGCCCACCATGCGCCGCGCGCAGCGTCGTCCATAGGTGTGGCCGTGCTCCAGCCCTCGACCTGAGGCACGTCCGCTTCTTTGAAATTTGCCGGGGCGACGGTCTCCGGCGGCCGATAGTCCGGCGCCATCGAACAGCCGGTCAGCACGGCGAGCGCGACGAACGCGCCGCATTCAATGCTGCGCATTCGGCTTTGCCTTGGCGCTGGATGGACGTTGCACGCGGACCGTGTCTCCGGTGCGGATCGCATCGGGCGGGGTGTCGATCACCTGGTCTGTGGGCAACAGACCCGATGCGATCTCGACCACCTGTCCCTCGTCGCGACCGATCGCGACTGGCTTCATCGTGACCAATCCCTTGCCGTCGACGACCGCGAGCATCGGGCCTTTTTCGCCGTAGAGCAGCGCGCTGCCGGGAACCCTCAGGCCGCCTGCGGTGCCGTCGGCCTGGAAACGCACCTGTGCGAAGGCACCGGGCTTCAATGCACCATCCGCGTTGTCGGCCTGGAGTTCGACCAGCACAGCGCCCGACTGGGCATCGACCGCGCCTGCGCTGCGGGTGAGCGTGGCGGTGAAGCTGCGACCGGGATATTCGGGCAAGGTCAATGCCGCCGTCATGCCGGGCTTGATCTGTGCCGAAGCGCCCTGTGGCACGCGGACATAGATGCGGACGCGATGGACATCGGAAACGGTGAACAAGGGCTGCGCCGCCGCATTGCCGGCGACGACGAGCGCGCCGATCTGGGCGGAGCGGCTGGTGACCACGCCTGCGAAGGGCGCGGACAGGCGGGTGAAGCCCTGCAGCGCCTTCAACCGCTTCACATTGGCGAGCGCTGCGTTGGCCAGCGCCGACTTGGCGGCCAGATCGCCGGCCTTTTCGTCGGTTTCCTGGCGCGAAACCGCGTCCTGCGCGAGCATCGCGCTCCAGCGTACCGCCGTGGTGCGTGCCAGACGTTGGTTGGCCAGCGCGGTCTGATAGTCCGCTTCGGCCTGAGCGAGTTGCTGGTCGACTTCGGGGGCGTCGAGGATTGCCAGCACCTGGCCCGCGGCGACGCGATCGCCGATATCGGCCAGCCAGCGACTGACATAGCCATTGGTCCGCGCGAAGATCGCCGCGCTGTTGAATGCCTGGACATTGCCCGGCAGCACCAGTTCTGCTCCGGCCGCACCCGCATCCGGGCGGACGACGGAGACAGTCGGAATGGAGGCGTCGGCGGCGGTTTCGGTCAATGCGCGGGTGGCACCGATGCGGCTGGCGATGCCGAAGCCGACGAGCAGGACGGCGATGATCGCGGCGATGATGCCGACGCGGCGCAGCGTGCGCCGGTCATATCCCGCATCCTCGGCGGCGATGGCAGGGGGCGTGATATCAAGCATGGGCGGACTGCAATTCCATCGAGGATTCCTTGGCCCGGCCATGCCGGTGGACGAAGCTGAAGACGACGGGAACGAAGAACAATGTGGCGATCGTGGCGGCGACGAGACCGCCGATCACGGCGCGACCGAGCGGCGCATTCTGCTCACCGCCTTCGCCGAGCCCCAGTGCCATCGGCGCCATGCCGATGATCATGGCGAGCGCGGTCATCAGCACTGGCCGGAAGCGAACCAGACCGGCCTGCAACGCGGCCTGTGTCGCGTCGCCCAGGATCGCGAGCTGTTCGCGGGCGAAACTGACGACGAGGATCGAATTGGCGGTGGCGACGCCCATGCACATGATCGCGCCCGTGAGCGCCGGCACCGACAGCGTCGTGTCGGTGACGAACAGCATCCAGACGATCCCCGCCAGTGCCGCCGGAAGCGCGGTGATGATGACGAAGGGATCGACCCAGCTCTGGAAATTGACGACAATCAGCAGATAGATCAGCGCGATCGCGGCGATCAGGCCGAGGCCGAGGCCGGAAAAGGCGGTGTTCATCGTCTGATACTGGCCGGCCAGCTTCACCGTCACGCCCTTGGGCTGCTCCTTGGCCAGTGCGTCGATGACATGCTGGATGTCGCCCGCCACCGCGCCCAGATCGCGTCCATGCGTCGACGCATAAATGTCGATCGATGGCTGGATGCTGAAGTGCGAGATGATCGGCACGGTGTTCGACCGTTTGACCGTCGCGATACCGCCCAGCGTCTGCGCCGCAGTGCCGGCGGCACCCGAGATCGGCAGATTCTGCAGGTCGCTGATCGATCCGACGAGGTGTTCGGGCGCCTGCGCCACGACCGGATAGGACACGCCGTTCTCAGGATTGACGAAGAAGACGGGCGCCGATTGCGCGGTGCCGGCAAGCGAACTCGACAGGCCGGTGGTCACGTCGCGCTCGGTCAGGCCATATTGGCCAATGCGCGAGCGATCGACATCGACATCGAGCTGCGGCGCGCGCGGAGGCTGCTGGATGCGGGCATCGACAAGGCCGGGGATGGTCGTGATCCGGCGCAGCAGCTTTTCGGCATGGGCGCGGGTGGCGACCGGATCCTTGCCCTGGACCTGGATATCGATCGGCGCAGGGGCGCCGAAATTGAGGATCTGGCTGGTGATGTCGGCGGGCAGGAAAGCGAAGCTCACCCCCGGAAAGCTCCGGGAGAGTTCGTTGCGCAATGTCGCGACATGCTCTTCGGTCGGGCGATGGCCCTTTTTCAGGGCAATCAATATGTCGCCGTCCTGCGGGCCGATCGTTCCGGAATTGCTGTAGACGATGTTGATCGGGCTCTGCGCCAGCCCGATATTGTCGGTGATTGAACCGAGTTCGTTCGCCGGAATGATCTCGCGGATGCGCCGGCCGATCAGGTCGAAACGCCGCGCCGTATCCTCGATCCGCGATCCCACCGGCGCGCGGACATGGATGGCGATCTGCCCGGCATCGACCGCGGGAAAGAAGTTGCTGCCCAGCAGCGGGATCAGCCCGAACGACAACAGGACCACGCCCATGAAGCCGAGCATGAAGGGCTTGCGCACCGACAGTGCCTGACGAAGCAGCCCGACATAACGCGCGCGGACCCGCTCGAACCGCGTCTCGAACCCGCGCTGGAAACGAACCAGCGGATTGCGTGAGGCGGGCGTGCCTGCGAGGTGCCCGTCTTCGCCCGCGCGGTGCGGCTTGAGCAGATACATCGCCATGGTCGGCACGAGCGTACGCGAAAGCACGAACGACGCGATCATCGCGAACACGACCGACAGCGCCATCGGCACGAACAGGAAGCCTGAGACGCCGGGCAGGAAGAACATCGGCACGAACACGATGCAGATGCACAACAGCGAAACGAAGGCCGGTGTCACGATCTGCGCGGCACCATCCATGATCGACTGGATCACGCCCTTGCCCTGTTCGAGATGCCAGTTGATGTTCTCGATCGTCACCGTGGCATCGTCGACAAGAATGCCGACCGCCAGCGCCAGTCCGCCCAGCGTCATGACGTTGAGCGTCTGCCCGAACATCGCGAGCGCCGCGATGGCGGCCAGGATTGCAAGTGGGATCGACAGCGCGATGATCACGGTCGAGCGCCACGATCCCAGAAACAGCAGGATCATCAGTGAGGTCAGTGCTGCTGCGATCGCGCCTTCGATCACCACGCCGCTCACCGCGGCGCGCACGAATATCGACTGGTCGCCGATGGGCAGGATCTTGAGACTGTCGGGCAGCCCGGCGGCGATCTTGGGCAAGGCGGCCTTCACGCCGTCGACGATGGCCAGGGTGGAGGTCGAGCCGTTCTTGAGGATCGTCATCAGCGCCGAACGGCTGCCTTCGACATGGACGACATTTTGCTGGGGCGCGCCACCGTCGCGGACATAGGCGACGTCGCGCATATAGATGGTGGCGCCGTTGACCACTTTCACCGGCAGGTCGTTGAGTGCCTCGATCGATCGCGGCGCGTTGTTCAGGCGCACGCTGTACTGCGCCGTGCCGATCTTGACGAAGCCGGCAGGATTGATCTGGTTCTGCGCTGCGATCGCGGTGCCGACATCCTGCGCGGACAGCCCCTTGGACTGAAGTGCCTGGGGATTGAGATCGATCTGCACCTGCCGCTGGCGTCCGCCGGAGGGGTAGGGGGTGGCAAGGCCGGGGATGGTGACGAGTTGCGGCCGGATCTGGTTCTGGCCGATGTCGAACAATTGCTGTTCGGACAGGCCCTTGCCCGACAATGCGAGCTGTACGATCGGCACCGTCGAAGCGCTATAGTTCAGGATGAGCGGTGGCGTCGTGCCGGGCGGAAGCTGGCGCAGCACGGTCTGCGACACCGACGTGACCTGTGCGGTCGCGGTACGGATATCGGCGCCGGGCTGGAAGAAGATCTTGACGATGCCGACGCCCTGCAGCGACTGGCTCTCGATATGTTCGATGTCGTTGACCGTCGTGCTGAGCACGCGTTCATAAGGCGTGATGATCCGTGCCGCGACGTCCTCGGGGGGCAGTCCCGAATAGGTCCAGGCAGCCGCAATCACGGGAATCCGGATTGCCGGGAAGATGTCGACCGGCGTGCGGAACGCGGCGAGCAGTCCGACGATGGCGATCAGGATCGACATCACGATGAAGGTGAGGGGGCGCTGCAGCGCGATCTGGACGATCTTGATCATCGGCAGTTCCTCGCGATCGCTGGTCGGCGGGCCGGCCATGAAGGCGCCGCGCGTCAAACCGATCTGAAAATAGCCTCGCCCAATCTTTCGATATCGCCGGCCGCTTGCCGCGACCGGTTCGAGGATTCCCCGCGGATTATGCGGAGAGCCCCTGTTGCAATGCACAATTGGATATTATGCGTCTAATATATAATCCGGCTGGATCAAGACGTTTGGAGACATGATCGATGGACCTGCGCCATCTTCGCTATTTCATCTGCGTCGCTCAGGAAATGCACTTCGGCCGCGCCGCAGCCCGGCTCGGCATCTCTCAGCCGCCGCTGAGCCAGCAGATTCGAGCACTCGAGGCGGAACTGGGCGTGCGTCTGTTCGACCGGACCAGCCGCCGGGTGCGGCTGACCCAGGCCGGCGCGCTGTTCCTTCCCGAGGCGCAGGAGACGCTGGATCAGGCTGAACGCGCGATGCAGATCGCAAGGCGCGCGCAACGCGGAGAGGTCGGCCGGCTCGGGCTGGGTTTCACGACTTCCGCGCCGTTCGTGCTGCAGATTGCCCGTGCGCTCTATGCGTTTCGGCAGGATCAGCCCGATGTCGAGCTCACCCTGGTCGAGCTGCCGCGCGATGCGCAGATCGCGAAGGTCGAGCAGGGGCAGCTCGATCTTGGGATCGTGCGGGGGTTCGACGCGCCGGTGTTGCCGCCGTCGCTCGCATCGATCTGCCTGCTGGAGGAGGATCTGATCCTCGCTATGCGCAGCGATCACCCGCTGGCCGCACGGGCGGGGGAGATCAGCATCGCCGACCTCGCGGAGACCCGCTTGGTCCTGTACGATTCGATCAATGGTGCGGGGTTCAACGAGCATCTCATCTCGCTCTGCCATGCCGCAGGGTTCTCTCCGCGCATCGCGCAGGAGGCGGGTGGCCTCGCCACATTGCTGGGGCTGGTCGCGGCGGGCTTCGGCGTCACCGTGCTGGCACGCTCGCTGGCCCGCCTCCATCTCGACGATCTCGTCTATCGGCGTCTGGACGAACCCGCAGCGGTCAGCAGGCTCTGGCTGGTCCATGGCTGCGACATGTCGGCGTCGAGCCGTGCTTTCATGAAGTCGGTGGTCGCGTGCGCGGCGGACGTTCCCCAGACCTGATCGCTAATCCTCCCACGCTTTTGGTGAAGTATCGGGACCCCGATCGGCTAATGATTCCAGAGGATGGCGCGCGTCATGGGAGATACGGAATGAGTGATCCTGCAGGACCGCGAATGACACGCAAACAGGCCTTCGCGATCGGCCGGCTCGACGCGCATGGCCAAGCCGCGCTGGTGGCAAAGGGAGAGGTGGCGCCCACCGATCTGGTCGAGGCCGCGATCGTCCGCATCGATGCGCTGGATTCGACGCTGAATGCCGTGAGTTTCCGCGACGATGCCGCCGCGCGCGGCCGCGCGGCCGATGCGACAGGCGCGATGGCCGGCGTGCCATGGCTGGTGAAGGACGGGCTCGATTATCCCGGAATGCCGACGCGCAGCGGATCGCGCAGCAATGCCGATGCGGCGCCGGGCACGATCGCCTTTCCCTATGTCGACCGGCTCGACGCGACCGGGCTGGTTGCGGTGGCAAAGAGCAGCGCGCCGGAATTCGGCCTGCTGCCGACGACCGAGTCGCTGCTTTACGGGCCTGCTCGCAATCCCTGGGCGCTGGATCGATCGCCCGGCGGGTCGAGCGGCGGCGCTGCCGTCGCGGTGGCGTCGGGTATGGTGCCGCTCGCTCATGCGGCCGATGGCGGCGGATCGATCCGCATTCCGGCCTCGTGCTGCGGACTGGTGGGGCTGAAGCCGGGGCGGGGCGGCAATGTCCGTGCCCGTCCGCCGCATGTGATCGAGGATCTGCTGGTCGGCGACACTCTGTTGTCCCGGTCGGTGCGCGATGTCGCCTGGGCGACTGCAGCCACTGCCCCCCATGGCATGGCGGTCGATCGGCCGATCGATCGTCGGCTACGGATCGCGGTCGTGGCCAAGGGGCTGGAGGGCGGCGCACCGGATCCGGAGGTGGCGCGCGCGCTGGAGTTCGCGGCGAAACTCTGCGCGTCGCTGGGGCATGAAGTGGAGGTCGCGGCGCTGCCGGTGGATGGCCCCGCCGTCGCAAAAGCGTTCCGGACCATCTGGGGCTATCTGGCGCGGGACGTTGCGCAGGGCACGGCTGCCAGGCTGGGTGATGCGGCCGCCGATCTGATCGAACCCTGGACGCGCGACCTGGCGGCCTGGGCCGACGGGATCGACGTTGCGGATACCGATCAGCTTTATCTGCAGGTGGGTCATGCCCGCGACGCGATGGACGCGATGTTCGGGCGGTACGATATCGTGCTTTCCCCGGTACTGCGCTGGCCCGCGGTCGCGATCGGGGAACTGGCGCCGGATCGCGCCTTCGATCACCTGATGTCGCGGATGTTAGACTATGTGTCCTACACGCCGCTTCACAACCTGACCGGGCTGCCGGCGCTGTCGCTGCCGCTTCATCCGGGCGACGAGCGCGGCGTGCCGATCGGCAGCATGTTCGCGGCCGGGCACGGGCAGGAGCCGCTGTTGCTAGCGCTCGCGCTGGAACTGGAGGAAGCGGCGCCCTGGGCGGGGCGCTGGCCGAACTGGTCGATCGGGGGTGCGTTCGGCGCTTCGGGATAAGTCGCTGTCCCTTTCGGACAAGCGAAGTTGACGGATAGGGTCATTCTCCGCATCGTATCGGATGACGGAGGCCTAGAACCATGTCTTCACAGCGCGTGACCGAACTGACGGCGAGAATCCCTACCGCGCGCGATATCGCGTCGATGCGCGACCTGCTCGTCAGTGTGCGCGCACCGTCGGACAGCACGGCGTTCGATATTCGTGACGGCTGGTGCAAACCGGCCGGCCCGTCCGGCTTCCGCTACGATTACGACATCAACATCGCGCGTGGCGGCTGGGAGTATCACGAGCTGGGCCATGGGTTGACCGTGGTGCTGACCGATATGGTCGCGGTCCTGCCGACCCCGCGCGTCCACCACATGCCCGATCACCTGATGATGTCGATCATGGTCGATGGCGTCATCCCGTTGGCCTATCCGCGGCGCGATCATGCGATCGACGCGATGTCGCGCGGATTCTGCACGCTGTACGGGCTTCGCGACAGCGACACGATCGAGACCGTTTACCAAGCCGGCCAGCATCTGCGCTGGCTGACCCTGATGATCGAATGCGACCGTTTCGGCGAGGCAACGGGCATCGACGTTGCGGAACTGCCGGCGGAGGTGCGCGATTTCATCGCCGGGGCGGGCGATCTGCCGCCGCGCAACATTCCGACGGTCCATCAGACGCTGCTGACCGCCTCGCAACTGCTGGAATGCCCGTTCGACGGAACGATGCGGACGACATATCTGCGCTCCAAGGCGCTGGAACTGATCTGCCATGTGCTGACCGCCGCGACGGGCACTATGCCGAGCCGCGAGGACGAGCGCCTGTCGAAGGGCGATATCCTGAAACTCGAAGCGGCGATGCAGATCGTCCGCGCGTCGTTGCAGCAGCCGCAGTCGGTTGACGAGATCGCCAGGCGCGTCGGCCTGTCCCGGCGGCGCCTCCAGGCCGGGTTCCGCCAGCTTTACGGCAACACGGTGTGCAATGCCCGCGACCGACTGCGCATGGAACTGGCGCACGAACTGGTCACGGATTCCGCGATGCCGATGATCGAGATCGCGATGGAGACCGGTTACGAGCATCCGGCGAGCTTCACCCGGGCCTTTAGGACCGCGTTCGGCACTTCGCCGATGGCCATCCGCAACGCGGTGCGCGCCAACCGCGTGGCCAAGCGACGGCGCGACCGCGCCGCACCGCGACCGGCTTCAGCCTACTAGAGTTGATCCGATTCAGACTGAACCGGATCAACTCTGCATTTCTTTTTGTTTGCCGCGATTTCCGAGCCGGCAGATGATTCCATCTGCCTCGAAATCACTCTAACGCATCCACGATCTTGCTAGCGCCGTGTAGGATCGGGTCGCAGCAGGGCCAGCCGGTTTCGCGCTCGATCCTTGCCACGATTTCGTCGACCTCGTTAGGCGCCAGGTTGCTGCTGTTGATGCTGACCGCGACGACGCGGATATCCGGATTGGTGAGCCTGCCCACGGAGATGGCCATCTCTGCAAGCTGGCTGACGCCAGGGACCGGATAGTCCAGCCCGAGCAGCTTCGTACGCGCGGGCTCGTGGCAGATGACCAGCGCGTCGGGCTGGCTGCCGTGGAGCAGGCCGAGCGTGACCGAGGCATAGGCGGGATGCGCCAGCGATCCCTGGCCCTCGACGACGTCCCAATGATCGGGCGGGGCGTTCGGGCTGAGCCATTCGGCGGCGCCCGAGACGAAATCGGCGATCACCGCGTCGACGACCACGCCGCCGCCGGAGATCAGCAGGCCGGTCTGCCCCGTCGCGCGGAAATCCGCATCGATCCCGCGCGCGCGCATCTCCTTCTCGATCGCGAGCGCGGTGTATTTCTTGCCGACGGCGCAGTCGGTGCCGATCGTCAGCACGCGCTTGCCCGTACGTTTCGCGCCCGTGCCCGGCATGAACGATCGTGTTGGCGCACGGACGTCGTGGATGGCCCTGCCGCACCGCGCGGCCGCCTCGGCCACCGCGGGAATGTCGGCGAGCCGGCTGTGCATGCCCGCCGCCACGTCCAGCCCGCTTTCGATCGCCTCGACAATGCGGGCCACCCAATGATCCGGGATGATGCCGCCGACATTGACCACGCCGATCACCATCGTCGCGGCGCCCGCTTCATGCGCCTCCGCAGGCGTCATCTCGGGCAGGTCGAGATCGGAGATGCAGCCCGGCAGACGGAACTGGGCAAGACAGAGCTCCGGCCGCCACTGGCGCAGCCCCGCGCCCATCTTGTCCATGCCGACGAGTGCGGCATCGCCCAGAAAGAGAAGATACGGACCTTTCACGATGACTCCTGCAGCAATGCTCAACTGCGTCTGTCGTGGCGTAACTGGCGCGCGGACGCTTAGCCCCTCGGCATGACGGATAGACCTATCGGGTCTCGGCGGTGCCGCGGGTCAGCCGGTAAAGTCCGACGGTCAGCAAGGGGATCACCAGCACGACGAGAAAATAAAGCGCGCTGTAGCGATATCCGGTGCCGATCAGGTCAACCAAGCCGATCGCGGTCGCGGCATAGCCGGCAAGCACGATCAGGGTGATCGCGACCAGCGGGCGTGCCGCCTTGGGCAGCGGACGGCCGCGGTCGACGGCGGCGCGGGCGATGCGTTCGTTGAAACCGTGCAGCAATCCGACGCCGGTCTTCAAAAGCGCACCGAAGATCACGAGGCGGATCGTCAGCGACAGTGCCGGGCTGCCCACCTGATCCAGCACATAGCTGACCGGCAAAGGGGATTCGCGGATGTCGGGATAGAATGCGATCAATGTCAGCAGGAAAGCAAAGCCGGGAAACAGGATCAGCGGCCCCGCCAGGGCGCCGGCCCACAATGCTTCGCGCCTGCTGGCGAAGTCGCGCGCAACGAAGATCAGCACGGGAATGAGCGTGATATTGTAGGCGGTGTAGCTCAGGCCGTTCCACAATGCGGGCAGGGGGCGCAGCGGTTCGGCGGCGAAGGCTGCGGTCATGCTGTCGCCGAAGCGCGACACGACCAGCACGAACATCGTGCCATAGGCGATATAGAAGATAATCGACCATGCCGAGATGACGCGTTCGACCAGCGTGCTCCCGAAGAACACCAGTCCGGCGACGACGATCATGAACAGGCTCGCGCTCAGCCAGTGCGGCATGCCGGCGAGTTCGGCGAGGAGTTCGCTCGCTGCGGCCGATACGACGGCCAAGGCCAGGGTCAACGCGGCGATATAGCCTGCTTCGAACAGCCACCGGAAGCGCCCGAGCAGCAGCTTCATGAAGCTGTCATAGTCGAAGGCGCGGGCGGAGCGCGCCAGTTCGAACGAGATCATCGCGCCGATGCTGAACAGCAGGGCGGTCAGTGCCATGCCGAGAAGTGCGGATGCCGGGCCGATCGAAAGGAAGAATTCAACCAGTTCGCGGCCGGTGGCATAACCGCCGCCAACGAGCACTGCCTGGATAACGAGGCCGGGGACCACCAGGCGCGTGAGGTTTCGCAACTCGCATTCTCCCGATCAGGCAGACCTACACGTGCGCGCATGGATGGGCGGACGCTTAGCTGATCGGTGCACATCATGTGCAAGCCGGTGTTCCGGCTCAACCGGATCAATGGTGCCTGGATAATCGAGAAAAGCGCAACCGGTTGTTCCTGGATGCCGCGAAATTGGCCCGATCGCGATCAACTTGATCGATATCGGGCTTGCTCGCGAAGACCGGCCCGTGCCGGTCTTCGCGATCCTGCATCAGCGAACGCTGCCGCGGCGCACCAGATTGACGATGCCGAGCAGCACAACCGCGCCGACGAACGAAGCGATCAGCGAGCGGACATCGATGCCCGCATTGTTGATCGAGCCACCGGTGATGAAGAGTCCGGCCAGAAACGCGCCGACGATGCCGACGACGATGTTGAGGAAGATGCCCTGCTGCGCGTCGGTGCGCATGACGATGCTGGCGAGCCAGCCCAGGACGCCGCCGATGATGAGCCAAATAATGAGTCCCATGATGTTCTCCTGTCGCGCGTCGAAGGACCGCAAGGGGACTACAATCATCGTGACACTATAGTTCCATTGTTTTGAATTTTTGGCATATGGAACTATAGAGTATTGTGATCAATTGCGAAGGTCGTCGGGTACGATGCCGCCATTCTCGGCGAGTTTCGCCATCACCGCCTTGTGAAGCGCGATATTCTGTTCTGCGCTGCCGTCTTCGCCCACCTGCACGCCAAGCTCGTAGCCAAGTGCCTTGCGGGCGGTCAGGCTTGAATCGAGATCGAGCAGCTTCAGCAGGTCGACGATCGACGTCCGCCAGTTGCCGCCGCCATCCTTCATCGACGCCATTTCGACCAGGACCGCTTCGACGTCCACGGCCTGAAGCGATGCCGGCTGCGCTTCGGGTGGGGCAGGCGCGGCGGCTGGCGCTGCGACGGGAGCCGACGGCGCTGCAGCCGGTTGGCTGGCCGCTGCAGGGGAGGCTGCCGCTTTGTGGTGGAAGATCTTGCCGAGGATGTTCCCGAAAATGCTCATGGGCCTGCCTTTCAGATCGACCGGCAATTGTCTGCACGGTCGCGTTTGTGGCCGCGCGTCACTTGCCAGGAAGCGGATGATGCGGGCGCGATATGCTCAACGTGGCGCTGCCGAGAAAGGTCCGCGCCCGGAATGAAATCGGTTGTGTCGATTTTGTTGGTGCAGGCCAGGGCTCACTCTGGAACGTCGGCGTCATATGGATCGTTGTCGCCGGGATACGCCGTACCCGCCAACCGGAGATCGATCGATGAAACATCGTGCCATTGCCCTGCTGTCCGCGACTGCCCTGCTTGCGCTCGGCGCGTGCGGGACAAAAACCGAGACCCGTAACGCGGAGGTCGCGAACGCTGCGGCGAGCGATGCGCCGATCGCTGCCGAGCCCGTACTGGCGCCGGCACAGATTTTCGCGAACACGGCCGCTTCTAGCGATGCCTTCGAGATCGCCGCATCGAAGCTCGCGCTTGAGACCTCGAAATCGGCGCCGATCAAGGCGTTCGCCCAGAAGATGATCACCGCGCACGAGCAATCGAGCGCCAAGCTGAAAACCGCTTCCGCCTCAGTGTCGCCGGCGATCGTGCCCGATCCGACACTCAGCGCTGAGCAGGAAGCGAAGATCGCAGCGCTCAGGGCAAAGATGGGCGCCGATTTCGATACGGCTTATGCCGCCGAGCAGAGTGCTGCGCACCAGGTGACGCTCGATGCATTGCGCGCCTATTCGCAGAGCGGCGACGTTCCCCAATTGAAGACTTTTGCCACGGAGTTGGTCCCGGTCGTGACCGCGCACCTTAACATGGCGAAATCGCTCAAGCCCTGATCGGATCGGCGTGCGGTCTTTTGCCCAGGCAGGAGGCTGCACGCGTTTATTTTGTCGATCTCCGCAACGAACCAGGCCGACAGGCATTGGTTGGTTACACACGCAGTTTGAGGAGAGCATGATGCGCTTGATCACACTTGGCCTGTTGGCCACCACCACCCTGCTCGCGGGCTGTATGGGCTCTAGCGGCGGTTATGGCGTCGATTCGCGATATCGGGACTATGATTATAACCGTCCCGATCCATCCTATGGCGGCTATGATGCGGGCCGTTACTATCGCGACGACAGGCGGTATCGCGAGCGCCGTCTCAGCAGGGATGAGCGTGTCTATCGCGGCAGGGATGGTCGATATTATTGCCGCCGCAACGACGGCACCACGGGCCTGATCGTCGGCGGTATCGCCGGTGGCGTACTGGGGAATATCATCGCGCCCGGCAATTCCGAAACGCTCGGCACCCTGTTGGGTGCAGCCGGCGGCGCGATTGCCGGCCAGGCGATAGATCGCAACAATACGAAGTGCAGATAGGCTGAATGTCCCGCCGCCCGGCGTTGCGAAAGCGCAGCCGGACGGCGGAATTCAGACCTGGATCAGCCGTTCAGCTTGTCCTTGACGGCCTTTGCGGGCGTGAAGCCGAGCTTCTTGGACGCCGCGATCTGGATGGTCGCGCCGGTCGAAGGATTGCGGCCTTCGCGAGCGGCGCTGGCCTTCACCTTGAACTTGCCGAAGCCGTTGAGCGAGATTTCGTCGCCCTGAGCAGCGGCGTCGGCGATCGCGGTGAACACCGAGTCCACGACCTTGCGGGCGTCGGCCTTGGTCAGGCCATGGTCAGCGGCAACCCGCTCGGCGAGATCATTGTTGTTCATACGGTCGTTCCTTCCTGTCTTGGTGCCCCATATGTGATGGGGCGGCGTCGTAAACGGTTGCTCGGTTGTTGCACCGATGCGGGCGGCGCGTACGCGAATTGGAGAGTGTCGGAAAGGGGGGATGACGTCCGAAAAGCTATGTATCGTCCAGCTTTTGGATGCTTCGGGCATCGAATCCGGCGAAGTCATCCCGATCTTCACCCCTGCCGGGCACCAATTGCCGGTCCCAATTGAACCTCATCGCGCAGGCTCACGCTCCAATATGGCGAGGTTCGGATGCGCTTGTCGGACGTGCGCGCCGGACGGGACGCTCTGGGTAAGCCACACATTCCCGCCGATAACCGCGCCGCGCCCGATCGTCACCCGGCCGAGAATCGTGGCGCCCGCATAGATCACCACATCGTCCTCGACGATCGGATGCCGGGCCTCGCCCTTGACCAATACGCCGCCGTCATCGGGCAGGAAGCTTCGCGCGCCCAGTGTGACGGCCTGGTAGAGCCGTACGCGCTCGCCGATCACCGCGGTTTCGCCGATCACCACCCCGGTGCCATGGTCGATAAAGAAGCTGGGACCGATCCGGGCGCCGGGATGGATGTCGATCCCCGTGCGTGAATGCGCGATCTCCGCGATGATCCGGGCGACCAGGGGCGCACCGAGCAGATAGAGCCGATGCGCAAGGCGATGGTGGATCACCGCGGTGATGCAGGGATAGCAAAGCAAGACTTCGTCGACGCTGCGCGCTGCCGGGTCACCGCGATAGGCGGCCTGGACATCGGTATCCAGCAAGGCGCGAAGCTCGGGCAGGGCCTTCGCAAAGTCCCGGATGATCGCCTGCACATCGGCTTCGACTGCGCTGGGCGTCTCTGCGCGCCGATCGTAGATCAACTCCAGGCGGATCTGCGCGGCAAGTTGCGACAATGCCGATTCCAGCGTCGCCTCGACAAAGGCGTCCTCATTGTCCGGGCTCAACTCGGGTGGGCCCAGCCGCAACGGGAACAGCAATGCGCTGAGCGACGCCAGGATGCGCGACAGCGATTGCCGCGCGGGAAATCCATGGCTGCCATGCTCGGCGTGTCGCTCGTTCGCGGTGCGCCAAGCCTGTCTTTGCGCACGCAGATCGTCCATGATGGGCGTCAGCTCGTGGCGTGGGTCGAATGGCCGGATGGCGGGATCCAACATCCTGTGTCTCCTTTGGCCGTCTTCCTCCATTCTACAGCGTTGAGGGGCAACACAGCTTTTCTATTAATATGGTAGAAAAAGCTGTGTATGGTGGCCCGACCCTTTAGGAGGAGCCTCGCAATGGCAAGCCAAGCCTCGTCTTTTCCCGATCTGATCGAACGCGCCGCTTCGCGCGGTATCCGGATCGAACCGCTCACCCTCACCATCGGCGCCGAGATCGGCGGGATCGGCCTCAACCAGAAGCTCGACGAGTCGGTGGTCGAGATCGTCCGCGAGGCCTGGCTGCGCTACAAGGTGATCTTGTTTCGCGACCAGGATATCGATCATGAAAGCCATATCCGGCTCGGTCGCCTGTTCGGGGAGCTCGAAGGCCATCCGGTGATCCCGCACATTCCCGGCCACCCCGAATTGCTGGTGATCAAGGGCGTGGAGGGCGTCACACTGACCCCGGAGGCGTTCGAGCCGTTCAAGGCATTCAACAAATGGCACACCGACGTGACGTTCCGCCAGCGGCCATCGATCGCCTCGGTGTTGCGCGCGCGGCTGATCCCGCCGGTGGGCGGCGACACGATCTGGGCCGACGCAGCGGCGGCCTATGTCGGGCTGCCCGAGGCAGTGAAGACGCGGATCGCGACGCTCGACGCCGAGCATGACATCGTACGCAGCTTCGGACCGCGCGTCTCCGACGAGAAACGCGCCCAGATCGCGCGCGATTATCCGCCGGTCTCGCATCCCGTGGTCCGCACCCATCCCGAAACCGGCGAGAAGATCCTCTACGTCAACCACACCTTCACGACGCGGATCCTCGGCATTCCGGAGGAGGAGAGCGACGCGCTGCTGCGGCTGCTGTACGACCGGATCAAGGTGCCGGAATATCAGGTCCGCTTCCGCTGGAGCCCGAACGCCATCGCGATCTGGGACAATCGATCGACCCAGCATTACGCGGTCGGCGACTATTGGCCCGCCGATCGCGCACTGGAGCGCGTGACGGTTTCCGGGGATGTCGTCGAGCGGTAGTTTTGCCTTTGTCATTCCGGCGAAAGCCGGAATCTCACTTCTCTATGCTGTGGCGAACAGGAAGTGAGATCCCGACTTTCGCAGGGATGACGTCGGTGGTTTACCGAACCGCACAGCGGAATCCGACATGGCTGGTGGTCGTGTCGATCGGTTGCGCATAGCGCGCCGCGGGGCGGTAGCGCTGGCAGTAGTTGGGCGCGCAGAGATGCGATCCACCTTTGAGCACCTTGCGGCCGATCGGTGCAGCCTGGCCGGAGCGGTCGTAGCTTTCGACCTTGCTCGCGCCGCGCGGATTGCTCGGCACGCAGCAGCTTCCCGATTTCTTGACGGTGCCGGCAGCCACGCCGTACCAGTCTTCCGTCCATTCCCAGACATTGCCGATCATGTCGAACAGGCCATGGCCGTTCGCGGGATAGCTGCGCACGGGTGACGTCCGTTCCCAGCCGTCGAGCAACTGGTTGGCGAACGGGAACAGGCCTTGCCAGTAATTGGCCAGCATCCGGCCATCGGGCGCGAGTTCGTCGCCCCAGGCATAGTCGGCGCCGTCGAGACCACCGCGTGCCGCATATTCCCATTCGGCCTCGGTCGGCAGTATTTTGCCTGCCCATGCCGCATAGGCTTTGGCATCGGCGTGCGCGACATGGATGACGGGATGATCGTCCAATCCCTCGAGATCGCTGCCCGGACCGAAAGGGTGGCGCCAATCCGCGCCGATCCGGAAATCCCACCATTGGATCAGGCTGAGATCGACCGGCCCGGAAGTTCGTTCGAACACCAGCGATCCCGCCCGGGCAAGCTCCGGCGACATGCCGGGATAGTCTTTCGGATCGGGCGGGATCTCGGCGAAGGTGACATGGCCCGTCGCCTCGACGAACGCGGCGAACTGCGCGTTGGTGACCGGCACCTCGTCGATCCAGAAGGGGTCGACCCGGACGCGCCGGGCTGGCCCTTCCTCGGGATAGAAGCGATCGGAGCCCATCTCGAAGATGCCGCCTTCGAGATATCGCATGCCCGCCCGTTCGGCCGGCTCAGCGTGTCGGGCGATAGACTCCGTCACGGCTTGACGAAATTGATCGCGATATGGCGGACGTCGCCCTCCAGCCGCCCCTGTGGCGTCTTGTAGCTTGTCACCGGTACGCCGGTGTCTCGTCCGATATCGAGCATTTCGCCGAGCCCGGCGGGCACGAGAAACGTATGTTCGATCCGGCCGCTGGCGATCGTCTTGCCGCCTGCCGACAGTTCCGCGGTGGCACCCTTGCCGAACCCTTCGGCACGGTAGGTCAGGCGCAGTGTCTGCGCGCCGCCGCCGAGCCGGGTCTTCGAAGCGATGCGCGCAATATCGTCGGGCTTCGTCGACCGCACATAGGTGAGCACGGGTTTGCCATCCTCGAGATACAGGCTGAACCCGCCGAAATGGCTGCCGATCGCGAAGATCGCACCCGACGCGCCTGCCTTTGCCAGATCGATATCGGCATCCAGCGTGAACGACCGGCCGATGAACAGCGGTCCGCTGAACGCTGGTACGCTGACGTCCGAGCCCCAATATTCGAAGGTCGTGCGCGGCGAGAGGGTGAGCCCGGATCGCGCAGGACCGAAGCGGTGATCGAGTGGGAAGACATTGTTGCGCTTCGCCTCCTCGCGCCAGACCGTGACCAACTCCTTGAGCTTGGCCGGATTGGCGGCCGAGACATCGTCGCTTTGCGAGAAATCGCTGCGCAGATCGTAGAGCGTCCAATTGTCGGGGGGCGTCGCCGATCCTGAGGGCGGCAGCCTGTCCCAGGATTTGCGGCCGTCATCGTTGCTGGCGAACCAGCCGTCATGATAAAGTCCGATCTTGCCCATCATCTCGAAATATTGGGTGCGCGGCTTGTCGGCATCGCATCTGGCGAGGCTGGGTATCAAGCTGGCGCCATCGAACGGCTTCTGCCGGACGCCATAGACGCTTTCGGGCGCGGGGATCGCGGCCGCCTCAAGCAAGGTCGGGGCAAGATCGATCACGTGCGAGAATGTGCCGCAGATGCTGTCCGGCTGCGCCACATGGCCCTTCCACGAAACGACCATGCCGTTGCGGATCCCGCCGAGCATCGACGCGAACTGCTTGGTCCAGCGCAGCGGCGTGTTCATCGCCCAGGCCCAGCCGACCGGATAATTCTGATAGGTTCGTTCGCCGCCCAATTTGTCGGTGTTCGCCGCCAGCCAGGCCGGATCCTCGACGATCCCGTTGGCGAGCGATCCGATTTCGTTGATCGTGCCCTCCGGACCGCCTTCGCCGCTGGCGCCATTGTCGCCCTGGATGATCGCGACCAACGTATTGTCCAGCACGCCCATGCGATCGAGCTCGTCGAGCACGCGACCGGTCTCGCGGTCCTGATAGGCGAGCATGGCCGCGGCCACCTCCATCGATCGTGCCGCGAACGCCTTCTGCTCGGTCGACAGCGACGACCAGGCGGGAATGCCGTCGGGACGGGGCGTCAGCTTGGTGCCCGCCGGGATGACGCCGAGCGCGAGCTGGCGTGCATGGGTCTCCTCGCGCACCTTGTCCCAGCCCTGGTCGAACTGGCCCTTGAAACGGGCGATCCATTCCGGCGGCGCCTGATGCGGGGCGTGGAGCGATCCGGGCGCATAATAGACGAAGAAGGGCTTGTCGGGCGCCGCCGCCTTCTGGTTGTGGACCCAGCGTATCGCGTCGTCCGCCAGCCTTGTGTCGAGCAGCACCGGCTTTCCATCGGGATTGGGCAACAGGTCCGTGCCGCGATAGACATTGGCGCGCCACTGATCGGTGTCGCCACCGATGAAGCCGAAGAAATATTCGAAGCCCAGCCCGGTTGGCCAATAGTCGAACGGGCCGGCCGCCGTCTGTTCGCCTTGCGGCACATTATGGTGCTTGCCGAACATCGCGGTGCTGTAGCCGTTCAGCCGCAACGTTTGCGCGATCGTCGCGGTCGAGGCCGGGATACGGCCGTTATAGCCGGGATAGTTGCTTGGCATGTCGGTCAATATGCCGGTCGCCGCATTGTGATGATTGCGCCCGGTGAGCAACGCTGCGCGCGTCGGCGAGCAGATGCCGGTGGTGGGGAAGCGATTGTAGCGGACGCCGGTGCGCGCAAGCCGATCGAGATTGGGTGTCGGCACCGGACCGCCAAAGGTGCTGGCCATCGCGAAACCGGTATCGTCGGTCAGCATCAGGAAGATGTTGGGCGCGTTGGCCGGCGCCTTCACCCGCTCGAACGGGGTGGTCGAGGCGTTCGCTACATTCTCGTTGATAACGCCCTGAAATGGAGTGGGCGGAATCGGAAGTACGGAACGGGACGATTGCGCGAAACCGTTTGTCGAGATCATGCAGGCGATGGCGGTTGCGGTCCGAAGACTCAGTCTTGCATATCGATTCACCGTGGAACTCCGCGTTTTTCAATCTCTATCTAAATAGTCGAGAAAGAGTCACGTGGCGCGTGGTTTCAAGGCTGAAAGCAAAACTTGGATTGACCCGGACATTCTCAATCAATTAAGTTGAATTATCGGATCAAGGATGGATTGGCTTCCCTCCCGGCATAGGTGCCGCCGACAGGCCCGCGGCTTTTGAAGGGATGCAGCTTGCTCCGCGTCAATAACGGCTAAAGCGCGATGCAGGGTAGCGTGACGCCCGGCTTCGTGATCCCCCCGATCTAGGGGAACGGACGAATGCGAAGGTACGAATGCCGAACTTGTCGAGCCCGTCAGCAGCTTTGCTGCTGATCTAGGCTCATCGCGACCGGCATAGCCGGCGCTTCCGGAGGATTTTTTCAACATGTCTGCGCGCCTGTCGAGGGCGTGCGGCGGCCGGGCCGGTGTGTCCGGCCTCGGGGGATTGTGACTGTTGCAATGACAAAGAGAGATTTCAGAATTTCGCATTTCCACGCCGGCGCATCGCTTGCCGTGCTGGTGTTCGGCCTTGCTGCGGCTGCGCCGGCGCGCGCCACGGAGGCCGGGCAGGGCGCGGCGATCCCGGTCGATGCAGCGGTTGCGGCCGATGGTGGGGACAGCGGCGATATCGTCGTGACCGCGCGACGCCGCGACGAAAATGCGCAGGACGTGCCGATCGCGCTGAGCGTGGTGGGCGCGGAAGCGCTGGAGGCCACCGGCAATTTCACATTGGGGCAGATCCAGCAGCTCGTGCCGAGCCTGCAGGTGTTCAGCTTCAATCCGCGCAACACCAACATCAATATCCGCGGCCTGGGATCGAATGTCGCGCTGACCAATGACGGGCTGGAGAATGGCGTCGGTTTCTACATCGACAATGTCTATTACGGCCGCGTCGGACAGTCGCAATTCGATCTGGTCGATCTGCAGCAGATCGAGGTGCTGCGCGGGCCGCAGGGCACTTTGTTCGGCAAGAACACGACGGCGGGCGCGATCAACATCACCACGCGCGCGCCCAGCTTCACGCCCGAATTCCAGGGCGAGGCGACGCTCGGCGACAATGGCTATCACCAGGTCCGCGCATCCGTCTCCGCGCCGATCATCGCCGACAAGGTCGCGTTCCGGCTGAGCATCGCCGACACGCATCGCGACGGCTTTCTGACCAATGTCTATAATGGTTCGAAGGCCCAGGATTACGACAATTTCTCGGTTCGGGGCCAGCTGCTTATCCGCCCCACCGAGGATCTGTCGATCAAGCTGATCGGCGACTATTCGAAGCAGAAACAGAACCACGTTCTCAACGTGCTGTCCGGCTTCTTCGGCACATATGAGAATGGCGCCGCCATTCCGAACAACTTCGTCGATCGGGTCACACGCGCGGGTTATAAGCCGCTCCCGTTCGATGCCTTCGCCCGGCGCGGCGATTCCGACGCGCATTACCAGGCGGACATGAAGGGCTATGGCCTGTCCGGCCAGATCGACTGGGATCTGGGCGATGCCGCGCTCACCTCGGTCACTGCCTATCGCTGGTGGGACTGGAACCCGGCGAACGACGGCGATGCCACCAGCCTGCCGATCTTCACCAAGGCGCAGCAGGTCAATCGCCAGCGTCAGTTCAGCCAGGAAGTGCGCCTGGCCTCGACCGGCGAGCGGACGATCGATTATGTCGTGGGCGCCTATTATTTCTGGCAGGTCATCCGCGGTTTTGGCGCGACCGCTTATGGTTCGGCCGCGGCCAACTGGAACCTGCCGACGGTGCCCGCGCTGATCGGCAATGCCGCGCTCAACGGGTTCGAGGCCAATTCGATCTCGACGCCGTCGACCAAAAGCTATGCGCTGTTCGGGCAGGGCACCTGGAATATCGACGATGCGCTGAAGCTCACCATCGGGCTGCGCTATACGCACGAGAAGAAAGCGGGCGAATTCAGCCAATATCACGTCGCGGGGATCGACCTGTCGACACTGCCGGCGGCCGCGGCTGCGGCGGCCCTGGGCATCCGCAACCAGTTCAATCCGGTCACCAGCTTCTCGACGCGCTTCACCGACAACAGCCTGTCCTGGCTCGCCAACCTGTCATACGCTGTCGCGCCCGACGCATTGCTCTATGCGACCTATTCGCGCGGCAACAAATCGGGCGGTTTAAACCTCACCGCGCTGCCTGCCGGGGTCGAGCCCGAAGTTCGGCCGGAAAAGGTCGACAATTTCGAGGTCGGGCTGAAGACCCAGTTCCTCGACAGGCGCCTGACGCTGAACCTGGCCGGATATTGGACCGAGGTCGCCGACTATCAGACCGCGATCACCGAACAGGTCGCCAACACCGTCAACTACCGGCAATATATCGCGAATATTCCGAAGGTCCGCTCACGCGGCTTCGAAGCGGACATCGTCTACGCGCCGACACGGTTCATCAGCTTCAGCGCATCGGCTGCCTATAACGACGCGACCTATCGCGATTATGCCAATGCGCCGCAGGCGCCCGAACGCCTCAATCTGACCGGACTGCAGGATCTGACCGGCGCGACACTCTCGGGCGCACCCAAATTCACCTATACGCTGGGCGGCGATCTTGCGCAGCCACTGGGAACATGGGGCAGCCGGGGCATCGCGCTTTACGGTCATGCCGATTATTCGCACCGCTCGTCGTTCAACACCTCGGCGAGCAATTCGCGCTACGCGCAGGTCCCGGCCTTCGGCATCCTCAACGCGCGGATCGGCATACGCACCGACGATGCGCGCTGGGATCTGTCGGTCTGGGCGCGAAATCTCACCAACAAGGATTATTTCCTGACGCTCAGCCCGAGCAACACAGGCGTGATCACCGCGCTTGTCGGCGAACCCCGGACCGCGGGCGTCACGCTCCGGACCAAGTTCTGAGGTAAATGATGGCGACGGTGCTCCCAGCTAGGCTGGCGCCGGTGCGTGCACCGGCGCGGCGGGCGGACGAACAGTTGAGCGGCTGGCGGCTCGCCGGGTTCTCGTCGCTCGCGGTGCCGATCTATGCCGCGCAGATGCCGCTGGGAGTTTATCTGCCGGCGATCTACGCGCAGCATTACGGGCTGCCGCTGGCGACGATCGGGCTCATCTTCCTGCTCGAACGGCTGTGGGGCGCCGCCGCCGATCCGCTGATCGGCATATTGAGCGATCGTACGCGGAGCCGGTTCGGCCGGCGCAAACCCTGGATCGTCGCCGGCGCGCTGCTTTACGGGCTCGCCGCGATCCCGCTCTTCTTTCCGCTGGCGCAGATCGCGCCGATCCAGCTCGCGATCACGCTGTTCGTCTTCTATCTGGGCTGGTCAATGATGCAGATCCCCTATCTCGCCTGGACCGGCGAGATTTCGGGGCGGTATCATGAGCGTACCCGCATCGCGACGTACAGCACGGTCGCCGGGTCCGCCGCGCTGCTGCTGGTGCTGGTGATGCCGACGATCGTCGATCAGCTCCGTCCCGGCGACGCACCGCTCAAGCTCGCGGTGTTCGGCGGCGTGGTGTTCGCCAGCCTGCTGATCGCCATACCGCTGACCCTGCGCGCATTTCCCGAAGCGCCGGCACCCGCCGCGCCCGCCCGGCGGGTTCCGTTCCGGCGTGCGGTCGCACTGGTCGCGAAGGACCGGTTGCTGCTGCGCGTGATGGGATCGGATTTCGCGGTCACCTTCGGCCAGCTGGTGCGCAGCACGTTGATCGTGTTCTTCGTCAGCATCTATATGGGCCGCCCCGAATGGGCGAGCGGGCTGTTCCTGCTGCAGTTCGTGTTCGGCATCGCCGCCGGACCGATCTGGATGCAGATCGGCCTGAGGTTGGGCAAGCATCGCACTGCGGTGGCCGGCGAACTCGTCCAGGTCGCGATCAATCTTGGACTGCTGCTGGTCACCCGCGACGGTTTCGCGCTGCTGCTGGTGCTCACCGTCGCGCAGGGTCTGGCGCAGGGATCTGGCAATCTGATGCTGCGCGCTATCGTCGCCGACGTCGCGGACAAGCATCGGCTGGATACCGGCACCGACCGGACGGCCCTGTTCTTCTCGGTGTTCAGCCTCACCAGCAAGGCCGCGATGGCCGCGGCGATCGGCGTTGCGCTGCCGCTCGTCGCCTGGTTCGGTTTTCAGCCCACCGGCCCCAATACGCCCGAGGCACTGACCGGGCTGCTGCTGGTCTTCGCGCTTGGCCCCGCCATCGCTCACGCCGTCTCGGCCTGGCTGATGCACGGCTTTCCGCTCGACGGCGCCGCCCATGCCGAAGTCCGCCGCGCGCTCGCGGAGCGCGACACACGCGCCGCATCCTCCAAAGATTCACACCAAGGAGCCTGATCATGACCGTTCTCACCCATGATTTCGTCAATGCCCGCCAGACCGAGAGCCCGCTGGACATCGTTCCCGTCGCCGGACGCATCGGCGCCGAGATCCGGGGCGTGGCCCTGTCCGGCGATCTCGACGACATCACCATCGCCGCGATCCGCGCCGCGCTGGTCCGTCACAAGGTGATCTTCTTCCGCGATCAGGATGCGCTGGACGATGCGCGGCAGGAGGGGTTCGCCGAACGCTTCGGCAAGCCCGTGGCGCATCCGACGGTGCCGGTGGTGCCCGGCAGCAAATATCTGCTCGAGCTGGATTCGAAGGAGGGTTACGCCGCATCGAGCTGGCACACCGACGTCACTTTCGTCGATGCTTATCCCGAAGCGTCGATCCTGCGCGCGATCACCATTCCGGAGGCGGGCGGCGACACCTTGTTCGCCAATGGCGTCACCGCCTATCGCGAGCTTCCTGACGCGCTGAAGACGCTGGTCGACGGGCTGTGGGCGGTCCACACCAATCTCTACGACTATGCCGAAACCTTCTCGAACGCGGATCGCAAGCGGATCGAAGAGCATCAGAAGGTTTTCGCCTCGACCGTCTACGAGACCGAGCATCCGGTGGTCCGCGTCCATCCGGAATCGGGCGAGCGCGCACTGCTCGTCGGGCACTTCGTCAAACAGTTCGTTGGGCTGAATGCCGCGGATTCGCAGCGGCTGTTCGCGATCCTCCAGGATCATATCACCAAGCCCGAGAACACGGTGCGCTGGCGCTGGCGGGCAGGGGACGTGGCGATCTGGGACAATCGCGCCACGCAGCACCGCGCCGTCGCCGATTTCGGCCTGCAGCGCCGCACGCTGCGCCGTGCCACCATTGCCGGCGACGTGCCGGTCGCGATCGACGGTTCGCGCAGCCGGGTGATCAAGCCCGAGCCCGCGCAGGATGCGCTGATCGCCGCAGAATAGCCGGGAGTTTCCCCCTCTCCCTCTCCCGGTTCAACTGGGCCGCGTCCGAGTCACGCCGGACGCGGCCCCCTTTTGCCAACAGGACCCCCGATGCGCACCCGTCTGCTTCTCACCCTGACTTCAGCTCTCGGCATTGCCGGGCTGGCGATGCCGGCCGCCGCGGCCGCCCCGAAGCGCCCCAATTTCCTGATCATCGTCGCCGACGATCTCGGCTATTCCGATATCGGCGCGTTCGGTGGAGAGATCGACACGCCCAATCTCGACGCACTGGCGAAGCGCGGCGTGAAGCTGACCGGTTTCCATACCGCGCCGACCTGTTCGCCGACGCGATCGATGCTGCTGTCTGGCACCGACAATCACCGCGCCGGTCTCGGCACCATGGCGGAGCTGATCGCGCCCAACCAGCGTGGCAAACCGGGCTTCGAGGGATATCTGCGCCCCGGCGTGGCATCGCTTGCCGAAGTGCTCGGCGCCAATGGCTATCGCACGATCCTGTCGGGCAAATGGCATCTCGGCGTGACGCCCGAACAGGACCCGAGCGCGCGCGGTTTCCAGCACAGCTTCACGCTGCTGCAGGGCGGGCACAATCATTTCGGGCTCAATGCCTCCGCCGATCCGATCAAGGGCGCCACCTATCGCGAGAACGGCACGACGCTGCCGGGCGTGCCCGATAATTTCTATTCCTCGGACTATTTCGCGACCAAACTTGTCCAGTATCTCGGCGAGACCCGGGCGGGCCGCGACGGCGACAAGCCGTTCCTTGCCTATCTGGCGTTCACCGCGCCGCATTGGCCGCTCCAGGCGCCCAAGGCCGATATCGAGAAATATCGCGGCCGCTACGACGCCGGCTTCGAGGTGCTGCGCGAACGCCGGCTGAAGCGGCAGGTGGAACTCGGGCTGATCGACCGGACGACCGCGGCGCATCCGCCGGTCCTCAAGAAGGGCTGGGCCGATCTGACCGCCGAGGAGAAAAGGACGGCCGCGCGCGACATGGAGATTTATGCGGCGATGGTCGACCGGCTCGACAAGAATGTCGGACGCGTCGTCGCCGAGCTCAAGCGCACCGGCGAATATGACAACACCGTCATCCTGTTCCTGGCCGACAATGGCGCGGAGGGGCTCGACATCGCGCATAGCGAGATGGTGGGGATCAACAAGCTGGACGACGATGCGGACAACAGCTTCGACAATCGCGGTGCCGGCACGTCCTATATCTCCTACGGCCCCGGCTGGGCACAGGCGGCGACCGCGCCGTCCTATCTGTACAAGGCTTATGCCACCGAAGGCGGCACCCGTGCGGTTTCGTTCCTTGGCTATAACCGCTTCAAGCGCAGCGGATCCGTGTCGAACGCCTTTCTGTCGGTGGCGGACGTGGTGCCGACCTTCCTCGAACTTGCCGGCGTTCCGGATCACAAGGGATCGTTCAACGGCCGAGCTGTCGAGCCGATCCGCGGTAAGAGCTGGGTTTCCTATCTCAACGGATCGACCGATCGGGTCTATAGGGAGAATGATGCCGTGGGCACCGAATTGTTCGGATCGCGCGCGATCCGTCAGGGCGACTGGAAAATCACCGATACCGGCACCGGCACCTGGCAGCTGTTCAACATCGCACGCGATCCCGGCGAGACGCGCGACCTGGCTGCGGCCGAGCCCGCACGCCTGCAGGTACTGACCGCCGAATGGGACAAATATGCCAAGGACGTCGGCGTCATCATTCCGGCGATCCGTATCTACCAGCCCTGAACTCTCATTACGCCGCCTCGGACTGGTCCCGGGCGGCTCCGTCAAATCGCTTCTTCGAAAGGATTTTCATGCGCCTTCTTCTTATTCTCGCCGGCCTCGTCGCATCACCGTTATCGGCCCAGACGGCACCGCCACCGGCCGCAACACAGGCGCCGGCCGGCCTGACCATAGACACCGCGATCGTCGACATCGCGAACAGCCCGGAGGGGAAGGCGGTGCTCGACAGGCATTTGCCGAACCTGCTCAGCCACCCGTCCTACGAGCAGTTCAAGAGCCTGAGCCTGAAACAGGTCCAGCCTTACTCGAGCGGGGGCATCACCGACGATCAGCTTGCCGCGATCGACGCGGAGCTGAAAACCCTGAAACCGGCGAAATAGGAGAATCGAGCCGAGGCTATTCGGTCTCCCAGGGCGGACGCGTCCCATAGAGGCGGAACAATTCGTCGATGACGATCCTGATCTTCGGGCTCAGATAGCGATTGCGCGCCCACAGGATGTTGATCGGAAGCGATGTGTTGAAATGGCCGGGCAGCACCGGTTCCAGCTCGCCCGCCCGCAATTCGCTGGCAACGAACCAGCGGGGCAACATGGCGATCCCCTGACTGTTGCGGGCGGCGTCGGCCAGGACTTCGGCGCTGCCGATCCGGAACCTGCCTTTGACCGGAAACAGCTGGGCGTTGCCGTCGTCATCGACATAGGGCCAGGCCTGGGCACGCCCACGCCTGGTTTCCGCGATGCATTCATGATCGGCCAGGTCGGCGACGCTGTTCGGCCGGCCGTGCATGTCGAGATAGGTGGGCGTTGCGCACAGCACCCGGTGCTGGAGGCCGAGCGATCGTGCCGCCAGGCCACTGCTGTCCTGCAACGGGCCAATCCTGACCGCCAGATCGATGCCCTCGGCAAACAGATCGACGCCCTGGAGGTTGAAGCTGATGTCCAGCTCAAGCTCGGGATAGCGTTGGCCGAGCGCGAGCAGCACCGGCGTGATCCAGGTGCGGCCGAACAAGATCGGCAGGTCGACACGCAGTAGGCCGGCCGGCACGTCCTTGCCATGCGCCAGTTCCGCCTCTGCATCGGCCAGCCCCGCCAGTGCCTGTGACGATCGCCGGTAGAATGTCTCACCATCCGCGGTCAGCTTCAGCCGCCGCGTCGTCCGCTGGAACAGCCTGACGCGCAGGCCGGCCTCCAGCCGTGAAACGGCCTTGCTGATCGCCGATGGCGTCAGACCGAGCAGTTCGGCTGCGGCATTGAAACTGCCGCAGTCGGCAACCGCCACAAATGCCCGGACCCCGCTGAATCTCTCGACCGAATACATGCCCACCACTCATGAAAGATGGTCATCAATAAAATGAAATATTGGCGTTTGGTCAACTGATCGCGGCTGCCTAGCCTGATGTTGGATCATGCCCATCCTCGCGCGTGATCCGTCCGGCGTTTGGGAGAGCCCGTCATGATCCATATCCGTGTCATCACGCCATCGATCGTCCAGGGGCTGCGCAGCCTTGATGATATCGCGCATCTTGGCGGCCCCGATTTGCGCTTCAGCCATGTCAGCCTCGATCGCGGCCCCTCGTCGATTGAGGGGGAATATGATCACGCGCTCTCGGTGCCGGACGTGGTACGACGCGCCGTCGAGGCTGAAGCCGATGGCGTCGATGCCGTGGTGATCGACTGTATGGGCGATCCCGGGTTGCACGCCGCGCGCGAGCGTGTTTCCATTCCGGTTATCGGCCCCGGCGAAGCGTCGATGCATCTGGCCGCGATGCTGGCCCATCGCTTCGCGATCATCACCATCCTCGAGGCGGTTCGCCCGATGCTCGGCAATCTCGCAAGGATCTACGGCGTCGCGGACAAGCTGGCCGCGATCCAGGTGGTCGACATGCCCGTGCTCGAACTGACCCAGAGGCGCGCCGAAGTGATCGAACGGCTGATCGAGAATGCGGTGCGCTGCATCGAAGAGGATCACGCCGGGGTGATCGTGCTCGGTTGCACGGGCTTTTTCGGTTGCGCGGACGCCATCTCGACCGCGCTTGCAGAGCGGAGATTGATCGTTCCGGTCATTGACCCGATCCCTGCGGCATCGTGCCTGGCCGAAGCGCTGGTGAAGGCGCGGCTCACCCACAGTCGGCACAGCTATCCTGCGCCACGTGACAAGCCCGTAGCCGGATATTGAGCGCATCGAAAATTAGTGAACTGATGTCATCAATGAAATGAAATATTGGCGTTAGGTCATGAAGCTTGCGCGATCTAACTTTCGATCATGACATTCAAGGACAGACATCTGGTCGTCGTGGGCGGCAGCTCCGGCATCGGCCTCAGGGTTGCTGAACGCGCGATCGAGGGCGGCGCAACCGTCGTCATCGGCGGACGTTCGGAGGATCGGCTGCATGCGGCCTGCACCCACCTTGGGAGTGCGGCCGATGCGGCGGTTGTCGATACCGGCGACCGTGCGTCGATCGACCGCTTCTTCGATCGTATCGCGCGCATCGATCACCTCTTCACACCGGGCGCGAGTTATTGGGTGGCGTCGTTCCGCGATGCCGATGAGGAGACCGCACAGAGCCCGTTCCAGTCGAAATTCTGGGGGCAATATTGGGCGGTCCGGGCAGCACTTCCCAAATTCTCCGACGATGCGTCGGTGGTGCTGATGGCGGGGGCAGCCAGCGCCCGTCCGCCGGGTGCCGCGGCCGCCTATTCAGCCTGCAACGGCGCGATCGAAGTGCTGGGCCGCGCGCTCGCGGTCGAACTCGCGCCGGTCAGGGTCAATGTCGTCTCGCCCGGCACGACCGACAGCGAATTGTGGCGGTCGCGACCCGCGGAGCTGCGCGAGGCTGCCTTCGCTTCCTATGCCGATCTGTCGCTGCTCGGCCGGGTCGGGAGCGTGGACGAAGTGGCGGACACGGTGCTGTTCCTGTTGGGCAACGGCTTCATGACCGGATCGACGCTGTTCGCGGATGGAGGATTTGCCCTGCGCTAGATCGTGGGCGGGCGAAGGCGGGAAAGGATATCGGATCGGATGGGGAGAGTGGATGTCATGACCGCGTTGAAGCGTGTTTCGCAAGGGCGGCTGCGGCTGGGGATCGATGTCGGCGGAACCAATACCGACGCCGTGCTGATGCTCGGGCGCGAGGTGATCGCATCCAACAAGAGCTTCACGACACAGGATATCGGCTCGGGCGTCATCCACTCGGTCACGCGGCTGCTGGAGATATCGGGGCGCCGCGCCGACGAGATCGGGCGGGTCATGATCGGCACCACCCAGTTCGTGAATGCTTTTGTCCAGCGCCGGGATCTGAATGCCGTCGCCGTGGTGCGGATCGGCGCGCCATGCGGTGACGGGGTTCCGCCGCTGGTCGGTTTTCCCGAGGATGTCCTGGCGAAGATCGGCAGGCATATCTTCTGGCTTGAAGGCGGCGCGGATTATACCGGCACAGCCCATGCGCATATGGACGAGGATGCGGTGCGCGCGATCGCCGCCACGATCCGGGAGCATCAGATTCGGGCGGCCGCGCTGACCGCCACCTTCTCGCCCTTGCGTCCGGATCTCGAGGACGAGGTGGCCGGGCTGCTCCGCCGCATCGTGCCCGGTCTGCACGTGACCTGTTCCGCACGCGTCGGCGGCATGGGGCTGATCGATCGTGAGAATGCTGCGATCATGAACGCATCGATGGCGATGCTGTCCCGCCGTGTGATCGACGCGCTGGTCGATGCCTTTGCCAGCCTGGGCATCGCAGTGCCGATCTATCTGACCCAGAATGACGGGACGCTGATCACCACCGAGACCGCGGCTGATTATCCGGTGTTCACCTGTTCGGCCGGCCCGACCAACAGTATTCGCGGCGCAGCGTTTCTCGCCGGGGTGGATGATGCGGTCGTCGTCGATGTCGGCGGCACCACCACCGATATCGGTTATGTGCTGCGCGGCTTTCCAAGGGAAACCGCGCTGCCCAATGTGATCGGTGGCGTGCGGACAAACATGCGCATGCCCGACGTCCTGTCGATCCCGCTGGGTGGTGGCAGCATCGTCCGGCTCGACGGTGACGCGCCCGCGATCGGACCGCAATCGGTGGGCCATGGCCTGGCCACCGAGGCACGTGTGTTTGGCGGCGATGTGATCACCACCACCGATATTGCGGTGCGTGCGGGATTGGCGGCGATCGGCGATGCGGCGCTGGCCGATGACCTGGCCGGGGCGGATGTGGATGCGGTGCTGGCTGCCATCCATGCGCAGGCCGAAACCGCGATCGATCTTGTCCGGGTGAACGGCAATCCGATCCCGACGATCCTGGTCGGTGGCGGCGCGATCCTGTTTCCGCGCGATTTCGCGGGCAGCGCGGGTACGCTGCGGCCCGCCTTTGCCGAGGTCGCCAATGCGATCGGCGCCGCCATCGCCACGGTCAGCGGCCGGTCCGATCGGATCTACGATCTCGACGCGATGGCGCGCGAGGATGCGCTGGCGGATGCGACGCGGATCGCCAGCGACGCCGCCAGATCGGCCGGCGCCGACGATGAGAGCATCGAACTGGTCGAACTCGTCGAATTGCCGATGGGCCATATGCAGGGCCGCAATGTCCGCGTCCGCGCGCGTGCGGTCGGCAGTTTGAGGGAGGTCGAAGATGCTTGAGGTCCGGACGACGCAGGATGTGCAGGATATGGCGCGTGGCGCGGTCTTCCTCGGCGCGGGTGGCGGCGGCGATCCCTATGTCGGCGAGCTTTTCGTGCGCAACCAGATCGAGCAGGGGCGCTATCCGCGCGTCATCGGCGTGGATGCATTGGCCGACGATGCCTTTGTGGTCGGCGTGGCCGGGATCGGCGCACCGACGGTTCTCGTCGAGCAACTCGTCAGCGAAAAGGCGCTGGTTGCATTGGTTGCGCAGGCCGAGCGGCTCTACGCGCGCAAGATCGATGCGCTGATCAGCGTCGAGATCGGCGGCTGCAATTCGATGGTCCCGCTCGGCTTGGCCGCGCGTCTCGATTTGCCCGTCGTCGATGCCGATGGCATGGGGCGGGCCTTTCCCCATCTGGAGATGACCAGTTTCAGCGTGGCGGGGCGCAGGAGCACGCCGGCAGCGTTGCGCGACGATCGCGGCAATATCGCCGATATCGCGCTGACCGACGACCGGACCGCCGAGCGTGTCGCGCGCGGTTTCGCGTCTGCGCTGGGTGGGCTCGTCCACAGCATCGTCTATCCGATGAGTGGCGCCGATGTTCGGGCGACCGCCATAGCCGGCACGCTGACCGCCACGCGCGATATCGGCCGGACGATCCGCACCGCACGGTCGATGGATGGCGATCCGGCCGATGCGCTGATCGCCTTTCTCGACGATCCCGACGGCGATCGCGCGGCGGCGCATCTGTTCAGCGGCAAGATCGTCGATATCACGCACGAGACGCGCGACGGCTGGCATTGGGGAACGGCGTCGATCGAGAGCGAGACCGGATCGGACGACCGGATGACGATCGGCATCCAGAACGAGTTCGTGATTGCCCGCCGCAATGGCCAAACCGTGATTTCGGTGCCGGACATCATCGTCGTGCTCGATCAGGAAAGCGCGGAACCGTTGACCGCGGAGCAGCTCAGATATGGCCAGCGCGTCCATGTGATCGGCTATGCCGCCCCGCCGCTGATGCGTCGGGCGGAGGGGCTTGCGGTGTTCGGGCCGGGCGCGTTCGGCATATCGGAGGCGTATCGCCCGTTCACCGGCAAGGCGGTCGATGGCCGCTGACGGCGATCTCGACGACGAGAGCGGCATTTTGCTGCTCACGCGGTTGCGGCCGCCGCTGGTGCGCGCCGGCACGCTCGAACGCACGACGCTTCTCCAGTCGCTGGACGCGGCTTCATTGTGCCGCGTCATCCTGGTCACCGGTGCGGCCGGTTACGGAAAGACGGTGCTGCTGACCCAATGGTACGAGCATCGCCTGAGCCAGGGGCGCCGGACCGCGTGGATTTCCGCCGATGACGAGGATCTGTCGCCAGGCAAGGTCGTCGCCTATCTCGCCCATGCCATGGGGCAGGCGGGGCTCGACGCCGGGCCTGCCTTCGCGGCGGCGTCGCATGCCGATGGCAGTGGCGCCCGGCAGCGTCTGCGCCAGCTGCTCAATCTCGTCGCCCGCCATGTCGAGCCGGTGGTGCTGATCATCGACGATGTCGACCGGTTGGGCGAAACCGAAATACGCGAGGTGCTGACGCCGCTGCTGCGCTGGGCGCCCGACAATCTCATTCTCGTCCTCAGCGGCCGTCATCGACCCGATATTCCGGTATCCGCGCTGCGCGTTCAGGGGCTCGTCGCCGAAATCGGCCCGGCGGAGCTCCAATTCGGCCTGCACGAGATTGTCGAATTGTTCGGGCCGGGGCTGTCTCGGCAGGGTGCCAGCGCGGTTCTGGGGCATAGCCTGGGCTGGCCCGCCATCGTCCAGCTGCTGCTCGGCCTGTGGCGCCGGGCGGAGGATCGAGACGCGCTGATCGCGAATTTCGATGGCGTGCGCGGCGCCGCCGCCGACTATCTTTCCGAACAGATACTCGATGCCGTCCCGCCGGAGATCAGGGCGTTGCTGGTCGATATGTCGTTGCTCGACACCGTCGACGAGGCCTGTGCGGCGTTCTTGCGTCCCGATGGTCAGGATCTGTGGCGGGCACTGGTTCGCCTGGAAGGATTCAAGCCGTTCCTGCTGGAAGATGCGAGATCGGAAGGTCGCAGGCGACTGCACCCCATATTGCGCGACGTGCTTGCCGATAGCTTCCATGGCCAGCCGCTCGCCGCGCGTCAGGGCGTGCATGCGCGGCTGGCGGAGTGGCATGATCGGGCGGGGCATCTGATCCGCTCGGTGCGCCATGCCCTGCTTGCCGGAGATACGCCGTGCGCTGCGCGCTATATCTTCGCTGCCGGCGCGACACGGATCTGGATCCGCCAGGGCAAGGCTCGCCTCGAGGCGATCGATGGGCTGCTCGACGATGCCATCCTTCAATCGGTGCCGCGGCTGAAGCTGCTCCGTGCGCTGGTGTTGATCAAGCGGGGCGAACTCGGTGGTGCGGAGGCGCTGTTTTCCCAAGCGCGTGCGCAGCTCGACGGTTGTACGGACAGCGATATAAGCTTCGATCTGCTGCTCGTTGAATCCACCTTGCTCTTCAACCAGTGCAAACCCTCGGGCGACGAATATCTGGCGATTTATGCGCAGCGTATGGAAGAGGTTGGCGGCGATCACGATGTCGTGCTGGGCAACGTCAAGACGCTGATGAGCCTGTCATATCAGCAGCGGGGCCTTCCCCAGCGCGCGGACCGACACGCCTGCGATGCGCAGGTCCATTATGGCAGAGCCGATCTTCCACATGGCAGTTTCTTCGTCGAACTTCATCGCGGGGCCGCGCAATTCGCGATGGGCAACAGCGCCGCCGCCGATGTCGCGCTCGATCGCGCGCAGGCACTGGCGCGCCGGCATTTCCCCGATGACGGCGACAAGCAGTTGCTGGTGGCGATCAACCGCGCCGAGATCGCCTGTGATGCGGGCCGCATCGCCCTGGCCGAAAAGCGTCTGCAAGGTGCCGTGCGCCGGCTTGTGACAATGGAAGGGTGGCATGCCGTTCATGCGATCGTGCATGGCGTCGGCGTAGCGATCGCAGCCGCGCATGGCGGCACTGATGCTGCGCTGGAGGGGCTGGACGCCGCAGAGCGGCTTGCGATCGATCGGGGGCTGACCGGGCTTCGTCCGTTCCTGGTGGCGCAGCGGATGTCGTATCTCCTGCGCGCCGGTGATGCGGACGGGGCGATGGCGGCGGCCAGGTCGGCCGGTCTGTCGCTTGATCGGCAGGCGGATGCAGGCGACATGTTGTGGCGCGAGCGCGAAGCCGTGCTGACCGCCTTTGCGAGACTGGCGCTTGTGCAGGGCGATGCCCAGGCCGTGCTCGGCATGATCGCGCAGCCGCTGCGCGATTTCGCGCGCATGCGATTGTCGCGTCCACGCGTGCATCTGCACCTTCTTGGCGCGCTGGCGAGCGAAGCGCTCGACGATGCTGCCACGGCGGACCATCATCTGTTCGAAGCGTTGAATCTTGCCGGACAGAGCGGCCATGTTCGCGCCTTCCACGAAGAAGGGCCGGCACTTGCCGATCTGATGCGCCGCCATGTCGTGCGCATGCCGGACAGCGGCATGGCCGCGCATATGCTGACGATACTGGCGCCACGCGCGGCGGCCACCGACGCGCCTGTGCTGACACCGCGCGAGGGCGAGGTGCTGTCGCAGCTTCAGAACGGGCTGTCGGCCAAACGGATCGCGCGTTCGCTCGACCTGACCGAGAACACCGTCAAATTCCACCTGAAGAACATCTACGGAAAATTGCGCGTCAACAGCCGGACCCAGGCGATCGTCCAGGCGCGCAGCCTGCTTCAGCCGATCGACAATATCCTGCGGTAGAAGGCGAGTTCGGCCTCCAGCGCGGTTGTCTTCACATCGATATCGTCGAAGCCGTGGCCCTGACCGGCATAATAATGCGCCTCGCAGCTTATCCCGCGGTCCTCCAGGCTGGCGGCCATCAGCCTCGTCTGGTCGGGTGGAACGATCCGGTCCTCAAGCCCCTGGAAAAGGATAAGCGGGGCCTCGATGCCGTCGGCATGCGTGATCGGCGCCCGATCGCGATACAGCGCCGCCGCTTCGGGCCAGGGGCCGATCAGCGCATGGAGATAACCGCTTTCGAACTTGTGCGTGTCGCGCAGCAGCGCCGCTGGATCCGACACGCCGAAATGGCTGGCGCCCGCCGAGAAGCGACGCGACCGCGCCAATGCGGAGAGGACCGTGAAACCGCCTGCGCTGCTGCCACGGACGATCAGGCGCGCCGGATCGGCCCAGCCCTGCGCCACCGCATGGTCGGCGGCGCTCACCACGTCGCGCCAGTCGCTCTCACCCCATTGGCCCACCAACGCGTCACGATATTCGCGGCCAAAGCCGCTGCTGCCGCGATAATTGACGTCCAGGCAGGAAAAGCCGTGCTGCAGCCAGAACTGGATCGTCAGCGACAGTGCCGCGCTCGCCTGATTGATCGGCCCGCCATGCGCCATGACGATCATCGGCGCGGGTTCGCGCGCGGTCGCGGATCGATAGAGGAAGCCGTGGATCGTTTCGCCGTTTTCGATCGGGATCGCCACATCCTGTGGCGGTGTGACGGTGATGGCCGGGCACGGCGTGCGGTGGACGATCGTCAATTCGTCCGACCCGATATCGAGCATTGCGATGGCGGGGAACTGGTCTTCCGCAAACCCGACGAAACAGACGCGTTCGCCGTCGATCCGGCGGACCGACTGGATGTCGACGAAGGGCAGGGGGATCGGCGTGACCGCACCCGATACGATATCGATCGATATCAACCGGGTCCGTGCTGCGCGGGTTTCTGCGGCGATCACGGTCCGGCCGTCGACGATGGCGTAGCGCGGGAAGTTCAGGCGCAATTGGGGTGCGCTCAGGTCGGCGGTGTGTGCGACCAACCGGCTCGCGGCTCCATCCCAGGCGTGCAGCATCCAGTATCCCGGCGCATCGGACAGATGGAACAATGTGCCGTCCGCCGACCATTGCGGGTCGGCGATCGATGCGCCGTCGGCGATGCATTGGGCATTGGCCAGCCCTGTGGGCGTGAGATCCGCGATCCACAACTCCGTCCGGCCCCATGGCATATGGGGCAGCGACCAGCCGATCCAGGCCAGCCGGGTTCCGCTGGCGTCGATGCGTGGCGCCGCGACGAAATCGAAACCCTCGGTGAGCGCCAGGATCGATCCGGAGCCGTCGCCGGCGATCGCAACCAGGCGATTGACCACGCTGCCGTCGGGATGGTGGGTCTCCTCGACGCAGATGATGCGGGAACGCAGCCGATCGACGGCGATATCTGCATAAAAGCGCGGCAGGGCGGGATCCTGAACCGTGAGCGCGATACATCCTCGCGCCGGATCGAGGCGATGGAGACGCCGGTCGCTACGGTCGACGAAATAGAGCGCATTGCCCCGCGCGGCGAGGGCGCCGCCGCCATAACCATGCACCTGCGATCGTACGTCATATTCGGCCGGAAGGGGGGCGCCGAGGCTGCTGCGCACCACGGCGCGGCCACCACGGCTGGGCTGTGCTTCGGTCCAGAAGATCCGTTCCCCATCGACCGCCGTTTCGATCGGCGCCGTCGACTGTTCGGCGGCCATCCGCGCGGTGATCAGCATGTCAGCGGTCGATAGGTTGCGTCGATACCGAATGCAGCCGGGCCGAATGCGGCCAGCGCCTGGGGCGTGCGCATCCGTTCGGGCGCCCGGATGCCGAGCACGCGGACGCGCTGGCCATATTTGAGCTGCGGTGTCGGGATCGGCTCCGCGGTTTCGCGATCGATGATGCAGATCAGGTCGGGTGTGACCGCAACGATCTCTCCATCGACATCGCAGGACAGATTCTCGTTCTGGAATGCGATCTTCGCGTGGCTGCCGGTAGCACCAATCCCCTGCAACCGGCACGAACCGATCGAGAATCCTCGCGCGGTCTGGCGATCGACATCGACGATCTTGCCGTCGAACAGTGCGCGGGCATGGCCATAGGTGGGAATACCGCGCAGCACGTCGACCAGATGATCGACCGGAGATTGTGTGCCCGCGCCATTGCGGAGCGCCCGCCCGATGGTCAGCGCGGCGGAGAGGGTTCCGTGGATCGCGGTTTCGCGCATCTGTTTTCCCGTCATCGGAAAACAGCTGAGATAGACGCGCAAGCCCATCTGGATCGCCAGCGCGCGCGTCATCGCTTCGGCGGTTGCATCGTCCGGGGTGTCGATGATCGCGGTGTTCAGATGCTCGTCGACCACCACCAGCGGCCCGGCGCGAACGCCGTTGATGCTGAAGCTGTTCATCTGCAATTCGGGAAAGGCGCGGCCCATGCCGTCGGCATCGATCACCGGCAGTGCCTGCCGCGCGCCGAGCATCAGCGGCAGCAGCGAATTGCTGCCGCCGATCTCCGCCGGGATCAGCGCGCCGACGCGGTGGCCGAGATAGCGTTCGAGCACATGGACGGCATGGGGCAGTTCGTTGCCGGCGATCAGCTTCTCCATCTGGACATTGGTCGCGCCGAGCGCCGCGACTGCGCAGATCATCATGTCGTCGGGCACCAGATCGGGCGACAGGATCGTCGGTGCGCCATATTCGATGAAGGCCTGTTCCGCGATCAGCCGGCCGATATAGGGATCGCCGCCGCCGCCCGCGCCGAGCAGTGCCGCACCGCGCGCCAGATCGGGCAGGTCTTCGAGACGGATTTCATTCTGTGCCATGCGATACCTTCAGGGGAAGTTTGGATTGCCCGGCCGCGATGCGCATCAGCGCGAACTGGACGAGAAAGCTGGTGACGATCGAGTCGAGCGCGGCCACGCCGCTGAGATGAATGATGCCGCGCGAGGTGAGCGTGGCGACCGTGATCCCGGCGGCCCAGGACAGAAAGGCGCGCCACTGGAAGCGCCTGGCGACAGGCGCGACGCGGTCACCCAGGATCACGAAATCCGCGACATAGATGCCGGCCAGCGCAGGGATCGTGATGCCGAGCAGCATCAGCAACGGCAGGAAATAATTGCTGATGCCCAGCAGCGCGAAGGCGATCCCGACCGTTCCGGCGGCGCAGGCGATCGTCGATCGTCCGACTTTCGGGAAGACGGTCCTGAGCCCCAATGACGCCGAATAGAGATTGCCCGAATTGCTCGCCCAGGCCTTCAGCACCAGAATGACGAAGGCCGGAATGCCGAGGCCGAGGATCGTCAATATCGCGATCAGGTCGTGCTGGTGCGTCGCGGTGCTCGGGATCGCGGCGAGCATCAGCACGGTCGGCATGCCGATCGCGAAGGTCAGGAAAGCGGCGACGGCCGCATCGGTGCGGCGTCGCGCAAAGCGTGCGAGATCGGGAAAGACGACCACGCCAGTGGCAAGGCTGCCGACGATCGCGGAGATCGCGCTGCCCAGCGGCGGCGCATCTGCCGGCACGGCCAGCAGCGCATCCCACGATACGTCATCGAGCGCGCGCCAGGTCGCGACGAGCAGCACCAGCAGCAAGGCGGGGATGGTCACATCGGCGAGGCGCTGCAGGCCGCGAAATCCGAACAGGGCGGTCGTCACCATCAGGATGCCGCCGCCGATCATCAGCGGCCAGGGGGCGATGTGCTGCCCGCTCAGTTCCGCGATCATCTGCGCCAGGCTGGCGCCGAACAACTGTGCGGTGACGCCGAACCAGCCGAGCAGGATCGTCGCGAGCACGCCGTTGACGAAGCGGCTGCCGATCGTGCCGAAGGTGCGCTGGATCAGCAGCGATGCGGTCAGCCTGGTGCGCACCGCGACCATGCTGGTGGCGATCGCGATCCCGGTCAGCAGCAGTCCGCCGATCGCGATCGCGATCAATCCGCGGGCGACGCCATAGGTGAAGCCGATCTGCGCCCCGGCCACGAAACCGGGCAGGGCAACCACTGCGCCGAGCTTGGTGAGCGCGATGCGCCAGCCGCTGACCGTGGCCGTTTCCGGAACCGGTGTCTGCGAGAAGTCGTCGCCATTCTGGGGGAGCATCCGCAATCTCCTGTTCGGGGCTGCCGCCATCGGCGGCAGCCCCAGTGACCTAGGACCGGTCCTAGAAGCGGTACTTCGCCTCAATGCCATAGCTGCGCGGCTGATTGGGAACGCGCAGGTCGGCACCGGTGATCGACATATTCTCGGCGAAGCGAGCGTTGGTCAGGTTCTTGCCGTAGAGACCGACGCTCCAGACCGAGGTCTCGATCGACAGGTTTCCGTCGACGAAGGTCTTGGTGCCGGTGTGGATCGTATTGGTCAGGTCGAAATAATATCCCCCGCGATGCTGCACGGCGCCATAAGCGACGAAATCGAGCGTGTCGGTCAGCGGCGTACGATGCGTGGCCGAAGCGCCGATCGTGAAGGGGGCGACGAGAGGCGATTTCTTGCCGACCGCGCCGGCCGTCGGGATCACCGGATCGGGCGCGACCTTCTTCACCACGCTGTCGGTGAAGCCGACGCTGAAGCTGGCGGTCAGGCTCTGGCTGGGGCGCGCATTCACTTCCAGCTCGAAACCGTCGATCGAGGTCTTCGGGATGTTGATCGTCCGCCGGACCGCCTGAGTGTTGGTGTTCACGACATAGGACAGAAGCTGGTTCTGATAGTCGATGTGGAAGACGGAGCCGTTGAGTGTCACCCGCCCACCGGCGAACTGGCTCTTGAATCCGGCCTCGTAATTGCTGGTCTTCTCATTGTCGAACAGCGACGTCTGGGAAAAGCCGCCGGCACGGAAGCCCTGCGAATAGGTCGCATAGACCATGATGTCGGGCGTCCATTTGTACGAGATCTGCGCCTTGGGCTGGAGCGCGTGGAACTTCGCGCTGGCCTGTGTCGTGGCCGGGCGGTTCCGGTCGACATTTTCTTCCTTGTCGTCGTCATAGCGCAGTGCGCCGAGCAGCTCGAGTTCCGGAGTAAGCTTGTAGGAGAGCTGGCCATAGACAGCCTTGGATTCGCTGCTCTTGTGGATGTCCTGGTCGACGATCGTCGGATTGACGCCGCCGGGGATCTCCGCGCCGACGCGCAGTCGCAGCGTTTCCTTGCGATGCTGATAGAAGGCGCCGACGATCCACGAGAAATCGCCATTGCCGTTGGATGCTAGCCGGATATCCTGGTTCACGACATTCGTGCTGTAGACCAGATCCTGGGCGGTCTGCGCGGCGGCGGTATAGTCGAAATCGCCGAACACCTTCTGGCGGACATCCGCCCAGCCGGTGATCGAGGTCAAGGTCAGCGGGCCAAAATCATAGTCGATCCGGGCCGACGCATCGCGGAAGCGCGTATCCTCGCGCCCCAGAATATTGCTCTTGGCGCCGGGATTGGTCACGTCGTCCAGGTCGATGAGATTGCCGGCGGTATCGCGGGGGGCCTTGTCCTGGATACAGCAGCCGCCATCGCCGTCGGTCCACGATCCGCGCAGCTTGATGGTCAGCGGATCGGTATTCAGGCTGATCTGTCCGCGGATCGAGCTCTGCTTGCCACCGTCGATCCGTTCGCCGCGGGCATTCTTGATCAGCCCGTCGCTGTCGCGATGATAGGCGGACAGGCGGAAGAACAAGGTGTCGGCGATGATCGGGCCCGAGACTGCACCGGACAGGCGATAGGTATTTGCGCGGCCATAGGTTCCCTTGACGAACCCTTCGAAGTCGTTGGTCGGTTCGCGCGTCACGATATTGATCGCGCCGGCGATCGCGCCCTGGCCATAGAGAGCGCCCTGCGGGCCGCGCAGCACCTCGATCCGCTCGACGTCGAGCAGATCCTGGTTGATGAAGTCGTTCGACCCCAGCTGGACGCCGTCGACGATGATGCTGACCGGGGGCAGCGCACCTTGTGCGCTGGCAATGCCGCGCAAGGTGATGAAGGTCTCGTTGGAGCGGAAGGTGGAGCGCGCGATGATGTTGGGCGTCAGCGCGACGAAATCCTTCAGATTGTTGATATTGCCGCGATCGATCTGCGCGCCGGTCAGCACGCTCACCGATTCAGGCACTTCCTGAAGGCGTTCGGCGCGCTTGCGGGCGGTGACGACGATGTCGGTCGAGTCTTCGGACTCGGCTTGCGGAGCGGCCTCCTGCGCGGAGACCGCGGTGCACGGCGTGGCGAGGGCTGCGGCGGATGCCGACAGGATCAGGCAGAGGCGACGTCTGGACATTCTATTTCCCCTTTTGATTGGTTCGATGGCGACGGGTCGAGCGGCATTTGCCTGTCACGACCGTTGTTCCTGCTGGTGACGGTGCTGAGAGCCCCGACGGCCTTCACGCGCACGCGCACGGCGCCGCCCGGCACATAGGCAAGCGGCAGTTCCTCCTGATCGATGATGGCGATCGTCGCGGCGTCTGCGCCGGCCTCGACAGCGGCGTTGGTCGCCCGCGATCGCGCATCGGCAAGCGCCGCGTCGCGCCCGATCTCTTCATAGCGATAGATATGGTCGACCTCGCCGCCGACCTGCGCGATGGCCGCGCCGATCGCGTTGGCGACCGAGGCCAGTTCGGGACGGATCACGTCCGATACGCCTTCCAGTGGTCGGCCGACGAGGATCGACCCGCCGCCGACCAGGACGAGCCGTGCCGGTCCTGCCTGCGTCTTCAGCCGATCGATGCCGTCTTCGATGATGGCGTGAAGCCGGTCATTGGCCTCCGAAACCAGCGTGGCGGGGAGATTGGCCACCAGTGAAGCGTCGCCGATCTCGGCGGTGCCCGCGGCAACCGGGATATCGGTCGCGGTCAAAATCTCGCCGCCGAAGACCCGGCCTTCCTGCGTGATGCGGTGGCCGACCGATGCGGGGCCGATCGCGACCGGCGGCCCCTGATCGACGATGCTGCCGCCGCCCAGGCCGAGCGCCAATATGTCGGGCATCCGGAAATTGGTGCGGACGCCGCCAATGTCGACGGGCACGGTGGATTCGCGGGGGTAACCGTTGACGAGCACGCCGATGTCGGTCGTGGTCCCGCCGATATCGGCGACCAGGCATTCCTTGAGCCCCGACAGAAAGGCCGCGCCGCGCATGCTGTTGGTCGGGCCGGATGCGAAGGTGAGGACGGGATAGGCCTCGACGACTTCCGCGCTCATCAGCGTGCCGTCATTCTGGGTGATGAAGAATGGTGCATCGATGCGGAGAGCGGACAGCGCTTCGCGAAAGGATCGCACGACCAGGTTGGAAAGATCGGCGAGGCTGGCATTCATCACGGCGGCATTCTCGCGTTCGAGAAGGCCGGGACGCCCGATCCGGTGCGACAGGGTGATGCGGGCATCCGGAATGCGCGCACGCACGATATCGGCTGCGCGCAATTCCATGGCATTGTTGACCGGTGAGAACAGGCCGGAGATCGCGACTGCGGTGATGCCTCGTTCCGCCATGGCATGTGCCGCGTCGGCGACGGCAGCTTCATCGAGCGCGCTGTTGATCCGTCCGTCGAACTGATAGCCGCCCCGCACCAGGAAGATGGCGTCGCCGATCTTCTCGCGCAGATCATCGGGCCAATGGGCAAGCGGCGGCAGTGCCGCGGTCGCGGGCAGCGCGAGCCGCAATACGCCCACGGGCAGGAGGTTGCGGCGTTCGACGAATGCGTTGGTGAACTGCGTCGTGCCGATGATGACGCATTCGGTCTGCGTAGCCAGATCCAGGCCACTGCCCATCAGTGAGGTGATCGCGTCGATGATTCCGGAGCTGATGTCGCTGGTGGTCGGAACCTTGGACCATGCGGCGATCCGTCCATCGACGAGCGCCACCGCATCGGTATTCGTTCCGCCAACATCGATACCGATCCGCATCTCGTCCCCAGTTCAACTCTCGGCGCCTCGATCCGGGCGCCGTTCAGAACTGAGCCATGATGCGGACAACCGCAAAACATCGTCCGTGTGGGGTGGGCTGCAAATCGTGTGGGGTAGGGTGGACGTCCAACCCACCCGCGATCCCGGTGGGTGGATCGTATCAATCCACCCTATGCTTTTGTTTCATAAAGAGTTTTGTAGATATTTTCAGGCGGGTTCGGCCGCGATCTGGCGCAATGCCTGTTCGAACGTGTCGGCCGGCTGGCCACCGGATATCAGGTAACGATCGTCGATGATCACCGCGGGCACGGCGCTGACGCCGCGTGACTGCCACAGTTGCTCCGCCTTGCGCACCTCGTCGGCGTAGCGGCCCGATGACAGGACAGCGCGTGCCGCCTCGGCGTCGAGCCCGGCCCTTTCGGCGGCGGCGACAAGCACGTCGTGATCCGAAGGGGCCTGTCCGTTGGTGAAATAGGCTTCGAACAAGGCATGTTTGAGCGCGGCCTGCCGGCCTTCGCTTTCCGCCCAATGCAGCAGGCGATGCGCATCGAACGTATTGTAGATGCGGCTCTGATCCGACATGGCCATCGTAAAGCCGAGTTCTGCCGCGCGGGCACGGATCGCCTCGCGATTGGATGCCGATTGCGCCGGCGTCGAACCATATTTCTGCGTGATATGTTCGACGATATTCTGCCCTTCGGGCGGCATATTGGGATTGAGTTCGAACGGCTGGAACGTGATCTGAGCATCGATAAGGTCGCCGGTCCGCGCCAGCGCCTCTTCAAGCCCGCGCAGACCGATGATGCACCATGGGCAGGAGACATCCGAAACGAAGTCGATCTTCATCGGGCGGGTCATCGGCATTCCTTTCGATCAGGTGCGCCGGATATGAGAACTGCGCGCGCAAATTCCACCTGCTCAAGTCGGAATTCTTTCGCTCTGTCTCGATCGGGACGTGGCCGGGTCATGACCAAAGCTTAACATGACTTGGCAGCGGCGATGGCACATCCTTGGGGTGCGGGTTAGCCAGCCAAGTCCGGTCCCGGCACGCTCGCGCCGATGGAGGATAGAATCATGAAGAGCTTTCTGATCCTGGCTGCTGCCGTGTCTCTCGGAGGTGCGACCATGGCCTATGCTGCGGCACCGGAGGGCGGTTCCTCTGCGCCGGTTCCGCTGTGTTCGAAGACGCTGACCGACAATTGCATGAATCCGTCGGCGGCGCCCAAATCGATGATGCACCATGCGGCCCATCATCCTCGCCATGCATCGACGACGCACCACAAGGCGCCCGGCAAGCAATGATCGATGCGGAACCGTTCAGGGACTCATCTGCATGAGCCCCTGAACCCGCCATAGGCCGATGCGCCTGGAGGGAGGCTGCCATGACGAACCACGACATGCAGGATCTCGCAAGGCATCTGCTCGGCAAGTCGGTCGGCGCACTCGATCCCGAAGAGCGCAACGTCCTGGTCAATATCCAGAGCGGCAGCCCGATCAGCCGCGACGCAGCGGATATCGCCGACGAGCGGATGTCCTTTGGCGAACGGCTGGCCGATCGGGTCGCTGCGATCGGCGGATCCTGGGGGTTCATCATCGCCTTCGGCGCGGTGTTGACCGGCTGGATGTTCCTGAACACCGATGTTCTCGGCCATTGGGGCATGGCATTCGATGCCTACCCCTATGTTTTCCTCAATCTGATGCTGTCGATGCTGGCTGCCGTGCAGGCGCCGATCATCCTGATGAGCCAGAACCGCCAGAGCACCAAGGATCGCGTTGCCGCTAGCCTCGATTTCGAGGTCAACCTCCGCGCCGAGCTGGAGGTGCTGCGGCTTCATGAAAAGCTCGACAGTGACATTGCCGATCGGCTGGACATCGTGATCGAGCAGCAGGGCGCGATCCTCGCACTGTTGAAAGGCCCGCTGATCCAACCGATCGATCCGGTGCCATGAGCAGGGTCCGCAGTTCCCTGGTCCTTGGGTTCTGGCCGCTTCTCATGCTCTCGATGCTGTCGCTTGCGGTGGCCCTGTTGCTGTTCACCACCCATGCCGGTCGCTTGTCGCTTGGCCGGATCTTCGGTCCGCCGGGCGCGGCGATGCTGATACCGGGCGTCACGGTCGAAGATGCGCCGCTGCCGGCGCACGGCCTGATCGTCACCAGCTTGCGGTCCGACAGCAAGGCCGCATCGGAGGGCATTGCAGTGGGGGATATCGTCACCGCGATCGACGGACGGTCCGTCTCGACTGTGACGGATCTGGCAAGCTATCTTCGCCGAAAATCAGGTTCTACTGTCGAAATCCAGGTGGTTCGCGATAATCATGTCCGGCGTATAATATTGCTGCGAACCGGGGGAGACAGTCATGGTGCATAAGCTTCTGCTGGTGGAGGATGACGAGGCGACCGCGGCCTATATCGTCAAGGGCATGACCGAAGAGGGATTCACGGTCGACCGCGCCGACAATGGCCGTGACGGGTTCTTCCTTGCCAGCGATGGCAGCTATGCCGCGATCATCCTCGATCGTATGATACCGGCAATGGACGGCATGGCCGTTCTCGGCGCGCTGCGTGCTGCCGGAATCGATACGCCGGTGATCATCCTGTCCGCGCTGGGTTCACCCGACGATCGGGTGGCCGGCCTGACCGCCGGATCCGACGATTATCTGGTCAAACCCTTTGCCTTTGCGGAATTGCTGGCGCGCGTCCGGCTGCTGGTGCGTGGCCGCGGGACTGGAGCGGCGGTCGTGACGATACTGTCGTGCGGTGACCTTGAACTGGATCTTCTGTCGCGGAAGGTTCGTCGGGGAAGCATGTCGATCGATCTGCAGCCCCGCGAATTCCGGCTGCTGGAATATTTCCTCCGCCATGTCGATCAGGTCGTGACACGGACGATGCTGTTGGAGGGAGTGTGGGACTATCATTTCGATCCCGGCACCAATGTGATCGACGTGCATGTGAGCAGGCTCCGCCGCAAGCTTGACGACGGATCCGACCGCCCCTTGCTCCACACCATCCGCGGTGCGGGCTATCGTCTGGGCACCGGCGCCTGAATCGTGGGACGCTGGCGCCGCTTCGCTCGTTCGACCACCGCGCGGTTCGTGCTGCTCGCCTTTGCGTTCCAGGTGCCGGTGACGGGCGGTGTGCTGATATTCGTCCAACAGGCGAGCCAGCGCGCATTGTCCGGCGAGCAACAGGAAATGGTTGCCGATCTGCGGACGGAATTGACCGGCGCGCACGAACGGGGCGGTCTGGCGGAGATGACCAGCATCATCAGGGCCCGGCTCGGCTCCGTCAACGGCAGCAACGCGGTCGTCCTGCTGGCGGCACGCGATGGAACACCCATTCTCGGGAATCTGGCGGCATGGCCGACGGTCATCTCGCAACCGACCGACTGGCGGACCATCGACCTTTATCGCATGGGGAGCGATCGGCCGGAACATATGGGCGTGTCCGCCACCTATTTCCCGGATGGAACGCGGCTTCTCACCGGACAGGTGATCGAGGCAGGCGTGCGGCTCGCGCGGATCAATGAGGAGGCGATCCTCGTGGCGCTTCTGCTTGGCCTGTCGCTCACCTTGGCCAGTGCACTTGTTCTCGGACGGCTGCTGTCGCGCCAGATCAACGGCATTGTCACGACCGCGGCGGCGGTTGGGCAGGGGAGCCTTGCGCAGCGGGTGCCGATCGACGGGAGCGGAGACGCGTTCGATGCCCTGGGGCGTGCGATCAATGGCATGCTCGACCGGATCGAAACGCTGATCGTGCAGCTTCGGATGATGACCGATGGTCTCGCCCATGATCTCAAATCGCCGGTCACCCGGCTGAAATCGGTGCTTGAGCGCGCCATCATCGATACACGCGATCCGCATGCGCTGGCTGCGCTCGAAAAGGTTTCGGACGAAGCCGAGACGTTGCTGTCGATGCTGTCGACTGCGCTGCTGATCAGTCGCACCGAAGCGGGCATCGGGCGCGATGCCTTTGTGGAAACGGAATTGCAGCCGCTGCTGGACGACCTCGCGGAAATCTACGGACCACTTGTCGAGGATCATGGTTTCGTCATCACGACCGATGCAGGCGCGGGCCTTTCGGCCCGGCTACATCGGGAACTCGTCAGCCAGGCGCTCGGCAATCTGATCGAGAACGCCCTGAAATACGCAACGGGCGGTCATCGGATCGCACTGACAGCGCGCGCGATCGATGGCGGCATCGCGCTGAGCGTGGCGGACGACGGACCGGGCATTGCCGAAGACCGGCGCGCCGACGCGCTGCGTCGCTTCGGGCGGCTCGACCCTGCGCGACAGATTGCCGGTTCGGGATTGGGCCTGGCGCTCGTCGAGGCCGTCGCGCGACTGCATGATGGCGGGATCACGCTCGAAGATAACGAGCCCGGTTTGCGTGTGGTGCTTACGCTGGAACGCTGAGCAGGATGTACCGGCGTCAGGATGCGACGACCCGGCCACTGCGTTCGAGCTTGCCCCATCCCACCCATGGCCCGCGCAGTGCGTTCGCGACCGCACGGATCACCACCGAATACATCAGCTGCCGATAGACGAACCGCTGGGCGACCAGCAGCACGACGGGATAGCGCCGTTCGCGCGGCTCCAGCCGATAGGCGATCCAGCCGCAGAAGATGTCGATCGCGGTGAATGCGAGCCAATAGATCGCCATCCGCAGCACATCGCTTTGGGTCTGCGCCCAGCCATGCTGATGAATACGCACGCCGGTGGAGACGATGCTGACGAGCAGCGCCAGGTCGATCAGCGGCGACACCAGCGCAAAGCCGATCTGGAACACCCAGGCCTGCGGAAGACCGACAAAGGCGAGCCCCGGTGGGCGCCGGGTGCGCAGGATCGCGCGATGCTTCCACAGGCACTGCAATGTGCCGAATGCCCAGCGAAACCGTTGCCGTGCAAGGGTGCGGAAGCTCTCCGGCGCCTCGGTCCAGGCGACGGCGTCGACGTCATAGCCGATGCGCCATCCCAGACGCTGGATTGCGATGGTGAGATCCTGATCTTCGGCCAGCGTGGCGGTCGGATAACGCCCTGCATCCTCCAGCGCGCGCCGACGCCAGGCGCCAACCGCACCGGGCACGACCATGATCGCGTCGAGCCGTGACAATGCGCGTCGTTCGAGATTTTGCGCGGTCACATATTCGACCGCCTGCCAGCGCGTGACGAGGTTGACGCGATTGCCGACTTTCGCATTGCCGGCCACGGCGCCGATCGCCGGGTCGGCAAACCAGCGCGCAAGCTTCGCGATCGTGTCCGGCTCGAATTGGGTGTCGGCATCCAGGGCGATGATGATCTTGCCGGTGGCAAGCTCGAGGCCCAGGTTGAGCGCGCGCGCCTTGCCGCCATTTTCGAGCGGCAGCAACTGCACGCGCGGTTCGTCCCCGAATGCGGCCGCGACAGCCTCGGCCGTGCCGTCGGTGGAGCCATCGTCGATCACGATAACCTCCACATTGACATCCTGGCTGGCGAGCACGCGGCGAACCGATGCTTCGATCACCCGGACCTCGTTGAACGCCGGGATCAGGACCGACACCGAAAGCGTCGGATCGATTGGCGGTGGAACCGGCCGGTTGCGGGGGCGGTTGCTGTCCCATGCCAGGGCGGCGAGGATCAGCGCACGGGCAATGCCGAGCGAGATCGCGGCGAAGAAGATCCATTTGAGCGCGTAACCCAGTGCCGCGAGCACAAGGAATATCCCGACATCGGCGCGGACTGCGAGCAGGTCTGCGCCGGCGATCCTGGGCATCACCTGGTCGCGGCTGAGCCCCGCCAGCGCTGAAACCGGCACGAGCTGATACCCTTTTTCACGCAGCCCATCGATGATCCTCGGCAGGGCGGCCACGGTCTGCGCGCGATCCCCGCCGCCGTCGTGCAGCAGGACGATCTGCTCGGATCGGTCGGGGGTTGCCGACGCCACCTGCTGGAGCGTCGCCTGGACGATCCGGTCGACGCCGGGCCGCTTCCAGTCGCCCGGATCGACATGCAGCCCGACATTCGTATAGCCGGCGTCTTGTGCGGCGAGTGCCGGGATGAGTTCATCCGCGGTCGTCGGTTCGGCGTCGCCGAAATAGGGCGCCCGGAACAGCCGTACCGAGCGGCCGGTATAGGCTTCGATGACGCGCTGGGTCGCGTTGAGCTCGAGCTGCGTGCCTTTGTCCGAGACCTGCGCGAGATTGGGGTGGGTGAATGTGTGGCTGCCGATCTCGCTGCCCTGATCGATGATCCGGTTGATCAGCACAGGATGCGCCATCGCATTCTCGCCGATCAGGAAAAATGTCGCCGGTGCGTGTTTTTGCGCCAGGACATCCAGGATTTTCGGCGTCCAGTCGGGATCCGGCCCGTCGTCGAAGCTCAGCGCGACCAGGCCGGGGCGATAGCCGGTGCGGCGCACAACATAGGGCGTCGGCAGATGGAGATAGTGTTCGTCGACGATCATTTGGGCGCTGTTCCGGAAAAGCGTGCGGCTGCCGGTGACCGGAACGTCGTCGATCCGCAGGATCTCGCCATTGCCCTCGACGTCGACATTCCCGACCGTCTGAAGGGTGCGCATATCCGGGATCTTCCCGCTCTGGAACGCGCCCAGCGCTTTCCAGAAACCGGAATCCTCGGTTCCCAGCCGCCATAATGCAACGCCGGCCACTCCTTTGACATCGGCGACGCGAAGCTGGTTCCAGGCGCTGGCCGCATCGAGCATCCAGACGCTGTGGGAGACGCCGTTTTCCTGATATCCGAAGGTGGCGTTGCCGCTTGTCCGGTCGAACTGGATCGGCGCTTCGCTGTCATGCGCGACCAGCCAGGCTTCCTCGACCGAAAGCGGTTCTCCCTTGCCGGAGGCGGTCCAGTCATAAGCGTAACTGCCCACCGCCACGATCGCCTTCTCGGCAGGAACGGCGGATAGCGCTTCGTTCAGTTGCTCGACGAACCAGCGCTGGCTTGCGATCGGGCCGGGGTCGCCTTCCGGTGAATGCTCGTCATAGTTCATCAGGAACAGCCGATCGGCGACCCGGGCATAGTCGCGGAGATTCCAGTCATGGTCGCCCACCGGTACGGCGACGGCGATCAGCCATTGATGCGGGGCGAACCGCGCGCGCGCTTCACTCAGAAAACGAAGATAATCCTTCTGTGCGGATACGGGCAATTCCTCGAAATCGAATGAGATTCCGGCGGCCTTGGACGTGGTGAGCACCTGTTCCAGCTGCACCAGAAGCGCGGTACGCGCGGCGGGGTCGTGGAACATGGCGGCGGCACCGGTGGCGTCCCATTTGCCGCCGACCGCGTTCTGGACCATTGGCAACAACCTTGGCTGGCGCGGCGTGGCAGCCATGATGGCGTCGAATTTGCGATCCGGCGTCATGACGAGGCGGTGGGACGGGCCGGTCACGGACATCAGATCGGGCACGACCCAATCGAGCTGGCCGATATGCGCCGCGAGCGAAGCGCGGCTGGCATCGTCCCACGGGGCATAGAAACCAACGGAGATCTGGTTGATGCGCGAAGCGGTGGGCGAGCTGCCTTTGGGGAGCCATGCCGCGACGCCGTGCCGGATCGCGGCGATCCCCTTGGCGACGCGGTGATCGAGATGGGCCACCTGTTGCCGCAAAGGGCGGGGGAGCGGATGTTCCATGATCATCGCCAGCGGGCGCGGCACGGGCACGTCGACGACGGTTATGGCGAACGCGACGGACGCCACGAGGATGAGCAGGAGCAGGGCGAGGAAAGCCCGCACCGTCCAGCGATCGCGGCGGCCGCTGGCATCGTAGAAGATCGGCTTGTCCATGACTTCCCCCGCGTCGCTGCCCCAGGGACGCGCGGTGTCTGGCTCAGGGGTACAGGCCAGACACCGCTCTCTCGATCGATCGGGAGGGGAGCCCGAGCGACCCCCGCACAATAAAGGTCCGGACAGTCCGCGCTGTGACGCCAAGGTTAAATCGAGTTAATCTGTGCCGAGGAAACAGGATGCGCGCCCGATAGGGATATCGCGTTTGGCGACATCCCTGTCGGGCGGGCTGGTTGGTGCGTGCGTCTATTCAGAGCACCCGCGTCGATCTGGCCGTTGCGGAATTGCGGGATCGGCAATTCCGCGATGCGTCAGGCAAGCTGCGGCCGGTCCTTCGGCTGGTAGAACATGCCGAACGAGATGAATTTCATCACCTGTTCCATATCCCGGAGCGTTGCACCGATCGATGCCGGGCCGGTGCGTTCGACCCAGGGCAGGTAGCTCCACATGTCCGCCTGGATGCGGTTCTTGAATTCGAGCTCCACGCGGAAATCCGATGGTAGTTTCAGGAGCGATATCCCATCTCTGCGCGCGAATGCCCGTGCGACACCGTCCTTGATCAGCGTTCGTGCGACGGCGGGTTTCAGGGTGTTGATGGCGGCAAGGCCATAGGTCTTTTTCGTGACGACCGTTTCAATGTCCTTGTTGAGTTCATTGACATGCTTCACGTAACTCTCGTCTCCGGACGAGAAGATCGTCTTGATGCCGAAATGCGCGGCGAGCATTGCATTGAACCCGGTTTCGGAATTGCTTTCGCCGTTGATGCGGATGTCGCGGTAGCAGCCGCCATGATAGGTGTGCGACAACAGCCCGTCGGGAGAAAGGCTGCTTGTATGGTGTCCGATGAAAACGACCACTTCATACGGGCCATCTTCCACGCCCTGCATTTGCAGCAAAGGCCGTGGCCAGGAGCGAACGACGCGCATATAGTCGGGAACGTCGTCGATCAGGATATTCTGACCCGTGCCGTGCCCATCGGCAACGACGACTTCGGTGACGCCCGCTTCATACAGGGCTTCCGCGGCGGCGACGACTTCCCCCGTCATCCATTTACGCGCGGACTGGAACTCCCAGCCCGTGGGGGTGAGTTGAGGCGAATTGGTAATGCCGGCCACGCCCTCGATATCGGCGGAAATATAAGCTCGCATCTGCTGCACCCTTCATGTCGTGAATCATATTTATAAATGAATATTCATTCATAATGGCTAACACCGCCCGATGAGCGGTTCAAGCGATTCTTGAATGCCGTAGAGGTCTGCCCCCCGATCCGCGTTTTGGGTTGCGGATGAGCCTTGGTGGAGGGGCATTCGACTGCGTGGCCCGCTGGAGATGCCTGACGGACGCGTGTCGAAGCGGTGTTGCGCCGGGGGCGGCAATCCGCATGATCTGTCGATACCGGATGCCGCCGGATCGGCCATTCCTTCTCATTCCAGGTTTCTCCCGATCGTGTTTCGGCTTTACACGAAAAGGCAGATATATTAATGACCATTCATTAGTTAAAAAATATGCGGTTGTTTCAGCGCTTTGCTGGCAGCGCGCGGCCCGAAGGATCTGTGGATCACGGGCAGTGTTGGGGCGGATTAATGGTCAATGTCTAAAGGCTCGGGCTCTGAGGTGAATATAATCCGGGGGATGACCCTGCGGGCAGCGGAGCAGTGGCCGGATCGGACGGCGCTGGTTTTCGATGCGTCGGGTGAGGCATTCACCTTTGCCGAGCTGGAAAGCCGGACCAACAGGATCGCGAATTTCCTGGCCGATGAATATGGCGTCGCGGCGGGTGACAGGGTCGCTCTGATGCTGCCCAATGTCAGCGCCTATCCGCTGTTCTGGCTGGCGCTTGCGAAGATGGGCGCGATCACGGTTCCCCTCAATCCGGCCTATCGGATGGAGGATGCCCGGCATCTGCTGACGCATTCGGGGGCGTGCCTGATCGTCACCACGCGCCAGAACCTCGATATCGTCGATGAAATCCGGCGGACATGCGTCGATCTGAAGACGGTCCTGTTGCTCAACGCCGATGGCGGGGGCGAGCCGCTGTTCGAGACGATCCGATCCTTCAGCGATTGTCCGCCGACCTCGGATATCCAGCCCGATACGGTGACGAACATCCAGTATACGTCGGGCACCACCGGGCTGCCCAAGGGATGTCTGCTCACCAATCGTTACTGGATGCAGATCGCCGACGTCATCGTCACGTCGATGACGCCGAAGCTGAGTGGCGAGGATGTCATTCTGACGGCACAGCCCTTTTCCTATATCGATCCGCACTGGAATCTGATCGTCGCGCTGTGCAGCGGCGCGAAGCTGGTCGTGCTCGAGCGGTTTCGCCCATCCCAATTTTGGACGAAGGTGGCGGAATACGGCGTCACCTTCTTCTACTGCCTCGGCGCCATGCCGACACTGATGCTGAAAATGCCGGTGTCGAAGGACGAAACGGGCCACAGGGTCAGGCGCGTCGTCTGCTCGGGCATCCCCGCAGACCGGCATGCCGAACTGGAGGATAGATACCGGGTTCCCTGGGTCGAAGCCTATGGAACGACCGAAACCGGCGCGGATATCAGCGATTGGTCGCTTGAGGATCATGCCAGCCTGGTCGGGACCGGCTGTCTTGGGGAAGTGAGCCCGTATCGCACCGCGCGCGTCATCGATGAGGACGGGAACGATGTCGGCGTCGATGAGGTTGGGCAACTCATCCTGAAAGGCCCCGGCATCATGCTGGGCTATTACCGGAACGAGGCGGCAACCGCGGCCGCGATCAGGGACGGCTGGTATCATACGGGCGATCTCGTCCGGCGGGACGGGCAGGGGCGTTTCTTCTTCAATTCACGGCAGAAGGACATGATCCGCCGTGGCGGTGAAAATATCTCGGCCGCCGAAGTCGAGGCCGTGCTGCAAATGCATCCCGATGTCGTGATCGCGGCCTGTGTGCCGGTCGCGGACGAGCTTCGCGAAGAAGAAGTGAAGGCGTATCTCGTCCTGCGCGATCAGGATTTCGACCTGTTCTCGAAAACGGACGAAATCATTAAATTCTCCAGCGACAGGTTGGCGCGGTTCAAGATCCCGAGACATTGGGAATTCAGAAAATCACTGCCGATGACGCCATCCGAGCGTGTAAAAAAGAACGAAATTGTTGCCGATGCCGCTCGTGGCCAAAGCTACGACCGGGTGACCGGCCATTGGACCAATATTTCTCATGAAAATTGACATGATCCGCAAGGAAGATTTGAGCATGATCGATCTGATTAAATACTGCATTAAGGGTGGCGTCTGCACTGTCACATTGAACAAACAGGCCAAGAACAACGCCTTTAATCATTCCATGTTGAACGATCTGGTATCCGCGTTGCGCCAGGCCAATGACGACGATGCGTGCAAGGTCATATTGCTGAACGCCAGCGGCGAAAATTTTTCGGTCGGGGATGACCTGATCGATGCCACGGATCAAATGCCGGATGTGACGCAGCTTCGGGGTTTCATGGATTCCCTGCAGGATGTTTCACGAAATCTGATGTTCAACCGAAAGCCCGTCGTGGGTGCCTTTCAGGGCTGGGTCGTCGGCGGCGCTGTTTCCTGGGCGCTCAACTGCGACTTTCCGGTCTGGTCTTCGAGCGCCAGGGCGTATCTGCCCGAAACGAAATACGGCATTTTCGCGAGCGGCGGCTTGTCGTTCCTTCTCCCGCACCGTGCCGGCCATTTGCTGGCCATGGAAATGTTCTTCAGCGGAGAAAAATACAGCGCCGACACCATGCGCGAAAATGGCCTGGCGCTTCGGGTTGTCGCCGATGAGGATCTTCAGGACGAAGCCTTGAAGCTTGCGACCAAACTGGCTGGATATTCCGCCGCGTCGTTGGGCGATTACAAGGAGTCGATCGTCAATACCTATCGGGATCGCCTGGAAAAAGCGATCCAGAACGAGTGTTTTCACTGCATCATCGCCAGCCAGAATCCGGCGGTGAAAGAAAAGCTGCATAATTTTGCCAAGAATCTGTCGGGCATGCCGAAAAAGGATATTTGAGCATGTCGGCGATGGCGATCTTCACGATCCTCCTGGGGGTCGTCGGTATTTATCTGTGGCTCGAGGAGCAGAAGCTTGCCGGGCGCGTGTTCGATTACGCGCCGCCGATCCTGTTGATCTTCATAACCTGCATGATCCTTGGGAATGTCGGAATATTGCCGCACGAAAGCGAGGCATATTCCTGGACCAAGAAATATCTCATGCCGTTCGCGATATTTCTGTTCATGATATCGGTGAATATCCGGGCCATCTTCAAGCTCGGCCGGCTGGTGACCATCATGGTCGTTTCCGGAATGCTCAGCGTCACCTTCGGCTTCGTCGCCGCGACGGTGCTGTTTTCCGGGCAGATCGGCCTGGAGGCCTGGTCGGCGATCATCGCATCCTATGCCGGCGCGATCGGCGGGTCGCAGAACCTGGTCGCGATGGCCGAAACCTTCAATGCCTCGCCGGGCATATTGGGTGCGCTGATCGCGGTGGATTCGATCATCGGATACAGCTTTCTCGCGCTTCTGATCTATTTCGCCAGCTACAAGACGAAATTCGACGGCTGGCTGCGCGCCCGGGAGGGAACGCTGGAACTGGTCCAGGAGCTCTCCAGCGTTGTCAGCGAGAAACCCCATCCCGTCAGCAGCGGCGGGCTTGCCATGATCGCTTTCCTGGGCTTCGCGGTGACGCTTCTGTGCCGGTTCGTGGGCGACTTCATCTCGGCGCAGTTTGAGTCCATCACCATCCTTGCGCCGATCGTGACGCTTGTCCTGGTCGTCACCACCGGGCTGCTGCTGTCGCTGTCGCCGGTCAAGCAATTCAACGAACATGGCACGACTCAGGTCGCCAAGATCAGCCTGTATCTGATGATGGCGGTCCTCGGGGCCGGGGCCTCGATCGAGCATGTGTGGGAATACCGGATCTTCCTGATCTACAGCCCGGTGTTGCTGCTGATCAGTCTGGTCACCATGCTGCTCATCGGCCGCTACCTGCGTGCGCCGATGGTTCTGGTCATCACCGGCCTCTACGCAAATCTGGGCGGCACGGTGACCAACCCGATCCTGGCGGCTGCCTATGACAGGGGGTTCGTCACCGTCGCACTGATGATGGCGATCTTCACCCAGATCATGGGGATGTACGTCCCGCTTCTGCTGGCGCCCGTCATCCACGCAATACTCAGCTAGCCCCGCGATCTTTCGTCGAACGAGAGATGGCGTGAGACTTTACAAGGTAACAAGATGATGAGCGCACATATCGTGGATCCGGTCGATCGGCAGCTTGCGGCCTATAACGATCATGACGTGGATGCTTTTGTCGAACCCTATGGCGACGACATCCGCATCTATAATTTTCCGGATGAGCTGCTGTGCGAAGGCAAGGCTGTCCTGCGGGACATGTACGCCGGCATTTTCGAGCGGGCGCCCGGCATCAATGCCAGGCTCGTCAATCGCATCGTCATCCAGAACAAGGTCATCGACGAGGAGTTCGTGACCAATCGTGCAGGCAAAGCCGACATGCGCGCGGTCGCCATGTACGAGGTCGCCGATGGACGGATCACGAAAGTCTATTTCCTGAAGGAAGGCTGATCCGGCCATGCAGGCGAATAATTTGCGGGTCATCAAGGTTGCCGGATCGCCGCGAAATCGGGGCAGGATCCATGGCGAGGAATTGCGCACGGAAATCCGCGAACTGAGCGAAGCCCATGCCGACGCGATTTCGCGCGTCTATGCTGTGCCCGCGGAAGACTATCTGAAGCAGTTCCGGGCCTATCAGAAGTTTTCCGGCGCGATCTCCGCCTATTGTCCGGACCTTCTGGAGGAAGTGCGCGGCATCGCGGATGGCGCGGGCCTGCCGGTCGAAACGATCCTGTTGTTGCAGCTCAGCGACGAGGAATGGGTGTTCGGTCGCACCATATGGTCGGGCGGCTTCCGATCGAAATGCACAGCCTTCGGCCTGAACGATGCGGCGAGCGGCAAAAGCTATGCCGGGCAGAATATGGATATTCCGCCGTTTCACGAAGGCTATCAGACCCTCTTTCATATTGCATATGAGCGCAGCGATCTGGAGGCTCTCATCTTCGGTTCCGCCGGCGGGCTGGGCTTTATGGGGCTGAACAACGCGCCTTTGGGCGTGTGTTGCAACACGCTGATGCAATTGCCCGCCGTCAATGACGGCCTGCCGGTCGCCTTCGTGCTTCGGTGTCTGCTGGAATGCGCATCGCGTGGCGAGGCGGAAGCCTTTTTGCGGTCGGTGCGCCACGCGTCGGGGCAGAATTACCTGCTGTCGACCGATCGCGATATCGCGACGTTCGAATGCTCGGCCGAGGGCGTCGTCGAGGTCGCTGCCCCGGATCGGCGTGGCTGGATCTGCCATACCAACCATGTTCTGGCGGACGGGGCGGGGGACGGCGAATTGCCGGCGCACAAGCTGAGGAATTCGGCGGCGCGGCTCGCGTCCATCGCCGGCCGGGTCGCGGACCTGTCCGCGCAGCCAGCCCTGGCCGGTTTCAAGGCGGCGCTGTCGGCGTGCGACGATCCATTGAATCCGGTGTCGCGAAAACTGGCGACGGCGAGCGCCAGCGATACGATGTCCTATACGGCGGGAGCCGCCATCTATGAAATGGGTGCGGGCACGAGACTGCACATCGCGCCGGGCCCGCCGTGCGAGACCGATTTCCGGATCTTCGATCTCGCGCCGCGCAATCCGCGCGGAACATGACGATTTTCGCGATGCGACCGCGCTTTGCCGCGCCCGGCACTATGGGGCCGCCCCTGAGGATCATCTCATGCAACACCCGCTGAAGACCGAAGAGACACTGCGCGCCAGCCACCTGATCGGCTATGGCTTCGGCTCGATCGGCACGGGGGCCTTCACCACCGTTCCCGGTCTGCTGCTGCTCTTCTACATGACCAATTATCTCGGCATCCCGGTGCATCTGGCGGCGTTCGGGGTTTTCGTTCCCAAGATGTGGGACGTCATCACCGATCCGCTGATCGGCATGCTGTCGGACCGGACCCGCCATAAATGGGGGCGGCGCCCCTATCTGCTGGTCGGCGCCGTCTTGACCGGCGCTTTCTTCTGCGCGCTGTTCAACGTGCCCGCCTATGAAACGGCAGAAGCCCGCTTCTGGCATGTGACCATGCTCTTCATGCTGTGCACGTCCGGCTACACGATATTCTCCATCCCCTATATCGCGATGCCGGCCGAGATGACCTCGAGCCCGCAGGAGCGGACCAGGATCGTATCGTACAGGATGGTCTTCCTGTTCGTCGGCATCGTGCTGTCGGGTGGCCTGTCCCCCGTGCTGATCGATCATTTCGGCGGCGGGGTCGCCGGCTATGGCGCGATGTCGATCATATTGGGCGGCATCATCGGCGGCTCGATGCTGATCTCCTATTTCGGAACCCCCGAGAAACGGGTGACGGAGAAGCAGGCATCGGCTCCCATCTGGCGGTCGATCGTCGAAGGGCCGTTCAGGAACATCGCCTATATGAAGGTGTTTGCGACCTACGCGATCCAGTTGACCGGATTTGGCTGCCTGCTGGTCGGTCTGCCATTTTACACGACTTATGTTCTGGGCGGTGGCGGCCCGCAGCTCACGGCGATCTTCCTGCTCCTCAATGGCGCCGCGATCGTCTCGATCCCGCTGTGGCTGAAATTGTCGGCGAAGACCGGCAAGGTGAGCGCGTTCAAGCTGAGCGGCATCATCCTGATCGTGTCGATGGTCGCCTTCTGGGCAGTGTCTCATCCATCCGCGATCTATGCGGTTTATGGCGCGATCGTCTGTACCGGCGTCGGGTTCGCCGGACAGCAGGTGCTCGGCCTGGCGTTGCTGCCGGATCTTGCGGAGCTCGACCCATCCGCCAGCAAGGCGGCCAATCTTTCTGGGGTCTATACGGGCATCTGGCTGGCCGGCGAGAAAACGGGTTTCGCCATATCCGCCTTTGCCGTCGGTACGGTCCTCGGCATGGCAGGACTTGTCGAGACCAGTGCTGGCAGCGTCGCGCAGACGCCGCAGGTCATCGATATGATCAAATTCTGCACCGCTTTGACCCCGGCCATCTTCATCGCGCTCGGCCTGCTCGTCATGCGATCGATCGGAAACGACCTGTCGGTATCGGGTTTCCGTCGATCCTCCGCAAAAACCTAGATCGATTTGCGGCCGTCGCGGCCGATCTGTTCGAGCATCATTGAAAGAAACGGGACACCGATGCGGAAATTGCGAGTTGGGATTGTCGGGGCGGGCGGGCTGGTCGCGGATGTCCATTTCCAGGCCTATCAGGCGCTGTCCTGCATCGAACTGGTTGCCGGTGCCGAGCTGAACGAGGCAGCCCTGAACCGCTTCACCCGGAAATGGGGCGTGACGGGCTATGCCGACTTCGAAGAGATGCTGGCGAAGGAAAGCCTGGATATCGTCTGCATCTGCGTGCCCGCCCGCTATCACCGTGCAGTGGCGGAAAAGGTCGCCGCGCACAAAGTGCACATCCTCGTCGAAAAGCCGCTGGCGACTACGCTGGAGGATGGTCAGGCAATCCTCGACATATGCGCCCGGCATGGCGTGAAGCTTTATTATGGGGCGTCCTACCGCAGTCTCACCGCCAATATGAAGGCGCGGGAGATGATCCGTAATGGCGAGATCGGCGATGTCTCCATGGCGATGGAGATCGTCATCGGCGGCGGCGGCCTCGACAGCTACACCGAATGCGGGCCGCATCATTATGCGCCGGGTACGCCGGGTGGCTGCGGCATGGGCATCATGGATCACGGCATCCATCTGATCGACCTGTTCTCGTGGTTCCTGGGCTCCGACGTCGACACGGTGTTCGGCCGCGGCAACATCTCCGGCGCGCATCCGGCGTCCGAACATGTGACCGTCACCTACAAAAACGGCGCGGTGGCGCATCTGATCGCCAACACCATCAGCTTCCCGACGCTGCTGCCGACGGAAGGCATCTTCAGATGGGGTGGCAACTGGGACGCGCAGAACAATCTGTCGCTGGAAGCCGGCTGGTCCACGCATCCGGTGAATTTCCAGGTCTATGGCAGCACCGGCGCGCTTCGGATCTATCCCTATGCCGAGCAGCTGGTGCACTTTGCTCAGGACAGGCTGGTGCCCGTTCGCCTCGATCATCATCCCATGCCCGGCAATTTCGCGCTGCAGATGGAATCCTTTGTCGACAGCATCCGGCACGACCGGGACCCGGCCGTCACCGGAAAGGACGGGCTGAGCGCCCTCAGGGTCATTCTCGCTGCTTATGAAAGCGCGGAAACGCAGCAACTCATCAAAATCTGATCCTGCATCATTCGAAGGAAATACTGTGACCATGAAACAGAAAGTCATTCTGACGTGCGCGGTCGTCGGCGAAAACGATTATAACCGGGCGCATCCGAATTTCCCGGTCACGCCGCAGCAGATTGCGGATGCGGCCTGGGAAGCGGAGCAGGCGGGGGCGTCCGCGGTTCATCTTCATGTCCGCAATCCTGAAAATGGCGCCGGCAGTCGCGATCCCGCGCTGTTCCTGGATATGGCGACGCGTGTCCGCGAGAAGGGCGTCACTGCGGTCATGAACATCACCTGCGGCGGCGGGGCGTTTTTCCTGCCCGATCCCGAGGATGAAAGCCGGGCGGGCGCGGGCAGCGATGTCGCCACCGCGGAGGAACGGGTCCGCCATATCGAAATGACGCTGCCCGATATGTGCTCCCTCGATGTCACCACCCAGAACCAGCAGGATGGCGACAAGGAATATGTCTATCTGAACACCCCTTACACGCTGAAGAAGATGGCCCGGCGGTTCCAGCAGCTGGGGGTCAAGCCGGAGATCGAGGTGTTCGCGCCCGGCGATATCCTGCTCGCCCGCAAGATGATCGACGATGGGTATTTCGACGCGCCGCCCTGTTTCCAGATCGTCATGGGAACGCGGTGGGGTCTGCCGGCGACGCCGGAAACCATGATCTATATGCGCGATCTGTTGCCTAAGGATGCGCAATGGGCCGCGTTCGGGATTGCCCGGATGCAGATGCCGATGGTGGCGCAGGCGGTCCTGCTCGGCGGCAATGTGCGCGTGGGGCTGGAGGACAATCTCTATCTGAGCCGCGGGGTGTTCGCCACCAACGGACAGCTTGTCGAACGCGCCCGCAGCATCATCGAAAATCTGGGGTGCGAGGTGGCGACGCCGGATGAAGCGCGCGCGATGCTCGGCATCGGCGCGGCGCGCGGGGACGCTGCGGCGTAGCGCTTTTCCTGTCGGACTGTTGCGCGATTGCGATTGCATTTTGCCGCGCGATTAATTTATGAATGATCATACATTAATAAAAATGAGCGCTTCGCTTCACGCGCCGTGAAGATGCGCCAAACCGCGAAGGTGTCGGGAATGGAAACGATTTACAGGCAGGATCTTTACGCCGGAAAGGCGGTCTTCGTCGCCGGCGGCACGAGCGGCATCAATCTGGAGGTGGCGCTGGGCTTCGCCAAATCCGGCGCCAAGGTCTCGGTGATGAGCCGCAAGCAGGACAAGGTGGACGATGCCGTCGGGCAGTTGAAGGATCTGGGCGCGGAGGCGATGGGCTTCGCGGCGGATGTGCGCGATTTCGACGCGGTCAAAAGCGCCTTTGTCGATACGGAGGCGGCGTTCGGAAAGCTGAACGTCATCGTGTCCGGGGCAGCGGGGAATTTCGTCGCGCCGGCGGAAAAGCTGTCGCCCAACGGGTTCAAGACCGTCGTCGACATCGATCTGATCGGCACCTTCCATGTCATGAAGGCCGGGTTCGACCATCTGGTTCATGGCGATGCCTCGATCATCAATGTGTCGGCGCCGCAATCCTCGCTGCCCTATGCGTTCCAGGCGCATGTGTGTTCCGCGAAGGCGGGCCTCGACATGCTGTCCAAATCGCTGGCGCTGGAATGGGGGCGTTATGGCATTCGCGTGAACGCCATTCAGCCCGGCCCGATCGACGGCACCGAAGGCATGGAGCGGCTGAGCCCGACGCCGGAAATCCGTCGGAAGATCGAGAGCATGCTGCCCCTGCTTCGTTATGGACAGAAGCAGGAGATCGTCGATCTCGTGCTGTTCCTGTGCTCGCCGGCTGCCCGCTACATCACCGGCGCGATCATTCCATGCGACGGCGGCCAGGCGCTGGTCGGCAGCGGCGGGCTGTCGGCGGGGCTCATCCCGACGCCGAAATAATCCGTCGAATACGCAACACTCGGCCAGCCGGCCCAAATCGATCACGAGGGGTGAGACATGAAACTGGATGTAGAGAAGATCAAGATGGTCGCGATGACCAAGCAGTTTCAATATCTGTCCGATCTGCTTCGCGACGACGTGCAATTGAAGAACCCGGCCGGATGGTCGCCGATCCAGGGCAAGGATGCGGTGCGTGCCGCGCTGGTGGATGTCCTGTCGATCATCAATCCGATGCATTACGAACGCATCTGGGAAGGCGAAAAGGAATATGCGCTCGAATTCGTCGGCAAGGTCGGCGAGGTCGACGTCAAGGGCATCGACCTGATGACGATCGACGACGATGGTCAGATCACCTGCATCGAAGTGCTCATCCGCCCGATGTCGGCGCTGATGGCCATTCGCGAGACGCTTCTCGCAAAGCGTGCGGCGGCGGCATAAGCCATGTTCCTCGAACGTCAGATCTACGACGCGGATCACGAGATGTTCCGTGATGCGGTGCGCCGTTTTCTCGAGGTCGAGGCGGTGCCCTTTCATCGGCAATGGGAAGCGGATGGCGAAACGCCGCGGTCTTTCTGGCGAAAGGCGGGGGAGCAGGGATTGCTCTGTCCGCAGGTCCCCGAGGCCTATGGCGGGGCAGGGGCGGATTATCTGCATTTGTGCATCGTCAATGAAGTTGCGCAATATTGCGGCGTAACCGGGCCGTGTTTCCCCATCCATTCCGACATCGTCGCCGATTATGTGCTGCAGTTCGGCACCGAGGATCAGAAATTGCGCTGGTTGCCCGGCATGGTTTCGGGCGAGGTCATCGGCGCGATCGCAATGACCGAACCCGGGACGGGCAGCGATCTGCGCTCGATTGCGACACGGGCGCAGCGCGACGGCGATCATTATGTTCTGAACGGCGCCAAGATCTTCATCACCAATGGCTGGATCGCGGATCTTGTCATCGTCGCGGCACGAACCGTGGGTGAGGGCGCGGCCGAGGGGCTTTCGCTGTTCCTGGTCGAGTCCGGCTCCGCCGGATTCACCAAGGGGCGGAAGCTGGAGAAAATGGGCATGAAGGCCCAGGACACGGCGGAACTGTTCTTCAGCGATGTGCGCATTCCCGCCGGCAATCTGCTCGGCGGCGAAGGGCAGGGGTTTCGCATCATGCAGAAATCCCTGCCTCAGGAACGGGTATCGATCGGGGTGATCGCCATGTCCGCGTCGCAGCGTGCGTTCGATATGACCGTCGATTACGTCAAGACGCGCAAGGCCTTCGGCAAGGCGATCTACGATTTCCAGAACACCAAATTCGTCCTGGCCGATCTGAAGACGCGGATCCAGGCGGGCTGGGCATTGCTGGACCAATGTCTGCTCGCGCACGGGCACGGAAAGCTGACGCCGGAACAGGCGGCGATGGTGAAACTCTATGCATCGGAATTGCAGGGCAATGTCGTCGACGCATGCCTGCAACTCTTTGGCGGCTACGGATATATGGACGAATATCCCATCTCCCGCATGTACACCGATGCGCGCGTGCAACGCATCTATGGCGGTACGTCGGAGATCATGAAGCAGGTTATCAGTCGAGCGATATGAAATTGCGGTGCCTGGCAGGTCCGGCGCCGTGCGGCCCCGTATTTCCTGGGCGTAGGCGACATCATATTAATGAACATTCATAAATAAATATTGACACCGGCGAAAGCGCCATGATACCCCGATCATCATCGGGGGACCGATCAATAAGCCGCTTCAGGCGGCCTTGAGCCAATTCAGGGGGACGAGGGCCAATGGCTAGATTCAAGACTATTTCGCTATTGTTGGGGGCTGCCAGCGTCTGCGCCTTCGGACAGGCCGCCTTTGCTCAGGAAACGGTTGGGGCGACTGGCAATGCGGCCGCGGCCGAAGAGATTGTGGTGACCGCCCGCAAAAGGGATGAGCGCCTTGTCGATGTTCCGATGTCCTTGACGTCGGTGTCGTCTGAAAAGATCGACATGGTCGGCGCCGGTACGATCGAAGGTCTTCAATATTCCGTCGCAAACTTCTCGATCGATGGCGAGGATTCGCGGTCGAACAACACGATCTCCATTCGCGGTATCGCCACGCAGGAAGACAATGCCGGTCTGGATGTCGGTTTCGGACTGAGTGTCGACGGCGTCTATATGGGGCGTATGCTGTCCGTCAGCCAGGATCTTGTCGATATCTCGCGGATCGAAGTGCTGCGTGGCCCGCAAGGGACGCTGCAGGGCAAGAATACCATTTCCGGCGTGATCGCGATCGTGACGAAAAAGCCGCCGTCGGAATTCGGTGGCTATGCCAAGGTCGATGTCGGCAATTACGACTATATCCGCACACGGCTCGGCATTGGCGGGCCTTTGATCGAGGGCGTGCTGAATGCGAAGCTGGACGCGTTCCTGACGGATGGCGATGGCCACGTCAAAAATATCGTGACCGGTGAGACCTATAATACGCCGGACGCCTATGGCCTGCGCGGGCAACTCAACCTGATCCCGGGGCCGGGTGTCGATATCCTGCTCGCGGCGGACTGGACCAAGATCAACCGCAAGGACGGCCCGAGCGAAGCATTCGCGTTCGATTTCCGGGCGGCTGGCTTTGCCCCGCCCGTCAGTGCCGGCCCGATCGTTTTCGCGCCAAAGCCTTATGAAGTGAATATCGACGGAGGATCGGACGAGAATATCGAGGCAACGGGCGTGAGCGCTCATGTGACCGTCGATGTCGCGCGGAACCTGGCACTGACCTCGATCACCGCATATCGGGATGCGAAGGCGCTTCGGGTATTCGATCGCGATTATACCAATCAGCCGCTTTTCGGTGATATCAATTCCGAGAAGCAGAGCCAGTTCAGCCAGGAATTGCGGTTGGGAACAACCGGGGGCGACAAGCTCGACTTCACCGCCGGGCTTTTCTACTTCCACCAGAAGGTTCAGGAATCCACCGAGATCTTCACCCTGAGCGGGTATGTCGGCATCTTCCCGATCGGGACCGGGCTGCGTCACGCGGCAACGCTCAAGAGCGACAGCTATGCGGCGTTCGGTCAGGTCGATTATCGCTTCACCGACAAACTCACGGTCGGCATCGGCGCGCGCTATACCAAGGACGACAAGGAGATGACCTTCCGTCAGACCGTCCCGCGCGGCTTCCCGTTCGTTGCGCAGGACGTGTCCGGCACATATTCGAAGGGCGCGTGGTCGTTCAACGCCACCGCCAAATATGCGCTTGGCGAGAATGTGAACGCCTATGCGCTGGTTTCCAGAGGCTATAAGGCCGGCGGCTGGAATCTCGGTGAAGTGAACTTCATCGTCACGAACAACATCATCGATCCGGAATATGTCACCAACTATGAAATTGGCCTCAAGGGTCTCTATTTCAATGAGAAGCTGGCACTCAATCTCGCCGCTTTCCAGATGGACTATACCGATCAGCAGGTTCGCGATTGTGGCGATGCAAGCTGCCTGACCGAAGTCATCGCGAATGCCGGTTCGTCGAAGATCAAGGGGTTCGAGGCCGAGGGCACGTTCAGGCCCGCGAACTTCCTCGCGATCGATTTCGCAGTGGGCTATTCCGACGCGAAGTTCAGCACCTACACGGTCGGCAACAAGGATTTCTCCGGAAAGCGCCTGACCTATTCGCCGAAATGGAATGCGAGCGCGGGCGCCACATTCACCCACGCCATCGGCAATCTCGGAGAGTTCATGCTGAATGGCGGGATGACCTATCGTGGAAACCAGTTCCAGGATTCGGCCAATCTCCGCGAGAAGCCGGCCTATACGCTGTTCAATGCCCGTACCGGCATTCGTTCGGCCGAGGATGGCTGGGGTGTCTATCTCTGGGTCAGGAATTTGACCAACAAGCTCTACATCACGGCTCCGGCGGTGCTCGATCTGATGGGCACGCGGCATGAGCGGTTCGGCACGCCCAGGAAATATGGCGTGAGCTTCGAGCTGAATTTCTGACGCGGCGGGAAAAGCATCGCGCCAGATGAATGATCATGGGGGCGGGGCGGATTGCGGCGGGGACCGTGATCCGCCCTATTTGCTGTTCGAGCCCTGTGCAGGCGCTGTACGCACTGCCAGAAACGTCTGCTTGTCCTTCATTTCAGCCGCTTTTCCGGCGGATGGTCTGACGGAAGCGGCGGGTTACGCCCTTGCAACACCGTCGTATCTTGGTACGATAAACCCCGAAATCGGGGCATTCCGCAGCGGACACCGGTCAAAACTTGAATTGGAACGACATTGGCAACGGTGACGCAAAAGACGGGAATCACACGCAAGAAGGGAAGTGGCCCGGCAACCCGTCGTACGATCCTTGAATCCGCAGCGAAAAGCTTCATGGAAAAAGGATATGACAATACGAGCATGACCGACATCGCGAAGCGGGTGAATATTCAGCCGTCCGCGTTCTACAATTATTTCAAGTCTAAGAACGAGATCCTCTTCACCATCCTGGAAGACATTGGATGGCAGATGATCACGATGTGTAAAGAGGCTGTGGCAAAGGTGGATTCTGACGATCCACGGCTTCAACTTGAAGCGCTTGTTCGCGCGCACATCGCCTATGAGATTCAATATTGCAAAATTCTTCCTCTGATCGACTTCCATTCGTTTCGGGCAACCAATGACCGGTCCGGCCTGACGAAGCCGCAGAAGAAGATTGTCGTCAATGCTCAGCGCGAACTGATCCTGATCATACAGGATATCCTGAAAAGGGGTGAGCAGGCCGGCGTTTTTGAATTTGCCAACCTGACAACGGCAACTTTCTCGATGCTGGCCCCCATAGAGCATCTGATTTACTGGTTCGAGGGCGACAAGGGCAGCCTGTCTCAGGAAGATGTCACGGAAAATATCCTCGATTTCATCATGAAGGCGCTGGAAAAGCGGCCGGAGAAACGCGCGAAGAAATAAGATCGTCGCATGGTGGGGGCAGGTGAGTCACTGCCGCCGACCTCGCCGGCTGCTCAGGGCGCGGACCGTAGAAAAATGCGACTTCGGCGATGGCGCCCGATCGATCGCGCTTTGCATCACTCATATCGCTTTCGAAGACAGATGCTGTTCCCGCCGGCTTCGATCGGCGCGATGGGTCGTGCTTCGCTCACATCAAGTGAATGAACATTCATAAATATTGACTTCGCATGAAGGCGGCGGCATGGTCGGGCCTGCAGTCAGGGTTCGAACCCATTATTCCTGAGGTCGTGATGGTATCAGATCGGGGTGAGCCGCAAGGCGGGACGCGCAGCGCATGTCATGCGCCTGCGATCGGGCGGCCGCCCATCCGTTCGCGAACCCAATTCCTCTTCGTCGCAACCTCATAGATCATGGGGCCAGCCGGGCCCTTTCGTCGATATTCCAGGAGTAGAGTTTATGGGCGGTTCGAGATCACGGTCAGGACATCATCCCACTTCGTCTCTGGCCGGGCTTTCTCCTTCCAGGCGCACGGTGCTGCAGCTTCTGGGGAGCGCGGCGGTGGTCGCCAGCGTTCCCGACGTGCTGCAGGCCCGCATGGTCGACATGAAGCAGCCGAAAAAGACGATCGTCGGCTATGGCTTGCCATGGACGGTTCGGCCCGGTGAAACCGCCGATTTCAAGGTGAGCACCTATGCCCCCGGCAAGTATAAGGCCGACCTGATCCGCCTGAAATCCGCCGATGAATTCGATCGCGGCAAGAGATTCCAGTTCGAGGAAGTGCCGGCCGCCTTCGCGGGCCTCTATCCCGGCCGCAATCAGGCGATCCATACCGGATCCTTTGTCGAGATCGGCAATGCGAATGCGCTGGACACGTTGGGTAGCTTCACCGTCGTCGCCAGTGTCCTGCCGACGCTGATCCCGAATGACGGAAAGGGTGGTGCCGGTGGCATCCAGCATCTGATCGCCCGCTGGGATGCCGTCGCGAAAAAGGGCTGGTCGCTGGCGCTGGACGAGCAGGGCCGGTTGGCCTTTTACGCCGGTGACGGAAAGACCAGCCAGACCGTGGTCGTCGCCGCTCCGCTGGCGATCGACAGATGGTACCAGGTTTCCGCTGCTTATGATGCAGCGGAGAACAGCGTTTCATTGCGTTACGTGCCGGTGGCGCTGACGCCTGGCGAAAAATTCAATCTCCAGTCCGGTCAAGCCACCGGAGCGGTCAAGCCATTGGTGCAGAGCGGGGCATTGCGGTTTGCGGCGGCGTCGGGAGGGGCGGGCAACGGCCCCTTGAGGCGCGCCGATGGCGGCTTCAACGGCAAGCTGGATACGGTCCGCATTGCGCAGGGCACATTGGATGCCGCGGCGATCGGCAAGCTGCTGGCGGCGCTGACGCCGCAGGATTATGACGGCAAGGATATTGTCGGCTTCTGGGATTTTGCCAAGGGAACCGGCACGATCAGGGTCCATGATCTGGGGCGCCATGATCTGCGGGGCGTTGCCGTCAATCTGCCTTATCGGGCGATGCCGGGGGTCAACTGGAACGAGACATCCTATAATTGGCAGGAACAGCCCGCCCATTATGGCGCGATGTATTTTCACGACGATGCGGTTTACGATCTGGAGTGGAAGACCGATTTCTCCTTCAAAATCCCGAACGATCTGAAAAGCGGCGTCTATGCGGTTCGGCTGCGTCTGGGGGACTCCGAAGATTATGTGCCATTCTATGTGGCGCCACCGAAGGGTAAGACCAACGCGAAGATCGCGTTCCTGCTGCCGACGATATCCTATCTCGCGTACAGCAACCTGACCGCAGGCTTCAACGCCAGGATCGCCATCATGGAAAAGGGCGCGGACGGGAAGGAAGCCATGCGGCTGGAAGATCCCATCAAGGTGATCGTCGGCGCAAAGGCCAATGCGGATTTCCTGATCGACCGTCCCGAATTTCCTGGTGGCGTCTATGAATTCCATCGTGACGGCACGCTGATCCAGCACGCCTCACGCCGCTATCCCAACATCACCACCCGCCCGGATGCGGCCACCATCACGCTGAACGCGGATCTCGACATCATCGAATGGCTGGATCACGAGCGCTTCGACTATGATGTGATTACGGACGATCTTCTGCAGAAGGAAGGCGTCGCGCTGCTGGAAAATTATACCGCCGTGGTGTCGGGCAACCATCCCGAATATGTCACCAAGGAAGTCTGGACCGCACTGGAAAACTACCAGAACCAGGGCGGGCGGTTCATGTATATCGGCGGCAACGGCTATTACTGGGTTACATCCTTCCATCGCGAAGTGCCCGACGTGATCGAGGTCAGGAAAGTCGAGCAGGGGAATGAATCATTCTTCTACGCCCATCAGGAGTTTGACGGCCATCGCAGCGGATATTGGTGGGATGCCGGCCGCGAGCCGAGGGAGTTGGTCGGCGTGCGATATTCCAAGCCGATGGCGATGGAGGGTGGCGGCCATTATCGCAAGCTGCCGGCCGCCAGTAATCCCAGGGCGGCCTTCATCTTCGAAGGCATTCAGGGCGATATCATCGGCGATTTCGGCAAATATGCCGGCGGTGCCGCGGCGGAGGAAGTCGATTCCGCCAATCTCAAGCGTGGAACGCCGCGCCACGCGCTGATTGTCGCGACAAGCGAGAATATCAAATGGCCCTATGACGCGTCCGGAGAAGGCCTGGTGGATTGGCGCTACCGGTTGAACGTCAAAGGCCCGAAGGCGGATATCGTCTTTTACGAAACGCCCAATGGCGGCGCCGTGTTCTCCGTCGGGTCGATGGGGTGGCGCGCAAGTCTCAACCACAATGGCTTCAAGAACAATGTTTCGCAGATGACGGGCAATGTCCTCAGGCGCTTTGCCGATGCCACGCCATTCGAGATTGCGAAGTAGGGCGGTCATGATTTTCAGGTCGTTCATTGTCGCGGCGTTGATGGTTGCATCGACTGCCGACGAAGCCCTCGCGTCCTCCCGCAATCAGGCGAAATACCTGACCATGCCCGACGGGACGAAGATCGCGGTGGAGATCTGGCTGCCGGAGGGAGCGGGCGACGGCAAGACAGTGCCGACGATGATATCCTTCACGCGCTATTGGCGTGCCAAGGATTATGATCCGCCGAAATCCGATCCGCCCACGCTCGCCAAATATATGAACGGCTTCGGCTATGCTTATGTCATTGCCGATGTGCGGGGATCGGGGGCCTCGTTCGGCACCAGGGGCACCGAATTCTCGACCGCCGAGATCGGGGACTATTATTCGATCATCGACGGCATCACGAAGCAGGACTGGTCCAACGGCAAGGTCGGGGCCATCGGTGTCTCCTATCTCGGCAATGCGGCGGAACTGTCGGTTCTGTCGGGTCATCCGGCACTGAAGGTCGTTGTCCCCCAATTCACCGATTTCGACTGGTATACCTCGCTGCTGTTTCCGGGCGGATTGAAGAACCGGATCATGTCGAGCGAGTGGGGGGATATGGTTCGTGCCATGGACCTCAACGACGCCGAGGCCCTTGGCTATCGCAAGGGCGAGACTGGTGCGCCGCAGGTGCTCGGCGTCAAGCCCGTTGACGGCGTCGGGGGGCGGGAGGCGCTGAAGGCGGCGATCGAGGGACATAAGAGCAATATATCCATGTCCGCCATCTTCGACGGCGTGGCGTATCGCGACGATATGAAAGTGGCGAAAAGCCTGTCCGACACGCCGGACCATTCCGTGACGATCCATGAATTCAGCAAGGCGATTTCCGGCCGCCGGGTTCCCGCCTTTCATTGGGGCAGCTGGATGGATGCGGGCACCGCCGACGGGATACTGACGCGTTTCGCCACGGATGATACACCGAACAAATATATCATCGGTGCATGGGGGCACGGCGCGCGGCACGACGCCGATCCCTATAACCGAAAGGAGACCCCGGTCTCCCCGGCACTGGACGCGCAATATGAACTGATCCGGGACTTCGTCGCGCCCTATCTGGAGAATGGCGCGCAACCGCGGCGGAACGGCAAGGAACTCGTCTATTATACGATGGGTGCGAAACGCTGGACGACGACGAAGGTCTGGCCGCCAGCGGGCGTGCGCAGTCAGCGCTTCTATTTCGGTCCGGATCACCGGCTCGGTTCAAAACCGCCCAAGGCCCCGAAAGGCGCGGATTCCTACACCGTCGATTTCGAATCCGGCACCGGCGTCGAAACCCGCTGGACCACGCAATTGGGATATCGCGATGTCTTTTACGGAGATCGGCGGGAGGCGGACAAGCGCCTGCTGACCTACACCTCGCCGCCGCTCGGCAAGGATCTGGAGATCACGGGACATCCCGTCATCACCCTGCAAATGTCCTCCACGCATACTGACGGTGCGGTGATCGTCTATCTGGAGAGTGTTGCGCCTGATGGCCGCATCACGATGATCACGGAAGGGGAATTGCACCTGTCCAGCAGGAAGAGCGCGGGGTTGCGATCGGGCGGCGCATCCTTTGGTCCCGATCACAGTTTCAAGCGCGCGGACGCGGCGGATATGGTACCTGGCGCGACCGAGACAGTCTCGCTTTCGCTGTTGCCGACATCGGTCATGGTGCCGAAGGGGCACGCATTGCGAGTGGCCATCGCCGGGCATGACAAGGACAGCTTCTATCGCACTCCGGAATCCGGAACGCCCGTGCTGACATTCCAGGCGAACGCGGTGAAGCGGTCATTCCTCGATCTGCCGATCATGCCGCGGTAAGCTGGGCACAGGTCCTGGGGGGCTTTCCGGCGTTGTCGTTTGACAAGTGCCGGGCAAAATCGCGAGATGATGCCGACGGACCACGCTTCATCGACCAGGGCTCATCATTTTGCAGAAAGAAGAGAGCGGCAGCCAAGTCGCGCCGACGGCCAAGGGGAAGGGCGGTCGGCGCCTGACCGCGCGGGGCAAGTTGATTGCCGCGGGTTATGATGTGATGAGCCGCAACGGGCTCGAAAACAGCACGATCGTCGAGATCATCGAGGAAGCCGGCGTCGGCGTCGGGTCGTTCTACAATCATTTCGACTCCAAGGAGGATCTCGCCAAGGCGATCTTTGCCGATCGCGCCGAGGCGTTCGGCGCGATGCTGGAGCAGACTGCGCTGGGTTCGACCAATATTGCGGCGGCGACCTGTTTTGCGTTCCGGCAATTGATCGAGAAGGTCGAATCCGACACGATGTGGGCCGCCTTCATCGTCCAGCTCGAACCCTCGATGCAGATGATGGACAGCCTGCTGCGCGATCACGCCCGCACCGCAATCACCTTCGGTGTCGAAGGCGGCTCGCTCAGGATCGACGATATCGAGGCAGGGATCACCGCCATTCACGCGGTGATGTTCGCGATCGCCAAATCGATGCTGGCCGGTTCGTTGAGTTCGCAGGCGGCGCATCGATCGTCGCTGTTCGCTTTGCGCATGTTTGGTGTCGCGGAAGATGAGGCTGTGCGCCTCTCGAGCATGTCGATGGCATCGCTCAGACGTGAATTGACCCGATAACAGGCGCTCAGGATCGGACCATCGCCGCAACTTGACATCTTGCGAATATCTGAGTGAATATTCCTTCAGAAATTAAAGGGCCGAATGATGGCTTGGAGAGGGATGGTGCGCATGGACCTGATCGAAGGCTATTCCGGCAGGCATCGGATACCAGCAGACCGGTCCACAGGGGCGCTGCCATTGGTGGTGGCGATCCATGGTGGAAGCTACACATCGGCCTATTTTGACATACCCGGCTATTCCTTGCTCGATCGTGCTGCCGTGCTTCGCATTCCGATCGCCGCGCTCGACCGTCCGGGCTATGGCGACAGCAGCCCGATGCTGCCCGCCGAGGCGACGATCGCAGGGCAGGCACAGCAGCTTGTACCTGCGCTCGGCGAGATCTTCGCGCGTCATGGCGATGGGTGTGCGGGCATCGTGCTGATCGGCCATTCGATCGGCGGCGCGATCGCCGCGACGATCGCAAGCGCCCCCGGCGATCTGCCGTTGATCGGCCTGGCGGTGTCGGGCGTCGGCCTGCGCACGCCGCCCGAGTTCGGCCCGATGTGGGCCTCGCTGCCCGACGAACCCTTTGTCGAACTGCCGCTGCCGTTGAAGGATCAGGTGATGTTCGGTCCGCCCGGCAGTTTCGATGCTGCGGTGCCGGTGCTGACGCACGCCGCCGATGCGCCAGCGCCGCGCGCGGAGCTGATCGACATCGTCGGCGACTGGCAGAAGCGCGTCGGCGACGTGCTGGGCCGGATCGCCGTGCCGGTCCATTATCGCCAGGCCGAGTTCGACCATCTGTGGACTGTCGATGAAGGCGAAGTGTCCGGCTTTGCGGCGGCGCTGTCCGCCGCGCCGCGTGTCGACGCAGCGATGATGCGCGGCACGGGCCATTGCATCGATTTTCACCATGCCGGCGCCGCGTTCCAGATCCAGCAGCTCGGCTTCGCGCTGCAATGCGCGGCCGAGGCGGGGTGATTTCACCGATGCCGTATCCGTATCGCCAACGCGAAACTGACATGTAGTGAAGCCGCCACGATCGGCGCATTGCGGGGTCGGAAAAGACGATGGGGAGCGGAGGCGTGATGCGCTGCATGTGGCGGGCGACGCGATCGGCATTGTGGGCAATGACGGTCGCGGCGCTGGTGGGCGCTGCATCGGCGGGGCACTGCGCGCCTTCCTCCGCCTTCGTCACGCTGGGCACGATGGGCGGACCGATCCCGAGTCCGACGCGTGCCCAGCCCGCAAACCTGTTGCGATCGGGTGATCAGTCGATCCTGATCGACGCCGGCGATGGCGCCGCCGAACAACTTGCCAAAGCGGGGATCCCGCTTCGCGATATCCGGACCGTCTTCATCAGCCATCTGCATTTCGATCATACCGGCGGGCTCTTCGCGCTGATCGGCATGCGCTACCAGGTGGTCAGCCCCGGCCTGCTCACCATCTATGGGCCGCCCGGCACCCGGCGGCTGGTCGACGGGTTGGTGGCGGCGATGCAGCCGGCATCCGAAACCGGCGCGGGCATTCAGGGGCAGGTCCGCCGCCCGCCCGAAGCCATGGTGCGCGCGGTCGAGATCGGGGACGGCGACAGCATCGACCTGGGCAATGTGACGGTACGCGCGGTCGCGAACAGCCATTACAGCTACCCTGCGGACAGCGCAGAAGCGCGCGAGCGTCAGTCGCTATCCTTGCGCTTCGACCTGCCCGATCGTGCGATCGTCTATACCGGTGACACCGGCCCCAGCGCGGCGGTGGAAAGGCTGGCCCAAGGCGCCGACCTGCTGGTCAGCGAAGTGATCGACCCACCTGCGGCGATCGATGCCCTGAAACGCGCCAGCCCGACGCTTCCCGCGCCCGCGATCGCCGCGATTGCGGCACATTTTACCGAGCAGCATCTGACTCCGCACGAGATCGGCCTGATGGCGCAGCGGGCCGGCGTGAAGGCGGTCGTGCTGACCCACAATGCACTCGGCAACCAGAGCGCCGAAGAAACGCGGTCGCTGATCGCCGCGAACTTCCATGGCCCGGTCGCGATCGCGAGCGATCTCGACCGGTTCTGAATCGATAGAATGAACAGGAGACTATCCGTGAAGACGTCCACCCGCGATCCGATCCGGCCTGCACTGCGTCTGGCCTTCTCCGCTGCCCTGCTGCTCGCGGGCAGCGCGGTGGGGCAGGCCGCGGCTGCGCAGAGCCTGGTGATCGACAAGGTCACGGTGGTCGATACCCGCACCGGCAAGCTCGCGCGCAATCGCGCGGTCGTGATCGACAATGGCCGGATCGTGCGCATCGCACGGGCGGGCAGCGTCAAGGGGCAGGCGAAGACGATCGATGCCAGCGGCAAGTTCGTCGTACCGGGCTATCTGGACATGCATGCCCATCCGCTGACCTCGACATCTCCCGAGACGAGCCTGCCGCTCATGGTCGCCAACGGCATCACCGGCTATCGTCAGATGGGCGGCGATCCCGGATTGCTTGCCGCACGGCGTGCGGGCACGTTGCCCGTGCCGAAGATCTCGCCGGCGCTGCTGGCGACGCCCGGCATGGTGATGGCGGGGCCGTTCGCCGCCAATCCACAGGCCGCTGCCGCCGAGGTGCGCGAGCAAAAGGCCGAGGGCGCCGATTTCATCAAGGTGGTCGATCTCGGCCCCGATGCCTTCTTCGCGGTGCTGGATACGGCGCGCGAGGTCGGCCTGCCGGTCGCGGGGCATCAGCCGCCCAGCGTCGACGTCCGCGTCGCGGTTGCGCGCGGCATGCACGCGATCGAACATCTCGGTCCCAATGCAGCGCTGTTCGAGGCGTGCTCGACCGACGAGGTCGCGATCCGCCAGGCCTATGCGCAGGTCGCGACCAAGGGCGGCAACATCAAGTTCGACTTGCCGCCCGCCGTGCTCAAGCGGCTGACTGCCAACCCGCAACTGCTGGTCGACGAAGCGGGCTTCCATCAGCTTCGCCACGCACTCGACACCTATGACGAAACGAAGTGCAAGGCGCTGGCGAAGACGCTCGCGAAAAGCGGAAGCTGGCAGGTGCCGACACTCATCCGCCTGCGTGCGATGGAACTGGGCAACGATATCGCGTTCCGGCAGGATCCGAACCTGCGCTACATCACCGCTGATGACCGTCAGATGTGGCTGCAGGTGGGGGAGAGTTTCTCGACCAAGCTGTCGGCGGAAAGCCGCGATACGCTGAAGCAGCTCTATGCGCGCCAGTTGAAGCTGGTGAAGCTGCTCGACCAGTCGGGCGTGAACATGATGGTCGGCACCGATTTCGGCGGGCAATGGCTGGTGCCGGGCTTCTCGATCCATCAGGAATTCGACCTGCTCGGCGAGGCCGGCCTGTCGCCGCTGCGCATCCTGCAGATGACCACGCTGAACGGCGCCCGCTTCCTCGGCCGTGAAGCCACGATGGGCACGGTCGAAGCGGGCAAGGACGCGAACCTCGTTCTGCTCGACGCCAATCCGATCGCGGCCGTCGCCAATCTTCATGCGATCGATGCCGTGGTGCTTGGCGGAACCTACTATGCGCGCGGCGACCTGGACGCGATCAAGACGGCGGCCGAGCAGCCCTGAGCGCGCGTTCGACCGCCATCGCACGTGCGGTCTCCGCCGCGCGCAATGTTGCCAGCATGTCGGCTATGTCGTCGCCGATCGACGGACCATGTTCCGCCATCTCGGCGCGTTCGGCGTCGCGCATGGGCCGGACGATCTCAGCCTGATAGCTCGGCCAGTCCCGCACGCGATCGAACCAGCGCTGCACGGCAGGGCGATGCCCGATCCATAGTTCGACCAGACCGAGGAAATGGAGGCGCCCGATATAGGGCATGATCGCGATATCGGCCAAGGTCGGCGCATCGCCCATGATCCAGGCGCGGCCATCGGACAGATGGGTTTCGAGCCGCGCGAAGGCCCGCTCGAACGCGGCCACCGCATGAAGCACGAAGGGTGAACGCGCGCCATGTTCGAACGTCGACATGAACCGATCGCGACGCCTGGGATCGCCGACATTCTCGAAGCGGATCTGGCGCTCGGCCTCGGACATCGCCTTCATGCGTTCGCGGAACATCGCGGAGAAGCTGATCTCGCTGACACCTTCGTGCAGGCCTTCGTCGACGATCTTGCTCCAGCGGCGCACCTGCGCCCGCGCGACCGGCGTCGCGGGCATCAGCGGTGGTGCGGGATAGAGTTCGTCCAGATATTCGCAGATGAGCGTCGACTCGGTCACGACATCGTCGCCATGCTTCAGTGTCGGAACCACACCCGCGGGATTGAGCTTCAGATAGGCAGGATCATATTGCTCGTTCTTGAAGAGATTGACCTCGACGGCGCTCCAGTCGAGGCCTTTCTCCCGAAGCGTGATCCGGACCTTCTGGCAGCAGACCGAATTGCCGAACTGATAGAGCGTGATCATGCTGCGTCCCTTCACCGAGCGTGGCGTGTGTCCGCCGCGTGCATGAACGCGGCCAGCATCTCGTTGAACTCGTCTGAGATCAGGTTCGGGAAATGGTGCGGACACGGGATGATCCGATGCTCTCCGCCGCCGATCTCGGCGGTCCTGTCGCCGACCGCGGTAAAGGCCGGGCTCCATCCGCCGGAGACGACGAGCAGGGGAATGCCGGCCTGCCGGACCGTCTCCAGCTGCTTGCGGATCTCGTTGCGTGTCGGAAGCTTGAGGCGGGATAGCGCCTGGCCCATCGCCTTCATCTCGGCCTCGTCCTTGCCGCCGCGGATCTCGGGCGGAATGCCGACGAGATCGGCGAACCGCCGGACCCGCTGCGCGGGCGAGAAGGAGAAGAGCAGGATTCCGACGATCTTCAGCACGAACCGGCGGACGCGTGGATCGTCGGCCGCCAGCTTCTGCAACGCGGGCTCGATCAGCGTCAGAGAGCGTACCGCTTCGGGGCGCTGCGCCGCCGCCGCCAGCGCGACCGCACCGCCGAAGGAATGGCCGACCAGATGCGCGCCGTCGCCCAGAAGATCGGCAACCAATGCGCCATCCAATTCGGCGTCGTCGGGACGTCCGGGGTTGGAGCTGCGGCCATGACCGGGCCGATCGGGCACGATCAACTGCCAGCCGCGTTCTGAAAGCCGCTGCTGCGCCGCGAAATGCGCATCGCCGCCGACCTTGCTGCCCTGCGCGCTGCCATGGACCAGTACGAGCTTCGGCCCGGCCTCTCCCCACTGCGTGACGTGAATGGTCTCGGATCCCACCAGTTATTCCTTCTCGTCAGACGATGATCTGTGCTTCGGGTCTTGCCACGGCCTCGTCAGCGAAGACACCGGGCTTCATTTCCGATCGTTCCGCTGCGACGTTCTACGTCGTGGACCAGGGCCAGGCCGGCGATATCGCCAGGGCATATCGATCTGAAGAGTGCCGCCGGATCGGGCTCACCCCCATTGCCGAATATGGCATAAACGCGATGCAGAACGGGGCCGATCGTCAGGCGGGCTGGGCGGGGCAGCGACGCCACCTCAGGCCATCTCAAGCCGCTCGAGGCGTTCGATCTCTCTGGAAACGCGCACCGCGGCTTCGTCGCAGGCAAGCATGGCGGGCTTCAGCCCATGCGCGCGGACATAGTTGGCGCGCCGCTCGATCGCTTCGACCACCACCTTGTCCTCGCGGACCAGTGCCTGCGCCTGCCAGGCGCGCAGCACATCGTCCATCTCGGCATCGTCGATGCCGAAATTGCGCGAGGAGCCGAAGAAATAATGGCAGCTCGTCTCGGTCTCGGGCGTCAGGATATGCGTGCCGCGCGAATTGATGCTCTGGTCCTTCGGCGTGCCTTCGGGGGCGACCGCGATGAAGTTGAGCAGCGCGCTCACCTTGTTCCAGCGTATGTCGTTCCAGGCATCGACGGGTTCGTTCGCGCCGCGCAGGAATTTCGCCATCAGCACACTGGGCGTGCCGCCGGGGATCTTCATCAGCGCCTGGATCTCGCCGTCACCGACGATCACTTCGCGTTCCAGCCGGTCGAACGCGTCGGTCTGCGCGTTGGCGCGGTGGACATATTGGGCATGACCCAGGTCCATCAGATTGTCGACCAGCAGCTTGTAGTTGCAGTCGACATGTCCATAGCCGCCAACGGTGCGTCGGCCTGGATCCGTCCGGCAGCTGAAATCGGGGATCTGCGCGGCGTCGGCCAGCGCCGGATCGCCCGGCCAGACCCAGATCAGCGCGTCGCGTTCGACGAGCGGAAAGGTCCTGACGTTGAGCGATGCGGGCCGCGCGCCATTGCCGTGCGGATTGTGCACGCAGCGTCCGGCGCCATCGAACTCCAGCCCGTGATAGGGGCATTGGAGATGACCGTCCTTCAGCACGCCGGCGCTCAGCGCGGCGAAGCGATGCGGGCAGATGTCGAGCAACGCCGCCGCCGTGCCGTCGGGCTGGCGATACAGCGCGAGCGGCGTGCCCAGGATCGTGCGGCCGAGCGGCGCGTCCGAAACTTCCTCGGGCAGCGCCGCCACATACCAGGCATTGCGAACGAAGGTCATGCCGGTTTCTCCATCTGCGTCGCGTCGCTTCAGAATTTGAACGAAGCGCGGGCACCATAAGTGCGCGGCGCGGTCGTTCCGGCCAACAGCGCGCTGGCGATCGGATGCAGCGACGAGAAAACCTGGGTGCGGTTATTCTCGATGTTGCGGACATAGGCGGACAGCGACCAGCGATCGGCGCTATCGCCGAAGCTGATCTGCGCGTTGCTCAGCCAGACCGACGGCATATATTGCGTGTCGAGATAGGCGAAGCCGATATAGCGCTTCGTCTTGTACTGCGTGTCCGCGCCCAGCACGATCTTGTGGTCGCCCAGTTCGATGGTCTGCTGCGCGGCAAGGTTGGCGGTCCATTTGGGCGAATTATACGCCGGCAGGCCCGCGCAATTCACCGCATAGAGATTGGTCGCCGCATTGAGCGTCGCCGCGCAGCCGGTCAGCGGCGGCACGCCCTGGTTCGCCTGATTATAGGTGAAGGACAGGTTCTTGGCGTCGAGATACTGGACGTTGGTGCTGATCAGCGTCGTCGGCGTCAGCAGGAAACGGCCCTCCGCCTCGATGCCGCGGATGCGCGCGCGCCCGATATTCTGCGTGATGTTGGCTGTGCGGCCGTCGAGATCGGTCCGCACGGCGGAGATCTGCTGATCGCGATATTTCCACCAGAAGGCTTCGATGTTGAGCTGCAAGCGGTTGTCGAAGAAGCGGTTTTTCGCGCCGATCGTATAGGCGGTGATATATTCGGGTGCGAAGGTCTCGAAGCCGCGGGCCGGCGAAAAGCCGCCCGAGCGATAACCCGTCTCGATGCTGGCATAGAGCAAGGATTGCGGCGCGATGTCGAACTCGACCGCGCCGCGATAGGTGATGCGGCTGTTCTTGAGCCGGCTATCCTCGATCTTGTCGCTGCGCACCGCAATCGCACCGGACGGAACGCCGCCGACGATCAGCGGTACCGCCGGAACGCCGACCGGCGGGAAGGCGAACGGGATCTGAGCGGGGCTGTCGACCAATGGGAACAGCGGTGCGGTCGGGCAGGTCGGCACGCCCGCGACGCGGACGTTGCAGACGATCGTGCCGCCGATCACCGTGCCGAGCACGCTTTTCTTGTCCTCGGTATAGCGCACCCCGCCCACCAGCCGCAGTCGATCGGAGAGATGCGCGGTCAGTCGTCCGAAGGGGGCGAGGGATTTGGTCGTGTAGGTGCTGTTGAGGAAGCTGGCGGCCGCGGACAGGCTGAGCGCGGTCCGGATCTTGATCGTCTCCTCGAAATAATAGCCGCCCAGCGTATAATCGAACATGCCGATGCGCTTGCCGGTCAGGCGTGCTTCCAGGCTGTGCTGTTCGTCCTCCTCGCGCTGACGATAGCCGAAGGCCGCCGCTTCGGAGAGATAGTTGAGCGACGACTGGCGCCATGCCGGTACGATCGTGAAGGTCCCGATCCCGGTCTCCCAGTCGATCTGCGCATTGGTGCCGTAATATTCGTTGTTCTGGAACGGCGAGATATTGAGCGCGTCGAGCCGCCGGCCGGCAGGACCTGCGGGCACGGTCAGGCGAAAGGCCTGCGCCTTCGGGGTCAGTGCGCCTTCGGAGACCGGCAGGTTGGACGGGATGAAAACGTAGCGGCCGGCAACCGGGTTATAGATGTAATTGCCGAGATAGGTGGTGCCGGCGCCGCGCCCGCCGGTATGACTGAAATCGCCGGCGACGCGCACGGTGAGTTCCGGGGTCAGCCGCGCCTTCATCTGGACGCGCAATGCAGTGGTCTTCTCGTCGGACATGCCGTCGGTCAGATAGCCGTCATGGCGCGAGATGCTGCCCGCGACGCGCAATGCGCCATCCTCGCCCATCGGCACGTTGATCGCGCCCTCGGCGGTCAGCGCGTCGTAGCTGCCGAAGCTTGCCGTCGCATAGCCGGAGAATTCGCCGAGCTTGGGTTGCGTCGGGATGACATTGATCGCGCCACCCGTCGCGTTGCGTCCGTAAAGCGTGCCTTGCGGTCCCTTGAGCACCTCGACGCGCTGAAGATCGTAGAACACGCCGGTCGTGCTGGTCGGGCGGGCGACATAGACGCCGTCATAGTTGAACGCGGTTGCCGGATCGCTGTTGGCGGTCAGCGTGAAATTGCCGACGCCGCGGATGAAGATGAGATTGCCGGTGCTCGACGGTTGCACGGTGAGCGCGGGCACCTGCTCGGTCAGGCGGTCGAGCTGGGTGATGCCCGCAGCGATCAGGTCGGCGCCCGATACCACGTCGACCGCGACGGCGGCACGCTGCAGACTTTCCTCACGGCGCTGCGCGGTGACGATGATGTCGCCCAGGCCTTCGGTCGTTGCGGTCGCTCCGTCCTCGGACGAGCCCGCTGTTGCGGCCTGGGGGGCCTGCGCAAGCGCCAGGCTCGGCATGGCCAGACAGACGGCAGTCGTCGTCAACAAGATGATCCGCATAAACCCCTCCCCTTATCGTGACGGTTTCGGCTGCTTGGGCAGCCGGCTCGCCTATTTCTCATTTCGGCATAGAACAAAGTGCGTGGCTCAGAATGATGGCGTTTTGTGTTGAGCGATAAAATACCGGTATCGCATCCACGCGTGGATCTCAGACCAGTTCGCCGCCCTTCACCACATCCTCGAACGCGAAGATCTCGGCCGACGAGCCGCGATGGCGCGCGTCGCGGTGGTCGCGGTAACGCGGATCCGCCATGAAACGCGTGATTGCGTCGACCGAAGGGAAGCGCAGCACGGCCATGCGATCCGGCACCAGCATCGTCCCTTCGATCCGTTCGATCCGCCGCGCGCCGGCGACGGTGACTGCGCCATATTCGTCGAGCAATTTCGGCACGTCGGCGAAATAGGGTTCCATCCAGCTCTCGTCCGAGATCGACATGTAGATGATCATCAATGCGGACATGGATTTCCTCGTTTCGGATTTCCCGTTTCGTCATTCCCGCGAATGCGCATCGATGTCCGGGATTTTGCCGATCTTTGCGGGCATATTGCCTGACTTTTCACGCCGCCATCGTCATTGCGAGGAGCGCAGCGACGAAGCAATCCAGTGGTTGGTGCATCCCTGGATTGCTTCGCTTCGCTCGCAATGACGAAGCGAGGGCGGATCATTAACGGCGCTCGACGGAGTCACGCACCGGATCCAGGACTTCGAAAGCGGCGTCAGGCCACTTCGTAATCGATATGGCTGATCGCGCCGTCGAACAGCTGCGCGATTTTGCGGACGCGTGTGCGCAATGCGGCTCGCTCGGGTGACGCGAGCATCCGGTCGACATCGGCGAGCGATGCGAATTCGACCAGGATCTGGCAGGCGACGGCCGGCGGATCATCCTCCAGCCGGCGTGGCCACAATGCCTTGGCGTCCTGCACGCCGGGCAGCGTCCTGAGCGCGGGAACGAGTTCGTCGTTCACAGCGTCGCGAAACGCGATTTCGGAGTCGGAGCGGGGCTTGCCGGTCCAGAAGGCTGAGCGGATCCACATCGCCGATCAGCCCTGGAACGCCGGCGCCATATAGGGCGTCATGCGTTTGGCGACCTTGGCGCGCCAATCGCCATAGGGTTCGAAACCCTCCTGCTCGCGGCTGAACTCCTCGGTCAATGCGTAAATCTCTTCGTCGCTTTTCGCGAAATCGAGCGGGACCAGGAAAGGCTGCGGGAAATACCATTCGGTATCGACGAAGAATTCGAGATTATTGCCCTCGGGATCGTGCGAATAGATGCTCCACGCGATGCCGTGATTGGCCGGGAAGAAATTGTTCGTGCCATATTCCTGCAACCGGTCGCCCATGTCGCGCAGATCGGCGATCGAGCCCATCTGGAACGAGATCTGATTGATGCTCGGCCCGAATTGCGGATTGGCGGTGTTCGCCGGCATCTCCGGCGGACGGCCGCTCGCCAGCACGATCTGATGATGGTCGTTGGGATCGCGCGACAGGAAGATCAGATCCATGCCGCCGGCGTGACCACGATCGGTGACGGTGAAGCCGAGCACCCGCGTGTAGAAATCCTCCATCTTCGCGATATCCATCACGCTCAGCCCCATATGGCTGAACTTCAGATTCGCTGCCGGCCTGGTGGCGGTCTCCGCGTTCATGCTCGTCCTCTCCCGTTCGCGTCGGCGGAACAGGCGTCTCGACCCGTCCCGTCGCATTGATATGTGCCTGCCTATCCGCCGCGCAGCGATCACCATAGATGCCAAGAAACGCGTGGCGATATCATTTGGGCAGCACTCAGCCGGGCAGCCCCAGGGTCGTGCGTGCCTGGCTTTCGCCTTCCATCATCCGGCTGAATGCCGGCCAGGCCGCCAGCCGTTCCGGCAATGCGGACAGGGCGGGATAATCGGTCGCGTCGAAGCCGCCACGGCATGCGGTCGTGAACGCCCAGTTGAGATAGACGTCGATCGACGACCATTGGCCGAGCCACCATCCGCGTTCGGCGATACGCCGTTCGGCATGGCCGAAGGATTTCTTCGCGAGCGCCACCGCCTTTTCGCGGACCGGAGCCCCATCGCCCGTGGTCATGCGTGATGGATTGGCGATACCGCGCACCTGCGGGTGGAGCGTGCCGCCGCAAAAGGCGAGACCGCTCACGATCTCCGCCTGCATGCGCGGTGCCGGGTCGTCCGGGAACAGCCCGGCATCGGGGCGAAGTGCGGCGATATAGATCTGGATCGCCGCATTCTCGGTCAACGGTTCGCTATCGATCAGCAGCGTCGGCACCTTGCCCATCGGCGAGATGGTCAGATAGTCGGGATGGGACTGCGCGTCTTTCGACAGGTCCACCAGTTCCAGCGCGTAGGACAGACCCGCCTGTTCGAGCGCGAAGACGCTCACCTGCGAACAGGCGCCGGGGAAATGATAGAGCCGCAGTTCGGGTTGGTTCATCGACATCTCTCCAGCGGTTCCGCCTAGGACGGGATCAGAAATTCACCCGCGCGGTCACGCCATAGGTGCGCGGCGCATTGCCGTAAGTCGCCGGGTGACCGAACGACTGGGTCGGCGCCTGGGTGATCACATGCTCGTTGAGCAGGTTTTTGCCCCACAGAGTGAAGCTGAGATTGCCGCCCGGCGCCGTCCATTTCGCCGAGGTGTTGAGCATCAGATAATCGCCCTGGCGCAGGAAATTGTCGGGCTCGAAATAATAGTCGCCATTGTAATTGCCGGTGACGTTGAAATCCAACGCGCCCTTGGCGAGATCGGCATGATAGTCGAGCGAGACGGTGGCGGTGAATTCCTGCGCGAGCGGCAGGCGCTTGCCCTTCGCATTGGCCGAAGTGAGGATCGCACCGCCGCCGGGGCGCGGCGTGCTGAAGATCGCATTGGGGAAATTGACGAACTTCGAATGGAGATATTCGAAGCCGCCGCTCATGTGGAAGCCCGCGCCCAGATCGGCCTCGAAATCCACGTCCAGTCCGTGGAGTTCGGCCTGTGCGCCGTTCACGATCGCCTGGATCCCGCCGAGGAACTGGATCACCTGGACGTTGGAATAGTCGTAATAGAAGCCTGCCATGTTCAGCCGCAGGCGCCGGTCGAGCAACTGCGTCTTGAGGCCCACTTCGTAAGCGGTCAGCTTCTCCGGCTGATAGGCCGCATTGGCGGGATTGATGACATTGTATCCGCCGCTCTTGATGCCGGTGTTGATCGAGACATAGCCGAGTATGTCGTCGGTGAATTCGTGGCTGAGCGCGGCACGGAAGGTCGGCTTCTTGATCGTGCTGCTCTCGTTCTTGCCCGGTGGCGTGACGATCGCGCCGTTGACAAGCCTGAGTGTGGTCGCGGAATCGATCGTCCGCTTTTCATAGGTATAGCGTGCGCCCAGGGTCAGCGTGGTCCCGGATATGAATTCCCAGTCGATCTGCCCGAATGGCGCGAGGGATTCCGCGACTTCCTGCCCGCTGGTCGAGCTGACCGCGGTCGAGGTGGGAAGCGGGGTGAAGACCGGACCGCTGAAGCTGCGCGTGATCGGCCGTGCGCCGTACATGCTGTGGAAATAGAAGACGCCCGCCACCCAGTTGAAACTGTCGTTGGACGAGATCAGCTGGAGTTCCTGGCTGTAGCTCTCGTTCGGGCTCCTGGGCGATGCGACGATGAAATAGGGCAGGGGGACGTTGGTGTTGTCGAACACGAAGGACGACTTGCCTTTGCGCCAGGCACTGATCGAAACGAGCTTGGCGAAGCCCAGATCATGGTCGATCGACAGGCTGAGGCCGCCACCCTTGAAGGCATTGAAGGAATCGGCGCTGGCATAGCTGTCATAGACGCTTTTGAGTGGGCCGATCCCCGGCAGCGAATACGCCGTGCCGGGATAGGGCTGGAAGCTGTTGGAAAGCTGTCGCCAGTCCGAATAGTCGGCGATCAGCGTCACGTCCGTGTCCGGTCCGGGTTCGAACAGGATCTTTGCGCGCGTCGAGAATTGATGCTGGATCTTGAAGGTGTCGTTGCCGGTGACGAGGTTTTTGCCCCAGCCGTCGCCCTGCTTGCCATATTGCGCGGAGATGCTGGCCGCGATCGTCTCGGACAGGCCACCGGTCAGATAGATGTCGCCCTTCACCGTCGCGTAATTGTCGACCTGGATGCCCGCTTCGCCCGAGAATTCGTGCTGCGGTTTGCGGGTGGTGATCTGGATGACGCCGCCCGTCGCATTGCGGCCGAACAGCGTGCCCTGCGGCCCCTTCAGCACCGCGATTTGCTCGACATCGTTGAGGTCACGGACGCCCTCGCGTTGCTGGGGCAGGTAGACGCCATCGATATAGAGCGCGACGGGGTTCTCGACGACATTGCTCGACGTGCCGATGCCGCGGATCGAGGGCTGGAATGCGCCGGCAGTCGTGCGGATGTTCAGCCCCGGGGCAAGGGTATTGAGCTGCTGCGTCGTCGTGATGCCCGATGCGGCCAGCGTTTCACCGGTCGCCGCGACGACCGCGATCGGAACGTCCTGAAGATTCTGGGCGCGCTTCTGCGCGGTGACGACGATGTCCTCCAGACCGACGGTTTCGGTCTCCGCCGCGGCGTCCTGCGCGCGGGCGATGCCTGGGCTCAGCAACAGGGGCAGCACCATCGCCGCCGAGCCGAAAAATATGCCTTTCGATGCCATGTCCATCCTCCTCCTCGCGCCGCCGGCGGCGCAGGGCCGGGCGATCGTTTCGCCGCTTTGGGACGGTCTTTCGAAAGGCCGGCCGAGCGATCATGTCGATGTGCAGGAGCGATCGGTAAGCCAGCGATCGACCATTGAAGAGACGCGGAACTGGCTTTACCGATACCTGTACGGCATCGGTAACGACCGGCGCCAGGGAGAGGACGCTATGAAACTCAGCCATTTTCGCGATATCCTCGCGGTCGCGGAATCGGGCAGCCTGCGGGCCGCCGGCCGCCATCTCGGCATTGCGCAGCCGGCGATCACGCGCAGCATCCGCGAGATCGAGCAGGAACTTGGCGTCACGCTGTTCGAACGGCATGCCAAGGGCGTGCGCCTGACCGAGATGGGCAAGGCATTCGTCCGCCGCGCCCAGGCCGTCCAGTCGGAGCTTCGCCGCGCGCGCGAGGAAATCGACCAGATGAAGGGGCAGATGACGGGCGAGGTGTCGATCGCCGTATCGACCGCGTCGAGCATGAGCCTGATGCCGTCGGCGATCGAGACGTTCCGCAAACGCTATCCGGACGTCGTGCTCAAGATCTCGGAGAGTTTCTTCCAGCCGGTCGAGACCGACATCTTGAACGGCCGCATCGATTTCTACGTCGGCCCGCTCGACCAGTCGAACATATCGCCGCAATTCGCGGTCGAGAAGCTGTTCGACAATTACCGCATGGTCGTCGCACGCAAGGGGCATGGCTTCGGATCGGCGAGGAGCCTGGCGGACCTGATGGATGCGCGCTGGATCCGCCCGGCGCTATCGGAACGCAGCACCGAGGGCGATTTCGAAGTGGTGTTCGAAAGGATGGGGCTGCCGCGGCCGAACATCGTGATCCATGCGCGGTCGGCGCTGATCACGCTGCTGACCGTCGCCAGTTCCGACCTGCTGACGATCCTGCCGCAGCAATGGCTCGATTTTCCGCTGACCGGCAATCTGGTCGATCCGCTCGAACTCGACGAAGCGGTGCTGAAGGCCGCACCGATGTGCATCGCCCGGCGTCAGGACATGCCGTTGACCCCGATCGCGGAATATCTGTGCGATCTCATGCGCCGTGCGGGCGAACATTATGTCCAGCGGCGGGAAGCGGCAGGCGGCGTCGAGGCGCGTAGACGATAAGCCCCGCGATCAGTGCGCCCGCGCCGAGCGCCGCGGACACTTCGCCGCGTCCCGCGCCGAGCGCAAACAGCGTGCCCGCGATCAGCGGCGCAAGCGCGCCGGCGGCGCGACCGACCCCCATGACGAAGCCGACGCCCGTCGCGCGCATCCGCGGTTCGAACGTATCGACGATCAGCGCGTAGAGGCCGGTGGTCCCGCTGTAGAGGAAGCCGCCGGCGATCATGCCCATCATGATGAGCAACGGCAGCGAGGGCGGGGTGAAGCCGAAGACCGCCGTTGCGACGCCCATGCCGATCATCAGCCCCGCGACCAGCGCGCGCAGGTTCATGCGCGGCGCGAGGAAGCCGACGACGATGCACGATAGGATGCCGGTCAGGCTCGACAGCGCCGAAACCATCGTCGCGATCGAGGGGGAGAAGCCGGCATCCGCCACCATCTGCGGCATCCAGCTCAGCACATAATAGACCGTCATGATGAAAAGCAGATTGACCAGCATGATGCGCAGGGTCGCGGCGCGCTGGCCGCGCGCGAAGATCGCGCGATAGGGTGGGGACTTGGGTGCGTCCGGGATCGGCGGCAGCGCCGCGATCCCGGGCAGGCCGAAGCGCGCGAGCAGCGCATTGATCCGATCCAGCGTGCCGTCGTTGCGGCGCTCGACCAGGAATGCGAGCGGTTCGGGGAGCCAAAGCGCTACGACGAACAGCAGCAGCAATGCCAGGACCGCGCCGAACAGGAACACCGCCGGCCAGTCGAACCAGTGCAGCAGCACAGCCGCGACGAAGCCGCCGACAGTGCCGCCGATCGGATAGCCGATCGACATGATCGCGAGCGACAAGGCTCGTCGGCGCTCGTTCGCGAATTCGACCGCGAGCGGCGTGATGATCGGCACCATCGATCCGATACCGATGCCGGTCACCACGCGCCAGATCGTGAGTTCGCCGATCGAGTGGGAGAATGCCGACATCAGCATGCCGGTCATCATCAGCAGCAGGTTGATCATCACCGTGCGCCGGCGTCCGATGACGTCGGCGACCGGCGCCAGCAGCAGCGATCCGATCGCCATGCCGACGAGCCCGCTGGACAGGACGACGCCGAGCGCGGCCCTGCCCAGGCCCCAGTCGCGGGTAAGGCCGGGGGCTGCGAAGGTGACCGACAGCACGTCGTAACCGTCGAGCGCCGAAAGCGCGGAGGTGATCGCGACCGCGACGATCTGCGGGCGGCTCATCGGCGCCGCGTCGATCATCGCGCGCGGATCGCCTGCCGCGGCGGTCATGCCGCCTGCTCTGCGGATGCGCGACGGACAGGGGTGCGCGCCGAGACGATCGCCAGCAGGTCTTCGTCCGGCCATGCATCGCCGCGCCAGGCGACATGCTGGTCCGGCCGGATCAGCGCCAGCTTCGCTTCATAGCGCGCGCCGAGCATGGGGTCGGGAAGCGTGACGATGGTGAGCGGGGTGCCGCTGCGCGCCGCTTCGGCGCGGGCCGCAGCGATATCCGCATCGTCGGCGCCGTCGAAGGCGAGCAGCGTGAATCCGCTGCCGAACAGATCGTAGAGCGAGCGCCCATCCTCCAGCCAATGATGCGGCGCCAGGCATCCGGGCACCGCGCTGGGAACATAATCGCGCGAACGCCGCCATGTCGATGCGGTGCCGTCGTCGACGATGATCGGGGACTCCGTGTAGCAATAGCCCAGGACCACGCCGAGCCCGTAGAATTCGTTGGTCTTCACCTGGCGGATCACGTCCGCTACCTCGCGGCGGGCGGCTTCGCCTTGGGGCGTGTGATCCTCGATATGCGGGCGGACGAGCTGGTTGGGGCCCATCGCATGGTTCGCCTCCGCCTCGTCCATCACAAACTCGTGCGCGGGCCGCCGCTCGATCTCGTAGCTGTCGAGCAGCGCCGGGCCGCCCCAGCCCTGCAGCACCGCCGCGATCTTCCAGCCGAGATCAACCGAATCCGCGACGCCCATATTCATGCCATAACCGCCGAATGGCGGATGAAGGTGGCAGGCATCGCCGGTCAGGAACACGCGTCCGAGCTGATAGCGGTCGGCGAGCAGCCGGCTGGCGACCCATTCGTCGGAGCTGAGCAACTTATAGGGCAGGTCGATCCCCGTCGACCGGCGGATACGGTCCAGCGTCTCCTCTTCGGTGTAAGTGACGCCGGTCGGGATGCCGGTGGGCATGAAATACCAGAGATCGGGCTGGTCCATCGGGCCGATCAGGCTCGGCACCTCGTCGTTGATCTGCCAGTACATGATCCCCGGGCCATGGCTGTGCGCCTCTGCCAGGCCGGGAGCTTCGAAGATGGTGTTGTAGTTGCGCGACAGGCCATAGGTGCCGATCATCTTCGCGCCGATCTGATCGCGCACCAGGCTCCGTGCCCCGTCCGCACCGACCAGATATGCCGCTTCGATCGTCCGCTCGACGCCGCTGTCGGTATCGCGGACGCGGACATGGACCGCCTGGTCGTCCTGTTCGAAACCGAGATAGTCCTGTCCGAACGCGATCTCGACCGTGTCGAGCGATCGCGCATGATCCAGCAACACGGCCTCCAGCTTGTACTGCGGGATCCACTGGGCATGTTCGGAATAGCGCTCGTCGCGTTCGGGCGCGCAGTAGAGCGCATTCTCCAGACGCTCGATCTCCAGCCCCGCCAGCCGCGTCACGAACAGGACGTTGGTCGGATAATCGACGCCGAATGGCGACGCTTCGGCCAGGCGATCGGCGATACCCCAGCGGCGCAGATGCTCGCGTGTGCGGGTGTGGGTAGTCTTGGCGCGCGGCGCATGGCCCTGCCGGTCGTTGCGCTCAAGCACGATGCACGGGATCGACCGGCTGCCCAATTCGATCGCCAAGGCCAGCCCGGCCGGGCCCGCGCCGACGATCGCCACGCGCGGGCCGTCGCTTTCCTGTTTCGTCGCCAAATTGCCTCTCCACTCTCTTGTCCTTCGTCTATCCCGGCAGGAGAGGCGCCACAGGATGCCAGTTGCGTCGTTGCGATGCGTTTGGGGTATCGCTGTTGCGCGGCAGCCGTGTCGCGATAGGCTGCGGGCATCACGCTCGACGAAAAGCCATCGCGACGGGATCGCCCGGGATGTCGCAAAGAGAATGAGATAGCCGGCATTCGCCCGGCGCATGACTCATGCGGAAAGACATTCGAGGAGAGCGATATGAGACTGCTGCGATATCTTGAGGCTGGCGCCCCGCGCATCGGGCTGGTGGCGGGCGACGGCATCGTCGACATTGCCGACCTGACGCCGGATTTCACGCGGATCGTCGACATCGCCGCCGCCGGCCCCGACGCGATCGCGCGCCTGGCCGATCTGTCCGCCAATGCCACGCCGCGGCTGGCGCTTGCCGATGCGGCATTGCTCGCGCCGATCGAACGGCCGGGCAAATATCTCGCGATCGGGATGAATTACGGAAAGCATCTCGAGGAAGCGGACCGGCTGGGCGTCGCCCGCTCGCAACATCAGGTCTGGTTCAACAAGCAGACGACATGCATCGCCGGCCCCTATGACGAGATCGATCCGGGCGTGACCGAGAAGCTCGATTACGAGGTCGAGCTGGGCGCCGTGATCGGCATGCCCGCCAAGCGCGTATCGGAGGCGGACGCGCCTGCCCATGTGTTCGGCTATTTCGTTGCCAACGACGTCTCGGCGCGCGACTGGCAATTCCATTCGCCCACCTTCACCTTGGGCAAGTCGTTCGATACCCATGGTCCGATCGGCCCGTGGATCGTCACTGCCGACGAGATCCCCGATCCGCATGCGCTGGACCTGCGCTGCTTCGTCAATGGCGAGCTTCGCCAGTCGAGCAACACCAGCAACCTGATCGCCAATCTCTGGGCGCAGATAGCCTATCTCTCGACCGCCTTCACGCTCGAGACCGGCGACCTGATCGCGACCGGCACGCCCGAGGGCGTCGGCATCGGCATGGATCCGCCCGTGTTCCTTCAGCCCGGCGATGTCGTGCGGTGCGAGATCGACGGCATCGGCGCGATCGAGAACCGGGTGGCGACCGCATGATCCTCGTCACCGCCGCCAACGGCAATCAGGGCAAGCTGCTGATCCCGCAGCTTCTGGCCGCCGGCCTGCCGGTGCGCGGCTGTGTCCGCTCCGAATCCTCAGCGGACGCATTGCGCGCGGGGGGCGTGAACGACATCGTCGTCGGCGACATACTGGATCCCGCGGTGCTGGCCCGGGCGATGCATGGCGTCGAGAAGGTCTATCATATCGGCCCCACCGCACATCCCGGCGAGCGCGCCATGGGCATTGCGGCGATCGATGCCGCGCGTGCCGCGGGCGTGAGGCATTTCGTGTTCAGCTCGGTGCTTCATGCGATCACCACCGATCTGGTCCAGCACGAGATCAAGCGCGACATCGAAGAGCATCTCCTGTCCTCGGGGCTGGAATTCACGATCCTCCAGCCGTCCAACTACATGTCTCCGCTCAAGCTACGGCCGGTGTTCGAAAAAGGCGTGTTCCGCCTGTCCTGGTCGCTCGACCGCTATCAGTCGCTCGTCGATCTCGGCGACGTGACCGAAGTCGCGGTGATGACGCTGACCGACAGCGAGCGTCATGCGGGGGCGACCTACGAACTCGTCGCGCCCGGGCGGCACACCGCACATGATCTCGGCGCGATCATCGGTCGCGTGCTCGGCCGGACGGTGCCGGTCGAGGAGATCGACGCGGACACCTATCTCAAGGAATTCTTCGGCGATGTCGGCCCCGACCAGTTCCCGCACGAGGCGCGCGTGCTGCGCGCGATCTCCGCGCGGTACAGCGGCCATGATTTCATCGGCAATCCCAATGTGCTGACCTGGCTGCTCGGCCGGGAGCCGACCAGCTACGAGCAGTTCGTCCGGACGCAATATGAGGCGTATGGCGCGTCGAAGACGATGGCCTTCTCGACGGCGCGCTAAAACTCTCTCTCGTCACACAGACACCGCTCGGGCTGAGCCTGTCGAAGCCCTGTCCTTTCTGGGCACCGTGCTGAAGAAAAGAACGGGACTTCGACAGGCTCAGTCCGAACGGATTTGGGTTGAGTTCCTCTTCGGACCGGCCTTGGCAGCAAAAGGCCTCTACGCCGCAGCCGGCGTCGCCGGCGCATCGGCACCCGCCCGTTCGGCCGCGATCAGCTTGTCGAGCACGCGGCGGGCCTCGATGGAGCCCGCATCGGCCTTGAGCGCGACCGACCAGCTGTCCTCCCGCGTCCGGAGCACCGCCTGCTGCGCTTCGAGCACGCGGCGATCTTCTTCGAATGCCTGCGACACCTGGTCGAAGAACAATGCATCCGCCGCCGCTTCGCCGAGCGCATGGGCACGCACCGACGCCCAGAAATAGTTGCTCGTCGTCGCAGTCTCGGGCGTCATCGCATTGAGCACCCAGATGTTGAGGCCGTGCTCATAGCGCCCCTCCAGCCCGCCGGTGCCGATCTCCGCGCCGCCGACATGGATCAGCACGAAACATGGCGCGATGAATTCGATATGCTGCCACCGGTCGATGTTCCTGCCCTCCGGCAGCACCCCGGTCTTGATATAGGTCGGCGGCGGCGGAACGTCGGGAACCAGCCGCGTGACGACCACGCCGCGCTCGGTTCGCCGGTGCGTCAGCTTGCCCTTTTCGGTGAAGGCCGCGTTGCCGATCGTCGAGGTGTGGACATAGCCGACATGCGAGAGATCGAGCAGATTGTCGGTGACGAGCGTATAGGCCGCGTCGACATGATTGGTCTTGCCGACCGCGGCGAAGGCGGGGTCGGTCAGCTGGTGGAAATCGGGGATCGATGCGGGATCGGCGCGATCGACATCGCCCATCCACACCCAGACCCAGCCGTAACGCTCTGTCGCGGGATAGGATCGGACGCGTGCGGTGGGCGGCACCAGCGCCTGGCTCGGCACGCCGACGCACTGGCCGTGCCGGTTGAACGTCATACCGTGATAACCGCACTGGATCGCTTCGCCGACGCGATTGCCCATCGACAATGGCAGGTGCCGATGCGGGCAGCGATCCTCCAATGCCACGACCTCGCCGCTTTCGGTGCGGAAGACGACCACCGGCTCGTCGAGCATCCGCAGCGCAACCGGGCGATCGGTCAGGTCGCGCGACCACGCTGCGACATACCAGCTGTTTCGAAGATACATCGCCACTCTCCAGTCATCATGCTTTGCGCCAGCCTATCGCATCGCGCGGCGTGGCGGACGATATGGATCGCAATATATCGATAGCGGATGGGCATCGCGCCGGTTCTCGCGATATCTGCCGGATAAGGCCCGGCGCTGTAAGGTTCGACCGAATTCAGGGAGAGCATGATGCAACTCAGCGGCAACACCATCTTGGTCACCGGCGGGGGCACCGGCATCGGCCGGGGGCTGGCCGAGGCGCTGCACGCGCGGGACAACCGGGTGATCATCGCCGGGCGTCGCGGATCGCTGCTCGCCGAAGTGTCGGCCGCCAATCCGGGCATGGCCTGGATCGAACTCGATATCGCCGATGCGCAGAACATTGCCGCTGCCGTCGCCGCGCTGATCGCCGACCATCCGGCGCTGAACGTCCTGATCAACAGCGCCGGCATCCAGCGGCTCGAAACGGGTGATGGCCCGATCGACGATGAATTGCTGACCGCGACCGTCGCGACCAATCTGCTCGGGCCGATCCGGCTGTCGTCCGCGCTCATCCCGCATTTCCGGACGCTCGACCGCGCCACGATCGTCCATGTCTCGTCGATGCTCGGCTATCTGCCGTTGGCTGCGGTCTCGGTCTATTGCGCGACCAAGGCGGCGCTCCACAGCTTCGTCATGTCGCAGCGCTACACATTGCGTGACACCTCGATCGAGGTGTTGGAGATCGCGCCGCCCTATGTGCAGACGCCGTTGCTCAATGGCGAAAGCGATCCGCGCGCGATGCCGCTCGACCAGTTCATCGCGGAGACCATGGAGGTGCTCGCCACCGATGCGCAGGAAGTGCTGGTGCCGATAGCGAAGGCGCGGCGCGACGCTCTGCGGCAGGACGAGGTCGTGAAGATGACGGCATTCAACGCGATGATGGCCGATATCTGAATCAGGCTGGCTGGAACACCTTGAGCAGCCGCATCGCGTTCTCCGCATAGATTTTCCGCTTCACATCCTCCGGCAGTCCGAGCTCCTCGATCGAGCGGATACCTTCGCGGATGAACATCGGGCCGCCCTCGGGATCAAAGGGGCAATCGCTGGCGAAGACGACATGATCGGCACCGAAGAAATCGAGGCCGCAACGCAGCGCGGAGGCGGATCCGCCCAGCACCGTGTCGCCGTAGAACATCTTGAAATAGTCCATGAACGGCTTCTTCAGCCCCTTCAGGATTCCGGTATAATCCTCGTCGGTGGTGCGCGAGCCGAGCTGTGCCCAGAGCGTTTCGGCGCGGCCGGAGAAGAAGGGCAGCATGCCGCCGCAATGATGGGTGATGATCCGCATCTCGGGAAGGCGGTCGAGCATACCGGAGAACACGATCCGCGCCATCGCCGCCGTGGTCTCGTACGGCCAGCCCATCACCTGCCAGATTTCGTAGCGCGACTTGGGTTCCGACGCATAATCGGTCATCCCCGCGGGCCGGTGCGGATGCATCCAGATCGGCACGCGATGGTGATTGGTCGCGCGTTCGAAGATGGGGAAGAATTCGGGATCGTCGAGCGGCCGTCCATTGACGTTCGTCTTGATCTCGATCCCGCGCGCGCCCAGCGTTCCGATCGCGCGGTCCATCTCGTGCAGCGCCGCCGGCACGTTGTTCATCGGCAGCGCCGCGACGAACGCCGGGAATTTCGCGGGATAGCGTGCGCAGATCGCTGCCATCCCGTCATTGGCGACCCGGGCGATCGCCGGAGACTCTTCGGCATTGCCGAGCGATTCCGGACCCGGCGTGGAGAGGGTGAGCACCTGCTGCACTTCGGGCCATTGTTCGAGCATCTCGACCCGCGCATCCATATCCCACAGGATCCGCGCGCCGGTCATCCGCTTGACCATGCCCTCGTCCTTGTATCGCTGCTTCACCAGCTCGAGATACGGCATCGGCATGACATGGTTGTAGATGTCGATCTTCGGCGGGCGCGGAGCCAGAGCGCCGGTAGCGGCCTTCGGAGCGGCACCGGCATGTGCGGATGCGGAGGCACAGCAGATGCCCGCGCCCATCGCGCCTGTCAGCGCGTCCCGCCGCGATATGATGCGATCGCCGGCCATCTGTCTCTCCCTTTCCCGTTGGAGCTAACTAATCGGGGGATCGGGTGGTTTGCAGGATGGCAGAATGCATGCCGCGATGCTCATGACGTATCGTCGGGATCATCTGCCTGGCGCCGGCCCACTCATTCGGCCACGATCGCGCCGATCGAACGCGATGCAGGATTGAACGGATTGGTTGCGGCGCGATTGTCTGAAATAGGGGGCTGATGGTCAGAATCGTCCACACAGCCGATTGGCAGCTCGGCAAGCCCTTTGGCGGCCTGCCGGACGACGTCCGTGCGGCACTGGCGGATGCGCGTCTCGATGTGATCGACCGGATCGCCGAGGTCGCATTGCAGAACCGGGCGGGCCATGTGCTGGTCGCGGGCGATGTGTTCGACAATATCGATCCTGGCGACCGTGTTCTGGTCCAGGCGCTCTCGCGCATGGCGCGCACGCCGCTGCACTGGTGGCTGATGCCGGGCAATCATGATCATGCGCGTGCGGGTGGGCTCTGGTCGCGGGTGCGGGCCAAGGCATCCGACACCGTCCATGTCGTCGACACCGCGGAGGCAGTGATGCTGGAGGAGGGCGCCTGGCTTTTGCCGGCACCTCTCGACCATCGCCGGACCCGCGACGATCCGACCGCCCAGTTCGACGCGATGGCGACGCCGCCGGGCGCCGTGCGTATCGGCCTGGCCCATGGTTCGATCACCGAATTCGGCGGATCAAGCGAGGCGAGCAATCTCATTCCTCCCGACCGTGCCCGGTTGTCCGGCCTCGATTATCTGGCGCTGGGCGATTGGCACGGCCATCTCATGGTCGGTTCCAATACCGCCTATAGCGGCACCCCGGAGGTCGACCGATTTGGTCGCGACGAGCCTGGCAGCATCATCGTGGCGGATGTGGCTGTGGGCGCCACGCCAAGGCTGGAGCGCGTCGAAACCGGTCGCTACCGCTGGCTGACCCGGCAATGGGACCTGGCCCAGTCCGACGATTTTGGGCGCGAACTGAGCGCATTCAAGGAAAGCTGCACGCCGGCGCAGACCTTGCTCAATCTCGATCTGACCGGATCCGTCTCGCTCGCCGATCGCGTGTCGGTCCTCAGTCAGCTCGAAGATGGTCTCGCGCATGAGCTGCGTTGGCTTGAGCTGACGAGCGACGGGTTGCTGGCAAGCCCGACCGACGACGATCTGGCCAATATCGATGTGCAGGGAACCCTGGCGATCGTGGCCGAGCGTTTGCGGGCGAAGGCGGTCGATGGCGGCCCCGAGGCGATATCGGCGCGCGCGGCGCTGGAGCGGCTCTATATCGAGGCTCTGCGAGTCCGTGACGAGGCACAGGCATGAAGCTGCTGTCCATCGAACTCGCCAATTTCAGGAAGTTCAGAAAGCCGATCACGATTTCGGGCTTCACCGACGATCTCAACATCATCGTCGAGCCCAATGAAACCGGCAAGTCGACATTGCTGGAGGCGCTGCGTGCGGCCTTCTTCATCCGGCATTCGGCCAAGAGCGAGCTGGTGCGCTCCTATTGCCCGTTCGGCGATGATGTCGCGCCGAAGGTTGCGGTCGCGTTCGAGATCGACGGCGCGCCATGGCGGATCGAAAAACAGTTCCTCAAATCTGCTCATGTCGCGCTGACCGGTCCCAATGGCCGGCTCGAAAGCGATGCGGCGGAGGAACGGCTGCAAACCCTGCTGGGGTTCGAAAGGAACAACAGCCGCGGCAACGACCTCGAAACCCGCGGTGCGCTCGGTCTGCTGTGGGTGGAGCAGGCCAGTGCGCTGTCCGTGGAAGCGCCCAACCGGCTTGTCCGGGACAGCATCCATGGCGCGCTCGAGGCCGAGGTTGGCGTCGTTCTTGGCGGTCGTCGCTTCGAACTGGTCAAGGCCCGGATCGAAGACGCCTATGCCGGCTATCGCACGCCCAGGACGGGCAAGGCGACCGGCAAGCTGGCGGAGGGCGAGGCGGCGCTGGACAGCGCCCGGGCGCGGCGTGAAGCCGCGGCGACGATTTTGCGGGAGTATGAGCAGACGCTGTCGCGTCTCGAAGAGGCGCGGACAGCCAAACGGCTGGTGGAACGCGACCTGGCGGATCCCGAACTGGTCGAGCGATTGCATCAGCTGAGAGAAGATCTCAAAGTCGCGGAGACGGCCCAGCTCCGCTTGTCCAATGCGACCGCGCGCCATGGCGAGACCGAAGCGAAACTGCGAAGCGCGGAGCAGTGGATCGGGCGCCATGATGCGGCAGTGATCGCCACGGCGGCCAGTGCGGATGCCCTGGTCGCTGCCGACACGGCTCTGGCGGAGCAGCGCATTGAAAATACAGCGGCGCTCGATGGGGTGACCGCGAAGCGGACAATCCTGGCTGAAATCCGCACCCGCAAGACCGACGCGGAGGCATCGCTCGACCGCGCGCGCGCGATTCTGGCGGGGCGCGAACGGTCTGGCGCATTGCAGCGTGCCCGCGCGCAGCTTGTCGAAGTGCGACGGATCGAAGGGCTCATCGCCGAGCGCGATGCGGTGGCCAAGCTTACGATCGACGAGAAGGCACTGGAAGCGCTTGCCAGGCTCGATCGCGCGGCCACGGAGGCGCGCATCCTGTTCGAGGCGGGAGCGGTGGCTGTCGATATCGAATTGATCGGCAAGGTGCCGCTGACGATCGATGGCGACGAGGCATCCGCTGGCCGGCGCGATCTTGTGCGCCCAACCGAGATATCGCTGGAGGGGGTGGCGCGGATCGTCGTGACGCCGCCCAATGCCGGCGGTTTGTCGGCTGAGGCCAATCTGCGTTCGGCCGATGAAGCGCTGAGCTCCGCACTTGCTGTTCTTGGCGTACCGAACCACGCGGCCGCGCGCAGCCGGGCCGAACAGGCGCGTGGCGCGGCGCAGGAGATCGCCACGCTCAAACGGCAGATCGAAACCCTGTGCCCCGGAGAAGCGGGGCTGAGCCTTGCGCCGGGGTCGAACGCATTAAAGGCGCTGCTGGGCGAACTTGCCGAGGCTGAAGCTGTCAGCGAAGACACGCAGGTCGATATCGCCGCACTCGATGCGGCGCTTCAGACCGCACGCGAGGAAGAGCGTGTTGCACTGTCTCATCTTGAAGCCGCACAGTCCGCGGCGCACGAGCATGAGAAACGCCTTGTCCAGCTCCAGGCCGAGCGGACCGGCGCCGCACGACAGATGGAAGCCGCGGATCAGAGCCTCGTTGCACTCAAGGGCGAGGCCGATCGCGAAGCTGTCGGACTGTCGCGTCAGGAGGCGCGAGAGGAACTGGCCCGCCGCGCGGAGGCGCTCGATCAGGCGAAGCAGGCCGCGGCCAGTTTCGATGCCGAGCGTATCCGCAAGGGCATCGCCAATATCGAGCGCGAGCAGGTTCGCGGGCGTGAAGAACGGCTGGAGCTAGCGGCGCGGATCGCGTCGCTGGAGGCCAATGTCGCCAGCGATGGCCCCAAGGGGTTGGCGAGCCTGGCGAGCGAGGCGGAGGAAATCGAACAGGCCGCGATCATGCGCCTGTCGCGGTTGATCGCCGAAGCCGATGCGCTGGAATTGCTACGCAAGACCTTGCGCGATGTCGGCGATGAGGCGTCCCGGACCTTTCTGGGCCCAGTCACGCGCCGCGCCGCGCGCTACATCGAACGGATTCTCCCTGGCGGCAATCCCGAGTTCAACGAGGAGATGAGCCTGACCGGGATCATGCGGGACGGAACCGCGGAAGCCAGTGGAGACCTCAGTCGCGGCACGCAGGAACAACTCGCGGTGCTCACGCGGCTTGCCTTTGCCGATCTCCTTCTGGAAAAGGGGGCGCCGGTTTCGCTGATCCTCGACGATCCGCTGGTCTATTCCGACGATGGCCGGTTCGAGGCGATGACGGACATTCTGACTGAGGCCGCATCCCGAATGCAGGTGATCCTGTTCACCTGCCGCGCCAAGGCATTCCGGCATGTCCCGGGACACCGCATCACCCTTGCGGGCGGCGGCGCATGATATGCGATGCCGCCCGTTCGGATTTTCCGAATTAAAGCTTGAGAAGCACCTTCCCGACGACCTCCCGGTCTTCGAGTATGCGCTCGGCTTCCGCCGCTTCCTCCAGGGGTAATTTACAGTCGATCAGCGGGGCGAGGCGGCCGTCAGCGAGCATCGACAGCAATGAAGTCAGGTCCTCGCTATGCCAGCCGTCGGATCCGATCATCTGCTGTTCGAAGCTGAACAGATACCGCAGGTCGGTGGTCACCGAATAGCCCGCGGTGGCACCGCAATTGAGGATGCGGCCGCCCTTGCTCAGGCATCGCTGCGTCGCTTCCCAGGTGTCGCCGCCAGTGAAATTGACCGCGACATCGACGCCGCCTTCGCCCGACAGGCGCGGCTTCCCGAATATGGCCTTCACCGCCGAGACGATATCGGTCTTGCTGTAATCGATCAGGTGATCCGCGCCGATCGCGGCCAGCCGGTCGAGCTTCGCCGTGCTCGACGCGCAGGCCACCACCTGCGCACCCGCCAACTTGGCAAGCTGGACGCAGGCAGCGCCGACGCCGCCGCTGGCGCCGAGCACCAGCACGGTCTCTCCCGCCGCGACCTTTCCACGCGTCATCATCATGCGATGCGCCGTGCCATAGGCGAGCGGCAGCGCGGCCGCCGCGTCGAGATCGACACCGTCGGGCACCGCGAGCAATTGCCCTGCCGGCACGCGAACCAGTTCGGCGCGCCCACCATCCATGGTTTCGCCGATCATGACTGGGCGATCGCCCAGGATGACGGGATCGACGAGTACGCGGTCCCCGACTGCCCAGCCGCTCACGCCGTCGCCGATACTGTCGATCGTGCCCGCAATGTCCGAACCGACGATCACCGGCAGCGGAATGGTGATGCCCGGCATGCCACGCCGGGTGAAGATATCGTGATAGTTGAGCGCGGTGGCGGCGACCCGAACGACGACGTCGCCAGGCCCGGCGACGGGCACCGGATGGTCGGTAACCGGCTCGAGCATCTCGCGGCCGCCATGGCCGATGGTGAGGACTGCGCGCATCATCGTGTCTCCCTTGTTCCGGATCTCAGGCGCCGGTCGCGAGCGTCGCGCGGCCGATCGCGACGAGTTTTCCACCCGCTTCGATCTCGACATCGACGATCCCGGCGGTGCGCCCGACGCGACGAACCATCGCGCTGGCGACGAGTTCGTCGCCTGCCGCCGGCCGCAGGTAATTCACCTGAAGGTTCATTGTCGGCACGACGTGATCGACGGCGCGCGACGCGGCGAAGGTGGCGGTCGTGTCGATCAGCGTCGCGATGGCGCCGCCATGTGCCTGGCCCGCGCCCTCGGCGCGTTCGGCGTTTCCGCCTGCGGGGGCGGAGATCACCAGAATGACTGGCTCGGTCGTAGCGGGCACGGAGACGGCGCGGAAACCCAGGAAGCGATGGAGGGGGACTGTATCGAGAAGGCTCTGGATGCCGTCGATTGAGTGGAGGTCATGATCGCTCATGGCATTTTCCTTTCGATGAAGCGGAGGAACAGGCCGGTCGCGGCCGATGCGGGTACCAGCAGCGCGCCGTCACTCTCGACCACCGCGATGCCGGGTTGGATGCTCGCGCGGCATACGGCGAGCGACGCCACTGCGATCGTCAGGCCGATGCCGTAACCTGCGCCTCGCGCCAGATGTGGCGCAACCGTGCCGAAACACGCCGCTGCTGCCTCGTCGTGCAGGAACTCGATCGGCGCCGGGCCCGCGGACAGGCAGGCGAACGTCGCGCGATCCGCATCGGGATCGGCCGACAGGAAGGTGACGCCGACGATGTCGAGCGCGGTGTTGGGATGGATTGCGAAGGCCGGAATGAAGATCGTCTCGGGACGCTTGTGCATCACCAGAAACGGGGGCGGGAAGGGCGAGGCTGTGCTTTCGAGATAGGCGAAATTGCTGTCGGTCTCGGCCGTGCTGCCATCCGGCATGTCGACGGCGCGCCGGGCACTGCCGATCTCGGTCATCGCCACGCCGCTTTCGATCAGTGCGGCGCGATCCGCGACCAGATCCTCCGACCGGAAGGCAAAGCTGGTCAGGCCCTCGCCATAGGCGAAGCGCGCCATCCAGCGTTCGCGATGGGGCGGAATCATATCCTCGATCCGGCCAAGCAATTCGATATAGGTGGAGCCGAAGCCGACGAGGCGATTGGCCGATCCGAGCGCGAGATGACGCATGATCGGCGAGACCTGAAAGCCGAGCGCCGACCAGAGGTCTCCCGCCTGGGAAAGATCGAGCACGGCGACGACGACATGGTCGAGCGGGCGCGCAACTGAAATCGGGTCGGTCACATCCTGTCCTCCTCTTCCCCGGTCTTGCGGGGCGAAGGGCAGGGGTGACAAGGGCGGGCCCCTATCCATGTCCGATGGCAAAGGGCTTGTGTCGGGTCTCAATGCACGGCCGGGGGAGTGCCCCGGATTACAGCGCTTGGCCGACCCCCGCAGCGGCGCGGTTGATCGTGCCGCGTATTGCCAGCATCGCGCAGGCCGCCACGGCGGTGACGATCGCGAGCATCATGAAATATCGCCCGTAACCCATCGGTTCGGCATAGCCGGCGACCCAGCCCGCGCCATATCCTCCGAGTCCCAGGGTGACGGTGTAGAAGGCGCCCATGACCATCGCGACCAGGCGTCGCGGCGCCAGCCGGTAGACCAGCCCATAGGTCATCGTCCACGCCGCGACCTCGCCCATGCCGAGCAGAATGACGCCCAGCGCGGGAACGATCCATGAGCCGGCTGCGCCTGCCCAGCCGGTCCAGGCGAGCATCGTCAGCCCGGCCGCGCCGAACCCGAGCGCCACCGCATATTTCGCGGGCGCATCGGGCTCCATGTCGCGCCGGGCCAGCCTGGCCCAGAGCCAGGCGAAACCGGCCGGCGCGAGGATCAGGGCGGCCGCATTGAACGAGGTGTACCATTGCACCGGGATGACGAAGGTCCCCACAGACCGGTCGACGCCATGCTCGATCATCAGCAGCACGCTGCCGAAGATCTGCAGCGCGCCGACATGGAACAGGCAAAGTGCTGCCGCGAAGATCGCCAGCAGCCCCAGGCGCGTGCCTGCTCCGGCCCGATCGTCGTCGTCCGTCGCGGCCGCGCTTGTGCGAGTGGCGGTTGCAGTGGCCGGGCCCAGCAACCGGCGATGCAGCATCGTGAAGGCAGTTGCTGCGATCGCCATGCCGATTGCGGCCGCGCCGAATGCCGGTGGCCAGCCGAACCGCGTCACCAATGCGCCGGATGCCAGCCCGGCGACGACCGCGCCCACATTGATGCCCATATAATAATAGGTGTAGCTGCGCTCGCGATGCGCCTCGTCGCCTTTGAACGCATCGCCGAAGACGATGACCGCGGTCGATTTCATGAGCGCATTGCCGGCGACGATACAGGCCATCGACCCCCAGAAGGCCAGCATCGTTGTGTCCGTCGCGGCGCCGACGCCTGCACCCTGACGCACCGCGACCCAGGTGAGCAGGCCATAGCCGAGCAGCATCATGTTGCCGCCGATCACGATCGCCGCACGGTGGCCGATCAGCCGGTCCGCGATGAGCCCGCCAACCAGCGGAAGCGCATACATCAGCGCGAAAAAGATGCCGACGAAGCCGAGTGCGCGGGGTTCGGCCCAGCCCAGCCCGCCATCGGCGGCCGCGGCGGAGAGGAACAGAACCAGCAGCGAGAGCGTGGAATAGAATGCGAAGCGTTCGAAGAATTCGAACAGAATGACGAGCCGGGCGCCGGCAGGCAGCGGCTTGCGCTGCGCCTCTGGCAGCGGCGAACCGTCGATCGTGGCCATGGTCATCTGATCATTCCTCCTGGATCGGACGCCCGGCGCACCATGCCATCGCCAACGGAGAACCCTCGACAGCGGAATCGGCGCTGGCAAGCGATTTGCGGCGATCGAACCGCATCCACATGTTTTCGGACCGCCCGCACAAATCCCGCTGCCCCCAACGATATCGCGGCCGATCGCACAAGCGCATCGCGTGGACGAGGGGGTATCGACGCGCCATCATGATCGTCCATCACGGCGACACCGCATGCGGCGCCAATCCCCAGGAACAGGATCCGTTCATGAGCGACATTCGAACCGGTGCGGCTGTGAGCATGGGCCGTGTCCGCGTCTCGATCCTGCCGCTCGCGCACGGACCGTCGCCGCGATGAGCGCGACCTGTTCGCCGTCGGGCAATCTCGGCGACATCGTCAACACCTATACGCCGGGCTGCGTCTATATCGATCTCGCCGATGGGCGAACCTACGCGTCGGTCGAGATCGACGATCGTGCCGGCCGCTTCGCCCGCGCGATGATCGATCGTGGGCTGGAACGCGGCGCGCGCGTCGCGATCGTCGCGGACAATGGTGCGGCGTGTCTCATCGCCTATCTGGGGTTGATGCGCGCCGGCCTGGTGCCCGTGATGGTCAACCACCGGCTGCCGATGGCGACCATCGCGTTCATCCTTGCGGACAGCGGCGCTGCCCTCGTCCTGGCCGATGCCGCGCATCAGCAGCGCGTGCCGCAGGGCGCTGCGATGTTGACGCTCGACGCGTCAGACGATCTGCTCGGCGCCACGCCTTTGCCGCCGGTTCGTCCCGAGCCGGGCGAGATCGCGGAGATCCTCTACACGTCCGGGTCGACCGGCAGGCCAAAGGGTGTCCCCCTGTCGCATGACGGGCAGGTCTGGGCGATGGACCGGTTCATCGCGGTCTCGGACACACCCGAGCGGACAGTGATCGCGGCGCCGACCTATCATATGAACGGGCTGTTCTTCTCGGCGATCAGCCTGGCTTTGGGGTCGCTGATCGTATCGCTGCCTCGCTTCGATGCCGCGGCCTATCTTCGTGCCGTTGCCGAACATCGCTGCACGCTGCTGAGCGGCGTGCCGACCATGTTCGTGCTGATGGCGCGCGAGCGCGACCTCGTCGAAACGCTCGATCTGTCGAGCGTGCGCGATATCGTCATCGGCTCCGCGCCGCTGAGTGCCGCGCTGCTGGACCGGCTGAAAGAGGTGTTTCCCGGGGCGAGCCTGCGCAACAGCTATGGCACGACCGAGACCGGCCCCGCGATGTTCGGCCCGCATCCCGACGGACTGCCGCGCCCTCCGCTGGCGATCGGCTATCCCTATCCCGGTGTCGAATGGCGGCTGACCGGAGGCGCCGATGCGGATGAAGGCGTGCTCGAAACGCGGACGCCGGCGACTCTGAAGGCATATCTGAACCTGCCCGAAGCCAGCGCGGATCGGCTGAGCGATGGCTGGTATGCGACCGGCGATGTGATGCGCCGCGATGCCGATGGCTTCTTCCACTTCCTCCGCCGCGCCGACGACATGTTCGTATGCGGCGGCGAGAATGTCTATCCGGACGAGGTCGAGCGATTGCTGGAGCGTCATCCCGATGTCGGCCATGCCGCCGTCGTCGCGGCGGAGGACGAAGTGAAGGGCATGATCCCCATCGCCTTCGTCGTCCCGCGCGAAGGCCGCACGATCGACCCGGAAGCACTCAAGCGCTTCACGCTGGAAGAGGGGCCGGGATTCAGCCATCCGCGCGCGATCGTGGCGCTCGACGGGCTGCCCGCGGGCACGACGTTCAAGGTGGACCAGGCGGCGCTGCGTGCGAAGGCAGCGGAGATCGCGCGCGATTTGAGGCGCTGACGGGAGCTTCGCTCTCCTCCCCATCGATGAGGGGGAGGAGATGAAGGCTACGCCGCCGACATACCTGGCTCTGCCACTGCGGACGCCGATCGCGCCGCCGCCACACTCTCGATCACGTCTTCGCGAACGCCCGCCGCCCGGCGCATCTCGCGCGGGGCGCAGCCATGATAGCGGCGGAACGCATGGGTCATGTTGGCGGGATGATCGTAACCGATCTCATAGGCGATTTCGGAGATCGTCATCGAGCTGGTCATCAGCAGCTCGGTCGCCCGTTCCATCCGGCATTTCAGCGTGAAGTCGCCGATCGTCATGCCGAAGACCAGCTTGAACGCCAGTTTGAACTTGGTCTGGTTCAGGCCGATCAGCCGGCTGAGCTGGGGAATGGTCGGGGGAGAGCGATATTGCTCGATCAGCAGGTCGCGCCCTTCATAAACGCGGCTGACGTCGCGAACCGACAGGTTCGAATGCGATGCGGCCACGTCGCGCGGCACCGACAGATCTCGGAGGATCAGGCAGCCGATTTCCCGGCCCTTGGCCTCGACATAGGATAGCCGCAGGATCGGCGGGTAAAGCACGACGGCGTGGAACAGGTCGTTCGCCGCGCGCAACAGGTCCGGGCCGAGCGGGGTTGGGCTGATCACCGGCGGACCCGACGACACCTGGAACAGATGGCGGAGCGGGTCGGGAAGGGCGGCGGACTGGCCGCCGACCATCTCCTCGAACAGGCTCGGTTCGCAATGCAGGACGAGCAGCCGGGTCGTCCGGCCGCCGGCCATGGTGTAGGAACTGGCAGTCCCGCCGGGATAGGCCTCCAGATAGGCGCCGGCACCGTCGATCACGGTTTCCGGCGATCCATAGCTGAGCTTTCCCGACAGCAGCACGCGGATCTTCACCAGCCGGTCGCCGGTGACGTTCATCACGTGATCGTCATGATAAGTCGCGTTGATCCGCATCATATAGAGGCTGGGCGATGCCATGACGAAGTCGATCGTGCCCTGGCCGATGTCGCCGGGAATGCGGATGCGCAGGCCGTTCAACGGTCCCTTGTCGCGCAGGCCGGTGGGCAGCGGCGCGGAGATCGTGGCCAGGCACAGCGCGACGGCGTCGCCGATCAGCGCATGATCCGCGATCTTCCACAGCGATCCGTCCGAATCGATTTCGAAATCCGATTCCATCCCGCGTCCGTCGATCTCCAAAGGGGTCTTCGGCAGCATATAGGGATATAATGACCCCCTGACATCGGCAGTCAGTGCGATCCGACGAAATGCCTGTGTTTTCGGACGCCCTCCGCGCATATGCACCGGTCCGATCAGTCTTATTGCGACAGATCGCACAACTAAATGGCGTGGTGGATGCCCCGGCGATCCGACATTCTTGAAGGATCACGGGAGGCAATTTCATGCGTCGCAATCATTTCTGGCTATCGTCTTCGATCCTGGCTGCGGCCGTGCTGATCGCTCCCCCGGTCGCCGCGCAGGATGCCGATGCGCCGGAGGATATCGTCATCACGGGATCGCGCGTGAAGCGGGCGAACGAGACATCGGCGACGCCGGTCAACACGGTAACGTCGGAGCAGCTCGAACAGCGCGGCGTGGTCAATATCGTCGATATATTGTCGACGATCCCCCAGGTGGGCGGCAATGCGCTGTCTCCATCGGGTGCGCCGATCAACACGCTGACCGCGGGCCTCTTCACCGTCGACCTGCGCGCTTTGGGCAGTTCGCGCACGCTGGTGCTGGTCGATGGCCGGCGTCACGTCTCGGGCCAGCCCGGCACCTCCGCGGTCGATCTCAACAGCATTCCGACCGATCTGATCGAGCGGGTCGAGGTCACGACGGGTGGCGCGTCCGCCGTCTATGGTTCGGACGCGGTGGCCGGCGTGGTCAACATCCTGCTCAAGAAGAGCTTCCAGGGCCTGCAATTGAAGGCGCAGGGCGGCATCTCGTCGCGCGGCGACAATGGCCAGCAGAAGCTGTCGGCGGTCGCGGGCACCGATTTCGCCGGCGGTCGCGGCAACGTCACGGGTTTCGTGAGCTACGATAACAGCGAGCCGGTCTATGGCCGCGATCGCGCCATATCGTCGCAGGCGGTTCTGGTCAGCAACACATCGCGACCCGATCTGACGATCTTCGGTCCCGATGCCTATCCCGCACTCTATTCGACGCGCGGCGTGTTCGGGCTCAACGGCACGACGGTGGCGGGATCGTCGGTGCAACGGACGGTCCTGCCCGATGGCACGGTGACGACGCCACTCGCCTCACGCGACAGCTACAACCCGAATCTCGCCACGATCATCGTGACGCCTTCGGAGCGTATCCTGGCCGGCGGCAAGGCGCGTTTCGAGGTGTCGGACGCGCTCACCCTGACCCTCGACGCGACCTATGCGCACACCCGGCAGTTGCAGGAGATCGGCCAGACGCCGGTGCGGCTCGGCCCCGGCGAGATCGCGAAGATCGCCACATCGATCCCGACCTCCAATCCCTTTATCCCGGCGGGTTTCCGCGCGCTGATCCCGGCGGGGCGCACCGAATTCTCGGTCTCGCGCACTTTCCCCGAACTCGGGCCGTGGACGACCGAATTCACCCGCGATCTCGCGCGTATCGTGGTGGGCGGCAACGGCAAGTTCGACCTGTTCGGCAATAGCTGGTCGTGGGACGCCTATTATGAATATGGCCGCTCCAAGCTTCGCATCGATCAGTCGAACCGCCCCAACGTCCTGAAGCTCAACCAGGGGCTTCGGGTCGAGCCGGCGGCCGGCGGCGGATTCCAGTGCGCTGATGCGGCCGCGCGCGCGGCGGGTTGTGTACCGATCAACCTGTTCACCGGCACATCGCTGACCGCGCCCGAACTCAACTGGCTTCGCGCGACCGGCACCATGCGGTCGAAGAATGTGCAACAGGTCGCGGCCGCATCGCTCACCGGCGATCTGTTCCGGCTGCCGGCGGGTGCTGTCACCATCGCGGCAGGCGCCGAATGGCGCCGGGAAAGCGCGGCCTTCGTCCCCGACGAGATCATCACGAGCGGCCAGGCATTCCTGACGCAGAGCGTGACGCGCGGTTCGTTCACGGTGAAGGAGGCGTTCGTCGAGGCCGTGGTGCCTTTGCTCCGCGATGTTCCGCTCATCCATGCGCTCGATCTGGAAGCGGCGTTCCGTGCGGCGGATTATTCGACTTCAGGGCAGGCGAATTCGTGGAAGATCGGCGGGTCATATTCGCCGTTCGGAGACCTGCGTTTCCGCGCGCTCTATTCCAAGGCGGTCCGCGCGCCGAACGTCAACGAACTGTATAGCGGCAACATCGTCGGCAATATCAGCGTCATCGACCCGTGCCGCGGCATCGCCACCAATCCCGGTCGCCAGGCCTATTGCCTGTCGCAGCCCGGCATCACGACCGGGTTCAATCCGCCCGCCCAATATATCGTCACCCAGATCACCGGCGGAAACCAGAATTTGCTGCCCGAACGCGCGCGGACCTTGACCATCGGCGGCGTCTACACGCCCGGCTTTATTCGCGGGCTGGCGCTCAGCGTCGATTATTTCAAGATCAAGATCGAGGACGCCATAACCTCGATCACGCCGCAATTGGCGGCCAACCAGTGTGCGGACACCAACCAGGCGGTTTATTGCTCGCTGCTCGTCCGCGATCCGGCCAGTGGCCTGATCCTTCAGGAAAGCGCGACGCCGATCAACGCGGCGAGCACGCGGCTGAGCGGTATCGATGCCGAACTCTCCTATCGCACGCCGCTGGCGGGCGGCACGTTCAGCTCCGCGCTCAACTATACCCGGACGATCGATTTCGAGACCACGCCTCTTCCAGGCGCTGCCAAGGTGACGTTGCTCGGCCAGCCCTATTATCCGAAGAACAAGGCGAACCTCCGGCTCGCCTATCAGCTCGGCGCGGTCCAGGCATCGTTCAACCAGCGCTATTACGGGCGGGTCAGCCGCGTCGTCGGCGGCACGTTCGAGGGCAATGCCGTTTCTCCGCGCTGGTACTCGGACGTGCAACTCAAGGTTTCGCCGACCGAGAGGATCTCACTCTATGCCGGCGTCAACAACTTGCTCGACACCGATCCGCCGCTGATCCCGACGCCCTATGTCGGAACCTCGTCCTTCACCAATACGGCCGGTGCGGTCTACGATCTGGTCGGGCGGTCATTCTATGCGGGGGCGACGCTGAAATTCTAGCGTATGGCGCGGCGGACGAGGGAAAAGGGATGTCGATGACGCGTCGTTACAGTTTTCCGACCGGCCGTTGGTGGTCCGGCGCCATATTGCCGGCCTTTCTGCTCGCATCGGGCGCTTCAGTTCCGGCTATGGCGCAGGTCGGGCTGGGCCGGGCGGACAGTCTGATCAACGACGGCGCGATCTGGACGCGCGTACAGCGCAGCGCGCGCGAGGCGTCGATCAGCCCGCACTGGCTGAAGGACGGCAACCGCTTCTGGTATTCGACCGCCAGGAAGGGCGTGACCGAGGTCTTCCTGGTCGATGCGAAGGCGGGCAGTCAGACGCCGTTCTTCGATCTCGCTCGCCTGCGGCCCGCTATCGAAGCCGCGACCGGTCGACCGCTGACCGGGACGGGCGTTCCCTTTGCTTCCTTCACCCTGTCCGACGACGAAGCGAAAGCCCGTTTCGAGATCGAGAGCCGCCGGTTCGAACTCGATCTCTTCAGCTATGCCCTGCGCGAACTCGCCGCCGGCGAAGGGGCCGCGACGGCCCTGAGCACGCCGCGAAAGACGGGCGAAGACGGGATTTCCGGCTCGACTTATGTCGGACCGGACCGGTTGGAGCGGCTGTCGCTCGACGGCAAGCGGCTGACCCATATCCGCGACAATAATCTCTGGCTGCGGTCGGCGATCACCAACGAGATGGTGCAATTGACCACCGATGGCCGCGACGGCGATGCGTGGGAGAATGCGGCCTGGTCGCCGACCGGGCGCCAGTTGATCGTCACCCGGACCGACACAAAACCAGTCCACAAGCAGCCGCTGGTCGAATGGCTGTCGCGCGACCAGCATGTGCGCTTCCTGCCTTTCGTGCAGGTCGGTGGGCCTTTGCCGCGCGTCGAACTGTATCTGATGGATCCCGATAACGGCAAAAGCCGGCGGATCGACACGGGGCAGGGCGCCAACGATTACGACACGTTCGTCATCCCGCTGCGCTGGCGGCGCGGCGGCTCCGAATTCCTGTTCATCCGCATGACGCGCGATTGGAAAAAGCTGGAGCTGCGCGCGGCGGATGCGGTCACGGGCCAGTCCCGGATCATATTGACCGACGAACAATCGACCTTCCTGTCCGGCACTTATCTCGGCAATGTCGCGTCCTTCCTTGCTTCGACGCTCGACGACGACCGTCATTTCATCTGGCGATCGCAAAAGGACGGCTGGTCGCACCTCTATCTCTACGATTTCGACGGCCGGCTGGTGCGCCGCCTGACCTCCGGCCGGTTCCCGGTGATGAATGTCGAGGCGGTCGATGAGAAGGCCGGCTGGGTCTATTTCAACGCCCGTGCCGAGCCGCGGCTCTACGATACGCATCTCTATCGCGTTCCCCTTCGCCGCAATGGCGCGATGACGCGGCTGACCGCGGGGCAGGGGGTGCATTCTGCGCAGCTCTCACCGTCGGCCGATTATCTCGTCGACAGCTATTCCAGCCCGACGACCCCGCCCGTCGTCGAACTGCGCCGCGTCGATGGAACGCTGGTTCGCGAGCTGGGGCGCACCGCCATCGCCGATATTATGCCGAGGGATTGGGCGCCGCCCGAGGAGTTCGTCGTGAAGGCCGCGGACGGCGTCACCGATCTCCATGGGTTGCTCTACAAACCCTATGATTTCGATCCGGGCAAACGCTATCCGGTGGTCGAGACCATCTATGCCGGCGTCGGCGAACAGGCGATCCCGCACATCTTCGCCGATGCGGTGCCGGACGCCTTGCTGCTCCAAGGCGGAGAGAAGTTGAACGATGCGCTGCGCCGTGCGGGCTTCGTCGTCTTCGCGGTCGACGGGCGCGGCACGCCGGGGCGCAGCAAGGCATTCGAGGATGTCGTGTACGGCAAGCTCGGCCAGAACGAGATTCCCGACCATGTCGCCGCACTGAAGGCGGTCGCCGCGACGCGGCCCTATATGGACATGGATCGCGTCGGCATTGCCGGCCCATCCTATGGCGGCTTCTTCGCGATCCGTGCGCTGCTGCAGGCACCCGATATCTACAAGGCCGCGGTTGCGCGCGCGCCCGGCGGTAATCGCATGGACGGCCCGCAGGGCGGTACCGAACCCTATATGGGCACGCCGGGGCCGGCCAATGCGGAGGCCTATGCCAATGCCTCCAACGAGCATCTGATCCCGAAGATGCAGGGCAAGCTCATGTTGATCGTGGGCACCAGCGACATGAACACGCCATTCTACAATATCCGCTATGTCGACGCGCTGGCTAATGCGAACAAGAACTATAGCCTGATCGTCCTGCCGCAGGCGGGGCATTCGACGGGCAAGAACCCGTTCGTGCTGGAGAACACGCTGCGCTTCCTGACCGAAAATCTAAAGGACAGGACGAAACAGGTTCCGTAATCCTCAGAAATCCAGCCCCAATGCCAGGAAGGCGTGATAGCCGGCCGCGCCGTCGCCATCGGTGAAGGTCGGCCCGCCCGACGCCAGCAACCGGAACGGCGCGCGCATCTGGTAGATCGCGCCGAGCCCCAGGCTGGTGGACGCGCGGCCACCCGCTGCATCGGCGGCCTGCCGGTCCGCTTGGCGTTGCCTTTGCCGGCCGCGGGTAGGGTTATGCTGGGGAAGAAGACGACGCAGATTCCGGCATCTTCGTCATGGTAGAAACGATATTTGGCCGAGAAACCGGTCGTCTTCGTGCTGGCGCGGATACGCCACGGGTCATGCATTAGGGCCTGATTGGCTGCGTTGCGCTGGAGCGTTTCACCAAAGTGCAAAACTGCAAATCTGGTGCGGCCATTTCACCGACGGGAAGGGCTGGATGAGACGTTGACCGGCGGCTCCGGAAATGGCACTTCGCGAACCTGTCGAGCACGACACTGCAAACGCCACTGTCAATAATTGGTGGCAGCCGCTGATAAGTGCTTGAAATGCGGGTGTAGCTCAATGGCAGAGCAGAAGCTTCCCAAGCTTGTGAATTCCGCAGATTTCTGCGAGCTTTTCTGTAAAATCCACCTAAATTTTCTTTTTGAAAATCAATTGGTTAGAAATGGGCCGTAAAAATTCCAGCCCGAAGTCTTATGCGAAACTCAGCCGAATGCCGGGACATCCACTGCCGAAGATTTTTACAGTGACGGGTGTTCACCGGAAAATCAGAGCTTCTGCGAAAGCCCCAGAGCAGTTGCACGTCCCCCAAACCTCCAATGGCCAATCCTGCGATGTCCGCGATGAGGATGATGTAGGTGCGCCTTAGTGGAGTCGAGCGGGAACTCTCAAATGGTCTTGTTGTCTCCCTGTGTCAGAAATTTAGTCCGGGCAATGGCCGCTCGCCAACAATCGAAAGGCCATATCCAGCGAGCGCTATGGGCGAATGCGCCGTGTTGGTGAGCAGGATCATCTCTTGCACGCCCAGTTCGGCGAGGATCTGCGCGCCGATTCCATAATCGCGCAACTCGTGCATATCGGCCGCGTCGATGGGTGTTCGCTTGCTGCGCGTCTCGACAGTTTGGCTCAGTGCATCATGGCGTGGCTGGTTGATGAGCACGACCAGACCGCTCCCTTCTTCGCCGATCGCGCGCATCGCGCTCTGGAGCAGCCCGCTATGCGCGCCGATTTCGCCCAGCGTGTCCTGGAACAGGTCGAGCTGATGCATTCGGACGAGCGTCGGCGTGTCGGCCGATATCTCGCCCTTGAGGAGCGCGATGGTCTTGTTGCCGACGGCCTTGTTCAGATAGCTGATGGCGCGCCATTCGCCGCCGAAATTGCTCGTGAAACGCGTTTCGGAGACCTTGACGATATCGTGGTCGTGGCGTCGCCGATAAGCGATCAGGTCGCGGATCGTGCCGATCTTGAGCGCGTGGCGCTGCGCGAACGCCACAAGGCTGTCCAGCCGGGCCATCGACCCGTCCTCGTTCATGATCTCGCAGATCACGCCCGAGGCGTTGAGGCCGGCCAGGCGCGCGACATCGACCGCGGCTTCGGTATGGCCGGCGCGAACGAGCACGCCGCCGGGGCGGGCGACCAGCGGGAAGACATGGCCAGGCGTCACGATATCTTCGGGCCCCTTCGAACCGTCGATGGCGACCGAGATGGTGCGCGCACGATCCGCGGCGGAAATGCCGGTGGTGACGCCGTCGCGCGCCTCGATCGAGACGGTGAACGCGGTCTCGTGCCGGGTCCGGTTGTTGCGGCTCATCGGGTCGAGCCCGAGTTGCTCGACCCGCGCCCTGGTCATCGCCAGGCAGATCAGGCCGCGGCCGTGGGTTGCCATGAAATTGATCGCGTCGGGCGTCGCCATCTGGGCGGGAATGACAAGATCGCCCTCATTCTCGCGATCCTCGTCGTCGACCAGGATGAACATCCGCCCGTTGCGCGCCTCGTCGATGATCTCCTCGGGTGTCGCGAGGGGCGCTCTGCACGAAGTGATCGCCGGTCGCCCGATAACTGCCTGCATCATCCTCGTCCTCGCTCGTATCGTCACCTGCACTCCGAAGAATCGCAATTTTCGGAGACGAATATCAAAAAAAGACACTTGGTCTCTTGACGACCTGCCTATCATTGGGGCTAGGTGTGCACAAGAGGCGAACGCCACGGAAACGGCTGGCGGGATTCTGAGAGGGTGCCGAATGACGAGTGCGTACAATCCTGCGCCGGTGCGCGACGCGGTGGGTGTGGGGCCCACCGCCGCGGCGATCATCGATCGGCTCGTCGCGCTTCGCCCCTGGCTCCGCGACATGCAGGCCGAGGCGGAGCGGCAGCGGCGCGTTCCGCAGGAGACGGTGGAGCGCCTCGACGCGACCGGCGTCTATGGCGTCGCCATCCCGCCACGCTTCGGCGGTGCGGATTTCTCGTCGCGTGAACTGTTCAGCATCTACGAAGCGCTTGGCCGCGGGTGCGGTGCAACGAGCTGGACGCTCTGGGCATCCACCGGCGGAAACATGTGGAGCGCTGCGTTCCCCGACGAGGTTGTGCGCCCTGTTTATGACGCGCCGTGGGTCGGCAATCGGACCTGTGCGGTGGGCGGCAGCACCCGCCGCCTGTCCGGTGCCGCGCGGCAAGTCGACGGGGGGTGGATGATCAAGGGCGCATGGCCCTTCGCGACGGCGAGCATTCACGCGTCGCACGCCTATCTGGCCGTGTTCTACGATGAACTCGACGATACCAAGGTCGGGATGGTCTTGCTGCCCCGGGAATCCTTCGTGCTGCGGGACGATTGGGACGCCATGGGATTGGCGGCCACCGGCAGCGCCACGATCGTTGTGGAAAAGGAGCTGTTCGTTCCCGACGATCGATTCAGTTCGCCCCAGATGTTGGCCGAACGGCTCGCCGCGCTCAAGCAGCAGGGCTTCGGACTGCGTCCCGGCGGGATCAGCCGATCGATCATGGTCGGTACGGGCAATGCCGTGGGCATGGCCGAACATGCGCTGGAGCTTTTTCTCGAGGGTATCGGAAAGAAGGCGATCGCATATTCGCCATATGCGCGGCAAAAAGATGCACCGGTTACGCATCTGAACGTCGGCTACGCGCAGATGCAGATCAAGGCGGCGCGGCGGGTAGCGGAAACGGCGCTCGACGAACTGGACCGCCTCCATCGGGAAGGTGACGACCTCATGAGCGCCGATATCGTGCGCTATCACGCCGATACCGCGTTCATCTGGGACAGCTGCGCCACTGCGATCGAATCGCTGTTCAAGGCGTCCGGCGCATCAGGCATCTCGAAGAGGCAGCCGCTGCAGCTCGTGGCACGCAACTGCTGGGCAGGCAGCATGCACGCCGTGCACAATATCCAGACCTGCATGGAGAATTACGGACGCCATCTGTGTGGCGTCGAGACCGAAGTCACATCGGCCAGCGTGCTTGAGCGGGCGGGTTGACGCGCTTCACCGGAGGGAGCCTGAAATGACGCTGAGCCTGGAAGAGCGGATCACACGCATCGAAGATCGCACTGCGATCAGCGAATTGCGCGCGCTTTATTCTTTCCTTGTCGACCAGGGAAAAGGCCCCGAAGCGGCGGACCTGTTCACTGAGGATGGCGAGTTTCATGGCCCGGTGAGAAGCTATGTGGGCCGGGACGAGCATATCAAGCATTACAGCCAGCAGATCCTGTCCGGCATGTGGCACTTCGTCACCAACGAGATCATCGACATCGACGGGGATAAGGCGACGGGGCAATGCTATTGCGAAATGCCCAGCGTGTTCGAGGGCGAGAGTTATGTCTGCGCCTGTCGGTATGACGATGTCCTGGTGAAACAGGATGGGCGCTGGAAATTCAAAAGCCGGACCGTCACCTTCTACTATTTCGTCCCGCTCAAGGAGGGTTGGGGGAAGGAGCGGATGCAGTTTCCCTCGGTAACACGAACCGCGGCGTAGCGGACGGATCTGACCCCAGAACAGGAATAAGGGATTATCGCATGATTCTCACTGGCGTCTTTGCTGGACCTATTGCCGGCCTGAAATACCAGACCCCGAGCTGCTCGGGCACGACCAATGCGAAGGGCGAATTCCAGTACAAGGACGGAGAGCGCATCGCCTTCCTCGTCGGGGGAAGCCCGATCGGCTATGCGCTGGGCGCCCCCAGGCTGAACCTGGCGGACATCGTCACCCGCGTCGACGGCAATATCCACAAGTTGAAGGACGCCGGCCTCACCAACGTGGCGCGATTCCTGTGCACGCTCGACCGCGACGGCAATCTCGACAATGGCATCGAGATCGTGCCTGCGGTGCACGAGATCATCGGGACGCGGAAGATCAACTTCCGCCACGACGTGTCGTTCGCCGGCCCGGTCGGGGATCAGGTCGAGGCCTTCGCCAATGACCCGCTGATCGCCGAATTGCTGGCGGCGTTCGATGCCAGCGGCATGTTCACGGCGCGGACGCCGCGGAAGCTGTGTTCGGCGGCGGCGGCGCGCAACGAAGTCCGCCGCAATATCCTTGGCATCCTGCGCTTCCGCGATGTGAAGGTGCCGCTCGAAAACGGATCCTATGTCTATGCCGACATCTTCCGTCCCGCGAAGGAGGGGACCTATCCGGTCATCATGAATTGCGGACCCTATGGTCGTGCGTTCAATCACCACACCGTCTGCAACGACAGCGATTTCGAGCATCATGAAGAGGAAGAGGACCGCTATTTCCACGGCAATCCCGACGGACTGGTCTTCGAGAATCACGAGAGCGTGAACACGGCGGTCTGGGTGCCGCAGGATTATGCGGTGATGCGCGTCGACGGCCCCGGCATGGGCAAGAATCCGGGCAAGCTGGCGATTTGGGGTTTCAGCACTGCCGAGGCTTATCGCGATGCGATCGACTGGGCCGGCGGGCAGGACTGGTGCAACGGCAATGTCGGTCTGTGGGGCATGTCCTATTACGCGATGACCCAGCATCAGGCGGCGAGCCTCGAGCCCAAGCATCTCAAGGCGATGATCGCGATCGGTACCGATGTCGATATGTATGAGGAGGTCCTCTACACCGGCGGCGTCCTCAACGAAGAGTTCTTCCCTCACTGGTACAAGGGTGGGGTGCTGCCGGCGGTCTGCGGCGAGCCCGACGCGCTCGATTTTATGGCGATCGCGCGTGCCTGTCCGTTCAAGGACTCGGATCCGCAAGCGATATTCGGGCCGCGCTCGGACGTGTTCATGAGCCCGGACATGAGCAAGGTGACGGTGCCGACATGGACGGTGGCGTGCACCACCCATCCGGCGCATTTCCACCAGCTCGGCAGCAGCGAAGCATATCTGACCACGCCCACCTCGAACAAGAAGATCGACTTCCGCGAGGACTGGTTCACCCGATCCTATTCGAGCGCGATGGTCGCAGAGCACAAGGCGTTCTTCGATCACTGGCTGAAGGGCGTGGACAATGGCGTGATGGACAAGCCGCCCGTCCAGCTCGAGGTCCGCGCCGGCTATGGCAGTTCGTACATGCAGTATGAGCAGGAATGGCCGATCGCGCGGACCGAATACCGGAAATATTATCTCGACGCCGCACCGTCGGACTGGAAGGGCGACCAATGGCGTGACGATTTCCTCCGGCTGTCGTCGACCGAACCGGCGACCGAGCAGCAGGCGAGCTACTCGGCGGAAATCCCGGAGGAAAGCCGTACCGGGCCGCCGGCCGCGCTGCTGCCGGTCACGCCGCCTTCGGCTCTGCTGCTGTGGACGACAGGGGTCTCGTTCGTCAGCGATCCCGTGGAGGAGGATATGGTCTTCGCCGGCTACAGCAAGGCGAAGCTATGGGTCTCCTCAACGGCGGCGGACATGGACATCTTCGTCACCGTCCGCATCCTCGACGAAACCGGCACCGACGTCGATTATGCCGGCCCGACCACCATGGGCCTCTCGGTCAAGAACTATCCGCTGGCGAAGGGCTGGCTGAAGGCCTCGCATCGCAAGATCGATGAAGCGCGGACCACCGAATATACGGTCAAACACACCCACGCAAAGGCCGACTATGCTCCGCTGTCCGACGGCGAAGTGGTGCCGGTGGACGTCGAGATCATCCCGAACACCGCGTTGATCCGCAAGGGGCACCGCATCCGCGTCGACATCCAGCCCTATGACGGCTTCGGCCATGGCACGCGACACGCCTATGACGCCGGCTATCACGATGGCCAGCGCAACACGATCTACACCGGCCCCGACCATGTCAGCTGGGTCCAGCTGCCGATCGTCCCCAACCGATAAGAACCCGGAGACCTGCATGACCCTCGAAGAACTGGCCGCGCGCACCGAAATCCACGACGTGCTGTTGCGCTACTGCCGCGGGCTCGACCGTGTCGACATGTCGCTGGTCCGCGGCGCGTTCCACAAGGACGCGTACATCCATTTTCCCGAAAGTCTGCATGTCGGCGGGGTCGAAGGCTTCTTCCAGTTCCTGACCGACGAGATGCCGCGCTTCGAAAGGACGCAGCATTTCCTTGGCAACAGCCTGATCGAGTTCGACGGACCCGACACCGCCTATGTCGAAACCTATTTGCAGGCCGATCACCAGTCATCCGACCGCCATCACTGGAAGGGCGAGACGGTCAAATTATGGGCGCGTTATTTCGACCGGTTCGAGCGGCGCGACGGGGTATGGCTGATCGCCGAACGGCGGCTGATGGTGGACATGATGTACCGCTATCCCAAGGGCAACTGGTTCGACGATCATCCCGACGCGTCGGGCACGCCGCGCGACGGCACCGATGTCGTGCTGCGCCAGGTCGCGGGCTTCCACGGCACGCCGGTGCGCGCCACCACGTCGCTCAAGGACGACTGATGATGACATCCGAAGAGCAGCTCGATCTGGTCAGGCGGCATTATGCGCTCAACTATTCGGGCGACCATGCGGCGGCGCGTGAACTGCTGACCGACGATTTCTCGATCACCATTCCGTCCTACATGCCGTTCGGCGGCACGTGGCGGGGGAAGGACGCGTTTCTCGAGCTGATCCCGCTCGTGCGCGACGCGATCGCGGTCGAGAAGCTCGATTTCATCGCCACCACGGTCGGGGGCGATTATGCGATCGAACTGGTCGAGTTCACGCTGGAGGGACATGACGGCCCGCCGCTGCCGGTCGCCGAGATGATCCGGTTCCGCGACGGCAAGATCTGCGAGATCCGGCCGCATTATTACGACCCGTTCCCGATGATCGCGCTGGCGACCCGGCGCATGGCGGCGCGCCGGGAGGAATGAATCGCGCGTACGGGGAGGGCGCGGGCGTCGCGCTCTCCGTGGATGGCGGCGTCGCGACCATCCTGCTGGATCGGCCGGCACGGCGAAATGCCCTGGGCTTGGGGACCTGGCACGCGCTGCTTTCGCTGATCAAAGCGGCGGAGCGTGATGCCGCGGCGGGACTGATCGTCCTGCGCGGGGCCGGAGGCAATTTCGGCGCAGGCAACGACATCTCGGAGTTCGGTGCGCTGTTTGGTGATCCTATCGCGGCAAAGGCATTCGGTCGCGCGATGGCAGACGCGATGCGGGCAATCGAGCTGGCCTCGAAGCCCGTGATCGTCGCGATCGAGGGGTTTTGTTACGGCGCCTCGGTCGCATTGGCGCTCGCGGGCGACCTGCGTATCGCCGCAGACGATGCCAGCTTCGCGATCACGCCCGCCAGGCTCGGCGCGCTGTATCTGCAAAGCGACCTGCACCGGCTGGTCGCGACGATCGGTGCCGGGCTAGCCAAGCGCATGATCTACACCGCGCAGCCCATCGATGCTGCAAAGGCGCTCGACATCGGCCTGGTCGATGAGGTGGTTTTGTCGGACGCCTTCGAGTTGGAACTCGACCACCTGACTCGCGTGATTCTCAAGGGTTCGCCGTTCACCCTGGGACGCAGCAAGGCGATGCTGTGGATGGCCGGTCATGGCGCCGCGCCGCTCGAAACCGACGAGAGCCTCGCCCCGTTCGTCGAAGCGACGCAGGGGGAAGATTTCAGGGAGGGTGTGGAAGCCTTTCTGACGAAGCGATCTCCCGTCTTTGCGCAGCAAATTGTTGACGTGCCCAAGTCGATCATATAGCGCTTGGTCATCAGGTGACTTGGTTATAGTGACCTAAAAGGCAGTAGCCCGCGTGGATACGCGAGCGCTCGGGGAGAGGTTCGGGTGGTCACCCATATCGTGATTTTCAACTGGATCGACGGAACGACGACCGAACAGGTCGAGGCATTCCGTCAGGCTCTCAACCAGCTGGCCGGTGAATTCGGCGACGCGGCCCAGATCCGTCACGGCCCCGATCTGCGCTTTCGCGAGGGCAATGGCGACTATGCCATCGCCGCGACCTTTCCCGACCGCGCGGGCTGGGACGCATATCAGGCCGATCCGCGTCACAAGGCATTCGTGCGCGATTTCGTGGCGCCGCTTCAGGCATCGCGCCTGACGGTTCAATTCTGACAAGAGGGTGAGCGTTTTGGCCGACAACGAAAACGTCTTTGCGCTGTTCGAGAATGCGGCCGCGGCCAATGCCGGGCGCGATTTTCTGCGCGTCGAGGGGCGTTCGCTGCTGACCTATGCCGCGATGCTGGACGAGACCGCGCGCGCCGCCGCCTGGCTCGGCTCGATTGGCGTGAAGCGCGGTGAGCGCGCGATGGTTCAGGTCCATAAATCGTCCGCCGCGGTGATCCTGTATCTCGCTTGTCTGCGCGCCGGCGTGGTCTTCATCCCGCTCAATACCGCCTATCAGGAAAGCGAACTTGCCTATTTCCTGTCCGACGCCGAGCCGGCGCTGCTCGCGGCGAGCCCCGGCCTTCCTGCCGAGACCGTCGCGTTCGACGGTGCAAGGGCGCTGATCACGGGAACGCTTGAGTCCGCGCCCTGGGCGACGACCGTAGACACGGTTCCTACCGTCCAGGCCGCAAACGGCGATGCCGCTGCGATCCTCTACACCTCCGGGACGACGGGTCGGTCGAAGGGCGCGGTGCTGACGCATGGCAATCTCTCGTCGAACGTCCAGGTGCTGGCGCAGACGTGGCGCTGGCGGGACGACGACGTGCTGCTCCACACGCTGCCGATCTTCCACGCACATGGGCTGTTCGTGGCGTTGCACTGCGCCTTGCTCGGCGCCTCGCCGATCCTGTTTCATGAGCGGTTCGATGCTGTCGCGGTGATGCGCGACCTGCCGTCCGCCACGGTCTTCATGGGGGTGCCGACCTTCTACACGCGCTTGCTGGGCGAAGCGGCGTTCGACGCGGCGCTGACCGGCAATATCCGGCTGTTCGTCAGCGGCTCGGCGCCGCTGCTCGACGCGACGTTCGAGGAGTTCGAGGTGCGCACCGGCCACAGGATCCTTGAGCGCTACGGCATGACCGAAGCGCTGATGGTCACGTCCAACCCCTATGACGGACCTCGCATTCCCGGCAGCGTCGGGCCGGCGCTTCCGGGTATATCGGTGCGCATCGCCGGTGAGGGTGGAGAGCTTGTCGCGACCGGCGAGCCTGGCGTGCTGGAGATGAAAGGCCCGAACATGTTCGCGGGCTATTGGCGCAATCCCGAAAAGACCGCGGAAGATCACACTGCCGATGGCTGGTTCATCAGTGGCGACGTCGCGACCAAAGACGAAGCGGGCTTCATCCGCATCGTCGGCCGGGCGAAGGACCTCATCATCTCCGGCGGGTACAATATCTATCCCAAGGAGATCGAGCTGGCGATCGATGCCATGGACGGCGTGCTCGAAAGCGCCGTGATCGGCGTGTCGCATCCGGACTTTGGCGAGGGTGTCGTGGCGGTGATTGCCCGCGAAGCAGGTGCCGCGCTGGAGCCCGCAGCGATCACCGGCGCCCTCGCGACCGAGCTTGCCGCGTTCAAGCGCCCGAAGCGCGTCATCATCGTCGACGAACTCCCGCGCAATGCGATGGGCAAGGTCCAGAAGGCCGAGCTGCGCGCACTCTACCAGGACAGTTTCGCAACGGCTTCGGCCTGACGCCAACGATCATCAGGAGACCCAGGATGCAACTTCCCACGCCCGTTTATAAGCCGCCCTTCCTGATCACCCGTTCCAGCCACCTGGTATCGCGCGTCAGCAATCTGAAGGCGAGCAAGGCCTTTTACGTCGATCTGCTTGGCCTCGTGATCAGCGACGAGGACGAGAACACATTGTGGCTGCGCGGGTTGGAAGAGGCATGCCATCACAGTTTGGTGCTCAAGGTCGGCGAGCCGGCGGTCGAGCGCGTCGGGATGCGTGTCCTGACCGAAGAGGATCTCGATCTGGTGGAGGCGCATTTCCGCGCCGCCGGGTTCCCCACGGCATTCGTCGAGGTCAAATATCAGGGCCGCACGCTGCATACGACCGATCCCGCGGGCACGCCGCTGGAGTTCTGCGCGACGATGGATACCCGGCCGCGCCTCTTCGCGCATGCCGACCGCTATCATGGTGCGTGCGCGCTCAGGCTCGATCATTTCCAGATCGTCACGCCAAAGGTCCGCGAGAGCCTCGACTTCTACAACGGCATGGGCTTCCGCCTGTCCGAATATGTGGTGAAGGACGGAAATCTCGAAATGGTCTTCCTTCAGCGCAAGGGGAACCCGCACGACATCGTCTTCGCCAATCGCGAGGGGCCGCGGCTCCATCACTGCGCCTATCAGGTGCCCGAGACGCATCATTTGATGCATGTCTGCGACCTGTTCGTGGTTGGCGACAAGGAAGGGCAGGTCGAGTTCGGCCCGGCCCGGCATTTCAGCCCCGGCCTTGCGCGCTTCCTCTATCTGCGTGATCCCGACGGGCACCGCGTCGAGCTGTTCCCCAGCCATTACCACACGGTCGATATCGAGGATGAGCCGGTCGAATGGGAAGCGCCCGCCTTCAAGGTCGGCGGCTGGATCGTCCCGCCCGATCGCTGGTGGAACGACACCATGCCCTTCGTCGAATCCGGCCGCTGAGCCGAGGGAGCATATCATGCGCATCGTAGCTTTCAGCCGGAATGGCGACACCGGGTTCGGCGTGCGGAACGGCGACCGTGTCACGATCCACTCGAGCGCAAGCTCGGTGGTCGATCTTGCCGTCGATCTCGCCGCGCACCCGGCGGGCGAGGACGTCGCGCTCGCCGATCTGACCTTGCTTGCTCCGGTGGAGCGGCCGGGCAAGTTCATCTGCATCGGCCTCAACTATCGCCTGCACGCGCTGGAAGGCGGTAACCCGATCCCGGATTATCCCGCGGTGTTCATTCGCACGGCGACGTCGCTGGCGGCACCGGGCGAGGACATGATCTATCCCGAGGTTTCGGAGCAGTTCGACTATGAAGCCGAACTCGCCGTCATCATCGGCAAGGCCGCCACTGCTGTCAGCGCGGCCGACGCGCTCGATCATGTCGCGGGCTATGCCTGCTTCAACGACGGCTCGGTGCGCAATTACCAGCGTTTCTCGAGTCAGTGGACGATGGGCAAGAATTTTGACCGCACCGGTGGCTTCGGCCCCGAACTGGTGACGCCCGACGAACTGCCCGCAGGCGCCGCGCCGTTGCGGATCGTCACGCGGCTCAATGGCGAGACCATGCAGGACAGCAGTACCGGCGACATGATCTTCGACGTCGCGACGCTGATCGCGACCCTGTCCGAAGCCATGACGCTGGAGCCCGGCGACGTGATCGCCACCGGCACACCCTCCGGCGTCGGTTATGCGCGCAAACCACCAGTGTACATGCGCCCCGGCGACATTTGCGAGATCGAGATCGAGGGCATCGGCACGCTCAGCAACGGCGTCGCACGGCGCGTGGCGCGCTGATGCGTTTGCTGGGCATTTCGGGGAGCCTGCGGACAGGCGCCTATTCGACGGCAGTCCTGGTCGCTTTCGCCGAAGCGGCGGCGGAACGGGCGGAGTGGGACTATGCCGATATCGGTGGGCTGCCCCTGTTCAACCAGGACCTCTATGTCGATCCACTGCCAGCTGCGGTGGCCGGATTCCGCGCGCAGATCGCGGCGGCGGACGGGATCGTGATCGTTTCGCCCGAATATAATCACGGGATTCCTGGGACGCTCAAGAACGCGCTCGACTGGGCTTCGCGTCCGCACAATGGATCCCCGCTCAAGCACAAGCCGGTGCTGATCGCGACGTCGTCGCACGCCTTCACCGGGGGTGTCCGCGCGCAATATCAGATCCGCGAGACTTTGGTCTCGGCGCTGGCCCGGCCGGTGAACACGCCCGAGATCGTCGTCGGCATGGTCGCGACCAAGGTTGTCGACGGTCGCTTCGAGGATCCTGTGACCATCGATTTCGCGCTGAAGGGCTTCGCGACGATGTTCGATGCGATAGCAACGACATGATCCTCGTCACCTCCGCCAATGGCAATCAGGGCAAAAGGCTGGTGCCGAAACTGCTCGCCGCAGGGCATCGCGTGCGCGCCTGCGTCAGGACCGAGGCCTCTGCCCAACATCTGTGTGAGCAGGGCGTCACTGAAGTGCTGGTGGGCGATCTCGCCGATCCCGGCTTCATTGCCCAAGCCGTGCGTGGCGTCGCCAGCGTATACCATATCGGCCCGACCCTGCATCCCGACGAGCGGGCGATGGGCTTCGCGATAGTCGATGCAGCACGGGCGGCGGGCGTCGGCCATTTCATATTCAGTTCTGTGCTCCACGCCATCACCACCGACCTGATCCAGCACGAGATCAAGCGCGACATCGAAGAACACCTCCTGTCCTCGGGCCTGGAGTTCATCATCCTGCAGCCGTCCAACTACATGCTGCCGCACCGTATGAAATCGGTATTCGAGGAGGATGTGTTCCGTCTGAGCTGGTCGCTGGACCGGTATCAGTCGATGGTGGATCTGGACGATGTCACTGACGTGGTTGCGCTGATCCTCGCCGACCCGCAGCGGCACGCGGCCGCGACCTATGAGTTGGTGGGTTCCGGGCGCTTCACTGCGCATGATATCGGCCGGGTGCTGTCCGACGTGCTCGGACGCGCAATCGGGGTCGAGCGCATCGATCCGGAGGCTTTCATCCGCGCGCGGCTGGGCGATCTCGATCCGGCCGCGCTCGAACATCAGCTCCGGATGAGCCGCGCGATCGCCGCGCGCTACAGCAGCCATGATTTTCTCGGCAACCCGAATGTCCTGACCTGGCTGCTCGGCCGTCAGCCGTCCAGCTTCGAGGATTTCGTGCGCAAGGAATATGCGGCCTTCCGGGCCGCATAGACATTTTTACTCCGCCAGCGCGACCGCGGCCCGAAGGTCGAGCATCTCGCCGGCAGCCGCTACCAGCGATCCGACGTCCGCCGCGGATGCGGTGCCGAACACATAGAAATCGGGGCGGACCAGCACGGCGTCCGCTCCAAGCCGATCGAACCAGCCGGCATAGCTGCCATCGAGATCGACCGTATCGCCATCGGGGCCGAAATCGGCGACGACGATGCTGATCCGCCGGATGGCCTGCCATGTCGCTGCGTTGAGCCCCGCGCCGCCGCGCAACAGCAATTGCCATCCGGTGGCGACGACATCGTCGAAAAGCCCCTCGTGCCCATCATGCCGCACGCGCCCCTGGACCGACAGATAACCAGCACGCGAATCGTCCGCCCGAAAGGCGCCGCCATCGCCGAGCCGCGGCTCTGGCGGGGGCTTGAGCGCGAGCGCGGGGTCCTTGATCGCCGCCTTCATATGAGCATCGCGCGCAGCGACTTCGGCGGGATCGAGCATGCAGATGATGCGCCCCATCTCGACGGCCTGGGTGATGATCTCCTGCACATGGCCGCTGCGTTCGGGGCCATAGGAGTCGAGCAGGGTTTCGGAGGCCTCTCCGCGCAGCACGGCCGCCAGGCGCCAGGCGAGCGCCATCGCGTCGCGCATGCCCGAACACAGGCCCTGTCCGAGAAACGGCGGCATCAGATGCGCCGCGTCGCCCGCCAGCAGCACCCGGCCCGTCTTCCACTGGTCCGCCCAGCATCCCCGGAAGGTATAGACGGTGTGGCGCTCCAGCGTCGCGTTTTCGGGGGTGATATCCCAGCGTGCGAGCAGCTTCCACGCCATCTCCGCGGTGTTGAGCTCTTCGATCGTCTCGCCCGGCAGGCGCATGAATTCCCAGCGCCGGCGGGTGGGGCCGCTGCCGACCAGTGTCGTCGGGCGGGCGGGGTCGCAATGCTGGATCACATAGGGTTTCCAGACGCGCTTCTGGTGCGGAAGCACGTCGAGGACCAGCCAGTCATAACCGAAACCGAGGTCTGTCTCGCTGACGCCAAGCAGGCTGCGCGTCGTGCTCCGCGCGCCGTCCGCCCCGATCACGTAACGCGCCTCGGCACTGATCCGGTCGCCGGGATCGTCCGTCGCGGTAAAATCGAGCGAGACGTGATCGTCATGCTGCCGGATCGCCACCAACTCGCGTCCGCGATGGATGCCGACACGCGGCGATGCCGCGAGTCGCTGATCGAGCATTCGCTCCAGATCGGGCTGGTAGAACATGTTCATCTGCGCCCAGCCCGACGAGCCGGGGCGGTTCCAGTCGATCTGCAGGATCGTTTCGCCCAGCCTGTCGAGGAACTCGTAGGTTTTGTCGGGTCCGATCACCGGATCGAGCAGCGGCTCCATGGCAGTTGCCAGCCCAGCGCCCTGCAACTGGCGCACGATTTCGTGGTCGACTCCGCAGGCCCTGGGCAGCGGATAGAATGTCGACCAACGCTCGTAGAGGGCGACGGACAGGCCGCGCTGCTCCAGCAGCAGCGCCGCGAACAGCCCGACGGGCCCGGCGCCAACGATCGCCACATCAATCATAAACGCTTCTTCCTCACCCGACGTCTGTTGATTTCGCGACGGATCCGCTCGGCAGCCAGACCGGGGTCTCCGGCAGACTCTCCAAACGGCGCTTGACCATCACGCGCATCGAATACTAAGTCACCATGTGACCTTGTCAATGGTCAGGTCGCTTTCGTGACCCGTCGGTGGAGGATCAGCTATGGAAGTGGTCAGATTTGCGGATGCTCCGCTTTATACCGCGCCCGGTCATGAAGAGGTGGTGGCGCGCCGGCTTCAGGGCGGGGAGGCCAGTTCGGCTGGCTTCGCAATGGTCGGTCATTCGACATTTCCCGACGGCGCGATCATTCCGATGGACACGGGGACATTCAGCAAGGTCTATGTGGTGACCGAGGGCGCGCTCGTGATCGAGCAGGGAGATGGTGTTCGGCACGTGCTGCAGGTGGGAGACAGCATCCATGTCGCGGCGGGCGAGGCACGCGCGGTCCTGAACGAGAGCGGCGGACCCGCGGCGATGCTCGTCGTCACACCCCCGCCGGCGCGCTGAGGCGGGATTCCACGGAAATGCTCTCGTCCGAGCGGTATTCGCTGTTGCTTGCGCCTGAAGCGGGAGAGGTGCGGGCGCTGGTGGTGGAACTGCATGGCAGCGGCCTCGACGTGCCGCGGCAACGGTCGATGAGCGGACTGTCCGACCAGCTGCTCCTGCGCGGTTTCGCGGTGCTGATGCCGCAGGGGGCGATACCCTTTCATATGATGCCCGAACTGGCACCGGGCTTCGCCTGGAACATTCCGGGCGCGCCGCTGCCGGGCAGGTCGCAACCCGAGGATTTCGCGCATGATGATCTCGGGTGGATCGAGTCTCTCGTGCAGGATTCCCTGTCGAAGCTGGGGCGGACCGAAGCGCCGCTGTTCCTCGTTGGCTATTCGGGCGGTGCCCGCCTTGCGTCCCATCTGTTGGTCAAGGGACGGCTGCCCTGGACCGCCGCTGGACTGGTCGGGGGGCTGCGTCCGGTTGAGGACGGCGATCGTGCGCCTCCACCGACACTGACATTCCACGGTCTCGAGGATCGGGTGAACCTCTATGAGGGTAGCGGCGAGCGCCGCTGGAGCATCGGCGTGGACGAGGCTGGCGATCGTTATGCGGTGGCGCAGGCCTGCCTTCCCGGCTTTCACGAAACACCGGTCTCCGGTGGGCGCCGGCGCGTCTATTCGTCGGTCGAGCACCGGGAGATGCTGACATTGCTGGCGGTTTCGGGAGGCGCGCACGCGTGGCCCGGCAGTTCCGATCCCGAACATCTGCGAACATTCGGCCCGGCAGGCATCGGTGTCGATGCCTCGGGAATGATCGCCGACTTCTTCGTGCGGCAGCTTGCGGAGCGGCCACACCCGGCATTCGAGCAAAAGGAAGCATAGGATGGGCATTCGCGTATTGCAGCCGGCCTATATGCAATATCGGCACGCATCGCTGGCGGAGGCCGAGCGGTTCCTCACCGACTTCGGCTTCGTGCTTTGCGGGCGCGAGGACGGCGCGCTTTATTTTCGTGGCGTAGCGGCCGACGGCTATTGCTATGTCGCCCACGAAGGGGCGCCGGAGTTCGTCTCCGGCGCTTTCGAGGTCGCGGATCTGGCGGTGCTCGAAGAAGCATCGCGAACCATCGAGGGTGCTTCCGCCGCCCGGCCTCTGCCCGGGCCGCAGGGCGGTGCTTATGTCGAACTGCGCGATCCCGACGGATTCCGCATCGATCTCGTCGCCGGCCGGACTCCGCTCGAGCCGCTCGCCGAGACGAGCGCGGCGGTGTTCAACTTCGGTGACCGCAAGCAACGGTTCGGCCAGTTCCAGCGCTTCGATCGGGGGGCCGCACGCGTCCGCCGGCTCGGCCATTTCGGGTTCAACGTGAGCAGCTTCGCGAAGAGCTTCGCCTGGTATCGCGACGCGCTCGGCATGGTCGCGTCGGATACGCTGCACGCCGGGCCTGAAGACCAGGACATCGCCGCCTTCATGCGCGTCGCACAGGGCGAGCAATGGGTCGATCACCACAGCGTCTTCTTCCTCGAATCGCCCGTCACTCATGTCCATCACTGTTCGTTCGAGGTGCAGGACGCGGACGAGGTGATGATGGGCAGCGAGTGGCTGAAGGCTCAGGGCTGGCAGCAATTCTGGGGCGTCGGACGACATATCCTGGGAAGCCAGATCTTCGATTATTGGCGCGACTGTTCCGGTTTCATGATCGAGCATTATGCCGATGGCGACATCCTGACCGAGGATCATCAGACGGAGCGCCACAACGTCGCGGACGAAGCGCTATCCGTTTGGGGGCCGCCGCCGCCGGCCGATTTTCTGGACTGACGGTCGAGGGCGGCGAGCCGATTTCGTATTCTTGAAATGACGCGCTCCACCAAGCCCGGTTTCTAAATTCTCCCTTGATCGCAATCCGATGGCTGGGCTGCGCGGCAAGCTTGAGCTGCATGGCCTCGTCGCCCGCACCTGCGCTTCCGTGGATCGTCAAAAACAACGCTTGACGAGATTAAGACACCAAGTCACTTTACATCAAAGCCATATAAGGTCGGGAGGGGATTCATGCGTAAGATCCGTGAGAAATCGAATTTGCATCAGCGGCAGCGTTCCGGTGTGCGTCGCCGCTTCATCGGCGGCTCGGCGCTGGCAATCGCGATTGCCATGCCCGGCGCTGCGCTCGCTCAGGCCACGGACGGTCAGCAGGCTGCGCCGGCCGCCGCCGAAGATCAGGCTGCGGACAGCGGTCAGCTCGTCGACATCGTCGTCACCGCGCGCCGCGTCTCGGAGCGGCTGCAGGACATTCCCGGAAGCGTCTCCGCCATCACCGGTGACGATGTCGCCAATATGGGCTCGCTCGCCGACGTCCAGTCGAAGATGTCGGGCGTGACCTTCCAGGTCATCGGCCCGGTTCCGCTTATCGGCATCCGTGGCTTCGGCAATCGCTCGTCGGCCGGCAATCCTTCCAATTCGGCGGTGGGCATCTTCCAGGACGGCGTGTTCGTCGCGCCGACGCTGTCGACGACGATCAACCGCACCGACACCGAACGTGTCGAGGTCGCCAAGGGGCCGCAGAGCACCCTTTATGGCCGCTCCTCGTTCACCGGCGCCTTCAATATCGTGACTGCCGACCCGGCCAAGGATTTCTCGGGCTATCTCGATGTGGGTGCCGGCATGAGTGCCACCCACGGCGATACGATGTGGCGCGCCCAGGGCGCGGTCTCGGTCCCGTTGTCGGATACCTTGTCTGTGCGCTTCTATGGTCTGGCCGAGAAGCGCGAGGGCTATGTCTATGATCCGGTGAGCGACATCCACTCCGCCGGATACGACCGTCAGGTCGGCCGGGTCAGGATCCTGTGGGAACCGAGCGACGCCGTGGCGATCCGCCTGAGCGGCATGATCCTGCGCGACGATCTGCCGCTGCCGTTCGTGACCGCCGGCCGTGTCCGTGCACCGCTCGGCCAGTCGGTGGTCTTTGCCAATCCGATCAGCCCGGCTTCGCGGGCGGCGCTGAAGTTCGCTCCGAACGTGTGGCAAGGCCAGTTCCAGACCGAGCAGCACGGCAAGATCCGGGGCGAGCAGGTCACGCTCGATATGCGTTTCAAGACGCCTTTCGGTGAGCTTGCGTCGCTGACCGACTATCAGCACGCCACGCTGGATCCGTTCTTCTCGCTCGACAATACCCGGCTGAACTGGGCCAACGGCTCAAGCCCCTATTATGAGAAGCGCTTCTCTCAGGAGCTTCGCGTTTCGGACAATGTCGGGCCGTGGAACTACATCTTCGGCATCTACTTCCTCCAGTCCGATGTGGATCAGGGTGGCGGCAAGATCTTCGACACGTCCAGGCCGTTCGCCAGCTTCGGTCCCGGATCGACGCAATATGATCTCGGTAATGTGAACGCGCTGTATCAGCCCGCTTCTACCGAGACTTTCTCCTATGCAGGCTTCGGCCAGGTCGGATACGATCTCACCGACAAGCTCAACCTGAATGTGGGGCTTCGCTGGGGGCACGACCGGATCGCGGGAACCGCTGGGGTCGCCATCCGCAACCGCATCGCGAATGTCGTGATCCCGACGGTGCCGATGATCTATCGCGTCGCCAATTTCAACGCCGTCACCGGCAGCGCCAATCTCAGCTACAAGATCGCGCCCGACGTCATCGCCTATGCCAGCTATTCGAGGGGCAATTCACCAGGCGGCCTGAATGTGGGGGCCGTCGCGCGGCAGAATTTCGGTCCGCAGAATGTCGATGCGTATGAAGTGGGGCTCAAATCGCAGTTTCTCGACCGCCACCTTCAGCTGAACGTCGCGCTGTTCAACAATGAGTATAGCGGCCTTCAGCTTGCCCAGAACCTGATCATCAACGGGGCGCTCACGCCCGTCGTCACCAACGCCGCCAAGGCGCGCGGCCGTGGCGTGGACATGGATGCGACGGCGATCGTTTCCAGCAACCTCCGCTTCGGGCTGCAATATACCTACGTGAAGTCGGAGATCACCAAATACAGCGTGCCGGCGCCGCCCTCGCCACAGGTGGACCTCACCGGCGTTCCGCTCGTGCGTTCGCCGAAGCATTCGCTCAACGGCTCGGTCACCTTCAACCAGGATATCGGACCGGGCAATCTCGAGTTCACGGTGCAGGAGAGCTATTCGTCGAGCTACACCAACGATTATCAGGGCGTGCCGGCGGGAACCGCCTATCCCGGTATCCCAGGTGTCCTGCCCGCGGGTACGACGACCAGCCAGGTGCTCGGCCTGTATCGCGTCAAGGGCTATGCGCTGACCAACATCAACACGAGTTATAGCTGGGATAATTTCGAGATCCGCGGCTCGGTGCGCAATCTGTTCAACAAGCAATATATCGCAACAGCGCTGGCATTCGACCTGGTCACCGTGCCGCTGGAAACGCCTGGCGCGCCGAGGACCTTCGAAGCTTCGTTCAAGATCAAGTTCTGATGGGGAGGGGGCGTGCGTGTGTCCCGACCGGGATCCGCACGCCCTTTGGGTGTGACGCTGGTGTCGTGAGGGTAACAAGGATGCCGTCTGCAACTTCCGAAGGTGCCCTGACGTGACCGATAACAGCGAAAATTTGCTGACCGGGGTCTTCGCCGGCCCGACCGCGGGCCTGCACTACCGCACCCCGACAACTGCGGGCGTCACCAATGCGCGCGGCGAGTTCACGTATCGCGACGGCGAAGCCGTCAGCTTTTCGATCGGCCGGCTCGTCATCGGTGCGGCCAAGGCCGCGCCGCACATGAACCTGGCGCAGCTGGTCAATCGCGTCGCGGGCAAGATCGACAAGCTCCACGATCCGCTCGTCACCAACCTCGCGCGGCTGGTGCAGACGCTTTCCCGGGACGGCAATGGCGAGGCGGGCGTCGCCATCGCGCCGGTCACGCACGACGTTGTCGGCGGAGCCATCGTCAATTGGGGCCAGGACGAAGCCGCTTTCGGAAATGATCCCGTCATCGTCGGCCTGCTGGATAGGCTCAATGCCGCGCCCGGCGCCTTTACCGCGAACATGCCACGTACGCTGCGCAGCGGCGCAGCAGCCCGCAACGAACTTCGTCGCAACATCCGCGGCATCGTCAAGATGACCGACGTGAAGATCCCGCTTCGCGACGGATCCTATATCCTTGGCGACGTTTTCCGGCCTGCCGAGGACGGCGAATATCCGGTCGTCCTCAACAAGGGTTTCTACGGCAAGGCCTTTTACCACGAATGCATCTGCAGCGTTGACGAGGCGCTGGAGAAGGAAGTGCTGGAGGACCGTTTCTTCTCCGGCAATCCGGACGGCCTCCAATACGAGAATCACGAGAGCGTCGATTCATCGGTCTGGGTGCCGGAGGGCTATGTCTGCGTCCGCGTCGATGCGCGCGGGGTCGGCAACAGCCCCGGCGTCCAGTCGCCGCTGAGCGTCCAGGAAGCCGAGGATTATTACGACGCGATCGAATGGGCAGGCACCCAGCCCTGGTCCAACGGCAATGTCGGCCTGTGGGGCATGTCGTATCTGGCGATGACCCAGCACAATGTCGCGAGCCTGCAGCCGCCGCACCTCAAGGCGATGATCGCGCAGGGCACCGACGCGGATATCTACAACGAAGCCATTTATGGCGGCGGCCTGTTCGGTGAGGGTTTCTGGGCCTGGTGGTGGAAGATCTGGTCCGGCAACAATTATTGCGGCGATGAGCGGCAGCAGACCGACTGGATGGCGCGCACGCTCGCGACGCCGTTCAACGATCCCGAGGCCTATGGCCCTAATGGTTCGATCTTCATGCGGCCCGATCTCTCCAGGGCGACCGCACCGGTCTGGATCGTGGGGCCGCAGACGGGCGTGGTGATCCATCAGCTCGGCAGCAGCGAAACCTATATTCATTCTACCGGCGCAAAGGCCCGGAAGTTCGATTTCACCGACGCCTGGTTTCCCGGCTGTTACAGCGACGCCGCCACCGCCGAGCATGTCCGCTTCTTCGATCACTGGCTGAAGGGCATCGACAATGGCGCGATGGACGGGCCTCCGGTCCGCGTCCAGCTCCGCACCGGCGGCGGCGCGCACCAGCTGATCGAGGCCGCGGAATGGCCGCTGCCCGGCACACATTTTCGCCGCTGGTATCTCGACGCGACGCCCTCCGACTGGGCGGGCGATGGCCTGCGCGGCGATTTCATGCGGATTGTGGATCAGCCCCCGGCGGCGGACGCCAGCGCCAGCTACGACGCGCATCTCGATATCGGCGTGCCGATTCCGGCACCCATCGGTCGCGCGGGTGGCACGCCGCGCTGGTCCACCGGCGTATCGTTCGTCAGCGAGCCGCTGAGCGAGGACATGGCCATGGCGGGCTATATGAAGGCCGGCCTGTGGGTCTCCTCGACCAGCAGTGACATGGACGTGTTCGTATCGCTGCGCGTGTTCGACGCGCAGGACCGCGAGATTCGCTACGAGACTTTGGTCCACCCAATCGATCCGTTGCATGTCCATCCGGTCGGGCACGGCCTGCTCAAGGTTTCGCATCGCAAGCTCGATGGGGCTCGGACCACCGACTATTGGCCCGTGCAGACCCATCTGGAAGCGGACCATGCACCGCTTGCCGATGGCGAGATCGTGCAGATCGAGGTCGGCCTGTATCCGAGCACCGCGCTGATCCGGAAAGGGTGCCGCCTGCGGATCGATATCCAGCCCTATACCCCCGCCGGGCTACCCATACGCGCTTATGATCCGACCTATCATGTCGGCGCGACCAACACGGTTTACACCGGCCCCGATCGACCCAGCTACATTCAGCTCCCGCTGGTGCCCGTGGACGGATGACGCAGCCTCCGCACATCATCCAGATCGTGCTGGGCAGCGACAATCTGCCTTTTTGCAAGCATCTCTATTCGACGGTGTTCGGCTTTGCCGGTGCGGGCGATCGGATCGCCTATTCGCGGCATAATGGCCAGGTGATGGGCCTGGGCGAATGGGGCGGCGCGACCATCCTCTACATGGTGGGCCGCCAGGCGCTGATGCAGCTCGAATTCTGGACGCACGGCACGCCGCGGCAACGGCCGCTACCCGCAGACTGGCAGCCCAACGATATCGGTTTTTGCCGGCTCGGGATTTCGGTGCCCGATTTCGACGGCGTGCTCGATCGGCTCGCCGCGCTCGATGTGCCGACACTGACCGCGCCGATCACGGTCGCCGGACTGCGCCGGGTGTGCTTCCGCGATCCGACCGTCGGCATTCCGATCGAGATCATGGAGGAGGGCGCGGGTCTTCCCGGCGAGCGCGACCATTATCACGATCTCGAACCGGCGGTGGTCTATGCCGCGCTGTCGGTGACCGATCTCGACGAGGCCGTCGACTATTTCACGGGCGTCGTCGGCCTCGAAGCGACGGATATCTCGCTGCATTCGGCGGACCAGGAGAGGCTCTGGGGCCTTGCCGATGCCCGGCGCAATACCGCCGTGCTGCGTGGCGGCACGGTCTTCCTCGAACTGGTCGAATATGAAACGCCCGCCGGACGCCCACGGCCGCAGGACGATGGGCTCGATCTCCAGGGGTTCAAGACGGTGGCGGTCGGCTATCGCGACCCCGCCCAAACCGGCGGCATCTTCGAGCGTGTCAAAGCAGCCGGACTCGGCTGGACCGTGCCGGAGCCTGCCTCGTTCATCGGCGGCAACCACGTCGTCGGCGCAGTCGCGCATCATATGAAGACATTGTCGGTGCCTTTCGAGGTCGAGCGCCAGTTCGGCTACTCGCCCGAGCCCCAGAAATGGTGGCGGCCCCCGGCACATATCACGGAAACATTTGGACAGATTGGCGCTGCGGATCCGCATTGCGACACAGGGAGATAAGATGATGGCTGCGGTTCAGGACAAGTCCCGGAGGCTTGCGGAGATTGTCGAAAAGGTCCGCGCGCTCGGGCCTGTATTGCGGGAGCGCGCCGTCGAGGCAGAGAAAGCGGGCCGTCATTCGGACGCGACCATCGCCGAACTGGATGCCGCCGGCGCCTTCAACATCGGCAGCCCCGCCGAATATGGCGGCGACGAGCTCTCGGTCCGCCAGCAGCTCGACGTGATTTCCGAAGTGGCCAAATGGGACGGCTCGGCCGGATGGAGCGTCTGGGTCGGCGCCTCGACCAACTGGATTCCCGCCGGGTCGGGCGCACGCGTCGTCGAGGAGGTGTTCGGTCCCAAATGGGTCGGCCCCCGCGTCGCCGGATCGAGCCACTTTCCCGCATCGCGCGGAAAGGCGAAGCGAGTGGCGGGCGGCTGGATCATCTCCGGCGGTCCATGGACCTTCGGCAGCGACGCGCTGTGGGCGCCATACACCAATCTCGGCTGCATCGCCGACGATGGTGAGGGTAAATATCTGGTCGGTGTCCAGGTGCCGCTCAAGGAACTGGACTTCCTCGACGACTGGAACGTCGCAGGCATGCGTGCCACCGGCAGCGTCTCTATCGTTCTCAAGGGCGACGAACTGTTCGTGCCCGATTATCGCGGCGTCGTTTTCAGTGACATTACGAGCTGTGCGCTCGACAATGGCCTCAAGGGCACGCTGTGGAAGGCACCCGCGCTTGGCTGGGCGTTCAGCCTGATGGCGGGCATGTCGATCGGCATTGCCCAGGGGGCGCTCGATCGTTTCCTCGACCGGTCGGCCGGCCGGCCGATCCGCGGCACGACCTACAAGAATCAGCTCGAAGCGCCGCTCACCCATTTGATGCTCGCCGAAGTGCATTCGAAGATCCAGTCCGCCACGCTGATGGCGCGCGCAAATGCCGCGGAGACCGACCGGCTTGGCGAACTCGCTGCCGCGGGCACGCCCGCGAATCCCGACTATATGCAGATGTTCAGCTCGCGCGTGCTCGTCGAGACCGCCTATGCCGCCAAATGGTGCGCCGAGGCGATCGAGCTGCTCCAGCGCAACTCGGGGTCGACCGCGATCATGGACAGCGAGCCGATCCAGCGTGCCTGGCGCGATGCGCGTGTCATCACCCTGCACGGCGCGCTCAACCTCGAGGCGCTGTCCGAGAATTACGGGCGGCTGGTGGCCGGTATGCAGCCGCATAATTTCGCCGGTATCACCACGCTGGATCGCTTTGCGCCCGCAGCGCTGAAGAAGGCCGGTTGAGGAACGCGGACATGGGCAAAACGATCAATGGCGTCGACGATGCGGTGATGGAACCGGGGCTCGACCCGGCGGGGCGTGGTTATCCTGGCCTGAACCCGCGCACGGTGACTGTGGATGGCCTTACGATCGATTATGACGTGCCGATCGGATTGCGCGACGGCGTGACCATCTATGCCGACATCTATCGATCCGCAGGCGCCGAGGGGCCGCTCCCCACGGTTCTGCTGTGGAGCGCGTACGGCAAGCATTATCGCTGGCCGGAACCGGTGCGGCTGATGTTCACGCAGAATGCCGAGGTCTCGAAATACGCCCCCATCGAGGCGCAGGATCCGATGATCTGGTGTCCTGCCGGTTACGCGATCGTCGTCCCCGATCCGCGCGGCATCAACGCCTCCGAAGGCGACGCGACCGCCTGGTCGCCGCAGGAAGGCGACGACATCCACGATACAATCGAATGGATCGCCGAACAGCCCTGGTCGAACGGCAAGGTCGGCATGGGCGGCGCATCCTATTTCGGCATCGTCCAATGGTTCGCGGGCGCCACCCGGCCGCCGCATCTGGCGGCGTTGATGCCCTATGACGGGATGAGCGACCTGTATCGCGAGATCGTGGCGCATGGCGGCATCCCGAACTCGGGCTTCATTTCCTTCTGGAACGCGCAGACGCGCGCGTCGCTGAACCAGGCGGAGAACTGGATGACCGCGATGGAGGTCCATCCGTTCTTCGACGACTATTGGCAAAGCAAGGTGCCCGCGGTCGAAAATATCGACGTGCCGACCTATGTGATTTCGTGCTGGAGCGATCATGCGGTGCACACGCGCGGGTCACTGTCCGCGTTCATGCGGCTGGGCACCGAGCAGAAATGGCTCGAAGTGCACGGCCGTAACAAATGGGCGCAAATGTACACGGCGGAGAGCACGCGACGGCAGCTCGCCTTCTTCGATCGATTCCTGAAAGACATCCCCAACGAGGTCGACGACTGGCCGAAGGTGCGGCTGGAGGTGCGCGAGGGGGTCGATGTCGGCGAGGAGCGGGAGGAACGTGAATGGCCGCTCGCGCGGACCGAATACACGCCCTTCTATCTGGATGCGTCGACCGGATCGCTGAGCGTAGACCTGGTCGGCGAGTCATCTGCCGCCGCCTATGATGCGACCTCCGGCCACGCAGCCTTCTCACACACCTTCGCCGAAGACACCGAGCTGACCGGCTATTTCAAGCTCAAGCTATGGGTCGAGGCCGAAGGCGCGGACGATATGGATCTGTTCGCCGCGGTCCAGAAATTCGATGCTGTGGGAGCGCTGGTCAATTTCTATTATATCACGCGTTTCAAGTTCGGCCACGCCGCCCATGGCTGGCTGAGGGTGTCGCACCGCGAACTCGATCCCGCGAAGAGCAAGCCGTACCAACCGTTCCACCCGCATCAGCGCGAGGTGCTGCTGAAGCCTGGTGAGATCGTGCCGGTCGAAATCGAGGTCTGGCCGTCGAGTACGCTTTTCCGGGCGGGGGAGCAGATCCGCGTCGTGGTGATGGGCAGGGACCCGTTTCCGCCCACAGACGAGCCGGGCGTGGGAATAGCGTTGCATCCGGTGACCCGCAACGCCGGCAGGCACATCATCCACACCGGCGGCCAGTATGACAGTCACATTCTCGTTCCGATGATCCCGGGATGAGCACTCATGAAGGCAGGATCGCCATTGTCACCGGCGCCGCGAGGGGCATCGGGCAGGCGGTCGCTGCAGGGCTTGCAGCGCGTGGGGCGAGCATCGTCGGCGTGGATATCGCCGAAGCCGAAGAGACGCGCGCCCAGGTCGAAGCGAAGGGCGCACAATGGCTGGGGATCGTCGCCGACGCATCCTGTCCCGGCGATGCGAGCCGTGTCGCCGAAGAGACACTGGCCCGGTTCGGGCGAGGCGATATCCTCGTCAACAATGCCGGTATCTTCCCGGCCTGCGCGTTCGACGAATTGAGCTTCGAGGAATGGCGCAAGGTGCTTGCGGTAAATCTCGATTCGCAGTTCCTGATGAGCCAAGCCTTCGTACCGGCGATGAAGGCGCAAGGATGGGGACGGATCATCAACCTCACATCGGGTTCGGTGCAGCTCTCCACCGAGAAGACGGCGGCCTACAAGGCAAGCAAGATGGGAGCGATCGGCCTGACGCGTGGCATGTCGGCCGATCTTGGGCGATATGGCATCACCGTCAATGCGGTCAGCCCATCGCTCACGCGAACCCCGGGCACTCTCGCCGCACCGGCCGCTGCGGCCAAGCTGGCCGTGGTCGCCGACCTTCAGGCGATCAAACGGATTTCGGAGCCCGACGATGTGGTCGGGCTTATCCTGTTCCTGACAGGGGAGGATTCCTCTTTCGTCACGGGCCAGACGATGCTGGCGGACGGCGGGCTGAGCTACTTCTGAGGACGCGAAATCGCGTCAATGCCGGGCCGACACCGGATCGCCGGCGAGGCCAGCGATCCGGTGTCGTTAAACGCCTATTTCGCCTTCAGTGCGTTGAGGAAGTTGATCTTCCCGTCATCGGCGAACTGCCACAGCGAATTCATCTTCATGTCCGGCTGATGCTCTTCCTTGGGCTGGGGTACGGAGGGATTGCCGGTCCAGGATGTCAGCCGGCAAACGCGATGCTTGATGCGCCATCCCTTGTCGGTGCGGACCAGTGCGTCGTCGTACCAGCCGGTGCCCAGCCATGCCGGGCCGTCCTTGGCCGAATCGCGTATTAGCAGCCAATTGCCCCAGCTGAACGCGTTGGCCTTGTCGCCATCGACCGTGACGAGATGGCCCATCATCGTATGCTGGTGATTGTCGAGCGTCGCGTGAAACTCGCCGAACGAGCGCTTGAATTCCGCGAGCCCCCGCCACGATGCTCCCGCGGGGCCGAAATCGGCGAACACGTCTTCGGTAAAGGCGAGATCGAACAAATCCCATTGGCGCGCGTCCAGCGCGAATGCGTAGAGGTTTAGCACCTCGATAATCGCTGCCTTGTCGTGTTCAACCATGCCTCTCACACTCATCCTCTTTTATGTTTGCGTAGTGAGGATAGGATTAGCGAAATCCGCTTGACGTGTCAAAGACACCAAGTCACCATGAATCATGCGGCGATTGGCCCGCTGCGCGACATGATTCAGACAAGAAAAAGAGGAAAGCCGAGATGGGCGAGGGAGAGAAGGTCTTTGTTCCGGCGGAACCCTTCGTTGCGGGGCCGGAGCGCGGCATCCTCAGCGCGTTCGAACCCGGCACGCGAACGCTGCCTGCGGGATATCAGATCGATCCGATGTTCAAGCCGATCCCGGTCGACATCATATTCGAAAAGGATGTCCCCGTCGTCCTGCGCGACGGTGTGACCATCTATGTCGATATCTTCCGCCCGGTGGGTGGCGAGACGGTGCCGGTCCTCATCGCCTGGAGTCCCTATGGCAAGAGCCAGGGCACGACACCCGGCGTCACCCAGCTCTATTCGATGCTCGGCATGGACAATTCGATCCTCTCCGGCCTTGCCAAGTTCGAGGCGCCGGATCCGGCCTATTGGTGCGCGCATGGCTATGCGGTCTGCAATCCCGATCCGCGCGGCATCGCCTATTCCGACGGCGATTGCGCGATGTTCGGTCGGCAGGAAGGGCAGGACTGCCACGACCTGATCGAATGGCTTGCCGTTCAGGACTGGTGCAACAGCAAGGTCGCGATGAGCGGGACGTCCTATCTCGCCATCTCGCAATGGTTCACCGCTGCCGAGCAGCCGCCGCATCTCGCGGCGATCAATCCCGAAGAAGGGTTCAGCGACGTCTATCGCGATCTCGTCTTTCGCGGCGGCATGCCGGACTTCGGTTTCGCCGAGCGGCTGCGGCGAAACTATGTCGGCAAGAACCAGCGCGAGGACAATTCGCTCGAGGCGCAGCAGAATCCGCTGATGAACGCGCTGTGGGAGGACAAGGCGGCCCGCTTCGACCGGATCACCGTGCCGGCCTATGTCGTCGCCAGCTATTCGAACACGCTGCACACCGCGGGCACCTTCCGTGCCTGGCGGCGAATGGCCTCGACCGAAAAATGGCTCCGCATCCACAATATCCAGGAATGGCCGGACTATTATGACGAGGGGAATACGGAGGATCTACGCCGCTTCTTCGACCATTTCCTGAAGGGCGAGGACAATGGCTGGGAAAGCACGCCGCGGGTTCGCTACGCGGTGCACGACATGAAGGGCAATGACCGCATCAACCAGCCGGCAAACAGCTTTCCGCCGGAAGAGGTGGCCAACACCAGATATTATCTCCACGGCGGCCCGCGGATACTGGCCCCGGTCGCGCCCGTGCATGACGTGCCGGCGGAGTATGACACCGGCTCCGATCCCGCTCTGGCTTCGTTCACGGTCCGTTTCGATACGGAGACGGTTCTGGCCGGCTATCCCAAGGCGCATCTCTGGGTGGAAGCGAAGGGTTCGGATGACATGGACCTGTTCGTCCTCATCCAGAAGCTCGACGCGCAGGGCAGCCATCTCCAGCAATTCACCGTCCCCAATCAGGGTGCGCGCATGCAGGATCTCACCGAGCGGGGCGCGTCGGTGCTTCGCTACAAGGGATCCAACGGGCGGCTGCGCGTGTCCGCTCGCCATCTCGACGAGGCGCTGTCGACCGACGAGGTTCCCGCGCACAGCTTCGATCGCGTGGAGAAACTGGCGCCCGGCCAGGTCGTAGATGTCGAGATCGACTGTTTTCCGATCGGCATGGTCTTCTATCCCGGCGAGCAGCTCAGGTTGGTCATCACGGCCAGGAATGTGCTGGGGCCGCTCATGCCGATGGTCGCCGACTATATACCAGACAACGAGGGTCAGCACATCATCCACACCGGTGGATCGCGGGCTTCCTATCTTCAGCTTCCCATCGTGGTGGCATGAGATCCGCCCCAGGCACTCGTGACGCCTTATCCGCCTTGCGCGCTTCCGCATGACCCGGCAAGAAAAGCGCCCAAGGGGACCAGATGACATGAAGACAAAGCGATCTCAGACAGCGACCGCGCCGAGCGATCTCAAGTCGCGTCCGCGCAGGATCAAATTGGTCGACGAGATTATCGAATCTCTTCGCCAAGACATTGTCACGCGCCGGTTGACCGACGGGGATCGCCTGCCGAGCGAGAAGGAGCTTTCCGATCGTTTCGGTGTCAGCCAGCCGACCATCCGGGAAGCGATCCGCGCGCTCGAGACGCTTGGATTGGTCGAGGTTCTGCATGGCAATGGCACGTTTGTGCGAAGTCAGGGGGATTTCGCGCTCGCCTCGGCAATGCAGACGCTGCTCCAGCTCGAAAGCGTGGGCATCATGGATGTCATCGACATCAGGGCGGCGCTCGGGCGCCACTCGATCGAAATGGCGGTGACCAAGGCGACCGACGCGGACATTGCCGAGATGCAGCGGATCTCCGACCGTTTCGATCATGTGAACGAGATGAAGGAGGTCGATGAGGTCATCGCCAACGTCATCGGCTTCCAGCGGGCGCTGTCCGCCTCGGCGCACAATGCGCTGCTGCAATCGCTCGAAACCTTCCTGCTCGCCCTGTTGAACGAAGTGCAGCTCAAGTCGCTGTCGAGCCGTGGCATGCGCTTCTGGCGCCAGCGTGCGATGGATTTCCAGCCCTATCGCATTGCCATTCTCGACGGGATCCGTGCCCGCGATCCCGCCGCGGCGCGGTCGGCGATGGATCGCTATTTCGACGCGCAGCGGGAGCGTTTCGAGCAGGACGACATATTGCGCGCGCTCAATCTGTCCAATCCGGGCATGATCGATGCGGTCGCGGACATGGTTCGTCAGTTCAGGAGCTGAGCATCCGGCCACGAAGTCGATGCCGGAAAAAGGGGTGGGTCGGGTGAAGCGCTTTCTGGTTCTGCTCGGCTGCTTCATCGGCCTGTCCGTCGCCACCTCCGCGGTCATGATGATCCCGCTGGGGCTCTATCTGAAGCCGATGACGGCAGAATTCGGCTGGTCACGCACCCAGTTCTCGACGGCGCTGGGCGTGTCTGCGGTTTGCAATGCCCTGGCGTTGCCCTTGGCAGGCTTCCTCGTCGACCGGTTCGGTCCACCGCGCATCATCGCGATCGGAGTCGTGCTTGGCATGGGCGGCTATGCCGCGCTGTCGCAGGTCTCGTCCTTCCCGATCTTCGTGCTGCTGACCTGCCTGGCGGTTATGGGCGGCAGCCTGGCCGGCTATCCCGCCTATCTGGGGCTGGTCCAAAGATGGTTCGACAAACGGCTGGGCATGGCGCTGGCCATTGCTTCGGCCGGCGTCGCGGTGGGTGTCGCCGGTTCGTCATGGGCGATTACCGCGATCATGGAATCACAGGGCTGGCGGCAGGCTTTCCTCATCGTCGGCGCCGTGGCGCTGGCGATCGGCGTGGCCAATGTCGTGCTGCTCATCCGCGACAATCGCGGACCGGTGCCCGAAGCCGAACGTACCGAAAGCGCAGCGGCGGCTTCGATCAATACGGGCGCGTCGCTCGGCGAAGCGTTGCGCACTGCCGACTTCTGGCTCTTCACCACGTCGTTCGCGCTGCTGCTGGTGCCGTGCGTGGGGATCAATTTTCATTTTCCCGCCCTGCTTGCGGACGCGGGCGGTTCGCCGGCCTGGATCGCCTCCGCCGTCGCAATGGTCTCGGCCGGATCGCTGTTCGGCCGGCTGATCACCGGCGTGATGCTCGATCGCTGGCCGGTGCGGATCGTCGCGTCGCTCTTCTATGTCGGTCAGGCCGTCGGGCTTCTGCTCCTGCTGGACGGGCTGCGATGGGCGCTGCCGGCGGCGTTCCTCCTCGGCGCGATCCAGGGCGCCGAGATCGACCTGATGGGCTATCTCATCGCCAGACGGTTCGGTCGCCTGGCGTATGCGCGTATTTTCGGCACCTGCTTCGCCGTCACGCTGACCGCTGTGATCGTGAGCCCGGTGCTTACCGCGCAGATCTATGATCGCACCGGCTCCTATGACGTGGGGCTCATGGCGTTCCCGGTGCTTTCGTTCCTTGCGCTCGGCTTGCTGCTGCGAGCACGCTATTCTCCACCTCGGTTGATCGGCGACGATGTCGAGGGCCAATTTGCTTGAGCCTTCGTTAAAGGCACCGAAGATCGGGTCCCACTCCCAGATCGTCATGTTCTCGATCATGCCTTCGCTTGCGAACTGATCAGCCCGGAATTGGGGCCTGTCGCCGTAATCCGCTAAGCAGCAAAATCCGCCGGTGCCGCCGGACCCCATTGATGTCCGAGCATTGTCGGCAGATCGGCAACGTTCGCCGGAGCGTTCGCGTCGAAAAGATCCCCGTCGGTCCAATGCTCGACGCGATGACCCCATGGATCGCGCCAATAGTCGAATACCTGGCTACCGAGAATATGTCGTCCCACACCCCAATCATGCCGGTAGCCCTTGGCTTCGAGGTGATGGCTTCCAGCCATCAGGTCGTCAAAGTCGGCGACTTCGAAGGCGGCATGGTGAAATTTGGGAGGCACGCCGGGGATCGAGGCGAAGTTGAGCGTGTGGTGATCGACGGGTTCATCGCCGCGGTCGCAGCGGATGAACAGCGCGGCGAGGTCGCCATTGGGTGCGCGGACCTCGTCCGACACGAGCAGGCCGAAGCGGCTCTGCCACCACGCCCAAGTTGCGTTCATGTCCGATACGCCGAGCACTACATGGCCCAAGCGCACGACATGCGCCGGATTCACGGCGATCCGCTTCGCTTCGCCTTGGCGTTCGCGGCGGGCGGCGATGTTCCAGGCGTTGCTCTGGCCGTGGGGGAGGGCAGGCGCGCGCGGTCGGCCCGCAACGGCTTCAACCTCGAACCCATCGGGATCGGTCAGCCGCACCCGCTGCCCGCCGCCGGCCGCCGGTTCGACGGAAACACCCTCTGCCGCTGCGAGCGCCATCAGGTCTTCGATGCCACGCACGCGAATGGCCATATTGACGAAGCCGGGTTCTCCTTCGACCGTCTCGTGCAGAAATGGCACGTCGCACGTGCCACGCATCCGGAGCACGCCATCGTCGAGATCGTCGCTGGCAGTCAGTCCGAAATCTTCCAGAAATGCGCGCATTTTCGGCAGGTCCGGCGCCGAGAATCGCACCGATTCCAGGTCGAGCGCCTTTGCGATCGACGCAGCGTAGTCAGCCATGGTTCGTCTCCAAGGAATGCGATTGTCCAAAAGAAGGGGCCACGGCCTCGATCCGGCCCGTCGCCCGCGCCAACGCGCCGGTCCAGCGGTCACCGCGCCAGGCGACGTGCTGATCGGGGCGGATGAGCGCAAGGTTCGCCTGATAGAGTTCGGCGACATCAACGTCGCGCGGCTGAACCACTCTGAGTGGCACATCCAGTGCCCGCGCCTGTTCGAGCGCGTCGACGATCTGCTGCGGATCGGCATCCGCAGCGGCAAGCAAGGCGAACCCGTCGCCGAACAGATCGTAGAGCGATCGCCCATCCTGCAGCCAGGCATGCGGCGCAAGGCAACCTGGGCGCGCTTCGGGGCGATAAACCTCACTATCATGTACCGGCGCGGGCGCGTCATCCGGCTCCAATATGGGCGAATCACGATAGCAAAGCCCGAGGACCGTGCCGAGCGTGTTGAACTCGCGTCCCTTGGATGTCTGGATTGCGCGACCGGCTTCGGCACGGATCGCTTCCCCCCCATCGGTGTCATCCTCGATCTCGCCAGGGGGTGGCGCGACATAGATCGCGTAATTCGCCATGGCTTCGTCGATGACTGCGCGATGCACCGGGCGGCGCTCCGCCTCGTAGCTGTCGAGCAATGCCGGTCCACCCCAACCCTGCAGCGTGGCAGCGATCTTCCAGCCAAGATCGACGCCGTCACCGACGCCCATGTTCATGCCGTAACCACCAGCGGGCGGGTGCAGATGGCACGCATCACCCGCTAGAATGATCCGCCGGTCGGCATAGCGATCGGCGAGGAGTTCGCTGGCGGTCCAGGTATCGCTGCTCAGGATTTCATAAGGCAGGTCGATTCCGGTTCGATCGCGGATCAGGGCAACCGCATCTACGTCCGACAAGGTCTTGCCGGGCTTGGCGCCGCCTGGCGCGAACGCCCAGATATCACCCTTGTCCATCGGGCTGATCGCGCTGAATCCGTCCTTGCCGATCTGCCAATAGATCACCGCAGGGCCGTGCGCGTGCGCCTCCGCCAGTCCGGGCGCCTTGAAGATGATATTGTAATGGTGCGACAGGCCGTGACGGCCCTCCATCTTCGCGCCGATCAGTTCCCGCACGCGGCTTCGTGCACCGTCGGCACCGATCAGGTAGCGCGAGGCGACGCTGAGCAGCGTCCCGGCTTCCGCTTCCAAAGCTGAGACGACTTGCTGTTCGTCCTGTTCCGCGGACAGGAAATTGGTATCGAACCGCAGCTCGACGCTGGACAAGGATCTCGCCTTTTCCAGCATGACGCGTTCGAGCGTGTATTGCGGAACCCATTGCGCGTGCTCCGGATAGAGCGGTGATCGCGCCGGCGACGCATTGAACGCATCTTCGAACCGCGCGAGTTCATGTCCCGCCAGGCGGGTGACGAACACCATGGTATTGGGATAGTCGATACCGAAGGGCGCTTCCGCCGCAAGCCGGTCCGCAATCCCCCAGCGGCGCAAATGCGTTCGCGTCCGCACATTGGTGGTCTTGGCGCGGGGGGCGACGCCGACGCGCGCGTTGCGCTCGACCACCAGCACCCGGACGCCGCGCAGTCCCAATTCGATCGCCGCAGCGAGCCCGACAGGGCCCGCCCCAATGATCAAGACGTCGGTCTCGATCACATCCGTCATCAATAGGGTTGCCCCAGTGTGGCGAACGCTTTGGAAAGCAGCGCCATGTTCTCCGAAGCGGGCGCCTTTTCCTGTTCGAGCCGTCCGAGTTTCACGCTGGTCTCGACGACGAGTTTCACGCGCTCGAACCGTCGATCCATGAAAGCTTCCAGCGCATCGGTTAGCGTCTCGGCCGTGCCGATCGATTGGCCCAGCACCACGGCGTCCTCCAACGCCATGCCGCCGCCCATGCCCATATGCGCACTGGTCGCGTGCGCGGCATCGCCGATCAGCAGGACGCGTCCCTTGTACCAGGGGCGATCGAGCAGGATCCATTCGAACGGCCTGCCGATGAGTTCGGACGTGTCGGTCAGGCGCGCGCGCAATTCCTTGATCGCGGGTGCGGACATCGAGTCGAGCAGGGCCGTGAAGGTGGCCCGCACATCCTCGTCCGAGAACCATCGCCATTCGGGCACGTTGATGACCGCAGGAATGTACACCATGCCTTGGGGCAGGTGATAGAAGCCCAGCCGCCCGACGGGGGACATGTACCAACCTTCGTCCTGCACGGGATCGCCGGGGCACATCCAGCGAATGCTGAGCTGGCCGGAGAATTCGGGTTTGGGCGCGTCGGGGAAAATCAGTTCGCGCGTTTTCGACCCGATGCCGTCGGCGGCAACCATCAGGTCATAGCGACCAGATTCCCCGTCGGTGAACGTGACCGAGACACCGTCCGCACCGTCCTCGAATGTCTCGTAGGTGACTCCTTTGCGGATCCGCACGCCGAGGCGCTCGGCGGCGGCCTGAACGATTTCGAGAAACACCGGCCGGTAGACACCTATGGCTTGGACAGCGCCGGGCCATGACGGGCGCTGCGGGCCGGGATGGATGATCTCTCCGGTCGTCGCACTGCGCATTGAGATGGCGGTGTTGCCCGGCTCGTCGGGCCTGCCCGTGGCATGGACCTCATCATAGATGCCGAGCTCGACCAGGGTTTCGGCGGCGCGGCCCGAAAAGGCCAGCGATGCGCCGAGCGGCTCATGTGCCAACTCGACCAGATCGACCTTCACGCCCTGTTGCGCCAGCGCGATCGCGGCGTTCATGCCGGCGATGCTGCCGCCGACGATCAGGGCGGTTGAAATGCATGCCATCGTCAGGTCCTTTTGTTCTTGAAAGTGTTGAACTCGGTTCGCCGGAATTGCTCAGCGCCGCCATGCATGATCGGCTTGCCGTGCATCACGCAGACCTTGTCGAAATCGAACTTGCCCAGTTTCGCGAGACTGGCGAGCGCGAGTTCGGGATCTTCGGTCGCGACGGGAAGTACCAGGCCGCCGCGATTGACGCAGGCGTCGGCGGGAAACAGCACCCCACCATTGCGCCGCCAGAGAAAGGCAAGCTGCCCGTGGCAGTGGCCGGGGATGTGAATAGCCAGCAGGTCCGGTGCGAAGTCTAGGCTATCGCCATCTTCGATCAGGCGATCGACCTTGATGGGCTCTACGGTCGTGACCTTCCCGGACAGCAGGCGGACCATGATGCGGTTGCGCAGACCCGGAGATGCACACATCGGCTCGCGCATGGTCATGCCGGCCTCAATCCGCGGCGCGTCGAGCGGATGGGCCCAGACGGTCGCGCCGGTCGCGCGCTGGAGCGCCGCAGCACTTCCGATATGGTCGGGATGGCAGTGAGTAAGCAGCAAGTGCCTGACGTCCACAGGCGTCTTTCCAATCGCCTTTACGGCATCGAGAATCTTCGGAGTACGGCCCGGAAAGCCGGTGTCGAGGACGGCAAGCCCATCTTCGGTCTGAAGGATGTAGACATTCACCAGTCCGGGGATCAGCCAAATGTCTTCGGCGAGCTGTTTCACGGCCATGCTGTCATCGCCCTCTCGCGGTTGCGCACTATCATGAGTCGAGACAGGCGGCGCTGTCGCCGTTGAGCCACAGCGCCATACGGGCCATGAGAGCTTCGATTTCCGGACCGCGCGTGCCGGGCAACGACGGATTGACGGTGAACCCGACCTTGGCCTGCAGATAGGCGAGATGGCGATAGCCCTGCGGGAATGACTGCAGCAGCGCATCGTCGAGGATCGGCACGTGGGCGGGATTTACCGGCGTCATGCGATCCAGCTCGTACACTGGCTGCCGGAGCACAAGGCCCCACCGACCTTCTCGATTTTCCAGCGCGTCAACGAAGCGGCCCAGGCACGTCACATCGACTTCGATGCCGTCGACCTCTCCGCGCTGCACGATCTGCATCTTGGACTGCGCAACGGCACGGTCACCGCGCACATCGACGCTGGTGCCACCCAGCGCATGAAGCCCGACCACACCCGCGTCGAAGCCCTTGCGGCAACCGGCGATGAATTCGGCGGCGCTTGCCTGGAACCAGGTAGCGACCATGCGACCGTCATCGTGCCAGACGGTTGCGAAACGATCCCAGTCGCCAGCATCGCGCCAGACGATCCAATTCTGCAACAATTCGCGGATCGCCAGCCGGTGCATCGCCGCATCGATCAAACGCCGATGATCGACGTCGTTCAGCGTCCCATTATCCTGCAACATCGTCGGGTCGTCCTCTCCTGGCGGCCGATCATTCGAGGCGCGGCTGTCACGCCGCTGCCGGACCGCTTGTCTGATCATCGACCCTAACCGCAGTGCGGCATTGCAAGGAGATGCGATTTGGACGAGGTTGTTACCAACGAGGTATAGGGAGGCTGGGCACGGTTCGGCCGGAGGATGTCCCATGAAACTGCACCATCTGCGCAATGTCGTGGCCGTGGTCGAGCGCGGGAGCCTGCGTGCCGGCGCCAAGCATCTCGGGCTGGCCCAGCCGGCGGTATCGCGCAGCATCAAGGAGCTGGAGCAGGAACTCGGGCTCGTCCTGTTCGAACGCAACAAATTCGGGATGACGCTCACGCGGGCAGGCGAGGTGTTCGTGCGTCGCGCCAAGGCGATCCAGGCGGAGTTCGCGCGCACGCTGGAGGAGATGGAGCATCTCAAGGGGGAGGATCGCGGAATCATAACCGTAGGCTGCTCGAGCGCCACACTGATCGCGATGATACCAACGATCGTGAACCGGTTTCACGTCAAATATCCCAACATTCGGATCAAGCTGCTCGAAGGCTCGCTGCCGATGCTCGAGACCCAGCTGCGTGACGGACTTATCGACCTGTACTATGGGCCAGTGGCGACCGGTTTTGTCGATCCCGCGCTCTTGATCGAGCACCTGTTCGAGAATGAGCGCATGATTATCGGCCGTCGTGACCACCCCTTGCGCCATGCAACGTCGCTAGAGGAGCTTGTGAGCGCATCCTGGGTGACAACGCCCATGGCGATCGACAGCGACAATGAGGTCAACAGCGTTTTCGCGGCCGCTGGCTTGCCGCCGCCGCGCATCGTAATGCAGGCCTCGTCCGCGATGAACCTGGCGGTAATCGTAGCGACATCGGAATTGCTGGCGCCTGTGCCACAGCAGTGGACCGAGCTGATCCGCGCGACCGGCATGATGGAACGCATCCGCGTGCGCGAAGTGTCGAAAGCGCCGCGTATCTGCGCGGTGCGGCGCGCCAACGTCCCGCTGACGCCCGCATCCGAATTTCTCAACGACTTGGCCATGCGGGCCGCCTCGACCTACGCCCACAAATTGCGCGGCGCGAATTGAGCCGGTCTCCAGACTGCGCCTCCGGATTACGGTCATCATATACCTAACGGGTAACAACATCGGTAAATTGCCATCTTTCCCCCCAGCGGCGTAAATCGCATTTCACCTGTCCATCGACCAGCATGTGTCAAACAGACGATGCCGGACAGGACTCGCCCGATGCGGAGCGATCGATGTGGCAGCCGCCAGAGAAAAGCGGCGCCTACGGGAGGAGAGGTTATGTCGATTTCGCGCAAGACTTGGCTCATGCTTTCGGGAGCAGTTTTGCTGTCTCCGGCGACCGCGCTGGCCCAGGCTGCTTCGACCACCTCGCCTCAGGGACCCGTGCAGGTCGGTCAATCCGACACGTCGGAGGCAGCGGCCGACGATGGGCTCCAAGACATCATCGTCACTGCCCAGCAGCGCGGCGAGAGTCTTCAAAAAGCCGCCGTGCCGGTCGCAGTGGTTTCGGGCGAAGATCTTCAGAATGCGGGCGTCCGTGGGATCGATACGCTGGGCAAGCTGGTCCCCTCGCTGGTCGTGGCCGGGGGTGGACAGGGCAATCTCATCTTCATCCGTGGCGTCGGCAATTTCTCGTTCGTCGCCAGCAGCGATCCCGCCGCCGCTTATAATTACGACGGCGTCTATGTCGGTCGGTCGAGTGCAACGTTCGGCACTTTCTACGATCTCGAGCGCGTCGAGGTACTCAAGGGACCGCAGGGAACCCTCTATGGCCGCAATGCGACGGCGGGTGCGCTCAATATCATCCCGGTCCAGCCGCGCCTCGGCGAGACCTCCGGCTACGCTTCGGCAAGCTATGGCAACTACAATGAGATCCAGGCCGAGGGTGCCATCAATGTCGGTCTCGGCGACAATGCGGGCTTAAGACTCTCCAGCGTCTATACCCGGCACGACGGCTATTTGCGCGATGGCACGCAGACCGACAATTCGTTCGGCGTTCGCGCACAGCTGAAGGTCGAGCTCACGCCGTCACTGACCGTCCGGCTCGAAGCCGATTATGCTCAGCAGCGAGGCCTGGGCGGTGGTTCAAGCTATGTCGGCAAATACGCGCTGAACCCGCTCACCGGTCAGTTCGTGACAACACCAGCCGGGCTCCCGGATGACGAAGGTCTCTTAACCGCGCGAGCACAAGCCTATCGCACGGCGAACGGAGCCGCCGGGCGCCTTGCTGGTCGTTTCCTCGATCCGCTCGCGTTTCGACCGTTTCAGCGCAACGACGTCTATGGCGTGGCCGCCCATATCGATTGGCAAACCCCGATCGGCACGGTCAGCGTCATCCCGGCCTGGCGGCATGCGCTGAAGGACAATCTGAACACGGAGTCGGCGCAGCAGATCGGCAATACCCAGGACGCCAATCAATATTCGATTGAGGCCCGCCTCGTCAGCAACAGCGGGGGTAGGCTCGATTATATCGTCGGCGCCTATTATTTCAGCGAACAGATCGACGATGACATTCACAATACGTCGGGTGCGCTCGCGAACTTCAACAAGGGCCGTTTCAACACGCACTCGCCCTCGGCCTATGGCCGGCTGACATTCCACGCCACCGACTGGCTGAGGCTGACCGGCGGCGCCCGCTACACCGAGGACCGCAAGCGCTTCACCGATGCACAAAACATCGCATTGGCCGTGGTCTGCGCCGTGCCCGCCTCGTGTCCGACAGCTCCGCTGCTGCCCTATACCGAGACCCTGGCGCAGCAGCCCTTTGCCCCCACCGTCAGCGGTGGGACAGTCGTGCGGGCACCAGGCGTGCTGATCGCGCGGTCCGATACCTTCCCCGGCGGGAAGCTCGACACAAGCAAGATCACGTATCGCGGCGCAATCGAGATGGATGTGGGGTCGCGGTCGCTGCTCTACGCCAGCATGGAGACCGGCTACCGCGCGGGCGGGTTCAATGCCTTCAATACCTACAACCCCGAGAATATCACCGCCTACACGATCGGGTCGAAGAACCGCTTCTTCGACAACCGTTTGCAGCTCAATGCCGAGGTATTTTACTGGAAATACAGGGATCAGCAGCTGACCTATTTCGGCATCGATCCGACCGGACGACTCGGCATCATCACCGCGAATGTCGGAAAAGCGACGATCAAGGGCGCCGAATTCGATGCCAAGGCTCTCGTTACACCGACCACGACATTGAGCGCGAACGTCCAATATCTCGACGCCAAATATAACCGCTTCACGTACACGGCTCCCGCCCCGGTCTTTACCGGTTGCCCGGTTACGCCTTCGGGTGCGCTGTTCGTGGTCAACTGCTCTGGCCGCTCCTCGATCAATTCGCCGAAATGGACGGTCAATATGGGCGCGCAGCAGACAATCGATTTCGGCGATAACCAGGTCATCCTGAGTGCGGACACGCAATATCGCTCCGGCCGTTACACCGGGTTCGACTATATTCCGTTGGAATATGTCGACCATAGCTGGATCTCGAACGCTTCGATTTCCTTCGGTGCAAAAGACGGGAAATACGTGATCGGGGCGTTCGTGCGGAACATCGGAAACGAGCGTCCGCAAATTTACGGTACGCCGGTGCCAGGCTCCAATCTGATGGTGTCGATCATTTCGCCGCCGCGCACCTATGGCGTGCGGCTGTCGTCGAGGTTCTGATCCGTTTCTACCGCTATCGAACAGGGAATTGCCAATGAAGTTGCTGCGATATGAGGCGGACGGTGTGGCTGGGCTCGGCGTAATGTCGCGCGATCACGAAGACCGGTTCGTGCCATTGAGTGCGCTGGCCGACGACTATCCGACGATGTTGTCGGTGATCGAAGGCGGCGAGGCGGCGCTTGAGCGGATCCGTTCGATCTCGGACAAGGGCGACGGGACGATCGCGCTCGCGGATGTCCGCTTGCTTGCCCCGATCGAACGGCCGGGAAAGTATCTCGCGATCGGTATGAACTATGCCAAGCATATCGAAGAGGCAAAGCGCCTGGGCGTGCCTACACCGACCAATCAATTCTGGTTCAACAAGCAGACGAGCTGCCTTGCCGGCCCGTTCGACGACATTCATCCCGGGGTGAGCGAGCAGCTCGATTATGAGGTGGAGCTTGGGGTCGTGATCGGCCGTGCTGCAAAGGGCGTAAGCGAGGTGGATGCCAAGAACTACGTGTTCGGCTATGTCGTCGCGGATGATGTTTCAGCGCGCGACTGGCAAAAACATTCACCGACCTTCACCATGGGCAAGTCGTTCGATACGCACGGCCCGATCGGGCCGTGGATCGTGACCGCCGACGAAATCATCGATCCACATGCGCTCAAGCTGCGCTGCCTGGTCAATGGTGAAATCCGCCAGGATGCCGATACAAGCGAGTTGGTCTATAATGTGTGGCAGCAGATCGCTTATCTCTCGACCGCGTTCACTCTGGAGGCCGGCGACCTGATCGCCACGGGTACGCCTTCGGGCGTCGGCGTCGGCATGCAGCCGCCCCACTTCCTTCAGCCAGGCGACGTCGTGCGATGTGAAATCGACGGTATCGGCGTGATCGAAAATCGGGTGGCCGCGCGATGAGCACACCGCCAATCGAGGCCGTGACCGACAATCCGCTCGATAATGCGCCGATGCGGCCCCGCCAGATCATGGTGCTGGTCATGGCCGTCATGCTGGCGGCGTTGGACGGCTATGACGCATTGTCGATGGCGTTTGTGGCGCCGGTCCTCGCGAAGGAATGGGGCCTGGCCAAGGATGTGATCGGCCTATTGCTGGCGAGTAGCCTGGCGGGAATGGCGATCGGCGCGATCGCGCTATCGCCGCTGGCCGACAGGCTGGGCCGACGCATTGTCGTGCTGGGCGCGCTCATCATCCTGACAACCGGCACCGCCCTTTCGGCAGCGGCGGAATCGGTCCCCATACTTGCCGCCGCACGCGTGCTGACGGGCGTCGGCATCGGCGTCATGGTGGCGATGACGACGCTGATCTCGGCGGAGTTCACCAACGTGCGACGCCGCTCGCTCGCGGTTGCGGCGGTGGCTACATTGGGCTTCCCGTTGGGCGGCGTGCTTGGCGGCCTCGCATCCGCTGCCATCCTGAAGGGAGCGACCTGGCATTGGGTGTTCCTGACCGGGTCGATCTGCGGGATGATCCTGTTCGTGGTGGCGATGCTGGCGCTGCCGGAATCGCCCGTATTCCATATCTCCAAACGCGCGCCGGACGCGCTCGATCGCGCAAACCGTGTGCTCGCGCGTCTTGGCCAACCTGGTATGGCCGAATTGCCGCCGGCGGCCGATCGCCGACACAGCAGCTATGCCTCGCTGTTCGCACCGGGGCTGCGCACGGTCGTTTTGCGCCTGATGGGTGTAGCCATCCTGATCGCGACCACCTCCTATTATATTCTCAACTGGCTACCCTTGATGGTCGTCGATGCAGGCTTCACGCCGGCGCAAGGAAGTCTGGTTTCGGCGCTGTCGGGTGCCATCGGCTTTGTCGGCGGGGTCGGTTTCGCATCTTTCGCTTCCCGCTTCCCGCCGACGAAGGTCGCCGCGACGGCGATGACCGGGGCCGGGCTTGCGTTGGCGGCAGTCGGTCTCGTCCCACCGGTCATTCCGTTCTTCGTGATCTCCGCGGGCGTGCTGGGCTTCTGCCTCGCCGGCACGACGGGCATGCTCTACGCGATCATGGCCGACAGCTTTCCCGCAGCACTTCGCGCGTCGGGAATGGGGCTGGTGATGGGTGCTGCCCGCATCGCCAGCGCAGGTGGCCCTGCGATCGCAGGCGTCATGTTCGCCAACGGCATGACGCGTGCCAGCGTCTCGCTGATCTTCGCCGTCGGGCCGATCGTCGCGGCGATCCTCATCGGCACCTTCCGACACCGACCCCATATTTCCGCCGCGCGCTAACCGCCGCTCAACAGGAGAAACGCATATGGCCGCTCGCAAGGTCATCATCACCTGCGCCGTGACGGGAGGGATACACACCCCGTCGATGTCGCCACACCTGCCCGTAACGGCAGAGCAGATTGCCGATGCGGCAGTCGGCGCGGCCGAGGCCGGAGCGGCGATCGTACACCTCCACGCCCGCAATCCCGTCGATGGAAAGCCGGATCAATCACCGGAAGCGTTCGAACCGTTTCTGCGCAGCATCAAGCAGCGCTCAGGCGTGGTGTGCAACATCACCACCGGCGGTGCGCCGGGGATGACACGCGAGGAACGGCTGCGTCCCGCGACGGTGTGGAAGCCGGAAGTGGCGAGCCTCAACATGGGCTCAATGAACTTCGGACTGTTTCCGATGCTCAAGCGCTTCAAGGCGTTCCAGCACGAATGGGAACCGGCGATGCTGGAAAGCACGCGCGACGTGGTTTTCAGGAATACCTTCGCCGACATCCAATATGCGCTGGAGACGCTGAACGAGACCGGGGCGCGCTACGAGTTCGAATGCTACGATACCAGCCACCTTCACAATCTCCATTATTTCTACACCGAAGGCCTCGTGAAAGGTCCGCTCTTCATCCAGACCGTGTTCGGTCTGCTCGGTGGTATCGGTTCGCATCCGGACGAAGTGATGCACATGAAGCGCACGGCTGACCGACTGTTCGGTGACGACTATCGCTGGTCGGTGCTGGGTGCCGGGCGCAGCCAGATGCCGATCGCGGCGATGGCTGCCGCAATGGGCGGCAACGTTCGCGTCGGGTTGGAAGACTCACTGTGGCTCGGTGCGGGACGGCTGGCCGAAACCAATGCATCGCAGGTCACTCAGGTGCGCAAGATCATCGAGGGACTGGGGCTGGAGGTCGCGACGCCGGACGAAGCGCGCGAAATCCTCGGGCTCAAGGGAAATGACCGCGTCGCCTTCTGATCGCACTCGCTGAGGATCGCACTCATGAACGAAGAATCCACCACGCGCGGTATGGAGGTCTACGACCTCGTTATCCGTAACGTCCACGTCTTTGACGGACGAGAGATGCTCGGCGGGCTGCACGATGTCGGTGTACGCGGCCGGGAGATCGCCGCCGTCTCCAAATCACCGCTGACGGGACAGCGGGAGATCGATGGCGCAGGTGGCTGGCTTATGCCCGGCCTCATCGACACGCATATCCATTTCTATGATTTCCGCGTCGTGAGAGATCCGGAATCGCTGGACGCATTTGTCGCGAATGAGATCCCGATTTTGCTCGATCAGTTTCTGCAGAACGGCGTCACGGCGATCAAATCGGTTGGAGATCCCACGACGGAGATTCTGGATACGCGCGCGAAGATCGCGTCGGGCGCGCTCCGCGGGCCCCAGCTTCTCACCACGGGCAATGGCCTTACGGGGAGGGACGGCCACCCTGCGTCGACGATCTTCAGCGGAAATCCCTGGTTCCGCGCCCGTGCCACCGGCGAAGTTGAAAGCCCCCAGATGATGCGCGACATCGTTCATCATCTCGCCGACCGAAAGGTGGATGCGATCAAGCTGCTGTCCGAAGGCGGCTGCAAATGCCAGAGTGCGCCCAAATATATCTGGCAGAACCCGGTCTTTCCGAATGCGGTGGAGCTTGTTCGTCTGCCGAAGAGCATCCTGCGCGCCGGCATCGACGCTGCACACGAGCGCGGGCTGCGCGTCACCGTTCATACTGTCCAACAGGACGCGGCGATCGAGGCGATTGAAGCTGGCGCGGATGGGTTGGAGCATGGCGTTACCGTCGAGCCGATTACCGACAAGGCGCTGGTCGACATGATGGTCGAGCGTAATGCGACCTACGCCTCGACCTTGTGGATCCACGATGCGGTCCACCCCCATACGCGGCCCAATACCAAGCTGATGGCCGATGCCGGCGTGAAGATGGTTCTCGGCAGCGACAGCTTCTGCGGGCGCGGTCAGTTCGGCCAGAATACATTGGAAGAAGCCGAGCTGATGGAGGCAGCGGGCCTCGCACCGCAGACGGTTCTCGTCGCGGCCACCAGCAATGCCGCCTGGCATGTCGAACGCTCCGACATCGGATCGATCGCGCCGGGAAAGCGGGCCGATATGATCCTGCTGACACAGGACCCGACCCGCTCGGTCAGCAACCTTCGCGCCCTCTCGATAACGGTCCTGAACGGAGAGGTCGTCGTCGACAGACGCTGAGCACAGCAGGCCATGGCAAATTCGGTGACGGAATGATTGCGGACGAAGGGACGTTGGCGAGCATGTCTTTTGGCTGCTCCGCTCTTTAGGGAATTTGGTGATTGCGTCGCCGATTGTGCTGAGTCTGCCGCAGGCTTGGGCGGCCGCATGTTCGGCTGAGGTTTCGAATTCACTGTAGAATCGCTGCCAAAAAAGCTACCTAGGACAAAGCTCAACGATGCAGTCGGTCGTCGAGAAAGTGGGTGAAAACCCGGCGGAGAAGCGGGAACTATGCTCTCCGAACGCCAGTATCTTGGGAAACACGCCCCGAACTACGGGGCTTTCGGCCGCGCGCCTGGCTGGATGTGCCTGAGATGCAGCTCGTGCTGCTCGCCACGGCTGTTCAGCGCGGTGACGGCAGCCTGATGCCCCTACCCGACAGGGCCGGCGACCAGGCCGACCGCGCAAAGAAAGCGGTCGAGCAACTCATCAAGAAGGGGCTGCCGCCGAACAGCCCGGCGCGGCGAAAGCCGCCGCCTGGCGCAGGGATGACGACACGCCGATCGGAGCCGTGATCGCCGGCACCCGGGAAGGGCTGCGGAGAAAAGGGGGAGTTTTTCCCACTTATGGCAGAGAGACTGCACTCTCCGCACTACCGAACCGAACGAAATACTCGCGGAATTGCGGGAAAATCGGCCGCCACTTTCGGAGAAACCTGTTTATTATAGCTCTCCAGCACCTCGCCCTCATGGTCGACTGCCCGCCAGAGGTAGACCATCTTAACGTACCTCTCATCGAGGTGCCAGCGCCAATGGCGGAAGCCCCGCATCCGACTGACTCGCCGGCGGCGAATGTCGCCGGCGAACATAGGACTGAACCGGTTCCATCATATCCGCACGGTCTCATGGCAGATATCGATCTCGCGCTCGAAGAGCAGCTCTTCGACATTTCGCAGCGACAGTGGGAACCGCACATACATCAGCACTACGAGGCGGATCACCTGGGGCGACGAATTGAAACAGGGAACGGACTGTGCGGCTTCGCGCAGGATCTGCGGGGCATCTCTGTCTGCTAACAGCTGCCTCATTGGTCTGACACACTCCTCGGCTGCCCTCTCGCCTGATGGTGTCGATATCGTTGGAGTACCGCCAAATATGCTCCCGGATCTGACGACCTTGGCGTTTGGCTCAACGGAGACCGTACCGGAAAAGGGACGTGCCACACGCGTTGGTTTCGTGGCACCAATCGCGCTCGCGGCGATGAGCAGCGGTGCGAACACCCAGGTGCGGTTGGCCATCGACTTGCGAGTGTGGGAAGCAATGGCTCAGAGGTGATGAGCAAATGACGGTCGGTTTTCTCTCCGGCTTGCGATTGGTGGAATTTGACGGAATGGGCCCCACTCCATTCGCGGGGAAAATTCTCGCCGATCTTGGGGCCAATATAGTACGCGTCGCACGCGCCGGAGCCGTGGATCGTGCTGGATCAGCCGAGATGCTTGTCAATCGTTCGGTTGTGCGGCTCGATCTCAAGTCATCGCTTGGACAAGACGCGGCGTTGCGCCTCGTTGCGCAGGCTGATGGGGTTCTTGAGGGGTTCCGGCCTGGTGTGATGGAGAGGATGGGCCTTGGGCCCGATCCATGCTTTCGCGCAAATCCCAGATTGGCATATGTGCGTTTGACCGGGTGGGGCCAGCACGGGCCACTGGCACAGCGGGCAGGCCACGATCTCAATTATATTGCGATTACGGGGGTGTTGAACGCGATGGGGCCGTCCGACCGCCCCCCTTCGCCACCCTTGAATCTGCTCGGGGATTATGGGGGTGGATCAACCTTTGCCGTGATTGGCCTGCTCGCCGCGGTGCTCCATGCTCGGGACACAGGGAAGGGGCAGGTCGTCGATGCCGCGATGGTTGATGGCGTTGCGGCTTTGTCGACTGCGATCCACAGTCTCATGAATGCGGGACGATGGCAGGACGAGCGCGAGGCGAACATCTTGGACGGGCGCGCGCCGTTCTACCGCTGCTATGTCTGCTCGGACGGAAAATTCGTGTCCGTCGCTGCCCTAGAACCTGAGTTCTTCAAACTTTTGCTCGATGGACTCAATATCGATCAGTCCCGTTTCGATCAGAGGGATCGAAATGGTTGGGCTGAAATGAAAGAGGTGTTTGCAGCATGTTTCGCCTCTCGGACGCGCGATCAATGGACCGCGATATTCGAGGGGACCGATGCTTGCGTTGCGCCCGTGTTGAGCTTCCGGGAGGCGCCGCAACACCCCCATAATATCGCGCGCGGAACATATGGGACGCCGTTGCCAGCAGCTGCACCGCGTTTTTCGACATCGTCAGGGCCGACCATCGTACATGGCGAAACGGATACTGACGAGATACTGGCGCGGTGGAGTGCGTCCCCAAAGCGGGACGTTGCGCCGACCGGAGTTCGGATCGTAGCGGACAGTCATGGAAAGCTATGACTATGTTGTAATCGGTGCGGGCTCGGCCGGTTGCGTCATCGCAAGCCGACTGGTCGAAGCGGGCAAGAGCGTGTTGCTGCTGGAATCCGGTCCGCTCGACCGCGACTTCTTCATACCCATGCCCGGCGGTATTCAGAAAATCGACAAGAGGCTGGCATGGCACTTCCATACAGAACCCGAACCGGGCGTTGGCGGACGGCGTGTCTATATGAAACAGGGCAGGCTGTTGGGCGGCGGGTCGTCGATCAACGGGATGGTGTATATTCGCGGGCAAGCTCAGGACTATGACGACTGGGAAGCGGAAGGTTGCGAGGGCTGGGGCTGGAACGACGTCCTGCCGGTTTTCAAGCGTAGCGAAGCCAACCAAAAATATTCCGAGCCGTTTCACGGCGCCGAAGGGCCGCTGAAGGTTTGCGACGCTGGCTATCACCACCCGCTGAGCTATGCCTTCGTACGCGCGGGGCAAGAAGCGGGTTTACCCTATAACGACGACTTCAACGGCCCGACGCAGGAGGGCGTAGGCTTCTATCAGACGACTTCGGCGGATGGCCGGCGACAATCGGCAGCGATAGCGTTCCTGTCGCGCGTTCGGGGCAACAGGTTGTTGACGCTGCGCTGCGAGGCACATGTCGAAGCGATTCTGACGGAGAATGGCGCGGCCGTCGGCGTGCGCTATCACGCGGGGAAAGACACCGCCCGGGATGCGACGGCTCGCGAGGAGGTGATCGTCGCCGCAGGCGCCTTCGGCTCACCCAAGGTCCTGCAATTGTCGGGCATTGGGCCGGAAGCGCTGCTGACGGAGCACGGCGTGCCGATGCTGCGGGCGCTGCAAGGCGTGGGCGCCAATTTCCAGGATCATTATCAGGCCGGCGTTTATGGCCGGACGCGTGATCCGATCAGCCTGTTCGGTGCGGACAAGGGATTGAAGGCAGTTCGCCACGGCCTGCAGTGGATGATGTTCAAATCGGGCCTATTGACGTCCAACATTGTCGAATCCGGCGGGTTTGTGTCGACCGACGGCTCTGGCCGGCCCGATATTCAGTTCACCACGGTTGCGGCGCTGACCGGCGACGCCGACCGGCCAGCGCTACCAGGACACGGCATTTCGATCAGTCCTTGCAACCTGCGGCCAAAGGCGCGGGGGACAGTCCGCATCGCAGGACGCGATGCGATCACGCCGGTGCGTATCGAAGCGAATGTGCTGGGTCATCCCGACGATATGGCGACGCTGGTGCGTGGCGTGCGGCTTGCTCGTCGCATCCTGCATTCCCCCTCGCTCGCCGGGCTGCTCGAATGCGAACTGGCGCCAGGACATGGCGCCGAAGAAGAGCTGGACGATGCTGCGATCGAGGCGCACATCCGCAGCGTCCTGAAAACGGTCTACCACCCTTGCGGGACGTGCAAGATGGGGCCTGCAAGCGACCCCACCGCTGTGGTGGATTCGCGGCTTCGCGTTCATGGCGTTCCGCGGTTGAGGGTGGCGGATGCGTCGATCATGCCGAACCTGGTGAGCGGCAACACCAACGCTCCCTCGATCATGATCGGCGAACGCTGTGCCGACTTCATCCTGAAGCGCGCCTAGGAGGCCAAGATGCATATCCCGCCGCAAGGGAAACTCTATATCGGGGGCGAGTGGATCGTGCCGGCCGGCGGTGGTTCCGAAGCCGTCATCAATCCGGCGACTGAAGCCGTCATAGGCCATGCCGGCCTGGCTGGCCCGACGGAAATCGAGGTTGCCCTGGCCACCGCACGGGCGGCGTTCGATACGGGCCCATGGCCGCGCATGAAGACTGCCCAGCGGGCGGCCATTCTCGAGGCGATGTGCGACTGGATTGAGGCGCGTGCCGATGACCTGCGCATATTGATCGCGACGGAGACGGGCTCGATCCAGCCGTTTGCGCGATCAATGCAGTTCGCGACCGGACTGGAGCATGCGCGCCACTATATCGAGCTGGCGCGACGCCAGGCGCCGCAGCCATTGCCGCTGGAACCGGTCGCCATGCCTGACGGCACGACGATGGTGGGCGGTGGGCTGGCGGTGCGCGAGCCGGTTGGTGTTTGCCTTGCGATCACGCCGTTCAACGTGCCGTTTATGCTGAACCTGGGCAAAGCCGTGCCGGCGTTGGCGATGGGCAACACCGTTATCCTCAAACCTTCGCCGCTCACCCCGTTTTCCGCGCTGATCCTTGCCGAGGCGGCCGATGCCGCAGGCGTGCCGCCAGGCGTGTTCAATGTCGTGAATGGTGACCTGGCCGCGGGTGAGAAACTGACCACGGATCCGCGTGTCGATCTGGTCACCTTTACAGGCTCCGACCGTGTCGGAGCGGCAATTCAAGCTCAGGCGGCGCCGACGCTGAAGCGTTGCATCATGGAACTTGGCGGCAAGTCCGCGATGATCGTACGCGCGGACGGCAACCTGGAAGCAGCGGCGCAGGCTGCGCTCGGAAGCCTTACTTTTCATGCCGGTCAGGCTTGCGCCGCGCTGACTCGACTGGTCGTGCATAACTCGGTGCGGCCGCAATTCGTCGAACGGCTGGCGGAGCTGTTTCGCGCCGTCAAGATCGGCGATCCCGCCGATCCGACGACCCGGATGGGCCCGCTGATCCGCGCTGCGGCGCGCGATCGCGTCCAGAATCTGGTGGATTCAGCGTGCGGCGATGGCGCGACGCTCGTCACCGGCGGACGCATTCCTGCGGGGCTCGATCGCGGTTTTTTCTACGAACCAACGTTGTTCGACGATGTCGACAATGGTTGGCGCGTCGCACAGGAGGAGGCCTTCGGGCCACTCGGGGTGGTGATTGGGTTCGGCAGCGACGAAGAGGCGGTGACCATCGCGAACCACAGCGACTTCGGTCTATCGGGAGCCGTCTATTCCGCCGATGTAGGGCGCGCGCTTGAGCTGGCGTCACGATTGCGCACGGGCAAGGTCAACCTGAACGGAGGTTCGGGCAAGATGAGCTCATATCATCCTTTCGGCGGGATCAAACGGTCCGGCTATGGCCGCGAATTCGGCGAGGTCGGGCTTCACGAGTTCACCTATATCAAGACAATCTCGTATCACCTTGCCTGACGTCGGCGTCAGGCGAACAGCGAGCGAGCGACGATCATGCGCTGGATCTCGGTCGCACCCTCGCCAAGCCGTTTGATCCGTAACTCGCGGAACCAGCGCTCGAGCGGCAGCTCGCTCGATACACCCATCCCGCCGAACAACTGGATGCAGGTGTCGAGCGTCTTGAAAGCGGCTTCGGTCGCGCTCCATTTCGCCATCGCCGCTTCGGTCCGCGCTGGTTCGCCACGGTCTGCCTTCCTTGCGGCGCGGTGGATGAGCAAGCGCGCGGCGTCGAGCGCCAGTCGGCAGTCGGCCAACATCCATTGCGGCCCCTGCTTGTCGGCCAACATTCCGCCGAACACCCGCCGTTCCTTTGCCCATTCGACGGTGAGCCGCAGCGCTTCCTCGGCGATGCCGACGGGGCCCGCGCCATAGGTGATCCTGCCACGGGTGAGGAAATCGTCGGCGAGTGCGAACCCGCCGCCTTCCTCGCCGATACGATTCGCCACCGGCACTCGAGCATGATCGAAGTGAAGCTCGTTCGGACTGTTCGCGATCATCACCGGGATGGGCGTGCGGGTGAAGCCGGGCGTGGCGGTCTCGACGATGAAGCAGCTGATTCCGTCCCGTCGTCCGGGCTCGCCGGTCCTGGCATAGACAATGCCCCAGTGCGCGTGGTCAGCATGGGTGATCCAGGTCTTGCTTCCGTTCAGGACATAATGATCGCCGTCGCGTTCGGCGCGCAACTGGATGGCGCGCGCCGGATCAGATCCGCCCGAGGCTTCGCTGATCGCGGTGAAAGCCTTGGGCATGCGTCCTTCCACAATCGGTCGGCCATATCGTTCGAATTGCTCGGCGGTACCATGGAACAACACCGACGGGGGGTCACCACCGATCGCGCCGGCGGCAGGAAAGAACGCACCGAGGCGGCATTTCGCAGCTTCTTCAGCGACGATCGTCTGCGCGAGCACGCCGAGGCCGGCACCGCCGAGCCGCTCCGGTGTCGCGAGTGCCCACAACCCAAGCTCGCGTGCCCGTGCTTGCAATTCCGCCTGCTGGTCCGGATCGAGCCTCGCTTGACCCAGCGGCAGCTTGGTCTCCGCTGCTGCGACGTCTTCCGCCACGAAGCGATGCACCGTGTCGCGCAGCATTTCGAGTTCGAGAGGCAGTTCACTTTCGCCCGATATCGTGGAGCTCATGATTGCTTCCTGGAATCGATGGTGCGGAAGGCAATCGAGCCAAGCGGACCATAATCGAAGTGGAATGTGTCGCCATGGCTTGCGGCGATCGGCGCGGTGAACGATCCTCCGAGAACGATCTCGCCTGCCTCCAATCTCTCCCCATAAGGATGGAGCTTGTTCGCGAGCCAGGCGGGTCCGGTGGCCGGATGGTTGAGCACCGCCGCGGCGACGCCGGATTCTTCGATCACGCCATTGCGATAGCAAAGCGCCGCGACCCAGCGCAGATCGACATCATGGGGACGAACCGGCCGTCCGCCTATTACAACGCCGGCGTTGGCCGCATTGTCTGAAATCGTATCGAGCACCGTGCGGGTCCGGCCGGTCGCTGGATCGATAGGCTGGATACGTTGATCGATGATCTCGATCGCCGGAACGACATGATCGGTTGCGTTCAGCACGTCGAAGATTGTGCAGTTCGGCCCTTCCAACGGTGAGCCGAGTATGAACGCGAGCTCCAGCTCGACGCGAGGAAGGATGAAGCGGGATATGTCGATGTCGCTGCCAGTCTGAAAGAGCATGTCGTCGAGCAACGCGCCGTAGTCGGGCTCGGTGATATTCGATGTACGTTGCATCGCGCGGCTCGTCAGACCGATCTTGTGCCCGACGATCTTGCGCCCATCCGCGAGCTTCAGCGCGACCCAGGCACGTTGAATCGCATAGGCATCTGCAATCGTCATGCCTGGGTGTTCGAGTGAGAATTGCGGAATCTGTTCCCGCGCGCGTTCGGCATGATTGAGCCGCTGTGCGAGCTCCGCGATTGTCGCCGCCTCTAGCGTAGGCTGGTCGTTCATACTGACAACCCCAGGCAAATCATTGGTATGCGCTTGCGGCATTCCGACAATGCCCTTCTATCCCTCGACGTCACACCGCCTCCTTGTATGCATGGATTGCGCAACAAATAGACCGGTGTGACGATCGCAGCCATTACGGGGTCGCGCTATGCGCCATAGTTTCTGCCTGTGGCACTGTGGCATAGACATGATAGGGGCGGCAATTTCGCCGACAGTGAGGGTTCGATGGACGAAATTCAGCTCCGCAACTTCATGATGATCTGTCGATGCGCTTCGATCACCGAAGCCGCCGACCGACTGGGCATCGCGCAGCCTTCGCTCAGTCAACAACTGTTACGACTGGAAGACGAGTTCGGGACGAAGCTGTTCCGACGCACATCGCGCGGGGTCGCGGCCACCGATGCTGGCCGTATGCTGCAGGAGCACGCGTCGACGATCCTCCAGGCGATGAATCGAGCGCGCGAGGAAGTTCAAGGCGCGGAACATGTGCCGCAGGGGCAGGTTGCGATCGGTTTGCCGGGCACTGCAAGCCTGATCCTGGGCGTTCCGCTTCTGATTGCGGCGCGTGCGTCGCTGCCGCTCGTCAACATCCATGTGCGCGAAGCGATGAGCGGGACGATCCGGCGCTGGCTCGAGGAGGGGCGGATCGAACTTGGCGTCCTCTATGATGCCGAAGGTCTGCGCCATCTTGCGAGCAAGGTGATCGCACGAGAAACCCTGCTTCTGGTTGGACCTGCGGGCGCATTTGGAGATGCCGACGAGTTCGGAATCGCCGTCGAGCCAGTGGCGCAGAACGTGCTTCATGGTCAGGACTTTATCCTGCCGTCGGTCTCTCATGGCCTGCGCAAGCTGATCGAGCGCCAACTGCACATGGAGAATTTGTCGCTGTCGGTTACGACGGAGATCGACTCGCTGGCGCATACCAAGACACTTGTGGCGGAGGGCCTTGGCTATACCTTGCTTTCACACGCTGCGATCCGTGCAGAACTTACAAGCGGCGAACTTTCAGCGGCCCATATCGCGGGCATAGACCTGTCCCGCAGCGTATCATTCGTCCGCAATCCCGCCCAGCGGCTCACGCGCGCATCCATTGAGGTGGAGGATCTGGCGGCAGAGTTGCTGCGCGACATGATCGCTGACGGCCAGTGGCTCGCGACCCCCGTTTACGGCGACTGATCGAGACCCATAGGTTTGGACTATCTCCGTTCTCCGTGATTAGCGAAGGACGCGGCAAGCCCGTTGGTGCAGGTGAGGATGGACGCGCAGCAGCCACGGCGGCCGGTGTGACAGAAGCGGGTGAGTAACCCAGCGTTGTCGATCGCCCCCGTGCAAGCGCGACCATTTATCGGGAAGGCACTTGGAATGGCCACAAAGGTATCGGCAGAAATTTCGGCAACTCACATGCCCGGCGATATCGCCAGCCGCCTCGTCAATCCCAAGGCCTATGGCGAATGGGATCAACTGCAGCATGATCTGACCTGGCTGCGCCGGGAAATGCCGCTTAGCGTTGCCGCGGCGGAAGGTTACGACCCATTTTGGATGGTCACCAAATATGACGACATTCAAGAGATTGGCCGCCAGCCCAGCATCTTCGCCAACAATGGCGCCCGCAAGACGCTGATCGACCGCAGTTTCGCACAACGGGCGGAGGCGATCGAAGCCGGAGGCGGGCGCGCGGTCAATCGCTCGTTGCTGACCATGGATGCGCCGGTGCACATGCGTTATCGACTGGTGACCGCCTCGCAGTTCGCGCCCAAGGGCGTGAAGGTTCTCGAAGAGGATATCCGCGGCCTCGCGCGCGAAGCGATCGACTGCATGGTGGGGCGAGAGGAAATCGATTTCCTCAACGCCGTCTCGCACAGGTTCCCGCTGCGAGTTATCTTGAGTCTGCTCGGCTTGCCGCGCACCGACGAAGATATGCTGCTCGCGATGACACAGCGCTTCTTCAATCCCCGCGACGAAGAGCTGGCCGGCGAGCAGACGGGGAATTCGATTGGCGCCACCGCGAATCACGACATTCTACATGAGATGTACGACTATTTCGCGGCCATCGTCGCCGACCGGCGCGCCAACCCGACGAACGATGTCGCCTCGGTGATCGCCAATTCGAAGATCAACGGCGAGCTGATCCCGGAAGCGGACGCGGTGAGCTATTATTTGACGATCGCGACGGCGGGGCACGACACGACGGCGTCATCGACCGCGGGTGCGGTTTGGGCACTTGCCGAGCGGCCCGACGAGTTCGCCAAAGTCAAAGCCGATCGCAGCCTCATCCCGTCGCTCGTCAACGAAGCCATCCGGTGGACGTCACCCGTGAATCACTTCATGCGCACGGCATTGTCCGATTATGAACTGGGTGGTCAGCAGATCCGCGCGGGCGATTGGCTGATGTTGTCTTATCCTTCGGCCAATCGAGATGAGGACATCTTCGAGGCTCCCTTTGAGTTCCGTGTCGATCGCAAGCCCAATCCGCAAATGGCGTTCGGTTTTGGCGCGCATGTCTGTTTGGGCCAGCATCTGGCGAAGCTGGAAATGGGGGTTTTCTTCGAAGAGCTCTTCAATCGCGTCGATCATGTCGAACTGGCGGGTGAACCGAAGAGGATCGATTCCATCTCGGTGGGCGGTATCAAGCGGCTGCCGGTGCGCTACAAGCTCGCGGACTGACGAGTTGGGGGCAATGACCGGCAAGGTGGTCGCGATCACCGGCGGCTCGAGCGGGATCGGCCGAGCCATCGCGCGCGAGTTTGCGCCGCTCGGCGCGAAGCTCGTCTTGAACGCACTCGCCGATGAAGAACTCGACGGCATCCGTGCAGAGTTTGGCGGTGAGGTCGCGATTGTGCCTGGCGATATCGCGGATGCCAGCACGAGCGAGAACTTGCTTCGAAGCGCAGTCGATCGGTTTGGTCGGATTGACGTGCTGGTCAATAATGCCGGCGTTTTCCGTCACGGGCCGATCGCGACTGTCGACATGGACGAACTCGATCGAATGATTGCGATCAACTTCGGCGCAGTGGTGCGCACCAGCTATCTTTTCGCTCGTGCCATGGTGGCGCAGGGCAATGGGCACATCGTCAACATTTCAAGCATCAGCGCGACGCTAACGACGCCGGGTTGTGGGGTCTATGGCGGCACCAAACGAGCCGTCGAGGCATTCAGCGATGCGTTGCGAATCGAATTGGCTGGCACAGGTGTTCGCGTCGGCATCGTCGCCCCGGGAACGACCGACACCGACCTCTTCGACAGGGCACCTGGCCAAGGACGGGCCGCGAGCGCGAATGCCGCCGTGCGCAAGCTGGACCCTGTCGACCTGGCTCAAGCGGTGCGCTTCATGCTCGAGCGCCCCGAGCACGCCAATCTTGCCCAGCTCCGGCTCTACTCGGCCGACCAGCGGCATTAGCTGACGGGTACGAACGGCGGCATTTCGCAGGCTGCCTGATACTCCGCAACGAGACATTCGATGACCGCGGCGACGGGTTCGACCGCGGTGATTGATGCGATGCCGTGGCCCGCGCTCCAGAGGTCATGCCATGGGCGCTTTCCTGGTGGAAGATGGCTGTAGTCTCCCCGCGCAGGCGAGCATGGAAGGTTGGCCGGGTCGAGCCCCGCAGCGCATAGCGACGCAGTGAGCCAACTCGCTCCCACACCGTTAATTGCGCTTGAAAAAACCAAGTCGTCCGCCCGTCCGGCGACGATCATCGCCTTGTAGCGTTCGTCGGCGTTGGCTTCGGTGGTGGCGATGAAGCGCGTGCCGAGATATGCGAGATCGGCACCGAGCAGCTGGGCTGCCCGGATGCCGCTGCCGGTCGAGATGGCTCCGCCGAGCAGGATCGTGCCGTTGAATATCGCTCTGATCTGCGAAACGAGCGCGAAGGGACTGATTGTCCCGGCATGGCCTCCACCCCCGGCGGCGATACAGGTGATCCCGTCGACCTTTGCTTGGATCGCCTTGTCCGCGAAACGCTGGCTGGTCACGTCATGAAAGATCCGCCCACCCCAATCATGCACCTGCTTGGCGAGTTCGGTCGGATCGCCGCGGGCCGAAATGACGATGTCGACGCCGTAGCGCCGATACAGATCGAGCTCGCGTCTGATCTCGTCCGGCGGAGTAGATCCGGAAAGATTGATGGCGAGCGGACCGATATGCGCCTTCGGCATTTCATCGCGATGGCGGTCCAGCGCTGACCGGATCGCGCGCAGCCACTGTTCGAACTGCTCGAAGCTCGCTGCATTGTGGCGCGGGAGCCCGGCCATGATCCCGGCCTTGCACGCTGCGGTGACCAGGGCGGGACCGGATACGCCGATCATCGGTGCGCAAACCGCCGGCAAACGGATCGATCGGCTGATGTCGAGCGGTACGGTCATTCGTTGGCGCACGTCGGCGGCATGTTTCAAAAACCGGCGACTATAGCGATCACGCGCACCGCTTCCGCACGGTCAGGTGCTGCGTCGCTCCGCCAACAGACATGCGCGTCAGGCCGAACCAGCACCAGTGCGCGTTCGTAGAGGTCCGCGATGTGGCGGGATTCGATATCGACCAGCTTCAGGTCGAGACCGCGATCCTTCGCAGCGCCGATTACCCCTTCGACATCGACCGTTCGGTCGAAGCGCAACAGGATATAGCCGTCCCCGAACAGGTCGATCGTCGATCGCCCGTCCTCAAGCCAAGCGTGCGGCGCGCGATGGCCGGGGCGGGCGGTCTGGCGGTAGGTTTCGGCGGGATCGGGTGGCTTCGACGTGCCATCCGGTACGATCAGCGGCGAGCCTTCATATCGATAGCCGAGCGCGACACCGGTCGAGGTCCATTCCTGCTGCAGCGCTGCGCTCATCTCCGTGCCGATCCGCGCGCGGGCTTTGTCGCCCGCCGCGCCCGATAGGAGGACGCCACTGAAATCGGCGGCCGCGATCCAGTTCGTGAAGTTTTCCGTAGAAATTGAGCTGTTGCGGATCGCCACCGGACGGCGCTCCGCTTCGTAGGCGTCGAGGATGCCGGCCCCGCCTCCACCGCTCAGCACGGCATGGAGCATCCAGCCGAGCGCGAACGCGTCGCCGATTCCAGTGTTGAGGCCGTGACCGCCCGTCGGTGAGGTGGTGTGAGCCGCGTCGCCGGCGAGAAACACGTTGCCGACGCGATATTGCGCTGCCGTGCACTGGCTGCGGCGCCAGGGGAGCACGCGAAGGACCTCGAAGGGAATGGCCGGACCGAAGGCACGCCGGATATCGAGCGTGATATCGTGGACTGCGGGATCCAGCTTCGCTTCATTGCCGACGAGCGTGAAGCGCCACAATTGATGCCCATCGACTGAGGTCAGGTTGGCCCAGGTTCCGTCCTCGTCGATGAACATGTAGCGGTTGCGGATGCCGAACTGGCTGTCGCCAAGTTCCGCGCGGAGCATTGCGCTGACGGAGTAGCTGAGCATGCGGCCCGGAAAATCGATGCCGAGGCTGCGGCGGACAAGGCTTCCAGCGCCATCACATGCAACCAGATAGCGGCCGCGCACGGTATGCGCGGTTCCGTTGCCGACATCCGTCACCTCGATGCTGACGCCCGACGCGTCCTGCTCCAGGCGTTCGAACCGGTGCCCATAAAGCAGTTCGACGTGGCCGGTGGCCATCGCCGCTTTGGCGAGGATCGGATCGAACAGGAACTGCGGACATTTGCGCAGCATCTCGACCGCGCCGGCCGGTCGTACGCGATCGCTGGTCGCTGGACGAGGGTCGATGCCGATGAGGAGTCCATCGAGCGTTGTGCAATACAGCGTGTCGAGATTGACGTCGTTTGGAAAACCGCAGCGGGCAACTGCATCTGCGATGCCCCAGAAGCGACAGATTTCCATTGTCCGCTCGTTCAGCGTCCCGGCCTTGGCCAGCAACTCGAATCCGGTGCCGATCTCTCGCTCTACGACAATGCTGCGGATACCCCGCCGTCCGAGATCGAGCGCGGTGGCGAGCCCGACCGGGCCGCCGCCGATGATCAGTACTGGTGCGTCGGTCGCCATGGTTGCGCTTCCCAGATGTGTGACGCGATGGGCGCCCCTGCGGCGATGACGCTGAGCCCTCCATCTCGCAACGTCCCCAAAAGGGGACGAGGATTCATCGCTTGATGTTTGGTTGGCGACTGCATCAGCGGCTATCCGCGTCAGTCCAGATACGATCCGTCCGCTTCGTGCAGCGGCAGCCGCGATGTCAAAGCGAGGACGGTGAGCTGGAGAAGCGCAGAGATCAGCAGCGCTTCCCTTACGCCACACCGGTCCGCCAGCACGCCGATCAGCCAACTGCCGGCGGCAATGCCGCCAAACGCGGCCATCTGGTAGATCGCCAAGATCCGGGCCAGCGCCCAGCGTGGCGAATTGAGCTGAACCGTGACATTCATCATCGAAAGCGCAACGACCCAACCAGCGCCATTGAGAGTCAGGGCTGCAATTGTAACAGGAAATGAGTGGCTGATCGCGACGCCCAGTGTGCCAAGTGCGAACAACAGGGCAAATAGTCGTGACAAGCGCTCTGAGGTGAAGCGAGCGCGCAATCGCTTGATCGACATGCCGCCCGCGACGGCGCCGATGCCAAACGCGCCGAGCAGCAATCCATAAGTCATCGCGTCGCCATCCATCTGGTGGCGCGCGATCAGCGGTAGCAATGCTTGCACACCACTAGCCGTAAAACCGAACAGTGCAGCCCGCGGGAGGACGACCCGTACCACTGGCGTTGCCGCGACGTAGCGGGCGCCCGTTGCGACTGCCGACAGCAGCGGTTCCGGCGGCAATGCGGCGGGGACACGCTCGCGCCGCCATCGGGCGAGTGCCAGTAGCATTCCGATATTGCTCACGGCGTTGGCGACGAATGCAGCAGCAGCCCCGCCCGCCGCGACGATCAGGCCTCCTACGGCTGGCCCGGCACTGCGCGCGATGTTGAATCCAACGCTGTTGAGTGTGATCGCGCTCGTCAGCGCTGAACGTGGCACCATCTCGCTTACCCCGGCCTGCCACGCCGGCGTCTTCAGGGCCGTGCCGCACCCGATAAGAAAGGTAAAGCCAAGCAACGACCAAGGGCGAAGCCCGTCAGCCCAGGCGATCACGGCCAGCCAGAGCGACGCGAACATGATGAAGCTCTGGGATGCCAGCATTACCTTGCGTCGGTCGAAGCGGTCGGCGATTGCGCCGGCCCACGGCGCCATCAGCATCAGCGGCAAGGCCGTACTGGCTTGCACAAGCGTCACCATTTGCTCGGATGAGGTGAGTGTACTCATCAGCCAGGACGCGCCCACCAGTTGCACAAGGCCGCCCAAGTTCGAGATCAGGTTTGCCGCCCAGATTTCGCGAAAGGCCCGGGACACGAGTGGTGACGCGGCAATCGAACCAGCGCCCGATGTCTCATCGCTCATGCCATGGCCGCTCCCGTTGGGTGGAACGGAGTCAGGTCGACGGGAGTGGCGATTGGGGGCGAGCGAGGGAGAATCGTTTCCGGTGCGGGGCGCATGGCTGAGGAGGGCGCTGAATTGACCACAGTCCGCAAGCGTGTGGAGGTTCGACGATCAGATGCAATTCCCCCTCGAGGGGACGCGGATGCGCGATCGCATGAAGCTATGGCAGCTCCTTCCACAATGCCGGTGCCGCACCCAACCCTTGGGCCCTAGATGTCGTTGCGGGCGCAGATGAGGCGTTTCAGGATAGAATATGAACAGCTCAGTTATTCACGATGTCGTAGTGGTTGGTGCCGGTTTTGCCGGCCTTTACGCTGTGCACAAATTGCGCGGCCATGGATTTTCCGTTCAAGCTTTCGAGCGTGGCGAGGACGTCGGCGGCACCTGGTACTGGAATCGATATCCGGGTGCGCGCTGCGATATCGAGAGCATGGAATATTCCTACAGCTTCTCCGAAGAGCTGCAGCAGGGATGGGAATGGACGGAGAAATTCGCCGGTCAGCCGGAGATTCTCGCCTATCTGCGTCACGTCGCCGATCGGTTTGATCTCCGTCGAAGCTATCGGTTCGGTATCTCGGTGGTCTCGGCGATCTACGACGATGACAACAAACGCTGGTCGGTGGTGCTTGACGATGGCTCATCATGCACGACGCGCTACCTGGTGCTGGCAGTCGGCTGCTTGTCCAATGCGATGAAGCCGCAGATTGAGGGGATGGCGCGGTTCGGAGGCAGGATCCTTCATACGGGTAATTGGCCGCATGAAGGCGTCGAGTTTACCGGTCAGCGAGTGGGCATCGTCGGCACGGGGTCGTCAGGCGTGCAGGCCATTCCGATGATTGCGCAGCAGGCCGCGGATTTGACCGTGTTCCAACGCACCGCGACCTACACGGTGCCTGCCCGTAATGCTCCGCTCGATCCTGGCGAAGTCCGGCGCGTGAAATCAAACTATGCGGATTTCCGGAGACGCAATCGGCGGATGATTGGCGCCCGCGGCGCGGATCGCCTGCAACGCAATCCCAAGTCCGTCTTCGAAGCGACACCGGGTGAGCGTCACAAAGCCTTCCTCTCGCGATGGGCAGAAGGCGGCATGGGTATACAGGCAACCTATCACGATCTTCGAACCGATCTTGAGGCCAACGCGATCGTCGCCGATTTCGTGCGCGACCAGATTCGCGCGATTGTCGAGGATCCTGGGACAGCGGAGTTGCTCTGTCCGAAGCAACCGCTGGGGTGCAAGCGGATGTGCATCGACACCAATTACTATGCGACTTTCAATCTGCCGCATGTCCATTTGGTTGACGCGAAAGCCAATCCGATCTCGCAATTCACGGCCAGTGGGCTGGTCGCGGGCAGTACCGAATATGCGCTGGACAGCCTCGTGTTCGCCACCGGTTTCGACGCAATGACCGGGTCGTTGTTGGCGATCGACATCCGCGGCCGCGACGGGCTGTCGTTGCGCGATGCATGGGCGGCAGGTCCACGAACTTATCTGGGCGTTGGAACGGTGGGTTTTCCGAACATGTTCGTGCTCGTTGGGCCGGGTAGTCCTTCGGTACTCGCCAACGTCGTGATTGCCGCCGAACAGCATGTCGAATGGGTTACCGATCTGATCGTCCATCTCGACCAGCGCGGTGCCAAGGCGATCGAGCCGCAGCAGCAGGCACAGGACGAGTGGGTCAATCACGTCAACGCCGTGGCCGAGGGCACGCTCTACACCAGCTGTGACTCCTGGTATCTGGGTGCCAACGTACCCGGCAAGGCGCGCGTCTTTATGCCGCTCTTCGGCTTCCCGGCATATGAGGCGAAATGTAACGCAGTGGCGGCCGAAGGTTATGCCGGCTTCGACATTGGCTGACCGACATGGCGCAATGCTTGCTCATGCCTTGATCATCGTGCCCGCCCAAATGCCGTTCTCGACCAGGTCTGCCGCGATCCGCGAGAACGTCTCGCCCACGATGCGGGCGGCGGGCATGATCGGTCGATCGGCGGGATAGGCGATAAGGACTCGCCGGGTCGGCACCGGGTCGATCAGCGGCGCGGCCGTCAGCTCGCCCGCGCGAAGCCGCGCATGAATCGGCGCGAGCGGCAGAATCGTGAGTCCGAAGCCATCGCGAACCAGATCGATCATTGCGGTGAGCGAGTCTGCCTCGATCGATGGCGCGAGCCGAATGCCGGCCCGACTGGCGCAAGCATCGAGAATGGTGCGCAAACCATGAGCAGGACTTGGCAGCACCATTGACTCGTCGGCAAGCGAACCGAACGATCTCGGGCGGTCCAGGCCGAGATCGCGGTCGGGGCCGGCCACCAGCAACAGCATTTCTTCGAGCACCGGCCGCGTCCGTATCAGCCCGCTGCCTTGTGCATCATAGGCGACGCAGCAATCGAGCTCGCCGCGCTTGAGCCATTCCATGAGATGACCCGAAAATCCGGAGGTGAAGCAGAGTGACAGGCGTGGATGCGCCTCGCGGATCGCTCGCACAAGCGGAAGTGTAGCAACTTCAGCGACCGTCGGCGTCACACCGATGCGAACTCGCCCGAGGAAAGATGTAGCGCCCTCGGCGGCGATTTGGCGGATCGTGTCGAGCCGAGCAAGAATCTCGTTGGCCGGGGTGAGTATGCTGTGACCGAGTTCGGTCAGCATCATGCCCCGGCCATGACGGATGAACAGCGGTGCGCCGAGTTCCGCTTCGATAAGGCGAATCTGACGGCTCAGCGCTGGCTGGGCAATTCCCAGTCGTTCGGCAGCACGGCTGAGGCTGCCGAGTTCGGCGACATGAATGAGTGTCTTGAGCTGGGCGATGTCCATCATCCAAGCATACGAACCTATACAATTGTTGTATAGCTCTTTGGCTAAATGGCTATTCGTTCGGCATGCCTTCCCCAGCTATCGCAGGCAAACATATCGCCGGCGTGGCTGCTGGCGGACCGGAGGATAGAACATGGCGTTAGCAAGCCTTCAAGGAACCGATTATCCCGAAATGCGCGAAAGCGTCGCGCGGCTATGCGCAGCTTTCCCTGACGAATATTGGCGCAAGCTTGACCGGGAGATGGCCTATCCTGCCGAATTCGTGAATGCGCTCAGCGAAGCCGGCTATCTCGCAGCGCTCATTCCGGAAGAATTTGGTGGCTCGGGTCTTCCCTTGTCCGCGGCGGCGGCGATTCTGGAGGAAGTGCAGAGAGCTGGTTGCAACGGTTCGGCATGCCACGCGCAAATGTACATCATGGGCGCACTTCTGCGCCATGGGAGTGAAGCGCAGAAGCAGAAATATCTGCCCCGGATCGCCAGCGGCGACCTTCGGCTCCAGGCATTCGGCGTCACCGAGCCGACCAGCGGGACGGATACCGGCGCGTTGAAGACGGTCGCGGTGCGCAAGGGCGACCGCTACGTTGTCAATGGCCAGAAGATCTGGACGTCGCGAGCGGAGTTTTCTGACCTGATGCTGCTGCTCGCGCGGACCACCCCGCGCGATCAGGTCACTCGCGGTATCGATGGTTTGTCGATCTTCATCCTCGACATGAACGAAGCGCGCGCCGCCGGCGGACTTACCATTCGCCCCATCCGAACGATGATGAACCATTCGACGACAGAGGTTTTTTTCGACGATGTCGAAGTGCCGGCGGAGAATTTGATCGGCGAGGAGGGCAAGGGATTCCGATACATCCTGTCGGGGATGAACGCGGAGCGCATCCTGATTGGCGCAGAGTGCGTCGGCGACGCGAAATGGTTCATCGAACGTTCCCGCCGCTACGCCAATGAGCGGCACCTTTTCGGCCGTCCGATCGGGCAGAATCAGGGCGTCCAGTTCCCGATCGCCAAGGCCTATGCCCAGATGCGCGCGGCGGAGCTGATGGTCTCACATGCGGCCGAACTGTTCGAGGCGGGTGAGCAATGCGGCGAACAGGCCAACATGGCCAAGATGCTGGCGGCCGACGCATCGTGGGCAGCAGCCGAAGCGGCGGTGCAGACCCATGGCGGCTTTGGTTTCGCCGAGGAGTATGATGTCGAGCGCAAGTTCCGCGAGACCCGACTCTATCAAGTCGCGCCCATTTCGACCAACATGATCCTCAGCTATCTCTCCGAACATGTCCTTGGCCTGCCGAGGTCCTACTGATGGCGCGGCGCCTGCCGCTGGAGGGCATCACCGTCGTCGCTGTCGAGCAGGCAGTCGCGGCGCCGTTCTGCACCTCCCGTCTCGCCGACGCTGGAGCGCACGTGATCAAGATCGAGCGACCGGAAGGCGATTTTGCGCGGGGCTACGATGCTGTCGCCAAGGGACAGAGCAGCTATTTCGTATGGCTCAATCGAGGCAAGGAGTCGCTGGTCCTCGACCTCGCCAGCACGGAAGGGCAGGAGCGCTTCGCTGCGCTGGTCGCCGAGGCCGATGTGCTCGTGCAGAATCTGAAGCCGGGCGCGCTCGCGCGGATGGGGTTCGGCCCGGAGGAACTGCTCGCGCGGCATCCGCGGCTCATCATGTGCTCGATCAGCGGCTATGGCGATGCCGGGCCGCTTGCCCAGCGAAAAGCCTATGACCTTCTGATACAGGCGGAGTCTGGTCTCGCATCGGTGACCGGCGGGCCGGACGCTCCGGCGCGTGTCGGTACGTCGATCGTCGATATCGCGACTGGCGCGACCGCCCATGCCGCTATTCTTGAAGCGCTGGTCGGCCGCGCTCATAGCGGTGAGGGCGCCGATATCCGCATTTCCATGTTCGATGTCATGGCTGACTGGCTGACCGTGCCGTTGCTGCATCACGAAGGCGGCAAGTCGCCGCAGCGGATCGGCCTCGCCCATCCTTCGATCGCACCTTACGGCGTTTTCGAGACGCGAGACGGCAAGTCGATTCTGCTATCGATCCAAAGTGAGCGGGAGTGGAAGGCTTTTTCCGCGAGCTTTATCGGCGACCCCGCGCTCGCCCGCGATGCACGATTTGTGACGAACGTTGAACGAGTCGCGAATCGCGCTGTGGTCGATGCGCTGGTGTCGGCGAAGTTCGCGGAACTCGACGAAGCTGTTGCGCGGGAGCGTTTGATGGCGGCGGATGTCGCCTTTGCCAGCGTCAACGATATGGCAGCATTGTCCACGCATGCACATCTCCGCCGCATCGTGGTGGAGACGCCGGCCGGACCGGTCACCTATCCGGCGCCAGCGCCGATCGTGGCGGGCGAGCAGCGGCATTATGGTGCAGTGCCGGCGCTCGGCGCGGGCGTGGGGCGTCAAGGATGAGTCCGCAACTGGACATCCTGCATTTGCGGCAGTGGATCGGGCGCGAGGACGTTGCCGAAGATCTCCTGACGCCGTCTCTCGTGGAGCGGTTCGATGCCACGCTGGAGGGGGGCGGTGATCTGGTGCAGTCAGGCGCGATCGCGCCGAGACTGATTCATTTCTGCCTGTGCCAGCCGGCAGTGCCGATGGCAGCGCTCGGCAGCGACGGGCATCCGTCACGTGGAGGATTCCTGCCACCGGTGCCGTTGCCGCGGCGAATGTGGGCCGGAAGCGAGATCATTTTCCATGACGAGTTACGGGTGGGAGACACCGTCCACCGGCGCTCGCGGATCACTGACGTGACCGCGAAGACGGGACGGAGTGGCGTGCTGTGCCTCGTCACCATCGAACACGAAATCTCCACAAGCGGCGTGCTCGCCATCTCGGAACGGCAGACGATCGTCTACCGTGACGGGCCAAGTGTCGGGCAAGCAGTGCCGGCGGCGCGGTTGGAGCCTGCGGCCATGGGGGCGGTTGTTGAAACGATCGGTATGTCGTCGACGCTGCTGTTTCGTTACTCCGCGCTGACCTTCAACGCGCACCGTATCCACTATGACAAACCCTATGCGATGGACACGGAGGGCTATCCCGGTCTGGTCGTTCACGGACCGCTCCAGGCCAGCTTGCTGATCCAGTTGGCGGCCCGCTGCCGAGGCGGCAGGAGACCGACCAGTTTCGCGTTTCGCGGCGTTTCACCTGCGTTCGAGGGGCAGCAGCTTGGCCTTCACGCGGGAAATGTCGTGGATAATGGGCTGGAGCTCTGGACCGCGCCTGTCGGCGGTTCGATCGCGATGCAGGCCACGGCGCGTTGGTAATGCACCTGACCGCGCGTCGCTGCCATAGGCGATCGCAATACTTAGCCTAGCAACTCACCGCTAACAGGCCGCCTCTGCCTGCCTTAGCACGCGTCCATTGGACATCGCATGACTGGGCAGAGAGGAACCAAGGCATGAAATTGGTTGGGATGGTGGGCATGTCGCACTCGCCTTCCTGGAATCTCGAAGCGCTGGATGGCGCACCGAAGCCATATGTCGACGCGGTGTTCCGCGCCCGCGACGATGTCGCGCGCGTCAAGCCAGACGTGCTCGTGGTGTTCGGCCCGGACCATGTCCGCAATTTCTTCTTCGATCTCATGCCGGCTTTCTGCATCGGCATAGAAAATGTAATCGGGTTCGGCGATTTCGGATCGCCCAAAGGCGACTTGCCCATAAGGCCCGATCTCGCGACCCATGTCGCCGAGCAGGTCCTCGCGGTTGGTTTCGATCCCGCGCTTTCGTACAAGATGGGCATCGATCATGGCATCAGCCAGCCGATCGCTGCGCTGACTCCCGATCTGCGGACTCCGGTCGTTCCGATCATGATCAGCTCGGGCGCCACGCCGCTGCCGACCCTGGCGCGATGCTATGCTTTCGGACGAGCGGTGGGCGATGCGATCCGCTCGTTTCCCGGAAAAGGGCGCGCGCTGGTGGTCGGCTCCGGCGGTATGTCGCACTCGCCACCTTCGGTTTCGCCGTCGGATCCGGCGGTAACCCCGGAGATGCGTGACTATCTGATCAACGGCCGACCGCGCGTGGAGCAATTCAATGCCCAGCGCGAGGAATCCTCGCGCAAGCGCCGCGAAAGTGGCGGCACCGGACCGATCAACGAAAGCTGGGACCGCTGGCTGTTGTCGTGCATGCGCTCGGCAGATCTTGGCCCAGTGCTCGCGCTCGACAACGCCGCTGTACTGGCTGCCGGAGGCATCGGCGGACAGGAAATCCGCTCGTGGATCGCCGCCCTCGGTGCCTGGGGCAGGCCGGCTCATACGGCGGATTACGGACCTGTACCCACCTGGATCACTGGAATGGGCTGCATCACTGCTTTCGACGAGGAATGTGCATGACCGACGACTATCGCCATCGCAGTATCTGGGGCCATCTGATGAAGCTCGACTTCTGTCAGAGCTATGTCGACGCGGGCGGCATCCGCACGCGATACATCGACGCCGGACCGAAGGATGCGCCGCCTCTGATCATGATCCACGGTACCGGCAGCAGTTGGGAATGCTTCTGCGCCACGCTCGAAAGCCATGCCCGTCATTTCCGCTGCCTCGCGATCGATCTGGCCGGCAGCGGCTTTAGCGACCGGCCGGACGAACCTTATGAGATTGGCTTCTACGTCAAGCACGTCGTCGCCTTCATGGATGCGCTGGGGATCGACAAGGCGTCGTTCATCGGCGTGTCACTCGGCGCCTGGGTGACGAGCCGACTGGTGGTCGATCATCCTGAACGAGTCGAAAAAATCACTCTGCTCGCGCCTTCCGGTCTGATCATCAACAATGCGACCATGTCTCGCACCAAGTCGGTCCGCAACGCAGCAGTCGACGATCCAAGCTGGGAGAACATCAAGCCGGTGTTCAATTCGATCCTCTACAAGGAGGAGGATCGCATTCCCGATCTCATACAGCTCCGGCAGGCGATCTATCTCGAGCCGGACATGAAGATGGCGATGGGGCATATTCTCGTCCTGCAGAACGAGGAGGTGCGTCGTCGAAATCTGGTGACGGAAGAGGAATGGCGCGAGGTCACGGTGCCAATCTTCATCGTCATCGCGCCCGACGACAACGTTGACTATACCACGACCGGGCGACGCATTGCCGAACTGGCACCTGACGTACGAACGCTAACGATCGAGAAGGTCAAGCACTGGGCGCACTACGAGGCGCCGGAGATCTTCAATCCGGCCAACCTGGCGTTCCTTCGCGGCGAACCGATGCCCGGTTGAGTCGCCGTAAACCTGGAGTTTCATATTATGTCGATCGCGCAAGGCGCTTTCATCGCCAATGAGGTCGTGCCGGTGACGGGTGGCAGCCGCGTGCCAGTCATCGCCCCCGCCGATGGCGCCATATTCACCGAAATCGACGAGGCTGGGGAGCGGGAGGTCGATGCCGCGGTGGCGGCGGGGCGGCAAGCGCTCGAAACCGGTGAATGGGGCAAGCTGCCAGGTTTTGAGCGTGGGCGTCTGCTTGCGCGACTATCACAATCGATTCAGGATCATGCAGACGAACTCGTCGCGCTCGAGGCGCGTGACACGGGCAAGCCGCTAGGGCAGGCGCGCACGGACATCATCGCAACCGCGCGTTATTTCGAATTCTATGCCGGAGCGGCCGACAAACTGCACGGCGAGACCATTCCCTATTTCAACGAATTTTTCGTCGCTACGGAGCGCGAACCACATGGTGTGGTCGCACATATTATTCCGTGGAATTATCCCGCTCAGATGTTCGGACGCAACGTCGCGCCCTCGCTCGCGGTGGGTAATGCCGCGGTGGTGAAGCCGGCCGAGGACGCATGTCTCTCGGTGTTGCGCATGGCGCAGCTCGCGGCGGACGCCGGCTTCCCGGCCGGCGCGCTCGCCGTGCTGCCCGGTCGCGGATCGGTCACCGGCGCAGCGCTCAGCGCGCACCGCGATATCGATTATATCGCCTTCACTGGCAGTCCCGGGGTGGGCGAGATGATCCAGGCCGCGGCCGCGCGTCGCGCAATCGGATGCACGCTGGAACTTGGCGGCAAATCGCCTCATTTGCTGTTCGGCGACGCCGACCTCTCGCTCGCCATACCGGCAATCGTCAACGGCATCGTCAATAATGCCGGGCAGACATGCTCGGCCGGCTCTCGTGTGCTGGTCGAACGCGCGCATTTCGATCGACTCGTCGGGGCGATCGCGGAGGCTTTCGCCAAGCTGCGTGCCGGAACACCGGAGATGAACCTGGATTTGGGACCGGTCATCAATGCGCGTCAGCAGCAACGCGTCGAGCGTTATTGCGAGCAGGCCAAGACGGATGGCATCGCGCTGCTGGCCGAGGGGACGATCGACACCGGCGTTCCCAGCGGTGGCTTCTATGTCCAGCCCCGGCTTTATGGGCCAGTCGATCCCGACAACGTGCTGGCGCGTGAGGAAGTATTCGGGCCGGTACTCTGTGTGATGCCGTTCGAGGATGAGGCAGATGCGTTGCGGCTTGCCAATGACAGCGAGTTCGGCCTCCTGGCCGGTGTCTGGACGTGCGATGGTGGTCGGGCCATGCGGCTTGCGAGGAGGATTCGCGCGGGGCAGGTCTATATCAACGGTTTTGCGGCAGGCGGGGGGATCGAGCTGCCCTTTGGCGGGGTGAAGCGCTCGGGCCATGGACGGGAAAAGGGACTCGCCGCGATGCATGAGTTGTCGACGATGAAGACGATCATCCATCGTCACGGCTGACCGCCAACACTGGACTCAGACGATGGAGCCAACGGTGCCGGTTGATACGGGCCTTGAGGAAGAGCGTTTTGACGTGATCGTCGTTGGCGCAGGTCCATGCGGCGTCACGCTTGCGAACCATCTCGGTTTGTACGGGGTCAGAACGCTGATTCTCGACAGTTCACCCGACATTCTGGACTATCCGCGCGCGGTTGGCATGGACGATGAAGCACTGCGATCATTCCAGACGGTCGGGCTTGCGGAGGTGCTGCTCGCCGACATGATCCGCAATGTGCCCGCGCGCTACCACACGGCGCGCGGATGGTGTTTCGCACATGTCCATCCGCACGAGCAGCCCTATGGTTGGAGCCGGCGCAATCTCTTCATTCAGCCGCTTGCCGAACGCACGCTGCGGCGCGGCCTCGAGCGGTTTGCGGATGTATCGCTTCGCGTGCAGGAGACGCTGCGCGCGTTGGTTCAGAACGAGGGCGGTGTTGCGGCCACAATCGATCGCGCCGATGGCACATCCTATGTCGCGCGCTCGGCCTATCTCGTTGGTGCGGACGGCGGCCGCAGTTCGGTGCGAGGCCTGATCGGCGCCACTCTGGATGGAAAGACAGACGCGGCGCGCTGGCTGGTCGTTGACATGCGAAACGACGACCTTGAGTCGCCCTATTCCAGTGTCTTCACGCATCGCCATCGTCCGCGCATGTCGATCGCGCTGCCCTACGGGCACCGGCGATTCGAATTTCGCCTGGCTGCGGCCGAGAGTGACGAGCAAGCAGTCGATCCCACCAATCTCGAGCATCGCCTGCAGCTCTTCTATGGTGCAGGGCCGAGGCGCGCCGCGGTGCTGCGTGCGCGGGTCTATCGCCATCATTCGCGTATCGCGGATCGCTTTCAGGTTGGACGTGTTTTCCTGGCCGGGGACGCGGCGCATCTTCAGCCACCGTTTTTCGGCCAGGGCATGAATTCGGGACTGCGGGATGCGACCAATCTCGGCTGGAAGTTGGCCGCGGTGATCCGCGGCACCGGCAAGCCGAGGCTGCTCGACAGTTATGAAGCAGAGCGTCGCGACCACGCCCGCAAAATGGTCAATGTGGCAACGATGTTCGGTCGCCTCTATGCGCCGGGCTCATGGGCGCTGGAGGCGGCACGGGACCTGTTCTTCAGGCTGGTGCAGCGCCTGCCGCAGCTTCGCGATTATGTGCTGCAGATGAAATTCAAGCCGATGCCGCGCTATACTGAAGGCCTCGTTGTGCCCGCCCGCGACGGAGCCAAGGATGACGTGGTGGGCCGCATGTTCATGCAGCCGCTCGTCGAGACCGCCGACCGTCGCCAGGTCCGGCTAGACGACGCCATTGGACCCTGGTTCGCAGTCATCGGTATCGGCATCGACCCGGCTGCAGCCATGTCGGAAACCACGCGCGCTTTCTGGCGAGCGTTTGGAGCCAATCTGATTGAGGTCCGGCCTTCGCGAGCCGAGCATCGATCGAACGACTCCGTTGTGATCGAGGATTTGATGGGCGCATTCCGGGACTGGCGAAGGACACGGCCGGGGATTCGGTTCGTAATATTGCGGCCGGACCGCTACGTCGCCGCGGTCGCGAGCGATGGCGATCTCGATGCCGTCACGCGAGAGTTTCGGCAACTCGTTGAGGTCTGACCGGCGTATAGCGACGGCCGGTCAACCAGCCATTCGCCATTCTGCCGCAGTTCTTCCAGCTTTTTGAGAACAATGGTCTCGACGGCCTGTAAAGCTGCGGGGGGACGGCTTCCCGCCCTGACCAGTGCGAACGGCAAGTTGACGTCCATGTCGCTGATCCGCGCTGCGGAAAGCTGCCCGCTGCGCAATTCCTCGCGCACCGCCAGGTGCGGCAGCAGCGAGTAGCCGGCGCCATCGAGCAGCAGCGCTTTGAGGATCGGCAGCGAATCGATCTCGCTACGCACGGATAGACGGATGGCTTCACCATGCGGTTGCTGGTTGATCCGCCGCTTGAGTCCCTTGGACATCGGGGGCAGCAGTAGATCGACGTGGCGCAGGCTTTCCGCGTGGACGGGCTCGAGCGCGATGCCCCGGTCATCCACCGAGCCGAACGCGTCGGGCGGGCCGATGATGAACAGCATCTCGTCGGCGATATGCACCGCCTGAAGGTAGGAAAGGTCGTCCGAATAATAAATCAGGCCGGCGTTCAGCGTCCCTTTCTCGATCCAGCGGGTAAGGTCACTCGCAAAGGCGAGGCGGAGGCGCAGTTTCACGCCAGGCAACTCTTGCTGAACGGCGCGAACGATATCGGGCGCGATCAGTTCGCCGAGCGAAATCGGCATCCCGATGGAAACTTCGCCGATCAGGCCGGTGGCCGATCGCCGAACCTCTTCGCGAGCGAGGCGGGTGGACAGCAAAATGGCTTCCGCATGGGTTCTGAAGACTTGGCCGGCCGCAGTCATCGACACGCCACGCGACGTCCGATCGAACAGCTTCGTGCCGAGCTCATCTTCCAGGCGCAACAATTGTTGGCTCAGCGAGGGCTGGGCAAGGCCAAGCTCGTCGGCCGCCTTGGTGATCGAATGAAGTTCGCCGATCGTCAGAAAGGCGCGCAGTTGCCCTTCGTCCATGGTCCTTATCCTCGTGATCCGCCCGCAAATGCCTTCAAAGTAAAGTTAGATACCGTTGCATCAGTTCGTGCCGCCCACCGATCCGCAAACGCGCGTAAAGCCGCTTGCGATAGGTCGCGATGGTTTCTTCACCGAGGCCGAGATCGATCGAGATGCCATAAGCGGAAATACCGAAGAGAATACGGGCGCTCACCTGCAGCTCGCGCTCGGACAGGCCCCAATCGCTTGCGCGCAGGTTGGTCTCGATAATCCCGACCGACGCAAAATGCGCAATCGTCTTGGCACGATCCCAATGCAGAACCGCATGCTTTGCGCAGGCAGCGACGAGCACATCGGCATTTTCCGCGAGGTCGTGCAGTTCCCGTTCGGCAAATTGCCCCGATTCGCGCGACCGCATCACCGAAAGCGCGTAGAGATCGTCAACTGCCCGCCCACACACCAGCACCCGATCTACAATGTGGAAATGCTCAAGCGCGGAATGAAGCGTCGGATCGGCGACATGTTCGATATCATCGTGCAACATCAAGGCATTGTCCGACGAGCGCGCAGCTTTATCAGCTTGGTGCAACTCGATGAAGGATCGTTCGGGCCAGCGCTTCTCGGAACTGCGATGGCGCATGGCGTGTGTGCCCCTGACGCTCGCGCCGCCCAGGAACTGAGGCAATCCCTCGCGAAGACGATAGACACAATAATGCTCTGCGCCCGACATCCTGTTCAGAAAGTGCAGCGTCTCGCGTTCGAATTCATCCGTTCCCAGCGCATTGACGACTCCGGCGAGGGTTTGCGTCTGGGGTGGCTGGGTTATAGCGACTGCGTTCAAGGCTGTCTCTCCTGTCCGCCCGTTGTCGGGCATCATTATAGTCGGAGACAACATCGTCCACATCGACGCGCCTTGTCGAGAGCATGCATCGGACGTGCCATCCGCATCCCTCCGGCGTGTCGATAGCGGCTGGTCAGCCAGCTTCGACTTCGGGGACATCATGGCGATCCGTGTGCGCTCGCGCTCGCGCTAGCTGCGCTGCCTGCTATTGGAATCCGCTATGGCGCAATCACGCTCAGTCGGCGCCGAGGATCATCGTACCGCTCGAGCAGAACCAGCCACCGGTTCCGCTGACGCAGGCGAGCTTCGCGTCCTGCACTTGGCGTTCGCCACAGCCACCGCGCAACTGGCGCGCGGCTTCGACCAAGAGGAAGAGCCCGCGCATGCCCGGATGGCAAGCGGACAGGCCGCCGCCGTCGGTATTTGTCGGCAGCGCTCCGCCCACGCGCAGGCGCCCGCCTTCGACAAAGGCACCACCTTCGCCCTTGGCGCAAAAGCCGAGATCTTCGAGCGTGATCAGCGCCATATAGGTGAAGGCATCGTAGATCTGGGTGACGTCGATCTCATCCGGACGGATGCCGGCGCGCGCAAAGGCCATCGGACCGGTCACTGCCGCTGGAGAGGTGGTAAAGTCGTCCCACTGGCTCATCGAGACGTGCGAGCTGGCCTCCGCGCTGCCCAGGACCCAGACCGGCTTGACGGCGAGGTCTGCGATGCGGTCCTCCGCCACCATGATGGCCGCCGCCCCGCCGTCCGATCGGATGCAACATTGCAGCTTGGTGAAGGGATCGGCGATCATCGGGCCGTCGAGCACATCCGCGATCTCGATCGGGTCGCGATAGGAAGCGAAGGGGGTGAGCCCGGCATTGTAGCGAGCCGATACCGCGATCTCCGCCATCTGCTCCAGCGTGGTGCCGTATTCGTACATGTGACGCCGCGCCGCCATCGCATATTTGGAGATCAGCGTATGCCCAAAGGGGGCTTCGAACTGGCTGGGGCCACGTGTGCCCCAGGACAGGCTCGCACTGCGCAGCTTTCGCTTCAGGTCAGTCCGCGCGGTCGATCCATAGGCGAGAAGGATAACGTCGGCACGTCCCTCGGCGATCGCGTCGGCAGCATGTGCGGCCATGACCTCCCAGGTCGCACCTCCAACGCCCGTCGAGTCGATCCAGCGTGGCTTCAACCCCATATATTCGGCGACCTCGAGCGGCTGCAGCGCGCCGAGACCCGCCGAGGCGAACCCGTCGATGTCGGAGGGGCGCAAGCCTGATTCCTCGAGCGCCGCACGTGAGGCTTGGGCGTGCAGCGCATAAGGTGTCGCCTCGGGTGACCCAGGCAATCCCGACAATCCTACGCCCGCAATCGCAACCCGCCGACCCATGTCATATCCCCTTCAAATGATCATGGTGCTCTTAGGCCATTCGCGCTGCGGTGACTGTCACCGTAACGGGGACTCGTCGAGCTCGGTGGACCATAGCTAGGCTCTTCCCACGGATCGGCAGAGAAAGCTTGGAGGACAAGGCGTTGGGGGAGAATGCGGCTGACATGGTACTGAGCGAGGTTGTGGACGGTGTCCTGCGCCTCACACTCAATCGGCCCGACCGAGCGAATGCGATCGCGGCGGAGGGGCGCGAACGGCTGATCGCGCTGCTTGCCGAAGCCGACGCCGATGTCGAAATTCGCGCGGTGCTGCTGCAATCGACCGGCAAGCATTTCTGCTCCGGCGCAGATGTCGGCCGCATGTCGAGTGCAATGTCCACGCCGCGGCCAGTCGGGACGACGATGCGAACGATGCTTGGGGGCGCTCAACGGCTGATCGCGGCGGTGCTTGATTGCGGCAAACCAGTCGTCGCCGCGGTGCAGGGGCCTGCGGCCGGCATGGGGGCCCATCTCGCACTCGCCTGCGATCTGATCGTTGCCGCTGAGGAGGCGTGGTTCTCACAGCCCTTCGTGCAGCGCGGTCTCGCTCTGGACGCGGCAGGAGCATATCTCCTGCCGCGCCGTGTCGGCTTGCAGAAAGCGAAGGAACTCGCATTTCTCGGTGATCGCCTGCCAGCGCGCGAGGCGCTCGCGCTCGGCATGGTCAATCGGGTCTGCGCCGTCGAGGATCTTGGTGCGGAAGCCGATGCGCTTGTGGCGCGGTTGGCCGCGGGAGCGACCTCGGCGATCGGCCTGTCCAAACGCCTGTTGAATGCCTCGCTTGATGGTGACCGCCAGGCGGCATTTCTCGCAGAGGCGATGGCGCAGGAGATTAACGGCAAGACCGACGACGCGAAGGAAGGGATTGCCGCCTTCGTGGAGAAGCGCCCCGTCAACTTCAGGGGGTATTGATGGCAAACAGTGGGCCACGCTTCGATCTGCCGACGATCGAAGCAGAAACCAAGCCGTTCTGGGATGCTTTGCGCGAAGGCCGGCTGATGCTGGGGCGATGCGATTCCTGCGAACGAGTTCATTATTACCCGCGCCCGATGTGCCCGCATTGCTGGAGCGAGTCGGTGACGCTGGTTCCGGCCAGCGGCGGCGGCACGCTCTACACCTGGTCAACGGTGTTCGTGAACGACCTTCCGCCGTTCAATTCCAGGCTGCCCTACGTCGCGGCTCAGGTCGATCTGGAAGAAGGGGTACGCGTCACCACGATCATTACGGGCGCCTCGCCCAAGGAACTTCAGATCGGCATGCCGCTGGAGCTCGGGTTCGAGGCGATCTCCGAGGAAGTCACCATTCCGGTATTTAGTCCGGCAAGGAGCTAGAAGCAGATGACAGGAATTCTCGAAGGCAAGGTGGCGCTCGTCACCGGCGCTGGACATGGCATCGGGCGCGGCCACGCGCTTGAGTTGGCGCGACAGGGTGCCAAGGTCGTGATCAACGACCTTGGCGGCAACGCCAAGGGTGAGGGGCAGGGGCGCGACGCCGACCTGGTGGTCGACCTCATCAAGTCGCGCGGTGGCGAAGCCGTGGCGGACTATGGCGACGTCAGTGACGAGGCTGCGGCCGAGGCGATGGTAAAACGCGGCATCGACGAGTGGGGTCGGCTCGACATCGTCGTCAATAATGCCGGCATCGTTCGCGACAAGGCGATCTGGAACATGTCGGTTGAGGATTTCGACCTTGTGATGAGGGTCCATCTTCGCGGTACGTGGCTGATCTGCCGCGCAGCGGCACAGCATTGGCGCGCTGCCGCCAAGGCCGGCAGCGGCCGCTATCCTGGCCGGATCATCAATACGACGTCGGGCGCCGGTTTGCTCGGCAATTTCGGCCAGACCAACTATGCCGCCGCCAAGTCGGGCGTCGCCGGACTTACGCTTACGCTCTCGCTGGAACTCGCCTCGATCGGCGTGACCGCAAACCTGATCTCGCCCGGGGGGCTTACGCGCATCTCGTCGACCATCGGTATGGGTGCGCCCAAGGAGCCGGACGAGTTCGACTCTGAGACCTTCGACCCGATGGACCCCTCATTGGGTTCGCCGGTCGTGGCGTGGCTCGCCAGCGACGAGGCACAGCTGGTCAGCGGCCAATGTTTCCGCGCGGTTCGCGATCGGCTGTCGGTTCTCAAGGGCTGGCACGAAGGTGCCGGGCTGTCGAGCGGGGAGAAGCGGTGGAAGACGGAAGAAATCGGCCGAATCATCGGGACCGATCTGTTCGGTACGCGCGCAGCCGGCCTGCGCCTGGGAGGTTGAGATCATGACGACGTTGTTGAGCCGGGAGACGCTTCCGGGCCTGATCGGCCAAACTTTGGGGCCTGGGGCATGGGTCGAGGTTACGCAGGAGCGAGTGAACGAATTCGCGAGCGCGAGCGGCGACCATCAATGGATCCACGTGGATGTCGAACGCGCCAAGAGTGGGCCGTTCGGAACCACGATCGCACATGGGCTCCTCACGCTGTCGATGATCGCGGCGCTGAACCAGGGCATGTTCAAGTTCGACGGCTTCAAGATGGGGCTGAACTATGGCTACGAGAAAGTGCGCTTTCCAAGCCCGGTTCCGGTCGGCTCGCGCTTGCGCGTGAGCGCCAAGATCCTGAGCTTCGAGCCTGTTGGCCCCATGTTCCAGACAATCATCGAATATACCGTCGAGCGGGAAGGATCAGAGAAGCCTTCCTGTATCGCGCAGATGGTGTTCCGGCACGCGGTTTAAAGGACGACGAGTCCCGCTTGCCGGGGAGACGGCAAGCGGGACTCCGCCAAAATCCGCGTGTGTGACGGACACGAAGGTCCTTTCACGCGACATTCTCACGCGACATCCCCAATGCCGCGGGAGCGTCACACAGGTTCCGGAACGCTGCGCCAATCTCGTCCCGCGGTCACGATGCGATCGACCGGCAGCGCGTCGCTGCCGGTCCAGGCGCCGTGATGCGGTGCGAGCGGTGGCTCGCCTTCCTGATGGTTGCGCAACGCCCGCAGCAGCAGCATGCGCGCCTGCACAATCGCGACGTCGCTTGACGAAGGATGTTCGCGCGTGCGGTTGGCGATCGCACCCATGCTGACCTGCACGACAATATCTTCCTCAAGCAGATTGTCGGTGAACCCGGTAAAGTGTCCGGCGGCCATTGCAGCGCGATCCTGGCCCCAGTTGTTGTCGCGCGAGCCCTTGAAAGGCGCGAAGTTATGGCGGTCGATCCGCCCGTTGCTGATCAGTGCCTGAACGCGCGGTGTATCCGCGTCGATTACCAGTTGCTCGGAAAAATAGCCGAAGAAGAGCAGATGATGCGTATCGTCGACCGGCACGCCGATGAAGATTGATCCCTCATTGTGCCCGGATCCAGGAACCAGATTGATGAACGGCGCGACGAACTGCGTGGTGCGGACATAGGTGGAATCGTCGGTCAATGCGCGCAACGCGGTCGCGCTGAGTCCGAAAGGTGTCCGCTGGATCTCGTACCGCGGAGCGACCGCATTCAATGCCAGGCCGATCGTGCCGCCGGCGGTGGAGGTGCTCGCCGCGAGCCGCGGTACCCAGCTTTGGTGCAAAGTGCCCACATGCGCGGAGTCGAGCGCGCCCTCCACGCCCTGTAACCAGTTGCAATCGACCTTGGTGACCGTCATCCAGACATGATCTTCAGGGAGCTGGAAGAAAGGCAGGTCGGGAAAGTCAGCGGCTGGGAGATCGCCCAGCCATACCCATATCAGGCCGCCGCGTTCCTGGACGGGATAATGCCGCGTGCGAATACCCTTGAGGAAGGCGACTTCGTCGCCATGATGCGTGGGTGCTTCGACGACCTTGCCAGATGCATCCACCGCCCAGCCATGAAAGATGCAGCGAAGCGCGCAACCTTCGTTGCGAGCCAGAGCCATCGACACGCCGCGATGCGGACAGGCCTCATCGATGAAGCCGATTTGGCCCTCCGTTGTCCGGAACGCGACATAATCGACGCCCAGGAGGCGGACCCTCAGGGGAGCATCGCCGGCGACGAGCTGAGTCGATATCGCGAAGGGAAACCATGCCCAACTGCGCAGCAGCGCTCCCATCGGTGCATCACTCTCGACCCGAGTAAGATTGGCATTCTGCTCGGCATTCAGCATTGCCGGTCCTCCCATCTAGGATTTGTTCAAACGTAGTGTTCCCTTCTCTCCTCCTTGTCTGTCCCCTGCGGCGGGGATTGCTCCAAATCCCCCTCGATTTAGTTTCGACCCGACGAATAACGGGCGAGCGGCCGAAGGCTCCGATGTGCGCCGGGATACGTTCAAACCCACTCGCTTTCGACGAGACAATTTTTTTGGAGGGGATAGGAACATGAGACGAGGTTCCGCGATGCGGATAATCTTGAGCACGCTCGGCGCTTCCGCTGCCATCGGTGCGATCGCATGGCCATCGGTTTCGCTGGCGCAATCCGCGCCCGCGCCGGTGGCAAGCGACGGAGAGGTGCGTCAGGCCGATGTGCCCGATGAAGGCGAAATCCTGGTTACCGCGCGCCGGAAGGAGGAGAGCCTTCAGGCGGTGCCCGTTTCGGTTGTCGCGGTTTCGGGCGAGCAGCTTCGTTCGCAAAGCGTGCAATCGCTGGTCGACTTGCCTCGCATCGCGCCTGGCCTGACCGTCACCCCGAGCTCACTTGGAAGCACGCGACCAGCTTATCAAATTCGCGGTCAGCGCGCCAACGCGACCCGCATTACGGCCGATCCCGCCATCGTCGTCTATTTTGCCGAAGTTGGTACCGCCCGTTCCGCTGGATCTGCTCAGTCGGTATTCGATCTCCAGTCGGTCCAGGTGCTGAAGGGGCCGCAAGGCACGTTGTTCGGCCGGAACACGACGGGCGGCGCGATCCTGCTCACGCCCAATGCACCGACGCACGATTTCGAAGGCTATGGCCAGCTTTCCGCCGGGAGTTTCGGGATGCGCGATGTTGAGGGTATGCTCAACGTACCGATCAGCGATGCGGTACAGCTTCGTGTCGCCGGCAAATATCACAAAATGGACGGCTGGTTCCGCAATGCGCTGCGGCCGGGCGAGCGAAGCTGGGACGAGGACAACACGTCGCTTCGAGCATCGCTTCGATTGACGCCGATGGAAGGGGTCACGTCCGACTTCATTGGTACCTATTTCAATAGCGATGTGATCGGCTTTCAGCCGAAGCTGATCGGTTTCAATCCGATAGCCTTTCCCGTGGCGGCCTTGGTTCCAGCGGTTCAGGCCGAGCTTGCTGCGGGCAACGCGCTGGGCTTCTATGAGTATCGCGAGCTGCACCGGGCTCGTAATCGCGACAAGGTGCTATCGATTCAGAATACCACCACCATCGAGTTGGGAAGTGATCTCGGCCTCTTTGGATCGGCAAGAATTAAGAACATTATCGCATATCGTGATATTAAAAATAATTTTAGTACATTTGCCGATGGGTCTGGTCTGGGTATATTCTATACGTTCGGTAGCTATGACGGATATCAGTTCAGCGAAGAGTTGCAAGTTCAGGGTGAGAATGGAAACGTAGATTATGTTTTTGGAGCCTTCTATTCAACCGAGAAGGGGGATGATTTCACCAACGCGCAAACGTTCAATGCACTGCCGTTGAATTACACCGATCTTACCGGTCGCAACGACAGCATCTCGACTTTCGGTCATGCCAACATAAAGCTGCCTTCAATCGCCGAGGGTTTGAGCCTGTCGTTCGGAGCGCGCGTCACGAGAGACACGCGTTATATCGATTCGCATGTGCGCCAGCAGCGCGCGCTGTCGGCAACAGTCACCCAGCCCTATGTTTGCCTTGCCAGCGGCGTTCCCGTGGTGATCCCCAATCTGACCGACCGCTTGCTCTGTTCCTTCAAGACCAAAGCGCAGTTCACCGAACCGACCTGGGACATCAGTCTCAACTATCAGTTCACGCGGGACAATCTACTCTATGTGGCGCATCGCCGGGGCTATCGCGCGGGTGCGGCGCGTTCGGCGACTTCGCCGGACGTCAGGCCCGAACTGGTGGACGATATCGAAGTCGGTTCGAAGAACAAGTTCGATCTCGGCAATACGGCGGTCCGGTTTAACGTTGCTGCATATTATGGCTGGTACAGTGATCTCCAGCGGAACATTACGCTCGTCTTGAATGGTGTTACGGCGGCTCAGGACCGCAATGCCGCCAAGGCGCATGTCTATGGTTTGGAGACGGACCTGAACATCGATATCAATCGGATCGTCAACCTGTCGGCATCCTATGCGCTCACCAAGGCGGTATATGACGACTATACCAATGTCTTCAATACGGCGGGCGGCCCGGTTACGGTCGATAATTCGAGCGCGCGCTTCTCCTACGCACCCGAGCACATGTTCACCGCAAGTGCGCGGTTCAACGTCCCCATGGCGCCCGAGCATGGCGAGGCGTCAATCTCGGCGACCTACTCGTATCAAAGCAGTTTCCAGACCACTGACTCCAACTCGAAGAACTGCGGCCCCGGCGGCATAGAGCGCTGGTGCCTCAATCAGGTTGGCCTCGTGGACGGCTATGGCCTGCTGAACCTCCGCGCCGATTGGCGAAAGCCCCTGGGTGCACCTTTCGATATCGGTGCGTTTGTCACCAACGCCACCAATGAAAAATACTATGCAGGAAAATACGCGCTCGTGAACGTTATCGGCCTGCTTAGCGCGTGGCCTGGGCCGCCCCGGATGTATGGTATCGAGCTGCGACTGCCATTTGGCGGCTGAGCACAAATCTGCAACTGTGGAAAGAAGGGCGGTCAACCAACCGCCCCTCTTTTCTTTGTCGGCCGTCAGTCGGAAAGCGTGCCAGGCCGTGACGTTTCGGTCGGAACGTCGAACATCCAGGCGGCCGTCCATCCTCCGTCGACAGCCAGTGTCTGTCCGGTCACGTAGCTGGCAAGGTCTGATGCCATGAAGAGCACGCCCTTGCCGATCTCGTCGGTGGTTCCTCGGCGCTGCAGCGGCAGGCGGCGGCGGAACGGGCTGGCCGGATCGTCCTCTGTCGCCTGTTTGGGCAGGCGTTGCGTGATGATCGTCCCCGGAGCGATCGCATTGATGCGGATATTTGGACCCCATTCCACCGCCATCGAGCGGACGAGATTCATCAGTCCCGACTTCGCGGCTCCATAGGGGGCGTGGAACGGCGCCGAGGTGAGCCCGCTCACCGAGTTGACAGCGATGATCGTCCCCTTTCGGCCAGTCGCAAGCATCCGTCGTGCGGCGGCGCGTGCACTGTAAAGCACTGATTTCAAGTTGAGATCGAGCTCCCGGTTCCAGTCCGCTTCGGTGACTTCGAGCAGCGGTTTCCAGCTCGACGCCCCGACGATCGTGACCATGATGTCGATCGGGCCCAAAGCGGCTTCCGCCTCTGCGGTCGCGCGTTCGACATCGCTCTCATTGGTGATGTCGCCAATCAGCGGTATCGCGTCACATCCCTGCGCGGCAAGGCGCGCTACGGCCTCCTCGGCTCGCGCGGCGCTCATATCGACCACCGCGAGGCGGCATCCGGCGCGGCCCAGATGAAGTGCCGAACTCTCGCCCATGCCTTGGCCGCCGCCCCAGACGATGGCGATCTTGCCGTTGAGGCCCAACAGGTCTGTTTTCGTCACTTTTCTCTCCAATGCATCTTTGGTTACGGCGTGTAGAACTATCGGTGCGCGAATTGCCGTTCGAGGAAGCGGATGCTTGCATCGAGGCCCGCCAAACTGCCGGGCCAGTCCGGACCCAAGGTGGGCGCGACATGCTGCATGTCCGGAATTATACGACACTCCACATCGACCCCGGCGGCCGCCAGTTGCGAAACCAGCCTCAGGCTGTCGTCGAGCAGAACTTCGACCCCGCCTGCGAGCACGAAGGTCTCCGGAAGCCCGTCGAGCGTAGCGAGCAGGGGCGAGGCCAGAGGATCCTCGGGGGAATGGCCCTGCAGGTACATTTCGCGGGCATCGAGCGCCATTTCGCGCGAAAAGAGCTGGTCGGTCGTGGCGGCGCGATCATATGCTTGCGCGGTCACCCGCAGGTCGAGCCAGGGTGAGAGCAGCCACAGTGCATCGGCGGCAGCACCAAGCTGCCACAATCCGAGCGCCAGGTTGCCGCCGGCCGAGTCCCCGCCAATCACGAGCGGTTGGCTGGTGTTGATGGCCGCGAACGCATCGCGCAGGTTCAGCAGTGCTGCAGGAAACGGATTTTCCGGTGCCAGCGGATAACCGGGCAGGATGACGGTGCAGCCGAGCCGCGCCGCCACGGTTTCGGCAAATGGCTGGGAGCGCGATGGATTCCCGCCGCGAAATCCGCCGCCATGGATGTGAAACAGGACGCCATGTGCATCTGGCGCCGAGCAGGACAGGCAGCGCAGCGGGCCGAGTTCGATCTCCTGCGTAACGACGCTCGGGGGCGGCGGATAGCCGTGGCCGGGCAGTGCCATCGCGCGTCGCGCGAGCAATTCCGCCGGGGCCTCCCGGCCGGGCTTCAGTGGAGGCGTGTCCAGCGGTCGCGCGGTGGCGGGGCGATGTCCTGTGGCATGATACATTTCGCGCGACATGATGAACTCGCTGACGTTAGAGGGAGACTGTGGAATGACAGGCGTATCGCACGCGCTCAACGCCCGCCGAGGGGGACAGCGACAGATGGGGCAGGGACGAGAGGAAGCGGCCGACGAAGGCGCTCAGGATGGCGGCGTACGGCACACCAGCAGCGACATCAGGCATCCCGGAGAGCGCCGGAACATCTCGAAATCGGCAGTTCGTGCGCTCGACGTCCTGGAGCATTTTGCGGCAGTTCGACGCCCCTTGCGCGCCACTGACATCGCGCACGCACTCGACCTCCATCCCTCGAGCGCCGACCAGCTGCTGAAGACGATGGTCGATTCGGCCTACCTGCTCATCGACCTCGAGGGAAAGCTCTACCGGCCTTCCCCGCGACTCCTGCCCTTCGCCAACTGGCTTGCGGAAGGCTTCTTCGGTGGGGATGCGTTGAGCGATCTCGTCGCGACGATGGGCGCGCGAACCGGGCAGATCGTCACACTCGCTGCGCCGCAGATGGGAACGTTGCAACTTGTCGATATCGCGACGCCGCCGGCATTGGCCGGCCTGGTACGCAAGGGCAGCCGGGTCTCGATCACTCGCTCCACGCTGGGCGCTGCATTTTTGGCCGCACATGACGACCGGGAGATGGAGCGCTGGATTGCACGCACGCCGGAGGCACGCCACATGAACGACGAAGCGCGTGGGGAGCTCGGCGCATCTGTCGCCGCGGCGCGGGAACAGGGATATGCTTGCGGCCTCAGCGACCGGCTGTTCTCGATCGCGCTCGCATTGCCCCGGCCGGCCGCGGGTATCCAGCTCGTGCTTGGGCTTGCTGGCCAGCCGGACCATGTCGAACCGCGGGTCACCGAACTCCATGAGCAGATGCGTCGCTATGCGGATAGCCTGATCGGTTCCTGAGCTTCCGGCCTTCCATCACGAGCCTCTGGGTCGAGCAACGTCCCAGTCAGCGCCATGTCGCCCAGATCCGGCTTGGCGAGCATATGGTGCCAGACCTGATAATGGAACGGCATGTTTACCTGAAGACGGCCGTCCTTGACGTAGTAGTTCCGCTCCATCGAACCCGTGTCCGTCAACCAGATCAGCTTGCTGGCGGCTTCGTCCAGGCGTTCATAATAGGTCTCGAACGCATCGCTGGTGACCTCGACCGCGGCATGGCTGCTCTCAATCGTGTCGACGATCAGTTGTGCGACATACTTGGTCCACATCTCGATCTGGGTCGGGATCGTCCCGCCGCCGCCACTGACGCTTTGCGCATTCGGACCGTAGAGTACGAAGAAGTTCGGAAAGCCGTCGATCATCATGCCGAGGTAAGCCCGCGCGCCATCCTTGCTCCACCTGTCCTGAAGGGGCACGCCGCCGCGGCCGACATAGTCGGACGGCCAAACATATTTCTCGACGCTGAAGCCGATCGCGGTCACGATCATGTCGACCGCGCGTTCCTGGCCATCGGTAGTAACGATGCCGGTTCTGGTCAGGCGGCTGATCGGCGTCGTGACGAGCTCGACATTGTCCTTGAGCAGCGAGCGATACCAGCCATTGTCGACGATCAGGCGTCGTGAGAAGGGAGCATAGCTCGGCACAAGCTTGTCGACCAGGTCCTGCCGACCTTCCACCTGCTGCACGATATACTGCGTCATCGCCTCGCGAAGCGCATCGTTCGGCTGATTAACAAGGCCGCCCGCCGCGCGCCACGCCGGATCGGGCACCAGGAATTGATAGAGGTTCAGGACGGGCAGGGTGCCGGTGTAGCGCGTCCAGTTCCAGTAATAGGGCATGTTCTTGCGGAGCCAGCTGTCGCCCGGGCTCATCGGCTCGCCGTATCGCTCGCGCGGCGAAATCCATTGTGACGTCCTCTGGAAGGCATAGACATTTGTCGCCTCGTCCGAAATTCGGTTGAGGAGCTGCACGCCAGTCGAACCGTTGCCGACGACCGCCACCGACTTGCCGGCCGCGCTGTGTCGCTCGTCCCATTCGGTGCTGTGTACGATCTCGCCTTCGAAGGCCTCGATGCCCTCTGCGGTGAGCTGCCGCGGCGTAGAGAATAGGCCCGACGCACTGATGACGAAGTTCGCGGTGATCGATATGGGCTGTCCGCCGTCGTCGACGACATCGAGGCGCCATAGTGAGGCGACCTCGTCGAAGGCACCACCCTTGACGTCGTGGTTGAACCGGATCTTCTCGAAGATCCCGAACTTGTGCGCGATATGATCGAGATAGGCGCGTACCTCGGGTTGCCGCGCGAAATGCTCGGTCCACGGATAACGCTTTTCGAAGCTGAACTCGTACATTGCGCTTGGCGTATCCACGCGCGCATCGGGATAGGTGTTGATGCTCCACGTACCACCGATCTCCGACCGGCGCTCGTAGATCACGTACGGGATGCCAAGCCGTTCGAGCTGGACCGCCATGCCCAGGCCGCTGAAGCCCGCGCCAACGATCGCCACCTGAAAGGATGCCGGAAGCGGCTGCGGTGCCTGGCGCCACTTGGCTGCGCGAGGATAATCGTCGAACGCCGGCACTGGCCGGCGGATATCGAAATCCTCGTCGCTGATGGGCTCGCCGCCAGTGACCAACTCCATGAAGGAGCGCAATTGCTCGTCGTTCGGAACGGTGAGTTCGTGTTCGTGCGGCCGGTCGGACAGAAACTCGACGGCCTTGTCGATCAGGCGCTGGCGATGCGATTCCGCGACCACGAAAGTCGTGCCGGCACCGGCGCGGACTTCGATACGATCGACTGGAATGGCAGCGTATTCGGGATCCCCAGTCGCTTGCAGCAACGCCACCCGCAATGCGTTGAGATCGGCCTCCTCGACGGCTTTCCGAATAAAGCCTGGACCCATATCCAAATTTTCCATGTCCGCAATCTTCCTTTGGCCGCGTTGGCAACGTGGCGCAAAGTTCACCGATCAATGTGATATGGTCAACAGCACGGAGGTCGTCTTGATAAATATACTATCACGAATTATTTTACATATAGACGGAAGGGTTTAAATAGATGTGTGTCTGCATTCAACTTCGTTGCTCTGTGTAATATAGGGTGCCTGTCTATTTTGATTTCGTGAAACGCGCTCGCAACGCTGCAAAGACACGCGCCTGCTCCTCACGACCGAACAAGCTGCTGTTCACGAGGCGCTCGACGTTGCGCGCCTGCGTACGGTCGAGATCGGTTGCCAGTTCGATCGCAAGCTTCGCCGCGGCAAGTGCCTCGGCGGGCTGCTCCGCGAGCGAGCGACAGAATTCCTCAACCTTGGCGTCGAACTCCGCCGCCGGATAAATCTCGTGAACGAGGCCGACGGTAAGCGCGCGATCGGCGCTGATTGGGCGATTGGCCATGATCATCCATCGTGCCCAGTGTCCCCCGATGATCCGCACCAGCCGGCTGGTGCCCCCCGATCCGGGGATCATGCCCATATTCAGTTCTGGCAGCGCGTAATGCGCGGCATCACTCGCCAGGCGAAAGTCGCACGACAGTGACATTTCCAGCGCAGCGCCAAGGCACGGCCCTTGGTGGGCCACAACGATCGGTTTTTCCAGCGCTTCGAACGCGTCGTACAGTTGATGCCAGGCGCTCTCGCGATAACGGCGCCGGAATCCCGAAGGCCCTTCGTTCGCCGGCCCTGCGCCGAGCGCCGTCACATCCATCCCGGAAGAAAAATAACGGCCCGTGCCCCGGATCAGCAGCACGCGCAGACCTTCGTCGTCGGCGAAGCTCTCGAAGGCGTCGCGCAGCGCGGCCAGCATCGGCCGCGTGAAAGCGTTGTATTTATCGGGCCGGTCGAAGGTGAAGATCAGGATCGCATCCTTGCGTTCCAGCTTTGTGTCTGCGTCCGTCATTGTCAGGTCCTTGTACGGGGCAGGCCCAGGCCAGCCTCTGCGACCAGACTGCGCTGCACTTCGCTGGTGCCCGCATAGATCGTGCTTGGAACCGAACGCCGATACTCCTTTTCGATGCGGCCAGTTGAGGTATAGCCCTGCAGCAGGGTATCGGGCGCCGCCAGCGCCATGAGTTCGGATCCACAGACGATCCAGCTTTCGCTGCCGAACAATTTGGCGGTCGGCCCGTAATGTTTGCGCGACTTGCCAACGCCGAAACCCCAAGCGGTCCGGCGGCTCAGTACATCGACGACTTCGAGGCGCGTGGCGGAACGCGCGAGCGTCGAACGAATGCGGGAATCCTCGATCGCCGGCTTGCCGCCACGGGACGCGGTTCGCGCCCATTCCACGGCACTGACCAGCATATGTTTGATTGCGCCCACATAATGGTCGCCCGAGCCCTGCTCCATCGTCAGCGCCGCTGCCAACACCTTCACTCCGCCGTTGACCTCGCCCAGCCGATAGGCGTCGGAAACGCGAACGCTCTCATAGAAGGTCGTGTTGGTGCGCTCGTCGCCGATCGTCTTGATTTCATCGCAGCGATAGCCGGGCGAGTCCAGCGGCAGCGCGAACAGCGTCACGCCACCATGCTTGTCCTCGCCGGTTCGCGTCAGCATCAGCGCATATTGCGCGATATGCCCCTGCGACGTGAACATTTTTTGCCCGTCGATGATCCAGTCGTCGCCGTCGCGGACCGCCTTGGTCCGGGCGGCAAAGATGTCCGAGCCGCATGATGGCTCGGAGTAGCCGAGCGAACCGTAGGCCTCTGCCGCGGCGAGCCTGGGCAGGATCTCGGCCTTCGCCTGGTCGGAGCCGAAGTGCAGCACCATCTTGCCGAGCATGTCGGACACAGAGATGACGACGTGGCCCCAGTCGAATTCGGTGAATACCTTCTTGATCGCGGCGACCGAAAAGCGGTCGCAGGCGCTGCCACCATGTTCGACGGGCCAATCCGGGTAGAGCAGGTTGACCGCGGCGAGCTTCCGGTAGAGCTCCGGATCGAAGAAGTCGTCGGAATTGAATTGCGTTTCGCATCGCTCGGGGGTTGCATGTTCGACGAAAATCCGTCGCACCGTCTTCGCGGCCTCTAGCGCGCTCGGCGGATATTCGAACGTTACGGTGGTATCGCCTGCGGCAGGCAGTGCGGGGGCGGCATTTGACCACAAACGGTCGGCAATCACGGGTAGATCGTCAGCGGGATCTCCGGCAAGCAGCGACCATTGGGTGACGCGGCGGAAGTAGATCTGTGCGTCATACTCCATGGTCATGCCATAGCCGCCAAATACCCGCATCGCCTTGATCACCGCCGGGCGGCAGGCCTCAGCCGCCCACCAGGCGCTCATCCGCGCCAGGGCACCCGCCTTGGCCTGTCCGGCGGCCAGTGCTTCAACCGTCCGCCACACCAGCAGCGCTGCCCCTTCGACTTCGCAATGCGCTTCCGCGAGAGGATGTGCGAGGCCTTGATAGCTCCCGATCGGCCGGCCGAATGCATGGCGTTCCTTGGCATATTCGGCCGCGATCAGAATCGCCTTGCGCGCCGCGGCAGCCGTGGCTGCGGCGTTGAGTAGCTTCCACTCTTCGATTGCGGCATCATAGGCCGCGATCGCGTCAAATCCCGAGGCGATCACTTCGCCGACATTATCACCGAGCGCGACCCGGCGCGCGGCGCTCGACCCGATATTGGTTTCGGCTGGCCCGAATGGCCCCGAGAGCGAGCGAATATCGTCGCCGCTCCGGAACAAAATTTGGTCTGCAACAGCGGCAGCATCGACCAGTTGCTCGCTCCCGTCGGTGGGGCGCAAGGCAAGTGCAGCGATCTTGCCCCCCGCCACATCGTCAACGTCAGCGCCGAGCGCTGCCAGCAATTGCGCGGCAACAATGACGTCGAGCGCCGGAATCACGGGCACGAATTCACCGAACACTTCTGCCACGATGACAGCGTCCATGAGGCCCGCGCCCGCGCCGCCCTGAGCGTCCGGGACGCGCAATAAGGGCAGGCCCATCTCGACAAATACTTGCCATGTGACGGGATCATGGCCCGACATCTCAGCCTCGCGGATTCGGGCGGGCGGGGAGGATTTGGCGAAAGCGCGCGAGAGCGCGTCCTTCAGCATTTCCTGATCTTCGGTAAGCTCGAGATTCATGCCGGGTCCTTCTCCTGTGCGGCAAGCGATCGCACACGCTCGCGCAACTCGGTCTTCAAGATTTTTCCTGCCGGTGTGCGCGGAAAGTCATCGACCACGACGAGGCGCTCAGGCGTCTTCTGGCGTGCAATACCGGCTGCCAGAAAGTGAGCGGCGATGTCGTCGATCGTGAGCGTTGCCGGATCTTTCAGTCGGACGAATGCGCCGACCCGCTCGCCCATGCGCCCATCTGGCCATGCGACGACTGCCGCTTCGGCGATCATGGGATGAAGCACCAGCGTATCCTCGACCTCTTTCGACGATATATTCTCACCGCCGCGGATGATGATGTCCTTCTTGCGGTCGACGATGCGCAGATAGCCATCCGTATCGAGCTGGCCGATATCGCCGGTGTGGAACCAGCCGTCATCCGCGAATGCAGCTTCGTTGTGTGCGGGGTCGAGATAGCCCTTGAACAGTTCGGGCCCCATGCTGACGATCTCGCCAATAACATCCGTACCGACGGCACGGCCTTCATCGTCGATCAGACGCACCTGAACGCCCGGTAGCAATACGCCATCGGTCGTCGCGCGTTTCTCGAATGGATCTGCGGGCAATGCGCCGGAGATGGTCGGGTGCTCGGTCGAGCCATAGGTTCGCGTGCCCGGGCAGCCATGCTTTTCAGCGCGTTCCATCAAGGCCGAGGGAACGCTCGCTGCCCCGACCGACATCTGAACCAGTCCGTTGGGGAACAGTTCGTCGGCATGATCGAGCAGGAACGAGATGATGAAGGGCACGCCGCCCGCGCGATCCGGGCGGTGGCGCTTGATCAGCTCGATCGCGAGCTGTTCGTCCCACGCATCCATCATCAAGCAGGCATCGCCGGCCAGCAGAGGCCGCAACGCTGCGATTACGCCGGCACTGTGCCCCGCAGGCAGCGGCAACAGCTTCATACCGCCCTTCGGCGACGGTGCGGTGGGAAATAGCGGCACTTCGGCAGCGAAACTGTGATGGGTGTGGACCACGCCCTTCGGTGCCGAGGTCGTACCGGACGTGAACATGATCAGCCAGGGGTCATTCGGTCTTGCCTCGAGCTGCGGCAGCTCCGCATCGCTGCGGTCCAGATCGCGCCAGCGCGTGACCTTGCCAGGCATCGGTTCCGATCCAGCGACGATCACGTGTTCGAGCGTGGGCACATTTCCAAGCGCTGCGATGCGCGCGCCATAGTCGATCTTTTTCCACCGGTCGGGCACCACGACGCCCTTCGCGCCGACTGCGTTGATGATGAAGGCCATTTCCGCTGGCCCATAGATATGGACCATTGGAACGAAGATCAGACCGAGGTGCAGCGCGGCGAGAAGCGTCAGCGATCCCTCGCGCCAGTTAGGCATCTGCGACACCAATACGTCGCCTTCGCGTAGGCCGAGGCGGTGAAACGCCGCCGCAACGCCGTAGCTTTCGCGCAGCAGTTCCGCTGCAGTCGTCTCGGACGGGCGTTCGCGTGATCCGAAGACAATGGGTACGTCTGGACGTTCGGCAACGCGATCCGCAATCAGTTCGCCGGTAAGCTTGCCGCTGTGATAGCCGGCCCGCCGCCATTCATCGAGATAGCGCGCGCGCATGCGCCAATGCGGTGCGGCGTCCAATGCGGCGAAGGCTTCCTTGAGAGTCATCGGATATTTCCTCCTGCAGCGCAGCGCATTGTCGAACTGCCCGGCTTGGCGCGATCCCCGGAGGATGCGGATGTCGATGATGTGTGCAAATGTTGGCCCTTAACTTACGAGGTCGGCTTGCAGGGTTTTACGCGCGGCGAGAAAGCAGATCGCCGCGGGGATGGCGACCAGAACGCACAGCATGAGCGCCCATTTGATGCCCCCAGCTTCGCCCAGCCCTTGCCCCGCCAAGGTGTCGCTTGCCAAGCCGATGACCAGTGGGCCGAGCCCGAGTCCAACCAGGCTGATGACGAACAATAGTACGGCGGTCGCCGTAGCCCGCATCGATGGCTGTACGAGCCCTTGCACGATCGCATAGGCCGGTCCGTAGTACATGGCGTTGAGCGTACCGGGGACGAGCAGCAGCGCCAGCGCGAGCGGCAGCGAATCCACCAGGAACGCCGCGATGTAGAAGGGCGTGCCCACGAGAACGGCGATCGCGGGGATCGTCATGTGCGCGCGAATGTCGCGGCGGGCGAAATGATCGGCAATCTTGCCCCCCAGTATCGAGCCTGCAATGCCTGATAGCCCAAGGATGAGACCCAGCGCGATTCCCAGGAAGCCGACCGGCTTCAGGCCATACGCACTTGCGGTGTCCGCAAGCTCGACGGCGTGGTTGCGGAAGAAGAATGAGCCCAGGAACGCATGCACGCTATACTGAATGAACGCCTTCATCGTGACGGCGGAAACAATCAGCCGGTAGGTCGGCTTGGCGTTGAGCACCTTCAGTGTGGCTACAAAGGTTTCCTTGTCTGGCTGAGGCGCCCGGATTGGCGCCGAGCGCGCCTTGAGGCGAGGTTCCAGCAGCGTCAGCGCCACCAGAGCCGCGACGAGCAAACCAGGTGCCCCGGCAACGAGAAACGCGGTACGCCATCCCCAATGGCTGGCGACGACGCCGCCCAGCACCATGCCGAGAAGCGCACCCGCCGGTGCGCCGGCCATGTAGATCGCGACCGCGGATGAACGTCGCTCGCGAGGGACATAGTCTGCGATCAGTGACAGCGCTGGTGGCGTGCAACCCGCTTCGCCGGTGCCGACTCCGAATCGAGCCAGCGCTAGATGGGTGAAGCTCTGGGCGAAACCGCAGAGGATCGTGAATCCACTCCAGATGCTGATGGCGGTCGCGATGATATATGGTCGGTGCCCGCGTTCCGAAAGTCGCGCCACCGGGATGCCGACCAGCGTATAAAAGAGCGCAAATGCGAGACCGCTGACCGCGCCGATCTGCCAGTCGGCGAGCCCCAGGTCACGCTTGATCGGTTCTGCAAGGATCGACATCACCTGCCGATCCAGGAAGCTCAACATATAGACGACCATGAGCAGCCCGATCGCATAGCGGGCATAAGCCGGGCTCGGTAGCGTTTGATCGGTGGGGATGGACTCGTCGACGATGCGATCCGACATCGCGGTCTCCCTCATCTTGATAAATACGGACCGACGAAATGTCGCCCAGCTGTGACTGAAGCAACAGTCCCTTCGCAGGGTCTTGAGCATCAAGCCGTTCGCGGACACCTGCTGAGCCATGAAAATCCTGATAATCGGCGCGACCGGCTATGTCGGATCGCATATCGTGCGCCGGATGGTGCAGGACGGACATGATGTGTCGGGAACCGTACGATCCCAATCCGCGGCCGCGGGCGTCATGGAGCTTGGCGCGCGGCCGATCCGAGCAGATCTCGGGCAAATCGACACGCTGGACTTCGCGCTGACTGACGCCGAAGCCGTCGTCTACGCCGCTCAACTGCTGCTAGAGCCCGAGCACGAGGCGCTGACCGCGTTGACCGAACGGATGGCTGGCAGCGGCAAGACCCTGATCTTCACCTCGGGCACCGGCGTGCTCAGCCAGAAGACCGACGGGGATTGGAGCGAGAATAGTTTCGCCGAGAACGACGATTTCGTGCCGTCCAGATGGCTGACCAGGCGAGTGGAGACCGAACGGCTTGTGCAGCATGCCGGGAGTCGCGATGTGCGGACGATGGTCGTGCGCCCGCCGATGATCTGGGGCAATGGCGGCTGCGGCTTGATTCAGGCATTCTACGATTCGGCGAAGCGGACCGGCGATGTCTGCTATCTCGGACATGGCCTGAACCTCTACTCAAATGTGCATGTAGAGGATCTGGCCGGGGTCTATGCCCTGGCGCTCGAACGCGGTGTGTCGGGCGCGCTCTATCACAGCGTTGCGGGCGAGGTGGCGCATCGTATCCTCGCGGAGAGTGTCGCCCGGCAACTCGGCTGCGCTGTGCGTAGCGTCGATTTCGAGGAGGCGGTGGCGATCTGGGGCAAATTCCTGACGCTCATCATCATGAGCACGTGCAGCCGTTCGCGCGCGCCGCGCGCGAGAACGGAACTCGGTTGGGCGCCACGTCACCTCGATATGCTCTCCGACGTGCCGCATCCTGCCTATCTCGGCGAACGAAAAGACGGACCGTTGAGACGAAGAGGAGACTGACATGCGAGCCGCAGTGGTAGACGCGCTCAACACCACACCCTATTTCACCGACGCGCCGGAGCCGGTCGAGATTGGCGGCGCCGTGCGGATCAAGGTGCAGTGGGCGGGTCTCCAGCCAACCGACGTCCTGCGCGTTCGGGGAACTTACAAGAGTCCGGTCTTTCCCTACATCATCGGCGGCGAGGGGGTGGGGCTGCTCGAAGACGGCCGGCGCGTCTACTTCGGCCATTCGGTGCCGCAGCAAGGGGCGATGTCTGAAATCACGGTCGTGCCAGAGGCGGAGGTCTGGCCGATCCCCGACGAGGCCGACGCGCGGCAGGTCATCGCTCTGGCGCTTGCGGGTCTCGGAGCATTGATCCCGCTCGAGGAAGCGCAGATCCGGCCGGGCGAGCGGGTGCTCATCCTGGGCGCGACTGGGCCGGTCGGGCAGATCGGCGCGCTGGCTGCGCGGCAGTTGGGTGCCGGGATGGTGATCGGTGCCGCGCGTTCGCTGGACGCGCTCGAGCGGATGAAGGATCGCGGGATTCTCGATGCCATCGTACAGCTGGGACAGGGCGACGATGATGCTGCGCTCGCGGCCAAGAGGGGGGAGCGCGGTTACGACGTGGTGCTCGATCCGCTGTTCGGCGCTCCGGCGGAGTCTGCGATGCGATCTGTTGCAGAAGGTGGGCGGCTGATGAGCATCGGTACGCGCGCGGGACGCACGATGACCCTCACGCTCACCGAGCTGCGCCGTCGTCATCATCACGGCGTCGATACCGGCGAACTGATCCGCCCGGCAGCGGAGCGGCAGGCCGCGTTCGAACGGCTGCTCGCCTATGCCAAGGCAGGAAACTGGTCGATCGATACCGTTGCCTACGATCTGGAGGAGATACAGGCGGCATGGGAGACGCAGTCCGGCAGCCCGCATGCCAAAATAGTCATCAAGGTATCCGATGAGCATCGCGCCTGAACGGGTCGCCCGCCTTGCCGCCTGGCTTCGCGGCCAGCCGGCATTCGGCCCGCAATGCGAAATCCTGTCGCTCGAGCCGCTCGCCGGCGGACAGTCCAGCGAGTTGCTCAAGCTCGTCTCTCGGTCATCGCCCAACGCGACGGACGCCGCTTACGTCATTCGCTTCGAACAGCGCGGCAAGCAGCTTTTCCTCAAACCGGACATCGTTCGCGAGTATCGGGTGATCGATGGGGTGGCAAAGCACAGCAGCGTGCCCGTCGCACCCATGATGTGCGTGGAGGCGAGTGGTTCGGTGCTGGACGCGCCTTTTCTCATCATGCAGCATGTCGATGGCCGCTCACCGCTCGGCCGCCCGTCCATGCATGCGCAGGGATTGCTGACCGAACTTACCGCCGAACAGCGGCGGACGCTCGCGTTCAACGGGCTCGACGCAGTTGCCGGGATACATGCGATCGACTGGCGATGTTCGCACGATTTCCTGGTGGCGGATGGCGAGAGCGGCGCCGGTATCGACCGGCATCTGCGTCAGCTGGCGGAGTGGTATGCCTGGGCGGCGAGACGGCGGCCGTTTCCAATCACCGATAAGGCGCTCGATTATCTTTTGCGCGCGCGCGGGGCGCTGCGCGACGATGACGACGTGCTGTTGTGGGGGGATGCCCGCCCGGGCAATATCCTCTTTGCACCGGATCAATCGATCGCGGCGGTTCTGGATTGGGAAGGGGCATTTACCGGTCCGCGCGCGCTGGACCTCGGCTATTGGCTCATGATGGACAATTTCCATGCGGAGATGATCGGCATCGACCGCTCGAGCGGCTGGCCGGACGAGCGCGAGGTGGTCGAGCATTATCGCCAGATCAGCGGCCACGAGGTGCATGATCTCGATTACTACATCGTGCTCGGCGCCTTCTTTATCGCCACGACCCTGATCCGGGCGACAGACATCAGCGTCGAAAGCGCGCGATTGCCGGCAGAAACGCGGATGGCGCATGCCAACACCGCTACACAGATCATCGCCGAACGGCTTGGGCTTGCCGTGCCGCCGCTGTCCCCCGACTTCGTCGCACACCGTGGCCTGCCCGTCGGGTTTAGTGGTCGCAGCTAGAGTGATTTCGTAGCGTTGGAATGACCTACCGGCTCGACTTCAGTCCTCGCCCGATTGATAGCGGCTGACCTCGATCAGGTTGCCGTCGGGATCGCGAAAATAAACTGAGATCATCGGCCCGATCGCGCCGGTGCGCGCTATCGGACCTTTCTCAATCGGCACTCCGCACCGTTCTAGATGTTCCATGACACTCTCCAACGGCTCGAGTGTGATCAGGCAGAAGTCGGCAGCGCCAGGGGTCGGCCGTTGCGCCTTGGGATCGAAGGTTCGGTCGGCCTGATGCACGTTGATCTTCTGGCGGCCGAAGCGGAGCGATGTTGGCTTGCCGTCAGGCGAATGCCGCTCGAAACCGAGCAAGCGCTGATAGAAATCGCATGTCGCATCGATCGAGGCGACAGTGAGCACGAAGTGATCGATCCTGTCGATTTTCATTCAGATGGAAGGATGGTCAGGCGGAAGGCGGCGAAGCCGCGACTCCCGGCGTGCTGCCGATCGAAGGTCACAGCGGCGTCCACGGCGAACGGCCCATTTCCGAGCAGTGGCGCGAATAACCGGGGACCTTCTTCGAGCTCGACGATACCGCCGCAGAAGGGCAGGTGGTCGGCGAAGGCAGGGTGATGCGCGATATGCGTGCGCGTGAAGCTGTAGATCGTGCCACTGCCACTGGCAGTTTCGGACGAGAAGTCGGCGCCGCCGCAGGCATCGCAGACCAGCACGGCAAGATGCGCCGTACCGCATTGCCGGCATCGCAGGACATCGAGGCGGCCCTCGTCCAATGAGGTGAAGAAATGAGCCGATGCGGGATCGGGATCGGGAATCGGCTGTAACGTCATGGCCATTGCTTCGCGGACCCAAGGATCATCCCGGCATGATAATCCAGCCGCCCTCCTTCGTTCGTCACCAGGATCGTTCCGGCACGCGCGCATTGTCGCTCACCGGCGGTGCCCCGCGCCTGAAGAACGGCTTCGGCCACTGGCGTCATGCCCTGGAGATAAAAGCCCGAGAGGTGGCCGCCGCCAGTGTTGATCGGGAGGCCCTTTCCACCGGGCACAGCAGCACTTTCAGCATAGGCATTGCGTGCTTCGCCGGGCGGGTAGAAGCCATAGGCTTCCAAGGCGAGTAGCGGCATGATGCTGAACGCGTCGTAGAATTCGCAGATGTCGATATCGGCCGGCGACAGCCCGGTCGTCCCGAACATCGCTGGTGCGGCAATCTTGCCGCCATGAGTTAGGGCGCGGTCGAACCCGTGTCGTTCAGGCGTGCCCGGATGCCCTTCGGCATAAGCGAGGATAGGCACGGCGGGCTGCGCGCCGTCGGCAGCCCGCGCAGTGTTGGTCACAATCACCGCAATAGCGCCATTGACCGGCGCGGCGCAGTCGAACAGGCGGAGCGGATCGGCAATATAGCGTGAGGAGAAATAGTCTTCTCTCGTCAATGGCTTGCGGTATGTCGCATCGGGATTCAGACCGGCCCAGATGCGGGATGTGATTGCCACGTCGGCGAGCACCTCTTCGCCCAGCCCGTAGAGCGCGAGATAGCGCTGAGCGCTGAGCGCATGCACGGCCGCGCCGCCGAACAGACCAGCGGTGTAGCGAAGACCTTCCATTCCGGACCCGGTTTTTTGCCGGCCAAAGGCGGTGCGCATTTGCGTGCCCGGCGTCATCGGAGCATCGGCGAAGATGCACGCCACGCTGTTCGCCATCCCCGCCGAGACTGCCAGCGCAGCGGTTTGGATGGCGGCGAGCGCGCTGGCGCCTTCGCACAACACGATCCGGTTGAGCTTGAGATCGCGCAGGCCCAGCGCGCGCTGCAGATCCAGTCCCAGCACGGCATCGCTCGCGCCGCCGGAACGGCACACCACCAACCCGTCCAAGCCGGCCGTGCCGAGTCCTGCATCCTCTGCCGCTGCGATTACCGCGCAGCGAGCAAGTTCTGCGGCGGAACGCGTGTCCGTCCGCGTCAGGCCGGCCTGACCGAGGCCGATGATCGCTGCGTCGAGCCGGGGGTTCACAATGTCAGACGAGGAATGCGAGATTGCCGATGGCTTGCTCGCAATTGACCAGATTGACGATCTTGCGCTTGATCCGAAAGCTTACCTCGGACGTCTCGAGCAGATGGGTGGTGCGTCCCGCCCAGGTGGTCATCACGGCGCGGCGCGATTCGATCAGCAAGAAGTTCGACTCGACGCTTATCCCGTCGTCAGTTTCGTTGATCTCGATGTTGGAGATCAGGCGTCGCAGGCGCGAATGCGGCGCCTGCGAGTGACGGACGCCGGTGTTGAGCTGCCGGATCCGGCTCGCGAGGCGCGAGCGATTGTCATAGATGTACGAGACCTCCCGGCTCGGATCCGCACCCTCGCGCATCGGCACCCAGTAGAGGACATCCTCGACCGCCCATAACGCTTCCCAATCGTCATAGTGGTGCTCGTCCTGCAGTCGCGCTTCGAGGTACAGAAATTGTTCGACCGCCTTGGGATCGACGCCGACGGCCGGGGCCGTTTCAAGGAGGGAAATGGTCAACGCACATTCTCCTGCGATGCAGCCATCACCTCGCGGTAATGGTTCCAGAAACCGCGCTGGCTGGTCTCGTCCATCAGTCCAGCCAGCTTGACGCCATTGGGCAGCACTTCTTCCCTGCCCAAGCCGCGAGAGAGGATGATCCATTCCGGCTCGAGGTTGGCCACGCCCATTTGAGTGAGCTCGCCGATCTCCGCATCATCGGCAATCAGGAAGCCGGCAGGCCCCATCGCCCCTTCGCAGCGGCGCAACGTGCGCGCGTTGAGGTCGTCGGCGCCTTCGAGGAACACGGGGCAGGTATATTGAATCGACGCGTCGGGGCTGATCGGCTCGATCACCATGATGTTCATCTCCGCCAGCGAGATGTTCGGAAACAACATCGAATGCGGCGGCCCTTCGATCAGGCGGCGGCGTGCGTCGTCCGGCCCATAGGCGTCATTCATCGACTTGACGTATTTCGGCAGACGGTCCGGATCGATCCCGCCGGTCCAGCGGAACATCTGATCTCCGGCAGCGCGATAGTCGCTGGCGTGATCGATATCGGTATGGCCCATGCCGAAGTCGCGGACGCGCGTGGGCGAGGTCGGCTTACGGTCGCGAACCGTCGCGAAGGTGCGATTGGCGGCAATCAGCGAGCCATGCACCATCGGCGCGTGATAGCCGTCGACCTGGTTCTCGACGATCATCTTCCAGTTCGACCGCATCTTGTGCTTCATCCAGCCGGCGGTCAGCTGAATACGCCCGGTGGGGGAGAGGCCGAGCAGTGCGTCGATGAGTTCGGTCGCGTGGCCCAGATGCTCGCGCAGCGTCAGTGCGTTGGGGATCAGGTTTACGAATATGAACCCGCCATAGCTGTCCATCCGCGCAACGGGCGTCAGCCCGGCATCGGCCTTGCTGAATTCAGGCGGATAAGCGCCCTCGTCGGGCAGGCCGATCAAACGACCGTCCAGTGCGAATGTCCACGCATGATAGGGGCAGGTGATGCGCGGGCGATTGCCCGATGCGGTCTGGCAAAGCGTCGCGCCGCGATGCGGACAGCGATTGTAGAAGACACGCGCCTCCCCATCCTTGCCGCGAAGTGCGACGAGCGACTGCGTACCGACGCGGCGAACTACGAAGTCACCCTGATTGGGAATCTCGCTATCGTGGGCGACGAAGCTCCAGCCGTGGTGGAAGATCGTCTCCATCTCCTGGGAGAAGATGCCCGGATCGGTGTAAAGCGAGCCATGAAGCCGCCCATCCTGGACGAGATGGCGATAATCAATACTTGCCGGAATCACGGGTGCGGTCGCCATCACGCTGTCTCCTTCTCGATCGCCCAGGGCAATTTGCCTGGCTCCGCGAACATCGTCTGGATCGCGCGCTTGTCGACCTTGTCGGTGTTGCCGCGCGGAAGTGAGGGGAGGATGGCGATATGCTTGGGCACTTCGAACTTCGACACATTTTCGCGGCAATGGCGGTCGAGTGCCTGAGGCGTCACTTCGGCACCGCCGGTCACGGTGACTGCAGCCACGACGGCCTCGCCCCATTGCGGATGCGGCATGCCGAACACCGCGACCTCGCCCACGCCCTTGAACTCCGCCAGCGCGTTTTCGACGGCGTTGGGATAGACGTTGAAGCCGCCCGTCACGATCATGTTGTGCTGACGGTCGCCCAGGAACACATAGCCGCGCTCATCCATCCGGCCGAAATCGCCTGTCTTGAGCCATTTGCCGAAGACCGTCTTCGCATTGAGTTCGGGCAGGTTGAGATAGCCCTGCATCACCGTATCACCACCGATCCAAACCAGGCCAAGTTCGCCGCGGGGAAGTTCGTTGCCGTCCTCGTCCCGGATTTGGATGTCCGCATGCGGCATCGCTTTGCCGACGGAACGAAGCAGGACGATGTCGCCGTCGAGGGCCTCTCGGTGTCCGACATCGTCCAGCAGCGCGATGGACCCCGTTGACTCTGATACGCCATAGCGATTGAGGAACTGACAGTTCAGCGTCGCATAGGCATCGCGGATCAGCGCCGGGGTCGCGGGCATGGTGCCGTAGCAGACCTGTCGCAGCGAGGAGATGTCCCAGTGGCCGGATTTCACATCATCGACAATACGTCGCAGCATCGTGGGCACGACCGTCACTGTCGTGATGCGATGTTCTTCGATGAGGTCGAGGAAACGCTCCGCCTGGAAGTTCTCGAGCACTGTGGTCATGCCCGTGATGATGTTCATGCACATGGTGTTGATGTTGATGCCGGCCGGGTTCGTTACGTAGATGCGGCGATCCTGCTTGGTGTAGCCATTCACCATGTTGTTGAACACGAGCGAGGTGAGCAGGTTGTGGTGGCTGAGCAGTACACCCTTGGGATTGCCGGTGGTACCTGACGTGTAGCCGATCGCTCCGATCGCATCTTCTTCGAGCGGCGGCAGGTCGGGTGCCCTTGCCGTTCCGGCGATCAGCTTGTCGTAATCGATCGGCAGGTCATGGGCGCCGCCGAAGCCGATCAGGATGCGTCCTTCGGCCGCCAATTCGTCAAAATGCTCGGACAGGCTGCTCGCACATTTGGCGTCGATGAAGATCGCGCGTGCATCACAGTCGCGGATGACGTGCATCATCTCACGCGAAGAGTAGCGCCAATTCAATCCCGCGCGGACCGCGCCAACCTTCATGCAGGCGAACCAGTGTTCGGCGACCTCGATACGATTGTGCGACAGGATCGCGGTGCTCACGCCCTTGCCGATGCCGAGGTCCTGCAAGGCGCGGGCGAGATGATTCGACCGATGATGCATCTCGGCCCAACTGCTACGGCGATCGGCATCGACATAAGCGATGTCTTCGGGAAACTTCTCGGCACACCGTCGTACGAAGTCTCGGAGAAACATTACGGCCCTCTTTCGCATCAATGCATGTGGTTGTCCCGTGTCCGATTAGGCGTTTCGTTCGCTATCCTGCTAGCTTGCAGATGCTTTGCAAGTCATTGGCGTTTCCAATGGGTTTCCCCCGAAAAGGGGTAGGGGCTTGGCAATTTCAGCGATACCCCGATCGAGCGATGGGATTTCGCTATCGCTTGGATCGGCTTTTTCCGCTGGCGCGCTTGCCGGCCGGGAGAGATGAAAGGCCGATGAGCAATAATTTCAAACAGGCGCTTCGGGAAAAGCGCGCGCAGATCGGCTTTTGGCAAGGACTAGGCAGCCCCTATTCGGCCGAGATCTGCGGTGGAGCCGGCTTCGACTGGCTGCTGTTCGATGGCGAGCACAGCCCGACGGACATTCCCATTTTGTTGACTCAACTGCAGGCGGTAAGCGCGACGAGTGCGCATGCCGTTGGCCGCCCCCCTGTGGGCGCGCCCTGGCTGATCAAGCAATATCTTGACCTGGGTTTTCAGACATTGCTGATTCCGATGGTCAACAATGCGGATGAAGCCGCGGAGCTCGTTCGTGCATGTCGCTATCCGCCCGTCGGCGTCAGGGGCGTGGCCACGAGCCGCGCTTCGCGCTGGGGGCGGGACCGCAGCTATCTCGCGACAGCCGACGACGATATCTGCCTGTTGGTACAGGTCGAAACGCGCGAGGCGATAGATGGAGTCGCGGCGATCGCGGCAGTCGACGGCGTCGACGGCGTGTTTATTGGCCCGAGTGACCTGTCCGCCTCGCTTGGCCATCGCGGCCAGCCGGCCCATCCGGAAGTGGTGGAGAGGATCGAGGACGCGATTTCGATCATTCTCGCAGCGGGAAAGGCGCCTGGTATCCTGAGTGCTGATATCCCGACGGCTCGGCGTTATCTCGAACTCGGTTGTTTGTTCGTCGCGGTTGGCACGGACATGGGACTGATGGTTCGCGCGACGGACGCGTTGGCGGCGGAGTTCGGGCGAGGGAGAGGTGTACCGCCTCAGCCGGCGGGAACCTATTGAGGCTGCTCGGCGCGTAGCGCTTCGCGAAAACGTTTCAACGCCAGCGTCAGCGAGAGCGTTGCAACGAAGGCTGCACCGCCGATCACGACTGCCAGCGCCTTGCCGATCGCCATTCCCTCCGGATCAAGGGCCGTCGAGATCACCGCCACCAGGGTGGGGCCAAGGCCGAAGCCGATCAGCGTGATGATCATGATGAACAGGCCCGAGACCCGCCCTCGCAATGCGCTCGGCGTGATCATCTGCAATGCCGCGGCGGCAACGCCGAGAAAGGTCATCGCGAAGAAATAGTGGGGGATCATGGCGACTCCGAACACCAGCAGCTGCCCCGACAGCAATGCCAGGATGCCGCAACTCGCAGCGAGAGGCAGGGTGAGCGGGAAGATGCGGAGATTGGCGCTGAAGTCGCCGTCGGCGTGGCGCCGGTCGACCCACCAGCCGGTCGCCATCTGACCCGGCAGTCCGGCGAAGATCACCAGGAGAGACATCACCAAGCCGATATGGATGGGCGAGGCCTGAAATGTCCGCCCGAGGACTGTGGGCGTCCAGGCGAAGGTGGAGTTGACGATCATGCTCATCGCGCCGAAGCCGACGCACAGCAAGGCGAGCAACACCCAATTGCGCCGCAGAAAGCGAGTCAGATTCACCGTCCCCGCGCCGTCGGCGCCTGGCGTGCCGGCGAGACGCGCGGGTTCGCGGAACAGCAGCACAAGCAGCGCGAGCAGCGGACCCGGTATTCCCGTCACGAAGAATACGAGCCGCCAGCTGTGCAGGTCGCCGATCAGCGGCAGAGCGATACTGGCATGCTCAGAGCTCCAGCTGATGACGAATCCGCCAGCGAGAAGGGCAATCGCGCCTCCAACCAGGCCACCCATGATAAACACCGACATGGCAAACGACAGTCGATGGCGAGGAAAGGAGTCGGCGATCATCGAATAGGCGGCAGGTCCCAGCGCTGCTTCGCCGACGCCGACCAGCATGCGTGCGATGAAGAGTTCGGTGAAGTTCGACGCCAGGCCGCAGGCGGCCGAGGCGAGCCCCCATAGCGCGACGCTGATCCCGATCAGTACGCGCCGCGACAGGCGATCGGCCAACCAGCCCATCGCGACTCCGACGGTCGTGTAGAACAGCGCGAAAGACAGGCCGAGCAGCAGGCTCGCCTCGACATCGCTGATGCCCAGGTCGCGACGGATCGGGTCGACCAGCATTGTCATGATCTGGCGATCGACCATCGCGAACACCGAGTAGACAAATAGGACCGCGACACTGGTCCATGCAGCCTTTGTGGACGGAAATGTGCTAGTCATGCGATCAGCGGGCTGGGACAGGTGCGGCGCTCACCGCGCGGCGCTGCCTGAGGCGGCGGCTTCATGCCGATCGAAGGCGGCATTGACCGGCACAAGTGCGGCTCGCAGGCAGAGCCAAGCCAGCGGTACCGTGAGGCAGGTCGTTATCGCCAGCGAATAGCCAAGCTTCGCCTCGTCACGGAACAGATAGTCCGTCAGCAACGCCGTGAAGGTTGGACCTGCGCCAAGCCCCAACAGGGTAAAGAAACCGAGGAACAGCCCGGTGACCTGACCGCGAAGCTCGGGTGGCACGAAAAGCTGCAGCGTAGCGCCCATGAATACGACGAACTGCAGCGCCACCACCTGTATGATCGCATAGACCACCAGGAACAGCCAAGGATCGCGGATGAAGAATGCGACCGCTCCCAGCGGTATGGTAGCTGCGAGCAGCCAGGTGAAGAATCGCAGGTGGGCGTCCCGAATGCCGCGTCCATAGAGCCAATCGACGATCATTCCCTTTACGATCATCGAGCCGGCACCCAGCAGGCTGATGACGCTGAGCGCGGGACCATATTGCGCCGGGTGCCAGTTAAACTGGCGGCTCATATAAGTCGGCGTCCACGACGTCAGGCTGTACATGGTGATCGCGATCGAGGCGAAGCCGACCGCCATCGGCACCAGCGCCCGCCGTTCCGAGCGCAGAAACTGCAGCAAGGGCGCGCGATCCGCCTTTTCCTTGCTCGTCGCGGTCTCGCGCGCCGGTTCGCGAAAGGTGAAGACCAGCAGTGCGAGGACCGTGCCCGGCAGCCCCGTAAGCGCCAAGGCGATCTGCCAAGGCTCCATCGCACCGACGATCGGCCAGTGCTGATGCTGCAATGTCGTCGCAAAGGCGATGCTGATCCCGCCCACCGCGAAAGCGACTGATGCGCCGAGCTTGGCACCCATCTGGTAGATCGCCATGGCGGTGGTGAGCCGCCGGCGCGGAAAGCGGTCGGTGATGAGCGAGTAGGCTGCCGGCGTCAGCGCAGCTTCGCCAGCGCCGACACCGATACGAAAGCCGAGCAGTCCTATGAAACTGCCCGCGAGCCCGCTGAGGCCCGCTGAGAGCGACCAAAGCGTCACGCCGCCATAGATGACCTTGCGTCGCGACCGGCGGTCCGCTGCCAAGCCGAAGACATAGCCGAAAATGCAGTAGGCAACGCCGAACGCGGGGCCGATGATGAGGCCCATCTCGAGATCGGAGAGTCCGAGCGTCTTCTTGATCGGATCGACCAGCATCGAGATGACGATGCGATCGACGAACGAAAGCGTGTACAGCGTGAGAAGCACCGCCAGCATCCACCATGCGCCAGCCGCAACACGCTCGTCCTTATCCGAAGCGGCGTATGCTAACGGCTCAGCCACGCGTTGATTCCAATGCTGCGGCACGCTGCTTCAGTACCTGCTTGTCCACCTTCATCATTGCCGTCAGCGGAAGTGCGTCGAGCAGCACAAGCTGATCGGGCGCCTTATAGTCGGCGAGCTCGGCCAATACCTTGCCGCGCACGTCCGCAAGCGTCGGGGGATTTGCAGGATCGGTCGGCACAACGAAGGCGATCCCGACTTCGCCGATCGTGGGTGCGGGTGTACCGACCACTGCAATGGCGGCCACGGTGGGTAGCTCCCCGATGACGCGTTCCACCTCGATCGGATACACATTGTAGCCACCGCGGATGTACATCTCGTTCGAGCGACCGGCGAGGATAACATTGCCGCTCGTATCGAAGCGGCCATAGTCGCCCGTGACCAGCCATCCATCCGAGGTGAGTGCTTCGGCGGTTCGCTCCGGATCCTGCCAATAGCCGATGGTGACTGCGGGAGACCGCACCGCGATCCGCCCGATCTCGCCGTGCGGGACTTCGTTGTGATCGTCGTCCAGCATTCTCAACTCGACGCCATCCTGCGCGCGACCAACGGTACGATGTTGCACCTCAGCGCTGTCACCGATCCGTGTGCCGGTCATCGACGGACATTCCGTCATCGAATAGCGCACGATCAACGGAGCGCCCAAAGCCTGCGACACTTGTGCGATCAGTTCCGGCGCGGCCGGCGCGGTGGCGGTGATGCCGACCTGCACATTCGAAAGATCGGCTGCGGCCAGGTCCGGATGCGTCAGCAATTTGGTCCATTGCGTCGGAACGGCGCCGGCGATGTTGATCCGCTCGTCGACCAGCAACCGCAGCATCCCATCAGCGGACCATGGCGTGGGCGCGATGACCAGCGTCATGCCGAAAGCAACCTGCTCCCAGCCCTTGGACATGAAACCGGCATGGGCGAAGGGGACTGAGCTCAGCTTGCGTGCGAATGGTCCAGCGACCGGGCCTGCCGTGCGCACCGCGTTGCGGAGATTGTCGTGCGTGAAGCATACACCCTTGGGCAATCCGGTTGTGCCGCTGGTCCAGATGATCACCGCGATATCCTGCGGGCGACCGGCGTGAGGGTCAGCCTTGATCGGCCGGTGACGCAGGTCCGCGAGCTCCGACCGGCGTATTACCTGCGGGCTGGCGGTGGGCGTCGCTGCGCCGTCTTCGAGCAGGATGAGCGCCGCGTTGGAGCGCTGAACGATGCTATCGATCTCGCGCCGGCCAAGCCGTGTGTTGACGCCGCTTGCAATCGCGCCGGCCAACTGGGCCGCAGCGAAACAGATCGCAAAATCGACTGAGCTTTCAATGCCGATAAGGATGATATCACCTGGTTTCGCACCTCGATCGGAGAAGGTGGCGGCAATTCGCAGGGACTGATCGACCCATTCTCCATAGCTGATCCGATCGTTGCCGTGAACGAATGCTTCCTGGTCGGGAAAAGTCTTGGCGGCTTCGGAGAGCAGATCGCTGAACGTCGGCAAGTCCGGATTCAATATGGCGTGCCCGTGCCCGTGCCCGTCAGCCGGTGTGCCGGCCTGCGCCGGGTCAATTTTTTGGTCGAGCGATGGTTTCACAGCGTCTCTCTTTTGTTCCGAGGCGGCTTCATGTCCGCATCGGATGCAAAAAGGGAGGGCTTGCTTGCCCGCCAACGCTCCTTCATCCGCTCTTCGATTTCCAGCGCTTCGCCGAGCGACGCGCCTTCGCCGTCGATCATCGCTCGGATCTGCGCTTCGACCGAATCCCTTGGATTTGAAGCAATTAGGGTTGCGATTTCGACCGCATGCGCCGTTACATCTCCGCCGACGACCTTATTGGCGAGCCCCCATTCATAGGCCGTCGCCGCGTCGATGAATTCGCCCGTCGACATCATCTGGCTGGCCCGTCGGCGCCCGATCGCGCGCGGCAGCAAGGCACTCATTCCCCAGCCCGCGATAAGGCCGACCTTGGCATGCGTATCGGCAAATCGCGCCTGGGCGGATGCGAGGATGAAAGTGCAGGACAGGGCGACCTCGAGCGCACCGGTTGCGCAGGCACCGTCTACAGCGGCGATTACGGGCTTGGGAAACGCGCGGAGGGCTTCAGCCGGATTGTAACGGACGCGAGGCGCTCCGGCGCGAAGCTCCTTGATGTCGGCACCGGCTGAAAAGACCCTGTGTGCGCCAGTGATGACGAGCCCTCGAACGGTGTCGTCGTCAGCCGCCCTGGCAAGCTCGGCGACCAGTGCCTCCTTCATCGCATTGGATAAAGCATTCCGCGCTGCCGGCCGATTGAAGACGATCAGCCGGATGGCGTCGATGTCGGCGACCACCATTTCGGCCTCCTGACCGGCTACGAGCCGGTCGGCAAGCTGCGCGGTTGAACTTTCGTCGGACATCAGAAGGTGAAAGATGCCGATGCGCCCCAGGTCCGCGGCCGCTCGAACCCGGCCTTGTCAGCCGTCGCGGTTGAGGTCATCTGCGAATAGACGACTTCCTTGGCGAGGTTACGAACGAACACGCTGAAGCGAAGCGGTGAGTCGGCGCTCGGTGACCACGAGATGTCCCCGTTGATCATCGTATATGCTGGCTGCGTCAGTCGATTCTCGAAATCCCAGTAATATTTCCCGGAACGGAAGACATTGCCGGCGATGCCGAACACGCCCGCGCTGGTTTCGTGCGACCAGTCGAAATTGACGCCCATAGTAAAGCGGGGCGCGCGGATCATATCCTTGCCCGACGCGTCGAATGGCGCGATCGACGTGTTGCCGCCGGTGCCGGTCGGGCGGAATATCTGCGCCGTGGGAAAGCTGTCATATTTGGCGCGCAATAATGTGGCGTAGCCGCGGATATTGAAGTTGCGGGCCGCCTTCGCAGTGACTTCGAGTTCCGCTCCGTCGACCTTGGCCGATGCTGCATTGAACAGCAGCACCAGTGTCGTCGCCGGATCGCGTGCGGACTGCTGGATATCCGAATAGTCGTAATGGAACACCGAGCCGTTGACGCGCAGCCAGTTGAGCGGATCGGTCTTGAAGCCAAACTCGTAAGAGTCGAGGGTCTCTGGCCGGGTCGGTGCCGCGGCCGCTACGGTGGTGGCGAAGCCGTTGTAAACGCCGCTCTTGAAGCCACGGCTAAAACTTGCATAGACGTTGGCGCTTTCGTTGAACTTGTACTGCGCCGACAAGCGGAAGGTCAGCTTGTCGTTGCTCGATTCACGGAACGGCACGACTGTAGCCGCCGCGGTATGCGCCTCGTAATTGCGCTTCTCCCACGTGTAGCGAAGGCCGGCGATCAGCGAGATGTGGTCGCCAAACCGAAGCGTGCCCTCTCCGAAGCCGGCATAGGATTCGACTTCCTGCCGCGTGAAGGTGCGGCTTACCAGTGCGCCGTTCGCGTAGCTTTCCAGCCCGTCGAACGAGCCTTTGCCCGAGAACTGGAAGGCGCCCAAAATCCACGAGAAGGCTCCACCGCCGGTGGACAGCGCGCGTATCTCATTCTCGATATAGTGCGAGCTTTGCGGCGCGCGTACCGATCCAATCGGCTTGGTCGTGGCATCGCTGTCGGTGATCGAGACGGCCGTGCTGTCGATATAGGCGGATGTCGTCTCGATATCGACGCCATCGAGCCGCAAGCGCGTCTGCAACGAGGCGGAATAGGTTTTCGACTTCGCATTGGTATCCACATCGATTGCCGTCTGCCACGGTTCCGTGGGTATGATCGGCACTGGCGCGCGCGCGCCGGTCGAGTTGCCGCGGAACGGTTGCTCGCTCACGGACGATGAGTCTGCATAACGCGTATAGTTTCCGGTCAGCACGGCGCGGAACGTCTTGCTAGGTTCGATCAGAATCTTTGCCCGGACGACTTCCGACGAGCGATCGCCGCGATAACCGCCGTTGACGAGATCCTTTATGTAGCCATTGTCTCCGGCGACGCTGCCCGTCAGGTCGAACGCGACGCCAGGCGCGATCCCCGTCGAGATGTAACCTTGCAGTGACTTTTCACCGAAGCTGCCTGCGCGTGCGACGATGCGACCCGACAATTTCTCGGTTGGATCGGGGGTGATGATGTTGATCAGGCCACCGGTCGAGTTGCGCCCGAACAGGGTGCCTTGGGGCCCGCGCAGCACCTCGATCCGCTCGACATTGACGATGTCGAAGCCGAGTGATGACATCACAGGCTGATACACCCCGTCGATGTAGAGCGAGACATTGGATTCATCGCCGATATTGGCGTTGCGGGTCCCGACCCCGCGAATATAGGGCTGGAAGCTGGAATTGACGCGCGAGAACACGACCGACGGCATCGATTGCGTTAATTGGCGCGTGTCTGTCACGCCGGAGCGGGCGAGGCTGTCGCCGGTCACGGCGGTGACGGAGATTGGCACGTCCTGAAGTCGTTCCTCGCGACGCTGGGCGGTGACGACGATGTCCTCGACACCTGTCTCGGGTTGCGTGCCGGCGTCTTGGGCCAAGGCGCCTTCGGACGCGATCATGGCGGCTGCGATGGCGATGCTGCTTGCAAGGCTGCGGATGGTCATTCTTTCTCCTCCCATTCCCTTTGCGCGGCTATCTTGCCGCTTCTTTTGTATCTCGGCCCTGGATGCTCGATTGAGGATCTGGCGCGATCAACATTCGCTTGCGCGCGAGCCACGGCAACAGAACAGAGACGCTAACCGCCAGCGGTTTTGACTATGGCTGGCGGCGCACTGAGCTCACGATTCCCATCGCGCTCACCGCGCCGGGCGAGTATCGCAATGATGAAAAATCTGATCCGGCCTGCTTTGGTTCATAGCTTCTCGGCCTCTTCCACAGCCGCGCGAACATATTTCCTGCCCCAGAGGATCGCGACCACGGCCAACGGCGCGAAGATCGCCAGAATGATCGCGATGGCGTGGCCGATACGGACAGAATCGTGCAGCACGTGCTCCGAGATCAGGGCAGGCAGAAGTGCGCCGAAGGTCGAACCGAGCAGTGCGACAACCATCAAGAAGAATAGGCCGGAGAGACGGCCGCGCATGTTGGGGGGCGAGAGCGTCTGAACCTGCGCGGCTGCGATTCCGAGGAAGTTGACTGTCAGACCCTTGGCGATGCCGACTGCCGCGAGAAAAAATACCAAGCTGTCAGACATCAGGCCCATGAACACCAGCGGTGCGGTCACGATAAGCACCCACATATAATAGGTCAGATGCGCGTCCTTGCGGCCGCTTGCGTACCATCGGTCGATGGTCCAGCCGGCAAGAAGGAGCCCACCAATCGCCGGCAGGCTTTCGACCAGGCCGAGAGCCAGACCATATTCCGCGGGATTCAGCTTGAAAAACCGCGACATATAGGCCGGTGCCCATTTGATGATGCCGCCGGTGACGATATTCATCCCGCCAAATACGGCGCTCAGCGTCAGCACAACCTGCCAATGCGACCGGATGAAGCCGAACAACTCGGCCCAGGAAACCCGCTCATGCCCGTGCGAGCCGTGTCGCGGCGGCTCTGCGAAGGGCACGATCAATAGTGCCAGGAGTATGCCCGGCAGCCCCGTTACGATGAATGCGAATTGCCATGGCTTGATGTCGCCGAGCAGCGGCACGTGAATATATTCCAGGTGCAGCAGCGAGTTGACGATCCATCCGCCGATCACCAGTGCAAGGCCGGTGCCGAGAAGATTTCCCATCGAATAGATCGACATCACCGTCGCCAGTCGCCGCCGAGGAACCGTGTCGGCGATGATAGAGTGCGCGCTGGGATGCAACGGCGATTCGAATAGTCCCACGGCCGCGCGCGCCAGGAACAGCCACATGAAGCCGGTAGCGAGACCGCAGGCTGCTTCTGCAAAACCCCAAAGGATGACCGCGCAGAACAGTATCCATTTGCGTGGATAGCGGTCGACCAGATACCCCATCGGCAATCCGCCAAGGCCGTAGGCGGCGGCATAGGCGACCCCCATGAGCAGGCCGATCTGCGTATCGCTGATGTCCAGCGATTCCCGAATGGGATCGATCAGCATTGCGATGAGGTTGCGATCGATCACTGCGAACACGCAGTAGACGAGAAGCACGGCCACGAGCGCGGCGCTGCGAAGCGGCGACGCCACCCTGCCGTTAGGTGCGCTCGTCGTGTCGGTCGAAACTGCTGCAACCATCAATTCATCCTTGAGTCGGGGACGAACACGCAGCGCGGTCCACCGTTTTCGTTGCGCATGGCAGTGGCGATCGACGCGGCGTTCATCGGTGTTGCGGGTCGCACTGGAAGGGGCACTATTGCCGCCTCGTCGCACAGACGAGCGAGCTTGGTGAGATGCTCACCCTGGCGGCCGCTTGCATCGCTCAAATGGGTGGGGCGCGTGAACATCGCCTGCCAATGGAACGTCAGGCTTTTGGCGCGCGCGGCTGCGATGTCGATGTGGCTCGGATGGTCGGTGAGGCAGATATGGCCGAACGGTTCCAGCATCGCGATGTAGCTCTTCCAGGATCGTTGGTTCGTGCGCATGCTGACGATCGAGCTGGGCATCGGGCAACCCAGTTGATGCACTTGTTGCCATAGGCAAATCCTATGGTCGACGACATGGTGGGCACCGATCCGCAGTAGCCATTCGCGCGATTCCGCGCTGCCTGCTGTCGCGACTATTTTGACCAACGGGTTTGTGCGCGCCAGCTGAACCGCAAGCGATGCTACGGCCCCGCCGCCGCCGTTGATCAGGATCGTGTGACCTGCTCCAGCGCGCGCGATGTCGAGATGGTCGAACAAGGCTTCGGCGGCGGTCAACCCTGGCAATGGTATCGCTGCCGCCTGCTCGAAGGCAAGATGAGCAGGGGCAAGGCCCACGATGCGCTCATCGACCAGTTGAAACTCGGCGAAGGCCCCTGGACGATCGCTCGCGCCGGCATGCCACACGCGCTGCCCTGTCGTGAAGAGTTGCGCGTCCGTTCCCGTCGCGGCGACCACCCCCACTGCCGACCAACCGAGTACCGCTCCGGTCGGGTCGGGCTCAGGCCGCGTTGTTCGGCGCTTGAGGTCAATCGGGTTGAGCGACACCGCTTCGATCTTAACCAGCAGGTCACGCGGACGCGTCGCGGACGGCAACGCCACTTCGACATCCTCGAACATGGCTTGCGTGGCACCGGGTTGGCGGCGGCACAGGACGGCGCGCATCGTCACCTTGCGAGGCACCATGCGGAGGTGAGATCAGCAACCTCCGCGAGCTGATCGGGCAAGCGATAGAGATAGTGTGATGCGCCCACGATCCGGTGGTTTTCAAGGCGATTTCCGCCGGCAGCGCTCCATCGCGCGACGTCGCTGGGGAAGATGCCGGCGTCGGCGGTATATTCGAGCTGCAGTACAGGGACGGTGGTGCGGGCAAGATTATCCGGCCCGTCCGCGTGTGAGAACAATGACCATTGGCTGAGCCACGACGTAAGCGTGGTGAACCGTGCTAGGTTGTTGGCGGACAGGTTTGCCTGTTGCGGTGTATCGCCCCGATTTCCTCCTGGTTCGCGATCATTCGCGTCAAGCGCTCGATCGACAAAACGCAAATCGGCATAGGTGCGGTGAACGACGAAGGCCTCGTCGCGTGCGCCGCCGGGCCGCGCGCGCAATGTCACCAAACGGTCGAGCGCCCAAGCCGTAATCCGCTCGCTTCGTGCTCTTTGAGCCGTCCGAACGCGCGCTACGAACTCGCGTGGGAAAGGTGGGGGATTGGCGGGGTCGTAGATGTCGAGCGCGGTATCGCTACGATCGGGATCGTGCTCGTCGATCACCGCTGCGTCGATATAGTTGGTCATCAACGCCGACCTGCCGGGATGACCGGCGAGCAGGACGATGCCGTCTGCGGGCGGCATCTCATCGGCGACGAGTTCAACCGGATCGCCTGCGGGCGTGTGCGTGACCGTTATGCGTTCGGCCTGTGCCTGATAGAAGGCGGTGAGCGACGCCCCGCCTGAATTTCCGAGCAGGATGACGCGCTCGAAACCCTGTTCCCGCAAGTAACGAACGCCGGCGCCAATATCCTGGATCGCGTTTTCCATGATCAGCGCCTGATCGCCGCCGGCATAGCGCGTGTTGAGTGCGAGCACGGCCAGTCCGCGCGCGTTGAGCGGATCAACCAGATAGTGGCTCATCATGTTGCTGGACGGATGGACGAGGATGGCAGCGGTTCGCGCGCCCGACGGCGCCGCGAGCATGCCGTAGATGCGCGGCGCGTTGAGCTGCAATCCGGACTGTGTCTCGAACAAGGCACCGATCCGGATCGGCAGCGCGACGTGCCGCCGATCGATCACGGCCGCTTTGTCCGCCGTTCGCCGGATTTGTCGTTCACGTGACCGCCTCGGCGGTCTGGGCGTCCGGTTGCAACGTTACGCCTCGGCCGATCAGGTCGGCGATGTCGCCTTCGCTGACTCCGGCTTCACGGAGAACTTCTATGGAGTGTTCGCCAAGGCGTGGCGGAGGGCGACGGATCGACGGCTGCGTTTCGCTCCACGTGCTGGGGACCCGTATTTGGCGGAGCTTGCCCTCGGTTGGGTGGTCGACGACGGGCAGATAGCCGACGGCCGTCAAATGCTCGTCTTCCATCAGCGAATCCAGGTCGTGCAGCGGGGTCACGGGGATGTCCGCCTCGAGCAGTGTCTCGACCCATTCGGCGCTTGTGCGGTCGAGCATCGCTTCGGAGACGTAGGCGTAGAGATCATGTGCGTGATCGGTGCGGGTGCCGATATTGGCGAAACGTGAATCGGTACGGAACGTCTCACTCTTCCCGATCAATTCCATGAAGTTGCGCCAGTGTTTGTCGGTGTAGATGATGCAGCAGATGCGGCCATCCTTGGTCTTGTATGGCCGGCGCTCCTTGGTGAGCGTACGCTTGTAGCCGGCCGGGCCGAGAGGTGGCTCGAAGGTCTTGCCGCCCATATGGTCGCCCAGTACCCATTGCGCCATTGTCTCGAACATCGGCACTTCGATCTGTTGCCCGCGTCCCGTTTTTTCTCGATGAATTACAGCGGCGAGCAGTGCGACGGCGCTGGACACGCCGACGGCGCGGTCATTCATCGCCATCGGGACATAGTGCGGTTCTTCCGATCCCGCCTGGACCAGCAACGAAGGCAGGGCCGTGACGCCCTGGATCAGGTCCTCGTAGGTCGGCCGGCCATCATAGGGACCGCCTCCGCCATAGCCGACCAGGTTGACCAGGATCAGCCGGGGATTGTGTGCCTTCAGAGTATCCCAGCCGAAGCCGAGCCGGTCGAGCGCGCGTGTGCGCACGTTGGTCACGACTGCATCCACGCTTTCAACGAGCTTGAGAAACGCCTCTCTTCCCACGGGATCCTTGAGGTCGAGGACGATGCTGCGCTTGTTTCGATTGGCGTGCAGGAACACCCAGCCCATATTCTCGCTGCGCATTGGTGTGACGTGTCGCGTGGTATCGCCTTGATGGGGTTCGACCTTGATGACGTCGGCGCCGAGGTCGCCAAGAATCTGGGTGGCAAAAGGCCCCATCACGACCGAACTCAAATCGATTACGCGCAGTCCGTCCAGCGGTGGCGACGAAGTCATATGTCTCTCCTCAGATTCTCATCAGGCACCAGCACCTTGCCTTCCATCAGCCGACGCGCGGTACGATAGGCAACGGCACTTTTCGTTCTGAACTCGCTGCCGTGCGTAACCATGTTCGCGGCTACGGGGACCACACCCGATGCGGTACCGATGCGTAGCTCACTACGTTTGCGGGCTGATGCGGATATCGTGGCGTGGACCGTGGTGCCGGGGATGGCAGCGGCGACAGCGACGCACAATGCCCCGGTCAGGGGGACGGCTCGATGGGCCTGTCCCATCGAGATCATGCGCATCGCCAAGTCCATCGCGTCGGCGCTCAAGCTCGAACCGTCCAGCGTCGGCATCGCGACCGGCGGCGCGACGATCGCGACCTTGGGACTGGATTGCGAAGATCGGCGGATTTCATCGGCCGTCGTGCCCAATCCCATGCAAACCCCGGCGGCGGCTCTGATTTCCTCCAGCTGCGCCCTGCTGCGGGCGTTGGCGTCCAGCCAATCCGGGAGCTCGGCACCGGTCAGTCCAAGATCCTGCGCCGTGACGAAGACGCAGGGGTTGGCCGCATCGACCAGCGATGCGCGGATGGTGCCGAAGGGGCCGTGGAGTGTATCGACAGCATGACCCGTTGGTAGCAGTCGACCGGTGCGACTACCGTCCGGGTCGACAAACGCGAGTTCGATCGGCGCTCCGCTGCCGCTCACACCCGGGATGAACAGAACGCCGTCGTTGCGTGCGCGACCGTCGCGAAGCGGCACAAGCGCGACGATGATTTGTCCGGTATTCACGGCGTGGATGCGGACTTCGGCACTCTCGCCCGAGCAAGAGACAAGCCCTTCATCCACGGCGAATTGCGCGACGGCGGAGGCAAGGTTGCCGCAGGTGCCGCCATAATCGATGAGGTCGCTTCCCACCGACACCTGAGCGAATAGATAGTCGATGTCCGCATCGGCACGCGTCGATGCGCCGACGACGACTGCCTTGGACAAGGACGAAAGCCCTCCGCCCATACCATCGAGTTGGCGCCCGTAGTGGTCCGGACTGCCGAGTGCGCCCAGAAAGATCGCATTGCGCCGTTCGATCTCCACAGGAAGGTCGCGCGCATGGAAAAAGAGCCCTTTGCTCGTCCCGCCGCGCATGAACACCGCGGGAATGGACAGTAGATCGCCCGACACGATCGCCTCAGGCCCCTGTGCCGACCGCAAGCCTTTCGCGGCGTTCCTCAAACTTCTGCTCTCGCTGCTTGAGGCCGGCATGTGCAGCGGCGGCGAGCTGCGCCATCTTCTCCGGCCCTGCCGTTTGGAACGCGAGTTCAAGACGGATGCCGTTCGGATCGAAGAAATAGATCGAATCGAAGATCTTGTGATCGACGATGCCCAGCACCTCGATCCCGTTCGCCTCCAGCCGTGCCTTGGTGGTGACCAACTCCCCACGTGTCGCGACGTTCATCGCCAAGTGATTGACCCATGACGGCGTGGCCGGGTCAACGGCGCAGCCCTGATCGTCGAGCAGGTCGAAAAAGGCGAGGCACCCGCCATCGCGCATCTGGAAGAAGATATGGAAGTAAGGGTGGTATTCACCGGTCGAGGGCACATGGTCGTGATACACGGTGTGCACCAACGGCATGCCCAATATGTCCTCATAAAAGTGCCGGGTTTCCTCGGCGTTCCGGCAGCGATAGGCGAAGTGGTGGAGTGACTGGACAGGATTTGGCGATGGCGCGTTCATCGTATCGCCTCACCGATCGAGGCTTGCGGCGCGAGGTCCCAGCGCTGCATCCAAGACTGGATCGCCTCCACCGCCAGTGGGAAGGCGTGCGGCTGGCCATGGAAATAGTGGGTCATGCCCTTGAGCGGGAAGAAGTCGACCAGATGACCCGGAACAGCGTCCCGGATCGCATGGCCGTGCACCATCATCGTTCCCTGGTCTGCGGTCATGGGCATGATTCCCACCGGCACCGAGACATGCGGCAGATTCTTCAAGCTGTCTCCGTTCGAGTAAGTGGGACTCCACGTGCTCAGCCAGCTGCGCAACGTCGAGAAGCGCCCCATCGGACCCGGTGCTTCGTTGGCAGCCCGGGGGTCGCCCCAGATTGTGCCCACTGCTCGATCGTCGGGATCGATAGTGAGATCGAGAAAACGTGGGTCGGCGACTGTGCGATGGGTAATGAAAGCGCGATCACGGATACCGAGCTCGCTCAGTCGCCGCAGCTCCGCGATCACGAAATCCTCGATGCGCTGGACGCGTGCGCGTTGGCGAAGCCGGTATTCGGCGAGCCATTCCCGGTCGTATGGCGGCTGACGATCAGTCGCATAGAGATCAAATTCGCGATCACGTCGGTCCGGGGCGAGCTCGTCGATCACCGACGGGTCGATGAATTCCTGATAGAGCCGGCTCCGCGACGGACTGGCCGCGATCAGCAACAACGCGTCAGCCGGTGCGAGGTTACGCTTGGTCAGGTCCGGCGGATCGCCGGCGGGCGTCGCCGTTATGGTCGGACGTTCCGCTTGGCGCTGATACAGCGACACCAACGGGCCGCCGCCGGAAAAGCCGCACAACACGACTTTTTCCCAACCATGCCGCTCGCGCATCCAGCGGATCGCCGCGTCGATATCCAGCAGGCAATTTTCAAGAATCACGACGGCGTCGTTGCCCGCGTAGCGGGTGTTCAACCCAAGAATCGGCGTCCCTGAGGCCGCGATCGGCTGAAGCAGATGATGTCCGTGAAAATTGGACATCGGATGGACGATGATGATGCCAACGGACGATCGCTGCCCCGCCAGACGGACCAGGTTGCCGTAAACGCGCGGGTAAAGCCGTGCGATCCCCGAATGGAGTTCAAGCCCGGATTGGGTTGTTCCCGCGTCGATCGGAATTGCCCGGAGCAGTTCTTCCAGCTGCACTCACCTCTCCATAATTACGTATTGTTAAATCAAATTCGGTTATATGAGATTGCGCGGCGCGTCCGCCGGTGTCAAGCTGTCGGCGTACGATTGCAAAGAGGGATGAAATGTCCGGCAGCTACGACCATATCCTGTACGAGGTGGCGAATGACGTCGCGCACGTGATCTTGAACCGGCCCGAGAAAATGAACGCCTTGGGCATCGGGCCTGGGTCCAGCCGGGACGAAATTGCGCGAGCGTTGACCGTTGCAAGCGAGGACGAATCGATCGGAAGCGTTCTGATCCGCGCCAATGGCCGGGCATTCTGTGCCGGCGGCGATCTCGGGCGGATCGGCGGAAAATCCACGCCAGATACGGCGCGTGACAATCAGATTTTCAATGAGGAGATTATCCGCTTCAACGAGGTGGTGCGGCGGGTTCGCAAGCCGGTGATCGCCGCTGTCCACGGCCTTTGCCTTGGTACTGCGATGGGGTTCGCTGCACAGTGCGACTTCGTTCTGGCGGCCGATACAACCCGGTTCGGCCTCATCGAAGGCCGGATTGGGCACCCGGGCGCTTCTGACCTCGTCCCTGTGATTGGTGCGGCCTGGACCAAATATCTGATCTTCACCGGTGAGATGATCGACGCATGGCGTGCCGAACGAATCGGCCTCGTCCTGTCAGTCGAGCCGGAGGCGCAATTGCTTGCGCGCGCGGTGGATCTTGCTGAACGGCTGGCGCGCATGCCGCGTGAGGCGCTGCATCTCAACAAGGTGTGCATCGAGACGGTACTTGAAAGCAGTGGGCGCGCCGCAGGCCGCTATGCCGGCCGCGCGCATGACGCGGTCACCAAGACGATGAGCTCCGAGGCGAAGGCGCCCGACGGCCGCTTTTTTGAAGACATTCTTCGGGCGGAAGGGATGGTTGGGCTGAAATCGGCGCGCGCCGGGCAATATGAGATGCCTTGGCTACCGCCGCTTCAGCCAGGTAGCACGGAGCGCTCGATCGACGAGTCGAGCGCCTCATAGTCGCTATAGCCCAGTGTCTCGTAAAGTTCGGCGCGGGTCTGCATCTGGTCGATCTTCGGACGCGCGCTCCCGGCCTCAGCGATTGTATCATAAAGCGACTCATGGGCACGGGCCGCCATGCGGAGCGCGCTCACTGGCCAGATGACCATGCGGAAGCCCATCGCGGCGAATTCGTCGGCCGTGAAAAACGGAGTCTTTCCGAATTCCGTCATGTTGGCGAGCAGTGGCGCATTCACGCGCCCGGCAAAGCTTCGAAACATCTCGGCGTTATGAAGAGCCTCGGGGAAAATGGCGTCGGCACCTGCCGCAAGATACAGATTTGCGCGCTCGATCGCGGCATCGATACCCTCGCTTGCCACCGCGTCGGTTCGCGCCACGATTACCATGTCGCGACGCGCCTTCGCGGCCGCTGCGATCTTGGCGGCCATTTCGTGCGGGTCGACGAGTCGCTTGTCGCTCAAATGCCCACATTTCTTCGGCAGTACCTGATCCTCGATCTGCACCGCACCCGCCCCGGCATCCTCGAAGCGGCGCACCATGTGCATGGCATTGAGGACCTCGCCGAAGCCGGTGTCGCCATCGACGAGGATAGGGAGGTCGCTGGCATGGTAGCATTGCCGGATGTGAAAGCAGAGATCGTCGATGGTCGTGATGCCGAGGTCCGGGAGGCCCATTGCAGCCGATACTGCTGCGCCCGACAGATAAAGCGCCTCAAAACCGGCCTGCTTTGCCTGCAAGGCGGATAGGCCGTTGTAGACGCCAGGCATCCGCAGAATTTGCGGACGCTCAAGCAGCGACCGAAACCTTGCGCCCGCCGGCTCATGCGCACGATCGGCGGCGACCAACGGCGACATCAGCGGCTCACATCGATGACGACACGGCCGCGCGTGTGGCCCGCCAGAATCTGTCCAGAGAGCTCTGGCAGGCGGCTCATCGGCTCGACAGTGGTTATGCTCGCCAGTCGATCGGCGTCGAGGTCGCGAGCGAGCCGGTCCCATGCGCGCTTCCGCTTGTCGACGGGGGCCAGGACTGAATCGATGCCCAGCAGCGCTACGCCGCGCAGAATGTGCGGCAATACGGTCCCCGGCAAATCTGCGCCTCCCGCCAGACCACAGGCCGCGACGGCGCCGCCGTAAACTGTCTGGGAAAGGACGGTGGCGAGCGTTGTGCTGCCGACGGAATCCACCGCGCCTGCCCAGCGTTCCTTCTGCAGGGGAGCTCCCTTTTCCTGTAACTCTTCGCGAGTCACGAAGCCGCTTGCGCCCAGGGATTGCAGATAAGCATGAGTCTCCGGCCGGCCGGTCGAGGCGGTGACGCGATGGCCGGCCTTCGCCAACAACGCGATCGCGACCGAGCCCACGCCACCGGCGGCACCAGTGACCAATGTCTCGCAATCTCCCTTTCGGACGCCCCAATCCTCGAGCGCGTCCACGCATAGCGCGGCGGTGTAGCCGGCAGTGCCGATCGCTGCCGCCTGCGCCAGCGAGAACGCTTCGGGCAGCCGAACCAACCAGCCAGGCTTGACGCGCTGGTAACGGGTAAAGCCCCCTTGTTCGGTCTCAGACATCCCCCAGCCGTTGACGATTACCCGATCGCCTGGCTGCCAATCGGCCGACCGCGATTCCATGACCGTGCCGGCGATGTCGATACCAGCAATCATGGGCAGGCGCCGCGCGATCTTCTTGCCCTGAACTGCCAGCCCATCCTTGTAGTTGAGGCTGGAGAACGCGACCTCGATCAAAACATCGTTATCGGGGAGATCATTTGGCGTCAGTTCGCGAAGCGCGGCGATTTGCTTGCCGTCGACGTCATCGATCACGAGGGCAGGAAAGGTGGGCGACATGGCATCCTCGGCAATGATGATTCTGTATCATCAATTACGAATAGTGGTAGTCGATTGCAACATTGATAATCTGTCGGCGCTTACTCGAGCGGCGGCTGCCCAATCTGCGGCACATATCCAAGCTCGGCTGACAATTCGGCCGCGAACCGCCGCAGTGCGAGTGCGACGGGACTGGTTGCCGAGACGTCGAGTTCATTGGCGGGACCCAAGGTGGACAATGCTGCAACGAGTACGCCGCGGTGATCGAAGATCGGCGCGGAAAGAGCGTTGATGGTCGGATTGAGTCCGCCTTCGGTGATGCCGAGACCTGCCTCGCGTACCTCTTCGAACAATCGGTCGATGGCAACTTGAGACGTTGGCGACTGCCCGGTCGCGCGCAATGCCGCAGTCGCGCCACGGTGAATATGGGCATGGGTCAGCGCGCGCGGCATCCACGCTCCGAAGACCAGTCCGGTAGCCGAATTCAGGATAGGCATGATCTCGCCCACGCGTGTTCCTATGGTAATTGGGCGGCGCGCTTCCTCGGTCGCAACGATCGTCGGGCCTTCATAAGCCCAAATCGCCACTGCGACTGAAAATCCAAGTTCGGAGCATATCAGCGGCAGTCGCGCGCTGGAGAGGCGTACGGCATCAAGCGACTGAATCGCGCGCAGGCCGATGAGCCGCGCCATCGGGCCAAGCCGATAGCGGCCGCTGACCTCGTCGCGTTCGACCAGTTGCGATCGGACCAGGCTCACCATGTAGCGATGCGCCTTCGCGGGCGGCATGCCGGCATGCGCCGCTAGTGTCTTGAGCATAGGTGGCGGATTATCGAGGGCGTGCTCGACCAGTGTCGCCATGAGCCGCATCCCGATTTCGATCGATTGGATACCGAGTTTTCCGTCGCTTGCGTCGTCGGCGAGTTCTGGCGCGGCGTCGTCCTGGAGTTGAACGGGTGAAGACGGCTGGATCAAATGCGCTACCTTATGCTGACTGCGCCAACACTAATGCACGCGGCCCTGGGATGCCAGAACGCCCATATGGCCTTGCGTCCGTTTCGGAAGTGCCGATCAACCATGCGGCCCAGGACGGGTGAGGCGCCGCTGCCTAATCCAGGCGATCGCGCGCTCTTGTTGACCGTCACGCTTTCCCTGCTTCTTGAGCTGTTGCCATGCGGCGACATCGTCGGCCGCCTGCTCGCCGTGAAGTTTCCAGTCCGTGGTCACATTCGCGGTCAGCTCGATGCGAAGGTCGTTCGGATCTCTGAAATAGATGCTGTAGATGATGCCATGTTCGACAGGGCCGATGAATTCGACGCCCTCCGTGGCGAGGTGCCGAGCCCACTCGTCAACTGCTTCGACCGAGCCGGCGTCAAGCGCCAAGTGATTGAAGATTTCATATGCGGGATGCGCTGCGGGCGGCGCTGGCGGTAGGTCGAGCGATTCGAAGAAAGCGATCGTGGATCCATCCTGGAGTTCGAAGAATAAGTGAATGTAGGGGAATGGATCGCCTGTCGACGGGATCGCGTCATCGATCACGGAGCTGACGAGGTTCATGCGCAGTACGCGAGTGTAGAAATCAACCGTCGCGCCAACGTCGTGGGTTACATAGGCGGCATGGTGCAGCATGAGCGGCGCACCCGCTGCAACCATCTGGCGTGATCGCGATTCTCCTTTCGATATCAACATAACATTCCAATCCGATAGTTTGAATATCGATCATACAATGTGAGTATCAAATCGCCATATCATAATTTATTGGGGTTGAGCCTCCGGTGTTGGATCCTCATCAGTGACGGGGTTTTGTCCTGCCGTTTTGGCTAGTCATCGATGGTGTCGAATCTGACCAAGCACTTTCTTCGTAAGCCTCTGATATTTCATTCGATGTCCGCTTAGAACGAAGCATTGGTCGCTGACATGAACAGCGGCCGGTAGGGTCCGCGCGCCCTGACCGATGGTGATCGGCAGGGCTGTGGGTGGTGGGGAGCGGCACGGTACGGTGCCACTCCGGACGCCGGAGATATCGCGGATAGATCTGGGGCGTGCCGTGCGCGGTGGCGATGTGACGGACAAGGACGCGAAGACTCTGATCGACAATGGTGTGATTGCAGTCGGTGAAGGTGCGAACATGCCCTCCACCCCAGATGCGGTTCGCCTGTTCCAGGAAGCGGGCATATTGTTCGCGTCCGGCAAAGCTGCGAACGCTGGCGGCGTTGCGACATCTGCCCTCGAAATGCGGCAGAATTCCTCGCGTGACAGCTGGACCTTCGAGCAGACAGAGACGCGGCTCGCCAGGATGTGCGCGACATTCACGATCGCCGCGTGGAGACAGCTGATGAATATGGTGCGCCTGGCGATTATGTTCTGGGCGCAAACATTGCAGGCTTCGTCCGCGTGGCGGAGACGATGGACGCTCTCGGCGTGAAGTGGCGCAGCCGCCATGGAAGAACCATCTCCGATAACCTGCTCGATCGTCAGGCCGACGATCTTGATGGCCTCTTACGCACCGCCACGCTCGCGGATGCGGCGCAGGAAGTGAACGCGCCACAAATCCATCAGTGCGTCGCCGACCGGACCTTGGCCGGCATCGATCGTTACCTGGACGTCGTCACCCAGGACGCGGAAGGGGTTGGGGCCACCGATCCTCAGTCCGTCAAGCTCGAGACCGTCACGTTTCAGCGCCGCTTTGGCTGCCTCGTCAAAGGCCAGATCGGCCCAGATCTCGGTATTGAGTCGGTTGATTTCCGAAGGATCGAGCGCACCGCGCTCGAACGCAAAATGCGCACCTATAGTCATGCGATTTCCCTGTTGCATTGGCGGCGCGCGCGATCCGGGCCCTCCAGTTTAAGACGTTCGATATCGTGCTCGGAACTGACCGGCAACCGTTTGCGCAACGCTTCGCCGCATCAGTTCCGGTTGGCGAAAATGCCCGCCTGCATGCGTGCGTGCTCTTGGTTCAAAAACTTGTTGCGCGGCGGCAGGCGCCATCGTCAATCTTGCAACGCGACTTCCCTTGGAATTCGGTTTCGCGCGGTTCCTGTTCGACGTCTTCGCGCAGGTCCTCAAATAGACTGCGACCGTTTGTCCGATTGGCGCGCTCCGAGTCGTTTGCGCGAAAATGGGCGCGCTTTTTCTTTCATTACTTTCTTACATAGGATTATTTTCTATCCTGTCCCTTAAAATGTCGAATTGTTTCAGTGTGATAATGGATTCGTTTTTCTAACTAAGAAAATCTCCATTGTCTTACTTACCTCACACATGTGATGAGCTATTGACAGATGACATGAAATATGCCTCGAAATAGGTATAAAAGAAAACGCTCATTGTCTTACTTAGCCCAAATCTGTAGTTTTTCTTACGTAGCCCTCCGGAGGACATGAGGTCCGCAGGGCCGACCCCAGACCCCCGAAGGGGGACCCAACACAGGCGCGCGAAGCCCCACCCATTGTCATCTTCCCAGTCCGCCCAAGGGAGTGTCTAAGAAATCGCAAGCGGCAGTCGGGGGTGCGGACTTGGTTGTAAGCCGACTGGGTGCCAATAAGGCAGAAGCGACGACCGATAAAATAATCTCCCGATGGCCAAACGCGACGCGTCCTCGCCGGTTGTCGCAGCTTCAACGGAACCCTAACGGAAATTTCATCCGTTTCGAATATTGCGTTTACAATGCGAGTACGCATATTAGGCTGTGCGTTGGAGGACCATGATGACCGACATTCTCGACCATGACGGCCCTGTCGTTCCGGACCAGGCCGATAGCGAACTGGCGGCAACTGCCAGCCGCGAACTTGCGCGCGCGCGTCGGGAATCCATTCGCGTTTGTCTTGAGGATGGCAAGGAGCTGATCCTTCCCAAAGCCGTAACGCCGCTGCTCATTCATCTTCTCACGGAAATGTCGCAAGGCAATGCGGTCACGCTTATTCCGGTCCATGCTGAGCTGAGCACGCAGGAAGCGGCCAATATCCTCAATGTCTCGCGGCCGCATCTGATCAAGCTCCTCGAGACCGAAAAAATCCCTTTCCACAAAGCAGGAACGCACAGACGCGTGAAATTCGCTGACCTGGAAGCCTATAGGAAGAGCTTCGAGCAGCAGCGCCAAGCCGCGCTCGAGGAGTTGGCTAGCCAGGCCCAGGCACTGGATATGGGCTATTAAACTCTCGCGGTACACGGTCGTCTACGACGCCTGCGTGCTGTACCCGGCGCCATTGCGCGATTTTCTGATCGAGCTCGCCTGCGCCGGGCTCTTCCGTGCGAAGTGGACCAACGAGATCCACGACGAGTGGATCCGCAATCTGCTCCTGAAGCGCCCGGATCTCTCCGAGCAGCAGCTCAACCGAACGCGAGATCTGATGAATGCTGCGGTCATGGATGCGATGGTGGAGGGCTATGAAAGCCTTATCCCATCGCTCCAGCTGCCGGACCTCGACGATCGCCATGTCCTGGCAGCAGCAATCCGGTCCGGAGCCGACGCGATCGTCACCTTCAACCTCAAGGATTTTCCGGTCGCTGACCTCGCGCCTTATGAAATCGAGGTCCTGCATCCTGACGAATTTCTGCACCATCAGATCGGCTTGGATCGGGCAGCCGTCGTGGTCGCCGCACAGCGGTGCCGAGCCCGGTTGAAGAATCCGCCTGTAACCGCACAAGCCTATCTCGCGCGACTGGCTGACCAGTCGCTTCCAAAGACAGTGGCGGAACTGATGTCGTTCAGCGCGGTAATATAAAAGTTAGCCAAGCCAGGTTCCGGCAGGCCGCCTTGAACGCCCCGCAGCGCGCTATGACCATTGTCACCAGCTTCACGCCAGAACCGGCATGGCCAGAATAGATGACATATTATGTCAAACTCGGTGATTTGACATGATATGTCATGCCGGCTCGGTGGACGACCTCGGTCTGAATGGGCCGGACTGTCTCGCGAGGATTGCATCACTCGCCATGCCGTTCGTGGCGAGAGAAATATGTTGGGGCGTCTCCGATCCGCGCTGCAACCCGCATTGGGCTGCCAGGCGAACGATAAAGCCACAGGTGCGATGAACTGATGCAGGTGGACTTGTTCTCATTCATGGCTGCGCAATGTGCATTGCGGCTTGCTGAAGCCGGATACCCGGTGCCGGCGGGTGACGATGAAGGCGTCGTCTTGAGTTATAAAAATGTCCATGTGAGGCGCGTGCCCGTCGCCGCTCGGACGATCCACAAATCTGCGACCTACATTGTTCCCGCCGCTCTGCTCGCCGGCGAGAGCGGATTTCTAGCCGATGTCTTCGCCGGCGCCGATCTTCGTCCCTATCAGAGTCTCAGCGTCAGGCAGCCCAACCAGCCTGACGCCATGCTGTTCGATTTTGGCATCCAGCATTTTCATCTGGGGGTTGGCCCGCACCTGACGGCGCCCGGCTTCAAAGCGCGCACGGGTCCCTTGCTGTTCGCTGTCGTCGGCAAGGCGGATCTCTATTGCATCGGCATTTATGAGCATGGGGCCTGGAGCCAGCAGGCGCTGCTGGATGTCATCCATGCCAATTGGCCGGACCTCCTCGCGCCGTTCGTGATCAACGGCGTGAGCGGGCTGCAGTCGAATGTTACCGACGCTCGCCTTGCGAAGCTCAGAAAGTCGCAAATCAACTGCTTCACACAGCGGCCCGACGGCACGGTCCACGGGCAGCCTGGGGGCGGTGTCACGACTGCGGGCAATAGTCTGAACTCAACATCGATGCTGAACGACCTGCGTCGGACATGTGACGATCTGGAAAGCCAAGTGCGCGACCATGTGACGACGCACGCGCAGCAAAACCTGCCCGGCAAAGTCGATTTCGAAGTGCAAAATGGCGTGGTCTGCGCCTTGGTGCCCGGCTTGCGCATTCGGCTCACCATAGGTTTGCCGTCGCCCCTTTGAAAATCAAATCGGATGACTCAGATTGCAGAGGATTTTTGCAATGTCCTCACGAGCAGCCAGAAATCAACGATCGCGTCCTTGAAGACGACCAGCCGCTCGAGGCTGATGTCGAGCCGGTTGATTGAACTTGGTGGATCTCCGCCAAGGGTGAGCCAGGAGAACCAGCCAGTGGTGACTTCTTCTTTCAGAAAGAGGTTCGCATCCATCTCATAAAGGGTGCGTGCGGACGTTCCATCGCCATGTCTACCGGCGGACGTCAGGTGATAAAGCAGTTGCAGCTCGGCATGCATCGGGAACCAGGACAGCGGAAAGCCTCTGACCTGTTCGAACGCGATGTTGAGTTCTTTCCAGCTCGCCTTTTCGATTTTTGCCAGTGATCGTGTTCGATCCGCTTCGAGCAGCACGGCTGCCGAATGCCAGAGATGCTTCCGGAAATTGCGCTCCCACAATCCGCCAAGCGCGAGCGCGAAGGATCGATGGAGTTCCATCTGCGCGGTTCGTAAGCGCTCCCAATGATTGATGGCAGTGCCTGTGCCATCGCGTGGCGCAGCCGCCAACTCGGCTGCGATGGCGGCGCAAGACGGTTCGATGGCCAGGCGAAACATCGTCTGCACGGTGTCGGCAAAGCCCGTGCTGTAGCCATCGAACAGCACCGCTTGCCAACATGGCAGTTCCGGAAGCGTGGGCGTACTCTCGCGCTGGACGTCGGTCATGTCAGCGGCTCCATATACCGTGCCGCCCGCCGGGGCGCGGGAATAGAGTTGCCATCATTGCCTCCCCTTTTTTGGACGCATGCTCGAAGCAAATCCTATCAGAGCTTTTCCGGCGAATCATCAGATTGCAGGCATGCCGATTCGGCGTTTCGCGCGCTCGACGTTCGCCGAATCGGTCGATGGCGATGTTGAATCTGTCAAAGATCATGGTCATCGACCCGGAATCATCCCCGAAGCCCTGCTTACGGCAACGTGCTGCGCGGTGAGGTTAGCCGTGGGCGGATAAGTATTCGAGGAGGTGCCGTTGCCGGCACTGCTGCGGATCTAAGTCATCAAGGCGTCTAATTAGTGCGAACAGGTCAAAATGCGCTGTTCGCTGGAAAACTGCCATTTCTTGCCTCGTGGACCCCAAAAAACGCAAAAACGGTCATCCGATGCCTGCCGTGGCCAGATTTCGATAAAGTATAGTGACGCCTTCGGTTGTTGTTGAGTGGCCTGCGGAGCGCGGATATTTCGTATAAATCTCCTGCTAATCTAAAATGTTTCAGGAAATATCATATTGCGTGTAATGTATCTGAGATGAAAAGGTTAAGATATAAATCTATTCGTTAAGGTTAATGAAATTAAGTATAAATAAACTTATAAATATCTTGACTGATAGCGCCGTATCGCAAACCCTATATGGGTCATCAACGATACGGAGGTTCAATTTCTGTGATTACTGTCCGCAATACTGCAAGTGCGTTACTTGGCGTTGCCTCGTTCAATGCCGCGGCGTTCAACACGCCGGTGCTGTCGGTTCAATCGACCGTTCACAACAAACGGCCCGCGAAAGTGCCGCGCACTGAACAGCGCCGTGCACAGGTCTTGGACGAAGCCCAGATCTCCCGGGTGTTGGCCCACGTTGTCACCGCGTCTTCTGAACTGACCGGCGGAGCCGGATTCACGTTCGAAGATCGCGTCGCCGCGCAATATCTCGCCGCGCTCCTGTGCGAAGGCGGGGCACCCGGCATCAAGGATCGCATCGTCACGCGCGTGGCTACGCAGCAGGAAGCGTTCGGCGAGCCTCTGGACGATCTCGTCATCGATTTTCGCGGCACCGACCAGAGTGAAGCGCGGCTCAGCCTGCAGGTCAAACGGTCACTTGTTGTCAGTTCCACTCGCACGAACACGGACTTTCGCGCCGTCGTCCGACAGAGCTGGACGACGATCAACCATCCCGGATTTCGGGAGGACACGGATCGCTGTGGCGGCGCGACGGACTTCATCGCCGTCGGCAAATATCGCACGCTGATCGATCTTGGCGCCGCCGCCCGAGCCAGCGAAACTTTGGCGCATTTCGAGCAGCGCTTTGATCGCGGGGGCAATGCAAGTGCCGCTGTCAAGACGGTCAGGAAGGATATCCAGATCCTGCTCGACGAGGTCGCCGGACGGCCGGTGACGCCCGGCGAGCTTCATCGTTTCCTACGCCATTTCATCATCCTCGAGTTCGATTACCAGCACGAGGCGGCGACCGGTCCCTCTGGCGCAATCCACGCGCTCGCTGCTGCGATCGTCGCTGCGGAGGCGGACCGCGCACCCTTTGTCTGGGATCGGCTATGCACCCTCGCGCGTGAAGGAGCCGGTCGTTCGGCCGAGTTCTTCCGGGCAACCCTGGTGCGATACCTATCCCCGCTACTCACCTTGCAGGGAAGCCGCGCGTTGCGCGCGGATATCCGACAGGTCGACGAACCGGTCGATCGAACGAAGCAGATGATCCGGCGGCACATGCCGTTCCAGGCTGAAGTTGTAGAACAGCGCCTCCTGCGCCACCGTCCGCTCGCCCATCATCGGCCCGTCTCCGCTTGCCCGTAACGAGTGAATCAGACCGTCACCGCGACTTCAAGACCGAGTTTTTCAATAAAATAGGCCCAATAGCAGCCAGCGGAAAGCAGCTCGTCGAATGTCCACTGCCGGGGCGTTTGCCGTCAATCCGCTTTCTCCAGATCCATGGCGAACTGATCGTCCTATGCTCACTTTCCGTCGTCCATTATATTGCGGCAACGGAAGACGAACCCAGACCATTCGACAATGCGGAGCTTCCATAGATGCAATTCGCTCGGATGCGTGGGTTCCAACACCTGCTTTCCAAATAGCCATTCAGGCCACAGGTCTCTTGTCTCGCGTAGGCCTCGCGCGACAGGCTGGTTTATGCGTCACCACTCTACCTTCTGCTGTCTAAAAACAGGAGGACAGAACGCGTTGACGGCTACCAATCCCGATCGCGTAAAGCATCGAGATCGGGCGCTGAGCTCGATGCGCGAAACTCCCTGAGCCGGAGTTGCGATTCCGGTCCTGGCAATTCGGCGACTCCTCGCCAAACGGCCTCAATCGCGCGCCGCGTGTGATACCGGACGCTTAACATTCGCGCCCCTCGAACAACGTTGACCCGCCCTCTTGGACGTGGCATCCGCGAACGCGTCGGGCACAGAACTGTAAAAACCACTGTAAAAATTCGGTGGCAAGACCAGCTAAGTGCTTGAAATGCGGGTGTAGCTCAATGGCAGAGCAGAAGCTTCCCAAGCTTACGACGGGGGTTCGATTCCCCTCACCCGCTCCACCTACAGCGTAAATTGGCGCGCGCCGGGTCAGCCGCAGCTGCCCGGTGTCGGCCGGTGCCTGATCGGTCGTCCGGCCGCCTTGCCCGTCAGCTTGCCGCCATCGATCGTCAGCACGCCGTTCACGATCAGCGTGCGCACGCCTTCGCTCAGCAATGTCGGTTCCAGATAGGTCGAGCGTGGGCGGTAACCCTTGGGGTCGAACACGACGATATCCGCGAAATAACCGGTCTTCAGATGGCCGCGGCGATCGAGCTTGAAGAAGTCGGCGGTGCGGCCGGTGCTCGAATTGATGAAGTCGGTGATGGTGATCGCTTTCTCCGCAACCACATATTTCGCATATTTGGTTGGGAAGGTGCCGTACATGCGCGGGTGGCCTGACGAGCCGTCCGATCCGGTCATCATCCAGGGTTGCTGCATGAACAGCTTGATGTCGGGCTCGATCATGTTGAACGAGACGATGCTCGATCCGTCGCCCTTGTTGGCGACGATGATGCGCAGCGCGGCCTCGACCGGATCGATGCCCCAATCCTTGGCGATCGCGTCGAGCCTCTTGCCCGACCAGGGTCGGCCGGCATCGCGCATCAGCACCGCATTGGGGCCGCCGCGGCGGACGAGGTTGACCTTCATCTCGGCCACGATCTTTTCGCGCTCGGCCGGAGTCTCGATGCGGCGGACGAGGGCTGCGGCGCCGCCATCCTGCGCCCAGCGCGGGACGAGCGAGGCGATCAGGCTGGAGCCTGAGGCTTCATAGGGATATTGATCGGCGGTGACGCTCTGGCCAGCGCGGCGAGCGGCGTCGATGATCGCGATCACATCCGGCGCCTTGCCTTGCACGTCGGCGCCGAGCGCCTTCAGATGCGAGAAATGGACGGGCAGGCCGGCTTCGCGGCCGATGCGGAGCACTTCGCGCACCGAATCCATCAGCCCGACCGTATAGGAGGATTCGTCGCGCTGGTGCGTGTCATAGACGCCGCCGCGCTTGGCAGCCTCGCGCGCGACCGCGATCACTTCCTCGGTCTTGGCGAAACTCTGCGGCGCATAGAACAGCCCGGCGGACAGGCCGAGCGCGCCTTCGCACATGCCCTTGGCCGTGATCGACTGCATGCGTGCGAGTTCGGCCGACGACGGCGCGCGCGCGTCGTCGCCGATCACGGCTTCGCGGACCGAACCGAAGCCGACAAATGCCGAGACATTGAGACCGACGCCCGCGCTCGTCACATGATCGAACAGCTTGGCCGGCGAACCCCCGACGCCCTGACCGTACCCGTCGCTGCCGGTCATGATCGTCGTCACGCCTTGGGTCAGCCACGGCGTGACCAGCCGCTTTTCCGCCGTATCGCCCCAGACGAACGCATCGGCATGAGTGTGCGGATCGATGAAGCCCGGTGCGACGACCATGCCCTTGGCATCGATCACTCGCGCGCCGCGATATTTGCGGCCGGCATTGGGGCCGATGGCGACCAGCTTGTCGCCGACGATCACGACATCGCCGATCACCGGCCTGGTCGAGGCGCCGTCATAGATGGTGCCGCCCGCGATCACCGTGGCGGTCGGCGCGGGTGCGGCGCCGAGCAGCGGCGCGGAGAGGGCAAGGGCGGCGGCCGTGCGGCGCAATCTGGTCATGGTCATTCAGCCCGATCGAAATGAAGCGTGATGCGCGACGTCTTTAGCACGAAGCCGCGCGCGTCGTCGTCGGGCGTGATGCTGAACGGGCCGCCCTTGAACGCACCCTCGTCATTGCGCTTGAGCGCGCGGGGCTCGGTCCTGCCACCCCCGGCGGTTTCGAGCGACAGGTTGATCGTGTCGCCGCTGGCCTCGATGACATAGGTCGTTTCGATGTTCGGGTTGCGATAGCGGCCGTTCAGCGCCGATCCGTCGGACGACGGCTCGGTGATGGTGGGCAGCCCTTCGTTGAGCGCGGCGATCACCTCGTCCGCCTTTTTCGCGGGATCGATCGCGCCATTGTTGCAGAGCAGGGCAATGCCTATCCGCTTTTCGGTGTTGCGGCCGTACAGCGTCTTGAATCCAGCAGCCCCGCCGGTGTGATGGAACCAGTGCGGGCCGATTATCAGGGCGTTGCCATAGGCGATGCCGCGGCCCGATCTCACGACGGGCGCGCCATTCTTGAACTTGCCGGGCTCTGCCATGATCCGGGTGATCGCAGGCGTCCACACCTTATGGCCGGTGTCGATATCGTAATCCCATTTGGCGAGGTCGTTCACCGTGGTGATCAGCCCGCCCGATCCACCGAACAGCGGATATTCGTCGGCCAGCGTGACCTTGCCGTCGGCCGCGACATAGCCGCGCGTCGCATTGGCGTCGGCGGTACGCTTCGTCAGCATCATGAAGCTGCGCGTCATGCCCAGCGGCTTCAGCACATTCGCGTTCACATAGGTCTCGAACGGCTGTTTCGACACGCGCTCGATGATTTCGGACAGCAGCAGATAGCCGCCATTGGTATAATCATACTCGGTGCCGGGCTCGAAATTGGTTTCCTTCTGCCGCAGCACGCCGGCAAGCGCCTCGGCGCGGCTGGCTTCGGAGATCTTCAGCTTGCCCTCCAGCGCCATCAGCGCCAGCGAGTCCCGGATGCCGCCGGTCATGTTGAGCAGCATCTGGACGGTGACCGTGTCGCCATAGGAGGCGGGCAGCTCGGGGAAATATTTGCGGATGGGATCGGTCAGCGAGACCTTGCCCGCGACGACGAGTTGCATCAGCGCGACCGCGGTGAACTGCTTCGAGACCGAGGCGGCATAGAATTGCGTGTCCGAACCGATCGCCCGGCCGGTCGCGACGTCGGCGGCGCCGGCATTGACCAGTTCGGTCGCCTTGCCGTTGCGGAAGATGCCGACCGCACAGCCAGGTGCGGCGGTGGGGGAGGGGACGGCGAGCGCCGCCTTGATCCGGTCCGGCGCGCCCGGATCGGCATAAGCCGGCGTTGCGACCAATGCGACGAGCGGCAACCATGCGAGACGGGCCATACGGATCCTCCTTGGAGTCGACCCGGTTCGGACTGAACCGGGGCGCCTCTTCATTGTCTTTTGTTTGCCGCGATTTTTGAGCCGGCAGGTGAGTCCATCTGCCTCGAAATCGCTCTAAAACGGTCCGGGCCGCAATTGCGGCCCGGACTTTACTGTATCAGAACTTGAAGCGGACGCCCGCGGTGAACATGCGGCCGAGCGTGTCATAGAGCCCTCGGGTTGTGCCGTATCCGCCGGCGCCGGTGATCGGCGGCGTCTTGTTGAACACATTCTGCACCGATCCGAACAGCGCGACCTTGTTGCCGTCATTCTCGATCAGCGTCACTTCGCCCTGAAGGTCGAAATAGACCCGGCCCTTGACGCTCAGCACGTCAAGATCCTTGGAGGTGAAGGCATTGTTGATGTTGCCGCCGCCGATATAGCGTGCCGCCGTGCTCACCGAGAAGCGGTCTGCCACATAGCTGACATGCGCATTGACCTTCCAGTGCGGGTTGCCGCCGACCGCCGCGACCGTTGGCTGCTCCACGCTGCCGCCCAGGTCGGTGCGCGTAATGCCGTCGAAGATCGACGTGTCGTCGATATAGGTGACCAGCGCCTGCAGGTTGATCCGATCGCTGCCGACCGGGAACCAATATTGCGCCTCGACGTCGATGCCGCTGGTCTTGACCGAGGTCAGGTTGACCGGACCGTTGAGCACGCGGGTGATGCGATCGTTGGGGCCGCCGCGGATGATCAGAGGACAGGCCTGGGGCGAAATGTTCTTGTAGCAGCGGTCGACGATCGTTGCGGGCGTGAGCGCGATGATCGCGTCGTTGAGCTCGATCTTGTAATAATCGATCGAAAGCTTGAGGCGCGGCAGGATGGACGGCGTCAGCACGATACCAGCGGTGAAGGTATCGGCTTTTTCCGGGGTCAGGTTCGGATTGCCCTGGTTCGCCGCCGTGACGAGATAGCTCTCGTTCAGGATCGGATCTTCGACGCTGAGCGCCGAGGTTGCTCCGGCCTGGAACAGTTCCTCCAGGCCTGGCGCACGGATGTCTCGCGAACGCGTGGCACGCAACCGGATCGAATCGTTGATCGCGTAGTTGATGCCGCCCTTCCAGGTGACGACGGTGCCGGAGGTGCTGTAATCGGTGACGCGCACGGCGCCGTCGAAGTTCAGATCCTTGGCCCAACTGGTGTCCTTGGCAAGCGGGATCAGCACTTCGCCGAACGCTTCCTTGACGGTTACCTTGCCCTTGTAGGGGATGGTGCCGCCGGCGAAAAATGCCTGAGCGGTCGAGATCGCATCAGAGGTCGTATTGACGCTCAGATCGCGATATTCGCCACCCGCCGCGATCGAGACGGGCCCGGCCCAGGTGTCGAAAGGCGAGCCGCGCAGCGTCATGATCGCCGACTTCTGCTTGACGTCCCACAGACGGAAGCCCGTGCCGTTCACATAGGCCAGTGCGGCATCGGAATACCGGTTCTCGCCGATCAGGTTCAGCGGCACGCAGCCATTGGTGGGGTCGGTCAGGGTCGAGCGACAGATCGGGTCGACCACGCCGGCCGTGCGCGGATCGTCGATCGCGTCGACCGCCAGATTGTAGCGCGAGGTGATCCGGTTGTTGCTCGAGGTCGAGCGGTTTTTGGTGCGGCCATAGCTGAAGCTGCCGTCGAGCAGCCAGCCGCCGCCGAGCTTGGCGTTGAAGCCGCCAACCGCGTTGATCGTCTCGATATCGAGATCGACGACGGTACGGGCATTGTCGAGCACGCTGCGGCCGACGATGATCGACGCGACATTGTTCGCCGCGAGCGTCTGGCGCAGTGCCGTGGGCAGGAAGACGTTATCCGACCGGATGGTCATCTGGTGCGCGGAGGCGAGGCCGAGATATTGCGACGTCACCTTGTTGTACGAGAATTCGCCGAACACCGAGACTGCGTCGCTCGCGTCGAAGGTCAGGCGGCCGAAACCGGTGTAGCGATTGACGGGGACCGCGCCGAGGCTGTCGGCGATGCCGTTGGCGCCGTCGCCACCGATCTGGGTCGACTGTGTGACCAGCGTTCCGAAGGCGAAGGGTACGGCGTTGCCATTGGCATCGAACTGGATGCCCTTGAGATAGGATGGCAGGTTCAGAATATTGGTGGTCCCGGTGCCACCGCCCGGGTTGAAGTTCACGCCCGTGATAACGCCGCCATAGGCGACGTTGGTCTGGCGGATACCTTCGGTGACGAGCAGGTTCCGGGGCTCGCTGTTGGCCGCGGTCCAGGCAGGATTGGCGATGGTGCCGGGGTTCTTCGCGCTCCACGGACGGTCGCGCAACCAGCGGATGCCACCATTCTGCGAAGCCTCACCGGCGACGACCAGATGCAGGCGGTCGTCCATGAAGCTGGTGCCGTAGCTCACCGACGCCAGGAAATTCTCATAGTCGCCGTAGTTGGAAATGCCGCCCTGGACGCTGCCCTTCAATCCCTTGAAGCGCGAATTGATGCGCAGGTTGACGACGCCTGCGACGGCGTCGGAGCCATAGGCCGCCGAAGCACCGCCGGTGACGATATCGATGCCGTCGACCAATGCCTGCGGGATCGAGGAGATGCTGACGCCGCCCGAGGGGGTGGTCGGCACATAGCGGCGGCCATCGACCTGAACCAGGGTGCGCTGATAACCCAGGCCGCGAAGATCGATATAGTTGCCGCCCGCGAGACTGCCGAGGTTGACGGTGCTGGTCGGGGTCAGCGAGGGACGCACCGAAGGCATCTGGTTGATGACGTCGGCAATGTTGGGGGCCGCGACACGATTCAGCGTCTCTGCGCCGATGACCGTGACGGGGGTGGGGGTGTCGAAGCCGTTGCGCTGGACGAGCGAACCGGTGACGACGATGTCGGCTTCCGGCTCTGCCTCCGCGGCCTGCGGCGCAGTCTGGGCCAGCGCGGGATGCGCGAAGCACAGCAGCGCGCTGCCACTGGCGAGGAGAAGAAGCTTGGCGCGACGCGCTGTGCTCCCCGGAATGGAGTGTGAAGCGAATGTCGTCATATCGAGTCCCCCTGATTTTATTGTCGCATCGCAACATCGGTGCGATGGCTGTCACAAATCCAGCACAAAGGGTTCATAGCTCTATAGCTCACAGCTATACCGACGCCGCTGGCGCAGGCGCATGCCGCGATGATCCGCCCGCCAATTTGAGGCACTTGGCGAAAATCTGCGCTGTGTCCATTGCGTCGAGCCGGGGCATTTGAGCGGTGTCCGGAATCGATCCTGTGTTCTCATCGGGGTAAACTGCGGCTCGCCTCGATGCGCCCGGAGTCGCGAAAGGCGCTGTGTTTCCGTCGCCGCCGATCGCAAGTCGCAAGACTATGCGTGCGGTTTATGCTGCGCTGCAAAACGGCGCATTCGCCATATAGCAACAGGTTATATATCGGATCGTTCCGGTGATATTCCGGCTGTTCGTGCACGCCGGACCGGCATTTCTAATCCCGCACTTGTGTCCTATTCAGGGTTTCGACGCATCACCGGGAGGGAGATTCACGCCATGTCCGCCGCCACCGCATCCGCAACATGATCCACCGTTTCCCGCTGCCGATCCTGGCTATCGCAGCGCTGCTGCCGGTGCCCGCGGCCGCCGCCGCAGCAACGGCCGATCCCGTGCGCCAATACCGGATTGCCCATGAATGGGAGATCGTTCGCGAACTCGCCGATTTCGTCGCCATTCCCAATGCCGGCGGTAGCGCGGCAGAGATGGAACCGAACGTCCGTGCGCTCGATGCGATGCTGAAGCAGCGTGGATTTTCGGTGACGCGGATCCAGACCGGCGATGCCGGCAAACCATCGATCATCGCGCGGCTCGATACACCGGGCGCGCAGCGCACGCTGGGTTTCTACGCGCATTTCGACGGCCAGCCCGTCGGCCAGCCGGACTGGCGAACACCGCCGTTCCAGCCGGTTCTGCGCGCGGGTCCCGCCGTGGATGCCACCATCATCGACCTGGCGGGACCGCCGACCGCGCTGGCGCCCGAGGCCCGGCTCTATGGCCGCTCGGCGAGTGACGACAAGGGGCCGATCATTGCGATCCTGCGTGCGATCGATGCGCTGCGGGCGACGAAACAGGCGCTCGGCACCAATGTGATCCTGTTCCTCGATGGCGAGGAGGAGGCGGGTTCGCCCGATATTGCAGCACAGCTTCGCGCTCATACCGACGTCCTCAAGGCCGATCTCTGGATCCTGTGCGACGGCCCCGTTCATTCGAGCGGCGCGCAGCAGGTGATCCTCGGCGCGCGGGGAGTCATGTCGCTCGAACTCACTGTCTATGGTCCAAGGCGCGGGCTGCATTCGGGGCATTACGGCAATTGGGCGCCCAATCCCGCGCTCGCGCTTGCGCGGCTGCTCGCGGCGATGCGTGACGAGCGGGGCGAGGCGACCATTCCCGGATTCGATGATGGGGTGAAGCCGATCGATGCCGAGGAACGCCGCCTGCTCGACGCGCTGCCTGCCGTCGAAGACGGGCTGCGCCGCGATCTTGAAATCGGCCGGACCGAAGGCGCGCCGAGACTGATGGACGGTATCATGCGGCCGTCCATCAACATTCGCGGTATATCGGCGGGCGCTGTCGGCGAAAACGCCGCCAATGTCATTCCGACCCGTGCGATGGCGTCGATCGACATGCGGCTGGTGCCCGGCCAGACGCCGGAGCATGTCCGCGACGTCACCGAGCGGTTCTTCCGCGAGCAGGGCTGGTTCGTCACCGCAGGTGCGCCCGATGCGGAAATGCTGCGCGGCCATCCCAAGGTGCTCCGCGCCGAGTGGGTGCTTGGCTATGCCGCGCATCGCGGCGCTGCCTCCGAGCCCGGAACCCAGGCGGTGATACGTGCGGTGACGCGCGCGCTGGGCAAGCCGCCCTTCACCACACCGATGCTGGGCGGCAGCATCCCGATGTCGATCATCGCCGACGGACTTTCGGCGCCGGCCGTGCTTTTGCCGACTGTCAACGCGGACAACAGCCAGCATGCGGCGAACGAAAATCTGCGGCTGCAGAATCTGTGGGACGGGATAGACATGTTCGCCGCGATCCTGCGCGATTTCGGCAGCGCGCGCCGGTGAGCGACAAGACGGCCGCCGCTTGCTATGGCGCTGTCATGCAGTGCCGGATTCATCGCGCGCGCCGGGGGCGTCGCCATCATGCCTAGCGGGGGATCGCCGCAGATCGGCCCCTATATCCATCAGCTCCGCCGGCGGCAGGGGCTGACGCTGGATGGCCTCGCCAAGATCTCGGGCGTCTCGAAATCGATGCTCTCGCAGATCGAGCGCGGGCAGACCAACCCGACCCTGGCGACGGTCTGGGCGCTGGCCGAGGCGTTGAAGGTCGACGTGTCGGAGTTGATCGGATTCCGCCAGCCCGAGAAGCGCGTCCGCATCGACGTCGCATCCGCATCGTTCACGCCCGAGATCCGCACCGAGGATGGGCGCTGCCTGTTGCGCATATTGAGCCCCGCCGATCGCGCCGACAGCCTGGAATGGTATGAACTGACCTTCGCTCCCGGCGGTGCATTGATTTCGTCGCCGCATGCGCGCGGCACGCGCGAGCATCTGACCGTGCTTGAAGGTTCACTCGACGTCATCGCGGCGAGCGAGCGGCAGACCGTGCCGCTGGGTGCTACCGCGCGCTATCCCGCCGATGTCGAGCATGAGATCCGCAATGACGGACCGGGGGACGCGAAGGCGCTGCTGGTGGTGACAAGCTAGGCGTGACCGACGAGGTCGCTCTGGACCTGGAGGATCTTCGCGAGGTCGCCGCCTATGCAGCCGAAAGTGCCGCGGATGTGCTGGAGATTTTCGAGAGATCCTGTCCCACCGATGCGCGTCCGCGCGATGCCATTGAGGCCGCCTGGCTATTCGCGCGGGGCGGACCGCGCGTGAAGGCGCTGCGCGATGCGGCCTGGGCCGCGCTCAAGGCAGCGCAGGAGTCCGAAGATGCAGCCGCGAGCCAGGCCGCGCGGGCTGCCATGTCCGCTGCCTCCGCGCCCTGGCTTCATCCATTGGCGCGCGCGACCCAGGTCAGGCACATTCTCGGCGCAGCGGCCCATGCCGCCCACGCCGCCGAACTTGGCGTGGATGCTGCACCCGATGCCGGCGCCGATCATGTCGATCGTGCTGCCCGGCGCGCGACGCCAAAAGTCATCGAGATATTGTGCCGTTATCCTCCGGCACCGTCTGGCGGTGGGCGGGTGGGCGAACTGCTTCGCACGCTCGATCGGGTGCTTCGCTGAGTGATCCCAAAATGAAAATCCTGTTTCCGGGATACTAGACTCAACATCCGTTATATTGTACTTGCGCGCTTCCAGCAGAGGAGGCGGGATTGGCGAACGACGCATTTTACGAACGGATCGGGCGCGAACTCGCCGATATCGACGCGCAGGGGCTGACCAAGCGGGAGCGCGTGTTGCTGTCGCCGCAGGGCAGCCAGGTGCGCGTGGCGACGGCTAATGGCGAACGCGACGTCCTCAACCTGTGCGCCAACAATTATCTGGGCCTCGCCTCGGACGAACGCGTCGTCGAGGGTGCGATCCGCGCGACCCGCGACTGGGGCGCCGGGCTGGCCTCGGTCCGCTTCATCTGCGGCACACAATTGCCGCACAAGCAGCTCGAAGCGCAGATCGCGGATTATCTGGGGTTCGAGGATTCGATCCTGTTCGCTGCCGCCTTCGACGCCAATGGAGCGGTGTTCGAGCCGTTGTTCGGTCCGGATGATGCGATCGTCTCGGATTCGCTCAACCATGCCTCGCTCATCGACGGCATCCGGCTGGCCAAGGCGCGGCGCTACCGTTTCGCGACCAACGACATGGCGGCGCTGGAAGAGGCGTTGCAGCAGGCGCGGCGCGAAGGAACGGCCCAGATCCTGATCGTCACCGATGGCGTCTTCTCGATGGACGGCACGGTCGCCAATCTGGCCGGCATCGCCGACCTGGCCGAGCGCTATGGCGCGCTCACCCTGGTCGACGACTGCCACGCCACGGGCTTTCTGGGGCAGGGCGGGCGAGGCTCCGCTGCCTATCGCGAAGTCGAAGGCCGGATCGACATCGTCACCGGCACCTTCGGCAAGGCGCTGGGCGGCGCAATGGGCGGCTTCGTCGCCGCGCGTCGGCCGGTGGTGGATCTGCTGCGCCAGCGCGGGCGGCCCTATCTTTTCTCGAACGCGCTTGCGCCTTCGGTGTGCGGCGCTGCCGCCGCGGCGATCGACATTGCTCGGTCGGACGAGGGAGACGTGCTGCGCGATCGCCTGACCGCCAATGCGCTGCGCTTTCGCGCCGGGCTGGAGGCGCTCGGCTTCTCGCTGCTGCCCGGCGAACATCCGATCATCCCGGTGATGCTGAACGACGCACCGCGCGCGGTGGCGATGGCGGAACGGCTGCTCGACCATGGCGTCTATGTGACGGCGTTTTCCTTCCCCGTTGTGCCCAAGGGGCTGGCGCGGATCCGCACGCAAATGTCGGCGGCCTTCACGCCGGAACAGGTGGACGACGCCATCGCCGCCTTCGCGGCGGCCGGGCGCGAATTGGGGATTGTGGCATGAGCATCGCTATTCTGGATCGCCGCGCGGTTTCCGCGACCACCATGTTCGGTCTCGCCAAGCTGGAAGCGGCCGAGGGCGTCTGGGGCACGCACGCACCGGTGCCGACGCCGGCCCCGGACGAAGTGCTGATCCGGGTCCAGCGCACCGCGATCTGCGGTACTGACGTCCACATCTATAATTGGGACGAATGGGCGGCGCGGACGGTGCCTGTGCCGATGATCTTCGGCCATGAATTCTCGGGCGAGATCGTCGAGATCGGCAGTGCGGTGACGCGCCCGCTTCATCTCGGCCAGCGCGTGTCCGGCGAAGGTCACCTGATCGATATCGATTCCGCCGCCGCTCGCGCCGGGCGTTTCCATCTCGATCCCGGCACCAAGGGCATCGGCGTCAACCGGCAGGGCGCTTTCGCCGAATATCTCGCGCTTCCGGCGTTCAACGTCGTGCCGCTGCCGGAGGATGTCAGCCTCGACGTCGGCGCGCTGCTCGATCCGTTCGGCAATGCCGTTCACACAGCGCAGCAATTCGACCTGCTGGGTGAGGATGTGCTGGTCACCGGTGCCGGCCCGATCGGCATCATGGCCGCCGCCGTCGCCCGCCGCGCTGGCGCGCGGTCGGTCGTGCTGACCGACATCAATCCCTACCGCCTGGCGCTTGCCGCCGAGATCGCGGACGTCCGCCCGGTCGACGTGTCGCGAGAGGATCTGCGCGACGTAATGGCGCAGGAAGGGATCGTCGAGGGCTTTGGCGTGGCGCTGGAAGTGTCGGGCGCCGAACCCGCGATCCGCCAGTCGATCGACGCGCTGGTGATGGGCGGCAAGCTGGCGATGCTCGGCATCCCGTCGAGCGCGATGCAGGTCGCCTGGGCGGACATCATCCTGAAGGCGATCACGATCCGCGGCGTCTATGGCCGCGAGATGTTCGAGACCTGGCGCAAGATGTTTGGCCTGATCCGCAACGGCCTCGACCTGGAGCCGCTGATCACTCACCGCTTCGCGGCGCAGGAGTTCCAGCAAGGCTTCGACGCGATGCGCTCCGGCCAGTCGGGCAAGGTCGTGCTGAGCTGGTGAGCAACGCGGCGATTCCCCGTCCGATCGGGTTCTCCGACCGGACGGGGCCGCTTGTCAGGCTGTCCGCGCTCGCAACAGCAACCGGCTGATCGCGGGCAGCACGAACAGGGTCAGCAATGTCGAGGTGATCAGCCCGCCGATCACGACGATGGCGAGCGGCTTCTGTACCTCCGCGCCCGTACCCGTCGCGATCGCCATCGGCACGAAGCCGATCGCCGGGACGATGCCGGTCATCAGCACCGCACGCACGCGTTCCATCGTGCCGTCGATCACCGCGCGGTCGACCGGTTTGCCCGCCGCGGTCTGCTGGCCGATGCTCGTCATCACCACCAATCCGTTGAGCACGGTCACACCCGACAGCACGATGAAGCCGACCGCGGCCGAGACCGAGAAGGGCAGGCCGGTCAGCGCCAGTGCGAACACCCCGCCCGCCAGCGCCAGCGGGATCGCCGAATAGACCGCTGCCGCCGGCCGGACGCCGCCGAGCGCCACGAACAGGATGCCGAAGATCGCGGCGAAGATGACCGGGATCACCAGCGACAGTCGCGCCGAGGCCGCCTGGAGATTTTCGAACTGGCCGCCCCATTCGACAAAGGCGCCGGAGGGCAGCTTCACCTCCTCCGCCACCTTGGCCCGAGCCTCCGACACGAAGCTGCCGAGATCGCTGCCGCGCACATTGGCCTGCACTACGATCCGCCGCTTGCCGTTTTCGCGGCTGACCTGATTGAGCCCTTCGGAAAAGCCGAAGCGCGCCAGTTCGCGCAAAGGCACGGACGTGCGTGCACCGCCTTCACCGGGCAGCAGCACCGGTAGCGCTCCGACCGCGTCGAGATCGTCGCGGGTCTTCGCGTCGAGCCGGACGACGATGTCGAAGCGGCGGTCGCCCTCGAAGACGATGCCGGCCTCGCGTCCGCCCAAAGCCGCCGCGACGGTATCGCTGACGTCCTGCACCGACAGGCCGTAGCGGGCGATCGCATCGCGATCGAACTGCACGTCAAGCGTCGGAAAACCCTCGGTCTGTTCGACCTTGACGTCGGCGGCGCCGGGCACGGTGTTGAGGATGACCGCCACCTGTTGCGCGACACGACCCATGTCCTCGAGATCGTCGCCGTAAAGCTTGATCGCGATGTCGCCGCGCACGCCCGCGATCAGTTCGTTGAAGCGAAGCTGGATCGGCTGGCTGATTTCGAACGCATTGCCGACCAGCGGCTTCACCTTTTGCTCGACGCGTTCGATCACATCGGCCTGGTCGCTTACCCCCGCCGGCCACTGGTCGCGCGGTTTGAGGATGATGAAGGTGTCGGATGCATTGGGCGGCATCGGATCGCTCGCCACTTCGGCAGTGCCGGTCTTCGAGTAGATGAACGAGACTTCCGGCAATGTCGCCACCGCACGCTCGACCTGGGCCTGAAGCCGGGTCGATTGATCGAGCGAGGTGGACGGGATACGCAGCGCCTGCATGGCGAGATTGCCTTCGCCCAGCACCGGCATGAACTCGCTGCCGAGCGTGGCGAACATGAGCGCGGCGGCGCCGAACACGCCCGCGCCCGCACCGATACACGGCCAGGGCCGTGCGACCGCTTTTTCGAGCAGGGGGGCATAGCGATGCTTGGTCCAGGCGATCGCTTTCACATCCTTTTCCGCGACCTTGCCGCGGATCAGGATCGCGACCATCGCGGGCACGAAGGTCAGCGACGCGACGAATGCGCCGCCCAGCGCGAGCAGCACGGTGATCGCCATCGGCGAGAAGGTCTTGCCCTCGACCCCGGTGAAGGTGAGCAGCGGGACGAAGACGAGGAAAATGATCGCCTGGCCGAACAGGGTCGGGCGTACCATCTCACGCGAGGCTTCGAACACTTCGTGCAGCCGCTCGGGCAGCGTCAGCAATCGTCCCTCATGCTGCTGGCGTTCGGCCAGCCGCCTCAGGCAATTTTCGATGATGATGATCGATCCATCGACGATCAGCCCGAAATCGAGCGCGCCCAGGCTCATCAGATTGCCCGAGACTCCGAGCGCATTCATGCCCGTGCCCATGACGAGGAAGGAAAGGGGGATCACCAAAGTCGCGATGATCGCGGCACGGATATTGCCGAGCAGCCAGAACAGGATCGCCGCGACCAGCAGCGCGCCTTCAACCAGATTCTTCTCGACCGTGCCGATGGTCGCGTCGACCAGGGTCGAACGGTCGAGCACCGTGGTCAGCGTGATGCCGGGCGGCATCGTCTTCGCCACGCTTTCCAGCTTGTCGGCGACCGAGGCCGCGACGATGCGACTATTGCCGTTGGCGAGCATCAGCGCAGTGCCGATCACGACCTCATGGCCGTTCTGGGATGCTGTGCCGGTGCGTAGGCCGCCGCCGATCCGGACGGTCGCAAAGTCGCGTATCGCCACCACCACCCCGCCACGTGTCGCCACGGCGGCCCGGCCGATCTCGTCGACCGATCGGATCCGGCCATCGGCGCGGACAAGAAAGGCTTCGCCACCACGCTGGATGAAATTGGCGCCGGCCGAGATGTTGGCGCGCTCCAGCGCCTCGGCCAGTTCGCTGAACGAAATGCCATAGGTCGCCAGCTTCGCCGGGTCGGGCTGAACGACGAACTGCTTTTCATAGCCGCCGATCGAATCGATGCCGGCCACGCCGCGCACCGAACGCAGCTGCGGCCGGATCACCCAGTCCTGTACGGTACGCAGATAGCCGAGCTTGGCGATCTCGTCGGTCAGCCGTTCGCCCGATATGGTGAGATAGGATCCATCGGGCTGGAAACCCGGCTTGCCGGCTATGCGTGGCGCCTTGGCATCGAAATCGACGATGTACATCAGCACTTCGCCGAGCCCGGTCGAGACTGGCCCCATTTGCGGTTCGACCCCGTCGGGCAAGCTGCCCTTGGCCTGGTTCAGCCGCTCCGCGACCTGCGCGCGAGCGAAATACAGGTCGCTATGATCCTCGAATATGACGGTGACCTGGCTGAAGCCGTTGCGAGAGATCGATCGCGTGCTTTGCAGCCCCGGTATGCCCGCCATCGCGGTTTCGACGGGAAAGGTGACGAGCCGCTCGATATCGAGCGGGCCCAGTGCCGGATCGACCGTGTTGATCTGGACCTGCGTGTTGGTGATGTCGGGAACGGCGTCGATCGGCAGCTTCATAAGCTGGAAACCGCCATAGACCGCGACGAGCAGGGTGATGAACACCACCGACCAGCGAAAGCGGATCGCGGCGTCGAGAAGACGATGGATCATGACATCAATGCTCCGCTTCGCCCTTGCCGAGCTCGGCCTTGAGCAGGAAGGCGCCGCGCGTCGCGACGGCCTGACCGGGTTTCAGCCCGGCGACGATTTCGATCCGCCCGCCGCCGCGCTGGCCGGTGGTGACGGGAATGGCCTGGAAACCCTTGGGGCTGGCGGCGAACACGACATCGCGCCCGCCGACCGATTGAACCGCCTCTTCGGGCAAGACGATGCCGCTTGCGCTTCCCGCTCTGCGCGGCGCGATGCGGACGCGCGCGCCCTGGCCGGGGATCAGTCGGCCCGTCGCCTCGGGATCGAGCAGAACGGTTGCCGAGCGACTCTGCCGATCGAGGCTTGGCGTTGCCGAATGCACGGTGGCGCCGACGACATTGCCGTCGGCCAGTTCGATGACCGCGCGATCGCCGCGCATGATGCGCCCGGCGTCCGATGCCGGGATCGCGGCTTCGACCTGGACACGATCCGGATCGGAGACACGGAACAATTCGGTGCCCGCCGCCACATAATGGCCGAGCTTCGCATCCGCCTTGGTGATCCGGCCCGCGATCAGGCTGGTGACTGCGAGATGGCGCCCGCCGGCCGTGCCTGCCGCCGCGGCGGTGGATCGTGCACGCTGCAATTCGGCTTCCGCCTCCGTCAGTGCACTCTGCGCCGCTTCCAGATCCTGCCGTGCGGTCACGCGCGCGTCGAACAGGCGCTTCTCCCGGGCAAACGCAAGCCGGGCCGCATTGGCACGGGCGGCGGCGGCGCTGCTGTCGGCGGTGAAGGTCGCGGCGTCGCGGCTTTCGAGCAGCGCCACGGTTTCGCCCGCGCGTACGCTGTCGCCCAGATGCTTGGTGATGCGGGTGATCGCACCATCGGCACGCGCGGTGAGCGCGGCTTCGCCATCGGGCGTTGCAACCACCATCGCCTGGGCCAGTATCTCGGCGCCGAATGCGCCATCGACGGTGCGCTGGACGATGATGCCCGCGGCATTGGCGCGTGCGGCGTCCATCTCGATGAAGCCTTCGGGGCCATGATCCTCCACCACCGGGGCGGCGGCAGGCGCGGACGGGGTGGTGGGTGTCGACATGGTGCGGCCGACCAACACGCCACCCACGCCTGCAAGCAGGGCGAGGGTGGCTGCACCGGCGATCAGCCGGATACGGTTCTGGGTGATATCCATCTGGGTTACGATCCTTATTGAGCGGCGGCGCGCGCCAGCACGGCGCGCGCCTCCACCAGCGCGAGATGCGCGTCGATGAGCTGGGTTTGCGCGGCGGCGAAGGCCTCCTGCGCGTCGAGCAGTTCGGTGAGCGGGATGCGTCCGGCGCGATAGGCGAGGTCGGCCAGCCGCACCGCTTCTGCCGCTTGCGGCGCTGCGATATCCTGCAACGCCCTGACGCGAGTCAGCGCTGCGTCGAACGCGGTTTCGGCATTGCCGATCCGCGCCGCCGCCTGTGTCGTCGCGGCATCGCGCAACGCCTGCGCCGCGCGGATATCCGCGCGTGCAGCCGCGATATTGCCCTGGTTGCGATCGAACAGGGCAAGCGGCACCGACAGGCTGGCGAGCAGCGCGCGGTCTCCGGTCTCTTCGATCCGACGTGCGCCGATGCCGACAGAAGGGTCGATACGCCCCTCGGTCTGGGCCTGCCGCAATCCGGCTTCCGCGACGGCCAGCTCGGCCCCGGCCAGCCGCACGTCGAGCGTGCCGGGCGGCGCGGTGGTCGCGGGCTTTGTCAGGTCGAGCGTACCGACGATACGCGCAACCGCCACCTCGCTGCCCAGCAGGGCACCAAGCGTTCGTCGCGCCGCCACCTCATCCGCCTCCGCGGTTTTCAACGCGGCGTCGGCCTGTGCCGCATTGGCGCGGGCGCGATAGGCGCGCAGCGGCGGCTCCCGGCCCGCCGCGACCAGTGCCTCGGCGATCCGCGAAAGTTCAACTGAGCGATCGAGCGTGGTGCGCGCCACTTCGAGCCGCGCCTCGGCGGCCAGCGCAGTGCCGAACTGGGTCCGCACCGATTGCGCGAGATCGGCTCTGGCGATGGCAAACCGTATTTCTTCGGCACTGAGCACCGCCTGCGCCGCACCGATCCGTGCGGATCGCCGGCCGCCCAGATCGAGCCGCTGGCTGATCGAGACGCTGGTTTCGGTGCCATCGAAACCGGCATAGGGGCCGCTGCCCGCGAAATTCTCGACCGTGACGTCGAGCTGCGGATTGGCACGGAGCCCGGCCTGGCGCAGCCGTCCCCGGCTCGCCTCCAGCGCCGCTTCCGCGGCGACGAGCGCCGGGGATCTGGCCTCAGCCTCTTCGAGCGCGCGGTCGAGCGAGAGCGCGGTCGGCAATGGGCCGGTGCGGAGGGTTGGAGTGGTCATGGCGGATTCCGGCGGTGGCGCGCCGGGGCCATAGGTCTGGGCTGCTGCCGTCGACATGACGAGCAACAGCGTGGCAACGCAGAGTGCGCCGCCCAATCGGACGAAAGCATTCGGCCCGCGGGCCGAACGCAAATGAATCAGCATGGAGAATGCTCCTGATCAGCGGGAACGGCACGGACGGCATGGGCGGTCCGTGCAGTGCGGCTGGATCAGGCGGCTGGCGGCTGGGTGGGCGGCGCGAGCGCGCGTGACGGCATGGCCGCCGATGCGCGCGGGATCAGAAGGAGGCGTGTGGCGAGGCCGGCATCGGTGATATCGGCGCACGTGACGGCGATATCGGCGCCGCAATGATGGTGATGGCCGACATGCGACGGCTGGTCGCCCTGTGTTTGTCCGGGTGCGTCGGACCTGTCCTCTGCTTCCGCTGCATCGCCGCCATCATGTTCGAAGGCATGTGCGCCCAGACCTTGATGGATATGAGCGAGCGCGGGCGCGCCGGTGCCCGCCACAAGGACGGCCAGCAGCAGGACAAGGCTCAGCGCACGGCGGAACATGGGCCGGGCGCTATCATGATGCGGATTGCCGGGCAAGCGAACGGTCGGATGCCAGTTCGGCCAGCGCCGCGCGGATCACCTGCCAGCCGCCACTGATGCCGAGCGCCGCCATCAGCAGTGCGACGATCAGGTCGGGCAGGGCGCTGCCCGTGCCGGCCACGCCGAGCGCTGCGAACAGCACCGCGATATTGCCGATCGCATCGTTGCGCGAGCAGATCCAGACCGATCGCATGTTCGCGTCGCCGGTGCGGTAGCGGTAGAGCATCAGGGCGACCGCGACGTTCACCGCCAGTGCGAGCGCGCCGACCGCGCCCATCGCCAGTGGCTCGGGCGCGGTGCCCGCCAGGAAAGCCCAGACCGCAGAACCGAGCACCCACAGGCCGAAGATCAGGATGGTGGCGCCCTTGATCAGCGCGGCGCGGGCGCGCCAGCCCAGCGCCATGCCCGCAACACCCAGGCTGATCGCATAATTGGCGGAATCACCGAGAAAATCGAGCGCGTCAGCCTGGAGCGCGCGCGAATCCGCCGACGCGCCCACGGCGAATTCGAGGAAGAACATCGCTGCGTTGAGCAGCAATGCGATCCACAACACACGCCGCCAGCGGGGATCGTTCAACGCGGTCTTCCCCGCTCCGGTACCGCAGCAACTGTCCGCCATCTTCGCTCGACTCCTCAATACGATTCGGCTTATGCACCCTGTAGTCACTACAGGGTCAAGCGATATGAAGATTGGCGAACTGGCGCGGGCGACGGGCACCAAGGTGGAGACGATCCGCTTCTACGAAAAATCGGGGTTGCTCGCGGCACCCGGGCGGACGTCGGCCAATTACCGCGCCTATGGCATCGATCATCTGGCCCGATTGTCCTTCATCCGCCGTGCGCGCGATCTGGGCTTTCCGCTCGATCAGGTGCGCGCGTTGCTCGATCTGTCGGACGATCGCGCACGGCCCTGCGGTGCGGTCGACGAAATCGCGCGCGCACAGCTTGCCTCGGTCGAACGCAAGATCGCGGATCTGACCGCGCTGGGACGCGAGCTTTCCAGTCTGCTCGATCAGTGCAGCCAGGGCACCATCGCCAATTGCCGCATCATCGACGCCTTGGCGCCGGGATGAGCGGGCAGCCCGATCGTCACGCTCAGGGAACGGATCGTCGCCAACGCAGTTGAGCGGGAATGGCCCGCATCTTCCATGTCAGCGATCTGCATTTCGGCCGCCAGGATCAGGATGCACTCGACTGGTTCGCCGCACGCGTAACCGCCGAACGGCCCGATGCGGTCGTCATCACCGGCGATCTGACCTATCGCGCGCGCAGTGCGGAGTTCGCCGCGGCGACCGAATGGCTCAAGCAATTGAACCTGCCGGTCACGATCGAACCGGGCAATCACGATCTGCCCTATTTCAATCTCTTCGCGCGACTGTTCTCGCCGTATCGGCGCTATCTCCGGGTCGAGCGCGCGATCGAGGATCGGCTGGAAGTGGCCGGTATCGTAACCGTCCCCCTGCGCACCACCGCCCGCGCGCAATGGCGCAGCAACTGGTCGTGGGGCGTCGTCCGCCCGGTCAGCCTGGCGCGGGCGTTGAAGGCGCTCGCGGATGCTCCTGCGGACCGGCTGAAGATCGTCACCTGCCATCATCCGTTGATCGACACGAGCGCGATGACCAAGCGCAGCCGCACCCTGGGCGGGGAAAAGGCATTGGCGGCCTTGTCCGCAGCGGGTGCCGATGTGGTGCTGAGCGGCCATGTCCACGATCCGTTCGACATTCGCCACCCGGTCGGCGGGCGCGCGGTGCGGCTGATCGGTGCGGGGACATTGTCGGAACGTGTCCGTTCCACAGCGCCCAGCTTCAACGAACTCGTGCTTTCGCATGGCACGCTCGATGTTGCGGTTCGCGCCATGCCGGCGTCCGGCACGGCACGGCCGATCGCGACGGATCATGCGCGTGATGTGTGATCGTCCTTGTTTTCCAGATAGTTTCTGTATCGTATCATGATGTCTGGAAAACCGGAGAGCGCAGGTGACGGCATCGCACCCCGCAACGACCGGGCGGAGAGGATGATGGATACCACGCCCGGCGAAGAGAAACTGAGCGTCGCGTTGGAGGCCGGCGGCATGGGCTGGTGGGAACTCGATATCCCGACCCGGACACTCGATGCGTCGCCCAACTGCAAGGCCAATTACGGCCGACTGCCCGACGAAGCCTTCACATATGAAATGCTGCTGGGCCAGATTCATCCGGATGATCTGCCGTGCATGCAGACCGCGGCGCGGAGTTCGATTGAAACGGGCGAGGATTACGACACCGAATATCGTTGCATCTGGCCTGACGGCAGCATCCATATCCTCCAGCTGCGCGGTCGCCTCCGCCGCGATGCGCAGGGAGAGCCGGCGCGGATGATCGGGGTCAGCTGGGACGTGACCGCGCAGCGCACGACCGAGGTCGCACTCAGGATGAGCGAGGCGGCACTGCGCGAGCAGACCGAGCGCGTGCGCATGGCGCAGGAAGCAGGCCAGGTCGGTGTATTCGAATGGTTTCCGGAAACCGGCGCGCTGGTCGTATCCGATGCCTTCCGCCGGCTCTGGGGGCTGCACGCGGATGGCGAGGTCACCGACGCGCATCTTGTTGCGCAGATCCATCCCGACGACCGTATATTTGCCGGCCCCGCGCGGATGAGGACTGGTGGAAATCCGCTACAATATTCGGAATATCGCATTTATCGGGCGGACACCGGCGAAGAGCGCTGGATCGCGCGCCGGGGCGAGGTGCGCGCGCGCTACGGCAACGAGACGAGCCGTTTTGTCGGCGTCGTCATCGATATCACCGAGCGTAAGCATGCCGAAGCGGCGCTGCGCGAGAGCGAGGAGCGTTTCCGGCTGATCGCCGATGCGTCGCCCGTGCCGATGTGGGTCAGCAAGCTTGGCGGCAAGCGCGAGTTCGTCAACAGGGCCTATTGCGACATGCTTGGTGCGCCCTACGAGCAGGCGGTCGATTACGACTGGCGCGATCTGCTTCATCCCGACGATCTGCCCCGCATCCTGAAGGAACAGATTGCCGGGGAAAGTTCGCATCAGCCCTTTACGCTGGAAGCGCGCTATCGCCTGTCCGACGGCGAATGGCATTGGCTGCGTTCGCAGAGCCAGCCGCGCTGGGGGCCGGATGGCGCGCATATCGGCTTTATCGGTGTCGCCCATGATGTGACCGTCGCCAAACAGGCGGAAGCCGATCTGCGCGGGCTGAACGATCGGCTAGAGGAACGGGTGGCTGCTGCGCTGGCCGCCCAGACCGAAACCGAAGATGCGTTGCGCCAGGCGCAGAAGATGGAGGCGGTCGGCCAGCTGACTGGCGGGATCGCCCATGATTTCAACAATCTGCTGACGCCGGTGATCGGCGGGCTGGAAATCGTCGCGGCCGGCGTGACCGATCCGCGCCACAAAAGGCTGGCCGAAGGCGCGCTGGAGGCGGCGCGCCGTGCCGCCAAGCTGACCGGCCAGCTTCTCGCCTTTTCACGCGTCCAGAAACTGAGCGTGAAGCCCGTCAATGTCGGTGCGCAGATCGGCCAGATGATCGATCTGATGCGGCGGACCCTGGGCCCGGGCGTCACCATCCGCTCCGAGCTGGACGGCGCGGCGGGCTATGCGATGTGCGATCCCCATCAGCTCGAAAATGCGGTGCTCAACCTGGCGATCAACGCGCGTGATGCGATGCCGGGCGGCGGAATTCTGACGCTGTCGGCACGCCGTACCACGCTGGAAGCCGGGGTCAGCCACGTCGCGGGCGACTATGTCGCGGTATCGGTCGAGGATACCGGGACCGGCATGACCCCCGAGGTGCTCGAACGCGCCGTCGAGCCCTTTTTCACCACCAAGCCGTTCGGCGAGGGCACCGGCCTGGGGCTGGCGCAGGTCTACGGCGTCGCGCATCAGTCGGGCGGTACGGTGATCATCGACAGTATGCCGGGTGCCGGAACGACGGTTTCGATCTATCTGCCCGTCGCCGATCTGATCGCGGTTCCCGAGCCGGTGGCGGTCGGCCGGGCCGGACCTGTCGTGCAGCGCCGCTGTGGCACCGTCATGCTGGTCGACGATGACGACGATGTGCGCCGCTTTCTTCAGGATGTGCTGGCCGACTCCGGCTATGCGGTTACCGCGCTGTCCGACGGGGAGGCGTGCCTGGCCGACCTGGAGGGCAAGGCGCCGGATCTGCTGATGCTCGATTTCGCGATGCCAGGTCTCAACGGTGCGGAGACCGCGTTGATGGCGCGTCGCCGTTATCCGGATCTGCCGATCATATTGGTGACCGGCTATGCCGATAGCGATGCGCTCGATACCGTGATGGGCGATGGCACGGTGATCCTGCGCAAGCCGTTCGAGCAGGCCGAACTGATGGCCGCGATCGATGTGGCACTGAGGCCGGCCGGGCGTTCGCCGGGCTGAGGGGGGAGTCCCCCATTTCGGTCATCCCGTCCGGTCCGGGATTGGGCAGGTCATTTCGTCTGGAAGCGGATGGACAGTGCCCCGTCGTGCGTGACACAAGCCTGTCCAAATATACGGGGGAGCATGCATGGCGGATCCAATCGTCGAGAGGCTTGAGCGCGATCCGCGCTACCACGCGCTGGTGCGCGATCGGTCGCGCTTCGCCTGGACGCTCGCGATCGTCATGTTCGCGGCGTTCCTCGGCTATATCGGGCTCATCGCTTTCGACAAGGCGGCGCTGGCGACCCCGATCGGCGACGGCGTCACCTCTCTCGGCATTCCCCTGGGCATCGGGCTGATCCTGTTCGCGATCCTGCTCACCGGTGTCTATGTCGTCCGAGCGAACCGCGTCTATGATCGCCGCATGGCCGAAATCCTGGCGGCGTACGCGGAATGAAGGCGCGTTTCCTTGTCGTCCTGGCACTGCTCGTCGCAGCACCCGCCGCCGCGGCCGCGCTCGAGGGGCAGGCCGAGCGCCAGCCCGTCAACTGGGTGGCGATCGCGATGTTCCTCGCCTTTGTCGCGCTGACATTGTGGATCACGCGCCGCGCCGCGCAACAGACGCGCACTGCGTCCGATTTCTATACCGCGGGCGGCGGAATCAGCGGATTCCAGAACGGGCTGGCGATGGCGGGCGACTATATGTCGGCTGCGTCCTTTCTCGGCATCTCCGCGCAGATCTTCGCGGATGGCTATGACGGACTGATCTATTCCACCGGCTTCATCGTGGGCTGGCCGATCCTGCTGTTCCTGATGGCGGAAAAGCTGCGTAATCTGGGCAAATACACCTTTGCCGACGTCGCATCCTATCGCTTCGCCCAGCCGCCGGTGCGCAGCTTCGCGGCGGGCAGCACTCTGCTGGTGGTCTGCTTCTACCTGATCGCGCAGATGGTCGGGGCAGGGCAGCTGGTGAAGCTGCTGTTCGGCCTGCCCTATGGCTATGCGGTTGTCGTGGTCGGTGCGCTGATGATGGCCTATGTGTTGTTCGGTGGCATGCGCGCGACCACCTGGGTGCAGATCATCAAGGCGGTGATGCTGCTGGCCGGCGCCACCTTCATGGCAGTGATGGTCCTCGCGAAATTCGGCTTCTCGCCCGAGGCGCTGTTCGCTCGGGCGGTGCAGGTGAAGACCGATATGGCGCTCGCTAAAGGCGCGTCGCCCGGCGATGCGGCGACGAAGGGGCTCTCGATCATGGGCCCGGGCAATTTCATCAAGGATCCGATCAGCGCGATCTCGTTCGGCCTGGCGCTGATGCTGGGGACGGCGGGGCTGCCGCATATCCTGATGCGCTTCTTCACGGTTCCCGACGCGCAGGCAGCGCGCAAGTCGGTGCTGTGGGCGACCACCTGGATCGGTTATTTCTACATCCTCACCTTCATCATCGGTTTCGGCGCGATCGTGCTGGTGGCGACCGATCCGTCCTATCTCGATGGGGAGTCGCTGCGTGGCGGCGGCAATATGGCAGCAATCCATCTGGCGCACGCGATCGGTGGCAATGCGTTCCTCGGGTTCATCTCCGCGGTCGCCTTCGCGACGATCCTCGCGGTGGTGGCGGGACTGACGCTGTCGGCAGCTTCGGCGGTCAGTCACGATCTCTATGCGACGGTGATCAAGAAGGGGCAGGCGGATTCGGCCGATGAGCTGCGCGTCTCGCGCATCACCACCCTGGCATTGGGCGCGCTCGCCATTGTGCTCGGAATCGCTTTCGAGAAGCAGAATGTCGCCTTCATGGTCAGTCTGGCCTTCGCGCTCGCGGCGTCGGGCAATTTCCCGGTGCTGGTGATGTCGCTGCTGTGGGGCGGCTGCACCACGCGCGGCGCGGCACTTGGCGGAACGATCGGATTGCTGACGGCATTCGTGCTGACCGTGCTGTCGCCCGCGATCTGGGTGAATGTGCTCGGCTTCACCGCCGCGCCTTTCCCGTATAGCTCGCCCGCGATCTTCTCGGTGCCTGCCGGCTTTATCGCGATCTGGCTGATCTCGCTGCTGGACAATGGTCCACGCGCGGCGATCGACAAGGCTGGTTACCCAGCGCAGCGGCTGCGCTCGGAGACGGGGATCGGGGCGTCTGGAGCCAGCGATCACTAGGTTGGTCGGTCGGTCCGGCTGATCGGCCTTCTTACCGCACTTAACACCCGTTCGGGCTGAGCCTGTCGAAGCCCCTGTCCTTCTTCATGTTCGGTGCAAAAGAAAGGGCGGGGCTTCGACAGGCTCAGCCCGAGCGGTGTCTGCACGATCGCCTCGCCTGAAACATCCACTTGACTCTCGCTCCGAAATATCAGAAGTTTCTGTCATGACAGAAATTGAAGAAAGAGCTGAAACCCTCCCCGTCGCGGTACGGCAGTTCGTGCTGCATTGGGGGGAGATGGGCGGGCAGTGGGGCGTCAATCGCTCCGTCGCGCAGATCCACGCCTTGCTCTATCTCAGCGACCGGCCACTCAATGCCGACGAGATCGGCGATAAGCTGGGGATCGCGCGCAGCAATATCTCCAATTCGCTGAAGGAATTGCTGAGCTGGAAGCTGATCCGCCGCGTGCCGGTGATGGGCGACCGGCGCGAGCATTTCGAGGCAGAGGTCGACCTGTGGCAGATGCTCACCCGCATCGCGCAGGGCCGCAAGGAGCGGGAGGTCGATCCTGCCGTCACCGCGCTCAAACAATGCCGTGCGGAAGCGCAGGACGACCCGCGCATTTCCCGTGTCGCGAAGGAGCGGATCGAGGCGATGCATGATTTCGTGACGACAATGGACGACTGGCATCGCGAAATGATCACCATCCCGCCCGCACGGCTGATGCTGCTGATTAAGATGGGCCGCAAGGTGCTCAACTTCCTGCCGCTGGGGCGATCGAAAACCAAAGACTGAACACAAGGCACGATCGCGACACAGTCACGACTATCAGTTTCTGTTTATACAGAAATAATCGAAGGAGGCGAAAATGGAACTGGTGGCGGCACGGGGCGTGCGGACCCGCTATCAATTCTGGCGGCGCGCTGGCGCTGCGCCCGTCGACGACGCGGTTCATCCGTTCCGCAGCCTGCTTGGCACCGAGCGCTGGAGCGCCTTGCCCATCGCGGTGCGCGAGCGCTTTCACCGCAGGATCACCGCCGGTGCCTGCGTCACCTATGTCGGCGAGGTCGCGGAATGCCGGATCAGCCGGTTCGGCTGGCTGCTGGCCAATCTGGCGCGACTGGTGGGTGCGCCGCTGCCGCTCCACCGCGATACCGGGGTTCCCGCCTGCGTGACCGTAACCGAGGATATCGCGGGCGGCGGCCAGTTCTGGACTCGCCAATATGGCCGCCGTGCCGGATTTCCGCAGGTCATCTTCAGTGCCAAGCGCTTCGCGGGGCCGACCGGGATCGAGGAATATCTGGGGCTCGGCTTCGGCATCGCGCTTCGCCTCGTGGCGGAGGACGGCGTGCTCTGGTTCCTCAGCGATCATTATTTCCTACGGCTCGGCCGCCTTCGTCTGCGCTTTCCGCGCTGGCTGGCGCCGGGCCATCTGACCATCGGCCATGTCGATTGCGGCGGCGGCCGCTTCGCCTTCACCCTCGACCTCGTCCACCCGATCCTGGGCGAACTGATCCATCAACTGGCGATCTTCGCCGACCCGCAAGGAGATGTGGCATGATCGATACCATGCTGGGCATGTTGTTGCTCGCGCAGATCGCGATGGGCGCGTTCGATACGCTCTATCACCATGAACTCACCCAGCGTCTCGCCTGGCGCCCCGGCCAGGCGACCGAACTCAGGCTGCATGGCGTCCGCAATCTGGTCTATGCCATCATCTTCCTGGCCCTCGGACTGAGTGCGCCGCAGGGCGGCTGGGCGATCCTGCTGATGGCGCTGCTGACCGGCGAGGCATTCGTCACCCTGTGGGATTTCGTCGAGGAGGATCGCACGCGGTTGCTGCCGGCGACCGAGCGCGTCACTCATACGCTGCTCACACTCAACTACGGCCTGATCCTCGCGTTGCTGTTGCCCGGGCTATGGGCAGCGGCATCCGCGCCGAGCGACCTTCCGTTCCGCTGGAACGGTATCTTCTCCCTGCTGTTCGCGCTGGCCGCGATCGGGGTTGTGGTGAGTGGTTTGCGCGATCTGGTCGCTGCCCGACGCAGCCGCCGCATCGTCGAGAGCGATGCCGCCGAACTGGCGGGCGCGATTGACGGGCGCCGCGCGATCCTCGTCACCGGCGGGACCGGACTGGTCGGCTCCAGGCTGATCGAGGCGCTGGCGGGCGCGGGGCATGACGTGACCGTGCTGACCCGTGACGCGACGCACGCGCGGCATCTGCCCGCGCCGCTGCGCATCGTCACCGATCTCGACCAGATCGGCGGTGCCGACCGGATCGATGTAGTCGTCAACCTGGCGGGCGAAAGCATTGCCGGCGGTCTCTGGACACGGCGTCGGCGCACCGCGATCCTGGCCAGCCGGATCGAAACGACCCGCGCGATCCACGCATTATGCGCTCGGCTCGATCGACGCCCGGCGCTCCTGATCAATGCGTCCGCAATCGGCTTCTACGGCGATGCGGGCGAGGAGATGCTCGATGAGGGCTGCGCGCGCGGTACTGGCTTTTGCGCCGATATCTGTGCCGAATGGGAAGCGGAGGCGCAGAAGCTTGAAGCGCTCGATCTGCGTGTGGTGCGGCTTCGTATCGGGCTGGTTCTGACCAGCGTCGGTGGGTTTCTGGGCAATCTGCTCTTCCCGTTCGAGGCGGGGATGGGCGGTCGGATCGGCGATGGCCAGCAATGGCTGAGCTGGATCCATCGCGACGACCTAGTGCGGCTGATCGCCTTTGCCATCGCGACGCCGGATCTTCACGGCGCGGTCAATGCGGTGGCACCCAATCCGGTGCGCAACGCCGATTTCGCCAGGGCGCTTGGTCGCGCGCTTTGCCGCCCGGCGCTGATCCCGCTTCCGGCCGCGCCGCTCAGGCTGGTGCTGCGCGATTTCGCTGACGAACTGTTCCTCGCCAGCCAGCGCGTGTTGCCGGTCAAGGCGGTTTTCCAAGGCTTCGGTTTTCGTCACGCCCGGATCGATGCGGCGCTCGCGCGGATCGTCGGGGCACCGGAACCGCGCGCGACACCTGAACGATATCGGCCGCTCGCCGATGCGCGACTGCTGCATTGATGGAGATCGTTATGCATGACGCCTATCACCCGCCGCTCCGCCTGAGCTTGAAGGGCTTGATGGCTTCCGCCGCCGCGGCCGCCGCGCCGAGCATATTGGTCGGGCCCCTTGTGGTTTTCTTTGCGCCGATCATTTTCGTTATCGCGCTGCTGCACGGCCTGTTGCTTGGTCTGCCCGCCTATCTCCTGCTTGGCCGATGGCGCCGGATATCTGGTTGGCATGCCGCGCTGGGGGGCTTCCTGGTCGGGGGATTGCCGACCGCGACGGTCATCGTGGCAAGCATCGGGAATGCCGGCGGCGATCGTTCCATCCTCGATAGCCTTGCCGTTTCCATCCTGATCCTCGGCGCTTTCGGTATGCTCGCAGGCGCGGTGTTCCACTGGGTCGTTCGCCGTCCGGCCGGGGATGAATGATCGCGCTTGATCGACGGATGCCGGCCGGGGAAGAAGGTGCATGACCGAAGGGCCGATCATCCTGTTCGATGCGATGTGCGTGTTGTGCTCAGCCAATGCCGGCTTCGTGCTGCGCCACGACCGGCAAGGATATTTCCGGCTGGCTGCGATGCAGGGAGAGGTGGGGCAGGCGCTGTATCGCCGGTTCGGTATCGATCCAGCGGATCCCGACACGTTGATTGTGGTGACGGGTGACCGCGCCTGTCGGAACAGCGACGCGATCCTTGCCATCTGGCGCGGGCTCGGCTGGCCGTGGCGCGCGCTTTGCGTCTTCGGCTTGGTGCCGCGGGGCTTGCGCGATCCGCTGTATCGCTGGGTGGCGCGCAATCGCTATCGATTGTTCGGCCGGCGCGAGAGTTGCTGGGTACCGGACGCGGCGCAGAGATCCCGGTTGCTGTGAAGCGCATTCTCGTCATTGGCGGTTATGGCGGCTTCGGCGCGCGACTGAGCCGGCGATTGATCGCTGCGGGGCATCACATATTGGTTGCGGGGCGCAGCGCGGAGAAGGGCGCCGCCTTCTGCGCAGACCTGCCAAATGCCGAACGGGTTGTGGCGGATCGCACGCGCGGCATCGGTCTGGTCATGGCGCGTCTCCGCCCGGATCTGGTAATCGACGCCGCCGGACCGTTCCAGTCGGGCGGCCATGTCGTGCCCGAAGCGTGCATCGCCATGCGCATTCCGTATCTCGACCTGGCCGATGCGCGCGATTTCGTGAGCGGCATATCCACGCTCGACAGCGCGGCGCGCGGGGCCGGCGTGGCTGTCATTGCCGGCGCCTCCAGCGTCTCGGCATTGTCCGGCGCCGTAACCCGCACATTGGCTGACGGGATGGAGCATATCGACAGCGTGGAGATGGCGATCAGCGCGTCGAACCGTGCCAGCGCCGGCGCATCGGTTGCCGCGGCGATCCTGTCCTATGTCGGGCAACCGGTGCGGCTATGGCGCGGCAAGGGGTGGACGACGTCCCATGGCTGGCAGGAGATGCGGCGCGAACGCTTCCGGCTGGCGGATGGCGATGGCTTGGCCGGCCGATTGGTCGCCATCGCCGACATTGCCGATCATGATATCGCCCCGGCTGCGTTGCCCGGTCGGCCCGCCACGATTTTCCGCGCGGGAACCGAGCTGGATTTCCAGATGATCGCGCTGTGGCTGGCAAGCTGGCCGGTGCGCTGGCGCTGGCTGGCCTCTCTGTCGCGAGCCTCGGCCTGGCTGTTGCCGCTGTATCGCATGACGCTGGGATTTGGCGGCGATCGATCCGCGATGCACGTCACCCTGACCGGCATGGCGGGCGGGCAAGCGGTCGAGCGGCGCTGGACATTGGTTGCCAGCGATGGCGATGGGCCCGAGATCCCGGTGCTGGCGGCGGAGTTGCTTGCCGGAGACATGCTCGCCGGCCGGGTCGCGCCGGGTGCGCGTCACGCCTGGGCGGAACTGCCGCTTGCGCGGTTCGCACCGCTCTTTGCCGCGCTTTCCATCCGGCATGAAGCCCATGAACGCACGTTGCCGCCGCCGCTCTATGCGCAGGTGATGGGCGATGCCTTCGCAGCGCTGCCGCCTGCGGTGCGCGACATGCATATGATCCATGGCGATCGCGGCGCAGCGGGGGAGGGGATCGTCATGCGTGGTACGAGTCCGCTGGCGCGGCTGATTGCCACCGTGATGCGTTTCCCGCCCACGGGCCATTGGCTGCTCCACGTCGCTTTCGTCGAGCGCGATGGCGTCGAAACCTGGACGCGGGATTTCGGTGGTCACCGTTTTGCCAGTGCATTGAGCGCGAATGACGGCTGCGTGGTCGAGCGTTTCGGCCCGATCCGCTTCGCGTTCGATCTGCCCGCCGATGCGGACGGCCTGGCGATGCGGCTACGGCGCTGGAGTGTGTTCGGCGTTCCGCTGCCGCTGATGCTGGCGCCGCACATCGCCGCGCGCGAATGGCAGGAGGATGATCGCTTCCGCTTCGAGGTCGACGTGGCGATGCCGCTGATCGGCCGCGTCGTTCGGTACGCGGGATGGTTGCGGCCGGCGGCGTGACGGCAAAGAAAAAGGGCGGCGCCTTTCGGCACCGCCCCTGATCTTTGGTCTGGAACCGCGTTTAGCGCTTCGAGAACTGGAAGCTGCGGCGGGCCTTGGCCTTGCCGTACTTCTTGCGCTCGACCGTGCGGCTGTCGCGGGTCAGGAAACCGGCGGCCTTGACGGGCGCGCGCAGCACAGGCTCGAACTTGGTCAGTGCCTGGCTGATACCGTGCTTGACCGCGCCGGCCTGGCCCGAAAGCCCGCCGCCCTTGACGGTGGCGACAACGTCATACTGACCTTCGCGACCGGCAATGCCGAACGGCTGGTTGATGACGAGACGCAGCGTCGGACGTGCGAAATAGACTTCCTGGTCGCGACCATTGACCGTGATCTTGCCCGAGCCGGGCTTGATCCAGACGCGGGCGACCGCGTCCTTGCGGCGGCCCGTGGCATAGGCACGGCCCTGTGCGTCGACGATACGGTCGCGCAGCGGCATGGTGGGACGGACGGGCTCGGGAGCGAGCTCGACAGCCTCACCCTCGACCGAAGCGGGTGCCGGAGCGGCAGCGGCAGGCGCCGCGACGGGAGCTTCGCCGCCGGCCAGCTGGGCCAGGTCGGAAAGCGATTGACGGGTATCGGACATCAGGCACCCACCTTGTTCTTGCGGTTCATGGCAGCGACGTCGAGCGTCTCGGGCTGAAGGCCCTCATGCGGATGCTCGGTGCCGTTATAGAGGCGCAGGTTGCGCATCTGCTGGCGGCCCAGCGGGCCACGCGGGATCATGCGCTCAACGGCCTTTTCGAGCACGCGCTCGGGAAAGCGACCCTCGAGGATCTTGCCGGCGGTGACCGCCTTGATGCCGCCGGCATAGCCGGTGTGCTTGTAATAGATCTTGCCCTGCAGCTTCTTGCCGGTGAAGCGGACCTTGTCAGCGTTGATCACGATGACGTTGTCGCCGCAATCGACGTGCGGGGTGTAGCTCGGCTTGTTCTTGCCGCGCAGGATATCGGCGATGACGACCGCAAGGCGGCCGACGACCAGACCGTCTGCATCGATCAGATGCCATTTTTTCTCCACCTCGGTCGGCTTTACCGAACGGGTGGTCTTCGCAAGCGCCTTCATGGGCCTGGACCTCTATGGTTGGAACGAGCAACGCCGCCCTCGCGGACGGCGTCGTTGGACCGGGCTAATGGCGGATGATGGCGCGCAAGTCAATGAAGCTGCGGGTTTCCAAACGGGTATCTGGATACCTTCGAGTTATTCCAGCGCTTTCAACCCTCTGTCTCGGCCGCGATCCAGTCGCCATAGGGGGCGAAAATGGCGGTTGTCGGCCACGCGACCGCCGCGGGCACGTCATAGTCATGGAGTGCGGCGATGCGCGCGATCAGCTGTTCGGCCAGCGCCGTCCGTGTCTTGAACAGGGCCGGCACTTCGGTTGCGTCCTCGATTTTGCCCTGCCAGCGATAGATGGAGCGACAGGGCGCCAGGATATTGACGCAAGCGGCGAGTCGTTCCTCGACGACGATGCGCCCGATCCGTTCGGCATCCTCGGTCGAGCCGAACACCGAATAGACCGTCGTCACCGTCATCCCGCGCGGCGCCCGATCACGTGCAGGCCCCAGGTGGTGCTGGCGACAACCAGCGCGCCGACCGCCTGGTGCAGCACGGCCAGCCAGAAGTTCATGCCGGTGACCACGGTTGCGATGCCGAGCAGGATCTGCAGGCCGACCGCGGCGTGGATGGCAATGGCGGCGCGGCGTTCTCCAGCCTGCTTTACGCGGCGGGCAAGCATGACCAGCGCGATGACCACCACCCATGCCCACCAGCGATGGATGAAGTGGATCAGGAACGGATCATTACCGATCGTCGCCAGCACCGAGCCGAGCCAGGTCACCCCTTCCGGGAAGAAATGGTCGTTCATCAGCGGCCATGTGCTGGAGAGATAGCCCGCGTCGAGGCCGGCGGTGAACGCGCCGAACAGCAGTTGCACGAACAATATGGCGGCGACGAGCAGGCCAAAACCGCTCAGTCGTGCCCGTGCCTTCTGATTGCGCGCCAGCATTTGCAGGTCGAGCGCGGTCCACAGCAGGCCGGCGATGATGAGCAGCGCCACGAGCAAATGGGTGGCGAGGCGGAAATGGCTGACATCGGTGCGCTGGGCGAGGCCCGATGTAACCATCCACCAGCCCACCGCGCCCTGGAGTCCGCCAAGGAAAAGCAACGCGACGAGGCGTGGGCCATAACCCGCCGGAATTTGCCGTTTCCACCAGAACCAGACCAGCGGCAGCGCAAAGGCCAGGCCGATCACGCGGCCGAGCAGCCGATGGATATATTCCCAGAAGAAGATGAACTTGAACGCGGCCAGATCCATCCCGCGGTTGATCTGCTGATATTCCGGGGTCTGCTGATATTTGGCGAATTCGGCGAGCCATTGCGCATGGGTGAGCGGCGGGATTGCTCCGGTGATCGGCTTCCATTCGGTAATAGACAGGCCCGATTCGGTCAGCCGCGTGATGCCGCCGACCACGACCATCGCGAACACCAGGGCGGCCACGAAGCGAAGCCAGAGGATGAGCGGCCGCGGGGCGGGGGCGGGCGATGATGGACGAGCAAGTGCCATGCCGGCGCTATGCCGCGCAGCGGCAGGCGGCACAAGCACGGCCTGCGCGACAGTCGAAATCCTCAACATGATATATTGTAACTTGGCGCCGTCCGTGCCAAATGGATGGGCAATTGGAGTCGTCGTGAACAATATCGTTTCTCGCGTGGGTTCGCTGGACCGGTTGGCCATTGGCCTGTCGGGGCTTTGCGTCGTCCATTGCGTGGCGAGCGCGATCGCTGTCGTGCTGCTGACAACGGCGGGGGGCGTGCTCGTCGATCACCGTATCCACGAGATCGGCCTGCTCCTCGCGATCGGGCTCGGTATCGTCGCCCTGGGCTTCGGCATTCGCGAACATGGTTTCGTCATGCCCGCCGCGGTCGGTGCGCTGGGTATCGGCATGATGATCGGAGCGATCACGCTCGAACATGACGGCAGCGAGATCATGTATACGATCCTGGGCGTCGCCGTGCTCGCGCTCGGCCACGATCTGAACCGCCGCGCAACCAACTGACGCTGCGCGGCGCTTGCCGCGCGGGCTTGTCATGCCTAGATTGGGGCATGGCCCAGCACCACCACCATCACGAGCATGAGGGCATTGCGCTCTCCGACGCCGCCAAGGCCGCGCTTGAGAAATCGGGCGAGCAATGGACCGACATGCGCGCCGTGATCTTCGACGTGCTTGCCGGCTTCGAAAAGCCCGCATCCGCCTATGACATAGCAGAAGCGGTCTCCAAGGCGCGCGGTCGCCGCGTGGCCGCCAACAGCGTCTATCGAATCCTCGATCTGTTCGTCGGCGCCAATCTGGCGCGCCGTGTCGAGAGCGTGAACGCCTATGTCGCCAACGCGCATCCCGATTGCCTGCACGACTGCATCTTCCTGGTCTGCGACAATTGCGGGCAGGCGACGCATCTCGACGACGACAGCCTGTCCACCGGCGTTCGCGCCGCTGCCCGCAAGGCAGGTTTTTCGCCGGAAAGGCCGGTCATTGAAGTGCATGGCCGCTGCTCCGACTGCGACTAGGATCGGCTGAAATTCGGGCCATGCCGGGCTGCAAACGGCATTCTTCTGCGCTTCCGGTGCTCACGTACTGAAGTACGCTCCGCTCCGGTTCTCGAAGAACACCATTTTCGCCTCGGCCTGACCCGAATTTCAACCAATCCTTGGCGAAGAGGTTGATCTGCACCGATCCTGCACTGCATCGCCATGACGGTTCCGTTCGACAGTTTGTCGTTGCGGGGCTAAGGCTTTAGCCCGCCAAAGAGGGAAAGCATGTCCGATTCACCCGCGACGCCGCTGCTGGATGCCGTCGCTTCTCCGGCCGATCTCAGAAAGCTCGCGCCAGACCAGCTTAGCCAGCTTGCCGATGAGCTCCGTGCCGAGATGATTTCGGCCGTGTCCGTCACTGGCGGGCATCTTGGCGCCGGCCTTGGCGTGGTCGAGCTGACCACGGCGATCCATTATGTCTTCAATACGCCCGATGATCGCCTGATCTGGGACGTTGGCCATCAGGCCTATCCCCACAAGATCCTGACCGGGCGGCGCGACCGTATCCGTACGCTGCGTCAGGCGGGCGGACTCTCCGGCTTCACCAAGCGGGACGAAAGCGAATATGATCCGTTCGGGGCGGCGCACAGCTCGACCTCGATCTCGGCGGCGCTCGGCTTTGCGGTCGCCAACAAGCTGGCGGGCAAGCCCGGCAAGGCAATCGCGGTGATCGGCGACGGCGCGATGAGTGCCGGCATGGCCTATGAAGCGATGAACAATGCCGAGCAGGCGGGCAACCGGCTGATCGTCATCCTCAACGACAACGACATGTCGATCGCACCGCCGGTTGGCGGGCTTTCCGCCTATCTGTCTCGCATCGTCTCCTCGCGCAGTTTCCTGGGTCTGCGCGATCTCGCGCGCCGCTTTGCGCGCCGGCTGCCGCGTCCGCTGCACGACGCTGCGCGCAAGACCGACGAGTTCGCGCGCGGCATGACGATGGGCGGCACGCTGTTCGAGGAACTGGGCTTTTATTATGTCGGCCCGATCGACGGCCATAATCTCGACCATTTGATCCCCGTGCTCGAAAATGTGCGCGATGCGGAGGAGGGGCCGATCCTGATCCATGTCGTCACCAAGAAAGGCAAGGGCTATGCCCCGGCCGAGGCGGCGTCGGACAAATATCACGGCGTCCAGAAATTCGATGTCGTTTCGGGCGAGCAGGCCAAGTCCCCGCCGGGGCCGCCCAGCTATACCGCCGTCTTCGCCAAGGCGCTGATGGCGGAGGCCGCACGCGACGAAACGGTCGTCGCGATCACCGCGGCTATGCCGTCGGGCACCGGGCTCGACAAATTCCAGCAGACCTATCCCGACCGCACCTTCGACGTCGGCATTGCCGAGCAGCACGCCGTGACCTTTGCGGCCGGCCTCGCGGCGCAGGGCATGCGGCCATTCTGCGCGATTTATTCCACATTCCTGCAGCGCGCGTACGATCAGGTGGTGCATGACGTCGCGATCCAGAATCTGCCGGTGCGCTTCGCGATCGATCGTGCCGGGCTGGTCGGCGCCGATGGTGCCACCCATGCCGGCAGCTTCGACGTCACCTATCTCTCCGCCCTGCCCAATTTCGTCGTGATGGCCGCCGCAGATGAAGCGGAGCTGGTTCATATGGTCCACACCTGCGCCATGCATGACAGCGGGCCGATCGCTGTGCGCTATCCGCGCGGCAACGGAACCGGCGTCGCGCTTCCGCAAGTTCCGGAGCGGCTGGAGATCGGCAAGGGACGTATTGTCCGCCAGGGCAAGAAGGTTGTGATCCTTTCACTCGGTACGCGGCTTGAGGAGGCGCTGAAGGCCGCCGATCAGCTCGACGCGCGCGGGCTGAGCACGACGGTTGCCGATCTGCGTTTCGCCAAACCGCTGGACGAAGCGCTGATCCGCAAGCTGCTGGCGACCCATGAGGTCGCGGTGACCGTGGAAGAAAACAGCATCGGCGGGCTTGGTGCGCATGTGCTGACGCTCGCCAGCGACGAGGGTCTGATCGACGCGGGGCTGAAATTGCGCACCCTGCGTCTGCCGGATATCTTCCAGGATCAGGAAAAGCCCGAGAAGCAATATGATCAGGCTGGCCTCAACGCGCCGCATATCGTGGACACGGTGCTCAAGGCGCTGCGCCACAACAGCAGCAGCGTGATCGAGGGCGCGCGTGCCTGATCGGGCGAAAGCACCGGGCAATCCGGCGCCTTTTTCCAAATATTGCCGGGTTGGTGCCAGACTGCGTTTCGATCATGCCGAAAATTGCGGCAAGTCGGGGCGTGGATGATCCATGCCGCCGCCCGGGCGGTCGATAAGATAGCGCGGATGCGCGCATAGTTTGAGGTCGATGGGGGACGGCTAGTCGCTCATTCCCGAACATGCGATGTTTCGCGTACGGCTTTGCGCGCACTGATCATGACCCGCTGATGTGCGCGGTCGTGTCCTTTTTTCTTCAAACTCTTGCTTGTGCATAGATTTTACACTCGGCCAACAAGCAGTCTTTGCGTTGAAATATTGCGACGCAGCATTTTTTTCGAATTCGAATTGGAACTGTTCCTCCGCGCGTGCGTGGCGGATTGCTGCAAAAGCGAGCGGTAATTGTTACCAAAATGGGTGGATATTGTTTCCATTTTGGGCGGACCTGCCATATCATATATGGTAGAAAAACCGTAAATAACCACTGGGATACGGGGACTTATCTTAGGGGAGCAGTGTGGGCGACATTGAGCACGACCGGGCGTTTTCGCCTCTCCAGCGGGCTTTGCGTATCTATCAGGCGCGGCGCAGCCGGCGGGCGTTGTTTGCTCCCGATTCGGATATATTCGGCGAACCTGCCTGGGATATCCTTCTGGACCTTTTCATCGCGCATGAGCGGCGGCAATCGATCTGCCTGTCCGACGCCAGCCTTGGCGCGGGCGTGCCGCTGTCGACCGCGCAGCGCTGGGTGAAGCATCTGTTGAACCGGGGGCTGCTCGTCCGGCACAATGACGGGCGCGACAGCCGCCGCGTGCTGGTGTCTCTCAGCGACCATGCGGTCAAGCTGATGCGCGACTATCTGGAAAAGAACGACAGCGGCTGATCGCCGGGGCGCGCGCCTTGCCGGGCTGTTCGGGGGGATATACACGCCTTCGGGTATTCCCACGAGGGCGCCCGCCTTCCAGCATGAGCAGCGTTCCAATGGCCAAGTTCCGCGCCGATCAGTTGCTTGTCGATCGGGGGCTGGTGGAGAGTCGTACCCGTGCCCAGGCATTGATCCTGGCGGGGCTGGTTTTCTCCGGCGAGCGCAAGATCGACAAGGCGGGGCAGACGCTGCCGGAGGATGCCCCGATCGAGGTTCGCGGGCGCGATCATCCCTGGGTATCGCGCGGCGGGATCAAGCTGGCGCATGCGATCGCGCATTTCGGCTGGGACGTCGCAGGCGCGGTCGCGATGGATGTCGGGTCCTCGACGGGCGGTTTTACCGATGTGCTGCTCACCAACGGCGCCACCCGCGTCTATGCGGTCGATAGCGGCACCAACCAGCTCGCCTGGAAGCTGCGCCAGGATCCACGTGTCGTGGTTCACGAAAAGACAAGCGCGCGCATTCTGACTGCCGAGCATATCCCCGAGCCCATCGACCTGATCGTTTGCGACGCAAGTTTCATATCGCTCGCCAAGGTGCTCGATACGCCGCTGACCTTCGCTGCGCCGCACGCGCGATTGCTCGCGTTGATCAAGCCGCAGTTCGAAGCAGGGCGCGAAGAAGTGGGGAAGGGCGGCGTGGTCCGCGATCCCGACGTGCACGCCCGCGTCTGCCGCGAGGTCACCGCCTGGCTGGAGGGGCGCGGCTGGACGGTGGAGGGCGTGGTTGCCAGCCCGATCACCGGCCCGGAGGGCAATATCGAGTTTCTGATTGCGGGATATTGCTGAATTATTTTCAGTTTGCGACAATTTGCGACAAATTCGGGCGGACTAAGGAATTGCAAAGCGCGAGCCCGCGCGATACCCGGCTGTGCGGTCGTTCGTTCAGAAGAGTTCGACGGCTGAGGGGTTATATCATTCCGGGACATCGACAGACGCGAATGCGCATTTCCGCCGTTTTCCCATTCATACTTCTCCTGTCCGCCTGTGGCGGCGCGAAGGACACGCATAACGGTGGTCCGCCGCTGGTCAGCGCCGATACGGCCGCGACCAAGCGGTTCGTCGACAGGATCGACGCTGTCGGCACCGCGTTCGCCAACGAACAGGTCGTGCTGTCCGCACCCGTCACCGAGCGCATCATCAGGCTCAATTTCGGCGATGGCGGCTATATCGCCAAGGGCCAGATCGTCGCGGAACTGGCGCAGGGGCAGGAAAACGCCCAGCTCCAGAATGCCGGCGCACGCGCCACCGAAGCGCGCCAGCAACTCGATCGGCTTGCTCAACTGAAGGCGCGCGGTTTCGCAACCCGTGCCGCACTGGATGCCCAGACCGCTCTCGCGGCATCCGCCTCCGCTCAGGCTGCCGAAGCGCGCGCATCGATCGGCGATCGCGTGATCCGCGCGCCGTTCGGCGGATGGGTTTCGCTGCGCAATATCTCGACGGGCGCGGTCGTCACCGCCGGTACCGAGATTGCGACGATCAGCGACGTTTCGCGTATCAAGCTGGACTTCACCGTTCCCGAGACATTGCTGTCTTCGCTGGCAGTCGGGCAGGGCATCGACGCGATTGCCGCCGCCTATCCCGGGCGCCCCTTTCATGGCACCATTGCGAGCATCGATCCGGTGGTGAGCGCCGAGACGCGCGCGGTGACCGTTCGTGCGCTGCTGCCCAACCCCGATCGCGCGCTCAAGCCCGGCATGTTGCTGACCGTCGCGGTTGAATCCGCGGCACGCAACTCGCTGTCGGTTCCTGAACTCGCCGTGGTGGGCGAGGGCGACAAAAGCTATGTCTTCGTCGTCGGTGACGGGAGCAAGGTGAAGCGCATCCCGGTGAAGATCGGCGCGCGCCAAGGCGGCGCAGTCGAGATTCTGCAAGGGCTCAAGCCCGGTCAGCGCATCGTCACCGAAGGCGTGGTCAAGCTGTCCGACGGCATGAAGGTCGCCCTGGCTGGTGCGCGCGGGGAGCGTCCGGCAGCGGCCGGCGACTAAGGGCGCCGGCGAATGCAGCTTTCCGATCTGTCGGTCCGTAGGCCGGTTTTCGCAACGGTCATCGCGATCCTGCTTTGCGTCGTTGGCGCGGTGGCGTTCATGAGCCTGTCGGTCCGCGAATATCCCGATACCGATCCGCCGGTCGTATCGGTGCAGACCACGTATACGGGTGCTGCGGCGAGCGTCGTCGAATCGCGCATCACGCAGGTGCTCGAAGCGCAGCTTGCCGGCATCGAGGGCATATTGGCGATCAGTTCGCGGTCGCGCGACGGCCAGTCCGAGATCACCATCGAATTCAATCCTGGCCGCGATATCGATTCAGCCGCGAACGACGTGCGCGACCGGGTGGCCAGCACTGTCCAGGATCTGCCCGAGGAAGCACTGGCGCCGCAGGTTCGCAAGGCGGATTCGGATTCCCAGCCGATCCTTTTCCTGGTGGTGTCGAAGCCGGGCTGGAGCAGGCTGGAACTGAGCGACTATACCGACCGCAATCTGGTCGACAGATTCTCGTCGATCGATGGCGTCGCGCGCGTTTTCCTGGCGGGTGAGGCGCGGCCGTCGATGCGGATCTGGATGAAGCCGGAACGTCTGGCCGCCTTTCAGCTGACGCCGGCCGACATCGAAGCCGCGTTGCGGCGCCAGAATGTCGAACTGCCTGCCGGCCGCCTCGAATCCAAGGATCAGAACGTCACGCTGCGCGTCGAGCGCCCCTTCACGACGCCCGAACAGTTCGCGCAACTCGTGGTCGGCCGTGGCGCCAATGGCTATCTGGTGCGGCTGGGCGATGTCGCTCGGGTCGAGCAGGGCGCGGAAAATCCCTATTACCAGTTTCGCCTGAACGGCGCCTCCGCCGTCGGCCTGGGCGTTGTGCGCCAATCTGGCGCCAACACGCTCGAGGTCGCCGATCGGGCCAAGGCCGAGGCGGAGCTCATCAGGCCTTCGCTGCCCGACGGCATGACGATCAGGGTTGGTTCGGACGATTCGCAATTCATCAGCCGGGCAATCTCGCGGGTTTGGGAAACCCTGCTCGAGGCGGCTGTGCTGGTCGTGCTCGTCATCTTCCTGTTCCTCGGCAGTGTACGTGCCACGCTGATTCCTGCGGTTACGGTGCCGATCTGCCTGCTCAGCGCTTTCACGGTGCTGTGGATGGCAGGCTTCTCGATCAACCTGCTGACCCTGCTCGCCATGGTTCTCGCGATCGGGCTGGTCGTGGACGACGCGATCGTCGTGCTCGAAAATGTCTATCATCGGATCGAAGAGGGCGAACCGCCGCTCGTCGCAGCCTTCAAGGGCACACGGCAGGTGGGTTTTGCGGTGATCTCGACCACGCTGGTCGTGTGCGCCGTGTTCGTGCCGGTGATGTTCCTGGCCGGCCAGACCGGTCTGTTGTTCCGCGAGCTCGCGGTCGCGATGATCGCCGCCATCGCCTTTTCCGGCTTTCTGGCGCTCAGCCTCGCGCCGATGCTCTGTTCGAAGCTGCTCAAGCATCAGGAGCGGGGGCGTTTCACCCAGTGGATCGACGATCGCTTCCAGCGCCTCGAATCCGCCTATGCCCGCCGGCTGGACCGCATCATCGACAAGCCGTTGATCGCTGTCGTCGCCACATTGCTGTTTCTTGCCGTGGCCGGGGGCTTGTTCACGATGATAAAGTCCGAGCTGATTCCGGCAGAGGATATGGGCGTCGCCCAGATCAACATCACGGCGCCGGAAGGAACCGGCTTCGACACGATGGATCGCTACGCCACCGACATTCAGAACAAGCTGCTGCCGATGGTGAAGGAAGGCACGGTCGCCAACGTCGTTTCGAGGACGCCGGGCGGATTCAGCGCGACCGACGACTTCAACAATGCCGGTTTCACGATCTTCCTGAAGCCGTGGGAAGAACGCGACAAGACCACCCAGGACGTGGTGAACCATATCAACGGGATTCTGCGCGACACGCCGACGGTGCGCGGCAATGCATCGGTGCGTGCACCGATCGGCGGACGTGGCGGCGGCGGCAACAACAACCCGATCAGCTTCGTGATCGCCGGCAACACCTATGAAGGGCTTGTGGCCGCGCGCGACCGGATCCTGTCTGCTGCGGCATCCAATCCGGGCATCGTCAATCTCGATTCGGATTACAAGGAAACCAAGCCGCAGCTGCGCGTCGATGTCGACACGGCGCGTGCGGGTGATCTCGGCGTCTCGGTGAACGATATCAGCCAGGCGCTGCAGTCGCTGCTCGGTTCGCGCCGGGTCTCCACCTATCTCGACCGCGGCGAAGAATATCGCGTGATCGTCCAGGCGGATGCCAAGGATCGCGCAAACCTGCAGAATCTCTCGCAAATCTATGTCCGGAGCCGCACCGGCGATCTTGTGCCGCTTTCGAACCTCGTCACGACCCGTGAAACCGCAGGGCCGCGCGATCTCGGCCGTTTCCAGAAGATGCGGGCGATCACGCTGAGCGGCGCGCTGGCACCCGGCTATTCGCTGGGTGAGGCGCTGACCTTCCTGGAGCAGCATGCCAATGCTTCACCCGAAGTGACCGCAGTGGGGTATCGGGGGCAGAGCCAGGCCTTCAAGGAAACCGGCAGTTCGATCTGGATCGTGTTCGGCCTGACCATCCTGATCATCTTCCTGGTGCTTGCCGCCCAGTTCGAAAGCTTCATCCACCCGATCGTCATCATCACCACGGTGCCGCTGGCCGTGGCGGGCGGCGTGATCGGGCTGGCGCTGACCGGCCAGACCATCAACCTCTACAGTCAGATCGGCATCGTCATGCTGGTCGGGCTCGCCGCCAAGAACGGCATCCTGATCGTCGAGTTCGCGAACCAGATCCGCGATGAAGGCGTCGAGATCGCGGAAGCCATCCGCCGTGCGTCCGCGCGCCGCCTTCGCCCGATCATGATGACGTCGATCGCGACCGTGATGGGGGCCGTTCCGCTGGTGATCACCGGCGGCGCGGGTGCGAAGTCGCGCGTTGCGATCGGCATCGTCATCGTGTTCGGCGTCTCGATCGCGACATTCATCACCTTGTTCCTCATTCCAATTCTCTACAGCCGACTTGCGCGCTATACGAGTTCGCCGGAGGCGGTCGGGCGCAAGCTCGACAGCGAACTCGGCGGACCTGCGCCGGCCCCTGTGCCGGCGGAATAAGGGGACAGACGATGAGCGAGATCGCGTCGAAGGGGCAATTGAGATGGTCCTTCGCGCGCTGGGCGCTCGTCGCGGTCCCGCTGGTCCTGCTGCTCGGCGTCCTGTCGGGGCGCGTCTCGAATTCCGGCTACGGCAATCCCTGGTTCGATGCGCTGGTGAAACCGGATATCATGCCGCCGGGCTGGGCGTTCGGCGCCGCCTGGACCATACTCTACATATTGATGGGCCTCGCGCTTGCCCATGTGCTCAATGCGCGTCGCGCGGCCGGGCGGGGTGTCGCGATCGCGCTGTTCGTCGCGCAATTCCTGGTCAACCTGTCCTGGTCGCCGATCTTCTTCGCCGCGCATCAGGTGAGCACCGCCCTTTGGGTGATCCTGATTATGCTGGTGCTGGCGATCGCAACCACCGTCACCTTCTGGCGGATCCGGCTCGCTGCCGGGCTGTTGCTGTTGCCGTATCTGGCCTGGCTCTGCTTCGCGGCCACGCTCAACTATCAGTTCGATGTGCTGAACCCAGGCGCGGAAACCCTTGTACCCTCGACGCCGAAAGCCCAGATAGACCTTTAGCAAGGGTCAATCTCCGGTGTGGAGGGTAATATGCAGTCGCAGAATCGGGTGTTCGACGATTTCGTGAAGTTCGTGAATGGTGCCGCGGGAACGCTGGCCGGCGTAGGCCGCGAGGCCGAATCCTCGGCGCGTGAACGTGCCAAAGAGTGGATTGGCGGGCTCGATTTCGTCAGTCGTGACGAGTTCGAAGCGGTGAAGGCCATGGCCGCAGCCGCGCGCGACGAGGCCGATGCGCTGCGGGCCCGGCTCGACGCGCTCGAAGGCAAGCCGGTCAAGGCTGCGGCCAAGCCCAGCACGAAGGGCAAGCCGAAATCCACCGGTTGATCCACCGGAAAATCCCCCGGGAATTGACCGCGATGCGCGGTTTTGCCTTGTCTTCACGGCCGGGCGGTTGCACGACTGCGCCCATGAATATGGTTCTGGCAGCAATCGCATGACCTTGGACGAGTATGAGGCCGACCGCGCAAGTGGTGCGCCGATCGAGATGCTCGAAGCTTATTATTCGGCGCATGGCTGGACGCATGAGCGCGTCAGCGACGACGAGATCGTCGCGACGATGGATGGCAGCTGGACCAAATACGAACTGCGCGCCGTGTGGCGGGACGACGATCGGGTGCTCCAGTTCCTGGCATTGCCCGACATCAAGGTTGCAACCGAAAAGCGTTCGGAAATGTATGAGACGCTGGGGCTGATCAACGAACAGCTCTGGCTCGGCCATTTCGAACTCTGGTCGTCGAGCGGCATCGTTCTGTTCCGTCACGCCGCGCTGCTCGACGGGCAGGAGGATTATCATCTCTCGCTCGACCAGGTGGAATTGCTGGTCGAGACGGCGATCGACGAGTGCGAACGCTTCTACCCCGTGTTCCAGTTCGTCCTGTGGGGCGGAAAATCGCCGACCGAGGCGATCGCCGCGGCGCTCATCGAAACGCGGGGCGAAGCGTAGGGTTCGAGCGGGGTGCTTCTAAAGCCCCTCGCCCCCTTTAGGGGGAGAGGGGTTGGGGAGAGGGGGGAGTCCTGAAGCGACACACTGAAACCCGCGCCCGCGCAAAAACATTGCGAACGCAGCAAACCCCGCCTGAAGTCGCCCTTTGGGAAATTCTGCGTGGCAAGCGCATCGGTGTGAAGTTCGTACGCCAACTGGCCGTAGATCCCTATGTCGCCGACTTCGCGGCCCGCGCCGAACGGCTGATCGTCGAGCTGGACGGAGATAGCCATAGCGGCCGTGAGCGATATGATGAAGCACGGACAGTGTTTCTGGAAGCGAAAGGGTATCGGGTGCTGCGGTTCACCAATGCGGATGTCTTGGGAAATATCGAGGGCGTTACGCGTGCGATCTTGGCTGCGCTGGGGCGGGATCCGGAGTTTCTTCTTTCCCCGACTCCCCCCTCTCCCCAGCCCTCTCCCCCTGAAGGGGGAGAGGGAGTATGATGAATTCAGCCGATCAGATCCTCGTTATCGACGAAGGCACCACCTCCACCCGGGCGATGCTGTTGCGCGCTGACGGGCGTGTGCTGGGGAGCGCGCAGCGGCCGTTGACGCAGCATTATCCCGCACCCGGCCTGGTCGAGCATGACGCCGCGGAGATCTGGGCGCTGACGCTGGAATGCGCGCGCGAGATGGTCGAGAAAGCGGGCGGGGCTGGCGCCATCGCCGGGATCGGCATCACCAACCAGCGCGAAACCGTGGTCTTCTGGAACAGGCGAACGGGCGAGCCGCTCGCCCCCGCGATCGTCTGGCAGGATCGGCGCACTGCCGACATATGTCGCACGCTCAAGGAGGACGGCCACGAACCGATCGTCCAGGCGAAGACCGGCCTGCTGCTCGATCCCTATTTTTCCGGCAGCAAGATCGGCTGGGCGCTCGAGAACTGGCCGCAACTCCGTGAGGCCGGTGCCGATCTGATGGCAGGCACGATCGAGAGCTGGCTGGTTTTCAAGCTGACCGGTGGCGCGCATGTCACCGACGCGACCAATGCCTCGCGCACCGCGCTGATGGCGATCGGGGCCAGCGGCTGGGACGACGGGCTGCTCGATCTGTTCGGCGTACCGCGCGCGCTTTTGCCCGAGATCGTCGATTGTGCGGGGCCGATCGCGGAGACCCATCCCGATATTTTCGGCGCGCCGATTGCGATCACCGGCATGGCCGGCGACCAGCAGGCCGCGACGATCGGCCAGGCCTGCCTCGAACCCGGTCAGACCAAGGCGACCTATGGAACCGGCGCCTTCATCCTCTCCAACACCGGACGCACCTTGCCGCAATCCCGGCATAGATTGTTGTCGACCATCTGCTGGCAATTGTCGGGTGAGCGGCATTATGCGCTGGAAGGATCGGTGTTTGTCGCCGGCAGCCTGCTCCAGTGGCTGCGCGACGAACTCAGGCTGATCGCGTCTGCGCCCGACAGCGAGGCGCTGGCGCGGTCGGTGACCGACAATGGCGGCGTCTATCTGGTTCCCGCGCTGTCCGGGCTGGGTGCACCGCATTGGGAGCCGGGTGCTCGCGCTGCGGTGACGGGGCTGAGCTTTTCGACCGGTCGCGCACACATCGTCCGCGCCGCACTGGAGGCGATGGCGCATCAGACCAGCGACCTGAAGGGCGCCTTTGCCGCCGACGGGTGCGACTGGCAGGAATTGCGGATCGATGGCGGCATGGTCGCCAATGACTGGATGGCCCAGGATCTGGCGGACATGCTCGACCTGACGGTCGAGCGGCCGGTCTTTGCGGAGACCACCGCGATGGGGGCGGCGATGCTGGCCGGCGTTGGTGCGGGCCTGTTCGGATCGTTGCATGACGCTGCTGCAATGCGCGGTCCGGTGACCCGGTTTGCGCCTGCGATGGACGCAACTGTGCGTGCCGCCCGACTTGAGGGCTGGTCCGTCGCGATGAAGGCGGTATTGGCGGGCGCCTGACATGATCATTGCCGCTCTTGCCATGATGCTCGCCACACCGGATGTGGAGGTCGAGCTTGCCGCGCTTCGTGCGCAGGACGAACTTGTCGCGCGCGTCGGCTATCGGCTCGCGACCACCAACGCCGCGCGCTGCCCGCGGCAGATGCCCGCCAGTGGGTTGCTGCTTCATGGGCTGGAGCAATATGGCGCGGACTATACGGCCCGTGCCAGATCCTTCTTCGGTCTGGGCGATGCGCCGGGCGTGCTTGCCGTGATCCCCGGATCGCCCGCGGCCGCTGCGGACATCCGCGCGGGCGATGCGCTGATCGCGATCAATGGCGTTGCGGTCGAGGGCGTGCGCGCAGGCGGCAAGCCTTTTGATCGCATGGCCATCATGCTCGATCAGATGGAAGCGGCGCTGGCCGCCGGACCGGTCGCACTCACGCTGGAGCGCGGCGGCGAACGGCTGACTGCGCGCTTCACCGGTCTTCCGGCCTGCGCGACGCGCTATCAGGTTAAACCGTCGTCAAAACTCAACGCGTCGGCGAATGGCCGTTATGTCGAGGTCAACGCAGGATTTCTCGGTGAATTCGCCAATGAGGACGAATTGGCCGCGATCGTTGCGCACGAACTGGCGCACAATATTCTCGATCACCTTGCCGTGCTCGATGCGCAGGGCGTTTCGCGCGGTCTGTTCGGTCGCATCGGCAAGAATGCTGCGAAGATCCGCGCAACCGAGATCGAGGCGGATCGCTTCTCGCTGCTGCTGCTGCGCGGGGCGGGGTATCGCATGACCGCGGCGTCGGAATTCTGGCAACGCTTCGAGAAGACGCATGGCTATGGCATCTTCGCGGACGCAACGCACCTCAATGGTCGCCGCCGGGTCGAGATGCTGAATGCAGAGATCGCGCGCATCGAAGCGCAGTGATTGCGGATCGGTCGGGCCTTCCTATCTTGGCAGGCATGCAGAATGGGAGAACGGACATGGCTCAGGACGTCGCAACGCTTGCAGGCGGGTGTTTCTGGTGCGTCGAAGCGGTGTTCGACGATTTGGTCGGCGTTTCGGCGGTGGAGAGCGGCTATATCGGCGGCGAGACGGTCAACCCGACCTATCAGCAGGTTTGCAGCGGCAATACCGGCCATGCCGAAGCGATCCGCATCCATTTTGATCCGGACGTGATCGGTTATGACGACCTGCTCGATATCTTCTTCCACGTCCATGATCCGAGCCAGCTCAACCGCCAGGGCGCAGACATCGGCACGCAATATCGCTCGGCGATCTTCCCGCATTCGCCCGAACAGGAAGCTGCGGCCCGCGACGCCATCGTGCGCGCGCAGGCTGATTGGTCCGACCCGATCGTGACGACGGTCGAGCCGCTCGCGACATGGTATCCGGCAGAGGATTATCACCAGGAATATTTCGTCCGTGAAGGCACGAAAAATCCTTATTGCATGGCGGTGGTCGCACCAAAGCTCCGCAAGTTCCGTAAAAGCTATGCCGAACGACTGAAGAACGAAGTGGCGACGTCCTGACGTCATTTTCGGCTCCAGAATTGAATTGCCTCACTTATCGCGATGCGCCGTCGGCAATGTGTGGGGTTTGGCTAAATTCTTGTGACCGGAAACACGCTTGTCGGTTCGGTTTTTGGGGCAGGCAGCTTCGAACGATTGTGCGCGCGACTGGCCGCAGCGCGTTTGACTTCAGCCCGGTGACGCATAAAAAGCGCGGTGAGTAACGGTACGGGGGCATCCCAATGAAACGCGTTCGCAAGGCGGTCTTCCCGGTTGGGGGACTTGGCACCCGCTTCCTTCCCGCGACCAAGGCATTGCCCAAGGAGATGCTGCCCGTCGTCGACCGGCCGCTGATCCAATACGCCGTCGACGAGGCGATCGAGGCTGGGATCGAACAGATGATCTTCGTCACCGGGCGCGGCAAGTCCGCGATCGAGGACCATTTCGACATCGCCTATGAACTCGAAACGACGATGCGCGATCGCGGCAAGTCGATCGAAATCCTCCACCGCACCCGTTTGAAGCCTGGCGCCGTCGCTTATGTGCGTCAGCAGGAGCCGATGGGCCTCGGCCATGCAGTGTGGTGCGCGCGCGACATTGTCGACGATGAACCTTTCGCGGTGCTGCTTGCCGACGATTTCATGGTCGGTAGCCCGGGCTGCCTCAAGCAGATGGTGGATGCTTATGAGCGCACGGGCGGCAATCTGATCTGCGCGCAGGTCGTGCCCGACGATCAGACCCATCTATACGGCATCATTACACCGGGCGAACGCGATGGCGCTCTGACCGAGGTCAAGGGACTGGTCGAAAAGCCGAAACAGGGTGACGCACCCTCCAACCTCTCGGTGATTGGCCGCTATATCCTCCAGCCCGAGGTGATGCGCGTGCTCGAACATCAGGAAAAAGGCGCAGGGGGCGAGATCCAGCTGACCGACGCGATGGCCGCGATGATCGGTACCCAGCCCTTCCACGGTGTCACCTTTTCCGGCCGCCGCTTCGATTGCGGCGACAAGGCGGGCTACATCCATGCCAATATGGCGCTGGCGATGGAACGCGAGGATATCGGCCCGGCGGTACGTGCGTTCGGCGAGGCGCTGTTCGCGCGATAGCGCGAAGCCGGATAATCCGGTATGTCCTGCGGCGTGTATAAAGGAGTTACGGGCATGCGGGTCGCCATCCTGGCCCTTTTACCGCTGACCCTGGGCGGCTGTGTCGTCAGGACCGCGGTCGATATCGTCACGCTGCCGGTCAAGGCGGTGGGGGCAGGCGTCGATGCGGTGACCACCAGCCAGTCCGAAGCCGACGAGAAGCGTGGCCGCGAGATCCGCAAGCAGGAAGAGCGCGAAGGGCGTGAAGCCCGCAAGCGCGAAAAGGAAGCCCGCAAACGCGCGCGCGACGGCGACGAACCCTACTAAGAAAGATCCTCCCTGTAGGGGAGGGGGACCGTCCGAAGGACGGTGGAGGGGGTAGGCGACGCAGTCGCCGCTTTGCGGCTCACCCCTCCACCATGCCTGACGGCATGGTCCCCCTCCCCTCCAGGGAGGATCTTGTTTTAGCTCACAAAGGCGCGCCTTCGACCGGCGGACGCTTGGTCGCATCGGCGCCCAGCGACTTGTAGACAAAGCCGCCCAATGCCGCGCCGACGATCGGCGCCACCCAGAACAGCCAGAGCTGAGACAGCGCCCAGCCGCCCTGGATCAGCGCGGGGCCGGTGCTGCGCGCCGGATTGACCGAGGTGTTGGTGATCGGAATGCTGATCAGGTGGATCAGCGTCAGCGTCAGGCCGATCGCGATCGGTGCGAAGCCGGCGGGTGCGCGGCTGTCGGTCGACCCCATGATCACCAGCAGGAAGAAGAAGGTCAGCAACAGTTCGATCAACAGGCCCGATTCCAGCGCATATTTGCCCGGCGAATGCTCGCCAAAGCCATTGGCAGCCAGCCCGTTGACCGCCAGATCATAGCCCGGCGCGCCGCTTGCGATGACATAAAGGGTGAAGGCCGCCGCGACGGCGCCGAGCACCTGGGCGACGACATAGGCGGGGATGTCCGCCGTGGGGAAACGACCGCCCGCCCATAGTCCGATCGTCACCGCCGGATTGAGATGGCAGCCCGAAATATGGCCGACCGTATAGGCCATGGTGAGCACGGTAAGGCCGAATGCCAGTGCCACGCCGACGAAACCAATGCCGAGCTCCGGAAAGGCCGCGGCAAACACCGCGCTGCCGCATCCGCCGAATACCAGCCAGAATGTGCCGAGAAATTCGGCGATTCCACGTTGTACGATGGTCATAATCGTCTCCCGCTGCGAGTCCCCCCTTGCGAGGACGCCGAAGTCTGGACCCTGGTTACGGCTGCGTAAAGACTGGACGAGAAGTTGCCGGATTCAGGAACTCAGCGCGGGCCAAGTGCCGAACGCAGCCTTATCGAACCGCGGCACGGGCCAATCGGTCGTTGATCGCACGGCCCAGTCCGGTGTTGGGAACCGGCGCAACCGCGATCGACGCCGCGCCGGAGGCATCGGCCTGATGGAGCAGATCGAACAGCGCCGCCGCCGCTTCGGACAGATCGCCGGTTGCCGAAAGCGTCGCATTGCCGGTCACCGCGCCGAAACCGATCAGCCATTCTTCCGGCCGTGCCGTGTCGGCGTTCAGCCGTACGGGCTTGGACGGGGCATAGTGGCTCGCCAACTGGCCGGGCGCCTCGATCGCGCCCAAACCGGCCAGTTCGACCGGTAGGCCGGCGGCTTCCGCAATGTCCTCGGCCGCGATCGGGCCGGGGCGCAGCAGGCGGACCCGATCGGCCTCGGGCGCGACGATCGTCGATTCCAGCCCGCGTCGCGCGGGGCCGGCATCGATGATCAGCGGGATGCGGCCGTCCAGGCTTGCCAGCACATGTTCGGCGCGGGTCGGGCTGATCCGGCCGCTGGCATTGGCGGACGGCGCGGCGAGCGGCTTTCCCGTCGCTGCAAGCAGTGCCTGCATCGCTTCGTGCGCGGGGCAGCGGATCGCGATGGTGGCGAGCCCGGCGGTGGCGAGCGACGCGACCGGGCAATCGGCGCGGCGCGGCAGCACCATGGTCAGCGGCCCCGGCCAGAAGGCGAGCGCGAGCCGGTGGGCGACCGGGCCGAGCTCGGCCAGCGCCTCTGCCGCGACGCGATCGGCAACATGGACGATCAGCGGGTTGAAGCTTGGTCGCCCCTTGGCTTCGTAGATTCGCGCGACCGCCTGCGGGTCGGTCGAATCGGCGGCGAGGCCATAGACCGTTTCGGTCGGAATCGCGACGGGAAGCCCCCGGCGGATGAGCGCCGCAGCCTCGTCGATCGCGGCCTTGCCGTAAGGGCGAACGCTTGTATCGAATGGCGGGTTTGAGCCGGTCACAACCCGGCGCTATAGCGCGCGCCACACACAGGCAAGAGCGGATGTCCGATGAGCTATACACCCCCTATCTCCGAGCAGCGTTTCGTCCTCGATCATGTGGTCCGCATTGGCGAACTGGCCGCGGATGCGCGCTACGCCGCGGCGACGCCCGATATGGTCGATGCGATCCTGGAGGGGGCGGGGGCGTTCGCAGCAGGCGAATATGCGCCGCTCAACCGCGCAGGCGACCAGATCGGCGCGCGCTGGGCGGATGGCAAGGTGACGATGCCTCCCGGGTTCCGCGATGCCTATCAGGCGTTTGTCGCCGGCGGCTGGGGCAGCATCAGCGGGCCGGAAGCCTATGGCGGGCAGGGCCTGCCCAATGTGCTGGGCACCGTGATCATGGAGGATCTCGGCACCGCGAACATGGGCTTCTCGCTGATCAACATGCTGACGCCCGCCGCGATCGAGTCGCTGATCTCGACCGGCACCGATGCGCAGCGCGACACCTATCTCGCCAAGCTGATCACCGGCGAGTGGAACGGCACGATGAACCTGACCGAGCCGCAGGCCGGATCGGACGTCGGTGCGTTGCGCTCGACCGCGACGCCGACCGGCGACGGGCTGTACCGGATCAAGGGTACCAAGATCTTCATCACCTTCGGCGAGCACGACCTGACCGACAATATCGTTCATCTCGTGCTGGCACGCACACCCGGTGCGCCTGCGGGCACGCGCGGCATCTCGCTGTTCATCGTGCCCAAGGTCCGTGCGGATGGCACGCACAACGACATTCGCTGCGTCTCGATCGAGCACAAGATGGGTATCCATGCCTCGCCCACCTGCGTGCTCAGCTATGGCGACAATGACGATTGCCTAGGCGAGCTGATCGGCCCCGAATTCGGCGGCATGGCGGCGATGTTCGTGATGATGAACAATGCGCGGCTCAATGTCGGCCTGCAGGGCATCCAGATTGCCGAGCGCGCGACGCAGCAGGCGGTGGGCTATGCGATGGACCGCATCCAGTCCGCGCGTGCTGGCGGGGCTTCGCGCGATCCGGTCGCGATCATCGAGCATCCCGATGTGCGCCGCATGCTGCTGCGCATGAAGGCGCTGACCCAGGGCGCGCGCGCGCTGGTCTATTATGCGTTCGGTCAGCTCGATCGCGCGCATCTTGGCGATGCCGATGCGCGCGACCGGCTCGATGTGCTGACGCCGCTCGCCAAGGCCTGGGGTACCGATGTCGGCTGCGAGGTCGCATCGCTCGGCGTGCAGGTTCATGGCGGCATGGGCTTCATCGAGGAAACCGGCGCGGCCCAGCATTATCGCGATATCCGTATCGCCCCGATCTATGAGGGCACCAATGGCATCCAGGCGGCGGACCTTGTGGGCCGCAAGCTGGGTCTTGGTGGTGGTGCGCCATTGGCGTCGCTGATCGCCGATATGCGCCGGGAAGCACAGGACACCGCACTGCGCACGCTGATCGACGATGTCGAGACGGTCGCCGCGCATCTCGCGGGATCGGGCGCGGACGATCGGCTGGCCGGCAGCTATCCGTTCCTCACCATGCTCTCGGTCGCGGTCGGCGGCTGGCTGATGGAGCGCCAGGCCCGTATCGCGGAGGGTGCCGAGGGTGATCCGGCGTTCCTGGCGATGAAGCAGGCCGCAGCGCGTTATTTCGTCGCGCAGATCGTTCCGGAGGCGTCTGGGCTGAAGGCGTCTGCGGTGGCCGGTGCGGAGGTTCTGTATTCGGTGGATGCGGCGGCGTTTGCCGCCTGATTTCGCACCACATTGACCATGTCACCCCAACGAAAGCTGGGGTCCATACGATCGTCGAGCCTCAAAGATGTTTGGCGTTTTGCATGGGCTCCAGCTTTCGCTGGAGCGACAGTTTTTGATTAAGCGAAATTACGCCTCGGCGCGTTGCAGCAGGTCCGAGGCACGCAGGCCGATACGGTCGATGTGCTGGATGATCCGCGGCCAATGCTGGGTCAGGAAGCTCTCGCGCTCTTCGTCGCGCAGTCGTTCGAGTGCGCCTTCCGCGACGAACATGCCGACGCCGCGACGGACCGTGACGAAGCCGCGATCCTGCAGGCTTTGATAGGCTTTGGCGACGGTCAGCGGATTGGCGCCATGCTCTGCTGCAAAGGCGCGAACCGAGGGGAGCTGATCACCCTCGACATAATCCCCGTCGAGGATCATCGCTGAAATCATACCCCTGAGCTTGAGATAGACCGGGGTGTCGTCGCCATTGAACACTGTCATGCTGATATAATACACAGAGACGGCAAAAACGCAACGCCTTCGATAGTCTATTCGGCTGCTGGCGGAGTCCAGCGGGTCAGAACCGCGCCAGGCGCCGGGCGGGGGCGTTCGTCCAGCGGGCGGGACGGGGAGCCGATGAACAGGAATCCCGCAATTCTCTCGGGATTCGTGCCGAAAGCGTCGCGCACCGTTGCGTTATAGGCCGGCCATCCGGTCAGCCAGCCGCCGACATAGCCATGCGCGTGAACGGCATGGAGCAGGTTCATGCACGCCGCGCCAACCGACAATTCCTGTTCCCAGGCTGGAATGGTCGCCGATTCGCGAGGGCTGAACAGCGCGACCACCAGCGCGGGCGCCTGACGCGCATATTGCTCCATCGCCTCGATCTCGAGCCGGCCCGCCTCTGGCCGTTCGGCGCGATAGGCGGAGACGATGACATTCGCGAGGGCATCGCGCTGGTCGGTCGCGACCGTCACGAAGCGCCAGGGGGCAAGCTTGCCGTGATCCGGGGTTCGCGCCGCAAGATCGACGATTGCCGAAAGCTCCGCGTCGCTGGGGCCGGGCGCGACCATGTCGCGCGGCTTGCCCGAACGGCGTGTGGCGAGATGCGAAAGAAGGGAGGATCGATCGTTGAACATGACGGCGCCGTAACAGGCTGTGTCGAATGCAACAATCTCTTCACAGCGGAGATTTCGGCGCTAGGCTGCGCGCCAATCATGCCGGGGGCGACCGGCCTATTCGCTCTGTAAGGGGGAGCGCCTGAACTATGACCACCGTGAACGACGACCCCGTCGAGCCGGGCGCGGCCCCAATGGATCCGACGAAAGTCGAGTTCCACCGTCAGACCGGCACCTGGTTCGGCCATCCCCGCCAGCTGGCACGGATGTTCACGACGGAGGCTTGGGAACGCTTCGGTTTTTACGGCATGCGCGCGCTGCTCACTTTGTATCTGACGCAGCATTTCCTGTTCAGCGATCGTGAGGCGACCGGGCTCTATGGCGGTTATACCGCGCTCGTTTATCTCACGCCGCTGATCGGTGGTTATCTGGCCGATCAATATCTCGGCTCGAAACGCGCGGTGAAGTTCGGCGCGATCATCATGTCGCTCGGCTATCTGCTGCTCTGCTTCGGCGGCGAAACCGCGAAGCCTTACGCCAATATCGATGGCCAGCGCTATGAAGTGACGGTCGATCGCCCGGCTGGCGGCAAGGAGGTCCAGTATCTCGTCGACCAGAACCGCAAGCTCGTGATCAAGGGCAATGATGACGGCACTGTCTCGCTGCTCGGCGAAAGCGGCGCGGTCGAGCGGACAGTGCCCAAGGGCGGTTTCGAATCCGGCGGCGATCGCAGCCCCTTCTATGTGATGATCATGCTGATCGCACTGTCGATGGTCTCGGTCGGCAACGGCTTTTTCAAGCCGAACATCTCCACCATGGTCGGCGAACTGTACGAGAAGGGGGATCGTCGGCGCGACGCGGGCTTCACCATCTTCTATATGGGGATCAATCTCGGTTCGCTCTTTTCACAGCTTTTGTGCCCGGTCCTTGCGATCGCGTTCGGCTGGTGGGCGGGTTTCGGCCTAGCCGCGGCGGGCATGTTCTGCTCGTGGATGCTCATGCAGTTCGATGGCGGCAGACTCTCCGGCTATGGCGAGCCGCCGCCGGGGGTGAAGGATCGCTCGCTGACGATCTACGCCTGCGCGATCCTGGTCGTGCCGCTATTCTACTTCCTCTTCACAAACCTCATGGCCGCTTCCCCGCCGGAACCGGGGGCGGGCATCGTCGGCTATGTCCTCTCGCTTCCGCTGATGGGCAAATTGCTGTTCGGCACCTTCCTCGTGGCGGTGCCCGGCATCCTGATCTGGTCTGCATTGAAGGGCGGCCGGGCCGAGTTTCAAATGATGGTCGTCGCGATGATCCTCATCGTGTTCAACGTGGTGTTCTGGACTTTGTTCGAACAGGCCGGTTCGTCACTGACCCTTTTCGCCGATCGCAATACCGACCTCAGCGTGTTCGGGCTGTTCAGCGTCTCCGCGGCGCAGACCCAGTTCTTCAATCCGCTCTTCATCGTCATTTTTGCGCCGATACTCGGTGTGCTCTGGACCAAGCTTGCCGCGCGCGGCATCGAGCCGAGCATTCCGGTGAAGTTCGGGGTGGCGCTGATGGGCGTCGGCGCCGGCTTCCTGTTGCTGGTGTGGGGAACGAGCTTCGCCGACAGCGGCTTCCAGGTGACAATCTGGTGGCTTGCCGGCCTTTATCTCATCCACTCGGTCGCGGAGCTGTGCATCTCGCCCGTCGGCCTGTCGATGATCACGAAATTGTCGATCGCCCGGATCGTCGGCCTGATGATGGGGGTGTGGTTCCTGTCCATCTCGGTCGCGCAATATGTCGCGGGCATTGTCGCGCAGGTCGCCAGCGTCGACACGGTCGGTGGCCAGGTCACCAATCTCAAGGTCAGCCTCGACACCTATGCCGGTGTGTTCTCGACCATCGGCATCTGGTCCGCCGGCATCGGCATTCTTCTCCTTATCCTGTCACCCCTCATCAAGAAATGGATGCATGGTGTTCAATAAACGACTGAACGTTCTTTCCGCGACGATCCTGCTCGCGGCCTGTGGCGCGACGGAACCGCCGGCGACTGCGAGCGACAAGCCCGCACCGGCCTCTGCGTCTCCGAAGCCGGTCGCCGATCCCTATCCGTCGACTTACAAGGCCTATCCAGGCGCGCCCACTGTCATCCGCGGCGCGACCGTGTTCGATGGCGAGGGCGGCCGGATCGAGAATGGCACCGTCTTCCTGTCGGGCGGCAAGGTCACCGCGATCGGCGGGCCGGACACCGCGATTCCCGCCGATGCGACGGTGGTCGATGGGCGCGGCAAATTCGTGACCCCCGGCATCATCGATATCCACAGCCATCTCGGCGACTATCCGTCGCCCAGCGTGCAGGCCAATTCGGACGGTAACGAGGCGACAAGCGCGGTCACGCCACAGGTCTGGGCCGAACACAGCGTCTGGCCGCAGGATCCCGGCTTCAGTCGCGCGCTCGCCAATGGCGGGATCACCGCGCTCCAGATCCTGCCCGGATCGGCGAATTTGTTCGGCGGCCGTTCGGTCGTGCTGAAGAATGTTCCGGGCCGCACCGTCCAGCAGATGAAGTTTCCCGGCGCCCCGCAGGGCCTGAAGATGGCGTGCGGCGAGAATCCCAAGCGCGTCTATGGCAGTCGCAATCAGCTTCCCTCCACGCGGATGGGAAACATGGCGGTCAACCGCCACACCTGGATGCGGGCGGCTGAGTATAAGCGCAAGCGCGACAAGGGCGAGGCGCAGGCGCGCGATCCGTCGATGGACACGCTGGCCGATGTGCTCGACGGCAAGATCCTGGTCCACAACCATTGCTACCGCGCCGACGAGATGGCGTTCGTCATCGATATGTCGAAGGAATTCGGCTACAAGGTCTCCACCTTCCACCACGCGGTCGAGGCCTACAAGATCGCCGATCTGCTGCGTGAGAACGGCATCTGCGCCGCGATGTGGGCGGACTGGTACGGGTTCAAGATGGAATCCTATGACGGCATCAAGGAGAATATCCCGCTGGTCCACAATGCCGGTGCGTGCACGATCGTCCATTCGGACGACGCCAACGGCATCCAGCGCCTGAACCAGGAAGCGGCCAAGGCGCTCGCCGACGGCCGGCGCATGGGCATCCAGATCTCCGACGAGGTCGCCTGGACCTGGCTGAGCTGGAATCCGGCCAAGGCGATGGGCATCGGCGATGTCACCGGCAGCCTGAAGACCGGCAAGAATGCCGATGTCGTGCTGTGGAACGGCAATCCGTTCAGCGTCTATACGCGGCCGGACCGGGTCTGGATCGACGGTGCGCTGATGTATGATGCGAGTGATCCGAAACGGCGACCGGTGAGCGATTTCGAACTGGGCCAGATCGGCGAGGGAGACGTGAAATGAGGGCGCTCCTTCTCGCATGCACCGCATTGATCGCGACCCCGGCAGCGGCCCAGACCGTCGTCATCACGGGCGGTACCGTCGCGATCGGCGACGGCAGCGCGCCGATCGAGCGCGGCACTGTGGTTGTCTCGAACGGCAAGGTGGTCGCGGCCGGCGCCAATGTGGCGGTTCCTGCCGGTGCGCAGGTGATCGACGCGACGGGCAAATGGGTGACGCCCGGCATCGTCGCGGGTTTTTCGCGGATCGGCATCGTCGAGGTCGATGGCGTCAGCCAGACCAATGACGCAGCAGCGAATAACAGTATCTGGTCCGCCGCGATCGATATCACGCCTGCGGTCAATCCGCGGGCGACGCCGATCGCGATCAACCGGATCGAGGGGGTGACCCGCGCGATCGTTTCCCCCGGCACCGGTGCGACGATGTTCGCGGGCCAAGGGGCGGTGATCGATCTGGGCGCGGATATGGATGCGGTGACCAGGCCGCGCGCGTTCCAGTTCGTCGAATATGGCGAGACGGGCGCACGTGAGGCGGGCGGTAGCCGTCCGGCTGCATTCCTCCAGTTCCGCTCCTCGCTGCAGGCCGCGCAAGCCTATGCGCGCAATCCGGCGGCTTATAACGGCGACAGCAAGGACGCGATCCTGCCGCGTGCCGACGCCGCCGCGCTGGTGCCGGTGGTCAATGGCTCGATGCCGCTGCTCATCCATGTCGAACGCGGCAGCGACATTATCGCAGTGCTCGGCCTGCGTCGCGAGTTCCCGGCGCTGAAGCTGGTGCTGGTCGGTGTTGTCGAAGGCTGGACGGTCGCACGCGAGATCGCGGCGGCGGGGGTGCCGGTCATCGCCTCCGCCCTCAACGATCTGCCCGACAGCTTCGAGACGCTGGCCGCCACCCAGTCGAATATCGGCCGGATGAAGGCTGCCGGCGTGAAGGTGGCGATCGGCATGATCGGCGACGACGAGTCCCGCATGGCGTTCCGGTCCACCCAATATGCCGGCAATCTCGTCGCGCTGCGCAAGGTGCCGGGCGCATCGGGGCTCGATTGGGGTGCCGCCTTTGCCGCGATTACCTCCGCGCCTGCCGAGGCGATCGGCATGGGCGGCGAGATCGGCTCGCTGCGCGCCGGTCGCCACGCCGACGTCGTGCTGTGGAACGGCGATCCGCTCGAACTGTCCAGCGCCGCCGAGCGCGTCTGGATCGACGGTGTCGAACAGCCGATGGAGACGCGCCAGACCAGGCTCAGGGATCGCTACAGAACGCCGACTGAGGGGCAGCTTCCCAAGGCGTACGAGCGGTGAGCGAGGGGCAGATCGCATGACCGAGATGGCTTCCCTGATCGCCGCGTGCGTCGCGTTCGTGGGAAGCCATTTCCTGCTCTCGCACCCGCTGCGCGCGCCGCTGGTCGCGCGGCTGGGTACGGGGCCCTTCATGGGGCTTTATTCGCTGGTCGCGTTGGCCAGCTTTGCCTGGATGGTGGTCGCCTATCGCGCTGTCCCGTTGCAGGCGCCGCTCTGGGTGCCACCGGGCTGGGGCTGGATGCCCGCCTCGCTGGTGATGTTGTTCGCAGCGACCCTGTTCGTCGGATCGCTGATCGGCAATCCGGCGATGCCGCAATCGAAAGTGTCGGACTGGGCTCCGCGTGGGGTGTTCGCGATCACGCGGCATCCGATGATGTGGTCGTTCGCGCTATGGGCGATCGTCCATGGCCTGATCTGGTCTGCCCCTGCCAATCTGGTCCTGACTGCCGCGATCCTGATCCTCGCGCTGGGCGGTGCCGCCGGGCAGGACAGGAAGAAGGCGGTGCTGATGGGCCCGAAATGGAAAGGCTGGATGTCGCGCACCGCGTTCATCCCCTTTACCGGCCGCTCGGCGATCGGTGCGATGTGGCCGCGATGGCCGGTGCTGGCGGGCGGCGTCGCGCTGTGGCTGTTGGCCACCTGGGCGCATGGCCCGCTGGGCGGTATGGCTGTCGGCCTCTGGCGTTAGCCGCGTGCGGAAGCTACCGCCGGCTTGGTGTTCGAATCGCGCATAGGAAACCCAGGCCAGTGACTCGCAGCTTCTTCGGGACCGACGGCATTCGCGGACGGACCAACGAATATCCCATGACCGCCGAGATCGCGATGAAGGTGGGCATGGCGGCGGGTGCGCATTTTCTGCGCGGCGATCACAAGCATCGCGTCGTCATCGGCAAGGATACGCGCGTATCCGGCTATATGATGGAATCGGCGATGGTCGCGGGTTTCACCAGCGTGGGCATGGATGTGGTGCTGGTCGGGCCGATGCCGACGCCTGCGGTCGCGATGCTCGTGCGATCGATGCGCGCCGATCTGGGCGTGATGATCTCCGCCAGCCACAATCCTTTCGCTGACAATGGCATCAAGCTGTTCGGGCCCGATGGCTTCAAATTGTCGGACGAGGACGAGGCGGCGATCGAGGCATTGATTGAGGTGCCGGCAAAGCTTGCACCCTCCGCCGAGATCGGCCGTGCCCGCCGGGTGGACGATGCCCGCGGCCGTTATATCCATTTCGCCAAATCGACCTTCCCCGAACATCTGCGACTTGATGGGCTGAAGATCGTTGTCGATTGCGCCAATGGCGCGGCCTATGCCGTCGCGCCTTCCGCGCTGTGGGAACTGGGCGCGGAGGTGATCGCGATCGGTGTCGAACCCAATGGTCTCAACATCAATCGCGATTGCGGATCGACCGCGCCGCAGACCTTGCAGGAAGCGGTGGTGGCATCCGGCGCGCATATCGGCATCGCGCTGGATGGCGATGCCGACCGGCTGATCGTGGTGGACGAGGCCGGCACGATCATCGACGGCGATCAGTTGATGGCGCTGATCGGCACCAGCTTTGCGCGTGCCGGCAAGCTGACCGGTGATGGCGTCGTCGCCACCGTCATGTCCAATCTGGGGCTGGAACGCTATCTGAACGCACAGGGACTGACCTTGGAGCGGACCAAGGTCGGCGATCGCTACGTCCTGGAACGCATGCGCAGCGGCGGTTTCAATGTCGGCGGCGAACAATCGGGCCACATCATCCTGAGCGATCACGCGACCACCGGCGACGGGCTGGTCGCCGCGTTGCAGATTCTGGCGGAACTCGTCGAATCGGGCAAACCGGCAAGCGAATTGCTGCGCCTGTTCGAACCCGTGCCGCAACTGCTCAAGAATGTTCGCTTCGCCGGCGGCAAACCGCTCGACGACGCCATTGTTCAGACGGTCATCGCCGATGCGGAGGCGGAGCTGGTCGGCAAAGGCCGGCTGGTCATCCGCCCATCGGGGACCGAACCTGTCATCCGCGTGATGGCCGAGGGCGACGATGCCGCGCAGGTGGAAGCGGTGGTCGATCGTATCTGCGACGCGGTGAAGACGGCGGCCGGCTGATGCTTGCGATGCGCCCCGATTGCGAACGCTGCGGCCGCGATCTGCCGCCGGATGCGAGCGATGCGCATATCTGCTCGTTCGAATGCACCTTTTGCACCGATTGCGTCACTGGGCCGCTCCGTGCGCGCTGCCCCAATTGCGGCGGCGATCTGCAACCGCGCCCGACACGTGCCGCGGAGTTGCTGGTGAAATACCCCGCCTCGACGGAGCGGAAGCACAAGGCGTGACCGCGCGTATCCTGATCATTGCCGGATCGGATTCGGGCGGCGGCGCGGGTATCCAGGCGGATATCAAGACCGTCACGATGCTGGGCGCACACGCCATGACCGCGATCACCGCGATCACCGCGCAGAACACGCTGGGCGTTTCCGGCGTCTATCCGATCCCGACCGACATGGTGATCGCGCAGATGGATGCGGTGATCGACGACATCGGCGTGGATGCGGTGAAGATCGGCATGATCGGATCGGCCGCGACCGCGGAGGCGGTGGCCGACCGGCTGGAGCGGCTGGCGAAGGTGCCGATCGTCTTCGATCCCGTCATGATCGCGACGAGCGGTTCCGTGCTGGCCGACGAAGCGACGATCGCGGCATTTGGCCGGCTGATGCGGATCGCGACGCTCGTCACGCCCAATGCGCCCGAACTCGCCGCGCTTGGCGGGGACCGCGTCGCCCAGGATTTCGGCGTCGCGGTTCTGGCGAAGGGTGGCGATCTACCAGGTGATACCGTGGTCGACCGGTTGCTTGGCCCAGCGGGAGAAACGGCGCGGTGGAGCGACCCGCGCATCCAAACCCGGCACAGCCACGGCACCGGCTGCACCCTTGCCAGCGCGATCGCGACCGGACTGGCGCAGGGGATGGCGCTGGAACCCGCAATCGCGCGTGCACGCCGGTTCGTCCGGGCGGCGCTGCTGGCGGCGCCCGGGCTGGGCGCGGGGCATGGCCCGATGGGGCATCACGCGGTAAGGCTCGATCCATGATTGCTGGCGTTGACGAAGCGGGGCGGGGGCCTCTTGCCGGGCCGGTCGTGGCGGCTGCCGTGGTCTTGTGTCCCGATGGCGTTCCGGGGGTGGACGACAGCAAGAAGCTGACTGCCCTGCGTCGCGATGCGCTGTTCGCCGCGATCTCCGAACGCTGCTTCGTCGGCGTCGGTATCGCCACCGTCGAAGAGATCGACGAGATCAACATCCTGTGGGCGACGATGCTGGCGATGACCCGCGCCGCCGATCAGCTCTGCGTCGCGATGGGCGGCGAGCCGGTCGAGATATTGGTCGACGGCAACCGCTGCCCAAAATGGCGTTATCGCTCGCGGGCGATCATCGGCGGCGACGCGCTGGAGCCGAGCATCTCGGCCGCGTCGATCATTGCCAAGGTGACGCGCGATCGCATGATGGTGGAGGCAGACATTCGCTTCCCGGGTTATGGCTGGGCATCGAACAAGGGCTATGGTGCGCCGCAGCATCTCGACGCTTTGCGTCGCCTGGGGCCGACGCCGCTCCATCGTCGCTCCTTCGCACCGGTCGCGCAGCTTTCGATGACGATTTGAGTCATTTCCGTCACACCACAAGCGCTTGAGTCTCACCCTTCACGCCAAACCTAGATGCTGTGGGGGACTCGTTTCGTTCCGCATAGCGGCTTGACTCCTGAAAGAATTTTTTAACCAACCTTTGCTTGACGTCGGAGTCGCGAAGACTCAGGGTCCGCCGCACGAACAATTCAAGCGGGGTTTTCATGGGGGTTATCGATCGGATCAGGCATGACGTGAAGGCGGTGGAATTGCCGCTGGATCGCATCCTGAAGGGTGATTGCGTCGAGCATATGCGCGGTCTGCCCGACAAATCGGTGGACATGATCTTCGCAGATCCGCCGTATAATCTGCAACTCGGTGGCGACCTGTTCCGCCCCGACGGCAGCCAGGTCGATGCGGTCGACGATGATTGGGACAAGTTCGACACGTTTGCCGTCTATGACAGCTTCACGCGTGCCTGGCTGAAGGAAGCGCGCCGCATTCTGAAGGATGACGGCACATTGTGGGTGATCGGCAGCTATCACAACATCTTCCGCGTCGGCACCGCCGTGCAGGATGCGGGCTATTGGATCCTCAACGACATCATCTGGCGCAAGTCGAACCCGATGCCCAATTTCAAGGGCACGCGCTTCACCAATGCACACGAGACTCTGATCTGGGCGTCGAAGAGCGAGAAGGCGCGCTATACCTTCAACTATCGCGCGATGAAGACGCTGAACGACGAGCTGCAGATGCGCTCCGACTGGGAATTCCCGATCTGTGGCGGTCAGGAGCGGCTGAAAAAGGGCGGCACCAAGGTGCACCCGACGCAGAAGCCCGAAGCGTTGCTGTATCGTATCCTGCTCGCCTGCACCAAGCCGGGCGACGTCGTGCTCGATCCATTCTTCGGCACCGGCACCACCGGCGCGGTCGCCAAGCGGCTCGGCCGGCGCTGGATCGGCATCGACCGTGAGGGCCTGTATATTGAAGCGGCGCAGGAGCGGATCGCAGCGGCCCTGCCGCTCGACGAATCCGCGGTGGTGACGATGCAGTCTCCGCGTGGCCAACCCAAGGTTGCCTTTGGTCTGTTGGTGGAAAATGGCCTGCTGAAGCCCGGCGCCATGCTGACCGATCTGCGCCGCCGCTGGGAAGCCAAGGTGCGTGTCGACGGGTCGCTCGAGACCGGCGGCGAAAGCGGATCGATCCACAAGCTCGGCGCAACGCTGCAGGGCGCGCCATCGTGCAATGGCTGGACCTTCTGGCATTATGAGGATGGCGGCAAGCTGAAGCCGATCGACACGCTGCGCCAGACGTACCTGCTGGCCACGCAGCCGTGACGATCGCCGGGCTCCCCGCTTTGGGGAGCGACGCGAAACTGTATCTGCGTCCGATCCAGTTCGTCGACAGCCCGGTTGGGCTCGACGGACGGGTCGACCGGCTGGCTGGCGGGCTCAACTGGTTCGCCGCCTATGAGCTGATCGTGGTCGAGGGCAGCAAGCGCGTTTTCGAGACGCAATTGCCGGTGGCCGGGATCGCCGACGTATTCGCGTCGTTGCACGGCCCGCTTGCCGAACGCGCTGCCGGCTTTCGCGCGCGTCTGGTTGCGCCGCGAGCGCCGCTGACCTTGGGCGAGCGGGTGATCCGTTTCGACCAGCCACAGGTTGCGGGCATCCTCAATGTCACGCCCGACAGCTTCTCCGATGGCGGCGCCCATCTCGACGATCCTGCCGGTGCGGCCGGTGCCGGCGTGGCGATGGCCGCCGCGGGCGCGGCGCTGATCGACATCGGCGGGGAATCCACCCGGCCCGGCGCGGAAGCGGTGTGGGAGGGGGACGAGATTGCGCGCGTCGTGCCGGCGATCGAACGCCTCTCGCTCGCCGGAACCGCGGTCTCGATCGACACGCGCAAGGCCGCGGTGATGGAGGCCGCGATCGCGGCCGGCGCCCATATGGTCAACGATGTCGCGGCTTTGTTGTGGGACGATCGCGCGCTGGAGGTGGTGGCGAAGGCCGGCTGCCCGGTTGTGCTGATGCATTCGCCCGATCCCAAGGCCGGTGGCCATGGCGAGCATCGCTACGCCGATGCGGTGATCGAGATCTATGACTGGCTGGAAGCGCGGATCGACGCCGTCGTTGCCGCTGGTGTGTCGCGTGAGAAGATCCTGGTCGATCCTGGCATCGGCTTCGGCAAGACCGTCCAGATCAACCTGCAGCTGATCAACGCGCTCGCGCTGTTCCAGGGGCTGGGGTGTCCGCTGATGCTCGGCGTCAGCCGCAAGCGGATGGTCGGCGCTCTTTCCGGCGAGGCACCGGCGGATAAGCGTCTTCCGGGTTCTCTCGCGCTTGCGCTGCGCGGCGTGGATCTGGGTGCGCAGATTCTGCGCGTGCATGACGTTGCGGAAACCGTGCAGGCGCTACGGATATGGCGAGGGATGCGCGATGCGGCGATGATGCCGCGATTATAGGCGGAATTGCGGATCCAGCGCACGGCGAGGCATTTCACTTGGAAAAAGTGACGGTCCGTCATGTTTCAACGTCAGATCGTCGTAACTCTCCGATATTTGCCGCTGACGATGAATAGTCGGCCGTGATTGTCGCCGAACAGGACGACACCGGGCGAGGGCCTCGCTTTCCGTCCAGCGTTGGGCAAGCCGGAACAGCCTCGGGCGAGGCAGGTCAATTGAGTCTGTTGCCCATGTCGTAGCGTCATGATCGAAGGATGCTGGACCGAATCGACCACGGACGTGTCGATCTGCACGGGCACAATGCCCTCCTCGTCATTCGCGGATTCAATCGTACGAACATATGAACGGCCGAAATCGAGAGGCTGGAAGCGGTCGACCTCGTCGATGCCGGCTGCTGAGATGGCCGCGTAATAGCTTTGCGCCCGCCTCTCCTCCATCTCGCTCCACGGCATGATGCGCATCCACTGTTTCGGATCATGGGTTGATCCGATCGTGGCCTTATCCCAATGCCAGTCGCCAGGTGGTATGACGCCTTCATCCTTTACAGGCTGGGCGGGCATGCAGATGCTCGTCGTCAACTCACCAGATGGGCGCAGCGACCATAGTTCGACGATGCCATATCGGTCGTGGCTGACGTCCCGTGTCAGCCAGCATGTTGCGTGCTGATAATGTGCAAATACCACCACATTCAGCCGATCCGTCAGTGCACATGACCACAGAAATTCGATCTCTGGCGTTGGCATGCACAATTTTGCCAGGTCCAACGCGCCAATCTTGCCGCCGATCTGCACCAGCCATTGGCTTTCCGACGTGATGTCGTGATGCGCTATAAGGTCGATATTGCCGATGAAATTGAACATGCGATCACGACTTGAAAAGCGCGTCAGCGAGCGTGTGCCGTCGCGCTGCGCCTGAATCACGATGGCATTGGGACTGGAGCCGATTGAGACAAGCCCAACAACGTCGCTGATATTCTGTCGCCAGAGTGCAGTGCCGCTGCCATCGAGCAATTCGAGCAATCTGCTTTCGCGCCAGACAAGCATATGGCCATTGCTCAGCAGACATGCGTGTTTGATCGCCGGCCGTGTCGTCGTCGCGGATGGTATATGCCATTCGGGTTTGGCCGGGATGGGCGCCGAATGCAGTTTCGACAATTTCCGGACGTCGGTTGCCATGACTTGCAGGTTGGCTTTCGCCAGAAGCGCGTGAACGATCTGGAGGTCATTTTCGCTCAGACCGTTCGACGCAAGCTCGATCAACGATCGGGCGAAGGTCTCGATGACCGGCAAGGCTGGGCCGCGCCAGAAGGCAGCTTGTTCGATGCTTTCGGTATTTGCGATCCGCATCAACGCATTGAGCAGATCAAGCAGCGTGTCCCGCGCATCGGGTACGTCGCCGCGCAGCATGATCTGCAACCATTCCAGCACAGCTGGAAACGGCCCGGAGCCGTTGATTGACGGCATATAAGGAAAGGATTCCAGTCCGCGCGGGGAAATATCGTCCGCCGTCCATGACGCACTGGTCAGCGTACGCACCATCAACTCGGTATCGAAACCATCACCGGCAGTATCGTGCAGAGCCAGTTCGATCCAGTCGCGGCGCAATGCGAGCAGGGCCGGATCGACGTCCTTCGTCGTGGTCAAATGATCGGTAACCTGCAGCGCCCGTAACGGCTGCCCCGTTGCCAACAACATGTCGGTCCACGCTCTGATGACATAGGCGTGATAGTCGTGCCCCTTGTCGCGGCTATCCTCCGCGAGCTCCTCGAAACAGTCGGCACGCTTCGCCAGTGCCAATGCCGTGCTCAACTCACCTGCCTTGAAGAACAGGCGGATTGCCATCGACGGGTCGAGCCGTGCGTCCAATGCGAGCTTCGCACCGTCGCGATAGAGTTCTCCGGCCTCGAGTGTCAGCACCGCCCCACGATGGTCGCCAAGCAACTGAGAGCGGATATAGGCGGCGCGGTGGAAGTCGCCCTGACGTTCAAGTTGATCGGCGAGTTGACGATAGCGACCGTTGAGCGAGAGGAAGGCGGCATCGCCCATGATCGGCATTGTGAAGTTGGGCGATGCCAGGTCGAAGTCCAGCGTGGAGCGCCGGCCGGGCAATCGATTGGGGTAACGTATCCGCGATTTTTCACCGAGCTTGCCGCCGCCCAACCGCAACGCCAGTTTCAGTGCGCCATCGATGTCGTTGGCGGCGATCATCCGTTCGACGAGGTCGATACGCGCGTTGAATTGCTTCCTGAGCGGATCTCCAAGCGGCGTATGCCAGCGCAACCAGCCCATGATGCTGGACAGCAGGCCGGGCCCATTGGCAGATGCCGGCGGACTGCCCGGGGTGCCGTTACCCTCTCCGGTTTCGCCGAACAGCCGGCTGCTGAACAGACGATCGCGCATATCCCGCAGGATCGCAGCCGGCGTCATCCGGTCATGTTGGTCGTGAAGATCCGCGGTCATGCCGGACAATCGGTCGCCGACCTTGTTGTCGATGGGCACGGCGGCGTGCGACACGCGCGCGATGCCGTCCGCGAGGGGCCCCCGTCCGGCCATCATTGCCGGCGTCGCCTGGGTACTGGTCCGGTCCGCGGCCGGTGGGGTCGGAGAATGGATGTCGAGGCGCGGCATATCCCACAATGTTGCGATCGAGAGCGGTGCGAGCGTATCGATCGCGATCCGGTGCAAGCGTCCGCCCCACCATAGTTCGATGCGGCGGAAGATGGCGTGGGTATCCAGCCGCGATGGATCCGTGTGCTCCTCCTGCTCCATGGCGAAACTGCGGAGCGTGAATGTTCCCGATGCCGCCAGGGGAAGCGCATCCGGCCATGCGTCGCCATCGACCTGCATGGGATGCAGGAACGTGACCAGCAGTAGCTGCATATCCCCCGAGGTATCGATCAATCCGCATCGGATTTCGCGGATATTGTCGCGCAGCGCCCGCAGCGATGACCGCGGGGCACCAGATCGCTGGACGAAGGCCATGCCGCTGCATCGCGCAGTTGCCGACAATGTCGGGCAGGTCGGGAAATCGCGATCGATCAGCCGATCGACGCGTTTTGCGGTGTAGCTTTCTTCACGCATCCAGCGTCGCCAGATCGATCCGAACCGCGTCGGCGAGTAACTCGTCGATCTCGAAGCGCGTACATTCATATTGGCCGGAATTACGGCGCTTGTAATGAAGCAGCGCGCATGGCTCGCCATCCGCGTCCGCGGACAGAGCCCAGACGCCATCATCCGCGACCTGGATCTTGACGATGGACAGGGCATCGTCGCCAAGTTTCAACAGCGGTTGCTTGCCGGCTTCTTCGCGCTCGCCGTAGCGGACCGAACGGATTGTGCCGTTGCCGCCATATCGCGCATCCGACCATATGCGTGCTGTGACATGCGTGCCGTTATTGTTGCCTGTCAGCAGCGTTTCATGCGCTTCAAGTTGAATCTCCGCGCTTTCGCCAGCCACGGCATCCTTCATTTTCGGCGGAAATCGCCATTGGCCAGGTGCAACGCTGTACGCCAGGCTCCGTTCGCTGCCGGAAAGAAATATCTCCCGAATATGGTCGGGAACAAGAGGCGGGACCACATAGTCATCGACGTGCTTTGCGCGGTTCTTCAGCATTCGCAGGATCGTGGTGTCATTCTCCGCAATCTTCACAATGCGATATGCGCCGACCGCGAGCAGGGTTTTGGGCGTTTTGCGCAGCGGCGAGAAATGGACGGCTCTGTCGAGATGATCGAATGTCAGCTCGAATGCATCTCCCGACGCCGAATAGAATTCCACGCTCCCGTCCAGATTGAGCGGCGGGATGGCATAGCGGCTGCGGTTGCGGAAAAGCTGTCTGGACGTCGCTTGTTTTCGGTGCTGACGAACCGGAATCGGCGTTTGCCGGGCAGACAGTCGAAACTGGCCGTAGGTCAGTGTTTCCCACCCATCGCGATCGGAATGGACGATGATCGACAGCAGGTCATCGACTTTGATTCCGACGAGAATGACGGTCTTGGATAGGGGAACGAACCATTTCTGCGCGAAACCGCGCTTGGCAGCGGACAACAATATCAGCACGCCGTCGGTCAGTCGCACGATCTTCAGCTGGGTTCGGGGGATCGAGAGATATTCGGTTTCCCATCCCGTCTGCACAGCGCGCGCCTTGCCGGCCGGCAAGGCAGGCGACGTCGGCTTCAATGGCCGGAACGGGTCGGAGAGCGCCGACAGGCATATCCGGTCGTCGGGAAAGGTGACCTCTGCCTTTTGGTGTTCCCTGCCGCCTTGACGGAGCAGGAGTTGTGCCGATCGCGGTTCGTCGGGGCGAGGCGAAAGAAGCGCGAAGGACAGTATATTGTCCGCATCGTCGAACGCGGCTGCGATCCCATGATCCGACCGCGCGGCACGCCCTCTCGCCGTCGCGCCGATGGTCCAGTCGACATGATCGATCTTGTCCGGCCGAAGTGGATCGGTCTCGACCTGTCCCCAGGCATGTCGTGCCGCGGCAACGTCATCGGGCGACATTTCCCGGTAACTGGCGGCGCGCAGGAAGCGTTTGATCGTATTGACCGAGATTTCGTCGAACCAGACGGGCCCGTCGGCTCGCGGCATAAAGCACCAATGAAACGTCGCGCCACGCTGCCATGCGACACGCGCCATGAAGAAGATCGTGGCGAGGCAGATCAGACGCCCATGCCCAAGTACACCGGGACCCATGGATATCATCGCGCGATATACCGATCTGATCCCGGGATCGGCGAACTGCTTGTCGAGATAAATGGTTTCCGACTCGACCAGTCTGCGTAGAAACTCCAGCGGAGCATGGCTGCGCATCAGCAACTCGCTCTGCAATATATGGGAGATATCTCCACGCATCGTCAGGCCACCCAGGCCTTCGAATTCCCCCTGCTGCGCCATCTCATGGCGGTCGACGGTTCGGAATGCGCGCTCGAACTGTGCCAATTGCCCGTGCAGGACTTTTTGCAATGGCTCGGACAAGCGCTCCAACACCGGCAGAAATGGCGCATAGGCTTCGGGAAACCCGTCATCCGGTGGCGTGACGGGAAGATTCAATGGTCGCTCCCGGGTAGACCACGGCCACTTGTCGGCGCGCCAACAGGTCTCGGATGCCTGATCAGGTAGATATCGGCATGATCGGTGCAGTCTTCGATATCTGAGACCGGGTGTCCGAAACGTGGCACGATGATCGCCGGAGAGGTCATTGCAAAGCGATCGCACATCGCCGCAATCAGTTCTGCCTGGGCATGGTCCGGCACGGCGAATCGTATCCCGACCGGTAGCCACCAACCAGGCACCATCGCGTACAACGCCGTCGCGTCGGGCAGGCGCGGCAATAGTGTTTCCGTTCCGCCGTCGAGAGCGGCGGCGAATATCGCCACCCAGCTTTCACCTTGCTCGATCGTCAGCGACGCGAATAATCCGGATTTGCGCGATAGGACTGTCGTAACGCGTTCGGGAGCGTCCGGACCGATGACGATCAGGGCGTCGACCTCCTGCACCGGATCGGTGCGGCACCAGCGCATCAGCCTGGACCGTCTACGGCGTCCATGGTCCGGCTGACCGCGATTCCCCGATCACCGTTCTCGCTGCTGACGGCCGTCGACGCGAGGGTGGTCTCGATGCTGGCGCGAAGTGCGCCCAATGGCTGCGGCAAAGTCTGGTTGTTGAACGCGGCATCGATCCGCGTCAGCATTGTCTCCAACCGAACCAGCCAGATTTCGTACAACGGATCGTCTGTTTGCGCGGGGCGGCCGTCAAGCAATGACGTCGCCTGTTCGGTAAGGGCGGCCGCATGGGCGGTCGGGCCATAGGTCGCTTTGGCAACGCTCTTCGAAAGTACCGGGTTTTGGCTGTGCTTCAGCTCGACATGCAAGAGTTCGCGCACCTGCTCCTGTTGAGCTTTCGACTGGATCAGATAGGTGATCGGCCACATATCCTCGGGCCCGGCCGCCTTGTTACCGCGCAGCAGCGCCGCCGCGGCAATCAGTTTTTGACCCTTGACGATCTTGCGGTCCGATAATGCGATCCCGACCAGCCGCAGTTTTCTGACGATATGCGCATAGGCGTCAAGGATAAGATCCATGTCGATGGCGAGCATCGCATCGTGAAGCTTGGATATCAGCGACTTGTCGATGGGCGCAACCGGCACAACGCTGCCCATGGACTGGCGCCAGCCAGTGGCAAGCAGCTCCGGGAGTTCGTGTTCGCCGACCGGATCCACATACATGGTCACAAGAAACCGATCCGCGAACGCGGCGAGTTGCGAATCCTCTGGCATCGCATTCGACGCGGCAACACAGGAGATGAGCGGCGTTGTCACGCTGTACTGACCACGCCGATAGGTGCGTTCGTTCAGGATCTTCAGAAGCGAATTGAGAATTGCGGTCGACCCCAGAAAGATCTCATCGAGAAAAGCGACTTCGGCTTCTGGCAACATTCCGTTGGTGACCGGCTTGATCTGTCCGTCTTTAAGCGCATTGAGATCGAGAGCGCCGAACAGTTCCGATGGCTCGGTGAACCGGCCGATCAGATATTCGAACGCGGTTGCGTCGATTGTCTTCGCGATCGCCTGGACGACTGCTGATTTTCCGGTTCCGGGCGGCCCGATCAACAGTACATGTTCGCGCGTGATGAGGCCAAGCACGATCAGCTCGAGCAGTGCGCGGCGCGCGACGAATTGCATGCTGAGCGCGTCGAGGTGCGCGTTGATCTGTTGCAGGGCAGCCGTGATATCGTCGGTGCCGTCCGTCTGAACTTGCATTGTCTTCCTATTCTTGCCGCCGCTGATCATGCGCATCGACGGGTTTTCCAGGCGAGTGGCTTCACGGTCCGGTTGCACCGTATCCCACCAGTATCAGGAAGCAATATTCATCTTGGCAGGTGATTGGTGCATCCGCCCGCGCGAACGGGCGAATGCACTATGTCGCCGTGGCAGGCTTGATGTGTGAGCGCGAGATCGCGAACCGCGCGGGATAGGGAGACATTCGGTGACGCCCGTGATCCTGCGGCGCGTGACGAGGTTGAGACTCTTACCCCTTTGGCGTGACCCAGACCGAAACCGGCACCACGAATTTGCCCGGCTCGGGCTTGCCCACATCGACGCGATCGGCGGTTACCAACTCGCCGGTCTCCAGGTTGAATGAAACCCAGGGTTTCGGCATGCGGCCGAACTTCATCTTCTGGATGGGCAGGCCAGTGGCCGTGTTCATGATGGTGGCAATGATACTCATCGGGCGCCGATAGCGAGGAGCGGGCCGGCATGTCCAGCGCGCTTCGACACGCCGGACCAACCCGCATGGTGCAGCGTTGGCGTTATGCCGTCGCGCCGCCCCGCCAGGCCCATGCGTAGCAGGTGATGGACCGGCTCGGCGTCACTTCGAGCGCGCCGGAAAACAGGTAAAGCGGGGGACAGATCACGTCAAAAGCACATAGCCGGCGCCGAGCACCGAGCAGGCGCCAAGCACCGGCAGCACGCCGACCTTGAACCGGAACACGGCGATGGCCGCGCCCAGCGCCAGCAAGGCTGCCGCGATATTGAGCGAGTGCCACACCGGCACGTCCATCTCGCCGCCGGCGAACGGCACCATGCGCACATCGGCGAACAGCGTATGGATCGCGAACCAGAGGGCGAGGTTGAGGATCACGCCGACGACGGCTGCGGTGATCGCCGCCAGCGCCGAGGATAATGCGCGATTCCCGCGCAGCCGTTCGACGAACGGAGCGCCCGCGAAGATCCACAGGAAGCAGGGCAGGAACGTCACCCAGGTGGTGAGGATGGCGCCGAGGGTTGCGGCGACCAGCGGATTGAGCGTGCCGCTGTCGCGAAACGCTGCGAGGAATCCGACGAACTGGGTGACCATGATCAATGGGCCGGGCGTGGTCTCGGCCATGCCGAGCCCGTCGAGCATTTCGCCCGGCCTCAGCCAGCCGAATGTATCGACCGCTTCCTGCGCGACATAGGCGAGCACCGCATAGGCGCCGCCGAAGGTCACCACCGCCATCTGGCTGAAGAATGTCGCGATGCGGCTGTACACATCGTCGGGCCCCAGAAAGACGAGCAGTGCCGCAACCGGTGCCAGCCAGAGGAACAGCAAGGCGCCGGAGATGCGCAACGACCAGCCGAGATTGGGGCGGGCGTGATCCGGCAGGCCTTCGCCCAGCGCGGTGTCGCGATCATGTACGGGGATTGCGCCACCGCTGCCGTGCCCGCCGCCGCCCCGGAATGCGGCCAGCCCCGCGCGGCCGCCGAAATAGCCGATCAACGCCGCGCCCAGCACGATCAGCGGGAACGGTGCGTCCAGGAAGAAGATCGCGACGAAGGCGAGCGCCGCCAGCCCGCGCATGACGTTGTTCTTGAGTGCGCGTGAGCCGACCCGGACGACCGCCTGCAGTACGATCGCCAGCACCGCGGCTTTCAGGCCGAAGAACAGCCCCTCCACCAGCGAGACATTGCCGAGCAGCACATAGACATAGGACAGCGCGAGAATAGCGAGGAACCCGGGCAGCACGAACAATGCGCCGGCGATCAGCCCGCCTTTGGTCTTGTGGAGCAGCCAACCGATATAGATGGCAAGCTGCTGGGCCTCGGGGCCAGGCAGCAGCATGCAATAGTTGAGCGCATGGAGGAATCGCTCCTCGCCGATCCATTTCTTCTCCTCGACCAGGATGCGATGCATCACCGCGATCTGGCCGGCGGGTCCGCCGAAGCTGAGCGCCGCGATCCGCGCCCAGACCCGCACCGCTTCGCCGAGCGGGATGCCATGATCCTTCGGCTGCACCGGGCTGTGTGCGGGATCCGGGCTCTGAAGCGCCGCGTCGGTCATTTGGCTCTCCGATTGCTGAAAAAGGCATGGAACTGATCGAGCGCTTCGCTGCCCTTGGCGATGCGATCGAGATCGTCGTCGGTGGATGCGCAGATGCCCGACAGCATGGCGCCCAGGCCAAGCGCCTCGGGCCGATCGAACTTGCCGTCGCCGATATCGAGTTCGTGGATCATCTCGCCGATCGCGACGAGCGCACTGTCCTCTTCGAGGCCGACGCGCGCGATGAACGTCTCGAAGCTGCAGCAATCGCCTTCATGGGTGAATTCGGCATCGGCCATGTCGAAGCGCAGCTCGCCATGCCCGGCGACATGGTTTTTGCCATCGACGAAGCTGAAGACGGCATCGGGATCGATGAAGCGGCGGATGAGCCAGGCACAGGCGATCCGATCGACATGCACGCCGCGCCGCGTCACCCAGATCCGGTTTGTCAGCGTGGCCGGATCGGGCGTGTCGGCGGCGTCGGACCTGCTGATGTCGGGGTGCGCATAGCGCTGCGCGTCGAGCTCCCGCAGCGCCGCCCCAGCGGCCTGCCGGCCATGCGCGCCGAAGAAATCGAGCCTTTCGACCTCGATCAGCCGCTTTTGCAGGCGTTCGATCTCGGTGCCGGTTGCCGGGCCCGTGTCGAGAAGATTACGCGCGGCTTGAGCGATTTCCTCATAATCCGCATCGCGTGCCGCATCGAACAGGGCGCGCAAATCGCTGTCGGAAAGGCCGGCGACCAAAGCTGCCTCGATCAAAATGGCCTCGCCGCCACTCCCGACAATCTCGTCCAGCAGCTCCCGAAAGGCCGCTTCGCTTTCACCGCGCAGCGGCAGCACATGCACCGCATTCTTGAGCGGCACCGCGCCGATCGCCTGAAGGCGGCGCCAGACCTTCACCCGCAGATAGGGCGGCTTAGCCGGAAGCTGGTGCAGCAGGGCGAGCCAGCCGGATTCTGGTTTTGAGAGGTTCATAAAGCATATGTATCATATGAATGTCATTTAAGAAACATATGTATCAAATTGCGATGGATGGCCGCGCATCATGCGGGGCAGGTTTGTGCCGGGCGATGTGGGCGGGACGCGGGCACTGGTACGCGGTGGCAAATCCTGCCATCTCAGTGCCATGCTTCATCACCCGCATCGGCTCGTTGCCTGCCTGTTTCTGATCCTGTCCGGCTGCGGAGGTGGAACGCCCTGTGCGTCGCCCAAGGCTGCATGGTTGGCACCGGCGCCCAAGGATTTCGATACGCTCACGCTGGATGAGCATGACCGCATCCTGTGGAACGGCACGATCACCTCGCGCGAGCAGATGCGCAATGTCCTGGCGCTCGCCGATGCCGATGCCCGCACGGTGCAACTGGTCCCGAAGCCGGGGGCAAGCTGTCCGATGATCGAGGCGATGAGGTTGTCGATGGAACAGTCGCTGGCGTGTGGGAAGGGCAGGTGCCTCGAGGCCGCTCACTAGAGCGTTTCCCGAAAAGCGGTGACCGGTTTTTCGGTCGGGAAGCGCTCAAGGCAAGGCTCTAGCGCCTGAGATCCATGCTGACGTTCCACTGAAGCTGTTCGTCGAGCCCATGCACGCGGCGGCGATCCCAAGTCGTTTTAGCGAGTCTGGACATCGTCGGGCCGCAGCGCTTTCAATGTCCCGGCCGCGGTTCAACGGCGGTTCAGCCCGATGAGCGGAACCATGAATGCCTCTGAGCCATTGTCCGGCCAAATTGGAGACCGTTCGTGAAGACCAAGCTTGCCATCCTCGCCGCCACGCTGGCCGTCGGCGCCGCAGTGCCTGCGACTGCCCAGAACCGTATCGATCAGGAGCGATGGGACGCCGCGCAGCAACGCTATCAGGCGGAGACCGATCGGTATCAGCGCGAACGCGAGCGCTATTATGAAATGCGGGATCGTGACCGCAGCTATCGCAGCAGGCCCGCCTATGAGGACGATCGCTATGCGACGGACTATGATGCCGCGCGCTATTATCGTGACGACGCCCGCTATCAGGAACGTCGCCTGAGCAACAATGATGAGGTCTATCGCGGATCGGACGGGCGCTATTACTGCAAGCGTACGGACGGGACGACAGGGTTGATCGTTGGCGCCGCGGCCGGTGGCCTTCTCGGCAATGTGATCGACGGTGGTCGCCGCCGTACGGGCGGTACGTTGATCGGCGGTGCGCTCGGCGCGCTGCTCGGTCGCTCGGTCGAGCAGAACAACGACATACGCTGTCGCTAGGATCAAACTTGGGGGACGCCGCCGGGCGTCCCCCAAGTTTGATTATGCGGCAATCGTTGTGCCTCCGCGCGGTGCGTGGCGGAGTTCCGCAAGTGCGAGCGCCGCAACCACAAGGGCCTGAGCGAGCACGAAAGCGATCCCGAATGTGGTTGGCTCGGTCAGCGCCAGCACTGCAAGGCTTGCGGCGACCCAACCGAGATTGCCGATCACGGCGAGCAGCACGAGCGGGCGATTGAGCATCGCCGTGCGTGCCATCCAGGCGAAGAGCAGCGCGACGGGGAACAGGCTGCACCCCGCAACCAGCAGCAGGATCGGATCCAGCCCTGTGGGACCGGACAGCTGTTCGGACCCAAATCCCATTGCCGCGCCCGCCAACAGGCAGGTCAGCGCGTCGAGGTTCAGGATTTTCCGGACGGTGTGATTGGCGATGTCGGTCATCGTTGGTCTCCTCGGTTCGTTTGACGAACGGAGATTTCGTCGATTGAGGTAGTGGCGTCGATTACCTGTGAGGTAATGTCGAGGCGTTCGTTGCGCGATTACCGATGGGGGCGATCACAAGCCAGGCTCAGCCCGATCGGTGAGGAGCAGCGCGAGAACTTGAATTTGACAGGAGAGGCTGAATGACGGTCACGGCACGCGGCATCGGCGATCATCTGCGCGAATGGCGGATGAAGCGGCGGATGAGCCAGCTCGACTTGGCGCTCGATACCGAGATATCCACCCGGCATCTGAGCTTCCTCGAGACCGGGCGGGCGCGCCCAAGCCGGGAGATGGTGCTTCGCCTGTCGGAACAGCTCGATGTGCCGCTGCGCGACCGCAACGTCATGCTCGCGGCTGCCGGTTTCGCGCCACTGTTCGGAGAACGGTCGCTCGACGACCCCGACATGGCGGGTGCGCGGCGTGCGATCGACCTGGTCCTGGCCGCGCACGAGCCGTGGCCCGCGCTGGTGGTGGATCGGCTTTGGGATCTTGTCGCTGCCAACCGTGGTATCGCACCCATGCTTGCCGGGATTCCCGCGTTTCTGCTCGATCCGCCGACCAACGTCATGCGGCTGGCGCTGCATCCCCAGGGGCTGTCGCCACGCATCGTCAATCTGGCCGAATGGCGCCACCATTTGCTCGACCGGTTGTACCATCAGTCGCGCGTCTCGACCGACGCTGCGCTCGATCCGCTTCTTGCCGAACTGGAGAGCTATCCTGTGCCGGCCATGGCCGATGCCCGCCCACAGGATCTGGGCGGCATTGCCGTGCCGCTGAAATTGCTGGCCGGCGATCGGGTGCTGAGTTTCCTGAGCATGACGACCGTGTTCGGGACCGCGCAGGACGTCACATTGACCGAACTGACACTGGAGACGTTTTTCCCCGCCGACGAGGAGACCGCCGAAGCTGTCAGGCTTTCGGTGGGGCAGGGTGAAGGGTGATTATTGTGCACGAGCGAACGGCCCTGGAAGAGCAGGGCAAGTTGCTCGGCCACGTCTCGTCCGCAAGTATCGTCAGCGTAACATCAACCTTTATGTATGGCCTGAAAGGCCACGTTAACCATGTATTCCGCGGGCTTGGGGGCCTGTCACGGATGATGCACATTTCGCCGCTCCGCGCTGGTATCGCGGCGCGTGTCGTTCCTTATCTGTTGCGATGCAGCGAGCGGCCGCAAAGGGAGATATCGGCATGGGCAAGACTGGCGATATCGGGATCTCGGTTGCGTTGGGCCTGTGCTTCGGCGTGGTCATCGGCATGTTGTTGGGCAATGTGACGATGGGCCTTGCCCTGGGGCCGTTGTTCGGCCTCGTGCTTCACGGTTTCCAGGGGGATGATCCCAGCGACGCGGACGGCACCGACGACGTCTGACGAGCGCAAGCGGCGGGTGAGCACCGCCTCGCAATGTTATCCCTCAGTCCGTCTCGCAGACGGCAATGACCCCGGCGGTGATGAAGCGCGTCAGTTTTCTGCTGATCGCCTCGAAATTTTTCGAACTGCACGCGCCCTCGGTAATGCGGCTGATCCGGTCGAGGCCGATCTCGGCCGCACTTTCGACGGTCGATCCGATCATGAACTGAAACGCATAGCCGAGATTTTCGGGCGTCGCGTCGGGCAGGGCGGCCTTCATCCAGCCGATCAACTCGCGGGCGACCGGCTCCGACAATTCGCGCAATGCCTCGTCATAGGTTTCGGGCGAGTAGAACAGCCGCGCCTGCAGCATCATGTAGCTGCGCCAGGCCTCGCCGCCGCGCATCGCCATCTTGAGATAGGGCAGCACGATGGCTTTGACCACATCGCCGATCGGCGCGGGGCCTCCATGCTGCTCGCAGGCCGTTGCATAGGCCTTGTTCCGCGCATCCGCGATCACGTGCCAGCGGCGCGCGATCACTTCGTCGAGCAGGACCTGCTTCGACCCGAAATGATAATTGACGCTGCCGATCGTGTCGCCGGACTTGGCGACGATGTCGCGCGTCGACGCGCCTTCATAGCCTTTGGTGGCGAACAGATGCTCTGCGGCATCCAGGAGCCGTTCGCGTGTGCCGGATTTAGGTGCTGCCATATTTCCCCTCATTGTCACGCGATGTAGCGCAGCATCGGGAGTTATACAATCGTTCGAATATCCGCTTGACGAAATATCGAACGATCGACTAACTCTCGCGCAGCTCGAAACCGACGGCGAATGTTCGGGAGGGCGATGGGAGAGGCATATGGACATCACGCATCCGCATATCCGGACGATCCTGCTCGCGACGGCATCGTTCGTCGGAATCATCGGCGCATCCGTCGCCCACGCGCAATCACCGGCGCCGCAATCCGCCGAAGTGGCCGAGTCCGAAGGCGTCGAGACGATCGTCGTCACCGCCCAGAAGCGCGCGCAGAACATGCAGGACGTGCCGATCTCGATGGTCGCGGTCAGCGGCGATGCGATGGTCCGCGCCGGTGTCAGCAACCTCGATGCGCTGCAGCATTATGCGCCGGGCCTGACCATCTCGAACGTCGGCAGCGGGTTCGTCAGCTACACCTATCTGCGCGGTGCCGGCACCAACCAGATCGATCCTGGATCGGACCCGAGCGTCGCCTTCTTCATCGACGAGGTTTATATCGGCGGCACGGCCGGGCTTCAGTTCGACCTGCTCGACGTCGATCGGGTGGAGGTGCTGAAGGGGCCGCAGGGCACTTTGTTCGGCCGCAATGCCGCCGCGGGCGCGATCAGCATCACCACCAAGCGGCCGGGGCGCGACCTGGCGGCAAGCTTCAACGCCTCGCTCGGCAATTACGGCAATTACAGCGCGCGCGGCAGCGTGACCGGCCCGCTCAACGAGGCCGGCGAGCTGCGCTTCCGCCTGTCCGCCGGCTACAAGCATGGCGACGGCTACACCCGCAATGTCGCGACCGACGAGCGGGTGGGCAAGCTCAGCACATTGGCCGGTCGCGCCCAGCTCGAATGGGCGGGGAGCGATGCCAGCTTCCTGCTGACCGTCGACGGACTGCGCGCGCGCAACGGCATGACCAACCAGTTCCTCTCCAGCGCCAACAAGAGCGGACTGCTCAGCGCCGCGGGCATTGCCGCGCTGCCGCCGGGCGAAAGCTTCTATCGCCATTATTATGACGTCGACGGTTTCGAGCGGCAGGATCTGGTCGGCGTCACCGGCCGGTTCGAATGGTCGACGCCGATCGGCGATCTCACCTCGATCTCCGCCTATCGCCACAACCGCTTCGTGCGGAATCAGGATCAGGACGGCACGATCTTCAATTCCTATCGGCTCGACAGCGCCGAGCGTTCGAAGACGTTCAGCCAGGAAATCCGGCTGGCCAGCGACGACAAGGGCTCTGCGATCAACTGGCTGATCGGTGCCTATTATTATCATGGCCGCGTGGATGCGGAATATGCAGCGCGCACCGGGCCGTTCTTTCCGGTCGCCGTTGCCGCCAACAATGTCGGGCTCGACGACAGCCGGATCACCACCGACAGTTATGCCGCATTCGGCCAGCTCGGCTGGGACCTGACCGAGCAGCTCAACATCACCCTCGGTGGCCGCTACACCGAAGACAAAAAGACCGATCTCCGGTCGGTGAAGGGCTTCCTGGCGGCCACGCCCTATACGGTCTCGCCAAGCGCCAAGTGGCACGCCTTTACGCCTGCGGCGACGCTGAACTATCACGTCACGCCCGACATCCTGGCCTATGCGTCCTATCGCAAGGGCTTCAAGAGCGGGGGATTCCAGACCTTGCTGCCCGCAACAGCGGCGATCGCCTCGGTCCCGTTCGAGCCGGAAAAGGTCGACGCCTACGAACTCGGCCTCAAGAGCAGCTGGTGGAACGACAAGCTGGTCGTCAACGCCGCGCTGTTCCGTTCGAACATCGCCAATCAGCAGATCCTGCGCATCACCGGCACCGCTGCCCAGACCATCGACAATGCCGGCGCCACCCGCACGACCGGTGTCGATCTGTCGATTGCGGCCCGCCCGATCCCGGCGCTGCGCCTGAACGCCGACCTGACCTACCAGCATGCGCGGTTCCGGCGTTATCAGAGCGGCGCGGTCTCCTATGCCGGCAACACCCAGCTGCGCTCGCCCGACTTCACCGGCAGCTTCAGCGCGGATTACGACATCTCGCTCGGCAGCGCGGGGCAGGTCACGTTGCGCGGCGAATATAACCGGCGATCCGAAGCCTTTTTCGACGCGGCGAACACCACGCTGCCGGGGCTTTTCCAGAAGGGCTACGGGCTGGGCAACGCCTTCGTCACCTATCGACCCGACCGCGGCAACTGGGATGTTGCGCTCTGGGTGAAGAACATCGGCGACACCGAATATTATCGCAACATCGCCCTGTCCGGCGCGACCGGCCTGGCCGTGCCCGGCGACCCGCGGACATTCGGCATCTCCTTCCACATCTCGACGGGAAACTGACATGAAACTGGTGACGTTCGAAGGCGCTGAAGGTGATCGGCTGGGTGCACTGGTTGGCGGCGATGTGCTCGATCTCCATCAGGCAGCGACCATTGTCGGCAAGCCGCTGACCGCATTCGCTTCGATGCAGGCGCTGATCGATGGTGGCGCCCATGCATGGGACGACGCAAGGACGTTGATCGCCGCTGCGGACGGCGACGCACGCCGCCCGCTTGCCGACACCCGGCTGCGCGCGCCGCTGCCGCGCCCAATCCGGTTGCGCGACTGCAGCCTGTTTCTCGAACATATGGAAGCGGCGCTCGACAAGATGGCACGCACGCTGGCGGAATCCGAAGCCGATCCCGTGGCAGCCTATGCGGCGGCGCGGGCGAGCGGCAAATATTCGCTCAAGCCGATCTTCCGCGAGCAATGCGTCTATTACAACGCCGATCATCTCTCGGTTAGCGGGCCGGAGGTCGACATCGTCTGGCCGAGCTATTCGGACTGGATCGACTATGAGCTGGAATGGGCCTGCATCGTCGGACCCTCGGGGCGCGATATCGCGCCGAAGGACGCGGCGTCGCACGTCTTCGGCTACACCATCTTCAACGACTGGTCTGCGCGCGACGTCCAGCTTCCCGTGATGGATGCGATGCTCGGGCCGGGCGAGGGCAAGGATTTCCCCGGCGGATACGGCTTGGGCCCCTGCATCGTCACCCCCGACGAGATCGGCGATCCCTATGATCTGACCATGACCGCGCACGTCAATGGCGAGCTGTGGTCGAAGGGGACGACGGGATCGATGCACCACCGGTTCGAGGACGCGATCGTCCAGTTCAGCCGGGAGAAGATTCTGCACGGCGGCGAGGTGATCGGATCGGGCACCGTGCTCAGCGGCTGCGGCTTCGAACTGGGCCGAAAGCTGGCGATCGGCGACGTCGTCGAACTGGAAATCGAGAATATCGGCGTGCTGCGCAACCGCGTCGTCCGTGCCGCCTGAACAGGAGAGTAAAGTACATGCAAGACATTCGTCGCATCGTCACCGGCCATAACGAACAGGGCAAATCCAACATCACCTTCGTCGGCGTTGCGGGCAATGTGCTGGACAGCGCGGCCTGGCCGGGCTCGCGCGTGACCGAGCTTTGGGTGACCGAGGAAGTGCCCGCCGACAATACAGGCCTGGTCGATCGCGGCGCCCGCCCGATCCGGCACGATCCCACGCCCGGCGGTTCGATCTTCCGCGTCGTCGAGATTCCGCCCGACGCCAGCACCACCATCGACACCGCCGCGGCCTTTGGCGAGATCGGCAGCACGCGCATCCCGACTGCCGAGGATTCGGCCAAGCACCCGTCGATGCATGTCACGGACTCGGTCGACTATCTCGTCGTGATCTCGGGCGAGCTTTACATGATCATGGAGGAAGGGGAGATATTGCTTCAGCCCGGCGACTGCATCGTCCAGCGCGGCACCAAGCATGCCTGGAGCAATCGCGGCACCGTTCCCTGCGTGATGGCGGCCATCCTGATCGACGCGCATCCGGCCGTCTGAGGAAAAGGGCTCATGCGTCTGATCGACTATTTCCGTCAGGGCCTGCGCCACGATCCCGATCGTGCGGCGCTGGTGCAGGGCGATCGGACGCTGAGCTGGCGTGAGACCGATGCGCTGGTGGAGCGCATCGCGTCGGCAATGGCGGATGCGGGGCTGGAGGTGGGGACGCCGATCGGCGTGTTCAGCCCCAACGACATCACCGCCTTCGCCGCGATCCTCGGCATCTTCCGCCTGGGCGGGGTGTGGATTCCGATCAATGCGCGCAATGCGGCGGTGGCCAATAAGCATTGGATCGGGCTGTCGCGCTGCGAAGCGCTTTTCTATCATTCGAGCCTCGAGGCGGAGGCGCTGGTGCTTGCGCCGCTGCTCGCCGGGCGAGCGCTGCTCGTCTGCATCGATCGCGATGCGGGCGAGGGGGCGATGCGCGATTTCCTGGCGCGTGCCGGCGATCCGGCACCCGAACCGCCCGACGGCCCCGATGTCCTCGCCAGCGTCTTTCCGACCGGTGGAACCACGGGCCTGTCCAAGGCGGCAAGCTGGAGCCTGCGCGTCTGGGAAACGTTGATCGCGACATTCTGGCAAAACATGCCGATCGATGAGCCGCCGGTCCATCTGGTCGCCGGGCCGATGACCCATGCGGCGGGCGCGCTGGCGCTGTGCGCGATGGCGCGCGGCACGACCAACGTCATCATCGAGCGACCCGCGCCCGATCTCGTCATCGATGCGATCGCACGCCACCGCGTTACCCATCTCTATCTGCCGCCGACCGTGGTCTACAATCTGCTCGATCATCCCTGGGTGCGCGACGGCGATTATGCGTCGCTCCGATATATGGTCGTCGCCGCCTCGCCGATCTCGCCTGCGCGGCTGCGCGAGGCGATGGACGTGTTCGGCCCGGTTTTGTGCCAATGCTACGGCCAGGCCGAAGCGCCGATGTTCCTCACCTTCCTGTCGACACGCGACCTGCTCGATGGTCCGGCCGAACGCTGGGCGAGTTGCGGGCGCAGCACCCTGGCGAGCCGCGTCGAGATCATGGGTGACGACGGGACCATTCTCGGCGCCGGCGAACGCGGCGAGATCGTCGCGCGCGGATCCCTGGTCATGCCCGGCTATCTCCACGATCCTGCCGCGACCGAAGCGGCGCGAACCGATGGCTGGCACCGCACCGGCGATATCGGTTTCCGCGACGAAGCGGGTTTCGTCTCGATCGTCGACCGCGCGAAGGACATGATCATTACCGGCGGCTTCAACGTCTTCTCGGCCGAGGTGGAACAGGTGGTGCTGGAACATCCCGCGATCCTCGACTGCGCGGTGATCGGCGTGCCCGATCCCAAATGGGGGGAAGCGGTGAAGGCGGTCGTGCAACTGCGTGAGGGCGCCACGTTGGTGGACGGCGAGATTGCGGCGCTGGTGCGCGACCGGCTCGGCCCCGTGCATGCGCCCAAATCGGTCGAGATCTGGCCGGAGCTTCCGCGCAGCCCGGCGGGCAAGATCCTGAAGCGCGACATTCGTGCCAGATATTGGCGCGATGCCGAGCGTGCCGTTGGATAGGGATGCGCAGGACCGCGCGGAGACGGCATGTCGGCGGCTCGCCCAGGCTTTCGTCGCGCATCTCGATCATGGTCGCTACGAAGCGGTAGGCGCGCTGTTCACAGTCGATGGCGTGATGCAGCGCGTTTCTGGCGACATATTGTACGGTCCCGCCGAGATCGCGGATCGCCTGCGCCGGCCCGCCGGGCAGACCGTCATCCATCATGCATCACCGCTCCATGTCGAACTGACCGGCCTGGACACGGCGACCGGCACGTCGTCCTTTCTCGCCTTCCTGGCGACACCCGACGACACTTCCACCGCCGTGCGGGTCGCGGCGATCTGGAACGATCGATACCGCTGCGAGGCCGGCGAATGGCGGATCGCGGAGCGGATGGTGGATGCCCGCCTGCGCGGGACGCTGCCGTGAGCGACGAGTTCGTCCGCGGCTGGCGCGCGCTCGCCGGCTGCATCCTCGGCATCGCGGTCGGCGTCGTCGCCATGCCCGCCGCAGCGCTCTCGATCTTCATGCCGGGCTTTCAGACCGATTTCGGCTGGTCGCGCACTGCCGTCTCGCTGGGTGGATCGATCCTGGTCTCGGTGCTGGTACTGACCTCGCCGCTGATCGGCTGGCTGGCCGACCGCGTGGCGGAGGTGCGCATCGCGATCGTTTCGATGATCGCAATGGCGTGCGCCTTCCTGCTGTTCAGCCGGATGCAGGGCGATATCCGCGTCTTCCTGATCGGCTTCGGTGCGATGGCGCTGGTCTCCAGCGGCGCCTCCACCATCCCCTTTGCGCGGATCATCAGCGCGCATTTCGTGCGCAGCCGCGGACTGGCACTGGGACTGGCGATGATGGGGACGGGGTTGTCGGGCATCGCGCTGCCGCTGTTCCTCGTGCCCTTCGTTGCCACACATGGCTGGCGGCCGGGCTTTCTGGTGCTGGCGGCGATCATTGCCGCGACGATCCCGGTGATCTGGCTGCTGTTGCGCGATGCGCGTCCAACTGAATCGCCAGCGCATGACGGTGAAGCAGCCATCATATCGGGCCTCCCCTTTAGCGAGGCGATGCGTAGCCGCGTCTTCATGGTGCTGGCCGCATCGTTCGCGCTGGTCTCGCTCGCCGCTGCGGGCATCGCGATCCATTTCGTCTCGATGCTCACCGATGCCGGCCTGACCCCGGCACGTGCGGGCGCGCTTGCCAGCCTGACGGGGGCCGCGACCATCGTGGCCCGCATCGGCACCGGCTGGCTGATCGATCGGATCTTCGCGCCGCTCGTCGCCGCCGCGATGATGGCGCTTGCCGCGCTCTGCCTGCTCGCGCTCGGCATGTTCGGCGCAGCCGCCGCACCGTTGGGGGCGATCGCTTATGGTCTGGCGATCGGATCCGAGATCGATTTGATCGCCTATTTCGCGGCGCGCTATTTCGGCCTGCGCGCCTATGGCCGCATCTATGGAGCACTCTATGCGGCGGTGCTGGTCGGGTCGGCTCTGTCGCCGATCGGTTACGGCATGGTCGTCGACGTGACCGGCAGCTATCGCAATGCGCTGCTCGCCGGCGGCTTTCTGCTCCTGCTTGCTGCGGCTCTGCTCCGCACTTTGCCGCGCTTTCCGGCAGACCCGGCGATCGGGTGAAGAAGCGCCGCGGCACATCCAATCATGTCCATATCGGAGCTTTCTGACCCCTTTGGGGCTGGCGACGCCTCGCGCCCCGCTTAACATCGCACCCCACCGGTCGCGGCGGGCGGCAGCGGAAAAAGGGGCGCATATGTATCAATCCGATCGTGAGGGATATCAGGGCACGGGGCGTTTTGGTGCACGGTCGATGCTGGTCATCGTCGGCATGCTGGTGTCGGTCGTCACGGCCGGCGGGATCGGAACCTCCGTGCTGAACAATGCGCGGGACAGGAGCGGCATCGCTGCTGCCTTTGCCGAGCTGGAGGCGAACCCCGGCACAGGCGAGATATTCCGGGTTCTGAAAGTCGATTTCCCAGCAGACTATGCGCTGCTGAAGCAGGAAATGGAGCAAATCGCGTTGAAAACGCGTGATGGAGATGCCGTGGCCAGGGCTGCCCGGGATTGGACCGCGAAATTCCGCCTCGACAATTTCGACAGTGTCATGCGCAACGATCGCGCGACGATCCGGAATGTCTTCAACCTTACCGGCGTGGCGAACGAGGCTTTGGCGGCCTATGACAAGCGGCTGTGCGCCGACGTTGCGATGGGCCGGCCGGTGCTGCTGCCGAGAGGCATGGATCAGGCGGTAATGCAGGCGTTGAGCGCCAGTGGAGCCGCGGTTTTCCGTGCGATCAAATCGGGGCGAACCCTGCCGGCGCGGGTGCAGGCCGAGCCGAGCAAGGCCGACATGGCGGCATTCGTGAAAGCATTGCAGGCGGCAACGTCACCACGCCTCTTCGATGCCATTGTCACGCCCGACGGGTTGCAAAGCGTGTCGCAGAACGAACAATGCCAGGCAGATCTGGCGATCCACGAGGCGGTATCGACAATGCCGGAACCGGGCGCGTCGACGATTGCGGCGTTCATCCTTCTGGAGACGGTGAAGGCCGAACGCGCGGCGTTGCGGCAGTAGAGGGGGCTCCGGCGCCAGCCAATCAGAACGACCCTGTCGCTCCAGCGAAAGCTGGAGCGACAGGAGAGGGTTATTGCGGCTGTGTCGCGCTGTCTCCGGGCATATCCTCCTGCCGCTTCGCCTCCGACTTCACTTCTCCCTTCGACATGCCGGAAACCAGTGCGTCGCCCGATGTCGCGAAATTGCCGGCGGGAAGTGCGACGGTGCGATCGCCCACAGTCATCATCAGCGAGGTGATGGTGCCGTCCGCCGCCGAACGGAGGGACTGGACCGTGCCGATCGCGCGTCCCTTCGCGTCCTCGACGATCATGCCGGGCTGCACCGCGAAATTGCCCGCGGCATTCGCGGCGGCGCTGCCTGCCGCGGCAAGCTGGCCCAGGCTGCCCTGTGCGCTGCCGGCAAAGGATCCCGCGGCATTGGCGCTACCGCCGACCGCATTGGTGCTCCCCGCGACCGAGCCGAGTGTCGCGCCGGCGGCATCGCGTGCGCCGCCCGCCGTGTCGCGGACCAGCCCGACAGAGGGCTGCGCCGCGCCGCGCACCGCATCGGTGCCGATCGCCTGGGCGGTCAGGCCGGCATCGGCCGATCCGTCACCGCTGCCCGCTGCCGATCCGCCGAGTGTGCGGCCGATCGTGTCGGTATTGCTCGTCAGCCCGCCATTGGCCGACTGGCGCGTCGATGCGCGGGTGCTCGCGCGTCCCGAGCGCCGGTCGACGCTGCGGTCGAGCTGGGTTTCGCCGCTGCGGCTCAGCGTGCCGCCGATGGTCGAACCGAGTCCGCCGGACAGGCCGCCGAGGCCGGAGCCGAGCCCGCGGCCGCCCAGCAGCTGCGCCGAAGCCGGCGTCGCCGCCAGCGTCAATAATGCGGTCGTCGCGATCAGGAGAGTTTTCATGAGTGTCGTCCTTCCCTTGGTCTTGGCGGTCGCGCCGCCGTCAAAGGGAGAACGGGAAGGGTGGTCGGTTTAATCCCGCAGCGCGCTGATTTTTTTCAGCGCGCCCGGCAATCGCCGCAGACCAGCCCCTGGCCGAACTGCTTGTCCGGGCCTTTCGCGCCAAGATCCACCGCGTCTTGCGTAAGCGCCCGATAGGCCGCGTCGCGCTGCGCCGGGTCCGGCGACGGATAATGCGCGAGCAGCGACGCCGCCACGAGCGGGGCCGCAAAGGACGTACCGCGCACCGCGGTCAGGCCGCCACGGCCATCGGCGGCGCGCATGTCCGCGCCGGGCGCCGCGAAATCGAGGTGAAGCGCGCGGCCCGCTTCGATCAGGGCGCGATTGCGTGCGTCGACGCCGGTCACCGCGATCACGCCGTCATAGGATGCGGGATAGGCCGGCGGCGCGGCCGGGCCGTCATTGCCCACCGCCGCCACGATCATCGTGCCGCGGGCCTGGGCGGCGCGAACCACGCGATCGAGCAGCGGATTGCGTGGGCCGACCAGACTGATCGTCACGACCGGCACGCGCTGTCCGACGAGCCAGCCCAATGCGCGCGCGATCGCCGCGGCGCTGCCGCCGGCGGGGTTGCCGCCATAGACATCCGCGACAAACAGCCGCGTTCCGGGGGCGGGGCCGCGCATTGTGCCCTGGCCGACCATCAGCGATGCGACGGCGGTGCCGTGATTGCTCGGGGCGGGTGCGCCGGCAAAGCCGCGCTGCTCGATTGGTCCGCCCAGTGCGGGATGACGTGCGACGCCGCCGTCGATCATGCCGATCGACGTGCCGGTTCGAGCCTCGACAGCCTGTGCCGCCATGGCGAGCGCCCGGAGCGGCGCTGCCCTGGCACCGCTCTGGAAATGCAGCTGGTCGGCACTGATCTCGGCCGGACCTGCGATCTCGCGCAGGCGTTTTTCCGCGCGCGCCAGCGTCATGCCCTTGGGGATCGCCAGCCGCGTATAGCCGATGTCGAGACCGTCGATGCGCTCCTCGCCGATCACCGCGAAACCGGCTGCCAATGCCTTGCCCAGCGTATCCGCCGATGCGTCGAGCATCATCAGTTCGCCGCGCACGGCCGGATCGCCGTCCGCATCCAGCTCCAGCACGCGGCGATTGGCCGAAACGACGCCACGCAACCGCGCCACCCGATCGTCGAGCAACCGCTGCGTCGCACGAACCGGTGCCTCCACCCGGTCGAGCGTACCGGAAACGGTGCGGCCGAGCGTATCGGGCAGCCGATCGATGACGGGCGGCAGGCTGGGAACGAGTTGGGCGGGCAGCGCCGCCGGCGCTCCGGCAAGCAGGCACGTCGATAAGATGAGAAAGATACGCCGCATTTTCAGCAGCCTATCTCTGTTCGACGGCATTCGTGCGATCTTTTTCGTCATGATAGGGATGAAACGCGCGAACCCGGTCGTTTCATCCCTGAAGGGCGAATGATGGTGATCCGTTGATGGCGTTCGAGGGCGATATGCTGGCGCTGCTGCCGCGGCTGCGGCGCTTCGCCATGAGCCTGTCGCGCGACGCCGCCGATGGCGACGATCTGTGCCAGGCCGCCGTGGAACGTGCGTTGAAGTCGCGCGACCAGTGGCAACCGGGCACGCGACTGGATAGCTGGATGTTTCGGATCATGCGCAATCTTTGGATCGACGAAGTCAGGACCCGTAGCCGCCGCGACCAGACTTTCGCGCCGGAGGAGGCGGGGGCGATGGTCGGCGATGATGGCGATCGCCGTATCGAGATGGCGGTTGAGATTTCCGATGTCGGTCGTGCGATGGAGCGGCTGCCCGCCGAGCAGCGCGAAGCGATCGCGCTCGTGCTGGTGGAGGGGTTCGCCTATCGCGAAGCGGCCGAGATTCTCGATATCCCGATGGGGACGCTCACGTCGCGCCTTGTGCGTGGGCGCGAGGCATTGATGCGCGAGCTGGGGGAAGCGGCATGACGATCGATCGCGAAACGCTGATGGCCTATGCTGATGGCGAGCTCGACGAACTCACCCGTCGCCGCGTCGAACAGGCGATCGCGGTGGATCCGGCGCTGGCCCGGCAGGTCGAGGCTGATCGCGCGCTACGCGCCAGGATCGCCGGGCATTTCGCGCCGATCGCCGACGAGGCGGTGCCGGAAAAGCTGAGCGCTTTGCTGCAGACCAAAGTCGTCGGGATCGCCGATATGCGCGCACGGCGCCGACCTGCGCAATCTTGGTTGATCAACGCTGCCGCGATCGCCGCGACCCTGGTTGTCGGTGTTCTCGTCGGCCGGGGCATCGCGGATGGCGATGCCGGCCCGGTCGGCACCCGCAATGGCGTGACCGTCGCGCAGGGCAAGCTCGCCGACGCGCTCGACACTCAGCTTGCGTCGGCGCAACCCGCCAATGCCGCCACCCGGATCGGCATCAGCTTCCGTAACGGAGACGGTCGCTATTGCCGAACCTTCCAGGGCGGGGGCCTCGATGGTGTCGCCTGTCGCGATCCTCAGGGTTGGCAGATCCGCCATATGGCAAGCGGCACCGGCGGAGGCGCCACCGAATATCGCCAGGCAGCATCTGCCGATCCCGCGATCCTGGCCGCGGCGCAGGCGATGATGGCCGGTGCGCCGCTCGATGCGGCAGGCGAAAAAGCCGCGCGCGATCAGGCCTGGCGATAGCGTCCGGTCAATCCCGCCGCACCGGAAACAGCGCGCGCAACGCCGGATCGCGTAGCCATAGCCCGCCCCACATGAACAGGCCGAGATACAGGCTGAACAGGATGTGGCTGAACAACGGGCTGCCGGCGCGCACCTGCGTCGCCATCGCTCCGCCGAGCAGGCCCATCATCAGCACCGCGCCGAGCAGGTTCGTGCGCGGCACCAGATAGAGGATCAGGCAGCCGAGCTCGATCAGGCCGATCATGAAGGCATAGCCGGGCGGCCAGCCAAGCGCCGCCATCGTCTCCTCCGCCACCGGCATACCGAGCAGCTTGGGCGTCACCGACGCGCCGATCATGAACAGCGCGAACAATCCGGTCAGCGCGCGGCCGGTCCACAGCATCGCGCCTCCGCTCCTGGTCTCGACGCTCATGACTGGCCTGGCGCCCAGTTTGCGGCCGGTGTGGTGTTGATCATCCAGGGCGTGCCAAACCTGTCGGTCAGCATGCCGAAGGCGGGCGACCAGAATGTCTCGCCGAACGGCATCATCGTGCTGCCTCCGTCCGCGAGCGCATCGAACACCCGCCGCGCCTCCGTGCCGTCCTCTGTGTGGTAGGAGACGCTGAAACCGCTCATATCCTGCGCATAGTGGGCCGGGGCATCGCCGCCCATGATCGCCTGGTCGCCGATCTCCAGCCAGGCATGCATGATCATCGCGGGATCGACGCCGTCCATCGGCATGCCGGGCGGTGCGTCGGCGAACGAGAACATGGCGGTGATCTTGCCGCCCAATATCTCGGCATAGGCTTCGAAGGCCTGGCGACAATTTCCCTTGAAGACGAGATTGTTGATCAGTTTCATCGACGATCCTCCCTTTCCTGTGCCTTCGTTTCGAGCCAGCGATCGAAGCGGTCGAAGCTGCTGGTCCAGCCATGGAGATGGCCGGCCAGGCTCTGTTCGGATTTCAATCCCTGCTGGGTGAACTCCATGCGCGTGCGGCCGCCGGGCAGTTCGGCAAGCGCGATGGAGACAAGCGTGTCGACGGGCGGGCCGTCCTCATGATTGTCGCCTTCCCATTTGAAGGTGAAGACGAGCCGCGCGGGCGGATCTATCTCGCTATAGACGCCGCCCTGCCACAGCAGCGCGCCGGTCTCCGGCGACTTCAGGCAGGCGCGCCAGGCACCGCCGACGCGGAGATCCTGTTCGGCATGCACCGCGGGAAACTCGACGGGGCCGAGCCAGGCGATCAACATCTCCGCCTTGGTCCAGGCGAGCCAGATCAGGTCGCGTGGCGCGTCGAATTCGCGGACGAGTTTGAGCGTCTCGCCGATGGGGTGCGCGTCAGTTCGGGCGGCCATTGTCGTCGCCAGACTGGATGCGTTTCAGATAGGCGTCGAGCCGGTCGAAGCTTGCGTCCCAGAATTTGCGATAGCGGTCGAGCCAGTCCGCGACGCCCTTCATCGCCATGGGTTCGAGCCGGGCAGGGCGCCATTGCGCCGCCTTGCCGCGACTGATCAGTCCCGACCGTTCGAGCACTTTCAGATGCCTGGAGATCGCCGGCAGGCTCATGTCGAACGGCGCCGCAAGGTCGCCGACCGAGGCCTCTCCCTCGCTCAGCCGGGCCAATATGGCGCGACGGGTGGGGTCGGCAAGTGCGGCGAAGGTGGCACTGAGCGGGTCGGTCTGCATGTGGCGATTTGTATTTAACCGATATGTTAAATTCAAGAGAAAACACGACGAGGCCAGAGCCCGGGATTCCAGGCTCGTTTTCCCAAATTGTGATGCTCAGTGTGCGATCGTTCGAAAGAAGCGGACGATGCCGGTGCCAGGGTTGCGATAGCGCCGCGTCGTATCGTCGCAGCGATAGGCGTGGAAATCGCCGGCCGCGATCGTGCGCGTGCCGTTGGCGAAGGCGATGGCGAGGAGGCCTTCGGTCACGCACACCGTTTCGGTCCAGGCGGGGCCGTGGATGACCGGCGTGTAACTTTCGCCTGGCGCAAGCGACCAATGCCAGACTTCGACTTCCTGCGTTGTGGCGAAGCTCGACAGCAATATGCCTTTGCTGTCCGGATTGTCGCCGGCCCAGGCCAGCGCCTCGATCCGCTCTGGATCGGGGCCGACCGGATCCTGGACGAGATCAGAGAAACGCACGCCGAGTGCTTCGGCCAGTCGATCGAGCGTGGCCAGGCTCACATTGGCATCGCCTGCCTCGATCCCGGCAATCATGCGGCGGCTGACCGATGAGGCCGTCGCCAGGGCTTCCTGGCTCAGTGCGCGCGCACCCCGATAACGGCGCAGATTGTCCGCGACATGCGCAAGCACGGGCGGGCGGGGTTGACTGTGCAATATATTGCTCATACCGGTCTGTGCATTATGCTGCACAATCTTCTCAGGGGCAAGGCATGACCGGGTTGACGAGGGGGGGCATCGTCTACCCCATCCTGCTGTTGCTGATCGCGATGGTCTCGATCCAGGTCGGCGCGACGATCGCCAAGGGTCTGTTTCCGCTGGTCGGCGCACCGGGCGCGAGTGCGCTGCGACTTGGCCTGGGCGCCGTGATCCTGCTGGCGGTGCTGCGGCCCTGGCGTGCCATGCCTGGACCCGGAGAGTGGCGGGCGCTGCTGCTCTATGGCGCGGCGCTGGGGTGCATGAACCTGCTCTATTACATGTCGTTGAAGACGGTGCCGATCGGCATCGCCGTCTCGCTGGAATTTGTCGGCCCGCTGGCGGTCGCGATCTTCGGTTCGCGCCGCGCGCTCGACTTTCTCTGGGTGGCGCTGGCCGCGGCCGGGTTGCTGCTTCTGCTGCCGATCGGCGTCGGAGCCAGCGACATCGATCCGCTGGGCGCGGCCTATGCGCTGGGTGCGGGGGCCTTCTGGGCGGGTTATATCCTGTTCGGCAAGAAGGCGGGTGGCGATCTCGGTGCGGGCAGCGTCGCTTGGGGCACGCTGATCGCGGCGCTGCTGGTCGTGCCGGTGGGCGTGGCGGACGCGGGCCTTGCACTGCTGGATACCGCATTGCTGCCGATGGCGCTGGGTGTCGCTATCCTGTCGACTGCCTTGCCCTATACGCTGGAGATGGCCGCATTGACGCGGATGCCCACCCAATTGTTCGGCACGCTGATGAGCATCGAGCCGGCGATCGGCGCACTCGCCGGGCTGGCCCTGCTCGGCGAACATCTCGCGCCGCTGCAATGGGGTGCGATCGCCGCGATCATCGTCGCATCGCTGGGGGCTTCGCTGACGATCGGCGGCGCGGCACAGCCGGTTCCGCCCGCCGATTAAACCAGCTTCAATCTTCTCCTACCTGCGCCAAGCGAGGGGAGGAGAAAGTAAGCCGATTCCGGCTTTTGCGCTGATGCCCGATGCGGCTATGGCACTGGCCGGGGAGAGGGCCATGTCCACAAAATGCGTATCAGCACCATCCAACCGTCGCATCCTGTTTGCGAGCCTGGTTGGCACGTCGGTCGAGTTCTACGATTTCTATATCTATGCGACCGCGGCGGCGCTGGTGTTCGGGCCGCTCTTCTTTCCGTCGAGCGATCCGGGCATGGAGATGCTGCTCTCCTATGCCAGCCTCGGCACCGCTTTCATCGCGCGCCCGGTCGGCGCCTGGGTGTTCGGCCATTATGGCGACCGGATCGGGCGAAAATCGACGCTCGTCGCCTCGCTGATGATGATGGGCGGATCGACGCTGCTGATCGGATTCCTGCCCACCTATGCGTCGGCGGGCATCTGGGCGCCGATCCTGCTCAACATATTGCGCTTCGGCCAGGGTTTCGGCCTGGGGGGCGAATGGGGTGGGGCGGCGCTGCTTGCGGTCGAGAATGCCCCGCCGGGCTATCGCGGACGATATGGCATGGTGCCCCAGCTTGGCGCGCCGGTGGGCTTCATCGCCGCCAACAGTCTGTTCCTGATCCTCGGCACGATGATGACCACCGATCAGTTCTTTGCCTGGGGCTGGCGCATTCCGTTCCTGCTCAGCGTCGTGCTGGTCGGCGTGGGGCTCTGGGTCCGTCTCAAGATCACCGAAACGCCGGCCTTCGCCGCAGTGCTGGAGGAGGGGCCGCCGCCCGCAGTACCGATGGGCGAATTGTTCAGGGATCACTGGAAAGTGACGGTTGGCGCCACCTTTGGCGTGATCGCCTGTTTTGCGGTCTATTATCTCACGACTGCTTTCGCGCTTGGCTATGCCACCAAGACGCTCGGCATCGACCGGCAGGTGTTCCTGTCGATGCAGATCGCCGCGATCCTGTTCATGGGGGTGGGCATCGCTCTGGCGGGCTGGTGGTCCGACAAGATCGGCGCCGGGCGCGTCCTGATCTACGGCACGATCGCCGCGATCCTGACCGGCCTTCTGCTTGCGCCCGCGCTCGAATCCGGTTCGCTTGTCATCATCTTCATCGGGCTCAGCTTTTCGCTGCTGGTGATGGGGTTCGTCTATGGCCCGCTGGGCGCATGGCTGCCCGGCCTGTTCCCGGCGCGGGTGCGCTATACCGGGGTGTCGATGACCTTCAACGTGGCCGGCATCGTCGGTGGCGGGCTGACCCCCGTTGCGGCGCAGGCACTGGCAACGCAGGGCGGGCTGATCTGGGTCGGGCTGTATCTGGCAGGCGTGTCGTCGATCAGCCTGGTGGCGCTGCTGGCCTTGCGCGCCCGTGATTGAGCGCGGCTGATTGAGTGATTGTCGGGAAAGCGCGCTTCCGCGCTTTCCCGATCAGTCCAGCGTGAGCAAAGTCAGCTTTGCCTTGCCGTGGATACGGTCGACCACGCAGGTGAAGCCCGGAACCTCTACGGACTCGCGTGCGCCGGTCTCCAGGCTGGCCCATGTGCCGGGGGCAATGGCGCCATGCGCGGCAAGCCCCGCCAAGGCCTTCTGGCCAAGTCCGCTGTCATAAGGCGGATCGAGCAGGACCAGGTCGAACGGGCCGGATAGCGGCGACAGTGCCGACTGGCTGCGGATATCGGCGCGGTCGCCGGCCTTCAGCGCATCGGCATTGGCGCGCAGTGCGATGATTGCGGTGCGATCCTGCTCGACAAAGGTACAGCGCGCCGCGCCGCGCGACAGTGCCTCCAGCCCGAGTGCGCCGGTGCCCGCGAAGAGATCGGCGATGCGCAATCCCTCGAAGCTGCCGAGCCGGGCGACCAGCATGGAGAACAGCGCCTCGCGCGTACGATCGGCGGTGGGGCGGGTGGCTTCGCCCACGGGTGCGCGCAGCACCCGGCCGCGCCAGTCGCCAGCGATTATCCGCATGTCATTGTCCCGGTGTTAAACATGGGCGAGGCTCTTACTTCAGCCCTTTCCGGAACGCGACCAGATCGTGTTGCAGCACTTCATCGACGGCCCCCGGGGGCAGATCACCGAGCGAAAGCGTGCCGTATGAGGTGCGGATCAGGCGCGATACCTGGAGGCCGAGATGCTCGAGCACGCGACGGACCTCGCGATTCTTGCCTTCGGTCAGCTTCATCTCGACCCAGACATTCGCGCCGGTGCGGCGTTCCAGATTGGCGTCGATCGATCCGTAGCGCACACCCTCGATCTCGACGCCTTCGATCAGATCCTCGAGCTGCGCCTGGGAAACATTGCCGTATGCGCGTGCGCGATAGCTGCGGACCACGCCGGAGCGCGGCAATTCCAGCTGCCGCTTGAGCTCACCATCGGTGGTCAGCAGCAGCAGCCCCTCGGTATTGAGATCGAGCCGGCCGACCGGGATCACGCGCGGCAGATCCTCGGGCAGCTTGTCGTAGATGGTCGGGCGACCGGTGAAATCGCGCTCCGCGGTCAGCAGGCCGGCCGGCTTGTGATAGCGGAACAGACGCGTCGGCGCCGCGGCATTGACCGGCGTGCCGTCCACCGTGATTCCGGCCAGCGAAGGCAGGATGGTCGCCGGCGTGTCGAGCGTTGTGCCGTTCAGGGCAATCCGGCCTTCCTCGATCATCCGCTCGATTTCGCGGCGTGAGGCAATGCCTGCGCGTGCGAGCAATTTGGCGATGCGCTGGCCGGCCTTGGGATCTCCCTGTGGATCGGTCGCCGGGATTGCATTCGGGTCTGCGCTGGGGGCAGCCTTGGCGAAGGGTTTGGTGCCGGTGCTGACACTGCGCTTTGGCTCCGCCCTGGCATAGGGCTTCGGGCCGGCATCGGTAGCGCGCCGTGCATCGGGTCTGCCAAAAGGCTTCGAACCGGCATCGGCGTCGCGCCGCGCATCGGGCCTGCCAAAAGGTTTTGAGCCGGTATCGGCACCGCGCCGCGCATCGGATCTGCCAAAGGGCTTCGGGCCGGCATCTGCGCCGCGTCGCGCATCGGATCTGCCGAAGGGCTTCGAGCCGGTATCGGCGTCGCGCCGTGCGTCGGATCTGCCGAAGGGCTTCGAGCCGGTATCGGCGTCGCGCCGTGCATCGGATCTGCCAAAGGGCTTCGCACCGGTATCGGCACCGCGTCGTGCGTCGGATCTGCCGAAGGGCTTCGAGCCGGTATCGGCATCGCGCCGTGCATCGGATCTGCCAAAGGGCTTCGCACCGGTATCGGCACCGCGTCGTGCGTCGGACCTGCCAAAGGGTTTCGAGCCGGTATCGGCGTCGCGCCGTGCGTCGGATCTGCCGAAGGGCTTCGATCCGGCATCTGCGCCGCGTCGCCCATCGGGTTTGCCGAAGGGCTTCGATCCGGCATCTGCGCCGCGCCGCGCATCGGATCTGCCAAAGGGCTTCGAACCGGTATCGGCGTCGCGCCGTGCGTCGGATCTGCCGAAGGGCTTTGAGCCGGCATCTGCGCCGCGTCGCCCATCAGGTTTGCCGAAGGGTTTCGAACCAGCATCCGCGCCGCGCCGTGCACCGGGCTTGCCATAGGGTTTCGAGTCCGCGTTGCCGCCGCGCTTTGCGTCGGTCTTGGCATAGGGTTTCGAGCCGGTGTCATCCCGCTTTGGGCCCGCCTTGAAATGAGGCTTGGCACCGTCTTTGGCGCCGAATTTCGCGCCGCCTTTGGTGTCGGATTTGGAGTCTTTTTTGGGACCGGATTTGCGACCGGGCTTCACGGTATACGGCGGGGGGGGCACGGGCTGACTCCGGAACAAAATGAATCGATGCGCGCTCATTGGCGAGCGGCTATGCGCTACGCGTGTCGCGAAAGGACAAGCGCATAGATGCTGTTTGGGCGCAAGCAAAGGCTGATCAATCGGCTGCTCATCGTAGAGGATGAGCCGTTGGTGGCGTTCGACCTCGAAAATGCTCTGACTCATGCCGGTTACACCGTGGTCGCGACGGTCGATCGGTATCGCGATGCGATGGCGGTGATCGAGTCGGAACCCCTCGATCTGATCCTCAGCGACGTGAAACTCACCGGCAGGCGCGATGGCGTCGATCTGGCGCGTGAGGTCAAACCCCGCGGAATCCGGCTGATGTTCGTGACCGCGAGCTGCCCGATCGATGCGCAGGACCTTTCGATCGGTTGCCTTGCCAAACCCTATGGTCATCGTCAGCTGCTGGAGGCGTTGACCGTGATCGACGCGGCATTGCGCGGCGCGCGGCGCAAGGCGACGCCGCCGGGTTTGAGCCTGTACGATATCTGAAAAACATTCTCCCAGCGCTTTGCGCCGGGTGAAAAGTTACCCCAGATGCGCCTCGACCGTGTCGTGGAACACCCGAATCCCCGTTTCCAGCGTGCCCAAAGTGAGTCGGTCGATCGCGCCGGACGCCAGCCCCTCCTGACCGAGCGCCGCGGCGCGGAAATCCTCGGCGGCGAAGACACCTTCGTCGAGCAGGGTCCAGCTCCGCTCCCAATGGGCCAGTGCCTTGTCGGTTTTCGGCGGTTCGGGGATCAGCATGAAATCCTCGACCAGCACGCGATCCTCGGCACGGGGCATCAGCACCATCAGATTTACGTAATCGGGGCTGACGATGAGGACGGTTGCGGGGAAGAGCTGATAGGCAAAGGTGATGCTGCCGCGCAGCGCCTGCCAGTCCTTCAGGTCGAGCGCGGCGATCGCAGCCTCGCGGCCGACGGCGGAGCGCTGATGCGGCCCGATCGTATCGCCGCTGGTCACGCCATCCTGGAAGAAGGGGCCGATGGTACCGGCGTGGAGGCGCTGGACGTGATAGCTTTCAAGGAACGCATCCATGATCAGCTTCCAGTTCGCGGGCACGTCATGCGTCCTGCGGCGGAAAAGATGCTGGCCGCCCAGCGCAAATGCATCGAAATCGGGAGCCAGCGCTTCGGCTTCGCTGAAATCTGCCTGCTCGGCGAAGGAGAACCAGATCAGTCCGCCGGCTTCGAAAGTCGGCAATCGGACGAGCCCGAAATCGCCCTTGTCGAGCCCGGGAAAACTGTCCGGCCGGGGCATGCCGGCCAGGCTGCCGTCCAGCTTGTAGGTCCAGGCGTGATAAGGACAGACGATCCGTGGCGCGCAGACCGCCTCACCACCCTCGACCAGTCTTGTGCCGCGGTGGCGGCAGACATTGCGAAAGACATGCGCCACGCCCTTGCCGTCGCGCGCGATCAGCAGCGGCGTGCCGAAACCGTCATGCGGGACGGCCATGTTGGGCGAAGGCAGCAATGCGGACGGCGCGATCACCTGGGGCAGGCGGCGGAATATGCGGTCCTGCTCGGCTGCGAAACGAGCGGGGTCGGTATAAGCGGCAGCGTCGACGCTGGTGATGCCGTCTCCGGTGCGCGGGCAACCATGCGCGATCGCATCCGCAAGCGCGAGCTGGCCCGAAGTTGGGGTGAGCGCGTTCATGCCGCCATTCCTCTCCGTTCGCGGTATTCCCGTTCGACGGGACTAGGCATATCGCAGAAATTCTATAGTTTCCCGCGGAAATTGCAGGGGTGGGGTAAGGTTCATGAGTGACGCTACGGCATCCAAGGGTGAGCGGCGGACATGGATCGACGGCGTGAAACCTTATGTGGAGAAGGCGCCGCTTGCGTCCTTCTTCCTCGGCATTTCCTCGGGCTTTCCCTTCGCGATGATCGGCGCGACTCTCACCACGCGCCTGGCGCAGGACGGGATCGACAAGAAGACAATCACGGCGTTCACGCTGGTCTTCCTCGCCTATAATTTCAAATTCCTCTGGGCCTGGATCGTGGACGGTGTGCGGCTGCCCATTCTCGGGCGACTGGGCCAGCGTGTTTCGTGGATGCTGGTGATGGGTGCGGCGGTGATCGCCGCCGTCGTCAATCTCGCGCTCGTCGATCCCGCCGACGGCATCGGATCGATCGTGACCGCCGCGATCCTTGTCGGGATCGCGGGTGCCAGCTTCGATATCGTGATCGATGCCTATCGCATCGAAATCCTCGAGCCGCGCCAGCTCGGCGTGGGGGCGGGCATGGTGCAATATGGCTGGCGGATCGGTTCGGCGGGCGCTGGTGCTCTCGCGCTGGTGGTGGCGGCCCGCATGGGTTGGGAAGCGGCTTATCTCGCCTGTGCCATGCTTGCGCTGCCCGCAATGGCCGTGGCGTTGCTGATGGGCGAGCCCCAGCGGCATCATGCGCCGACGCGCGAGCGTGGCATCCAGGGCACGCTGGCAGCAATCTGGCGGCCGTTCGTCGAGTTTCTCCAGCGGCGCGGCGCGTTGCTGGTGCTGCTGTTCATCCTGATCCACAAGATCGGCGACACATTGGCCAATCTGACGTTCCGGCTGCTGTTCGACGATCTCGGCTTCACCAACGACGAGATCGCCCTCTACGATGTCGGCGTGGGTTTCTGGGCCTATCTGGTCGGCATTTTCGTCGGCGGCTTCCTCTATTCGCGCATGGGCATGAAGCGATCGGTGCTGTTCAGCCTTGTCCTGATGTGTGTTTCCAATTTCAGTTTCGCGCTGCTGGCCGGCGCGGGCCACAGCAATTGGGGCATGGCGGGCGCGATCGGTTTCGAGAATTTCGCGAGCGGTATCGGCGGCGTGGTGGTGATCGCCTATTTCTCGGCACTGGCGGATCTGCGTTTCACCGCGGCCCAATATGCGCTGATCTCCGCAGCCTCCAGCATCGTCGGTCGTTTCCTGACCGGCACCACGGCGGGCAGCCTGGTGGAGGGGATGGGGTATGTGAACTTCTATCTGCTCACCACCCTGGCGGCCGTGCCGGGCATCATCCTGTTCTGGCTGATGATGCGCGCTGGCCTGATCGATGCGTCGATCGGAACGGCGGGCCGGGAAGGGGCGGGGGACGCGGGGCAGGGCCCGGCCTGATGCCTTGGCTGATCGTTTCCGTCCTGATCCAGCTGGCCTGCGCGATCCATGTCATCCGCAGCGGTCGCAATCAGACATGGATCATGGTGATCATGTTCCTGCCGCTCGCCGGTGCGGCCGCCTATTTCATTCTGGAGATCCTGCCGGGACTGCAGGGCAATCGCCATGTCCGCACCGTCCGTGCCAAGGCGGTCTCCCGGCTCGACCCCGAACGCGATCTGCGTGCCGCGCGCGATGCGCTGTCGCTGGCGGATACGGTGGCCAACCGCATCGCCATGGCCGATGCGCTTGCCGGGCTCGACCGGTATGAGGAAGCAGTCAGCTATTATCGTGAGGCGCTGGCGCGTTCGCCCGGCGGTGACGATCGCACCAAGGCCAAGCTCGCCCGCGCGCTGATCGAGATCGGCGAAGCGGCGGAAGCCGAAAGGCTGGTCGACGAGATCGAGCGGCCGTCCGGCATCGGCGAGCAGGACCGGCTGGCGATGCTGCGTGCGCGCATTCTGGAATCGCAGGGCAAGATCGCGCCGGCAATGGCGATCTATGACGATCTGGTCGCGCGTTTCCCGGGCGAGGAAGCACGCTGCCGCTATGCTGCACTGCTGATTCAGACCGGCGATCGTCGACGTGCCCGGACGGTGCTGGAGGAAGTCGAGCAGCGGATGAACCGGCTCGATCGCACCCAGCGCGCGGCGGAGGCGGACATGTACGCCTGGGCGATGGACCAGCTTCGTATCCTGCGGGCGTAGGCGGGCTCTTACAACGGGAGGGTAGCCTTGGTTCAGCCTACCGGAATACCACCGACTTCCCGTCATTCAGGAATACCCGCCGTTCGCCCAGCGCATTGACCGCGCGGGCCAGGACCTGGGCTTCGATATCGCGGCCGATGCGGATCATGTCGTCCACCGAGGCGCGGTGATCGACGCGTTCGACCGCCTGTTCGACGATCGGGCCCTCGTCGAGATCGCCGGTGACGAAATGCGCGGTCGCGCCGATCAGCTTCACGCCGCGGGCATGGGCGCGGTGATAGGGTTTTGCGCCCTTGAAGCCGGGCAGGAAGCTGTGATGGATATTGATACAGCGCCCGCTCAGCCGCTCGGAGAACCCCTCCGACAGCACCTGCATATAGCGTGCGAGCACGAGCAGCTCGGCGCCGCTCTCAGCCATCAGCGCTTCGATCGCGCGTTCCTGCGTGTCGCGGGTTTCGGCGGTCACGGGCAGATGATGCCACGGCAGGCCATGCCATTCGACCAGCCCGCGCAGATCGTCATGGTTGGAGACGACACCGACGATATTGATCGATAGTCCGCCGGTCTGGCGGCGGTGGAGCAGGTCGTTGAGGCAATGCGATCCCTTGGAGACCGCGATGAGCGCGCGCGGGCGCTCGTCGACGGCGGTCAGCGACCAGTCCAGCTCCAGCGCCGTCGCGGTCTCCGCAAACTGGCTGCGCAGCGTCTCGGTGTCGCCTGGAAAATCGGGGCCGCCTGCGGTGAAGACGACGCGCATGAAGAAGCGCGCCGTCTCGATATCCGCATATTGCTGGCTGTCGACGATGAAGCCGCTGCGCGCCGCGAGGAATGCGCTGACCCCCGCGACGATGCCGACACGGTCGTTGCAGGTCAGCGTCAGGATCCAGCGCGGCTCGCTCGTCATTCGATCAACCCGGGAACAGCGACCTGCACGACGCCATCGGCCTCGAAGCTGCCGATCGGATAGGCGCAGTAATCGGCGGCATAATAGGCGCTGGGGCGATGATTGCCCGACGATCCAAGCCCGCCGAACGGCATGTTTCCCGCAGCGCCCGTGGTCGGCCGGTTGCGGTTGACGATGCCGGCGCGGCTTGCCTCGATGAAGCGATCCCACAATGCACCATCCTGGCTGACCAGTCCGGCGGACAGGCCGAACGCGGTCGCATTGGCCGCGGCGATCGCGGCGTCGAAATCGGCGACGCGCGTGATTTGCAGGACAGGTGCGAAGATCTCCGCATCGGGAACGTTCACGCCGGTCACGTCGAGGATGGCGGGGGTGACGAATGTGGCAGGGCGACCGTCGACCGTGCCGAAGGCGCGGATGGTGCGCGCACCGCGCGCTTCCAGCCCGGCAAAGGCGGCGCGTGCCGAAGCGGCGGCGGCATGCGAAACCAGCGGGCCCATAAATGCCGCGTCGGCATCGTCCCATGCCGCGATGCGCAGCCGTCCGGCCATCGCATCGACCGCATCGACGATCGCATCGCCCACGGCACCCTGCGGCACGATCAGCCGGCGCGCGCAGGAACAGCGCTGCCCGGTGGTGACGAAGGCCGACTGGACGATGATCGAGGCGGCGGCCTCGGGCGAATCCCAGACGATCAGCGGATTGTTGCCGCCCAGTTCCAGCGCCAGGATCAGATGCGGGCGGTCGATCGTCGCGCGCTTCAGTGCGGCGCCGGCACCCGCCGATCCGGTGAAGAGCAGCCCGTCGATATCGCCCGCGACCAATGCCTCGCCGGTGGCGCGACCGCCCTGGACCAGATTGAGCACGCCCGCAGGAAGCCCCGCGGCTTCCCATGCCTTCACCATACGCTCGCCCGTCGCCGGGGTGATCTCGGACGGTTTGAAGACGATCGTGTTGCCGGCGATCAGGGCGGGTACGATATGGCCGTTGGGCAGGTGGCCGGGGAAATTATAGGGGCCAAGCACTGCCATCACGCCGTGCGCGCGGTGACGCAGCACCGCACGGCCGAAATCGGTGTCGGCGGCACGTTCGCCGGTCCGCTCCGCATGCGCCGCGATCGAGATTGCGACCTTGCCGATCATCGATCCGATCTCGGCGCGCGTTTCCCACAGCAATTTGCCGGTCTCGCGCGAGATCAGCTGCGCGAAATCCTCGCGATCGGCTTCGAGTGCCGCGGCGAAGCGGCGCACCGCGGCAATGCGGTCGTCGAGCGGTGCGGCCCGCCAGGCCGGCAGGGCTGCGCGTGCCGCAGCGATGGCGGCGGCAATATCATCGGGGGTCGCGGCTGCACCGTCCCACACCGTCTCGCCAGTTGCCGGGTCGAGCGAACCGAAACGTTCGCCGCCTGCTTCACTCCATCGGCCATTCACATGCATCGCCATCATCCATTCACTCGAACGGCCTCACCCTCGCGGAGGCCTAGCGCGGTTGCGGTTTGCGGATCAACCGCGAGCGTCCCATCGCCCGGTGAGGCAATGGCGCGCGTCGCGCGGAACGCGGCAATGCCCGCGGTGGAGAGCAACAGCGGCTCACCCTCGACGTCGTTGCCGATCGTCAGGCGCAGCGTGCGGCTGCCGCGCACCGTTGCCAGCGTATCGCGCGGGCAGGTCATCGTCGGTCCGCCGTCGAAGATATCGACCAGACCCGATCGTTCGAACCCTTCACGCTCCAGCAAGGCCCGTGCGGGTTCGCCGTCGCGGTGGACGCGGCCGATCGCGTTGGTGGCATTCTGATCCATCAGTTCGACATAGATGGGGTGGCGCGGCGCCAGATCGAGGATGAACTGGCCGTCGCTGGCGGTCACCATGCGATCGGCCTCTTCGAAGGGCAGGCGATAGAATTTGGACGCGACGCCTTCCCAGAAAGGAGAGGTGCCGTCCTCGTCGAACCAGCCGCGCAGTTCGGACATCACGGTGTGCGAGAAGCGCAATGGATCGGCGCCGATCAGCATGTAGCGCGATCGGGCGAGCAAACTGCCCGCGCCGTCGCTGCGCCGGTCGGCACGGACGAACAGCGATCCCACTTCGGTCCAGCCCGCGCATTCGTTGACCAGCACAAGTGCCTGATGGTCGAAGCGCGTCTGTGTCGCCTGCGAATATTGGGCGAGCGTGACGATCCGGAACGAGAAATGCGGCCGCCCCATGCCCACTGCCGCGCGGACGCCCGCGACGCCGGCGATCGCGCCGGTGCCGCTGTCTTCCAGCATCAGCGTGTACCAGGCCTCGGCAGGCGCGGTCGTGCCGTCGAAGCTCCGCTCCGACAGCATCAACCGTTCCGACAATACGCCTTCATCCTCCGGCAGGCTGGTGAAACCGCGGCCCGACAGGACCGCGAGTTCCATCAATGCCTCGAGGTCCGCCGATCTGGCGGGCCGCACCACCAGCATCAGGCGGCCTCGGCGATCCGCGCGCGCGCCGCCTCGCATGTGGCCTCGAGCCGGGTGACGGCTTCAGCCGCTTCCGCGCTGCTCAGGATCAGCGACGGCAACAGGCGTACGCAATTCTCGCCGCCGCCAGCGACCAGCAGGCCATGCTCGCGGGCGAGCGCCATGAAGTCGCGATTGTTGGGGATCAGCTTCAGGCCGATCAGCAGGCCCTTGCCGCGCACGTCGACGATCAGGTCGGGATAGCGCGTCGCCAGATCGGTCAGGCGCGTCTTGAGATCGTCAGCGATGGCACGAGCATGGGCGAGCGTCTCCTCGCTGGCGATGATATCGAACGCGGCGATCGCGACCGCCATGGCGAGCGGATTGCCGCCGAAGGTGGAGCCGTGAACGCCCACGACCATGCCTTTCGCCGCTTTGGTGGTGGCAAGGCAGGCGCCGACGGGGAAGCCGCCGCCCAGTGCCTTGGCAATGCACATGATGTCGGGCTCGGCGCCCTCGAACCATTGATGCGCGAACAGCTTGCCGGTCCGGCCCATGCCGCTCTGCACTTCGTCATAGATCAGCAGCACGCCATTGGCGGTGCAGAGATCGCGGACACGCTTCAGCCATTCGCCGGTCAGCGCGCGTGCACCGCCTTCGCCCTGGACGGGCTCGACGATCAGCGCTGCGGTGGTCGGCCGTGCGATCGCCTCCGCAATACCCGCCTCGTCGTCGATGGTCAGCTGGACATAGCCGGGCAGGCGGGGGCCGAAACCCTCGACATAGGATGGGTTGCCCGCCGCATTGATCGCACCATAGGTCCGTCCGTGGAAGGATCCGGCAAAGCCGATAATGTCGATCCGCTCCGGCGCGCCATTGGCGAAGTGATAGCGGCGCGCGGTCTTGAGCGCGCATTCGATCGACTCGGAACCCGAATTGCCGAAGAAAACGACGTCGGCGAAGCTGGCGTCGGTCAGCCGCTGGGCCAGCGCTTCCTGGCCGGGAATGCGGAAGATGTTGGAGACATGCCACAGCTTGCCGGCTTGTTCGGTGAGCGCGGCAACCAGCGCGGGATGCGCATGGCCAAGCGCGTCGGTGGCGATGCCAGCGACGCAGTCGAGATATTCGCGACCCTCGACATCGTAGAGCCAGCTACCCTTGCCGTGCGAAACGGCGAGCGGCGCGCGATTGTAAACTCCCATCAAGGCATCGGTCATATCGTTGCTCCCAAGCATCCAAAATCCACCCGGCCGATCGGCGCAGGCGCCACCAGCCTTTGTATTGCGCCGGACAATGCGCGCGTTTCCGCGGGCACCAGCCGGTCATACCATTTCGCATTGCCCGGCCCGATGCCGTGTTCCGCGCTGAAGCTGCCGTCATAGTCTTCCACGACCGCAACGAAAACCGCCGCACGCGCGGCATCCGCGATTTCGGCGTCGAACGGGCCCGCTTCGGCCGGCCAGACCATGTTGAAGTGCAGTCCGCCGTCGCCGATATGGCCGAAATCGTGGAGCCGAAGCTGCGGCGCGATATCCGCCAGCCGCTCGGCGAGTTCACGGCGGAAGCGCATCACATCGCCGCGCCTCAGCGCGATGTCGCAGGCAACGACCTTGCCCGATGCGCGCAGCCCTTCGGGCACGGCATGGCGGATCGCCCAGAGATCGCCGCCGCGATCGACCGCCGCGTCGCGCACCGTTCCACGATCGAGCCAGGGCAGCAACGCGGCGCCCAGCCGTTCTTCCAGAAGCTCCGCGTCGAACGCCGCGCTCGCAGAAATCTCGACCAGCACGGCATAGACTGGCCGTTCGCCGCCAAAAGGATCGCGTAGCCGCGGGACATGGCGCAACGCCGCATCGAGTGCTGCGCCCGATATGCCCTCGAACGCGGTCAGCAGCGTGCCGAATGCCTGTTCGAGCGCGACGAGCAATTCGGTCGCCGCTTCGGCCCGATCGAGCGCGAGCATTGCGCTGACCGCGACCGCGGGTTTGGGCACCAGCGCCAGGGTGGCGCGCGTAACGATGCCGAGCGAGCCGGAACTGCCGACGAACAATTGCTTCAGGTCCAGCCCGACATTGTTCTTCCACAGCGCGGCGCCCAGTCGCAGCGTGCGGGGTTCGGGCTCGGCCGTCACCAGTTCGATGCCGAGCAGGTTGCGGCGGACATCGCCATAACGCAGGAAGCGCGCCCCGCCTGTATTGGCCGCGATCATGCCGCCCACCGACGGATCGGCACCGAGATCGATCGGGAAGAACAGCCCATGTTCGGCCGCCGCCGCGTTGATCGCGGACAAGGGCACGCCGGCATCGGCCTCCACAGTGCGGTTGACGGGATCGATCACCGGTGGACGGGCCAGCCGCTCCAGCGTGAGGACGATCTCGTCATGTCCCGGTCCCGCGATTCCGGCCGCGACCAGTCCGGTGCGTGCACCCTGCGGGATCAGTCGGACCTGCGCGGCATTGGCCAGGCGTACGATCTGGGCGACCTGATCAGTATTCGACGGACGCACAACTGCAAGCGGCGCACCGGTCGCGCCGCGCCCGTCGCTGGCATAGCTGGCGAGATCGCCGGGCTCGGTCAGCAGGTTCGCCGGGCCGACGACCTCCGCGAGCGCGGCGAGAAGGGCGGGGTGCGCGGTCACGCCGCCCGGGTCATCGCGAAGATGCCGGTCGCGTTGCCGCTGTCGAACGCCAGGTCGAGCGTGCCCGTCGCCGGATTTCGATCACGCGAGATGAATTCGTAAAAGGATCCGGGCACGCTGCGCCGTTCCTCGACGCCGTCGCCGCAGACGAACACGCGCTCGACCGGATCGGCGCGGAACGCGGTCTGCCGCACCCGGCCGCTGCCCGACACTTCGACCTTGTCCTTGATCGGCCAATTCTCGGCGCGCAGCCGATCGGTCAGCGCGTCGACATCGGCAACCCGGTCGGTCGCATGGTTGAAGGCATTGCCCTCCGTCGCGATCCACGCCGCTTCGGCGGAGCGGGCGAGCAATGTCTCGTAATCTGCGGTGCGCACCGGGCCGTGATGGCGTTCGAACGCGGCGGCGATGCGCGGCAGCATGGCGAGCGCCTGCGCGAGGGGGGCCGTGCCGTGCCGTGCATAGTCGTGGAGCAATGCCGCTTCCTCGGGGCCCAGCGGATCGCGCGATGTGCCGAACACGCGGCGCGCGGCGGCGCCGAACGCGTCGTCATAGCGCTCCACATGCAGCTCGCTCACGAAATATTGCGGGATCGCGTCGGGCAGGTCGCGATGGCAATAGGCATGACCGGTCATCTTCAGCGCGGGCAGCGGATAGACACCCGCGATATGATAGCCGAGCGGCGCCAGGATACGCGCGAACGCGTCCTGGCCGGCCGGCAGTGCGCCGGTGGGGCCCACGGGAAAGCGGATGGTGCGCAGCGCGCCATGATCGAACAGGATGCGCTCGCCGCGCGCCAGTCGCTCCGCGCCATAGGCCGCTCCGCTCGGCACGCGCACGAGCAGGCCGTCGAACAGCACCACGCCGAGCGCCATCGCGAATGCGGCGCGCGATACGCTCGGGCCGGTTTCGGCCAGCAGGCGCGGGTCGATGACGATCGAATCGAGAGCGATACCGCCGGCCTTCGCGCCCAGCGTACCGATCACCAGCCGTTCGATCGTGCTTTCATTCCCGTTGCGCATGATAGTCTCCACCGCGATATGGTGGTTCTCTGATGCAAGTGCTACGATCTGACAAACGCGAAGGGGTCATCTGCTGATGACAGATTGGAATGAACGAGCGCGCAAGCTATTGCCGCCAATGGGTGCGCTCAACAGTTTTGCGGCTGCCGCCCGGCTGGGGAGCTTCTCGCGGGCGGGTGAGGAAGTGGGCCTGACCCAGAGCGCGGTCAGCCGTCAGGTCGCGTTGCTTGAGGATTGGCTTCAGGCGCCGTTGTTCACGCGCACGGGGCGCCGGGTCAGTCTGAATGCCGAGGGCCGGGCTTATGCCGAGGATGTCGGCCCGGCGCTCGATCGTATCCGTCGCGCCACCGCACGCTTCGCGGATGGGCGGCCGACCAACGAACTGAGCATCGCGACCTTGCCGAGCTTCGGCATGCGCTGGCTTGCCCCCAGGCTGCCGCGCCTGACCGCGCGCCACCCCGAACTGGTGGTGAATTTCGCCGCGCGGTCCTTTCCGTTCGATTTTGCGGACGAGGCGTTCGACGCCGCGATCCATTTCGGGCGGCCGGACTGGCCGGGCGCGGTTCATGATTTCCTGTTCCGGGAACGCGCGCTGCCGGTCTGCTCGCCCGACTGGCTGGCTGCCAATCCGATCACTGGCCCCGCCGATTTCCTCGGCAAGACATTGCTGTTCCAGACGTCGCGACGCACCGCCTGGGATCGCTGGCTGCGTGCTGCCGGAGTCGATGCGCCGGCGACGACCGGCGGGCCGGCATTCGAGCATTTCCTGATGCTGGCGCAGGCAGCGGCCGCAGGTGCGGGCGCCGCACTGATTCCAAGTTTCCTGATCGAGCCCGAGCTGGCGGCCGGTACCTTGGTCTGCCCCGTGCCCGTGCCGCTGTCGACCGACGAGGCCTATTATCTCGTCTATCCCGAAGGCGGCACGGTCAGCACGCCGCTTGCGCGGTTCCGTGCATGGATCGACGAAGAGGCGCGCGACGCCGCGTTGTGACGATCAGGCGTTCGGCCGTGGCGCGAGCCGGTTCAGCGTCAACCGTGCGAGTTCGAGCGCGCGATCGCGCGGCATGCGGGTGGGCGACAGGCAGAAATCGATCCAGAGCCCATCGGTCACTGCCGAGAGCAGGGCGGCGATGTCGTCGGCCGAAACGGGCCCCGGCGGCAGGCGCAAGACTGCTTCGGCGAGCATGTCGCGCAGCCGACGATTATAGCTTTCGCTGACTGCCGCGAATTCCTCGTTGCTGCGCACCAATGTCCAGAACGCGATCCAGGCGCCCAATATGTCGGGATTGGCCCATTCGTCGGAAAACAGCATCACCAGGAAACGATCGATCGTTTCCCATGGGTCGCCATCGGGCTGCGCCATTTCCGCCTGGAAGCGGACGATCACGCTGTCGCACAGCTCCTGATAGGTTTCGAGCAGCAGATTCTCGGGATTCTTGAAATAGTGACGCAACAGGCCGTGCGACACGCCGGCCTGGCGACAGATTTCGCGGCCCGTGGTGCCGCGCGCGCCCAGCCGGGCGAGGCAGCTGATCGTGACTGCCAGCAGATCCTGCCGCCGCACCGTCGGCGCCTGACGACGCACGCGGCGGCGTGGCGTCACGGCTGTTTCTGCTTTTGATTCCACGGCCTTGGTCATGGTCTGTGCGTATCGCAGTCGGCCGGACGCACCGCAAGGGTGGATACCGGTGTCGTACGATCAGTCCCCGATCGGAACCCCGAAAAGGTCGTGCTCGTCCGCGTCCTCGATCTCGACCGCAATGATGTCGCCCAGCTTCAGCCCGCCAGCATCGCGCAGATGCACTTCGCCGTCGATCTCCGGCGCGTCGGCCTTCGACCGTCCGGTCGCACCGCCTTCATCGTCGACTGCGTCGATGATCACATCGAGCGTGCGGCCGATCTTGGCCTCGAGCTTCTCAGCGGAGATGCGCGCGGTCAGCTCCATCAGCCGGGCGTAACGCTCTTCCTTCACCTCTTCGGGCACCGGATCGGGCAGGTCGTTGGCAGCCGCACCCTCGACGGGCTCGAAACGGAAGGCGCCGACGCGGTCGAGCCGTGCTTCCGCCAGCCAGTCCATCAGATAGCGGAAATCTTCCTCGGTCTCGCCGGGGAAGCCGACGACGAACGTCGAGCGGACCGCGATGTCGGGGCAGATGTCGCGCCATTTGCGGATCCGCTCGAGCACCTTGGCCTCGTTGGCGGGCCGCTTCATCGCGCGCAGCACATTGGGGCTGGCATGCTGGAACGGAATGTCGAGATAGGGGAGGATCAGCCCCTCGGCCATCAGCGGGATGACCTGGTCGACATGGGGATAGGGGTAGACATAGTGGAGGCGCACCCAGGCGCCCAGGCTGCCGAGCTCGCGCGAGAGATCGGTCATGTGCGCGCGGACTTCGCGGCCATGCCATTCGCGCGGCTGGTGGCGGATATCGACGCCATAGGCCGAGGTATCCTGGCTGATCACCAGCAGTTCCTTGGTCCCTGCGGCGACCAGCTTCTCGGCCTCGCGCAGGATCGCATCCGGCCGGCGGCTGACCAGATCGCCGCGCAGCGACGGGATGATGCAGAAGGCGCAGCGATGGTTGCAGCCCTCGGAGATCTTCAGATAGCTGTAGTGGCGCGGGGTCAGCTTCAGGTCGCGCTCGGGCACCAGGTTGAGGAAGGCAGAGGGCGGCATTGGCGCCGCTTCGTGAACCGCGCCGACCACTTCCTCATATTGATGCGCGCCGGTGACCGCGAGCACGCCGGGGAAGCGGGCGCGGATCGCTTCGGCTTCCTTGCCCATGCAGCCGGTGACGATGACACGGCCATTCTCGGCGATGGCCTCGCCAATCGCTTCAAGGCTCTCTTCCTTCGCGGAATCGAGGAAACCGCAGGTGTTGACCAGCACCACGTCGGCGCCGGCATAGTCGGGCGACATGCTGTATCCATCGGAGCGCAGCTTGGTGAGGATGCGTTCGCTGTCCACAAGGTTCTTGGGACAGCCGAGCGAAACCATGCCGATCTTCGGCGGGGAGGGGAGTTGGAGTGCCATGGGAGCGCGCCACATAGTGCGTGTTGGCGCAAATGTCATCAGGTTGAAGCCCGATGCGCTTTTCCCCGCTCAGCCCGAGCGGATCCAAGATCTAACGCTGAGCCCCATCCCCCTGGGTGATCGCCAATATCGTATCGCCCGGTTGCAGCGCCGCGGCGCCAGCTTCCCAGAATGCAATCGGTACGCCGCCGCGATAGATGCGGACGCCGATTCCTCCAGTGATCGCGGACAGCGGCTTGCCGATTTCTTGCGCCGTCGCCAGCCGTTCTGACAGTTTGACGCTGCCGTCGGTTGCCGCGAGATCGGCCATATAGTCGGCGATATGTGGACCATGGCACGATCCGGCGAGCAGCAGCCCGGCGAAACTGACCGGATTGATCACAGTCGTCGCGCCTGCCTGACGCGCGAGGATTTCATTGTCCTCCGCGCGGACCAGAACGCTGATCGGTACCTCGGCCGCCAAATGGCGCACGGTCAGGACGATCAGGATCGATGTGTCGTCGCGCCCGGCCGAAACGATGACATTGCGGGCGCGGTCTATTCTCAGCGCCTGCAGCGATTCGTCGCGGGTCGCGTCGGCCTCGATCACGGCGCAGCCGCAGGCCGCGGCACGCTCCAGCGCTTCGGAGGAGCGGTCGATCACGACGATCTCGCGGGGATCCGTGCCGCGTGCGAGCAATTCGTCCACCGCCTCAGAGCCGCTGGTGCCGAAGCCGCAGACCACGATATGGTTGTGGAGATTCTTCTGGATCAGCTTCATGCGCCATTTGTCCCAGGTTCTTTTGAACACGAAATTATAGGCCGTGCCGAGAAAGACGAGCACGACGAACACGCGGATCGGCGTCACGATCAGTGCATCGAACAGGCGTGCCCGGTCCGACACCGGCGCGATATCGCCATAGCCCGTGGTCGTGATCGAGATCATCGTGAAATAGATGACGTCGATGAAGCTCACCTGGCCGTCGTAAGTGTCACGCAGTCCCGCGCGGTCGAACCAGTGGACGCCGACCGCGATGCCGACCAGGGCGAGCACGAAGATCACGCGCCAGCCGATCGAGATCCAGACGGGCGTCCGCGTCTCGCGCTGCAGCGTCTCGTAGCGCAGGTCGAGGCGAGACTTGCGGATCGGCATCAGGCGGGTGGCAGATGCTTCAGCGGATCGACCGGCTTGCTGTTCTGGCGGATCTCGAAATGGAGTTGCGGCTGGTCCGCGAAGCCGGATTGGCCGCTGCGTCCGATCACTTGACCGCGCTTCACTGCCTGGCCGCGCGAAACCAGCAATTCCTGGGCATGGCCATAGGCTGTCGCCCATCCGCTGCCGTGGCGGATCAGGATCAGTCCGCCATAGGCGTTCACGCCATCGCCGACATAGGCGACGACGCCGTCGGCGGCCGCCTTGATGCCCGTTCCCTTGGGAAGCGCGATGTTGACGCCCTGATTCACGAGTCCCTTTCCGCTGGGTCCGAAACGCGCGAGCAGCCGGCCGGTTGCGGGCCAGGCGAATCCGCCCTGAAAGCTCGCCGGCGCGGCGACCGCGGCGCTGGACGGCAATGTGCGCGCCGCGGTGGCGGCAGGGCGGGCGGCCGGTTTGCCTTCGGGAAGCGCGGGTTCGCCGCCGCTCAGGATCGACGCGATATCGAGCCGGAAGGCTGCGGCGCGTTGCTCCATGGTCTGGCGTGCCGGCGATGTTGCGCCGTCCGGCAATGCCAGGCGTTGGCCGACCCGGAGCACGAAGGGCTCCTGCAGTCCGTTGAGAGCCAGGATATCCGACCAGCCAATGCCATAGGCGCGCGCGATCGCGATGCCGGTTTCGCCCTGGCCGATGCGATGATAGCGGCCGGCGGGTATCCGCAGCATCTGGCCGGGAAAGATCGTGTACGGCGCGGCAAGATTGTTGGCGCGCGCGATCGCTTCGGATCCGGCGCCGGACTTTTCGCCGACGCCGCGCAAAGTGTCGCCATCCACCACGCGGTACAGCGAGCCTTCGACCTGTTTCGCACTGACGGCGGCGGGTTTCGCTTCCCAGGCCGGAGGCGTTTCGGGCAGGTTCGCGATCTCGGTTTCGAGCATCGGCACGGGTGGAGGAGGGGCCTGCACGGTTGCTCCGCGCGGAACGCAGCCCGCCATGAGCAGCGCCGACGCCGCGATGATGCTTCTGGTCCCCACCTTAGCCCCCATGGCGGTCAGACTAGCACTGATCGCAGGGCTTTGCATTCGCCGTCGTGCAACGGTTCATCGATAAAGCGATTCGACCGCGGCCAGCGATTCATCGTGGGTCAGGTCGAGATGCAGCGGCGTCACGGTGATCCAGTCTTCTGCGATCGCTTCCAGATCGGTGGCGTGGCCCGGCGTATGTTCGGTCGTGCCAAGCCCGAACCAGTAATAGGGATAGCCGCGCGGGTCTGTGCCCTTGACGATGCGGGTGCGGCCATAATCGTGGAAACCCTGGCGTACGGCCTTCACACCGCGCACCGCATCGGGTGTGGTGGCGGGGAAATTGACGTTGATCAGCGTGCGGAACGGCATCGCCATGTCGATCAGCGGCCGCAACACGCGTTCCCCCCATGCCTCGGCGACGGCAAAGGGAACGCTGTCGCCCATGCCTTCACGCGCATAGACTTGGCTCAGCGCGATTGCGGGCACGCCGGCAAGCGCACCTTCCATCGCTGCGGAGACCGTGCCCGAATAGGTGACGTCCTCACCCAGATTGGCGCCGCGATTGACGCCGGAGAGAACCAGATCGGGCTTTTCGCCTTCGATCAGCTGGCCGAGCGCCATCAACACCGAATCAGTGGGCGTGCCGGTCACCGACCAGCGGCGCTCGCCATGACGGCGGACGCGGACGGGGCGGCTGAGCGTCAGCGAATGGCCGGCGCCTGACTGTTCCTCGGACGGCGCGACCACCCAGACATCGTCGGAGAGCGCGCGGGCAATGCTTTCCATCACCTTCAGCCCGGGCGCGTGGATGCCGTCGTCATTGGTGACCAGGATACGCATCAGGCGGGCACCAGCTGGTCGATGCCGCCCATATAGGGGATCAGCGCCTGTGGCACGCGAACCGAGCCATCGGCCTCCTGATAGTTTTCGAGCACGGCGACGAGTGTCCGGCCGACCGCCAGCCCGGAGCCGTTGAGCGTGTGGAGAAAACGGGTGCCTTTGGTATCGCCCGCCGGCCGAAACCTGGCGGCCATGCGGCGTGCCTGGAAATCGCCGCAGTTCGAAATGCTGCTGATCTCCCGATAGCAATTCTGCCCGGGCAGCCAGACTTCGAGGTCATAGGTCTTGCGCGCCGCAAAGCCCATGTCTCCGGTGCAGAGCAGCATCTTGCGATAGGGCAACGACAGCGCCTGGAGGATCGCCTCTGCGGCGCCGGTCATCCGCAGATGCTCGTCCTCGGACTGTTCGGGGGTCGAGATCGTGACGAGTTCGACCTTTTCGAACTGGTGCTGGCGGATCATGCCGCGCGTGTCGCGCCCCGCGGAACCGGCTTCGGACCGGAAACAGGGGGTGAGCGCGGTCAGGCGGATCGGCAGCGCGATTTCGTCGAGGATCTGCTCGCGGACCAGATTGGTCAGGCTGACCTCGGCGGTCGGGATCAGCCAGCGCCCATCAGTCGTCTGGAACAGGTCGTCGTGAAATTTTGGAAGCTGGCCGGTGCCGAAGACGGCTTCGTCGCGCACGAGCAGTGGCGGTGCGGTCTCGGCATAGCCGGCGTCGGACTGACGATCGAGCATATATTGGCCCAGCGCGCGATGGAGCCGGGCGATACCGCCGCGCAGCACCGCGAAGCGCGCGCCGGAGATGCGCGCCGCGCTTTCGAAATCCAGCCCGAGCGCGGGTGCGAAATCGGCATGTTCCTGCGGCGCGAAATCGAAGCTGCGCGGGGTGCCCCAGCGCGAGACTTCGACATTGGCGGTTTCGTCCGCGCCTTCTGGCACGTCGTCGGCGGGCAGATTGGGAATGGCGGCCAATGCGGCGTGGAGCGCATCGCTCAACTCGCGTTCGCGCGCTTCGAGCGTCGGCAGCCTTTCCTTGAGCAGCGCAACTTCGGCCATCAGCGCGGCAGCCTCATCATCGCGCTTCTGCGCCTTGGCGGCGCCGATCGCTTTCGAGGCTTCGTTGCGGCGGGCCTGGGCGGTCTGCGCCTCGGTCACGACGGCGCGGCGTTCCTCGTCGAGCGCGATCAGCGCGGCCGAAACGGGGGCTGCGCCGCGGCGGGCGAGCGCGGCATCGAAGGCGGCGGAGTCTTCGCGGATCAGTCGGATATCGTGCATGGCGAGGCTATGGCGAGACGGATCGAGCCATGCAAGCCGCAACCGCCCGTGCACGCTGCGCGTTACCCCATCGACGCAACATAGAAGGAGCGCACACATGCAGATCGCGAACAAGAGTTTGGTGGTGGTGGCCGATGGCCGCAAGATGCTGTTCTTCCGCAACGAAGGTGATGCGCTCTATCCCAATCTGGAACTCGATCGCGTGCGCGAGCAGGACAATCCCGCCGATCGCGACCAGAAATCGGATGCCCCCGGGGTTGCCCATTCCAGCGTCGGCAACAGCCGTCATGCCTTTTCCGAAGTGGATTTCCACCAGCTCGAGGAAGACCGCTTCGCCAGCGAGACCGCAGCGCTGCTGAAGAAGCGCGCCCTGGCGAACGATTTCGAATCGCTGATCATCGTCGCGCCGCCCAGGACGCTGGGCGAGTTGCGCAAACATTATCACAAGGAAGTGGAGAGCCGCCTGGTCGGTGAGATCGCCAAGGATCTGACCGGACATCCGGTGAACGAGATCGAGAAGATCATCGTGGCTGCTTAACGGCATGAGCTTTTTGGGTCGCATGGCCGTCACGATCGCGTAGCGTGTTTCCGGGCGGGTCGCTCGCCGCGATGAGAATCGCGGCGAGGCAACCACGGTTCGCCTCGGAGTGGCTATGTCGAAAACTCGAGCTTTGCTGACACTTGGCCTGCTATTTTCGCCGGCATTGGCGCATGCCGCGCCGGGGGCGGAACTGGACCTGCTCATTCGTGGCGGCACGGTTTATGACGGCACTGGTGCAGCGCCGCGCAAGGCCGATATCGGCGTGCGCGGCGACCGTATCGTCTATGTCGGCACCGCGAACCGAAAGGCGCGGCGCGTGATCGATGCGAAGGGGCTGGCGGTCGCGCCCGGCTTCATCGATTCCCACAGCCACGTTCTCGAATCTGCGAAGGCGGTGCCTGCGCCGTTCCTCGCGCCGCAGAACCTCGCGCAGGGCGTCACGACCTTGGTCGTCGGCGCGGACGGCTTCCAGAGCCCCGCGGGCCTCCGCAACGAGTTCGCGGCGCTGCGCACCAAGGGATCGAGCACCAATTATTTCTGCTATGTCGGGCACAACGGTGTCCGCAAGGAAGTGATGGGGCACGAGCAGCGTGCGGCGACGCCGGCGGAAATGGACCGGATGAAAGCGCTGGTCCGCGAGGGCATGGACATGGGCTGCGTCGGCCTGTCGGCGGGGCTGATGTACGACCCCGGCATGTTCAGCCCGACCGACGAGATCGTGGCCCTGGCGAAGGAGGTTTCCCCCTTCGACGGAACGTTCGATTCACATTCGCGCGATCCCGTTGCCGACTTTATCGGCTCGGAAATGGAAACCGCAGAGATCGGCATCGCTGCCGGCATTCCCGCGAAGCTGGGCCATCTCAAGGCTGTCGGCCTTCGCAACAAGGGGAAGGCGGCCGAGCTGGTCGGCCGTGTCGAGGCCGCTCAGGCGCAGGGCCATCAGGTCGTTGGCGACATCTACCCCTATGACGGTGCCCAGACCAACCGGCTGGCCGGCATCCTGGTATTTCCGGGGGAGCCGGCCATCACCGCCGCGCGGGAGACCGCGTCGGTCATGGCGGCATTGCGCGCGGCGCTCGCCGATCCGGCGAAGCGCGCGGCACTCAGGGACGCCACAAACAATGGCTACAAGGGCGGTTTCTCGTGGATCAAGGCGGTCGGTTACGACAGCCTTCGCATCGTCGACGCGCCCGGCAATCCCGACCTCGTCGGCAAATATGTCCAGTTGTTGGCGCAGGAGAAGGGCCAGGATCCGTTCGACCTGGTGGTCGACCTGCTGCTCAGGACCGACGGTAACATCATCATCACCGCCGGCGCGATCATGGAAGACGATCTGCGCGAACTGCTGGTGCAGCCCTGGGATATGATCTCCAGCGACGGATCCTATGTCGGGGAGGGCAGCGTCTACACCGCCGCCAAGCATCCGCGATCGACCGGATCCTTCGCCAGGGTGCTCGGCCATTACAGCCGTGACGCGAAGCTCTTCCCGCTGGAAGAAGCGATCCGCAAGATGACCTGGCTGCCGGCGGAGCATCTCCGTTTGTACGATCGCGGGCAGATCGCGGTCGGCAAGATCGCCGATGTCGCGATATTCGATCCCGCGACGATCGCCGATACATCCGACTATGTTCATCCCGCGTCGCTTGCCGTCGGCATGAAGCATGTGCTGGTCAACGGTGCCGAGGTGTGGACCGAAAAGGGACCGACGGGCGCCACGCCGGGACGGTTCGTGGCACGCCAGAAGAAATAATAGCGCCGGCAATCGCTTCCGCGCCCGGCCTCGGGCGATTGTCGGCCATCGTCAGAAAACAAAAAAAAGGGCGGCGCATCCGGGGTTGTGGATGCGCCGCCCATGCGTTGGGCTCTACAAAACGCTTCAGTCCTTGGGCTTGACCAGCCGCTTGCGCGCGACGAGCGCGACTGCGGCGGCGCCGAACAGCAGGACGACCGGCGGGGCGGGAACGGGCGTGCCGCTCGAACCCGAGCTGCCCGTGCTGCCGTGGCTGCTGGAACCATGGCCGCTCGAACCGTGCCAGCCGCTCGATCCGCCGAAGCTGCTCGACGAGCTGGAACTGGACGACGAGCTGGAGCTGCTGGAGCTCGACGAGCTCGATCCGCCGGTGCTGGTCGAGGTGCTGCTGCCACCCGTGCTCGTGCTGGATCCGCCGGTCGAGGTGCTGGTGCTCGATCCGCCGCTGCCGCCACTGGAGGTGCTGCTGCTGCCCGAGCTGCCGCTCGACGTGCTGGAGCTGCCGGAAGAGCCGCTGCTTCCCGAGGAACCGCTGCTGCCGGAAGAGCCGCTGCTGCCCGAAGAGCCGGAGCTGCCGCTCGATCCATGATGACCGCTCGAACCGTGAGGAGGCTTGGGTGGTTTGCCGCCCGTCGACCCGCCGGAGCTGCTCGACGAGCTCGAGCTGGACGAGCTCGAGCTGCTGCTGGAGCTCGACGAGCTGGAACCGCCGGTGCTGGTGCTGGTGCTCGATCCGCCGGTCGACGTGCTGGAGCCGCCGGTGGATGTGGACGTGCTCGACCCGCCCGAACCGCCGCTCGAGGTAGAGGTCGAACCGCCGCTGCTGGTCGAGGAGACGACGATATTGCCGCCCGAGCTGCCGCCGCTGAAAAAGCCGCCGCCGAAGAACCCGCCGCCGCCGAAGCCGCCGCTGCCGCCGACCATCACGCCGCCGCTACCACCGCTGCCGCCTTCGAAGGGGACGCCGGCATAGGGAATGGGCGGGATTGGCGCTTGAGCGAGCGTGACAACCGTCGGCATCGCGCAGGCCGTCTGCGTCGTAGTGGTCACCACGCGCTTGATCCGCTTCACCGGGCGCTTCGCATAGCGCACGCGCTTCACGGGGCGCTGGACCGCCTTTGCGCTCTTGGCGCTCGTAACATGGGCGGGACGCGGCGCATCCGCGATGTGCATCGCACCGCCACCGACAATGGCGCCGCCGCAAGTGCATGCGCAGAGTTTCGCCAGGGCCATCCGAACAGACATCGCAAATCTCTTTCCTCTGCGGCCGTTGCGGTTGTTCCGGAATTTCTCCCGGATCCGCGCCCCCGACCTGACACACCTAAAAGGGCTTCATCCCCCCTCGGATAACAAGATCATTAACCATCTTTCTAGCCCTTCATCCGATTTTGCGTCGGCTTGAGGCGAAATGAATTGGTTAATGTCTCATTACAGGCCGTTTTAGAGGTCGATGGTTAAGCCTTCGCCTCTCCAGCAGGGTTAACGCTCCGGCAGGGACGTTCTGATTCGCGGGCATGCCGAGGCTGAAAAATGGCGGTCGTCGCAGCTCGATGTCGCTGCTCATAACGTCTTGCGCACAAATGCTTCCCGCGCTGTGCGACCGAATGAGCAACTTCATCGATTCACTGGCTTGTGCGCCTTTTTGGGCATGGCTATAGCCGCGCCGGAGTGGGCGTCTGGCACGGGCGTGATACGTCGGGCCGGAGAGTATTGTAACGGAGACGGGCATGGCGACGGCGTTGACCAGCAACGACGAGGGCGATCGAGATCCCTTGTCAAAACCGCCGGTGCTTGAGACCGATTATCGGCCATCCCCCGACGAAGAATTCATGAACGAGCGTCAGCTTGCCTATTTCAAGGCCCAGCTGAACGCCTGGAAGGACAATATCCTTCGCGAGTCGCGTGACACGCTGACCCAGCTTCAGAATGATTCGCTGCGCGAGCCGGATGTGACCGATCGTGCTTCGAGCGAAACCGACTGGTCGATCGAGCTGCGCACGCGCGATCGTCAGCGCAAGCTGATCTCGAAGATCGACGCTGCGCTTCGCCGCATTGCCGAAGGCGAATATGGCTATTGCGAAGTGACGGGGGAGCCGATCTCGCTGGCACGGCTCGAAGCGCGCCCGATCGCCACAATGACGGTGGAAGCGCAGGAGCGCCACGAGCGCCAGGAGAAGATTTCGCGCGACGAGTGATGCGCGGTAACCATCCGGCTTAAAGCTTTAGACACCCTTTTCGGGCAATGGATATCCATGGTGCCCGAGCATTTCCGGGCTTCGCGATCATCCGGAGGCCTGGAAGGTTGGAACACCCGATCAAGATCGAAGCCGCGGATGGCGCGCAACATCGCGAGGCGATGCGCGACAGCCTGTTCCTTGCCGCGACGGTGCGGCGGCTATCCGACGAGACGGAGCGCACCGTGCGCGTCCGCAATCTTTCGGCGGGCGGTATGATGGCTGATTGTGCGGAAAGCTTCGGCCGTGGCGAACCGATTGCGATCACGTTGCGCGGGATTGGCGAAGTGATGGGACGGGTTGCCTGGCGCTCGGTCGACAAGATCGGCGTCGCTTTCGACGGTCAGATCGATCCGAAGCGTGCACGCAAACCTGTCGGCATGGCGGAATCCAACGTGCCGACGCATATCAGGCAGGCACCCACCCGGCGCCCCGGGCTCAGGATCGACTGAAGGGCCGGGGGAGTCTCCCCCGCGCCGATCAGTCACGGGGCATCAATGCTCCGATAGCGTGTCCTTGATCTTCAATTTCTCTTTCTTGAGTTGCGCAATGACGGCTGCGTCTGGATTGGGGCGGCGGTTTTCTTCGGCGATGCGATGTTCGAGTCCGTTATGCTTGGTCTCAAGGGCCGAGAAATGTGCCTGTTCCATCCTTCTGTCTCCTTCTGGCGGTCAATGCAGAGGGGATTGAAGCACCAATTTCCTTTCCTGTCTGCATCGAAATTGGGTGAACGCGGCGGTTGCAATTGGGGCTGCGACGACCCGTTGACGCTTCACGCTTGAGCCGGAGCGTGGCTCGCCCTATCGCTGCAACGCTCAGGCTAGACCAAGATCACTTCAGATTGAATCAATCTGAAGTGTGAATCATGGTCTCAACCATAAGATAGAGCCTGATTCACGCCATCGGCGGAAGCGCGAAGCGCTTCCACCTCAAGCGATCAGGCTCTAGGGCTCAGATCAGGGATTTGCGATGGAACCGGATGAGATCAGGGCCAGGCTCGAGCTTTTGCGGATCGAGCATCGCGACCTCGACAGTGCAATCGACTCGCTTTCCGGCACCGCCGCGCCGGACCAGCTGCAGCTCGCGCGGTTCAAAAAGCGCAAACTTCGGCTGAAGGACGAGATCGCGATCTTCGAGGATCAGCTGATTCCCGACATCATCGCCTGAGAGGATGGTCGGGCGGGGGAGCGGACCAGTGCCGGCTTTTCCGAACAGACTCTGACTCGTTCTGGGACAGCTTCATCGCGCATCGGCGATGCCGGCATCGGAGCCGCGATTTGCCGTTTCACCAAGGCGTCGATTGTGTCACTCTTCGAATATGAACTGGGCCCCGAACCAATCACGGCTGAAACAGCGCCTGATCGACTCGCTGTATACCGAGGCGATGCTGCTTGCCGATGAGGCGCGCGCCTATTTCGACGAAAATGGCCGCGACGATCGCGAATTGCTCGATCCGATGCTGCGCGTCGGCTTTTCGTGCGAGTCGCTGAAGGTGACGACCCGGTTGATGCACGTCATCGCCTGGCTGTTGACGCAGCGTGCGATCGAGACCGGCGAACTGAGCCCGATCCAGGGGCGGCATCCGTCGCGCCGCGTCGGCCACGCGGCAGCCAGTGACGACCTGCTTGTGGTCCGTCTGCCCGCCAATGCGCGCGCGCTGATCGAGGCGAGCGTCGATCTTTACGAACGGGTCAAGCGGATCGATCGGGGGCTGGTGCCCGGAGAAGTGCCGCAAAGCCCGGCGCACAGCCTGATGCGGCGGCTCGAAGCTGCCTTCTGAACTGCGCTCTCGGCGGAAGCGCAAAGCGCTTCCGCTTCAAACGATCAGGCTCCAGATTCAGCCCCGGTAAGCCGCGTCCAGCGATGCCTTGGCGGCACGATATTCCGCCTCGAGCCGATCGACACGATCCGCGACCGATTCCACCACGCCCACGGCGCCGATGCCCTGGCCGGATCCCCAGATGTCGCGCCAGGCCTTTTTGTCCTGGTTGCCGCCCGATCCGAAATCCATCGTCTTCAGGTCGCCCTTGGGCAGATTGTCCGGGTCGAGCCCGGACGCCGCGATCGATCCGCGCAGATAATTGCCATGAACCCCGGTGAAGAGGTCCGAATAGACGATGTCGGCGGCATGGCCGTCGACGATGCCTTGCTTATAGTCTTCGGCGGCATTCGCTTCGCGTGTCGCGATGAAGGCCGAGCCGATATAGGCAAAGTCCGCGCCCATCGCCTGCGCCGCCAGGATCGAGCGACCATGGGCGATCGCCCCCGACAGGGCGACGGGGCCGTCGAACCAGGCGCGGATTTCCTGCATCAGCGCGAATGGGGAGGTGACGCCGGCATGTCCGCCCGCACCGGCCGCAACCGGGATCAGCCCGTCCGCGCCCTTTTCGATCGCCTTGCGCGCGAAGCGGTCGTTGATCACGTCGTGCAGCGTGATGCCGCCCCATGAATGGACTGCGGCATTCAGATCTTCCCGCGCCCCCAATGAGGTGATGGTGATCGGCACCTGCCATTTGCCGCAGGTCGCGAGATCCTGTTCCAGCCGGTCGTTCGACTTGTGGACGATCTGGTTGACCGCATAGGGCGCCGCCGGCCGATCCGGATTGTCGCGGTTCCAGGCCGAGAGTTCCTCGGTGATGCGATGCAGCCATTCGTCGAGCTGCGATTGCGGGCGGGCATTGAGCGCGGGAAAGGATCCGACGATCCCCGCCTTGCACTGCGCGATCACCAGATCGGGGCCGGAGACGATGAAAAGCGGCGATCCGATGACAGGAAGGCGCAGGCGATCGAAGAGCGGGGAGGGCAAGGTCATGCCTGATTTCTTACCGAAACGCGTTGGCCTGTCCAGCGACGGACCGCCGACGCTACGGCATCGGACCTGCTTCAGCCCGACTCGGCCGCACGCCTCAACGCCAGCGCATCGAAGATCATCGCGCCGGCCATGAACACGGCGCCGGTGCACGCTGCGCAGAGCAGCCAGCCGCCATAGCCCGGATATTCGGCGAGATAGATCTTGCCGCGCTGCATCGCGCCGGTCGCAAGCGCGTAGATGATCAGGCAGGCCTCGAAACGGGTCTTGATGACGAAGAGTCGTTTGATCCGCTTGAACATGGCCATCGCCACGCAAGGAGCGTGCCGATGGCCGATTTCCGCCAATCCGGCGGTATTCTGACGGTAAACTGTAAGTTAAGTCGACAGTCAGGCGAGTTCGGTCAGACCCAGCATGTCGAGCAGGGCGATGCGTGCTGCCGCGATCTCCGCCCGCAGCGCCGGATCGGCCAGATCGGCCGGCGCGATCGACTCCGGCCAATGTTGGGCGACCAGCGTCTCGATCGCGTCGATCTTCGTCGGGTCGAGCATGAAACGGGGATCGACCTGGGCAGGATCGCAGACCACGCGCAGTCGCAGACAGGCGGGGCCGCCGCCATTGGCCATGGATTGGCGGACATCGACGGGGGCGACGCGCCGGATCGGGCCATTGCCGGCAACATGCTCCTCGAGCCAACGCCAGACCGACGGTGTTTCCTGCGCTTCGGTCGGCAGGATCAGCGTCATCTCTCCCGAAGGCGGCGTCACCAGCTGCGCGTTGAACAGATAGGACGAGATCGCATCGGCCAGGCTGACCCGCGACGCGGGAACCTCGACGATCTCCACCTCGGGCATCAGTCGCCTGAGATCGGCATAGAAGCCGTCCTTGTCGGCAAAGGCATGTTCATGCGTGAACAGGACGCGTTCATTGGCCACGGCGACGACGTCGTTGTGGAAGGCGCCGGCGGCGATCGCCTCCTCGGACTGCGCGACGAACAGGGTCCGTTCCGGATCGAGCCCGTGAAGCCGTGCAACCGCTTTCGATGCCTCGATATGCTGGCGCGCGGGGAAGGGGCCGCCGCTGCGCCCGTAAACGAAGATCTCGACTCCCGGCTGGCCGTGCGTCGCGCAGAGCCGCATATGGTTGGCGGCTCCCTCGTCGCCGAATGGCGGCGGGGCCGGCATATGCACAGCGAAGGCGGGCGACGCGAATGCCAGCCGGAGCTGGGCAAGCGTGCCGGGCCATTCATGGCTGCGATGCGGCATCGTCTGCAGATTGGCGACGGTCAGATGGCAGCGGCCATCCCCGGTGTCGGGCGCGGGGGAGACTGTTGCGGCGTTGGCGGCCCACATTGGCGAGGCGGACAATGCGCAGGCGCGAAGGTGCGCCTCTGCAGTCTCCACATCGGTGCCGAGTGCGGCCAGCCAGTCGTGATTGGGGCGCGCATGCGGCAGGAAGAGCCCCTGTTTCAGGCCGAGCGCCATATTGGCGCGCATCTTCGCCAGGCCCTGGAGCGCCGCGGCGCGGGGCTGTGATGCGGCGCCGGCATTGCGTGACGAGGCGAGGTTGCCCAGGCTGAGCCCCGCATAATTGTGGCTTGGCCCGATCAGGCCGTCGAAATTGATCTCGGTGAGTGACATTGCGGACCTACCAGCGTGCGATATGGGAAATGGTGTCGCCGACGGACACGCCGAGCCGTCCGGCGGCGCCTGCGTCGATGGTGACGCCGCCGTCCCGGGACTCGACCTGGGCGTAGCAGGCGGCAAAGTCGCCGAGGCGACCGGTTGAGACCAGAGTCTTGGTTTCGCCATCGGCGATGCCGACGATTATGCTGTCGCGGGCATCGGCGATACTGCGGATGCGGTCGGTCTCGACGGTCATGGTTGGTCCGCCGTCAAAAATGTCGACATAATTCTCGAACCGGAATCCTTCATTCTCGAGCATGCGCATTGCCGCGCGGCCGGAGGGGTGGGGCGTGCCGATGACCGCGCGTGCATTTTCGGGCAGCATCGCGGTGTAGATCGGATGTTTGGGCATCAGATCCGCGATGAACTGATTGCCGTGGACGCCATTGAACATGTCGGCTTCCTGGAAGCCCATGCCGAAGAACTTGCCGGCAAGCCCGTCCCAGAAGGGCGATCCGCCGGCTTCGTCGATCACGCCGCGCAGTTCCGCCAGCGTGCGGTCCGCAAAGCGGGCGCGGTGCGCGCGGATGAAGAGATAGCGGCTGCGCGCGATGAGCAGGCCCAGCCCGCCGGCCCGCTCGCCGGGATGAAGGAACAGGCCGCCAACCTCGCTGGATCCTTCGAGATCGGTCGACAAGGTGAGCATGTCGGCACGGAAGGTGCGGTCGAGTTCGCTGCTGTGCTGGGTGAGCGTACCGAGCCGATAGGAATAAAAGGGCCATTTCCGGCCCACCAGGCTGAACAGCTGGCAGGTGCCGCGGACTTCGCCGGTCTCGACATTCTCCAGCACCATCACGAACAGATCGTCGCCGAGAACCCCGTCGTCACGACCAAGTGCCGCGTCCGAACGCGCAAGCTTGGCGGTGAGTGAGGCTCGATCGGCCGGCAGGTTGGTGAAACCGCCACCGGTGAGTTTCGCCATTTCGTAAAGCGCCTGGAGGTCCTTCCCCCGGGCTGCGCGCATCCTGAAACTCAAACTGTCCCCCTTTCGGCGATCCGCAGGATGGTGAGCGCCGACAGGGCCGCACGCTCGTGTAGCGAATCCGTGATCAAGAATTCGTCCGATGAATGGATGGCGCCGCCGCGTACACCCATCGTGTCGACGACGGGCACGCCGCAGGCGGCAATATTGTTGCCGTCGCACACGCCCCCGGTCGCTTTCCACGATACGCCGATGCCGAGATCGGCGCCGGCCTGCTTCACCAGACCGAACAGGCGTTCGGCGGCGGGGTCGATCGGCTTGGGTGGGCGGCCGAAGCTGCCATGAACATGGATATGCACGTCATGCTCGGCAGCGATCGCGGCGACGAGCCGGTCGAGCAATGCGCGGGCCTCTGTCTCGTCGGCCGGGGAGGCAGGGCGGAAATTGACGCGCAGCACCGCGTGATCGGGCACGACATTGTTCGGACCGCCGCCATCGATCCTGGCCGGGTTGACCTTCAATGCCGGGCCGTGCGCCGCCTTGAGGCGGACGGCGAGATCGGCGGCGGCGACAAGCGCGTTGCGCCCCTCCTCGGGATTGCGGCCGGCATGTGCGCTGCGGCCGGCGATCACGATCGAGAAATTGCCGCTGCCGGCGCGGGCGCCCGCCAATGTACCGTCGGGCAGCGCCGGTTCGTAGGTGAGTGCGGCGATCTTGCCGCGCGCCAGTTGCGCGATCAGCGCCGATGACGAGCCCGAGCCGACCTCTTCGTCGGAATTGATCAGCACCTCATAGCCGAATCGGCCGGCGGCGGGCGACGCCTCCACCGCGCGCAGTGCGGCGAGCATCACCGCGATTCCGCCCTTCATATCGGCGACGCCGGGGCCGTTGAGCACGCCCGGCTCCAGCCAGCGCAGCGACTGGAACGGGTGATCGACGGCAAAGACCGTATCCATATGCCCGGTGAAAAGCATGCGAACCGGGGCTTCGGGGCGGACGTTCAGATGGAGATGGTGGCCGTAGCGGATCTCGGACACGCTGCCGTCGGCAGCCACATTTTCGACGGGTGTCGGTGCGACAAGCCCGATTTCCCCCGGCAGGACCGAGAAGGCATCGGCCAGCAGCGTGGCCATTGTCTCAAGCCCGGCCAGGTTGCGCGAGCCGGTGTTGACCGCCGCCCAGCGTTCGACCTGGGGCAGCATGGGGGCGGCGCGTGCCGTGTCGACCGCGGCGCGTTCTGTCGTTGATAGGCTCTCCATCCCGCGCTTCTAGTGAGGGAGCGTCCCGGGGTGAAGGGGGGCGATTGCATCACGTCGCGGGGTGCGGCATAGGCGCAACAGCGTCCTCTCCCCGGGAAATCGCAACGATGATCGACCGTGCGCCGATGGCGTGCGGCAGCAAGGGTGAGCAGATGACGGACTATGTTTCGCGTAACGGGATTCGGATCGACGCGCGGTTGCTGGACTTTGTCGAGCAGCGGGCGCTGGCGGGAACCGGAATCGATGCGTCGGCCTTCTGGTCTGGCTTCGCTGCGCTGCTGGCCGCCTTTGCGCCCGAGAATCGCGCATTGCTGGCAAAGCGCGACACAATGCAGGCGCGGATCGACGCATGGCATGCCGAACGGCGCGGGCAGCAGATCGATCCGGCCGACTATCAGTCTTTCCTGCGCGAGATCGGCTATCTCGTCGATGAACCCGCAGCCTTTGCGGTCGGTACGGACGCCGTCGACGCCGAGATCGCGACGATGGCGGGGCCGCAGCTGGTCGTACCGAGCCTGAACGGACGTTTCGTGCTCAATGCCGCCAATGCGCGCTGGGGCAGCCTGTATGATGCATTTTACGGCACCGACGCGCTGCCTGGATCCGCAAAGTCCGGCGGCTATGACGCCGAGCGGGGCGCACAGGTCATCGCGGCGGCGCAGGCCTTTCTCGATACGGCAGTGCCGGGCTGGGAAGGGGCGCTGCAGGGCGAGGCGCATGCGCAACTCGTCGGCGTCCGCGAGGGCCGGGGCTTCCTGTTCAGGAACAATGGGCTGCATATCGAGATCGTCATCGATCGCGAGCATCCGATCGGCCGAAGCGACCCGCGCGGCATCTCCGACGTGATCCTGGAAGCGGCACTGACCGCGATCGTCGATCTTGAGGATTCGGTGGCCGCGGTCGATGCGGAGGACAAGGTGGCCGCCTATGCCAATTGGCTGGGGCTGATGCGCGGCGATCTGACCGCGAGCTTCGACAAGGGCGGACGGACGGTGATGCGTGCGCTGGAAAGCGATCGCGACTGGACCGCGCCCGACGGTGGCACATTCTCGCTGCCGGGCCGCAGCCTGTTGTTCGTGCGCAATGTCGGCCATCTGATGACCAACCCGGCGGTCTTGCTGGCGGATGGATCAGAAGCGCCCGAGGGTATTCTCGATGCCGTCTTCACCGCGCTGATCGGTGTCCATGACGTGAAGGGGCTTGGCACGCTGCGCAACAGCCGTGCCGGGTCGATCTATATCGTGAAGCCCAAGATGCACGGGCCCGAGGAAGCCGGTTTCACCAACCGCCTGTTCGATGCCGTCGAGGATCTGCTCGGGCTTGCCCGTCACACCGTCAAAGTGGGTGTGATGGACGAGGAGCGGCGGACCTCTGCCAATCTGGCTGCCTGCATCCATGCGGTGAAGGATCGTATCGTCTTCATCAACACCGGCTTCCTCGATCGCACCGGCGACGAGATCCATACGTCGATGCAGGCCGGCGCGATGATTCCCAAGGCGGCGATGAAGGGCAGCGCCTGGATTGCGGCCTATGAGGCGCGCAATGTCCAGATCGGGCTGGCCTGCGGGCTTTCGGGCAAGGCGCAGATCGGCAAGGGCATGTGGGCTGCGCCCGACATGATGGCCGACATGATGGTCCAGAAGGTCGGTCATCCCATGGCTGGCGCCAGCACCGCCTGGGTGCCGAGCCCGACCGCAGCGACATTGCATGCCATGCATTATCATCAGGTCGACGTGTTCGCGCGCCAGCGCGAACTGGCGCAGGCGGAGACACCGGGGCTCGATGCGCTACTCGCGATCCCGCTCGCCGGCGGCGCGAATTTCTCCGAGGAGGAGATTGTGCGGGAACTCGACAACAACGCGCAGGGGATATTGGGCTATGTCGTGCGCTGGATCGACCAGGGCATCGGCTGCTCCAAGGTGCCCGATATCAACGATGTCGGGTTGATGGAGGATCGCGCGACGCTGCGCATCTCGTCGCAGCATATGGCGAACTGGCTGCTCCACGGTATCTGCACGGCCGATCAGGTCGATGCGGCGCTGCTTCGCATGGCGGCAAAGGTCGATGCGCAGAATGCCGGAGACCCGCTCTATCGGCTGATGGCGAGCGATGCGGAGGGCAGTATCGCGTTCCGCGCGGCGCGCGCGCTGGTGTTTGACGGGGTGACCCAGCCCAATGGTTATACCGAGCCATTGCTGCATCGTTTTCGCGCCGAGGCAAAGGCGCGCTGACACCGTTCGTCACAAAAACGATAAAAAGTGGCAACCAACCGGGCCGTCGCGCATTATGCCGGGATAGGATCAACCAAACATAGATCAAGAATGACCATACGCGCTCTTATTGTGGAAGACGAAATCCTGGTTGCGCTGGACCTTGAAAGCGCCCTGATGGAGATCGGAATCGAGGTTGTGGGGATTGCTCCCGACCGCGCTTCCGCGCTCCGGATGGCGGATGGGGTCGATTTTGCGCTGGTGGATGTGAACCTGCGCGACGGGCAGACCGGCCCTTCGATCGGGCGGTCGCTGGCGATGGAATTCGGCGTGAAGGTGATCTTCGTCACCGCCAATCCAGCGCAGCTCGGTGACGGTATCGAGGGCACGGTGGGGGTGATGAGCAAGCCCTTTTCGGACGAGTCCATTTCCGCGACCGTCGCCTTCCTGACCGCGAACGACGTGCGGGACGATATCGTCCCGCCGCGCGAACTGAAGCTTTTCGAGATAAACTAGAGTCTGATCGCTTGAGGTGGAAGCGCTTCGCGCTTCCGCCGATGGCGTGAATCAGGCTCTATCAGATAGTTGAGGCCATGATTCACACTTCAGATTGAATCAAGCTTACGTGATCATGGTCTATGTTGTGAACTCGTAAAAGATCAGTCCGACGACCGCTTTCACATCCCGGCAAAAGCCATTCCAACGTCCCAAATCGAAGTGCAAAATGGCCGTCGGCCTATGTCTTCGGTGGCCAGTCGGTGGTGTCGAAATCAGGATGTTGGAAGGAGATGATTCCCGCCAGGTGAGCAGCAGCTCGTGGCTCATCGGTCGGGTGTTCCGGCAAACTTGCCAACGCTTCAAAATCGGCGATGCGCTCAGGCGAAGCCAGTTGCTCGCTCAGACGAACTGAGCGCGGATTGTCCATGGCGCCAAGCGCGAAGCTGATGTTTTCCTCACCATATTCGAAGGTGAGGGGCGTGCCGCAATCCCCGCAAAACCCACGACGCACCTTGTTGGAGCTCTGGAAATAGCCGGGCCGGCCCCGAGTCCAAGCCACTGCATCGAATGGCGCTCCGACGTAAGGCCCGAATAGCCCGCCAGTTGCTTTCTGGCACATTCGACAATGGCAGATGGAGGCTTCTCCCAGGTCACCCTCGACCCGGAAGCGCACTGCTCCGCACTGGCATCCTCCGGTATTGGTCGTCATGGCTGGAATGTTTCACATTCGCCGAACGTCGGCAATGCGACAAAAGCCGAACGGCAGCGTCCATGTCGTGCTGGTGACCGACTTCGAGTGGCGTGTGATCGAGCCTTTGCAGCATTATTGAGCGGGCCCTGGCGACCCGGCTAGTTGGGCCGGTGCAGTGATTCCAGCGGGATCGTGATCCGCGCGTCGAGGCCCTTGGCAGGCCATTGCTTGTCGATCTGCCCCTTCAACTGCGTCACCACGCTGAGCGCGATCAATCGCGATCCGAAGCCGGTCGGCTCGGGATTCTCGACGACTGGCGGCCCGCCGCTTTCCTGCCAGCGAACGATGCAGAGATTATCGTCGCGCGTAATCTCGACCCGGACAGTGCCGTCCGCCGACGACAGGGCGCCATATTTGGCGGCGTTGGTGGCAAGCTCGTGAAACAGCAATGCCAGCGGCGTCGCGGCGCGGTCGTCGATATCGGTGTCATCGCCGACGATGGAGATCTGCTGCCGTGGTCCGCCATAGGGCGCGAAGAGCTGGCGGAGCATGCCGTGCAGGCTGGCCTGACCAAGATCGGAGCGCGATGCGTCGCTGTGCGGCCTGACGAAATCATGCGCCCGCCCGAGTGCCATCACCCGATTGCGGAGATCGTCCGCAAGCGGCTTGATGTCCGGATGGCTGCGTGCCGACAGCGCGATGAGGCCGGCAATGACCGCGAAGATGTTCTTGATCCGGTGGCTCAGTTCATGGGCGACCAGTTCGCGTTCTTCCGACGCCTTTTGATGATCGTGAATGTCGGTGCAGGTGCCGAACCAGCGCGTGATGCGGCCCCGTACGTCGCGCATCGGCAGCGCGCGGCCGAGCGTCCAGCGATATTCGCCGCTGTGGTGGCGCAGCCGATATTCGATGTCATAGGGCTCGCCGGTCGCGAGCGAATGACGCCAGCGTTCCCATGCGCGGTCCTGATCGTCTGGGTGGAACATGCCGTTCCAGGCCTCGCCATCGGTCGAGCCCTCGATCATGCCGGTGAATTCGTACCAGCGCTTGTTGTAATAATCGTGATAGCCGTCGGGCAGGGTGGACCAGACCATTTGCGGCATGGTGTCCGCCAGGATCCGGAATTTCTCGACGCTTTCGGCAAGAACCTCGTCGTCGCGCTCCTTGGCGAGCAGCATGCGGCGCGCCTCCATCAGATTCATCACTTGCGCGGCGAGAACCGTGAGCCCCTGCGTCTGAAGCGGCGTGAGTCCGTCGCGCGGCACCCGGTCGATCACGCAGAGCGAACCAAGCGGCACGCCTTCGGGCGATGTCAGCGGTGCGCCGGCATAGAAACGGATATGCGGTTCGCCGGTGACGAGCGCGTTTTCGGCAAAGCGATGATCTTTCGTGGCATCTGGGATCACCATGATGTCGGGGCCCAGCATGGCGTGTTTGCAGAAGGACAGCTCGCGTGACGTCTGGGTGGCTTCGAGGCCCGATCTGGCCTTGAACCATTGCCGATTGCATTCGACCAGGCTGATCAGTGCAATCGGTGTTTCGCACAGCGCACCGGCGAAGCGGACGATATCGTCGAACGCAGCCTCGGGTTCCGTGTCCAGCACGCCATATTCGGCGAATAGAGCGTCGCGGCGCGCTTCGTCGAGATCAGCGATCATCCGGGCTTTCGAAAGAGGGTGGCGAAGGAATGCGGCCAAGCCGTGGGATGACATAACCGCCAGGCACACACAACGGTTCCTCTGCCGGGCACGATCAGACCGGTTTCAGATGTGTCGAGAAGAGTTCGAGGACTTGCTCGTACAAGGCGCGTTTGAAGGGCACGATCATGGTCGGCAGCTCGGCCGGGTCGGCCCATTTCCAGGCCCTGAACTCGGGATGCTCGGTCACGATATCGATATCGGCATCCTCACCGAGAAAGCGCATCAGGAACCATGTCTGGCGCTGACCGCGGTAGCGGCCTTTCCAGACCTTGCCGATCAGATCGAGGGGCAGATCGTAGAACAGGTCCTCATGGGATCGCGCGACGATCTCGACCAGATCGGGCGCGATGCCGGTTTCCTCGCCAACCTCCCGGATTGCAGCCGCTTCCGCATCTTCACCCTCGTCGATCCCGCCCTGCGGCATCTGCCACGCCTCAAGGCTGTTATCGATGCGCTGGCCGACGAACACCTTGCCGTCGCGGTTGAGGAGCATGACGCCCGCGCAGGGGCGGTAGGGCAGGGATTTGGGGTCGATGGTCTGCATATGGGTGTTGTCCGTTCTACAGTCTTGTTTCCGTGGTTCCGGCTTTCGCGGGCAAATGTCGATTGGTCCCGGGCCGATCGGAGAAGCAGGCGTTTTTCCCATATCGCCCAGGGACGTACAACGGCCATGGCTCTGTTTCGGAAATCGCTGCCGCCAGCGCCGCGCTTAGCCGCATCGATCAACTTGACACCACCCAACCGGCATGATGTGCTGCGGGCAGCCGATGCTTTTGCCCGGCTCGGGGATTTGGGAGCGGACTTCCATGTGGCTTCGTTGCCTGTTGGCGGTGGGGGCAGCGCTTCTGGCCGTTCCAGCCGTTGCGGAAACGCCCGAGCAGCTTGACCAGCTGGTTGTTGCGACCCCGGCTGCCGGTCTTGCATTGGCCAGGCAGGAGGCACAGGCGGGTAATCTGCTTCCTGCATTGTCGATCATAGAAAGCGTGCTGTTCGCGAAACCCAAAAACAAGGAGGCGCGGCTGATGCATGCGACTCTCTTGTGCCGGCTCGATGACCTGTCAGGCGCGGCAGTCCATATCGCCCAGCTGAAAAGGAAGGATTATCCGCGAGCAGACTGGCAGCAGATGATGACGATCTGCGGCGCGAAGAATTCGGACTGATCATGCGATCACTGTCTCGCCCGGCAAAATTGGCTCTGACTGTTGCGGTCTCACTCGCAAGTGTCGGCGGCATGGTGCACGCGCAATCGGCGCCGAACGTCATAGGCATCGCATCGGCGATCCTGGGCGATGTTCGCTACACAGACACTCGTGTGACAAAAGCTGCGAAGATGGTGCTTCGTCAGCGTGTCCTGCTGGGTGATCTGGTCCAGACCGGCAAGGGCAGCCAGCTGCAAATGCTGCTGCTGGACCGGTCCACCTTTTCGATCGGGGCCAATGCCCGCATCCGGATAGATCGTTTCGTCTACGATCCGGCACGCGGGCGCAGCATAGGCGCAACCGTGGCCAAAGGGGCTTTCCGGTTCATGTCGGGCCGGCCCAACGCAGGCGGCAATGGCGCCAGCAGCATCAGTTCGCCCGTTGCGACAATTGGCATCCGGGGAACGATCGTCGAAGGGGTGGTTGGAAAGGCCGCCTTGCAGATTGCTGCCGATGAGGTGCCGAACTTCAAGTCCTTGTCCAGCGATGCTGCAAACGCGACGCTGGTTGTGTTGCGTGGCCCGGGCGCGCACAGCGAGGGTCGCCTGACGCCCGGCTTTGTGAGCGTTTCATCTTCTGCGGGCAGCGTCGATCTGACCCAGCCGATGCAGGCAAGCTATGTACCGCGCGCGGGCGCAATGCCGATTGGGCCTTTCGTCATTTCGCCCAAGGGGCTGATCAAGGTCGAACAGGAAATATTCCCCGCGAAATACAAGGGCAGCGGCGTTTGGAAGGGGTTGCTGGCCGCCGGCGCGCTTGTGGCGGTTCCGGTCCTGCTGGGTCGCGACCGCACCAACTGTCCGCCGCATTCGCCGCAGGGCGATCGGAAAACACCTACTTGCTAACCGCCTGAGCAACACCGTCCCAGTCGGCGCCTGGCGGGTTGGATGACAGGATCTCGATACGTTGCCGATAGATCATGTGTAACCGGTGCAAGCCGAAATGCATGGCCTGCGCTTCGAGCGCCGACACGCTGCTGCCGGCTGTCGCCCATTGCTGTGCGCGATAGGCCGCGAGCATTGCGCCGTGTTCGACAGCAAAATCCCGGAAAGCCGAGCTTTGAGCCAAAAGCTCGTCGCCCAGCAGGGCGAACACCCGAACGGGCCGATTGCGCCCGACCACGCGCACCAGATCCAGTTCGATCAGCGCGAAGCCCGGCAGATGTTCGGCAAGATCCTCGCCCAGTGCGATGGTGACGCCATATTCCTTCGTCAGCCCCTCGATCCGCGAGGCCAGATTGACCGCATCGCCCAGCAGCGAATAGCTCAGCCGCTGCGACGATCCCATATTGCCGACACAGCAGGCGCCGGAATTCAGGCCGATGCCGATCTTCAGCTCACCAGGCCAGGGCGCGCCCTCGATGGCGGGCGCCTGCGCGTTGAGCGCCTGTAATCCGTCGATCATCGACAGGGCCGCGCGCGCGGCATTCACATGATGCTCGGGATCGTCGAGGGGCGCATTCCAGAATGCGAGGATCGCGTCGCCCATGAACTTGTCGACGGTCGCTTTGCGCGCAAGCAGCAAATCGCACATCGGGGTCAGGAAAGCGATCAGCAGGGCAATGATCTGGCGCGGTCCCAATCCTTCCGAAATACGCGTAAAACCGCGTATATCGCAGAACAGGACGGTCATATCGCGCTCTTCGCCACCCAGTTCCAGTCTGTCGGGATCCTCGGCAATCCGGCGGACCATCTCCGGGGACAGATAGCGGTCGAAGGCGCTGTGGATATAGGCCCGGCGCCGCTCTTCCCGATAGAAAATGATGGCCGTCTGCACGACATAGACGGCGGCAGTGGCCAGGATGGGCCATGTCGGATCGAACAGATAGCCTTGGCGGGTAAACAGCAGCCAACTCGCGGCCATCGTGGCGCCGGCGGCCACGAACGCGATGGCCGCTCCCGGAACCGACCCCAAACGCGGCAGGAGGAACGCCAAACTCAGGCCCAGCAGGATGATGAGTGACCGTTCCGCGCCCGTCGCCCAGTCCGGGCGCTGGAGGAACTGGCCCAAGATAATCTGTTCTATCGCCTGAGCGTGGACGGCGACGCCCAATTCTCTCTCTTGCACCGGCGTGGAGACCAGGTCGCGCAGGCCGGCGGCACCGGTTCCGACGAGTATGATGCGGCCCTGCAATTCGTTTCGCAGCGCATCGCCCGACATGTCTCCGGAGATCAAACGCCAGGCGGGAATGCTCGCGACAGGATCTTTCGGCCCGGTAAAATGCATCCACAAGCTGCCCGATGCCGTTGTGGGCGCTTCAAATTCGCCCACCTTGATCGCCGTCATTTGCCCGGCCGCACGGCCCGTTTCGCCGCTTGCGTCGCTTGTTCGCACCTGGATCGATTCCGCCCCCTGTGCGACGCGCAAAGCCTCGAGCGTCAGTGACGGCACCAGACCCCTTTTCGAGTTCGCGACCAGCGGGATCTGGCGGACGACGCCGTCGCTGTCGGCGGCCAGGCTGACGAAACCCGCGCCGCGAGCGGCCGCCATCAACGCGGGAAGGGGCTCGGTGGCGCGTCGAAAATAGGGCACGGCCTTGTCCGGCAGCGTTCCCGCAATCGCAACGCCCGCCTTTGGCTCGCTGATTGCGCCATCGTGATCGTTGAGCAGGAAATATCCCGCGACCACCGGCGCGCGCGCAAAGCTGTGCGCCAGTTGCGCGTCATGATCGGGCAATGCGTCAATTGCTTCGGCGAGAACCCGGCTGCCGCCCGCATCGCGCATTTGTTTGGCGACGAGATGCGGCGATGTCCGGTCCGGCTCCGAGAACACGATATCATAGACGATGGCGGACGCGCCGGCATCGGCAATGACGTCGTTCAACCGGGCCAGATCGGATCGCGGCCAGGGCCATTGGCCCAGGCGGCGGATGGATTCCTCGTCGATGTCCACAATCCGGACCGGCGCGTCCTGCCGTTCGCGCGGCGCCGCCTTCTGGAAGCTGTCGAACAGGAGCATTCCGGCACGCTCAACGGCAGGAACGCCAATGAAATTGAGTGCGAGAGCAAGCGCCGTGACGAGGAGTCCGGCCAAAAACGGCCAGCCGCTGCGGCGCGGCGACTTGCGCCATCGCATCAGCACATTTGGCGCCCGTCCAAAACCATCCTGCTCCTGACCCGTCTCTTTACCTGGTGTCGGTCGACAACAGGACAAGCCCGTTCAGGCTAGTCCAGCTTCGCATATGAAGTCGATAGGACGGAAGGCCGCTCGTGGGCCTTTACCGGAATGGCGATAAATTCACTCTCACCCCGCCGCCTGCGCCATGACCCGGTTGGCCTCCGCCTCGACGACCATGTCCTTCAGCACCGCGAGCGCCCCCGCGATGTCGCCCCTGGTCGAGGGGATCACCTTGGTCAGGTTGACGAAGCCGTGGATGTTGCCGACGGCTTCGCGGAAGGCGACGGGAACCCCGGCGGCGGCGAGTGCGCCGGCATAGGCACGGCCCTGGTCGCGCAGCGGATCCAGGCTGGCGGTGAGCACCAGCGTGGGGGGCATACCGGCCTGGCTGTGGAGCAGCGGATCGGTGCGGTGATGGCCAACCGTTGCGGCATAGGAATCAGTGAACCAGGACATGCTGTCCTTCGTCAGCAGAAAGCCGTCGCCGAACTGGGAGAAGGACTCATATTTCGCGACCTGATCGACCACGGGATAGATCGGGAATTGCGCGATCACCGGGATGTCCGCCGGCGCATCGCGTAGCGCCATGGTGGTGACGACGGTCAGATTGCCGCCGGCGCTGTCGCCCGCGATGACCAGCCCGGTCGCAACGCGGCCGAGCTCCGCCGGGTTGCCCGCCAGCCAGCGGGCGGCGGCCTCGCAGTCGTCGGGCGCGGCCGGCCAGGGGTTTTCGGGCGCCAGCCGATAGTCGACGGCGATCACCGGCATGTCGAGCAGCCGGGCCGCCTCTGCGCAAAAGGGTTCGTGCGTGTGTAGATCGCCGAAGACGAAGCCGCCGCCGTGGAAATAAAGCAGGGCAGGGCCTGGTTCGCGGCTGTCGCGGGCGTCGTAGAGACGCGCGGGGATCGTGCCGGCCGGGCCGGGGATGGAAAGGTCACGGATCAGCGCGAGCTCGCCGACCGGCGCATCTGCGACTTCACGCATCGCGCGCATGACCCCGCGTGCGGCGTCGGGCGTCATTTCATGCGTCTTGGGCCCGGGCATATTGTTGAGGAAATCGAGGAAAGCACGGGTGTCGGGTCGGACGAAATGTGTCTCTGGGACATCGGACAACGCGCTTCTCCTTGGCTTTGCAGACTTGTTCATTGGCTGTGCGTGCAGCGCATCCTAATTAGGGGCTGTGCTGCATGTCGTCCATCATCCCGATTACGCAACGCCCGCTTCGCCGGGCGGCCAGTTCCCCTGGGACAAATACGGGCTGGTGATGGACGCGCTCGTCGAGAGCGGCGTGGCGCATCGCGTCCACACGCCCGATCCTATGCCCCGCGCCGCGATCGAGGCGGTCCACGATCCGGATTATGTCGCCGAGGTCGCCGAACTGCGCGTTCCCCCGGCCAAGGCACGCCGGATCGGCTTTCCTGTCACCGAACGCGTGGCGCGGCGGGCGCATATGACGCCCGGCGGAACCTGGCTGGCGGCGCAACTGGCACTGGCGCATGGCTATGCTGCCAATGCGGCGGGCGGCAGCCATCATGCGCTGCACGATACCGGTGCGGGCTATTGCGTCTTCAACGATCTGGCGGTGGCGGCCAATCGGCTGGTAGCCGATGGGGATGCGCATCGCATCCTGATCGTCGATTGCGATGTGCACCAGGGTGACGGCACGGCGTCACTTCTGGCTGGGCGCCCTGAATTTGCAACATTTTCCATCCATGCCGACAAGAATTTCCCCGTCCGCAAGGCGCGTTCGACGGTGGATGTCGCGCTGGCCGACGGCACCGGCGATGTCGAGTATCTGGACGCGCTTGCACGGCACCTGCCGCCGTTGATCGCGGATTTCTCACCCGACCTGATTCTGTATCAGGCCGGTGTCGATCCCCATGCCGAGGATCGATTGGGGCGGCTTTCGCTCAGCGATGCGGGGTTGGCGGAGCGCGATCGCTTCGTCGCGGGGCTGGCCCGGCAGCGGGGCATTCCGGTCGCCAGCGCATTGGGCGGGGGATATGGCGCCGACCGGATGGCGATCGCCCGCCGGCATGCGGCGACGATGATCGAGATGGCGGGAATGCTGGCGGTCGCGTGACTGTTAAGCTGGCAAAAGCCCTGATTGCCTGCCCCGCCACTATTTCTACTTTGCGACAGGGGGCGGAGGGGCCTAGAACGATCGTAGAAGCTCAATAAGAATAAGCAGGACGTTCATAGATATGGCATCCGCCGCACATGAGGTGACCCCGCGTGAGGCCGCCTCGCATCCCGTACCCGAAGCCGTCGTGGTACGTTTCGCGGGCGATAGTGGTGACGGGATGCAGCTGACCGGTGGTCAGTTCACGCTCTCGACCGCGCTCGCAGGCAATGATCTTGCCACCTTCCCGGATTTTCCCGCGGAGATCCGCGCGCCGCAAGGCACGCTGTTCGGTGTCTCGGCATTTCAGATCAACTTCGGATCGACCGAGGTCGAGACCGCGGGCGACGCTCCCGACGTGCTGATCGCGATGAACCCGGCGGCGCTCAAGACCAATGTCGGCCAGTTGAAGGATGGCGGCCTCATCATTGCCGATGAAGGCGAGTTCGGTGCGCGCAATCTTGCCAAGGCGGCCTATGAGGTCAATCCGCTCGAGGATGACAGCCTTGCCCGCTGGCAGGTGATGAAGCTCAATATCTCGCAGCTGACCCTGGAAGCCGTGAAGCCCTTCGGGCTCGGCAACAAGGAAGCGCTGCGCTGCAAGAATATGTGGACGCTGGGGCTCGCGCTCTGGATGTTCGGGCGCGACCGCAAGCCGATCGTCGACTGGCTGAACAGCAAGTTCGCCAAGGCGCAGACGCTGGCTGACGCCAATATCGCCGCGCTCAATGCGGGCCATGCCTATGGCGAAACCGCCGAGCTTTCCGGGCCGATGCAGCAGCATTTCATTGCGCCTGCACCCGTCGCGCCGGGGCTTTACCGCACCGTCACCGGCGCGGAGTCGATCTCGCTCGGCCTGGTGGCCGGCGCGCAGCTCGCCGGATTGCCGATGTTCTTCGGCGGCTATCCGATCACGCCGGCCTCCGCGATCCTGCATCATCTGTCGCGGCTCAAGGAATATGACGTCACGACCTTCCAGGCGGAGGACGAGATCGCAGCGATCGCCTCGGCGATCGGCGCGTCCTATGCCGGATCGCTGGGCGTGACGTCGTCGTCGGGGCCGGGCATTGCGCTCAAGGGCGAAGCGATCGGCCTGGCGATCATGACCGAATTGCCGCTGGTGATCGTCAATTCGCAGCGCGGCGGGCCTTCGACCGGCCTGCCGACCAAGACCGAGCAGTCGGATCTGTATCAAGCCGTCTATGGCCGCAACGGCGATGCACCGATGCCGGTGATCGCGGCACGCAGCCCGGCCGACGCGTTCGATTGCGCGATCGAAGCGGTCAGGCTGGCGACCCAGTTCATGACGCCGGTGATGCTGCTGACCGACGGTTATATCGCCAATGCGGCGGAACCCTGGAAAGTCCCCGACATGAGCGGATATGCGCCGTTCCCCGTTGCGTTCCAGGAAGAGGCGCCCGACGGCAAGCTGCTGCCCTATAGCCGCGACGAGAAATTGAAGCGTCCGTGGATCAAGCCGGGCACGCCTGGGCTGATGCACCGCATCGGCGGCATCGAGAAGCAGGTGGATACCGGCCATATCAATTACGAGGCCGCCAACCACCAGACGATGACCGACATCCGTCAGAACAAGGTGGCCGGCATTGCCGACCATATCCCCGAGCAGGACGTCACCTTGGGTGAAACCAGCGGCAAGCTGGCGATCGTCGGCTGGGGGTCGACCTTTGGTCCGATCCATCAGGCCGTCCGCCGGATGCGCGCCAAGGGCCATGACGTGCACCATATCCATATCCGCCACATCTGGCCGCTGCCGCGCAATCTGGGTGATCTTCTAAAGAGTTATGAGAAGATCCTTGTGCCGGAAATGAACACAGGCCAGCTGAAGACGGTGCTGCGCGACCAGTATCTGGTCGACGCAAAGCCGCTCAACAAGGTTTCGGGCCAGCCCTTCCGCATCGCAGAGATCGAAGCGGCCATCGAAAGCGCGCTCGGCTGATCCGCTGCGACGGCCGACACAAGGAATCGCCATGAACGAGATGACCAAGCTCACCATCAAGGATTTCGAAACCGATCAGGAGGTGCGCTGGTGCCCCGGATGCGGCGACTATGCGATCCTGAAGGCCGTGCAGCGGACGATGCCCGAACTGGGCGTCCGTCCGGAGGATACGGTGTTCATCTCGGGCATCGGCTGCTCCAGCCGTTTTCCCTATTATATGGAAACCTATGGCTTCCACACGATCCATGGACGTGCGCCTGCGGTCGCGACGGGAGTGAAGCTGGCCAATCCGAACCTGGACGTGTGGATCATCACCGGCGATGGCGACGCGCTCTCGATCGGCGGCAATCACACCATGCATTTGCTGCGCCGAAACCTGGATTGCCAGATTCTACTTTTCAACAACGAGATCTATGGCCTTACAAAAGGCCAATATTCTCCGACAAGCCGCATCGGCACGCGCAGCCCGTCGACGCCGTTCGGCTCGGTCGACCGTCCGGCCAGCCCATGCGGTTTCGCGATCGGATCGGGCGCGCGTTTTGTCGCGCGCGCAATCGACACGAACAAGAATCTGCCACAGGTGCTGAAGGCCGCGCACGCCCACAAGGGCGCGAGCTTCGTCGAGATCTTCCAGAACTGCATCGTCTATAATGACGACGTGTTCGCGAACTTCACCGACAAGGCGAACGCGCCGGCCAACCAGATCTGGCTGACCCAGGGCGAGCCCATGCTGTTTGCGGGTGGAACCAAGGGGCTGGTACTCGATCACAAGGCATTGCGGCTTGGCGTTGTCGACGTGGTGGACGGCGACTGGGAAGGCGCGGGCGTGATCGTGCACGATCAGACCAACAAGGGCCTGGCGCAGATGCTGGTCGAAATGACGGTCGAGGACGGCTTCCCGGTTGCGCTGGGCGTGATCTACGATCATCCGCGGCCGACCTTCGAGCGGGCCGTGGTCGCGCAGAACGCCGAAGCGGCCAAGGGCAAGACCCCCGACCTGCAGAAGCTGGTCAGCAAGGGCCAGACCTGGCAGGTCGAAAAGGAACCGCACGTTATCTGACGCACGGCGCGGCGGTCGCCGCGTCGTTGTTCCGGCCTTCTCTCCGCCGTTTTTGCGTGCCGTCAGGCGATATGGAGGTCATGTGACGAGCATCGTCTGGTTCAGGCAGGATCTTCGCGTATCGGATCAGGCGGCGCTGATCGCTGCGGCCGCGGATGGGCCAGTGATCCCCGTCTATGTGCTCGATGATGAAGGGGCCGCCGATCGGCGGATCGGCGGCGCGCAGCGCTGGTGGCTGCATCACAGTCTGAAGGCGCTCGATACGAGCTTACGGGCCAAAGGTGTTGAGCTGGTCCTGCGCCGGGGTAATGCCGTGGCGGAGATTGTGCGTCTCGCCAGCGAAACGGGCGCCGCGCGGGTGCATGCGATCCGGCATTATGAGCCCTGGTGGGTCGATGCCGAAGCGTCTCTGGCAGCCGAGCTCGATCTCTGCCTTCATGACGGCAATCAGCTTGCTCCGCCCGAAAGCGTCACCACGGGTTCCGGCGGGCGCTACAAGGTGTTCTCAGCCTTCTGGAGGGCGCTGAGCGCGCATATGCCGCCGCCGGCACCACAATCGGCGCCTGAAGCCCTGCAACCGGTCGGAATGCCGCCCTCAGGCGACAGGCTCGACGACTGGGCCTTGTTGCCCACCCATCCCGATTGGGCGACGGGTTTTGCGGATTGGCGCCCCGGTGAAGATGGCGCGCAGGCATTGCTTGACGATTTTGTGGGGGAGGCGGGCGACTATATCCCGCGGCGCGACTTTCCCGCGATCGAGGGAACCTCGCGACTATCACCACACCTGCATTTCGGGGAAATCTCGCCGGCCCAGATCTGGCACCGGCTGGGCCGGCACGCAGCCTTTTTGCGCGAACTCGCCTGGCGCGACTTTTCGGCAGGCGTGATCGCGGTCTCGCCCGATTATGCGCAGCGCAACGGCCGGCCGGCATTCGACAGGCTGGCCTGGCGGACCGGAGCGGCGGCGGACGCCGATTTCCGGGCCTGGACGCTGGGACGGACGGGATACCCGATCGTCGATGCAGGCATGCGTCAGCTCTGGGCGACCGGCTGGATGCACAATCGCGTGCGGATGATCACCGCATCCTTTCTGGTGAAGCATCTGCTGATCGACTGGCGTCGTGGCGAACGCTGGTTCTGGGATACGCTGGTCGATGCCGATTATGGCAACAATGCCGTCAATTGGCAGTGGGTGGCGGGCACCGGCACCGATTCCAACATGTTCGGCCGGATCATGGCGCCGCTCGTCCAGTCGGAGAAATTCGATGCGGGCGACTATATCCGCGAATGGCTGCCCGAATTGCGCAACCTGTCCGACGGCGCCATCCACGATCCCGAGGCGGCGGGGGTGGCGTTGAGGGGCTATCCGCAGAAGATCGTCGGCCATCGCGAGGGGCGGGAGCGTGCCCTGGCGGCCGCGGCGAAGATACGGGGCTGATAAAAGCTGGTCGGATCTGGAGCAACTCGCGGAATACTTCCCAATCTGAACGATTGAATTGGGTCGCCATCGGCGTAAAACTTCATCCAATGGACGGGGTAACGGAATGGGCCGGCAGCAATGCCGAAGGGACGGCCGCGAGCCGATTTGTGGCGCCCTTGTTCCATCATATGCTCGACCGGATCGACAAGGGGCTCGACGCGGGCGCGATCGAGGCGTCGCTGCCCGATGGCAGTCACCGGATATTGGGCGGACGAACGCCGGGGCCAGTGGCGGTCGTCGAACTCAGGCGTTGGAGCGCTTTGTTGCGGCTCGTGCGGTCGGGGTCGGTCGGCTGGTATGATGCATGGCGCCGGGGCGAATGGGCCAGCCCGGATCCGGTACCGCTGTTCGACCTGTTCATGCGCAATCGCGTGCCGCTGGGGGAAGTCGGCCGGGCGCGCGGATTGTCGCGGCTCGCCAAACGTATCGGGCATGCATTGCGGCGCAATCATCGCCGAGGCGCGCGCCGCAACATCGAGTTTCACTATGATTTAGGAAATGATTTCTATAGCTTGTGGCTCGATCCTACCATGACATATTCGAGCGCGATCTTTGCCGAGCCGATCGCGGCATCCGAACCGCTCGACGTGGCACAGACCCGCAAGATCGAGGCATTGCTGGCCCGGCTCGACCTGAAACAGGGGGAGCGGCTGTTCGAGATCGGCTCGGGCTGGGGCGGATTGGCCGAAATTGCCGCGCGCGATCATGGGCTCGACGTGACGAGCATCACCCTGTCGCCCAGTCAAAAGGCTTTTGCCGACGATCGGATCGAGGCGGCGGGCCTTGCCGGCCGGGCGCGTTTCGAACTCGTCGATTATCGCGATGCCCGCGGCCAGTATGACGGGCTGGCCAGTGTCGAGATGGTCGAGGCGGTGGGGCGCGAATATTGGGCCGACTATCTGGTTGCGATCCACCGGATGCTGCGGCCGGGTGGGCGGGCCGCGATCCAGTATATCATGATCGCCGACGATATCTTCGAAGCCTATGCCGGCAGCGTCGACTTCATCCAGCGCTATGTTTTTCCCGGCGGGCTGTTGCTGTCAGAAAGCGAATTTCGCGACATCGCCGAACGAACGGGGTTCGAATGGCGCGATCGCAGTGGTTTTGGGCTCCATTATGCGGAGACGTTGCGTCGCTGGCGCGAGCAGTTCGATGCGGTGGTGAATTCCGGTGGATTGCCTGAAAAATTCGACAATGAATTCATAAATTTATGGCGATATTATCTGATGTATTGTGAGGGTGGATTCCGCGGGGGCGGGATCGATGTTGCGCAGGTGACGCTGGTCAAGACCTGACCACAGGGGGAGAGCGGATATGAAGATCGGATTTGGCGTCGCCTTGTGGACTGCGCTGCTCGCCGGCACATCCGCTTCCGCCCAAACCCCTGCCAAGGCGGCACCTGTCGAGGTGACGGCCGAGAATGCCGACCGGCTGCGACAGGCAGGCGCGGAGATCCTGTTCTGGAGCCAGGCCGAGCGCGACGATCGTTTCCCGCGCATGGAAAAGCTGTTTCCGGGCAATGTCGCGCGGCATTCGGACACTCCCTATCCCCTGGCCGATGGCAAGCCGCTCGACCTGGGGGCTGGGGATCCAACCGGCAACTATATGGCGGCGAACAATGTTGCGGGTCTTATCGTGGTGCAGGACGGCAAGGTGCGCCTGGAGCGCTATGCCCGCGGCTATTCGCGTGCCGGCCGCTACACCAGCTTCTCGGTTGCCAAGTCGCTGACGTCGACATTGGTGGGCGCCGCGGTGCAGGACGGATATATCAAGTCGGTCGACGATCCGGTGACACGCTACATCCCCGAACTCGCGGGAAGTGGTTACGACGACGTCACCGTGCATCAGGTGCTGACCATGACATCGGGGGTTCGCTGGAACGAGGATTATACCGACCCCAATTCCGATGTCGCCTCGATGTACAAGGTGCCGCCACGGCCGGGCGAGGACGCAACCGTGGCCTATTTGCGGACGCTGCCGCGTGAGGCGGCACCCGGCAGCAAATGGGTCTACAAGACCGGCGAGACCAATTTGATCGGGGTGCTGGTCACCAAGGCGACGGGCAAGACGCTGGCGCAATATGCCGAGGAGAAGATCTGGCGGCCATTCGGCATGGAGCAGGATCTGTTCTGGATGATCGATGCGGGCGGTCAGGATATCGGCGGCTGCTGCATCTCGATTATGCTGCGCGATTATGCGCGGATCGGCCAGTTCGTGCTGGGGGACGGATTGGCGGGCGGCAAGCGCGTCGTGCCGAAGGGCTGGTTTGCCGACGCGACACGGGCGCAGGCCGAAACCGGCCATCCGGGATCAGGCTATGGCTATCAATGGTGGACCAATGCCGATGGCAGCTTCCAGGCGCAGGGAATCTTCGGCCAGCTCATCTATATCGACCCGGCGCGCAAGCTGGTGGTCGCAATGTCGAGCGCCTGGCCCAAGGCGACCGATCCCGCGCTGAGCGCGGCGCGGATGGCGTTCGTTCACACGATCGTCGAGGCAGCGGGCAGGTAGAATCGCCCGCAGTGCTCAGCGCGGCTTGTGACGCGATACGATCAGGTCGAGCACGGCCTGGTTGAGCAGATTGGCAAAGGCGCAGCCAATTTGTGGGCCTTTGCGCCAGACCACTTCCGCTTGCTGGCTGCCGAGCCCAGGCAGGGTGAGCCAACACAGGCTGCCCGTGGGCAGGCCGTTGAAGGTTTCGCAGGCAAAGCCGGAAATCGACAGGTTGGTCACGACGACCTGAAACGCGCTCGACCCCGAAGGGCGCAGCATCGATGGGATATTGACCGCCGTTCGCGGTGCACAACGATCTTCCTGCGCAGCGAATTCATAGCGGCCAACGGCGTCGGATTTCGAGATCATCGCAAGTCCCCCTTGCTTAACGTAAGCGGGAGAATCGCATGCAAGTGCTTTGATCAGATTGAAAAACTCAGTTAATTCTTTCCCGCATGCCGGTCTCGAAATCCTCGGTCACCAGCGCCGCGATACGCTCGGCGACAACCTCGGGCGATTTCGACGCCGCGGGATCTTCGCCGGGAAATGCCTCGGCGCGCATGGCCGTGGCGGTGGCGCCGGGATCGATGATCGCGACGCGGATCGGCGACAGGTTCTTCACTTCCTCGCCATAGGCGCCGACAAGCGTGTCGAGCGCGGCCTTCGATGCGCCATAGGCGCCCCAGAACGCGCGCGGATTCTGCCCGACGCTCGACGTGATTGCGACGACGCGGCCGGCCGGGCTGCGCTTGAGCAATGGGTCGAAATTGGCGAGCAGCGCCTGCGATGCGAGCAGGTTCAGTGTCAGCAGCTTGTTGAATTGCTTCGTGTCGATCGTCGTCACCGGCCCGAGCGAGCCGAGCATAGCCGCATTGATGACCAGGATATCGAGCGCTTCCCAACGGCTGGAGATCGCGGACGCAAGCCGGGCGATGCTGTCGCTTTCGGTGAGGTCGAGCGGTGCGATGGTTGCGCTGCCGCCTGCTGCATGGATCCGTTCCTCAACCGCCTCGAGCGCGTCGGCGGTGCGTGCGGTGAGCACGACATGCGCGCCGCGCGCCGCCAGCGCCTCGGCGGTCGCAGCGCCGATGCCGCGGCTGGCGCCGGTCACGATGGCCAGTTTTCCGGAGAGATCGGAGGTAGAGCCAGTCATCTTGGAATCCGTTTCTGTCGAGCGAAGTCGAGACAGGTCGGCCCGTTCGTCCTTCGACTTCGCTCGGGACGAACGGGCCTGGGTTGGGCTAGTTGACCCGTTCGGCCAGCAGGGAGAACTGATCCTCGGGCGCCAGATCGTCCTGATCGGTCAGCGTCGTGGGATAGTCGCCGGTGAAGCAGGCATCGCAATATTGCGGGCGGATATCCGCCCGCTGCGCCTCACCCAATGCGCGATAGAGGCCGTCGATCGAGACGAAGGCCAGGCTGTCGGCATGGATGAAGTCGGTCATGCCCGGTACGTCGAGCTGTGCAGCGAGCAGCTTGGCGCGTTCGGGCGTATCGACGCCATAGAAGCAGCTGTGGCGCGTCGGCGGGCTGGCGATCCGCATATGGATTTCCTTGGCACCGGCATCGCGCATCATCTGAACGATCTTGAGGCTGGTGGTACCGCGCACGATCGAATCGTCGATCAGCACGACGCGCTGGCCGCTGATCAGCGCACGGTTGGCATTGTGCTTCAGCTTGACGCCGAGATGGCGGACCTTGTCACCCGGCTGGATGAAGGTGCGGCCGACATAGTGCGACCGGATGATGCCGAGTTCGAAGGGAATGCCCGATTGCTGGGCATAGCCGATCGCCGCGGGCACGCCCGAATCGGGAACCGGGATGATCAGATCGGCGTCGACCGGCGCTTCGATTGCCAGCTGCGCGCCGATCGCCTTGCGCACCGAATAGACCGATGAGCCGTCCACGATCGAATCGGGCCGCGAGAAATAGACATGCTCGAAGATGCAGGGGCGCGCCGCGCGCTTGCCGAAGGGATGGACCGATTCGATCTCCCCATCGCGCACCAGCACGAGTTCGCCCGGTTCGATGCTGCGGATATAGTCGGCGCCGACCACGTCGAGCGCCACGGTTTCCGATGCGAAGATGATCGAATCGCCGAGCTTGCCCATCACGAGCGGGCGAATGCCGAGCGGATCGCGGCAGGCGATCATGCCCTCCGGCGTCATGCAGATCAGCGAATATGCGCCTTCGAGCTGTTTCAGCGCGTCGATGAACTTGTCGAGCAGCGTCCGGTAGGTCGAGGTGGCCACCAGGTGGATGATCACTTCGGTATCGGACGTCGACTGGAAGATCGAACCGCGGCGAACCAGGTCGCGCTTGAGCTTCATCGCGTTGGAGATGTTGCCGTTGTGGGCCACCGCGAAGCCGCCGGACGCCAGGTCCGCATAGAGCGGCTGCACGTTGCGCAGTGCCGTTTCACCCGTGGTGGAGTAACGGACATGGCCACAGGCCGTGTGGCCGGGAAGGCTGCGGATCACATCGTCGCGGTCGAAATTGCCCGCGACATGGCCCATCGCGCGATGGGTGTGGAACTGATTGCCGTCGAAGCTCGTGATGCCCGCGGCTTCCTGGCCGCGATGCTGCAGCGCGTGAAGACCGAGTGCGGCCATGGCCGAGGCGGTCTCGGCGCCGGCAATGCCGAAAATGCCGCATTCCTCGCGGAGCTTGTCGTCGTCGAAGGGATTGGTGGTGAGCATCGATTCGCCTGTGCGGTGACCGGTCGTGCGCATATAGGGTGGCGAAGCTGCTTTGTCGCCCTTTCCCGGCAATTTTGCGCGGAGCCTATCGCGAGACCGCGCGTTTGTTGAGGTATGACAGAGAATAAAGACCTGCCGCCTGAGAGCGAAATGCTCTTCCAGGCGCTGATTTCCCAGGGCTGCACCGTCGAGAAGGCGCAGCATATCGTGCGGTTGGGCCAGAAGCCGCGCGACCGCCGCATGTCGTGGGGCGCCGACGAAAGCGCTGACGAAAACAAGGATATCATCGTCCGGCACTGAGAGTTCGAAACCTTGAGGCGATCGGCTTTGTCTTTGCGGGCAGATTTGCCTAAATCGCCGCATGACCAGTGAACGCGAGAGCGGCGATACGCTCGATCCGAAATATGATTCGAACGGGCTCGTGACTGCGGTGGTGACCGCGCGTGACGGCGGGCTGTTGATGGTGGCGCATATGAACGCCGATGCGCTGGCGCTGACCCAGTCGACCGGTGACGCGCATTTCTGGTCGCGCAGCCGCGCGCGGCTCTGGAAAAAGGGCGAGACGTCGGGCCATGTGCTGCGCGTCGTCGAGATGCGGGTCGATTGCGACCAGGACGCGATCTGGGTCGTTGCGGATCCGGCGGGGCCTGCCTGCCACACCGGCGAACCGAGCTGCTTCTATCGCCGGATCGTCGATGGGCGGCTGGAGCGGATGGATTGAGGGCTGCGCTCGCGCTTTGCCTGCTGCTCGCCGCCTGCGCGCCCGATGCGCCGGCGGTCAATGGCGGTGAAAGCGATCTCGAAAACGCGGCGATCGCGGCGGGTGCGATTCCCGATCCCGATACCGCGCCGCTCGAAGGATTGTACGAACGCAGCGGCGACGGCGGTCCGGACCGGATGTGCCTGCTCCGCGAGAACGGCGAATCCTATCGCATCGGCATCGACGTGATGCTTGGCGACGAGACCGAATGTCTGGCCCGGGGCGTTGCGACGCGAAGCGGGGAGCGACTGACAATCACGCTGGAGAGCAAGGGCAATTGCCGGATCGAGGCGGGCTTCGACGGACGGGAGATCGCGCTGCCCGGATCCGTGCCGGAGGCGTGCGCGCGCTATTGCACGAAACATGGTTCGCTCGCTGGATTTTCGCTGGGGCAGGCGAGTGCGTCGCGGATCGACGCCGCCTCTGTCGTCGGGCGGGACGGAACGTTGCTCTGCGAGTCTCCTACTTGACGTTAACGTGAACGTAAAATAGCATCCGTCTTATGGCTTATGCTTCGACTCATGCAACGCTCGACACGCCGGACGTTCGCGACCGCCATGTCTACAGTATTTCCGATCTTTCGGAAGAATTCGATGTGACCGCGCGCGCGCTTCGTTTTTACGAGGACGAAGGGCTGATCGCCCCGATGCGGCGCGGTACCACGCGGATCTACACCAAGCGCGATCGTGCGCGCCTGGCCTGGATTCTCCGCGCCAAGCGGGTGGGATTCAGCCTGTCCGAGATCCGTGAGATGATCGATCTCTACGATGTCGGCGATGGGCGTCATATCCAGCGCCGCGTGACCGTGGAGAAGTGCAACGATCGCATCGCGCTGCTCAAGCGCCAGCGGCTCGATATCGACGAGCAGATCGACGAACTGACCCGCTTCGTGACGATGGTCGAAAAAGCGGACGCGAAAAGCGAAGCCAAGGCCTGAACCCAGGCCCGACACATACAGGCGCGATAGATAATCGCGACACATAACGGAGAGTTTCGATGCCGACCTATTCCGCACCCGTGCGCGACACGCGTTTCGTTCTGGATTCGGTGATCGGCCTCGATCGCCACGCCAATCTTCCCGGTTTCGAAAATGCCGGCGCGGACATGGTCGAGGCCGTGCTGGGCGAGGGCGCAAAGTTCGTCGAGGAGGTGCTGTTCCCGCTGAACCAGTCGGGCGACGCCGAGGGCTGCACCCGCCATGCCGACGGGTCGGTGACGACGCCCAAAGGCTTCAAAGAGGCTTATGACCAGTTCGTCGCCGGTGGCTGGACGACGCTGTCCGCGCCCGAGGAATTTGGCGGCCAGGCGCTGCCGCACGTGATCTCGACCGCGTTCGAGGAATATCTGATCAGCGCCAACATGGCGTTCGCCATGTATAACGGCCTCACCATGGGCGCGGTCTCCGCGATCCTGGTCAAGGGTTCGCCCGAGCAGAAGGCGAAATATCTTCCCAAGATGGTCGCTGGCCAATGGGGCGGCACGATGAACCTGACCGAGCCGCAATGCGGCACCGATCTGGGGCTGATCCGCACCCGCGCCGAACCGCAGGCCGACGGCAGCTATGCGATCACCGGCACGAAGATTTTCATCTCGTCGGGCGAGCACGACCTGACCGAGAACATCATCCATCTGGTGCTCGCCAAGACCCCCGGCGCGCCTGAGAGCAGCAAGGGCATCAGCCTGTTCATCGTGCCGAAGTTCCTGGTGAACGAGGACGGATCGCTCGGCGCGCGCAATGCCGTCACCTGCGGTTCGATCGAACACAAGATGGGCATCCACGCCAATTCGACCTGCGTCATGAACTATGACGGCGCGACCGGCTGGCTGATCGGCGATGAGAATAAAGGCCTCGCCGCGATGTTCATCATGATGAACGCCGCGCGGCTGGGCGTTGGCCTGCAGGGATTGTCGCAGGGCGAGGTCGCCTATCAGAACGCCGTCCAATATGCGCAGGACCGCCGCCAGGGGCGCGCGCTGACCGGCGCTGCTGAACCGAGCGAAAAGGCGGATACCTTGTTCGTCCACCCCGATGTTCGCCGCATGCTGATGGAGGGCAAGTCGCTGACCGAGGGGCTGCGTGCGCTATGCCTGTGGGGCGCGCTCCAGGTCGATCTGGCGCACAAGGCCGCGACCGAAGAGGAACGCCAGGCGGCGGACGACCTGATCTCGCTGCTGACCCCGGTGATCAAGGGCTATGGCACCGACAAGGGGTATGAGATCGCGACGACCAGCCAGCAAGTCTATGGCGGCCATGGCTACATCGCCGAATGGGGCATGGAGCAATATGTCCGCGATGCGCGGATCGCGATGATCTACGAAGGCACCAACGGCGTGCAGGCGATGGACCTGGTCGGCCGCAAGCTGGCGCAGAATGGCGGGCGCGGTATCCAGCTGTTCTTCAAGATCGTCGGCGAGGAAGCGGCTGCGGCAAAGGGCAATGCGAAGCTCGCCGATCTGGCCGGGGCGCTGGAAAAGGCGCTTGGCCAGCTTCAGGCCTCGACGATGTGGCTGATGCAGAACGGCCTGACCAATCCGAATAATGCCGGCGCCGCGGCAATGCCCTATCTCCACCTGATGGGCATCGTCGCGGTCGGCATGATGTGGCTGCGCATGGCGACGGCAGCCGATGCCGCGCTCCAGGCGGGCAGCGACGAAACCGCGTTCATGGAGGCCAAGCTGGTCACGGCCCGCTTCTTCGCCGAACGGATCATGCCCGATGCGGGCGCGCTCCGCCGCAAGATCGAGGGTGGGGCGGAAAGCCTGATGGCGCTGCCGGTCGAGGCTTTCGCGCGGGGATAAGCTACATCCAGAACCGTTCGGGCTGAGCCTGTCGGGACGAAGTCGGCCGCAGGCCAACCCCTGTCTTTTTTCGCTGCTCCGGCGTTGAAGAAGGGCAGGGCTGCGACAGGCTCAGCCCGAACGGTTTCTGGATCATGAGATGTCGCTCCAGCGAAAGCTGGAGTGGCAGCTTGGACTAGGCCGTAGACTCATAAAAGCGGCCAGTCGGCTAACGCCCCAATAACGGAACTTGGTGTGGTGCTAGTTATGCAAATTAATCATTTATCTCCAAACGTCCATATACACGGCGAGCCATCGCTAATCGAAAGTCGAAAGGCTGCATCGTGAACTTTGAACCGACGGGTATGCAATTTGGTAGAAATGACACTAGCTCGCGCCGGACGCGCGCCTCAGTCTCGCTCGCAAACTCCGTTGAAACAAAGCTTGAGGCCAGCGACGTTTGCGAGCGAATCAGGCAATCTATGGCAATATTATTTGGAGGTCTGCCATCACCAACTTCAAGAAACCGTTGCGCCACAAATTTTTGCTGATCGGTTGTGAGCGCGGGCGCCAGCGTTGAGTAACTACGTTCGCGCCAGAGATATTGCGCGGCTGCTCCCAGCAGAAGACGGGTATTGAAGGTCCCCTTTTTCTGACATCGAGTGATTAGTTTATTATGTTTCGTGACGAGCGCTTGTTCTTCCGCGCTGTCGGGATCGGTCGCTACCAACTGGTTCGTTGCATGACGATCCTTCCTGACAAGGCAGGCGGCTGAATGCTGAAGTTGCTCAAATCGCAAGAGATCCGCGCCGTCGGCAGCGCTTGAGCTTGCCGCATGGATGAGAAGAAGAGACACTCCTATGGGCAAACACGCCTCCCATTTTTATCCGTATGGCACGATTCTGAAGCTAAGTCCGCTAACCATCCATAGTTGGCCGTTTAGCCCCTCCTGCGAAAGCGGCTGTTTATAAGTTCACGGCCTAATTTCCGCTCGTCTTCCCCGTCCGATATTTATCGAACCAGGCCAGGATCGCCGAAGCCTTCGCCGCCGCCTGTGATGGGCGTGCGGCGATGCTGCCATGGCTCGCTTCGGGCACCTTTACCAACGCCGTCGGCACGCCGCGAAGTTGCAGTGCCGAATAATATTGCTCCGCCTCGCTCACCGGCGTGCGATAATCCTGGCTGCCGACGACGACGAGAGTCGGTGTCTTGACGTTGCCGACCAGCGAGAGCGGCGATCGGCTCCAATAGCCCTGCGGATCCTCCCAGGGCAGTTTGCCGAACCAGTATTTGGCGAAATAGGGTGAGTTGTCGGCGGTCAGCACGAAGCTGGCCCAGTCGATCACCGGCTTCTGCGTTGCCGCTGCCTTGAACCGGTCGGTCTTGCCGACAATCCAGGCGGTCAGCACGCCGCCGCCAGACCCGCCGGTGACGAACAGATTGTCGGGATCGGCGACGCCCGTGGCGATCGCGGCATCGACCGCGGCCATCAGGTCGCCATAGTCGTCGGCGGGATAGGTCTTGTCGATCAGCCGCGCGAATTCCTCGCCATAGGAGGTCGAGCCGCGCGGGTTGGTGTAGAGCACCGCATAGCCGGCTGCCGCGTAGAGCTGGACGTCGGTGGAAAAGGCGGGGCCATAGGCACTGTGCGGGCCGCCATGGATTTCCAGGATCAGCGGCAGTCGCTGCCCCGCGACATGGCCGGCCGGTGTGGCGAGCCAGGCGGGCACGGTACGGCCATCGGCTGCGGTCACCGCGATTTCGCGCACCTCGGCGAGCGCCTTGCCGCCCAGCCATTCCTCGTTGAGCCGGGTCAATTTGCGCGCAGTGCCGCCGCTCGTCAGCGAAACATCGGCCGGGCGGAGTGGGGTGCCGCTGGTGAAGGCGACCGCGCCGGTTTTCGCGACGCTGAAATCGCCGCCGCTATAGGGGCGATCCAGGCCGCTGCCGACGAGGCCGGTTGCGACCGGGGTCAGCTTTCCGTCGAGCGCGATCCGCGCGACGCGATTGGAGCCACGATCGTCGTAGAGTGCGTAGATCGAACGGCTATCGGTCGACCAGAGGATCTTGTCGATGCTGCGGTCGAGCGAGGCAGTGAGCGACCGGGCGCCGCTGCCGTCGCGGTTCATCACGTAAAGCTGGGTATTCCGGTAGCTATAGCCTTTGTCGTCGAAGCCGAGATAGGCGATGCGGGTGCCGTCGGGCGAGACCGTTGGGTCGGTGTCCGGCCCATCGCGGTCGGTGAGCGCGCGGATGGTGCCGGTGTCCACATCCAGTGCCTGGACCTCGCTGTTCACCGAGTTGCGTTGCCAGTCGCCGGTGCGGATCGCGCTGAACAGGATCGTGCGTCCGTCGGGTGTCCAGGAGAGTGGGCCGCCATCGTGCCACGGTCCGAAGGTCAACTGGCGTGGCGCGCCACCCTCCGCCGACACCATGAAGATATGGTCGAAACCGGGCTTCACATAGCCGCCGCCATCCTGCCGATAGACGACCTTGTCGATCACCTCGAGCGGGGGTGCCCAGTTCGCACCTTCCGGTTTCGCCGGCGCCTTGCCGAGCTTGAGCCCGTCGTCGGGCACATTCATGACATAGGCGATGCGATTGCCGTCGGGCGCCCAGGCAATTGCACCTGGCGTGTCGGGTAGGCCGGTGACGCGCGCCGACGCGCCCGTTTCCATCCAGCGCACGAACAACTGGGCGCCGCTGCCTTCGCCGGTCGAGACATAGGCGAGGCGCTTGCCGTCGGGAGACCACCGCGGCTGGCTGTGTGCGCCCGGTCCGGCGACGAGCGGTGCCTGCCCGCCGGTGCGGACGTCGATCAGCCAGATGGTCGGCCGTGCGCGGTCGGTCATCACATCGTTGGAGCGGCGGACATAGGCGATGCGGGTGCCGTCCGGGCTGATCTGCGGATCGCTCGCTGCCTCCAGACCGAACAGATCGCCGCCCTGCAGGGTCCGGTTGGGGCCGTCGGCCGGTGCTGCGAGTGCGGGGGCCGAGGCGGTGACAAGCAGCAGGGACAGGCAGAGGGTTCGGCGCAGCATCATGAGACTCCGGCAAAGGCGGTATCGCGGGAGAATGCGACTTTCGAACGCCAGCGCAAGGGCATCATATCCCGATATGGATCTGTTCCACAGGGAAAGCGCTTGTCAGCATCGTGCTACGGCCCCTAATCCTGTGACGGGCGCGCGCGTCCACTCGGGGGTATTTGGCAATGGTATTGCGTTTCAATCGTTCATTGGTGGCTGCGGCCGCGCTTCTCGCGCTGTCTGCGTGCGGGCGCGCCGAGAAGGAGGCTGCGGCGAACGCGCAGGCGGCAGCGGCTGCCGGGCCGCACAGCGAACTGATCGGCTTGCCCAATGGCGCGACCATCTCGGTCGAGCCCGGTTCGGTGGGCCAGCAACTCGCAACCTATCTTGCCTCGACCGATCCGGCGCCGCGCAGCTTCCAGATCGGCGGCGACCAGTTCGAGGATTGGTCGGCAACGGCAAGGCCGGCCGTGCGCGCGATGGTGCCCGGGCTCGTCGAACTGCTCAAATCCTATCCGCAGGTAAAGCTGCGCATCATCGGCCACACTGACAATGTCGGTGATGCCGAAGCCAATCTGAAACTGTCACGCGATCGCGCCGATACTGCAAAGCGCCATCTGGTCGAGGCCGGTATATCCGAGGGACGGATCGAGGTGGACGGCAAGGGGCTGACCCAGCCGATTGCCGACAACGGCACGCTCGAAGGCCGCGCCGGCAACCGGCGGATCGAACTGGTGGTGATTGCGAAATAACGGCGCTGGCATGACGGCTGGGGGTGCTTGCCTCACCCCGATCAGGCTCGCGTGAAGGTAGCCTTCCCGATTACGGAAACGGCAGCGCCATTTCCGTTGCGACGCCGCCACGGCGCGGTACACGCCAGACTTGGCCGTAGCGCGTGTGCGGGATATTCTGTGGGCCGACAGCGCCCAGCCGGTGGATCAGATCGGGCACCGTGTTGCTGTGGCCGACGACCAGGACCACGCCGCGCGTGCGCTTGACGCGATCGATCAGCCTTTGCGGATCGGCGGCATCATAGGTTTCGACGGGCACCCCTAGCCGCCGTGCGATCGGGGTCGCGGTTTCGATCGCGCGGCGCGCGGTGCTGGCAAAGATCGCGCGTGGTCGATCGCGCTGGAACCAGGCCGCCAGCCGGTCCGCCTGGCGTTTGCCTGATGGGCTGAGGCCGGGGTCATCGCCCCCGGCCTCCTGCTCCAGATGGCGCATGACATAGATGTCATCCACCGATTGCGCCGAAACGCTGCCGGGAAGCGCCGCCAGGGCAGCGAGCAGCAGCAGCGATACGGCGCGACGTTTCAACGCTCTACGCCTTGGCTTCCGACTTCGCCTTGCCGCCCTTTTTGGGCTTTTTCGGCGCGGCGGGAGTCACTTCGAAGGCGAGTGCATCGTCCTTCAGATGGACGCTGACTTCGCCGCCATGGACGAGCTTGCCGAACAGCAGTTCTTCGGCCAGCGGCTGCTTGATCTTCTCTTGGATCAGGCGGCCCATCGGGCGGGCGCCGTACAGCTTGTCATAGCCGCGGGCGGTCAGCCACTTCTTGGCGTCGTCGTCGAGCGTGATGTGGACGTTGCGGTCGGCCAGCTGAAGTTCGAGCTGGAGGATGAACTTCTCCACCACGCGGCTCACCACTTCGGTCGGCAGATAGCCGAACGGCACGATCGCATCGAGACGGTTGCGGAATTCGGGGGTGAACATCCGCTTCACCGCTTCCTCGCTGGCATCCTCGCGGCTGACATTGCCGAAGCCGATGCCCTCGCTCGCCATGTCCGACGCGCCCGCATTGGTCGTCATGATCAGCACGACATTGCGGAAATCGACGGTCTTGCCGTGGTGATCGGTCAGTCGACCGTTATCCATCACCTGCAGCAGGATGCCGAACAGATCGGGATGCGCCTTCTCGATCTCGTCGAGCAGCAGCACACAATGCGGCTGCTGGTCGATTGCATCGGTCAGCAATCCGCCCTGATCATAACCGACATAGCCCGGAGGCGCGCCGATCAGCCGTGAAACGCTGTGGCGCTCCATATATTCGGACATGTCGAAGCGCTGGAGCGGGATGCCCATGATGCTGGCAAGCTGACGGGCAACCTCGGTCTTGCCGACGCCGGTGGGGCCGGAGAACAGATAGTTGCCGATCGGCTTGTCTGGATCGCGCAGGCCCGCACGGCTGAGCTTGATCGCCGAGGACAGTTTCTCGATCGCCGCATTCTGGCCGAACACGACGCGCTTGAGATCGGTCTCCAGGCTGGCGAGCGTTGCCTTGTCGTCGGTCGAAACCGATTTGGGCGGGATGCGCGCCATCGTCGCGACCACGGCCTCGATCTCCTTGGGGGTGATCGTCTTCTTGCGCTTGTTCGGCGCCACCAGCATCTGCATCGCGCCGACCTCGTCGATCACGTCGATCGCCTTGTCGGGCAGCTTGCGGTCGTTGATGTAGCGCGCCGACAGGTCGACGGCTGCCTTGATCGCATCGGGCGTGTATTTGACGTTATGATGCTGTTCGAAGGCGGAGCGAAGGCCCGTCAGGATCTTCACCGTATCCTCGATCGTCGGTTCGTTCACATCGATCTTCTGGAAACGCCGCAGCAGCGCGCGGTCCTTCTCGAAATGATTGCGGAACTCCTTGTAGGTGGTCGATCCGATGCAGCGGATCGTGCCGCCCGACAGTGCCGGCTTCAGCAGGTTGGATGCATCCATGGCCCCACCGGAGGTGGCGCCAGCGCCGATCACCGTGTGGATCTCGTCGATGAAGAGGATCGCGTCGGGGAGCTTCTCAAGCTCGTTGACCACCTGTTTCAGCCGCTCTTCGAAATCGCCGCGATAGCGCGTGCCGGCAAGCAGTGCGCCCATGTCGAGCGAATAGATGACCGCGGGCAACAGCACCTCTGGCACGTCGCCTTCGATGATCTTGCGCGCCAGGCCTTCGGCGATGGCGGTCTTGCCGACACCGGGATCGCCCACATAGAGCGGGTTGTTCTTGGAGCGGCGGCACAGGATCTGAACGGTGCGGTCGACCTCGGCCGAGCGGCCGATCAGCGGATCGACCTTGCCGTTCCGGGCCTTTTCATTGAGATCGACGCAGAACTGCTTGAGCGCACTCTCACCCTTCTGCTTGCCGTCGGATTTCTGGGGCTTCTCTTCCTCTGCGCCCTTCACGTCGCGCGGTTCGGGGGCTGCATTGCCCTTGCCGACGCCGTGGCTGATGAAGCTGACCGCGTCGAGCCGGCTCATATCCTGCTGCTGCAGGAAATAGACCGCATAGCTTTCACGCTCGGAGAAGAGCGCGACCAGCACATTGGCGCCGGTCACCTCGTCCCGGCCCGAAGACTGGACGTGGAGGATGGCGCGCTGGACGACGCGCTGGAAGCCGCTGGTGGGGGAGGGGTCGGTTTCGCCCTCCACCTTCAATGCCTCGAGCTCGTTGTCGAGATAGGTTGCGACCGCGTCGCGCAGTTCGCCCAGGTCGACGCCACATGCGTTCATGACCTGGCTGGCATGTTCGTCGTCGATCAACGCGAGCAGCAGATGCTCGAGCGTTGCATATTCGTGGCGCCGGTTTGAAGCGGCCTCAAGCGCCTTGTGAAGCGTCTTCTCAAGCGCGCTGGCGAAGGATGGCATGATGTTTCACTCCGATGCGGGGCGTGGGAACGCCGCCCCGGTAGACCCTATGTCGGGATTGCTGCCGCCTTCATCAAGAACGGCTGCGTCGCTCATCGCTTGAACAGCGATTCCGCGCTGGCACGGTGAGCGGAGGCGCTGGCGCGTTTGGCTTCGACCCGGGCAATCTCGCGTTTCAGGATCTCGACACGTTCGTCGAGTTCCTCGACCGAAAACGGATCGAGGTCCTGTTTCGCGAGCAGGGTCAGCGGATCGCCAGGCCGCTTCGAAAAAACTTCGTCGAGGTCCATGTCGCAAACGTTGACCGAAACCGTGCGACTGTCAATAAAGCACGCACTTTTCATGGTAAATGCTGCGACCCAGGGGGATCAGAATGGCCGCTCTGCCCGAGACGATGACCGCGATCGATCCGGCTGAACCGGGCGGACCCGACGTGCTTCGGCCCGTCGAGCGCCCGGTGCCGAAACCCGGCCCCGGAGAGGTGCTGATCAAGGTGGAGGCGGCCGGCGTCAACCGGCCCGATGTCGCCCAGCGACTGGGCTATTATCCACCACCCAAGGGTGCGCCGACCATATTGGGGCTGGAGGTTGCGGGCCGGGTGGTCGCGGCCGCCGATGGTGATGGCGCCGACATGATCGGACAGGCGGTCTGCGCGCTCATCTCCGGCGGCGGCTATGCCGAATATGCGCTGGCACCGATCGGCCAGTGCCTGCCGGTTCCGCCGGCGATCACCATGGTCGAGGCCGCGGCGATTCCCGAGACACTGTTCACCGTGTGGACCAATTTGTTCGAGCGGGCCTATGCCGTGGAGGGCGATGTCGTGCTGGTCCATGGCGGCACAAGCGGGATCGGGACGATGGCGATCACGCTGGGCAAGCTTTTCGGGCTCACCATGATCGTAACCTGCGGATCGGACGAGAAATGCGACGCCGCCAGGGCATTGGGGGCCGATGTCGCTATCAATTACAAGACCGAGGATTTTGTCGCCAGGGTGCGCGAGGAAACGGAAGGCCGCGGCTGCAATGCCGTGCTCGACATGGTCGGCGGCGATTATCTGCCGCGCAACATCAAATGCCTGGCGGAGGACGGCCGGCACGTCTCGATCGCAACACTCGGGGGCGCATCGGCAGAGGTGCCAATTATGGCGGTGATGCTGAAACGCCTGACTTTGACGGGTTCGACGCTGCGTGCTCGCTCGGTCGAGTTCAAGACGCTCGTGGCGGATGAACTGTCGCGCAGCGTGTGGCCGCATGTCGCCGAGGGGCGATTGAAGCCGGTGATCGACAGAACCTTTCCGCTTGCCGAGGCGGCCAGTGCGCACCAATACATGGAATCCGGAGATCATATCGGAAAGATAGTTCTGCTGACTGGGGGATGAGGATGCGGTTTGGGGCATGGGCGCTGGGGCTGGCGGTCGGGACGATATTGACCGCGACTGCGCCGGCAGAGGCACGGCGATCGGCCATGTCGAACACGCCGGAAATCGCGCTGGTTGCCGATCTGCCGAATGATTCGCGTTTCGAGGCCTATGGTGCCGATGGGCGGACGGTGACGCTCGATCTCGGCTGGTCCTATCGCGAGTTCAGCGCAGTGTGGATGCCTTTTGCCGCGTGGAAGGACGCCGGCTTCGTCTTCTATTCGCGCGGTACCGACGGGCAGACCCATCTGGCGCCGGCGACGGGACGCGAGCTTGAGGCGATCAAACAACTGACCGGCATCGACTATGAAGCCGACTATGCCTTTCCCTATTGGCACTATTTCTGGGGCTGGATCCCGCTCGCGTTCGTGATCGGGCTGATCGTCTGGCGCTGGCGTCAGGAACAGAAGCGCAAGGACGCCGAAGGCATCATCTGACCATGAGCGAGAAACTGGTCCTCCACGAATATGCGCAGTCGGGCAATTGCTACAAGATCCGGCTGACCGCGGCGCATCTCGGCCTGAGGCTGGAACGCGTCGAATACGACATATTGAAGGGCGAGACGCGAACGCCCGAATTCCTGACCAACATCAATCCGGTCGGCCGGATACCGGTGCTTCAGGTCGGGCGGCGCTTCCTGGCGGAAAGCAATGCGGCCTGTTTCTATCTGGCCGATGGGTCCGCGCTGATTCCGAAGGATCGTTTCTCGCGCGCCGACATGCTGCGCTGGATGTTCTTCGAGCAATATCATCACGAACCCAATCTTGCGACAGTCCGCTACTGGCTGGTGTTCATCGGCACCGATGCGCTGAGCGAGGTGCAGCGCGTGCAGCTTCCGGCGAAGCGCCTGGCGGGCGATGCCGCGCTCCAGCGGATGGACGACCATCTGGCGCTCAGCAACTGGTTCGTGGGGGAGGGCCCGACCCTCGCCGACATCAGTCTCTATGCCTACACCCATGTGGCGGAGGAGGGTGGATTCGATCTGTCGCTCTACCCGCATGTTCAGGCATGGCTGGATCGCATGGCGCAATTGCGCGGCCATGTTGTCATGGAAGCGTAATCGCTTCGGCGTTCAAACTGTAACAGAAAATCGCGATTGATCCCGGGCAAGGGCAATGTCCGGGGAAAGAAGATATGGACGCGATTGCGCGCTTTGCCGCCGAGGGTGAAGTTTTCGACTTCCACCGATCCGAACCGACGATTCCGGAACCTTGCCAGAGCCGGACGCGGCAGCGTTACCGGACGATCTGGATTTCGGATATCCATCTCGGTACGCGCGGCTGCAACGCCGACATGCTGATCGACTTCCTCGACAGCACCGACAGCGACACGCTGTATCTGGTCGGCGACATCATCGATGGCTGGCGGCTGAAGAAGCGGCTCTACTGGCCGGCGGCGCATAACGACATCGTCTGGCGGATCCTGAAGCGCGCGAAGCGCGGCACCAGGATCATCTATATTCCCGGCAATCACGACGAAGTCCTGCGCCCCTATGCCGGCCTCAATTTCGGCGGTGTCGAGATCCGGCGCAATGCGATCCACGAGACTGCCGATGGTCGCAAACTGCTGGTGCTGCACGGCGACGAGTTCGACACGATCATGCTCGCCCATCGCTGGCTCGCCCATGTCGGCGACTTTGCCTACGAAGTGATGATGAAGCTCAACTATATCGTGAACCGTGTCCGCACGGGGCTCGGGCTTCCTTATTGGTCGCTTTCGAAAATGGCCAAGCACAAGGTGAAGAACGCGATCGAGTTCATCTCCAAATTCGAGGAGATCGTGGCCCACGAAGCCGGACAGCGCGGCGTGGACGGCGTGGTCTGCGGCCATATCCACACCGCTGATATCCGCGATATCGCCGGCGTCGAATATTATAATGACGGCGACTGGGTCGAGGGATGCACCGCGCTGGTCGAGCATTTCGACGGACGGATGGAGGTTCTCCACTGGGCCGACGAGATCGCGACGCGCAACAGCCGCGACGTCGCGCGGATCGCGGCATGATCCGCGGCGCCCCGATGCGGATCGCCATCGTCACCGATGCGTGGGAGCCTCAGATCAATGGCGTCGTCCGCACGTTGAGGGCGGTTCGTGCAGAATTGGAAGGGGAGGGGCACGAGGTGCGCGTGATATCTCCGGATCTCTTCTATTCGCTGCCATGCCCCACCTATCCGGAGATCCGTCTTGCCATGGCGCGGACGGTGACTGTGGGAACGATGATCGCAGATTTCGCGCCCGACGCCATTCATCTCGCGACCGAGGGACCGCTGTGCGTCGCCGCGCGACGTTGGTGCCTCAGGCGGAAGATTCCGTTCACCACCGCCTATCATACGCAATTCCCCGACTATGCCGCGAAGCGGACGGGAATGCCCGCCGAATGGTTCTGGCGCTACATTCAGTGGTTTCATGCCCCGTCGAGCGCCGTGCTGGCGTCCACGGCGTCGATCCGGGAAACGTTGCGCGCGCATGGCATCGATCGGCTGACCCATTGGGGCCGCGGCGTCGATCTGGCCTGTTTTGGGCCTGACGCTCCGCCACCGCCCGATTTTGCGGGGCTGCCGCGTCCAATCCAGCTTTATGTCGGCCGGGTCGCGGTGGAGAAGAATATCGAGGAGTTTCTTGGCAGCGACGAGCCGGGCACCAAGGTCGTGGTCGGGGATGGGCCGGCGCGCGAGATGCTCGAGGCTGCCTATCCCGACACTCTGTTTCTGGGCACGCTTTCGGGCCGTGCCCTGGCCGGCGCCTATGCAGGCGCGGACGTCTTCGTCTTTCCCAGCCGGACGGACACGTTCGGGCTGGTGATGATCGAAGCGCTTGCCTGCGGCACGCCGGTTGCCGCCCATCGCGTTACCGGGCCGATCGACGTGATCGACGAGAGCGTCGGTGCAATGGACGAGGATCTGAACGTCGCGATCCGTCGTGCGCTGACGCGCGATCGTGCGGATTGCGCTGGCTATGGCGCGCGTTTCACCTGGGCGGCGAGTGCCCGGGAGTTTCGCGATGCCCTGGTGCCGATCATGGGACAGGTGCTGGCCGAGGCTGCCTGAGGGGTTGTTTGGCGCCTCTGGAAAGCAAGCTCTGGACGGGCGACAATCATAATCTCGCCCATTTCCGGCGCTAGCGTCGGGCGATGGATGCAACCCAGTCGCTTGTCGCCTTTACCGCCGCCGCGATGGTGATGACGATCACGCCTGGTGTCGATACGGCGATGGTGATCAGAAGCGTGGCGTCGGGCGGCCCGCACCAGGCGTTGCTCGCGGCGCTCGGGATCGGGCTTGGTTGCCTGGCTTGGGGTGCCGCCGTCGCGCTGGGTCTTGGCGCGGTGCTGGCCGCTTCGACATTGGCTTTCACGATCCTCAAATTCATCGGCGCGGCCTATCTGATATGGCTCGGGGTGAAATTGATCTTGTCGCCGCGCGATCGCCTGATGGCCGATGAAGGTACGAATACCGCCATCAGTGCCCGGCGCGCCCTTCGTCGGGGGTTTCTGGCCAATCTGCTCAATCCCAAGGTCGGTGTCTTCTATATCTCCTTCCTTCCGCAATTCGTGCCGGCGGGTGCGGACGTGGTGAGCTTTTCGTTTCTGCTCGCTTGCATCCATGTGCTGACGAGCATGATCTGGTTCGCGGCGCTGATCGCCGCGGCGGTTCCGCTTGGGCGTTTCCTCGCGCGTCCCCCGGTGGTGCGGGTGCTGGATCGCATAACCGGGGGAATCTTCGTTGCCTTTGGCCTCCGGCTCGCTCTGGCCCGGCAGCCCTGATCCTGCGCCTTCAGCGGGGCTTGGTGATGAAACTTGCCCTTGATCGCGTTCGGCACTAGATCGGTTGCATGCTTCCGGCCGCTCCATAAAGGGGCGGCCCTTATTTTATCTGGAGAATTCCGTCGTGGCTCAGCCGCTCATGCCCCATGCGACCGCATCCTGGCTGGTCGACAACACTTCGCTCAGCTTTGAGCAGATCGCGGAATTCTGTGGGCTCCACATTCTCGAGGTCCAGGCGATCGCCGACGATACCGCGGCCACCAAGCTGACTGGCCGCGATCCGGTGCGTGCGCACGAAATCACGATGGAAGAGATCGAGAAGGGCCAGAACAATCCTGGCTACACGCTGAAGATGGAGAAGGGGCCGGAACAGATCCGCCGCACCAAGGGGCCACGCTACACCCCGGTCTCCAAGCGGCAGGACAAGCCCGACGGCATCGCCTGGATCATCCGCAACCATCCCGAAATCTCGGATGGCGCGATCGGCAAGCTGATCGGCACGACCCGCACGACGATCCAGGCGCTGCGCGAGCGCAGCCATTGGAACATCGCGAACATCATTCCCAAGGATCCCGTGACGCTCGGCCTGTGTTCGCAGCGTGAACTGGACGCGCTGGTGACACGTGCCGCGAAGAAGGCCGGAATCGAGGCGCCGACCGACAATCGCATCGATGGCGATCGTGCCGCGTTGATCGAGGAACTTCGCGCGGAACGCGATGCCGCTGCACGCGAGGCGGAAGCCGCGCTGAATGCCGAGGAGGCACCGCCGGCCCCCGTCGAGCTGACGCGTGACTCACTCTTCAAAAAATAACGGCTCGCCCGATGCGTCGCTGACGCAGGACGAGAGTTTCGTCGCGACCAGCTATCGGGGACTGACCTATCCGCTCGGCACCTTCGCGCCGGAGCCGGGCATGCTTCATGCGCTGGAGGGCGGCGTGCGCTGGGCGCGCATTCGTCTGTCTGGTTCGCTGGGGCACATCAATTGCTGGGCGCTCGATGATGGCGATGGTGTCGCCATCTGCGACACCGGCATGAATCTGGATCCCTGCCGGGAGGATTGGGACGCGATCTTTGCCGGGCCGTTGGCGGATGTCGCTGTCACTCGCGTCGTGGGTACGCATCTTCATCCCGATCATATCGGCCTTGCCGGATGGCTTTCCGATCGTTTCGGGGCGTCGGTGTGGATGACCCGTGGCGAATGGCTGACCGCGCAATTGCTGCGCAACGATGCGCGCGACCGGATTCCCGACGAAGTCGTCGCGATGCGTCGTGCGGCAGGCTGGAACGACGTACAGATCGCGGAGGCCGAAGAAGAGGGCTGGGGCCGCATCAAGCATTATCTCTCCGCGCTGCCCTATGGCTATCGGCGCATCAATGACGGCGATGTGCTGGATTTCGGTGCCGAACGCTGGCGTGTGGTGACGGGATCGGGGCACAGCCCGGAACATGCCTGCCTGGTGAACGATCGTGTCGGGTACATGATCTCCGGCGATCAGGTTCTTCCACGGATCAGTTCGAACGTCTCGCTCAGTGCGGTCGAGCCCGATGGCGATCCGCTCGGCGATTGGCTGGATTCGATCGACAAACTGCTCGAACTTCCCGACGATCTGCTGGTCCTGCCGGCGCATGGCGAACCGTTTCGCGGTCTTCATGCGCGCCTTGAGGCGATGCGCGACGAGCATCATGAACGATTGGACGAACTGGCGATCTTCCTGAAGACGCCACGCCGCGCCGTCGATTGTTTCGAAAAGCTGTTTCGCCGCAAGATCGACCAGAGCGTTCTCGGCCTGGCGACGGGAGAGGCGCTGTCGCATCTTCGCCATCTTGAGGTCGAGGGTCGCGCCGCACGAACTGTAAGCGACGATGTCTGGTGGTTCCAGGCGGCTTGACCCCCCGGCCGTGCCGCTTACATTCGTGTCAATGAGCGCGGACACACCGATCTGGACATCGCATTACGACCATCCCGGCCCATGGGAGCGGACCTTCGCGCCGCTTTCGCTGCCGGCAATGCTGGAAATCAGTGCCGAGCGCCGGCCGGATGCGCCGCTGATCGACTTCATGGGGCGGCGTTACAGCTATGCCGAAGTGCTGGACGGCGTGAACCGGGTCGCATGCGGCCTGGCGAAACTGGGCGTCGTTCCGGGCGACCGGGTCGGCCTGTTCCTGCCCAATGTCCCGCATTATCTGGCGGCCTATTACGGCGCGCTGAAGCTGGGCGCGACCGTCGTCAATTTCTCGCCGCTCTACACCGCCGACGAACTCGCTCATCAGGTCGAGGATTCGGGCACGAAGCTGCTCTTCACCTTGTCCGCGACCGCGTTGCTGCCGACTGCGCTCAAAGTGATGGAGCGTTCGGGATTGGAGCGCATCGTCGTCGGCTCGGTCGCCGGGGCGCTGCCAACAGGCAAGTCGCTGCTGTACCGGATGTTCCGCCGTTCCGAAGTTGCCGCGCGGCCGTCGGATCCGCGAATCAGCAGCTTTTCCGCGTTGATCGCCAATGACGGTGGGTTCCAGGCGCCTTCGATCGATCCGGCGCGCGATGTGGCGCTGATCCAATATACCGGCGGCACCACCGGTACGCCCAAGGGCGCGATGCTGACCCACCAGAACCTGACCGCCAATGCGCGACAGGTGAATGCGATCGATCCCTGGCAGGATGGCGAAGATCGGATCGTCGGCGTGCTGCCCTTCTTCCATGTCTTCGCCAACACATGCGTACTCAACCGGACGGTGCAGCGCGGGGGCATGATCGCGATGCTGCCGCGTTTCGATGCCGCGCAGACGCTGGCGCTGATCGAACGGGTGAAGGCGACCGCGCTGCCCGGCGTGCCCACCATGTATCAGGCACTGCTCGATCATGCGCATGTCGAGCGCACCGATTTCTCGTCGCTGCGCGTCTGCATTTCGGGCGGTGCGCCTTTGCCGGAGGCGCTGAAGACGCGATTCGAGGCGAAGACCGGTGCACGCGTGATCGAAGGCTATGGACTGACGGAAAGCGCGGGCGTCGTTTCGACCAATCCGTATGAAAGCGCGGGCAAGACCGGCACGATCGGCCAGCCGATTCCCGGAACCTTCGTCAAGCTGGTCGACAAGGAGGATCCGCGCAAACCGCCCGCCGATGGCGAGCCGGGTGAGATCGTGTTCGCCGGACCGCAGGTGATGAAGGGTTATTGGCAGAGGCCCGATGCCGATGCCGAAGTGTTCGTCGACGGCTATCTGCGCACCGGCGATGTCGGTGAAATCGATGCCGATGGCTATATCCGCATCGTCGATCGGTTGAAGGACATGATCGCGGTCGGCGGCTTCAAGGTGTTCCCGAGCCAGGTGGAGGATGTGCTTTATCGTCACCCGGCAGTGAAGGAGGCGCTTGTGATCGGAATCCCGGACGAATATCACGGAGAAGTGCCTAAGGCTTTCGTAACGCTAAATGGCGCGGTGGGGATTCAAGGAGAGGAACTGAAGGCCTGGCTGAATCCGCAGCTTGGTAAGCATGAGCGTGTCGTGGCGGTCGAGGTGCGGGAAAGCCTGCCCAAGACGCTCGTCGGCAAGCTCAGCCGCAAGGAGCTGGTGGAAGAGGAACGGGCCAAGGCTTTGATGAGGGGCTGATTCACGCCTGTGGGGGGCGGATCACCTTGCCGCCCGAGATAATCGGGCTCGAGACCGATCGGGTGAAGCATGACCGTTTACGCCGTGGCGTTGATCACCATCGACGACCGTATCACGTACAAGCGCTATCAGCGGAATTTCGGCGCTGTTTTCGACAAGTTCCAAGGCAAGGTTCTGGCGATGCGGGACAAGCCCCGCGTCGTCGAGGGCGAATGGGAAGGCGACAAGGTCATCATAATGGCCTTTCCGGACGAGGCGGCGTTCGAGGCATGGCGCCTGTCGCCGGAATATGCGGAGATCGTCGGAGATCGATTCTCGTCGACCACCGGGCCCGTGCTGCTCGTCGACGGGCATCCCTGGTCTTGAATGAAGGCCGATTTGCGGGCTTCGCTTGACCCCACCCGGCCCACTCCGCCATAGCGGCGGCATGGGCGAAACCAGCACCGAGGACCTTGCGGGCCTGACATTCGAGGACGCGCTGAAGCGGCTGGAGACGATCGTCTCGCGGCTGGAGAGTGGCGAAGCCTCGCTCGACGAATCGATCACCCTTTATGCAGAGGGGGATCGGCTTCGCGCGCAATGCGAGAAGCGGCTTTCCGATGCGCAGGCGCGGATCGAAAAGATCACGCTGGGCGCGGACGGCCGTCCGTCCGGAACGACGCCCTTCGATGCGGGCTGATACGGCGATGGCCGGCGGCAGATTCGACCTGAAACCCGTGATGGAGCGGGTCGCGGCGGACGTCGATCGCCAGTTCGATCTGCTGCTGCGCATACCCGACGATCCGCGTGGGCGGCTGTTCGAAGCGATGCGCCACGCCGCGATCGGCGGCGGCAAACGCATCCGGCCGCTGCTGACCGTGGCGACGGCGGAACTGTTCAACGTCGATCGTCACCGCGCGATTCGCGCCGCGACGGCGATCGAGTGCATTCATGTCTATTCGCTGGTCCATGACGATCTGCCGGCGATGGACAATGACGACATGCGCCGCGGCAAGCCGACCGTCCACAAGGCGTTCGACGAGGCGACCGCGATCCTTGCGGGCGATTCGCTGCATGCGCTTGCCTTCGAGATATTGGGCGACGATGCGACCAGCCCCGATCCCTTCGTCCGTTCGGAGCTGATGCTCGAACTCGCACGCGCCAGCGGCCCCGGTGGCATGGCGGGCGGGCAGATGATGGATCTGGTTGCCGAACACCAGAATTTCGACCTGTCGACAGTCACGCGTCTGCAGCAGATGAAGACCGGGGCGTTGATCAGCATCGCGGTGGAAGCGGGGGCGATCCTCGGCCGCGTGCCGCCCGAAGGACGAACGGGGCTGCGCGGCTATGCCCGCGATCTCGGTCTTGCCTTCCAGATTGCCGACGATCTGCTCGATGTCGAGGGTGACGAGGCGGTTGCGGGCAAGGCGCTCAACAAGGATGCGGCCGCGGGCAAGGCGACGTTCCTGTCGCTGCTCGGCGTCGATCGCGCGCGGGAACAGGCGTCGGCGCTGGTGGCGCAGGCGATCGATCATCTTCGCAGCTATGGTTCGGAAGCGGACCTGCTTCGCGCACTGGCGCACTATGTGGTGGAAAGGGATCGCTGATGACAGACCGCGTTGGGGTGTATCCCGGAACCTTCGATCCGATCACGCTGGGGCACATGGATATCATCCGTCGCGGCGCCAAGCTGGTCGACCGGTTGGTGATCGGCGTCACGACCAATCCGTCCAAGTCGCCGATGTTCTCGATCGACGAACGCATGGAGATGGTGCAGCGCGAAGTGGCCGGCATCGGCGGCGCGATCAACGTGGTTTCGTTCGATTCGCTGCTGATGGATTTCGCCGAACGCGAAGGCGCCTCGATGATCGTCCGGGGGCTGCGCGCCGTCGCCGATTTCGAGTATGAATATCAGATGGCGGGGATGAACCAGCAGTTGAACGACCGGATCGAGACGGTTTTCCTGATGGCGGATGTTTCGCTGCAGCCGATCGCGTCGCGACTGGTGAAGGAAATTGCGATCTATGGTGGCAAGATTTCGCGTTTCGTGACGCCGTCGGTCGAGACCGAGGTACGCGCGCGCGTCGAACAGATCGGGCGGAAGGGCAGCTGAGGCGTTCAGCCGCCGCTCAGCCATACCCTCTCATGGACCGGAACTGATTTTGGGATCGAGGACAAACATGCGTTCGAAGCTTTTTCTGATCGCTCTTGCCGGGCTGATGGCCGTCGTGCCGGCAGCGGCGCAGCAGCCGCCCGAGGCTGCGCCCGCACCGGCGACTGAAGCCGCGCCCACGCCGCCCGCACCCGAAGCTGCGCCTGCACCCGCGGCCGAGCCGGCCCCGCCTGCGCCCCCCCCGGTCAACCTGACCGTGCCGAAACTGCCGCCCGCGCCGGAGAGCGATCAGCAGAATATCCTTTATCTCGATCTGTCGACGGGCGGACGCGTGACCATTCAGCTGCGCCCTGACGTTGCGCCCGCCCATGTCGAGCGGATCAAGACGCTGGTCAATCGCGGCTTCTACAACGGCCATATCTTCCACCGTGTGATCGACGGCTTCATGGCGCAGACCGGCGATCCGACGGGCACGGGCACGGGCGGGTCGGACCTGCCCGACGTGAAGTCGGAATTCAGCCTGCTGCCGCATCTGCGCGGCACGGTCTCGGCCGCGCGCGCGGACAGTCCTGACAGCGCGAACAGCCAGTTCTTCATCATGTTCATGCCGCGCGGCGCGCTCGACCGGAAATACACCGCGTTCGGGCGTGTGATCGCCGGCATGGAATATGTCGATGCGATCGAGCGGGGCGAGCCGCCCGCGAATCCGTCCAGGATCGTGCGTGCATCCATGGCGGCGCAGGGCGTGCCTGCCCCGGCCGCCGCGCTCGCGCCGCCGGCCCCAGAGGCGCAGACCTCGCCGAAATAATGCGCGTCGACCTGTTCGATTTCGCGCTGCCTGCCGACTGCATCGCGCTTCGCCCCGCCGAGCCGCGCGATAGTGCGCGGCTGCTGCTGGTCGATGACAATGGCCTGGGGGACCGCCATGTCAGCGATCTGCCAGGCCTGCTGAAGGCCGGCGATATGCTGGTGTTCAACGACACCCGCGTGATCCCAGCACAGCTTGAGGGGCGACGTGGCGACGCGTCGATCGGCGCGACCCTGCACAAGCGGGAAGGGCCGCGGCGCTGGCGCGCCTTCATCCGCAATGCCAAGCGGCTGCGCGAGGGCGACACGATCGATTTCGGCGCGGATGTCTCGGCGGTCGCGTCGGCCCGTGGCGCGGACGGCAGCTTCACACTCGACTTTGCCGGCGACGAGCCGGTCGAGCTGTTGCTCGAGCGCGCGGGACGGATGCCGTTGCCACCCTATATCGCGTCGCGCCGCGCCGCCGACGCACGCGATGCCGACGACTATCAGACGATGTTCGCGCGCGAGCCTGGCGCGGTCGCCGCGCCGACCGCCGCGCTGCACTTCACGCCCGAGCTTGCCGATCGCCTGGCTGGGGCGGGGGTGGAGACGGCAACGCTGACCCTGCATGTCGGTGCGGGCACGTTCCTGCCGGTCAAGGCCGACGACACCGACGATCACGCCATGCATGCCGAATGGGGGCGGATCGACGCGGCGACTGCCGATCGTCTCAACGCCGTGCGCGCGGCAGGCGGGCGGTTGATCGCGGTCGGTACGACGTCGCTCAGGTTGATCGAAAGCGCGACTGGGGAGGATGGCATCGTCCGTCCGTTCGAGGGCGACACGGCGATCTTCATCACCCCGGGCTATCGTTTTCGTGGCGTGGACGGGCTGATGACCAATTTCCACCTGCCACGCTCCACCTTGTTCATGCTGGTGAGCGCGATGATGGGGCTGGATCGGATGCAGGCGGCCTATGCCCATGCCATCGGCAATGGCTATCGCTTCTATTCCTATGGTGATGCCAGCCTGTTGCTGCCCTGAAAGGATCGCCGATGCGCGCGTTTGCCTTGCTGATTCCGCTGCTAACGATCGCGGCGGTCGCAGACGCCAAGAAGGCGCCCGAACCCGCGCTGCCGACGCGGCCGACCCTGTCGGCCACCCCCGTCGCGGTGATGATCGCGGCTTTCGACACTGACGGCGACACACGGGTGACGCGCGCGGAGTTCGACGCAGGTGTCATGCGATCCTTCAAGTCGGGGGACCGCAATGGCGACGGGGTGATCTCGTTGCTGGAACTCGGGCCATGGTCGGAAGCGTGGCTGGGCAATGCCTATGCGCTGCCCGGGCAATTCGATTTCGACAGCGATGGCGACGACAAGGTGACGCTGGAAGAATTCCGCGCCGAATTCGGTCGCCGCTTCGACGCGATGGACAAGGACAAGGACGGTGTGCTCGTCCGATCGGAACTGATCGTGATGACGATGCCGCGCGTCGATCCGCGCGATGGCCGTAAGGGCCAGCAGATGGCACCGTCGGAAGAGCGTAAACGCTAAAGCTCGAGCGAGCTGGTACCGGAACCTCTACGCTGGCGCGCGCCCCAGCACGACCATGTCGAGTGGTGTCCTCAACCGGAATCCGAGGCTTTCATAAAGCCCGATCGCCGTCCTGTTATCGGCATAGGTGTGAAGGAACGGGCGCTCGCCGCGCGCCAATATGTCCTGGGCGACGATGCGCATCAGCGTGCCGGCATAGCCTTTGCCGCGATGATCCGGGAGCGTGCAGACGCCGCTCACCTCGGTGAATCCGTCGATCTTCATCCGCTCGCCGGCCATGGCGACCAATTGCCCATCACGCCGAACGCCGATGAAACTGCCGAGCCGGTGGGTCAGGGTGGTGAAGGGGCCTGGCTTGGTGAGCTGCGCCAGCGCCAGCATTTCGGCGGCGTCGGCATCACCCAGCGGCACGAAGTCGATCGACTGTGTTGGCGGCATGACATGCTCGGCGACCATCTGATGCAGCAATCCGGTGCGCAGCACTATCGTATCGCGCGGCGTGGGCAGGTCGCGCTCACCAACCAGCCAGAGTTGGCCATCGGCGGGAATCAACGCGGCCAGTGCGTCCAGGCTTTCGGGCGACGGATCGGCCGGGGCGGCAAACGGACCGTATCGCTGATCGAGCCGGAACGCGCGGCCATCGCCCTGAGCGAATGCCGACCAGCCGGTGGTGAGCGAGGACCAGATGGGACGATCGAGCGGATGGGACTCGAGGGAGGAAGCTATGATGTTCATTAGTTGACATTGGCAACTATCTCGCGACAGTCAATCCCATGAATAAGACGCAATGCGATACGATCCGGACACTGCGGGCGTTCAACCGCTTCCACACCCGGACCTTTGGTGTGCTCGATGCGTCGTTCATGGGCAGCGGCCTTTCGCTGGTCGAGGCGCGCGTGCTCTACGAAGTTGCGCGGCAGGAACCGGTTCTGGCCTCTGGCATACGCGCGGAACTGGGGATCGATCCCGGCTATCTCAGCCGGATCGTCGCCCGCTTCGAGGCGCGTGGACTGATCGAGCGCGGGCGGGGCAGCGATGCGCGGCAACGCCCCATTTCGCTGACCGGGGCGGGCAGGCTGTTGTTCGATGCGATCGATGCGGACGTCTACGCCCAGGTGGCGGCGAGCATCGCACATCTCGATGAACTGCAGCGTGCCGCACTGACTGACGCCCTGCGCACGGCTGTCCGCCTGCTGGACAGGGACAGTTCGGTGCTTTGAACGCCGGTCGCGTTGCCGAAATGGCGCGGGTTGCGCTGGCGACGGATGCTGCGGGATGCCATTCTCGTGCCGAACTGGAGGGATGGCCATGAGGTTTCTGTTGCTTGCGCTGGCACTGGCGCTGTTGCCTGCCGCAAAGACGATGGACGACGTCACGGCGCTGATCGCGCAGGACCGACTGGAGGATGCGTTCAACCTTGCCCGTCGAGCCGCGGCGGATGGCGACCATGACGGCAGCGAGGCGCTGGGCTGGTTCTACGATACCGGAAAATGGGTGGAACAGGACAAGGCCAAGGCGGCGTTCCATTTTCGCCGCGCCGCCGAAGCTGGATTCAAACATTCGCAATGGCGCCTCGGCGTCATGCTGGACCGGGGCGAAGGTGTGGTGGCCGATCCGGAGGAAGCGTTCCGTTGGTTGCTGAAATCGGCCCAGCAAAATTACAGCCGCGCCTTTACGAGCCTGGGTGTGATGTATGCGCTGGGACGTGGAACGCGACAGGATTTTGACGTCGCGATGAAGACGTATCGGCGCGCGGCCGAACTGGGCGAGCCGCATGGCTTCTATGGTGTCGGCATGCTTCATGCACGTGGCGAAGGTGTTCCGGAGAACAGGATCGAGGCGCTTGCCTGGCTCGTTGCCGCCAGCAATCTTGGGGATGAAGACGCGCAGGGCCCTATCGATCAGCTTGCGGGAGAGATGACCGAAGCCGATGTGAAGCGCGCGATGGAGCGTGCCAATGCGATCGGACGCGAATTTGGCCTGCTCAACCCGCCGCCCGATACCTCGACCTGACTGCGCGCCTCCGCTTTCGGGCTGTTTTCGCGCCGCCGATCCTGTAGGCGCGATCCCCATGAGCGAACGTTTCTCCTTCACCATCGCCGCGACCGACGGCAAAGCGCGCACCGGCGCCATCCATATGCGACGCGGCGAGATCCGCACGCCTGCCTTCATGCCGGTGGGAACCGCCGGCACGGTCAAGGCGATGAAGCCTGCCGATGTCCGCGCCGCCGGTGCCGACATCATCCTGGGCAATACCTATCACCTGATGCTGCGCCCGAGCGCGGAGCGCGTGGCGCGGCTGGGCGGTCTGCACGGCTTCATGGGCTGGGACCGGCCGATCCTGACGGACAGTGGCGGCTATCAGGTGATGAGCCTGTCGGACCTCACCAAGGTCACCGAGGAAGGGGTGAGCTTCAAGAGCCATCTCGACGGATCGCGTCACATGCTGAGCCCAGAGCGCTCGATGGAGATCCAGCGCCTGCTGGGATCGGACATCGTGATGGCGTTCGATCAACTGGTGCCGACCACCTCGACGCGCGAGCAACAGTTCGCGGCGATGCAGCGATCGATGCGCTGGGCGGCGCGCTCGCGAGCCGGTTTCGACGCCGGCGGCGCCCATGCCGAGGGTGCCGCGCTGTTCGGCATCCAGCAGGGCGCGCTTGACGAGGGATTGCGCAAGGCGTCTGCCGACGCGCTGATCGATATCGGATTCGACGGCTATGCCGTGGGCGGGCTCGCGGTGGGAGAGGGGCAGGCGGCGATGTTCGGCTGTCTCGATTTCGCGCCCGACCAGCTTCCCGTCGAGAAACCGCGCTATCTGATGGGGGTCGGCAAGCCCGACGATATCGTCGGCGCGGTCGAGCGCGGCATCGACATGTTCGATTGCGTGCTGCCGACGCGTAGCGGGCGGACGGGGCAGGCCTTCACCTGGGACGGGCCGATCAACATCCGCAACGCGAAATTCGCCGAGGATCTGACGCCGCTCGATCCCGAATCGCCGACCGCGGGATGGTCCAAGGCCTATCTGCATCATCTCGTCCGTTCGGACGAGATATTGGGCGCGATGCTGATGACCGAGCATAATCTGTGGTTCTACCAGCGGCTGATGCAGGAACTGCGCGCGGCGATCACCGAGGGGCGGTTGAAACTGTTCGCGGATGGTTTCCGGGCGCGGTATCTGGCGAGCCGGGACGTGCAGGGGGCGTAGGGTCGCCCCATCGTCATTCCGGCGAAAGCCGGAATCTCACTTCTTCTTTCAATGCACGGTCCAGAAAAGCGAGATTCCGGCTTTCGCCGGAATGACGGATCAGGACCGGATCAACCCCGAGCTAGTGGCTTGCCCATGCGGATCAGTGGCACGCGGACGCCGTCGATCGGCGGGCTGTGGGTATGTTCGATCGGTGTGTAACCACACGCGCTGTAGAGCCGCTCGCCGGCCAGCGTGGCCATCAGTTCGACCCGGGAAAAACCCGCATCGGCCGCGGCCTGTTCGCACAGGTCGAGCACCAGGCGCCCGACGCCCCTGCGCGTGTAATCGGGATGGGTATACATTGCGCGGATGCGCGCGGCATCGACGGCCGGATCGAGCAAGGCGGCGTCGCGGCCCGGCGAATGATCGCCGCCATATAATGTGGCGCGCCGGCTCCAGCCGCCGCAGCCGGCGATGCGGCCATCCTCTTCGATGAGGACGTAGCTGCCGTCGGCGATGAGCTGGGTATCGATGCCCATCACCGCATGGCTTGCGCGGACCTGTTCGGGGTCGAGAACGTCGGACTGCAACTGGTCGATCGCAGCCGTCATCAACGCATGCAGTGCCGGAGCATCATCGGCATGCGCCCATCGATGCGCAAATGGCATGAAGCTCAGTCGCCCAGCTTGACGCTCAGGAAACCGGGCATCGGGCCGTTCCAGCCATCGTCCGGTTCGTCGTCGCGCACGGGCGGGCGCGAGGGGCGGGGCGGCTTCGCGGCAGCGCGAGGCTGCTCATACTCGTCCCGGCGCGGCCGCTCGTCCTTGGTTTCCGCCCGATCGGCGGGCTTTGCGCGACGTGGCTTTTCTGCCTTGGCTGCGGCCTGCTTCGGTTCGGCCCGCTTGGATTCCGAACGCTTCGGCTCTTCCCGTTTCTCGGCAACCCTTGCAGGCTTGCCCAGGCGTTCGATCTTCAGGCCGGTCAGCTTCTCGATATTCTCGATCGCTTCCGCGTCGGCGGCGGTGACCATCGTATAGGCCGTGCCGGTCGCGCCGGCGCGACCGGTGCGGCCGATGCGGTGGATATAATCGTCGGGATGCCAGGGCGCGTCATAGTTGAAGACGTGGCTGACGCCCTTCACATCGAGGCCGCGCGCGGCAACGTCGGATGCGACGAGGATATTGATCGTTCCCGCCTTGAACCGGTCGAGTTCGGCGATGCGATCGCGCTGTTCCATGTCGCCATGGATCTCTCCGGCGGCAAAGCCATCGCGCTTCAGGCTGGTCGCGAGCTCGCGCACGGTGGTCTTGCGATTGCAGAAGATGATCGCGGTGGTCACCTCTTCGCCGTGCAGCAGGTCGCGCAGCGTTTCGCGCTTCTTGCGCGAGTCGGTTTCGACCAGATATTGCTTGATCGATGTGTTCGCGGTTGCAGGGCGCGAGACTTCCACCGATTTGGGGCTGTTGAGAAACTTGTCCGCCAGCTTCTTGATCGGCGGCGGCATCGTCGCGGAGAACAGCAGCGTCTGCCGGTTCTTGGGCAGCTTGGTGCAGATTTCCTCGATATCGGGGATGAACCCCATGTCGAGCATGCGATCCGCTTCGTCGATCACCAGCAGGTCGCAGCCGGTGAGCAGGATCTTGCCACGGCCGAACAGGTCCATCAGGCGGCCGGGCGTCGCGATCAGGACGTCGACGCCCTTTTCCAGCGCCTTTTGCTGATCGCCCATCGAGACGCCGCCGATCAGCAGCGCCATCGAAAGCTTGTGATATTTGCCGTATTTGTCGAAATTCTCGGCAACCTGGGCGGCGAGTTCGCGGGTCGGTTCGAGGATCAGCGAGCGCGGCATACGGGCGCGGCTGCGCCCTTCACCCAGGATGTCGATCATCGGCAGCACGAATGCCGCGGTCTTGCCGGTACCGGTCTGGGCGATGCCGATCAGATCCTTACCCATCAGCACCGACGGGATCGCCTGCTTCTGAATCGGCGTCGGCTGATCATAGCCCGCTTCGGTGACGGCACGGAGGAGTTCGTCGGACAGGCCGAGATCGGCAAAGCTCATTTTTGTTCCGGGTGGTTCGGGGCAGCGAAAAAGCGCCGCCAAGCGCCGCTGCGGGTGACGGAAACGCGCATGATTGTCAAGTTTTCAGCGGTCGGGAACCAGAGTCTTGAAGGTATTGATCTCGCATTGGCCGCCCGAACGCGCATGGATCGTGTCGCGATCGGCGCATATCCGTCCATCCCGGGTCGGCTTGATATAGAATCCGGAATAGAAATCGAGCGCCGGACAACTGCGATCGAGCCGCGCGCGCAGCCGCGTTCCGCCACGCATGATCAGGTCGACACTGTCGGGTTTGGTGACGGCGGCGCCGGCCAGCGTACTGAGCGTGATACAGCGCGGCCCCTTCTTTTCCTTCCACTTCACAGGCTTCGCGGGAGGCTCTGGCGCGCGGGTGGGGACGCGGATGATGACGCGTTCGCGTATCGTGATCTGGGCAAAGCGTTCGGGCACGCCAACGGGTGCGTCAGACCGCGCAGCAGTCCCGCTCCCCGCCAGCAACATTGCCGCGAGCGACAAGATGGTCATTCAATCGGACTCATTTTCGCTGCTGCCCTTGCACGATCGCGGTTGAACGCGCCATGAATTCTCGCACAGCTGCAAGGCAAACCATGACAGTTCCCGTTTCCGCCCTCGACGCGCTCCGCAACCGGCTCGGTCCCAAGGGTTTCACCGACGATCGCGATGCCATCGCACCGTGGCTGACCGATTGGCGTGGTCGTTTCCATGGTGAGGCGGCGGCGCTGCTGAGTCCCGGCGATACCGCCGACGTTGCGGACATCCTGCGCATCGCGGCTGCGCATCGCGTCCCGCTGGTTCCACAGGGCGGTAACACCAGCATGGTGGGTGGAGCGACGCCGCCCGGCGATGGTTCGGCGCTGATTCTGTCGATGCGGCGCATGAACCGGATCCGCAGCCTGTCCGCCGAAGACGGAGTCGCGGTGGCTGAGGCGGGCGTGATCCTGGCGACGCTGCATGACGCCGCCAACGCGATGGGCATGCGGTTTCCGCTGACTCTGGGGGGCAAGGGATCGGCAACGGTGGGCGGGCTCGTCTCGACCAATGCCGGCGGCACACAGGTGCTGCGCTTCGGGACGATGCGCGCGCTGACCCTCGGGATCGAGGCGGTGTTGCCCGACGGGACGCTGTTCGAGGGGCTCAATCCGCTGAAGAAGGACAATCGCGGCTATGACCTCAGACATCTGATGATCGGTGCGGAAGGGACATTGGGGATCGTGACCGCCGCGAGCCTGACGCTCGTGCCCGCGATCGTCGATCGCGCGGTCGGCTGGATCGGGGTGAAAAGCCCGCATCAGGCCCTGGCATTGCTGCGCTACCTGGAGGCACGCGCCGCCGACGCGCTGGAGGGATTCGAAATCGTCCGCGCCGATTCGCTGGCGCTGGTGCTCAAGCATATCCCGGGCACGCGTGCGCCGCTGGACGGTGAGCATCCCTGGCATGTCCTGGTCGAACTCGTCCGGTCCGACGTGGAGAGTGAGCCGTCCGGCACGATGCTCGAACGGTGCCTGGCCGGTGCGCTGAAGGCCGGGCTTTGCAGCGACGCGACGATCGCGGCGAGCGAGGCGCAGGCCGATGCCTTCTGGAAGCTGCGTGATTCGCTGTCTCAGGCGGAGCGTGCGCATGGCCCGGCCGTGCAGCATGATATCTCGGTGCCCGTCGCGGGGATGCCCGATTTCATGATCGATGGCGCGGCTGCGGTCGAATCGCGCTTTCCGGGTACGCATGCCACCGCTTTCGGTCATCTTGGCGACGGTAATGTCCATTTTCACGTCCGCGCACCCGCGGGCGCCCCGGCGGACTGGGCGTTGGGGGGCGGAAAACCGGTCAGCGCCTATGTTCACGACCTCGTCGTTGCAGCCGGCGGATCGATCTCCGCCGAGCACGGAATCGGGCAGATGAAGCGCGACGAGAATGCCCGATTGGCCGATCCTGCGCGGTTGACGACGCTGCGTGCGATCAAGGTCGCGCTCGATCCATTGGGCATCATGAACCCCGGAAAGCTTGTACCGCTTGCAACCGGCGCGGCTGCACCATAAACGGCCCGACACGTTATTTCGTCCGCTGGGCGCGATCATCCATCAATTACAAGAAGTTTCAGGAGAATTTCGAATGGCCAGCGCGCCGAACGCGAATCCGCTTCCGGTTCTTTATCAGGGCCTCGTGCCGCTTTCGTCCAACGAGCACAAGGATTGGAAGGCGCGTCAGGTCGACTTCGCTCCCTGGCTTGTCGGTCAGCACGCCTTTCCGGTGACCGTCGACGAATTCCCGATGGTGCAGCGTTATTATCCGATCATCTTCACCGTTGGTGAGAACCCGGTGCCGCTGGCGCTTATGGGCCTCAACGAAGGCGTCAACATGTTCGTCGACGCCGAAGGCAAGCTGATCAACCGCGTCTATGTGCCGGCCTATATCCGCCGCTATCCCTTCCTGCTCGCGCGCCTTCGCCCTGAAAGCGACGAACTGTCGCTGTGCTTCGATCCCGAAGCGGGCGTGATCGGCGATTTCGAGGAAGGCCAGCCGCTGTTCGAGGACGGTCAGCCGACCGACGTCGTCAAGAACGTGCTCGGCTTCTGCGAGCAGTGGGAACAGAGCTGGCAGAAGACCGGTGCCTTCGTGAAGGAGCTGGAAGCCAACAAGCTGCTGATCGACGGCGAAGTCGCCATCCAGCCGCAGGATGCAGAGCAGCCCTATATCTATCGCGGCTTCCAGATGGTCGACGAGAACAAGCTGCGCGAGCTGCGCGGTGACGTGCTGCGCAAGATGAACTCGAGCGGGCTGCTGCCGCTGGTTTATGCGCATCTCTATTCGCTCGGCCTGATGAGCGAACTGTTCCAGGCGCAGCTGGAGGCGGACAAGGTTCCGCCGCAGGTTCCGGCAGCCTGACGATGCACGGGCAGGCCGATTTCCCGGTGGCGCCGACGCGATATTCGCGCGGCGCCATCTGGCTCCACTGGAGCATCGGCCTGCTCATCATTGCCAATATCGCGCTCGTCCTGCTGCACGACAGCTTCGAGGGCATGGGCCGGACCATGATGGGCTGGCACAAGGCGATCGGAATCCTGGTGCTGGCGCTCAGCCTGCTCCGCATCGTCTGGCGACTGATGCATCGGCCGCCGCCGCTGCCGCCAATGCGGTTGTGGGAGCAGGCGCTGACCAAATTGGTCCATTTCGCTTTCTACCTGATGATGATCGCGATCCCGCTGAGCGGCTGGCTGTGGATGTCCGCGGCGATGACCCAGCGGCCGATCTCGTTCTTCGGGCTGTTCGTGGTGCCGATGCTGCCGGTGGGCCAGAGCAAGGCGCTGTCCGAGTCGTTGAGTGAAGTCCACGAAATCATGGGCTTGCTGATCATTGCGCTGATCCTGCTGCACATTGCGGGCGCGCTGAAACATCATTTCCTTGGCGGAACGAACCTGCTCGGACGCATGATTCCGGCCCTTCGCAACCGCTGACGACGCCCAAGCGCGTTTCATCGATATCAATGACTTGAAAGCTGATCGCAGCCAGCCTATCTTGCTGTTGGTGCGGTGCCGTGTCCCCCCTTTCGCGGCGCCTCATCTGCACACCCTCGGGTGTGCTCCTCCCTGAACCTTGGCCACCTCGTGCCTAACAGCACGAGGTGGTTTTTTATTCGGCGGCGATGACGGCGGCGGATCCCAGCGCTTCGTCTGCAAGCGCGCGGGCCATTTCCAGGATGAGCGCGCGGCCGGGGTTCAGCCCGGGGCCGGGCGCATCGAGCGCATCGTCCAGATACAGGCTGCGATCGATCTCCAGCTGGATCGCGTGGATGCCGCGGCTGGGGGCGCCATGTGCGGTCAATATATGTCCGCCGGCATAGGGGATGTTCTGGGCACTTGCATGGCCCGCGCCACTCGCGACCTCGTGCAGGGCCGCCGAGAATCTGGCAGCCGCGCTGCGGCCGAAAAGATCACCCACCACGATCCGTGGCCGATCGCCGTCATTGGGCAGTGGCGGCATCGAATGGACATCGAGCAGCACCGCGATCCCGAAGCGTCGTCGCGCCGCCGAAAGCAATGTGGCAAGCTTGGTGTGGTAGGGCACATGATCTTCGGCGATCCGTCGATCGAGATCGCGACGCGGCAGTCGATAGCGCAATATCTCGCCATGCCCGCGCAATCGCCGCGGCACCAGGCCGAGCCCGCCGCTGACCTTTGCCGAGCGAATCACGGCGTGGCGCGGGGCAGGGGGATCGATCATGTCCGGATCGATCTCACGCACGTCGCGATTGAGGTCGATCCAGGCACGCGCACGCAAGGCCAGGAGTGCGGTGAAACCGGCTTTGGCAGCGTCGTCGATCAGCAGATCGGCATAGCGATCCTCAAGCGGGCGTAGCGCGGTGTGGGGCAGCCGGCTCATGGCGAGCAACGATGCGGGATAGTCGCGTCCGGCGTGCGGAACCGAGAGAATCACCGGCGATATCGGTTCATCCGGTCCATGCTGAAGAAAGGGCCTGATCGGCGAATCCATGGCCGAAACGCTAGTGGTCGTGGGGACGGCGCGCAATCGGACACGCCAAGCAAAAGCTGGAAAATCTTAAGGGGTGCGCGCATAAGACGCCTTGCGGGAACGGCGATAGGCGTCGTGGGGCCGTGGGGAACATGATGATCCGGATCTTGCTGGCCGAGGACGACGACGTGATGCGTCAATATCTGACGCGCGCGCTGGAGAAGTCCGGCTATGCGGTCGTCTCGGTCGATCGCGGCACCGCGGCGGTGCCGCTGCTCGAATCGGAACATTTCGATCTGCTGCTGACCGACATCGTGATGCCCGAAATGGACGGCATCGAACTTGCCCAGCGCGCAAGCGTGCTGGCACCCGAAATGCGGGTGATGTTCATCACCGGATTCGCCGCCGTCACGCTGAAGGCCGGCAAGACCGTGCCCCAGGCCAAGGTGCTTTCGAAGCCATTTCACCTGCGCGATCTGGTGATGGAAATCGACCGGATGTTCGAGGTTGGCAGCGCAACCGGGCTGACGTGAAATCGATATGTCGATTTTGTGTTTCACCGCTTGCGCGGGTGGCGCTCCCTCGCTAGAGACGCGCCTCCGAACATCTTAACCGGTGTCGGTGTGTGGGCGTGTAGCTCAGTGGTAGAGCACTGTGTTGACATCGCAGGGGTCGCAAGTTCAATCCTTGCCACGCCCACCATTTTCCCTTCCATACCCCAAAATGTCAGGCCTTGAGCCACCAGCGGAGGCCATAGGCCACCGCGCCGAGCGCGAGCACGCTCGCCACCCAGATCGCCGCCATCCAGCCCAGCCGCTGCATCAGGGGCGCCGGGGGCTCGTCCATCAGTGATAACCCTCGTGGCCCACCTTGCCGCGGAACACCCAATAGGAAAAGCCGGTGTAGATCAGGATGATCGGCACCATGATGCCGGCACCGATCAGCATGAAGACCTGGCTTTTCTCCGGCGCGGCGGCATCCCAGATCGTCACCGAATCGGGCACGACATAGGGGAACATGCTGATCCCGAGACCGGCGAAGCACAGCAGGAAGATGAAGAGCGTCAGCAGGAAGGGCGCGGTTTCGTGGCGCAGCTTGAGCGCGCGGATGAACAGGACACTTGCGATCGCCACCAGCAGGGGCACCTGCGCGCTGAACAGGATGTTCGGCATCTCGAACCAGCGCTGCCAATAGGTGCCTTCCAGGAACGGCGTGGCCAGGCTGACCGCGACGATCGCCGCGAGCGTGGCGGGGGCAAGCCGCCATGTCAGGCGCCAGGCATGGGCCTGCAGGCCGCCCTCTGCGCGCCAGATCAGCCAGGTCGCACCGAGCAGCGCATAGGCGATGACGGTGCCTGCGCCGGTCAGCAGGGTGAAGGGCGTCAGCCAGTCCAGCCAGCCACCAGCATATTGGCGATCGGCGACCTCGATTCCCTGAAGGATCGCGCCGAGGATGATGCCTTGGGCGAATGCCGCCATGAACGATCCGCCGGTGAAGGCGAAATCCCAGAAGGCGCGGTGTTTCGGATCGCGCCAGCGGAATTCGAAAGCGACGCCGCGAAAGACGAGCGCGAGCAACATCGCGATCATCGGCGGATAGAGCGCGGGCAGGACGATCGCATAGGCCAGCGGGAAGGCTGCCATCAGTCCGCCGCCGCCGAGCACCAGCCAGGTCTCGTTACCGTCCCAGACCGGCGCGATCGAGTTCATCGCGGTGTCGCGCTCCTCGCCGACGCCAAAGGCGGGGAAGAGGATGCCGATGCCGAGATCGAAGCCGTCCAGCACGACATAGGCGAAGACCGCAAAGGCGATGATGAACGCCCAGATGACGGTGAGGTCGGGGTTTATCATTGGCTGTCTCCACCTAGTTGCCGGGGGGAAGCGGGGCCACTTCTCCTCACCATCTTCGAGGGGGGCGTGGCATTCACATATATGTCGGCGATGCATGATTTCTCCTTCCCCCTTGATGGGGGAAGGATGTGGAGACTTGGGGCCGCCTCTTGGCGGGCCTTAGTCGGAACTGGACGGGGGTGACGCTTGGCATAGCGAGCGACGCTGACCATCACCCCCATCCAACTGCGGCTAGGCTCCTTCGTCGCCAAGCCTCCATATCCTTCCCCCATCAAGGGGGAAGGACGAGAGGTAACCCTCCCTCCGATGCCAAATGCGATGTAGGAATCCTGTGAAAGGCGGGTGTGAGGCGTGTGGCGCTTCATCACAAACCCTCCGTGGCGGGGCCGGGAGTAATTCCCGCAGTGCGGATCGGTGCGCGATCCGGCTCGCTTTCGCCCGGATGCGGCGGCGTGTGCATCAGTTTCAGAATGTACCAGGTGCCGATGCCGAAGACCGCGAAATAGACGATCACGAACGCGATCAACGAAGCCGCGACCGCGGGCGCGGCGAGCGGGCTTGCCGAATCGGCGGTGCGCAGCAGGCCGTAGACGGTGAAGGGCTGGCGGCCGACTTCGGTCGTCACCCAGCCGGCAATCACCGCGACGAACCCCGATGGCCCCATCGCCAGCGCGAAGCGATGGAGCGGGCGCCAGTCATACAGCTTCCGCCTTGCCCACGCGGCAAGGCTCCACAGGCCCAATCCGAGCATCAGGAAGCCGATTCCCACCATGATCCTGAATGACCAGAAGACGATCGCGACCGGCGGCTCGTCGGCGTCCGGAATCGTATCCAGTCCGGCGAGCGGTGCGTTCAGGTCGTGCTTGAGGATCAGCGAGGACAATTTGGGAATCTCGACGGCATAATCGACACGGCGCTCTTCCTGATTGGGCAGGCCGAACAGGATCAGCGGGGCACCATCGGGATGGCTGTCGAAATGCCCTTCCATCGCCATGACCTTGGCCGGCTGATGCTCGAGCGTATTGAGGCCGTGCATATCGCCGGCGAAGATCTGCACCGGCGCCACGAGCGCCGCCATCCACATCGCCATCGAGAACATCTTGCGCGCATGCATGTTCTCGCGGTCGCGCAGCAGATGCCATGCGCCGACCGCGCCGACGACCAGCGCCGTCGTGAGATAGGCTGCGATGACGGTGTGGACCAAGCGATAGGGGAAGCTGGGGTTGAAGACGATCGTCCACCAGCTTTCACCGGGCTGGAACTGGCCATTGGCGCCGATGACGTGGCCGACGGGTGTCTGCATCCAGCTATTGGCCGACAGGATCCAGAATGCCGAGATGAAGGTGCCGATCGCGACCAGCAGCGTCGCCGTGAAATGCAGCCTTTTGCCGACCTTCTTCATGCCGAACAGCATGACGCCGAGGAAACCCGCCTCCAGGAAGAAGGCCGTCAGCACCTCATAGGCCATCAGCGGCCCGATCACCGGGCCCACCTTGTCGGAGAAGACCGACCAGTTGGTGCCGAACTGATAGGACATGACGATGCCGGAGACGACGCCCATCGCGAAGGCGATGGCGAAGATCTTCAGCCAATATTTGAACAGGTCCAGATAGAGCGGCTTGCCCGTCTTCAGCCACAGACCTTCGAGCACTGCCAGATAGCTGGCCAGGCCGATCGAGAAGGCAGGGAAGATGAAATGGAAACTGACAGTGAAAGCGAACTGGATGCGCGCGAGAAGCAGTGCATCGGCGTTGTCGAACATTGGACCTGCCCCCGTGAGGACGGTCCCTGATCGCAAGTCAGGGATCGGAGGAGGAACGGCCTCCTCACCTGAGATTCATGCGCCGATGCACTATGAAACTCAAGTGGACGGAATGTCCCGGTCAGGCACTCATTTCGGCCACGAAGCCCAGGATCTGGGCGGCGCGGTGGCGATGACAGATCAAGATGTCGGGCAGCCAGGGGTTCTCGCAATTATAGACGAGCGTGCTGCCATCGACGCGCGAAACATGGAGCCCGGCGGCCATGGCCACCGCGGCAGGCGCGCAATTGTCCCATTCATACTGGCCGCCGGTATGAAGATAGATATCGGCCTCGCCGCGCAGCACGGCCATCGCCTTGGCGCCCGCCGACCCCATCGGCACGAGCGTCGCGCCCAGCCGTTCGGCGACAGCGACCGCCTCGGGGGCCGGCCGGGTCCGGCTGACCAACATGCGCAAAGGTGCAGCTTCGGCGATCAGCGCGGGCGGACGATCGGATGCCAGGGTGAGGCCCAAAGCGGGCAGGGCGACTGCGCCCGCGACCGGATGGCCATCGACCGCGAGCGCGACATGCACCGCCCAGTCGCTGCGCCCCTCGGAATATTCGCGGGTGCCGTCGAGCGGATCGACGACCCAGGCGCGCGAAAAGCCGCAGCGCGCCGAATTGTCCTTCTCCTCTTCGGACAGGATCGCATCCTGCGGTCGTTCGGCACGCAGCCGGTCGAGGATCAGCCGGTTCGCCGCCTTGTCGCCCTCGTCACCCAACGCCTTGCCGCCGGCATGCCCTTCGCGCAGTCGAAGCAGGAGCTTGCCGGCGTCCTCGGCCAGGCTGTGGGCCAGTTCGGCGTCAGTCACGGTATGAGGTCACAGTTCGGGGCTCCACACGCCGACAATGCGCTCGACGATGATCCCGGCGGCGTCCTCGGGGCTCGTTTTCGTCGTGTCGATGCGGATCTCGGGAATGTCCGGTGCCTCATAGGGTGAATCGATGCCGGTGAAGTTCTTGAGCTGTCCGGCACGCGCCTTTTTGTAAAGGCCCTTCACGTCGCGACGCTCGGCTTCGGCCAGCGGCGTATCGATGAAGATCTCGATGAATTCGCCCGCGGGCAGCATCGATCGCACCATCTCGCGTTCGGCGCGGAACGGGCTGATGAACGCGGTGAGCACGATCAGGCCGGCATCGGTCATCAGCTTGGCGACTTCACCCACTCGGCGGATATTCTCGACCCGGTCGGCATCGGTGAAGCCGAGATCGCGGTTGAGCCCGTGGCGGACATTGTCGCCGTCGAGCAGGAAGCTGTGCTTGCCCAGCGCGTGCAGCTTCTTCTCGACCAGATTGGCGATGGTCGACTTGCCCGATCCGGAAAGGCCGGTGAACCAGAGCAGGCGTGCCTGCTGGCCCTTTTGCGCGGCATGTGCCTCACGCGTAACGTCGATCGCCTGCCAGTGGATATTCTCGCCGCGCCTGAGCGCGAAATGGACCATGCCTGCGGCGACGGTCGCATTGGTCAGCTTGTCTATCAGGATGAAGCCGCCAAGATCGCGGCTCTGCTCATAGGGCTCGAACACCACTGGCTTGTCGGTCGACAGATTGGCGACGCCGATCGCGTTGAGCTCCAGCGTCTTTGCCGCAAGCTGCTCCAGTGTGTTGACGTTGACCTGATATTTGGGCGCCTGGATGCTTGCCGACACCATCTGCGTGCCGGTCTTCAGCCAATAGGGGCGTCCGGGCAGCATTTCCTCGTCCGCCATCCAGACGATCGTCGCCTCGAACTGGTCGGCGGCCTGGGGCGGTGCTTCGGCGGCCGCGATCACGTCGCCACGGCTGCAGTCGACCTCGTCGGCCAGGGTCAAGGTCACCGACTGGCCGGCAACCGCCTCTTGCAGATCGCCGTCCAAGGTGACGATGCGCGTGACTGTGGAGGTCTTGCCCGACGGCACGATCCGGATGGCATCGCCCGGCCTGATCTTGCCCGACGTGACCATGCCCGAAAAACCGCGGAAATCGAGATTGGGACGGTTGACCCATTGCACCGCCATGCGGAACGGCTTGGCCTGATCCAGCGTCGCGTCGACCTCGACCCTCTCCAGATGGCCGATCAGCGTCGGGCCGTCATACCAGGGCGTGTTGGGCGAGGGCGCGGTGATATTGTCGCCCTTGAAGCCGGAGATGGGCATGGCGGTGAACGCCGCAATCCCAATGCTGTCGGCAAAGGCGCGATAATCCGCCACGATCTCGTCGAAAATAGCCTGATCGTACCCGACCAGGTCCATCTTGTTCACGGCGAGCACGATGTGGCGGATGCCGATCAGATGGGCAAGGTAGCTGTGACGGCGCGTTTGCGTCAGCACGCCCTTGCGCGCGTCGATCAGGATCACCGCAAGATCGGCGGTCGATGCGCCGGTCACCATGTTGCGGGTATATTGTTCGTGGCCGGGCGTGTCGGCGACGATGAACTTGCGTTTTTCGGTCGAGAAGAAGCGATAGGCGACGTCGATGGTGATGCCCTGTTCCCGCTCGGCGGCGAGACCGTCGACCAGCAGCGCGAAGTCGATCTCCTGCCCCTGGGTGCCGACGCGCTTGCTGTCGGCTTCCAGTGCGGCGAGCTGATCCTCGAAGATCATCTTGCTGTCGTAGAGCAGGCGCCCGATCAGCGTGGACTTGCCGTCGTCCACCGAGCCGCAGGTGATGAAGCGCAACAGGCTCTTGTGCTGATGCGCCTCCAGATACGCCTCGATATCCTCGGCGATCAGCGCTTCGACCTGATAGGCGGAAGGTTCGGTCATCAGAAATACCCCTCCTGCTTCTTCTTCTCCATGCTCGCCGACTGATCATGGTCGATCGCGCGGCCCTGCCGCTCCGATGTCGTCGTCAGCAGCATCTCCTGGATGATCTGGGGCAAGGTCGCTGCCTCGCTCTCGACCGCGCCGGTCAGCGGGTAGCAACCGAGCGTGCGGAAACGGATCGAGCGTTCGATCGGCACTTCGCCGTCGCGCAGCGGGAAGCGATCGTCGTCGACCATCAGCAGCATGCCGTCACGCTCCACGGTCGGGCGCTTCGCCGCGAAATAGAGCGGCACGATCGGAATGTCGTTGAGGTGGATATATTGCCAGATGTCGAGCTCGGTCCAGTTGGAGATCGGGAACACCCGGATGCTCTCGCCCTTGGCCTTGCGGGCGTTGTAGAGGCGCCACAATTCAGGGCGCTGGTTCTTCGGATCCCAGCGATGATTGGCCGATCGGAAGCTGAACACGCGTTCCTTCGCGCGGCTCTTCTCCTCGTCGCGGCGTGCGCCGCCAAATGCCGCGTCGAAGCCGTACAGGTCCAGCGCCTGCTTCAGCCCCTCGGTTTTCCACATATCGGTGTGGAGCGAGCCATGGTCGAACGGATTGATGCCGCGCGCCTCGGCCTCCGGGTTGCGATAGACGAGCAGTTCCATGCCGCTTTCCGCGGCCATCCGGTCGCGCAACGCATACATGTCCTGGAATTTCCAGGTCGTGTCGACGTGCAGCAAGGGGAAGGGCGGGGGGCTCGGATAAAAGGCCTTGCGCGCGAGATGCAGCATCACCGCGCTGTCCTTGCCCACCGAGTAGAGCATGACGGGGCGCTCGGCCTCCGACACCACTTCCCGCATGATGTGGATGCTCTCGGCCTCGAGCCGCTCCAGATGAGTCAGAGATGTCACGAAATAGAACCTGTCATGTCACGCATGGCTGCCGGTTAGGGTGCGGAGCAGGCGAGCAAAAGACAGGATTAGTTGGTGCAGGGAAAGGGTGGATTGCTTGGAAGGCGCCGGGGCCGCCCTGAATGCTTTGAATTCGCACCTCTCCTCCCCGCGCTTACGCGCAGGGAGAAGAATGGCTGTCAGGGTAGTTTCGCCTTGGGGAAGCCACCCCAGACCGCATCATAATCCGTCTGCAGTTCGGCGGATTCCAGTGCGTGCCGGGTCGGCAGATAGGGCCAGCAGCTCTCGACCATGAAGGCCATGGTGCCGTCGATCTTGTGCGGCTTCAGCTCGACATGGCTTGCCGCGTCCCAGGACGCAACGTCGGGGCCATGGCCGGCCATCAGATTGTGCAGGCTGATCGCGCCCGGTGCGAAGCCGTCGGCCTTGGCATCATAGGCGCCGTGGATCAGGCCCATGCATTCGCTCATCACGTTGCGGTGGAACCAGGGCGGCCGGAACGTATCCTCGCCGACCATCCAGCGCGGCGGGAAGATCACGAAATCGGCATTGGCGCGGCCGGGCACGTCGCTGGGCGAGGTGAGCACGGTGAAGATCGACGGATCGGGATGGTCGTAGCTGATCGTGCCGATCGTGTTGAACTTCGACAGATCATAGCGCCAGGGCGCCAGATTGCCGTGCCAGGCAACCACGTCGAGCGGCGAATGGTCGAGCGTCGTCGTCCACAGCGATCCGAGATATTTCTGGACCAGTTCGAACGGTTCGTCGCGATCCTCGAACCAGGCGACCGGCGTCTCGAAATCGCGCGGATTGGCAAGGCCATTCGAACCGATCGGGCCAAGATCCGGCAGACGGAACAGGCCGCCATGATTCTCCGCGACATAGCCGCGTGCCTGGCCGTCGGGCAGCAAGGCGCGGAAACGCACGCCGCGCGGGATCAGCGCGATCTGCCCAGGCGCGATGTCGATCCGGCCGAGCTCCGTGAGCAGCGTCAGGCGCCCCTGTTCGGGGATGAAAAGCAATTCCCCGTCGGCATCGACGAACGCACGCGTCCCCATATCGGCATTGGCCGCATAGACATGGACGGCCACGCCTTCTAGCGAGGCGGCGTCGCGATTGACCATCATCGTCGTCATGCCGTCGATCAGATCGGTCGGCGCCGTGGGCAGCGCCAGCGGGTTCCAGCGCAGGCGATTGGGCGACAGCGGCGTGTCGAGCGTGTCCGGCGCAAAGCGTTCGGCACCCTGATAGGGGCGATAGGGCGGGTGTTCCGCCGACGGGCGCAGCCGATAAAGCCAGCTGCGCCGATTCTCGTGGCGCGGCGCGGTGAAGGCGGTTCCCGACAGTTGTTCGGCATACAGGCCGAAGGCCGGGCGCTGCGGCGAATTCCGCCCGTCCGGCAATGCGCCCGGCACGGCCTCGGTCGAGACGTGATTGCCGAAACCCGGAATATAATCGGTCATGAAGCTCTCCGCGTCCCTGTCCCCGATGGGGAGGAGAGAATGATCAGGCGTTCTCGGTCGCGGCAACCGCGCCGCGCTTCACCTGATCAGCCTCGATCGACTTGAACAGCGCGGTGAAATTGCCTTCGCCGAAACCCTCGTCCTTCTTGCGCTGGATGAATTCGAAGAAGACGGGGCCGATGCGCGGCTGCGCGAAGATCTGGAGCAGCAGGCGGGGATCGCCATTCTCGGTCGATCCGTCGAGCAGGATGCCGCGCTTCTGCAGTTCGGCAGTCGGCTCGCCATGGCCGGGCAGGCGATCCTCCAGCATCTCGTAATAGGTCGCCGGCGGCGCATCCATCAGCGGCACACCGCTGGCCTTCAAGCGATCGATGCACGCGATCAGATCGTCGCAGATCAGCGCGATATGCTGGATGCCCTCGCCATTATATTCGCGCAGATACTCCTCGATCTGCCCGCCGCCGGCCTTGCCTTCCTCGTTCAGCGGAATGCGGATCTTGCCGTCGGGCGCGGTCATCGCGCGGCTGGTGAGGCCGGTATATTCGCCCTTGATGTCGAAATAGCGGATCTCGCGGAAATTGAAGACGCGCTCGTAGAAGCCTGCCCAATGCGCCATGCGACCGCCATAGACATTGTGGGTCAGGTGATCGATCAGCTTGAAGCCCGCGCCCACCGGATGGCGATCGACGCCGGGCAGATAGACGAAGTCGATGTCGTAGATCGACAGATTGTCGCCATAACGATCGACGAGATAGATGAACGCGCCGCCGATGCCGCGCACTGCGGGAATCCGCAACTCCATCACGCCGGTCTTGCTCTCGACGGGTTCGGCGCCGCGCGCGATCGCCTCGTCATAGGCCTTGGCCGCGTCCTTCACGCGGAACGCCATGCCGCAGGCCGAGGCACCATGTTCGGCGGCGAAATAGGCGGCGGGGCTGCGCGGTTCGTAATTGGCGATCAGGTTGATCTCGCCCTGGCGCCACAGATGCACGTCCTTGGAGCGATGCTGCGCGATCCGGGTGAAGCCCATGGCTTCGAAAGTGGGTTCGAGAACGCCCTTTTCCGGTGCGCAGAACTCGATGAACTCGAACCCATCCAGGCCAAGCGGATTTTCGAACAGGTCGGTCATCGTAACGCTCCAATGTAGTTTCATTTGAAACTAGATGGTGCGTGCGTGCGTGTCAACGCGGTGTGGAGCGGTGCCGGTGTAATGTCTTCGCGCTCGATTATGGGGCAGCGCCTCCAAATCCTCCCTGAAGGGGAGGGGGACCGCCACGGCATCGCCGGGGTGGTGGAGGGGTTTGGCACTGCGGTCAACAATCCAGCTACATCAAGAATTCCGGCATCGCTGACCCCTCCACCACCGACCTGCGGTCGGCGGTCCCCCTCCCCTTCAGGGAGGATTTTTCAGGCTGGCAGGGAATCCCGAAATCAGGGGCAGGAGGGCTCTAAGCCAGAAATTCCTTCAGCGGCACGCTCGCATCGGCGAGCTGATCTCGCGTCGGCGACAGTCCCTCGACGACGAACTTGCGGCCCTGGACATAGTCCTTGGTGGCGTTGACGCAGTCGAGCGCGATCACCTTGCCGCCCCTCAGATAGACGACCGAGAAGGAGCGGGCGACCGGATCGCCGCGGACGACGAGATCGTCATAGCCGGTCGAAAGGCCGACGGTCTGGAGGCGGAGGTCATATTGGTTCGACCAGAACCATGGCACCGCATGATAGGGCTGCGCATCGCCCATGATCGCCTTGGCGACGGTCGCTGCCTGATCATTGGCATTCTGCACCGATTCGAGCCGGATGCGCTGGCCGCCGCAAAAGCCGTTCTCATGCGCGGCGCAATCGCCGATCGCATAGATGTCGGGCAGCGAGGTCTGGCAGAACTGGTCGACGTCGACGCCGTTGCCGCCATTGGCTCCCGCCGCGATCAGCGGGCCGACCGCCGGGATGATGCCGATGCCGACGATCACCATCTGCGCAGGGATCACTTCGCCGTCGCTCATGCGGACGCCGGTCACTTTGCCGCTTTCACCCTCGAAGCCGTCGAGGCTGGCCTCCAGCCGGACGTCGACGCCATGGGCGCGGTGCTCGGCTTCGTAGAAGCGCGAGAGCGGTTCGCCAGCGACGCGCGCCAGAACGCGGGGCAGGGCTTCCAGCACGGTCACGGTCTTGCCGAACTTGCTCAGCACTGCCGCCGCTTCGAGGCCGATATAGCCGCCGCCGACCACGACGACGTCGCTGGTGGTGTCGAGTGCCGCCATCATCGCATCGGCGTCGGCGCGCGTGCGCACCACATGGACGCCCGTCAGATCGCTGCCTGCGCATGGCAGCATTCGCGGCGATCCGCCCGTCGCCCAGATCATGCTACCGTAACCCAGCGTATCGCCATTGCCGAGCGTGACGGTCTTGCCGGCGGGATCGACCTCGGCCACGCGCCGCCCGGTCAGCATCTCGATATTGCGTTCCGTCCAGAAGCTGGCGGGACGGATCAGGATCCGCTCGAAGCTCTTGTCGCCCGAGAAATACTCCTTGGAGAGCGGCGGGCGCTCATAGGGGATCTCCGGCTCATCGCCGACCATCGCGATGCTGCCCTGGAAACCCTGCTGACGAAGCACCACTGCCGCCTGCGCACCGCCATGGCCGGCTCCGACAATCAGGACATCATAGGACGACATGGGCACCCCCGTTTGAAAGATCGTGTGCCTCTAGCTTCGTCTGACGCAAAATTCGAGCACCTATTCGGACAGGCTGCGCCGTCCATATGGCACGATCTGCATCGGGCGGGTGCCGGTGGCGGGCAGGATATCGACGGACAAGTCGAAGACTTCGGCGATCGCATGGGGGGTGAGCACGCCCGCAGCGGGGCCGCTGGCGACCAGCTTGCCTTCGCGGAGCAGCACGATATCGTCGGCGATTCGCGCGGCATGGTTGAGATCGTGCAGGACCAGGACGACGCCGCAGCCGCGATCGGCGGCGCTGCGGAATCGATCCAATATGTCGATCTGGTGTGCGGGATCGAGGCTGGCGAGCGGTTCGTCGGCCAGCAGCCATTCGGGTGCCCCCGCGAGCACGCGGGCGAGGAGGACGCGTGCTCGCTCGCCACCGGAAAGTTCGCCAGTCGGCCGGTCGGCGAAGCGCGCAGTATCGGTCGACGCCATGGCGTCGGCGATCGCGACCCGGTCTGCGTCGGATTCCGCGGCGAATGGCGAGCGCCAGGGATGACGACCCAGCGCGACAACCTCACGCGCGGGCAGACTCCAGGCGAGTTCGGCGGATTGCGGCAGATAGCCGATCCGCCGGGCGCGTTCGCGTGGGGGGAGCGTCGCCAGTTCGACGCCGTCGATCGCGACCCTGCCTTGTTCGGGCCGCAACAGGCCCGACAGGCAGCGCAGAAGGCTGGTCTTGCCCGCGCCATTGGGGCCGAGCAGCGCGGTGATCCGTCCTGGCCGAAGCTCTAGGCCGATATCCTCGAGCACCCGGCGTCGGCCGAGGCTGAGTGACAGGGTCTGGGCGATCAGGGCCATGCCGAACGCCTCCGCATGCGGACGAGCAGCGCGAAGAAGAAGGGCGTGCCGATCAACGCCATCGCGATGCCGAGCCGCACTTCGCCCGCGCCGGGAAGCAATCGAACGAGACTGTCGGCGGCAAGCAGCAATGCGGCACCACCCAGCGCAGAGGGCAGCAGCAGTGCCGAGGGGCGCTGACCGACCAGCGGGCGGACGAGATGCGGCACGATCAGCCCGACAAAACCGACCACGCCCGACACCGCCACGCATGCACCGACCGCCAGGCCGAGCCCGGCGACGATGATCACCTGCAACCGCCCGGTCGACAGGCCGAGCGAGCGGGCGGCGTCTTCGCCCAGGCTCAGGAGATCGAGCGAGCGGGCTGATAGCGCAAGCAGCACCATCCCGGCGGCGATGAAGGGCAGGGCGACCTGCACGTCGGCGAAGCTGCGATCGGTGAGGGCGCCCATCAGCCACGAGATGATCTCCGACGTGGCGAAGGGGTTGGGCGCGATCGAGACGAGGAAGGCAGTGAGCGAGCCCGACAGGCTGGACAGCACCATGCCCGCCAGGATGAAGGCGATCGCGCTGCCCGACCGGCCAACCAGAAAGGCGAGCAGCAACACCGCAAGCGCCGCGCCCGTCATCGCGCTCATGAAGATTGCGAGCGGCGACATCGCGAAACCCAGGAAAATGGCGCCAACCGCGCCCAGCGCCGCGCTGGACGACACGCCGACAAGCGTCGGATCGGCCAGCGGATTGCGCAGATACCCCTGAAGCACTGCACCCGACAGGCCCAGCGCGGCGCCGATCGCGGTCGCCAGGATCGCGCGAGGCAAGCGGAGCTCGTAGATGATCCACCAACTCATATCGTCGCTGAACCAGGCCGATGGCGGCACCCAGACCTTGCCGGCCATCAGCGAGAGGCAGAACATCACTATCGCCACGAACAGCAGCGAGAGCGTGACCGTGATGGTCCGTTTCGTGTTGCTCATGATCCGATCTCTCGGCGGATCTGCGCGAGGCGTTGGAGCGCGGGAATGATGACCGGGCCCGCGCACCAGGAGAGATGTTCGGGGAAACCGGCCTCGACGCTCGATCCGATCCGGGCGAAGGCGCGCTCGCGCATCGAGCGCATCCGGCCTTCGTCGTCGCTGCCACGCATTGCGGGCGGCACGAGCATTACGCGCGGTGGTGCCGCAACGACCTGTTCGAGCGGCAGATAGCTGCTGAACTTCAGCCCGTAATCGGCGGCGGCATTGCGGAAACCCGCCTGGCGCATCAGCGCATCGTCGAGCGTGCCCGCGCCCGAGACGAGTCCGCCGCCATGCCAGAGCAATGCCGATACCGGTGTGGTGCCGCGAGGGGCCGCGGCGGCGGCGGCCGCGGCATCGATGCGTGCGACCAGGTTCCGGCCGCGTGCCGGTTCACCGATCGCGTTTGCGATCTCCATGACTTGCGCGCGCGCTTCCGCCAATGTGCCCGGTACGCCGATCGGCAGCGTACGGATGCCGGCCCGGGCAAAGGCTTTGCGCGATGCCGCGGGTTCGAAACTGCCGAAAATGACCAGATCGGGTGCAAGCGCGACCACTTCTTCGGCCGTGCCGGCGGTTCCACGGAAGCGGCGCGCCAGGTCCGGCGCGATCGAACTCGATCCCGGATCGTGCGAATAATGGCTGATTGCGGCGATGCGATCGTGCGGCGCGATCTCCATCAGGATCGCATCGGCACAGGGGTTGGTCGAGACGATGGTCGGGTGCCGCGCCTCTGGCGCGCCGTTGGCCGAGCATCCTGCCAGCAGCAGGAGCATCGGCCAACAGCGCGCGGTTTGCATCAGAAGCCCGCCCGAACGCCGATATGGGCAGCGCGGCCGAAAGTGCCGTAACCGGAGACGGTCTGATATTTCACGTCGAACAGGTTATCGACGCGACCGTACAGAGTGAAGCGCCCATCGATGGTGTAGGCAGCGCGAATGCCGGTCAGCACATAGGAATCGAGCCGGACTGTGTTCGCCGCATTGTCGAAGCTGTCGCCGACATGCAGCACATCCGCCCCCAGGCTGAGTCCATCCGTCGGCGTGTAATCCACGGCGGCAGTGACGCTGTGGCGCGGGCGGCGGGCAAGGTTCTTGCCGAAATTCAGGCCGGGGCTGCGGTTCTCCGCATCGGTGAAGCTGTACGATGCCCTGAAATCGAGTGCCTCGACCGGTTTCATTTCCAGCACGAATTCAAGGCCCTTGGCCCGTGCTTTCGCGATATTGTCGTAGGTGCCGTAGGGGCGATTGACGCACACACCGGTGAGCGGCGGCGTGCACGAGATGAAGTCGATCTGGTTGCGCGTGCGCCGCTTGAACAGCGTGACGCCCGCGACCAATGCACCATCGAGCAGGGTCTGCTGGATGCCGACATCATAGCTGCGCGCCTCTTCGGGCTTGAGCAGGGGATTGCCATAGCCGGTGATGCTGCTGTCGAGCTGGAACAGGGTCGGGGCCTTGAAACCCTCGCCGTAATTGGCGCGCAGCAGCGTGCCGGTACCGAGCCGGAGCGCGGCATTGGCGCCGACCGTGGTGTGGCCGCCAAACTGCTCGTGATCGTCATGGCGCACGCCGCCGGTCAGGGTCAGCGCCTCGATCGGCTTGACGATGATCTGTCCATAGACGCTGTCGATGCCGGTCTTCGCGGACGAGGGCGAGAAGCCGTCGTCGGTGAACAGCTTCGACGTTTCGGACTCCGCACCGAACACCGCGCGGAACATCTCGGACAGCGCCAGATCGCCCTGATATTCGAACCTCTCGGTCCGGCCACGCGCCAGGAAGGTGGGCGTGGTGCCGAAATCGGGATTGAAATTGTCGCGGTCGATATCGGCGATGGTGAAGGCCAGCCGGTTCTTCAGCTTGCCGTCGAACAACTGGGCGTTGAGGCCGGCATAGCCGTAGATCTGCTGCGTGGTCGAATATTCGTTGGTGTCGCCGAAGCTGTAGGTTGGCGGTGCAAACCCATCGAGTTCGGTGCGGCTGTCGGCGAAGCTGCCGCGCAGGTCGATGTCGAAATCGGCGCCCAGCGCGATGTTGGCGCGCGCGTTCGCGCTATACTGGCGATAGCCGTCGCGCTCGGTGCCGCCCGCATATTGCGAGACGCCGTCGGTGCGATACCAGTTGCCGCCGATCGATCCGGAAAACGCGCCGCTGCCGCCCGAAATCTGCGCGGTCGCGGTCTTGCTGTCGTAGCTGCCATATTCGGCGCGCGCGTCCGCCTCGATCCCGTTGGTGGGGCGCGCCGTCATGATGTTGACCACGCCGCCCAGCGCCTGGCTGCCCCAGGGCACCGAATTGGGGCCGCGGACGATCTCGATCCGGTCGATATTGCCGATCAGCAGATTGCCGAAATCATAGGCGCCGGACGGGGCGGATGGGTCGCCGACGCGCACGCCGTCGATCAGCACGAGGGTCTGGCCGTCCTCGGCGCCGCGGATGCGCAATGCGGTGACGGATCCGGGACCGCCGGCGCGTGTGACCGAGACGCCCGGCGTGCGCATCAGCAGGTCGGTGGCGATCACGGCCTGGCTGCGCTCGATCGCGGCGCGGTCGAGGACGGTGACGGCCTGACCGGTTTCGCCGGCATCCTGGTCGGCACCGATCGCGGTCACGATGATGTCGTCGGGCGCGCCCGCCGCCAGCGCCGGTGAGGTGGCGGCCATGATGATGGCGAGCGTGGATATGGTCTTCACGGAATTGTCCCTTCGTTCAACGACTTCGAAATGTCGCCAAACGAGGAAGACCTCGCCCGCCCGGTGCACCCCGCCCGCGTGGAAGAACGACGATGACGGGCAGGTCTCCTGGCTCCCGGGTCAGTGCCGTTCCTGCGCCGCCTTCCCGGATCGCTCCAGTGGCATATGACGCGATGGCTCGCCGGTTACAGTAGCGGGGGCTGCCAGGGCGTTGGCCGATTGAATGGCCGCACCCCGTTCCCTTTTGATCCCGTTGCCGGGAACCCGTCATGTGGGGCGCGGATAGCGTGACTTGGGGGAGGAAGCCAAGCGCTAAGAGTCGGCTTGAGAAAACCGGTGCCGCCCTCGGCGGCCTTTCCTGCCGGAACCTTGGGCTGGATTTACGGCGCCTTATGCAATAGCGCTGCCGGCCGAGCGCCTCGGCAAGAGGTGCCACCAGGATACAGGACGCCAAGACACGTGAAATCGATGAAGATGAAGGCACTGGCCGGACGGAGCGGTGATGTTTCCGCCATCTTCCTTGTGATGTTGCTGATCGTCTGCGTGTTGGGCGGCGGGGCGTCGAGGCTCGACGCATTGTCGCAAACGCCGGTATGGATTGCATCGATCATGTGCGGCGCGGTCGCGCTGCTGTCGATCACGCGCGACGAGATACATGGGGTTCGAACGCCTTTGCTGTTCGTCATTGTCGCCGCCGTTCTTGTAATATTGCAACTGGTGCCGCTGCCGCCCGCGCTCTGGTCTGCGCTGCCTGGTCGGGCACTTTACGTTCAGGCCACGAACCTTGCGGGGGTGGCGCTGCCATGGCGTCCGATCAGCCTGACGCCCGATTTGACGCTCGCCTCACTCCTCTCGCTGCTGCCGCCAGCGGCGCTGATCCTCGCTTATGCAAGGCTGAACCAGCAGAGGCGGCGGCTGTTGCCTTTTGTCGTCCTGGGTATCGTCATGTTCAGTGCGCTGCTGGGCCTGGCACAACTCGGCGGGGGGGCGACCAGTCCGTTTCGCTTCTACGCCGTGACAAATGAAGGGATGGCCGTCGGGATCTTTGCGAACCGCAATCATCAGGCGCTTTTGCTGGTCATGGGATTGCCGCTGCTTGCCGCTTGTGTCCGGTTGATGCCGGATGCGCGTCTGGCGACGATGCGCGACTGGCTGGCTGTGGCCGCTGCCATTTTTCTTGTTCCCCTCATCCTGCTGACGGGATCACGCAGCGGCATCGTTCTGGGCGTGCTGGCGTTGATTTTTGCTGCTCTGCTGGCGCGAACCCGGCTTGAGGCGAGTTTTGTGCCCAGGCGTTATCAGGCGTCGCCCTGGATGCGGTATCTGCCCATTGCCGGTATCGTTGTTGCGATCCTGCTATCTGTCCTGCTTTCGCGCGCAGTGTCGATCGATCGGTTGTTGGCGACCGATGCGGTCGACGAGGAACGGCTGCGCTTGCTTGGCCCATTGTGGGAAATGGCCAAGCACTTCATGCCGTTCGGCACAGGTTTTGGATCGTTCGAGAGCACCTATCCCAGCTACGAACCCTTCGAATTGCTTTCGCCCAACTACATGAATCAGGCGCACAATGATTTGATCCAACTCGCGATCGAAGGCGGTTTGCCCGGTCTCGCGCTGTTCACCTGTTTCCTGGTTTGGCTGGTGCGGAGAGCGATCCTCCATTGGAGACCGAAAAAGGCGATGACCAGGGATCGGTTGCTTGGGCGGCTCGGCGTGGTGCTTGGCATCCTCATCCTTGTTGCCAGTTTGCCGGATTACCCTCTGCGTACGCCGCTTGTCGCGATTCTGCTGACAATGGCGGCACTCTGGATGGCTGCCGAGCCGGATCTGACGCCGAATTCTGCCCGGGTACGCCGCGCCGATAACTGAGCAAACATGCTTTACCGCCCTCGCTTCGAGCTTTAGGGGGATAGGTTTAGCGGACTAGGTGTCCGATCAGCCAGGATTTCGTCGCCATATGCGTTTTGCGTTTGTCGCTCCTCTTCTAGCGCTTTGTCTGACGGCATGTGCGGGCTCGAACTCCCTTGGCGGAAGCTCCGATGTGCGGGTCGTATCGTCGGGCACGCTGCCTCCGCCGACGCGTTCCGATCTGGTCGTCAGGGGGCGTCCTTATCTGATCGGTGCTTTCGACAAGCTGGAAATCAGCGTGTTCGGAGTCGAGGATCTGAGTCTCGAGGTTCAGGCAGATGCCAGCGGTCGCATTTCCATGCCTCTGGCTGGATCGATCGACGCAGCAGGAAAGACCCCGGAAGAACTGTCTCAGGCGATCGCGGCGGGCCTGCGTGGCCGGTATGTTCGTGACCCGCAAGTGACCGTGAACCTGAAGGAAACGCTAAGCCAGGTCGTGACCGTCGATGGTCAGGTGAAAGAGCCCGGCCTGTATCCGGTTATCGGTCAGATGTCGTTGATGCGCGCGATCGCGACCGCCAAGGGTGCGTCAGAATTCGCAAAGCTGGACGATGTCGTGGTGTTCAGGACGGTTGAAGGGCAGCGAATGGCCGCACTCTACAATCTCAAGGCGATACGTCGGGGGCAATATGCGGATCCTGAGATCTTCGCGAACGACGTCGTCGTCGTCGGCGATTCCCCGGCGCGCCGACTGTTCCGCGATGTCATTCAGGCCGCACCACTTCTGACGACGCCGCTGATCGTCGCCTTCCAAAATAGATGACCCCTTTCCGCAGGAAAAATCCGTAATATGAACGATCTGCACCTGGACAGGAGCACTGGTGTGCGACCGGATGAACGGCATCGTCTGGATGGTCGCGGTCAGCTCGATATCGGGCATGAGCTTCCGTTGCTGACGCAGTATCTGCGCATCGCGCTCCGGCGGAAATGGGTGATAATGGGGGCCGTGGCCGGCGCGGTGCTGCTTGGCCTGCTCGTCACACTGCTGATGACACCCCGTTTTACGGCGACGTCGACACTCGAGATTTCACGCGAGTCGGATAATATCGTCAAAGTCGAAGGCGTGGAGCGGGAGAGCAATCCCGCCGATCTCGAATTCTATCAGACCCAATATGGCCTTTTGAGGTCGCGATCGCTCGCCGAACGCGTCGTCCGTGAATTGCGTCTGGCGGATGATCCTTCGTTCTTCGCGATGTTCCGCGTCCCGGTCGAAGAGGAAGCCAGGTCTCTGGGCGGCAAGCAGGTCTTCGCCGCTACGGGGCGGGACAAGCGCGTGCGCGACGCTTCGACCGCGCTTCTGGACAATTTGACGATCATTCCGATACGCGCATCGCGCCTGGTCGAGGTGAGCTTCGAGAGCCCCGATGCCGCTTTTTCCGCCAAGATAATCAACGCGTGGAGCAAGAATTTCATCGAGCTCAATCTCGAGCGGCGTTTCGATGCCACGTCCTATGCGCGCAAATTCCTGGAGAACAGGCTGGAGCAGCTGCGCGGGCGGCTGGAGGAATCCGAGCGTATGCTGGTGAGCTACGCCGCGAGCCAGAAGATCATCACGATTCCGGTCGCTGGCGCGAACGCCGGTTCGTCGATCGAACGTCCGATCGTCGCGGATGATCTTGCCGCGCTCAACACCGCTCTTGCGGATGCCACGAACGAGCGAATGCTGGCGCATAGTCGCGTCGGTCGAGAAGGCGGTACCGCGAAAGAAGCGCTCTCGAACCAGGCGATCTCGTCCTTGCGTGAGAAGCGCGCTGAAATTGCGGCCGATTATGCCAAGATGATGGCGCAGTTCGAACCTGATTATCCTCCGGCAAAGGCGTTGGCGTCGCAACTGGCGCAACTCGATCGCAGCCTGGGTGGGGAAGAGAGCCGGGTGTCCGACTCTCTTCGTCGCACCTATGCGGAAAGCATGCTCCGTGAGCGATCGCTTCAGGACAAGGTCGAGAGCCTCAAGGTCGGACTGCTCGACCAGAAGCGTCGCAGCATCCAGTATAATATCTTCCAGCGCGACGTGGATACCAATCGTCAACTCTATGACGGCCTGCTTCAGCGCTACAAGGAAATCGGCGTCGCCGGCGGCGTAGGCACGAACAATATCTCGATCGTCGATCGCGCCGAGATACCTGAAAAACCATCGAGCCCGCGGCTGCTGATCAACCTGTTCATCTCGCTGCTTGCCGGTCTCATCATCGGCGCGATCGCGACGTTCGCGTTGGAGCAGATCGATGAAGCGATCGCGGATCCGAGCGAAGTGGAGCGTGAGCTCCGCTTCCCGCTTCTTGGCGTGATACCGCAGAGCGGCGACATCGACCCGAGAGAGGCACTGGAGGATCGAAAATCGCCAGTGGTCGAAGCATTCCTTTCGGTGCAGACCAATCTCGAATTTGCGACCGAAAATGGCGCACCGAGATCCATGTCGGTTACCAGTACGCGCCCTGCGGAAGGCAAATCGACCACCGCTTATGCATTGGCGCGCTCCCTGGCGCGTGCGCAGCGCAAGGTGGTGCTGATCGACGCGGACATGCGCTCTCCGAGCATCCATGGCCATTTCGATCTCCCGAACGACAAGGGGCTCAGCAACTATCTGTCGGGTGGCGGCGATATCGCCGGAATCCTGGCGCCTGGCCCCATCGCCGGTCTTTCGGTGATGACCGCCGGGCCCCAGCCGCCGAACGCCGCGGAATTGCTGACAGGGCCGCGACTGCAACTTCTGATCGCGGAGTTGCTCAAGACGTTCGACCATGTGGTCATCGATTCTCCGCCGGTCATGGGTCTTGCCGATGCCCCTCTCATCGCCAGCAAGGTGCAGGGCACGATCTATGTGCTCGAATCGCACGGCGTGAGGGCCTCGCTCGCCAAGGTTGCCTTGTCGCGACTGGTGGCGGCGCATGCTCAGGTGCTTGGCGTCGTCCTGACCAAGTTCGAAGAGAAGCGAGCCCATTTCGGCTACGGCTACGATTACGGATATGGGTACGGCCTGGGCGACAAGTCTTCGGAGAAGGCAGGCTGATATGGCCGGCGCGCGTGCGGGATGGTTGAGAACGGCGGTTATCGTTGCCGGTTCGGGCGTATTGGCCTGGCTGTCGATTTCGGTCGGGCTGTCGGCCGCGACGCGAGACCGCGATCCGGGGTTGGCGCTGCGGCTGGCTCCCTGGGATGCGCGTGCAAAGGCCAATCTTGCCAAGGTCGAGATTCAAGGAGGGACTGACGCTGGTCAGCGCGCTCGTGCAGTCGCTCTGGCGCAATCGGCGGTCGCACGCGACGCGACCTTGGTCACTCCCCACAATATTCTCGGGCTTGCTGCAGCGCTGTCCGGTCGAACGAACCAAGCCGCAGCATATTTCTCGTTCGCCGACCGGCTGACGAAGCGCGATATGGTGACTCAGCTCTGGCTGATCGAATATGCCGTCGCGCGAGATGATATCGAGGGCGCGCTGTCGCATTTCGACGCGGCTCTGCGGACGGCCTGGACGGCGCAGGACGTCCTGTTCCCCATTCTGGTCGAAGCAACGGGCGATCCTCAGCTTGTCGCACCGATCGGCCGTATCCTTGAAAAACAACCGCAATGGGCGCCGAATTTCCTGTGGCGGGCGACCGAAGGCGGTCCGTCGGCTGCAAATGTGGCGCAGCTGCTCCTGCAACTTCGCAAGGCAGGATACCCGCTGACCACGGAAAATGTCCGTTTAATGCTGCAGCGTGCAGTTCGAGACAATCGACTGGACGTGGCGAGTGTGATTTTCGATGCGTTTTCCGGCGCCCGCCAGACTGAACTGGTGCGAAACGGCGGCTTTGCGGGCGACAACAAATACCCTCCCTTCGATTGGGATCTTACCGACGACGTCGAATTGAGGGCAGAGCGGGCGCCCAAGGCTGATTCCGAAGACATCGGTGTGAACGTCTTTGCCGATGCCGGACGTGGTGGGACCGCCGCCCGTCAATTGCTGCGGCTGTCGCCGGGCAGCTATCGGCTGCGCACGGCGGCTGGTGATATCAGCATGGCTGCTGCGGAAAGACCGAACTGGACTATTGCCTGCGCGGGACGGTCCAACAGTGTTTTGCTTACCATGCCACTCGCAAATGGTACGGGCGCAGGCGCGAGCTTCTCGGTTCCTGCAGATTGCGGCACGCAGTGGTTGTCGCTGATCGTAAAGCCTGTCGACCAGGCCGATGGTGCTGCATTCTGGATCGATGATGTGAAGGTCGATCGGCTGGCCCCGGCCGGATCATAGCGGAAAAAGACTGGAGTTCGCGCATTCAAGTGCTTCGTCGAGCGTATCGAACGAAAGGATCGCATACCCGCCGATACGCATGCGAGCCGGCCCGGCGGATTGATGATAGATTGAAATGCGTTGGGCCGTCCGGTTCAAGTTCCGGCTGATGTTCACCAGCATTTCCCAACGGCTCGAAACGAGCTCACCCGTGCCAGTCAACCCCGAAGTGCCATTCAGGCTGATCTTGACGCCCTTTCCGGAAAGCAGTCGATAGACGTACAGTGTCACCAGCCATCCCGGATTTGCAAGTTCGGCGTGACGGGCCGGAAATATGGGGGGAGACCCCGAAAGCGCGAGATCCTGTGCCGCATCTGCGATGTTGAAAAGGCCGGCTGCTTGTGCGGTCGAGCTGCTCAATTTTGGGAGCGTCCCGCCTGTGAAGTCGATCGGGCCACTGGCGGGCTCAAGCAATACAATCGCTGACCGATAGCGGGCCGTGCGCCCGGTTGGCGCGGACATGCCGAACCAGGGTGTGCGTAATCCGTTCGTGTTGATCGGCGCTGCAATGCTGAGCACGCGGCCTCGGCATGTTCCCTCGAACAGTCTCGCATTCGCGTGCCTCACTGTCGAACTGGAGTCCGCTACGATCGCTGTGAGATTTTGCAGGTCGCAATCCTGGGTTTCGACGCTGCTCTCGACAAGTTCCAGGTCACCGACGGGGGTGTCATCGAACCGGATCGGTGAGACGGCGCTTCGAGCAAAGAGGAACCGGGCCTTGGAATGCCTGGTTCCGGCAATCTCGATGTTGCTGCCCGTTGCGGTGGCTTCGTTCCAGTTGCTCTTGAATGTGATTCCGGGAACGCCGCCTGTCGTGTTCGATCGGCGGATATAGGCAACAAAACCGGGCGCGATTTCAAAGATATTGTTTTCGAACACGATCTGCCCGGCTCCGGACACAGCGCTATCGATGAAGAACATCGCCTTCGCGAACCCCGACATGTAACAGCGCGAGACGATGATGCAGCCACCGTGCATCGGATCGGCTTGCACGCTTTTTTCTACGCCTGCCGTCCAGAGATGAAAGTTTGCGGACCCGAACTGGCAGCCATCGACCCAGAGGCCGATGGAGCCGCTTGGGCCGTAGATGCATGTATCGAGATTGCGGAACTGAATGCGGGACAGGAATGTGGCGCCGCTATACTCGTCGTGTTTCTGACGAGGTTCCGCACCCGTCATGAAGCCGATGCCGCGCAGCGGCGTAATTCCTTCGACGGTCAGATCGGCGATCGTGACGCTGTCCCAAGATCCTTGCCGATAGACGGCGTTCAATACCGCATCATCCGGGCGTGCGGGGAAGAGGATGGTTGCGCCGCGGCCTTCCCCGCGGACATGGACGTTTCGCGAATGCATCTTCAATGCGATCCGGTATCGTCCCGCCGGAAAGAACAGGGTGCCACCTGTCTGGGCAAGTGAATCATAGGCGGTCTGGGCGGCCCGGCTGTCGTCCGTTGTCCCGTCGGCCTTGGCGCCGAATTCCATGACGGAGCGGAGTGCCGCGCCGCGCAGGCAGCCTCCGTCCATCGAGGGCTTCGCAAGTTCATCCTTCAGCGTCAGCGCCCAAGCTGGCGCGGCTCCCACCATTCCAATGGTCGAAAGGGTCAGGAAATCGCGTCGAGATGCCGGATCGGATATCGCCTGTCTCCCTGACTGATCCTGCGCTTATCGTGGCTGTCGGTCGAGCGCTGCAAGCGTGGCACGGTTGATCCGTTCCCGTTCCGGGTCGAACACCCATCCCCATTTCCAGAAATACTGCGAAAGGCTCCGAACACCGTAGAGCAGGCTGCGGACACTGCGCCGTTTCTCGCTCCGGTAATCGTGAACGACTTCGACATGCGGCACAAAAAGGGTCTCGGACACCGCATGCATGCGCCGGGAAAGATCCAGGTCTTCGGCGTAGAGGAAATAGCGTTCGTCGAAGCCGCCGATGCTGTCGAGCACATCGCGACGCAGCATCATGAAACAGCCTGAGAGGAACGGAAAGCTGGCGACGCTGTCATAACCCCAATCATGGAGTTCATAACGGCGATTGCGTTCGGCCGACCATCGCGTGAAGCCGAAGAAGCGGCGTCCGATCGGGTCCAGCGGGTTTGGCAGCAGGCGACAGAGCCGCTGGATACGGCCGTCCGGATATCGCACTTTCGGCATCGACAGGCCAACCGATGGATGCTGGTCCATGAAGGTCACCAACCCTTCGATGACGCCGGCACCATAGGTGAGATCGGTATTCATCACGATATGGTAGCGCGAAAGCCCGACTGTCGAGGTGATCGCGCGATTGTGCCCCCGGCCATATCCGATATTTCCGCCGGAACGAATGACGCGCACATCGGGCGCCTCGCACCAGGCGAGATCCAGCGGCGGTACGCTGTTGTCGACCAGGACCGCCATGGTGCGTGCGTTCGCCGCGCGCATTTGCGTGATCGTGCGTTCGATCTCCGATCGTTCGGTATGGAACAGCACGAAGGAAGCCACCACGTCATAGGGTGCTTCGGTTGAAGCGCTTTCGGTGCTCATCGCCCGGCCAGCACTTCCTCGAACGTATCCAGCGTTCGCTCCGCCGTCAGTGCCCATGAGAAACGCGCCGCGCTGGCATGGCCGCGCGCAACGAGTGCGTTCCGCTCTTCGCCCGTCATGTCCATGACCTGTTCGATTCTCGCGCTGAGCGCGTCCGCGTCTTCGGGGTCGAAATACAGGGCACCTTCGCCGGCCGCCTCGGGCAATGCGGTACGATCGGAGCAGATCAGCGGTGCGCCCATTGCCTGCGCTTCGACCGCGGGCATGCCGAACCCTTCATAAAGCGAGGCGACGACGACCGCGAGGCTGCTGTCGTACAAGGTTTCCAATTCCTCGTCCGAGACTCTGCCGCGCAGGGTGACGAACGCGGCGGCGTCCCGATCCGCCATGGCGGTCTTGAGCAGGTCCAGATAATCCTGGCCGGCATGGATCAATGTCACGGGCCGGCCCCTGGCATTGAGCTGCTTGACCGCCGCGACGACGATTTCGCAATTCTTGTTGGGCGTCATGTTGGCGACCATCAGGACGAAAGGCGTCGTCGCCTGCTCCGCAGTGTCCGATTTTCTGGCGGGCCGGGCGCTGAAGCGGCTGGCGAGCGGGATGGAGATCGTCCGGCCGCGCGCGTCCGGCAGGAAGCGCTCGATATCGGCCTGGCTGTGGCCGGAGATCGTGACGATCCGATCGCACGCCTTGCTCGAAAGCGGGATCATCGCGTTCCAATACAAGCGCTGGAATGTCGAGGTGACGTGGGGCACGACCCGGTAATACATGTCGCAGATGGTCACGACGAGTTTCGGGGCCCCCCAGAGCGGGCTGACAAAGGCCGGGCTGAAGAGCAGATCGGTTCGTTCGCGACGCGCATGGAACGGCAGGATCAGTTGTTCCCACAATACCCGGCCGAGCTTGGTGCGAAAGGTCCGGGTCGGGCGGATGTGCTGGCGTGCGCGATCCGAGAAATGATGCAACGCGCCTTGTTGAACCCAGGCGATGAGGTTCAGATTGTCACGAGATGCTTCGCCGACTGCGCTTTCGAACAGTTGAGCCGCGTAGAATCCTGGGCCGGAAAGGCGGTTCGGCTCGACAAAGGCCATGTTGAAACCGACTGTCTTCACGCTGCGGCCTTCCGGTTGACGCGGAGAAATCTGTGGCGTTGCAGGAAGAAAAGCGCGGACAGCAGCAATATTGCCGACCCCGAAAAATAGCCGATGCCACGCACGAAGGCTTCCACGCCAAAGCCGGCCACCAGCGCGAGCGCCAGGATCACGCCCACATCGGCGTTGCGCGTGCCCGTCGCGATCGTGCGCAGCAGCCATCCGCAGCGAAGCATCGCAGCGGTGTAGAACGCCATCAGCATGACGCCGAACACACCGAACTCTGCGAGAATTTTTGCGAGCGTGAAGCCGCCATCCTTCAAATTGGTATCGGTGCCGGCCAATCTGTACACGATGTCGGCGGTCGGGCTGTTGATCGGGCCGAAGCCGAGCTGCTGAAAACCGATACCCCACCAATGAGTGCGCGCAATCGCTTCAGCCGCGAGTTCCCAACCCTGGATATAGACCAGCACGGACAGGTTTCCGCTGTCGTAGCTCAGGTCCAGTCGGTCGAGGAAATAGCTGATGTCGACAAGCTCGATCGTAAGGATGAACGCCACGGTGCCCGCGATCAGCGGAATGGCCGGCAGGCAGACGAAGGCGACGATCGTCGTGCCAACGACGAGGGACAGGCTCTGAAGCAGATAGGCCACAACATAGGCGATCAGAAGGGCGGCTATCCGCAGGACTCGGCCATTGCTGACGCAGAATGCCAGCAGCAGCGGCGTAAAGGTGAGGGCGTAATGCGAAGGTTCGGTGAACGGAAATACCGGCCTGACCGCATAGACAGCTTCGATCGGTCGAATTTCGGCGACACCCGCAAGGCCGATCAGGATAAAAAGCAGGAGCAGCAGCGAAATTGCACGTTTGGTAGACGCGTCATTGAAGGAGAAAGCGGTGAAGCTCAGGATGAAGGCGCCAAGCAGCATCATTGCAAGAAGCGCAAGCGATAACAGTTCGCGTCCAACTTCCAGCGGTTGGAAAACACTTGCGACGATACCGTGCGACAGCAGGAATGTGATGACAATGCCGATGAAGGCAAGGCCGGCGGTCAGCTGTCCGCCCGACGGACGGGCTGTGAGCCCGACAACGGCGGCTATGCACACGGCAAGCGACACGAAGGCGATACCGGGCGCCTGGGATGACGTGCCGACGATATAGAAGATCGATGTCGGAACGAGCGTTGCGAAACCCAGCAACGCCAGACACATGAACGTGTCGCGATGTCGGATCGCATGCTGCACCAGTTGAGGCGCCGCCCGCGCGGCGTGTTCGGTCGATGGCATTGGCTAGGCCCGGTTTCGCAACATGGCCGACCGATTGCCACCTCGTCCCCCCGGCATCAAGGAGTATCTCCAAAGATGGACTATGGCCCGCTTGGCGCTCTTGCGGGTGGCGGCGTCTCTGCTAAAGCGGCCAATTCTGGGCCCATAGGGGCGGATGGCATCGGGTCGGAACATGAAAGCAGTCATACTGGCCGGGGGGCTTGGAACCCGTATTTCCGAGGAAACGCATCTGAAGCCGAAGCCGATGATCGAGATCGGCGGCCGGCCAATTCTTTGGCATATTCTGAAGATTTTCTCCAGCTACGGCGTAAATGACTTTGTCATATGCTGCGGATACAAGGGATATGTCATTAAGGAGTATTTCGCCAACTATTTCTTGCATATGTCGGACGTGACTTTCGATATGCAAAGCAATCAGATGACCGTTCATCACAAGAAGGCGGAGCCCTGGACAGTGACGCTGGTCGATACCGGCGAACAGACGATGACCGGCGGCCGCCTCAAGCGCGTCGCCGACTATCTGAACGGCGACGAGCCATTCTGCTTCACCTATGGTGACGGTGTTGCCGATGTGAAGATCGACGAACTTGTCGCCTTTCATCGCGCGCACGGAAAACTGGCGACCGTCACGGCCGTGCAGCCTCCGGGGCGTTATGGCGCGCTTGCACGAGACGGAGACACTGTGACCGGCTTCATCGAGAAGCCGCGCGGCGATGGCGGCTGGATCAACGGCGGCTTTTTCGTGCTTTCGCCCGACTGCATCGATGCGATCGATGGAGACGCTTCGGTCTGGGAGGCCGAACCTCTCGAGCGACTCGCAAAACGGGGCGAACTCATGGCGTATGAGCATCACGGCTTCTGGCAGCCGATGGACACGCTGCGTGAGAAGATGCACCTTGAAGATCTCTGGGACAGCGGCAAGGCGCCCTGGAAGAGCTGGTGAGCACGTCTTCATTCTGGACCGGCAAGCGGGTCTTCCTCACCGGTCATACCGGTTTCAAGGGGAGTTGGCTGAGCCTATGGCTGCATAGGCTGGGCGCCGACGTTCATGGGTTCGCGCTTTCTCCGCCGACCGAGCCCAGCCTGTTCGAGGCGGCCGAAATTGCCGGCTTGATTGCCGGGCACACGATCGGTGACGTGCGCGATGGCGACGCGCTTCATGCGGCGATGGCAAAGGCCGATCCGCAGATCGTCATCCACATGGCGGCTCAGCCGCTGGTGCGATATTCCTATGCCGCGCCGGTTGAAACCTATGCCGTCAACGTGATGGGTACGGCCAACCTGCTGGAGGCGGCGCGCAAGCTTGGCTCCGTCAGCGCGCTCGTGAACGTGACCACCGACAAATGCTACGAGAATCGCGAATGGCATTGGGGCTATCGTGAAACCGAAGCGATGGGCGGGCACGACCCTTATTCGAGCAGCAAGGCCTGTTCGGAACTCGTCACCGCGGCCTATCGCGCGTCCTTTCACAGTGCGGGCGGTCCCTGGATCGCCAGCGCGCGCGCGGGTAATGTGATCGGCGGCGGCGACTGGGCGATGGACCGGTTGCTGCCGGATGCGTTCCGGGCGCTCGATGCTGGAGAGACGCTGACGATCCGTCATCCGGGGGCGATCCGGCCGTGGCAGCATGTTCTGGAACCCTTGTCGGGATATCTTGCGCTCGCGGAGCATCTTGCGACGCATGGTGCCGTTTTTGGCGAGGGATGGAATTTCGGCCCGGCCGATAGCGATGCCCGATCGGTGGGCTGGATCCTCGATACGGTCGCTGCGATGTGCCCCGATCTGCGTTGGCGCGTCGACGGCGCGCCGGGCGTCCACGAAGCGCATTTCCTGAAGCTCGATAGTTCGAAGGCGCGGGTGCGCCTCGATTGGTCGCCGCGTTGGGCGCTGGCGACGGCGCTGGAAAAGTCGGTGGACTGGCACGGTGCCTGGCGCTCCGGACAAAGCGCGCGCGATATCAGTCTGGCGCAGATCGCCGACTATGAAGAAATGGCGTGAGCTTGTCGGACCGGCGGTTTTCCATTCACGATACGCCGCTCGACGAGTTGAAGCTTGTCGAGCGCAAAAGGATCGGAGACGAGCGCGGTTTTCTGAGCCGCTTCTATTGCGCCGACGAACTCGCGGAAGCGGGTTTCGTCGATGCGATCGTCCAGATCAATCACACACTCACCCGTGCGAAGGGTGCGATTCGGGGCATGCATTACCAGCATCCGCCGCATGCGGAGGACAAGTTCGTAAGCTGTATGCGGGGTGAAATTCTCGACGTGGCTGTCGACGTGCGCCCCGGCTCGCCGACCTATCTGCGATGGCATGGCGAGGTGCTTTCGGCCGAGAATGGCCGCAGTCTTTTCATTCCGAAGGGCTTCGCGCACGGTTTCCAGGCGCTGACGGACGATTGCGAACTGTTGTATCTGCATAGCGCGGCCTATTGCCGGGATGCGGAAGCCGCACTGAACGCCTTCGATCCAAGGCTCGGAATAGATTGGCCGTTGCCCGCGACCGACATGTCCGCCAGAGATCGCGGACACTCTTTTATCGATGATCCCGGTGGTGTTTCCTGATGAATTGCCGACATTGCGCCGCGCCGCTGAGCCTGTCCTTCGCTGATCTTGGCGCCGCGCCGCCCTCCAATTCCTATCTGACGAGCAACTCGCTCAATGCGCCCGAAACCTGGTATCCGCTGCGGGTGGTGACGTGCACGCAGTGCTGGCTGGTCCAGACCGAGGATTTCGCGAAGAAGGACGAGTTCTTCTCGGAAGACTATGCCTATTTCAGCTCATTCTCACTGAGCTGGCTGGAGCATGCGGAGGCTTATGTCGGCGCGATGGTCGATCGGTTCGACCTGGGCGAAGCGGCTCATGTCGTGGAAGTGGCGGCGAATGACGGTTATCTTCTGCAATATGTGAAGGCGCGGGGCATTCCCTGCCTGGGCGTCGAGCCCACCGCGAGCACTGCCGATGCGGCGCGTGCGCGCGATATCGAGGTCGTGGAAGATTTCTTCGGTGTCGAACTGGCTGAAAAGCTGGTTGCGCAAGGGAAGGGGGCCGACCTGACGGCCGCGAACAATGTGCTTGCGCATGTGCCCGATATCAACGATTTCGTCCGCGGTTTTGCGGTGTTGCTCAAGCCGGACGGCGTTTCGACTTTCGAGTTTCCGCATCTGATGCGGCTCGTCGCTGAAAACCAGTTCGACACCATCTATCACGAGCATTATTCCTACCTCTCGCTCACTGCGGTCAGCACGATCTTTTCCGCGAATGGCCTCACAGTGTTCGATGTCGAGGAACTGCCGACCCATGGCGGCAGCTTGCGGGTCTTCGCCAGCCGGTCGGATTCGACGTTGCATCCGATATTGCCCAGCGTGGCGGCGATGCTGGCACGAGAATCCGAAGCGGGCGTGTCGACGCCAGACTATTATGCCGAACTGCAACTGCAAGCGGAGCGGATCGCAACGGACCTGCTTTCTTTCCTTCTGGAAACGAAGAAAGCCGGGAAGACCGTTGCGGCCTACGGCGCGGCCGCGAAAGGCAACACGCTGTTGAATTTTGCGGGCATTCGGCCGCAACTGTTGCCCTGGGTGGTCGATCGTAACCCCGCTAAGCAGGGCAAATATCTTCCCGGCAGTCGGATTCCGATCGTTGGCGAAGACCGTATCCGTGCCGAACGGCCGGACTATGTGATCATTCTGCCCTGGAATCTGCGCGACGAGGTCAGCGCGCAGCTGTCTTATATCGGGGAATGGGGCGGGCGGTTCGTGACCGCGGTGCCGACGCTGCGGCTGCTGTGAAGGTTGCCGTCACCGGCGCGAGCGGTTTTGTCGGGTCGCATGTCCTGAATGCACTCGTTGCATGCGAAGGTGTCGAGATTGTCGCAACGTCGCGATCTGCTCCTCCGGTCGAGCGCATGCCGTCAGGCGTGCGGCATGTCGCGCTCGACCTGGCGGAGGTATCGGAAAGCACATATGAGACGCTCGGTTGTCCTGACGTCCTGATCCATCTGGCCTGGGCTGGGTTGCCGAATTATTTGTCTCTGCACCATTTTGAGCGGGAATTGCCGATACAGTACCGGTTCCTGCGGACAATGGTCGAAAGTGGCCTGCCTTCGATGGTGATTTCGGGGACATGCTATGAATATGGGATGGTGCAGGGCGAGTTGGACGAAACCCTGCCAGGCGTGCCCAGCAACCCCTACGCATTCGCAAAAGCAGCGCTCTTCAGCCAGCTTCAGTTCCTGCGCACCGCCCATCCATTTGCACTGAGTTGGGCCCGGCTCTTCTACATGTTCGGAAAAGGCCAGGCTGCGGGTTCGATCTTCTCCCTTTTGACTGCTGCGGTTGAGCGCGGCGACGAGAGCTTCGCGATGTCGGGGGGAGAGCAGGTGCGAGACTATCTGCCGGTAGAACGGATCGCCGCAGCGATAGCGGAGCTTGCGTTGAATCACCCCGATGCCGGCATCGTGAATATCTGTTCTGGCAAGCCGATTTCGGTACGCCGGCTCGTCGAGGGTTGGATCCAGGAGCATGGTTGGGCGATCAAGCCCGAATTGGGCGTCTATCCATACCCGTCGCACGAACCGATGTCGTTCTGGGGGGCGACGGAAAAAGCACGTTCCCTGGGACTTGGATCGATTATCGAGGTCGACTGACCTGGCGGGATCGGTCATGTCTTCATTCAGCCGATGAACGTAACTCGCAACATCGCCGCGAACGTCGCGGGCCGGGTCTGGGTGGCCCTGATGAACTTCGCGTTCGTCCCATTCTACATCCACGCGCTCGGCATCGAAGCCTATGGACTGATCGGCTTTTTCGTATCGCTCATGGCGATCTTCCTTGTACTCGACATGGGGCTGAGCACGGCGATCAATCGCGAAATGGCTCGGCGCGAATCCGGCGCTGCTCAGATGGAGGCCCGCGATCTCGCCAGGACGCTGGAGCTGCTTTATTGGGCGCTGGGCGTCGGTATAGGGTTTGTCGTCGTCCTGCTTGCACCTGTTATCGCGCGCGACTGGTTGGCGCCGCAGGGATTGTCAGCCGATGAAACCGCAATTGCCGTCCGCCTGATGGGCATCATCATCATTTTTCGCTGGCCGGTTCCACTTTATTCCGGTGCGCTCATGGGTTTGGGGCGGCAGGTAACTCTCAATCTCGTGACATCGATGTTCGCGACCGTGCAGGGCGCCGGTGCGGTCCTGGTCCTCTGGCTGCTGTCTCCAACCATATCCGGCTTTTTCATGTGGCAACTGGTTGCAGCGGTCGCGCAGGTATTGGCGTTGCGCTGGCTGATGTGGCGCTCTTTGGTGCTTCCAGGCCACCGCGCGCGGTTCTCGGGTGCGGCCTTGCGAGCAGTCATGCTCTTTTCGGCCGGGGTCATGGGCATCACGCTTCTTTCTGTGGTGCTGACTCAACTGGACAAGCTCGTTCTCAGTCGCCTGCTGCCACTCGATGATTTCGGTTATTATGCGTTGGCAGGTACGATTGCGAACACGCTCAGCATCGGCGCGACGGCAATCTATGGCGCGGCCTTTCCCGCGTTTTCGCAGCTTGTGGCGGACGGGCGGGAACCAGACCTTCGGCGCCAATACCATCATATCGCGCAAATCCTTTCGGTCTTCGTGTTGCCCGCCGGTATTGCCATCGCGCTCTTCTCACCGGAATTGTTGAGCGCCTATCTTCGAGACGCGACGATCGTCGGTAAGACCCATATGTTGCTGAGCCTGCTTGTCGTGGGCAATATGCTCCTGGCGCTGATGGTGCTGCCGCTTGCGCTCCAGTTCGCTTACGGCTGGACGCGACTTTCATTGTACAAGAATATGATCGCCGTCCTCCTGTTCGTGCCCGCGCTCTGGTTCATGGTCGGCCATTACGGTCCCGTCGGTGCCGCACTGGTCTGGATCGCATTGACCGTCGGTTACGTATCGATCGAGGTTCCGGTCATGCATCGGCGACTGCTGCCCGGAGCGCATTGGCGCTGGTACGCCGTCGACGTGGGTGTTCCCGCCGTCATATCGATCGTTATCCTGGCAAGTGCGCGATGGCTTCTGCCTATCGGATCTTCTGTCGTCACGATCGCGGTCATTGTGATCGCCACTGTCCTCAGTGCCGGCGCCTCGGCTATCGCGATGCCGGAGACACGTCGGCTGGCAATTGGAATGATGCGAAGGCTGCCGATCAGGTGGCAGACGGTTTCCTGAGCAAGATCGTATATCCCGCGCCGGCAAAATCATCTTTCCGACGATGGCGCAATTTCAGAAATGCCTCTGCAAGACGCTTGTAGAACCAGCGTAGTCCTCGAATGGGAATATGGCGATGAACCGCATCGTGCCAACCATCTCGTTCGATGATCTTGCCGAGCTTGTCCTCGGTGGTCTTGCTGACCAGCGCCAGTCCGTGGCGGCCGGCGATGTCTTCCACCATGCTGGCTGGCGGAAAATAAATGTGGCGCGGCGCGTCGAGGTGATACCAGTCCTTACCCATCACCCGCATCTGAGCGCTTTCCGGGTTCGGTGCGGCGACCAGGAGGACTCCACCCGGCGCCAGTTTTTCCGCGGCGCGATCGATCACTTCCCACGGCCGCGGCAAATGTTCGATGCTGTGCCACAATGCGATCACATCGAATTGTCCGTCGAGGCGCGGCAAAGCTTCGGCCGGGTCCTGCGTGCAGGTGGCGGAGATGCCGATGCTCCGAAGCAGGTCGACACAGCCGGCATCCTGTTCCAGGACCGAGACATCATACCCGGCGAGATAGGCGTTATAGGAAACCAAGCCGATCCACGGGCCGATTTCCAGGAAACGCCCGGATTTCACGATTTCCCGGACAGGGGCGAGCCGGTGGCGCTCCGCGTGCGCCATCGCGGCCAGTTCGGCCTCGTTCACAGGTATGCGCTGATATCCGCCCTGATAATAATCGCCCAGATTTTCAGGGATTTCACCAATGAATACCAATCCGCACGGGCCGCGATAATAATCGAATGAACCGGGCTTTTCACGATTCCGATCGTGGGCTTGAAACAGGAATTCTGCATCCTGATGGCAGTGCGGGCATTGCATCTCGTCCGCTTATAGATGCGTTCGGTGCTTGAAAAGCGCAAAGCCGAGAGAGAAGGGGGCGTGGTGGCTCCTGGTGGAACTTTGGAATTGGGGAAGAGAATGAGTGCGACGGCGTCGACGATAGCGGTTGTCCACATCGTGTTGCGCGAATTCGGGCTCGAACCATTCCGATCGTTCATACGATCCTATCGTGCGCACCCCCCCGGTATCGCCCATGATCTGATCCTGGCGTTCAAGGGTTTTTCGGGCGAAACGGATTTGGAACCCTATCGGCGCGAGTTGGATGGTATAGCGTATCTGCATTATCAACCGAAAGAAGGTGGGTTCGACCTCGGCACCTATTTTCAGGCCGCGCGCGATTTCGATCACACCTATTTCTGCTTTCTGAATTCCCGCAGCATCCTGCTGGCCGATGACTGGCTGGCGAAATTTCACCGTGGTGCATCCCGCGAAGATGTCGGCATTGTCGGCGCCACCGGTTCGTATCAAAGTCTATCGACTGACGCACTTGGCGCGGATCGGAAGCCCGCGTTCAGCGAATCCTGGTTGCGTGGCGTGGCTCGTCGCCTGTTGATCAATTACCTGTGGCTGCTGGTGCTTTATCCATCCTTCCCAAATGCGCATGTCCGCACCAACGCCTTCATGATGAAGCGTGATTTGCTGTTGGAGATTGCGAGAGGAAAGCTGGTTTCCCGACGGGACACGTCATGCCTCGAAAGCGGACGCCGAAGCATTTCCCGGCAATTGCTGGAAAAAGGCCTCAGGGTTCTGCTCGTGGATAGCCAAGGGAACTGTCACCCGCCGGCGGATTGGAGGAATCTCCGCCTGTTCTGGCAGCAGGGGCAGGAAGATCTGATTGTTGGCGACAATCAGACGGCAGCCTATTCGACGGAGAGCAAACCCGGGCGTGCGGCACGGGCGCTCAGGGCCTGGGGCGGCTGAGGTTACCGAGCACCATTCATCAGAATCCGTATGGAAACGACGATCTTGCGGATCAGTGGATAGACGCGGGTAGCGACGGGATTCGAGCCAAGCCAAACGCCCTTGTCGGCGCCGTTCGACAACTGGCCGTAAAGCTGTTTGAGTTGAGTGAACCGCTCCAAATTATCGCCTTTCAGAACACGGCGGATAATAGCTGCGTCATAGAGCAGGGCTTCGCGCGCGATCAGGCACGAGATGGCGGCGCGACCCCGTCCTCCATCCGCGAACACCCAATGCTCCATGCGCAGACTTTCGATGAAGCGCGACAGCGCCTCGATATGCGCGTTGATCCTGTGGGCGGACATGCCGCCCGACGTACTGCCGCGATGCAGCCTGTATGCGAATTGCGGCACTGGCGCGCATGCCTTGTAGCCGAGCGTGGCCAGGCGGGTGAAGAGCAGGTGATCGGCAAACAGGAGAAGGGGCAGGTCGGGAATTCCGCCGACGCGGACATAGTGCTCGGATCGGAAGACATAGCCCGTCCCGAAGGAATCCCGGATGCCCCAGCATAGCGCCGCGGCCAGCCCTTCCGCCGTTTCGGATTCGGGAATAGGGCGACATGGCCGGATCGTCGCGCCATCCTTGTCGATCAGATCGAAGCCGGTCTGGTAAAGAGACGCATCCGGCTCGCGTGCGATCAGCCCGTCGATTTCGCGCAGGAAGTTCGGGAGATATAGGTCGTCATGCCCGATGAATGTCACGAATCCGGCGCCCACCGCGCCGCTGTGAAGCAACTCATATCCGCGCCGCCAATTCTCCTCGATGGACAGCGGCCGGTCGGACGGCATCAGCGTGATGCGGTCGTCGCGATAGGATTGGACGGTCGCGACGGTGTCGTCGCTGCTGGCATTCTCCAGAACGATCAGGCGCCAGTTCGGCAAGGTCTGGGCGACGATGCTGTCGATGGCGGTTCGAAGATAGGAACCGCCATTTCGTACCGGCAGGAAGATGACGTAATCGGCGTCAGCCACGACCATTCCGTTCGGTCAGCACCGACCACCAGTCCTCATTGTCGAGATACCAGCCCAATGTCTCGCGCAGCCCCTGATCGAATGTGCGCGAAGGCGCATAACCGAGTTCGCCCCGCGCCTTGGTTTCGTCAATGGCATAACGACGATCGTGGCCGGCGCGATCCTTGACGTAGGACTTCAGCGTGGCGCTGGGTTGCCCGTGCGCGGCGGGCGCGGCGGGAAAACGAGTGGCCAGCGAAGGATCCGCGGCGAAAGCGTCGTCCAGGATCCTGCAGAGCGTTTCGACCACGGTGATGTTGGGCAATTCCGCACCGCCGCCGATATTGTAGGTTTCGCCCGGACGGCCATGGGCGATGACACGCTCGATCCCCCGGCAATGATCCTCGACATGCAGCCAGTCGCGGATCTGCATACCGTCACCATAGATGGGCAGTGGCCGGCCATGGAGCGCGTTGATCAGGAAAAGCGGGATCAGCTTTTCGGGGAATTGATAAGGGCCGTAATTGTTCGAGCAATTGCTCGTCGTCACGCTCAATCCATAAGTGTGGTGATAGGCGCGCACGAGATGGTCCGATGCGGCTTTCGACGCGGAATAAGGCGAGTTGGGCGCATAGGGTGTGGTTTCGCTGAAGGCCGCGTCGTCGGGCCCCAGCGTACCATAGACCTCGTCCGTCGAAACGTGGTGGAAGCGATGCGGGCCGGTGAAACCGGGATCGAGCCAGACGCTGCGCGCCGCCTTCAAAAGGCCGTGCGTGCCGACGATATTGGTCTCGATGAAGGCGTCCGGTCCCGAGATCGAACGATCGACATGGCTCTCCGCCGCGAAATTGACGATGGTCGATATCCCGTGTTCGCGAAGCAGAGATTCAACCAGGGCCTGATCGCCGATGTCGCCATGCACGAAGCGGACGCGGTGCAGACCCGCTATATTCTCCGCGTTGCCGGCATAGGTCAGCGCATCGAGTACGATGATGTCGTCATCGGGGTGATGTTCCGTCCAGTAACGGGTGAAGTTCGAGCCGATGAAGCCGGCGCCGCCGGTGACGAGAAGGCAGGTCAAGACAATGTCTCCGTCTTCAATGTGTCGTACAGTGCGGAACGCCAGTGTCGCGGCGGATGAGACAGGAGCGGCCATGTCCGACTTTTGTCGAGAACGCTATAGGCCGGCCGGCGCGCGGGTGTCGGGTAATCGACGGTCGCAATGGGCTCGATCGGAATGGCTTGGGTCAGGCGCCCGGTCTCGACGCCGATGTCCTGGATCGCGACCGCGAAATCATACCAGCTTGCAACGCCTGCGTCGGTGATATGATGGATGCCGCGCGCGTCGACAGCGAGCAGATCCCATATGGCTGCGGCCAGGGTCGAGGTGTTCGTCGGCGTTCCGACTTGATCCGAAACGACGCGCAGGGCCGGGCGCTCTGCCATCAGCCGCAGCATGGTTGTCACGAAGTTGCTTCCTTCGGCGTCGTAGAGCCACGCCGTCCGCACGATGATCGCGTCTGGAAGCTCCGCGTGAACCCTTGCTTCGCCCTGTGCTTTCGATCGGCCATAAACGCCGAGTGGAGCAAGCGGGGCATCGACAGGGTAGGGGCTGGATGCCCGGCCATCGAACACGAAATCGGTGGAGACGTGGACGAGCCGTGCACCGTGCGCCGCGGCCGCGGCGGCAAGGTTCGCAGGGCCGTCGGCATTGAGCGCGAAGGCAGCGTCTTCTTCGGTTTCGGCGCGATCGACCGCAGTATAGGCACTCGCATTGATGATCACGTCCGGCCTTGCGCGGGCGATGGCATCATCAACCGAACGGGTATCGGCGACATCCATCTGGTCGCGACCGAGCGCGGTCAGCACCATGTGCGAAGGCGCATATCGCGAAAGCGCGCGTGCCAGTTGACCGCTGCGTCCGGCGATCAGGACTTTCACGAATAACCCTTTGCATCCGCCAGCAACGGCGCCGCGGCGTCCTTTGCGGAAACGAGCGGCTGCATGCCATCCAGTGGCCAGTCGATCGCGATGTCCGGATCGTCCCATCGCACCGCATGCTCGTTTGCCGGCGCATAGGGCGCGGTGCATTTGTAGAGGAAGTCCGTGTCATCGGCGAGCGTCAGGAAGCCATGGGCGAAGCCCGGAGGCACCCAGAGCATACGCTTGTTTTCGGCGCTGAGCTCGTAGCCGACCCATTGGCCGAACTGCGGCGAGGTGCGGCGCATATCCACCGCGACATCGAATACCGCACCGCCGACCACGCGCACGAGTTTCCCCTGCGCATCGGGATTTTGATAGTGCAGCCCGCGCAGCACGCCGCGGGCCGAGCGACTGTGATTGTCCTGGACGAAATCGATATCGAGACCGTTCGCGCGGAACGCAGCGGCGTTCCAGCTTTCGAGGAAGAAGCCGCGCGCGTCGCCATGCACGCTTGGCTCGATCAGCTTCACGTCCGGCAGGGAGGTGTCATGCACGATCATCAGTTGCGGCCCTGCGCGAGCTGATCGAGCAGATACTGGCCATAACCACTCTTCTCGAGTGGGCGCGCAAGGGCTTCAAGCGCATTGTCGTCGATATAGCCCTGTCGCCAGGCGATCTCTTCCGGGCATGCGATCTTGAGATTCTGCCGCTCCTCCACGATCCGCACGAACGTCGCCGCATCGAGCAGCGAAGCGTGCGTGCCGGTGTCCAGCCAGGCATAGCCACGGCCGAGCAACTCGACGGAGAGCTTGCCTGCGTCGAGATAGAGACGGTTGAGGTCGGTGATCTCCAGCTCGCCGCGGTGCGACGGCTTCACCTCGCGCGCCAGCCGGACGGCATCTCCGTCGTAGAAATACAGGCCGGTTACCGCATAGTTGGAAGCCGGATCTGCCGGCTTCTCCTCTATCGATTGCGCCTTGCCCGATGCATCGAAGCCGACGACGCCATAGGCCGTGGGATTGGCGACATAATAGCCGAACACCGTCGCGCCCTGTTCGCGCGTGCCGGCTGCCCGCATCAGATCGGGCAGGCCGTGTCCGAAGAAGATATTGTCGCCCAGGATCAGCGTGGACGGCTGATCGCCAACGAAGTCCGCGCCGATATGATAGGCCTGCGCCAGGCCTTCCGGTCTTGGCTGAGCGGCATAGTGCAGATCGAGGCCCCAGCGGCTGCCATCGCCCAGCAGATTGCGGAACTGATCCTGATCCTGCGGTGTGGTGATGATCATGATCTCTCGGATGCCCGCCAGCATGAGCGTGGTCAGCGGATAATAGATCATCGGCTTGTCGTAGATCGGCATCAACTGCTTGGAGACCGACAAGGTCAGCGGATGCAAACGCGTGCCGGATCCGCCGGCCAGAATGATCCCCTTACGCATACTCAGACTCCCATCATCTAGACCGCCTCGGCGACCAGTTGTGCGGCGCTTTGTTCGAACGTGATTTCCGGCTGCCATCCAGTTGCTGTCTTGAGCCGGGCGAAGCTTCCGATCAGGCGATCGGCATCATCCGCCGATTGCGCCGCCCCCTGAAAAACGATGGGGTTGGTGCGTCCGGCCGCGTCGGCGATCGCACGCGCGACTGATGCGATCGAGCGTGCCTTGCCGCTGCATATGTTAAAGATACGTTCGCCCGCATCGTCCATTTCGATGAGTTGCAGATACGCGCGCGATATGTCGCGAACGTCCACAAAATCTCGCACGCTGTTCTTGCCGGTCATCACGATCGGTTCGTCCGGCGCGAGCATTCGGATGCGTGCAAGCAGGGCCGGAATCATCAACTCGCCCCGCATGCCTGGCCCGATATGATTGAAGGGGCGACCGACCCGTGCGTCGAGATGCGCAGTGTCGAGCACCGCGTCTTCGCAGCGCAGTTTCGCCAGGCCGTAAAGACCGGCGGGCGCGGTCGCGCTGGTCTCCGTCTTGGTTTCCGGACCTGGCGCATAGACATGACACGAGCTTGCGAGAAGAAAGCGCCCGCCGGACAAGACGCTGGTCAGGCGATGTTGCGCATCGAGCGCTTCCGCGACCGTTTCAGGGCCGACATAGCGGGCGGGAATGCTTTGTGCGGCAAGATGGATCACGCCCCACCAGTCGCCGGCAAGCCGCGCGACATCCGATCGGTCGTGAAGATCGGCCGCGATCCAGGCGATATCCCGTGCAAGGCCATCGGGGCGGGCGCTCCGGCCGGTGGCGGTCACCGCAAATCCACGCGCGCTGGCCTGATCGATCAGGTGGCGACCGACAAAACCGGCCCCCCCCGTGATCAGAAGGGTGCGATCCCCCGCCAATGGGTCAACCGGCTTCGAGTTCGTCGAGCGCCTGCAGCCGCTTGGCACGACCGACCAGTTCCAGATCGGATTCGATCATCATTCCGGCTAGCGCCTTCAGGTCGGTCCGCGGCTTCCAGCCGAGCACATTTTCGGCATGGCTGGCGTCGCCTTCGAGATGATCGACCTCCGCCGGCCGGTAGAAGCGCGGATCGATCTCGACATAGTCCCGCCAGTCGAGGTCGAGATGGCCGAACGCCATCTCCAGAAAATCGCGGATCGAAGCGCTGACGCCCGTCGCGATCACGAAATCGCCGGGCTCGTCATGCTGCAGGATCCGCCACATGGCTTCGACATAGTCGCCGGCGAAACCCCAGTCCCGTCGCGCGTCGAGATTGCCCAGCGCCAGTTTCTTCTGAAGGCCCAGCTTGATGCGCGCGGCGGCGAGCGTGATCTTGCGCGTGACGAAGGATTCGCCGCGACGCGGGCTTTCATGATTGAAGAGAATGCCGTTCGACGCGAACAGACCATAGCTCTCGCGATGGTTGATCATCTGGTAGTGGGCATAGACCTTGGCGCACGCATAGGGGCTGCGCGGCTCGAACTTGGTGGATTCGTTCTGGGGCGGGTGGGCGGATCCGAACATCTCGCTCGATCCGGCCTGATAGATGCGCGGCGCCTTGCCGCCATGGCGTGCGAATGCACGCACCGCTTCCAGCACGCGCAGCGCGCCGGTCCCGGTCACGTCCACGGTATATTCCGGCTGGTCGAAACTCACGCGTACATGGCTCTGCGCGGCGAGATTGTAGATCTCGTCAGGCGCGATCTGATCGATCAGCAGGCCCAGCGAAGAGGCATCCGACAAATCGCCATAGTGAAGATGGACGCGGTCGGCCCACTCGTCGGTCAGCAGATGATCGATCCGTCCGGTATTGATCGCACTGCTCCGCCGGATCAGACCGTGGACGACATAGCCTTTGTCGAGCAGGAATTCGGCGAGATAGCTGCCATCCTGGCCGGTGATCCCGGTGACCAGTGCCTGCTTCATCAGTGTTTCTCCGGTTGCGCATGCGATCCGATCACGGTGGGATCCCGATCGGCCGCAAAAATAACATAGATATAGGTTGCGAGGACTATGGCGATCACCGGGATCGTTGCGATCGCCGAGACATAGATGGCTGCCAATGGTGCCAGCGCGATCACCCAATAGAGGATCAGGCCGGCCGGCCAGCCAAACTTGTTCTGAAGGTGATGATGGAAATGATCGCGGTCGGCCTCCATCGGCGATTGGCCACGACGCAGCCGAACGAAGGTCAGGCGGAACGAGTCGATCACGGGAATAGCGAACAGCAGCATGATCTCGTCGGCCGGCATTGCGCGCAGCATGAAGGGGCCGGGGCTGTTGTAGGTCGCGATCGTCAGCAACGCGATTGCACAGGCGAAGCCGTACGAACCGCCGTCACCCAGAAACAGTCGACCACGCAGATTGAAGATGAGCAGCACGGCGAGGCCGGTGACGACCAGCGCGATGAAGGGTTGCAGAAATGGCGGTGCACGCACTGCGACCATCGTCAGCCAGCCGATCGACAGGCCGATGACCAGTCCGTTCTTGCCGTCCGCCATGTTGATCGCATTGGCGAGACCAACGCAGCATATCGTGGTGAACAATACCGCGACGGTGGCGTGCGCCATGCCGATCTTGAAACCGAGATGCGCGAAACCGAGCATGCGGACCAGGAAGAGGGGATCGAGCGTGCTGACGATCGCAAAGGTCAGCAGCGAGAATAGCAGGCGATTGCGCGCGGAAAGCGAGTGCCTGTCGTCCGCCATCCCCAACACGGCCATTGCGAAGGTGGCAGCGATGTAGATCAGCACGGAAAGCCGCATCGGTTCCGGCGTCAGCATGAAGGCCGCCACAACCGACAGCGGCAGGATAGCCGCAGTCAGCGCAAGGCCGCCCATCAAGGGGGTCGCGTCGCGATGCAGCTTCCGGCCTTCCGGCACGTCCATGATCCCGATTTTCGTACAGAGCGGAATCGCGAAGATAGCGAGAACGGCCGTTGCTGCTCCGCACAGGATGCATAAGAGCAGTAATTGGTTGTCGATCATGGAACGGTACTCAAAACTGGCCTTGAAGGTTCGACCATGATTGAACCTCGCGAGGCCAGCCATTTATTGCCGCGTGTTGGGAACGTCCACCAATTTCGCTGCGCCATGCAATCGCGTCATAGCCGCGAAATATGCAACTGAACGCACCTACGCCAGTGTTCGCGGCGATGATAGATGTGCCGTGGTCGGCAGCATGGTGTCGCCGTTTTTTGCCGCCGGTGACGTCGGAGCGGGCCCGAAACTACCCTAGCTGCGTGCGAAGATCGCGATCATCTCGTCGCGCATCGCGAATTTCTGCACCTTGCCGGTTACCGTCATCGGGAAGGTTTCGACGAAGCGGATATGGCGCGGAATCTTGAAATGGGCGATGCGGCCGCGACAATGGGTGCGCACGTCCTCGTCGTCGATCGCGGCGCCGGGGCGTAGCACGATCCAGGCGCAGAGCTCCTCGCCATAGCGTTCGTCGGGCACGCCGATCACCTGCGCATCGGCGATCGCATCGTGGGTCAGCAGGAATTCCTCGATCTCGCGGGGATAGATATTTTCGCCGCCGCGGATCACCATATCCTTGATCCGCCCGACGATCCGGCAATATCCTGCCGCATCGATCGTCGCGAGGTCGCCGGTGTGCATCCAGCCCTCGGCATCGATCGCCTCGGCGGTGCGCACGGGATCGTCCCAATAGCCGATCATCACCGAATAGCCGCGCGTACACAGTTCGCCGGTCTCACCATGCGCGACGGTGTTGCCATCGGCATCGACCAGCTTGACCTCCAGATGCGGCTGGATGCGGCCGACGGTTGAGACGCGCAGGTCGAGCGGATCGTCGGTCTCGCTCTGGAAACTCACCGGGCTGGTCTCGGTCATGCCATAGGCGATGGTCACTTCGCGCATATGCATGCGCGCGATCACTTCCTCCATCACCGCGATCGGGCAGGGCGATCCCGCCATGATGCCGGTGCGCAGCGAAGACAGGTCGAAGCGATCGAATTCGGGATGGTTGAGTGCGGCGATGAACATCGTCGGCACGCCGTAGAGCGCGGCGCAACGCTCCGCCTCGACCGTTTCCAGCACGGCGAGCGGATCGAATGCCTCGGCCGGATAGACCATGGTCGCGCCATGGACGATGCAGGCGAGATTGCCCATCACCATGCCGAAGCAATGATAGAGCGGCACCGGTATGCACACCCGCTCGCCTGCCTGCAGCCTGATGCCGCGGCCGACGAACTGGCCATTGTTGAGGATGTTGCGGTGGGAAAGCGTGGCGCCCTTGGGGAAACCCGTGGTGCCGCTGGTGAACTGGATGTTGACTGCGTCGCTCGGTTGCAGCGTGTCCGGCAGAACGGCCTCGCCGCCGGCCGCGAGCGCGGCGAAGGGCAGGCAGCCGGCGTACGTCGCCTCGCCCAATGTGGCGACGATCCTGAGCGCGGGCAGGCGAGCGGCCTTCAGCGCCCCGGGCGTGGCATCCGTCAATTCCGGCGCCAGTTCGCGCAGCATCGCCACATAGTCGCTGGTCTTGTGCGACGGGGCGAGGACCAGCGCGGTGCAGCCGACCTTGTTGAGGGCGTATTCGAGTTCGGAGGTGCGGTAGGCCGGGTTGATATTGACGAGGATCAGGCCGGCCTTGGCGGTGGCGAACTGCATCAGCACCCATTCGGAGCAGTTGGGTGCCCAGATGCCGACACGATCACCGGGGACGAGTCCTGCCGCCAGCAGCCCATGGGCCAATGCATCGACACGTTCGGCCAGGTCGGCATAGGACCAGCGAACGTCCTGGTGGCGGACGATCAACGCCAGTTGATCGGGAAAGCGCGCGGCGGTCTCGTCGAACAGCGCACCGATCGTCTTTTCGATCAGCGCCGGCGCGTCCGCGCCCTTCACATGGCTTTCGGTCATCTCTCGGTCTTGGCCCATTCTTGTTCGCGCAATTCCTTGCGCCTTATCTTTCCGCTTACGGTTTTGGGCAAGCTGGTCACGAATTCGATCTTGCGCGGATATTTATAGGGCGCCGTCGTCGCCTTCACATGGTTTTGAAGCTCCGCGGCCAGTGCGTCCGATCCCGAATGGCTCACCGCGAGCACGACAAAGGCCTTCACCACTTCGCCACGCGTCGGGTCGGGGCTTGCGACCACCGCGCTTTCGGCGACCGCGGGATGCTCGAACAACGCGCTTTCGACTTCGAACGGCCCGATGCGATAGCCGGCGGACAGGATGACGTCGTCGGCGCGGCCGACGAACCAGAAGAATCCGTCCTCATCCACGATGGCGCGATCGCCGGTCAGATACCAGCCGTCACGAAACACGCTCGCGGTGCGTTCGGGTTCGCCGCGATAGCCGGTGAACAGACCGGGCGGGCGGGTATCGTCGGCGCGCAGGGCGACATCGCCTTCCTCGCCGGGCCGGGCAGGGTTTCCGGCCTCGTCGATCACCGCCAGGTCGATGCCGGGCGCGGGGCGCCCCATCGCACCTTGCCGGGCCTCACCCTTGCGGTTGCAGCACAGCAGCACCGTTTCGGTCTGGCCATAGCCGTCATGGATATCGAGCCCGGTCGCTGCCCTCCACAGGTCGATCACTTCGGGATTGAGCGGCTCGCCCGCGCTGACGCAGTGGCGCAGATGCGGGAAGGCGCGGCCGGTCAGGTCCGCACGGACGAACATGCGGTAGGCGGTGGGCGGCGCGCACAGCGTGGTGATGGGGTGGCGGGCCAGCAGGTCGAGCGAGGCCGCCGGGTCAAAACCGGCAGTGTGGTTGACGAAGATCGCCGCACCCATCAGCCAGGGCGCGAACAGGCTGCTCCACGCCGCTTTCGCCCAGCCGGTATCGGACAGATTCCAGTGGAGATCGCCGGGTTTCAGATCCAGCCAGTAACGGCCGGTAATCTCGTGCGCGAGCGCATAGCCATGACCATGGATCGTCATCTTGGGATGGCCGGTGGTGCCGCTGGTGAAATAGCACAGCGCATCTTCGTTGAAGGCGGTGTCCGCGATGTCCGCCAGCGGCGTGGCCATGGCCTTCGCCGCGCCATAGTCGAGCCAGCCGGGCCGTGCGCCGCTGATATGGATCAGCGCGATATCGGTTAGGGCGGCCTCCACCCGGTCGGCAATGTCCGCGCCCGCGATCACGCAGGTCGCTTCGGCCGCCTGCCGCCGATAGGCGATATCCTTGGCGCTGAGCTGGATCGTGCCGGGCGACGCGATCGCACCCAGTGCCAGACAGCCCAGCATCACTTCCCACCATTCGATCTCGCGCGACAGCAGGATCAGCACGGTATCGCCGCGCTTCACCCCGGCGCCGGCGAGCACGGCTGCGGCGCGTGCGCCATGATCGGCAAGCTCGGCGAAGCTGCGGTCGATCGCATTGCCGGCGGCGTCGGTCCACAGCATCGCGCGGTCGTCCGGCCGCTCGGCGGCCAGGCGACCGATCGCATCCCGCGCGAAATTATATCGCGCGGGAGGATTCCAGTTGAATGAGGTGCTCATTTTGCCTCGTTGATCACCCGGATCTGCGTGAATTCGGCCAGGCCCTCCTCGGCGAATTCGACGCCGATGCCCGACTGCTTCGCGCCGCCAAAGGGGATGTTGGGGCCGAAATCGAGATGCTTGTTGATCCAAACCGTGCCGGCTTCCATCCGCTCGGCCAGGCCATAGGCGGTGTCGCGATCGCCCGACCACACCGAGCCGCCCAGCCCCCAGGGCGAAGCATTGGCGCGGGCCAGTGCATCCTCGGCATCGGAAAAACGGATGACGGGCAGCACCGGGCCGAACTGCTCTTCATCGACCAGCATCGTCCCGTCGGCAATGTCGCGTACGATGGTCGGGCGGATGAAATAGCCCGGCCGATCGTCAATCGTGCCGCCGGCGATGATGGTGCCATTGGCGCGCGCGTCGTCGATGAAGGTCTTCACCTTCTCATATTGTGCCTTGTTCTGGAGCGGGCCGATCTGCGCGCCCTGGAGCAGCCCGTCATCGACCACCGCCGCTTCGGCGAGCTTGGCCAGCGCCGCGCACATCTCCTCATAGATATCGTCATGGACATAGACGCGCTTGATCGCGAGGCAGACCTGCCCTGCGTTCAGGAACGCGCCGCCGAAAATGCCGGGCGCAGCCGTGGCGGGATCGGCGTCGGGCAATACGATCGCCGCGTCGTTGCCGCCCAGTTCCAGTGTGATCCGTTTGATCGAGGCAGCGGCGCTCGCCATCACTTTCTTGCCCGTCTCGGTCGATCCGGTGAACGACACCTTGGCGACGTCGGGGTGGCTGGTCAGTCGCGCGCCCAGATCATTCTGGTCGGTGACGATATTGACCACGCCCGCCGGAAAGATCTCCGCGCACAGCTCGCCGAGCAGCAAGGTGGTGAGTGGAGTGGTGGGGGCGGGTTTGATCACGATGGTGTTGCCGGCGAGCAGTGCCAGCGGCATTTTGAACGCGACGATCAGCACCGGAAAATTCCACGGAATGATCGCGCCGACCACGCCCAGTGGTTTGCGTTTCATCTCGACGCGGCGGGTGTCGCCATCCTCGATCAGCTTCGATTCCATTTTGAGCGTCGCGAGGTGACGGATGAATGCTTCGGTATAGGCGATCTCGGCGGTCGCTTCGGGCAGGGGTTTGCCCTGTTCCTGCGTCAGCAGCCGCGAGAATTCGGGCGCGCGTGCCTGCAGGGCATCGGCCAGTTTGAGCAGCAGCGCGCGGCGATCCGCGATCGGCGTCGCCGCCCATGCCGGGAAGGCCGCTTTCGCCGCGGCGACGGCAGCGTCGAGCTGCGCCTCCGATGCGCGGGGGCAGGTGGCGAGCACCGCCTCGGTCGCCGGGTTCACCACATCCATCGTCATGTCGCCATCGACGAGCGCGCCGCCGATCAGCAGCTTGTATTCGGTCATATCGCTCTCCTTGCGGGCGGCCGATCGCCGCCCTGTTCTCGTTGATGTCAGAACCGCGTGCCGACGCTGATCCCGTAGGTCCGTGGCGTTCCGATATGATTGTAATCGAAGCCGAAGCCGGACAGCAGATCGACGCGTGAGGTGAAGTAGAATTTGTTGGTCAAATTCTTGCCCCAGATCGATGCGTTCCAGCGGCCATCCGCCGATTCCCAATCGATATGGCCGAACAGCAGCGCATAGGCGCCCTGTTTGAGCCGGGGGATGTTGAGCACTTCGAAATATTGGCTGGTCGCGTAGCTGACGTCGCCATGCAGGCTGAATTTGCCGCTGGGGCCGTCGATGACGGTTGCGTCGAAGCCGCCGGCGAAGGTGAAGGACGGCGCGTTCGACAGGCGGTTGCCGCGCACATCGACGCCGCTGACGATGCCGCGCTTGATCTTGGTGTCGAGGATGCCGATGCCCGCACGCAGGGTCAGCATGTCGCTTGCCCGCGCGGTCAACTCTGCCTCTCCGCCCATGATCCGCGAACTCGGGATGTTGAGCAGGGTCTGCGCGGCGGTCGTCGGGTCGATGTTGATGAATTGCTGGTTGCTGTAGCTATAGTGGAAGATCGCCGCGTTCAGTGTGATCCGGCGATCGGCGAACTGGGTCTTGGCGCCCAGTTCGAACGCGTCGATCTTCTCCGCCTTGGCGATCGACAGCTCCGACGGATCGAAGAAGGCCTGTGCATTGAAGCTCGGCGCGCGATAGCCGCGGCTGTAATTGGCGTAGAGCAGCGCGTCGCGATCGATCTTGTAGTCGAAACCGACCTTTCCGGAGAGATTGCTGGTGCTGTAGCGCAGCGACGATGGCGGGATCAGATTGACCACGAGCACGCCGTTGGGGCCCAGCGCATTGGACTCGAAATTGGTCTGCGATCCCTTGTCGCTGGTATAGCGCAGGCCGCCGCGCAGCTTCAGCGCGTCGGTGATTTCGAAGCTGGCGTCCGAATAGACGGCATAGCTTTTCTTCAACTGGTCGAAACTGTTGCGGAACAGGCAGCCCAGCGGCAGGCGCGATCGCGCAATCCTGGTCGGTGACGCCCGGCAGTCCGTCGGAATCGATGTCCTTGCCGATCTCGAACGTGGTCTCGTTATACACCTTCTCGCGATTGAAATAGGCGCCGAGGATGAAGTTGAACGGCCCGGCGAAATCGCTGGTCAGGCGCAGATCCTGCGCGAACTGGGTGGCGCGGTCGGTATAGGGGATTTCGAGCAGCTGGCTCGCGGTGCCGTCGGTGTCCTCGTAGAAGCTCAGGCTCCCCTTGTCCCATGACGTCACGCTGGTGATGGCGAGCGTATCGCTGACATCGAACGTGCTGGTCAGCGCCACCGAATAGGTCCGCGCATGACGCCGGTCGGTGACGTTGGCCTCGATCTGGCGGCGGCCGAGCCCGGGGCGGTTGATCGCTTCGGGCTGCGCGTAAATGCCGTAATTGCGCGGGTTCTGGTAACTGGTCGCGGCGCGCAGGACGAAGCGGACACTGTCGGACGGCTCGAACAGCAAGGATCCGCGCACGCCATATTCGCGGACGCCGGCAAGATCGGGCTGCCCCGGCAACTGGTTCTTGAACCAGCCATCCGCACGCGCGATGGTGACCGCAACGCGCGCCGCGAGAGTATCGCCCAGCGGCACGTTGAGTGCGCCGTTCAGCTCCATCCGGTTGTAATTGCCATAGCCGAGGTTGAAATAGCCCTCGGTCTCGCCGAGCCGTGGCGCGCGGCTGATCAGATTGACCGCGCCGCCGGTGGTGTTCTTGCCGTAAAGCGTGCCTTGCGGGCCGCGCAGCACCTCGACGCGCTCAAGGTCGAACATCGCGACGCCCAGGAACGCGAAATTGCCCTTGTAGACCTCGTCATAATAGGTTGCGACCGGGCTTGCCTGGTTCAGGCTGTAGTCGGACATGGAAACGCCGCGCAGCGCGAAGATCGGTGTGTTGTCGCCGACGGTCGAGGTGAGCTGGAGGTTGGGGATCTTGCTGACGAGTTCGTCAGCCTGGGTAACGCGCTGTTTCTGGAGCGCATCGCCCGCAATGGCCGAGACCGAGATCGGGACGTCCTGAAGGCGTTCGGACCGCTTCTGCGCGGTCACGACGATATCGGCGCCCATCTCTTCCGGGGCGGCCTGTGCCGGCGGAGCCTCCTGCGCGATGGCGGCGGCGGACGTGCCGGCAAGTAGCACTGCAGCGAGCCGCGCGACGGTGCGGCACGAGCTGAATGTGGTCATGATAGTCTCCCCTTATTAGTCTGTTCCTCCACCGGATGCGATGTTGGCCAGGATGCGCGCGCGCACCGCGGCAGCTTCGGTCCGGAGCGGCCTGCTGCGTAATTTCCCCACCTCGTTGGTCGTGTAGGGCTTGAAATCCTTGGGGACGTGCGCGGGATCGAAGCGCAGCAACGTCCAGTTCAAGAGTTCGGCGAGCTCGGCGTCGGGCAGCGCCGCGCTCGCCACGCCGGGAACGCGCGCAAGATAGTCGCGGCCCTCGGGCGTTTTCAGGAAAGTACCGATGATCCCGGCCATGGCCGGCGTGGTCTGCGGCGTGCCGGTCGCGTCGGCGCGGTGGCAGCCCTGGCATTTGAGGATCCAGTTGCTGTGCGCCCGCGCGGGTTTCTCGACGCCCGGCATGACGATGTTGCCGGCTATGCCCCCGGTTGCCGCCACCCCGGCGACAAGAAGTGCGAGGGCGGCCGCGATTTTAGTAGACGCGCTTCCTGGTCGACAAACCGGTACCCACTTTTTCGGGAAGCGCTTGGGTTTCATTTCGCCAACAGCGTCGCGTTGAGCTTGCCGATCGCGGCGGGGGTGAGGCCGGTTGCGCCGGCCTTGACCTGCGCGACTTCGGCAGCGGTGAAGGGCTTGGCGGTGCCGCCCTTGGCGGATGTTGCAAGGACATGGTTGAGCACTGCGGCGATTTGGGCATCGTTCAGCCCCGCCTGAGCCGGCATCACGCCGCGATAGGCTTTGCCCTCGACGGTGATTGGGCCGGAGACGCCCTTGGTCACGACCAGCACCAGATAGCGCCGGCCGTCGGGCTTCGCTGCAAGTGCACGGATATCTGCGCGAAGCGGCGGAAATGCGCCGGGCACACCCGCGCCGGTGGCTAGATGGCAGGCGGCGCAGCGCTTGTAGACGGCGGCACCGTCCACTGTCTGCGCGCTGGCGGGCGCGGCGAGCAGGGCCGCGATCAGCACTATGAGCGAGCGCTTCATCCTATTCGACCGCGACGCCGAGGATGACCGCGGTCGAGCAATTGTAGATCGCGCTCTCGGTGCCCAGGCACCAGTTGATGTCGTTGTTCGCTTGCGGGCGGACCATCGGCCGGTCGCCGTCATTGCGGTTGCACAGGCAGTTCCCGCACGAGGATTTGCCGCAACAGTCGTTATAGCTGATGATATAGGCGCGATTGTCGGCCGGGTTGCGGCAGGTGCCGATCCAGGTGATCGGCGACATTTCCGTGCCGGGCGGGCAACTGCTCGCGGATCCCCCGCAGCAACTGCACAGGAAGCCGTCGATCGCGCAATAGCGCCAATAATCGCACTGGGTCTGGTCGCCCGGATCCTGCGGATTGCCGGTGGTCTGTGGCGCCATGCCGCTCGGGCCGCCGCCATGGCTCTGCGCCTGGGCGCGCGAGACGGGCAGGACGGGGAGTACCGCCGCGCCGGTAATTGCACCGCCGATCAGGGTGAGCAGGCTGCGGCGGGAGGTCGATCGCGCAACCTTGCGCGTCATCCGTTCGGCGAAACTGTCGAGATGCGACATGGTGATCCCCCTTTCTGGCGCTTAGCGCTGGGCGAGAAATTGCTGGATGGAGGCGACGCCGCGCTCCTTCGCCTCGAACAGGCTCTCCAGATGTTCGCGATTGTTGACGAGCCCGAGCGACGCGATCCTGCCGGTCTCGTCGAGCAGCACGGCATAGGGCAGCTTGGACACGCCGAGTTGCCGGCCGAGCGTTTCGGACAGGACGTAGGGGAAGCCCGCGAGATTTTCCGCCATCACCAGCCGGCGATGCGCGGCGGGCTCACCGTCGCTGGCCAGCACGATGTCCAGCCAGTCGCCTTCCGCGCCGTTGGCGGAGCGGATGATCGGCAGCAAGGTCTTGCAGACCGGGCAATCGGGCGAGAGGAAGAAGAGCAGCTGGCTGCGGCCGCGGCGGATGCCGCCGATCACGACTTTCGATCCGTCGAGTGCGGCCAATGTCATGCTTGGGCCGGCATCGCCGACATTGACCTTCTGATGAAGCGTCAGCGCACCGGCGGGGGCGATGCGTTCGTGCAGCACGCCGACCTGGCGGGCGAGCGCGGCGACGAGCACGCCGAGTATGCCGACGGTGATCCAGAGGAAGATCTGCGAAGCGAGAAACAGGCTGCTCATCGGGCAAGGCTCCGTTTGGAGGGCAGGGCGGCGATCTCGCCGGCGGCAAGGAACAGCGCGTAGAGCGCGAGTGCGGCAAAGACGGGCTCGACGAGCGGGGCAGGGGCCTCCGGCGTCAGTGCGACAAGCGTCGCGAGCAGAACCAGTCCGAAGGGGCGTGCGATGGTGAAGCGATCGACGGGCTTGCGCTGGATGGCGAAGCCGCAGCCGCAATCGAACGCGCTTTCGCCCCGCGCGCGTGCCGCCAGCAACGCGACGCCGTAGCCGAGCCAGAGCAGGGCGGCGAGCAATGCGCCGATCGGGCGGGCCGGTGCCAGGATCAGCGCGATCGCGGCGACGGCCTCGATCGCGGCGGCGGCGAGCGTGGCCACGGCGGCAAGCGGGGGCTGGAGCCCAAGCAACCGGCCGGTCGCGGCGGTCAGCCGTTCGCGCGCGACGAGTTTGTGGACGGCGGCGGCGGCCAGGACCAGCGCCAGGAAGAGGGCTGCAGCCTGGGCGATCCCGGCCATCAGCGCGCCGCCGTCATCGTCATCGGGTCATGGACCACCCCGACGATTGTCTTCTGGAACGTGCCGGTCGTCGCGTCATAGACGTCGAGCGAACCGTCGGGCTTGGACGCGACGAGCAGCGGGCTCGCCTGTTGCGTCGCCTCGATCGAGAGGCTGTGATTCTTGAGCGCGATCCGACGGACGAGCGACTTCTTCACCGGGTCGATCACCCAGGCCTCGGTGCCGCCATCCTTGTGGCTGCCTTCCTTGCCGTGCGGGTTCATCAACACATAGAGCAGCCCGGCCTTGTCGGCGGTGATCACCTGCCAGCCGCCGGGGCGCCATTCCGGATCGCCGCCCGCGGGTTTCGGGATCTTGAACAGGCCCAGGTCGCGCGCTGCGGCGCCCGACAGGTCGATGCCGCGGATGTTGCCGGTGAAGCTGGCGAACCATGCCGTCCGCCCCACCATGGCGGGGCTCATGAACAGCGCATCCTTGTCGATGTCGTTGAACGTCTTGCTGGTGACTGCCGGGCCGGCGCGGCCTGCTGCGTCGAGCGTGATGCTGGTCATGGTTCCGTCGGCGCACAGGGATGTGAAGCCGCGCGGACCGGTGGGGTAGACCAGGGAGCAGCCGGGCAGGTCGATGTCGGACAGGATCTTGCGATTTTCGAGATCGACCACCGTCACCGAGGATCCGGGGGTGAAATTGAACACCAGCGCCCATTTCTCGGCATTGGTGAATTGCAGGCTGTTCTTCAGCGTCACGAACAGGCCGCGCTTGCCGCCGGGCAGGACGATCTCTCCCTTGGGCGCCAGTGTCTTGGTATCCCAGATCGTGATCACGTCGGTGCGTTCGCCACGCGTCAACCGCGACAGGAAGGTTTCACCGACATAGATTTCGGATTTGGTGGTGGCGGGCAGGAAACTGGCGAACTGCGCTGCGGGGATCTGCCCCTTCACGTTGCGATTTTCGGCGGCGACGTCGACCACGGCCACGCGGCCATCGGGCAGGCTGTTGAAATGCAGGTCGTGAACGAAGACCCAGCTCTCGGGATATTTCTCGGGAAGCACGGCCACGGTCGGCACCGGTTCTTCGGGAAGCGGTTGCGGATAATCCGTCGCGATCGCCGGCGTCGCGGCGCTCAGCATGGCAATGGTGACGGCTCCGGCGATGCGGCTGGCGGCGCGGCGCATGCGAACTCCCCTCTCTCTTTTCCGGCCTGAACGACCGAGTCGAGTAAATCTGTACGATCGACCAATATTAGTCAATCGACAAAATTTGTTCGCTTGTCCTAAGATGTCGGGGCCGCTAGCAGGGCGTCAGGATTGCTGATTTTGACCGATTTTATTGTCCCCGATCTGAAGATTGCGCCACGCGAGGGCGGATATGCACGCGGCCAGGATGGCTTCGAGCAGATCCTCCGCGCCGCGCTGTCGCTGCTTGTCGAGCATGGATCGAGCGCACTGACGCTGCGCCGCATTGCCGCGGAAAGCGGGATGAACGTCGGCAATCTCAACTATTATTTCCGCTCGAAGGACGAACTGATTCGCGAGCTGCTGAACGCGGTGATCAGCAGTTATGAGGATTCGTTCGACGCGATCATGCACGAGCCGGGGGCGACCGCCGAAGAGCGGCTCGAGAAACTCGTGACGCTGATCCTGGAAGATATCACGACGAAAAAGACGACGCGCTTCTTCCCCGAACTCTGGGTGCTGTCGAACCATGATCCGTTCGTTCAGGACCGGATGGAGGAACTCTACGATCGCGCGCGGGTCTCGCTCAACGAACTGATCGTGGAGATCAATCCGGCGCTTCCCAAGGAAGAGCGGGAGACGCTGGCGCTGTTCATCTCCGCGTCGATGGAGGGGCTGACCGTCTTTGCCGGCTATGAAAAGCCGTGGCGGTCGCGCATGCCCTGGTTCGAACAGATTGCGAAACGCGCTTTCGTCTCTTTGGCACGCGATCTGAAACCGGGCGATATCAAGGGGCTGGGCCTGACGCCCGAGTAGGGCATTCGCTTTCGAGCGAATTTGAGCTCCATATTGTCGTGATCGGCAATCGAAACGCCCGAGCCGGATTTCCGGATATGGTTAATGAATCCCGCGTCGATTCTGCGACGAAATCGTGGAAATCCGCGATATTTTCATACCCATAACGTTCACTAATTCATCAATTGGGAAGGAATTTCCACGATACCGGCTGCACCTCCGACCCAGAATGGCGGGCCAAGGTGATGTTGAGTGTGACGAGCGGCCGCGAAGATCAATCCCCGGGAATTATACCGATCAGTGGCCTTCCTCCGCCGAGGCGGGCGCTGAGGCTATTGCTGTCGCTTGCGAGCGTCGCGGTCGATCTGCTTGCGCTGATTGCCGCATTCGTCACCGCGAATCTGCTCAGATTCGATGATCCGCTGCACGAGCAGGGGCTGGTCCTGCTGCTCGTCGTCCTGCCGGTCTATTATCTCGTCGCCATCGGCGCGCGGGCGTTCGGCATCGGCAATCTGATCCGCTGGCGCGTGGGCGTGCGGCGCGCACTCGCGTCGCTGATCGTGGCGATCCTCGTGGTCCTCCTCGTTGCCTATTTCATCAAGACCGACGACGATCTGTCGCGTGTAGTGTTTGGAACCGGCACGCTGCTGGCGTGCACGCTGCTCACAATGGGGCGGGCATTCTGGGGATGGAATTGCCGGCGGTTGCTCGGCGACAATCCGATGAGCCAGGTCGTCATTATCGACGGAGTCGACTTCCCGCGCGAGGGCGGGGCGTTCTTCGTGGATGCGGCGCGCCATGGCCTTTACGCGCGGCTCGACGATCCGCAGGCGATGGACCGGCTCGGGCAGCTCGTGTCGTGCGTCGATCGGGTGATCGTCGCCTGTCCGGCGTCGCGCCGGGGCGATTGGGCCCGCACGCTCAAGGGCGCCGATGTCGGTGTCGAGATCATCGCGCCGGAACTGGACATGTTCCCGCTGGGCATGGGGCGCTATCGCGGACGATCCACCCTGCGCGTCGGCCGTGGAGCGCTTACCTTGCAGGATCGGGTGCTCAAACGGACGCTCGATCTGACCATCGTGGCGCTTGCGGCACCGTTTGTCGTGCCGGCGATGATCCTGGTCGCGCTTGCCATCAAGCTGGACAGCGAGGGCCCGGTGATCTTCGTCCAGCACCGGATCGGCCGGAACAGCCGGATGTTCCGCATGTACAAATTCCGCAGCATGCGCGTTGAAAGCAGCGACCATGAAGGCAGCCAGTCCACCCGCCGCGGCGACGATCGCGTGACGCGCGTCGGCGCATTCATCCGGCGGACGAGCCTGGACGAGCTGCCGCAACTGCTCAACGTCTTCTTCGGCGATATGAGCGTCGTCGGCCCGCGTCCGCACGCGGTCGCCTCGACAGCCGACAATCGGTTGTTTTGGGATATCGACGCCCGTTACTGGCAACGCCACGCCATGAAGCCCGGTCTGACCGGGCTGGCGCAGGTTCGCGGCCTGCGTGGTGCGACCGCGCAGACATCGGATCTCAGCAACCGTCTTCAGGCCGATCTGGAATATCTGAGCGGCTGGACGGTGCTGAAGGATGTGGCGATCATCTTCGCGACGTTCCGCGTGTTGCTTCACCCCAACGCATTTTGATTTCATGACCATGCATCTGGTCGCGTCGACCGCCAAGGCCGCGATCGTGGCGAGCGGGCTCTGGCTCGCGGTGTGGCTTGCCGTTGGCGATGGGATCGGCTGGCTGGGCTATGCGAATGCGATGGGGTTCTTCTGGGGCCTGATGGCCCTGTGTGCCGGCCTGAGCCTGCTGGTGACCGGGCATCGACTGTCCGCACTGACGGGGCTGATCCTGGGCGCGGTCATCATCGCGCATGGTGTTCCGCTGCGGATCACGGCGCCCGATCCCGAACCGACGGCCAGGGATATCCGGATCGTCACCGCGTCCGCGCGGGGGCGCAATCGCGATATGGCGGCGCTTGCCCGGACCGTGCTGACCCATCGCCCCGATATCGCGATGCTTCAGGAAGTCAGCGATCCTGCCGCACTTCTGGCGGCGGTCGAGGATCTCGATCGCCGGCAATGGTATGATGCGAGCGCCGGGGGGCTGGTGACGCTCAGCCGATGGCCGGTCCGGAAGATCGATATGATCGGGGGCGTCCTGCGCGTCCGGATCGGCACGGGCGCGACTGCGGTCACAGCCTGGAATCTCCGCGCCCCCAAAAGCTATCGCGATCCGCTGATCAATGCGCATTTCCATGCCACGCTGGCGGAAGCGGTCGAACAGCAGAAGCCGGACATCGTCGCGGGCGATTTCAACGCGACGCCGTGGAATGACGGCTATGGGGTGATGCGGCGCCGGATGACCAACGCCTTCGATCAGGCCGGCGCGGGGCCGGGCTTCACCTTTCCTAGCGATGCGCGTCGGATCGGTGCCCTGTTCGCCTTTGTCCGCATCGATCATCTTTTTCTGGCGCCGGGCTGGACCGTGCGACAGGCCATGGTGGGATCAGCCAGCCATGGTGCCGATCATCATCCGGTGATCGCGCTGGTTTCCCCGCCGACGCGCTGAAGCCGGACCGCGCCGAGCGAGGCTTCGAAACGGGCATCGGGATTGTCTATGCCGAGCTGGATCGTCTGGACGGTGCAGCCTTGCGGCACGCCGAACGTCCAGCCATCATCCGTCATGTCAGCCTTCAGCGTCGGGCCGCCCTGGCACTGAAGTGTCCAGCCCAGCGCACCGCGCACGGCATATGTGGGCTGCGTGCCGGTCAGGGTCAGCCGATAATGGCCGGGCGACAGCGCCGAAAGGCGCGCGGCGAAAAAGCCCAGCGCGCCATGATCGGCGACGATCGATAGCGGCGCATTGTCCGTGTTCGCGGTGACCACCGATATCCCGCGTGGCGATGTGATCCGCCAGTCGAACGGCAGCCTTTCCCTGGCACGCGCCTCGCCGGGCCATCCGAATATCGTGCCCTGGTCCGGATCGCCGCTAAATTGGCTGGCCCACAGCGCCGCGGCCCGCGCGACGTCGCCCGATCCGATCAGGAGGGCGGCATAGCTGCGAAGTTCGACCGGGGTGGCGGGGGCCTTTGTACGGCGGAGTTCGTTGATCGTTGCTTCCAGACCCGGGCGTTGATCCGCCTTCACCTGTGCCGCATCGGCGAAAAAAGCGCCGCGCCAGCCCGGCTTGTCCGCAAGTCTGGCTGCCAGCGCTCGCCGGAAATCGGGATCTTCACCGGCATAGCGCAGCACGCCGAACATCTCGCGCTCGATGTGGCGCATCCGCAGGATCGCATCGGCATGATCCATCGCGCGCCTGAAATCGCGCCGGACGACCGCGTCATCGAACAGCCAGCCCTGAACGGGCGTGTCGCGCCAGCTCCATCGGCCGGCAAGCGACATATATCGGGCAGTTGCCTGCTGATTGCCGCGCAGCTGCGCGGTCTGCGCCATGATGCGCAACGCCGCGACATGCCCCAAAGAATGGCGGAGCGCATCGCGCGCCAGGGCTTCTGAGCGCACTGTCTCGTCGCGTTCGTGCGCCATCTCCGCGCCGAGTTCCAGGCCGTCGCCCTGCGCGCCCCACAATCCGGCCGGAATGATCGCGTTTCCTGCGGCGATCGCCTGCCGCGACAGTCCGGCGGATCCGACCATCGTCGCCAGAACCGCCGCGATGCCGAGGCTTGCGGCGATGCGGACGGGGCCGGCGCCGCTCATGTCGTTGTTCTCCGGTCAGGCCGCTTTCTTGGTGTCGTTGCCGTAGGAATAGTCATAGCCATAATAGTCGCCATAGCCGGCCTTGCTGGCTTCATATTTCGAAAGGACGACGCCGATCAGCCTGGCGCGCGCGTCGCGCAGGCGGCGGATCGCCGTTTTCACCTGGCCGCGATTGGCGCGATCGGCTTCGACGACGAAGACGGTGGCTTCGGTCACGCGCGACAGCAGGGGGGCATCGGCGAGTCCCATCACCGGCGGACCGTCGATCAGGATAACGTCATAGTCCTTGGCATGGGCGGCGAGGAATTCCGCAACGGCATTGCCACTGAGCAACTGCGCGGGGTTGGGAGGGATCGGCCCCGACGACAGGAAATGGAGGCCGGTTCCGTCGATCAGCTGGACCGCCTGGCTGAGCGGAAGCTGCCGCGTCAGCACGTTGACGAAGCCGACGCTGTTGTCCTTCTTCATCTCGCGGTGGAGCGAGGGGACACGAAGATCGCCATCGACCAGCAACGTCCTGTGCCCCAGCCGCGCGAAATCGAGCGCCAGTGCCGACGATGTCGTGCTCTTGCCTTCGGACGGCCGGCTGCTGGTGACCAGCACGCTGGCGGGGATTCCGTTGGGTGTGCTGTATTCGACCGACGAGCGGATCGAATAATAGGCTTCGGAGAGCGGCGAGCGCGGGTTTGCCAGTTCGCTGCAGACATCGGGCGAAGAGACGCCGGGTGTGATGCCGAGCAGGGGCAGGGCGAGCTTGCGGTCGACATCCTCCGGCGAGCGGACGGTGTCGTCGAACATCTCGCGGATCGATGCCATGAAAAAGGCCAGGATCCCGCCGGCGAGCAGCGCCAGAGCCATATTGTAGAACAGGCGCGGCGAGATCGGGCCCGCGGGCACGTCGGCGCGATCGACGATCGAGATGTTGTTAGCGGCGATGCCGGCAGCGGCACTCACTTCCTTGTAGCGTTGAAGCAGGCCGTCATAGAGGCTGCGGTTGGTATCGGCCTCGCGTGACAGCAGGTTGAGCTGAACGCGACGATTCTGTTCTTCCAGACTGTCGGACTTCAGGCCGGTGACCCGGCCGGAAAGCGCTTCTTCCGTGCGCTGCGTGACGCGATAGGTGTCGCGGATCGAATCTCGGATCTGACCGGCAAGCAGCGAGATCTGGCGGTCGATCGCCGAAACGTCGGTCGCGGCACGGATCGTTTCCGGATGCCCTTCCTTGTAACGTTCGCGGACCTGCTGATAGGCGGCACGCTTCGCGGCGCGTTCACCCTGAAGATTCTGAATGGTGCTGTTCGACAGCACTTCAGGCAGCGACATCAAAGGTGTCGCCTGCGCCTGCTGCCAGCGCTGCTCGGCCTTGACGCGCTCGGTCTGCGCCGAAGCGAGATCGGTGTTCATCTGCACCAGGCTGGCGGTGGTGAGCGATTTGGGGCCGCTGCTGGTTTCGCCCTTGCTGGCGCCGGCCGCATCGCTGGCGTCGATGATCTGGGCACTGCGCGAATAGGCGATGGCGGCGCGTTCGGACTGTTCGAGCCGGGCCTTGGCGCGGGCGAGTTCTTCGGAGAGGAAGGTCCGCGCGTAAGCGGTCGTCTCGAACTTGCGCTCCATATTGCCGGTGATCAGATTCTCAGCATAGGCGTTGGCGATCTTCGCGGCGAGTGCGGGGTCCGGGCTGTCGAAACTGATCTGGACGATGCGCGAACCGAACGGCATCGCGACCCCCAGATTGTCTTGCAGCATCGCGACGATCTGTTCGCGGCGCGCGGTGGCGACATCGACGCTGCTGTTGCCCTCGGAAGGCTGGCTGTTCATCGCCAGCAGGAAGTTGTTGTTCGATGCCAGTTGCAGCTTGTCGGCGACGCGCTTGGCGAGCGCGCGGCTCTTGAGGATGTCGGTCTGGGTCTGCAGATAGCGCTGGCTGTCGGAAATTGCGGCGTCGGGCGCGACGTCCTGGCCCTCGATGATGTTCGAGGTCCCCTGGTCGATCTGCACACTGGCGCTCGCGCGGTAGACCGGCCGCATCAACAGCGTGACGACGAGGCCCAGTGCCAGGGCGATCGCGATCGCGGCGCCGACGATATACCGCTGACGATAGATCATCGAGCGGATTTCAGCCATGTTCAGGCCGAAACCCTTGGTCTCGTCCTCGATGAATTCATCGCGGCGGGAAGCGGACTGTTCATGCATCGAAGGGGGTCCCCCTGCCTGGCTGGCCGGTTAGAAACGCGTGAAAAGGGCGAGGAGCGGAGCGGTCCGCAGGAAATCCTGGAACGCCTGGGCCATGCCGTTGAAGCCGACGACGACGATGTCGTTGGGCTTCAGCACCGGATCCGCCATCTTGCCGGCGCGGATCGCCTTGGCGTCGAAGACCGCGACCATGCGCGCGCCGCCTTCCTTGCGGAAGACCGCGATCTCATTGAGCCGGGCGACGTTGGTCGGGCCCTTGGCCAGGGCAAGTGCGCCCAGCAATGTGGTTTCGCCCTGCAGCGGGAAGACGCCGGGGCTGGTCACCGATCCTTCGACCGTGATCTGCTTCGAGTTCGACGTGATCAGGTTCACGCTGACATCGGGATTGACCAGGAAACGATCGCCAAGGCGCTGCCGGATCTCGCTTGAAAGCGCACCGGTGGTCTTGTTGGCAGCCTCGATGACGCCGATCAGCGGCATTTCGAAGCGTCCGCCGCGATCGACGACGACCTGCTGAAGCGTGAGGTCCGGTTCGCGAAAGACGGTGACCGAAAGCACATCGAGCGGGCCAATGACTTCGTGACCGATCAGATCGTCCGACAAGGGAACATCGATTGGCAGAACAGGGGCGGTGTTCGCTGGAAAGGCATTTTGTGCCGCTGGCACGACCCCTTCCTGCGGATGGCCTTCGGACAGCGAATATCCGCAGGCCGAAAGCATGGTGGCAGCAGCAAACGGCAGCAGCATACGCGTCATCATACAAGTCCTCGACGGGCGTTCCGACGAGGTGGTGCTACGGTCAAAACTATTACGGATGGTTAATTACGGGGCGGTTTTGATCTCATTTTCCGGCTTTGAGGCCAGAAAATCGTTACCACGCGCGGCCAGGAGCCCGGCCATCAGCCCGAACACTGTTGCCAGCGCCAGTGTGCGCAGCGGGTAGTCGACCAGCGAGTGCAACAACAGCAGCAGGAGCGCCGCAGCGGCCATCCGCGCATGCAGATCCACATCATCCCGCATCGGATTTTTCCAAGCTTTCCAACCGGCACCGAGCAGCCACAGGATGAAGCCCGCCACGAGCATGATGCCGGCCAGACCGGCCTCGATCGCGATTTCGAGATAGTCGTTATGTGCGTGATTGACGAAGTGGGACCCGACGATCGCCAGCGGTTCGCCCGCGCGAAATGCCGTTTCGAAGGTGCCGATGCCCGATCCCCAGGGAAACCATGTCTGCGCGACCGCCACCGCGACCGGCCAGAATTCGAAGCGCGAATCCTCATCCTGCCCGAATCGGGTCGCGAGCCGATCGAGCGCATCGCCCAGCCCGTGTGACGCGGCGATTGCGAGGATCAGCGTAGCGACACCGACCAGCGCACCGACGATCAGCCATGTCCGCCGATCGAGGCTCCGCCGGCCGAGCAGAACCGCGCCAAGCACGGCCAGCGGCAACAGCGCGGCCCCCGTGCGCGACGCGGTGGCAATGACCATCGCCGACAATGCGGTTGCCAGCAGTGCCGGCAGCAGCGCTGGTTTGCCGACATCGCGACGTGCCAATGCGCCGCAGGCAACGATGGCGATCAGCAGATATGCGGCGAAATGATTACGGTTAACAAACAGGGCGGTTGGGACGCCGCGATGGCTGGAACTCGATGCCGCGCTGTAGAGATAGAAATGCTCGCCGCCCGAAGCGATCTGAAGCAATCCAGGCAGCAGCATCGCTGCGCCGAGGATCGCCAGCAAGGCGACGAGCCGGGCGCGCGCCGCAGGCGGCAGGATGGCGACGGCCAGGAACATCGTCACGCTCGGGATCAACGCGATCGTACTGCGAATTGTCGCTTCCGGATCGATGCTGAGCGGCCGCCATTGTGCCGACCAACCCAGCGAGCGGGCCGTGTCGGCGGCGAGCTCCCGGCCGGCCAGGTTTGTCCAGATCGCGGGGGGCAGGGGCACGAGCTGGAGCAGGATCAGCGCCAGCATGAGTGCTCCGAGCAGCATCGGCACCTTGAAGCCGGACGGCACGATCCGCCAGCGCCAGGCGATCAGGACGGGAACCAGCGCGGCGACCGCGACAAGCTCGACGATCAGTTCGGTGAGGGGGAATCGCACGCTTCCGCCGCCCGCCAGAATCGCGACGGTCAACAGCAGCGCGGTGGCGACGAACACGCCCCGGGACTGAACGGGGCGGGGAGATTCGGCGCTTGAAGCGGGCAACATACAAACCCCTGCGGCCGGTTTACGCGCGCCACTGGTGGCGCAGCTGCGAAATGATTGCAACGCCCGCCCTTGCCGAATCCTTCGCGATTGCCGAATGCATGCCCGCCGTGCGTACCCAGCGGCGGTCGGATGTGGAGGCCTTGTGAGCGTCAGCCGCAACACCAGCTACAATCTCGTGGGGGCGGCGGTCCCCATCCTGCTCGCCCTTGTTACCGTGCCGATCTATCTGCATCTGGTGGGCATCGAGCGCTATGGCGTGCTCGCTATCGCATGGCTGCTCCTGGGCTATTTCGGATTGTTCGATCTGGGCTTGAGCCGTGCCACCGCGCATCGGATTGCCGCGCAGCGAGACGAAAGCGATGCCGAGCGCGCGGCGACATTATGGACTGCCATTGCGGCCAATCTCGGCATGGGATTGATCGGCGCGGCGGTGCTGTGGCCGGTATCGCTCTGGTATTTCGCAACCCAGTTCGAGGCCGCGGCGTCGCTGAGGACGGAGATGCTCGCGGCTGTGCCGCTGCTGGCGCTGTCGGTGCCGGTCGCGACGATGACCGGCGTCTTGCTGGGCGCGCTGCAGGGCCGCGAACGCTTTCTCGAGACCAACGTCATTTCGGTCACGTCGACGACACTGTTCCAGCTGTTTCCGCTTGCCGTCGCATGGCTCAACGGCCCCGATATCTTCTGGCTTCTGCTTGCCGCGCTTGCCGCGCGCATCGTGGCGCTTGGAGCGCTGTGGCGGAGTTGCAGACGCCATGTCGTCGGCGCGCACGGCTTTCGTTTCGACCGCGAGCAGATGCGCAAGCTGATGGGTTTTGGCGGCTGGGTGGCGACCGCCGCAATACTCGCGCCCATCCTCGTCATGGCGGATCGCTTCGTGATCGGTGCCGCATTGAGCGCGGCTGCCGTCGCGATCTACACAGTGCCCTTCCAACTCGCCCAGCGCCTGTCGGTGATTCCGACCGCATTGGGCAATGCGCTGTTCCCCAGGCTTTCGGCGAGTGGGGGCGAGGAGGAGATCGCATTGGGAACAAAGGCGTCGCGGACGCTCGCCTGCCTGATGACCTTGCCCGTATTGGGCGCGATCTTCGTGCTCGATCCGTTTCTCGATCTGTGGGTCGGGCATCAGATCGGGGTTCAGGCCGCGCCGATCGGAAAGATCCTGTTCATCGGCTATTGGGCGAATGCCTTTGCGATCGTTCCCTATATCCGGCTGCAGGCTCAGGGACGGCCGGACATCGTCACTAAATTGCTGCTCGCGCAGATCATACCCTATCTGCTGCTGCTCCATTTCGGTCTCGGCCGGTGGGCGCTTGTCGGTGCGGCATTGGCTTTCACGATCCGATGTATCGCCGACTATGGATTGCTGTCCTTCGCGGCCGGCCGCAAATTTCCGGCGGTTCGGCTGATCGGCATGAATCTGGTTCTGCTGATACTGGCGACATTGGTGTCCATGCGCTTTCCGCTTCCGTCGGTTGCGGGCGCGCTGTCCCTGATTGCACTTGCCGCAATTGCGGCCACTATGGGCTGGATGCAGCTTCCACCCGATATCAGCCGTCAACTCCGCGCCATGTCGCATCGGGTTCGCGGAGGGCGTGCGGCATGAGGATTTTTCGACGACTGGTTCGCGGCGTGCGGCGGCGGCTTGGCGTTCCCGAGCCCGCGCAGATGCTTGATGCGCGCTATCCGCAGTTCGAGATCGGGCGCGGCAGTTACGGCGATCTTTCGATACATGCCTTTGGCGAAGGGGCTGCATTGCGCGTCGGCGCCTATTGTTCGGTTGCGGCGGGCGTGCAGGTGTTTCTGGGCGGCGAGCATCGAACCGACTGGGTGACGACCTATCCCTTCAACGTCATCGATTCCCGGTTTGCGGATATCGTCGGCCACCCGCGCAGCCGTGGCGATGTCGTCATCGGCAACGACGTCTGGCTGGGGCGCGAGGCGATGATCATGTCTGGCGTGACCATCGGCGACGGCGCGGTCGTCGGCGCACGTGCGGTCGTGGCGCGCGACGTTCCGCCTTACGCGATTGTCGCCGGCAATCCTGCGAAGCTCGTTCGCACGCGCTTTTCGGAGGACGTCGTGGCGAGACTCCTCGATATCCGCTGGTGGGATTGGCCCGAAGACCGGGTGTCGCGCGCGGTGCGCGACCTTCAGAACGCCGATATCGAAGCCTTCATCCGCAAGGTCGACCAGGGATTGCTGTAGGCCTTAGACCATCTGAATAGAGCCTGATTCACGCCATCGGCGGAAGCGCTCCACCTCAAGCGATCAGGCTCCAGGCGTTCAGCCCGGTCGGCGCACGCGCACGATATACTGAAGATCGGTGAAGCTGTTGAACATCCCGAGTGTGAGCTTGCGGAAGGCGCGGACCTTGCCGCCGCCGCCGGCTTTCGGAACGACTTCCTCCAGCACCAGCCCACTGCTGGTCATCAATTCGACCGCGCTGTCACGCACGAAGAAGCGCAGATGGGTGCGATCGAGGATTCCCGCGTCACTCAATGTCCAGCGGTTTCTGAACAGCAGCGGGGCGAGCGCCGTATAGTGGCGTACATTGGGAATGCTGGCGACGATCACGCCGCCCGGTGCGAGCCCCGCGTGGAGCCGTTTCACCACCTGCCACGGGTCGACGAGATGCTCGAGGATATCGAGGCACAGGATCGTGCTGAACGGCCCTTGTTCTGCGATGATCCGATCCAGCAGCGCCGGATCCTCCAGATTGCCGGCATAGCTGAAATCGCGATTCAGCGCGTTTGCAGGGGGATCGACCAGGTCGACGACTCCGACACGGTCGGCATGGCCGAGCGCCTTGAGTCGGGCCGCTGTCGCACCGATTCCGCCGCCCAGATCGAGCAGGGTTCCGCCGTGCCTGGGCACATGGGGAATAACGTCCGCGCGGACATGATCGTGATAATGTTCGCGTACTTCGGGAGCCAGGCTGGATGACATGCTGATCCCATCACGATTGGAAAATATCGTCACTGCGCATATTGGTTCGAACCGGATTTGGCAACAAAATGGCCAAGCATCTTTGTAACGCGTGAGGTTCGACCATGGCCCAACTTGCCGATTCTCCCGTCCTTTCGATCCTGATGGTCAATTGGAACACACGCGAAATGACGCTCGAATGTCTGCGGTCTCTCTACGTGGAAACGCGTGAAACCAGCTTCGAAGTCGTCCTGATCGACAATGATTCGGCTGACGGATCGGCCGATGCGATTGCCGCCGAATTTCCGCAGGTCCGGTTGGTGCGCGAACATGCGAATCACGGTTTCGCACGCGCCACCAACATGGCGGCGGATATGGCGGAGGGCCGCTATCTGCTGCTGCTCAACACCGATACGGTTGTGCTGAACGGCGCGATCGACCGGCTGATGGCGTTCGCCGAACGCGAGCCGCAGGCGCAGATCTGGGGCGGGCGCACAGTGTTTGGCGACAGATCCCTCAATCCCACGTCGTGTTGGGCGCAGCCGACATTGTGGAGCATCACCAGCTTCGCCTTTGGCCTGTCCGGTGCGTTTCGCGACAATGCGCTGTTCAATCCGGAAGGCTATGGGGGCTGGAGACGAGACAGCGTCCGCGAGGTCGATATCGTCACGGGCTGCCTGTTCCTGATCGAGCGATCTGTCTGGCGAGCTCTCGATGGCTTCGATCCGGCCTTCTTCATGTACGGCGAAGAAGCGGATCTGTGCGCACGTGCGCGTACCGCCGGGGCAAAACCGATGATCACCCCGGAGGCAGAGATCGTACATTATGGCGGTGCGAGTGCGGCGGCCCGCGCGGACAAGATCGTCTATGTCTTCGGTTCTCGGATCGGGCTGATCAATCGTTACATGACGGGGCCACGCCAGTGGCTGGCACGGCAACTCGTCGCCTTCGCGGTTCTTCTGCGTGCGTTCGGATATGGTGTGCTTGCGCGCGTTTCGCGAAACGAGCGCTATGCCAAGCCGGCGGCCGAATGGCGGCAAAGCTGGGCGCGCCGCGATCGATGGCTCGGCGGGCCAGTTTCCGGCGCTCTCTAAAAATCCTCACTTTGGTGGCGTTGGTTAAACTTCGTTAACGGCATGGAGGTAGAAGCGGAATCGATCACCTTGTTGTTCGGTGATCGATCGGCGTGGAGAGTGACGTGTCTGGCATCCACAAGCTCAGTCGTAACCTCAGACATCTGCGCCCGAAATCCATAATTCCGTTTCTGCGGTTGAAGACTGCGATGCTGACCGCCGGCAAGCACAGCAGCGGGCATTATCTTTTCAAATTCGACGCGCGTAACGGCCTGCAGGGACAGTCGCCGTCATCGTCGGGCATCCGTCGTATCGACGCGGCTTCGCTCGTCGAAGCCGACCTGTTCGGCGGCTGGGCCAATCCGTTGCCCATGGTCGAATCCATCCGCAATGAAATGGCACGCGGTGCCTCGCTTTGGCTGTTTGAGCTGGACGGGAATTGCGAGGTCCATCTTCTCTCAATCCCGGCGGCGACCGTCGGTCGATGGTACGTCTCGCTGCCGGGCGACGCTGCCATTCTCTATTCTGTGAACGCGCATGAACGGGTCAGGGGCAAAGGATATACGCCGGGCTTCGTCCGCGAGGTCAGTCGACGGCTCGGCGCGTCGGGCGATGTCTATCTCGACTGCAAGGTCTGGAATCTCTCGGCGCACCGCAGCTTCGAGAAGGCCGGATATCGACGGATCGACGACACCATCTATCCAGCGCTGACGTGAGTCCGATGATCGCCGCCGCCCGCCTGCCGGTCTCCGATACACGCGTCTCGCCCCTCACGGCGGAGCACGCCGATGCGCTCGCTCTCGACTTCAGGGATCTTTCATGGCGCCAGGCGCCGGCATATGCGGCCAGGGCGGCACGCGACGTCGGCGCGCGGGTGGAATATGTCAGCATACTTCGGGCGGATCGCGCCATCGGCTTTGCCAGCGTCCGCCTCAAGCCGATACCGCTTACGGGATGCGGGCTCGCCTTTGTGAGCCAGGGGCCGGCGGTGAGCCCTGCGGGAGAGCTGAACCTCGAGCATCTGGGTTTCGCGATCGATGCGCTGGTCGATGAATATGTCATCGGGCGCCGACTGGTCTTGCGCATACAGCCGCCGCTCTATCGCGGCGAAGAGGGCGCCGCGCTCGCCCGGTTCTTCGAACAGCGCGGTTTTTCTCCCGGTGACGACGGCCGATATCGTACGATGGCAATTCGGCTCGATCGGCCCCTGGACGAAATTCGCCGCGGCCTGGACGCCAAATGGCGCAGCGACCTGAAGCGCGCGGAAGCATCGGATCTAGAGATCGTGCGTTCCGACGATCCGGCCGATTTCGATCGTTTCGCTCCGATCTTCGATGCGTTGACGCAGGGCAAGGGATTCTCGGCGCCGCAAGGAATCCAGTTCTTTCGCGAGGTCGCGAGCGCATCCGGTGCGGCCGATCATATCCGTGTTCACCTCGCCATCCGCGAAAATCGGGTCGTCGCGGGCCATATCGGCAGTTTTTCCGGAGAGACCGCAGTTTATCTGCTTGGTGCCGCCAATCAGGAAGGCCGCGAAACGCGGGCCGCCTACCTGCTGCAATGGGCAGTGTTGTCCCATGCCAGAGAGCTGGGTCAGCATGTCTACGACCTCGGCGGTATCGATGAACTGCGCAATCCCGACGTCTTCCGATTCAAGAAGCGCATGGGGGGCTATCTGATCGAAACGGCGCCGGCCTACCAGCGCGCGCCGGGCAGGATGTCCGGCCTGATCGTGCAGGCCGCGGGAACGGGACATGCGATGTTGCGCCGCTATATGCCGGGCAAGCGGAGATAGAGATGTGAACGGCGCTCTTTATCTGAACTTCCACGGCATCGGTGAAGCCGGCCGCCCTTATGAGGCGGGGGAGGCACCCTATTGGCTGTCGTTCGACCGTTTCCGCGAGATCCTGGATCTCGTCGAGGAGACTGGCGGAAAATCCGTCGGATTCACGTTCGATGACAGCAATCAGTCCGACTTCACCCTCGCCATGCCGGAACTTCAACGAAGAGGGCGATCTGCGCAGATTTTCGTGCTTGCGGCCAAGGTCGATTTGCCGGGGTATCTGAAGCGCGCCGAGATCGCGACGCTGTCTGAGTCCGGTTTCAATATCGGATCCCACGGCCTCCATCACCGCGACTGGACGATGCTCGACGAACAGGAATTGCGGGAGGAAACCGCGACGTCGCGATTGATACTGGAAGATATCGTCGGCACGCCGGTCACCACGGCGGGCATTCCCTTTGGTCGTTACAATCGTCGCGTGCTGCGCGCGCTTCGCTCGGCGGGATACGACGCGATCTATTCCAGCGACGGCGCGCCGCGGTGGAGCAGCGGATCGCCGGTGCCCCGCATGACCCTCCGCCAGGACACGCCGCTTTCTGCACTGAGAGGGACGCTGGTGAAAAATGCGTCGCCTCTGCAATGCGCGAAGCAGGAGGCTCGGGTGCTGCTGAAATCGCTTCAATAGGCGAGGCGGCCAGAATTCCTTTTCAAGACAATCACATGGTTCATATCGGAAGGGCTCGGGATACAAACGTGGCGACGATCGCTCAACTCGGTGGAATGGAAGGGAGCGCCTCACGCAAGGTGATCGGGTCTGTCGCTGTGGTCTGGCCGGCCGTGCTGCTCTTCTATTCAATGCTCCTGCCGCTCGAAGCCGTCATCGTGGTGGGCGATTTCAAACTCTATGCCTATCGCATCGTCCTGTTTGCGCTGTTTCCATGGACTCTCGGGCAGCTTGCCCAGGGCAAGGTGCGGCTTGGCCTGATCGATATGGGCGTGGTTGCGATCGCGGGCTGGATGACTGCCGCGATGAGTGTCCGCTACGGGCTGGCCGATGGCCTGGAGCGTGGCGGTGTGCAGGGCTTCGACCTGTTCGCCGCCTATATGCTGGGTCGCTGTTGCCTCCGCTCTCCCGCAGCTTTTCGCCGCTTGCTGATCCTGGGGCTGCCGGGCCTGCTTCTGACGGGCTGCGTGCTCGCGTTCGAGAGTATCTCGGGCATGTTGGTGGAACGCCCTCTGTTCGCGGCGATCTTCCGCCGGCCGCTCCAGGAAGCCGGAATGATCATCCTCGAACAGAGGCTTGGTTTGACCCGCGCTTACGGTCCGTTTCCGCACCCGATCCTGGGTGGTCTGCAGATGCTGTCGTTCCTGCCGCTGTTCGTCATGGCCCTCAAAAAACCGATGTACCGCAACACGGGAGTCGCCGGCAGCCTGCTTGGCCTGTTCGCGCTCAGCTCTGCGGCGTTCGTCAGTTTTGCGCTGAATACCGGGCTCCTGCTGTTCGACTGGCTGCAGAAGCGCATACGCGAACTCAGTTGGTCGGTCGGGCTCATTGCCCTCCTGTCCGTCTGCGCCGTGCTCCAGGTCGTATCGAAGAACGGCATCATCGTCGTCATCATCCGCTATCTGCTGCTTGACCCGGCGACGGGCGCCTATCGCCTGCTGATCTGGCAGGAAACCGCGGATGACGTGGCCGCAAACCCATGGTTCGGCATTGGTTTCGAACAATGGACCCGGCCCGAATGGATGGTCAGCTCGTCGATCGATGCGCACTGGCTGTTGTCTGCGGTTCGCTTTGGCTTGCCCGTGGCGATACTGCTGGGTGTCGTGACCTTGGCGGCGATCGTTGGCGTGGCGCGATCCGCGGCGCGGAGCCGCGACGCCGGCGATCGGGATCTTATGGTCGGTCTGGCAATCACGCTCAGTTCGCTGTCGGTGCTGATGTTCACCGTCACGCTGTGGAGCAACAGCTATGCGTGGTTCGTGCTGCTGCTTGGGGCCGCGGTCGGACTGCGGCGAACGGACATGGGGCGACCAGAGATGGGACGAACGGACATGGGACGGACGGATATGGAGCGAACTGGCATGGGGCAGACTCGTCGATGATGGAACGTCTGCGCCATAGCGTGCTCGGCCTGCGTACCGCCTATTGCCGCAAGGTTCGTGGCATGGATCTCGCGCCCAGCGTTCGCCTGTCGCTGTCGGCCCATCTCGATCGCGTCTTTCCCAAAGGCGTCCATATCGGTGCGGACAGCTATGTCGCGTTCGGCGCGCGAATTCTGACCCATGATTTCACGCGAGGCCTGTATCTTCACACGCGCATCGGGCGGAACTGCTTCATCGGTGGGGAATCTCTGATCCTGCCGGGCGTGGTCATCGGCGACGGGTGCGTGGTCGGCGCCGGCAGCGTGGTCACCAAGGACGTGCCATCGGGATGCGCGGTGGCCGGCAATCCAGCCCGGATCATCACGGAGAATATCGAAGTCGGTGCTTATGGCCGTTTTACGGTTGCAGACGACAATGAGGAAAGGTCGCGCGCCGACCCCGTTGCAGGATCGCTTTATGGCGGCAATTTCCGCAAGCGTGGGCAAAGCTGAGCGGGACGCCGACGATGACGATCGTCCACATCTCCACCGATTTTCCGGATCCGGTGGTGCCGGCCAAGACGCGGGCGATCAGCACTCTGGTGGAACTGACGCGCACGCGTTTCGATCATGCGGTCTATTCGCTCAATCGGGTTTCGCCATCGCCGCTGCGTTTCCTCGCCGCGACCGCGCGCAATCCGCTGCGTCCACAACTGCCGATCGCGCTGGCCGAACGGACGGCGGAGATGGCGACGCTCACCTATCAGGCGCCACCCAAGGGTGTTTATCTGCGATCATTGCTCGATCGCGTGGCGGACTGGATTGCCGACGATATCGTCCGGTCCGGGCTGCGTCCCGGACTCATCCAGGGGCACAAGCTGAGCATGGAGGGGATTGTCGCCGAACGCGTCGCGGCACGGTTGAATCTTCCCTATGCGCTGTCGATCCAGGGCAATAGCGATCGCACGATCCTGTCGGCGCGCCGCGACCTGACCCCGCTCTATCGGCGGATCTTCCACGGCGCCGCGGTGGTGTTTCCCTTTTCGCCTTGGGCGCTCGATTTCGTCGAGGGGCGGCTGGGCAAACGCTCCGGCGCGACGACTATGCTGCCATGCGCTACGCCTGCCGACGCCGTTGTCGCGCCTATCTCCGCTCAGCCCCGACTGATGAGCGCATTCCATCTCGCCAATCATCGGCTGAAAAATGCCGATGCGCTGATCGCGGCCAGCCGAACGCTGCAGGACGAGATTCCCGATTATGCGCTCGATATCTTCGGCGGCGGCAGCGACGGCGATCGCGCAACGCTCGAGCACAGCATTTCCACGACCGGCGCGCGCTCCGCCCGCCTTGCCGGGCCGATCGCCCACGACGCGATCCAGGCCCGGATGAACGCCTCGGCCGGTTTCGTGATGATTTCGAAGCGCGAGAGTTTCGGGCTGGTCTTTGTCGAGGCGCTGCTGGCCGGCTGCCCGGTCGCCTTTCCGAAGGGTTGGGCGATCGATGGTTTCTTCGACGCCGCGCCCTTTGCCATTCCGGTTTCCGCCGATGACGGCGCCGCGATCGCCGATGCGATGCGCAGGCTGGTCAGGGATCAGTCCGCGTTGAAGGCGTCGCTGGCGCGCTGGCAGCAATCGGGCGCGGCCGGCGCTTTCCAACGTCCCGCGATCGCAACCGCCTATGGCGACGGCCTGTCCGCCGCGCTCGCTGCTTGAACTAGGAGTATCCCATGCGCGTACATCTGCTGGACACACCGATCGATCTGCTCTCACGCGAGGAGACTGTCGGCCGCGCGGTGGCGGCGATGACGACACGGACGCCCACCGTTCATGTCGCCATCAATGTCGCCAAATTCGTCAAGATGCGGCAGGACGCGGAATTGCGCCGCGACGTCGAGCATGGCGACATCATCGGCCTGGACGGCATGGGGCTGGCGCTCGCGCTCAAGCTGTTCGGTGCGCGCAATGTCGAGCGTGTCGCCGGCGTCGACCTGATGGAGGCGCTGCTCGCCGAATCCGCGCGGCTCGGCCTGCGTCCGTTCATCCTGGGCGCGCGAGCGGAAACACTTGCTCGCGCAAAGGCTGTCGCCGAGGCGCGCTGGCCCGGCCTTGCCCTTGCAGGCATGCAGGACGGCTATTTCACTGCCGAGCAGGAGGGCGATGTGGTAGCGGCGATCCGTGCGAGCGGCGCGGACTGCCTGTTCGTCGCCATGCCGACCCCGCGCAAGGAGCGGTTCCTCCACCGCCACGGCGCGACGCTCGGAATTCCCTTCATCATGGGCGTCGGCGGATCTGTCGACGTGCTTGCCGGCGAGGTCAGTCGCGCGCCGCTGTGGATGCAGCGGGCAAGCCTGGAATGGCTCCACCGGCTGCTCCAGGAACCGCGCAAGATGTTCTGGCGCTATGCATCGACCAATACGCGTTTCGTCGGCCTGATGATCGGCGCCGGGGTTGGCAGCCTTGCCGGCAAACGGGCGTTGCGCGGAGCCGCTTGAGCGGCTTTTTGCTCTTTACGCCTTCTTGCGTGTCCGGTTGACCACCATGCGATCGTGCAGGCGGCGGATCGTGTTGCTGCCCGTCGAGACGAACCAGACGGGGATCAGGCCGTGGATGAGGCAGGCGATGCCGGCGAGGATCAGCGAGGTGCCGAAGCCGGTCGCGTGCGCCATATGCTCCATATAGGTTTCGCCGACCGAAGCGGGGTGGTCGGTGAGCAGATGACGCATTTTTTCCTCCGGACTTGATCGAGATGGGAATTTATCGTCTTTTACGGCGGTAAATCTCCTTTACTTCGATCATAAATCCGGAAAATTAGGGAAAAATATCCTTCAAATGACTCGATCCGAAAATCCCTCTCTCGATCGGCACGATCGGCGCATCCTGCGCGAGCTTCAGCGCGACGCCACCCTGTCCAATGCCGAACTGGCGACGCGGGTGGGCCTGTCGGCAACGCCATGCTGGAACCGGGTGAAGCGCCTGCAGGCGACGGGCGTGATCACCGGCACGGTGGCCCTGGTCAACCGCGAGGCAGTCGGGCTGGGCGTGACCATTTTCGTCGCGGTGCGCACCAACCGGCACGACCGCGACTGGCTGACCATGTTCGCCGATCATGTCAGGGATATTCCGGAAGTCACCGAATTCTACCGGATGAGCGGCGAGATCGATTATATGCTCAAGGTCGTCGCCGCCGACATTGCCGACTATGACCGCATCTACAAGAAGCTGATCGCCAACATCGTGATCCACGATGTCAGCTCGTCCTTCGCGATGGAGCAGATCAAATACACGACCGAGGTGCCGGTGGCGGGGGGGTGAGGTAGGGCGCTTGGATTTGGGGTAGAGACTCGAAACCCGTCATCCGTTCGGGCTGAGCCTGTCGAAGCCCTGTCCTTTACCTTCTGCTCGGTGGTTCAAGAAGGACAGGGCTTCGACAGGCTCAGCCCGAACGGGTTTGAAATTGGGTGAAATTTCTGCGCGATCAGGGATGTGAGGCTGCATTCACGAGTTCCACGCCCGGAAACCGCGCCCTCAACGCCTCGATCCATTGCTTCGCATCGCCCACCACGACGATATTGGCATTGCCCGGCGCCAACAGCGCCGTGGCGCGGGCCAGTTGGTCGTCGCTCACCGCGATCGGCCCCGACAGTTCTGCGCGCGCTTCGGGCAATGGCGTGCCCGTCATCACCAGCGATGCCAGATAATCGGCCAGGCCGGCGGTTCGCTCGGACTGGGTGGCGCGCATATTGGCGAGGAAACGGATCCGTTCCTCGCGCTGCGCCGCCGTCGGCGGTTCCTTCGCCAGCCGGCCGAATTGCGCCAGGATCAGATCGACCACCTCGGGGGCGGATTCGTTTTTGGTCTGCGATGCCGCGAGAAGCTGGCCGCCGCCCGCGCGCATCGTGATCTCGCTGCCCGCGCCATAGCTCAGCCCGCGCTTCTGCCGGATCTCCCGGGACAACCAGGCCTGCGATCCGCCCCCAACGATCGCGCTCGCCAGTTCGATCCCACGAAATGCAGGGTCGGAGCGCGGCGCCAGGCGATAGCTGGCGAGTACTGCGCTCTGGCCCGCGCCGGGCAGGTCGATCGCAACGATGCGCGGGGCCGTGGCTGCGGAAATGGGCGCGCGCGGCGCCTGGGCCTTGCCACCACGCCAGCCGCCGAACAGCCGCAATGCCAGCGCCTCCGCATCGGCGGGGGCAAGCGATCCGGTGACGATCAGCGTGGCGCCGTCCGGGTGCCAGCCGGCATAGGACGCCTTGATGTCCGTCACCCCGATCGCGCCGATCGTCTGCGGTGTGGGAAGCTGCGCATAGGCTGTGCCGGCAAAGGTGGCCTGCTGCAGCGCGCGCAAGCCGGTCTGCATCGGATGTTTCTGTGCCAGTTGCAGCGCGGCGAGCTGCTTCTTGCGTTCGCCCTCCAGCTCGGCGGAGGAAAGTGTGGGGCGAAGGACGGCGTCTGCAAGCAATGCGCCGGCCGCCCCGATGTTGGCGGCGGGCGCGGTCAGCCGCAATGTCGTTGCGTCGGGCTGTGCGGTCGCGACCAGGCTGGCGCCCAGTGCGTCGAGCGCGGATGTGAAGCTGGCGCCATCGCGCCCCGCCGAGCCGCGCAACACCAGCGCTGCGGTGATGTCGGCCAGTCCGGCGCGGTCCGCCGGATCCGCTGCATCTCCGCCGGGGACGATCAGCTCCAGCGCCGCCAGTGGAAGTTCGGTCGAACGCGCGGACACCAGCCGCAGCCCGTTGGGCAAGCGGCGGTCGGTGATCGCCGGCACCGATCGGGCAACGGCGGCGCCCGCGGCGGGTGGGGGCGCCCGGTCCGCCGCGGCGGCGATGGTTGCCGGCGGCCGGATTGCGGCGGGAACAACGGTGCCCATTGTTTCGACCGCATTGGTCGAGCGATCGCCGGCATAGCCCACCGGCCGCGCCTTTTCGTCCTGATAGCGGATGGTGACGCGGCCTTGGGCGGGGAACAGGCGCTGAGCGGCGCGCTGGATGTCGGCGGGCGTCATTGCCCGGATCGCGGCAAGCGTCGTGTCGTCGGATGCGGCGCTGCCGGTGAGGATCGCCGCTTCACCCAGCGCATAGGCGCGGCCATCGACGGTTTCGCGGCCGGCGAGTGCGCTGCCGAGCATCGAGTTGCGCACGCGATCGAGCTCGGCCTGATCCAGCGGTGCGCTTTGCAGCCTGGCGATCTCCGCGTCGAGCGCCGTCTGCGCATCCGCGAGCCGCGCACCTTCCGCCAATGTCACCACCAGCGCAAAGGCATAGCCATCGCGTGCGGGCAGATTGTAGCTGGTGATGCCGGATGCGAGCTTCCTTTCGCTCACCAGCACCCGGTTGAGCCGCGCGGCCGGGCCGGAGGTCAGCAGCGTCTCGATCAACGCCAGCGCCGCCCGGTCGGGATCGCGCGCAGCTGGCGCGCGCCAGGCTGCGATCAGCGCGGGCAGCGGCACATTGGGCGCATAGGCATCGAGATCGACAGGGGCTGTGCGTGGCGCCTCGTCGCGCGTGTCGCGCGGGATCGCGGCGGTCGGCAGGGCGATACCGCCCAGATGGCGATCGGCCCAGCGGTTCAACTGCGCCGGATCGAAATTGCCGACCACCACGACGATCGCATTGTCCGGCCGGTAATAGGCTTCGTGAAAGGCGCGGACTTCGGCCAGGTCGGCGCGGTCGAGATCGGCCGCGGTGCCACCGATCGGGCGGGCATAGGGATGGGTGGAGAAAGCGAAGCCGGGGATCAGTGTATAGAGGATCCGGCCATAGGGCTGGGCGAAGATGCGCTGGCGCAATTCCTCTTTCACGACATTGCGTTCGGACGCGAAGGCGGGCTGGTCGATCACCAGATTGCGCATCCGCTCGCCTTCGATCCACAGCATCCGTTCCAGCTGATCGGCCGGGCCGCTCATATTGTAGATCGTGAAATCCCATAAAGTGGAGGCGTTCGCGCGCACGCCGATCGACGTCATATAGCTTTGCGCGCCATCGGGCAGGTTGCGCGTCGTCTTGAACATCAGATGTTCGAACAGATGCGCGAAACCGCCGCGCTGGACAGGATCGTCGCGCTGGCCGACATCGTAGAAGACATAGACCGCCGCCGACGCCGCCTTGGGATCGCGCGAGGCAATCAGGCGCAGCCCGTTGGGCAAGGTGCGTTCGGTAAAGCCGATCGGCGGCACCGCGATCACGGGGGTGGCGGAGGGCGCGGCGGGCTTGTCCGCCAGCGCCGGGACCGAGATCATCAACAGCGCCACCGACGCGATACGCAGACCCTTCATCACTCAACGCCTCCCCACTGGAGGTAAAGAGCGCTGGGCGCGGAATGTCCGCCATTGCCGAATCTGCATGGTTCACGGGAAGCCGCGGAGACGGTGGCGGTTCGGTGTCTATCCCGTTGAACCAACGGCACTCCCTCGCCATGCTGAACTTGTTTCAGGGTGACGATGTGGAGCAGTTTTGGCCCGGCACTGGATACGCCATGGTCGCGCCGCGTTTGTTGTCCGCGACGATGGATGGAGGACCGCAGTTGACCCGATCGAACACCACCCATTGGCCCTCGACATTGTGGATTGTCCGCCACGGCCAGAGCGCCGGCAATGTCGCGCACGCCGCCGCCGATGCCGCGGGCCTCGCGCGGATCGCGATCGAGGGGCGCGACGTGGATGTGCCGCTGTCCCCATTGGGATGCGAGCAGGCGGATGGGCTCGGCCGCTGGTTCGCGCGCGCCGGGGCGTCCGGGCGGCCCGATGTGATGCTGTCGTCCCCCTATGTCCGCGCGTTGCAGACCGCGAAGATCTTCCGAGAAGCGGGCGGCTGCGATCCCGACGAGGCGATCTGTCTCGACGAGCGGCTGCGCGAACGGGAATTCGGCATTTTGGACGGGTTGACCCATGCCGGGATCGCCGCCGAATTTCCCGACCAGTCGCGCTTCCGCGACGTGCTCGGCAAATTCTATCACCGGCCGCCGGGCGGCGAGAGCTGGGCGGACGTGATCCTGCGGCTGCGCTCGCTGATGGACACGGTTTCGCTCCATTATTCGGGCATGCGCGTGATGATCGTCGCGCATCAGGTGGTGGTGCTCTGCCTTCGCTACATCATCGAGACGCTGGACGAGACGCAGGTACTGGAGATCGATCGCGCCGGCGATGTCGCCAATTGCGGCGTCACCGAATATCATTTCCGCCCCGGCCATGGCCGCAAGGGTGGCCTGGTTCTGACCCGCTATAACGAGACTGCGCCGGTGGAGGATAGCGCTGCGCCAGTCACCAGCGCGCCCGATCCGATCGTTGCCATGCGCGGCTGATCTTCACCATCGGCCGGGCGCGATATAGGGTGGTGACATGCGTCGTTCCTGAAAGAGCCCCGATGACCGTCAAACACTATCTCGCTTCCGATGCCCTGACCGCCACCGCGACCGTTACCGCGATCCTGACCGAGCCGGCGCCCATCGTCCGCCTGGATAGCACGCTGTTCCACGCACAGGGAGGCGGACAGCGCGGCGACAGAGGGAGGATCGGTGCCGCCCAGGTGCTCGACACCCGCCATGCCGCGGAGGGCGAAGTCGATCATTTCGTCGACAGCGTCGATGGCCTGGCGGTGGGCGACCGGGTGGAGATCGCGGTCGACGAAGCGCATCGTCGCGAAGGCGCGCGGCTGCACAGCGCCGGCCATCTGCTCGCCGATGCGGTACAGGCGATCCGCCCCGGCATGCGCGCCGTTTCGGGTCATCACTGGAAGGGCGAGGCGCGCGTCGAGTTTGAAGGCGATATCGAGATCGACGACGCGCTGGAGAGCGATCTGACCGAGAAACTCGCGGCGTTGATCGCGGCGGAGATCCCCGTCCGCGTCGTCGGCGATCCCTTTTCGTCACGAGCCCTGGCGATCGGCGACTTCACCTCCGTGGGATGCGGCGGAGTGCATGTGTCGAACACTGCGGAGCTGGCCGGCCTGGCGGTTACTGGGTTCCGCAGCAAGAAGGGGCGGCTGCGAGTGAGTTATGAGGTCGGGTAAGGCCATGGTAACATGTGAACGATCGCCGGCCGAGTGAGCCGGCACCGCAATTGAGCTCCTGGATTGGAGACGTGTTCATGACGGAACCCCGCAGCCACGTCCCGTATCCGATCGGCCGATCGATCGGCGCCATTGCCATGGGGGCGGTGCTCGCGCTGCTCGGCTGCGTGGCGGGCACAGCGCAGGGCATGTCCGCGGCACCCTCTCGGGCCGGCCCGATTGTTGCGTTGGCGATCATCGTGATGGGCATCGGTCTCGCCCTGCTGGGGCTCGCATCCATCTGGATGCCCCGGCTTCGGCTGGCGGCGGGCAGAGGCACGATGATCGCTGCCTTGCTGCTGCTTGCGGCGTTCGTGATCGACCGGGTTGTTTCGGCGCTCTCGCTCATCTGATCCGGAGGGAGCGTCTGTCGGCGCCTTAGAAGGACGATGCGCGCGAGCCGACCATAGCGCGAGAACGTCAGCGATCCCTGCCGCCGACATTAAGGGGTTTTTGCACCTGTCACCGTAATTTTAGATTTAGTAAAATGGCACCGTAATATGTAGTATACGTGTCGCTGTTGTTACGGGCGGCAAGGAGGCTGGCTCGTGAAAGTATCTTGTAAAACGCATCTCTCGGTGACGATAATATCGCTGCTGGCTCTGGTGGGTTGTTCAAGTGAATTTGATTTAAATCATTCAGATGATCAGAATGCGATACAAGAAGGTTCGGGCATTCCTCGAGCAGTTTCGAACTCTATAAAAAACTGACTTATCGATCACAGGCGTTTAGCCAAGCATATTCCGGTGATTTTTTGATCACCAAAGACACATTGCAATGCATTGTTCCGACCTATGAAACGGATTCGATAAAAAGGCTGGCTGTGGAAGTCCCGGCGACAGCTGACCTTTCCGAAACATACAGGCGCTTGAAGCACGAGCCCAGTGCTACCCTCAGAAAAGGGTTTGCAGGCCCTCGGTGCGCCGACTCCGTAGCGAATATCATGACGCATTATATGGTCGTGGATAACGGCGACGGTGCGCCGTATCGCGTCATATTTGCAGCATGGCAGAGCGCGACCGGCGCAATGTGGGTTGGTGGCGTTGAGCGTCGCGAGGGTGATGAGCGCCCGGGCATCGTCGATGAGCCGCCGAATTTTGTCGGATATCATATGCGGGCAAGAGTGGCCGCTCGGGCAGATTCAATAGAACTGGGCAAATTGTTTCAGCAATATCTCATCCGGAGACTGGAATGAGTAGCGGACTGATGGAGAATTCTGTCTATCTGTGGTTGCGGTGCCAGATTACTAAATATCCGGATTAGGTCTTTGTCTCGCCTGTGCTTCCGAGACGCAAGGCGCGCGAATTTTTTGTTCAGGCAGTGATAGAGCTCGCCAAGGCGTCGCCTGCTCACCCCGAACACGCCGCGATCGCTTCGGTCACCCGCGCATAGGCCGCTTCCAGCGGGTCCGTCTCTCCTAGCAGGCTGAAGGTGCCGTTGAGCGTGAAGAAGCAATGGCCGTGGACCGATGCGAGCAGCGAGCGGGCGAGTGGGGTGGCGCGGTCGGCGCGGTCGGGGGGGAGGACTTCGGCGATTTCGTCGACGACGATCTGGGTGATGTCGCGCACCTTCTGCTTGTAATAGTCCGGCATTTCCTCGCCCTCGGGCAGGCGGAAATCATAGAGTGCGGTCCACAGATTGCGGTTGAGGATCGCGAACTCGAAATATGCCTGGATCGCGCGGTGCAGCCGGTCCTCGGTCTCCACCGCCAGCCGCGTTTCCAGATGCTGCTGCCAGCGATCGAGCGTCAGCCCGTTGATCGCCAGCATCAGCTGGTCGAGCGATCCCAGCACATTATAGACCGTGCCGATCGAATAGCCGATCCGCTTCGCCACTTCGCGCGCGGAGAAACGGGCATAGCCGGTCTCGGCGAGCTGACGATGCCCCTCCGACACGATCATCTCGCGCAATTCTTCGCGGCTATGGTCGGATCGGCGGCCCATGGTCAGTCGGCCTTCCGCACGAATGGATATTTGAGCTGGGCGAGATAGCCCTTGGGCACGGCTTCGGGCACGCCATAGCCGGTCGGCCATTTGCTCTCAGGGAAATAATAGGTGCCGAAGATCCGGTCGAGCCAAGGGAAGTGGATCGCGAAATTTTTGTCGACGCCCTCCGCCTCGATCGCATGATGCCAGTGATGATAGCGCGGCGTCACCAGCCAGCGGCCGAGCCCGTTGAAATCGCCGCGCAGATTGGCGTGGACCAGCGACGCGTAGATATAGACCATCGCGATATAGGCCTGCAGCACCGACGGCAGGAAACCGAGCGTGAGCAGCGGCAGCGACGTGACGCCGCGCAGCAGGATGATCTCGACGAAATGCATCCGCGCGCCGGCCAGCCAATCCATCGACTTGGCCGAGTGATGGACCGCGTGGAATCCCCAGAGGAACGGGATGCGGTGGAACAGCCGGTGGAACCAATATTGCGCAAGGTCGGTCAGGATCATCGCCAGCGCGAACTGGACCAGCCAGGGCAGGGCGCTCACCCAGGCGCGCATCTCCGCGAGATTGCCGGTCTTCGCCATGACGAAAGTGGAGGGAGCGAGTGCGAGGAAGGTGATCAACTGCACCAGCATGGAGCTGAGCAGATAATAGAACAGATCCTCGCGCCATTCGATGCGGAACAGGCGCTGCTTCGCATTGTGCGGGAAGATGCGCTCGATCGGCGCGAACATCAGGCCGGTGGCGATCATGTTGATCGCGAAGAAGTCGACGCCGAAGAAGATGCCCCAGTCGCGGGTTTCGTCGGGCTGGACGCTCGCGCCGCCCAATATGGTGGCGCCCAGTGCGATGACGAGCGCGGTCATGCCGATCGCCTTGCGCGGTCGCAGCAACAGGCTGAGCAGCGCCAGCGCATAGCTGGTGAGCAAAGTGACGTGGATGAGCGTGCGGAAACCCGCCCAGTTCCGCACCGCTTCCAGTTCGGGCATGGCGAAGAATTCGGGCCAGCGCAGGGCGGCGACGAAGCTCAATCCGGCAATGGCGAGCACGATGCCGAAAAATCCGGAGAACCAGCCGGTGCCGAATCCGCGCGCTTCGATCGGCGCCTCCAGATCGCGCGCCAGATTGGACAGGAAAGATCGCGCCATCGTGTATGCTCCCCCATTCGCGCAGCCGGCGCTAAACGTGGAACCCGCATAAATGTTCAATTGAACGATGTCTAATATTTTAATTGAACATCGATAAATTAATGGGTATCAGCGCGTACGACATTGGGGAGAATTGCCGTGCTCGTCGTCATCGCACTGCTGGTCTGTTTCGGATTGATCCTGAATACCCGCAGCCGCCTGTCCCGCATCGAGCATCGGCTGGGCCTGCTCGAACATGCACGGCGCGAGGCAATTCCGGAGGTGGCGGCTTCGACCAGCGCGCCGGCAACAACCCCAGTGGCGGAGGTCGTGCCGGACGCGGTGCCGGATCCCGTGCCGCACGCTGCGCCCGAACCGCCGCCACTTCCCACGCCGACGCATGTGCCCGTCCCGGCGCGCAAGCCCGTCCGAATCGTCAATCGTCGCGCGGCTCTGGACGTGCCGGTCGTCGATGCGGTCCAGCAAGACGTGGAGCCGCAACCCGAACCCCAGGCCGAACCCACGCCTGAAGCGAGCTCAGAGCCGATCGCTGCGGTAGCGCAAGAGCCGCTGGAGGCGGCCCCGGTCAAGGCGCAGCGCAGCGTTTCGATCAATTTCGAGGACCTGTTCGGGCGTCGCCTGCCGATCTGGGCAGGCGGCATCACGCTCGCCATCGCGGGCGTGTTCATCGTCAAGCTGGCGATCGAGGCGGGTTTCTTCACGCCCTGGATCCAGGTGGTCTGCGGGCTGCTGTTCGGCACGGGGCTGATTGTCGGCGCCGAAGCCGCGCTGCGGGCCGAGGCGAAGGTCCGCGACGATCGCGTGCGTCAGGCATTGTCGGGCGCCGGTATCGCCACGCTCTATGCGACCATATTGATGGCGAGCAACGGTTATGGGCTGATCGGCCCGGCCGCGGCCTTTACCGGGCTTGCGCTTGTCACCGCGGCGGCGCTGGCGCTGTCGATCCGGTTCGGCGCGCCCAGTGCGTTGCTCGGTCTCGCGGGTGGCCTTGCTGCTCCGGCGCTGGTCGGCAGCATGCAGCCCGATGTGCCGTTGCTGTCCGCCTATCTGGCGCTCACCATTGGTGGCCTGACCGCGGTGTCGCGGATGAAGCGCTGGGCATGGCTCGGCGTGAGTGCGCTGATCGGCGGCGCGGGCTGGAGCCTGATGCTGATCGCGGGTGGTGCGCTCGATATCGTTTCGTCGCTCTCGGTCGGTGCTCTTGTGCTGGTGCTTGCGCTGGGATTGCCGTTGGTCGCTTTTGCTGGCCCGCGCGCAACCGTGATGCGCAGCCTGACCGCGCTCGTCGGCGCGGGGCAGCTTGCGCTGCTCGTTGCGGTCGGCGGCTTCACGCCGCTTAACTGGGGGCTGTTCGCGCTGGTCGCGATCGCGGGGCAATGGCTGAGCTGGCGCACGCGCGATTTCGATATCGTGCCGAGCATCAGCCTGGGGCTGTCCGCGCTGCTGCTCGCCATCTGGCCGAGCCCGGATGCGGCGTGGTTCGCGCTGATCGGCGTAGCCATGGCGCTGATCCATGCCGTTCCGCTGTTGCTCAAGCTCTGGCGCGATCCGCCGCGCTTCCAGCTCGCGCTGGAGGTCTCGGCGCTGTCGCTTGCCATCCCGGCGCTTGCCGCGTTCCATTATTATCGCCTCGACGGCAGCGTCGATACAGTCCTGGCATTGCTGGCGATCACCGGCGCCGCAGTTTCCGCGATTGGCGCGGGAACGGGCTGGAGGCGCCCCGAGCGGATCGCCGATGCCCGTTTCGCTCTGCTGACGACGAGTGCGGCGTTCCTGATTGCGTGCGCGGTGGCGTTGGTTGTGCCTTATTGGACGCTGCCTTTTGGTATCGCTGCGATCGCCGCCGCGGTCCTGCTGCTGGGGGAACGGGCAGGGGATCGTCGTCTCGAACCGATCGCCGCGACCTTTGGCGCCGCGGCGCTCGCGGTCCTGTTCACCAGCGATCCGGCGTCGATCGGCGAAGGCGCACGCCTGTTCGGCATCGACGCGATCGGCGTGGATTTTCAGGGGCTCTCCCGCTGGCTGGGCGTCGGGGCGGTGTTCATCTTGTTCGCGATCCGCGCCAAAGGCACCGGGTTGCGGCTTGTCTCGCATCTTGCCGCAGCACTGCTCGGCTATGGCGCGCTGGCACAGATCGCTCCGGGCTGGGCAATGCCCATTGCGCTTGGCACAGTTGCGGTCATGCTGTTTGCGACGACCCTGCGTGGCGCCGACAAACGGATTGAGGCGATGGCCGCCATCGTTGCGCTGGCTGCACTCCCGCTGCTTTCGATCACCGGCACGCATCCGTTCGACGAATGGACCAGGCTGGTCGGCGCTGGCCATGCGGCCATCGATCCGCTGTCGCTGCTGCGTTGGGCGGCCGTCGCCGCGCTTGCGCTGCTCTTTGCGATCCGCGCGCGCGCACCGGCGATCGGCATGATCGCACAGGGGTTTGCCGCGCTGCTCGCTTATGGCGCCGTCGCCCAGGTCATGCCGGTATTCCTGCTGGCCGCAGTGCCGGCGGCGGGGCTTGTCGGTCTGTCGATGCTCGCGCGCCGATCGGGATGGATCCAGGTCGCGTCCGCCACGATCGTGCTCGCGGTGATTGCCGGCGGCTGGGCGCTGGGCCCGGTTGCCGCCTGGACCGGTGGGGCGCTGCTCTCGCTCGGCGGCATGCCGATGACGGTCGGAACCGCTTTGCTGTCCGTCTCGATCATCGTCGAACGGTTGCTCGCGCCCGCGACGCTTGCCGGCTTTGCCCTGTGGCTTGGCCGCAGCGGGTTGTCGCCGCGCGCGCAACTGATCGCAGCGGCGGTGATCGCCATTCCTGCCGCTGTTGCGCTGCACAGTCTGTACCGTCTTGGCTTTGCCGGGATTGCCGGGGCCGACTTCGTCGCGACCGGCATTGCCCAGCGGTCCGTCTGGGCAGGGTTGCTGCTGGCCGGCGGCTGGGCGCTCTCGCGTCGGGCGGAGGCGCGCCCGATCGCGATCGGATTGGTCGCGGCGGGCACGCTTCACGCTTTCTGGTACACGCTGGGCCTGCACAATCCGCTCTGGGCCGCGCAGGCGGTGGGAGCGATCCCGCTGGTCAACTGGCTGATCCCGGCGTTCGTGCTCGTGCCCGCCGGCCTGTGGCTGCTGACCCGGTTCATGCCTTCGCAAATGACCCGCATCGAGCCCGCGACGCGCATCCTGCGGATGATCATCGTCATCCTGTTCGCCTATGCCACGCTGCGCCAGCTGTTTGCCGGCACATTGCTGACGGCATCGGGGCTCAGCAGCCTCGAGGATATCCTGCGCTCCATTCTCGCCATCGCGCTTGCCATCGGCTTCCTGCTTTGGGGCATCCGCAGCAGCGGGCGCGATTGGCGTATCGCATCGCTGGTCCTGATGCTCGCCGCGGTCGCGAAGGTGTTCCTGCGCGATGCGTCTGGGCTGGAGGGGCTGTTGCGCATCGGGTCGTTCGTCGCGCTCGGCTTCAGCCTGATCGGCATCGGCTGGCTCTATAGCCGTCAGCTTGCCGCCACGCCGCAAAAGGACGCGGCAAGCTAACGCGAAACTCACTCTTTCCCATTATCCGGCGCGCCGGGGGAGTATCCAAAAATGTCCGCACCTGATCTGTCTCTGCTTGCCAAGCGCCGCTTCGGCCCGATCTTTGCCGTCCAGTTCCTTGGCGCCTTCAACGACAATCTGTTGAAGTTCGCGCTGCTGTTCATGGCCAATTTCGGCATCCATGCCGCCGCGCCGGAAAAGGCGGAGATGCTCGCCACCGTCGCGACGGGCGTGTTCATCCTGCCCTATTTCCTCTTCTCCTCGCTCGCCGGGCAGGTGGCGGACGCGTGGGACAAGGCCCGGCTGGTCCGCATCGTGAAGGCGGCGGAGGTCGGCATCATGGCGCTGGCGCTGCTCGGCTTCTGGATATCCTCCGTGCCGCTGCTGATCGGCTGCCTGTTCCTGATGGGCATGCACTCCACCATCTTCGGCCCGGTCAAATATGCGATCTTGCCGCAGCATCTGCGCGGCAACGAAGTGATGGGCGGAACCGGCCTGGTCGAGGCGGGCACCTTCCTCGCGATCCTGGGCGGGCAACTGCTCGCCGGTATCGTGCCGCCCTGGGAAGCCGGACTGATCGCGGTCGGCCTGGCCGTCGCCGGACTGGTCGCGAGCCTCGCCGTGCCGCCGGCGCCGCCGGCCGGCGTATCGCATCCTCTGGACCTCAATCTGTTCAAGGGGACCGCGGCGATCCTGCGCGCGGCCTATCGCCACCGCGACGTCTGGCTGGTGATCCTGGGGATCAGCTGGTTCTTCGCGGTCGGTGCGGTCATCATGTCCGAATTCGCGCCCTTGGTCAGCGGCGTGCTGGCTGCGAAGCAGGAAGTGGCGACCTTGTTCCTGCTGGTCTTCTCGATCTCCATCGCGCTCGGCTCGCTGCTGGTGAACCGGTTGTTGAAGGGCGAAGTCTCGGCGCGCTACGTGCCGGCGTCCGCGCTCGCCATGGCGGGTTTCCTTATCTGGCTATGGCTGGCGACACGCGGCTACGACGTCGCGCATCAGGGCGCCAACGTCGCCACCTTCCTCGCCAGCGACGGCGCATGGCAGATCATGGTGGCACTGGCCGGCATCGCCTTTGCCGGCGGCATGTTCATCGTGCCGCTCTATGCGATCCTTCAGACGCGCAGCGCGCCCGAGGATCGCAGCCAGGTGATCGCCGCCAACAACGTCATCAATGCGGGGCTGACGGTGGTTGTGGTGCTCGTCACCGCGCTGCTGCTGAGCTGGGGTGTGGACGTGCCCGGGATCATCGGGGTGCTCGGTTTCTCGACGCTGGCGGTCGCGCTCGTCGCCTGCTGGCTGCTGCCGGAAACGGTGATCAAGGGGTTGGTCCGCGGACTGCTGACCTTGCTCTACGGCGTCAAAGTGTCGGGCGCGCAGAACATGCCGAAACCCGGCGAGCCGGCGGTCGTCGTGGTCAACCACGTCTCCTTCCTCGACGGATTGCTGCTGGCTGCCTTCCTGCCCGGCAAGCCGACCTTTGCGGTCAACACGCATATCGCCAACAGCCTGTGGATCAGGCCGATGCTCAAGCTGTTCGACGCCTTTCCCGTCGATCCGACCAATCCGATGTCGGCCAAGCGCATGGTGAAGGCCGTGCGCGAGGGGCGCACGCTGGTCATTTTCCCCGAAGGCCGGATCACCGTGACCGGCGCCCTGATGAAGGTGTTCGACGGGCCCGGCATGGTCGCCGACAAGGCCGATGCGCCGATCATCCCGGTTCGGATCGATGGCGCGCAATTTTCGCCCTTCTCTCGCCTGCGCGGCAAGGTGCGGCTGCGCATGTTCCCCAAGATCAAGCTGACGATCCTGCCGCCGCAGCGGCTGCGTGTCGAAGGTGAGATGTCGGCGCGCGCGCGCCGCGCGATCGCGGGGCGCATGCTCTACGACGAGATGAGCCGGATGATCTTCTCCACCTCGAACATCGACCGGACCCTGTTCGAGGCATTGCTCGATGCCCGCCGCATCCATGGCAGCAAGGCGAAGGTCGTCGAGGATGTGAAGCGCCAGCCGCTGAGCTATAATGGGCTGATCACCGGGGCTTGTGCGCTTGCGCGGCCATTCCGCAAGGCGACGGCACCGGGCGAAGTGGTCGGCGTGCTGCTGCCCAATGTCAACGGGGTGGTCGCCGCCTTCTTCGCGCTCCAGCTTGCCGGGCGTGTGCCGGGTATGCTCAATTTCACCGCCGGCCTGTCCAACATGCGCGCCGCCTGCACCGCGGCGAGCATCCGCACCGTCGTGACCGCGCGTGCCTTTGTCGATCAGGCAAAGCTTGGCGACGTGATCGCCGGGCTGGAGCGGGAAGGGGTATCGATCCTGTATCTGGAGGATGTCGCGGCCGGGATTACCGGCTTCGACAAATTCCGGGCGCTGCTGCAGAGCCGGTACGCGCGACGCGTTCACCGGCGCGAACAGCCCGCACCCGATGCGCCCGCGGTCGTGCTGTTCACCAGCGGGTCGGAAGGCCTGCCCAAGGGCGTGGCCCTCTCGCATCGCAACCTGCTCGCCAATTGCCATCAGCTTGCCGCCCGCATCGATTTCAACGCGAGCGACATCGTGCTCAATGCGCTGCCGGTCTTCCACAGTTTCGGCCTGACCGGGGGTACGCTGTTGCCGATCCTGAACGGCATCCGGACGGTGCTCTATCCCAGCCCGCTTCATTACCGGATCGTGCCGGCGCTCGCCTATGATTCCAATGCGACGATCATGTTCGGCACCGACACCTTCCTGTCGGGCTATGCCCGCATGGCGCACGACTATGATTTCTACAGCCTGCGTTATGTGTTCGCAGGTGCCGAGCGGGTGCGCGACGAGACGCGCAAGGCCTGGTCCGAACGCTTCGGGCTGCGCATCCTGGAGGGCTATGGCGCGACCGAGGCCGCGCCGGTGATCGCGGTCAACACACCGATGCATTTCCGCGCGGGCACGGTCGGGCGGTTGCTGCCCGGCGTCGAGGCCAGGCTGGATCCGGTGCCGGGCATCGCCGAGGGCGGGCGCCTGTCGATCCGCGGGCCCAATGTCATGCGGGGTTATTTCAAGGCGGATGCGCCCGGCCTGCTCCAGCCGCCCGAAGATGGCTGGCACGACAGCGGCGATATCGTCACCATCGATGCGGAAGGCTTCGTCACCATCCGCGGCCGCGCGAAACGTTTCGCCAAGATCGGCGGGGAAATGGTCTCGCTGCCCGCGGTCGAAGGTTATGCGGCCGCGCTCTGGCCGGGTTTCGACCATGCGGTCGTGACACGGCCGGATGCGCGCAAGGGCGAGCAACTCGTGCTGTTCACCACCCGGCCCGATGCGCGTTTCGCCGAGCTGTCGGCCTGGGGCAAGGCAAACGGGGTTGCGGAGCTGATGATTCCGCGCGACATTCGCCCGCTCGATAGCCTGCCGGTGCTCGGCACAGGCAAGATCGACTATGTCACAATAGCCCAGATGGCGGCGGGCTGAGCGGCATCAAGCGCCTCCATACGGGCGTTCCCATATCAGCGCGTACGCGAAGGTCGCCCCGCATCACTATCGAAAGATTGGACAAACTCGGTGGTGCTTCATACCAGTAACACTGTATGAGAACATTAACGAATCGAAACGAAAACGATAATGGGGCGTTAATCATTTGACCCGGCAGACATCTTGGCGATGAGCGAGGGCGAGTTTGAGCCCGTCAGCAGTCTGACCGAGCGGCAGAAGGAGATTCTGCGGCTGGTGGGCGAAGGATATACGTCCAAGGAGATCGCCCGGCATCTGGGGCTGTCGTTTCGCACCGTGGATACGCACATATTGCGGATGGCGAAGCAACTGAATGCACCCAGCCGGGCAGAGGCCGCACGGATGCTCGCCGATTTCGAGACTAAGCATAAAATACGTAAGTATCCGGAACGGCTTCCCAACGCCGCAAATCCCGGTCTTTCTGATCCGGTCACGTCACAGGGATGGCGGAAGGCCTTGTTCAGGCTCTTCGCTCTTCCGCCATTGGGAGGGCGAACGAATGACCTTGGTTGGGATCAGAAAACGATCCACGTCTTCCGGATCGCGGCGATGTCGCTCGCCACAGTCACTGGCTTGGCGCTCGCCATTGCCGGCGTGATGCATACCTTCAGCTAACGTTCTCTACCCCACCAACGAACTGGCGCCCGTGCGGCGCAGAAGGGACCACTATGCTCAAAATCCAGTCGAGCGCCGCAGGCGCTGTCGCAGCCGATACGAAGCGCGCCGTCACCGCGATCGACGCAGCTCTGTTGTGCGACACGCAGCTGATGATGACGATCATCGAGGCGCTTCAGGAATCCAACCTGCCGATCAAGCGCAGCCAGGATCTGCTGCAGTCGGTTACCGAGGGCATCAACCATGTGGTTGCCGGCCGCGCTGCGATGGTGGGCACGATCACCCAGCTTACCGCGCTGAAGGGCCGTTCGAACATGGCACCGGTCAGTTATGGCTGCCCCGACGGCCTGGCCTTCCTTCAGACCGAAACCGTCGAGACCGCCAGCGTCGAAACCGTTCCGGCCTGAATTTTTCCAGTCGATAATTTCACCTTCGATCGATCAGGTGTTGACCGTTTCATGAGCAATCGTAGTCGGTCAACACCATGATGATCATCTTCCTCTTCTGGTCTCTCGTCCTGTTCTGCTGCGTCTACGCGGCGGTGGCTGGCGGCAAGGATGGCAAATGGGCTACCGCGATCATCATTCTGGCCTCCATTCTCACAATCCCGGCTTCGCGGATGGAACAATGGGGGCAGACGCAAATCCCCGTCATGCTCGCATCATATCTGACGATCCCGGCGTCCAAGCTGGAGCAATGGGGTCAGACGCAGATACCGGTGATGATCGTGGACACCGCCGCACTGCTGGCGATGTACGCGCTCTCGCTCCGCAGCCGGGCCTATTGGCCATTGTGGATGACGGCATTTCAGCTGATCTCGGTCACAACCCACTTCGCGACGCTCGTCACGCCGGCCTTCGCCCCGCGAATCTATCAGGGAATGGAGAGTCTCTGGGCGATTCCGGGGCTGCTCTCCATGGTGGTCGGAATATCGCTGGATCGTGGCTCCATGCAGCCGGCGAGGAAAGTGCCGGGCTAGGCGACCTTGTCGCGCAGCTTCAGAGCATATCCGCAAAGCTTGCCGAATTTTCGGATGCATCGCGCCACCGGGCGATCTTCATCGCACGCGAACATCTCGCGGCGCGGCGCGCACGTGCCCGCTTCTTTCCGACGGATCTGTTCGGCGAACCCGGCTGGGATCTGATCCTCGATCTTTTCATCGCGGGCGAGGAGGGCAAGGCGATCAGCATCACCAGTGCCTGCATCGCGTCCGGCGTTGCGCCGACGACCGCGCTCAGATGGATCGGCGTGCTCGAGGAGCGTGGCATGATCGTGCGTCAGCCCGATCCAGAGGACGGCCGACGCATGTATGTTTCCCTTCGCGAGGAGGCGCGAACAGCGGTGCTCGGTTGGCTGGAAGCCGTCGGCAATTGATCCTGGCCGGCGAGTGCGTCAGCTCATGATGGCAGACGAGTTGCAGGCGGGGCCGGGGTATCCCGATCCGAACACGCCGTCGACGCAGGCCGATGGTGTGCCCCTGCGCGAGGAGTTGCTGAGGCGTTGGGCTTCGGTTCTGCTGGCCCAATATGGCGATGAAACCGCGGCTTATATCCAGGAGCGCAGACGCGCGCGCGCGGCTCAGGGCGATCCGGTCGGTGTCGATGAATGGACCGATGTCGGTGCGATCGTCTGTGGCTTGATGGGACTGAATGCGCTGCCCGGCGACGAGTCCGTTCCGACGAACCGCCCCGGGGATGGCCAGACCGATGTACCGGCATCCGCCAATGATGAATGGACCGACACGCCCATATGGTCGGAATGGACGTTCTGGGTGATCCTGGGCGCGCTGGCCGCGGGTGTGTTCATGCTGGTGCAGCTGATCCGGCATATCTGGACGACGCTTTGATGCCGTCGTCGACTGCACGGTTCGGTATTCCCTGAATAACGATCGACGACATTTGGCGCTTGCGCACCGTGTCGTCGAACGGGACAAGGCGGCATCGTCATCGGGGTCGGCCCGCTGCGCGGGCGCCATCGCCTTGCCGCGCGGGTTGCGTCAAGGGAGTGGAAGGTTCGATGAATTTGCTTGCTGATCAACGGCATCTTTTTGATATTCCTCGTGAAATCACATATTTCAATTGCGCCTATATGTCGCCGCTGCTGAACGCTGCGGTCGAGGCCGGGACGGCAGGGCTGGTGTCGAAGGCACGGCCTTGGGAGATTTCGCCATCCGCCTTTTTCGGCGATTCCGAAGAGGCTCGCCGCCTGTTTTCGGTGCTGGTCGGCGCGCAGGCCGACGACGTCGCTTTGGTGCCTGCCGCCAGCTACGGCCTCGCGGTCGCGGCTGCCAATCTGCCGATTTCCGGGGATCAGACCATTGTCATGCAGGCCGAGGAATTTCCCGCGAGCGTGCTTGCCTGGCGCAATGTCGCGCGGCGAACCGGTGCCGGGATCGTTACTGTGGACCGGCCCGAGAGCGGCGACTGGACCGCTGCGATCTGCGAGGCGATCGACGATCGGACGGCAGTGGTCTGCATCAGCCAGACCCATTGGGTGTGCGGCGGTCTGACCGACCTGGTCGAGGTGTCCCGCCGCTGCAAACAGGTTGGGGCGGCGTTGGTGGTCGACGGCACGCAATCCTGCGGCGCACATGGGTTCGACGTTGCGGCGATCGATCCCGACTATCTGGTTGTGGCAGGGTATAAATGGCTGCTCGGCCCTTATTCCACCGGGTTTCTCTATGTCGCGCCGCGCCATCAGGACGGCGTCCCGCTCGAACAGGGGTGGGTGGTGCGGCAACGCGCCGAGGATTTCCGCAATCTGATCGACTATAGCGAGGAATTCCAGCCGGGCGCGCGTCGCTTCGATGTGGGCGAGCGATCCAATATGGCATTGGTGCCGGCTGTCATCGCCGCGCTGCGGCAGCTTCTCGACTGGAAAGTCGACCATATCCAGATGACTTTGGGCGCCAAAACCACCGAGATCGCGGATGCGATGCGGGAAATGGGCGCGATCGTGGTTCCCGACGCACACCGGTCGCCGCATTATCTGTCGGTGCGATTCCGGCAGGGATTGCCCGACGATCTGGCCGTGCGGCTCGGCGCCGATCGCGTGCATGCCAGCATGCGCGGCGACCGGTTGCGCATCACGCCGCATCTCTACAATGATCGCACGGACATCGATCGCCTCGTCTCGTCGGTTCGCGCCGCGATGGCCTGATATTCGAATGGCTGCGGCGGCATTCGCCGTCGAGCCGATTCATCCGTTCGATCTTGCCTCGGGTCGTCGCGCGATTGCGTGGCGGCTGCTTCCGTGCGGCCGCCACGCAGCGGACGGTGTCGGGTACTGGCTGCGATCGTTGCCATCTCGTCGAGATTTACATTCGATGTTACTCGTCATTGTAAATGTATAATTAGGTACATTTGAAATTTATCTCTTTTAATCGGTGATACTTAACAGGTTAATTACGTGTTAGTGATACAATAGAGATATGGTTAACGTAAGCAAACTCAGGAAATTGCTCGATTTTATTTTTTAATTGATCAAACTGTTCTTGGAGGTCGAGTCGATTTGTATCGTTTGTTTAACGATTGGTCACGGAGACATGCCATGCCAGATAAAGTAAACATCGCAGTCAAGAATTTTGGACTGAGCGCGGACGCACGGTTGCGCGTCGAAAAGGCACTTCACGGTGCGCTGCAAAAAGAACTGAAAGAAGCCGGTATCGATGCTGCTTCCGGCATATTCGGTGACGGGTCGGTCAAGGGCGGAATCGCCAAGGCCAAAGATATTGCAGCGGGTCGCATCCGCGGCGGCGGTTAACTACACGCATCACGATCGCCGATCTCCACAATAGCAACTGACCAAACATCGCTGGCACTCGACGCTTTTGTTCGGGCGCCGGCGATGCGCGGTCCCGATGTGGTGAAACCGATGTCCAGACCCATATTGCGAGACGATATTCGGCCAGCTGCCATCCATCCGTTCATCATCAAGACGGCGGCACGCTGCAATCTCAACTGCAGCTATTGCTATGTCTATAATCAGGCGGACACCGCCTGGCGCTCACGGCCCGCGGTGATGGGGCACGAAATCTTCGCTGCCACGGTCGATCGTATCTCCCGGCATGTCGCGCAGAGCGGTCAGTCGGAAGCACTCATTCTTTTCCACGGCGGCGAACCCATGCTGGTGGGCAAACGCCGGTTCGACGAGATGTGCCATATGCTGCACCGGACCCTCGGCGATATGGTGGAGGTCCAGCTCGCTATCCAGACCAACGGCGTTCTCATCGACGACGACTGGATTTCGCTGTTCCGGACTCACGACGTGCAAGTCGGTGTCAGCCTGGACGGGATGGCGGCCGCCAACGACCGCCACAGGGTGGATCACAAGGGGCGCGGCACCCATGTCGCAGTCACCCGGGCACTGGACAGGCTGGTGGCAGCCGATTTTCCCTTCGGCCTGCTCTGTGTCGTTCCGCTTGGTGAGGATCCGGTTGCGACGCATCGCCATTTCCTCGATCTCGGCTGCGCCTCTCTGTCTTATCTGCTGCCCACCCATGATCGCGCCGAAATCGCGCGTCTGCGGCAGCAACATGGGCCCACGCCGTGCGCCGATTTCCTGATCCCGGTGTTCGACGACTGGTTCTTCAACGGCAGCATCGCATTCGAGATCCGCGAATTCTGGAGCATCGGCCGGCTGCTGATGGGCGGCACCAGTCTGGTCGACAGTCTGGGCAATTTGCCGCTGCAATTCGTCGCGGTGGAGACCGATGGCGAGATGGAAGGGCTCGACAAGCTGAAGGCGTGTGGCGACCGCGTCACCCATGTCGGCAAGACCGTGTTGACCGACGATTTCCGCGCTGTCGCCGATGGCAATCCCTTCATCGCGGCGGCAATGCGCGGATTGCCGCTTCCGCGCGATTGCACCGGCTGTGTCGAGGCGCAGACCTGCGCGGGCGGTTATCTGCCGCACAGGTTCGATAGTGACGGCAGCTTCGATCATCCCAGCAGTTGGTGCGCCGATCTGCTGAAATTGTTCGGGCATATCCGATCGCGCATGGGCATAGCGCCCGACGAGACGATCGCGCGCCGTGCGGCACTGCGATCGGCGGCTGCGGCGCATGCGGACCGGTGCGAACCCCTCGCACAGCCGGTGATGGCGTGACGGTGGCGCTGGCCGAGGTGCCGCCATCGAGGGCCGAGGAGCGCGATGCTGCGCGGCATCTGCCGATCATGACCGGGTTCTCCTGTCCGTTCGAGGATCTTCCGCCGGAACTGTTCGACTTTCTGGTCGTCGAAGGCGCGCGGGCCAATTGCGCCGCCTTTCTCGATCGCTTCGGCGGCGAACTGGGCACGCGATCGTGCGGCCTGGGCCGGATCATGGCGCAATGGCGCGAAGCGGAAGGAACGATCGGCGATGCCTGGTCCTATGGCGCGGGCCGTCTGCGTGCGGCGTTGCGGAACGGACATGGCGGTGACCCGGTGATCGCCGCCGCGCAGTTCGCCGCACAGATTTTGGCGGGCGGCGTGCCCGGCAGTTTCAGTGCGACGACTGCCCACCCCTGGCAGCTCTGGTTCGACGGGTTGCGCTTCGATTGCGGCACATATGTCTCGATCGAAAGCGACGGCCAGACCGCGGTGCTGACGACCGATCGCGCACGGGCGACCGTGCGCTTCGAACGGCACGGCCAGCAATGGTCGGGGGAGGGGCGGGCGCCGCTCTCCAGCGTTCCGGTTGCCGGCACCACGATCCGGCTGTTGCCGTCGTGGAGCATCGATTGCGCGAGTTTCGCGGACGTGCATCCGCGGCTCGCCAATGATCGGCGCTATCAAACCAGCGTCCGCGAACTCGGGGCGGCCGTCGATTATCTGGGATGCCACCTTCCCGATCATGCCCGCTGGGTGGCACGCGTCATCGCCGGCGTGATCCCGCTCAAACGACCCGCCAGCCGGCAATATCTCAGCGGCAGCTATATCGACCGGCCGGGGATCATGACCTGTTCCTTCCCCGGATCGCCGGCGATGATCGGCGAATTGCTCGTTCACGAAGCCGCGCATTTCCATCTCTATGTGGCGAGCCGGCTCGGCGCGCTCCACGATCAGGCGGACGACCAGCTCTATTATTCGCCGGCGCGCCAGATGGACCGGCCGCTTTTCTATATCCTGCTGGCCTTCCACGCGAGCGCCAACATGCTTTTGTACCATCGCCAGGCGCTGGCGGCCGGCGCCGGCGAGGCTGATGTCCATCGGGCGCGTGCCGCGGTGCTGGAGGGCTGGACGGAGCAGCTCGGCCGGCCGCTGCGACGCGATGGCGCACTCACCGTACTGGGCCTCGATCTTTATCGGCCGCTGGCCGGCCTGTCGTGATGGGGAAAAGACGATGATGAAGCCATTGGCCGAGCTGGCGTCGGAACACCCATTTTCTTTGCGCGAAGAGAGCGCCGTTCGTAACCCGTCCGCGCGGGTCATGCTGGTATGCATGCCCTTCGCATCCGCAACCATAGCCTCCATTCAGATCGGGCTACTTGCGGCTGTGGCGCGGCAGGCGGGGCATATGGCCGATACGCTCCATCTGAACCTGGATCTGTCCGCGACGCTGGGCGAGGCTGTCTATGAGGCTTTGTGCGGTCATCGCGGGCGCATGACCGGCGAATGGTTGATGGCGCCGGCCGCCTTCGGTGCGGAAGCCCCCTATGACGAGGCCGCGTTTCTCGACGCCTTTCCCGACGAGGCGCAATGGCTGTTCGAAGCGACCGGCCTGGACGAAGCCGGGCTGAAGACATTGCGCCGGGACATTCTTCCGGATTTTGTCGACCGCTGCGCGCGATCGACCGACTGGACCCGCTACGATGTCGTCGGCTTCACCTCCACTTTCCAGCAGAATGTCGCCAGCCTGGCGCTGGCGCGGCGCATCAAGCAGTTCAGCCCCGCAACGCGGACGTTGTTCGGCGGCGCCAATATGGAGGCGGAAATGGGGCTCGAGCAGATGCGCCATTTCGACTGGGTCGACATGCTGGTGGTGGGAGAGGCCGATATCGCCTTTCCCCGGCTGCTCGATGCCGTTGCGGACGGAACCGAGCCGGATTTCCCCGGCATCGCCCATCGCCGCGATGGCGCGATCGCATTTGCGCGCCAGGCCGATCCCGTCACCGATCTGGATCGCCTGCCGACGCCGTTCTATGCCGAATATTTCGAGCGGGCGGCCGATCTCGGCATCGCGTCGCTCGACCGGTTACCGTTCGAAACCTCGCGTGGATGCTGGTGGGGGGCGAAGCATCATTGCACATTTTGCGGGCTGAACGGCATCGGCATGGGGTATCGCAAGAAGAATGCCGCGCGCGTCCATGCCGAGCTGGCCGAACTGAGCGACCTGCATTCGCTGCATCGCTTCGATGCGACCGATAACATCCTCGCCATCCAGCATATCGAAGATGTGTTGAAGCCGATCGCGGAAACCCATGTCGATTATGAGTTCTTCTACGAAGTGAAGGCCAATCTGAAACGCGAGCAGTTGCGCGTGTTGCGTGGCGGTGGCGTACGGCGCGTCCAGCCGGGCATCGAATCGCTGAGCACGCATATCCTGGCGCTGATGAACAAGGGCGCCACGATGCTCCAGAATGTGCGCTTCATGAAATGGGCGCGATATTACGACATCAGGGTGAACTGGAACCTGTTGTCTGGTTTTCCCGGTGAGACGATCGACGATTATGCGCGCCAGATCGTGATCCTGAACCGCATCGCGCATCTGGAGCCGCCCAGCGGGCTTTCGAAAATCTGGCTCGAGCGTTTCTCGCCCTATTTTACCCGTCGGGATCAGTTTCCGATCTCGGCGATCCGGCCGGAGCGCAGCTATGAATTCGTCTATCCCGGTGCGGTCGATCTTCAGAAGGTCGCCTATTTCTTCGATTATGACATGGCGGATGTCGCGCCCGCCGAGGCGCTGTTCGACACTGAGGATCTGATCATTGCCTGGCGCGCGCGCTGGATGGATCCCGCAACGCGACCGACGCTGACCTATCGCAAACTGCCCGGCGGATTGCTTGTCGAAGATCGCCGGGGCAGCGAAGACATGGTGTCATACGCGCTTGGCGGTGTTCTCGGGCATGTCTACGAACATTGTTCCGATACCGCGCGATCGCTCGGTCAACTCGCCGGAGACATTGCGACGCTGACGGGCGAGCGGCCGGATGAGGAGGATTTGCAGGGCGCGCTGGAGACGCTGTCGGACGCGGGGCTGATGATCGGGGAGGACGGGCTGTATCTGAGCCTGGCCCTGCCCAGCAATCAGAACTGGTAGAGCCGATGCTGGCGGATGTCGTCGAAGCGCTGCGCTGGACCGGCTCCGGCGTGTCCCTGCTCGACGATGTGCGCGCCCGGTTCGAAGCGACGCTGATGTCGTCGGCCATCACGCGGATGCGGACCGCGCATCTTCGGTTGCGACACGGGGACGGGGCGTTTTTCGAGCAGCTTGCTTGCGCGGATCCTGCACGGTTGATTGCGGCGATCACGGCCCCCGATACGTTCCGTTTTCTGGGTCCGAACGCGGACATGCATGCGTTGCTCGACCATCTGCAGCGGATCTTGTCCGAACCAGAATGCCGGGGCGATGGCGGTATCGCCATGGGGTTTTCTGCGTGGCCGGATCCGGACTTCGATATCCCGCTGATCGAGCCCGCCTCCATCGACACAGACGAACGGCGATCGATTATACGCACGATCGAAGCCGCGTTCGAGCGCCTGGCTATCCAGCCGGCCGCCGCGCAGTTCGTCCATGTCTATACCCGCGCGCTCGCGATCAGGCGGGACATCGGCCGGGAGGGATTTCTGTCGACCAGTTCGCCACGCTGCCCCGGCCGCACCGTCCTGATCAATGTCGATCACGCCAGCGTGGAGATGGTCGCGGATGCGCTGTTGCACGAAGCCGTGCATGCCCTGCTCAACGCGGTTCAACTGTTGCAGCCTTTCGTGCACGATCATGCGCGGCTGTCGGCCGTCAGCGGCTGCTCGCCATGGAGCGACCAGATCATCCCGCTGGATGCCTTGCTCGAGGCCTGTTTCGTTTGGTTCGCGCTTTCGTGTTTCTGGCGCGACGCCACAAATGGCGAGGAGAGGCGCCTGCGCGATCGTGCGGGCCGGGGGTTTGCGGCAGGCCCGCTCCAGACGCTCTTCCTGCCGGCCGCGTCGTCGATCGATCCGACCGCGCTGCGGGCGATCGCGACGATGCAGGATCGCATCCTGGCGGAGCTGCAGCCTGGCTGATGAACGCGTCGATCTCCCTTGGGCTCAGCGCACCGCTTGCGATCGTGGCCGACGACGGTCAACTCGGCGTTTGGGCCGGCAGCGGCGCAGTGCAACCCCAATTCCTCGAGCTGCAACCGGTCCAACTCGCTTTGCTGCTGCAATTCTGCGACGGGCCATGCGAGCCGGTTGTCGCGGCCCGGAAGGCGGGCATCGACTATGACGAGAATGCCCGATCCCTGATCGAGGCGTTCACGACATTCGGTCTGCTGGCGCGAAGCGTCACGGCCCAGGACGATACCGTTCGGCTGGTCGGCGGCTCACCGGCCGGCGGCGATCGTGTGTTCGAACTGGTCCCGCGCGCGCTGCCCACGGACAGCGTTTCAAAAATGCTGATGGCCGCCGAGAGAAGCGACTTTGCGGGCACCAATCCGCTGGCCGACAGCTTTGGCGGCAGTCGCGGTTTTGGCGTGCGCTGGCGCGCCGAAGCGAAACCGGCACTGCTGTCGCTGATCCCCTGGATCGAGCCTTTCGTCGAGCAGGTCATGGTGTGGCCCTGGTCGATCGGCACCATGCGACGCCCGGAAGCGAATGCCTATTATCTCAACCTGCTGATCCTGCCGGCCGGCATAGGCAGCGGGCTTCATGTCGATCGCACGCTGAATGGGGAGGCCAGTCCGGAGATCGTCAGCGTCCTCTATCTGCGTGTGCCGCGATCGCGCGGCGGGCGGCTGGTGCTGCGCGAACATGGCCGGCCGATTGCGCTCATCCGCCCCGAGGCAGGCAATGCCGTCCATTTTTCCGGCCATCTGACCCATGGCGTCACCCCGGTGACGGACAGCGACGATGCGCGCGTCAGTCTTGTCTGCGAGCAATATTACCTGCCCGACAGAGTGCTTGCCGAAATCCCCTATCTCGAGATCTGCCGCTGCTGAACGCACGACACTGCGGGCAGGCACATGTTGCGCCCGGGCCGTGCCGGAAATCCTTTCGACAGGCTTGCTTTGCGATTCGGCGGTTGGGCGGCAAACGCGGTTGCGGAAATCGATGTGGCGCTGCCCTGACGCCTGGGAAGAGAATTCCCGATCGCACGCCCCCGATGGGGAATTAATCATGCAATTTCAAATGGTGAGCCCTGCTGGATTCGAACCAGCGACCTACTGATTAAAAGTCGTAAAAAGGGCACGAATCGGGGAAAATTCGATCAAGTGATTCGCGGAAATCCGCCAATCCTGTTCGCCTGTGTTCGGCCATGTTCGGACCATTCGTGTCCCCAGTGTGTCCCCAAAATCGGCCTACTGAGCGAAAATCAGTGCATCGATCCTGCATAGCTGAGGGTTGCCATCTGGGGTGCATCGTTTTAGGGGGACCGGGCGTGAAGGGCGCTTAGCTCAGTCGGTAGAGCAACTGACTTTCGATGGAAGCGCGGGAGGGGAAACCACCCGTGGAAAAGGTGTCAAATTCGGGGAACCCTCACAGTTCGGCTGGTGGCGATCCCGAGCCAAGCCCGCAAGGGAAGGTGTAGAGACTTGACGGCACCCACCTAACCCGGCTTGCCGGAATGGTGATGAGAAAGTCCAGCGCACGAACGCTCTTCGGAGCGGTGGCGGAAGCCATAGTGTGAAGTAATCAGTAGGTCGCTGGTTCGAATCCAGCAGCGCTCACGCAAACCAATCGTTCACCTGAAATAGATATTCCCCTTTGGGGGAGGGCATAGCCGTGAGCGATTTGCCGAAAGGCCGGGTCTACAATTTCTTCAACAACCTTGGCTGTTTCGGTTGGTTCATCCTGTTCCAAGCCGTGGCATGGTCGTTCGTCATCATCGGCGGCAAGCTGGGGATGTTCGATGGTCCCACAACGCCCTATGTCGAGCGTCCGCCATTCGACTTCCAAAAGTGCCTGCATGACACCGTATACGAGCGTTATCGGGGCACGGCTGGCATGGAAGATTTGAGCGACGATGCGGCCATGACCATCAGAATGAAATGCTCACGAGAGAAATCAGCCTATCAGGGTTGGTGATCCTTGTTGCCGAGCCATCGTTGAACGGTCTTGGTTTCGTAAATGCGAATGCATGTCCAGATGCTGCCTAACAGCATCGGAACCAGCGCCAATGGCGAGTAAATATCAATCATCGCAGTATCCTCAGCCGCAAAGGCTGTAGCTCCAAAGCGGCCACGTTGCTGGCCAAGTCGGGATATGCGCAGTAATGGTGCAAAGTGCAAGCCCCAGTTCGCAAGAAAAGCGCAACCGTAACTTGACCGCACCGTCAACTTAACTTGACCATAGTGTCATTTTAACTAACGGTGGCCAAGTAAGTCAGTATATTCGGCTCAGAATGCGCCAAACAGCTTGGCGATAAACCCGATCACGGCGGTTCCGAGAACGGCCCATATCGCGCCGATCATCATTCGAGCGTTCGACGCGGTATTTTCGATGATGGTGACGCGGCGGTCCAGCGCACGCAATTCCGCCTCGTTTGCGCGTGACGCGGCGTCGAGCTTGTCGAGCTTCTCTGAGATATGGTCCATTTTGGATTCTAAGCGTGCAAGCAGGACGCGCATGTCCTCATTCGTAGGTGTGGCCATTAGGCAGGGTCTCCAGCCGGATCGGGGGAGGCCGAGACGGTCGTTGTCGTTTGAGTCGTTATGATCGGTTCCCCATCGCCTGAGGCTTCGACGCCTACGCCATCACGTCCAGCGTTGACTTTGAACCTGCCAACGGGACCACCAACGGCCATCGATATGATGACAATGACCATACCGATTAAGAATGATCCAAAGCCACCTGCAAGGATGTAGAGGCGTAGAGATTCAGTTGACGGGCTCCACGGTCCCCACACAAACAGAGCGATTAACGCAAGTCCGATGGCTCCACAGAAGACACCAGATGCCATCATGGCGTAACTAAAAAGCTGTCTTAAGCCATCATTGAAGCTGAGTGGTTTGGGGTGTCCGAACATGACCTATTTATGCGCAACGGCGGTTTAAGGCGTTTCTTCGGGATCAACAATGACACCATCGGGGAAGGCATCGGTGATCAACCAATCACGCAGACATTGCGGATAAACCGATGCTGTGAATGCCGCCATGGGCATCGCATAACCGTCCTGCCACAAAGGAAGCGTGGCCTCATCATTCGCATAGCTGTTGATTGTAACCGCGACCGATTCATTAACAATCGAGATGGAATGGACACGGTGGATGGTGGCGGTTGCACCGTTGGGCGTGATGGTTTCTAATTCAATATACATGCTGATATTTAGAATGAGATTAGAGAATCGATCCATCAACCAACGGTGTGGCTGTGGCCAATAGCTTTGAGGTTTCACTCACTCCATCACCGTAATATGAGTTTCCCGAGTGGACATAACGAGCGCGTGAGAGATAGCCGCCACTGATGGTCCAGCCATAGGCACCCCATGTGTTAGGCTCCATGCCGCCTTCAAGCCAATTCACTGAACGAACATAATCGCCTTGCGCATTCGCACATAGAACCACTGGCGCTGACATTGTGTTAGATGATTGCTGCGGAGTGCTAACATATGCAGTCGTTGCCGATGCCATGCTGATAACGCTCTTGATCCACAGCGGCTTCCAGCGTGTTGAGAATGTGAGATTGCTTGATGCGTTATAAAGCTCGATACCAGCCGCTGCATAACCGATGTCGGTATTATCATATGGACAAAAGACATGGACACCGGGCGGAGTGGCGACGGCAACGGATGCTGGAACGGTAGCGTTCGTGTAACTGACAGAGCGCACGCTCACTTGCCATGTTGATCCACTCGTTTTGATCGGCGTGGATGACATATCAACGATGGTGCTTGAATTGGCTTGAACGCCAACGATTGGGATCATCGTGGAAGTCGGAAGGGTGAATTCGTATATGTATGGCTCCACCAGAAAATTATAATCCGGATAGCTCGGATGATTCCGTGAGCGATAAGCGATGCTTCCGCTACTGATGAGCGTTGGTGCGCCATGATATCGATACGAAAATGCATCGCTGGAAAAGACCAACTCATTGGATGGGTTGAATGCCTGAATTCCGCTCGCCATCAGCTTATCACCACCATGTATGTTCCCAAGTATGGCGACACACCAGCCGGGAAGCTGATTGAGGGATAACCGCTACCATATGAGATTGTTGGCGAACCGATCGTCTCAGCAATAAGGAAACCCTCTAAAAGGAAGTAGCTCGCTGTTCGTCCCGGAAAGTTTGTGTAATTCCTCGTGATGGTGCTTGTGGTCGTCTTAAGGACTTCGACGATAACACCACCAACGGCGGTATTAGAATCGAAGGTCATAACGCCAGCCGCATCCCAAACTTGTAAGCCCTGAGCCATTAGAAGACACCAAGGCGAACGCGTAGGACATTCGATGAATCATAGATGGTAATGAGGTTGGCGGTTATTTCGGTTCTCGCGCCAGTGGTCGCGGTTCGCAGCGTCCCGACATTGGCGCTTATGGCGGACAATTCAGAGACAGCAATCTGACTGGCACCGATCGCATCATATGAAGCGATGTTGCCCAAAAGCTGAACCCAAGTGGAGCCGTTATATTGCTTCCACACCTTCGCGGTAGGCGCATACCAAGTATCGCCGGTTAACATGCCTGATGGCGTGGAATCCTGATTGAACACCACAGCGCTACGGCCAGCCGTTCCAGTCGATCCGGTTGACCCTGTGGGGCCGGTTGGTCCAACGGCTCCATGCGCGCTGAACGAGACATCAGCCAAGTGATAACCGACTGTGTAAATCTGACTATCGAAGTAGAGCTTTAAGCCAGCCGATGCCGCTACGGTGTTGCGAAGCGTGCCGTTCTGGAAATATCTGACATTTGCGTTATCGTATGTGACGGTGAGGATATCGCCAACCGTGAAGGTGCCGCTGTATCCATTCGGCGTGCCGCCACCGTATGTGACAACCGTGTTACCACTGGACGAGCAATGCCACGCATAATCGATGCGATAATATGATGGTGTGCCGCTGTTAGTTGGATCGGTGTTAAGACCGGCGAACACATCGGCATTCACCACGCGGTAGGACATCTGAGCGCCACCCGTGAACGACTCTTGGGAGTGAGCGCGGCCAGTATCCCATGAAGCGCCACCAGATTGCTTTGTGATGTTGTTGCCCATCACTGCGCAATTGTTGTCATAGCTGAGAAGCTTAAACAGGGTTGACGAAGCCGATAGCGGTGAGAATGTCAGTGCGTCAACTGAGCCCGACGAACCAACCGCAAAATCCATTGCGAAGGTTTTACCGGCTCCGACATATGTTCTGTGAATGATGGTGCCGTTCTCGTAATAAAACACCCAACCATTTTCATAGCGGATGCCATAAGTCGCCCCAGACACGGACGCCTTGGATGTGCCGCCAGCATCACTTAACGTCTTTTGAGTGCCACTTTCATAGACCGCGATATAATGAACGCCACCGCTGTAGTAGTGGTAAAAGGCATGATCGAGATCGGTATAGTGATGGCTTGCGCTCGCATCCGCGTTAAGTGCGACCATGAATTGCTCAGTGGTCGAATAAGTTCGCGGTGATTTGTAAGAGAGCAGGCAACCGCCAGTCATTGAATCTACGGAATAGGCGCCTTGAGCGCTCCACCCAAGCGATGTGGGGCATCTCAGCGAATTGGTTTCATAGGTTACGCCAGCGGTTGTAACGACTGCGAAAGCATTAGAACCATCGATGCCATCGTCGCCGTTTTCGACGATGATTACCGGGCTGGACCATTCGCCGGTAGCGATGGTGTCAGTGGTTCCCGTGCCAAGCGCCGTTGCCTGTGTCTTGAACAAATACTTTCCACCAGATGCGGCGGGGACAGCGCGTGTCCAGCTTCCAAGCGTGCCAGACAGGCCAGCGGATGCGAATGTGTAGGTAAGCGTGCTGGCGGGAACGCTTGGGGCGGTTCCAGTGCCGTTCCGCTGGTAAAGCTCCACAGACGCTGTGTTGACGCCTGCCGCGCCTGTAGCGCCATCTGTGGTGTGCAGGACTGGGGTAGCCCATTCGCCAGATGCAATGGTGTCGGTCGATCCTGAGCCCGATGCAGTGGAGGCGCTAACCCAAAGCGGGTTTCCATCGCTGGCGGGGACAGCTTGCGTCCAAGAGTTGTTGAGGCCGGTGAGGACGCCAGTTGCGAAGGTGTAGGTTGTCGAGGCGCTGGGGAGCGTCGGAGACGATGCAGCGCGACGGTAGATGAGAACCTGTGCGGACGATACGCCAGCAACGCCGGTAGCGCCTTTCTGGACGCCTATGACGCTTTCGCTATCGGTGAGGGTTACGCCATCCGTGAGCGTGGCGACAATCCGGACACCGTTGGTGCTACCGCGTGCGGTGAGGAAGTTTGCGGCTGAGATCGTAACCGTGTCGCCACTGGATGGGCTCAGATAGGTTCCAACCGCCCGACTGGTTCCAGCAAGGTCAAACAGCGTCCAAGTAACAGATGCGCTCGTATTGACCTTGTTTGCGGTCCAACTGATCGGTTGGGTTGACGGTGTAGCAGCGTCACCAGCTTCATTGAGATAGATCACATTGCCGGTTGGCGTTATGCTCAGTGTCTTGGCTGGGGAACCATCAGTGCCAGCCTTTGATTTCGAGATCGTGTAAACGAGATCGATTGTGTTGCCGCTGTAGGTGGCGCGGAATGTCGCGGTTCCACTATCGGCGGACATGCTGGTAACGGTGTAAACGCCAGTCGTGCTGTTGATCGAAACCACAACGTTTGTTTGATTGAAAACCGAATAGGCTGTGGTGGAAGTTACCTCAGTAGTGCCGAGATAAACTCTGAATGTGCCGCCCGCACCCGAAAATGACGATACAACGCCAGCCGATGTAGCGGGGACAGTATGAGTTGAGTTTGTGAGAACGCCATAAAGCGCGCTCGTTCCGTTGGTGCCATTCGTTCCCGGTGCACCAGCCTGAACACGAACAACCGAAATCTTATCAGAGATCGTCGAGCCATCGGTGATGGTCGCGATAACGATAACACCGGTGGTGCCGTTACGAGCACCCGCGAATTGAGATTCAGTCATCGTTACTGAATCGCCAGTGGTCGCGCTCAGATAGGTAGATGCTGTTCGGCTAACACCAGCCGCATCAGTAAGAGTCCAATTAACTGTTGCTGTAGTGTTCTGTTTGTTGACAGAGAATGTGGTTGTCTGTGTCGAAGGCGATGCAGCACCAGCCGCATCATACGCGATGGTTTGACGATCGCTGAGAAGGGTTAGTGTTTTAGCATCCGCACCAGTCGTGCCGTTCGTGCCAGCCTTCGACTTCGCCAGAGAGAATGTCTTGGCGATAACAACCGTGCCATAGGTGGCGGTAAAGATAGCCGATGCTGTATCGGCAGACATCGCGCTAACAGAGTATGCGCCGGTTGATGCATCAATGTATGCGGTGCAGCCAGTCTGTGAGCCAAGCTCATAGAGAACACCACCAAGGGTGGAGACATCATCTAAGCCATCAAAGACCTTGAATTCACCAACCGCCAAAGCGAAAGATGAAACCACGCCAGCCGAGCTTGCAGCCAAATTCTGTGATTCATTCGTGAGGAAACCCGTGATCGCGTCTTGCGCGCCATCGGTAAGAGCTTGGCTGATTTCACCATCTGAGTGAGTTGACCAACAACGATCACCACCAACGCGAACGCGATAGACCGGAGGCGATGCCGCCAGTTGCTTTGGTTCAATAACCTTAGGTAAGGTTCGGAATTCGCCGTAGTGGAGAGGGGTTGGCGTCTTCAGATTGAAGACAGAACCTGCCTTCCACTTGCCGTTATTCGATGCGAAGAAATATCCAGCGGGGCCGAACACCTCTTTAACCGCATCCATCACAGTGATCTGACTACGCGCATACAGGCTGCTCGTCTGATTGAATGGTGTGAAGGTGCTTGTCTCGATATCGCCAGAATCGACGCCAGCCCATTTGATTAGCTGTTGAGCGATTGAGCCAACGGTTGAGTTGAAGGTCGCGCCTTCAAGCGAACCCTCTACATCGGCTGTGATCTTGTATTTTGGCTCAGCGCCGAGCCGGAACAAGCCCGATGAGAGACAGGTTGCCCACTGGCCGGGGAGCAAAGCCAATCCAACGAGAGCGGCATAGTTTGCTGCATCGCTCTCCGATGGGGTATCCACCTCAAGCGCGTTCTCATAGATGGCGGTAATGTCATTGATCGGTCCATAGCCATGAACCTGATAAATCCAGTTGATTGGATCGATAAGAACCGGGTCAACATTCTGGCAAAATCCCGATGCCCAAGGTTTAAAATTCCCGAGCAATTCGGAGGTGCCTTCGAGGCCACCAGTGCCGCCATATGTCCCCGTTAAGAGATCGGTATTGAGTTTGGCCTCTGAACCCAAAAGAGAGATTCTGGTTCGCTGGCCTTGGCGCTCTGAAAGCGGTCCGACTGTGCCGTTGAAAATCTGAGTGTAGGAACCGAACGCGGCTCCCATCTCACCAATCCAGACTTTACCCGCCGCACCATCCCAATAGTAATTAGACCATCCTTCGATGTTCTTTTTGCGATCGAGTAAGATTGTGATGTCGCTGTAGGAAACGGTTGCGGGTGCCGTTTCACCGTTCTCAAAGACTGAAAAGCTGATGCGTGGACCTTCCTCAATGATCGGAAGCCACAGAACATCATTTACAACACTTGACTTGGAATCCTTAGCCCATGCCGCACACATTCTCAGAGTGATCGGATTGCCGGTGGCAGGATCAATCGGAGATACTTCAAACAGGATATTTTTCATCCTGTATTTATTTGAAGTTTATGCGCTTGAGCCGGTTATGTTGAGTTCGATGTTCCAGCGGTCGCGGGTGGTGTCAGTCTTTGGCGCGCTACTGATGCATCCGAAAACGCATTCAGACTGAATCTTGTCTGCCTCATCCACTCTGGGGGTAAAGACAATCGGCACATTCTGGCCAACCGCTGTGAAGAATGGACGCCATTTTTGGCGATAATCGGTATCGCTGATGTGAGCGGTTTTCACCTTCCACGATGGCATTGTGGCGTGTCGATCAAACTTAGTGAAACCGGGGCCGGAATACGAAATTGATGGGTCTTCAAAACTCTGGCCTGCATCGCGTGTGATGCCGATGAATTCGATAGACGGCCCTACAACAAAGCGCTGAACCTCCACATAGCCGTCCGGATGACCGCCTGATGTGAAGTCAATACGAACATAGCGATTTGTAGTTGTGCTACCGATGCGAAATATGGATTTCGTCTTTGTGTTGCTGTCTTTGAAGCCCGTGAAAGCCGCAAGAGCGGTGCTGTCATAGCCACCAACGCCGGTATTAGATGAGCCGGTTCTAACTCTGATTGTGTCAGACGCTCTAAGATTCGAACCTATGACCGATACTGAATCGTAAGAGGCAGCGCTTCCCATGTCGAGAATGACATAAGACGCTGAGGTTGAGGCCGAACGATAGACCATTGTCGGATCGTCATCATTTGCGTGAATGGGCAAACATACACTGGACGCATTGCCAGAGCTTGAGACGGTGAAGTCAAGCGGTCGTGAGAGAAAGGCTGTCATCCGAATATCACCATCGTTGTTCGCCCGGTGATCGGATCGCATTCATACCGTATCCCGCGATAGGTGCGGTCGTCGGTTTGGAACGGTGTGAAGTTGCATGTGTAACAGGGTGGGCCATCGGCGAAGTCGTCGAGCGATATTGCCGTTTCCATCTGAACTTCAAACGCGGTGCAGAGATGCCCAACGAGATCAAAATACGATTCCGCGATTTCCTGTGCATCGGACAGACCGAGATTTGACGGGACATCAAGGGTTGTGGACTGCGTGAAGTCATCTTTAATGGATGTGTCTTCAACGGTAGGCCAACGATATTCGTTCTTAACGAATCCTGCGCGGGTGGGATCAATTGCCATGCGTTATTTATACATAGTTATTGAACTGTCCGCCGTAGCCTGAGTATCCACTGCCACCGTTAAGAGCGGCAAGAATCTCAGCCAAGAGCGCGTCGTTGGTTGACTGTGCTGAACCAACAGCCTGTGTGATCGCGTTGGTCTGTTGAGTGATCGCAACAACCGTTGCGTCATTGAACGCCTTCGTTACATTGTCGATTGCTCCACCAGTCGCATCGATAAGCTGTGCGCGGATCGTCTGATATGCGCCAGTCGCTGTGCCGAACAGGCCAGACGCCAACGAGTTGATTTCACCCGCAAGCGATGTGAACGCGTCCTGATCGACTTGACCACCACCCGCAATCTTCTTCTGCATCTCTGCAAACTCAGCTTGGCGGCTCTCAAGACGGCTCTTGGCAGTGACGCCAGAGCCTTCCCCGTTGAGAGTGTTTGTCATGAAGTCGCGAAGCGTGGAAACAGAGTCCTTACGAAGCTCATCAAGCTTCGCAGTCTTGTAACGCTCCACATTGGCGATTTCTTCCTGAGTGGCGGCATTCTTCCGCATCATCTCTGCCATCTTGTTCAATGAACCGATGGTGTTATCAACGCTCGCCTTGATCGGGTTATCAATCGCGGCCAAATCCTTCAGAAGCTTCTCATAGCTCTCAGAAAGCGAGACAGCGCTATCGAGGTTCTTAGCCGACTGAAGTAGGCGCGTAGAGAAGCTGGACAGGCCCGTGATTACGCCATCTTTGATCGCGTCCTTAATGGCGAACGCAATAGCTTCCTCAGCGCCATTCTTACCGAAATCGACGGCACCTTTCTTCGTCTTGGTGTTGCCAGCGCCGGAGGTATCGACGCGATATTTTCCGTCCCTCAAACCAATCGAGACACTGGGGTTGCCGTTGAGATCGCCACCAAGGCGGCTGGCAATGTCATACAGGCCTGAGATGACGCTATCAGCCGCGCCACCAGCAGCGGCTTTCATCTTGCTATTGTTGCCGGTCAGGGTGTCGCCGTTGAGGATGCCATCAGCACCCATCTGGATCGAGCTTGAACCTGTTTTGGCTTTCTTGAAGGCAGCGCCGATCAGGCCACCGGCGATCGAGCCGACGATAGTTCCAACTGGACCGCCGAATTGGCCGATAGCTCCACCAATCTGCGCGCCAGTATTACTGAATTTCTTGAAGCCGAATGCCTTGGCGATACCAGCAATCGAACCACCAATCGCGGCACCACCACCCATATTACCAAGCGTGGAGCTAATGCCTTTGAACGCCTTGGAAGCCGCTCCGCCTTCCTTGAACATACCACCGATACTGGCGGCTGCATCAGACAGGCCAGAAAGGGCACGAGCGCCAGAGGCGTTCGAGTTCCTACCGATATCTCCGAGCGACGCGCCAGACTTGAGCGAGCCCACCAAGTCCACCAGTGCGCCGATACCGCGTCCGAGTGAACCACCAATGGCATCCGCAATCTGATCACCAGCACGGCTAACATCGCTAAGGAATTGGCGTCCTGCCTGCTTGGTATCGTCCTGAAACTGTTCACCAGCCTCAACCATGGCGTTAAACTGTTCAGACGCATTTTTGCCTGAGCTTCGAATATCCAACGAAGCCTTGTCATAGCGTCTTTGAGCGCCAGCATACGGATTGGACGCGTCCTTTCTGGTCTGAGCGTCTTTTAGAAGCTGATCGACATAAGCCGCATTATCACGCCTTTGATTGGCCAAGAGAGCATTTTGACGCTCGATAGCCAAGTTACGGCGTTCATCCGCCTCAGCCGCCTTAAGGGCGTTCTCCAACACTGCGTTACCGAGCGTGGCACCGTTCCGAAGATACTCTTCACGTTTTTGGCCGATGAGTTGATCAATCTTAAGTTGATCCTCAGCGTCCTCAATGCCTTTTGAAGACAATGTGAGGCGTTCGCGCTCAAGCTCTGCTCGACGCTGTGCTTGTGTCTTTGACAACTCGCCCAAATCAGTAAGAGCTTGAGCGTTCGCGGCTTCAATCAGGCCACCGCTGATGCGCGCCTTTTGATCGTTGGTGAGTGCCTTCTGATTCTTAACATCATCGCCAAACAGAGCGTTCTTAAGCTCAAGTTCTTTGTTGTGCTGTGCGAGAGCCAAACCAACAAGGGCGGCTTCCTTCTTTGAATTCTCAAGGGCAGCCCAAAACTTACGTTCTGCTTCAGCGCGTCTCTCTGCCTCAGTAACGGCGTCTTTTGATCCGGTCTTTGTTTTACCACCCGATGCGGCTGGGGTTGGCGGCTTTGGCGGCGCGAACGCACCCGGTTTGGCATTCTTGTAATTATCCAACGCGGCCTGTGCCGTGGCACGCTCTGCCTGAGCCTGAGCGATACCGGCATTGAATTCAGCTTCGGTCGTTCCACCGAAAAATTCCATGGTTTTACCGATAACAGCGCCAGCACGCGGGTTAGAGAAACGAAACTGTTTGGCTCCCCACAGTCGATCTTCTTTCAGTTTCGCATTAGTGACAGCGGCTTGCGCGGTCTGCATCGCCGCCCACTGAGCATTCTGACCAAGCGCGATGTATGCGTTACCAGCCGTGTTAACAGCGGTTGATAGAGCATACATGAGCGGGTTGGCGATGCTTGCGGCTTCACCAGAGAAATTGACGGCTGTGCCAGCCGCGCCAGCTTTCTGAACAGAGTCCAGATACATGTCATTGACGGATTTGATCGAGTCATCCAGCCCATCAAGAATGGCGCTGGTTTTCATACTCTCAACCGCGAAGTAACCGATAGCTACAGCGGCGGCACCAAGGGCGATGCCAAGCGGACCACCCAATACACCAAGCACACCAGCACCAGCCGCCCTAAGGCCTCCCATGGTGGTCGTGAGCATAGCAGCGCGAACGGAGGTGCCGGAGAGTGCGGCCATAAGCCCGACATGCGCAGCAGCCATCCTAACCGCATTGGCGGTGGCAACAGCCATGCCAGCAATCCACTTCGCCAGCACACCACCAGCGAGGAACATCATAGCTCCACCCAGTAGGTGAATATTCTCAGCGAGGATGGTAACGCCAGCCACGAGCGGGGTAAGGGCTGTTCCGAGCAAACGGCCAGCATTGGTGGCCATCTCATCCATGCCCATTGAGACGCCTGCAAGGGCTTCTACGCCTGATTGAATGGTCGGTGCGAAACCTGAGCCAAACTTGACCAACAGATTGTCTACGCTGTCTCCGAGCGCTGAGAGCGAGCCCGCAAGCGTCTTCGACTGTAGGTCCATTGCACCAGCGAATTTCGTTTCACCAAGGCTGATGAGATAATCCTGAATCTCTCTTGAGTTTTTGCCTACCGCTGTGGTGACGCCAGCGAAGGTGAATTTGACTTTATTTCCTTCAGACTGAGACTTGATGCCGAATTCCTTGAGGCGTTCAAACTCGCCTGTGGTGGCATCGGCGACGGCCTCCACCATCTGCATCATGTCTTTGCCCATGCTGCTTGCGGTGTTGCCGAAAGACATCATCGCCCGCTCTGATGGATCAAGCCCAAGGTTCTTAAGTTTGATGAATCCTTCAACGCTTTGATTGAGAGAGAACGGTGTTTTGGCTGCAAACTTCTGCAAGCGTTCGAATGCGGCGGATGCGCCAGAGGTCGAACCCGTGGCGATAACCAACTGAGCGTTCAGCCTCTGGAAATTCTTTGTAGCTTCAAGCGATTTCGTAATGAGAACACCAAAGCCAATCGTAGCGATAGCCGCACTGGCGATCCCAACCACACGGCCAAACGCACCCATATTCTGAGAGAGAGACTGTGTTGTTCGATTGAGTTGACTGGCGTTATTGTTCGCAGCGCCAAAGCGCCGCGCCATGTCTGACGCCGATTGGCCAGCACGTCCGAATTGAACAGACGCGTTCGTTCCGAAGACGCGTAAGGATCGATCAAGTTGACCAAGGCGGGCATGTGCGAGCCGTGTATCAGCGTCGATAATGAGAGTGGATACGGGTTGAGTCACATGTTATTTATTGTGACTCAACCCGATCAGTTATTTTGCTTGGCTTTCGCCTTGTCATTGAGGATCATACAAAGCTTACCGTCTACGGTGCGCATGATCCGATAGAAGATGCCCGTTTCCGCTTCATCCAAACCGATGAATTCAGCGTATTTAAGAATCTTAGAGAACGGGATAGGCGAAAAGCCCATCCCGCTTGGTCTTTCTGATCCTAATTCGTAAAACGCGCTCATGTAGAACATGTCATCCGCGTTCAGCTTTGGCGCGCTATCGAGATGCCCTTGGGCGATGGCGGCTGTCACGTCATTACCATGAGCAATATCATGGTGCAGGCCTTCAAGCTCGCCATCACCTAAGCTGTGTTCCCACTCAATGCGCGCTATTAGTTTTTTTCAATCTCAGCCGCATCTTCGCGCTTGTAGTTCGCAGGTGTCTTGCAGAAGTTAAGAATTTCCATAACAGTTTTGCGGCAATCTTCGAGATTGAGATATGAGTAGGCGGCTTCCTTAGAGAATGGAACGGGCTTACCCTTGTTGTCTTCTATACCAGACCAATCAATAAGCGAAAGCTCAACGATCTGAACGACAAACCAAGGATACGGGTCACCATCCTCACGCTCTGCATCTTTGGCGGCTGCGGGATTCTTGGCACGAAGCCGCTTATAATCAACCACAGTCTGTTTAGAAAAGTCATCGACCAATTTGAGCTTGAAGGTGCCGAAGCCGTCTTCAGATGTGTAATCGACACCCTCTCTGGCCAAATCGACATTGTAACGCTTAGTGATATTGAAATGAAACGACATATTATCCTCGCATAAGGTTGTGTGAAGTATTTATGCTGGACAAAGAGAAGGGGAGCCGTTTCCGACTCCCCTTCAACAACTCTGAGGTATGCGAGGCTTAGAGTTGAATATTACGCTTCAAGCTTGGTGAAGATAACATCGGTTCCTGCCGTGTCATCACGCTCAGGCGTGAATTCAAGCTGGTCAGTGAACTTCGCGCCATCAACGCCACCAACAACCTTGACAGAGCACTTAGGTAGAGTGACGCGGTATCCGTCATCGCCACTACCGATATCAAACGAGACGGCAACCTTGGTGTCAGTTTCCCAGAACATCGTCTGTGCCGTGTTGTCTTGGCGATAGAATGTCGCGTTGAGTTTGATAGCACGGTTCTCACCGGTCGCGATGGCGAACGCATACGGTGAGCCGAACACATCCAGAGCCTCACGCGGCTGTTCAATGCTGAGATCGAACGCACGGCACTGAATGCCGGTCATGCCAGTGACGGTGAAGTTGGTGACATGCTTACCCAATAGGCGAATTGACGAATCCGACAGAGAGTATGTCGAACTTGCAACCGCTGTGGTAGCGGTGTTGGAACGGATGCCCATCCACTCAATCGCCGCGATAACAGCACCCTTAGCATCGGTGGAAATCTTCAAAGACGGAACCTGAGCGCCAAGAAAACGCTCATAGACAAATCCAGCACCGCTCTTAATGCGCTTTTCAATCGAGTGGCTGAAATCGGAGTTGCTACCCTTCAATTCACCAGATGCGAAAGCACCAGACAGAACCGATTCAAGCGCCATATCAAATGCGGCTGTGCGCATCATGTGCGTGTTGATCGTGCCAGCGTTGCCAAAAGCGACATTATCGGTGGATGCAGCGGCACGGCCAGAGACAACCACAGGGGAGGTGATGGACTCAGAGATAGAGTCGATCATGTCACCGGGCGTGTGGTCCAGCTTCTTCCAAGCCGGAGCGGTCGGAATCGTGCCAGCCGTGGTTTCACGAGCGAAGTAGTATTCAATGTTGTTAGGATTCAAATATGCCATTTGAAAGGAATCTCCTGAAATAGATCAAAGGAGTCCAAATGGTCTCCGCTGATATTTACATGAGATTCCGAGATCGGCTTATTCTTAAGCGAGGTATGTTGCCTCAAACGGAACGGACACATTCATCTGAAAGTATGGCTCTTTCGTCGGCGCCATTTCAACGCGAGCGGTTCCACACACAATCGATGGGTCATCCTGTTCCCAGTTTCGATAGATCGCGATGAACTTGTCACTAAGTGTGTATGTTTGAGCGTCACCGCTCTCTTTAGGAACGAAGATTTGTAGGTATATGCGACCCTTCATTATATGCATCGCGACATCACCGGTTGCTATACGATCTTCATCGTTGAAACGGATTGCGAACCGCACAAACGCGTCTCTATCGTTGGTTTCTGAGAGTGGCTGATTATCATAGACCGTGGTGATTTCATCTCGATTCCACTGGTCATTGAAGCGTGCACGCAAGGCAAGGTTGATCGGTTGCAGAGTCATGTTGTTATTTATGTGAAGCTATCAACGGCGGCTTGAAAGGTGCCGTTCGGCGCTTGCTTGGAATGACCGAACCAAAGCGCGGTGGCATATGCCTTGTTATTGATGATCCTGAAACCAGCCGGTGAGAAATCAATTTGCCAATCCCGGCGAAAATCACCCGTATCGACAGGCGACATCAGTATGAGTTTGGTGAGTAGATCATTTCCAATTTTCTGGTCATAGTCATCAAACAGCCGGTCTGCGATGCCGCTAAGGCCGGTGAGCCTAACGCTTATCATCTAACCACTGCCTTCCAGATGATCGGCTTGCCATCCGGGGCAACCTCATCAACGGTGTGGATGACATAAGAGCGCTGGCCGATTGACAGCGTGTCACCGATCTGAATCGCTTTGTTGACGGTCGCAACGGTTTCGGTCGTCTGGACACCGTTCATATCGCGCTTTTTCACGGTTCCAACGATCGCAAGGCACTGGATAACCATTTCAGAGACGGTCGTTTCCCCAGTGTCGATATCGTATCCACCATCTGTCTTGCGGCGGATTGAAGCCGGGATGAGGAACTTATTGTTTAACCTTGCGGCCATCTGGCGTTGCCGATCAACGAAGCTCACTGTGTGAAGCGTCCGGTGTAAAGCGATGTGCAGCGTGTCGAGATCGAACCCAAGAGCGCCGATACGGCTGGGAAGCGATCACGCGAGCCGCCATATTTGATGCGCTCCATCCCAACGCCGTCAAGCGCGCCTTCTTCCTCAGCGATGGCCTGAGCCGATTGAGACGCTGTGAGGCTTTCAGAGAGCGCGTAGAGCGCCATGAGAGCGGTTGCCTTCTCCAATGCGGGATTGATGATGTCGCCTTCAAACGGATCGAGTGTGAAGACATAGACGGTATCGATATAATCTGTTGCGCGGATGAGAGCGGCCTGTTTGGTTGCCGTGGTTCCAGTCCAATCGGTGTTGGCGCGATCGGTGTGATATGCATCAGCATCTTCCACGCTGATGTAGGAGTTATAATCAGCGCCAGAGACGCCAGTGTGAGCGGTGAAAGTCATCAGCTATTTAGCGGGGCAAAAGAAAAGGGCTGGCCGAAGCCAGCCCTTCACGGTGTCAGGCCATAGGCCAAACGATTAGGAGTCGGTGAGAGCCGACTTGATGAACACGAACGGGACCAATGCCTGATCGAGCTTACGAGCATACTTGTTAGCGGTGGCCAACGCGGTGTTATCCGGATTAGCAGTGCCAACATAGCTGTAGCCCTGAATGTTCATGATGTAGTGACGACGCGTGATGAGCGTATCACCACCCGAACCACCACCAGCCGTCTCAGATTCGACAGTGGCGATAGCGCCGCGATCCGGAGTAGCTTCACCATAGTTGATGATGCCGGGGGCACACAGGATAGAGGTGTAAACACCAGCCGCATTGGTCATAGCATCGGAGATAACAAGACGATATTCACCGAAGGTCTGGAAACCAACATTCTGCTCCGAGGGGGCAACCGTGGTCAACAGATTGTCCTTCTGAAGGACAGCGTGAACAGCCGAGTGAACGATAAGGGTCTTGAGAACATCCTTACGCTCGCCCTTGGTCTGGCCAGCATCGATGACCGTGGTCATCGTGAGCTTTTTGGTGCCAAGGCCAACAATGAGATTGTCATCAGCGGGCGAAGAAACCGCATCAGCGTTCTTATAAACGCCGTTGAGCATCGCCATAGCAACCTTCTGCTCATCGAGAGCGCGCCACTTTGCAACACCATTGATAATGGCCTGCATCGGCTTAGCGCCAGTGGTAAGAGCGGCAAGCTCCGCGCCAGCCCAAGCCTTGTTACGAATCTGGCGAACAGCCAAGAATTCGTCACCGGTGATGTTACCGGGAACGATGTGGCTGGACAGGTCGTCGGAACCAACGGTGGAATCGCCGCTGAGAGCGTTCAGGTAAGGGACGGAAGTGATATCACCAGCCTGTCCCGCGCGCTGATCGAACAGAGCGTTAGTGCTGAACAGTCCAGCGCCGCGAAGCTTCGAGAGAGCGACAGCTTCAAGCTGAATCCAATCAGCGGCAAGGCGCTTTACGTCGCCATTAGGAAAGAGGTTTGCAATAGTGGTCATTTGACTAAAAGTCTCCAACAATAGAAGTTAAGCCCACGAGCCTTCTATTGCTGTGGGGACCGCTCTTAAGAGCGGTCACCGGTATTTATTAGTCGTGTGATGAGAGGCTTATTCTTAACCTGTAAGGTGGTTCATTCCCAACTGTGCAGCGACTGCCTTTGCCTGTTCGGGGTTTGTCGCGTGGAGAGCGAAGAACGCATCCGCATCAAAGTTATCTTTGGTGTAAGTGGTGGGCTGAGAGCCATTCGCGCCGGTAGTTCCAGCGCCACTGTTCTGAGGGGCGGCTTTAAATGCCTTGCCATCATCGGAATTGACAAACGCCTTAACCTGATCCGCCAGCGGCTTTCCGTCAAACATGACAACACCATCCACAACGGTGGCTTCATATTTGAACATGGCTGTGGCAGCCTTGAGAAGCTGGGGCACAACATTGGCTTCACTCAGTGCCGCTGAAAGCTCTGAGGCAATCGCCTTGTCGTTGTAGGATTTTGTGAGCGCTTCAATCTTCTGATTGGCGGCATCAAGTGCGGCCTGATGATTGCGCTTGAGCGTGTCGATGTCGCCGGATTTCTCAGCGGCGATATTTTCAGCGGCTGTTGCCGTCTCTTTAGCTTGTTTCTCGCGGTCGATGAGATCGCTGTTTTTAGTTTCAAGCTTCTGAACGGAAGTCTGAAGGGCTTGAATGGTGCTCAGAAGTTCTGCGATATCTCGCGTGTTTTCGGTTTTGGTTTCAGTTGTTTTATCAGTCATATTTTCCTTTTGGGCGGAACCCTATTGGCTTGTGGCGGAACCACGGCTTTCGTCGCCGGAAGCGACAAAACTATTTAGCCAACGAAAGGAATTGAACTTATTCGACTGGGGGAATGTCGCCTTCATAGTCGGGATCGCTGACAATCAGAGCGATTGCCTCCCACACAAGCGGCTCCTCATTGAGAAGGTCATCATAACCAATCTCAGTGATGAGAGATTCAATCTCTCTGATATCGGTAGCCATGAGAGATGAACCCTTATCGCCAACGATAGTCAGAATCTTGTCAAATGCTTTACTCATTCAGTAACCTCTCAATAATCTCCTTAACATGGACATCAACCAAATCGAGCCTACCCATCATGTAGGCGGCGAAGTTCTCCGCGAACCATTCCTTGGAATTGGTTTTCGCGTAGTTAGAAACATGCTTCGCTACATTGGCCTTATGCTCATCGCTCAGACCAACGAACTTGCGTATGAATATGCCTTCAAGCTCCCTCTCAACGGGGGGCTTGTTGACCTTGCTCCTTGGGCCATCCTTCTTATACATCTGATGAACATGGTGTCCAAACTCATGATATAACACGGCACGTGCCTTATCGATACCACTGAAGTAATCCGTAACGCCATGTGGGCGGGTTTTAGGATCGTCGCCCACTTTCCAAGCGCTTACCGGTTTCATTGAGGTTCGGGTTGCCGTGGAGAGTTGGCCTGAAACCTTCTTGAGCGGTCTAATGAGAGCGTTATATTCCTTTATGAGCAATCTCTCTTGGCCGTAGAGTTCACGATAGCGGATTTCATCGGAGACACCGGTTCCAGTGCGAAGGGCTGTCATCTCGGTTCTAAGATCGGTGAGACGCTTTTTGGTATCGTCGAGCTTCGCCCTAATTTCGTCGCGTTCCTTTTCCAGCTTCAAAGCAAGTTTCTCATCCGAGCTACCGCCAATCCGCGCCGCGTATGCGTTGAACGTATTGGGGTTCAGTCCAAGGATACCATCGCCCATATTCGCGGTTGCGGCCTTGGTCTGGCGATATCCGCGAAGGGGAGGGATGCTGAACGCTGTGGCCATCTCATCCAGTTCGGGTGCGAGTGCCGCCAGCATCGAAACGCATTCGTCGGTGAAATCGGTGGGGAAGCTCGCCTTACCAAAGTGAGCGGCGGTAACGCCTTTGAATTCGGGCAAGGGCGAGTAGCGGCGATCCTTCCCCGCCAGTGCCAGCTTCTCCGATAGCTCTTTCTGGATTTTGAGGCGTGGCCTTACCTCAACCGTCTCATCACGCACAGTCGGATTGATCGGGCTGGTGAACTTTGGCTTGGCTGGTGCCTTTGGAGCGACTGGGGGAGCCGCTGGGGTAGGTGTGGACGGTTTGGATCGCTCAGCCGCCCCGCTGCGCTGCTTAAGCTCTGTGAGGCTCCAAAACTGGCCATCAGGCTTATACATCTGCTCAAAGGTGACATCACCATCCCGATAGAGCTTGGCGCGTGCCTTCGATCCTAAGGCGATTTCCTGCACTTCGGCGGATTGGCGCTTGAGCCATGGACCATAGCTCATGTCGCCAGCGACTTGGCCATCCATGCTGGCGCGTGTGCCGGGGGACATTTCCTTACCGATCTGCCCCAGTTCTTCCCATGACTTAGTAACGGGGATGAGCGTGCATCGGCATCGCGGATGAATCGGCGGAACTGGGTGAGGCTCATCAAGCAGGTAGAATTTACGATCACGGCTTTGGCATACCGAGCATGGGCGCCCATCCAGTGTGGAAAGCCATTGAATGCCTTTTATGACACGCGAGTTTTCGCGATACATATCGAGGCGGGCGCGATTGCTAACAGTCCCGCTGGCTGTGATGGCGAGCGTCTTTGCCGATGTGCGGCTAAGCTCAAGAATACCATCTGTGTAATTGTTGGCCTTTGTCCCGCGAATTCGTGTGACAAGCTGGTCAATGGTTTGACCCTCTGTGATTCCGTTTCTTAAAGTCCGCTCCAAGTTTCCAAGGCGCACATCACCAAGATGCTCAGTCCAACTTTTCAGAAGAAACCCATCTACAGGGGATGTTTCCACCAACGCTTTGAGTTTGGCTGGACTGGGAAGAGAGGCAGCGAAATCCACATGCTTGTTGATGGCGCGGGCACCATCTTCGACAGCAAACCCGGCGAAATCGCCAAGCTCACTCACAAGGGTGCTATGAACCTTCTTATAGACATTCGCGTTTACCGGCCTGAGAACATCCAATAGCTCTGTCAGGCGTTGGGTTGTCTTTGGTCCGGTGTCGCCACTGATGGCAATGCGTGCGGCTCTTGAGGCGATGATATCCGTTAGATCATCATCAACTTCATCCAGTAAGCGGGATATCTGAACACCAAGGGCTCCGCCGTAACGCTGTGCGTAAACTGCATGGCGGATCACCTCATCAGCAATCTTTTGGTTGGTTGACATGACCTATTTAGGCCGCGTCATCCTCAATGATGCGCTCGCTTTCATCTGGGGTGTTCATCGTCAACGAAGCCTCAGAGAGCCGCTCAATCTCATAGTCCTTATCAAATGTCTCAGGCAGGATTTCGCCCTGAACAAGCATCTCAAGGAATGTCTCATGAGTGATCGCACCAGCTTGCAAGAGAGCAAGCGCTGAGGTGATTTCCTGAGCCGTCATCGGATTCGGGAAGAAGTCCGTGTTGAGATTGAACGAGATGTCACCCGTATATCCGGTAGCCTCAGCGGCCCGCTTAGCGGTGCGCTCGATTCCACGGCTAATGATACGCGCATAACCCGCCAAAACTGATTTTTCAGATGCTGAACGTAACTGCAATGTCTCAGCCGCCTCAGCGGCCAGCTTGTCCGATTGCAGCATGCGACTGCCAACCTGAGCCAAATGCTTTTCGATCCTGTCAATGTTGCGCTCGATACTCTCTGAACCAGCGCCATTGTGTTCGAGATATCCAAACTTGGGTTCCGGCTGTCCCTCTACCCATCCATCCTTTGGCAACGGAAACTGCCAGAATGTTCCCGGTGTTATTGAGAGGTTGGGAATATATTCAGCGTGATTGACAAGCCACGGCTGTGGAGTTGAAATCCAGTTATGCAGGCTGCTCAACCGGGCTGATGCGCGGAAGTGACTGTAGTTCTCATTCACAATGTCATCGGCTGGCGCTTTTGGTGGATTGAATGAGCGCGTCTCTGTGGTGACCAACTCAAACGGAATGCGATCAAGGGTCTTATCGTTCACCATTGGGGTGGTTGTCTCGGTAAGATGCCAATCACCCTCTATGTTTGTCCATGTGTTGACCGTGTAAACGCCCGTCTCAATTGTTAACTCACGAATGATTATTTCGCTTTCTGCAAGCCTAACGGTTCCCATAACGCGGCGATCATTGATGGTCTTGGTATCAATCCCCATAATCGATTCAGCGGGCCATAAGGTTACGATCGGGCTTAAGCCTTCCTGCTCTTGCTCTAATACCGAGCGGACGCCTTTGCTGATTGATTTCGGATAGTCGTTCAAAAGGCCTGTGTAGTTCGTGGCAAAAAACTCAGTTGATGCCCATTCCGCCATGTCCTCTAAGCTTTGGCCATCTGATGTGATGGCTTCAAAGATGCCATTCTTAAGATTGTCGGGAGCTTCGAGCTTAGAAGGCTGGCGAAAGATGAGGCCAACCATGGCTTGAATCGCTCGGGCAGCAGCTGGGAAAAATTCGGTGTCGTTAAGATGCTCAAGATAATCAGCATCACTCATGTTAGAGAACCGGCGAAGATATCCGCCGCGAACGGTTTTGACGGCGTAATCACCCTCAATGAAATCTCGGTTGCGCTTCCAGCGTGCGCGGGCTTCGCTGATTTTAGGTGAAGGGATAGCGATGGTGTCTTTGGTGTAACGGGTCATCGGATATTTATGCTTATCGCCAGAAGCCGCCCGCGTTGGTGATGTGAAATTCATTCGGACGAACAGGCTTTTTACAAATCAACTCAGTGATGGCGTAGACAAGCGCATCCATACGATCTGGGGAGCCTCGCTTAGTGTAATTGTAATCGAGGCCATAACCTTCCATCTGGCGCTCTAACTTCTGATGCTGTCCAACGTGATGGACACGCCCTTTCTCATATTCGAGTGAGACAGGTTGAGCGCGAACGCGCTTTCCATCGCGTGCGTGAATGCGCTTCACGGCTCTGATTCCAACCGTGTTAAGGGTATGCTCAACCATCTGTCCGCCTTGGTTGTCCTCAGCGACGACAAGGCTTGCGCCCCATTTCTCCCAAAGCTTGGCGACAACGCCAGCCCATTGCTCTGGCCTGCCTTTCATGGTGGCATCTTCAAAGACATAAGCATGGCCTTGTTCATCAACGCCACAAACACTGATGCCGGTCATGTCAGACGACTTGTGATCGGTGGTGGCGGGGTCAACGGCGATAACCACACGCGCCATGGTCGATCTTACGCGCTTGATTTCATCAGCGGCCTTAGCTGGATCGTCGGAAAGCCTGTGGCGATACTTGGCGATGATATCGAGAGGAAAGAGAGAGTCGCTGTTATCGTCGAGAAATTCGCCGTAGACCATTCGTCGGGCTTCGACTTCCGACATACCGGCGATCATCTCGTTAAGATAATCTTCGCCCATGATGTCCAAATTATCGACGGTGTTCATCATCAGTGATTGCCACTGATCAGGGTTCCTTAGCGCGTTGCCGTCATCGTCTTCTTTGAGAATGAATCGTTTATGTGCCCAATGGCTCTTAGGTGGCGGATTGCAGTCAAACCAGAATTTGAATTTGGCGTCTCGTTGAGGTAAAAACTCACCCTTCGCGTTGTTGTAGCCGACTTTGATGTTCGGCTGTCTGAGGCGCATGATGAGAGTTGATACAACCGGAGAATATGTCTTGATCTGGCTAACTTCGTTAATCCAAACCGTTGTGTATTCCATTCCCAACAAGCGCTCGATACGGTCATCACTATCCAGACCGGCAAACAGGATTTTCGAGCCGTTGTAGAAATGAATCTCCATGGGATCGTTAGTGATACGGACGATTCTGGAATTCGGATTGAGTAGCTCCGGGTCCACTGCTCGCATCGCATGACGCATGGTGTCATTGAATATCGAGTTTTTAAGTGAGACAGCCGTTTCTCTAAAGACGCCGTGCGTTGAATTCGGCATCAGTAGACAGCGCCAAATGAGGCTTATGCAGAATATGAAGCTCTTACCTGAGCCGCCACCACCGTAGAGCATGGTGTAGCGCTTATCGTTGCTGATAAGCTCGCTGGCTTCGATTTGCTTTTGATTGAGCGGACGTGCGTCTTTGTGAAGGGTTGGAATTGCCATCAGATATTTAGCGAGACGCTAAATATCTGATGTTAACCGAGGATCAGGAACGCTTGTTAGCAGCGATCGAAAACATCCGTCATCGCGAAGTGATGCGGAAACTTATGCTGAGAGCCAATGCGCAATTGGATCGATAATCCGCCCCTGAGCGTGGACGAATTCGCCGATCGCTTTGACGCGGCTGAGGTGTCAGCCGATTTCTTAGCCGCGATCGTTTTTGAGATGTGTGGCGTGCGCTACTACATGGATGAGACAGCCGATATGCGCCGATTCAAATTGGGCGACTATCACGCGGGTAAGAATGTGTTCTACCATGTCGATACGCATCGCTTGCACTATGTTGCATCAATGATGTTGGGGATAACGATGGAACGCGGTTGGATAGAAGCGATGATTGACGATTAACCGAACCACACAGTTTGGAAGGTCGGATAGGCCGGAACCTTGTAATAGATTCTGCATTTCAGATGATCGACCACAACATTCGTTGAAGCGGCTATACCAGCGGCTCGGATGAGTGCAGCAAATGACGATGTGGTCACATCTGAATATGTGAAGCTATTGCTGAAAGTGTAATCATCTTGTCCGAGAATTAACACATCCTCAGGGGCACCCGCGCGAATCGAGTTAGCCGCACTCGCGACATAGATATTGCCCATGTGATTTGAGCCGCCGCTTCTTACATAACCAGCGAAATAGGCCAGATTCGGATCGGTGGATGTCTCTACACCAATCTCAATCCCCATGATTTCGGCACCAGCGGGAATGACCGAACCAAAGTCAAAACCACTGGCTCGCAGATATTGAGTCGCGGTGCCAGTCGTAACAGTGACAGTCGCATTTGTGTTGCTGCTTGATGCGGCAAAGGAAGGGTTTGACCATGTGCCACTACCACCGCCGAAATAGGTTTCAGAAGCGAATGAGGTTCCCGAGAGCCAAGGCGTCACTGCATTTGGTGAATACCAAACACATAACAGACTTGTCACCCATTCTTCAGCCGCGTTGGTGAAATTGAATTCGCCTTGGCTGTCAGTATAGATGATGTTGTAACAGGATGAGGTAGATGCTCCCCCGGTTGATGCAGCGGGTCGTGTTACTTGATTCGAATAAGGATAAGGATTTGTTGCAACCGTTGTAGAATCACAGGTTAGATTTGCTATCCAAAGGGCATCAGTAGAACCGCGCTGGATGGCGCAGCCGGGGACATACGCATCGGAGTTATCATCTGCGGTAAAAGTTCCATAGATTCGGTTGGCATCTTGAATGACATACAAGATTGCGGTGTATTGTTCACTTTGAGTTGAAGTGAGAACGAAGCCCACGCTTGTGCTATCAGCGATCTTGTAAAAAACCGCTTGAACAACCGTTGATCCATATGCGCATTCACCCAGTTTTTCCCATCCCGTTGCGCTAAGGTGTGCGAACCCATCGGCAGAGACAATCATTACAAGAAAGTCGCCTACTGAAACAGTGGGCTGGCTCGATGGCGTCCAAGATGTCGCATTGTTTGACGCGGATGCAAATGTCACGCGATTCACTACGGAAGGGGACGCCATTACGTGCGCACCATTTTGAGATAGAGTGTGCAGCGTTGAATCGTTGAAACGCTATTCACATTGACGCGGACAATCGATCCAGCCGCAAGCGTGGTTGTCCAGCCGGTGAGGGTGGATGATGTGGCCTTAGTGGCACTTGAGATCGTCGGCTTCGCGCTGGCCGTGATGACATCGGCGGATGTGGGCGGATAGTTCGCGTAGGTATCTACCCAAAGGTCAACAACGATAGAGCCTGTCTGATCGGCCAAGAGCGTCCATTCGGTGATTGTGCAATTGTAAGGAACAATGAAGTCACCTTGGATGCCCGTGACGATCGTAGCGCCTCCACCGTTTATGACGAAGCTTGGCCCATTCGTATTAAGGTCAAGCGTGGTGCGCTGTGCCACGATATCGGCATCATCGATCAATGCGCGGCCAGCCGCGCTGATGTCTGTAAGTGAAGCTGTGCCAGAGCCTGTGAAGTAGGGGAGCTTGTTCGCCGCGCTGGTGAGGCCTGCCAGTGCCGCCAATTCAGCGTCATATGCCTGAACATTGGTGCCGATCACCAAACCGAGATTTGTCCTCGCTGTGGAGGCATCGCTTGCGCCGGTTCCGCCATTGGCAACGGCCAAATCGGTTCCGGACCAATTCGAGTTATTTACGGAAGACAATTCGGCCAATGTGCCTTGGCCAAGCATGGATTTGACAGTAGCTACGGACAAATTCTCGACATTACCGGTTCCGCCCGTTGAACGGCCAAGGAAAGAATTGAAGGAAATCTGCCCCATTTTCTCCAACCACACCGCATTATCTGCGATTTTGGTGGTGGTGATCGCGCCGGTTGCAACGGTAGCTGCAAACGATCCTGTGCCGCTTCCTGTGACATCCCCAGTCAGCGTGATTGTCTGATCGCCGGTATTGGTGCCGGAGAGGTTGAGCAGCGTCTTTGCAGTAGCAGCCGAGAGAACTTCGACATTGCCCGTGGATGCCGTGTTGCGACCAAGGAATGAGGCGGTAGCCATCGTGGCCATTTTACCCAAGGTCACGGCATTGTTGGCGATCGTCGCGGCGGCGGTCACATTGGCCGATCCATTGAAATTCACGCTCCATGAGATGTCGGAGGTCGCGGTGATCGAGCGTGAGGTTGCGAGGGTGGTAGCCGTGCCAGCATTACCAGAGACGCTCGTTTGATCACCGGTATTGGTGCCAGATACCGAGAGGAACGATTGCATATTAGCAAGCGTCAATTCCTGCACCGCGCCGGTTGATGCGCTGGTGCGTCCAAGAATGCGAGCCGTAGCCATCGTGAGGCCAGACCCGGTGATAGCTCCACTATCGGCTTTAGCGTCAAGCGCCGCCTGGGCGGCGCTACTGATGGGCTTGGATGTGTCTGAGGTGTTATCGACGCTGGATAGGCCAACATCGCTCTTGGTAAGCGTTACAGCGCCCGTGCGGCCAGCTACGGATAGAACCGCGTCGGTTGGGCTGAGAAGCTCGCTCCAATCGGCTGTGGTGCCCGCTGAGCCACCGTTGTGCGCATAAGTTTTATTCTGGTCTGTCCTGATGGCGATATCGCCTTGCTGTGCCGTGAGCGCCAGCATTGCGGACTGATTGGCAACAACATTGATCGATGTGAGAGCAAGGCCGGGAAGCTGGCTGATGGGAATCTTGCCAGTGCCATCAAGGCTGGCCACGCCATCGGGCTCAGCAAGTAGCGAAGCGTCCAGCTTGTCAGTTAGATCACCAACCGTGGCCAAAACGCTGTAAGCGTTCGTTGCGGTTCCTACCGCGATCCTGAATGTATCAGTGATATAGTAAGGTTCACCAATCTCAAGATTGTTGCCACTGGCAAGCGTGTTGAGATTGGTGGTTGAACCTTGATAGAATGTGATGAGTGAGTCTCGGGCCATCAAGTATTTATGATGGCTTAGAAGGTGCCGCCCCTGATGACGCTGTTAGTGATGGTTACATTATCGAGCGTGACGCCTTCTATTTCACCACCCGTGATCGCGACATCATCATCATCCTGCAATGACAGGGTGCCAAACGCTGGCTTGTTTGCGATTACAGACCAATCAGGCGAGCTATCCGCGATATTCACATAGCTGGCTTCAGAGGTCTTGGAACCGGAACCACTGTAAACCCACAGACGGCCATCGGTGGTTACAACCTGAGAGCCGCCTGAGATCGCGGTTTGCTGGCCGGAATCGAGATCGGCAATCGAGCCACTGGACACGACTGGGGCCGCGAAGAGCGAGCTTGGCAGGCGTGCCGGATCGAGCGTGCCAGCGGTGATCTTGCTGGCGTCGAGATTCGGGATGCGGGCAGTATCGAGCGTGCCGCTGGTGATGTCTGAGGCTGCGTGCGTATGACTAACATCCGCTTTGGTGGCCAAGGCCGCTGTCAGGCTATCCATGGTTGCAATGACGCTGGTGTCTACACTGATGGTATCGCCATCAATCAGGATGCCGGTTCCTTCGTCGTAGATGACGCCTTCGGGCGGATCGATCCACGCAACATCATAGTTGGTGCCAGAGACCTTAGCCAGAATCTGGCCAGTCGTTCCGCCAACCGGGATCAGCTTGTTAGTAGAGAAGTCATGAACAGCGATGATCTTAGCCGAAGTCGCTTGACCCGAACCATTGTCACCAAAGCCGATGTAAACAACCCCACTGTCCATGTTGTAAGCAATTTCACCGGACTCCATGCTTGTTGGAGCGCCAGCGCCACCGCCAACGGGACGAAAGCGGTTTGTGTAAATCGTATTAGTAGCCATTTAAAAGAATCCTCCACGGATGATAGTTGGCATTCCAACCGCGCCATCGGCACCGGGGGAACCTTGTGGACCTTGCGCGCCTTCTGGTCCCGCAATGTCGCTGATTTGAATCTCAATCGGTGCTTGCTCGATTTGAGTGACGATCACCTCTGGTTCGTCGCCATCGATATTCACAACGATGTCTTGAATAGTGGTGTTAACTGTGATGTCGCTTACCATGTAAAAACCTCCCCAGACCACTTGCGAGCGTCATTCTGAGTGATGTGAAAATACGCGCCAGCCTTTGGAATTGATTTGATCTGATCAGGCGTCATCATCAGGATTTTACCACCGGGCTTATCGGGATTATTCGATAGAGTAACCGAGAGTATCGCCACGGCGGTTGCCTTGTCGGACACCACGAATTTCCATGTGCCAGTGGACATGTCACCAACCTTCACTGGCTGGGGATACATGCCAACCCGCGAGAAATTGAAGACATAACCATTGCGTTCGATGTCGTATGAGAACTGATCTGGAATCATCAGCTATTTATGCAGGCAAAGAAAAAGGGCCGTGTCTTTCGACACAGCCCTTTGGATCGTTCGGGGAAGGGGTAGGTGTTAGGCTTTGGCTTCCTTCGCCGCCTTGTTCGCAGCGCGGGTCTGGCGAGCCTTTTCGATGGCCTCAGCCGAGCGCGGCTTACGCGTCTGCTTGACCTTGGCAGGACCACTGGCAACCATTCCGCCTTCGTAAACCGCATTGATCGAAGTATCGAAATCGCCACCTTCCACAGCGGCCAGAACGCCAGTGTAGAAATCCTTGACGCGTTCAGCCGGAACATAGTGAAAATCAGAACCAGCAATCGGAAGAAACTTATTGCCAGCTTTGACGCTCACTTTGGCGAGATCGGCCTTGGTGGAATACCAGCCGCGCTTGGGGTTCTCATCCTTCGCATCGATCTGGCCGATGGTGCGCTTCAAGCCATCGATGACGGTGTTGCGGCGCTTCTCGGTGAGATCGGGCGATTTCTTGCCCGCGCTCTTCCACGCCTTCTCACCGTCCTTCATCACCAACGACATGAAATCAAACTTGTTCGCCATGCTTCTCACTCCGCTCTCTTAACACTGAGGCGGGGTGTCTATCACACTCATGAGATTGTCAAGTGTCACAACGCGAAAGAGTGTCGTGGAGAACCGATTGTTAAGCGATCGGGCTCGCGCCTCAGCATCACCGATATGGGGATAGACCGTCTTGAGCGTGTCACGCTGATTGCTACGCAGATAGATCGGGCTATCGCCATAGACGACAATGAACAAGCCATGACGGGCAGCATGAACGGTGAGGCCACCGTCTTGGAGGATGATTGGCTTACTCATCGTTGGCCACCAGCTTCATGAAATCGTCCAGTGCGATCACCGCAAGCGGCTGCCTGCGATCGGCCTTGATGACCGCGACCGGTGTAAGGCCATTGCGCCTGTCCGCTTGGCTGAGAGCGTCATAGACGAGGGCAATCTTTGCACGCGCCTTGCACTCCACCGAGAACGGGAACGCTTCCTGAGCCGCACTGGACAGCTTCACATCCATCCCCTGAGAGCCCATGGGGCAGGATACGACATCATCGGGGGAGAGGCTGGGGTGAGCGTCAAGGATCGCGGCGCACACGGTCTGTTGAAGCTTGCGGCCCTTCGCTTTGGCTGATTGTGTGGTGATGGCCATCAGTCTTCCTCAGCTTCGGTCACATCGGACCATTGCTCAGGCGTGATGGTGTTCATTGCCTGATCGGTTTCAATCTCAACCGTGCATTGATACAAGGTGCCTTCGGTGCAAATCTCACATGGCTCGTTGCACCACCCGGAATGCTCGCCCGAAATTTCACGGATGTATCGCGTGAATGCGTCAAGCGTTACCGGCTCGGAAGGTGGCGTAGGGGTTGTCTCTGAGCGCTGGTAGATGGTTTTGGTAATCGTGGTTGGTTCAATCTGCATCACAGACCCTCCGAAATATTATTGATTATCGTTTCAAGCGTGACGACACGCTCTATGAGTTCGCGGAGTTCCGTTCTGAATCCCTCATGCTCTCTGAGAACCTTGGCTTGCTGGTTCATGCACTCGTTGGCCTTCGCCATCGATAGTGCGAACATGCCGCGATCTGACATGGCTGTAAGATCACTCATGAGTGGCCACCTTTCTGAACCGGTTGCCACATCATGAAATGAACCTCATCCTCATTCCGGGTGAAGCGTGTGGTGCGACCGTCCCAGAAAACATAAGGATGAATGAGAGAGAATATCTGGCGATAGCTGTATTCGTGATCGCCAGATAATTCATTCAATAGGTCCAACATCTCAGTGACGGTTTCCATAAGATCGTCATCCAGCGGTGCCAGATAGCTTGCCTTAATGGATGGAGTTAGAGTGATCGCAGTCATGGTCTCCCTCCATCTCTGTGAGGTGGTTTGCCTTCAAAACTATGCATATCGAATTTACGACATCAGACAGTTTGAAGATGGCAGCCGTTGCCGCCATCTCAAACGCAAGTTGCCGTAGGAAGAGATACATGAATGCTCCTGTAAAAACGAAGATGGTGATAATGAGAGGGATCATTAGATAATCTCCCCTTTGCCAAGCTGCGTGACTTTGAAAGATTTCTCTTCAATCTTCACTGCGGCTTCATTCTTACGGGGACGGCCACGGCCACGCTTCGAAGGCGTTGCAAGAGCGTCTGCCTTACGCTTCGCCCAAGCGGCTTTCATCGCGGCGGAACGGTTGGGGTTCTTAAGCGAACGACTTTTGATGGTGGCCATACGCTCGTTGATATAAGTTCGCAGCGGTTCAAAATCGGTGCCAATATACCGATGTGCTTGGCGGGCGAAGTCCTCATCAGACATTTTCTTAAATGACCTGATTGCCGTCTCGCACTGGCGCGCCATGCTGCCCCGGTAATTCAATGTATCCTTGGCTTCCTTAACAATCGGATTGTCGTCATGAAGCGGATTGGGCGAGCCACCGAGATACACCCATAGTTTCTCTAAGCTCTGATTGGAGGCGCTTTCTATGCACAGGGTTCGGATGGCGCGTAGTTCGTTCAATTGTCGCTCGTCGTTGCGACGATCCAAGAGATGTTTGTGAACCTCTTTCAATCGAGCATGCTGCGCGACAAAGGCAACGCCTGCCAAAACGGCAGATGCCGATAGTATAATTGTTTCGATCATTTTTCTCCTTTTTCGTGGATCGTTTTGTGTCCACATTTTTATTTATGCTAATCTGTGTTTTTGTTGCCGTTAGCGGAAAGCCTTGCGGATGTTCCCGAATCGTTCCTACGATGGGGCATGGCCGATTCGTTGGATTTCCTCAGACGCTCTGGACGCTGGCTGCGCCTGACATGCTGGCGATGCGGGCATGCAAAACAATTTTATCCAAGCGATCTTGAGAAAGCGCTGGGGCGGAAGGGCTGGGATGAAACCGTTTACAGCTTCGCCAGCCGGTCTGTGTGCGCGTGTGGAGCGCGTTCACCAAAAAGAGAGATGGAATGGAAGCCAAGCGATAGGCCGCTCTGGGCGAAGCTCGCTTTTCCATCGCCGGGGGACGATCAAGAGGAAATGTCGCGCCAGCTTGGCGAGCACATGGAAGCCAAGCGTAACAAAAAATGATTTTGCTACCTCTGAAATCTTTCTTGTCAAACTTAGAACTTAATTGATGACAGATTTTGATTCTATGATATTTCCCTCTCTATCAGCAACGAAGCTGTAGAAAGGTCAACATGGTTTGATATGAGTGAACTGTCAGATTATCTTTTTGAGTGTGATGACACGAATGAACCACGAATCATTGATTGCATCATGGAGCTTGCGGCGATGATCAACTCCGTTGGTGGGTGCTTCATGATGAATCACGCTGTGGTCACCAAAAAAGATGATCAGACATACCTCATTGAACACGATGCCTTCGAAGCGTCTGGATCGCTCACCAATGGAGCGGCTCTTACCATTCATGTGAGTGGTGACGACGATAGCAGATATGAAGCGTTCGTTGAGTGGCTGATAATGTCGATCTGTCACACAGAAACGCATATCGCCAATGCGATCGAAGAGGCCGCGCCTCTAATCGGTCTGCGAGACACGCTTTATGGTGATCTGGAAGAGGCTCTTTCCAAAATAGAGGCCATGATTGAACCGTATCGTAACATGGTGCATATTTCCGACGAGCCTTTTGAAAGAAATTATTTTCGCATTACGACTGGTCCAGCCATCAGCTTCGATGGTGTCCGCGTTTGCGATTCAAAAATTCATGCGCTCAGCCTTACTCTTGAGAGCCACGACTGGATGATTGAGAACTCGGCGGATGGTGTGAACTTTTTCACTAATAGCGATAGTGATGCGGTTCTTGCGCAGATGTCATTGTCATGACCTTCACACCAATCGATGTGTATCCCGATGAGGTAAACGGCACCGCTGATAAGCTCATTGTCCTGATCACTCAGTTTGCCGAGCCGGAAACGGTTTCGGATTTTTGGCGAGATATCAATAGCGGCCCTGTGAAAGTGCTTTCCAATGCCATCAAACTCGGTGTTGAGTTTAAGGGGTTGGCTGAACATGCCAAAGCGATGGACACGCTTGATGCGATGATCGCCGAGAAAATCGAAGAGCATTTTGCATGCGCCATCACCATCGGTGCGTTTCATCGATCGCAGGTCGGGTCGCTCTACAACCGCAATTGCATATGGCATGTCGTCTTTGAGAGCGCAGAAGACCACGCAGCATTGTTGATGCGCGTATGATCGTCCTCACCATCCCCTTCACGCTCTTGCGACCATCCCGGAAACGCCGAGCGCTTAGGGTCGGTGGGGTATGGCGTTGGCGAGAGGATGTAACGGAATGGTGTTTTGCAAATCGCATCCTATGCTATGCACGCCATGGGGATGACGGTTTCACAACACGGTTCAAAGACGCTGAAAGCGCCATGCTGTTCCAGATGAAATGGCTATAAATTGGAGGGGATCATGAAAATCATTTTAGCAAGCGTGGCCTTGATGCTCGCTGGTGAGGCATCGGCTCAGACGCTGTTCAAGGAAGTCAAGGTTGGCACCACGCTTGAGGAACTGGCCGTGATGTTCCCTTCGGACAAGTTCCGTGGTCGGGAAACATGGGTCTACAATGCACTCACGCTGCCTAACTGTGCGGTCAATGCAGTCTTCCTGCATCCCAAGCAGTCGGTTGAGCGTGTGCGGCTTGAGGGGACATGTCCAGACGCCATGTTTGCAGCCGCTGTCACCAAGTGGGGACCACCATTGTCCGATACTGCGAGCGTTGGCAGGGACTATGCTGGACGCACTCAGAAACAGTCATGGAAATGGGTCAAGGATGGTGTCTCGGTAACGATGAACGCTGATACAAACAACGCCATGTTTAAGCGCTTCACTGTGATGATTGAACCGGCTGGCGGGGGACTGTGAGGCGAACGATGAATGACTCACCTAAGCGGGTCATTCATCGGCCATGATAATTAGTGCAAACCTATTTAGTCATCGTCCCCAAGAGGGTTGTGAAAGCCGATCCTGTCAGGGACGCGGCATATCTCGTTGCCATGTTCGTCCAATAACCCTGTGAAGACGATCACTTGGTCATCTACCTCAACATTCGAGATGAGACGGTCTGGCCACCATTGCTCATCGTCTTCATAGGCACGGGCTGGGGATGGTCGCATTGACCGTGGCCGGGTGATGTATCTCATCAACTATTTAGAAGGTGGCTCGCAACCGTTGCCGTGCCACAATCACTTCAACGGTTGCTCAAACGGTGCGCTATCACCGTGCAGCATCGCCCGTCACCTACCCGGTGTCGTCCAATCGGCTAAGCCGACGATTTCCCCTGCGCCAAATGCGAGGCGTTGCCATCGTTATTTATGATCCGCACCCATAATCCGGACGATCGATCCTAAGCGTTTCTCAGAGCCCTTCTGAGAGAGTGGCACTGGACAGCCCGGATGGCCGGGGATGCGCTCAGCGGCTTTCTCTGGGATTAAATCAGGCACAAAAAAGGGGGAGCCCGAAGGCTCCCCCAGTGCTTACCACGGTAGGACAGGGTAGGATTAAGCAGGCAGAGGAATGCGCTCAATCTCAGCGAGAACAGCGGGAGGATTCTTCTTCATCTCCGACGCTTCCCATTCGTGATACATGCTCACGATAAGCTCAGCGTCCAAGCCAAACGCTTTCTCAATCCGCAAGGCCATCTCAGTGCTGAGAGGACGCTTGCCGGTGAGAAGGGCGCTCAGGAAGCTGCGTGGCGTCTTGAGCGCCTGTGCGGCTGCTTCAATCGTCATACCACGCTCTTCAATCTCATCGCGGATGATCGATCCAACATGAGGCGGATCAACCATGCGTGTGATGTTGACCACAAGGGGCACATCAAACTTATAGTTTTCCATGGCGGTTACTTTCCAATTATATTGGTATAGTTGCGTTACAGTATTATGCATTAACGGGGTGGGGCCGAAGCCCCACCCTTAATGGTAGTCTTCAAAATCCAAATCACTGACTTCCTGTGCCTCAATATCAACATAGAAAGTCAACCGGTAATTTGGTGTAACCCTCAGGCTCCAAACATTCGGGCGCGATGGTGATAGTTCATGGGCTTTCCACGATGCTACCGTCATCAACTGATTGGGGTGACGCATCTTCAAAATCGTGAAGATCATTGCCCTAATCTTTTCAGCCTCTTTGGGCTGTAGTCCCTTCACCTTGGTTCCAGCGGGCTCTTGAACAATCGCAGCAATGCGTTTGTCCTTGACCGTGGTAATCTTCACTTTCCTCTCACTTTCTCCCGTCTTGTTGGTATGCAATCAGTAGACGCAATGAGGCGGATTGTCAAGCGACCGTCTGCATTCTGTGGACGGGTCGGCGAAAATGATTCGTGAGAGCCTTACCTGAGCGCAAATGCGTCCCTGAGAGCGTCCCTATCGTGTCCCAACGGGCAAGAATGGCTGATTTCCGCCATTGCCAACTGATTGTGTATCAGTTTGCCGGGAATTATCCCCCAAAATCGAAGTCCGTAGGGGTGACATTGAAGGTCACATTCGGGCTGTTCAGGCTCACCAAGGGCTTATCGCCGAATTGGTTGCGGTTGAACGCCTTGGCGGTCTTTTCCAGCACTTCGATGATCAACCGGCGATCGGCGACAGGGATCGAGAAATCCATCGCCACGGATAGCATGTGATCGAATTGCGCCAGCGTGCCGATCTCGCGAGCGCGGCGCATCTTTGCCCCAAAATCCGGGTCATCGTAGCTGCGAGCGTTCACCAGACCGTTATCGATGCCCAATTCCTCACAAACATCCTTCACGGTGTTCCCGCGTGCGACCGACGCAAGCATGTATTCAGTCATCTCAGGCTTGAATGAACGGTTGTTGAGCGCTGGGGTGGACTGTGAGGCGATCAATTCGGCGATGATGGCCTTACGGTCGGGCTTGGCCGTCGCGTTGATGACAGCCGTCTTGGTGCGCTGGGGAAGAGGTTTTCGAGCCATAGCCCTATTTATCGATCAGAAGGCGCGAAGTGTGTCAGAATGATTATACACCGCTCTTTCAAACGGTTCCCTCAATGTCTCCACATCATAAAGTGAAGGCTCATTCACTAATCCCGACAATCTCCTGACTGATGTGGATATAGTCAGGAACCTTTTCTTCATAGAATGCCACCACCGCTCTTGCGGTTTCATCCTTCAGGACGCCTCTTATGATGCAAGCGTTGATGAAGGTCATGACCGCCTCAGCGGCTTTGGTGTCGATGTGAATTTTAGCTGTTATCATCGCATATTTATGCAGATTGGCCCGCTGCGCGAAAATGAAACGAAAACACGCAGCGGGCCACAGAGCGAATGCCAGCGGGAAAGAGAGGAGAACCCGCCAGCGCACTTATTTAGTCAGAGGGCGCGGCATGCATGTTAATCCGGAATCTAATCGCGTGGGGAGTGGGAAATAGGTGTCATCAAATAAAGGTGTCATCATGTCATCACTGTCATCGTCGGAAACTACTATTTCTTAATCGCGTCCTTAGAAATGGCGGAAATCTGCCAATTTATATAAAGAGAGAATACTTCAAACTGTCTTAAAGCGAAAATTTCTGAAAATGTGTGATGACAGTGATGACATGATGACAACCACCTTGTTTTTGGCGGATTTCCGCCATTTTAGGTGTCATCAAGGTGTCATCAAACCCGTCATCACTGTCATCAGTTGTCATCAAAGGGTGTCATCAAATTTCACGTTTTGATGACACCTTGATGACAGGTATGATGACACCCCAATCAGCGCCACCACTCCTTAATTTGCAAACCCAGCGATAATAATATTGCAGGTCTGTCACGCGATTCGGTATTCTTTATAAATAAGTTCGATGCGTGCTGTGGTGGCAGCGTTCAAGATAAATATTGTTGTAAGAAGTCGCGTTTGTTACCCTTACATTGATTGCTCCCTTGGACACTCACTGCCACCACAGTGAGTGTCCTTTTTCATTAGGAGCAATGATGTTTACGATACTGATAACGAGAGCGGATAACCGCCCACAACCTATTCTTACAAAGACGATCACTTACAGCGATGGTCAATATCTCAAAACACCTTACGACACTGCGTATCGACACGATGCGGTCACCCATCCCGTTGGCAGTCTGGCGGATATGGCGGAAGCTCTTATGGAGCTTGAACAGAATCCTTATGCGGCTGTCATCCGTGGTGAGCCGATCGGCGCTACAGAGAATATCAGGCGCGCTCTCATGGATGATGTCGAGCGTGGTCCTGCTACGATCCGTCCTGTCGCTGGTGGCGTTCAGTGGGTCATGCTCGATTTGGATAAAATCCCGGTCGCGTCATTAAATTTAAAAACCAATCAAGAGCGTTTGGATCATCTCGTTAGTCAGACGCCAGAGTGCTTCCACAACGCGTCCTATTATTATCAGTGGAGTTCCAGCGCCGGTATTGGTGGATGGAATCTGTTATCTTGTCATCTGTGGTTTTGGTTGGCTGAGCCATGGTTGTGTAGTGATCTGCATGAGCGGTTTCAGAATGGCGATTTCAAATCGTCGGATGTCGATCCGTCACCATTCACGCCGAACCAGCTTCATTATACGGCTGCACCGATCTTTGTCGGTTGTGATGATCCGTTGGGCGATGAGCGTTCAGGCTTGGTGATGAAGGCCGTTCATGAAGTGAGTCTGCCTCTGTATCGTCGCCCGATCACGCCACGCCCGTTGATGACTGTTTCGCAGCATCATCAGGTAGCGCCTTTCTCACGCTTTGAGGATTTGTTGAATGAGATTGGACCGAATTATCATGCACCGATCAGGAAGGCGATTGCCCATTATTGCTATGTGGTGAAGCCTGAGCAGTATGACCGCCATTGGTTGATGGAGAAGATTCAAGACACCGTGTGGATGGCGCCAGCGGGTAAGAACAGTAAGCGGGATTATGCGGATGCCCGTTATCTCAATCGTCTGATTGATGGTGCTGAGCGTAAGTTTCGTATCGGGAGGGTCTTTTAATGACATTCCCAATCGACATTCTGCCACCCGCTACACAGGACGCGATCCGCGCTCAGGCCGAGTTAGGTAATTATCCCATTGATGGTGTCGCTACGGCGGCTCTGGCGATCATGAGCTATGCCGCTCAGGGTCATTATGATGTGGAAGACCCAAGCCAGCATGGCCGTTCATATCCCTGTTCTGAATATTACATGGTTATGGTCAAATCGGGTGATGCGAAGTCGGCCATCTACAGCAAGCTCATGTCATCGATCTATCGTTGGCAGGACAGTGAGGCGCTCGCTTATGAAGATGAGTTGATCGATTACCGTATCGCGTTCGATCAATATGAGAAGGATCGCAAATCGGCTTTGAAGGAAGCCCCTGATGATTCAAAGAAACTCGTAAAGGCGCTCGATAAGGCGAAGCCCAAGGCTCCACGGCATCGCCGAACGATCCTCTCTAAGACTACCACCAATGGCATTTACAGCACCTTTCAGGGTGGTTGGCCATCATGTGGATTGTTCACCGATGAGGGTGGTTCGATCCTTGCTGGTCATTCGATGAAGGCTGAGAACAACCCAGTTGAGTTCGCATCGGCGCTTACGATGCTGTTCGATAAGGGTTCGATGGATCGCACCACTGGAGAGACTGCGGTTCATCTGGCTGGGAAGCGTCTTAGCTGCTTGATCATGGTGCAGCCTGAGGTTGCACGCGGTTTCATCAACAATCGCGAATTCCAAGCACAAGGCATCCATGCACGCTTCAACATCGTCCAGCCCGGTGCTTGGGAGATGCTCGCAGAGGATTTCACAGACCCTACGGTATTGGCACGGCGGAATGGCCTCGCAAGGCGTCTGGAAGCGTTCTCAGACCGTATCGGAGCCATGATAGGGGAAGCTCTACCGTTGCGCTTGGATCGCGACTGGGAGCTTGAGCCGGAGACGCTTGGCTGGACGCGTGAGGCCAAGACGGTAGCTGTGGAAATCCTCCGCCAGTGCGTGAAGATGCGTGGCGAACAGGAAGAGACCTATTGGAAGCGTCTGTTTGAGCATTTCTGCCGAACGGCTGGCATCCTTACCGCGTTCGAAGGGCTGGCGGCGATAACCCCAGAGATCGCCGAGGCGGCATGGTCCGTGGTGCGCTTCTATGCCGATCAGTGGGCGAATGTGGATGTGGATGTCTCCACAGCGCGCCAGACCGAAAATGCCGATCTTGTTGAGAAGACTCTCAAGGCCATCAAGGCACGCGGTTCGATGTCGCGTCGTGATCTTGGCCGGGGACCACTTCAGCGCATTGGGGAGAGGATCAAGGCGGAGGTTCTCAGCACTCTGATTGCTGATGAAGAAATCGAAATGATCGAAGTGATGAAAGGGACGATCAAGAGCATCATCTATCAGGTGCGCTCATGAGCTACAGCTATGCGATCTATCGTTTCAAAAGACGGCAATTCTACACCACGCTCAGTATGAGTGATCTGGCGGACATTCCGGGATTTCCTCTCACGCGTTTGAGCGATCTGACAAATCTGGAATGTGAGCTTAAGCGATCGGAGATCAAGATTACTCAAGAGTGCAATGACACTCTTGAGGTTCTGATAAAATCTGTCGAATTTTACAGAGAGCCTGATGGAGTGTGGATACTCTGTCAGAGCGTGGATGAGCAACGCGCCTTAGAGAACCGTTTCGGCAATAATGCCGCCGATTGAGAGTTTATGATAAATAAGAATGTGGACACAAAATGTCCAGAAAGAGGAGCAATATGGAAATTATAAAAGAGAGTAAGCCGCGATATGTAGTGACAATCGATGAGTGGACATGTGATTGGGCGCATGAGATTTGCAACGAAATTCTCAATATCAGAAATCAACATATTACCGTCCGTGAGCTTGAGTTGCTTATGGGCTGCAAGCTTGAGATAATGGTGTTGCCGAAATCTTATGTCATGCGCGGGGATGGTGATTGGCAGGATGGCGATGAAGAATTCTCAGTGAAAGCGGTATTCGACAATCTGGAAGATGCCGCATTATTCAAGATGAAGTTCACGGTGGCGGCATGAGCGGGATTGTTACATCCATTGTCATCTCTCTTGCGATTTTCGGTGTCATCTGCCTGTGTTTGTCGGCGTCCGCAGCATACAGTGTAGTATCAGAGCGCCGTTTGAAAAGGATAAGATTAGAGAAGGCGGAGAAAGAGTTCGCGGAAACCGCCCCTAAAGACCGTGCAATGAATGCACTTGCAGACATTCGAAAAGAGATAGCGCGTGTTGAGAATGCTCTTTCGGCTCATGAAGCTGTAGAGATGCATGTTATGCGAGCACTATATGTAGCCGATAATCCGCATGTCATCTGGGATGGTGTGTCCGGTCGCTTCACCGATGACAGCGATGAAATCCACTTCAGGCTTTGGAGGGACGCGGCATGACATCATATCAACAAAATGGCTATGAATTGACTAAAGATAGAGCGTGCCGCAACCTCTACAAGCTTGACCATCCGCATGTCTTTTATGATGCTCGGTTAGAGCGTTTCGCCGATGACAGCGATGAAATCCACTATCGTTTGTGGAGGCCAAGGTCACCCGATGATGTCCGCGCACTCATAGAGCGTCTTGAGAAGGCGCGTAAGGATGCGGAGGGCGGATCATGACTGATTTCGTTCTTACAGTTATAGTCGTGACAGCAGGCGCCATTTTCGCATACCGCCGGATGAAATCGGCACTGATATCATATCAAAAAAATGAATATAAATTGACTAAAGATGCTTGGGAAGAGTTGCTGAGTGCGACGTGCAATTACCGGAATGAGGCACCTTATAAGCGTGGAAAGATGCTGAAGGTGCGCGACAAAGCGTGGCGCAACCTCTACAAGCTTGACCGTCCACATGCGCGCCTAACCAGAGATGGTAGGCGCTTCACCGATGACAGCGATGAAATCCACTATCGCATCTGGCGGCCAGCCCAATGATGACATCAAACTTGGCGCACATCTATGCGACACAACCTCTGCTTCATCGTTTGCATTGGATCGCGGAGGCTATCAATCATCTCACAACGAAGTGCACCGGAACATTCTCAGTAAGAAGCTGGAAACATGGTCGCGACCATGACTATAAACTCTTATGCGAGTTAAAAAGGCGCTACAATTATCTAATTGATAATGAGAATGCCCAATACACCATCGTTGGTAATCGCTGCACCTTCAATGATATCCACGAAGTGATGTGGATTATGCGGAGGCCAGCCCAATGAAAATCGTGAAAGAGGCTGATGACCGTTATGTGATCCATGATTGTCGCCCTACGCGGCTATGGAATACCTTTGTCGTTCCAACAGAACCAGAATCATTCTGGCCGGACTTTGAGAAGATGCATGATTGCGAAGTCATGGAGATTACGAAGAAAGCGCCACCATACTTCCTGTTCCCGGATGGCACTGGCTATTGGTTCGTAACGGATTTGACTGTTATTTTTAAGACCGCTGAGGATGCCGTCTTGTTCAAAATGAGGGCTTCGTGATGATCATCAGGGGCGGACAGAAACTTATAAATGCATATTATGAGCGGCAGATTCCTTCTCATCATCTCACAACCGGAAACTTAGCTGAGTATCCTAATTTGAAGGATTTGGCTGTTGCGCTTGTCAATGGGCTGGGATGCCATATCCGCTTCTTAGCCAACTATGATGAGCAGGTGCTGGCGATGCCCTACCTCGTTCCGCTGTCCGAACAGGATCATGATAAGCATTGCGTCCGATATAATGATCAATGGTATGTCGGTTCCTCTGATGAATATGAGGCCATTGAGCTTCTGATGAACTATGGCGGTTAACGGTTCAACCAAGCCTCAATCTCAGAGCGCTTGAAACCCTTGCTCTTACCAAGCGCCACCATCTCAGGGAACCCTTTGCGGGTCTTCACAAGGAACGCCAGCGTGACTTTATGAATGCCGATCATCTTCGCGGCTTCAGTCCGCGTGATGATGTCGGGAGCGGTATGGACGCCAGTCAATGCGCCTTCGGTGAGAATGTCTGTCATCGAATATTTAGCGTAAATACGCTAATGAAGATGTTCAATCGACAAGCCCGCGTCCGTGCGCTTGATAATGATGAGTGGCTCTGTGTCATTCAAACTCTGAACGGTCCAACCGCCGTCGATCCGATGGCCTGCGATATGATCGATCCGCCATGGCCTAACATCGTGGATTGCCCCAGAGAGCTACTGGAAATCGCTCCAGCGGGTCACCTCGCTCTTAAAGAGCCGATCCGCAACCATCTGCGCGATCATGGGGAAGGCCTCCATATCGTCTACATCACCGAACAAAGAGAATTCCGGCTGAGCTTCGAAGAGCCGGGTGATGCGGTCCTATTCAAGCTCCACCATATAGCGTGATCGCTCTAAATATGTTGTGAGAATTATAGAACATTATGAAGCGGAAATGAAAACGCTTAACAGCAATCAGAAGTCAGTGTTTCGCCGCCGCATGTGGTGGGCTGTCTTTGAAACGCTCTCCGATCGCTCGATAACACCAATCTCAATCCAGCGCCCCAGACAGCCGCGCACTCATAACGGAATCATCGTGGATCGCTTTGCACCCTATTGGTCAAAGATACCGCAAGAAGACCTGATTGAGCTTTTTCACCACCTGTTGCCGTATTTCAAACAGGACACGCGACACGCCAAATACACACGATGGCAGGACGATACAGACTAAAATAAATATGGGATGTTCTCTCTATCCCAACGCTCAAAAGCTCGCCTTACAGGCGTGCATCCAGACCTTATCCGCGTCATCATACGCGCTCTGGAAATCTCCACCATTGACTTCACCGTCTTGGAAGGCGTGCGCTCTCTTGATCGCCAAAAGGTGCTCTACAAGCAAGGCGCTACCAAGACGATGAGAAGCCGCCATCTCAGCGGTCATGCTGTCGATTTGGCACCACTCATTGATATCGATGGGGATGGCAAGCTTGATGTATCGTGGCACTGGCCTCACTATCACACGCTCGCCAAGGCAGTTAAGGAAGCTGCCGAGATCGAAGGCGTGTCTTTAGAGTGGGGAGGCGATTGGACAAGCTTTAAGGATGGTCCACACTGGCAGCTACCGTGGAAGGGTTATCCCTGATCAGTAGGGTAGTGGCTTAGAGCGCAAATATGCCTCTATGTCGCTGGATAGCCACTTAGGCTTGTGATGCTCCCCATAGGGCTTAGGAAGCTCGCCAGAGAGCCGCTTTTCATGGAGGGTGGTTCTACCGCAACTGAGCCGCCGCATAACCTCATCAATGCCGATCAGGTAATCAGCGCCATCCTCAGCGCGTATCCGCATCGCCTGTAGCTCGGAACGATCGCGCATGAGCATCCGATAGGTATCAAGCGGGATGCTTATGAAATCGTCATCTGAGAGCGTGGTTGCCATGATGGCGGACCAACTATCACCCGTGCCCCAGTCCCGCAAAACTGTTTCTTGTCAAGTTTAAGAAAAAGGGGCCGTGGATCGCTCCACAGCCCCGATTGATTGACAGACCGGCCAACCACACGGCTTAAAGCCGCGAATTATTTAGCCGCTCTGATTTCGTCCAGAAAGTCACCCCATAGCTTGAGAGCGGCCTTCTTCTCAGCGTAGTTGTCGTAGCGGTCATAGTGCCGCCCCCTGACAGATTGATCCTTATGAGCCAAAAGCCGATCACGGATATTGCCCGGAATTTTCTGCCGGTCATTCTCATCAAGGAAGGATGCCATGTGAGTGGTGGCAGTGGTGCGAAGGTCGTGCAAAACCCAATGCTCTACTGTCTTACCAACCGCCTCAGCCAGCTTGGTCATGGTCTTACGAACGCGGCTGAGAGGCTTGGCATAAGCCGACTTAGCGTGATCGGTGAACACAAGGTCATCGTCCTTGGCATCCTTCGGACGCTCAGGGATAAGAGCGGCGGCTGTAGGATGCAGCCACACGATGTGCGCCAGTGTGTTCTTTGTCTCAGGGATGTTAAGACGGTCCCCGTCAACCATCGTCCATGTAAGATCGAAAACATCTGAACGGCGCAACACCGTGTATGCCAACATCATGAATGGCTTTGCGCAACCGTTGGCTTCACTCATGGAATCAAAAAGCCATTTGATTTCCTGTTTGGTGAACCACCGATCGCGCACATTTTCTTCTGCGAGCTTAACGATTGTCGCCATCGCGTTAGTCTTAAGCCCGGTGTCTTTGCGTCCCTTGGTGCCAGCCCATTTCCAGAATCGCGCCAGCATCGAAACAAGCCGGTTCGACATGATCGGTGCATCTTCAAACTTCTCAGCGATGATGGCTTCCAAATCGTCATGATCGATCTCAGCCATAAGGCGCGAACCGATGACCGGTTCTACATCGCGCTCAAAAGCGCGGCGCTTCTCTGCACCGGTCTTACGGCTGTCACCCTCCGCCTTCATGTAGAGGTTGAACGCCTTCGAAACGGTGATGCCATCGGCAACCGGAGCAACCGGCTCAGGCTTCGGCTCTGGGGCATTCTGTGGCGGAGGGACATTGCCCGTGGATCGCTTCTCGCTCTTGATGGCCAGTGCCGCTGTGCGTGCGTTGGCAAGGCTCAAATCTGGATATTGGCCAAGCGTGCGACGGGCGCTCTTGCCATCGACGCGGCCACGCCATTGGAACGATTTGACGCCGGATGGCTGCACCACGAGGTAGACCGGCCACTTGCCGTCCTTCACCTCTTGACGCTCAGCGGAGGGCTTCCACCCGGCCACTTTTTTGTCCGTCAATTCCTGCATTACCGCGCTCCAATGTTGTCCCCAGTGTGTCCCCGGAGATGAATCGGAGTGTCCCTGAAGTCAAATTTGGCGGATTTCTGCGGGTTTTGGAGAGGGGCAAATCGCTTAAAAGTCAGTTGCTCTACCGACTGAGCTAAGGGCCCGGCGTGACCGCCTGGAGGTCCAACTAGGGGGCGTCTGGCGAACGGTCAACCGGCCTTGTTCGCCGCAATCGTGCGGCAAGGTGGCGGATTGTGAAATTCGTCAATGGATCGACCCAGTCCGGTGCGATCCGCTCGAGCGGAAAAAGCGCAAAGTCGCGACGACGAAACTCGCGATGCGGGATGGAAAGTTCGGGAGAGGCCCAGAGGCCGCCGGTCCAGAGCAGGATATCGAGATCGAGTACCCGATCCCCCCAGCGGCGCCCGCGACGGCGTCCGAAAGCCCGCTCGATCGCCTTCAGGCGCCTGAGCAGCCCCTGGGGTTCGTCATCGGTTTCGATCAGCGCCGCGGCGTTGGCGAAGCGGCGACCACCCGGGCCGAGCGGTGGTGTCGGCAGGATGGGGGAGACGGCGACGATCTCCAGTCCCGCGTCCGCCATTGCGGCCAGCGCGGCGATGAGGACGCGTTCGGGCGTGCCATGACGTCCGTGGCGCCGGTTCGAACCCAGCGCCACGGCATAGAGGCTGCGATCGCCCGTCAGGGTCAGACGGTCTTCAGATAATCGAAATAGGCGCCGTCGGGCGGGCCGTCGAGCACCGCGCCGACAGGGGCGAAGGCATCCTTGGGCAGGTGGTTGCGTGCATCCTTGTGCGCTTCCACCGATTCCCATTTCTCGATGAAGATGAAACGACGCTCATTGCCGAGGTCGCGGAGCAGTTCGACGCCCTCGCTGCCCGGGACGGCGCGGACCGCATCGGCAAGCGCGAACAGTGCGGTTTCCAGTGTCGCGTCATGCCCTTCGGTGGCGTGCATGATATAGTGTCTGGCGATCGTCATATGCGTCTCCCTTCAAATATCCTGAACCAAGCGCCCGTAGAGTTCTGGCCGCCGGTCGCGAAAGAAACCGAAACCTGCACGATGGGTGCGGATCGTGTCGAGATCGAACGTCGCGACCAGCGCGCCCGTTTCCGCTGCACCGAAATCGGCACGGAAATCGCCACGCTCGTCGACGATGAAGCTGTGGCCGTAAAAATCCATCTCGCCTTCGGTGCCGATACGGTTGGCGGCGATCACGGGGACGACGTTGGACACGGCATGGCCCTGCATGGCGCGCCGCCACATCCGGCTGGTGTCGAGATCGTCGTCATAGGGCTCGGTGCCGATCGCGGTGGGATAGAATAGCAATTCAGCCCCCATCAGCATCATCGCGCGCGCGGTTTCGGGATACCATTGATCCCAGCAGACGCCGACGCCGATCGTGCCGTAGCGCGTCTTCCACACCTTGAAGCCGGTATTGCCGGGGCGGAAATAATATTTTTCCTCATAACCCGGGCCGTCGGGAATATGGCTCTTGCGATAGACGCCCATGATCTCGCCGGCGTCGTCGATCATCGCCAGGCTGTTGTAATGATGCGGCCCGTCCGCCTCGAAGAAGCTGGTGGGGATATAGACTTTCAGCTCGGCCGCCAGCCTGCGCATCGCGATGACCGCAGGATGCTCTTCCGTGGGACGGGCGCGTGCGAACAGCGCCTCGTCCTCGACCTGGCAGAAATAATGCCCCTCGAATAATTCGGGCGGCAGGATGATCTTCGCGCCTTTGGCGGCCGCATCGCGGACCAGATCGGAAACCGCGGCGATATTCGTTTCGATATCGTCGGTGAGCGCCAGTTGAAGCGCGGCGACGCAAATCTCGGTCATTCTGGCACCTGCTGGCTGATGCAATGGAAACTGCCCCCGCCCACCAAGATATGGTCGGCGCGCAATCCCACAACCCGGCGGCCGGGAAACAATGCCTGGATCGCGACGATGGCGGCATCGTCATTGGGGGCGCCGTAGATGGGCACGACCACTGCGGCATTGCCGATATAGAAATTCATATAGCTTGCCGGCACGATCTCCCCGTCGCGACGGACCAGGCCGGGGGAGGGAAGGGCGACCGTTTCGATCCCCATCGCCGCGGCGCGTGCGCGGACATCGGCGTAGATGGCGGCGTTGGGATCGTCGGCACCGGCGGGCTCTGGAACCGCCAGGCGATTGGGACCGACGAAGCGCGCGAGATTGTCGACATGGCCGTCGGTATGATCGTTGAACAGTCCGTCGCCCAGCCAGAGCATTCGATCCAGGCCCAGGTCCATGGCAAGCCGCGTCTCGATCGTCGCGCGATCCAGGTCAGGATTGCGGTTGGGGTTGAGCAGGCATTGTTCGGTGGTGACGACCAGACCGGTGCCGTCGACATCGATCGCGCCGCCTTCGAACACCCAGTGGCAGCGGGTTGCGGTCAGGCCGATGGTCGCGGCAAGCCGCGCACCGATATCCTCGTCGCCGGGCATATCATATTTGCCGCCCCAGCCATTGAAGCCGAAGTCGCGCGCCTGGCGTTCCACGCCGCTGCCCACGATGATCGGGCCCGTGTCGCGCAGCCAGATGTCGCCGAAGCGATGCTGCTCGACGATGACGCCGGGGGCTGCCAGCGCGCGTGCAGCCTCGGCGGAGGCCGCATCCGCCGCGACCAGATGGACGGTTTCGCCCGCGCCATCGGCATGAACGGCATTGGCAAAGTCGGCGACTTCGGCGCGGGCGGCATCGAGCACGCCGGGCCATTCGACCTCATGGCTGGGAAAACCGATCCAGACGCGCTCGTGCGGCGCCCATTCGGGAAGCATGCGAAGGGTCACGGCCGGTCATCCTTGGATCGCTGAGGCGCCGTGTGCCTAGCGAAGCGTAGGGCCCGCTGTAAAGCGCGGGACCATGACAACGGTCCGTTATGGGGGCTTTGTCGATTGAAAAACGGTCCTGTTTCTTGTCAGGTTGCGATCGACGCGTAGACAATAAGGGGGTCGTGTTCATGAGGAGGGGTTGTTTTGCGCTGCTTGCGACGGCGGTGCTGCCCATGTCTGCGGCCTGGGCGCAGGCCGACAATGCCACGCTGTTCGGTACGCGCGAAAGCATCGAACATATCGCACTCTCGCCGAACGGGGACAGGCTGGTCGTCATCCAGCCGGCGGCGACCGGGCAGGGTTCGGCAGTCTATGTTGTTGACTTCGCAACCGGCAAGCCGGTTCGATTGACCGGTATCGATGGCGATCCCGAACGGCTGAACTGGTGCCGATGGGTTTCCAATGACCGGCTGATATGCTCGATCTATGCGGTTACCGAGATCGACGCCATCCCGGTCTATATGGCGCGTCTGATCGCTTTCAATGCGGACGGCAGCCAGGCGAAGATGGTGAGCGCGCGCGGCAGTGACCGGGCGCTGGGGATCGATCAGGGTGGGGGCTCGGTGCTCGACTGGCTTCCCGCGGAAGACGGCGCAATCCTGAAGACGAAGACATTCATTCCGGAAATGGAGACCGGCACGCGATTGGCGAACAAGCTCGACGGTGTTGGCGTGGAATGGATCGACACGCTCACGCTGAAATCGCGAACCATCGAGAATCCGAAGCGCGATGCCGTCCGCTATATTTCCGATGGGCACGGAAAGATACGCATCATGGGTATCAGGCCGCCGCACGGGGCAACCGGATATGATGGTCGCACCGTCAACTACATGTATCGCGGCAAGGATTCGAATGCTTGGAAAGCACTCTCCAAAGTGAAAGTAGGGAGGAGTGAAGAATTCACGCCTTATGCCGTCGATCGTGATCTTAATATCGCTTATGGTTTTCAGCGCAAGAATGGGCGCCGGGGATTGTACAGCGTCTCGCTTGACGATGCGATGACGGAAAAGCTGATATTCGAGCATCCGGAGGTCGATGCCGGCAGTCTCGTTCGCGTGGGCAGGCGCAATCGCGTGGTCGGGGTGAGCTACTCCACCGACAAAGGACAGATCCAGTTCTTCGATCCCGAGCTGAATCGTCTGCGTACTGCGCTGGGTAAGGCCATTCCCGGCTTGCCGCTGATCAATTTCGTCGATTCCAGCGTCGATGAGAGCAAACTTCTGCTCTGGGCGGGCAGTGACGTCGATCCTGGCCGCTATTATCTGTTCGACAAGAAAACCAGGCAGCTCAACGAAACGCTGCTGACCCGGCCAAAGCTCGAAAAAGTGGCGCTCTCATCGGTGAAGCCCGTGAGCTACAAAGCGGCGGACGGGGCGATGGTGCCGGGCTATCTGACCCTTCCACCCGGAAGCAACGGCAAGAATCTGCCCGCGATCGTCATGCCGCATGGCGGGCCCGGCTCACGCGACGAATGGGGCTTCGACTGGCTGGCGCAGTTCTTTGCCGCACAGGGTTTTGCCGTGCTTCAGCCCAATTTTCGTGGATCGTCCGGCTATGGCGATGAATGGTATCAGAAGAACGGCTTCCAATCCTGGCGCCTGGCGATCGGCGACGTCAATGACGGTGCGCGCTGGCTGATCGCGGAGGGGATCGCCGATCCCGCCAAGATGGGGATATTCGGCTGGTCCTATGGCGGCTACGCGGCGCTCCAGGCCGCTGTGATCGAACCCGATCTGTACAAGGCGTCGATCGCCGTTGCGCCCGTTACCGATCTGGAGACATTGCGGAGCGACGCTTACAAATACACCAGCTATGTCGTCGAAAGCGATTTCATCGGCACCGGGCCGCATATTCGCGAAGGATCACCGGCACAGAATGCCGCGAAGATCAAAGCGCCGGTGCTGATGTTCCATGGCGACAAGGATCTTAACGTCGCCGTCCGCCAATCGCGGCTGATGGCGGATCGCCTTCGCGATGCCGGCAAGCCGCCGGAACTCGTCGTCTATCCCAAGCTCGACCACTATCTGGAGGATTCGACGGCGCGCATCGACATGCTGAGGAAGAGCGATGCGTTTCTGCGGGCGGCGATGAAGCTGCCGGCGAAATAGAAATAGTCGAATGAAGCGCCGCGGGACTGCGGACAAGGCCGACGCGTCGGCAACAAAGGGGGGGCGGATACATGCGGAGAGGATATCTGGCGCTGCTGGCGACGGCGGCACTGCCGATGTCTGCGGCTTGGGCGCAGGCCGACAATGCCGCGCTGTTCGGCGCGCGGGAGAGTATTCAGGATATTGCGCTGTCGCCCGACGGCAACAGGCTTGCCGTGATCCAGCCTGCCGCCGGGCAGGGGGCGACCCTCTATGTAGTGGATATCGCCAGCGGCAAATCCGTGCGCGTGACCGGCATCGATGGTGACCCGGAGCGCCTGGACTGGTGCCGGTGGGTATCGACCGAACGGCTGCTCTGCTCGATCTTCGCGATGTCTGAAATCGAGACGGTCCTCGCGCCCTTTTCCCGTCTGGTCGCGTTCAATGCCGATGGCAGCGACGCCAAGATCGTCAGCGCGCGCACGAGCGATCGGGCAACCGGCTATGATCAATCGGGTGGCCAGGTTCTCGATTGGCTGCCCGAAGAGGACGGCGCGATCCTGAAAAGTCGGAAGTTCATCCCCGAACTGATGACGGGTTCGCATGTCGGGAACACGCTCGACGGCATCGGCGTCGAGCGGATCGACACATCGACGCTGAAGGCCCGCACCATCGAAACTCCGAAACGTGATGCGGTCGAGTATATTTCCGATGGCCATGGCCGGATCCGCGTCATGGGAATCCAGCCGCCGCAGGGCGCGACAGGCTATGCGGGCCGATCGATCATCTATCGATATCGTGCCAAGGATTCGGACGATTGGAAAACGCTGTCGAAGGTCAATACGAACAGCAGCGACACGTTCAATCCCTATGCCGTCGATCGCGACCTGGACATCGCTTATGGTTTCGCGCGCCGCGACGGTCGCCTGTCTCTCTACAGCGTCTCGCTTGACGAAACGATGAGCGAAAAGCTCGTCTACGCGCATCCGGAGGTGGATGTGAGCGGTCTGGTGCGGATCGGCCGGCGCAATCGCGTCGTGGGCGTGTCCTATGCCACCGAGAAACGTCATGTGGAGTTCTTCGATCCGGAGCTGAAGCGTCTCCAGGCCTCGCTGTCCAAGGCGGTTCCCGGCCTTCCCCTGATCTATTTCGCCGATTCCAGCCTGGACGAAAGCAAGCTGCTGCTTTGGGCCGGCAGCGATATCGATCCCGGTCGCTATTATCTGTTCGACAAGAAGACGCGACGCCTGGCGGAGGCATTGCTCGCCCGGCCGGAGCTTGAAAAGACCACGCTCTCTACGGTGAAGCCGATCAGCTACAAGGCTGCGGACGGCACGATGGTGCCTGGCTATCTGACGCTGCCGCCGGGCAGCACAGGCAAGAATCTGCCGACGATCCTGATGCCGCATGGTGGCCCCAGTTCGCGCGACGAATGGGGTTTCGACTGGCTGGCGCAGTTCTTTGCCGCACAGGGTTTTGCTGTGCTCCAGCCCAACTTCCGCGGCTCGTCCGGCTATGGCGATGCCTGGTACCAGAAGAACGGCTTCAAATCGTGGCGCACTGCGATCGGTGATGTCAATGACGGCGCGCGCTGGATGGTTTCGGAGGGGATCGCTGATCCCGCCAAGCTTTCGATCTTCGGCTGGTCCTATGGCGGTTATGCCGCACTCCAGGCGGTCGCGACCGAGCCCGATCTCTACAAGGCGGCGGTCGCGGTCGCGCCGGTCACGGATCTCGAAGCGCTGCGGAGCGACGCGCGCAACTATTCCAATTTCCTGGCGGTCAATGACTTCATTGGGGCCGGGCCGCATGTTCGCGAGGGATCACCCGCGCAGAATGCGGCGCAGATCAAGGTGCCGGTGATGATGTTCCATGGCGACAAGGACATCAATGTGGCCATCCGCCAGTCCAGGTTGATGGCGGACCGGCTTCGTGGTGCGGGCAAGTCGCCGACGCTCATTGTCTATCCCAAACTCGACCATCAGCTTGATGATTCGGCGGCGCGCGCGGATATGCTCAGGAAGAGCGATGCTTTCCTGCGGGCGGCAATAGGCATTGCGGCCAAATAGGAGTCTGTAGGTCCGCCCCACCACCCGGCCACCCGTTCAGGATACGCGTCCGCGGGTGGCCGGGTGGGGGAGCGGGCCGGTGCGCCAATTTCCAGGAGTGCCAAATGAAAAGGGCGGCCCCGCGGGGCCGCCCTCTCAATGTCTGTCGGGATGGACCGGATCAGCGCGAGTAGAACTCGACGACCAGGTTCGGTTCCATCTTCACCGGATAGGGCACTTCGTCGAGCGCAGGGATGCGCGTGAAGGTGACCTTCGCCGGACCGTCGGGTGCCACATAGTCAGGAATGTCGCGCTCGGACAGGCTCTGTGCTTCGAGAACCAGCGCCATTTCCTGCGCCTTCTTGCCCAGCGTGATCTCGTCGCCCGGACGGATCAGGCGCGATGCGATGTTGCAGCGCACGCCGTTGACGAAGATGTGGCCGTGGCTGACGAGCTGGCGCGACGAGAAGATCGTCGGCGCGAACTTGGCGCGATACACAACCGCGTCCAGCCGGCGCTCGAGCAGGCCGATCAGGTTCTGGCCGGTGTCGCCCTTCATGCGCGACGCTTCGATGTAGGACTTCTTGAACTGCTTCTCGGTGACTTCGCCGTAATAGCCCTTCAGCTTCTGCTTGGCGCGCAGCTGAATGCCGAAGTCGGACATCTTGCCCTTGCGGCGCTGGCCGTGCTGGCCGGGGCCGTATTCGCGGCGATTGACCGGGCTCTTCGGGCGACCCCAGATGTTCTCGCCCATACGACGGTCGAGCTTATACTTGGCGCTGTTGCGCTTCGACATGATATTTCCTTCAATTGCTACAACGTGGTCCACCGAGGTGGATTTTTTCCGGTATGTCGCTCTGCTTGGAATCCGAAAGGATCCGGCAGGGCCACCGCTTCACCGGAGTGCGGGGCCAATTGCGAAGGCGCGGCCTATGGCGGAACTGGCCGCGCGCGTCAAGGCGGGCGGCGCAGAGAGCAGCGGGCTTCCCATTTTGCATCGCTTTTTGTGGAAAACCGGTTCCCACTTTTTGGCGCGATGCTTTAGGGGGAGCGCCATGACCGATACACGCATTCCCGCTGAAGACACTCTCTCCATGGCGGAAGTCCGCGCCGGGGTGGATTCGATCGACCGCGCCTTGTCCGTTCTGATCGCCGAGCGCTTCCGCTTCATGGATGCCGCCGCCCGCATCAAGCCCGATCGCGATCTGGTGCGCGACGAGGCGCGCAAGGCGCAGGTGATCGACAATGCTCGCGCCAATGCCGCAGCCAACGGCTTTTCGCCCGATGCCGCCGCCGCATTGTGGGAATTGCTGGTCGAGACGTCGATCGCCTACGAACTGGTGAAATTCGATCAGCGCTGACGCGGATTGGCCAGGCTCGACAGCACTCCGCGCAGCGTGCGGACTTCCTGGCTGTTCCAGCTCGGTTTGGTGAACACGGTGCGCAGCATCCGTTTCGTCGCGGGTATGCGGTCCGGCGGGAAGAAATAGCCGGCCGAATCGAGCATCGCTTCAAGCTGCCCGATCATCCCGTCGAGTTCGAACTGCGATGCTGGCGGATCGAGTTCGACCTTGGGCGGGGAGGCGAGCGCCTCGCCCTTGGACCATTCATAAGCGACCAGGATCACCGCCTGCGCCAGGTTGAGCGATCCGAATTCCGGATTGATCGGCACCGTCAGGATCGCGCGTGCGATCGCGACATCGTCGGTCTCCAGCCCCGAGCGTTCCGGTCCGAACAGGATCGCCGACCGGCCCGATGCCTGACGCATCTCGCTTGCGGCGAGTTCCGGCGTAACGACGGGCTTGGTGACGCCGCGCTTGCGCACCGTGGTGGCATAGACATTCTGGCAATCGGCAACGGCGTCCGCCACGCTTTCGAAGACCTGCGCCTGTTCCAGCACGATATCCGCGCCCGACGCGGCGGGGCCGGCGGACGGGTTGGGCCAGCCGTCACGCGGCGTGACCAGCCGCATCTCGGTCAGCCCGAAATTGAGCATGGCGCGCGCGGCCTTGCCGATATTCTCGCCGAGCTGGGGCCGGACGAGGACGATGACGGGGGGCGGTGTAGAGTGAGAAGGTTCAGTCATGTCCGTTGGGTTCGAGCGAGCGTCGAGCGAAGTCGAGACGCGGGGTCGAGAACTCCGCGATGCCTGGGATATTTCTGACCAGTCGCCACGGAACAGGGCTTCCTTCTTCTTGCGGGACCAATCCTTGATCTGTCGCTCACGATCGAGCGCTTCGATCCGAGTCTGGAAATATTCGCTGAACATCAGCTCGACCGGGCGACGTTCAGAGGTGTAGCCCGGAAATGCGCCGGACTGATGCTGAGCGATTCTTTGCTCAAGATTGTCCGTATGGCCGGTATAATAGGTGCCGTCAGCGCAACGCAGGATATAAATATAGAAACTCATGCGAGGCGGGTTCTCGACAGGCTCGAACCGACCCCGGCGCCAGTGCGCAAGAAGGTTCTCGACAAGCTCGAACCGAACGGGATTTTGGCCTGAGCGAACAGGCCGACTTTCGTCACCGTCGAACGAAGGAAGCGGGACATCATTCCCCGCCCATATCCTTCACATTGCCGGCAAAGTCCTCGAAATCCTTCGCTTCCGCGAAATCCTTATACACGCTCGCGAAGCGGATATAGGCGACGCTATCGAGCGCCTTCAGACCGTCCATCACCATTTCGCCGACGCGCTTGGCAGCGATCTCGCTTTCGCCGCTGGTTTCGATCTGGCGCTGGATCGCGGACACCAGCCGTTCCACCCGGATCGCCTCGATCGGGCGCTTGCGGCAAGCGATCGCGATCGAGCGGTCCAGCTTCTCCCGTGCAAAGGGCTCGCGGCGACCATCGCCCTTGACGATGGTCAGCTCACGAAGCTGGATGCGTTCGAACGTGGTGAAGCGCGCGCCGCAGCCCTCGCACTGCCGACGGCGCCGGATCGCGGCGCCGTCCTCGGTCGGGCGGCTATCCTTGACCTGGCTGTCGTCGTGGCTGCAGAACGGGCACTTCACGGACTACGCTTCCGGATAGATCGGGAACCGCTCGCACAGCGCGCGGACGCGTTCGCGGACATTGGCTTCGATCTGGCCGTCACCCGCTTCGCCATTCTTCGCCAGCCCGTCGAGCACGTCGGCGACCATGTTGCCGATCTCGCGGAATTCGGCGGGGCCAAAGCCGCGCGTCGTGCCGGCCGGGCTGCCGACGCGGATGCCGCTGGTCTTGACCGGGGGCAGGGGATCGTTGGGGATGCCGTTCTTGTTGCAGGTGATCGCCGAACGCTCCAGCGCCTCGTCCGCGTCGCGGCCGGTGACTCCCAGCGGAGTCAGGTCGACCAGCGCGAGGTGCGTGTCGGTGCCGCCGGAAACGAGGTTCGCGCCGCGTTCCTTGAGCGTCGCGGCCAGCACCTTGGCATTCTCCACCACGGCAGCGGCATAGCTCTTGAACTCGGGCTGCAGCGCTTCGCCGAAAGCGACGGCCTTGGCGGCGATGACGTGCATCAGCGGGCCGCCTTGCAGGCCGGGGAAGACCGCTGAATTGATCTTCTTCGCGATCGCCTCGTCATCGGTCAGGACCATGCCGCCGCGCGGACCGCGCAGCGTCTTGTGCGTGGTGGTGGTGACGACATGGGCGTGGCCGAACGGGGTGGGGTGGACGCCGCCGGCAACGAGGCCCGCGAAATGCGCCATGTCGACCATGAACACCGCACCGACTTCATCGGCGATCGCGCGGAAGCGCGCGAAATCGATGTGGCGCGGATAGGCTGAGCCACCGGTGATGATGATCTTCGGGCGATGCTCCTTCGCCAGCGCCTCGACCTGGTCGAAGTCGATCAGGTGATCGTCGGGACGAACGCCATATTGCACGGCGTTGAACCATTTGCCTGACATCGCGGCGCGTGCGCCGTGCGTCAGGTGGCCGCCGGCATCCAGGCTGAGGCCCAGGATCGTATCGCCAGGCTTGGCGAGTGCCAGCATGACCGCGCCATTGGCCTGTGCGCCCGAATGCGGCTGGACGTTGGCGAAGCCGCAGCCGAAGATCTGCTTGGCGCGGTCGATCGCGATCTGCTCGACTTCGTCGGACGGCGCGCAGCCCTGATAGTAACGCTTGCCGGGATAACCCTCGGCATATTTGTTGGTGAACACCGAGCCCTGCGCTTCGAGCACGGCCTTGGAGACGATGTTCTCGGACGCGATCAGCTCGATCTGGGTCTGCTCGCGCGTCAGTTCATGACGGACGCCCGCGAAGATCGCGGGATCGGCATCGGCAAGGCCGCGCGTGAAGAAACCATCGGGCTGGACGTCATTCAGCGAGGTGGGATTCGTGCTCATGCGGGCTCCTTTGCAGGGTTGGTCAGCTTCTCGACGCGGCGCGCATGGCGACCGCCCTCGAAGTCGGTGGAGAGGAATTCGGACAGGCAGGCCTTGGCCATGTCGATGCCGGTCAGCCGCGCGCCCATCGCGATGACGTTCGCATCGTTGTGCTGGCGGGCAAGGCGGGCGGAAAGGCTGTCGGACACGCGTGCGCAACGACAGGCGGGGTTGCGATTGACCGCGATCGAGATGCCGATCCCCGAACCGCACAATGCCACGCCGAAATCGGCATCGCCGCGCGCGATGGCATCGGCCAGCTTGTAACCATAATCGGGATAATCGACGCTCGCGCCGTCATTGGGGCCAAGGTCGGTGACGTCGTGACCCTGCTCGCGCGCCCAGTCGGCAAGCGCCGATTTGAGGTCGGTCGCGGCGTGGTCGGAGGCGAAAGCAAGGCGCATGATGGCGCTCCCTCGGGAACAAATCGAGTCGATGGGGCGCTCTCTAGGGGAGCATGCCATCGAACGCCACAAGCGATTGGGTGGACATTACAGCTCTGTTACGGCCAATATTCGTCGATCATCGTTTTCGAAAGGACATGCCCATGCGCATCGCCCCTCTTTTTCTCGCCGCAGCGATCCTCCTGTCCGCCTGCAGCAAGCAGCCTGCGGAGAACAACGCCGCCGCCGCCGACAATGGTCTGGCGATGGATATCGAGGAAGTGCCGGCGAACGAGGGCCCCAGCACCGGGGCAACCGATCTGCCGGCCGATGAGGCGGGGGCGGCGACCGATGCCTGGGTCGGCAAATGGACGGGGCCGGAAGGGCTGGTGCTAGACATCGCCAAGACCGCCACGTCGGGACGCTATGATGTGAAGGTGACGCTGCTCGATGGTGCAGGCAGCTATACCGGCACCGCGGACGGCGACGTGATCCGCTTCTCGCGCGCGGGCACGCAGGAAACGATCCGCAAGGCGACCGGCGACGAGACCGGCCTGAAATGGCTTGCCGGCAAGCAGAATTGCCTTGTCATCAAGCAGGGCGAGGGGTTCTGTCGGGATTGATCCCCGGCGGCCGATCCGTTCGGTTCTGATGGGGCGGAGATTAATCGGTGTTGCGCCGGAAGCAGGCGGAGGCATGGCGATGCGCGATGACGACGAGGTTCCGGAGCCAAGCAAACTCACCCGGTCCAAGCAGCGCTGGGCACAAGAAGGCAAGTTCGTCATCGGCGACGACACGGTGCGCGCAGCCGAGCGGCTGCCGCCCGGCCAGCATCTGGTGCGCGACTGGCCCGTGCTCGATCTGGGCAGGCAGCCGAACATATCGCAGGATCGTTGGCGGCTGCGGGTCGGCGGGATGGTCGAGCGCCCGGTGACGCTGGATTGGGCGGCGTTGATGGCATTGCCGCAGACCAGGATGGTATCCGATATCCACTGCGTGACGAGCTGGTCGCGCTACGACAATGATTGGAGCGGGGTGGCGACCGGCGATCTTCTCGATCTGGTGCAGCCGCGCGATGAGGCAGGGTTCCTGATGCTGCACGGGCATGACGGCTATACCACCAATGTGCCGCTTGCCGATTTTGCCGCGCCCGGCGCGATCCTCGCGCATGGCTGGCAGGGAAAGCCGCTGTCGCGCGAGCATGGTGGGCCGGTGCGGCTGGTCGTCCCGCACCTCTATTTCTGGAAAAGCGCGAAATGGATCGTGGGGATCGATTTCATGGGGGCAGACAAGCCGGGATTCTGGGAAGTGAACGGCTATCACATGCGTGGCGACCCTTGGCAGCAGGAACGCTATTCCTGATTGCGGCACGATCCGTCCGATCGCGGCCGGCGACATGGAACCGGTCCGGAGCGGAGCGGTTGGGAGAGGGAGCGGGCTGGTATTGGTGCCGGCCTTCTCGAAAGACTCTCAGGACGGAGATCGACGATGGGTATGGAACACACCGTGCAGCAGATCGGCGACGATCCGGTTCTTTCCCGATCCGATGCTCAGCCGGGCGCCGGGCGCTCTGCATTCTCCCAATTCGCGATCGTCGCCGTGGATCGGCAGACGGCGCGGCTGTCGAGCGCGCTGACCGGCGTTGCCGAATCGATCGAGACACTCGTCGATCGCGCCGATCCGCCACTCGACGATGTATTCAGGGGATATGGTTCGGCGGCGTCCGACCGGTTGAAGACGCTCGCCGCACGAATCGATGACCAGGACGCTGCCGAGATGCTTGGCAATATCCGGCGCGTTGCTGTTGATCATCCGGTCGCGACCGTGGGGATTGGAGCGGCGGTAGGCGCGGTATTCGGCCTGGCGGTCGTGACGCTCGGGCGTCGTTCACCCGCGTCGCAGGGCAACTGAGACAATGCCTTCGGCGGACTGGGATTGCGTACCCCAGTCGCCACGGAGTTCGCCGATTGCAAACAGCCGATGGCGCTCGGCCATCACGATATGGGAATGCGCGACCCTGGGATCCTTGGCTGCGGATGCCAGGGCGCGCTCGTCGACCTCACGGCGGCGATGGTAGTCGTGCCGATTTTCCTGCCGGTCACCCATGGCGTCCGAACCTCTGCCTCTATTGTTTACGAATCTATAAATATCCAATTCGGACCAACTTGGCCGCGTCACTGGCATGGACCGGCCGGGGGCAATTGCATCCCTATGTCAGATGCAATGGTGCAATCCGTGCGCGGGCGCGCTACCTGCGCATCCATGCTCGCCCAAATCGACTTATGGATCGGCAAGACGCTTTTCGTACCGCCGATCGTCAAGCTGTGTCAGATCACGCGCCAGAGCCAGTTCGCGGTTTCGCGATTATTCTGGTTCATCGCCGCGCTTGACGGCTTTTATCGCGCGGACACGATGTTCGGATCGGTCCTGTTCGGCGCCCTCAGCATCTTCATGATGCTGACCGCGTCGCTGCGCGCGGACATGCCGACCTCAAGCTCGATGATGTTCAGGATGCTCGCGCTGGCTTTCCTGATCCTCGACGTGATCGGCGGGCTGGTGGGCGGCGAATGGCTGGGGGCCGAATTCTGGGTGTTTGTCCTGATCGCCGAATATGCCGCGACGATCCGGACGATTCCGCCGCTGGAGGTGAAGCAAGGGCGGTCGGCCAAGGCGGCGGATGCCAAGGGACGATAGAGTCGATCGACATTCAGCCGTTCGGGAGGATCGGCGCTATTGCGCCGTCTCGACCTCCACCGCGAACAGGGTCGCACCCGCATAGCGCGGCGCGGCAATATCGAATTCGCGGAATATCTCGAATGATCTTTCGTCGAGCGCGAGCTCGGTCAAGCCTGCAAGCTTGAACGTTCCCAGCTTGGCTTCGCGCGGCGGCTGGCCGTCGCGTTCGACCGTCACGGCGTCGATGAACAATTCGTCGTGACGCGTATAGAGAATATGCGGCGCGAGCGTGACGGTGCCCCGGTTGTACCGGGCCGTGATGCATTTCCGGAGGGCGATCGCCTCCAACAGAGTCCTGCTAGGCATGGCCGCTAACATGGCCAATGAAACGCGTCGTTTCAACGCTTTTGTGCGTTGCAACATTGTTCGAAGGCAGGCGGGATGCCGAAAACCGCCCCATCAACGCGATTTTGGATGTCGGCCGGCTCTGTGCAAATTCACATTTCCTGGCTTTCAAATCCGCGCGGCATGAACCAGGACCAAAGAAAACGGCGCTGCCAGGCAGCGCCGTAGTTGCGACTTTCGTCGATCATTCCCCCTTTTGGTGCTTCCGGAGAAGCGCCTGATGACAGGATGTCGTGGGGGGATGATGCACGCAAGCGCAGAGGGCGATCGATCTGATCCGTTTCGGAGGCGTTGCGCCAGATCCCGATGCGGTCGTCCTGTCGGGGGCTCGGTCTTCTACGCGATCCCGAAGATGCTGACGCACCCGAGATCGGTTCGCTCGAGCGCCGCGCGGGCTTATACCAGCGCCCGATGAGTCAAGCTCACCGGGCGCTGGTATTACTCCATCAATCCGCGCGCCTTGAAGCTGACATGGCCGGATCGTGCGATGATCAGATGATCGAGCAGCACCACGCCAAGCGCTTCGCCGGAACGGCGCAGATCCTTCGTCATGCCGATATCCGCCAGGCTCGGCTGCGGATCTCCCGAAGGGTGATTGTGGACGAGGATCAGCGAAACCGCGCCCAGATCGAGCGCACGGCGCATCACCTCGCGGGGATAGATGGGGGCGGTGTCGACGCAGCCGCGCCACATCACTTCGTCGCGGATCAACCGGTTCTTGGCATTCAGGAACAGGATCCTGATCTGCTCGACCGGCTCGTGCGCCAGCGCTGCGGTGAGGTAGTCGACGACAGCGGACGAACTCGGCAGAAGCGGCTGGGCATAGGCCTCTGCCTTCAGCATATGCAGCATCGCTTCGCGCATCAGCACGATATGATCTGCGGCAAGATGTCCGGCAGTCTGTTCCAGCGATCGCTGATCGGCGGCCAGGGTAGCCGAAAGCGATCCGAACACCATGATCAGCCGCTCCGCCGTCGCCAGAGTGGCTACGCCTAGGATGGGGGTGAGGAGCTGACCCAGGAATTGTCTGTCCCGGTCTCGGTCTGTCGCCGGCAGTGCCGCCACGTCCCCAGTGCGAGCAATGCCAGCTGGGGATAGGCGAGCTTCCCGCTCGCCACTGCATAGGTCCACGCCACCAATGTCGGGTCGAACGCTTTCACCCCATGGACTGCCACGATGATCGATTGAAGGCTCGCGATCCATATTGGCCAATATCGATTTGCCGAAATCGCGAGCGCCACCAGTGCGACGAGCATGACCGTGTCGATCAGGAGCACAGTCATTTCGACGCTCTGAAAAGCTTGCTCGGGCTGTGCCCAGAGCGCGACATATGTCGCAGGCCCCGCGCACAGAAAGATTGCGGCCACGATCCGCTCCGGTACGCCACCCCTGAGGAGCGCGTAGCCACAGCACAGGATCAGAAGGCTGTTGAACAGCACGATATGCGACATCCCTTGACCCGACCAGTTTCAGCCGGCTGGGTCAAGGGTGTGATGCCGCCGCTGTGTTCAGCCGCCGTCGAGGCCGGGCTTGGGGCCTTCGTCTCCCCACGAGATGATGGGCAGGCCCGTCACTTCGCGAACCTTGTCGAGATGGCGATGCGCGGCGACGGCGTGGCGGCGCGTGGCGATTGCCGCGTGCATCGCTTCGGCCATCGAATCGAGCGCATGCTGCCCGACCTGGGCAGGGAAGTTCGCGTCGGCGCGGGCGCGGGGAAGGGCGGCGGTCAGATCGGCGCCGGCGCTGACGACCTGGTCGATCAACTGCTCGAAGCGGACGAGGCCTTCGGCGACTTTCATCGCGGCCGAAAGCTGCTTGCTGGGTGCTTGGGTCATGAATCGTCTCCTGCGCGCAATCGCATCGGTTGCGCGGCTCTGGATTGTCGTGATTTCAGCGAACGACCCGAACGATGGCCAGTGCCAGTTCTAGGAGGGTCCTGAGGCCGATGGCGAGCATTCCGAACGCCATCGCAAAAGCCAGGGGAAGCGCAAGCATCCAGCCCAGCCGCTGCTTCACTGTCAGGTCATTGATTTTCCCCCGCCCCATGCGGATCGGGAGACGGTAGGAGCTTTGTGGCACTTCGAACGCAACCTCGAAGGGTTGGCGTTCTTCCCGAACCACATTCCGCTCCGGACCTCTCGTATCGACCCGTTCGTTGAATGATGGGGCCAAAGTGTCGGAAATGGCGGAATGATCAATGTCGATTGGTTCGGATACGAGCCTTTCGTATGTCGTACCTTCATGCTCGGCGAGCAGTCTTGCGGCTTCGAAACGGGTGCCTGCACCCAATGTCCGGATCGCGCGCTCAATGCGCTTGTCGACCGTGTGATGAGATATGCCCAGCTCGAGCGCGATTTCCTTGGAGTTTCGGCGAGACAGAACTTTGCGCAGACAAACACGCTGCGCCTCCGTTACTCGGATGAAATCCCGTTCCATTGGTCCGATTTAACATTGCTTAACCACCGATGGCCAGCGGGATCGATCGAATGCATTATCCGTGCGCGCGATCGCGACGGCAGGCGGTCACGGCAATCACCCTCATATGGCCTTCCGATTCTGCCGGTGGCGAGCGAGTCCGTTCCCGATGGATCAGAGCGTTCGGACGAGCCGGATCGCGCATCCGATCCAGCCCGGATCGGCGATGACCTGTTGCCGCGCGCCTGCCCCGGGGGACAGGATATGAAGTCGGCCTTCATCGCGCCCGATCAGGCGGCCGAACAGGAAGCGACCGGCGGGGCGGGGGGCGAGTATGTCGCGATTGAGCGCGGTGCCGAACGCTTCGGGGGCAAGCCGCTCGCACCATATCTCGTCGCCGGCGCGATAATCGCCGATGCCGGCCTCGACGATCATGGCGATATGATTGTCCGATGCCGTCGGCATGGTCAGGCCGATCGCGTGGCGCGGCTCATGGGCGCCATCGGCACTGAGTATCGCGACGACGGGCAGTGTGATGCGTTCGGGCAGCTTGACCAGATCAGACGCCGACACGCCGAGCGCGGCGGCGATGCGATTGAGCCATGCGACCGAGACGGTCCGCGTACCGGTTTCCAGCCGGCCGATCGTCTGCGCCGTTGTCGGTGGATCGCAACGCGCCGCGACATCCGCCAGGGTCAGCTTCTTCGCGCGGCGCACTTCGCGGATTGCAGTGATCATCAATCCAGCCTCGACTAACCGTTCCGGTTTGTTCGTCTCCTATACACGCGCCGGCCTGGCAAGGCGATCCGATTGGTGCGGGGCCCACGCATGGTTCGGCCTGAGGCCATGAGACGCCTTTTTCATCTGCGAACCGGCCTGCTCGCGGGGCGTGACGGTCTCATTTGACCGGAAGCGTCACCTTCGGTGCGTCGGCGAAGGGGCGGATGCCGAAATTGGGATAGATCTCGCTGGGGAAATAGACCGCGCCATCCTTCACCACCATGGCAATGCTCTTGATTGCCTTCAGCTCCCTGGTCGGATCGCCCGGGATCAGCATGAAGTCGGCGAGTTTGCCCTTCTCGATCGAACCCAGCCGCTGATCCTGACCCATATAGCGTGCCATGTCATAGGTCGCGCGCGCCAGGATCTCGCCCGGGGTCATGCCGATGCGCTGCAGCAGTTCGAGTTCGCGGTGATAGGTGAAGGATCCGCCGGTGTCGGTGCCCGGCACAATGAACACGCCACGCGCGTTGAGCATCTTCACGGTCGCCAGGATCGTGTCGAAGGCACCACGATATGCCTTGTCGTCGCCGGGCGCGGAACTGTCGATCAGCGCCTGCCTGGCGCCGCGCTGATAACCGACCGGCATATGGTCGAGATAATCGACGGCACCCGGTGGTACCTGTCCGTCGCGATTCTGCGTCAGCATCTCGTGGATGCCGATCGTCGGGTCGATCGCCAGCTTGCGGTCGACCATCATGCCGATCGTGTGCTGCACCTTGGCACTGGTCAGGTCGAGGCTGGGCAGGCGTTTGAGCGCGGTCAGCCGGAACAGCGTGCGAGTGTCCTCGTTCGGCTGGATCACCCAGCCGAGCATGAACTGGTTGATATGGGTGATTTCGTCATAACCCGCTTCGATCATCGCATCGGCTGTCGAGAAGGCGGGGACGTGGCCCGTCACGCGCAGGCCGAGCCGATGCGCTTCCTTAACCATCGCGGGCACCCAGGCCGGGTTCATGCTGTTATAGATCTTGATCTGCCAATAGCCGCGCGCCGCATACCAGCGCACAGCGTCGATGGCCGCTGCCTCGCTATCCACGACAATGCCGTTGTTCGCGCTGAACTGGCTCTTGCCCTCGATGAAGCCGCTGCGGACGATGCGCGGGCCGCCGATCCTGCCGTCGTCTATCCGGTCGATGAGCGTGGCGAGGACGGCATTGTCGTTGCCCATGTCGCGCACGGTGGTGATGCCGGCTGCCAGATTGAGCAACGCATCGTCCTGGTTGATATGGCCGTGCATCTCGTTGAAGCCGGCAAGCAATGTGCCGCCGGCACCCTCGATCGTGACCTCCCCCGGCGTGGCGGGGCTGTCGATCGGCTCGACCGCGGCGATGGTGCGTCCGTTGACGAGGACGGAGACAGGGTCGGACAATGTCCTGCTATCGGGTTTGAAGATGCGGACATTTCGTATGCGGATCGGCGCGTCGTAGCGATGCGCGGTCTTCTGCTGGATCTCGACATAGCGATCGGTCGACAGCTTCTCGGCAAAGGCGCGCAGCTTCGCTTCGTCCTGCTCATAGCCTTCGCGCACCACCACGAAATCAGGTGTCATGAATGCGAACAGCGCGCCGTCGGCATCCAGCGCGAGATAGCTTGGGGTCAGGTCTATCCCGCCCAGTGCATAGGCGGTGACGGTCAGGGCGCCGGATTTGCCCGTGACGGAGAGTTCGCCTGCCGCATCGAGCTTCAGCGTGCCGCCCGGAAGTGCCGGCAGGCTGCGATCGGCGTCCTTCAACAATGCGCGTGCATACAGACCAAGCGCCCAGGGACTCGAGCTTTGCGCGACATAGATGGCATGTTCCTTGACGACGGCACTTCCCGGGCCGGTCGAATCGCTCCAGCGCGATTTTCCGCCCGATGCGTTGAAACGCTCGTCGACCTTGCCGCCGAAGGTCGTGGCGCCGGTGATGGTCCAGCCGATCGGCAGGCCGCGCGCATCGACCTCGATCTTCTCCTTCATCGTCGGGCCGCGGCCATTATTCTTATAGTCGAAATCGATGGCGGTTCGCGTGCCTTCGGTATCGGCGATCAGATGACCGACAGCTTTCTGGCCGAAAATGACGGTGAAGCGTTCCTGCTTCGCCCAGGCCGTGGTGGGGAGGAGAGCGGCGGAGAGGCTCAAGGCCAGTGCGAGGCGGTTTTTCATTGCGGCGAACAAGAGCATGCGCCGATCCGGGCGTAAAGAGGGTGGGGCTGTCTGCGCCGAACCGTGCGGGTTCGTAAAATGGGTGGGTTCGAACCATCGCCGGGCCGGTCGATCGGCGAGGCCTCCATATATGATGTGCGGTTGGCGACATCGCCCGGGAATGCCGGGCCGGAGCGCGACCCATGGCGGTGGGGGACGGGGGCAGGATTCGAAAAAGATGCTGCGGTGCGAAGAATAATTTCATTGAGGCAACGATATGCGGGAACCTTCGGATCGCTACACAGTTCTGGGCGTGTCCAATGCGAGGGATGTGCGGCCTTTTGGCAACAGTGACCTCAATTGTTTCGCTTGCGTGGAAACAAGGCATTGGGTAGTGAGTTTTTGCTGTCTTAAGTGACAAACAAGAAAGGGGAATACCTATGCGGAAAGTCGCCATGGCGATGGCACTTGCCTCCACGGCCCTCGCATCACCGGCTCTCGCCCGTGATGATGCGTGGTACATCGGAGTTGAGGGCGGCGCGATGATCGTCGAGGATCTCAATCTCGACATCGGCGCCGTCAAGGGTGCTGCGAAGGTCGATCATGACTATGGTTATGATTTCGATGCCATCATCGGTTATGATTTCGGTGGTTTCCGCATTGAAGCCGAAGTCGGCTACAAGGGCGCGAATGTCGATGGTTACACGTCGACGGTGACGACGCCGTTCGGCCCCAGCACTCGTGTTGCCGCTCCCGGCAGCTACGACTATGCCGGCGGCAAGACGACTGCGTTGAGCTTCATGGTCAACGGCATGCTCGACTTCGGTGACGATGACGGCCTTCAGGGCTTCATCGGCGGCGGCGCGGGTATCGCTCGCGTCAAGGCTGACAATTATTCGCTGAATTCGACCGGCCCGGGCTTCCTGAATGACTCGGATACGGGTTTTGCATGGCAGGCGATTGCGGGCGTTCGCGCTCCGCTGACGGACAACATCGATGTTGGCCTGAAGTATCGTTTCTTCAACGTGGGCAACGTCGACCTGGTCGATCGTCTTGGCCGCGATGTTCAGACGCGCTTCCGGTCGCACAGCCTTCTCGGCTCGTTGATCTTCAACTTCGGTGAGGCTGCTCCGCCGCCGCCACCCCCGCCGCCGCCGCCGCCGCCGCCTCCCCCGCCGCCTCCTCCCCCGCCGCCACCGCCGCCTCCGCCGCAGTGCACGCCGGGACCGTACATCGTGTTCTTCGACTGGGATAAGTCGAATATCACGCCGGAAGCGGCTTCGATCCTCGACAACGCGGTCACCGCGTATCAGGATTGCGGCAACGCCCAGGTCATGCTTGCCGGTCACGCCGACAAGTCTGGTTCGGACAAGTATAACGTCGGCCTCTCGCAGCGCCGCAATGACTCGGTTCGTTCCTATCTGGAATCGAAGAGCATCCCTGCTGGTGTCATCTCGACCGAAGCGTTCGGCGAAAGCCGCCCGCGCGTCGAGACCGCCGACGGTGTTCGCGAACTGCAGAACCGCCGCGTGGAAATCACTTACGGGCCCGGCTCGGGCATGTAAGCGACGGACGATCTCCGGATCGTCCTACGCGACAAAAAAAATGGGGAGGTCGGCCTTTGGGTCGGCCTCCCTTTTTTTATCTGTGCCTGACAGGGCGAAGTGGTCGCTGGACCGGATCCCCTTTGTTCTCCGCATTTTCCGACTCGTCAGGTGATTCCACCTGGCTGGAAAATGCTCTAAGAGGCGCGCGAACGACCATCGGGGAATGAGATGAAGATCACCATGATCGGCGCCGGCTATGTCGGCCTGGTGTCCGGCGCATGCTTTTCGGACTTTGGGCACAGTGTTGTGTGTGTCGACAAGGATCCGGCCAAGATCGAGGCGCTGGAAGCCGGGCGGATGCCGATCTACGAACCGGGGCTCGACGCTCTGGTCGCAAAGAATGTCAGCGCAGGGCGGTTGTCGTTCACGACCGCGCTTGCCGATGCGGTGGGCGGAGCCGGTGCGATCTTCATCGCCGTGGGCACGCCATCGCGGCGCGGCGATGGTCATGCCGATCTGACCTATGTCCACGAGGCCGCACGCGAGATTGCCGGCGCACTGACGGGTGACACCGTGATCGTCACCAAATCGACGGTGCCGGTGGGGACGGGGGATCGCGTCGAGCAGATCATCCGCGAATTGCGGCCGGAACTGAAGATCGAGGTTGTCTCCAATCCGGAATTCCTGCGCGAAGGTGCTGCGATCGGCGACTTCAAGCGTCCCGACCGTATCGTCGTGGGCAGCGAGAGCGAGTGGGCGCGCGATGTGATGCGCGAGATCTATCGCCCGCTCTATCTCAATCAGGCGCCGATGGTCTTCACCAGCCGACGCAGCTCTGAACTGATCAAATATGCCGCGAACGCCTTCCTCGCGACCAAGATCACCTTCATCAACGAGATGGCGGATCTCTGCGAAGCGGTAGGGGCCGATATCCAAGATGTGTCGCGCGGTATCGGGCTGGACAACCGGATTGGTTCGAAATTCCTGCATGCCGGGCCGGGCTATGGCGGATCCTGTTTTCCCAAGGACACGGTGGCGCTGCTCAAGACCGCCGAGGATCATGCCACGCCGCTGCGCATCGTCGAGGCGACCGTCCAGGTCAACGACAGCCGCAAGCGCGCGATGGGGCGGCGAATTCTCCAGGCAATGGGGTCAGATCTGCGCGACCGGACGGTCGGCCTGCTTGGCCTGACGTTCAAGCCCAACACCGACGACATGCGCGACGCGCCGTCGCTTGCCATCATTCGCAGCCTTCAGGACGCAGGTGTCCGCATCAAGGCCTATGATCCCGAGGGGATGGACGTCGCTCGCCCGTTGATCGGCGATGTCGAGCTGGTCGCCGATCCCTATGAGGTCGCCCGCGATGTCGACGCGCTGGCGATCGTGACCGAGTGGGACGTATTCAGGGCGCTCGATCTGGGGCGTATCGCAGCATCCATGCGGGCACCGGTGCTGGTCGATCTGCGTAATATCTATTCGCCGGTCGAGGCGGAGCGTGCGGGGCTTCGGTATCTGGGTGTAGGATCGACGCCGCTCGGCTGAGCGAAACGGCGGATGGATGCTGGTAATATATTCTCTGGAGGCGCGACCGTCCGGGGTGGGAGCGCTTCGTGCCTGCGTGGACGGCACTTGGACAAAACCAGCCAGCTTCGTCCATTTGATGGGCGGTTCGGGCTGATTCAGCCTGGAGCGGTCAGGATCCGGATTCTGGAGATATGTTGCCGGAAAATCGGTGTTGCGACCAGGCGATCGTGAAGCGAGCTTTGTCTCGCTGCGCTTTAGGAAATCGCCGGACAAAAAAATGGCGGCCATTGGCCGCCATTCTTCTATCTTGATGTCCTGACGGAGATCACGGGCTCTTCGGCTTGCTCTTGCCGCCGGCCAGAACGACCGCGCCGAGAACGACCAGGCCAACCGCGCCGACCGCCAGGATGATGCTGTTGCCGCGAGCTTCGTTGCCTTCGACGGCAGCGCCGGAGCGAACGGACTTGGAAGCAGCAGCCGAAACCGAGAGCTTCGAAGCCGAGCTGGCAGTCTGAGCGAGAACAGGAGTGCCAGCCATGCTGAGCGCTACCATCACCGCCATAGAGATTTTACCCAAACGCATATTCTGGCTCCCTTTACAACAATCGGTCGTCTGATTTCTGCTGCGATGCCACATCGTTCGTTTGAGCACAAGACTCAAAAGCAAGAATCGTTCGCAAAAACAAGCATAACCGACAGTCCGAGCCGTACCCAACGTCGGCCCTCACAAGCAAGTCCTCAGTCGCGCTAAAAGTTCCCAAATGGAAATCATTTGATGTGGGTTGTTCGCAATCGTCGTTGAGGCGTTGCCGGTCTGCCACAGTGATGATGCGCACGTTGGCGGGCGTTCTTCTTCCGGGCGCCAAAACTTCCGCCGCTTGTCGTCGCGAGATGTTGGAACAGGCGCTTATACTGACGGGACGTGGTCGATCTTTCTCGCGCCGCCGGGATCGAGTCGGTCACCGGAGCGTTTGACCCGACGCATCGCTTTGCGCGGGGCGATTCGAATGGCTATGGGGCTGTCTCCATCATTTTCCCGGATTGCATGCTGTATTCGAAACTCAAACAATGGACGCGGAGACGGAAAGCCGAGGATGAGCCTCGGGTTCCGGACGGCATGCGCGTCTATGCGATCGGTGACATTCACGGCCGGCTCGACCTGTTCGAGGAATTGCTTGCGTCGATCGAGGCGGACAATGCGGGCCGTGCGGCCGCCGATGTCCGGCTTGTCCTGCTCGGCGACCTGATCGATCGCGGTCCTGCATCGTCCGGCGTGATCGAGAAGGCGATGGCGCTCAAACGCGGCAACGCGACCGTTAGCATCTTAATGGGCAATCACGAGGAGGTTCTGCTTCGTGCGATCGCCGGCGATACGCGTGCCACGCGATTGCTGGTTCGAGTCGGTGGGCGGGCTACGATGATGAGCTACGGCTTCACCGACCAGGAATATCAGGATCTCGACTATGAGGAACTGACCGCACGGCTGGCCGAGCGGGTTCCGGAAGCGCATGCCGCGTTCATCGGCGGTTTCGAGGATGTCGTCGAATATGGCGATTATGTCTTCGTCCATGCCGGCATCCGGCCGGGCATCGATCTGGCGGAGCAGAAAGTGTCCGATCTGCGCTGGATCCGTGACGAATTTCTGAGCCATGCCGGTTCGCACGGGCGTGTGATCGTGCACGGCCACAGCATCACCGAGGACGTCGATCACCGGTCGAACCGGATCGGCATCGATACGGGCGCCTTCGCATCGGGGCGACTGACCGCGATCGCGCTCGAGGGCGACGCGCGCTGGTTCCTTCAGACGGGCGAGGTGGCGGCCGCGGCCTGACGGCGCGGCCGCTTGCCATTCAACCGGCGAGGCGGAGGTCGGGTTCGATCCGGCGGTTCTTGGGCTGGTCGGGCCAGATGCCCCGCGTGTCATAGACCCATTTGTCGGCACGTTCGTCGGCTGGCACCGATTTGAACACGTCATGGTCGACCAGCACGATGAACAGCGGGCAGGCGGCGAGTGCAGTGTCGATATCGACCAGTTCGGCACCGGTGCCGTCGAACGCCGCGGGAAGCGCGCTGGCGTGCGGCTCGACGATCTTGATGCGGCTGCCATGCTTGCGCGCCAGCGCCTCGGCGACCTTGAGCGCAGGGCTTTCGCGGAAATCGTCGATATTGGGTTTGAATGCGAGGCCGAGGCACGCAACGGATACGCCGGGCAGCGATTCGATCAGCGCGTCGGCCTTGTCGATCACATAATCGGTCTTGCCGTCATTCACTTCGCGCGCGGTGCGGATCAGCGGGGTGTTGGCGGGATCGGCATTCACCAGGAACCACGGGTCGACCGCGATGCAATGGCCGCCGACGCCGGGGCCGGGCTGGAGGATATTGACGCGGGGATGGCGATTGGCCAGCCCGATCACTTCCCACACGTCGAGCTCCATCGTGTCAGCGACGCGAGACAGCTCGTTGGCGAAGGCGATGTTGACGTCGCGGAACGCATTTTCGGTCAGCTTCACCATTTCGGCGGCACGCGCATTGGTGGTGATGCACTGGCCGCGCACGAAGCGGCGATAAAAGGTGAGCGCCTTGCGCGCGCAACGCGGCGTGATCCCGCCGATGCAGCGATCATTTTCGATGAGCTCGACGAGGATGCGACCGGGCAGCACGCGTTCCGGGCAATAGGCGATGAAGATATCGGCGGCCTCGCCGGTCTTGCCGGGGACACGCAGGTCGGGGCGGAGCTGCGCGATCAGATCGCGCACCTTCTCCGTCGTGCCGATGGGCGAGGTCGATTCGAGAATCACGGTGTCGCCCGGCTTGATCACGGTTGCGATGCTGGTCGCGGCCTGAAGGACATAGCCGATATCGGGCACATGATCGGGGCCGAATGGCGTCGGCACCGCGATCAGGAAGATGTCGGCTGCCTCGATCTGGGTCGAGGCGCGCAGTGTGCCGCGCGCAACGACACCCTGAACCAGGCCGTCGAGATCGACTTCCTCGATATGGATGCGGCCCGACGAAACAGTTTCGACGACATGCTCGCTGACGTCGATGCCGAGCACCGGACAGCCCGATCGCGCGATGACCGCGGCGGTGGGCAGGCCGATATAGCCAAGACCAAGTACGACGACGTTAGGCGGACAATCCGAGAGCATTGGCGACGATCCTCGCTATTCGCTGACTACTCTGCCCATCCCCGAACGGGTTGTGGGCAAGTGCCATGGCAGACCAAGATTCATTATTATCGAGCAGCGTAAACATTTCGGAAACGATGCGGTCTTCCGCCGTTCCGATCAGTTTGGCGGTACCGGCGACGACACCTTCGGGCCGCTCTGTCGTCTCGCGCATGACAAGCACTGGCTTGCCCAGCGCGGGCGCCTCTTCCTGCACGCCGCCGCTGTCGGTCAGCGCGATATGGCAGGCGCCGAGCAGGCGGACGAAATGGGGATAGTCGAGCGGTTCGATCAGCGCGACATTGGCCTTGTCCGCAAGCAGCCCGTCCATCGCGGCGCGGACATTGGGATTGGGGTGAACCGGAAAGACGATGGCGACGTCGTCACGTTCCGCGATCCGGCGGATGGCGCGCGCGATGCTTGCCATGCCGTCGCCGAAATTCTCGCGGCGATGCGTCGTGACCGCAATGATCCGCTTGCCCTCGAACGGCGCCAGCACGGGATCGAGCCCGGCCGCCAGCGAAGGCGTCTCGGCGATCCTGGCGACGGTGGCATGGAGCGCGTCGATCACGGTGTTGCCGGTGACGTGGATCGTGTCGGCGGCAACATTCTCGCGCGCCAGTGCCTGTGCGGCAGTGTCGGTGGGCGCGAAATGCTGATCGGCGATGCTGCCGACGATCTTGCGATTCACTTCCTCGGGCCAGGGCTGGTAAATGTCGTAGCTGCGCAGACCTGCCTCGACGTGGCTGACCGGGATCTTGCGATAATAGGCAGTGAGTGCGCCGACCATCGCGGTCGCGGTGTCGCCCTGCACGATCACGCGATCGGGTTTCTCGCGATCATAAACCTCTCCCAAGCCAAGCAGCAGCCGCGCGCTCAATTGGTCCAGCGACTGGTTGGCCTGCATCAGATCGAGATCGATATCAGGGGTGATGCCGCTGATCTCGAGCACCTGATCGAGCAGCCCGCGATGCTGCGCGGTCACGCACACGCGCGTCTCGATTCCGGGGATATCGCGCAGTGCTAGCACGACGGGAAAGAGTTTGATGGCCTCGGGGCGGGTGCCGAACACCAGCATGACCTTGCGATTCTGGTTCATGAAGGCTCCGCTATCAGCATGGTCTTACCAATCCCTGACACCGACCCTCAGATCGGGTGCATCCGGTTCGCTTTTCGGCGCTTTTGAGGCGACCCGACCCACTTTTACGTCGAGGCGCCAATCGGGCATGCCGAGGCTCAGAGTCCGCGATATGCCTTGTACCAGTCGACAAATGCGGGAATTCCGACATCGATCGGTGTGGTCGGACGATAGCCGAGATCGCGCTCGATCGCACTGATATCGGCATAGGTGTCCTTGACGTCGCCGGGCTGCATCGGAAGCAGTTCGATCTCCGCCTTTCGGCCGATCGCATCCTCGAGCACCGCGATCATCCGCGTCAGTTCTTCGGACCGGTTGTTGCCGATATTATAGAGACGGTGGGGCGCGCGGCTGCCGCCCGCCTTTTCCTCACCATCGTCGGAAGGCGGATTGTCGAGCGCGGCGATCACGCCGGCCACGATATCGTCGATGAAGGTGAAGTCGCGCCGCATATCGCCATGACCGAACACCTGGATCGGCTTGCCCGCCAGGATCTTCTCGGTGAAACCCCAGATCGCCATGTCGGGACGGCCCCAGGGGCCATAGACAGTGAAGAAGCGCAGCCCGGTGGCGGGAAGCCGGTAGAGATGGGCATAGGTTTCGCTCATCAACTCGTCCGACTTCTTGGTGGCGGCGTAAAGCGAGAGCGGATGGTCGACACGATCCTCGACGCGGAAGGGCAGGCTGGTGTTGCCGCCATAGACCGAGGAGGACGAGGCATAGACGATATGACGCGCGCCGCCATGGCGGGCAAATTCGAGCAGATTGAGATGTCCGACCAGGTTGGAACGGACATAGGCACGCGGATTTTCGATCGAATAGCGCACGCCAGGTTGCGCGCCGAGATGGACGATCCGGTCGATGCCATGGCCGGCCAGCGCCTTTTCGAGGACGGTCTCGTCGGAAAAATCGACGCGCGCGAAGCGGAATCGATCGCCGGCGCGCGTGTGCAGATCGGCCAGGCGCGCATCCTTGAGCGCGGGATCATAATAGTCGTTGAGGCTGTCGATGCCGACCACGGTATCGCCGCGCGCGGTGAGCGCCCGGCTGACGCTGTAGCCGATGAAACCGGCAGCGCCGGTGACGAGGATTGCCATGGTTCGCGTCCCGAATTGCTGCAAGAGCCGGCGCTTATGCCGCTCGCCCGTCAATGGCGCAACGATCGCTTCGCCAACGGAACAAAGCCTGTGCTAGGCGTTTATTGCATGTGATTCTCAGCATTCAAGGAGCGCCTCCATGATCCGCCTACCAAAGATCCTCGCATTCTCTGCCCTGGCCGGCGCGACCTTGCTCGGCGCCTGCGCTGCGAACGATTCGGCGACGGCGGAGACTGCAACGGCCGCTCCGGGTGCGCGCGCACCGCTCTATATGGCCAGTGGAGTCGCCGCTGGCGAAGGGCGGATCGTCGCGACCTCGACGGGATTGAAGCTCACCGTCGACGCGCAGGGCGTACCCGCAGGCCTGCACGGCATCCACGTCCACACCACGGGCAAGTGCGATGGCCCCGATTTCCAGACCGCGGGCGGCCACTGGAACCCGACCGCGCGGCAGCATGGTCATGACAATCCGCAGGGCGCGCACAGTGGCGATCTGCCCAACATCACGATCGATGCGAATGGCACCGGTACGCTGACCATCGACCTGCCCGGCGCGAAGCTGAGCGGGGAGGGTGGCCTGCTCGACGCCGACGGCGCCGCGCTGGTGATCCACGCGACTGCCGACGACATGAAGACCGACCCGTCGGGCAACAGCGGCGGCCGGATCGCCTGCGGCGTGTTCGCGGGGTAATTGTGTCGGCGACCCGCCAGACGATGACGAGGTCTTAGAACTCAAAGTCATTCGGGTCAGGCCGGAGCGAGAATGGTGCTGACCGAGAACCGGAGCGGAGCGTACTTCAGTACGTGAGCACCGGAAGCGCAGGGCGGCGCCATTCGCAGCCCGGCATCACCCGAATGGCGCCGAGTTCTAATCGCAGGCGCGGTGGAGCTTCTGCGCCAGCCATGCCGAGATCAGGCACATCGCCGCGCTCAGCAGCAATTGATGTTCGATCGAGACGCCAAGCGCGCTCAGACCCAGCGCGATCAGCGATCCGACCACCATCGCGCCGGAATTGACGATGTTGTTGGCGGCCACGGTGCGCGCTGCCTGGCTCTTGTCGACGCTGGTGGTGAGGAAGGCGTAGAGCGGCACGACGAACATGCCGCCGCTCACCGCAATGCCCAGCAGGCTGGCGAGCAACGGAATCGCCATTCGGTGGTTCAGAAATTCGCCAATGCCAAATAGTCGGCCGTCGGTCGCGCCGACCCACTGGCTGCACACGATATAGAAAGCGACGACGAACATCCCCATCACGATCACGGATGCGGGCGCATATCGCGCGGAGACCTTGCCCTTGAGCAGCCGGTTGATCGCGATCGATCCGATGGCGATGCCGATCGAGAACACCGCGAGGAACAGGCTTGCCACGGCCTTGTCGGCGGTCAGCACATTCTTTGCGAGCGGTGGGAACTGGATGAACAGCACCGCGCCGATCGTCCAGAAGAAGCTGATCGAGACAATGGCGAGATAGAGGTGGCGAATGTGCATGGTTCCGCGCACCAGCGCCACCGAGGCGCGGATGATGTGCCAGTCGATCGTGTGATCCTCATGGACCGGCGGGGCGGGCGGAACCTGCCGCCCGGCGAAATAGCCGATCACCGCGGTGACCACGACGCCGATCGCAGCGAATGCGACGGGAATCACGCCCGCCAGGATCGTGCCCGCCAGGATCGCGATATAGGTGCCGGCCTCGACCAGTCCGGTCCCGCCCAGCACATCGTCCTTCTCCAGATGCTGGGGCAGGATTGCGTATTTGATCGGTCCGAAGAAGGTTGAATGGATGCCCATGGCGAACAGGGCGAGCAGCATGAGCGGGATTGCGAGCAGTTTCACCGCATAACCCTGCCAGGCGAGCACCAGCCCGGCCGCGCCCACCATCATGATGAGAATCTCGCAGAATTTCACGATGCGGATGATCCGCGCCTTGTCTATCGAATCGGCGAGCTGGCCCGACATGGCGGACAGCAGGAAAAAGGGCAGGATGAAGATGCCCGTGGCGATCCCGCTGAAGATCGTTTCCGACGCGGCGTCGTTATAAACGCCGTAGACGACGAACAGGACCATCGCCTGCTTGAAGAGATTGTCGTTAAAGGCACCGAGCAACTGCGTGACGAATAACGGCAGGAAGCGGCGGCGCGACAGGAGCCCGAGCGAGGTTTGCATGGATCGGCGAATTCGCTCCGAGGACTATTTGTGTCCGCTCCATAGCCGATCGCGGCCGGGCATCCAACGCAAAGTCTCGATCGACGGTTTTCGACCGCGACTGCTTCCACCGGGCGCGATGAGCGACTATGGGAGGGGTAGGATGCTCACGCTGCCAAACCTGCTCACATTGTCCCGGATCTTTGCGGTTCCGTTGCTCGTGTTCCTGCTGTGGCCCACGCCGCGGCCGTTCGACTATCTGGTCGCCTTCGCGCTGTACTGCCTGATGGGCATCACCGACTATTTCGACGGTTATCTCGCGCGTTCCAATGGCACGGTTTCGCGACTGGGCGTGTTCCTGGATCCGATCGCGGACAAGATCATGGTTGCCGCGGTGATCGTGATGCTTGTCTTCATCGACGATATCCGGGGCTATCATATCGTTGCCGCCATGGTGATCCTGCTACGCGAGATCATGGTTTCGGGCCTGCGCGAATTCCTGGCCGGGCTCAGCGTGTCGGTTCCGGTGAGCAAGCTTGCCAAGTGGAAGACGGCGTTCCAGCTCATTTCACTGGGCGCGTTGATCCTGGCCGGCGCATTGCCGCAATGGCCCTGGGTGCTCCAGGTCGGGCTGCTCAGCCTGTGGGGCGCGGCGCTGCTGACCCTGCTGACCGGTTGGGACTATCTGCGCGTCGGCCTGAAGCACATGGATTGAAGGCGGACATGCCTATTTGCGTCGGTGCCCGGTCATGATCGTCGATCTCGTCTATTTTGCGCAGGTGCGTGAAGCCATTGGCCGTGATGCGGAGCGGCTGGACGTGCCGACAGATGCGACCACGGTCGCCGCGCTGATCGACTGGCTTTCTGCACGCGGCGATGATTATGCCGTTGCCTTTGCCGACCGGTCGCGCATTCGTGCCGCGGTCGATCAGGTGTTCGCACCGCATGATGCGCCGATCGCCGGCGCGCGCGAGATTGCGCTGTTTCCACCGGTCACCGGCGGATGATCCGCATCGACGTCGGCGAAGGCGATTTCGACGGCGCGGCGCTGCTGGCCGAACTGGAAGGGCTGGGCGGCGGCGCGGTGGCGAGCTTCACGGGGCTGGTCCGCGACGATGGCGGGCTGGTTGCGATGGAATTGGAACATTACCCCGCAATGACCCGCGATGCGCTTGCGCGGTTGGCGGAGGATGCCAGCACGCGCTGGCCGTTACTGGGGATCATCATCATCCACCGGGTCGGGCGGCTGGTGCCGGGCGATCGCATCGTCTTTGTCGGTACCGCGTCTTCGCATCGCGCCGCGGCGCTGGATGCCTGCCATTTCCTGATCGACTGGCTCAAGACCGAAGCGCCCTTCTGGAAGAAGGAGCATCGCGTTGGCGGCGCGGAATGGGTGCAGGCGCGCGCGGCGGACGATGCCGCGCGGGATCGGTGGGGTTGAACGAACACCCATCCCGTCGCCGGCAGGCCGGGCGACGGGATGGGATCGGGCGGCGACTCAGCCCAGCTTGGGCACGAGCACGCCGTTGACGACATGAATCACGCCGTTGGACTGGGTGACGTCCGGCTGCGCGATATAGGATGGATTGCCGTTGGTGTCCGTGAGCATCACCACGCCGCTCTCTTCGGCGGTCAGCTTGAGCGTGCTGCCTTCCACCGTGGTGAGCGTGGTGCTTCCGCCGGCATCCTTCGCCTGCTTCACCAGCGCCTCAAGGGAAAGCGCGCCGGGAACGACGTGATATTTCAGGATCTTGGCAAGCGTTGCCTTGTTCTCCGGCTTCATCAGCGTGTCCATCGTGCCGGGTGCGAGCCGTCCGAAAGCCTCGTTGGTCGGTGCGAAGACGGTGAAGGGACCGGCTCCGGACAGCGTCGCGTCGAGACCGGCGGCCTTGATCGCGGCGACAAGGGTCGAATGGTCCGCCGAAGCGGAGGCATTTTCGACGATGGTCTTGGTGGGAAGCATTTCCGCACCACCGACGACGGGATTGGGCGTCGCGGCAGCTTCGGTCTCGGTCTGGGCCTGCACCGCGAAGGGAGCGGAGAGGCCGAGCAATGACGCTGCAAGAACAACAACACTGTTCCTGGTAAACTTCATCATGATCTCCATTTGAGCTGAAAGGGGGCGCTTTCGCCCGTTTTAGCTACAAAGGAACGAGCCGTGTTGCAATTTGGTTTCAGTCGGCCGGTTTGATCGATGCGGCGCGCAGCACGTCGGCAAGCAGGCGGAAATCCTTTTCGCGCGGCGATCCACGGCGCCAGACCAGCGCAATCCTTCGCGCCGGCGAATCGGCATCGAGCGCGCGGGCCTCGATATGGGTGCCCTTCAATATCCCGGCATCCAGCGCCATCTGCGGCAGCATCGTGACGCCCAGGCCATTGTCGACCATCTGCACCAATGTGTGGAGCGATGTGCCGAGCATCGTCGCCTCGGCGCGCAGTTCGGGGCGATTGCACGCGGCCAATGCGTGATCCTTCAGGCAATGGCCGTCCTCGAGCAGCAATAGCCGGGTCTCGTCGATCGTATCGGCCCTGACCTGTTCGGGCAGGCCCGCGCCCTCGTCATGCGGAAAGGCGATGAACAGGCGATCTTCGAACAGCGTCTCCGCCTCGACGTCGCCACAGGCATAGGGCAGCGCCAGCAGTACGCAGTCGACTTGGCCGTGATGCAACGATTCGCAGGCGGAACGGCTGGTTTCCTCGCGCAGATAGAGTTTGAGTTCGGGCCAGTCGGCGCGGATGCGCGGCAGGATGCGAGGCAGCAGGAAGGGCGCGATCGTGGGAATCACGCCCATGCGCAGATCGCCGGACAGCGGCTTGCCGGCGGCGCGCGCCATTGCCGAGAGTTCCTCCGCTTCGCGCAGCACGCGAATCGCCTTGTCGGTGATACGCTCGCCCAGCGGCGTGAAGCGGACGACGCGACGCGTACGCTCGACCAGCGTGATGCCGATCAGCGATTCTAGCTCGCGCAGCCCTGCCGACAGGGTCGATTGGGTGACGAAACACGCTTCCGCCGCGCGGCCGAAATGGCCGTGCTCGCGCAAGGCCACAAGGTATTGAAGCTGTTTTAGCGTCGGCAGATATGTCGACATTGATCACCCCATCCGATTAGTGGCGGGTATATCATCGAACATGTGACTGTTTGAAGACGGTCAGAAAACCGCGCGATAGACGCTGTAAAGGCTGGTGACGGTCAGCACCACGCCGACCATGACGAGCAATGTCTTGGCGGGCATGCGCTTGGCAATGATTGCGCCGAACGGTGCCGCGACGATACCGCCGATCAACAGGCCGATCACCGGCATCCAGAAGTCGCGCGAGAAACCCTCGGTTCCGATGTTGATCAGGAATGTGATCGAGATCGTGATCGTCAGGAAGAATTCGACGCTGTTGACGGTGCCGATGGTCGTGCGCGGCTGCGCGCCCTGGACGAGCAGGTTGGATGTGACGACAGGCCCCCAGCCGCCGCCGCCGGCGGCGTCGAGGAAACCGCCGGCCAGGCCGAGCGGTTCGATGATCTTGGGTTCGCGGTGGCTGCGCGGCGGATAACGCAGGCCGCGGATGAGCAGGTAGATGCCGATCCCGGCCAGATAGGTCATGACGAAGGGGCGCGTGATCGCGGCATCCAGCGATGTCAGCAGATATGCGCCGGCGATTCCGCCGAGCATGCCGGGTATGAGCAGACGGAAAAACAGCTTCCAATTGACGTTCTTGTGCAGCGCGTGGCTGATCCCCGAGACGCCGGTGGTGCAGCATTCGACCAAGTGGACGCCCGCCGATGCGGTTGCGGGCGGCACGCCGAGCACGCTGATCAGCAGGGTGGACGATATCACGCCAAAGGCCATGCCGAGCGCGCCATCCACCATCTGTGCGGCGAAGCCGACGGCAACGAACGGCAGGATGACAAGCCAATTTTCTTGGAGAAATTCAATCATTCGGCTACCGGTCCCTGACGTCGTCCGGCTGTGTTGTACCAGCGTCGCCGTCTTCACAAGACAGATTCCCTATCAATCGACTAGACAAGCGCTTTCAGACTGGGATTTGAAACGTCTCGTCTTTCTCCCTAGATTAGCGTCAATCCAGGGAGGGCCCGCAGATGCTGGCAGAATTGAAAGCCTATCTCGACTCGATCAAGGCGCGCGATCCCGCGCCGCGGTCGCGATGGGAAATCCTGCTCTATCCGGGCGTGCTCGCGATCGGGCTGCACCGTGTTGCGCATTGGCTGTATGAAGCGGAACTGTTCCTGGTTGCGCGCTTCGTCAACCATCTGTCGCGCTTCCTGACCGCGATCGACATCCATCCCGGCGCTACGATCGGTCGCAATCTGTTCATCGACCATGGTTTCACCGTGATCGGCGAAACCGCCGTGATCGGCGACAATGTGACGATCTACCAATGCGTGACTCTGGGTGGCACCAACCCGGCCAACGGCGTTGCCGGCAAGCGCCATCCCACCTTGCTCGATGGTTCGATCGTCGGATCCGGTGCACAGGTGCTCGGTCCGATCACGGTCGGCCAGCGCGCACGCATCGGCGCGAATGCGGTCGTGACCAAGGATGTGCCCGAGGGAGCAGTGATGGTCGGCATTCCCGCTCGCCAGACCCTGCTCGATGCGACGGAGTATCAGAAGGGGTTCGTTCCCTATGGCACGCCCTGCAGCGATGTTTTCGACCCCGCGACGCAGAAACTCGAGATCCTGAAATGCGAGCTGGAGCGGATGCAGAAGCAGATCGACACGATGCTGGCCGAAAAGACGACAACGACGAGTGGTGAACGCGAAAGCGCATGAGCGCGATCGTTACGCCATTCCCGGTTTCGCGCGGGGTGCCGTTGCAGACCGGGTTCGATCGGATCGAACTGACGCGGATCCTCGATCTTTACGGCCGCATGGTCGCTGCAGGCCATTGGCGCGACTATGCGATCGATCTGGGGCGGGAGGCCGCGGTATTTTCCGCGTTTCGCCGCACGGCGGAGAGGCCGGAATATCGAATCGAGAAGCGTCCCGCGCTGCGCAATCGCCAGGGCATGTGGGCGCTGATCAACGAGGCGGGCTCGACCCTGAAGCGCGGGCACGAATTGAGTTCGGTGCTGGCGCCGGTCGAGCGCAAACTGCTCAAGCTGGTCGAGGAATAGAGCGCGCTTCACCGCGCACAAAAAAATCCCCCCTGAAAGGGGGGAGTTATGATGGGCCGCACGTCGACGACGCGCGGCCCTTATTTCTGGAAATTCAGGCGGTGATGGCCGGCCGGTCGAGAACCGGCAGTTTGGCGCGCAGGTCTCCGGGCAGGGTGCCGACCACAAGACGGCGGACCGGGTGCCAGAAGGCGGAGAGCATCAGCAGCGCCGATCCGATCACCAGCCCGGTGAGCGCGACGCTCAGGCTGACTGCGCCGAACTGCTTGAACAGCGCGCTCATCGCGAACAGCACATAGGCCAGCGACGAGACCAGCAGTGCGCGGCGATCCACCGAAAGCGAGATCATCGCGAAGATGATGTAGAGCGCGATGACGATGCCGGCCTGCGCCGTGTCGACCTGACCGTCGAGCACGCCGAGCGCGTGGAAGATCGGATGCGCGATCATCGGCGCGGCAGCGAGGTGAAGCCAGAAGGCGACGTCGGAGCGGCGGGTCTGCCGGGTGCGGTCCGACATGTCCCACCACATCGCGAAACCGAAGGTGGCGATGCCGCCGACCAGCACCAGCCAGCTTGCATGCTCGCCAAGGTCCGGATTGGCGGCAAGCGCCAGCGCGACGACCACGCCCACCAGTGCGACGGCGCCGGCCGCGACCGTGATCGGCACGCGGAAGCGCAGCCAATGGCCCCAGGCGGCGAGGGCGGTGACGACACCGATACCAGCCAGGATAAGAGCGCTTGTGCGGTCGGAGAAGTCGGCTTGCATGTCGATGAGCGTGCCGATCATCGTCGCGGCGACGCCGCCGGTGAAGCTCAGCAGCAACAGGATGCTCGGCAGCGCCATGCGGCGGCGGCGGGTGAAATATTCGGCAAGGCCCCAACTCGCGCCCGCGACCATCGCGCCGGCCAGCCCGACCGAGCTGTCGCCGCCGATCCAGGCAAGCGCGCTCAGCAGCAGCACCAGCGCGATCGAGACGAAAATATCGTTGAAGCCGGTGAGGAGGCGGAAACTTTCCTCATCGACGATCGTCGTCGCGCTTCGTGTCGCGACATGGTTGCGAAACGCTTCGGCGGCCGCAGGAGTCAACACCCCTGCGGCGACCGCGGCCTCGAGATCTGTCTCACTATACATGCGACTTCTCCTCCCCTTGCGGCGGCGATCATAGCAATGCTGTATTAAGACGGCAATACACTATGTCGCCTCCGCGTCGGGGAGGGGGAAGGGCGCTATTTTCCCTGGAGTTTGGACAGGATGGCCATTGATTGTTCCGCGCCCGACTGGGGCACGATCTCGCCCGTGCGATCGATGATCTGCGCCCAATGCGCGGCAACGCCCTCGGGCGTACGTTCGTCCTGCGGGATGAGCACGCCGGGGGTCAGCGTGACATAGGACGCCTGGAACACGCCGGCGCCCGCGCCGACGATCGCGTTGCTCGGCGCATCCTCTGAAACGAGGAACAGGGCGGCCGGCGCGACATTTTCGGGGGCGAAAGCGGCATAGGCCTCTTCCGGGAAGATATCCGCGGTCATCCGGGTGCCGGCAACGGGGGCCAGCGTGTTGACGCGGATATTATACTTGGCGCCCTCAAGATACAGCGTCTTGGTGAGGCCGGCGAGGCCGAGCTTCGCCGCACCGTAATTGGCCTGGCCGAAATTGCCGAACAGGCCGGTCGATGACGCCGTCATCAGGATGCGGCCATAGGCCTGCTCGCGCATCGTATCCCACACCGCCTTGGTGCAGTTGGCGGAGCCGATAAGATGGACCTTCACCACCAGGTCGAAATCCTCGGGCTCCATCTTGGTGAAGCTCTTGTCGCGCAGGATCCCGGCATTGTTGATCAGGACATGGACACCGCCCCAGGCTTCCTTGGTCTTTGCGACCATCTCGACCATCTGGTCATATTCGGTGACGCTGCCGCCGTTCGACATGGCGGTGCCGCCAGCAGCCTCGATTTCCTCGACCACCTGCAACGCCGCGTCCGAATGGCCCGTACCGTCGCGCGATCCGCCCAGATCGTTGACGACGACCTTGGCGCCGCGACGCGCCAGTTCGAGTGCATAGGCGCGACCGAGGCCGCCGCCTGCGCCGGTGACGATCGCGACGCGACCAGTGAAATCGATGCTCATATCCTGCTCCGGATGACGTTTACGCGAACGTCACCTAAGCTGTCGGCGTCAGGATTGGAAGTGGGAACCGCCGGCCCCCTGGGAGCCGGGGACCGGCGGCAACCGGGCTATTTGTTGTAGCCCGGATCGCTGCGTTGCTTGCACGCGTCGGTGACGGTGCGCGAACACCAGGGATAGTCTGCCTTGGGCGGCGGGGGCGGAAAGGCTTGTTCGACCGACTGCGATGGCATGACGATCTTGCCCTGCGGCATCGGTGCGGCTGCGGGCATTGCCGTATCAGGCTGGGCGGCCATTTGATCGGCCGGCGGCGGAGCATCGGCAGGTGGCTGCGCGATCGCGGCCGTGCTCATCGCAAGCGCGATGGTCAGGAACATGGATTTCATCGTCATCTCCTCATCCACCCCGCCCGCAGCGTCCTGCCGCGTCAGTGCGTCAACGAAACGAACGCGCGAGGGTTCCTGCGGGATGGGCAACGGAGAAATCAGCGATGAATGAGGCACGCACCATGTCGCCCCAGCGAAAGCTGGAGCGACAGGTCGAAAATGTTACCGGCCCGAGCTTAAGCCGCGTCCGAATCCAGTGCGTAGCCGGCCGAACGAACGGTGCGGATGATATCCGCGCGGTCGCCCTGGTTGATCGCCTTGCGCAGCCGGCGGATATGGACGTCCACCGTGCGCGGTTCGATCTCGCTGTCGCGGCCCCAGACCGAATCGAGCAGTCGCTCGCGCGAGAACACCCAGCCGGGATGCTCCAGGAAATGCTTGAGCAGGCGGAACTCGGTGGGCCCGAGCGGCACGACCGCGCCGCCGCGCTTCACCTTGTGGCCCACCGTATCCATCTCGATATCGGCATAGCTCAGCGTCTCCCCGGCGAGCGCCGGGCGCACGCGGCGCAGCACGGCGCCGACACGCGCGACCAGTTCGCGGGGGGAGAAGGGCTTGGTGACATAATCGTCGGCGCCGGTGTCGAGGCCGCGGACGCGATCCTCCTCTTCGCCACGTGCTGTCAGCATGATGATCGGCACGTTCGCGGTATCGGGTGCTCGGCGCAGGCGCCGGCAGACCTCGATGCCCGACAGGCTTTCGACCATCCAGTCGAGCAGCACGATATCGGGTGCGGATTCCTGCGCGAGCAGCAGAGCTTCTTCGCCGTCGGGCGTGTGGCGGACCGCGAAATCCTCGCGCTGGAATGTATAGACGAGCAATTCCGCCAGTGCGGCGTCATCCTCGACCAACAGCATATCTGCACGTGCCATGATCAGACCTCCCGCGCGGCGCGGTCGCCGAGATATTGGCCGGTCGCCGCATAATAGACCATCTCGGCGACGTTGGTGGCATGGTCGCCGACGCGCTCGAGATTCTTCGCGACGAACAGCAGGTGCGCCGCCTCGCCGATGGTCTTGGGATTTTCCATCATGAAGGTGACGAGCGTGCGGAAGATCGAATTGTAGAAATCGTCGACGACATGGTCGCGCTCGACCACGCGCACGGCCGCGGCGGAATCGCGCGCGCCGAATGCGTTGAGCACGTCATGGACCATTTCGGTCGCGGTGGCGGCCATGGCGGGCAGCAGCGAGATCGGCTCGATCATGCGGCGGCTCTCGATCAGTGGCACGCGCTTGGCGATATTCTTGGCATAATCGCCGATCCGCTCGATCACGCCCGCGATCTTGATCGCTGCGACCACTTCGCGAAGATCGTCCGCCATCGGCGCACGCAGCGCGATGATCCGCACGGCGAGTTTCTCGACCTGGCTTTCGATCTCGTCGATCCGCGCATCCTCGGCGACGATCCGGCTCGCGGCCGTCGTGTCGCTTTTCACCAGCGCGTCCATCGCCGCGACGATCGCGGCTTCGGCGCGGCCGCCCATTTCGGAGATCAGTCCGCGCAGTTCGCCGATATCCTCGTCGAACGCCTTGACGGTATGTTCGGTGGTACCCATCGCAAGTCCTTCTAAACCCGATAGATCCTCAGCCGTAGCGGCCGGTGATGTAATCCTTGGTGCGCTCCTGGCGCGGATTGGTGAATATCTCGGACGTGTCGCCATATTCGACAAGCGTTCCGAGGTGGAAGAACGCGGTCTTCTGCGAGACGCGCGCGGCCTGCTGCATGTTGTGCGTCACGATCGCGATCGCATAGCGGCCGCGCAGTTCGTGGATCAGTTCCTCGATCTTGGCGGTCGCGATCGGGTCGAGCGCCGAACAGGGCTCGTCCATCAGCACGACTTCGGGGTCGACCGCGATCGCACGCGCGATGCACAGCCGCTGCTGCTGGCCGCCCGACAGCGCGGTGCCGCTTTCGGCCAGGCGATCCTTCACTTCGTCCCACAGGCCGGCCTTGCGCAGCGCGCTTTCGACCATGCGGTCGAGATCGGCCTTAGCCGGTGCCAGCCCGTGGATGCGCGGGCCATAGGCGACATTCTCGTAGATCGACTTGGGGAAGGGGTTGGGCTTCTGGAAGACCATGCCGACCCGCGCGCGGAGCTGGACCACGTCCATCGAGGATGCGTAGATATCCTCGCCGTCGAGCGCGATCTGCCCTTCGACCCGCGCCCCGGCGATCGTGTCGTTCATGCGGTTCAGCGTCCGCAGGAACGTCGATTTGCCGCAGCCCGAGGGGCCGATGAACGCCGTCACGTTCGCCATGTCGATGTCGATCGACACCGATTGGATCGCTTGTTTTGCACCATAGAACACGCTGACGTCGCGCGCGGTCATCTTGGGATGTTGCGTCATGTTTTCCATTACCAGCGGCGCTCGAACCTGTTGCGGAGATAGATCGCCAGCCCGTTCATGGTGAGCAGGAAGACGAGGAGGACGATAATGGCGGCGGACGTCTTTTCGACGAAGCCGCGGCTGACTTCGTCCGACCAGAGGAAGATCTGGACGGGAAGCACGGTGGCGGGATCGGTGATGCCGCTCGGCGGCGTCGCGATGAACGCGCGCATGCCGATCATCAGCAGCGGCGCGGTTTCGCCCAGTGCACGCGCCATGCCGATGATCGTGCCGGTCAGGATACCGGGCAGCGCCAGCGGCAGGACGTGGTGGAACACCACCTGCACCGGCGAGGCGCCGACACCATAGGCCGCGTCACGGATGGACGGGGGGACGGACTTGATCGCGTTGCGCCCGGCGATGACGATGACGGGCATCGTCATCAGCGCCAGCGTCAGGCCGCCGACGATCGAGGCCGAGCGCGGCAGGTGCATGAAGTTCAGGAACACCGCCAGGCCGAGCAGACCGAAGATGATCGACGGCACGGCCGCCAGATTGTTGATCGAAACCTCGATCAGGTCGGTCCAGCGATTGCGCGGCGCATATTCCTCCAGATAGACGGCGGAGAGCACGCCGACCGGGAAGGCGAGCAGCAGCGTCACCAGCATCGTGATCAGCGAACCCTTGAGCGCACCCCAGATGCCGACGCGCATCGGGTCGGTCGAATCCGACGCGGTCAGGAAGTTCACGTTGAAATCGGTGCTGAGCCGCCCGGCCTTGTCGAGCATGGCGTGCGCGGTGCGGGCCGCGGCATCGCCGCCGCTGCCCTTGGCGACCAGATCGATACCGGTCGAGACGGGCACGGCCACATCCACCTTGCGCGTCAGGATCGACGGATCGGCTTCGATCGCGTCGCGCACCGACAACCAGGCGCCGTCGGAGACCATCGTCGGGCCCTGTGGGCCGAATGCGGCCGCTGCGGCCTTCGACGTTGTCCCTTCAAGGTCGACCGCGGCCAGCGCGGCGCGCCCGCCATCGCCATGCAGCGTCGACGGATCGAGCGCGAGGCCGGCTTGCGGGAAATCGATCGGCAGCTGGACTTCGGTCTGCGTGAAACCGCGCGCGCCATTGCCGATCATCGTGAACAGCAGGAATGCGAGGAACGCGACCGAGATCGTCACGGACGCCAGTCCGAGCAGGCGGAAACGCCGTTCCGCGGCGTAGCGCCGACGGATCCGCGTCTGCATCGCATCGGTCTTCCAGTCGGTCGGCGCGCGCGGGGCGGGCTCGGCCGGGGAGACGGGCGATTGGGCGACTATCGTGTCACTCATAAGCTTCCCGGTATTTTTTGACGACGCGGAGTGCGACGATGTTGAGCAGCAGCGTGATGACGAACAGCACCAGGCCCAGCGCGAAGGCGGCGAGCGTCTTGGCGCTGTCGAATTCCTGATCGCCGGTCAGCAACTGGACGATCTGGGTGGTGACGGTGGTCACGCTGGAGAAGGGATTGGCGGTCAGGTTCGCGGCAAGGCCGGCGGCCATGACCACGATCATCGTCTCGCCGATCGCGCGGCTGACGGCGAGAAGCACGCCGCCGACAACGCCCGGCAGGGCCGCGGGCAGCAGCACCTTGCGGATCGTCTCTGACGATGTGGCGCCCATGGCGAGCGATCCATCCTTCATCGCCTGCGGCACCGCGGCGATCGAATCGTCGGCCATGGAGGAGACGAAGGGGATGATCATCACGCCCATCACGAGGCCGGCGGCGAGCGCGGATTCGGACGATGCGCTGCTGATCCCGATCGCGACCGCGAAATCGCGCAGCGCGGGGGCGACGGTGAGTGCGGCGAAATAGCCATAGACTACGGTCGGGACGCCGGCGAGGATCTCGAGGATCGGCTTCACCCAGCGCCGCGTGGACGCCTTGGCATATTGGGTCAGGTAGATGGCGCTCATCAGGCCGAGCGGGATCGCGACGATCATCGCGATGATCGCACCGATGAAGATGGTGCCCCAGAACAAGGGCACCGCGCCGAATGCACCCGACGATCCGACCTGGTCGGCGCGGATCGCGGTCTGCGGGCTCCATTGGGTGCCGAACAGGAACTCGATGGGGGACACCATCGAAAAGAAGCGGGCCGATTCGAAGATCAAGGATGCGACGATGCCGATGGTCGTCAGGATCGCGACGAGCGAGGCCGCCAGCAAGGTACCCATCACCAGTCGCTCGACACGGGTGCGCGCCCGGAAATCGGGGCGGACGCGGGTGAAGGCATAGGCGCCACAGGCAAAGGCGAGCAGCAGCGCGACGACCGCGCCGATTGTGCCGTAGAAGCGCAGCGCCTTGGCATAGGCCGGGGCAAGCGAGGCAGATTGCGCGTGGAAGCCGGCGGCAAGCGATCCGTCGGCCAGCGCGCGCGCCTCACCCAGGATCGCCGAACGCTCCATGCCGAAGGCGGGAAGGGCGGATGCTGCGGGGCTGGCGAGCACCGCCTGGGTGATGAGCCCGGGCGAGACCGCGGCCCAGACCGCCAGGAACAGCAGTGCAGGCCCCGCCACCCACAGCCCGACATACCAGGCGTGATACGCGGGCAGCGAATGTGGCCGCTGCGATGCGGGGCCGGTGATCACGAAGCGCGACGCACGAACCCGCGCGCTGATCCAAGCGATCAGCCCGAGACCCAGCACCAGAAAGAGAAGAGCGAGGGTGGACACGTGAATCCTTAGCTGACGGTAACAACGCCCGTTCGGGCCGAGCCTGTCGAGGCCCTGTCCTTCTTGCCGAAGCGGAGAAGGGGAAAGGGCAGTCCTTCGACAGGCTCGGGACGAGCGGTGTAGGGGCCGGGTGTGGCCAGGCTCACTTCAGGTCTTTGCCGTCCATGAACTTCAGTGCGCGTGCGGTCTCGGCGTTGACGGCGCGGACCGTATCGGGCGACGCGATCAGTCCGCGGCGGGCCAGATAGCCATCGGCGTTCCAGGCGCTGGCATATTCGGCGACGAACTCCTTGAGCCCCGGTACGGCCTTGAGATGCGCGCCCTTGACGTAGATGAACATGGCGCGCGCACCGGGATAGGTGAAGTCGGAGATGGTCTCATAGGTCGGCGCGATGCCGTTGATCTTCACGCCGCGTACCGCGTTCAGATTCTCCTCTAGGAAGCTGTAACCCAGAACGCCGATCGCGGTGGGGTTCGACGTCAGCTTCTGGACGATGAGATTGTCGTTCTCGCCCTGCTCGACATACACCTTGTCCTCGCGGACCTTGGTGCAGATCGTCTTGTGCTTCTCGACATCGACTTCCTTGAGCGCCTTCATCGCCGGATCGGCGTCGCAGCCCTTTTCAAGGATCAGTTCGGCCAGCGAATCGCGCGTGCCCGATGTGGAGGGGGGGCCGAGCACCTGGATCGCGATCGCGGGCAGCGCCGGGTTCACGTCTTTCCAGGTCTTGGCGGTTTGCGGCTTGCCATAGGGGGTGGCGGCGAGTGCCTTGTAGATATCCTGGACGGTCAGCGACAGCGCCGGGCCGTTATTCGCTTCGATCAGCGCCAGGCCGTCGATGCCGATCTGGATCTCGACAATGTCGTTCACGCCGTTCTTCTGGCAATCCTCGAACTCGGACTTCTTCATCCGGCGCGACGCATTCTCGATATCGGGATGCTGGACGCCGACGCCCGCGCAGAACAGCTTCATGCCCGAACCGGTGCCGGTCGATTCGACCACTGGCGCCTTGAACTGGGTGTTCTTGCTGGCGAACTGCTCTGCGACGGCCTTGGTAAAGGGGTAGACGGTCGACGACCCGACCACCTTGATCTGGTCGCGGCTGGCCCCCGCCGAATCGCCACCGGCGCCTCCACATGCGGCAAGCCCGAGCGGCAGCGCGAAAATGGCGATCTTCCTGAACATTCAAGTCTCCTGGATCCGCAACGATCTGCGGTCGACGCCGCGCTAGCAGCGAGTCTTGAGGCTTTTGTTTCATATTGGTGACGCTTTTATGACAGCGTCCCCGAGTCTGTCTGGAAATGCGCCTTTGGCGCATCCCGCACCGGCCCGCTCCCCCACCCGGCCTCCCAGATTATACTGCCGTTGGGAGGCCGGGTGGGGGAGCGGGCCGGTGCGGCATTGGAAATGTGCCCTTCCGCACATTTCCCAAACAGACTCTCAGGGCGCGGTGGGCAATGTCACCGTTACTGTTGTCCCGGTCCCGGGAATGCTGGCGATATCGAGCCGGCCACGATGCCGTTCGACGATGTGCTTGACGATCGAAAGGCCCAGTCCGGTCCCGCCCATTGCGCGGCTGCGGCCCGAATCGACGCGATAGAATCGCTCGGTCAGCCGCGGCAGATGCTTGGGGTCGATGCCGTCGCCCTCGTCCTCGACAGCCAGCCGCACCATGCCGGCATCGGCGGGGGATAGCGAGATGCGGACCGGGCTGCCGGCGCGGCCATATTTGACGGCGTTGCCGATGATGTTGTGCAGAAGCTGCGACAGTTGCGCGCGATCGCCCGCAACCGCTGGCAGATCGCTCGGTGCCTGCACGTCGAGAACACGATCGCGGCTTGCCGGCTGATCCTGGATCACGCGGGTCACTTCGCTCATCAGTGCGCGCAGGTCGATCGCTTCGTCGGGCGCGCGATGTTTCTCCGCTTCGATGCGCGACAGGGAGATCAGATCATCGACCAGCGTCTGCATGCGCTGCGCCTCTTTCATGATCACGCCCAGGAACCGCGTGCGTGTGGCTTCCTCTCCGCCGGCCTCGCCGCCCAAAGTTTCGGCGAAACCGAGGATCGCCGCGAGTGGCGTGCGCAGTTCGTGGCTGGCATTGGCGACGAAATCGACACGGATGCGTTCGGCGGCATGCGCCAGGCTGCGATCGACCAGATGAACGAGGCGGCGGCCATCGCTCAACTCTGCGACGCGCATCAGCCAGCGCTGATCGCGCGTGCCGAGCCCCATCAACTCGATACCGCGATCGACCCCGCCGCTTAACGGCCGGGCAAGATGTTCGGACGCGGCGGGGTGACGAATCGCGGTGCGGACATCCTCGCCCAGGATATGGCGGCCAAGCAGCGTCAGCGCGGCGGTGTTGGCGACGACGATGCGTCCGTCGCGGATCAGCAGCAGCGGATCGGTCAACGCATCGAGCAATTCGTTGGCGCTGCCGCTTTGCGTCGCGTCGGTCGTCGGCGTCGGGGTGTCGGGCGTGGCTGCGCGTGGATAGATGGCGAGCAGGATCGCGCCGATGCCGCCGGTCAGGAAAATCAGGACCGATTCGAACGGCGCGCCAAGCGCGGCGCCGGCGAGCGCGGCGATCGTGACGATTGCGGTTGCGGCAATGGTCCAGGCGGAATCGAACGATCTCATCGTTGCGCGCTTTATCCGATTTGTGGCCATGCGCGCGCGGAAATTTGGAGGCATGGTTAACGGCGTCGCCTCGCGCCGGATTTACGTTTATGCAAACAAGAGCGGGCATAAGGGCGGAATGATGGATCAGCCGGACGACAGCGACGAAACCGGAAAACCCGCTGCCACGCGGCGACAGGCGCTGATGATCGGCGCGGTCGCGGCTTCGGCCGTGGTCTCGATTCGTCCCGCACTCGCTCAAGCCGCGGGGTCCGTGCTCAATTGCGAGATCCCGGTGCCCGACGCTGCGCGCGCGGGCAATTATATCGCACCTGACGGGAGCCTCGTGCCATCCGACACGCCGGGGGCTTTCCCGCCGTCGCCGCGCCCGTTCAAGGGTGAGGAAGTCCGCTCCGCGCTGCGCAGCGGACGTTCGCTGCCCGGCACCGACCCGTCGCGTAGCCAGGCCTATACCAACTATATCCGCCGTCTTCAGCAGGGCCAGAGCGGCTTCACCTGCTACGCCTCGCTGCAGAATCCGCGGCGCTGACCACCCCGTCATGGGGGATATCATTTACCGGGCGGATCCGCCTGAAGCGCGCAGTCTCGTCGCGCTCGACGCGCTCGACCTGATCTATCATCGTCCATCGGGCATGACGCATGTCGTTGCCGAGCCTGTTCCGCAGATGCTCGATGCGCTGGCCGAGGGGCCGGCGGATGCCACGACGCTGGTGGCGCGGCTGGCCGCGCGTCACGATTTCGATGTCGCAGGCGCAGTGGAAGCGATCGCGGCGCGGCTGGCCGAGCTTGAGGCGATCGGCCTGGTTCAGCGCGCATGAGATATCGGCTCGGCCTTCGCATCGGCCCGGTGGGCTTCCGCATAGGATCGGCCTGGCGACAGCCGATCGCGGCGCTGCGTACGCTTTATGCCGGCTATCCGGCACCCGAGGATGGCGTGGCCGATTTCACGGTGCGTCTGGAGCCGGAGCGGCCATGGCGGCGTATCCTGCGGCCGTCGGTGGCGATCCATGGCGATTTCACCTTGCCCGACGCGGCGCCGCTGCCGCTTGCCCAGGGTTTGCTCGCCGCCGAAATGGGGATGAATCTGCAGATGGCGCTGGGCCAGCGCCGCTATCTGCTGCTGCACGCCTCCGCGGTGGAGCGCGATGGGCGCGCATTGCTGATGACCGGGCATTCTGGTGCAGGAAAATCGACGCTGGCGGCAATGCTGGGCGAGCGCGGCTGGCGCTTCATGGGCGACGAATTCGCTTTGCTCGATCCCGATACCGGCCGGCTCCATGCCTTTCCCCGGCTGGTCAGCCTGAAGAATGCGGCGATCGCAGCGATGGAGGCGGAGGTTTCGCCCGATCGGTTCGGCCCGTTGCTCAGCGGCACGCCCAAGGGTGATATCCGCCATCTGCGCCCCAATCGCGCGGCGCTGGCGGCGATGGACGTGCCCGCGCGCCCGGCGCTGATCCTGTTTCCGCGCTATGGGTTCGAAGCGGCGGACCGGCCGGTGGGCGGCAGCGAGGCGTTCGTGCGGCTCACCCAGGCATCGACCAACTATGTTGCAATGGGCGAACCCGCCTTTGCTGCGCTTTCCGCACTGGTCCGCGACGTACCGAGCCGCGCGATCGACTATCCCGACACCGAAGGGGCGGTATCGCTCGTTGAGCGGCTCTGGGCGGAGGAGAGCCGATGAGCCTCCGTCACAAGAGCATCCGTCATTGCGAGCGCAGCGCGGCAATCCAGACTGCGCGCGGGGCTCTTCTGGATTGCTTCGCTACGCTCGCAATGACGACAAGCGGTGGTCCGGCATGAAGGCGCTCGCCGATGCGTTGCGCGATCCCGCAAGCACCGCGCGGCTCGACGCGCAGGGCTGGACGGGGCTGATCACCGCCGCGCGCGCTGAGCAGCTGATCGGCAGCCTCGCTTTTCGCCTGGAGGGGCAAGACATGCCGCGCGCTGCCGCGCGCATCCTGGCGGATGCCCGCGCCTCGGCGGAGCAATGGCGACGTTCGGCATTGTGGGAGGCGGAGATGGCGCGCCGTGCGCTTGCCGCGCTCGACGTGCCGGTGATCCTGATGAAGGGCACGGCCTATGCCGCGACCAGCATGGATGCGGGGGTGGGGCGCTCGATCGGCGATCTCGATATCATGGTGCCGCGCGCGGTGCTCGGCGCCGTGGAGGCCGCGTTGCTCGCCGCCGGCTGGGAATGGGTGAAGCCGGATCCTTATGACGACGCCTATTATCGCGAGCATATGCACGAGCTGCCGCCGCTGATCCATCGCGAGCGCGACCGGATGATCGACGTGCATCACACGATCCTGCCGCTGACGGCCGGGGGCACGCCCGATGCTGCAGCGATGGTGGCGGATAGCGTGCTGCTCGCCGATGGCCTGCGGACCTTCTCTCCCGAAGATATGGTGCTGCACGGCGTCGCGCATCTTTTCGCCGATGGCGATCTTGCCGGTGGGTTGCGCAATCTGTGGGATCAGGATCGGCTGCTGCGGGAATTGAGCGAGGTGCCTGGATTTTGGCTCCGTCTCGGCGAGCGGGCCCGCCTGCATGGCCTTACTTCACACCTCGCGCTGGCGCTGCGCCTGACTCGGCGGCTCTACGCGACGCCAGTCGATCCGGTGCTGGCAGGGCGTTGGGGCGTGTTTGACGGTTGGTTCGCCCGCCGGTTGCTGGCGCGAGACGGCTGGGGCCGCTCGACGCACAAATTCACCCAATTCGCCTTTTATGTTCGTTCGCACTGGCTGCGCATGCCGCCGCTGATGCTGGCGCGGCATTTGTGGACCAAGTGGCGGAAGGGATAACTAGAGCCCCTCCCCTTCAGGAGTACGGCAGCTTTCGGCCCTATCCGGGGGATAGGGCTGCTGTCGCACTGGGTTGGGGTGGGGGAGTCGCTGGCACCGCAGCTCGAGACATTCGTCTCTCGCGACCCACCCCCAACCCCTCCCTTGAAAGGGAGGGGCTTAAGTGGCGCCCAGCTTTCGCAAGGTCGGAATCAGATCCTCATAGCGGTCGATGATCGCGTCGGCGCCGAGTTCCTCTGCAGGACCACCGAGAAAGCCGAAGCGGACGACGATGCTGGGAACGCCCGCATTTTTTGCGGCCATCACGTCGTAGATCGAATCGCCGACAAATGCCGCGCGGCCCCCGCCGGCGCGGCGGATCATCTCGTGAATGGGCGCGGCTGAGGGCTTGGCGTTGCCCTTGCCCATGGTGTCGCCGCCGATCAGCGCGACGAAACGGTCGCGCAGGCCGAGTTCGACCAGCAATTTGTTCGCCAGTCGCTCGAACTTGTTGGTGCAGATCGCTGCCTTCACACCCAGCGCATCGAGCGCGTCCAGTGCCTCGATCATTCCGGGAAAGGGCACGCTGCCTGCCGAGACATTGGCTTCATAATGATCGAGCAGCGCATGGTAGAGCTGTTTCAGCTCGTCCTCTTCGCAGCCGCCGCTCTCGGCAAGGCCACGCTCCAGCATCCGTTTGGCACCGCCGCCGATCATCGGTCGTACCGTTTCCGCGTCGAGCAGCGGCCGGCCGGCGAGCGCCAGGGCATGATTGACCGCGCCGGTCAGGTCCGCGCTGGTGTCGAGAAGGGTGCCGTCCAGGTCGAAACCGACGAGCTGAAACGGAAAGGCGACGGGGCTGTCTTGCATGGCGTGTCCCATGCCTTGGTCGCTATGGAATTTGCAAGGTTTCCATGGCAGATGCGAGCGCCATGAGGGAGCATCCATGAGCGCGCAGCCCACCACCGACCTTGCCGCAATCGTCCTTGCCGCCGGGCAGGGCACGCGGATGAAATCCGATATTCACAAGGTGCTTCACCCGATTGCCGGGCGACCCATGCTGCATCACCTGCTGGCGAGCGTCGATGCGCTTGCGCCAGCACGGACCGTGGTGGTGGTCGGCGCCGGGCGCGAGCAGATCGAAGCATCGCTGGCGGGGCAGGCCGTGCGATTCGCCGTCCAGTCCGAACAGCTCGGCACCGGCCATGCCGTCCGCCAGGCGGAGGATGAGCTGGCGGGCTTTGATGGCGATGTGCTGATTCTCTACGGTGACGTACCGCTTGTCGGCGAAGCGACGATGCGTGGCATGATCGAGCGGCTGAACGCTGCCGATGCGCCCGTCGCTGTCGTGCTGGCCTTTCGGCCGGCCGATGCTGGTGCCTATGGCCGGATCATCGTCGAGGATGACGGCACCATCGCCAAGATGGTCGAATATAAGGATGCGACCGCCGAAGAACGCGCGATCGACTTGTGCAATTCGGGCCTGATGGCGGTGCGCGCGCGCGACCTGTTCGCGCTGCTGGGCCGTGTCCGCAACGAGAATGCGGCGGGCGAATATTATCTGCCCGACATCGTCATGCTTGCGCTTGCCGAGGGACGGCGGAGCGCGGTGGTGGAGGCCGATGCGTGGGAGGTTGCTGGCGTCAACAGCCGCGCGGAACTGGCCGCGGTCGAGGGCGAGTGGCAACGCCGCCGTCGTGCGCGCGCCATGGCGGACGGCGTGACCCTGATCGCACCGGAAACCGTGTGGTTCGCACACGATACCGTGCTGGGCCGCGACGTAACGATCGAGCCCAATGTGTTCTTCGGCCCCGGCGTGACCGTGGCCGATCGGGTCGTGATCCACGGTTTCAGCCATATCGAGGGCGCGACCATCGGTGAGAAGGCTGAAGTCGGCCCCTATGCCCGTCTGCGCCCGGGCGCGGTGATGGGCGAGAAATCCAAGGTCGGCAATTTCGTCGAGATGAAGAAGGCTGTGCTCGGGCCGGGCGCCAAGGCCAATCACCTGACCTATCTGGGCGATGCCGACATCGGGGCAGGGGCCAATATCGGCGCGGGCACGATCACCTGCAATTATGACGGCTATTTCAAATATCGCACCGAGATCGGCGCGGGCGCCTTCATCGGATCGAACAGTGCGCTTGTCGCGCCCGTCAGGATCGGCGCGGGCGCGATCGTCGGGGCGGGATCGGTCATCACCCGCGATGTCGAGCCGGATGCGCTTGCCGTTGCGCGCGGGCAGCAGGAGGCGAAGCCGGGGCGGGCAAAGCGCTTCCGCGATGTGATGAGTGCGAAGAAGAACAAGTAAAATCCCCCTCCCGTAAGCGGGAGGGGGGAAATGGAGTAAGTGCGATATGTGCGGAATCATCGGAATCCTGGGGAAGGGCGATGTCGCCGACCGGCTTGTCGACGGGCTGAAGCGCCTGGAATATCGGGGTTATGATTCCGCCGGCATCTGCACGGTGCATGATGGGCAGCTGATCCGCCGTCGTGCCGAGGGCAAGCTGGAGAATCTGGTGCGTGTCCTCGCAGCCGATCCGGCACCCGGATCGAGCGGCATCGCACATACGCGCTGGGCAACGCATGGCGCGCCGACCACAGACAATGCGCATCCGCACATCTCGGGCGACGTGGTGATCGTCCACAATGGCATCATCGAGAATTTCAAGCCGCTGCGCGACGAGCTGCTGGCCGAAGGACGCGTGTTCCTGAGCCAGACCGACACCGAAGTGGTCGCGCATCTGATCGCGCGCGAAGTCGAGCGTGGCGCCGCCCCACGCGACGCGGTTGCCGCAGTGTTGCCGCGCCTCCACGGTGCGTTCGCATTGGGCGTCATGTTCCGGACCGAGCCCGACCTGCTGATCGGCGCGCGGCTCGGCGCGCCGCTGACCGTCGGTTATGGCGAGGGCGAGAATTATCTGGGATCCGATGCGCATGCGCTGGCTGCGCTCACCCAGCGCATCGCCTATCTCGACGAGGGCGACTGGGTTGCGATCACGCGCGACAGCGTCGAGATCTTCGATCGCGAGAACCAGCCGGTCGAACGCCCGATCGTCGAATCGGGCGCATCCGCCGCGATGATCGACAAGGGCAATCACGCGCATTTCATGCAGAAGGAGATTTACGAGCAGCCGGTCGTCGTCGCCCAGACTCTGCAAAGCTATATCCGTCCGCTGGAGCAGATGGTCGCGCTGCCCGACATGGATTTCGATCTGGCTTCGGTCGAGCGCGTCGTGATCGTCGCCTGCGGCACCGCATCCTATGTCGGCATGATCGGCAAATACTGGATCGAGCGGTTCGCGCGCATTCCCGTCGAGGTCGATGTCGCATCGGAGTTCCGCTATCGCGACCCGGTGTTGCTGCCCAACACGCTGGGCGTCGTCGTCTCGCAATCGGGCGAGACCGCGGACACGCTCGCGGCGCTTCGCCACATGAAGAGCAATGGCGTAACCACGGCGGGCATCATCAATGTGCCGACCAGTTCGATGGCGCGCGAAGTCGATCTGCTGCTGCCCACTCATGCCGGTCCCGAGATCGGCGTGGCGTCCACCAAGGCCTTTACCTGTCAGTTGGCGGTGATGGCGGCGCTTTCGGTTAATCTTGCGCGCGCGGCGGGCAAATTGCCGGCCGAGGAGGAGCGGGAGATCGTGCGTCATCTGATCGAAGCACCCGCCGCCATCAATGCGGCGTTGGCGCATGACGACGAGATCCGCGCGATGGCGGGCATCATCGCCGCCGCGCGCGACGTGCTCTATCTCGGTCGCGGCCCGGATTATCCGCTCGCGCTGGAAGGCGCGCTGAAGCTGAAGGAAATCAGCTATATCCATGCCGAGGGCTATGCATCGGGCGAAATGAAGCATGGTCCGATCGCTTTGATCGACGACCATGTACCGTTGATCGTGCTCGCGCCGTCGGGGCCGCTGTTCGACAAGACCGTGTCCAACATGCAGGAAGCGCAGGCGCGCGGTGCACAAGTCGTGCTGATCTCGGATGCCGAGGGGCTGGCCCAGGCTGGCGAGGACGCCGTCGCCACGATCGAGATGCCCAAGGTTCATCCGCTGATCGCGCCGATCGTCTATGCGGTGCCGGTGCAATTGCTGGCCTATCATGTTGCCGTCGCCAAGGGCACGGACGTCGATCAGCCCCGCAATCTCGCGAAATCCGTCACGGTGGAGTGAGCGGGCGATCGTTCGCGCCGACCATGTTCCCTACGCTTTGAAGATGATGTCCGATGCATATTTCCCATGATGCCTCCGCCCCGGCTGGCGAGCCGATCAGTTTCGACCAGTTTCTTGCGGTCGACATCCGTATCGGCACGATCGTCGAGGCCGAGCCCTTTCCGGAGGCGCGCAAGCCGTCGATCAAGCTGGTGATCGATTTCGGCCCCGCGATCGGGCGCCGGAAATCGTCCGCGCAGATCACCCGTCATTATGCGCCCGAGACATTGATCGGCCGCCAGGTCGCCGCGGTGGTCAACTTTCCCCCGCGCCAGATCGGCAAGTTCATGTCCGAAGTGCTGACCCTCGGGTTCCCGGATGCGGATGGCGAAGTGGTGCTGGCGATGCCGAGCCAGTCAGTGCCCGATGGCGGGCGATTATTTTAGGACCGTATCCAGCAAGGATAAATCGTCATTGCGAGCGAAGCGCGGCAATCCAGGGATGCATCAACCACTGGATTGCTTCGTCGCTACGCTCCTCGCAATGACGAGCGTTTCAACATGAATGGATCAAACTCTCGGGATAAACGGTGGAGTGAAGTCTTGGCGATTTCTAGCCCGTGGTTCCGCCTGACCGAGTCTCGCGCTAAACTGGCGCCATGGGCCAGCGAGTTTCCTTTCCCGATGAGATCCTGCCGCCACAGGCGCCACTCGGCCATGCGCTCAGGCGCTGGCGGGTGCTGCACCGGGTGAAGCAATCCGATGCGGCCGAGCGGTTCGGGGTTGCGCAGTCGACGATCTCCCGCTGGGAATCGGGGGCACAGGCGATGGAACCTGCCGAGCGGGCCAGGGTGGAGGCAGTGCTCGCGGCGCGGCTCGATACGGGTGCGGATCGCGTGCTGGCCGGGCTGGTGACCGAAAGCCCGCGCCCGGTGCATCTGATCTGCGATCTCAGCCACCGGCTGCTCGCGCTCTCCGCGACGCGGGCACAGGGGTTCGGTTGCGCGCCCGATGCGATGATCGGCCGGTCGCTCTGGCCGTTCATCACCGAGGAACTCGCGGCGATGGAAGCCCGGTTGCCAACACTGGGATGGCGCGAAGGGGCCGCCGTCGCACCGGTCGAAATGGAGACGGGCGCGAACGGGTCCGACGTCGTGCCGGTCCGGCCGAGCCAGTGCCGCTGGACGCGGTTCATCCTGTCCGATGGCACTGCCGCGCGGCTGGTGGAGACGCTCCGCCCTGACGCATAACTTATGCGTTGCCGCCCATGCCTCCAGGGCTAGACCGAACGGATGAGCACGATCCCGAGCCGCCATGTCGGCACCTTTCTGCTGATCGTCAGCGGCACGATCATCGGCATTGCCGGCACTGACCTGATCCTGCCGGCGGTGCCCGGCCTGCCGGCGATCCTGGGCGGGGATCTGCCGCGTGCCCAACTTGTGCTCGCCAGCTTCACCGCCGGCGCCGCCGCGGGGCTGCTGCTATTCGGCGAACTGGGCGCGCGGTTCGATCAGCGCCGGCTGTTGCTGGTTTCTTTGCTGGCCTATGGGCTCACCTCCCTGCTGTGCGCACTGAGCCCATCGCTCGACGTTCTGATCGCGCTACGCTTCGTGCAGGGCGCGGCGGGTGCGGCCGCCGCGGTCTTCGCACCGGGGCTCCTGCGGTTGCTCTATGGCGATACCCGCGCGGTCGGCGCGCTTGGATTGCTCGGCAGCATCGAATCTCTGGTGCCTGCGCTGGCGCCGCTCGTCGGGCTGTGGCTGCTCGGCCTGTGGGGCTGGCGTGCGAGCTTCGATGTACTCGCGGTGCTCGGGGTGATCCTCGCCACTATCGTGCTGCTGCGCCATCGCCATCTGCCGCGTCCTGCGGCAAGTCGCATGGGTGGCGGATATATGCGCTTGCTGAAGGACCCGGTTTTCATGCGCTATGCGCTGAGCCATGCCTGCACGCTGGGGGCGCTGCTCGTCTTCGTCTTCGGCGCGCCGACGGTCTTTACGATCGTGCTGGGTGGCGGCATCGGCGATTTCATCGCGATGCAGATCAGCGGCATCGCCTGCTTCGTCATCGCATCGAACATGGCCGGTACGCTGGCGCGACGGAACGGCGCGGAGCGGATGATCCTGATCGGCAATGGCATCTCCGCAACGGGTGGGGTGCTGATGCTCGGCTATGCACTGGCTGGCGGAATCAATTTGTGGTGCGTGACCGCGATCTTCCTGCTGTTCAACATCGGGCTGGGTCTGCGCGGGCCGCCCGGCTTCCACCGTGCGGTGGTTGCGGCCAGGGGCGATGATGCGCGCGGCGCGGCGCTGGTGATCGTCGCGATCCTGCTGATCACCTCGCTGGGCACCGCCTGTGTTGCTCCGTTCATCGAGCGGGGGCTGGTGCCGCTGTCGCTGGGTGCCGCGCTGATCGCGGTAGCCGGTGTCGTCCTGCTCGCGATGCTTCCCCCGCTTTCCGAAGACCGCTGATTCCGGCGTCTCCATTCCTACGCCAAATCGTCACCATCCCGTCACGGCGCGCGTCTAAGCGCACCGAAACCGGGCAGGGGACGCACCATGGCGAGCACCGCAATCACCGAGACGAAACCGGCATCGAACCAGCGCGTGCGCGAGGCGGTGCTCCAGCACGGGCAGCTTTCGAAGCAGGGATTGCTCGAACGCGCCTTCACATTCGCGTTTCGCGGACTGGTCTATGCGCAGATCTGGGAAGACCCGGTCGTCGATCTGGAGGCGCTTCAGCTTGGCCCCGATACGCATCTGGTGACGATCGCCAGCGGCGGTTGCAATGTCCTGTCCTATCTGACCGCCAATCCGGCGCGGATCACGGCGGTCGATCTCAACACCGCCCATATCGCACTCAACCGGCTCAAGCTGGCAGCAGCGAAGCGCCTGCCCGATCATGACAGTTTCTACCGCTTCTTCGGTGATGCGGACCAGGCGGAGAATGTCGGGGCCTATACCCAGCATGTCGCGCCGCATCTCGACGAGACGTCGCGTCGCTATTGGGAGGGGCGCGATCTGATCGGGCGCCGCCGGATCGGCGGTTTCGCGCGCAATTTCTATCGCCGCGGACTGCTCGGTAATTTCATCGACGTCGCGCATCTGCTTGCCAAACTTTACGGCGTCGATCCGAGATTGCTGCTGAAGGCCGGCTCGATCGAGGAACAGCGCGTGATTTTCGACGCGCATTTCGCACCGATGTTCGATCGGCGGTTCATCCGCTGGCTGACCAGCAATCCGGCGTCGTTGTTCGGTCTCGGCATTCCGCCCGCGCAATATGAGGTGCTGGCAGGCGGCAAGGATATGGCCCTGGTGCTGCGCGAACGGCTGGAGAAGCTGGCCTGCGATTTCGATATCGGGTCCAACTATTTCGCATGGCAGGCATTCGGCAAAGGCTATGGCAAGGCGCCCGGCGCTTCGGTGCCGCCTTATCTGGAACCGGCGAACTATTCGGCGGTGGTCGATCGCGTCGATCGCGTCGATGTCCGCCATGCCAATTTCGTCGATTTCCTGCAGGAAAATGGCAATGCCAGCCTCGATCGTTACGTTCTGCTCGACGCGCAGGACTGGATGACCGACGCGCAGCTCACGACATTGTGGAGCGAGATCACGCGCACGGCCAAGCCCGGCGCGCGGGTGCTGTTCCGGACCGCGGCTGAACCGACATTGCTGCCCGGCCGTGTGCCCGAAGCCATTCTCGATCGCTGGCACTATGAGGAGGCCGCGTCGCTCGACTTCACCCGGCGCGATCGATCGTCAATCTATGGTGGCGTTCATCTCTATGTGCTGAAGGGCGCCGCCTGATGGAGCCAGTCGCGGCGTCCACCGCGGATCACATGGATGCCATCTACAGCAGCCAGCGCCACATCTACGATTTCACGCGCAAATATTATCTGCTCGGGCGCGACCGGCTGATTGCCGGGCTCCGCCCGCCCGCCAAGGGAACGATCCTCGAAGTGGGGTGCGGTACGGGGCGCAATTTGATCGCGGCGGCGCGCGCCTGGCCGCAGGCGCGGCTCCATGGTTTCGACATCTCGCGCGCCATGCTGGAGACCGCGAGTGCGTCGGTGCGTCGCACCGGGCTGTCGAACCGGGTGAAGCTGGCGCAGGGTGACGCGACGGGCTTCGATCCGGTCGCGATGTTCGGCCGCAAGGATTTCGACCGGATCTTCTTTTCCTACACGCTTTCGATGATCCCGGGGTGGCGTGAGGCGATTTCGGCCGCGATCGACGTGCTTGCGCCCGGCGGCGCGATCCACATCGTCGATTTCGGCCAGCAGGAGCAGTTGCCGCGCTGGTGGCGCGCGATGCTCTTCGCCTGGCTGGCGCGCTTCTCCGTCCGTCCGCGCGCCGATCTGCGCGTGGTGCTCGCGACCTTTGCCGAGGAGCGCGGGCTGATACTCGATTTCAAGCCGCTCCATCGCGGCTACGCCTGGAGTGCGGTGCTGCGGCGGCCGAAGGGGCGCTGAGGTTTCGGCCATTCGCCTCAAGTCCGGTCAAATCCGTTTGGACTGAGCTTGTCGAAGTCCTGTCCTTTTCCTCTATCTCGGTAAAGAAGAGCAGGGCTTCGACAAGCTCAGCCCAAACGGTTGTTCGGAACGGCTCTAGGCCTATGCGCAGGCTGCGATCAGCCAATCGCGAAAACTGCGCATGGCCTCGCTTGGTTTGCGGGTCTTGAGGCGAGTCAGCCAGTAGGCGCCTGTTTCCACTTCATCCGCGAAGGGGCGGACCAGCCGGCCCTGATCGAGTGCGTCCTCGAACATGCGCGCCGGCAACAGCGCGACGCCGCTGCCCGCTATGGCGGCGGCGGCGGTCGTGACCGAGGAATCGAACATCGGTCCATGGAGTGGCGGGCAGGGCGCCTGCGCGATTTCGAACCAGAGTGGCCATTCGTCCGGGCGATAGGATCGCAGCAGCACCTCACCGGCAAGGTCGCCCGGATGGCTGAGCCGCAGCGCTACGGACGGCGCGCACATCGGCGTCAGCGGTGCCGTCATCAGCCGGTCGGCCTCTGCGCCATGCCAGGCGCCGTCGCCGAAGCGGATCGCGTAATCGAGCCCGTCGCCGGCCAGATCCACGCGGTTGTTGTTGGTGAGCAGGCGCAGGTCGACAAACGGGTGAGCGTCGGCGAAATCGGACAGGCGCGGCAGCAGCCAGCCGGTGGCGAAGGTGCCGACCACGCCCAGGGTCAGCACTTCGCGCATCCGCCCGCCTGCATAGCGATCGAGCACTGCCGAAATCCGGTCGAAGCTTTCCGCCAGCACCGGCACCAGCGCCGCGCCCTCATCGGTAAGCGCAAGCCCGCGCGGCAGGCGGCGGAACAGCGGCACGCCCAATCGCTGCTCGAGTCCGTTGACCTGATGGCTGACCGCGGCCTGGCTGACGCGCAGTTCCAGGCCCGCGCGGGTCAGGCTGAGGTGCCGTGCCGCAGCCTCGAAGGCGCGCAGCGCATTGAGCGGCAAATGCGGGCGATCCATGCTTTGATCCCAGAAAAACTTATGGCTAGTCCCAGATATGATCGATTGTGGCCGCCGCTCCAAACGCTAATTTCCGCCGATATCGAGGGAGATGAGCGATGATCGGACGGCGGGATATATTGATCGGATTTGGGGCAGCGACGGCCGGCGCCGCATTGACGCCGCAGCTTGCGCGCGCATTCGGGCGCGATCCGGGGCGGAGCGAAGCGCTCGCGACGGAGATCAGGAAGATCGAGGCTGGTGTTGGCGGACGGCTCGGCGTTGCGATCCTCGACACGGGCAGCGGCTACCGCTTTGCGTCCCGGGGCGGGGAACGGTTTCCGATGTGCAGCACGTTCAAATTCCTGCTCGCCGCCGCGGTGCTGCGTCAGGTCGAACGGGGCAAGGAACGGCTCGACCGGGCCGTGGCGATCGCCAAAAGCGACTTCGTGTCCCACTCCCCGGCGGTCGAGCAACATTTTGGCGGTTCGCTGACCGTCGCCGAATTGTGCGAAGCGACGGTCACGCTCAGCGACAATGCGGCGGCCAATCTGCTGCTGCCTTCGGTGGGCGGGATTGCGGGATTCAATGCGTTCGTGCGTAGCCTCGGCGATGGTGTCACCCGGCTGGATCGTGACGAACCGATGATGAGCGAAGCCATTCCGGGCGACCCGCGCGACACCACCACACCCGAAGCGATGGTGCAGTCGATGCGCGCCGTGCTGATCGGCCGGGCACTGGCGCCGGCATCGCGGGAGCAGGCGACCCGGTGGCTGATCGCGAACAAGACCGGCGATACGCGGCTGCGTGCCGGATTGCCGCACGACTGGCGCGTCGGTGACAAGACCGGCACCAGCGCGAACGGTGCGACGAACGATATCGCGATCCTGTGGCCGCCGTCGCGCAAGCCGCTGCTGGTCACGGCCTATCTGGCGGAGAGCAAGGCGGGTGAGGCGGCGCGATATGGCGCGTTGGCCGACGTGGCCAGGGCGGTGGCGCGGTATGTGTAGAGCCGCTCGGTCATTCAAGCGAAAGCTGGAAATGCTGATCTCGACCGAAAAGAACAAGTGAGATTCCAGCTTTCGCTGGAATGACGATGAATTTTGTATCGAGATGCAAAGCACTATCAGTCGGATCAGGACTGATCGCCATTCAGGTCAGGCCGAGTCGAAAATGGTGCTTTTCGAGAACCGGAGCGCAGCGTACTTCAGTACGTGAGCACCGGAAGCGCAGAAAAGCGCCGTTTGCAGACCGGCATCACCTGAATGGTGATTAGTCCTAGGCCGCCTTGCGCATTTCCAGCCGTTCCCAGATCTCGACCAGCGCCTTGGTCAGCTCGCGCATCATGGCTTCGTCATGCGCCGGGCCGGGCGTGAAGCGCAGGCGCTCGGTGCCGCGCGGCACGGTCGGATAATTGATCGGCTGCACATAGACGCCGTATTCGGCGAGCAGGATGTCGCTGATCTTCTTGGCGCGAACCGGGTCGCCGACCATCAGCGGCACGATATGCGTGGTGGAGGCCATCACCGGCAGGCCGGCATCGGCGAACAGCTGCTTGAGCTTGGCGGCGGCGGCCTGCTGGCCTTCGCGTTCGACGCTCGATCCCTTGAGGTGACGCACGGCGGCGAGGACGCCCGCGACCAGCACCGGAGACAGCGAGGTGGTGAAGATGAAGCCGGGCGCATAGCTGCGGATCACGTCGACGATCATCTTGTCGGCGGCGATATAGCCGCCCATCACGCCGAACGCCTTGCCCAGCGTGCCTTCGATGATGGTGATGCGGTGTGCCGCATCGTCACGTTCCGAGATGCCGCCGCCGCGCGCGCCGTACATGCCAACCGCATGGACTTCGTCGAGATAGGTCAGCGCATTATATTTGTCGGCCAGGTCGCAGATCGCGTGAAGCGGGGCGACGTCGCCGTCCATCGAATAGACGCTCTCAAACGCGATCAGCTTCGGCGTTTCGGGGTCTTCGGCGGCCAGCAATTCCTCGAGATGCTCAAGGTCGTTGTGGCGGAAGACGCGCTTTTCGCAGCCCGAATTGCGGATGCCCGCGATCATCGAAGCGTGGTTGAGCTCGTCGGAGAAGATCACGCAGCCGGGCAGCAGCTTGCCGAGCGTGGCGAGCGTCGCCTCGTTCGAGACATAGCCCGAGGTGAAGAGCAGCGCGCCTTCCTTGCCGTGAAGGTCCGCCAGCTCATATTCGAGATCGATATGATAATGGGTGTTGCCGCCGATGTTGCGGGTGCCGCCCGAACCGGCGCCGACGTCATGGAGGGCTTCCTCCATCGCGGCGATGACCTTGGGATGCTGCCCCATGGCGAGATAGTCGTTCGAGCACCAGACGGTGATCGGCTTCGGGCCGTTATGGCCCGCGAAACAGCGCGCATTGGGGAAGGTCCCCTTGTTGCGCAGGATATCGATAAACACCCGGTACCGGCCTTCGGCATGCAGCCGATCGATCGCCTGGGTGAAAACGCGCTGGTAATCCAATGTTCCGGCCCCTCAGCCCTGTTCCAGACTCTTGCCCGCCCTCTCGCTGCCGCCTTTAGCGATGCCGAAGCGCTATGGCCAGCGAGAACGGCTCGCAACATACGTAATTGCCCTGGTCAAATTGTCCCAGGGACCGGATTTTGGTCAAAGTGTTTCGACGCGGACAACTCCGTGGCGTGCCAGGGCAGGAGCGAGCGCCGCATTGGCGGGGTCGGCGGCGGTGAAGACCATTGTGCCTTCGGGCGCTGCGTCCGGCCAATCCTGCCCTGCCGTCAGATGAGCGATGCGCCGCGCAATGCCGTCGGCGCCGTGGATGAACGCGATCGGGCGGGGCGACGCCGCGCGCAGCTCGTCCTCGACCAGCGGAAAATGGGTGCAGGCGAGCACGATCGTGTCGATAGCGCTGCCCCCTGGCTGCCCGGTCAGCCCGTCAACGGCCCGCGCGAAGATGGCGGGATCGGGCGAAAGACCGCGCAGCCTGGCTTCCGCAGCGGTCACGAGTTCGGCCGATCCATGGCGAAAGACGCTGCAATCCGATGCGAATTCGGCGGCAAGCCGATCGACATAGGGCTGGCGGATCGTCGCATCGGTGCCGAGCACGCCGATCGCGCGGGTTCTGGAGGCGAGGGCGGCAGGCTTGATCGCAGGAACGGTGCCGACGATCGGAATGTCGAGCGCAGAGCGGACATGCGCAAGCGCGATGGTGGAGGCGGTGTTGCACGCGATCACGATCAGGCGCGGGCGATACCGCTCCGCCAGTCGCCCGAGCAGCGCGGGCACGCGGGTGGCGATCTCCGCCTCGCTACGCGTGCCATAGGGGAAACCCGCATTGTCGGCGACGTAGACGAACGGCGCGTCGGGAAGCAGCGCGCGTGCGGGCCCAAGCACGGACAGGCCGCCCACGCCGGAATCGAAGAACAGGATCGGGCGCATGTCGGTCATGCGGCTTCCTCTAGCGCCGTCCATGCTTCGCGCAAAAGCGGAATTGCCGTCGCATCCGGCACCAACTCTTGATCGGCTTTATTGCGGACGCGCTACAATCCACTATGTTGGACGCGAAACGCGAAGGGGGCGGGATTTGGATACCAGCATCTGGATCGGGCCTGCAGCGGCCTTGTTCCTCGGATATCTTTTGGGATCGATCCCCTTCGGCCTGATCCTGACCAGGATCGCGGGCGCGGGCGATCTGCGGACGATCGGATCCGGCAATATCGGCGCGACCAACGTATTGCGCACCGGCCGCAAATGGCTGGCTGCGGCGACGCTGCTGCTCGACATGGGCAAGGGGACGGCCGCAGTGCTGATCGCCGCCGCCATCAGCCCGGGATTCGCACCGCTGGCCGCAGTCGGCGCGTTCATCGGCCATGTCTATCCGGTCTGGCTGCGCTTTCGCGGCGGCAAGGGCGTCGCGACGCTGCTTGGCATCGCATTGGCGTTCAGCATCCTGACCGGCAGCGTCTTCTACGCGCTGGTGTTCGCGCTGGTCTGGCTCGGCCTGATCGCGGCGACGCGTATTTCGTCGCTTGGCGGGATGGCCGCGGCGATCGTCTTGCCCGTCACGGCCGCGGTGCTTGGCCGCTTCGACCTGGTGATCCTGTTTCTGGCATTGGCGCTGATCGTGGTGTGGAAGCATCGCGCCAATATCGAGCGGTTACTGGCGGGTACCGAGCCGAGGATCGGGCGCAACTGACATGGCGGGCGACGGCGCGGATCGTGCCGATGACGGCTTTTCGCGCCTGCGGCTGATCCGCTCCGCCCAGATCGGCCCGGTAACCTATCGCCAGCTCGTCGCGCGCTTCGGCACGGCACAGGCCGCGCTGGATGCGTTGCCAGAACTTGCCGCGCGCGGTGGCGGCCGGGCGCCACGCATCGCGACGCCCGGCGAGATCGAACAGGAGATGCGCGCGGTCGAGCGACTGGGCGCGCGGTATCTGTTTGTCGGCCAGCCGCCCTATCCGCCGCTGCTGGCGCAGATCGAGACTGCGCCGCCCGCACTGATCGTCCGCGGCGATGTCGATCTTCCTGCGCGTCCCACCGTGGCGATCGTCGGTGCGCGCAACGCATCGGCCGCGGCCTGCCGTTTCGCGCGGCTGATCGCACAGGGGTTGGGGGAGGCGGGGGTGCTCGTCGTGTCCGGACTGGCGCGCGGGATCGACACCGCCGCGCATCAGGGATCGATTGGCAACGGCACTGTCGGGGTTATCGCCAGCGGCATCGACATCGCCTTTCCGCCGGAGAATGCGGGATTGCAGGAAGAGATTGCCCGGCACGGCCTGTTGATCGCGGAACAGCCGCCGGGACGCGAGCCGCTGGCGCGCCATTTTCCGTCGCGCAACCGGATCATCGCGGGCATGGCGCTGGGCACCGTCGTCGTCGAGGCGGCGCCGCGGTCGGGTTCGCTGATCACTGCGCGGCTCGCCAACGAAGCGGGACGCGAGGTGATGGCCGTCCCCGGATCGCCGCTCGATCCGCGTGCGCAGGGCTGTAACGGGCTGATCCGCGAGGGCGCGACGCTGATCCAGTCGGCGGCCGATGTGATCGAAGCGATCACGCCGATCGGCACGATGCGGCTGGCGCAGACGATCGAGCCCTATGCGCCGCAGCCCGTTGGTGGAAACGTAGACGATCGGGATAGGGCGCGGATCGTTGGCCTGCTCGGCCATGCACCAGTGCCGGTGGACGAGATCATCCGCCAGGCCGGGGCATCGCCCTCCGCCGTGCAGACCGTGCTGCTCGAACTGGAGCTGGCTGGAAGGATCGAGCGACATGCTGGCGGCAAGGTAAGCCTGGGTGGCGGCTGAGCGTTATCCGGTCAGGTGCAACACGGCCTTTGAATCCCGATTGAAACTGCGTTAAGCATCCCGCGGGTCGCGCAATCCTCTGGGGGTATTGCTGTGACCATCCGTTTCATTTCGAGTGTTTTTACCGCGCTGGCGCTTGCCGCCGCGCCAGCGATCGTGTTCGCCGCCAAGGCGAAGGATCCGGTCAAGGTGACGTCGCCCAAGAATGTGAAGGGCACGCAGAAGGTCGTTGTCGGTCAGTTCACCGTCGGCTTCCTGATCGAGCGCAAGGATTCGACCAAGGCCGGAGGTGGCTTGACCGGCAGCGGTTTTGGCGGGCGGTCGACGGTGCGCAGCACGCTGGCCGGCTATAGCCCGGATGATCTTCAAAACATCGCCGACGCCGCCCATGCCGATCTGGTCGCGAAGCTGACTGCCGCGGGGTTCGAGGTGGTCGATCGCGCAGCTCTGGCCGCGCACCCCGCCTATGCCAAGGCGAAGGGCGAGCCGGGCACCAAGGAGATGACGACGCGCACGGGGCGTGATGACAATGCGAATGTGCTGTTCGTCACCTCGTCGGAGACTGCGCCGCTCAAACTGCTGGCCGGCGATGTCGTGGCGAGCGGCTTCAGCGCGATGGGGCTGACCATGAGCGGCATGCAGGTGGTCAATGGCGCCACGGCCTATGCCAAGGACAGCGGCGTCAACGTGGTCAACGCGATCTACTATGTCGATTTTGCCGACAGCGACGAATATGGCGGCTGGTTCCGGTCATCCTCCGCAGTGAGCGTGAAGGGCAGCCTGGCGCTGTTGCCGGATCAGACCAAGCTGACCGTCATCGGGGCGAACTACAAATCGGCGACGCTGGCGCTTGCCGATCCGGTCGCGGTGGGCGGCGATTTCTTCGACAAGCGGGATTCGATGTCGGGGGGCGAGAAAACCAGCAATGCGATCGGCAACGCGATCGGTCTGCTTGGCGGCGTGGGCACCAACAGCTCGAAGAAATTCACCTTCACCGCACGGCCCGGAGCCTATGTTCCCGGCGCCAAACAGGCGGTCTTCGACGCCAATGACGTGCTGGTCGGGCGGCTGGCGAGTCTGCGATGAACGGAATCGCTTGACGACCCTGCCTGAGGCTTCCCACCCTCGTGCGTACGCGTAGAGAGTGGAATCAGGATCATCATGCAGCTTGTCATCGTCGAATCTCCCGCCAAGGCGAAGACCATCGAGAAGTATCTGGGCAGCGATTTTCGCGTGCTCGCTTCCTATGGTCATATCCGTGACCTTCCGGCCAAGGACGGCTCGGTGGACCCCGATGCCGACTTCGCGATGCAGTGGGAGAATTACGCCGACAAGGGCAAGCAGCTCAAGGCGATCACCGACGAGGCGAAGAAGGCCGACCGTCTGATCCTCGCGACTGACCCTGATCGCGAGGGGGAAGCCATCTCGTGGCACGTCCAGGAAGTGCTACGGCAGAAGAAGGCGTTGCCCAAGGAGGTTGAGCGCGTGACCTTCAACGCGATCACCAAGGCGGCGGTGACCGAAGCGATGAAGGCGCCGCGCGCGCTCGACGAGGATCTGATCGATGCCTATCGCGCGCGCCGTGCGCTCGATTATCTGGTGGGCTTCACGCTCTCTCCCGTGCTGTGGCGCAAACTGCCCGGCGCAAAGTCCGCCGGGCGGGTCCAGTCCGTCGCGTTGAGGCTGGTGGTCGATCGCGAGCGCGAGATCGAGCTGTTCCGTCCGCAGGAATATTGGTCGGTCACTGCCGATATGGAGCAGGACGGCCAGTCCTTCGTCGCGCGGCTGTCGCGCTGGAAGGGCGACAAGATCGACCGGCTGACCCTGGGCAACCAGGGCGATGCCGAGGCAGCCAAGGCCGCCGTCGAGTCCGGTCGGTTCAGCGTCGCCTCGGTCGAGACCAAGCCGATGACGCGCAATCCGCCGCCGCCCTTCACCACATCGACCCTGCAACAGGAAGCCGCGCGCAAGCTGGGCTTTTCCGCCAGCCACACGATGCGGGTGGCGCAGAATCTCTACGAAGACGGCGCGATCACCTATATGCGAACCGATGGCGTGCAGATGGACGGTAGCGCCATCTCCGCGGCGCGCGGCGCGATCGGCAACCGCTATGACGGCAGCTATGTGCCCGACAAGCCCCGCCAGTACACGGTCAAGGCGAAGAACGCGCAGGAAGCGCACGAGGCGATCCGACCCACGGACTTCTCCAAGGACAAGGTCGGTTCGGGCGATCATGCGCGCCTCTACGATCTGATCTGGAAGCGTGCGCTGGCGAGCCAGATGGCATCCGCCCGGCTCGAGCGCACCACGGTCGAACTGACGGACGGCACCGGCCAGACCGCGCTGCGTGCGACCGGACAGGTCGTGCTCTTCCCCGGCTATCTCGCGCTGTACGAGGAAGGTCGCGACGACGAGGGCGACGAGGATGCACGCCGCCTGCCGCGCATGTCCGAAGGCGACGCCCCGGCCAAGAAAGCGGTTCATGCCGAGCAGCATTTCACCCAGCCGCCGCCGCGCTATTCGGAAGCGAGCCTAGTCAAGAAGATGGAAGAGCTGGGGATCGGCCGACCGTCGACTTATGCATCGACTCTTCAGACACTTAAGGATCGTTCCTACGTTCGCGTGGAAAAGAACCGCTTCTTCGCGGAAGAGAGTGGGCGGCTGGTCACGGCGTTCCTCGAGCGCTTCTTCGAACGTTATGTGAGCTATGATTACACCGCCGGGCTTGAGGACCAACTCGACGATGTTTCGGGCGGCCGCGCACAGTGGCAGAAGGTGCTTGAAGCCTTTTGGCGCGATTTCAAGCCGCGTACGGCCGAGGTGATGGAGCAGAAGCCGTCGGATATCACCGCGGCGCTCGATCAGTTCCTGGCGCCCTTGCTGTTCCCCGAAAAGGAGGATGGCAGCGATCCCCGGATCTGCCCCAATTGCGGCGAAGGCAAGCTGTCGCTGCGCGGCGGCCGGTTCGGTGCGTTCATTGCCTGTTCCAACTATCCCGAGTGCAAATTCACCCGCCGCTTCGCGCAGGCCGGGGGCTCCGGCGACCAGGGTGGCGACACCGGGCCCGAAGTTCTGGGCAGCGATCCCGAAACCGGCCTGGAAGTCTCAAAGCGCTCAGGTCGCTTCGGACCCTATGTTCAGCTCGGCGAAGGCAAGGAAGCCAAGCGCGCGTCGATCCCCAAGGATGTCGAGCTCGATTTCGACTGGGCGGTGCGACTGCTCTCATTGCCGCGCACGGTTGGCGATCACCCGGAGACGGCAAAGCCGATCACTGCAAGCATAGGCCGTTATGGGCCATATCTCGCACATGATGGGAAGTATGCGCGCCTGACCTCGACCGCTGAAGTGTTCGAAACCGGTATGAACACGGCGGTGGTGAAGCTGGCCGAAGCTGCCGCCGGCGGCGGACGCCCGCAGCGCGGATCGCGCGAGCCGCTGCGCGTGCTCGGCGCGCATCCGCGCACCGAGCTGGAGATCAAGCTGATGGAGGGGCGTTTCGGCCCCTATGTCACCGACGGTACGACCAATGCGACGCTGCCGAAGACGATCGACAAGGATGCGCTGACCCTGGAGGAAGCCGCCCAGCTGATCGATACGCGTGCGGCGGCGGGGCCGGCCAAGGGCAAGAAAAAGCCCGCGGCCAAGAAGGCGCCTGCCAAGAAGGCGGCGCCTGCGAAGAAGGCACCGGCTAAGAAAAAGGCGCCTGCGAAGAAGGCGGCCAAGACAGCGGAGTGAAGTGTTGGGGCGGGTGGGTTTTGATTCCCGGATCAAAACCCCCGCTGTCGCTCCAGCGAAAGCTGGAGCCTATGCGATCTTCGGGTCACGATGCAGTTGGACATATCGTATGGGCTCCAGCTTTCGCTGGAGCGACAGCCTCATTCTAGCAGTCCGCTACGACGAGTCCCGACACCCCCGGCAGCCAGGATCTTTCGGCAATCTGATCGTCCGCATCATCGGTGCGATGCCGTCGAAGATGTGCAGTTTTCCCGCCGCGTCGGGGCCGAAGCCGGTGATGTGGCGGATCGCTTCCATTGCGCCGAAACTGCCCATCATGCCGGCCATGGCGCCCAGCACGCCCTGTTCGGCGCAGCTGTCGCAATCGTCGGGGTCGTGCGCGTCGCCGACGAAGCAGCGATAGCAGGGCTTGTCGGCTTCCCAGCCGCGGAACGTGCCGATCTGGCCCTGGAACTGGCCGATCGCGGCCGAGACCAGCGGGATATGCGCGCGCGTGCAATGATCGGAGACCACGAGCCGGGTCGCGAAATTGTCGCAGCCGTCGAGGACGAGGTCGGTGTCCGCGATCAGGTCTGCGACATTGTCGGCGGTGACACGTGCGACCCTTGCTTCGGCGGTGACATGCGGGTTCAGCGCGCGCACCGCATCAGCCGCGCGTTCGGCCTTGAGCGCGCCGACATCGGCGGTCGAGAACAGGGTCTGACGCTGGAGATTGGCCAGGCTGATGCGATCGTCGTCGATGATGGTGAGCGCCCCGACGCCCGCAGCCGCGAGATACTGGATCGCCGGACAACCGATGCCGCCTGCGCCGATCACGGTGATCCGCGCCTGCTTGAGCGCGGTCTGGCCGGTGCCGCCGACCTGCTTCAGCACGATGTGCCGGGCGTAGCGGTCCAGTTCCTCGTCTGTGAGCGACATGGGGTTAGCCGCGCACGCCGGTCGAACCGAAACCGCCTTCGCCGCGCGCGGTCTCGTCGAGCGACTCGACTTCGGCGAAGACTGCTGCCTGGACGGGGGCTGCGACGAGTTGCGCGATGCGGTCGCCGCGCGCGATCTCGAAGCTCTCGGTGCCCAGGTTGATCATGATCACCTTCAGCTCGCCGCGATAATCGGCATCGATCGTGCCGGGCGTGTTGGGCAGTGAGATACCGTGCTTGAGCGCCAGGCCCGAGCGCGGACGCACCTGCACCTCGTAACCGGCAGGAATCGCCATGGCGAAGCCGGTGGCGACCGCGTGGCGGCCGCCCGGCGGCAAGGTCACGTCCTCCGCCGAGACCACATCCATGCCCGCGGCATGTGCAGTGGCATAGGCGGGCAGGGGAAGCCCTGCGCCATGGGGCAGGCGCTTCAGCGCGATGGTGATGGTCATGCGGTCCTTTCGAGGAAACGGTCGAATGCGATACGGCCGGCGCCGATGGTGGCGAAGAGCAGGCCGAGCGCGATCAGCACGGCGGCGGGCCAGATCTCACGGAAACCCTGCGCCAGATGCACCATGGCGACGCCGACGGTGAAGTTGAAGGCGAGGAGCAACCCCGCCCAGCGGGTCAGCAGCCCCAGCAGCAAGGCGATGCCGATGGCGAACTGTGCCCACACCGAGAGCGGCGCCATGACGTCAACCGCGCCGAAGCCATTGGCGGACAGGAAGGATGTGAATTCCTCCATCCGTTCGCGGCTGACAATATTGTCCCATACGCCGTGGATCAGGAACGCGCCGGTCAGCACGCGCGTGGCGAGCAGGGCCAGATCGCTGCCGGCCGCCAGCGGGCGGAGCAGCAGCAGATCGCGGTTCATGCCAGCGCCTGTGCGATCCGCGCGGCCAGCCGTTCGGCCACGGCCTGTTTCGGCAGTGTTTCCCAGCTTTCCACGCCATCCGCGGTGACGATATGGACGCTGTTCGTCTCACCGCCCATCAGGTCGATCGAGACGTCGTTGGCGACGATCCAGTCGGCCCGCTTGCGCGCGCGCTTGGCGGTGGCGTGCTCGATCAGTTTCTCGGTCTCGGCGGCGAAACCGATGACGAGGCGGGGGCGGGCGGGCGATGCGGCCAGCGTCGCCAATATGTCCGGATTTTCGGTGAAGGCGAGCGTCGGCGGGGTGCCGTCGCCGGTCTTCTTGATCTTCTCCGCGCTGGTCTCGGTGCGCCAGTCGGCGACCGCGGCGACCATCACCGCGGCATCGGCGGGCAGCGCCGCATCGACCGCGGCGGCCATTTCGCGCGCGGTCTCGACATCGACGCGCGTGACGCCCGGCGGCGTCGGCAGCACGACGGGGCCCGCAACCAAGGTTACGCGCGCGCCCAGTGCCGCAAGCGCGCCGGCGATGGCGAAACCCTGTTTTCCGGAGGAGCGGTTGGCGAGATAGCGGACCGGATCGATCGGCTCGTGCGTCGGGCCTGCGGTCACCAATATGTGACGGCCGGCCAGTACGTCGCTCCGCGAGAAGTGGGAATGGATCGCAGCCATGATCGTCTGCGGATCGGGCAGACGGCCTGGGCCATATTCCCCGCAGGCCATCGGGCCTTCATCGGGTTCGAGGATCGTGACGCCGTCCACGCGAAGCTGCGCGACGTTGCGCCGCGTCGCTGCGTGCTGCCACATGCGCACGTTCATCGCGGGCACGGCAAGCACGGGCTTATCGGTCGCGAGCAGCAGCGTGGTGGCGAGGCTGTCGGAGATGCCCGCCGCCATCTTGGCGAGCAGATCGGCGGTTGCGGGCGCGATCACCACCAGATCGGCCTGACGGCTGAGCTGGATATGCCCCATTTCGGCCTCGTCCTTCAGGTCGAACAGGCTGGTATGGACGGGCTGTTCCGACAGTGCGGCGAGCGTCATAGGCGTGATGAAATGGGCGCCCCCATCGGTCAGCACGCAGCGCACCGACATGCCCGCCTTGCGGATCAGGCGGATGAGTTCGCACGCCTTGTAGGCCGCGATTCCGCCGCCGACGATAAGGAGGATGCGCTTGGCCGTCATCGCCGGCACTCATGCCTCGCGACGACGCGTCTGTCGAGATCGGATAATGGCTTCACGACGCTGAGCCGATCAGCGTCGATCCCCAAGTGTCGCTTGCTGCTTCGCCAGCGTCGCGTCGAAAGCCTTCTCCGCCAGATCGACCTGGCGGGACAGTTCGTCCGGATCGACGAATGCGTCGGCGGCACCTGTTTGCGCCTTGGCGCGTTTTTCATCGAGTGCGAACGCCTCTGCGTGGAAACTCAGGAAGATATCCGCCTTCAGCGCGCGCAGTTTCGCAAAACTGGCGCGGAAATCGGCGGCAGAATTCGGATAATCTTTATTGTTAACAAGATTTTGGCCAGCAACACTGATGCTCGATGTAAAGATCACATTCCGGTTGCCGATGCGGGTCATCCAACTCGTCGCGCCTTTCGTATGGCCGGGTGTGAGGATGGCTGTGAGCGCGATCGGACCGAGCGTCAGCCGATCGCCGTCGCCGATCACGCGATCGACCTTCACCGCCGGAAAATCCGCGATATCGGTGCGGCCGATGGTGGAGCCTGCCTCCAGGTCCGGCTTGTCCGCCGCGCTGGAGACCATAAGGGCGCCGGTGAGCCGCTTCAGCTCGGCCAGGCCGCCGGCGTGATCGACATGCGAATGATTGCTCAGCAGATATTTCACGTCGGACAGTCTGAAGCCGAGCTTGCGGATGTTCGCGGCGATCAGCGATGCGCTTTCCGGCAGGGCACCGTCGATCAGCACATGGCCGCGCGGCCCGGTGATCAGATAGGCCGAAAGTCCGCTGGTGCCGACATAATAGAGATTGCCGGTGATGCGGAACGGCTCGCGTGGCCCGTTCCATTTCGCGCGCTGCTCGGCCGATTGGGCGAGGGCGCCGGATGGCGCGGTCATGGCGAGAGCGGATGCGAGCAATATCAGGGTGCGCATATTTGCCTCCGGATGGAGAGATGAAGCAGGCTAAACCGTCGCCCGATATTTCGCCGACGCGGCTTCGAACGTCATGATCGGCGCGACGATCGATCCGTCGCGCAGGCGTTTGCCGCCCAACGGGTCGATCGCCTTGATATCATAGTCCGGCTGGCCGGGATCCAGTCCGGAGATGATGACGTCGAAGGTGCGGGCAGGGCCGCCCTGCGGCACGAACCAATGGATATTGTCGCGATCGGACGACATGGTCGAGATCGTGCCGGTCGATGCGATGACGTCGCGCGTCGGACGGATCACCATTGCGTCGCGAGCGTCGCGGATGCGGTCGAAATTGCGGATCCTGAAGCGACCGCCGACGATCATGTGCGCCGACACCATATGCCGGTGGCCATGCGGGGTGATGACGTTGCCGGGCGCGAAATCGAACAGTGCGGACGCATAGGCCAGCCGCCTGGGCTCTCCGCGCGCATCGATGAAGCGGACGCTGCGCTTGCGGGGATCGTTGGTCGGGGGCAGGGCGCTGGCGGTCAGCCGTGCGGCGTTCACCTCCGCCATTAGCTCATTGACGTCGATCTCGCGCGACAGCCGTTCCATCTCCACCATCCAGCCACGTGGCGAAACCTGCCCCGCCTTCAGCGTGCGGGCCAACTCGTCCTGACGATCGATCCAGTCGCGCGCTGCCATGCGGCGGGCCGGTTTTGCCGCCGAAACTTCACCGGCCAGCGCGACGGCGACGAAGGCAGAGGCCATGCCGGCAATCTGCTCGCGGCGGGTCAAGCCGAGTTCGTCGGGACGCGCGACCCGCGCCGTGCTCCAGTCAATTTTCCTCATGCCTCGGCTCCCCGCTTGCTTGTGGAACAGGCTATTGCGGGCGGCGTGAGCGCACAATTCACGATAATTCGGGGCTGGCCACAGATTATCTTATGGCTGGGAGAGCCGGTGCAATTCATGAAGTGCGGGATCGGTCAGATAGAAACGATCTTCCTCCGAGACCTGATCCGCCGTCGCCTTCAGGAAATCCGCCGTGGCATCGAGCAGGATCTGTCGAGTGACCTCACGGCGCGCATTCTCGTTCACGACTTCCCAGAAAGCGCCCCGCACCTCGCCGTGACGATGCAACCCGGTTGCATTGTCGTTGATGAAGGACGCCATATGCAGTCCGGCATTTGGTGAGGCGATGCAACGCCAGCGCTCGACGGTGAGCGAAACGGATTGGCCCAGGGTGACGAGTCCACAGAACCAGCCATCGACGGAATGGGCATCGTGAGGGTGCATTTCGACGAGGGCGTCAAAGGCGGCATGGAAGACGCGCAGGACAGCTGATCGTTGCGCGGCTGGCCAGTCCCGCCAGCAGGCCATCTCCATCCTGCTCGCGACCACCGGCGGCTCGGTTCCCAGCCAAACAGGGTCCATGACGGAGAGTTCGAGGATGCGCGGCAGGAAGTGCCGATAATCGTCTCCATCTCCTACGGTGGTGATCGCCCAGCCGGAATATGGGCCGATCTGTTCGCCCGACAATTCCCGCAGCGGTGCCGATGTGAGTGCGCGCAGGATTTTATCCCCATCGTGTAGCGGCGAGACAGTCAATCTCCGGGGGCATGGCATGTTCGCGAAGGCGGCGTAACATTGTGCGATGGCATCGTTCAGCTTGGCTTTGTTTTCCGACATGGACGGACGATAACCACCAGCTCAATGTCTGCAATGGGGCCACGCGCCTGAGGCGGTCTCACGCGATTGCCGGTGTGTCGAGGATGTGTTGTTTCCGGTGCGCCGAAATGCAGGATATCACGCTGAGCACCACCAGCGCGAAAGCGGCGGTTTCCAGCATCGTCGGCAGGCGGTTTTCCCAGATGAATCCGTAGATAAGCGCGAACAGCGTCTCGAACAGGATCATCTGCCCGACGAGCGAAAGCGGCAGCAGGCGGCTCATCCGGTTCCACAGGGCATTGCCGACGATCGACGCCAGCATGGCGACACCGATCGAGACTGCCGCGAACTGGGTCCAGGCCATCACGCTGCGATGCGCTTCGGCAAGGACGAGGGCGAGCGGGATCAATATGATGGCCTGCGCGCCCGTGACGACCCCGGTCAGCAGATTCCACTCATGGGTGGAGACATCGTCCAGGCGTCGCAACCACCGGCTGTTGCCGACTGCGAAGGCGGTCCATGAGACCAGCGCGCCGATCGCGCAGAGCAGGCCGGCCACCCGCATGTCGAGCGCGGCCGATGCCGGTTGAACGATGGCTTGCCAGCCGATGCAGAGGATTCCCGCAGTGCAGAGCAGCAGCGACACCGCAAGCTTGCGCAACGGCACTGAGTCGCGGTCGCGGCTTCCGATGATCGTTACCGCGACCGGCAGGAATCCGATGACCAGCGACGTCATCGCAACCCCGCCCATCTGCACCGCGCTCGATAGGAGGATGTAGTAAATGGTGTTGCCGGCAAGCGCGAGCCAGCCCAGCGCCAGCCATTCCCGGCGCCCGATCTTCGTGCGCAAGCTGCGCCGGCGGGGCGCGATCAGGATCAGCGATATGGCGCCATAAGCCAGATAGCGGCCGATGGTGAGTTCGATCGGGGTAAAGGCCCGCGCCAGTTCCGGGGCCAGGAATACGAGGCCCCACAAGGCGCCGGCGCCAATACCGCACAGGACGCCGGAGAGAGTTGAACTGCCGTTCGATATGCGAGCCATGACGGGCTTGCCCTTTGTCATCGGGAAGGGCCTTGGGAATTATCATCATCCGGGCGGGAAATGCGCTCTTGATCGAGCCCCCAAATGCAACAATTACTCACTCATGGCCCATGACGACCCGCTTCGCCGCCGTCCGCTCGACCCGTTCGATCGCGCGATCCTGCGCATCGTCCAGCGCGACAACAAGACGCCGCAGCGCTCGATCGCCGAAGCGGTGAATTTGTCGACGGCCGCCGTTCAGCGCCGGATCGCCGCCATGGAAAAGGCCGGGATCATCAGGCGCAATGTGGCGATCGTCGATCCGGACGCCGTTGCGCTCGCGATCACCGCAATTGTGGAAGTCTATTTGACGGACGAACGATCGGCGACGGCGGACCGGGCCAAGGCATTGTTCCGCGGTGATCCGGAGGTTCAGCAATGCTATTATGTCACGGGCGGGACCAGTTTCGTCCTCGTCATCGTCTCGCGCGATATGCGCAGCTATGAAGCGACGACGCGGCGGCTGTTCGCCGAGAACGAGTCCGTCGCCAGTTTTCGCACGCTGATCGCGCTCGATCGGGTGAAAGCCGACATGGAACTGGTCATTCCCTGATGAGATTGACGCTGCGTGCCCTGGGGCTGGCCGGTGTAGTCGTTTTCGCTCTGGCCTTTGCGATCACCTTCCTGTCGCCGATCCATGTCGAACGCGCCGCGCGCGGCTTCATCCAGGGGCAGATCGAAGCGCAGATCGACGATTGGATGGGCGGTGCGGCCGAAACACGGGTTGGCCGTGCGGTCCGGGGGCTGGCGGAGCGGCACGGTAAGGAGATCGGCGCGCTGCGAGAAAGGCTGGCCACGGGTGCCAATGCGCAGATTGCGGCCGCCATCGGCCGGATGCAGGATCCGGACTGCGAGTGCCGCAAGCACATGGTGCAAGCGCTGGACGCCGCGACGGAAAGCCGCATTTCGACATTGGAGCGCGCCGAGCCGCAACTGCGCCGGATCATCGAGGGCCGTTATAGTGAGATCGTCGCCGATCTGCTGCGCGACCTGCGTATCTTCACCGGCACCAATCTGCTCGCCTTTCTGATGCTGTTCGCGCTCTCGATCGCGAAGCCGGGCCATATCCGTCAATTGTTCGTGCCGGGCATATTGCTCGGCACCTCCGCCGTGGCGGCGAGTTGTATCTACCTGTTTGGCCAGAACTGGTTCTTCACCTTGCTCTACGGCGATTTCGTCGGCTGGGCCTATTCGGTCTGGCTGCTGCTGATCTTCGGGCTGCTGTGCGATGTGGCCTTGTTCAGGGCGCGGATCACGGGGCGGATCGTCAATGCGATGCAAGCGGTGTTCGGCACGGCCGCGTCGGTCTGCTGATCCGATTACCCTGACGAGAGCGAAGGAACTCGGGGCCGACCTGGTCTGCCGATGCGCCTTCACGCGTCGAAAACCTGAACGCCCTTCTCGGGATGCGCAAGATAGTGCGTCAGCCGCGTCCGGAGCGTCCCCAGGTGGAGTTCCAGCCTGTGCCCGTCCGGATCGAGGAAATAGATGGATGCCCCCTCGCTCCGATTGTCCTTCCAGATCGTGCATTCGGCCTTCAGACGTTCGCTCAACGCCGCGAAATCTTCCTCGGCTATGCTGAAGGCGATGTGCGTATAGTCTGGCCGGGGCGCCGATCGCATGTCGCGCGACAGGCAGAGCCAGAGATTGCCTGCCTCGAGATAGGCGCCATCCGCCCAGATGGCGCGGACGGTGCAGCCGAGAATATCCCGGTAGAAGGCCAGCGAGCGGTTCAGGTCCGTCACCGCCAGGGTGATATGGTTCAGTCCCGTGATTGCCGGACGCACGTTCGATCCCGATGCAGAGGAAGTCGCGGAAACGGCTTACACGGGCTGAGGCAGTCTGTTCAAGCCGGCCATATCTCCGGCCTTCTCCTCCCCATCGTTTCGCGACGGGGAGGATGATTGCACCTCAGTTGCGCGGCCCGTTCAGCCGCCGCAGCGCGACGTTGCGGACGCGGCCGCCATGGATCTGCAGGCCGCTGACCTTGCCCTGCGCATCGCGATCGAAGGCGACGACCCCCAGGGATCCCGAACCGGATTCGAAGCGGTCCTTGACGACACCGGTCAGCGAGACCGGATCGGACATCCAGATCGAGCGCACCGCCAGATGATCGCCCTCGACGCCGATCGTATAGGTCACGTCGAGCTCGTCGCTGTAATAATCACCCGCCAAATCGGCCAATTCGGCGGGTGTCGGCGTGGTCGGCGTGATGCGTTCGAACCGCGTGACGCGTGAATCGTCGGGCGCGACCTGTTCGATCGCGGTGATCGTGCCGTCCTTGGCCTTCACGGCGTTGAAATAATTGCGGATCGGCGGGCCGGCGTCGAACGTGCCGTTGGCGCGCTGGGTCAGCTTGTTGGGTTTGCCATAGCCGCCATCCGCATACAGGCCGTCGGCGCGCGCCTCCAGCTTCAGCGTGTGCGAATAGATGTTGAAATAGGTGCCGGCGAGCGGCGCCGGGTTCGCTTTCGGGTCGACGGCGGGAACCGCCGGGGGGGTGACCTTCGGCAGATAAAGGTCCGCGACCGCGGCGACACGCGCCGACAGGTCGAACCCGAAATTTTTGCCCTTCGCGTCGAACGGTGTGTTGGCGGTGATCGCCACCGCGAAATCCTGCCCCGGATAATAGACGAAGATCGCGCGGAAACCGGCATCGGCGCCCGAATGGGTGATCACCTCGCGCCCGCCGATCTTCGTGCGCTGCAGCGCGAAACCATAGGTGATCGGCTTGCCGTTGGAGAGCGTGCCGTTGGTCGTGACCTGATCGATCAGCGCGCGATCGCCGACCACCGGATTGGTGAAGTTGGCCGCCCATTTGGCGAGATCCTCGACCGTCGTGAACAGGCTGGTCGCGCCGGCATTGTCGTAATTGAGAAGCTCGCGCTGCCATGGCTTGTCGGGGCTGGCGCGGTTATAGGATTGCGCCCGGCCGGGCACGATCTGATCCACATCATCGAAGAAGAAGGTCTTCGTCATGCCCAGCGGCTTGAAGATGCGCGCTTCGGTGAACTGGCGCAGCGTCTGGCCGCTCACCGCATGCACGATCTCCGCAAGCAGGGTGTAGCCCGTGTTCGAATAATTATACTCGCTGCCCGGCTTGAAGTTCAGCCCGCGCTGGCGGGAGACCATGTTGACCACCTGCTTCTGGCGCAGGCGGTTGTCCATGTCCTGGCCGCCCAGGACGAAAAGCGACCATTGATCGCGCAGGCCGCTGGTATGGTGGATCAGGTGATTGACGGTGATGACTTCACCGAAATCGGGAACATAGGGCAGATAGCGGCGGATATCGGCGTTGAGATCCACCTTTCCGTCGCGCGCGAGCAGCGCGATCGCGAAGGCCGTGAATTCCTTCGACACGCTGGCGACGTGGAATTGGGTCTGCGGCGTGATCGCGCGGCCATCCTCCATGTCGGCGATGCCGTAGCCCTTGGCATAGACCAGCTTGCCCTTGCTGTAGACGCCCAGTGCCGCACCCGGATCGCCCGGCGCGATGCTGGCGAACATCGCATCGACCGCGGCGTCGCGGCCCGCATCCGCCGCCGTGGCGGGGGCGGCAGACTGTGCATAGGCCGGCATGGCGGCGGATGCGGCAAGCGCGACGAAAAGGAGCTGGCACTGCAGGGTCTTGCGCATGGACGATCTCGCGATGGAGTTGAGGAATCGGAAAACCGATTTCATATCATGAAAATAGATTTGTCCAATCCGTGATGGAGGCGAAACGAGCGTCTTCGTTTGGAGCGGACGGCTCCGGTTCGACAGGGGAAGCGATGGGGCCACGCGGAGACGCGGAGAAAATGCCGCTCGCATCATTGTGCCCAGCCCCTCACGTGATCCCAGCGAACGCTCAGTGCTGTCCGGGATTTCATTGCAGGGCGATTTGAAAGCCCGGTATGCCGTGGAGTGAAGCCAAAAGCCTGTTGTTGAGACATGATTTTGGTCGATCGGCTGCTCCCTCTCCCCTGAAGGGGAGAGGGTAAGACACACCCCGGACACCAGTGAGCGCAGGCTGCGATCTCCCGACGCGCTTAAGCACGATCTGGTTGGCAGACCCCAGCCTTCGCTGGGGTGACGTGGTGGAACAGTACAGCCCTACTGTCCCTAAACCTCCGCGTTTCCGCGGCTCTGCGTGAACCATTTCTTGAGCTGCCGAAGCCGGTTCAGCTCGCTATTTCGACGTGAATCGCCAGATACCGTTCCAGTCCGCCGGCGGCGTTGTCACGAAGCTCTCGACACGGTCCAGCATCGTGCGGCTCGGGCCGTCCTGGGGATCGTGGGACAGGGCGGTGTGGAACGCCTTGGCTGCGTCATGCCATTGCCCCTGGCGATAGAAGGCCAGCCCCGCTGCATAGAGATCGAACAGCACGCGTCGGTCCGCCGCCAGCTCGCCGGCCATTGCGGCGAGTTCGTAGACGGTCACGGGCTGATCGCGGCCGGAGACGGCGATGCGATCGATCTCGCGCGCCTCGATCGCGTCACCGGCCATGTCTCGCGTCAGGTCGTCGATCAGCAGTCTCGTGTCATAATGCTTGTTCACATTCTCAAGCCGCGACGCGAAATTGACGGCATCGCCCATCACGGTGAAGCTGCGCGCGTGATCGGATCCGATGCTGCCGACCACGACCTCGCCCGACGACAGCGCGATACGGAAATCGATCACGGGGATGTCGCGACGCAGGCCGACCAGATCGGGAATGCGCGCGCGGAACGCGTCGAGCCGCGCAAACTGATCCAGCGCGGCGGCGCACGCCAGCTGCGCCTGGGTGCTGGCGTCGACGAATGGGGGTACCCAGAACGCCATGATCGCGTCGCCGATATATTTGTCGATGATCCCCGAATTCTGCCGGATCGGCGCCGACATCTCGGAGAAATAGGCATTGACCAGATCGACCAGGGTGCTCGGCGCCAGCCGCTCCGCGATTGCGGTGAAGCCGGTGATGTCGGAGAAGAAGAGCGTCGCGACATGCTTTTCGCCGGCGCTCATATGATAGCCGCCGCCGATCAGGCTGGCGACGATGCGCGGATCGACGAACTGGCCGAACGTCTCCTGAATGCGATCCTTCTCCTTCAGATCGAGCACCATCGTGTTGAACGCGCGGGTGACGTCGCCAATCTCGTCCTGCGAGGTGACGGGTACCTGTGCATCGTCGAGCTTGCCCGCGCTGACCGCGCGCGCGCCCGCCTGCAACCGGATGATCGGCCGGGTCAGTCCACGCGAGACCAGCCATGCCAGCATCAGCCCGACCAGCGCGGCGGATCCGATCATCAGCAAATTGGCCTGCATCGCGAACCGCTGATTGCTGCCGACCAGCAACGCCCCTTCGGACACGAAGGCACGGATCTCGGCGGTGATGTTGCGCGTCATCCGGCGGACGTCGCGGGCCTGGTGTTGCGCATCGTGCAAGGCATTCGCGCCGGCGTTGACGTCGCAGGAGGTCAACATCGCCCGGCGCAGCCGATCCTGCTGGAAGCCGAGCTCGGCGATCATCGGCTCGAGCCGGGCCATCTTGATCTTGTTGCGTTCGAGCAGGGCCAGTCGCGCGCCGAGATCGCGCAGCCCTTCGGCCTTCTTGACCAAAGTCGCAGCCGCGGCACTCTCCGCCGCGGTCGTTGCCCGGCATCGTTGCGCGGCGGCCATGTCTGCCGTCTTCGATGCCGTCTCCGCGCGCAATTCCTGGACGAGCACCGCGCTGTCGAGATCGCCCAGTGTCGTCGTCAACGGAAACAGGGAGTGGTTCAGCGTGCGCAATTGCAGGTGAACCTGTTCGGTCAGGCTGGCAGACCACAGGGCGGCAGCGGCCATGATGACCAGCAGGCCCAATGACACCCCGAAAATCTTGGTGCTGATCGATCTGAAGAAAACGGCCATTCGTTACGGACATGGCTTCAATTCCGGGCGCCAGTCAATCGCGGGGATAAGATTGGCCGAAATCGGCAATTTGGGCGCCTGATCGGGCGGTATTTTTTCCGTACATGAAACAAGTTGCCCTCGCCGCTGGTTTGACGGTCACAACATGCTAAACTTTTTGCCGTGGTTTCCCCGACTCTCATGATGCAGGCCAACACGCATATTGCCGATGCCGGACCGTCCTGGTCGGAATCCGATCGTCTTGCCGCGCTCGATCGTTATGCGATCCTCGACACGCCGACCGAGCCGGAGTTCGACGATATTGTGCGTCTGGCCTGCGATACGTTCGCTGCGCCGATCGCGGTGGTGAACCTGATCGCGTCGGGCCGGCAATGGTTCAAGGCGGAAACCGGGATCGGCGCGCGCGAATTGCCGTTGGATGTATCGATCTGCGCCCATGCTATTCTTCAGTCCGATCTGTTCGTGGTGCCGGACACGACCTTGGACGACCGCTTCCGTTGCAACCCGCTGGTGGCGATGGAGGGTGGCCTGCGTTTCTATGCGGGCGCGCTGCTCAAGACACCGGAGGGGCTACCGATCGGCACGCTTTGCGTGCTGGATCGCGTTGCCCGTCCCGAAGGCATCACCGATCATCAGCGGTTGACGCTCGAGGTGCTGGCCCGTCAGGTCATGTCTCAGCTCGAACTGCGCCGCGCGATCGCTCAGCGCGACGAACGGTCGCTGATGCTCGAGGCCGAGATTGTCGGCCGCGCCCTTGCTGAACGTGCGCAAGGTGAAAGCGAGCATCGCTATCGGCAGCTGTTCGATTCGATCGATGCGGGATTTTGCGTGGTCGAGATGACGTTCGACGCGGCCGACCGCGCGCTCGATTATCGGTTCATCGAAGTGAACGCCGCATTTTCGCGCCAAACCGGCCTGACTGATGCAGCGGGCCGATGGATGCGCGAACTGGCACCGGGCCACGAACAACATTGGTTCGATCTATACGGACAGGTGGCGCTGACCGGCACAGCCGTCCGGTTTGAAAACCCGGCGATTGCCCTCGAGGATCGCTGGTACGATGTCCATGCCTTCCGCATCGGTGAACCCGAAGCCCGCCGCGTGGCTATGCTGTTCAACGATATCAGTGAAAGCCGCCGTTCCGAACAGGCGCTGCAGGAATTGAACGAGACGCTGGAACATCGCGTGGCAGAGGCGATGGCCGAGCGCGAAGTGACGCAGGAAGCGCTGCGGCAAGCGCAGAAGATGGAAGCGATCGGCCAGCTGACCGGTGGCCTGGCCCATGATTTCAACAATATGCTGACCGGCGTGATCGGCAGTCTGGATCTGATCCAGCGCTATATTGCCACCGGCCGGATGGATAAGGTCGATCGCTATATCGATGCGGCCAGCACATCGGCACAGCGCGCTGCTGCGCTTACGGCACGGTTGCTGGCGTTCGGCCGGCGCCAGTCGCTCGATCTGAAACCCGTCGACGTCAACCAGCTCGTCGACGGGATGGAGGATCTGCTCCACCGTACGCTGGGCGAGCAGATCAGCGTCGAGACGCATCTCGCGCCCGGCCTGCAACTGGCGCGCACCGATCTGAACCAGCTCGAGAATGCGCTGCTCAATCTGTGCATCAATGCGCGGGATGCCATGCCCGATGGCGGCAAACTGACGATCGAGACCGCATATGTGGCGGTCGATCGGCGCTTCGTGGGCAATGGCGAACATATCGAGCCGGGCGATTATGTCGTGCTGGGCGTATCCGATACCGGTCACGGGATGTCTGCGGAAACCATCACCAAGGTGTTCGAACCGTTTTTCACGACGAAGCCGGTGGGGCAGGGGACCGGGCTTGGCCTGTCGATGATCTACGGTTTTCTCAAACAGTCCGGCGGGCACGTCCATGTCTACAGCGAACTGGGCCTGGGAACGACGGTGAAGCTGTTCATCCCGCGCGCCGAAAGCAACGATGCTGGTGTCGAGGAAGACACGGCCGATACGCCGCGGGGACGCGGGGAGACCGTGCTGGTGGTGGAGGATGATCCGTCGGTGCGGCTGGTCGTCGTCGATGTGCTGGAAGAACTTGGCTATACCGCGATCGAGGCGTTCGACGCGCCCAGTGCCTTGCCAGTACTGGAATCCGGCCGGCGCATCGACCTGCTGATCTCCGACGTCGGCCTGCCCGGACTTAATGGCCGCCAGCTTGCCGAGATCGCGCGCCAGCATCGTCCGGAGCTGAAGATCCTGTTCATCACAGGCTATGCCCGGAATGCCGCAGTGCGCAGCGGTTTTCTGGATTCGGGAATGGAGATGCTGACCAAGCCATTCCAGATCGATGCGCTGGCGACGAAGATCCGGGAAATGCTGGGGGCATAGAGCCTGATCGCTATCCTCGGGAAAGCTCCGTGGGATTTCAAATTCGGAGAGCCGCCCATCCTGAGGAAAGACTGAGTAGCTGCGCAGCAGCGTATCGAAGGCTTGTCTCGAAGGACGCACGATGCATGGTGCGTCCTTCGAGACACCGTTTCGACTTCGCTCAACGGTTCCTCAGGATGTGCGGGTCTGTGAGTGGGCCGGGGATGTGGGCTCTCAAACGACCCGGCCCCAAGCCCGCATCCCGTTGTGCTCAGTCCTTTTCGACCTGGCTCACATCGCGCACCGCGCCGCGCGCGGCGTTGGTGGTGAGCGCGGCATAGGCGCGCAGCGCGGGGGAGACCTCACGCTTGCGGCCGAACGGTTTCCAGGCCTTCTTGCCGCGGGCGACCATGTCCTCATGCCGTGCGGCGATCACCGCATCGTCCAGGTCCAGCCTGATCACGCGGTTGGGGATGTCGATCACGATCGGATCGCCGGTGGCGACCAGGGCGATCAGCCCGCCTTCGGCTGCTTCGGGCGAGACATGGCCGATCGACAGGCCGGATGTGCCGCCCGAGAAACGCCCATCGGTGATGAGTGCGCACGCCTTGCCCAGGCCCTTCGATTTCAGATAGCTGGTCGGATACAGCATTTCCTGCATGCCGGGACCGCCCTTCGGCCCTTCGTAACGGATGACGACGACGTCGCCCTCCTTCACTTCATTGCCCAGGATCCCCACGACGGCGGCGTCCTGGCTTTCGTAAACGCGTGCGGTGCCGTGGAAGGTCAGGATAGAATCGTCGACGCCCGCGGTCTTCACGATGCAGCCTTCGGGCGCCAGATTGCCGAACAGAACTGCCAGGCCGCCATCCTTCGAAAAGGGGTTTTCGGCATTGCGGATCACACCGGCGTCGCGATCGAGATCCAGTTCCTTCCAGCGGTTGCTCTGGCTGAAGGCGACCGTGGTGCGCACGCCGCCCGGCGCCGCGCGGAAGAATTCGCGCACGCTCTCGCTCTCGGTGCGGCTGACGTCCCAGCGATCCAGCGCGTCGCCCATCGTCGGCGAATGGACGGTGGGAAGGGCAGTGTCGATCAGTCCGGCTTTGTCGAGCTGACCCAGGATCGCCATGATTCCGCCCGCGCGGTGAACATCCTCCATATGGACGTCCTGCTTGGCGGGCGCGACCTTGCACAGGCAGGGAACGCGGCGCGACAGGCGATCGATATCCGCCATGGTGAACGGAATTTCGCCCTCATGCGCGGCAGCGAGCAGATGGAGCACGGTGTTGGTCGATCCGCCCATCGCGATGTCGAGGCTCATGGCGTTTTCGAACGCGGCAAAGCTGGCGATGCTGCGGGGCAGCGCGCGGGCATCATCCTGTTCGTACCAGCGTTTGGCGAGATCGACGATGGTGTGACCCGCCTCGCGGAACAGCTTTTCGCGATCGGCATGGGTGGCAAGCACCGAACCGTTGCCGGGCAATGAAAGACCGAGCGCTTCGGTGAGGCAGTTCATCGAATTGGCGGTGAACATGCCGGAACACGAGCCGCAGGTGGGGCAGGCGGAGCGTTCCATCACCGCGACTTCCTCGTCGCTATAGCTTTCATCCGCCGCGACGACCATCGCATCGACCAGGTCGAGCGCGACCGTCTGGCCGCGGATATCGGCCTTGCCCGCTTCCATCGGGCCGCCCGAGACGAAGATGGTCGGAATGTTGAGCCGCATCGACGCCATCAGCATGCCCGGCGTGATCTTGTCGCAGTTGGAGATGCACAGCAGCGCGTCGGCGCAATGCGCATTCGCCATATATTCAACGCTGTCCGCGATCAGATCGCGGCTGGGCAGCGAATAGAGCATGCCGCCATGGCCCATGGCGATGCCGTCATCGACCGCGATCGTGTTGAATTCCTTCGCAACACCGCCCGCTGCCTCGATCTCGCGCGCGACGAGCTGGCCGAGATCCTTCAGATGGACATGGCCGGGCACGAACTGGGTGAAGCTGTTGGCGATCGCGATGATCGGCTTGCCGAAATCCTCGTCGGTCATGCCGGTGGCGCGCCAGAGGCTGCGGGCGCCCGCCATGTTGCGGCCATGGGTGCTGGTGCGTGAACGATAATGCGGCATTTTTCCGTGTCCCTCGGAAGTCGGCTTTGGTCGGCACCGATCCTACGGTTTTCCGGAAAGTTGGGAAATATATTTTTGTGGCACTATAAGGTCGAAACACATATTTATCCGGCGATGGACCTGCGCCAACTCCGCCACTTCCTCGCGGTCGCCGAGACGCTTCATTTCGGGCGGGCGGCGGAGCAGCTCGGCATGACCCAGCCGCCGCTCAGCCAGTCGATCATGGCGCTGGAAAAGAGCGTGGGGGCGGCGCTGTTCGTGCGATCGAAGCGCAGCGTTGCGTTGACCGCATTCGGCCGCGAGTGGCTGGAGCATGTCCGCCCGGCGGTTCAGGGCATCGCAGCCCTTCCCGATATCGCACAGCGGCTGCGAAGTGGTGTGGCAGGGCGGCTGTCGCTCGCCTTTGTCAGCACCGCCGATTACAGCGTGCTGCCCAGGATCGTCCAAAGATATTCGGCCCGCTTCCCGCATGTCGAACTGGAATTGATCGAGGCGACCAGCGACGTTCAGATCAAGGCGTTGATCGAGGGGCGGATCAACGCCGGCATCCTGATCTCGACACGACCGAGCCTGCCATCGGCGCTGGAGTATCGCCCGCTTCTGAGGGAGCGGCTGGTGGCCGCGGTGCCCGCATCCTGGATCGATGACGGGCAGTTGGATGTCGTCGGCGGATCGCTTCGCGGCGACGACTGGATGGCCCGGCCGCTGATCATCTTCCCCGCGCGGGTTTCGCCCGATTTCCACGATCTGGTGATGGGTTTCTATCGGTCCAGGGGCCATCAGCCGCTGATCCGGCAGGAGGCCATTCAGATGCAGACCATCATCAGCCTGGTCTCCGCCGGCCTGGGCATGGCGCTGGTACCCGCATCGCTGCAGCATCTTGCCCGGACGGGCGTGCGCTACATCCCCTTTGCCGATGAAACGCCGGAGCTGGAGACGGGGCTAGCATGGCGGAAAGCCGATGATTCAGCCACGTTGTCGGCGATGATGGAGATTGCTGCGAACCTTGATCGGGACGTGTGAGCGGGCAGGACGCCAGGACAGGACGTCGCCGCCGACTTGTTAGGTTGCGTCTTCAAGGAATGCGAGATTTCTGACGCGTTGCCCTTCAGTGAGGACTGGTGAACGGCCAGTGCGCCATAGCGCGATTAGGTCGGTATCCCTTGCATATCGCTCCAAAAACGGGATCGCGTGCATTTCCACAATATGGGAGATTTCAGCTTCAATTGCTGAAACGGGTTCATCGGGCGTAATGGTCCACCACCGGTCTTCGTTAGCGACAATCACTCCAATTCGTTCCTGGAGATGAGCGTCCCAAATGCTCGCTTTGGATATATCCTTTTCAGGATCCCATCTGCGCATCGCTTCCCCAGAGATTACTCCAAGATTGACCGTGAATTTGAGGATTTTGGCAGAATTGTCGGTGCTTCGCTGGAAGTCGATCATGGCAATATTATTGTCACGTGCCAAACGGAAGCGACTCCCACGCCTGCTGTAACCAGCGGATTTTAAGATGCTCCATGTCGCGGTCAGCACCTGCTTGAATTTGGTTTCTACATCACCATCCATAATGTCTCGTCCTCTGCCAGGACGGCTTTCGAATGTCATGCGGCCACTCTCAATGGTCCGCTAGTCGGCATAGCGTTCGTTTGCGCTCAGGACTCTTTTCCGCACCATGCCCAATCATGCCGATCGCTCCGCCGGTCGAAACAATTATGGCGAACAGCCCGACCGCAACGAACATTGAGGGGCCGCAGTCCGCAGCGTTGCACGTGGCGACCAGGTCGCCGAACCAGAAGGCAAGCGCGAAAACCGCAAACCAGCAGATCCGAGGCAGCGCAAAGGACAACGGGACCGCGAGGCGATTTGCCTGATCGATGCCTCGATTGTTTGCGGCCGATGTTCGAAAATAACCGTGCTATTGGCGCCGTCCGAAGACACGGTTGGGCTGTGCAAGCGGCCGTCCTGTCCATTCGGTTCGCACCGGTGCGCCATGATTGCGAGCCGTCTCGATCCACGCGTTTACCGCGTGATCGTTGGCGTCCAGCAGCTTCGGCTGGATCACGAGCTTGTCGCCCAGCCCGACAAGGCGAAGCAGGAGCCCTGGTTTATCTGAGCGATAAATGACCAGGACGGGTTGTTTGCCCCATCCACTGACGATCCGCCCCTGCACTGAAGCGATCGATGCCCACGGAAGGAATCCGCTATAATAGGCTGAACGGACATGGATGCCGCGTGGCCCGGTCTTTACAGCGAATGCCTCACCAATGCTTAGCCAGATCAGACGTAGCGCGCCGAGCATGACTAGTGCGCCGAGGCTCCCAATGAACATCTGAGCGCCCGTGGTGCCAAACATAGTTGTTATCAACGCGGCAACACCACCGCCCCGGCCTTCGAGGGGGCTCAGCGAAATCGCAAAAACCAGAACACCCATGCAGAGTGCGGCAAGCCCCATAAGCGCCAATTTGCTTCGCTTGTAATTCAGGTGCACTTGCGTAACTCCGATCCGCCGTCGAGTTACCGTGATAGAGGCCGCGAACTAATTTTTCCCGAATGACGAGCTGCAATTGGGCGACGAAGACTGAACAGCTGGCACCGCTGAATCATTTGCAAGGCGGCGTGAACGGCGGTCCGGTTATAAATCCACGACCTAAACCGCCAGCTTCATGATCGCCGGCCCCAGGGTGCGCCACCAGTCGCTGCCGGTCAGGAAGGGCGTGGCGATATGGATGGGGACCAGTGTCGCGATCACCCACCAGGTTGCGGGATGGATGCGGCCAAAGACGCGACGATCGTGAAGCAGCAGGGCGATCAGGAACAGATCGGCGCTCAGATTGGGCAGCAGGTCCGTCCATGGCGTCGCTTCGGGGATCACGCGCAGCCAGCGCGATAGCGACGGGCCGACCAAGCATAGCGCCGCGCCGAAGGTAAAGCGCCGATGCCAGTCGGGATGACGCGTCACCGCGGCGATGGCGGCGGTCATCATGATCGTGAAGGTCGATATGTCGACGACATTGTACAACGTGAAATCGAATGGATGCGGATTGCCCGCCGCGATCCGCCGACGCGCGGCCTCGATCGCCAACGCGATACCGAGCGGCACCATCAGCGACGACAGGGCGATCCCGGCCAGTCCCCATTCGCGATGCCGCGCCACCCGGCCGGTCGCGACCAGGCGGGTCTGCCACGCGTAAAGCAGCATCCACGTGAAATAGGCCGCGCCGTGAATGTGCAGCACGATCGAGAAGCGCTTCGATCCCATCGCCATCGGGCCGAAATAGGTGAAGGAGAAACTTGCCAGGACGAGCACGAGCATCAGCATCGCGCTTCGTGCGAAGAATTGCGGGCGCACTCGCGCCTTCGTGGTTTCGCCGTTCACCGTCGTCCCCCTGTATCGCGGCGATGCCAGGCTGCCGCGTCCCCCATGTCAAACTGTATATGGACGGTCGGGCGACGCCAATCTTTAGTGGTGATGCGTTGCTGCCCGGGATTTTCGGCGACTGCCCGCACGGAGTGGATTTCGGCTTATCCCGAACGCAGCACGGTGTAGGCATCGAGCGCATCGTCATCGATCGCCACTGAGGCGGGTTCCGCCCAGTGAACATTCGAGCCGCGCTTCTTGACGCCGGATATCCAATATTCGTCACCGGTTGGAAAATGCACGAAATTGCCGCTGGCGGTACGCGCCTTGGTGAGTTCGAGATCCCGATAATAGACTGTCCGGCCGGTCCTGGAAAAGCCGGCCCACCCGATGCGCGCATTCACCCCATCGATATGACCGTCTTTGTTCTCAATATACATCAGTCTGCTCTTCAGACCGCGAGTGAGTTGCTTTTCGTAGGGCATAGGAACGCTATGGCGGAATGGCGACACAGTGTCGATGTCCGTGAATGGTTGCAATGGCGCATCCGTTGCTCCGTGTTACATGGTTTTATGGGCAAGTCTTACGACATCATCGGCCTAAACTATTCGGATCTTCGGAAACCCGATCCACGGATTGCGGAGATGATCGAAAAGGCGCTGGGCACCGCGGAAACCGTGTTGAACGTCGGGGCAGGGGCGGGCTCCTATGAGCCTGCCGGCCGGCAAGTCACCGCCGTCGAGCCGTCATTGGCAATGATCGGGCAGCGCTGCGTGCCGGCGGCTTCGGTGGTTCAGGGCCATGCGGAGGATCTGCCGTTCGACGATGATAGCTTCGATGCATCGATGGCGATCCTGACGGTTCATCATTGGACCGATCAGCAAAGGGGCCTGCGTGAAATGCGTCGGGTGACGCGCGGGCCGATTGTTCTGCTGACCTACGATCCCGGCTTTCGCGGATTCTGGCTTGCCGATTATGTCCCGGAGCTCGTGACGCTGGACGAAGCGCAGATGCCTGCGATGGCCGATTACGAGGCGTGGCTGGGGCCGGTCGAGATTTGCCCGGTCCCGGTTCCGCATGATTGTACGGACGGTTTCCTCAGCGCCTATTGGCGACGCCCCGCAGCGTATCTCGATCCCCGCGTCCGTGCCGCCATGTCGTCTTTCTGGGCGGTGGGCGATGTCTCGGAGGCGCTGGCCAGGCTGGAGCGTGATCTGGACAGTGGCGCATGGACGAAGCGCCATGCCGCGCTACTCGATCTCGATGAATGCGATTGCGGCTATCGTCTCGTCGCGACCAAGCCGATTGAGCAACTGTGATCCAATTGCTCAATCGCGGCTGCTGCCGCGAGCATGGCGAATAACGGGATTAGGCTCTTTGCTCGTGACCAAGAGACGGGTCGCCGAATTGAAACGGCGGACGGATTGATGGCCACCCGAAACACACGCCTCACCCGACGATGCTCAGCCAGGGCCAGCGCGCCTTGTAGCTTTCCGCTTTTTGCCGGAACAGCCGCGGGATTGCGTTGAGGGGATTCATCCGGAGCGTGCCGGCAGCAAGGTCGTCGAGGCCGTTAGGCGCATAGAGCCGGCCCGTCGCCACTTCGATGCCGACACAGGTGCACGAGATGAGGTAGCGATCGATCCCGTCGCGCGCGCATGTAAGTGCCGGATAGTCTTCGCCGAAATGCTCACCATACCAGAGATGCACACGCGCCTGGTTGCGCACCTCGACCGTAACGGCCAGATCGCTTGTCGCGGCAGCGACGCGGCGGATCACCCGATCCTCGGCATCCCAGGAGAGGTCGCTATCGTCGAAATAGAAGACGTCATAATCCTTGACGCCCCATTGAGGCGCCTGCCCGGAAGCGCGGTTCCAGACGGCCTGGAACAGGCATCCGGCGACCAGATGGCAGTCCGCCAGCCCGAGCGAGGGCAGCCGCTGCAACAGCGCTACATTGACGGGATTACTATGCGCCACAGTGAGAAATTCGTCTTCGCTCATGCCGCTCCCGCATCCTGGCCTTGCCGAGGTCCGCGTTTATGGAGGCACATCCTCATCGGGTCGATAGTTGCCGGTCCGATCATCCTCGCTTGTGGCTATGAGCTTATGAGTGAGGGTGGCGAACCTTGAGGCTGGCGTCAAAACCGTCCATGCCTTCTTGAACGATCGCTCCCAAAGGAGTTCTGGGCGACTGCAAGGCGCGGCGCAGCAAATACATCGGAAAGCAGCTTGATAATGCCAGATCAAACGCCTCGCGAGAAGCATTGGTCCACCGTCGAATATCTTCACGAGACGGTCAAAAACCCGAACATCCATATCCGTGGAACGCACAGCTATTACAGCGACGCCTGGTCGGGTTCGTTCGAGCAGAGCGTCGCCCGCTATCTTTATGGCGACGCATACAGCGCGGCCAACTGGGTATCGCAATGGCCCGTCGATCAACTCCATATCGGCGATCATGTGTGCATTGGTGCAGAGGCGGTCATCCTTATGGGCGGCAACCACACCCACCGCACGGACTGGTTCAGCCTCTATCCTTTTCCCGAGGTCATCCTCGACGCTTATGTCGGCAAGGGAGACACGGTCATCGGCGACGGCGCGTGGATCGGCATGCGTGCGATGATCATGCCGGGCATCACCATCGGCGAAGGTGCGGTGATCGCCTCCGGTGCGATCGTCACGAAGAATGTCGCGCCTTACACGATCGTGGCCGGCAATCCCGCCACTGCCATCCGCCAGCGCTTTCCATCGGAGACGGTCGCCGCCCTTCTGGCGCTGGGCATCTACCAGTGGGAGAAGGCGAAGTTCGATGCATTGAAATCGTTCGTCTGCTCCGATGATTTCGCGGCGCTCGCGGCTGCCTCGTCAGACTATGATGCCGGGCTGGGCGCAGTGGATCAGACGTAGTGGCGGACGCGCGGCGGGTCAGAACGAAGCTCGGCTGTACTGGGAAATCCGATGGCACCCAATTGTTCCGCCGCGAAAGCGGACAGGAACTCCACCAGATTTGCAAATCAGCCGGTTAGATCTGGCGATATTGGGATATTCGGGGTGGGTGGATGGTAGCGTCTTTTGTATTCTTTGCCCTGATACTCATCTGGTCTGTCTGCAAGCTGATCCCCAAATTCAGCGGCGCGATCGCTTGCCTCTCGCTCCTGCTTCTGTCTCCGCTTCTGCTCTCCCTGGCTTTCAAGATATGGAGCCACATGTTGGCGAGAGACCGCATTCCGGAGGCGTTCATGGTCGGCTACCTGCCCGACGGCGAAGCTGGGGATCCGTGCGGTCTGGTTTCTTATGCCATAGATCCACTGGTTGCCGCCGAGATCGGCAAACGCGGGCTCGATTTCTTTCCAGGCACCATGAAGGGGCGTGATCTTCGTTGGTCGAACTGGTCGGAGACACCGCTTCGCAAGCGCGGACAAAACTTCATATTTCCTGGGGCAACAGATGATCGCGTTCTCTTCGACGCCGTGAAGCGCAAGCTCAGCCGCTCGGGTTCTTTCTACAGCCTCTATGGGGAAGGAATATTGGTTATAGACCCTGCCGAAGCTCAGATCGCGTATGGCTATTGCTTCAGCTAGTGCGAAGGAATCCGACAATAACCTGCATAGCGCAACGTCTTGAACCAGAGATGATGACCTGGCGGTCTCAATAGCTGTTCACGGTGGTGATCGTCAGGATCTGCGTCTCCCGAGGTGCATAATAGTCCTGTCGGGTCAGCTCCAGTTTCCAGAGGACGCGCCTGCTCCAGTCATCCGATACACCCTCTCCGCACAATCCGTAGGGCATGGCCGAAACATCGACGCCGGACTTCTTGTCCCGGTCCGTGACCACATAGGGGCCGGAGCCCTCAAGCGTCAGGTCCAGAATCATTTCGCCGGGCATTTCGAGATCGGCAAGATGGTGGATGCGGAATGCCCGGTTACCCCGCCGGCTGATCAGTTGTGACAAATAGTCCAGCGCGGCCGTGCGATCCATGGTTTTGGCGGGCCCGTACCGCGCCGGGGGGCTGAAAAGCATTGCTTCGGGCGCGAGCAGCGTCTCAAGGTCTGACCGCGAACCATGGAGCACCGCTTCGACAAAGGCGATCGCGACTGATCGTTCTCGTTGCGGCGCCAGGAAGTATCGATCGAGGATGCCACGCCAGAACGGCAATCGAAACGGATTCGGTTGCTCGATGCTGCAGGCCTGTGCCGTACCGCTCAACCCGCCCGCCAATCCTAGAAATGCTCCTCCAAAGAGAAATCTGCGCCTCACCGGATCCAAATTTGCCTCCCGCTTTCCGCCGGGATGCTATCCGGTGGGAAGTTAAGATTGCACCGTCGATGGACGCGCCGGATCGGCGACAAGGCAGTCAAGTCCCCGTTGGAGCGGCGTGACGGCGTTTATGGTGTGGCCGGTTTCATCGGGGGGGTGCGATCCGGCGGCGTTCAGGCAGGATCCTTGTCATGGATCGCGATCCCCGCGGGCAGTTGGACCCAGCCATGCCTGCGGCAATCATAAACCGAATCCTGGGGCTCCGGAAAATCCGGCTCCGCGAAACCGCCCACCGCGACGGAGACCGATTGTGTTTCGCCCTCTTCGGTGTGGAACAGGTTCGTTCCGCAGACCGGGCAGAAGCGGAAGCGGAACACAGCGCCCTGATCGCCTGTGCGGAGATATTCGGTCGCGGTGCCGATGACGGTAAAGGGCATGGCGAAACCCGCCAGCGCCGCAAAGACGCTGCCCGTCCGGACGGTGCTGACCGCGCTGCTGGCGATCGGCCTGTTGATTCTTGTCCGGCTCATTCCGGACTGAACGGCCGGTGCGCGCGGGGATGACGATATCATGCTGATCGGTCGGCATTGGCGCGGCGAATTGTCGCCGCTCAGCGCGTTCCTGGTTGCCGGGTTGCTGGTCGCGCTGCTGGCGGCCGCCGGTTTCCGGCTGCTGACCATGGCGATATTCGCGCTCAAACCTTCGCTCAGGGTCACTGCGGCGATCGAACTGCTCTGGTACGGCGCGATCGCGGTGATCGGCGTGTGGGCGGTGGTCGGCATGTGGCGATCGGTCACGGATCGATCGCTGCGCGACAGGCTGATCGCCCGATCGTTGGTGGTTTTGCTGTTATCTGCGTTTGCATCGCAGGTACCCGACATGTCGAAGACCGCGACCGAATTGTTCCAGGTCGCCAGGGGGCATGATCCGCTGGGGCCGCCGGCGTCGGTGCGCTGGGCGGCGGGCGAAATCCTCGTCGATGGCCCGCTGTCCGAAGGGTCGGCTGCGCGTTTTGCCGCTGCGCTGGCGCAGCATCCCGGTGTTGCGACCGTCGTGCTGCGATCGATCGGCGGCCGTTTGCTCGAGGCGGCGGAGATTGCGGAGGCGATCCGGGGCGCTGGGCTGAAGACGCACGCGCGCGATTATTGCATGTCGGCCTGCACGATCGCGCTGGTCGCCGGCAGACAGCGGAGCGCGTCGTTCGCCGCGGAGATCGGTTTCCACCAGCCGACGCTGGACGGCTATTCCGACGCCGACAATCGGATGCTCGTGCCCGAGATGAAGGCTGCGCTGAAAGGGGCGGGGGTCGCCGGCGGGTTCGTCGACAAGGCGTCGTCCACGCCGGCATCGAGCATGTGGTATCCATCGCATGACGAGATGCTGGATGCCGGGTTCCTCAATCGCGAGGACCTGCATGCACAATTGCTCGAACTCGCGGCAATGACCCGGGCGATGGGTGTTCGCCGCATCGACAAGGACCTGCTGCTGACCGGCGCGTCGGCGAGCGGACGGACGATCACCTATACCTATGCGTTGCGTGCCGCCGGCGACGGGAAATACGGCATTGCGCGATCCTCGGTGGTCGAGGCGATCTGTTCGGAAGCGTTCCTGACCAAGCTGGTCGAGGCTGGTGCGACGGTGCGGCATGTCTAGTCCGATCGCAGCAATGCCGTGATCGCGGACGTGCGCGTATTCTCCTGCCCGTCAGCCAGACCCGTTCCGCGCGGAAGTGGTGGCGATGATGAAGAGGGCGGGGGCTAGCCGCCGTCAAATTCTCTCTCCCCGCCTTCGCGTGAACCATGAAGATCCAGTGAGTGCGACAGGCCAATGGGTTCACGCGAAGGCGCGAAGGCGCGAAGATCGTCGAGCACGTCGCCGAAACATATTCTGTTTCGCCGTTCTCATCTCACCCGCAAAACCTCAGAACATTGTCGTCAGGTTGAACGAGATATAGCGGGTGTCGCCGCCCGCCGGCGCGTTGGGCGCAGTTTTCAGGAAGCGGCCTTTCAGCAGCAATACGGCATCGGCCTCGAAGCGCAGCCTGTCGGGGATCGCCCACCAGCGGATGCGCGCATCGATCTGCTGGCCGGCGAAGCTGCCCGAGCGCCCGGTCGCGTCGCGTACCCCCGTGGTGGAGAAGGCATCGGTGCGCGAGGCGAGCCACATCGGCCGGTAACTGCCCATCAGGTCGACGCGTTTTGACAGTGTCGCTTCGATGCGGACCGCCGGGGTCAGGATATTGGCGCGGCCGACCGCATTGTAGAGGCCGGAGGGCGCCAGATCCGCACGGCGCATGCCGAACAATGTGTCGAACCGGTTGACCTTGTCCGTACCGCTCTGGCCACTGGCATAGTCGAATTCCACCGACAGGCGCGGCGCCCAATCGCCGGCAAAGCTGTAGCCCGCCTCGGCATGGACGAACCACGCGCCGACCTGGCGCAGCGCTGCGGCAGGGGCTGTGCTGGCGCGGGCGTCGCCCCATTGGCCGATCGCCTCCAGTTCATGATCCCAATGTCCGGCCTTTGGCTCGCGGATCAGTCGCAGGCCCAGCGTGTCGAGTGACCGGTTGCGCGTCGGCCGCGCCGGCGCATCGCGCTCTCCGAAATGATGGAAGGATAGTTCGGCCATGGTGGTGCCCAGCATATTGGGCCTGGCGATCAGCCCGCCCCAGAGGACCTGACCGAAGCTTTCGCGATCCAGCTTCACCCGATTGTCGGTCACGCGCGCGGCATCGTCCGGGCGGCGCATCTGCGGCAGGACATAGATTAGCGTCGCCTTCATGCCGCCCTTGGCCGTGATGTCGGCGCGCAGACCGGTATAGCCGTTGGTGGTGTTGCGATAATCGTCGGCCGCGACCAGCCGGCGCGATCCCAGATTGAGCGTGAAACGCCCGGCCTGCACTGTCGCCTTGCTGCCGGTGCCCAGCGGTGATGCGATGTCGACCGCGACCCAGGCCTGTACCGGTTCCAGCGCATTGACCTCGTTGGTCGATACCGGCGTGCGTGCGTCGGCGGAATGGGCGCGGCTGTCATACAGTTCGCCGCCGATCCGCCAGCCATCGCCGCGATATTCGGCGGCCAGGATGGTGCGCACGCTGATCAGGTCGTCGCTTTCGCCAAAACCGGCGCGCGGCTGATTGTCGATCGCTTCGTAACGCAGCCGGACATTGCCGGAGAGCTGGAGCCCGTCCTGCGCAATCGCATTGTCGATCGGAACGGAGAAGGCGGCGACCGCACACAGACCCAGGAAACGCATATACCCTCCATCGGCCCCGGAACGAGGCGCAACAAGGGCAACGCTTGAGCGGCAAGCCGCTTGCGGCCGGGAGGTTGCCGTGCCCCGACGCGGCCCGATTAGCGCGCGGGGGCGCCGGCATGCAAGGCGCAAATGACGTGGGAGCAACCGCAGCCGGACGCTTGCCGGTGAACCCGGCCATGCATTGGCGACGCAGCGATATCCACTTGACAGTGTCAGGTGTGCATTACATATTGTCACTGTTGCAATACATTTTATGATTGCGAATTGACCGTGAAAAATAGATTGAAAGTTCTGAGGGCAGAACGTGATTGGACACAGGCTGATCTCGGTCAGCGTCTGGATGTGTCCCGGCAGGCCGTAAATGCCATAGAGACGGGAAAATATGATCCTTCCTTGCCGCTTGCTTTTAAGTTGGCGCGGATATTCGACATGAAGATCGAGGAGATATTCGATGATGGAGAGGGCTAAAATATTATCGACGGGATCGGCACGCCACGTCTATTTGCATTCGATGCTGGGGTATTCGGTGCTCGCGGTCGTTATGAAAACGCTGTCGAGCATAGGGAACAAGTCAACTGTCCCCGGCGAGAAACTATATGATCCGGTTTTCGGCATATTTCTGGCTTCCGCGGTGACGATCGGATTTGTCGCGATCACATGTTATCACTTTGCGCGCACTGACGAACATGACCGGATCGTCAATCTGTGGGCATTCGCGTTGGCATTCCTCACATATTTCGTTGTCGTGATTCCATGGGGCATCCTCAGCCAATCCGGCGTCCTCGGCCCTGTGATCCCGAACCAGGCGATGCTGATCGCCGTGTCGGTCGGGTGCATCGTGTGGACATGGCTGCGGTTCCGCTGACACTGACGACACCGGCCAGTGGATCGTATCCGACAAAAGCTCCCTCTTTTGTCGGAGGTCCGATCCACTCAGATTGTCTGGTGGTCTGATTTTTCCTGCCTTGGGTCAGGCCACCAGGCAATCCAGAGCACCTGACAACGCTACATCCGAGTCTTCAAAACGCGGCCTCGCGCCGTCGATAGCCGATGGGTTCGCCGATCGGCGCGCGACTTCACGACTTTCCATGATCGAACCGAGTTTATCGGCCCACCAAAGGAGAGGAAAATGCGCTTCGATACTTTGAAGGCGGTCGCCGCCCTGATCGCCACCGTCGCTATGCCGGGCATGGCTTTCGCGCAGACTGCCACTCCGCCTGCAGCGCCGGCACCGGTTCGTCCGCAGACTCCCGTCAAACCTTATCCTTATGCGGAGATCGAGGCGTCTTACGACAATCCCGCGCGTCCGGGTGTTCATCTTGCCGGAACGCTGACCGTTCCGAAGGGCAAAGGGCCGTTCCCGGCGGTCGTACTGATCACCGGATCGGGCCCGCAGGATCGCGACGAGTCTTTTGCCGGGCACAAACCCTTCCTCGTGCTGGCCGATTATCTCACGCGGCGCGGCATCGCGGTGCTGCGCGTGGACGATCGTGGCGTCAGCGGCTCCACGGGCGCGGGGCCGAATGATACCATGCATGATTACGCCACCGACGTCAGCGCCGGTGTCGAATGGCTGAAGACAAGGGCGGAGGTGGACCGCAAGCGGATCGGGCTGATCGGGCATAGCGAAGGCGCGGTGACCGCTCCCCTGGTCGCGAAAGCTAATCCGTCGGTCGCCTTCGCGATCCTGTGGGCGGGCGCCGCCATCAAGCTGAGCGAAGTGGTCATCGAGCAGCATCGGGCGATCGCGGCTGCCAGCGGCGCTTCGCCGGAGGCTATCGAGGTGCAGGCCAGGCTGAACAGGGACCTGCTGGATATGCTCATCGCCGCTCCGGACCAGGCCGCCGCCTATGCCGCCGGGATGAAGGCGATGGTGGCGGCCGGCGCGACCGAAGCCCAGGCAGTCCCGGCCGCGAAGCTCATGTCCACTGCCTGGTATCGCAATCTGCTGGCTTATGATCCGCAGCCGGACTTGCGCGCGCTGAAGATCCCGGCGCTCGTGCTGATCGGCGGCAAGGATCTCCAGTCGCTCGCGTCGCAGAACATGGGGCCTTACAAGGCCGCCCTGGCCGGCAATCCCAGGGCGAGGATGATGGAACTGCCCGGCCTAAACCATCTTCTCCAGGAGTCCGAGACAGGCGCCGTCACGGACTATGCCAAGCTCACCCAGACCATGGCCCCCCGAGCATTGCAGGTGATGGGCGACTGGCTGGCGGAGGTCACGCGCTGAGGGATGCGGTTTTCCCGCGCCTGGCGCACCCAGGTATTTCGCAGGATCTGGATCGAACGGCATGAAGGCTTTGCCCGCATGTCTTCCCGGGGCGTCCATATCATCGTTCCAGATACCGGGCACATGATCCCGGGCGAGAAGCCCGATGTGGTGATCGTTGCGGTCGATCACGTGTCCGCCAAATGAGCCGCCGGCCGAACTGACCCGTCTGACTTGGCTTTCATGGCCAGCAAGGAGAAGAAACATGCGTTTCAATAGTCTGAGCACCGCCGCCGTGGCCTTGATCCTTGTCACGGCCATACCAACCACCGCACTCGCACAGACTGCGACGCCGCAGCCGGCACCGCAATTGCCGGCGAACTGGAACCTGCCCTCGGATGCGGAGGTGGCGGCGTTGATCGATGCCCGCATCGCGCAGCGGCGCGGCGCAGGGATTGTCGTCGGCCTGCTCGACGGGACGAGCGGGCGGATCGTCGCGCGCGGTCCCGCCGGGGCGGGCGCGGCGTTCGACGGCCGGACGATCTTCGAAATCGGCTCGATCTCGAAGGTGTTCACCGCTTTGATCCTGGCCGACATGGTTTCGAAGGGCGAGGTCGCGCTCGACGATCCGGCGGAGAAATATCTGCCCGCCGGCGTGAAGATGCCGGAGCGCGGCGGCCGCAAGATCACTCTGCTCGACCTTGCGACCCAAACCTCGGGGCTGCCGCGGGCGCCGGACAACATGCCATACGGCAATATCGACGATCCCATTGCGGATTATACCGAGGCGTTGATGCTCGACTATCTCGGCCGCTATCAGCTGACGCGCGACATAGGCAGCCAGTTCGAATATTCGAACCTGGGCTTCGGCCTGCTCGGCTATCTGCTCGGCCGTGCCGCCCGCAGCGACTATGCGACTTTGCTCGCGCAGCGGATCACAGGGCCGCTCGGCATGCGCGACACTGCGATCGGCCTTTCCGCCGACCAGCAGCGGCGTTTCGCGCAAGGCCACGATGCCTATATGCGGCCGGCCGCACCATGGACGTTTGGTGCACTGCCCGGCTGCGGCGCGATCCGGTCGAGCGGTGACGACATGCTCACCTTCCTTCGCGCCGTGATCGATCCGAATTCGCCGATCGGACCGGCGATGAAGCTTGCCGCCGAGTGGCGGCGGCCGACGGGAATGGGCCGGCTCGGGATCGGCCTTGGCTGGATGATCGGCAAACCCGCCGAGGGCCGCTCGACATTGCTTCACAACGGTGCCACCGGCGGGTTCCGTGGCATGATATGGCTCGAACCGGCCAAGGCCCGCGGCGTCGTGGTGCTGACCAATGCAGCGATTGAGCCGGCGTCTGACGATCTTGCACTCCACTTGATGCTCGGCACGCCGGTCCAGCCCGCCAGGCCTGTTCCACCCGCGCCGCCCAGGCCGAGCGATCGCGTTGAAGTGCAATTGCCGCCCGCGGAGCTCGATCGCGTGGTCGGCCGCTACGAAGTGACGGGGCTCTCCATCCTCAACATCTCGCGTGACGGCACCGGGTTGAAGGCGGCGATTGCGGGCCAGACCCTGCCGATCTTTGCCGAATCCCGCCTCAATTTCTTCTGGCGCCGAATGGACGCGCAGGCGCAGTTCACCACGGGGGCGGACGGAAAGGTCGACGGCGTGGTTTTTACCTGGATCGGCATGCCATTCAAAGGCAAGCGGGTCGCACCCTGAAGATCGAGCGGCGGAATCTAACTGTCACGGGAGCGGCCTTCTCCGGCAACCTGAGGGCGAAGGTGATGGCTGACTGGCTGGCGGAGGTCACGCGCTAAGAGCCTGCTCATTTTTTCTGTCTGCTACGTGTAAGATTCTCCTTACTCGTGCGACTGTCACGGCCGAGCGGAGGAAATGGATGGCGCGGGGCTGGGGTTTCCAGGATCGGGATGCACGCTATGCGGATACCGCCCGCATCGGCATCCGGTTGCTCCATCGCCACCGTTCCCGACGCAGACCGACGCATTGATGAGAGAGAAGATATGAGAAAGCTTGCAGGGCCATTGTTGACGATGCTCACCTTCATCGCGCTTCCTGGGGCCGCCCATGCCCAGAATGACGCCAAGCCGGCGGCGACGCCTGCGCCTGCGCGGCCGCAATTGCCGGCGAACTGGGCGATGCCTGTGGACGCGAAGATCGCCGAGCTGATCGATGCCCGCATCGCGCAGCGGCGTGGCGAGGGGATCGTGATCGGTGTGCTCGACCGGTCGGGCAAGCGGATCGTCGCGCGCGGCCCCGGCGGATCGGCTGCCCCGTTCAACGATCGCACCGTCTTCGAGATCGGATCGATGTCGAAGATCTTCACCGCGCTCCTGCTGGCCGACATGGTTGCGAAGGGTGACGTTTCGCTCGACGATCCGGCCGAGAAATATCTGCCCGCCGGCGCAAAAATGCCCGAGCGGAACGGCCGCAAGATCACGCTGCGCGATCTGTCAAACCAGCATTCGGGCCTGCCGCGACTGCCGAGCAACATGCCCTTCGGCAATCCCGAAGATCCCTATAGCGATTATACCGAAAAGATGATGCTCGACTTTCTCGGCGGGTATCAGCTGACGCGCGATATCGGCAGCCAGTTCGAATATTCGAATCTGGGCGTCGGCCTGCTCGGCTATCTGCTCGGCCGTGCGGGGCACAGCGATTATGAGACGATGATCGCGCGGCGGATCACCGGTCCGCTGCGCATGCGCGATACGGCGATCACGCTTTCTGCCGACCAGAAGGCGCGCTTTGCCCAGGGGCATGATCAATATATGCGGCCCACCGGCCCCTGGAGCCTGCCCATGCTGGCCGGCGCCGGCGCGATCCGATCGACCATCGCCGATATGCTGATCTTCGTGGGCGCCGCATTGGATCCGAAATCGCCGCTGGCCCCGGCGATGAAGCTCGCGACGGCACAGCGCTGGCCGCTGGGCGCATCCGGCATGGCCATCGGGCTGGGCTGGATCATCAACCAGCCGGAAACGGGCCGGGAGACATTGTTCCACAATGGCGGCACCGGCGGATTCCGCGCGGCCATGGTGCTGGAGCCCGCCAGAGGCAGCGCCGTCGTCGTCCTGACCAACGCGTCGGTCGAACCGTCCTCCGACGATCTGGCCATGCACATCCTGCTCGGCACGCCGCTGCAGGCCCTCGTTCCCGTCCCGCCTGCGCCGCCGCCGCAGGTTGCCCGTACCGAAGTGACGTTGCCGCCGGCCGAGCTGGACCGTGTGGTCGGCCGCTATGAATTCGCGCCCGGCATTTCGCTCAGCATCGAGCGTGAGGGCGCAGGGCTGAAAGGGCAGTTGACCGGGCAGCCGGCCTTGCCGATCTTTCCCGAGGCGCCGCTCAACTTCTTCCTGCGCGGGGTGGACGCACAATTGCGCTTCATCGCGGATGCGGACGGGAAGGTGACGGGCGTAACGCTTGTCCAGGCCGGTCAACCGCAAAACGCCAAGCGCGTCACACCCTGAACGCTGAAAATCAGCAATGATATCGTCGGAATGAGTCGAGGCGGGTGATTTCACCCGCCTCGAAATCGCCATAGGCCGCAGGTTCGAGACGGATGTTTCGGGATGGGGCCGGCCCCAGGCGATCGTCGCCTGGAACCGGCGCCGATCATCTATTTCGCGGCCTTGGCTGTCTTGTCGAAGCGCTTGCGGAAATCGGCGAGCGAGATCGTGAAGTCGTCCTCGGCGTGGAAGGCCTCGTCGCTCAGCTTCGGCTTTTCCTGGGCCTTGTACCATTTGGCATAGTCGGGCGTATCGATGCTGCGAGTCTTGTAATGCGTCGAATAGGTGCGGACCTTGATGGTCGGCACGACGGCGGCCATGTCGAAAGTCATCAGTCGCATCCAGCCGTCGCCGATGCCGACGGGATAGTCGGATTTGACGCCCGCCGTGATCGCGGTCTGGCCGCGGTCCTGATAATCGGCGAGCACCTGATGCACGCTGTTGCCGAAACGATTGGCGTCGGTGCGCAGCGCCTGGCCATGTTCGTGGCCGCACAGCAGCAGGAAGATCTGGTCGTGCTGGCTCACCAGTTTCTGCCAGACCATCTCGGGATTATTGTCCTTGGGATCGGCGGCATGTCCGTCGATCATCGGGTTGGGAATGCGGCGGCCTTCCTTGTCCATATAATCGTGGGTCGAGACGATCGTCGGCAGACCGGGATAGCGTTTGATGATCGATGCGGCCCATTCGAGCGACGCGTCGGGCGCGTCGAACTGCAGGCCGATATGCAGGAAGCGATAGCCGCCGGCGGTGAAGATCTGCGCGCTGTCCGCGCCGCCGTCATGCGCGCCGACATACCAGGGCTTGTCCTTGAAAAAGGGCGTGTCGCTGCCGAAAACCGACCTGAAATTGGTCAAGCCGCCGGGGTGGAGCATGCCCAGCGTCGAAAGATCCTTGGGGTCGAACTTCGCGGCGGGCGGGAATTTGGAATCGGTCCACATCGCGTCATAGTCGTGATTGCCGGGCACGACGGAGAAGGGCACCTTGCCCATCAGTTTCTCGAACCCCTTTTTCGCGGTCGGCATCTCGACGCTGTGGACCTTGGGCGTCGGCGCGAAATGCGCATCGAGGATCGGATTGGGCGCCACCTTGAAACCGCGGGCTTCGTGGTCGGGGTCCATTCTGAGCGTCTGATGCTGCCACACGTCGCCGAGCGAGGTGACGAAAGCGATGTCGCCGCCCTGGCTTTCGAGATTGTCGGCGACATATTGCATCTGTTCGAGGAACATCGCGCTCGCGTCGAAGGGAAAACCCTCGGCGGTCTGGTGGGTGTAATCGGTGTAATTCTGCGTGTCGGGCAGCACAGCGATGGTGAAGCTGTCGTCGCGCGCGATGGCGGGCACGGCAACGGCGAGCGCGAGCAGCGAGGTGAGGGCTGCGCGGCGCGCAAGCGGAATGAACCATGTCATGGCGTGTCTCCTGAGTAGCGGGATCAGAATTTGATGCCGAATTCGGCGCGCAGCGTGCGGCGAGTGCCGGCGATGAAGGTGGGAATGCCGAAATAATCGCCGGTATTGCCGGCATCGACGATGAACTTCTTGTCGGCCAGATTGTCGCCGATCACCGCGAACGACCAGCGCTCGCCCTTGGGCGTGAACGACAGCCGCGCACTCAGCAGGCCGAAGCCGTTCTGATACTCGTCGACCACCTTGTCCGAATAGGCGGCCGGAACGCGCTGCTGCAGGTCGAGCCGGTCATTATCGTCGAAGAAGAACATCTTCGACTGCCAGCTATAGACGGGCGCGAAGCTGACGATGCCGTCGGCCAGCGGCAGATCGACATTGCCGCCGATCGCGAATTTGTGATCGGGGCTGTTGCGGAAGCGGTTGCCGGCATAGGCGCCCGAGCGGAAGCGCGCCTTGTTGTAGCCATAGCTGCCGAAGATCGAGACGCCGGGCACGATCGTCCAGTTGAGCTGGGTTTCGAAGCCGGTGGCGTTCGCCTTGCCGGCATTGATCGTCGCCAGCACGCCGTTCTGGAAACCCAGCGTCTGGAAATTGTCGTAATCATAATGGAACACCGACGCGTCGCCGACCAGGCGACCACCCATCAGGCGGAACTTCACGCCGCCCTCGACCGAGGCGAGTTTTTCGGTGGGAATGATCTCGGCGGGCTTGTTGGCGTTGATCTGAAGCACTTCGGGGCGCTTGCCGACGCCATAGACCGCATAGAGATTGATGTTGGGGGAAACGGCGTAGCGCACGCCCGCGCGGCCGGTGAGGGTGGTCGAACTGTTGCTGCCTTCCAGCACTGCGTTGCCCGGCGTCGGCGCCAGCAGCAATCCGCCCTTGGTCAGCGTCGAGACGCCGTTCGGCGTCAGCCCCTGCAGCGTGACGTCCTTCTTGTCCCAGGTCGCGCGGCCGCCCGCGAAGATGTCGAGCCGGTCGGTCGCGTGCAGCGTGACGTCGGCGAAAACGTCATAGGTGGTGATGTCGGCGCGGGTGAGCTGGCGGTCGAGATGGAAGGGCTTGAGCGCCGCCGCACCTGCGCCGAGGATGCCGTTGATCTGGGTGTTGGTCAGCCCCTTGGGTGCGAAGCCCTGGAGCACGCCGCCCAACAGCAGCGCCATCGCCCGTTCGTCATAGCCCAGATCGAAGTTCATGCCGTTGCTGGCCTTGAACGCGCTGGCGCCGACAAAACCCTCCAGCGGGCCGACATCCTTGAAATTGAGGCGCAGTTCCTCCGAATATTGGTCGCCGAAATTGCATTGCTCATAGGCGATGATGTTGGTCGGCGTGCCGTCATTGTCGCCGCTCTGGCAGGCGTCGAACCAGCGATAGCCGGTGATCGAGGTCAGGCTGAACCGGTCGTTGAGCGTGATGTCCGCCGTGCCGCTCAGACCCAGTATCTCGCGGTGGAAATAGGCCGAGGGGATGTCGCCGAAGCTGTTGAGGTGGGTGGGCGTCCAGAAGCGGAGGTCGCCGACCACAGCGCCGGTGGTCTGGTCGAGCGGCAGGAAGGTGCGCGATTTGAAGGGGACGCCACCCTTGGTGTCGTCGACGTCATAGGTCGCGATCAGGTTGAACTTGAAGCTGTCGCCCGGTTCCCAGCGGGCGGCGAAGCGATAGGCCTGGGCGTCGAGCGCATTGTAGCTGCCCGAACCGTCGCTGTCCTTGACGAAGCCGTCGCGCTTGCGCGTGAGCGCGCCGAAGCGGATCGCCAGCGTGTCGCTGACCGGCACATTGGCAACGCCCTGGAGATGGACATAGTTGTAATTGCCGAGCCCGCCCTTGACCTCGATGCCGAAGCCGTCGGTCGGCCGTTTCTGGAAGATCGAGACACCGCCATTGAGCGCCGAGCGGCCGTGCAGCGTCGATTGAGGGCCTTTCTCGACCTCGACCCGGTCGATGTCGAACATCTCGCCATAGGCGGCGGTCGCCTGGGTAACGGCGACGCCGTCCTGGAAGACGGCGACGCGCTGCTCGCTCTGCGGCGTGAAATCGTTCGAGGTGATGCCACGGATCGAGAAGCCTGGGGCGAACTTGTCCTGAAGCTGGATCACGAAGCCCGGCGTGATCGCCGAGATCTTGGAAAGCTCGCTGCCGCCGATCTGTTCGAGAAAATCCGCGCCATAGGCGCTGATCGCCATCGGTACGTCGGTGATGCGCTGTTCGCGCTTCTGCGCGGTGACGACGATGTCACCGCCGCTGTCGCCCGTATCCGCCGCCGCGTCCGCCGCCAGCGCGACAGTGTCGGCGGGTGCCGAATCATTGGCCCAAGCATTGGCGGTGCCAAGCGCGAACAGGCTCGAAAAAAGGAGAATTTTATACATCGCGACCACGCTCCGAAGGGGAAAGACTATTTACGAGGCGGACGCGTATCGATATTCTGTGACAGATTTATGTGATGGCGGGATCGCGCCGGAGGGGATGTTCGAATGGAGCAGGCAATGCTGGAGCCGCCGGTGCGCGGGCGTGGCCGTCCGCGCGACCTGGAAAAGGACGCCGCGATCCGCGATGCCGCGTGGGAGGTTCTGGCCGACAAGGGCTATGAAGGGCTGACCTTCGAGGCGGTCGCCGAAATGACCGGGTGCAGCCGCGCAACGCTCTACCGGCGCTTCGCATCGAAGCTCGAACTGGTCGAAACGATCCTGTTCGAGACCTCGCGCGCGGTCGAGCCCGAGATCGCATCCGGCGAACCACCGCGCGACATATTGATCGCACATGCCACGGCCTGCGCCGAATATATGTCGGGCAGCCGCGGGCGGGCGATATTGAGCATCACCGAAAGCGCGGCGCGCCTGCCAGAGCTCGATCGCGCGACGCTGCGGCACATGGCGAGCGAACAGGAATATTATTATCGCGAGTTTCGGCGCCTGATGCCGGGCGCGGGCGCCGAAGCGCTCGCCTTCACCTTCGACACGCTGATCGGCAATATCATCTATCACGTCGCCATCCGCCGGCGCGCGCTGGCCGCATCGGATATTGCGTTACTGGTCGATCAGGCGATTGCGGTGTTGCATGCGCGATGTGCCACGGAAGATGTCGATCGACGGTAGCGATCGGTCAGCTGAACCAGTGCCGGTGCATTGCAGATAGAAATTCGGGTTTGTCAGCCGGATAACCGGATGCAGAACCGATCACGGAATCTACGCCGCAATGCGGGCATAATGCCGTGCCGTTCTCGTCATCCAGCCATTCTTCGACATCGGCGGCGTCAAAGCTGCGGCAACAAAAGAAGCAACCGCACCGTTCGCTGCGCTCAAGTTCCGCGCGATGGTTGCTGGAATGACGATGTGCCGCAGCCAGCGCAGGGGGAGAGACATCCATCAAGGCAATACTCAGGTTCCGGAAACTTGCTGATCGCAAGGGTGGACTTTGTCAGACAATGCCCGATTTGCGTTGGGCACGATAACGAAGCGGGGACAGGCCGGTCCAGCGTTTGAATGCGCGCGAGAAGCTGGCCGTCTCCGCGAAATCGACCATTTCGGCGACACGCTCGATCGAGAGATTCGAGTGATCGAGCAGTGATCGCGCGCGTTGTTCGCGCACCTGGTCGAGGATCGTGCTGAAGCTCAGATTCTGTTCTGCTAGTCGCCGGTAGAAACTCCGCTCGGACATGCCGAGGTGGCTGGCGGCTTCGGTCGCGGATGGAAAGCTGCGCGCGGAACGGACCAGCAGCGCATAAAGCTGGCTGACCATATCGTCGCTGACGCGCGCCTCCTCCAGAAGGCGCGCGCATATCGATCCATAGGTTTCCTCCAGAAGCGGGCTGGCCATGGGCAGGCTCGCCTTGCCTGCGCCAGGCGCGAATACCCAGCGGGTCGATACCGCATTGAAAGTGACCGGAACGCCGAGGGTCGTTTCGATATCGAGCCATCCCTGCGGACGATCGAGGACGCTTTCGATGTGCGAAAGCAGTCGGGATTGCGGATGCATGTCGTTCAGGAATCGCGTGACCGACCCAAGTGCACGTTCCTGGCAGAATTCGCGAAGATCCGGCGGGGCGAGATTGTCATGTCCGCCAAGGCCGATCATCTCGCCATCCTCGTACAGCGGCGTATATTGCATCAGGGAATAGGTGAGCGCCTGAAACGCCGCGAGAACCTTGAAACCCTCTTCCACCGTATTGGCCGCCAGCACGGCAAGCCCAAGCGGGCCGTAGGTCATCAACCTGTAGCGCAGACCGGTGCGGAGCCAAGCGCCCGGCAGACCGCGGGTCGCGTCGGCAAAGGCCTGTTGCAGGCGCAATTCCTGGATGCCGGACACTTCGGCATTGGGATCGTCGAGCAAAGCGGCCGGGATGCTGGCCGTTGCCAGGATCGGTTCCCACGCCAACCCTTCTTCCTCGACCGAGGATCGCATGATCCGCAGGCTGTGGTTGGAATATTTGAGTGTGGCCAGCGACTCCGGTTTCAAAGCACCCCTCCATTTTTGGAAATGCTAATTCGCGTGGCAGAATAAGTCAAAAAATAGTCAGTCTGGAGCATTGTTGCGGCAAACGGCGCGTGTTCTATTCATCGTCACAGAGTGCCATCGGGCATCAGGACGGACAGGAGAGCGAGCATGAGCCAATTGGCACCACTGACGGTCGCGCCCGCGAATGACGTTGCCACGCCGCGCGCATTTTCAGCCTGGGATAGCGCACCGCGCGTCAAGCTTGGCCCGCTGGGTGCCGAGCCGCCGCTGCCCGGCATTGTCGGCGATCTGCACGGATCGCTGCACAGCTTCGCCGAACGCACGATGCGGCCGATCGGCAAGACGCTCGACCGGATGAGCGCGGCGGACGGGATCGCGGCGGGATCGCCCTTGTGGGATTTCTGGCGCGACTACCAGGCGCTCGGCATTGATATGGCGACGCTGGCGTCGTTCACGCCCGAAGAGATGCCGGTCGTTTTCGCCGTGCTGTTCGAGGAACTTGGCTGGGGCGATGCGGGTCTCGCCATTTCGGCGGGTGCCGGCATTCTGCCGCATTATATGGCCGCCAAATTCGGCAATGATTTCGTGGCCAGAACCTATCCCGAGCCGATGATCGGATGCTGGGGCATCACCGAGCCAGATCATGGCAGTGACTCGATCGATCCGGGGCAGCAGGTGTTCCACGCGAACGGGCAATATGGCCGCCCGAACTGCGTTGCGAAGATCACCGACGGCAAGCTGATCATCAACGGACAGAAATCGGCCTGGGTCTCGAACGGTCCGATCGCCCAACTCTGCATCCTGTATTGCGCGGCGCAGACCGGGGACGGCGCCGCCGATCCGAAGCGCGGCGCGGTCGTCGTCATCCCGCTCGATGCGGCAGGCGTATCGCGGGGCAAACCGCTGGAAAAAATGGGCCAGCGCGCATTGCCGCAGGGCGAGGTCTTCTTCGACAATGTCACGCTCGATATCGACCATCTTCTGGTCGCGCCGGAGGATTTCAAGAAGGGCGTCTACGCCATTCATGCGGAGGCGAATGCGCTGATGGGCGCAACCTTCACGGGATGCGCGCGTGCCGCTTACGAACACGCTTATGCCTATGCGCATGAACGCAAACAGGGCGGGGTGCCGATCATCCGGCATCAGGATGTCGCGCGCCGGCTGTTCCACATGGCGCGCAAGGTGGAGGTGTCGCGGGCGATTTCGCGCCGGGTGACCACGTTCAACATGGCGAACGACATGCCGTCATTGCCCGCCGCGATGTTCGCCAAGACGACATCGACGCAGAATGCCTTCGAAGTGGCGAGCGATGCCGTTCAGATGTTCGGCGGCAATGGGCTGACGCTTGAATATCCGGTGGAAAAACTGCTGCGCGATGCGCGTGCGTCGATGATCGAGGATGGATGCAATGAGGTTCTTGCACTGAAGGGTGGAGTGGGTCTGATCGACCCGGATTTGCTGCCGCCCAGCGCCTGACCAACCGGTCAAACGGAAACTGAAATCTTGGGAAAGGCCGGATGCGGCTTTTCCCGACGGGGAGGATGTGTGTGAAACAAACAGCTCTCATTGCGGGTGTCGGGATGACGCGGTTCGGGAAACATCTCGATCGCAGCCTGTCCAGCCTTGCGCATGAAGCGATCGGGCAGGCGGTGGCGGATGCGGGTATCGAGATTGGCGATATCCAGGCCGCATGGGCAGGCAATGCGGCGGCCCCCGTCATCACCGGGCAGGTGTGCATTGCCGGGCAGATGATCCTGCGAGGCTTGGGCGTCGGCCGCATCCCGGTGATCAATGTGGAGAATGCCTGCGCGACGGCGTCCACGGCATTCCAGCAGGCCTGCACGATGGTGACGCTCGGCATCTACGATGTCGTTCTCGCCTTCGGGGTCGAGAAACTTTATCATGCCGACAAGGCGCGCACCTTCGCGGTGTTTTCCGGCAGCATTGATACCGAGCATGCCGACACGCTGCAGGCCTATGTCGATGCGGGGCGGCCGGAAACGGGCGAAGATCGCCAGCGGTCGCTGTTCATGGACATCTATGCGCGGATGACGCGCGATTACATGGCGCGCAGCCCTGCAACACCCGAGCATTTCGCGATGGTGTCGGCGAAGAACTCCTTTCACGGAAGCCTCAACCCCCGGGCACAATTCCGTGACGTCGTGAGCGCGGCGGAGGTGCTTGCCGCACCGATGGTTTCACCCCCGCTGACGCTCACCATGTGTTCTCCGATCGGCGACGGTGCGGCAGCGGCGGTGATCGTATCGGAGCGTTTTGCGCGCCGTCACGGGATCGCGGTGCCGGTGCGGGTGCTCAGTTCGCTCGTCGCCAGCGGCTATGACGAGGTGGATGGCGAACCCAGCCTGCCGGAATGGGCGGCGGCGCAAAGCCGGGAATTTTCGGGCGTCGGGGCAGAAGACATCGATTGTGTCGAACTGCACGATGCGACCTCGCCCGCCGAGCTGATCTATTACGAGGCGCTTGGCCTGTGCGCGAAGGGCGAGGGCCCCGCGCTGCTTGAAAGCGGCGCAACCCGACTGGGTGGCCGGGTGCCGGTCAACACGTCGGGCGGCCTGGTCCGCAAGGGGCATCCGATCGGCGCAACCGGCCTGGCGCAGATTTTCGAACTGACCGAGCAACTGCGTGGCCGCGCGGGTGCGCGCCAGGTGGACGGCGCACGCGTGGCGCTGGCCGAAAATGGCGGTGGTTTCCTTGGCACCGATGCAGCCGCGATGGCGATGACGGTGCTCAGTGTCTGACCCGCTGAAAACCCCCCTGCAGATGGTGCTGGACGGTGTCGAACGGCATGCCGATCTGGACGTGCTGACCTTCGTCGAAGTCGGCGCCGACGGGACGCTGATCGAGGACGTCAGGACCTATGCCGATCTGCTGCTGAACGGTCGCCTGATCGCCGGCGCATTGTCTGCCGAAAATATGGGCGACGGCGCCGCGTTCGCGATCGTCATGCGCAATCACGCCGAATTCGTGGATGCGATGATCGGGTCAGAGATTGCCGGCACGATATTCGTCCCCATCGATCCACGGACGCGCGGCGAGAAGTTGCTCTACATGCTGCGCTTCGCCGGCTGCCGGGGCGCGTTCGTCGCCGATTACGCGCTGCCATATCTGCTGGATGTCCTGGCGGATTTGCCCGAGCTGGAATGGATCTGGGTGCTGGGCGATACCAGGGCGACAGTCACCGGACCGGTCAGAATAGCGCGTTTCGCGGATGCGATCGGCCGGGCCGTGGCGGTCGACGATCTGCCGACGCCGGATCCGGCCAAGCCGATGCAGCTTCTCTATACGTCCGGCACGACGGGTGACCCCAAGGCGATCGTATCACCCTATGCGCGGTTCGCGGCGGTGGGCACATTGGGGCACGCGATCGGGTTGCGGCCCGACGATCGGCCTTATACCGGCCTGTCGCTGACCCACGCCAATGCGCAGTTGATCACACTCGGCAATGCGCTGTCGGGCGGTTTGAGGCTGGTGATCAGCCAGCAATTCACCAAGTCGCGGCTGTGGGAAATCCTGGCCCATTATGATTGCACCATGTTCAGCCTGCTCGGCGGCATGGCTATTGCCATCTATGCCGAACCGCCGGCCCCGCACGATCGCGGGCACAAGGTTCGCTATGTGCTGAGTGCCGGCATGCCGGAAGCATTGTGGCATCCCTTTGCGGAGCGCTTCGGCGTCGAGATATTCGAATTCTTCGGTGCGGCCGAAGGCGGGTTGACGCTCAACCCGCCGGGGGCGGGGCCGGCGGGGTCGGTCGGCAAGCCGCCGGCCGATACGATCTGCACGATCTTCGACGAGCAGGATCGCGAATGCCTGCCCGGCACGATCGGGGAAATCTGCTTCCGTCCAGTCACTGGCGACCAACCGCCCGTTGTCTATCTCCGCAATCCGGACGCCTCCAAATCGAAGGTTCGCGATGGCTGGTTTCGCACGGGCGACGCGGGATACAAGGATGAGCAGGGGTGGCTGTATTTCGCCCACAGGATCAGCAACTCGATCCGCCGCAATGGCGATTTCGTTAGCGCCAGCCATATCGAGGCGGAGATATCCGCGCTCGACGGCGTGGCCGATGTGCATGTCTATGGACTGACGACGCCGGAGAATGCGCCGGGCGAAAAGGAAGTGATCGCCGCGATCGTTCCTCAAGCCGGCCGGACGTTCGAGCCTGCGGGAATATTCGAAAGATGCCGCGCGCGGATCGGCGCCAATGCGGTGCCGAGTTTCGTGCAGATCGTCGAAGAAATTCCAAAGACTGCTTCGGAGAAACCGCAGGAGCGGTTCCTCATCCAGATGCTGGCTGACGGCCGCAGTACGATATTGAACGCATCAGGAGCCGTTGTGACGGTTACGCCAAAGGGAGGACAATGATCATGAAGGAACCCGTCGTCGTATATGGCGCCAGCGGATATACCGGAAAGCTGATTTCCTGGCATCTCGCCGAAGCCAAAATCCCGTTCATTGCCGCGGGACGCAATCGCAAGCGGCTCGAAGAGCAGATGGCGCTCGTGCCGGAACTCGAGGGCGCGGCGTACAGCATTGCCGAAGCGCCGAGCGAAGAGGGGGCGCTGACCGAACTCTTCAGAGGGTCGAAGGTCGTCTATAACGTCACCGGCCCGTTCATGAAGATGGGCGAGCCTGTCGTGCGGGCCGCGCTCGCCGCGGGATGCCATTATCTGGATACGACGGGCGAGGCGGATTGGATGCGCCACATCCGGGATCGCTATGGCGCCGACTTTGCCAAGGCCGGTCTGCTGCTGGCGCCGGCCACCTCCTATATGTGGGCCGCCGGCGTGCTGGCGACCGAGATCGCGCTGGAAACGCCGGGGATCGACACGCTCGACGTGCTGTATCTCGCGGATTCCGCGACCAGTGTCGCCTCCACCCAGTCCTTCCTGCGGATGTGCACGGTTCCCCAATATTATCTGGAGCACAACCAGCTCGTCATGTGGCCCTTCGCCACGGCCTATCCCGCGATTTCACCGGACTCCCATCGCGTCTTTCGTGCGCTGCCCTGGTCCGGCGCGGGGGAGCCCGTGTGGTACGAACAGGACGATCGCGTCCGCAATTGCGCGACGCTCGTGGCCTTTCGTAGCGAAGCGATGTTCGGTGCGGTCATCAATGCGCTCGAGGAATTCGAACGGCGCGCCAGGCACCTGTCCACCGCCGAACAGGAACAGGTATCCGACGAAATGGCGGCTGCGCTGGTTTCGGAAGAACCGGGCCGGGAAAATCCGGATCTCAATCGATCGGTGATCTCCTGCATCGGGCGCGGAAACTGCGGCGGCGTGAAAGTCATTTTGCGTGGCAATTCGCCCTACATCCAGACGGGCCTGCTCGCCGCCGAAGCGTGTCGCCGCATCCTGAGCGGACAATTGCTGGCGACCGGATTCCAATCCCCCGCAAAGGCCTTCGGCGCCCGCAACCTGCTCTCCGCCATGGCGGCCGGTGGCTACCACTCATGGGACGCGCAGATCACCCCGTAACGCAGCAGGACAAGATAAAAAGGGAGAGAGATTATGCACATGAAGTTCGCAACGATCCTGCTGGCGACGGCATCGATCGTGCCGCTGACGGCGATGCCGGCCATCGCCCAATCGGACCCTGCGCCCCCTGCCGCCGACGAAGCGGCTGCCAGCGATGTCGGCCTCGCGGATATCGTCGTCACGGCGCAGAAACGGTCCCAGAATCTCCAGGACGTGCCTGTTGCGGTCTCCGCGCTGGCCGGCGATGAATTGCAGTCGCGCGGCGTCAGCGAAACGTCCGACCTGCAGGGCTTTGTCCCCAGTCTCCAGATCACCACGCCCTATGGTCGCACCCAGCCCAATTTCTCCCTGCGCGGCGTATCGGTGGCCAATGAGTTCTCGGCGTCGACCGCCTCGCCGGTGGGTGTTTATGTCGATGAGGTTTATCAGAGTTTCCGGGCCAGCCACGGCCAGCAGCTCTACGATCTCGACCGCGTCGAGGTGCTGCGCGGGCCGCAGGGCACGCTTTATGGCCGCAACACCACCGGTGGCGCGATCAGTTTTTTCAGCAACAAGCCGCGACTGGGCGACAGCAACGCCACCATCACCGCGGGCTATGGCAATTATAACACCAGGACGCTCGAGGGCGCCGTGGAAGCGACGCTGATCCCGGATGTGCTCGGGGTCCGTTTCGCCGGCACCTATGCCAAGGGCGATGGCTGGCAATACAACCCCGTTCAGGACCGGCATGTCGGCACGACCAACACCGTGGCCGGTCGCGTTTCCGTCCGCTGGAAACCCTCGAGTGATCTCGACATCAATCTGAAGGGCTATTTCGCGCGCGACAATCCGCTGGCGCCCAATCCCTATGCGCTGGGCCAATTGGCCGGGGGCCGTGACGTGCTGGGCTATTCGCGCTTCGATCCCGCGCAGAATGGCGGCCGCGCACTCAACGGGGACGAGGTCGCCGCCGATACCGGCGGTCGTTATTACACATCGTCGAAGGGGCTTGCGCTCAACATCGCGCTGAACCTGAGCGATCACGTCTCGGTCACGTCGATCACGGGGTACGACACCGGCAAATATCGCAACTCGCCCTTCGATTGCGACGGTTCGCCCAACAGCGTGTGCGCGCTACGCTACAATTCGAAGAGCAAGAATTTCAACCAGGATCTGCGTTTCAACTACAAGAGCGACAAGCTCAATCTCGTCGCCGGTCTCTATTATGGCGTCGACAAGATCGACACGCGCAACGAAATCGATTTCTTCGGCGTCCTGAAGCCGCTGCTGCTCAGCGCGGGCGCACCCAGCTCTTTCTTCAATGCGCCCGTTTCTGCGCCGCAGGCGGCGGCGTTCGTCCCCGCCTTTGCGGTCAATCCGGCGCTGAACCCGACCGATCCGGCAAGCTGTGCGCCGGTCGCGACGGGCAATCCCAACGGTTTCCTCGACGCACGCTCGCTCATCGCCCTGCTGACCGATATCCAGGTCAACAATTCGGGCGGCGGCGGATTTGGCGGGGCGATATCGGCCGCCTGTCGCGCGGCGGGCGCACCGCCCTTCGGGCCGATCAGCGGGGAGCAACGCTATACCGTCAAGCGCCCCTCGGCTGCGATCTATTTCGACGGCAGCTATGATTTCACCGATGCGCTGACCGTGAGTGTCGGCCTGCGTTACACGATGGACAAGGTGAAATATCTGAACGGGCGGACGGTGCTTTACGATCTGGGCGGCACGATCCGCGCCAGCACCATCCCCTATACTTTCCCCTATAATGCGAACGCCCCGGCGCTGGAGCAGAAGGAAAAGGCCAATCGCCTGACCGGCCGCATCAACGTGGCCTATAAGTTCGCCGACGATGTCATGGGCTATGTGAATTACAGCCGGGGATATCGCAGCGGCAGTTTCAACGGCCTGGCCTATCAGGGCACCAATCAGGTCTATTATATCCAGCCCGAGCAGATCAACGCCTATGAAGGCGGACTGAAAACCCGCTTCTTCGATCGGCGTATCCAGCTCAATCTGGCCGGCTTCTACTACGACTATAAGAACCACCAGGTGACGCAGGTGATCGGCGCGACGACCTTCACCAGAAGCGCGAATGGTCGCCTGTATGGCGGCGAGGCGGAGCTCAGCTTCCAGGCGCTGCACAATCTGCGCTTCGATGCGTCGATGAGCCTGTTACGCAGCAAATATTCGGGCAATGTGATGGATCCGACAAATCCGTCGAGCCCGACACGCAATGTGAACGGCAATCCCTTTCCCAATGCACCGCGATCCACCTTCTCGGCCGGGTTCGACTGGGATGTGCTGGACAATGATGTCGGCAAGCTGACCCTGCGCGGCGACGCCGCCTATACCGGCAAATATTATTTCGATCCGTTCGGCGACTATGGTCAGTCACCCTGCGATCGCGCCGGCGTTCCTGGAAACATCCGTCCCGCCGGCCCCGCGATCACCTGTGGCAATCCGGGCTACTGGCTCGCCAATAGCCGCCTGACATTCCAGAAGGGAGACTATTCGGCGAGCCTCTGGGTGAAGAACCTCACCAACAAATATTATTACACTTACGGGCTCAACATCGACATTTTCGGGCTGGACTATCTCAATCGCGGCACACCGCGAACCTACGGCATCGAACTCAGTGCGAAATTCTGAACCAGTGGGAAGGGATCCGGATCATGAACCGATTTGAAGGGCGTGTCGTGCTCCTGACGGGGGCGGCACGCGGCATCGGCGGGGCTGCCGCTGAACTGTTTGCCCGCGAGGGCGCCCAGGTGATCGTCACCGATCGCGATGCGCAGGATGCGCAATCTTCGGTGGCCGCGCTGGCTGCCGAGGGGCTTGCGATCGAGGGGCAGGGGCTCGATGCGGCAGACGAAGCCGCATGGGAACAGGTGATCGACGATATCGTTCGGCGCTTCGGCCGGCTCGATGTTCTGGTCAACAATGCCGGGGTCGGCTGGGCCGGAACGGCGGAGGATTGCACGCTCGATATCTGGCGGCGGACGATGGCGGTCAATATGGAGGGCGTGTTCCTGGGCACGCGCAAGGCGATCGCGGTGATGAAGGAGCGCGGCGGCAATATCGTCAATGTCGCCTCGATTGCCGGCAATGTGGGCGAACCTTTGCTGGCGGCCTATAATGCCTCCAAGGGCGGGGTGCGCATCTTCACAAAGGCTGCCGCGCTGCATTGCGCCAACAGCGGCTATCCGATCCGCGTCAACTCGATCCATCCCGGCTATACGACGACGAAACTCGTCAACACGCTGCTGGAGGATCTTGGGCAGGACGGCCCGGCCTATGCCGATCACGTCGTCAGCATGATCCCGATGAAGCGCCTTGCCGATCCAATGGAGATCGCCCGGCCATTGCTGTTCCTGGCGAGCGACGATGCCAGCTACATGACCGGCAGCGAACTGGTCGTCGACGGCGGATACATCGCGGCATGACGATCTCCGGCAGGCTGCTTTACGAGGCGCATTTCGATCTGGCCGCCCCCATCGGCGTCGGCGCCACGCCCGAAGGGTTCCGGGCAATCTATCCGGTGAGCGGAGGACGGTTCGAGGGCGATCGGATGCGTGGCCGTTTTCTGCCTTCCGGCGCGGACTGGGCACGGATCCGCAGCGACGGATCGATCGCGATCGACGTGCGGACCTGTGCGGAAACCGACGATGGTGCGCTGATCTACATCACCTATCTCGGTCGTCTGGTCATTCCGCCCGCATTGCAGGGCCAGGTGCTCGATCTGGATGCCGATGAGCGCCCCGATCCGTCGCGCTATTATTTCCGTGTCACGCCGCTCTTCGAAACCGCGAGCGAGACATATGCCTGGCTCAACGGCCTGTGCGCCGTGGGGATCGGCCGCATCGTCAAGGGTGGTGTCGCGTACAGCGTCTACGCAATCGATTGAGGAGGTGATCATGGCGACGCAGGCGTCCGCTATCCCGATTGAAGCCGGCCGCGAACCCGTTCCGGCATGGGCGCGGTTCATGCTGTTCATTCACGCGCACCTGATCTTCGAGGCCAAGGGGCGGCCGCGTATCAAGATTGCGACGGCGGTGAATTTCCACAAGATTTTCACGGTTTTCATCATCTACGCCATGATGGTCCGCACCGGTAATTTCTCCGACGCCGCATGGGTCTATCTCGCGCTGCATGGCGTCTATGGCTATTGCTGGCTGATCAAGGATCTGGGCTTTCGCGATCATCAGCTCGATCGCACGACGGCCTGGTGGGGGGCGATCAACATGTATGTCATGCTGGTTGCCTGGTACTGGATCATCCCCTGGCTGTTCCTGTCACGCCACATCGTGCCGAGTGGCCCCGAACTGGCTGGCGCGATTGCGCTGTTCTGCATCGGGCTGGTCACGATGATCGCTGCCGATGGTCAGCGCCATTTCACATTGCTCAACAGGCGCGGGCTCTTCACGGGCGGGCTCTATGCCTACACCCGCAATCCCAACTATCTGGGTGAGATTTTGCTCTACAGCGCCTTTGCCTGGCTGGCGCAGCATTGGCTTGCATGGGCAATCGTCGGCTATGCCACCATCTCCACATTCCTGCCGCGCATGTATCAAAAGGATCATGCGATTTCCCGGCATCCCGGCTGGGCTGCCTACAAGGCCCGAACCGGCCTGCTGATCCCTTGGGGCCTGATCAATGGCCGCGCCATCGTCGAACGGCTTCGCCGTCCCGCAACCACCGATTAAGAGGAAAACCCATGACCGAGACATTCAGGGCGATCGTTGCCGACGAGATTGACGGAAAGCGGGCGGGGCGGCTGGTCGAATTGCCGATCGGTAGCCTTCCCGACGAGAAGATACTGGTCGACGTCGCCTATTCGACGGTGAACTACAAGGACGGCCTCGCGGTTTCGGCGCATAGCCCGATCCCGATTGCGCAGACTCTGCCGATGGTCTGCGGCATCGATCTTGCGGGGACGGTCAACCAGTCCGACGATCCGGCATTCAAGCCCGGCGATCGCGTGCTGGTCAATGGCTATGGCCTGTCCGAACGTCATTGGGGCGGCTATGCGCAAAAGGCGCGGTTGAAACCCGAATGGCTGGTGCGTGTGCCCGACAATCTGTCGCTCGAACAGGCAATGGCCATCGGCACCGCGGGCTATACCGCGATGTTGTGCGTGCTGGCCATCGAGGATCACGGGGTGAAGCCGGGCGATGGACCGATCCTGGTGACTGGAGCATCGGGAGGCGTCGGATCGGTCGCCGTCATGCTGCTTTCGGCGCTTGGCCACGAAGTGGTCGCATCCAGCGGCCGTGCGGAGGAAAGCGGCCCGTTCCTGAAGGGATTGGGCGCCAGCCGGATCATCGGGCGCGAGGAGCTGGCACGCGATGCGGCGCCGCTGGAAGCGGAGATATGGGCGGGTGTCGTCGATTGCGTCGGCGCCCAGGTGCTTGCCACAGCACTTGCGCAGACACGCTATGACGGCATTGTTGCCATGACCGGTCTGGCCGGCGGCGTGGGGCTGTCGACGACCGTGATGCCGTTCATCCTTCGCAGCGTAACCTTGAAGGGCATAGATTCGGTCCTGGCACCGTCCGCACGCCGCCAGCGCGCGTGGGACAGGCTGTCCGAGCTTGTCGACAAGGACAAGCTGTCGGCGATTTACGCGGTCGAACCGCTGGAAAACGTGCCGTCGCTGGCGGACAAGATCCTGTCGGGTCAGGTGCGCGGCAGGATCGTCATCGACGTGAACGCATGATGGAAAGTGACGGACGTGCGCCAGGGCACGCAGGCGGATGCGATCATGCCTCCGCCAGCGCCTTGGCCACGTCCTCCAGATTGCCCTTCACGACGATATAATTGCCCTTTTCGAAATTCAGGGCGCTTGCCGTGTTGCTGCCCCTGAACCGTCGAATGAAACTGACGCGATCGGCGTTCACGAAAACCGGCTCGCCATCGGGTGTTTCCAGACGCACATATCCGTTCATAAATCCCCTGTCCGCTGGACCTTGCGATAGCTCGGCCGCCTTTTGCCAAGGCGCGCGATTGCCGTCTATCGCAAGGCCGCCGAATTTACCTCCAGATCAGATGTTGATGCTGGTCGGGATCAGGCTGGGCTGCAGATAGGGATAGGGCGCCTGGCGTTCGCCGTTGCGGGCGACGATGCGGGCTTCGACGGCCTGCAATGCCGCCTGGAATCGCGACAATGCGCAATCTGCGCCGATGATCGCTGGATCGCGGAACCAGGCGGGGTAGGGGAAATCGTTGCTGAGATAGGTGCCGAGCGGACGATACAGCACGGAACCCAGCAGATAGAGCGTGTTGAGCTGCTCCAGCGCCAGCGCGACCGGGGGCATGTAGCCGAGCCAGTCCTGCTTGCCATGCCCGGTCTGTTCGGTGGGTGCTGCGGCCCATCCCGCGCCGGTGATCGCGGGCGCGAAATCCATCAGGTTCTTTTGCGGGAAATTGACCGCGGCATGTTGTGCGCTCGCGGTGAAGATGACCATCGTGCAGACATCGGCCAGATGGCCGCGCGTCGCGATCGGCTTGAAGCCCTGGACCATTCCATCGGAGATCAGCGATGCGGCCCAGGCGGCAAGCTCGGTATCGCCGGTCACCGCGGCATCGTCCGCATAATAGATCTCGACATATTGGGTGGCCCATGTGTGGATCGCCTGCCACACCAGCAGCGCATCGTCGCGATAGGGATAGTCGGGCAGGGTGTCCGGATCGGCCACGTTGCGCGCGGCCAGATCGTTGGGCAGCATCTTGCCGTGGAAATCGAACGCCAGGCGATCGGTGGCCGCGGCCTTTTCGCTGGATGCGATGCTGCCGCCGAAGATATGGTCGATCGGCCCGCCTGCGGCGATGAGCGTGGTGGCCGCCTGATTGTTGATGAACAACAGCCCCTCGAAATGCGGCACGAGCAATGCCCAGATCGGATGAACCTCGGCCAGATGGCGGTGCGTCGCGACCGCGAAGGCCTCCATCACCAGATGGGTGCGCGCGAGATGCGCGAACAACTCGTGATAATTGCCGTCGGCCACCTGCACGACCAGCTTCGCGATCTCCCAGCCCCAGGCGTCGGCCGCGACCACTGACGGCGTGAAGATCGGATGCTGACTGCTATCCTGTCCGCACTGGATCGCCACGGGCACGAGCGACGATCCACCCGGTGGCACCGCGAACAGCGCCATTGGCAGATAGATATATTTGGGAAGGCCGTCCCATGTGCCAGGCGCCAATATGTTGAGCTCGACATAGTCGCACAGATAGATGCGGCCTTCGGCAAGCGCATTGGTCAGCGTGTCGCCGTTCATGATCGCCGCATAGGCCGCGTGCGAAAGCGGGAAATTGTCGGGAAGCGCTGCAATGCCCTTGATCAGCATCGAATTCGGGCCAGCGACCCTCATCCGCGCGAAGACGTCGTCCTCCTGGAACTGATAGGCGATGCCGGGCGCGCGCAGCGTATCGAACAGCGCGATATAGGCGTCGAGAGACAGCGGGTCGGCCGTGCCGATGCCGTGCCGTTCTGCATCGGTCATCTCGATCATCTCGCGCAGTTCGGAGGCGTGCTGCCTCAGCAGCGCGAGATGCGCGTCATGCTCGACATAGTCGATGCCGGTCTCCAGATCGGCAGCGATGCGGCCCGCAATGCCGGTGGCGGCATGTTCGACATGCTCCACATGGATGCGCGCCGCCGATGCCTCGATCTCGTCGCAGCGCGCCTGCGCGGCTGCCAAGGCTGCCGGCGGCGTGGCGATCTCGCCCTTGGCGCTGCTCGACACTTTGATCGAGAGCTGGTTGCGTGCGATTTTGAGGCCGACGCCGATCAGGATCAGGAACCACGACAAGGTCGGTGTATCGTTGTCGGGCACCTTGGTTGCCAGCGGCACGCCCGGAAGCGTCGGAACCTCCGTCGTCCATTCGTAGCTGGCGCAGGTGGCGGCGATCTGCGCGGCGCGCTTCGTCTGTTCCGCGGAGGTGTCGTTCTGGGGCAGGGTGGGGGTGACCGCGGCGCGTGACATCATGTGCTCCCGATGAAAATCTATCGGGCGGGAGAGATAGGGAAAGCATGATTAAGGTCGCGTAAAGCATCCCAGGGCGGCGCTTGAACAGGACTTGGCTGCTGAATTCGGCCCGCATGGTCATATGCTTAACCGGCGGTTTAGATTTTGCTGCTAGCGGCATTGCCATGAAGACAATGATCCAATCGCTCCGGATGAAGGCCTTTCCGCCGATCCCGGATGCCATTCTGGACGATTTCAAGCTGCTCAGGGCAGCGCGGCTGCAAAGCCAGATTCCATTGCTCTACATGACGTTGTTCCTGACGATCCCGACGACGATCTATGGATCGAGCGAGGGAGCGCCATTGATCGTCCGGCTCGGCATTCCGTTCGTGATGGGCGCGGCCTGCCTGTTGCGCTTCTTCGCGTGGATGAAGAAGCGCGCCATGGCCGTCGATGTGGCCACGGCCGGTCGAATGATCTCCGCGGCGACCTGGGTCTCGAGTTCGCTTGCGGTGCTGTGCAGCGCCTGGTGTGTGGTGAGCTGGTGGAGCGCGCCGGCCGAGACGCGCATCTATTATCCGATGATCATGGCGATGGGATCGCTGGCGACGGTCTATTGCCTGTCGACGATCCGCGCCGCGACGATCATCAATCTGGCGATCGGGCTGCTGCCGATATCGCTGCTGTTGCTGTTTACGGGCAATCGCATGGATCTGGCGGCCGGCACCAGCCTTGCCGTTGCCAGCGCATTCCTGCTCCGCATGATCTTTCAGCAACACAGCCAGCTGGTCGACCTGCTGTTGCTTCAGCGCCAGATGCGCGAGCTTGCCAATACCGATCCGCTGACCGGCCTCGCCAACCGGCGCGCGCTGGACGAGCGGCTTGCGCGCGAGATCGCCGGCGCCGACCCCGAGACCCGCTTTGCCGTTGCCTTGCTCGACCTCAATGGATTCAAGCCGGTCAACGATCGCTATGGCCATGCGGTCGGCGATCGCCTGCTGTGCGAAGTCGGGGCCCGCCTGCAAAAGGCGTGCGGCGAAAACGGCATCGTCGCGCGGCTGGGCGGCGATGAATTCGCGATCCTGCTTCTGCCCGGATCGACGATCGGCGCCAATGTCGTTGCCGATCACATGCTTGCGGTGCTTGTGCCGCATTATCATCTTGCGGCTCATGTCATCCGCGTCGGCGCCAGCATCGGTGTCGCCCAATGGCCTGCCGATGGTGCAACGGCGCAGGCGCTGTTCGAAACTGCCGATCATTCGCTGTATGCGGCGAAGGCCGAACTGGCGGAGAGCGTGTCGAGCATCGAGCCGACGAAGCGCGTCGGCCGGGAATGGGTCGCCTGAACCAGCCCGTCCGGCAGCGCCGGCTCGGCGGCGATGCGCCGCGCTGCTCGACCGCCCTGATGGCGTGATGGCCCGGGCCTTTGACTTGCCCCGTCTTGATTGTAGTCTTGGCACGACAGGGATCGGCTTGGGATGACGATGGCAGGCGAGGTGCAGACGGATACGGATACCGACCCGCTGGCGGAAACGGACTCGCTGGAGGTCTATGGCCGGATCATGGATGCGATCGTCACCCAGCGCCTCGCGCCCGGCCAGAAGGTGTCGGAAAATATCCTGACGCGCATGTTCGATATCAGCCGCACCGCCGCGCGCAACGCGATGGAGCAGATGACCGCGCAGCAGTTCATGGAGTCGCCGTCGCCGCGGATCACGCGCATATCGTCGCTGACGCTGAAGGACGTGAAAGAGAATTTCATGATCCGCAAGATGGTGGAGCCCAGCGTGCTCTCCATGATCTCTCCGCATATCGAGGAAGCGGAATTCAGGCGCAGGAACGACGCGCTGCTCCACGAAGGGCCGATCGACAGCGACGCGGATGCGCTGCGGCTGTTGAAGGCGAACCGGGATTTCAACATCTATATCGCGCAGCAGACCCAGTTTCCGCTGCTGATCAGCTGGATCCGGCAGCTCGAGGAAACGACGATGCGGATCTACTGGATCTACATCAAGCTGACCAAGTCGCTGCCCTATCAGTGGGAACAGCATCGCGGGCTGCTCGATCTGGTGAAGGAGAACCAGACGGATGAGATCCGCCGATATACGATCATGATGATCTCCTCATGCGAGGATCGGGTGTTGAATGCCATCTTCACCCACGGAAAACTCAACGATCACAGCCTGAATTTCTGAGGGCTTTCCGCGGCCGGACGCGGGCTGGCGCCGGTTTTTCGGGGCGGCTTGGCCCCGCAACCGCTCGGTTCGTCGCATGCGCGATTAAAGCAGCCAAAAATCGAAATAAGGCTGCTTTATTACGGGCCGGAAATATACTAACGGTCCCCCCGAGACCCCGACAAGCAACCAAATCGCGCGGGGCAAAAGGGGATGAAACATGGCTTTTTCAAGCAATTTGAAGATTTTGTCCGGCGTCGCTCTGTGGGTGATGGCGATGCCCGCCGTTGCGCAGACCGCGCCGGCTGACGGCCAGGCAGCCGCCGAAGCGGCGCAGGCAACCGAAGACGACGGTCTGATCACGATCACCGGTTCTCGCATCAAGGGCAATTTCGAGGCGCCAACGCCGGTCCTGTCGATCGGCACCGAACTGATCGATCAGCGCGGTACGACCAACGTCGCCAACGTGCTGAACGAAATCCCGGCCTTCACCGGCACGCTGACGCCCGCATCGACGAACCTCAACAGCCGCCAGAACGGCGTGAACGTCGTCGATCTTCGCGGCCTCGGCACCAATCGTAACCTCGTCCTGATCAATGGCCGTCGCGCGACGCCGTTCGACGAGTTCGAGAATGTCGACTTGAACGTCGTGCCGTCGCTCGCGATCCAGCGCGTCGAAGTGGTTACGGGCGGTGCATCGGCCGCTTATGGTTCGGATGCCGTTTCGGGCGTTATCAACCTGATCTATGACGAACAGCTGGAAGGGCTGAAGCTCAACGCCCAGTACGGCATGGCCGACCGGGGCGATGCCGAGAATCTTCGGCTTTCGGCCGCCTGGGGCGGCAAATTTGCCGGAGGACGCGGTCACTTCCTGCTCGCCGCGGATTTCGACGATAACAAGGGCATTCCGAAGGCCTCCGCGCGCGGATGGCAGCGCCGTAGCCCGGCGATCGTCACCAATCCCGCAGATACCGGACCGGGCGATGGCATTCCCGATTATGTCTTCCGCGACAATGCGGTGCTCTTCGTCGGCAGCCCCAACGGCGTAACGCTGCCCGGCGGCGCTGCGGGCAATCTGGAATTCTTCCCGGACGGCGTTGCACGCCAGCGCATCCTTGGCGAAATGGGCGGCACGCTGATGATCGGCGGCAGTGGTTCGCGCCTTGCGGATAACACCGCCCTGGTCGTGCCCACCCAGCGCTTCAACATCCTTGCCGCAGTCAATTACGATATTGCGGACGGGGTGAAGCTGTTCACCGAGGCAAGCTTTGCGCGTTCCAAGTCGCGCGGCGCGTTGGTCAACGCATTCTCGTTCGGTGGCGTGACGATCACACCGGACAATCCGTATCTGCCCGCGGCCGTGGCGGCACTGAATACGCCGTTCAAGCTGTACCGTACGTTCGAGGAAATCGATCCGATCACCTCGGCCTCGCTGACCGAAAGCTATCGTTTCGTCGGTGGGCTGAAGGGCGACATCGGTTCCAAGTGGAACTGGGAAGTCTCCGGCCAATATGGCCGCACCGATTTCAGCAACAAGCAGTATAACAACCTGATCGTCGGCAATCTCATCCGTGCCGCGGATGCGGTGAAGATCGGCAACACCATTTCGTGCCGCGTCAACGTGAATGCGAGCACGACCGACAATGATCCGTCCTGCGTTCCGATCAACCTGTTCGGCAAGGGTTCGCCCAGCCAGGCAGCGATCGACTACATCACCGAAACCGGCATCTCGAACACGCGCATCGAACAGTCGGTGTTCGCGGCCGAGATCGGCGGCGAGGTGTTCCAGGGCTGGGCAGGGCCGATCCGCGCAACGGTGGGCGCCGAGCATCGCAGCGAAAAGCTGAACCGCACGGTCAACTCGCCCAACGCCAATGCCGAATTCCTGATCGTCAATGCACAGCCGCTGGCGGGCAAATATGACGTGACCGAAGGGTTCGCCGAAATCGCGGTGCCGCTGCTCGACGGCGACCAGAAGCTCGATTTCAACGGTGCGGCGCGTTACACCCATTATTCGACGGTGGGCAATGTCGTGACGTGGAAAGCCGGCCTCACCTTCGAGCCGGTCGATTTCCTGCGCTTCCGCGGCACGATCTCGCGCGATATCCGCGCACCCAGCATCGGCGAATCCTTCGTGAAGACGGTGCTGCTGTTCGGCAATCTCAGCAATCCGTTCGTCCCGGGCAGCGGCACGTCGCTCGTCCAGGTTCCGCTTTCGGGCAACCCGAACCTCAAGGAAGAGACGGCGACCACCAAGACGTTCGGCGGTGTGCTGACGCTCGGCAAGTTCCGTGCCTCGCTCGACTGGTGGAACATCAACCTGAAGGGCGCAATCGGATCGCTCGGCGCGCAGGATATCGTCAACCGCTGCTTCGCGGGCGAACAGGATATCTGCACGCTGATCACCTTCGGCCCCAGCAAGGAATTGGTCGAGGTCAAGCAGCGGAACCTGAACCTCGGCACCTACAAGTTGCAGGGACTCGATTTCGAGGCACGTTACACCACCGATCTCGGCAATGGCCGGCTCGGCCTGGGCGCGGTGGCCAGCTATCTGATCCACAAGCGGATTGCGCCGTCGGGTGGCGTGCCGGTTGACGTCGCCGGCGAAGTGGGCGGACGCAATGCCGGTGGCATGCCCGACTTCAAGGCGACCCTGTCGGCCAATTACGACGCCGATCGCTGGGGCGCCTTCGTCCAGGGCCGCTATATCAATGGCGGCGTGTACGACGTCACCTTCGGCCCGCAGGATCTGTCGAACAAGGACAACAACATCGGCGCCGTCGTCTATGTGGACATGTCGGTGAAGTACAAGATCGATGGGCTGATCGGTTCGAAGACCGAGATTTACGCGGGCGTCGACAATGTGTTCGATCGCACACCACCCGTCGCGCCTGCCGACTTCATCTCGAATTCGGCCACGAATGCGTCGGTCTATGATGTGATTGGCCGCAAGCTCTATGTCGGCATTCGCGCGAATTTCTGACGCATTACTTCAGCAAGCCATTTGGGAAGGCGCGGAAACGCGCTTTCCCAAATGCGTATGATAACGACATAATGGGCATCGACAGTCAGGAGTAACCGGAAGATGATCGAACTGCCGACGCCCTATGTCCTCTATCTGGGCGATCCCGCGTCCTCTGCCTATGCCAAGACCGCGCTTGGGCTGAAGGACTGGGCACCCGAAAAATGCCTGTCCGAATATGCGTGCGGGGATAGCGCGTTCACGATCGGATTGCCGCGCCTGTCTTTGGAACAGGCCGTTGCGACTGGCGCGCGATCGATGGTGATCGGCGTCGCGACCATCGGCGGCGGGATCCCCGACGAATGGATGCCCGATCTCGTGGCCGCGCTTGAGGCTGGGCTGGATCTGGTGGCGGGCATGCATACCCGCCTGTCCGACATTCCCGAACTGAAAGACACTGCGGAGCGGCTCGGCCGAACCCTGTTCGACGTGCGCGTTCCGCCCGCCAACATCGAAATCGGCAATGGGCAAAAGCGCAGCGGCAAGCGGCTGCTGACGGTGGGAACCGATTGCGCGCTCGGCAAGAAATATACCGCACTTGCGCTTGCCCAGGCGTTCCGGGCGCGCGGGCAGGATGCGGATTTCCGCGCCACCGGGCAGACCGGGATCATGATCGCGGGCGGCGGCATTCCGATGGACGCCGTGATCTCCGATTTCGAGGCGGGCGCCGCGGAACGGCTCAGCCCCGCTGCACCGGCCGAACATTGGGACGTGATCGAAGGGCAGGGCTCGATCTTCCACCCCGGCTATGCCGGCGTGTCGCTGGGCCTTCTCCACGGCAGCCAGCCCGACGTGATCGTTCTGTGCCACGCTGCAGGACGCACCCATGTCGCGGGCTATCCCGATTTCCTGACGCCGACGCTGGAAGACGCGATCGCGCTGCACCTGCAACTCGGTGCCCGGACCAATCCGGCAATCCGCTGCGCCGGCGTCTCGCTCAACACCGCCTCGCTGACCCCCGAAGAGGCGCAGCGCGTGCTCGACGAGGAGAGCGCAAGACTGAACCTGCCGGTCGCCGACCCGATCCGCGGCGGTGGAAGCTTCGACCGGCTGGTGGAGTCCTGCCTGGCGTAAGGATGTCGCTGGGCCGGAACACGCATCCGTGTCATTCCCGCGAAAGCGGGACTCCAGCTTTTTTCTTTCTGCTTCACGGAAAAGCGGGATTCCCGCTTTCGCTGGCATGACGTGAGCGGATAGATATCGATACCGAACAGGAAAGGACGCACTATGGATTTTTCGCAGCTGGAATCGTCGAGCAAGATTGGCGAAGGCTGGAAATATCCGCAGCCGCCCCTGCTCGATAGCGGCTGGCTTCAGGTCGATGTGGAGCCCGCTCATCGGCTTTACTGGGAAGAATATGGCAATCGCGACGGCGAGCCGGTCATGTTCCTCCATGGCGGCCCGGGCGGCGCCTGCGCGCCGGTCATGGCGCGCTTCTTCGATCCCGCGCGCTATCGCGTCATCCTGTTCGACCAGCGCGGCTGCGGGCAGAGTGAACCCAATGTCGCCTCGGCGGGGGTGGAGGTCGCGCTTCGTCGCAACACCACCGATCTGCTGATCGAGGATATCGAAAAGCTGCGCGACCATCTCGGCATTACCGGCCCGATGCATGTCTTCGGCGGAAGCTGGGGCAGCACGTTGTCCATGGCCTATGCCATCGCGCACCCCGCCAATTGCGCCAGCCTGGTCCTGCGCGGCATCTTCCTGGGCTCGAAGGCGGACCTTCATTATTTCTATCAGGGCAATGCCGCGACCTGGCATGAGGAGCCGTACGGTCTGACCGCACCGGGCGCCTATAGCCATTATCCCGACGAGTGGCGCGATTTCCTGGCGATCCTGACTGTCGAGGAGCGGCAGGACGTGATGGCGTCGTACAAGGCGATCTTCGACATGGTGCCCACGACGGACGCCGAGCGCGAACGGCGGCTCGCCGCGGCGCTGGCCTGGTCGGTGTGGGAGGGGGCGACCTCCAACATGATCCCGGAGGCTGCGGATACCGGAAAATTCGGCGAAGCGGATTTTGCGCTCTGCTTCGCGCAGATCGAAGCGCATTATTTTGCGAACGCACTGTTCCTGCCGGCCAACCATTTCGAGGATAATGCGGCGACGCTGGCGTCGATCCCGGTCCATATCGTCCATGGACGCTTCGATCAGGTCTGCCCGCTCACCCAGGCATCGCGCCTGATCGCGGCATTGCAGGGGGCCGGCGCGGAGCCGGCCAGCCTGGTCTTCACCAATGCGGGCCACAGCGCGATGGAACGCGAGAATGCGCTGGCGCTCACCGCGATCATGGACGGACTGCCGCGCATCTGACGCGAGGCTGGCCGCTGGAGAACGGCGGCCGCGCTATCCATGTCGTCATCCCGGCGAACGCCGGGATCTCACTTCCTGTTTGCTGTCATGGCAGAAGAAGTGAGATTCCGGCGTTCGCTGGAATGACGTCAGGGCTGTTCCGACCCGAAGGTCACGGCAGGTCGAAGAAATCCACCTCGCCTCGGCCAAGGTGGTAATAAGCACCGACCACTTTCAGTTTTCCGGTCTTTTGCGGCTCGATCAGCAGGGGGTCGCTGCCCTCGCGCAGCTTGCGCACGACGCGGCGGACATTCTGGCGCACGGCCGCTTCCGTCGGGTCGCCGGCTTCGCCGCGCGCTTCCAGAACGGCAGGGATGATCGGCTCGACCATATTGCCGATCGCGCCGGGAAAACGGGCATTGTCGCTGACAACGGACATCGCCGCCTTCACCGCGCCGCAGCTTTCATGGCCCATCACCACGACGAGCGACACGCCGAGTTCGGCCACCGCGAATTCGATCGATCCCATCGCTACGGTGTCGACTGTATTGCCGGCGTTGCGGATGATGAACAATTCGCCCAGGCCGCGGCCGAAGAGCAGTTCGGGCGGAACCCGGCTGTCGGAGCAGGAGACATAGGCGCAGAAGGGGGCCTGTCCCTTGGCAAGTTCCAGGCGCCGGTCCGCGCCGATATCCGGTTCGATCTCGCCCGCCAGAAATGCGCGATTTCCTTCGCGCAGCCGCTGCAATGCCTCGTCAGGGGTCATCTTCACTCATTTCCTTACAGTTTCGGGATGTTGATTTTGGCCGCATTCGGCCGGCACGCGCGGCGGGCGCACATGCGGAGCGGCCCGGAGGACCCGGACCGCTCGTTCAGGGTTTTTGCTTAGTAGGCGACCGCCATTTCGCGATGCCACAGGCCGTTCAGGCGATCCTTGACCGCCAGTTTCAGCTTCTTCAGCCTGAGCAGGCGGAACCTGTCGGGTGCAATCCGCTTCGCTTCGCGCCTGATCTCCTGATCCAGACGACGATGCGTCAGGCTCAACCGGTAAAATACAGCACTCATTACTGCCTCCAAATCGATGCGTTGATCGATCGGGCGCCCAGCCGCGTGCATGAGGAAAGGAACCAGTCATGCCAGCATCGGAATTGCCCGATGCGGTCCGACATCACGATCGTCTGATCGCCAGAGGGGCCCGGTCCGCTCCCTGATTGTATGCAGCGGATGAATGAATTCAAGGCGGGTGGCCGGCGCTGGAGTCAGTAATATACTCTACCGCGCAAGAAATTTCTCATGGTGTGTCGCCAAAATCTAGTGTTTTCGGGGATGTATTCGATGTGTTTCTGGAATGTTTCTGATATCTTATATTTTGAAACGATGATTTTGAGATCTCTTGAGCCGGTTTTTGTTGAATGTCGCATTTTCGTCTCTGATATGTGGCACGCATTGTAACCGACAGGGCTGCGACGTGTTTCCGCACGCATAGGCCGTCGTCATGATTGGCGATGTCCTGAGCGAAATCCTTGCATCATTGGCGGAGGGGCTCGTGCCCAGCCGGAAGCGCCGCAATCCTCCTCCGCCTCCGGAGCCGCGGCGCAAGACCGGGCGTGAAGTGCGTCGTGCGAAGCGAGAAGCCGGGCAGGGCGCGGTCGGCTGAGATCAGATCACTGTATTACTTCACTATAACAATAATCGTTGACTTTTCTCCGATGAAGACGCTTGTTTCCGATCAGGCTGTCGTCGACAGGTTGCGCCCGGGGCGACTCGGCGGGGCCATCATGTCCAGGCTGGTTTTCAACGATCTATCGAGGTGTTCGCCCGTGAAATTCGCACTCGCCATTGCGCTCATGTGCCTTCCCATGCCGCTGATGGCCCAGGCACCGGCCGCCGACACGCCAGGCAAGACCGCGTCGGGGATGAGCTATACCCAGCCCAAGGACTGGAACCTGACGGTGAAGGGGCCGGCGACGATCCTGTCCTCGCCCGAAGCCGATCTGAACGTCGCCGTGGTCGATGTTGGTGCCGCCGCCGATGCGCAGGCCGCCGCCGCGAAGGCGTGGTCGATCTACAAGCCCGGCGTGACGCGCACGGTGCGGCTGGTCAGTCCCAGCCCGCGCGCCGAGGGCTGGGACGAGCGCGTCGGCATCTCTTACGAAACCTCGCCCAGCGAGCGTGCGGTTGTGTCCGCCACCGCGATGCGCGTGGGCAGCGCATGGACCGTATTGATCGCCGACGGCGCGGAATCGACCGCCAACAAGCGCTCTACCGCGCTGTCGGTCATCCAGGGCAGCCTGCGTCCCGCCGGCTATGCGCCGGAGACGTTCGCGGGCAAGGCCGCGCACCGGCTGACTCCGGAGCGCATCCAGTTGCTGCGCGATTTCATCGCCGAGTCTGCCAAGGAGCTCGAAGTGCCCGGCGTCGGCATCGCGCTGATCGACAAGGGCAAGGTCGTCTGGGAAGGCGGCGTCGGCGTACGCGAACTGGGCTCGAACGAGCCGGTGGACGCGCATACCAAATTCATGATCGCGTCGAACACCAAGGGCATGGCGACTTTGCTGCTCTCCGTGCTGGCCGATGAAGGCAAGCTGCAATGGAACCAGCATGTCACCGATCTCTATCCGCAGTTCCGCCTGGGCAGCGACGAGGTGACCAAGTCCGTGCTCGTCCGGCATCTGGTGTGTGCGTGCACCGGGCTGCCGCGCAAGGATTATGCGTTCATCCTGGCCGACGAAGGTGCGCCTGCGTCGGACACGTTCCGCCAGCTTGCGGAGACGCAACCGACCAGCAAGTTCGGCGAGCTGTTCCAGTATAACAATCTGATGGCCTCGGCCGCCGGCTATCTGGGCGGCCATCTGGCCTATCCGAAGATGGAATTGGGCGCGGCCTTCGACAAGGCGATGCAGACCCGCATCTTCGGCCCGCTCGGCATGCGCGATACCGGGTTCGACAATGCGGCCGCCGAAACCGGCAATTGGGCGCGTCCCCATGGCCTGGACGTCGATGGCCGGATGATCGAGATCCCCAACACCTTCAACCACCTGATCGTGCCGCATCGCCCGGCCGGCGGCGCATGGTCGAGCGCTGCCGACATGGCGCGCTATGCGCAGCTCGAACTGTCCAAGGGTGTGACGCCCGAAGGCAAGCGCATCGTGAGCGAGGCCAATCTGCTCGAGCGCCGCAAGCATGGCGTGCCGATCGGCGAGAATGGCTGGTACGGCATGGGCCTGATGGAGCGTATCGTTTCCGGCGTGACTGTCGTCACTCATGGCGGCACGCTACAGGGCTATCACAGCAGCTTCTTCGCGTTGCCCGACGAGGGGATCGGCGCGGTCATCCTGACCAATGCGGACCCGGGCGCGTCGATGATCGCCCCGTTCCTGCGTCGCATCCTGGAAGTGGTGTATGACGGCAAGCCGGAGGCCGCAGCCGACGTCGCATCGGTCGCGACACGCATCAAGGCGCAGGCCCAGGCCCGCCGCGCCAAGCTGACCGTGCCGGGCGATCCGGCGGTGTTGGCCGGGCTTGCCGCCAATTACCGCAGCCAGATCGACGGCAAGATCGTCTTCAGCGACCGCAATGGCGCCAAGTGGATGAAGGCGGGATTCATTGAAGGACCGGTTGCCACGCGCAAGAATGCCGACGGCACGGTTTCGATCGTCTCGGCCGGCGGCGGCGGCATCGGCGTCGATGCGGTGATCGGCACCAAGGACGGCCAGCGTACGCTGACCGCTCGCGATAGCCAGCACGAATATGTCTACACCGAGGTTCGCTGATCCATTCGGGGGAGGCGGGGCTGCGGAGGGTGCGAACGGCGCCGCGTTGCGCCATTCTCGCTTCCGCCTGACCCGAATGCCGACCGGTCCTTCTTGATCCTCCCCGCGCGAAGCGGGGGGAGGGGGACCACCCGAAGGGTGGTGGAGGGGAAGCGCCGCGCCAGCGGCGTCTAGGCTAGGTTGCGAATTCCTGTTCTAAACGGACATGAGCGCGTCGATCACGACGCTTCGCCATTTACGCTGGACGGAGAATCGTATGCGCGCCTCCCGCGCTGGCTGACCCGGTCTCACCACGACGCGGACGATCATATCCCGTTCCGCCTGAAGCGATGCAATTGGCGGCGCTTCGAGCCTGCATGGAAGATCATTTTCCGGCGCATTTCCACAGGCGGTGCCTTGCGCGAGCTCATGGCCGGATGCGGCTGAAACCAATGTGGCTGTGTAGGGGATTTTACCAGGCGTTCCCGCGCACCCGTCGATAAAAATGTTAATTTTCAGCGGGAGAACAACATGGTTTGCGCGGATGCCGGGGGCCAATGGTCGATCATTCCATCCGCTGTAATTCAGTGCGCGGATTTGGCAGCCAGTCTTGTTCTCGTTCGTCTGCGCCTCGACCTCTTCGGCGCGATATGGCCACAGGACACACGCCAGCAGGCCGATCGCCGCAAGGACAGTGATCGCGCACCCACCAATTAGACGGGACCGTGCAGTCTTGGTTGTCCCGGGATGTTGATGGTCGGTCGAAGACATCGGACAAGCCTACAAGGTTCGCGACCGCCTTCAATCGTCGTTGATGATATCGGATCCGGTCCAGACAATGTAGCCATTCCACACCTGCACCAATTCTCCTTCCATGCGGGATCGGCGCTGCAACGTCGTCTGTCATATCGGAACGACCGCGCGATGCGGCAGGGAGAGATGGCGATGCTGCAACGGCACTGGGTTGGATTTGGCGTGGTCGCGATCGGGGCGGCGCTGGGCGTCTGGTTCGGCATGGCGGCGGGCGAGGACGACGGCAATGTGGCGCTGACGCGCAACGACGTCGTGCACGGGGCGGCGGGTGAGCCGCTGTGGCGAGGTGCTTTCACCAATCGCACCGGTGAGTTGCATCGCAACCTGTATGTGGAGATCCGCTTCCTTGACCGGAAAGGCCGCGCACTGGGGAGCGTCGGTGGCCGCGCCGAGCGGCTGGGGCCGGGCGAGAGCCTGACGCTGGATGTGCCGCTGCCTGCACGCGCCGCATCGGTCCAGCTTTCCGCGCTGCGCTGGCGCATGCGCGACATCCATGCCGAGCTTGGGCCGTACAAGCCGTGGCCGTTCGGGTATCTTCAGGTCTGAAGCGTACGTCGCGTCCGATCGCCCGGCTCCGATTTTCGATCCTTCGCTATCTACCCGGAAACATTATGAAACTTGAGTTGCCGTTCCCCGCCTGACTAGAGGATGATCCCGGGGAGGGCTGCGATGCCTAGCATGCTGACGTTCAAGGTGCTGGGCGCGATGGGCATGGCCTCCTATGCGCTGGCCCATCTGTGCACGCGGCTGCCACTCGTCTCCTATCACCGCTACAAGCTGATCGCGGTTCCGATCGACTGCATTCCGGACATGCCGCGCGGCTATTCCAGCCGCATGCTCGATGCCGCCGAACTGGCGGACCACAGCATCGACATCGATGTCGCGGCGCAGGCGGCGCGCTTCGCCCGCGGTCTGCAATGCCTGGGCATCTTCGATCGCAAGGACGAACTGATCGGTATCGCCTGGCTGGGCCGGCGCGTGCATGATGAAGGGGATATGCATGTCCGCTACCTTCTGCCGAAGAATGCGGCATGGGATACGGGCATGTGGCTACGCGAGGACAAAAGGATGGGCCGCGGCTTTTCTGCCATATGGGGCGCAATCAAGATCTGGCTGCGCGACGAGGGGCTGGACTGCACAATGAGCAGCATCGCCGACTATAATGTGCCGTCCATCCTGTCCCATCGCCGGCTGGGATCGCGCCGGATCGGTTTTATCAGCGTCGTCCGCATCGGTCCGCTGCAATATACGCGCGGTGCACGCCCCTCGCTGTGCCTGGTGGGGCGCGGGGCGATGCCGACGGTGCATCTAGCCTGACGCCGTTTCCAGCCGAACGGCGCCCGCCTCCTCGGGCCGCAATGCCACGGTGAGTGCTACACGCCATCCGCCCCATCACGGACATTGCCCGTTCAGCGTCCAGGCCCTAACGAGCGCATCGTGATCGATGCCGGGCCTTGCTGCCCCGGCGAAGGGGAGGAATTTGATGGGAATGAAGCGGATCGTGGCGGCCATGGCACTCGCAACGGCCTTTGCCGCACCAGCGATGGCTCAGTCGGCCCAGCCCGCGGGGCCGAGCCAGGATGCGGCCTATCACAATGGTCAGATGCTTTATCTGCTGAAGCTGCGCGCCGCCGATGGCTGGCGTTCGACGGCCAGCGGTATCCGGTATCGCCGGGTCGATGGCCCCGGCACGGGCGCGCATCCGACGTCGGCCGATATGGTCACCATCCATTATGCGGGCCGGCTGACCGACGGCACCGAATTCGACAGCTCGATCGCGCGCGGCGAGCCCGCAACCTTCCCGCTGGGCGGGCTGATCCGCGGCTGGCAGGAAGGCGTGCCGCTGATGGGCGTCGGCGACACCTATGAATTCGCGATCCCGCAGAATCTGGCATATGGCCCGATCGGCCGTGGCCCGATCCCCGGTGGCGCGACTTTGGTCTTCACCATTCAACTGCTGGGCATCGGCGAGCCGCAATAACGGCTCGCACCTATCGGCGCAGCGCTTTCCACGACGCTGCATAGCCGCCGACGGCGATCAGGCTGGCGATCAGCAGGATGATCGCCAGCGACGTGGCGAGCGTTGCGCCCCGACCGTCGCCGATCCAGGCGACCAATGTCGGGGCCGCTGCAAAGCTGACCAGCGCGGTTGGGATGCCGCAAATGCCGAACCACAGGCCGCGCAATTCGTTGGGGATCGCCAGTACGCCCAATGTGCTGCTGCTGAGCCCCGCCGCCGCGTGGCACATCATCAGCACCGACAGCATCGACGCGGACACAACCGGGCCGGATCCCAATGGAAACAGAGCGGCGGGCACCGCGATGACCGACGCGACCATCGCGACCAGGATCACGCCGCCGCGCCGTGTGCGCAACCGGTCGACCATCACTCCGCCCAGCGCCGCGCCGACCAGCGGCGGAATGGTCATGATGAGCGCGGCGAGGCTGCCGACCTGCACCGGGCTGAGCCCGAAATCGCGCATGAAGATCGGCACGGCCCAGAGCGATGCCGCGTTGTTGGCGGTGGTCATCGCGATCTGCGCGATAAGCAGCGGCCAGAGAATTCCGCCGAGCTGTCGCAATGCACACCAACCCTCGCCGAAACCAATACCCACCATCGCGCATTCATGCCGGGTCGGCTCACGCATGCGCAGCAGGGGCAGGGCGAGCACCAGCCCGGCAATGCCGAAGATCAGCTGCACGCCCTGCCAGTCGCCTTCGCCTGGCGACATATATCCCGCCAACGGCAGCAACCAGCCGCCCAATGCAAAGCCCAGCGCCGATCCGCCATATTCACCGACCACGATCATGATGTTGGCGCGGCCCCGCCGCTCGGGCGGGAACATGTCCGCGACGAGCGAGAATATCACCGCTTCCTCCAGCATGCCGAGGCCGGCAAAGCCACGCCAGGTCAGCAGCTCGGCAAAGCTTGAGGAGAAGGCGGTGCCGATCGACCCCAGCATCGTCAGCATGGCGAGCGCGATCAGGATATGGGTGCGGTTGCGGGTATCGACCATGCGCCCGAGCGTGATCGCCAGCAAAGCCGCCGGAATCGACATTGCCGCGCCTTGCACCAGGCTGATCTGGATATCGCTGAGCGAGAGATCCGCCTTCGCCAGATCCTGAATTGGGCTGAACACCGACCGCGCGGCCCAGGCCGACCCGAGCACCGCGCAGAGCATGATCAGCCGGGCGACCGCCCCGGGAGCCCATCCGGCATCGGCCGCGCGCGGGGCGGTCATGCGATCAGCGGGCACAAACAAGTCATTGAGACTGACTAGTCGGTTCCTTATAACGCCGCAATCGACCGGATCCGGTTGTCGAACCATCGCGGACGGAGAACAGATGCCGAAGCTTGATCAGGAAACGATGCGAAAGCGACGCCAGCATATCATCGATGCGGCGATGCGGCAGTTCGAAAAGCGCGGCTTTGGCGGCGCCTCGGTCGACGATATCTGCGCGGAGGCCGGCATCAGCAAGGGCGCGCTCTATACGCATTTCCCCAGCAAGGAAGCGATCATGCTGGCACTGATCGGCCAGCGCGCCGACGTCTATCGCGAAATCGCGGCATCGACGCTGGCCGAACTGGAAGATCTGATCTTCGATCTGATGCTGCGCGGGCTCAGCTATACCGACAGCCGGCTGGAGATGGAGGCGGTGACGATCGGCGCATCGAACGATGCGGTGCGCGCGGCGCTGGTTGCCAACGCGACGCAGTGGGAAAACCGGATCCGTGAGGTGATCGAACAGCTGGCGCGCGACGGCAAGGTGGAACTGGTCAACGGCGTCGACGCGGCAGAGGCCACGATCATGATCCACACCTATGTTCTCGGTCGCCTGTCTCACCAGATCTACGAAACCGCCAATCTCGACGCGCAAGCGCGGCGGGGCCTGGCGATCACCATGAGCGGCGTGGTTCGCGCGGTGGGGTAGGGCGGTGGCGGACTGGTGGAAATGAGCCAGTCCGGATGGTCCGCTATCAAGCTCTTTCGGCTTATGAATGGTTCGGATTATCGGGGTTGGATGCGCGGCGCTGCCAAAGGCCGAAGAGAAACCAGATGGCATTGATGACGGCCAAGGCACCCGTCACCGGCCATACCCAGCTATCAGGGACGTCAGCGAGAAAGTCGAATTTCAACATTGCCCAGAAAAGACCGACTAAGACGATTGTACCGACCCACAGAAAGATCGAATTTCGCAGATCGGGGCTCATCGGACGGACCTCACCGAGCGGTCAATGACCGATCATAAGCCGACAGATCAAATGTTCGCAACCGGGGCTGGTCCAGGAGCTGTGAATCCAATTCGACGCTTGCGAATCACATAAGTATATACTTATGTGTTGTCATGATCGAGACCGAGATTTTCAAGGCGTTGGCGGATCCGACCCGCCATGCCATTTTCGAGAAGCTGGCGGCTGGCGGCATGAATGCCAGCGCGCTGCGGCAGGGCATGTCGATCAGCCAGCCGGCCATGTCGCAGCATTTATCGGTGCTGCGGCGCGCGCGGCTGGTGCAGGAAGAACGGCAGGGCCGCTTCGTGAATTATCGGGTCGATCCGGACGGCCTGGCGCTGGTGGCTGGATGGCTGGCGAAATATCGTGCCTATTGGCCGGCGCGCATCGACGCCCTGAAAATCGTGCTGGAGGATATGGAACCATGAGCGAGATGACGGGCGATATGAATGGCCGGGACGTGGCGAAGGAACTGGTGCTCGAATATGAACTCGACGCGCCGCCCGAAAAGGTCTGGCGCGCGATCAGCATCCCTGCGTTTCGCGAGAAATGGCTGCCGGCCCGTGACCTGGTCGATGCCGAGCCGGTCGCTTCGGCGCCCGGAGAGGAAATCCGCTACAGGATGCGCGACGGCGAGCCGCCTTTCCTGGAAAGTGTCGTGACCTTTCGGGTCGATCCCAATGCGGTGGGCGGCACCAGATTGAGGATCGTCCATGGGCTGGCGGACACCCGGCATGAGCGCCGGCCGACGCACGCGGCGAACACGAACCTGCCACTGATGATGCGCGCCGCCTGACGCTTCGGCCGGCCGAGGCCATTTTCGCAAAGACTGGAAGAAAGGAATTCGCGCATGCGCGAAGCGATGCAACTCGTCCCCATGGTGATCGAGCATTCCAGCCGCGGTGAGCGGTCTTTCGACATCTATTCGCGGCTGCTGCGCGAACGGATCATCTTCCTGAACGGAGAGGTGAACGACACCATGTCCGCGCTGGTCTGCGCGCAGATGCTGTTCCTGGAATCGGAAAATCCGAGGAAGCCGATCCAGCTCTACATCAATTCGCCCGGCGGCGTGATCACCAGCGGCCTCGCCATGTACGACACCATGCGATACGTCCGGGCGCCGGTGCATACCTTCTGCATGGGAACGGCGCGCTCGATGGGGTCGTTCCTGCTGATGGCCGGCGAACCGGGGGAACGCGTCGCATTGCCCAATGCCAGCATCCTCGTCCACCAGCCGTCCGGCGGCTTTCAGGGGAAGGCGTCCGACATGCTGATCCATGCCGAGGAGATCAAGCAGGTCCGGCACCGCATGACGCGCCTCTATGCCGAGCATTGCGGCCGGAGCTATGAAGAGTTCGAGCGCGCCATGGATCGGGATCGGTTCATGACCGCGGAAGAGGCGCTGGAATGGGGCCTGATCGACCGGATCCTGACCGAACGCGAAATGCCGCCGGAATTCCAGAATAGCTGAGAAGGGCGCTGCGTTCCGGCAAGGCCCGGCGCCAGCGCGCCGGACATTCCGATCTATCCGTTATGGACCACCGCGATCTTGTTGCCGCTCGGATCGCGCAGATAGGCGGCATACCAGTTCGGTCCATATTGGGGGCGCGGGTTCGGGGCGCCTTCGTCGGTGCCGCCATGGTCGATCGCCGTCTTGTAGAAAGCATCCACCTCCGCCGGCGATCTGGCCATGAAGCCGATCATCGTGCCGTTGCCGGGCGTGGCAGCCTCGCCGTCGAAAGGCTGGCAGACCCACAGGACGAAACCGTCGCCCGTTCCGCTTTCCGAATATCCGCGCCAGCCAGGGAATTCCGCGTGGCTGCTCCATCCGATTTCCGCCAGTGCGGCATCGTAAAAGGCATTTGAGGCATCGGCATCGATCGCACCGACCGTGGCATAGAGACCCATTTTCACCTCCCGTTCTGGCGGAGCCGGAAGTCTATGGAGCAATTGAGAACATAGCAAGAACAAATGCTATATGATTATATCCGGGTAATATTGTAATTACGCCCGCATTGCGTTAGCCGTGCCGTCAAAGCGGAAGGATTGCGCAGATGAAAAGTGAAGATCGCAAGGCGGCTGTGCTTGCCTATAAGGAGCGCAAGGTGGAGGCCGGCATCTACGCCGTCCGGTGCACGACGTCCGGTCAGATCTGGGTCGGCAGCGCCCCCGATGTTTCGACGATCCAGAACCGGATCTGGTTCACCCTGCGTCACGGTAGCAATTCGCACCGTTCGCTTCAGGACGCCTGGAATGCTCATGGCGCGGAGGCCTTCGGCTTCGAGATCGTCGAGCGATTGGAAGACGAGGATATCGGCTATGTCCGGGATCGGATGCTGAAGGATCTTCTCCAGCGCTGGACGGACGAGCTTGGGGCCGTGCGTATCTGATCTCCGGGCGTTTTCGAATGCGCGCCACGCCGCTATGAGGGGACGAGCCTTCGCAACCGGTGGAGTGTGAGATGAACGCCCGGGCATATCGCGGTACCATTTTCAACCGGTGCGCGCTGAACGCCGCGCCGTTCCTCATCATCATACTGGCCGGGCTGGGCGCGCGAACCCCGCTGGCCACGGCATATCCTACGACGGGACTGTTGCTGTTCCTGTGGATCGCGACGGACACGCTGCTGCTGGCGTTGATCGCGCGCGCACCCGATCGCCGCCCGCGCTGGCACGCGGTGCTGGGCACCGTGGCCGCCGCCGGCATCGTCGTCTGGCTGGGCTCGCCTGCACCGCTTCGTGCGGCGCTTATGGCAACGCCCGCGATCGCCGGAGGCATGGCGATCGTGCTGCTGACGCATGTGATCTGGGCTGCGTTACGGGCAGGGCACGCATTTCGATCTGCGGGTGATGGCGCGCGCGATCGCTGGACGGCCGCCGCTTCCGAATTCCTGCCGCCGATACTGGCGCGCCTGGCCATCGCCATATTCTCGGTCGCCTACATGGCGTTGTTCCGCTGGGGCGGGGCGGCGGATGTGCCTGCGGGCAGCCGCGCTTTCGCCTATCACAAGCATCTCGCGCCGATGTGCGCGACGCTGCTGATCCTGTCGCTGATCGAGATCGCGGTGTGTCATCTGCTGGTCGGGCTGTGGAGCCCGAGGGCGGCGCTGATCCTGTTCGTGCTCAGCCTATTCGGGCTGGTCTATCTGGTCGGGCTGATCAAATCCTTTCGGTTCAGGCCCGTGCTGATCACTGCGGAAGGCGTCAGCATCCGCGCGGGGCTGGCGATCGACCAGCCGATCCCGCTGGAGAGTATCGCCGCCGTCGAAACCGCCATCGCGGGTGCGGACGTGAATGACCGGGCGACGCTCAACGCTGCGCTGTTTGCCTGGCCCAATATCCTGCTCAGGATAGACCCGCCGATCGCGCGTCGATCAATTCTGGGACGGCCGGCGCCGATCACTGCGGTCGCATTCCGGCTGGACGATCCGGAAGCGTTCGTGCGGCTGCTGAACTGGCGTCTCGGCCGCGGCTAGCTCTGCTTCATCTGGATGATCTGGATCAGGTTTCCGCATGTATCGTCGAGCACGGCCATCCACACCGTGCCGGCATCGATCGGTTCACGGGTGAAGGACACGCCGAGTGCGATGAGCCGCCGATATTCGGCATGAACATCGTCGACCATGAACGAGGTCGCGGGGATGCCGTCCTCGACCAGCGCGGACTTGAAGGGTTTTGCGGCCGGGTGTTCGCTGGGTTCGAGCAGCAATTCGGTGCCTTCGGGATTTTCCGGCGAGACCAGGGTCAGCCAGCGATGAGCCCCCATCGGGATATCGTGCTTCACCTGGAAACCGAGCTTCGTCGTGTAGAAATCCAGCGCTTTCGCCTGATCGTCCACCATGATGCTGGTGACGTAGATCCTCATCGGGTTTCTCCTGTCCTGAGTTGAACGTGCAGCCATTATTCGGTTGCTTCCCGAAGCGCGTCGGCCCCGACCATGCGATGCTGACGATCCCGGTCCGGCGCAGCATGTCAAGGGCGGCGATGTCTTCGGAACGGGCGGATTTCGGTTTCACGCGGAGACGCGGAGCAGGGGAGGGTTGGCATCTCCCACAGGATATGGCGCGATCTGGTTGGCAGACCCCAGCCTCCGCTGGGGTGACGTGAACGGGAAATGCCCGCGTGATCCAATTCCCTTGCCACCCGCTTGCACCGTTCAATAAAACCGACTAGTCTGTCTCTATTAATCGATAACAGTCGAAAAGGGTGGAGCGATGGCGGTTCGGAAATTCTGTTTGTGGCATGCGGGTGTGGCGCTGGCCGTGCTGACACAGGCTGCGACCACGGCATGGGCGGCGCAGGATACGACCAACGCAGACACGGCCACCGAAACCGAAATCCCCGGCGAGATCGTCGTCACCGCCCAGAAGCGCGCCGAGCCGCTGCGCACCATTGCGGCAAGCGTCCAGGCGATCGGCGGGGATACGCTCGAATCCCGGTCCTTGCGCTCATTGCAGGATATCGTCCGCCTCGTGCCGTCGCTGTCGATCGCGCCCGATACCGGGATTGGCGATCGCAACATCGTGCTGCGCGGCGTCGCACCCTCGGGCGGGACCCAGCCGACTGTCGTCACCTATCTCGACGATATCCTGATCCCCAATTCGGTCGACCCCCAGCTGTACGATCTGGAGCGGGTGGAGGTGCTGAAAGGGCCGCAGGGCGATCTCTACGGCGCATCCGCGGCGGGCGGGCTGATCCGCTATGTCGAGGCGCGTCCAAATCCCTCGGGCGTCAGCGCGCGGGCCGAACTGAGCGGATCCACCATCTCCGGCGGCGCGAAAAACTATGGCGGAACGGCGGTGGTCAATCTGCCGTTGGGCAGCGACGCCGCGATCCGTGCGAGCGCAGCCTATGACCGGCGCGGCGGATTTATCGACAATGTCGACCCCTATGACGGCACGATCCGCAGGAACGTCAACGACACGGAGCGCTTCACCGGCCGCATCGCGGCACTCTGGACGCCGTCCGACGCGCTCGAGCTTCGTGCCTCCGTCCTCTACAATCAGCGCACCAACGGCGCGCTCGCCGAATCCGATCTGAACGACCGGCTGCCAGAGGGTTCACCACGCGCGCGGCTCACCAGCCGCTTTTTCCCCGAATCCGGATCGGACAAGGTGTGGATCGCCAATGTGACTGCCAATCTGGATGTCGGCATCGGCACGCTCACCTCCGCCACCGGCTATGTCCACCAGAAGATCCGTCGCCGGCTGGACGTGCGCGACATCTATAATCTCGATCCCGCGGTCACCGGCTTCGCTTATCCCGGTTTCGACCCGGAGGTGAACGGGCCGTTCGTCGGCAATCCCAACACCGCTCTGCTGTCGCCCCATCTGACCGGCAACACCTTCCGCCAGTTCACCCAGGAACTCCGCTTCAATTCGGACTGGGAATTCCCGGTGCAACTGCTCGCCGGCGCATTCTATCTGCGCAGCACCACCAACAGTTTCCAGCGTCTGGGCTTCGACGCACCGATCCCCGAATATAGCGAGGCGCTGGGCGGCGATCCCGATGCGCTGGTCGATGCGGGCTTTACGGGGCGGGAGAGGGTGGAGGAACTGGCCGCCTTCGCCAATCTCCGCTGGCAATTCGCGGACGAGCGCGCCGAGGTGAAGGCGGGCATGCGCTATTACGACCGCAAGAATCCCCGCCACATCATCGACACGCCGGGATCCTTGTTCCCCGTGGGCGTGGACGCCACCGCGAAGGACAGCGGCGTGCTGTTCTCCGCCAGCGCATCGTACAAGATCACCCCGACCACCTTCGCCTATGCCCGCTATGCCGGCGGCTTCCGCCCCGGCGTGGGACGCGTATTGCCCGGGCCGATCTGCGGGCCGGATTTCGCCGCATTGGGCATCGATCCGGCGACCATTCCGCCCTTCACCCGGCCGGAAAAGCTCGACAGCTATGAAGCGGGCCTGCGCCAATCCAGCCGTGACGGCCGTTTCTCCGCCAGCCTGACCGGCTTCATCATCAAATATCGCGATATCCAGCAGAGTCTGGTGCTGCCCACCTGCGCCAGCATCTTCGACGTCAATGCCGGCCGCGCGACCAGCAAGGGCTTCGAACTGGAGGCGCGCCTGGCCCCCAGCCGCGCGCTCAGCGTGTCGATGAGCGTGGGGTACACCGATGCCCGGCTGGACGAGGGCGATCCGTTCAGCGGCGGCGATGTCGGTGAACAGCTCCAGTTCGTGCCCGCCTGGACCTTTGCGGTGCAGCAGGATTATCGCGCGCCGATCGCCGGCAACTGGGATCTGGTTGTCCGCAGCGACATGTCCTTCACCGATCGCCGCCAGACTCAGTTCGGCGCGCCGGGTGCTAGCCCTGACGCGATCACCACGCTGCGCGATTACACCCTGGTCAACGCCCAGATCGGCGTCGCGCGGCAGGGATGGGAAATCACCCTGTTCGGCGAGAATCTGGCGAACACCCTGCCGATCTACGGTACCAACCAGACCCGCTATTTCGGAACCGACGGGCGGACATGGTCGATCGGCACGCCGCGCACGCTGGGCGTCCGGCTGCGCACCAGCCTGTAACACGGGGCACCGTTATGGAGATCACCCGCCGCGCCATGCTGGCCACCGCCATGTCCGCGGCGGGCACGGCCTGGTTCGCGCCCGTTGATGCACGCACCACGGCGCCGCGCTTTCCGGACGGCCGCGCGCTCGCCGACATGATCCGCCCGAGCATCGCCGCCTTGGGCAATGCGGCGCAGGTCGAGCGGCTCGGCCACAGCGCGGCCGGCCGCCCGATCGATCTGATCAGCATCGGGGCGGGGGAGCGTTCGGTGCTGATCGTCGGCGCGCCACATCCCAACGAACCGATCGGCTGTCTGGCCGTCGTCGCGCTGATCCGGCGACTGGCGCGTGATCGCCGCTTCCTCGAACGATCGGGCTGGCGCTGGCATTTCATCCCCGCGATCGACGTCGACGGCCTCGATCTCAACAGCGGCTGGTTCGATCGCCCGCAGACGCTGACCAATCATTTCCGCCATTTCTTCCGTCCGGCTTTTGCGAGGCAGCCCGAATACAGTTTTCCGCTGAGCCTACCCGGTTATCGTTTCGATGCCTCAACGCCGGAGAATCTGTGCTGGCAACGCGCGCTGGAGATCGCACGGCCGACGCTGCAATCCTCGCTGCACGGCAATGATGCCGGCGGCGCATTCTACCTGCTCAGTCACGATCGCGCCGGGCTTGCGCAGCGCCTGTCGCGTCAGCCGGCCGGGCAGGGCATCGTCCTCAACACATTGGGGGAGCCCGACGCGGAATTGCGCAGCTTCGCGCCCGGCGTCTTCTCCTATTTCGAGGTCGAACCCTATGTCCGCCGTGCGATCGCGGACGGGGCGACGGTGGACCGGCTATGGAATGCGGGTCGATCGAGCGCGGAGTTTGCGGCGGAGACCTGCGGCGCGTTCAGCATGACGTGCGAAGTGCCGCTGTGGCAGGATCGCCGCCAGCACAGCGTTGCGCCCTCACCCTACACCATGGCCGATGTGCGGCGCATGCAGCTGGTGCAAATCGACGAGAATGCCCGGCTGCTCGATCGCGCGGCGCCGCTGCTTGCCCGCGCGCCTGACGATGACGAAGGCCGCGCGCTGACCCTCGCACTGCGGGAGGCCGCGACGCTATCCGCCCAGCAACGCGACACGCTCACTGCCCAGCTGCGCGCCGGCGGCGACCCCAGACGGATCAGCCTGCGCGATCTCGTCCAGCTCGAACCCGGCACCGCGCTGATGCGTGCGCCCGCGATGCTCGCGCGGCTGGCCACTCTCGCGGGAGACCGCACCATTGCATCGGATGCACAAGCACTGCTCGCCCGCCGCATCGCCGCGCAGGACGCAAAGGCGCCGCTGCAACCGGTGCCCACCGAACGCGCGGTGGCGCTGCAGATCCAGTCGATCGCGACCAGCATGGCTGAACTGGGCTGACCCGCTCCACAGTTGAAACGACTGTGGATTTTCAACCGGGAAAACGCGGGTTCCTCGGTCCACAGTCATCCCTCCCTCCATACCCCCTACTGGTCATGAACGAACCCATTATCGTCAACGGCAGCATCGTTCCCGCAGCACTCTTCACTTTGCTGCGCCAGATCGTGCTGACCGCCAGCGGCTATTTCCTGGGCAAGGGCTCGCTTGACGGCGAGGTGGCGGAGGCGACCGCGTGGCTGCTCGTTTTCGGCGGTACGCTCGCCTACGGCCAGTTGAAGGGCTGGCTGGAGCGGCGTCAGCTGATCGCGGTCGCGGAGGCCGCGCCCGATACTGTCGCGGTGGTCCAGTGATCCCGCTGCCGCTCGCATTTCCGTCGCTGCGGACGATCGGCCTGGCGGCGGGGCTGCTCGTCCTGATCGCATTAGCGACGCTGCTCCATATCCGCACCGGCCAGCGCGACACCGCGGTCGCGCATGCTGCTGCGGTGCAGGCGTCGTTCGACCAGAGCGTCGCGACATATCGCGCTGCCCGGGACCAGGCGCGCCGCGACGATCAGCTCAACACCATCAGGGTCGGCATGGAGCAGGCCGCGATCTCACAGGAGGTGACCGATGATTACCAGGCTCGCATCGATCGGCTGCGTGCTGACCATGCTCGGCGGCTGCACGCAGCAGAGGCCATTGCCGATTCCGGCGGTGGCGGAGGTTCGGGATTGTCCGGCACCGGCGAGACCACCGGCCGCGCTGATGGAGCCACCGGCGAAACGCGACTTCCTCTCGCCGACGCGCTGATCGCGTCGGAACAGGCGGAGCGCCTCGCCGCGCTCCAGGCTTGGGTGCGTGCGCAGGCGTCGGTGGATGTGAACGGCGCGGCGCGCGCCCCCGCCAATGGGGCAGGGGCTTCCCCGGATCAGGCGACCGCGGATTCCAGGATCGCGATCGTGCCCGCCGTCGCGTCGATCTCCGCACGGATGCCGACGGGGATGCTGAACTGATTGGGGATATGGCCGATCAGCGCGCCCTGGAATGCGGGCACGCCCAGCGGCTCGAGATGCTGTTTCAGCACTTCGGACAGGGTGAACCCGCCATAGGATGATCCCGATGACCGGCAATCGGTGCATTGACCGAAAACGACGCCGGCCAGGCGGCCGAGAATGCCGGACAGCGCAAGCTGGGTCAGCATGCGATCGATGCGATATTCGGCCTCGCTCACATCCTCGATAAACAGGATCGCACCGTCGAAATCGGGCAGATAGGGCGTGCCCAGCAATGCGGCGAGCACGGTCAGATTGCCGCCGAGCAGCCGCCCCGTCGCTTTGCCAGGGTGGAAGGTGCGGATCCGCCCGCTGCGCTGGACCAGCCGGTCGTCCGTGCCTTCGGGCGTGCGATAAATGGGGGTTGTGCCGTCGAAGGCGATGGCGCGGAATGCGTCCCATGAAAGCTTGCCCCACGCACTCGCCGCATTGGGGCCATGGATCGTGGTGAAGCCCGCGCGCGCGGCAAAGGCCAGGTGCAGCGCGGTGATGTCGCTGAAACCGACCAGCAGCTTGGGATTGGCGCGGATCGTCCGCCAGTCGAGATAGGGCAGGATGCGCGCGCAGCCCCAGCCGCCGCGCACCGCGAAGACGGCGCGCACATTGGTGTCGGCGAACATCGCATTGACGTCCGCGGCGCGCGCCTCGTCCTTGCCGGCCAGATAGCCGTAGCGATCCGCCAGATGCTTTGCGGGCTTGGGCACCAGCCCCATCGCCTTCACCGTATCGATCACGAGTTGAAGATCGAATTCGTCGTCGGTGAAGCCGGCGGGCTCGATCAGCCCGACCGTGTCCCCGGCGCGTAAGCGCGGCGGCTTGCGTGTCGGCGCGGGTGCCGCGGCGCTGGTGGGGGAGAAGGCGAGCGTGGCGGAGAGTGCGCCCAGGCCCTGAATGGCTGTCCGTCTATCGAGCATTTGCAAGGCCATAGCATCACCAACCGCGCGTCGCGACCCGGCAGTTTCATCATTCCCGCTCGGCTCGGACAGACTCAGCGGCGCACAGGCTCGCAGGCCACGCCGTCGCCATCGCCGTCCATTTCGGGCCGATAGCCGGGTTCGCCGCGATAAAGCGGCGCGGCACCCGCCGCGCGGACTGCGTTGCAGCCGGAATAATAGTCACGCGTGCTGACGTGTTTCCGCGTTGGCATGCCCGACCCGGCCGGAGGTCCCTGATCCGGCGCGCTTCCTCCATTGCTGCTCACATAGGCCGGCACCGCGTCGGCGCGCTTCCTTGGTGGCGCGCTGCGGGTCGGTCGATCGGGGGAGAGCGCGGCGGATGTCGTCCAGCAGCGCAGGCCTGTGCCGAATTCCGTTTCCGACCACCCAGCTTTCTCGGCGACGATGTTGATCTGGTCGCCCAGCGCCAGCTTGCTCACGGTCTTGCCCGTACCAGCCGGGCCGTCGCTGCATGTGGCTGTCGGCACCGCGACGTACATCACACGCATCGCGGGCGGTGCGGCGGCAGCGGCGGCGACGGAGGCCATTTCGGTTGCAGGCTTGTCGATCTGCCACACGACGAAAACGCCAGCGACTGCAGCGGCCGCGCACCCCAGGATCATGCTCTGTTTCATTGTCGGTCCGCCGGCGCGTCATGGCGCGATGCCGGTGTAGCGGTGAAGCACTTGTGAAGTGTTAAGCTGCGCCGCCGGTCGCAAACGCGATCTGGGTCGATTGCCAGCGCGCCCGCATTGGCGTCTAGACTGTGCGCGGATGGAGTGCGCGTGATGGCTGACGACAATGAACCCGAAGAGATTGGCCAATTGCTCGGCACGCCGGGGCTGGCCGATGCGCTGGAAAGCGATCGGTTCAAACAGTTCCTCGATCATGTGCCTGTCGCGATCGCGGTGTCCGAACTGCAGCCGTCAGAGTGCATCGCCTATGCCAATCTCGAATTCGAGCGTCTGACCGGCCAGCCCGTTGCTGCGGTGGAGGGGCGGAGTTGGCGCGCGCTGCCCGGCGTTGCGGCCGCGGCCGACGACGATCGCCGGCTGAGCGAAGCCGTACAGGCCGATGAGGAGTATCTGGGCTGTTTCGTGATCGATGGACCTGACGGGCCGGTCGAGATCGATGCCTGGTCGAACACGATCGAGGATGACGCCGGCAATGCGATGTTCCGGCTGGTCGCGCTGGCCGCGGTCGGCCAGCCGCGTGCCGAGGCGGACTCCCAGGCGTTGCGCGACAAGGACGTGCTGCTGCGCGAATTGCAGCACCGGGTGAAGAACAATCTGCAGATGGTCACCGCGCTGATCCGGATGGAGGCACGCAATGTCGGCGACGATGAGACCGGCAAGCGTTTCGATCGGCTGGCCGGGCGGATCGGCGCGCTCTCGCTGCTCTATGATACCATGTCGACCGAGGGGCTGGAGGGGACGATCGACCTTGGCGTCTATCTGAGCCAGATCGCATCGGCCGTGATGCAGGCGCATGCGACGGAGGGCATAAGGCTGGATCTGCTGGTCGACACCTGGCCGGTCTCGATCAATGTTGCCATGCCCGCCGGACTGGTTGTCAACGAACTGCTCACAAACGCGCTCAAACATGCGTTTGTCGGGCGCGACGGCGGCACGATCCGCCTCCACAGCCTGATCGACGACAGCGGATGTCGCGTCACGATATCCGACGACGGTATCGGCCTGCCCGAGGGCACGAACTGGCCGAAATCGGGCAAGCTTGGCGCAGTGATCGTCCAGTCGCTGAAGCAGAATGCCGGGGCGCAGGTGACGGTGGAGTCCGTCGTGGGGCAGGGGATGGCGGTGACGATCTTCTTCGCGCGCGAGGATGCAGCCCCGGCGACGGGCTGACTGTCAATCCGCCGGACCTGACGCGCGGCATCGATCGGGAGAAGCGCCCGTCGATGCCGCGATTTCGGGTGCCTATGCGGCGATCTCGAGACCCACATCCAGGGCGTCCAGCCCGGTCAGTTCGCGATAGCGTTCCGGATCGGTCGCACCCTCGCTGTTGATGACGAAGATGCGTGCATCGGCGCCCAGGCCCAGTGCGGCGCGTGCCTCTGCATCGTCCGTGATGCGTATGAATCCCGCGAGCCCCGCGCCGCCGCTTTCGCCCGAGACGATCGCGGGATCGTCGCCGGTGGGCCGCGCGAGGCGGTTCATTACGGCGATGGCATCGTCCTCCCCGACCGTCATGAACGCGTCGGCCACGCGGGAGAGGACGCGCCACGCCAGCGGCGAAGGGTCATAGCATTCGAGCATCGCCATCACCGTGGGCTCGCCATGCGCGATCTTGACGGGATGACCGGCCCGCGCGGTCTCGAACAGGCAGGCGGCGCGATCGGGCTCGACTACGACGAAGGTCGGCCGGGCGTCACCCAGCACCAGCGCGAGATGCCCGGCCGCCGCGGCGGCGAGACCGCCGACGCCCGCCTGGACGAAGACATGGGTGGGCGGTTCGGGCAGGCGCTCGATCGCTTCATGCACCATCAGACAATAGCCCTGCATGACCAGGCCGGGGATGCGCTCATAGCCCGGCCATGACGTGTCGGAGACGATGATCCAACCCTTGTCGGCGGCGACGCGCTCCGCCTCGACGACGGAATCGTCATAGGTTCCCTCGACCTGCACGATCTCCGCACCGAAGCGCGAGATTGCCGCGCGGCGTGCTGCGCTGACCCGCGCATGGACGAAGATCACGCAGCGCGCACCGACCAGTTCGGCGCCCTGCGCCACGGAACGGCCGTGATTGCCGTCGGTCGCACAGGCGATCGTCAGGGTGGAGGCGATTGCGCGCACCGCGTCCGATCGCATGTCTTCATAGCCGATCGTGCGATCGAGCTGGCGGCCCGCTTCTTCCAGCACCAGCCGGATCACTGCATAGGCACCACCCAGCGCCTTGAAGCTGCCCAGGCCCAGTCGATGGCTTTCATCCTTCACATGGATTGCGGCGACGCCGAGATCGGTCGCCAAAGCGGGCAGGGCATGGAGCGGCGTCGGCCGGTGATCGGGGCGATGCGCCAGATAGGCCGCGACCTGTTGCGCCGCTGCGTGGTCGAGCATTGCAGCATCGCGCGTGTCGAGCGGCGCTCCGTGATCGGCATGGGTGTTGTGAATGATCATCGGGGAGTCTTTCTTGAGGGGCGAAAGGCGGGCGTGAGGGGCGAAGGGTCAGGCGAGCGGCAGGCGCTGGCGGGCGATCGTCGCCAGCCAGCGGGCGCCGTTCAGCAGGATTTCGTCGTTGAAATCATAGCCGGCATTGTGGAGCGGAGGAGACTGCGTGCCATTGCCGAGAAAGCCGAAGCAGCCCGGCACGCGCTCCAGGAAACGCGCGAAATCCTCGGAGGCGGTGATCGGGGGGCAGGCGGCGGAGACGTTGTCCGCGCCGAACACGGTTTGGGCCGCACGGACCGATGCTGCGGTCGCGTCGGCATCGTTCACCAGCGCGACGAACTCGCGAGTATAGTCCACCTCGGCGGTGCAACCATAGGTTGCCGCGATGCCTGCGGCGATGCGGCGCATCTCCGCCTCGATCGCTTCGCTGACATCGGCACGGAAACTGCGCGCATCGCCCAGGATCCGCGCTTCGCCGGGCAGCACGTTGCGCGTGCCGTCGGTCAGGATTTCGGTGGCGGAGACCACCGCGATATCGGTCGGGCTCAGCCGGCGCGAGACGATGGTCTGCAATGCCATCACCGTCGCGCATGCCGCGACCATCACCTCTCGTCCGGCCTGCGGCCGCGAGGCATGGCCGCCCACGCCGCTCAGGATGATCTCGAAATTATCCTCGGCCGACATTGCCGGGCCGGGTGTCGTCTCGAACCGGCCCGCGGCAATGCCTGGCATATTGTGCAGCCCATAGATCTCGTCGAACGGGAAGCGATCGAGCAGCCCGTCGTCGAGCATCGCGAGCGCACCGCGGCCCCATTCCTCGGCGGGCTGGAAGATCAGCCGCACGATCCCGTCGAAGCCGCCTTGCTCGACCAGCATCCGTGCCGCGCCCAGCAGCATCGCGCTGTGCCCGTCATGCCCGCAGGCATGCATCACGCCGTGATTGCACGATCCATGCGGCCGGCCCGGGCGCTCGGTGATGCGCAGCGCGTCCATATCGGCGCGCAGCCCGATCGCGCGATTGCCACCGCCCGCGCGCACCGTCGCGACCACGCCGGTGCCGCCGACATTCTCCACCACATCCTCGATGCCGAAGCCGCGCAGTGTTTCTGCGACGAAGGCGGCTGTGCGCCGTTCCTCGAAGCCCATCTCAGGGTAGGCGTGCAGTGCATGGCGCCAGGCGATCATGTCGTTGGTCAGCATGGTCTGGTCGGTCATCGGAGGCCTCGGTTTCAGCGGGGGTGGCGAGTGGATAGTGCATTATTGTCGAGCCATGTGCTGAATTTTCCGGCATGAAATGCAAGTTTCGCTCGTTTCGCCTCCGTTTGTCCCGAGCGAAGTCGAGGGACGTTGGTATCGCGCTGGCGTCCCTCGACTTCGCTCGGGACAAACGGAGGTTTTGGAACGACAAATGTGCAGGACGCCATGATCCCAGATTCCTTCGACCGTGCCATCCTGGCGCTTCTGCAACAGGATAATCGCATGCCGCAGCGGCTGATCGCCGAGCAGGTGGGCCTGTCGGCGCCTGCCGTGCAGCGCCGCGTCCAGCGGCTCGAGACGAACGGCGTGATCGCGGCAAATGTCGCGATCGTCGATCCCGCCGCGCTCGGCCGGCCAATCACCATTCTGGTCGAGGTGGAGGTGGCGAATGAAAGCGGGGAGCGGATCGACGACCTCAAGCGCCGCTTCCTCGCCGCGCCCGAAGTTCAGCAATGCTATTATGTAACCGGCGAAGTGGATTTCATGCTGGTCGTCACCGTGCCGACCATGGCGGATTATGAGGAAATGACCCGCCGCCTGTTCTTCGCGGACGAGAATGTCCGCAAGTTCCGGACCTTCGTGACGATGGACCGGGTGAAAACGGGGACGCATATTCCGGTGTGACGATGACACGCCCGCTTGCGCGCACGCCCCGCATGCGATCTATCTGGGAATCAGAATAGAATTGGGGGCGGATTATGGCGTTGACGGGGGCGGTCTCGAAACCGGGGCTGCAGAAGCGGCACATCGTGGTGCTGATGTGCTTTTTCGCGACGTTCATCTGCTATATCGACCGGGTCAACATCTCGGTCGCGATCATCTCGATGGCCGAGGATTTCGGCTGGTCGGGTACCACCAAGGGGCTGGTGCTCTCCTCCTTCTTCATCGGCTATATGGCCGCGATGATCCCGACCGGTTGGCTTGCCAACCGGATCGGCGGGCGGTTGCTGCTGGGCGGCGCGCTGATCGCCTGGTCGATCTTCACCTTCGTCACACCGCTCGCGGCGTCGCTGTCGTTCGGCGCGCTGATCCTGACGCGGATCCTGATGGGCGTGGGGGAGGCGGCGAGCTTTCCCGCCATTTACAATCTGCTGGCGCGCTGGATGCCGGGGCCGGAGAAATCCCGCGCCGCCGCGATCAACCTGACCGGCATTCCGATGGGCACGATCTTCGCGTTGCTCGTCACCGGCTGGCTGGTCGAACATCATGGCTGGCAGAGCGTCTTCTACGCGTTCGGCGGGCTCGGCCTGATCTTCGCGGTGTTCTGGTTCCGGCTGATCCATGCACGGCCCGGCACGCATCCGACGATCAGCGCGGAGGAGCGCGCGCTGCTTGCCCCGATCGAAGCGGAAACCGGCACGGTGCGCCAGCCCATCCCCTGGCGCCTGCTGCTTTCGCACAAGGCCGTCTGGGCGCTGATCATCAACCATTTCTGCAACAACTGGACGCTCTATCTGATGCTCGCCTGGCTGCCGAGCTACTTCCGCGACGTGCAGCATATGTCGATCGCCGGATCGGGCCTGTTCGCAATCGGGCCCTGGCTGAGCCAGTTCGTCATCGGCAACGCCGCTGCGGTGGTCGCGGACCGGATGATCGCGCGCGGAGCGGACGTGACGGCGGTACGCCGGCTGATGCAGCTTGGCGGGCTGATCGGCAGCGCGGCATTCTTCCTGCTCGCACTGACCGCGACGACGCCCGGCATGGCGCTGTTCTGCATGTGCGGCGCGCTGGGCGTCGGCGGGCTCACCTTTGCGGGCTTTGCGGTCAATCACCTCGATATCGCGCCGCGTCATGCCGATGTGCTGTGGGGCATCACCAACACCGCCGGAACATTGCCGGGCATCATCGGGGTTGCGGTGACGGGGCTGCTGCTCGACCTGACCGGGGGCTACACCGCCACCTTCATCCTGGCCGCCGCGGTCAATCTGGTCGGCGCGGCGATCTGGCTGGCCTGGGGCACTGGTAAAAGGATCATCGATTGATGCGCCGAGGCGGTCATCATTTAAAAAGCACGGGTGATGTCTGCTGATCATCCGCAATCCCAAGACGTCATGCCAGCGCAGGCTGGCATCTCCCAACCAGATCGCGCTTCATTCTGTGGGAGATGCCAGCCTGCGCTGGCATGACGTCTTGGGTTGAGAACCGTTCGTCCCCATCGTCATTATTTGCGCAGCGCGTCGTAGACCAGTTCGCGTGACTGCGCTTCGAGTTGCAGGCGTACGGGGCCGCCCATGCGCTGGACCATGCCGACAAAGACGATGTCGTTGGCCGGATCGACCCAGAACCAGGTGCTCGCCGCGCCGTCCCAGCTGATCGTGCCCTTGCCGTCGGGCATGCCGGCGGATTGCGGATCGGTCGCGACCATGACGCCGAGCCCGTAGCCGAGCGCCGGGCCGAACGCGATCTTGTTCGCATTGGGCTTGCCGAAGGCGGCGGCCGGAATCTGGTTGGCTCCCATCAGCGCGACGGTTTCGCGTTTGAGGATGCGGTGGCCGTCGAGCGTGCCGCCGCGCGCGAGCATCCGGGCGAAGCGGGCATAGTCGTTGATCGTCGAGACCAGTCCGCCGCCGCCCGATTCCACCTTCGGCGCCTCGCCATAATCGCGCACCAGCCCGGCCGCGATCGCGGCGGGCGTCGCCACCACCGCCACCGGCTTTCCGCTGGCCGGATCGGTCGCATAGAGATCGACCAGCCGCGCCATGTCTTGGGCGGGCAGAGTAAAGCCGGTGTCGCGCATCGCCAGCGGATCGAAGATATGCTGCTTCATGAACGCGCCGAGGCTCTGGCCGGAGATGCGTTCGACGATCACGCCCTGCAGGTCCGACGAGATCGAATAGGCCCATTCGCTGCCGGGCTGCGACAGCAGCGGCAGTGCGGCGACCATGTCGACCATCGCCTTGGCGCTTGGCGCCGCGGCCACGTTGCGCTGGCGGAACAGCGTGCTCGCCAGCCGGCCGTCCATCATTCCATAGGCGAAGCCGCCGGTGTGGCTCATCAGTTCGCGCATCGTCGGCGGGCGATCGGCATTCGTCAGGATCGGCTTACCGTCCGCCGTCTCGCCCGTCACCACCTTGAGATCCGCCATTTCGGGCAGGAAGCGGGTGATCGGATCGTCGAGTTTCCATTTGCCCTGTTCGTACAGGATCATCAGTGCGACCGCCGTGACCGGCTTGGTCATCGAATAGATGCGGAAGATCGTGTCGCGCGTCAGCGGCGCGTGCGTTGCGGCGTTGCGTTCACCATGGGCATGAAAGGCGATCTCGCGGTCGCGATGGATCAGCAGCGTGGCGATCCCGGCCAGCTCGCCGCGATCGACGAAACCGTCCATCGTGGCGTCCAGTCGTGCCAGTTCTTCCGCCGAGAACGCCCCGGCCGGGGCGGTGCGGGCTTTGGCCGCGAGGGGCATCGGGGCGGACAGGGGCAGGGCGATGGTGGCAAGGCTACAGGCCATGCGTGCGAACACTGGTTTCATCGCCCCGATCCCGATCCTGCCTAGAAGGACTTTCTCAGCCTGAGCCCGTACATCCGCTCGTCGCCGACAAAGCCGCCATAGCCGCCGGACAGGAGCGGCGAATTGAAGCCGAAGCTCATATAATCCTTGTCGAACAGATTGTTCACCCAGGCTTCGACGCGGATCTGGCCGGGGGCTTCCACGCCCAAGCGCAGATCGACCAGTCCATAGCCCTTCTGGTACAGGAACGGATCGAGCGCCTGGTTGGAATATGTTCCGCTGCGATAGGAATAGCCGAGATAACCGAAGCCCTTCCAGTCGCTCTGGCCGATATTGCTTTCATAGGATAGCGAGCTGCTGAGCGTCAGGCGCGGCGCCTGGTGGAGGCGGCGGCCGGTCAGGTCGCACGATCCCGCCACGCCCTGCGGGCAGGCGCCATTCACGAAGTCGGTATAATGCGCGTCGACATAGCTGGCCTGGCCGGTGAAGGAGAGACCGCGCGTGGGATGCGCGTTCAATTCCAGTTCCACGCCGCGCGTCACGAATTCGGGCGCGTTGAGCGACAGGAAACGCAGCCCGTCGAACGCCAGCGTCTGGAAATTCTTGTAGGTGGTGCTGAACGCGGTCAGGTTGAACGTCACCTTTTTGTCGAGCATCTGGGTGCGCAGACCGATTTCGGTATTGAGGTTGGTCTCCGACTCGAATTCGAAATTGGTGTAGGTGGCCGGCCGGCCCAGATCGAAGCCGCCGGGCTTGAAGCCGCGCGCGATCGTCGCATAGGCCATCACGTCGGGCGTGAAGTGATAGCTGGCATTGCCGGTGAAGGTGAACTGCCCGTCGGTACGGTCCGCCGCGCGGTTATAATTGGGATCGACGAAATTCTGCGCGGTCTGCACCTGCGTCGCTTTCTGGTCCTCGAACGAATAGCGCCCGCCGATCGACAGCTTGAACTTGTCGGTCACGTCGTAGCTCACCTGGCCGAAGCCGGCATAGCTGGTGTCCTTGATCCGGAAGCGGGTGGTGGTGATGCCGCTGGCGCCTGCCGCATAGAGGCTGCGTACCTTATAGTGCAGTTCGCCGAGCGAGCGGGTGGTCCGATCGAAGAAGAACAGTCCCGCCACCCATTTGAGCGGGCCGCCACCGTCGGAGGTCAGGCGCACTTCCTGGCTGAACTGGCGGTGCCGCTGGCTGCTCACCGTTTCGACGAGCGGGATGGGCAGTGCGCCGGGATCGAGCCGCGTATCGAGATTCCAGTCGCGCCAGCCGGTCAGCGAGGTGAGCGTCAGCGCATCGTTGAGATGCCAGTTGAGTTCCGCGGTCAGTCCGCCCGTCACCGATTCGGTATAGGGCACGAAGGGCGAAACCGAGATGCGGCTATAGGGGTAACCCGCAGGCAGCAACGGCGCGGCCGGCGTGCCGAGCAGGCTGGCGCCCGGCTTCATCCGCCAGGGCACGCTGGTGCAGCAATCGGATTCCTCGTTCTGATAGTCGGCGATCAGCTGGAAATCGATGTCGTTGCCCGAATAGGCCAGCTTGGCGCGCACGCCCGAGCGGTCGCGATTGTTGACCTTGCGATCGAGCGTGTCGTTGTAGATCAGGCCGCTGCGATGGGTGGTGAAGCCCGACAGGCTATAGGCCCAGTTCTCGGAGATCGGGCCGGTGATCAGTCCGCGAATATCCCAGCGGCCCTTATTGCCCGCCACACCCTCGATGAAGCCGGTAGTCTCGGTGAAATTGGGTCGCGCGGTCACGATATGGATCAGGCCGGCGGCGGTGTTCATGCCGAACAACGTGCCCTGAGGGCCACGCAGCACTTCGATCCGCTCGATATCCTGGAACTCGGCGAATGCCATGCCGACGCGCGACATGAAGATGCCATCGACGAATACGCCGACCGAGGATTGCTTGCCGTCCTCCTGCGAGCTCGTCACGCCGCGCAGGCCGAGGCGCGCACCCTTGGGGTCGCTGTTGGAATCGGCGATCATGCCGGGCACCTGGCTGGTCAGCCGGCTGAAATCGGTGACGCCGGCGGCGTCCAGCTTGGCGCCCGAAAGCGCGACGATGGAGATCGGGACGTCCTGCACATTTTCCGCGCGGCGCTGCGCGGTGACGACGATGTCGTAAGGCGAAGCGTTTTCGTCGGCAGTCTGGTCGGGTTTGGTTTCGCTGGCGGGCTGTTGAGCCTGGGCCGGCATCGTGGTGGCTGCCGCAATGGCGCAGGCCGCACATGCGAACGCAAAAGTCTTCCTCATCCCATCCCCTCCTATCCGTGCCGCGTGCGTCTTCGCTCGTCAGCTTATTTGGTATTAATATTACACTATATAAAAGGCGGATCGAGTCAAGCGACCTTGCTCACCCGGTGGCGACCGCTTGGACGATCGTCTGAAGCTCGAGAAATTCGTCGGTTCCATAATGGGATCCCTCCCGGCCGATACCGGAAAGGCGGCATCCGCCGAACGGCGCGACTTCGGACGAGATCAGTCCGGTGTTGATGCCGACCATGCCGTAGGACAGCGCTTCGGGAATGCGAATCGCGCGATCGGCGTCGCGCGTGAACAGATAGGCGGCAAGCCCCGCAGAGCCGGCATTGGCCAGCGCGATCGCTTCGCCCTCGGTCTCGAAGCGGATCAGCCCGGCGACTGGGCCGAACGTCTCCTCTCGGCAGAGTAATGCGTCGGGCGAGACCCCGGCGATCACCGTCGGCCTGACGAACATGCCGTCGATCGCCTGCCCGCCCGCAAGCAGGCGGCCGCCGCTGTCGATCGCGTCGCGCACATGCGCCAGCGCCTTGGCCACCGCGCGCGCATCGATCAGCGGGCCTTGGTCGGATCCGTTCGCCAGTCCGTCGCCACAGCCAAGCGCGTCCGCCCGTTCGGCCAGGCGGGCGGCAAAGGCGTCGTAAATCCCGGCCTGGACGATGAACCGGTTCGCACAGACGCAGGTCTGCCCGGCATTGCGGAATTTCGAGAGCATCGCGCCCTCGATCGCGGCGTCCAGATCGGCATCGTCGAACACCAGGAAGGGCGCATTGCCGCCCAGTTCGAGCGAGACGCGCTTCACATTGCCCATCGCCCGGCCGCCGAGCATGCGGCCGACGGCAGTCGATCCGGTGAAGCTGAATTTCGCGACGCGCGGATCATCCACCATCACATCGCCGATCGGCGCGGGCGTGCCCGTCACGATGTTGAGCAGTCCGGCGGGCAATCCCGCTTCTTCGGCCAGCACGCCAAGTGCGAGCGCGGAGAAGGGGGTAAGTTCGGATGGCTTGACGACAACCGCGCAGCCCGCGGCGAGCGCGGGTGCGGCCTTGCGCGTCACCATCGCGGCCGGGAAATTCCAGGGCGTGATCGCCGCGACGACGCCGACCGGGCGTTTCTCGACGCGGATACGGGTGTTGGCGAGATGGCCGGGAATGATGTCGCCATAGGTGCGCCGGGCTTCCTCCGCGAACCATTCGACAAAGGCGGCGGCATAGCTGACTTCGCCCACGGCCTCGGCCAGCGGCTTGCCCTGTTCCGCGGTCATCAGCCGGGCAAGATCGTCGCGGTGATCGAGGATCAGTTCCGCCCAGCGGCGCAGGATCTGCGCGCGATCACGCGCCGTGCGTGCGGCCCAGGCGGGTTGCGCGGCGGCGGCAGCGGCAACCGCATCCTCCGCGCCGGCACGCCCCAGATCGGGCACATGGCCCAGCGTGCGGCCGGTGGCGGGATTGGTGACGCCGATGGCCTCATCCGCGTCCGCACCGACCCAGTCTCCGCCGATCAGGCACGCCTGGCGCAGCAGATCCGGCCGGCGCAGCGCCAGTCGCGCATGTTCGATAGGATCGGCGATGCTCATTCGCGCCACGGCTCGATCACCACTTTCACCTGATGATGGTTGCGGCTGGCCAGTTCGGCGAACGTCGCTTCGGCCTGGGATCGGCCGATGACATTGGTGACGACACGGCTGAGATCGATCCGGCCATCGGCGATGCGTGCCAGCGTCTCGCGGAACTCGTCCATCGAATAGGCTGCGCTGAACCCGATGCGTAGTTCCTTGCTGAGTGCCTGATAGGGCAGGATCACGTCTTCGGTCAGGCAGACGCCGACCACCATGATCTGCGCGCCCGCGCTGGCTCCCGCGATTGCCTGCTGGATCATGCCGGGCACGCCGACGCATTCGAAGATCACCGCGTCGCATGGCGGAACATCCAAGGCGTGCCAGCGTGCGAAGGGCGAGTCCGCGGCCGGATCGATCGCTTCGTGCGCGCCCATCGCGATCGCCATCTCGCGCCGTGCGGGGGAGAAATCGGATGCGAGGATCGTCTCCACTCCCTCGGCGGCGAGCGCCGCGATCACCGCCAGCCCGACAGGGCCGCAGCCAATGACCAGCGCGACACCGCCCTTGGCGATCTTCGCCTTGGCAACGGCATGCGCGCCGACCGCGAACGGTTCGGTCATCGCAGCCTCTGCATCGCTGAGTTCGTCGGGCACCGGCACTAGCATGTCCGCGTCGACGCAGACCTGTTCGGCATAGCCGCCGGGAAAACGGTGGGAGAGGCCGACCGTCTCCGGCCCATTGGGTCCGTTTGCGCGCGGAAAGGCGACAACGCGCGTGCCGACGGGCAGGGCGGCTGGCGTATCGGGCCCATATTCGGTGACGACGCCGCAGATTTCATGGCCGAAAACGAGATCGCGATCGGGATCGATGACGTTTTTCGCGCCGACCCGCCGGCCGAGATCGGCCAATGCATGACCATGCGAGAAGGCGTGAAGATCCGATCCGCAGACGCCGCAGGCCAGCGTGCGCAGCAGCACCTGGCCCTGGGCGGGGCGGGGCGCCGGAATCTCTTCGCTGATCAGGCGCGAACCGCGCCGAACGACCGCTTTCATGCTGCTCTCCGTCAAAATACCAGCGTTCCGCCGCCCTCGACGAGCAGGGTCACGCCGTTGATGTATGATGCCGCCGGGCTGAGCAGGAATGTGATGGCGTTGGCAACATCCTCTGCCTGTGCCAGCCGCCCGAGCGGCGCGCGCTCGATCATCATCTGGCCATAGGCGCCGGCGGTCAGGTCGCCCATGCGCGGGGTCTCGACCACGCCGGGCGCAACCGCGTTGGAACGATAGCGGCCACGGCCGATCACGGCCTGGAAGCGTGTCAGCCCGCCGATCGCCGCCTTGCCCGCGCCATACCAGCCCGAATTGCTGTCGACGTCGCCGCGCCCGGCGAGCATTGCGGGCGGCGGTCCGCCGGACAGCGTACCCGCGACCGATGCGACATTGACGACCGCGGCGCCCCCTGGCGGGCCGAGCGCCAGCCAGCTGCTCGTCATCATCTGTACGCTGCCGGCGGTCTGCGCCAGCCCATCCTCGATCGAGAGCGGCAGCGAGCTTGGCGGGCCGGCATTGTTGACCAGATAGGCGATGGGGCCGAACTCGCGGTGGAGCGCGGGCAATGTCGCTTCCACCGCCGCGCGATTGCCGCTGTCGAGCAGGCGCCCGATGAAACCTTCACCTAGGTCGAGCGCGGCCAGGCCCTCGCCATTGATGTCGAGCCCGATGACGCGCACGCCCTGGCCGAGCAGCCGCACCGCGGTGGCGTGGCCGATGCCGCTTGCCGCGCCCGTGACGATCGCGGTCGCGTTTTCGGGGAAACCCAGGAAATCGGTCTTCTCACTCATCGTCGATACCCCCTTCAAATCCGCGCCGCGATTGCACGGCCCAGATCCTGCGTCGTTGCCGTGCCGCCCAGATCGGGCGTGCGCGGTTCGTCCGGATCGGCCAGCACCGCCTCGATCGCGGCGAGCATGGCTTCGGCTGCGTCCCCTTCGCCCAGATGGTCGAGCATCATCGCCGCAGACCAGATCTGGCCGATCGGATTGGCGATGTTGCGCCCGGCAATGTCGGGCGCGGAGCCATGGACGGGCTCGAACATCGACGGATGCGCGCGTTCCGGATTGATGTTGGCCGATGGCGCCAGCGCGATCGTGCCGGTCACGCCCGGGCCGAGATCGGACAGGATATCGCCGAACAGATTGCTGGCGACGATCACGTCGAAACGCTGCGGCTGCATCACCATGCGTGCGGCCATGATGTCGATATGATGCTGGTCGTTTTCGATATCGGGATAGCGCGCCGCGATCTCGGCGAAACGCGCATCCCAGAAGGGCATGGAATGCCACAAGCCATTCGACTTGGTGGCCGAACTGACGCGCTTGCGCCCCAGCCGCTGCGCCAGATCGAAGGCATAGGTGATGATCCGATCGGTGCCGCGCCGCGTGAAAGTGGCGACCTGGGTGACGACTTCGTCCGGGGTGCCTTCGAACATCCGGCCGCCGACCTGCGAATATTCGCCTTCGCTATTCTCGCGGACGATCCACATGTCGATATCGCCCGGCGTCACATCGCGCAGTGGCGAGTTCACGCCGGCGAGAAGCCGGACGGGGCGCAAATTCACATATTGATCGAAGGCGCGCCGGATCGGCAGCAACAGGCCCCAGAGCGAGATATGGTCGGGGACGCCCGGAAAACCGACCGCGCCGAGCAAGATCGCGTCATGCGGGCGCAATTGGTCCAGCCCATCCTCGGGCATCATCCGCCCGGTCGCGGCATACGTCTCGCACGACCAGTCGAAATCGGTCGCCGCGACCTCGAAGCCGAAGCGGCGTCCGGCTGCGTCCAGCGCGCGCAGCCCTTCGGGCATCACTTCGCGGCCGATGCCGTCGCCCGCGACCACCGCGATGCGGTGCGTCCTCATGCGACGACGACCAGTGCATCGGCGGCCAGCGCGATGCCGTTCGCGACACGCACCGGATTGACGTCGATCTCCGCGATTTCGGGCAATTCGAGTGCCGCATCGCCCAGCGCCACCGCCAGTTGCGCGATCGCGTCCGCCTCCGCCGTGTCGAGGCCGCGTCCGCCATCGAGCAGCCGTCCGCCCAGGATCGAATGCAATGCGTCGAGCACGTCCTCGCGGTCGAACGGCGCGCGCAGCAATGCCGCCTCGCCGATGATCTCGACCAGTACGCCGCCCAGGCCGATCGCGACGATCGGGCCGAACAGCGGATCGCGGGTCATCCCGCACAGAATCTCAAGCCGAGCAGGGACCATCTGCTGCACCAGCACGCCCGCGATCCGCGCCTGTGGCGCGTTGCGCGCGACATCGGCGAGCATGGCGGCATGGCCGGTCCGCACCGCCTCGTCGCCGACCAGCCCCAGTCGCACGCCGCCGACATCGGATTTGTGCGGCAGGTCGACCGACATGATCTTGATCGCGACCGCACCGCCGATCCGCGCCGCCGCGGCGACTGCTTCGTCGGCGTCGGCGCACAAAGCTTCCTGCGTCACCGGTGCACCGTACAGCGCCAGCAACTGCTTGGACTCCGCCTCGATCAGCGCAGTGCCGGGCTCGGCCCGCGCCAATATCGCGCGTGCTGCCGCGATGCGCGTGGCATCGGGGGCGGGGGCGGTTGCCGGAGCGCGCCGGCTGCGCAGCGAGAATTCGGCATTGGCTGCCAGTGCGCGCGCCGCCCTGCGCGGATCGGTATAGGCCGGCACGCCCGCGTCGAGCAGGCTGGTCGGCGGCAAAGTCGAGACGAAGGCGATCGGCTTGTCGGTCGATCGATGCGCGCGGATATACATGTCCGGATGCGTCGGATTGCCGATGATCACGGGTGAGACCATGTCGACCGCGTTGCTTGCCGGCACGCCGGTCAGAACCCCCTCCAGCGCGCCGGGCGCTGCCAGCGCCTGCGCGGTCACGTCGACCGGATTGACCACCGATCCCATGAACGGCTTGGGCATCAGCGCAAGCAGCGATTCCTGATCCGCCTCGGGCAATTCGGGGACGGAAAGCCCCTCCAGCACACAGGCGTCGGTCAGCATCACGCCCGCACCGCCCGATCCGGTGATGATCCCGACGCGGCGCCCGCGCGCACGCCGGCCGCCCTGGAAGATCAGGCCGAGGTCGAGCATCTCCTCCAGCGACCCGGCGGAGAATACGCCATGCTGGCGGCAGACCGCGTCGAACGCCTCGGCCGAACCGACCAGCGATCCGGTGTGCGCCTGCGCCGCGCGGGCCGCGGCCTGCGAACGACCGGCCTTGAGCACGACCATCGGCTTGTCCAGTTCGGACGCGCGGCGTGCGGTTTCGATAAAGACATCGGGGTCGCGCAGCGTTTCGCTGAACGCCAGCAGCACCTTCACCTCGTCACGCTCGACCAGATGACGCAGCACGCCCGCAATATTGACGTCCACCTCGTTGCCGGTGCTGACGAACCAGCCGACGCCGAGCCCGGCGGTCAGGGCCTTGCGGACCATATAGCCGCCGAACCCGCCGCTTTGCGACACCAGCGCGACGGGGCCGCCCGCGGGAATCTCGTCGGTCGGATCGAGCACGAAATTGGCCATGGCGCGCTCGGCCAGGTTCATGAATCCGATGCAATTGGGCCCGGCGATGCGCAGCCCCGTCCGCACCGCGATCTCGGCAAGCTGCGCCTGCAGCGCGACACCGTCGCCGCCGATCTCGGCGAAGCCCGATGTGATGACCACGACGCCGCCGACGCCGAGCCTGGCGCAGGTTTCGACGATCGGCGGAACCGCGATCGCGGGCACGACGACCATCACCAGGTCGACGCCCTGGGGCAGATCCTCGACCGTGGCGAAGGCGGGCAGACCCTGAACCTCCGTCTCACGCGGGTTGACCGGATAGATCGCGCCGTCGAACGCGCGGATGACGTTGGCGGTCACGAAGCCGCCGATGCCGGGCATCCGGTTCGACGCGCCGACGATCGCGATCGATCGCGGGCTGAGCATGCGATCGAGCGAGGAGGTGAAGATGGGGCGTCCGTCGGCCATCGATCAGCGCCCCTTGAACACGGGTTGGCGCTTTTCGAGAAAGGCGGAGGCAGCCTCGCGGTGATCCTCGCTGACGAAGGTCGCGCCTTCGAGCAGCAGGCCGGTGTCGAGCGTCAGCGCGATGCGATCGCGCACGATGCGGTTGAGCGTCGCCTTGGTCCCCTGAACGGCGAGCGGTGCGATCCCGGCCAGGCGATGCGCCATGGCAAGCACGGTCTGGTCGAGTTCGTCGGCGGGCACCGCCTTCAACGCGAGGCCCAGCCGCACTGCTTCGGCGCCGGTGACGCGTTCGCCGGTCATCAGATACCAGCGCGCGGCGCCGAGCGATCCAGCGAGCGGCCACAGCACTGCGCCGCCATCGCCCGCGACCAGGCCGATATTCACATGGGTGTCCGCGATCGCCGCATCCTCGGCCATCACCACCACGTCGCACAGCAGCGCGATCGTCGCGCCCAGGCCCATGGCGAAACCCTGCACCGCGCAGACGATGGGCTGCGGCACCGACAGGATCATCTCCAGCATCTTCACGGTATCGAGCGTGGAGAGCACCATATGCGCCGGGCTCTGATCGCCCTTGTCCTCCATCGTCGAGACGTCTCCGCCCGCGCAAAAGGCCTTGCCCTCGCCGCGCAGCACGATCGACCGGATCTCGCGGTCGGCCGAGGCCAGCGCCAGGATCGCTTCCAGGTCGCGATGCAGCGCGGCGTTGATCGCGTTGCGGCGTTCCGGCCGGTTGAACGAGACGACAAGCACATGGCCGTCGCGGCGCGCGGTGACGGTGGTGAAATCTTCGTAAGCGGCCATGTCAGCCATTCTCCTTCCAGCGGGCACGCACAAGATCGCGGGCATGGGCGCGTGGCCCGCCCGCTTCGTGGCGCAGCGCCTGCAACCGCATGGTCCACAGGTGCAGATCATATTCGATGGTGAAGCCCATCGCCCCGGTGAGCTGATGGGTTTCGTAAAAGGCACGCTGCGCCGCCTCGCACGCGGTTACCGCAGCAGACGCGGCCAGTTCGGCACGGGCACCATGCCAGGCGGCTTCGCGCATCGCCCATTGTGTGGAGTCGACGGAGACGTGCAGCTCGGCCAGGCGATGCTGCACCGCCTGGAAGCTGGCGATCGGTTTCCCGAACTGGACCCGCTCGCGCAGATAGCGGGTGGTGAGGTCGAGCGCGGCGCGCGCGGTGCCCGTAATCTCCGCCGCGATCGCGATCTGCTGCCAGCGCCGCGCGATCGCGCCCGCGCCGGGAGCCAGCTTCGTGCCGCGCACTTCACTCACCCGCCCGAAGGGATAGCCGAACTTGGATTTGACCGGCTCGGCCGCAAAGTAGCCGCGTGTCGCCACGTGCGCATCGTCACCGTCGATCACGATCAGCAGGTCCGCCTCGGCGCCGAAGCGCACCGCATCCAGTCGATCGGCATCGGCGACCGCGACCAGCGTCGGCACCGCACTCTCCAGCACCGCCGGAGCGACGAGCAGCCGGTTGCCGATCGGCGCGAGCGCCGCAGCCTCCGCCGCCCATTCGACGAGCAGCGCGGCGGTCAGCGGGCCTGCTTCGTCCGCACCGAACAGATCGGCGAAGCCGCCATCCTCCAGCGCCTCGACCAGCGCCCGGTCGCAGCCATTGTCGCGGCGCAGCTCGCGGGCGCGGGCGGGGCCGGCATTGCGTGCGAACAGCCTTGTGCAGGATTCGCGGATTGCGGTCTGGGTATCGTCATATGCAAGGTCCATCGTCAGTTCCTCGCCGCGCCCACGACGTCGCGGGCAATCAGGTTGAGCTGCATTTCGGTGGTGCCGGTGGCGACACCGGTGGCCAGCGCATGGCCGAACTGCATCGCGCCGAAGCTGCCCTTGATCAGGCCGCCGGCTTCCTCGACCGCCATGCAGGCTTCATAGACCGCGCGTTCGGCGCGGGTGGTGGCGACGCGATAGACATAGGCGTTCAAATCGGGGGCGCTGCCCTTCGCCTTCTCATCGACCACGCGGTAGATCAGCACGCGCGCCGCATCGCAGGCGGCCTGCGCCTTCGCCAGCGCATCGGTCACCAGCGGATCGTCGATCACATCCTGCTCCACCGCCATGCGTGCCAGCCGGTCGAGCGTCTGGCCCGCGCGGCGGAACCGCGCGACGCCGATCCGCTCGTTGACCAGCAATTGCCGGATGATCGGCCAGCCAGCATTTTCCGGGCCCAGCCGCCAGCTTTCTGGCACGCGGACATTTTCGAACACGCATTGATTGAATGCGCCTTCGGAAAAGATCGAGGGGATCTCGCTGATCGTCAGCCCCGGCGCATCGGTCGGCACCAGGAAGATCGAGATGCCCTGGTGGCGCGGCGCATCGGTATCGGTGCGCGCCAGCAGGAAACAGAAATCCGCGACATCGGCATAGGATGTCCAGATCTTCTCGCCATTGATCACATAATCGTCGCCGTCGCGCACTGCGCGGGTGCGCAGCGAGGCGAGATCCGATCCCGCATCGGGCTCCGAAAACCCCTGGCACCAGGTCACGTCGCCGCGCCGGATGCGATCGAGGTGATAGGCTTTCTGTTCGTCGCTGCCCGCCAGGATCAGCGCCGGGCCGACCCAGTTGACGCACATATATTGTGCGGTGCGCGGCTCGCCATGCGCGACCATCTCTTCGCTCAGGATCAGCTGCTGCCAGGGTGATTGATCCAGCCCGCCATAAGCCCGCGGCCAGGCGGGGACGAGCCAGCCCTTGTCGGCCAGTTTTGCGCCGAACGCCTTGGAGAATGCCTTCTGCTCGTGCGGATCGAGCGTGAACGCGTCGAAATCAGCAGGCAGCTCGGCGTCGAGAAAGGCCTTCAGCTCGGCGCGAAAGCCAGCGTCCTCGGTCGACCAGTCGAAATTCATCGGCTCTCTCCCCGGTTCATCGCGGCAGCCCCAGGACCTGGCTGGCGAGGATGTTCTTCTGGATTTCCGACGTGCCGCCGAAGATGCTGATCGTGCGCGAGCGCAGATAATTAGCGAGCACATCGGGTGCGCGGCCGGTGACCGCGTCCGCGGCACGCAGCCGGAATTCCAGGCTGCGCAGCGCCTGTTCGGCCTGGGTCAGCAGCAGCCGCGCAATCGATCCGTCGGGACCGGGCGGGCGGCCAGCATTGCGCAGCGAAAGCTGCTCGACGACGTTCAGCCGCAGCACTTCGCCGATCACATAGGTGCGCGCGATTGCCTGACGCACCTGGGGATCGCGATCGATGCCGCGTTGCTCGGCATAGGCCTCCAGCTTGGCGAGCGCGGTCTGGAAGGTTGCGATCAGGCCGACATCGGCGGGGCCGCGTTCGAAGGCGAGCACGGTCATCGCGATCCGCCAGCCCGCGCCGGGATCGCCGATGCGCTGGGTGACGGGCACGCGCACATCGTCGAAGAACATCTCGCAGGTTTCGGGCGAACCGTCGGAGATATGGATCGGCCGCACGGTGATGCCAGGCTGCTTCACGGGCGCGAGCAGGCAGGTGATCCCTTTGTGCTTGGCCACATCGCGATCGGTGCGCACCAGCAGGATGCACCAGTCGGCATGTTGCGCGCCGGACGTCCACATCTTCTGCCCGTTGACGACATAATGATCGCCGTCGAGCGTGGCGGAAGTGCGCAGCGATGCCAGATCCGATCCTGCACCGGGCTCGCTGAATCCCTGACACCACTGGATTTCGCCGCGCAGCATCGGCGGCAGGAAACGCTGCTTCTGCTCCTCGGTGCCGTAAGTGAAGATCGCACGGCCCAGATAATTGTGGAACGAGATGCGCGGCGTATCCGCCTTGCCCAGCTCGTCGTTCAGGATCGCTTCGTAGGTGGCACTCAGTCCGCGCCCGCCATAATCGACCGGCCAGGACAGGCCGACATAACCGCCGTCATACAATGTGCGCTGCCATTGGCGATGCAGCTGCGCCAGGTCGTCCTCGGTGGGATAATGTGTGCGCCAGTCCTTCGGTGCGTTTTCGGCGAGCCAGGCGCGGACCTCCATGCGGAACGCGGTTTCCTCGGCATTTTCGAGATAGTCCATGTCAGGCAGCTTTCCGGGCGGCGTCGCGATTGTCGGCGATGGCGTTCAGGTGATGGGTGTCGTCGCCGAACAGCAGGCGATCGAGCATGGCGCGGCGGGCGCGCAGGTGCGCGACATGCTCCCAGGTCTGGCCGATCCCGCCATAGGCCTGCATCAGCGTCTCGCCGACCGCCTCGCCCGCGGGCGCGCACCAGGATTTCGCGACATGTGCGGCGGCCAGCGCGTCGGCGGCGGGCAGGGCATCGACGGCCCATGCGGCGTAACGCGTCGCGCTTGCCGCGCCCTCCATGTCGACCAGCATGTCGGCGCACATATGCTGCACCGCCTGGAACGATCCGATCGGCACATCATATTGGATGCGGGTCTTCACATAGTCGACGAGCTGGGTGAGCCCCTCGCGAAGCACGCCGACCAGATCGGCACAGGCCAGCACGGCGGCAAAGGCGGTCCAGCGGGAAAAGGCGTCGGCGGATAGCGGTGCACCGACCGGTTCGGGCTGTGCACCCGGCTGCCATGCCGACAGCGGGCGTGTGAGATCGGCGCCCTCCAGCGATACGGCGCCGGTGACGGCCAATATCACCGGCTGCCATCCACCATCCCGCGCGGCCAGCGCCAGCGCGATATCCGCGCCGTGGCCATCGAACAGGACGGCGCCGTCGAGCTTGTCGGCATCGGCAAGGCCGCTGAGATCGGCGGTCAGCAACAGCCCTGCGCGACGGCGCCCCTCCGCCAGATCGGCGAGCAGGGCAGGGTCCGCGCCCGCCAATGCCAGCAATTCATAGGCAAGCAGCGCGCCGGTCAGCGGCAGCGGCGCGAGCGCCCCGGCCAGCGGCTCGACAGCGAGCGTCACTTCATAGGCGGAGGCAGCGGGTGTTGCGCCGTCGCGGGCGCGCATGCCCAATATGCCGAGCCCGGCCAGGCTGTGCCACGCGGCATCGCGATCGATCTTCGCCAGTTCGGCGGGGCTGTTGACCGCAAGCGTCGCGGCAAAGCGCGTCATCGTCTCGCGCAGCATTTCCTGATCTGGCGTCGGCACCGCGCGCATCGGATCGGCTCTCCCATTTTTATAGTCTATTTATTACACTATATGGAGAGTCGGTGAGGCTGTCACGCGAAAGTTTTGCTGTTTTGGTCAAACTCTCTCCTCCCTATCGCCCAGCGATGGGGAGGGGGACCGCGCGACACAGTCGCGTGGTGGAGGGGAAATACGATGCTTACCCACCACCCGCCCTCCTCAAAAATCACGCACGTCTCAAGCATCGTATTTCCCCTCCACCAACGGCCTATGGCCGTCGGTCCCCCTCCCCGCGCTGCGCGCATGGAGGAGAGAAAGCGACTTTCCCGAAGAGCCGTGGGGCACGGCCTGGGCCAATTGGAAGGCGGCATCGCCCAACATTCGCAACCACCCCAACCAGTATCGCTTGCAGCGACAGGTTTAAATATTACACTATATAAACACCGCCACAAAAGCAGCGGAGGAGGGGATCGGAATGGAGAGCGAGTCACGAACGGGCAGCATGCGAGCCTGGTATGCCGTCGTGCTGCTGGGCATGCTCTACATCGTCGCGTTCGTCGATCGCGTCATCCTGGCGCTGCTCATTCAGCCGCTGCGCGCCGAATTCGCGATCAGCGATACGCAGATCAGCCTGTTGATCGGCTTCACCTTCGCTCTGTTCTACGCGCTGGTCGGGCTGCCGATCGGCCGCATGGCGGATCGCATCAACCGCCGCCGCCTGATCCTGGCCAGCACCGTCATCTGGGCGGCCTGCACGTTCGGATCGGGCTTCGCGACATCCTTCGGGATGCTGTGCCTGTTGCGCATCGGCGTCGCGGTGGGGGAAGCGGCGTTGAGCCCGAGCGCGATCTCGATGATCGGCGATCTGTTTCCGCCGTCGCGCCGGGCCGCCGCGACGTCGGTCTATATGGCATTGGGGGCTTTGGGCGCGACGGGCGGCTATATATTGGGCGGGCTGATGGTCGGCGCTATCGGGCAGATCGATTCGGTTTCGGTGCCGCTGATCGGCGCGGTGAAGCCGTGGCAATTCACCTTCATCCTCGTCTCTCTGCCTGCCGTCATCCTGGGCCTGATCTTCCTGTTCACCGTGCGCGAGCCCGCGCGTCCGCCGGTCGCGCCCGAAGCGCCGCCATCGCGTGCGCTGGCCTGGGCCGCGCCGTTGTGGCGACCGCTGATCATCCTGTTCCTGGCAGGCAGTGTCGGACAGACCATGGTGCATGGCGCCGCAACCTGGGCGCCGACATTGCTGGTGCGCGATTATGGCTGGACGATCGGCGCGGCCGGTGTCCGGGTCGGGCTGGTCACCATGGTCTGCGGCGTGGGCGGCATGATGCTCTGGCCGATCTTCGCGGAGCGCTGGGCGCGCAGCGGACGCGCGGATGCGCTGCCGCTGACCCTGGCGATCGGGGTGGGCGGGGGGGCGCTGCTGGTCGCGGCCTGCGCTTTTGCGCCCGGCGTGGCCATGTTCCAGGTCTTCTATGGCGGGGCGATGTTCATGCTGATGGGCACCGGCGTGCTGCTGATGGTCGCGATCCAGGCCTTTGCGCCGTCGTCGATGCGCGGCGAATTGATGGCGCTCTGCCTGTTGCTCACCGGCCTGATCGCGCTGGGCGTCGGCCCCACGCTTGTCCCGCTCGCCGGACAATGGATCGGTGCGGCCGATGGAGAATTGAAACCCGGCTATGTTGCGATCGCGCTGATCGCCGGGCCGCTCGCCACCGCATTGGCACTCTGGTGCCGGCGCGGACTGGTCGGCTTGGCGCGCGCGGGAGATGCGCTATGATGTCATTGCCTCGCCGGGGTTTTCCGACAGCGCAGCGGGGCGCGTTCCCGTTCCTCCGACCCGATAGGAAACACCGATCCTGACCCGTATCACGTCACCCAAGGCATCGCGCGCCGTGCGGGTGCCCAAGGCCGCCGAACTGATCGCGGGCTCCCTGCGCCGCCGGATCGCGATGGGCGAGTTGAAGGAAGGCGATGCACTGCCTTCGGAAGCGGACTTGATCGTCGAGTTCGCCGTATCGCGCGCATCGCTGCGCGAGGCGCTGCGCATCCTGGAGACCGAGGGGCTGATCGAGGTGCGTCGCGGCGCACATGGCGGGGCGCGCATCCGTCTGCCGCGTGAGGACACCGCCGCGCATTCGATGGGGCTTTTGCTGCAGATCCGCGGCGCGACGCTGAAGGACATGTTCGACGCGCGGGTGATCATCGAACCGCCGCTGATCCACCAGCTCGCCCAGGTTCGCACCGATGACGATCTGGTCGCGCTTCGCGAGCATGTCGAGCAGGAGCGCGCCGCGCTGGACGACGTCCGCGCCTTCGCCGCCGCGGCCGCCGAATTCCACCGGCTGATGATCGGGCGCAGCGGCAATGCCGTGCTGATCCTGGTCGCCGGCATGCTCGACGAACTGTACCTGAAACACCTCAACCAGTTCATCGCGAGCGCACGCCCCGATCAGGCGCAGCTCAACCGCGAAGCGCTGCTCAATCACGAGCGTCTGGTCGACTTGATCGAAAGCCGGGACGGCCCTGCGGCGGAAACGCTGTGGCGCTATCACATGCAGGGCGCGCGCAAGATCATCCTGGGGCAGCTGGGCGAGAAGTCTCAGCTGGCGCTGTATTAGGGCCTCCGATTGTACGGCAGTGATGTGGCCTGACCGTTACTTCCGGGGCTTGCCCTCATCCTTCTTCTCATCCGGCTTTGCGACAGCAGGCGGCGGCGCGATCGGTGCGACCTTGCATCCGGTTCCGCTGGCCAATCCGCGCAGATAGCCGCGGCGGGCGATACCCGCTGCAACGGCGGCCTGCAGGCGACGCTCGGCCGGGGCCGCGCCGCTGATTTCGCGGACCAGGCCGCGAAACGGGATCAGCGAATTGACGATGGTCTTGCCGACTTCCTCGGCGATCTTGCCAGTGCGCCTTTCGTTCGCGTCGGTGCCGACGCCGAAATCGTCACCGAGCACGGCGTCGAGTTCGCCCAGCGCCAGATTGATCGATCGGCAGCCACGCGGCGGTGGCGCATAGGGATTCTGCACCGCCCGTTGCAGAACGTCCGGAACTTCGCCTTTTTCGATGCCGAGGTCACGCACCGGCTGGCTGGCGATATCGCCAGCCTTGTCGAGCGTGTTCTGCTTTTTTTCCTGGGCCAGCGCCGTTCCCGAAAGCAGCAACGGCAGCAACACGCCCCCCACGATCAATTTCATATGCGTTTCCTTCCGGATGCTTAACCGATGATATGCGCGCTCGGTTCCTATCCGAAACGATATATCCGATGGTGGACGAACGCACGGAAGCGATTGCATGGGACGCGATGGCGCGCGACAAGCGCGCCATCGATTAGGAGAGTCCGATGCGCCGTACCCTTGCTTTGTTGCTGCTTCCGCTTGCCCCGCTGATTCAGGCCAGCGCGCCCGCGCCGGCCCCGGTTGCGCAGGCGGGTGTGCAGGATGCGGCGCTGCTCCAGTTCCTGGACGAGGCATTCGATGCGCAGATGCGCCTGAGCCCGGAAACCCAGACCCGCCTCGGCTTCAAGACCGATTATGACCGGCTGGACGATTATACCGACGGCGCGGCGGTGCGCGCGCGCGACCTTGCCGAGCAGCAGCTGAAGGATATGCGCGCACGGTTCCGGCCGGACCAGCTGGGGGAAAGCGCGCGCGTCAGTTTCCGCCTGTTCGAATATGAAGCCGCGCGCGGCCGAGAAGCGTTCCAATTCCGCAAGCTGGCCTTTCCGGTTTCGACCAATGGCAGCCCGGCGGGCGACATTCCCGTCCTGCTGATCAACAACCACAAGATCGACAGCGTCGCGGATGCCCGCGCCTATATCGCACGATTGCGCGATACGGAGCGGGTGATGCGCGAAACCGCTGCCCTCATGCGCGAGCAGGCGGCGGTCGGGATCATCCCCAACAAGGTCAATTTCGCGCCGGCCCGTGCCGATGCGCTGAAGGTGATCACCGGCGCGCCGTTCGACGGCGGTGCTGATTCGACGCTGATGGCCGATTTCAGCAAGAAGGTCGCTGCGCTGAACGCGCCCGCGGCGGAGAAAGACGCGTTGCTGGCCGACGCGCGCGCCGCACTGACCGGTCCGTTCCGCAGCGGCTATCAATTGCTGGTCGCTGCGATCGACGAGATCGAGCCCAAGTCCAAGGGCAATTTCGGCGCGTGGAGCCTGCCAAATGGTGCGGCCTATTATGCCGACCGGTTGAAAGCCTCGACCACGACCAGCCTGACCGCTGACCAGATCCATAAGGTCGGCCTGAGCCAGGTGACGGCGATCCGCAAGGAAATGGAGGCGATCAAGACGGAGGTCGGCTTCAAGGGCACGCTGGAGCAGTTCTTCGACCATGTCCGCACCGATCCGCAGTTGAAATATCCCAACACCGAAGCCGGGCGGGAAACATATCTGGCCGACGCACGCGGGGTGATCGCATCGGTGATGGCGTTGGCGCCGCAATATTTCCGCACCTTGCCCAAGGCGGCGCTGGAAGTGCGCGCGGTCGAGAAATGGCGCGAGGGAACCGCGCCGACTGCGTTCTACAACGCGCCTTCGGCCGACGGATCGCGGCCCGGCATCTATTACGTCAATCTGATCGATATGAACCAGACGCAGAAGGTTCAGGTTGCCGGCATCGCCGCGCATGAAGGCGCGCCGGGTCACCATTTCCAGATTGCACGCCAGCAGGAACTGACCGGCGTTCCCAAATTCCGCAAATTCGGTGGCTATGGCGCCTATGCGGAAGGCTGGGGACTCTATTCGGAGCGTCTGGCGGGCGAGATGGGCATCTACAAGGATCCCTATGCCCGGTTCGGCATGTTGTCGCTGCAGGTCTGGCGCGCGATCCGGCTTGTGCTGGACACCGGCATCCATTCCAAGCGCTGGACCCGCGAACAGTCGATCGCCTATTTCAAATCGAACAGCTCGGTATCGGAAACCGACATCGCGCGTGAGGTCGATCGTTATTTCAACTGGCCGGGCCAGGCGACCAGCTACATGGTCGGCCAGCTCAAGATCGCCGAACTACGGGCCCGCGCCGAAAAGGCGCTGGGGTCGCGCTTCGATATCCGGGATTTCCACGAAGCGGTGCTGAGCCAGGGATCGCTGCCGCTGGACGTGCTGGAGGAGCAGGTGGATCGCTATATCGCGGGTGCGCGGAAATAGGAGAGATATTGGCGTGATGTGGTGGAAGAATTCCGAAGTTTCTTCACCTCGCTCGCCAGCAGCCAGATCAGTGTGACTGCTGATAGTCATAAGCGCGCTCTTGAGGTATCTTGGTTTGCGCTTGGTCTAATCTGCCATCTTCGACCAGCGCATGAATTTCGTGCGCGAAATCGGTGATGTCGGTTATCTTCTGGATCCATTGGTTGACGTAGAGCGGCACGGCTTCGCCACCTATCCCGACCTGAATTGCGCGATGAGATAGTGGCTGAAGACGCAAATCACGTTCTGGGTCCCATTGGATCCGCACCGGCGAATCTGCCTTCAGTCTGGCCCAATCTTCTTTGCTCGTTAAAGGATCTGGATGGCTGCTACAGCTATGCGCCAACGCCCATTCAAAGCCTTCGCGTGAAATGTCGATTGCTAGAATCCGACTCTGTCCGGCATCTTTATAACCCCACCCGGCTCGATACATCATCCACAGAAATGATGGTTTGATCCATGTCATCCGGGTCATGCTGAAAGGTGGAGAAACGAATGTGCCGGCAGCCAAAGCCACGTCGGCAATCTGATCGCTATAGGCTTGATAGATTCGGATCGTATGCTCGTCGTAGACGGCGCGAATCTGATGTTGCGAAATGTTCTTCATGGTCAACAAAGATCATGGCAGCGCTAAAGGCGCGAAGGCAAGATAAAGGGAATGTTTCTCTGTATTGGGAGCACTCCTTTGGTGGCTTGACCTCAGAACACCAAAGCCACCTGCACGTCACGATGTCCGGTGAATGGCTCACGCCCATGCGCGCAATAGATATTGTCGACCAGCATGAAATCGCCGCTCTGGTACGGGATGTTGACCGCCAGATCGTCGAGGATCGCGTAAAGCGGCTCGACCAGTGCATCGGGGATCTCGCCGCCGTCGCCATAGAGGATCTCGATCGGGCGCGGCCGGCCGGCGGGGAAGGCGGTGGCGAGGCGATCGTAATTGGCGTCCAGCCGGGCGCGGTTGAAATGCATGCCGTGCACCTGCGCGAACCAGGTTTCCTCACCCGTCACCGGATGGGCGACAAAGCCGCTTGAGCGATATTGCATCGAGAGTGAGCCGTCATCCTCCCACACCGCCGTGCAGCCGACCTGCCGGCAGGCTTCCTCCGCCTGTTCGCGGGTTTCCACCTGAAGCACGTCGGTCCATTCGCGGCGGAACAGCGAGGCGAGGGGATCGTCGACCGGGCCGGGCGCGCGGTAATTGCGGCGATAGAGCACGCCGCGCTCACGCACCGCCGCCATCAGCGGCTCGGGGATTGCCGCCTGGAAGCGGCGCATGTCGCCCAATGTGGTCGCGCCCTGCGTTTCCGGCGGCACCAGGCAATAGAATGCGACCATCCGCGGATAGGCGGGCAGGTACCCCATTTCCTGATGCAGGATGATCTTCTGGTCGGCCGGCACGCGCGATGCTTCGAACACCTTGCCCGAGATGTTCTTGCGCGGGGTCAGCCCCCCGGCATAGCCATGCGGATCGGTCTGGTAATCGGCGACCAGCGCATTGAAATCGGCGGTGGTCGGGATCGCGAAGCCACGCAGCATCACGCAGCCATGCTCGACCGTCAGCGCCTCGATCGTTCCGTGATGCTCGGCATACCAGGTCTGCACCGCGCGCGGATCGCTCCGCAGCGCGGCGGACAATGGCTCCACCATCAGCGGCAGGCCGTGATCGTCATAGGGATAGGCAGTCACGTCCGCCGGCAGGCGGGTATCGATGCTGCGGAGTTGCGCGGAAGTCGCCATGTCTCTCTCCTGCCGGGCGCGCCGGCGATATCGTTTCAGTCTCTGAAATTCGATCCCAGCCGGTCGAGCCGGCGCAGCAGCGCAGGCCAGATATAATCGTCGGCCACCCATTGATGCTGATCGGCGCCCTGCCGGCGCGTCACCGCCTGGACGGGTTCGCCCGGCCAGCGCAATGCGGCGCCGCCCGCGGTTGCCGCCACCTGCATCTGGCAGGCGCGCTCGAGATGATACATGCGCGAAAACGCCTCGGCGATCGATCGGCCGACCGCCAGCGTGCCGTGATTGCGCAGGATCAGATAGATGGCGTCGCCCAGATCGGCGACCAGGCGGGGCCGCTCGTCATGGTCGAACGCGATCCCCTCATAATCATGATAGGCAAGCTGCGCCTGGAGCAGCATCGCTTCCTGATGCATCGGCAACAGGCCCTGTTCCTGGCACGATATGCCGACACCCGCGACGGTGTGGAGATGCATCACGCATTGCGCATCCTCGCGTGCGGCATGCACCGCCGAATGGATGGTGAAGCCCGCCGGATTGATCCGTGCTTCCGCCGGCTCGATCACGTTGCCGTCCAGGTCCACCTTGACCAGCGACGATGCCGTCACTTCCTCGAACATCAGGCCGAAGGGATTGAGCAGGAAATGATGCTCGGGCCCGGGAATGCGGACCGACAAATGGGTGAACAGCAGATCGTCCCAGCCATAGAGCGCGACCAGGCGATAGGCGGCGGCGAGATCCTCGCGCAGCCGGCGTTCGACGGGGCTCATGGCCAGGCGTTGTGCCTGGCTGATCGTCGCGATTTTCATGGGCGACCTCTCCTCGATCACTCTATGGTCGCGGGGGACACATCGAGTCAATACCGTCGGTATCGAAATTGGGGAGGCAGGGTTGAGGACACCGCGAACGCAGGTGAGGGAGGCCGTATTGGCGGCGGCGGAGGCGCTGTTCCGCAGCCGGGGATTCCAGGCGGCGTCGCTGGAGGACATTGCGCGCGCGGCAAAACTGACCAAGGGCGCGGTCTATTCGAACTTCGCGGGAAAGGACGAGCTGTTCCTGGCCGTGCTGGAAACCCATGTCGGCCACACCATCGCACGCTATCGCGCGGCGGCGTCCGACGAGGGGGATCTGGACGCCGGGGAACTGGAGGGGCGTACGCTCGATCGCATGGCGGCGTTCCTGGCGATCAGCGCCGTGGAGGATGCGGCCTGGTCCGCCGCCTTTGCGGAATTCGCGCTCCACGCCTCGCGCCGGCCCGCAACCGCGACCGCGCTGGCCACGGTGCGCGGCCGGCTGCGGCAGGAAGTGATCGCGCTGCTGCGCCCGATCGTCGATCACGGCAAGGCGGACGAAGCGCGGCTGGAGCGCGCGGCGACCCTGTTCTTCGCGATCGGCAACGGCCTGACGCTGGAAGCGCTGAGCGACGCGACACGCGTGGATGCCGGCGTTTATCACGAGGCGCTGGAGCGGTTGCTGGAAAGCTGAGGGGCTTGGAAAATCCTCCCCATCGATGATGGGGAGGAGGGGAGTTGCCGCTACCGCTCCACGATCCGCGTATAGAGATGCCAGCTTGCATAACCCAGAACGGGCAGCGCCACCGCCAGGCCCAGGAACAGCGGAATGCAGGCGATCGCAAGAATAACGGCAACGTAGAGGCCCCAGCGCGCGACCATCAGCGGATTGCGCACCGTTGCCCTGAGCGAGGTTTCCACCGCATCGCTGGCATGGGTGGTCCGGTCGACGAGCATCGGGAAGGACACCAGCGAGATGGCAAGCGTGACGATCGCAAAGCAGAGACCGGCGAGATTGCCGAAGACGATCAGGCGCCACCCTTCCGACGTGGTGAACAGATGCGTGACGAAAGCGCCCGGCCCGGCCGGGGCAAGGCTGCCGAGAGTCTCGTCATAAATGGTGCGGGCGACGACCATCCAGGCCACGGCGATGAGCGTCAGGACGGCGGCGAGCGCCACGATCTGCCATCGTGCGGGGCCACGCAGCGGATCGAGGAAATGCGCCCAGCCTATGTCCAGTCCTGCTTCGCGTCGCCGTGCGAGTTCGTAGAAGCCGATGGCGATGATCGGCCCAAGCAGCGAGAAGCCCGCGGCCATCGGGAAGATCAGTGGAACCATGTCGGCGTTGAGCACGAAGGCGGCGGCGATCAGCGCCACGACGGGATAGATGACCCCGGCGAACAGGATGTCGCCGCGAAGAGTAAGGAAGTCGTTCAGGCCCTGGCGAAGCGACCAGTGAAGATCCTCGACGCCGATACGGCGCAGTTTCACGGCCGATGACGGTACTGCGAAATACGAAGTGGCGACCATAGCGAGTCTCCTGTCAGGGCAGTCTTGGCTGCGATCAGTCAGGCTGCCAAAATATGGCCTGGCGGCGATGGGCACACCAGATCCGCTATGGTCGATAATACGCCTTTCGTTCGGCGCATGCCAGCATTCTTGTCGCCGCCATGCGCTTGCCATGACCCGCGTTTGACGGTGGATTTGCCTATTTGCGCTTGAAAACGTCGCTGCCCAGCTCCAGCGCGGTGATCTGTCCCGCCGAACCGAAGGTGAAGCCGACCATGGGCTGGCCGAAAACGCTCGTCAGGCCCAGGCTCTTCCACCGCGTCTTGAACATGTCCTTGTTCTCGTGATCGAGCACTCCCGAATCCACCGGACGCGTGAGCACCAGCTTGCCGTCGACCAGCGTGATCGCGATGTCGCCCAGCATGGCGCTGGAATAGGTGCCGACATAGCCATCGAGTGGCAGGGTGGGGGGCACGATCTTCGCCGGGCGCGGTACGGCCGCGGCCTTTTCGCGCGCGGCGCGGGCCGCATCGTCGCTCGCCTTTTTCAATATGGCGCTGTGATCGGTGGCGGGGGCGCCCAGAAACGCATCGAGCACGCGCAGTTCGACGGCGGTGGTCAGCGCGGTCGGCAGGCTGTTGGTCAGCACGATCACGCCCAGCTTCTTTTCGGGGATCATCGCGACGACGCTCTGCATGCCGTCGATCCCGCCCGAATGCTGGACCAGCTTTTGCCCGCGATATTCCTGGACACCCCAGCCCAGGGCATATTCGCTGAACTTGAAGGTCTTGCCGGGGCCACCGCGCGGGACGATCTGGCCGGTGTGCATCTCGGCCAGCGTCGCGGGCGCGATCAACTGCTTGCCCTCGAAAATGCCGCCGCCCAGCTGCAGGCGCACCCATTGCGCCATGTCGCGCGCGCTGGAATTGATCACGCCGGCGCCACCGACATTGTCGATCAGGCGATACGGGATCGGCACCATCTTGCCCTCCGACAAGGCGTGCGGGGTCGCGACATTGTCCATCGTTTTCAGATCGGTGACGCTGGTATTGGTGCGGCGCATGCCGAGCGGTTCGAGGATGCGGCTGGTGATGAATTGGTCAAAGCTGGTGCCGGCAACCGAGGCGACGACCTCACCCGCGACGATGAACATCTCGTTCTGATATTGGAACTGGTTGCGGAACCCGAGTGACTCGGTCTGGAACCGCATGCGCCGGATGATCTCCTTGCGATCGAAGCCGGAGCCGTACCAGAGCAGGCCGTTGGTGACGACGCCGGTGCGGTGGGACAGCAGGTCGCGCACCGTGGCGTGGCGGGTGACATAGGGATCGTCCATCTCGAACGCCGGCATGTAATCATGCACCGATCCGTCCCAGACGATCTTCTTTTCGTCGACCAGCATGCCGAGCGCCGCGGCGGTGAAGGCCTTGGTGGCCGATCCGATCGCGAAGACCGTGTCGGCATCGACCTTGCCCGGCTTGCCTTCCTCGCGGACGCCGAAACCCTTGGAATAGACGATCTTGTCGTCCTTCACGATCACGACGGATATGCCCGGCATCTGCCAGCTTTGCCGCGCGGTCTCGATATAGGCGTCCAGCCCCTCAAGCGCCTCGGCGGTCGAGGGTGCGGCGGGCGTTGCAGGGGCCGGTGCGGCGGTCTGCGCCAGCGCCGGGATCGCGGGCGCGATCAGCGCCAATGCCGTTGCGGACAGAACGACATGCTTCATGCGCGCGATCGAGATCATGATCTTGGCCCCCTTTTTGTGGCGGCCATCATCGGTGAAGTTGTTCGAACTTACAACCCAATTGGGACATTTTTGTCCTGATCAGGTGCGTAGTTTCGATTTTTGACGGCGCAGGCCCAAGGTGGCGGATCAACTCGCGATCACGACAAGGGGCGCGCCGGGTTTATGACCGGTGGGCTGATTGTTGCCTTCTCGCTTTGAAGCTTTCGGCGCCCGGTCGGTTAGCCGAACCGAACCGACAAAACTCCACTCTTGCAGCGGATTTTATCCGTCCTGTTTAGTTGTTGTTGCAGTTGCCGCCGGTGCAAGGGCTGGGATTTCCCGAACTGCTGAGCGCGAGGAGGAGACCGCCACCGACAAGCGCGGCAATGCCGACGATCACGACGACACTTGTTTTCCCGCCGGAGAGGTTGTTGCGGTTCCTGGTCGGTGCCTGCCCGTCCGGGGCATAGCGTGCCGGGGTCAATCGCTGTCCCGCCAGCGAGAAAAGCAGTTTCGGTTCGTCGCTCCTGAAGCCGAATTCGATCCCCTCGCCAAAGCGCCAGGAGCGGCTTCGAAAGTCGTTGCCGCCACTGCGCTGCATCGGCGCGATGGTCAGGCCGGCGCGCATGGTTCGCTTCTCGTTCGTCGTGCGGCCCAGAGGAACCCGGAAGCGCGCGCCCATAAAACTGCCCATCGAGACCGGGCCGGCGCCGTTCAAACGCGACGCGCCGTCGATCGCCTGGGCCTGGAGCGGCGCTGCGCAGGTTGCGGCGAGGGCCGCGAACACTATTGGTCTTTTCATGAACGATCCCCTTCTTGATTTTGGTGCTGGTTTTTCCAGTCTCGACGAAAATCCTGAATGTGGCTGAAGATGCCAACAATCGTCTGGCTTATAACATCAATATCGGTGGACGATACTCCCCCGGATTTCTTGTCGGTATGACCCGACCGATCCGGATTTTGTCTGGATTCTAACAAGTTTCCGTCAGTCCAGGGCCGTTGGTCAATATCGCATTGACTTGTCTGCGAGCGGATTTGATATGTTTCGCATGAAAATCCCGGTCGTCTTTGCCGCGTTGTTCCTGGGTATCGCCGCTGCACCGGCCCTTGCCTGCGAAAAGCCCGGCAATCTGATGCAATCCCCTTTGGCACTGCCAACGGATAGCGCGCTCAATGTGAAGAGCATGGACGGCGTCTTTGTCGTCGCGCCGGATGAGTGCGCCGAGCCTTTGTACCGTGTCGTCTTTCCAAAGCAGCTCCAGGCCGCCGAAAGCGGCAATGTCGCCGCGATGGATGTCGCGGGGCTGATGTATGCGGCCGGTGCGGGCACCGCACGCGACTGGAAGGCGGCCCATTCCTGGTTACAGCGCGCCGCTGCGGCTGGATCGGTTTCGGCGCAGTACCGGCTCGGCATCATGTTCCAGTTCGGCCACGGCGTGGATGCGAACCTGCCACGAGCGATCGAGCAATATCGTGCGGCTTCCGAAAAGGGCCTGGCCTGGGCAACGACCAATATCGGCGTGATGGCGTTGAACGGAACCGGCATGCCCGCCGACCCGGCGGAGGCGGCGCGACTGTTCGAACTAGGCGCGTCAGCAGGGCGACCCCGAGGCCACGGCGAATCTGGCGGTGATCCATGCGCGCGCGATGCTGGGCGGCGAGCCCGATTTCGTCAGGGCGTTCGGCCTGGCAAAGGAAGCGGCGCAAGGCGGCAGCGTTCCCGGCATGCGGTTGCTGGGATATTCCTATGCCAATGCATTGGGCACCCAGCAGGATCTCGAAACGGCCTATGTCTGGGCCTCACTTGCCGCCGAGCGGGGCGATGGCATGGCAGCTCAACTTGTATCGAAGATCGCACCGTCACTGCCGTCCGACGCACGGAGCAGCGCCAAACGCCGGCTGGAAGTCTGTGCGGAGAAGGGGCTCAAGCTTTGCGTGTGATCTGTTTGCCATCGAGTGTGGTCGGATGAGGCAGGCTCACCTTATCCAAACAACTCCGCGCTTTCCCGAAGGCTGCCATAGGCGATGCGGTCAAAAGGACCCGGAGTGATGGTGCTGCTGGCGGCCACGCTTATCTGGTTTCTCAACATTGGGTTCGGCCTCTGGAGAGGGTTTCGCGATATTGTGGAGGGCCGGCATGGGCAGGCTGTGGTGGGGCTTGTATGCGTCGTAGGCGTAAATGCAGTGCTGGGCTGGATGATCTACATATCGATTTCGACCAGCACCGACCTTTGAGTCAGTCAGCGAACCAGACAAATCTTTCCCAGCCGTATCAGGCCCCGATCGCACGATCACGCCGCCCGGCTCAACCTGCCCAGCGCCGCATCATATTCCGCCGCGAGCCGCGCGACGAACTCGCCGGCGCCTGGCACCGCATCGACCGCGCCGATGCCCTGGCCGCAGCCCCAGATGTCGCGCCACGCCTTTTTCGCGCTGCCGCCGCCTGATCCGAAGTTCATGTTGCTGGGATCGGATTCGGGCAGATTGTCTGGATCCAGCCCGGCCGCGACGATCGAGGGGCGCAGATAATTGCCGTGCACGCCAGTGAACAGGTTGGAATAGACGATGTCGTCGGCCATGCCCTCGACCACCGCCTGCTTATAGGCTTCCGACGCGTTGGCTTCGCGCGTCGCGATGAAAGCCGATCCGATATAGCCGAAATCCGCGCCCATCGCGCGCGCCGCCAGCACTGCCCCACCAGTTGCGATCGCACCTGACAGCGCGACCGGGCCGTCGAACCATTGCCGGATCTCCTGCACCAGCGCGAAGGGCGATTGCACCCCGGCATGCCCGCCGGCCCCGGTTGCGACCGCGATCAGGCCATCGGCGCCTTTCTCGATCGCCTTGCGCGCGAAACGCTGGTTGATGATGTCGTGCAGCACCGCGCCGCCATAGCTGTGGATCGCGGCGTTGAGGTCCTCCCGCGCGCCGAGCGAGGTGATGATCAGCGGCACCTTGTGCTTCACGCACAGCGCAACATCCTGTTCCAGCCGGTCGTTCGATCGATGCACGATCTGGTTGACCGCGAAGGGGGCAGCGGGGCGATCCGGATTGTCGCGATCCCAGGCCGCGAGCTCCTCGGTGATGCGGTGCAGCCATTCGTCGAGCTGCGCGATCGGCCGGGCATTGAGCGAGGGAAAGGATCCGACGATCCCCGCCTTGCACTGGGCGATCACCAGATCGGGGTTGGATATGATGAACAGCGGCGCAGCGATCACCGGCACCGACAGGCGTTCCGCCAGTCCGTCGAGGATTGTCCCGCCGCTTTGCCCGATATCGCTCATGCCCGTTCTCCCGAATCTGGAAACAGTGTTTCCACTTGCATCGTCGTTGCCATGATTCCATGGTCGTCGCAATGGCCGAATATGATGCGAAACAGGCGCGGGAGAGCGTGCGCGCGGCGACCCGCCAGGCGCTGATCGACGCCGCGCGTGCGATACTGAACGAAGACGGGCTGGCGGGGCTGACCGTGCGGCGGGTGGGGGAGCGGGTGAATGCCTCGGCCAAGCTGATCTACACGCTGTTCGGCGGCAAGGATGGGTTGCTCGAGGCGGTCTATCTCGATGCGTTCGCTGGGCTGGAGACGATGCTGGGCGATGGCCTGGGCGCGCTTGCCCCACGCCGGCGCGTGACCGCGATGGCCGATGCCTATCGTGCATATGCGCTGGCGCATCCTGATCGCTATGCGGTGATGTTCGGCGATGTGGCGGCCGGCTTCTCGCCCTCCGCAGAGGCGCGCCGCCGTGCCTGGCGTACCTTCGCCGCGCTGCGCCAGGCGATCCGCGAGAGCAACGACGGGCTCGACGATCAACAGGGTGATCTGGCGACGCGGGTGCTGTGGGCCGCGATGCACGGCGCGATCAGCCTGGAATTGCGCGAACTCAGCGGGCCGCCCGCACTGGCCGATACGATCTTCGCCGCCGCCGTTGCCGCGGCAAACTCGGCCTATATCCCAGACTGAGGATCAACCTTCTCTCCGCGTCTCCGCGGCTCCGCGTGAGCCATCTGCTCGGAATGAGAATGGTTCGCGCGGAGAGGCGAATGGTGCTGCCTTGAGCTGGCGTTGATTTAGCCGACTTCGTAGTATGTTTGTCAAAGCGCCGGTTGCGCGCTATCCCGTCTGGAACGGAGACTGCAAGCCAGATGCCCAAACGGTCCGATGCCTATATGGCCGAACGCCGGCGCCACATATTGGACGCGCTGGAGCGGTGCGTGAAGCGCGATGGCTGGGATCGCGCGACCATCGACGAAGTCGCGCGTGAAGCCGATCTCAGCAAGGGCGCGGTCTATGTGCATTTCGACAGCAAGCGCGCGCTGTTGATCGGGCTGATCCGCCGCGATCTGGCGGCGGCTGCAGAGACGTTGTCGGGGATTATGAGCGTTGCGCAGCTGCGCGCCGATATGCGGGAAGGCCTGGGCCAGCTTGCGCGTCGGGAGGGTTGGCGTGTGGTGGCCGGCGCCCTGGAAACCCAGATCGATGGCGTGCGCGATCCGGAAATCCGCGACGAGATGGTGGCCGGCGCCGATCGTGTGATCATTCTGCTCGGCCAGACGGTCGAGCGACTTTGCCCCGATCTCGACCCGGCGACCGCACGGCTGCGCGCGATCGGATTGCTGATCTTCATGAACGGCATCAGCACGCTGCGCGGTTTTTGCGACAGCCTGACCAAGGCCGACATCCATGCGCTGATCGACCGGCAACTGGATATGCTGACGGCGTGAGCGGCAGGGTCGGCTTGCCCAATGTCTGGTCTTTGTAAAAATACTGACGGGTCTTCTATTGACAGGCTCGCGGCGCTCTGGTCCATCTGGCGCATCGGCCCGGGATCAACCGGGCACGGGGTCGCATATGGCCCAGGCAGAGACAGGCGCCACGCGCCGCATGGGGGAATGGATGAGATATAGTGGATTTGGATTCGCCGCCGCGTCGATGGTCGCGATTGTCGCCATGGCCGCGCCGGCGACCGCCGCGGATACCAAGGCGGTCGCCGCCGCGATCGATCGCGCCGCGGCCGACGCAGTGAAGACGGGGGAGAGCCCGGGCCTGCAGGTCGCGGTGTTCAAGGATGGTGCGCCGGTATTGGTCAAGGGCTATGGCTCGGCCAATCTCGAGCTGAACGTGCCCGTCACGAACGACAAGATCTTCCGCATCGGATCGGTGACCAAGCAGTTCACCGCGGTTGCGCTGCTGAAACTGCAGGAGGAGGGGAAGCTGTCGCTCGACGACAAACTCTCCCGATATTTCCCGGATTTTCCGCGCGCAGGAGACATCACGCTGGCGCAGATGCTGCACCACACATCCGGCCTGTTCAACTATACCGCAATGCCCGATTATTTCGCCAAGGATGGCCTGCAGCACCAGCCCACGGCGGACATGATCGCCTATTTCACAAAAATGCCCAAGCTGCTCGATTTCGAGCCCGGGACCAGCTGGAACTACAGCAACACCGCCTATTTCATGCTCGGCGCGGTGGTCGAGAAGGTGGAGGGCAAGCCGCTTGCCACCGTGCTCAAGGATCGTTTCTTCACGCCGCTCGGCATGACGAAGACCGCGCTCGATGACGAGGCGGATATCGTGCCCGGCCGCGTCGAAGGCTATGCGGCGGATGGCGTGGGCAAGTTCAAGAATGCCGGCTTCATCTCTATGACCGTGCCCGGCGGCGCGGGGGCGATGCGCTCTACGGCGAGCGATCTGGTCCGCTGGAATGCGGCTTTGTTCGGCGGCAAGCTGCTGAAACCCGCATCCTTCGCGGCGATGACCACGCCTGGCAAGCTCGGCAACGGCGAACTCAGCGGCACCGTGATCGGGAAGATGGAGGGCATGCCCAAGGTCGAATATGGCTATGGTCTGATGCTCTCGACCATCGATGGCCACCGCAAGGTCGACCATGGCGGGGGCATCAACGGCTTCAATGCCTCGCTCACCGAATTCCCGGCGGACCGGGTGACCGTGGTGGTGCTGTCCAACACGATCGGCAAGGATGTCGGCGCGGGCAAGGTGGCGGACAAGATCGAGCGGATCGCGCTGGGATTGCCGCCGAAGCCGTGATGGGAAGGGCGCCGGGGCGATGCGGTTATCGCGCCGGCGCCGATGACTCTTCCGGCGAACCCGCCATCAATATTTGCTTCCTTGAAAGCAGGGCATCCATCCTGTCGATCTCGCGTTCGACTTGATCTGACACTGTCGCCCAAGCAGACATGTCGGCAAATAACCCATTTTTTGTGCAGTCTGTGTGATATGCTTCGACGGTAAGGTTCTGCTGGATGCTTTGCCCACCCAGCGCATAAAATTGCCGCTCGACACGCTCGTATCTTTCCGTAATCTCCGTTATCTTTTGTTGGCGAACGGACTCACCGCAAACGTGGTGAGTGAGGCGGTGAAGCAGATGATTGGCTTGGGCAAGTCCAATCGACACCGACAATTCTCTGTCTATCTGCTCCATGTCCATCGACTGGACGGTCTGAACCTGCATCAAAATCAATAATATAGCGAGCATAGCTCTCCACCTGCCGGATGAGAATGAGCTCACACTAGCCCAAGATCTGATCCAAGCTGCGCTGTTTTTCTATATTGATCGGCTCAGGCATTGGGCATCCCGCAATGATTTTCATATGATGTTCCTTTCTCACGCTTAACCGCTGTCAGTCGGGCTCGGTTACAATCCGCAACGATTATCGCGGGCGTCGAAACCCGCTTCCGACGACGGTGCATTCATGGCTATGTTGGTCTCCGGAGAAGCGGGCCGTTGCGTCCGTACGTGAGGGGGCAGGGGCATGGATCAGAATCGGGCGTTACAGGCGGACGTGGCGTTCGAGCGCAGGGTGTTCATGGGTAGCGCGGCCGGAGCGGTCGTCGCCGCGCTGACCGGTAGCGGGATCGTCGGTAGCGGCGCCGCGCTGGCCCAGCGTCAGCCGGCACGGCCACGCGGACGTGTGGACATCAGGCGGATGACGATCGTCAACAGCCTTGGCGGTCTCGACGACCCTTATGGTCCCGTCCCGCCGGAACTGGAGCGGGATCCGCGCATGATGATCACCCCGGCCGGGATCCGCGCCGGGCTGCAATCCGGCCTGACCGCGATGAACACCAGCCTCAATGCCGAGGATTTCGAATCCTGCATCGCGGATATCGGGCGTTACGATAGCCTCGTCCGTAACAATCCCGCCACGCTCTCCAAGGTCTGGACGACGCAGGATATTCGCGACGCCAAGGCAAAGAACCGGATCGGCGTGATCTATGGCGTTCAGAACACCAACATGCTCGGCGACAAGGCCGAGCGCGTCGACATCTTCGCCGACCTCGGGCTGCGCATCATTCAGCTGACTTATAACAGCCTCAACCGCGTCGGCGGTGGATCGCTCGCGCCGGGCAATCCGGGGCTCACTGCGTTCGGGCGGGACGTCGTCGAGCGGCTCAACGCTCGCCGCATCGTCGTCGACCTGTCGCACAGCGGCCAGCGCATCTGCCTGGACGCGGCACGCTTTTCGAAACAGCCGATCGCGATCACCCACACCGGCTGCAAATCCCTGGCGGATTCCCCGCGCAGCAAGACCGACGAGGAATTGCGGCTGGTCGCCGAACGCGGCGGCTATATCGGCATCTATTGGGTGATGTTCCTGGCGCGGCAGAAGGGGCGGGAGGCCGATATCGACGATGTCGTTGCCCATATCGAACATGCCCTCAAGATCTGCGGTGAGGACCATGTCGGCATCGGCACCGATTATGGCATTGCCGCGCTCAACCCCGACCGGAAGATCCAGGCGGCGCCCTGGGCGAAGATGGTCTCGGAACGCATCAAGGCGGGCATCGCGGCCCCCGGCGAAGATCCCGATATCCTGCCATATGCGCGTGGACTGACCGGCCCCGGCCAGTTCCAGGCACTGGCCGATGCCCTGGCAGCGCGCGGCCATCCCATCCGGCGGATCGAGAAGATCCTGGGCGCGAACTTCGTCCGCTATCTGGGCGATATCTGGGGCGCGTGAATCGGCAGCGGTGGGTGTCTCGGCATGAAGACCGGCGGGTGACGCTGGTTTTCGCGCTCTACGGTCGCTCGTTTGCGCTGGGCGGCTCTCACCCCTTGCCAGTGCACCACAGCCCCCATAGCTTCCCGCCACCCTTCACGGACGACGGATCATCATGCGCACCTTGCCCATCGCACTCGCCACGCTTCTGCTCAGCACCACCGCGCCGCTCGCGGCTAAACCCGCCGCGACTAAGGCTGCCGACGACACCCAGGTGCTGCGCGTCATCGATGAGGGCACCAATCATTCGCAGGTGATGCAGACCGCGCAGCATCTGACCGACGTGATCGGTCCGCGCATGACCAATTCGCCCGGCATGCGAAAGGCGGAGGAATGGACACAGCAGAAGTTCCGCGAATGGAATCTGACCAACGTCCACAAGGAAGGCTTCCAGTTCGGACGCGGCTGGTGGATCGAGCGGTCGAGCGTACGCATGGTCACGCCGCGCCCGATCCAGCTTGCCGCCATCCCGATCGCCTGGACGCCCGCGACCAAGGGCGCGCTCTCCGCGCCGATCGTCGTCGCGCCGATCAGCAAGCGCGAACATTTCGAGAAATGGCGCGGCAAGCTGGCGGGCAAGATCGTGCTTGTCTCGATGCCCGGCGAAGGTTCCGAACCCTCCAAGGCGCCGTTCCAGCGGCTGAGCGATGCCGATCTGGCCAAATATGACAGCTATGAACAGCCGGACTGGAATCCCGCCAAGCAGAATGAATGGCTGAAACAGGCCCGCTTCGAACGCGAGCGCATCGATTTCCTGACCAGCGAAGGCGCGCTGGCCTATGCCGTGCGGTCGCGCAGCGACGGCAAGCTGCTCCATGGCGAGGGCTATCTCCACCGCGTCGGCGAAACGCCGGCTATCCCCGGTGTCGAGATCGCGGCGGAGGATTATCGCCGGCTCGCGCGGCTGGCGCTCGGCGGCAATGCGCCGACGCTCGAGATCGACAGCAATGTCCATTTCGACGACAGCGATACCCAGGCCTACAACATCATCGCGGATATCCCGGGCAGCGATCCGAGCGGTTCCTATGTAATGGCGGGCGCGCATCTCGACAGCTGGGCGGCCGGCGACGGCGCGGCCGATAATGCGGCGGGATCGGCGATGGTGATGGAAGCGGCGCGGATCATCGCCGCGATGGGCGTGAAGCCCAAGCGCACGATCCGTTTCGCGCTATGGTCGGGCGAAGAGCAGAGCCTGTACGGCAGCATCGCCTATATCGAGAAGAACCTCGCAAAACGGCCTTCACCCGAAAAGCCGGTGGGTGCCGACGAACTCTATTATAGCTGGGCCACACGCTTCCCGATCACGCCGCTGCCGGGGCACAAGGAACTCTCGGCCTATTTCAACATCGACAATGGCTCGGGCAAGATCCGCGGCATCTATGCCGAGAACAATATGGCGGCGGTGCCGATCTTCCGGGACTGGCTCGCGCCGTTCGCGTCGATGGGCGCATCGACCGTCGCCATCCAGAAAACCGAGGGCACGGATCATCAGTTCATGCAGTCCGTCGGTGTGCCCGGCTTCCAGTTCATTCAGGATCCGCTGGATTACAGCACGCGCCTGCACCACACCCAGCTCGACACGTTCGATCATCTGAAGGCGGAGGATATGCGCCAGGGCGCGATCATCCTCGCCGCCTTCCTGCTCAACGCGGCCAATGCCGACGCGCCATTCCCCCGCGGTCCGATCCCCACCGCGCCGAACGTCACCGATCCGTTCGCCTATCCCGATCCGGATCACGGGGAGTAGGGGCTGTTTTAAGCGGATCGCTCCGTTGCGGGCGATCCGCTGATAAGATTTCGGACAATTCAGTGAAAGCGTGCCTTGAGCCACTCTACACGCTGCATCGCTTCCGTCTCGGCAGTGTCGGAGCTGTCGTAAAGCCCACATTCGGGGCCCATCGGGCCCCATTTCTCGTTGAGGGCGGCTGCGCCCGACGTGTCGGCGAATTGAAGTCGATACGTGTACAGGCCATCATCGCGTAAGCAGATGACGATCCGTCGGGTGCCGTCGGACTTCTCCAGCACTTTGATGCATGTGTCCATCGGGACGACGTACCAGTTGGAATTCGTGAGAGAAATGCCCCGCTCGCTGGATATTCGAAAGACCTTGGTCGAGACGATCGCTTAACTGACGTCTGCTAGCTGCCGATGTTGAGGGGAGTGAATATGGGCATCAACCGGCGACAGCTTCTGTTTGGCAGTACATTCGTAGGTCTCGCCGGCGGCATGAGCAGCGCCGCACAGGCGTGCAGCATGGAGATTGTTTCGCCCCTCGAATGGCGTTTCTGGCGGCGGGCTTATTTCAAGCACATAGGGTTGCCCCTTTTTCGTCGGTCGCAGAGCCAGAAATTCGTTTCGGCGATCTTGCACGGATCCCAGGCGCAGCTTGCTACGCTTCTGGCGAGGGAGGTGACGCTGTTGCTGCCGCCGGGCGGGGCCTACGCCAATCCGAGCCCGGGGAAGGTGCTGCTTCGTCAGGAGGCGCTCACCCGCTTATCGCAACTCGCAAGGTCCGGTGGGCGCCGGAGCCTCGAGATCCACCATTTGGCCAGCTTGAGTCCCTATGCGGTGATAATCGATATGTCGATGAGCGGCTATGGACCGCCCGATCCGACAATGAACCCTTATGGTCTTTGCGGCAGTGATCCGAGAGAATGGGCGCAACGGATTGTCTGGAGGCTGGAGTTCGGGATCACCAGTGACGTGTCTCCACCGCTGATCGAACGGGTCATGATGGTTCAACCATTTTAACGAGCGCTCGTCCGTTCCGGGCATATTGACCGTGCAGTATTCACCTGCATTAAAGGCACCATGACCGACAAACCTGTCAAAGGCCCCGCATCCTACTTCCCGTCGATCGAGAAGACATACGGTCGGCCCATCGCCGAATGGAAAACGCTGATCCGCGCGCGCGGTCCGGCAAAGCATATGGAACTCGTGGCGATGCTCAAGGACGAGCATGGCATGGGCCATGGTCATGCCAATGCGCTCGTCGCACACACATTGGCTGAGGATAAGGGGTAGTGATCGGACGTGCCTGCGCCGCCATCGCGTTCGCAACGTAGATATTGCATCGGAGATGGACGAGGCGTTTCGACGTTTGACGATCCTTGGCTGGGTCAGCCTCGGATCCAGTTCACCAGACTCCCGAGCAGAATGAACGCTGCCATCACACCGATCATGGCCAGAACACCCATGCAGCCCGACTTGGCCCACATTTTCGGAAGGCCGTCACCGCCTTGGGTGCTCTTGACCGAAACGGCAGCTTGCACCGTGACTGCGGCGAGAAGCGCGGCTACAATCGCAATATAGCCGATCCATCCAGGCATTTTGACAGCATAGGCTTTTGCGGGATGTGGGCAATGGTTGGAAGGGGCAATCGTTCTCGCAAAGCTATTGCAGGTGGATCACGGTCGCTGGTCATACAGCAATCGCGTGGCGCCAGCGGAGATGAAGTACTGAAACAGACGTCGAACGATCGAGTGGAGTACATCCATGGCTGGTGAGAAAGCCAAACGCACAAAGGCTGCCAAACCGGCCGCAGCGACGCCGAAGCTGCTCGCGGGCGGCAATCCGCAAATCCCCAAGGGGTATGGCGACGAACCCGTCCAGGCCTATATCGCCGCCATGCCGGGCTGGAAGCACGATGTCGGTCGCCGGCTCGATGCGCTGGTCGTTCGCACGGTTCCCGATGTGAAGAAGGCGGTGAAGTGGAACTCGCCGCTTTATGGCGTGGAGGGGCAGGGCTGGTTTCTCGGCGTCCATTGCGTGACCCATTATGTGAAGCTGGCTTTCTTTCGCGGCATGTCGCTCGATCCGATCCCGCCCGGCACATCCAAGACGCCGGATACGCGCTATTTCGATATCCGCGAGCATGACGAGATCGACGAGGTTCAGCTTGCGGACTGGATCCGTCAGGCGGCATCGCAGCCCGGCTGGGACGGATGACGAAAGGAACAACGGCCATGACGACGAGCGGTTCGGACGAAGCCGGAGTGGATGCCTCCCCCACGCAATTGATCGACGCGCGGATCGCGGAACTGGGCGACTGGCGCGGCGAGACCCTGGCGCGCATCCGCGCCATCATCAGGCAGGCGGACCCGGACGTCGTCGAAGAATGGAAATGGCGCGGGGTGCCGGTATGGTCGCGTGCCGGCATCATTTGCACCGGAGAAACCTACAAGGCGGTGGTCAAGATGACCTTCGCCAAGGGGGCGGCGATCGAGGATCCCTCAGGCCTGTTTAATTCCAGCCTGGAGGGCAATGTGCGGCGCGCCATCGATGTCCGCGAAGGCGAGACGATCGATGCGGAGGCGCTGACCGCGCTGATCCATGCCGCGATCGCGCTGAACCTGGCGAAGCCGGCACGCGCGAAGAAATCGGGCTGACGATTGGTTCTCATTGCTGTCCGGGGTTTTCTGCTGAATTCAGTGTGAGGCGGACATTCCCGAGGGGACGATCCGAAATCTCATTGTCGAGCCATGGTTTGGATTCCCGCGGCCAAAACTCTCCTCCCTACGCGCAGCGTGGGGAGGGGGACCACGACGCGCAGCGGCGTGGTGGAGGGGAAATGCGATGCATTATTCCTCGCCGCAGCTGGCAGCTGATGGGCAGCGCTGCCGAAAACCGTACGTATTGCCGGTACCGCATTCCCCTCCACCACCAGCCTGCGGCCGGCGGTCCCCCTCCCCATCTTCGATAGGGAGGAGAAGTCTCGACATACCGCAAGGCCAATTGAAATCCCGGACAGCAGTGGATCGATCCTAGGCCATAGACTCATAAAAGCGGCCAGTCGGCTAACGCTCCTTGCAGTCATCTCATGGAACTTGCAGGGTGCCCGAAAGCTGCCGGTGTAGGTTGACCGATGATCGCAGACCCTTTCGTTCAACGACAATTTGATAACGCCGGAACGCCGGTTACCTGCCGCTTCTACTCTCCGGAAGCTCAACCAACTGGCGAATATCGCTGCAATTGGACAATTGATTGGGGTCTCGGAGACATAAAGCGGAAGACACACGGCATTGATGGCGTGCAGGCACTTCTATTGGCAATGCAAGTTGCCCACACGGAACTGGTTGAGAGCGATAGCTACAAAGCGGGCACGCTGACTTACTTGGACGGTGCTGATCTCGATCTGCCGGGCCCATTCACTTTCGATGAGCCATCTGAAGGGTAGGCCGGCAGCTATTGCCTCGCTCCTGCCGGAAAGCGGATTGTCGCCTAACCACCCATAGTTGGCCGTTTAGCCTCTCCTCCGAAAGCGGCCGTTTATGAGTTCACCGCCTAGAATGATAGATCCGTGCTCGCCAACGCCGCCTCGATCGCGGGCATGCGTTCCTCGAACCCGCCGGGCACGTTGATCGAGATAAAGCCCGCGCGCACCGCGCCCCGGTTTTCGAAGGCATGCGGTGTTCCGCCCGGGATCACCACATAGCTGCCCCGCGCGGCATGCGACCAGTCGTCGTCCAGAAACACGCTCAAAACGCCTTCGATCACGTAGAAGACATGATCCTCCGCATGGTCGTGCGGGTTGGGCAGCCGGGTGCGCGGCTCCAGCCACCATTCCGATATCGAATAGCCATTGGCGGTTTCGTCGGTGTCCGCCTTGAACACCGCGCGCATGGGCCCCATCGCATAGACGCGACCCTGTTCGGGCGGGACGATGATTGCTTTGCGGGCCATATCTGCGGACCATATTGCCGATGGGTGGCAATGATCACACGCTGTGCGGATGCCCGCAAGTCGCCTATCGGATCACGCCACTTGCGGAGCACGGTCCCCGATACGGTGTGGCACCGCAAGGCTGCGTTGCCCGAGCAATGCGGTGGCGACGGCGACACCGCCCGCCGCGATGGAAACCCAGAATCCCTGAGCCGGGCCAAAGCTGTCGATGACCCAGCCGGAGGCAAAGGACCCGATGGCCATGCCGATGCCGATACCGGTCGTCACCCAGGTGATGCCTTCGGTGAGTTTCGCCGCGGGAACCAGCCGTTCGATCAGGCCGAATGCCGTGATGAACGTCGGCGAGATCGCCGCGCCGCTGGCGAACAATGCGAGCGCCAGCATCGGAATATTGCCGACAAGCAGCAAGGGCAGGGTGGTCGCCGCGGCAATGGCGACGGCGATCGCGAACTGGCGCGACAGTGGCATTGCGAGCTTGAGCGTGCCGAACACCAGGCCGACGAACAGCGAGCCGACGGCATAGCCGCCAAGCACCAGGCTGGCCGCGGCCGCATTGCCGAACTCCGCGGTCAACGCGATGACGGTCACTTCCGCCGTGCCGAAGATCGCGCCGATCGCGATCAGCGCGAGGGTCAGGATCTGCACCGGCGGCAATGTCATGGTCGATCCGCCGGCCCCGCGCGCGACCGGCTGGATTCCGGGTTCGGTGCTCTTTTGCAGGATGAAGGCGACGGAGCCGATCGCGAGGAATAGAGTCGAGGCCAAAGGCCCGGCCTCCGGAAACAGCGAGACGCTGAGGCCGACCGCGAGCGCCGATCCCGATATATAGACCAGTTCGTCCAGAACGGATTCGAATGCGAAGGCGGTGTTGAGCCGGGGCGTGCCGCGATACAGCGCGGTCCAGCGCGCGCGGACCATCGCGGGCATGCTGGGCATCGTGGCCGCGAGCAGCGCGAACGCGAACAAGGTCCAGTCCGGCGCGCCGAAATGCGTCGCGGCGATGAGGCCGATAAAGCCGGTAATGGAGAGCGCGGCGGCGGGCGTCAGGACACGGCTCTGCCCCAACCGGTCGACGAGACGGGAAATCTGTGGCGCGAGCAGCGCGTTGGTGAGTGCAAATGTGGCGGCGACCGCACCGGCCAGCCAATATTCGCCGCGCACCTGCGACAGCATGGCGACGATACCGATCGTCGACATGGCCATCGGCAGGCGGGCGATGAAACCGGCCGCCGCAAATCCCTTGGCGCCGGGCGCCCTGAATATCTCGCCATAGGGATTGGCCATCTGGAAGCTCCTCGCTTTGGACGCGGGCGTCACTTATATACGCAGCGTATGTGAGTGGCAGATAGTGATATACGCGGCGTAGGTCAATTGATATACGCTGCGTATGTCGGGGAGATGACGGATGGCGCGCAGGCCGCGGACTGAGACAATGGCGGAAACCCGGGCAAAACTGATCGACGCGGCGCGCCGCGCGTTCGGCTCGGTTGGCTATGCCGACGCCTCGATGGACGATTTCACGGCGGCTGCGGGCCTGACCCGCGGCGCGCTCTATCATCATTTCGGCGACAAGAAGGGGCTGCTTCACGCCGTGATCGCGCAGATCGACGACGAAATGTCGGAACGCCTCTGCGCAATCGCGGCCAGCGCGGCGGACCCGTGGACGGGCTTTGTCGATGAAAATATCGCCTATATCGAAATGGCACTGGAGCCCGAGATCCAGCGCATCGTCATGCGCGACGGCCCCGCAGTGCTGGGTGATCCCTCGGCCTGGCCGTCGCAGAGCCAATGCGTGGTCTCGATGACCGAGAGCCTGAAACGTCTGAGGGACGAGGGCTTCATCGTCGACACCGATCCCGAAGCTGCCGCCCGGCTGCTCAGCGGGGCGGGGCTGCACGCGGCGCAATGGATCGCCAATGCCGACGATCCCCCCGCGACATCGAAGCGCGCGGTACAGGCGTTCAAGGCTTTGCTGGACGGGCTGCTGATCGCCGGCCCGCAAGCCTCTGCCGGCTAGAGCGATTTCGAGGCAGATGGACTCATCTGCCGGCGCGATCCGGCCCCTTCGAGCAGCCGCAGGAAGGTGGGGCATTCCATATGGCTGGGCGCGGGGCAGGCGGATGCGTGGCGCAGACCGTCGCGCATCGCGCTGAGCTTGCGGATGCTGCGGTCCAGTTCCTTCGCCTTGCTCTCCAGAAAGTCGCGGTCGATCTGCGGGCTGCCGTCCGCACCGAACATGCGCGCAATCTCCGCCAGCGAGAAACCGGCGGAACGGCCGAGCGCGATCAGCGCCAGCCGTTGCAATATGGAGGGCTCGAATAGGCGGCGCAGCCCGCGTCGGCCGATCGAGGCGATCAGCCCGATCTCCTCATAATAACGCAATGTCGATGCCGGCACGCCCGTGCGCCTGGCCACCTGTGATATATCGAGACTCTGCACGCTTGACCTCAAGTTGACTTGAAGTGGCACACTGCTCCGCACGACTCACAATGGCAATCGGAAGGCATGGCTATGGACGATCGGACAATGACCGAGAGGGAGCAGCAAAAACTTTGGAATGGCACGGCGGGGCATGGCTGGGTCGCGGCGCAGCATGTGCTCGACGATCTGTTCCGGCCGTTCGAGGATCTGCTGGTCGAAAGCGTGCCCGCCGGTATTGAAGGTGCGCTGCTCGATGTCGGCTGCGGCACCGGCGCGACGACATTGGCCGCCGCGCGGCGCGGCGGACCGGATTTGCACTGCACTGGCGTCGATATCTCCGCGCCGATGCTCGATCTCGCGCGCACCCGCGCCGCGAAAGACGGCATCGATGCGGAGTTTGTCTGCGCCGACGCCCAGGCGCATCGATTCCAGTCGGCCAGCTATCGCCGGATCATCTCGCGCTTCGGCGTGATGTTCTTCGACCATCCGGTGCGGGCCTTTGCCAATCTGCACGGCGCCTGCGCCGAAGACGGTTCGATGCGTTTCATCGCCTGGCGTGGGCCGGCGGAAAACCCCTTCATGACCACGGCGGAGCGCGCCGCCGCGCCGTTCCTGCCCGACCTTCCCAAACGCGAGCCGGGCGCACCGGGCCAGTTCGCCTTTGCCGAACACGAACACACCGCTGCTATTATGGCGGAAAGCGGCTGGTCCGATGTCACGATCGTGCCGATCGACGTCGCCTGCACCTTTCCGGAGGCGGAACTGATCGGCTATTTCACGCGGCTCGGGCCGCTCGCCGCGACCCTACCGCAACTCGAGTCGGAGCTGCGCGAAGACATTCTCCATGCTGTCCGTGCCGGGTTCGAGCCCTTCGTCGATGGCGATACGGTGTCTTTCACCGCAGCATGCTGGCTGGTCGACGCGCGAGCGTGATGCGAGGCCCTCAGGGCATCGGCGACAGGCAGGACCGTGCGAAACCGCCGGGCGCGCAGCCGACGCGCCGGCGGAATGCGGTGCTGAAGGCGCTGGCGGACTCAAACCCGATCTCTTCCGCCAATCGGTCGAGCGAGGTTCCGCCGCGGACCAGCGCATCCTTCGCCAGCGCCATGCGCCAGCGGGCGAGATATTCGATCGGCGCGCACCCGACCATCTCCGCAAAGCGCGCGGCAAAGGCCGATCGGGACATGCCCGCGATCCCGGCAAGGCCCGCCACGGTCCATCGGCTGCGGACATCGGCGTGGATCGCGCGCATGGCCCTTGCCGTGCCCGGATCGCGCATGCCGGCCAGCAACCCAGCCTGATGCGCCTGTTCTCCGATTGCCTCGCGCCGTAGCGCTTCGATCAGCATCACTTCGAGCAACCTTTGCAGGATCGTCTCTCCGCCCGGCTGATCGATGGCGGATTCGTCGATGATCAGATCGATGATCCGCCGCAGCCTGCTGGTGTCGCCGTTGGCGCAGCGGATATGGATGATGTCGGGCAACAGCGCGGTCAGCAACGGGGCATTGGCGCGCTCGATCTGGAAACTTCCGCCAAGCATCCGGAAATCGGGCGCGCCGTCGGGATCGCCATGCCGCACCGCGCTTGCCGATGGTTCGCCGATCGCACAGTCCATGCCCGGACGGCTCGACATCTCGAAGGCGGGTGTTGCGGGTAACAGCACGAAATCGCCGCGATCGAGCCGGACCGGCGCCTTTCCCTTCAGCGTCAGCCAGCATCGTCCCTCCAGCACCAGCGCGAAGCCCGGCAGCTCATAGGCCGCATAACGGACGCCCCAGTCGCCCCGGCCGGTGATCGGCTTTGACAGCGCGGTGTGCGGGCGCAGAATGGCGATGATGTCGCTCAGAGGATCCATATTGGACGATCCATAATATAATCCGGATGATACATTATAGATCATCCCGACTGTTCGTCTATCCCGGCCTCACACACAGGAGGCCAATATGACCAGGACAATCATGATCACCGGCACATCGTCGGGTTACGGCAAGGCGATGACCGAGCTTTTCCTGGCGCGCGGCTGGAATGTGCTCGCCACCATGCGCCGCCCTGATCCAGCGGTGTTCGAAGCCGCCGGCGACCGGCTGAAGATCCTGCCGCTCGACGTCACTGATGCAGCCAGCATCGATGCGGCGATCGCGGACGGCGTCGCATATTTCGGGGCGATCGATGTGCTGGTGAACAATGCGGGTATCGGCCTGGCTTCGGCGGTCGAGGCGACGCCGGACAGCGTTATCCGCGAAATCTTCGAGACCAACAGCTTCGGCGTGATCGCGACCTGCCGTGCGATCATTCCGCAGATGCGCCGTCAGGGGTATGGCGTGATCGTCAACGTCACGTCGAGCGCCGCGATCGGCCCGATGCCGCTCGTCGCGGTCTATACCGCCAGCAAATCGGCGGTGGAGGGCTTCACCGAATCCCTGTCCTACGAACTCCATTCCTTCGGCATCACGGCGCGGCTGGTCGAGCCCGGCTATGCGCCGACCACCAGCTTCACCGCCAATGGCGGTCCGCGCATGCAGGGGCTGATCCCTGCGGACTATGGCGATTTCGCCCAGGCCTGTTTCGCGAAGATGGCGGATTACCCAACGCCCTATTGCACTGAGGCAGAAGTTGCCGACGCAACCTTCGCCGCGGCCACCGAGGAGGGCCGCAGGATCCGATATCCCGCTGGCGCGGATTCACAGCTCTTGGCCGGGCTGCGCTGGTCCACATCGGAGGACGCGTATCTCGCACGGATGCGCACGATGTTCGATCCGGCGACGCCGAGTTAACGGCGGCCAACTTCGGCGCCATCCACCCGCCAGCTCAGGCGATAGACGACGCGGAAGCCGTCATGGTCCGACAATTTCGGGCTCCCCGCCGATCCGTCGAACATCGCGCTGACCGAGATCGGCGTGATGGTGACGCGCCTGCCCGAGGAGAAGAGCTGAAGATCCTGCGTATCCATCCAGGGCTCGTCGCCGTCCCAGGACATGTCGACCCGGCACGCTGCCGGCTTTTCGATGCAATATTGGTGCACCAGCTCGAACGGCTGGGCTTCGCGGAAACGCTGATAGCGCAGCGCGGAATGGCGCATGTTGAAATCGCCCCCCAATATCGTGGGGGCATCGGGGTCGGAGATGCTGTCGATGAAATGGGCGAGTTCGCGGACCTGGCGTTGATGCGCGGCCGCGTGGCGTTCGGGCGCGACCCGTGATGCGGTCTGCGAATTCAGATGGGTATCGAACAGGTCGACCGCCTCGGGCACGCCCGGAATGGCGATGCGTGCGTGGAGCATGCCCTTGTTGCTCAGGCAATCCAGCCCGGCGCAGCGCCGGCCAAAAGGTTCGGATTGCGTCGCGGTCACCGGATATCGGCTGAGGATCGCCAGCCCGGCACCAAGCACGTGCAGCCCGATCTCGCCCTTGCCGATGATATAGGGCCGCGGCATCGGTTCGCTCGCGGTCATCCGCTTCTTCTGGGTCCGCGACGGGCCGGCGACGATATTGGCATAGCGGGTGGCATGGACCGCGCGAATGGCCGCCTTGCTGAACATTTCCTGCGCCATCACCACGTCCGGCGCTTTTCCCTGTTCGTCGAGTTCGATCAGGATTTGTGAAATCTGTTCCAGCGACGGACCGCGCCCGGTTCTTGCCGGCCAGGACAATCCTTCGAGATTGAAGGTCAGCACATCCAGCGTCGTGCTCGCGATCTTGCCGTCGGCGGAGATTTCGATCCGCGCGACGGGCGCAGCATTGGGAGCGGCGATGCGCGGCGCGGGCAGGGGCGTGCATCCCGCAATCAGCAGCGCCATCAGGATCAGGAGAATTTTACGAGTCATGGGGCAGGGGGCATCGTCATTGTCTCCGGCATCGTCTCGTCTATCGTCACAGGGCGTGGCAGATGCCGTTGACCATGGCTGTGCGCAATGCTTGCATCGATGCGCACCAACCTCCACGGCAATTGTCTGTCCCCCCGTCGCGAGTTCCCATGCAGCTGAACAGTTTCGATATCGACGCGTTCCTTCGCGATCATTGGCAAAAAAAGCCGCTGCTGATCCGCAACCCCTGGGCCGGCTGGCAGAATCCGCTGGAGCCCGACGAATTTGCGGGGCTTGCCTGTGAGGAGGGCGTGGAATCGCGTCTGGTCATCCAGTCTGGCAACACATGGGCGCTCGAACACGGGCCGTTCGACGAGGCGCGCTACGCCACGCTCGGCAAGGCGCATTGGACGCAGCTCGTTCAGGCGGTGGACCATCATGTGCCCGACGTCGCCGCGCTGATCGAGGCATTCCGCTTCGTCCCGAACTGGCGGATCGACGATGTCATGGTCAGCTATGCCGCCGATCAGGGCGGGGTCGGCCCGCATTTCGATCAATATGACGTGTTCCTGATCCAGGGACTGGGCCGCCGCCGCTGGCAGATCGGCGCGATGTGCGACGAGAACACCGCATTGCTGCCGCATGCCGATCTGCGCCTGCTCGCGGAATTCGAGGCGACCGAAGAATGGGTGCTGGAGCCGGGCGATATCCTCTATGTCCCGCCGGGCATCGCCCACAATGGCGTCGCGGTCGGCGACGATTGCATGACCTATTCGATCGGCTTTCGCGCACCATCGCGCAGCGAACTGATCGAGAACTGGAGCGATCATCTGGTCGAGGACATGACGGACGACGATCGCTACGGCGATCCGGACCTGCGCGTGCAGCCCAATCCCGGCGAGATTTCTCCGGAGGCCATCGACAGGCTGCACCTGATGGTCACCGAAAAAATGCGCGATCGCGACGCGTTCGCGCGCTGGTTCGGGCAATTTAGCAGCACCCCCAAATATGCCGATATCGATTGGCGACCGGAGGAGCAGGTCGATATCGCGGACGTGCGCGACGGCGTGGCGGACGATCTGCCGCTCTGCCGCAATCCGGCCAGCCGCTTTTCGTTCGTTTGCGGGCAGGGGGATATGATCCTGCTGTTCGTCGACGGGGCGTGTTTCGAATGCACCGGCGAAACCGCCGCGCTGGCCGAAAGGCTCTGCGCGCAGGACCGCATCGCGATCGATCCGGCGCTGGCCGCATCGGAACCGGCAATGACCCTGATCGTCGATCTCTATAATCAGGGCAGCGTGGCGTTCGATCAGGAAGATTGAGCCATCAGCCGCGATCGGGCGCGTCTCGCCATGTACCGGGCGGTACGTCGTCGATCGTCCAGTCGCCGATCCGCCACCTGACCAGCCTGAGCGTGGGGAGCCCGACCGCCGCGGTCATCCGGCGTACCTGGCGGTTGCGCCCCTCGCGGATGGTGAGCCGCAACCAGCAATCGGGCACGCTCTTGCGGAAGCGCACGGGCGGATCGCGCGGCCAGAGCGGCGGTGGAGCGATGCGTTCCACCTCGGCGGGCCGGGTCGGGCCGTCCTTCAGCGTCACGCCGCGCCGCAGCGGCTCGATCGCGGCGTCGTCCGGATCGCCCTCTACCTGGACCAGATAGGTTTTGGGCGTCTTGAATTTGGGATCGGCGATCCGCGCCTGCAGCCGGCCATCGTCGGTCAGCAGCAACAGGCCCTCGCTGTCGCGATCGAGCCGGCCGGCGGGATAGACGCCGGGCAGGTCGATGAAGTCGGACAGCGTCTGACGGGTGGCTTCGGTGCCGCGATCGGTGAATTGCGACAATACGCCATATGGCTTGTTGAACAGGATCAACCGCGACATGGCCTTTTCGCTCCTTCGCTTGCGCTTCTGCCGGTCCTAGAGGCCGAGGCGCGGCAGGTCCATCATGGCAGAGCGCAAACGCTATTTCCGATCCAGAAAACCCTTCTCCTTTCCAGAAAATTGCTTGACTTGTCGGCGGCCCAAGGCGGTATTTCCTGATCCGGGGTGAAGAGGGGCTGGTAGATGACGAAATCGATACAAGGGCGGCGCAAGAGCTACGGATTGCTGATGCTGGCCTGTGGCGCCGCGCTGCTTCCGGTTCAGTTGTCTGCACAGGATCGCGCGGCTCCGGCGACTGCCACCAACCTCACCGAGCGTGTCCGCGCGGTCCTCGATCAACCCGAACTGACCGGAACGAGCTGGGGCATCCTCGTCGAGGACGAAGCGGGCCGGACGATCGTCTCGATCGCGCCGACCGGGCGGTTCGTGCCCGCGTCCAACACCAAGATCTTCGCAACCACCGCGGCGTTCGAGCAGATCGCCAGCGGCGCGTTCCGCAACCAGGGCACCGAGATCCGCCTGGATGGCAAATCGCGCCGGCCCGATATCGTGCTCGTCGGCAAGGGCGATGCGATGCTGCAGGACACGCCCGGCTGCAAGACCGACTGCCTGGTCCAGCTTGCCGACGCCGTGGTCGCGGCGAAACTGCGCAGCGTGGGGGCTGTCATCGGCGACGACACGTTGTTCCCCGACGAGCGTTTCGTTGCGGCGCGGCAGCTTCGGCCGAGCCGCACGGTGACCTCGGCGCTCACCATCAACGACAATATGGCGACGATCATGATCACCGCCGCCGAGGCCACTCAGCGCCCGACCGTCGCATCGGCGGATCTCGAGCCCGAATACCGGATCGAAAACCAGCTGATCACCGGCGCCGCTGGATCGGAATCCAGCATCCAGGTCGAGGCGGTGCCCAACACACGCACATTGCGGCTGTTCGGATCGGTGCCCGCGGGCGCCGCGATCGAGCACAAGCTCCCGATCGAGGATCCTGCCGATTTCGCGGCGATGCGACTGAAGCGTCTGCTTGAGCAGCGCGGCGTCCGCGTGACCGGCGGATTCCGTGCGCGCCATCGTCCGATGCAGAGCGGCGATCTCGCCATGGGGGCTTATAACGCCGATGCGGCCAAGCCGCTCGCCACGCTCACCCCGCCGCCGATCATCGAGGATCTGACGATAACCTCGAAGATCAGCCAGAATCTCCATTCCGGCCTGCTGACCAAGAAGACCGCGCTGGCGCTCGGCGCATCGGGCTCCACGCCCAACGGGATCGAGGCGATGAACCTGATGCTCGACCGCGCCGGCGTGCCGCGATCGAGCTACACATTCTACGATGGCTGGGGCAGCTCGGCCGACAATCGCGTGACGCCCAAATGGGTCGTGCATTTCCTGAAATGGACGCAACGCCAGAGCTGGGGCGCCGAATGGAAGACGACGCTTCCGGTCGCGGGCGTTGACGGCACATTGTCCGAGCGGTTCAAGGGTACGTTGCTCCAGGGGCGGCTGCACGCGAAGACGGGGACCATACAGGGGGTTAACGGCCTGGCCGGCTTCATGACGTCAAAAAGCGGCAAGCAGCTGATTTTCTCGGTCTATGCCAATGATCGCCCGATCACCGTGCCGACCGCGACCGGCGCGATGGATGCCGCTCTGGTGCTGATCGCCGAAGCGAACTGAGCGACGACCTTTCGCGGCTGGCTGATCTGCGCCATCATGCGAGGATGACTAAAGGGGGCCGGGTTTCAATGATGTATCTGTCGCGTTCGACGGCGTTTTTCGCGCTCGCATTTGCTTTGAGTAGCGCTGCGCACGCCCAGCCGGTCGCAGCGGATGCGGCGCCGTACAAAGGCACCGTCGCGCATGCCGGGCTGATGCGCGTCAATGTCGATGCGGATGCCGGCCGCGTCCTGCTGACCTTGCCGAAGCCCGGCGCCGATGGCGTCTCGGCACGCTATCTCTACACCCCGGCCTTGCGGTCCGGGCTCGGCGCGGCACCTGCCGTGCTCGATCGCGGCCGCATCGGCGACACTCAACTCGTCGCCTTTCGCCGTATCGGCAAGAAGGTTGCGATCGAGTTCGAAAATCCGCGTTTCCGCCTCCCCGGTTCTCCCGGCGCGCGCTCGACCGATTTCGCGACCTCGGTGGTCTGGATGGGCGATATCGCGCACACCCTGGCCGACGGCGCGATCGTGATCGATATCGCACCGTTCCTTGCCGCCGACGTGATCGGCATTGCGCGTGCGCTGGGGCAGGAAAGTGACACGTTCGGCACCGGCAGCGGCCCCCAGGGCGCCGGTCGCGGTTTCAAGCTCGATCCGTCGCTCTCCGCCGTCGATGCGGGTTCGGCCAAGGTCTTCCCGCGCAATGTCGAGATTGACGCGATCCAGACCTACGTCTCCGACCAGCCCGGTGACGAGGTGAGCAACATCGCGCCCGATCCGCGCCGCGTGACCTTGAGCGTGCATCACAGCTTCGTCGAATTGCCGGCGCCCGGGTTCAAGCCGCGCCTGCTCGATCCCCGCGTCGGCGGAATCTCCACCCAGGCGGTCGATTACGGCGCGCCGCTCGGTCGCGACGTGGTGCGCGATTACGCCAATCGCTACCGGTTGGAGAAGCTCGATCCGGCGGCGGCGCGCTCGCGCGTGAAGACGCCGATCACCTGGTATGTCGATCGCGCCGCGCCCGAGCCGATCCGGTCCGCGCTGATCGAGGGCGGCAACTGGTGGGCCAAGGCGTTCGATGCCGCCGGCTATATCGACGCGTTCGAGGTGAAATTACTGCCCGAGGGCGCCGATCCACTCGATGCGCGCTACAGCATGATCACCTGGGTCGATCGCGCGACGCGGGGCTGGGCCTATGGCCAGCAGGTCGTCGATCCGCGCACGGGCGAGATCCTGCGCGGCATGGTCGTGCTCGGCTCGGAACGCGCGCGCCAGGATATCGAGATCTACAAGGGGCTGGTCGGCAGTGCGGGCGTCGGCACCGGTGGCCCGAACGATCCCGCCCAGCTTGCGCTCGCACGGTTGCGCCAGCTCAGCGCACACGAGATCGGCCATTCGATCGGCTTCCAGCATAATTTCGCGGCAAGCACGCAGGATCGTGCGTCGGTGATGGATTATCCCGCGCCGCGCATCGGCCTGGTCGACGGCAAACCCGACCTCTCCGACGCCTATGGCGTCGGCCTGGGCGCGTGGGACATGGCGACGGTCGACTGGCTCTATGGCGAGCCCGCGCCGGGCGCCGATGCGCAAGCCGCGATCGATGCCAAGGCTGCCGCGATCGTCGCGGCCGGCTGGCGCTATACCCAGGACGACAATGCCCGCGCGCCCGATACCGGCCAGCCCTGGGCGGCTTTGTGGGACGATGGCCCCGATCCGGTCGCCGAACTCGACCGGATGATGAGCGTCCGCCGTGCTGCGATCGATCATTTCGGGCTGCGCAATCTCGCAGCTGGAGAGACGGTCGCCAATCTGCGCCGCCGCTTCGTGCCGATCTACCTGCTCCACCGCTATCAGATGATCGCCGCGGCAAAGGCCGTCGGCGGGGTCGATTTCGATTATGCGGTTGCGGGCGACGGGCGGGAGGCGTCTCTGCCGGTGCCCGCTGCAACCCAGCGCGCGGCGATCGCGGCGGTGATGCGGACCATTTCTCCCGATGCGCTGCGCCTGCCTGCTGCTTTGCCGTCCTTGCTGTCGGCCCCGCGCAACGGCACCAGCAATCGCCAGTTCGACATCGAACTGTTCGAGACCGCGGGCGGCCCCGTGTTCGATCCGCTCGTCGCCGCCGATACCGCGGCGTCGATGACGCTGGGTACGTTGCTCGCATCGAAGCGGCTCGCGCGGATGGAGATCCAGCATGCCGCCGATCCCGCAATGCCCGGCGTCACCGAATTGCTCGACGCGATCGAGGCGCGCGTGATGGCGAAACGGAACGATGCGCTCGATCGGCGCATCACCCTGCGCGCGATCGTCGCCATGGCGCAGGCATCGCGCCGGACAGCCACGCCGCCCGAGGCTGCGGCCTTGCTCGGCGACCGCGTCAACCGCATAGCCAAACGCCTGGCCAGCACACAGGGCGACGCCGATGATCGCGCCTGGGCGACACAGCTTTCCCGGCAATTGCTCGATCCCCAGGCGATGGAAAGGCTGATCGCCGAACGTCCGCGCGTGCCGGAGATTCCGCCGGGCGACCCGATCGGCAGCGATACCGACTGGATGGGGCCGGCCGGACGCTGAGCCGGCTGACCGGTCAGCGCGGATGCAGCCGGGCAAGCGCGATCCCGGCGAGATTCTGCGTTCTTTTGATATGGCGGATGCGCGGCGGGGTGGCCGTGGCGGCGAGCGTGCGGAATGTTTCGAGATGCACGATCCCCGCGCCACGGCATTTCACCACGCCATTGGCCTGATCCACGACATTGGCGGCGTCACCGACCAGCACGAAATCCGCCACGGGCAGAGATTGGGCAATGCGTAGCGCGTGGATGAGCGCAAGCCATTCGGCATCCGTGCTCGTGCCATGGCCGAGATCGCGCAGGATGTGCGTGCGTCCGGCCGCGACGACCGCGATCTCCATCTCGCCCGGATTGGGCCGGCATCCGCCGTCGAAAAAGATTTTCACGCGTGACGTCATTCGGCCTCTGCCAACGGGCTCGCGTCGGCCTGGCATCCGACATTTCGAAGGGAAGTCCGCACCTATACCATCCGCACCCTTGCCGATATGTCGATCCGGATTGTACCAGCACGGACCCGCTACACGACGGGCGAAAAATGAGGGTGGATGATGGCATTTGATCTGATGACGCGGCGCAGCGCTCTGGCCGGGGGCGCGGCGACGATTGCGGCGAGCGTATTGCCCGTTCGCGCTCAAGCACAGGCGCCGTCATCACCGATCGATGCGATCGTCCAACCCTTCCTCGCCGCATCGGACGCACCGGGTGTCGCGATCGCGATCGTCCGTCCCGATGCGGCGCCGGTCACGCGCGGTTATGGCGTGCGGCGGCTGGGCGATCCGGCGAAGGTGGACGCCGATACTCTGTTCGCCATTGCGTCGAACAGCAAATCCTTCGTTGGCGCATCGCTCGGCATGCTGGTCGAGGAAGGCAAACTCGCCTGGGACGCGCCCGTCGTCAAATATATGCCGGATTTCCGGATGAGCGAAGACGGCGCCACTCAGATGACCACGGTGCGCGACCTGCTGTGCCATCGCAGCGGCCTGCCGCTCGGTGCCGGCGATCTGATGCAGTTTCCGATGAGCGACCACAGCCGCGCCGATATCCTGCGCGGGCTGCAGTATCTGCCGCTCGCACGCGGATTCCGCAGCGGCTATGCCTATGACAATATCCTCTATGTCGTCGCCGGGATGCTGGTCGAGCGGGTGTCGAACATGCCGTGGGAGTCTTTCCTCACCCGCCGCCTGCTTCAGCCGCTCGGCATGCGAACCGCGGTCGCCAGGCGCGATCTCGTGCGCACCGACAATATCGTCGCACGCCATGCCCGGCTCGGCCCGCCAGCGCGTGGGCTCGGCCCGATCGAGGTGGTCGAGGCCGACGAGTCACTGGCCGGAAGCCCCGCGGGTGGGATCAATGCCAGCGCCAACGATATCGTCGCCTGGCTATCCACCCAGCTCGGCCATGGCGTTACGCCCGGCGGGCAGCGGCTGTGGAGCGAGGCGACCGCAAAAGAGATGTGGACGCCGCAGATCATCACCTCCGCCACGTCCGGGCCGAGTGCGGACGCGCCAACGCGCGGAGTGATGTCCGGGTACGCGCTGGGCTGGGGCATTGGCGATTATCGTGGGCATCGGCTGATCTCGCATTCGGGCGGGCTGAGCGGCCAGATCACCCAGACTGCCTTGCTGCCCGAACAGGGCATCGGCGTTGCCGTCTTCACCAATACCGAAGATGGCGTGAGCGGGCAGATCCGCAATGCGCTGCTCGATCATCTGATCGCTGCGCCACCCTATGACTGGCTCGCCGCATGGAAGCGCGCTCAGGCCCGCAACGATGCGCAGATCCGCGAACTTGCCGGCACCGGCGATTTCCCGGCGCCGGCCGGCGGCCCGTCACTGTCGCTCAAGGCCTATGTCGGTCGCTATCGCGATCCCTGGTATGGCGATATCGCGATCATCGAGCGCGACGGTCGCCTCGCGATCGACTTCACCCGAACCCCGGTGTTCAAGAGCGCGCTGGAGCCGTTCGGTCCCGATGCTTTCCGCACCCGCTTCGCCAAGGGCGCGGGCGAGGATGCGGTGGTGTCGTTCGTGATCGAGAAGGGCGTGCCTGTGCGGCTCAAACTGCGCGCGCTCTCCCCCAATGCGGATTTCAGCTATGATTTCCACGATCTGACGCCGGTTCGGGTGAAGGGGTAGGGAATGGATCTTTCTCCTCCCCATCATCCGATGGGGAGGGGGACCGCGCGACCCAGTCGCGTGGTGGAGGGGAAATGCGATGTCGCCATTGCGCAGGCAGATTGAACGGAACCTATCGGACAATTTCTGAGAGATATGGTGTTGGGGATGCATCGCATTTCCCCTCCACCAACAGCCTTCGGCCGTTGGTCCCCCTCCCCACGCTTCGCGCAGGGAGGAGAGATCTGGAGTTGACGCCAACCTACTCGTCCAGAGTCACCCCAAACGTCCCCCCGCCGCCACATCCCCAGCAATCCGCCCCACCAGTTCCTTCACCAGCTTTGCGCCCACCGCCGCGGTCATGCCGTTGATATCGTGCACCGGATTGAGCTCGACGATATCCGCGCCGATCACCGGGCCGGGGAGCCGGTCGATCAGGTCGAGCACCTCCCTGACCGAAAGCCCGCCGGGCTCGTGGTGCGACACGCCCGGCGCATAGGCCGGATCAAGCCCGTCGAGATCGATCGAAACATAAGTCGGGCCCGCCGGCAGCGCCGCCATTGCCTCGCCATATTGGCGCGCGGTGAAGGCGTTGACGCCATAGCGCTCGATCTGCGCGCGCTGCGTGCCGTTGATCGTGCGCACGCCGATCTGCGTCAGGCTCAACGCCAGCCCGCGTTCCATGATCCGCGCCATGGGCGAGGCGTGCGAATGCAGATTGCCCTCGAAATCGGGGTAGAGATCGGGGTGCGCGTCGATATGCACGAGATGCGGGGCAGGGCGGCCGGCGCGGCGCAGACCCTCCAGGATCGGCCAGGTCACGAAATGGTCGCCGCCCAGGAACAGCGCCGCGCCCTGCCCGAACAGGTCCGCCGCAGCATCGGCGATGCCGTCCAGGTCCGCCGGCGTCTCGGTGATGGCGACGTCACCGGCGTCGCGGAACACCGTCGCGTCTTCGAGATCCCAGCCATTTTCCGACGACATGTTGGACGATCCGGAGGACAGGCTGGCGCGGATCGCCGCCGGCGCGCTCGCAGGGCCGCGCAGATGCGACGAGTTGATGTCGGTCGGCACGCCGAGCAGCGTGACCGTTGCGGTGGATACGCTCACGCCGACTGTGCTTCGATCAGCCGCGCGCGATAGGTCTTCACGGCCGCGTCCTTGACCGGGCCGAAGCCGCGGATCATGTCGGCCAAGCCGAGCAGCCGGGCTGAAGCATCGAGGCCGTCGGGGGTCAGTCTTTCCAGTACCATATCCACCAACCCTTCATACTCGGCGATCAGATCGCGTTCCATCCGGCGTTCTGCGGTGCGGCCGAACGGATCGAGCGCGGTGCCGCGCAGCCGCCGGGCGGATGCGAGCAGCTTGAGGAACGGGCGCATCCTGGCTTCGCTGAACTCGCGCTTGCGCGGGCGACCATTGACCGGCTTTCCACCAAGGATTGGCGGCGCGAGATTGAGCGAAAGGCGTGCGCCGTCGGCAAAATTACGCTTCAGTTCGTCCTGCAGTGACGGATGGGTCAGCAGCCGGGCCACTTCATATTCGTCCTTGTACGCCAGCAGCTTGGCATAGTTGCGCGCGACCGCAAGGGCCAGCGCCTCGCTGTCCGGCCGCACTGCACGCTCGGCCGCGCGGACGCGGTCGACCAGCGCGCGATAGCGTTCGGCATAGGCCGGGTTCTGATAGTTGGTCAGATGCGCGCTGCGCTGCGCGATTACGCCGTCGAGCGAGCGATCGGCCACAGGCGTTCCGGGGCGGCGCATGCCGGCGACCAGATCGGGCCGCGCGGCATGGAGGCGGCCGAGCCGGAACGCCATCAGGTTGAACTTCACCGCAGTGCCGTTGAGCGTCACTGCCTGTTCGATCGCGGCCACGCCGACGGGCAGCAGGCCGCGCTGCACCGCGACGCCGACCATGAACAGATTGGCGGCGATGCTGTCGCCCATGATCTCGCTTGCCAGCGCGGTCGCGTCGATGCCCTCGATCGCGTCCGCGCCCACCAGTGCGGTCAGCCGTTGGGAAAGCGTGCCGCCATCGACGGTCGCATCGCGATCGAACTGGAAGGCGACGGTCGAGACGACGTCGCCATTGACGAGCGCGCGGCTGCGTCCGGGCGCCAGCGTCGTCGCCGCTTCGTCGGCGAGCGCCGCCACCATGTCGAAGGCGAGCAGCAGGTCGGTTTCGCGCCGGCCGATCTTCTGGCTGGAGATACGATCGGGCGTCTCGGCCAGCCGGATATGGCTGAACACCGCGCCATTCTTCTGCGCAAGGCCGGTCATGTCGAACAGCGAGGCGGCGCGTCCCTCGATATGCGCGGCCATGCCGATGATCGCCGCGACGGTGATCACACCGGTCCCGCCGATGCCCGCGACCATGATGTTGTAGCTGCCCTGTGTGATCTCCGACGCCACGGGATCGGGCAGCCCGTCGAGCAGCCCGTCGTCGAACTCCATCCGCTGGCGCTTGCGCGGCTCTGCGCCATGAACGGTGATGAAGCTGGGGCAGAAGCCGTTCTGGCAGCTATAATCCTTGTTGCAGCTCGACTGGTCGATCCGCCGCTTGGTGCCGAAATCGGTCTCGACGGGCCCCAGGCTGACGCAAGTCGACTGGACCGAGCAATCGCCGCATCCCTCGCAGACCGCGGTCGAGATGAACAGCCGCTTGGGCGGATCGGGATAGAGGCCGCGCTTGCGCCGGCGGCGCTTCTCCGCGGCGCAGGTCTGTTCGTAGATCAGCACGGTGCAGCCGGGCATTTCGCGCATCTCGCGCTGGATCGCGTCGAGATCGTCGCGATGCTCGATGCGCAGACCGGTCGGCAATTCGGGATTGCCGCGATGCGCGTCGGGATTGTCGCTGACCAGGATGATGGTCCCGACGCCTTCATGCAGCACCTGCTGCACGATCTCCGAGACCGAGATCGGGCCGTCGACGGGCTGTCCGCCGGTCATCGCGACCGCGTCGTTATAAAGGATCTTGTAGGTGATGTTGACGCCCGCGGCGACCGCGGCGCGGATCGCGAGCAGGCCCGAATGATAATAGGTGCCGTCGCCCATATTCTGGAAGATATGCGGCGTGTCGGTGAACGGCGCCATGCCGATCCAGTTGCCGCCTTCGCCGCCCATATGCGTGGGCAGCAGCGCTTCCTTGGGCCGGACGAAGGTCGCCATGGTGTGGCATCCGATGCCGGTCATGCTGATGCTGCCGTCGGGGATCCGCGTCGAGCGACTGTGCGGACAGCCCGAACAGAAGAAGGGCGCGCGCCGTGGCAGCACCGCATTGCCCGCGGCAGGGGCCGCCGGTGGCGCCAGCCGGTCGCGCGCGATGCGGACGCCGGCATCGTCGATGCCCAGCCGGCTCAATCGGTCGGCGATCGCCAGCGCGATGCCGATCGGTTCCAGCGGCATCGACGAGGAGAAGAGGTGCGCGCCGTCCTCGTCGCGCTTGCCGATCAGGCGCGGACGTTCCGGCAAGTTGAAGAGGATCGCCGCGACCTGCGCCTCGATAAAGTCCTTCTTCTCTTCGATCACCAGGATCGTCTCGTGCCCCTTGGCGAATTCGGCGACGCCCTGCGGTTCGACCGGCCAGATGCAGCCGATCTTGTAGAGCGAAATGCCCAGTCGTGACGCCGTGACGTCATCCAGCCCCAAAAGCTCGATAGCCTGGCGGGTATCGGCGTAGCTCTTGCCCGCGGTGATGATCGCCAGGCGCGGCGATGCGCTGCGGAAGGTCGCGCGGTCGATCCGGTTGGCGCGCACGAAACGCTGCACCAGCGGCAGGCGATGATCGGCGACGATCTGCTCCTCGCGCAGCGGCGCGAAGCTGCCGACCTGGCAATGCACGCCTTCGGGCGGAAGTTCGGGATAGGGCGGCAGGATCGGATCGAAGTCGGGCAGGGCGATGTCGACCGACGCGGTCTGCTCGACGACGTCGGTGACGCATTTCACGCCGACCCACGACCCGCTGTAGCGCGACATGGCATAGGCGATCAGGCCATATTCCAGGATCTCCGCGGCATTGGCGGGATAGAGCGATGGGATCATCGACGCGGCGATCGCCTGTTCGCTGTGATGCGCGATGGTCGACGATTTGCCGGCATGATCGTCACCATAGAAAATCGCGACGCCGCCATGCCGGTGCGCCCCGCCGTAATTGCCGTGCTTCAGCGCGTCGCCCGACCGGTCGACGCCGGGGCCCTTGCCGTACCAGGCGGCGAAGACGCCGTCATATTGCGGCCCCGGCACCGCTTCGATCTGCTGCGTGCCGCGGATCGCGGTCGCGGCGATATCCTCGTTCAGGCCGGGCTGGAAAACGATCTTCGCGGCCTTCAGCCGGTCGGCGATCGACCAGAGCGTGGTATCGACATTGCCGAGCGGCGATCCGCGATAGCCTGAGATATAGCCGGCGGTGTTCAGCCCGTTGCGCGTATCGATCGCGCTCTGCGCCAGCAGCACGCGGGCGATCGCCTGGGTGCCGTTGATCAGGATCCGGCCGCTGCCGACCGTCCATTTGTCGTCCAGGCTGGCGGTCCGGATCGGCTGCGCGGCCTCTGCTTCAGATGTCATGCGTCCTCACCCAGTTCGTTGCGTCGCGGACTTTGGCGCCGGGATTCCATACAGGCATAGCATGAATCCGCACGGCGCATCCGGGCCCGTCCGATCATAGGGCGCTACCGCTCGGGCAGGACGCGAACAACCATGCAAAAAACCATAGATGCTTGGTCGGAAGGGCCCGCGCAAAGCGGGCGATCTGGATATTTTATGTGAAGAAAATACTTTAATATGTTGAATAGTAGTGAATTAGTCGGAATTCTATGATGGTTCGGAGCATATGTAATCTGTGAGATTGTCGCCCGGGCGGCGCATCCAGATGATCGAACCTCAATCCGGGGACAGACGTGACAGCGACCATCGAACCTTTTCATACCATAGAGATCATGCGCCTCGCGCACCGGCTGCAGGCGGCCGGGCGTTCGGTCATCCACATGGAATTCGGCCAGCCGTCGACAGGGGCGCCGGCTGCGGCGGTCGCGGAGGCGCAGCGTGTGCTGGCTAGCGACCCGATGGGTTACTGGGAAAGCCAGCCGCTCAAGGAGCGTATCGCCCGCCATTATCGCGAAACCCAGGGCGTCACGATCAGCCCTGAACGCATCATATTGACCTGCGGGGCGTCGCCCGCGCTTGTCCTCGCGCTCAACACCGCATTTGATCCGGGCGCGGCGGTGGCGACGGCGCGTCCCGGCTATGTGGCGTACCGCAACAATCTCCGCGCGCTGCATATGCGCCCGATCGAGATCGACTGCGGCGCCGATGTCGGCTTCGTGCTGACCGCCGACGCGATCGCCGCGCTCGATCCTGCGCCTGCCGGCATCGTCATCGCGAGCCCCGCCAATCCGACGGGCACGATCATCGATCCTGCGGAATTGCAGCGGATTGCGGATATCTGCCGTGAACGCGGTATCCGGATCATCTCCGACGAGATCTATCACGGCATCAGCTATGATCGGCCGGCACATTCGATGCTGCGCTATGACGACGAGTGTTACGTCGTGAACAGCTTCTCCAAATATTTCAGCATGACCGGCTGGCGGCTGGGCTGGCTGGTCGCACCCGAACGCGACCTGGCCGCGGCGCGGGCGCGGATGGGCAATATGTTCCTGACGCCGCCATCGCTCAGTCAGCATGCCGGGCTGGCCGCGTTCGAATGTGGCCCGGAACTCGATGGCCATATCGAAACCTATCGGCGCAATCGCCAACTGCTGCTCGACGCGCTGCCTGCGCTCGGCCTCGGCGCGATCGCCCCGCCCGATGGGGCATTCTACATCTACGCATCTGTCGTGCACCTGACCGACGACAGCATGGCCTTCAGCCTGCGTATGCTCGAGGAGATCGGTGTCGCGACATCAGCCGGCAAGGATTTCGATCCGATCGACGGACACCGTTTCATCCGGCTCAGCTTCGCGGTTGCGACCCCGCTGGTGGAAGAGGCGATCGCGCGCATGGCCGACTGGTTCCCGCGTCAGGCAACACGCGAGGCCTTGGGCGCATAATCCGCCTGACTTTCGGTGCGGATTTCTAGAGAAGCAAACCAGGTCGAGGGCATGCGTTCGGTCCGCGCGCGGATTCGCAGTGCTCCATCACCATGTCGAGGGGAATGCCATATGAAGTCCGCATTGATATCGATGGTCAGCCTGGCCGCGCTGACGGCCGCACAGCCGGCGCTGGCCGCGAAGAAGCCAGCCTATGACCTGCTGATCACCGACGCCATGGTTTATGACGGATCGGGCAAGGCACCCTTTGCCGGCGAGGTCGCGGTCAAGGGCGATCGCATCGTCTATGTCGGGCCGCGTGCGCCGCAGCGGAGCGCTGCGCGTACCGTCGATGTCGATGGGCAGGCGGTCGCGCCGGGCTTCATCAACATGCTGGCCCATCCCGAGGAATCGCTGTTCGCCGATGGCCGGGCGCTGAGCGACATCACTCAGGGCGTCACGCTGGAGGTGATGGGCGAGGGGAGCATGGGACCGCTTTCGCCCGAGATGATCCGGCTGGGCGAGCAGCGCCAGGGCGACATCAAATATCCGATCGGCTGGACCACGCTCGATGGATACCTGCGGACGCTGGAGAAGAAGGGGATCGCGCCCAATATCGCCAGCTTCGTCGGCGCGGGCACCGTTCGTGTCAACATAGTGGGCGAAGGCAAGGTCACCCCCGACGCGACGCAACTCGGCGCGATGCAGGGGCTGGTGCGCAAGGCGATGGAGGACGGCGCGTTCGGTGTGACGACGGCGCTGATCTACACACCCGATTCCTATGCGACCACGCCCGAACTGATCGCGCTGGCCAAGACCTCCGCCCAGTGTGGCGGCATGTATATCGCGCATATGCGCAGCGAGGGGGATCGCATCCTCGAGGCGGTCGACGAGACCATCGCCATTGCAAAGGGCTCGGGCGGGCCGGCCGAAATCTATCACCTGAAACAGTCCGGCCGCGACAATTGGGGCAAGCTGGATGCGGTGATCGGCAAGGTTGAGGCTGCGCGTGCGGCAGGCACACGCATCACCGCCGACATGTACACCTACACCGCGGGTGCCACCGGGCTGGACGCGGCGATGCCGCCCTGGGTGCAGGAAGGTGGCCTGGAGAAGTGGATCGCCCGGCTGAAGGATCCGCAGATCCGCGCGCGTGTTGCCGCCGAAATGCGCGTGAAGCCCAAGGATTGGGAAAGCGCCTATCTGGCAGCAGGCCCGGATGGCACGCGCCTGCTCGCCTTCAAGTCCGAAAAGCTGAAGCCGCTGACCGGCAAGACTCTGAGCGAGGTCGCGGCGATGCGCGGCATCACCCCCGAAGAGGCGGCGATCGATTTGGTCGTCGAGGACGGTTCGCGTGTCGAGATCGCTTATACGATGATGTCGGAAGACAATGTCCGCCGCCAGACCGCTCTGCCCTGGGTCAGTTTCGGATCCGACGGTCCGGCTCCGGCACCAGAAGGCGTGTTCCTGAAATCAGGCGCACACCCGCGATCCTATGGCAATTTCGCCCGAATTTTCGCCAAATATGTCCGTGAGGACAAGACGATGTCGGTCGCGGAAGCGGTTCGGAAGCTGACGTCATTGCCCGCCGCCAATCTGTCGATCACCGATCGCGGCAGCCTGACGCCGGGCAAGTTCGCGGACATCGTCGTGTTCGATCCGGCGACGATCCAGGATCATTCGACCTTCACCGATCCGCACCGGCTGTCGACCGGTGTTCGTCACGTCGTCGTCAATGGGCGCTTCGCCCTGGAGGACGGCAAGGCCACCGGGGCCGCGACTGGACGCGTGGTGCGCAGCCGGTCGTGGACGGGAAACAAGGCGGGCGGCTGCCGCAAGGCCGCGGCCGACTGGACCTGGTCGAGTTGACAGAGGCAGGCGTGCGGGGCCGTTGTGATGATAGACGGCTGCCCTGACACGGCGCTATTGGCGTTCCGGATTAAGTTCGCGTTAGGACCGCAAAAGGGTCGACGGCGCCACTCCATAGGCGTCCCGGAAATCGCGGGCGAAATTGCCGAGATGGCGAAAGCCGCAGCCCAGCGCGATTGCCGTCACCGACGTCTCGAGCGGCGTCGCGGCGGTCAGTTCGGCGTGGGCGAGCTTCAGCCGCAGCGCCTTCACATAATTCATAGGTGTCATGCCGCGATAGTGCTGGAATGCCGAAAACAGCGTCCGCACGCTCGCGCCCGATGCCGCCGCCAGATCGTCGATGGTGATCAGTTCGCGGATATGCGCGTGGATATGGTCCTCCGCGCGGCGCACATGGAATGGCGCATAGGCGATGGGCACACGCGCATAGGCTCCGGCATGCCGATGCGGCAGGCCGCTCAGCAGCATCGACATGACCATGGTCTCGAAATGCTGGGTCAGCCGCGCGTTCGGTATCGCCGAATCTTCGGCGGTGGTGGTGCGCCTGATCAGGTCGATCATCTCCACCAGACCGGTGAGCGCGGGGTCGATGGCGACGGGGCCAAAGCCGAACTCAAGTCCTGCAAAACCGAGCTCACCCAGTTCGTCGGCGGCGAACCGGTCGAACGCCGCCCGATCGACCTGCAGGATCATCTGTGCGCAATCCGGTTGCCACGTCTTGGTCAGCGCCTGGTTGGGCATCACCGGGCAGCATTCCAGTGCCCGCACCAGCGATACGTTATTGCCCAGCCGCACCTCGCACGCGCCGCGCAGGTTGATCTGGAACAGGTAGAAGCGTTCCATCGCCTCGGAACTCATCTGCACATGGCCGCCATAGGCCAGCCAATGTGCGCGGACATTGCCGAGCCTGACCGACTGATGGCGCATGGCGAAGGGGCTCGTCCGATCGGTGAGCGACAGGCGATGCGGCCGCATGAATGCGGCCATATGATCATGCGCGTCGGCCAGGCTGCCGGTCGCATATGCCGCCGACAGTCGCGCCTTCGGCAATACGGCAGAACCCGCTATGGCGGTCATCGCGCACGCCCCCTTTCGCGCGCTATTGTGCCGCAACGTGGAAGGGTGTCAACGCTGTCCGCGAGGGGTGTGTCGAGACATGATTTTCCTCGATCGCCTTTTGAACCCTCTCCTCTTCAGGGGAGAGGGTGGCGAGCGAAGCGACGCCGGGAGAGGGGGCCGTCGGGGCAGGATGAGCGCTGAAATCGCGGCTTTCCAGGACTCCCCCTCTCCCGATCTCGCGATGCTCGATCACCCTCTCCCCTAAAGGAGAGAGGGCAAAGCAAATCCCGGACAGCAGTGAGCTTTCGCCGGGATGACGATAGAACCGCCTTCCAACACCCCGCTAAATCCGCTCGTCGCGGAAGCGCTGTGCCTTCAGGCTCTTTTCGAACAAGCCGGCGAGCGTGCCCTGCGCCAGCAGCTCGGCACCGGCGGTGACCTCGAAGACGCGCTTCACCTCCGCCGCCACCTCCGCGCAGACCGCCGCCGGATCCGCGTCGTTTTTCACCTCGATCAGGATCTTCATCTCCTCCAGACCCCGTTCGGACGTGAAGAGCACCGCCTGGAAATCGCTGATCGCATGCTGGCGGAACATCATGTCCTCGAACTCGGCATGGTTCACGTTGACGCCGCGGAGTTTGAAGAAGCCGGTCGTGCGGTTGGCATGGTGGATCACCGGGAACAGCTCGGCATAGGGGCCGCTGCCCGACGCCCGTTCGACGCGCCGCACCAGATCCCCCGAATTCCAGCGCAGGAACGGCGTCGCGTGATTGGTCCATAACGGGGTGACGCACAAAGTGCCGATTTCCCCTTCCGGCACCTCCCGGCCGGTTTCGACGTCGACCACTTCGATATGATAGAGGTCGGTCCAGATATGGAGGCCGTCATGCGCGGGCGTCTCCGCCCCCATGAAGCCGGCTTCGCTCATGCCGAACGCGTCATAGACGTCCGCGCCCCACATCCGCGTCAGCTTCTCGCGCTTCGCGGCCGACAGCACTTCCGCCGAACACACGATCTTGCGCACGGTCGACGCGGTGAGATCGATCCCGCGCGCTTCCGCCAGATTGGCCAGGTTCAGCGCAAAGCTGCTCATGCCCATGAAGACGGTCGGGCGCATCGACTGGATCAGCGCGAGCTGCGTCTCCGACGGACAGACATTGCCCGCGCCCACCCAGACCATGCCGACGCCCGACAATGTCGCGCTGCGTGCCAGTAACTGCCCCGCCGGATGCACGCCGATCGGAAAGGCGAGGTGGCACAGATCGCCAGGACCGATGTCCATGCAGGGAAAGGCGCGGCCCCATGCGATCAGTGCGTGGCGCATGTCCTCATGCGTGCGCGGATAGAAGACCGGGTTGCCGGTCGATCCGCCGGACCGCCAATATTCCGCGATCTCGTCCGGCGCGGCGCAGCAGAATTGCGCCATGAAGCCTTCATGATCGAAGCGCCGCAGCACATCCTTGTCGAGGATCGGGATCTGCGACCAGACTTCCGGATCGTCGAGCCTGTCCGCATCGATGTGATCCAGCTTGCCGGCATACCAGGGCAGGGTGCGCGCCCGATCGAACGCGACGCGTTTCCTGACCCTCTGGATCTCGGCGATGGCCGCGCGCGATTCAGGCAGTTCCAGCGACGGCATCGACACTGCGCGTTCCTTTCAACTTTGAAGGACTAGCTTCGTCGAGTGGCCGCGCGTCGCCTATCGCCATCCTGCAGCCATGATCCATGAACTGCAGAAATGCGCCGTCGACCGGCCGGGCGCGCGTGACAGCGGCGCCGTGGCGCGAAAAGGATCGTCCGTGCGATTGGATCACGGAGTCTCCGATGACGGACAGGGTGCTGAGTGTTGCGGTGATCGGCGGTGGCCCTGGCGGCCTCTATGCCGCCATCTTGCTCAAAAAGGCCAACCCGGCGGCGCGGATCACCGTCTATGAACGCAACCGGGCGGACGACACGTTCGGCTTCGGCGTCGTCTTCTCGGACGAGACGCTGAGCAACATCCGCGACGCCGACCTCGAAAGCTATCAGGCGATCACATCGGGGTTCGTCTATTGGGGCGAGATCGACGTGCATGTCCGCGGCGAGGTCATCCGCTCCGACGGCCATGGCTTTTGCGGGCTGGAGCGGCTCGAACTGCTCCGCATCCTCCATGCCCGCGCGCAGGCGCTGGGCGTCGCGATCGAATTCGATTCGGAGGTCGATGTCGCGAATCTGCCCGATGCGGACCTGATCATCGCCGCCGATGGCATCAACAGCCAGATCCGCGAACGTCATGCCGATCATTTCCGGCCGCATTACGACCTGCGGCACAATAAATTCTGCTGGCTGGGCAGCACCCGCGAACTGCCCGCCTTCACCTTCGCGTTCCGCGAGAACGAGCATGGCATCTGGACGCTCGGCGCCTATCAGTACAAGCCGGGGATGAGCACCTGGGTGCCCGAATGCGACGAGGAGACATGGCGCCGCGCGGGGCTTGACCAGGCCGATGAAGCGCAGACCGTCGCCTATCTCGAAACCGTGTTCGCAGACCTGCTCGACGGCCATCACCTGATCACCAATCGCTCGGTCTGGCGCAATTTTCCGATGGTGCGCAACGAGCGCTGGTATCATCGCAACATCGTCCTGATCGGCGATGCGCTGCACACCGCCCATTATTCGATCGGCTCCGGCACCAAGCTGGCGATGGAGGATGCGATCGCGCTCGCCCGCGCGGTGGGCGAGACGGAGGATATCCCCGCCGCGCTCAAGCGGTTCGAGCGCGTGCGCCGCGAAGAGGTGGAGAAGACCCAGCACGCCGCCGACGTCAGCCTGACCTGGTTCGAGAAGCCGGGCCGCTTCTGGAAGCTTGAACCGATGCAGCTCGCCTTCAGCCTGCTCTCGCGCTCCAAGCAGATCACCTACGAGAATCTGCGGCGGCGAGATCCCGCCTTTATCGCGAAGGTCGATGCCTGGTGGGCGGCGAAGGTGCGCGCGGAGGCGGGGCTGGACGTGCCCGTCGATCCGCCGCCACCACCTATGTTCACGCCTTTTCGCATCCGCGACATGATCGTCCGCAACCGCGTCATGGTCTCGCCGATGAACATGTATTCGGCGGAGCCGGGCGGCATTCCGGGCGACTTCCACCTCGTGCATCTCGGTCGCCTGGCGATGGGCGGCGCGGGCCTGGTCTATACCGAGATGACCGCGGTGTCGGAGGAGGGGCGGATCACGCCGGGGTGCCCCGGCATCTACACCGACGCGCAGCTCGCCGCCTGGACGCGCATCTGCACCTATGTCCATCGCAACTCGCTCGCCAAATTCTGCCTGCAGATCGGCCATGCCGGGCGCAAGGGTGCGACACGGCGGGGATGGGAGGGGATGGACCTGCCGTTGGACGAGGATCAGGCATGGCCGATCCTGTCCGCGTCCGCGCTGCCGTTCCGGGCAGAAAGCCGTCTGCCTGCCGAGATTTCGCGCGAGCAGATGGATCAGGTGCGCGACGATTTCGTCCGCGCGGCGCGCAATGCGGCGGCCGCGGGATTCGACATGATCGAACTGCACATGGCGCATGGCTATCTGCTGTCCAGCTTCATATCGCCGCTGACCAACCGCCGCTCCGATGCCTATGGCGGCAGCCTCGAAAACCGGATGCGTTTTCCGCTGGAGGTTTTCGACGCGGTGCGCGCGGTGTGGGACAAGCCATTGTCGGTCCGCATCTCAGCGACCGACTGGGTGCCCGAACATGGCCTCGACGTCGACGACGCCATCGCGATCGCGCAGATGTTCAAGGCGCATGGGATCGACATTCTCGACGTCTCGGCGGGGCAGACCGTCAGCGACGCCAGCCCGGTCTATGGCCGCATGTTCCAGGTCCCCTTTTCCGAGGCGATCCGCAGCGAAGTCGACCTGCCGACCATCACCGTGGGCAACGTCACCACCGCGGACCAGGTGAACACGATCGTCGTCTCCGGCCGCGCGGACATCGTCGCCTTGGCGCGGCCGCATCTGAGCGATCCCAACTTCACGCTGAATGCGTCGGCGCATTATGGCTATGTGGATCAGTGCTGGCCCGATCCGTATCTGACGGCCAAGGATCAATCGTTCAGACTGGCCGAACGCGCGAACCTCGAGGACGAACAGCTTCGGGCCGCCGGACGCGCCAGGATATGACCAGAACAGGATACGACCAGATGCTCACCTCACCGGAATTGCAATCGGCACTTGAGGCACTGATCGGGGAGGGGCCGGCGCGCGCCATTCCCCACCAGACCGACGCGGAACGCGCGGCCAATGTCGCCGAAACCGGCGGAACGCCGATCCTGAACGTCGAGGATTACAGTAGCGGTGGCAGCACGCCCTTCATCGATTATATCAATGCGGACATCCTCCACACCCTCCAGCAGCCGCGCAGCGGCGGACGCGACGAGCTGACCTTCATCTGCATGGGCCAGATCATGGAGATCCAGTTCAAGCTGATGGCGGGCGAGATGCTGCGCGCGCAGGATGCGATCCGGCGCGATGCGCTGGACGAGGCGATGCCCGCCCTTCGCCGCGGGCATCGGGTGCTCGCCTATCTCGGCGATATCTGGGACGTGCTCGGCACGATCACGCCGCAAGGTTATCTGGAATTCCGCGATCATCTCGGCATCGGATCGGGGTTCGAATCCTTCATGTATCGTCGGCTGGAATTCCTGCTCGGCAACAAGCAGCCGCGCATGCTCGAGCCGCATCGCCACGTTCCGCAGGTTCACGCGATGCTCGAAGAGGCGCTGAAGATGCCGAGCCTGTACGACGACGTCATCCGCCTGCTCGCGCGCCGGGGGCTGCCGATCGACGCGGCGGCGCTCGATCGCGACTGGACGCTTCCCTATGACAGCAACGCGTCCGTCCGCGCGGCGTGGATGACCGTCTATCGCGATCGCCCGCGCGAGGATCCGCTGTTCGGGCTGGCCGAAGCGCTGATCGAGCTCGCCGATCGCTTCAAGGTCTGGCGCTTCCGTCACTTCGTCTCGGTCGAACGGCTGATCGGCTTCAAGCCCGGCACCGGCGGAACCGCCGGGGTCGGCTGGCTGCGCCACATCGTCGACCATAATTTCTTCCCCGAGCTCTGGGAATTGAGGACCGAACTGTGACCGCAAGCCAGCCCATCGACCTTGCCACGATTGCCGCCTGGGATGCGGCGGATCCGCTGGCGGGATTTCGTGATGCTTTCGCGTTGCCGAAGGGCGTCGTCTATCTCGACGGCAACTCGCTGGGCGCCCTGCCACGCAAGACGAAGTCGGTCATGGCAGAGGTCATCGACGCGCATTGGGGCGACGACCTGATCAAGAGCTGGAACCTGCACGGATGGTATGACGCTCCGTTGCGCGTGGGCGACAAAATCGGCCGGCTGATCGGTGCGGCGCCGGGCCAGGTCGCCGCAGCGGATTCGACCTCGATCAATCTCTACAAGGCGGTCGAGGCGGCGCTGCAACTGCGTCCGGACCGCTCGGTGATCCTGTCCGAACCTGGCAATTTCCCGAACGACCTCTACATCCTGCAGGGTATCGCCGCGCGGACCGACCGGCCCCTGTCCGTCGAGCTCGCGACGGCGGACGCGATACTGGATGCGATCGACGAACGCGTCGCGGTGGTCGTGCTCACCCATGTCCATTACCGCACCGCCTATCGGCACGACATGGCGGCGATCACCCGACGCGCGCACGATGCGGGCGCCGTGATCGTCTGGGATCTCAGCCATAGCGCGGGCGCCGTCGAATTGTTGCTCGATGCCGACGAGGTCGATTTCGCGGTCGGCTGTGGCTATAAATATCTGAACGGCGGACCCGGCTGCCCTGCCTTCATCTATGTCGCGGAACGGCATCAGCCGCACGTGGTCTCGCCGCTCAGCGGCTGGCTCGGCCATGTCCAGCCCTTCGACTTCGTCGACGACTATGCGCCGGCCACCGGCATTCGCCGGTTCCTGTGCGGCGCCCATCCGGTCCCCGCGCTGTTCGCGCTGGAGGTCGGCGTGGACCTGTTGCTCGAAGCGGGCATGGCGCGCGTCGCGGAGAAATCGCGCCGGCTCTGCGACCTGTTCATCACTTTGGTCGAGCAGCGCTGCGGCGACGCATCGCTGCAACTCGTCACGCCGCGCGATCCTGCGCAGCGCGGCAGCCATGTCTCGTTTGCGCGAGAGGAGGGCGGCTATGCGATCGTCCAGGCACTGATCGATCGCGGCGTGATCGGCGACTATCGCGCGCCCGCGGTGCTCCGCTTCGGCTTCACGCCGCTCTATCTGAGCTTCGGCGAGGTCTGGGCCGCGGCCGAGCAGCTCGGCGAGATTCTCGACAAGGGTATCTGGCGCGAGGAACGGTTCGGGCAGATGGCGGAGGTCACCTGATCTGGGGGCCGACCCTCTCCTCCCTATCGAAGATGGGGAGGGGGACCGCCACGGTGTAAGCCGTGGTGGTGGAGGGGAAATGCGATGGATGATCCAGCGCTGTAGTTGCTGGAAATCGTGAGGGAATCTGGTTCGAAGGCAGCGCGAAACGGAGGCATCCTATTTCCCCTCCACCACGCCGCTTCGCGTCGCGGTCCCCCTCCCCACGCTGCGCGTAGGGAGGAGAATTCTTGCCGTCTCACGCTGCGAACGGAATCCCGGACATCAGCGGGCTTTCGCCGGGATGACGGTGTGTGTCTTCCCCTAACCCCGTCCCAGCATCTCCAGCGACAATCGTCCGAATTCGCTGGTCTCGTCGCCGAGATTGAAGATCAGGTCGAAATGGTTTCGCCCGGCAATCTCATGCTGCGCGACAAACGCGCCGCGCCGCGCCAGCGCTGCCGCGAAATCGCGCGACTGGCGCTTGAATTCGGCGGTCTCGTTCTCGCCCCACACCAGCAGCGCGGGCGGCAGCGTCAGGTCGACCGTGTCGACGAGCAGCAAGGGGCTGAACCGCAGCGCATCCTCGGCGGACATGCCGATCGCGTCGTTGACATAGGTGAGCGGGATCGGCCGCAGGTCGAACACGCCGCTCATCAAGGTCAGCGAACATATCGGCATGGGGAAGGGCGTCAGCACCGTCATCGCCGCCAGATGTCCGCCCGCGGAACAGCCGGCCAGATGGAAACTGCCGGGATCGAGGCCGATCGCCGGCCCCTGCTCCATCAGCCAGGCCACCGCGCGGCGGCAGCGTTCGATCATCTCCGCCATCGTCGCCTGCGGTGCCAGCCCGTAATTCACCGCCACATAGTTGAAGCCATGCGCGTGGAAGGCGGGGGCCGGAAAGCTGTGCTCGTCCTTGCTCAGTTCCTGCCAATAGCCGCCATGGATGTAGATGACCGTCGGCTTCGCTGCGGACTCCGGCGCCAGGAACAGGTCGACCGTTTCCGCCGGATGCGATCCGTAGGAAAGCGTCGTGGGCGGCGACGCCGTTCGCGCGGCGATGCTGCGATCGCGATATTGGGCGAGCAGGGCGGACAGATCTCCCACGCAGGAACTGGGCGAATATTCCCGCTCCAGCTCCGCCTTGGTCGCGATGTCGCGATAGATCGTCATTGCCGTTCCTGTCCTGATCGCCGCACGACGAGTGATAGCGCGTTTGCCGTGCCGCCGGGAGGCAGCGGGGTCAATCGGCCCGGACTGCCCCTTCGCCCGAAAGCTGGATTGGCGCATTGCCGTCCAGCGCGATCGATATGACGGGCGTCTGTCCCGTGCCGGCGCCGTCGAGGGTCAGCGTCGCCGGCCTGACATTGCCCGCCTTGTCCTTGAGTGTTGCCGTGATGCTAGCCCATCCCTGCGTCGTCTGCAGAACACCAAGTCCACCGGCGACCCATGTCTTGCGCGACTTTGCCTCGGTCAGCTTGACCGTGCCGGTGGCGAAGCGCTGGCCGGCGTTTTGGGCGATGTCGAAGCTGATCGTGTAGTCGGCCGATCTGGCTTTCGCGTTGGCGGCGCGGCTCGCGGTCGCGTCGTTCATCCGGCGGCTGGGCATGTGGCGATCGCGTCGCAGGATCGCGCCGGATTTCGCACCGGTCGCGGCACCGTCCGCCAGCACCACGACACCGTTGACGATCACATCGCGAATGCCGTCGGATTTCGCCGTGGCCTTCGCCTGTTCGTAGGTCGCATTGTCGCGGACCGTTTTCGGATCGAACAGCGTCAGGTCGGCGCGCATGCCCGGCGCCAGGCGGCCGCGATCCACCATGCCGAGCACGGCCGCCGGCAGTGCGGACATTTTGCGCACCGCATTTTCGATCGTGATCACGCCTTGGTCGCGCGTATATTTGCCCAGCACCCTGGGGAAGCTGCCATAATAGCGCGGGTGGCCATTATAGGCGGTCGCGGCGCCGCAATCGCAGCCCACGATGGTGTCGGGATATTTGAGGAAGGTGACGAAATCCTCCTCGGCACCGAACGTCCCGATCATACGGATGGTGGGATTGCTTTCGAGAGTGCGCAGCACCGCCTCGCCGGCGCGGATATTCTCGGCCGCCATGATATCGGTCAGCGTCTTGCCGAGCGAAGGCAGGCTGATGCCGCCGGGGCTGCCCATCCGCGAATTGATCGCGGCTTCCGCGGCTTCGACCAGCACCGGGCGCAGCTTCGGATCCTTGAACCGCGCGAGCATCGCATCGTTGCCGCCGTCCGCGGCCCAGCCGGGCACGAGGAAGGCCTGAAGCGCGGTCTGGCCGGCCAGGTAGGGATAGACGTCGATCGCGGTCCATGCGCCGCGCTTGTCCGCCGCCCGGACCATGTCGAGCACCTGCGGCGCCCGTCCCTGCTCCTTGCCGGCGCTCTTGATATGGGTGATGACCGGCATCAGCCCGGCCGCTTCGGCAATCGAAATCGTTTCTTCCATGCCCTTGTAGGAACTGAAGCCGCCTTCGGGGGTGATGCGGTCGTGATTGGGAAAATTGGTCCGCCACGGCTTGGCTACCGAGACGATGGCGACCACTTCCTCCGCCTTCGCATAATAGCTTGGACGATAGTCGAGCCCCGAAGAGACGCCCCATGCGCCGGCCGCGAGATTCCGTTCGACCACGCCGCGCATCGTCGTGATCTGTTCGGGAGTCGGGCGCCGGTCGGCATTGCCCATGGTTTCGGCCCAGACGGCGTTCACACCGATATAGGCGCCGATATTCTCGGCGAGGCCATTGGCCGAATAGGTCGCGGCCTGCGCGGCGATATCGGTCACGCCGCCGCCGTCGGGATTGATGATCTCGGTGGTGACGCCCTGGGTCAGCATATTCATCGCGGTGGCCACGGAATCGGCCGCGGCGTGGCTGTGGGTGTTGATGAAACCGGGTGCGACGACCAGTCCGCTGGCGTCGATCGTCTTCGCGGCCTTGGCCGGGCCGATATCGCCGATCGCGACGATATGACCGTCGGCGATTGCGACATCGCCGCGATACCCCTCCATGCCGCTGCCGTCGACGATCGTCCCGCCCGTGATGACGATGTCATATGGCTTGGCATTGCGGGCATCGGCCGGCGCCGCGAGCGCCAGCGACGCCGCGGAGGACATGAACAGGAAGGCCTTCCGGATGGGCATGGTCGACGGCACGTTCATTTCTCCTTGCTTCGATCTTGTGCAAACCACGCATCGGCGATGCGCCAGACGCGCGCATTGGCGCCGCCCTCGGTATTGACCAGCAGTACGATCGTCGTGCGCTGGTCGGGGTAACTGAACAGGCAGGCGTTGAAACCGTTGATCGCGCCCCAATGGCCGACGACGCGCCGTCCGCCTTGCGTGCCGACGCTCAGGCCCAGCCCATAGTCCATCGGTGCCTGTTCCGGCGGATCGGGGGTGGCGAGCTGTTTCACCAGGCTGCCGTCCTTGAGCCTGGATGGCGTGGTCATCAGCGCCAGGCTTTCGGGTTTCAGCACTTTGCCGCCGAGCAGGGCGTGATGCCAACGCAGCAGGTCGGTTGCGGTCGATCGCATTGCGCCCGCGCTGCCCGCCACGCTCCACGACAGTGGCATGGGATGCGCAAGGACGCCGCCGCGCTGCGCATAGCCCTTGGCGCGGCGGGGCAGGACCAGACGCTCGTCGTCGAATGCGGTATCGGCAAGTCCCAGCGGCGTCAGGATCATGTCCTGCAGCGCCGCCGCATACGGCTTGCCCGTCACCCTTTCGATGACCGCGCCGGCAAGCACATAGCCCGAATTATTATAGCGATAGTCGGTGCCTGGCGCGAAATCGATCGGCTCGGCCTGACCGGCGATATAGGCGACCATCTCGTCGGTTGTGTGGTGCCGCGTGGCACGGGTCTCGACGAAGACCTGGTCGGTGTAGCTGTGGATGCCCGATGTGTGATCGAGCAGGTGGCGAACCGTGATCCCGTCACTTCGCGGAAGTTCGGGCAGATATTTTGCGACCGGGTCGCTCAGCGAGAGCTGCCCGCGTTCCACCAGCATCAGCAGCATTGCGCTTGTGAACTGCTTGGTGATCGATCCGATGCGGAAGATCGTATCCGGTGTGTTGGGTTGGCCATCCTCCAGATCGGCGGCGCCAAAGGCCTTGAGCATCACGATCTTGCCGTCGCGCATCACGCCGACCACGCCGCCGGCGATCGCGCGTGCGGCAATGCCCTCGGCCATGACCGCGTCGATCTTCGCAAGCTGTACCGCTGTCGCGGCTGTCGCGGCTGTCGCGGCGTTTTCGGCAAAGGCAGGCAATGGTGAAGACAGCAGGGCTATCGGAAACAGCAAATTCAGCATTTTTCTCGACATGAGCATGTGCCTCCACCGGACCATCTTCAGGAATGACACACTGCTCGCAGATTTCATTGACGGAGCCGAGCCGTGAGGCCGGCGCCGACAAAAAAACACCCGCTGCGATGCTGCCGTGGCGGATCGCAGCGGGGGAGGGGCATCAATAGGCGATGCGCACGCCCATGACGAAGCTTCGGCCCACCGCATCGTAAAGGATCTGGTTGGTAGAATAGGGGGTCTGGAACGAGCTCGGATCGACCGGCGGATCCTTGTCGAGCAGATTGTTGATCGCGCCGAAGAACTGGAAGTTCGAATCCCTGGGGCCGAACGGAATCTTGTAGGAGAAGGACGTGTTCAGATAGAAACGGCCGGGGACGCTGTTGTCGTTGATGTCGACGCCCTCGACGAAGCTGTTCATATATTTGCCGCCGCCGACATAACGGCCCATCAGCATATAGCTGAACGGCCCCTTGGCCAGGGTCAGCGTCGCGCTGCCGCGCCAGTGCGGAACCCCGCCAAAGTCCGGTCCGACTTCGCCCGCGCGGTCGGCGCCGGTGATGCCGTCGCTGGTGGCGAGCCTGTCGGTGTAGTTGGCAAGGCCGCGCAGCATGAAGTCGATGCCGGCCGGCTTGATCTCACCACGATAGGTGACCTCGAAGTCGAGGCCCCGGGTCTTCACCGATGCCGCGTTGATATAGGTGTTGACCAGGCTGGTGATGCTGCCGTTGGTGAGGGTGATGAGATCGCACAGGCTGGTGTTGCCGGCGAAGCAGCGATTGACGATGTCTTGCGAGCCCAGCGTGATGATGGCGCCCTTGATCTTGATGTCGTAGCCGTCGACCGACAAGGTCAGGCCGGGAAGTGGCGACAGCACCACGCCCGCGGTCCAGCTGTCGGCCTTTTCCGGTTTCAGTCTGGTGCTGCCGCGCGTGTTGACCTGGGCGAGCGTCTGCTCGCGGGTGGTCGGGTTGGTCAGCGTTGCGAAGGTCAACGCATTGGGCAGATAGAGTTCGTTGAGATTGGGCGCGCGGATGTCGCGCGAGCGTGTTGCGCGGAGGCGGATGGCGTCGTTGATCGTGTAGGTGAGGCCGGCCTTCCAGGTCGTGACTGTCCCGCTGGTGCTATAGTCGGTCAGGCGGGCCGCCATCGAGAGGTCGAGACTGTCACCGACCGGCGAGTCCTTGAGCAGCGGCACGAGCAATTCGCTATAGGCTTCCTTCACGGTGTAATCGACCGTCGGGTACCCCTTCGGATTGCCGATCAGGAAGCGATTGGCGGCCGACAATGCATCGACCTCCACCTTCGCGCTCTCGCGGCGATACTCGACGCCCGCGGCGAACGAGACCGCGCCCGCCCAGGTCGAGAAGGGTTCGCCCTGGATCATCGCCGAGCCGACATGCTGCTGCACGGTGCGCAGCAATTGCTGCGTACCGGTCACGTAATTGATCGCATCCGCCCTTGGCGAGCCATAGCCGAACAGGTTGATCGGTACGCAGCCCGCCGCTGCGGCGCGGACGGCTGCGTCGGCGCTCAGCGTATCGGCGCAGACGACGCTGTTGTCGGGTGCGCGGACCGCATTGATCGCCCGCGTCATGTTGGCGGGGATCAGGTTGTTGCGCAGCTTGCCGTCATAGCGCGTGCGGCCATATTGGTAATAGGCCGACCAGCGCCAGCTATTGCCCAGATCGCCATCGAGACCGAGCACGCCGCGATAGACCTTGGTGCGGATGTCGGCGGTGATGAAGCCGATATCGGTGTTGATCCGGCCCATGGTGAAGGACGGGATATTGCCGGTCGCCATCGTCGTCGCGACCGATGTCGGCAGATATGCGTTGTTCGCGAGGATCGTATAGGGTGCGGTCGAGAAGGACTGCACCGTCTCGTTCACGACATGCGCGGAGCCATGGCTCAGTTCGAGATGCGCGTTGAAGGCGGGGCTGAACTCGTAGGACGCCAGGAGCGCCGCGGAATAGCGTTCGAGCGGGGCCACGATCGAGTTGTAGCGGCCCTGGTTGATACCGCTGCCGCCGACCATATAGGCCGATCCGAGCGGTGATCCGAAGGTGAATTGCTGCGGCGTGCCGCCGGGACCGAAGCTGATGCCGCGCAGGCTGGTGGGGCCGAGGATCAGGCCGCCTTCGGTGCGGGTGGACTGATAGACATTGGCGGAGATGATGTTGCGGGGCTGGCCGTTGCCGGCGACGAAGGCCGGGTTGGCGATGAACATATAGCCCTTCGCGCCCCATTTGCGGTCGAACTGGTTGTTGATGCCGTTGCCGTCGAAATATTCGCCGGACACCACGATGTTGCCGCGGCCTTCGGCGAAGCTGGTGCCCGCGGTCAGCGTGGCGCGGAACTCCGCATTGTCGCCTTCGTCGGAGATGCCATATTGCGCCGATCCGCGAATGCCCTTGAACTTGTCGTCGAGGAGGAAGTTGACCACGCCCGAAACGGCGTCGGAACCATAGGCCGCCGAAGCGCCGCCGGTGACGACGTCCACCCGGTTCACCAGATCCTGCGGAATGAGGTTGATGTCGACAAGACCGTCCGTGGTTGTGCTGACATGTCGCCGGCCATTGATCAGCACCATGGTCCGCGTCGCGCCGATACCGCGCAAGTCGAGGAAATTGCCGCCGGTATTCTGTGAACTGGTGACCGTGCTCGCAGGCGTCGAGGTGGGGCGAAGCTGGGGAAGCTGATTCAGACTCTGCGAGATCGTCGGCTGCGCCTGCATCTGCAGGCTCTCGGCAGTCAGCACCGTCACCGGGGTGGGCGCCTGATAGCCGTCGCGGATGATATGCGATCCGGTGACGACGATATCGGGTGCGGCTTCGGCGGCGTCCGCCTGCGGATCGGTCTGGGCGAGTGCCGGAACGGTCGCAGTGGCAAGTATCGCCGCCAGCGCGCCGCGCGCTGCGGACGCGCGCCAGCTACGGTGTGGAATGCGGTCTGTCGCAACGATCTGGTACATGGTGTCCCCCCTTTGTTGACGGGCCGTGCGCCCTTGATTGGGCGTCGCGGCGCGAGTGCTTCGTTCTCCTCCCCCATCACGTCGGGGGCGAATCCGAGCGTCGCAATTTGCGAATCGCTCAACGGCGGAGATATTTTTTCTCATTTAGAGAGAATTTTCTCGATACTGATAGTGGATGTGCCCGGCGTCAAGGCGGTCTCGGATTTTATGCGGCTTCGGCACGAGCGGCGGCGGGGTCTGTATTGACCCGCGCGTCGTTTGCTTTCGTTTACCTGGCTGGCCGGCGCGCGGTGACGAGGCCTGACAAGTCGCTAATTTCAGCGATTAAAGTGAACAAGCGAGCCAGTACGCCGGTCTCACTCATGAGAATTGTCTTGTCAGATTTTCATTAAACGATAAAAAAACTCGTATTAGAGAATTCGGCCGCCCCGGCACGAGGACTCGCGATCGCCGGAGAGAGGCATGCGAAAATCCATCCTGAAGTTCAGCGCCCTGTTGATGCTGGCCGCGTCGCCGCTCGCGGCACAAAGCGGGAGCCCCGGATACGACATCGTCATCCGCAACGGGCGGGTGCTGGATGGCGCAGGCAATCCCTGGATCAGCGCTGATGTCGCGATCAAGGACGGGCGCATCGTCAAGGTCGGCACGGTCGCGGGAAAGGGTGCCAGGGAGATCGACGCGCGTAACCGCTACGTCACGCCCGGCTTCATCGACATGATGGACAGTTCCGGCACAGTCTTCCTCAAGAGCGGTGCCGCGGAGAACAAGCTGCGCCAGGGCGTGACCTCGCTGATCTCCGGCGAAGGCGGGCCGCCGGTGCCGGCTGACCAGATCACCGCCTATTTTGATCAGCTCGAGAAGCAGGGCATCGCGGTCAATTTCGGCACCTATTATTCGGGGATGCAGGCGCGGCAGAAAATCGTCGGCGACGCCGATGTCCGCCCCACGCCCGAACAGATGGCGCTGATGGTCAAGGAAGTGGAGACCGCGATGCGTCAGGGCGCGCTGGGGATCAGCTCCGCGCTGATGTATGCGGGCCATAGCTACCAGACCGCCGAGGATCTGATCACCCTGTCCAAGGTCGTCAGCAAATGCGGCGGCTTCTACGCGTCGCATATCCGCGATGAATCGGAGAATCTGATCCCCGCCGTCAACGAGGCGATCCGCATCGGCGAGGAGGGCGGGGTGAAGGTGGAGATATTCCATCTCAAGGCCGCGTTCCGGCCAGGCTGGGGCAAGCTGATGCCGCAGGCGATCGCCGCGATCGAGGCCGCGCGTGCGCGGGGCGTCGATATCGCGGCGGACATGTATCCCTATCCGGCGGCCGGCACCACGCTGGCGGTCACCGTCCCGAAATGGATCTGGGCCGATGGCTATGACAAGGGCATCGAGCGGCTGCGCGATCCGGCGCTGCGCGCCCGGCTGAAAAAGGAATCCGCGGCCGGATCTGTTAAGGACTGGGCCAATCCGCTGGTCGCGACCGGCGGCTGGCAGAATGTTGTGCTCGATTACCCGAACAGCGCGAAATATGCGCGCTTCGCCAAGATGAGCATGGACAAGGTCGCCGCGGAGCTGAAGCAGGATCCCGCCGATGCCGCCTGGGACATTCTGCTCGCCGCGCAGCCCGGGCGTGCGAGCGCCTTCTATTTCATGATGGGCGAAGCAGACATCGAACTTGCGATGCGCCAACCCTGGGTGAGCATCGGCAGCGACGGACCCTCATCGCTTCCCGGAGCGGTCGAGAACGATGCCCAGCGCCATCCGCGCGATTACGCCACGATGGCGCGCATCATCTCCGAATATGTCCTCAAGCGGAAGGTCCTCAGCCTTGAGGAAGCGGTGCGCAAGATGACGAGCTGGCCCGCCCAGCGCATGGGGTTGAGCGATCGCGGGCTGATCCGGGAAGGAATGCGCGCGGATGTCGCCGTCTTCGATCCCGCGAACGTGAAGGAAAAGGCGACCTTCGATCAGCCGCTGCAATTTGCCGAGGGCATGGATGCGGTCATCGTCAATGGTCAGATCGCGCTGGACGGCGACCGGCTGACCGGATCGCGCAGCGGCATCGCCTTGCGGCATGAATGTCCGGCGTTGAAGTGAGTTCGTTGCCGTCATTCCGGTGAAAGTGTGCTGCTGTCCGGGATTTCGCCGGAAGCTCGAGATGGCAAGAATTCTCCTCCCTACGCGTAGCGTGGGGAGGGGGACCTCGGCGCGAAGCGGCGTGGTGGAGGGGAAATGGGATGCCGGCGCCCTGCACGACGTTCAAAGCAGATTATTTCAGGATTTCCGTCGACTAAGCTGGGCATGATCCATCGCATCTTCCCCTCCACCACCGACCTGCGGTCGGCGGTCCCCCTCCCCATCTTCGATAGAGAGGAGAGGCTCTGCGGCAGCCATAAGATGATGTCTCGACAGCCGAATCCTACGCACTTTCGCCCAATTTACGAGGCTCTCGCGGAACTCCGGCAAGCAGATCCCAGGCAGCAATGGGCGTTCGCCGGGTGGCGGCTGAAATAGCTGCCCGGCAGCCCCTATTCCTCACCCCTGCGGGACAATGGATGTTCCGAGGACACGCCCAGAATCACGGCCTGATCGCAGCCTGTGGCGGTGAAGCCGTGCTCCATCGATCCGTCGAGATAGATCGAATCGCCCTCACTGAGCGCGATGGGGCTGTAGAATTCGGTATGGACGTCGACGGTCCCGGAAATGACGTAGATCAACTCGTCCCCGCTGCCGGTGGACAGCAAGGCAGGCTTTCTCGGATCGTCGCGATGGACCGTGATGACATAGGGGGTCATGTGCTTCTTCTTGAGATCCGCACAGAGAAAATCATAGTCGCAATTGCCGACCTGCTCACGGATCGTGACCGAATCGTCGGAGAGGCTGCGGCGTGCAGTCATCGCGATCGGCGCGGCTGCAGCAGCGCCGGACTCATAGTCGAGAAGTTCGGCCAGGCTGAGGCCGAGCCTTGCGGTGACGTCCTGCAGTTTCTCGAAATCGAGCGACGACTGGTTCGCCTCGATCTTGGCCAATGTCGAGAGCGGGATGCCGATGCGCTCGCTCATCTTGCGTAATGTCCAGCCCCGATCCCGTCGGATGGCGGCGATCAATGGGCCCAGAGTTTTTCCTGTCATCCGTGCCTTCTGCCCCAACCCAAAAACCTAATCAATCGAGCGGAAATGCCCGTGCGACCTGCCTAGAGGGGCGTTGGCAGGCGCCGTCGCTTTGTCGCCGATATCACCCCGACCGTCTCCAATTGGAGAACATATTTGCTATATGCGATATTGCACGCCAATGTGGAGAAGCGCAATCTCTCGCGGGGACGTACCCCGATGCGTGAGCATTTTGTGCATATACTCGCTGAAACTGGGCGATATTGCAGGAACCGCACCCGACCATGTCCGCACATGCCGATCAAAACCCCGAAAATCGCGCGAGCATAAGCCCGGGGACGCGCCTGCGCGCACTCCGCGCGGAGCGGAAACTGACGCTCTCGGACCTGCACAAGCTCAGCGGGATCACCGTCTCCACCCTGTCGAAGATCGAAACCGGCCGGGTTTCGCTGACCTATGGCAATATGATGAAGCTGGCCGGCGCGCTGGATATCGATCCGAGCGTCTTCCTGTCGACATCGACGCCTCCGGTCGCGCAGCGGCACAAGGGACGCAAGAGCGTGTCACGTGCGGGCCAGGGCATGAACGTCGGTTCGGGCGTGTATGATTATGTGCATCTTGCCAGCGAACTGCGCGACAAGGCCTTCATGCCGATGATGGGCGAAGTGACCGCCCGCTCGCTCGACGATTATGGCGAACTCCTTCGCCATGAAGGCGAGGAGTTCCTCTACGTGCTGTGCGGTTCGCTTGAATTCCATACGACCAGCTACGCTCCTGTCGTGCTGTCTGCGGGGCAATATGTCTATTTCGACAGCGCCATGGGCCATGCTTATGTCGCGCTCACCCAGCCCTGCCGCATCCTGTCGGTCTGCGCGACGGGGCGACGCTCGGACTCCGACTTCGTGGTGGAATCTTCGGGGGCGGTAAGGCAATTGCCGACGGCTTTGGCCGGGCTCCGGCTGGCGGGAACTTGAGCGCTCTGCACGAAAGCGCGGCCTCGAACCTGCTGACTATCCGTCGGCCAGGCTCTGCAGGAACAGGCTGAACAGCTGCGCCTGGGAATGGATGTTCAGCTTCTGGTAGACGTTGCGCTTGTGGTTCGAGACGGTGCCGTCATCGATATTCAAAACCCGGGCGAGCGACTTGGTCGAGTGTCCCTTCAGCATCAGCTCGATCGTATCGATCTCCCTCGACGTAAGCTGTGCGCCCGGCATGCCGGCGATCTTGTCGCGCAGGTCGAATTGATCGGCGCCAGCGGGTGATTCCGGATATTTGCGCTCGGCGCGCGCAAAATGGGCCCGGCAATATTCTTCGAGCAACGGCTGCATGATGCCGAGCGACGCAATCTCGAGATCCTGAAATTTCGGCGACAGGTCCGTGCGCGCGGCAAGTACCTGCATCGAGGTTCCGTCGTCGACGGAGACGATAAATCGCGTCTCGTCGATGATGTTCGTATGTTTGTAGAAGTGATTATAATATTCGGACTCAAAATATTCTTCCGGGCTGATGTCAATCAGGCGAAAGAATCCGCTCTCATTGACAGCTGCCTTTTGGTAAAATGGATCGAGAAGGTATAATCCTTCATTATAGTCCGACAGGCGGTTGGTGATCCATTCCATGCCGAGATTGGTCGTCAGGACCAGCGGCTTGGTATGCGGTCGATACAGAAAAACGATGAAATCATTGAAGGGGCATATCTTTTTCAGATTGCCCTCAAGGACGTCGAGCGTGCCATCTTTCGACATGGCGTTCATAAGATGTGCGGATATTTCGGCAATATCGTGCGCCAATGACAATCCTGCATCGGTCAGTCGCTTGAGGATCACTGCAATCGATCTCCCAAGACGCACCGCAGCGGATCGATGTCGCTATTTTCAGCCGATGAATTCAGGGCATGATCCATCGAACCCCATTCTTCCCGGAAGCATACAAGCGGCATCGGTCATTCTCCTGCACGCGTCCGCGGCGCGCTTCTTATTCAATCTCTGCTATCCGGGGCGCACAACATGGGCAAGGCAGGTGTCCCTCACCCGATATGACAAAGCCGTGTGAAATGAGCCGTAAGGCGATGCGGTGTGGTCGCGGCTTTGCCAAGAAATCCGCTATTTGAGCGTTGCCGCACCTGTTACCATGCCCGCCTGCAATGGAGGGAGTTTTGGGCATGCCGCACGAAAACCGTGGATCGTTGCGTTCAGCCTGGGCCTCGATGGCCGCCTATGCCGTCCTGCTTGCCATGTCGCGATCACGCTGCTGACGCGTGCGACCTTCCTGTTCATCCTGGCGCTTCGTCTCAGGAATATCCCTGGGGTACAGGCGTATCGCTGTCGGCCGGCTCGCATGAGGGGATGATATGGCGCGAACCGGGCGCGTGGTGATGTTTGCGCTGAAATTGTTGCTGTTCGCGATCGTCGCGGCGATCGGCATCGGCATCGTTATCAGGTTGCTCAATCCGCTTCCCCCGCTGGAGCCGCGCAGTCCCTCTCATGTGCTGGATGGCACCGGGGATACGCCGATCGGCCGGTTCGTCGAGCGGGCGGCGGGGCGCCAGCCTGGCCTGTCCGGCGTCCATCTCTTGTCCGATCCGCACGATGCCTTTGCCGCGCGCATCGCGCTGGCGCGCGCGGCGACCCGCAGCCTCGACGTCCAATATTATATCTGGAAGGGCGATATATCGGGCAAGCTGATGATCGAGGAGATGCGCGCGGCCGCCGATCGCGGCGTACGTGTGCGGATGCTGCTCGACGACAATGGTGTGCCCGGCCTCGATCCGGTGCTGGCCGCACTTGACAGCCATCCGAATATCGAAGTGCGCCTGTACAATCCTTTCATACTCAGATGGCCCAAAATGGCGGGCTATCTTGCGGATTTTCCGCGGCTGAACCGGCGGATGCACAATAAGAGCTTCACTGCCGACAATCAGGCGACGGTGATTGGCGGCCGCAATATCGGCGACGAATATTTCGCCGCCAGCGACGGCGATTTCTTCGCCGACCTCGACGTCATCGCGATCGGCCCGGCGGTCGCCAGCGTTTCGGGCGATTTCGACCGCTACTGGAACAGCCAGTCCGCCTATCCCGCCGAACGCATATTGCCCGCACAGTCGAGGCAGGCAGGCACCGCGCTTCTCCACGCGCTGAAAGCTGGCAACCGTGGCGCCGCGGTTCAGGACTATCAAAGGGCGATCGGCAAGGCCGGATTTCAGACCGCACTTGAATCCGGGCAGCTCGAATTCGACTGGGCGCCGGTCAAGATGGTGAGCGACGATCCGGCCAAGACCGTCGGCAAGGCGGACAAGGGTGAATTGCTGACGACTCGCCTGTCCGCGATCGTCGGGGCGCCGGCCAGGCAGCTTTCGTTGATATCGGGCTATTTCGTGCCGGGGGCGGCGGGCGTCGATGCCTTTGCCCGGATGCAGGCGCGGGGTGCCGATGTGCGGGTGGTGACGAATTCGTTCGATTCCACCGATGTCTGGATCGTCCATGCCGGATACGCCAAGCGCCGCGAAGCCTTGCTGCGTGCGGGAGTGCGCCTGTTCGAGATGCGCAGCGGGCGGGACAGTCGCGATCGGAACCGGAAATTGCTCGGCGCGGGGTCGGGATCGGGGCAGGGCAGTGACAATGGCCAGGTGCTGCGCGCCAGCGCGTCGATGCTGCACGCCAAGACCTTCACCGTGGACAATGATCGCGTGTTCATCGGATCGTTCAATTTCGACCCGCGCTCGTTCGTGCTCAACACCGAACTCGGTTTCGTGATCGAAAGCCGGGAAATCGCGACGCATATGCAGGCGCGGCTGGATGCGATGCTGGCCGGGAGCAGCTATCAGCTCGTGCTGACCCCGGCGGGCGCCATCAACTGGATCGAGCGGCACGACGGCAGGACGATCGTCCACAGCCAGGAACCCGCAACGTCGCGCGCGCAAAGGATCGGCATCGGCATGCTGTCGTGGCTGCCGATTGAGTGGTTGCTGTGAGCGGCGCGTGCCGATGCCAAACCGGCACGCCGCCCCAGATTTCGCTCATTTCGATTTCGCGGCCGGCGGCAATGCCGCCACGATCCGCGACAGATAGCGGTTGAAATCGAAATTCTGGCCCTCCGGCGTCCAGCCCAGACGGACGATCACGACATCCAGTGACGGAATGATGGCGACGATCTGGTGGTTGTGGCCCATCGCCATATAGGTGTCGCTCGGCAGATCTTTGAACATCCGGCGCTTCTCGCCGTCCTGATCGCCCTGGTTCAGCCAGAACTGCCCGCCATAGATCGGGCGCGGCGCGGCCATGGTCGGCGTGCGCACGAAATCGACCCAGTTCTGCGACAACAGCCGCTTCTTCCCTGCCACGCCATTGTCGAGATAGAGCAGGCCGAACCGCGCCCAGTCGCGCGCGGTGGCATAGGCGTAGGAGCTGCCGACCGGCACGCCGGCTTCGTCGGGCTCGACCACCGTGCTCGTCATGCCAGCCGGTTCGAACAGGCGCTTGCGTGCAAAACGCGTGACGGCGTCCAGCGAGCCACCCGTCGCCTGGGTCACGATGCGGGACAGAATGTTGGTCGTGCCCGATGAATAGCTCCAGGCCGAACCCGGCGCCTTGTCGAGCGGCAGCGATGCGGCCAGCGCCCCCATGTCTGGCGCCGAGAACAGCATCCGGATGGAATCTGTGCCGGGCTCATAGCTTTCCTGGAAGCGCAGACCGCTCGACATGGTCAGCAACTGGCGCAGCGTGATCTGCCGGCGAGGATCGCCTTCGCCCTGCCATTCGGGAACAGGGGCAGGGGCATCGAGCTTGAGCACGCCGTCGTCGACCAGCAGGCCGACCAAAGTGGCCGCGATGCTCTTGCTTGCCGACCAGCCGAGCAGCCGGCTGTTGCGGTCGAAGCCGGGCGCATATTGCTCCGCGACGATCCGCCCGCCCTGGACCACGACGATGGCGCGGGTGTCGGGATAGCCATTCTTGTTCTGCTCGACAAAGGCGTCGTCGACCGCCTTTGCCAGGGCTGCATTGTCAGGCTTCGAACTATGGATTTTGGGTGTCGCATCGCCCATTGGCCAGGCCGTCGAGGGGCGCAATTTCATGGGGCGAAGCTTCGCCGCCTGCCGATCGAGTGTCGCGCGCTCGACGGTGCCCGACAATAATGTGCAGCCCACGCCGGCGCGGTAGAGTGCATTGCGCGACGCGCCACCCGGCGCGGACGCGGTGACGGTGCGATCCTTGCGGTCGACCGCAAGCGTGACCGATCGGGTGAACGGTGCCAGCGCGTGGATATCGTCGCGCAGCACATCGGTTTCCGCGCGTCCGGTCACGAACACGCCCGCACACGCGATCTGCGCGGATACCGCGATGCCCAGATCGGTCGGGCCGGAGACCGTCTCGGCCTGTGCCGGCGCGGCCAGCGACAGGGTCAGGCCGACAAGGCCCATTCCGGAAATCTGCCGGATCATGAAAATTCCTTCGCAATCATATCGGGGTGGGGCGGATCTCAGGGCTTTGCGGCGGGCGTGGCCGGCAAGGCAAGATCGAATGCCGGCTTGAACGTCGCCCAGGGAACGCTGCCATGGGTTTCGCCCTCGAAGGTCTTGTAGACGACCTTGTATCCCGGCCCGCCCTTCAGCGCCTGAAGGCGCTTTCCGAGCGCGCTGGCATTGTCGATCATCGCGGCTTCGGCAACGCTTTTGGCGATTTCCGCGCGGGTCATGCCCGGCGGCGGTTCGCTGCCGGGCGCAGTCTGTTCCAGTCCGCCGACCCCGATGAAGACTCGGGGAGCGGCGCCGCTCTTCAGCTTGCCGGCAAAGGCCGCTTCCCCCTTCAGTACATCGCGCCCCGCCCACCAGATTGACGGGCTGATCGCGAGATAGGTTTCGAAGGCTTGCGGACGCTTGAAGAGCGCGTTGAGCACGGCGAGCCCGCCCAGCGAGTGGCCGAACAGGGCGCTGCGCTTGGGATTGGTTGGAAACGCGCCGGCGACGAGCGGTTTGATCTCTGCCTCGATAATATCGAGCAGTACATCGGCACCGCCATATTCGATTTCGTTGAAACCCATCGCCTTCATCGGCTTTTCCATCTTGTCGCGTTCCGCGGGGGGGAGCGGAGTCGGCGTCAGATCGTAGAAGCGCCGCGCCATCGGGATCATCAGATTGTCGGTCGGATATCCGATGCCGACCACCACGGCCCCGGCAATCTCTCCGCCCAATGCGCTGCGCAGCCGGACTGCTTCGGTGACGCTGCCGAAATAGCCGTTGCCATCCAGGACATAGACCACCGGATAACCTCCCGGTGGCGGTGGGGTGTAGGGGGCGGCGATGAACAGCCGGTACGCCTTGCCATTCGCTTTGGCGGTGAAATCGATCTGCTGCGAAAGCCCGACGGTGACCGGGGTCTTGGGCGTCGCGGCCGGCGCGTTGGCAGGCGTTTGCGCGACTGCGGCGGACGAGCAGAACAGAGCGGCGGCCAGGGCCGGAACGAACATGCGCATATGGTCTCCCCTTTTTTATGGGGATACATCAGAAACGGGCATTGAGCGAGACACCCGTCGTGCATGGACCAACATGCACGACGCGCGCGGGCAACAGCATCGAAACCCCGGATTTCATGGTTCCGCGGGCTGTTCGAAGTATAGGGAGCGGAAGGGATTGGTGACTGGTGGGCCCAGTAGGTCTCACACCTACATCCTGCCGTAATCTGCGGCGCGCTCTGCTTTAAGCTACAGGCCCAAGTCCCCTCATTAACCGGCAGCCCCTAAGAACTGGTTACTGTACTGCAACGATCCTGCCTACACGATGAAGAATTGCTCGAAGTCGATATAGGGTGTGACAATTGCTCCGGCCATGACATCGCTGGCGCCGAGCGACGTCACGTTCGTCATCTTGATGCGCAGGTCCGATGCGTCCAGCACGCCATCGCCATTGTCGAACCAGAGCGTCTGACTATCCTGCACGAACACCGCATCGAGCGTGGTGTCGCGCGGCGACAGCAGTGCCTGGGCGGATGCCAGGTCGGCGGCATTGCCGGCGAAGCGGATTGTCTGACCGGCGAGATGGGCCAGGTCGGCGATCCGGGTCGCATCCACCCGGTCGACGCCCGAGACGAAATCGACGATCGTGTCGATGGCGGAGGCGTCGCTTTCGGCGAAGCGGGTGTAGACGAAGATATCGGCACCGCTTCCGCCGGTGAGCATGTCCGCTCCCAATCCGCCATAGATCAGGTCGCTGCCGCTGCCGCCGTCGATGATGTCGAAGAAGCTTTTGCCGAGGATGATGTCGTCACCGGCCCCGGCAACCACGTTCGCGGCCATGTGGGCGGATGTCGAGATGCGGTCGTTGCCGGTGCCGGTGCGGATATCGTTGCCACCCAGGATCAGCATATTGGCGGACGCGGCGGATGCATCGATCGAGGCGCTGACCCAGCCGGCGAGATAGATATTGTCGGTGATGGTCACACGCTGCGTGTCGGTGCCGTCAAGATCGGCGGCACTGGTATCCAGCACGACCGGACCATTGAGCGCATGCCGGCCCGAGGTGACGTTCACCTCGATGGTTTCGACATGGCTGACCCCCACCAGGCTGCCGACGATACCGTTGGTGGGAGGCAGAAGGCCGCCGCCGCGGATGAAGTCGATCGTGAGCACATCGGCGGAGCTGGTGCCCCCGATCAGCACGTCCTCGCTCTGGAGATTGGACGTATTGGACACGAAATGTATCGCCGCGCTCGATTGCGATGCGTCGACCGTCCAATGACCGATACCGGCGACCAGCCGTCCCGTCACTGTCAATGGTGCCGTGAAATCCGCGCCCACGATCACATCATGGTCGCCCGTGCCGAAAGCGATATCCGTGATGCCTGCCGACTGCGCCGCGGCGCCCAGCGTTGCATGCAGAGGCGCTGCCCCCGCCTGCAGCCGCTCGATATTCGAAAGCGCCAGGAAACGGTCGTCGGTCAGCACGCCGCCGCTCACCGTCAGCGTATCGATGCCCCCGCCGCCGTCGATCTTCAGCGTGGCGATCAGATCCGCAGCGTCCACCACGATCGTGTCGGTTCCCGCGGTTCCGCGGAAATCGATCGCATTCGCCACACCGACATTGTCCTTCACCAGGGTGCCGCCATGGATGACGAAACCATATGCCGTGCTGGTCAGACCCTCGGACAGTCGGAACGATGTCGCCGTGACGTCATAGGTCGTCGGCGTCGCGGCGGTTGCGCCGGTCACTGCCAGCGTGCCGCCCACCAGCCGTTCCACGCCGGTCACTTTGGCAAGGTCCAGCGTGCCCGATCCCGAAATCGTATCGATGCCCGCACCGCCGTCGAAGATGCTGCCTGTCGACAGCGCCGCGGTCGCGACGATCAGATCGTCGCCGCCGCCCAGCGAGACGGTGACATTGCCGGCACCGATCGTGACTACGTCATTGCCCGATCCGGTGCGGACGATATCCCCGCCACCGGCGCTGACATCGACCGCGATGGCGACCGTATAGGCGCTGGCATCGGTCAGCGAACCGGATGATGAGGTTCCGACCACCCGGACGATGCCGGCCGCCTGGGCATTGGCGCCGAGCACCGTCGCGAACAGATCGGTCGTCTCGACCTGCGTGACGCGGATCACGCCCGCAAAATCGGCGTCCGAATAATTCTTTCCGCCGATGACGAGCACGGCACCCTCGGTGCCGCCGTCGATGACGTCGCGGTTGTCCAGATTCCTGCCGACGACAATGCGATCGAACCCGCCGCCGGTGCGTATGATATCGTCGCCCGCGCCGGTCACGATCGTATCGGCCCCGCCGAACACGTTCACATTGTCCGATCCGTCGCCGAGCACGAGGGAATTGTTGCCCGCATAGCCCGCCGCGCTACTGCCGGTATAACGCACGCCTGTGGTTGCCTTGCTCAGATCCAGCGTCACGTCGCCACGGCTCAACAACGCTGTCACGTCCCGCACGCTGGCATGCAATGCCTGTGCGATGACGAGGCTGCCCGCGCCGCCGATGGTGATCGCGTTGGCGTCGACGTTCAGGTCCGTGACGGCGAAGGATTGTGTGAGCGGCGTGTCCAGCATCGTGATCGACAGCGTCTCGACCCCACCCGCCGCATTGGCCGTGCTGCCCACGCTGAGCGTGCCGATGCTTCCGGCGCTCAGTATGATCTGGGCGATCGTGCTGTCGCCGGCGACCGCCGAATCCTTGAACCGGACGTCGAACCGCGAAACGAAGCCGCTGAATTCCATCACCGCCAGATTGCCGATGTTGATGTAGCCGACCGACCCCAGCGGCGGCCGGGTAACGATCGTGCCGATATTGCTCGACGCGGAGAGGTCGATCGTCAGGGGTGCGGACTGGGCGTCCTCCACGATCAGCCGCTCGATATCGGTCAGCACGAACCCGCTAAAGCTGGTCGACGGCGTCGCTGCATTGACGCGAAAGACCACCTCGTCGGCATTGCCTGGCTGGCCCTGCACGTTCGCCGTCGCGATCGCCTGGTTGACGAAAGCGATCTGCGCGATCGGCTGCGCCGTGACGACGTAACTGCCCGTGCTGCTCCCTTCGGGTGTCACCGCGATATAATAGGTGCCGTTCATCTGCGCGACGAAACTGGTCGCCGAGCTTGATCCGCCCGCGACATTGCCGGTCGCCACAAGATGGATCGACGGATCGTAGATACGAAAACTGCCTGCCGCGAGCGTGCCCGCGCCGCTGCCCGCGCCCAGTATTTCGGCGCTCACGGTCTGCCCGGCGGTGAGCGTGATCGAATACCAGTCACTGTCGCCGACACCGTCGATCGTGCCGTTGGCGCGGCCGGCGACCAGCGCGTGGCTGGATTGTTCGCGGCCGAACGCGGCGTCGCCCGAGCGGCCTTGCGCGATTCCCGCCGTGATCCAGTGCCGGATCGCGCCATCGACAACCACAGCGCCGTTCTGCAGATCGGGATTGGACAGCAGATAGGCGATACCGTCGAACCCACTGGTCGCGCGGCCTTCCTTTGCGCCGATCACCAGATAGTGATTGATCAGCGCGGTCACATCGGTTCCGAACGCGCGCGCGACATCGACGTTCGTGGCCGAATAGGCCAGCGCATCGAAACCGTTCGCCGATCGCCCCTCTGTATAACCCCAGCGAACATAGTGTGCCGCCAGGGCTGATTGGTCGGTACCATATGTCCGTGCGAGATCGGCATAGGAGGCGCCGTACAGCAGCGCGTCGAAGGCGGTGCTGGTGCGCCCTTCATTGATGCCATAACGAATATAATGCGCCGCGATCGCGGCGGGATTGTCGCCATAGGTGCGCAGGATGTCCAGGTTGGACGCCGAATAGCGATAGGGATCGAAGCTGTTCGTCGATCGCCCTTCGGTATAGCCCCAGCGGACATAATGCATCGCGAGAGCCGACTGGTCGGTGCCGTATGTCCGTGCGACATCGATATTGGATGCGCCGTAGAGAAGCGCGTCGAAGCTGGTGCTCGTGCGCCCCTCGTAGAAACCGTATTTGATGTAGTGTGTCGCGATCGCCGCCGTGTCGCCGCCATAGGTCCGCAGGATATCCAGATTGGATGCCGCGTAGAGATAGGGGTCGAACAGCGCGGGGACCCGACCTTCCGTCCGGCCATAGCGCTCGTAATGATCGCGTCCGGCCTGGGCATCCGCGCCCAGCACGAGGATAAGATCGCTATAGGACGCGATGTAGCGCAGCCCGTCGAATTCGGTCGCCATGGCCAACTCCTTGTACACGTGTGGTCAGCAGTTGACGCGACCTGCACGGGCGGAAAGCTAGATGTTTATCGAAGAGATCACAACCTGTTGGCATTACGAGGCCGGTGCATCCACTGTGCCCCGCCGGGCGCTTTCGCGCGATCGCGACGGTCTTGCTGGCAATGGCCCCGTTTCCGTCGTTTATGTGGAGCGGACCGGGCGGAGCGTTCGCCCATCGATAGGGAGTGGCGCATGGGTGGTGCCGGAGCGATCATGTCGAGAATGATGTTGGCGCTGGTTGCTGCGTGGATGCTCGCAGTTCCGGCATCCGCGTCTGCACAAAAGCGGATCGCTTTCAGCTTCGACGATGTTCCGCGCCAGGCCGGTGGCTTCTTCACGCCGGACACGCGCACGCGGATCTTCATCGCCGCGCTGAAGCGTGCGCGGATCGAACAGGCGGCGTTCTTCGTCACTCCGGGCAATCTCGATGCCCCTGACGGCAAGGGCGGCGCTGCACGGATCTCGGCCTATGTTCGAGCCGGCCATGTGATCGGCAATCACAGCTACAGCCATCGTTGGCTGTCGAAGACATCCGCAGCAGACTATATCGCGGATATCGATCGTGCCGCCGCCTGGCTGAAGGGGCGGTCCGGCTATCGCCCCTGGTATCGCTATCCCTATCTGGACGAAGGCGGTCGCGATCTTGCCAAACGGGCGGAAGTGCGTGCCGCGCTGGTCAAGCGGGGCCTCACCAACGGCTATGTCACGATCGACGATTACGACTGGTATCTCGACGGATTGGCCACGCACGCGAAGCAGGCGGGCAAGCGCATGGACATGGCGGCGTTGCGCGACCTGTATGTCGAGACTCTGGTCGGCGCCGCAAATTTCTACGACGGGATCGCGCGGACGGCGCTGGGCCGGCAGCCGATACAGGTGATCCTGCTCCACGAAACCGACCTCAATGCGATGTTCATCGGCGATCTCGCCACCGCGTTGCGCAAGGATGGGTGGGAAATCGTGCCGATCGACCAGGCTTATCGCGATCCGATCGCCGCGCGAGAGCCCGATGGCTGGTTCACCAATGGCGGGCGTATCGCTGCACTGGCGCAGGAAACCGGCCGCGCGCCAAAGGATCTGATCGACCCGCGCGCCGACGAGGGGGTGCTGGCCGCCCTGTTCGACGCGCGTGTGCTGAAACCGGTCAAGACGGGGCGGCGACAGGGTGCTCGATGACCCTTTGTCGCCGCATCTCCACGACGCCCGTCGATGGTGAGCAGCCGTCGGTCGAAAAGCGGGAGTTGCTCGCCTGCTTCGCCGACATGGCGACTACACGGTCCCTTAAGCCGTTGCGGGTAGCGTTGCCCGCGGATGGCCGGGAGCGGGCGTCTTTCAGACATTCTGCAGCCGGCCATCAATGTCGATGCCCCAGAGCAGAAAAAATCTCAGTATTTACAAAGGTTTTGTGGGCTGTCGCCGCTGTTGCGGCGTGGCCTGTACGAGGCAGGCGATCTCGATCGATCCCCTCTCGCATTCGGGGTATTTGATCATTAGCTATGCGTGGATGCTCTTTCGCTTGGCGAGGTCGTTTCCAGGGGATAGAAGCCGCGATGGCGCGATATAGTGTATTGCGCATGTAAGACAGTTGTGCGATCTGGAATCCGATGATGAACGAAGCGAATTTCGAAGCGATGCGTGCGGCGATGGTGTCCAACCAGCTGCGAACCTCTGCCGTATCCGATACGCGCGTGGTCGATGCGATGCGTGCCGTCCCGCGTGAGGCGTTCATGCCAGCGGACCGCGCGGAGCTTGCCTATATCGACACACCGGTTCCGGTGGGCGAGGGGCGGGCGATCAATCCCCCGCTGGTGACCGGCCGGCTGCTGACCGCACTGGCGCCGCGCGCCGGAGAGCGTGTGCTCGTCGTGGGGGCTGCCACTGGCTATGCCGCTGCCGTTCTGGCCGAACTGGGCCTGGATGTGACCGCGCTCGAAGAGAATGCGGCGCTTGCCGATTTCGCGCGTGGGGCGCTTGCGGATCGTGGCGTCACGGTGGTGACGGGGCCGCTGGCCGAAGGCTGGTCCGCCGCAGCGCCTTATGACGTGATCCTGATCGACGGTGCGATCGAGCGCCTGTCGGATGCACTGGCCGGGCAATTGGCCGATGGCGGGCGGATCGCGGCCGCGATCGTCGAACGTGGCGTCACCCGCCTGGCATCGGGTCGCAAGGTCGGCGTGTCGTTGGTGCTCGACGATTTCGCGGATTCGGAAGCGGTGTCGCTGCCCGGCTTCGCGGTGCCTGCTGGCTTCGTATTCTGAAGAAGGTTTCGAGCGTGCTGAGAACGAAAATCAGGTCCCTTGCGGGCGTTGCTGCGATCACGGCACTCGGTGTGGCTTTTGGCGGCCTGGCGCTGGGCGCATCGCCCGCTTCGGCGGAAACGCTCCGCGAGGCGCTGACCAAGGCCTATAACACCAATCCGACACTGACCGGCGATCGTGCGCGCCAGCGCGCCGAGGACGAGAATGTGCCGATCACGCGCGCTCAGGCCCTGCCCAACATCAGTGCGCAGGCGAATTACACCGAAAACCTCATTCAGCCCGCCAACGCCTTCAACGCGCCGGAGCGGTCGATTTCCGCGCAGGGCCAGATCCAGGTGCCGATCTATCAGGGCGGTGCGGTGCGCAACGGGCTTCGCGCCGCGGACCGTCGCGTAGACGCGGGCCGATCGGTTCTGCGTGGCACCGAGTCGAGCATCTTCAGTTCGGTCGTTGCCGCTTATATGGACGTGATCCGCGACGAGGCGATCGTTCAGCTCAACCAGGCCAATGTCGGCGTGCTCGACGTGAACTTGCAGGCGACGAACGACCGGTTCGAAGTGGGCGACCTGACCCGTACCGATGTTGCGCAGTCGCAGGCCCGTCTGGCCATCGCGCGCAGCCAGCTTCAGAGTGCCGAGGCGCGGTTGATCGGCAGCCGCGAGCGTTACATTCAGGTGGTCGGTTCGCCGCCCGGCACGCTCCAGCCACCGCCGCCGCTGCCCAATCTGCCGGCCGCGCCCGATGCCGCTGTCGATACCGCCCTGGCCGACAATCCGGATCTGCTCGCCGCAAAGCAGCGGCGCGAGGCCGCCCGCTTCGACGTAGGCGTGGCCAACGCGTCGCGCCTGCCGCGGCTCTCCGCGGTCAGCAACGGACAATATCAGAATTATCTCGGTACGCTCGGCACGAGCATTCCGGGCGTTTCGGTTGCTCAGACCCAGCACTCCGCCTCGCTGGGCCTGCAGGCGACGATCCCGATCTATCAGGGTGGTGCGCCGTCTGCTCAGGTTCGCCAGGCACAGGCTCGTGAAGGTCAGTCAATCGAGGGGCAGATCGAGATCGAACGCAGCGTGATCGCCCAGACCCGGTCGGCCTATGCGAGCTGGCAGGCCGCGAACGAGGTGATCGCGAGCTCGGAAACCGCGGTTTCCGCGAACCGGCTTTCGCTTGAGGGCGTCCGCGCCGAGAACAGCGTCGGCACCCGCACGATTCTCGATATCCTGAACGCCGAACAGGAATTGCTCAACTCGCAGGTCCAGCTCGTCACTGCGCGCCGCGATGCCTATGTCGCCGGATTCACCATGCTGGCGGCGATGGGGCATGCCGAGGCACGCGATCTGGGGCTCGATGGCGGCCCGCTTTATGACCCGGTAACCAATTATAAGCGCGTCCGGAATATCATCTGGGATTGGGACAGTGATCCGAAGCCGGAGCCCGTGGCAACACGTACCGTTGACACGCCGGCCCAGAATCCGTCAGTAACACCGTTACCGAAGCAGTAAGGCTGTGAAGATGGGGGACATCAGCAACGAGCCGTCGATGGAGGACATCTTGTCCTCGATCAAACGGATCATCGCCGAAGACGCGGATACGTCGGCGGCAACCGCGCGCGCGCGCGCCGCATCCCGGCGCCGTGCGGCGCCGATTCCGGTGATTTCCGAGGAACTGGACGCCGACGACGAAGTTCTTGAACTGACCGATACGGTCATCGAGAGCGACGTTTATGCCGATGAGGAAGAAGCGGAACCCATGAAGGAGATCGCCGAGGATCCCGAGCTGATTTCGGAACGCGTGGCCAAGGCCAGCCGGATGTCGCTCGAATCGCTTTCGTCGCTGATCGTGAAGCCGGAAGCGGGCGCCAACACGCTCGAAGGCCTGGTCCGCGAGATGCTGCGCCCGATGCTCAGCGAATGGCTCGATGCCAATCTGCCAGCTGTGGTGGAGCGCATGGTGTCGCGCGAGATCCGGCGGATCACGGGCAAAGACCTTTAGTTCGTTTCCCCGCCGCGCCGGCAGTAATATAAGCTTTGGACGTCACCCCAGCGAGAGCTGGGGTCCAAACGATGTTTGCCAACTCACCGAATCGGACAGATCGGATGGGCTCCAGCCCCTCGACTGTGCTCGGGAGATCCTTTCGCTGGAGCGAAAGCGAAGTTTTAGCTGACGTGATGAATTAATATTTATATATAACTACCTGTATTTGTTTATTTAATATCAGGATTGCCGGCCCGCCGCATGCCGCCTGATGGCGATCATGCGGCGGATTTTCGCTAAAGCTCAGTCTTCAGCCGCGCAACCAGCATGGTCTCGACGCCGTTGAGCGCGCCCTCGACATCGCGTTCCCATGCCTCTGTATCGACGCTGATATCGTATTTGCGTGTCTTGGACGTGCCGCTGCCCATCAGCATGCCCAGCGCATTGCCGAACGCTTCCGACGTCTTGTCTCCACCCGTTCTCGCATCGGTCATCGATGTGATCGCGTCGGTGTCGATCAGCAGCGGGGCCTGCACTTCGAAGCGCATGCGATTCTGCATGTCGGTGACGCCCGGCTTGGCCTGTGGCGTCATCAGCCACAATTGGGTTGCGATCGGCCGGATCGCGATGCCCGCCTGAGCCGACGTCTTCGCCCTGGTTCGCAGCATCCTGAACGGCGATTTCTTGTTGTTGTTCGCCAATTGCGCGAAATCGACGACGGCGCGGAAACCGAGCACAGCTGCGCCCGATTCCTCCATCAACGCCTGTTCGCGTGGCGGCAGCATCGCGGTGCTGAAACCTCCGAACGATCCTGCACCACTATAGGCAACATCCTGTGTTGGCAGGAAATAAAATGTCATGCCCCGCGGTGCGAAGAACAGTGAATTGACGCCCTGATGACCGTCGACCTTGCTGCCGCTCGGCTTGCCGCCGTCCTGCAGTCGGGCATAATTGGCATAGCTGCGTGCTTCGCCGTGCGGGACGACGGTGAGCCCCGCCGCGGTCAGTTCGGCAACCAGCCTGGCGTAGAGGCGATCGGTCATCGCCTGCATCTGGTCCGGCGATGGGCCGACGAGCTTCACCATGGACTTGGCCGAGGCTTTGCCTGCGATCGCGGTCGTGTCGCTGTCGATCACGAACTGCACCTGGAAAAATGGCACGACGACCTTGCGCACGCCCTTTGCGGAGCCCGGCTTGTTGACCCAGATCAGCGCGTTCGCCTCACCGCTGTGGTCGGTTTCGGGCGAGAACACCACGGGATCGGCGATCTTCGGATATTTTTCGGCATGCGCCGCCGTGCCCAATGCGAGCAGTGCGGTCAGCGTGATACAAGCAGTAAGGTTTCTCAACATGTTGCCCCCAGTATTTGCTGGGAACTGTCTAATATGGCGGGCATCGGCTTGCGTCCCCCCGTTCAGGGGGATTGCCTGCTTATGTCAGGCCGCGCCGCACTGCCTCAACCGCCGCTTCGGCGCGCGATCCGATGTCGAGTTTGCGATAGATCGTCTTGAGATAACCCGAGACCGTCGTTTCGCTGAGCCCAAGCGTGTTCGCGGCTTCCGCCACCTTCAGGCCGCGGCCGATCAGGCGAAGCACATCGGTTTCGCGCGGCGTCAATTGCACCGGATCGGGCTGTCCGCCCAGGAAACGGGCATGGGTGCGGAAATGCGCCAGGATCCGCTGCGCCATCGGCGGAGAGATCGGGCTTTCGCCGCGATCCATCGCATGGAGGCGCCGAACGATATCGGCGGGCTCATGGTCTTTCAGAAGATAACCCTGCGCGCCGGCCGCCATGGCGGACAGCAGATGATCGTCGTCGTCATAGAGCGACGTGACCACGGGCTGCGCGGAGGGCAGGCGGGCCAGCAATTCGCGGATGAAATCCACGCCCGATCCATCGGGCAGACCCAGATCGACCAGGCACAGCACCGCGACATCGTCACGCTGCTTACTCAGCCATTTCCGCGCTTCCGCCAGCGTTGCGGCCGCGGCGACGTCCGCGCCCGGATAAGCCTCGGCGACAAGCGCCCGCAACCAGTCACGCGTGGCCGGAATATCCTCCAATATGAAGATCGGGCGAGTCTCGGCTTGCTGATGGATCGTATTTCCCCTTGGCGCTGTCTTAGGCGCTGGCGGCTGTGATCGACACCCCCGGAACCGGGGGAGCGAATGTGGTGGAGAACGGTACTCGGAACGCAGCATTGAGCTTGCTCGCGTAACTGAATCGGGCGCCTTTTGGTCAACCGTTGCGAGTTGCCTTTAAGCCTCCAGTCGTTATGTCGCTGTAATGTGATTTAAGGGTCGCCGCATGTCAGATCCAGAGTTTGGAGTTGGAGCATACACGCCGGCCGAGGCGGCGAGGCTCCTGCATATGCAGCCTGTGACCCTCCGTCGCTGGTTGTATGGGTATGACTATGACCGGGATGATGGATGTCACGAGCAGCCGCCGCTCTGGAGGCTGCAGTACGATTCTGAACAGAATGGTCAATTGCTCGGCTTTCGGGACTTGATTGAAGCGCGGATCGTCCATGCACTACGAAAATCCCGCATAGGCCTTCCGACAATTCGCCTGTGCATCGATCGAGCTCAGGAAATGCTCGGTGAAGAACATCCATTCTCCACGCGCGCTTTCAAATCTGATGGGAAGAGAATTTTTCTCGAGATTACAAAGGGTGTTGAAGAGCCTCGGTTGATTGACCTCAAAGATAGGCAGCACGTTTTTCGCGATTTCGTATTGCCTTCGCTGCATGGACTCGAATTTGGCGACGAGCGCGCTGAGCGATGGTGGCTTGTGCCGTCACGCAAAACGATCGTGGCGGACCCCCGGCGCTCCTTCGGGCAACCGATTATTCACAAAACCGGCTTGCTTACCTCTCGGGTTGTACAAGAGGTCAAAGCGGAAGGCTCTGTTGAGAGGGTTGCCAGGCTCTATGATATTCCCGTTGGTGCTGTCCGCGATGCTCTTCGCTTCGAAAACAGCTTGTCCCGACCGGTCCATTGAAGGTCTTTGTCGACAATAACCTTCCACCAGACCTGGCGCGCGGTCTGAATGCGCTCTTTGCGGCCGACCATGAAGTTATTTGCCATCGTGATAAGTTTGGAAATTCGCACATTGCCGATGAAGAATGGATTTCTTCGTTAGGTGGAGAAGGTGATTGGGTGGTCCTATCGGGCGACCTCAATATTGCGAAAAAGCGGCCATCGCGTGAGCTGTTTTTGCGGTCGCAGCTTGTCGGATTTTTCCCTCGTGCAGGCGTCATGGAGTTGCCATTGGCGAAGAAAGCGTCGCGCATTCTCTACGTTTGGGACCGTATGGAACGCATCGCGAATGACGTCCGGCCGGGTTTGTTCGAGCTTCAACAGCGAGGGGACAAGTTTAGCGCTTTGTGATGAAAACTGATCGAAATTGCTTGAAGACCATGCTTCATCCACACTCACAAGACATGGCGGCACCCGAAAAATAGGTCTATTGCGCTTCCATGAAGACCTTGCTGCTCGCGAGCCTATCCGCGCTTGCCATCGCCCAGGCGCCCGGCGCCGCTGTTGCCCGTCCGATGACTGCCGAGGATCTGGCGACGATGCACCGCATCGCCGCGCCCACGGTTTCGCCCGACGGCAAATGGATCGTCTATTCGGTGAGCGAGACCGATCTGCCCGCCAACAAACGGCGCACCGATCTGTGGCTGCTCGATATCGCGACCAAAGGCGCGGTGCCGGTGAAGGTCGCCTCGGCCGCCGACAAGAACGAGCATGACCCCAAATTCTCCGCCGACGGCAGGCATCTTTATTATCTGAGCAAGGCGGAGGAGACCGAGCAGGTCTGGCGCGTCGCACTGCCCGGCGGGACACCCGAGCAGGTGACGAGCCTGTCCGCGGATGTTGCGGGTTATGCGCTGGCGCCGACCGGCGATCGCATCGCGATCTGGGGCGAACGCCATCTGGGTTGCCGCGATTTCGCCTGCTCGACCGTTCGTTTCGCCAATACCGCGATCGGCACCGGCCGAACCTACGACCAGATGTTCGTCCGTCATTGGGACGAGTGGGAGAACCCCAATGAGCGTTCGCGCCTCTATGTCTTCCCGTTGAAGGATGGGAAAGCGGAGGGAACCGGCGTTTCTGTGGTCGGCGAATTGGTGGGTGATACGCCGTCCAAGCCCTATGGCGGCGGCGAGGAGATCGCCTGGGCGCCCGATGGGCGGACCATCTATTTCGCATTGCGCGAGGCGGGGCGGATCGAGCCGCTCTCGACCAATCTCGACATCTTCGCCAGTCCGGCCGACGGCAGCGCCGCGCCTGTCAATCTGACCGACGCCAATGACGCGACCGATAATCTGCCCGCAGTCTCGCCCGACGGAAAATGGCTGGCTTATGTCGCGATGAAGCGGCCGGGCTATGAAGCCGACCGGCAGGTCGTCCAGCTCCGCAATCTCGCGACCGGCCAGACGCGCGCACTGACCGAAGGCTGGGACCGTTCGGTCGGCTCGCTTGCCTGGGCGAAGGACGGCAAGAGCCTGTTCGTCACTGCGGGCGATACGCTCGACGATCCCGCATTCCGCGTCGATGTCGCGAGCGGAAAGGTGACGCGGCTCACCCAAGGCGGCACTGCCGGTAATCTCATCCCGCTTGCCGATGGCGGTGCGATCCTGACGCTCAATTCATTGCAGGCGCCCGACGATCTCTATCGCTTGACCAAGGCGGGCAAGCTGACCCAACTCACCCGCGTCAATGCCGAGAAGCTGGCGCAGATCGATCCGGTCAGCGTCGAACGCTTCAGCTTTGCGGGCGCGAACGGCGACACGGTCTGGGGGCAGATCGTCAAGCCGCAGGGCGCGGTCGGCAAGCTGCCGGTGGCTTTGCTCGTTCATGGCGGGCCACAGGGCAGCTTCGGCAATGGCTGGTCGTACCGCTGGAATCCGCGACTGTTCTCGGCGCCCGGTTATGCCGCGGTCACGATCGATTTCCATGGCTCGACCGGTTACGGCCAGGCCTTCACCGACAGCATCAATCGCGACTGGGGCGGCAAGCCGCTCGAGGATCTGAAGCTGGGTATCGTCGCGGCGGGCGCCAAGGATGCCGGGATCGACATCGCCAATGCCTGCGCGCTCGGCGGATCCTATGGCGGCTATATGATGAACTGGATCGCCGGCCAGTGGCCGGACCGGTTCAAATGCCTCGTCCAGCATGACGGCGTCTTCGACGCGCGTGCCATGGCGTACGAGACCGAGGAGCTCTGGTTCGACGAATGGGAGCATGGCGGTCCCTATTACGAAAAGCCCGAAGAATATGAGAAATGGAACCCGGTCAATCACGTCGCCAAGTGGAAGACGCCGATGCTGGTGATCCACGGCGCGAATGATTTCCGCATCCCGGATACGCAGGGCCTGGCCGCCTTCACCGCGCTCCAGCGCCGCGGCATTCCATCGCGCCTGCTCCATTTCCCGGACGAGAATCACTGGGTGTTGAAGCCCCGCAATTCGATGCAATGGTATCATGAGGTCTTCGCTTGGCTGGATCAGTGGACGAAGCCCGAAGGCGGGGCGACGCCGCGATAGGGCCTCCCCGCCGTCCTCCTCGCAATGACGTTGACGGAGCGCACACACCCAAATCGCAATGAGCAGTTGGAATCTGATGCGCTAGCCCGCTAAAGCCCGGGCATCATGACTGAACTCGCAAAAACCTTCGATCCGGCTGCCATTGAGGCGCGGTGGTACGACCATTGGGAAAAGGAAGGGCTGTTCCGCCCCGAACGGCCCGACGCCGTACCCTTCACCATCGTCAATCCGCCGCCCAACGTCACGGGCAGCCTGCATATCGGCCATGCGCTCGACAACACGTTGCAGGACGTGCTGGTCCGCCACGCGCGTCTGCAGGGCAAGGATGCCCTGTGGGTGGTCGGCACCGACCATGCCGGCATCGCCACGCAGATGGTGGTGGAGCGCAACCTGAATTCGCAGGGCGTGAAGCGCACCGACATGAGCCGCGAGGCGTTTGTCGAACATGTCTGGGAATGGAAGGCGCAGTCGGGCGGTCATATCACCCGCCAGCTCCGCCGGCTCGGCTGCTCGATGGACTGGAGCCGCGAGCAGTTCACCATGGACCCGCATTTCAGCCGCGCGGTCATCAAGGTGTTCGTCGATCTCTACAATCAGGGCCTGCTCTATCGCGACAAGCGTCTCGTGAATTGGGATCCCGGCTTCAAGACCGCGATCTCTGACCTCGAGGTCGAGACGCGCGAGATCGCCGGCAAGTTCTGGCATTTCCGTTACCCGCTCGAGGACGGCAGCGGCTTTATCTCGGTCGCGACGACGCGGCCGGAAACGATGCTCGCCGATATGGCGGTCGCGGTGAACCCGGACGATGAGCGCTATAAGGCGCTGATCGGGAAGAATGTTCGCCTGCCGATCACCGGCCGGCTGGTGCCCATCGTCGCCGACGAGCATGCCGATCCCGAACTGGGTTCGGGCGCGGTGAAGATCACGCCGGGGCATGATTTCAACGATTTCGAAGTGGGCCGTCGCGCCGGCATCAAGCCCGCGGACATGCTCAACATGCTCGATGCCGAGGCACGTGTCGTCCAGACCGCCGACGGGCTGGTGCCCGCGGCGCTGATCGGGCTCGACCGGTTCGAAGCGCGCACGCAGGTCGTCGCTGCGATCGACGCGGCGGGGCTACTGGAAAAGGTGGAGGATCGCACGATCCAGACGCCCTATGGCGACCGTTCGGGCGTGGTGATCGAGCCCTGGCTGACCGATCAATGGTATGTCGATGCGGAGACGCTGGCGCAGCCCGCGATCGCGGCGGTGCGCAACGGCGACATCCGCGTCGTGCCCAAGAGCTGGGAGAAGACCTGGTTCAACTGGCTGGAGAATATCCAGCCCTGGTGCGTCAGCCGCCAGCTCTGGTGGGGGCACCAGATCCCGGCATGGTATGGCGACGACGGCAAATGCTATGTCGCCGAGGACGAAGCCGCCGTGCGGGCGCTGGCCGGCGAGGGCGTCGTGCTCACGCGCGACAGCGACGTGCTCGACACCTGGTTCTCCTCCGGGCTTTGGCCGTTCGGCACGCTCGGCTGGCCCGATGACACCGAACTGCTCAAGCGCCATTACCCCAATGACGTGCTGATCTCCGGCTTCGACATCCTGTTCTTCTGGGATGCGCGCATGGCGATGCAGGGGCTGCACTTCATGAAGGAAGTGCCGTGGAAGACGCTGTATCTTCACGGCCTGGTCCGCGCCGCCGACGGTTCGAAGATGTCGAAGTCGAAGGGCAATACGGTCGATCCGCTCGGCCTGGTGGATCGCTATGGCGCCGACGCGCTGCGCTTCACCCTGACCGCGATGGAAAGCCAGGGGCGCGACATCAAGCTCGATGAGAAGCGCGTCGAGGGATATCGCAATTTCGCGACCAAGCTGTGGAATGCGACGCGGTTCGCCCAGTCCAACGGCATCGGCGCGTCGAAGACGCTGCGGGCGCCCGATGCGGCGCTGCCGGTCAATCGCTGGATCATCGCCGAGACGATCGAGACCGTGCAGAAACTCGATCTCGCCTTCGCCGATTTCCGGTTCGACGAGGCGGCGAACACGATCTACCAGTTCACCTGGAGCCGCTTCTGCGATTGGTATCTGGAACTGATCAAGCCGGTCTCTGTCGGCGAAGAGCGCGGCCAGATCGACGACGAGACGAAAGCCGTCGCCGGCTGGGTGATCGATCAGATCCTCGTCATGCTCCACCCCTTCATGCCCTTCATCACCGAAGAGCTCTGGCATGCGATGGGCGAGCGCGAATATGACATCATCGTCGCCAAATGGCCGCTGGCCGATACGCACGCGCTCGATGCAGGTGCCGCGCAGGAAATCGACTGGCTGATCCGGCTGGTTTCCGAAGTGCGCGCCGCGCGCTCCGAGTTGAACGTGCCCCCGGGCGCGCGTCTGCCGCTGCACGTCCGTGACGCGGGGGCGACGACGGTTGAGCGTTTGACGCGTCAGACGTCCGCGATCGGGCGGATGGCCCGGGTCGAGGCGATCAGCCACGATCCGGCACCGGAAGGCGGCGCGATCCAGATCGTGGTCGACGAAGCGACCTATATGCTGCCGCTGGCCGGCGCGATCGATCTCGACGCGGAACGCGCGCGCATCGCCAAGGCGATCGAGGCGGCTGCCAAGGAACGCGACTCGCTGGCCGGGCGACTGTCCAACCCGAGCTTCGTCGAACGGGCCAAGCCCGAAGCGGTGGAGAAGGCGCGGGCGGATCATGCGGAGAAGGCTGCGGAAGCGGAGCGACTGCAGGCGGCGCTGGCGCGACTGGGATGAGTTTGACCGAATAGCCCTCCCCCTTGATGGGGGAGGGTTGGGTGGGGGTGATGTTCGGCGTCGAGCGCTATGCCGAACATCACCCCCTCTCGACTACGACTAGGGCCAGCTTGCGCTGACCCAAGTCTCCATATCTCTCCCCCATCAAGGGGGAGAGCAGGGGGAGCGTTGAGATGGCGGAAGCAGAGCAGAAAACCGGCATCCGCGATCTCACCCAGGGGCCGATAACGCGCACCCTGCTGATGTTCGCGCTTCCCACGCTCGGATCGAATATCCTCCAGTCGCTCAACGGATCGGTCAACGCGATCTGGGTCGGGCGTTTCCTGGGCGAGAATGCGATCGCGGCGACATCCAACGCGAACATCATCATGTTCCTGATGTTCGCTTTGGTCTTTGGCTTCGGCATGGCCGCGACGATCATGGTCGGCCAGGCATTCGGTCGCCGCGACGTCGATGCCGCGCGGCGTGCGATCGGTAGTGCGCTGGGCATGTTCATTCTGCTCGCGGTCGTCATCGCGGTGGTGGGCTGGATCTTCTCGCCGCAAATCCTCCATCTGCTTGCCACCCCGGCCGAAGCCGAGGTGATGGCGCTCGATTATCTGCGCATCATCTTCCTTGTCATGCCCGCATCCTTCCTGTCGGTGCTGCTGATGATGGGATTGCGCGGGGCGGGGGATTCGATGACCCCGCTCTGGTTCATGGCACTCAGCGTGGTGCTCGACGTGGTCCTCAATCCGCTGCTGATCCTGGGCGTCGGCCCGTTTCCCGAGATGGGCATCGCCGGGTCCGCCTTGTCGACGGTGATTGCGGGCTATGTCAGCGCGATTGGGCTGGTCGTCTATATCTATGCGAAAGATCTGCCGCTGCGCCTGCGCGGTGCCGAGCTTTCCTATCTCAAGCCCGATCCCGTGCTGCTCAGGATGATCCTGGCCAAGGGCTTCCCAATGGGCCTGCAGATGATCGTGATCTCGACGGCCGGGCTCGCCATGGCCGGGCTCGTCAATCGCGAGGGGCTGCTCTACGCCGCCGCCTTCGGCGTGATCCAGCAACTCTGGACCTATGTGCAGATGCCCGCAATGGCGATCGGCGCGGCGGTCAGCGCGATGGCTGCGCAGAATATCGGGGCGGGACGATGGGACAGGATCGCACAGATCACGCGATCGGGCATCCTCGCCAATCTTGCCATGACCGGTGCGCTGGTGCTCGTACTCGTGGTGTTCGATCGTTATGCGCTCGCTTTGTTCCTGGGCGGGCAGAGCCCCGCCATTGCGATCGCCGCGCATATTCATCTGCTCGCTGGCTGGAGCTTCATCCTGTTCGGGGCGACTTTGGTGCTGTTCGGCGTGATGCGCGCCAATGGCGCGGTCTATGGTCCACTGATCACACTTGTCGTCGCGCTCTATCCGGTGCGGTTGGGCTTCATTCTGCTTGCGCGCGACCATCTTGGGGTCGACACGCTCTGGCTGAGTTTTCCGCTCGGCTCGCTCGTCACATTGCTGCTCGCCGCTTTGTTCTACCGGTCGTCGAGCTGGCGGCGGGCAAAGTTGATGGTGCCGCCCGATGCCGAGGAATGTCGCGAAGCGATCAATGCGGAGAGCGAACCGGCCGGGCGATTGACGCCCACGGCGTGATGCGGGCGGCTTCCAATGGAGCCGATTTTCGCTATCCTGGATTTCAACAATAGGTCAGCAGGGGTGGCGTGATGGGTGTGATATTGAAGACGATCGGCGTGGGCGCGTTGTTGCTGGCGGCGACATCGGTTCCAGCGATTGCGCAGGGCAGCGCGTCGGCCGATAGCATGGCGAAGATCGCCGACGATATCGTCGCCAACCGGTTGGTCGCCAATCCCTTTCTGCCCTTCTTTGCCGACATCAAGGGCGGACGGAACGATGTCCTGAACGACATCAGCCCGGCGGCGATCGCGCGCAACAATGCGGAGGTCGATGCGCTGCTTGCCCGGCTCGACGCGCTCGATCCGAAGACGCTGACCGACCGGGCAGCGATCCGGGACTATGCGATTGCGCGTGAGATGCTGGAGGCGGAGCGGGGCCTGCGCGTCTGCCATAGCGAACTCTGGACGGTCTCGCATATGGATGGCTGGCCGAGCAATTTTGCCAATCTGGTCGAACGCCAGCCGGTCGCCACGGCAAAGGATCGCGCCGAAGCGCTCGCGCGCTGGGGCGCGGTGCCCGGCTATATCGCGGCTGACATCGCCAATCTGAAACAGGGCATCGCCAAAGGCTATGTCGTGCCGCGCTCGGTCGCGGTGCGCGCGTTGGCACAGGTCGAGGGACTGATCGCGGATACCCCCGAGGCTTCGCCCTTTTTCAAGCCTGCTGCCAGCGCCGATGACGCGGCGTTCAAGACGGCCTTTGCGGCGCTGGTGCGCGATCGGATCACGCCGGCGGTTCGCGGCTATCGGGATTTCCTGCGCGATACGTATATCCCTGCCGCGCGCGAAAGCCTGTCGGTGCTCGATCTGCCCAACGGACGTGCCTGCTACAATGCGATGCTGCGGTCCTACACGACGCTCGACCGGCCGGGTGAGGCAGTCGCGGAGCTTGGTGCGCGCACCGTCGCGGCCAATGTCGCCGACGTTCGTGCCATGGGCAAGACGCTGTATGGCATCGACGATTTCACCCAGATCGTCGCGCGCGTGAAGGCGGATCCCGAGGAGCGTTTCGCGTCGAAGGATGAGATCGTTGCCTATAACCGCGAAGTCGTGGCGCGCGCGCGTGTCGCCGTGGCGGCGTTGATCGACAATGTCCCGCAACAGCCGCTCGAAGTGCGGCCGATGACCGACGCGATGGAAGCGTCGGGCGCCAGTTCCAATTATACGCCCGCCGCCGATCCGGCGAAGCCGGCGCTCTACATGCTGCAGGTCGGCAAGGTCGAGGATGCGCGCCGCGCCGATATGGCGATCACCGCGGTGCATGAGGGCTATCCGGGCCATCACCTGCAATTCGCCTATGCAGCCGGGCTGCCGTCCAGCGCGCTCTCCAAGATCGGCTTCAACTCTGCCTATATCGAGGGTTGGGCGCGTTATGCGGAACGCATGTCCGAAGAGATCGGCCTGCTCGATACGCCTCAGGCGAAGATCTCGCGGCGCGCCTGGCCGGCACGCGGCATGGTCGCCGATCCGGGGCTGCATCTCGGCAAATGGGATCGGGAGAAGCTGGTCGCCTATCTGACCGAGACCGGGCGTTTCCCGCCCGACGTTGCGCGCGGCATGACCGATCGCATCGCCAGCCTGCCGGGACAGCTCACCGCTTATGATTCAGGCGGGCTCGAAATCCTCGCGCTGCGCGATCAGGCGCAGAAGGCGTTGGGCAAGCGCTTCGACATCAAGGCCTTCAACGCCGTGGTGCTCGGTGATGGGGTCGTCCCGCTTGCGCTGCTGCGCAAGAATGTGGAGGCCTGGATCGCCGGCAAGAAATGAAGGTCGAGGGGCAGCGAGTCCAAATTCGCTGCCCCTCGATGTCAGCCCTCTTTCAGGGTTCCTGTCCGACCCGCAGGCGATAGGCGCCGGTCGCGCCTTTGTTGGAGCTTGTGGCGCGTACGATGAAATCGCCGCTCTTTTCCGGTGTGAAGAGAAGCAGGGCGTTCGTTTCTTCGCCTCCATCATCGTCCCCGGCGATCGGCTCGGCACTGGTGCGATTGCTCCCGGCATAAACCTCGATCATCGGGTCGATATCGTCCGTTCCGCGGTCCATGAACAGGAAGACCTGTTTGCCGCCCTCGAAACGGAACTGATAATCGTCAACGCGGCGGCCGCGGATCTCGCCGTCCGTGGGCGTCAGCGCCCCGGAATAATGTTTGAACGCGATCGTGCTGTTGCCGACCGGGCTTGGCCGCAACAGCGGCGGCAGGGGGAGAAGCTCGCGCACTTTCAGCACATAGGCGCCGTTGCTGCTGCCTGCGGAAGACACGCGCAAGCGATAGGTTCCGCTGCGTTCGGGCGTAAGCTCGATATAGGAATCCGATCCCTCGCCGCCATCGTCATCCTCGGCGAGCGCCTCGTCATTGTCGTCGGCGAAGGAAATGCGCAGCGTCGGATCGAAATCCTCGGTTTCCGCGCTGAACGCGTAACGCTTGCCGCCCTCGAGCGCTATCGTACGCACCTGATAGGGATGCCCATCATTTTTCGGGCTTTTGCTGTTCAGCTCTCCCTGGAACTGCCGCTCGCCATTTTCGGCCTTCTGGGCTGACGCGGGGGCGGCGATCAACAGGGCGCCAATCGTCAAACTGGAGGTGGCCATGATACCAGCCATCCACTTCGCTTTCACACGCGATACTCGTGTCATCTCGACTCCAACACATAATGAACTGGGCAGAATTCCGGGCGGAACCCCATTGCTGCCGCGGTGCGGCTAGCGAAGTGCGATGCGTCCGACAAGGCGGAACCATGGTGACCGGGAGAGGGCGGGCGTTATCAGCCCTTGGGGGCCGCGACCTCGATGATCCCCGCCGCGATCCGTGCCATCACCGGTGTCTTCGCCAGTACCTCGCCGTCGATCGAGATCGCCAGCGGAGGTTCGGTGCTGACCTTGATTTCACGGCCCGAGAAAGTCTCCACCGTTTCCTTGCGCGCATCGAGCCGGAAGAAGCTGGTGAACCAGTTCCAGACCAGCCGGCGCTTCACATGTCCGGTGACCGCCTGGACGACGATCTCTCCGCTGTCGGGGCTGGCCTCGTCGACCAGTTCGGTGCCGCCGTGGAATGCGCCGTTCGAGATGCGCACTTCCACCACTTTCAGCCGGGTTTCCTTGCCGTCCTGCTCGACGATCAGGACAAAGGGCTTGAAGCGGAAGAACTTCCAAGCCGCCCACATCAGATAGCCGACACGGCCCAGCGCCGCCTTCAGCCCGTGGGGCACGGTTTCAGCAATCAGCGGCGAGATGCCGATCGCCGCGCAATTGGCGAAATAGTCGCCATCGACCATGCCCAGATCGATGCGACGGAAATGGCCGCCGCCGATCACGTCGAGCGCGCCCTGCAGGTCGAGCGGAATGCCAAGCGTGCGTGCAAAGCTGTTGGCGGTGCCGAGCGGCAGAACGCCCAGCGCGACATGCTCCCCGACCAGCAGGTCGACCAGCCCGCTGATCGTCCCGTCGCCGCCGCCCAGGATCACCATGTCGGGTTTGTTCGCCAGCGCCCGGCGCACCGTCGCTTCGAGCAGGCTGGGCCGGCGCACCTCATATGCGGTGACCGGAAAGGGCAGGTCGGCCGCCGCGGCCTTGGCCTTGCGGAACAGTTTGCGCCCCTTGCGCGACTGCGCATTGACGATCAGCGCGGCGGACTTGATGGTTCTCATCGACGCACAACGCACTGCTGACGTTTCGGATGCATAATAATCTGCAAGGTGGATTCCGAGCTGCAAGTGACCGGCCGGACGAGTTCGACGAAGAAATGGCATAAGGCAATGGAGGACTTGCGATCATGCGTCCAAAGTCCGAAAGCAACGCGCATGACCGCCGCTTTCCCCGCCTTGCGCCTTCGCCGCACGCGATCGGCACCGTGGAGCCGATCGCTCCATGCCGAAACCGTGCTGACCCCCGCCGACCTGATCTGGCCGCTGTTCATCTGCGAAGGCGAGGGCGTCGAGGAGCCTGTGGCGAGCCTGCCCGGCGTGTCCCGCTGGTCGGTCGATCTGATCGTCGCGCGTGGCCGGGAAGCCAGGGATCTGGGCATTCCATGCCTCGCGCTGTTCCCCAACACACCGCATGATCGTCGCACCGATGGTGGCGAGGAAGCGCTCAATCCCGACAATCTGATGTGCCGTGCGATCCGTGCCTTGAAGGATGCGGTGCCCGAGGTCGGCGTGCTGACCGACGTCGCGCTCGATCCCTACACCGCGCACGGCCATGACGGGCTGCTCGATGCCAATGGCTATGTTCTGAACGATGCGACGTCGGAGGTTCTGGTTGGCCAGGCGCTCAATCAGGCGCGCGCCGGTGCCGACATCATCGCGCCGTCTGACATGATGGACGGCCGCGTTGGCGCGATCCGCGCTGCGCTGGAAGGCGAGGGCTTCGTCAACGCGCAGATCATGGCGTATGCCGCCAAATATGCGAGCGCCTTTTATGGCCCGTTCCGCGATGCTGTGGGCTCGCGCGGACTGCTGAAGGGCGACAAGAAGACCTATCAGATGGATTCGGCGAACAGCGAGGAAGCACTGCGCGAAGTCGCGGCCGATCTCGCCGAGGGTGCCGACAGCGTCATGGTGAAGCCGGGTCTGCCCTATCTCGACATCGTTCGTCGTGTAAAGGATCGGTTCGAAGTGCCTGTATTTGCGTACCAAGTGTCCGGCGAATATGCGATGATCGAGGCCTCGGTCGCCGCGGGTGCCGGCGAACGCGACCCGCTGGTGCTTGAAACGTTGATGGCGTTCAAGCGCGCCGGCTGTTCGGGGGTGCTCACCTATCACGCCGCGCATGCCGCGCGATTGCTGGCGTAAACGCGGCCTTAACCATGCTTCCCCTAGCTGATCGCGCGAATATGGGGGAAGCACCGGAATGGCGACGACGGTTGAACAGCAGAGCATAGGCCGGATCGGGCGAGGCCCGCTGTTCGTCGTGACGATCCTGACCGGATCCTTCCTGCTTTTTCTGGTCCAGCCGATGATCGCGCGCATGGCGCTGCCCCGTCTGGGCGGGGCGCCGGCCGTGTGGAACAGCGCCATGCTGGTCTATCAGGCGCTGCTGCTCGGCGGCTATGCCTATGCTCATGCGATCGGCCGTCTCGCGCCCGCGCGTCAGGCGATCATCCATATCGCTCTGTTGGCTGCTGCGGCGGTCTGGCTGCCGATCGGGCTGATCGCGAGCAATCCGCCCGCCGATGCGGAACCGGTGATCTGGGTGCCGTGGCTGCTCGTCCTCTCGATCGGGCCACTTTTCTTCGCGGTTGCCGCGCAAGCGCCGCTGATGCAGCGCTGGTACGGCATCGCCAGCGGCGGACGCGATCCCTATGCGCTGTATGCCGCGTCCAATCTCGGCAGTTTCGTCGGGCTGATCGGCTATCCGCTGGTCGTCGAGCCGCGCATGTCGATCGCGGGGCAGAGCTGGCTGTGGAGTGGCGGTTATGCGCTGCTCGCGCTGCTTGTCATCGTTTGTGCGCTCACCTTGCCGCGCGGCAGGGCCGCTGCCCTTGTGGCGGAAGACGCGCCGGTGGAACGCAGCGAGAAACCACGATGGACGCGCCAGCTCTACTGGATCGCGCTGGCTGCGGTGCCGTCGGGCCTGATGCTGTCGACCACGACGCACCTGACCACCGATATAGTTGCGATGCCGCTGCTGTGGGTGATCCCGCTCGCTTTGTATCTGCTCAGCTTCAGCGCTGCCTTTGCCACGAACCGGACGATCGCCGACGCGCTCACACGTGTTGCGCCCCTGATCATCCTGGTGCTCGGTGGATTCGCGCTGCTCGGCGATCCCGGGCGGCCGCTGCTCCGTGCGGGACTCAGCCTGTTGCTGCTGTTCGTCGTCGCGGTCGCGCTGCACACGCGCATGTATCGCCTGCGCCCCGCGCCCGACCGGCTGACCGGATTCTATCTGGCAATGTCGATCGGCGGCGTGATCGGTGGATTGTTCGCAGCCCTGTTCGCACCTGTGGCGTTCGACTGGACCTATGAGCATCCGATACTGATCGTCGCCGCGGCACTGCTGGTGCCGCAGGGCTATTGGCTCGCCGCTATCGGTCGTGTCTGGGGATCGGGGCGCCGCGCGCGGATGTTGACGGTCGCGGTGACGCTGATCACGCTGCTTGCGCTGGTCCTGAGCGTTTCGGGTGGAAAGGCGATTGCGGGCGGGGTGATCCTGGCGCTCGGCATTCTCAGCATCGGGCGTGCCATTCCCTTCGCGGTGGCGATCGTCGGTTTGCTGATGATCTTCGGCGGCTGGAATTCGGTTGCAGTCTCACTCGCCGAAAATGCGCGCACGCGCAGCTATTTCGGCATCTACACGATCTTTACGGACAGCAGCGCAAAGGTGCGCAGTCTGGCGCACGGCACCACGATTCATGGCACGCAACTTCTCGCCCCCGGGCAGGAGATGGAGCCGACCAGCTACTATATTCGCCGCTCCGGCGTGGGGCGCGCGCTGATGATGTTGCCCGAACTGGAAGGCCCCAATGCCCGTGTCGGCATCGTCGGGCTGGGGGCGGGCACGCTCGCCTGCTATGCGCAACCCGGCCAATCCTGGCGCTATTACGAGATCGATCCGGCCGTTGTGCGTATCGCCCGCGATCCCGCCAAGTTCAGCTTCCTGTCGCGTTGTGCGCGAAGTGCGCCGATAGAGATTGGCGACGCGCGCCTGACGCTCCAGGCCGAAGCGCCCGCCAGCCTGGATTTCCTCGCACTCGATGCTTTCTCGTCCGATGCGGTGCCCATGCATTTGCTGACGCGCGAGGCGTTCGGCATTTATCGTCGGGTGCTGTCGCAGCGCGGTCTGTTGCTCGTCCACATCTCCAACCGCTATCTCGATCTGGAACCCGTGGTCGCCGCCGCGGTGAAGCAGGACGGATGGCACGCCGCGATCCTGCGCTATTCGATCGAGCGCGATCCAAACCCGGCGCCGCAAGGCACCACGTCGGTGTGGATCGCCATGTCGCCGGATGCCGAAGTGATTGCGAAATTGACTGCGGGAGGACTAAAGGATCCCGCCGGCAACTGGCAGGGGCTTCGGACCAAGCCCGGCTTCGCTGCCTGGACCGATAATTTCTCGAGCATCCTGCCGTTGGTCAAGGCATGGGCGCCATGACGCGATAAAAGGGGGGAAGATGGCCGAGACGATCCTGGAGACCGATCGGCTGATCCTGCGAACCTGGGACGATGCCGATATCGATCCCTTCCAGACCCATCTCAACACGCCTGCGGTGATGCGCTGGCTCGGCCCGCTGCGTACCCGTGCGGAGATGGAAAAGACGGTGGCACGCGTCAACGCGTGCCAGGCCGAACATGGGCATTGCTTCTGGCTGCTGGAACGCAAGACGGACGGTGCGCTGCTCGGTTTCTGCGGAATCAAGCGTGTCGACGCTGCGGGCACCGATCTGACCGGCGAGTTCGAAGTGGGCTGGCGCCTGCGCGAGGACGCCTGGGGGCAGGGTTATGCGAAGGAGGCCGCGATCGCGTCGATCCGTCGCGCCTTCGACGTGCATGGCGCGCAGCGCGTCGTCGCCTTCACCGTTCAGGGCAATACCGGATCCTGGGGATTGATGGAGCGGCTGGGGATGGCCCGGCGTGACGATCTGGCGTTTTCGGATCCCGCCTATGACGATCCCGAACTGAACCCCACCATCGTCTATGTGACGGAGAGAGACCAATGGACGGCGTGAGCATCATCAGCTTCAACGGCAAGACGCCGCGGATCGATACCAGCGCATTCGTCGCGCCGGGGTGCCGGATCATCGGCGATGTGGAAATCGGCCCCGAAGCGAGCATCTGGTATAATTGCGTGCTGCGCGGCGACGTCAATTTCATCCGGATCGGCGCACGATCCAATATCCAGGACGGCAGCGTCATCCATTGCGATTCGGGCAATGACGGCAAGGGCGGTCATCCGACCATCGTCGGGGAGGATGTGTTGATCGGCCATATGGCAATGGTCCACGGCACGCTGCTGAAGGATCGCAGTTTTGTCGGGCTCGGCGCGATCACCATGGACGGCACCGTGATCGAATCGGGCGGGATGATCGCGGCCGGCGGCATGCTCACGCCGGGCAAGACGATCGGGCCGAACGAGATGTGGGGCGGGCGCCCCGCACGGCTGATGCGCGAGCTGACCGAGGAACAGGTGGCGGGCAATCTGATGGGCGTTGCCGCCTATCGCATGCTAGCCAAAAGGCATGCCGAGGCGGTGAAGAACTGAGGGCGTCCACCCCGTCATTCCGGCGAAAGCCGGAATGGCGGGCGACGGAAAATTCATTCCCTCACGGCTGGCTGAGTCGTTCCCGAAGCGCGGTCATGCGTTCCACCTGGCGATTGTAGATACCCTCGATTTCGGTCTGCGTAGCCGCAGCCTCCGCGATTCCGCCCAGCGCAGCGTCTTTCGATGCGCGATCGGCCAGCGACACATAGAGCGAATCGATCGCGGCCATAGCGCTGGCCGTCGGCGCACGAGTCGCGTCCAGGCCGGAGAGCTGGGTCTGCGCGGCGATCCACGATTCGCTGGACGGGGAGGCGCCACGCGCCGCCGAAACCGCACGTTCCGTTGCCGGCAGCGCGGCTGAGAAATCGGCGTCTCCCTTGCGTGCATCTGCCAGCATCTTCTTCAGATCGGCCGACAGCGCCGTATCGGCGGGCCCGGGTGTTATCGAAGGAGGCGCGGGCTCCGCATCGCTGCGCTGCTCGACGGGGCGAGGGGCGAGCGATGGGAAGCTCCCATTGGGCGCGGTGCAGGCGCCAAGCGCGAGCGTTGCGAAAAGCAGGATTTCGGGGTGTTTCATCGGCTGCTGTCCTATCCTGCGCAGAAATGCACCGCAACGGGGTTGCGCAGTGGAAATGACCGGCCTATGTGACCGCCTCCAATGCGCCCGTAGCTCAGCTGGATAGAGCATCAGACTACGAATCTGAGGGCCGGGCGTTCGAATCGCTCCGGGCGCACCAAGATTTCCGCCGTTTCTCGCCAAGTGCGAGGAACGGCTTTTTCTTTTTGCAGCCCCCCCCCCAAATCATCGCATCCGATTTTGCCTGACGCGGCATATTGCCGGGCCCGGGCGATTTCGAGGCTGACGTCGTTTCCGGCTTTTGTGGGGTTGCACAGTGGAAATGACCGGCCTATGTGACCGCCTCCAAGGCGCCCGTAGCTCAGCTGGATAGAGCATCAGACTACGAATCTGAGGGCCGGGCGTTCGAATCGCTCCGGGCGCACCATTTTCCCCCAGCGGGAGAATATGGGTATAACGGGCAGCGAAAGCTGCCCGTTTTCATTTGTGCTTCCAATGGCCGAATGGCTCCAGGCGCCCACATGCGCGCCGCTCTGAAAATCACGATATCGGCTTCGGCGCTCCACTTGATGAAACCGGTGCTTGATCACTGGCCTCCATATGGTCATTATTTGCGAATGATTCTTAACTGGAACGCGGCGCTGTGAAACCCGATCAACGGGTCCAGTGCGATTTTCCCGGCCTTTGCGAGGCCGACGACAAGGGGCATCCGATCATCCGGCGGCTCTCGGCGCTGGTACTGGCCTTTGCCCTGGCCACCAGTCCGGCGCTCGGACAGGATGCTGCGTACGTCCAGCATGTTACGGCAGGGTGAGATCATGACCGACACCGCTGCGTCTCCGGCCGTTCTGCCGGACACGGATCGTTTCAGCCTGAAGCCGCTGATGTTCGAAACCTTCGTCTGCTCGATGGCGATGATGGCGTTCGTTGCGCTTGCAGGCCCGATCGCGCGGGTGATCGGCCTCGACCCATGGCAGGTGGGCGCAGCCATGACCGTTGCGGGCGTTGCCTGGATGGTGATGGCGCGCATCTGGGGCGCTGCAAGCGATCGGCGTGGGCGCAGGCCGATCATCCTGTTCGGTCTGAGCGGCTTTGCGATCAGCTATTTCCTGCTCGCACTGTTCATCGATCTCGCGATGCGCACTGCCATGATGCCGGTGCTGGCCTTTATCGGCCTGATGATCGGACGCGGCGTGGCGGGCATCTTCTATGCGGCGGTGCCAGCGACTGGCGCCGCGCTGGTCGCGGATCATGTCGCGCCCGACAAACGCGCCAATGCGATGGCGGCGATCGGCGCGTCGAGCGCGGCGGGCATGGTGATCGGCCCTGGCTTTGCGGGGCTGATCGCCCCGATAAGCCTTAGTCTGCCGCTCTATCTGACTGCTGCCCTGCCGGCGGTGGCGCTTGTCGTGCTGTGGCGCGTGTTGCCGAAGATCGAGCATCACGCGCCGCCAAAGGCGGAGCCGCTGCGGTTGACGGACCGGCGTTTGCGCCGGCCGATGACGATGGCGTTCGTCGCGATGTTCAGTGTCGCCATCGCGCAGATCACGGTCGGATTCTATGCGCTCGACCGGCTTCATCTCGATCCGGCCGGCGCTGCGCAAGCCGCCGGCATTGCGCTGGCCGCGGTGGGCGTCGCGCTGGTGCTGGCGCAGGTCGTGCTGCGCCGGCTGGGCTGGCCGCCCGCACGCCTGATCAGATTTGGCGGCGTGATCGGCGCCCTGGGTTTCGGCGCGGTGACTTTGGCGACCAGCGCGCCGCTGCTCTGGGCCTGTTACGCGGTGGCGGCGTTCGGCATGGGCTGGGTCTATCCCTCGGTTTCCGCGCTCGCGGCCAATTCGGTCGAGGCGCATGAACAGGGGGCCGCCGCCGGCACGGTCGCGGCCGCACAGGGGCTGGGCGTCATCCTGGGGCCGATCGTCGGCACCTTCGTCTATGCGATCGACAATGGTGCGCCATTCGCGCTGGTCGGCGTGCTGCTGCTGGTCGCGGCGCTCTGGCGCGGCGCACGCACATGATTGAGTTCAACAAGAAGGAAGAGAAGACGTCATGAACAATAGCGACCTCACCGAAAAGCTGGCAGCCGATCACGGCCTGACAAAGGTGGATGCCCGCAAGCTGATCGACACGGTCTTTGCTGCAATCGGCGATGCCGCCGCAAAGGGAGAGGAAATCGCACTCAACGGCTTCGGCAAGTTCAAGGTGAAACACAGCGCCGCGCGCGAAGGTCGCAACCCCGGCAGCGGCGAGACCATTCAGATCGCCGCGTCTAAAAAGCTCGGCTTCACTGCGGCCAAGGCGGTGAAGGACAAGCTGAACGGCTGATCCCTGTTTCGGCGCTCTGCCTCGCGGGAGGGCGCCGACAAAGTAGATTAGAATCGGGGAAAGGACGGGATGGGTTCGAACATCAGCGAGACCAGCCCGTAGAAGCTGGTGGCGATCAGCACGGCGCCGACCATCATCATCAAGGGTTTCGGCGAGATGCGGCGGGCGAGATAGGCGCCGATCGGGGCAGCGACGACGCCCCCGACCAGCAGCCCCGATGCCGCGATGGTGAATGATCCCAGGCCAAGCGCGCCGACCAGTGCCGCCAGCACGGTGACAGTGACGAAGAATTCCGACGCATTCACCGTGCCGATCGCCATGCGCGGGGTCATGCCCTGGGCAAGCAGGTTTCCCGTCACGATGGGCCCCCATCCGCCACCGCCCGAGGCGTCGAGAAAACCGCCGACGAGCCCGAGCGGGCCGACCATCCGCATGCGGCGATAGGCCTGCGGGCGCCGGGGGCCGCGCCAGATCAGATAGGCGCCGATGGCAGCGAGATAGACGAACACGACGGGGCGCAGGATGTCGGCGTCGATCATGGTCAGCACCCATACCCCGATGATCCCGCCGATGATTCCGGGAACGACGAGCCGCGCGAACAGCGACCAGTCGACATTGCGCTGCATGATATGGCTCAGGCCGGATGCGCCGCTGGTGAAGCTTTCGGCGGTATGGATCGCCGCCGTTGCGGCAATCGGCGGCATACCGAACATCACGAGCAGCGAATTGGAGAAGATGCCGAACGCCATGCCCAATGTGCTATCGACGAGTTGGGCCAGGAAACCGACCACGATGAAGGGGGCCAGTTCGGCCCAGGGCAGCAGCGCCAGGTCCATCAGCGGTCTGCGGATTTGAGCAGGGACGAGGCCGACCTGCGGATCCGACCGATCGGCGCGGTGAGCAGGAACAGGATCGGATAGGCCAGCGCCATCACTGACAGGGTGCCGCTGATCAGCGCATCGGCGCCCGCCAGCCAAGGCAGCACCGCCGCCCAGATCGAGACTGCCAGGATCACGACGAGCGTGCGTTCCTGCTCCGAATCGTCGAATGCGGCCAGATTGGTCCGTACGCGCCCCTCGAACAATGTCCGAAGACCGATGCTGGTGCGGCTCTTGTCATCGATCAACATCCGTGGCGTGACCGCATGCGCGACACTGGCAAGGCCCGCGGCGATCAGGCGCAGGCCCACCGCGCTGGCGAAGCGGGGGTAGCTGCTGCTGCGGTCGCTGATCGCGCGCAATCCGCCGCGCCCACCAAAGGCGAGTTCGGCCAGCGCCGTGCTCTCAGCCGGTGCCGGCGATGCGGCGGGCGCATTCTGCGTCGAGACGATCCATTCGAGAATGGCGGAGGGGATGTCGAGCCCGCTGGCCCGTTCCAGCCCCTGAAAACCCGGTGCGGAATTGGCCTCGCAGATGCGATAGCCATCCTCGTCGAACAGGATGTCGATGCCCGTCACGTCGAGTTCCAATATGTCGGCGGCCTGCACCGCCAGTTCCGCCATTTCGGGGGGAGGATTATAGGCAGCCCCCACGCCGCCCAGCGAGACGTTCGATTTGAACCCGCCGGTCAGCGACCGCCGTTCCATCGCGGCGACGACGCGCCCGCCCACGACCAGGATCCGCACGTCGCGGCCATGGCTGGCGCGCACATAATGTTGCAGCAGGAAATCCGCCTGCGCCCCGGCGCTTTCGAGCAGGCCCGCCAGATCCTCGAACTGGCTGCGATCCTCGCATTTCAACACGCCCGCGCCCCGGGTTCCCTTCAGCGTCTTCACGATGACGGGGAATCCCAGTTCACGTTCCACCAGTTCGACATCCATGGGGAATTTGCCGAGGATGCTTCGCGGAATGGGCAGGCCCGCCCGGATCAGCCGCTGCAGCGTGTGCAGCTTGTCGGCGACCAATTCGATGGCGGATGGGCCGTTGATCAGGCGTACGCCGCGTCGTTCGAAGTGGCGCAGCAGTGCCAGCGTGAAATAGTCGGTTTCCGCGCCGGTGCGGCAGATGATGAAATCCGGGCGCTCCATCAGCCGATCCTGATAGGTGACGGCCCAATCATCGTCCGCGCCGACGACGATATCGAATTTGTGCGGATTTAGGAGGTCGAGCGCCATCTCCATGCCCGCGGCGGCTTCCTGGAAACGGAAGATCTCGGGCACTTCGGGAAGTGCGGGATCCAACTCCCGGTGAAACAGGATCCAGCCTCGCAACGCGATTGTCCTCCTTGCCGTCCAGGCATCAGGTTAGTGATCTGTGATGGACGTGCAACCTCGGCGATCGAACCCGGCCGCCACTCCGCAACGCTTATTTGCGATCTTTTTCCTGCCTCAGTTCCCGATCGGCCACGTCGATGGCGCGCAGGAGTTCCGAAAAACAGGGTGTGTCGTCGATGGGATAGGCCCGGTCGAATGTCGGGCCGAGCCTGTCGAGATCGCGTACGGTCAAAAGGCCGACAGCGACTATGCGATCCTGGTCATCCATGCGCCGTCTCCACCTGCTGTGGCAGTGAAACAGGCCAGAACGACATTAGTGCCCTTGGATGCGCTGTCGAAACGATGATTGTGGGCGTGGCGTGGAGTCTACCAGCGCCGCAAGCGTCCGGTATCGAGATGAACGAACCCGTCCTTGGGATAGAAGCCGACGCCGCCGCGCCGCATCGCAAGCCCGGCATCGCGGATGCGGGAGAGCGGAATGCCGTCCAGCGCGATGTCCACTGCCTTGCCGATCATATGCTGGCTTTTGGTCGCAACCTGGCCGCTGCGGGCGTGAAGCGCGGCATTGGTGGCCGATGAGCGGAAGCCTGAAATCAGCAGGAATGGCGTGCTTGCCGCCAGGCCGAGCGTATCCCGAACGCTGGCGAGCAGCATCAACAGATCGCGATCCATCAAGGTCGCATCGCCCGTTCGCCAGTCACGCAGCCCCTGATCGAGTTCGGCCAGACCCGATGAATCGAACCGTTCACCGCGTTTGAACACCGCATCGCAGCGATGGCCGGTGTGCACGCAGCGCAGCGCCAGCCGCTGTTCGGGCAGGGCGGCGTGGGAAGGGGGGCGTTCCGCTGCCGCCCGCAGATACGGGGGATCTGCGGCTGAGCTAAGTGCCGCCGGCATCATCAGACCTGCCGCGCCGAGCGCGCCGCCGGCGATCAACTGTCGACGACCGATCAAGCGATCTGCTTGGGATATAAGCGGATGGATGGGCGTTTCCTTCATGAGAACATGATGTGGGAGTGCCTAGTGCAGAAATACAGTTTGGTTTCAGCCGCTTGTCTGACTTTTGGTGCTTTCGGGCTGATTGCCGCGACGCAAACGGGCTCGACCGGGCCGGCGCCGGCACCGAGTTTCGATCCGCAGATCATCCGTATCCAGGTGCTGCTCGATCGCGCCGGCTTTTCGCCGGGCGTAATCGACGGCAAGACCGGCCAGTCGCTCGACGATGCCATTTCCGGGTATCAGACATCCCAGGGGCTGAAGGTGACCGGCACGCTGGACGAGGCCACTGCCACGGCGCTCATGCGCGATCGTACGCCCGTGCTGGGTCGGCTGAAGATCGACGCACGCGATGCCGCGGGGCCTTTCGTGTCGCCATTCCCGAAAAAGCCGGAAGATCAGGCGAAGCTGGATTTCATCGGCTATCGCAACAGCCTGGAGAAGCTGGCCGAGAAATTCCACACCACCCCGGCCACGATCGTCGCACTCAATCCGGCAGGAGCGAAAATCGGCGCGGGCGAAGTGCTGATCCTGCCCAATGTCCTGCCGCGGTCGCGAACCTATGACGGTGTCGAAAAGGCGGAGGATCGCCAGATGCTGAGCGATCTCAATGTCGACGGCATCCAGCCGAAGGGCGATCGGGTGGTCGTCGACAAGTCGGATCGGGTGTTGCGCGTCTATGCGGGCGACCGGCTGATCGCGCAGTTCCCGGCGACGATGGGCAGCAGCAAGGATCCGTTGCCGCTTGGCAACTGGACGATCAACGGCACGTCCTATCTGCCGCCTTTCCATTATCAGCCCGATCTGTTCTGGGATGTCGCAGACAGCAAGAGCGATCATCGGCTTTCGCCCGGCCCCAATGGTCCGGTCGGTGTCGTCTGGCTCGATCTGTCGAAGGAGCATTACGGCATTCACGGCACCGGTGCGCCCGAAACGATCGGTCGTGCAGAAAGCCATGGCTGCATCCGGCTGACCAACTGGGATGTCGCACGGCTGAGCCTGATGGTGAAACCCGGCACCAAAGCGGTGTTCCAGGCTTGAACCGCTGGCGCATCGTGCGGCTATGGGTGGCGACGGTCACTCTGACCATGGTGCTGACCAGTATGTTCTGGATCGGCTATTATCATCGCGGCGCTACTGAGGCGTCGCCATCGGGTGCGGCTGCGGCTGCAACCGGCGCGTCGGGCGGGGCGCTGATCGTTCCGGTGCGCGGCGTGCCCGCGTCCGCGCTGAGCGATACGTTCAGCCAGGCGCGTGCCGCGGGCGAGCGCATTCACGACGCGATCGACATTCCGGCTCCCGAGGGCACCGAGGTGCTTGCTGCGGGAAGCGGTACGCTCGAAAAGCTCTTCGTCAGCAAGGATGGCGGCAACACTGTGTACATCCGCAGCGACGATGGCGGCTGGATCCACTATTATGCGCATCTGCGCGACTATGCCGCCGACATGACGGAAGGGCGGCATATCGATCGCGGTACGGTGATCGCGCATGTTGGCAGCACGGGAAACGCCGATCCCGCGGCGCCGCATCTCCATTTTGCCGTGCATCGCATGGCGCCCGGCGAACCCTGGCATCGGGGCACGCCGGTCAATCCCTATCCGTTGCTGATGCGGGATTGACCGGTGTTCGTCGCCGATGATCTTCAGGCCGAACGCATGAGGATCAGCAACGCCATGATGCCAAGGGCGCCGATCGCCGTGAGCGACCATCCCAGCCGGTTCGATCGGGTGAACGCAAAGACGAAACTGTAGATTGCCACCACGCCGAGGGCCATCAGCCAGACCATGATATCCGAAAGCCCGTAGGTCGGGTTCAACCCGCTGATGTCCGGAACGACGGACATGGCTCGCTCCTTGTAATCGCCTCTGACGCCGGGTTCGGCGAAGGCGTTGAATGATGTCCCACAAGCGCCAGCATGGCCTGCTCGTTGGGGGTGGCGGCCACCAGCACCGGGCGATCGGTGACGTCGCGGAACGGGGCGGCCGCAGCGGCGGAAATGCAGTGGATCGTGCCGTTCCAATGCCGGCCGCAATCCGCGATGAACGGCGCGATCCTGCGCGCCGCCTTGGGCGAATGCACCAGAATGCCGTCGATCCAGGGCAGTGCCGCCAAAGCGGGGCCAAGCGTTTCCGTTTCGGCCTCTTCGCTTTCGTAGACGATGATCTGCCGCACCGACAGTCCGTGGCGATCGAGCGCGTTGGGGAGGTTGCCGGCCGGCTCGGCAGCGCTGAAGTGCAGAAGCGTCGCGCCTGCGGGCAGGCGTTCCACGATCAGGCGCTGGAGATCGGACACGTCGCCATCCGCGGACGATATTGTCCGGTAACCGGCTTCGCGCACGGCCAACGCGGTTCGCCGGCCGACTGCGAAGACGGGCAGGTCCAGGAAACGCCGGTCGACCTGGTGGTGCTGCACGCCGTGGACGCTGGTGAAGATCAGCGCAGCGGGTGGATGCATGACGGTCGCGTGTGGCCAGGGCCTGATCGTCAGCACCGGGATGATCAGCGGTTTATGCCCCGCTGCACGCAGATGATGGCCGGTCAGGAAATTATAGGGTGCCGATCGCGTCACCCAGATGAATCTGGACGAGTCCATTGGGAATCTCTCTTGGAAATGGGTGTTCATGTGCCGGTTTCGACGGCGTGGACGCGCAGCGCGGCAAAGCCGCCGCCACGGTCGGGCCAGTACAGGGTGCCGCCTGTGCCGAGCCCCAGCAAACCGATACCGATCCACGATACGACGCTGGTGCCGTCGCGATCGGGACATGCGGCGTGGACGATCCGTGTCGTGCAGGGGGCGCCCGCATCGATCGAATAGGTCACATCGGCATTGATGCGGACGAACCGCCGGGAGGCGCCGTCCGCGACGATATCGGCCATCTGCAATTTGCGCAGCAACAGCGACGACAGCAGATCGTCTTCAACGGTGAGGCCGAGGAAGCGAAGATAATGTGCCTGGCTTCGACAGATGGCGAGGGGCAGGTTGCGGTGCAGCGCGCCCCAATAATCCGCCATTGCCAGGATCGGCGCGATCTCGGCTTCGAAATTGACCGGTGGCGTTGGCCGGTCGGCGATATCGGCTGGCGAACCATCGCCATCGACGGCGCTCGCGAAACAGATCGGGTCCGATCGCGGATCGGCCCGGGCCACGGAGGAACGAAACATCGCACGATGTCCTTCGCGACACGCCCGCATCCTCCCCTTGGGGACGGACGGTCATGCCGCATCTCTATATTTGATGGGATGGAATGTCGGTCGGGCGGACGATTGGATGTCCGCAAGCGCCCCAGAGCATCAGCCGAACGTGGCGTGCCTAGGGCTTAAGCGCGCGCTGTGCTGCTGGCCGACGGCAGCTCCGGGCGGAGCGGAAGGAAACGGATCGACATGGGTTCGACTATGGCCGGGGCGGCGGGCAAGTCAAGCCGGGCGGCGGGTGGGGCGAAGACGCCGCATCTGGCCGGCAGGCTCGAAACTGGGCATGGTCGGGGCGTGACCTTCGAAATCCTCATTGCGCGCTATGGCCTGGTGGCGCTGTTCGTCGGTGCCGGGCTCGAGGGTGAGACGGTGGCGATGATCGGCGGGTTGCTGGCGCATCAGCGCTTTTTCCCGCTGACGGGCGCGATGATCGCGGTTGCGGCGGGATCTTTCGTCGCCGATCAGATCTTCTTTGCGATCGGGCGACGCTTCCGTGACCATCCGCGCGTCCGCAAGATCGCGGCCAAGCCCGGTTTCGCAAAGGCGCTTGCCGCATTCGAACGGCATCCGCGCAGCTTCATTTTCGCGTTCCGTTTCATCTATGGTCTTCGCACGGTCAGCCCGATCGCGATCGGCACCACTGCCATTCCAGCGCGGATCTTCGTTCCGCTCAATGCGGCGGCAGCGATCCTCTGGGGCGTGATCTTCGTCGGTATCGGCTTTGTTTTCGGGAATGGCATCGAGCGCGTCTTTGGAAAACTCCGTTCGGCCGAGCATGTCTTGATCGCAGCCGCCGCCGTGGCGCTGCTGCTTTTCGGGGCTGTCCGGTTGCTGTCGTTTGCCAGGTCGAAATCGCGCAATGGCGCGGGGCCCTCGTCACCGCGCGATCGAGACCCTATCTGAGAGGCATGATCAGGACGCTCATCGTCGCCGCCCGCGATCGCGAAAGGCTGGCCGAGATCACGGCAATTGCCACGCGCTATGGACTGGGCGTGCTGCTTGGACGGTTCGGGTTCGATCGCCAGCTTGTCAGTGACGGTGGAGAAAACGGGTCGGGGGAGGCGGGGTTGCCCCGCCGTACCCGGCTTGCGCTGGAGGAACTGGGGCCGACCTTCGTCAAGCTCGGCCAGATCCTCGCCACGCGCGCGGACCTGTTGCCGGCGGAATGGATCGCTGAACTGGAGCAATTGCACAGCCAGGCGCCGACCCTCCCGTTCGACGCGTTGCGCGCGGCGGTGGAACTTGCGCTGGGTCAGTCGCCTGAAGATGCCTTCCTGTCGTTCGATGCAGAGCCGCTGGCGGCCGCGTCGATGGCGCAGGTTCATCGCGCGGAGCTGGCCGAAGGGCAGGCCGTCGTGCTCAAGATCCGGCGCCCCGGCATCCGGCCGCGCATGGAGGCGGACCTTCGGCTGATCGCGCATCTGGCCGCAATGGCGGAAAGCGCGAGCGCCGAAGCGCGTCGCTTCGCGCCGTCCGCGCTGGTGCGTCAGCTTGCGCACGCAGTGCTGGAGGAACTGGACTTCACCAACGAAGGCCGCAACGCCGATCGCCTCCGCGATGATTTTGCGGGCGATCCCCGCGTCGTCATTCCGGCGATCCACTGGCAATGGTCGTCCGAAGCGTTGCTGGTGATGGACTATGTCGATGGCGTCCCACCGCGCAGCGGCGACGATCTGCGCCGCGCCGGGATCGACCCGGACGCGATCGCGGAACTGGGTGCGGACCTGGTGCTGGATATGGTGCTGATCAACGGCCGCTTCCACGGCGATCCGCATCCCGGCAACCTGCTCTGCCTGCCCGGCAACCGGATCGCATTGCTCGACATGGGCATGGTCGGCCATGTCGGCCCGCGCCGGCGCGAGGAATTTCTGCGCTTCGTCCAAGCGCTTTCCGCCGGGGATGCCGCGGCGCTGGCCGATATCATCGCGATCTGGTCCGATGGCGGCGGCGCGACCCGCGAGCAGATCATGCGCGCTGCCGAACGGCTCGTTGCCCGCCATGGCGGCGGCTCGCTGGTTCTTGGTGCCGTGATCGCGGATTTCTTTCCGCTGCTGCGCGAGGAGCGGCTGGTGTTGCCGCCCGATCTGCTGCTGATTTTCAAGGCGTTGCTGACGATCGACGGTGTGCTGAGCGCGATCGTGCCCGGCTTCGATCTGTCCGACGCGATCGCGCGGTCCAAGCTTCGCATCATGCGCAACCGCTTGTCGCCCGAACGCTGGGGACCGACGGCCGAGGCGCTGCTGCTGGAACTGGCGCGGATCGGCGACGATGCACCGCGCCTGCTGCGCGCGGCGATCAAGCGGCTGGAGGCCGATCCGGCGTCGTCGCGGACCGATGAACGGCTGGCAGCATCGGTGCTGTTCGCCGGGCGATGGATCGCCGCCGCGATCATGCTCGGGGCGATCCTCGTGACCGGTGGATTGGTGATCGGCTGACGTCGCCGCTATCCGGCGTAGCGCGCCTCAAGCAGGTCGAGCTCGCGGATCAGCTTGCGTGCCAACTCGCTGCCCAGCCGGCGTTTGCGCACCATCTTGAAGATCGCGGTGCGCTCGGCCTTCAGTGCGGCAAGCCGCAGGTCGCGTTCGATCCTTTCGGATCGGCGTGCGGTTGCATTGTCTTCCGCCGTGCCCTGCCGGTTCTCGATCCGCTCGCGATAGCCGTCCATGATGCGCGCGCCCGCCGAGATATAGAGATCGGCATCGCTGCGCCCCTCGGCCAGCCCGTGCTGGACACGTTCGATTTCGGCGATCGCGGCTTCGGCCGCCTCGATCCGCGCCAGATCCTCTTCGGCCTGACGCGACGGCTCGGCGGGCATTTCCAGCCCGTTGAGTAGCCAGGGCAGGCCGATGCTCGCGACCAGCAATGACATGATGATCACCCCCATCGCCAGGAAGATGGCGAGGTCGCGCGCCGGAAATGCGGACCCGTCGGTCATGGCAAGCGGCAGTGTCAGCACGCCGGCCAGGGTGATCGCACCGCGGACGCCCGCGAACGACATTGCCGCGACGATCCGCCAATTGGGCGTCGTTCCACGCTGGTCGTTGCGGAACAGGGTGAGCTTGAACGACAGCCACACCCAGGCGAACCGCAATGCCGCCAGGCCCAGGTTGATCGCGACCACATAGATGGCAAGCCACCAGGTCTCATGATGGCCGGTGAGCCGCACTGTGTCGGCGGCGCCATCAAGGATCATCGGCAATTGTTCGCCCAGCAGCACGAAGATGATGCCGTTCGCGGTGAACTGGATCACGTCCCACACGGTGTTGCGCCGGATCCGCGTGGTGGCGAGTGCCTGCCCCTTGGTTTCCGCGAACCCCATGGTGAGGCCGGCGGCAACCGCCGCGAGAATGCCCGAACAATGGAGATGCTCGGCCGCCAGATAGGCACCGAACGGAATGAGCAGGCTGATCAGGATCTGCGAGCCGCTGTCCTCGCCCAGCCGCCGGCTGACCCAGGCTTTGGTCCGCACGACCAGCCAGGTGAAGCCCGCACCGATCGCGATGCCGCCGAATGCGACCCACAGGAAATTGAGTGCGGCGTCGTGCGCCGAAAAACTGCCGGTCAATGCCGCGGCGATGGCGAAGCGCAGGCAGACCAGGCCCGACGCATCGTTCAGCAGGGATTCTCCCTCCAGGATATGCATCATTCGTTTGGGAATGGGCACGCGCTGGGCGATCGCGGATACCGCGATCGGATCGGTGGGGGAGACGACGGCGGCCAGCGCAAAGGCGACCGCAAGCGGCATGGCCGGGATCATCCAGTGGATGAGCAGCCCCATGCCGACCACCGTGAATATGACGAGGCCCAGCGCAAGTTCGAGGATGGTCTTGCCGTCCTTGAACAGCTCCTCGCGCGGGATGCGCCAGCCGTCGAGGAACAGCAAGGGCGGCAGGAACAGCAGGAAGAAGATCTCGGGATCCAGCGTGACCCGCCAGTTGGCGGCCAGCCCGATCGCGGCGCCCAGTGCGATCTGGACCAGTGGTCGCGGCACCGGGAAGGGCAGGAGCCGGGATATGAAACCGCTCACGACAACGGCGAACAGCAGGGCAAGGACGATCGTGATGGTTTCCAAAAATCAACTTTCAGTCGCGTGTTGGTCGGGTCGTTTCCTTAGCTCCCCGCTCTCAAAATGTCAGTACGCTGCGGCGCACAAACAGCACGCGCCCGGTCGATTTTTCTACCAGGAGATCCTGGCGCTCAGCGCGGCGTTGATGCCTTCGCCGATATTGCTCTGGCCCCAATATTTCGTGTTGAAGAGGTTGTTCACATTGCCGGTGAAGGTGATGCGGCGTTCGCCGATCACCGTTTCATACTGGAAGCCGATATTGGCGAGCGTCCGGGCGGGTATGTAGATCGTGTTGAAATCGTCGGTCGGCGCCTTGCCGAAATAACGGACATTGCCGTGCACACTGAAACCGGGGAGGGCAGGGACGTGATATTCGGCATTGCCGACGACCTGCCACCGTGCGGCCTCGCCCGGGATATTGCCCAGGATCGCCTCATTCCCCGCTGACACGTTGCGGATGCTTGGATCAAGATAGACCGCGCCCAGCCCGAGCTTCAATGTTTCGTTGACGCGATAGCTGCCGATCGCTTCCAGGCCCTTATAGACCGTCAGGCCGTCCTGGGTCAGGAAACGCTCGCCATTGATCAACTGATCGATCTGGTTCGCGCGCTCGACGCGGAAGCCTGCCGCGGTGAAGCTGATGCCCTGATGCTCGTATTTCAGGCCGACTTCATATTGCTTGCTGACCGTCGCCTTCAATATGTCGCCGAAATTGGCATATTCGCCGCCGACGCGCGATCCGCCCTCCATCGATTCCACATAGCTGCCATACAGGCTGACATGGCCGGCAGGCTTGTAGATCAGTGCGAAAGTGGGGGTCAGCGCGGTCGTGCGATACCCTGAATCGACGCTCGGATCGCCATCGAAATCGACCAGCTTGTAGCGCGTATAGCGGGCGCCGACGATCGCCTGGATATGGTCGCCGAGATGGATGGTGTCGCTGACGAACGCCGCGCTTTGCCGATCCTCGTACGGATAACCGGCAGTGCCGAAATCGATGTCGCGGGTGATCAGGAAGTCCTGCCGCTGATAGATGTTCCCGTTGAAATCGTTGCTCCAATAGGATCCGCTTCCGAACGCGGAGCGATTGAGCTGGTAGGACGCGCCGATCACCAGATCGTGGCTCAGCGGGCCGGTCTCGATCGTGCCCTGCACCAGCAATTGCGCGAAATGCGCGCGATCGGTTTCCGCGAAATTATAGGCATAGCCTTCATAGTCGCCGGACTGGCCGAGCATATAGACGAACATCTTGTTCGAGCGGTGCCGCTTGCTGGTATAGCCATAGGTGGCATCCACCTTCCATGCGTCGGACAGGGACCAGCTCAGCCCCGTCGCCGCTGCAAAGGTGTTCGACTTGTAATAGGAATTGTCGACCATCAGATTTTCATAATCATAGGTCGGCTTGGGAAGCGCCGTGTCTTCATAGGCGCTCCAATAGATCTGGAATGGCTCGTGCTTAAGGTTGCTGCGCTCGTACGTGGCGGTTCCATGCCATTTGATATCCGGGCTGAAGGCATATTCGAGCGCCAGTGAACCCAGCACCCGATTGACGCCTGCCTTGTTGTAGGCGGTGCCGGTTTCCCCCGCGAGATTGAGGCGATAGCCGAGTTTGCCGTCGCCGGTCACCGGCCCGCCCGCGTCGATATTTCCGTAAAAGACGCTGTTTGTGCGATACCCCAAAGTGGTCGAGAATAGCGGCTCTGCGGTTGGCCGCTTGGTGCGGTAGCTGATGACGCCGCCGGGCGCGCCGAAACCGTACATGAAGCCGGTCAGCCCCTTCAGCGCCTCGACGCTTTCCACCGCTTCCAGCGGATAGTCGCCGCCCCAGTAGAGCAGCATCGGGACGTTATCGACATAGTAGTTGCGTACGCCCAGGCCCCGGATCTGCGTGCCCCACCAGTTCGTCGTACCCGCCGTCGCGAAGGAGGAAACCGACGGGTCGTTGGCGAAGATCTGGGCGATGGTCGTCGCCTGGCGCCTGGTGATGTCGTCCGCATCGACGACGGTAAGCGAGAAGGGCGTATCGAGCAGCGTCTTGTTGCCGAGCGCGCCGCTTTCCGTGACCAGGTTCTGCCCGGCGTCCGGGACGACGCCGGTGACGATGATATCGGATGCGGGCCTGTCGGTATCTGCGGGAATCTGCTCGCCCGCTGCATATGCCGTGCCGGCGGTCAGCAGGCCGGCAATCGCCGACGCCGATATCAACAGACCTTTACGCATTTCGATACTCCCGAACTCGCCGTCCTCGTTTCCCCGGAACAGCGTGGGCGCGATAGGAGTGTATGCTAATGCGAGTCAATCGCAAATTATTGGATATATATTTGCTGGCAGAGCGTCGGAACCCGACCGTTGCGATCCCGCCCGTCTCGGCGAGGTACAGGGCATCCGATTACCGAATTGTCATGCAGCCGCCACGCCGGCTTCGGCCGCTTTCCCTTAAAAGAGCGCGGTTCCGGGCATTGTCCCGATCGTGCCTGCCAGGAGTTAAGCCATGAGGATCTCGCGTCTGTCCTTGCTGGCATCGTGCATCGCCGCGGCCGTCTCGACATCTGCCCTCGCCCAGGATGCGGCGGCCAATGCCCCCGCCACCGCATCCACCAATGCGGCTGACGGCGTGGCTGGCGACAAGGACGATATCCGGATCGGCGGAGACCGGATCACCGTGGGCGTGGGCGCCGCGTTCGTCCCCAGCTATATCGGATCCGACACCGATGTGATCCTCCCGACCGCGGCAGTGCAGGGCCAGATTTCGGGCATATCGTTCAACAGCCAGGGGACCGGATTGTCGGTCGATCTGGTGCCCGGCAGCGGCAAACCCGGCTGGAAGCTGCAACTCGGTCCTGTCGCGATGCTGCGGTTGGACCGCAACAGCATGATCAGGGACAAGGCGGTCGCCGCAATGGGCAAGCTCGACAAGGCCTGGGAACTCGGCGGCTGGGTCGGCATCCAGCGGACCGGGGTGGTGACCAGTCCCTATGACACGCTTTCCGCCAGCGTCTCGTGGCAGCACGATGTCGGCAGCGCGCATGGCAGCTACGTCATCAGCCCCAGCCTCGATTACGGTACGCCCTTGTCGAAGACGAGCTATATCAGCCTGTCGCTGTCCGCCGATTATGTCGGCAAGGGGTTCGGCGCCTATTATTACGATATCGATGCGGCGGGCAGTGCGGCCAGCGGACTGCCGGTCTATGACGGCGCACGGAAAGCCGGATGGAAGGATTGGAATGCCGGCCTGCTCGTGGCCCATTCGCTGACCGGAAACCTGACCCACGGCCTCGGCATCTTCGCGACCGCCGACTATGCGCGCCTGGTTGGAGCCTATCGCAACTCGCCGATCGTTTCCGTCGCCGGAAGCCCGAACCAGTGGAGCGGCGCGTTGGGCATCGCCTACACTTTCTGAGACAGGAACGCGCCATGTGCGGTTCGCCATCCTCGTCCGCCCGCGATATAGCGGACCAGGGGTGAGCTGAATGCGGCCGATGAATCTCCTTGCAGGCATATCGGTGGCGGGTCTCCTGCTGCCGGAGGCTGTTGCCTATGCGGGCATTGCCGGGCTTCCACCCGGCCGCGCGATCCTGGCCGGCATCGTCGGCGGGCTGGCCTATGCCGCGATCGGCCGCAGCCGGTTCGCCATCGTGTCCGCAAGTTCGACGACGGCCGCGATCCTCGCGGCCGCGCTGGCGACGATTCCGGGAAGCGCGGACGAGAAGGGCGCGCTCGCGACCGTCGTGATTGGGCTTGTCGGGCTGTTGCTGCTCGCGGCATCCGTGCTTCGGCTGGGCGTCCTGACCGATTTTATTTCCCGTCCGGTCCTGCGCGGTTTCGCCTTCGGCCTGGCCGTGACGATCATCATCCGGCAACTGCCCGCGCTGGTCGGCGTGTCGCCGGCCTCCACCGGTCCATTCGACCTGCTGGCGCAGCTTTTGCGCGGGATCGGCAACTGGCATTTCGTCAGTCTAGGGGTTGGCGGGATCGCCTTGGCCGCGCTTTTGCTGTTGCGCCGTTATCCCGCAGTGCCGGGCACCTTGCTTGTCCTGATCGCCGGGATATCCGCATCCTTCCTGTTCGATCTTGCGCGTCATGGCGTGGCGGTCGTGGGCGCGATCCCGATCGAACTGGCATGGCCGTCTTTCCCCGCATTCGACTGGCAGCTTTATTCCCGACTGGCGCAGCTCGGCCTGCCGCTCGTCGTGATCCTGTTTGCCGAATCCTGGGGAACGATGCGGACGCTGGCGTTGCGCCATGGCGACAAGCTCGACGGGAACCGCGAGCTCGCCGCGCTCGGGCTGGCGAACCTGGCGAGTTCGGTCGTGCGGGGCATGCCGGTCAGCGCCGGCTTCTCGGCAAGTGCCGCGAATGAGGGTGTGGGTGCGACATCGCAGGCCGCGGCGCTCACGGCCCTGGGCGGGCTGGCGCTGCTCGCGGCCGTGGCGACGCCGGCAATGGCCTTTCTGCCACATGCCGTTCTGGCCGCAATCGTGATCGCCGCACTCTCGCACGCGATCGATCCCGCTCCGATCCTGCGATTGTGGACGATGAAGCGCGACTGGCTGGTCGCGATCTGCGCGGCTGCCGCAGTGCTTCTGCTCGGCATCGTCAACGGTATGCTCGTCGCCATCGGCCTGTCGGTGATGGACGTGCTGCATCGATTATCGTCGCCGCACATCGCGCGCCTGGGCCGGATCGGCGTGCATGATTATGTCGATGTCTCGCGGCATGACGATGCGGTGATGCCGCCCGGTATCGCGATCTGGCGCCCCGTCGCGCCGTTGTTCTTCGCCAATGCCGATCGCGTTCTTGCGGCGATCGCGGCGCGATCCAATGAGAATGGCCCGATCCACGGTATCGTCGTCAGCCTGGAGGAGAGCATCGATTTCGACAGCACGGCAATGGACGCGCTGGTCGAATTCGACGCCAGTATGCGCGCGGCGGGCATCGCGGTGCGCTATGCGCGCGTCCATGATCTGGTTCGCGACCTGATGGATCGATCGGGCGCAGCGGATTTGCACGCGCGCAGCAATTTCAACGTCGACGATGCGGTGTCGGCATTGGCCGGCGATGTGCGGCCGGTTGTGGGAGACAGGACGTGACACGCGATCGCGAACCCGTGTTGAAGCCCGTGAAGATCCGTAAGCTGCGGCCGACGCAGATGACGGTTGGGTTTCGCGAAGTCGAACGCAAGCGCACGGAATGGCGCATGCACGTCGAGCGCGACGGCGGCGCCTATCTCGGCCGGCATATGGTGCCGGTCGTGCTCGGGCCGGGCGATCATCGTTATGTGATCGACCATCATCATCTGGTGCGTGCGCTGCACGAGGAAGGCGTGGAGCATATCCTGGTGACCCAGATCGCCGATCTGCGCGCACTCACCCGGTCGGAATTCTGGACCTTCATGGACAATCGCAACTGGCTTCACCCCTTCGATCGCCATGGCAAGAGGTGCGGCCATCCGGATCTTCCCGGGACGATCGAGGGACTGGACGATGACCCGTACCGCTCGCTTGCCGGCGAACTTCGCCGTGCGGGCGGCTATGCGAAGACCGAGACGCTCTATTCCGAATTTCTCTGGGCCGATTTCCTGCGGCGGCACGTCTCAGCAAAGGCGCTCGACCGGGATTTCGACGCCGCGGTGCATACGGGGCTGTTGGTGGCGCGCACGACGGATGCAGCGCATCTGCCGGGCTGGTGCGGGCCTTACGACTAAGGTTTCCTGGGTCAGGTCGGCAGCGCTATGGGTCTGGCGGTCAGCTTCTTTGGGACAGTGGCACGCGGCGTGCTCTTCTTGCCGACCAGCGATTGCAGGTCGAACAGCGCCTGCACCCAGGCGATGCCGCCCGATCCGGCGATGTAGCGTGGTTCCCAGCGCGGATTGAACTTGTCCTTATAGGCACGCAGCCCCTTGAAGCCGTAAAGCCGTTCGCCATGCTTGAAGAGCAACGCCGCGCTCTTCGCCCAGATCGGTGACAGCCTGTGCGCCTCGATGCCCGAAAGCGGCGCGAGTCCCAGCGAGAAGCGCGCGTAACCCGCCTCCTTTCCCCACAACATCAGCCGCACGAACAGGAAGTCCATCGTTCCCGGCGGTGCTGCGTCGGCATGGCGCATCAGGTCGAGCGACAATTCGTTGAGATTGGGCGTCGCCCAGATATTGGCGAACGCGACGATCCGCCCGGCCTGACGGATGATCGCGCAATCGAAACGGCACAGATAGTCCGGATCGAACCGGCCCAAGCTGAAGGTCTTTTCGCCATGCCCCTTGGCGGACAGCCATGCATCGGACACGGCGCGAAGCTCGGGAAGCAGGCCGGCGACTTCGCTTGCGGGAATGACGGAGAAGGACATGCCCTCACGCGTGGCGCGCCGGTCGGCATGGCGCAGCCCGCGCGCCTGCGATCCCTCCAGCGAGAAGTTGCGCAGATCGACCAGCGCTTCCTCGCCATATTTCACCATGCGCAGGCCGAGATCGATTGCCAGCGGCAGCGCATCGGCGCTGAGTTGATAGAAGAGCAGCCGGCCTTGTGCTGCATCGGCCTGTGCGCGGATCGCCCAGAACAGGTCCGGCCATGAGGTTCGCGCGCCGACCGGATCGCCCATGACGATCCAGCTGCTGCCCTTGACCTGATACATCAGGAACGCATCGTCGTTTTCGGAGACCAGGAAACGCTTGTCGCCGGTGAGCGCCAGCATCGCATCGGTGCGGTTCGCACTTTGAAGCGCGCGCGCGAAGGTCTCGGGGGCGAGCGTGTCCGCGCTTGCGGGGATCCGCGCCGGCGAGAACAGCCGCCACAGCGCGGCGGCGATCAGGAAGATCGCCACGGCCAGATTGGCACGCAGGAAGCGGGACGCATTGTTCTTCAGCGCAAAATCCCACCAGAGCGCATCCTGATAGGCGACGTGCTGATAGGCGAACAGGCCGGCCCAGAGCGACAGGCCGATGATCGCGGCGACGCAGATCAGCCATTGCGCCGACAGCGGCTGCCCGACCAGCGCCGTACGTCGGTAGAAGGCCGGGCGGGTCCATTGCAGCAGGCCGGCTATGGCGATCAGGATGACTGCTTCCTCGTAATCCGCGCCTTTGGCGAGCGACAAGATCGCACCGGCGATCAGCAGCGCGCGCGTCGCGACAAACGCGCCGTCCAGCCGGCGATAAAGGCCGGGCGCGAGGAGTAGCAGCGCCGTTCCGACCAAACTTGCCGCGATGTGCGATGCTTCGATGACGGGCAGGGGGAGTATCTGCTGCAGCGCGTGAAGGCGCGAGGACAGCGCGGGCAACGCACCCGACAGCAGCAACAGACCGCCGCCGAGGAAGGTCGATATGCTCATCGCCAGCGGTGCGACCCCGCTTGCCAAATTGCGTGCGCCCGACAGCGATCGCGCGGCGGGAGCGTGCCAGCGGCGCCCTTCGTGAAAGGCGAGCAAAGCCGCGGCGATGGCCAGCGGCAGCAGGTAATAGATCACGCGATAGGCGATCAGCGCTGCGAGCAAGGTGGCGCGATCCCCCGGTACGGTGGCGACGATCACCGCCTCGAAGATGCCGATGCCGCCGGGCACATGGCTGACGACCGCGACGATGATTGCCAAGGCATAGGCAAACAGGAATGCCGGAAAGGCGGCGGGCGCGAGTGCCGGGACCAGGACGAACAATGCCGCGCTCGCCGCGGCCAGATCCAGCACCGCAATGCCGATCTGCACCATCGCCTGGCTCGGCGTCGGCAACGGGATGCTCCAGCGCCAGAGCTTCAGCGCGGTGGGGCGCCGGGCGAGCAGGATCATGAACAGTGCGGCGACCGCGAGGATGGCGGCGCCCAGCATCGGAGCGAACGCGGCGGGCAAGGTCAGCGTTCCGAGCACAAACGGCCCCGAATGCATGACCAGTGCGACGCCGGCGATGATAACCACGCCGCTCCAGAAGGCCGCACTGGCGATAGCGATGACACGGGCGATATCGCTGCCGTCGAGCCCCGCCGCGCTGTAGATGCGATAGCGGGCGGACCCGCCCGTCAGCAGCGCAAGGCCGAGATTGTGACTGAGCGTATAGCTGGTGAACGACGCCAGCGCCGCGGTCCGCCACGGCAGAGGCCGTCCGATGACGCGCAGTGCCAGTACGTCGTAGAGCGTGAGTGCCAGATAGCTGGCCGCCGTCAGCAGCAGGGCCAGGCCAAGCGAGAAAGACGGAATCGCGTGGAAGGCGAGCCGGACGTCGTGGAATTTGACGGTCTGGGCGAGGTGGTGGAGCGCGGCGAAGCCCAGCGCCAGCACGCCCAGCGCGGACGCGATGGCAAGCGGTTTGCGATAACGGAGAATGTCGATCACCATGTCATGCTCCCGGCAGTCGCTCGATCCGATGCCAGATCTGCGACTTGCAGAAGAAGCCACCGATCAGGCAGCCCTTGATCCTGAGCGTGTCGGGGTTGACCCGGGCGATCGTCGACGAGAAGCGGTGCCCCATATCGGGCACGAACACGGTCCCCTGCCACAGATCGGTGCCGGACAATGTGTAATTCTCGAGCAGGGCGGTGCCGATCAGCCTGGTGACGCCGCTATCGATCGCGTCCTTTGTCGCCTTGGCGTTCGCCCAGGCGACCCATCCGCACAGCTTCGCGCCGCATGGTCCGGTGCGCACCGCGACACTGCCCTTGGGGTTGAGCCACAGCCCGTCGATCGGGGCCTGCACGGCGGCCAGCGCGGGCATCGGGGCCAGGACGAGGGCGGCGGCCAGAAGGCCGCTCAATCGACGCATGTTCATGATACACTCCTGTTCATGCCATTGTCCTGCACAGGCTTTGCGCCGTCCGGTGCAGGGGGCGGGCGGCGGCGCAGATCGGTGATCGCCCGCAGCACTTCCTGCTCGACGCGACCGACGTCGCGATTGAGGAGATGTCCGCCCGGCAGGCCGACGATCCTGGCGTTGGGAAGGTGGAGGAGGGGGCACAGGCTGTCGGTTTCCTCGACTCCGTGCACGCACAGCACGGGGGCCCAGGTCAGTTGGCTTGCGCTGGGAAGCGCATAGGCGTCGGGCCGGCGAAGGTTGAACAGTTCGGACGGCGATGCGCGGAAATCGAGTGTGTCGCCGGGAACCACCAGCGCGACCAGCGCGACGCGCGCCCGCATGGCGGCAGGCATGGCGGGAAGCCCGGCCTGAAGCATGTCGGCGCCGAAGGATTGCCCGATCAGGACGATATGGGTGACGCCCTTGATCGTCAGCGCGTGCCGCATGGCGGAGATGATCAATGCCTGGTTTTCGGCGGGCGAGCGTTCGGTCTTGAAAAAAGTGAGCGAGTTGATGCCGACCACGGGAATGCCTGCGGCGGCAAGCCGCGTCGAGATCTTCGGCCCCATCCCGACCTGAAGCCCCATATCGCCCGACAGCAACACTGCGCCGAGGCCGGCCATGTCCGGGGCGGGGTGTGCCGTTGCCGGGAAATCCTTGAAGATCGGCCCGCCGAAATAGCCGAGATATCCCAGAAATCCGGAAAAACCGGCCAGGACGAGGGCCAGCGTGAACAGCAGCTTCTTCATGCGATCAGCCCCTGTGTGGCGATATGTGAGAGAAGTGCGGCATTGCCGTCGAAATGATGACCGCCGGGAACGACGAACCGGGTGACGAGACCCTTGGCCAGGGCGGCACAGGCGCTTCCCGTTTCGCTCGCACCCTGGACGCATCGTATGTCCATGCCGCGCAGGCGCGCGATTGCGGGGGCAGTGGGCAGTGCGCCGGCGTTCGTCACGTCCAGCCAGGAATCGAGGTGGAACTGGAATTCCGCAGCGGAGCTGAGTCCGAACAGATTGACGCGAGCAATGCCGTTGCGCAGCGCCGGGTCGATATGATCGGCGATATAGGGCAGCGCGTCGGCGCCGAAGCTGTAGCCGATGAGCACGATCCGCGTACGGTGCCAGCGTGGGGCAAAGGCGCGGACGATCCGGCTGAGATCGGCGCCGGCTTGTGCGGGCGTCTTGGCGTTCCAGAAATAGGAAAGGCTGTCCACGCCGACGGTCGGAATGCCGGCATGCGCCAGTTGGCCGGCGACTGCCCGGTCGAGCCCGACCCATCCGCCGTCGCCGGAGTAGATCACGGCCATCATGTCGGTGCGCGGCGCCGCCGCCTCCGTCACGACATTCAGCGGCAGGTCGGTGGGAATGGCATCGGCTTCGACTGCAGCGGGCTCGGCCGCGTCGAGCAGCGGCTTCACCGCGGCAATGAATTGCGGCATCCAATTGGCCTGCACCGAATAGCCGTGCCCGACCTTTGGAAGCGTGACGAGATCCGCGCCGCGGATCTGGGTGACGAATGCCCGTGTCGCCCGCGGATCGACCACCTGATCGTCCATCCCCTGGAGGATCGTCCAGGGACTGGAGGTCTGGCGGATCGGCCCGAACAGCCAGCCCGGCGCGGGCTTGGCGATATGCCGTGCGGTCAGGCCATCGCCCGCGCACCAGGGCTTGAGCCCAGGAATGTCGGGTCCGAAACCGAGTGAGACGACGCCGCGATAGGCCGCGGCAGGGCCCTGTGCCAGCGCCGCGTAGGACAGCGTCGCGCCCGAGGAATAGCCGACCAGGATCGGCTTTTCATATTGGGCCAGGCCGAAACGATGCTGAACATCTTGTGCCAGCGCGACCAGCGGGGAACCGATATTGATGCAGCTTGATTGGCTCGCCTCCATCGCCTTCATCAGCCTCGGCGTCGAAATGCCCGCGACGAGAAGGTCCTGGCCGGCCAGTGCCCTGGCCATATCGACGACGCCCGCATTCCAGCCGCCATCGCCGGACAGGAACAGCGCGACGCCGCGCGGCCGCCCCTTGGGCGCGTAGATCGCGATATCGCCGATGGCGCCGAACCGGTAATGCCCATCCACCAGCCGCGGCGCGGGCTTCATCTCCGGCAGATCGAGGCTGGCCGGCGACGACCAGGTCTCGATACGCGATGCGGCGATGCCTGCGGCTCCGACAACGAGCGCGGCGCTCATCAGAAGAAATCCCGACCTGTTCATATCACCCTCGTCCGAATGGACATTCTCTCAGGTGACAATGGTCGTCGGCGCATTTCGCACGGGTGACCCGGACATTAAGCTTCGGTCATATTTCCGGTGTGCGGCCAGGCACGGCGGCGGATCCATCTGGCCGGATCATGACCAAAGCTTAACATGACTTCCGCCGGCCGGTTACCCATGTTCAGCGCCGAAAGGAGCTGATCGTGATATCCATTCCGCCATTGGCCCTTGTCGGCCAGTTCGCCCGATGATCCGGCAGATCCGGGACTCGCCGGCATTTTCCACGGTCGCATTGATCGTCGCGGCGTTCCTTCTTACCACCGCGGGCATATTGATCGTGCGCTATCCCATCGGCCCGCTGTTCGGTGGAAGGTCGAGCCCGACGGATGCCGGTCCGCTGCTTCCCGGGCTCACCGTCGACAATGCTCCGCCGCCGGCGATCGGCCTGGTCGTGACCAGCCTGAGATCGGGTGGCGAGGCCGAACATGCCGGATTGCAGGTCGGCGATGCCGTGATCGCGGTGGATGGCCGGGCGATCAAGTCGCTCGGCCAGATTTCGCCCTATCTGCGTCGCGATCGCAGCCCGCGAATCGATCTTGCCATCGCGCATGGCGACATGCTGCGTCATGTCGTGTTGACGCGCAGCCAGGACGGATCTCATGGGGCATAAAGTGCTGCTGGTTGAAGATGATGAGGCGACTGCGGCTTATATCGTCAAGGGCCTGACCGAAGAGGGATATACCGTCGATCGCGTGCCGGACGGCCGCGACGGGTTTTTCCAGGTCAGCGACGGAAGCTATGCGGCAGTCATCCTCGATCGTATGCTGCCCGGCATGGATGGCATGGCGGTGCTCGGCGCGATGCGTGCGGCGAGCATCGAGACTCCGGTCATCTTCCTGTCGGCGCTTGGAACCCCCGAAGATCGCGTCGCCGGGTTGAACGCCGGGGCCGAAGATTATCTTATCAAGCCGTTCGCCTTTGCCGAATTGCTCGCACGCGTGCGGCTACTGATCCGGCGTGGCGATGGCGGCGGCTCGGCCGTCCAGACCAGGCTGACATGCGACGATCTGGAAATGGATCTGTTGTCGCGCAAGGTGTGGCGTGGGGGGACGATCGTCGAGCTTCAGCCCCGCGAATTCCGGTTGCTGGAATATCTGCTCCGCCATGTCGACCAGGTGGTGACCCGCACGATGCTGCTCGAAGGGGTCTGGGATTATCATTTCGATCCCGGCACCAACGTGATCGACGTGCATGTCAGCCGGCTGCGGCGCAAGCTGGACGATGGCGCGGCCAGGCCGCTGCTGCACACGATCCGCGGGGCGGGATATCGGCTGGGGTCGGCGGCCTGATCGACGGGTCAGCGCGGCCGCTTCGACGATGGTCTGGCATAGGGAACGAACTTACCGAGACCGACCGTGCCGTTCGGCATGCGCGAACCGCTGTCCAGAAGGCGGACGATATCGATGCTGCACAGCTGTGACGAGCGCGTATCGGTGACCAATATGTCGTCGCGATCAAGCGATGACGCGCCCGAGGTCGGGCGATTGACGTAAAGGGTCCGGCCGGTGTCGTAGAGGATCGCCGTCCTGTCGATGATCCGGCTCGATCGGATATCGCTCAGCCTGATGCAGTCGACGGGCGTGCCGGCCGTGCGCCCCGCGATCGCGCGGGCCAGTTCGGCTTCCGGGTCGCGGGGGGCGCCGGCCTGTGCGGCGCCGGCGACGGCGATCAATGCGCCGGCGATGATAAGCTGGGGAAAGCGCATGGCATGGATCCTTATCGCTTGGGGTGGATCCGTTCCGGCAGACCGCACCTGTTTCAGGGATTTCCGATCGATGGAGCTCCGTTAACGTCCATCCCGGGCGTTCCGTCAACCCGGCCAGTCTGGTGCGGCGCCCGCCCGAGGGTTAGGGGCGGACGCCGCAAGCTGTGTCGGGCTCGGAAAAGGGGAAAACCGGCCCGACATCCACAGGTGTAGCGATCATGCCCCATCCGTGGCGTGGCCGGTTCATGAAGGATGTTTAATCCCGGTCCCGATCCTGCAACCGGTTGGCGAAGGCGAACAGATAGGCGCCGGACCAGGCGAGCAGCAGGATGCCGTTGATCGATCCGATGCTGGCGATCAATCGCAGCGCGCCGTGCGGGATGACGTCGCCGGCGCCGAGAGAGGAATAGGTTTCGGCGGCAAAATAGAACATGCCGGGGATGCCCGGCTGCTGGCCCGCGAAAGATCCGATATCGAGCGGACCGTCGGCCAGGATATAGATGCCGGTATAGGCCGCGATCTCGATGATATGCGCGAAGATGACCGCGGTCAGGACCGTTGGAACCGCGACATGCGGGTGATGGGGCAGGCGGGAATAGCGGCCGATCACTGCCAATGCCTCGAAATGGAAGATGGTGGTGCCGACGATCGCGGCAAGGCTCAGGGCAATGGCGGTGATCGCATCGTACATGGGGACTCGCTGCCGCGCTGATACTGGCTCGGCTGCGGGTGATGGACCGCCGTCGATGACGTTGCGCTGCATGGCCGATGACAAATTCTTCATGGCCGTGTCGATTGTCGGTACGCTCGAAGAAAAACTTCCTCGCATATCGGAGCGTTCCGTCGCTACTGGGGCACACATGCCCAGCTGAAGGGGCGACGCGCGTGCTCGATTTCAATCCGCTCTATTCGGTCGCGGGCCTCGCGGTCGGCATTTTGGTTGGCCTGACGGGTGTTGGCGGGGGATCGCTGATGACCCCGTTGCTCGTGCTGGCGTTCGGCTTCCATCCGGCGACCGCGGTCGGTACCGACCTTCTCTATGCGTCGGCCACCAAGACGATCGGCACCGCGGTGCACGGTTTCCATGGCACCGTCGACTGGCGAGTCGTGCGTCGTCTGGCGACGGGCAGTGTTCCGGCCACGATCCTGACCTTGCTGGCGCTGGCCTATGTCGGGCCCCGGCTGGAAAATGTCGGGCATCTGCTGACGTTCGTTCTCGGTTTCGCGCTTGTCCTCACCGCTATCGCGATCCTGTTCCGCCGTCAGATCCTGGATTATTTCGCGCCCGCGATCGACCGCATGAACGAAAGCCGCGTCCATCGGCTGACGATCGTGCTTGGTGCGGTGCTTGGTTGCCTGGTGTCGCTGACGTCGGTCGGGGCGGGCGCGATCGGCATGACCGCGCTGATCGTGCTCTATCCCCGATTGCCGGTGAACCGGCTGGTCGGATCGGACATCGCCCATGCCGTGCCGCTGACGCTGATCGCCGGTGTCGGTCACTGGGCGATGGGATCGGTCGATTTCTCGCTGCTGCTGTCGCTGCTCGCCGGGTCAGTCCCCGGGATCGTCATCGGCAGTCTGATCTCGACCCGCGTGTCCGATCGTGTGCTGCAGCCGATCCTGGCGGTGACGCTCGCCATCGTTGGAGCGAAGCTGCTGTTCTGAGGCGATTGCTTGGGGCGTTGGCCAGATGACGGGCTGACTTTGGTGGAAAATGCTGTGGCGGCTTTCTCGCACTATTGTGAATATAGAACATTCGCTGTTGGGGGCGACATTCCCTGGCGCTGATGAAGAGGGAAGCTCTAGCGCGCAGGGCGGATTGCCATAGTATCCCAATCCGCTATCGCATCGTACATACCATTTGACGGCCTACCGAAGCTATCTGCCGGAGCGGTAAAGCGTCCTCGTTTAAGCGCGATGCGGCATGCCGCCGCATCCCAGGCATCGTTCCAGCTCGGTTGCATCACTGTACATCCGGTGGGAACGCCTTCGCCATCGAGCTTGATCTGAATGGGAATGGCCCGGAGTGCAGGCGGTTTTCCATCAGGGCGCTCTCCAGCGAGGAGTATCACATCTTTTGGCATGTGGGGCACTGTTGCCAATGCCGGAGCGGTCATGGCGGCTTTGCCCCGATTCCATTCGACAATCACCGGGAAATCATCGGGGCCGCTATAGAGGAGGTGTCCGTCTGAGATATAGCTACTGGCGACCAAGGCCTTGCAGGTCGCCGCGTCGAGCCGGGCGTCCTTACTGGGCATGACGACATTGCAAGAGGCGATCGTTCCGATTCCCTCCTTTGCGACCAGCTTCAGCGTGATGCCGACCTTGGCCACTTTCGGAAGCTTCTCTAGACTTGAGAGTGCTTCGAGCCAGTTTGGCTCCAAAATCACGAAGCTGTTATACCAGCTATTGGAACGGTCCGCCCAGACCCCCCTTTCTTTCAGAACATGACCAGACGGTTGGGAGGGAGCAGGGGGAGGGGGCGGCGCAAAAACGGGTTCCGATCGTGAGAAGTTCAAGGATATTTGTGCACGACTTACGATTGGTTCGCCATCGGCGTTGATGGCGGGCCGGAAATGGATTTGCTGTTGCAGTAGCTCGCAAAGCGGAAGCGATATGGGCTGATCCGAACGCTGCTCGCGAAAGTTGCCGCGCCGGATGCTTGCCGCGATGACTTGGCAATTCGCCTGGCTGCCGTCAGCTCCGACAACCACCTGCACGGAGCCTTTAGCATCAAACTCGCCACGCTCTGCAGCTAACATCTCTGGCATCTTAATAACGGCTACCATCGAATGTTCGACTGCCTCGACCAAGGCGGGCGCGCGCACCTGGGGGCTTTTCCCGATCACGGCGGGTTCTGCCGACATTACATAAGCGATGTGCCGTTCCCGAATGGCCCTGTCGCTGACCTGAGCTTTGACGCCGCCGGAAATAATCAGAGTTGCGCTAGCAAGTGATATTGCTGCCGATCGCACCGGAGAAGCTTCAACACGGAGTTTCAACATTGCCTCTCCACCACGCATATTGCTGCACAGAAGGATATGAAGAAGGTTCACCGACCGCAACGCAGAGATTGCGGTACCACGCAGAAGCGGCGGTTGCGCGAATAGGGCGATCGATCAGTTCGGTTCAGCCGAGAGCGCGAACGGCGAACGCTGTTGCAGCGGCGAGCCCATCCTGATCGACACTGTGTCCCACGCCGGGAGATGCGTATGTCTCGACCGGGACGCCGGCCGACGTCAGTGCCGTCGACGCCAGGTCCATCGAGCCGAACGGCACGACGTCGTCGTCGGTGCCGTGGATCAGCAGCACTGGCGGGCGGCTCCTGATTTCCGCCTGCAATTGCTCAGGGGCGACAAGCATGCCTGAGATTCCGACTATCCCCGCGACAGGCTCCGGGCGTCTCAGCCCGACGTGCAGCGCCATCATCGTGCCCTGGCTGAAGCCGATAAGAAGCAGCCGTTCGCTCGGCAGGCCTGCTTGTTCGAGCTCATGCGTGATGAAGGCGTCGAGAACGGGCGCGGCTGCGGAGGCGCCGGCGGCACGCTCGGCCATCGAGAAGGTCTCGATCGGCCACCATTGGTGAGCGGAAGCCATGCGGGGGATCTGCGACGGTGCGTCGGGCGCTACGAATGCGGCGTGCGGAAGCGCCGGCTGGATCAGGCGGCCCAGCGCAATCAGATCGTCTCCGTTCGAGCCATAGCCATGGATCAGGATGACGAGAGCGTTCGGCTTCGAGCCGGACAATGGGGCAAGCCGGGGACCATTGAGCGACACGGGAATCCTTTCAATGGTGCCGCCGCCGGGGCCGCCGCCACGCCGTGACGAGCAACCCCCGCGGCTGCCAAAACTCGCTATTCCTATGGCTGGCGAGGACCCTGCGGGACCGCTGCCAACGCGGCTCTATTTGTCGCGTTCGGCACGCTTGCGATCGGCCTTTCGCGCGCGGCTTATTGCCGATGCACGCTCGCGCGCTTTCTTCTCCGACGGCTTCTCGTAATGCCGGCGCAGCTTCATCTCGCGATAGACACCCTCGCGCTGCAGCTTCTTCTTCAAGGCGCGAAGGGCTTGATCGACATTGTTGTCGCGGACGATGATCTGCATGCTAGCTTGGCTTCCGGCTGAGGTGGCGCTTGGTCGAATCCGGGCGGCTTTACAGCGAGAGAGCCCATAAGCCAAGGAATGAGCTAAGGCTGATCGACGAGATTTTTTCCGCCGCTCGCTTAGCCTGGCCATCAGACCCCGCAGCTGCTTGACTGCAACCGCTCATTGACGACGAAATCGCCATCATCGGCGCCCTCGCTTTCCCGGAATGACGGCGCGGAGGGGCGATCCCGATGGTTACGGATCTGCTCCAACCCGTTGCAGCAGCCGTTCCGCCACCGATGTGCGGATGGGCGTGCCTTTGCGGATTTTCAGCCAGGTCTTCACGCTGATCCCGAATGTTTCCATCACGCATTCGGCGGTTAGCGCGCGCAGGCGAGCATTCAGCTTCTCGACGCAGGCCGGGCTGAGATAGCTGAGTTGGGAATTATCGATGTGGATGATGTCGCATCCGCAAGGGAAGGGGGCGATGTGCGGTGCACCGCCGACCTTTGCGACCATATGCCGGCCCGGCTGCTTGTCGGGTCGCGTTCGTTGAATTGCCAGAGTCATCGAACAACTCCTAAGTTTCTGGTCAGGCAAAGGCATGACCCGCAATCATCGACTATCATGAGGCTGTTGCCCGCCTTCTTTCGGTGTCAAAACCTCGCTTCCGTGCGGGCTGCTTGTATCAGCTATCGGCCTGCAACGGCGTTCCCGATTATTCCACTCGGGAATGATCCTCAGTCGGCGTTTGGAATAATAGGTTAGATCCATCGATATCCGGACTGGCGCGCCATCACGGGTGAATATGGCCTGATTTCCCCAGCGCCCCATGCCGGTGTAGCAATATTTCCAGCCAATACGCTTGATCTGCTCTGTTATGCCGAAGACGGCATAATTATCTCTTTCATGCCAGAGTGTTATCTCGTCGAACCCGCCACTTCCATCGCCGCCCGCCAAATCGACGGCGGCTTCATACGGCCCCAGATTCTGCAGCATGACGCGGTGTCGGCGACACCTCATGCGGTCCGCGACCAGATTAAAGCAATTATTGAATCCTGCCCGCCGCGCATCGTTCAAATTGCCGCTGATAGGCAAGCCGGCGAAGTGCAGCGTCGGTGGTGGTTCACCGATCGGCTTGCAACCGAAGCAAAGCATGATTGCCGACAGAGCAGCGCTGCGAAGCGTCAGGCGTGCCATGGAAACCATTGTCCATCCTCTTCCGGGGTGCAGCTTCTGAAATAGGAGATCACTTCCGCCCGGACTCTCACACTCTCATCGCGTGACCTCCGCCAGCCAGTCCCCCATCACCTGCAACGCTTCGGGGGCCATGGTCTGGGTGAGCTTGGCATAGTCCGTGACGGCGCCTGTCTCGTACGTCTGGAGAAGATGGTTGAGACCGGGGAGTTCCATCACCCTGGCCCTTGGGTTGCCAGCGAAGGCGGCCCTGTAAGGCGCCATATTCTGCGAGGCGATCGCCTGAACATCCTTGCCGCCCATCAGCGCGAGGATCGGGATCTTGAGCGCGCGCAAGTCCGGCTGCGGATCATAGGCCACGAGAGTGCGGAACCAGGCCGTCGACATAAGCTTCGAGCCCATGACGGCCCGTGCCTCGGGCTCACCGGAGGCCAGCATGATCTTCAGCGCGGCGGCATAAGCGGAGGGCTGATCCGGAGCGGCAGCGAGCGCATCCACCAGATCCCTGTTCACCTTGGTTTTCGCCTCGATGATCTCCGGCGAAGCGCCGCTCGCCGCTGTCACCGCTCGACCTTGCTCGATGACCACATCGCGCATGCTGACGGCGACGCCCGCCCACAGGATTGCGAAGGCGACCGACGGGTTGGCTTTCGCCACCATGGGCGCGATCACTGCGCCTTCGCTATGCCCGATCAGGCCGATCCGTCTGCGATCCACCTCCGGCCTTGTCTTCAGCCATTCGACCCCGGCGCCGACGTCGGTGACATGATCGTACATGGTGTCGTCCGGCCCCTCTCCCTTCGAGCCGCCGACGCCGCGATCGTCGACGCGCAGCACCGCGATGCCGCGCCGCGTGAGATAATCGGCCAGGACGAGGAAGGGCTTGTGACCAAAGGCGGTCTCGTCGCGATCCTGCGGGCCCGATCCGGTGATCAGCACGACCGCCGGGAACGGCCCTTTGCCCTTCGGAACGGTCAGCGTTCCGGCAAGATGAACGCCCGGACGCGCGGGATTGTCGTAAGACGCCTCGACCTGAGCATAGGGGAAGGGCGGGACGGGCGTCTGCGGACGAACCGGTGCCGGCGTCGTCGCGGTCTGTGCTGAGACCGGGCTCAGCGCAACCATGACGAGCGCCAAGGCCACAGTGCTCGCTTTCAAGATATTGAAGCGCACGTTCCTCTCCTTTGTCGGCCGGATGGACCCGGTTCACTGACAAAGAACAACATATGTAGATTTAAGAGTCAACATGGCGCGCAGATCAACGTCGGAAGCGTTGTTCGACCTGAAAAATGGCCTCCGCCTTTATCCATCCGGCCGCCAAGCGGAGCACACCAGATTTCCCGCGTTAACTCGCCAGTTCTACCGATGGGGCGCCTGGGAAAAGCCGCGCATGCCACCGCGCCGTTGCGGCAATGGTGATGATTTCGATCGCCAGCACGCCGGCCTGAAGGATGACGGCAAGCGGGTGGAAAGCCAGCACACCCGAAACGGAGGCGAGAGTCGCCCATGCCGCGATCGCCAGGGCTGTGGCCCTGACGATGCGCGGCCAATCGCGCTCGAGCAGCGCCCAGGCAATGCAGAGATGACTTGAGCAAAGCAAAAGCCAGAGAATGAGAAATGCCGGTGCGATGCTGTTGCTCGCATCGCCTGAATAAGGGGTCTGCGCCGCTTGCGCTGCCAATGCGCCATAAAGGCCTTCAGGGCCCTGCAACAGAAAGGGCAGGCCGACCGCGCAGGCGAACTGAAGAACCGCCATGGGGATGAGCATGCCAAGCGTAATAGCATAGCTCGCCAGAACGAAGCGCCCTTCGGCCTGCCCGGGCATCTCTCGCCAGGCGGCGATCAGGCACCCGGCGGCGAAGGCGAGCGGCCTGCCGTCGTCCAGCGCAACCTCGAACTCTCCTTCCATGGCATTTGCCCAGTCACGGCGACTTTCGCCGAGAGAGCATCTCGTCAGCCACATCACGGCTCTGGCCGTGCCGGCCATCATGCGAGAGCAGCGTCGGACGATGGAAAAGCCATATCCGGCCTCACGGCAGTACGCGCAAACGCGATGCCGGCGGCGGTCAGCCGATAAACGTGGCGGGCGGGGCGGCCGGGCTGGGTCGGCTCTCGCCATTCCGCTTCGACAAGCCCCTGATCGGTCATGCGCATCAGCAGCGGATAAAGGGTGCCGGAGAGAAGACCGGTTTCCTTCATCAACTCATAGCCGTGCCGCCATTGCGCGGCTCCAGCCGAAAACGCCGCCAGTAGCGTGAGCATCTGTCTGGACGGTGAGCGATTGCGGCGCATTCGCTTTAAACAACCTATGTAGAGTTGTGAGTCAAGCCAGGCGCGTAACTCCCGGTGGTGCTTATGCTCGCCTGCGAGCCGGGCGCTGCCGTTCGATGTCGCTGCGGTGACGTCACCACAATTCCTAGACCCTGATCACGTAAGATGGCTTCAATCTGGAGTGTGGAACGTCAGTACGGCGAAGCCGATCATGGTTTCAACTCTCCGAATAGAGCCTGATTGGCCGCGCCATACTGGCGTTTCACGCGATTGGTGGAAGCGCGATGCGCTTCCACCTCTAGCGATCAGGCGTTTTCGAAGGCTCTCGGCTCAACGCCTCCGTTCACTGGCGGGGTGCTGCGTCTGGCGTCCAGCCCCATGCTTTCATCATCACATCGAACAGATAGGTGTTCGGGAAATAGCCGCGAACGCGCTCCGCGCCCGCGCCGGTGGCGAGCGCTGCTACTTCCTCGCCCGTGTGGGTATCGTTCACCAGCACGTTCTTGAGGCGGACGATGTCGCCTTCCTTCGGAGCGGCTTTCCACGCCTCGTAACCCTCGAGGAGAGGCTCGCCGCGACGACCTCCGTCGACCTGCAATCCGAAGCTATGGTCGGCGGTAAAGACGAGCAGGGTGTCCTTGAGGTCAACCCGGCGCTCCACCTCTGCAATCAGCTTGTCGAAATCGACGACATTCTGAAGGCCGCGGCGCGGTTCGTTGGTGTGGGCATCCCATTCGACGACAAGGAAATAGCCCTTGGGCGAGCGTTGCAGAATATCGAGCGCCTTGAGGGTCGCCGCGTGGGCATCCATCTGGTCTCCGACGACGACCGGGCGCGCGTTGTTTGCCGGCACCTGGTCGAGACTGGAATAGATCGGGCGCTTGTGCGCCTGGACAAGTTTGTCGAAGCTCGTGCCGGCGGCGGCAAGCTGTTCGCCGATCTTGGCGCGCCCGGCCCCGAACACCACGTCGACCCCGTCGCCGAAACGCGGCGTGAAGGCCTGGGGAAAGATCGTGCCCCACGTCTTGCGATCGTTCGAATGGGCATAGGCGGCGGCCGGCGTCGCGTCGGCGATCGATTGGGTGGTGACGACACCCGTGAGCAGGCCGCGCTCTTCGGCATATTCGAGGAGTGTCTTGGTCGGCGTGCCGTCCTGCCGGCCCCGCGCGGCGTCGGGACCCTGGCTGATCACACCGTTGCGCGTCTTGATGCCGGTCATGATCGACGACATGCCGTTGGCGGAATCGGAGACGAACTGGTCGACCGGCGAGGTTTCGCTGAGGCCCAGGTGCGGCCATTGCTGAATGCGCAGCTTCTGCGGTTCACCATAGCCGAGCAGACTGGCGGCGTGAATGATCGGCACGCCGCCGGCATCTGCGAGAAAGACGATGATATTCTTCGCTTTGCCGGGCGCCTGTGCGTTCGGCGCGGTCTTGGCCGGGGCCGTCTGAGCCGCCGCCGGAAGGGCGGAGGCGGAGGCGAGCAGAAGGCAAAGGGACAGCAGGTTTTTCGTGTTCATCGTGATGTCCTCGATCAGAATTTATATTCGAGGCCGAAGCGGAATTTCCGGCCCGTAATGCTCGCGTCCTCGACGAACTGACGATAACCCGAGTAGGAAAGCTGGGGCTCGTTGGTGAGGTTGGTCACCGAGGCATAGGCTTTCAGGTTTTTCGCGAAGCTGTAGGCAGCGCGTATGTCGATGCGCTTCTCGGCCGCGTAGAATTCGTCGCTTTCGATGCTGTCGCCCAGGCCCTCCACATAATCGTCGCGGTAGATGTAATCGCCGCGGATCTCGAACCCGCGCCAGGCCCATTCGAGCGAAGCGTTGAACAGGAATTTGGAGAAGCCGGGGACCGGCAATTTCCGGTCGTCGTCGCGATTGGGATAGGTCGCCTTGCTATCCGAGAAGGTGGCGCTGACGCTGGCGCTCAGGCCGCGCAGCGCACCTGGAAGGAAGGTCAGACGCTGCCGCGCGATGAGTTCGATGCCGTAATTTTTTGCCGTCGAGCCGTTGAGCGGAACTTCATATTCGAAGTCGCCTTCGGGATCGAAGATCGGAATGCCGCCGGCATCGACGTCGGTGAAATTATAGACCTGGGTGTACGAGAAGTTCTTCACATTCTTGTAGAAGACCGCGACGCTGTAGAGACCGCCGCTGTCGGTGTAATATTCGAGCTGCGCGTCGAAATTGTCGGAGAGCGCCGGCTTGAGGTTCGGGTTGCCATCGATGATGTCTCCGTCCTCGTTGATGAAGCGCCCGGCCGTCAGCTCGCTCAGGCGCGGACGGCCGTAGCTGCGGTTGTAGCTTTCGCGCATGATGAGGTTGGGTGCGAGTTCGTGGCGAAAATGGATGCTGGGCAGCCAATGGCCGTAGGAGTCGCCCTGCTTGGCCTTGGTGAAACTCGCATCGCCGTCGAGGTAGCTGACCTGATAGTTGGTGTTCTTCCAGTTCACATGCTCATAGCGTACGCCGCCGATGACGCTGTGGCCGCCGAGGCGCCAGGTGCCCATGATATATCCGGCAGCCGTCTGCTCCGATGCATCATAATCCTCGAAGTAGCTGCCCTCGAGCGAATCCTCTTCCTCATAGCTGAAAAGGTCCGGCTTGCTGCGCAACAGGGCGACGCCCTTTGCCGGGTTGACGTCGAAATATTTGTTCCCGCCGAGAATGACCGCGTTGTTCGGCGTGACCACCTGCGCATAGGGAAAGGCATCATCCATCGAATAGACGTCGGCCACCTGATCGAAGCGCGGCGTGCTGCGATAATATTTTGCGCCGGTCTTGAGCGTGAACGCGCTCGCGCCGAGGTCGAATTTGCGTTCGAAGTCAGCGCGTGCGCTGAAGACGTCTTCGGTGCGTACCGAGTTGTTGAGGATCAGTTCGCCCTCGGTCACCAGCGAGAGGTCGGTTGGATCGCGGCCGCTCAGTTCATTGATGACGACCTGCCCACGCGACGGATTGACGAGGTGATATTCGAACTGGAGCCACGGGTCGTCGGGCTCCATGACAAAGTTCAGCTCATTGTCGTTGGTCGTGGTCTGCTTGTTGCGCGAATAGAAGAAATCATAGGTCAGCAGGTTGTTCGGGCTCTCGTGCCGTCCGCCCAGATTGGCCGAGAACAGACTGGTCTTGCGATCGTCTTCGGTACCGATCCAGCCTCGCGAACCCGAGCTGCCCGTCGTGCCGCGGCCATAGTCCGGCGTCAGCGCGGCGTAGGTCTTGCGGCCGCCGACCGCGTCCTGGAACCGCGTATCGATGTCGATATCGGTCTCGTACTTCACACCGCGGCGGTCGGCGTTGCTGTAGAAGAAACGGGCGTAGAAGGAATTGAACGGATCGGTTCGGAAATCGAGGTTGAGATTGCCGGTGAGCGTCTTGGTGACGCGCGTGTCATATTCCCAGTGCGAGGCCTCCATGAACCAGACCGGCGCGGCATATTGGCCCAGGTTGAGCGAAGGATTGTTTGCCGGGGTGACCTGCACCCAGTCCATGTCGCGGTTCAATGAATAGCGATCGGTCCGATAGCTGCTGATGGTCCCGCTGATGCCGAAGTTCCGGTCGCCGCCGCCGATGCTGAGGAGATCCGAATATTGTGCCGTCACGGCGTGACCGACCTTTTTGGGAAGGTCGCTGTAGATTCCGCCGATATCCACGGCGATTTCGCGTCCACTGCGCTGAAACGCACTGCGCGTCACGATATTGACGATGCCGCCGATTGCGTCGCCGTCGCGATCGGGGGTCGGGGCCTTGATCACTTCGATCGTCGTGATGCCGTCGCCCGAGAATTGCGTCAGCCCGATGCCGCGTCCGCCGCCCGAGGTCGGCACGCGATTGCCGTCGATCTGGAAGGAATTATAGTCGCCCTCGATCCCGCGGATGTTGATCCCTGTCGGCGACCCGTCCTGGTCGGTGTCGACGCTGAGGCCCGGCAGGCGCTGAAGCGCGTAGCCTATGTTCCCGTCGGGCGATGGACCGAAGGTCTCCTCGGAAACGATGTTGACGATGCCGTTCGCCGTCTTCTGCTGGTTGATCGCCAGCGCCTGACCCGACGCCGCCGCGCGAACCACGATATCCTCGCCGCGAAGCAGACTGCTCGTCAGCCCGATATTCGCTTCGGCATGGCCGCCCCGCGGTATGTCGACCGAGTAGGTGGCTCTGTCCAGCCCGACATAGTCGATCTGGAGCGTGACGGGACCAGATGGCACGACGACCTGGAATCGGCCGTCATCAAGCGTGTAATCCTGGGCATTGGATCCTACGACCCGGACGATGGCGCCCCGAAGCGACTGTCCGGTCGCGTCGTCGTACACGCGGCCGGTCACGGTCCCATGAGTGCTATCGGCCGCAGCGGCCGCAGCCGCGGTCGCGACCTGCGCCTGCGCTGTGCCGACGGCGAGAGCAATGACAGCTGTTGACGCGAGAATCGTCAGTGGCCGCATCGGCCGAAACGTCTTCATGACAATTAATCCCCCGTAATCGAGGCAAATCTGGTTGCCTCCTGGAAATGAGCACATGTTTTCACGCTCCGGAGCCCAATGGTTTCCGAAGTTTCAGGTGGTTTCATTGAATTGGAGCGAGGCAAGGCGTGTTGTTTTATTGCGATATTTGCCAAGCTGCGGCGCTTTTACGAACACGGTAACGTGCCTTCAAACGCTGTCTTTGTCTCTTCTTGCCGGCACCAGCTAGGTTCGGTACATGACATCCAGGTTACATGTGCCGCCGGATTTTTGTTAAAAAACCCTAATGTTTCGGCCGTCACATAAATGTCCCCAAGCTGTCGTAGCGGGACGGAACGGCGCAGAACCGGCCATTGGCCTGCGCCTTCTCAGTACGGGATTTCGACAGGCTGATGGACACGCTCGAAGCCATTCGCGAGCCGGGCGCCGCGCGTCATGAACCCGGACCTCGGTGCCGCACGATTCTGGTGGTCGAAGATGATACCGACACCGCAGCGTTCTTGAGCGCTGGCCTTGAGGAGAACGGCTACGCGGTCGAATGGGCGGCTGATGGCCTGACTGGCCTTGCCGCTGCCCGCCACGGCGCCTTCGATGCCATCATTCTCGATCGGATGTTGCCCCGGATGGACGGGCTTTCCTTGCTCGAGACGTTGCGGAGGGAGGGGCACGATGCACCGATCATCTTTCTCTCGGCAATCGGCACGGCCGACGAACGGGTGCGCGGGTTGCGCGCGGGATCGGACGACTATCTCGTAAAGCCGTTCGAAATGATGGAACTGGTCGCTCGTCTCGAAGTGATGGATCGGCGGCGAACGCCTCTCCCCGCTGCGTTGACGCGCCTGGTCTGCGATGATCTCTCTCTCGATCTGCTGACGTCCCAGGCCATGCGTGCGGGGCATCACCTCTTGCTGCAGCCGCGCGCCATCCAATTGCTGGAATATCTGATGCGCAATCACGGGCAGGCGGTCACGCGGTCGATGATCCTGCAGAAGGTGTGGAACTATGATTTCGATCCCGGCACCAATGTGATCGATGTCTATATCAGCAATTTGCGAAAGGAGATCGATCGACCGGGTCTGGTGCCACTGCTCCACACCATTCGCGGCAAGGGGTACCGGCTAGGGCCACTCATGTGAGCGCGGGGGCAAGCCTTGCTCCATGGCGATCGACGAGCGGGCGGTTCGTACTGCTCAGCCTTGCGATATGTCTCGCCTGCGTCGTCCCGATGCTCGGCTATATCTATCATGAGATCGATCGTCTCCTGCTTGCCGAATTCCAGCGGCCGCTCGAATATCGGCAAGGCAATCTCCTCAAGCATTTCGACAAGGGCGGTATTGCGGAGCTGCAAACGTCGGTCGCCAGCCGCGCCGGCCGGGCCTATCAGGATCAGACCGCGGTCCTCCTGGTCGATCGTGACGGCGGGAAGCTCGCTGGAAATCTTGCGAATTGGCCGGAGGGGCTGGCGGCGCCGGGGGAGTGGGCACCCGCCATGCTCCACCGCGAAGGTTCGCAGCACTCGGAAGAGTTTCTCGTCCTGACGGCGCGTTTGCCTTCCGGCGAACGATTGCTGCTCGGCGGTTTGTTGGACAATCGCGCGTCGATGCAAGCGACGTTGCTGCGCGCGCTATTTGCCGCTCTCGCTCTCGCCATACCGATCGGCCTGGTGGGGAGTCTGCTCTTCGTCCGCGAGATGAATCGCATGGTTGGCGCGATTTCCGCCGTTGGCGAGCATGTGGCGGCGGGCGACCTCGGGCGCCGTGCGGATATCGATGGCAGCGGCGATCCGGTCGACCGGCTCAAGCTCTCGCTCAACGCGATGCTCGATCGCATCGAAGCGCTCGTGGAGGAACATCGCACGCTCACCGACGCGCTGGCGCACGATCTGCGTTCGCCGCTTACGCACATCCATATCCAAGTCTCGCAAGCGTTGGCCGAGCCGCCCGGGACCGATCAGCAGGCACGCTTCGACGTCATATCGAAAGAACTCGGGCGCTTGTTGCATATGCTCGAGAGCGCGCTGGAGATCAGCCGGGCCGAGGCCGGAATCGGCCGCCGGGATTTCGAATGCTTCGATGCCGGCAAGATGCTTCGCGACCTCTGCGAGATTTATCAGCCGGCGGCACACGCCGCCGACGTGGAGATTACGGCCGCTTGTCCTCAGCCTCTCGAAGTGAACGGAAACCGCGGGCTCGTCGCTCGTGCCTTGGCAAATCTCATCGACAATGCGCTCAAATATGGAGCGCGCGGCGGTGAAATTTCCCTCACGGCATTCGCCACACCCGCGGACGTTCATCTGGCGGTGGCGGACCGTGCCAACGGCATTCCGGCTGCCCGGCACGCCGAAGCGATGCGCAAATTCGGTCGGCTGGACAGTGCGCGCAGCACCCCCGGCAGCGGCCTTGGGCTGAGCCTGGTGAAGGCCGTTGCCTCACTTCATCGGGGTACATTCACGCTGGAGGAGAATCATCCCGGGCTTCGTGCCATCCTGATCCTGCCCCGCCAGATCGCGAGCGTTTCCGATCAGTAGGATATTTCGCCAGAGCATGCCCGGTTCGGCATCTCGCCATGATCTGGCCGCATGAACCCTTATATGACGTGCATGCTGCTTCGATATTGGAGCAATTGTTGACGTGGAGACTGTGCCGTGTCTCGACCATCGATGGGCATTGGAAGCCCGGCTGCTTCTTCACTGACCCTGGAGCTTGCTGCGCAGGGCTTCGTTCGCCTGGCGCCCTCTGCGCTCGATTGGTTGCCGGCGCCTGCCCTGGAGTCGAGCTGGAAAGACTTCGCGGAGTCGTGGAATCGGCTGGGGCTCGATCGATATATGGCCGATGGCGGTCGTTATCGCCGGCGCCGTCACGCCGCGTTGGCGATCACGCCCGACGCGATCACGCGAAAGCCGCACCAGCCCCATTTTCAGAGCCGCGACTATAATGAACTGAATGGAGATGTTCAGCGCTGGTTCGAGCCGATGGAGGACACCATCGTCGACAGCCCGATGATGCAGCGACTGCTCCGCGGCGCGACCGATTGTTTCGAAAGGGCTGGCGAAAGCGCCGCGGCCGCGCATTGGCATGTCGAACTCCATCAGTTCCGGATCGAGGCCTCAGCGCTCAACCTCGGTCGTCCAACCCCGGAAGGCATGCATCGCGACGGGGTCGATTGGGTGCTTGTGATGCTGATTGATCGGTCGAACGTCGATGAGGGCGTGACTGAAATTCAGATCGCCGGGCGACCGGAGATTGACCGCTTCACCCTGGCAGCACCAGGTGATGCCGTGCTTCTGGACGACCACAGGGTGATGCACGGTGTGACGCCGATCCGGCCCATCGATCCGGATATGCCGGCGTATCGCGATGTCTTCGTTGCGACGTGGAAGGCGAAGGCTCCGGCTGAGTTCGCATCTGCCCATAGCGGAGCGTAGGATCGGGGTGCCCAAAGGCGGCAGTTCAACCATATTTTTAATTTGGGCGCGTTCTGGTCGATCCGGCGCCTGGCCGGTCGAAACGACAGCCCGGAGTTGCGAACGTTGACATGCGCGGCCTGTGATGCCGAATAGCGGGCATGGACAAGGACGCTTTCGAGACGCTTTTCGAAGAGTGCGTGGCCGGCCGCCTGGCTCGACTGGGCTTCGCGTCGGCGGGCAAAACACTCACTTTTTATGACGGACGCATCACAATTGCGCTTTTCCGGCTCGGCGGCCGGTTGAGCATGCCGGGGTCAATCTCGCATATTCTCTGTTTTCGCCATTCGTTTTTGAGAGACATGAGGGAAACAATCCCCGCAGGGGCTCCAAAGGAGGTTTTTGCTTACCCCTACAAGTTCAGACCACTTGAGGATGCCAGAAGGGATCTGGGCTATCGACCCCAAAATTTAGCCTATGATTATGAGCAGCTTTATTGGGAAAACGCCGACGAACACTCGCTCCGTCAGAAACTCGATCGGATAGCGGCCCATATCGAAGATCGCTTTCTGCCGTGGGCGGAGATGTTGTCCCTGGAGAGCGCTATGTCAGAAATTGAACGACATGGTGAGAATGCCTGGTGTGAGCGAATGTGGATCGAGGACTACGCCATGCAGCCTTGCCTTAAATGAGGGCTAACCACCCATTTTCAGCCATTTAGGACAGCGGGCTCTACGATCGACCGCTCATGTCCGCTATTGAGTGGATGGGTGACAGGCACCTATTTCTATCGTGGGGAAAGGTGCAGATCAGCGTTTTGCAGTGTCGCCGGAACAACCTGGGCGCTCTTGCGTCGGCGCAGTCACATCGCGCCCGAAAGTGGCAGATAGAAGCCAAAGGCCGATCCCGACATCAATGAAGACGTCGGCTGCGTTGAACACCCAGACGAACCCGGTTTTTGAAGCGTCGAACATATCGATGACTGCTCCCAGCCAAATCCGGTCAATCGCGTTTCCAAGGCCTCCAGCGGCTACGAAGGACAGTCCTGCTATCATGAGAGGGGGATCATCGCGAGACCAGACCCTGTACGTGATCAGGCAGGCGACAACGATCGCGATTGCCGTCAGGCACCAGCGCGTCACCGATCCATAATCGGGCGCAAAACCAAATGCATTGCTGCGATTGAAGACCAGAGAGATGTCGATCGGCCCGGGTAAAATAACGCTCTGACCGGGCGAGAGGAAGCTGAACGCCCAGAGTTTTGTGACCTGGTCTATCGACAGTGAAATAACCAAAATCAGGATTAGCAGACCGATGCGGGACCCCTTCGACATATAGTGCACTCCGCTCCCAACCCGCGTCGACGCGAGAGCGCGAGGCCGGCGGACTTTCACACCCGATTCAAACGAAGTCTATGGATAATCCGAAGCTGCTGAAACAGGCCGGGCCATGCTGACGCTTATTCGTCCGGGCCGAGCGGAGCCAATGGCAGTATCTCCACAATCCTTCCGTCATGATCCGTGGCGAGCACCGTCTTCCGCCGCCCGTTGGCGAATATGAGCTTGTATTCATCGCCACCAAATGGGTTGGGTCGCCAGAAATCAACCGAACGCAGTTCGCCGAGGGCAGCGAGTTCAGCGCGGCGCTGAGGAAGCTCGGGCAGGATGACGGAAGCGAACTGGGGAGCCACGATGTCCTGAATTGTGGCACCACTGGCGATCGCGCCTACGAACCTGCGAAGCGCTGCTTCCGATCCAGGCAGGCGGGTGGTCCGCGGGCTGAAGAGCTGTTTCGTGGATGCGGCCGCGATATCCGCGATTGGCTTTGCCCCCGCTCTCGTCAGCGCCACACCCAGCTCGGTGTCCGCCGCAACGGACATGTCTGGCAGAACGCCGACGCCTTCCCAGTTGGATTTGGTGATCGGATTTTCCGCTCGGCCGAAGGGGATCAGGGCAACGACGCCGTGACCGATATCGATTGGACCGACCGGATTGGCGCCACCCGCCGTTGTCTCGCCGATCAATGTTCCTCGCTTGAGCGCTTGGATGTCATAGGCGAACTCCTCGCCGCCCTCACCTCGTAAAAGCGCAGGCCAAAGGCCGCTTTGTCAAGGCTTCAGCACTGCGTTTGCCTGGGGGGCTCTTCTGCTTGTTCCCGGAGCAACCGACGTCATCGAAAGCCAAACACTGAAGGATGTCCGATTTCAGGTTAGCGCCCCTCGGTTCGGGACGAGCGCCGGAATTCAATGGATGCCCGCGATCCTAATCCGCGGTCCAGCCGCCATCGACGAGCAGGCTGGTGCCTGTGACCAGAGCCGCCGCGTCCGATGCAAGGTAGAGCGCGGCGCCCATCAAATCCTCGACCTGTCCGATCCGGCCGAGCTTGATTTTGCCGAGGACATGCGCCTTGAAGCTTTCGTCCTCGAAGAAGGGGCGGGTGAGGGGTGTTTCGATGAAGGTCGGGGCGATCACATTCGATCGGATGCCATGGGCTGCCAGATCGAGCGCAAAGGCTTTGGACATGCCTTCGATCGCCCATTTCGACGCGCAATAGAGCGATCGATTGGGGCCGCCGACATGGCCCATCTGCTATCCGATTCTCAGAGGTTCCTCAAAGCGGGCTCTCGTTCAAGCGCGACGAAGGAGCACGCTCAAGCGGGACTTGGTTCAAGCAAGCGCCTGAATGCGCTCAATCGCGGTGAGTAATGGGAGCGAGATCAGCCCATTTCCGTGATCGCTCTGATCCTGTCCCGGATGCACCAGAAACCTATGAGAAGGTTGAATTTTCTCGCAGGCCGGCCAAAATCCATTTTTGACACCGTCTTTGGGATTGTATTTGAACTCCACCACACAGAGAGCGGAGTAAGCAGGCCGGAAGTCGAGAACTAGATCGATCTCGTTCTGAGCTTTGTCGCGGTAAAACGACGCGCTCGCCCGCTCGCCGGTCGCCATAATCAATGCTTCGGCGGCAAAAGATTCCCAGCTGTGACCGAGCGCGTCATCCGTCCGCAATTGATCGAGGGTGTTGATTGCCGCTGAGAAGTGACCCGGGGAGGCCAGTAATTTTCGCTGAGAAGTGACCCATGTTTGAACACGTTCCTGGCTTTGACGAGCGGGGGACCATGGAGTGTTGGACATGGCATTATTAAGCGTCATCCGGCGCTGGCATTACCGCGATCATCTGTCGATCCGGGAGATAGCCAGGCGGACCGGACTATCCCGCAACACCGTTCGTAAATATTTGCGGTCGGACACCGTCGAGCCGCAGTTCAAGGTGCCGGAGCGGCCGAGCAAGCTGGATCCTTTTGTGGGGCGACTGACGGCCTGGCTGCGGCGAGAGATGGGCCGCCCGCGCAAGCAGAAGCGGACCATCAAGCAGCTATATGCCGATCTGGTCAGCCTGGGCTTTGACGGCTCCTATGGCCGTGTCGCGGCCTTTGCCCGGGGCTGGCGGGATGACTACCGCCAGCAGCAGCAGATGAGCGGCAAGGGCACGTTCGTTCCGCTGTCCTTCGCCCCGGGCGAGGCGTTCCAGTTCGACTGGAGCGAGGACTGGGCGATCATCGATGGCGTGCGCACCAAGCTGCAGGTGGCGCACTTCAAGCTCAGCTACAGCCGGGCCTTCTTCGTGCGGGCCTATCTGCTCCAGACCCACGAGATGCTGTTCGATGCCCATAATCATGCGTTCCGCGTGCTGGGTGGCGTGCCGCGGCGCGGCATCTACGACAACATGCGTACCGCGGTCGACAAGGTCGGGCGCGGCAAGGATCGGACCGTTAATGCCCGCTTCCTGACGATGGTCAGCCATTATCTCTATGAAGCCGAGTTCTGTAATCCAGCAGCGGGGTGGGAGAAGGGTCAGGTCGAGAAGAACGTGCAGGATGCACGGCATCGTCTGTGGCAACCCGTCCCCCAGACCGAGACTCTCGGTGCCTTGAACCTGTGGCTGGAGGAGCGATGCAAGGCGCTGTGGCAGGATATCCCGCACGGGATCGAGCCGGGCTCTGTCGCCGATGCCTGGGCGGATGAGGTGGCAAGTCTGATGCCGGTAGGCAGGCCGTTCGATGGCTTTGTGGAGTATGGCAAGCGGGTATCACCGACCTGCCTCGTTCATCTGGAACGCAACCGCTACAGCGTGCCGGCGTCGTTCGCCAACCGCCCTGTCAGCCTGCGGCTTTATCCCGACCGCTTCCTCGTTGTCGCGGAAGGCCAGGTGCTGTGCGAACATCAGCGGATCATCGATCGATCCCACGACAAGCCAGGGCGCACCATTTACGACTGGCGCCACTATCTGGCGGTCATCCAGCGCAAGCCTGGAGCCCTACGCAACGGCGCTCCGTTCCTCGAACTGCCCGATGCCTTCCAGCGGTTGCAGCGGCATCTGCTGCGGTCTCCCGGCGGTGACAGGGAGATGGTCGAGATACTCGCCCTGATCCTGCATCACGACGAGGAGGTCATCCTGATGGCGGTCACAATGGCGCTGGAAGCCGGCGTTCCGACCAAGACCCATATCCTCAACCTCCTGCACCGGTTGATCGATGGCAAGCCGCTGACGACACCGCCGATCACGGCACCACAAGCGCTGAGACTGGTCAGCGAACCGATGGCCAATGTCGAACGCTACGATGCCCTGCGCCGGGAGAACCGTCATGCGTCATGACCCTGCCAGCGGCGCCATCATCGTCATGCTGCGCAGCCTCAAGATGCACGGCATGGCCCAAGCCGTCACCGATCTCATGGAACAGGGCGCGCCGGCGTTCGATGCGGCGGTTCCGATCCTCTCCCAACTGCTCAAGGCGGAGACCGCCGAGCGAGAGGTGCGATCGGTATCCTATCAGCTCAAGATTGCGCGGTTCCCGGCCTATCGCGATCTGGCGGGCTTCGACTTCGCCAGCAGCGAGATCAACGAGGCGCTGGTTCGTCAGCTCCATCGTTGCGAGTTTATGGACGTCGCCGACAACATCGTGCTTGTTGGCGGTCCCGGCACCGGCAAGACCCACATCGCCACCGCGCTGGGCGTCCAGGCTATCGAGCATCATCGCAAACGGGTGCGGTTCTTCTCTACGGTCGAGTTGGTCAACGCCCTCGAACAGGAGAAGGCCCAAGGCAAGCCAGGCCAGATCGCCAGCAGGCTCGCCCACTCCGACCTCGTGATCCTCGACGAGCTTGGGTATCTGCCGTTCAGCGCTTCAGGCGGCGCGCTGCTGTTCCATCTGCTGAGCAAACTCTACGAGCGCACCAGCGTCATCATCACTACCAACCTCAGCTTCAGCGAATGGGCCAGTGTGTTCGGTGACGCTAAGATGACCACCGCGCTTCTGGATCGGCTCACCCATCACTGCCACATCCTTGAGACCGGCAACGACAGCTTCCGGTTCAAGAACAGCTCGGCTCAGCAGCCAAAATCCAGAAAGGAGAAAGCACCATCTTGACCCACCAGTGAAACCCGAAACATAATCGCAAGGTGGGTCACTTCTCGATGAAAACCCCGGGTCACTTCTCAGCAGCAATCAACATCGAGGGTACGCATTCCATGGAGCGCGTGAAATAGGCCCGCATCGCGAACGTAAAGCACGGGATGCCCCCTAACCCAATTCGGCAGTCGCCGGATGAGTCCTATGCCAATTAGCATGTCGATGGACCTACGAACGCTGTTGCGGTCGATTGCTAGATCGCTTCGGCATTTCTCTTCGTCGAATATCTGGCCGTGGGCAGCGACAATTCGGGCAACAAGGTCTGGTACGCGGTCGCCGGCCGAAATTTCCCAATCGCTGAAATCGCCGTTGAGGAGAGCCGCGAGATAGTCGTGCCGCCATTGGAAGCTCACCTCGTCGCTCGGAGCCCCGAGGCTTTCTGGTAGGCCGCCTCGCAGCCAGTGCGCCTCAAGATTCCAGCTTGAAACTGGTGTTGGGGAGGCCTCAAGTTGTACATCTAGGTTCACTATGTCAGGTGCGGGCTTGAGGTCGATATCTTCGAAAGCCTCGTCTGGTCGGATCGGAACGACCTCGATTACCTTGACGTGGCCTGCCACTTGCTGCGCTAGAAGCCGTGAAAGTCTGGGCGATCTGGTGATCAGAAGGAAGCGTGTCTGCGTCTGGTTGTTGCCAGCTTGACGCACGAACTGGGCGATGGCGTCGATCGATCGAGAATCGACATTTTCAATGACGACGAGATGACCTTCGACAAGCTCAAGGAACGGAGTGGGTGGACTAAAACACTGACGCTCCGCAGCTTCGCTGGCATCGAACGTAGCGGCCATGCTGTCGGGCTTCTCGATCCAGGTAGCCGCGAGTTTGGTGCGGCCAACCCGAGGCAGGCCGTCGAGAATGACTGCGGTTCTGTCTCTCAGAGCATTCTCGATATCGTACCGTATGGCTCGAGCGATCATGCTATGCTCGATTACCGCCGGACCAGATCAAGGACAAAAATCTCGATCCGACCATCTCTGACTGCGCGGCTGCCCTCCGCTAACATGGTCTTCAACTCATCCGCGGTCGCGGGAACGGGGTGACCTGCGCTAGCATTTTTAAGCTTTTTATTAGCTGGCACCTTCTCGCCAAACCAGAGAACCAGATAGATTCCACGGCCGTCGGCTTGCCAATCTTTTGAATAAAAGTGGTCAAGTTGAGCATCGGTCGCGCGCCATAACTCCGCGTGCCACTGGCCTTTGATTTCGATCGGCAGGCGGATGTTCCCTGCAGTGCACGCAATATCCACTTCCCGATCTGCCGCGACGTGCGCCTCGGGGCTAAGGACGACCCCATTCGAACCCTGACGTAGAAGCCCGAGCAGATGATCTCGGCAGGGCTCCTCGGCCAAGGGACCACTTGGATCGAAGAAACCTCGCCATGACTCGGCATCATCGCTGCGCACCTTGGCCTGAACGACCTCAAGCTCTTCACGCATCATTGCTTGAAGATCGGCCGCATTTGCTGGCAGTTCATCGGAAACAACTGCTTTTATGGCGCTTAGTGAGGGCGCGATGTATGCCGCTTCTACGCGCTTGCGATCTTGATCGGCTTTCACCGATTTCAGGAATTCCGTGTATCCATCGGCCGGGGCGTCGAGAAGGCGGCGCATGATCTCAACAGCGTCGTCGGTCGTGTTATTCCCCAGTTGACGAATCAGGTCGGAAAGATAATCGCTGGCATCCCATTTGTTGTCATCGCCGCTAGAAGAGCCGGACGGCCGATGTTCCGAAGGCCATTGCGTGCGGAATGTCGAAATAATCCATTCGAGCTGATGTGGCGCTAGCTCGACGCCCGGCCCTTCGTCGAAGCGACCGGTGGTACGCCGACGAAGTTGCCAAGTCAGGTCTGGATTGATCGCTGCCTCTACAAGCCGGGTGGCGGTCGCTTCAAAATCAACAACCAATCCTGTCGCGTCCCACACTAAGCGACGCTCCGTATCGGTTAGGCCAAGCCTGCTCTTCACTAAAGTTCGCAACTCCGTCATCCGGTTCGAACGAAGGAGGCGGTCGATTAACTCGCCCTCGGGTTCGTTCGGGATGTCTTGGTACTTAGCGAGCCAATCTGCGGCGAGCATGTCCGCCAACGCAACATCGTCATTGTCCCGCATCAAGGAGTAAAGGCTGTTCACATGGGCGCATTTATGCTCGAACTGGGGCTCGTAGTAACGCCGCATAGCACTTTCCCAGGCTCCACGTTCCCGCAGATCACTCGCGAGCGCGTCCTCTAGCCCGAGGATTCCTGCATGATCGTCGATCTTCGCATGGCGTAATTCAAACAGGCCGGCCATGAGGCGCTCATCGGTAAGGTCAGCAAATCCGACACCGTTTCGCAGTCGCTCGGCCAGCGCCACGACAACGATGAAGCTCGCCTCCCATCTTTTGCCCTCGGCAAAACTCTCCGCTATCTCGTCGGCGTCCGGCTTTGGCTCGGACTGAGTAAGAAAAGCTTCGAAGCCAGCATGCGCGGCTTCAGCGATGTCTGGCCCGAGCCATTGAGCAACCCGCTCGTGGGCAGGAACGTCCTCGCCAATGTCTCGGAAGAGACCAAGATAGGCTTTTGCGGGATTGAGAATAATACCGTAATCGCCAGTGCGCATCGCTGGGAGATGCTCGCTAAAGTTCTTCCTATGCTCTGCTCGCTCGACTGCTTGCTTGCCTCGCCGCTTGCGCTCTTGCTCTTCCTGCTTGAGCTGCCATTCCGGTGTCCGCGGTACTGCCAATTCTTCGACCCAGTTGAGCAGGTCTGGACGGTGCTCAGCAAACGGACGAGCCGCCAGTCGCACCTCAGCGCTCTCTTCGCCTTCGTGTCGAACCAACGAGACAATTTCCTTCCATCGCAAATCTTGACGGTCGCTTGGGTCGAGGGTCTTGAGGAGCGCGACGGTATCAACGGCGTTGGGCTGCAGAGCGGACGCGCGCTTTCCAAGACGCCAGGCTAACTGCAAAGGGTTCTTGTCGCCAGGGTTGTCGAGGATGATGAGCCGCTGGATATGCTGTCGTACTGCCGTTTCACGGCCAAGCAATACGTCGAGTTGCTGGCGCGTTTCGCGCTGGTAGCCGACCCCTACATCAAATGGCTCAAGCCAAGACCATAATCGTTCGGCGTCGAGGCTGCCCAATCCGACCCGCCGAACGATCAGCGCGTAAGCGAAGTCCGTGAGACCATAATCTCCCGGGCGATCGTGTGGTTTGCCAAGCGCTCGGGCTTTATCTCGCAGGCAGTCCAAAACCCCGTCCAAGCGATCGTCCGGCAGGCGTTTTTCGGTGCGCATCAGCACGCCTATTGTTCGTCCCTCATCAGCTGCATAAAGTGCCGCTAGTTCGACGATTAGATCGTCATCAATCGCCTCGAAGCCAACATCATCAAAAAGCTCGATGGCAAGGCGAACGGAAAGATCGTCGCCCGCGGCTCTCAGTTTTGACAGGATGGATGGCCAGTCCTGGCCACCTAAGTCGGCCAATGCTTCGCCTGCCGCACTACGGCTTGCGAAGATTGCCGTTGGGTCAATGACCAGTTCGCGTAGCTCATTCGCTAAGCTTGGTGCGATCGGCGATCCCTTGATTGCTTGTAGTGTAAGAATGCGCAGGCCGTAGGGAATTCCAGGCGTGACGATAAGCCGCCGAATATCCGGCAGGAGATCCAACTGAGCGATGCCGCGAAGTGAATATGGTCCCCATTCGCGGAAAGTGGGATTTTTGAGCGCAAGCTGCTCCAAGGCAGTAATAAGAGCACGCGCTTCGGTCGTGCTGAGATTGTCAGCGTCTCCGTACTCAATGACGCCCATAGGATCGGCGGCAATGATTGACGGCGCAAGTGCCGGATCGCGAGCCAACCAAGCATGCAATCCGCGAAGGCTTGCCGGAACGAGGCCATGTGAATGAAATAAGGCTCGCAGGCGTCGGCGCTTTCGATCGTTCGTAGCTTGCTTGGCAAGCCAACGGGCGCCGAGATATTCGCCAATGCGGCGATGCCAGTAGTGGAAACGCTTCGCTCCGTCCGACTTGAATAGCCGCGTATCGAGCATCGCGTCGATTGCGCCGCCATCCGGCAACACGCGTATATCCGCGAGAGGAAGTTCACCTTCTTCCAGGTTCGCGCCAGCAGATCGAACAATTGCTTCGCTGCCGGTCAGAATGAGCGCCGCGAAAGCTGCACCAGCAGCATCGAGCGATGCCTCCCTTGCTGGCTGCCTTTCAACCTTGGCTTCGCTATGTTCTGACCACATTACCTCGATCGCTCGGGCGAATAGATCACCTCGCGTTTCGGGTAGATTTCCGGCGGAAATGTCGGTAATCAGCTCCAAGGTCTGGGGGTTGCCAAGCAGTCCTTCCAACCCTCGATGGTTGAAGTGATGGACAACCTTTATGGCGCTGGCATCGTCCAATTTCGCAGCAAGAAACGCAATTTGATCCTTCTCATCGAACGGCTGCAGGTGCAGTTCAAGAGGATCGCGACCGTACTGCTCTCGGATCGCCTGGCCCCCTGTGGCGCGCCGCCAGTCGGCAACCCGGCATGAAAGCACAAAGTGAGGGTAGCCGATGGCTCCGAGTTGGCGGAGCACTAGATCAACTGCATCTCCTTCGCTCTGCGCACTGACTTCATCGATTGCATCGATGACTAGCGTGCTCGCGTCCCCAAGCAGAGTCTTTGGGTCATGCCGGTTGATGAGTTGCCGGGCGGTGCATTTTGCGAAGCCGGGTGTTTTTTTTAGCCATTCAAGCAGATGGGTTTTACCGCTTCCGGCCTCGCCCAAGACGATCAATGGTGCAGTTTGGAGACACAATTCTTCCTGCGTGATCGAGACCCGCTTGTCGCGATCTTCGTACCATAGCGTTCGGCTTATGGAACTTTCTGCCATGAGCTATCGTGCCCGACGCGGATTCTGTCGGCAAGCGCGTTTTTTTGCTGTGGAAGTTCTCGCTGTCACGCTCTCGCAACTAACGTCGACTTGTATCTTGGCGCTCGGTCGGACGGCAGCCACATGCGGTCCAATCCTGAAAGCGGACTGACCGGAATCGGCCCAATTCCGGCCGAGGACGGGCTACCGAGTTAATGGTGGGATAATGACGAGCACCGGCACCCACTGGATGCCCGCGATCCTAATCTGCGGTCCAGCCGCCATCGACGAGCAGGCTGGTGCCTGTGACCAGAGCCGCCGCGTCCGATGCCAGGTAGAGCGCGGCGCCCATCAGATCCTCGACCTGTCCGATCCGGCCGAGCTTGATTTTGCCGAGGACATGCGCCTTGAAGCTTTCGTCCTCGAAGAAGGGGCGGGTGAGGGGTGTTTCGATGAAGGTCGGGGCGATCACGTTCGATCGGATGCCATGGGCCGCCAGATCGAGCGCAAAGGCTTTGGACATGCCTTCGATCGCCCATTTCGACGCGCAATAGAGCGATCGATTGGGGCCGCCGACATGGCCCATCTGCGATCCGATATGGATCAGGCTGCCCTTTGCCTCCTCCGCGATCATCTGCCGCACACAGGATTGCGCGACGAAGAAGGCGCTGCGCAGGTTCAGATCCAGCACGGCGTCGTAATCAGCTTCCTCCACATCCTGCATCGGCATCGGCCGGTTGGTGCCGGCATTGTTGACGAGGATATGGAAAGCGGAACGATCGGCGAAGAAGGTGCGCACGGCGGCGAGGTTCGACACGTCGAGCACTGCCGCTTCGGCCATACCGCCGACCGCGACGATCGCGGCCGCAGCCTCGGTGATCTCGTCGGTCGAGCGCGCGACGAGCGTCACGGCAGCGCCTGCCTCGGCCAGTGCCGCAGCCAGCGCCAGCCCGATACCGCGGCCGGCGCCGGTGACGATCGCGCGGCGGCCGTCGAGCCTGAAGCTGGGTGTGCGGGGAAGGATCATGTCTGCGCCGGCTCCGGATCGTGCGGATGAGCCGTGCTGATCGCGGATTTCAGGCCGAAGAGCAAAGCCGCGCCGAGCAGATAGGCGGGGATGGAGAGCGTCAGCGCGATATCATAGCTCTGGTTCGCGTCGAAGCTGCGCCCGAACCAGGCGACGCCGAACGCGCCCGACAGGCCGAGGAAGACGACGCAGACGCCATAGGCGCTGGCGTAATTCTTCATGCCGAACAGCCGGGCGAGCAGATAGCCGACCAGATCGATCTCTGCGCCCTGCTGGATGCCGATCAGCAGCAGCGCCACTGCGGCGATCGCGTAGCTGCCGTCGGCGACGAGCAGGATGGCGCAGCCCGCGGCCGGGATCGCGGCGACGATGGCCGCGACGATATGCGGCGGCAGGCGATCGATCAGCCAGCCCGCGCCCAGCCGCGAAGCGATGACTGAGATGGCGAAGACCGAGATCAGGCTGGCCGCGGCGACGGGTGTCATTCCGCTGTCGGTCAGGATCGGCACCATCGCGCTCATCACGCCGGTGCCCGCGGCATTGATCGGCAGCAATGACAGGGCGAGCAGCCAGAAACCCCGGCTTCGCACGATATGCGACCAGTCCGATCCGTCGGCCGCCGGTGGTGGTCCGTCGCCGGCGCCCGCGACCATCACGCGCGGCCGTTCGCGCACCAGCAGGAAGGTGCATGGGATCCCGATGAAGATCGACAGGCTGGCGAGGAACAGGAAACCGCTCTGCCATCCCCAGTTGGAAATGACGAGCTGCAGCGCGGGCGTGACCAGCGCGGCGGCAAGCGGCACGCCGGTCATGGTGAGGCCCAGCGCCAGGCCCCGGCTGCGATCGAACCAGCCCGCCACTGCGCGTGAGAAGATCGCGCCGCCGCAGGCGATGCCGATCATCGTGTGCAGCATGATGATCACCGAATAGGCGGCGAGGGTGCCCGGCTGGAATGCGAGCGCGGTGAACATGCCGGCATAGCCGAGCAGGCCGGCGAGCAGCACGCGGCGCGCGCCGAACGTGTCCGCCACCTTGCCGATCACGGGTGCGGCCATCGAGCCGAAAAATGCCGATGCGGACGCGCTGGCAAGCTGCCCGCGCGTCCAGCCGAATTCCGTCGTCATCGGATCGATGAACAGGCTGGAGACGTAGTTCCAGACCGGTAGCGCGGTGCCGAGCGCCAGGCCGGCGCCCAGCACGACGCGCCAGCCGCCACGCCATTCGGTCGCGGCGGCGCTCATGCGGCGGCCCGATCAGCCATGGGTTTCGGCCATTGGTCTTGCTTCGGCGATGCCGGCATAGGGCACGTCGCGGCCGCCATAGCGGCGCACGCGGATATTGGCCTGTTCGCCGTGCCCGGCAAAACCCTCAAGCGCGCACAGCCGGCTGCAATATTCGCCGACCAGCGCCGACGCCTCGTCGGTCAGCACCTTCTGATAGGTGCAGGTCTTGATGAACTTGCCCACCCAGAGACCCCCGGTATAGCGCGCCGCCTTGCGCGTCGGCAGCGTGTGGTTGGTGCCGATCACCTTGTCGCCGAAGCTGACATTGGTGCGCGCGCCCAGGAACAATGCGCCGTAATTGGTCATGTTCTCCAGGAAATAATCGGGGTCGGCGGTCATCACCTGAACATGCTCGGATGCGATCTCGTCGGCGATACGTACCATTTCCGCATCGTCCGCGGCCACGATCACCTCGCCATAGGCATCCCAGCTTTTCCGCGCGATCTCCCGCGTGGGCAGGATCTCGAGCAGCCGCTCGACCTCGCGCATCGTCTCGCGCGCCAGCCGCTCGGACGTCGTCAGCAGCACGGCCGGGCTGTCGGGGCCATGTTCGGCCTGGCCGAGCAGGTCGGTCGCGGCGAGTTCCGCATCGCATCCGATCTCGTCGGCGATGATCAACGTCTCGGTGGGGCCGGCGAACAGATCGATGCCGACGCGGCCGTAAAGCTGCCGCTTGGCCTCGGCGACAAAGGCATTGCCAGGGCCGACCAGGATATCGACGGGCGCGATCGACTGGGTGCCCAGTCCCATCGCGGCCACGGCCTGGATGCCGCCCAGGCAATAAATCTCGTCCGCGCCGGCCATTGCCTGCGCCGCGACGATCGCGGGGGCGGGTTTGCCCTGGAAGGGCGGGGCGCAGGTGACGACGCGCGGCACGCCCGCGACCTTGGCGGTGATCACCGACATATGGGCAGAGGCGAGCAGGGGGTATTTGCCGCCGGGCACATAACAGCCCGCGGCGTTGAGCGGCAGATGGCGATGGCCCAGGATCACGCCCGGAAGCGTCTCCACCTCGACATCGGCCATGCTGTCGCGCTGGATCTGCGCGAAATTGCGCACCTGCGTCTGCGCGAACTCGATATCGCGGATATCCTGGGGGGACAGTGTGTCGATACAGGCGTCGATCTCGGCCTGGGTCAGGCGATAGCTGTCGCGATCCCAGCGATCGAAGCGGATCGAAAGCTCGCGCACCGCATCGTCACCGCGCGCCTCGATATCCGCCAGGATGCCCTCGACCGTGTCGCGGACCTGGCGATCGGTGCCGGCCTTGGCCTCGGCGGTCGCGCCGCGCTTCAGATAGATCGCCATGATCAGCCTCCGACCATCAGGGAATTGCGGGGCGAATGGATCTGCATCAGCACTGCGATCTCGTCCCATACCGTCCATTCCTGGGCGATCTTGCCGTTCTTGAAGCGGAAATGGCTCATGCCCAGGATAGTGACGGCCTTGCCCGACGGCAGACCGAACTGGCCGTTGCCGAGATGCGTGCCGCTCAGCGTCCAGCGGATCGCGGCGATATAGCCGTCGGTTTCGTGCGTGTCGCAGAAATGGTCGACGCTCATCACCGCATCGGGGAAGGATGCGAGCATCGCGATGACGCTCCAGAGCACACCCTGCACGCCGTGCAGCTCGCGGCCGGGCGCAGTCTGCACGTTCACTTCAGAGCTGAAATGATCCTTGATCAGGTCGAAGCGGCGGCGGTTCCAGATGTCGTGCATCATGTGGCGGATATTATCCTCCATCGATGCCTGCGGGCCCACTGGCAGGTCGAGCGGTTCGGGATGCTTCTGCCCCGGCGCACGCTCGGGCAGGCCGGATACCATCGGCGGCACACCGGCCTTCATGGCGGCCTCCGCCATGCGCGTCGCGACTTCGACCGGATCCAGGCCAAGCTGGCGGACCAGCGCGCCATTGTCGCGCACCAGCCATTCCCGATAGATCAGGTTGCGGCGGATCATGCAGTCCGCAATGTGGCGGATGCGCACCTTCTTGCCGGTCGGCGGGCCATAGATGGAGGGGCCGAGATTGGTCATCCGGCTGGTGCCGAGATGCGAGGTGTAGAAACCCTGCTTGTCGTCGCCTGTCCAGGCGACATTGCCCAGCCGGCTTTCGCGATCGGGAAAGGCCTGCATCATCTGGATGGTGCCGGCTACGACCTCTTCCACCGAAGTCTGCGTGCCATAGGGGGTATGGACCACCACAGCATCGTCATAATGGGTGTAGATCAGGCCGACGCCCTTCTCCGCCCAGATACGATGCGTGCAATAGGCGATATAGTGGACGATGTCGGAATAGACGTCCTCGAACCCGTCGAGCGACTGGGTGCGGGTGGTGCGCGGCGAGAGCAGATCGTTGACCGGGCGCTGGCGCACGCGGCTGACGCCGTCATTGGCTTCGGGGCGGGGCGGGATGCGGATTGCCGTCACTTCGTGCGTGTCGGCCTTGGTTTCGGGCTTGCTCATCGACAGCTCCATGATTTTTCGTGGAAGAGCCGCTATCGATCGAATGCGCGGGCTTCCGTCGAACGAATCCCTAGCTGATTATGAATACGTATGCAATCGGCTTTGCAAAGAGGCCGGCTGGCAGGAGGAGTTTGCGGTGTCCGAACAACGGGGAAGAAAGGCCGGAACGTCCGGCGCGGGGGTGACCTCACGCGATGTGGCGAAGGCGCTCAACATCTCGCAATCCACGGTTTCCCGGGCGTTCACGCCGGGTGCGTCGATCTCTCCCGCGCTGCGCGACAAGATCCATGCGGCGGCGGAGAAGGTGGGGTATCGCCCGAACCTGCTCGCGCGCGGGTTGATCGCTGGCAAGTCCAACCTGGTCGGCGTGATCCTCGCCCGCCAGACCAATCTTCTCTATCCCGAACTGCTCTACGAACTCAGCGGGCGACTCGCCGAGCGCGGCTATCAGGTGCTGCTGTTCCCGATCGGCGACGGCGTGTCGGTGCGCGATGCGATCGAGCGGATCTGGTCCTATCGCGTCGACGCGGTGCTCGCCAGCGGCGTGCTCGACGAGGGCGATGTTCAGGCATTCGAGGATCACGGATTGCCACTCGTCATGTTCAACCGCGTCTTCGACATGGCGGTGTCCAGCGTGAGCTGCGACTTTGCGGGCGGCGCGCGCGATCTTGCCAATCGCCTGATCCGTGCGGGTTTCCGCGATATCGGCCTGATCGGTGGCCCGCGCGATTCCTATGTCGGCAACGAGGTGGAGCGCGGCGCGCGTGCAGCGATCGCGGGGCATGACGGTGTGGGGCTCACCGTTGTCCATGCCGATTATCGCTATGAAAGCGGGGGCGCCGCGCTCGACGATTTGCGGAAAAGCGCGGGCCGGCTGCCAAGTGCGATCCTGTGCGTCAACGATACCGTCGCGGCGGGCTGCCTGGACCATTTGCGTGGCCCGCTGCGCCTGTCGGTGCCCGGCGATGTCTCGATCGTCGCGTTCGGCGGCTTCGGCCCCGCGCGGTGGCAGGGATACCGGATCACCGGCATGCAGCAGCCGATGGAGGATATGACCGCCGCGGCGGTCGATCTGTTGCTCGAACGCATCGGCGACTCGCGTCGCGGCGCCGAGCGGAGGAGCTTCCTGCCCAGCTTCATGGAGGGCGCGACGGCCAGCCTGTGAGGTCTGGATTTGCAATCGCACCCAATGATGTTTCCACGAAGTATCGGCTTTAATCCTCAATTTTTGAAATGGATATGACCACCGTCGCGCATCATAATCTCGATTTGTTGCATTCGTATGCAATACGGCGTATTTGAAAGGCAGAACAAAACGCCAAAGGGAGTCATTCAAATGCGCACCGGGTTCCTGCTGCTCGCCACCGCCCTCACATCGGGCGCGATCCTTTCCGCCGTGCCGGCCATGGCCCAGGATGCTGCACCTGCCGTGGATCAGTCGGCAGAGGGGCAGGACGGCGTGGCCGAGATCGTCGTGACCGCACAGCGCCGCGACGAACGCGTCCAGAATGTCCCGATCTCGATCACCGCACTGTCCTCCGCCGATCTGGAGCGCGCCGGCGTCAACGATGTCAGCCGGCTGGAACAGGTGACGCCGGGCTTCACCTTCGGCCGGTCCGGTTCCGATGCGCGCCCCTCGATCCGCGGCGTGCGGACGGAGACGGTGAACGCGACCAACGATCCCTCGATCGGCTTCTATCTCGACGGCGTCTATCAGAGCCGTGCGCAGCAGGCCTTGATCCCGCTGGTCGACGTCGCGCGTGTCGAGGTGCAGCGCGGGCCACAGGGCACGCTGTATGGCCGCAACACATTCGGGGGCAATGTCAGCGTCATCACCAATGCGCCAAGCGTCGATCGCGTGATGGCCGGCGGGTCCGCCCGTTTCTCGAACTTCGATACCCAGCAATATGACGCCTATCTGAACCTTCCGGCCAGCGACACGCTTGCCTTCCGCTTCGCCGGCGTGCGCAACCGGTCCGACGGTTATGTGAAGAGCACCGCCAATCCCCGGATCAGCCTGTTCGACCGCGACGAATGGCTGGGCCGCGCATCGATGCGCTGGACGCCGACCGACGATCTGGAGGTCGTGCTGCGCGCCGGCTATTGGGAGAATAGCGGGCAGGGCGGCGGCGCCTATGGCTATCGCGTCTCCGGTACGCTGGTGAACCTGGCGACGGGCGAACGCTCGATCAACGGCACGCCGGTCGCGTTCAACCCCACGGTGCGCGATGGCATTCCCGACATTGCGGGCGTCGATGTCGGCGTTCCGGTGACCGGCGGCAAATATACCAACAACTGGGATTATGTGCCGTTCGAACGGACGCACGAATATCTGACGAGCGCGCAGATCAGCTACACAATGGGCGACGTCATGTTGCGCTCGATCACCGGCTGGCAGAAATTCCGCACCGATCGCACCGCCGATCTCGATCAGAGCGCGGTGGTCTTTCCCGCGCCGGGCGTGACCGCGGGTTTCGCGGGTAGCGGCTATCAGAAGAACGACACCAACGCGAAGACCTTCAGCCAGGAATTCCAGATCGCGTCGGTCACCACCAATCCGCTGCAGTGGATCGTCGGCCTCTACGGGCTGAAGGACAAATTGGATGAGCGCTACACGCAGGTCTACACTGCGACGAGCGCGACCGCGGCGGACACGCGTTCGGTCACCAAGCTCGATATCTCGGCCTATGCCGCCTACGCCCAGGCATCCTATTATGTGATCCCCGACGCGCTGCGCGTGACCGGCGGCATCCGTTATACCCACGAGAAGAAGGAATTCGGGATCGTCAACTACAGCTACCCGCAGGCGGGTGGCACGGTGGTCGGCACCTCGTCCGGGGGCAGCCCGACCTATAACAAGACGATCTGGAAGGCGGGCGTCGATTATTTCGTGACGCCGCGCAACATGCTCTACATCTCGGCCTCGACTGGCTTCCGTTCGGGCGGCATCAACAACAACACGGCCAACGCCGCGATCCCGTCATCCTTCGGCCCCGAAAATGTGATGGCCTGGGAAATCGGATCGAAGAACCGCTTCGCCGGCGGCAAGATCCAGGTCAATTTCTCGGCCTTCGATTATCGCTTCAAGGATCTGCAGATCACGATCCTCAACCAGGCGACCAACCTCAGCTACATCCAGAATGCGGGCAAGGCGCACAGCCAGGGCTTCGATATCACGCTGGACGTGGCACCGGCGCCGGGGCTGCGCGTCAGCGGCAGCGCGACCTATCTGGAGGCGAAGTTCGACGAATATACCCGTCCGAACGACTTCTACACCGCGACCAACGGCGATCCGCGCCTGTTGAGCTTCGCGGGCAAGAACATCCCGATGTCGCCCAAGTGGAAGTTCACCGGCAACATCTATTACGACGCCGTCCTGCCCGGCATCGGCACGATCACGCCCTATCTCAGCTGGCTGCATTCGAGCAGCTATCAGACGCTCGACTACAACACCGTGCTCGACCGGCAAAAGCCCTATGACAAGATCGATGCGCGGATCATGTGGAAGTCCGAAGGCGACCGCTTCGGCGTCGAGGCGTTCGTCGAGAATCTGACCAATGTCGTCGTGCTCAACCGCAGCGTGCTGGGCAGCAGCCAGCGCATCCAGCAATCCTTCCAGCCGCCGCGCACCTATGGCGTGAAGCTGTCGGTCGACTTCTGATCCCCCCGGCGGGCGGGCGGCGGAATGCGCCGTCCGTCCGCACCGCCTCCAGACCTGTGAGAGCCTTTCCTGCGATGTCCCCACGCGCCCAGAAACTTGCCGAACGTCTCGTCCGTTACGACGATCTCATTCCCTGCCTGAACGCCTTTATCGACACGCGGTCGCCGGGGTCGGAGGCGAAAGAGAATTTCACGATCATCGGCCCGGGCGTGTCCGAGAATCCGGACCAGCATATCCACATCGCCGAACCGCACGGTTTCAACATCGGCGGGGCGCGCCAGCCCCCGCATTGCGTGAACTCCCAGCACAGCCACGACACGGCAGAGGTCTTCGTCGTACTCAGCGGACACTGGTCGTTCGACCTGGGCGAGACCGGCAAGGACGCCAGCATCCGCCTGGAACCGGGCGATGCGATCTCTTTGCCCACCAACATGTTCCGTGGCTTCGAGAATGTCGGCGACGATGTCGGCTTCATCTGGTCGGTGCTGGGCGGTGACGATCCGGGCCGCGTGCTCTGGGCCCCCTATGTGTTCGATATGGCGCGCGACTATGGCCTGGTGCTCATGGAGGATGGCAGCCTGGTCGATACGGTGAAGGGCGAAGCGCCTCCCGCCGGCGTCGCACCGATGCCCGCGACCGACGCCGCCGCGGTCGCGCGCGTCCAGCGTTTCGATGCCGCCGCGATCCGCCGCTGCGTGGTGAAGGCGGACGAGTTCGAAACACTGGCGCAAGGCCCCCTGGCAGTCTGTGCCGGCGTCTCCGAAGTTGCGGTGATCGGCCCGGCCAACCCCGCCGAAGCGATCGGTGAAGGCCGCATGGCCTGGCCGCACGGTTTTCACCTGCGTCGCCTGGCGTTCGATCCCGGTGGCGCGGTTCCCGCGCATCGCCGGGCGGAGGCCGAGGTGCTGTTCGTCCAGAGCGGCACGCTGGCGGTGTTCTCGGGTGATGACAGCGTCACGATGGGCGCGGGCGATACGCTGACCATACCGATCGGCCAGTCACGACGCTTCGAGACCGGCGAGGGCGCGATCGTCTTCGCGGTGCGTGGCGGTGATGCGCCGGCTGCACCGGAATGGATCGAGGCGGCGCCCGCCGCCTGATCCGGGTCAATCGCGACAGGCGGCCGCGCGCGCCAGCAGGAATGCCTGTTCCTGCGCATTACGGCTCAAACCGGCCGCGCGCTCGAACTCGATCCTGGCTTCGGCTGTCCGCCCCGCGCGAAACAGGAAATCGCCACGTGCGGCGGGCAGCGGGGCATAATCGCGCAGCGCCTCGCCACGTGCGATCGTATCGAGCAGCGCCAGCCCGGCATCGGGCCCGAAGGCCATGCTGTGCGCCACCGCGCGATTGAGCTCGACCACGGGCGAGGGCATTGCGATGACCAGCCGATCGTAAAGCGCGGCGATCCCCGGCCAGTCGGTCTCCTCCGCCCGGCGTGCGCGGGCGTGGCAGGCGGCAAGCGCGGCCTGCAGCGCATAGGGGCCATCGACACCGCCCAGCGCCGCGACCCGATCGAGCGCGGCAAAGCCCCGCCGGATCAGCAACTGATCCCAGTGCGCGCGATTCTGCTCGGGCAGCGGGACCAGCGCCCCGTCCGGCGCCGTGCGTGCCGACAGCCGCGATGCCTGCATCTCCATCAGCGCGAGCAGGCCGAACACTTCGGGCTCGTCGGGCATCAGGCCCGCCAGGATACGACCGAGCCGCTGCGCTTCGGCACATAGAGCGGGGCGGATCAAATCCTCGCCAGCGGTCGCGGAATAGCCTTCGTTGAAGATCAGGTAGATCACCGCGAGCACCGACGACAGCCGCGCGTCCCGTTCGGCGCCGCGCGGAACCTCGAAATCCAGCCCGGCATTGCCCAATGTCTTCTTGGCGCGGACGATGCGCTGCGCGATCGTCGGCTCGCTCGACAGGAAGGCGCGGGCGATCTCGTCGGTGGTCAGCCCGCCGATCAGCCGCAGCGTCAGCGCCGCGCGCGCGTCGGTCGAAAGCAGCGGGTGACAGGCAGCGAAGATCAATCCCAATAGCTCGTCGCCGATATCGTCGTCGATCGCCGCCTCGATGCCCTCGGCGTCGCTGCCCTGTTCATCCTCCAGCTCGCGTCCGATCTCGGCATGTTTGCGCGCCTGCATCCTTTCGCGGCGGAAGCCGTCGATGGCGCGGCGTTTGGCCGCGGCGGTCAGCCAGGCGCCGGGATTGTTCGGGATGCCGATCTTCGGCCATTCGGTAAGGGCGATGACCAGCGCGTCCTGCGCCAGTTCCTCGGCCAGTCCCACGTCGCGCACCATCCGGGCCAGGCCCGCGATCAGCCTTGCGCGTTCGATCCGGAAGACTGTTTCGATCGCCCGATGGGTGTCCGTCGTCGCCATTCCACCGGATTAGGGGAGGGGGGATCGCCTAGGCAAGCCGGGCGGTGATCGGTCGCTCGATCTGACGGCTTGCGAACCTGCTACATTTGTAGCATGCTACAAATGTAGCAGGAGGTTGTATGATCGAGTCTCTGCCGCGCCGCGAGCGCGAAATGTTCGAAGTCCTGTGCCGGCTGGGCGAAGGCACCGCCTCTGCCGTGCGTGCGGCGATGGCCGATCCGCCGAGCGACTCTGCGGTGCGCACTCTGCTCGGCCGGCTCGAATCCAAGGGCCTGATTTCGCATCACACGGTGAACCAGGCCTATGTCTATGCGCCGGCACGGCAAGCAGATGCCGTCGCCGAGACCGCGCTTCAACGGCTGGTCCAGACCTTCTTTCAGGGGTCTGCCGCCAGCGCGGCCACGGCGCTGCTGGGCATGGAGCCGCGCCTCGATCCCGATGAGATCGAGATGCTTCAGCGCGCGATCGACAAGGCACGCGGGGAGGCGGAACGATGATCGCGCTGCTGATCGATCTTGGCTGGAAATCGGCATTGATTGCCGGTCTGGCGCTGCTCGCCAGCCATATGCTGCGGGCGCGCGCCGCGGGGGAGCGCGTGATCCTGCTGCGCGTGGCGGTGGGTGCCTTGCTGATGCTTCCGCTGTTCGTCCTTGTGGTTCCCGCGCTCGAGATCGCAATATTGCCGGCCCTTCGCGCTGTGCCGGCAACCGATGTTGCAGCATCATATTCCGGCGATATGGGCATGTCAGGGACACCAGCCTCGGCATTTTCGTCGCGCGATCTGGGCATTGCGCTTTATGGGGCAGGGTGTGTGTTCGTCCTGTTCCACCTGCTCGCCGGGCTGTTCACCCTGCGGCGCTGGACCCGCATGGCAACGCCCGTCATGAACCCGCACTGGATTGCGGCGGCGGCGCGTGCCACCGCGACGATGCGCCGCCCTGTCAGGCTGCTCGTCTCGTCACATGTCACTGCACCGTTGAGCTGGGGGATTGCGCCGGCCTGGATTCTCATCGCGCCGGCGAGCGAAAAGCATGTCGATCAGGCGGATGCGGTGATCGCGCACGAAATGGCGCATATCCGCCGCCTCGATTGGCCGATGCTGGTCGCGTCTCGGCTTGCGACGACGATCTTCTGGTTCAATCCCCTGGTCTGGCTGGTCGCCCGCGAGCTTGCCCGTCAGGCGGAGCTGCGCGCCGACGAGGACGCCGTCCGGCATGTGGCGCAGGCCGATTATGCGCAGACGCTGTTGACCGTCGCCGGCCTGGCTGCCCATCCCGTGGCCTGCGGCATGGCAGCGCCGGGAACCGTGCTTGCGCGGCGCATCGGCCGGGTGCTGGACGATCGCGCGCGGCCACCGGCAAGCCGGTTGTTCTGCGTCGCTCTGTTGGTCTGCGGACCCGGCTTTGCTGCGCCGCTCGCGGCGATGAAGCTGGTGCCGGTACCTGCACCGGTACCGACGCCGACCATCGAAAATCCGCGCCCAGCCATGCCGGCGCCGAGCGTGCTGCCGACGGTCATTCCCGCCGCGCGCGCTGCGGAGCGAGCGATGACCGTCCGGCCGCGCCGTGCGCCCGCCCGAACCGCGAAGCTTGAGGTGACTCCCGTGCCGGCATTGGCCGCGCCGTCGTCACCGCCGGCTCTGCTCGGATCGCCGGATCATGTCGCAGCTTCATCCGACGCCGTGACCGCCTCGCGGGATGTCGCTACCGCGACGCGACGCGCCGAGCGCGTGGCTCGGAAAATCGTGACGGATGGAAAACGCGATCGTGCGCTGCGCCTGAGCGATGCGGCGAACGACATGCGCGGCAATGCGCAAACCCTTGAAGACGTGGCTGCCAGAGGCAAGCTGCCTGGCTTCGATCGGGACGCGCATTTGCGCGAGGCGCGATCACTGCGGATGCAGGCGGACCGGCTCGATGCGAAGGCGCGGCGGCTGATCTTCGAACAGTGAGCTATCAGACGGGCGGCTGATCGGCCCCGGCCGACACAACACGCGAAACACCGAAACGAAGCGCGATTCCGCGCCACGGAGCCGGCTTGTCCGGCGAACAAGGAGGCTGACAATGTGGCTGATCAAGATCCTTCCCCTGACCCTGCTCGGGGTCTGCGCGGTGGCGCAGGCATCCGGTTCTCCGTCCGAACCGATCGCGCGCGTTCGTTATGCCGATCTGAAACTCGACAGCGCTCCGGGCCGGGCGGAATTGCGGCAGAGGGTTGCGAGCGCGTCTCAGGCATTTTGCCGGATCCATGGCGGGGACGTGACGCCTTTGCCGCTGCGCCACCACCCATTTTATTGCCTCGGGCGGCTACGCGCCTCGATCCTCAACGAGATGCCGCGCAATGTCCGCAACGCCTATGCGCTCGCCTTGCGCGAAGCGGGCGTGCGCGGCGCGCGACTGTGACGCGGTGCGGGGAAGCGCCTATCCGGCCTCCGCCATCAGCGCCGCCGCGCCGGCGAGGATAAAGCCATGGTCCGATCCGAGCAGGAAGAAGCTCGCGCCCTTTTCGCGCCAGATGGTAGTGTCGCCGGGGCGGGACAGGAACATGCCGACGGTGCGGCCATGAGCGCGGCCGGCCGCGCAGACGCGCTCGACCGCAGCCAGCACGCGCGGATCGTCGGGCGTGTCGGCGCCATAGGCGACGGTCAGGTCGATCCGGCCGACGAACAGTGCGTCGACGCCATCCACCGCGGCGATCTCGTCGATCGCATCGATCGCTTCGGGATCCTCCACTTGCAGGACGACGATGGTGCCGGCGCTGCGCGCCTGATGTTCGGCGATGTTGCTCAGCGTATAGCGCGCGGCGCGCGACGATCCGGCATAGCCGCGCCCGCCATGACCATAATGGCTGGCGCGCACGGCGGCGCGTGCATCGGCGGCCGATCGGATATGGGGCAGGACCACGCCGTCCGCGCCGCAATCGAGCGCATTCAGGATATGCTCGGGCGCGGCGCTGGGCGTGCGCACCAGCACGGGTTTCCCCGCGGCGCGCGCGGCCATCACGCAGCCGTCGATCGCCAGCCGGTCGAACGGCGCATGTTCCGCGTCCAGGCAGATGCAGTCGAGCCCGGTCAGGCCCAATATCTCGACGATGATGGGGGAGGGGGTTTTGACCCAGGTGCCGACCACCGACTCTCCCGCTGCCAGTTTCGCCTTCAACCCGCTCATGCGCTGTCCTTCCATTCCTGTTCGATCCAGCCCCGGATGTTATCCGCCATAGTGTCGCTGCGTTCGAGCAGCGCCATATGCCCCGCATCCTCCAGGGTCGTCAGCGACGATCCGGCGATCGCACCGGCGGTCTGCCGATGCCAGTCGGGCGGGCAGAGCCTGTCCTCCGATGCGCCGATCACCAGCGTCGGGCAGGCGATCGCGGCTAGGCCGGGCCGCGCATCGGGGCGCAGTCGCAGTGCTTCGCTCTGCCGGACAAAGGCCTCGCTGCCGACCGCCATTGCCATCGCAATGCAGAGTTCGCCCAGCGGCCCGCTTTGGTCCGTTCCGGCGGCGAAATAGTGCGGGACCAATTGGTTGCGTGCGACGTCGGCGAGCGCGCCACCAAGCACTGCCGCCTGTTGGGCGATGCGCGCGCCCGATCGTTCGGGCAGGTCGGGGCCGGCATTGATGCCGACCAGGCAGAGGCCGGCGATGCGCTCGGCTGCAGCGCGGTGGAGCGCCAGCGCGGTGATCGCGCCCATCGAAAACCCGATGGCGATGAAGCGGCCGGGATGTTCGGTCAGCACGCGCGCCGCCATGGCGTCGATGCTGTCGTCGCGATCCAGCCGGGCATGGGCGACGGCGTGGCCGGCGTCCGCCAGCCGGTTTGCGACCGGCGCCCAGGCGCGCGCGTCGCACATATGGCCGGGCAGGAAGAGCAGGGGCAGATTTGTCATGCCGACATCCGTGCAGAGTGGCCGGGGATCAACTCGCCCGAAAATGTCCGCCGTTCCGCGATCATGCCGGGATCGTCGATCCGTTCGAGCAGCATTGCGATCGCGGCCTTGGTCATCCGGCGAACCGGCTGGCGGATGGTCGTCAGGCGATAGCTGGACCAGCGCGCGGGGGCGACGCCGTCAAAGCCGACGATCGAGATGTCCTGCGGGATGGACAGGCCATAGGCACGCGCGGCGTCCATTGCGCCGACCGCCATGACATCATTGGCGCAGATGACCGCGTCGGGTGGGGACGTGCCATCGCGCATCAGCGACTGCATGCAGGCCTCTCCGCTTTCATAGCTGAAATTGCCGCGCACGACGGGCACGTCGCGAAAGCCGGCCTTGTCGAGCAGCGTGCGCGCAGTGACGACGCGTTCTTCGCCGACGGCCGAATCCTCGGGCCCGCCGATGATCGCGAACCGCTGATGGCCCGCGCCAAGCAGGCCGGAGACCAGCTCGCGTTCGCCGCCTGCTGAATCGCAACTCACGCTGGCGCAGGGCACGTTTTCGGCCGAGCGATTGTAGAGCACCAGCGGAACGCCGCGCTCGCCGAACTGGCGCACCTGTCGATCGGTCAGCCGTGCGGCGGAGATCACGCCATCGACGCGGTATCGCCAGATCTGGTCGAGCACGAGATCGACCTCGCTTTCCCGCGACAGCGAAAACAGCAGCACGCGCATATCGCGATCGGAAAGCCCTTGGGACAGCTCGGCAAGAACTTCCGGGTAATAGAGATTGGTCAGGTTGGAGATCAGGATCGCGGTGATATTCGATCGCCGGGTGATCATCCCGCTAGCCATGGCGTCGGGCTGATAATCGAGCCGCGCCGCCGCGGCCATGATCCGCGCCCGCGTGTCGGGAGCGACGCTGGCGCCCGTCTTGAAACAGCGCGATACGGCCGATTGCGATACGCCGGCCATTTGCGCCACATCATAGGATGTCGCGCGTCTGGTTGCCGCCGTCCGTTGCCGCTTCGTCGCCATTTTTGATCCATGTGGTTAGAATCGTGACTGCGTATGCACGGATTTTTGCAAATATTCCATTGGTATTGTCGAAGTGTTCGATCGGAAACCTGCGATTTGAAGTGGGTACGTATTAAGCGGGCATCTGCATCCCGATGCGCCGCGCCGACATCGCCGATTGAGCCGGCGGCCGTCCGATGGCAATGTCTGCCAAAATAACGGGGAGGACCGGATATGGCGAAATCGCGGGTGCTGCGCGTTGCGAAGTGGATCGGGCTCGGACTCGGTGGAATCATCGCCGTGACGCTCGTGTCGGGCGCAGCCTATGAACAATGGGCGCGGCATCGGGCGGCGCAGGATTTTCCGCCCCGCGGCCAGATGGTCGATATTGGCGGGCGCGCATTGCATCTGGATTGTCGCGGCAGCGGATCGCCGACCGTGATCCTGGAATCGGGTGTCGATCCCAACGGAACATTGTCGTGGCGTCCCGTGCATGACGCGATCGCGCGCATCACCCGCACCTGCGCCTATGACCGGGCGGGCATCATGTGGAGCGACGACAAGTCCGGTCCGCACGACGCGGAGGGTGTGGCCGGCGATCTCCATGCCATGCTCGGCAAGGCGGGGATCAGCGGGCCGCTGGTGCTTGTCGGGCTGTCGGCCGGTGGCCCCTATGCGATGACCTATACGCGGCTTTACGGAGACGATGTGAAGGGGCTGGTGTTCGTCGATGCGTCGCATGCCGATCAGGGAACGAAGCTGCCGCCGCCGGGACGCAAGGCTTACGTCCCGATGCCGTTCGTACCGCGCGCCATGTCGGCATTGTCGTGGACCGGTATGTGGCGGCTTGTTCCCAGCGAAGCGGCGCCCGGCGAGCCAGCCGCCCAAGCCGGCGCGCGCCAAGCCTATATGGGGCATAGCATCGGCGGCGTGATCGCGGAGATGGACGCGCTGCCTGCAATCTGGGCGCAGGCGGGCAAGCTCCGCGCGCTGGGCGACCGGCCGGTCGTCGTCCTGACCTCGACCCAACCCTATTCGCCGGAGATGCTTCAGGGGCTCGGCGTCACCAAGGCTGAGGGTGACGGCATGCAGGCGCGCTGGAAGGCGCTGCACGCCGATATCGCATCCTGGTCGACCCGATCGTGGCAGGAACTGGTTCCCGATGCGGGCCATTATATCCAGAATGAGCGGCCGGACGTCGTGGTGCGCGCGGTCGACGAGGTGGTGAAGGCGGTACGCGCGGATGCGGCGAAGCCGGCGGCCGGGCCGGGCTGAGCGGCCCTAAACGTCCGTCCATTGCGTGTCGGGCCAGGGCTCATCCGGCCATTCCTCGTCGGGATAGAAGCCGTCATCGCCGTCGGCCGCGGTCTCCACCGGATCGACCGGAGGCGGCAGGGCCGGGGCCTCACCGTCGAACCCCGCGCGGAGGATCGCGCCGGCGCGCGTGGATGACTGGAACACCGCCCGGACATCATGGCCGTTGGCGAGCATGCCGCCGATCAGCGGTGCGCGCTCCGCCGTCAGATAGCCGATCTGGATGCCCCGGATGCTGTATACCGCGATGGCGCGCGGATCGACGGGATTGTTCGGTTCGGGCCGTAGCTCGATCGCTTCGCCGGGGCTACACATCGCGATCTCGAAGCGTCGCGGGGGGCCTTTGCGATTGGGAAAATCGGCGCCGGCAACCGCCAGCGACATTGCGGGACGGGGCATCAGTTCGGTTCGGCCTCCGGCTCCAGACCCTGCCAGCCACCGCCCATTGCCTGATAGAGTGCGACGCGCGCGGTCAGCTCGTCGGTATGGGCCTGGATCAGCGCCAGCTCCGCATTCAACAGCCCGCGCTGCGCGTCGAGCTGCTCAAGATAGGGGGAATAGCCCGCACGATAACGGTTGGTCGCGAGCGTCAGGCCTGCGGCGAGCGCATCGCGCTGGGCGCGGATATGGCCGGCCTGTTCGGACAGCCGCATTGCTGCGGCCAGCGTGTCGTCGACCTCGCGAAAGGCGGTCAGCACGGCGCGGCGATAGCTAAAGGCTGCCTGATCGCGCTGCGCGCCTGCGCTTTCCGCCTGGGCCTCCAGTCGCCCGCCTTCGAACAGGGGGGCAAGCACGCTGCCGCCGATCGACCAGATCGTGATCGGATCGGCCAGCAATGTCGAGAATGCCGCACCGGCGCTGGCGCTCAGCCTGAGTTGCGGCAGGAAGCGTTTCCGCGCGGCGGAGAGCGACGCGTCGGCGGCGGCAAGCTGATATTCCGCCGCGCCGATATCGGGGCGTCTGCGCAGCAGTTCGGACGGCAGGCCCGCTGGAATTGGCGGCTCGGCCAGAGCGAACAGGCCGCCACCACGATCGATCGCGCGCGGCGTCTCGCCGATCAGTTGGCTCAGCGCCCCTTCCTGCCGGGCGATGGCGAGCTCGACTTGCGGCACGATCTGCGCGGTCGCCTGATATTCGGCTTCGGCTTGGCGGAGTTCGAGCAGCGGGGAATATCCGACGCCGGTGCGCGAGCGGGCAATGCGCAGCGCTTCCTCGCGTGACCGCAAAGTCTGGCGCGCGACGTCGAGCCGGGCATCGAGCGCGCGCAACGTGATATAGCCGCCCGCCGCCGCCGCCGCGACGCTCAGCCGGGTGGCGTCCAGCGCAGCGCGGCTGGCGAGCCAGGCCGCGCGGCCCGCCGCCTGCTGGTCGGCAAGCCGTCCGAACAGGTCAATTTCATAGGATGCCTGGAACTGCGGTTGCGCCGCGGTCTGCTCGACCGGCTTGCCGAAGGGATTGACGCTGCGCGAGTCCGCTGCGCCGACCCCGGCGTCGAGCGTGGGCAACAGCAGCGCGCGGGCCGACAATTCCTGTGCGCGGGCCTCTCGCACCCGCGCCACGGCGATGCCGATGTCGGTGTTGTGCGCGATCGCCTGCTCGACGAGACGGGTGAGCGCCGGATCGCCGAAACTGTTCCACCACTCGCGTTCGATCGGCGCTGTTGGGCCGGCATCGGTGCGCCAATCCGCCGGCGGCGCAACAGGTGCCACCACCGCGGTCTTCACCACGGGGCCGGCACAGGCCGACAGCAGCAGGACGGCAAGCAGAGCGGCGCGGCGGGTCATCGCGCGCCGCTCGTGTCGATCCGGGCGGTCACCGACATGCCCGGGCGCAACCGGTCGGCCTGCGCCTGACCCGGATCAATCGCGATGCGCACTGCCATGCGCTGCGCGACCTTCACGAAATTGCCCGTCGCATTGTCGGCCTTGAGCACCGCGAATTCGGATCCGGCGGCCGGGGCCAGGCTCTCGATGCGCCCCGTCAGCGCCTCGCCGCCCAGCGCGTCAACCTTGACGGTCGCGGCCTGGCCGACGCGCATATTGCGGGTCTGCGCTTCCTTGAAATTGGCGATCACCCAGCGCTGGCTCGGCACCAGGAACATCAATTGCGTGCCGGCGGTCACGAACTGGCCGTTGCGCACGCCGATCTCGCTCAACTGACCGCCTTCGGGCGCGCGGATCACGCTATGGTCCAGGTCGATCTGTGCCAGGCTGAGCTGTGCGTTGGCGGCCTCCACGCCGGCCTTCAGCCCGCCGCGCCCGACCGTGACCGATCGGATATCCTGGCGCGCAATCTCCCGCACGGCCTGTGCCTGGCGGAGCTGTGCTTCGGCCTGACGGAGTGCGGCGCGTGTCTGGTCGCGTTCGCGCAGCGACACCGATCCGTCGGCGACGAGCGCGTCGACGCGGCGCATGTCCGCGCGTGCGCGCTCAAGCTGCGCCTGGGCGTTGCCGATCGCGGCATCCTGCGCCAGCGCATTGGCTTCGCGCGATCGTTCGGCCTGGGTGGAATTGTCCAGCCCGGCCATCTGCCCCAGCACATTGGCGTGCGCCTGCGCGACGCGCGCGGCATAGATGCGATCCTCGATGCGGACCAGCACCTCGCCGGCGCGCACGATCTGGAAATCCTGCACGGGCACCTGGGTGACATAGCCCGAGACCTGCGGACTGATCACCGTGGTCTTGCCGCGGACATAGGCATTGTCGGTCTGTTCGAACCGGTCGGCAAAGGGCGGCAGCCGCCAGGCGTAAAGGATGGCCAAGATCGCAAGGATCGCGAGCAGCACGATGAGCGCGATCGTCCGGCGATCCTTGGCGGGCGGGCGCCACGACGAGGGCGGGGCTTCGGTAACGTCCGTAACGTCCGCGGCTTCCGCCGGTGCGGTGGGTTCAGGCTGGTTCGACATGGTCTCGCCCGCTTCCTTTTTGTCGTCCGTCATGGTTCGCGCTTCGCTTCGCTTGGTTGTGCCGCGGCGGCCGCTGCCGCCTGCATCGCTTCGGCCAGCTGGACGATGGGGGATCGTTCGCCCAGCCGCCACATGCGGAACTGGATGCCGATGCCCCAGATAAAGGCCAGGCAGGCCAGGATGCCGATCAGCATGAACACGTCGTTGAAGGCAAGGATGTTCGCCTCGCGCGTGACTTGCAGGCTCAGCAGCGCCGCGCCCTCCACGCTGCGCAACGCGGGGTCGGCGATCACGCCGCTCACCGCGCGTGCGCCGCCGCCCAGTCGCTGCGCCACCTGGGGATCGGTCGCCACGATCTGCTGGACCAGTGCGTGCGAATGGAATTTCTCGCGGATCACCTGGAAGGTTCCGAGAAAGGCGGGGCCGATCAGCCCGCCCAGATTCTGCGTCGCGCCGAACACGACGACCCAGCTGATGAAATGCTGCGGCCCGGCCAGCAAGGTGCGCGCGACGCCGATGATCATCGCCGGGCCGATGAAATAGAGCGCACCGAACCCGATCAGCGCCTGGCTGATATACAGGTTTTCCGGGCGGGTCAGATTGGTCGATCCGGCGTCCATGAAGGCGCCGATCGCGATCAGCACACAGGCGATGCGGATTGCCCGGCCGGGATTGTCGGGCTTGAATGTCAGCAGCGCTGCGGCGATCCCTGCGATCGAGGCCAGCAGAACGACGATATAGAGCGTGGCGAACTGATCGGTCCCCACGCCGACCGCAGTCAGCAGGCCGATCGAACCGAAACTCTGTTCGGACAGCAGGATCCGGACCGAGATCGCGACCAGCGCGATGCGGACGATCTCGCGCGTGCCGATCCAGCGGGTCTGCAGCAATGGATTGGCGCGATAATGTTCGACCAGTACGCCCGCGCCGATCAGGACGATCGCACCGATCAGCGCCAGCCCGATCCAGGGCGTTTCCGTCCACCACAGGATACGCCCCTGGGCGAGCACTGCGCAGAGCAGCACGATGCCCGGCACCAGCAGCGCCATTGTCACGAAATCGGTTTTCTCGAACGCCTTGCTGCGCTCGCTGGGCGGCAGCGGCAGGGCCATGACGGCGGCAAGCGTGGCCAGTGCCAGCCCCGCTTCGAAGGCATAGGCCACGCGCCAGTCGCCCCAGTCGAGCAGCGATGGCGCCAGGATCCGCGCCAGCGGAATGGCGAGCTGCGGAATGCTGATTCCCAGCATCAGCCCGGCCAGCCGCTTGGGCGCGGGCATCGCCTGCATCATGTAGAGCACCGACAATGTGGACAGGCCGCTGGCCGCGATCCCGCTGACCGCGCGCACCGCCACCGCGGTCGCGAAGCCGTGGACGAAGAGATGCGCGATCGTCACCAGCAGATAGCTGAGCAGCATCCAGCGGACGAAGGGCTGCAGTCCGAACTGCATGCGATATTTGATCAGCACCAGATTGGCGCAGATATTGGTCATCACATAGGCGGCCGGCAGCCAGGCGACCTCGTCGCTATAAAGGCCGAGCGAGCCCTGGACGAGGCCGAGATTGGCGGTGATCAGCGCATTGCCGAGGCCGCCGGTGAGCGCAACGAGCACGCCCACCGCGAAATAGCCGAGCATGCGGCGCGTGGGATGTTCGGGATTGGCGGGCGAGCCCGGCAAGGTCGGCCGCTCATGCGGCTTGAATTCATAAGAGGGCGAAACCGACGAGACCAAATCGTGGCGCTCCTGCAACGCCTTGGCGTAGATCGCCGGACGTCCTCGGGCAATAGGGGGACTCGAAATCTTGTGTGCCATGCGGCACGTCGGGACGACGACGGACCCGGCCGCGCCTGGGCGCCGCCGGGTCCGAAGGGTCAGGCCGCGTTCCGGATGAACCGTCCGCTGTTGAAATCCTCCACGGCCTGGCGGATTTCAGCCTCGCTGTTCATCACGAACGGACCGTAACCGACAATGGGTTCGTCGATCGGCTCACCCGTCAGCACCAGCAGTGTCGCATCGCCGTCGGCCTTGATCGCGACGTCGCGTCCCTGACGGTCGAGCAGGATCATTTCCGCTTCTCCGGCCGCCTGTGTGCCGTTCACCGTGATGTGTCCGGTCAGGACGACCAGCATCGTGGTATGGCCTTCCGGCAGGTCGAGTGTGACGTCCGCATCGCGATTGAGCCGCACGTCCCACAGGTTGATCGGCGTGAAGGTCCGCGCCGGTCCGGTGCTGCCCTCGAACGTGCCCGCAATGATCCGGGCCGTGCCGGCGCCATCGGGCAGGTCGATAACGGGAATGTCGCCGTTCACTATGCCCTGATAGCCGCTGGATGCCATCTTGTCCTTGGCAGGCAGATTGACCCAGAGCTGGACCATGCGGAACGGACCGCCGGTCTTGGCGAAGCCCGGCGAATGATATTCCTCATGGATGATTCCGCCCGCGGCGGTCATCCACTGCACGTCGCCGGGGCCGATGATGCCGCCATTGCCCGCGGAATCGCGGTGCTCGACTTCGCCGTCATAAACGATGGTGACCGTCTCGAACCCGCGATGCGGATGTTCGCCCACGCCGCGCCGATCGGTGGTCGGCGCGAAATTGTGCGGGCCGCCATAGTCGAGCAACAGGAACGGGCTGATATCCGCACCCATGTCGTTGTAGGAAAAAAGCGAACGAACGGGAAAACCGTCACCCACCCAATGGCCGCGATCATTGCCGTAGCGGCCGAGGATCTTCTTGTTCATCTGACTTCTCCGGGGCGATCGGCGCCGTTGGCGGGGCCGATCATCATGTGAACGCAAGATAATGCGACGACGCTGATGCCGAAAGATTGGGACGATCAACGCATCGTTTCAGAACCATGCATGATCACCGCGATCATGCAGGAATCGCGGGCGGCAACATTCCATGCTATGTCGTGGTCATGAGGATCATGCTCGCGCTCACCGCAGTGCTCGCCATGGTGGCGCCGGCCGCAGCCCGGCCGACCGCTGGCCCCCTTGTCTCGGCGACCCCGATCGCCGGCGCGCCGGAGGGCGCGCAGGGCTACAAGATCATCTATCGAACGCGCAACGGACAGGGTGTTGCCGTTCAGGCGGGCGGGATCGTCGTCGTGCCCGCTGGCCGCGCACCCGGTGGCGGACGCGACGTGATCGCGTGGGCGCACGGCACGACCGGCATCGCCGATGCCTGCGCCCCCTCCGCCAATAGCTGGCGTTTCTCGCTCATCGCCGGGCTCGGCCCGCTGCTCCAGCGTGGCCATATCGTCGTTGCGCCCGATTATATCGGTCTGGGCACGCCCGGCACGCATCCCTTCCTTGTCGGCAAGGATACCGGTCAGGCGGTGCTCGACGCGGTCCGCGCCGCGGCGGCGGTGCCGCGCGCCAGCGCAAGTCGGCGCTTCGCGATCTGGGGCGAATCGCAGGGGGGCCATGCGGCCTTGTGGTCGGGCGGACTGGCACGATCCTATGCGCCCGAACTGGAACTGGTCGGCGTCGTCGCATCGGCGCCGGCGACCGATCTGGTCGCCAATATCGCGGGCGCGAAGAATGTCGGGGTGCGTTCGCTGATGACTGCCTATGCGGGCGCGTCATGGTCGCAAATCTATGGCGTTCCGCTGTCGACAGTGACGGGGCCGGTGGGCCAGGATCTGATGCGCCGGCTGGCCACGCAATGCATCACGCTGGACGGGTTCAAGCTCGGCACCAAGATCGGGCTGGTCCGCATGACCCATATCCTGCGCAATGTCGATCTGGCGACACTGCCGCGCTGGGGCGCGCTGATGCGCCAGAATTCGGTGCCGATCCGGCCGCTCGGCGTGCCACTGATGGTCGCGCAGGGATCCGCCGACGTCATTATCGACCCTGCCGCCACGCGGAAATTCGTCGATGGGATGTGCGCCGCGGGCCAGCCGATAAAGTTCGTCGAAGTGGCGGGTGGCGATCATGTGACCATCGCCAAGCGGACGACGACCGAGACGGTGACCTGGCTCGACGATCGGTTCGCGGCCAAGCGGGCGCCGAATGATTGCGGCCGGTTATAGTCTTCGGATGATTTGACCTGATGGGAAAATAGTTTTCCGATCGGAGTTGCGCGACCCCCGGTCCTATGACAGTTTCCTGCGCATAAAAGGGGACGGGGGCGGACCATGCGGATTTCAGGACTTGTGTTGCTGGCGGCGGCAATGTTGCTCGGGTCGTGCCGAATGACGCCCAGCGCCGCCGACGATGCCTTCGCATTGCCCGCCGGAACCACCGCCACCGAATGGCCGCTTTACGGCTATGGCTTTGGCGAACAGCGTTTCTCGCCCGTCGCCGATATCACCAAGGCCAATGTCGGTACGCTGGGCCTGGCATTCTCGTTCGACGATTTCGTCGTTCGCGGGCGCACGCATCGCGGCGCGCAGGCGACCCCGATCATGGTCGATGGCACGCTCTATTTCAGCGGGCCGTGGAGCGTCGTCTATGCGGTCGATGCGAAGACCGGCGCGCTCAAATGGTCGCATGATCCCGAGGTCGACGGAAACTGGGCGCGCCGCGCCTGTTGCGACGTCGTCAATCGCGGCGTCGCGGTGTGGAAGGGCGTGGTCTATGTCGGCACGGTCGATGGCTGGCTGGTCGCGCTCGACGCCGCGACGGGCAAGCAGAAATGGCGTTCGGACACCTTTGTCGACCGCACCAAAAGCTATGCGATCACCGGGGCACCGCGCATCGCCGGCAACAATATCGTGATCGGCAATGGCGGCGCCGAGATGGGCGTGCGCGGCTATGTCAGTGCCTTCGATGCGACGACGGGCAAGCTGTCCTGGCGCTTCTACACCGTGCCCGGCGCCGGCCCCGACGAGCATCCCGAAGTGACGATGGCGCGCAAGACCTGGGATCCGAAGGCACGCTGGGATCTGGGCGGCGGTGGCACGGCCTGGGACGGGATGACCTATGATCCCGATCTCGGCATCATCTATATCGGCGTCGGCAATGCCGGGCCTTATCCTGCTAAGCTGCGCAATGGCGGCGGCGGGGGCGACAATCTGTTCGTGTCCAGCATCGTCGCGCTCGACGCCGCGACCGGCCGGATGAAATGGTATTACCAGACGACGCCGGGCGACGAATGGGATTTCACCGCCACGCAGAACATGATCCTGGCGGATATCGATATCGCCGGAAAACCGCGCAAGGTGCTGATGCAGGCACCCAAGAACGGTTTCTTCTACGTGCTCGATCGCGCGACCGGCGAGTTGCTGTCGGCGGAGAAATACACGCCGGTCACCTGGGCAAGCCATGTCGACAAGAAGACCGGCCGTCCCGTGATGCTGGCCAATGCCGATTACAGCAAGGAACCGCGCGTGATCTGGCCGTCCCAGGCGGGTGGCCATAATTGGGCGCCGATGGCGTTCAGCCGGCAGACCGGCCTTGTCTACATCCCGACGATCGAGATGCCGATGAAGTTCATGGTCGCCGACGCCGAGATGAAGAAACTGCAGCCGGGCGCCCCCAATATCGGCGTCGGTGCGGACTTTGCCGACGCGAAACGGGATGCGCCGCTCATGAAAGGCATGCCGGCGCCCACCCAGCACACCATCCTGAAAGCCTGGGATCCGAAGACGGCCAAGGTCGTGTGGCAGAGCAAGCCGATGCCCTATTGGGGCGGCGGCGTGCTGACGACGGCCGGGGGACTGGTGTTCCACGGATCGACCGACGGCCATCTGCGCGTCTATGACGCAGCGACCGGCGCGCTGTTGAAGGAGATCGCGACCGGATTGGCGGTCATGGCCGCGCCGATGACCTACCAGATCGATGGCGTGCAATATGTCGCGGTGCTGGCGGGTCTGGGCGGCGCGATGAACGGATTCCCGCTGCTTCCGGGCTTTGTCGCAGAGACATATCAGAATCGCGAGCGCCTGCTGGTGTTCAAGCTGGGCGGCGGCCCCGTCGACCTGCCGCCGCGTTACGTGAAACCCCCGGTGCAGCCGATCCCGATCGGCCTGCCGACCGACGCGGCGACGATGCAGCGCGGATTGATGGCCTATGCGGTCAACTGCGCGCGTTGCCACGCACCGAGCGGCACGCGCAACGGCTATCCCGATCTGTGGAACTTGTCGCCGGAAACCGAGGCCGCCTTCGACGCGCTCGTGCTCGACGGCGCGCTCAGCTATGCCGGCATGGCAAGCTTCAAGGACGTGCTGACCCCGGCCGACACACTGGCGATCCGCGCATTCATCGCCGACGATCGCCGCAAGTCGGGGACGCGCAAACCCGTGGAGCGATCTGCGGGGCATTGAGGGGTAGGGCGGCCGGCAATCCTCGTCACGGTTGAAGGGCTTTTCGAAGCCGTCGTCGAAATTTGTGGTCGACGGCACGCCAGATGTCGCCCATTCCGCCATCGGGCTTTTCGTTGACCTTCGCGGGGGATCATATCAGTCGAGCCCGGCATGTCCCGACGTGGAAGGAACTCGCATTGGGTCGCAACGAAAGACGCTGCTGCAGAGTATGACATCGACCGAAGAAACTTTGGAAGAGCTGGGCTGGAATGCCCATTTCGCCGGGCAACTCTCCGACGACGAAGTGCTGTACTGCCATCCTGTCCGGGTGATGGCTGTCCATCGCGGCAAGATCGCGATCGCGGGTGCAGCGGGGCAGGGCTTTATCGCGCCCAATATTCCGGGTGCGCAGCCATCGGACGATCATCCCACGGTCGGCGACTGGCTGCTGATCGATGGCGCGACGCTGCAGCCCCTCCGCGTCCTTCATCGCATGAACCTGTTCAAGCGGCGGTCACCGGGTGATCCGCGCAAGGAACAGATGATCGCGGCCAATGTGGACACGTTGTTCATCGTCGCCTCGTGCAATCAGGATTTCAGCGTCGCGCGGCTGGAGCGCTATCTGGTGCTCGCGCGCGAGGTGGGGGTGAATCCGGTGGTGGTTCTCACCAAGACCGATCTGACCGACACGCCGGAGGTTTTTGCGGAGGCGGCACGCGCGATCGAGCCGGGCTTGCGTGTCGAGACCGTCAACGGCCGCGATCCCGCAAGCGCCGCGTCGCTCGCATCATGGTGCGGCAAGGGCAAGACCGTCGCACTTCTCGGATCCTCGGGCGTCGGCAAGTCGACGCTCGTCAACACCTTGCGGGGGTCTGACAGCATCGCGACCCAGGCGGTCCGCGCAAGCGACGATACCGGGCGCCATACGACCACCGTGCGCGAGATGCACCGCCTCGATCAGGGCGGCTGGCTGCTCGACACGCCGGGCATGCGTGAACTGCAACTGTCCGACGCCGCTGCCGGAATATCGGAGGTTTTCGACGATTTCATCCTGGCGGCGGAGCAGTGCCGCTTCTCGGACTGCGCGCACAATCGCGAGCCTGGCTGCGCCGTCAGGGCAGGGATTGCGGACGGTACGCTGGACCCGGTGCGTTTCGATCGCTGGCGCAAGCTGGCGGCCGAGGAGAATGCTGTTGTGACGCGGTTTCCGAAGCGCCCCCGATAGGCTGGCGAGGCTACGCCGCCTCCGTTTATATTTGCGTCAGGGCATAATCCAACGCTGCGCACACGGCGGTCGCCTGCGCATCATTGCATTGTTCGGGCGTGGCGCGATCGCTGTCGGGATAAACCTCGGTGGTCGATGTGAAGCGCGCGCCGGTAACCGAGCCGCAAAGCCCAAGCTTCGCCAGCGGATATTCGATCACCCCATGCGCGACGACGAGCGAACCGATGATCTCACCGCTTTCGTCGGGCGGGGCGATGTGGGTCACGCGTTCGACCGCCGAGATGATCGCTTGCTGGAATGCGGGCTGCGGATTCTCGGTGTCGTCGACCAGATAGAAGCCGTCAGGGATCAGCCCAGGCTCGTAGATCTTGCCATCGCGTGCAGCCAGCGCGGGGCGGAACTCCCCTTCGTCGCTGTCGGTCGTCTCGTGCAGGTCGATGTGCAACAGGAACCCGTCCTGCACCGAGCCGGCGAGCTCGATCAGCGCCGTGGCTTCTCGCGCGGGGCCATCGGTGCGGAAATTCCGGTTGGGGTCGATTGCGTCGTAATTCCAGCGATTGATGCGTTCATAGGCCCAGGGGCTGACGCAAGGCGCCACCAGCAGATTGACCTTGCCGGCATAGGCCGCCGCGCGATTTTCGAGGAAGTCGAGCGCACCCATGACCCCGCTGGTTTCGTAACCGTGCACGCCACCGGTCACCAGGGCGGTCGGCAACGCGGGATCGAACCGGCGATCGCGCAAGGCATACAGCGTATAGGCCTCGCCGGCATAATCGAGTTGGCCATAGGCCGTTTTCTCATACCGATCCGCCAGCGCCTCGATGCGTGTCACGACATCCTCGTCATAGCGGCGCCGGCGTGGCTGCCGCGCGCGCCACTGGTTCAGTTCCTCCTCACCCCATGGCTGGCCGGGCGTGCCCACGGGATAAAAGCTGTCTTTCGTCATGTGGCATCCAGATCGATTATTTCGGGCGCCGTGATGGCATCAGATCGGGATGAACCGCAAGGCGGAACATGCGGCGCCTGCCGGACGTAAATGATTGCCCGCACCGGCCCTGTTATGGCTATTTCGACCGTTATCGGAAGCGGCGTGCGATGCCGAAATAGAGTTCGGTATCCGGGCTCGCGCCATTCATGCCGAGATTGAGGCCGATATCGAGCTGAAGGTCGTCATTGGGCTGCCATCCCGCCGAGAGACCGGCCAGTGCTTCGGTGGCGTGTCCCGCAGGGTCATGGTCGCGAAAGATCGAGACTTCGGCGGTTGCGGAAATGTCATCGGTCAGCGAGACGCCGACCCCGACCACGCTGCCAAAGCCCAGATGGCGCCCCTTGCCGTCGCTATCGACCGCCGCGTCGATTTCTGGCGAAAGCTCCAGCGAGACGGCGCCCAGGTCGAAGCTCATCGGGATCAGCAGGCCGGCGCCCCAGTCGCCCGCGCCGATCGTATTACCGCCCACCGGCAGGCTGAGATAGGGCATGGCGGCGATGGATACCCCCGAACCGTCGGGGTTCTTGATGTTCTGCCGCAGCGCCAGTGTCACGTCACCCGTGCCGGATGCCTTGTCGATCATGCCCGTCGCGGAATCCCGGCTGCGGACATGGCCATAGGCGGTCCAGCCGATCTGCGCTTCCAGACTGTCGTTCAGGCCGAACCGCACCAGCGCATCGCCCGCGGTGATGGTATCGGTCCGTACCGGCCTCGCCTTGTCCCGCGTCCAGTCACCAAGCCCCAGTTCGACGAGCATGTGCCCGGCATCGAGCGTGCAGGCGGGAGTGCCGAGCCCCGGGCGATCCGGGCAGAGATCGCGCAACCGCGTCGCAGCCGGGGTGTCGGCCCATGCCGGGGTGGACGCGGCCGACAATGCAAGGGCAATGGCGAAGCGATACATGCGTCAGGGCTCTACCCTTTCGCGGTCACGGTCAATCGGTGATCATATCCGATGCAGGCGCAATGGCTTGCTGTCCTCGCGCGCGATCAGTCCCTTGGCCTCAAGATCGAGCTGGACGCCCTTGAGCCACCAACCGGCCTTGGCACCGCCCGGGAACAGGGCGTCGGGCAACAGCGGCAGCACACGCGCCTTGGTTTCGGCCACGGTCAGCCCGGGCGTCGACGCGGGCAGGGCCGCCAGCATCGCATCGCGCATTGCGTGATATTTGGCGGCATCCACGCGCACCACATGGTGGGGGCTCAGGATATTCTCCATGATCACCCGGTCGGTCGTCTTGTCGGTCATGAGCGTAACATTCCGTCGGAGGCTGGGGGCGCGCGAAAACCCATCGCGACCCATGCGGTCAGCAACTTCCACATGAAGCGGCCCGAATGACTGGCATGGTTGGGCAGATCGTCGGGCAGGGTGACGCCATCGCGGCGGTCGCGCGTCATGACGCGCATCTCGATGGGCGGGGCCGCGTCACCAAAGCGATCGCGGTACATGGATAGCCAATGGCCCTTGGCGAATTCCAGGAACATCGCCGAGTTGCAGCATGTCGCGACGACCCGGCGGGTGGGGGCGTCGGGGGTGAGCCGATACTCTTCCAGTCGTTCGCCGCCGCGCGTGCAGCGCGCACGATCCTTGCGATAGAGCGCGAACGCGGTGCCGCCATCGGCATCGAGGATCGGCGCCGCGCCGGGAAGCGCCTCGATCCGCCGGGCAGCGGTCTGGCAACTGGTGCAATGGCAGATCGCGGTTGTGATCGGATCTCCGATCGCTTCGAAGGCGACCTGTCCGCAGCGGCAAGACGCGGTCAGGATATTTCGGGGTTTCGCGCGCATCGGACTCACTCGATGATGGCTGATCTTGAATCAAACTGGACTGTCCAGTACTGCGAGTCAATGACACTTGCAGATGCCACGCCGGAGAGTGCCGACATTGGCCGAACTGCGCGCAAGCGCCGCGCGATCCTGGATGCCGCGACCGAGATCTTCCTGCGCAATGGCTATCTCGGCACCAATATGGACGAGATCGCGGCACGGGCCGCAGTGTCGAAACAGACGGTCTACAAACAGTTCGCGGGCAAGGAGGCGCTGTTCCTGGCGATCGTCGACAGCATGACGCGCGACGCCGGTGATGAGGTGCAGCAGCGCGATACGCGCGAACCCGACACGTACGAGGACCTCGCAGCCTATCTGCTGGCCTATGCCGATCGGCAGCTTTCCATCGTTCTGACACCGCGGTTGATGCAGCTACGCCGCCTTGTCATCGGCGAGGCCGGGCGATTTCCGGACCTGGGCAGGGCGCTTCATGCCGGCGGACCGGGGCGGGCGATTGCGGGGCTTTCGGCGGCCTTCGCACGTTGGGGCGATCGCGGGCTGCTTGCGATCGATGATCCCGAGGTTGCGGCGACGCATTTCAACTGGCTGGTCATGGGCGCGGCGGTGAACCGCGCGATGCTGTTGGGCGATGACGCCATCCCGAGTACTGAGATACTGCATCGCCACGCCGTGGACGGCGTGCGCGTGTTTCTGGCCGCCTATCGGACAGGGTGACCGTCGCTGGGCTCGGCCATACGCGCGATCCGATCGTCCTGCTTCAACCCGGCGCGTCGGCGGCGATCAGATCCTGATCCTCGGCATGACGATCGAGATAGGCCGCGACGAACTCGCAGATCGGCACCACTTTCAGGCCCTGGCGCCGTACATCGGCCAGCGCGCCCGCGATCAACCGGCTGGCCACGCCCTGACCCTGCAGCGCTTCGGGAACCTCGCTATGGGTGAAGGCGATCGCGCCGCCGCGGCGCTCATAGGCTGCGATGGCGAGCGTGCCGTCCACCTCGAGCTCGTAACGCTGCAGATCCGGATTGTCGCGTACCTCGGTCATCCGCCGTCATCCCATTATCTCTCTTATTGGGAAACGCACGGGTGGCGAGCGAGGTCCACGGCGTTGAAGCGCCCAAAGGAAGCTTGGCAAAGAAAACCGACAAAAGAAACCTGGCCCCTTGCGCAACCTTCGCCATTGCCCGATCATTGAACGAATATGGGGCAAAACACTTCCTGGATGTCGATCGCAATGGATGGCTGGATGCTTGGCGTCGAATCATCGACCGTCATCGGCCTGCGCATGATGACCTTTGCGCAGGGTGGCCCGGCCGCCGCTGACGAGGCGCAGCGGATGGTTTCCGAAAAGGTGACGGCAGCCATCGAACTGCAGGCGCTCGCGTTCAGCGGATCGCTCGGAACCACGCCGGAGGGCGCCGCGGCGAAATCGATCGCACATTACGGCAAGACAGTCCGCGCCAATCGCCGACGGCTCACCAAGACCGCCTTGAAGATTTAAGCGCCTGCGTGATTTGCAATAACCGTTAAGGTCATCCTCGCGGACGCGAGGATCCCGCTTCTTATTTCCGATGTCTTGCGGAAAAGCGGGATTCCCGCTTTCGCGGGAATGACGGAATCGCTTTATATTCGGCAGATCTACTCTCACGCCAAAGTCATCAGGCTGGCATTGCCGCCTGCCGCGGTGGTGTTGATCGAGGTCGAGACCTCTTCCACCAGCCAGTCGAGCACATAAGCGTCGGTTCCCGCGCACTGCGCGGGCGTCGCAGCCTGGACCAGGACGATCGGGCCGGGGCGGGCGGCGATGTCGCGGGCGGCGGCGCTGATCTGGTCCGCACCGCCCTCGATCAGCGCGCCGGCCAGCGGCTCGTCGGGCAGCGCGGGGGAGAGGCGTGCGGCAACGCTTTGCGGTACGTCGCGCAGCAGGTGCGCCAAGCCGGCTCGATCGTCGATTGCGGCACTGTCGCCGGCCGCGAGCACCGCGGCGAGCTGCTGATGCAGCCCGGCGGCTGAAATTGGCCGGATCAGGATGCGGCCGCGCGGATGGAGCGCGTAGAGGTTGCGTTCGCCGACCGGGCCGGGAAGCTCGATCTCGACGCCCAGCCCCGAGGTTTCGCCATAACGCCGCGCCTGTACGGCGGCTGCGCTCTCGCCCTTGCCGTCCAGCCAGCCGGCATAATCGAGCAGCGCGGCGTCGGTATGAGCGGTGCCATGGCCGCGCGGCACAGGCGCGGTCGCGACCAGGCGGCCGAGATAGAGCGGACCGCCTGCCTTGGGGCCGGTGCCGGAAAGACCGCGTCCGCCGAACGGCTGGACGCCGACGACGGCGCCGATGACGTTGCGGTTGATATAGAGATTGCCCGCCCGGATCCGCGACGTGACATGCGCGATCGTCTCGTCCAGCCGCGTGTGCAGGCCGAAGGTCAGGCCGTATCCGGTGGCGTTGATATCGTCGATCAGTGCGTCGAGCCGGTCGCGCGCATAGCGTATGACATGCAGCACGGGGCCGAACACTTCGCGCTTCAGGTCGGCGATGCTGTCCAGTTCGACGATCGTCGGCGGCACGAAGGTGCCATGGCCGGTTTCTGCCGGCAGGTCGCTTTGCTCGACGGTGCGGCCGAGTGCGCGCATCGCCGCGATATGCGTCTCGATCGTCTCCTTCGCCTCGGCAGTGATCACCGGGCCGATATCGACGCGCAGCCGGTCGGTGCGGCCGATGCTCAGTTCCTTGAGCGCGCCCTTGAGCATCGCCAGCGTGCGATCGGCGATCTCGTCCTGCAGGCAGAGGACGCGCAGCGCCGAACAGCGCTGACCGGCGCTGTCGAATGCGGAGGCGATGACGTCGGCGACCACCTGCTCGGCGAGCGCGGAGGAATCGACGATCATCGCATTCTGCCCGCCGGTCTCGGCGATCAGCGGGATCGGCTTGCCCGCGGGCGACAGGCGGTCGGCAAGCTGGGCCTGGATCAGCCGCGCCACTTCGGTCGATCCGGTGAACATGACTGCCGCGGTCTCGGGCGCGGCGACCAAGGCCGCGCCGATCGCGCCGTCGCCGGGTAGAAGCTGCAGCGCGTCCGCCGGCACGCCGGCCTGATGCAGCAGGCGCACGCCTTCAGCCGCGATCAGCGGCGTTTCCTCGGCGGGCTTGGCGAGTACGGGATTGCCCGCGACCAGGGCGGCGGCGATCTGGCCGGTGAAGATGGCGAGCGGGAAATTCCACGGGCTGATGCAGGTGACGGGGCCCAGCGGCGCATGGGCAGGGCCCAGCGTGCTGCGCGCCTGTTCTGCATAATAGCGCAGGAAATCGACGGCTTCGCGCACTTCGGCAATGGCATTGGGCAAAGACTTGCCCGCCTCGCGCACAATCAGCCCGAGCAGAATGGGCATGCGGGCTTCGAACAGATCGGCGGCGCGATCGAGACAGGCGGCGCGATCGGCAGGCGGGGTGGCTGACCAGCCGGATACTGCCGCGCGTACGGCGGCGGCGCGCGCTGCGTCCGCCGAAGCCTCGAAAACGGTGCCGACAGTGTCGCGGCGATCGGCGGGATTGGTGACGGGGCGGGGCGTGCCCTCGCTATCTCCCGGCGCTGCAATCCAGTCGATCGCGGCGCTTTCGATGAGCGCTTCGCCGAGTGCCGCCAGCGCGGTCTCATCGCTCAGATCGATGCCCGACGAATTGCGGCGTGCACCGTAGAGATCGCCCGGCAGCGCAATCTGGTCGTGCGGCGCGCCGGGGACGGGCATCGCGCGGACGATCTCGACGGGATCGGCGACCAGGTCTTCGATCGACACGTCCGGATCGGCGATGCGGTTGACGAAGGAACTGTTGGCACCGTTTTCGAGCAGGCGGCGGACGAGATAGGCGAGCAGGGTCTCGTGCGTGCCGACCGGCGCATAGATGCGACAGGGGCGGTTCAGCCGGTCCGGGCCGACCACTTCCTCGTAGAGCGGTTCGCCCATACCGTGCAGGCATTGGAATTCGTAATCGCCCTGCACAAAATCCGGCCCGGCGATCCGGTAGATGGTCGCGAGCGTCTGCGCATTGTGCGTGGCGAATTGCGGGAACACGGCGTCGCCCGCATCGAGCAGCTTCCGCGCACAGGCGATATAGGCGACGTCGGTGTGGATCTTGCGCGTATAGACCGGGAAAGCGGCCAGCCCGTCGACCTGGGCGCGCTTGATCTCCGCATCCCAATAGGCGCCCTTGACCAGCCGCACCATGATCCGGCGCCCGGCACGGCGCGCGAGATCGATGACGAAATCGAGCACGAAGGGGCAGCGCTTGCCATAGGCCTGGACAACGAAGCCCAGCCCGTTCCAGTCGGCGAGATTGGGATCCAGCGCCAGGCTTTCGAGCAGGTCGAGCGAGAGTTCGAGCCGGTCGGCTTCCTCCGCATCGATATTGAAGCCGATGTCGTAGGATCGCGAGAGCGCGGCGAGCGCCTTCACCTTCGGCAGCAGCTCGTCCATCACGCGATCGGCCTGCGATCGTGCATAGCGGGGGTGAAGCGCGGACAATTTGATCGAGATGCCTGGGCCGGCATAGATGCCGCGCCCCGCCGATGCAGCGCCGATCGCATGGATCGCGGCCTCGTAATCGCGATAATAGCGCGCGGCATCGTCCGCGGTGGTCGCGGCCTCGCCGAGCATGTCGTACGAATAGCCGAAGCCTTTCGCCTCCATCTCGCGCGACCGGCGCAGCGCCTCCGCGATGGTCTCGCCGGTCACGAACTGTTCGCCCATCATCCGCATCGCCAGATCGACGCCGCGGCGCACCACGGGCTCGCCGGCGCGCGCGACCAGCCGGGTGAGCGCGGCGCCCAGCCCGCGATCGTTGACGCTGCCGACCAGCTTGCCGGTGACGACGAGCCCCCAGGTCGCGGCATTGACGAACAGCGACCGTCCGCCGCCCAGATGCGATCGCCAGTCGCCATCGGCGATCTTGTCGCGGATCAGCGCGTCGCGCGTCGCCGCATCTGGAATGCGCAGCAAGGCTTCGGCGAGGCACATCAGCGCCACGCCTTCCTCGCTTGACAGCGAATATTCCTGGACCAGCCCCTCGACGCCGCTGCCCTTGTGCTTGGCGCGGAGCGCGACGATCAGCGCGCGCGCCGTCTCCCGCGCGGCACGGCTGATATCATCGGGCAGGGCGGCGGCGTCGAGCAACGGCGCGATGCAGTCGGGCTCCGGTCGCCGATAGGCCGCGGTGATCGCGCGGCGCAGAGGTCCCTGTGCTCGGATCGGTGGCGCGAAATCGGCGAAGGCGGCGGCGGATGCGGTCATGCTGATCTCTCTCCGGAAGGACCGGAGTCGATATAGGATGAAAGTGGACGGCTTTCAGACTTTTCATGCGGGCTTTTATGGGTAAAAGAACCAATATTGAGATATATTTCAGGATAATTGAATGGATATCGGCGTAAATTCAGTCGATCTGGACGAGTTCGATCGCCGCATCCTCGACGCGCTGAGCGATGACGGGCGGATGACCGTCACCGACCTGTCGAAACGCGTCGGATTGTCCAAGACGCCCTGCATGGTCCGGCTCAAGCGGTTGATCGATTCGCGCTATATCCTTGGGTTTCGCGCGGTCGTCGATCCGGTGAAGCTGGGCATGGATCATATCGCCTTTGCCGAGGTGAAATTGTCGGACACGCGAGAAGCGGCGCTGGAACAGTTCAATGCCGCGGTGCTGCGGATTCCGGAGGTCGAGGAATGCCACATGATCGCGGGTAATTTCGACTATCTGCTGAAGGTTCGCACATCCGACATCCGCAAATATCGCGCGGTGCTGGGCGAGAAGATCTCGGCGCTGCCGCACGTCGCCAACACCTCGACCTTCGTTGCGATGCAGACCGTGCGCGACGGCCCGGGATAGAGCGACATTTCCTGGAAGACGCGGATCGGTCCCGACGGTTATAGAACGGCAAAGGAGACGATCATGGGTGTTCCGACGCTGCCGATGACAGGGGAGTGCCGCTGCGGCGCGGTAGAGTTCGAGATCTCCGCGCCACCGCTCCTGACCATGGCCTGTCATTGCACGGGCTGCCAGAAGATGAGTGCCAGCGCCTATTCGCTGTCGGCTGCGATCCCCAGCGACGCATTCGCGGTCACGCGCGGCGATCCGGTGATCGGCGGCCTGCACGGTGCGACACGCCATTATTTCTGCGGCCATTGCATGAGCTGGATGTTCACCCGGCCGGAGGGGCTCGACTGGTTCGTCAACGTCCGTGCGACGATGCTGGCCGACACTGGCTGGTTCAGCCCATTCATCGAGACTTTTACCGGTGAGATGCTGCCCTGGGCGAAAACCGGTGCTGTCCACAGCTATGAGAGTTTCCCGCCGATGGAGGCTTATGAAGAGCTGTTGGCGGAGTATGCGGGGCAGTCGTGATCGGGCTTAATCTCCCACTTTGAACCACTCCACTGTCATTCCCGCCGAGGCGCATTGCTGCCCGGGGTTTATCCATTGAGCAGAGTGATATGATTTTCTCCTCTCCATCGGAGATGGGGAGGGGGACCGCCACGGCGTGAGCCGTGGTGGTGGAGGGGAAATGCGATGCTGATGCCATGCGTGGTTTTCGGCGGTGTTATCCTGCAATTTCTGCTAGTTGCGGCGGGAATGACGCATCGGAATTCCCCTCCACCACGCCGCTTCGCGTCGTGGTCCCCCTCCCCATCTTCGATAGGGAGGAGAAATCACGCCATCGCGAATCCCGAATAAAACGCCGGACAGTGGGTGCGCTTTCGTGGGAATGACGGAAAATGGATTTAAGCGCCACGATCTCCACCCCTCATCCAACCGGCGCATTCCCTTCGAACGACCGCAACTGATCCGCCAACGCTTTCGTAAAGCCGGGTCGTGCCATGCAGCGGTCGCGATAGGCGGCGAGCCTGGGGTGCTGTTCCACCATGTCGGTATGGGCCAGGTCCCGCAGCACCGTCGTCATCAGCAGGTCGCCGGCGCTGAACCTGCCTTCGAGATGGTCGCGTTCGCCCAGCCAGTGATCGAGTTGCGCCAGCCTGACCTCGACCGCTTCGGCGGCGGCCGGCCGGCGCTCGATCGCCCAGGCCTCGTCGGCGGCGAAGATGTCGATCTCCGCGAGGTTCGCGACGACCGGTTCGATCGAATTGAGCGCCGCGAACATCCAGGCCTCGGTGCGCGCGCGGCCGGCCGGATCGGTGGGCATCAGCGCGTCTGAGCGACGGGCAATGCCGAGCACGATCGCGCCGGATTCGAACAGCAGGGCGCCGTCCTCCTCGATCGCGGGCACCTGTGCAAAAGGCTGGATCGCCAGATAGTCGGGCGATCCTTTTTCCTCCAGGCTGATCAGCTGCTCCCGATAGGGAATGCCGGCCTCTTCGAGAGCCCAGCGCACGCGCAGGTCGCGCACAAAGCCCTGCGCGAAATCGGGCACCCAGCGATAGGCGTAGAGTGTGATCATCATGGCGTCTCCATCATCATTCCAGCGGCCGACCGCACAGCGAGTACATGGCCTGCTCGATCACGTCCGCACGGCTCATCCGCACGGGTTCGCCGATCGACGCAAGCGCCAGCACGGGCACGACCAGCAGCATCGCGCCGCCCGCGGTGACAACGATCCTGGGCACGGCGCGCAGCCATTTCCGCAGGCCGATGACGATCGCGGCGAGCATCGTCAGGACGCCGCAGCACAGCATCCATCGCCTCCCGCGTCGCCATAGCTGTCGTGGCGCTTCACCCAGCCGCTCAAATTGCCGTTCTCGGTCTCGTCGCGTCCCTTGGGCACCATGTCGAGCCAACCATAGAGCGCCAGGACAGCCTCGTCGCCGCGGCCATAGGTGGAATAGCTGTGATGGATCGCGCCGGCGGCATCGCGCACGAAAACGCTGACGCCCGACAGTTCGTCGATCTGCGGATCAGGCTGTGTCTCGAAATTATAATAGACACCGTTACCGCGCGTTCCGTCCGGGAACGAGACGTGATGGTCGATATTGAAATCATTGCCCGCTGAAGACACCCAGCGGAAGCGCCAGCCCATGCGCTTGCGATAGGAGTCCAGCTTGTCGATCGGTGCGCGGGAAACCGCGACCCAGCTCACATCCTTATGCTCGAAATGCTGGCGGGCGCCATCGACCTGATCGCAGAGCAGCGAGCAGCCGATGCATCCCTCGTTCCAATCGGGGGAGAACATGAAATGATAGACGATCAACTGCGACTTGGTGCCGAACAGTTCGGCCAGCGTGACCGGACCGTCGACGCCGTCGAAGACATAATCCTTTTCGACCCGCACCCAGGGCAACGCCCGCCGCTTTTGCGACAGCCGGTCGCGCTCACGTGTCCAGGCCTTTTCCTCCGCGAGCAATGCGCGCGATGCTTCGATCCATTCGGCGCGTGAAACCACATCATGCTGCATGATCGTCTCCTTGTCCGAAGTGACGCACCAGCTTGTCCAGTGCGCCGCTCCATCCCTCATTATGGCTGATCCGAGAGGCTTCGCTCTTCAGCCGGGCGTGGGTGAAGGTCAGCTCGGTACCCGTTTCGATCGGACGAAGGTCGATCTCGATCCGCGATTCCTCGCCGGCCTCCTCGGGCTCGCCGCGCTCGATCCAGCGCCAACTCATCGCCAGCCGCTCGGGCCGCACCACTTCCAGATATTCGCCGATGCTTTCATGCTCGCTGTCGTCCAGCATGCGGAACCGCACCCTGAATGTGCCGCCGACGCGGATATCGGTTTTGGCGAGCAGCACCGGGCCGCCGTCCGGCCCCCACCAGCAGGCAATGCCCTCCGGCGTGGTGAGTGCGTCGAACACGATGGCAGGCCGCGCGGCGATCCGGCGGACGATGGTCAGGCTGGTCATTCGCCCACCGCCTGCGCTTTGGCTTCCTCTGCTTCGGCATAGGCGGCCAGGCGGTCGAGGCTGGCCGACCAGAAGCGCTCATATTTGCGCAGCCAGTTCATCGCTTCCTCCATCGGTTCGGGGGACAGGCGCACCGCGACCGTGCGACCCGCCTTGGTGCGGGTGATCAGCCCGGCATCGCCGAGCACGTCGAGATGCTTCATCACCGCCGGCAGCTTGATCGCGAACGGGCGCGCCAGTTCGCTGATCGAGACGCTGTCTTCATGTTCGAGGCGCGCCAGGATCGCCCGGCGCGTTGGATCGACGAGTGCCGCGAAGACGCGATCGAGAGCAGAGTCTGGAAGCTTCACCATATAGTGAAGTATTGGCGCAGCCAGTCCGCTTGTCAAGGTGCCCGCAATCGGCGGGTCAAATGACGCCCTGATCCTCGTGTGCCGCCTCGCGCAAAGCCATGCCGCGCCGATAGGCAAAGAAGGCGACGATCGGCGTCGGGATCGCATATTGAATGAATGCGCCCCAATAATAAGGGCCGCCATTGGCGTAGCCCCATCCGGCTAATGCACTCACGAGGAACCAGCCCGACAGCACCGACAGCATCTTTCCCGCCAGCGGATCATCGCAGACGCGTTGCCACACCAGCTTTTCTGACAGCCATGACATTGCCAGAACCGCCATCAGGCAGCCCGCGAGCGTCGCGATATAGTAGACCATCGAATTCCCCCTGCTCGTACGGAAGAATTCCTAAAAGTTTCGGCATGGTGCGATAAGCGGCATGCCCGTCAGATTGATCCATTTGGGATGAGATTGCCGATTGGCGCAAACATGTGGGCGATGGCGCGCGCGCCGTTGTAACGCATCCGTCACATCTGTCACAAAAGCATCAAGCAGCATCCCTATCGCGGCGCGAATCGGCTTGTCCGAAAAGGGGGTGAATCATGAAATTGCGCGTCGAAACCAGCCGTATCGCAATCGTGGCCGGCGTTCTTGCAGCGATGGCGGCAACCATGCCCGCCGCCGCGCAGACCAATCATGTCATCACGAACGGCTCAACAGACACCGCGCAGAAGACGGTCGCCGGCACTGACAGCATCACCGTTCAGGCGGGTGGAACGCTGCAGACCACGACCAATCCGGCGATCAACTGGAACGACGCGTCGACCGGCCTCGTGATCACCAATTCGGGCACGATCCGCAGCACCAATGCCAGCGGCCGCGCGATCAACGCCTCGGGCAGCAACAACGCCCGCTCGATCACGCTCACCAACAATGCCGGCGGGTTGATCGAAAGCGCCGACGACGCATTCCGCATCAATGTGAACCCGACGGGGGGCACCATCACCGTCAACAATTCGGGCATCATCCGGACCACCAATGGCGGCCAGGCGATCGACTTCGACGCGGCGGCATCAGGCAGTGCGACGATCATCATCAACAATCTCGCGGGCGGCGAACTGCGCTCTTTCGGCCAGGATGCGATCCGCCCCGGCCAGGGCGCGGTGGTTACCAATGCCGGGATCATCTATTCGGATGGCCCGGCGAACAACAGCTATGACGGCGTCGACTGGCAGGGCAAGTCGGGCAAGGTGATCAACCAGACCGGCGGCCTGATCTCCGGTCTTCGCCACGGCATCACAAGCGACGTCAATGTCGATGTGACCAATGCCCTGGGTGCGACGATCATCGGCCGCAACGGTTCGGGCGTCGGATCCGACGGCGGCGGCATCGTCGTCAACAACGGCACGATCATCGGCACCTGGGACGGCGTGGCGACGAACGGCGACGGCGACGGCGTCGATATCGACCTGATCGGCACGGTCCGCAATTTCGGCACGATCCGCGGCATCAGCGCGACGGGCGTCGATTCCGGCGGCCGGCCCAACAGCGCGCAGGGCATCGCCATGGGCGGCGGCACGATCGAGAATGCGGCCGGCGCGCTGATCAGCGGCGGACGCAGCGGCATCCTGATCGACGATGGCGCCGAGAACAGCGCCTATGGCGCGACGACCATCACCAATGCCGGCCGGATCGAGGGACTTGCCGGTGCCGCGATCAGCCTGGTCGGCAATTTCGACGATACGATCACCAATTCGGGCGCGATCGCCGGCACCGGTGGTGTTGCGATCCAGATGGGCGGTGGCAATGATACACTGAACCTGCTCGCCGGATCGGTCATCACCGGCAGTGTCGATGGCGGCACGGGCACCGATATTGTGACCCTGGGCGGCACGGGCAATGGCAGCTTCGCCGGTGCGGTCAATTTCGAGCGGCTTGCGGTCGGCTCGGGCAGCTGGACGCTGACCGCGGCCTCGACCTTCAGCGGAGGTACCACGATCGGCGGCGGCGCTACGCTGACGGGCAACAGCACAACGCTGACCGGCGCCATCGCCAATGCCGGCACGCTGCGTGTCGATCAGGCGGATGCCGGCACACTCGGCGCGACGCTGACCGGCACCGGCCTGTTGCAGAAGCTGGGCGCAGGCACGCTCGCCATCGGATCGCAGACCGGCTTCCTCGGCCCCGTCGAGGTGTTGGCCGGCCGGCTCAATGTTCTGGGCGTGATGCCTTCCGCGGTGCGGGTCGCGACCGGCGCGACGCTGGGTGGCACTGGCACGATCGCTGGTGCGACCATCCAGTCGGGCGCGACCATCGCGCCGGGCACGGGCGTCGGCACGCTGACCATTACCGGACAGCTCGTCCAGGAGGCAGGCTCGACCTATGCCGCCGACATCGCCTCGGGCGGTGCGGACCGCATCGCGGTGGGCAGCATTGCGACGATCCGTTCGGGCGCGACCCTGGCGATCACGCGTGCGGCCGGCGACTATGCAATCGGGTCTCGCTACACACTGCTGACCGCCGGCGGCGGCGTCAGCGGCAATTACGCGATGACGCAGAACGCGCTCGGCAATACCGAACTGCGGTTGGGATCGAACGCCAATGCGATCTATGTCGATGTCGTGCGCACTGGCGCATCGCTGGCGCTGCTCGGCCTCAATCCCAATCAGGTGAATACGGCGACAGCGTTCGGTACGCTCGGCGTCGCCAACCAGGCCTATGCTGCGCTGACGCTTGTTCCCAGCGACGATGTCGTGCGTTCGGGGCTCGATCTGCTCTCGGGTGAGGTCCACGCCTCTGTCGGCACCGCGATGGTGCTCAACGCGATCGCGACGGAAGCAGCGCTGGCACCGCGCTTCGCCATCGATGCCGAAGGTGCGGCGCTTTGGGGCCAGTTCGTCGCATCGAGCGGCGAGGATTCGGGGATATTGGGTGCGGCGGATGCCGAGCGCGAGACGACCGGCGGGATCGGCGGCGCCGATTTCGGCTTCGCGTCGGGCGCGCGTGTCGGCATCGTCGGCGGTTTCACCAAGGAGGATCTGACCGTCCGCGCCCGCGCCAGCAGCGCCAAGCTGGAGACGGTGCACATCATGGCCTATGCCGGGGGCAAGTTCGGCGGGGTCAATCTGCACGCGGGGATCGGCTATGGCTGGACCGACGTCACGACCAGGCGCGACATCGCCTTCCCGGGCTTCTCCGATCAGGTCGAGGCCGATTATAAGGGCAATACGCTGCACGGCTTCGCTGAAATCGGCATGCCGATCGCGGCGACGGGCGGTGCGGTGGAGCCGTTCGCGGGCCTCGGCTTCTATCGCGTCAAGACCGATGGCTTTGCTGAAAGCGCCGGACCGGTCTCGCTCAGCGTCGCCGCTCGCAAGGACACTTTCGGCCTCGGCAAGCTCGGCGTGAAGGCGGCGACCCCGATCGTCGGCGGACTTTCGGGCCGAGGCAGCCTGGCTTGGCAGCATGTGTTCGGCGATCTGGTCTCGACCAGCGTCCACCGCTTCGGCGCTTCGGCGGCGAGCTTCGGCGTCACAGGGACCGCGCTGTCGCGCGATGCTGCCGCTGCGACGGTCGCGCTCGACTGGCGGATGAGCAAGGCTGCCACGGTCTCCGTCTCCTATGACGGCCTGATCGGCAAATATGGCTCGCAGAACAATGGCCGGCTGACGCTGTCGATCGGCTTCTGATCACCCCCGACCGCCGTGGCGCTCCCCTTGGCGCCACGCCGGCTTTTGCAGGCTCGTTCCGGTTCCTGTCGAACCGGAGCGGGCCTGTCTTTTTAGTCGATCAGGTAATGGATCGGCTTGAACGCATAGTTGTTCGATTGCAGCGCCGAACAGGCGGTAAGCCCGATGATCAGGTCGATCTCCGCCTCGAATATGATGCGGTCGCCCGCCCGGCTGAGCGGAGGATCGACGCGGAGCGCGCCGGTCTGGCCATCCACCTGCACGTTCATGAAGATATTGAAGGCGCAGGGGATCGCGTCGGGCTCGATGCCATGCGGCGCCAACGCCTCGGCGAGATTGCCGAAACAGCCGCGATGCGGTTCGGTATCGCCATAGATGATCCGGAACGTATCCGCCGAACAGGGCGTCAGCAGGAAATCGTGGCGGCCGACATCATCATGGACGATGCGCATCATCACCCGCGAGCGATTGGAATAGAGCGGATCGCCGGTGGTGAGGAACAGCTTCGACGCATAATCGAGCGATCTGCCAGACGAGATCGCCTCGCGGACATCGGCGCGGTCGAAAGCGACCATATCGGCCACCTGCTCGCCGAGCGGGTCGATCACGGTCAGCCGCTGGCCCTTGTTCAGCGTGAAGGCCGTGCCCGAACGCGGCGGAATCTCAAAGGCCATGGGTCTGCGTCTCCTTGCGGCCCGCAAACGGGCATTGCCAGCCGGCGTCTACTGCGCGTCCGCTATATTGTCGCGCTTCGGACTGGTCGCCGTGCCGCGCCAGCATCGGATTTTCGGACCCGGCCAGCGCGACGTCGCGATCGAGGATGCTGGTGCGCAGCTTCTCGTAACGTCCTTGCGCGCGCAGCCGCTCGAACTGATCGTGCAGGTTGAAGACGAGGGCAGGGCGTTCGAAGCGGCGTGCGGGCCGGCTGGCCTGCGGATGGAGGCCGACGACGAAGAACGCCTCTCCACCGAAGCTCAGCGAGAAATGCGGATCGTCGGGATCGCTGCTGACCCGCATGTCGGGCGCCTGGCCCAGCCACGCATCCTTGTCGCTGAGCGACTGGACACGCTCCCACAGGGCATCTTCGAACGCGGTTTCTGAAAGTTCGGTCGGGCCTTCGAAGACGACGACGAGCGTCTGGAACAGCGCAGGCGCCTGCGCATAGCCCTGCGCCAATGCGTAGAGCCGGGGCCAGATATCCATGTCATCCCATGCGGACGTAATGTCCCGCGCGACGACAATGGTCATCTGGTCGCGGGCCAGCGCGGATTTCGCCCCGACGCAGGGGAAACCGGCTGTCTTCACAAAGTCGCGAAAGCGCGTGGCGAGATCGATTTTCTGAAACGGCATTCGCGCCCAACACCGAAGCGAACCATTTGTTTCCGTGATATTTTTGGGATTAACCTGCATCAGTGAATTGGACCGAGGCGGAAAAGGCATTTGGTGCAAACGCAGACAGGGCGGGGAGCCCAATCGGTTCGAGTCTCTGGTCGATATCTAGGCAGAGGCTCGCCCCCTCGACGGAACGGCGTCGACTGACACGCGTTCTGCATTCGTCGTTTGGATCACCCGGAGCCGCGAATGGACACGCCCAACTACGGACACTGGATCAAGCAGGCGGAGATGTGCCGGCGTACGGCCGCAAATGCGACCGACGACGTGCTCAGGACGCGCTTTCTGCGTTTCGCGAAACGGTATGATGCCCTTGCGGCTGCATCGGTGCCGGATACCGGACGAAAATCGGCGTCGATCACCAAAGATGTGCTGCTGTTTTTCGCGGAACCGGTGGAAGATCCGGTATCTGACCTGCTGATCGCCACTCGGACGGTGTGATGTGCAGGGTGCGTTGCGGCCGAGCGCGTTGAAACCGGCAACTGCGTCGTAGGGTGGACGCAGTGCCTTTATGAAACCTTGCGGATCAATTCTCCGCTCTCGATCACCTCGAAGCTGGCCGGATCGATATAGCGGACGGGTTCGCCCGTCTCGAGCGTGAGTTTGGTCGCGCCCAAATGACGCCGTACGCCGTTGCCGTCGCGCGCCATATGGACATAGCGATATTCGACGACGGCAACGCGGGTGCCGTCGTCTCCGACGCAGCGATAACGGGCGAGTTCCTCCATCAAGGTGCTTCGCCTGCTTCCACACGCACGATGCGAAGTGTTCTTTCCTGCCCGTCGCGGTCGGGCCAGACGATCGAATCGCCTTGCGCCAGGCCGATCAGCCCCGCGCCGATCGGGGTGAGGATCGAGATGCGGCCGGCTTCGATATCGGCATCCTGCGGATAGACCAGCTTCACGGTGCGCGGCGTGCCGCTGCGTTCGTCGACGAACGCGATCACGCTGTTCATCGCGACGGTGAGCGGGGGAAGCGTCTTGGCCGAATGGAGTTTTGCGCGTTCCAGCTCGGTCAGCAGCAGATCGGCCACCATGGGCTGGGTCTGTTCGATGCGCAGCGCAAGCGCGGTCAGCGTCTCGCATTCTTCGGTGAGCAGATGGATTGCCGGCCGGCGACGCGCGGCCGGCTTCGGAGACGTCTTCATATTCATGGCTTTCAGGGTTCGGCGGCCGCACGGGGGCGGGGCCGGATGCTTCGATGCTGTCTTACCCCGGGCCTCGACGAGATGACGAAGCGAAGCCCGGGCTAGCCGCGCGCGGCGAGCTGCCCTGAATGGTGGCGATATCGCCTGTGGATGATCTGCTTGATCATGAGGGTGATGTGGCGATGCGAGGGCGGTCTGTCAAATGACGGGTCGAAACCCTGCCGCCCTCGCGCTGTCGTGCCGGGCTTCAGGGAAGCGCGGCGACGACGATGATCTCCACCTTATAGTCCGGGGTCGCCAGGCGAACTTCGCCGGTGGCGCGCGCGGGCGTGGTGGCCGGATCGACCCAGCTTTCCCAGACGGTGTTCATCGTGCCGAAATCGGCCATGTCGGCAAGCCAGATCGTCGCCGTCAGAATGCGCGAGCGATCGGTGCCAGCCTCTGCGAGCAGCGCGTCGATCGACGAGAGCACGGCGCGGGTCTGCGCCTGCACGTCTTCACCCGGTGCGCCGACCTGGCCCGCCAGATAGACGAGGCCGTTATGGATCACGGCCTGGCTCATGCGCGGACCCGATTTCAGTCTGACGATGCTCATTGTGTGTATGTCTCCTTGTTTGAAAGATCAGGCTCGATAGCGTGCGATCGACAGTCCGTCCGCATCGATTTCGGGCTGACGCCCGGATATGATGTCGGCGATGACATGCCCCGATCCGCAGCCCATCGTCCAGCCCAACGTCCCGTGGCCGGTATTGAGGTACAGGTTGGGGATTGCTGTCGGCCCCAGGATCGGCGGACCATCGGGCGTCATCGGGCGCAGGCCGCACCAGTAATCGACGTCAGACAGGTTCGCCGCACCGGGGAAGAGGTCGTTGACACAATGGAGCAACGTGTCCTTGCGCCGGGCGGGCAGGTCGCGGCTATAGCCGGATATCTCGGCCATCCCGCCCACGCGCACGCGATCGCCCAGCCGCGTGATCGCGATCTTGTAGCTTTCGTCGAGCAGGGTGGAGACGGGCGCGCGATCGGGCTCGACGATCGGCGCGGTGATCGAATATCCCTTCACCGGATAGACCGGCACATGCATCCCCAGCGGCTTGAGCAGGGCGGGCGAGAAGCTGGCAAGCGCGACGAGATACTGATCGCCAGACACCATGCCGCGATCGGTGCGCACGCCCGCGATCCTGCCCTTGTCGACGGCCAGCGACTCGATCTTCGTATTGTACCGGAACTCGACGCCCATTTCCGCGAGCTTTTCGGCAAGTTTGACGGTGAAGATCTGGCAATCGCCGGTTTCGTCATTGGGCAGGCGCAAACCGCCGACGAAGCGGTCGCGCGTTGCGGCAAGGCCGGGTTCGGCGCGCACGCAGCCGTCGCGGTCGAGCACTTCGTATGGGATGCCGTATTCGTCCAGCACCGGGATATCCTTGGCGCTGCCGTCCAACTGGCTCTGAGTACGGAACAATTGCAGCGTGCCGCGCTCGCGATGGTCGTAATCGATCGACAGCTCGTCGCGCAATATGGCGAGCTGATCGCGGCTGAATTCCGCCAGCCGCACCATCCGGCTCTTGTTGAGCGCATAGCGCGCGCTGGTGCAGTTGCGCAGCATCGATGCCACCCAGCGCAGCATCTCCATGTCCGGATTGGGGCGCAGGATCAGCGGGGCATGCCGCATCATCAGCCAGCGAATCGCCTTCATCGGAATGCCGGGTGCCGCCCAGGGCGAGGCATAGCCGGGAGAGATCTCTCCGGCATTGGCGAAGCTGGTTTCCAGCGCGGGGCCGGGCTGGCGATCGACCACGACCACTTCATGGCCCGCCTGGACGAGATACCAGGCCGATGTGATGCCGACGACGCCCGCACCCAATATGACGATCTTCATTGCCAGCCCCCTGCTGCCTGAACGTGCGCTGCCCCGCTTTCGAGGTAGATGCGCTGATAGCGTGACCCGAGCCGCGCCAGGATTTCGTGATCGATCGTGTCTGCGTCGCGCGCCACGTCGGCGGGCGATTGCGACGGCCCGATCAGTTCGACGAAGTCGCCCGCGGCGATCCCGTCCTCGGGCAGCGCGGAAACGTCGATCGTCATGCTGTCCATCGAAACGCGGCCGATAATCGGCAGGCGCGTGCCGTCGAACCAGGCCGCGCCGCGTCCACTCAGGCTGCGCGGCCAGCCATCGGCATAGCCGATGCCGAGTGTCGCCAGCCGGCGGGGTTCCGCCGTCACATGCGACAGGCCGTAGCCGACGCCGGTTGCGGGCGCGACGTCACGGATCTGCGCGATCCGCGCGTCCAGGCGGAGCGCGGGCAGCAGGGGCGTGGACGCATCGCCGGCCGCGCCGAACAGCGCGATTCCCGGGCGAACGAGATCGAGATGGAAGCCGTTGCCGAGCACCACGCCCGCACTGTTCGCGATCGACGCATCGACGGAAGGGAACAGGGCTCTGGCGCGCGCGAAACAGGCCAGTTGCGCGGCATTCGCGGGATGGTCGGGAATATCGGCACAGGCGAGATGCGTCATCAGCAGGCGGATCGAGAGCTGTTCTGCCAGACCGGGATCGCTCGCCAGCCATGCCGCATGGTCGAGATCGATGCCCAGTCGCGACATGCCGCTATCGATCTGCAGCGCGGCGGGCAGGGGGCGGCCACGCGCGATGGCCAACGCGCGCCAACGTTCGATCTGCTCTGGCGCGTTGAGCACGGGTATGAAACCGCGATCGGCGCACAGCGGCTCACAATCGGGATCCAGCCCGTTGAGGATGAAGATCGTGCAATCGGGATCGAGCACGCCCGAAAGCGCCAGGGCTTCGGACAGATGGGCAACGAAGAAGGTGCGGCACCCCTCGCGGCGCAGCGCAGCGGCGACGGGCAGGGCGCCCAATCCATAGGCATCGGCCTTGACCACCGCGCCGCAGCGCGCTGGCGCGGCGCGCCGAGCGATCGCCGCGAAATTGGCGCGGACCGCGTCAAGATCGACGGTCAGCCGGCTGGACGCACTTGGGCACACATCCTTTTCCACGCTTCACCTCTCGCGCTTTAATTAGCCGCAGGGCTGTCGAATTTTTCGCCTGATCGCGCTAGAATTGGTCGATATTGCGCTATAAAGTGCAGAATATTCGAAGATTTGGAATATTCTGCATGCATGCCATCGACGAGACCGATCGCCGGATCCTGACTGCATTGCGGCTGGACGGCCGGATTACCAATGGCGCGCTGGCGGCCAGGATCGGCCTGTCACCGTCCGCCTGCCTGCGCCGCGTGAAGATGCTCGAACGATCGGGCGTGATCCGCGGTTATACCGCGATCATCGCGGGCACTGCTCCCGATGAAGGCATGACCGCGATTGTGCAGGTCGCGCTCGATCGCCAGACCGAAGAATATCTGACCCGCTTCGAACAGGGGCTGCGCAACCATCCAGAGGTACGCGAATGGTATCTGATGACGGGTGACGGCGATTATGTGCTGCGCCTGCAGATCGCGAACATCGCCGAATATGAGCGCTTCCACGCGACGGTGCTGTCGCGGCTGCCCGGCGTCTCGCGGATCACGTCGAGCTTCGCGATGCGGAGCCATGCGCATCGGTAGGTGGCAGTTTCGACGGAGCGTCAACCACATCGAAGGGTCATTTGGGTCAGGCCGGAGCGAAAATGGTGATTGCCGAGAACCGGCGCGCAGCGTGCATCAGCACGTGAGCACCGGAAGCGCAGGCAAGCGCCATTTGCAGCCCGGCCTCACCCGAATGACAAACACCTAGCCGTTAGGATGGGCGGGTGGTGCGCACCCCTCCGTCCAAAGATAGCGTGAACAATATCGCTGCATCGACTTTACTCGCATCGTCACCGAAGCCGGTTCGCCGGTTACGGAGCGGATGCTGCAAAAGCCCCGTCCGACAGCAGGAGCCGTCGACCGTAAGAGAAGGGGGGAATACCATGTTCGTCACCAATATCCGTTCAAAGCGCATCGCCCGCACCACGCCGCTCGCGCTTGCCTTTGCGCTGGCTGTCGCGGTGTCGGGGCCCGTCCATGCGCAGGCCCCCGATCCCCAGGAACAGCCGCAGCCCGAAGCCACCGATGGTGGCGACGTTATCTACGTCACCGCGCGCAAGCGGATGGAGCGGTTGCAGGATATTCCCGATTCGATCGCCGCGTTCGGCGCCGATGCGATCGTCAGCGCCAACATCCAGAATGTGAAGGATGTCGCGGTCCGCGTGCCCAACGTCTCGATCGTTGAAGCGCAGCAGCCCGGCGTCGCGCTGATCAACATCCGTGGCGTCGGCCAGGCCCGCAACGGAGAATCGCCGGTTGCGGTGGTGGTCGATGGCGTGCAGCTGAGCAATGCCAGCCAGATCACCCAGGATCTGTTCGATATCGAGCGGATCGAGGTGCTGAAGGGGCCACAGGGCGCGGTCTATGGCCGCAACGCAATCGGCGGGGCGATCAATATCGTCACGCGCCAGCCGACCAATGATTTCGACGGTTTCGTCCAGGGCAGCTACGGCACCGGCAACGATATCCGGGCCAGCGCCAGCATCAGTGGGCCGATCATCGACGACAAATTGCTGTTCCGCATCGCCGGATCGTTCCGCGACTTCGATGGTGATATCGACAGCCTGAACACGCCTGGCCGCGACAAGGCCAATTGGCAGAAGGATCGCAATGTCCGCGCGAGTCTGCTCGCCAGACCCAGCGAGGCCGTGACGATCGACCTGCGCTACGCCCGTCTGCAGACGCGGGCAGGTGCGGCCTATTATGCGCCGATCCCCGCGGGTGTCTCGATAGACGCACCGCTGCCCTATATCGGCAATGTTCCCGGCCATGCCAGTCGTGTGCTCAACGACTGGTCGGCCAAGGTGGATGTCGATCTGGGTGCGGCCACGCTGACATCTGTCACCGCATTGTCGAAGGTGGGATCCTTCATCGACGAGGATCTGGATTATACTCCCGCTGATGCCACGGCCGCACAGCAGCGGCTGAAGGCCAAGAACTTCAGCCAGGAACTGCGGATCTCGTCCGATGGGGCAGGGCCGACCAAATGGCTCGCCGGCGTCTATTTTCTGCGGTCCCGCCAGACGCTGGATACCAGGATCTTCGTCGGCGCGGATCTGCTGCCGTTGTTCGGGCTGCCCGCATCGCTCGCGCCGCTGCTGTTTTCGACCAGCGGTGCTGCCGATCGCAACAAGGCCTATGCAGCGTTCGGCCAGATCTCCCACCGGTTCGACAATGGTCTCGAACTGACTGCAGCAGCCCGATATGACGTCGACGACCGGCATCAGACCGATCTGATCGCGGCGGGCAATCCCCAGTATGACACCAGCTTCAAATCGCTGCAGCCCAAGGCATCGGCCGCCTATTTCTTCAATCCCGACGCGATGATCTATGCCACGGTCGCCAAGGGCTTCCGCAGCGGCGGCTTCAATCCGCAGGCTCGCCTGACCCGTCGCTACAAGAAGGAAGAGAACTGGAATTATGAGGCCGGTTTCAAGACCAGCCTGGCCGACCGCAAGGTGACGCTGAACGGCGCGGTCTTCTACACCCGGATCAAGGATCGTCAGGTCTATGTGCTCGATCTGATCAATTCCGCGCAGACCCTGGTCAATCCGATCCCCAAGGCGGAAGTCTATGGCGCGGAACTGGAGTTGAGTGCGCGGCCGATGGCTGGGCTGGATCTCGCGGCGTCGGTGGGTGTGACGGGATCGAAGATCCTGAGCTATGATACCAGCGTCTTTGCGGGCCTGCCGTCTGCGGGCGATTTCAAGGGCAACAAGCTGCCCCAGGTTGCTGGTGTCTCCTATGCGCTCTCCGCGCAATATCGTGTCGAGATGGCTGGCGATATCGCGCTGATCCCGCGGCTGGAGCTCAACGGTTCGGGCGGATCCTATTATTGGGAAATCGACAATCTCGCCAAGCGCGGCAGCACCAATCTGGTCAATGCGCGACTGACGGTCGAAGCGGGCAAGATCGCGGTTACGGCGTTCGCGGAAAATCTGCTGAAGGAGCGCTATGTGCTTGAATATGTGCCTGCCCAGTGGAGCGGCGCGGCGGCCAATTTCTCCGCAGCCGCACCTGGCCGTCGGATCGGCATTCGGGCACGACTGGATTTCTGATGCTCCCGGGTGACAGGCACAACAACAAGGAATGACGATGGGACAGGCACGGGTAGTGCGGCGGATTTCCGCTCCGGCAGCTGCGGTATGGGATCTGATTTCGTGGCGCGGCATGGCGCAGCTCGTCGGTGACGGGCTGTTCGAAAGCGTCGCGTTCGAGGATGACGGCGCGGCACCGGGATCGACCAAATGGGTACGGGGGCCCTGGCCGCTGCCGATCCGCGAGCGACTGGAATGGGTGGACGAGGCCCAGACCAGCTATGGATACCGCATCGTCGACAACGGTCCGCTGCCGGTGACCGATTATGCCGGCACGGTGCGCGTCGTACCCAATGGCCCCGATGCCTGCTCCGTCCTGATCCAGTGCAGCTTCGTCGGTGTCGACGTGACCGACGCCGAATGGAAATCGAGCTGGGAACAGATGGAGGGCGGCCTGCTCGATACCATCGCTGCGCGTTTCGGCGATGCGCCGACTGCGCAAGGTGAGGAGGACATCGCCGCGATCGTGCGTGCGCGCAGCGATGTGTTCGAGGCCGATTTCGCGGCCGGCGACGCCGCCCGGCTGGTTACGAACTATTATGTGCCTGATACGCATGACGGCGGCCCCCGCGTCGTGATGCCGGATTCGCCGATGCTCGTCGGCAGCGATGCGATCGCCGAAATGTTCAACGGCATGATCGCGGGCTTCTCCGCCTGTACATTGCGGCAAGTGGAGGTGCGCCGGTCGGGCGACATGGCCTGGGAACTGAGCGAAGCCACCGTCACCCCGCGCGATGCGGCAGCGGAGCCACTGGCCGTCCGCTACATCATCGCATGGGCGAAGGTGGCGGGCGAATGGCGGGTTGCGGTCGACTTTTTTGCCTGGGGCGATCTGGGACTGGCCTCGTCACGGGCTTGATGACATGATGCCGGCCGGACACGGATAGACGAGGGGACAAGGAGGTCGCTCTGCCCGATCAGACACCCGATCCATTGCCCGACGACGCGTTCGGCGAGACATGGGACGATATGCTCGCAGCGGAGCCCGGCACGGGCTTCGCGGCCGAGTTGCCCTATCGCTATGCGCCGCGCCCACCGAGTGGCTTCACCGTCATCCGCAAGGATCTGCTCCGCCATCTGACCGAGGCGAGCCTGCTCAAGCAGCTCTCCATCGTCCGTGGCCCTGCGGGGTCGGGCAAGACCACATTGTTGTCGCAATGGCGCGACGTCGGGCGCGAGATGGATCGCGCCATCGCCTGGCTGACCATCGACGGCGCCGATCGTGATCCGGCGCATTTCGTCTCCGGCCTTGCCGACGCGCTGGACGGTGCGGGCTGCCCCGTCACGGCCCGAGGTTTCCGTGTCGTGCTGGACGGTATCTCGACGCGATCGACAGTGCAGGTCGCACAGATGCTCGCCTCCGCCTGCAACCGGTCGGGCGAGCGGCCAGTGATCGTGCTCGATCAATATGAGGATATGGACGGGCAGGTGGCGGGCGAGGTGATCCGCGGCTTCCTGCAGCATGCCGCCTCGGCGCGGCTGGTGATCGCCAGCCGCATCCGGCCCTCCATCCCGCTCGGAAGTCTGCGCGCACGCGATCAACTGTTCGAGATCGGCCCGTCCGACCTCAACCTGACCCCGCTGGAGACGCGCGCGGTCTTCGACGCCGATGTGCCCGAACTCTACACCCGCCGTTTGCATATCGAGACCAGCGGGGAAGCCGTCGCCGTCGGCTTTGCCCGGCGGGTGATGGACGAATTGCCGCGCGACATGGTCGGCACCGAGAATTGGCAGGACCAGCTCCACGAATATTACCGCGCCGAAGTGCTCGATGCGCTGCCGCCGGAACTGCGCGCGGCGATGAGCCGGCTGGTCGTGGTGGAACGTTTCGACCTGTCGCTTGCCAATGCGCTGCTCGGCCGCAACGCCACCGAGATGATCGAGCGGCTGCACCATATCGACGGGCTGTTGCTGCGCCATCGCGGCACGCAGGAATTCTATTTCTCCGAAATGCTGCGCCGCTTCCTCGAACAGCGGCTGGCCTGGCTGGAGGATGACGAGCATGCCGCGCTGCATGGCCGCGCCGCGACCTGGTTCGCCGAGCGCGGGCGCAATGCGGAGGCGCTGCGCCACGCCGTCGCCGCGGGCGATCGCGATGGCGCGATGCGCCTGCTCGAACGGATCGGCCATGCCAATCTGCTGCCGCAGCAAGGCGTGCCCGCGGCCCATCAATTGCTGGAAGCGATCGGCCTGACCGAGGAAGCGACGACGGAGACCTTGCTGTCGCTGGCGCTGATCCACGCGCATGAGGGCGATGTCGAGATGGCCGCCGCCCGGCTGGACGAAGCCAGGCAGCGCATCGAACGCGAAGGTGGCGCCGATCCGCTGGTGGAGGGGCAGTTCGTCCGCGTCGAGGCGTTCGTTGCGGGTTTCCGCGACGAGACGGTGCGCGCGGAGACCGCGCCGGCGCTGCAACGCTACCTGGAAAGCACGCCGGCTGGGGAGCATGACGGCCGTGCCCAGGCGCGCATCCTGTTGTCCTGGGATCTGTTCTGCCGCGGCGACCTGCCCGGATCGGCGGAACTGATCGAGCAGGCGGCGGACGAATATGCCGAGACCGAAGCGGTCTATGGCTGCCTGTTCATGCATGTCCACCGCACCCTGGCGCGCTTCTGGCGCAACGACCTGGATCGTGCGCTGGAGGATATGACGCTGGCGGAACGGATGACGCGGATCTTCTTCCCGGAGGATCAGCGGCTGCGTGCGATGACGGGCATGCTGCGCGCGGGATTGCTGTTCGAACTGGGACGGCCCGATCCGCTGATCGATCTGACCGCGCTGGTCGGCGCAGTGGGGGCGGTCGAGAGCTGGAGCGAGATTCAGATCTGGAGCCATATGCAGGGCGCGCGGGCAGCCATGGCGCAGGGGCGCGTGAGCGAGGCGCGGGGCATTGTCGGCTATGGACTGGAAGTCGCGCGGCGGCTGGGCTCGTCGCGCCTTGGCTGGGCGATGCGACTGGCCGCGATCGACATCGCCATTCAAACCGGCGACCTCGATCGCGCCGCGCAGGAGGCCGCCGAGATGGGGCTGGCCGAAGAGGCCTATATCGGCACCGACGCGGGCAAGCTGACCTGGCAGGAACGGATTGGCGGCCTGCTCTCGGCGATCCGTCTGGCCGAGGCCCATGGCGATGCCGCCGAAGCGACGCGGCTGATTGCACGTGCCGACACGCTCGCCGCCGAAACCGGATCGACGCGCCACGCCGTCGCGCTGGGCGTCATCCGTGCGCGCATGGCGCATGATCGCGGCGATCCCGATGCGGCGCAGGCCGAACTCGATGCCGCCCGGCTCCAGTGTCCCGATGCGGTGCCGGTGCAACTGTTCCTTGAGGGGGGAGAGGGGCTGCGCCCCTATATGCCCGATCTCGCCAGCTGGGCGATCCCGAGCATCGCGGGCACCAGCCGCCTGGCCGCCGAACCTATCGCCCGCCCGGGCTCGCGCGACCCATTGACAGCGCGCGAGCGCCAGATCCTGCTGTTCATGGGGGAGGGGCACCCGAACAAGGTGGCCGCGCATCGTCTGGGCCTCAGCGAAGCCACGGTGAAATTCCACCTGCGCAATATCTATCGCAAGCTGCATGCGCAGAACCGCACCCAGGCACTGGCGCGCTATCGCACGCTGTCTCGCGACGGGGTGTCGTTCGGTTAGCCAGCTATTCTACGCAAAACCCTCCGCAGCGAGCAGCGTCGTTGGTATGCCGAGAGCGATGGCGGTTTCCGCGCTGGTGGCGGTGATCGAATGATCACCGATCTTGACGGCGGTGTCGAAGCGGAGCTGCTGCGTGGTTCCCGCGAAATCGAGCGCTGTCATGTTCACGCCAATGGGAATGGTGACGACCGTCTCCGCCGATATCAGCACGACGTTTGATCCCGCGACATAGGCTTTGAAACCCGACGCCGGATCGAGCAGGTGGATGGTATCGCCGCCCCGCGCGAACGACGCATCCAGCACGAATTTGCCGTGGTCCAGCGTCACCTGATCGGCGCCATTGGTGCCGAAAATATTGACCTTGCCCGATACCGTGACCGGCGCGTCGATATCGGAAAACAGCACCAGCCGTCCCGCCGCCGCCGGATCGCCACCCACGGGCAGTGTCGAGCCATCGGGGTTGGCGGTGATCATCCCGCCCGTGCCGATCGCCTGTGACCCGATCCTGACATCGCCAAGCCGGGTATCGAACACCAGCGTGCTCACGCCGTCATCGAACTGGATCGGCAGGCCGACCGTGCCGATCGGGATGCTGATCGCAACATTGTCACCGGTCAGCAAAGCATTCGAGCCGACGACCGTGATATTGTAACCGCCCGCATTTCCGGGCAGCCGCAGAATATCGCCGCCGCGCGCGAAGGAACCGTCGAGCACGAGGCTGGCCGGCCGGTCATCGAATATCGTCAGGTCCTGAAAGCCGTTGGTGCCGAACACCGCCCCGTATCCGCTCACGCCGCCGACAAAGCCGTTCACCGTCACGAGGCGAAAATCGGTGTCATTGCCCGGCGACGGCACGAGCCCGATCTCACGATCGGCGAATTCCAGTATCTCGACATTGGTCATGACGACGACTCCGTCGGGAGCGTCCGGCCGCAGGTCGGTCACCCGATAGCTCTGTCCTTCGGCCACGATCCGGTAGTCCGACCGATTGCCGCCGAAGAGCGCTCGGTCCACGCCATCGCCGCCATCGAGCACACCCTCCAGCGTGCCACCGCGTCCGTCGTAGAGATCGTTGCCGCCTGACAGAAAGATATCGCCGCCGATCGATCCGCGGTTGGTGACCACGTCGTTGAGCAGACGGTTGTGGCCATCGATCATCACCCAGGAAGCGTAGCCATTGACATCGTCGATGAAGATGCCGCCGTTCAGCTGGCCGTTATTGGTGAAACGCAGCGTGCTCGCATAGTCCGGGAAGCCGCCCCAGCGTTCCATCACGATCGCGCCGTAAATGTCGCCGTCATTGGTGATGTTGAAGAGGCCGCCCTGGCTGGCTTCCAGCAGGAACGCGATGTCGCCGGCGATCAGGCCCGTCGCCTCATTGTGGACCGTCCCCGAACTGAACAGGCCGACTCCGACCGCGTAGAAGCGGCTGGTGTCGGGCGAATAGGAGATCACGTCTCCACTGTTCACGAGCGTGCCGAAGCCCGAGATCATGTCCACGGCCATAGATCCGTCGCCGCCCACCGCCTCGATCACGCCGGTGTTGATCACGGCGCCGGCGTTGAACACGCTGATCCCTGTCGCGAACCCTTCATAGGACAGGGCATAGATATCATTGTTGTTGATCAGCGCAGGTGACTCAACGCCCCCAGGCGAGCCTTCGAAGCTCGCAAAGGCCAGCGCATCGCCGGCCAGCGCGATGGCGTGGATTTCGCCCTCGTTCACCACCTTGCCGCGCCCGCCGCTGATAAAGGCGTATGCGTCGGTGGTTTCCCCCGCCGCCTGCGCGATTACCTGGCCATGATTGGTGAAGGTGCCGAACACGGGGGTGCCGAGCCAACGAAACGTGTCCTGCGGCAGCGCTCCGATCGCGGCGGTATAGCTGCCGGCGCCGTTCTCGCTGACGATGCGGCCGTAATTGACGATGTCGGGTTCAGCCCCTGTCGGCCCGAACAGGAACACTGGCGCGCCATTGGGCGAGCTCCAGATCTCGGACTCACCGATCCGGATGTCCGCAGTGATCTCAACGTCCGAGATGACATTGGTCGGATCGTTCCAGTCGACGGGGGCCGCCGGTGCCGGGGCTCCGTCCGCCACCGCGTCCAGTCCGCCTGCGGCAGGCGGTGCTTCGCCCAGCGTCACCTGCGCCCCGGAGCGGACGAACACCGTTTCCGCGCCGGAGGTATAGCGCAGCCAGGTCGCGCCATCCTGCGTCACCTGTCCGGCCGCGCTCCAGCCACCCGTCAGATACACCTGGTCGCTCGATCCCGCATCGATGTGCAGCACATGACCGTCGCTGATCGACGGCACATCGCCGGGGCGCATCACCAGCAGCTTATTCCCGCCTGAAACGATGACGTCGATCCCGGATACGCGGCCGCTTGACGCCACTGCCGACAGGTCGAAGGCACGCGTGCCCGCCGCCATCACCCAGCTGTCGGTTCCCCCACCGCCGCGGATCTCTGCAAAGCGATAATCGCCAGTCTCGATACGGTCGTCGTCGAAACCGCCCCAGGCGACATCGCCGCCGCTCGTCCGCAGCGTGTCTCTGCCGACCCCACCATAGAGCCCGTCATTGCCTGCGCCGCCCGTGAGGGTGTCGTCCCCGAAATCGCCGGCCAGCATGTCGTTGCCGCCGTTGCCGCTCAGCAGGTCATTCTGAAACCCGCCGCGGAACGTGTCCGCATTGTCCCCGCCGGTCAGCGTGTCGTTGCCGCTGCCGCCCAGAACCAGACCGGTGATCGTGCCGCCGCTATTGTCGAGCAGGTCGTTATCCTCGCCAAGCTCGATCCGGCCGACGATCGTGCCGCGATTGATCACTATGTCGTCGCCGCGGAAAAGCTGGATGTCGCCCTCGATCAACCCGCCTGCCTCGTTGGTGATCGTCTGCGGATTGATCAGTCGCGATGTGACGCCGGTGCCCGAATCCGATGGCGCGTAGATCGCGATATCGGCGCGGATCGTGCCGCTGTTCACGATCGCCAGTGTCTCCATCACCACGATCTGGCCAAGATTGCTGATCTGGACGCCCAGATTGACCGCATAGATGCCGATCGAGCGCACGCCCGGATTGGTCGAGACTGCCTGGATCAGGCCGGCATTGTTGACCTCCGGGCCGTAATCGAAGGCGGGATGCGTGCCCCGGCCGATATAGACGCCGATCGCCAGGCTTTCGCCTTCGGCCAGGATGCGGCCGCCCGCCTGGTTGACCACATAGCCGCCATTGTTGAGACGGATGCCTTGTGCGCCGCCACTCGTCGATAGATCGTCGCTCGCGGTCGCTTGCGCCGCGATCAGGCCGGAATTGACAAAGGTCTGTCTGACCGAGCCACTATAAACAGCGATCGCGTTATTCTCTTCGGCGATCGCGAAGATGCTGCCGCTGTTGATGAATGCGGGATTCGATGGCCCGAGCGAAATCATCGTGCCGCGCAGGACCACGGCCTGGGCGATGTTGAAGCTGCTCGACAATGGGCCGGTATAGGCCCCGACATCGGCAACGATCGTGCCGCTATTGTTGAGCTGATCGGCTTCGACGGCGATCACGCTGTCGATCGTCGACCTGTTCCAGACCGTCCCGGCATTGGCGAGCGTCCAATCGAAGACATATTCGTGGCTTGCGAAGATCAGTGGGGCGCCCCAGCCGGCGCGATAATACCAGCCATAGGTCGAGGCGTCGGTCGGATCTGTGATCGATACGCCATAATGCACGGCGTTCGCCGCAATCGTCACCACGGGTGTGCCCGTCAGCACCACCGTTCCGGTCGCTGTCGGTGTCGAGGGCCGCGTGGGAATGGGTGGAATGATGCTCACAGGCGCACCTTTTCGTTTCCAGCCATAATCTTCCCGCCTCGCGTCGTCGTAGATCGCGACAGGCTATCCGGTTTTTGAGGGTGCTTTGCAACGGCTTCGCGAATCGGATCGTCGCCATTTCGCGGCAGAAATCGTGAACAAATGACAATCAGAACAAGGGATGGGCCAAGTGGTTCTGTTCACGCTCGAGCGCTGCGATATTGCCCTGCTGCACCGCGCCGGCGCCGGAACGGTCCGATCGCAACTGAACCAGCCCATAGGAAATCGGAGGGGCAGGAGATTCCGCATTCTGGATCCGCGCCGCGATCGCTCACGAAAAATTACACACCTGCCCGCGACTTCCAGACGCGCAGATGCTAGCCCGGCTCCCATGAAAACCTCCACCCTTCGCCTGCCATTCGCCTGGCTGACGGTCGGTGCGGTGATGATCGCACCCGCGATCGTACCGGCGGCCATGTCTCCCATTCTCGCCGGCCTGGTGTTCGCCTGGCTGCTCGGCATCATCTTCTGGGCCGCGTTCGGCGTGGTGCACGAGGCCGAGGAGCTCGCCGAAATCCTCGGCGAACCCTTCGGTACGCTGCTGCTGACCCTGTCGATCGTCATCATCGAGGTTGCGCTGATCTCCGCCGTGATGCTCGGCCCCAAGGCCGTGCCGACATTGGGTCGCGACACGATGTTCGCGGTGCTGATGATCGTGCTCAACGGCGTCGTCGGCCTGGGCTTGCTCGTCGGCGGGCTGCGCCATCATCAACAGAGCTTCAACCTGCAGGGGGCAAGTGCCTATCTTGCGGTGACGATCCCGCTTTCCGTGATCGCACTGGTCCTGCCCAATTTCACGACATCCAGTTCGGGAGGCACCCTGTCTCCCGTCCAGTCGGGCCTGTTCTCGCTGTTGACCATCGCGCTCTACGGCATCTTCCTGTGGTTGCAGACCGGGCGGCATCGCGGCTTCTTCCAGCCCGAGGGGGCGGGCGCGGAATGGGAGGATGCGAGCCCACTTCCTCATGCCGAGCGATCGGGCTCGCTGACGCGGCACATGGTGCTGCTGCTTGCCAATATCCTGCCGATCGTCATTCTCTCCAAAAGCCTGGCGAAGCTGCTCGATGCCGGGATCGTGGCGCTGGCCGCGCCGACCGCGCTGGGCGGCATCATCATCGCCATGATCGTGTTCACGCCTGAGGGGATATCCGCGCTGCGTGCGGTCGCCGCGAACCAGTTGACCCGCGCGATCAATCTCTGCCTGGGCGCGGCCGCGTCGACGCTGGGGCTGACCGTGCCCGCCGTGCTGCTGATAGGCCTGTTGAGCGGACAGCCCGTCATCCTCGGCCTCTCGGCCGCGAACATGGTACTCCTGTCGATGACGCTTGTGCTCAACGGCGTCACATTCTCCGGCGCACGGACCACGATGCTGGAAGGCGCCGTCCATCTGTCACTGTTCGCGGTGTTCCTGATCCTCGTCTTCAGCCCATAGGTGGTTGAAGCACTAGGCGGGTTCGGCCGCGATCACATAATCATGACCGTGGCGGATGCCGTCTTCGCGCGCTGCAAAGGCTAGCGCGTGTTCGCGCAATGCCTCGCCCCGCGCTTCCAACGCGCCGGTCAGCGCCCGGTCGTCGAGCGCGGCCAGCCGCGATGCGCACATGTCGATCTGGCTGTTCACGAACCGCGCCTTGTAGCGGATCGGGAAACGCCGGGTAGCGATCGGGCGCAGCCCGGCCTCTGCCATCCGCGCCAGCACCCATTCCATTGGATATTCCCGATAGGGGCGTTCGCCCGCGAGCAACAGGCAGGCGTCGCGATGCTGGCCGATCGCCCGGACGATCCGTCCAGCCTCGGTGCCGGGATCATGTGACACATAGGGTTCCAGCCCGACCAGATAGAGTCGTCGGCCAGTCAGCGCGCGTAGGCGGGTGAAGATGGCGGACTGGAAATAGGGCGCGAACCCCTCGACCGCGCCGATCAGATAATCCGCCAGCACCGTATCGAATGTCTCGCCTGCCAGCAGCGCCGGATCGGCCCAGTTGGCGACGATGATCCGATCCTGCGGACGCCGTACCGGCTCGACGGCGTCGCGGACCTGCATGGCATGCGCCGTCGCACCGCTGACCGCGACCCAGCGCTCGGTGTCAAGCGAGGAGACCCAGCCGATCGAATGCGTGCCGGTGCCGGCATCGAGCAGGGATCCCCAGGGCGTCGTGCCCTGGAGATCCTCGATATAGGTGAACAGGGCGGAGGGCTTCAGAACACCGTCCTCAGCCCGAACACCAGATTGCGGCCGCGCAGGGGCGATGCGTCGCGGATGAAGGACGCATGGTTGAACGCGAGCTGGTTGGTCAGGTTGTTGGCGCGCACGAACAGTTCGGCATTGCGCCGTTCGCCCAGGTCGAGCCGATAGGCCAATGTCGCATTGACCATGTCGTAGCCTGGCGTACGCGTCTCGAACGAAGCGACGCGGCCCTGTTCGAACACATGATAATATTCCGCGTCGATGGTGAAGGGGCCGACATGTCCGTCGGCGCGTATGCCGATCCGCGCGGCGGGGATGCGGGGCAGATTGCCGGCATCGTCCTTCAGCTTGGCGCGAACATAATCGCCGAAGACTGAGGCGGCGAATTGCGACGAGAAGCGATGACGCAGCTCACCGTCCACCCCGGTGAAGGTCGCGCCCGCGCCGACATAGCGGATCAGTCGGAAATCATCGAACTGGTCAAGCGTGCGGGCGAAGATGTAATTGTCGAAATTCTGGTGATAGGCGCCCAGTGTGAATGTGGTGGCGCCGCGCGTCTTGCGCAGCGTCAGGTTGATCGAATTGGAGCTTTCCTCTTCGAGCGAGACCTTGTCGGCCAGCCGCGTATTTCCGGTCACCATGCCGATCTCGAAGGTGTTGGTCGCCAGGTGGACGCCATAGGCATAGAGTTCCTGGACCGAGGGCGCGCGCTGCGAATGGGCCAGCGACACAGCGAGCGAATAGCTGTCGTCGAGAGTCCACACCGCCGCAGCCGAGGCCGAGAAGGGCTTGTACGAGATTGACGGATAGCGTGCGTCACCCGATTTCACGTCCTGCCATTCCTGACGCGCCGCGAATTCCAGCCTGACCGGGCCGAGCGGCAAGGTTTCCATCAGGAAGATCGCGGTGTTGCTGGTGTCGGTATCGATCAGGAACGCTTCCGCGCCGTCGGCCTGGAATCGGCTGTTCGAATGCTGGACGCCGAAGGTGCCGCGCAGACCGCCGATCGGCTTGTGAGTCAGTTCGAAGCGCAGGTCGTGTGCCTTGTTGCGGAACGTCGTGGCGACCTCGTCATGCTCTATCTCGTCATGTTCGTAATCGGTGAAGGACAGGCGGAAGCGCACCTTCTCGATGCCGGGCAGGGGATTGCGATAATCGCTGCGGATGTCGAACCGCTCGCTGCGGAGCTTCACGAACGGCACTTCCTCGTGGTCATGGTCGTGATCATGGTCGTGATCATCCTCGTCATGAGCATGGCCGCCGCAATGCAGGCTGGTGCCGTGCGGATGGCAGGATTCGTAGTCGTGCGAATGGCCGGGCAGGCCGTACTCGCTGCGCTGGCGGGTATAGGCGACGCCGAGATAGCCGTCCGGGCCGATCCAGGATCCGCCGACGCTGACGGTGGAGGTGTCGTTATACGATCCCTCGACCCGTCGGCTGCCGAAGCCCGACGGCACGCGATAATCGTCGGACCGGCGATGGACGCCCTCGACGCGGAAGGCGAAGGGGCCGACCCCCGCGGTGACGCCGCCGACCAGCGAGCGTTCGTCGTCGCCCGTGCCCAGCCGCCCCTCGAACGCGCCCGAGAACCCACCCGCCGGCACTGCTGTCGGCACTTTCTCGTCGAGCAGGTTGACCGCGCCGCCGATCGCGCCGCTGCCGTAGAGCAAAGTGGCCGGTCCGCGCAGTACCTCGATGCCGCGCAGCAGCAGCGGTTCGGCGGTGACATTATGGTCGGGCGAGATGGTCGATGCGTCCTGGATATTGGCGCTGTCGCTGAGCGCCTGGACGCGTGGTGAGGTTTGGCCGCGAATGACCGGCCGGCTGGCGCCGCCGCCGAAATTCTCGAAATTGATGCCGGGCTGTCCGGCCAGCGTTTCGCCCAGCGTCGCCTGGCGGCGATGGACCAGTTCGTCGCCGGTGAGCGTCAGCACCGGCGTCGCGGTCTCGTCCGCGCGCTGTTCCAGCGGCGCGGCGGTGATCACGATCTCCCCCTCGGCATGGCCGCCGGCCTGGGCATGCGCGGCCCCCTGGGCGAGCGCGGGGGCGATCGCGATGGCGGATACGGCATGGAGGATATGACGACGGGTCTTCACGATGATCCTTTCTCTTCCTGAACGGGCAGGCGATTAAGATATGTTATAACATTGTTCAACCTGAAAACGGCGCCAACGGCCTCAGCAACATTTTGTCACGGATGGACGAGCCGAGCATAGCCAGCACACAAGGCGCCGATCCGCAGCAAGCGAGTTGAAGATGAAGTATCGGTCGACCACGGTGTAGCGCGGCGAATGGATCGCCAGGAGAGCAGGCGAGCCATGGCATTGAATTTGCGACCACTGGGAACCATGCGGGTTTTTCCCGGCTTCTGGACGAGCCATGACGGGCCGCTCGCGATCCGGTCGGCGACGCGGATCGACAGCGTCGAATGGAGCACCGATCTGTTGGGTCAGGTATCGATGGAAATCGGCATGGGCACCTATCTGCAGGGGCCACATGCCGCGCATGTCAGCGTCCAGCTCGCATTGCGGGCGGCGGACGGGACGCAGTTCTTCTTCAAATATATCTCGGTCGGCGAAATGGAGCCGCATATCCGGGGCGAGACGCCGGTGATGCTGGCCGGACAGATCGAGATCGATCCGGCAAACGAGGCATATGCCTGGCTCAACCGCGTGCAATTGGTCGGGCGCGGTATGCTGACGACCGAGCCTTTGTGCCAGACTTACGAGATGGCGTATCTCGGTGATTGACGGCCGTTGCCCCCAATCGCTTGACTGTCATCAACCGAAAGGGAGCGGCCGGTGACGATCTCCGAAATCCGTGCCGCGATCACGGACCAGCTCGGCCGTTTCGCCCGCCTGCTCGACACCAGGCAATGGGATGCGATCGACACCGTCTTCGCGCGCGATGTGACTTTCGACTATTCCAGCGGGCGCGAAGAGGCCGGGATCGATGCGCTGCGCGCCACCTTCCAGCGCTATCTCGACCAATGCGGCCCCTCGCAACATTTGCTGGGCAGCATCATCGTCGATCTCGCCAATGACGGCGCGCCGGTCAGCCGCAGCTATGTTCAGGCGCGGCATTGCGGAAAGGGCGCGCTCGCCGACCAGTGGTTCGATACCAATGGCGAATATGTCGACACGTGGCGCCGCGATGACGGTGTGTGGCGCATCGTGCGTCGCGATGCCGATTTCTCGATATTCGTGGGCAACCCGGCGGTCATCGGGTTCGACGCTGCGACGCACTAGCCCCGGCGGATATTATTCGTCGATCCACAGCGTATGCGCGTCGATGCGCAGTTTCAGCACCAGTCGCGCGGCAGCCGCGCGCGCGACGATCTCGCCGGCGCGGGCTTCGTTCGCCTGGCGTTCGGCATAAAGCCGGTCGGCCAGATCGATCGCGCCCAGGCTCTGGCCACGGGCGGAGAGGGCGGCGCTTTCCTGGGCGCGGCGGACAGCCTCGCGGCTGGCTTGCCAGGCGGACAGGCGCCCGCGCGCTTCGGCGACGTCAGCCGCCGCATTGCTTGCAATCTCGCGTTCGACCTCGGCCTGGTCGGCAAGCGCCGCTGTCGCTTCGGCTGAAGCCTGATCGGCAAGGGCGCGACGATGGCCGCCGCCGAACGGCAGCGATGCGAACAGGCCGGCGCCCTTTTCCTCGCCGCCGCGCTCGCTGAACAGGCGGAAACCCAGCGACGGATCCGCGATGCGATCGGCGCGGGCGCGCCGGGCCATCACCGCACGACGCTCAGCCTGTCCCGCCGCGGCGCCGATCTCGTGGCTACGCTCGACGATCAGCGTCTGGAGTTGCTCGAATCCTTCGGAAGGTATCGTCGGTTCGCCCAGGCCGGGTGGTTCGGCGGGTAGCGGCAGATCCGGAAAGCGCGCTGCCAGCAAAGCCCGCGCGCGATCCCGGTTCGCGGCGGCGTCGCCCAATTGCGTCTCGGCCATGGCGAGCGCGACACCGGCCTGTTCCACGTCGAGGCGGGCGGCGTCACGCAGCGCAAGTCGCCGACTGGTCGCCTGCACCAGCGCACGCTGGTTCTCGACCAGCGCAAACGCATTGCGGTGCAGGTCCGCAGCACTCAACCAGTCGTACCAGAGTTGGGCGAGGACAAGCGCCGCCTGATGCCGGGCATCCTCCATCCGGTTCGTCGCCACTTCGACCCCAAGCGCGCCCGAACTGCGATCGAGCGCCGCCTTGCCCGGCAGGCGGAAGGCGCGGCTGATCGTCGTGTCGAATTCGGCATAATCGCCGTCGCGATCGATGGTGCGACGCGAAAGCGTGCCTTGAGCGGTAACCTCGTGCGAACCGCGTCGCAACGCGTCTCCTTCGGCGCGCGCGGCATCGACCCGCGCCATCGCCGCCGCGACCGTCGGCTGACTATCCAGCGCGCGCACGACAAGGTCCGCTGGCGGCAGATCGCTCGACTGGGCGTAAGCGGGCACTGCCATGCCCGCCATCAGCAGGGCCCATACATGCTTCATTCGATCCGACCCCCCTGGTCGATTGCAACCACGCGCCATCGGAAGGGCAGGCGTCGTCGTGTTTCCGCGGCGGCCGCGACGGCGCCGTCCACCTGACCGGCATCCAGCTCGACCTCGATCGCCATCCGGTCGAGCGTGCCGGCGACGCGCTCTGCGGTCGCCGCGTCGGCATAGTCGCGGCCGAGCACGGCTTCGCGGCGTAGATGGACGGGGCCCTGCGCGTGGTCGCGCAGCGCCGTCGCAATCGGATCGACATCCTCCATGCCGCAGAACAAAGTGAGCAATATGCGGCTCATGCCTCGGCCTCCTGCTTTTTCTCGCCGAACGTCTCGTAAAGGATCGGCAACAGCACCAGCGTCAGCAGGGTGGAGGTGAAGAGCCCGCCGATGACGACGATCGCCAGCGGCTTCTGGATTTCCGATCCCGGCCCGGTCGCGAACAGCAGCGGGACCAGGCCGAAACCGGTGATGCTGGCCGTCATCAGCACAGGACGCAGCCGGCGTTCGGCGCCGCGGCGGACCGCTTCGGCCATGGAAATGCCCTCCGCACGAAGCTGTCGGAAATAGGAGACCAGGACGAGACCGTTGAGCACCGCGATGCCGAGCAGGGCAATGAAGCCGACCGATGCCGGCACCGACAGATATTCGCCCGTCAGCCAGAGCGCGACGATCCCGCCAACCGCGGCGAAGGGGATGTTCGCCAGGATCAGCAGCGATCCACGCAGCGATTTGAGCGTGATGTAGAGGACCAGGAAGATCAGCAGCAGCGCGGCCGGGATCACCAGCATCAGTCGCGCCGAGGCGCGTTGCTGGTTCTCGAACTGTCCACCCCAGACCAGGCGATACCCTGCCGGCAACGGGATTTTCGCGGCGACACGGGCCTTGGCTTCGTCGACATAGCCGACCAGATCGCGGCCCGACACGAAGGCCTGGACCAGCGCATAGCGCGCGCCGCTTTCGTGATCGAGGCGGATGGGGCCGACGGTGCGCTCGATCTTCGCGAGGTCGCTCACCCGCGCGAGTTCGCCGGACGGTGTCGTCACCTGCAGGTCGCCGAAGCGTACCGGATCGTTGCGCACCGCATCGTCGCCGCGGATCAGCACCTGGATGCGCTTCTGCCCTTCGGCGACCAGTCCTGCGGGGAGCCCCTCCAGTTGTGCGCGCAACGTGTCCTGCAGCGTCTCCACCGGCATGCCGGCGCGTCCGGCCGCGGCGCGATCGATGTCGAGCTGGAAATAATCGACCGTGTCGTTGGCGACAGTCGTCACCTCGGTCGCGCCGCGCGTCGATTGCAATTCCTGCTGTACGCGCGCGGCAAGGCCCGCCAGGGTCGGCAGGTCGGGGCCGAAGATCTTTACCGCCAGGTCGCCACGCGCGCCGGTGAGCATTTCGGCGACACGCATCTCGATCGGCTGGGTGAAGGTGGGCTCGATGCCGGGCATGCCGGCCAGCGCCTTGCGCATCTCCTCCACCACAAAATCGCGATCGCCGCGCCATTCGGATTGCGGTTTCAATGTCACGAACAGGTCGGTTTCGTTGAGGCCCATGGGGTCGAGGCCGATCTCGTCGGTGCCGGTGCGCGAGATGACGCCGTTCACTTCGGGCACCTTGCCGATCAGTTCGGCCTCGATCAGACCGTTGAGCGCCAGCGACCTGTCGAGCCCCACAGTCGGCAGGCCCGTCACCTGGATGACGACCGAGCCTTCGTCCATTGTCGGCATGAACGTCTTGCCGACCGCGCCATAGGCAAGCACGGCCAGCGCCAGTCCGGCGCCGGACAGCGCATAGACCAGCCGCTTGCGTGCGAACGCCCCGGCCAGCAGCGCGGCATAGCGTGGCGCCAGCTTGCGCATGATCCACGGCTCGCCATGCGCGCCGCTCTTCAACCCATAGGATGCGAGCACCGGCACCAGGGTCAAGGCGAGCAGCAGCGATCCGGCCAGCGCGAACATGATGGTGAGCGCGACGGGCGCGAACAGCTTGCCCTCCAGTCCCTCCAGCGAGAGCAGGGGCAGGAAGACGAGTGCGATGATAACGAGGCCGGCCGAAACCGGCACGATCACTTCAGCGGTGGCGCGGAACACGATGTTAAGGCGCGGTGCCGCTTCCTGCTTCGTGCGGCCCAATCGTTCGACGACATTCTCGACCACCACGACCGCGCCGTCGACCAGCATGCCGATCGCTATGGCGAGGCCGCCCAGGCTCATCAGATTTGCCGACAAGCCCATGCCCCGCATGAACAGGAAGGTGGTGAGCGCAGCCATCGGCAGGGTGGCGGCCACGATCGCCGCCGCGCGCCAGTCGCCCAGGAACAGCATCAGCAATATGACGACGAGGATCGTTGCTTCGATCAGTGCCTTCTGCACCGTATTGACGGCGCGTCCGATCAGGTCGGAGCGATCGTAGAAGACCGAGATCTTCGTGCCCTTGGGCAGCCCGCTTTCCACCTCGGTCAGGCGGACGCGGATACCGTTCACCACCTGCTGCGCATCGGCGCCGCGCAGCGCGATCACCAGGCCCTGCACGGCTTCACCCTTGCCGTTCGCGGTGACGCCGCCATAGCGGGTGAGCGAGCCGGTACCGATCGTCGCGACATCGCCGACACGCACGATCGCGCCATTGCGGGCGACGACAACCATCTGCGCAAGGTCCTGCGCGTCACGGACCGCGCCGACCGCGCGGACGATCAGCGTCTCTTCGCCCGAACCGAGCCGTCCGGCGCCGTCATTGCGATTGCCGCGCTCGATCGCTGCCTTCAGATCGTCGACCGAAAGGCGTGCGGCGGCGAGCGCGACGGGATCGGGCCGCACTTCATAGCTGCGGACATGGCCGCCCAGCGCGTTGACATCGGCAACGCCGGGCACGGTGCGCAGCGCCGGACGGATCGTCCAGTCGAGCAGTTCGCGCTTTTCGCTAAGCGACAACGGCCCGTCGATGGTGAACATGAACATCTCGGACAAGGGCGTCGAGATCGGCGCCATGCCGCCCTCCACCCCGGCGGGGAGATCCGCCATCACGCCGGCCAGCCGCTCGCCGACCTGCTGGCGCGCCCAATAGATGTCGGTACCGTCGATGAAGTCGATCGTGATATCCGCGATCGCGTATTTCGCCGTCGATCGCAGCATCGCCTGGTTGGGCAGGCCCAGCATTTCGAGCTCGATCGGGGTAATGACGCGCGTCTCGACTTCCTCGGGGGTCATGCCCGGCGCCTTCAGGATGATCTTGACCTGCGTCTGCGCGATGTTTGGATAGGCATCGACGGGTAGCGTCGCATAGGCCCAGGTGCCGAGCCCCGCGACGACGAGCGCCAGCGCGACCAGCAACAGCCGGTAGGACAGCGACCAGGCGACCAGTGCGCGCAGCATCAGTGCTGCCCGGCCAGGGTTTTCAGTTCGCTGGTGCCGCTGGCCGCGACCTGTTCGCCGACGCCGAGGCCCTTGAGCACGACGATGGTGTCGCCGGACCGTTCTCCGGCCTCTACAGTGCGGGCGGTGACGCCTTTGCCGGTGCGCACGAACACCGTCGATTTTCCGTCGATCTCGATCACCGCGCCGGCGGGCACCATCACCGCGCCCGATGTTGCGGGGCCGAGCAGTGTCGCGCTGGTCGAGCGCCCGGAGACGATGCCCGGCGCGGCCGGGATCGCGGCGCGCAATGTCGCCGAACGCGTCTGCGGGTCGACGACCGCGCCGACGCTGGTCACCGTTCCGCGCACGCCGTCGCCCAGTTGCACGATCATGCCGGGACGAACCTGACCCACCAGGCGCTCGGGCAATTGCGCGGTCAGTTCGTAGCGGCTGGCGGCGTCGATCACATAGGCGGCGGTCGCGCCGTCGACCGGGCTGCCGGTATGGATCGCGGCGCTCGTCACCCGGCCCGCAATCGGTGCGGTCAGCGTATAGGTGCCGCTGGCGGGCGAGCCGTTGACCATCGAAACGATGCGTCGCTGCTCGCCGAGCTCGGCCTGCGCCTCGCGCAATGCCGCGCGCGCCTCGTCGGCACGCGATCCGGCAATGACGCCCTCGCGCGCAAGCTGGCCCAGTCGGCCGTCATTGGCGCGCGCCACCGCGACACGCGCCGATGCCTGTTCGATTCCGGCACCCAGGGTCAGCATCTCGCGCGCTGCGACAACAGCGAGTGGCTGGCCGGCGCGGACACTGTCGCCCTCGACGACCAAAGTTCGCGTGACGACGCCGGGAATGATCGCGGCGACGGCGACACGCGCATTGGGCGGCGGTGCGACGGTGACGGGCACGGTCGCGATCGGGATTTCGTTCGCGGTCTCGGCCGCGGCGAAGCGCACGCCGATCCGCGCCATCTGCTCGGGCGACAGGTCGATCGCACCGGGGGTGGCCGGGGCGGCGCTGTTTGCCGTTTCGTTCGCCGCTTCTTCCGCCGGGTTCGCCGAACAGGCGGCAAGCAACGGACACAGCAGCGCGATCAGGCCAAGGGGACGAAATTGATACATGGTGGCGTGGTCCCCCTGGGAGCGCTTCGATGCGTTTGCGCTCCCTACTTGTCGAACCTGTCAGAATCCTGTCAGGTAAGGCGATGCGGATCTTGCTGGTCGAAGATGGGGTGGAACTGGCCCGGCGGATGGTCGCGAACCTGACGCGCCATGGCATGACCTGCGAATGGCTGACCACCGCGGAGGATGCCGAAGGGTTCGCCAGCGATGGGTTCGCGGCGCTGATCGTCGATATCGGCCTGCCCGGCATGTCGGGCATCGAGCTTGTCCGCCGGTTGCGTGCGCGGGCGATTGCGACACCGATCCTGATCCTGACCGCGCGGGGCAGCTGGCAGGAGAAGGTGGAGGGGCTGAATGCCGGGGCCGACGATTTCATCGTCAAGCCGGTGCGCGTCGAGGAACTCGTCGCTCGGCTTCACGCGCTCGCGCGCCGGGCTACGGGGCATAGCGGCACGCGGCTGGTCGCGGGGCCGCTCGCGCTCGATCCGGCAAGCGGGGAGGCATGGCTGGACGATGCGCTGCTGGCGCTGACCGCCAGCGAATTTCGGCTGCTGCAGCTGCTGCTCTACAATGCGGGGCGGACGCTGTCCCGGCAGGTCATCATCGACGGCCTTTACCGTATCGACACCGAACGCGACGCGAATGCAATCGAAGTCTTGGTCGGTCGTCTGCGGCGCAAGATCGGACGTGACCGGATCGCGACGGTGCGCGGCCTGGGATATCGGCTGTCGGCATGAGGTCGGCCCTGCGCAACAGCCTGCGGTTTCGCCTGATCGTGGGATCGGCGCTGCTGGTGACGATCGCGATCGTGATCGCGGGGTTCTTTATCGCCCATCTCTACCAGGCGCACACGGCCGACCGGTTCAAGAACGAGCTGGACCATCATCTGGAAGAACTGGTCGCCATGATCGTCGTCGACGCCGATGGCCGTCCCCAGGTACGGCAGCCGCTGTCCGACCCGCTGTTCCACTTTGAGGGGTCTGGCCTGTACTGGCAGATAGACCAGGCAGGGCGCGCGCCGCTCCGCTCGAAATCGCTCGGTTCCAACATGTTGCTCGCGCGACCGAACGACGCCGAATGGGCTGAATCGATGGCGGGATATGAGCGTGTGTTGCAGCGCAGCCAGGTGCTGCACGATCGCGGCAAGCCGCCGATGATCGTCACGATCGCCTCCGCCCAACGGCTGCTCGAGGCGCAGGTCGATCAGTTCCATCCGGATCTGGCCTGGTCGATGGCGATCCTGGCGCTGCTGATGATCGGCGGGGCTGCCGCGCTGGTCCGTTTCGGGCTGAAGCCGGTTCACCGGTTGGGCGAGCAGGTCGATCAGTTGCGGCGCGGCGAAATCGGGCGGCTCGACCAGCAAGTGCCGACCGAAGTGGAGCCCTTCGTCGTCAGGCTCAACCAGTTGCTCGACGGCCAGGCGCAGCTCATCGTGCGGGCGCGCACCGAATCCGGCAATCTTGCCCATCATCTGCGCACGCCATTGGCGCTGATCGCCGACGAGGCCGAACAACTCCGCCTGACCGGCCAGGACGCGTCGGCGGATTTCCTGCTGGCGCATTGCGACGCGATGCGGCGTCATATCGACTATCATCTGACGCGCGCTGCGGCGGCGGGGACGCGCGGCGCCGGGACGATGACCGAGGTCGCGCCGCTGGTCGGCCAGATCGTCGCGGCGATGGAACGGCTGCATGTCGGCCGGGAGATCGAGATCCGGACCGCGATCGCGCCCGGCATGATGCTCGCCTGCGACAGCGGCGACCTGGCCGAGATCCTGTCCAACCTGATCGACAATGGCTGCAAATGGGCGCGCAGCCGCGTGATGATCGCGGGGGAGGGCGCGCAGATCTCGATATCGACGATGGCCCCGGCATACCCGTGGAGCGGCGCGCCGATGCGATCGCGGTGGGCGTGCGCCTTGACCCCGCTACTCCAGGGGCGGGACTGGGGCTCGCCGCGACGCGGGACCTGCTTCATTTCTACGATGCGACTTTGCGGCTGGACGAAGCGCCGGGCGGAGGGTTGTGCGCGGTGATCGTCTTCAGGGGGGCGGTGCGGACGTGATTGTTTCCGCCCGGCGTGTTCAGAAGCCCGATTTCCCTATGCGTTGCGCGTTGTGCATCAGCATTTGTCACTCACCAGCAAAGAACCAGCAATGAGGGGATTCTATCCGCGTCTGCATGAACCGGCACCATGGCCGGACATCCAGCAGGATATGAACATTATGATCATGACCCTTATCGCCCTGACGGCCGTGGCCGCGACGCACACCGTTCGGCTCGATCATGCAGGCGCGGCGATGGAGGCGCAGTATAGCGCGCGCACTGACCTTCAAACGCGCACGATTGGCACGCATACGCCCAATCGCATGGATAATCGCCGCTGCCGCTGGACGGCCACCGTCATTGTCGACCGCCGCCTGGCCAATGGTTCCGCGCTGGCACGCACGGTTTCTCGCGATCAGCAATTTTCGGGCAATGAGGCTGGCCCCTGCACCCAGGCAACGGCATCGATCGAACGGCAAATGGCTGCCCGTGCCGATACGATCCGCGCGCATCTGCTCGCGGCGGCGGAAAGCGATCGGGCGCCGCTGCTCGCCGAACTGGCTGCAATCAAGACGATGGCGACGAACTAAAGATGCGGGCAGCGGCGATCCTGGCAGGCATCGCGTGGGTGAGTGCCGCTGCCCCGGCATTCGCGCAGATGCAGGACGGACCGTCGCTGACGCTGGAAGCGGCGAGTGACGAGCGCCGACGCGGATTGAGCTGGAGCGATGGCGCACCGGTCGTGCGGGCAAGTGTATCGACACCCGTGACCAGCGAGCTTTCGCTCGACGCCACAGCCGTCACCTTATGGGGCAGCAACCGCCATGGCGGCGCGGATGCGGTCGTCGACGTCCGGGCCAGCTATGCCCGCCAGCTCGGCGGATGGCGGTTGTCGGCCGAGGCGACCTATCATCTGTTCCCCGGCGCTTCGAACCAGGGCTATACCGAACTGGGTGCGGCCGCGGGATTTCAGCTGGGCCCCGCGAGCATCGACCTGTTTACCCGTTATGCGCCCGATCAGGGCGCGATCGGCGGGGACAATCTCTATATCGCGACGGCATTGGCGGTCGGTATTCCGGGTACGCCGTTGACCGTCTCGGGCCATGTCGGCCGCTCGTCGGGCGATGCGGACGATCCGCTTCGCGCGGCAAGGCTGCGTCCGGACGGGCGATATTGGGATCATGGGGTGGCGGTCGAGTATCGCAAGGACCGCTGGTCGGCCGGGCTGCGCTATAATGACAGCACGATAGGTAAGAGTTTCGCCCATGCCGGGGCGACGCTGATTGGCAGTGTCGGGGTGACCTTCTAGAGCGATTTCGAGGCAGATGGAATCATCTGCCGGCTCGGAAATTGCGGTAAACAAAGGGGAATTTAGGTCGTATCGGCGTCCGGCCGGTCTACGGTTTCCGGGAGTCCGGCGAAGATCGGTCGTCGGATCGGATCCGGCCGGCATCTGCCGGGCTCGGATTGCGCCGATCGGCCGCACTGCCTTGGCGATTGTCCAGGCTGCGTCGGTCCACGCCGAAGCCCTTGCTGTTTTCGTAGCCCCGCGGCGCTCGCAGGAAGAGGCCGGCGAGCCAGGCCGCAGCAAGGACGAAGCCGATTATGGCGACGCCAGCGAAGATATCCAATGCCGACATGTCATCTACGTCCGTTTCGCGCCCGCGCAGGCGCTGCCAAAACCAAGCCTAAGCCCGATTCGGTCTATCATTTGTTAATATTGAGGAATTTTGCCGAAGGTGCCGATCCAGGCAGCCCGCTGCCGGCCGTGACGGACCTGCACGACGCGCAGGCTGATCGTCACGTTCGTTTCTGCCAATGCGCGCGACGGCAATCGCCATGACGATGCCGTCGCGCGGCGTTGCGGATCAGGCCGCCGTTTGCTCTTTCCTCTCCAGATGCGCCAGGATCGCTACCGCCAGCGGATCGGCGGATGCCGGGTTCTGGCCGGTGAACAGCGGCGCGTCGACGACGACATGCGCGGTCAGCGGCGCGGCTGCGCTATAGATGCCGCGCAGCTTGCGGAGCATCTCCTCGGGCAGGACGGGCACGATACGGTCGAGCCCCATCATGACATCCTCGGCATTGCTGATCGAGGTGACCTGACGGTTCTTGACCAGCGGCTCGCCATTGACGTCGACTGCCTGGACCAGCCCGATCACGCCGTGACAGACGCCGGCGATCACCTTGTCTGCGGCGAAATACCCCTCGACGATTGCCTTGAGCGATGGGTTGCCGGGAAAATCCCAAGTGGTCGCCGCCCCGCCGACCATGAAGACGCCCGCATAATCCTGCGGATCGATCCGATCGAGCGGCACAGTATCGGCCATTGCGGCGCTGGCGGCGGTATCGTCGACGAATCGGCGCCCCGCCTCACTGATCCAGTTATCCTCGGCGCTCATCGGATCGACCGGTGCCGCGCCACCCTTGGGCGAGGCGATGGTGATCGCGTAGCCCGCATCGACGAAACGCCAATAGGGGGCGGCCAGCTCTTCCAGCCAGCTACCCGTCTTGTTGCCGGTGCTGCCCAGCTCGCCATGCGAGGTGACGACGAAAAGGAAATTCTTGCTCATCCAATGGGGCTCCCGTCCCGGTTATTCGGTCACCCGCTTGTTCCACATGGCGGGGCCGTCACCCACTCGTCCGATCGGTCCAGGCCGCCCGTCCTTTCGGACAGGCGCGCTTTTTCGGGGGCAGGGGTGGGGGCGGTGTCGCGGGGCACCCGTCCTAACGGGCGGGTAGGCATGACGGCCGCGCTTCGACAGTTTCGCTGCAACACTCAAGTTGCATTCGAAGGAGGCGCGCCATGTCGCTCGATGATCCCCGGACCCAGCCCCGCGCCGCATCCAAGGCGCCCGAAATCTTCCGCCGCGCTTTCGGCAAGTCGGTGCCGTTCGAGGGGGAAGGCGGTACCTTCACCCAGAGCTGGTTTCCGATCTGCATGTCGAGCGCGGCCACGTCGGACTTCGTGCGCGGCTTCGATTTCCTCGACGGACGCGTCATCGCCTTCCGCGACAAGGACGGCAATCCGCACGTCATGAGCGCCTATTGCCCGCATCTGGGCGCGGATCTTTCGATCGGGGACATGATCGACGGCAATGTCCGCTGCGTTTATCACCACTGGAAATACGGCGCCGATGGCCGCTGCAGCGGCATGCCGAGCAAGGATCCGATCCCCGGTACTGCGCGGCTGTTCAAATTCCCGGTGTGCGAGAAATACGGGATCCTCTGGGCCTTCAACGGGCTGGAGCCGCATTACGAGCTGCCCGATTTCAAGTTCCCGCACGAGGATCTGGTGTTCAAGACCAAGGTGTTCGGAGAGGAAGTGCCGGTCGATCCCTGGGTGCTGTGCGCCAACACGCCCGACATGCAGCATATCCGCTATCTCCATGGCATCGAGATCAACGGCGACAATCCGCACGAGGCGGTCGAATGGACCGACCATTCGATGTTCTACGAATTCGAAGGCACACATGTGACGGGCGATCCGGTGAAGCACCGCATCGGCATTGTCGGCACCAGCATGTATTTCCAGAGCACCGAATTCTCGGGCCAGTGGTTCGGTTTCGTCTCGCCCTTCACGCTCACCCGGCCCGGCCGCTCGACGGTGTTCATCACCGTGTGCGCGCGCAAGGACATGGGCACGCCCGAGGAAGTCGATCAGTTCCTCGAAGCGATCGCCGAACTGGAAACGCGTGTGGTACTGGACGATCTGATGAACATGCAGACGATCCATTTGCAGCCCGGCACGCTGACGCGCAGCGACCTGACCCTGGCGCGCTTCTTCGATTATATGCGCGATTATCCGCGGGCCCACCCATCGGCCGAGTTCATCCGCTGACGGCGATGCGGCACTATCACGCGCCGGAGGATGTGGACGGGCTGGTCGCGGCGCTGGCCGCCGATCCCGGCGCGATGATCCTGGCCGGGGGGCACAGCCTGCTCCCCGCGCTTGCGTTGCGCGGGCAGAGATCGGGGTTGCTCGTCGATATCGGGCGGATTGCGGCACTGAAGCGGATATCGCTCGACGAAGGGCGTGCAGCGATCGGGGCGGGGGTTACGTTGTCGGCGATCCTGGCATCCCCGATTGCAGTGGCGTTTCCCGCGATTGCGCAGGCGCTACGCTTCGTCGGCAATCATGTCGTGCGCAATCGTGCGACCTTGGGCGGGTGCCTCGCCTGGGCCGATCCGCGCGGCGAAGTGCCGTTGATCCTTGCCGCGCATGACGCGACGATCGTGACCAGCCGGCGGACGATCGCGGCGGAGAGTCTGCCGACGGGGCCGTTCGCGACGGTACTTGAGCCCGGCGAAGCGATATTGGAGATCGATATCCCGCCGCCTCCCGCAATGGCGTTCGACGAGGTTCTGGCGCGCAACTCGACGGGGCGGGCAATCCTTTCGGCAGCTTGCGCGGTTGGTGCCGATGGATCGGTGCGGCTGTCGCTGGGCGGGTTGGTTGACCGGCCGGTGCGTAGCTCCGCCTTGCCCTGTGCCGATGCCGAGGCGCTGGATCGCCTGGCCACCGGGTTCGTCGCGGAGATGCTCGCGCGCTATCCGGCGCTGACCGATGCCAGCACGATCGACTATCGCCGGACGATCGCGCCGAGACTGTTGCGGCGGTGCTATCTGCGGGCAGTTTCGGGATGAGCGCGACCGAGGTGAATGGCGAGCCCCGCACGCTCGATGGTGCAGGCTGGACCAGCCTGGCCGACTGGCTGCGCGACGAGCTGCATCTTCCGGGTACGCGGATCGGTTGCGGAGAGGGCGTGTGCGGCAGTTGTACCGTGCTGATCGATGGCGAACCGGTGCGAAGCTGCCTGACGTTTGCCGCGCAGGTGACCGGGCGATCGGTCGTCACCGTGGAGGGGCTGGCCGCCGATCCGGAGGGCGCCGCGATCCAGCGCGCCTTTGCCGATCATCATGCCGCGCAATGTGGCTTCTGCACATCGGGCATGCTCGCGGTGGTGCGGCATTATCTGGCGGATGACAGCGTGGACGATCATGGTGATGACGCCGCGATCCGTGGGGCACTGAACGCGGTGATCTGCCGCTGTACGGGGTATCAGCCGATCGTGGCGGCGGTGAAGGCCGTGGTGAAGCAGCGGGAGGCTGGGCGTGGTTAGGGGGAATAATTTCTACTCAATCCCAAACCCACCACGTCATCCCAGCGCAGGCTGGGATCTGCCAACCAGATTGCGCTTAACGCGTCGGGAGATCCCAGCTCTCGCCGAAGGCGAGGTTTATCCTGAGCGCCTGCTCGCAGGCAGTCGAAGGGCTGGGATGACGGGCGGGGCGCCGCTCCAATGAAACCCGATCCATCTGGCCGTGGCTCCATCATCGGCAGTCCCGCACGCCGCACCACGCTCGATCGTTTCGTCGCGGGTCGGGGGCGGTATCTCGCCGATGTCCCGCTGCCCGGCGCGCTGGTCGTGCGGATGGTGCGCAGCCCGGTTGCCCATGCCGAGATCCTGTCGGTCGATGCCAGCGCCGCGCGTGCGATCCCCGGCGTCGTCGCGATCCTGACCGGGGATGATCTGGCCGCGGTCGCGCCGCAGCCTTCGCTCTGGGATCTGCCTGGGCAATGCTATTCCAATCTGAAGGCGCTGGCGACCGACCGGCTGCGCTGGGTGGGGCAACCCTATGCGGTGATCGCCGCGATCGACGCAGATGCGGCCGAGGCAGCCGCCGAGGCCATCCTGCTCGACTATCGCGCGCTGCCCATCGTGACGACGATCGATCAGGCATCGGCGGCCGATGCCGTGCGGCTCTATGATCATTGGCCGGACAATCAGGTGGCCACCCAGCATTGGCAGGTCGGCGATGTGGATGCCGCATTGGCCGGCGCAACGCATCGCATTTCCGATCGCTTCGTCTCGCAGCGCGTCCATCCCATGTCGCTCGAGCCACGCGGCGTCTGCGCGACGGTCGAGGGGGATGGTGTCACCGTATGGACATCCACCCAGTCGATCCACCAGGTGCGCGCCGGCATCTCCGGCTGTCTCGATCTGCCCGAACATCGCATCCGCGTGATCGCGGTCGATGTCGGCGGTGCCTTCGGGATGAAGGGGTGCACTTATGGCGAGGAGACTCTGGTCGCGATGCTCGCGCTCAGGCTCCAGCGGCCGGTGCGCTGGGTTGAGGGGCGGCGCGAGGCCTTCACCAGTTCGACCCATGGCCGCGACATCCGCGTCGATCTCGATGTCGGTTTCGATGCCGAAGGGCGCATCGTCGCGCTGAAGGGCGATGCGATGCTCGACAAGGGCGGCGATCCCTATGCGACGTCGATGGGCACCGTCTGGATCACCGGTGCACTGCTGACCGGCCCCTATCGTGTGCCCGCGCTCGATATCCGCGCAGGCTCCGTCGTCACCAACAAGACCCCGGTCGGTGCCTATCGCGGCTTCGGTCAGCCCGAGGCCAATTTCGCGCTGGAACGGCTGCTCGACATCGCGGCGCGCCGGATCGGCATCGACCCCGCCGATATCCGCAGGCGTAACCTGCTGACGCCGGAAGAACTGCCCTATGCGGTGCACAGCGGCGTCGTGCTCGACAGCGGTCGCTATGCCGATCTGCTCGACGCGACGCTCGATCGTTTCGGTTATGACGCCGCGCTCGATCGGGCAGCCGCGACGCAGGGCGCCGAGATTGTGACCGGGATCGGTATCGCCAGCTATTCCGAAGTCACCAATTTCGGGCCTTCGCCGGTGTGCAAGGTGATCGGGATCAACAATGGCGGGTTCGACAGCACGATCATCCGCATGGAACCGAGCGGCCATGTTCGCCTGTTCCTCAGTCAGACACCCATGGGGCAGGGGATAGAGGTCAGCATGGCGCAGATCTGCGCCGACGCGCTGACACTGCCGATCGAGGATGTCGCGGTCGTCCATGGCGATACGCTGACCGCGCCCTATACCGGCTATGCCAGTGGTGGCAGTCGCGGCGCGGGGGTTGGCGGCATGTCGGTCAGGATGGCGACGGACCGGCTGGGCGAACGGTTACGACGCTGGGGCGCTTTCCTGCTCGATGCCGATCCCGATGCGATGATCCTGGTGCAGGGTGGTGTGCAGCATCGCGACGATCCCGGTCGTCGCGTATCCATGGCCCGGATCGCGCACGAGGCCTATCGCGCTGCTGCCGTCCCGCCGGGGCTGGAGGCCGGACTGGAGGATCGTGCGGCCTATGATCCGCCCGCGCTGGCCGTGTCGTACGGATCGGTCGCGGTGGAGGTGTCGGTCGATGTCGTGCTCGGCAAGGTGACGGTGGACCGTGTCACCTTCGGCCATGATTGCGGGGTGCAGATCAATCCGCCGATCGTCGACGGACAGGTGCGCGGGGGCGTTGCGCAAGGCATCGGCGCGGCCCTGTTCGAGGTGATCCGCTATGACGACAAGGGCCAGCCGCTCACCCTGTCGTTGCATGATTATCTGGTGCCGCTGGCAGGTGACGTTCCGCCCATCGATCTGCTGCATTTCGAAACGCCGACGCCCTTCTCTCCGCTCGGGGTGAAGGGGGTGGGCGAAAGCGGCGTGATCCCGATTCCCGCGGCGATTGCCAATGCCGTGCGCCACGCGCTGGGGCCGCGGGCGGGTGAACTCAACACATTGCCATTGACGCCGGAGACCGTGCTGAACGCGCTCGCCGTTTAAGGTCGGCCTGAAATCAAGGATGATGGCCGACGCTGCAAAGTCTGGGATTGTCTGCGCGCCGGCCATCGACGGATACCGCTACCCGCCCCGGACCGAAGGGACCGTGAGGCGATATTGGCAGCCTGTTTGGCCAGTGCTTCCGCTTTTCGACAAACGTCATGTGGCGCCGATGGGCGTCATCGTCGCGCGAGGTGCATCGGACGATGCGTCAATTCCGGTCTGATTTTATTGCTGGTTCAACAGCTTGTCCATGATCGCAACGATACGGCGTTCGCGGATCAGCACATCATCGGTCATGTCCACCGACGGACCTTCGCCCTGCGCCTGGAAGATGCGCCAGTCCGCATTCTGGATGCGCTCGATCTGGCGCACGGCCGCACTGCGAAGTTCGTGATACAGCGCGGCATGCTCGACGGCGTTGTCCTGATAATCCGAATTCGACATATCGTCTCCACGCATTCCCGGCACATATGGGGGATGCAGCGGGCCGACGATAGCATGGCTCTGCAATAAAGGCGCGGCATGTTGGCGATGCGTGTCATCGCGGCTCTTGTCCTCCCCCCACGGATGACGGCATGAGGCATTCATACCGGAGAGGATGACGAAACCGTGAGACTGACGACGATCGATATGGCCAGCCGCCTGGCGCTCACCACCGCGCTGCTGGCGATCGCGATGCCGGCACAGGCCGCTTGTGGAAATGCGGCAAAGCCGGCGGTTGGGCCGACCCCGCCGCCACGCGACGTCACCATCACCCGCGACGATTGGGGCATTGCGCATGTCGAGGGCAAGACCGACGCCGATGCGGTGTTCGGCATGATCTATGCCCAGGCCGAGGACGACTTCAATCGTGTCGAGACCAACTATCTCGTCAATCTCGGCCGGCTGGCTGAGGCCGAGGGCGAAAGCGCGATCTGGCAGGATCTGCGTCAGCGTCTGTTCCTCGACCATGATACGCTCAAGGCCGATTATGCGAAGAGCCCCGCCTGGCTGAAGACGCTGATGACGGCCTGGGCCGACGGGTTGAACCATTATCTCGCCACTCATCCCGAGGTGTGCCCGCGGGTCATCGCGCGCTTCGAGCCATGGATGGCGCTGTCCTTCACCGAGGGCAGCATCGGCGGTGATATCGAGAGTGTGCCGCTGACCCAGCTTCAGGCATTTTACGAGAAGCAGCCGATCCGGATGAGCGCGCTCGAACGCGGCCTGATTTTCCGCGAGCCCCAGGGATCGAACGGTATCGCCATTGCGCCGAGCCATACGAAGGACGGCCGCGCGCTGCTGCTGATCAATCCCCACACCAGCTTCTTCTTCCGCTCCGAATTGCAGGTGAAGAGCGGCGAGGGGCTGAACGCCTATGGCGCCGCTACCTGGGGCCAGTTCTTCATCTATCAGGGTTTCAACGAGAAGGCGGGCTGGATGCATACGTCCAGCGGCATCGACAATGTCGACGAGTTTGCCGAGACGATCGTCGAGAAGGCCGATGGCAGCCATGCCTATCGCTATGGCAAGGAACTTCGCCCGGTCACGACGCGTCAGTTGACCCTGTCCTATCGCGCCGCCGATGGCAGCATGAAACAGCGTGGTTTCACCACCTATGCGACGCACCACGGGCCGATCGTCCGCCGCGACGATCAGGGCAGATGGATCGCCTTTGCGCTGATGAACCGCCCGATCGCCGCACTCCAGCAAAGCTATCTGCGCACCAAGGCGCAGGATTATGCGGGTTTCATGAAAGTGGCGGAGCTCAAGGCCAATTCTTCGAACAACACCTTGTTCGCCGATGCCAAGGGCGGGATCGCTTATCTCCACCCGCAATTCGTGCCGATCCGCGATGACCGGTTCGATTATCGGAAACCCGTCGACGGCAGCGACCCTGCGACCGACTGGAAAGGGCTGCACAGCCTGGCGAGCCTGCCGCAGGTGGTGAATCCGAAAAATGGCTGGGCATTCAACGTCAACAACTGGCCCTGGACCGCCGCGGGTGCGGACAGCCCCAAAGCGGCCGATTTCCCGCGCTATATGGATCAGGTCGGCGAAAATCCGCGCGGCGCACATGCCGAGCGGGTGCTGGACGGGAAGCGTGACTTCACACCGGAGACGCTGATCGACGCGGCTTATGATTCCTATCTGCCAGCCTTTGCGCGCTTCCTGCCGAAACTGCTGGCCGCATATGACGCCGCGCCCGATCCGAAGCTCGCCGGCCCGATCGAGTTGTTGCGGAAGTGGGACTATCGCTGGAGTGTGGATTCCGCACCGACCTCGCTTGCGGTCTTCTGGGGTGAAGCGCTGTGGGCGAAGACATCGGAAGCAGCCGACGCGGCTGACATGACGGTGTGGGATTATATTGCGGATCGCGCGACCGATGCGCAACGGCTGGCCGCACTTCATGAGGCGACGGACAGGCTGAGCAAGGATTTCGGCGGCTGGCGTGTGCCCTGGGGCGAGATCAACCGCTATCAGCGCAATGACGGCGCGATCGTGCAGACCTTCGACGATGCGAAGCCGAGCATCGCCGTCCCCTTCACCTCTGCACAATGGGGCTCGCTCGCCGCCTTTGGCGCGATGCGCTATCCGGGCACCAAGCGCTATTACGGCACGCGCGGCAACAGCTTCGTCGCCACCATCGAATTCGGCCCCAGGCTGCGCGCCTGGGCGGTCAGCGCGGGCGGCGAAAGTGGCGACCCAGCCTCAAAGCATTTCGCGGACCAGGCGAAACGTTATGCGGACGGCAAGCTTCGGCCGGTGTATTTTTACCCCGAGGACCTCGAGGGTCATGTGGAGCGGCGCTATCGGCCTGGGGATCGATAGGGGAGGTCAATCCCACACCGTCACCCCAGCGCAAGCTGGGGTCTGCCAACCAGATTGCGCGTAATCCGTTGGCAGATGCCAGCCTGCGCCGAAGGCGCAGTTTATCCTGAGCGCCTGCCTTGCAGGCAGTCGAAGGGCTGGCATGACGGTGAGGTGGGCGTTTCTAACCGATCATCCCACTCAATGTCCCCAGATCGATATTCCCGCCCGACACCACCGCGCAGACCTTCCGTCCCGCGAACTCAGGCCGCTTCGCCGCTGCAACCGCCGCAGCGCCCGCGCCTTCGATGATCAGGCGATGGCGTAGCGCGGTTTCGCGGACGGCAGCGGCGCAGTCTTCGACCGAGACGGTCACCGTGCGATCGATGAAGCGGGTGACCAATGGCCACATCTCGTCGAGCACGCGCAGCGACCCGATACCGTCGACGAAGGACGGTGTCCGTTCGGTCGTAACCGGCTCGCCCGCCGCGAAGGCGGCGGTCAGCGGCGTCGAGGTTTCGACTTCGCAGGCGACGATCTCGACATTACGGCCCATCAGCCGCAGCGCCAGCGCGACCCCGGTCGAAAGCCCCCCGCCGCCGAACGGGATGACGATCGTTTCGACATCGGCCCAGTCCTGTCCGATCTCCAGCCCGATCGTGGCGTTGCCCGCAACGACCGCGGCTTCGCAGACGGGATGGACGAAGGTCGATCCGGCAATGCCGCCGTCGCGGGTCTCCATGATCCGCCACCATTCGGCGAAGGGGTGGGCCTGGACGGTCGCGCCGAGCCGATCGAGCGCCGCGACCTTGGTGGCAGCCGCGCTGTCGGGCACATGGACATGAAGCGGCAGGCCGTAACGCCGTGCTGCAAAGGCCAGCCCCTGCGCGAAATTGCCCGCGCTTGCGGTCACCAGCGTTCCGCCGTTTTCGCGTGCTGCCAGCGCGGCGTTCAGCCCGGCGCGGACTTTGAACGATCCGAAGGGCTGGAGGTTTTCGGGCTTCAGCCGGAGATCGCGATCCGCCGATCCCTCGCCCTGCCAGGGCAGTAGCGGCGTGCGCACCACATCTCCCGCGATGCGTGTCGCGACGGCCTCGATATCGTCCAGCTCGAGCGCCAGAACCTGATCCACAAGCGTCATGCCGGCATCACTTCCCATCGAACAGACGCTTGAGGAAGACTGTTTCCACTTCGCGGCGCAGATCGTTGTTGGGCTTCTTCATGAAGCCATGGCCCTCGTCGGCGAAGACGACATACCAGGCCTCGATGCCGTTCTCGCGGATCTTGGCGACGACCTGATCGGATTCGGATTTTGGTACGCGCGGATCGTTGGCGCCCTGCATCACCAGCATCGGTTTGGTGATCTTGCCGACATTGGCCATTGGCGAAATGCGCGCGAACACCTCGCGCATCCGGGGATCGCGCTCGTCGCCATATTCGGCGCGGCGATTGTCGCGGCGATAGGCCTCGGTGTTGTTGAGGAACGACACCCAGTCGCTGATCCCGTAGCGCTCGACGCCGCCGACCAGCCGGTCCGAATAATGCGTCATCACCGCAAGCGACATATAACCGCCATAGGATTGTCCGTAGACCGCGACCCGCTTGGGATCGAGATCGGGCTGGGTGCCGATCCAGTCGATCAGCGCGCCGATATCCTTGACGCTGTCCTCACGTTTCTCGGCATTGTCGAGGCTGAGATAGCGTTTGCCATAGCCGTCGCTGCCGCGGACATTGGGCAGGATCACGGTCGCGCCCAGCACGTTGGCGAAATATTGCGCGCCATAGTTCCAGATCGGCCGGGTCTGCGATTCCGGGCCGCCATGGATGTCCATGATCACCGGCGTCTTCGTCCCCGCCGGCACGTTGCGCGGGCGATAGACGAAGGCGGGGATCGACAGCCCGTCGAACGACTTGAACCGGACCAAAGTCGGTTCGGACAGCGTGGCCGGATCGAGATCGCCCAGCTCCGAATTCGTCCAGCGCACCAACTCGCCGCCCGCGACATCCCAGGCCCAGACATCGCCCGCCGAGGTCGCGTTGGTCAGCCCGATCGCCAGCTTGCTGCCGTCGGGCGAGAATTTAAGCGCGGTCATCACTCCGCGGGGCAATTCGGGCTGGGGCAGTGCCCGGCGCGTGATCCGATCCTGCACCACGACACGCGAGAAGCCGTCCTCGTTGATCGCATAGGCGAGCACGCGGCCGCCCGCACTCAGATCATAGCTTTCCACGTCCCATTTGAGATCGGGGGTCAGCACCGTCTCGCGCCCGCTGGCAATGTCGATCTCGACCAGCCGGCGGGTGTCGCTGCCGCCATCTGAAATCGTGATGATAGATCGTCCGCCGGGCAGGAAACGTGCCTGTTCATAGCGTGCCGCCGGCGCCTTGGGGGCGATGCGTGTCGCCTTGCCGGATGCGAGATCGAGCAGGAAAAGCTGGCTCTCGCGGTTGGAGATGCCGCGCGAAAACAGCAGGCTGGCCTTGTCCTGTGAGATATCGTCGGTCGAAAGCGCCCCATCGGCGCGGTAGAGCAGGCGCGGGGCGACGGGCGCGGTCGGATCGGTCGCGAGCAGCGCATAGCTGGTCGAGCCCTTGGTCGCCTGCGTCCACGCGAGCAGTTTGCCGTCGGCGCTGAAGATCGGCGACTGGTTGCGCGTGCCCGTTTCGGTCAACTGGGCGGCGGCGCCGGATAGCCCCTTGGCATAAAGCTGGAACCACTCGTCGCCGCCGGTGTCGCGGGTCAGCACGAACCGGTCGGTGCCGGGGATCGTCGCGGCATCCGCGACGGGCTCGTCGTAAAAGGTGATCTGCGTGCGGTCGGCGCCCGGTGCCTTGACGTGATGCAGCTGCTGCGTCGCGCCGAAACGCGTGGCGATCAACATGCTGCCGTCGGGCAGCCAATCCTCGAACAGGGCGGCGCGGCTGTTCTGATAACGCTGCACCGCGGCCGAGACATTGGCGGGAATGGGCGGCACATTCTGCAATGTGGCGGAACCGACCTGGCGGACCTGTGGGGTCTGGGCGGAGGCGGGAAGGGCGATCGCGGCAAGCGCGATCGAACCGCACAACAAGGATTTGAGCATCTCTATTCCCCTTTAGGATGGAAGAAGGAAGAGCAGCGACGCGAGCAACGGTCAAGGGCTTGAGCGGGGCCTCTTGCCTCGCCGGCGATATCTCTTCAGAGGATTTCGCCTGCGTCGATCGCCATGGCGTTCGTCCGATCTCTTGGGGGGATTTTCGCGTCGATGCACGGCTATGCCAATCCACGCCGTTTTCTGGCCATCGCCAAACCGCTGACCGCATGGCTTGCCTGGGGCGGCCTGATCCTCACCGTCGCCGGCATGGTGGGTGGGCTGCTCTACACGCCGCGCGACTATCTGCAGGGGGAGAGCGTACGCATCCTCTACGTCCATGTTCCCGCCGCCTGGCTCGGTATGGGTGGCTGGGCAGGCCTTGCCATCGCCAGTCTGATGCAGCTTGTGTGGCGACACCCGCTATCGGGGCTGGCCGCGCGCGCCATCGCCGTGCCCGGCGCGCTGTTCACCGCGATCTGCATCGGCGCCGGTTCGCTTTGGGGCCGGCCGACATGGGGCACCTATTGGCAATGGGACGGGCGGATGACCTCGATGCTCGTCCTGCTGTTCCTCTATTTCGGCTATATCGCACTGGCGAACGCCAGTGAGGAACGCGGCAATGTCAGCCGGGTCGCAGCGATCTTCGGCGTGGTCGGCGTCATCAACGTGCCGATCATCAATCGTTCGGTGGTGTGGTGGAACTCGCTGCATCAGGGGCCGAGCATCACGCTGAAAGGATCGAGCATCGACAGTTCGATGCTCTGGCCGCTCGGCTTGACGACGTTTGGTTTCGCGCTGATCTTCGGCGCAACCGTGCTGATGCTGATGCGCGGAATGCTTGCGCGCATTCAGACTGAGGCGCGACTGAAACGGATGGCAGCGGAATGAATCACTGGCCCTTCATCATCGGTGCCTATGGCCTGGCGATCGTCGGTATCGGCAGCGTCATGATCGGCGCTTTCCGCTTCATGCGTCGCGCCGAAAAGGGCGTTCCGGACCGGCGCTAACGCACAGTCGGTCAGGGCGTCTCGCGTTCGGCGAATGCCTTTCGCGCAGCTTCGATCTGCGCATGATAGGTTTCGGCCCAGATCCAGACACCGCAAAACGCGCCGCCCAGGCTGCGGCCCAGTTCGGTCAGGCTGTATTCCACGCGCGGCGGCACCACGGGATAGACGATCCGCGTCACCAGCCCGTCGCATTCCATCTGACGCACCGTCTTGGTCAGCATCTTCTGGCTGATCCCGTCGACGAGCTTGCCGAGCTGGGTGAAACGCAATGTGCCGTTCTCCTCCAGCACCTCCAGGATCAGCATCGTCCACTTGTCGGCGACCCGGCCGATAATCTCCTGCACCAGCGCCGCCAGAACCGGATCATTCTCTGCAGGAGGTGCATTCTGCAGGCGCGCCTGAATATCGGCGGTCGGCTCCTGCTTTTTCACATCACTCTCCTTTTGGTAAGTATAGAACTTTCAGGTGCCTACTTTCCAATGGAGCGTGTCACGCTTAGCTCTGCGTGGCAACGATCATTTGAAGGAATCGACCATGCAGATCAGCGGCAACACGATCCTTATCACCGGCGGAGGCTCCGGCATCGGCAAGGCGCTCGCCGAGCAGTTCCATGCCAAGGGAAACAACGTCGTTATCGCCGGCCGCAATGTCGCGGCGCTGGAGGCGGTGGCCTCGGCCAATCCGGGCATGTCGTGGCTGGCGCTGGACATCGGCGATGCAGCGTCGATCCAGGGCTTTGCATCCGAACTGATCGCCCGTCACCCCGATCTCAACATCGTTTTGAACAATGCTGGGATCATGGAGCTGGAGGATCTGCGCGCAGCCCCAGGCAATCTCGACGTTGCTGAACGGACGATCGCGACCAATCTGCTCGGGCCGATCCGGCTGACCTCCGCACTGTTGCCGCATCTGCAGCAGCAGCCGTCGTCGTCGGTGATCATGGTCTCGTCGGGCCTGGCCTTTGTGCCGATGGCGGTGACGCCGACCTACAGCGCGACCAAGTCCGCCATCCATGCCTATGCCATGTCGCTACGCCATCAACTGCGGGATACGTCGGTCGAGGTGATCGAAATCGTCCCGCCCTATGTCCAGACCGAGTTGCAGGGTGAGCATCAGGCGCATGATCCCAGGGCGATGCCACTCGCTGAGTTCATCGACGAGGTCGTCGCCATCATCGAGGCTGACCCGGCCGTGGAGGAAGTTGTGGTCGAACGCTGCAATCCGTTGCGCTACGCGGTGCGGGACGGGATTTTCGACCAGGTTTTTGCCGGCCTCAACGCGCGCGCACCGGATTGAGCTCGGCCGCCGCGCTCGAGGCGATCAATCATCGTCTCGAGCGCGATCGGTCGCTTAGGATCGATCGCCATTCAGTTCAGACCGAGTCGAAAATGGTGATTTCACGTGACCCGGAGCGCAGCGTACTTGATGTATGTGAGCACCGGAAGCGCGGGAAAGCGCCATTTGCAGGCCGGTATGGGCTGAATGGAGATTGGTCCTAGAATTTGTAGCCCAGCTCGAGGCCCCACAGCCGCCGTGCGCCGGGCGAGATGAACGATCCGCCGAATTCGATCGCGGGGATCACCTCGTTCAGATATTTGCGGTCGAGGAAGTTGTTCGCGAACAGCGCGGCTTTCCAGCGTTCGCCCTCCAGCCCGAAACGCAGATCGAGCACGCCGAACGCCTTGCGCTGGTTGACGTCATAGACTGCATTGCCGACCGATGCGGGCAATGCCAGCGCGGAGATCGGCAGCAGCGCGCTAAAGATCGTCGCCTTTTCCTGGTTCTGGACGGTGTGGAACCAGGTCGGCCCGGTGATCCGGTAATCCGCGCGGAAAATCGCATCCAGTCCGTCGCTGACCGGCACCTTCATCTGGGTGCCCAGATTGATCGTATAATCCGACGTATAGGGCGATTTGTTTCCGACCGTGTCGGGGCGGGAGCTGTTCTTCTTGATCTTGGAATCGGTCAGGTTGAACGCGCCGAACACCGTCCAGCCATCGACGATCCGGGCATCGACGTTCAATTCCGCGCCCTTGATGTCGACGCGGTCGATGTTCGACACCACACGCAACAGGCCGAAGCCGCCGACGAAGAATTCGAAGAACTGCATGTCGGTGACGCGGGTGTAATAGCCCGCCAGATTGTAATTGACCGGCCCGACGCGCCCCTTGATGCCGGCTTCGAACGCGCTTGAACGTTCCTTGCGGAACTGATCCGTGATCAGCACGCCCGCATTGATCGGCGCCACGTTGAAATTCTGGTCGACGATCGCGGCCGATCCCTGATTGTTGAAGCCGCCCGATTTGAAGCCGACGCCCCAGTTCGCGAAGATGTTGGTTCGAGGGGCGATTTCCCAGCGCGCCGTGATCTTCGGCTCAAGCTGTTTGAAGGTTTTCTGCTGCGGTCCGATCACGCCGAATTGCTGGCCTGGATTGATCGGGCCGCCGGTGAACGGATCGGTCGCGAGCGGCACGTCGTTGCGCACCTTCCGCTTCTCGATGTCGTAGCGCAGGGCGATGCCGATATCGATCGAGTCGGTTGCCTCCCAATCCACCGATCCGAACGCCGCGAACACATCGGTCTTGAACGAGTCCGCGAACAGCTGCGACGTGGGATTGGCCGATGTCGGGCCGTTATAAAGCTGAGGGATGACGCCGGCGCCGGTATCCGCGCCCAGGCTGACGCCGGTCTGCCGGTCGATATGGAGATAATAGCCGCCAAGCTGCCAATCGATCGCATTGTCGCCGTTGGAGGCAAGCCGGATCTCGGTGCTGTAATCCTTCTGGTTGCGGCGCTGATATTGCGTGCCGTCGCAGGTGGTCGGCGAATAGGCGCCGAAGACCGAGCCGGTGGCAGGTGCGAAGATGAACGGCACGGGGATCTGGCCGATGAAACCCGGCGGATTGACGGGAAAGCCGGTGAGCTTCGCGGTCGAAGCGAAGCAGGCATTGACCGCGGTCTGGCCCGCCGGGAGCGCCGCGCCGATATAGCGGGCGAAATCCGCGGACGTGCCGTCGGCCACCAGATCGTTCCTGATGTCACTGTAGAGTGCCCATGCGGTTAGCGTGACCGGGCCGAAATCATGATCCAGCTTCACCGACGCTTCGAACGTCTTCTGGTCGTTGGTCGGCCGGATGTTCGAATAATAGTTGAACGGATGTTTGTTCACATCCTCGTAGAATGCGCCGCCAAGCGCCGGGATGTGGAATGACGAATTGAAATTGATCGAGGCGCCGTGAAGCTCGCCATAGCGCGCCTTGGCATCGATGGTGGTGGCGTCACCCAATTGCGCGATGATCCGGCCATCGACATTCCAGGATTCCTGGTCGTCGACGACTTTCCGGTCGAGGAAGCTGTTGCGGTAGAAACCGTCGGTGGTGCGATAATCGCCCGACAGGACGAAACCGATGCCGTTGCCGAGCGGGCCGGCGATATAGCCGTTCGCCGTCACTGTATTCACATTGGCGTAGCTTGCCTCCAGCTTGCCTTCGATCCGGTCTCCGGGCTTCACCGTCTGGATCACGATGGCGCCAGCCGCGGCATTGCGACCGTAAAGCGCGCCCTGCGGGCCCTTGAGGATCTCGACCTGGCTGAGCGTCCCCTGGATCTGGTTAAGCTGCGCCGTGTTGGTCTTCAAAATGCCGTCGACCACCAGGGCTACCGAGCTTTCGGCATCGCGCGCGCCGTTGATGCCACGGATGTTGATCTGCGTGTCGCCGGCCTCCGCTGTGCTGGTGACGATCGTCACGCCCGGCGTCAGCTTCACGAAATCCTGCGCCTTCTGCAGATTGGCATTCTCGATCACATCGGACGTCAGGACGGTGACGGATGCGGGAATGGAGGACAGCGATTCCGATACGCGCCGCGCCGTGACCACGATTTCTCCGCTGTCATTCGCCTCGGGCGGCGTCTGGCCGGGATTGTCCTGCGCGACGGCGGGAGCGGCCATGACCGCGATCGCCGATATGCCGGCCAGAAAGAAGCTCGTCTTCTTGATCGTCATATGTCCCCCATTTTGATTTCGTTCGCTCGAAAGCCTATCCGGCAGACGGCACCCGATATTGTTCTCGATCGGTGCGCCACGTTATTGTATACAAATAGCCGGCGTCAAGCGTCGGTTTGCCGACTGATGGCCAGGGGAAGATCGTCCGAATGTCGAAGGCATCCGAACTCGCATATGATTTCATCCGCGGAGAGATCCTCTCCGGGCGGCTGTCGCCCGGCGCCCAGTTGCGCGAGGAGCAGCTTGCCGCGGCATGTGGGGTGTCGCGTACGCCGGTCCGGGAAGCGCTGCGCCGGCTGGAAAGCGCGCATTTCGTTCGCCGCAACGAATCCCAGCGCACCTTTGTCGCCGAATGGTCGCTCGACGAGATCGCCGAAAGCTTCGTGCTGCGCGGCATGCTGGAGGGGCATGCTGCGGCACGCGCGTCGATCGCGATCGACGATGAGGCGATCGAGCGGATGCACGCCCACAACCGCGAGATCGCGGCCGCCGCGCGCAAGACTCCTCCGGATGTTCCCGCTTTTCTGGAGCATAATCGCGCATTCCACGCGATCATCCTGGAGGCGGCCGGATCGGAGCGACTCGCCGCGTTGCTGGGCACGATCGTGGAGCAGCCGATCGTGACACGCACCGCGCTGCAATATGATCGCGAGCAGATCCTGCAATCCCATGCCGAGCATGAGGAACTGATGCACGCCTTCCGCCGGCATGACCCTGAATGGGCGAAATCGGTGATGGCGTCGCATATCCGGCGTGCCTTCCACGCTTATCGCGATGCTTTCCATCAGGCCGGGCGGCGCGCGGCGATTGCGGCTGAATGATTGGCGGCCGGTGATCGATCGAGCGGAGATGGCTTGACCCCCGGTTCCCGGTATTTGTATACAAAAATAAATCAGCAGCTCAGGTGAAACGATCTTGCCGCTTCCCGCCCAGATAGAGATTGTCGAAGTTGGCCCGCGCGACGGGCTGCAAAACGAAGCCGCGATCATTTCCACCGCCGACAAGCTGGCGCTGATCGATCACGCCATTGCCGCGGGTGTCCGCCGGATCGAAGCGGCAAGCTTCGTCAATCCGCGCCGCGTGCCGCAAATGGCGGATGCCGATGCCGTGGCGGCGGGGCTGCCGCAGCGCGACGACGTGACCTTTATCGGCCTGGTGCTCAACGAACGCGGCGCCGAACGTGCGCTTGCGACACGGATCGATGAACTCGGCGCGGTCTGCGTCTCCTCCGACAGCTTCGCCATGCGCAATCAGGGCCAGACCAGCGCGGAATCGTTGGCGGTCGCGCAGCGGATCGTCGGACTGGCACAGCAGGCCGGGCGCGTCGGCCAGATCACGATTGCGGCGGCTTTTGGCTGCCCGTTCGACGGCGAAGTGGATCAGGATCGCGTCGTCGAGATGGCAGTGCGCGCCGCGGAGGCCAATCCACGAGAGGTTGCACTGGCGGATACGATCGGGGTTGCAGTTCCGGCCGATGTCGACCGGCTGGTCCGCCGGGTGTGCGACGCGATCGCGCCGATCCCGGTGCGTGTGCATTTCCACAATACGCGCAACACCGGCATCGCCAATGTCTGGGCGGCGGTGATGGCGGGTGCACGAACGGTCGATGCATCGCTCGGCGGGCTTGGCGGCTGTCCGTTCGCGCCCGGTGCGGCGGGGAACGTGCCGACCGAGGATGTCGTCTACATGCTCGAACGGTCGGGCGTCCCAACCGGGCTCGATCTCGATCGGCTGATCGACTCGGTAGGATGGTTTTCGACGATCATGGGCAAGACGCTGCCCGGCATGGTGGGCAAGGCTGGCGCCTTTCCCCGCCCGAACGAACAATAGGGAGGATCCGATGGCTTATCGCCTTGGCGTCGATGTGGGCGGCACGTTCACCGATCTGCTGCTGTTCGACAATGACGATGGTGCATTCTGGCGGCACAAGACTCCGTCGACGCCGCACGACAGTTCGGTCGGGATCCTGACCGGGGTCGAGGCGATCTGCGAGGCGGCGGGGATATCGCCGGCCGAGATCGAATTCTTCCTGCACGGTACGACGGTCGCGACCAATGCGATGCTCGAGGGGAAGGGCGCGCGCGTCGGTCTGGTCACGACGCAGGGCTATCGCCAGATCCTGCAGATCGCGCGCAGTTACGTGCCCGGTGGGCTCGCCGGCTGGATCGTCTGGCCCAAGCCCGAGCCGCTGGCGAAGCTGGAGGACACAGTAGAGATCGCAGGGCGGATGGACGCCCGGGGCCATGAAGTGCGCCCGATCGACGATGCCGATATCCGCGCCGCGCTGGAGATGCTGAAGCACCAGGGTGTCGAAGCGCTGACTGTCAGCCTGATCAATGCCTATCTGAACGGCGCGCATGAGCGCCGCGTTGCCGAACTGGCGGCAGAGATCATGCCCGATGTGCCGGTATCGCTGAGCCATGTCGTGCTGCCAGAGATGCAGGAGTACGAGCGCACGCTCACCACGGTCGCCAATGCGGCGGTGCGGCCGATCGTCGGCAATTATGTCCGCAACCTGCGATCGAAACTGCGTGGCGCGGGCATGGCGGGCAGCCTGTCCTTGCTGCGATCCGATGGCGGGCTGATGTCGTCGGAAAAGTCCGAAGAACACCCCGTCTCGCTGCTGATGTCCGGCCCCGCCGGTGGCGTCACCGGCGCGCTGTGGGTTGGTCGGCATGCCGGCATCCGCAATATCCTGACGCTCGACGTCGGCGGCACCTCGACCGACGTTGCGTTGATCGAGGATCTCGATCCGCGCCGCGTGCGAACGACCGAGGTCGGCCATCTTGCGGTGCGCGCATCCTCGCTCGATGTGAAGACGGTGGGGGCCGGCGGCGGATCGATCGCCTATGTGCCCGAACTGACTGGCGCGCTGCGTGTGGGCCCGCAATCGGCAGGCGCGGTGCCTGGGCCGGTTTCCTACGGCAAGGGCGGGACCTTGCCGACCGTGACCGACGCCAATGTCGTGCTGGGGTATCTGCCCGAGGCGCTGCTTGGCGGGACCTTCACGCTCGATCGTGCGGGTGCGAAGGCAGCGGTGCAGACGATCGCCGACCGGCTGGGTATCGGCCTGATGGAGGCCGCGCGCGGCATCATCGATATCGTCAACGAGAATATGTTCGGCGCATTGCGCATGATCTCTGTCCAGCAGGGGTACGACCCGCGCCATTTCGCGCTGATGGGTTTTGGCGGGGCGGGGCCGCTTCACGTCAACGCGGTCGCGCGTCTGATGGGCAGCTGGCCGGCCATCTCGCCAGTGTCTCCGGGCGTGCTGTGCGCGCTGGGCGACGCGACGACGCGGATGCGGACCGAAACCGCGCGCAGCTTCTCCAAACGGTTCAGCGACACCGGCGAAGCCGAAGTGCGCGCCATCCTGGAAGACATGGCGGCGCAGACCCGGGCGGAGCTTGTCGCGGAAGGCATAAGCGATGGCGACATCACTTCACTGTTCGAGATCGACGTCCGCTACGAGGGGCAGGCGTTCGAAGTGCCGCTGGCGATCGATGCCGAAACGCTTGCGCGCGACGGCCTGGCTGGCATCACCGCGCGCTTCGACGACGAGCATCTGCGGTTGTTTACTTTCAATATGGAATCGGCGCACGAGCTGGTGAATTTGCGCGCCGTGGCGCTCGGGCCTGCGCTCGACCTGCCAGCGCCTGCGCTGCCAGAAGGAGACGGCAATCCGATTGCCGCGAAACTGCGTGACCATGAATTGTGGAGCGACGGGGCAATGCGGCCGGCGGTGATCTACGACCGTGCGAAGCTGCGCGCGAAGGACGTCATTCCAGGCCCGGCGATCGTCATCGAGATGGACTCGACGACGCTGATCGAGGGCGGCTGCGTCGGCACCGTCGACACGCTCGGCAACATCCTGATCAACCCGGCCTGAAGGAAAACCCGATGACCGCGACAATCCGTCAGACCAACGACGCGCCGTTCCGGACGGTCCCGATCGACCCCGTCACGCTGGAGGTGATCGAGAATGCGTTGCGCAATGCCCGGATCGAGATGGATGCGACACTGGTACGCACCGCCATGTCACCGGGCATCCGCGAACAGGGGGATGCGTTCCCGCTGATCGCAGACCATGAAGGCCGGATGATCGTGGGCCAGTTCGGCTCGTTCATCGGCGGCTTCCTCAATGGTTACGAGGGCACGGTCGAGGAGGGCGACATGTTCCTGCTGTCGGATCCCTATTCGGTGCAGGGCGCTGTCAGCCATTCGAACGACTGGCTGGTGCTGTTGCCGGTGTTCAAGGACGGCCGTCTGCTCGCCTATACCGCGATGTTCGGCCACCAGTCCGATATTGGCGGGAAGGTGGCCGGATCGATGCCGATCGACGCGCATTCGATCTTCGAGGAAGGCGTGCGTATTCCGCCGGTGAAGATCTGGAAACAGGGCGTCCATAACGAGGATGTCATCAAGCTGATCATGCACCAGACGCGCAAGCCGGACTGGTGCACCGCCGATCTCAACGCGCTGATCGCATCGTGCCGGGTTGCCGCGCGGCGCGTGATCGAACTCAGCGACCGGTTCGGCGACGATCTCTATGTGTCCGCCACGCAGGAACTGCTCGCGCGCAACCATCGTGCGATGGCGCAGCTCATCCTCGCCTCGGTCAGCGAAACCCCCGTCAGCTTCGAGGATTATATCTGCGACGACGGCATGGGGTTCGGACCATACCGGATCCGCTGCACGATGCGCCGCGAGGGCGGGCGGGTGATCCTGGATTTCGACGGCACCGATCCGCAGTCCGACGCATCGATCAATTTCTATCTGAACGAGAACATGTTCAAGATGTTCTTCGGCATTTACATGATCATGGTCTTCGATCCTCAGATCCTGTTCAATGACGGTTTCTACGATCTGATCGACGTTCGCATCCCCGCCGGGTCACTGTTGAAGCCGAATTTCCCGGCAGCACTTTCCGGACGGACGCATGCGCTGGGCCGCATCTTCGACATATTGGGCGGCCTGCTTGGCCAGAAGACGCCGGAGTTCCTGAATGCCGCCGGTTTCTCGTCGAGCCCGCATCTCTTCTATTCCGGCGTGGCCGGCGACGGGCAATGGTTCCAGCTGTTCCAGATCGGCTTTGGCGGCATTCCCGGGCGCCCGATGGGCGATGGCCCCGATGGCCATTCGCTGTGGCCGGGCTTCACCAACGTGCCGAATGAATTCCTCGAACGCTATTTCCCGATGCGTATCGAACGCTACGAAACCGCGCCGGATTCGGGCGGAGCGGGCCTGCATCGCGGCGGCAACGGCATCCACATGACCTATCGTTTCCTCGAACCCGGCGTGATCGCCATCCATGACGATCGCTGGTTCGTGCCGCCATGGGGCGTCAATGGCGGACAGCCGGGCGCGCGGGCGCGGAAAATCCTCGAAAAACCCGATGGTTCGCAAACCGTGGTCGCCAACAAGCTCGAGCAATTGCCGGTCGAAGCGGGCGATCAACTCCACTTCATCACCTGGGGTGGGGGCGGGTGGGGCGACCCGCTCGATCGCGATCCCGAACTGGTGGCGCGTGAGGTCACGCAGGGGCTGGTCACGGCCAAGGGCGCGGAGCGCTATGGCGTGGTGCTGAACGACGGTGCCGTCGATGTCGCCGCCACCGCCGCGCTGCGCGATGCCATTCGTGGTCGACGCGACGGCGCATTGCCGATCTTCGACTTCGGGCCGGACATCGAGACGCTGCGCGCCAATTGCGAAGCCGAAACCGGGCTACCCGCCCCAAAACAGCCGGTCTGGCGATCGGCCACCTCTGCCGAGCGGCCGGGAGCCATGCAATGACGGAGGCACAAGGCGCGCTGGCGGGCATTCGCGTGATAGAACTCGGCCAACTCATTGCCGGCCCGTTCTGCGGACAATTGCTCGGCGACATGGGCGCGGAGGTGATCAAGGTCGAACCGCCCGGTGTCGGCGATCCGATGCGGGCCTGGGGGCGGGGCGACCATCAGCTCTGGTGGGAAGTCGTCGCGCGCAACAAGAAATCGGTCTCCGCCAATCTGCGTGTGCCCGAAGGGCAGGCGATCGTTCGCAGTCTGGCCGCGACGGCGGACATATTGATCGAGAATTTCAAACCGGGCACGATGGAGAAATGGGGATTGCCCCCTGAAGTGCTGCACGCAATCAACCCGCGGCTGATCATCGTACGCGTGTCGGGCTATGGCCAGACCGGTCCCTATTCCGGCCGTGCCGGGTTCGGCGGCATTGGCGAGGCGATGGGCGGCTGGCGCCATATCGTCGGCGATCCCGATCGTGCGCCATCGCGCATGGGGATCTCGATCGGCGACAGCCTCGCCGCCACCTATGGCTGCATGGGGGCGCTGGCGGCACTGCATGCGCGCGAACGCACCGGCAAGGGGCAGATCGTCGATTCCGCGCTGTACGAAGCGGTGCTGCAGGTGATGGAAAGCCTCGTCCCTGAATATCAGGTTTCGGGTTATCTCCGCGAACGGTCTGGCTCGATCCTGCCGGGCATCGCGCCCTCGAACGTCTATAAATGCGCCGACGGCGACTATCTGATCGGCGGCAATCAGGACGCGGTGTTCGCACGACTGTGCCGGGCGATGGGCGAACCGGAGCTGGCGAGCGATCCACGTTTCGTCGACCATGTGTCGCGCGGGCGCAACCAGACCGAGCTGGACCGGCTGATCGAAGTCTGGACCAGCAAGCACAGCGTCGCCGAGGTCGAAGCCGCGATGATCGAGCACAGCATTCCCGCGGGCAAGATCTATCGCGCGCCCGAAATGCTCGCCGACCCGCATTTTGCCGCACGCGAAGCGCTGGTCGATGTCGAGACGACGCGCTGGGGAACGGTGACGATGCAGAACAGCTTTCCCAAGCTCTCGGATACGCCCGGCTCGATCCGATCGCCCGCGCCGGCGACGGTCGGGCAGGACAATGCGGCAGTCTATGGCGCGTTGCTTGGCATGGACGATGCAGAACTCGACCGGCTGCGTGCGACGGGGGCGATCTGACGATGGCCGGTGCAACGCTCGAGCAGAATTATGCCGGCGCCTTTGACGGCACGCTGGTCCCGGGCGGGCGCCCGGCGCTGCTGATCGTCGATATGGTCATGGCCTATCTGACGCCCGGATCGCCATTGGCGCTCGACGGCGCCGCGGCACTCGGCTCGGCGGCACGCCTGGCGGATGTCGCGCGCGGTGCGGGGGTACCGGTGATCTTCACCAATGTCGTCTACCGCGCCGGTGGCCGTGACGGCGGCCTGTTCTATCGCAAGGTGCCGGCGCTCAAGGTGTTTCAGGAAGGCTCGATCCTGGGCGAATTTCCCGCGACGCTGCGGCCGAACGCGGACGAACTGGTCGTGACCAAACAATATGCCTCCGCCTTTTTCGGCACGTCGCTGGCGTCGACGTTGCGCGCGCTCGATATCGACACGCTGCTGATCGCGGGCTTCTCCACATCGGGATGTGTGCGCGCGACCGCGCTCGACGCACTGCAGAGCGGCTTTGCCCCCTTCGTCGTCCGCGATGCCTGTGCCGATCGTCATGCGTCTCCGCACGAAGCCAATCTGTTCGATCTCCAGGCCAAATATGCCGAAGTCATCGACGAAGCCGCAGCCGCGGGGATGTTGACGCCCCCGCGCTGATACGGCCGCTCAGCTCGACCAGGGCGCCAGATCCTCCTCCTGCGCGATCAGCGCCAGGCCATGCGCGATCGAGGTGAGTTCGCCGCCGCTCATGATTGCCTCGGCACCAAAACGCCGCGTGAAGATGGCGCGGACGATCGGGGTGAGCGAGGTTCCACCGGTCAGGAAGACGCGGTCGATCTCGCTTTCGGTCGTTCCGGCAGCCGCCAGCGCGCGATCGAGCGTCGCCTCGATATTGGCGACGTCCTCCGCCACCCAGCTTTCGAATGCCGCGCGGGTAACGTCGGCCTCGATCTCCAGCCCCGCACCCGAGAAATGGAAATGGGCGTCTTCATTTTCGGACAAGGCGCGTTTCAGCTGACCGACGGCGTCGTAGAGCGGATAGCCGAGCTCATTCTCGATCACCGCGATCATCCGGCCGATCGCGTCGCCATCGATCGCGCTGCGCTGCAGCCGACGCAGTTCTTCGAGCGTGCGGCGATTGCGCATCAGTGCCAGGCGCGACCAGTCCGCAAAATCGGCGAAATAGCCGCGCGGGATTTCCAGAGTCTTGCCGAACGAGTGATATGATCCGCCCTTGCCGAGCAGGGGCAGGACGAGCCGGTCGATGATGCGATAGTCGAACCGGTCACCGGCGATCCCGATACCGGCATGGCCCAGCGGCACGCAGCGCCGGGCCGCACCGGGCTCTGCCACCTCGACGATCGAAAAGTCGCTGGTGCCGCCGCCGAAATCGGCCACCAGCAGTCGCGCGGGCTCGGTCAGTTGCGAGGCATGGCCGAACGCCGCGCCGAGCGGTTCGTAAACATAATGGATCTCGGTGCCGAAGCCCGCGAACATCGCGTCGTAGCGCTGGCGGGCAAGCGCGGGATCGGGCCGTGCGCCCGCATATTCGACCGGGCGGCCGATCACCACGCGCTGCGGCCGGGGATCGAGCCTGCCACCGGCATGCGCGACAAACCGGTCGAGGAACAACTGCCCGAGATCCTCGAAGCGGAAACGCTTTTCGAACACCGAGGCGCTTTCAAAGCTTGCACTGGCCGCGACCGATTTGAACGACTGCAGGAACCGGCTGTCCTGCGGATAGGCAAGATATTCGGAGATCGCCCACGGGCCGGCCTCCGAAGCCACGCCGCCGCGGACGTCGTCATCATGCCAGAAGCACAGCGCCGAGCGAAACACCGCGTCCGCGCCGGCGCCATCCGGGCCGTCGAATGCGATCAGGTCGGTCGCGCCGTTCGTCCCCGCAATCGCGGCGACACTGTTGGTCGTGCCGAAGTCCAGCCCAAGGGCGGAACCGGCGAAGTCGGTTTTCATGCTATCTCCAAATCGGCGCATCGTTTGCCGGCGCCACGCGGCCCTATGGCGATGACAGCGGGTGGAGCGCAAGCGCAGAGCGTCATGACGATGCCCTGCTAATGGCTTGACATTCTCCAGATCGAGACTGACCATCCTGATCTGAAAAAAATCCGAACTACGGAAAAAAGGGGGCGAGGGATATGTTGAAACGATTATTGGGTAGCCTTGCGGTTGTTGCCGCTGTCGGCGGCGCCGTCGTCGCGCAGGTTCCGGATGCAAAGCCGAAAGCGGCAGCCGATGCGCAGAGTTCGCCGGCGACGCTGCCCGCGACACCGGAGACCGGCAACCTCAACAAGACCGACGTCGATGCCTGGCTCGACGGATTCATGCCCTACGCCCTCCAGCGCGGCGATGTCGCCGGCGCGGTCGTGCTGGTCGTCAAGGACGGCCAGGTCCTAACGCAGAAGGGTTATGGCTATGCCGATCTGAAATCGAAGCGGAAGGTCGATCCCGAGACCACGATGTTCCGCCCCGGATCGATGTCGAAGCTGTTCACCTGGACCTCGATCATGCAGCTCGTCGAGCAGGGCAAGATCGATCTCGACGCCGATGTGAACACCTATCTCGATTTCAAGATCCCTGCCTATCAGGGCAAGCCGATCACGATGCGGCAGATCATGAGCCATGCGGCCGGCTTCGAAGAAGCAAGCGGTGGGCTGATCGTTGATGCGCCGTTCCAATATCCCGCACTGGGCGACAAGCTGAAACAATGGATCCCGGCGCGTATCTTCCCGCCGGGCACGACGCCGGCCTATTCCAACTATGCGACCGGCCTTGCCGGCTATGTCGTGGCACGGGTGAGCGGCCAGCAGTTCGACGATTATCTGGACGCGCATATCTTCCGTCCGCTGGGCATGAACCACACGACGATGCGCCAGCCGCTGCCTGCCAATCTCGCGGCGCAGATGGCCACCGGCTATGACAAGGCGTCGGGCAAGGCGAAACCGTACGAGATCGTCACCCTGCCGCCTGCCGGATCGGGTGCCGCGTCCGCGCCGGATATCGGCAAGTTCATGATCGCGCATCTGAACGACGGTCAGGGGCTGCTGCGTCCCGAAACCGCCAGGCTGATGCACAATTCGCCGTTGCACGTCTTCCCCGGCGTGCCGGCCATGTCGCTGGGCTGGATCGAGGTGCTCAATCACGGTCCGCGTATCATCTCGCACGGCGGCGACACGCGCTGGTTCCACACCGGCATGTGGCTGATCCCCGAAAAGAAGGTCGGCTTCTATGTCTCGGTCAACAGCGCCGGCGCGAGCGGCGCGACGGGCGCGATCCGCGAAGTTCTGCTGTCAGAATTCATGAAACGCTATTTCCCGCAGCCGGAGGCGAAGTTCGCGCCGGTGAACAAGGAACAGGCGATCGCCGATGCGCGCGCGATGGAAGGCACCTATTATGCCAGCCGCCGCTTCGATTCCGGATTGCGCAAGGCCACGACCTTCTTCCAGCAGTCGACCGTGACCGCAGGCCCCGATGGCGAGATCAAGTCGGAGAACTGGAAGAATACCGGCGGCGGACCCGACACATGGGTTCATGCCGGCCCGCTATTGTGGCGCAATGCCGAAACCGGCGAGATGATGAGTGCCAAGGCAGAGAACGGCAAGGTGACGATGTTCGCGCAGAGCTTCCCGGCGTCTGCATCGATGCGCGTGCCATGGTATGAATCGACCAGCTGGATGCGTCCCGCGCTGATCGCCAGCCTTGTGGTCCTGCTGCTCGCAGCGCTCGCATGGCCGATGGGCTGGGTGCAGCGGCGCTATTATGGTGCGCAGCGGCCCGCTGCCACCGGGCGTGTCCTGGCTGTCCAGCGTTCGGTTGCCGGCCTGTCCGCTGCCACATTGGTCCTGATGGGGCTCTGGTTCAATTTCGTCACGAACCTGCAGCTCCAGACCTTCGGCCTCAATGTCACGCTGATGCAGCTTGCGACGATCATCCTGGCGCCCGGCCTGTTCGGCTTTGCGCTCTGGCGTCTGTGGCTGGCGCTGAAGGCGAAGGGCACGCTCTCGATCGCATGGAGCGCGGCAATCGCTTTGTCTGCGTTGATCGTGCTGTGGGGCAGCCTGGTGTTCCACCTGCTCCATCTCGGCCTGGAATAGGCTGATTGCTCGGGGAAGGGGCGTGGGAAACCGCGCCTCTTCCCTGATACCGATTATTCTTCTTCGCATTCAGTGATCAGAAAAGCGAGATTCCTGCATTCGCAGGAATGACGGGGCTCATCCCATTGCATGATACTGGCTTGGCGCGACGCCGGTTGTCCGCTTGAACATCGTGGTGAAAGCCGCGGGGCTGTCATAGCCAAGATCGAGCGCGATCGTCGTCACCGCTTCCCCTGCAGCGAGCCGGGGCAGTGCGACCAGCAGGCAGGCCTGTTGCCGCCATGCGCCAAAGCTCAGGCCCGTCTCCCGCCGGAATGCGCGGGTGAAGGCGCGCCGGCCCATGCCGAGATCGGCACTCCACCCGTCGATCGTATCGTGCGGCGTCGGGCGTTGCAGAAAGGCATGGCATTTGCGCGCCATGTCGGGCGTGCGGGGCAAGGGGACCGCCAGCGGCACCACCCGCGCACGCGCCAGTTCGGCCAGCAGCAATGACAGAACCAGGCCATCGCGGCCGTCCACATCATATTCCGGCTCGATATCGCGGGCGCTGAGCAGCAGGCTGCGCAGGAGCGGCGAAACCTCGATCACCTTGTTGGTGTCGCCCAGCGATCCGTGCACCCCGGGTTCGATCAGGACGCTGCGCGTGCTGACGGCGCCGACCATCAGCACCGAATGGCTGCAGCCCCCCGGCGTCCAGACCGCGCGTTCTGGCGGGGCGACCCAGGCGCCGTGCGGTGTGGTGACGACGACGACACCACTGGCCGCATAGAGCAGCTGGCCGCGCCGATGCTGATGCCAGTCCAGCTCGAATGCGGGTGGATACTCGTTGCCGATCGCAACGATGGGACGCTTGATGTGATCGACATCGCAGGGATCGCGCCAGCCCATGATCTTTGTCCCACTCTCGAAAGAGAAAGACCCATAGTGGAATGCGGGTCGCTTGTGAAAGCCCTATCGCGGCATTTCAGTCCATCGTGAGACCTGCCCATGAATGCCAGCAGCGCCACTGTCGGGGCATCCGACATGCAATCCCCCGTCGTCGAAACGCCGATCGTGGAGACCACCGTCTTCCGCGTGATCGTCGCGATCAGTTTCTGCCATTTGCTCAACGATATGATGCAGTCGCTGCTGCCGGCCATCTATCCCAATCTGAAGTCCGAACTCGGCCTGTCCTTCAGCCAGATCGGGCTGGTGACCCTGGTCTATCAGATCACGGCATCGATCCTGCAGCCGTTGATCGGCCTGTATGCAGACAAGCGCCCGACGCCGATGGCTCTGCCGGGGGGCACATTATTCTCCCTTGCCGGACTGCTCTTGCTGTCGATCGCGCACAGCTATGGCCTGGTGCTGGCCGGTGCCGCGCTGCTCGGCATGGGATCTTCCGTATTCCACCCGGAATCCTCGCGTGTCGCGCGCATGGCGGCCGGGCGGCGCCATGGTCTGGCGCAATCGATGTTCCAGGTCGGCGGTAATGCGGGCTCGGCGCTGGGGCCGCTGGCGGCCGCGGCGGTCGTGATGCACTGGGGGCAGTCCAGCCTGGCCTTCTTCGCGATGCTGGCGCTGCTGTCCTGCGCGATCCTGTGGAACGTCGCCTTATGGTATCGCCATCACGGTCTGGCCCGCCTGTCGCGCGGCAATGCCGGAAAGGGCGCATTGCCACCGCTGCCGCGCGGAAAGACGCTGGGCGGGATCGCGATCCTGCTGGCGCTGATCTTCTCCAAATATGTCTATCTCTCAAGCCTGACGAGCTATTTCACCTTCTACCTGATCGAGCGCTTCGGCATCGGGGTTGGGGCGGCGCAGCTGCACCTGTTCGCGTTTCTTGCCGCGGTGGCGCTCGGCACGGTGGCGGGCGGCCCGCTGGGCGATCGGTTCGGGCGCAAATATGTGATCTGGTTCTCGATCCTGGGAATCCTGCCCTTCACGTTGCTGTTGCCGCATGCCAGCCTGTTCTGGACGGGGCCGCTCAGCGTCATCATCGGCATCATCATGGCTTCCGCCTTTCCCGCGATCGTCGTGTTCGCGCAGGAACTGGTGCCCGGCAAGATCGGCATGATCTCCGGCCTGTTCTTCGGTTTCTCGTTCGGCATGGGTGGATTGGGTGCTGCGATCCTCGGTGAGGTCGCGGATCGCGCCGGCATTGAAATGGCCTATCAGATCTGCGCTTTCCTGCCCGCGATCGGTCTGCTCGCGGTGCTGTTGCCCAATCTCAAAAAGGCGCCAGCCGCATAACAGGCGTTCATATGTTTTTTGGGCTGGCCATAGCGGACCAAAGCCGTGCAGTTTCCCTCATCGCGGCGGCGCGATGAGGAGAGGCTCATGAACGACCAGACCAATCGCCACTTCGGCAAATATCGCGGCACCGTGGTCGCGAATATCGATCCGATGGGGATCGGCCGCGTCCAGGTGCAGGTGCCCGATGTCGGCGGCCTGATGCCGACCGGCTGGGCGATGCCGTGCGTGCCGGTGGCCGGGCCGCAGGCGGGCATGATCGCCATTCCGCCGATCGGCGCGAATGTCTGGGTGGAGTTCGAGCAGGGCGACGTGAATTATCCGATCTGGGTCGGCGGATTCTGGAACAATGCGGGCGAAATGCCGGCATCTGTATCGCAGCTACCGCCGGGTTCGCTCGCCATCGTCGCGCAGACCAGCGCGCAGAATGGATTGATCATCAGCGACGCGCCGGGCCCATTGGGTGGCATCGTGCTGAAAAGCGCGGACGGAGCCTCGCTGATCGTCAACGATACCGGCATCTACATCCAGAATGGCAGAGGCGCGTCCATCACCCTGATCGGCCCTTCGGTCTCGATCAATCATGACGCGCTCGCGGTAACCTGATGTCGGGCCCCGCCGTCACCGCGGGCGCGGTGCTGATGTGTCCACATGGCGGCACCGTCACGATCGTAAAGCGCAATGCCCGGGTTGTGGCCGGCGGAGCGCCGATCGCGACGATCGCCGACGGCTTCTCCGTCGCGAATTGCCCCTTCATTGTGGCATCCGCGCCTTTGCCTTGTGTCTCGATCACATGGACGACATCCGCGACGCGCGTGCTGATCGAGGGGCGGCCGCCGATCCTGCAGACCAGCACCGGGCTGGCGCTCGGCGCCGGTGGGAGTCCGGGTGGCCTCGCCATGATCGCAGCCACTCAATCGCGCGTGACGATGCGCTGATCACAGCGCCCCCGAACATCACGCATGTGATTGATAACCCGATCCATGTTTCTGAAATTAACCAGATCGCAATGACGCATGTGTAACGATCCATGGGCGGGGCAGCGATGGATACTGACGGAAAATCTTTGATGAATCGCGGGGCTCCATTTGCCGATACGGCGACCGATGGCCCTGGCGCGAAGGCGGAGCGGGGCTTTGACTGGCGCGATATGGTGCCCGCGGTGTCCTTGCTGTTCGTCGGCATGTTCGGCCTTGTCGCGGCCACGCTGGCGCCGACCGGCAAGGACGGCCAATATGCGGTGATTGCGCCGCCCTGGTACGATCTGCGGCGGACGATCACATTGATCCAGACGGCGGGTGGCGGGGTTGCCGATATCGGCGGTCCTCAGAACATCGTTATCGCACATTCCGAAAAACCGGGCTTCGTCCGCGCGCTGTATGGCGCCGGGGCCTGGCTCGTCATCGATCCGATGCAGCTGCGGGGCTGCGTCGGCTTCAAACCGGCGCCCGATCAGGGGCAGGGGGCATGATGTCCGAACTCGACAAACTTCGTACGCGCTTCGCGCGGTTTCTTGTGGTCCTGCTGTGGCTGCATGTGCCGTTGCTCGCGATCACGGCAGCGATCGTCGGGCGCTCTCCGGTCGGAGCGGCGCTGGCTGGCGCCTTGCTGGCGGGCGCCTATCATCTGGCATGGTGGCGCAACGGCATCGCCCCGGCCAATCGCTACCTCTCGGCCATCGCGCTGATGGGCGAACCGGCGCTGCTGGTCTATCTGCTGTCGGGCAATGCGTGGCAGATGGACATGCATATGTACTTCTTCGCCATGTTGGCGCTGACCATTGCCTGGTGCGATCGGCGGGCCGTCATCGTTGCGGCCGGCGCGGTTGCGATCCATCATCTCGTGCTCGATTTCATGCTGCCCTATGCAGTGTTTCCCGGTGGGGGGGATGTGTCGCGCGTTCTGCTGCACGCCGGAATCGTCGCGTTCCAGACTGCGGTTCTCGTCTGGCTCAGCAACATGCTGGTCGAAAGCTTCGGGCGCATCGGCGCGATGCGCGACGAGATCATGGCGAAGAACGCGGCGCTCGAGGAACGGACGCAGGATGCCGAGGAGGCAAACCGCGCCAAGAGCATGTTCCTGGCCAATATGAGCCACGAGATCCGGACGCCGATGAACGCGATTCTCGGTTTCTGCCACCTCGCGCTGCGCACCGAACTGACGCCCCGGCAGCAGGACTATATCTCGAAGATCAACGGCGCTGGCGCCTCACTGCTTCGCCTGATCAACGATATCCTGGATTTCTCGAAGAACGAGGCCGGAAAGCTGGCGCTGGAATCCCGGCAGTTCGACCTGCGAACCTCGCTCGACAACCAGCTTCACCTTGTCGATGCCGATGCGCAAGCCAAAGGGGTCGCGGTTCGCGCGGTGGTCGACGAGGATGTGCCCGCGACATTGGTCGGTGACGAGCTCCGCTTCAACCAGGTCGTGCTGAACCTGGTGAGCAATGCCATCAAATTCAGCCAGAACGGCGAGGTCACCGTTACCGTCGGTCGATTGTGGCGTGACGGCAATGACGTGGCGCTGGAGGTCTCGGTTCGCGACACCGGCATCGGCATGACGCCCGAACAGCAGGCGTCGTTGTTCAATTCCTTCACCCAGGCCGATAGCTCGACCACGCGCCGCTTCGGCGGCACCGGCCTTGGCCTGGCGATCAGCAAGCAGATCGTCGAACTGATGGACGGAGATATCCGCGTCGAGAGCCAGCCCGGCGAAGGCAGCGTCTTCAGCTTCTCCGTGACGATGCAGATCGGTGACAAGGCGTCCGTGCCCATCGATCAGCCGGCGCCACATATCATGGCGCTGCGCGTGCTCATCGCGGACGACAATCCCGCCTCGCGCGAGATCCTGGAGGAGATGTTCGCATCCTGGTCGATGTCCGTCGATCTCGTCGCATCGGGCGCCGAGGTACTGGGTGCGCTTGAAACCGCGACTGAGGCTGGAGCACCCTATGATCTCGTGCTGCTCGACTGGAAAATGCCGGGGCTGGACGGGATGGAAACCGTCAAGGCCATGCGCGAAAACTCTCGACTGACCAAGATGCCTGTCGTGTTGCTGGTAACGGCCTATGGAAATGACGAATTCCGCGCCGAAGTGGAGCGGGCGGACATTGCGGCGTTCCTGACCAAGCCGGTCGAACCCGCGACTTTGCTCGAAACCATCACCGGGTTGTTCACCCGCGATGACAGTTCGGCACCCGTTGTGCCTGAGACGACCGGGCTCGTTCCGATGGTGTCGCCGGCACTGCGCGGACTTCGCGTCCTGCTTGCCGAGGACAATGACATCAATCGCGAGATCGCGATCGAATTGCTGACCGATGCGGGGCTGGAGGTCGATATCGCGGAAAATGGACGGATCGCCTGTGATCGCGTCGATGATGCCGCTGGGCGCTATGCGGCGGTGCTCATGGATGTGCAGATGCCCGAGATGGACGGCATCGAGGCCACCGTCAGCATCCGGCGGACCTGGCCGGCCGATCGCCTGCCGATCATCGCCATGACCGCCCATGCCTATGAGACGGAGCGGCAGCGCTGCTTCGACGCCGGGATGAACGATCACATCGCAAAGCCCGTCGATCCCGCGCTTCTTGTGCGCACGCTCGATCTCTGGCTCAAGCCCGGTCAAGGCGTGCCGGCGGCGGCCGGGGAGAGCGCGGCCGGTTCGGTCAATGTGCCCGCGCCTGCCGACGATCTGCCGGATTCCCTTCCGCCCTTCGATATCGCAGCCGCGCTCAAGCGAGTGAACGGCAAGCGCGTGTTGTTGCGCAAGCTGATCGTGGGTTTCGGGGACGGCTTTGCAGACACTGCGGCCACCTTGCGCGATCATGTTGCCAAAGGTGCGATGGACGAGGTTCGCCGTCTGGCGCACACGCTGAAAGGCACGGCGGGATCGCTGGAACTCGTCGCAGTGGCGCAAACGGCCGCGCAGATTGAGTCGTCGGTAGCCGCGAATGCGCTCGAGGGAATTGACGAGATGATCGACCGGCTGGAGCGGGACCTGTCTCCGGCGCTGGCCGCGGCTGCCAGTCTTTCGCCGGCACCGTCAGCTCAGGCACCTCAGGCGGCCGTCGCAATCGATGGTGCGGCGGTGGCTGCGGCTGCGGCAGAACTCCGCGATCTGGTGAGGCGGCGCAGCCTGGGGGCACGTGCGGGATTCGAACGATTTGCGCAGGCCAGCGGATTGGCGCCGGAAACGGCACGACTCCATCCGCTGAAAGCTGCGCTCGATGCGCTCGATTATGATCGCGCGATGCGACTGCTGGATGATGAGGGGGCGGATCGAGCCCAAGGGGATGTGGCGAAAGTGCAGGAAGTTCTCTCATGACCGACAAAGCCGTAATTCTGATCGTCGATGACGAGATCTCGAACATCGAGATCATGAACGCCGTGCTCGAGGACAGCTACGAGATCTGCTTCGCGACCTCGGGGGAACAGGCTATCGAGGTCGCCCGTTCGGTGCTGCCCGATCTGATCCTGCTCGACGTGATGATGCCGGGCATCGACGGCTATGAAGTCTGCCGGACCCTGAAGGCTGACCGGATGCTTGCCGACGTGCCGATCATCTTCACCACCGGGCTCGACGATCAGGATGCGGAAGCACGCGGGCTTTCGCTCGGTGCGATCGATTATGTCACCAAGCCGATCCAGCCCGTCATCCTGGCGGTTCGTGTCCGCAATCACATCGAACTCAAACGCCTGCGCGACCAGCTTGCCGAAATGGCGGTCACGGATGCGCTGACGGGCTTGAGCAACCGCCGGCGCCTCGAACAGACGCTGGGCGTCGAGACCGCCCGGCTGGCGCGTTCGGACGACTGGCTGTCGGTGATCATGGTCGATATCGACTTCTTCAAGCTGTTCAACGACACCTATGGCCATCCGGCTGGCGATCGCTGCATCGCGATGGTCGCCGCGGCGCTGAACCGGGCGGTGCGCCGTGCGTCCGATCTGGCCGCGCGCTATGGTGGTGAGGAGTTCGCCTGCGTCCTGCCGGGCACCGATCCCGAAGCCGCGATGTGCGTTGCGCGGGAAATCCAGGCCCAGGTGCAGTCGCTGAGCATTCCGCACGTTCAATCCAAGGTGAGTCCTTGCGTGACGGTCAGCATCGGTATCGCCACGGCGCGTTGTCGGCCTGGAATGACCGCCGACCTCTGGATCACCAGCGCCGACCGACAGCTTTATGTTAGCAAGGCGAGCGGTAGAAACACGATCGTCGGTGAAACATTCGATGCGGCTTCGCTAGTCGGTGGCCAGGGGCTTGAACTCACTGCCCCTTGAAGGCGGGAATTTGTTGAGGGCCAGCCACTCTGGCTGACCCCCATTTTTCGGCCCACTGGAAATGAGCGTGATCAGGCAGCGATGGCGAGGATCTCTTCGTCGACGCGGTCGTTCGATCCGTGCTGCGATGCGGCCTGCGTGGTGGTTACATCGCCCTCATCGGCGTGTTCGATCGTCTGCGCCGCGCGCGCGGTGGGGAAAAGCCAGCGGGACAGCAGAACGACCGCGCCGAGGGCGGCATAGGTGCCCAGTACCATGACGGGGTTCCACAGCACGAGGATGCCGAGCGTGATCCGCAGATAGATCGGGTTGAAACCTAGATCCTGCCCCAGAGCCTCGCACACGCCGAAGAAGGTGTCCGAACGGGTGAAGAGGGAGGGCTGGGTGCGCTGCATCGACTTACTCCTTTGCAGGCGGGAACAGATCCGCCTGAGATATTTCCCCCTAAGCACAGCGCGTGCCAAGAAGTTGAATTTCAAATATTTCAATGAGTTAGGTGAATATTCGCACTTTGGCGTTGCGAGGTGGTGGCGGATTTGTCCCAAAGTTTGGGATTTTTCACCAACTTCTAAGGTGAAGTGAAGCCGCGCGATACCGTGAACGCCCGCCTATAGCAGACCGACCACTCTTGCGCTCACGGCGCGAAAGGCAGACTTTCCGTGACTGGTGGGCTTCGATCGATCAGGCCGTTCGAACCCGCACCGGAGGGGAGGCGTTTCATGCGGAAGTTGGCATCTGAATTGCTGTCGGCGGTTTTCATGGCCGGGCTGTCATTGGGTTTGAGCACGACGATAGCGAACGCCCAGCGAAGCAAGTCTGTAGCGCAGAGTGACGAGGCGGCCGCAGCGGCTGCATTGGACGCCGCAACGGCCGCCGCGGAAGCTGATACGGACCAGACCAGTGTGGCGGCGCTTCCCGAGCGTGCGATCGACGAGCCGTTCGGCAATGCCGTGCTGGGCGCCCCGGATGGCGATGTCACATTGGTCGTGTTCGCCGACTATGCCTGTCCGGCCTGTCGTGCGGCGCAGCCGGTGATCGACGAACTGGTTGCGCAGGATCCGAAACTGAAGGTGGTCTATCGCCTGCTCGTCAACGAGGATGAGGGGCGTGAGGCGGCGTTGACCAGTCTCGCCGTGGCCGGCACCGGTGCCGATTGGAGCAAGTTCCACCATGCGCTCGACGCGGGCGGCACACCGAATTCGCGCTCGATCGCCAAGGCACTCGCCGGCAGCGGGATCGACAGGGCCGGGCTGCCGCAGGTGAAGGATCCGGACAGCGACAATATGGCGATCTTCGACGAGATCTCTCGCAACGACCAGTTGATCGCGCAGCGTGACGGAAAGGCAATTCCTGCCTGGGTGATCGGTGAGGGCAATGCGCTCAACGGCTTCGAGCTCGCGACATTGCAGGCCGCGGTCGCCGAGGCCAGGGCGAGGAAGCGCCGTTAACTCAAGGATATGGTGGCAGCGACCCCGGCGGGGCCGCTGCCATATTCAGTCGTTGCGGTCAGTCTGCCCGCACCGATCCCGTGCCGGGCAGGGCGACCGCTGCGTCATTGCCCAGGGCGACCGAAACCACCGGGGAGTCCGCCCCGCCGTCCGCATGGTCCAACGTCAGCGTCGCGGCCTTGCTGTTGCCTGCCTTGTCCTTCAGGATCGCGGTGACGCTCGCCCAGCCCTTGGTGGTCTGGAGCACGCCCAGCGAAGTGGCGGTCCAGACCGTACGGGTCTTCGCATCGGTCAGTCTGACAGTCCCCGACGCATGGCGCTGGCCCGGCTTCTGGCCGGCCTGGATGGTGACCGTATAATCCGCCGATTTGGCGGACGCGGTCAGCGAGCGGCTCCGGGCAGGCATGTCCATCGGGCGGCTGGGCATATGCGTGTCGCGCAGCAGCACCGCGCCCGTCTTTGCACCGGTCGCTGCTCCGTCCGACAGGGCGGTTACGCCGTTGACGATGACATGGCGGATGCCGTCGGACGGAAGCGCCGGCTTTTCGAAAGTGGCGTGGTCGCGCACCGTTTTCGGATCGAACAACGTTACATCGGCGCGCATGCCGGGCGCAATGCGGCCGCGATCGACCATGCCGACGACCGCCGCGGGCAGGGCGGTTATCTTGCGCACCGCATCCTCCAGCGTGATCACGCCGGTATCGCGCACATAATGGCCCAGCACCTTGGGGAAGCTGCCATAATAGCGGGGATGGCCGCGATTGGCGATCGCCGCACCGCAGTCGCAGGCGACCGTGGTGTCGGTATATTTCAGGAAGGTGATGACGTCGTCTTCCAGACCGAAGGTCAGGTTGGCGATGGTGTAGGGGTCCCGCTCCAGCGTGCGCAGCACGGCCTCGCCGGCACCGACCTTTTCCTCCGCCATGACGTCGGTCAGGCGCTTGTTGAGGACCGGAAATGCGATGCCCTCCGCACCGCCAAGTCGCGTCGACATCGCATATTCCGCCGCCTCGACCAGCTTGGGGCGGATCGCAGGATCCTTGAAGCGCGCGAGCATCGCTTCCTTGCCGCCATCGGCGGCCCAGCCGGGGACAAGGAACGCCTGAAGCGCGGTCTGGCCGGCAAGATAGGGATAGATGTCGATCGCGGTCCATGCCCCACGCGCCGTGGCTGCGGACACCATTTCGAGGACTTTCGGCGCGTTGCCTCGTTCCTTGCCCGCGCTCTTGATATGGGTGATGACGGGAACGAGCCCGGCCTTCTCCGCGATGGTAATAGTCTCTTCCATCCCCTTGTAAGAGCTGAGCTTATCTTCGGGGCGCAGACGGTCGTGATTGGGGAAGTTGGTCCGCCAAGGCTTCGCCACGGAGACGATGCTGATCACTTCCTCCGGCTTGGCATAATAGGACGGGCGATAGTCGAGGCCCGATGCGACACCCCAGGCGCCGGCCTTGAGATTCTTCTCGAGCGCGGCGCGCATCGTTGCGATCTGGGTGTCGGTGGGGCGCAGGTCGCGATCTCCCATCGTGTCGCTCCACACCGCGTTGAAGCCGGTATAGGCGCCGATATTCTCGGCGAGCCCCTTGGACGCATATTCGGGAAGCTGCGTTGCGATATCTTCGCCGCCGCCGCCATCGGCGTTGATCATCTCCGTGGTGACGCCCTGGGTCAGCATATTGACGGCGGTCGAGACCGCGTCGGGCTCGGCATGGCTGTGCAGGTTGATGAAGCCGGGCGCGACCACCAGCCCCTTGGCGTCGATCGTCTTCCCCGCCTTGGTGGATCCGACGTCGCCGACCGCGACGATGCGTCCATCAGAGATCGCGACATCGCCGGGATAACCGGGCAGGCCGCTGCCGTCGACGATGGTGCCGCCCTTGATGACGATGTCATAGGCGGGGGCATCCTTGGCGGAAGCGGGCGCACAGAGCGCCAGCGCCGCGGCGGATGCCATGAGCGAAAGGGCGCCTGCGGCGCGCATCGTCGACGTCATTCTCACTTCTTTACTGCTCCACCCTGTGTGCCGAACCAGGCGTCGGCGATATTCCAGTATCGTTCGTTGGCGCCGCCCTCGGTATTGACCAGCAGCACGATCGTCGTCTTGTCGTCGGGATAGGTATAAAGGCTCGAGTTGAAGCCGTTGATCGCGCCGCCATGACCGATGAGGCGGCGGCCGTCGCGGCTGCCCACTGCCAGGCCCAAGCCATAGTCCAGCGGCGGACGCCCCTTGGCATCGGGCTTGCGTGCTGCGCTGGTCAGGCGGCCATCCTTCAGCTTGGCGGGCTCGATCATCAGCGCTAGGCTTTCGGGCTTCACGACTTTCCCGGCGAACAGTGCCTCGTGCCAGCGCAGCATGTCGGCCGCGGTGGAGCGGATCGCACCGGCGCCGCCTGAGACGCTGACCGACAGCGGCAGGGGAATGGCCAGCTTGTCGTCCCGCAGGCCATAACCCTTGGCGCGACGCGGTACGATCGTGCGCTCATCGTCATAGGCAGTGTCGGTCAGGCCCAGCGGCTTCGCGATCATGTCCTGCAAGGCGACCGCATAGGTCTTTCCGGTCAGCTTCTCGACGATCGCGCCGGCCATCAGATAAGCGGAATTGTTGTAGCGATATTCGGTGCCGACCGGGTAATCGATCAGATTGTCCTGACCCGCAATGTAGGACACCATTTCCTTGGTATCGTGCTCGCGCCAGCCGCGAGACGAGAAATTCTTGTCGGTATAGCTGTGAATGCCCGACGTATGGTCGAGCAGATGCCGAACGGTGATCCCCTCGGCTTTCGGGAAGTCGGGGAAATATTTGCTGATCGGATCGCTCAGCGACAATTGGCCGCGCTCGACCAGCATCATCAGCATCGCGGTGGTGAACTGCTTCGTGATCGATCCGATGCGGAAGATCGTGTCGGCCTTGTTCGGTTGGTCGTCCTCAAGGTCGGCCATGCCGTACCCCTTCACGAAGACGATCTTGCCGTCCTTCATCACGCCGACAACGCCGCCCGAAAATTTCTGCGTGGCGATGCCGTCGGCCATCACCTTGTCGATCGCGGCAGTGTTGACGGCGGCGGCCGCCGCCGTGCGTGGCGCACCGGCCAGGGCAGGGGTGGGGACCGCGGCCTGTGCAAGCAAAAGGATGGCTGGGGCTATGCCCAGCCAGCGCGCGGTCTTTCCGATATTCATGATTTCCTCCACCCCGTTGGCGTGATTCGCCATTTATGAAAACTGCAATCCTGAATGGAGAAATACAACTGGTACAGACAAGGAAAGTTACAAAAGAAACGAAATCCTACGACCAGCCCGCACTGCCGTCATCGCGAGGAGCGTAGCGACGAAGCGATCCAGTGGTCGATGCATCGCTGGATTGCCGCGCTTCGCTCGCAATGACGGATAATTCCTATCTCTGAAACGCGAATTCCACCGCCCGGCCAATGGCGGGCCACACCGAAATCCCGTGTCCCTGATCGGCGAACACCGCATAATCGCCGACTTCATAACCGGCCGCACCCTTCACGGCCTGAAGCCGGCTGGTGAGCTGACGCGCATTGTCCACCATGTTGGATCGCGCGATCATCGCGGCGACGGTTTTGGCATCCATGCCCGGAATTGGCCCCTTCGGCGGCACGCTTTCCTCCGACCCCATGGTGACGAGCACACGCGGCGTCGCCTTTCCGGCCTTCACCGCTTCGACGAACGCGGCTTCGCCCTTCAGCACCACGCGGTTGTTCCACCAGATGGACGGGCTCGCGACGATGAAGGTCCGGAATGCCTGCGGCTCCGTGAACAGCGCGCGAAGCACGGCGAGGCCGCCAAGCGAATGGCCGAACAATGCCTGGTTCGACGTGTCGATCGTGGTGAGTGCCGCGACGCGGGGTTTCACATCCACTTCGATCGTCTTCAGCAATTCGTCGAGCCCGCCGATGTCACTCGCTTTGTAAGGGGCCGGACCAGAGGCGTTCTGGACCGCGATTTCGGCATCGGTGGCGGGCAGGGTCAGGTCGTACATCCGCTCGCGTCCACGCGCGCGGATGACGGGATTGAGCGCGGCCATCGCCGGCGCGGGCGGGCCGTGGCGGGCATCCGATTCCGCGCCGAATTCGACGCTGTCCGGGTATCCGATGCCGACCACGACGACGTCGGTCGCATTGCCGTTCATCCGGACCGCTTCGGTCGCGCTGCCGAAATAGCCGTTGCCGTCGAAGATATAGAGGACCCGATACCCTTTGGGTGGAGGAGGGATCAGCGGGATGGCAACATTGATCCGATAGCGATGGCGGTTCACCGACGAGACGAAATCGATCACCCGGCTGTTGGCAATCGTCACTTCTGCCGGCTGTGGCACGGATTGGGGCGGCGAGGCCGGGGCCTGCGCGAAGGCGGTACCGCTCATCAGCATCGCCGCAAGGATCGCACCCGGAATCTTCGCCATTGCCCACCTCATTGATTCGTCCTGTCGGGAAAGTGCAATCCCGATCGGAGAAAGACAATCGAAGTCCGATAAGGTGCGATGCGCACCATTGCGCCGCATCGGACAACCCGCCAATGTCGTCGTCATGATCCAGTTCTTCGTCCGGCTGCTTGCCGCGATCGCCCTTGGCGCCGCCACATTGGCCCCCGCGGCCGCTCAGGATCGGGCACCGCTGGTGCTGGCGGCCGCGAGCCTGCAGGAATCATTGACCGAGGCGGCGGATGCCTGGGCTGCACGCGGGCATGCCCGGCCGATCCTGTCCTTCGCGGCCTCCTCCGCATTGGCGCGGCAGATCGGGTCGGGTGCGCCGGCAGACCTGTTCATTTCCGCCGACGAACCCTGGATGGACGATGTCGCGAAACGCGGGCTCGTCCGGCCCGGCACGCGTGTGTCCTTCCTGGCCAACCGGCTGGTGCTGGTAGCGCCGGCCGGCCGGCCGGTGCGGCTGACCATCGCACGCGGCTTCCCGCTCGCGCGCGCGCTGGGCAAGGGGCGGCTTGCCATGGCCGATCCCGATACCGTGCCTGCCGGCAAATATGGGCGTGCATCACTGACCGCGCTCGGTGTCTGGCCACAGGTCGCCGATCGCGTCGCGCGTGCCGAGAATGTCCGCGCAGCACTGGCGCTGGTCGAACGCGGAGAGGCGCCGCTGGGCATCGTCTACGCCACCGATGCGCGTGCTTCGCGCGGCGTGACGGTTGTCGGCACGTTCCCGGCGAACAGTCATCCGCCGATCACCTATCCCGTCGCCGCGCTGAAGGCGGGCCGCAATCTGGCCGCTGCCGAGGCGTTCCGCCGGTTCCTGATTTCGCGTGCCGGCCGGGCGATCTTCGCGCGTTACGGCTTCCCGGCGCGCTGACCGCCCGGTCGTGACGATCCTGACGCCCGACGATTGGGAGATCATCCGCCTGTCGCTGAAGGTCAGCGTGGTCGCGGTGATGCTGACCATGCCGATCGCCTTCGGTCTCGCCTGGGTGCTGGCGCGGTTGCGCTTTCCCGGCAAATTGCTGCTCGACGGCCTGGTCCATCTGCCGCTCGTGGTTCCCCCCGTCGTCACCGGCTGGCTGCTGCTACTGGCATTCGGCACCAACGGCCCTGCCGGACGCTGGTTCTCCGACTGGCTGGGCATCGAATTCATGTTCCGCTGGACGGGCGCGGCGCTGGCCGCCGCAGTGATGGCGCTGCCGCTGATGGTGCGCGCGATGCGATTGTCGATCGAGGCGGTGGATCGCCGGCTGGAGGGCGCGGCGCGGACATTGGGCGCGACGCGCTGGCGCGTCTTCCTGACCATCACTTTGCCATTGTCGCTGCCCGGCGTGCTGGCGGGCGCGGTGCTGGGCTTCGCGCGCTCGATCGGCGAGTTCGGCGCCACGATCACCTTCGTCTCCAACATTCCCGGCGAGACCCGGACCTTGCCGATCGCAATCTATTCGGCGCTGCAGGTGCCAGGCGGGGAGGGAATGGTGACGCGGCTGGCGATCATCTCGGTTCTGTTGTCGCTGGGGGCGCTGATCGCATCGGAAGCGCTGTCGCGGCGCGCAGGGGCAGGGCGGGGCGGCCATGTCCTTTGAGATCCATGTCGATCGCCGGCTGGGCGACGCGACGATTGCGCTGGCGCTCGATGCCGACGCGGACGGGGCAGGGATCACTGCGCTGTTCGGCACGTCCGGCGCCGGCAAGACGAGCGTGCTCAACATGGTCGCCGGATTGCTCAAGCCCGATCGCGGCCGGATCATGGTGTCGGGCCGGACCCTGTTCGATATGGATGCGGGGATAAACCTGCCACCCGAGCAGCGCCGTGCCGGCTATGTGTTCCAGGACGGGCGTCTGTTTCCGCACCGGCGGGTGCGCGCGAACCTGCTGTATGGCGCGCGGCTGATCGATGAAGAGGCTCGGCGGGTCGGCCTCGACATCGGGTTGGACGAAGCGGTCGCCTTCCTCGGCATCGGTCATCTGCTCGATCGCTGGCCGCGCACGCTGTCGGGTGGCGAGGCGCAGCGGGTCGCGATCGGCCGCGCGCTGCTGTCCGGCCCCCGTTTCCTGCTGATGGACGAGCCCCTCGCGTCGCTCGACGCTGCACGGCGCGAGGATATCATGACCGTGATCGAACGCGTCCGCGACGAGTTCGGCCTGCCCACGCTCTATGTCAGCCATGATCGCGCAGAGGTGGAACGGCTCGCGACGCGCATCGTGGCGATGCCACAAGGGTGAGGCCGGTGAAGGAAATCGGCAAATTCCTTCTGTCGCCGTTGCCTGCCGCGGTGGCGGCCGGCTGCGTGTCGGCGGCCACCGGTGCCTTTCCGCGACCGCTCTCGATCATCATCTTCTTCTGCTTGCTGCTTTATGTCGCACAGCTCGTGCTGGGCATTCCCATCCGGTTGCTGCTGATGCACTGGCGGCGGGTTTCGGTGACAAGCTATGCCGTTGGCGGTTTTGCCATGACCGCGATCCCGACCGCGCCCTATGTCTTATGGGCAATGAACCTGCATGGGTATCCGGTCTCCTTCGTCGCCACATTCTTCTGGCTGATGGGCTGTTACGGCGCGCTCACGGGGTTCTGTTACTGGCTGTTGGCCCGGCCGGATCGGCGGGCGCCGGGCTGATCGCCTGTGTCATCGCCGCACGCGCATCGTGCATCGGCTGCTGCGAAACGGTGATCCCGCCGCTCCACGGTCGATCGAGGTCGAGGATCAGCAGCAGCGCGAGCGTCAGCAGCAGGAACAGGATCGACGTCACGGCCCGGTGACGTTTGCCCGATCCACCGAGCACATAGCCGACGATGCCCGCGGACATCAGCGCATACAGGATCAGCACCTCGAGCACGCGGCCGGGAATATGCGCATCCCGCTCGGCCCGGCGAGCCGATGCGGCGTCGAACATCTCGTTCATCGAGGTCAGGATCGTGCTCGTGATGGGCGGTGGCGTTTCGCGGGTCGCGGCGCGCATCTCGGCCCAGAGCGCAGCCTGTGCCCGGCCGGTTTCCCCTTCGATTGCATCCGCGCCCGCCGCGCCGTTCTCGGGCAGGCGCAGGCGGATATCGGCATAGTGCGTAACGGCCGACTGGAGCTTGGGTCCGCTCTGATCGCCTGCAAGCCCAGCACGCAGCCAGGCCGTGCCGATCGCATTGGCCTCCGTCACCACCAGCGCACGGCGCGCATCGTAGCGCGACAGCGACAGTGAGAAGGTGAAGCCGATCAGCAATGCGAGCAGGGCAAGGGCGGCTGAAAGCAGATACCCCTCGCCCTCGCTTCCCTCCGCACCGCCGCGCATGCGTCGCCGCAGCAGATTGCCGGCAGTCGAGACGCCGGCGAGCAACAGGAACAGCACGATCCCCAGCAGCCACAGGCTCGTCGCGCCCAACGCCGTGTCGAGAATCCCCATGCCGTCGCCTCCCCGTCTGTCGAGGGCCGGGGTGCCACAGCCACGATGGGGGGACCACCAAAAATCGAACACGGTTGAGCATGGCGCGGCAGCCTTGGGTGAGGCATCATGCGCCATGGCAAATGAACCTCGCGCCCCACGCCTGGCCGTCCTGATCGACGCCGATAATGCATCCGCCCGGATCGCACCGGGCCTGTTCGAAGAGATTGCGAAGATCGGCGAAGCAAGCGTGCGTCGCATCTATGGCGATTTTTCGGGCACGCGGCTGAAATCCTGGGCCGACATATTGTCCACCCATGCGATCATGCCGCATCAGAATTTCGCCTATACCTCCGGGAAGAACGCGTCGGATATCGCACTGGTGATCGATGCGATGGATCTGCTCCACAGCGCACGCTTCGATGGTTTCTGCCTGGTATCGTCGGACAGCGATTTCACTCGGCTGGCGGCGCGGATCCGGGAACAGGGCGTGGATGTCTATGGTTTCGGCGAACAGAAGACGCCGGAGAGTTTCCGCCAGGCCTGCCGCCGCTTCATCTACACGGAGAATTTGTTGCCGGAGGCGCCGGCGCCCGATCAGCCCGAAAAGCCCGATGCGCGTCCGGCATCGGTTACCCGTCCGCCGAGCGCAGCGACCGCGCTCATCAAGACCGCGATCGCACAACTGGCTGGAGAAGATGGCTGGGTTGCGCTGGGCGGTGTCGGCCAACGGCTCCAGGTGCTCACATCGGACTTCGATCCACGCACCTATGGCTTCGCGAAACTCGGCGATCTGGTGGAGAAGACAGATGCGTTCGAGATCGAACGCCGGGCAGGGCACGGCGTTTACATCAGGATCAAACCGACCGTGCGCGGGAAGAGCTCGAAAACAGGGAAATAGCCGGACATTTTAGCCCGATCCCGCTTTCGCGATCAGGGTTTGCCGTCCAGGAATCTGCGGACCAGAGCAATCGTCGCCCCGGGGTTCTCCTCCATGATCCAGTGACCGGAATTTGGCACGACACCTTCGGTTACGTCGGTCGCGGCGGCGCGCATCACCACGGCCATCGTCGTGCCGAAGGATTTCTCGCCGCCCAGCGCAAGGACGGGCACGGTGAGCTTGCCGCCCGAGGCGATCATCGCACGATTGTCGATCGCATCCTGATCGAAGGCGGCGAACTGCGCGAAGCCGGCGTGCATCGCACCGGGGCGTGCATAGAGCGCGGCATAATGCCGGCGTGCAGCTTCGCTGAAATATTTGGGGTCGGCTGAGAATTCGTTCCAGAAGCGGTCGAGATAGATGCGCTCTCGACCGGCGACCAGCCGCTCCATGTCCGGCCCGCCGAAGCGGAAATGCCAGAGCAGCGGGTTCTTCAATATCTCCTCCCACGGGCCGATCCCGGGCACCGGTGCATCGATCAGCACCAGCCGCGTCGTGCGCGCCGGATGCTGTGCGGCAAAGGCAAAGCCGACCATGTTGCCGATATCGTGCGCCACGACGTCCGTGCGCTCGATCTTCAGCGCGTCGAGTACGCCCACGACGTCTTCGGCCTGGGTTTTCTTGTCATATCCGCCGGCCGGCTTGGTCGAGAGCCCCATGCCACGCAGATCGGGCACCACGACCAGATGATCGCGCGCCAGTTCGGTCGCCAGCGGTGCCCACATATCACCGGTCTCGCCATAGCCATGGAGCAGCACCACAGCCGGCCCCTTGCCACCGACACGAACATGGATGGTGGTGCCGTTGGTCGCGATCTCCTGCATGTGGAATGCGGCGGGGAAGGGCGGAACCTGTGCATGGGCCGCGGTGCCCGCGATCAGGAGGAACGCGAGGATGACGGCGCGGAGCGGCTGCATGGGTAGTCCCTTCGATTGGGGACTTCGAACATAGGCTATCGTTACGGTGTCGTCACGCGATCATGTCGCTCACCCCCGCGTCGTCAAGCCTCGATCGTGAGGTGGCCGATTTCGCGGACAGGACGCAGCCGCTCGCGGATCGTCGCAGCTGTGGCCTGGCCCGCGATCCGGACAATTGCGGCATGTCCGGCAGGGCCGATCCGCCAGACGTGAAGGTCGGTGACGACCGCATCGCCCGGCGCTTCCACGCGGTCGCGTATCTTAGTCGTCAGTCCCGGATCCGACCGGTCGAGCAGCACCGCCGCACTGTCGCGCATCAGCGACCATGACCAGCGGGCAATGACGATCGCGCCGACGATACCCATGACGGGATCGAGCCAGACCCAGCCGAGATAGCGCCCCGCAAGCAATGCCGCGATGGCGAGGATCGAGGTCAATGCATCGGCCAGTACATGGAGATAGGCGGCCCGCAGATTATTGTCGTGACCGTGATGGTGGTGATGGCCGTCATGAGCGTGGCCGTGACGATGGTCATGCCCGCCCGAGAGCAGCAGCGCACTGACCAGGTTCACCGCCAGCCCGACGATGGCGACGATAGTCGCTTCGCCGAATGCGACACGCGCCGGCTCCGCAAGGCGCGCGACCGATTCCGCCGCGATGCCGAGCGCGATCAGCCCGAGCGCGAGCGCGGAGGCGAAGCCTGCAAGATCGCCGACCTTGCCCGTGCCGAAGCTGTATCGCGGATCGGCGACATGGCGACGCGCATAGCCATAGGCGATCGCGGCGACGCCGAGCGCGCCGGCATGGGTGGCCATGTGGAAGCCGTCGGCCAGCAGCGCCATCGATCCGGTGATATATCCGGCGGCGATCTCGACGACCATCATCAGCGTGGTGATCGCGACAACCCAGAGCGTGCGGCGGGCATTGCGATCATGCGATGCGCCCAGGAAATCATGCGCGTGATCAGCGCCGTTGCCTGACATTGTCGGGTCAGCGGACATGACGGCGCAGCAGCATGGCGAGTTCGTCGGCGGCGATGCTGCGTTCCGCATCGGTCAGACCAGGTGCCGCGACATGGGCATTGAGATGGTCGACAACCAGTTCATCCATCAGCCCCGCCACGGCGCCGCGCACCGCCGCGACAAGATGCAGCGTTTCCGCGCAGGCGGCATCGCCCTGAATTGCGCGCTCGACCGCAGCGACCTGTCCCGCGATCCGGCGCACCCGCGCGACCATCGCATCCTTGTTCCTGGAGATATGCATAGGATAGGGGGGTACCCTATATATGATAGAGCGACAAGGTTGGTTAGCCGGCTCTGTTGCTGCAGCTCTGTTATGTGTTTTCGCGAAAACGATCGAGGAAGCGGCGGCACCCCTTGCAATCGATGATACAAAGTATCATTTGCCGATCATGCAGAGACGGATCGGAACAGAACAGGCTTGGCTCGACCATTTTGCGGTGGGCGCGTCGCTTCTGTGCCTGATCCATTGCCTGGCGCTGCCGATCCTGATCGCGGCTTTGCCCGTGCTGGCCCGCGCGCTGGATCTTGGCGAGGGATTTCACCTGGTGATCCTGGGCGCCGCGATCCCGACCAGCGCGATCGCATTGGCGAGCGGGCACCGGCGCCATGGGGCGCTCGTGCCGGTGTTTGCGGGTATTGCAGGACTGATCCTGATGGCCGCGGGCGCATTGTTCGTGAGCCGCGCCGCAGCGGAGACGGCGCTGACAGTCGCGGGCAGCCTGTTGCTGGCCGGAGCGCATATCGCCAACTGGCGGCTGCGGACGCGCGCGACGGTGTGATCGCCGCGCGGTGGCGTCGGAAAAAGGCCCGCTGCCCAACCCGTTTGGACTGAGCTTGTCGAAGTCCTGCCCTTCTCCGGCACGGTGTCGAAGAAAGGACAAGGACTTCGACAAGCTCAGTCCGAACGGATAAGAGTTACGTCACCTCAGGGTTGTTTGGTCAGCGAGATCCAATGGGTCAAAGCATTGCGGACGCGCTGGTTGTCGCCATCGCCGATCGCGGTCGCCGCGCCGTTCAGCGTCGTGCCGCGCAGCTTGAGCGACAAATGGACCGAATAGCTGTAGCGCAACGTCTCGGGGTTCGGGATGCGTGCGTTGAGATCGCCGTCGAAATAGCCCTTTTCGAAGCGTGCCTTGGACACGAGCGTCGGAAGTTGATCGCCGAACGTCGCGCGGATCATGCCGTCGGGCTGGAAAGCGAGCTCGACCGGCATTTCCTTGGTCGGCGTTGTCAGTGTGCCCTTCCAGGTGCCGACCAGATCCGCGGACGGTGCGAACGCCGTCGTCTTGGGCTCTGGCGGTGTCGTCGGCGCGGGCTTCCATCCGGGCAGCATGATCGCATTGATCTTGTCTGCGACGATCCGCGACGCCGGGCTGCTGGAATTGGTCAGCACGACCACGGCGATATTGCGATCCGGGAATATCTGCATGCTCGTCGCGACACCGGCCATCCCTCCGGTGTGCGAGACGACTCGATAGCCATCCTTGGTGCGCACGCTGAAGCCGACGCCATAGCCGCTGTCTTCGTCGCGGACCGCCTGCGGATCTGCGGGCACATGCATCGCGTCGATCGAGGCGTCGCTAAGGATCGCTTTCTGGCCCGACAGGTGGTTTTTTAGATGGAAGCCGGCGAAGCGCACCAGATCATGCGCGCTCGAATAGACCGCCGAAGCGCCGGGATGATCGAATTCGTAGAAGGGAACAGGCTCGCCGTCCTTGCCGTAACGCATCGCGGCGAAGCGCTCGAGGCCGGGGCCGATATCGACCGAAGTATGGGTCATGCCCAGCGGCAGAAACACTTCGCGCCGCATGAAGTCGGCATAGCTGACACCGGAGACGCGGCTGATGATCTCGTCGAGCACACCGAAGCCGAGATTGGAATATTGGTATTTCTCGCCAGGCGCGGTGAACAGATTGCCATAGGTCTGGATGGTGTAGTCCATCGGCGGCCGGATGAAGGGTTCGTCCTCGTAGAAGAACTGGAAGTGCAGCGGCAGGCCGGCGGTATGTGCGGCGACGCGGCGCACGGTGGCGTCGCGGGCATCGCCGACGCGTGCAGTGAGCTTGCCCGCACCGAGATAGTCGTTGGCCGGCTTGTCGAGATCGACCTTGCCGGCCTGGACGAGCGTCATCAGCCCGGTGGCGGTGATCGGCTTGGAAATCGACGCGAGCGAATACATGGTGTTCTGGTCGGCCGGGATCTGCTTCTCGCGATCGGCCCAGCCGAAACCCTCCTCCCAGACGATCTTGCCGTCCTGCATCACCGCGACGGCGACCGACGGCACCGATTTCTCGGTGATCTGTTCGCGGATCGCGGCGCGCACGCTATCGAACCGGTCGGCCATTGCTGGCGTCGCTCCGCCCATCAGCAGCATGCTGGCCAGAACCAGCCTCGGCATCTTCGGCGTCATAGTCGCCCCCTCCTTGTTTCGAATATCGGAATTGATTCGCTGAAACTGAAAGCTGCAATCCTGGATGGAAAAGCGCAACGGGAATGCTAGGATGGTCCGAAACAAAAAATCTTTGGGGGATTCCATCATGCCGATCCGTTCACATCGTCTTCGCCGTACATTGGCACTGGGTTTGTCCTGCGCCGCACTTCTCGCCGCAACGCAGCCCGCACAGGCGCAGCAAGGGCGCCGCATTTTCATCTCGATCGATATGGAGGGCATTGCCGGCGCGGTGACACCCAACCAGATCAGCGGGACCGGCATCGATTATCAGCGCCAGCGCCGGATCATGACCGACGAACTCCTCGCCGCGATCGCCGGCGCACGTGAGGCGGGGGCGACCGAATTCGTCGTCGCCGATGCGCATGGCGACATGCAGAATATTTTGATCGAGGATTTGCCCGCCGATGTCCGGCTGGTCCGCGGCAGTCCGAGGCCGCTGATGATGATGGAGGGGGTGCAGAATGGCCGTTTCGACGGTGCGATGTTCATCGGCTATCATGCCGGCGCCTCCAATCCGCGCGGCGTGCGTGCGCACACCTTCTCCAGCGCGCGTATTTCGGAAGTGAAGCTCAACGGGGTGCCCGCCTCCGAAGGATCGATGAACGCCGCGCTGGCCGCGCAATATGGCGTGCCGGTGATCCTGGCGACGGGTGACGATGCCGCGGTCGAGGAACTGGTGCCGGTCATCCCCGGTGCCGAGACCGTCGTCGTCAAGCGGTCGGTCGGCTTCCACGCGGCCGACGCACTGGTGCCCGCCGAAGCGCAACGTCTGATCCGTATCGCCGCAGCCAAGGCGGTGCAGAAGATCCCGCAGGTGAAGCCGGCCAAGGCGACGCAGCCGGTGACGATCGATCTCACCTTCCACTTCTATCGCCCGGCCGAACTGCTCGCCTATCTGCCCAATGTGGAGCGGATCGGCGCGCGTTCGGTCCGCTGGAAATCGGCTGACATGGCATCGGCGATGAAATTCATGGAATTCGCGATGTCGTACAATGTGGAGCTTCAGCCCTGACCATCGTGCATTCGAGGCGACGGGCTTACCCCCGTCGCCGCCGGCGCCACCACAGCATCACGCCGGTCACACTGAACGCGGCGGTTGCGATCCCGGCGACGAAGATCGCGATGCGGCCGGCCAGGCCGAACGCCTTCCCCGAATGCAGCGGATATTGCCAGGCGAAGAACAGGTCGCCCGCGCTCTCGCCATTATCGTGCCGCTGCCCGATGATCGTGCCGTCCGCTTTCCGTACATAGGTCCAAAGCCGGCCCATGCCGTCCAGGTCGCGCGGATCGAAGCTGCGCACGCCATAGACGCCCTTGTTCGGAATGGTCGCGACACTGTCGACCGGGCCCGCGCCATGCGCCCGTGCGATCGCGACCGCGCGCCCTATGCCGATATCGGGGGTGTGACCGGCCGTATCGGCGAATCCGTAATGTAGCCGCTCCGAAACCGGCGAGACCAATCGCACGACGTCGCGACTTTCCTCCTCCCAGGTCAGGCACAGGCCGGTGACCGCCAGCGCGAGCGTGACGGGATAGAGCCACATGCCGGGTGCCCGATGAAGATCGAACAGCCGGCGCAGCCCGCGACCTTTGACGAGGAAGGCAGAGCGCAGCGCGGCCAGTCGCGGCACCGCCAGCATCAGCGCAGGGATATGGTCGAGCGTCCACAGCAGCGCGATCAGCCCGAGGAACCATGCCATGGCCGGTCCGAGCATCAGGTCCATATGGAGGGCGTAGAGGCTGTCCATCAGATGGCGGCGGTCGAAGGCCAGCGTATCGCTCGCCCGCCAGCCCAGCAGCCGTCCATCGCCCGGATGCGCAAAGATCTGCACAGCCGCGGATCCGCCGGCCGGCTTTTCGAGCGCGCCGATCAGCATGATCGTGTCGCCGGCGCGTTCGGGCAGATCGACATAGCGCGGCGAAAAACCGGGCAGCGCCGCGTGGGCAGCAGCGAGTGCCCGGTCGGCCGCTGGCTCGGCCGGCAGCGACGCGGCCGGCACCGATCGCCAGTCCGGATTGAGCCAGCGATCGAGCTCGTCGTAGAAGACGATCGCCGAACCGGTCAGGGACAGCGCGAACAGCCACAGCGCCGCACCCAGGCCGAACCAGCGATGCCAGAGGCGCAGCGCATGGCGCGGCCGGAACGTGCGGCGCGCGGATGCATCCATCGTCAGAAGCGGATCGACGCCGTCAGCCTGATGTCGCGTCCCGCCTCGCGCACGCCCACCACACCTTCGTAATCGGGGATGCCGCCATAGTCGGCGACGCTGGAATGCGCGCGATACCGCGTGTCGAACACATTGTAGATGCCGGCGAGCAGGGTCAGCCGGTCGCTGCCCAATGGCTGCCAGCGACCGAACAGATCCACGACGGTATAGCCGGGCTTGTCGACGAGTTGGGTGGTCGGGATCCAGCCGATCTCGACATTGCGATGCAGCACTTCGATATCGTTGAGGTCGTTGTAATGCGTCACGCTCGCTTCGAAGCCGAGCGTCTCGGACGGGCGATATCCCAGCGTCACGTTCCAATTGTCGCCAACCGACGTACCGAGGCCGATATGCTCATACCCCTCGACGGGGTTGCCGTTGATGCGCGACTTGTAGTGATTGAAATAGGCGTCGATCGAGAAGGGGCCGCTGCTGTAGCCGGCGCGGAGCTCGACGCCGTTCGCCTTGAATCGACCGATATTCTCGTAATAGTTCGGCGCCTGCGGTGCGGGGCCGTTGCCGATCTGATCGAGGATCACATCGTCGATCACCATGTCGTAATAGACGGCGGAGGCGCGGAAACCGTCGCGGTCGAAAGCGGCGCCCGCTTCGTAATTGTCGACGCGTTCGGGGCGCAGGCCGGGTGCGAGCGAGATGCGGCCCGGGCGCTTCTCCAATGTGAAGGCGTCGCCGATCTCCTTGCCGCGGAACGCCTCTGCAACGCTGGCGTGAAGCGTGAGGCCGCTGACCACTTCGTAGCGCAGGCCGGCGTTGAAGCTGAAGCCGTCGCTCTCGGTGCCGTTGGCGTAGGTGACCTGCGTCAGGTCGTAGGAGTCGTACCGGGCGCCGACGCTCAGGGTCAGCGGATCGGCGATCCGCCAGTGATCCTGCGCGTAAAGGCCGAAAACGGTGCCGGTTTCAAGGAAGCGTCCGATGGCGGGATCCCATGCCCAGGGCCCCCAGACCGACTGCGCCTCCAGATAGCGGCTTTCGACGCGATCGTCGCGATATTCGGCGCCGACCACCAGATCGTGCTGGCCCCGGCGGAACCGGCCGCGAGCGTCGAAACCATAGCTCTGGATCGTGGCGCCATAGAGACCCCAGCGATCGCTGCGATCCTGCACGAAGTGCGAGCGCGTCCAATAACCCGTCGCCTCCAGGTCGATGCCTTCGCCGGCGGCAAGGCCGTAGTCGAGGATCGCGGTCTGGCGCTTCGCCTTTGCCGGGAACAGCGGATCGCCCGCCAGCACCGGCCAGTTCGGCCGCTGGCCGAAGGCCGCCCGTTCGTTCCGTTGCTCGTAGCTTGCAGAGAAACGATGGCCGCTGCCCAGCGAGCCGCCGAGCTTGACGAAGCCGAGCTTCTGCGTGGCGGCTGTGCCGTACAGCGTGTCTCCGCCGCCATCCTTCATGTTCTGACGGTCGACATGCGCATAGGATGCGATCAGGCCCAGATCGTCGCTGATCCGGCCGAACACCGTAGCGCTCAGCTTATAGCCGTCATTGCTGAACCATCCCGCCTTGGCGATCGCGCCGACCGACTGGCCGGGTTTCAGCAGATCGTCCGCATCGCGCGTGCGGAAGCGGATGGCGCCGCCGATCGCGCCGAAACCCGATGTCGCCTCGCCCGCGCCGGCCTTCACGTCGACGGTGGCGAGCAGTTCGGGTTCGATGGAGACGCGGCCGATATGGTGGAACAACGTGCCGCGCTGCGGGGCACCATCCACGGTCACGTTGAGCATATTGTCTTCCAGGCCGCGCACATAGATCTTCTGCGCGATGCCGACCGATCCGCCGACCGAGACCGACGGCACCTGGCGGAACAGGTCGGCCAGGTCGTTGGCCTGGCGGAACTCGATCTGTTCGCGGTCGATCTCGACATCGGTCAGCGCGCCGACCACCAAGATCTGCTCGTCCGTCCCGCCATCGTCGGTCTCCGCAGGCGCATCGATCGCACCCGCGACCGGGGCAGGGGCAGCACGCGTTGCGGTCGCACGCGGGGCAGGGCGGGTGGGCCGCGGCTGCATCACGATGCGATAGCCGCCGCGCCCGTCGTCGCGTGCGGACAGGCCGGAGGACGCGAGCAGCCGGGCTAGCGCATCGCCGGTGGTGAACGCGCCGCGCAGACCGCCGCTATGCTTGCCGCGCACCAGCGCGGGATCGACCGAGACGACGGTGCCCGCCTGGCGCCCAAGCCGTGCCAATGCCGCGCCGAGCGAGCCCGAAGGAATGTCGAATGCGCGCGAGGCTTGAGCCGCCTGTGCCGTGGCGGGTGCGCCGATTGCGGCGAGGGAGGCGGTCGCCAGCACTGCCAGTGCTGCGCCGCGCATTGAGATCGAAATCATGGAAATCCCCTTGAAAACGGAACCGTTCGCAAGGTGGGACGGGCGGCGCGGCAAAAGGGGACAGCCGGATTGGCGGAGGGTGTAAAAAAAGATCAGCGGGCACGCACCGCCACGTCTCCGGACGCCGTCCGCAAGACCGTGATGCCGGCGGTTTCGGCGATCGCGTTCAGCGCGCGCGGAGCATCGGTCAGCGGATAGCTGCCCGTTACGCGGATGTGTGAAAGGTCCGCCGCATCGAAGCGGATCGGCTGCCTGCGGTAACGATTGAGCTCGGTCAGTATCTCGGCGAGCGGCTTGTCGTCCGCCTCCAGCCAGCCACGCGCCCAGGCCGCCGCCTGTTCGGGGTCGACCGATCCGATCCGGATCACGCGGCCATCGGCGATCGTCGCCCGCTGACCGGGTTCGAGCCTCAGGCAATCTGTATTGTCCGCGGTGAGTGTCGCCGGGCATACGCGCACGCGGGATTCGGTGACGGTGACCAGAGTGCGTTCGCCATCGCGCTCGACCGCGAATGCGGTGCCCAGCGCTGTGGCGGTGCCATCGCGCGTCTCAACCTGGAATGGGCGTGACGTGTCGGCGACGACATTGGCCATGACCCGGCCCCGGAACAGCCGGACGTGCCGCGAAACCCCGTTCTCGTCGACATCGACCGCGCTGTCGGTATCCACCACCAGCGCCGATCCGTCAGCCATCGTCACGGTGCGCTGCTCGCCGGGCGCGGTGCGATAATCGGGGAAGAGCTGCCGGCCCGCGAAGCTGGTGACGCCCAGCCAGCCGGCGAACACGATCGCGCCGAGACCGAGCAATCCACCCGCCATGCGTCGCGTCGGTCCGCGTTCCCGGCTATGTGTAGCGCGGGTCAGCGCGGCACGCTCGACGCCGTCCAGCCCCTGGAACCGCGCGTCGAATCCGCGCATCCGGTCGAAAGCGAGACGATGACTGGCATGTTCGGCGCACCAGGCCTCGCAAGCGTCGCGCTGCGCCGCGGTCACCGCGTCGCCGTTGAGTTCGGCCAGCCAATGCGCTGCCTTGCGGATCACGGCCGCGCTCGGTGTCTCGATCGCCAGGTTCCGCATGTCAGTCGGGATAGGCGAATGTGTAGCAGGCGGCGTAGGCGTGTGCGATGTGGCGCTTCACCGTGCGTTCGGAGATGCCGAATTCGGCGGCGATCTCGGCATGCGGCAATCCGTCGATACGACGCAGCAGGAAGACCGCGCGCACCTGCGCCGACAATCCCCCGAGCAGCAGCATGATGCCGTCGAGAAGCTGGGTCGCGGCGGCGATCCGCTCCGGCGTCAGTTCGTCGATATCGCCGAGCATGTCGGCATGCGCGTCGAGATAGGCACGCTCGATATCGCGGCGGCGAACGTCGTCGATCAGCAGCCGGCGCGCGACGACCGCGAGATAGCGACGCGGATCGGCCAGTGCCTCGGCCGGGCGGCGCTCGATGATCCGGCAGAACGTGTCCTGGGTCAGGTCTGACGCACGATGCGGACAACGCGTGCGTCGGCGCAGCCAGCTCTGCAGCCAATGGCCGTGCGCGGCATAGACGCTGCCGATATCCAGGACTGCCGTCCTATCACTCATATGCCAATGCCGTTGCCACCGCCGGAGCCGAATTTGGGAGTCTTAATAACGAAATTGCGAGGCGTTAGCAATTAATGATGATGGGCTGATTTTGCGTGAAGCGGCAAGGCCTTTGCACTCCTCTACTGGTTTTGATGCGAACGCCGGGAGCCCGCTATTCCGTGAAGTATCGGAGGGAAGAAGCCGGTTTCCTTCTTTCGCAGCGGTGGACCCGCTGGAACTTGCGACCACTGCGATGTCAACACAGTGCTCCGCAATCGTATCGGAGTTCTCCGCTTCATCAACCTGTTGACGGACAAGGCTCGCTCGGGCGTAATCGGGATGAAATGACATATGGCGTCGTCCATTGCGGACGGCGCCATATCGTCGTCATCCAACCACAGACCGAACGGAGCGTCAGCATGGATCGCATCGAGCGCAGCAGGCGCCTGTTATCTGGATTTGCGGCGGCGATCGCCTTTTGCACACCGCTGGCGATCGCGTCCGCCGCGCCCGCCCAGACCGTCGCGATGCCCGCTGATGCGACCCGATCGGCCGACGGCAATCGCGCGATCTGGCTCAATGACGATCACAGCGGCGTGTGGCTGGCCGAGCGCGACACGGCCGGCGGCTGGAGCGCGCCGCGGATTGCTTTCACTATCCGTGGTGCGGTGCGCGACGCGGTGTTCTCGCCGGATGGACGCAAGCTGGCATTCGAGAATGCACGCGGCGGCCACGTCACCGGTGGCTATGTCGCGGCGCGCCAGGCGGACTGGAGCTATGTGGCGGTCTTCGATTTCGCGAGCGGGCGGATCGATTATCTCGATCCCGTCTTCGCGCGCGACGGCGATCCGCGCTGGTCGGCCGATGGCAGCCGCATCTCCTATACGCGCAAGGCTGTTGGGCGCGCGGATGCGCGGTTGAGCGTTCAAGTGCCGGACGGGACGCGTCCGGCGCCCGCGCCGTCGCGCCATGCCGGCAGCTTCACTATCGAGGCGGTTTTGGGCGCGCCACTCGTCTATCAGCCGATCGCCTCGGGTGACGGGCGATCGATCGCCTATGTCTCGCGCGAAGGGCGGACGCGCGCGATCTATTTCAAGCGGCTTGGCATGCCGGCACGCGCGATCGTCAACTATGCGGAGGATGACGGTCAGGAACTGTCGGAAATCTCGCTGACCCGTGACGGCGGCGCGATGATCTTTGTTCGCGGAGGCTCCGCGAACAACAAGGGCGAAATCCCCAATCCGCGTTCGACGCTCGAAGCGCCGTCTCGTCAGATCTGGATCGTGCCCACTGATGGTTCGGCCGCGCCGAAGCTGCTGGGAACCGGCGATGCGCCACAGATCGCGCCCGACGATTCACGCATCGTCTGGTCGACCGAACGGGGACTGATGAGCGTGCCGCTAAGCGCGAATGGGGCAGGGCAGCCAGCGCTGCTGTTGTCGGGAACGATTGCAAATCTTCGTTTTTCTCCAGACAGTCACAGACTGGCTTTCGAACGCGCCGGCAATATCGAACTGTTCGACCTTGCCACCCAGGCGCGCGCAACGGTCCTGCGTCCCGCCGACGCTGTTGACGCCGGCGCGGTCTGGTCGCCCGATGGGCGCAGGATTGCATTCCGCCGGACCACCGGGCGCCAGCCGACCTTTCTCGGCATCGGCTATGAAGGGCCCTATGTTTCGGCCGAACCCTGGGCAGTGTGGAGTGCGGATGCCGATGGCGGTTCGCCCCGTCGATTGTGGCAGGCGCAGCCGGGGATTGGCTCCGCCTTTTACGGCCTGACCCAGGATGCCACCGGCACCGGCGCGCCCGCCGACCAGCTTTTCTGGTCGACGACCGGGCGGATCGGCTTTGTGTGGGAGCGTGATGGATGGCGTCATCTCTACGCGATCCCCGAGGCGGGTGGTGCGGCGAAGCTGCTGACACCGGGCGACGGTGACGTTGAATCCGCTGTTCTAACGATGGATGGCAAGGATCTGATATACAGCAACAATATCGGCGATCTTGATCGGCGGTATTTGTCCTCGGTGGCGCTGAGCGGTGGCGCCCCGCGCCGGCTGACCAACGGCCCAGCCAATCAATGGGGGCCGACACCGCTGGCGCAGGGCAGGCTTGCCTTCGTCGCGGCGGGCTTCGCCGATCCGCCGAGCGTCACGATCCGCGAAACGAACGGCAAGACAGCGGCGTCGGAACTTCCCCTTGTCCCGTCCGACTTCCCGGCGCTCGCGATGGTCGAGCCACGGGCCGTCAGCTTTCCGGGAAGCGATGGCGAGACGGCGTTCGGGCAGCTCTTTATTCCACGTAATCCAAAAGGTTGTGGCGTGGTGTTCGTCCATGGCGGGATCCGGCGGCAGATGCTGCTCGGCTTCCATTATATGGACGCCTATTCGAACCTGTACGAGATGAACCAGTATTTCGCGGACCGCGGCTGCGTGGTGCTCTCGGTCGAATATCGCAGCAGCATCATGCGCGGCCATGCGTTCCGCAACGCGCCGGGCTGGGGGGATGCCGGCGCTAGCGAGTATAAGGACGTGCTGGGCGGCGCAAACTATCTGAAGTCGCGCACCGACCTGAAGGTCGGCAAGATCGGCATCTATGGCCTGTCCTGGGGCGGATATCTGACCGCCCAGGCACTGGCGCGCAATTCAGATGTTTTCGCCGTCGGGTTCGACATGGCGGGCGTGCACGATTTCCTGAAGGGCGGATTCCCGCATTCGCCGATGGCCTATGTCGGCGGATGGACCTCGCCCGTCTATATCGCGGCTGGCGACGACGATCGGAACGTCGATTTCAACCAGTCGATCGTGCTGGCCGATGCGTTGCGCGGCAAGCGGCCGGGCGTGAAGATGGTCGAACGCGTCATCCCCAACGAGACGCACGATATGTACCTGACCTTCGACACGCTGACCGACCTGTATCGTGAGGGCGGGGAGTTCATGCTGGATGAACTGCTTGGGGGCGAGGGACGGAAATAAGAGCCAACGGCACTTCCACCCGTTCGGGCTGAGCCTGTCGAAGCCCTTGTCCTTCCTTCTTTTGCGCCTGAACAAAGAAAGGGCAGGGCTTCTACTCAGCCCGAACGGTGTCCGGTGTCGTGGGCTATCGTGAAACCGCACTCATCCCCTCAGCCTGAATTTCACCCCCTCATAGCTGCGTACGGCATTGCCGCGCTCCAGATCGTGGTTGCGATCCCATCGGTCCCGGCGGTCGTCCGCCTCCGCCTGTCGACGGCGTTCGTCGAGCAGCATCGCCAGCTTCAGGCGCGCGAGCTTGCGGTTGGCGAATTGGGATCTCTGGTCCTGCACGGTCGTGGTCAGGCCGGTCGGCAGATGGGTGGCGCGCACCGCGCTGTCTGTCTTGTTGACGTGCTGACCGCCGGGCCCGGAGGCGCGCATTGTCTGATAGCCGATATCCTCTTCGCGCAGGTCCGGGCTGTCGGCAGCGTCGGACAGGCGCGTCACGCCGACGAACCAGTTGCGCCTTTTGTGCATGGGGCGGAACGGGCTGGTGCCGATCCAGCGGATCGTGCCCTTTCGCGCCTGGGCGAATGCCTCGCTCGCCGGGCCGCGAATGGCGAGCAGCAGCGAGGGGGCAGGGCCGGACACCGGCTCCAGCACCGCGCACGCCAGCCCGATCGCCGCCGCCTCCCGACCGAACGCCGCCGCGAGTTGCGACACCACCCAGCGGCATTCCTCCGGGCCTTGCCCGGCGGACAGATGCAGCACGACCTCCATCATGTCCGGCTCGTCTTGTAGGTGATCAGCGGGCGCAGCGTCGCGATCACGTCGATCAGTCCGGCCTGCTCTAGGTCGCGGACGACCTGATGGATATCCTTATAGGCCTGCGGCGCCTCCTCGTAGATCAGGTCGCGATCCTCGCAGATCACGCGGCTGCCGAGGCGGGTGCGGGTGAGATCGGACGCCTTGAATCGTCCGGACAGCTTGGCCTTCGCTTCGCTGCGGCTCCATTTGCGACCGGCACCATGGGCGAGCGACTGCAACGCATCCTCCGCCTGTTCGGGTCGCGGCCGGACGAGATAGGTCAGGTCGCCGCGCGAACCGGGAAAGACGATCGCGCCCCGATCGGCCGGCGCCGCACCCTTGCGATGCAGCCAGCCGTCGCGATGCGCCGTCACGCTGTTGTGGCAGATGTCGAGGCGCCGCTCCGCCTTCAGGCCCAGCCGCTCGCAGAAGCGCATGGCGATGATCGCGCGATTGAGCACGGCCCAGGCGACGGCGCGGTCATGCTCGGCGAGATAGGCGGTGCAATCCGCGCTGCCGAACTCCAGCGGACGGGCATTGCCGCGCGCGAGCTGGCGTTCGAGCATTGCATGGCCGATCCCGCGCGATCCGCTATGGACCATCAGCTGGACGCAATCTTCCGCCATGCCGAGCAACGCGAGTGCCAGCGCATCGGTGACGGCCTCTACCCGCAAGAGTTCGGCGAAGTGATTGCCGCCGCCGATCGTGCCGAGCGCTTCGCACGCCAGATCGGCCGGCAGTGCCGCGTCTTCGAGCAGCGGCAGTTGATCGCCGGACCATGGTTCGTCGAGGCCGCGCAGCTTGCGCTCCGCCGCATCGGGTTTGAACCGGCGAAGCGGCAAATCGCTCGACCACAGCCCCATGCCGCAGCCGGCATCGCTGCCGACAAGATGCGGATGGACATGGCTGCGCGACCAGAAGGCCGCGCCGACCGCGATGCCGCGCCCGGCATGGAGATCGGGCAGGCCGACGACACGCTCGATGCCCTCGAGCGTTGCCGCACGATGCAGCTGGTCGATCGCGACGGGATCGATCCAGCTCGCATCGGATGCGACGAGTTTGACGGATGCATGGCTCATCGAACAGCCTCCTTCTGGACGAAGGAGCCGGCGATGCGGTCATACAGCGGCGAAATTGGAATGGCCGTGGCATGGTTGCCACGGCGGAAAATCAGGCGAGCATGCTCGCCGTCACGGGAAGTGCCCATGGAGAGGGTTCCTGAACGATACGGAAATCGGAAATGTCGAAGCTGTGGGCGAACGCTGCACGCATGGGGCACTCCTTTCCGTGTTCGGAACCTTGTCGATAATGACGGTGCCGCCCCTAGCCGGGGCAGCGCATCTTTTCAAGGCGGGTGGGGCTCATTCGAGATAATCGGCGAGGTTCTCGAGCGTCGAAGCCATGCCGGCCTGATGATCTTCGGGGCGGATTCCGTATGGAACCTGCTCGCAGGCGATCGAGACCTGGGTGCCGCCGGCGACCGGCGTCAGGCTGGTGGTGATCCTCATCGTTCCGGCAAAGGCGGGGTCGTCGGATTCGAATTCGACGAGCTCGACGACACGGGTGTCGGGGACGAGTTCGGCGAACCGGCCCTGGACGGTGTCTTCGTCGTCGGACGACTTGCCATGTCCCTGGCCGCCATCGTCATAGGTCAGCGTCATGCGGTAATGGCCGCCCTCTCGCGGGTCGAACGCGTCGAACCGGCCGGTCATGCCGGCGGGCGGTCGCCAGGCGAGCAGTGCGTCGGGATCGAGCAGCGCGCGATAGACGGCGTCCGGCGTCGCATGGATGATGCGCGACGCAATATCGATGCGCTCGGCCGGCTCAGTCATAGTCGAGCTTCGGATACCAGTCGCCGCGTCCCGCCGGCGTGGTGTCGAGGAGAGACCAAAGCGGATCGAGATCGGGTGCGCCGCGCGGATCCTGGCCCGGATCGGACATGTCGCCGCCCATTTCGCCGCTCCAGAAATGGCGGATCGTTCCGTCACGACGGGTGAAGACGGTATAGCCGGGCATGTCCTCGTCCTCGGCGCTGACATAGCCGCGGGTGAAATCGCCGTCGCTGTCCGAATAGACTTTCAGATTCTTCCAGCCACGCGCCGCCTTTGCTGCGACTAGCCGTTCGATCGGCGACCGCGCGATCATCGCAAGCGCGACGCGCTGCTCGATATCCGCGACCTTGAACTCCCACGACGCCATTTGCGACGTGCACATCGGGCAGGGGCGCTCGCGCTGCGGGCCGAACATATAGCTGTAGATGACCAAAGTATCCTTGTCGCCGAACAGCTCACTCAACGTCACCGGGCCGTTTTCTCCGACGAAGCGATAATCGGCGGGCACTTCTCCGCCGGCGGGAAGCTGACGGCGCTGTTCGGCGACGCGCTCAATATGGCGGCGTAGCTCGATCTCCTCGGCCAGCAGTGCGTTGCGTGCCGCGCGATACGCCGTGCTTTCATTGGGGAAATGCGCGGTATTGCCCGCTGCGAGTTGTTCTGCCGGGGGCAACGAAGCCTGTTCGGTCATCTTCCTGCTCCAATCCACGTCATTTGATTCAATACGCATCAGTCCGTCAAACGTTCGCGACCATCGCTTAAGGCCGGTGCGCTCGGCTGAACGAACCGCGCGCGCGAACCACCTCTGGCGCTCGCCGCGATCTCCCGTTAATTCCAGCGCTTCAATTGGAAGAGGATGATCGAATGGCTGCGAATTACCGTCCGGAGACGCTTGCCCTGCACGCGGGATGGCGCGCCGATCCGACCACGGGCGCGGTGGCGGCCCCGATCTTCCAGACTACATCCTATCAGTTCCAGAGCGCCGAACATGCAGCGAACCTGTTCGCGCTGAAGGAACTCGGCAATATCTACACGCGCATTGGCAACCCGACGACGGACATCCTCGAACAGCGCATCGCCGCGCTCGAAGGCGGCGCGGCGGCGCTCGCGGTCGCTTCGGGGCAGGCGGCTTCGGCCTATGCCATCCAGAATCTTGCGCGAGCCGGCGACAATATCGTCAGTGGCACCGACCTGTACGGCGGCACCTATAATCTCTTCGCCAACACGCTGCGCGACATGGGGATCGAGGTGCGCTTCGTCGATCCGGCCGATCCCGACGCCTTCGCCCGCGCGACCGACGAGAAGACCCGCGCTTATTATGTCGAGACGCTGCCCAATCCCAAGCTGGTGGTGTGCCCGATCGCGGAAATCGCCGCGCTCGGCCGGCCGCTCGGCATTCCGCTGATCGTCGACAACACCGCTGCGCCTTTGCTCGCGCGACCGCTGGATCATGGGGCCGCCATTGTCGTCTATTCGACGACCAAATATATCGGCGGCCATGGCACCTCGATCGGCGGCATGATCGTCGATGGCGGCAATTTCGAATGGGACCAGTTCCCCGAGCGCCAGCCGCTGCTCAACACGCCCGATCCCAGCTATCATGGCGCGGTCTGGGCGCAGGCGGCAAAGCCGCTTGGTCCGATCGCCTATATTCTGCGTGCACGCACCGTATTGTTGCGCGATCTGGGTGCGGCGCTCTCTCCGTTCAGCGCTTTCCAGCTGATCCAGGGCGTGGAAACGCTGGCGCTGCGTATGCCACGCCACTGCGAAAATGCACTGAAGGTGGTGGAGTATCTCAGCGGCCGGCCGGACGTGACGCGGGTGATCCACCCCTCGCTCCAGACCGGCGTGCAGCGCGAACGCGCCGACCGCTATCTGACCGGCGGACTGGGCGGGCTGCTCGGTTTCGAGCTTGCCGGTGGCAGCGAAGCCGGCAGCCGCTTCATCAACGCGCTGAAGCTGTTCTACCATGTCGCCAATATCGGCGATGCGCGCAGCCTGGCGATCCACCCGGCGTCGACCACCCATTCGCAACTCTCCGTCGAGGACCAGATCGCGACCGGTGTCTCGCCCGGCTATGTCCGCCTTTCGATCGGGCTGGAACATATCGACGATATTCTGGGCGATCTGGCTCAGGCGCTGGACGCGGTGGGGTAACTGCACCGTTTGTCCCGAGCGAAGTCGAGGGACGTTGGTCGCGGCGTAGCGTGTCTCGACTTCGGCCCTTGGGCCGAAGTTCATCCTGAGCGCCCGCCCTAGCGGGCAGTCGAAGGGCTCGACACGAACGGGTCCTGGGCTCTGGTTCTCGCGAGCTAACCCACCTCCACCGCAACCGGGTGCCCCGGACACAGTGCAACCGTGTCCTTCAGCCGCTCGACCAGCCAGCGGCCCGCCGGCCCCGGTGGGGTGTCGCTGCGATGGACCGCAAGCAGCGGCATCAGATTGCCCTCGGGCCAGGCATCCTCGATCTCAAGCTCGACCAGGGCGCCCGACGCCAGATCGTCCGCGATCATCGCTTGCGGCATGCTGCCCCAGCCCAGGCCCGCGCGGAGGAATGCGTGCTTGGCGCCGAGATCGGCGAGCCGCCAGACCTTCGGCGACAGCACGCCGAACTCCTTGCCCGCCGAAAGCTCGGATCGGTCGGTGAGGACGAGCTGGACATGCTCGGCCAGTATGTCGCGCGGGATGGGCGTGGGATGCCGGGCCAGCGGGTGATCGGGGGAGGCCGTCATGATGAGGCGGATGGAGATCAGCCGCTCGCGCGAGAATTCGGGCGGAATGAGCGGGAGCGACCCCATGACGGCAAAGGCGCAGCGGCCGTCGATCACCGGCTGGAGCACCGCACCCAGCGCCTCGACATGGACGCGCAGCGGCGTGTCCGGAAAGGTCGCCTGAAAGTCCGTCACCGCATGGGTGAACAGGAAGATCGGCAGCATCACGTCGATCGAGACCGACAATTCCGGCTCCAGTCCGCTCGCCAGATCGCGGGCCCGGGCCTTGAACGCGTCCATCCGCCCGGTGACGGCGCGCGCCTCGGGCAGCAGGGCCGATCCCCGTTCGGTCAGCGCGGGATAGCGCGCGCTGCGGTCGAACAACTGGACGCCCAATTGCCCCTCGAGCGTGGCGAGGGTCTGGCTGACCACGGATTGCGCACGACCGAGCCGGCGGCCCGCCGCCGAGAAGCTGCCTTCGTCGACCGCGGCGATGAAGGTACGCAATTGATCGAGCGAGACGCCGTCGAGCATGTATCGGTTCCTACGATGGATAGCATCGAAACATATAGGCTACTGCGTTATATTTTGAATGCCTACCTCCCGATCCGACGCAAATATCTCGCGAAGGATTGTCCCATGAAATTGCTCCATGTCGATTCCAGCATCCTCGGCCCTGGCTCGGTCAGCCGCCATCTGTCCGCCGCCATCGTCTCGGCGCAGCAGGCGCTCCATCCCGATATCGAGATCATTCGCCGCGATCTCGCGACCGACACGATCGATCATCTGACCGGCCAGCATTTGGCGGCCGGACAGGGCGTCGTGCCCGAAACAGCCGCGCTCCGCGACGACATTGCCGCAGGTGCCGCTGCGCTCGACGAATTCCTCTCGGCCGACATCGTCGTGATCGGCGCGCCGATGTACAATTTCGCGATCCCCAGCCAACTCAAGGCCTGGATCGACCGGCTCGCGGTCGCCGGGCGGACCTTCCGCTACAGCGAGGCGGGCGCCGAAGGGCTGGCTGGCGGCAAGACCGTGATCATCGCCTCGTCGCGGGGCGGCTATTATGGTGACGGAACGCCGATCGCCTTTCTCGACCATCAGGAGACCTATCTCCGCGGCATCTTCGGTTTCTTCGGGATCACCGACATCCGCTTCATCCGGGCCGAAGGCATCGCGCTGGGCGACGCTCAGCGTGGGCAGGCGATCGAAGCCGCCGAAGCGGAGATCAGCAAGCTGGCGGCCTAAAGCGATTTGTAGTTCGATGGAATCACAGAACAACGCGAAAATCTCGACCAAACATGACTCTAGAGCATGCGGTCCGCTTCCAGCGGATCGCATGCTCCAGGCGGGACTGTTGCCGCCTTGGCCTTCAACTCGCTCAGGAATCCGTGCAGCACCTCGGTCGACAGGCCGTGGAGCATCAGCCGGAAACCTGCGCGCAGGGTCGAATGTGGCACCAGCGGATGGCGGTTGCTGATCATCGCCAGATGCTTCTCCTCGCCGGTCAGCCGTGCGGCATAGAGGCCGACCGTCTCGTCGAGCTGGAGCGAGTTGGATGCGCGCCAGAAATCGCGATCGGTCAGCAGCATCGCATAGGCGGGCGTATAGAGCTCGATCGCGGTCTGCAGATCGATCACGTTGAGCCGGCCGTTCGGCAGCGGGTCGATCGCGATATCGTCGGTGATCGCGGAGAAATCGATCCGCTCGACACGGCCGAGTTCGGCGCCGCGGCGATCCATTTCCTGATTCAATTGAATCAGGAAGTTGAAGATGTTCAGATCGTGTTTGAGGAACAGATTGTCCTTCACATCGTCGATCGTCCGCGGGGTCATTGGCTCCAGCGCTGGGTGGAATCCAGGCGTCGCATTGTCGGAGATGAAGCGCAGAATCTGCGCGCCCAGATGGAAATGGCGCAGGATCAGGCGGTTCGCGTCCGGCGTCAGGAAATGGCGCATGCCGAACGCGATGGAGCGGTGAAGCAGCCGCGGCGCATGCGGCCAGCGCGGGCTGACCGTGTGGACGAGCTGCGCCAGCACGATCGCGATCCGGGCGAAGGGGCGGACGATCGGTAGCAGGAATTGCCGGCTGGGCGACGCCTGGTCGCGGATCAGCGCCGCCTTAGCCTGCGGGGCGAAGGGCAGCGATCGATCGAGCATCAGCGCCAGCCACGGATCGGGATCGCGCGGATCGTAGGATGCGGGATCAAGCCGGTCCTCAGACATTGTCGAGCTCCTCGAGCTGAAGCCTGTAGAGTCGCGCGACCACCTTTGCATGGCGGACGATGTCGTCCGCCACCGCCTGGTCGCGCACCGCCAGCGTCAGTGCATGATCGAACATGTCGAGATGGCCGCCATCATTCTCGCCATGATAGGACAGGAAGCTTGTCGCCTCGTCGCCGAGCCCGAGCTGGGTGCGGATCGCCGACGCCCAGGGCGTCGCCAGCCGCTCGCCCAGCCCCTCGATGACGAACATCGCGCCGAGCATGCCCAGTGGGTCGGGGCGGGATGCCGCCTGGTACATATAGGCGGACAGCGCTTCGGAGCCGATATTCTTGGGCGCGGCGCGGATATCCTCGATCCGCCCGCCGGCCGCGACGTAATTCTGTTCGAGCAGGCGATAGTCGCGATGCTCGGCAACCGCATGACGGACGAACAGCGAGCGCAATTCCTCATGATCGGGGCCAAGGGTGGACGCGGCAAGGCTGATCCAGCGGCTGCCCTCCACCACCTGCTGGCGCAGATTGAGCAGCAGGCTGCGATAATCCTCGATCCGCAGCCTTCCGCCTACCAAACGCGCGATCACGGGCACCTGAACCAGCGCGCTTTCGAAATCGATCCAGACCTGTGCCAGGCCACGATGCGTCGCCTGGACCAGCGCGGCGTTCGGCGCTGCTTGCGTGGTATCGCTCATCGTCCGTCCTCCATCACCGTCATGCCTGCATAGGCCATGATGCATTGTCCGCTTTCCGGCACGGCGCAGACGATCTTCTGCCCCGCGCGCAACTGGTCCGATCGCATCAGATCGTCGATCATCAGGAAGATTGCGGCCGCGCCGACATTGCCCTTGTCGTAGATATTGGCGAACCAGCGCTCTTCCGGGATCATGCAGCCCGCACGCGTTGCGAGCTTCACCATCTCCTCGCGCAGGCTGTGCGCGGAGAAGTGGCAGAGGAACCAGTCGGTCGCGAGCGGATCGATCCGCCCCTCATCGACCAGCCGCATGAACTCGCCCATCCAGACCGGCAGCATGCGATGCAGCGCCTCGACATCCTGACGGAGCTGGAAGGCGCCGGCGCGCGCCGCGGCGTCGATGCCGTCGTGCAGGCTCCAGGGCCGCAGCGCGCCGTCCGCGTCGCGGACCGCGCCGCCAGTCATGCAGGGCTGGAACCGATCGGCGAAGGATCGCAGCGAGATCCAGTCGATGCGCAGCGACAGGCCACGGGGGGCGGGGCGATCCTCGATCAGCAGGCCGGCCGCACCGTCGCTGAGCGTCCAGCGCAGGAACTCGGCGTCGCCGGGCAAGGTGCCGTCCGGCTGCATCGTCGCCGTGCCCAGATAATGGCCCGGGCGGAAATAGCGGCTGGAGAATTCGGCGCCCACCGCGATCGCGGCGCGATGCTCGCCCGCCGCGACCTGGAGCGCCGCGGTCTTCAGCGCCATCATCGAACTGGCGCACACGCTCTGCAGGCTCGCGACCTCCATCGGCGGCAGGCCGGATTCGGCGTGCACGCCGGAGGCGAGGCCGGGGACGAGCATGTCGTTTTGCGTGGTCGCGGTCGCGAGAAAGCCGATGCGGCTCTTATCGAGCCCGGACTGGTCGATCAGCGAGCGCACCGCGCTGCCCGCCAGCTTCGCGACGGTCCAGTCGGACGTGCCGTCGGGGCGGATCGCATAATGGCGATGGCGGATGCCGTTCTGGCGCAGGGTCAGCCGCCCGAACCGTTCGGCCTCGGGCGAAAGCCGGCCGATATAATCAGCCATTTCACTGTTCGCGACCGGCGCGCCGGGAAGGCACTGTGCGGTCGCGGTCACATAGACGGGTTGCATATCGACAACTCCAAAACGCCCGACGACTCGCAGGGCACGCAAGAGATGCCTTTTTATTTATCGATGTTCAATTAAAATATTATACGGTGTTCAATTAACGCGGGTTGTTCATTCACCGCGCGCCAGCACCTCCTCGGTCGGCGTGAAAGCGGAACGTTTGCCGATCACCATCGGTACGTCGGTCGCGAAATAGGCCACGCCGGTGCCGCGCTTGCGGTCGATCCACAGGCCGGAGCGCAGGGCATAGGCATCGCCGCCATGGCCGATGCGGACGCGTCCATCGCCGAACGGATCGTCGTGGCAACCGTTGGCCTTCGTGGCGAGGAAGGTGACGGCCAGTCCATAGCTGCAATAGAAGCCGCCATAGGGCGTGCCCGTCGACGGATCGCTGCCGGTTTCGCCGTTCGGGTTTTTCAGGTCGCCGTTGAAGGTCCAGAGCGGAGTTTCGAGCTGGGCCACCGATCGCGGCGTCAGCAGCCTGACGCCATCGACCGCGCCATTGCCGAGCAGCAACCGGCCGATCTTCGCCAGGCCGCGCGCGGAGATGCGCAGGCCGCCTTGCGGCGAGAAGATCGCGCCATTGGCGCCGGCGCGCCAGTGGCCGAGGTCGCAACTGCCGTCGCTTGCCGGCGTGACGGGGCAGGGTGGGCGCTTGCCGCGATGATCGTCGCGCACCGGTTTTCCGGCGCGGTAGAGCACGACGGCGCGGGCCGCCGCATCGTCGGAGCATCCCGCATAGTTGTAGCAGGCGTCGATCTTGAGCGGCGCCAGCACCAGCCGATCCATCAACCGATCGAAGCGTTCGCCGGTCGCGCGCTCCATGACCGCGGCGACGACGGGAAAGTTGAGATTGGTGTAGCGGAAGAAGGCGCCCGGCGCGTGTATCGCGTCCCATGCTTTCGGATCGGCCAGAACGGTGCGAAGCTCGGCGTCGAGCGGCAGCACATAATCGACGCCGTCGGTCAGCCCCGAACGATGCGACATCAGCAGGCGCAATGTGATCGGCTTGTCGGGAAAGGCCGGATTGCGCAACGTCCAGCCGAGTTGATCGGAAACGTCCGCGTCGAGGCTCAGTTTCTTCTGTTCGACCAGGCGCATCACGGCGATCGCAACGACCAGCTTGGAAATGGACGCGACACGCACCGGATCGTCGGCAGTGACGGCCCGGCCTGCCGCGATATCGGCGGGGCCATTGGCGGATGCGGATGTCTCGCCGTTGCGGTCGAACGTCACGCGAACAGTCGCGAGCGGCTGCGCCGGCGTTGGCGGATCTTGCGCCGGAGCAGCCTGGGCCGCGAGCAGCAGGAGCGGAAGGATCATCGGAAAATTCATCGCCCGTCCGGCCCGGCCACGACGGAGACCGCCATGGTCGGGCCGGCCGGGCGATGCCCCCTTAACGAAACCGGATTTGCGTGAATATGATGGCGGTGACGAAAGACTATTGAAATCCCCTCATAATCTCGATCTTCGTCGAAGCGTGTGGCCACATTTAAGGACAAGATTGCTGACAACCTGCCATAGTTTTTGATTTGGGATTCATAACCATCGGGCATGGATCTGGGCGAAAATCGGGAAAGCGGGGCGCCGCGCCGCAGCGACGACATTGACTGTTGGGGCATGACGGTCAAGCGTGCGGCACGACGCTGCAAGGGGATTGTGATGACGCCAGTTTCGATCGTTCTGGGGAGCGCGCCGCTTGGCTGATGCGATTGGTGCGGCGGGGGCGATCCCTTCGTCATCGGCCGCGGTTGTGAAGCCGGGACTGAGCCGGATGGCGCTTTATGTGCTGCTCGGCTTTTCGGCCGGCCTGCCATTCTTCATGTTCTCGACGATCCTGGGGCTTCGGTTGCAGGCACACGAGGTGGGGCTGGTCGTCATCGGCTTCTTCGCCTGGGTGCAGTTGCTCCCCACCTTCAAATTCGCCTGGGCGCCATTGCTCGATCGCTACGATGTGCCCGGCTTCGCGCGCTTCTGGGGAAAACGCCGCGGCTGGATCATGCTGTCGCAACTCGGCATCTTCACCTCGATGATCGCAATGGCGTTGACCGCGTCGGACGATAGCCTGCCGGTCACCGCGCTGTTCGCGGTGCTGCTCGCCTTCTGGACGACGACGCTGGAGGTCGCGGCGGATGCGTGGCGCATCGAGCTTGCCCCGACCCGCGAGGAACAGGGGCCGATCACTGCCGCGAACCTGTGGGGATATCGCACCGCGATGGTTGCGGCGGGCAGCGGCGCACTCCTTATCGCCGATCGTTCGGGCTGGGCGGCATCCTATCTCGCCATCGCCGCGGCGGCCTTTATTCCGCTGCCCATTCTGGTGTCGATGCGCCCCGATCCGGGGCATCGCGGCAGCCGTTGGACCGCGCTGGCGACCGGACTGCTCGTCAGCGTCGTGATCCTGTGCGCTGCGATGGCGGTGACTGCGGCGGTCGGCTGGGTGCTGCTCGGCATTGCCGAGCAGATCGGGATCAGCGCGAAGACCAATGTCACCCCCTATGTGCTGATGATCTGCATGGTGCCGTTCCTGATCATGGCCGCGGCAGTGCCGAAGATCCGGAAACTGGCGCCGACCTCACGGATCCGCCAGTCGGTGGCGATCGGGCCCTATGTGGATTTCTTCTGGCGCTACGGCTTCGGTGCGCTGATCCTGATGGGTTTTGTCTCGGTCTATCGGATGGGCGACGTGCTCGCGCTCAACCTGTCCAAGCCGATGATCAAGGGGCTCGGCTATTCGCTCACCCAGATCGGCCGTGCCGACAGCTTCGTCGCTCTCATTGCCAGCATGGTCGGGGTTGGGCTGGGTGGCTGGATGGTGATGCGTTGGCGGCAGGGCCTGACCCTCGCGATCGGCGCGGTGTTCGCGGCGCTCGGCAATTTCGGCTTTGTCTGGCTTGCGCATCAGCCGCCCAGCGAAGCGATGCTGTACGTCGCCACGGCGGCCGACCAGTTCGGCAATGGCCTGGCCGGCGCGGTGTTCGTCGTCTATCTGTCGCTGCTGGTGAACCCGCGTTATCCCGGCGCGCAATATGCCTTTCTGTCGGGCTTTGCCTTCCTGCTGCCACGGCTGCTGTCGGGCGCGGGCGGTGCGATCGTCGAGGATCTCAATCGCGCCGGTTATAACGGTTTCGACTGGTTCTTCATCATCTCGGGCGTGGTCAGCCTGGCTGCCATTCCCTTCCTGCCCATGCTTGCGCGGATCAAGCCGCGACCGGACGACATGCCATGATCGAGACTGTATTTGCCCCAGCCGCCGCCGCGATTGCCGACGGCCGCATACCCGGCGCCGCACTGGGCATCGTCGCCGCAGATGGCCGTCGCTGGACGACCCATGCGGGCATGGCCGCGCTGCAACCCGAACCCGAAGCGCTGAGCGAGGATCACTGGTTCGATCTTGCATCGGTGTCGAAGGTTGTCGCCACGACGACGATGATCCTGACATTAGCGGATCGCGGCCTCATCGATCTCGATCGCCCGCTGACCGACGCAATCCCCGATCTGCGCCAATATGATGTCGCCAACGCCGCCGAGCGCAAGCTGACCTTCCGGGACTGCCTGTCGCATCGCAGCTTCCTGCCCGCGGTTGAGCCGATCTACACCTATGGTGACGATCCGGCACGGCTGCGCGCATTCGTGCTCCAGCGCGAATGGCGGCATGGCCCGCCAGTTTATTCGGATATCAATTTCATCCTGCTCGGCATCGCGATCGAGCGGATTACTGGCAAACCTCTGACCGAATGGCAGCTTCCGCCCGGCCTGTCCTACGGGCCGCCGCCTGGCCCCGCGGTCGCGACAGAGCACTGCCAATGGCGCGGTCGCGTGCTGAAGGGCGAGGTGCATGACGAGAACGCCGCCGCATTGGGCGGTGCGCCCGGCCATGCCGGGCTGTTCGGCACGCTCTCCGGAGTGCTCGGCTTTGCGCAGGGGCTGCTCGACGGCAGCGGCGCCAGCCCGGCGATGCTTGCCGCCATTCGCACCCGCGTACAGGGCGACCGCACCTGCGGCTGGGAGCGTCGGTTCGCGGGCTGGTCGGGCGGCGACGCCTGTTCGGACGAGACGATCGGCCATACCGGCTTCACCGGCACCGGCCTGTGGGTCGATTTCGACCGCGGCATCGCCTGGACGCTGCTGACCAATCGCGTCCACCCGACGCGGCATCGCGACAGCGGGATCTTTGTACTGCGGCCGGAAACGGGTGATGCGGTGATTGCAGCGTGGGATAGCGCCGGTTGACGAGCGATCGTCAGGCGTAAACACACAACCAGAAGAGTGCACCGCTGATCATACCGACCGCGCCGAGCACGGCCCAGACGATCACCGCCATTTCGGGCACACCGAGCATGAAGAGCGCGACGAAGCCCAACGTTGTGGCGATCGCCATAAAGCCCCCCACCCGTGATGCTCGAAGCATATTCGATAGTCTTCTCGCGTCGGGCACCGTCATCCGGACAATTCCCGTCAGGGCGAACAGGGCATAGAACATCGTCATCGTCACGGCAGACGCCAGCCAGATCTCATGCGTCACGCCGAAAATCTTGATCACCAATGCGGGCAATGGTGCCGCGACGAGAAGACCGAGCAGCAGGCGCCAGAGGGGAGGTCGCGAAATCGACATGCCAGGATCGTAGCCGGTCAGTGCTGCCCTGCAAGCCTGGCACATCCGCTTTCGGGACTGAAATGTTGACCGCCTGCATTGCGGGCTTAGAAGCCATTCATGGCAAAAGCTGACCGTCTCGCCCGCCTCGATGAACGTCGTATCGAACTTGAGGAGGAGTATCGCACCGCGCTGATCGACGCATTGCGCGCCACGGCAGCGGGGCGCCGGGGATTGTTCGAACACAACAAGGACAAGGTGGCGCGCGCCGCAGCTGCGCCGGCTATCGCTGCGCTGGCCGAGATCGGCCAGGAGATCGACCAGATTCGCCGGCAATTCGATATGCCAGCATTCGAATTGCAGAAGGAATTCCTGGCCGCGCGTGGGCCGGTCAGCCCCAGCGCGGTGGGCGAACCGAAACAGGCTCAGGCATGGCTGGACCGGCTCGCGGCTCAGGATTCCGGTAAAGTCTGAGGCGGGCCGCCGCTTTATCGTCATTGCGAGCGAAGCGAAGCAATCCAGTGTCTGACGTATCGCTCTGGATTGCTTCGCTTCGCTCGCAATGACGGCGGTGAGGGTTTTACGGAGGGCTCAATTCTCCGCCGCGATCATCTCCAGCGCGGCGTCCATCGTGGCGGTCGCGCCCACGCCCTGCGGCATGTCGTTGGCGAAGATCGAGAATGTCAGGGTGCGGCCGCTTTTCGCGATCATGTAACCGGACAGCGCGGAGGCCGCGTTGAGCGTTCCCGTCTTCGCGAACAATTTCCCTTCGAGCAGCGTGCCCTTGAACCGCTTCGATACCGTGCCGTCGACGCCGGCGATCGGCAACGTCGTGCGGAACGCGTCGCCCCAGGGTTGGGCCGCGATCCAGCGCAGGAAGGTGACCATGCCGCGCGGCGCGACCCGGTTATAGGTCGACATCCCTGATCCGTCCGAGAAGTCGTAGGCAGTGCGGGGAACGCCGGCCCTGGTCAGCATTTCGCTCACCACCGCCAGCCCGTCGGCGATCGAGCCGGAGCCGTTGACGTGCCCGACGCGGCGCAGGATCAGGTCGGCATGAAGGTTCTGGCTGACCTTGTTGGTGTGCGTCAGATCCTCGATCAGCGGGGCTGGTGTCAGCGTCGCGAGCGCCTCCGTACGCGGTGCGCGAGCGGCCAGGGCGCCCTTGCGGATCGCAGGATCGTCGGCGGCGGTCAGCGGGCGATGGCGGACATCGACCTTGCCGGTGACGCGCACGCCGCGCGCCTGCAGCATCTGCTTCAATCGCCACGCCGCATAATAAGCGGGATCGTCGACGCTCATCCGCAGAAGCTCGGGCTCCGCATCCTTCGCAATCGTGCCGGTCAGGCGGAGCGCATTTCCGTTGGGCGCCCGGTCGAAATCGAGGTCGGTCTTGCCCGTCGCCACCGTCACGGCGCGATTGTCGATGGTGTAATAGGGCGCGACCTCCAGCTTCGGTGCCTCGCCGATAGCGGCGGGCCTGACCAGCATCGGCAGTTCGTTATCGTCGATCGTGAGCGCGGAAATCGCGGTCCCCGAACGCGACTGGATGTTGTTCCAGGCCATGCCGGGGCCCCAGCGCTGATCGGGGTAGAGACTGTCGTCGCCGATCACGTCGCGGACCTTGCGCGTCTTCGCCGCGACCGCGTCAGCCAGGGTCGACAGGCAATCGATCGCGCAATCGGCGGCCGAGGACAGCCGCGCGTCGCCGCGTCCTTCGATCACGATGTCGGAGGTGCCGCGACCGGCCGGCTCGATGCGAACCGCCGCGCCGCTCGCCGCATCGGGCTGGTCGAGCGCACTCAATGTCATGAAGGCGGCGGCCGTGCTGTACATCTTGGTGTTGGACGCGGGGATGAAGCGGGCTTCGGGCGCGATCGCGATCAGTTCGCGGCCGCTTTCGTCCGCGACGACGAGGCCGAAACGTGTGCCGGGGCCGATTTCAGCCAGCCGTGCCTCGACGCGCTGTTGAAGGGGCTGTGCGGACGAAGCGGCGGTTTGGGCCTGCTGCGCCCAGGACGGCATTGCGGTGCTCAGGGCCAAGGCAAGAATTGCGGCGCGGTGCGCGGTCTTAGTCATATTCATGGCGCGCGAGCCTAAAGCCTAGATCGCGGCGATACCATCGGGTGCATGCCATACAGAGCTTTGCCCGCTCCATAACCTTCCTGCATGTCGGCGCGCTCGACGCTTGCCCGTTACAGGTCCGGCCTCCAGACTGTCCGGATGGTAAAGAAAACGGGATTTTGGCTGGGCGTATGTGCGGCCGGGGTGGCGTTGGCCCTGCCGGTTGCGCCCGCCCTTGCAGGCGGACAGGCTCAGACCAGCGCACAGTCGGGCCAGCGGACAAGCGAACTGGCAAAGGCGCTGGCCATGCCTGTCGCGAGCGAACTGACCGGCGCGGAGAACGCGCCGCGCTTCGCCTGGGTCGAAAACGCAGCGGGCGTCCGCAATATCTGGATCGCCGATCGCGGCCAACCGGCACGGCGCATCACCGCCTATGCCGGCGACGATGGCCAGCAGCTCTACGACCTGACGTTCAGCCGAGACGGCCGCGCAATCGCGTTCGTTCGTGGTGGCGATGGCGAGTTCCCCGATGATCCGGCGCCCAATGCCGGCATTGCGGCGACGACGCCCCTGCAGCAGATCCTGCTTATTCCCGCGGATGGTGACGCGACGATCGCGGTGGGAGAGGGCCATTCACCCGTCTTCGCGCCGGCCGGCGACCGACTGGCCTGGACGCGGCGCGGTGCAATCTGGGTCCGCGAAGCCGACGGCACGACGCGCAAGCTGGTCGAGCTGAAGGGTGAGGTTTCGCGGCTGCAATGGTCGCCGGACGGTAACCGGCTGTTGTTCGTCGAGGATCGGGGCAACCATGGTTTTGCCGCGTTGCTCGATATCGCCGACGCCCGGTTGCGCTATCTCGATCCGGGGCTTGGCAACGCCGCCGAGCCGATCTTTTCCCCCGATGGGCGCGAGGTCGCCTTCATCCGCTATCTCGATCCGCCACCGGGTGCGGCGGGGGATGCGCCGGATGGCGGGCCCTATTGGTCGATCCGGGTGGCCGATGCCGCAACCGGTGCCACGCGCCAGCTGTGGGAAGCACCGCGCGGACCGGGGTCTCGCTTCATGGGCACGCGCAGCCGGAACCTGTTCTGGAGCGCAGACGGGCAACTGATCTTCCCCTGGGAGCGGACGGGCTGGATCCATGCCTATGCGATCGATGCAGCCAAGGGCGGCGAGCCGCGTGCGCTGATGTCGGGTGCATTCGAGGTCGAGACCTTCCTGCTGGGCGCAGATGGCCGCTCGCTGATTTATGCGGCCAATGCCGGCGATATCGATCGCCGCCATATCTGGCGCAAGCCGCTCGGTACGGGCGCGGCGGTTGCACTCACGACGGGGCAGGGGATCGAATCCTATCCCACCTTTGCAGGCGATGCGCTCGCGGTGATCGCGACGGACGCGATACGTCCGGCCCATCCGGCGCTGCTGGGTGACAAGGGGAAACTCGCACCGCTCGGCACTGTCTCGGTCGCGCGCGGCTTCATCGCGCCCGAGCCGGTGTCGTTCCGCGCCGAAGACGGCGTCGAGGTGCGCGGCCAGCTCTTCCGCGGGCGCGGTACCGGCAAGCGGCCGGCGCTGATCTTCATCCATGGCGGGCCGCGGCGGCAGATGCTGCTCGGCTTCCACCCCTCGGGCTATTATTCCAACGCCTATATCATGAACCAGCATATGGTCGCGCAGGGCTATGACGTGCTGGCGGTCAATTATCGCAGCGGGACCGGTTACGGGCAGGCATTCCGTGACGCGCCAGGGATCGCGCGCGCCGGGGCTTCGGAATATCGCGACATATTGGCGGCCGGCCGCTGGCTGGCTGCGCGCGACGATGTCGACCCCAAGCGGATCGGCCTGTGGGGCGGAAGCTGGGGCGGCTATCTGACCGCGCTGGGGCTGGCGCGCGACAGCGATCTGTTCGCCGCCGGGGTGGATCTGCACGGCGTGCATTCGATGCTGCGCACATTGCCGACCAGCCTGTCGCCCGCGATGCAGGATACTGCGCGGCAATTGCAGTGGGACTCTTCGCCGATGGGGGCGATCGACCGGTGGAAATCCCCCGTCCTGCTGATCCATGGCGACGACGATCGCAATGTCGATTTCTCGCAGTCGCTGCTGCTGGCGCGCGAACTCGCGGCGCGGCGTATTCCGTTTCGCGAGCTGGTTTTCCCCAACGAACGGCACAGCTTCATCCGTTACGATCACTGGCTGGAGGCGCTGAGCGCAACCGATGCGTTCCTGGGTGAGACGCTGATGAAGAAGGATAGCGCACGATGATCTGGAAACGCAGCGCCCTGGCCATTCTGGTGGCCGCCACGACAATGGGCGCAGCACCTGCGGAGCAGGGCGACCTGCTGATCCGCGGCGCACGCGTGTTCGACGGCACGGGGGCGCCCGCCAGCGTTGCCGACGTGCTGGTCCGTGACGGAAAGATCGTTTCGGTGGGCCCACGCGTATCGGCACCGCGTGGCGCGCGCGTGATCGATGCGCGTGGATTGACCTTGATCCCGGGCATGCACGATCTCCACACCCATTTGCGGTCGCCCGCCTTTTCGGCGCCCGACGATCTCGGCAAGGCCTATGCCGGCTATCTGCTGAGCGGCGTGACCACCGCCAACGACTTTTCGGTGTCGGGCGAGATGCTGGCCCCGATCCGCGAAATGACCGGACCGGGCAAGATTGCGGCGCCCAATCTGGAATTGGCGATCCGGCTGGGCGTGCCCGGCGGGCACGGTACCGAATATGGCTGGGGCAATTTCTTCACGATGAAGGCGGCAACGCCGCGCGCCGCGCATGTCGCGATGGCGAAGGCGCTGCCCTATCGTCCCGACGTGATCAAGGTGTTCGCCGATGGCTGGCGCTATGGCCGCTCGTCGGACCTCAACAGCATGGACCAGGCGACTTTGGCGGCGATCGTCAAGGATGCGCATGGGGCGGGCATTCCCGTCATCACCCATACGGTGACGTTGGAAGGGGCCCGGATCGCTGCCGCAGCCGGGGTCGATGCGGTTGGTCACGGGGTCGGCGATGCACTGGTGGACGATGCGCTGATTGCGACGATGAAGGCCAATGGAACCGCCTATGTGCCGACTTTGGTGGTGTATGAGCCGCAGCAGGATCGCACATTCCAGCCGGGCGAATGGAAGATCATGCGTATGGCCGAGCGCAAGCGCGAGGAGACGCGGATGGCCGCGCCGATCGAGGCGATCCCGGAACTGGAAGCGAAACGCTGGACGATCATGCAGGAGAATGTCCGCCGGCTGAAGGCCGCGGGCATTCGCGTCGGCATCGGTACCGATGCCGGGATCGGCGGCGTCTATCACGGCACGTCCGCACTGCGCGAGATATACTGGCTGACGAAGCTGGGCTTCACGCCTGCGGAGGCGCTGGCGGCCGGAAGCAGCGTCAGTGCCGGCATCTTGCGCGATGGCGACGTGCATGGCCGGATCGCTCCCGGCCAGCGTGCGGATCTGGTGCTGACGGGTGGAAGGCCCGACGAGCGGATCGACGATATCTACGATATTCGCCGCGTCTTCGTGGCCGGCCGCGAAACGGCACTGCCGGCGCTGCGCACCGCGATCGATGGCGATACGCCGACATCATTGCCGGTCACGAAGATGGCTGGCCCCATCGAAACCGGTCGTGGCCCCGCGGGCCGCACCGATCTCGACACTTTGCCGGTGGAAAGCACCGAGCCGGGCATCGATCACAGCCATCTCGATTATGTCCGCCCCCATGAGGGGGAGCCGGGCAAGCCGATCTTCATGATCGCGCAGATGGGCGCGGCGCCGCGTCCGTTCGCGCAACTCATCCTGCCACTGACCAAGGGCGCGGTGCAGCTTGCCGACGCCCGCGGTTTCACCGGTATCGCCTTCGATGCACGCGGCGCGGGCAAATATCAGATGCTGTTCGACAGCTATGCCATTCAGCCCAATGGCTGGTTCAAGGCCGGCTTCGAAGCGGGGCGTGCGAGCCAGGAGATCCGCATTCCCTTCACCGCTTTCGCCAGCACGAACGCGGATGCGACACTCGATCTGGCGAAATTGAGGGCATTGATCGTGCGGCTGGATGGTGAGCCGGGCGGCAAAGCCTGGCTCGAGATCGGGAATGTGCGCTTCTATTGACGGCAGTCGATAGTAGCGGGTGTCGTGTCGATCATTCGCTGATCAGCGTGCGGATCCGTTCGGCCAGGTTGTCCATTGCGAACGGCTTGGTCATGACGTGCATTCCCGGATCGAGATGACCGTTGCCGACAACGGCATTCTCGGCATAGCCGGTGATGAAGAGCACTTTCAGATCGGGCCGCTTGATACGTGCCGCATCGGCGAGTTGGCGGCCGTTCATACCTTTTGGCAAACCGACATCGGTGATCAGCAGGTCGATAGGCACTTGTGAGTCCAGGATAGCCAGCCCTTCGGGGCCGTTGCTGGCCTCGATCGCATTGTAGCCCAGTTCGCCGAGTACGTCGGTTACCAGCATGCGTACGGCGGGCTCATCGTCTACGACCATCACGGTTTCGCCGCTTGTCACGGCCTGTCCGGGGATCACTGATTCCGGGACTTCTTCACCTTCCTCGCGGCCATGTGCGCGTGGCAGGTACAGGCACATCGTCGTGCCCTGTCCTATCTCCGAATAGATGCGCACCTGCCCTCCGGATTGGCGGACGAAACCATAGATCATGGACAGGCCCAAGCCGGTGCCTTCGCCGAGCGGCTTCGTGGTGAAGAAGGGATCGAAGGCGCGTTCTATCGTCTCCGGACTCATTCCCGATCCGGTGTCGGTCACACATAGCGAGACATATTGGCCGGGCGGAAGTTCGCGCTCGGACGCCGATCGCGCGTCGAGCCACTTATTCGCCGTCTCGATCGTGATGCGCCCGCCTTCGGGCATGGCGTCGCGGGCATTGATGCACAGATTGAGCAACGCGTTTTCGAGCTGGTTGGGATCGACCAATGTCGTCCACAGGCCACCGGCGCCGACGATCTCGATTTCGACTGCCGGGCCGACCGAACGCCGCAACAGATCGTCCATGCCGCCGATCAAGCGATTGATATCGGTGGTCTTCGGATCGAGCGTCTGACGCCTGGAAAATGCGAGCAGCCGATGGGTCAGGGCGGCAGCGCGCTTCGATGCCTGCTGTGCTGCATCGAGATATTTTTCGATCTCGTTCGACCGTCCCTGCTTCAGGCGGATCTGCATCAGTTCCAGGCCACCGCTGATGGCGGTCAACAGATTGTTGAAATCATGCGCCAGACCACCAGTCAATTGGCCGACCGCTTCCATCTTCTGGGCTTGTCGCAATTGTTCCTGTGCGGATGCCAGCTGCTGTTCGGCTTCCTTCTCTGCCGTGATGTGCCGGCCGCTGGCGTAGATGCGGTCGCCCTCGGGCGAGGCCACCCATGAAATCCAGCGATAGCTTCCATCCTTGTGCCGGACGCGGTTCTCATATTGCCTGAGCGCGCCGGTACGTGCGCGCAGATGCGCGGCGCGACTTCCCTCCTGATCGTCGGGATGGCTGAAGGTGACGTGATCCTGACCGACCATCTCGCTCTGCTCCCAGCCGAGGATCTTCGACCAGGCCGGATTGATCGCGAGGAAGCGCCCGTCGGTGGCGACCACGGCAAGCAGATCCTGAGAATTGCGCCATGTCCGGTCACGTTCCCGCGTCCGTTCTTCGACCTGCTGTTCCAGTGATTCAGCCAGGCTTTCAAGCGAAAGCTCGGCGTTGCGGCGTTCGATGGCGGACTGGGTCCGGTCCGCCACGTCGCGTACGAAGGCCAGATCGTCGTCGGGCCATGCCCGGACCGCTGCATGGTTCAGGTAGAGAAGTGCGACGAAATCGGCCTTGTCGACGATCGGCATGTTGAGGACGGCCCGGGCGTGGATTGCCTCCAGCGCGGAGGGATTGTCTTGCGTGCGAGGGTCCAGCCGGGCATCTGCAATCGCCACGAGTTCGCCGCGTTTCAGATTCTCGATGTAGGACCCGTAGTCGCGAAATTGCAGCACGCCGGCCAGGCTTTCGGTGCCCGGCGCGTTCCAGTCGCGTTCGATCGTGATCGTTTCGCGCACCGGATCGATGATGCCATAGCCGGCGCGGCTGACGCCAAGGGTCGTGCCGAGAATCTCCGCGGCCAGAAACGACATATCAGCCGGATCTGTCATTTGCCGTAACCTGTCGCCGAGCGAGAGTAGCGCAGCTTGGCGGATTTCGACGCGACGCCGTTCGGTGATCTCGTGCGAGACACCGACGAGGCGGGCAGCCGTGCCGGCTCCGTCGCTTTCGACCCGTCCATTCATCTGTACCCAGTGCAACGAGCCGTCCGGCCAGACACAGCGATACTCGACGCTATAATCTTCGCGCGTTTTCAGCGAATGCCGGACTGCGTCCTCAATTCGTGCGCGATCCTCGCCATGCACGCTGGCAAGCAGATCGGCATAGCCGAAGGAATCTGATGGCGATCGGCCATAGTGAGCCTTGCAGGCGTCGTCCGCGTGCAAGGCGCGCGTCGACAGGTCGAGGGTCCATGCACCCAGTCCGCCCGCGGCAAGCGCGAGCGCCAGACCTTCACGACCCTCGCGAATATCCTCAAGCCGGGCTCGCGCTTCATATTGGCGCAGGCGGGAGCGTCGCGCCGAGCGGGCGATGCTGAGCAACGTCGTCGGGTGGAACGGGCGCTCGAGAAAGGTGACGTTGCCGAGCGTTTCCAGCAGCCGCACTGCGCCCGGATTTCGTTCGAGACCGCCACCGCGCTCGGTCAGGACGATAAACGGGAAGTCCGACCACTCGGCCTGTTCGGACAGGAAGTTCGCGAGATCGCGCAGATCGGCGCCGCGCATCGCCTCTTCGGTGATGATGGCAAAACCCGCACCCCGGCGAAGCGACGATACGAGCCCCGGCAGGTCGGCTGCCGCTTCGGCTTCCATGCCGCCATCTCGCAGCATGGATTGCGCGATGGCGGCATCGCGGCCGCGCGGTGCGAGAATGATGGCGCCCTCGGCGCTTGTGCGGTTCAAAGGATCATCAGATCGTGTTCGCGTCCAACAGGCCCTGACCATCGCCGATCAAGGTTGGTACGCCGCGCAACACGCCCTGGAACTGGGTCAACGGTTCGCCCAGCACGATCCCGTTCCTTCCGATCATGAACTCGCGGATCGTGTCCTCATGCGACCCGGTCCGCTTTTTGACGACAGAGACTGCGCGGCGAACGCGACCAAGCGCCTCGAAATAGCGTAGCAGGATCACCGTGTCGGCCAGATAGGTCACATCCACCGGGGACTTCATATCGCCGACCAGGCCGTGCTGCGCCACGGTCAGGAACGTCATAACCCCCTGGCGATTCAGATATTGCAGCAATTCGTGCATGTGCAGGATCAGTGCATGCTCCTCCGGCATGGCGGCCTGATACCCATTGAGGCTGTCGATCACGACTGTGCGCGCGTCATGACCTTCCACACAGGTGCGGACGCGCTCGGAAAACTCGCCGGGCGTGAGTTCGGCGGCATCGATCTGCTCGATGAGCAATTTTCCGTCATCGACCATGGCCTGCAAATCGATACCGAGACCTTTGGCGCGTTCGAACAACAGGCCAAGTTCCTCGTCGAAGACGAACATCGCTGCGTTTTCGCCGCGCCGGACCGCCGACTGGACGAAACTGAGCGTCAGCAGGGATTTTCCGGTTCCCGCCGGTCCCAGCACCAGGGTGCTCGCGCCACGTTCGAACCCGCCGCCGATCAGCGTGTTCAACTCGGAATTGTCGATGGGAACGGCTTCGCGCGTAAAGCCCGACCGATGTTCCGCCGACACGAGCCTCGGGAATACGCGAACGCCACCCGTATCGATGACGAAGTCGTGATATCCGCCACGATATCGCCGTCCGCGATATTTCAGCACGCGCATACGACGTCGTTCGGCGCCGTAGGTCGGCGACAGTTCCTCCAGCCGGATCACGGCGTGTGCGACGCTATGGACGGTCTTGTCCATGACGTCTGCGGTCAGATCGTCGAGCATCAATACGGTGGCCTGGTGTCGCGAGAAATAATGCTTCAGCGCCAGAATCTGGCGACGATAGCGCAACGAACTCTGGGCAAGCAGCCTGATCTCGGAGAGGCTGTCGAGCACGATGCGTGACGGCTTGATCCGCTCGAAGCTTTCGAAGATCCTTTTGGTGGTTTCGCCGAGTTCAAGATCGGACGAATAGAGCAGGCTCTGCTGCTGTTCCTCGTCGAGCAGGCTCTCCGGCGGTACGAGTTCGAAAACCTCGAATCCCTTCTGGAAGGTCCAGCCATGGGATGCGGCGCCGTCGCGCAATTCGTCCTCGGTCTCGGACAGGGTGATATAGAGAACCGACTCTCCAGCTGCGGCGCCCGCCATCAGGAACTGGGTCGCTATCGTGGTCTTTCCCGTCCCGGGACTGCCCTCCAGCAGAAACAGTCGCCCCTTCTGGAAACCGCCGCTCAGAATATCGTCCAGTCCGGCCACGCCCGTTATGTTGTTCGGCATCGTTCCTCCGTGATCGACCTTTCGTCACTCTAGTTGAACGATTACAGGAGCGTATTGATCCAGGTCAGCGGGCAATCAATTGTCCTGCGCCGCGTGTCGTCACCCGGTGGACCGTATCGCGAAGCCCGTGCTAGCGTCCGGTAACGCCATATTCCGCCATGGGCAGTCGCCGATCGGCCGGACGGATTTTTTTCGGACGAGGCCTGCGATGCTGCTGATGATGACGCTGCCCCTTCTTGCCGCACAGGCGGCGTCACGGACCGTCGAAATCCCTGACGAGGATACGCGCGCCTGGTGGCGCGCCACCGAGGCGCTTTCGGGAGACGATCTTGAAGGGCGCGACACCGGATCGCCGGGATATGATCGCGCTGCGGAGTTGGTCGCCAAGGCGTTCGAGCGCCATGGGCTGAAGCCGGCAGGCGAGAATGGCGGTTGGCGCCAGACGTTGCGGCTCGACGAAGTTGCGGTCGCGAAGCCGGGGACGCGGTTCGCGGTCGGTCGAACGCAGCTACGTCTGCTGCATGATATTACGGTGAGGCCATCACCGGGCATGCCGCGCGCGCTGGACGCGTCGCTGGTGTTCAGGGGGTATTGCGGCGCCGATGTGCTGGGCGACGTTCGCGGCAAGGTGGTGCTTTGCTATGGATGGCGCCGCGCCGGGCTGACGACGGCGGCACAGCGGCAGGATGCGGTGGAAAAGGCCGGGGCGGTGGGACTGATCTCCATCGCCGATCCCGGCTTCACGATCGAACCCGTGCGTTGGCCGGCCGCTTATGCGCGGACCATGAGCCTGCCCGGAGAGGCGCTGCCAGCCGGCGATCGCATGCTGGTCGCGACGCTCAATGCCGATGCCCTGCCACGCGTGATCGGCGCCGCTGCCGCGGACGTGATCGCACAGGGCAGCGCCGGCAAACCGCTCGCGAATATCGATCTGCCGGGCCGGTTCACCGCCAGGCTGGATGTCCGGACACGCGGCCTGACCTCGTCGAACATATTGGGCGTGTTGCCCGGCACCGATCCGGTGTTGAAGAATGAAGTGATCGTGCTTTCCGCGCATCTGGACGGCTATGGATATGGCGAACCGGTGGACGGCGACGCGATCTACAATGGCGCGCTCGATGACGCGGCCTATGTCGCGCTGCTCCAGCGGCTGGCGGAACGGCGCAACGGCAAGGGATATCGGCGCACCATCCTGTTCGCGGCCTTCACCGGCGAGGAAAAGGGGCTGTTCGGCGCCAATTATTTCGTGGCGCATCCCACGGTCGCGCCGGGGTCGATCGTCGCCAACATCAATCTCGACCAGATCCGCCCGCTCTTTCCGCTCGACCTGCTGACTGTGCATGGCCTGGAGGACAGCAGCCTGGGCGATGCCGCACGGCAGGCAGCGACCGCGCTGGATATCGCGGTTCAGCGCGATCCCGAGCCGGAGCGCAACCTGCTGCGCCGCGCCGATCACTGGCCCTTCATGCAGGCCGGCATTCCCGCGACTGGCTTCGTCTTCGGCTACAAGCCGGGCACGGATGCCGAAGTGCGTTACCGCCAATGGTATCATACGCGCTATCACAAGCCGCAGGACGACCTGACCCAGCCGATGGACTGGGCGGCGGCCGCCAAGTTCAATCGCTTCTTCTACGACATGGTGGGGATCGTCGCCGACGCCAATGCGAAACCGGCATGGAGCGCCGCAAGCCCGTTGCGCCCCGCCGCGACGACGAACTGCCCCGCAAACGCCACCGAGGTTGCGGCGGTGTCGGACACGGTCCGGGCATTTTACGCTGCGCTCCTGAAGGAGGATGACGCCGCGTTCGCACGGCTGACCGCGCCGTCCTTCTACTCTTATGACGGGGGCCGGCGTTTCAAGGGCGTGGAACTCGTCGACCTGGTCCGCCAGGTGCATCGTGCGGGCAATGTTCTGGAATGGAACCTTGGCACGATCAACGCGCATGTCGAATGCAATATGGCCTGGGCAAGCTGGGAGAATACAGGCAGGGCAGGGCCGGCGTCCGCGCCGCAGCCAGTCACCTGGCTGGAGTCCGTCACGCTCAGCCGGCAGGACGGGCGCTGGGTGATCGAGTTCCTTCACGCCCATCGCGCCTTGAAGCCGGAGTAAGACGAGCATGACCCCACGTGAATTGATCGGAACGGCGAAGGTGCCGGGCGGCGAGGATCTGCGGCTGTTCCGGCGTGGCGACGATTTCATGATCGTGCTCGAACGCAACGAACTGATGAACAGCCGGATGAGCGGTTCGGAAGAAGCCTTGGCGACGATGACGTGCGAGCGGCTGGAGGGGCGCAAGGCGCCCCATCTGCTGATCGGCGGCTACGGCATGGGTTTCACCCTGCGTGCGGCGCTGGCGATGCTCGGCAAGGATGCGACGCTGACCGTGGCAGAACTGGTGCCGGAGATCATCGCCTGGGCGCGTGGCCCGATGGAGGCGCTCGCAGCGGGTTGCCTCGACGATCCGCGCGTGAAGCTCGTCCATGGCGACGTCGCCAAGGTGATCGAGGCGGGGCGGAGCGTCTATGACGCGATCCTGCTGGACGTCGACAATGGGCCGGACGGCCTGACGCGCGACCAGAATGACCGGCTCTATTCGTCGCGCGGCCTGGCGATCGCCAGGGCAGCGCTGAAGTCTGGTGGCATTCTCGCGGTCTGGTCGGCTGCGCCGGACAACGCCTTTGCCCGTCGATTGGGCGACGCCGGTTTCGCCGTCGAGGAAGTCGCGGTGCGCGCCCGGACCAACGGCAAGGGGCCCAGGCATGTGATCTGGTTCGGGACCAAGCGATAGTTCATGCCGATGGGCCGTTGCGTTTGCATTGCGGTACGCCCCGGCTCCGTCTAGGCAGCACGCCGATGTATTCCGCGTCCCGGCATCCTGCGCAAGGCGCGTCCACCCGTCGGCGTGCCTTTGCCCTGTTGCTGGCGCTGGCGATCCATGCGCTGCTTGTGCTGGTGCTGATGACGCTGGCGCCGTCGATGCTGCCGCCCGAGGTGGAGCGCAGGCTGCTCGCATTTTCGCTGACGCCCGATCCTGCGGCCAAGAAGAGCGAGTCCGGTTCCAAGCAGCAGAAGCGCCAGGGTGGTGCTGCGCCAAAGGCACCCCCGCGCCCCGAACCACCAGCGGGCATCGTCGTTCCGCCACCCACCGCACCGGCACCCCAGCCTCCACTGCCGATCATCTCGCTCACCAAGGAACAGTTCGCCGCGGCCGACATCTCGAAACTGACTGCGCCGCGCGGCGAACGCACCGCGGGCGGAGGCGGGCCGGGCGGTGCGAGCAGCGGCAAGGATAGCGGAGCGGCCTATGGGCCAGGGCAGGGGCCGGGCGGCGTGCGGCTGCACGATGCCGAATGGTATCGCCGGCCGACCAATGCAGAACTGTCCTTCTACATGCCGAAAGATGCCCCAAAGGTGGGTTGGGGCCTGGTCGCGTGCCAGACGATCGAGAAATACCATGTCGAGAATTGCCAGGTGCTCGACGAGTCTCCCCGCGGATCGGGCCTGGGCCGAGCCGTGCGCCAGGCCGCGTGGCAATTCCTGGTGCTGCCGCCCCGGATCAACGGCAAACCGATGGTGGGCGAGTGGGTGCGCATCCGCATCGACTATACCCAGATTGCGGCGCAATGATCCGTGACTGTCTCAGCTGACGTTGAGGCCCAACTCACCCAGCAACTGACTGGCCTGCTCGCGCGAGATGGTTGCCCCGCGAAACCGCGGCGCATCCATCAGTCTTAGCCCGCCGAGATCGGCGCCGCGCAGATCCGCACCCTCGAACCGACAATCGGCCACGTTCGCATCGCGCAGGCTGCATCCCTCGAACACCGTCGCGCGGAAATCGCATTTGCGCAGGTCGGCCTGGCTGAAGTCGATTTTCCGGAGCGTCTGCTTTCGGAATGAGAGCGCCGGCATTCTGGCGTTGATCAGCAACGTCTCTTCGAAAATGGTTTCGGTCGTGCGGGCGTCGGTCAGATCTGCGCCGGTCAGCTTGCAACTGCGGAAACCGGCTGCATTGAGCATGGCGCGGCGGAATGACGCATTGTTGAAATCGCTGGATGCGAAGACGGCTTCGGACAGGTCGGTGCCGATAAAGTCGCTGAATGCCGCGCGGCAATTTTGCCACCGCGTCTTTTCCAGCCGGCTGCCGGTCAACTTCGCCTTGCGCAGATTGCAGCGTTCGAAAACCCATCCGGAAAGGTCGAGCCCGGAGAGGTCGGCATCCTCCAGATCGCAATCGGTCAGTTGGCCGGCCATGTCCGGCACCATAAGGCGCTCGACGTCGGCGCGGGACAGTGTCTGGCCGCTCATGGCGCATTCGGAGAAGAGGTCGCGGGTCATGCTGCGTCCTATCGGCGCGGCATTTTCGATCCAAGCGAAAAGGGCAATGCCGGCCCATTCGGTATGGCCAGAAAAACCAGCTCCTGTTTTTCAATAGCTTGGGTTAGGTTGCACGCGGATGCCGACAATCGATCAAACCGCAGACGATGCACGGACCAGGCTGATTTCGGCATTGCGGTCGACTGCCGATGGCGATGCCGCGGCCTTGCGATGCGTCTATGATCTCACCTCCGCGAAACTATTCGGCATCTGCCTCCGTATCTCTGGCGACAGGGAAGCCGCGGAGGATATCTTGCAGAATGTCTATGTGAAGGTCTGGAGGCGGGCTGCGGGCTTCGACGCCGAGCGGGCCAGCCCGATCACATGGCTGGCGATCATCGCGCGCAATGCCTGTATCGACTGGCAGCGGACGGAGCGGCGCCATGATGCGGAGTCCGACGATGCGATCGCGGTCATCGCCGACGATGCTGCGCTGGCGGACGAGACGGTCGAACGCGACGAGCGCAGCGCGCAACTGTCCGTCTGCCTTGACGGCCTCGACGAACGACAGCGCCAGGCGATCCGCGACGCATTTTTCGGCGGCCTGACCTATCAGGAGCTTTCGGACAAGACATCGACGCCACTGGGAACGATGAAGAGCTGGATCCGCCGTGGCTTACTCAAGCTGAAGGAGTGCCTGGGCGATGGCTGACACCACGCCCGAACAGGATCGTGACGCCCTGGCGGCCGAACTTGCGCTGGGTTTGCTCGAGGGCGAGGACCGTGCCGCGGCATTGCGCCTTTGCCTTTCCGATCGCGACTTCGCCGATGCGGTCGAGGCATGGAATGTCCGGTTGGCACCGTTGTTCGACGAGATTGCGAGCGCCCCGCCACCATCGCGTGTCTGGAATTCGGTGGAAGCGCGAATCGATGCGCGCAAAGCCGATGGCACCGTTCGTCGCTTGAAGATCTGGCGAACGCTTGCGCTGGGATCGGGTGCGATCGCGGCCAGTCTGGCGCTCTTCATCCTGGTGAACCAGCCGATTGCCCCGACGCCTGCGCCACAATTCGCGGTCGCGCAGTTGCTGGCGCCGGACGGTAGCCCGGTCGTCACTGCGGCTTTCGACGCCGAACGCGGTATCCTCCGCCTGCGCAGCGGGCAGATAGAAACCGCGGCGCTGGCGCCCGAACTGTGGGTGATCCCCGCTGATGGCGTACCGCGCTCGCTGGGCCTGATCGCATCGAGCGGTACGAGCGACGTGCGTATCGCCCCCGGCCTGCATGAGGCGATGCGGGAGGGGGCCACATTGGCGATTACCGCAGAGGATCGCGGGAGTGCGCCGCACGCGGCGCCAAGCTCGACACCGATCCTAGCAGGAAAAATTTCGGCAATCTGAACCGGGGCTGCATCCGCCCGGATATTGCCTCCGTATCTTCGTTCGCATCCTGAAAATCGGATGCGTGAAACGAAGGACCCCCCAATGCAGATGCAACTCTCGAAGAGGATCGCCATCGCTTTTGCCGCCACCATCGTGGTCGCGGGCGGCGTCGATGCCTATGCCAAGAACCCGATGGTCGGCGGCGCGGCGATGTATCCGACCAAGGACATCATCGATAACGCAGTCAATTCCAAGGATCACACCACGCTGGTCGCGGCGGTGAAGGCCGCCGGCCTGGTCTCCACGCTCAAGGGACCGGGCCCGTTCACCGTGTTCGCGCCTACCAACGCCGCATTCGCCAAGCTTCCCGCCGGCACCGTCGAAACGCTGGTGAAGCCCGAGAACAAGGCGATGCTCACCAAGATCCTGACCTATCATGTCGTTTCCGGTCGCATGACCGCGATGGATATCGCGGCAAAGGCAAAGGCGAATGGCGGCAAGGCAGTGCTGACCACGGTGCAGGGTGAGAAACTGACCGCCTGGAAGGACAAGTCCGGCGCCTGGTGGCTGACCGATGCCAAGGGCGGCAAGTCGCGGATCACCATCGCCAATGTGATGCAGTCCAATGGCGTGATCCACGTCGTCGATACCGTGCTGATGCCGTGAGCACAGCCATTCCAGACCTCAACTGACAATCGAACACCAGCCGCGTCGGGCGGCGCGGCTGGTGTTCGGCATCATCGACAAAAGGGAGAATTACATGCGCACGATCATCATCACCTCGGCCACATTGCTCGCCGCCGGCCTGTCTGCGGCGCCCGCCATGGCGCAAACGCCTGACGATGGCTGGACGGGCTTTTATGTCGGCGGTTCGGTTGGTGCGACCGTTCAGGGACATGACGGAAATTCGGCCGTCCTGTTCGACACCAATCTGGATGGCAGTTTCGGCGATACGGTGCGCACCGGCGCGGGCGCGAACGCGTTTTCGCCGGGCTTCTGCGGGGGCGCGGCAACGAGCAATGTTCCGACCGCCGGCTGCCGCAACGACAAGGACGGCATCGAATATTTCGCGCATGTCGGTTTCGACAAGCAGATGGGCAATTTCGTGATCGGGGCGATCGCCGAGATCGGCAAGAACGATATCCGCGACAGCACCAGCGCGTTCAGCACGACGCCGGCATCCTATACGTTCAACCGCAGCCTGAAATATGGCGCCGGTCTGCGCCTGCGCGCGGGCTATACCCCCAATGGCAAGACGCTGTTCTACGGCACGGGCGGTGGTGCCTATGGCAAGGTCCGCAATAGCTTCACCACGACCAACACCGCGAACAGCTTCACAGGTAACGGCAATTCCGATGCTTATGGCTGGAGCGCGGGCGGCGGCGTCGACCAGAAAATCGGCGGCAATTTTGCGATCGGGCTGCAATATCTGTTCACCAGCCTGAAGGACGATGATTATGTCGTTCGCGTCGGCCGTGGAACCGCGCCCATCACCAATCCGTTTCTGCTGGTGAATGCGAGCGGCACGGACATGATCCGGAACGACGAGAAATTCCGCTATCACAGCATTCGCGCAACGGCGTCTTTTCGCTTTTAACAGGTAGAGTGGGGGCTCTCCCCTGGCCGCCGACCTGCGTGTCGGCGGCCCTTTTTTATGCGTTGCGGGCCATGTGAACCGGTTCGCAATCAGGCACCCCATTGTGAACGGCACGCTCCGATGCTAAATCTGGCCGGTCTTCACGCAAGTAAGAGGGAGGGGACATTGATGACATCGTCGACCCGTCTTTTCCCCTTTGGCAGGTACTGGATCACTGGCGCACTGCGCCACTAGGTCCTGAAACCTCCCGATCCCGGCGCTCCGCCAGGATCTTTCCCGACAGACTTGCATTGGAGACGGCGCACACGCGCCGGTTTACGATTATGACCGAACTATCCCGCAAGGGGCCGCACGACAGCGTGCGTGCCGTCCTTGGTTTCGCTTTTCACCATTGGGCCGCGCAGAAGCTGCGGATCGTGACGATCTGCGCCTTTGTCTGCATCGGTGTCGGCTTCGAAGTGTTGATGCCGATGATCGCCGGCCGCCTGGTCGATGCACTTGCCGCCGGCGATCGGCCGGACGTGCCGATGCTGTTCGCGGCGATGGTTGCGCTTGGCATCGGCACGGTGTTCGCGCGCCACGTCTCGATCGCGGTGATCGTGCCATTCACGCTCAAGATGATGAGCGATGTCGCCGAACACGCGTTTCGCCGCGTCCAGCGCTTTTCGACCGATTGGCACGCCAACAGCTTTGCCGGCTCGGTCGTGCGAAAGATCACGCGCGGCATGTGGGCGATCGACATGCTCAACGATGTCGCGCTGATCCACATCCTTGGCTCGTTCGTCGTCTTGCTGGGCACGATGCTGTTGCTGGGCATGCATTGGCCGCTGGTCGGGCTGGTGATGGGCCTGGGCGCCACGGCCTATGTCGTGCTGACGGTGCTGCTCGCCACCCGCTGGGTTGCCCCGGCATCCACATTGTCCAACGCCTGGGATACGCGCATGGGCGGGCTGCTGTCGGATGCGATCGGGTGCAACGCAGTGGTGAAGGCATTCGGCGCCGAGACGCGCGAGGAGGATCGTTTCGCCCGCCTCGTCGATAAATGGCGCAGCCGGACACGGCGGACCTGGGTGCGCAGCACCTGGTCCGGGACGATGCAGCTTGCGCTGCTCTGGGGCCTGCGGACATTGGTGGTCGGCGCGGCGGTGTGGTTGTGGTGGCAGGGCCATGCGACGCCGGGCGACGTCACCTATGTCCTCACCAGCTATTTCGTGTTGCACGGGCATCTCGCGGACATCGGCTATCACGTCCATCACCTCCAGCGTGCGGTGAACGAGATGGAGGAACTGGTTGAAATCCATGCCCAGCCGCTCGGCATCGCCGATCGTGCCGACGCGGTGTCGATCGAGATCGGCGCTGGCGAAGTGTGTTTCGAGAATGTCACCTTCCGCTATGGCGCGCATTCGGTGCCGCTCTACGAAGATCTTTCGGTCACGATCCGGGGCGGCGAGCGGGTGGGGCTGGTCGGTCAGTCGGGATCGGGCAAGACGAGTTTCGTCAAACTGATCCAGCGGCTCTACGACGTCACCGGCGGCCGGGTCATGATCGATGGACAGGATGTCTCGCACGCAACGCAGCAATCGCTGCGTGCGCAGATCGCGATCGTCCAGCAGGAACCGATCCTGTTCCACCGGAGCCTTGCCGACAATATCGCCTATGCACGGCCCGGTGCGACGCAAACGGAGATCGAGCGCGCCGCCCAACTCGCCAATGCGCACGACTTCATTGCGCGTCTGCCAAAGGGTTATGCCACATTGGTCGGCGAGCGTGGTGTGAAGCTGTCGGGCGGCGAGCGTCAGCGTGTGGCGCTGGCGCGTGCCTTTCTGGCGGATGCGCCGATCCTGATCCTCGACGAAGCGACGTCCAGCCTGGATTCGGAGAGCGAGGCGCTGATCCAGCAGGCGATGGAGCGGCTGATGCAAGGCCGCACCGCGATCGTGATCGCGCACCGGCTGTCGACGGTGCGAACGCTCGATCGTATCCTGGTGTTCGATCAGGGACGGATCGTCGAGGATGGCGACCACGCCACGCTGCTGGCCGATCCGGCGGGGCGTTACCGGCGGCTGTTCGATCGCCAGTCCGGCGCGGTGCGTGACGAGCCTGAATTCATCGACGCCTGAGAGACGCAACGCCCGCCGGGATGAGTTTCCCGGCGGGCGCCACCGTGTATCTGGAGATCGTCGCGGTTATGCTGCGTCGATCGCGCCTTTCAGCAATGCCACGATTGCCGGCGCGGATTTGGCGCGGTCTCCGTCGTTCGTGGCCGAGAAGGCGACCCGCTTGCGCGCGAAATCGACCAGCACTTCGGCATAGGCCCGATTGTTGGAGCCATTGTGCCAGATCTCGCCACCGGGGCGGGCGACCCAGCCCATCGCGTAATTCTCGGTATAGGGTGGGGTGTGCAGCGTCTTCCAGCTGTCGGGCTTCAGGAAGGACGCGGGCATGGTCATATGCGCGTTCAAATATTTGATCATGTCGGCCAGCGTCATGTGGATCAGCCCGGCTGGGCCGAGCACTGCGGGCAGATCGACGGGGATCGTGCCGCCCAGCGGCACCGGGACCAGCTTCGGCGGATCGCCTGACAGCATATGGCCGACAGGCTGATCGAGCTTGCCCGGAGTACCGGGCGCGCCGAACCCGGCAGATTTCTGGCCAAGCGGTTTCAGCACATGGGCGGTGACCAGATCCTCCCACGATTTCTTGTAGACCACTTCCAGCATGGTGCCGGCGACGACATAGCCGCTGTTCGAATAGAGCATCTTCTCGCCCGGCGCGGCGATCGGATCGTCGGCCAGCGCCAATACCGAATAGCGGAGACGATCGGGGCGGGGGTCGGCCGGGTTGGCGACGGGGAAGCTCATCATCTCCGGCTGCGCGATGCCGCGGGGCAGGCCGGAATGGTGGCTGCACAAATGGCGGAACGTCACCCGCTTGTAGCTTTCCTTCATCGCGGGCGCGGCGCTGCCCAATATGTCGGCGACGGTGGTGTCCCAACTGATCCCACCCTGTTCGACAAGGCGCGCGACCAGTGTCGACGTATAGGATTTGGAGATCGAGCCGATATGCCAGAGGTCGTTGGCGGTCACCGGCACCGCGGCATCGAGCGAGCGCAGGCCGTCGACGACGATCTTCGGCTTGCCTGTATTGAACGAGCCAGCCCCACCGAGTGCGGGGATTCCGCCGGTCGCGCGAAGCTTGGCAAGGCCTGCCGGGGTGAAACTGTCCAGGGTCAACGGAGCGTCGGCGGCAAGGGCGCGGGCCGGCAGGCTCAACATGCCGGCGGCGGCGAACAGGCCCAGCAGATGCTCGCGTCTCGATTGCTCGATCATTGTCCGATACCCCTCTCGTTGCGTTTTCGCGCTGAACGCCTGTCGCGATCGATGTGCCGCCTGGGCGTCGAACCCGCTGAACCTTATTGGTCTGATTGGGATCGTATTATCCCAATTGGAGAATTGTCAATTGATCTTGGCGGAATTGTCGGGGATTATCCCGTTCTGAAAATTGGCGTTGAACGCGGGTCGAGGCTGCTTTAGCCCTCGCTTCAAACGGATAATGGCGGCCCGGCCGCTGAGAGAGGTACAGCATGACCAGGATGATGACGGCAATGTTGGCGATTGCGGTCGCCGGATCGACCATGGCGGGGGCTGCCAATGCCGCACCGGCCAGCCCGAGCTATGACGTGATCATCCGCAACGGCACGGTGTTCGATGGCACCGGTACCGAGGGGCGCGTCACCGATGTCGGGATCGTCGGCGACCGCGTGGTCGCGATCGGCGATCTTTCGAAAGCCAGCGGCGCGATCGTGAAGGACGCGACCGGCCTCTTTGTCTCGCCGGGCTTTATCAGCGTCCACGATCATAGTGCACCGACATCCTATGCGCGGCCCGAGGGGATTTTGACCCAGGGCGTGACCACGGCCATCGCCAATCCCGACGGCGGCGGCGAGCTCGATCTGGTCAAGCAGCTCAACGTACCGCTGGGGCTCAACTATGGCGGCTATATCGGTTTCAACTCGGTGTGGGGCAATGTGGTCGGCTACGACAATCGCCGCGCCACGCCCGATGAGATCGAGCGGATGAAGGCGCTTGTGCTCAAGGGGCTCGAAGATGGCGCGTTCGGCCTGTCCTCGGGTCTCGACTACAAGCCGTCCTTCTGGGCCACCGCCGATGAGGTCATCGCGGTCGGCAAGGTCGCGTCGGGATGGCGGACCAATTTCACCAATCACGAACGCGTCTTTCCCGGCAATGGCTACAGCTCGATGGCCGGCATGCGTGAGACGCTGGAGATCGGCGAGAAGGCCGGGATGATGCCCGTCATCACCCATATGAAGTTGCAGGGCAGGGACAACGGCAAGACCGTGGAAGCGCTCGCGCTGGCGACCGACGCCAAGAAGCAGGGTTACGACGTCGGCATGGACGCCTATCCCTATACCTATGGCTCGACCAGCCTGGAGCAGCTCACCATCCCGTCCTGGGCACAGGAAGGCGGCCGGGACGCGATGCTCGCGCGTTTCAAGGATCCGGCGCTTCGTGCGAAGATCATCGCCGACACCAACGAGCAGGTCGAGGTGCGCTGGATGGGCCCCAAGGGCGTCTATATCGTCGATATCGAGAAGCGTTTGCCCGTCGAGATGGCGGCGCGCGGCAATATTTCGGCCGGTGAGGCGATCGTCCAGTTGCTCGAAGAGGGCAATCGCCGCGTGCTGCTGAGCTTCGGCACCGAGGAGGATCAGGCAGCTTTGCTCAAGGATCCGCTGCAGGTGGTTTCGTGCGATTGCGGCGCCAACACGTCCAAGGTCGGCCATCCGCGCAACTGGGGTTCGTTCCCGCGCTTCCTGGGCCGCTATGTGCGCGAGCAGAAGCTGGTGAGCTGGGGTGAAGCCGTGCGCAAGATGACCGCGCTGCCCGCCGCGATGGTCGGCCTGTCCGAGCGCGGCTATCTGCTGCCCGGCATGGTTGCGGACATCACTTTGTTCGATCCGAAGACGGTAATCGACCGGTCGACGGTGGAAGCACCGACATTGCCGTCGATCGGCATCGCCAGCGTGATCGTGAACGGCAAGTTCGCGCTTGATGCCGGCAAGGTGACCGACGGCACCTTCGGTGCGCGCCTGGTCCGCTCGCGCCACGAACCCTCGCGCCCGATGAATTTCGACATCGCACGCAGCGTTTCGGCCAAGGGCGCTGTCGGCGGCGCGACCGTCGCGATCAACCTGACCCAGGCCGCGAATGCCGCGGCGCCGACGGGCAAGGTGAGCGTCAAGGGATTGCCGGGCGGTACGCTCAGCTTCACGCCGAGCATCCTGCAGACGACCAAGGGCTGGGCAAGCGTCACCGGCACCGGCAAGCGCGGCAAGGGCAAGACAGAGGCGATCACGCTCCAGTTCGAACAGGCCGATCCGTTCGGTGACGGCAAGCCGACGCTGACCGTGCTGGCGGACGGCAAGCCAATCCTTGAGGGGGCATTGCCGGCCGGTGGGGTGACTGTGATCGAAGGCGGGAAGTAGGAAAATGGGGATATTTGCCTCTCCTCCCTGCGCGTAGCGTGGGGAGGGGGACCGCCAGCCGAAGGCTGGTGGTGGAGGGGAAATGCGATGTCACCATCGCGCTGAATCCTGGTTGGCCCGTCGGGAAAGGGCATCGCATTTCCCCTCCACCACGCGACTATGTCGCGCGGTCCCCCTCCCCATCGCTATGCGATAGGGAGGAGAGTCCGATCTATCCCAACACCACCCGCCGCTCGATCCCGATCGCATCGAGAAACGCCTCGTCATGGCTCACCACGAGCAGCGCGCCGTCATAGCTGCGTAAGCCCGCCTCGACCGCCTCCATCGAGGCGATATCGAGATGGTTGGTCGGTTCGTCGAGGATCAGCAAAGATGGCGGCTTTGCCCCACCCAGCACGCAGGCAAGGCCGGCGCGCAGCATCTGGCCGCCGCTGAGCGTCGAGGCGATCTGCAGCGCCGCATCCGCCCTGAACATGAAACGGGCGAGCGCGGCGCGGCATGCATTCTCGTCGCGCTCGCCGGTCAGCCGCACGAAATTGTCGCGGATCGAGCTGTCGGGATCGAGCAGGCTGACGCGCTGGTCGAGCATGGCGACGCCGGCAATGGTGCGGACGGTTCCGGACCAGGGTTTCAACGCGCCGGTGACGAGCGAGAGCAGGGTGGTCTTGCCCGATCCGTTCTCACCGATAATGGCAACACGCTCGGGTCCGCTGATCGTCAGCGAGACATTCTCGAGGATCGGCTGATCCGGCGCATAGCCGGCAATCACGTTATCGATCTCCAGCACCGTCCGGTTTGCCGGCAGTCCGGATGGCGGAATGACGACCGACATGGTCTTCAGGATTTCGATACGCTCACGCGCCGAAGCCGCGATTTCGGCCGCATGCGCGCGTTGACGCTGCGCCAGTCGCGCATATTCTCCGCTGCTGTCTTCGGCATTGTCCTTGCGCTTGCCGAGCAGAATGCGCGGAAGATCTCCCTTCGCGTTCCTGCGCCGACCCGCCGAGTCCTTGCGTGCCTTGCGCTCGACGCTGTCCTGCACGCGTCGTTCGACCTGCGCGATCTGCTTTTCAGCGTCGGCCAGTTCGCGTTCCGCGGCCTCGAGCTCCGCCTGTTTGCGTTCGCGATAGCGGCTCCAGTTCCCGCCATAGCGGGTCGCGCCAAGCGTGGTCAGTTCGACGATGGCGTCCATCGTTTCGAGCAACTCGCGATCATGACTGACCACGATCGCGCCCGCGCGCCAGCCGGCGAGCAGCGCGATCACCGCATCGCGGCCGGCACGGTCGAGATTGTTGGTCGGTTCGTCGAGCAGCAGGAAATCGGGCTCTGCAAAGACGGCGCCGGCCAGGCTGGCGCGCGTACGCTGTCCTCCCGAAAGCACAGTCAATGGCGTGTCTGGCAAGGCATCCAGGCCGACACGGCCAAGTGCCGTGCGCATGCGGTCCTCAATCGTCCAGTCGGCATCGGCGAGCTCGTCGATGCCGGCGGTGCCGTTTTCGGCGCGGCGAAGCAGGGCGAGCGCACCGGTTGTGCCGAACAGGTCGGCGACGGTCTGGTCCGCCCCAACCTGCACGGCCTGGTGCAACAAGCCGATCGTGCCGTTGATCGAGATCGTTCCGGACAACGGGCGCAACTCGCCCGTTATCAGCCGGAGCAAGGTGGATTTGCCGACGCCGTTACGGCCGACCAGGCCGGCGCGCTCGGCGCCGAAGCTCAGATCGAGATCGGAAAGGACGCTGCGCGCGTCAGGCGTGGACCAGGAGAGATTGGAGAGTGTGATGGCAGGCATGGAGATTTTCCCTGATGGCAAAGCGAATGGGCGTTGCTGTCGGGTTGAAATCCATGAGTGCGCATAATCCGTTATTGGTCGAGTTGACCGATGATAGGGGCAGAATTGCGCGGTTTCAAGCAGCGGTGCTGCGCGTCAGACGCGGAGCTGCCATCCGCGCCGTATCAGCGCCAATGTGATCGCGATCGAAAGCGCACCGGCGATGACCGCGTAGAGCAACGACGCCCAGGGCAAGGCGAGGCCGGTTTGCGCGAGGGCATCGAACGATATCTTCCAGATCCGCTCGCCGTCGATGCGAACGACGAGCAGCGCGGTGAGCAGAGCGTGGACGACATAAAGCGTCAGTGCGTCGCGGCCGAGCATCGCGGTGAAGCTCGCCGCCTTGATCTCGCCGATCATCGACCATGTCGCGCGCAACACCGCAAGCAGGGCCAGCCCGATCCCGGCGGTCAGCAAGGTGAAGCTTGGCGTCCATAGTGCCTTGTTGAGCGGCCATGCGACGACGGCCATGGCGGCGAGGGCAAGGCAGATCAGCGCGGCGACGGCAGGCGTGCCGACCGCATTGCCGTTCCGGAAGGTAAGCCGCTGCACGGCCACGCCGATCAACCCGGTGGAAATAGCGGACAGTGTCGAGAGCGGCCCTTCGGGATCCCAGGTCTCGCGAAACAGCCGCCCCGGCAGCAAGGCCCGATCGAGCCAGCTGCTCATGCCCTGTCCCGCCGCCATGCTGGCCGCCGCTTCGCCCGGCGCGGGCAGGTGGAGCAGCACCCCATGGACGGCAAGCAGCGCGATTGCGAGCAGCAGCGGGCCGCGCCAGCCACGCGTGGCGCGGCAGACAATGGCGCAGACCAGATACACGATGGCGATGCGTTCGAGCACGCCGGTGAAACGGATCGAAGGCAGATCGAACCGCGCCAGGACGATCCGGCCGATCAGCGCGCCGATCGCCAGCCCGATCAGATAGAGCAAAGCCGAGCGGCGGACGATCCGGGAGATGCCGGGTGGCGGATCACGGCGGTCGAGCGCCAGCGGCAATGCCAGCCCGGATGCCAGCAGGAACATGGGAAAAACGAGATCGGCAAAGGTAAAGCCGTCCCATTCGGCATGGACCAGAAAGGGAAGGGCGACCTCACCCGATCCCTGGAGATTGACGAGTATCATGCCGAGCACCGCGATGCCGCGGAGCGCGTCGAGCGCGCCGTCACGCGCCATAGAGGCGTTCGATCGTTGCATGCTTGTCCTCCCCGCCATGCGCGATCTTAGTTCGCGCGCCAGCAAACCGGAATGGCGAAGAATGGATGGCGGCTATCCGGAAGATTTGACATCGGTGCGTAATAAGCGATGGTCAATTTGGAGCAGATATTGTTGCTTCATATCTCGCGACCTGCGCTTCGAACTCCCGCTTCTTCCGATCTATGCTTCTGATACTCCAATAAGTGAAGGAAAGGACGAACACGATCGTGCCCAACAAGCCTGCGCACCAAGCAGGCTCGGCACTACGCCAGGCAGAGTAAGCCCCAACCGCCAGCAGGGCGGCTGTGATCAATGCCTGGGCTGCGAAAAACAAGGTTAGCCGCCACCAGAGAGGCGCAATGGGGCGCCCACTCCGAGGATCAAAGGTGACTTCTTGTAATGCAGCCATCAAGGTTATGTCGCACAGCGGCTGCATCGCGGCAATCGAGATCGGCTGATCCTTACGGTCCAGTCACAATCGGAGGCTGGCGAGCCTTATGGATTATGGCCGGCGACCTAATCCTCGATCAGATCCAGATAACTCACCACATCATTGTCGGTCGCGATGAACAACCCCTCCTGAAGCTCCGCAGGCTGCTGCGCCGCGATCGTCAGCGCCTCGCCCAATGTCCCGTAGAACAGGGTCGTCGCGGCACCGCCCTCCATCTCGCCATCGAGATGATAGAGCCTGACCGATACGCTGTCCGAAACTGTCCTCATGCCCCGATGATGCCCCGGACCCGCCTGCGCTGCAACTCAACCATTTGAGAACAACGTCTTGAACTGTCGCGGCTGCGACCGGAGGTACTGGCTGGGTGCGACCACCTGGCCGCCGAGTTGGGCTGCGGCGTGCCAGGGCCAGCGTGGATCGTAAAGCATGGCGCGGGCCAGCGCGATCATGTCGGCATCGCCGGTTGCGACGATCGCTTCGGCCTGTTCGGCTTCGGTGATCAGGCCGACGGCTACGACCGGCATTTTGACCGCGTGCTTGACGGCACGCGCGAGCGGCACCTGATAATTTGGTCCGACCGGAATATGCTGCGCCGGGTGAAGCCCGCCGCTCGACACATGGATGGCATCGCAGCCGCGTGCTTCGAGCGCCTGGGCGAAGGCAACTGTCTGTTCGACATCCCAGCCGCCATCGACCCAATCGGTGCCCGAGACGCGCATGGTCACCGGCCGATCGGCGGGGAAGGCGGCGCGGACGGCATCGAAAATCTCGAGCGGAAACCGCATCCGGTTCTCGAGCGAGCCGCCATAATCGTCGTCGCGGCGGTTCGACAGCGGCGACAGGAACTGGTGGAGCAGATAGCCATGCGCGCCGTGAAGCTGGACGACGTCGATGCCGAGCCGTGCGGCGCGGATCGCAGACGCGACGAACGCATCGCGCACCCGCTCCAGCCCGGCGCGGTCGAGCGCGACCGGCGCATTCTGCCCCTCAGCGAATGCGATCGGGGAGGGCGCTTCGGTCTGCCAGCCATGCGGGTCCGAAGGGACGATCTGTCCGCCGCCTTTCCAGGGCTGATCGGTCGAGGCCTTTCGCCCGGCATGGGCGAGCTGAATCGCGATCGGCATCGGCGACCAGCGGCGGATGCTTTCCAGCGTGCGCCCGATCGCGGCTTCGGTCTCGTCGTTCCACAGCCCGACATCGGCCCAGCTGATCCGGCCTTCGGGCAGCACCGCCGTCGCCTCGATCGTAAGCAAGGCCGCGCCCGACAGCGCGAGTTGCCCCAGATGGATCTGATGCCAGTCGGTCATGCAGCCGCCCACGGCGGAATATTGGCACATCGGCGCGATGACGATGCGGTTGGCCAGATGAAGGCGGCCGATATCGATCGGCTGGAAAAGGGCAGGCTGGCTCAAATCGATCTCCGGGGATGGGCGCACGCGTTCCCCTGAATCTAGCCCGATTTAGCGCATTACAAGGGGGAGCATATCCACGAATCCGCTCATCCTGAGGAAAGACTCAGTAGCTGCGCAGCAGCGTAGCGAAGGCTGCCTCGAAGAACGCCGGCTGCATGGTGCGTCCTTCGAGACGCGCTCTCGACTTCGCTCGATCGCTCCTCAGGATGAACGGGTCTGTGCGGTGCCCGCTTCGGTAGATCTGCCCAGGGTGGCCGATCGCTCCGGGATGGATGAGAAGTGCTATAGACTCATAACACACCTATGCTAATCTGCCCGTATAACGGAGGGAATAGATGCTCGAACTGGCCAATGTCACCCATGTCTATCCCAATGGGACGCGCGCGCTCGACGATGTGACGCTGAGCATACCCAAGGGCATGTACGGCCTGTTGGGGCCGAACGGGGCGGGCAAGTCGACGCTGATGCGCACCGTCGCGACGCTGCAGACGCCGACATCGGGCAGTCTGCGTTTCGGCGCGATCGACGTGCTGGCCGAACCGGAAAAGCTGCGCGAGCGGCTGGGCTATCTTCCGCAGGATTTCGGCGTCTATCCGCGAGTTTCAGCCTATGACATGCTCGATCACATGGCAGTGCTCAAGGGCATCGCCTCGGCCAGCGAACGGCGCACCACCGTCGAAACCCTGCTCAACCAGACCAATTTATGGGCGGTCCGCAAAAAGGCGATCGCCGGCTTCTCGGGCGGCATGCGGCAGCGCTTCGGCATCGCCCAAGCGCTGATCGGCAATCCCGAACTGATCATCGTCGACGAACCGACCGCAGGCCTCGATCCCGAGGAGCGCAACCGTTTCCTCAACCTGCTGGCCGAGATCGGCGAGAATGTCGTCGTCATCCTGTCGACGCATATCGTCGAGGATGTTGCCGATCTCTGCCCGCGCATGGCGGTGCTGGCGGCGGGGCGGATCCAGCTTGAAGGCGCGCCGCTCGATCTGATCGCGGACACCCGCGACACCGTCTGGGCGAAGACGATCGAGCGCGATCAACTGGAAGACTATCGGATCCGCTATGAAGTGATTTCGACCCGCCTGTTCGCGGGCAAGACCATCATTCACGTCCTGTCGTCGAGCGATCCGGAGGATGGTTTTGTTCGGGCCGAAGGCGGGCTGGAGGATGTCTATTTTTCGACGCTTGCCCGGTCGCGGCGCGCGCCCGTCGCCGACGCGGCCTGAGCCGTCATGTTCGGAAAGATCGCGCGCTTCGAGCTGCGCTACCAGCTTCGCAATCCGGTCTTCTGGGTCGTTTCGATCCTGTTCTTCCTGATGACCTTCGGCGCGATGACCGTCGAAGGGATCCAGATCGGCGGTGGCGGCAACGTCCTGCTGAACGGGCCCGCGGCGATCGCCGAGGTCCATATGATCTTTTCGATCTTCTTCATGTTCGTGACCACGGCATTCGTCTCGAACGTGATCGTGCGCGACGACGAAAGCGGGTTCGGGCCGATCGTGCGATCGACGCGGGTCAGCCGGTTCGACTATCTGATGGCCCGGTTCCTCGGCGCCTTTGCGGCGGGCGCGATGGCATTCCTGTTCGTCCCGCTGGCGATCTGGATCGGATCGAACATGCCCTGGGTCGATGCGGAAACCGTCGGCCCCAATCATCTGCCGCATTTCCTCTACGCCTATTTCATATTGGCGCTGCCCAATCTGTTCCTGACCAGCGCGATCTTCTTCGCGGTCGCGACGATGACGCGTTCGATGCTCTACAGCTATCTCGGCGTCGTCGTGTTCGTCGTCGCCTATTTCACGCTGATGGCGATGATCCGGTCGCAGCCCGAATTGCGTTTGCTGGGCGGATATATCGAGCCCTTCGGCCTTGGGGCATTCGGCAACGCGGTTCGTTACTGGACGACGAGCGAGTCCAATTCCGCCCTGCCGGCCTTCGAAGGCGCCTTGCTCTGGAACCGGCTGATCTGGTTCGGTGTCGGACTGTCGGCGCTCGTCCTTGCCTATAACCGGTTCAGCTTTTCCGAACGCGGCGTTTCCAAAGGCGCGCTGCGCCGCCAGCAGCGCAAGGCAGAGAAACTGGCCGCGACCGCCCCGATCGTTGCCGACACATTGCCGTCCCCGCGTCCCGCCGCGGCGGGCTGGACACGGCTGCAAGCGCGCTGCCGGTTCGAAATGGCGCTGGTCTTTCGCAGCCCGGCCTTTCTGGTGCTGGTGCTCGTCGGGCTGTTCAACTCGGTCGGCGCGCTGTTCTTCGCCAACGAACTTTACGGCACGCCGGCGCGCCCGCTTACCTTCATGCTGATCGATCTGCTGATGGGGTCGTTCACGATCTTCCCGATCATCATCGCTGTCTTCTATGCCGGCGAAGTCGTCTGGCGCGACCGCGAACGCAAGATGCACGAGATCGTCGACGCGACCTCGCTGCCCAACTGGGCCTATATCGTGCCCAAGGCGCTGGCCGTGACCGGCGTGCTTTTCACCACTCTGCTGATCTCGGTCGTGGCGGCGGTGGTCGTGCAACTCATCCGTGGCCAGGATGCCCTCGCGCTCGGCCAGTATCTTGGCTGGTATCTGCTGCCCCAGACCATCGACGCGGCGATCCTCGCCATCCTCGCGGTCTTCATCCAGGCGCTCAGTCCCAACAAATATGTCGGCTGGGCAATCATGGTGCTCTATCTGGTCGGCACGATCACGCTGAGCAATATCGGCTTCGAACACCCGCTCTACCAATATGCCGATACCGGGACCGTCCGGCTCTCCGACATGAACGGCGATCAGATCGGCGGCCCGGCAGGCTGGTGGCTGCGCCTCTATTGGGGCGCGGCCGCGGTTGCGCTTGCCGTGTTCGCGCATCTGCTGTGGCGGCGCGGAACCGAGACGCGGTTGAAACCGCGGTTGTTGTTGTTGCCGAGGCGGCTGGTCAGCCGAGCGGGGGCAGTGCTTGCCGTGGCGCTGCTCGTAATGACCGCGACTGGTGGGTTCCTGTTCTACAATATGAACATCCTCAACACCTATCGGACCGCCGATGACAGTGAGAAGATGCTCGCCGACTATGAGAAGGCGTATCTGAAATATGAGACGGTGAAGCAGCCGTCGCTTACCGATATCCGCATGGCGGTCGATATCCACCCGGCGGCACGGCGGATGGAAGTGAGTGGCACCTATCGCTTCGTCAACGATACCGGCGCGCCCGTGCCGTTGCTGCACGTGCGTCTGCCCGATCAGAAAACCCGGCTGGTCTCCGTCACCGTGCCGGGCGCGCAATTGGCGATGAACGATGCCAGGCAGAAATATCGTATCTATCGTTTCGATACGCCGCTGGCGCCCGGCGCGGTCGGAACGCTGAGCTTCCGAACGGATCGCGAACAGCGCGGGCTGCGTGCCAATAACGACGATACGCGGCTGGTCGCGAACGGCACCTTTCTCGACAATAGCGAGTTCGCCCCAGAGATCGGGATGAGCCGCAATGGCTTGCTCACCGATCGGGCGAAGCGCCGCAAATACGGTCTTCCCGCGGAGCTGCGCCCGGCCAAGCTGGAGGATCGTTCGGCGCAGGACCGCAACTATGTCGGCAATATCGATTGGGTGCGTTCGGACATCACGGTCTCGACCAGTGCGGACCAGACCCCGATCGCGCCGGGCCGTAAAGTGTCGGACACTATTTCCAGCGGTCGCCGAACCGCGCGGTTCGTATCCTCGGCGCCGATCCTGGCGTTCTTCTCGGTCCAGTCCGCCGCCTATATCGAGAAGACGGCAATGGCGGACGGCGTGAAGCTGACGGTCTTCTACGATCCCAAACATGGCTATAATGTCGATCGCATGCTGGCGGCGATGAAGCTGTCGCTTGCCTATTATCGCGCCAATTTCGGGCCCTATCAGTTCGACTATGCCCGGATCCTGGAATTTCCGGGCTATGCGACGTTCGCCCAGGCCTTTGCGGGCACCATCCCCTATTCGGAGCGGCTCGGCTTCATCGCCGACAACAGCGATCCCGACCAGATCGACTATATCACCTATGTGACCGCGCACGAACTGGGCCATCAATATTGGGCGCATCAGTTGATCAGCGCCGACATGCAGGGTGGCACGATCCTGGTCGAAACCATGGCGCAATATTCGGCGCTGATGGTGATGAAGACCCTGTACGGCGAGGACAAGATCCGCCGGTTCCTGAAATACGAGCTCGACAATTATCTCCGCAATCGCGGCAGCGAACGGATCGAGGAACTGCCCCTCGATCGTGTCGAGAACCAGGGTTACATCCATTACCGCAAGGGCGCGGTGGTGATGTACCTGCTCCAGGACAGGCTGGGCGAAGACCGGGTGAACCACATGCTTGCCGGCTTGCTGGACAGATACAGGTTCAAGAGCCAGCCCTATCCCCGATCGCTCGATCTGGTTCAGGGATTCCTGTCGCTGGCACGCACGCCGGCCGAGCGCGAACTGGTGCTCGACCTGCTCGACCGGATCACCATCTACGATCTGAAGGCGAAGGGCGCGACGGTGCGCAAGCTGCCCGATGGCACGTTCGAGACGCTGGTGACGATCGATGCGGCGAAGTTCCATGCGAACGGCGCGGGCGTGGAGAAAGCCGCACCGCTGGTCGACGAGATCGATATCGGCCTGTTCGACCAGAAGCCCGGGATCGGCGCATTCGCGAAGAAGGACGTGATCCTGATGGAGCGCCGGCCGATCCGCTCCGGGGGGCAGCAGGTGCGTGTGATCACCAGCCGGAAGCCGGCCTTTGCGGGTATTGATCCGTATAACAAATATGTGGACCGCAACAGCGACGACAATGTGGTTGCGGTGTCGGGGGTGGAGTAGGAGCGTCCCTCACCGTCATTGCGAGCGAAGCGCGGCAATCCAGCGATGCATCAACCGCTGGATTGGTTGGCCTATGGCCGCCTGCGGCCCGTCGCTACGCTTCTCGCAATGACGAAGTAGCGATGATCACCCCTCAACACCGGAAACTGCCGAAGAACTTCGTGTGCGATGCCAGCATCCGTTCAGCCGTTGCCGGATCGGGCTCGGTCGACCAATTGTCGAGCTGGAAGGTGCCGCCCAGGATGATCCCATCGGGCCGCGGAAACATATAGCCGGCACTGCCGGTCAGCGCGTACTGGATTTCGGCCTGCGGCAGCAGCACCGCGAGCTGACCGCGCGCGGGGCGCAACTCCTGGTCTCCGATCAGGTCACGCGCGCCCAGGCCGGTGCAGTTGAAGACAAGCTTTTCGGGCAGGGCGGTGATGTCTCCGATCGTCGTGAGCTTGCGGACGACGATCCGGCCGCCCGCGATCTGGATGTCGCGCAGCATCTGGCGCAGGAAGCGGCCGGTCTCGACATAAAGCGTGATGTAGCGCGCCATGGTTTCAACGGGGAAGGGGTGCTCGGACTGGTCGAGCATCCGGTTCTCGGGCGGAAATGTATCGAACAGCGATGCTTCTGGCTGGCTGCGCTCGACATAGGTCGGCAGCCAGCGGATGCCGTAATCGTCGCCGACCATGATCTGGAAGCGTCGCCAGCTATAGTCAGCAGCCGCAACGAACTGTTTGCGCCATTCGGGCGTGACCGAGTTCGCGTCGAAATGGCCATAGGGGTGCCATTGGCCACCCGCGATGTTGGACGTCGTGTCGGGCGGCAGGGCGGCCGTGTAGATGGTGACGGAAAAGCCCGCTTCCTGCAGCAACCGGGCGGTCGTCAGGCCCATGATACCGGCGCCGATCACCGCGACGGAACCGCTATGGCCGGGCAGGCCCAGATCGACCGCGAGCCTGGAACTGCCCCAGCTCAACGTGATGCCCGCGCCGCCATGGCCGTAATTGTGCACCAGCCTGGTCGAGCCATGCTGTTCCGCCCGAACCACGAATCCCGAAGCGCGATAGGGGCGTAACCCCGCCATATGATGGATGACGCGATCGGGTGAGACGTTGACGCGCGGCAGGCAGACAGGCCGGCTGCCCGCGCTGGCGACGCGTGTCGGTGCACAGCCGGATATCAGCAGGCCTGTGCCGCCGAGCATGGCGGATCCGATAAGGCGACGGCGGTTCGGATTGAGGTCGGGCAAAAGCATCGGCCGAGACTAGAGCCTGATCGCTTGAGGTGGAAGCGCTTCGCGCTTCCACCGATGGCGTGAATCAGGCTCCATCATATGGTTGAGACCATGATTCACACTCCAGATTGAATCAATCTTACGTGATCATGGTCTGGGACACAGCCATCGCGTGCAAGTGGGAGAGGTTCAGCCGCGGTTACAATTTGCGACAATAAGCCGCGATTTCTGGCACGATTCCAAGACAGGTCACTCCTAATTCGGTGTGGACCGCAAATCATTTAGGGGCTTTTTCAGTGATTCATCGCAGTTCCGTTACGCTCGCCATCCTGATGCTGGGCGCCGCGCCCGGCGCGTTGATGGCGCAGAGTGACGGCTCCACGGCTACCCCTGCGGCGCAGTCCGAGGACATACCGCACAGCCCCGCCGAGGAAGTGGATGGCGAGGATATCGTCGTGTCCGGCGTGCGCCCACGCGGATCGGTGATCGGCAATGTCGAGCCGGAACAACAATTGAGCCCCGCCGATATCCGTTCCTATGGCGTCACATCTGTTTCGGAGTTGATCACCGAATTGGCGCCGCAGACCAATGCGGCTGGAGGCGCCCCCGTAGTGCTGCTCAACGGCAAGCGGATCTCGGGTTTTTCGGAGATCCAGGATCTGCCGACCGAGGCGATCTCGCGTGTCGATATCCTGCCGGAGCAGGTCGCGCTCAGCTATGGCTATTCGCCGAACCAGAAGGTGGTGAACATCGTTCTGCGTCAGCGTTTCCGCGCGATGACCGGCGAAGTGCGCGGCGGCATATCGACCGACGGCGGGCGCGAGAGCGGCAATCTCAGTTCCGGTCTGCTGCGCATCCGCGGTGACAATCGCCTGACCGTCGATCTCAAATATTCGCGCGCCGCCGATCTCCTCGAAAGCCAGCGCGATATCGTGCCGACCACACCGGCGCGGCCCTATTCGATTGGCGGCAACATCGTCTCGACCCTCAATGGCGGGCAGATCGATCCGGCGTTGAGCGCGCTGGCTGGCGGGCCGGTCACCATCGCTGCCGTGCCCGCCGGTGCGGCATCTGCCGCACCGGGGCTTGCCGATTTCGTGGCTGGCGCTGGCACCGCGAGCGTCAGCGACCTCGGCCGGTATCGCACCCTGAGCCCAGAGACCGAGAATTTCGCCGCCAGCGCGACGCTGGCGCGCGCACTGGGCGGCGTATCGGCGTCGCTCAACGGACGGCTTGAGATGAACGAAAGCCGCTCGCTGAGGGGCCTGCCGTCGCTGGCGCTCACCTTGCCGGGCGCCAATCCCTTCTCGCCCTTTGCGGGCGACACGACATTATTGCGTTATCTCGATCAGGACGACGCACTGGCGCAGCGCGTACGCGGCACCACCGGCCATGTCGGCCTGACCCTGAACGGCCGGCTTGCCAAGGGATGGCAGTGGTCGTTCACCGGTGCAGGCGATCTGTCCGATACACGGACGCAGACCGACCGGGGGATCTCCGCGGCTGCAGTCCAGTCGCGGCTGGACGCCGGCGATCCCGCGCTCAACCCCTTTGGAGCACTGCCCGGAACAGTATTGACCGATCGATTGACCGATCGCGCAAGCGCACAATATCGCGCGATTGCGGGTGACCTGCTGGTCAGCGGATCGCTGTTCGACCTGCCGGCGGGCACCGTCACGACGTCGATCAGGAGCAGCGCATCGGCGAACGGCTTCAAGAGCCGGTCGGTGCGCTCGGGCACCGCTTTCGCCGCCGACTATTCGCGCGAAATCGTCGGCGGACAGGCAAGCATCGACGTACCGATCACCAATCGCAGCCGCGATGTGCTCGGTGCGATCGGCGATATCAGCGTGAACGTGAATGCCGGGGTTCAGTCGCTTTCGGATTTTGGCACGCTTTCGACGCTGGGTTATGGCGCGCGCTGGACCCCGATCGAGCAGATCCGCATCCTCGTGTCCGCCAGCCAGGATCGCGCCGCGCCAACCGGTCAGCAGATCAACGACCCGCAGGTGGTGACGCCCAATGTGCCGGTGTTCGACTATGCCCGCGGACAGACGGTTTTCGTCACGCAACTGTCGGGCGGCAATGCGTTGCTCAGGGAAAGTGTGCGCGATCAGTTCCGGCTGAGCGCGACCGTGAAGCCGTTCCAGAAGACCAACCTCACTTTCACCGCCAATTATCTCAACAGCCGCACCAGCAATCCGATCGCTGGTTTCCCATCGCCGACACCGGCGATCGAGGCGGCATTCTCGCAGCGCTTCATGCGCGATGCCGATGGCACGCTGATCCAGATCGACGCACGCCCGATCAATTTCCTGCGCTCGCACAGCGAACAATTGCGCTGGGGCGTCGATTTCTCGATTCCGATCAAGAGCGACATCCAGAAGAAGATCGAGGCATGGCGCGCAGCGGGTGCGAAGCCCGAGGATCGCCCGGCCGATCTGCGCGCCTTGTTCGGCAATCGCCAGCGCGGCGAGCGTCCGGCCGAAGGCGGCACGCCGGGCAACGATGCTCCCGGCGGTCGGGAAGGGCGCGGCGAAGGTGCGGGCCCGCGCGCACCGGGTGGCGGTGGACGAGGCGGATTCGGCGGCGGTGGACGAGGCGGATTCGGCGGCGGTGGCGGCGGACGCGGTGGCCAGGCTGGCGGACGTATCCAGCTCGGCCTCTATCACACCTGGCATCTCACTGAATCGATCACGATCGCGCCGGGCGTGCCGGTGCTCGATCTGCTGAACGGCGATGCCGTCGGATCGTCCGGCGGGCAGCCCCGGCACGAGATCGAGGCGCGGGCGGGCTACAATAATAACGGACTTGGCGCGCGACTGAGCGTGAACTGGGAAAGCGGCACTCATGTCGATGGCGCACTGGGCGGCACGTCGCGCCTGAATTTCGGCGATCTCGCCACTGTAAATCTGCGATTGTTCGCCAATCTGGGCCAGATGCCGAAACTGGCGCGGGAGCATCCCTTCCTGCGCGGAAGCCAGGTCACGCTGAGCGTCGAGAATATCCTGAACACCCGGCGTGCGGTGACCGACGCCACCGGCGCAACCCCACTGCGCTATCAGCCCGCCTATCTCGATCCGATCGGGCGTCGGGTCATGCTGAGCTTCCGCAAGCTGTTCTTCTAGCTGCCGGCTCGCCCCAGAGACGAATTGTCATTGCGAGGGGCGAAGCCCCGCGGCAATCCAGTGTCTGGCGCCACTGGATTGCTTCGCTTCGCTCGCAATGACGACTACTCCCAGGCGAGCGGGTCGGACTCAAAAGGGGGAGGGACATGGCGGACTGGACAACTGGTCTGATATCCGTGCTGCTGTTGGGAGCCAGTTGCATCACCGCGCCATCTGCACATGCTCAATCTCCACCCGCCTGCCGCATGGTCGGTGATGTGCCGAGCGCCGCCGGCGAACCCGCATTCATCCGGATCGATCCTGCCGCCGCAGAGCGACTGGCGGCGATCGGGTTGGACCGGGCGGCGATCTTCGCGCGGATGGCAGAAACCGCGATCCCGGAGACGATGGGCTGCTGGGCGATGCCGACGGGTAATTTCGACAGTCAGTTGATCTCTGTCGGCATGGCGCAATGGAATTTCGGCACAGGCAGCCTGCAACCCGTTCTTCAGCGCTGGCGTGAGGGGTTCGGTTCGCGCGGACGGTTCAAACGGGCGCTGAAGGCGCTCGCGCCGACCTATGGCCGGCTGCTTGTTTCGAAACCCTGTCTTGCCGTTCCGGTGGAGCAGAAATGCCGTGACGCCATATTGGCGGCGGAGGATGAGCGCGGGCGGCTTAACCCGGTGATCGACGCGGAACTGACCGCGATCTTCGAGAGCGACGCGATGCTTCAGATACAGGCGGAGACCTATATCGAGCTGCTCGAAGCCGTCCGGCTGGATCTGAAACGGGTCTTCCCCGATGGGCCGATCACGATGCGCAAGGTACGCTGGGCGATCGATACGCGGGTGCAGCAGGGATTCCTGCCGGCAGATGAGGATATCGCAAGATTGCGCGGCAAGCTCGCGGCGATGCCCGAGGCGGAGCGCTGGCCGCGCCTCAGGGCGATTTTCGCCTGGTACAAGGCACTGTCCGAAACGATCGACCAGGACGGCATCGCGCGCGACCATGTCTGGAATGCCGAGCGCTGGGCATGCATGATCGACACCGGCGCAATCGATGCGGAGCAATATGAAATGCTCCACCTGACCTTCCTCCGCAGCCGGACGGCGATCGGCAATAGCGGGCGATGGCAGGCGCTGACCTTCGAGCGACGTGCCAAGATCATTCTGGATGTGGGCAGCGTCAGCGGCAAACGCGACGGCGACTGTTCGCTTGGGTGAGTGGCGCTTTGAACGGCATTCTGGGCTTGGGTGCGCCATGCTCTGCGGCTAGAGCATCTCGATGCACAGCAATATTCAGGTGACGCCGGCATGACCTATTTTCTCGGTATCGATGCGGGTGGAAGCCATTGTCGCAGCCGCCTGATCGACGGCACGGGTACGGTGATCGGCACAGGGAAAACCGGGCCGGCCAATGCGCGGATCGGGATGGAACTGCTTCATTCCACGCTGCTCGACGCCGCCAACCAGGCGATCGACGCGGCGGGCCTGGATGCGGATACGGTCGCCACGATCAGAGCGGGCATGGGTATTGCCGGCATTTCGCGGACGGGCGTGCGGGCAAAGCTGGAGACGCTGGCCTTTCCGTTCGCGTCGGTGACTTATCAGACCGATGCGGTGATCGCGAATATCGGCGCTCATGGCGGCGCGGACGGCGCGGTGCTGGTCATCGGCACCGGCAGCATTGCGCAACTCCGTGTCGGCGGTCGTGACTTCGCGATCGGTGGCTATGGCTTTCCCATTTCGGACGAGGGCAGCGGGGCCGCGTTGGGGCTGAGCGCGATGCGTCATGCTTTGCGCGCGCTCGATGGCCGCACCCAGCGCACCCCGCTGAGCACCGCGGTTGCCGAGCGTTTCGATCATGACACCACCAAAGCCGTCGCCTGGATGGATGAAGCCACGCCCAAGGACTATGCGGCGATGGCGCCGCTGGTCATGGATTATGCCGAGGCGAACGACGCCATTGCGCGCTCGATCGTCGAGGATGCAGCGCTGCATATCGAACGGTTCATCGAGACGATCTTCGCGCAAGGCGCGCCGGCCTGCGCGCTCGCCGGCGGCCTTTCACAGCGCATGTGTCCCTGGCTGCGTGCGCGAACCGTGGCGCGGCTAAGCGAGCCGCAGGGCGATCCGCTGGATGGCGCGCTGTTGCTGGCGGGGTTCACGAGCGCCTGAATTTCACTGTCGCTCCAGCGAAAGCTGGAGCCCATACGATCCGTCCGCTTCGGTGAGTTTGAAGTATTGCATGGACCCCAGCTTTCGCTGGGGTGACATCGAGGAGAGTGGGGCGGTGACCATCACTCCCCCGCCGTCGAAATCTGCCCGCCGATCCACGTCCGCGTCACCCGGCGATCGCCGTCGAGATGCACCAGGTCCGCCGCCAGTCCTGGTGCGATGGCGCCCGTTTGATACTGCACTCCCAGGAATGCCGCCGGATTGCCGCTCGCCAGGCGTGACGCTTCGACGAGCGACAGCTCGAGCCAGTCGATCGCATTGCGCAGCGCTTCGGCCATGGTCAGCGCCGATCCCGCCAGCGTGCCGTCCGGCCCGGTGCAGATGCCGTCGACCATCCGGATCTCGCGCCCCATCAGCGTGAAGCTGGTTGCCGTACCGCCGACGGGAGACATGGCATCGGTGACGAGCATCGCACCGTCGAGCCCGCGTGCCCGGATCGCGATCTTCATGGCGGCAGGGTGGACGTGATGACCGTCGACGATCAACCCGAAATGGCTCGTGCGATCCTCGATCGCCGCGCCGACCATGCCGGGGGCGCGACTGCCCAATTGCGTCATCGCGTTGAACAAATGGGTGAAGCCGTGCAGCCCCTCGGCCAGCGCTGCGCGGGTCTGGTCGTAATCGGCCATGCTGTGCCCGGCCGCGACGATCGCGCCGCCATCGACGAGTGCGCGGATCGCGCCGGGCGGGGCCAGTTCGGGGGCGATCGTCACCAGCCGCACACCGGGGCCGGTGCGCGTCAACAGCGCGATCGCGGCATCGTCGAGGGTGCGGAATTTCGATGCGTCATGGATGCCGCGCTTGTCGGCATTGAGGAACGGCCCTTCGACATGGATGCCCAATATGCCGGGTTCGCCCGCAGCGATGGCCGCGTCGATCGCCACGACCCCGGCCTCCACCACCGACAGATCGTCGCTGATCAAGGTCGGCAGCAGGCCTGTCGTTCCAAACCGCCGATGCGCGGACGCGATGGCGCGGATCCCCGCGATGTCCGGCGCATCGTTGAACAACACATCGCAGCCGCCATTGACCTGCGTGTCGATGAAGCCCGGCAACACCCAGCCGCCGCCAAGGTCGAGCGTGTCGATATCGGCAAGCAAATTGCTGACGGGCACGATTGCGGCGATCTGCCGATCCTCGATCAGCAACGCATGATCTTCCAGCACTGCATCCGGCGTGACGATGGCCGCGCCGATAAGAGCAAGCGCGGTCATAGCGTTCGTGTCACCTTCGCCAGATAGGGTGGGCGATCGGGATCGCGACCGCGCGCAAATGAAAGCGCGTCGGCGAAACGGTAAAAGCTCTGGATCATCGCAATGGCGCCAAGCACGGGATGCGCATCGGCAACGCCGGGAAGGACGATCGACGCCGCACCGAGATCGTCGGCCTGACCGGTTGCGATCACGGTCGCACCGCGTTCCGAGAAACCTGCGATCCGTTCGCGAAGGCCGGCACGTGCTTCGTCGGCGGGGCCGAACACGAACACCGGATCGGTCGCCTCGATCAACGTCATCGGGCCATGCGCGACCTCCGCGCTGCTGAATGCTTCCGCATGGAGACCCGATGTCTCCTTGAACTTGAGTGCTGCCTCTCCCGCAATCGGGAAGGTCAGACCGCGCCCAAGCACAAGCAGGCTGGTCGCATCGGTCAGCGGCGGCAATGCCGCGCTCCAGTCGGATGCCCAGGCTGCACGCAGCACATCGCCGATACCGTCCAGCGCGTCGAGCAGCGCCGCGTCCTGGCTCCATTCGGCCGTCAGATGTGCCAGTGCGACGAGGGCAGCGATAAAGCTCTTGGTTGCGGCGACGCTGGTTTCCGGGCCGGCATGGAGCGGCAGCAATATGTCGGCCATGGTCGCGAGCGGGGAACTCTCGTCATTGACCAGCGCGATCAGCACCGCGCCCGCTGCCTGCGCTTCCGCCGCCGCACCCAGCAAGTCCGGGCTGCGTCCGGATTGCGAGATTGCGATCATCGGCACGCCGCGCAACTTGGGCGAGGTGGCATGGTAAAGCGCGCCGATCGACGGCGCATGGCTGAGCGTCGGCAATTTCAATCGCGTCTCGAACAGCACCTTGGCGAAGCCCGCGGCCTGATCCGAGCTGCCGCGCGCCAATGTGGCGGCAAAGGGCGGATCGAGCGCGCGTAGCCGTTCGGCGGCAGCCTTCACGACATCGCGGTTCAGCGCGATCTGCCGTTCGCACACCTCCGCGGCTTCGCGCGCTTCGCGCATCATCTGGCTTTCGCTGGTCATCGTTTCTCCAATAGCGATGGCATCCGTGACGCCAATGCCTATTAATCGGTATTGCCGCATCCGTTCTCAACCCGAGGAGCATTATGTCCACCGAAACCGTCGACCCGCGCTTCGTCGATATCGATCTCTGGCCGACCGAAACCGCAGTCGAGGCGATGCTGGAGGGCCAGCTTGCCGCCATTGCCGCGTTGAAGAGCCAGGTGCGTGGGATCGCTGCGGCCAGCGATGCTGCGGCCGATCGGCTCAATCGCGGCGGACGGCTGGTCTATGTCGGTGCGGGAACGTCGGGCCGGATCGCGGTGCAGGACGGCGTCGAACTGACCCCGACCTATGACTGGCCGTCGGATCGGTTGGTCTATCTGATGGCCGGCGGCATGGGCGCACTGATCGAGAGTGTCGAGGGTGCGGAAGACGATGCGAACGCCGCGCGCGCCGAGATCGCGGCGGCCAAAGTCGGTCCGCTCGATGTCGTCATCGGCGTCGCCGCCAGCGGACGGACACCCTATACCGTCGCCGCGATCGAGGCGGGGCGTGCAGCCGGCGCGCTCACCATCGGGATCGGCAACAATCCCGGCGCACCGCTGATCGCCGCTGCCGAACATGGTCTACTTGCCGAGACGGGCAGCGAACTTGTCGCGGGATCGACGCGGATGAAGGCGGGCACTGCGCAGAAAGCTGTGCTTAACCTGTTCTCGACCGCGACGATGCTGCGCTGCGGACGCGTCTATCGCGGGCTGATGGTCGATATGCGCATCTCGAACGAGAAGCTGCTCAAGCGCGGGCGTGCGATGGTCCGCGATCTTGCCGGGGTCGACGACAGGACGGCGGAGGCGGCGCTCGATGCGGCGGGGCGCAATATCAAGGCTGCGGTGCTGATCGCCGGCGGGGCGAGCGCCGAGCAGGCGGTTGCCCGCCTGGGGGCGAACGAGGGCAATCTTCGGCGCGCGCTGGAGAGCCCTGACGATCGGGCTTGATACTGCAGCGGCGGCATGCGTTCTAACGGGCTGCTGAAAAGGCGTTACGAGCCCCCCTTTATGTCATCCCCGTGCAAGCGGGGATCCCGCTTCTTCTTTTCTGACACGTTACGGAATAGCGGGATTCCCGCTTTCGCGGGAATGACATCGGTTTTTCAACGCTCTGCCAAAAGGCTGATCAGCGCGAATGCAGGCCAGAGGGCTCAGGCGCCGCATCGATAATATCCAGTCGAAAGATCAGCATCAGCATCCATGTCAGGGCAAACATTGCCAGCCCGGATAGAATCCATGGATGGCCGATCGAGATTGCCGACCAGTCGAACGATCCGTTGTTGATCTTCTTGAGGTGATTGAAGTTCTGGGTGACGCCCACGATCAGGCCGAACGCTCCCGCCAGAAGAGCGATGTATCGACCGAAAAGCCGGTCCTGCAAGCCGAACAACATCAGCAGACTGAGAATGCCCAGAGCGGCGCGCTGTGTCCTGCAATAAGGGCATGGGTGCACCATGCCTGCAACATCCAGAGCCAGGGTGAAGAGCACCACGACCATGACGCCCGCTGCGACCAGGCGGCGATTGCGAAGCAACTCCACCAGCGTCTCCAGCTTTCCCATCCAGGTCGACTTCGTCTCCGGACTGTCGAGAGTTGATTTGCCCATGCCGTCTCACCCCTTTTGATCGAGCGTTTCGCCGCAGCATAAGCACTGCAGGCGGGATGGTAAGGGGAAATGAGGGCAATCTTCACCAGTGTATTGCATTGATAATACAGTAGTGGCATGTTCCTGCAGCAGGGGGTCATGCCGATGGAAAAGCCGGTTTCGAACATGCGCGCCGCAAGAGTGGCGGGGTTGCTCTATCTGATCGTGGTAGGGGCGGGCATCTTCAGCCTCGCCTACGTCCCGTCGCAGATTCCCGCGAGCGGCGATCCGGCGTTGGTCGTGCGCAACATCATGGCATCGGAAACCCTGTTCCGCGTCGGCATCCTTGGTGGGCTGGTCTGCTTCACCGCCTTCCTGCTGCTGCCGCTCGCGCTCTATCGGCTGCTCGGCCATGTTGATCGGACCGCCGCGGTGCTGATGGTCGCGTTCGCCGTGGCCAGCGTGCCGATCTCGTTCGTCAACATGCTGCACAAGATCGACATCCTGTCGCTGCTGAGCGGCGCCGAGCATCTGCGCGGCTTCACTGCGGAGCAACTGAACGCGCAGGTGATGATCGCGCTCAAGGCCTATGGCAACGGCCTGCTCGTCTCGAAGATCTTCTGGGGATTGTGGCTGCTACCCTTCGGCTATCTCGTCTTCAGGTCGCGGATCATTCCCAGAATCTTCGGCGTGTTGCTGATGATGGGATGTTTCGGCTATCTGATCGACTTCACCGGGGAGTTGCTTATTCCCGACTATCGCGAGATCAGGATCGCCCGCTTTGTCAGTCTTCCCGGGACGTTCGGCGAGATCGGTATCTGCCTGTGGCTGTTGACCATGGGCGCGCGAGAAACGTTAGCGCGCGTGTTACCGGCCGATCCAGCCTAGATCACGGCACCAGAAATGAGATGGCCATTTTTGTGGCTAGCGGTCGTTTCGTTCGACAATCCACCAAGGTGTATAACCGACTTCAGATGCCAGCACGGTGGCTCTTCCACCCTCGATGTCGCCCGCTTCGACAGCCTGCAAGCGGTAACCGCGACATGCTGCTATCCGAAGAAGTTCTTGTATAGTCTGATTGATCGAAATTTCTGTGGCTTCGACTTCTATCGAGCCGACAATCTCGCATTGTCCGGTATCGCAAAGGATTAGCCCGCTGCCGGCGAGTTCAGCTGCCATCCGATCCTCGTCGGACTCATCAGCGCAAACGTAACGCCCGCCAATGATCATTGCTGAACCTTGCGCAGTGGCGACAGCCGCGCGGATCGCATCATTGTTCTGTGCCCAGTTCGCTGGAGGATCCATCATCGCATCGCGATAGCATCGACGCTAATGCCCACAAATAGGCATTAGGGGCCGTCGTGGATCTAAAGCGCCTGCGCGGCGGCCCATCCGCTGGCCCAGGCCCATTGGAAATTATAACCGCCCAGCCAGCCGGTGACGTCGACCGCTTCGCCGATCGCGTGGAGGCCGGGAACGGCGCGTGCCGCCATGGTCTGCGATGACAGGCCGTCGGTGGCGATGCCGCCCACCGTGACTTCGGCCTTGGCAAAGCCTTCGGTACCGTCGGGCATGAAGCGCCAGTCGGCGATCAAGCGTTCCACCTGGGTCAGCGTCGCGTCGGTCTGTCCGCCGAGCTCGCCGGTGATCGGCAGCCGTTCCGCCAGTGCGCTCGCCAGACGATCGGGCAGCATTGCGCCAAGCGCCGCGCGCAGCATGACGCGGGGGCGCTCGCGCTTGGTGCGGATCAGCCAGCCCGGCTCCGCACCGGGCGCGAAATCGATGCCGATCGGCTGACCGTGCCGCCAATAGGATGAGACCTGGAGGATCGCGGGGCCGGACAGGCCACGATGGGTGAACAGGGCCGCCTCGGCAAACTCGGTCTTGCCGCATCTTGCGACGACGGGCGCGGACACCCCCGACAGCGATCGGAACAGCGCTTCGGTGCCGGGCAGGGTCAGCGGGACGAGGGCAGGGCGGGGTTCGACCACCTTCAATCCGAAACGGCGCGCGAGATCATAGGCGAAGCCGGTCGCGCCGAGTTTCGGGATGGAGGGCCCACCGGTCGCGATCACCAGCGCCGGTGCGGTCGAAACGCGGGCGCCATGCGTTACGCGGAAAACCCCATCGGCATGATCGACGTCGCGGATTGCGCCACCGAGCGCGAGCGTCACGCCGCCGGCATCGCATTCGTCGAGCAGCATCTCGACGATCTGGCGGGCCGACCCGTCGCAGAAAAGCTGTCCCAGGGTCTTCTCGTGCCAGGCAATGCCGTGCCGATCGACCAGATCGATGAAATCGCGCGCCGAATAGCGGCCGAGCGCGGACTTGGCGAAATGCGGATTGCTCGAGAGATAGCGGTCGGGCGCAGCATCCACATTGGTGAAATTGCAGCGGCCGCCGCCGGAGATCAGGATCTTCTTGCCCGGCGCATCGGCATGATCGACCACCAGCACGCGCCGGCCGCGCTGCCCGGCGACCGCGGCACACATCAGCCCCGCGCCGCCGGCGCCAAGGACAATCGCATCATATTGGGTGGGGGCAGCGGTCATGCCAATGCCAGTGGCACAGATCGGGGCAGGGTGGGAAGCGGCGTCGGCGGCGCTCAGCGATGCGGGGTCGTGCGAATATGGTGCGATGCGATCGTATCGATGTCGTTGATGCCCGACAGGATCAACGTGCGTTCGAACTCTTCATGCAATAATGTCAGCGCACGATCGACGCCCGCTTCGCCGCCGGCGGCCAGGCCGTAGAGATAGGGGCGACCGATCGAGCAGGCGGTTGCGCCGAGCGCCAGCGCCTTCGCCACGTCCGAGCCGCGCCGTATGCCGCCGTCGCAGATCACGTCGGGCCCGTCGCCCAGCGCATCGCGGATTGTCGCGACCTGATCGATCGGGGCAGGCGCTCCGTCGAGCTGACGGCCGCCATGGTTGGAGATCATTACACCGGTCGCGCCGACACCGATTGCGCGTTTCGCGTCTTCAGGCGTCATCACCCCCTTGATCGCAAGCGGTCCGCCCCATTCGCGTGCCAGCCATTCGACATCCTTCCAGTTGACGCTGCGATCGAACTGGCCGCCGATATAATCGAACAGGCTCATCGCACCGTCCGCGAGCGCATCGACGCGGTGGCTGACATTGGCAAAGTCGAAACGCGCGCCGGTCAGTGCCGGGATCGACCAGCCGGGGTGGCGGGCAAAGCTGAGCATCGACCGGAGCGTCAGGCGCGGTGGAACCGAAAGGCCGTTGACCCGGTCACGCTCCCGATTGCCCGCAACCTGGGTATCGACGGTGAGCGCCAGGCCGTGAAACCCCGCTTCCTTGCAGCGCGCGACGAACTCCGCGGTCAGCCCGCGATCCTTGAAGATGTAGATCTGGAACACTTTTGGTCCGCCAAAAGCCTTGGCGAGATCCTCCAGTCGCGTCGTGCCGAGCGTGGACAGGCTGTAGAGCAGACCGTGGCGGGCTGCGGCGCGCGCAACGGCAAGCTCGGCATCGCCATGGAACATCCGGTTGAGGCCGGTGGGCGACAGGATCAGCGGCCAGGCAACCGGTTGACCGAACACCGTGGTTGCCGTGCGGATCTGCGAAACGTCCACCAGCACGTCGGGCATCAGTTCGTATCGGGAGAAGGCCGAGCTATTGCGTGCGAGCGAAATCTCATCGTCCGCGCCACCATCGATATAATCGAAGATCGGCCGGGGCAGGCGCCGCCGCGCCATCAAGCGAAGATCGGCGATATTATATGCGCGTTCCAGCCGTTTCACATCGATCTCCGCAGCGCCGCCCGGCAATGCGCCGGACGGAAACCGCTTCCTATCAAGATCGATGCAGATCGTCAGCCCATGCGGTCAGGCCCCGGATGCCAGCACCGCGTCAAGCTGATCGAAACTGCCGCCCCAACCCTGGTTCATCGACGGGATCTCCGCGATGAAGGTGGCGCATTCGTCAGGCGTCGCGTCGATCGTTTCCTGCGCCAGCGTGATCAATGTGCGGCCGCCCTGATCCTCGAACCGCGCCGTTGTCAGCAGTGCCATCGGCCATAATCCGTCGAAGAACGGTGCGCGCACGGCATTCCCTTCGGCGTCGGCAAAGCCATGCACCCACACCAGTCGCGAGGGAGCCGTGATTTCGCGATAGACGAACCGCGCCCAGATCGTGCCGCCACCCGGCATGTCCATCCGCATATGCGTCACCCCGCCGGGGCGCGGATCATGGGCGAGGATCGTCGTGGCCGATCCCTTGGGGCCGAACCAGCGCGCAAGCAGGGCAGGATCGGTCCAAGCCCGCCACACCAGATCGCGTGGCGCGCCGAAGCTGCGCACCAGATTGAAATTGGCATTGGCGCTGTGATGGGTTCCCGTGTCGGTCATGGCATCATCCTTTGTCGATAGGGGGCTGCATGTCGGCGAGCAGTATGTCGAGCCGGTCGAAACTCTCGCCCCAGAGTTGGCGCACGCCATCGACCCAGTCGCGGGTTTCGGCGAGGGCGGCGACGTTCAGCCGGCGTGGACGCGACTGCGCGATCCGGCCGCGCTCGATCAGGCCCGCGTTTTCCAGCACTTTCAAATGTTTCGAGATGGCCGGCTGGCTGATCCCGAACGGTTTCTGCAGATCGGACACCGTCGCGTCCCCGCGCGCGAGCATCGCCAGGATGCCGCGGCGGGTGGGGTCGGCGAGGGCAGCGAATTTGAGATTGAGTGAGTCATTCATAATGACTCAGATATATAGCCAATTGGCTATTTAATCAATGATGCAGATTCGGTCGATAGAGACATACGCACTTCATTCCGGCGAAAGCCGGAATCTCACTGCCTGTTCACGATCAACCAGAAGAAGTGAGATCCCGGCTTTCGCCAGGATGACGTTCAAAAAGCGGACTTCGACGACCCGCCGGCAGCCTCGCAATCCCCCAAACCCTATTTGCCAAGCTGTCCGCGAACCGCGCCTTTGGGAAAGGCGGCATTGTGGACGTTGACGTAGTAATCGGCGGGATTGGCGAGCAGCGCGGCGATCGCGTCGGCGGCCACAGGCTTGCAGCCTTCGGATGTGCCGTTCGCAGGTGCATCGAGCGTGACGATCGGAGGGCCGGCGACGCCTGTCGCGCCCTTGTGGATGTGGGCCATCGTCGCGGCATCGATGCCGTCGACGGACAATGTGTAGCAGACCTGGCCCTTGGCCGCGTCGACCGTCACACCAGCCGTACCGCTGCCATCGGGATCGCCTGGTCCCGGGATTTCGACAGCACCGCTCATCTTGGTCGCCATCTTCACGGGGCCGGCAGCGAGCGCTGGCGCCGCGACTATCGTCGCCGCCAACAGGATCAGGACCGTACGCATGGTATCTCTCCTCTGTTTCGTTGGGCGAGATGATATGCCCCTTACGGTGCGCGGCGCCATTGCTTTGTCGGCCGGCGGCGGCGATCGATCCCGTCAGGTCATCGGTTGAACGTGCCGGTGTCCAGAAAGGCAAGCATCTGCGCGCGAACGCGGCGATCGAGGGTCATCAGCGTGTGCGATACCGGCAGCACGATATGGTCGCGCATGCCCGCGACCCGCGTGGCTTCGACGGCCACCTTGCCGTCATTGGGCAAGGGCAGCAGCAATCGGGGAAAGATGGGATCGAGCGCGCGATCGCCCGCGATGATGCCGAGATCGAAATCGACCCCACCGAGCAGCGCTTCGTCGTCCACGCTTCGACCGGTGCGGAGTTGCGATCCGATCGGCCCCAGGACCAGCCGATCCATCCGCAGGCGGAACAGCAGGTCGGCCAGTTCGCTGCCGGCATTGGGTGGCGCGAGCATTACGACCCGCCCGGCACGTTCGGAGCGTCGCGCCGCGAACAATGCGCGTGCCACCAGCCCACCCAGCGAATGGGTGACCATGTGCAGCGGGCCATCGAATGTCGCTTCGAACGCGGCGATATGCGGGTGCAGATGCGCGACGATCGCGCTCATTGGGCGCCGTGCGGGATAATGCGGCGCAAGCGTCGCATATCCAGCTTTCTTCAACGCGCCGGCAAGCCCGCGCATCGAATGGCCGGTGCGGCCATGGCCGTGCAGCAGCAGGACGCCGCCTTGCTGCTCAGCCATGGCCGCAGCCGATCACGCCGTTGCCGCTACCTGATAGAGGAAATCGACAAAGGCCAGCGCCGCGTCGTCCATGCCCAGCACCTTGGGGTTGCTGCTTTCGATCAGGAAGAACTCGTTGGGCGCATGCGCGCCCGAGCCATGGCCCAGGCCGAACTGCCCCGCCGGCAGGTTGAGCGGCGGACCGGTGAAGACCACGCCCGGCCAGCTGCCGGCAATGCGTGGGTAGACGGTGGTCTGGACGCCGAACCGCTCATAAGTGGCGAGCTGAGCACGCGTCAGCGCTGCCGTCTCGGGCGTTTCGGTCGGGCCATAGCCGCCGGTGATGTTGACCTCGACGTCACCGAAACCGCGCTTGGCGAGATGCGCGCGCAGCTTGGCGATCGTGTCTTCCTTGGTCATGTTCGGCACCAACCGCATTTCGACCTTGGCGACGGCACGGCCGGGCAGCACGGTCTTGCCGCCGGGGCCGGTATAGCCCGAGACGAGACCCTGGATGTTGATCGTCGGCACCGCCGCGAGCCGTTCCAGCGACTGTTCCCAGGTCATGTCGCCGATCCAGCGCTCGACGCCGAGCTGTTTCTTGGTCGATGCCTCGTCGGTCTTGGCCGCGGTGGCCGCGATCAACTGACGCTCGCGATCGGTCAGCGGGCGGACCTGATCCTGGATGCCGTCGATCATGACGGTGTTGCCGTCGGGGCTGACCAGGGTGGAGAGCGCCGCGACCAGCCGCCATGGCGGGCTGTCGACACGCGCCTTTTCGCTGGAATGGATGTCGCCCTTGGGGCCACGGCCCCATTTCTCGCCCGAGACGACCAGTTCCATCTCGATCGCGCCCTTGGCGCCCAGATAGAGAGTGACCGCGCCGGTCGCGGGGTTCTGCGAGGCGAAGGGTATGATCACGCCGACGCTCTGCTTCAGCGCCTTGGCGACGTGCGGGGTGGTGACGATGTCGTGGAAATAGGGGGAAGCGATCTCTTCTTCGCCTTCGGCCACCAGCACCAGATTGACCGGCAATTTGCGGCCCGAAGCCTTCATCGCATGGAGCGCGGCGAGCACGGTCGCTTCCGGGCCCTTCTGGTTCACCGCACCGCGGCCCATCAGGATCTTGCCCATGCCCGGCCGGTCGAGGATCTTGCCTTCAAGCGGCGGGCTTTCCCATTCGGAGGCCACGAACTGCTTCACATCGTACATGAAATACAGACCGAGCGTCTTCTTAGCGCCAGCGTCGAGCGTCGCGAAGACGGCGGGCTTGCCCTTGGACGTGATGATCTCGGCATGCTGGAAACCCGCGTCGAGCGCGAGCTGGCGCATATATTCGGTGCCTGCGGGATAGTTGAGATTCTCCGCCGCGATCGAGGGCAGGGCGATCCAGTCCTGGAGCCTTTTGACCGCCGCGTCATGCCCGGCGGCGATCGCGCGCTTCACATCCGCCAGCTTGTCCGTCTTCGCCAGCGCCGCGCCCGGCGCCATCATCGCCGCACCGGTCACCGCGGCCGCGCTTGCGAGCAGCGTGCGCCGATCCGTTCCTGTCTCCGTCTTGCCAGTCATGCAAATCCCCTTCTTCGATTACACACAGCACTATCCGATGAGCCGACAATCGCAAGACGGAGATGCGGTTGGTCGAAGCGCGTCGTCAGCTGCTCGCCGACGACTTGACCGGTAAATTCTGCCGGATACGCCTGTTCCCGCCGGGAAAGGAGGTCGCCTCTGTTTCGTTATCTGATCGCAATGCTCGCAATTGCGCTGACATCCACGTCAGTATCTGCGGGGCAAGATGCCGCTCCGCCGTCCTCCGTACGCACGCGGGTCATCGTGCTGGGCCGCGCAACTTGTGGCGAAGGGCGATCAGCCGGGTGCGCTTGCCGCGTTCGTGAAAGCGCTTTCTCCCGACGCAATCTGTATCGAGCGGCCACCGGAGCAGGCGGCGCGAGGCGACCATTACGAATTCACTTATGAAATCCAGGGCGTCATCCTGCCGATCACCGCGGAAACGGGCATCGATCTTTGCCCGATCGACTGGATTCCGCCCACCGTCGACCAGCAACTCGCTTTCGGCCTCGATCTGGAAGCACCGCCTGAGGTTCGACCACAATCGGGTTTTCGCGGTTTCCTGAGTTTCACCGATCCCGCGACACTGAAGCGCGACCTGTTCGATGGGGATCGCGCAGAGGTGACCGCGCCAACGCGTCGCTGGGCTGAAACGCCAGCGGCCCGGGCCGACCGGGATTTTCCTCGCCGACTCTATCTCTATCGCACATTCATGCAGGCCAGACTTGTGCGCGCAGCGGCGGCACAGCGCCCGGGCAGGACCGTGCTGGTGGTGGTCGGCCAGTTTCACAAACCGGATATCGAGGCGATCCTGCGAGAGGACCCGACCATCTCGCTCGTCCAGCCCTCGACATTGCACTGGCCCACAGCGGACGAGATCACGCACGCGACGACACAGGCGCATCGCGCTGCGATCCTGGGATTCAACCTGCTGGGCGCACAGGCGGCAACGGGCAATGTCGATTGGGCCTGGGTGGGAGAGGTGCTCGCCACATTCGAAGCAGGATCGCCGGGGCCGGAGGCGCGGCTTTATCGTGCCCGCTATCTGGAACTGACTCACGGCAAGAATCTCACCGCGCTGATCGACAGCTATCGCGCCATCTCAAGCGATCCGGCAGCCGCAACCAGACCGATATGGAACGGTGTCAAGGATACTGCCCGCATCGATTCCTATTTCGATCCGTTCGGCAATCTGGACATTGCCCAACGTGCGCGCGTCGAACTGGCGCGATGCCTTTCGAAGGTCGGTCGTACGCGCGAGGCAGCCGCGCAATTGTCCGGCGTGCGCGCGTCACTCTCCGAACGGATGGCGCGCCAGTTCGACACCTATGCCGCGCGATTCAACGATACAGCGCCAGCGTCACCCGCACGGTGAAGCCCTCGGGGTCATGGATGAAGACGATTCCGCCACCCTGACCGATCACCGCTTCGCGCGCGATCGTCAGGCCCAGGCCGGTTCCCCCGGATTCCCGGCTGCGTGATGCTTCCAGTCGCTCGAACGGTTCGAAGGCGCGTTCCGCCTCTTCGGGAGGGATGCCGGGCCCGCGATCGACGATATCCACGATCGCCACATTGCTTGCCGCCGAAAGCCGGATTTGCACGGCCTCGCCATATTGGCAGCCATTGGCGATCAGATTGGTGAAGGCACGCTTGATCGCCACCGGCCGGCAAGTGATCGTCAGATGATCGGGCCCATCATACTGCACCGTCTCACCCGTATCGGAGAAGGTGTCGGTCAGGCTGATCAGCAAAGCGGCGAGATCGATCACCTGTTCGCGTTCGCGTCGCATCTCCGCACCCGCAAAAGCCAGCGTATCGGACAGCATCGCCTCCATGTCACCAATATCCGCCAGCATCCGTTCGCGCTGGGCATCGGGCACATATTCAGCGAGCAGCCGCAGCCGGGTCAGCGGCGTGCGCAGATCGTGCGAGATTGCGGCGAGCATCTGCGTGCGCCCGTCGGCATGGTGCTTCAACCGCATCTGCATCTCGTTGAAGGTTTCGGCGATCGCGGCATATTCGGGCGCATTCATGCCCGTGATCAAGGTTGGTTCGCGCGCACGTCCCATCCGTTCCGCCGCGGCGGAAAGCCGGCTGAGCGGGCGCAGGATCATCCACGCCATCGCATAGGAAAACAGGATGATGAGCAGGATCCGGCCGACCAGCCCGCTGAGGTAAAGCGCATAGCGGCTGACCATGTCCGCCGGCGCCTTTTCGCGAACGACCAGCCAGTTTCCATCGGGAAGCTGCACGGCGATCTGGAGATCCCGCAAGGTCCGCGCAGACAGCGCATCCTGCAACGGATCATCACCCTGATGCCGGCCCATCAGAATGACCTGCGGCGATTGTGTGCCGTATCGGAATGGCCCGATCGTCGCGTCGTCCGGAATCGATGGCAATACATCATAGCGCAGGGTTTTCGACGATTTCAGGCGGGACAAAGCTGCCGCCCGGTCCGCCGGCGGTGTGGCGATGACCGTCTGCGCAGCTTCCTCCATCGCGTCGGACAGCCAGCTTCGCTGCACGACGAGCTCGGGGCTGGGCGGCAATATGTCTCGCAGTCCGCGTTCCAGCACCCCGGCGATGAGAATCGCGAGCACCAACGCGATCGCAACGCGCGGTGCCACGCGCAGTCGCGAAAACGGCCATGGCCACTTCATGCGCTGTCCTGCGTGACGGGTGCGGTCAGGAAATAGCCGCCATTGCGCACGGTCTTGATCAGCAGCGGCGCATTGGGATTGTCTTCGATCTTGCGGCGCAGCCGGCTCATCTGCACGTCGATGCTGCGATCGATATTGATGCTCGAACGGCCGTGAACGAGGTCGAGCAACTGGTCGCGGCTCATCACGCGCTGGGGATTCTGGACAAGCGCGGTCAGCAGGTCGAACTCACCGCTGGTGAGTTCGGTCAGGACCGCGTCGGGCGAGAACAGTGTCCGCCCGCCCGTATCGAGCGTCCAGCCCGCAAAACGATAGACACTTGGCGATCGCAGGTTGCGATCGTCGGACTGTTGTCCGGTCCGACGCAGAACCGCACGTATCCGTGCCAGCAACTCCCGGGGGTTGAACGGCTTGGCGATATAGTCGTCGGCGCCCAGTTCCAGCCCGACGACCCGATCGGTATCGCCACCGCGCGCGGTGAGCAGGATCACCGGCATATTGCCTTCGGCGCGCAGCCGGCTGCACAGGGTAAAACCGTCGTCGCCCGGCAGCATCACATCCAATATGATCAGATCAGGGCGCATGGCGGCCATCCGCACGCGCATTTCGTGGCCGTCGCGGGCTTCGCTGACGCTGAGGCCATGATCGGCCAGAAAGCGGCCAAGCATCGTCCGGATATGCAGATCGTCATCGACGACAAGGATATGGGGCTTCGCGCTCATGCCCCGGTTGATGCGCATATGATCGCCCGAAGTCCAATCGGATCGGGCGTCTGAAACAAACTGAAACACGATGTCATCGCATCGTAATCGCCCGCGCTTCGGCCCGGTTTATCTCGACTGCGGTTCCCACAAGCCGAAGGCGGTCGTCATGCCAGAACTACGTACCTCGTTTCACATCATCGTCGGCGGGCTCGCGCTCGTCGCATTGTCACCCGATCGCGCCGCCGCCCAGCCGCAGGACGGCGGGGACTGGCAGGTGATCATTGGCGCGGGTGTCCTGGTCATGCCCGACTATGAAGGATCGGACGATCTGCGCGTCCTGCCGTTTCCGATACTGGCGCTCGACTACAAGAACATCGTGTCGATCCGCGGACCGCAGATCCAGGTCTCGATCGCCGATGTGAAGATCGCGGGCGATGTCCGCCTGCGTTTCGGCCCCTCGGCCCGATATCGCCAGGGGCGAGACGAGGACGATAATTCCGACCTGCTCGGCCTTGGCGATGTCGATGGTTCGATTGAGGTCGGCGGTTTCGCGCATGTCGACGGCAATCGCTGGTGGCTGCAACTGAGCGGCGGAAAGGATGTGGCGGGCGGCCATGACGGCGTGGTCGCGGAGATCGAGGCGGGGGTTCGGTTCGATCTGTCGGACTCCTTGTCCGCACAAGTGCGCGGCACGGCCAGTTGGGCCGACCGCAAATATATGCGCAGCAATTTCGGGATCGATGCTGCGCAGGCGGCCGCGAGCGGCCTGTCGCGCTTCTCGCCGGATGCCGGACCGAAGGATGTCGGTGGCGGTATCGGCCTGAATTATCGGCTCGACACGCGGTGGAGCATTGGGGGTGATGCCGGCTATCGTCGACTGCTTGGCGATGCTGCGGACAGTCCGATGGTATCGAGACGCGGCTCGGCCAATCAGCTTCAGGGCCTGCTTTACCTGAGCTATCGGCTGTGAGCGCGCTTCATACCGGCTTCTCGCAGCTCGAGTTGACCGTCATCCGGCTCGCGGCCGGGCCGAGGGAAGCGCGCCCCGCAGCCACGTTGCCGCGATTTGCCCGCTTCATCCTTCCGCGACACGATCGGCCGGCGCCACTGGCCAATCCCCGGCTGGAGGCGCTGCGCGTGATCGCGGCGACGCTGCATCACCGTGCTGCGATCGCCCCGGATCAGGTCGACGCCTTCCTGTCGGTCGGCTGGTCGGAAGGCGATGTCGTGCGGGTCGCGGGCGCGGTGGAGGCGCTGGCCGCGACGAACGATCAGGTGTCGTCGAGCGAGCGGTAGACCTTCTCGTCGAGATCGCCTTCCCAGCGCGCGACGGTGGTCGCGACTGTGAGGTTCGCACTGGCGCTGGGGACGGTACGGGTCATGTCGAGCAGCCGATCGAATGGCAGGACGAAGCCGACGACGAGCGCGGTCTGCTCGGGCGGAATGCCGACGGCGGACAGCACGGCGGCAAGCATGAAAAGCGATGCGGACGGCATCGGCGCGGTGCCGAATGCGGCAAGCGCGCCGGTCAGGAACACCACGCCATAGACCTGCGGGGTCAGTGGCGTGCCGAATGCCTGAAGCGCGAACAGGCTGAGCAGGCCGACATACATCGCCGTCCCGTCCTTGCCGATGCTTGCGCCCAGCGGCAGCACGGTGGAGAAGACTGAGCGGCCGACGCCCAGATTTTTCTCCGCCACGCGCATCGCCACCGGCAAGGTGGCCGAGCTGGACGCCGTGGAGAAGGCAATGGCCAGCGCGTCGATGATGCCGTGGAAGAAGGGGCGGACGGGCAATCGTGCGAACAGCTTGATGATCAGGCTGTGGACCAGAACGATCTGGATCAGCGAACCGAGCACGACCGCGAGAGCCAGCCAGCCGACATGGACGAACACTGCCGTGCCGTTCGCCGCCACCGCATTCGAAATCAGCGCGAACACGCCGAACGGCGTCGCTTCCATGATCAGCCCGACGATCTTGAGCAGAACCGCGGCGATCGACTGGAGCAGATTTGCCAGCGGCTTGCCCGCATCGCCCGCAATGACGGTGCCGACGCCGATCATGATCGCGACGAAGATCAGTGCGAGCATGTCGCCCTTGGCCAGGGCATCGACGATGTTGACCGGGATGATGTTGAGCAATTGCTCATAGGGTGTCGCCGGCGTGCCCAGCGCATGCGGTGCCGCCGTGCCGAGTGCCGCACCTTCGCCGGGCCGAAGCAGCGTCGCCACCGCCATGCCGATCGATACGGAGATGGCGGTGGTGAAGGCGAACAGGCCGATGGTGCGGCCGCCCAGGCTGCCCAGCCGTTTCGGATCGGCCAGCGACGTGATGCCCGCGGCGATCGTGATCAGAACGATCGGCGCCACCAGCATCCGGATCGCGCGAACGAACAGATCGCCCATGAAAGCGACCGAAGGCGTGGCTGAGGGCCAGACCAGCGCAAAGACCACGCCGAGCGCGAGCGCACCCAGCACGCGCTTCCACAGCGCGACCCCGAACCAGGCGTTCAGCACCGTTATCGCCCGGTTCTTCGCATGGATGCGGCGATACCGGCCTGTGCAGCAAATGGCAGCGTCATGATCTTCCCCCCGGAATGCGCCGTTGGCAGTTGGTTATGCCATCGACGCCGTCAGGCCGCCAGCAGCGCATCGACGATGGTGTCGGTGCCGAAGGCGATCGGATCGGTGCAGGGCAGGCCAATGTCTTGTGCGATACGGTCGCACAGCTGCCGTGCCTCGGCCTTATCCATAGCGGATGTGTTGAGGCAGACGCCGACTGCCCGGACGTTCGGGCTGGTCAGCCGCGCAACGCGCAGATTATGCTCGAGGCATTCGGCCAGGTCGGGGAGTGCGCGACCGGGAATGCCCCGCATATGCGTGCGAAGGGGATCGTGGCACATCACTAGTGCCTCGGCCTGGGCGCCGTGCAGCAGCCCGGTCGACACGCCGGCAAAAGAGGGGTGGAACAGCGAGCCCTGACCTTCGATCAGATCCCAACCATTGTCGTCGCGCGCCGGCGAGAGCCGTTCGATCGCGCCCGAGATGAAGTCGGCAACGACGGCGTCGACGGGAACGCCATCGCCCGCGATCAAGATGCCAGTCTGGCCGGTCGCACGGAAATCGGCGGGAATGCCGCGGGCGCGGATTGCGCGGGTCAGCGCGATCGTCGTGTACATCTTGCCGACCGAGCAATCGGTGCCGACGGTCAGCAGGCGGTGGCCGGCGCGTGGCTCACCGGTGCCGACGGGCAGGTCGGGCGCCGGATCGCGCACGTCGAACAGCGAAAGCCCGCGCTCCTTGGCGAGTTCGGCCAGCCGCGGCACGTCGCGCAGCCGCTGATGAAGTCCGGCGGCAACATTCATGCCGGCTTCCAGAGCGGCCACGGCGTCGTCGACCAGGTCGCTGCCCATCTTGCCGCCGGAATTGGCGATGCCGAGCACCAAAGTCTTCGCGCCGGCGGCGGCGCCTTCGGCCATGGTCAGCCGGGCAAGGCCCAGGGTGAGCGGGCTGTCGTCGTGGCGGAACTCGCCGACACAGTCTTCGGGACGGAATTCGGCAAGGCCGCGCGAGGTCTTGATGCCGACCGAGTCATTGCTGCGGCCGAGATAAAGGAGGTAGGGTGCTGGTATCATGTCGATCAGCGTATCTCCGGCCGCGCCGTCGCGCGCATAGCGAGTCGAACGCTGGCCATAGCCTGCCGTTATGGCGCCTCGATCACCCGCCCGAGCGTCTTGAGGAACTCGGTGGCGAGCGCGGTGGGCGGGCGATTGAGCAGGAACATTGCATGGACGTCGAAGGTGAGCTGCGGCTTCAATGGCCTCACCGACAAGCCGGGCGTCAGGGACGCCTGTGCGGTAAAGCTGTCGACGACGGCCATGCCCACGCCCTGCCGCACCAATGCTGTTGCGATATAGAAGGTGCGGGCGGACACCACTTCGTCGAGCTCGAGATCCAGCCGTTGCAGTTCCTGCGCGAAGAGGTGGCCGATCGGCCCGCTTGCCGCCAGGCTGACGAAGCGTTGACCGCGCAGACGTTCCAGTTCGATGCGCGGCGGCGCATTGGGCATGTCCTGTTCGCGATAGAGCACCACCAGCTCGCCTTCGCCCAGCCAGCGCTGGCCGATCGGGGCCGCCGGGGGCACTTCGTAAGCGATGGCGATGTCGGTCTCGCGCTCGTAGAGTTTGCGCAGCAGGTCGTCGTGATGGACGGTCTGCAGGTCGAACCGGACATTTTCATGCGCGCGCAGGAAGCGCGACACCGCGGTCGGCAGTGCGTCGAGCGCAAGCGAGGGCAGGGCGGAGACGCGCAAGGTACCACTGACGCCACGGCGCAGGTTCCGGCCGGCCTCGCGCAGCGCATAGACACGATCCTGGATCTCGCTGACCTCGGTGAACAATGTATGCGCGTCGTCGGTCGGCACCAGCCGGCCATTTGTCCGCTGGAACAGCTGGAAGCCGAGCAACGATTCGGCGTGGCGCAGCATCTTCGAGACGGATGGCTGCGATACGTTGAGCGCGCGCGCCGCCGCGCTGACCGACCCGTTGACGTAAACGGCGTGGAAGATTTCGATATGGCGCAGGTTCATCGGTGTGACACTTCAGACATTCCGCCCAGCCTAGCGGCGGTTTTCCGGAAAGGGAAATGTCGGGAAGGTGCATCGGCCGTCTCAACGGGTGTCCAGGCATCCCAGCGCGGCAAGCGTCGTACGCATCGCCTGATCCAGCGGCGTGTGAGGTTCGGGGCCGATCGCGTCGGTCAGGCTGCCATTGTCGAGCGCGACCGGATGCGCCCAGAAGCCACGCATCTTGGCCGTTTCGCGTAGGGGTGTGCTGAACAGGCCGGCGATCGACAGGAGCGCCCAGGGCATCCGGCGGACCGCAATCCCCGGATCACCCGCCGCCGCCGCGATCGCATTGACGATCGTCGTTCCGTCGGCGTCCCAGATGCCGGTAAAATGGTGGCGCGCAAAATCGTCCAGCGCAGCGTCACGATCAAGCAGCCGGGCAAAGGCCTCGCCGACATCCGGCAGATATGCCCAGCCATGGCCGATGCCTGGCGTCGCAGGGTTCATGATCGAGCGAACGGGCTTGCCCGGCTTCACCAACCCTTGCGACAACCAGTTGTTGCCGGGCCGCGGGCCGAAGAAGTCGCCGGCGCGCAGGATCAGTGCGCGCACGCCCGATGCCTGAATGCGGCGCTCCATCTCGACGCGGATCGCACCCTTGTGCGTATCGGGGTGCTGCGGCGAGTCCGGCCGGGCGATCGGCGTGTGCTGTGGATCGTAATTGTAAATGGTGCCCGGCAGCGCCAGCCGCGCGCCCGTCGCCCGGGCCGCGGCGATGCTGGCGTCGAGCATCGGCAGCACCAGCCTGTCCCAGTCGCGATAGCCCGGCGGATTGACCGCATGGACGATCGCGTCGACGCCTTGCGCCGCACGCAGCACCGCCGCGCCGTCCAGTGCGTCGCCCTTGATCCAGTCAAAGCCCTGCGCGGCATCCGGCATGCGTCGTGCCATTGCACGTATCTGCCAACCGCGCTCGGACAGCGCAGTGGCGATCTCACCGCCCACGCCGCCTGTAGCGCCCAAAATCAATGCGGTCTTCATGGTCGCCTCCATCGTTGATGGCGATAGATCTGGCCCGCACGGAGATGGAATGAAATTGTCGAACATGTTCAGGCAGCCTATAAGAAATTGATGAGCTCAACCGATTGGGAACAGCAGCGCACCTTCCTGGCCGTCCTGCGCGAAGGCAGCCTCTCGGCGGCTGCCCGCACGCTTGCGATTGCCCAGCCGACTGTGCGGCGACGGATCGAGGATCTGGAAGCGCAACTCGGTGCCGCGCTGTTCACGCGCTCGCCCAGCGGGCTCCAGCCCACCGACGCCGCGCTGGCGCTGCGCGAGCATGCCGAGGCGATGGCTCTTGCAGCGGCAGCCTTTGTCCGCTCGGCCTCTGCCGGGTTGGGGGACGTGGCCGGGACGGTGCGGGTCAGCGCGAGCGAGGTCGTCGCGGTCGAAGTCCTGCCGCCAATTCTCGCGCGACTGCAGGCCGAACATCCGGCACTGGTGATCGAGCTGTCGCCGAGCAACCGCAACGAGGATATATTGCGCCGTGAGGCCGATGTGGCGGTGCGAATGGTGCCACCGGCGCAGGACGCGTTGATTGCGCGCCGGGTTGGAGCGGTGCGGCTTGGGCTGCATGCCCATCGCGATTATCTGGCGCGGAGAGGCACGCCCGCGACGCTCGATGCGGTACGCAGCCATAAGCTGATCGGGGTCGAACATGACATCCCGATCCTTCGTGCGCTCAGGGCCGCGGGCTTTCCGGCGGCAATCGAGAATTTCAGCTTCCGTTCGGATAGCGATCTCGCCCAGCTTGCCGCGATCCGCGCAGGGCTGGGCATCGGCCTGTGTCAGGCAGCGCTCGCCGCAAAAGATCCCGCGCTGGTGCCGCTGTTCGCGGATGATTTCGGTTTCGACCTGGAGACATGGATCATCTGCCACGAGGATCTGCGCAATGTCGCGCGCGTCCGGGTGGTGTTCGACGCACTCGTCGCCGGGCTGATCGCTTATCTAAAGCCTAGTTAAGCGGTTCGCCCAATGCGCGGCATTTCATGTCGATGACATTGCGCTCCAGATCGCTGGGCGATCCACCGACACGCTCGGTCTCCCTGTCGCGGCAACGCTGTGCCGGCGACCGGCCATCCGCCTTCCCCCGCAATGCCTTGTCGAGTTCGACCATATCGGCGAGTTCCTGGGGGCTGAACTGATTGAGTTGCTTCTGCCCGCTCACCAGCGCTTCATAGTTGATGCGCGCGCGCTGCGCCCTGGCTGGATCGTCCCCGATATTGGCGCAGAGCGTGATGCCCAGCAGGGCAGCGCCGGCGATCATGTAAAGGCGCATGTCATCCTCCGTTCGCAGATCGGTCGACACCGGATATGAAGACGAGACGTTACTCGACGGTCAATCCCGCATCGTGGATCGCCGGTGCTAAGCCTGGATCCGCGCAATTGTCGGTACAGGCGTTCCCGACCAGGTGATGCGATGGACGTCACCCTGCGCGACCGACTGGACGGCATAGGGGAAAAGCACTGCGAAACAGGTGCCACCGGCATGACGGACCGACGGATAGATGATGCCGTTGAGCCCGCGTGCGCGGGTCGCGTCGGCCAGCGCGTTGCCGACGGGATAACCCTTTGCCTTGTCGGGAGAGAGCGAAGGGTGGTCGGGAGTCTGGCGCAGATCGACGAACTCGCCCGCCAGGCTCGCGAACATCTCGGCATAATCGACCACCGCGTTGAAATCCCCGGCATCGGCCAGTGCCTTGGTCAGGTGGAAGGTGACTTCGGCGATCGCGGTTTCGACGGCCAGCGCAGAATACCAGGCGCCGCGCTCCGCACCGTTGAAGCGGTTCGGGTCTCTCGGTTTGGCATAGGCGAAGCTGGCATTGACGAAACGGGCATGCGGCACGCCGTGGAGCAGTTCGCGTGCGGCGATACCACTGGTGCCCCGCGCCTCCGCGAGCAGGCGGGTGCTGGTCGCGCCCTCAATCTCGGACAGGGCGGCCAGATCGCCCTCTTCGACCAGGTCGAGCAGCACCGATGCGCGCAACCGTGCGGTGGTGACGAGGCGAACGGTGCGCGGAAACGCGTCGCGGATGATCTCAAGCTTTTCGAGCATCGGTCGTCCGTCAGAGGCCGCCGCGTACGGCGTCGACATAGCGACGGACGTCGAGCATCATCGGGATGCCGCCCTCGGTCATCGCCTCGATCGGCGAGCGCCGTTCGAACAACGGGCCGCGATTGGGAAGCCGCGGCCAGCGATCGGCCATGTCGTCCGCGAACAGCAGGTGAAGCCCCTTGAACACACCGACCAGCGCGGAGACACGGGTCAATTGATCCTGGCTGAGCGGGTGAGCCCAAGTGCCACGCTTGATCCGATCCCATGTGCTGGCGGACACGCCAAGCAAGGCCGCAGCGTCGGCATTGCCCAGCCGCCATTGTCCGGCAAGTGCGCGGAACGCCTTGATCGCGACGGCCGACAGACGCTCACGATCCGCTTCGGCGGCGAAACTCTGTGGCTCCAGAGGCGGCAAGACATTTGGAGGCGCGGTGCGGGGTACGGGTGCCATGTTCATCTCCTGACGTGAAGATGGGCACCATGTGATGAGATGTCAATGAATCCGCTCGCTGGGGTAATCGGCGATCCCGGATTTATTTCGCGATTGGGGGGATCGACGGGCAACTGCGGCGAGTTCTGCTCCCGTTCGAACCAGGGAGAGCGACATGGCGACCAAGATCGACGACTTCACCACCAAAAGCGGCAATGGCGGCGAAACCCATCAGCAGCTTCCCGAAAAGGCATCGCATGGTGACGGCGACGCGCACCTGACGACCAACCAGGGCATCCGGGTTTCGGACAATCAGAACCAATTGAAGGCCGGCGCGCGTGGGCCCGTGCTGCTCGAGGATTTCGTGCTGCGCGAGAAGATCTTCCATTTCGATCATGAGCGCATTCCCGAGCGCATCGTCCATGCCCGCGGCTCTGCGGCGCACGGCTATTTCGAGCTTTACGAGAGCCTGGCCGACATCACCAAGGCCGACATCTTCCAGCGCGCCGGCGAGAAGACGCCTTTGTTCACGCGCTTCTCCACGGTGGCCGGCGGTTCCGGATCGGTCGACACCCCGCGCGACGTGCGCGGCTTCGCGGTCAAATTCTATACGAAGGAAGGGAATTGGGATCTCGTCGGCAACAATATCCCCGTCTTCTTCATCCAGGATGCGATCAAATTCCCCGATCTGATCCATTCGGTGAAGATGGAGGCTGATCGCGGTTATCCGCAGGCTGCGAGCGCGCACGACACCTTCTGGGACTTCATCTCGCTGATGCCGGAATCCACGCACATGATCATGTGGGCTATGTCCGATCGCACCATTCCACGTTCGCTGCGGATGATGGAGGGGTTCGGCATCCACACCTTCCGCATGGTCAACGCCAAGGGCAAGTCCACTTTCGTGAAATTCCACTGGAAGCCGAAACAGGGCGTGCAATCGACGATCTGGGACGAGGCGGTGAAGATTGCGGGCGCCGATCCCGATTTTCATCGCCGTGACCTGTTCGAGGCGATCGACACCGGAGATTTCCCCGAATGGGAGCTCGGTATCCAGGCGTTCGACGAGGCATTCGCGGATTCGCTGCCCTATGACGTGCTCGATCCGACCAAGATCATCCCGGAGGAGGTGCTGCCCGTCCGCATCGTCGGCCGCATGGTGCTCGATCGCAATCCCGACAATTTCTTCGCCGAAACGGAGCAGGTCGCTTATTGCCCGGCGAACATCGTGCCCGGGCTCGACTTCACCAACGATCCGCTGCTTCAAGGGCGGCTCTTCTCCTATCTCGACACGCAGTTGAAGCGGATGGGATCGACCAATTTCCATCAGATCCCGATCAACGCGCCCAAATGCCCGGTGATGAATTTCCAGCGTGACGGCCATATGCAGATGGCCGTGCCCAAGGGGCGGGCCAACTACGAGCCGAACAGCCTGAGCGCTGCGGGAGAGGATGGCGGTCCGCGCGAATGCCCGATGACCGGCTTCACGACTGCCGAGGGGCGGGCGGACGAGGACGAGCAGGGTGGCAAGCTGCGCATCCGGCCGGAAAGCTTCGCGGATCATTACAGCCAGGCGAGGATGTTCTTCCGCTCACTCGCGGCGCCTGAACAGGCCCATCTGGCGTCTGCTTTGGTGTTCGAGCTGTCCAAGGTCGGACTGGAGCATATTCGCACGCGGACGCTGTCCAATCTGGTCAATGTCGATCCGGATCTGGCGAAACGTGTGGCCGATGGCTTGGCGATGCCGTTGCCAAAGGCCTCGAAATCCGCGGTCACGGTACAGGATTTCGACCTTTCGCCGGCGCTTCGCATCATAGACGGCCCGCTTGAACCGGAGAGCATCGCGGGCCGTTCGGTCGGCGTACTGGTCGCGGACGGATCGGATGCGAAAACGGTGAAGGCGGTGGTCAAGGCGGTCGAGGATGCGGGCGGGCGTGCCGTCGTGATCGCGCCGAAGATCGGTGGCGCAAAACTCTCGGACGGCAATATGCTCGCAGCGGACGGTCAACTCGCCGGAACGCCATCGGTGACGGTGGATGCGATCGCGCTCGTTCTGTCCGACGATGGTTGCGCATCGCTGCTGAAGGACGGCGCGGCGATCCAGTTCGTGATGGACGCCTTCGGGCATCTCAAGGCGATCGGCCATACGCCCGAGGCGCAGCCATTGCTCGACAAGGCGGGCGTCGAGGCGGACGATGGCGTGATCGCTCTCGACGGCAGCTTCATCGCGGCGGCGGCAAAACGATATTGGGACCGCGAGCCGAAACTCAGAACGCTCGCCTGAGGCAGCTCCCTCGCGATTCCGGCTGGACTAAGCCGGCCGGGATCGCGAGAAGCCGCGCTTTGCGTTGAAGGAGAATGAGGGGATGAGCGTCGCATTCCGCCGCGAAAGCGACGAGGAGCATAAGGAGCCGCGCTTCGAGCTCCCGCTTCCTTCCGGCCCCAATCTGGTCACAGCGCGTGGTCTGGCGTTGACGCGCGCGCGTGTCGACGAACTGGAGGCAGAGATCGCGGCCGAGACGGACGACGCGAAACGCGAGGTTGCCCGGCGCGACCTGCGTTACTGGCGCACAAGGCTGACCACCGCCGAACTCGTACCCCCGCCGACATTGCAGGAAGTGAGTTTCGGTGCGCGTGTCACCTTTCGGCTCAATGGCGCTGAGCGCACGCTCGACATTGTCGGAGACGACGAGGCAGAGCCTGCGGCTGGCCGCGTCGCCTTCTCCGCTCCGCTCGTCCGCGCGATGATGGGCGGCATGGTCGGCGAGCGGCTCGACTTTGGCGGCAAAGACGAAGCCATCGAGATATTGGAGATTGCCGCTATTCCGGGGTGAATAAAGCCAGGTGTAAACACGCCACGCTCAGCCCGAACGGTGCTTTTGCTATTGCATTAAAGGGCACGAAAACCTGGTCTTTTGCGCCGCGATGCAATCCTCACTGGCGTCGCGGGCTGAGGTCGGGCAGGGCGCCGCAACTCAAAATCACTGCCGGCACCCATCCCCATGCCTCTCAAGCTGTTCACGCCGCTCCTTGCGGGCGCCAATCTTCGCGACCGGTCGATCGCCTGTATCGGCGCGCTTGTCGGACTCTGCCTGACGGGCCTGGTTTGCGCGCATCTTGGTGGAGAGCCGCAGGCCTTGCCGCTGCTGGTCGCGCCGATCGGTGCCTCGGCAGTGCTGCTGTTCGCCGTACCGGCGAGCCCACTTGCCCAGCCCTGGTCGATCGTCGGCGGCAATGTCGTGTCCGCCCTGGTCGGTGTCACTGTCGCCCGGCTCGTGAGCGATCCCATGATTGCGGCGGGCGTGGCGGTTGCGGGCGCGATCTTTGCCATGTCGTTGCTGCGTTGCCTCCACCCGCCCGGGGGCGCGGCTGCGCTGACCGCGGTGATCGGCGGCCCCGCCATCGCGGCGGCCGGCTATGGTTTTGCACTGGTGCCGATCGGGCTCAATTCGCTGATCCTGGTCGGACTCGGCTGGCTGTTCCACCGCGTGTCCGGGCATAGCTATCCCCACCGTGCCGCACCCGTCGCACCCGCACCGGTCACTGTCAGCGTGGCACCGGGCCTTTCGATCGAGGATATCGATCTGGCGCTGGTCGAGATGGGCGAAACCTTCGACGTCAGCCGCGAGGATCTCGACGCCTTGTTCCGCAAAGCAGAAGCCAATGCCGCCATCCGCCTCGGTCGCGATGGGCCTGGAGATTATGTAATCTAGAGCCTCGTGTTCGTGTGGCCTGGCAATGGCCGTGTGAGGATATAGAGCGCGCACCCCGCCATCAGGGTCGCGACACCGAGTGCCAGCCACAGCGTCGGATGCGCGGACCAGTAGAACAGGCCGAAACCGATCGCGATGCCCGCAGAAGCGGCGATCTTGCCGCGAAGGGGGATTGCGCCTTCGGCGCGCCATGCGCGCAGCGAGGGGCCGAAGCGGGGATGGTCGAGCAGCCATGCCTCCAGCCTTGGCGAAGAGCGTGCGAAGCAGGATGCCGCGAGGATCAGGAAGATCGTCGTGGGCATCACCGGCAGAAAAGCGCCGATCACGCCAAGCCCGACACACAGAAGCCCCAGCGCAAGCCACATGATCCGCAATCCGCGTTTATGGCTGCGGATCGGCTTTTCGATAGTGTCGAGATCGTCGTCGCGGATAATGGGGATCCCATTGGCTCAAGGCATGCTGTCCTGCCTTGCCGGTATCGATAGAGAGGTCGCGAACCGTTCGCAACAAGCGGTGTCGCGGTCTTGTCCCACCCGTTCGGCGCACCCGGTGGTGATCGAGCGCCCATTGCGGCCTCCGCATTTGCGGCATAGCAATGGCGCCTGTTTTGAATCGAAGGGGGTATTATGCGCGGTGTTCGACTGATTCACGGCCTGATCGCAATCGCCTGCGTGGCGAGCCTGCCGATGGCGGCATCCGCGCAATCGCGGCCCAGCGGCCTCAAGGGCAAGGCCGTGGCCGGTGTCGAGGCGCGCACCAAGTTGGCGCAGGTGGTCAATGACTCGGTGTTCAGCTTTGCCGAACTCGGCCTGCATGAGACCGAGACCAGCCGCTATCTGACCGAATTGCTGGAAAAAGAGGGCTTCACTGTCGAGCGCGGCGTTTCCGGCCTGCCCACCGGCTGGGTGGCGCGCTGGACGCATGGCAAAAATGGCCCGGTGATCGCCGTGGGCAGCGATATCGATGGCATTCCCAAGGCATCGCAGAAGCCGGGCATTCCATGGCATGACCCGATGGTTCCGGGCGGCCCTGGCCATGGCGAGGGCCATAATAGTGGCCAGGCCGTCAACATTGTTGCAGCATTGGCCGTCAAGGAACTGATGGAAAAGGAAAATATCCCCGGAACTTTGGTCTTGTGGCCTGGCGTCGCGGAAGAATTGCTGGCGGGTAAGGCCTATTTCGTGCGCGATGGCGTCTTCAAGGATGTCGACGCGGTGCTGTTCACCCATGTCGCCAATAACCTCGGTACGGCCTATGGCCAGCCGGGCGGCACCGGTCTGGTTTCGGTGGAATATACGTTCGCGGGCGAGAGCGCGCACTCGGCAGGGGCACCGTGGCGCGGCAAGTCCGCGCTCGACGGCGTGATGCTGATGGGGACGGGCTGGGATTTCCGCCGCGAGCATCTGCGCCCCGAACAGCGTTCGCACTATGTGATCACCGATGGCGGCGATCAGCCCAATGTGGTGCCGCAGCGCGCGTCGATCTGGTTCTATTTCCGCGAAATCAACTTTGACGGCATCAAGAAGAATTTCGAGATCGGCAATACCATTGCGGAGGCAGCCGCGAAGATGACCGATACCACGGTCACGCGACGCATTCTGGGTGCGGCCGCGCCGCGCCATTTCAACAAGCCGATGGCGGAAGCCGCCTATGCCAATATCAAGATGGTCGGCCTGCCCCAATGGAGTGCGGACGATCAGGCCTTTGCCAAGGCCGTGCAGACCAATCTCAAGACAGAAAAGCAGGATGGGCTGGCAACCAAGATCGAGGAACTGAAGCCGCCGGTCGAAAATCCGCCCAGCGGCGGATCCGACGATATCGGCGATGTCGCCTGGACCGTGCCGACGATCACCATCGGCTATCCGTCGAACATCCCAGGGCTGCCGGGCCATAACTGGTCGAACGCGATCGCGATGGCGACGCCGATCGCCCACAAGGGCGTCGTCGCCGGTGCCAAGGTGATGGCGATGACGATGATCGACCTGCTGACCAAGCCCGAACTGCTCAAGGCGGCCAAAACCTATTTCACCGACGTCCAGACCAAGGACCAGAAATATGTGCCGATGATCAGCGCGAGCGACAAACCGGCGCTTGAGCTCAACACCGAGATCATGGCGCGCTTCAAGCCGGATCTCAGCAAATATTATTATCAGCCAGAGCGTTATGCGACATATCTCGAACAGCTTGGGATCAAGTGGCCGACCTTGACCAAGGCGGATGTGGCCAAAAGCGCCAATGGGGGCGATCAGTAAGGATGTAACGTAAACGCACGGCGCGGTGCAGGTCGTTCATGGCCTCGCACCGCATCCGGCGCGTCGTTGCATGACGGGGGAATGGATGGGAAGCATCGCGGCAGGCACGGTACGCGAGCCGACGAAGAAGGAGGTCCGGCTGGTCATCGCCGCCTCCACGCTCGGCACCGTGTTCGAATGGTATGATTTCTTCATCTACGGAACGCTCGCGGCAATCATCGGGCGAACCTTCTTCCCAGCGGGCAACCCGACGATCGAGTTGATCCTGTCATTGCTCGGCTTTGCCATAGGCTTCGGATTTCGGCCGCTGGGCGCGATCCTGTTCGGCTATCTCGGCGACCGCCTTGGCCGGAAATACACGTTTCTCGTCACCATCACGCTGATGGGGCTGGCCACTGCCGCGATCGGATTCGTGCCGTCCGCCGCCAGCATCGGGCTGGCCGCGCCGATCATCCTGCTCAGCCTGCGTATCCTGCAGGGGCTGGCGCTGGGCGGCGAATATGGCGGGGCGGCGATCTATGTCGCAGAACATGCGCCGACCGGCAAGCGCGGCTTCTTCACCAGCTTCATCCAGGCGAGCGTCTCGGCCGGCTTCGCGCTCAGCCTGGCAGTCGTGCTGGGCACGCAGGCGATCGTCGGCCAGGAAGCCTGGGAAGCCTGGGGCTGGCGGGTTCCGTTCGTCGTCTCGCTGCTGTTGCTTGCAGTTTCGCTGTGGATGCGGCTGAAACTGTCGGAGAGCCCGGTATTCCAGGCGATGAAAGCGGCGGGGCAGGTCTCCAGCAATCCGCTGAAGGAAAGCTTCACCCATCCGGGCAATGCCAGGCGTATCCTGGTCGCGCTGTTCGGGCTTGCCGCCGGCGTGACCGTCATCTGGTACACCGCCTTGTTCCAGGTGCTTTATTTCGTCCAGAATGCGATGAAGGTCGACGATCGGACCGCGCAGATCATCGTCGGTGTCGGCGCGGTATCGGGCCTGATCTGGTTCGTGCTGTTCGGCTGGCTGTCCGACAAGGTGGGCCGCAAGAAGCTGATCGTGATCGGCTATGCGCTGACCCTGGTGCTGCTGTTCCCGTTGTTCAAGCTGATCGGCGGGGCGGCCAATCCCGAAATGGCGCGCACTGCACGAGAGGCGCCGGTCGTGGTCGCGGGCCGCGACTGTGGCTATGATCCGTTCGCCAAGGTGCAGGCAGGCGAATGCGGCAGGCTGCTCGATCATCTGTCGCGCAAGGGTGTGCATTACACCACGATCGAGGCGCCCACCGCTGCCGTGTCGATCGGCGGCACGCCGGTCGCGGATACCAGCCCGGCAGGGCTCGATGCGGCGCTGGGCGTGGCCGGCTACACTTTCGAGAAGGTGCGACCGTCGTCCCTGAACATGCTGCTGATGGTTGTCGGCATCCTCATACTCTCCGCGCTGTCGGGGCTGACATTCGGCCCGATGGCTGCGTGTATGGCGGAATTGTTCCCGGCCAGAATCCGCTATAGCTCGATGTCCATCCCCTATCATATCGGAACTGGATATTTCGGCGGTTTCCTGCCGGTCATCAGCCAGTATATCGTGGCACGGACGGGTGATCCCTATGCTGGACTCTGGTACACTTTCGCAGTGGTACTGGCGGCGCTCGTCGTTGCTTTGTTATGGTTGCCGGAGACGACGCGCTTGAACCTCGACGATAAAGAACAGGACGGACAATGGTCACCCCAATGACCGATATTCTATCCCCGCTGCGTATCCGCCTGGATGGAAACGCCCTGACGAACAACTGGCGCTGGCTGGATGCCCGCAGCGGCTCTGCCGCGTGCGGTGCGGCGCTGAAAGCCGATGGCTATGGCCTGGGTGCCCGCGAAGTGGCGAAACGGCTGCTCGGGGCGGGCTGCAGCGATTTCTTCGTCGCGACCTGGGGGGAGGCGGAGGCCTTGCTGCCGGTGCTGGATGGCGCGTCGCTGTCGGTGCTTCACGGCGTCCGGGCCGAAGACATGTCGGTTGCGCTTGGCTCTCCCGCCCGGCCGGTGCTCAACACCGTTCATCAGGTCCAGCGCTGGCGCGATGCGGGCGGTGGCGCCTGCGACGTCATGGTCGACACCGGCATGAACCGGCTCGGCGTATCGGCGGAGGATATCGCAGCCGGTGCGCTCGATGGCCTGACGATCGAAACACTGATGACGCATCTTGCCAGCGCGGACGAGGATCTGCCGATCAATGGCCGGCAGCGCGACGCGCTTGCGGCGCTGGCGGGACGGACGAGCGCGCGAAGGCTAAGCGCCGCCAACAGCGCGGGAATCTGCCTGGGCACCGATTACGCGTTCGATCTCACCCGGCCGGGCATCGCACTTTACGGCGGCGTCCCGCGCATCGAGGCGGCGAACGACATTCGCCAGGTCGCCACGGTCGAAACCCAGATCCTGCAGCGTCGCCGGGTCGGAGCGGGGGAGTATGTGGGGTATAACGGCACCTTCCGTGCGACGCGCGCGATGGAACTCGCCATCCTCAACCTGGGCTATGCCGATGGCTATCTCCGCTGTTTCTCTGGCACCGGCTATGCGGTGGCCGGTGGCAACGAACTGGCCGTGATCGGCCGGGTCTCGATGGATCTGACGGCGATCTGCGTCGATACCTGCGCGGACCTGGCGGAGGGCGACTGGGTGGAGATCGGTTACGACCTGCCCGATGCGGCGATGCGATCCGGCCTGTCGCAATATGAACTGCTCACTGGATTGGGGCAGCGTTACGATCGGGTCTGGATATAGAAAAGGCCGCCCCGCAGGGCGGCCTTTTCCTTTTCGGGCAGGATAGGTCTCAGAAGCTGTGCTGCACCGACACGGTGAAGCGCCGCCCCAGATAGTCATAGATGCCTAACCCGTTGGTGGTCAGCGGGAAGGGGGCATCGCGATCGAACAGGTTCGATACCGTGACCATGAATTTCGAGCGTTCCGCGATACGAACGGTGCCCGTCAGGTTGAACAGCCAGTAATCGCCCACGCCCAATATGTCGCGGGATTCGACGGTGAAGGTGTTGTCCAGGACTTGCTTGCCCTGGTAGTTCGCCTGGAAATCGATTCCATAGTTGCCATTCGTATAGGCGGCGTTGATCTGTCCGGAATATTTCGGATAGCCCAATTGTCCGCGGAAATCGGTCACGGTGACGCCGTTGTTCGATTGGCGGAATTCATCGAGATAGAAGAAGCTGCCGTTCAGGTCGACCTGGCCGTTGGCGAGCGGGAAATTATAGGCCGCTTCGGCCGTCAGCCCCTTGAACGAGATGAAGGCGCCGTTGACGAACGTCCCGATCAGCGCCGGACGCGCTGCGTTGGTGCTGAGCTGGCCGTTGCGCGCCGCATCCGTGCTGCTGCGATCGCGGAAGATCAATGAGCAGAAGGCATTGGCATTGTCGACGTCCGCCGTGTTGAAGTCGGGATTGTCGTAGCAGCCTTCGGCAATATTCGCCGGCGTCAGCGAGGCGATATTGCCCTTGATCCGGATCCGGTTCCAGTCGATCGCCGCGCGGAACCGCGGGATGAACTTCGGCTGGAACACGAGGCCGAAGGTGTAGGCGCGGCCCTCTTCGTTGTTCAGGCTGGTATTGCCGCCGGTGACGATCGGTACCGTTGCAACGCGCGCCTGCGAGTTGAAGGGCCCGGTGATGCCATAGGCCTGGTAGAATGCGGCGCAGTTCGCCTGACGCACGCTTGGATTGGTGCCCGCGCTCAAATTGGTGACGTCGCAGGGGTCGGGGAAGGTGTTGAACGCCGGCGAAACCGGCGTGAAGGCCTCGACGACCGAAGGGCCGCGCAACGAGCGCGTGTAGTTGCCACGGAACTCGACGCCGGGGACCGGGCGATAGCGGCCGCCATAGGTATAGGCCCAGAAGCCGCCATTGATCGTGTTGTCGACATAGCGGGCCTTGCCTGCCAGCTCGAGCGTGTCGACCAGCGGGATGTTGTTCGCGCTCGAAATCAGCGGGATCAGCACTTCGCCATAGAATTCATCGGTGTTGAACTGGCCGGTATTAGGGGCGATCGGCACCGATCGTCCCAGACCTGCGCGCTGGAACGCATCGGGTGAGAAGCTGCCCTTTTCGTTGCGATGCTCGTAACCGACATTGAAGCCGATGCCCCCCGCCCAGAGGTCGATCAGCGATGTCGAGCCGAAGTTGATGTTGTAGACCTGCTGTTCGAGCGAGGTCTTGGCGCGGGTCACCCCCGTGACATAGGCCTTTGCCGCAGGGCTTGCCCGGTTCTGGCCGAACACGTCGAGCGGCACGCAGGCGGGATCGGCGATGGGCAGGATCCCGCCAGGCGCCACGTTGTTGGCGGCGGTCACGCCCGCCACCACGCAATTGTTGATCGCATTGACGAAGCGCTGCTGGTTGAGGACGTTGGAGAAGAAATCGCCGCCGGTCTTGCCGTAATTGGCCGAGGCCTCGAAATCGAACTTGCGCCCGAACATCTCGAAATCGCCCTGAAGTCCGACAACGCCACGATAGACCTCGAACTTCGCGCTGGCGTTGTTGTTGACCAGATCGCTGGAGGCGCGTGACAGGCGGAAACTGGTCACGCCCAGATTGGCCAGTGTCGTGCGCGCCTGTGGGGTGAGTCGCGAATCGTTCGCCTGAAACACCAGCGGAGCAGATGCGCCGCCGAACAAAGTGGCGTTGAAGATCGACTGATCGATAAGCTCGCGGCTCTTGGCGTGATAATAGGTGCCCTCGACAAAGGCGCGAATATTGTCGGTCAGTTCGTAACTGGCGACCAGATTGCCGGTGATGCGTTCCAGGCTGGACGTGATCTGCGACGTATCTCCGACCAGATTCCATCCGTCGCCGCCGCTTGAATTCTGCGCGCCGAACGGAACGCCGGGATTGTAGGATACGAGATTGCCCGACGGATCGAACTGGAGCAGCGTGTTGTCCGCCCCGAAGCCGCGCGGCAGGCCGGTCGCGGTGGTGGTGGCGCCCGTCGAAGGCAGCAAAAGACCGCCAGTGGTCAGCGAGAAGACGCGAGCATTGCGGATATAGACGGTGCTCGGAATGCCATCAGTGCCGCCCGCAGCGCCTGCACCGTTGAACGGTACGCCCGGATTGACACGGCCGTCATTGCCGGGTGTCCGTCCGGGAATGAGCGCGTTGCCTGCGCCGACGGTGGGGTTGGTGCCGGTGGCGATGCCGTCGCGGAATATGTCGCGCGACGAAGCCAGCACGCCGTTATTCTTGTCGTAGCTGCCCGCGATCATGATGTTGCCGCGCCCATCACCGAAATTCTTGCCGGCGAGAAGCGAGACATTGTAGCGGCCATTGTCGCCGCGCTCGCTGACGCCACCCAGCGCACGAAGCGTGATACCCTCGAAATTCTTCTTCAGGATGATGTTCACCGTTCCGGCGATCGCATCCGAGCCGTAGGTCGGCGCACCGCCTATGGCGATGTTCTCGATCCTCTCGACCATCTGCGATGGGATGACGTTGAGATCGACCTGAAGGCCTGGCGTATTGCCGAAGATCGATGGGGCATTGGTCGACACGAAACGGCGGCCATTGACCAATGTCAGCGTCCGGGCGGAGCCGAGGCTGAACCGGTTGACGAAATTCTGGCCGACGCCGAAGGCGGACTGATTGCCTTCCGGCGTGACGCCAACACCGAAGCTCGGGATTTCGTTCAAAGCTTCGGCGACGTTGGTCAGGCCACGCGTTTCAAGATATTCCGACGAGATGACCGTCGCGGGCTCGAGTGTATCGAAACCGGCGCGCCGAATGCGCGAACCGGTCACAACGATCGCCTCGGCTTCTCCTTCGTCGTCGGCGGCCTGAGGGGCGACGCTCGTGCTCTGCGCGACTGCAGCGGGTGCCCAAGTGAAAGCGGAGACCGCAATGGCGGTCGTGGACAAAATTGTCCTGAGTTTCATGATTTTATTCTCCCAGACACGCCCAGGTACTGGCGTCTGGAAAAAGTTGATCACCACTTGTTGCTGCCGATAATATTCAGGAACAGTTCAACAAGATTTTTCAAGTTGGCTGCGACCTTTCGGCAACAGTTCTTCTTGCACAAACCTCAAAGAATTTGCCTGATAAGCAATTTTTTCTTTGTGGAACAATATCCGGCGCAATCAGGCTGATGTGATCCGATCAGGTCACCCGCACATGCGCATCCCGCGAGCAAAGCGCGCTCGCGGACTATGTCGCCGATATTGACGGACTGTGGAGGCGGTCTATCTTTCGACGCACATGGCGATACCCATGCCGCCACCGATGCAGAGCGTCGCCAGACCCTTTTTCGCGTCGCGGCGTTTCATCTCGTAGAGCAGGGTCGTCAGCACGCGCGCGCCCGATGCGCCGATCGGATGGCCGATCGCGATCGCGCCGCCATTGACGTTGACCTTGTCCGGGTCGAGCCCGAGTTCCTTGCCGACCGCCAGGGCTTGCGCGGCAAAGGCTTCGTTGGCCTCGATCAGATCGAGATCACCGACGCTCCAGCCCGCTTTTTCCAGCGCGCGCTTTGTGGCGGGGACGGGGCCGAGGCCCATCACGGCAGGATCGACACCGGCGGAAGCCCAGCTCGCGATCCGCGCCAGGATCTTCACGCCACGCGCCTCGGCTTCCGTGCGGGTCATCAACACCAGTGCGGCCGCACCGTCGTTGAGGCCGCTGGCATTGGCCGCGGTGACGGAGCCATCTTTCTTGAATGCAGGCTTCAACCCGGCCATCGCTTCGATCGTCGCGCCGTCGCGGATATATTCGTCATGCTCGACGACGGTATCACCTTTGCGCCCCTTCACCGTCACTGGCGCGATTTCGTCGACGAAGCGGCCGGCACTGCGTGCCGCGGAGGCCAGATTTTGCGACCGGACAGCAAAGGCATCCTGCTGTTCGCGGGTGACCTGGCATTGTTCGGCCACATTCTCGGCGGTGATGCCCATGTGATAATGATTGAAGGCGTCGGTCAGCCCGTCGCTGATCATCGTGTCGACCAGCGAGACCGTGCCCATCTTCTGACCGGCACGCAGCGCCTGGGCGTGATTGGCCAGCGACATGCTTTCCTGACCACCGGCGACGACAATGCTGGCATCGCCATTCGCGATCGCCTGGGCAGCGAGCGCAACCGCCCGCAGTCCGGATCCGCAGACCTGATTGACACCCCAAGCCGGCACTTCCTTGGGCACGCCCGCGGCCATCGAGGCCTGGCGTGCCGGGTTCTGGCCCTGGGCGGCGGTGAGCACCTGGCCCATGATGACTTCGGAAACGTCGGCAGCATCGACGCCGGCCTGTGCCAGTGCGGCCTCGATGACGACACGGCCGAGCTCATGCGCGGGAACCGATCCGAACGCGCCCAGGAAACTGCCCACCGGGGTGCGCTTGGCGGCGGTGATGACGATGTCGGTCATGGTCGAGTCTCCGGGTTGAAGGGGTGCGCGCGCTCTACCAATTATGGTGCAGTTGCGAAAGCCACGCGGCCAATGGTTGCCACAGCTGTTCGCGTGCGCGACCACCGACGACCATGCCAACATGGCCGGCGCCAAGCTCCAGCCTGTCCGAAAGCCCGGTCGAGGTTGTAGCGGGCACGATGCGATCGCTCAGCGAGACGATGTCGAGCAAGGGGCATGACAGGGCCGCAGGATCGATTGTCCGCCCGCCGACGCGCCAGCCTCCATTGCCGGGAAGATCGGTGCCGAACAGTCGCTCGAACGCTTCACGGCCGGCCTCCAGCGTCAGCGGCGCGCCGCCATTGGCCCAGTCCTCTAGCGCGACGAAATTCTGCGCTGCATCCGACGCCGGATCGAGCGCGCCGAACTGCTCGTATTTCGTTATGGTGCGGCCGGGATCGAGTCGCCAAAACGCGCTCTGCAATATCTCCATCGGCATATAGCCCAGCGCTTCGCAGGTCGGCCGTGCGGTTTCCCACAATGCGGCCATGTCGGTACGCGCGCCGTCGGGAAAGCCGGAGAAGCGCCACGGGGTCGCGATCAACGCCAGTCCGGCAAGCGGGCGTAGCGCGGCAGCCGCAACCGCCATCGTTCCGCCCAGGCAATAGCCGACCAGCGCCGGGCGCTCCCCCAGCGCATCGAGCAAGGGCACCATCAGCGTTTCGACATGACCGGCGATATCCAGATCGCGCTCGTCGGCAAGCGGCGTGCCCCAGTCGAGCAGCAGCGGCCTGACGCCCTGGCCCGCCATCCAGCGCAGCAAAGAATTGTGCGGCGCGAGGTCGAGCACGAATGGCGGGTTGATGAGCGATGGCGCAAAGACGACCGGCAACCCACTGCCGCCATAGTCGCGCAGGCAGGCGCGGCCAGCCGTCGCGACGACGGGCATCGGTATGCCGCGCGGAACACGCGGCGCATCCTGATACGCCTTCAGTCCCTTGATCGCCGCCGCCGCGCGTTCGGGCGATGCTGCGGTTTCGCTGCGCAGCAACTCCAGGAACAGCGGGAGCGGACGTGGTCCGTGTTGCGGTGCGGCATCAAATGGTGCAGGGTCAGCCATTGTTTTTTGGGGGATGCTCCTGGTCATGAAGAAGAACGCGGCCGCAGACGGCATCGTCATTATCAAGAAATACGCCAATCGCCGGCTCTATAATACCGATACATCGAGCTATATCACGCTTGAGCATCTCGCGGCGATGGTCCGTGAAGGCCGTGAGTTCAAGGTTCTCGACGCCAAGACCGAGGACGATATCACCCACAATGTCCTCACGCAGATCATCATGGAAGAGGAGCAGCGCGGCCAGGCAATGTTGCCGGTCAACTTCCTGCGCCAGCTGATCTCGATGTACGGCGATTCGATGCAGTCGGTGGTTCCCGGCTATCTCGAAGCGTCGATGGAAGCGTTTCGCCGCAACCAGGAACAGTTCCGCACCGCTGTGGAAGGTGCGTTCGGAACTGGTCCCTTCGCCGAAATGGCCAAGCGCAACATGTCGATGTTCGAGGCCGCAGCCAGCGCGTTCAAGCCTGCTGCGACGAAGCCCGCCGAAAGCGGTGGCAAGGATGACGAGATCAGCGCGCTGAAGGCGGAACTGGCCGGCCTCAAGGAAAAGATCGAAAAGCTCGGCCAGTAAGCGGCCCTGCCTTTTCTGCTCCACCATCGTCATTGCGAGGAGCGTAGCGACGAAGCAATCTAGCGGCTGATGCATCCCTGGATTGCCGCGCTTCGATCCAACGGATCGAAGTTTATCCTGAGCGCCTGCCTTGGCAGGCAGTCGAAGGGCTCGCAATGACGATAAAGGCCGTGGAACTGCCGCCGGTCTGGAACCCGTATCCCCCGTCGCTCATTCTGCTCCGGTAACGACGGAGCTTCGACACATGGCCGCACGCGCTTACTGGCAGGGACAGATCAGGCTGGCCCTGGTCTCGATCCCGGTCGAAATCTATCCGGCGACCAAATCGACCTCGACGGTCGCCTTCCACCAGATCCACGAGCCTTCGGGGAAACGCATCAAATATGAGAAGGTGGTACCGGGCATCGGCCCGGTCGATGCCGACGAAATCATGAAGGGGTTCGAGATCTCGAAGGGCGATTACGTCCTGCTCGAACAGGACGAGATCGATGCGGTAAAGCTGGAAAGCCGCAAGACGCTGGAGCTTGTCCAGTTCGTAGACGCGAGCGAAATCGACGTGCTCTATTACGAGAAACCCTATTTCGTCGTCCCCGCGGACGATCTGGCGGATGAAGCCTATATTGTTCTGCGCGAAGCGCTGAGGCGCAGCAAGAAGGTTGGGCTGGGCCAGCTCGCGATGCGCGGACGCGAATATATCGTCAGCCTGAAACCGTGCGGACGCGGGCTCGTGCTGGAGACGCTTCGCTATGCCGAGGAAGTGAACAAGGCACAGGGCTATTTCCGCGACATCGGCGAGACCAAGGCCGACCCCGAACTGCTCGATCTCGCCGCAACGCTGATCGAGAAGAAGGCCGGCGCCTTCGATCCGAAGAAATTCACCGACCATTATACCGACGCGGTCCGCGCGCTGGTGGAGCGCAAGCGCAAGGCCAAGGGCCGCAAGATCACCGCCGAGCCGGATGAGGCGCGGCCAAGCGGGGCAAACGTCGTCGATCTGATGGCTGCGCTCAAGAAATCGCTGGAGCGACCGGGTGCGAAGGCGGCACCGGCGAAAAAGCCGCCTGCGAAAACCAGTGCGAAGAAAGCGGTGCCCGCGGCCAAGGCGCCGGCAAAGAAGGCGCCAGCGCGCAAGCGGGCGGCGGCATAAGGATGTCTGACCCAAGCCTTCGCTGGGGTGACGTTCAGGGCTTGGGATCGTTGGGGCGCTAGACGATGGCCCGCACGACCGATCCGCTTGCGACCTACAACGCCAAGCGCGACTTCGCGAAGACTGCGGAGCCGGCAGGAAAAAGGGGAAGGGCGACCGGCAACAGCTTCATGGTGCAGAAGCATGATGCGACGCGGCTGCATTGGGATTTCCGGCTGGAACTGGATGGCGTGCTCAAGAGCTGGGCGGTGACCAGGGGACCAAGTCTCAATCCCGACGACAAGCGGCTGGCGGTGCGCACCGAGGATCATCCGCTCAGCTATGCCACTTTCGAGGGCGCGATCCCCAAGGGCGAATATGGCGGCGGCACAGTCATGCTGTGGGATCGCGGCACCTGGACGCCCATACCAGGCAAGGATCCACGCAAGACGCTGGCGGAGGGGCATCTCCATTTCACCCTCGATGGCGAGCGGATGAAGGGCGAATGGCTGATGATCCGGCTAAAACCGCGCCCCGGCGAGAAGCGCGAGAACTGGTTGCTGCGCAAGATCGAGGACGCGCATGCCGGCGGCTCGGACGATCTTGTCGCACGCGCGCTGACCAGCATCGAAACCGGGCGGACGATGGCGGAGATTGCAAGCGGCGCGAACCCCGTCTCGCTGAAGGGCAAGCGCGGCAAGGCCTTCGACGCGGTGATGGTGAAGGTGGAGAAGACGACCCGCGCGTCCCGCGTTCCCGTACGCAAGCCAAATGGAAAGCGCCCGGCCTTTCGCGCCGTGCAGAAGGCGACGCTGGTCGATCATGTGCCCTCCGGCAATGCCTGGCTGCACGAGATGAAATATGACGGTTACCGCTGTCTGCTCGCGGTTGGCGGCGGCAAGGCGACGGTGTTCACGCGCACCGGTCTCGACTGGACCGACAAATTCTCCGAGATTGCCGAAGCTGCCCTGGCATCAGACCTGCCGGCCGCGTTGATCGATGGCGAGATCGTGGCGCTCGATGCAGATGGCAAGCCTGATTTCTCATCGCTCCAGGCCGCGCTCAGCGAGGGCCGTCAGGGCTTTGTCCTGTTCGCGTTCGACCTCTTGTCGCTGGATGGCCGGGATCTCACCGGGCTCCCGAACATCGCGCGCAAGGAGAAGCTTGCAGCGCTGCTTCAGGGCATCGAGCCGCCGATCGTCTACGCGGAACATGTCCTTGGATCGGGTGATGAGCTGTTCCAGGCGATGTGTCAGGCCGGACAGGAGGGCATCATCGCAAAGAAGGCGGACGCCCCCTATCGCGGGGCGCGGACCAAGGCCTGGCTCAAAATCAAATGCACCCGGCGCCAGGAATTCGTGATCCTGGGCTGGTTACCGTCAAGCGCGAGCGGACGGAGTCTGCGTTCGCTGTTCATCGGCACGCGCGAGAATGGCGAACTGCGCTATGCCGGCAAGGTGGGCACGGGCTTCAATGCCGCCAATTCCGACGATCTGATGGCGCGTTTGGCCCGGATCGAATGCAAGTCGCCGGCCGCTGAAATTCCAGGTGCGGCGGCACGCGGCGGGCACTGGGTGACGCCAAGGCTCGTCGCCGAGGTCGCCTTTGCCGAATTCACTGCCGACAATGTGGTGCGCCATGCCAGTTTCCTGGGACTGCGCGATGACAAGGAGGCGAAGGACGTGACCGTCGAGAAGCCCAAGCCGGTACCGGATGCCGACCATGTGCGGATCACCAACCGCGAACGGCTGATCTTTCCCGAGGCCAAGGTCACGAAAGGCGATCTGGCGAACTATTACGAAGCGATCGGCCCCGCGATGGCGCCGTGGGCACTCAACCGCCCGATCAGCCTGGTCCGCTGTCCGCAGGGGCGTGCGAAGAAATGCTTCTTCCAGAAACATGATGCCGGCAGCTTCGGCGAGGCGATGCGGCATGTCGACGTTCGTGAGAAGGACGGTAGCGTGGAGCCCTATCTCTACGCGGATACGATCGATGGCCTGATCTCCTGCGTGCAGATGGGAACCATCGAATTCCATGGCTGGGGATCGTCCGTGCCTGAAATCGAAAAGCCCGACCGGATGGTCATCGATCTCGATCCCGATCCTGCGGTGGGATTCGACGATGTAAAGCAGGCCGCTGGGGACATTCGCGACATATTGGAGGATCTGGGGCTGACGAGCTTTCCGATGCTGTCGGGCGGAAAGGGCGTCCATGTCGTCGTGCCACTGACGCCCGAGGCGGAATGGCCCGCCGTCAAGGATTTCGCGCAGCGCCTAGCATTGTCGCTGGCCCAGGCCGAACCGGACCGCTTCATTGCCACCATGTCGAAGGCGAAGCGCAAGGGGCTGATCTTTATCGATTGGCTGCGCAACCAGCGTGGCGCGACCGCGATCCTGCCCTATTCGGCGCGTGCGCGGCCCGGCGCGCCGGTCGCGGTGCCGCTGAGCTGGGCGGAGCTGAAGAAGGTCGACAGCGCCGGCATTTATTCGGTCAAGGACGCGAAGACGCTGCTCAAGCGTGCGAGCTCGGCTGCGCTCCAGGGCTGGGGCCAGGCGGAGCAGGTTCTGCCGGATCTCTAAAATTCCTCCCTGCAGGGGAGGGGGACCATGCCGTCAGGCATGGTGGAGGGGTGAGCCGCGTAGCGGCGACTGCGTCGCCCAACCCCTCCACCGTCCTTACGGACGGTCCCCCTCCCCTTCAGGGAGGATTTATCATTTCGGCTTCACGAATTTCAGCGTCATGCGGTCGCTTTCGCCGATTGCCGCATATTTCGCCTTGTCGACTTCGCCGTTGCGATAGGTCGGCGGCAGGGTCCAGACGCCCTTTTCCCAGTCGGCGGTATCCTTGGGATTGGCGTTGACCTCGCTTTCGCCGGCCAGCTTGAATCCGGCCTTTTCGGCAAGCGCGACCACTGTCGATTTCTTGAGATAACCGCTTGATTTCTCAAGCGCGGAATCCCGCCCTTCAGCCAGTCGGTGGTCGACCACGCCGAGCGTGCCGCCGGGCTTCAGCGCTTTGAAGAAACTCGCGAAGGTGTCGTCGGCCGCAGTACCGCCACGCATGATGAAATTGTGGACGTTGCGGAAGGTCAGGATCACATCGGCGCTGCCGGGAGCGACATCGTCGATCGGCAGGCCGGTCCATTTCACCTTGCCATAGGTCGCCGCGTCGGTTGCAAGTTTCTCGGCAAGCGTGTCGCGGCCTTTGCCCGGCGCCTGGGCGAGGATGTAGGCGCCTTTGGCCTTCAGATAGGGTGCCAGTATCTCGGTATACCAGCCGCCGCCGGGTTGAACCTCGATCACCGTGTCACCGGGCTTCACGCCGAAAAAGGCGAGAGTTTCCGCCGGGTGGCGATATTGGTCACGCGCCAGGTTCGCTGGCGTACGCGTTGGTGCCGCGACGGCGGCGGTCAGCGCGGGGGAGGGGGCGATGGCATGTCCGGCATGTCCGGCGTTCTGCGCGGCGGCAGGCGTTGCGGTGGCGATCAGCAACGCCGAAAGCATCAGGGACTTTCGCATCTGAATTCCTCTCCTATTTGTGTTGCACGAACTCTGACGACGACAAGGGGGACTGGCAAGTGCATCTCTGGGCGATAGCGGGCGCATCCGCCGCAATGGCGGCGTTTTCAAGCTTTGCAGACTGGAAACGCCAGCGACGCAAGGATATCGATCGGGTCGGCTTCATGCCCTGGACCCTCCTGACCGTATTGAGCGTGCTGGCTGCGGTGATGTTCGTCGCGCTCGCGCTCAAGCTCTCCGATTGACACGTCGCGATCACCTGACTGCAACCAAACTGCCTTCAATCCGCAAGACGAGCGTCATCAACGCGGGATAGCGGCAACCCCGACAAGGATTGTGATCCGCGAATCCAGATTGGGGCTCCTTCATGAAGATGCACAGACAAGACCAGGTCCGACGGCTGCTTACTCAGCACGGCACGGGGAAAGCGGCATGAAGATCCGGAATTTCGCGCCGATCTCGATTCTGCTGGCGACTGCCTGCACGACCGGCGAAGAACCGGTGGCGGTCCGCATAGCGCGTTCGACGCCCGCCGTGACGGTACAGGCGCGTGGCGAAACCACGCCGGTGGGCACGGCCAATGCAGATGCGGCGGACGATCCCGCAATCTGGCGTAATGCCGCGGACCCTGCAGCCAGCCTGATCGTCGGCACCGACAAGAAGGCCGGGCTTTATGTCTACGGCCTCGACGGCAAGGTGCGCGACTTCAATGATGCGGGCCGCGTCAACAATGTCGACCTGCGCGATATGGGCCCGGCCGGCATCATCGTGGTCGCCAGCGATCGCAACGACATCGCCAATGCCAGGCTCACAGTGTTCCGGCTCGATCCCAAGACGGCCCGATTGACCCCGCTCGGCACCGTCTCCGCCGGTGCTGGCGAGGCCTATGGCGTGTGTCTCTCGCGTTCCGGCAACGCGCTAGACGCGTTCATGGTGGTGAAGGACGGAACGATCAATCAGGTGTCGCTCGATATCTCAGGGGCAACCGCAACGGGCAGGATCGTGCGAACGATGAAGCTTGGGACCCAGTCGGAAGGCTGTGCGGTCGACGAGCGTACCGGCCGGCTGTATGTCGCGGAGGAGGATGTGGGCCTTTGGCGTTTCGATGCTGCGGCGAACGGGGCGACAACACCAGTCAAGGTTGCAGCTGCGGACGGCAAGAATCTGGTCGCTGACGCCGAGGGTGTCGCGATCGCGCCGGAGGGCGAGCGCGGCGGTTATGCCGTCGTCTCGAGCCAGGGCGACAATGCCTATTCGCTCTACCGGATCGAGGATGACAGCTATGTCGGTCGTTTCCGCATCGCGGCGGGAGCGGTGGGCGCAACGGAAGAGACCGACGGCATCGATCTGGTGACGGGCGATTTCGGTCCGGCCTTTCCGGGCGGGCTTTTCGTGGCGCAGGATGGTTTCAACGCGGCAGGCGCCCAGAATTTCAAGCTGGTCGCGTGGGATGACGTCAAGAAGGCATTGGGACTCTGAGCGCGATCTAGCGGGATCTGATCCACGTCATTCGGGCGAATGACGTGGATTGAATATCCGTCTTACAGGCATGCCTCGAGATAGGCCTGGTCGAACCCGTACATCTTCGCCTTTTCCAGCGTGTAGGGGCGCAGGCCCATCGGGCGATACTCGCCGATGATCTTGCCGTCGGCGCTCTCGTCCAGATATTCGAATTTGAACAATTCCTGCGTCACGATCACGTCGCCCTCCATCCCGATCACCTCGGTGATGTTGGTGGTGCGGCGGGAGCCGTCGCGAAGACGCTTCACCTGGACGATCAGGTCGACCGAATCGGCGATCTGACGCGAGATCGCTTCCTTCGGCACCTTGATGTCGGACATCATGACCATGTTCTCCATACGTGCCAGCGCCTCGCGCGGGCTGTTGGAGTGGAGCGTGCACATGGATCCGTCGTGGCCGGTGTTCATAGCGGCGAGCATGTCGAAACACTCGGCGCCACGAATTTCGCCCAGGATGATGCGATCCGGGCGCATACGCAGTGCGTTGATCACGAGGTCGCGGATGCTGATCTGACCCTGACCCTCCAGATTGGCTGGCCGCGTTTCGAGCGGCAGCCAGTGCGGCTGCTGTAGCCGGAGTTCGGCGGCGTCCTCGATGGTCAGCACGCGCTCGCCCGGATCGATCATCTTCGACAGCGCGTTGAGCATCGTCGTCTTGCCCGAGCCGGTACCGCCGGAGATGATGATGTTGAAGCGGCTGGCGCCGGCAACCTTGAGCGCGGTCGCCATCTTCTGCGACATCGACCCGAAACCCGCCATCATGTCGAGCGTGATCGGCTTGTCCGAGAATTTACGAATCGAGATCGCGGTGCCGCGCAGCGACAGCGGCGGCACGATCACGTTGACGCGGCTGCCGTCCTTCAGGCGGGCGTCGGCCAGCGGCGTGGTCTGGTCGACGCGGCGGCCGACCTGGTTGACGATGCGCTGAGCGATCTGGAGCAGATGCTCTTCGTCGCGAAACCGGATATTGGCGAGCTCGAGCTTGCCCTTGCGCTCGATATAGGTCTGCTCCGGACCGTTCACCATGATATCGGAGATCGCCGGATCGGACAGCAATTCCTCGAGCGGGCCCAGGCCGAGCAGTTCGTCGACCAGCACCTTTTCCAGCGCGAACTGTTCGCGGCGGTTGAGCGTCAGCTTCAGCTCGGCGAGCACTTCGCCGATGATCGGGCGGAATTCCTCGGCCAGCTCGTCCTTGTTGAGCGTCGCAGCAGCTTCGGGATCGACACGTTCGAGCAGGCGCGGCAGCACCTGTTCCTTGATCTTGTGGATCGACGCCTCGAAGCCTTCGACCCGGCTGACATTGTCGTGGATTTCGTTGACGCGATTCTCGAGGCGCTTCATCGCATCGGTGATCGCGGCCGGTTGAGTATCGCTGGTGTCGTCCAGTTCGATCGGCAGCGGCAGAGTATCGATGGACGGGAATTGCGACCCGCCATCATTATCTTCGCGCGCACGGGGCTGCGTGGGCGAGCCTTGCATCGGCTTCGCAACCCCGAAGGACGGCCGACTCCCCGAAGTCGTTCCGCCGATCCCACCCCGTTTTCCGAAAGCGCTCATGCTACGCTGCTATCCTTTGTCCGATCCGCGAACTGGTATCTGGAAAAGGTGAATAGAGTGGAAACTTTGACAATTAGCTAATTATGGCTGGCACCGAATTCGAAACCGTTCGCGATTTCTCAGAGGAACGGGCCGCGCCCCCGTGCGCGGGCCGCGGTGGCCGTGCCCCCGGCCATTTCGCGAAAATCACGTGCCATATGGGCCTGATCGGCATAGCCGCGCCCGGCGGCGTGATCCGCCAGCCGTGCAGCACTCGACTGAACGTCCACGAATGCACGCTGGAAACGGAGCAATTTCACGTAACTGCGCGGCGCAATGCCGATCTCCGCGGCAAACCACCGCTGAATCTGACGGTAGGAAAGACCGCTGCGGATCGAGATTTCGGCGACATTGCGTGAGCGCAGGATCGCCGGGACGAATGCAGGAACGGTGATACCCGCCAAGGCATCGCTCAGCGCGGGAACGATACGATCGAGATCGGCCAGCAACAAGGCAGCGAGCGATTCAGGCGGCGCGGCGAACCAGTCGTTGATGAAATCGGGCGTGAGCGGAGCGTCGAGCAGATTCCATGCCCAGGGCCACAGCCGAATGCCAACGAAGCGCGCATCTCCGGTCATCGTCAGCGCCGCGGGGGTGTCGATCACCCCGGCGACGAACCGTTCGGGCTGGTCGCGGCGCCAGCGCGAACGGCCGGAGAGGCGGCGTATGATCTCTATACAGCCATCGGGTGTCGCTTCCTGCGTCACCCATTCGCTTGCCGAGCCGCCGACATCGAGCGTCCAGACGGATTTGACCAATCCTTCGAGGCCGTCCGGCAAAGGCATTTCGCGATAATCCAGCACCTGTCTCGCCTGTCGTCTTCGTTCAAGTCATCATGGGCGATCCAGGTTATCAAATATTGAGCAAAGAGGAGGGAAGGATGCGATATTTCGCAATGATTGTGGCCGGCGCACTCCTGGTCGCAGCAGATGAGCCGCCATCGACGGCGCCGAACTGGATGGCGGGCGCCTGGATCGAGCAAACGGGGGATCGCTGGTCCGAGGAATATTGGACCGGTGCGCGTGGCGGCATGCAGATGGGATCGAGCCGTTCGGGCCGGGGCGCCACGCTGAAAAGCTGGGAATTTGCGCGGATCGCACCCGACACGGACGGTCGGCTCGCTTATTTCGCGTCACCGATGGGCAAGGCGCCGGTCGTGTTCAGGATGACGGCGCAGGATGCGCGCTCGGTGACGTTCGAGAACCCGGCGCACGATTATCCGAAGCGCATCCGCTACTGGCGCGAAGGGGCGTTGCTCAAGGCTGAAATCTCGGGTGCCGGTGGAGCAAAGGCGATCGGGTGGACGTATCGACCGATGGGGGAATGATCGAGATCCCCGGCGTCATGCCAGCCCTTCGACTGCCGGCAAGGCAGTCGCTCAGGCTTCCGCTTTCTCCGCGAGGACGGTCAGGCCCTTTTCATTGACCTCGGCAAAGCCGCCTTCGATGCGGATACGCTCGGGCTCGCCGGTTTCGCTGCGATAGATGGCCAGATCGCCGTCGCGTACGGTCGACATGAAAGGCGCGTGACCGGCCAGCACGCCGAATTCACCCTCAGTGCCGGGAACGACGACCATATGGACGTCCTCGGAGCGAACGAGCTTTTCCGGGGTGACGAGTTCGAAATGGAGAGTGGCCATCGGTCTTTCCTTAAAGCCTCTTGCGCCTGTGCGCGAGAGGTGCTCGCCGCGTCGGCGTTAGTAGGTGAGGGGCTTCTTCCGCCTTTACGGCCGTTCGGGACCTCCAAGCGGAAAGAAGCCCCTCACCAACCCCTCCCGCACGAGGCGGAAGGGGCTAGTCTATATCACGCAGCCTCGGCGGCCAGCTTCTGTGCCTTGGCGACCGCCTCATCGATGCCGCCGACCATGTAGAAGGCAGCTTCGGGAAGGTGGTCGTACTCGCCGTCGACCACCGCCTTGAACGATTTGATCGTGTCTTCGATCTGCACGAACTTGCCGGGGATGTTGGTGAACACCTCGGCGACGTGGAAAGGCTGCGACAGGAACTTCTGGATCTTGCGGGCGCGGGTGACGGTCAGCTTATCCTCTTCGGAAAGCTCGTCCATGCCCAGGATCGCGATGATGTCCTGAAGCGACTTGTACTTCTGCAGCAGCGACTGGACGTTGCGGGCCGTATCGTAATGCTCCTGGCCGACGACGCGCGGCTCGAGCACGCGGCTGGTCGAATCGAGCGGATCCACTGCCGGATAAATGCCGAGTTCCGAGATAGCGCGCGACAGCACGGTCGTCGCGTCCAAGTGGGCGAAGGAGGTGGCCGGCGCAGGATCGGTCAAATCGTCCGCGGGCACGTACACGGCCTGAACCGAGGTAATCGAACCCTTGTTGGTCGAGGTGATGCGCTCCTGCAGCGCGCCCATGTCGGTCGACAGGGTCGGCTGATAACCCACGGCCGAAGGAATACGGCCGAGCAGTGCCGACACCTCGGCGCCCGCCTGAGTGAAGCGGAAGATGTTGTCGACGAAGAAGAGCACGTCCTGGCCTTCCTCGTCGCGGAAATATTCGGCGATCGCGAGGCCCGAAAGCGCAACGCGGGCACGGGCGCCCGGCGGCTCGTTCATCTGGCCGAACACCAGCGCAACCTTCGAACCCTCGGACTGCGGATTGCCGTCGGCATCCTTGGCGATGACGTTCGCGTCGAGGAATTCGTGATAGAGATCGTTGCCCTCGCGGGTACGCTCGCCGACGCCCGCGAACACCGAAGTGCCGCCATGGCCCTTGGCGATGTTGTTGATCAGTTCCTGGATCAGCACGGTCTTGCCGACGCCGGCGCCACCGAACAGGCCGATCTTGCCACCCTTTGCATAAGGCGCGAGCAGGTCGATCACCTTGATGCCGGTGACGAGGATCGAGCTTTCGGTCGACTGGTCGACAAAGGCGGGTGCCTGAGCGTGGATCGGCGCGCGCAGGTCGGTCAAGACCGGGCCGCGCTCGTCGATCGGCTCGCCGATGACGTTCAGGATGCGGCCGAGCGTGGCGGGGCCGACAGGGACCATGATCTGGGCGCCGGTGTCACGGACGGGCTGGCCGCGGGTCAGGCCTTCGGTCGAGTCCATCGCGATCGTGCGAACGGTGCTCTCGCCGAGATGCTGCGCGACTTCGAGGACCAGGCGGTTGCCGCCATTGTCGGTCTCGAGCGCGGAGAGAATCGCGGGCAGGTTGCCCTCGAAGCTCACATCGACGACGGCGCCGATGACCTGGCTGATGCGGCCGGTTGCTGCGCCGTTGGCAACGGCTGCGGTTGCAGCTGGCGTTTCGGCCTTGGTCGCGCGCGGCTTGCGGGCGGGCTTCGCAGCGGGGGTTTCGGGCGTGCTTGCCATGACTTGTTCCTTGCCTTCCAACGCTATCCGCCAGGTGCGAGCTGGCAATTCCAATCGCTTTGCCGTTTCGGCCGCCGCCGTCGACACTCTTCAATTTCTTGCCGCTCGCTGTTCAGGAGCTTGATCGCAGGGGCGGCAAGAGGTGCTCTCTCGCTTGGGTCCTGGATCCGCGACTTCGGGACGGCGCGAGGCCGATGCCACAATTTTTTGGCGAGCGAAAGTCATAGTGAGCTTACCAATGAAAGTCGCTGCTTTTCGGACAGGATTCCACGCCCTCCACGCACGTTCGCAAGCGCATGATCGAGCCTTGAAGTACCGAACAGGCTGCTCGTCAGCAGCGGATTCGCGGTTACGAAGCGCAATGCGATATCCGTCGGGTCTCCGCCGACCTGTTTCAGCCGGCGTGCGAGCCGGGCACCACTCCACAGGAAGCCGGGATCGTGGCGAAGCATCCGGAGCAAATACCAGACAGAAGCGCGATCGCGCGGAAGAAAGGTGGAAAGATCGAACTTGGCCCTCGCCAGCGAGGTGCCGGAAAAGACGATCTTGCCCGCGTCGTGCAGGCGCTGCATCGCCTCTGCGTTGCGGAAATCTCCGACATTATACTGGAGCATCACCGCATCGATCGGCAGAGTCGCGACATGCTCTAGGACGGCGTTGTCGAACGAGTTCACACCGGAATAGGTGATCGCGCCCCTGACCTTCAGCGTATCGAAGAAGTCCAGCACATCGGAAGAGAGATCCCTGATCGCCGGCCCATGGAGATAGAGAATGTCGACATGCCCAACTCCCAACCTGGCGAGACTCTCCTCGAAGCTTCGCTGGATAGCCTGACGCGAGAACCCCCTTACGATCTTTCCGTCGACCAGGTTGCTGCCAACCTTGGTGGCGATGACGAGTTCCTTGCCAACCGTGGACTTCAGAAACGCGCCCAACCTCTTCTCACCCTCGCCATGGCCATAGCTTGGAGATGTGTCGAAATGATTCACACCTTCGGCCAACAGCCCGTCGAAGATGGCGCGCGCGTCCTCAATCGGAAAAGCAGGCATCGCCCAGACCGACGAGCAGCCGAACCCAAGGGCCGACACGTGCTTTCCATTGGGTAGCTGCCTGAGCCAGGACGAATCGTGATCCAAGTTGGGGATCAACTGCGCTTCAATCGAAGCGCCTCGACCATGCGACGGCCGGAGCGCACGACGCGGAGCAGCGCATTATTGCCATGCGGATTGCCGTAGTGAAGCAGCATGGTCGCACGGAGGGAGTTGGGCGCGCACGGCAGGTTGCCGTGATATGTGCGATATCCCCAGAACAGATAGATGTTTCCGGGATAGAGAAGTTGTGTGAAGTCTTCCGGCTTACGTTCGTAGGCGCGCGTGGTGCGCTTCCGGTAAAGCTCGTTCTGCACGGCCAACTTTTCCACCATATTGGTTACCACCGAGCGGCGGAAGGGGCGCTGATTGGGAAATGTAATCAACTCACCGGATTGGCCGGGGGCATTGTGCGGCATGAAAATTGGTATCAACGCTGTGACGACACTGGCGTCGTAGTGGAATTGCAGTGACCCGCTCTCGCCCTTGGGGCCGGAGATGATCCTGAGGACATTGTACACATCGCCGTCCTCAACGACGCCGGCGGGACAGACCCGCTGTGTGAGCGCCTTCAGGAAAGGCTGTATTTCCGGATCGGACACCAGTTCTTCGGCGGGAGACCCTGCTTCATCCGCTGGGCGGACGATCGAAAAATAGCGCTCGCCATTGGCAGCAAGCAACGCGTTCACATGCGCGCGCGCTTGCTCCAACCAGTCGTCCGCGATGATGCCGGGAAGGCACACGAAGCCATCGCGATCAAGGCGATCGACGACGTCGTCGACCATCGGCAGAAGCGGCGCCTTGAGCATGACAGATCAGTAAGCCGACGGGCACGCGATGTCTATGAGCGCGTGCCCAGTTGCTTACAGCGCCTCCGCGCCGGAGATGATCTCGACAAGTTCGGTGGTGATCGCGGCCTGGCGCGTACGGTTGTACTGGATGGACAGGCGGTTGATCATGTCGCCGGCATTGCGCGTGGCGTTGTCCATCGCGTTCATGCGGCTGCCCTGTTCGGACGCGGCATTTTCGAGCAGCGCGCGGAAGATCTGCACCGCGACGTTGCGGGGAAGCAGGTCTGCGAGGATCGACTCCTCGTCGGGTTCATATTCCACCGCGGCGCTGACGCCGCCGGTTTCCGCCGTCGCAACCGGGATCGCAACAGGAATGATCTGCTGACCCACGGGTTCCTGAACCAGCGCGGAGACGAACTTCGCATAGAACAGATGCGCCACGTCGAAATCGCCAGCCTCGTAGCGAGCGATCACGTCTTCCGCGAGCGCCTGTGCGTCGGAGAAGGCAACATTCTTGATGTGGCCCATCTCGTGATCATGCACGATCTGCTTGGCGTGGAAACGGCGCAGCACGCCGCGGCCCTTCTTGCCGGCGATGTAGAAGCGCACGGTCTTGCCGCTGCGCTCCAGCTCTTCGGCCTTCTTGCGTGCGGCGCGGACGATGTTCGAATTGAACGCGCCAGCAAGTCCGCGTTCCGATGTCGCGACGACGATCAGATGGGTCTGCTCGCTGCCGGTGCCCGCGAGCAACTTCGGGCTGGACGCGCTGATCGTCACCTTGGAGGCGAGGCTCGCCATCACCGCTTCCAGTCGCTCCGCATAGGGGCGGCCGGACACGGCGGCGTCCTGCGCACGGCGCAGCTTCGCCGCGGCGACCATTTTCATCGCCTTGGTGATCTTCTGCGTCGACTTCACGGAGCCGATGCGGATCTTGAGGGCCTTGAGGCTTGCCATTGTTTCCCTTCATCCGTCATTCCGGCCGAAACCGGAATCTCACTGCCTTATCGAGAACAGGGGAGATCCCGGCTTTCACCGGGATGACGACTTCCCTTACGCAAAGGTCTTGGCGAAAGCGTCGAGCGCAGCCTTGAGCTTGCCCTTCACTTCGTCACCCAGATCCTTGGTTTCGCGGATCGTGGTGAGCACGTCGGCGTGGTTCGCACGCAGATCGGCGAGCATCGCCGCTTCGTAACGCACCACGTCCTGCACGGAAACGGTGTCGAGATAACCGTTGGTGCCGGCGAAGATCGATGCGGTCTGCTCTTCGAACGGCATCGGCTTGAACTGCGGCTGCTTGAGCAGCTCGGTCAGGCGCGCGCCGCGGTTGAGCAGCTTCTGCGTCGAGGCGTCGAGATCCGAACCGAACTGCGCGAACGCGGCCATTTCGCGATACTGGGCCAGCTCGAGCTTGATCGAGCCCGACACCTTCTTCATCGCCTTGGTCTGCGCGGCGGAACCGACGCGCGACACCGAAAGGCCGACGTTGATGGCAGGGCGGATGCCCGCGAAGAACAGATCGGTCTCAAGGAAGATCTGGCCGTCGGTGATCGAGATCACGTTGGTCGGGATGTACGCCGAAACGTCGCCCGCCTGGGTCTCGATGATCGGCAGCGCGGTCAGCGAGCCGTTGCCGTTCGCGTCGTTCAGCTTTGCAGCGCGCTCCAGCAGACGACTGTGGAGGTAGAAAACGTCGCCGGGATAGGCTTCACGGCCCGGCGGGCGACGCAGCAGCAGCGACATCTGACGATAGGCGACAGCCTGCTTCGACAGATCGTCATAGACGATGACGGCATGCATGCCGTTGTCGCGGAAATATTCGCCCATCGTCACGCCGGTATAGGGGGCGAGATACTGGAGCGGAGCGGGCTCGGACGCGGTGGCCGCAACGACGATGGAATATTCCATCGCGCCGTTTTCTTCGAGCTGCTTGACGATCTGCGCGACGGTCGAGCGCTTCTGGCCGACGGCGACATAGATACAATAGAGCTTCTTGCTCTCGTCATCGCCCGCATTGGCGGCCTTCTGGTTGATGAAGGTGTCGATCGCGACGGCGGTCTTGCCGGTCTGGCGATCGCCGATGATCAGCTCGCGCTGGCCGCGGCCGACGGGCACGAGGGCGTCGAGCGCCTTCAGGCCGGTCTGGACGGGCTCGTGCACCGACTTGCGCGGGATGATGCCCGGCGCCTTCTTTTCGACGCGCATGCGCGTCTCGTACTGGATCGGACCCTTGCCATCGATCGGGTTGCCGAGGCCGTCGACCACGCGGCCAAGCAGGCCCTTGCCGACGGGAACGTCGACGATGGTGCCGGTGCGCTTGACGGTGTCGCCTTCGCGGATCTCGCTGTCGGTGCCGAAGATCACGACGCCGACATTGTCGGCCTCGAGGTTCAACGCCATGCCCTGGATGCCGTTGGCGAATTCGACCATCTCGCCGGCCTGGACATTGTCCAGACCGTGGATGCGCGCAATGCCGTCACCGACCGAGAGCACGGTTCCGGTTTCGGAGACCTGCGCCTCGGAACCGAAGCTGGCGATCTGGTCCTTGATGACCTTCGAAATTTCTGCGGCGCGGATATCCATGTTCAGCCTTTCATCGCGTGCGCGAGGGAATTGAGACGAGTGCGGATCGAGCTATCGATCATCTGGGAACCGATCTTGACGACCAGCCCGCCCAGGATGGAGGGATCGACGGTGAGGTCGATGGAGACATTGCGGTCGACACGTGCCTTGAGCTGACCCTGCAGCTCCTTGACCTGTGCCGCCGTCAGCGGATGCGCAGAGGTGACCTGCGCGGTCATTTCACCGCGATGGGCAGCGGCGAGTTGCGCGAAGGCGCCGATGACGTTGCCGATCTGGGCGAGGCGGCGATTCTCCGCCAGCACACCCAGGAAGTTCGCCGTCAGCGGGTCGAGCTTCATTGCCTTCGCAACAGCAGCCACGCCGCGACTGGCGTCGCCACGCGACAGCAGCGGGCTGGCGGTCAGCGTCCGGAAATCATCCGATTCGACAAGCGCCGCCTTGACCGTTGCGAGACTCTTCTCGACGGCCTCAATCTTGTTTGACTCGCGGGCCAGATCGAACAGGGCGGTTGCGTACCGCCCTGATAAGCTGGCCTGAATGCCGCCGGAAGTCTCCACGCGCGTGATATCCTTTTGGACAATCGGAATTTAGCCCCATGCGAAAAGGGGGCGAACGAGCGCCCCCCATGGGTCGCGGCGCGGTTAGCATCGGTTGTTGCGGGATGCAAGAAGGGGTTAGCCGTTACAGCCCGGAGAACTCCCTCGCCGCGATACGGGCCGGCCCGCCGCCATATCCTTCGATGCTGCAATGAGGGCTTTTTCGCCGGCATCCCAGGCGCGATTGGTTTCCTCGCTCGAAGGATCGGGCCTCTTCATGCGATCGAGGGTTTCGTTGAAGATGCTTTCCAGCACTTGCGCCTCTTCCGGCGTGCACGCCGCCATCACGGAATCGGGGCCGATGGTGGCATAGCCCGTGAGGACGCACTGATCGCCCTCACTATCAGGTCCGAAGCATATACTTTCCCCAGGCAACGGCGCGCATGCAGTTGTAATGGTCGTCACCTGAAAGGGGGACTTCATTCTGTTGAATTTCTTTCCAGACGCTCGGTCGCAAAAGCAGGCCCGTTTGGCTTCCGTGCGAAACTCGGCAAGCATCTCCGCGGTTGGAGAAACCGTCATTGCCGTGCCTGCAGGCGGTTGGTCCGCATTGCCGGTGTGGCGGTATAGGAATAGACCGCACGCGAGGGCGATCGCGACAAACAGTGCTAGGACGATCATCGTGCGACGGGATTTCATACCCCGATGCTAATCGACGAGGCCGTCGAAGCAATGCCTCCCCATTGCGATCGATATATCACTTGATCCGTTTCAGACGGAGTTGGAATATGGTGGCAAGCAGCGAGTGCATATCGCTTTGAACGCAAGCGCCGGGATGTGTGACGACGACGGCGCGCCTAGATAGGGTTCATGAGCACCGAAACCCATATCGATCCCGACACGGCCTGGGCCGCTTTCGAGCGGCGTGACCGGAGTTTCGACGGCAAGTTCGTCGGCGCGGTGAAGACCACCGGCATCTACTGCAAACCAAGTTGCCCGGCGCGGCACCCCAAGCGCGAGAATGTCGAATTTTTCGCGGACGGGACGGCGGCGCGAGGCGCGGGCTATCGTGCCTGTCTACGCTGCACGCCGGACGAGGTGGGCCGCGATCGCATTGCGGTGGCGCAGGCGATCAAGCTGATCGAAGCGTCCGAGGATGGACTGTCGCTCGACGAACTGGCCACGATGGTCGGCTATGCGCCACATCATTTCCATCGCCTGTTTAAACGCGCGACGGGCGTGACGCCTGCTGCCTATGCGCGAGGGCTGCGCGCGGGGAAGGCCGCCGACGCCCTCACCAAGGAAGATCGGGTGACCGATGCGATCTACGATGCCGGCTATTCCGGGCCGAGCCGATTCTACGAGGATGCCAAGCGCCGGCTGGGTATGACGCCAAGTGCCTGGGCACGGGGCGGGGCGGGTGTGACGATCCGCTGGACCTCCGCCGAAACCAGCCTGGGCGCACTGCTGATCGCGGCGACCGACAAGGGATTGTGCCGCGTCTCGTTCGACGAAGGTGAGGCAGCACTGAGAACACGCTTCCCCAATGCCGATATCCAGCCGGGCGGCGAAGCCCTGGCCACGCTCGCCCGCAAGGTGGTTGCCGAAGTCGAACATCCCGAACGCGACCAGGATCTGCCGCTCGACGTGAAGGGCACCGCATTCCAGGAAGCCATATGGCAGGCATTGCGTGCCATCCCGGCAGGCGAGACGCGCAGCTATAGCGAACTCGCGGCGATCGCCGGCAATCCCCGGGCGGTCCGTGCGGCGGGCACCGCCTGCGGCGCCAACCATCTCGCCATTGTCATTCCCTGTCACCGCGCCCAGCGCAGCGACGGCACCATGGGCGGCTATGCCTATGGCATTGGCCGCAAGGTGGAGCTCAGAAAGCGCGAAGGCGTATCCTGAGCTTCAGCCTGGCGGTGGATTGGGAGGATCGGCAGGCGCGGGTGCCGGGCTGTCCGCACCAGGTTGCTTCTTGCCGTGCAGTGCATCGATCGCGGCCTGGCGGCTCTTCAGATAATCCTCGCGCGTATTTGCGTAGGGATCGCTGCCTTCATGCAGCACCTGCAGCTTCTCATCGAATTCGGCGCGTTGATCGAGCGAGCTGAACACACCGATAGGAACAGAGTAGGTGAGTTTGTTGAACGGCTTGCCGACTGCCAGCGGCAAGAAGAGCCTGTCCAGTCCATCGCCCACGAAATCGCGCAGGGTTGTCGGTCCGATGATCGGCAAGAACAGGAAGGGGCCTGACTTCACGCCATAATAGCCCAGGGTATTGGCAAAGCCGTTGGGACGACGCGGCAGATTGAAGGGGCGCCTTCTTGCGAAGTCGAACAGGCCGACGACGCCGAGCGTGCTGTTGATCGCGAAGCGGCCGACTGTCTCCACCGCCTTGCCCGGTTTGAGCTGCAACAGGAAGTTCACGAAAGCGACGGGCTCGCGAAGGTTGTTGAGAACATTGCGAAACCCGCTGCGGACCGGATCCGGCAGGATGCGCTGATAGGCACGCGCAACCGGGCGGATGACTGCCCTGTCGACGGCCTGGGTCAATTCGAAGGACTGGATGTTCACGCCCTGTAGCGGATCGCCCGGGGGCGAACGCGGGCGCGCCGTCACGACGATCTCATGCCCATCCGGGCCAGGATCGTTTGCGGGCGCAGTCGGCTCGGTCAGTATCGGCGATGTTGCGGGTGGCACAGGCGACGGCAGCTGTTCTGCCGCCACTGTTGCTGCCGGATCCCGCACCGCCTGATCGCTTGCCACTGGTGCAGTCGACACCACGGCTATTACAGCCGGGGTGTCGCCAGGGTTCACCGGCGCGCCAGCCAGCAGCATGGCGAGGGTGAAAGCTGGAACGGTCATGCGCATATCCTTTCTGCCGACTGTCCGGTCCAGCGTTTCATTGTGGCGCGCGGCCTGTGGTCGGACGCCAGCAGCGACGTCAGTGCATTCATGCGGGAGTGCGCGTGCACGGCGCGTGCCGCCACGTCGATGGATACGGTCGTTCGATCAGAACAGAAGGCAGCCGTCCCTGCGGTCCTGTCAGGCACCACCTCTATAACGTCACCAAGCCTGATTCCTTATCTGCTGCCGCTGTGTCATCGGGCGATCCTGACGGCAAATTTCTGCCTTCGCAATCCTGTCGGCACACTGGTTGCGCGGCCGTGGCCTCTTAATGACATCGGGCCATACGAATTATGCGACTTTGCTCATATCGGATGTCGTCCCGTCCCGGTTCAGAGTCCGTTTGTAAAAGCCGGTACCAGCCGCTTCCTGCCCAACCGCCCGACAGGATCATGCCGGATCGGGTGGATGGGCGGGGTAACGGGCGGAGCGGCCCAAGGTTCCGACGATACCAAGCCTCGAGGGAATGGCTGCTGAGGGTGGTGCCGCCTCGAGAAAGCGCGCTTCCGCACTTCCGCTTTCTCAAACAGCCTCTCAGGAGGGTGATGGTTCGGCTGACTTCGGTGCCTCGTCAGTGCCTCCACGCTTCTCCTCTTGCCCCTGCCGGGGCACCGGCGCGGTCTTTCCGTCGATGTCCGCGATCATCTTGAGCGCGGTCTCGGCGCCTTCTCCGCCATGTGGCGCATAGGCGATCGGCATCAACACGTTGCGGGCCATCTTCAACTCATTGCTGCGGATGAATTGCTGCGCGAGCGCGAGCCGGACCATGCCGAGTTGAGGCGCCAGTTCGAATGTGCGGAGCAATCCGTCCACCGCAGCCTTCGTCGGATCGACGCCCTCGCGTGTATAGGATTCATAATAGCGGAAAAGGGCGGTGGTATCGTCGTTGTTGAGGCGATTTGCCTTTACGATCAGGGCGCGGATCGTTTTCCAATGCGCGGCGGGGTCCTCGGCGTCATTCGCCTTGTCCGCCATCGCTTCGGCCTTACGCAGCAGCGCGGGCGCAAAATCCGGTTTGAGCGCGATCAGCTTGTCATTTAGCGCATTCGCTTCCTCGACCTTGCCTTCCAGCAGGGCGGCTTCGACGAGCATGTCGATAGCATATGGATTGTCCGGAAAGCGCGCAGCCGTCTTGCGGACAGAACTCACGAAGCGTGGCTGTTCGTCCTTGGTCACATCGGTCAGCAGATTGAGCCGATCGATAAACAACGCATCAAGCGCCGGATCCAGCGGGTCTACGATGATCTTCGCGGCCTTGGTATCGAGTCCGGCAAACTTCCGATATTGCATGGGGCGCTTCACATAGGCGCCGAGATCCTTCTCCAACGCGCGCAATGGTCCGAACGCGTCCTCTGCGGCTTTCTCGGCCGGCACGCCCGCGGCGAAGGCGTTGAGATAGGTGGTCAACTGCCCCTTGCGCTTGTCGGAGAAGGTCAACATGTGCGCGAGCAGCCACGCTCGCCCGTAATAGGCGTTGCCCTCCTCGGCATCCTTCACCTTGGGACGGTCGGAAAGCAGTCGAGGAAGCGGAAAGGGCGTCGATACCAGCAGACCATAGGCGCGATGAAAGGCGATCTTGCCGATCGAGGCGCCCCCCTGATCGTCGACCTCGGCAGTGGAGTAGAATTCGGCGAAGCCCTCCATATACCAGCGCGGATAGGCGCTTGGAAAATATTGCATCATGAAGTGATGCGCATATTCGTGGAACAGCACCGTTTCCCCATCGAGATTATATTTGTCGGCACTCTCCGTGCGGGGCACGACCGCAATCGCTCCGGCCAGCCGCGGCGTATAGAAGCCGGCAATATTGCGACCGCCCTTGCCGAGCAGGCGAGCCACCGAATTGGCATCGCGCAGCAGATAGATCTCAAGACGTTTCGGCGCGGGCGGTGCCTTTAACGCCGAAGCAATGCGCAAAAGAGAATCGAAGGTTTCGATCTTGGCGGTGAACTCGCGCAGCGTCTTTTCGCTACCGTTCGAATAAACGACGAAATTGTCGGATGTCGCACGCTTCCATTGCGCCTGCGCGGTCATTGGCAGCATCGCCAGCGTCAAAAAGATCATCAGTCTTGCAAGCATGTTGACGCAACCATTCCAGGATTATCCCGGTCGGTCATTATCCTGATCGTTGCACACAGGCGAGGCGTGATCTGATCCCTTTCGGATCAGGCGGCCGGGAAGCGCCGCCAGGATCGCACGCTGGCGATCCTCGTTCGCGGTACACCATTCACCGATCTCGCCGATCGGCCGCACCCGCGGCACCAGCCGGTCTCGGCATCGAGCACACAGATTTTCGTGCAGGGGGACGCGATCACAGGAAACTATAGGGGTCGACGTCCACCGCAACGCGAACCTTGCCACTCCATTCCAGCGCACCCAGCCAGTCGCGGATCACGTCCTGAACGTCGAGCGCGCGGCGGGCGTGAACGAGCAGACGGAAGCGGTGACGGCCGCGCAGCATCGCGAGCGGCGCCGGGGCAGGGCCGAATACCGCCATGCCCTCCACCTTCGGCGCAGTCCTGCCGATCCGTGTCGCGGTCTCCAGCGCGAGTTTCTGATCCTCGGAGGAGATGATGATGCCCGCGAAGCGGCCGAAGGGTGGCGCGCCGGCACTGCGCCGTGCTTCGGTCTCTGCCGCATAGAAGCTTTCGCCGTCGCCCGACACGAGCGCCTGAAGCACCGGCGCGTTCGGGCTGTGGGTCTGGATCAGCACGTGGCCCGGCTTCTCGCCGCGACCGGCGCGGCCGGCAACCTGCATCACCTGCTGGAAGGTGCGTTCGGCGGCACGCAGATCGCCGCCCTCCAGCCCCAGATCCGCATCGACCACGCCGACCAGCGTCAGATTGGGGAAATGATAGCCCTTCGTGATCAACTGGGTGCCGATGACGATGTCGATCTCGCCCGCTTCCATTCGGCCCACAAACTCGGCCGCCTTCGCGGGTGACCAGATCGTGTCGGAGGTGACGATCACGACCCGTGCCTCGGGGAACAGCAATTTCACTTCGTCGGCGATCCGCTCCACGCCGGGCCCGCAGGCGACCAGGCTGTCTTCTTCACTGCATTCGGGACAGGCCGCAGGGGGCGGCATGGTGTGGCCGCAATGATGGCAGGCGAGCCGGTGGATCAGCCGGTGCTCGACCAGCCAGGCCGTGCAATTCGGGCATTGGAAGCGGTGGCCGCAATGACGGCACAGGGTAAGCGGCGCGTAGCCGCGGCGATTGAGGAAGAATAATATCTGCTCGCCGCGCGCCAGCGTTTCCTCGGTTGCCTGGACGAGCGGCGGGGCAAGCCAGCGGCCGCGCTCGGGCGGGTCCTGGATCAGGTCGACCGCCGTGATCTCCGGCATGGTCGCATTGCCGAAGCGCGCGGGCAGACGGAGTTCGCGATACCGGCCCAGTTCGACCTGCTGGCGCGTCTCGATCGCCGGCGTCGCGGACGCCAGGATGATCGGGCAGGATTCGAAGCGTGCGCGCATCACCGCGACGTCTCGCGCATGATAATGGACGCCGTCTTCCTGCTTGAAGCTGGTTTCGTGGGCTTCGTCGACCACGATCAGGCCAAGGTTGCGATAGGGCAGGAACAGCGCGGACCGCGCGCCCACTGTCACCAATCCCTGGCCAGAGGTGATCGCACGCCATGCACGACGGCGCTGCGACTGGCGCAGTCCGGAATGCCAGGCGATTGGCGCATGGCCGAAACGCTGCGCGAAACGCTTGAGGAACGGTTCGGTCAGCGCGATCTCCGGCAGCAGCACCAATGTCTGGCGTCCCTGGCGGATCGCTTCGGCAACAGCCTCGAAATAGACCTCTGTCTTGCCCGATCCGGTGACACCATCGAGCAGGAAGGGCTGGAATGCCTGTGCGTCGACCGCCTCGACCAGCGACTGGGAAACGGATGTCTGGACGGCGGAGAGGTCGGGTGCGCCATAGGTCGGGTCAGGCAGCGGGAAGGGGGAGTCGACATCCACCTCGACCGGCTCGATCGCCCCAACTTTCACCAGCCCGCGGATCACCGCATCGGACACGTCGGCGACAACGGCGAGTTCGCGGATGAGCCCCTGGCGTTCCTGCAGGCGGTTGAGCGCCTGTTCGCGCTGGGCAGTCAGCCGTTCGGGCCGATGGCCGCTCAGCCGGTATTCGGTGATCGTCCGGCCGCCTTCGAGCGCGGACGAGGACGGCAGCGCCATACGCAGCACCGCGGCGGGCGGCGCCAGATAATAGTCGGCGGTCCATTCGATCAGCCGACGCAGCGAATCCTTGAGCGGCGGCGCGTCATAGACCTGAAGCAGGTTGCGCAGCCGGTTGTCGCCCACCTCATCATGCGAGGGCATGCGTTCGGGTTCCCACACCACGCCGACAAGCTGGCGGGGGCCAAGGGGCGCCATCACGATCGAACCGGGCTCAACCGACATTTCGCGCGGCACCCGATAGTCGAGCGGGCCGAGAGCGGCATTGAGGATGAGAACGCGGGCCCGAGTCATGGCACCCATCTAGGGGTTCTTTATGATGCTGGGGAGGGGCGGGGGAGCAGGGGCGACACGAGACCAGGGATGTGTCGCCCCCGCTCTGAAGCGACACGGCAGGAGACCGTGTTGGGAACGCTTAAGAATAAGCAGGACACGTGCCAGTTATGCCGGTTGGCTGAAATGCTGCGATACGATGGTTGGCGTGGGTTAACCATATGCGCCATTTGTAAAAAATTCCGACGATTTCGGCGCATTTTTCGCGGTCCTGCAAGCTGACAGATCGTTCATCCAGCGTTCAGCGGTTGCATGACTACAACTGTAGTCGTAACAAGATAACGCCTGTGGTCAGCCGGAAGGGGCTAGCAAATGAGCGAGCGGATCAGCGAAGCGGAACATGCCGTGATGGAGGTGCTCTGGGAGGAGGCCCCGTTGACGGCAACCGAAGTGCACGAGCGGATCGACCCTGCGCGCGGCTGGAGCGACCGGACGGTTAAGACCATGTTGTCACGGTTGCTCGCCAAAGGCGTGCTCGCCCATGAAGAGGATGGGCGCCGCTATCTCTATCGCCCCGCTGTTGCGCGCGAGGATTATGTCTCCACCGAATCCAGACGGCTGGTCGATCGGCTGTTCGGCGGACGGGGCGCCGCGCTGGTCGCGCACCTGGCAGAGCGCGACGAACTGAGCGATGACGACATCGCAGAGATCGAAGCGCTGCTGAAGGCGTTGCGATCATGAGTGGCTGGATCATCGAAACGCTCGTCGCGACCACCGCACTGATGGGGCTTGTCCTGCTGGTGCGTGCACGCGTTGCGGCGATGTTCGGCGCGCGGATCGCCTATCTGCTGTGGCTGCTGCCGGCGCTGCGCATGGTGCTGCCGCCGCTTCCCGAAAGTTTCGGTCCCGCGCCGATCGACCAGATTCCGTCGATCGTCGACCTGCCGATGGTGGATCTGCCAAGCCTTGATCTATCCGTCTTTCGGCCGGTCACCGAAGCGGCGACGCCGGTCGCGCCTTCGATCGACTGGCCCCTGCTGTTGCTCGGAGTCTGGCTGGGCGGCGCGCTGCTGATGATGGCGTGGCATCTCATCGCCTATCACCGGTTCGTCCGGGCGGCGCTGCGCGAGTCGATCGACTTGCCTGAAATGGATGCCAACGGGATTGAGGTCTGCGCCAGCCGCCTGGTGGAGGGTCCGTTCGCTGCGGGCGTATTGTTGCCGACTATCGTGCTCCCTCATGATTATCGTACCCGCTACAGCGCGGAAGAACTTCGTCTGGCAATGACCCACGAGGCCGTCCATCACCGCCGCGGCGACCTGTCGATCAACATGGTCGCGCTCGTGATGCTGTCGCTACACTGGTTCAATCCGATCGCCTGGCGGGCATGGCGCGCGTTCCGCACCGACCAGGAACTCGCTTGCGACGCCGTCGTGCTTCACGGCGCAAGCAGCGATGAGCGGTTCAGCTATGCCGCGGCGCTGGTCAAATCGGCCTGTGCCCGTACGCCGGTCGCAGCCTGCTCGCTCAACCCGCGCGATCAGCTCAAGACCCGCCTTCGCATGATGCGCGATGCGCAGGAGCGCGGCGTGTCCGGCCGGATGCTTGCCGTTGTGCTGGTGAGTGGCGGGCTCGCGCTCACCGCATCGGGCGGGTTCGCCGCCGAAACCACTGCGGAAATTCGCGAGACGGTGCAGGCGCGTGTGATCGAACCCGTCGTGAGCGCAGTCACAACCAAGGTCGAGACCGTGACCGAGGCGACCGAGGTCGCGTCGGTGACGACATCCCGCGCGGTGCGGCGGCCGATCCCACCGGTTCCGCCCGTGGCGCCAAGCCCGCCCGCGGCGCTATCCGCGCCCGATGCGCCCGACGCATGGGCTGCGCCAAAGGCCCCGCAGGCACCATCCGCACCGAGCGCCCCGCTGCCGCCGCGTGCACCAACCATCGCCCTGTCATTCGATCGCGACGGTATGGCGATGCGTATCGAAGCGTCTGCGGAAGCAGCCGAGGCGACCCGCATTGCGATGAGCGCCAGGCACCGGGCAAACGCATGTGATGGCGGGACGGTCTGGATGTCGGAGGACAAACACGGCGAGCAGCGCAGGATCGCATATTGCGGCAAGGTCAACGAAAACGAGGTCCGCAAACTTCAGATCGACGCGATGATGCGGGCGCGCAAGAGCATGCTGGAGTCCCGCAAACTCGAGCGCGAGCAGCTTGCCCAGGCGCTTGCAGGCCTCGATGCCGAGATCGCGCGGCTCAAAATGACGGTTTCCAGACTGGATTGACGGATTTCGGGAGGAGGAAGTGAAGATGATTGCAAGACTGCTTTTGCTGGCCGGAACGGCCGCCGCACTCGCGGGCGTGATGGTACAGGCCCACCCGCACAAGGATGGCGACGACGACGCCCGACAGGTCAAGAAGATCGTCATCCACAAGCGTGACGGCAGCACCTCCGAGGTCGACGTCGATGCGATGCGGGACAAGGCGATGCTGGCGCATGCCGAACGCTGCAAGGGCGAGCGTGCCGAGGTCGAATCCACCGACACCGCGGACAAGGACGGCAAGGCTCGCAAGAGCAAGATCGTCGTCTGCGGCGCCGATGGCGAGACGATCGTCGCCGCGCTGGAAAAGGCACGCGCGCAGATCGCGGACGAGAAGGCGCTGAGCGACGTGCAGCGCAATAAAGTGATCGCCTCGCTCGACCAGCGGATCGAGCAACTCAAGGCGGAAAACGGCAAGAAATAATCACTCTTCCGGGGAGGAGGCGGGCGGGGCGGCACAATGCGGCTCCGCCCGATCTTGTTTCGCGCCAAGAAGCTGCCACATGGGGGCATGGACGATTTCCCCACTGGCCAGTCGATGCAGCTGACTCCGCTGGTACGACGCATATTGGCGCCCAATCCCAGCGCGTTCACCTATAGCGGCACCCAAACCTATGTGGTTGGCACAGGCGAGGTCGCGGTGATCGATCCGGGACCAGACGATCCGGCGCATATCGCGGCGATTCTCGCTGCCGTTGCGGGCGATCGTGTGGTTGCGATCTGCTGCACCCACACCCATCGCGACCATAGCCCCGGAGCGGCACCATTGCGTGCGGCGACCGGCGCGCCGGTGATCGGCTGCGCACCGCTGGTACTCGACGACAGCGGCCCGCGCGCCGATGCCGCGTTCGATCGCGGCTATGCGCCCGATCGGGTTCTCGCGGACGGCGAGAGCCTGTCGGGGGCAGGGTGGACGCTGATTGCCGTGGCTACACCGGGACACACATCGAACCACCTCTGCCTCGCCTTGCCCGAAGAAAAGGCATTGTTCACCGGCGACCATGTCATGGGCTGGTCGACCAGCGTCGTTTCCCCGCCCGATGGCGATATGGCAGCCTATATGAAGAGCCTGGCGCTGCTGATGGATCGCGATGACGTGGTCTATTATCCGGCGCATGGCGATCCGGTGGAGAAGCCGCAGCGCTTCGTTCGCGGTTTGATGGGGCATCGCAAGCAACGCGAGGGGCAGATATTGCGGCTGCTCCAGGCCGGCACCGGCGAGATCCCGGTGATGGTAGAGAGCATGTACAAGGGCCTCGACGTGCGACTTCATTCGGCGGCAGGCCGGTCGGTACTGGCGCATTTGATCGATATGAGGGACCGCGGCGTCGTGCGCGAAGCGGGTGAAGCTTGGGAATTGACGGTTTGACATCGTCATTCCCGCTTCTTCTTCGGGGGTTGGAGCATTAAGGCAGCGTGGCCTTCGTTTCGGCGGGGGTGACGACAAGGGTTGAGGGACACGAAAGACATGGACGCACGCGGCGGAATCGGCGGAAGCTTGGCCGGCTTGGATCTGCGCGCCGAGATCGACCGGCTGCGCAAGGAGCGCAATGCCGTCATCCTGGCGCATTATTATCAAAAGCCCGAGATCCAGGATCTCGCGGACTTTGTCGGCGATTCGCTGGAACTCTCGCGCAAGGCGGCGGAAACCGATGCCGATGTGATCGCCTTTTGCGGCGTCCGCTTCATGGCGGAGACCGCGAAGATCCTGAGCCCCGAAAAGATCGTTATCCTGCCCGATATGGAGGCCGGCTGCAGCCTTGAGGATTCATGCCCGCCCGAGACGTTCAAGGCGTTCCGTGCCGCGCACCCCGATCATATCGCGCTGACCTATATCAACTGTTCGGCGGCGGTGAAGGCATTGTCCGACATCATCGTCACCAGTTCTTCGGCCGAGAAGATCCTGAGCCAGATCCCCAAGGACCAGAAGATCATCTTCGGTCCCGACCGGCATCTCGGTGGCTATCTCAAGCGCAAGGTCGGCCGCGACATGGTGTTGTGGCCGGGCGTGTGCATCGTGCATGAGGCGTTCAGCGAAACCGAACTGCTGAAGCTGAAGGCTCAGAATCCGGGCGCCCCCGTCGCGGCGCACCCCGAATGTCCGCCGCATGTGCTGGACCATGCCGACTATGTCGGATCGACCAGCGGCATCCTGGAATATGCCAAGACGATGCCGGGCGACACGCTGATCGTCGCGACCGAACCGCACATCATCCACCAGATGGAGAAATCGGTTCCGGAAAAGACGTTCATCGGCGCCCCTGGCGCGGACGGCAACTGCAACTGCAATATCTGCCCCTACATGGCGCTCAACACGATGGAGAAGCTCTACGTGGCGCTGCGCGACTTGCAGCCGCGGATCGAACTGGACGAGGATCTGCGCCTCGCCGCGAAAAAGTCGCTCGACCGTATGCTCGAAATGGCGAGCGCGACGGTCGGCATGGGCGATCTCGGACCAGCCCGGGTGACCGGTGACTAAGCCCTTCGCGCTGCCCGGTTTCGACCTTGACGGTTTCGTCGCAGCGACCCTCGCCGAGGACTTGGGTGTTGCCGGGGATATCACCTCTGCGGCGGTGATTCCTGCCGATGCCGTGTTCGACGGGGTGATGGACAGCCGCGAGACCGTGACGGTCGCCGGGCTGTCGATCGCCGAGGCATTTTTTCGTCACCTCGACCCCGACGTCGTGATCGAGGCACTGGCCAGCGACGGTGACCGCGTATCCGCAGGCACCGATCTGCTGCGTCTCAACGGTCGTGCACGTGCCATGCTCACCGCCGAACGCTCGGCGCTCAACACCGTCCAGCATCTGACCGGCATTGCCACGCTCACGCGTCGTTATGTCGATGCGATCGCCGGATCGGGTGCGATCCTGCTTGATACGCGCAAGACAATCCCCGGGCTGCGCGTGCTCGAGAAATACGCGACCCGGATGGGCGGGGCGCAGAACCATCGCATGGGTCTGTGGGATGCGGCGATGATCAAGGACAACCACGTCGCGGTTGCAGGCGGCGTGGGAGAAGCCGTGCGTCGTGCCGTCGATGCCGGCATTGCCCGGATCATCGTCGAAGTCGATCGCATCGACCAGATCGAACCCGCACTTGTCGCAGGCGCGACACATCTGCTGCTCGACAATATGGAGCCTGCCACACTGCGGGCTGCCGTCAGGCTGGTGGGCGGACGCGTGCCGACGGAAGCATCGGGCGGCGTCACGCTGGACACCATTCGCGCAATCGCGGAGACCGGCGTCACCTACATCTCCGTCGGGCGGCTCACACAGTCGGCGCCGGCATCGGATATCGGTCTGGATTTCGCGGCGGCCTGACGAAAGCAGCTTGTCACTCCTGCTTTCGCAGGAATGGCAGGGTAGTGATTGGCTCGCTTCAGCCCTCGATCGTCACCGTCGCCGGATGATGCTTGTCGAGATGCCGTCTGATGATCTTCAGATTTTTGGTGTTCGACCGGTACAGGAAATCGAACAGATCCCCAGCGAGCGGGATCGCACCGAGCAGCGTGTCGATTCCAACATTGGCGGCCATGCGCGCGATCTGGAACTTCGACATGCCCAGGTTCCGGGCTTCCCATACGATCCAGGCCCCCATAGCGGCGGTGATTACGTCGCCGACAATGGGGATCAGGCCGACGATCGAATCCAGGCCGACCGGCCGGTTGATGCCGGGAATGACGAAGGCGCGTTCGAGCACCGCCTCCATCGCCTCGACCCGTTGGCGTATCGCGGCCGGATCGCGCCCGAGCTGGGGCAGCCCCTTGGCGATGCTTTCGAACTGATCGGGCGAAACCCGCATGCGATGCTCCTCTCCTGCGCAGTCCGATATGGGGGCGGCGTTCAATCGTTCAACAGCCGGTGTAGCGGATGGGCGGCGCGGTTGTTGATGTGAAAGCCGCGCAGCTTTGGGCGCACCAGCGACCAGCGCAACGGAGTCGCGAGCGGGATGAAGGGGGTGTTGACGGCATAGGCGGCGTCCGCCTCGGCCAGCTTGACGCCGCGCTGGGCAAGCGTGAGCGCTTCGCGTGAAGCCGCGAGTGCATCACGCCCTGTTTCGCCACAGGGTAAGCCGACCTCGCACGACAGCCGGGTGAGGTACCAGGTCGCGCTGTCATTGGGGGCAACCGAATCGATCAGGCGCAGATCGGCCGGGCTGTCCAGCGAGACGCGCTGCGCAATGATGCCGATCCGGCCGAGGTCGAGCGCGATCCGCGTGAACAGCACGCGTGCGCCGGGCCCGTCGGGCAACGCGATACGCAGCCGCGGAAACTCCACATTGTTGCCGCGCCATGCCGCGACGCGCGCGCGAGCAAGCGCGATGCGGTCGGCCAGCGGCAATGCAGCCCATTCGGGCAATGCCGGGCCCGCTGGCATTTCCAGCTTATCCGGCACGATCGAGAGCATGGGCCGCCAGCCCGGAACGCCAAAGGCGGCGACGAGCGTATCACGGTCGATCGCCATCGCGATCGCACTGCGATTTTCCGCGCTGGCCAGAAATCCCTCATCACCGGTGACCGCCAGGCCGAACAGGCCACGCGCCGGATCGAAACGGAGCTGCGTTGCCGGCGGATCGATAACCCGTGCGATGGCGAGATCGGCAAAGGTGCCGCCCAACACAAGATCGGTCTGATTCCGCTGATAGCGGACGAGTGCACGTGCGGCGCGTTCGCCGCGCAGCGCGACCGGATAGCGCGCCTGCTGTTCTTCCGGGAAATCGGCATCGACGATCGGCTTGAGTGCGATCACGCCATCGGCCTCACCGGCGATCCGGTAAGGACCGGTTCCCTGTTTCCGCAGCAGAAAGCCCATTTCGGGCTGGGTGAGCAGATCGAGGAAATGGGGGCGGGGACGGCTGAGCCGGACCTCCAATATCTCTGGTGTGACTGCGATGATCTCGTCGATCGCACTGAAATAGGGGGCGAAACGATTGCCTCCACCAGGATTGACGGCTGCGCGCATGATGCGTGCGAGTTCCTCGGCTGTGGCAGGCCGACCCGAGCGCCATTCGGCGCGGCGCAGACGGAAGATGTAGCTCAACCCGTCGTCGGAGACGATCCAGCGCTGTGCGAGTGCCGGTTCGATCCGGCCCGAAGCGTCGAGCGCGACAAGCCCCTGTGCGACGGCAAGCAAAAGGACAGCCTGTGGCGCGGGGGCCTCGTCGCGCTGAACGGCCGCGAGTTGGAGGGCAGGCCCGATAACGCTGACGCGCACGGGACCGTCAGGTTCGGATTGGCCCCAGCAACCTGCCAGCAGCGTTGCAAGCGTGACGACGGTGGCCGAGCGGATGATTTGGTCGAACCTCATCCGCCGACCAGATCCGCCGCCGCATGCCGCATGCCGCGATAATGTATGTGAGCCGGTGCGCGACTACGCATGAACTGCCACCGCTGGATCACCTGTGGGTCGTTTGATTGCCAGACATCGGGTTAACCCAAGCGGGCGAGCACGGCAAATGGTGCTGGGGTTGTCCGCTCAATCGAGCTGCTTGACGATCATGCGCCTGATCGCGTCCTGTCGCGTGATGCCGCCGCCTTCACGTGCGATCCAGGCATCGAGTGCATCGATCAGCGCCGTCTCAAGCCGGATACCCACCAATATCTTGGCGCTGCCACCATTCTCGATGCGCGGCCATCCCACCGCTGAATGTCTCATGTTTACGCTACCTCTCGTCGGAACCGAATACGCGTGCCCAACGTCGACACCCTTCAACAACGAACGAAGGTGACGATTTCATCCCGGTCAATTTACAGGAAGCGATTGAAGTCCAAAAGAAACTGCCTCGCGCCGAGCGAAACCGGGATCAAAAGGCGATCGGCGCTGCCATCCGGTCAATGCAGCGGGTGGCTCAACTGCGTCTCCCGCAACGCCCGACTACGGTCCGCATCGGGATCGGAGCCGATGCTGAGCGTCCGTCCGGCATAGAACAGAGCGAGCCTTCCCTGAACGTCTGCCTCGGCGGGGCCCGCCGCGTTCAGGGGGGCGGGGGTGGGATGGTCGTTTTCGTTCTCGGGCGACACTGGCAAACCCCTTGATGCAAGCAGGAGCGCGCTGTTGCTCTGTCGCCGGGCGCTTGCGTGCCGAAACCGACGATTAGGTCATCCTACCCGACATCGTCAGAACTGGCGAGAAATATGCGGGCGTTCTTTCTTAAATTCGGGCACCAAGGCCAACTGGGCGCCGGCATTGCTAAAATAATCGATGTTCGCTATACAAAACAGGCTATCGTCGCCTGCGACGGAAAATTATCCCCTTGGGGCTCGATCTTCCTTTTCACGCTACTGGCGCCACGGGAATGTTTTTCCGGGGCTTCATTCTATATTTCCTGAAAGGAAGACTCATGCCTATCGGCACCGTAAAATTCTTCAATAGCGACAAGGGTTATGGCTTCATTCAGCCCGAAGACGGCGGCAATGACAGCTTCGTGCACATCTCCGCCGTCGAGCGCGCGGGCATGAGCACGCTGAACAAGGACCAGCGCGTCAGCTATGACATCGAGGCTGACCAGCGCGGCAAGCAGTCGGCGGTCAATCTCCAGGCACTCTGATCGCGATCGGCCGGGGGTGCGTTTCTGACGCTGCCCGGCCGCATCGAAGATCCTGTGCGGCGAACCTTGCGTTCGTCCGGGAAAGAAGAGCAGGTTCCGATCGGAGCCTGCTCTTTTTCTGTATGGAGGCTGCCATAGAGCGGATGTTGTTGCGTCGACCGCTTATTGCGGCCCATTTTTGCCGACGCCGATCAGCTCCGGATCGGGCGCGGCAGCGATGAAATCTTGTTTCTGCGCCGGATCTCTGCTGCCCCCGCCGACCGTCGCAATGCGTCCACCGCTTCGACGCAGGCGGCCTCGGTCTTGTAACCGCCGCCCGCCGCCAGCACCGCGCCATTCGCGGTACAGAAGCGCCAACGCCAGTCCCCACCCGTCCGCAATATCGTCGTCAGGCTTTTCTCCTGTGCGCGGAATATGTCGAAATAGGGCGGGGAAAGATCGTTCGACACCTGCAACGGGATCGATCTCCAGGGATATTGGCCAATCAATCCGCCATCGCCCGACGCAGCCGAAGGCAGCTTGTCCCCCAGCGCAGATTCGGATGGGCCAGTTGCATTTGCCACGGAGCGTTCTGTGGGACGCAACGGCGATATGATGTTCGAATGGATCAACACGGCTCTCCGGCTTGCAAGCGGGAGCGGGGTGTCTCTCGGTCGTCGCGTGCCTGCAGGCCCTTCGAGCAACGATGGCACAGCATACGCCCGTTCGCCGATGCGCGCAAAGCATATACGCCGATCCCCCTTGCGCATCAGCACCCGGTCGTTCCATGGGGGAGCGCGGCGCCCCCTTGGCGAAATTGGTAGACGCACGGCACTTAAAATGCCGGGCCTGATGGCGTCCCGGTTCGAGTCCGGGAGGGGGCACCATTTCGGCGCTATGGCCGAGAAAATTCGGTACGAGACGGTAGCGGCCTGGTCGCCACTGCCGTCCGTATCGGAACTATCCGGTCACTTGCACGAGCATCAGATTGGCCGGCGTCCCCAGTGCGGGCAAATCGAAACGGGTGTCGGTAATCCACAGCAGCTTGCCCGAGGCATCGACGATCCGGGCGGAGACGGCATAGTTGCGGCCCGGCTTGATCCGTCCAGCATCATAGTCGATCGCAAAGGGGATCGGCACCTGCCGTCCGGCCGTTTCGATCTCGACTTCAGCGATGACCGGCGCCGCGACATCCATCAGGCTTACATCCGAAATCGTGACCTTAAGCCGCGCATCCCGCGGCAAAGCGATGCGCTGTCGATAGGCAGCTGTGCCGTTGAGCGTCACCCGCGCCGCAGGGGTTTCAGGACCAGCGGGCCGGGACGGCGCATCGGCAGTCTGGCAGGCGGAAAGAGCCGCAAGGGTCAGGAGCAGCACAGGACGCATCGTCGTTCCTCCTCTTGAGTTTCAGCGCACCGTTCCATGGCAGATCATGTCAGATGCGATACAGAGCATCTTGCGCTCACGATGACAATCACAGGGCCGTCAGCGCCGAACCTTGCCGCGCCTGCCAGCGGATTCGAGATGCGTATCGAAGAAGCCGGCAATCAGCCGATAAGCCTCCATCGATTCCGGCATGTCCGGCCAGACGAAGAATGCGTGGGCCAGGCCGTCGAACAGCTGCAATTCGGACGAGACGCCCGCGGCACTCAGGCGGCGATGCGCCAGCGTCAATGCGCTGGCCGCGAAGTCGCGGCTGCCCGCCAGCAGCAGCGTCGGCGGCATCGCCGCGACCTCCTGCTGCGATGCCATCGGATAGGCCGTCGTGTCGCTTGCGGGAACGCCGGTCATATAGGCGGTCGGCAGCGTATCGGGCAGCGGTCCATTCGCCATCGGCGCGGTGCCGGTGATCGGGCCGACGAGATGCGGACTGTCGCCGCTATAGGGCGCTCCCGTACCGCAGAACGTGCCGATGGCGCCCGGACGAGGCAGTCCCTGTTTCCGGATCCAGGCGGTCGATTGCGCGGTGATGATCCCGCCGGCCGAACAGCCGTAAATGCCGATCGATCCAGCGCGATGGTTCTTCAGCAAGGCGCGATAGACCGCGGTCACATCCTCCGACGCAGCGGGATAACGGTTCTCCGGCGTGAGCCGATAGTCGACGGTGACGACTTCGACGCCCATGGTCGCGGCGATCGGGATCGCTTCGACCAGCGCGCCGCTGCCAGATCCCCACATGAAGGCGCCGCCATGCACGTTGATCAGCACACGCCCGCGATTGCGCGGGCCCACGCCACCTTGCGGCGTCACGACATGAACGCGTACGCCGCCGATGACGGCTTCCCGCTCGCTGGTGCGGAAATGACGGCGCATTTCGGCGAGGCGATCGTCATTGTAGGTCTGGAAGAAGGCGCGCGCTTTCGCGATGTCTCCTTTGAAATCGGGCGCCTTCACCGCCGCGATCCGCGCCAGCACCTTCTTTGCTTCAGGGCTCAGCTGATTGGAGGCGGGCAAGGCGAAACCCTGTACCTGCAACGGCGCTGCGTCCTGGGCGGCGACGGGCGCCGAACAAAGCAGCGCGGCGATCGCGATTGCGGTCCTCATCGTTTCAATTCCCCCAGTTGCGCGGTCAGGAACCGCGCCATCGTCGCAAAGGCCTCATCGCTTTCGGGTGCTTCGATATAGGCCCAGAAGGCATGCGGCAGGCCATCGAACAGTGTCAGCCTGGCCGAACTCCCCGCCGCATCGAGCTTGCGGCAGAAATTGGCTGTGGCCGACAACAGATAATCACGGCTGCTGGCGATACAGAGTGTCGGCGGCCATCCATCCAGCCGCCCGCGTGCAGGCGAGAGCATCGGATCGGCAAGGTCTCCGGGGCCGGCATACGCGCGGATCGCTGCTTCGGGCAGCGCTTCGCCGAAGATTGTCGCGCTGTCGCCGCGATCGGCGAAGTCGCCGCTTCCCGAAAATATGCCAAGCGCGCCGGGCAGCGGCAGTTTCTCGCTGCGAAGCCGGGCGATCAGTTGCGGCGCCAATATCGCGCCGGCAGAGGTGCCGTACAGACCGATCCCGTGAGCCGGTGTCTGTTTCGTCAGTGCGCGATACACCGTCAGGGCATCGTCCACGGCGGCCGGAAACCGGTGCTCGGGCGACAGGCGATAGAGCACCGCGACGACGCGATAGCCGGTCAATGCGGCGACCGGGATATTCTCGGTCAACGATCCCGAATCGAGCACGAAGCCGCCGCCATGGAGGTTCATCAGGGTCGGTGCGCCCTTGCGGGGCCTGGGCGGCGTGAAGATGCGGACGGGAACGCCCGCAATTACCGTCTCCTCGACGGTCACCCCATAACGCGCCTTCATCCGCTCGCCGATTTCGCGTTGAATCGCATCGGCCGCGGCACGCCGGGCATCCATCGTGGCGGGGCGGGGCTTGCTCTGTTGCGCGGCAAGTTCGGCCAGTCGTGCGCGTGCCTCGGGACTCAGCGATGCCGGGGGCAGATCGTGCGCCGCCATTGGGCTCGCGACGCCCAGCGCCAGCGCCGAGATCACGACCGCGATGCCGGCTTTCGCTGTTGCGGTCATCCCGTCTCGCCGGCTTCCAGTGCACGCAGCACCTTCTTGTCGATCTTGCCCACGCTGGTCTTGGGCAGTTCGGCGATCGGCATGATCCGGTCGGGAATGGCGTAGCGACTGATCGTGCCTGCCGCGACATAGGGGGTCAGATGCTCGCGAACGGAATCGATCGACACCGGCTCTCCACGCGCAACGACATAGGCAACCGGCCGTTCGCCCCAGCGTTCGTCGGGAACGCCGATCACCGCTGCCGCCGCGATGCCCGGATGACGCATCAACAGATCCTCGACTTCCGCCGACGACACCCATTCGCCGCCGGTCTTGATGACATCCTTCAATCGATCGCGGATGACGAGATCGCCATTGGACTCGATCGTCGCGACGTCCTGGGTGTGGAGCCAGCCGCCGGCCCAAAGCTCGGCGGAGGCAGCCGCATTTCCGGCATAATCAGGGGTCAGCCACGGCGCGCGTGCGATGACCTCGCCGCGTTCCCCGCCATCGATGCGCAACTGGACGAGCGGGATCGGGCGACCTGCACGGCACAGCAATTCGTCGGCATCGCCTGGTTCGCCAGCTATGCGGCGTGCCATCGTGAGGACCGGCCCGGTTTCCGACATGCCGTATCCGGCATAGGCCGTGATGCCGCGCGCGCCGGCGGCGCGGCGGAGTGGCGCGGGAAGGGCCGATCCACCGACCACCATCGTCCATCGCCCCTCGACCCGCCGATCGCCGAATGCGTCGATCAGCATCTGAAGGATCGTCGGCACGCCGTGCGAGAATGTGACGCCTTCGCTTTCCTTCAGCGCGATCAACCGGTCGGGAATGTAGCGGCCAGGATAGACCTGCTTCACGCCGAGCATGGTTGCGACAAAGGGGATACCCCAGGCATGGACATGAAACATCGGCGTGATCGGCATGTAGATGTCGTCGCGCCGGAAAGACTGATCGTCGGGTTGATTGGCGAGGTTCGCCGCGACTGCCAGCGTGTGCAGCACGAGTTGACGATGACTGAACCGCACCGCCTTGGGCAGCCCGGTCGTGCCGGTGGTGTGGAATGTCGTCGCGATCGCATTTTCGTCGAAATCGCGAAATGCGAAGGGTGTGTCGTCGGCCGCCAACAGCGCCTCATATTCGCCAGCCACGGGCAGGTCCGGCGCCGAAACCTCGCCGCTGTCGCACATCAGGATCACATGGCGCAGCGCCGGCAGACGGGATGCCAGACCCTGAACCAGCTCGACGAAGTCGCCATGGACCAGCAGAACCGCCGCGCCCGTGCTATCCAGCGTATAGGCGATCTGTTCGGGCGACAGGCGGACGTTCACCGTCTGCAGCACAGCGCCCATCATCGGGATCGCGAAATAGGATTCGAGATAGCGATGGCTATCCCAGTCGAGCACCGCGGCGACATCGCCTTCCTCGACGCCGAGATCGGCAAGCGTGCGGGCGAGCCGGCCGATGCGGCGGGCGAATTCGGGATAGTCGCGGCGCTGGCCGTCGGTGCCGACAATCTCGTTGCCTGATCGTGCGTCGATCCCGGTTTGCAGCAACTGGCCGATCAGCAGCGGATACGCATAAGTCTCGTCGGCGGGTTCGGCGAAACGCAAAGGCATGTTCAATGGACTCCCGTCGGTTGCTGTCTGGATCGGACCGGATATGCGTGGTCCGTCATGCCGCTTCGCAGTCGCTCTATGGCGGCGGCGCAGGTCGACATCGGCCAGGTCGACATCGGGGTGTCATTGATCGTGCTGGGCTGCATCGTTCGGATCCCCTCTGTCGAGCCGTTCGTTGGCGGCAATATCCGGGGGACTAGGCATCGGGTCGTGCGCTGGTCAATAAATTTATTCTCCAGAAAATGAATGTAACATATCGCCAGTGAATTCATGGTTGCCGTTGGCGCCATGCACATGATCGGCGCTTTTCCCGCGGTCGATCAAGCTTTAGGGTGGGATCATGGCAGCAACCCCAGTGGAGATCGAGGCGCGCAGGGCGGATGGGCGAACGCGGCGCAGCCAGGCCGATCGGCGGGAAGAAACCACGGCCACGATCCTGGATGCAGCCGAAGCGCTGTTCGCACATTATGGCCGGGACGGGGTGACACTGAAGGCGATCGCGACCGCGGCAGGCGTGGATACCGCGCTCGTCCATTATTATTTCGGCGACAAGGACGGTGTGTTCCGGGCGATCTGGGCACGGCGCACGTCGGTGCTCAATCCGATCCGCATAGCCGCGATGGATGGCTATGAGGCACGCGTCGGCAGTGCGCTGGAGATCGAGGGGGTACTCGACACCTTTCTGCGCCCGGTTTTCGATACCGCGTTCGACAATGGCGAGGGCTGGGCAAATTTTGCGGCCATCGCGGGGGCGACCAATGCGTCGCGCTTCGGCGGCGCCGCGCTGATGGACGAGCATTTCGATCCGATCGCCGAGCGTTTCGTCGACATGCTCCGGCGGGTATCGCCGGCCACGCCTGATCGCGATCTCTACTGGTTCATGCATTTGCTGTCCGGCGCACTGACCCATTCGCTGGCGCAGACCGGGCGCATCGATATACTTTCACGCGGAGTGTGCCGATCGTCCGACATGGCATCGGCGCTGAACATGATGATCGCGGTCTTCAGTCGCGGATTTGCGGCGATCGATCGGTCAGGTTCGTCCGATGCGGCGAACTGATCCGGTGGGGCATATGCGTTTTGGCGGATGCGGGCCGGTCATCCATCCGCATCGACAGGGGGAAAAAGACGCATGGTGAACACTGGCCGCGTGACAATGGCGGATGTGGCGCGGATCGCGGGCGTTTCGAAAATCACCGTGTCGCGTGCGTTGCGCGGGAGCGAGCTGGTTCGGCCCGAACTGCGCGAGCGGATCCGCGCGGCCGCCGCGTCGGTGGGATATCGCATCAATCTGGCGGCACGCGATCTTCGGCTTCGCCAGCGTCGGCGCGTGGCGGTGGTGATCGACATGTCGGCAACCGACGATCGACCGATGTCCGATCCCTATCCGCTCGCATTGCTCGGTGGCATCGTCCAGGAATGCGCGGTCGCCGGCTTCGCGGTGGTGCTCACCACCAGCGATCCGAGGATGAGCGCGGAAGTGCAGGACGCCAGCGGGATCATCGTGCTGGGGCAGGGGGCCAACCACCATGTGGTGCGCTCGCTCGCCGCGCTCGATGTGCCGATGGTCGTCTGGGGCGCCGATGACGGCGTGGAATCCGCGCTGGGCGTGGTCGTGATCGGCAGCGACAATCGTCGCGGCGGGGCGTTGGCGGCGGAGCATCTGCTCGCTCATCAGCGGCAATCGCTCGTCTTTCTCGGCGATAGCAGCCATGCCGAAGTGGCGGATCGCTTTGGCGGCTTCAAGGCGGGGATCGATGGCGGGCCCGCCCGGCTTGTCGCGACCTCTGCCAGTGGTTTCACCATAGAGAGCGGTGCGGTCGCCATGGCGGCGCTGATCGGCCAGGGTATCGCCTTTGACGGCGTCTTCGCCGGCAGTGATCTCGTCGCGATCGGCGCGATGCGAGCGATGCGCGAGCACGGGCTTGAGCCCGGGCGCGATGTTTCCGTCGTCGGCTATGACGATTCACCGGCAGCCGCCGCGCATGTACCGCCGCTCACCAGTGTTCATCAGGATTGGACCGAGGGTGGGCGGCTATTGGCATCGACATTGCTCGACAGCCTGGAGGCCGGAGGCGCAGAGCCCGCGTCGGCAAAAATCCTTTCCGCCAGCCTGACCCGCCGCCAGACCTGAAGCCCATGGAATGATATCGATAACAATTCTTCTTGGTATCGATATCATTTGTCGCTAAGGCCAAGCCATAGCCGCAGCGATGGCTGACATAGGGGAGGAGAGTCGGTGCTCGCCGACGCGCATTTTACGATGGATGACGATCGGCGTCCTGACGGTAGCGTGGCCGGCTGGTGTCTGCGCGTGTCGGACGTATCGATCGATCGCGAACCCTGGGCCGAAACGGTGTGCGCACTTTCGAACGGCGCGCTTGGCGTGCGCGGGGTTCTCGAGGAAGCGCCTGCGGGCCGGGCGACCACATTTCTGTCCGCCGCATTCGAGCAGGCGCCGATCCATTATCATGAGCAGCTGAAGGGCTTCGCCACCGCAACCGACACGCGTGTGCCGGTGGCCGACGGCACCGTCGTCGAACTGTTGATCAACGGCATTGGCCTGGATTTGCCCGGTGGGCCAAGCCGCAGCGAACGCGTGCTCGATCTCCGTTCGGGCGTCCTCACCCGACACAGCATCTGGGATACGGCACATGGCCGCATCGCGATCACTGCCGAACGGATTGTCCCGTTCGACCGTGCAGCGACGATCGCGACGCGGTTGACGGTCGAGGCGCTGGACATGGCGGTCTCGATCGAACTTCGTTCGCTGTTGCTGCCGCCCGTCGCCGCGATCGGCCAGAGCGACGATCCCCGGATTGGCACGCTCGGTGCGGGGCAGGGGTTGCGGACGATCGCCTGCGATGCGGCACGTGGCCGGCTGGTCCAGAGCACGCGTCACAGCGGTATCGAGATCGCCGCGGCCATGGCGCATGACGTGGTCGGCGAACCTTTCGACTGTCGCGACGGCATCGGCTCGCGCATCGTCGCGCGGATCGAGCCCGGACAGCCGCTCCGTATCGAAAAGGCGGTGGCCTATCGCTGGAACGATATCGGCGCGGCGCAGCACGGATCGGAGACGGCCGACGCGCAAGCAGCGATCGATGTCGGTTTCTCGGTGCTTGCCGAACAGCAGCGCGCCGTGCTTGCCGAATTCTGGGCCAGCGGCGGGATCGCGATCGAAGGCGATGACGAGGCGGCGCTCGCCCTCAGGCTCAACATGTTCCACGTCTTTCAGGCGGCGAGCCGGACGGGAGAATCCGGCGTTGCGGCCAAGGGCCTCACGGGCGAGGGCTATGAAGGCCATTGCTTCTGGGACGGAGAGATCTTCGTCCTGCCGATGCTGGCCTGCACCGCGCCTGCGCTTGCCCGCGCAATGCTCGACTATCGCTTCTCGACGATCGAGGCCGCGCGCGCCAATGCGCGCGCGCTGGATCTCGACGCAGGGGCGCTGTTCGCCTGGCGCACGATTGCCGGCCGCGAATGTTCGGCGCATTACCCCAGCGGATCCGCGCAGTATCATATCAACGCCAATGTCGCCTTCGCCATCGGGCTGTACGACGCCGCGACGGGCGATACCGATTTCCTTGCCGACAAGGGCATGGAGATGCTGGTCGAGACGGTGCGGATCTGGCCGCAGTTGGGCCACCAGGCGAGCGATGGATCGGGCGAGTTCCGCATCCACGGCGTGACCGGGCCCGACGAATATACCGCGTTGATCGACAATAACTGGTACACCAACCGGATGGCGCAGGCGCATCTCCGCCTTGCTGCCGACACGGCGGATCGCCTTCAGCGCGAAAGGCCGGATGCCTGGCGCATGATCGCGGATCGCCTGGCAGTGACGGCCGAAGAGATTGCAGACTGGCGTGCAGTCGCGGACGCGATGCGGCTGCCCTATGACGATGTTCTCGATATCGACGCGCAGGATGACAGCTTTCTCACCAAGCCGCGCTGGGACATTGCCGGGACGCCACCAGAGAAGTTCCCGCTGCTGATCCATTATCATCCGATGACGCTCTATCGCCATCAGGTCGCCAAACAGGCCGATCTGGTTCATGCGCTGATCCTGGCGGGTGCCGGCATCGACCGCGACCGGAAGCGCCGCGCCTTCGACTATTATGCGTCGGTGACCGTCCATGACTCGACGCTGTCGGCCTGCGCCTTTTCGATCCTGGCGAGCGAGGTCGGCCGGGAGGCAGAGGCGATGCGCCATTTCCGCGAGGCGACCTTCGTCGATCTCGAAGATCGCCATCGCAATACCCATCACGGCGCCCATATGGCGGCGATGGCGGGCAGCTGGCAGGCGCTCGTCTGGGGATTTGCGGGTTTTCGTCCGGTCGGCGGCGTACCCCATTTCGCGCCGATGCTGCCCAGCGGATGGACCGGCTATCGGTTCGCGCTGTTATGGCGCGGCTCTCGCCTCGACGTCGAAGTGACGGCCGACGGCGTATCCTATGCAGTGGAAGCCGGTCCGGCACTGACGATTTGCCATCGCGGCGAGGATGTCGCGATCGAACCCGGTGCCGGCCGGCGGTTCGGAGCCCTTGAGTGATCGCACGTCCGCAACCGATATCGGCGATATTGTTCGATCTGGACGGTGTGCTGACCGATACGGCGCATGCGCATTATATCGCCTGGAAACGGCTGGCCGACGAACTGGGCGTGCCGTTCGACGCTGAGGCGAACGAAGCGCTGAAGGGCGTCGACCGTATGGGGTCGCTCGATCTGCTGTTGCGGCGCGGTGGTCTTTCGGCCGACGCGGCACAGCGCGAAGTGCTGGCCGCCCGCAAGAACGACTGGTATCTCGACGCCATCAAGAGCTTCAGCCCCGATGATCTGTTTCCCGGCGCACGCGAAGCGCTTTGCGCGGTGCGCGGCGCCGGACTGCGCACCGCACTATGCTCGGCCAGCCGCAATGCGCCCGGCCTGATCGGCCAGCTCGGCATCGCCGACCTGCTCGACATTGTCGTCGACCCTGCATCGGTGGCCCATGGCAAGCCCGCGCCCGACATCTTCCTGGCGGCGGCACGGTCGCTCGGCGTCGCCCCCTCGGCATGCCTGGGTGTGGAAGATGCGCCGGCCGGCATCGCCGCCATCCGTGCCGCCGGCATGATCGCGATCGGCATCGGCGATCCGCAAGTGCTTTCGGATGCGGATCGGGTCATTCCCTCCATCGCCGATTTCCGGCTGGAGGATTATCATGTTGGTTGATCCGGTGCTGCGCGCGCAACGCCGTCGCGTCGCCTTCGCGCTGATCCTGACCTATGCGAATTTCGCAATCCTGCTGAACAGCGTCGGCACGGTGATCCTGCAATCGATGCTGAGCTTCGGCGTCGGCAAGGCGGACGCGGCGATCCTGGAGGCATTCAAGGATCTGCCGATCGCGATCGTCTCGCTTGCGGTGGCCGCGGTGCTGCCGCGTTTCGGCTATCGCCGCGCGATGATCGTCGGCCTGGCTCTGGTCGCGGCCGGCGCCTTGGCCATGCCGCTACTGCCGGCGTTCGCGACGACGAAAGTCATGTTCCTGCTCACCGGCGTCGCGTTCGCGCTGGTGAAGACATCCACCTACGCGACCATCGGCCTCATCACCGACGATGCCCGTGGGCATGCCGCGCTCACCAACCTGATCGAAGGGCTGTTCATGGTGGGCGTACTCGGCGGCTACTGGCTGTTCGCGGCGTTCATCGATCCCGCCAATCCGTCCGGTCCGGGCTGGCTGAACGTCTATTGGCTGCTGTTCGTCGTCGCGCTCGCCAATATCGCGCTGCTGGTCGCCAGCCCGTTCGACGAGCGTGGCGCGATCGATCCGGCATCCGCGGGCGCAGGTGAGGATATGCGCGCGATGCTGGCGCTGGTCGCAAAGCCGGCAGTGCTGGTATTCGTGCTGTCGGCCTTCCTTTATGTCCTGATCGAACAGGGTGTCGGCACATGGCTGCCGACCTTCAATGCCGAAGTTCTCCATCTTCCGACGGCGATGAGCGTTCAGGCCGCCAGCCTGTTCGCGGCGGCACTGGCGCTTGGCCGGCTTGGCGCCGGAGGGTTGATCCGTGTCGCCGGTTGGTTGCCGGTGCTGTTCGGCTGTGTCGCCGGGATCGTCGCGGTCGTGCTGATCGTCATGCCGGCCGCTGCCGGATTGACGCCGCGTGCGGGCATGACCTGGCTCAACGCGCCACCCGCAACTTATGCGATGCCGCTGATCGGACTGTTCCTGGCGCCGATCTATCCCACGATCAACTCCGCGATCCTCTCGTCGCTACCGCGTGAGCGGCACGCGGCGATGACCGGGCTGATCATCATCTTCTCGGCGCTCGGCGGCACCACCGGCTCCTTCGTGACGGGACGGGTATTCGCTGCCCTGGGCGGCACCACCGCCTTCCAGCTCGTGCTGATCCCGGCAGTTCTGCTCGGGCTGCTGCTGGTGTTCTTGCGACGGATGCTCGGGAAAGCGGGTGCTGCAGCCGCAAAAGAAGTTCCCGGCTGATTTCGAGCCGGATCGATACGAAAACAATGACGCAGGGAAAAAAGGAAAAGGACCATGATCATCGATAGACGCGCAATGTTGCTGGCCTCGACGGCTTCGCTTTTCATCGTCGTGCCGGCGCACGCCGCAGCGACCGGAAATTCGACGGCCGAGGCTGGTCAGTCGGCACAGGACACTGCCGCCGCGGACCAGGCCGGCGACGATTCCGCCGCCAATGATATCGTTGTCACCGGTACAGCACGATCGAGCGGCCTTCGTCGCCTCGACGCGGGTTTCTCGATCACCACGGTCACCGCGCAGGACATTCAGCGGACCACGCCGCTGAGCACCGCGGACGTACTGAAGACCGTACCGGGCACCTATATCGAATCCTCGGGCGGCGTTGCCGGCCTGCGCGTCGGCGTGCGCGGCTTTCCGATGAATGGCGGCGGCCAGTTCTCCACCGTCCAGCTCGATGGCACGACATTGTTCCCGCCCAACACGCTGGGCTTCATCGAAAGCTTCAGCCTGTTCCGCGTCGACGACACCGTCGAGCGGACCGAAGTGCTGCGCGGCGGCCCCAGCCCGATCTTCTCCAACGGTCAGCCCGGTATCACGCTCAACTTCATCCAGAAGACGGGTAAAGACACGCCCGAAGGCAGCGCACGCGTCACCGTGGGCGCCGAAGGCCTGTACCGGTTCGACGGCTTTGTCGGCGGCAAGATCGGTGAGGGCTGGTATGCCACGGTCGGCGGTTTCTACCGGATCAGCGATGGCCAGCGCGACACCCAGTTCCGCGCCGACGATGGCGGCCAGATCAGTGCGACGCTGACCCATCGCTTCGCCGATGGCGAAGTCACGGTCTGGGCGCGTCGCGTCAAGGATTCCAACGTGTTCTTCGCCGGCGCGCCTTTGCTGTCATCGGCCACCGGCAAGCTGAGCGTCTATCCCTTCTTCGATCAGCGCAAGGACGCGCTGGCCGGTGAGGATACGCGGCTGCTCACCTTCCAGACCACGCCCGGTGCGACCCCCGGCACGATCAGCCGCGACTTTTCCGACGGGCGCACGATCAACCTGACCCAGTTCGGCGGCAGCTTCGATTTCACCCCCGGCGATTGGCGGATCAGCAACAAGATCGGCTATCTGTCAGGCACCGCCGATACCCGCGCGATCTTCACCAGCGCCGTGCCGACGACGCTGAGCGCCTATATTGCGGGCCGGGTCAGCGCGATCAACGCGACCCCGGCGATCGTTTCCGCGGGCGGGCTTGCCACCTCGGGCACCGCACGCTTCAGTTCGTCCGGCACCGCGATCACCGACGGCAACCAGCCGGTGATCGTTGCCGGCTTCTGGTCGATCGACAAGCATATCGAAACCTTCACCAACGATCTGCGCATCAGCCGCACCTTCGGGAAGCACAATTTCACGATCGGATCCTATTTCGCGACCCATTCGATCAGCGACCTCTGGTATCAGGGCAACAACGCGCTGCTGGCATTCGAGCCCAATGCGCGCCGGATCGACGTGACGCTGAACAATGGCGCCCAGATCACCCAGAACGGCTTTACCGGCTATGCGACGAACAATTTCAGCGACAGCTTCGACGGCACGAACATCGCCGGCTTCGTGGCCGACGAATGGGAAGTGACCGACACGCTGCGCGTCGATGCGGGCGTCCGCGTGGAGCATTATAAGACCAGCGGTTCGGTGGGCCTCGCGTCCAACGTCAATCTCGATAACAATGTGATGACGGTCTACAACAATTCGGTGTCGGTGCTGAACGGCCAGACCCGGCCGTACGAATATTCCAAGACCCAATTCTCGTACACCGCCGGCGCCAATTACTACATCACGCCGCGCCTCACCACGTTCGTCCGGATCAACTCGGGTTTCCGTTTCCCGACCTTCGACGAGGTTTATGGCGGCTTCCGCACGGTGCAGAAGGTCAAGCAGTATGAGCTGGGCTTCAAGACCGCGCAGCGTTTCCTGGATGCCTCGCTGACGCTGTTCCGCAACGATTTCGAGGGGCAGACCTATTCGCAGCAGGTGGTGAACCCTTCGACGGGCGCGATCACCACGGTCATTGCGGTGGCCGGATCGCGGACCTGGGGCGCCGAATTCGAGGGTGCATTGCGTCCGACACGCAACCTGGCGATCAACTTCAACGCCACGGCGTTCCGCGCGCGCTTCCGCGATATCGATGCGGGCGTCGCGAACGGTGTGCAGAACGGCTTCAAGGTTCCGCGTCAGCCGAGCTTCCAGGCGCGCGTCGGGCCAAGCTACATGATCCCGTTCGATGGCGGAGACCTGACCTTGTTCGGCGCCTACACCCATGTCGGCTCGCGTTTCTCCGACATCCAGAATCTTCAGAAGCTGCCCGCCTATGATACGATCGACCTGGGTGCCGCGGTGAAGTTCGATCCGTTCGAACTGCAGGTGACCGTCAACAACCTGACCAATACGCTGGCGCTGACGGAGGGCAATGCCCGCATCATCGGCACCACCGGCGGATCGGTGATCGCGCGGTCGAACTTCGGCCGTACGTTCCAGGCGACGGCGGTTTACCGCTTCTGACGACGACGCGTCGGGTCGGTTCGCCGGCCCGGCGCTATCACGGGATTGCAAGGGTAAGGCCATGAAGATGAAGCGCAGGGACGTTCTGGGCGTTGCGGCAGGGGCGATGCTGGGGCTTGCGCCGGCGGCGCGCAGCCTGGCGGCCGGCCCCGATCGCGCGCGCCGGCGCAATGTGCTGCTCGTCGTCAGCGACGATCAGGGCCTCGACCTCGGCAGCCTGGGCGTCGCGGTCAAGACGCCGTTCCTCGACGCGCTGGCGCGCGAGGGCACGCGCTTCGATCAGGCCTATGCTGCGGTATCCTCGTGCAGCCCAAGCCGGGCGACGCTCTATACCGGCCTCTACACGCACCAGAACGGCATGTACGGGCTGGCGCACGACGTTCACAACCAGTCGCTCAAGGACGGCATCGAGACCTTGCCGCATCTGCTGAAGAAGGCGGGCTATACGACCGCGCTCGTCGGCAAGAAGCATATCCGTCCCGACAGCGCCTTTCCCTATGATGCGGAACTTGCGCCCGAGAAATCGGGTATCCGCGACGTTGCGCAGATCGCCGATGCGGCCGAACAATTCGTTCGCGGGGCAGGGGACACGCCCTTCTTCGTCACGATCGGCTATAGCGATCCGCATCGCGCGCCCGTGAATTTCGGCAATGACAGGCCATGGCCGCGCGTGCGCGAAATCCGTTACGATCCGGCGAAGGTGACAGTGCCGTCGCATCTGCCGGACCTGCCCGCGGTACGCGCCGATCTGGCGCAATATTATGAATCGATCAGCCGGCTCGACCAGGGCATCGGCATGCTGCGGGCGATGCTGGAAAAGACCGGCCATAGCGACGATACGCTGATCATCTTCCTCAGCGACAATGGCCGGCCCTTTCCGGGCGCCAAGACCAATCTCTACGATCCCGGGCTGCACCTGCCGCTGATCGTCCATGCGCCGGGCGTCGGTGGGCGGGCGATCAGCGATGCGATGGTCAGCTGGGTCGATATCGCACCCACCATCCTGGACTGGGCGGGCGCTGCCGGCCCATCCTATCCGCTGCCCGGCCGGTCGCTGATGCCGTTGCTTGGCCGCCCGAGCGCGCCGGGCTGGGATGCGATCTTCGCCAGCCACGAATTCCACGAGATCAATCAATATTATCCGATGCGCGCGATCCGCACGCGGACGCGCAGCTATATCGAGAATCTCGCCTGGCAATTGCCCTATCCGGTCGCCGGCGACGTCGCAGGATCGGACAGCTGGAAAGCGATCGTGGCGGACCCGACGATCCGGATCGGGCGCCGAACCCAATCAGCCTATCTGCAGCGCCCCCAGCGCGAACTCTATGATCTGGCGCGCGACCGCGACGAGGTCGTCAACCTTGCCGAGACCTCGGATTGGCGTGCCGAACGCGACACGATGGCCGAAAAGTTGACGGCGTGGCGCGCGAGCACCCGGGATCCCTGGCTGGAAGGGCAGACCTCGCCTCACGAGCCCGCGCACGACTGATCGCCTCGGACGACGTCGAAATGAAGCGGCGCATGTGCCGGTGACCGTTGCAGCGGACGCAGGCAACCCCTAAGTCCGTTCGATGCAACCGATCATCTCGATCTCGGATCTCACCAAGACCTACAAATCCGGCCACCAGGCGCTCAAACGCGTGGACCTGGAGATCCGCAAGGGCGAGATCTTCGCTTTGCTCGGGCCGAACGGCGCGGGCAAGACGACGCTGATCAACATCGTCTGCGGCATCGTACGGGCAAGTTCGGGCACCGTGATCGCCGATGGCCATGACACTGTCCGCGACTATCGCGGGGCGCGGACGAAGATCGGGCTGGTCCCGCAGGAACTGCACACCGACGCTTTCGAGACGGTGCTGGCCACGGTCAGCTTCTCGCGCGGGCTGTTCGGCAAACCGCCCAATCCCGGCTATATCGAGAAAATCCTTCGCGACCTGTCTTTGTGGGACAAGCGCAAGTCGAAGATCATGGAATTGTCGGGCGGCATGAAGCGCCGCGTCATGATCGCCAAGGCGCTGAGCCACGAGCCCGAGATCCTGTTCCTCGACGAACCCACCGCGGGCGTCGATGTGGAACTGCGCCGCGACATGTGGGGGCTTGTCCACGAACTGCGCCAGAGCGGCGTCACTATCATCCTGACCACCCATTATATCGAGGAGGCCGAGGAAATGGCCGATCGGGTGGGCGTGATAAGCAAGGGCGAACTGATCCTGGTCGAGGAAAAGAGCGTCCTGATGAAGAAGCTCGGCAAGAAGACGCTGACGCTGAACCTGTCCGAGGTGATGACCGAAATCCCGGCCGAACTGTCGGAATGGGGCGTCACACTGAAAGCCGATGGCCACGAGTTGGAATATGTGTTCGACACCCATGACGAGCGCACGGGCATTCCGTCGCTGCTGCGGCGGATGAGCGACCTGGGTATCGCGTTCAAGGATCTCAACACGCGGCAGAGTTCGCTCGAAGAGATTTTCGTGAGCCTCGTCCATGACGACGCGACGGGGAGCAAGTGATGGGCTTCAATGCGCACAGCGTCTGGGCGATCTACAAGTTCGAGGTCGCTCGCTTCGGGCGGACGGTACTGACCAGCCTGATCACGCCGGTGATCACGACGTCGCTTTATTTCATCGTCTTCGGTTCGGCGATCGGATCGCGCATGACCGAGATTGGCGGGGTGCCGTATGGCGCATTCATCGTACCAGGGCTGATGATGCTGACGATGTTCACGGAGAGCATCTTCAACGCCAGTTTCGGCATCTACATGCCCAAATGGTCGGGCACGATCTACGAATTGCTGTCCGCGCCGGTCTCCGCGATCGAGACGGTGATCGCCTATGTCGGCGCCGCGGCGACAAAATCGCTGGTGATCGCGTCGATCATCTTCGCGACCGCGCATCTCTTCGTCGATGTCCAGGTGGCGCATCCGGTGGCGATGGTGGCGTTCATGGTGCTGATGGCGGTCACATTCTGCCTGTTCGGTTTCATCCTCGGCATCTGGGCGCAGAGCTTCGAACAGCTACAGGTCGTGCCGATGCTGGTGGTGATGCCGATGACGTTCCTCGGCGGCGCATTCTATTCGATCGACATGCTGCCCGCGGGATGGCGGACGGTGACCCTGTTCAACCCGGTCGTCTATCTGATCAGCGGCTTCCGCTGGACCTTCTTCGGCAAGAGCGACGTCTCGATCGGTGTCAGCCTGGTGGCGGTCTTCATCTTCCTGACGATCTGCCTGACCGTTGTCGGCTGGATCTTCCGGACGGGGTATCGGCTGAAGAACTGAGGGACTCGCTCCCGTCGCTCCAGCGAAAGCTGGAGCCTATGCGATATTCCCGCTGCGGCGATGTTGGCCGGCAATATAGGGCTCCTGCTTTCGCTGGAGCGACAGGATTGTCAGTTCAAGATTTTGCCCGACCCAATCCGTCGGGGTCTGCCAATCAGATCGCGCCACATCCCGTGGGAGATGCCTGCCTGCGCCCAAGGCGCAGTTCATCCTGACCGCCTGCCTTGCAGGCAGTCGAAGGGCTGGCATGACGGTGTGGGGGGACGCGACAATGTAGGGTTGGCGGAGCGCTGACCGACCTACAAAGCCTCAGACGTTCAGACGCTCACGCATTTCCTTGCCAGGCTTGAAATAGGGGACGCGCTTGGCGTCCACATCCACGGACTCGCCGGTGCGCGGATTGCGGCCCAGGCGTGCGGTGCGTGCGCGTGTCGAAAAGGCGCCGAAGCCGCGCAGTTCCACCCGACCGCCCTCAGCGAGACGAGCGCTGATCTCGTCGAAGAATACGTCGACGATGCGCTCGACATCCTTGACCGAAAGATCGGGGTTTTCGTCGGCAAGCTGCTGGACGAGTTCTGATCGGATCATTCCCAAACCCCTAAACCATGCCAGCCGTGCCCCGGGCCATCCAGACGGAGGATCCACCACCCCAATAAACCGGGCAGACTATCGCGGAGCCTATCGGACAGCATCGAACGGCTAACTTCGATCAACTTGCCGAAAACTGCGTTGAATCGCAAGTTTTTCTGCGTGATTTTCATATGCCAGCGTGCCGAAGCGGGACCATTCAGACAAGCAGCCAATTGGAAATGTTGGCGAATTCCTCGCGCTTTTCCAACGCCCTGTCTTGCAGGCCAGCTCGTTTCGGATGCGAATCGCTTGTCTATTCATGGCGAAGCGCATCGATCGGGTTCAGCTGGGCTGCACGGCGCGCTGGAAAATAGCCGAAAACGACTCCGATCGCGGCCGAGAAGACGAAGGCAAGGATGTTGATCTTCAGGTCGAAAATGAAGGGGACCTGCATCAGCGGTGCGATCGCAACCGATGCGATCAGCGCGATGAACATGCCGATCAATCCGCCCAGGCACGACAACACGATCGCCTCGACCAGGAACTGCAGCAGCACTTCGCTTGCGACGGCACCGATGGCGAGGCGGATACCGATCTCGCGCGTTCGCTCCGTCACCGAAACAAGCATGATGTTCATGATGCCTATGCCGCCGACGAGTAGCGAGATCGCGGCAACCGCGGCGACGATCTGAGTCAGGATCGTGGTGGTGCCGGTCAGCGTGTCTGAAATCTGCTTGGTGTCGAACACGTTGAAATTGTCCTGGTCGCCAGGCTTGATCCTGCGCCGTTCGCGCATCAGCCCCTCCAGCGAGGTCTGGACCACAGACGAGTCATAGGCGTCGTCGACGGCGACCATGATCAGCCCCAGATCGCGATTGCCGGTGAAGCGACGCTGGACGAACTTGATCGGCATCACCGCGACATCGTCCTGATCCTGGCCGAAGCCGCCCTGGCCGCGTGTCGTCAGCACGCCGATCACCTGGCAGCTCACGCCCTTGATGCGGAAGCGCTTGCCGACCGGATCGACCTGTTTGAACAAATTCTTCCGCAGCGTGCTGCCGATGATGCAGACGGGTTTTCCGGCCTCTTCTTCCTCGGGCATGAACAGGCGGCCGGATTCCAGCGCCCATTGCTGGGCTTCGAAATAGGATGCGGTGGTGCCGTTGACCGTGGTCGACCAGTTATTGCCTTCGTAAATCCCGGTCCCCGAACTCTGTGCCTGCGGCGCGACCGCGCGGACGCCGGTGATCTGGTTGGCGATGGCGGTGACGTCTTCCGGTTTGAAATCCGGCGGGCGCGGTCCGCCGCCGCCACGGCCGAAACCCTGGCCGGGGCGAAGTTGAAGGATATTGGCGCCCAGACTCGCAATCTGTTCGCGCACCGCAGCGGTCGCGCCGTTGCCGAGTGTGGTCATGGTAACCACGGCGGCCACGCCGATGATGATGCCAAGCGTGGTCAGGAACGAGCGCAGCTTGTGGCGCAGAATGGCGCGGAAGGCGAGGGTGACGGTGGTGCCGATGATCATGCCCGCTTGCCCTTTTCGATCCGCTCGACCAGCCCGTCCTTGAAATGGACGATGGTGCACGCAAAGGCCGCCATGTCGGGCTCATGGGTGACCATGAGGACCGTAATACCGCTGTTGCGATTGAGGTCGGTCAGCAATTCCATGATCTCGATCGAGCGCTCGCTGTCCAGATTGCCGGTCGGTTCGTCCGCCAGCAGCACGTCCGGGCTGGTGACGATGGCGCGCGCAATGGCGACGCGCTGCTGCTGCCCGCCCGACAATTCCGCCGGGGTATGATCCCACCAGGGTTTCAGGCCCACCTTGTCCAGCGCGGCCATGCCCAGATCGTAGCGGGTCTTCTTGTCTTCGCCGCGATAGAGCAGGGGCAATTCGACATTCTCAAGCGCGGTGGTGCGGCTCAGCAGGTTGAAGCCCTGGAAGACGAAGCCAAGATATCGGCGGCGCAACAGCGCACGCTGATCGCGGTCGAGCGATTCGACATGATGTCCCTTGAATTCGAACGACCCCGCGCTCGGCACGTCGAGGCAGCCCAGGATATTCATCGTCGTCGACTTGCCCGAGCCCGAAGGCCCCATCACCGCGACGAAATCGCCGCGCTCGATGTCGAGATCGATACCCTTCAGTGCCTGAAAGGCGGTCGGGCCCGCGCCATAGACCTTGGTAACGCCGCGCAGGCGGATGATCGTGTCATTTTCCATCGGGCGTTGTCGCTCCGCCGGATTGCTGCCGACGCTGTTCCCGCGGCTGTTGCCCGTTTGCGGCCGGGGCGCCGGCGGCAGGTGCTGCTGCATTTCCAGCAGCGCCATCACGCTGGCGGCGCTTGCCATCGCCTCCGCTGCCCGCGTCGCTGCGATCGGCGTCGGGAGCCTGCTGACCCGCGGCGAGCTGGCCGGTGATGACCTTCATGCCATCCTTCAGATCGCCGCCTGTAATGGCGGTGCGATTGCCGTCGCTGTCGCCCACGACGACGCTGACTGGCTGGGGTTTGCCGTCGGCCCCGAGCACATAAACGGTCTGCTTGCTGCCCGCACCGAAGCTCACTTCACGCGTCGCGCGATTTCCGAAACGGCGTGGTCCAGGCAGGATCTGGCTGGTGATGCCACCACCGCGCTGGCCACCTGCCTGCTGCGGATTGAAGCGGAGTGCGGAGTTGGGCACCAGCAGCACGGACTGCAACTGCTTGGTGACGATATCGGCGGTCGCGGTCATGCCGGGGCGCAGCGTCTCGTCCGGATTCTGGACCGAAAGGACTGCGGTGTAGGCGACGACATTGCCTGTGGTCGACGATGACGACGTCGACGACGAACTGCTGCTCGCCGCGTTGGAGCCGACATTCACGCGCGTGATCCGGCCCGGGAAATGGCGGCCCGGAAAGGCATCGACGGTGAAGGTCGCTTCCTGGCCATCCTTGACCTGGCCGACATCCGCTTCGTCGACCGACACTTCGACCTCCATCTGCTGGAGGCTTTCCGCGATGGTGAACAGCACGGGCGCGTTGAACGATGCGGCCACGGTCTGGCCCGGCTCGATGTCGCGCGAAAGCACCACGCCGTTGACCGGAGAAAGGATTCGCGTCCGGCTGAGGTTGAACTGGGCGGAAGAAAGCTGGGCCCGCGATACGTCCACCTGAGCCTGAGCGGAGCGCAACTGGGCTTGCGCCTGGCGATCATTGGCACGCGCAGTGTCGAGCTCGGTCCTGGACGGGACCTTGCCGCCCGACAGCCTGAAGACCTCCTCCTGACGGCCGAGTGTGGCACGCGTCAGCGCTTGCTGTGCTTCAGCCTGGGCGACACCGGCCAGCGATGCCGTCAGTTGCGCACGGCTCTGCGTCACCGCATCGTTCAGCCGCGCCGGATCGAGGATCGCGAGGATCTGCCCCTTGGTGACGCGATCATTCACGTCGACATAGACATTGGTGATCAGGCCCGATTGCTCCGAACCGACATCGACCTGATTGATGGGTTTGAGATTGCCGGTGGCCGAAACCGTGACGGTCAGATCACCCTTGCTTGCTGCGCGCGTCGTATAATTGGGTTCGTCGCTTGCACCGAAGCAACGCGCGACCAGCAGCACCAGCACGACAAGCAGCGCGATGGCGCCACCGCGCACCACCCATTTGCGCCACGGCTTGCCGGGCTGCACGCCCAGGAAATCGTCGAGGCCGGCGGAAGTGGTCGTGTCGTTCATCGGGCAATTCCGTCCATGCTTTGCCATCCGCCGCCAAGCGCGCGATAGAGTTGGACCACCGCCAGCACCTGATCGGCGCGGCTGGAGGCGATGCTGTTGCGCGCCGAGAGCAGCGATTGTTCGGTTTGCAGCAGCGTCTGGAAGTCGGTGAGGCCGGCGCGGTACTGGCTGCGCGCCAGGATCGCCGAATTGTTCGCCGCATCGAGCGCGATGGTGAATTCACCAAAACGGATGCGCGACGCGTTGAGCGCATTCACGCCGTTCTCGACATCCTCCAGCGAGGTCAGCACGGTCTGCTTGTAACCGGCAAAGGCGGCATCAGCCGCGGCCTCCTGCGACCGGACGACCGAGCGGCGTCGCCCCCCGTCGAAAATCGACTGGGCGATGCCTGCGAACAGGCCGCCGGTTACCGTGTCGAACAGCCCGCCCAGCGAAAAGGCGCTGGTGCCGATATTGCCGGTGATCCTGAGCGACGGCAGCAGATCCGCCTGCGCCACGCCGATCCGCGCGGTGGCGGCGGCCAAGGTGCGTTCGGCCGCACGGACATCGGGACGCTGGCGCAGCGTGTCGGCCGGAATGCCGGTCGCAATATCGGTGGGGCCGGTCGGGATCGGGGCCGGGGCTTCGAGTGCGGCGGTCGCGGCACCAGGCGCTTCGCCGGTCAGGACCGCGATACGGTTCAACGCGCTGCGATACTGGGTTTCCAGATTGGGAATCGAGGCGGCGGTACGGGCGCGCTGGGTGCGCGCCTGCTCCTGGTCGAGCGAAGAGACCAGCCCGGCCTGGACGCGCCAACCGGCAATATCGAGATTCTCGGTGTCGTTCGCGAGCGTTTCGCGAGCAATGCGCAACTGTTCCTGCGACAGCCGCGCCTGGATATAGTTGGTCGCGACCTCCGCGACGATCGCGATGCGGACGGTGGCCAGATCATATCCGGCGCCTTCAGCATCGGCGCGTGCAGCCTCAACCGAGCGGCCTATGCCGCCGAACAGATCGACTTCCCAGGCCGCGTCGCCACCAAGCGAGAAACTGCTCTTGTCGGCACCAGGGCTGCTGAAGTTTCGACCCGCGCCCGCAGATGCATCCACGGTCGGCAGAAATCCGGCGCGTGCCTGGACCAGCGCTTCACGTGCCTGCCGCAACCGGGCGCTCGATTGCGCCAGGTCGAGATTGGCGGCGATTGCGCGCTCGATCAGTCCATCGAGCGCCGGGTCTCCGAGCTGGGTCCACCAATTCGCCAACGCCTCTTGCGACAATGGCTGGCCAGCGCCTTCGACATAGCTGTCTGGAACCCCGAGCCGGGAAGGGGCCGCCGGCCGATAATCGGGCCCGGCAGCACAGCCTGCCACCAACGCGGCGAGACCTAATGAGAGGATCGGCTTGCTTTGCACCCGTCGATTGACTCCGCTTTTCGGCTGAACGGGAAATGAAATTCATGCGGCTTGCGTGCCGTCATTCCTCTCTCTAGTCCCTGCCGCAACCGGATTTCCGCGCCAAACAAAATTGTGTCGCGAATTGTAACAGGAGCGAAATTGGCCATGAAGGCTTTCATTTTTCCCGGACAGGGCAGTCAGGCAGTTGGTATGGGCAAGGCACTGGCGGATGCAAGCCCTGCTGCACGAGAGCTGTTCCAGGAGGTCGACGACGCGCTCGGCCAAAATCTGTTCCGCCTGATGACCGAAGGGCCGGAAGATCAGCTGACCCTGACTGAAAATGCTCAGCCCGCAATCATGGCGAATGCGATCGCGACATTGCGCGTGCTCGAGAAGGAAGGCGGTATCCGCCTGGCCGACAAGGTGGAGTTCGTCGCTGGACACAGTCTGGGCGAATATAGCGCATTGTGCGCGGCCGACGCCTTTGATGTCGCCACGACCGCACGGCTGCTGAAGCTGCGCGGACAGGCGATGCAGGCCGCCGTGCCGGTGGGTGTGGGCGCGATGGCGGCGCTGCTGGGCGCCGATATCGAAAAGGCGCAGGCGCTGGCGGATGCCGCGGCCGAGGGTGAAGTCTGCACCGTCGCCAACGACAACGATCCCGGTCAGGTCGTCATTTCCGGCCATAAGGGTGCGATCGAACGCGCCGTGGCACTGGTCAAGGATCACGGCATCAAGCGCGGCATTCCCTTGCCGGTTTCCGCGCCATTCCACTGCCCGCTGATGCAGCCTGCGGCAGACGCGATGGCACTGGCGCTTGCCGACGCTGCGATCCGTGCGCCGTTGGTGCCAGTCTATGCCAATGTCACCGCCGCCCCCGCGGCCGATCCCGACATCATCCGCGGCCTGCTGGTCGAGCAGGTGACGGGACGCGTGCGCTGGCGCGAATCGGTGATTGCGATGGAGGCAGCCGGCGTCACCCAGTTCATCGAATTCGGCGGCAAGGTGCTCGGCCCGATGGTGAAGCGCAGCGCCACCGGCGAGGTCGAGGCGGTGAGCCTGATCTCGATGGCCGATATCGAAGAGCTTTTGAAGACGCTCTAAAGCGTCATGAAGGGAATGAAGACATGTTCGATCTGACAGGAATGACCGCGCTGGTGACCGGCGCTTCGGGCGGGATCGGCTCTGCGGTGGCGAAAGCGCTGGCGGGGCAGGGGGCACGGCTGGCGCTTTCAGGCTCCAATTCAGATAAACTGGAGGCGTTTCGCGCCGAACTGGGCGGCGATCATGTCGCGCTCGCCTGCGACCTTTCCGACAGCGCGGCGGTCGACGGGCTGGTGCCACGCGCAGTCGAGGCGCTGGGGCAGCTCGACATCCTGGTGAACAATGCAGGCGTCACGCGCGACAATCTGACGATGCGGATGAAGGACGAGGAATGGGACACGGTGATCCGTGTCAACCTTGAGGCCGCATTCCGCCTGATCCGCGCAGCGTCCAAACCCATGATGAAGGCGCGATTCGGCCGGATCGTATCGATCACGTCCGTCGTCGGTGCGACGGGAAATCCAGGGCAAGCCAATTATGCCGCATCAAAGGCGGGACTGGTCGGCATGTCCAAGGCCGTGGCGCAGGAACTGGCGAGTCGCAACGTCACCGTCAATTGCGTGGCCCCCGGCTTTATCCGCTCGGCGATGACCGACGTTCTGCCCGACGCACAGAAAGATGCGCTGCTCGGCCGAATTCCGGCCGGCAAGCTGGGTGAAGGTGACGATATCGGTGCGGCAGTGGTCTATCTGGCCAGCCGGGAGGCATCGTATGTCACCGGGCAGACCTTGCACGTCAATGGCGGGATGGCCATGCTCTGACCAATCCGATTCGGGGCAGCCGCGCAAAATTCGTTGCGAATTCGCGCAGCCTCCGAAGCGGTTCGCCCCCCCTCTTGCCAGCGGCGCAGTGGCACATTAGGTGCGTCCTGAAGCTGAACACCCATTAAGAAAAGGAAGACCTCATGAGCGAGACCGCCGACCGCGTGAAGAAAATCGTCGTCGAACATCTCGGCGTCGAGGCCGAAAAGGTGACCGAAGACGCGAGCTTCATCGACGATCTGGGCGCGGACAGCCTCGACATCGTCGAACTCGTGATGGCTTTCGAGGAAGAATTCGGCGTCGAGATCCCCGACGATGCGGCCGAGAAGATCTCGACCGTGAAGGACGCGATTTCCTATATCGACGCCAACAAGGGCTGATCGGCTGGCCGTTCGGCCGCCCAAGGATATAGAAGCGGCTTCCCGACCCGGGTTCATCAGGGCCGGGGAGCCGTTTTGCTTTGGAATTTCTATCGGAGTGAGACTATGCGTCGCGTCGTCGTAACCGGACTTGGCCTTGTGACGCCGCTTGGCGCAGAGGTCGAAACCGTCTGGAAAAACCTGATCGCGGGCAAGTCCGGCGCAGGGCAGATCACGCGTTTCGACGCAACCGACTATGTCTGCCGCATCGCCTGCGAAGTGAAGCCTGCGGACCATGAATATGGCTTCGATCCGGGCAAGCGCGTCGACCACAAGGTCCAGCGCCAGGTCGATCCCTTCATCATCTACGGCATCGACGCCGCAGGCCAGGCCTATGAAGACGCCGGACTGGCCGATCTGACGGAAGAGCAGCGTTATCGCGCCGGCTGTTCCATCGGCTCGGGCATTGGCGGACTGCCGGGCATCGCCGAGGAATCTATCGTCCTTCACGAAAAGGGCCCCCGCCGGGTCAGCCCGCATTTCGTCCATGGTCGCCTGATCAACCTGATCACCGGCCAGGTGCAGATCAAATACGGCCTGATGGGCCCCAACCACGCGGTGGTGACCGCCTGTTCGACCGGCGCGCATGCGATCGGCGATGCAGCGCGCATGATCGCGATGGACGATGCCGATATCATGCTGGCCGGCGGCGCCGAAGGCGCCTTGTGCCCGCTCGGCATAGCGGGCTTCGCGCAGGCCCGTGCCCTGTCGACCAATTTCAACGACGAACCCGCCCGCGCCAGCCGCCCCTGGGACAAGGATCGCGATGGTTTCGTGATGGGCGAGGGGGCCGGTGTGGTCTGCCTCGAGGAATATGAGCACGCCAAGGCACGCGGCGCGAAAATCTATGCCGAAGTGATCGGCTATGGCCTGTCGGGCGACGCCTATCACGTGACCGCACCGCACCCCGAAGGTTCGGGCGCGTTCCGTTCGATGGAAATGGCGATGCGCAAGTCCGGCCTGGCCCTGTCCGACATCGATTATATCAATGCGCACGGCACCTCGACGCCGCTTGGCGACGAGCTGGAACTGGGCGCGGTGAAGCGGCTGTTCGGCAATGATATCGCGGGACTGTCGATGAGCTCCACCAAGTCGGCCATCGGCCACTTGCTGGGTGGCGCGGGCGCGGTCGAATCGATCTTCGGCATCCTCGCGATGCGCGACCAGATCGTGCCGCCGACGCTCAATCTCGACAATCCAAGCGATGGCTGCGAGGGCGTCGATCTGGTGCCGCACGTCGCCAAGGAGCGGAAGGTGAAGGCCATCCTCAACAACAGCTTCGGCTTTGGCGGGACAAACGCCAGCCTGGTGATGCGGGCGGTCTGACACAGTGAAGAAGGCCGGCTGCCTCGGCCTCGTCGTCGCGATCGCGGTCGCACTGGCTGGGCTCTATGTGCTGCGCAGCTGGGGCGGCCCGGGGCCGGCCGAGCAGAATCTGACCGTGGTCATCAAGGACGGATCGTCGCTGACCAGCGCGGCACGCGCGCTGGAAGAGGCAGGCGCGATCCGTTCGGCCGACACGTTCCTGATGTTCGCCAAGATCGTCGGAGATGACGCCCCCATCCAGTCGGGCGAATATCGCGTGCCCAAGGGCGCGAGCGCGTCGGACGTGCTCAAGATGCTTCAGGGCGGCAAGACGCTGCAGCGCTTCGTAACCGTGCCGCCGGGCATGCCCTCGATCCTGGTCCAGGAAAAGCTGATGGCGGAAACTCTGCTGACCGGGACGGTCGCAGCGCCGCCCGAAGGATCGGTACTGCCCGATTCCTACAGCTTCGAGCGCGGAGAGCCCCGCGCGGCCGTGCTCAAGCGGATGCAGGACGCCATGACGAAGAAGCTCGACGCGCTCTGGGCGACGCGTAAACCGACGAGCGCCATCTCCAGCCCGCGTGAGGCCATCATTCTGGCCTCGATCGTCGAGAAGGAAACCGGCGTTCCAAGCGAGCGGCGCATGGTGGCATCGGTCTACAGCAACAGGCTGCGGACGGGCATGAAGCTGCAGGCGGATCCGACCGTTATCTATCCCGTGACCAAGGGCAAGCCGCTCGGGCGGCGAATCCTGCGATCGGAACTGAACGCGATGAACGGCTACAACACCTATGCGATGGTGGGGCTGCCGGCCGGCCCCATCGCAAATCCCGGTGCGGAATCGATCGCGGCAGTGCTCGATCCCGAACAGAGCCGGGCGCTTTATTTCGTCGCGGACGGCAGCGGCGGCCATGTGTTCGCCGAGACGCTGGCCCAGCACAATGCCAATGTCCAGAAATGGTATGCGCTGCGGCGCGCCAAAGGCGAGATGTAGTTCATCGCCTGGTCATCAACGACGACGGTTCCGACAGCGATCTATATCAGGACAGCCGACCGGAGCCTCCGCTCGACTGGCTGTAGGCGAATGGGAACAGCAAGGCGGCGTAAAGACGCGTCCTTCTCATCGCCGATGGGAAGGATCGAACCGTCCAGCCGATCCGGCTTCTGCCGGCACTATTGAGGCAAGATCACCGCTGCTCAATCATTGCGAGCGAACGAAGGGCGCGAACCCTACAACCGCAACCCCGCATATTCGTCGAGGCCGACCGCGAGGTTGAGATTCTGCACGGCGGCACCGCCGGCGCCCTTGCCGAGATTGTCCAGCGCGGCAACCAGCCGGACCTGACCGGCCGCTTCATTGCCGAACACGAACAGTTCCAGTCGGTCGGTGCCAGCGCAGCGCTCCAGCGTCAGTACCGACGGATCTTCGCCCGCATGCACGGAAACCAGCCGGCTGCCGGCATAAGCCGCGGCCAGCGCATCGCGCAGGTCCGCCGGGCGTGGCGCATCGGGCATGGCGCAGAGCTGGAGCGGCACTTCCACCAGCATCCCGCGATAGCTGCGCGCGACCGCCGGCATGAACAGCGGCGGATAGGCCAGGCCACCCTGCACCTGCATTTCGGCGACATGCTTGTGGCCCATGCCCAGTGCATAGATGCGGAATGCGGTGTCGGTCGCGTCGGGTGCCGCGGCATCCTCGAACGCGGCGATCATCGACTTGCCACCACCGGAATAGCCCGAGGTGGCGTTGACGGTGAACGGCCAGTCAGCCGGGATCAGGCCGGCGCGCACCAGCGGACGCACCAGCGCAAGGAAACCGGTGGGATAGCAGCCGGGGTTGGAGATTCGTGACGATGCCGCGATCGTTGCGCGCTGCTCCGGCTCGATCTCGGCAAAGCCATAGGCCCAGCCATCCGCCGTACGATGCGCGGTGGAGGCGTCGATCACCTTGACCGCGTCATTCTCGATCAACGCCACGGCTTCGCGCGCAGCGTCGTCGGGCAGGCACAGAATGACCGCGTCGGCCGCGTTCAGCGCATCGCGCCGCGCCGCCGGGTCCTTGCGGTCCGCGTCGGACAATATGGCGATGGTCAGATCGTCGCGGCCTTCCAGCCGTTCGCGGATCTCGAGGCCGGTGGTGCCGGCTGCGCCGTCGATGAAAACACGCGTCATGGCCGCCGCACCTGCGCCGTCGTGGTCCGTGCTTCGACATCGGCCAGCGGCTCGATGGTGACATTGCCGCTATGTGCGGTCGCGTGGATCATGCATTCTCCGTCGATCATCATCCCGACATGGCCGGGAAAGAAGGCAAGGTCGCCGCGCTGGGGGCGATCTCCTGCCGCAAGCGGGACGCCCGCGGCGTCGGCCTGTAGGTCGCTGTCGCGCGGCAATGACTGTCCCGCCATTGCATAGGCAAGCTGCACGAGCCCCGAACAATCGATCCCGTTCGCGGTGCGGCCACCCAGAAGATAGGGAGATCCCAAAAAGCGCTCCGCCACCTCGACCGGATCGGCCACCGCTTCGTCCGGCGCCAGATCGCCCGGCGCGATCGCGCCGAGAGACGTCTCGATCCAGTCGCCATCCAGGTTTCCGTCGATCACCGAGCCCATGAATAATGTTTCGCCGCGGTCGGTCTGCACCTTGGGTGCCGCAATGCGCCATCCGCCGTCATGTGCAGCGGTCAGCGCATCCTGGCGGATATAGCCGACATAGTGATCGGCCGCGCAATAGCCCCAGGCCCAGCCGCCATTGAGGTCGAGCACCTCGAACACTTCCCCATAGAGAAGTTCGGAAACGAGTGGAGCTTCGTCGTCAGGCCGTTCGCGAAGCGGCGCGGAGGGCAGGGCACAGCTCTGCGCCATCGGGCAGGCATAATGGGGGGCAAAGAGGATGCCGGCCAGCGCGATGTCCGCGACATCGCCGCGCACGGCATTGATCCGGCGGTCGAGGACCACCGAAGGACCGGTCAGACCGAACCTGTCACACGGTTTCGTGCGTGCGCGATCCGCCCGTATTGCTGATGAGTTCACCGAAACCTTCAAGAAATTCTGCCCCTTCACGCGTCTGCGCGACGAATATGTTGCGGCGATCCGCATCGTCTCGCTGGCGGCGCAGATAGCCGAGCGACCCCAGTTTGTTCAAGGCGCGCGTCACAACTGGTTTCGAGACATTCAGAATCCGTGCAAGACCGCGCACCGTGTGGGGCCCGGGTTTCAGATAGACGACAAGCAAAAGCGCCATTTGCCGGTTCGTCAGATCGGGCTCCCCCGAGCGGACATAATCCGTCAGGGTCGACATCCAGCCTGAAAGAGCTGCCTGGTAAGCCACGGAACCACCTCGCACTGTCAATCGCGCCGATTGGAACGGCTACGTCATGGCATAACGCGCTAGCGGCGATGGGGTTTCCGAGGGACCCCTCTTTTATGACACAATCAAGCAATGATCTGTCATTTCATGGCTTCGACGCGTGCTTCGGCCAGCATCCGGTCCAGTTCGGCGCGGTCGTGCAGACGGCCGTGCGCGACAACGGCGCGAATACCGCGCGTGGCGGCGATATCGTTCAGGGGATTCGCATCGAGCAGGACCAGATCGGCGGTGCGCCCCTTGGCGATAGCGCCATAGCTCGCGCTGCGGTGCAAGAATGCCGGGCCGGCAAGCGTTGCCGAGCGCAGCGCCTCGGCCGGGGTCAGCCCGGCCTCGACATAGCGCGCCAGTTCGTCGTGCAGCCCTTGCCCCGGATAGTTGAATGAATTGAGATAACCGGCGTCGGTGCCCGCGATGATCGTGATGCCGGCATCGCGCATCAGCGGAATCAGCGTGGTGCTGAGCTGATATTTACGATGGCGGCGTTCGATCGCGGCTGCGTCGGCCTTGGCTGCGCGCTCGACGCGCCAGTCATAGGTCTTGCGCAACCCCGGCCCGATCAGTTGCAGCATAGGGTCGCGGCTGTGATCGTCGCGGTCGAGATATGCGAGAATGCGGCCCATGTTCAACGTCGGCGTGACGAACAGCCCCTGTTTCGCAAGCTTGCGGAACGCGACGCGCGCTAATGCGGGATCGAAGCTGTCGACCAGGCGCTCGCTGGCTTCGGCAGCGTTGATCCGTCCCGCGACATAGTCGCTGACGATCGCCGCTTCCTGCGGCGATCCGGCTTTGAGCATGTAATCGCCATGTTCGACCGAACCGAGCCCGGCGCGAACCACCGCGTCGAGCGTCAACGCATTGGGAATGTGTGCGGAGGTGCGCAGCCCACGCTTCTTCGCAGCGCCGAGTGCGTAGAGGAAGATGTCGGGCTTCAGCGTGTTGTCGGTGATCTTGACGAAATCGACCTTCATCGCCTGCAACCGATCGAGCGCGGCCTCGACATCGGCAGGGCTGTCGACCTCGATCGTGCCCTTCCACAGTGGCTTGGGGCCTTCCAGCTTGGGGCCTGAAGTGAAGATCGTGGGGCCGAGCAATGCGCCGGATGCCACTGCGGCACGCCATTCCAGCACCGATGGGCTGATATCGGCCGCGCAGTCGCGCACCGTCGTGATGCCGTAAGCGAGATAGATCGGCAGCAAGGCCTTGTTCTCGGGAATCAATTCGGGGCCGCCGCCGAAATGCATGTGCATGTCCCACAGGCCCGGCATCAGGAAGCGTCCATCGGCGTCGAGCGTGCGATCCGCCTGGTAGCGTGCCGCGATCGTGCGATCGGCGCCGACTGCGACGATCTTGCCATCGCGCACCGCAACCGCGCGGTCCTTGCTGACGCGCTCGGCCGTCACGTCGACCACCGATGCATGCCGGACGATCAGGTCGACACGTTCGGCGCGCCCCTGAATGGCAAAGCCAAAAGACGCGACAATGAACGCCGCAAACGCGGTGAATATACGCTTGGTCATGCGTAGCGTCCCTTCAGCATCGTCCAGGCAGCCCGCAGCCCCAGCGCCTCACCGCCCTTGGGACGACCCGGCTTGGCGGCGGGACGCCAGGCGAACGTGTCGAAATGTGCCCAGGGCGTCGTCTTGGAGACGAATTTCTCGAGGAACATCGCCGCGGTCACCGAGCCGGCAAAGCCGCCATCGGGCGCATTGTTGAGGTCTGCAATGTCGGATTTGAGCATCTCCGCATAACCCGGCCAGAGCGGCAGGCGCCACAGTGGATCATCCTCCGCAGTGCCTGCCGCGAGCAGGGCATCGGCAAGCGCATCGTCATTGGAGAACAGCGCGGGAAGGTCAGGGCCCAGCGCAACGCGCGCGGCCCCGGTCAGCGTGGCGAAGTCGACGATCAGCTCCGGTTCGCCCTCCGATGCCTTTGCCAGCGCATCGCCCAGGATCAGGCGTCCCTCGGCATCGGTGTTGGTCACCTCCACCGACAGGCCCTTGCGGCTGCGCAGCACGTCGCCGGGACGGAAGGCATTGCCGGAGATGGCATTCTCGACCGCCGGAATGAGCAGGTGAAGCCGAACGGGCAGGCGCTGTTCGATCACCAGCCCGGCCAGTGCCAGTGCGTGCGCGGCGCCACCCATATCCTTTTTCATCAGCCGCATGCCGGCCGACGGCTTGATGTCGAGGCCGCCACTATCGAAGCAGACGCCCTTGCCGACAATCGCGACGCGCGGATGGGCGGGGTTGCCCCATTCGAGCTCGATCATGCGGGGTGCGTGCGACTTGTCAGCGGCCCTGCCGACCGCATGAACCATCGGAAAGCCGGCTTCGAGGTCATGGCCCTTGGTAATGGCAACGGTCGCGCCATGCGCCTTCGCCAGCAATTCCACGGCGTGCTGCAGGTCGGCCGGCCCCATATCGGCGGCGGCGGTGTTGACCATGTCGCGAACCAGCGCCGTGGCCGCGGCAAGGCGGACGGTTTCCTCGATCCGCGCGACTTCGCTCGTCAGCAGGATGCGGGGGCCGGTGACAGCGTCGTCCTTGCGATAGCGTTCGAAACGATATTGCGCGCTCAGCCAGCCGAGCATCGCGGGGCCGGGTTCGCCCTGCGCCAACCGGTAGCTGCCTTCCGGCAGCGTCTCCGCCAGGCGGGCCAGGCACCAGGATGAAAGCTTGGCGACGTCCGCGACAATGCCGACCACGGACCAATCCTCGGCCTTGTCGCCGGGCAGGATCGCGCTGGCATAAGCCGTCGGTTTCAGTTTCTGCGCATCGATCGCGGCTCGATGACGTGGCGGCTGCACTTTCAGCCAGTCGTCATAGCCCTTTGCATCGACGAGATGGATGGTCCGGGCCGGTTGCCCCTTGTCGGGCTGGATCAAGGATGAAAGGTCGCTCATCCTTTCTCGCTAGACCCTGATCGTATCGCGCTCAATCGGTCTGATCGATGAATCTGCCCGATCGACGCCGATTTCCACGGTTCACCCCGCGGCGAACGGGTAGGCGGAGCATCCGCCTACCCATCCTGTTCACCTCATCATCAATAGTTGAGGTTGAAGCCGATCAGATTCCCCATCCAGGCGAACCAGACAATGCCGAGCAAAGCCGCAGCCACGATGACACTGCGCAGCTTGGCGCCCCAGCCGCGATCGGCGCGGACCGTCAGCCACATGTTCCACAGGCCGACCGCAGCAGCGGCCAAAGGCACGATCGCCGCGACCTGCAACATGCGGATCGTCCCGTCCAACCCGCCATTATAGACGTCCAGCCTGGTCTCGAGCAGCGGCGCGAGCACCGTGTACCATCCAACCAGATAGGCGATGTCGGCCACCGCACCGACGCGGGTCAGCCGCTGGGCGAGGGCCGGGCGCCCCGTCGTAGCGGGAGGCAGCTTGTACGAACGGCGCAACCAGGCGCCGATCGGCCAGACAAGTCCGGTGACGAGCAGCACCAGGATCGACAATGCCGCGATCAACGTGTTGAGCATCGAGTTACGCGCCAGCGGGACGGCCTGGAGCACGGACGTCGGATCGGTGCTGTCGACGATCGTGCGGCGGCCGCCGACTTCACTCACCAGCAGTTGCCGGGTGCCGCCGACTTCGCGCCACAGATTGGGTTCGATTTCGCGGAACGTCTTGCCCTCGACCGAGCCGAGGCTGATCGTGCCGTCGGCGTTGGCGGCCACCTGCTCCTGCTGGATCAGGTAGAACAGGGCAATGAAGCCCGATTCCACGCGCCTGGAGCTTTCATACCGTCCCGCTATCGCCTGGGCGTGGCCTGCGGCGCCAGCGATCGCCGGCGGATCCTTGGGCTCTGCGGCCGGGAAATAGCGATCCATGAACAGGTCGAACAGGCGCGAACGCGCGCCATAGACCGCGCCGTTCTCACCGCGACTGTTGAAGCTGACAAAGATGCCGACGCCCTTTTCGGGCAGCAGGTTCATGTCGGTATGGAACACCACTGTGTCGCCACCATGGCCGATGGTGAGTTGGCCGTTGCGATGGCCATGGAAGAAGCCGTGCGCCATCGAGTCGAAGCCGGCAGGCGGCTGAACGGCCGGGCTATGCATCAGCGCCGCGGTTTCGGGGCGCAGGATCTGCCCCTCGCCGAAGCGTCCGCCCTGAAGATGTGCGATCATGAAATGGGCCATATCGGACGCGGTCGCGCTCACGCTGCCGGCGGGCGCCGTGGTGATCAGTTCGAACGCGTTCGGCGCCACGTCGCTTTGGGTGTAGCCCTTGGAGGCATCGCCGGCGAGCTTGGCGGGCAGGGGTTGGCGGAACGTCGTGTGTTCCATCTTGAGCGGCGCCAGGATGTGACGATCGATATAATCGTCGAACGGCTCGCCCGACACGCGCTGGACGATATAGCCGGCCAGCGAGGTGCCATAGTTGGAATAGGCGGGGACTTCGCCCGCCGGGAAGAGCATCGGGCGCTGGTTCTCCTTGAGATACGCCTCGTTGGTCTTCAGTCGCTTGGGATCGGTTTCAAGGACGTCCTTCAGCCCTTCCTCGAAGCCACCGCGATGCCGCATCAGATCGTTCATCGTGATCGCGCGGCCGGATTTGGGCGTGATCTTGAAGTCGAGATAGCGGTTCACATCCGCGTTCAGGTCGATCTTGCCCTGTTCGACCAGCTGCATCACCGCGGTCCAGGTGAAGAGTTTCGATGTGGAGCCGATGCGCATCAACGAACGGTCGGGATCCATCGGGGTCTTGGCCGCGACGTCCGCATAACCGTAACCCTTTTTGAACAGGACTTGCCCGTCCTTGACCACGACGACCTGCGCGCCTGCGATCTTGCCCTGTTTGAGCGCGGCCGGAAAATAGCCGTCGAGCCAGGCACCGACATCGGCAGCGTCGAGCACGGGCGTGGTCGACGGCGATTGCACAGGCGCGGCAGGCGCGACCGGTGCCGCTGTTTGTGGAACGGCCGGCGTCAGCGGCGCGCGCTGCTGCGATATCGCAGGCCAGGCCGCGACCGCCCCCGCCAGTATCGCGGCAAGGACAAACCCCCTCTTCATTATCATCCTCCCATTGGTGTTATACTCAAATGACACACCTGATCAGGATATTCAATCAAGATATTTTCATATATTCACGAAATTATCCAACCGAGAGGTGCGCGTCAGTGATGCTATATGCATGACGCCTCAGCGTGCAGTGTGGCGCCGCCGGATCGGCTCGCTGCCAAAGGGCGGGATGTTGGCCGCTACACCACGCAGCAACTCCATCGCGCGCGAGTGCTGCTCGGTCTCGGTCATTGCCTGCCGCATATGCTCGGGGTGCGAATAGATGCACATCAGGCGCGCCGGGCCATCAACACGCAGATATCGGTGCTTGAGAGAGGCATCGAAATAGACGCTGTCCCCGGTTTCCAGCACGACCGGCGAATAGCCCTCGCAATGCAGTTCGACCCGGCCGTCCATCACATAGGCGAATTCCTCGCCACCGTGTTTTTCCGCATCCGAGCCATCTCCGTCCGCGTTGACCTCGATCACGCATGGGAAATAATGTTTGCTGGCGATTTCGGTCGCCAGGAAATGGTGAAGATTTCCACCGCAATCGACAACAGGCGCGGTGCCCCGGCGATCGACGACGCGCCGGCCGCTTTTGCGAGCCGGCGGCTCGGCCGGCGAGAACAGTTCGCCGATCGGCACCTGCAACCCTTCGGCAAGACTGGCCAGCTTGCCATGCGTCAGCGTGGTCTGGCCGTTCTCCACCTTCCATAACATCGAAGCGGACAACCCGGCCCGGCGCGCGGTCTCGGCGATCGACCACCCCCGCCGCGTGCGCAGCGTCTTCAGGCATTCGCCAAGCACGGACGTCTCATCACTCATCGCGTCTTCAGGCCTCCAGCGGGTCATTCATGTTCAGGCCGATATTGGTAGGGGGCCTCATATGCCGTGGCAATATGACCCGGTGTGATCCCATTTGAATGGATCACATCGCCGATATTGCCTTAGCCGACGCCCTACCGAAATCGGAAATGGCTGAGTAGCGGTGCCAGGCGCCAGTCCAGCCCGGCTTCCAAAAGCGTGGGCGGGGCAATCGCCGTCATCGCGCGGAGCTGCGCATCGCTGATGATCGTCGCCAGGAACAGTTCGGCCGCCGCCTCGGGGCGATCGATGTCGGCGCGTCCCTCGCGCGTCCACCGGGCGAACACCTCTGCCACCTCGCGCACGATCGGCATGTGCACGTCGCGGTGGAACGCGCTTGAGAATTCGGGGTCCCGCATCGATTCGACGATGACGACACGCATCAACGCGATCGTACGTGGCGTCATCATCTCTTCGTACAGCCGGTGCGCATAATCGGTCAGTAGCGTTACAGTGGATTCGCCGTGATCATCGGTCAGCCGGCAAAGATCGACGTCACCCTCGCGCTCTATCACCGCGCGGAGCAGTCCCTGCTTGTTTCCGAACAACTCGTAGACCGTCGCCAGCGACCCGCCCGAGCGCTCGATAATGGCCGCCAAGCTCGTTCGTTCATAGCCGCGTTCGAGGAACAGCGCTTCCGCAGCGTCGACGATCGCCAGCCGGCGACCTTCCCTCCGTCCATCGATCGGAGGGAGCGGGGGCGGTGCTGTGGATGTCACCGAAATGGACGCAAGTTTGGATTGGTCATTGACTGTAATCTACATTACACTAAAGGCCGCGTCCATGATTATTGCAATGCAGCATAGTGTGACGCGTACAGGGGAAGGTTTCATGAAGCGGTTTTTCCCGATCCGGCTTGCGGCGATCGCCATCGGTGCGGCCTCATTGGCGTCCTGCGGACAGGAGCCGCCACCCGCGCCCCCGCCGCCGCAGGTGACGATCGTGACGATCCAGCCACAATCGGTCGCCAACGTCATCGAGCTGCCCGGCCGCGTCCAGGCATATCGCACGTCGGAAGTCCGCGCCCGCGTCGACGGGATCGTGCAGGCCCGCCTGTATGAGGAGGGGAGCGATGTTGCCGCCGGCAAGCCGCTGTTCCAGGTCGATCCGCGCGAACTGCGCGCCGGGCTCAACGCCGTCCAGGCGCAGCTTTCGCGCGCTCAGGCAACCGCCGCCAACGCCCAGCAGGACGTTCAGCGCTATCAGGGGCTGATCGCGGACCAGGCGATCAGCAAGCAGGAATATGACGCTGCCGTGGCGCGACTGCGCACGGCACAGGCCGATGTTGCGCAGGCACGCGCGCAGCTCGATTCAGCCAGGCTCAGCCTGGGCTATACCACCGTCACCGCGCCGATCTCCGGCCGGGTCGGGCGCGCCCAGGTTACCGAGGGTGCGCTGGTCACCGCCGCCGCCGGCACGTTGCTGACGACGATCGAACAGATCGACCGGATCTACGTCAATTTCTCGCAGTCGAGCTCGGATCTGCTCGCGGTGCGCCGCGACATGTCGTCGGGCAAGCTCGCCTTGCCCGCGCTCGGCCGGGTCGAAGTGAAACTGGTGCTGGAGGATGGCAGCGTCTCTCCGATCACCGGCCATCTCGACTTCCTCGATCTGTCGATCAACGAACAGACCGGTACCGCGGCTTTGCGCGCCGAATTCGCCAATCCCGGCCAGCTTCTGCTTCCCGGGCAGTTCGTCCGCGCACGACTGGAAGCCGGCGTCAGGCCGAACGGCATGATGGTCCCGCAACGTGCGGTCCGCGTTTCGGCAGAGGGCGCGAGCGTGATGGTGGTCGGCCCCAAGAATGTCGCGGTGGCCCGGCCGGTCAAGCTCGGCGAGCTTCAGGGTAACAAATGGGTCATTCGGGACGGCTTGAAAGCGGGCGACCGCGTCATTGTCGATGGGCTGCAAAAGGTGATGCCCGGCCAGCCGGTCAGCATCGCCGCACCGGGCAAGCCCGGCAAGCGTTGAGGATCGTCCCATGACACCCCGCTTCTTCATCGACCGCCCGGTTTTCGCCTGGGTGATCGCCCTCGGCATCCTGCTCGCGGGCGTTATCGCGCTGCGCGGCCTGCCGATCGAACAATATCCGACGGTCGCGCCGCCATCGCTGGCGATCACCGTGACCTATCCGGGCGCCGATGCGGCGACGCTGGAGCAGAATGTCACCCAGGTGATCGAACAGGAGATCAACGGTGTGGAGGGCTTCCTCTACATGGCGTCGACCTCCAACTCGAACGGCACCGCCACGATCACCGTCACCTTCGACGCCGGCACCGACGTCGATATCGCGCAGATGAACGTGCAGAATCGCCTGCGTCGCGTCGAGCAGCGACTGCCCGAGGACGTTCGACGTCAGGGTATCCAGGTCAACGAAGCCAATCCGGGCTTCCTGCTGATCGTGGCCATCACCTCGAAAAGCGGCGGTACGCCGACGCTCGAACTCGGCAATTTCGCGAGCACCCGGATTGTCGACGAACTGCGTCGCGTCGAGGGCGTCGGCAATATCCAAGCCTTTTCATCCGAATATGCGATGCGCATCTGGCTCGATCCCGCCAAGCTCGCGACCTATAATCTGTCGGCTGCCGAAGCGCTCGCTGCGGTGCAGGAACAGAATAGCCAGTCGCCCGGCGGCCAGCTGGGCGACCAGCCGATCGCGCATGGCACCGAAATCAACGCGACGATCAAGACGCAGAGCCGCTTCACCACGCCGGAGCAGTTCGCAGCGATCATCCTGCGCGCCAATCCCGACGGCTCGGCGGTCACGCTGGGCGATGTCGGCCGCGTCGAACTGGGGGCGCAATCCTATCTGTTCGGCACCGAGCTCAACGGCAAGCCGATGGCGGGTCTCGCCGTTCAGCTGACCTCCGGCGCCAATGCGCTGCAGGCGGCGGAAGGCGTGAAAGCGCGCATGGCCGAGCTGGAAAAGGGCTTTCCGCCCGACGTCGCCTGGTCGATCCCCTATGATACCACGCCGTTCATCACCATTTCGGTCGAGGAAGTCGTCAAGACCCTGGTCGAGGCGATGGCGCTCGTCTTCGTCGTGATGTTCCTGTTCCTCCAGAATTTCCGGGCAACGATCATCCCGACCGTCGTCGTGCCGATCGCACTGGCGGGCGCGTGCCTGGGGCTGTGGTTGTTCGGATTCTCGATCAACGTGCTGACCCTGTTCGGCATGGTGCTCGCGATCGGCATCCTGGTCGACGACGCGATCGTCGTGATCGAGAATGTCGAACGCATCATGCGCGACGAAGGCCTGTCGCCTTACGACGCGACGGTGAAGGCGATGGGGCAGATCACCTCCGCCATCATCGGCATCACGCTGGTGCTGATCGCGGTGTTCATACCGATGGCGTTCTTCCCCGGATCGACGGGTGGAATCTATCGACAATTCTCGGTCACGCTTGCGATCTCGATCGCATTCTCGGCCTTGCTCGCACTGACGCTGACGCCCGCCCTGTGTGCGGCGCTGCTGAAGCCGCACGATCCCGACCATGCGGACTCTCCGAACCGCTTCCAGGCGGCGACCAATCGCTTCTTCGGCCGGTTCAACGACTGGTTCGGACGCACGACCGATCGTTATCAGGGCCGCGTCGGCAAGATCCTGTCGGCCCCTGTGCGCTGGCTTGTGGTGTTCGTGGCGCTGGTCGGCCTCACCTTCATCCTGTTCCAGCGGCTGCCCGGTGGTTTCCTTCCGCAGGAGGATCAGGGCTTCGTCATCACGGTGATCCAGGCACCTCCGGGAGCAACGCGCGAACGCACCGACGTCGCGATCACCGAAGCGAAGAACTTCTTCGAAAGCCAGCCGCAGGTGAAGAACATGGTGTTCGTGCGCGGCTTCAGCTTCTTTGGCCAGGGCCAGAACAACGCGATGGGCTTTATCTCGCTTCATCCCTGGGATGAGCGCAAGGGCAAGGACAACAGCGCCGATACGCTCGCGGGCAAGGCACTGGGTGCGCTGATGCAGATCAAGGAAGCGATGGTCTTCACGCTGAATCCGCCGTCCATTCCCGAACTGGGCACGGCAAGCGGCTTCACCTTCAAGCTTGAGGATCGCGGCGGCAACGGGGCGACGGCGATGCTCCAGGCCCGTAACCAGATGCTGGGTCTTGCCGGACAAAGCGCGGTGCTGGCTGGCGTCAGGCCGGAAGGGCAGGAGGATGCGCCACAGCTTCGCGTCGATATAGACCGGATCAAGGCGCGCGCGCTGGGCCTTTCGGTCGGCGACGTCAACGCGACGCTCGCGATCGCATTCGGCAGCGCTTATGCCAACGACTTCACACGTGACGGTCGCGTGTTGCGCGTGCTGCTCCAGGCCGATGCGGCATACCGGATGACGCCGCAGGACGTGCTCGATCTCAAGGTGCGCAATGCGCAGGGCGAAATGGTGCCCTTTGGCGCCTTTACCAGTGTGGAATGGACGGCCGGGCCGCCGCAGCTCCAGCGCTATAACGGCTATCCCGCCATGACGATTTCGGGCACGCCCGCGCCCGGCCGTTCGACCGGCGAGGCGATGGCCGAGATGGAGCGGCTGGCCAAGCAGCTTCCCGCCGGTTTCACGTTCGAATGGACGGGCATCTCGTACGAGGAACAACAATCGGCGGGCCAGATCGGGCTTCTGCTGGGGCTGTCGCTGGTTGTCGTATTCCTGCTGCTCGCAGCACTTTACGAAAGCTGGTCCGTGCCGATTTCGGTGCTGCTGGTGGTCCCGATGGGCGTGCTGGGCGCCGTGCTCTTCTCGATGCTGCGCGGGCTCAATGCCGACATTTATTTCAACGTCGGCCTGATCACGATCATTGGCCTGGCTGCGAAAAACGCGATCCTGATCGTCGAATTCGCGATCGAACAGGAAGCCGAAGGCAAGTCGACGATGGATGCGGTGATGGAGGCAGTGAAGCTGCGCCTGCGCCCGATCATCATGACCTCGCTCGCCTTCATCCTCGGCATGGTTCCGCTGGTGATCTCCACCGGTGCCGGTGCCGCCAGCCGTCGCGCCGTCGGCACCGGCGTGATGGGCGGGATGATCGCGGCGACGATCTTCGGCATCTTCTTCATTCCGCTCTTCTATCTGGCGGTCCGCCGCTGGATCTCGAAACGGCGCCCACCCGCGCCGGGCGAAAAGGGCCATCACGAGCCGGAGCCGGGTCATGCGTAAGTTCGTTCCCCTCAGCGCAGCGCTGATCCTGTCCGGATGCAATCTTGCGCCCCCGCATGTTCAGCCGGCGCTGCCGACGGCCAGCGAGTATCCTACTGAGTTTGCGGGCGATACGGCTCCGGGCCAGCGTGCGACCGAGATCGGATTGCGTGCCTTCTTCGCCGATCCGCAGCTCGAAATCCTGATCGCCCAGGCGCTCAAGCGCAATCGCGACCTGGCGGTCGCGGTGGCGCAGATCGAGGAAGCGCGCGGCCTTTATCGCGTCCAGAGCGCCGACCAGTTGCCGACATTGGCGACCACTGGCGACGCAACCCGCAGCCGCACACCGCTCGCCGCTGCGGGCATCCCCGGCGCAACCGGGTCGATCACCCAGACGCGCTATTCGGTCGGTGTCGGCGTGACCGGCTTCGAGCTGGATTTCTGGGGACGCGTCCGCAATCTGTCGGAATCCGCGCGCAGCCAGTATCTCGCCACGGTAGAGGCCGAACGCGCGTTTCGCCTGTCGTTGGTCCGCGACGTCGCCAGTGCCTATCTTTCGTCGCGCGAGGCCAGCGAGAGGATCTCCCTGGCAGAAGCCACGGTCAAAAGCCGGCAGGACGGGCTGCGCATCGCCAAGCGCCGGCTGGACGCCGGCGTCACGTCCGCGCTCGACTATCGCCAGTCCGAAACGCTGCTGACCCAGGCCGAGACCGAGCTTGCGGCCCTGCGCCTGACACGAACGCAGAGCGTCAATTTCCTGGCGGTGCTGACCGGTGGCCCCGTCACCGAGACCTTGCCCGATCCGTTGCCGCTGGCGCAGCAGACCCAGTCGCCCGCGCTTGCGGCGGGGCTGCCGTCGGACCTGCTCGTTGCGCGTCCCGACATATTGGCGGCGGAGGAAAGGCTGCGTGCGGCACGCGCCAATATCGGGGCGGCACGCGCCGCATTCTTCCCGTCGATCTCGCTCACCGGTTCGCTCGGCTTCGCATCCGTCGACCTGGGCAATCTGGTCGGCGGCGACCATCTGAGCTGGAGCTTCGGCCCGTCGATCAAGCTGCCGATCTTCGATTTCGGGCGGAACAAGGGCAATCTGACCGTGGCCGAGGCGCGCGAGAATATCGCGATCGCCACCTATGAACGCACCGTCCAGGGAGCGTTCCGCGAGGTTGCGGATGCGCTGGCCGGGCGCCGTTATCTGGCGGAACAGGTTGCGGCACAGGAACGCGGCACGCTCGCCACGCGTCGTATCGCCGATCTGGCGCGCACGCGATATCGCGAAGGCGTCGCCGGCTATCTCGAAGTGCTCGATGCCGAGCGGAACCTGTTCGTGGCGGAGCAGGCGCTGATTCAGATCCGCCGTGCCCAGGCCGACAATCTCGTCACCTTGTATGTGGCTCTTGGCGGCGGGCTGATCGAATAGCCTTGGCTACCGCCGGTCGACGCCGGCGGGCACCCATATCGACATCTGCATGCGCCGTCATTCGCCCGAATGGCGGCGTTTGCGATTTCGCTTGCGCGACTCCAGATGATATAATTATGATATCATCATTCCTTCGGTCAGCGCGGTTCGTGACGGACGATCCGTCGGGCGCTGTCGAGCAGGAAATGGGGAAATGAAGATGTCGTTATCGATACTCTCGCCACTCGCACTTCTGGCCGCAGCCGCAGCGCCGCAGCCCGGCGTGCAATCCAGCGAAATGACGATTGGCGAGGGCACAGGCACCCTCCACGGAACAATGCTCGCCCCGGCGAAGTCCGGGCCGGAAACCGATGCGGTGCTGATCCTTGCCGGGTCCGGCCCCACCGATCGCGACGGCAACAGTCCGCTCGGCGTTCGCGCCGCGCCTTATCAACTGCTGGCGGACGGGCTTGCCGGCGCCGGCATCGTCGCATTGCGTGTCGACAAGCGCGGTATAGCGGCCAGCGCGCCGGCCATGACCTCAGAAGATGCCCTTCGCATCGAAACCTATGCCGCCGATGCCCGTGCCTGGGCGAAGGCTTTGCGCGAGCGGACCGGCGCACGCTGCGTCTGGCTGCTCGGCCATAGCGAGGGGACGCTGCACGCGCTTATCGCCGCGCAGCAGAGCGAGGGAATTTGCGGCCTGATCCTGGTTTCGCCGGTCGGCCGGCCATTGGGTGAGATCTTGCGCGCGCAGTTCCGCTCAAACCCGGCCTTTGCACCGATGCTCGACGAGGCAATCCGCATCCTTGCCGAACTGGAAGCCGGCCGCACCGTTCCGGGCGACGGCATCAGCCCGGCGCTGCTGGCGGTCTATCGTCCCAGCGTCCAGCCGTTCCTGATCTCGATGCTGGCTGCCGATCCGTCGGCGCTTGCCGCCGCCTATCGGGGGCCGACCCTGGTCGTGCAGGGCACGACCGACATCCAGACCGCGATCGCCGACGCCGAGCGTCTGGGCAGTGCCCGGCCCGGTATCCGGGTCGAACTGATCGAGGGCATGAACCATGTATTGAAGGTTGCCCCTGCTGATCCCGCAGCAAATGTCGCGACCTATTCCAACCCTGACCTGCCATTGGCGCCGGGCCTGATGGACACGATCGTGAATTTCATCCGCGCCAACCGTGGAAAGGCAAAACCGGCGGGAGCCCAGTGACAGCGGTGCTTGCGATGCCTAGAGTCGCCGCGATCAAAGGGGAGGATCGTGGCGGGGTTTCCGGAAATCGGCCTGAACAGGCGCGCGTTGTTGATACTGGGTGGCGCGTTGACGGTCGCGGCGGCCGGCCCCGGTGGGGCGGCGGTTAGCCCCGCACGCAGATCATGGATTCCCTCTGACGATTTTCTTCGCGATCTGCCGAGACTGATGCACGTCGCGGGCGTGCCCGGGCTGGCGATCGCGGTGATCGAGAATGGGCAGCTTGCCTGGACACAGGGGTTCGGCGTCAAGAACAGCCTGACCGGAGATCCAGTCACCGACGACACGCTGTTCGAAGCAGCGTCGATGACCAAGCCGGTCTTCGCTTATCTCGCGATGCGGCTGGTCGACGAAGGCGTGTTGGCGCTGGATCGGCCGCTCGCCGAATATCGCCGCCCCGATTATCTGTCGGACGATCCTGCGCTGGCACGGATCACGGTGCGCGACGTGCTTCGCCACACCACCGGGCTGCCCAATTGGGCAACCGGTCCATTGGCGACGATCGCCCCGCCGGGGAGCGGCTATCACTATTCGGGCGAGGCCTTTGTCTGGCTGCAACTCATTGTCGAGACATTGCTCGGCATGGGTCTGGATCCCGCGATGCGCGCGCGACTGTTCGATCCTGCCGGCATGTCGAGCAGCACGTTCGGCTGGGATGGGGCCGTGGCCAAAGTAGCCGTTTACGGACATGACGAAGAGGCGAAACTGCCCGCACAGCCTACCCGGGCACTGGGGGAGGCATTGCTGCCGATCGCAAAGCGCTGGGCCAGGCCGATCGCGTCATGGACCTATGAGGATTCGATCCGGGCCATGCGCGAGGCCGATCCGGCGACGCCGCCTTCAACCCATAATCTTCTGGTTAATTCCGCCGGCGGGCTGCTGACCACGGTGTCGGATTATGCGCGCTTCATGGCGCTGATGATGGATGACCGCAGGAGAGCGGCGTGGGAGGTTTCGGAGGATAGCCGCCGGGCGATGCTGACCACCCAGATCGAAGTTCGCGGCCCCGATTATTCGCGCGGTCTGGGCTGGCAGCTCGAACGCTCACCGGGCCAACGATTGTTCGAACATAGCGGCAGCAATTACGGGATCTTCAAGACACTGGGCATGGGCGACGCGGAAAAGCGTCGCGGCATCGTCATCTTCACCAACGCGACCAACGGCAATGCCCTCGCCGCGCGCGTGCTGCGCGCGGCGACAGGGATCGAACTGCTCAAATTCCTGGTGTGAGCGATCAGAAGGCCGCGATACCTGTGATCGCACGCCCCAGGATCAACGCATGGACGTCGTGCGCGCCCTCATAGGTGTTGACCGTCTCCAGGTTCATCGCGTGGCGCATCACCTGATACTCACCCGAAATGCCGTTGCCGCCATGCATATCGCGGGCCTGGCGCGCGATATCGAGTGCCTTGCCGACATTGTTGCGCTTGACGATCGAGATCATCTCCGGCGCGAACCGGCCTTCGTCCATCAGTCGTCCGACGCGCAGGCTGGCCTGCAGGCCGAGTGCGATATCGGTCTCCATATCGGCCAGCTTCTTCTGGAAGAGTTGGGTCGCGGCGAGCGGACGGCCGAACTGGTGACGATCGAGACCATATTGCCGCGCGGCGTGGAAGCAGAATTCCGCCGCACCCAGCGCCCCCCATGAAATGCCGTAGCGCGCGCGATTGAGGCAGGAGAAGGGGCCCTTCAATCCCTGAACCTCGGGCAGCAGCGCGCTTTCGGGCACTTCGACATCTTCAAGCACGATCATGCCGGTGATCGACGCACGCAGCGAGAGCTTGCCTTCGATCTTGGGCGCGGACAGGCCGGCCATACCCTTTTCGAGGACGAAGCCGCGAATACCGCCGCCATGTTCGTCCGACTTGGCCCAAACCACGAACACATCGGCGATCGGCGAGTTGGAGATCCAGGTCTTGGCGCCGTTCAGCAGATAGCCGCCATCGGTCTTGGTCGCGCGCGTGCGCATGCCGCCCGGATCGGAGCCGGCATCGGGTTCGGTCAGGCCGAAACAACCAATCCATTCGCCACTCGCAAGCTTCGGCAGATAGCGCTGCTTCTGCTCTTCCGATCCGAAGGCGTAGATCGGATACATCACCAGGCTGGATTGGACGCTCATCATCGAGCGATAGCCAGAATCGATCCGCTCGACCTCACGTGCGACAAGGCCGTAAGCGACATAGGATGCGCCGACGCCACCATATTCGGCCGGGATGGTCGGGCCGAGCAGGCCGATCTCACCCATCTCGCGGAAAATCGCGGGATCGGTCACTTCGTTCGCGAACGCATCGATGATGCGCGGCGCCAGCCGGTCCTCGGCATAAGCGCGCGCGGTGTCGCGGATCATCCGCTCATCATCTTCCAGTTGCTCGTCGAGCAGGAAAGGATCGGCCCAATCGAATCTGTCCACGCGATATTCCTTCAGATGTCCGGGTCTCGTGTCCCGGAGCCTTTTCCGTTTGTCCCGAGCGAAGTCGAGGGACGTTTGGGTTCAGTGGCGCGTGTCTCGACTTCGCTCGACACGAACGGGTTTGGGTGGTCTTCTATCTTAACCCGGCACGACCGCGATGGTCTCGATCTCCAGCAACGCCTCGGGCTCGACCAGCGCCGACACTTCGACCACCGCCATGGCGGGGAAGTTGCGGCCGATCAGTTCGCGATAGGCTTCGCCGATCTGGGGCAGGCTGGCGACATAATCGTCGCGGCTGGTGACGTACCAGGTCATGCGCGCGATATGCTCGGGGCCAGCGCCGTCCTCTGCCAGGATCGCCAGCGTATTGACCAGCAACTGGCGAAACTGGCCCGCCAGATCCTTCGCGACGAATTTCTCCTCGGCGTCCCAGCCGACAACGCCGGCAGTGAAGACCATACGGCCCTGCGCGGAGATGCCGTTGGCATAGCCCTTGGGGCGTTTCCAGCCGGTGGGGAGAAGCGAGCGATGTACGGTCATGCGGGTTCCTTCCTGGCGGCTGCATCGAGCCGTTCGCGTAAGTCATCGGGCCACGGCACGGCGCGGCTTTCGGTCAGGCTGGTCAGCACCTGGGTGTAGCGGACGCCGAAGCGCGGCTCGCCGGCAGAGCTGACATCGATCGCGAGATCGATCGAACTGCGACCGACGCGTTCGACCGAAACCGAGATGTCGAGCAAGTCGCCGAGCCGGCTCATTGCAGTAAAGCTCGCCTTCAGATCGACCGTCGGCAAGCCCAACCCCATATCGATGTGCATCGTCCGGCGGTCGACCCCCAGTATTGCGGCGGTCCAGTCCTCGATCGCAGCGTCGCACAGCTCGAAATAGCGCGGATAATAAGCGATACCGGCAGGGTCGCAGTGGGCGAAGCGCAGCGGATAGGTGACGCTGAACATCCCGCTCACGCCGCGCTGTCGGCCAGGTGCTGGCGAGCGATCACCACTTTCTGCACTTCGGATGCGCCTTCGTAGATGCGCAGCGCGCGGACTTCGCGATAAAGGCTCTCGACCGGCACGCCGACAGTGACGCCGAGCCCGCCGAACATCTGCACCGCCTTGTCGATTACGCTCTGCGCGCTGTCCGTCGCATGGAGCTTGGCAAGCGCGGCTTCACGCGTGTTGCGCTGCCCCTTCACGTCGCGCAGCCAGGCGGCGCGGTAGATGAGCAATGCCGAGGTTTCCACGTCGAGCACCATCTCCGCCAGCTTGGATTGGGTGATCGGATTGTCGGCAAGCGTACCCGCGCCGAGCCGGCGGACGCGGACCCGTGCCGTCGCCTCGTCGAGCGCGCGGCGCGCAAAGCCCAAGGCGGCAGCGCCGACAGTGGTGCGGAAGATATCGAGCGTCGCCATCGCGGCGGCGAAGCCGCGTCCGGATTCGCCGATCAGCGCATCGGACGCGAGACGCATATCGGTGAAGGTCAGTGTCGCCAGCGGGTGCGGCGCGATCACCTGGATACGCTCGGTGACGGCGAGGCCCGGATTGTCGGCATCGACGATCAGCGCGGAGATGCCGCGTGCGCCGGGCGCTTCGCCGGTGCGGGCGAACAGCACGTAATAATCGGCAATGCCGCCGTTCGAGATATAGGTTTTGGCGCCGTCGACGCGATATTCATCGCCGTCCAGTACGGCGCTGGTCTCCATCGACGCGACGTCGGAGCCCGATGCCGGCTCGGTCAATGCGAAGGCTGCGATCTTCTCGCCGCGGGAGACCGCAGGCAGATAGGCCTGTTTCTGCGGCTCGGTACCGAGCAGGGAAATCGTGCCCGATCCGAGACCCTGCATGGCAAAGGCGAAGTCGGCGAGGCCCGAATGCCGCGCCAGCGTCTCGCGGATCAGCGCGAGCGAACGGACGTCGAGCTGTTCGTGGACGCCGCCATAGGCCGCGGGCACGCAATATCGCAGCCAGCCGGCCTCGCCGAGCTTGCGCACCAGCGTGCGGCATTCCTGATCGATATCGGCATCGTCATGATGATGCGACAGGTTCGCCGCGCACCATTGATCCAGCCCGTCGGCCAAAGTGCGGTGGCTCTCGTCGAAGAAGGGCCAGTCGAGGAAGCTGCGGTCCGCCATCAGTTGCCTGCGAATTCTGGCGTGCGCTTGGCGGCGAAGGCATCGAACGCACGGCGGAAATCCTTGGTCGCCATGCAGATCGCCTGGGCCTGCGCTTCCATCTCGATCGCGGTCTCGATGCTCACTGCCCATTCCATGTTGAGCTGGGTCTTGGTGATGCCGTGCGCGAAGGTCGGGCCTGCTGCGAGCGACCGGGCCAGATCCTGCGCGGCGCCCAGCACCTCGTCGGACGCGACCAGGCGGTTGTGGAAGCCCCAGCGCTCGCCTTCCTCGGCGGACATCATCCGGCCGGTATAGAGCAGCTCGGATGCGCGCCCCTGGCCGATGATGCGCGGCAGGATCGCACATGCGCCCATGTCGCAGCCGGCCAGGCCGACGCGGGTGAACAGGAACGCGGTCTTGGTCGCGGGGGTAGCGAGCCGCATGTCGGATGCCATCGCCATGATCGCACCGGCACCGACGCAGATCCCGTCGAGCGCGGCGACGATCGGCTGCGGGCAGTTGCGCATCGCCTTGACGAGGTCGCCGGTCATCCGCGTGAAGGCGAGCAGCTCGGGCATCGCCATTTCTGTCAGCGGGCCGATGATCTCATGCACGTCGCCGCCCGAGCTGAAATTGCCGCCGGCACCGGTCACGACCACGGCCTTGACCTCCGGCACATAGACGAGGTTGCGGAACATATCGCGCAACTCCGCATAGCTTTCGAAGGTCAGCGGATTCTTGCGCTCCGGCCGGTTGAGCGTCACCGTCGCGACGCCGGCCTCGAAACTCCAGCCGAAATGGGTGGGCGTGAAACTCTCGGGATTCATGATTTCTCCTCTCCGGAATCGGCAGCGAGCGATGATTTGAGCGCGCCGAGCAATTGGTAGAGCGCCTCGCGATCGGGTCGCGACATACCGGCAAGCATCGCATCCACCCATTCATGATGCGCTTCGGACAGTTCGACGAAATAGGCCTGTCCACTCGGGGTGAGCCGCACGATGGAGGCGCGGCCATCGGTTGGGGATGTCGTCATCGCGACATGGTCGTCGCGCAGCAATGCCTGGACCACGCCGGTGACGTTGCCGCTCGATACCAGCAACGCGCGGGAAAGGGCGCCCATCGTCATACCCTCCGGCGCACGATCCAGCGCGGCGAGCACGTCGAAACGGGGCAGGGTGGCTTCATAACGATCGGCGAAACGGCGCCGGATCCGTTTCTCCATCACCGTCGTGCAGCTCAGCAGGCGCAGCCACAGCCGAATGCTGCTGCGATCGGCAAGCGCGCCGTCATGCTTTTCACGGATCGCGTCGATCTGGCTCACATCACCTCTCCGCCGGCAACCGCGAGCGCCTGTCCGGTGATCGAGCGGTTTTCAGCCAGGCACAGCCAGACGACCGCGCTCGCCACTTCCTCCGGCGCGATCAACCGTTTCTGCGGATTGAATTTGGCGAGCTCGGCGCGTGCCTCGTCTTCGCCACGGCCGGTCTTGGCGCGGATGTTCGCGATGGCGTCGGCGACGATATCGGTATCGGTGAAACCGGGGCAGACCGCGTTGGCGGTGATGCCGGTCTTGGCGAACTCTGCCGCCAGCGCGCGCATCAACCCGATCGCGCCATGCTTCGACGCAACATAGGGTGCGGTATAGCCATAGCCTTTCAGCCCCGCGGTCGAGGCGATGGTGACGATGCGGCCGGCCTCGGCCGCCAGCAGGTCGGGCAGGGCCGACTGACAGCAATCGAACAGCGCATCGAGATTGATCGCCATCGCATTGCGCCACGCCTCCGCCGTCACCTTGGCGAATGGAGCGCTGGGTGCGGCACCGGCATTGTTGACCAGGATCGAGATCGGCCCATGCGCCGCACGCGCCGCGGCGAAGGCGGCATCGATCTCGACGCGGCTGGTGATATCCGCTGGCGCAACAGCGGCATCGGGCAGCGTCGATGCGACGCGTTCCAGTGCGTCGCGGCGGCGACCGACCAACGTCAGTTTCGCACCCTCGGCCGCCAGCGCACGTGCGATCGCCGCGCCGATGCCCGATCCACCCCCGGTTACAACCGCATGTCTGCCCGTCAGTCGCATGATCAGCCCTTCAGCATCGCGTCCTGCTCCGCCGCGCGCTTCAGATTGCGCGAGAGCTGGCTCATCCCCCCCAGATAGCCCGGCGGCACATGGACGCCACGATATTCATGCGACGCGGCGGCGCGCAGCGTCCACATCGGATCGATCAGATGCGGACGGCCAAGTGCGACAAGGTCGGCGCGGCCAGCGGCCAGGATCGAATTGGCATGGTCGGGCTCGAAGATATTGCCGACCGCCATCGTCGAGACACGGGCTTCGTTGCGGATCTGGTCGGCAAAGGGCGTCTGGAACATGCGGCCATAGACGGGCTTGGATACTGCCCAGGTCTGCCCCGCGGAAACGTCGATCAAGTCAGCGCCCGCCTCGTCGAAGGCGCGGGCGATCTCGACCGCTTCATCGGGAGTCACGCCCTCGTCGCCCATCCAGTCGTTCGCCGAGATACGCACCGACATCGGCCGGTCCGCCGGCCAGGCGGCGCGCATCGCACGGAACACTTCCAGCGGATAGCGCAGCCGGTTCTCCAGACTGCCGCCATAGTCGTCGGTGCGCGTGTTCTGCAGCGGCGTGATGAAGCTGGAGAGCAGATAGCCGTGCGCGCAATGGAGCTCGACCATGTCGAAGCCGGCATCGAGCGCCATGCGGGTCGCCGCCACGAACTGATCGCGGACCATGTCCATGTCGGCGCGCGTCATCGGGTTCGGCGTCTGGTTGTCGGCACTCCACGGCACGTTCGACGCAGCGAGCAGCGGCCAGTTGCCGCTGTCGAGCGGCACGTCATAGCCTTCCCAGCCGATCTTCGTGGAACCCTTGGCGCCGGAATGGCCGAGCTGGAGGCAGAATTTGGCGGCGCTGTTGGCGTGGACGAAATCGACGATGCGTTTCCAGGCGTCGACATGCTCGGGCGCGTACATGCCGGGGCAGGCGGGCGTGATCCGCCCGTCGGGCGAGACGCAGGTCATCTCGGTATAGAGCAGCCCGGCACCGCCCTGGGCGCGGCTGCCATAATGGACGAGATGGAAGTCGTTGGGCGTACCGTCCGTCGCCGAATACATCGCCATGGGCGAGACGACGATGCGGTTGGCCAATTCCATCTCGCGCAGCCGATAGGGCGCGAACATCGGCGGCGCCGGCGTGTTCTGAACGTCTCCGCGTGCCTGCGACTGGAACCAGCGCTCGACACCCTCCAGCCAGGCCTTGTCGCGCAATCGCAGATTCTCGTGGCTGACGCGCTGCGACCGGGTGAGCAATGAATAGGCGAACTGGATCGGCTCGAACGGCAGATAGCGGTCAAGCGTCTCGAACCATTCGGTCGAGTTGCGCGCGCTGTTCTGCAGCTTCAAGACCTCGACGTTGCGTTCCTCCTGATATTCCAGAAGCGCTTCGGCGCGATCCAGACCGGGACGATTGAGCACTTCGGCCAGCTTGATCGCATCTTCCAGCGCCAGCTTGGTTCCCGATCCGATCGAGAAATGCGCGGTATGGGCAGCATCGCCGAGCAGCACGATCTTGTCGTACGACCAGCGATTGGTGATGATCCGGCGGAAATTGAGCCAGGCCTGCGGCCCGGGCAGATGCGTCGCGTTGGACATCAGCGCATTGCCGTCGAGATATTTCGAGAAGATGCCCTCGCACACCGCGATCGCCTCGGGCTGATCCATCCGGTCGAAGCCGAGCCCCGACCAGACGTCCGGGTCCATCTCGACGATGAAGGTCGAGAGATTGTCGTCGAAACGATAGGCGTGTGCCCAGATCCAGCCGGCTTCGACCTTTTCGAACGCGAAGGTGAAGGCGTCGAAGGTCTTGTGCGTGCCGAACCAGAAGAATTTGTTGCGGCGAACCTGGATGTCGACGTCGAAATGCTCAGCATAGGCGTTGCGGATGCGGCTGTTGGCACCGTCCGCCGCGATGACGAGATCGTAATCGGACCAGTCCGCGAGGTCGGGGCTGGCCTCATGCTGGAAATACAGGTTCACGCCCAGTTCGCGGGCACGTTCCTGGAGGATCGCCAGCAACCGCTTGCGACCGATACCGATAAAGCCGTGGCCGGAGGAGCGGACGCATTCGCCATGGATATGGACGTCGATATCGTCCCAATGGGTGAACTCGTCGCGGATCGTGGCGCCGCTGACCGGATCGTTCGTCATCAGATTCTCGACCGTCTGGTCGGAGAAGACGACGCCCCAGCCGAACGTATCGTCGGGGCGGTTGCGTTCGAACAGGTCGACCTGATGATCTGCATTACGCAGCTTCATCGATATCGCGAAATAGAGGCCGGCGGGGCCGCCGCCGAGACAGGCGATTTTCATGCTATCGACCCTCGAATGGACAGGTTCTGGCGTGATCCTACCCGTCCTGGAAAAAGTTTCAAGCTTAAAACATCAAGCTTAAAGCATTTCTTTAAAGCCGGGCGTCGGTCCTGGCGTTCAGCCTCGTGCCAGCGGCTCGAGATTGTCGTGCACCCGGTTGAGCAGGCCGATCATCAGTTCGAATTCCTCGGGTGCCAGTCCTGTCACCAGATGCTCGTAGACCGGCGCGGAAACACCCCGCGCTTCGCCGAGCTTGTCGCGGCCGTCAGCGGTCAGCGTCACCAGCGTGACGCGGGCATCTTCCTCGCTGCTTGTAGCCGACACGAGCCCGGCAACGACCATGCGCTGGATGATCCGCGTCATCGTCGACAGATTGATCACTGCCGCCTCGGCGATCTCCCGCGTCCCTCGCGGGCTGCGTTCGCCCAGTATCATCAGCACGCGCCATGACGGGATATCCAGCCCGATCGCGCGCAGCCTGGTTTCGATGATGCCATTATACCGGCTGACGAGGCGATTGAGCAGGTAGAAGGGATAGCGTTCCACCTTGAAAGCCGAGGTGCCGGGATTGCTCGACCGGAACGCGTCCATGCTCTCATTCTCCATAGCGGCCGGTGTAGGGCTTCGATCGCTGTGCTGCAATTGGGGGAGCGCTAAGAAAACCCTCTCCTCTTCAGGGGAGAGGGTGGTTGAGCGTAGCGAAACCGGGAGAGGGGGAATCGAGCGAAGCCTCTGCGCTAGTATTCAGCCCTGCCCCGACGGCCCATCTCCCGATCTCGCTGTGCTCGATCACCCTCTCCCCTGAAAGGGCGAGGGAAATCTTTCACGACGCCAGTTGCAACTCTGCCAATGCCCCGCTCAGTGCGACGCCGTCCTCATCCGCCAGCGCCGCTTCGCGCAGCTTGCGGATTGTCGCCGCATCGGCACGGTCGCCCAGCGCCCGATAGCGCTCGACGATCCGCGAATAGCTGGACAGCCCCCGCGCGAAAGTGTCGCCATAACCCTTGATCAGCCGCTGGCAGAGGATCAGCTCCAGCGCGACCACCGGATCGCGGCCGGCCGCGTCGCGCGCCAGATCGAGCCATTCGTCGATCCGCGCCTGTTCCATCTCGTAGCGCAACGTGCCGCGCCGCCAGCGGCGGAAACCCGCGAGCATGGAGAGCATCAGGAACCATCGGACGCTGGTGGTCTCGACGTGACGGCCCTTCTTGAAGAACGGGTGCAGCCAACGCGACAGCCGCTCGCTGCCTAGGATGCCGCGACCGATGCCCGATGGCAGCGTCTCGCAAATCTCCTCGAGCCGCGGATGCATATATTCGGTGATGTGGAGAAGCTGGTCGTCGGCCACCTTCACCTCGTCACGCACACGCGCGAAGCGGCTGGCGCGCACCTTCAGGTCGGCGACGCGGATCGTGTCCTCATAGCTCATCCACAGCGCCAGATGGCGTGCAGCCTCGCGCGTCATCCGCCAGTCGTCGGCGCCATCATCGACCGAACGGATGCCGGCCAGCCGATCGAGATAGAGTTCGGCGTAGCGCGCGTCCTGATAGTCCATCAGGCGGCGCACGCCCTCGATCGCGAATTCATATGCCGATGCCGGAATCTGCTCCTCGATCCGTGCAAAGAAGGCGCGTCCGGCAGCGCTGGTCGGCAGCGTCGCGGACACCGCTTCAACCGTTTCGGCCAGCCGGCCCTGCGCCGCATCATAGCCTGCGGCAAAGCCCGCAAGATTGGTCTGGACCGCCTTGCCGCCAGCGCGGATCGCGGCTTCGAACGCTTCGCGCGGGAAGGGCAGGGCGCCGCTGCCGGCGAGCGCGCCGAACATCACCGAGCTGATCACACTGCCGGTGCGTGCGGCGGCCGCATCCATGTCGAAACCGATAAAGCGCTTCGCACGCTCGGCCGAGGCCGCAAGGATGCGCTCGCCGCTCGCGCGGCCATCACCCATCGCCGACTTCTCGGAAATGGCATAGACGCGGTGGGTCGATCCGATCAGCACGGTCCGGTCGGCGGTGACGAAGCCGCGCAATATCGCGCGGCCGGTTTCCATCAGTTCGGACGCGATGACGATGTCAACGTCGCCGGGCACCGGGGTCAGCGCCAGCACCGGTGGCCCCGCGCTGTCCGGGATCATCTCGATATAATAGATGGTCGATCCGGTGCGCTGCGCGACGCCCGGCACCGACGTACCCTGGGTGACAAAGCCGTTATGCGCGCCCAGTTCGACGATCCAGTCGGCGAGCACGCCGCCGCCCTGGCCACCGAGACCGAGCACGGCAATGGCGATGCGCTTGCGATCCTGTGCCATGGTCAGAATGCCCGCGCCGCGATCGAGCGCGCCGATCGTTTCTGCACCGCGCCGATCACCCAGGCGCGCAGCCGGTCGCGCGTGCGATCCCAGCGCGTCGGGTTCGCGACGATCTCCGCCTTGTAGAAGGATGGGCAAAGCACCGCGGCATGGCTGACCTCACCGCAGACGCCGCAGCCGACGCAGCTATTGTCGACATGCGCGATCGGATCCTGGCGGAGCTTGTCCGGATTGGTCTTGATCGTGAGCGAGGGGCAGCCCGACAGGCGGATGCAGCTATGGTCGCCCGTGCAGGTGTCGGGATCGACGCCGAAACGCTCGCGCACGACACGCTGGCCGGATTTGATCGCCTTCGCCATCAGCGGTTTCACCCGGCGCTGCCGATTGAGCTGGCATTCGGACTGGGCAACTAGGACCTTGGGACCCTTTTCCTCGCTGGTCAGCGCATCGCGGATCGCATCGCGCATGCCCGCAACGTCATAGGTGCGGGTCAGCGTCTTGGCCCAGCCGATGCCGATGCCGCGCACCGCCTTTTCGATCGGGTTGTTGGTCTGGCGATTGGCGTTCTGCGCCTTGGAGGACAATATGTCCTGTCCGCCGGTCGCCGCCGAATAGCCATTGTCGACGATGATCGTCAGATTGTCGTCCTGGTTGAAGACGGCATTGCCGATGCCGGAGGTCAGGCCGTTATGCCAGAAACCGCCGTCGCCCATCATCGCGATCGCGCGCTTGCCGCCCGGCTTGAACGCCGATGCGCCGGCCGTGCCCAGGCCATAGCCCATGGTGGTGTTGCCGATATGGAACGGCGGCAGGATCGAGAAGAGGTGGCAGCCGATATCCGCCGAGACGTGGAATTCGCCTAGCTCCTTCTGGACCAGCTTCATCGCCGAGAAGATCGGCCGTTCGGGACAGCCGGTGCAGAAGCCGGCGGGCCGCTGCGGCACCATCGCCGGGGTAAGCGCCGGTGCTGCTGCTGGCGTCTCGGACGGCGCGCGATCGGGCGCCCAGGCGCGCAGGAACTTGGCGACGCCGTCGCGGATCACCTGGCCGCTATATTCGCCGGCCCGCGGCAGCACATCCTTGCCGATGACCCGCGTCTGCAGGTCGGCGCGGCGCACCAGAGTGTTCAGCTCATGCTCGATGAATTCGGGCTGGCCTTCCTCGACCACCAGCACCGCACGCTTGCCCGCGCAGAAGTCGCGGACCTCGTCGGGGATCAGCGGATAGGTGACGTTGAGCACATAGATGGGCAGCCGGGCATTGCCATAGGCGTCGGACAGGTCGAGCAGTTCGAGCGCACGGTTGAGCGAATTGAACAGGCCGCCCTGGACGATGATGCCGATGTCATCCTCACGCGTGCCGAAATGCTCGTTCAGCCGGTTCTCCTGGACGTAGCGGATGCCGGCGGGCCAGCGCTTCTCGATCTTCTCCACCTCGTGGAGGAAATTGGCGGGGGGCAGCACGATGCGTTCGACGTCGCGGACCGGCGATTCCGCCGCCTGCTGCACGGTCATCTTAGGGCTCTGATTGTCGCGCGCGACGAAGCTGCCGGTGACGTGGCAGGCGCGGACGCGCAGCTCCAGCATCACCGGCGTGTTCGACGCCTCCGACAGTTCGAAACCCTTTTCGACCATGTCGACGATCGCGGTCAGGTTGGGGCGTGGGTCGAGCAGCCAGATCTGCGACTTCATCGCGAAGGCATGGGTGCGCTCCTGCATGATCGAGGAGCCTTCGCCATAATCCTCGCCCAGGATGATGAGCGCACCGCCGGTCACGCCGCCCGACGCGACGTTGGAGAGCGCATCGGAGGCGACGTTCGTGCCGACCACCGATTTCCACGCCACCGCGCCGCGCAGCGGATAGTTGACCGACGCGGCGAGCATCGCCGCCGCGCTGGCCTCGCTCGCGCTCGACTCGAAATGGACGCCCAGTTCGAGCATCAGGTCGTTCGCATCGGCGAACACATCCATCAGATGGCTGATCGGCGATCCCTGATAGCCGCCGACATAGGCGACGCCCGACTGGAGCAGCGCCTTGGTGACGGCCAATATGCCTTCGCCGTGGAACACTTCGTTCGCCCCGATCCGGAGCTGCTCCACTTCGGCCTTGAACGAGCGTTCCGCCACAGTGTCAGCCCCCGACCAATGCCAGCACGCGCAGCGGGCTGCCCGAACCGCCGGCGATCTTGAGCGGGGTGGCGATCACCACGCTGCCGGTCGCAGGAAGCTGGTCGAGATTCTGCAGGCACTGCAGGCCGTAACGCCCGGCGCCGTGGAAGATGCCATGCGCGGGGTAGGGCGGGTTGAGCAGATGTGCCTGGCCGGCGTCGGTGCCGATCGTCTCCACGCCGAAACCGTGCGCGTCGCGATCCTCGACCAGGAACTGAACGGCCTCGACCGACGGCCCGGGCGTGTGGGCGCCGTCCTCGCGGCGATTGGTGTAATCCTCGACCGAGCGCTTCGACCAGTCGGTGCGCAGCAGCACCCAGTTGCGCGGCGGGATGCGACCATGCTCGGCTTCCCATGCCTCGATATCGGCGACCGTCAGCAGATAGTCGGGGTCGGCGGCGCATTTCTCGGAGATGTCGATGACGACGGCAGGCGCGATGAAATCGGCAGGCTTGATCGTGTCCAGCGCATTGTCGGGCAGGTCCTTGCCCGACACCCAATGGATCGGTGCGTCGAAATGGGTGCCGGTATGCTCGCCGACGGTGAAATTGTTCCAGTACCAGGCGACACCGCGATCGTCGTAGCGCGAAATCTCTTCCTGGCTGAATCCGGCGCACTGGCCGAATTCGGGGGGAAGCACCAATGTCGGCGTGTCCGGCGATAGCGTCTGGGTCAGGTCAACGGTGCGGATCGCACCTGATGCCACCCCGGCGGCGAACTGCTGAAGCGTTTGCGTCGTCATCGGCTCTCTCCCTCAAGATCGCCGGACTATGACTCTTAAAACATGCACATGCAACCTTTTCTGGCCGGCACTATTTTTGGGGGAAATCTCAGAACGACACGCGCGTGCCGGCCGCCACGGCTTCGGCCGCGCGGCAGACATGGGCCGCGCTCACCAGATCCTGCACGACATGGCCGAGCGACTTGTAGACCGTGATATCGTCCGCGCTGGTGCGGCCCGCCAGCGTACCCGCCATCACCTGGCCGATCTCACCCAGCACATGATCGTCGTCGACAAGCCCCGCCGCCTTGGCGTTGAGGAACTCGGCCCCCTGCGCGAGCACGCCGGGCCGATAATCGGCGATGAAGCGGGCGCGAGCGACGAGCGCGTTGTCCAGCTCGGCGGGGCCGGCGCGGCTCGATCCGACGGCGTTGATATGCGTCCCTGGACGAACGTCTCGCTCGTGCAGGATCGGGTCTTGCGCCGCGGTGGTCGCGCAGACGATATCCGCCGTCGCGACTGCGGCCGCCACGTCAGGCGCGGCATCCGCGTCGATCCCCAATTCGCGACGAACGCGTTCGGCCATCGCCGCGGCCAGTGCCGGATTGCGCCCCCAGATCGTCACATGGCCCAGCGTACGCACATGGCTGATCGCTTCGATATGGCGCCAGGCCTGTTCGCCATAGCCGAGCACCGCCAGTCGCGAAGCGTCGGGGCGCGCAAGCGCATCCGTCGCCGCTGCAGACGCGGCGGCCGTACGGATCGCGGTCACTTCCCCGGCGTCGACGATCGCGCTCGGTGCCCCCGTCTCCGCGTCGAACAGCAGGACCATTCCCTGGTGGGACGGCTTCCCCGCTGCGAAATTCTCAGGGAACACGCTGACCACCTTGGCGCCGAACGGCCCGTCACCGCCCATCGCGCCGGGCATCACGCCAAAGGCGCGACCGTGATCGAGGTCGATGATGCTGCGCAGCAATTGCTTCGTCGTTCCGTTCGACAGCGCGATCATCGCGTCACGCATCAGCGGGATGCACGCCTCGTACGTCAGCAGGCGTTCGACATCCTGATGGGTGAGGATCAGCAAGCCGCTCATGCCGCGGCTCCCGCCAGGCGAGGACGGAACCAGCGGATCAGCAGCATCGCGTTCACGATCATCACAAGTCCATAGATATTCTGGGTGACCGCGAGCGGCAGACTGTCGAGCACGGTCAGGGTCAGGAAGGTGGCGAGCGTCACATTATGGACGCCCACCTCGATTGCCAGCGTCATCGCATCGGCGCTGCCCGCACCGATCAGGCGTGCGATGCCAAGCCCGACTGCCATCGCGGCAACGTTGAGCAGCAGGATCGCCGGGCCCGCGCCCAAGAGATTGGCGAGCACCATGTCCAGACTGACGCCGATGGCAAAGGCGATCACCGCGATCAGCACGATCAGCGAGATCGGACGGAACCAGCGGCTCATTCGCTCCGCCGCTGCGGGCGCGAAGCGGCGGATGAGCATGCCGACAGCGATGGGCAAGATGGTGATGCGAACGAGCTGCATCATGACGCTGGGGATGGACAGTTCCGGAACCGTACCGCCGGCCGCGAAATGCGGTATCGCCCAGCTCAGCAGGATCGGGATGGAAAAGACAGTGATCAGACTCGACAGTGCCGTCAGCACCACTGCGAGCGCCGTATTGCCGCGTCCGACGAAGGTCAGCGCGTTCGATGTCGTCCCCGCAGGGCAGATGCCCAGGATGAACAGCCCCAGCGCGTATTGCGGCGGCAATTGCAGCAGCCAGCCAATGCCGAGCGCAAGCAGCGGCATCAGCAGGAGCTGCCCGCCCAGCCCCGCAAGGACAGTTCGGCCATTGGCGAGCACCAGCCCGAAATCGCCGAGCTTCAGCGTCAGGCCCATGCTGAACATGATCAGCATCAGGCCGATCGGGACGAGCCCTGTGTTGACGAACGTGATCAGCTCTTGAGACATGCCGTTCCTCTTACTGCGCTTTACGCGCCCCAGATTGTTTTGGCGTAATTGACGAAGTTGAGTCCCAGGATCTTCTCGATCCGGGCCTCGCGATAGCCACGTTTGCGCAGTCGGTCGGCCAGATCGTGGAATTGGCTCGGCCCGCGCAGGTCTATCACGAAGGGCAGGGTGTCGGGATTCTCGCCGACTGCGCCGATGCCCGCAGCCTTCCGGTCGGCGATCTCACGCGCGATACGCACACGGTAAGCGGGAAGGTCGTCGATCGCGGTGATCACGCCATCTGTGCCGATGCCGACATGATCCTCGCCGCAGATCTTCACCGCATGGTCGATATGCGCGACGACGTCCTCCGCCGTGGCATTGCTGCTGGGGTTGAGGAACGGCATGAAATAGATGCCGACAAAACCGCCACGCTCGGCGACCAGCCGCAGTTCCGCATCGGTCTTGTTGCGCGGCAGATCGGTCAGCGCACGGCAGCCGGTATGGTTGATCGAGATCGGCTGTTTCGAAATGCGGGCTGCCTCCAGGCAGGTCTTCTCGCCGCTATGGGACAGATCGACCATGACCTTGTTCATGTTCAATCGCTCGACCAGTTCACGGCCGAACGGGGTCAGGCTGCGATTTTCGGGCGCCATCGAACCGTCGCCGGCGGCATTGGCGGGATTATAGGTCAGCTGGAATATGCGGACGCCGAGATTGGCGAAGATGTCGGCGCGCGAAACGTCCTTGCCCATCATCGCGCTGTTCTGGAATCCGTAGATGATCCCGATGCGGTTCTCGCGCTTGGCACGAAGGATATCGGCCGCGGTCAGGATCTTGAGCAGGTCTTTGGGCCGCGCCTCGATCCGCGTGTTCCAGACGCCGATCTCTCGCACGCTATGCTCGAACGGCTCCATATCGCCGGCGACATAACCCAATGTCACATTGACCGCGGTCAGGCCGGACGAACGGGCATCGTCGATCACGCGCTGGTCGATCGCGCGCGAGGACGCATTGGCGACCCCGGTTTTGGGCGGCGGGCCATCCGGTCGATTATTGGGATTGCTGAGGCCGCCCAGCGCATTGATCACGATCGCATTGTTCGGAACGCCACCCGCACGGGATGCGGCAGTTGCAGTCGAGAGCAGCGAAGGCGCCGCGAGCGCGCTTGCGCCGAGCGCGAGCAGGTGGCGACGATCGATGTCGGATGGGCTGTGCGTCATGATGAACCTCAGTCTCTCGCGGGGATTTCGTCGCGTGTGATCGGGCGGTAATCGGATCGGTCGTAACGCCGGCCCTGCTTCACCGAAAAGCGGACACTGCGCAGATTGGCAAGCGAGTCGAGCGGATTGCGTTCGACCACCAGCAGATTGGCGAGCTTGCCGGGTTCGACACTGCCCATGTCCTTTTCCCGACCGATCGTGCGCGCGCCGGTCAACGTCGCGGCGCGGATCACCTCGGCGGGCGGGATATTCGCGCGGGTCGCGAGCAGTTCGAGTTCGTCGAACAGCGCGGGATAGGGCGCATCCCAGGCGGTGAAGCCGTCGGTGCCGGTCGAGATCTGCACGCCCGCGCGCCACGCCTGGCCGGTCAGGCGCGCAGCAAGGTCGAGTGTGCAGTGATAGGGTTTGCCGCCGGGGTTCTTTGCGGCGCGCTTGTCGCTCTCGCGATAGACCCTGAGCGTGGGATCAAGGATGATGTTGCGGCGCTTCATCTCGGCAAACAGCCTCGCCATCTCGGCATTGTCGCCGCCTTCGAACTTCGCATAGTCGACGGGAAACCGATCCTGATAGCTTTGCGGGCGCGGGTTGGAGAGCTGATAGGCGAGATAGCAGGTGTGCGAGATCACGTCCGGCCCCGCCGCGATCACCTGTTCCGGCGGGGTGGGAAACACCATGCCGTGCGCCCATACGCGCATGCCCTGTCGATGCGCTTCGGCCGCGATCTTCTTGACCAGCACGGGCGTCAGATTTGCGTAGATCTTGATCGCAATCGCACCGGTTCCGCGTGCGATGGACACCGCTGTGCGGATGTCGGTCTTGTCGGTGATCATCTGCATCCACGGCGCGGTGCCGGGCGCATAGCCGCGCGCCGCAGCGGCGGTACGGGGATCTTCGAAGAAGGTCTTGCCGGCCATCAGCGCCGCGAAATGGAGATCGGGGCCCGGGATCTCACCCACCGTCGCTTCGCGATTGAGTTCGGCGATCGAGCGCAGATCGTCCGCCATGATCCGGACCGCGGTGATCCCGCCATAGACGTCGCGCCGCATCTGCGCGCGCGCGGTGCGTGCGTCGGGCGGCGTCGCCAGATGTTCGTGATCGTCGATCAGCCCGGGCAGCAGATAGGCGCCGGCTACATCGACGATTTCGGCGCCTTTCGTCATTTCAGGCGTCAGTGCGCGGCTTTCCGTCACGGCCTCGATCCGTGGTCCGCTGGTCACAACCGCCATGTCACGCCGGATCGCCGCGCCAGTGCCGTCGATCAGCGATGCGCCACGGTAGATCACCCGCTGAGCGGCGGGGGCCGGGGCATAAACCATCGGATTGTCAGCGCGCGGCTGAGCCTGAAGCCCGGACGTGCCGGCAAGGACGAGGCACGCAAGCAGACGCGGCAGCAAAGACGGCATGAACATTTCCCCCAAGTGCCGCTTGCGGGCGACATCATGCGCGCCGGTGATGCCAGTGACGGCGTTCGCTTTCCAGCCCCCAAAGGCTTCGCTCCGAGCGACAGCATGGTGAAGCCCTGAGAGAAGGCGTTCCACCGATCGACACCAATCGCTACGATGCGCGATCGATCCGGGGAGTTGGGATGTTCGACTGGGATGATCTGCGCGTGTTTCTGGCGGTTGCGCGCGCACGGCGCATGGCACCCGCCGCGCGCGCGCTGGGCGTCGACGCGACGACGATCGGGCGCCGGATCACGCGACTGTCGGACGCGCTGGGCGCCGAACTGTTCGAATCGGTCGGGATCGAGAAGCGGCTGACCGATCGCGGCCAGGCGCTGTTCCGTCATGCCGAGGCGATCGAAAGTGCCGCGCTGGCAGCCATGGGCGAAGTGACGGGGGATTCGCGCAGCCTGTCGGGCCAGGTGCGGCTGTCGGTCGCCGAAGGGTTCGGCACCTGGGTGCTCGCGCCGGCACTTCCGGCGTTTCACCGTACCCATCCCGATATCCAGATCGATCTGGTCACCGCCTCCGGCTTTCTCAATCCATCGAAGCGCGAGGCCGATATGGCGGTGATGCTCGCGCGCCCCCGCAGCGGCAAGCTGGTCGCCAGCAAACTCGGCGATTATCGCCTGCGGCTCTACGCGTCGCGCGCCTATATCGATCTTTACGGCCTGCCCGGTCGCGCCGACGAGCTGAAACGGCATACGCTGATCAGCTATGTGCCCGAGCTGATCTTTGCGCCCGAACTCGATTATCTGGCGGAGATTGGCGTGGGACTGGAGCCCAAGCTCAGAAGCACCAGCATCAACATCCAGCATCGGCTGATCACCGGCGGGGCGGGGATCGGCATGCTCCCCACATTCATCGGCGATCGCGATCCCAATATCGTCGAACTGCTCGCCGACGAGAAGGAGATCCGACGCAGTTTCTGGCTTGTGACACACAGCGACACGCGTGGACTGGCACGGATCGAGGCCGTCTCGACATTGCTCAGAAGCTGCACCCGAGGGTATGGCTGAGCCGATATTTCACCTTTCCGGCTGGACCGAATGATCCGCGCATCGCATGGATGCGCGCGTTTCATATCCGTGCTGCGGCCTGGGAGGGATGAGGATTGACACTGAACATGGTGAAGGGACCGCTTGACGGCCTGAAGGTCGTCGAGTTCGCCGGCATCGGGCCAGGCCCGTTCTGCGGCATGCTGCTGTCGGATCTGGGTGCGGACGTGATCCGCATCGATCGCAAGGTGCCAGGTGTCGATGGCGTCGGGCTGAGCGGCAGTCGATTTGCCGTTACCGAACGCGGCCGGCGCTCCGTGGCGCTCGACCTGAAGCGACCGGAGGCGATCGAGACCTGTCTGAAACTGATGGAAAGCGCGGATGCGACGTTCGAGGGATTCCGCCCCGGCGTGATGGAACGGCTGGGCCTGGGCCCCGACGTCGCGCTCGCGCGCAATCCCAAGCTCGTCTACGGCCGGATGACCGGCTGGGGCCAGACCGGCCCCTATGCCCATCTCGCCGGGCACGACATCAACTATATCTCGATCAGCGGCGCACTCGACGCGATCGGCCTGGAAGACAAGCCGGTTCCGCCACTCAATCTTGTCGGCGATTTCGGTGGGGGTGCGCTCTATCTTGCATTCGGCCTGATGGCGGGCGTGATCCATGCCCGCGCAACCGGGACCGGCCAGGTGATCGACTGCGCGATGAGCGACGGCGCGGCATCCCTGATGGCGATGTTCTACGGTTTCAAGGCTTCGGGCCTGTGGTTGGACGGGCGGCAACGCAATCTGCTCGACGGCGGCGCGCATTTCTACGGCACCTATCAATGTTCCGACGGCAAGTGGATCTCGCTTGGCCCGATCGAACCCCAATTCTATACCGAATTCCGCAAACGCGCGGGCATCGACGATCCCGCATTCGATGCGCAGATCGACCGCAAGGCCTGGCCGGCGCTGCGCGAGGCTCTTGCGGCACGGATCGCCGAACGCACCCAGGCCGAATGGTGTGTGGTGTTCGACGGCAGCGATGCCTGTTTCGCCCCGGTGCTGACCATGGGCGAAGCGCCCGACAATCCGCATAATGTGGCACGCGGCACATTCGTCGAACTGGATGGGGTGGTTCAGCCGGGCCCGGCACCGCGCTTCTCGGCAACGCCCGGTGCGATCCAGTCTCCACCGCCGGCGCCCGGACAGCATAATGAAGAGGTGCTGGGCGACTGGGGACTGAGCCCGGCCGATATCGCGGGGCTGAAGGAAACCGGCGCGCTATAGCGGTCAGGTCATCCGGGTGGGGTCGGTCAGCGTGATGCCGACCTCGGCTGGATAGACGGTCGGCAGCGATCCGGTCTGCCGCTCGATCATGCGATGGACGCGCGGTGCCTCTGGCCCGATGTGCAAGGCTCCGATCCGTTCCGAACTGGCGGCATCGGCAAAAGTGCGCCGGTGGTTGTGCCGCACATATTCAAGCCATGTCGCCACATGATAGCGCTCGATCCACAATTCGGGCTCACCCAGATCCCGCAGCAATGCCCAATGGCGTGCGCCGTCGCGAATGCGGATGCGGCGGCGCTCAGCCATCTCGATCAGGAACGATTTTATGTTCCCGGCCGCGATCCGGTATTCGATGGTGATGACAATGGGGCCGCTGCGCGGTTCGATCGGGACGGCGGTTGCGGGTTCGGTCCATCGACTGAGCGGATCCAGGTTGATCGCACCCACTTCGGGCAATTGGCGCCACAGTCCGGCAAGGGCGCCAACCGCCTGGATTGCACCGGCTGCGATCAGCGCCACATCGACGCCATAGGCGCCCGACAATCCGCCGAACAGCCAGCTTCCCAGCGCGATCCCGCCCGACGAGACCATCTGATAGGATGCGAGGGCGCGGCCGACCACCCAGCGCGGAGATGCAAGCTGCACGGTGACGTTGAAGGTGGAAAGCGCAAGCACCCAGCCGGCGCCCGCCAGCATCATCGCGATGATCGTGATGGGCAGGATATAGCTGACCGCAGAGATCAGCGTTCCCAGGACCGTCGCGCCAGTGGCGATCCGAATGATCGTCTCGGTCGATCCTCGCGCACGCAACCGGCCGCTGCCCAGTGCGCCCGCCACGGCCCCCAGGCCGAATGCGCCCAACAACATACCATAGGTCAATGCTCCGCCGGAAATATGATCGCGCGCGACGAGCGGCATCAATGCAGGCACCGCACTTGCCGAGAGGCCGAAGATCAACGCGCGCAACATCACGATGCGCAGATGCGGAGACATGGCGACATAGCGGATGCCAGCATCCATCGCATGGCCGATCCGCTCACGCGGCAACAGGCGGGGCGGCAAGTCCGGCCGCCAGCGCGCCAGAACCACGATCAGCCCGATATAGCTGACCGCATTGGCCAGAAAGGCCGTCGCCGCACCAGCCGCCGCGACGATGACGCCACCGATCGCAGGACCCAGGCTGCGTGCGAGATTGAAGCCCATGGAATTGAGTGCAACGGCGGCGGGCAAAGCGGGGCGCGGCACCATCTCTCCCACCGAAGCCTGCCAGGCCGGGCCGTTGAAAGCCGTGCCGATGCCGATCAGGAAGGTGAAGCCGAGCAGCAGCCAGGGCGTGAGCAGGTCTTGCCATGCGCAGACCGCAAGCAGAGCGGATATGACGAGCATGAAGCCCTGCGCGCAGAGCATCACTCTGCGCCGATCGATATTGTCCGCCACGGCGCCCGCCAGCAGCGCGAAGAACATCACCGGCAGCATGGTGGATGCCTGGACAAGCGCGATAAGCGTGGGGGAGTTGGTGAGCGACGTCATCAGCCATGAGGCACCGACAAGCTGGATGAGCGTGCCGAAATTGGCCACCATGTTGGCGATCCAGACCGACCTGAACACCGGAATGCTGAAGGGCGACGGGTGTTTTCCGCTCTGCGGCGGGGATGGCGATGCGGGTTCGGCCATATCCCCTCATGCAGCGCAGCGTTGGCCTTGAGAAGGGGCGAATGTTCAAAAAGGACCGCCGCAGAACAGCAAGATAGTCGAACCAATTCCGGGTCTTCGACGGACGCCATGATTTCGTCGACGAGCGTCGCCTGGCCGCACTGGCGTGTGTGACATCGACGCACCAGATCGGGTGAAATCGATTTGCGGCACTGCGGAAACCTGTTTTCCGAACGTCCTCATCGGTATGGCTTCGGGAGGGAGGCGGACGTGGAAATATTGGAACGCAAGCTCGATCGCGGGCAACTCGCGATCGGCATCGTCGCGAATGGGCGGGTTGCGCTCGGGCTGTTCGCAGATCTCATGCGCGAGTTCGATCGGTGTTTCCGGCGCTTCGCACTGCAGCGGCGCCGACGGGTCGGCCACTTCCTGTCGATCGACGCGCTGGCCAGCGATTGTGTGATCCTGCGCCACGACCCCGAGGCATGTCATTGCGGTGTCGATGATGTGGTGGAACGCGCCCTGGCCGAACTGCGGACGATGATGGCCGGTGTTGCAGAGGGCGGTGCCGACATCCGCTCGCATCCGCTGTTCCGGCTGATCGATGCACTCGGGCGGCTCGCGGGCAGCAAATGGGTCGACGGCATCATCCTGCGCAGCGAGACGCTGTTGATGATCGACGGGGCATTTGGCGATCGCTGGCGCGCGATGCGCATGGTCTGGGCGGCGGACGCTGCGGCAGACGACGACGATGACGACGAAGCTGCTCCGGAAATAGCCAAAGCGGCTTGACCCAGGCTGTGGGGGGCGGCGCGCCGAAGGGACGACGCGCCGACCACGATCCGCGACGGAGCTGTCGCGTCTCTCACCCTGCGCCTGGCATTGCATGCCTGACACCAACAAGACGCGTGAGCGGCAGGTTTCCGTAACGTCGCGGTGAATATCTTTGGTGCTACGCTCGCACGGATCGTGAGTCAGGTGGCCATTGGGCACACAAGCCCCGAAGCCTTCAGGCAAAATGGATCGACAATTTCCATTTCGGCTATAACGATCTCATTCGGAAAATTGATCGGTGGATGCTGACGGCGCCCCGACTCAATGGCTGCTCGATCTGCAGGGGGGATTTCGATGAAGACGCACGGCGCAACCGCATTGCTGGCCTTGGCAATGGTCACGACCAATCTGGTGCCCCCCGCCATGGCCCAGGAACCGACCCAGGCGATGGACGCCGAATATGGCGCGCTGATCGCCAAGCATCTTCAGGACAAAAGGATCACCACTGAGCTGGTCGATCACATGCCCGCATCGGACACGGTACCGTCGCCGCTGAAATTCTTCGGCCGCATCCCCGGAACGCCGGACGAGCTGACCTATTCCAAGGACATTCAGCGTTATTATCAGGAACTGGCGAAAACCTCGCCCAATGTCCGCTTCTGGACGATCGGCAAGACCGAGGAGGGGCGCGACCTGTTCGTGATCGCGATCGCCGACAAGGCGACGCTCGACGGGCTGGAGCAGAACAAGGCCGCGCTCGCCGCGCTCGCGGATTCGCGCAAGACCAGCGAAGCCGATGCCCGGCGCATCATCAAGACCGCCAAGCCGATCTACTGGGTGACGAGCGGCGTCCATTCGCCCGAGACGGGCGGACCGGAGACGCTGGTCGAGACCGCCTATCGCCTGGCCGTCGAGGACTCGCCCTTCATCAGGAAGATCCGCGAAAACATCATCACCTTCATCACGCCGGTGGTCGAGGTCGACGGGCGCGAGCGGATGGTCGACACATTCTATTACGGTAAGAAGACCGGCAAGCCGAAGCCGCCGATGATGTATTGGGGCAAATATGTCGCGCACGACAACAACCGCGACGGGCTCGGCCAATTTCTGAAGATGACGCAGCATCTGACCGAAGGCGTGCTCGAATGGCACCCGACGGTGCTGCACGACCTGCACGAGGCGCAGTCCTATCTCTACACCTCGACCGGCAGCGGCCCGTACAACAATTCGCTGGACCCCATCCAGTCGCAGGAATGGTGGCTGCTCGCCCAGACCGAAGTGATGGAGATGACGAAGCGGAACGTCCCCGGCGTCTGGACCTATGGCTTCTATGACGGCTGGGTGCCCAATTACCTGTTCTGGATCGCGCTGACCCACAACAGCTTCGGCCGCTTCTACGAAGTGCAGACCTATGGCCCCGATATCCGCAAGGGGCTGACCCTGCCGGCGACGACGACGAGCCGCGAATGGTATCGCCCCAATCCGCCGCTGCCCAAGATTGACTGGGGTCCACGCAACCACGTCAATATCTCGCAGTCGGGCCTGCTGTTCGCGCTCAACAAGGTGGCGGTCGACCGCGAACTCTATCTCGAGAATTACTGGATCAAGAACCGCCGTGCGGTCGAAGCCGGCAAGACCGAAGGGTCGATCAATGCCTGGGTGATCCCGGCCGCGCAGACCGCGAAGCTCAATGTCGTCGACATGGTCAATACGCTGCGCAGCCAGGGTGTCGAGATCAGCAAAGCGGATGCGGCCTTCACGGTGGGCGGCATCAATGTCGCTGCGGGCGATTACGTGATCCGCGGCGACCAGCCCTATCGGACGCTGGTCGACATGTACACGAGCGTTCAGAACTACCCCGCCAGCAATCCGCGTCCCTATGACGATACCGGCTGGACGATGCAGTATATGCGCAACGTCGATCTGAAGTCGGTGCGCGATCCAGCCGTATTGCAGAAGCCGATGACGCTGCTCGCCGCCGATGTCGCGCCGCGTGGAAACATTGCTGGTACCGGCTCGACCATCCTGATCAACCATAGCGGCGACAACGAGCTCGTCACGTTGCGCTTCAAGCTGAAGGACGTGAAGATGCTGGCGGCGGAACAGGCGTTCCAGGCCGGTGGCCGCAGCTATGCGGCAGGCAGCTTCATCATTCCGAACGCGGATCGCGCGGCGGTCGAAAAAGCGGTGGCGGAACTCGGTATCAGCGCACAGGCGGTCGGGCGTGCGCCGACGGTCAAGTCGCACGAACTGACGGTGCCGCGTATCGGCTATCTCCACTCCTGGTTGCGCACCCAAGACGAGGGCTGGTGGCGCGCCGCGCTCGATCGCTACGGCATTCCCTATGATTATTTCGCGGATATCAAGGTTCGCGACGGCGGGCTGCGCCAGAAATACGACGTCATCATCTACCCGACGGTTGGCGGCAGCGCACAGGACGCGGTTGCCGGCGTGCCGAAGGACGGCGCCGACCCCATTCCCTACAAGCGCACCGAGATGACTCCCAATCTGGGCGGCATCGACGAGGCCGACGATATCCGCGGCGGTCTTGGTCTCGACGGCCTCGCCGAACTCAAGAAATTCGTCGAGGAAGGCGGCACGTTGATCGGCGACGGGTCGACCGTCGAGGCGCTGGCCGATTATGGCGTCGCATCGGGCGTCAGCGTCACGCGGCCAACCGACCTGTATACCAAGGGCGCGATCATGCGCGGCGTCTTCTCCGACAAGACCAGTCCGCTGACCTATGGCTATGAAGGTACTGAACTGCCGATCTATTTCTCGCAGGCGCCCGTGTTGAGCGTCGGTGCGCGTGCCTTCCCGACACCGCCCGGCGGTCGCCAGGTTCAGAACATCACACCCAATGCGGTGCCCGTAGAGGTCTCCCCCTGGGGCTCCGGGCCTGTGGCGGCCAAAGCCCCCGAGGCAGCGGCGCCCGCGGCCCCGACCGGGGCGAAACAACCCACCCAGCGCCCGCGCACGATCATGCAATTCCCCGCCAAGGCGGAGAATATCCTGCTCAGCGGCATGCTGAGCGGCGGCGAAGCCCTCACCAACAAGGCGCTGATCGTCGATGTACCGAGCGGCAAAGGCCATATGGTGCTCTACGCACTGCGGCCCTTCTGGCGCTGGCAGACCCAGGGCAGCTATTTCCTGGGCTTCAACGCGATCCTGAACTGGAACAATCTGAGCGCGGGCGAGCCACCAAAGCCGTGATCTTCCTCTCTCCTCCCCATCTTTGATGGGGAGGGGGACCACCCGAAGGGTGGTGGAGGGGAGTGCCGCGCCAGCGGCAATTGGCTCAGCGTTGGTGGAAGGATCGCATTTCCCCTCCACCACGCGACTGCGTCACGCGGTCCCCCTCCCCATGCCTTCGGCATAGGGAGGAGAGCAGGTTCTATTTCGCGCTGACGAACACACCCTCGGAAAGCCCGAGCCACGCCGCCATGCGCTCCAGCTCAACCGTCAGAACTTCACGCCCTTCGGCAGGCGCGTCCGCCTCGAAGCCGATCCGGTGCACGATCAACCGGCCACGCTGGCGATCGGCCTTCAGATCGACACGGCCGATCAACCGGTCGTCGAACAGGAAGGGCGGGTCGTAATAGCCGTGCGTCCGCTTTTCGGCGGGGGTGTAGATGCCGATGCGGTAGTGGAAACCGAACAGGCGCTCGGTCCGTGCGCGTTCCCAGATCAGCGGATCGAAAGGGGCGAGCAGGGCGGCGCCGGTGATGCGGCGCGGCCAGTGGGCATCGCGGTGGACCAACACCGGCTTCGACCATCCATCGACCCGGACAGGCCGCAATATACCCTCTTCGGTCAGCGTTGCGATCGCCGGCCTGGCTTCGTCGGGCTTGAGCCGGAAATAGTCGCGCAATTCGCCTTCTGAGGCGATGCCGAGCGCCTGTGCCGCCCGTTCGATCAGCGCGCGTTGGGCGTCCGCCTCGCTCGGCGTGGGAAGAGCGAGGATGTCGGGCGGAATGACATTTTCGGTCAGGTCATAGACGCGCTCGAAGCTGCCCCGCCGCGTCGCCGTCGTCACATGGCCCGCCCAGAACAGCCATTCGAGCACACGTTTGGAATCGCCCCATTCCCACCAGCCGGCGCGGCTGCGGCCATGCTCGAAATCGGAAATCGCCAGCGGCCCCTCGCCGCGGAAGCGATCGAGCACGGCCATCGCCTCGGCACGACGGTCGGTCGCATAGGCGCGCAACGCCGACCAGCCCGATCCGCCGCGATCGGCGCGCGCCATCCGCCAGCGCAGCAAAGGGTGGAGGTCCAGTGGCAACAACGACGCTTCGTGCGCCCAATATTCGAACATACGCCGTTCGCGCTTCGGGCCCCAGGCAGCGCGATCGAGCAAGGTGCGATCATAACCACCAAGCCGGGAGAAAGCGGGAAGATAATGCGCGCGCGACACGACATTGACGCTGTCGATCTGGTGCAGACCCAGCCGGTCGATCGTGCGGCGCAGATGGCCCTGATTGACCGCCGCCGGCCGGTTTCGTCCAAAGCCCTGCGCCGACAGCGCGATCCGCCGGGCCTGGGCAAGGGATATCCGCTCGGTCACGTCCGTCCGATGCGCGATGCCGCCCAGGCATAGTCTTCGGCGGCCTTGCGGTCCTTGGCGTCCTTGAACACCTTCTCCGGATCGGGTGCCTCGCCCAAAGCGTGCAGCAACGTCCAAAGCGCGAAGCGGCGACCTGGATCGCGCTCCGTACCCAGCGCCACACCCAGCCGCTCCATACCGGCCGCGATCGCATCGTCGCCAAGCGTGTCGAGATCGGCTGTGCCGAAATAGAAGATCAGAAGGTCGTCGAAATCCATCGTCTGTCCATGCCCTGCATCGGGGAGAAACGAAATAGGGGCAGATCGATCGAACTCTAAGGATCAGCTCTTTCCAATCGCACGACGTGCACCACCGGACCGCTGCTCGATCCGGCGACCGGACGGAACACAGCCTCTATCCGCCCGCCATCGATCAGCTGCCGATATTGCGCCAGTTCCGCGCCAAAATTCCGCGGATCGTCGCCATAGCGGCCATAATGGCTGAAGATCGCATAATCGGCCCGGCAGGTCGCCAGCAAGGTCGGTTCGACATGGCCGAGGTCGATCAGCGGCTTGCTCGCGCGCAGCCCCTCCACCTTCGAATAACGGATGCGTCCGGTCAGCGCCTGTCGCACATCGACGCAACCCGCCGACCCCAGCGGAAACAGGAAGCGCCACGGCCCCTGGATCAGATCGAAGGCGGCGTCCTCAAGCAGAATGGTGCTACCGGAGGGAACGTGCGCACGCACCCAGGCGGACGCCATCTGACGCGTATCGTTGTTCCGCTCGGTCGCTTCGAGAGACGCTGTGTGAACCATGGGGATGGCGATCAACAGAACGGCGAGGGGTTCGATATATTTCAGCGGGCGGGCGAGGCGGATACGCATCTGATCGGCAAGTCCGCACAGCGCAAAAGCCATCACCAGTGCAACGAAAGGCAGCAACGGAACCAGCCAGCGTTCCCAGAGCAGGGTTTGCGAACAGATGACGATCAGGAACAGCGCCGCACCGGGCAGCACCGCAAAGGCGAGCACGCGATCGCGGATCGGCGCCCATATCGCCCCCGTGAAGGCGAGCACCACCCCCCCGATTCCGAGCGACGTGGAAAGCGGACCGGTGACGTACCAGACCAGATTGAAGAAGAAGCCTCCGCCGGTGGCGCCGGGATGAAGCGGCCGCGCCTCGCCCGCCAGATTCCGCAGCACCGTCGGATAGTCGAGCAGCAGATAGGGTGAGGCCAGGAACAGCGAGACGATCGCCGCAAGCCCGAACGCCATCAGGAAAGCCAGTTGGCGGCCGGCATCGCGCCGATCGCCGTAGATGCGGTAGAGGCCCGCACCGATCGGGGAGAGCGCGATTACAGCCCCCGGCCATTTGGTCGCACAGGCCAGGCCGACACAGATGCCTGCCAGCAGATAAGATCGCGGCCGGCCCGTGCGCAATATGTCGATGGCGCACAGCACACATAACAGCATGAATACGCTGACATGCATGTCGGTGCGGATGATCTGCGAATATTCGATATGCACGGCGTTGACCGCGAGGAACGCCGCGGCAACCAGCCCCAGTCGCCGACCGCCCAGCCTTTTGCCAATGAGATAGATGAGCAACACGCACGCCACGCCACAGGCAATGATGAACAGGCGGGCGGGCAGAAAGACGATGCCCGGGTCGGCATAAAGCGCGCCGACAAATGCGTCGCCATCGGCAAAGCGCCCCGTCGCCAGCCCGATCAACCCCACGCCCACGCTGATCAGCGCCAGGCAATAGAGCGTGGTCGTGGCAGGGTGGCCAAACCAGCCGGGATTGAAACTCTGATTCCGCAACATCTCCAGCGCCGTCATCATGAACAGCGGTTCGTCCGGATCGTTGAGCGCGGGCAGGCCAAAGGCGACGCCGTTCAGCCGTAGCGCCGCGGCGACCGTGAGGATCAGGAACAGCATGCCCTGTTCGGGTGCGACGCGAAACCGGCCGAGGCTCATGCGCCAGCTCCGGTGCGGACCGGACGCGCCGACTCCGTCATGGATGATGTGGCGAGTTTCTGCCGAGTATAGGAGTGATGATGCGAACCGTAATTCTGGCCGGCGGCCTTGGCAGTCGGCTTGGCGAAGAGACGGCCATCCGGCCGAAGCCGATGGTCGAGGTCGGCGGCATGCCGATCCTCTGGCATATCATGAAGATCTATTCCGCGGCCGGGCTCAACGATTTCGTGATCTGCCTTGGCTACAAGGGCTATGTGATCAAGGAGTATTTCGCGAACTACTTCCTCCACACCGCCGATGTGACCATCGATCTTCGCAGCGGCAGCGGCATGGAAATCCACCATACGCGCGCCGAACCATGGCGCATCACCCTGGTCGAAACCGGGCCGACAACAATGACGGGCGGCAGGCTCGCGGCAATCCGCCCCTATCTGGAGCCGGGCGAACCCTTCTGCTTCACCTATGGCGACGGCGTTGCCGATATCGACGTCGCCGACCTGGTGCGTTTCCACAAGGCGCATGGTCTGCGCGCGACGATCACCTCGGTTTCGCCTCCGGGACGCTTCGGCGCTCTGGAATTCGAGGGTGGTCGCGTCGTCGATTTCCGGGAAAAGCCGGCGGGCGACGGCGGCCAGATCAACGGTGGATTCTTCGTTGCCGACCCGTCCGTGCTCGACCTGGTCGATGGGCCGGATACCGTCTGGGAGGCCGGCCCGCTCGACCGGCTTGCTCGCGGCGGCGAGTTGATGGGTTATCGTCATGACGGTTTTTGGCAGCCGATGGATACGTTGCGCGACAAACTATATCTCGATGATTTGTGGAACAGCGGTAACGCGCCATGGAAGCGCTGGTGAGCGGCGTGGAATGCTGGCGCGGACGCCGCGTACTCGTGACCGGGCATACCGGCTTCAAGGGAAGCTGGCTGAGCCTGTGGCTGAATGCGCTGGGCGCGGAGGTGACGGGCTTCGCACTGCCGCCGCCAACGCGGCCGAGCCTGTTCGAGGCGGCGCGGATCGCTGAACTGATCCATCATGTCGAAGGCGATGTCCGCGATGCTGCTGCGATGCGCTCCGTGGTGGAGCAGGCACGACCCGAAGTGATCTTCCACCTGGCCGCCCAGCCATTGGTTCGCCTGTCCTATGAAGAGCCCGTCGAGACCTATGCGACCAATGTGATGGGCACGGTGCATCTGCTGGAAGCGGCGCGGACGGTGCCCGGCGTTGCGGCGGTCGTCTGCGTCACCAGCGACAAATGCTATGAGAATCGCGAATGGATATGGCCCTATCGCGAAAGCGATCCGATGGGCGGCCATGATCCGTACAGCAGCGGCAAAGGCTGCGCGGAGCTGATCGTCGCGGCCTATCGCAATTCCTATTTCAACGAGGCCGGGCCGATGCTCGCCTCGGTCCGCGCCGGCAATGTGATCGGCGGCGGGGATTGGGCGGCGGAGCGGCTGGTGCCCGATCTGGTCCGTGCATTCGAGGTGGGGCAGGCGCCGGTCATTCGATCGCCCGATGCGGTGCGTCCCTGGCAGCATGTGCTGGAGGCGCTGGGCGGCTATCTTCTGATCGCCGAACGGCTGCTCGATCGCGAAGCGCGCTTCGCCGATGCGTGGAATTTCGGCCCCGCCGATGACGATGCCCGGCCGGTATCGTGGATTGTGGACAGGATGCGGGCCGCCTGGGGCGAAGGCGCCGGCGACGCGCTGGCCGACACCGGGCCACGCCCGCATGAGGCGGGATTGCTGCGGCTCGATTGCTCCAAGGCGCGTGCAGCGCTGGGTTGGCGCCCGGCACTGACCCTGGAATACGCGCTCGACTGGATCGTGGCATGGCACAAGGCGACCGGTGCGGGAGACGATGCCCGGGCCGTCACGCTCTCGCAGATTGCCGATTATGCTGCCGTCTCCAGACTTTTCGACGCGCGTGCGGTTGCGGCCTGAACCGGCGCCGAAGCGATGGTGATGATATTGCCCAGCCTCAACCCGATCGGGTGGCTGGGCAATGGCATGCGATCGATCTTGAGCCCGATCGTCCAGGCGGCCTGGCGCGCAAGGAAGTCGATCGGAAAATAGTTCCGGCTGCGCTCGACTACAATGTCCGCATAGCCTGCACGTTCCATCAGCCGTGCCATCACCTGCGGATTGTAGAGCTCGGGGTGCTGGAGGCAGAAAGGGGGCCAACGCACGCCCATCAGCGTGCGGAGCAGCGAGCGCTCATTGTGGGTGACGATCATCAGTGTACCGCCCGGCCGCAATTTCGTGCGGAGTTGGGTCAGCATCCTGAGCGGATCGAGCAGATGGTCGAGCACATGGACCATCACTGCCAATCCGATCGAACCGTCCGGCACGGCTGAAAGATCGTCCATATCGGTGAGCAATGTGGTCGATCGACCCGCCGCTGCCACACGCAATGCGTCGTGCGCGGCCAGATTGGGCTCGAACAGCCAGAAATGACCGAAATTACCGGTTTCCGCAGCCTCGGTGACAATATGGCCGACATCGGGCCCTATTTCGAGATAACCGCCGCGCAGCGTACCGCGCTTGGCCGCGAAATCGAAATAGCCGCGCTGGGTGGCAGCGATCGCGTCACTGGCGACCACCTCCATATTGGGCGCCATTTGCGAATAGAGGTCGGCCAGTTGCACCCCGTCGAAAAACACTGGGGCGTACAGCAGGCCGCAATCGCCGCAGCGATGATATGAGAAGAACAGCTTCTTCTTGAACAGGCCGGACCAGAAGGGGCGAAGCGCGTCGAACGCCATTGTTTCGGCGCGGTCGGTGCTGTGCACTTCCGCCTGGGCATTGGTCGCACCGCAGACCGGACAGGCCCGGCGTTCGAAATCGGAAGTGGTCATGTGTGTGGCCCCGTGGCTCGGAAGGTGAGGCGGCTGTGCCAGAAATAGCTGCCGACGATCAGGATGGCGGTGAAGCCGAGTTGGGCCACGACCGGTGCCAGCCCGGCAGCCTCGACCAGCAGCGGAAGCGCCAGCCAGTTCGCGGCATAATTGGCCAGATAGAAGCTGGAGAATGTGCCGAACTCGCGCGCGACATTGCCGCGGGTGCGGAATACGCCGAGCTTGTAGGTGGCGAAGGCAAAACAGAGGCTGATCGCCTGGGCGATGCCCAGCGCGATCAGATAATGGGTGCGCAGCAGCGGCACACTCCATAGCAGCAGCGGATAGATGGTGAGGCCGAACGCGGTGTTCGCCGCGCCCGCGATGACGAAGCGCAACGGGCGTTCTCCACCGCGGGTGAGCGCGTCTCGCAGCGTCATGCTTCGTCCAGCAGGTCGATCAACATGTTCTCGCGCAGCACCTCACGCGGCAGGAAGGGCGAGAGATCCTCCAGCGCGGGCGAGGTGATACGACCGTCGGGATGCTGTTTCGCGCCGAGCTTCGGGGCGAAGGCGACATGCTCGTCAACGATGATCTCGCACACGGTCGGACCGTCTTCCGCCAGCGCGGCGGCGATCGCGCCGGGCAGGTCGTTATGGGTCTCGGCGCGGTGATAGGCGAAGCCGAACGCCTGGGCGACCTTGCCGAAATCGGGGAAGGTCACATTGCTCTTGGGACCGCCGCCCACTTCGACGCCATTGAAGAAATTGCGATGCGTCTGGAAGATCGAGACATAGCCGTTGTTGTTGAGCAGGAAGACCTTCACCGGCAGACCGTAGCCCGCGATCGTCTGCATCTCCTGCAGGTTCATCATGATGCTGCCGTCGCCGGCGATGCAGATGACACGTTGGCGATTGCCCGTCGCGGCGCATACGCCGATTGCCGCAGGCAGGTCGTAACCCATGGTCGCGCAGCCCGAATTGGTCCACAGCCGCTGGCCGCGCTTGATCTCGGCCACCTGGAAGCTGACGACGCAGGCGCTGCCATTGCCGGCGACGACGATATCGTCCTCGTCCAGCGCCTGGAACAGCGCATCCATCGCGACATAGGGGTGGGTGGACGGGCCATGTGCCCGATATTCCGGGAGAACGGCCGGAAAGCGGCGGACGCGTTCGCGTGCCCAGGCCAGCCATTCACCATGCTGCGCGGTCGGGCCGGCATAATCCTGCGCAAGCAGCGCCGGGATCAGATCGGCCAGATCGGCGACCACCGGCATGTCGGGCGTGACAGTGGGTTTGCGCATTTCGAGCGGGTCGATGTCGACCCAGATCTTGTAGGCTGCGCGCGCGAAGGTCTTCCAGTTATAGCTGACCTGGCGGATGTTGAGGCGGCTGCCGAGCACCAGCAGCAGGTCCGCGCTTTGCGTCACCATATTGCCGCCGCGATCGCCGACGGTACCGGGGCGCCCTGAATAAAGCGGATGATCGTTCCACAGCACGTCATGCGCATTCCAGCCGGTGACCACGGGCACGCCGAGTTTCTCGATCAGACGGAGGAAATCGGCATGGGCGCCGCTCAGTCGTACGCCGCCGCCGGCGAACACCACCGGCCGTTCGGCCTTGCTCAGCCGGTCGAGGATTTCGGCGGCTGCGGCATCGAGATCGGTGCGCTTCCACGGCTCGTCCAGTTCGGCGGGGTCAAAACCGGGCAACAGATCGTCGGGATCGATCTGCGCCGCCTGAACGTCGAGCGGGATATCGAGCCAGCAGGGGCCCGGCCGGCCGCTGGTCGCAAGGTAGAGTGCCTTTTCCAGATGGTAGCGGATCGATCGGGGATCGGTGACCATCGTCGTATATTTGGTGATCGGGCGGACCAGTTCCTCGATGTCGAGTTCCTGATCGCCATATTGACGCAGCGCCAGCCCGGTCGAGCGCACAGTCGTCTCGATCTTCACCTGGCCGGAAATCACCAGCATGCCGATCGAATCGACATAGGCACCGTAGACGCCGGTGATCGCATTGGTGCCGCCGGGGCCCGACGTCACGTTGACCACGGGCAGTCGGTTGGTCAGCCGGTAATAGGCCTCCGCCGCCATCGCCAGCGCCTGCTCGTGATGGGTGAAGGTCGTCTCCAGCGCAGGATGCGTTCCCAGCGAATGGTTGAGGTGCATCGCGCCGCCGCCGGTCAGCATGAAAACATGGCGCACATCATGTTCGACCAGCCGGTCCGCCACCCAGGCGGAGAGTTTCATCGTCTTGCTCATGGTTTCCATCCGTTCCAGATCGCCGTGCGGCGGATCGCTTCGTCGAGGTCGATTGTCGGGCTGACGCCAAGGTCGCCGCGGATCAGCGCGGTCGAGGGGACATAGCGGCCGGCATTCCAGCCGGGATCGGGCCTGCCGAGTATCTCGACGCCATCGCCGCCCAGGATCGCGGACACGCGTTGCGCCAGTTGCGCGATCGAGACCGCTTCCTCCGAACCCATATTATAGACCGCGCCACGCTCGCCGCCGATCAGCAGCGTCCAGAGCCAGGCGGTCAGATCCGATGCGTAGAGATAGGACCGCACCGCATCGCCGGCGCCTTCGATGACGATCCTGCGGCCGGCGAGCGCGTCGCGGATGAAGTTGCCCGCAGCGAAATGGATATCGAGCGACAGGAGCGGCCCGAGCAGCGCGAAGATGCGCGCATTGACGATATCGAGGCCGAATTGCCGCGCATAGATGGTGCACAGCATCTCGGCGGCGCGCTTTCCCTCGCCATAGGCGGAACGAGGATCGCGCGGATCGGGGCCGCCATGCCAGTCCTCGTCGACATGCGTCACCTCCCAGGGTTGCGCGCCATAGACCGCGCCGGAACTCAGGAACATGAAACGCGCGGCATTCCGGTCGACAGCAAGGTCGAGCGCACGGCGGGTGCCGGCGACGATGGTGTCGAACATCCGTCGCGGATCGTCGCGGTTGAGTGCGGCGCTGGCGTCGGTCGCGGCGTGGACGACATGGCTGAACGCGCCGTCGGGCACGCGGAAATCGAAGATGTCGCCCGCCAGCAGATCGAAATGATCCGCCAGATGCGGCGCCCTTGTGGCGAAACCCGCCGGATCCCGGCTGAGGATCGTGGCGCGGATGTCGAGGCCGAGCCGCAGATCCGCCTCGCGCAACGCCTCAAGCATCCAGCGGCCGATAAAGCCGGTGCCTCCGGTCATGAAGATGCGCGCGCCGGCAAGCCGCGGCCAGAGCGGCGCCAGGGTCGCGTGGACCGCGTCGAGATCGCGTTCCAGGATCATGCCGCGGCCATTGCGGGCGCCAGACCGAGCGAGGGGCGGTGCGCGCGATGCGCGCGAACGACGGCCGCCAGACTGTCGAGCGCGAGCGCCCAGAGCAGTAGGACGATCAGCCCCGGCCGGATGAAATGCCCGATCGCCAGGCCGAAGCTGGGGGTCACCGGGCGATCGCCGAGCCAGCTGGTCGACGAGATCTCCAGCACGGTCGACAGCGGCCAGTCCGCGGGGATGCATAGCAGATAGGCGCAGACGATCGCGACGATCGGGCCACCGCCGCGCCACCGCTCCATGAAGACGAGGAACAGCAGGAAGGTCTGGGTATAGCCGCCCGGCGACTGGGTCACGAGATAGGCCGCGAACAGCAGGATCGAGATGCGATGCAGCGGCAGCGCCTTGGGCTGGAGCCAGGCGCCGATCAGGCAGAGCAGGGTGATCGCCTGGCTGGCGCGGATGATCATCGGAACGAGCATCTCGATCCCCTCCACCGTGCGCGACGGTACGAAGCTGAGGATCGGAATCTGCGACACGCGGATCTGGAGCAAAGGCGCATAGCTGGTCGAATAATGAACTTCGTTCCAGACCTGCCCGCCCTGGAACACCACCCAGTTTGCGGTATTGGACGCGAGTTCCATCGGCGAGCCGCTGCCGACGATCGCAAGCGTGACGAGATAGAGCGCAACGGTGGCGATGCCCGCAGCCTCAAGCATACGCCAGCGACGTTTCACTGCCCATGCGAGCACGGGCAGCAACAGATAGGGCTTGAAGTTGATCGTCACCGCCATCGACAGCCACTGCCAGCCACGTGAGCGGGTGATCCGGCCATGCGCGATCACGAAGAAGGCGAATGCCACCAGGATCAGATTGCCGCGTTCCAGCGTGAACAGCAGCGGCAGGCCAAGCGCGAAGGCGATCGTGCGCATCGGCGCGGTCCGCGGGTCGGTCCGGCGGAAGCTCAGCCAGACCAGTATGACATCGATCAGGTAGAAGGCGACGATCGTCGCCCGCCCGATCCAGTCGCAATCGCGCGCATGGAAGGATGACTGGAGATAGCAGCCCGGCACGCTGAACATGTCGAGGAAGACGAAAGACAGGGGCGGATAGATGCTCCGCCACACGTCATGGGCGCCCGCATGGTTCGCCCAATAGGCAGTGTTGAACCAGTCCATGAAGGTGTCGTTGGTATCGAACACGAAGGGCTGTGGCAGAAAGCCGTTTTCGGCGAAGCGCAGCGCGACCCAGACGACGCCCGCGACCACCGCGAGGGTCAGTGCGACCTCGGGCAGCAGCGAGGCCAGGCCTGGTGCGCGCAGGCGACGGATCATGGCCTGGACGCCGCCACAGGCTGGATGACGGTGCGTGCGGCAGGGCGTTCGCGGCCCTGCGGGAAATTCAGCCGTTCCTCCTCGATGACGAGCGGGACATTGCGGGTCCGTTCGGCCAGCATCCTGACCTGCTCACCGATCAACCCGAGGAACAGCAGCAGCACCGAGAACATCGCAAAGGCGATGGTGGAACCGAGCAGCGGCAGGGCAGGGCCGCCAAGCGCCCAGGCCGCGACCGTCGCCACCAGCAACAGCAGGGCGAATGCGAGGACATAGGCGGACAGCAGGATCGGCAATCGCAGCAACGATTTCGCCGATCCGGCCAGTCCCGACAGCGCGAAGGACAGCAATGTGCCGAAGTCGTTCTTGGTCTCGCCGGCGGCGCGCTCGGGGCGGTCGAACGGAATGACGGCCAGCCGGAAACCGCTTTCGACGACCATGCCGCGGAAAAAAGGTTCCGGCTCATGCCACGCCGCCAATGTGTCGACCACCTCCCGATCGAACAGGCCAAACCCGGTTGCGCCGGGGATCACGGGATAGTCGCCGAAACGGCGCAGAAAGGCATATCCCAGGTCGCGCGTGACGCGCAGCGGAAAGGATGTGCGTTCGGTCCGGCGCTGGGCGAGCACGACCTGTGCACCCGCGCGCCATTGCCGGACGAACTCGCCGATCATCGCGGGCGGATCCTGGAAATCGGCGCACATGCCGATCACCGCGTCACCCTCCGCCTGGTAGATCGCATAGGTGGGCGAGCGCATCTGCCCATAGTTGCGATTGTTGAAGATGACGCGGATGCGCGAATCCTCGGCACACAGCGCACGCATCAGCGCGCGGGTGTCGTCGGTCGAGCCATTGTCGATCAGGATGATCTCGTGCGAGCGCGCGTGACGGACCGCCTCTGCGGTGACGGCAGCGCAAATGGCGCGGACATTCTCCTGTTCGTTGAAACAGGGAATGACGATCGAGAGTTCCGGGTTCGCCTCTGCCGAACTCATTGCCCCGCATCCGTCGGCGGGAACCGCCGCCGGATCAGGACGATGCCGGTCGCGGGCGCGTAGATTTCGGTGAAGAAGACAAGGACGAGCAGCAATGCGAGCAGCGCAACGGCGGGCACATTGTAATGCCGCCCGGCTTCGAGATTGGGGGCCTCGACCACCTGCACGTCCGACGCGGTCTCGGATGCCAGCGTTTCGACCGCCACCTCTTCCGACGAGCGCGCATAGACTTCGTACAACGCCTGCGCGAAACGATAGTCGCGATAGAGGTCGAGATATTCGCCCGAGATCTCGGACAGGCCGGCGACGTTGGGTCCCGCCGCGCCCAGGCTGGGCTGCGCCGTTCGCGCAATCTGCGCGCGAAGCGAGGCGACTTCGGACTGGGTGGCCTGGAGCTGCGGATTTTCAGCGCCCTGGAAGCGCTGCAAGGTCTGCAGCTCGACCAGCTTCGCCTGGAGCCGCGCTTCCAACCCGGTGCGCAGCGCCAGAGCGGAGCCGAGCTGCGCTTCGGGTTCCGCCAGATTGTTGCGCCGGCGGAAGCCGTTGAGTGCCGCCTCAGCCTTCGCTACACGGCCGCCGGCCTCCTTGAAACGCTGGAGCACCAGCCCACGCTTGCGCGTGATCCGTTCATGGCCAAGCGCGACGATCCGGTCGCTGATCGCGCCGACATAGGCGGCGGTCAGCGCCTGCGACTGCTCGGGACTATGGGTGCGGGTCTCGATCTCGATGATCCCGCCGGTCAGCGAATGGATGTCGACCTTTTTCGCCAGCGCGATCCGGGCCTTGCTCGCATCGGCATAGTCGGCGTCCGGGCCAACCAGCTTGAGTCGCCGGATCACATCGTCGGTCACTTCCGCGCTGCGGCCGACCGCCAAATAGAAGTCGATCGGCTGCTTCGCGCCGCCGAACAGCGATGCAAAGCTCTGCAACTGGCCGCCGACAGCGTTGATCATCGAGCCCAGCCCGACGCTGTTATTATCCTGCGGCGTCACCTTGGCCCGCGCGACATAGGGCTGCGGGAACAGGCAGAGCAGCGCCAGGATTGCGGCCAGCACGACATAACCGATCCGGCGCCGGCGATCGTCGGCCACCAGCGCCATCATGCGATCGACGCGGCTCATTCCACCAGCGCCTTGACCGATGCTGCGCCGACCAGTCCGCCGAACAGGCTGCCTGTGATGTCGCGCAGTCGCGCCCAGAATTCGCCGCGATCGGCATCGATCGGTACGTAGATCAGGTCGCCCGGCAATGCGCGTTCGCTCATTACACGCCGGCCATGCGGCGCGTACACCGTGCCATTGGCGCGCACGATGAAGACTTCGCTCTTGTCGCCCATTTTCTGGACGCCACCAGCGGAGTTGACGAATTGGCCGATCGTCGCGTTGGGCCGATAGGCGAAGGATGCCGGGCTGGGGACCGCGCCGAACACACCGACCGTCACCGGCCGTGGCGGCACATAGATGGTGTCGTTATTCTCGAGGATCAGGTCGTCAGGCAGCGCGGTCGCGGTGACCGGCAGGTCGAAGACCAGCCGTCCGTCGGGCTCGCGGGTGCGCAGCTGATCGACCACCGCACGCACCTGGGTCAGATTGGCGGGCTGGGTGAGCTGCGCACGATTGGCGGAAACGACGGGCTGGGTGGTGAGCAGCAGCTCCAGATCCTTGATCGCCCGATCGAAACTCACGCGCTGCTGCTGCTTGACGCTTTCGCGGGTAATGATGCTGGCATAGGGAAATGCACCCGAAGTCAGCCCGCCGGCCTGGGTCACCACATCCGACATGCGCGTGCCAGGCGCGAAATAATAACGACCGGGCCGCGCAACCTCGCCGCTGATGGTGACGAGCACCGATTGCTGCTGGAGCGGCCGGGCAATACCGACATTGGAGAGAACACGGACGATATCGCCGCGGCTGGCCTTGCGTCCCTCGGCCTCTGCCGCAGAGAGTTGCTGCCAGCCGGTGTCGCGCTGTCCCAGGGAATCGAGCACCATCAACCGGCTGCTGTCCGCCACCGTATTCACGCCGCCCGCATAGAGCACGGCATCGTTCAGCGTCTCGCCGGGGCCGACTTCGAAGATCGCCTCGCGATTGACGCTGCCGATCACCGCGACCTGCGCGCCGGCGGGCGCGACATAGATCACATCGCCATTCTGGAGCGCCGCATCGCCGCTCTTGTCGCCTTTGAGCAGCAGATCATAGAGATCGAAGTCCGAAACGAGCTGGCCGTTGCGACGCAATTGGAGCGACCGGAAGCTGCCGCCCGATGACGGGCCTCCGGCAGCGAGCACCGCATTGACCAATGTCGACAGGCTGCTGACCGTGTAGGATCCCGGCGTCGCCGCAAAGCCGGTGACATAGACGGTGATGCCCCGCAGCCGCCCGACCGTCACTTCGAGATCGAAACCGCGATACTGACGCGCAACCTGACGCGCGATCACACCCTGGACGTCACCATAGCGGATCCCGCCGACGACGATCGCGCCGACACGCGGCACGAAGATCCGCCCTTCGCTGTCGATCACCAGCCGCAGGTTCGATGCCTGGACCGATCCGGTCAGTCCCAGGATCAGTTCGTCGCCGGGATTGAGCCGATAGTCGCCGGGCAGTGTCGTCGTCGGCGGCGAAGTGAAGTCACGCGCGCCAGGCACGAGAAGATCCGCCCCGAAACGGCGCAGCGGTTTACCAACGATGTCGGAGACGAAGGTTTCGAACTCGCTGACCGGGGCGGGGCGGGCGGGCTTCTGCGACGCATCGGAACGGACCTCGCCCTGATCTTCGCGGCGCTCGGGCATGATCGCATTTTCGATCACCGCCGGCTGAAACGGCGCGCTCTGCTCGACCGGCGGCAGCGCCACCTGGCCGGCGGCAGCACTGCGGGCGGCCCCATTGGCGCTGCCATTCTGTTGCGAGGCGCCGGCCACCGGCGATGTGAATTGCGCCGTACCGCTGACGGGAAGCATCGCGATGCAGAGCGCACATCCGATCAGCAGCCGCTGTCGGAACGAAGGGGCTGTAACCATCATGCCGTGCAATCTTCCAGTTCGTTGAGGCGCACGTCGGCGCCGAGCAGTATTTCGGCCGCGAGATGCCACAGGCGTTCGTCGGATGCGGCGAGCAGACCGGCCTTGCCGTCGCCGACGCGATAGAGGCTTCCGTCCCAGCGGGTGACGCAGCCGCCGGCTTCGCCGAGGAACAGCGCTCCCGCGGCGTGATCCCAGGGAAGTGTCCGCTGGAAGAGCGCGATGTCGTTCTGACCGAAGCAGAGCCGGGGGTAATGTTCGGCGGCGCAGCGCGGGATAGGAACCAGTTCGAGCCGCCGTTCGGCCCGGGCATGGATATGATCGCGCAGATCGGCCCCCATGAACTGCGTCGCCAGCGCGGCGATTGCGCGATTGCGCCCAGTCGTGCGTGCGTGGACCTGCACGCCATCGCAGAGGGCACCGGCACCGCGTTCGGCGCTGCACATCCTGCCGCTCACCGGATCGAGCAGCCATGCCGAGACCGGAACGCCATCCTCGACCAGTGCAACCATCAGCCCGAACGGTTCGCGGCCCGCCGCGAAGTTCGCGGTTCCATCGAGCGGGTCGACCAGCCAGACCTGCCCGCTGCCGATATCCTTGAGCAGCCCGGCATTCTGCGCCGTCGCCTCTTCGCCGACGATGCGGGCACCCAGGCCGAGGGCGTCGAGCCCGTCATACAGGCGTTCTTCGGCCGCACGATCGACGATGGTGACGATTTCGCCCGGGGTTTTCTCGGCGATCTCGTGTGCGGCCAACATGCGGAAACGCGGCATGACGATGCTCGCGGCGACGTCGCGCATCAGCGCCGACACGCGATGGTGCAGCGCAGGAGAAAGTGATCGATGTGTCACGTCAACATTTCGGGCAAATGGGCAGGGGCGGGCAGCATATAGCCGCCCGCATTGCGCGCGCGGATCAGGCCGCCACGCTGGACAGCGTCGTGCGGGCTCCGCTGCGCTCCCGCATCATCCGGATCCGCGCCAGATCTTCGTCTGCGATCTCGCGATAATAATCGCGCTTGTTCTCCAGCCAGGCGAGTTCGAACGCGATGGCATTGTCGATGCCGGCCTCGAACCCGGCCGTTTCAACCGCTGCGCCGTCGAACACGATCTTGCGGGTTTCGAACCGGTCAAGGCGGATGCGCCGGATCTCGCGCAGTGCCGGCAATGCTTCGGGGGCGACCGATCCGCCCACCACCAGTTCAAGATCGGTCCTGGCGCATGCCCGCGCCACGGTCAGCACCGCATCGGTGATCTGGCGTTCGTTGATCGCCTTGCGCAGCAATCCGCGCGACAGCGTGAAATCGACGCGACCGAACACGATGCCATCCACGCCGGCGGTGGCAATCGGGAGCATCTCCTCCAGATTGCGCAACGTCGCCTCGGTTTCGAGGTTGAACAGGAACTGGGTGGCGGGATCGTCCTCGCCATGCGTCTTGGTCTTGGCCTCGACGAACTTGGTGAGCGCATAGGGGGTCTCGACCATCGGCGCGATGATATAGTCCACACCATAGACCTTCGACGCATGCAGGTCCGAGATCGCCTCGCAGCCGCCGATCTTCAGCGCGACCTTCAGGTCGGCGCGGTGGGCCAGTTCGAGCAGGCGATGGAATTCATCGGGGCGCGTGCCCTCCGCCTCGAATTCCGCCTTTACCGCCACGACGCCGTAGCGGTCGCGGCCCTTCTTCAACATGTCGAGCATGTGGCGTTCTGTGGGTTTCAAGGCTTGCCTCCTGGGTACGCAATTACAGACCAACAGTAAGACGGCGTGCGATCACCGATCCCGCAAAACGCGTGTCATCTTTTCCGACAAAGCCATCGCGACGGCGGCAACACCGGGGTTTCGCGCTTTCGCGATCCACATGAAGCCGCTATGGAACTGCCCCCATGCCAAGCTTCCATGCACGCATGCGTCCGTTTCGCTTCACCATATCGATCGCGATCAGCGCGATGGCGGTCACGTCCGCCATTGCCAGCGAACCTGCAAAAATGGCGAAAATCCAGGACGATGGCTTGCCGGCCGGCAACGGCGCGGCGTTCCGTGAGCGGATGATGTCATGGTCGACATCCGTGCCGGCACCCGTGACTCGACCACTGCCCGCGCCACGTCGCACGGTCGATCTGCCACGGCTGTCATCCGGATTCGGTACGCGCCACGACCCGCTGCGCGGCACGCCTGCCCGGCATGCCGGCGTCGATATCCCCGCCCCCCTGGGTACGCCCATCTTCGCATCTGCCGATGGGGCGATCCGCTTTGCCGGCAGGGCGGGCGGCTATGGCAACATGATCGAGATCGAACACGGCAACGGGATCAGGACCCGATATGCCCATCTTGCGCGTATCCTGGTCGGCGAACGCGCCATGGTGAAGCGTGGTCAGGTGATCGCGCTGATGGGATCGACGGGGCGATCGACGGGCAGCCACCTGCATTTCGAAATGCGCGCCAATGGCGCGGCGATCGATCCGCTATCCCATCTTGAACGTGAAACCGATGTGCCGCCGCGGCGTGCAGCGGCCGCCCCCTCCGAGCCAACCCTATCGTCGTTCGCGCGCGCACGTGCCGCTGCGAAGGAAAGCGAGACCCGGCCAGCAGCCGGCCGATAGCGCCTAGAGCCTGTTTACAGATTGGGCCCAACCCGCTGGAGCAGACGCTCCGCAACCGATTTGCGAATGGGCATGCCCTTTCGCATTTTCAGCCATGTGTTGACGCTGATGCCAAGCGTATCCATCACGCACTCTGCGGTCTGGGCGCGCAGACGGCTGCTCATCTTCTCGACGATCGTCGGATTGACGTAGCTCAGTCGCGGATTTTCGGTGTGGATGATGTCGGATCCGCAGGCCGGGGCAACTGGGGGCTTTGCGGCACCTGTCTTTGCGAACATGTGTCGGCCTGGCTGGTCCTCGGGCCGTGCTCTTTGAGCTGCTAAAGTCATCGAATCTGGCTCCTATACTCTCACTCTGGTCACTTCCCTTTGCGGCGGACGCACAACGTCATTGTCGCATCAGGGCAACTCCCCCGATCGAAGCGAGACGGTCCCTTGTGGCCGTCGGATATATCGGGCCCGGCCTTTGGTCGGCCGGTTGCCTCGATGTCAGGGGTGGGCGGACCCGCTCGACGGTGCAGGTTCCGGTCCGTACATCTTGGTCAAATAAGCGATGATCTGCTCGCTCTCGGGCTGGGTCAACTGGGCGCCGTTCTGGATCATGCGATCGACGGTGGCTCGCCAGTCGTCACCCGACAGCCGCTGGACCGTCACGGTGTTGAGTTCATGGCAGGTGTGGCAGCGTTGGACGAACAACTCCTTGCCCGGCCCTTCCTTCGGATCCTGCGCCTTCAATCCGGTCGAAACCAGTCCGGTCGCGAGCCCCGCGATGATCAAGGCCGCAAACATGCCCGTGCGTTTTACGGTCGACATCACTCACTCCTAACGCTCTTTTTTCGGGTCCATCCTGATATACCCAAGTTTAAGCGGACTTGAACGAAATCAGGCTGCTTCCGTGCGCGCATCCCGGGTGATGACACCCGACAGAATGACCGCGAACAGCCCCGACACGATGCCGATCAGCAATCCCGATCCGAGCACGACACCGGTCGGCAACACCGGCGGAAGGCCGGAGGCAAAGAAGGTCGTCATGCCGATGAAATAGCAGACCACCAGGCTGGCGAACGGAAGGAACTGGGCGAGCAGCGCGGCGAACACGATCACGAAGACGCCGAGCAGCAGCGCGATATCGCCACCCAGCCCGGCCGCGCCGTTCGAAATGATCGATGCCCCGATAAAGCCCAGAACCACGCCCAATATGGCGCAGACAAAGGTGGGCGCCGCGGTTCGCGGACTCATGCCGCCGGCGACGAAGGCGATCCAACCGATGAACATCACCCAGACGGGGATTTCGAGGCGCGCACAGATAACGCTTGAGATTGCGGCGACGAGCGCGGTGACAGCGAGAGCAAGCACGTTCTTCATGATCCCTGGCCCCTGATCGATAATCGATGAAAAATGGGGCCACAATCGGTGCAGTGCACTGCGTCCGTTCGCGGCCCCGGACTGCTCAGAACTTCACGCGGATACCGGCGCTGATGTTCCGTCCCAGGACGAAGCCGACGAAATTGTCGAAGCCCTGGGCGGTGTTCTCGAACGGCGGATAGGTATCGAACAGGTTGTTTACCTGGAGATACACGCTGGGTTGGCCGGGCAGGCTGTCGCCAAACTTGTAGGTCAGGTTCAGGTCGACCGTGGTGTACGAACCGACCTTGTCACCGCCGCCGTTCGGAATGCCGCCGGTCGACGTGACGGGGTTGAGCGCGGTGCTGCCCCAGAAGGTGAAGCCGCCGGTATAGTTGGCGAAGACCGAGGCCGAGACCGGGCCGACATCGATATTCAGATCGGCGCGAAGGTCGGTACGGATCGACGGGAAGGTGCCGTTGAAGCGGTTGCGGTTCAGCACGCTGAACACGGGCTCGCCGGCGGCGGCCGTCTGATCGAACTTGGTCTTGTAGGTGCCGGCGATACCGCCGCGGATCGAGCCCCAGTCGAAGCTGTGGCGATAATGGACGTCGAAATCGATACCTTCGACGAAGACGGTGTAGACATTGAAGTTGCGGAAATCGAGGCCGAAATAGATCGGGCCCGAACTCAGCGGAGACCGCTGGCGCCGCCCGCCACGATAGGCTTCGATCTCGGCTGCCGTCGCACCATTCGGATAGATCTTCAACAGATCGTGGAACGCGTCGGAATTGATCACGATCGACAACGGCGGCGATCCGCTCGTGCCCTTCAGCGTCGTATGCCAATAGGTCAGGTTCGCGGTCAGGCCCGGCAGGAAGCGCGGCGCAAAGTCGGCACCGATCGCCCAGGTCTTGCCATCGGCTGGCTTTACGTCGGGATTGGCACCGTCCAGCCGCATGCCCGCGATCGTGGCAGTTCCGAGGATACAGGTGGTTTGGCCGGGTGCGTTGCAGCCCGGGATCGCGCGTGCTTCAGGATATTTGTCGAGCGGCACGTTGAGCGTGCCGTTCTGCGGGCCGAAGAAGGTATCGACGCTGCGACCATCGATGCCGCTGAGAATATCCGGGCCGTAGGTCGAGAATTGCGGCGCCACGAACGACGTCGCGTAATTGGCGCGGATCTTCAGACCCTCGACGACTTCCCAGGTCGCCGCGAACTTCGGATTCTTGATGCCACCGAAATCGCTGTAATCGTCGTAGCGACCCGAGATGTTCAGGTCGATGCGGCGGGCGAAGGGGATTTCCATTTCCGGTGAGATCACCGGAATGAGCACCTCGGCGTAGCCCGATTTGACCGTCCGCTCGTAGCGGAACGCATTGTAGCTCGATCCCGTGCTGGAGGGGCCGGTGTTGTTGGGTTCGACCACTTCGGTGTCGATCTTGTATTTCACGATATCGCCGCCGAGGGCGATCTTCACCGAACCGGCGGGCAGTTCGAACAGCGAGCCATCGAGCTTCAGATTGTACTGCTGGATCACCTGACGCGCGGCCTGGTAGTTTCGGCTGTCGAGCAGACGGGCCAGCACTTCGGGCGACGTGCGGTTGGTCGCACGTGGATTCCACACATCGACCGCATTGGCGGTGGTCAGTGGTACATTGGTCACCAGCACATTGGTGTTGGGGATCGACGGTTGGGTGAGATTGCCGTTCGCATTGGTCGTGCCGTTGAGGGCGAGCAACAGGCAGCTCTGGCAGAGTGAACCAGTGATCGTCGTCTTGGCGGTGTTGACGCCCGCCATGACGAAACCGGTCAGTCGCCAGTCGTCGCTCAGCTTATATTCGGCGTTTAAATAGCCGTAAAAGGTCTCGCTGGTTCCCTTGGCGCGAGCGCCCTCGGGGAACAATTCGTTGGCATCGAAACGGATGGTGCCACTCGTTGCGCCGGTGCCTGCCGGTGCGACGAAGAACGGGTTGATCTGGCCGCCTCTGCCGCTGCCCGGACCGAACACCTGCGCGGTGATCAACTGCGAGGCCGGCGTTGCGCCGGTGCTCGATGCGATCGTGACCGAGTTGCGCTGGATGTTGGAGCGGCTGGAGAAGACGAAATCGGCATTGAGCGACAGCCGGTCGCCGACCTGTTGATCGAGCTTCACCATCACCGAGTGGCGACGTTCCTGCGGGATCAGGTCGGTATAGCTCGCCTGTTCGCAGGGCGCATTCGCCTGAGCGTTGGAGATTCCCGTCGCATAAGGCGCCAGATAAATGAGCGAACTGCCGGCCGGCTGGAAACTGGCGGGCGAGCAGTTGAAGTTGGCAAAGTTGGCACCGCCGCGTGCGCGCTGGTCGGGCAGGGTCAGCGGGCGATCCGCGCCGAGCAGATTGCCGCGATCGGTGTAGCTGTAGAAGATCGCGCCGCCGCCGGTATCCCAGCGATGGCCGAGCGAGATGTTTGCGTTCCAGTTCTTGTAATTATCGGCGAAGCCATATTGGGCATTGGCTTCCAGGCCTTCGAAGCGGCGGCGCGTGATGAAGTTCAGCACGCCGGCGACGGCGTCCGAACCGTAGATCGACGACGCGCCCTCCGCGAGCACCTCGACGCGCTCGATCGCGTTGGTCGGGATGAAGTTGGGATCGGGCAGGTTACGGATGATGCCGGTCAGCGGGAAGCGGTGGCCGTCGATGACGACAAGCGTGCTTGAGCTGTTGGAACCGCCCAGACCGTGGATCTGCGGCACCGAAGCGCCGGCGGAATCATTGGCAGCAAAGCCGCCCTGGCCGGCGGCATTGCCACCCCAGATCGCGGGAACGGTCTTGAGCAACTGCTGCACCGTCTGGACGGCATTGTCCTCGATCGCGTCGCGACCGACGCTGATCAGGTTCGAACCGACCGCAGGTGCGCCGCGGATGCTCGATCCGGTGACGATGATGTCAGGGGCATTCGCGCCGGTATCGGCCTGATCCGATGCATCGTCCTCCGCCTGCGGGGCAGGCGCCGGCGCCTGTTGCGCATGGGCCGGATAAGACCAACCCAGGACAAGTGCGAGAAGGCCTGCTGATTTCAGAAATTCCTTGCGATGAATATTGTAGGTCATGTTCATCCCCTCGGTCTGTATTTTATTTTTGATGATTTTCGATCATCTGGTTTTTATTTTGACAAAGCTTCGCCTGTTCGCGGAATCACATTCCACGAACTTCAACTTCAACGGTTACGCGACTCAAATTCTATCGGTCGTCCGGATGCGATCAGGGCACACCCTGACGGCATCTTCGTCGGGTGGTATCAACGGTTCGGCTCGGGCGCGTCCGAAGGCGCGCATGTGATGAGAACATACTCATTCCCCTATCGCGACACGGTCTGCAGAGTTGAACGAGACAGCGAGCACCGCATCCTCGGTGCCGATGTTGCGAGCGTTGTGGAGTATGCCCTCTGGAATGACGACGGTATCGCCAGCCCGCATCTCATATTCCTTATCGCCCACGCGATGCATGATGTGCCCGCGTACGACGTGGAGCACCTCGTCGCAGTTCGGATGCCAGTGGACGGGGTTCTGCTTGCCCGGCGAGATTGTCGCCTGGCCGATCGTCACCTTGGCCGAATTGCCGATCGCGCGCGATGCATACCATTCAAGGCTGCCCCAGGGCTGCGGTTCGACCTTCACGTCCGAACGGGGCAGCACCACGATCTGTGGGGCAGGGGGTGGCGCCATGCCCATGCGCGACGCGGTCGGGATGGTCGAGGTCGCGCCGGCCTGCGGCACCTGCTCCTTCGCGGCCCACAGGATCGCGTTGAGCAAGATGGTGCGGACCTGCGGCTGATCCAGCGACGCCAGATAATGGCCGCCGGCGAAACCGAAGGAACGCCCACCTCCGTTGCGTTCGCGGGTCCAGGCGATCACGCGATCCCTTGACGGCTCCTGATAGACCGAGCCCGCCTTGCCGAACTGGACATGCGCGCGCCCGCTCAGCACTGGCGTGACCTTGCCGAAATCGATCGCCGAATAATATTCGTCGAGATAGTCGAAATTGCCGACACCACTCGTGATCGGATGTCCCTTGGCGACGACGGTGACGGGCGCGGCCTCCATCGCATAATCGCTTCCCGAGGCGCGAACCCCGCCGAGCAGGTCGGCAATCTGTGTCGCGTTCGCCTTGTCGGGCACGGTGAAAGCCTGATGCATTGCGACGAAACCGACCCCGCGCGCGGCCAATTTGGCCAGTTGCGCCTGAACCGCGGGATCCTGCGCCGGGTTGGCGCTCTTGCCGTCCGCGCCGGCCACCGGGCCGAAATAGAGGACTACGACGCTCGCATCGTCGATCTCTGCGAGGTCCTTCGGAAAGCCGACCGGGAATGTCTTCACGACCGGTTTGAGTTTCGCGAAATCGGGCGACGCCTTGATCAGCCGCTCAAGCTTGAGCACGCCGTCCGGGAAATCATGCTCGCCCGTCGCCATGCCCTGCTTCTTGCCGCCGATCAGGACGATCGTCGGCTGAGCGGCCAACGGCGTCGCGATCGCGACGAGGCCCGCGGCCATCGCCCAGCGCACCAGATTGGTGCGCCCACGGGTCATGATTTCCTCCGCAGCGGCAAGCTCGCGAATTTGCGGACCTGCTCGGTGATCGCGATCTCGGCGGGCAGCCGCTCCATCGATGTGGCGCCATAGAAGCCGTCGACGTTCGGGCATTTTTCGAGGACGATCTCGACATCGGCCGGCGAGGAGATCGGCCCGCCATGGCAGAGCACGATGACATCGGACCGCTCGCCGCGCGATGCATCGATGATCTCGTTGACCAGCTCGGCGGCCTTGTCGAGGCTCATCGAGGTTTTGGCGCCAATCTGTCCGCCCGTGGTGAGCCCCATATGCGCAACGATGATGTCGGCGCCGGCGCGGGTCATCTGCTTCGCCTGCTCGATGTCGAAGACGTAGGGGGTGGTCAGCAGGTCGGCGGCATTCGCGGCGGCGATCAGGTCGATCTCCTTGCTGTAGCTCATGCCGGTTTCTTCCAGGCTGAGCCGGAAGGATCCGTCGATCAGCCCGACCGTCGGAAAGTTCTGCACGCCCGCGAAACCCATCTCGGTGATCTCGCGCAGGAAGCGATCGGTCAGCAGAAACGGATCGGTGCCGTTGACGCCCGCGAGCACAGGGGTGTTCTCGACGATCGAGAGCACTTCCTTGCCCATGTCGAGAACGATGTCGTTGGCGTTGCCATAGGCGAGCAAACCGCTGAGCGATCCGCGCCCGGCCATGCGGAAACGGCCCGAATTGTAGATGATCAGCAGGTCGGCGCCGCCCTGTTCAGCACATTTCGCGGAAATGCCAGTGCCGGCACCGCTCCCGACGATCGGCATGCCCGATGCGATCTTCTCGCGAAACCGACTAACAATATCCTGACGTTTCCAGCGCATAGAGCCTCCAAAAAAAGGGGGACAAGACGATGATCAGCGCATCACCTTGCGATATTCCTCGACGATCGCTTCCGCGAACGCCTGATCATTGATGTGGTGTGGGTATCGGACGATCCGGCGCGTCGGCCCCTGGATCACGGCCTTTTCGAGCTCGGCAAACAGGGCCGCATCCGCTTCGGGATCGTGGAAGGGGCCACCGGGCTTGTCGATGCCGGACACACCGCCTTCCGGGATCAGCAGAGTGAAGCCGGCATCGGGATGTGCATTCAGCTTGCGCGCGATCCAGCGGGCGCAGGCGATATTCTCCTCCACCGTGGTCCGCATCAAGGTGACGCTGCTGTTGTGGACGTAGAGATTGCGGTCACGGAACCGCTCGGGAACGCTGTCGATCGGTCCAAAATTGACCATGTCGAGCGCGCCAACGGAAAGGACGTAGGGCATCTTGCGTTCGAGCATGACGTCGAACCGCGCCGGACCGCAGGCAAAGACGCCGCCGACCACTTCGTCGGCAACCTCCGTGGTGGTGATATCGAGGACGCCGTCGAGCATGTCGCTGCCCGCCAGTTCCTCCATCGCACGTCCGCCGACGCCGGTGGCGTGGAAGACGAGAGTGTCGAAGCCCATCGGCTCCAATATTTCACGGACGCTCGTGACGCACGGCGTGGTCACGCCGAACATGGTGATGCCAACGGCGCGCTGGCCTTCGTCGGTGGAGGGTTCGAGACGCGCCATGCCGGCAATCGCCGCGGCTGCATTGCGATAGATCTGCCGGGAAACCCGGTTGAGGCCGGCGACGTCGACCACCGAGAACATCATGGTGATGTCGCTGGTGCCGATATAGCTGCTGGTGTCACCGCTGGCGACGGTGGAGACCATCAATTTGGGAAAACCGATCGGCAGCCCGCGCATCGCGGAGGCGATCATCGCGGTGCCGCCGGTGCCGCCGAGGCCGATCGCACCGGAACAGCGGCCGGCACGATAGGCATCGATCATGAAGCTGCGCAGCGCACGGCTCATCGCGGCGACGGCGGTACCGCGATCGGTGTGGCCCAGGACCGCACCGACGCCTTGCGGGTGGAAGGATGCGACGGTCGTGCGATCGATACCGGGTTCGTCCATCGGCGGGTTCAGCGTACCGACATCGATCAGCACCGCGGAAACACCTTCGCCCCGAAGCGCGTTCGCCAGAAAATTGGCTTCCTCGAACTTGGTGTCGAGCGTGGCGAAAACATAAACTGGCGCCAGGTTGCTCATCGCGGTCCTCCCCAAACCCATCTGTGCGGGCTCGATCCAAACAATGCATGGACCGTGCCAAATCCAAAGATGGAGGCAGATGGCCATGCTCCCGGCCTTTTGTGCATCAACCGGTTGTCACTTGTGTAACCCTGTGACAACATGGTCGCCAAAGGTGACAACACCTAGGGAGGATGTAACAGGCAATGCACAGTCTTGTCCGCGATCTTGCAAGAACCGCCAAGCACAAGGGTTCGCCGGTTCTCGCCGTATCGGCGGGCTCGGGGCAGATCGCCGAATATGTCGTAGAAGCCGGTGCCGACATGTTGCTGGCACTGAATGCGGGGCTCTATCGCAGCCTGGGTCACGGCTCGCTCGCGTCGCTGCTGGCCTATGGCAATGCCAATGAACAGACCGAGGAATTGCTGAGGCGGCATATTCTGCCCAATGCCGGCGGATTGCCCGTGGTCGCCGGCGTCATGGCAAGCGACCCGACGATCGACGTCGATGCGCGACTGGCCCATCTGCAGCGCATGGGCGTGCACGGTGTCACCAACTGGCCCACAGTCGGCTTCATCGACGGCAGGATCCGTGCAGCCTTTGAAGAGGAGGGTTATGGCCTGTCGACCGAGGTCGACCTGCTCAGTCGCGCGCGCAAGCAGGGGATGGCGACCTTCGCCTTTGTCCTCAATGTCGAGGATATCCGTCGCTTCTCGGCAGTGGGCGTGGATGCGTTCATCATCAATGCCGGGCTGACCCCGTTGCAGTTCGCGATCGGCGATCGCCGTGACCGGCTGCAGGATTCGCTGATCCATATCAATCGCATGCTGGCCGCGCTCGAAGGCGCATCGTCGCGACCGCTGTGCCTTATCTATGGCGGCCCGTTCACCGACGTCGAGGATTTCGCTACCCTGTTCCGCCAGGTGAAGGCCGACGGGATCGCAGGCGGCTCGGTGTTCGAGCGGCTTCCCGTCCAGGCGATCACTTCGAACTTCGTCCGGCGGTGCAAAACGCTGCGGCTGGTCGACCCCGATCTCGACGAACACGGACGGCGCGAGATGCTGGGGCGCTCCGCCGCCTATCACGATCTGGTCCAGACAATCGAACGCGTGTCGCGTTTCGACGCCAATGTGGTGATCGAGGGCGAGACCGGCGTCGGCAAGGAACTGGCGGCCAGCCTGATCCACGAGCTCAGCCCGCGATCGAAACAGCCCTTCATCACGTTGAACTGCGGCGCCATTCCCTCAGGCCTGCTCGAAAGCGAATTGTTCGGCCATGAACGCGGCGCCTTTACCGGCGCGGACCGGCGCCGGATCGGCAAGTTCGAGCTCGCCAATCGCGGCACGCTGCTGCTCGACGAGATCGCCGATCTCAGTCCCGCCGCGCAGGTCGCCTTGCTGCGCGTGCTCCAGCAACGCGAAGTCGTCCGCGTCGGCGCCGACAATCCGATCCCGCTCAACGTGCGCGTGATCGCCGCGACCAACCGCTCGCTCGCCGAACTGGTGGAGGAGGGCAAGTTCCGCTCGGATCTCTATTACCGGTTGAGCACCGTGACGCTGAACATCGCGCCATTGCGCGAACGGCTCGACGATCTGCCCGTGCTGACCAGCGATTTCCTGATCAAGACGGCGGCGGAGCTCGGCATGCCTGCGCTTGCGATCGACGAACGGTTCGAGGAGGAGATGCGCCACCATAGCTGGCCGGGCAATATCCGCGAGCTGCGGCAGGTTATCTCCCGCGCGGCGATCCTTGAGGATGGGCCGGTCCTGCGTGGGACGCATTTTCGGCCCGACGGCGGCCGGCGGCCGATAGTCTCGGGCAATGCCTTGTCCCGGCGCGTGACCATCGAGGACATTCATCGTGCGATCGAACGGGCAGGGGGCAACAAGAGTGTCGCCGCGGCCTCGCTCAAGATCAGCCGGAAGACATTGTACGCGAAACTGGATGCGGGGCGGTAGGCTCAGCCTGTCGAATGCCCGCACATCCACTGTTACCAATAGTGTTCCCTTGATCACAAGGTAACAGAGGTAACGCCACCGTTTCACCGCAAAGCCGCCGATAGGAGCCCATCCAGGGGCTGCCGGAACTTGGCACAGTCCATGCAACGTCATGATTCAGGCCCGCACAGACGGGTGACGGATCTGTACCTTTAGGGAGAGTCTGGGATGAAGCTGAAGACAGCGCTGTTGTTCGTCGTGTTTTCGGCCGTTTCGACCGCCGGGGCGGCGCAGATCACCAGACCGTCTCCGCTCGACAAGCTGACCAACCACAATGATCCGCAGCGCACCGGCTGGAATGCGAACGAGCGGCGCCTGACGCCCAGATCCGTCGCCAGCGCCAAATTCGGCCCGCTCTGGTCGTCGCCGCAGCTCGACAGTTTCAACGGTACGCCGCCACGGCTGTTCGCGGCACCGCTTTACGTGAATGCGGTACGGATGACGGGCGGCGATCATGCCGGCAAGATTTTCTCCGTCGCCTATGCGGTGACGACGACGGGCTATGCCTATGCGATCAGCACTGCCGCTGCGAACGGCGTGGCGCCCGGTACGATCCTGTGGCGCCGGCGCCTGACCGAAACGCCATGCAGCAAAGGGACGCAGGGCAATCTGAGTACGCCTGTGATCGATCTGAAGACCAACCGCATCTATGTGACGAGTTGCAGCGATCCGCAGTGGCAGGTCCACGCGCTCGATATCCGTAGTGGCGAGGAGATGACGGGCTGGCCGATCAATTTCGACGCCGCCACGATGAACCAGCCCGGCATGAACCGGAACGGCTCCACCAAATGGATCGCCGAGACCGACGACAAGAAGACATTCTCGTCCGACGGCAAGCGCGCAGTCTGCCGGACGCCCTGTTACACGCAGCGCGGCGGCCTCAACCTGAGCCAGGATGGCGAGCGGCTCTATCTGACCTTCGGCCCGGATGGCGTGGGCTGGCTCGTCGTGGTCGATACCATTGCGGCGAAGGTCGCGACCGCCTTCACCTCGATCCAGACCAACCAGCAGGAACAGGGCGGCATGTGGGCCTCGGGTGGGCCGGCGCTCGACAAGCAGGGCCGCATCCATGTGTCGACCGGCGCGAACCTGATCCCGGGCCGGCTCTATGGCCTGTCGGGCGTCTGCCCCGAATGCGACAATGCCTGGGGTCAGACGATCATGCAGTTCGCCGACGACCGGCAAAAGGGCCTGACGCTCACCGGCACCTATACGCCCTATAATTATTGCCAGGCGTCGAAGACCGACATCGATATCGGCAGCAGCGGCGTGATCGCGTTCGATCTGCCCAAGGGCAGCAGCACGACGACCAATCTGTTGTCGCTGGGCGGCGGCAAGCAGGGCAATATCTATCTGCTGGATCGCGATCACATGCCCGGTGGCCTGACCAAGCGCCAGCCCTGCACCGACGATCCATCACAGGACACTTCGCTGCTGGCACCCGAGCCGCAGCCCGAGTTCGGCAAGCGCGGCCCGATCAACCTGTTCAAGCCGTTCTCGGACGATCTCGGCGCATTCGATCAGGCCAAGAGCCGCAGCACCGCCGCCTATTTCCGCGACGCGCGCGGCAACAGCTATGTCTATGTCAGCGGCAGCAAGAAGATCGGCGAAAACCTGACGACCGATGCCCCTCCGGGCCTTGCCCGCGTGAAAGTCGTCACCAGCCCGGGCAAACCGGCTTTCCTGCGCGTCGACGGCATGGAGGAGACGCAGACCTTCAAGAACCCTGGGAACCCGGTCGTCACCAGCAATGGCGGTCGCGACGGGATCGTCTGGGTGCTCGACAATAATGCACCGCGCACCGCCAATCTCTACGGCGCGGGCGCGCCCAAGCCAGTGCTCTACGCATTCGATGCGCTGAGTTTGAAACTGCTCTGGAAGACGGGCGAGGGCGAGTTGTCGACCTCCGGCAAATATAACGAGCCGACAATCGCCAACGGCATCGCGCTGGTTGGAACCGACCGGATCCAGGCGTTCGGCCTCAAATCGAAATGAACCGGCCGCCAAAGGGCGGAGACCATGACAGGGAGGATGGAATGATCGTAACGCATCGCAGGATGATCTTGAAATCTGCGGCTTTTGCCGTGCTCGCGGCAAGTGCGCTGATGCCCCTCCATGCTGAGGAGGCCAAGCAGGCTCCCGTGCCCAAGGGGTTCACCTCCCTGTTCGACGGCAAGACGCTGAAGGGCTGGCGCGGCGATCCGACCTATTGGTCGGTTCGCGACGGTGCGATCACCGGCACCTCCGATGCACCAATCCCCTACAACACCTATCTGATCCTCGATAAGCCCTATGCCAATTTCGAGATCCGCTTCAAATATCGCTTCATGACCGAAGCGGGCAATTCGGGGCTTCAGTTCCGCAGCGCGCAGCTCGCCGGCAATCACATCATGGTCGGGATGCAGGCGAACGTCACGCCGATCACCAAATCGCCCGAGCGGTTCGCAATGCTCTATGAGGAACTCGGCGAGCGCCAGGAAATGGTGCTGCTCGGACAGAAGGCGGAAGTCACGCGTGTCCAGGCGGCCGGCGGCGGGCAGGGACGGATCGTGCGGACAGTGTCGGGTATGATCAATTCGCGCGACGAGATATTGAAGGCAGTGCACCCCGCGGGCGAGTGGAACGAGGATGTATTGATCGTCCATGGCAACCGCTTCGTCCATGCGGTGAACGGCTATCTCGCCTTCGATGCGACCGATGCCGATCCAATGGGCGCCAAGGACGGTCTGCTCGGCTGGCAACTCCACAAGGGGCCAGCGAGCACCGTGCAGTTCAAGGATGTCGTGATCCGGCCGCTGACATCATTCCCCGATATCACCGGCCGCTTCATCACCAGGCCGAGCGCGGCGCCGGAGCCCAGCCGGACCTACAAGGATTCGACCAAGGTCAATCTGCCCGACACCGCGATGCCGAACTGAGAGAGCGGGCGCCTCCGTTCACGCGGAGGCGCAGACGCGCAGAGAATTTAGCGCACACGCTATGTCGCTCCAGCGAAAGCTGGAGCCCATGCGATGTCGTCAATTACACCGGGAATTCCGGCCCATAACCGGCATCGTATGGGCTCCAGCTTTCGCTGGAGCGACAGGGTAGGGCGTCGATCCTATTGAGCGGCAGCCGCGCCCGCTTTTTCCAGCTTGATATTCAACTGCGTGCGCACCGGCTCCGGTGCCGGGCCCGGCTTGCTGACGAAGCGGCCGGCAATATCGGGAAAGCTCGTCAGCGGCTTGATCACGATATCCCTGAACTGCGCGGTGCTCGGCGGGCCGGCATGGGCCTGGATGCCGATCAGCCCGTCCTTGGCGCCCAGCGGGTCATTGTCGGTCGCATCGAAAGCAACCAGGCCATTGATGACGTGGACGATGCGATTGCCATGGACGATCAGCACATCCTCGTTCCATTCGGGATAGGGCTTGATCGACGCGATGATCGCCTCCCGCGAATTGGTCGTGCCCAGAACCGTGCGGACGATCGCACCCTGACCGCCAGTTGTCGCCTGGCGCCGCGTGATCTCTGCGCGCTGGCCGAGCAGAACCATCTCCAGCCGGTTCAATTCTTCATAGAGCATGCCGAACCGCTCTTCGCCGCATGACGGCAAACCGCAGGCGCTGAAATTGGCGGGCGTGATATTGGATTGCATGCCGGCGAGCACATGATTGCCCTCCACCTGGCCACTGCGGAACTGCAAACCGGAATTGCCGATCTTCGTCGCGAACCGGTATTTCAGGCGGATCTCGAAATTGGCGTAGGGCTTGTCGAGGATCAGGAAGGTGTTGTGCGTCAGCCCCTTGTCCGAACTGGCGGTGATCGTGCCGTCGCGGACGGACCAGACGTTCGGATCGCCGCGCCAGCCCTTCAGCGTCCTGCCATCGAACAGCGAGACGAACCCCTTGGGCACCGCCGCCTGACGCGCGCCTGACGGGGCCTGTTGGGCATTGATCTGCGAGGACGACAGCAGGGCAAGCGCGACGAGCGCAGCGCCTTTGAGGCCTGTCGTGCGACGAGCGGTTGGGATCATTGTCTCTCTCCGATGGGGTATCGCTGTCGGGGGTGGCCGCCGCCGCTCAGCGGGCGACGGCGGCCGGGGCGGCTCCTATTCGGGAAGAGCGACGTCGGGCAGCGCCGCGCGTGTCGAATCCTTGTACGTCTTCACGGGCTCGGGCGCGGCGCTCGGGGTCGATTTGAAGCGCCCCTCGATCTTCGGCGCGGCGGTCAGCGGCCTGATCACGATATCCTTGTACTGGATCCACATCGACGGCCCCTTGTGGAGCTGGATGCCGAACAGGCCGTCACGCTTACCGACGGGATCATTGTCAAGCGCGTCATAGGCAAGCAGGCCATTGATCGCGGAGACCATGCGGTTGTCATAGGCAATCAGCACGACCTCGTTCCATTCGGGGTTGGGCCGGATCGAACCGATGATCGCGGCGCGATCGTTGAGCATGCCGGTGACGGTGCGGACGACGCGGCCGGTGCCCGCGCCATTGGCGCTGCGCCGCGTGATCACGGCCTTCTGGCCGAGCAGCGCCATTTCCTGACGGTCGCCGGTCTCGTTATAGAGCATGCCGAAGCGCTCGGGAGGCACGTTGGTCGGCGTGACGTTGGTCTGGAGCCCGGTCAGGACGTGATTGCCCTCCATCTGGCCGCTACGAAACTGCAGCCCCGAATTGCCCTCGGCCGACAACCAACGATATTTGAAACGCACCTCGAAATTGGCATAGGGTTTATCGAGGATCAGGAAGGTGTTGGCGGCGATCGGCGTGTCCGATCCACCGGTGATCGCGCCGTCACGCACCGACCAGAGCGTCGGATCGCCGCGCCAGCCCTTCAGCGTCTTGCCGTCGAACAGGGGAGTAAAGCCGGCCGGGACGGCGGCGGTCTTGGCCGGAGCCTCCTTTGCGTTGAGCGGTGCGAAGGCGACCATCGTCAGCGCCAGCGATCCGACCAATTTCAAACATGTATGCGTCGTGCCGGCCATCTGTCTCTCCATCGTCTTTTGTCATTGTGGTGCGCCCCGTTCATTGCGGTGGCTTGGGTGGTCTTTTGGGAATCTCGGGCGTCGTCTCGGGCGCGCCGGGCCTGGTGACGAAGCGTCCGACAATGTCGGGCGCCGCCTTGAGCGGCTTCACTTCGATATCCTTGAACTGGACACGCATCGGCTTGCCGAAATCGAGCTGCAGCGCGAAAATCCCGCTGCGCGCGGCCTTGGGGTCCTTGTCCACCGCGTCCAGCGCGAGCTGGCCGTTGATCGCGTGGATGATGCGATCGCCATGGGCGATTACGACATAGTCGTTCCATTGCGGATAGGGACGATAGCCAGCGAGCAAGGTTGCGACCGGGTTGACCGACGCCTTGATCTTACGCGACGTTTTTCCGTCTGCGACGCCGATCTCGACCTTCTCGCTGAGCAGCCCGATCTCGTTGCGGCCGAGATTGTCGTACAGCATCGCATAGCGGACGAGCTGGTCCGGCGGCACGACATTCGCCTGATAACCGGCGACCATATAGGGGCCGATGTCGCTGATCGCGCTGCGGAACTGGACGCCGGAATTGCCGTCCTTTTCGAACCGGAATTTCAGATGGAGTTCGAAATCGGAATAGACGCGGTCGTTGATCAGGAACGACATTTTCGGAATGGGCTGCTCCGACCCGCCGGTGATCGCGCCGTCGCGGACCGACCACAAGGCAGGATCGCCGCGCCAGCCCTTCAGGCTCTTGCCGTCGAACAGCGAGGTGAAGCCTTTCGTCGTCCCGGCCTGGACGGGCGCGGCCAGAATGGTCGCGAGCAGCAGCGAGGCCGCGAATATCCGGCGGGAATGCATCCGCTCCATCCTATTTCGACTTCAGGCCATAGGCCTGCAGCCGGTCGGTCCCGACCAGCACGAGCCCGTCGACCACCGTCGGCTCACCGTAATTGCCGGTCGGGAACAGCTCGCCTTCCGGACTTTTCCAGATCGGCTTCAGGCTGACCGCATCGAACGCATAGAGGATCGGCTGGGGTGGCTTGGCCGCGTAGAGGCTCACCGTGCGCGCTGCATTCTGGTCGACCATCCAGATCACGGCGTCGCGGCCGCCATTGCTGCTGATGACCGGCGATCCCGGATTGTGGAAGGTCAACGTCATCTCCAGCGTATCGACCTTCAGATGCGCGGGCGCATCGGGGCTCGCGATCACCTTCACCTTGGCGAGACCCGGCGGCGTGCTGGTGTTGAAGAATTCGCCCTTCTTGCTGGCGCCCGACACGTAGATCCATGTCGCGCCGGCATCGTCGCGATACCAGGAGGCCGACGTGCGGCTCTTGGCCTGATCGTACGCTCCATATTCGTCGGAGAAGGGCTTGAAGAGGTTGATCGGCCCGCGCCGTTTCCATTCGGGCTGGATGTCGGGCGGCAACAGCGAGAGGTCGGTTGCGGGATCGAGCGAGCAGGGCTGCCGCTTGGTCAGGCCGCCCGGCATGTGATCGCGATCGAGCAGGTAGATATTGCCCTGCTTGCCGCCGCCCAGCGTGACCAGCCGCGGCGTGGCCGAGGTGCCCGCGGGCAGATCGAGCACGATCACCGGGCTGCTGCCGATGTCGATATCGGCCTTGCCCGCCTGGCAGTAATTATACGGCGTGTAGGTGCCGGTCAGCTTCAGCCCGTTGGTGCGATCGTCCTCGAACTGCAGGATGGAGTGCGACCAGCTATTCTCCTTGTCGGCATGCATGCTCTCAAAGCCGAGCTTGATGCCGTCATACAGGTTCGATCCGGTGGTGACGTAGAGCCGGCCCTGGTCGTCGAGCGCGGGGCCGCCCTGCGCCCACATGCCGCCGCCATCCTGGATATCGTCGGGTGTGGCGGAGAATGCCGAGGTGACCTTCTTCGACGCCGTATCGAGCACCAGCATCCAGCCCACGGCGTCCGCACCGAAGGCGAGGTAGAGACGCGCACCGTCCGCGCTGAGATTGAGTGCGCCGCGCTGGACGTACCGATAGGGCTGACCCATCTTCCACGTCCGGTTGCCGTTGCGGTTGAGCGTCGGCTGGTCGATCATCGTCTGGCTGAGCGCCACCGGCCAGCCGGCGAGTTGCTGGCCGGTGCGGATGTCCAGCGCATGAGCGCTCCACATATTCTTGCCCTGCTCGCCGCTCGGATTACTGCAACTCGTCACATAGAAGCGGCCGGCCTTCGCATCGATGATGCCGGTGCCGTAATTGCCCATCGCGCCCTTGTTGCAAGGTGCTTCGGTCAGCCGCGTGCGCCACAGGATCGTGCCGGGCTGGATCTTACCGGAAGCGGCGGTGGCAATCGCATAGGCATAACCGGTCGTCGTCGAAACGATCGTGGCGGCAACGGTCCTGCCGCGAAACTCGCCGCCGGTCAGCTTGAGCGCGTGGAGATAAAGCGGCGCGGAGAACATCCGTGGCGGCATGTTATTGTAGCTGTCGAGCTGCGGCGACGACCAGAGCGGACCGAAACTGCCGCCCGCGACATTGGTAGGGGTCAGCACGCTTTCCTGCGCATTCCAGCCCGACCGCGCACGGTCGTTATGCGCCATCACCTTGTCGACGGGGGGCGCCTTTTTGGACGATTGGGCAAGTCCGGCCTGCGCCGAAAGCGCCATTGCCGATGTTGCGAGCAGGATCGCTGCCGTGCGCGACTTCATCTGTTACCCCTCCCAATGGCACTGGTCATGGTTCGCCGCACAAGGCAGACGCTCTGATCTGAAATGGAGAAGGGGACAGTGCGTCTGCCCCGACCTGGCTCTGGCAGGCCTATCCGTCGCGGCGAATGGTCCATCGCGCTTCCTCCCCTCCGATCCCGTCTGTGCGGGCTCCGGTCACTGCGATGCATGGACTGTGCCAAGACCCGGTAGAGCGCAGAGAGGCTCGTCACGCCGCGTTTCGGATACGCTCGGGATGTCACCTATGGGAACATCGGTGTCACCCAACTGCACAAAGGTGACAGAGCGCGCGTGCCGGAAACCGGCCAGGCGCGGCGTTTGCTTCCACCCCGGGGGTTGGCACGCTCCATGCTTGGACCAATCTGTGCCCGCGCAGACGGGCCGGGGAGGAAGCGTGATGGCCATCCGGCATCCACAGACGAATTCGCCATCGCGCGCGCATGCCCCGCATCCGCCCATGGCTGCAGGCCGCATCGTCATCATCGATATCGGGAGAGTGAGTTGAAGCTGGCAACGATCAGGCATAGTGACGCGATCGTCGCAGCGATCATCGACGAGAACGCGGGCAGGGCCTTTCCGCTGGGCACCGACATGCTCTCGATTGTCCGGGCCGGCGCTATCCCCGCTCCATCGGGTGATGGTATCGCGCTGTCCTCGGTCGAGATACTCGCGCCGATCCCGCGCCCGGCGCGCAACATCTTCTGCGTCGGCAAGAATTATCACGCCCATGCGCATGAATTCACCAAAAGCGGCTTCGACAGCTCGGCCAAGGACGCCAGCGAAGCGATCCCGACCGCGCCCATCGTCTTTTCCAAGGTGCCGGAAAGCGTGATCGCGAACGGCGCGCCGATCCGTTACCCAACCGGGGTCAGCGACAAGGTGGATTACGAGGCCGAACTGGCCGTGGTGATCGGCAAGGGCGGTCGCGGTATCGACCGCGCCGACGCATACGATCACGTCTTCGGCTATATGATCGTCAACGACGTGACCGCGCGCGACCTGCAGGCGCATCACAAACAATGGCTGATCGGCAAATCGCTCGACACATTCTGCCCGATGGGGCCTTGGCTGGTCACCGCCGATGCGGTGGATCCGGAGAGCCTCAACGTCCGCTGCTGGGTGAATGACGATCTGCGCCAGGACGCGAGCACCGCGGATCTGATCTTCGACATCCCGACGCTGATCGAGGCGCTGTCCGCCGGCATCACGCTCCAGCCCGGCGACGTCATCGCCACCGGCACGCCCGCAGGTGTCGGCATCGGCTTCGATCCGCCGCGCTATCTGGCGCGGGGCGATCGGGTGACGATCGAGATCGACGGGCTCGGGAGGCTCAGCAACACGCTGCAATGACCATGACGGCCTGATCGCGCAAAACCAGAAGGGGCAGGGGAAGATGCAGAACCAGGTGGCGCCGTCCGCGCCGGAGCAACGCCGGGTCTTGCTGGCCAGCCTGGTCGGCACGGCCGTGGAATTCTACGATTTCTTCATATACGCGGTGGCAGCCAGCCTGTTCTTCGGGCCGCTGTTCTTCCCGTCCTCCTCATCCTCGGCGCAATTGCTCGCGGCCTATGCCAGTTTCGGTCTGGCCTTCATCGCGCGGCCGGTGGGCGCGATCCTGTTCGGCCATTTCGGCGACCGGATCGGGCGCAAGTCGACTTTGGTCGCATCGTTGCTGCTGATGGGGGGATCGACCACGTTGATCGCGTTCTTGCCGACCTATCACGATATTGGCTGGTGGGCGTCGCTGCTGCTCTGTCTGCTCCGGCTCGGCCAGGGGCTCGGGCTGGGCGGCGAATGGGGCGGGGCGGCTTTGCTGGCGGTGGAGAATGCGCCGCCGGGCTGGCGCGGCCGCTTCGGCATGGTGCCGCAATTGGGCGCGCCGATCGGCTTCATCGCCGCCAACGGCATGTTCCTGTTGCTGGGACTCGGCCTTTCGACCGAACAGATGCACGACTGGGGCTGGCGCATCCCCTTCCTCGGCAGCGCGCTGCTCGTCGGCATCGGCCTGTGGGTCCGGCTGAAACTGACCGAAACGCCGGCCTTCGCCGCCGCACTCGAGGAAGCGCCGCCGGAAGCGGTGCCGATCGCGACCGTCGCGCGCCATCACCTGTTCCCTACATTGTGCGGCACGCTGGGCGGCATCGCCTGCTTCGCGATCTTCTACATGGCGACCGCATTTTTGCTCGGATACGGCACCAACACCCTCGACTATGGCCGCAACGAATTCCTGCTGGCGCAAATCGGGGCGACCGTTTTCCTCGCGATCGGTATCGTCCTGTCGGGCATGCTCTCCGATCGCTTCTCGCCCCGGACCGTCTTGATGGCCGGCTGTGTCGGCACGATGGCGCTGGCCGGGCCGCTGATGGCGCCGCTGATCGAGAGCGGATCGATCGGGCTGACCTTCGTCCATCTCTCGGTCGCGTTGCTCTGCATGGGGTTGGCCTATGGCCCGCTCGGCGCCTGGCTGCCTGGGCTGTTCCCGGCACGAGTGCGCTATACCGGCGCGTCGATGGCGTTCAACCTGGGCGCGATCCTGGGCGGGGCGCTCGCCCCCTATGCCGCACAGAGCATGGCGGAAAGCGGCGGGCTGATGCCTGTCGGTCTCTACCTCTCGGCATGCGGCGCACTCAGCCTGATCGGGCTGTTGATGGCGCCGCGCCAAGCGGCAGCGGAGCCCATGCCGGCAGCGAACTGAAGACATTTGAGATCGAACAGGAGACAAATATGTCGACCAACCCAACCAGCGAGATCACCGATCGCGAGACTTTGAGCAACGCACTCGGCCGGCAGGACATTGTCGGCTTCTGGAAACTGAAACACGAATATGAATCCTTCGAGCCCGAAAACCCCGAGAAACCCGGCATCTGGCGCTATGCCGATTTCTCGCCTCTGGGGTTCGCCGCGACCGAGGTGATCCCTATCGAGGAAGCCGATCGCCGCAACCTGATGTTCTCCAACCCCGGCCTGCCGGGCAGCGGCACGATCACGCGCCGTCTGTTCGGCGGCGTCCAGGTGATCCCCGCCGGCGAACTCTCGCCAGTCCACCGCCATGTCGGTGCGGCGACACGCGTGATGCTGGAGGGGAAGGGCGCCTATACCACGGTGGAAGGCGACAAGAGCGCGCTGGAACGCGGCGACATCGTCACCAACCCCAGCGGCGCCTGGCACGAGACCGGCAATGAGGGCGATGGGCCGGTGATGTGGTTCGACACGCTCGACCTGCCCTTCACGCGGACGATGGGCACAAACTTCTTCTTCAACGACTATGCCGAGATCGTGAACGGAGAGCGGGTCGCGAAGAAATACCAGACGGTGAAGCCGCGGGTCGACTGGTCCGCCAATGCCTATGGCGTCGGCGGCGTGCGGCCCGACTGGGTCTCGCATCGCGTGGCGCGGGGCAGCGGGTCGCCGCAATTCCTCTACAAATACGAGCCGACCCGCGCGCTGCTCGAAAAGCTGCGCGACGACGAGGGATCGCCGCATGACGGCATCATCGTCGAATATTACAGCCCGGAAACCGGCAGCAGCGTGCTGCGCACCCTGGGCGTCCATATGCAGATGCTGCGCGCGAACGAACGCACGCTGGAACAGCGCAGCACCGCCGCGCGCATCTTTGTCTGCCTGGAGGGCAGCGGCACGACGATCGCTGGCGGCGTCGAGCTCAACTGGCAGCGCAACGACGTGATTGTCGTGCCCGGCTGGACCTGGGCCAGCCACAACAACGGCAGTTCGGATTCAGTGCTTTATTCGGTCAGCGACGCCCCCGCACTCAAGGCGTTGGGGCATCTGGTGGAAGACCGGCGGACCCGCGAGGGGGAGATTTCCCGGACCTTCGGGGATCCGCGCTGAACCGGACGCGGCCGTTACAGGACGCCGGGTATATTCGCCGGGTCGGCACGAAGGACGCTGATCCGGCCCTGGCGTGACAGTCTTTCCCCGGCAATCTCGGTGGCCGTCTCGCTGCCGATGAGCAGGATCGGAACGTCCGCCGCTATGCCGGGATGGAGGGTAGGGGCATGCGGGTCTGCGATGACGGGGATATCCGGATGGCCGGGCAGCGCGGTTTCGACGGCGACCAGCGCCAATCCTGGCTGGCTTGCCCGTGCCGCTGCGATCTCCGCGGCACTAAGGGTCGGAATGCCCCAATAGCTGTGAGGCCGGGAGTCGATTTCGTAGAAATCGGCGTCGGCCGACGGGAAGGACGGTGCCCGCAACCCTACGGGGCTGTCGAGCCCCAGTCCGTAGAAATGCAGATTGATGGCCGCTTCGGTGCCGTCATATTCGACCGTGTGATATTCCGGGCGCGGCATATAGAGCACGTCGCCGGTCCTGACCGGCACGTCGCGCGACTTGCGCAGCCGGCCCCTGCCATCGACCGATCCGTCGTCGTCCCGTTCGTAGATCACATTATGCTCGGTGCCGGCGACGCCCGCGATCAGCACCCAATAGGCGTGGGCATGGGGGCGGGGATTGAAGAATTTCGCGGGGCTCACGGAAATGTAGAGCGCGTTCTGAAAATCGGCATCTTCGGTGAGGCGATAAAAGCCGCTGATGCCGCCATGTTTGAGCGGGAAATGCTCGACCGGAAACAGCTCCGGGCGCGCAGCGAGTTCGCGAAGCGCCTCGGACGCTTCGGCCACCTTGTCGGCGGTATTGAGCGCGGGATCCGGCGACAGTCCGGCCGCGCGGACGCGCGCGACGGTTGCGGCAATCGCGGCCGCGCGTTCGTGAATGATGGACATGGTCTCTCCTCTAGGCGCGGCTCAAATGGCCGCGTGAAAAATCTCGGGGGTCGTGCGCACCAGATGCGGATGTCCCTGACGCGCCAGCAATTCGGCGGCACGCTCGGTGGCCTGGGCCGTGCCGACCAGCAGGATCGGCACCGATGGTTCGAACCCCGCCGGCGGCCGCGCCAGTTCCCTGTCGGCGATGATCAGATCGAATGAAGCCGGCGACGGATTGTCGAGTTCGATCGCGACCGTCGCGATCGGCCGGCCATCCTTCAGCGCATCCGCCACATCACCGACGGACAGCGACTGCACACCCCAGGGTTCGTGCGGCCCCGGCCGGCCCAGCGCATAGATATCGCTTTCCGGCGACAAGAAGCCGGGACGCTTGCTCGCAACGGGATGGTCGAGCCCCAGCCCATAGGCATGGATGTTGATCGCCGTTTCGGTGCCGTCATATTCGACCGTGTGATATTCGTCGGGGCGCAGGTGATGGACGTCACCGGAGCGAACCGCGGCTTCACCGGTCTTGCGCAGCTTGCCGCGCAGCGGAACGGAATCATCGTCCTCCCGTTTATAGATCACATTATGCTCGGTGCCGGCGACACCCGCGATCAGCGTCCAGTGCAGATGCTTGTGCGGATGATTGTTGAGGAAATGGCCGGGGCAGACCGAGATGTAGATCGCGTTGCGATAATCGGCATCCTCGCTCAACCGGTAGAAGCTGCTGAAGCCGCTATCCCCCTTCGTCTTCGAGGGATAATGGCGCGGCGGAAACAGATCGGCACGCGCGGCGAGTGCGGCGAGCGCCGCGGACGCCTGTGCGATCTTCTCGGGCGGATTTTCGAACGGATCGAGACCGATCGCCTTGATCCGGGCGGCGGTGTCGGCGACGGCTTCGGCGCGGTCGTGAACGATCGACATCGAACCGCGCCTCAGGCCGGAACCGCGTCGCGCGACCGCGCGGCGGAACGCGCGGGCGCGGTCGGGCCGCTTTCCGAATATTGGGTCAGCGCCGGCGTGCTGGTGTCGAGCTTCAGATGCGGGAACATCAGCTCCGCGGTGATCTCCGCCTCGTTGATCAGGGGATAGCCGCACAGGATGAAGTTATCGATGCCCAGGCGATCCTGGAGTTCGTGGATCCGATCCGCGACCTGTTTGGGATTGCCGACGATATAGGTGCCGCGCCCCTGGCGCCCCTCAACATCCAGCGTCGCCCAATTGATCACGCCCGACCAGAGATTGGGATAGATTTCGAGATCCTCGCGCGTCGGAAGACGGCCGGCGCGCAGCGCGTCGATCCGCGCCTGGATCTGCGGATCGCCGCTGCTCAGGCTTTCCAGCCCGCCTTCCAGATTTTCCCGACCGCGCCGCCGCCCTTCGATGGTGCGTACGATCGACTCGACACCGGTGCGTTCCAGCAGCCAGCGGGCATGTGCCCATGCCTCCTCCTCGGTTTCGCGGACGATCACACCGGCTAGCACGCCGATGCCGACCTTGCGGCCATGGTGGGCGGCCGAGGCGCGGACAGCATCGATCTGCGGCTTCAGCTTGTCGGGATGATTGAGGTAGGTGAGGTAAGTGTCCAGCACCTCGCCGGCATGTTCGATGCCGGCATCGACGCCACCCGATCCCCAGACCGGCGTGTGAGGCGACTGGATCGGCCCCAGCGGCTTTTCCGCCCAGCCTTCGGTGATGCCCGGGAAATTGACGTATTCACCGTGATGCGGCGACAGATCGCCCGCATAGAGGCGCTTGAACAGCGTCCAATATTCGGCGCTCGCCTTGTACCGCGCATCCTTGTCCAGATCGACGTCATATTGCGCCAATATGCTGTCCGTGCCGTTGACCTGGTTGAACAACAGGCGGCCACCGGAAAACCAGTCGAAGGCGCGTGCCTGTTCGGCCAGCAGCAAGGGCGGGATGACATTTGGATAGGCGGGGATGAGGAAGCGCAGCCGCTCCGAAAACGGGATGAGCGACGTCGCGGTGATCCAGGGCGTGCCGGTCAGCAGCGCGCCGTAATAGCCGAGCCGATCAAGCGTGCTCGACAGGCGACGCAGGCGATGTGCGTCGGGCACATAGCGCCCCTCGCCACCGGCATGCGGGGATTTCCACGGATAACGGCCGTCATTGGCGTTGATGTACCAGAGTATGCGAAGCGGGTTCGACATGGACCTGTCCTTGTCAGAGTGAGGGATTATTGGGTGAGGGCGGCGCGCGCCGGCAATGCGGCAGCACGATCGCGGCTCATCATCACGACCAGCACGCCCCACAAAATTGCAGAGAGGGCAAAAGCGATCGGGATCAGCCACAGCGCACTGTGCAGCCCGTGCGCATCGGATATCCGCCCGACGACTTCGGATTTCAGCACATTGGCCGCGATCAGCGAAAAGGCGAAGGCTAGGGCAGCCGCCGTTCCGCGCAGCTGGATCGGAACGATCTCGAGCAACAGCAGCGCCTGCGATCCGAAAAAGGCGGTGGACACGAGCACTTCGATCGCGAACCAGAATTTGACTGCGCCCAGGGCGTGGCTCTGCAGCGCCATCGCCATGGCGATCGCACCCGCGCCGGTCGCCACCACGCCGAACAGTCCATACCAGGCCGGATTGCCGATCCGCCGGATCAGCCGCGTGCCGAGGATGCCGAACAGCGCAGCGCCGCCAAAGCCGAGGAACAGATAGGTCCAGCCCCAGAACTGGGCGGCTTCGCGGTTCGAGATGCCGAACTCGCGATGCAGATAGACCGAGCCCCAGAAATTGGCGTTGCTGAACGCGAACTGCAAAGTCGCCGAGCCAAGGGTGAAGAGAATGAAGGGGTAGGAGGACAGCAGGGCACGGACCTGCGCCATGCTGGGCTTGCTCACAGCGCGGCCGGGCGTGTCCAGCGCGCCGCGCACCGGTTCCTTCAGGCGAAGCAGCGCGACGGCCGCGATCAGCCCGGGAACGCCCGAGATGACGAAGGCGCTGCGCCAGCCATAGGTTTCGGCAAGCGCACTGCCCAGGATGAAGGCAAGTGCGAACGCGATCGAGCCAAGCCCGGAAAAGACCGAGAAGATAGTGCCGCGCTGTTCGGGCGGGAACGTGTCCGCAAGCCAGCTATTCTGATGCGCGCGGAACGATCCTTCGCCGAAGCCGACCAGCGCGCGCCAGATCAGCAGCGAGACGAGGCCCGTGGCATAACCGCTGGCGATCGAGGCGAAGCTCCACAACACCAGTCCGGCCAGGATGATCGGCTTGCGCGGGTAACGATCGCCCAGATAACCATGGAGCGGCGCGCCGATCAGATAGGCCAGGGTGAAGGCCGTCATGATCCGCGCGGCTTCGGTATCGCTGATCCCCCAATCGGCGATGATCGGATTGATCAGCGCGCCGGGCAGGATCATGTCGAACAGGTTGATGACCGCGATGGCGGAGAACAGGCCGAATGTGGCGGCCTGATAGCCGCGCGACGGCACAATCGGATTGGCCGTCATGCCGCCACCGTGGCGGCTGTGAGGGGCGTCGCAGTTTCGGCGCGCAATTCGTCGAGAAACGAGGTGTCGAGCCAGGCATCGACATCGATACGGTGCGGGATGGCCCCGACGCGGAATAGGAAATCGACCTCGTCGCGGAGCGCCGCGACGCGATCCTCGCGAAAATCGATCCGCAGGTCGTCGACCAATGTATCGCCGTAGCTGTGGATCGCCAGCCGTTCGGAGATTGCCAGCTCGCGCGCGAAGGTCCGCAGCGCTTGGGCGGGGTTGTCGCGGATCGACGCTTCGGCCTCCAGCGCGCGGGCCAGGACGCGGCGCACCACATCCGGGCGTTCGCGGATCAGGTCGGCCTTTACGGCGAAGGTCAGCGGACGGCTGTTATGCCCCTGAAGCGCCAGCGGCAGATCGCGCTGGTCGAAGATCGGGCGCAACCCGGCGGTATATTCCAGCTCGACCGACTGGGTGACCGCCGCAACGATCGCATCGACTTCGCCACGGACCAGCGGATAGAGATTGGCCGGCCAGGGTGCGATCGCTTCCTTGCGCAGGCGCGGTTCGGCGGATCGGCCGCTGCTGTGCTGGGCGGGGCGGTCGTCGACATAGGCGCTGCCGATATGATATTCGACAATCTCGATATCGCCGCGATCGAGCCCGGTGGCGGCAAGCGCTTTCTCGATCGTCCGCAGGCCGGTCAGATAATGGAAATCGACCGGCTCATGCGGCCGCCGCAGCAGCAGGATACGTTTGCCGCGCAGATCCCTTGCATGGGTGAGCGGGGAATCGGGCAGCACCAGGATCGACTGATGGGTCGCGATGGTGGACAGGCCGATCACCCTGGTGTCGGCGCCATTGGCTTGCGCCCAGATCGCCGGATAGTTTCCGCCATGGCGAAAGCTGCGCGGCTGGCTGTGCGTATAATGCGACTGGCGTACCGCCCGGTCGGCCGAATCCTGCAACGCGCCGATCGCGAGGCCAGCATCTCCGCCGAACTCATCCTCCAGCAGATTCTGCTGAAGGGCGAGGCCGAAGGCGGTGGGAACCGGGCAGCGCGTATACCAGAGGCGGGTTTCGCTCATCGCGGTGGTCCTTTCAGAACGAGAAGCCGACGCGCGCGTAATAATAAGCGCCGTCAAAGCCTTCGGGGGCGAGGTTGGAATAGATTGTTTGGAACAGGCGGCTGTTCGACGCCCATTGCTTGTCGGGCTTGCTGCTGAAGAGGTTCTTCGATCCGATGCCGACGTTCAGGCCGTTCGAAAAGCGATAGCCGACGTCGAGATCGGTGATCCATTGCGCGCCGAAGGTCTGCAATGTCGGCACGATCGCGCTCAGCGATTCCGCATATTTGCCGTAGCGCTTCTCGGTCAGCGATGCGGTGAGGCCACCGCGCGTATAGGTGGCGCCGGCGACCAGCTTGTCGCGCGGCGGCGCTTCCTCCAGCATCCAGATCGCCTGGTTGCCGACGACAAGCGTGCCGCCGCCTGCCAGCGCATCGCTGTTGATGTCGGTCACCTTGGTGCGGCTGCGCGAATAGCCGATGTTGAAATCGAGCTTGCTCTCCGCATCGAGGCGCAGGCCATATTGGCCGACGATATCGATGCCGCGCGTCCGGGTATCGAGCGCATTGGTGAAGAAGCGCGCGACGATGATGTCGGGATAACCATTGGCGGCGAGCAGCGCCCTGACGGCGGGGCCCTGGAAATCCTGAGACAATGCCACCTTGTCGCGGACCTTGATCTGATAGACGTCGACGCTGAGCGACGCGTCGGGGATCGGCCGCAGCACAAGACCGGCAGACAGGTTGCGCGACTTTTCGGGCTTCAGATCCTGTGCACCGAGCAGGCGTGCGACGGGTGAATCCACCGCAAAGCTGCGGTTTTTGACGATTTCCGTGCTGCCGGCGACGATGCTCGAAGCCGTCGTCGCATAGCCGATCTGGCCAAGCGACGGCGCCCGATAACCGGTGCTGGCTGTGGCGCGGATCGCAATGGCGGGCGAGAAATCATATCGCGCCGAGATGCGGCCATTGGCGGTCGAGCCGAAGTCGGAATAATCCTCCAGCCGCGCAGCAAGGCCGATCTGGAATTCGCGGCTGACCTGGTTCTCGATGCCGACATAGACGCTTTTGACGTTGCGCTTGTAGACGCCGGCATCGTCTGGGGTGGTCCCGGCCGGGGTCGGCGCTGCCTTGCCGGCATTGGGTCCATCCAGGATCAGCACGCCGCCATTGGCGTAGGATGCGCGCTCACCCGCGATATTCTCGTAGCGTTCGCGGCGATAGGCGACGCCGCCCGAGATGTTGAGCGGCTCGCCGAGAAAGCCGACGGGTACGTCCTTCACCCAGTCGAGGCTGACATTCAGCAGTTCGTTGCGATTGCGGCCCATCAGATAGCCGATCGGACTGGAGGTGCCGAAGCTCGCATTGACGTGCGGGGTCTGGCGCGTCTTCTGCCAATAGCGGCCATAATTGACGCCGAGATCGAACGCACCGAGCGCATCATCGGTATATTTCAGGCCGGCGGCACCCGTCGCCGCCTTGGACCTGACCCGGCTGAACGGATTGATGCCATCGGTAAAAAGTGCGCGGACATTACCGTCGTCGCGCGCGGTGACGTGATTGACTGCCGCGACCTTCAGGATGTTGGCGAAGCTGCCGAATGTGTAGAATTCCAGGCCGTCGGCCAGGTCGATGCCGGCATTGGCCAGGAAATTATAGGCCTTCATCGAGGGAGGGTAGCCCCAGAGATGCCCTTCGCGATTGTAGGTCGCTTCGCGCGGATCGCCTGTGAAATATTGCTGCCGATTGTCGGGCAGGCCCGATTTCGGATGGACCGTATTCTCGGCATTGAACGACAAGGTGAGGAACCCGTCGGAGGGCAGGCCGAAACCCACCCAGCCCTGATAGCTCTGGCTGATCCGGCCCGCCTTGTTCTTGTACTGGCCGAGCTGCGCCTGAACGTCGCCGCCCTTGTCGCTGGAGCGCAGGACCAGATTGACGACGCCGGCGATCGCATCCGATCCATATTGCGCCGCGGCGCCGTCACGCAGGATTTCGACGCGGGAGATCGCGTTGAGCGGTATCGCGTTGATGTCGACCGATTGCGCACCATAGCCCCAGACCGGCGGGCTGCCCGTCGTGACATTGGCGGAGGTGACAAGGCGCTTGCCGTTGATCAGGACAAGCGTCTGATCGGGCGAGAGTCCACGCAGCGAGATCGAGCGGGCATTGCCAGCCCCCATTGGCGCAACGGCCCCCTGCGGGAAATTCACCGAAGGGCTGATACGCTGCAATGCTTCGCTGAGATTGGCGGCGCCGATCGCGCTCAACTGCTTCTCGTCGACCACATCGACGGGAGCGGTGCTGTCTAACGCGCGGACATTGGCGCGGCGGGTGCCGAGCACGATGATATCGCCGCCGCCTGCGGAGTCGCCATTGTCGGCAGCAGCATCGGCGGGGGTGGCGGGCGCGTCGGCATCGGCGTTCGCGGCCATGGCCAGGGAAGGAATCGCGGAAATCAGTGCAGCCGAGGCGAACAGGATTCGGCGCCCGCGGTAAAGGCTGCGACCAGGATGAAAACGGCGGACGACTGCGGGCACGATGGGATCCCCCTCGGAATGAATGAGGCGGCTGGATAATCTCTACCAAATTGGTTATGAAATGAGCTCTTCTATTGGGCGGTAAAGTTTAACTTACAGATGTATGATACCAGACAGTTGTAATGTTCTATCGCGATCCAACCGCGCAGGCCGGCTTCACGGATGCCGCAGCAACGCCTATCTCGGGCCGACAAGATGACAGGATGATGCCGGCGATGAACATGCAGGATGATGAGGGCGCGACCGCAATCGACCTGGTGGATGACCGGGACGAATGCCGCGAGATGCTCCAGCCGCGTCCCGTCGACCGGCGTATCCGCAAGACCATCGCCGCGCTTCATGAAGCCGTGCTCGAGCTTCTTCCCGAAAAGCCGTTCGAGCTGATCACCGTGCAGGACATCGCAACCCGCGCCGATGTCAGCCGTGCCGCCTTCTACGCGCATTTCCCCGACAAGTTCGCGCTGATGGAGCACATCGTTTCAGACGTGTTCGAACGATCGCTGGAAAGCTGCCTCGGCACATCGCCGCGACGCACAGAGGCTGCGATCCGCCGTCTGTTCGAGGCGACATGCCTTTATCTCAGCAACATCTTCAGCCAGTGCCGCCACGCCCGCCGCATGCTCGATCCGCTGATCCAGTCGCGTGTGAGCGATCGTATCCAGCGCGAACTGGACGGCGTTCTCGCTGCCGGCGCGGCAGCGGGGGAGGGCCCGGTCGCGGATGTCGCCCTGACCGCGACCGTGCTGAGCTGGTCGATCTACGGCGCTGCGCTGGGCTGGGCAAACGGTCCGCGCGAGGTGGACGCCGCGAGTTTTGTCGACACCGCATTCCAGATCACCTGTTCCAGCTATCTCAACTGGCGCGTCCAGAATGGGTGATGGAGGCTTGCCCTCGGACGAGACCTTGTCCGGGTTGACCGATCGCCTGGCCGAACTGGCCGAAGGCTATGACCGCAGCGGTGCTTTTCCGGCACATTGCTTCGATCAGGTCCGTGACGCGGGATTGATCGCATTGACGGTGCGCACCGATCTGGGCGGCGGCGGAGCCGGCATCGCCCAAGCGGCGCGCGTACTGGCAGCCGTTGCGCGCGGCGATCCCTCCACCGCGCTGATCCTTGCCATGACCTACGGGTTCGGCCTGAAAACCCGGGGACTGGAGGGCGCCGAGCGCCGGGCGGCCGACATCGTCCTGCGCGATGTGGTCGCGCACGGCACGCTGGTGGGGGAATTGCGCGTGGAGCCCGATCTCGGCACGCCGAGCCGTGGGGGGCTCCCCGCAACGATCGCGCGTCGTCATGCCGATGGCTGGCGGATCACCGGGCGCAAGACCTACGCCACCGGCTCGTCTGGCCTTGGCTGGTGCTCGGTGATGGCCCGCACCGACGAGGACGAGCCGCGCATCGGGCGCTTTCTCGTCCGCGCTGACGCGGCCGGCGTGACGATCGCGGAGAGCTGGGATCATCTCGGCATGCGCGCAACGGTCAGCCACGACATGATCTTCGACGAGGTTCATATCGGGGCCGGCCAGGTGATCGGGCTGGGTGCGCCGCAACCGGCCAGGCCGACGCCGGACGATGTCGCCGGCGCGCTGTGGAATGCCCTGTCGATTCCCGTCATCTATCATGGCGTGGCGCTTGCCGCGCGCGACTGGCTGGGTGGATATCTGAACGGTCGCGTGCCGACCAATCTCGGCGCGCCGCTTTCCAGCCTGCCGCGCGTGCAGGAGAATTTCGGCGAGATCGAGACGCTGCTGCTGGCGAACGACATGACCTTGAGCGCGGCGACCGCGATCGCCGAAGCAGCCGAGCGCGGCTCGATCGAAACGGTCGAAGCGGTCAAGCATCTCGTCACCGCCAATGCCGTGCGCGCCGTGCAGATCGGGCTGGAGTTGACCGGCAATCCGGGTCTGAGCCGGGTCAATCCGCTGGAGCGCCATTATCGCAACGTCATGTGCAGCCGCATCCACAGCCCGCAGAGCGACACCATATTGCGCAACACCGGACGTAAGGCATTGGAACGACTCGACCGATAAAAGGCGGTTCAGCGGTTATGTGCCGCTCAGCACCTCTTCGAAACGGCCATTGGCGGTTTCGATTGCGGGCACAAAGCCAGGCTCCTGCAGCGACTGGAAAGCGATCAGCACGGCAATGCGGCCGTCGTCATAATAGCTTTCGTCGGCCACCTCGATAAAGGCGGGGCTCAGCAGAGCCCATATCCTGTCGTGCGGCATGCCGAGGGCCGGCGTCGGCAGATCGCAGTCCGCAAACATCTCGACCATCGGCGTGGTCGCCTGAGCCTTGAGCCCATCCGCGTCGGAAAGGATCCGGCGGACAGCATCGATCTGTCCGGGCAGCGGCCCGTCCACAGTGCCGCGCACGATCAGGTCGAAAGGTTCGTCGAAACAGGACAAGGCAAGGCTGCCATGCCAGACCTTGGCGTAGCGCCCTTCCTTGAACAGCGGTCCGAACGGAGGGATGTGGATTTCGTGCCGGTTCAGTGCAGTCTGTCCAGCATCGGCATCTCGTCCCGGCGCAAGGTCAGGATATCGACGCCGGCCTCCGTCACCGCGACGGTGTGTTCGAACTGGGCCGAGAGTTTCCGGTCGTCGGTGACGACCGTCCAGCCATCGTCCGAGGTGGAAACCTTCCGGCTTCCCTGGTTCAGCATCGGCTCGATGGTGAAGACCATGCCCGGCTGCAATGTCATGCCGGTTCCGCGCCGTCCGAAATTGAGCACCTGCGGCTCTTCATGCATTTCCCGGCCGATGCCGTGACCGCAATAGTCCCGCACCACCGAATAGCCGTTCGTCTTCGCATGGCGTTCGATCGCAAAACCGATATCGCCCAGACGGGCGCCAGGTCGCACCTGGCCGATGCCCTTCCACATCGCCGCATGCGTCACCCGGACCAGCCGCCGCGCCGCGGGAGCGACATTGCCGACCATATATGTCTTGCTGGAATCCGCGATGAAACCGTTCTTTTCCAGCGTGATGTCGAGGTTGATGATGTCGCCGTCGCGAATGATCTCCTCCGCGTCGGGCACGCCGTGGCACACGACATGGTTGATCGAACAGTTCAGCACATATTTGAAGCCATATTGGCCCTTGCTCGCCGGGCGGGCGGCAAGGTCGTGCGAAATGAAGCGGTCGACCAGATCATTGACCGCCATGGTCGACATGCCGAGCAGGTCGCGATCGTCCAGCATATGGAAAACCGACGCGAGCAATTTCCCCGAAATGCGCATCAGGGCCAGTTCGTCAGGGCATTTGACCATCTCAGGCAGCCATTTCGACCAATGTGCCGGCCTGCGCCATTTCCAATCGCATCTTCACGATATCGTTGAACGACAAGGTCGGGTTCGCTTCGGCGAGCATCCCGATCTTCATCCAGAATTCGGCCTGGGCATTGATCGAGCGGCACATGACGGCACTCGCCCGGCGCACATCTTCATGCAACGCGTCTTCGATTTTTACGATACCCATGGCGACCTCGATTTGAACGACTATACGAATCGTATATGGTTCGTATATCCGTTCGTCAACGCGCCGTTTGCCGATCAGGGCATACCGGCAATCGGCCCCGGCTGGCCTTCCATGCTCAAGAAATTGACCAGCGCGATCTTGCCGTCGCGCACTTCGACATAGCCCATCACCATCGAATGGCTTTCCTTGCCCTTATGGGTGGAGCTTTCCAGATGATAGGTGAAGATCTTCGAACCGTCGGGCGACGAGAAAGCCTCGACGAACGGAACATGGATCTCGACCGCCTCGACGCTCGACTGGATCTTGCGGAAGCGCGCCGCCAGGTCGGCCAGGCCCTTGGCGCGGTTGGTGCCGTTGATCCGCATCACTGCGTCGTCGGTGAAATATTTGCCGAATGCCTCCGGCGTGAAGCCGTTCGGATCCTTGATCGCGGCATTCCACCAGACGAACATCCGCGAAACCACGTCGTTCGAGACGGTGCTGGAGAAGGTCTGGGGCGCCTGCGCCGTCGCCGGAGCACTCAGCGTCAGCACGGCGAATGCGGTCAAAAGTCTTTTCATATCGTCGGCTCTCCCTGAGCGGTTGGTCCGCGCTTTGGCGGCGATTGGTCGATGTCAGGCGAAGGATGCGATCCAGCCGTCGATCTTGGCGTCCAGAACGTCCATCGGGATCGCGCCGGTACCGAGCGCCTCGCGATGATAGTCGCGGATATCGAACCTGGATTTCAGCGCCTTTTCCGATCGGTTGCGCAGTTCGCGGAACTTCAGCTCGCCGATCTTGTAGGCGCAGGCCTGACCTGGATAGGCGATGTAACGGTCGATCTCGACCGCGACGTCCTTGTCCGCCATCGACGTATTCGCGAGCATATAGTCGATCGCCTGCTGCCGTCCCCAGCGCCTGGCATGAAGGCCGGTATCGACGACCAGGCGCACTGCGCGCAGCATTTCCATGTCGAGATGCCCGAACCATTGCATCGGATCGGTGAACATGCCGAGTTCGCGCCCCAGCGATTCCGCATAAAGGCCCCAGCCCTCCGAATATGCGGTGGACGAGCCATAGCGGAGCAGGGTGGGCAGGCTGCTATTCTCGCGGGCAAGCGTGATCTGGAAATGGTGGCCGGGAATGCCCTCGTGCAGCGTCAGCGTCTCCAGCGTGGGGATCGGCCGTGTGGAGAGCATCGACATGTTGAAGAACAATATGCCGGGCGAAACGCCATCGGCCTCGCCCGCGCGATAATAGCCTGTGCCGCGCTGGTCGCCGAGCGCGGGCAGGGGACGAACTTCGAACGGTGCCTTGGGGCGATCGTGGAAGAGCTTCGGGATGGCCGGCCAAATCTTCGCTTCGATCGCCTTGAAGCGGGCGAGCAGCTCTTCGGGCCTGGTGTAATAATATTTCGGATCGGTGCGGACATGTTCGAAAAAGGCCTTGAGGTCGCCGGCATAGCCGACCTGCTTGCGCACCCCCTCCATCTCGCCACGAATGCGGGCGACCTCGGACAGGCCGAGGGTGTGAATATCGTCGGCGGAGCGCGTGGTCGTTGTGTGGCGCGCGAGTTCCGCCTTGTAGAGCGCGTCGCCGCCCTTCATCGCCCAGCGGCCGGGCGCCGCGGTCGCGAGCGGGAGATAGGTCTCGCGCAGATAGCTCTGCCACGCCGCATAGCCGGGGTAGATCCGATCGGCGATCTCCGTGCGATAGGCGGCGGTCAGCCTGGTGCGGTCGGCGGGCGAAATCGTTTCGGGGAATCGTCCGATCGCCCTGTAGAATGGGCTTGCTTCGATCGGCACCGCGAGCAGCGCGTCGACCTGTTTCAGGATATTCTCGACGATGATCCGGGGCTGCACATAGCCCTGGGCGACACCCTGTTTGAGCAGGGCGACGGTGTTTGCGAGATAGCCGGAAAAGCCGTTCAGCCGCGCAAGGCCATCCTCATAGTCCCGCAGATCGGCGAAGGCTGCGCCCGCGCCGGACACGAAATCGGGAAACTCGACCTGAAGCCCGAAAGAGGGATTGAGCGGCGCCATCCGCGCGACGCGAAACGATCCGCTGTCGAAATAGTCCAGCGTCTGACGGGTGCGATAGGCGAAGACGTCATAGGCGATGCGATCGACCGGCGTCAGTGTAGATCGATCGATCAGCGCCAGCGCCGCCATCTCCCGCGTCTTCTGGGCCTGAAGCGTGTCTGCATAATAGTCGGACAAGGGATCGACGAAGACCGGCACGCCTGCCGAGCGTCTGGTCGTCGACAGTGGTTTCAGCAGTTCGTCCGCAGCGGCGCTGCGGTCGAGCAGCGCGCGCAACCGGGCGGTCGCATCGCCACCCTGCGCTGAGACGGTCGTCACCCGCATCAGCGCAACGCCCGCCAGCAATCCGGCAAGCGCTTGCCGCCGAGAACAGCGAAACCGACCCTGCATCATCCACCCTTCCGCTCATGTCGGCGCATCCTGCGCACGGCCGGTTGAATTGCAAATATGCCAAGGCCTCGGTGAACTGGACGATCGGGTCGCCCCTCAAACCACAGAATGACGGTTTTCTGCGATTTTCGAAAGCCTTTGATATCAAATTTGGAACGGTCTTGATAACAAGTTGCGTTTAGCGCAACAAAATCGCGATCATCTGCGACTTGTGTGGGTGTGGGGATCACGCATTGTTCACACAGCGGCGATCCAGAGGCCAAACAGGCCCGACCAAGCCGATCAACACGACAAAGGGCGAGATATGAAGCGTGCTCTGCTGCAATTTTTCATCATGGCTTCCGCTGCCGCTGCGCAGCCGGCAATTGCGCAGGCCGAAGGCGCTAAACCCGCGACGACGGCCCTGGTCGGCGGCACCGTCATCGATGTGGAGAAGGGCGGCACGATCGTCGATGCGACGGTCCTGATCGAAGGGGAGCGGATCGTGCGGGTCGGCCCATCGGCTTCGGTTCCCGTGCCCACCGGTGCCCGCGTGGTTCCCATGAACGGGCAGTGGCTCGTTCCCGGCCTGATGAACATGCACACCCATCTCGGCCTGAAACTGCCGGGCGCGACCGGCAACAGCCTGGCCGACGAAACCGACGCCGCACAGGCTTTGCGCATGGCGGATAATGGCCGGAAGACATTGCAGGCCGGCGTGACGACGGTCCGGCTGACCCATGAGGATCACGGCAATGATTTCGCGCTGAAGGCCGCCATTCGCGACGGCCAGACGCTGGGGCCACGCATCGAGACGGCGGGCGAGATCATTATCCCGACCGGCGGCCACGGTTTCCTGGAGGCGGATGGTCCCGCAGAATTCTCCAAGGCGGCGCGCAAGCAGATCAAGCAGGGCGCGAGCTGGATCAAGATCGCGATCTCGGGCGGCATCTCGGACACGCATGGCAGCATCCATTCGGCACCGATGACCGACGAGGAACTCTCCACCCTGATCGACGTCGCGCACCGGAACGGCGTGAAGGTCACTGCGCATAACGGTTCGACCGCTGCGGCAAAGCAGGCGCTGAAATACGGCATCGACTGTTTCGAACATGGCTATCACCTCGACGACGACGTGCTGCGCGAGATGAAGACCAAGGGCGTGTGGCTGGTGCCGACCATCGTGGTGAGCCAGCCCGGTGCGGTCGAATTCTACAAGAAGATCGGATCGCCCGACTGGTACCTGGATCGTGTCGCATCGACCGGCAAGGATCACTGGGCGATGCTGCAAAAGGCGATCCGAATGGGGATCAACATCGCGCTGGGCACCGATCAGTTCCCGTTCGAGCCCAATGGCGGCACCACGGCAACCGTGGCGGAAGCCGAACTCTATGTGCAGGCGGGCATGACACCGCTTCAGGCGCTGCAGGCTGCCACGATCCAGCCCGCTCGGATGCTGGGCCTGGACAAGGATGTCGGCCGGATCGCCGCAGGCCAATATGCGGATATCGTGGCACTGCCCGCCGATCCGATGCGCGATATCGCCGCACTGCGCCGCATCGGCTTCGTGATGAAGGGGGGGCTCATCGTCCGTGACGATGCCGATCCCGCCCGCATCGTCCATTGATCGTCACCGGGGGACCAACGATGAAAACCAAGCTCCTCGCCACCGCGGCACTGTTTGCAGTCGGCCTGTCTCACCCCGCCGCGGCGCAACTCGTTGCACTGACCGGTGCAAATGTCGTCGACCTGGACGGCAAGGCGGCGATCAGGGACGCGGTCGTGATCGTCGATGGCGATCGCATCCGCGCCATCGGCCCTGCCGCGTCCACGCCGGTGCCAGAAGGCGCCACGATCGTGCCGCTGGCCGGCAAATGGCTGATCCCCGGGCTGATGAACATGCATGTCCATCTTGGCCTGAACCTGCCCGGCGCAGGGCGGCTCTATAACGAGAAGCCCGAGGCGAAATCGCTGCGCATGCTGCGCAATGCCCAGCAATCGCTGCTATCGGGGGTCACAACGATCCGCCTGACCGGCGAGGATGGCGGCGTCGATTTCGCGGTGAAGAACGCCATCGACACCGGCGTTTTCGACGGACCGCGTATCCATACCGCGGGTGAATCGATCGTACCCACCGGCGGTCATGGCAAGCTGGAGGCAGATGGTCCGGCGGCAATCTCGAAGGGCGTCCGCGAACAGATCAAGCGTGGCGCCACCTGGATCAAGCTCGGCATCTCCGGCGGCATCTCGGACGAGCGGGGCGCCATCGCCGCATCCCCCTTCACCGATGAGGAGATGAAAGTCGCCATCGACGTCGCCCATCGCAACGGCGTGAAGGTGACTGGGCATACCGGATCGCCGGCGGCGTCCGAATTTGCGTTGCAGCAGGGGATCGACGGTTTCGAGCATGGCTATTTCTTCACGCCGCAGATCCTGAAGGACATGAAGGCCAAGGGCACATGGTATGTGCCGACCATTGTGGTGAGCCAGAAGGGCGCGCTGGAATTCTATCGCAAGATCGGGTCGCCGCCCTGGTATCTCGAGCGTCAGGCGTCGGTCGGCAAGATCCATTGGGAAACGCTGAAGGCCGCGATCAAGGCGAAGGTGAACATCGCGCTGGGATCCGACCAATATCCGTTCGAACCCAATGAAGGCACCACAGCCACCGTGCGCGAGGCGGAACTCTATGCCGAAGCCGGGATGACATCGCTGGAGGCGCTGCGCGCTGCCACGATCGAGCCCGCCCGTATGCTCGGCGTGGAGGCGAGCGTCGGCGCGCTCAAGCCGGGTTTCCTGGCCGATATCGTCGCGGTCGATGCCGATCCCAGCGCGGATATCCGCGCGCTGCGCACCATCGGGTTCGTGATGAAGGGCGGGAAGATCGTCCGCAATGATTCAAATCGCTGACCTGCCCAAATTGAAACGGAGACACCCAATGCCGAAATCCGGGACACTGGCCCGCAGCCTGAGCTGCCTTGCCGTTTCGGCCTTGCTTGCCACCGCGTCGGTCGCCTCCGCACAGACCGCCAAATCACCGCCGGAGGTGAAAGCGCTGGTGGGCGGCACGGTCATCGACGTGATCGAGGGCAAATCGATCCCGGACGCAGTGATCGTAATCGAGGGGGATCGCATTCAAGCAGTCGGCCCACGCGGCACCATTTCCGTTCCCGCCGGGGCAACCGTGATCCCGGCGGACGGAAAATGGATCGTGCCCGGGCTGATGAACATGCACGTTCATCTCGGCCTGAACCTGCCCGGCGCGACCTATATCCACAACGAGAACCCCCAGGCACGCATCCTGCGGATGACGATCAACGGCCGCAAGACGCTGGAAGCCGGCGTGACCACAGTGCGCCTGACCGGTGAGGAAGACGGATCCGACTTCGTCGTGAAGGAGGCGTTCGACAAGGGCAGTTTCGATGGCCCGCGCATAGCGACCGTCGGCCAGATCATCGTGCCGACCGGCGGACACGGCACGCTGGAAGCTGACGGGCCCGCCGAGTTTTCGAAGGCTGTCCGACAGCAGATCAAGGCCGGCGCGACCTGGATCAAATTCTCGATCTCCGGCGGGATCTCGGACATGCATGGCAGCATCGCATCCGCGCCGATGACCGACGAGGAATTGCGCGTCGGCATCGAGGTCGCGCACCGCAACGGCGCCAAGGTGACCGCACATAATGGATCGCCGATCGCCGCGATGAAGGCGATGGAATACGGCATCAATTCGTTCGAGCATGGCTATTATTTCACCGACCCGGTCCTGCAGACGATGAAGGAGAAGGGCACATGGCTGATCCCGACGATGGTCGTCAGCCAGCCGGGCTCGCTCGAATTCTTCAAGAAGATCGGATCGCCGCCATGGTATCTGGAGCGGCAGAAAGTGGTCGGCGCGCAGCATCTCCAGATGCTCAAAAATGCCATCCGCATCGGCGTGCCGATCGCGCTGGGCACCGACCAGTTTCCGTTCGAACCCAATAACGGGACGACAGCGACGGTCAGCGAAGCCGAGATCTATGTTCAGGCCGGCATGACACCTCTCCAGGCCCTGCGCGCGGCCACGACCCAGCCGGCGAAGATGCTCGGCATGGAGGCAGATGTCGGTTCGCTCACCCCCGGAAAATACGCAGATATTGTCGTCGTGGATGCCGATCCGCTGAAGAATATCGGCGCGCTCAGGAGCATCGATTTCGTCATGAAGGGCGGGAAGCTGGTCTATCGCGCGGCGACTGCGGCGCGCTGACGCGCAAGGAATATATAGTTTGCGCTGAACGCAACGATTCCTGCTTACCTATGCGCTTGATGAAAAATAACAAAGCGTGAAAGTTCATGCAACGCAACCCGCACGCCAGTCGGGGATTTCGAACCAGGAGCCGCAGATGAAGAAGACCGCCGCCTTCGTACTTGCCGCTCTCGTCGCTCTTCAGCCCGTTTCGGCTGCCGCGAAGAGCGATGTCTTCACCAGCATGTTCGCGTGGTGGAACACCGCCTTCAAGACCAAGGACGGCTTTAACGCGACCGCGTTTCGGAAATATTTCACCGAGGACGCGACGCTGACACTCGAAGGCCATCAGGCCATTCGTGGCATCGACAATTGGGTGACGCATTTCCGGAGGATCCAGGCAAGCGGCGCGCAGGTCGAGATCGTCGTGCCGTTCAAAACCGTCTTCCAGCAAGGCAACAAGATCTACAGCTACCACGTCATCAGAAGCCGTCGCGACGGCAAGGCAAGCTGCACGCTCGCGGCGGGACATGCCGTCGTCGAGCGCGGGAAGATCGCCGCAATCACGCTCGTCCGGGCGCCGATCGACCCCGCCAAGGGGCCGCTCGATCCGCAGTGCTGGACCGACTGAATAATTTCGCTGTCGGGACCCGGCAAAGCCGGGCTCGGCGACTGCTGAACAAAAGGCCGCCGGATCAAGAAATCGGCGGGGAAAAGGGGAATTTCATGAAGAACATAAACCGGTCGACACACATTACGCTCCTTCGTGGCCTGATGGGGTCGCAACTGGCGCTTGCCGCGGCCCTCGTCTCGGCGCCCGCGATGGCACAGGACGCGCCTCAGGAAGAAGCCGCCAGCCTCGCTGGCGATATCGTCGTCACCGCGCAGCGCCGCGCCGAGTCCCTGCAGGATGTTCCCATCTCGATCACGGCGTTCGGCAGCGAGGCCATCGCGAAGCAGAACATCCAGGGCATCGACGATTATTTCGCGGTCACGCCGAATGTCAGCTTCGTCGCCAACGGTTCGCGCGATCGCCGCGACCTGGCCATTCGCGGCATCAGCAACCAGCTTGGTGCTTATGACGATGTCCGCCCGGCAACCTATGCCTTCTACATCAACGAGTTCAACGTCAGCGCGGGCACCAGCAACCCTGACGTGGTCGATATGGAGCGGATCGAGATCCTGCGCGGGCCGCAGGGCGTGTATTTCGGCCGGAACGCCGTAGGTGGCGCCATCAACATCCAGACGCGCAAGCCGACCAACGAGTGGGAAGGCGAGATCAATCTCGGCTATTCCAGCTTCGACACCAAGCGGATCGAACTGATCGGCAACGCGCCGATCGTCGACGGGCTGCTCGCGGTCCGCGTCGCCGGCCAGTTCCTGAAGTCCGACGGCAACATCCGGAACATCAACCCCACCGGTGGCGGCAACGATTCCGAATACAAGACCGGCCGTATCATGGCGCGGCTGACCCCCACCGACAATCTGACCTGGGATGTCGTCTACAGCCGCTCGGAGGAAGAGACCGGCATGCGTGCCGGTGTGCCGACGGGCTTCCTCACCCGCACCTGGCGCTCGGTCTATTATGGCGGCGCCGCGGGTAATGTCGCATCGCCGGACGGGGTCGGCTTCTATCCCAACAACCGGACCAAGGTGAATTTCAACCGCCCGCAGAGCGTGGGCACCAACGTCGAATATATCAGCAGCAACATGGTCTATGATTTCGACACGATGTCGCTGACCGCCGTGGTCGGCAAGATCAGCTCCGAAGTCTACAACTATGGTGACGTCGATGGCGGAAGCTTCGATTTCTTCTACGAGGATTTCCTGCTCAACCGTGACTCGACCAGCGCGGAATTGCGCCTGCAGTCGACGAGCAAGGGTGCGTTCGAATGGAGCGTCGGCGCCATGCTGGGCAAGGACACCGGAACGACCGATCAGGCGACCTATTACGGCACGCAGAACCCGCTGGGCCAGACGCCCGGAAAGTCGATCACGACCCTGGTCACCGACTCCTCGTCCAAATATCACGCCATCTTCGGCCAGGGCACCTGGAACGCCACCGACAAGCTGAGCGTCAGCATCGGTGGTCGCTATTCGTACGAGAAGATCCGCCGCCATCTGATCAACTCGTCGAACGGCGTGCAGACCAACGACAGCGATCGCAGCAAGGCGTTCAAGGATTTCTCGCCGCGCTTCAACATCAGCTACAAGCCCGATGACGACTTCATGTTCTACGGCACCGTTTCGAAGGGCTTCAAGTCCGGTGGCGTGCAGGTTCAGGAAGCGGCGCTTCAGAACGAGTACAAGCCCGAAGAGCTGTGGAACTACGAAGCCGGCGTGAAGGGCGAGTTGTTCGATCGCCGCCTGCGGTTCGATCTCACCGGCTTCTATATGGACTGGAAGGACGTGCAGCAGACCGTCCGCTTCCAGTTCCTCGACAATGGTGTGCTGCGTGGCGTGAACGGCATCGACAATGCGGGCAGCGCGCGCAGCTATGGTGCCGAACTCAGCCTCGATGCCCGGATCAGCAGCCGTCTGAAGGTGGGTGCTGCAGCGGGTTGGCTGGAGGCCAATTATGTCAAATTCCCGGTCGCGCTGGTCGACGGCATCACGATCAATGCCAATGGCAAACGCATGGTCAACGCCCCGCGCTGGACGCTGAGCGGCAACGCCGAATATACCGTGCCACTGTCCGACAGCTTCGAAGGCTTTGTGCGCGGCGAATGGAATTATCGCGGTGAAACGCTCTCGTCGAACTTCGCGCTGGTCTATCCCGTGTCGCCGTTCGTCGCTCCGGGCTATCACAACTTCAACCTGCGTATCGGCGCGGAGAGCGACAAGATGAAGGTCATGCTCTACGTCGAGAATCTGTTCGACAATAATTACTACACCAACGCCTATGAGAAGGCGTTCTACAGCGGAATCCAGGTCGAGCCGTCCTTCCAGACGATCGGGATCAACTTCGGATTCAAGTTCTGATACTTCCCCGGGGGGCGGTCCGAAAGGGCCGCCCCATCTACCCCGATCCTCGAACGCACGAGGATCCGACCATGGCTGGAGTTCACCGATGATCGATCGCCGCAGCTTCATCGGGGCAACGGCGGCCGGTGCAATGATCCCGGCCTTTCCAGCGCTTGCAACGGGCTCGACCGGAAGCGCCGACGCGGCATTGACCGCGCTGTTGCAGCGGCATTCCGACGCCTATTTCATCCGCTCGCCCGAAGAAGCGACCAGCAACGACGTCGATATCGGCGCGCGCGCAGGACTGCGCGCCTTGCTCGACGATCGATCGCTTGCCGCACGCGCGACCGACCGGTCCGCCATCAAACTGGCGATCGCCCAGCTCGCCACGATCGATCGTTCCTCGCTGTCGCCGCGCGCGGCACTCGATCGCGACGTTGCCAGCTTTGTCTACGAAACGCTCGACGACCTGCTCGGCCGCTACGGCTATATCGACGGCAATCTCCGGCCCAGCCCCTATGTCGTGAGCCAGATGAACGGCGCCTATTATTGGCTGCCGGACTTAATCGGAACGCGCCATCCCATCGAAACCCGCGCCGATGCGGACGCATGGCTGTCGCGGCTCGCGGCGCTGGCGACCGCTCTCGATCAGGAGACCGACCGGATCCGGCATGATGCGGGCATCGGTGTCGTGCCGCCAGACTTCGTGATCGCGAAGACGATCGCGCAGATCAAAGATCTGCGCGACGGTGCCCCGCTGCAATCGCCGCTTATCGCGCCTGCGCTTGTCCGGATCGCCGCGAAGGGGCTCGGCGACTATGGTCCACGCGCAGACACAATCTTCCGGTCGCGCATCGCACCCGCGCTCAGCCGGCAGATCGCAGCGCTGGAGGCCGTTGCCCCCAAGGCCGTCGACACGGCCGGGGTCTGGCGACTGCCCGATGGGGACGCCTATTACGCGGCCTCGGTCCGCTCCAATACAACGGCGGACATCGCGCCGGGCGAGTTGCACAAGGTGGGGCTTGCGCAATGCGAAGCGCTGATCGCCGAGATCGATCGCAGCCTGAAGGCGCAGGGCATGAGCCAGGGCAGCGTGGGTGCGCGGATCGCCGCGCTCAACAAGGACAAGCGCTTCACCGTCTCCGACGATGACGCCGGTCGCGAAAAATTGCTGGCGCTGGCCGACGCCGCGCTGAAGAAGGTGATTGCCCGCCTGCCAAAGGCATTCGGCAATGTGTCGCTCAACCCGATCGTGGTGCGGCGCATACCGCAGACGATCGAGAGCGGCGCACCCGGCGCCTTCTACAGCGAAGGCGCACCTGGACAGCCCGGGGTATTCTCGCTCAACCTGAAACGACCCGGCGAGCATTCGACCTGGCGGCTGCCGACGCTCGCCCATCACGAAGGCGTGCCCGGGCACCATTTCCAGTACAGCGTCCTTGCGCACGCCCCGGCCATGCCGCAATTCCGCAAGATGGTCCGCTTCTCGGCCTATACCGAGGGCTGGGCGCTCTACGCACAGCAGGTCGCCGACGAACTCGGCATCTATGAGGATGATCCGTTCGGGCGGATCGGCTATCTCCAGTCCGAACTGTTTCGCGCCGCACGCATCGTGGTGGATACAGGCATTCATCACGAACGCTGGACGAAGGATCAGGGAGTCGCCTGGATGGTCGAGAATGCCGGCGAACAGCCGATAGCCACCGAACGCGAAGTGACGCGCTATGCGGTCTATCCGGGGCAAGCCTGCAGCTTCAAAGTGGGCGCGAACCGTATCGTCGCTGCGCGCGAAGCCGCGCGCCAGGCAATGGGCGACAGGTTCGATGTGCGCGGATTCCACGATCTTGTGCTCGAATCCGGGCCGGTACCGCTTGCGGTGCTCGAAAAATCGGTCGCCGATTGGGCGCGGCCGGGATGACTGACGACGCGCCGAGCCGCATTCCCCGCGGACATCGCTGGCTGCTGATCATTCCCTTTCTGTGGCAGGTGGGCTTCGTTCCCTTCGTCAACGACATCGCCTGGCGGCCATTTTCGTTGCCCTTTCCGATGGTCTGGCAAATGCTCGGAATCGTCCTGACCTCGATCGTCATCGCGATCGTGTTCAGGCTCGACGAGCGGGTCGATCCGGAAATCGACGACGACACCCCCTCCGAAAGGCCGCTCCATTGATCCTGGCGTTCACATTGTCGGTGGTGCTGGGGACGATGGCCGGGGCGCTGCTCTATGGCCGGCGTCAGTCGCGCGCAGGGACTATGACCGAGTGGGCGGTGGGCGGCCGAAGCTTCGGCATGCTCATCTTCTGGTTTCTCAACGCGGGTGAGATCTACACGACCTTCGCGGTGCTCGGCATTTCAGGGTTCGCCTGGGCGTTCGGGGCGCCGGCCTATCTCGCGCTTACCTCCGTCTCGCTCTCCGCAACGCTGGGTTATTGGCTGATGCCGCGGATCTGGGAGGCGGGGAAGCGCCACCAGCTCGTCACCCAGGCCGATTTCTTCGCTGCTCATTATCGGGCCACCTGGCTCGGCTGCGTCGTCGGTGTTGCCGGCATCGCCGCCCTCATCGTCTATGTGCAGATCCAGATCACCGCGCTCAGCCTGATCATCAGGCTCTCGCTGGGCAGCGACGTATCGCAGGTCACCGCGGCCGTGCTGGCGGCCGTGATCATGCTCGCCTTCGTCTATTTTGCCGGATTGCGGTCCGCCGCCTTTGCCGCGGGGGTGAAGGACATATTGATGGTCGTCATCGTCGTGGTGCTCAGCGTGACCGTGGCATCGAAGGTGGGGGCGGCGTCGATCCTCGACATATTCGCGATGGCGGAGATCCAGCATCCCGGCTTCGGTAAATTTCCGGGGCTCCAACCCGAAGCGGGGCTGTCCTCGATCTGGTTGATGACGTCAGCGCTGAATGTGGCGCTCGGCAACTGGATCCTGCCGCACATGTTCCAGCTCTGCTTTGCCGCGGGCAGCCGCAAGACGATCCGTCGCAACGCGATCTGGCAGCCCATTTATTCGCTCTCCTATTTCTTCATCATCCTGCTCGGATTGGCGGCGCTCCTTGCCGGAACCCAGCCCCCGGGCGGGGATTCCAACGCGGTGCTGCTGCAATTCGTGTCGGATCGCTATCCGTCATGGGCGGTCGGGATATTCGCGGGCACAGCGTGTCTTCTCGCGCTGGTGCCGGGATCGGTGCTGCTGCTGACCGCCAGTTCGATCTTCACGCGCAATATCGTGCGACCGTTCCGCCCCGATATCAGCGAACGCAGCATGCTGATCGTCGCACGCGGCGCGATGATCGCCTTTGCCGGCATTGCAGTGTGGCTCACGCTGGGCGCGACGCGGTCGCTCGTCGAAGTCGGCCTGTCCGCCTATGCCGCGATCGGCATGCTCGCACCGGGCGTCTATCTCGCCTTCACATGGAAGCGCGCGCATGCCGTGGGCGTGCTCGTCGGCATCGTTGCGGGATATTGCGCGCTGCTGCTGCCGGTGGCCCAGGGCTTCTGGAACACCCACTTCCCGCAATGGGAGCATGGGCTGCTCGCTATGGCCGTCGACGCCGCTGTGACGGTGATTGCCTGCCTGATCATTCCGGCCAAAACGGCTCCCGTCCAGGCAGATTCAGCTCATGCCCTGGACGCTGCCGGAGGTTGAACGCGGTTAAAGCGGCTCCGCGCCTTTCCAGTTGGACCAGCTTTTGAGCTTCGCCTCCAGAATCGCGAGCAGCCTGGCCGGCCCGCCGTCGAGCTGACGGCCGACCCGATGGATCAGGCTGATCGTGGTATGCTCCAGTTCGGCTTCCATCAGCGGCCGGGCGACAAGCAGCTTCTGTTCGAGTTCCGCCAGCACGGAGATCGTCGGCATCACCGTCACCATCCGTCCGGCCTTTGCCATCTCGCGCATCATCAGCAGCGACGTGGTCACGATCTTTGGCTCCAGCCACACCTGTTCGCGCCGTTCCGCGTCGTTCAGGATGGTCCGGATGCGAAATCCCTTGGGGGGCAGGCAGAGATCGAAGCGCGCGAGCGTCGCAAGATCGATCGATTCGGCGGAGGCGGCCGGATGATCGGGGCTGCAGATCACCATCAGGGGTTGAGCGGCCGATGCACGGGTACGAATCTTGGGTTCGCTGCAGCTGTGCAGGATCATGCCGATATGCGCTTCGTCGTCGAGCACCATGCGGACGATTTCGGTGGTTGTGGCGCTCGTCACGGACAGGGTGATGCCCGGATTGCGGCTCTGGAAATTCTCGATGATGGCGGTGAAGGCATTGCCCAGAAACCCTTCGCCGACGGCTAGGTCGACCCGCCCGGTCTTCACCTCCCGCAGTTCCTGCAGGCGGTTCATCAGCGCTTCGCGATCGGCGATCTGGTCGCGATAATATTGGAAGGTCAGTTCACCGGCTTCGGTCAGCCGGATGGAACGGCGCCCGCGCTCGATCAGCGCGACGCCCATCTGCTGCTCAAGCTGGGCGATCTGGCGACTGATCGAGGACACCGCCACGCCGATCTTCTCGCTCGCCAGCCGCATCGAGCCCAGATTCGCGGCCTCGAAGAAATAGTGCAGTGCATTATCCCACATCTTTATCTCCGGAGATCACGGCGCCTCCCTTCTAATTTGCATATTGCGCAATAAAATTCAACAATCGTTGCCATTGTCGCGTTACTGAGTTCGGCGCATTCCGGGATCATGAGCAATCACAATCGAGTGGCTGGCTTCGACAGGGGGCATGTTTGACAGACAAGCGATCGCGCGTTGAGTGGAAGGGCTATATTCCTGCCATCACGACGCCGTTTACGGCGGATCTGGAGCTCGATCTGAAGGGATTGGGCACGCTTCTCGAATGGCTTCATGCCGAGGGCATGCACGGACTCGTGATTGCAGGCACGACCGGCGAATGGACCAGCCTGTCGCCGGCCGAGCGTAAAAAACTCTTCGATGCTGTGGGTGCGCAGCTGTCTGGAAAGCTGCCATTGCTGGCCGGCTGCACCGCCTTTACCGCGAGAGAGACGGTCGACTTCTCCAACCATGCGAAGGCCGCAGGGTTCGATGGCGTATTGGTAACGCCACCACCCTATGTCCGGCCCTCGGCGGAAGAGATTATCGGCTTCTACAGCGATATCTCCGCCGGATCTTCATTGCCGATCTGCGTCTATAACTGGCCGCCGGGCACCGGTATCGACATGCCAGTCTCGCTGCTCGCCCAGCTGGCCGAGATCGAGAATGTCGTCGCGATCAAGCAGTCGACGAGCGATCTGCGCAGCTTCGCCTCGACCTTCTTCGCGTTGAACGAACAAGTGCGTGTGTTCGGCCATTCGATGGACGAACATGGCCTGGCGCTGCTTCAGGCGCGCGGCGGCGACGGCACGATGGGCGCGGGCGGTGTACTGGGGCATATCCAGCCCGACTTCTACAATCACCTCTGGGCGGGCGATATCGATGCGGCGCGCGAATGCGGGCGCAAGGATCGTGTGATCCTCGATTCCTGGTACACGCCCGATCTGCGCGGCCAGTTCGGCTCGGGACCTGCGATCCTGAAATCCGGGTTCGATGCGCAGGGGCTACCGGGGGGGCATGTGCGCCCACCGCTTCGTGATATATGCTCGCAGGATGCCGATAAAATCAGGGAGACCTTGGTCGCGCTCGGGCGCATCTAAACGGGTGGAGCGCGCGGACGTCCTGATCATCGGTGGCGGTCTGATCGGATGCGCCACCGCATGGCATCTGGCACGCGGCGGCGCTTCGGTGCTGCTGGTCGAGGCCGGCGATATCAATAGCGGGGCATCCGGCCAGAATGCCGGATCGCTGCATTTCCAGATGGAGCGCCGCTTCCTGGAAAATGGCGAAGCGCTTGCCGATCAGGCTGCGCGCATCGTCGCGCTCAATCGTCTGGCGATCGCGGAATGGAGCGGCATCGAAGATGCGCTCGGCGTCGATTTGCACGTTTCCCGGCAGGGCGGTCTGATGGTTGCGGAGACGCCGGATCAGGTTGCTCTGCTCGAAGCCAAATCGAGACGCGAGATCGCCGAAGGGCTCGATACGCAATTGCTCGACGGCGCGACCGCGCGCACGCTGTGTCCCGCACTCGGTCCGGGCGTGCTCGCTGCAAGCTATCTCGCGGACGAAGGGCATGCCGATCCCCGCGCGGTCACGCCCGCATTTGCACGCGCCGCGCGCGACGCGGGCGCGACGATCTCCACGCGCAGCCGCGTGCGATCGCTGGAACGTCGCCATGGCGGAGGCTTCGGCGTGCGCGTGGTCGACGGGCAGGGGGATCATATCGTCCATGCCGAACAGGTGTTGATTGCCGCTGGAGCCTGGACCCCGGCGATCTGCGCGCTCGTCAATCTGCATATGCCGCTATTCGCCGTCGCCTTGCTGATGAACGCGACCGAACGGACGGCGCCGCTGCTACCGCAGCTCATCCAACATGTCGGCCGCCGGCTTTCGATGAAGCAGGCCTATGCCGGCAATATCCTGATCGGCGGCGGCTGGCCTTCCCGATTGGCGCAGCGGCCGGATGGCGGCTTCGATCTGGATGCCAGGGCAACGATCATTCCAGCGTCGCGCAGCGCCAATCTGCGTGCGGCGATCGATATCGTGCCGCGCATCGGCACGTTGAACCTCATCCGCAGCTGGACCGGGATCACCACGATCAGCGCCGACCAGCTTCCGATCGTCGGCGGCGTGAGCCGAGTGCCCGGCATCCATGTCGCGGCGGGCGGATCGGCGTTCACATTGGGGCCGACCTTTGCTCGACTGATCGCGCAGGCGATGGGAGGAGCGCGGGTTGCGGAGCTCGACGTCGTTTCGCCCGACCGCTTCAACCATCTCAACAGCTTCATGGGGTAGCGTCATGCGGATCGAGAAGGATGTGACCCGCGGCGCAGCGATCACCATCATGGTGGATGGCATGGCCTTGCCCTGTTTCGAGGGAGAGACGATCGCCACGGCGATGCTGGCGCACGGGCAGTTGGTCTTTCGTCGGGATCCGGACGGACACGCGCGCGGGCTTTATTGCAACATGGGCACCTGCGGCGAATGCATGGTGACGATCGCGGGGAATGACCGGCGCATGCGGGCCTGCGTGACCGATGTGCGCAACGGACAGGACATTCGCACCGATGGCTGAGCGCTACGATCTGGCAATCGTCGGCGGCGGGCCGGCGGGGCAGGCGGCGGCGCTGGCGCTCGACGGACTTGGCCTGACGATCGCGGTGATCGATGAGCAGGCCCGGCCGGGTGGGCAGATCTTACGGCAACCGCCCGCGACATTCTCCGTCAATCGCTGGCTGCCCGGACAGGACTATGACTGGCTGAAACGCCAGGCCGACCGGTTCGAGCGCAGCGACACGATCCACTGGATCGGCCGGCACAGTGTGGTCGAGATCATACAGGTCCCAGACGGGTTTTCGCTGCTGGCCGATGGTGAAGACGGGCTGTGGACCATCAGCGCACGACGGGTGCTGATTGCAGGCGGCTGCCAGGATCTGGCCGTGCCGTTGCCGGGATGGACATTGCCCGGCGTCTATTCCGCCGGCGGAATCCAGGCATTCGTCAAAAGCCAGCAACTCGTGCCGGGGCGCAACATCGTGCTGGCGGGGACGCATCCGCTGCAATTGCTGGTCGCCGCCCAGATCGTCCAGGCGGTTGGAACCGTTGCGGCGGTGCTGTTCGCACAATCCCGCGCAACCATGCTCCGGCCAGTGATTTCGAACCCCTGGACCGTCTTGCGCCATGCCCATCTGATGCGGACGGCAATCGGGGCCATGCGCATCTTGCGTCGCGCCGGCGTGCCCGTCCGCTTTGGCGAAGCGCTGGCCGCGATCGAAGGCGACGACAGTGTCGCCGGTGTCCGGCTCGCGCGTTCCGGCGAAATCATCAGGTGCGGGACTGTCGGTCTCAATTTCGGCTTCGTGCCGCAATCGATCCTGCCGCGTATGCTGGGTGCAACCATGCGCTCGGCCGGGGCGGCGGGCGGATTTGCCGCGACCCATGATCGCTGGATGCAGTCGACCGTCGCGGGTCTGTATGTAGCGGGTGAAACCACGGGCGTTGCCGGTGCGCCCGCCGCGGCAGCCGGCGGCGCGATCGCCGGCCTCGGGATCGCGCTCGATCTGGGCGCATTGTCGCTCGACGAAGTGGAGCGACGGGCAGGGCCGGTGCGTAAACGACATCGCCGCGTCCTCGGCTTCGCGAAGCTGCTCGACGCGATCGCCGATCCACGCCCCTGGTTTCCCAAACCGGAGCCCGACACCATCATCTGCCGCTGCGAAGATGTCCGCCATGCCGACCTGGCCGACGCTCGTCATTGCGGATCCGCCAACAGCATCAAACTGGTCACGCGGTGCGGGATGGGGCCGTGCCAGGGGCGGAATTGCGAACCGAGCCTGTTGCGCATGCTGGCGGCTGACGGCCATTCCGACGATCCGGGCTTCACCCAGAGATTTCCGGCGCGTCCGATCCCGATCATGGATCTCGCTGACCCGATTTGATGTGCGCCAGATGCAATGAACTTTGCATTTTCGTTGCGTTGTCTGCGGATCGAACGCGCTTCACACTCACAACGATTTCGAACTGGAGGCAATTATGGCGCAGGCGCCCGTTAAACCCGTATTCGCCGTCGATCACATCTCATGGACGGTGCCCGACATCGACGCCGCCGTCGCATTTTATTGCGACGTGATCGGCGCGACCGAATTGTTCCGTATGGGGCCGCTCGACGCCGCCGACATGCCGGTCGATGCGGACGGGCGCGACTGGATGGAGACGCATGTCGGCGTGGCGGGTGCGAAGCTGACATTGGTCATGCTGAAGCTGACAGACACCGTGAATTTCCAGCTTGTCCAATATGACAAGCCCGACGACCGCCGGCAGGATCTGCCGCGCAATTGCGATCGCGGCGGCCATCATCTCGGCCTGCGCGTCGACGATGTGGACAATGCGATCGCCTATCTCGCCGCACATGGCTGCACCGTACTGGAGACGATCGCGGTCGACGCCGGCCCGCTGGCAGGCAAGAAGAATGTCTATGTTCTCGATCCCTTCGGGCATCAGCTCGAAATCGTCGACTGACCCACCGCAAGGAGTGCGCTTATGAGCAATATCAAGATCAATCCTACCGGGCTCTATGAAAGCCTTCCCTTCGGCTTCTCGCATGCCGCGTTGCAGGAAGGGGGGCGGACGCTTCACCTTGCCGGTCAGGTGGCGTGGGATAGCAATGCGCAGATCGTCGGTGCCGGCGATCTGGCCGCCCAGACGCGGCAGGCCCTGGCCAATCTCGGTGCGGTGCTTGCAGCTGCAGGGGCAGGGCCGGCCGATATCGTCCGCCTGCGGACCTATGTCGTCGATCACACGCCCGACAAGCTCGGCCCGGTGCTGGGCGAGATCGGTGCTTTTTATGGTGACGCGACGCCCGCACCCAACACCTTCCTCGGCGTTGCGGCACTCGCGCTGCCCGACTTCCTGATCGAGATCGAAGCGACTGCGGTCGTTGCGGACTGAAACAGGCCCGGCGCGCCACTCCATGAGCGGCGCGCCGGGTCGCGATCACTTGTCGCCGCGTTTGACGCCGACACCGGGGAACAGATTGGGCGTGATCTTGCCATTCTCGGCCATCACCTTGCCACCCACCAGCACATAACGATAACCGCTCGATGCCTGCATCGGCTTCTCGTAGGTTGCGTTATCCTTGACCGTGTTGGGATCGAACACGCTGATATCGGCATCCGCGCCCACCTGAATGCGGCCCTTGCGCGCCATTGCCGGCGCGACCTTTTCAAGCCGCTTCGCCGGCATGATGGTCATCTTGGCAAGCGCGGTCCTGAGGTCGAGCAGTTGGCGCTCACGCACATAATGGCCGAGCACGCGGCTGAAGCTGCCGGCGCCGCGCGGATGGACGTTCGATGCGACCATCGGCATCCCGTCGGACGCAATGGTGACGAACGGATCGGCCATCGCCGCATCGATCGCCAACTGCGGGATCATGAAGACCACCACTTCGCCGCCGGGCTGTTCCTTGCGGTATTTGTTGAATGTCTCCTCGGTCAGCCGCTCGGCCGTCGCGGACCATTGGACATCCTTGTAGGTGATGCCCGAACGCTGCTGCCAGCCTTCCGAAAAGAACTCCGATCCCAGCGCGGTCGAGCCGGCTTCATAGGGATAGGCTTCGGTGGTCACGTCCACGCCGTGCTTGGCCGCGCCCTTCAATATCTCGATGACGGTCGGCGCATCGCCAAGCGAAGTCGACGTGACGTGCACAAGCTGCAGCGCCGCACCGGTCGAGGCTGCGTCGGCTATCAGTTCGTTGGCGACCGCAATCGGCATTTCCGGGGCGCGGCTCTGCTCGCGCATCCGGGCATGGACAAACACCGGAACGCCATATTTGGCGCCGGCCTTGAACGCCTTGTAGATTTCGCGACGCCCGGTCGCGGGTGTGTATTCCAGACCGATACCGATGCCGAGCGCGCCGGCGTCAATCTCCCGCTCGACCGCCGCGACGATCCGGTCTTCCTGCTCGGCATTGGCGGACGTCGTCAGCGCCTGGGGCGAGATGACGAGGGCCGAGGTCGGCGGAGCACCCGGTGCGCCGCATCTTTTGTCGCTCAGCACCTCGATGCGGGCGCACAGGAAGCTGGCGGTCGCGCCATAGTGGATCAGCGCCTTGCCCTGCTTCTCGGCATAGAAATTGGCGACCGGCATCGTGCCGATCTCCATTTCGAAGGCCGAGGTCACGCCGTCGAGCAGCTGGAATCCCTGGCTCTTCAGATCCTGGCCATGCGCATGATAGTCGATGAAGCCCGGCGCCACGACCTGGCCCTTGGCGTCGAGCACGCGCTTGCCCTTGAGCGGACTGGCCGAGATCGCGGCAATGGTGCCGCCGTTGATGCCGACATCGGCGACCTCGTCACGACCACTTTCCGGATCGATCACCCGACCGCCCTTGATGACGATGTCGTAGCTTGGTTGCTGCGCCAGGGCAGGCGAAAGGGCGGCCATCGAAAGCAGGCAGGTCGCGCCAAGATAATGTCCAAAACGCACTGTCATATTCTCCCCAGATAAGGTCGCTCGAAATGCTCCGCCGGTTTCAGTCGATCGTCAGCATCACAGGCCGGAAGTCCGTCTCAGCGCAACGAATGCCGATGATGCGCCGCCACGGCTGATGCGCTGGACCTTAGAAAAATTTCCGATTCGGTCAATTTTTCTCTGAATGAGATGGAGATAGTCCAGATACGCGCCGACACCCGGCCAATTGGATTGCGGGTGTAAACTGGATGGGCCGCATCGATAGTCGTTATTGTATCAATGAATTTCAGGTGGCGGTGATGGCACCCTAGAACCGACACCGTTCGACAAAATTCAACGCCGAATCGAAGGGGTTTCCGGATGCCGTTGAACTATGGGGACATTCTGGATGCCGTCGCTCCACTGCGGGCCTCGCAAACGGCAATATCGAGCGACGAAGGGGAGTTGAGCTGGGGAGAGTTCGACCGCCGGAGCAATGCGCTCGCCCGCGGCCTGATGGAACGCGGCGCCGTAGCCGGCGACAAAATTTGTTTCCTTCTGTTCAACGGCGCTCAATATCTCGAATTGCTTGCAGCATGCTTCAAAGCACGCCTCGTCCATGTGAACGCCAATTTTCGATACCTGGCGAGTGAACTGGACCATATTCTCGAGAATTCGGACAGCAAGATCCTGGTCTACGACTGGCGGCTGGCCGAAACCGTGGCGAAGATTTCGGCGCAGCGTCGCGCGTCAATCCTGCTGATCCAGGTCGGCGGCGTTGCCGGGGCAGATGGTGCGGTGGCTTATGAAGCTGTCGTCCACGGCCAAGAGACCAGCCCTTTGAAGATCGAGAGATCGCCAGACGATCTGATCTTCATCTACACCGGCGGGACGACCGGCCAGCCAAAAGCGGTGATGTGGCCGCATCGCAGCCAGATCATCGGACTGTTGGGCAGCGCCATCACCGACGGATCCTTTCCCCAAACCGTGGGCGAACTCGTCGCAAGGCTGGACGATCCGAAAGCCTATCTACGGCCGCTCATCACGTCACCGCTGATGCATGCCTCGGGCCTCTATGCGGCGATCACGACGCTCTGCAACGGCGGCCACATCATCGTGACCGACAATAGCGGCCCTTTCGACGGAGCTCATCATTGGGCCCTTGTCGACAGATATCGTGCCGATTCCATTTCCCTTGTCGGCGACACGTTCGCGAAGCCGATGCTGGCCGCGCTGGAGGAAGGAGAGTTCGATGGTGGTTCGGTCCGCCTGATCGGCTCGTCAGGCGTGATGTGGAGCCGCGACGTCAAACTCGGCCTGCTGCAACTTCTGCCTCAGGTCATGCTCTATGATGCCCTCGGATCGTCCGAGAGCATGGGGCTGGGCAGTTCGATCATGACCGCGGCCGGCGAGACGAAAACCGCGACCTTCAAGATCGGTCCTTCGACAAAAGTGTTCGCCGCGGACGAGCGCGAGATTGCTCCGGGATCTGGAGAGGCCGGCTATATCGCCCGCAGCGGACCGATGCCGCTTGGCTATTACAAGGATGATGCGAAGACCGCGGCGGCGTTCCGAACCATCGCCGGTGAACGCTATATCGTTCCGGGCGACCTTTGCACCGTCGATGCAGATGGAACGATCCATCTGCTTGGTCGCGGCAGCAATTGCATCAACAGCGGCGGCGAAAAGATCTTCCCGGAAGAGGTTGAAGAGGCCCTCAAGCTTCATCCCGATATCGCGGATGCGCTGGTGTTCGGTTTACCCGATCCGCAATGGGGCAGTGCCGTCCAGGCAGTCGTTCGGCCCGAACCAGGAAGATCCGCCGAGGGGGAGGATTTGAGAGATTATCTGAGAGGCATTATCGCCCGCTACAAGGTGCCGAAAAAAATCGCCGTTTCCCAGGAAAGGCTGCGGCTCGCCAACGGAAAGCCCGATTACAACGGAGCGAAGCTGGTTTTCTCCGCCTATTGGGAAACAGGCGCCGACTGATTTTCGATCTGCACGCCGCAGCTGTTGATGAACATCGCCAGCGATCCATAGGCGCCCACCGTAAAGATGATGTCGATCGTTTTGGGGACGCCGAATTCGGCGATCATGGCGTCCCATGTTTTTCCCGACAGTCGCTTGTCCGCGCTGAGCTCGTCAGCGCAGTCGAGCAGCAGGTTATGGGTCTCATCCTCCATCGCGCCTCGATCCCGGATCTGCCGGATCTGCGCGTCGTTCAGCCCGACCTTCAACGCGATATGGCGATGGTGATGCCATTCATATTCGCACGCGGCATTAAGCGCCGCCCGCAGGACGACGATCTCGCGCTGGATCGGGTCGAGTTTGGAATTGCGCATCGTGTAGAGACCGAAATCCCGCCAGGCATCGACCAGGTCCATGTGGTGGGCCAGCGTGCCGAAAACATTGGGGTATTCGCCGCGCGCATTGGTGAAAGGCTTCAGGAACTGCCGCTGCCGTTCATCGAACTCGGCGGGCTGCAGTGGCGGCAAACGAAGGCTGTCCATGATCTGGCCTCATCCCTGAAGGTCGAACATTCGGAATCGGCCCGACGGGGTCTTGCCTATCAGATGCGATGGCAGGCTCGTGATCGATCCTGCAGATACTCGCCATGGGCGGGTTCGATGCCCGCTGCCGATAGAGCCAGCTATCGTCTGCCTGGACGCGCCGCGCAGGGGAGAGAGTGATGAGACTGGAAGGCAAGGTCGCGATCGTCGTCGGCGCAGGCCAGGCCGATGGCGAGACGATCGGCAACGGTCGTGCCACCGCGATCCTGTTCGCCCGGCATGGCGCGCGCGTTTTGCTCGTCGATCGCATCGAGGCGTCGGCCATCGAAACGATGGAGATGATATCGGCCGAGGGCGGCATATCGCATGTCTGCCGCGCGGACATCACCGACGAGCGCGATTGCGAGCGCATCGCAGCGGCATGCATCGAGCATTATGGCCGCATCGACATCCTGCAGAACAATGTCGGCATCGGCCATGGCGACGATGACGCGACACGTCTCGAAGCGGCTGCCTGGGATCGCATCATGAACGTCAATCTGAAGGGCATGTACCTGACCTGCAAATACGTCATTCCGCATATGCGAGCACAAAAGAGCGGCGTGATCACCAATATCTCGTCGGGTGCCGCCGTCGTCTCGACGACCTACATCGCATATAAGATCTCGAAGGCCGGGGTGAACGCGCTGACCCATTCGCTGGCGATGGCCAATGCCAGATATGGCATACGGGCGAACGCGATCATGCCGGGCCTTCTCGATACACCGATGGCGATCGGCCACCATGTCGCCGCACGCGGCATCGACGCAGAGGCTCTGCGCGCCGAACGCAATGCGATGGTGCCATTTAAGAACCAGATGGGCGACGCGTGGGACACCGCCTATGCCTCGCTGTTTCTGGCATCCGACGAGGCGAAATTCATCACCGGAGCCGTGCTACCTGTCGATGGCGGCCAAGCGGCCCGCATCGGGCTGTGAGCCCGCGGATAATCGACCCGGCGCTGTATCGGTTCGTGGAAGAGCAACAGCGCCTCAACGAAGCCATCCGGAGGGGAGGGCTGTCCCTGCCGCCTGTCGGGAGTATCGACCCCGTCGCCCTGCGCCGGTCGCGCAGCCACAATGCGGACGGCAGCATCAAGCCACAGCTCGACGACATGGCGCATGACGAATGGATCGTGCTGCCAGACGGTCGAAGAGTGGCGACGAGGGTGTTCGCGGTAGACGAACCGAAAGGCGTCTTCGTCCACTATCATGGCGGCGGTTGGGCGCTCGGTTCGATCTACGAGCAGGACAGTTATCTTGGAGCGATTGCGAGACACTCCAATGTGAAAGTGATCAGCGTCGATTATCCGCTCGCGCCGGAACATGGAATGCGGGAGATATTGGAGATCAGCGCATCGGTGCTCGGCGCGATCGCCGCCAACCATCCGTCGACGGCCATTTGCGTTGGCGGAGAATCCGCGGGCGGACATGTTGCGCTGACAAGCGTTATGCGCCTCCGGGCGCAGCCGGGCCTGTTCGCCGCGATCGCGGGGATTGCGCTGTGTTACCCGATAACCGACCTTTCCATGACGCCTTCGCAGCGAAACTGGGGAAGCGGGTTTCTGAACCTCTCCACGACATGGCTGGAATGGTTTTACGCGCTGGCATTGCCCGGGCTGACACGGGACGCTCGGAGCGCCCCGGAATTCTCTCCGCTCTATGGCGATCTTGATGGTCTTCCGCCCGCGCTTTTCTGCGTGGGGGAATTAGATCCGTTGCTGGATGACACACTGTTTCTCGAACGGCGGTGGGTATTGGGCGGAAATTCCTCTCGGTTGCATGTGTATCCGGCGGCGCCGCACGGCTTCAATGCGCAGCCCACCGAGATGGCGGCGGCATGCAATCGACATATTCAGGACTTCATCGCCGACAGGGTGAATGCGCAGAGCCGGTAACCGGCAGCGACACTGGACTGCGCGCATTCCGCCCCATAGGCTGATCGCGGATGAAGAACGATCGGTACTGCGTGGAGCAGAGACCGGCGGGGAGGGAGTATTGCGGCCATGAAACCCTCCTATCTCAGGAGCATCGATCTCAATCTGCTGCCGATACTGGATGCCCTCATAACCGAACGGTCCGTCACCAAGGCGGGGCTGAAGATATTCCTGACCCAATCCGCCACAAGCACCGCGTTGAAGCGCCTGCGCGAAACCTTCAGCGACCCGATCCTGGTGCGGCAGGGGCAGACGATGGTTCCATCGCCGAAAGCCCTGCAGATCAGCAAAGAACTGAGGGCGGCACTGTCCAGCTTGAACGACGTCGTGGGCACCCTGAAGAAGAAGGAAGGGCAGCCAGAAGCACGAACGGTCACCATCAGCGCGCCCGAGCACGTGCACCTGACGCTTGCGGATGCCATCCGCAACATCATGCTCAGCGAAGAGCCACAGCTTCACGTCGGCATGCAGACCTTCAACCGCAGGAATATCTTCCAGTTGCTCGAGCGTGGCGAAATCGACCTGGCGCTCGGCACATTCGACAAGCTGGCGCCGCCATTCCATCGTCAGGCGATCTACGAAGAAGAGATGATCGTGATCGTACGCAAGGATCACCCTGTCATGACGACTTCGCAGAGTGACAGCATCTCGATGAGCGACTTTACCGCATTCCCGCACATGGTGGTCGCGGACACCGACGTTATCGAGGACGCGAGCGTTTCACGCTGGCTGGCGCGAAAGGCCGTGGTGCGCAAGGTCAGCGCGGTCGTCGGCCACATCTCGATGGCGGTCGACGTGCTGCGCAACACGGACCTGATCTGCCTTGGCTCGGTACGGAGCCTTCAGGCGATTCCGAATGGCGAATCCTATCTTTCTTCGCTGCGCCTTCCAGACGAATTGGGGGAGGATCGTTACCAGGTCGAAATGATCTGGCACGACGATACCGATAATGACCCCGTACTGGATATGATGCGTCAGACCCTGCTCGATTTCGGAAAGAAGCTCTGAGACCGGGAGTGGGAAGACTCCTGGATCTGCACCGCTATTCGAAAACGGAGATGAGTATCTCGCGAACGCTATCGGCGCCGTTTGGCAGATCGTCGGTCAGGCCCAGCGTCGCTGCGGCCCGCATGCTGGCCACCGCGACCGCATCGATATCCTCGCGCTTTCCGCCCGCCGCAGAGAGTGTGGTCGGCAGGTTCAGATCAGCAATCAGTGTCGACAATCGATCGGCTGCCTCATCCGCGACAGCTTCGCGTTTGCGCCCCGAAGTTTCCACACCCAGTGCGGCCGCAATACGCACCTGGGCATCGAGCGTATCGTCGCGCAGATAGCGCATGACGGCAGGCAGAATGATGCAGGACGTAACGCCGTGCGCTATGTGCATTCGAGCGCCGATCTGGTGGCCAAGGAAGTGACTGAGGCGCATTCCCGAGGCGCCGACGCCGGCAATCGACATCCACGCACCCAGTTGACAGGCCGCCCGCGCCTCGAGGTCCGCACCGCGTCGCGTGGCCGGCAGATTATGGAAGAGCAGCCGAACGGCCTCGAGCGCGAGCGCATCGACATAGGAATGCGGCCGCCGCGACCAGATCGCTTCGAGCGCATGATCGAGCGCCTTGATGCCGGTGGCCAGCCATAATGGCTCCGGCGTATCGACGGTGGCTGTCGGATCCAGAATCACGCAGGCCGGCGCGACCCGATAATCGACCGCCAGCATTTTTTCCCCCGTCTCGGACGAGCTATATCCGGCTCCCGGTGAGAACTCCCCGGCTGACAAGGTGGTAGGAATCGCGATCTGGGGAATTGGGTCGCTCCGGAGATGGTCGGCCATTCGGCTCGATGCCACTTTCACTGTATCGAAGACGCTGCTTCCGCCGATCGAGACGACAATGTCCGCGCGGCATGATCGAAGCAATGCCTCGACTTTCTCCACATCCTCTTCGGGCGAATGTTCGCGACATTCGGCAAAGGTGCCGACGAGCCTGTCGCCGATCAGCGCCTCGACACGGCGCACGTTCGGCGTCTTCGCGGAAACGCTTTTGGACGTGGCGATGAACACGCGCTTCGCGCCCATTGCGTCCAGCCGCTTTGGCAGGCGCTCTATGCTTCCCGCGCCGGATTCCACCCGATCGGGTCCGATCGAACGAAAGCTGCGAGGTACCGAATACCCCCTATTCATACGGAACCCCTCATCCCTCCGCGCCTTTCATCTGAAGCATAAGCCTTTGATATAAGTAAAATATGGTCAAACCAAAGTGATGACGTGGTGCATCGTAACATCGGCGAACAATTGCCGCGCCATCCATATCGCAGATGCCGCCCATCTCGTTCAGGAATTTGACCTCCTTCCGGTTTGCTGCTTCAATTTGTGAAATAATATTACAAACGAAGCCGCAAAAAATGTCGCTCGCCGAACAGTCTCGGTACGGGCGCGCGGCCGATGATTGATGGGGGCGGATCATGATAGGCATGGATTCAATTCAGTGTCGCGCAGTCGCTTTGCGCAATTTTCTCCACTCGACGACGGCGATGAAGAGAGGAGCGTTCGGCCTCTGCCTGCTTGCCACGGCCGCCGCCGGCATGCCTGCCCATGCTCAGACGACCGGACAGCCAAATGACGAAGCAACGTCATCCCAGGAGGATATCGTCGTCACCGCATTTCGCCGCGATCAGCGGCTCATCGATATCGGTGCGAGCATCTCGGCGCTTTCGTCGGAGAATATCGAAAATGCGCGCATAGAGCAGGTCAAGGATATTGCGCAGAGCATCCCCAATATCGACGTCCGCGAATCCATCCCGGGCATCTCGCCGGTCCTGACGATCCGCGGCGTCGGCCTCGACGATTTCAGCACGACGAACAGCCCCGCGACCGGTGTTTCGATCGACGATGTTCCGTTATCGTCGATCGCGCTCATGAACACCGATTTCTTCGACATCGAGCGGATCGAAGTGGTCAAGGGACCGCAGGGGACGCTGTACGGCCGCAACACCGTTGCCGGCGCGATGAACATCATCTCCGCCAAGCCGAAAGGCTCTTTCGACGCGGCGGTGTCGGCAGGATATGGAAGTTACCAGACGTTCGATGTCGAGGGGATGGTCAACATCCCGCTGGCCCAGGGCCTGGCGATGCGGCTGAGCGGAAAGACCATCCAGCAGAACAAGGGATTCTGGACAAGCTCACGGTTGATCGGCGGCGCGATCGGCGAACGCGATGTCGGCGAACGGCATGTCTGGATGGGCCGCGCCCAGCTTGGCTATGACTCGGGCGACGGGCTCGATCTCAACCTGAAATATGAATATCAGCAGGCCCGGTCCGAGATGGGGCAGTATGAATTTTTCGGGGCGTTCGTTCCGGGCTCGCCTTTCGTGGCCTGCGCCCCGGTCCTTGCCGGCATGGTCGACAACAGCAAATGCGCCGACGCCTATGGCTTCACCAACAGCAGCGACGATCCGTACGATATCGATCAGGCTTTCGACCTGCCTTACAACCTCAATCAGCATTCGCTGGCGTTCTCGGCAAATTACGACCTGGGCGATGTGAAGCTGACCGCGATAACCGGTTATATCGACTTCAAACGCGCGTATCGGATCGATGTGGATGCAACGCCACGCGTCGCGCTCGACTTCATCCAGCGCGACAAGGTCCGGCAATTCAGCCAGGAACTGCGCCTCGCATGGGATTCGGATCTTGTCGACGTGATCGTCGGCGGTTTCTATTCCTGGGATCGCGCGAGCGGCGTCAACGACAATATGCTGAACGAGTTTCCTCTGGTGCTGTTCGGCTTCCCGGGTCAGGTGGGCAAAACCACGTTCGACCAGCGGACGAAATCGGCCGCCGGCTTCGTCAACGGCACATGGCATCTCGGCGACAAACTCGATCTGATCACCGGCGCGCGTTATACTTGGGAGCGGCGTCACTACGCCGGCGGCACCAATTTCCCGCTATGCCCGATATCGACGAACCCCTGCGCGCCTTTCGGCATCTTCAGCTCCTATGTGGACACGACGATCAGCGACAAGAATCTGTCTTGGAAACTCGGCCTGGACTATCGCGTCGCGCAGGACACGCTGCTTTACGCCAGCGTGTCGAAGGGCACTAAAAGCGGCGGCTTCGTATCGCGCATCTCCACCGTGCCCGGCCAGTTGCTGCCCTTCAAACCGGAGTCGCTGATCGCCTATGAAATCGGCGTGCGATCGCAGCCGGTGCGCAGCTTTTCGGTCAATGCGGCGACATTCTATTACGAGTTCAAGGATGTGCAGGCGCTCATTCGCGACGGCTCGCTCTCGGTTCCGATCGAACGGCTGGGCAATATCCCCGGCACCTCGAAAATCTATGGCGTCGAAGCCGATGTGACCTTCCGGCCGTTCAGGGGGCTCACGCTGCAGTCCGGTCTCGGGCTTCTGAAAACGAAGCTGGCGACATTCACCAATGGCGGCGGCACTTTCACCGACAATGATTTCGCCAACGCACCAGGGATCACGTGGAATGGCCTCGCCCGGTACGAAACGCCGATCGGGGGCGGAGATCTCAACCTCGCGCTCCAGGGCAATTTCGCGCATCAAGGTTCGGCCTTCAAGGACGCGTCGAACAACATCTTCACGGTCCAGAAGCCCTATTGGCTGTTCGATGCCCGCGTGGCGCTGTCGTCGGAGAGTGGGAAATGGGAAGCTGCCCTGTGGGGCAAGAACCTGACCAACGAAGTCTATACCGTGTCGGGATCGACGCTGACCGGCCTCGGAGTCATCGCCCGAACCGTCAATCCGCCGCGCACCTACGGCCTCTCGCTTTCCTGGAAATATTGAGGGGATCGCGATGACGACGGGCGCTGAGATGGTACGGCATGCCGATCATCTGTTCATAGGCGGCGAATGGGTCCTGCCGACTGGAAACGGACGTATCCCGATCGTATCGCCGGATAGCGAGTCCGAGTTCGCGAGCGTTGCCGAGGCGGGGAAAGCGGACATGGACCGGGCGGTGGCGGCTGCGCGGAACGCCTTCGACAACGGCCCTTGGGCTACGATGTCAGCAAGCGAGCGCGCGGGCCTGCTGCACAAGATGGTCGATTATCTGACGACGGCGGAGCCGAGACTGGCGCAGGCATGGACCCGCCAGGTTGGCGGTCTGTCCACCCATGCGCCTGGCATGACGACACTCGGGACGATGACCTTCGCCAGCATATTGGCCATGGCCGACAGTTTCGAATTCGAGACTTTTCGCCGGGGCCAGATGGTCGGTGGCGTGATCGTCCGGCGCGAACCCGTCGGCGTCGTCGCCGCGATCGCGCCGTGGAATGCACCCTATATCATCATGATCACCAAGGTCGCCAATGCCTTGCTGGCAGGATGCACGGTGGTGATGAAGCCGGCGCCGGAAACCCCTCTCGAAGCCTATATCATTGCAGAGGCAGCCGAAGCGGCGGGCATTCCCGCCGGCGTACTGAACCTCGTCTGCGGCAATCGCGCGGCGTCGGATCATCTTGTCCGCAATGTCGATGTCGACAAGGTGAGCTTCACCGGATCGACCGAGACGGGAAAGCATATCGGCATGCTCTGCGCCGGGCGGGTGGCGCGCTGCACACTGGAGCTGGGCGGGAAATCGGCAGTGATCGTGCGCGACGATTTCGCGACGCAGGACGCGGCGGTGTTGCTCGCCGGTACGATCAGCATGATGAGTGGGCAGATCTGCGCGATGCTCAGCCGCGCGATCGTCCCGAGGAAGCGTCACGACGAACTGGCCGAGGCGATCGCCGACGAAATGCGTAAGATCCGGATCGGGCATAGCGAGGATCCGGCAACGCAAATGGGGCCCGTGGCAATGAAGCGGCAGCTCGAAAAGGTGGAGGCCTATATCACCGAGGGCAAACAGACCGCCGACTTGGTCGCCGGGGGCAATCGTCCACCCCATCTCGATCGCGGCTATTTCATCGAACCCACTTTGTTCGCCAATGTCGATAATCGATCGCGTATCGCACAGGAGGAGATCTTCGGCCCGGTTCTCTCCCTGATCCCGGCAGAGGATGAGGACGACGCCGTCCGTATTGCCAATGACAGTCGATATGGGCTGTCCGGCGCGGCGCTGACCCACGATGTCGATGCCGCCTATGCGATCTCCCGGCGCATTCGCACCGGGACGATGAACCAGAATGGCATCAAGCTCGAGCTCGGCGTGCCCTTTGGCGGCTACAAGCAGTCGGGCATCGGCCGTGAGGGCGGGCCGGATGGTTTGATGGCCTATCTCGAAACCAAGACGATCCTGCTGGATGGTGTGCCGGATAAATTCTCGGGCTGATCGTCGGCAGAAACGGCTATTCGGCCTTGCTCGCCAGCCAGTCCTCGACATTGGGTTGTCCGGTGCCTGCCATTCTGCCGCCGTCCACGACAAGCGTCGTCCCGGTCACATAGGACGCTTCGTCAGATGCGAGGAACAGGGCCGCGTTGGCGATTTCCTCCGGGCGCCCGGCGCGCGCCAGGGGCAGGCTGCGCATATAGTCCCTGGTGAAGGCGGGCAGGGCGTCCAGCGCGCCGTTCAGCATCGGCGTATCGACCAAGCCGGGGCAGAGCGCGTTGACCCGGATATTGTCCGTCCCATGGTCGAGCGCGAGTGTCCGGGTATAGTTGATCACCGCCGCCTTGGCTGCACTGTAGGGCGAGAAACCCCGATCGCCGCGCATGCCTGAGATGGAGGCGGTGTTGACGATCGCCCCGCGGCCCCTTCGCTGCATCAGCGGGATGGCGCGGCGGCAGGCGAAGAACACTGCGTGCAGATCGACCTCGATCACCCTCAACCATGTTTCGACGGTCATGTCCGGGGTTTTTCCGTTGCCGCCGATCGCGGCGTTGTTGACCAGGATATCGACCCCGGAACCGGCCGCCGAGAGCCATTGGTCGGCGTCATCGATCATGGCATCGACCTGTTCGGCCGTGCCGACATCGCAATGGACATAGTGGCAATTTTGCGCGCCGAATTGCTGGGCCAGCGCAAGTCCAAGATCGTCGCTCATATCGACGATGACCGTCTTTGCGCCTTCGGCGATAAACCGCCGCACGATCGCTGCCCCGATGCCGGACGCGCCGCCGGTCACGATGGCGCCGCGGTCCGTCAACCGCATCGAATTGCTCCGGGCGGGCGCATGTCAGTCATGCGGTTTCAGCTTTTCCAGGCGCATATATTTCTCGCCCTGTTCGACGATGACCCAAGTCAGCGGCTGGTGCAGTTCGATCGGGACGCCGCTCAGCGTTTCCGCATACCAGCCGAATTGCGCGGTCGCTTCGAACCTGCGGTCGGGCAGTGGGGTGACCGCGATCGATTCAAAGCGGTGGATATTGGATTTGAGCAGCGAAGGCCCGGTCGCGAACCATTCCCTGACGCCCTCGAACCCGCGGATGACCGTGTCTTCGGTGCCGTCGGTTCCGGCCAGCATCCCCTTCATCTCCTTGAAGTCGGTCACGGTCTCGCTCCGCCCGTCACTCTGATCCTGCTTGGAGGAGATCAGCCCGTGGAATTCGAGCTGCGGCATGACCAGTTCCTCGAGGCCGGAGGCATCGCCATTCAACGTGTCCATCACGGCCTGCCACTGAATGAGGGCGGCCTTGATCCGGTGCTCGACATAGCTGTCGACGAATTCCGCTCGCTCGATGGTCTCGCCGAGCCCGCCGCCGATCCGCGTGAACACCATTTGCGCGGGGCCGATCTTCCTCAGGATATTGTCGCAATGGCTGTGGCCGCTGACCAGCTTTCCGTCGGTTTCGAGCTGATAGGTGTAGGTGGCCTGAAGCCGATAGCGTCCGTCTCCCAGGGCGGTCACCTTGATATCGTCATCGTCGATCGCATGGGATCTGCGAATGCCGGACGGCAGGGCTGCCATAGTGGCTTTGACCGCATCGATGCCGGTGATGTCGACGCCGCCATCGGGCAGGTCGATATGAACGTCCTCGTCGAAAAGCCCCTCGTAGAAAGGCGTGGTGTCGATGCCCTCAGGCGCTTCGAAAAGGCCCCACCAGCGATAGAGCATCGATGCCGCTGCGTTATGGTCGCCGAGATCGGCATCGACACAGGTCGGACGCGGGGCATGGGTGTCGGTCACTATATCGGCTCCCTCACTTGGTTGAATGCGGCGCCGGCGTTTTCTGCGCGGCTTCGTAATTCTTCCATTGCTGTTCTATGGCGAACATGTGGATCAGGTCGGCCTCCGACCGTGACAGCACGCCGCTGAAATTGCCCATGCCCGTGGCGGCGCGAGTGCCTCGCATCACGATATCCATGAACGCCTTGTGGGTCTGCGCGGACATTCTGGAAAGGTCCGGCACCTTGCCGCCCGCCGCCGCGTGGCACACCGCGCAGTTGCGCTGGAACAGCTGCGCGCCGGCGCTGTGCTGCGCAGCCGAACCCCTTCGGGGTACGGATGGCACCGTCAGCGTCTCCGCATCGTGCACGACCAATTCACGTTGCGGGACCGCACCGCCACCGAGCTTGAATGCCACGATGCGGCCGCGATTGCCGAATTTGTAGGCCGCGGTTCCTGGCGGGCCTGCCCGGCCGAGTGCGCCGCCGAGACCCGCCATGATCGCGACATATTGCTCGCCATCGATCATGTAGGTCATCGGCGCGGCCATCATACTGGTTCCGACATCGACGACGCCGATCTGCTTGCCCGAACCGGCGTCGAGGATCGCCAGTTCGCCAGTGCTGCGGCCCTGAAATACCAGTCCTCCGCCGGTCGATATGACGCCACCGCCGTTCCAGCTCGCGAAGAACTCCCCGGTCCAGGGACCGGACGTGTCGACCCGCCAGGCCTCTTTTCCGGCTACCGGATCCCATGCGAGCAGAAATCCACGCGGCCGATAATCGGGCTGCCCCTTTGCCAGCTCGTTGATTGGGGGCAGGGCCTTGGCCGCTTCGCCATCAAGCCCGAATGGGCCGGGGGTTGGAAAGGTGACCGAAACCGCGGTGTTGGCGCCGCCCCTCTGGTAAGCGAATTTTCCAGCCGGCAGCGTGTAGATCATGGGGAAGCTGTAGGCGGGGATATAGACCAGCCCGGTATCGGGACTGAACGACATCGGGTGCCAATTGTGCCCCCCGGCGCTTCCCGGGAAGATGAGCTTCGGCCCGGTCGAATAATCGCCTTGCCCGGTCTCGACCGGTCGCCCCGTCGCCAAATCGACATGGCTTGCCCAATTGACCGGCACATAAGGTTTGGCGGAGAGCAGTTCGCCGGTCTTGCGATCCAGCACGTAGAAGAAACCGTTCTTGGGGGCCTGCATCAACACCTGCCGGACTGTCCCCGCGATCCTGATGTCGGCGAGGATCATCTTCTGCGTGGCCGTGTAGTCCCAGCTTTCCGCCGGCGTCGTCTGATAGTGCCACAACAGCCGGCCGCTTACGGGATCGATCGCCAGGATCGAAGACAGGAACAGATTGTCGCCGCCGGCCGGGCTGCGCAGCTTGCGGTACCAGGGCGCCGCGTTCCCGGTGCCGACATAGAGAATGTTCAGCTTGGGATCCCACACCATCGAATCCCACGCCGTACCGCCAAGGCCGACATCCCAGCGGCTTTTCGGATCCCAGCTTTTGGCGGCCATCGCGAGTTCGGGATGTTCGAAGCCCTTGGCCGGATCGCCAGGCACGGTGAAGAAGCGCCATGCCTGCTTGCCGGTCTCGAGGTCGTAGGCGGTGACATATCCGCGCGCGTCGAGTTCCGCGCCGCCATTGCCGATCACCACGACCTTGTCAGCGACCTGCGGCGCGCCGGTGATCGAATATCCGCGCTGGCGATCGGTGATGGTGTCCGCCTTCCAGGTGACCGTGCCCGTCGCGGCGTTCAACGCATAGAGATAGCCATCGAGCGACGCGACATAGACCTTGCCCTTCCAGACGGAGACACCGCGATTGACGACGCCGCAGCAAAGCTTCTGCATGATGCTGTCGTCGATCTCCGGTGTGAAAGTCCAAAGCGGATTACCGGTTCTGGCGTCGAGCGCGTAGACCGCTCCCTTGGGGCCGCTGGCATACATCACGCCGTCCACGACGATCGGCGTCGCCTCGAAACCATCTGTGGTGTCGATGTCGTACTGCCAGGCAAAGCCCAGCTGCGCGACAGTGTCCCGATCGATCTGCGCCAGTGGTGAAAAATAGCTCTGCTCATAATCACGACCACCGGTCAGCCAGTCGCCGGGGGCCTCACCGATGGTCAGTAGGCGCTCCTTGGAGACGTCACCCGGTTCGCGCCGCACCTGACTCCAGCTCGCCCCGGCCATGCAAAGGAGCAGCAGAACCAGCGATGCGATGCTCCGCCGCCGCACGCTCAGTCCGCCTCGGGCAGGTCGAAGCGGTGCACATCGTCCCGCTCTATCCGGACCTCACTGATCCGGGCGAAGCGTTGGGAAACATCGTCGACGACGCTCCAGGACTGGCGGTTCTTGCTGATAATCCCACTGCCGTCGGGGAAAAGCGCTTCGGATTCCATGACGACGGTCACGATATATTCGTCGGCCCCGGCCGGTTCGAACGAAACGTCGTGGATCACATGGTTGCTGGAGACGACCGATGCCAGCCGGCCGGTGACCCAATCGTCGAGCATCGGCAAGGAAGTGATCGGAGGTTCGACATAGTGCAGCGCGAACCCTTCGGCGAGGACTTCGCGGAACGGCTCGGGGTCGCGTGCGGGATTTTCGACAAGGCTGGTGAAATAATGCACCAGGCTCAGCAACCGGTTCCGTAGATAGGGATCGTCGAATGCGCTGCCTTCGCCATCCTCGGCGCTTGAAATCTCGGTGCGGGCGAAGCGGGGCAGGGATCCATCCAGCGTCATCTCCGCCTTGAACCCCACTTTCGCTATGCGAACCTCCCCATCGACCTCATAGCGGTCGAGTTCGGCCGTCACCGCGACGCGCCCGTCGGGCATGACATCCAGGCTGTGCGATCTGACGCCATGCGGACCGGGCTCATGGCCCTGGCACCACCGATGAAGTTCCGCGAGCGCCGCGTGTCTGATGAAGCTTTCTTCCAGACGCTTCTTCCTGGCAGGGTCGATCTGAGGCCAGCGGATCATCCTAAGTCGCCCCGGTCAGGTCGAACTCGCCGAAGTCCGGCGCGCGAACCATTTCGTAGAAATCCTGCAACGTCCACGGCATGTTGACCCCCGATCGCCCGAATTCATTGACGTAATAGCTGCCGCCGCCGCCCTTTTCCTCTTCCCACAGCATCTCGTGCATCTCGGCATCCAACCGGTCGTTATAGTCCTGGTACGCCTGCCGCTTGACTTCGATTGCGCTGCCTCCCGTTTCGATGACCTGCGTGATCAGGTTGCAGATGTAGCGAGAGAATATCTCGACCCAGGTGTGGAAACTGCCCGCGCGAACCCCGGCATTGGGGCCGTAGAGCATGAAGAAATTGGGAAAGCCGGGCATGGTCATCGTCATGTGCGCGCGCGCACCGTCCCTGGCCCAATTGTCCTGCAACCTGATGCCGTCCCGGCCGACATAATCGACAGGCCATAGATATTGCGACACCTTGAAACCGGCACATAGTATGACGAGGTCGAACCCACGTTCGACGCCTTCATTGTCCACGATCCCGTCCACGGTGAAATGGGAAATGCCGCTGGTTTCGAGCGTCACATTGGGCCGGGTCAGCGTCTTGTAGAAGCCGTTGTCGACGACCAACCGTCGCGAGATCGGCGCGAAACCGGGCACGAGTTTCTCGAACAGATCGTCGCGATCGCCCACCTGTTTGCGGATGAAACCTTTCAGCCCTTCGCGGAGCTGATCGTTCTTCTCGTTGATGAGGCCGCCCTTGGCCTGCCAGGCACGGTCGATCCGGTGGAAAGCCTGCATCTGCAGCTGCGACACATGGTGGCTGTAGCTGTACCATTGTGCGTAACCAGGCATGGTATCGAGCAGCCAGCGCTTCTCCGGCTCAACTTTGTTGCGATAACCCGGAATGCCGGTGACCCAGTTCGGTGTCCGCTGGTAGATCACGAGCGATTGCGCGGCGCCGGCCACTTTGCCCACCAGCTGTGACCCCGTCGATCCGGTCCCGACGACGGCCACCCGCTTGCCCGCATAATCGTAGGAATGGTCCCATCCCGTCGAATGGAACATCTTGCCCTTGAACGCGCCGATCCCGGGAATATCGGGCAGTTTGGGCGTGCTGAACAACCCGCTTGCGCTGATCACGAAATTGCTTCGGACGGTCTCGGCCGTGCCGTCCGGGTTCTCGATCTGGAGAACCCATTTGTTCTCGTCCGACGACCACTGGGCATGCGTGACCTTTGTGTCCAACGAGATCTTGTCGCGCAGGCCGTATTTGTCGACGACATAGTCGACATAATCGCGCAGTTCGTCCTGGGTCGCGAAATAGCTTTTCCACGGATAGCTCTTCTCGAACTTGAACTGGTAGAGAAAGCTGGTGATGTCGACCCGCGCGTCGGGATAGTCGTTCAGGAACCAGGTGCCGCCAAGCCCCGCCTGCCGTTCGACGATGCGATAGCGAATTCCCAGCCCCTCCAGCTGGATCGCCGCGATCAACCCACTGAAGCCCGCGCCGATGATCGTGACATTATAGTCGGCAATGGCGGACGGGGATGGCTGGCTTGACCATGAGGCCGCTCGCGGAAATCCTTCGAACGCCAACTCTTCCCAGCCGAAATCATATTCGGAAGGGCGGAGCTCGTCGCCGGTGAAGAGTTCCATCAGACGGGCGGCGTCGGCTTTCGTCGGTTTTTCCGCAGTGCGGGCAGGGGGACCAAGGAAGTAAGCCACGGCCTTTTGCCGGACAAGTTCGTCATCTTCCGGTGACAGAACAGAAAACAGGAACGGACTTCCCGGACGTGAATGCTTGACCACCTTCATCGCGTGAAGGTCGGGGTCCTGGGTATGTTGATAAAGCGCGATGCGCAGCACATTCAAATTTGCATGCTCGAGCGCACGGCGAATAAAAGCTTCGTCGATCCTGGCAGGCGATCCCGCAACGCCCGCGTCGGGAGCAAATTTTTCGCCGGGGGCGCTTTCCAAAGCGCTGAACTGCATTCTTCCCCTCCCGGTCGCGCCGCGTTGCCGAAAGGAATAGGGGGCCGCCCGGCCTCTCTTCAAATCCAATTGCCGGATGGTCGGTATCCGCGCCGCGCATCTCGACACGGAGGCCGTCGGCTGGATCCGTACTGACGCCAGACGGATGCAACTGGAATGCTGCCGGCGTTGCCATAGGGATCGAGACACTGCCTCGATCCCACGGAGCACCCGTTACTTGTCGCCGCGTTTGACGCCGACGCCGGGGAACAGATTGGGGGTGATCTTGCCATTCTCGGCCATCACCTTGCCACCCACCAGCACGTAGCGATAACCGCTCGATGCCTGGAGCGGCTTTTCATAGGTCGCGTTGTCCTTGACCATATTGGGATCGAACACGCTGATATCGGCATCCGCACCCACCTGGATCCGGCCCTTGCGCGCCATCGCCGGTGCGACCTTCTCAAGTCGCTTGGCGGGCATGATCGTCATCTTGGCGAGCGCGGTCCTGAGGTCGAGCAGTTTGCGTTCACGCACATAATGGCCGAGCACACGGCTGAAACTGCCGGCGCCGCGGGGATGGACATTGGGTTCGAGCATCGGCGATCCGTCGGACGCGATGCTGACGAACGGATCGGCCATCGCCGCGTCGATCGCCGATTGCGGGATCATGAAGACCACCACGTCGCCGCCGGGCTGTTCCTTGCGGTATTTGTTGAATGTCTCCTCGGTCAGCCGCTCACCCGTCGCGGTCCATTGCACATCCTTGTAGGTGATGCCCGAGCGCTGCTGCCAACCCTCCGAGAAGAATTCGGACCCGATCGCGGTCGATCCGGCTTCATAGGGATAGGCTTCGGTAGTGACGTCGACGCCGTGCTTCGCCGCGCCTTTCAAGATCTCGATCACCGTCGGTGCATCGTGGAGCGAGGTCGAGGTGACATGGACAAGCTGCAGCGCCGCGCCGGTCGAGGCCGCGTCGGCGATCAGTTCGTTGGCGACTGCGATCGGCATTTCCGGCGCGCGGCTCTGCTCGCGCATGCGGACATGGACGAACACCGGAACGCCATTGCGCGCGGCCGCCTTGAACGCCTTGTAGATCTCGCGCCGGCCGGTTGCGGGCGCATATTCTAGGCCGATACCGATGCCGAGCGCACCGGCCGCGATTTCGCGCTCGACGATCGAGATGATCCGGTCCTCCTGCTCGGCGTTGGCCGAGGTCGTGAGCGCCGCGGGCGCCAGGGTCAGGGCATCGGTCGCCACCGCGCTGGCGGCATCGCCGCAGCTTTTGTCGGTCAGAACAGCAATGCGCGCGCAGAGAAAATTGGCGGAGGCGCCATAGTTGATCAGCGCCTTGCCCTGTTTGGCCGCATAGAATTTGGCGACCGGCATTTCGCCAATCTCCATCTCGAATGCCGAGGTCACGCCGTCGAGCAACTGGAAGCCCTGACTCTTCGGATCCTGACCATGTGCATGATAATCGATGAAGCCTGGCGCGACGACCTGGCCCTTGGCGTCGAGCATGCGTTTGCCCTTGAGCGGCGTGGCGGAGATCGCGGCGATGGTGCCACCGTTGATACCGACATCGGCCACTTCGTCACGACCGCTCTCCGGATCGATCACGCGGCCGCCCTTGATGACGATATCGTAGCTCTGCTGCTGCGCCAGGGCGGGAGAGAGAGCGAGCAGGGGGGCGAGACACGTCGCGCCAAGAAATTGTCCAAAACGCACGGTCATGCTCTCCCTTGATAGATTGCCCCGACCTTCGAAAAAATTTCCGATTCGGTCAATTTTTCTCTGACTGAGATCGCGTGATCCAAATCCAGATCAGCCTGACGATCCGTCGCCGACACCGGTCGGACCGTCATCAAGACGTCATCACATGCGTCTTTGAGCGACGTATCCTCGCTTTGCCCGAGGAGTGAACGGCACAGTTGCCGCCGCCTTCAACGCAGGTCGATCAACATCAGCGAACGGTTATCGGCCATCAATTGGGGCGTGACGATACTGCCATCGGCAGCGATCGCGAACGGGACACGCGGTGCCTGTCGCAAAGGCGCAAGGCGGCTGCTCGTCCCGCTCCAGCTTGTCAGCCAAAGCTCGGAATTCGGGCCATTACCACGGACATGGACGATGCCATCGCCGCGCGGCGCCCATGCCTCAAGGCCCGCAACCTCGATATCCGCGGGCAGGGCAGTGACGGCGCCGGACCGAGGCTCGATCTCGACAATCGTCCCCCCGCTCGCACGGCGCGCGAACAGCCGTCCGCCGCTCCGCTCCACGATGGCGATGCCGGCGCTGCCCGGTACGATGGCACTCCGGCCGGACGGCAGATCATGCTTCATGAGATGCCAGCCCGAACCATTGACCGCAGTGAAGAACAGCTGAGCGGGGTGAGACGACCAGGTGACGCGCCCCTTCGGCGAGCCATCCCTGGTGATACGCGTCAGTCCCGATCCGTCCGGCCGGATCGAATAGATGTCCGTCCGGCCATCGACCACCGCCAAGAAAACGATGCGCTTGCCGTCCTGCGACCAGCGCGGTGCGTAGACATAGCTGGCATTCATATCGGTCAATCGAACGATCCTGCCGTCGGGCCGGCGCGTCCATATCTGGTTGGTGCCGTTTCGATCCGATCCGAAAAGCATCGATCCGTCGGCGCGGACATCGGGGTCCCAGTCGGTCCCTTCACCGGTCGTAATCGGCGTACTGCTTCCGCCATCGGGGCCGATGCGCGCCAGATTGCTTTGCAGGCGCCCCGTTTCGATGGCGATGTGCCGGCTCTCCCGATCCGTCGACAAGCGACCGAGCGGCAGCATGCCCAAGCTCACCCGGCGCGGTTCCGATCCGCGGACCGTGTCCACCGCCCACAAACCGAAATCGCCGCCACGATTGCTGCTGAAGAAGAGTGTCCGTTCGTCCCTGGCCCAGGTGAATCCGGCGGCTTTCCAACCGTCGGTCGTGAGCGGGCGCGCCAAGCTTGTTCGCGTATCCAGCAAATAGATGGCGTCGCTGCCCATGGCGGCGGTGCGGCGAAATGCGACCCAACGTCCACTGTCCGATACGGACGGCGCTGCATCACCAAGCATGTCCGCCGACGGATCGGTGAGCGTTCGCGATTGCCCGCTGGCCACATTGATCGCAACCAGCCGCCGCGCCCGCATACCGGTCGGGCGGTGCCCGACGATCAGTTCGTTCGCGTTGAGCCAGGCGAGGCCGGCATAAGGATCGGTGCATTTGCTGACGATCCGCTCTGCGCCATTTGGCGGCGACATCATCACGATCATGCACTGGCCGCTTGCGTCTTCGCGCAGGAACGCGAGGCGGTCGCCATTGGGGCTCCATGCCGGCGCGGTTTCATCCGATGAAGGTGTGTCGGTGAGGCGGAGGGGCATGGCATCGCCGACACTGACGTTGCGGAGATAGATATCGCGCGGCCGCGAAAACTCGGGTCCGGCGGCATAGGCGACGGCAAGTCCATTGGGCGACATGGCGGGGAACATCTCCACCCCGGCTTCCTGGGTCAGCGGACGCACGCCGCTGGCGACCCAGGATTTCGGCGCGCCGGCCCAGAATATTGCGGCACCGGCAACGCCGCAGGCTGCAAGGGCACCGACAATGCCCAATATTCTCGCGCGCGGCGGCAGACCCGGCCGGGGTAGCGCGGCGGGTAGCGGCGGTGCAACGACGGTGTCTACGTCCTCACGGCGGAGCCTGTAGCCGATGCGCGGGATCGTATCGACCGACACCCCGCTTTCGTCCGCGAGCACCTTGCGCAACTGGCTGACGCAGCGATTGAGTGAATCGTCGCCGACGATCCGGCCTTCCCAGCAATGTTCCAGCAGATCCTCACGGCTGACGACGCGGCCCTGCGCGCGATGGAGGGCGACCAGCAGCTGCATGACACGGGGTTCCAGCGTGATGACGTCGGTGCCCCGGCGCATTTCCAGTGCCGCCGGAGTCACCTCCAGTGTCTGCAACCGGAACGGCGCCTCAATCGCGAGTTCGATCGGGCGCGCCGGGATGGAAGACATCTCGTTCATCGCTGCCTGGATATTTCCGAAGGACAAATCGTCAATCAGACGATGCCTAGCGGGTGAGGCGGTCGATGAACAGATGTCGTTGGCCGGCACGACGTACCCTGCCGGGTACCCGTCCGGGCGCGGCCGGTTCAAGGCTCGCCCCTTGCCGGCGGCGACGCAGAAAACAGGGTCCCGATCGAAATGCTCGCATCGAATCCAGTGCGACTGTTGCCCATCGACACACCACGGGGGAGCGCGGCATTGCGCGCCGTCACCGGCCGCGGCCCGCATTCCTCCGGCGCCGTATCGGTCGGCCACCGACATGCCCAGATCTCGTCCCCCATGACATCGAACGCCATCGCGACCGAACGATCGGCCGGCAGATGCTGTGACATGGCGGGGAAGGGCGGGCCGAACGACGTCCACGCGCTTTTGCCCGCATGGCCGATGCTGGTCAGCGCGAGAACCGGCGCGGTGGGCCTGGCCCGCTTCGCGGCCAATAGGTGTTCAGCCATGCCCTTTTCCCGCGCAGCGGATGTGCCGGGGCCGTTACTGGGATGGTCGAACAGGATGACCGCCAGATCGGGATGGCCGCTTTTGATCCGGCGCAAGCTTTCCACAAGATCGAGGATCGCCTGGCTCGCGCGTCCGTCGCGGATCGACCAGGCCGGCGAGGCGAGCAGCATCCGCTTTGCGGCATCGCCGCCATCGGACGCGAGATAGGCATCGATGGATGCCTGTTCTGCCGGAAGGAACTCCAATCCGACAATCAATGGATCGCCCGTCGCGGCATAGGCGCAAACAAGACCGACAAATGCGTCCGGCAGTTCGACGGTGCCATGCGCTTCGCCCATGATGACAAAGTCCGCCCGGCGCTGATCGCGGAGTTTTTCCGTACCCGGCATGGGCGCACAGTCGGGCGAGTGCCCAATCGCAGCACCTTCGACGACGGACTCCTCCGTATTGATCGTGGTTTGCGCGCGAGCCGGCAACGCCACGATACTGGCCGCAACCACAAGGGCGCAGCCGATCCGCCACAGTCTTCGATGAGCCATTCTTGTCTCTGGTCTGAGGTCCGAAACTGCCGCAAGCAACTATGGGAACGGCAACATCAGAGCGATGATGGCGACCTGATGGACGACCGATATTTTGCCGAAAACTGTGGTGACGGCTCGGGCACACGCCATCGCCGTCGCACATGACAGGCGCGGCGTCCCGTCTTTGGCGCGCGAACGCTTTCCCGGATCAGCGCGCTTCGAGCACCATATTAAATGGTCCTTCGGTTGCGCGACGGACAGTCTCGAAACCGCCCCCCTTGATGATCTCGGTCAGCCGCGCTCCCCCCGCCTGCGCGCCGAGCCCCGCGCCGACCTCCTGGTCGAGCGACGTCGGCACGCAGATCATCGTGGAGGCGTTATAATAAAGCCGGCCCACCGGATTCATGTTGTTTGCGGGCGTGTTACCGGCAATCGGCTCGACGACCATCCAGCTCCCGTCTGCGGCCAGAATATGACGCATATGCGCCGCACAGCCGAGCGGGTCGCCCATGTCGTGCAGGCAGTCGTACATGGTGACGAGATCGAAGCCGTCCTCGGCGATCTCCTTCGCATTTGCCACCTCGAAGCGCACACGATCGCCAAGGCCATGATCCTCGGCATGACGCCGCGCCTCCTCGATCGAAGGCTGGTGGAAATCGAAACCGACGAAATGGCTGTGCGGATATGCCTGCGCCATCAGCAGCGTCGAAAAGCCCACCCCGCAGCCGACATCAGCGACCCGAGCCCCGGACTGAAGCCGTGCCTCCACACCATCGAGGGCGGGAATCCATGCCTGGACAATATTGTTGACATAACCCGGCCGGAAAAAGGCCCCGGTGGCACAGAACAGGCAGCCGGCATGATCGCCCCAGCGTATGCCCTTGCCGTGCCGAAAACAGTCCTCGACCTTCGCTTCGGCCTCGATCATCGCCGCGACAAGTTCGAATGCACCGGCCAGATAGACGGGGCTCTCCGGGTTGACGAACACCATCGCCTGCTCGGGTGACAGGCTGAACATGTCCCGGCCGGCATCGAAATCGATATAGCCGTTCGCCGCCTGGGCGAGCGCCCATTCGCGCACATATCGCTCGTGAAGGCCACCGGCTCTTTCCGCGAGTTCGCCCGCCGTCGCGGGGGCCTCGCTCAATGCGTCGAACAGTCCAAGCCGCATGCCGAGCCGAACGGTCGGGACGCTCATCGCGCCGCCAAGGTCGCCCAGCATCTTTCCAACAAAGACATGCAGCCTTGCTTCGTCCAAGATCGGTGACATCGTCCTGCTCCTTGCTTGTGATCTCGTCGACTCTCCACACTGGCTCGGTATCGACCTGAATATATCACCATCGGGGGGACACGGCACGCGGCATGGCGCAGCCGACGAGATGCGAGGTCTGTCTCCTGGGCATATCCGTCATGCCTTGCTCGCTTGGCGAAAATCACATGCTTCTCTAACCTGCCGTGATTCTTGGAGGGAAAGCTCTTGTCCTTTGTGCGGAAATTGCTCGCCACGCTTACCGGCAGGACCGCGGGGCCAGCCGTCGCCCCCACGCCAGTCAATGCGGCACGCCCCGCGCCTCCGTCGAGCGACAACCCTCGCATATTCGAGCGTCACGCCGATACCCTCATGGCGCTGGACGACCAGTTGAGGGCGGATGTGCGCGTTTCGCTGATTGAATGCAGATCGCTGACGTCCTTGCCATTCGGTTTGCGGACAGGCTCGCTCGACCTGACGGGATGTACGGCCATTGAAGAGCTGCCAGCCGGGCTGGACGTGGCGTTTCTGGATCTCGCCGGATGCACCGCTCTCAAGACATTGCCTGCCGACCTGCGCCTGCGCGGCGGCCGGCTCAATCTTCGCGACTGCACGGGACTGTCCGAACTGCCTGCGAATATGGGCTCGGTCGCGCAGCTCGACCTGCAAGGCTGCTCCAATATCCGTTCGCTTCCCGAGGGACTCGAAGTCACCTCATGGATCGATATCGGCGGTAGCGGGATCGAACGACTACCGGCGCGCTTCGCGCATGTCAGCGTTCGCCGTTATGGCGAGCCCATCGCGGCATCCGACATGGTCTGACGCAGGGCCGCGTCGAACCGGTCCAGCCGCGCCTGCGCCTGGATGCGCGTGGGGGACGCCGCGCGACGTTCCAGCCGGCCATCACCGAACAGTCCCGCAAAATCGAGCATGTCGAGATCGCTGTAGCCGATATGGCAGTTACACGATCCCTTCGGGCATAGACGCGGATAAAGGGCTTGCTCGAAATCCGGCGCATAGATGTTGCCGATTGGCGTCTCGACAAAATGGCACCGCCACGCCGAACCGTCCCCGCGAACGGTGATGCTGGAATGCCCCGCCCCGCAAGAGAGGCCCGCGCTGGCATAAGCGCGGTTGTTGAGTTCGAACAGCGGGTCGATCGCGACCAGCCGCTCAACCTCCGCCGGGCTATATTGCCCTTGCAGGCTCTCTTCGGCGTTGATCCAGAGATAGACATGCGACGGCAATTCAGCACGCAATCGGGCGATGGCATCGAAATGCGAGCGGATGGCAACGACGCCAACGCTATATCGGATGCGCAGCCGCTCGAGCACCGCAAGCCGTGCGAGAAACGGCGCCAAAGGGGTTTCGGTCGGATGCCAGGTGACCCAGAACGCAATGCGCGCGGGATCGGCTTCAGCGGCCCAGTCGGGCGTTCGGGACAAGTTGGTCTGGATCGCAACGGTCCCGACATGCGCAAGATGCGACAGGCGGATCATCGCCGCGCGATAATGATGCCGGACCAGCGCCTCTCCCCACGGCGTGAAGAGGATGGACAGGGGTTCGGAGCGACGCTCCGCCCAGCCGCAGAAGCGTTCGAGTGCAGCCCGGTCTTCCGCCAACGTTGCGCGACTGTCCGTCGTCTTCGCAAAGGGGCAATATACGCAATCGTAATTGCAGCCCGACAGGGGCCCCCGATATCTGACCGTGAGCGAGGAGGGAGCGGCTTTCATCGAGCGGGCGCCGCCGTCATGCGCGCGCATACCTCCGCGGAATAGAAGAGCGGGGGGATCGCATCGCTATGTTCGAGACCGGCCATGGTCGGTCGAAGAACCGCGCCGTCGTCGACAAGCAAACCCATTGCCGCCAACCGATCGAGGGCAGGGGACAAGGCGTCCGCCGCTTCGCCGAACAGCGCCGCGAAGCGGGGTTTGTCCAAACCCTCCGTTCGCAGGATCGACTTGAGGACAAACCGCCGGGCACGCTCGCCGGCGTCGATCGCAATGCCATGCCGGGCAGCGCGGAACATATCGACCGGACGCGCCGCGTACTCGTCGAGGATTCCGAGCACGCCCCGACGGCTGACGGCATAGTCGGTCGCGTAATGATGGGTCGCGGTATAGGATCGCGCACCGGCGCCCAGGCCGATGACGCCATCTTCCTGGCAGGTAAATTCGCTTGAGCCGGACACCGGATCGCGCCGGAAGGCACGCATCGACGATTGCCGATAGCCTTCGCCGATCAGGAAATCGCGCCCCGCCCGATAGAGGCGACGGCGATGCTGGTCCGCAACCTCCGCCTTGCCGTCAAGCCCAGTCCCACGGCGAACGTAAAGCGGGTAGAGATAGATCTCTTCCGGAGCCCAGCGCAGTGCCTCCGCCAGTGAATGGCGAAAGCTGTCGGGCGTCTGGTTGTCGGCACCATAGATCAGATCGATATTGAGCCGGGGAAAATCGAAGGAGCGGATCGTGTCGAGCGCCCGCCAGACAGCTTCGGGGCGCTGCGGACGCCCCATTGCGCGCGTTTCGGCTTCGATGAACGACTGCACGCCGATGCTGATCCGCTCGATACCGCGTGCCGCCAGCAAAGCGACCGTATCCGCGGTCGCCGTGGCGGGAGAGGTTTCGATTGCCGACGGTATGGCTGCGGCATCTGCCCCGAATTTGGCCGCGATCCTGCCGAACAGACCATCGAGTGCGGCCGCGCCCAACATGGTTGGCGTGCCGCCGCCGACCGCCATCTGGACGACACGGACGGGGCCGATTTCATCACGCACCGCCGTCATTTCGCGGTCGAGCGCATCCAGATAGGCCGCGATCCGCTCGTCGGGCGCATTCGCGGTCGTGAACAGGTTGCAAAAGCCGCAGCGCATTTCGCAAAAGGGAAGGTGCACATAGAGAAACAACCGGTCCTTGGGCTCGCTTGCCCAGATGCTGGCGAGCGGCACCGGAGGGATCAACGTGCGATAGGCGGTCTTGTGCGGGTAGCCATAGGCATAGTCCTGGTAGAGCGGCCCAAGATCGATCGCGCTGACAAGTGTCATGCAGCGCAATCCTGGCCGGGCAGGATGGTCTGCGCATAGGGAACATCCCAGACGGACGGATGGCCGATGCGATGGCCGTGATACCCATCCTCGCCATAGGCCTCGCCATGATCCGAACAGAGAATCAGCAACACGGGGGCACGGCTCCGGGCGACTGCAAACAGGCGCGGCAATTCACGGTCGAGCGCCGCGAGTGCAGCTCCCTGGCTGGCTGGCGTGTCATATGTCGCGCCGGGAAGGTAGACGCAATTGGGCTGATGACAGGCCGACGCGTTGATGAAGGTGAACAGTCGCTCGCTTGCAGGTCGGGCGTTCATCCGTGCGATCGCGCAATCGACCTGGTTGGCGGGCGATGCGGGGTCAGTCACGCCCAGGCTTTCATCCCACCAGCTTTCGGCGAACAGCCCGGGCAGAACCGATCCAAGCGGGGTCTGCTTGTTGAAAAAGCCGGTCCCGCCGACACAGATGGTGTGATAGCCGTGCTGTGCAAAGCCGGTGACGATGTCCGGAGCGTCGAAAACCAGTGTTCGCACGCTCGTCGTCTCGCTCCCCGCGAAGCGGGCGGCGAACAGGCGCTCGTGCGCCGCCTTGTCCTCATGGAAGGGCGTTGTGGGCGTCGGCAGGAAACCGGCGAAAAAGGCCTGGTGTGCGCCATAGGTGAAACTCGAGGGGGAGTGCCGCCTTTCCCACCGTCCGCCGGGCAGGACCGACGCCAGCGCAGGCGTGTTGCCGGCCGCCAGCGCCTCGATCGCGACGTCGTAGCGCAGCGTGTCGATCGTGACGAACAGCACGTCATGCGAGCCGAGCAACGCGCGTGCATCGATACCATGGGTCATGCCGCCTCGTTCCCACGAGGCACGTGCCGCGCCGCCATGATCGCGGCGATATGCGCAATCTGGGCCTGATGCACGGTCTGCCCATCCATCGAAAAATCGCGGATATGATCGCCGAACACATTCACCTCGAGAACGACATGACGGCGGCCATCGGCAAGCACGGCCATGTCGATGCCCACCGACAGCGCAGAGGGGAATTGCCGCGCGGTGCGCCGCGCCGTGTTCAGCAGCCCCTGCCACGCCGCATCCCCCATTGACGCGGCGAGCGCATCGGCTGGGCTGCGCGTGCCGCCGATATGAAGATTGGTCATGGGGTGACTGCTCGACCGTACGATCGGGAACACCCGGGTGCCGCCGATCACGACAAGGCGCAGGTCGACGATGCGATTGTCGATGCCGACTTTCGGTACCCATTGTTCGACGTGAAGGCCTAGCGGCGCCAGCCGATCGATAATCTGGGCAATCAGATGCCGATCCCTGATCCGGCGGATCGCGCGTGTTGCATAAAGGCGACCATCGTCGTCGATCATCGCCGTCGTCGATGCCATCCAGTCCGAACCGTTCCGTGCGAGTGCAACCATGCCCGCCGCAGCCGAGCCATAGCGGGGCTTCACAAAAACACGCGGCATCCGCGCGTCCGCCATTGCAATGGCCAGGGCCTCAAATCCACCGTCGACCGGTAACAACCTGGGCACAGGGATGCCCGATTGAACGAGCCGCTCGCGGCAAGCCGTCTTGTCGAAGGTGCAAGCAATGTCGGACGGTTCGGCAGAGAAGGTCGCGCCGAAAGCCTGCCCGGCGGCAGTGATTTCACGGGAAGCCTCGACCAGACCGAACGCCAGTTGGGCGGGCGATCCGATATCACCGTCGGGCGTTGCCGCGAACTGCGCCGCGGACAGGGTTTTCAATCCGGCGTCGCGCGCAGCCATTTCGCCGCGCCGATACAACGCCGCGAGCGCTACGCGATCATTGTCCGGGGAATCGAAACGTACAAAGCCATTGCCGCCGGCGAGGGCCGTCAGCCACCCGCGCTCATCCAGCGCGTCCGCCCACGACAGGCTGTGCGGCACGCGTCCGGTCATCTCGACATATGTGTCGACGATGCTGTCGCGCCTTGGCCCCGATGCGGCGCCGACGGTGATCAACCTGAATCGTGGGCCGCCAACAGCCATGGTTTCGCCCGGGCTATTCCGAAACAGCGACGTAATAATGCGGTTTTCCATCCCAGTCGTCGGGCGTCTGCGGATCATCGGCAATCAGTTTCGGGTTGGCGCGTCGCAGGTCGGCAACACCCTGTGTCGATACATAATGGAAGGAGATATCGAACCGGTCGAGACGGCCCAGATGCCCTGATGCGATCAAGGCCTGGGCCCCCTTGTCCGTCAGCGTGCCGCGAGACAGGTCCAACCCCGAAATCCGCTGCATCAGCGGTGAGGATGCCAGCCGGGCAGCGATGTCGTCGCTATACTCGCTGTTGCACAGGCCGAGTGTGGCCAATTTTGGGAACAATCCGCCGGCGAGCAGCGGCTCGAGGTCTGCAATGGCGGTGTCCCCGCCATATTCGTCAGTACCGAGCCACAATTCGAGATGATCGATCGGAGCGTTGATCTCAAGCGCATCCCGAAGGACGGCCTTTGGCAATCCGCCGGTTTGCACCACCAGTTTGCGCAAGGCGCCATGGTTGATGCGGCCAAGGCGCAGGCCATCACCGCCGCGAACGCCGGCTTCGACGAGTTTGGGGAAGGCGGCCCAGATGGGCGAAAGATCGGTCTGCTTGATCCACGAGATCTCATTTTCTTCCGATATGATATCGCCGATGAAGAGTGCCGCCAGATTTGGCAGGCGATCCTTCATGGCGACGAGCAGTTCGATCGTCCGTGCGGGCGTGACGTCGTAGGATTCCCCATTTTCCATCCATAGACCCAGCACCAGCGCGGTCGTGTCGGCGACGCCGGGCTGGTCGAGCATGACGGACAGGAAATCGACCAGCGTCTCTTTATCGTCATAGTCGCAGCGGACGCGCGGCGTGACGGCGGAGAAATCCTGAATGTCGCCCGGCCGCTTGAAATCGACAACGGGTTTGCCCCCGAATGTCTTGAGATTCTCATGGATTGTCATGGGGATTCTCCATCAACGGCTTGTTTGACGCAGCACGTTAATACCGCGCCGGGTAACATTTGCACAACCAAAGGATGGGCATCGGGCGATGCCTCGTGCGCTGAGTGAGTGTTCTCATTTTTCGGCACGCCCTGGTCGGAATAGATTTCGAGCCGAGCCTGGTCTACCCAAAGCACCGCCGGACAAGTCGGGTCCTGCATAGGGCAGAGGGAAAGCGCATGAACGCGAATGTGCAGCCTTTTGCCGACTTTGACCTGCCTGGATTCTGGCAAGACAGCGACTATGCGCGCAAGGAATATGTAGAGCCGCCGCCTACGACGGAGGCCATTTCCGCCGTCGAAGCGGAGCTGGGTTATAAACTGCCTGCCAGCTACGTCACATTGATGCAGTCACAGAACGGCGGCATTCCAGCCAACAATTGCTTCCCCACGGATCGGCCAACCTCCTGGGCCGAGGATCATGTGGCGATCAGTGCCTTCAAGGGTATCGGCTCCAGAAAACTATGGAGCCTCTGCGGCGGCCTCGGTAGCCGGCACAAGATCGACGAATGGGCGTATCCTGACATTGGCATCTACTTTGGCGACTGCCCTTCAGCGGGCCACGACATGATCGCGCTCGACTATCGCGCCTGTGACCCCGCGGGCGAACCCGCGATCGTGCACGTCGATCAGGAAGCGGGCTATCTCATCACCCCGCTTGCGCCGGATTTCGAAAGTTTTGTGCGCGGCCTCTTTCATGAATCCGAATATCAGGAGGATGCCGAGGATGTGAGGCGCGATGCCCTTGCGCATGTGCGCAGTGCGCCCTTCAATCCACGGCTGCAGAAACTCTGCGATCAGTGGCCGGACCCTGGGATATCTAAGGCCATCCGCCGGTTGGCCGAGGTCATCGTCGAAGACAAGGGCTGTTTCGCGCTGCACGCCGACGAGAACTCGCACCTGATATATGCCGCGCAATTCCTGCTGCTGAGCCACATCCGGCCAGTGCGTTCGATGGAAGGCATTCTACAATCCTATCCAGGCGTCATCGCGATGGTGGGCAGCGCGAACTTCGGTACTGGCGGCTGGGCACCTGCCTTCGTCGAAGACTGGTTCCGCGCTTGCATTGCCTCGGGCCGGTTGGTGCAGGCGGATGGCGGATGGCACTTCAGCACGGACCACCGCGCCACGGTGCTGCGACACCTGAGCGTTGGCGACCCGGAAGGCGTATGACCAGATCTCATATGGAGCAGGCCTTGGGCGCCTTCTGATGTCCTTCGATCCCGAACACGGCACCTTGCGACTGAGCGATGGCCTCTATTTGCATCGGCAACTGCGCCGCGGCGACCTGATGCAGGGCGACCGCGAATGGGAGGAATGGCTGCAGTATCGCAACGAACCGGTCAGCTATCGCTGGTTGGGGCAGGATGCTGACCACCGCGAGGATCTGGTGCTGATCGCCTGGTTCTGGCCCGACGATGGCATTTTGCGCGAATGGCATTTGGGGCCGATGCATTTGGGTGACGGCACCCAGGCCCGCTACGACGGTCCACACACACGGGCGTTGCGCGGCTGGTTTCTCAAACGACACGGCGCGACGCTGCCATGCCAGCGTATGTGGGGGCGCATCGACGCCATCTACGATCCGCACAACCTCTGCACGACCATCCTGTGCAGATACGGGGCTCTCGCCTGATCGCCCATGTCACCTGCGAGGACGGCAAATGCCGGCCTGTGCCGGTTGTCTGCAAAGGCTAAGTTTTTGATTTCAGAGAAGAAGGATGGTGGACGCACTAGGGCTCGAACCTAGGACCCGCTGATTAAGAGTCAGCTGCTCTACCAACTGAGCTATGCGTCCGTACCGGCCTTGGTGGCGGAGCGCTGAGAGCGCCGCCGGTTGGGAGGCAGCCCGTTAGCATCGTTTTTCAGCGATGCAAACAGTAAGTTGAAACTTTCTTCCGCAAGAATGCTCGGGGCCCATATATCGGCTTTTGGCGACACTCTTTTCACAGCCGTGAACGGGCCGTGCGGGCGAGGCTTCGCGTCAACCGAAGCGGTTGCGTGACCGATTCCCGCGCTCGATGCCCATCAGGATGCCGACGCAGATCATCACGGTCATCATCGCCGAGCCGCCGAAGCTGAACAGGGGCAGGGGGATGCCGACCACGGGGGCCAAGCCCATCACCATCATCAGGTTGATCGCGACGTAGAAGAAGATCGTCGTCGCCAGTGCGGCGGAAACGAGGCGCGCGAATTTACCCTCCACACGCTGCGACAGGTTCACACCCCAGCGCACCAACAGGATGAATGCAGCGATCAGCAGCAGCCCGCCAACCAGCCCCCATTCCTCCGCCATCGTCGCGAAGATGAAGTCGGTGTGCCCTTCAGGCAGATAATCCAGATGGCTCTGGCTTCCGTTGAGGAAGCCCTTGCCGAATATGCCGCCCGATCCGATCGCGATCTTGGACTGGCTGATATGGTATCCGGCGCCCAGCGGATCGCTTTCGGGATCCATGAAGATCAGCACCCGATTGCGCTGATAATCGTGGAGCAGAAAGAAGAAGGCGAGCGGCGCGATCACCGCGAGCGCGGCGCCACCGCCGACGAACAGGCGCAGCGGCAGACCAGAGAGGAACATCACGGTCAATCCGCCCGCCACGATCATCAGCGCGGTACCCAGGTCGGGCTGGAGCATCACGAGGAATGCGGGAAAGCCGATCGCGACGGCCGGGGGCCAGATCGCGCGCCAGCGCCGGATGTCGCCGACGGGCAGCAGATCATAGAAGCGCGCCAGCGCCAGCACGATGGCAAGCTTCATCATCTCGGACGGCTGGATGCGGATAATGCCCAGGTCCAGCCATCGCTGGCTGCCCCCGCCGACAAAACCGAGCAACTCGACGAGGATCAGCAGCAAGAGGATGCCGAGATAGAGTGGAAAAGCCGCGGCTTTCCAAACACTTTCCGGAATGCGGGAGAGGACCACCGCCATGCCAAGGAAAAGGATGAAGCGCAGCCCCTGCGAAAAAGCCCAGGGCTTCAGATGACCGCCCGCCGCGGAATAGAGCACCACCAGGCCGAAGACCGCGATGAAGACGACCATCATGATCAGTCGCCAGGGCAGTTGTGCCAATGGCGCGGGGACGAAGGATGGTCCGCTCATTCGAGATCTTCCGGCTCGGCGGTGGCGCCATTTGCAACAGGCGCCGCCGGGGGCGGCGCGGAGGGCTGTCCATTTGCGGCGTTACCGGCAGGGATCGATGCGTTGGCTGCGTTCGCGACAGCCGCCTCGACCTGTGCGGCTGCGGCGGCCGGATCGGCTGCCGAGGCGCGTGCCGCCTTGAACGCCTGCGTCTCCGCAGCCATGCGCGTGGTGATATCGCCGCCCCAGCCGGCTTCGAGCCCGGCGAGCTTCTCCATCGCCTTGGCCGGATCGAACAGATACAGCATGCAATCGCTGCCGACGGGGGCCGCCGCGCCCGATCCCGACATGCCGTGTTCGATCACCACGGCGACGGCATAGCGCGGATTGTCGACAGGGGCGAAGCCGATGAACAGGCCGTGATCGCGGAATTTCCACGGGATACCGTATCCGCTGCGTGCGCCGCCCTTGAAATTCCGGACCTGCGCGGTGCCGGTCTTGCCGCCCAGCCGAACGCCCTCCACCTGAAGCTTGCTGCGTCCCGCGGTGCCATTGCCGTTCACCACCTCGTCCATGCCAGATCGCACCGCCGCGACGAATTCGGGCGGGAAGGGGAGCGGCCCCGCCACCTTGTCACCATGCCGCGCGATCAGGCGCGGCTCCAGCGCGCGGCCCGATGCGACACGCGAAACCATCACCGCAAGCTGAAGCGGACTGACCTGAAGATAACCCTGGCCGATCGAGGTGTTGAGCGTGTCCGACTGGGTCCATGCCTGTTTATGGCGGCGCTGCTTCCATTCGGCGTCGGGCACCGTGCCATATTTCTGCGACGGCATGGGCAGCGGGAATTCCTTGCCCAACCCCATGATGTGGGCGACTTCCGATATGCGCTCTATCCCGATGCGGCGGCCCATCGTGTAGAAATAGGTGTTGCAGCTTTTGGCGATGGCGCGGTGCAGGTTCATCGGCCCGTGACGGCCAAGGCAGGCGAACCGTCGATTACCAAGTTGATAGCCGCCATTGCAGAAGACCACTTCCTCCGGATTCACCCCGGCGCCCTGCAGCGCGAGCGCGGTGATCGGCTTGAAAGTGGAGCCCGGCGGATACAGCCCCTGAAGCGCCTTGTTGAGCAGGGGGATATGGTCGTTTTCCGACAGCATCGCCCACTCGCCCTTGCTGATCCCGTCCGAAAAGCTGTTCGGATCGAAGCTGGGCATCGATGTGAGCGCGAGGATATCGCCATTGGTACAATCGATCACCACCGCAGCGCCCGACTGGATACCGATGCGCCGCGCGGCAAAGGCCTGAAGCCCGGCATCGATGGTGAGCTTGACGGTGCCGCCGGCCTCGTCCTGCCGCGTCGCGAGTTCGCGCACCAGCTTGCCGCGCGCGGTCACTTCGGTGCGGCGCGCACCGGGCTTGCCGCGCATTTCGGTATCGAGCATCTTCTCGATCCCAGCCTTGCCAACCTTGAAGCCTGGCGTGATGAGCAGCGGATCGCGCGTCTTCTCATAGTCCGTGGCCGAGGCGGCGCCGACATAGCCGACCAGATGCCCAACCGCTGCACCGTCGGGATAGAAGCGCGAAAATCCGCGCGCCGGTGCTGCCCCGGCCAGTTCGGGCAGGCGCACGCTGATCGCGGCGAATTGCTCGTAAGTCAGCCCGTTCGCCACCTGGACGGGCTGATACCCCGCCGCGTCATGCAGATCGGTCAGGATGCGTTCGCGTTCGTCCTCGTCCAGTCCGAGCAGATCGGCCAAGGTGCCGACCACGCGCGATCCATCGGTCACGCGATCGGGGATGAGATCGACGCGGAAATCGGTGCGGTTGATCGCGATCGGCTTGCCGTAACGGTCGACGATCCAGCCGCGACGCGGCGGGATCAGCGTCAGATTCACACGATTGCTTTCGGAGAGCAGCGAATAGCGCTCATTCTCGGCAATCGAGAGCCAGCCCATCCGCCCGGCCAGCACCAGGCCCACGCCGGCCTGTGCCGCACCCAGGAACATGGCCCGCCGGGTGAAGGTCAGCGATTGCTGCGCTTCCGACAGGATACGAGGCGGTCTCTTCTTCAAGCGTGCGACACGATCAGGACAGCCGCCAGCGATCCAGCACCGCACAGAACCGGGCGACGACCGGATAGGCCATGACGGAAAGCAGGATTTGCGGCACGATGACTGCGATCTCGGTGTTGCCGCCCGTTGCGTTGGCGGTGAAGAGTCCCCCGACCAGGCAGAGTATAATGGCGGCGGACGCGATGAGCCAGTCCTGCCAATAATCGCGGAACAACAGGCGGCGATCGATCTGATCGATGGCGAGCAGCGCGATCGTCCACAGCATCATCGCACTGCCGATCGGCTGGCCGCTGAGCAGATCGTCGACCAGCCCGAGCGGAATGCCGATCCAGATCGGCCATAATTCCGGCCGGATGAGCCGCCATGACAACAGCAGCAACAGGCCGAAGGGTGGCAGGATCGGCGAGCCGGCAACGATCGGCAGCAACGTCACCGCCGATCCGATCACGGTGGAGATCACGGGCAGCACCTGGCCACGCAGTCGCGCAACCTGCTCTTCGCGATCGGATCGGATCGCCTGCTTCATTCCTCCGGCTCTTCGGGCGCGGGCGCAGGAATCGCCAGCGGCTGATAGGCCGGCTGGACAATCGCGAAATCGAGCTTGGCGGGATCGGCGAGCGGGCGTGCCACCGCAGTGTCGCCCGATGTACGGATCGCGATGCCGACCGGAATCTGCGGCGGATAGACACCGCCGGTTCCCGACGTGACGAAGATATCACCCGGCTTGAAAATGTTGGCGCCGGCATTCAACCCGCGAACCTCGAGATTGCCGTCACCGGTGCCCGCCGCGATGGCCGGCAGCCCGTCGGACACGCGAATGACCGGCACGACGGTACCCGCATCGGTGATCAGCAGCACGCGTGCGCTGGCCAGCCCCACTTCGATGACGGTGCCGACCAGCCCGGTCGGTCCACGCACGGGTTGACCATGACGCACGCCGCGCAGGCTGCCCGCGTTCAGGATCGCAAAGCGCCGCGTACTCGATGCAGAGGAACTGACCAGCCGCGCCGCGGCGACCGTCGGGGTGCTCTCCGAAATCGCCAGCAGCCTTTTCATCCGCCGATTCTCATATTCGGCCGAACGTGCGGCAATCAGCCGAGCGCGGGCGCCGTCCAGTTCGCGGCGCATCGCGGCATTCTTGTTTGCCGCGTCGAAATAGTCCGAAATCGTCGTTCCCGCCGATCCCGCGCCACGCACCAGAGCGCGCACCGTACTGGAGATCGGACTGGTCACGTCGGTGATCGCGGCGCGAACGGCGCTGTTGCCGCGTGGATCGACCCAGGCGGTGATGACGAGCAACAGCCCGACCAGCGCGCCGGTGACCGCGATGACATAGCTGGCAAACAGGCCGTATTGCGCCTTCCGGGAGAATCCGGGGCGCCGCTTGTTCTGCGGAGGCATGGCCGCCCTTCGCCGGTCAGGCGGTTTGGAGCACGCCGCGGAACATCGGGTCTTCCAGCGCACGGCCGGTACCCAGAGCGACGCAGGTCAGCGGATCGTCCGCAACCGTCACGGGCAGGCCAGTCTCGTCGCGCAGCACTTCGTCCAGCCCCTGGAGCAGCGCGCCCCCCCCGGTGAGGACGATGCCCTGATCGACGATATCCGCCGCCAGTTCCGGCGCGGTGTTCTCCAGCGCGATGCGCACACCTTCGACGATCGTGCCGACGGGCTCGGACAGCGCTTCGGCGATCTGGCCCTGGTTGATCGTGATCTCTTTCGGCACGCCGTTGACGAGATCGCGGCCCTTGATGTGGATCGTCTTGCCGACGCCGTCGAGCGGAGTCTTGGCAACGCCGACTTCCTGCTTGATGCGCTCCGCGGTCGCTTCGCCGATCAGCAGATTGTGGTTGCGGCGAACATAGGAGACGATCGCTTCGTCCATCTTATCGCCGCCGACGCGGACCGAAGTGGTATAGGCCAGACCACGCAGCGACAGCACGGCGACCTCGGTCGTGCCACCGCCGATATCGACGACCATCGAGCCGATCGGCTCGGTCACCGGCATGTCCGCACCGATCGCAGCCGCCATCGGCTCCTCGATCAGGAACACCTGGCTGGCGCCGGCATTCGACGCGGCGTCGCGGATCGCGCGGCGCTCGACCGAGGTCGAGCCCGACGGCACGCAGATCACGATCTCGGGGAAGCGCCATGCGCGCGCCTTGCCGCCGTGCACCTTGTGGATGAAGTGCTTGATCATCTGCTCGGCGACGTCGATGTCGGCGATGACGCCGTCACGCAGCGGGCGGATTGCCTCGATGCTGCCGGGAGTCTTGCCCATCATCATCTTGGCGTCGTCGCCGACTGCCTTCACGCGCTTGACGCCATTGAGCGTCTCGATCGCCACCACTGAAGGCTCGTTGAGCACGATACCGCGTCCGCGCAGATAGACGACAGTGTTGGCGGTTCCCAGGTCGATCGCCATGTCATGCGACATCATCTTGAAGAAGCGCGACAGAAACATTCTCACCGTCCAGACATTGCTTGGAGCCGGCCATTTCCGGCTCCGCTGATATGGCTTCCACACGGGCGTCCTGGCAAGCCTGCAGGCACCGAATTTCTTTGAACGCCGGGTCGCGGAAAGCGGTCGATTGGGCTAGACCCGCGTCCATGTCAATACGCCGTCTTCCCGAGCATCTGGTCAATCGAATCGCGGCCGGCGAGGTGGTGGAACGCCCCGCCAGCGCGCTGAAGGAGCTGGTCGAGAACGCCATCGACGCCCGCGCGACGCGAATTTCGGTCAGGATCGAGGGCGGCGGCATCGATCTGATCGAAGTATCCGACGACGGATGCGGCATGGAACGCGACGAAATGGCGCTCGCACTCGAACGTCATGCCACCTCGAAACTGCCCGACGACGCGATCGAGGCGGTCGAAACGCTCGGCTTTCGCGGTGAGGCGTTGCCGTCGATCGCCAGCGTCTCACGATTCACCATCGAAAGTCGTGTTCGCGGCGCCGATGGCTGGTCGCGGATCGTCGATAATGGCCGGCTGGAGGGGGAGGGGCCGGCCGCACTGCCGCCCGGTACGCGGATTCGCGTGGAGCGATTGTTCGAAAAGGTGCCGGCCCGGCGCAAGTTCATGCGATCGGCGCGCGCGGAATATGCGGCATGCGTCGACGTGGTGCGCCGGCTCGCCATGGCGCGGCCCGATATCGCCTTCACGCTGGAGCATGACGGTCGCCGCTCGATCGGCGTCCAGGGTGGCGAAGATCGCCCTGCACGTGTCGCCGCGCTTACCGATCGCGCCTTGATCGACAACAGTGTCGCAATCGATTTCGTCCGCGAGGGTGTCCGCTTGGGCGGTGTCGCCGGATTGCCCACCTTCAATCGCGGCGTCGCCGATCATCAATATCTGTTCGTCAATGGCCGGCCGGTGAAGGACCGGCTGCTCGCGGGCGCAGTGCGCGGCGCCTATGCCGATGTGCTGGCGCGCGATCGCCACCCGGTCGTCGCGCTGTTCATCGACGTGCCGACCGATGCGGTCGACGTGAACGTCCATCCCGCCAAGACCGAGGTCCGTTTCCGCGAGCCCGCGCTGATCCGCGGCATGATCGTCTCCGGCCTGCGCCGCGCACTCGACGAGGCCGGCCACCGCAGCGCCCAACGCCCGGCCGAAGCCGCACTCGCGATGTGGCAAACTTCTAGCCCTTCCCCTTCAGGGGAGGGGTTGGGGTGGGGACCGTCAACCACAGCTGGAAGCACCTCGCAAACCTTCGATTTCCCCACCCCCACCGAACCACGCCAGCACAGCGTGTTCGACCGCCGCGCAACCTTCATCGCCCCACCCATGGCGCGCGCCGAACCCGCTTATGCACCGCCGCCCGAAACGATCAGCCACCCACTGGGCGTTGCCCGGGGCCAGGTGGCGAAGACCTATATCGTCGCCGAAGCCGAGGACGGATTGGTCATCGTCGACCAGCATGCCGCGCACGAGCGGCTGGTGCTCGAACGCATGCGCCGTGCGGTCGCCGATGGCGGGGTTGCCCGCCAGGCGCTGCTGCTGCCCGAAGTGGTCGAACTCGACGAATCCGCATGCGACCGGCTGGAAGCCCGCATCGCCGAACTGGTCGAGTTCGGGCTGGAGCTGGAACGCTTCGGCCCCGCCGCGATGCTGGTTCGCGCGACGCCGGCGATGCTGGGCAGCGGCGACGTCACCGGCCTGATCACCGACCTCGCCGACGAGCTCGCCGCCTATGACGAGGCGCTGTCGCTCAAGGAACGGCTCGACCATGTCGCCGCGACCATGGCCTGCCACGGCTCGGTCCGCGCCGGCCGTGTCCTCTCGGTCGCCGAAATGAACGCGCTGCTCCGCGAGATGGAAGTGACCCCGCATTCGGGCCAGTGCAACCATGGCCGCCCGACCTGGGTGAAGCTGGCGCATGGCGACATCGAGAAGCTGTTCGGGCGAAAATAGAGATGAGCCACGAATGCATCTGCGCTTCCTTGCCGGACCTGGCGAATGTCCCGATGGGTGGCGACGGACTTGATGAAAGATTATTGGCGACGCTGGAATCCGTCAAAGAACATGGCGGGGCCCAGTGGTGGCTCTATCTCGGTCGATGCCGCGAATGTCGGCAAGACTGGTTGGTCGCACAGGAAGAGCGCATTTACGATGAGCATTTTCTAATGCGGCTGAATCCCCACGAGGCGGAGCGCATTGTCGTTGACGGAGTGTGGCCAGACACCTTCATCTCCTATGAGCGCGTTTTACGAGTAGGTTGGTCGTTGACGAAACCGTGCCGATTTTTTGATCCCATGGCTGTATCGCTGACCTGCACGGTTCAAGATTTGCGGAAGGAGCGCCCTGATATTTCGGCCAGTGAGATTGGTGATTTGCTGGGTATCAGTGTGAACCACACAACGAAGCTGATCGCTGTGAGTGGCGCTGAAACGACGAAAAATGCTTGGCTACGTGCTTCCAATAGATTGAAGATGGCGCATCGCCATGTCGCGAAGCTGCTCGGGAGGAAATGACGTGCCGGGTCGAACCGTTCCGCCGGTAGACCTCAGGCACGAACGACTTCGGGACGGGCGAGCCGCCCGACGCGACTATTCCGGCTCTCTGATGTCCAGCAGCAAATGGCGGGAGCTATTTGTCGTGCTTCGTCGTCCGGAACTCGACGTTCAGCAGGTCGTATTCAAATTTGTCGGTAAGGCGCGGGAAACCGCCATGGCACTTCCATGGCTCGACGCCCCGCACGACTATGTGGACAGCTTGAGGCTAGGCCCGTTTCCACTGGTTTCGATCGAATGGATGGAGATCCGTGCAGAGGCCGTTTTCCCACGATCAAACAATGTGCCTGCCAGACGGTGCGCACAGAATATCGATGCCATTCGTACCGCCGTCATGGCGACCGGCAAGCTATTCCCACTCGAAGATGCAGATGGCGGGTTTCGCATCACCGGGCATGTGCCGCGGAGTGAGTGACGCATTGGTCGCCTATCTCTGCTTCCCACGGCATCGCTGTCGAGCGATATACGATCCGCCCCTCCGTCCGGAGTTGACGATATGAAGCCTTTTGCCCTGTTCGTGATGGCAGCGATGCTGCTCTCCACGCCTGCTATCGCGCAGAACGACTGCGAGCCGGTCCCCGCTGAATGGTCGGGCTGGTCCGTCACCGCACCATTGACGGCCGACCTGCAGACAGGCGGGCGCAAGGAAATGACGCTGGCGCCCGTCGGCAGCGTCAAACTGGCAGCGACGCCGGTGAAACCACCGGTCACCGGCATGTATGCCGGCACCGTCGCGTTCGATGTCGCCAGGGCCGGGCGCACACGGATCGCGCTCGACCAGGGCGCATGGATCGATGTTGTGAAGGATGGCGCGATCGTGAAATCGACGACGCATAGCCATGGCCCCAAATGTTCCGGCATCCGCAAGATCGTCGATTTCGATCTGACGCCGGGCCGATATGTCGTCCAGATCGTCAATGCGCCCAAGGACAGGATCGGCGTGATGGCCCTGTTGCAGTGATGCGTCGGTGACCGCTCTCATCGTCTCGGTCAGCGCAAAGGCGACGTACAGCCTGTGGAAGTCGCCATGCGAGACGATCCGGCTGGTCGAGGGTTTGGGCGTCGAAGGCGATGCGCATTGCGGAGCGACGGTGAAGCATCGTTCACGCGTGGCGCGCGATCCGACCCAGCCAAATCTGCGTCAGGTCCATCTGATCCATGCCGAGTTGCTCGACTGGCTCGCCGAGCGCGGTTTCGCGGTTGCCCCCGCCGAAATGGGCGAGAATGTCACCACGCGCGGCGTCGACCTGCTGGCGCTGCCGACAGGCACGGTGCTGCGCCTCGGCGACGAGGCCGTCGTCCGGGTGACGGGGCTGCGCAATCCCTGCGCGCAGTTGAACGGCCATGCACCCGGACTGATGGATGCACTGATCGAACGCCGTGCCGATGGTGCGCTCATCCGCAAGGGTGGGGTGATGGCGACCGTGATGGCCGGTGGGTCGGTCCGTGCCGGCGATGCGATCGCGGTCGAACTGCCGACCGCACCTCATATCGCGCTCAAGCCTGTTTAAGGTAGAAATTCATCATTCAGATATAAATGTTATAAATTGATCTTCCGCTGGCCGGCTGCGCGGGCTAGTGTCTGCCGGAGCCGAAAAGGCCGACCATGCTCCCGGCGGGGCGGTGATATCAGGGAGGGTGGAATGAAGATCAGATCTCGCGCCATGCGGCCGACCATTCGACGTGCAGCCACATATGCAGGTGCGACATTATTGGCGTGTGCGCTGACATTGCCCGCCATGGCGCAATCGGGTGCTGCACTGTCCTCGGCCGAAACCGCCCGGATCGATGCGCTGTTCGCCGACTATGCCAAACCGGATTCGCCCGGATGTGCGATCGGGGTGATGCGCGACGGAGGCATGCTCTACGCCAAGGGCTATGGCATGGCCGATCTGGAACGAAACATGCCGATCACGCCGGCCAGCGTGTTCGATATCGGATCGACATCGAAGCAGTTCGCCGCCGCTTCGATCCTGCTGCTCCAGTCGGACGGCAAGCTGAAACTGACCGATGATGTTCGGAAATATGTGCCTGAGTTGCCCGATTTCGGCGCGACCATCACCATCGACCATCTTATCCACCATACCAGCGGACTGCGCGATTATATCGGGCTGCAGCTGCTCGCCGGCTATTCGCTGGAGGACGTCACCGGCGACGCGCAGGTGCTAGACCTGCTCTCGCGTCAGCGCGCGCTCAATTTCCCGACCGGATCGCGCTACGAATATTCGAACACCGGCTATTTCCTGCTCGCGGTGATCGTCCAGCGCGTCGCCGGAAAGAATCTCGCGGCCTTTGCCAAGGACCGTATCTTCACGCCACTTTGGATGAGCCGGACGCTGATCCGCGACAATCATGCGATGCTGATCCCCGGCCGTGCGCTGGGCTATGCGCCGGACGGGAAGGGCGGGTTCGTCAATCACGTGTCCAACTGGGAACAGCTCGGCGACGGTGCGGTGCAGATCTCGGTCGAGGATATGGCCCGCTGGGAGAAGAATTATCTGGATCCCAAGGTGGGTGGCGCGGCGATGGTCGATCAACTCCAGACGCCGGGTGCGCTCGATGACGGCAAACCGATCACCTATGCGCGCGGGCTGACGGTGGACAGTTATCGGGGCCAGCCGCATGTCAGTCATGGCGGATCATGGCAGGGGTATCGCGCGATGTTCGAGCGCTTCCCCAAACAGCGGACCGCGATCGCGGTGTTCTGCAATTCCGACGCTGCGTCACCCAGCACATTGTCGAGCGGCATTGCCGATATCGTGCTGGCCGGCGTGCTGGCACCCGAGGTCAAACCCGCCATCGCGAAGAAGGCGACGGCAAAGGCGGCGACGAAGGCAGCGGCGGCAGCGCCCTATCTGGGCAGCTATTTCGCCGCCGCCACCGACACTGTCTATCGGATCGCCGAGAAGGACGGCGGCTTGATGCTCGACATGTCCGGCCGGATGCTGCCGCTCAATCCCGACGGCCCTGCACGCTTTGCAGTGCAGGGATATCCGGCAACGGTTTCATTCACCCTTGCGGACAAAAAGGCGACGCAACTCGGCCTTGCCATACGCAGCGAGCCGGCGACGATTGCCATGCGCTTCGAGCCGTTGAAACCGACGGCCGACGCGCTGAACGCCTATGCGGGGCGCTATTATAGTCCGGAGCTGGACGCGACGCTCACCCTCAAGGTCGAGGACGGCAAGCTGGTGTTCAAGGATATCCGACGCGCGTTCGTGGATATGATCGGCCCGCTGGAGCCGGCGATGACCGACGCGTTCGAGGGGCCGCTGGGCTTTCTCGCCTTCAAGCGGGATGCATCCGGGCAGGTGAGTGGCTTCGGGCTCAGCGCATCGCGGATGAAGGCGATCGCGTTCGAGAGACGATAAGACCTATCTTCGCGACGTCGCCCCAGCTTTCGCTGGGGCGACTAGTTTTCGGCCTTAGTTCAACCCGTTAGCCGCACCGAGCACTGCCCGAACGCTCGCGGTGGCGACATCCTCGTCGATGCCGACACCCCAGACGGTGCGACCGTCGGGTGTGCGGCATTCGACATAGGCGGCGGCCTGCACCGTCGCGCCGGTGCCGATCGCATGCTCGCTATAGTCGGCGATATCGAATTCGATGCCGCACTGATCGCGCAACGCCGCGACGACGCTGGAGATCAGGCCATTGCCGCGGCCGCTGACCGAGCGGGTCTCGCCGTCCACACCGATATGACCGGCGAAGATGCGGTCGCCGTTCGGCGCGCGGGTCTCGTCATAAGTCTCCAGCGTGAAGCGGTGCGGCCCTTCGAGGCGGTATGCGGTCTGGAATGCCTGCCAGATGTCGGCGGCGTTGAGCTCCCGGCTGGTCTCGTCCGCCATCGCCTGGACGTGGCGGCTGAAATCGGCCTGGAGGCGCTTGGGCAGTTTGAGACCCTGATCCTGCTCCAGCACCCAGGCGACGCCGCCCTTGCCCGATTGCGAATTGACCCGGATCACCGCTTCATAGCTGCGGCCGAGATCGGCCGGATCGATCGGCAGATAGGGCACTTCCCAATAATCGTCGTTGCGCGCCTCCTGCGATGCGAATCCCTTCTTGATCGCGTCCTGGTGGCTGCCCGAAAACGCGGTGAAGACCAGCTCGCCCGCATAGGGATGGCGCGGATGGACGGGGATGGCGTTGCAATATTCGACGGTCTTGATGACCTCGTCGATGTCCGAGAAGTCGAGGCCCGGATCGAGGCCCTGCGTGTACATGTTGAGCGCGACGGTCACGAGATCGACATTGCCGGTACGCTCGCCATTGCCGAACAGGCAACCCTCGACTCGGTCCGCGCCCGCCATCAGGCCGAGCTCGGTCGCGGCAACGCCGGTGCCGCGATCGTTATGCGTGTGCAGGCTGACGACGACGCTGTCGCGATTGGGGATCGCGCGGCAGAAATATTCGATCTGGTCGGCATAGATGTTCGGCGTCGCGCACTCGACAGTGGCGGGCAGGTTGAAGATGATCGGCTTTTCCGGCGTCGGCTGAAGGATCTCCATCACCGCGGCGCACACTTCGACGCTGAAATCGATCTCGGCCGTCGAGAAGGTTTCCGGGCTGTATTCGAAGATCCAGTCGGTATCGGGCTGCTTCGCGGCTTCGTCGCGCAGGATCTTGGCGCCGGTGATCGCGATCTCGCGCACTTCGTCGCGGGTCATGCCGAACACGATCTTGCGCCATGCGGGAGAGACCGCGTTGTAGAGATGGACGATCGCCTGTCGCGCGCCTTTCAGGCTCTGGAAGCTGGTCTCGATCAAGTCGCGACGCGATTGGGTGAGCACCTGGATGACGACATCGTCGGGAATGCGGCCGTTCTGGACGAGGCCGGAGATGAAATCGAACTCGGTGGCGCCGGCCGAGGGGAAGCCGACCTCGATCTCCTTCACGCCGACCTTGAGCAACAGATCGAAGAAGCGGGTCTTCTTCTCGCCGTCCATCGGATCGATCAGCGCCTGGTTGCCGTCGCGCATGTCGGTCGACAGCCAGCGCGGCGCCTGGGTGATGGTGCGCGACGGCCATTGGCGGTCGGGCAAATCAATCTGGGGGAAGGGACGGTATTTGGTCGAGGGATCGCGTAACATGGCTGTGCTTTCTTCGCTTCATCCGCACGGGGGCGGGTGGAGGTATCGGTTCCGGAAGGTGCCCTTAGGCGGTCGCGGCAGCCCGCAGGCCGCACGGAAACGTCGCGCCTAAGGGCGCGTAAGTCGAAGAAGAAGCAGGGCGCGGTGCGCTGACATAGTCGGTTCAATGACGCGGAACCGATCGCATGTCCAGTGGAAACCCACCCGGCATGCACCGGGCGGGTTCGATCAGGTCATTTCTCGAAGGCGGCGGCGATATCCAGCTTCACCTCGTCGGTGACGAGTGGGATGCCGTAGTTGATGCCGAAATCGCTGCGCTTGATCGTGGTTTCGGCCTTGAATCCCACCGTCGGCTTCTTGACGAAGGGATTGATGCCCGCACCGACGAATTCGGCATCGAGCACGACGGGCTTCGTCACGCCGCGGATCGTCAGATTGCCTTCGATCTTCGCCTCGTCGCCCTTCACCGTCACGCGCGTCGATTTGAAGCTGGCGGTGGGGAATTTCTCCGCATCGAAGAAATCGGCGGTCGCCAGATGCGCATCGAGCTTGGCATTGCCGCTCGCGACACCGGCGAAGGGCGCTGCGGCCTTGATCGGGATGGTGACCTCGACCGAGGACGCGGCAAGATTGGCCGGATCGATCTTCAACGTGCCGCTGACGCCGGTGATCAGGCCATGATAGGGGCTGAAACCGAAATGGGTGACTTCCCAGGCAATCAGACTGTGGCCTGGATCTGCGGCATAGGTGCCGGCGACAACCTTGGACGCGTCCTTGCTACCCGGCGGGCTGGTCGGCATCTGGGCGATGACGGGCACAGCGATGGCAGCCATGGTGGCAAGGCCGGTGACGATCAGAAATCTGCGCATCGAAAACTGCTCCGTTCATTGTGACTATGAAACGGATAATCGGCCAGCCCGGAGCGAAGTTCCAGCGGAAAGCGTGAAACGATGCGTTTCGTCAGACCGTATCGAGCGCGTCTCCGATTGCCCCATAGATCTGGGCCAGATCGGCGGTATCGACGCAATAAGGCGGCATGACATAGATGGTGTTGCCGAGCGGCCGAAGCAGCACGCCACTCTCGCGAAAACGCGCAGCCAGGCGCGGCGCAAGATCGGAAAGATACCCGCTGTCGGAAACCTGCACGTCCATGGCGGTGATGGTACCCAGCCGGCGCTGTCCGGTCAGTCTTGGATGGTCCGACAGTCGCGCCATATGATCGGCCTGACGCGCGGCAAGCATATCGATCCGCGCCTGGACGGGTTCGTCCTGCCAGATGGCGAGATTGGCATTGGCGGCCGCACAGGCGACCGCATTCGCGGTGTACGAACTCGAGTGGAAGAATGTCTTCGCCCGATCCTCAGACCAGTGCGCCGCGAAGATCGGTTCCGCGCACAGAGTGACCGCAAGAGGAAGGGCACCGCCGGTCAATCCTTTTGACAGGCACATGATATCAGGCGCGATATCCGCCTGATCGCACGCGAAGCGTGCCCCTGTACGCCCCCAACCGGTCATCACTTCGTCGGCGATGAACAACACGCCATGCGCGGCGCAGATCCGGCGCATCTCCGCCAGGATCGGCGCCGGATAGATGAGCATGCCGCCGGCACCCAGGATCAGCGGCTCAACGATGAAGGCGGCGGGTTCGTCGCGGCAGGCGGCTTCCAGTGCGTCGAGCGTCGCCTGTTCCCTGCCTGCGGCGGGGAAGGGGATGGTGCCGACATCGAACAGCAGCGGATCATAGGCCTGGTTGAACACGCCGCGCGCACCGACAGACATCGCGCCGATCGTATCGCCGTGATAGCTATGCTCCATCACCAGAATGCGGTGGCGCGGCGCGCCGATATTGGCCCAATAGCCAAGCGCCATCTTTAGCGCGACCTCGACGCTGGTCGATCCGCTGTCGGAGAAGAACACGCGCGTCAGCGGTTCGGGCGTGATCGCGACCAATGTCCGCGCCAGCGTCTCGGCCGGCTCATGCGTCCAGCCCGCGAAGATCAACTGGTCGAGCCTTTCGGCCTGCGCGCGGATCGCTGCGGCGATCTTCGGATGGCAATGGCCGTGGGTGATCACCCACCAGGACGAGATCGCATCGATCCAGCGACTGCCGTCCTCGGCAAAGATGCCGGCACCCTCGGCGCGGGCAATCAACGGGATCGGTTCACCCAGCCCGTGCTGGGTAAAGGGATGCCAGACGGGCGATCCGGTCATGCGAAATCATCCATATCGAAACCGGCCGCGAAGGCGGCGGCAAGCGTGTCGGGGGTCAGCGGATCGAGCCGGGGCAGGCGACCCAGCCGCCGCACGCCCGAAAAGGCCGGGATGACCGCTTCGCTGTCGGGCATGGCATCACCGACGAACGCAATGCCATGGATCGGCACGCCGCGGTGGCGCAGGGCCTCGATCGTCAACAGGCTGTGGTTGATCGTGCCCAGACCGGTGCGGGCGCAGACGATGACCGGAATCTGCCAGCGTGCGAAGATATCGGCATACAACGTGTCGCGCGTGACTGGAACGAGTGCGCCGCCAGCGCCTTCGATCACCAGCGGGCCGTTGGTTTCGGGTGGCACGAGTGTGTCGATGTCGATGGACACACCGTCAAGTTCGGCAGCGAGATGCGGTGATGCCGGTGTGACGAGACGATAGGTTTCAGGAAGAACAGATCCTCCCCGGAACGGGGAGGGGGACCGCCCGAACGGCGGTGGAGAGGATTGCGATGCCGAAGGGAGACCGAAGAGGTGCGCCGCTGGCGCGGCGCCCCCTCCACCAGCCTGCGGCTGGTCCCCCTCCCCGAAGCGGGGAGGATTTATCAGGCATTCGACCGTCTCGCTGTCCGTCTCGTCATCCAGCCCGGCCTGGATCGGTTTCCAGTAGCGCGCACCCAGCGCCTGAACGAGCGCGGCGGCGAAGACGGTCTTGCCGATGCCGGTGTCGGTGCCGGTGATCACGAAGCGTGCGTTCATGCGGGCACCGGCACCAATGCCTCCGTCAGCGCATCGGCCATCGCGTCGAGATCGGCTTCGGTCACGTTGAGCGTGAGCGACAATCTGAGCCGCGCGGTGCCGTCCGGCACAGTGGGCGGACGAATGCCGCGGATGTCGAAACCCTTGCACTGAAGCTTCGCCGCCATGGCCATGGTGCGGTCATTCTCGCCGATGATCACCGGGATGATCTGCGATCCCGTGCCGGGAATGCCGAGCGGTGCAAGCCGTCGTTCGGCATGACTGATCAGGCGCATCAGGCGTTCGCGGCGTTCCGGCTCGGCCGCGACGATGCCGATCGCATGGCGAACGCAATGCGCGACCAGTGGAGACGGTGCCGTCGAGAAGATGAAGGGTCGCGCGCGGTTGATCAGAAAGTCGATGACAACGCGCGGCGCGCAGATCAGCGCACCTTCGCTGCCCAGCGCCTTGCCACAGGTGTGGAGCGTGATCAGATTGTCGCGGCGAGTGAGCGCATCGGCGAGGCCGCGACCATCTGTTCCGAACACGCCAGTCGCATGCGCCTCGTCGACGACCAGAACGGCATCGTGCGCATCCGTGATCGCGGCGAGTTCGGCCAGCGGGGCACGGTCGCCATCCATGCTGTAAAGGCTTTCCACCGCGATCCAGACGCGGCCTCTGCCGCCATTTTTGCGCCAACGGAGGATCTCATCCTCGAACGCATTCGCGTCGTTGTGGGGCGCCGCGACACGGTCGGCACGGCTCAGCCGCATCCCGTCATGCGCGCTTGCATGGATCAGTTCGTCATAGACGATCAGGTCGCCGCGCTGCGGCAAGGTCGCGAACAGCCCGGCATTCGCCGCGAAACCGGTCGACAGATACAGTGCGGCTTCGCTGCGGTAATGACGCGCGGCATCCTCCTCCAGCGCCTCATGCGCCTCGTGATTGCCGCGCAACAGCCGCGATCCGCCCGAGCCCATCGGCAGGCCAAGCGAGACTCCTTCGGTCAGCGCCGCGCGCAGCGCGGCGGAGCCGGCAAGGCCGAGATAATCGTTGGAGGAAAAATCGAACCCGTCACGCGGCCGGAGCGCGCGGAGGCGTCCATCCGCGCCCAGCGTATCCAGTTGCGCCCGGTGTGTGGCAAACACGGAAATAATCGCGCTCCCTTTCGTCGTCACGTCGCCGTCATTGCGAGCAGCGGAGCGACGAAGCAATCCTGAAGTGGATGAGCCCCGGGATAATGGGCCAGTTCAGCCAAAATCCGTTCGGGCTGACCCTGTCGAAGCCCTGTTTTTCTTGACCGCAGGAACGGAAGAAAAGGACAGGGGCTTCGACAGGCTCAGCCCGAATGAAATGCTGTGGTCTTATCGCCTCGGCTCTCACGGTCCGAGGCGTTGGCGGCGAGCGCAGACGCCCGCCGCGCGATCCTCAGTTCTTTTCCTTGTCCACCAGCTTGTTCGCGCCGATCCAGGGCATCATCGCGCGCAGTTCCGCGCCGACCTGCTCGATCGGATGCGCCGCGGCCTGCTTGCGCGCGGCCTTCAGCTCGGGCTGACCCGCGCGGTTGTCGAGCACGAAATTCTTGACGAAACGGCCGCCCTGAATGTCGGCGAGGACACGCTTCATTTCGGCCTTGGTCTCGGAGGTGATGATCCGCGGGCCGGTGGTGATGTCGCCATATTCGGCGGTGTTCGAGATCGAGTAGCGCATGTTGGCGATGCCGCCCTCATACATCAGGTCGACGATCAGCTTCACTTCGTGGAGGCATTCGAAATACGCCATTTCGGGCGCATAACCGGCCTCGACCAGCGTCTCGAAGCCCGCCTGGATCAGGTGGGTCAGGCCACCGCACAGCACGGCCTGCTCGCCGAACAGATCGGTTTCGCATTCCTCGCGGAAATTGGTCTCGATGATGCCCGAACGACCGCCGCCGACGCCCGACGCATAGGCAAGCGCGATGTCATGCGCATTGCCGCTCTTGTCCTGCGCGACCGCGATCAGGCAGGGGACGCCGCCGCCGCGGACATATTCGGAACGCACGGTGTGGCCGGGGCCCTTGGGCGCGATCATGATCACGTCAAGATCTTCACGCGGCTCGATCAGGTTGAAATGCACGTTGAGGCCATGGGCGAAGGCCAGCGCCGCGCCCTGCTTCATGTTGGCGTGCAGGTCGTCGGCATAGATCGCGGCCTGATGCTCGTCGGGTGCGAGAACCATGACGATGTCGGCCCAGGCGGCGGCCTCGGCATTGCTCATCACCTTGAAGCCGGCGCCTTCGGCCTTCTTGGCGGTGGCGGAACCGGCGCGCAGCGCGATCGCGACATCCTGCACACCGGAATCGCGCAGGTTCTGCGCATGGGCATGGCCCTGGCTGCCATAGCCGACAATGGCGATCTTTTTGGCGGAAATCAGCTTCGGATCGGCATCGCGATCGTAATAAACGCGCATTCTTCTTCCCCTAGTCAGGCGTCCCCGGACTGCGCCAGGGACGAACGGTGTTGAGATTAAAAGGCCTCTCCCATCGGGTGAGACCGGGACATTCGGAAATTCAGGCCGCCTCTTTCCCGCGGGAAATGGCGACGATGCCGGTGCGGGCGACTTCGACCAGGCCGACCTCGCCCATCAGCTCGACGAACTTGTCGATCTTGTCGCTGGTGCCGGTGACTTCGAAGACGAAGCTGCCGATCGTCGCGTCTACAACGCGCGCGCGGTAGACTTCGCCCAGGCGCAGCGCCTCGATCCGGTGATCGCCGGTGCCGGCGACCTTGACCAGCGCAAGCTCGCGCTCGACATGCGGGCCCAGCGCGGTCAGGTCGACCACCTTGTGCACGGGCACGAGACGTTCGAGCTGCGCGATGATCTGGTCCATCACCGGCGCGGACGCCGAAGTGACGATGGTGATGCGGCTGATCAGGTCGTCATCGCTGATATCGGTCACCGTCAGGCTCTCGATATTATAGCCGCGCGCGGTGAACAGTCCGGCGATGCGCGCAAGCACACCCGCTTCATTGTCCACGATCACGGCCAGCGTGTGCCGCTCTTTTTTCTCTTCCTTGATATGCATGTCTAAATTTCCGTTTGTGTCGAGCGCAGTCGAGACACGTCTGTGGCGCGACCAATGTCCCTCGACTTCGCTCGGGACGAACGGCGGAGGGTCTTGGCTTTGTTCATCAGACTAGAGCCTTCGCCTCGTCGTCCATTTCGCCCGATACCTGATCGGTCTGGAGGATCATTTCAGTGTGCGATGCGCCCGAGGGGATCATCGGGAAACAATTGGCGAGCTTCGCGACGCGGCAGTCGACGAGGACAGGCCCGGGCGCGTCGAGCATCTGGCGGATGCCCGGTTCCAGTTCCTGCTGCCCCTCGATGCGGATGCCCGTCCAGCCATAGGCCTCGGCGAGCTTCACGAAATCGGGCAGCGCGTCGGAATAGCTTTCCGAATAGCGGCTGGAATAGGTCAGTTCCTGCCACTGGCGGACCATGCCCATATATTCGTTGTTCAGGATGAACAGCTTCACCGGCAGGCGATATTGCGTCGCGGTGGCCAGCTCCTGGATGTTCATCTGGATCGAGGCTTCGCCCGCAATGTCGATGACCAGCGCGTTGGGGTTGCCCAGTTGCGCGCCGATCGCGGCGGGCAGGCCGTAACCCATGGTGCCGAGGCCACCCGAGGTGAGCCATTTGTTGGGCTGCTCGAAGTGGAAATGCTGCGCGGCCCACATCTGGTGCTGGCCGACCTCGGTGGAGATGATCGGATTCAGATGCCTGGTCGCTTCCCACAGGCTGCGGATGGCCTGTTGCGGCATGATCTCCTTGTCGGAGGCCGGGAATTCCAGGCACTTTTTCGCGCGCCACTCGGCGATCCGCGCCCACCAGGCCGACAGATCGTTCTTGCGGTGCTGGCGCCCCTTCCAGACGCGGATCATGTCCTCCATCGCCCGGCCGACATCGGCGATGATCGGCAGGTCGACAGCCACGGTCTTGTTCACCGAAGACCGGTCGATATCGATATGGATCTTCTTCGCATTGGGCGCGAAAGCGTCGAGCCGCCCGGTGACCCGATCGTCGAACCGGCTGCCGAGCGCGATGATCAGATCGGCCTGGTTCATCGCGAAATTGGCTTCATAGGTGCCGTGCATGCCCAGCATGCCCAGCCACTGATCGGACGAAGCGGGAAAGGCACCCAGGCCCATCAGGGTCGAGGTGACGGGCGCGCCCGTGATCTTCGCCAGTTCGCGCAGCAGCTGCGCGGCTCCCGGGCCGGCATTGATCACGCCGCCCCCGGTGTAGAAAATCGGCCGCTCGGCCGCCGCCAGCATTTCCACTGCTGCTTCGATCAGCGATTGCTCAGCCTTCAGCGCGGGACGATAGGTCTTGTGCTGGATCGCAGCGGGCTTGCGATATTTCGCGGTCGCGACCTGCACATCCTTGGGGATATCGATCACCACCGGGCCTGGGCGGCCCGAGGTTGCGATATGGAATGCCTCGTGGATCACTTCGCCCAGCCGTTCCGGCGACTTCACCAGATAATTGTGCTTGGTGCAGTGGCGGGTGATGCCGATCGTGTCGGCTTCCTGGAATGCGTCGCTGCCGATCAGGTGCGTGGCGACCTGACCGGTGATCACGACCATCGGGATCGAATCCATCAGCGCATCGGTGATGCCGGTGACCGCATTGGTTGCGCCGGGGCCGGAGGTGACCAGCACCACGCCGGGCTTGCCGGTCGAACGGGCATAGCCCTCCGCGGCATGCGTGGCGGCCTGTTCATGACGAACCAGAATGTGCTTGATGCGCTTCTGCTTGAAGATCGCGTCGTAGATCGGAAGGACGGCGCCGCCGGGATAGCCGAAAATGACCTCGACACCCAGGTCGCTGAGTGCCTCGATCAAAATGTCCGCACCGGACTTTTCCGCAGCCATCCTTCATCTCCAATCGACACGGCGCGTCATTGCACCGCAGCACATCCCAAACAAGACCGGCTGGCTAGGGATAAGAAATTAATCTGTCAACGCATAATGGCGTAATTTAATTGCTATTTTATCTATGATTTCGTCATCAGGTTGCGCGTTGCAAATCGCCCAATCAGCCGGCGATTGCCGCGAAAACCAGGTATACTGCCGTTTTCCATACTGCCGCGTGGCCACGCGGCCGCGTTCCAGCATGGCGTCGCGATCAAGCGCGTTATCAAGATACGCCGCGATCTCCGGAACGCCGATCGCGCGCATCACCGGCAAGGCGGGATCGAGCCCACGAGCGACCAATTGTTCGACCTCGTCGATCGCGCCGGTTTCGACCATCGTGCCGAAGCGGCGGTCGATCCGCTCGAACAGCCAGTCGCGAGGGGGCAGCAACACCACCGCCCGCAAAGCGATTTCGTCGGCGATCCCGCCGGTGCGCGCGGCCTGCCAATGCGCCAGCGGCCGCCCGGTGGAGCGGATCGTTTCCAGCGCCCGCGCGACGCGGCTGCTATCGGCTGGGGCGAGGCGTGCGGCGGCGTCCGGATCCTCGACCGCCAGCGCGGCATGGGCCGCCGCCACGGGCAGGGCGCGCGCAGCGGCACGGATATCCGGATCGATTTCCGGCACCGGCGCGATGCCATCAAGCAATGTGCGGAGGTAAAGGCCGGTGCCGCCCGCCAGGATCGGAAGTTGACCCGCGGCGTGCGCCGCCGCGATCTCCGCGCGCGCATCGGCGGCCCAGCGCGCCGCTGAACACGCCTCCGAACCATCGACATGGCCGAACAGCCGGTGCGGGACGCCGCCCATATCGTCGATTGTCGGACGGGCACTGACGACGCGCAGATCGGCATAAACCTGCATCGAATCGGCATTGATCACCACCGATGGCAGCATCTGGCCAAGGCGAACGGCCAATGCCGACTTGCCGCTGGCGGTTGGGCCTGCAATGAGCGCGACCGGTTTTGGGCGCGGGAGCCGAGTCTTGTTCATCGTTACCTTGATAGCCGACACACTCTCGTCGGGCGACACCGTCGATGCAGCGGATCGATTGCGCTCGGCCGGCTGCGTGCCGGGGCAGGGGCGCTGGATCGACGAAGGACTGGCATTCGACCTGGCTTTCGATGGCGATCCCGTCGCCGCGCGGCAGGCGCTGGAGGGCGCGATCGCGCGGACCGACGCGATCGTCCAGCGCGAAGCCCTGCGTGAGAAGCGCCTGATCGTTTCCGACATGGATTCGACGATGATCACCGTCGAATGCATCGACGAACTCGCCGACTATGCCGGCCTGCGCGATGAGATTTCGGCCGTGACCGAACGTGCGATGCAGGGCGAACTCGATTTCGAGGCGGCGCTCGATGCGCGCGTCGCCCTGCTCAAGGGCATGGATGTCGGCATATTGGAGACCTGCTATCGCGAGCGTGTCCGCATCATGCCGGGCGCCGAGGCACTGGTGCGCACGATGCGGTCGCGTGGCGGGGTCGCGATCTTGGTCTCGGGCGGCTTCACCCATTTCGCCGAACCGGTCGCGGTCGAGATCGGCTTCGATCGTTCGGTGTCCAATGTTCTCGGCGTTGCCGATGGACGGCTCGACGGCACCGTAAGGCGACCGATCGTCGGCGCGGAAACCAAGCGCGAGACCTTGCTGGCAACCATGGCGCAGCATGACATCGCGGTGGAACGGACGCTCGCCGTGGGCGACGGTGCCAACGATATCCCGATGATCGAGGCGGCCGGGCTCGGCATTGCCTATCACGCCAAGGAAAAGGCGGCGGCGGCGGCGGATGGCCGTGTGCTGCACGGCGATCTCACCGTACTGCTTCATGCACAAGGTATCGCGCGTCGGGACTGGGTGAACTGACACTTTGTGCGGCCTGGGACCGATCGACATTCAGTTCAGATCGAGTCGAAAATGGTGGTTTTCCGTGACCCGGAGCGCAGCGTACTTGATGTACGTGAGCACCGGAAGCGCGGGAAAGCGCCATTTGCAGGCCGATATGGGCTGAATGTCGACCGGTCCTAGTCCAGCGTCTGCCTGAAGCGGGCAAGCGCGATCGCGGAAGCCACTGTGACGAAGGCGGCGATGCCGGCAATGTCCACCCACATGTCGCCGGCGCCATTGCCCTTGAGCATGATGCCGCGGACGATCCGCAGGAAATGGGTCAGGGGCAGCGCCTCGCCGATCCATTGCGCCCAGTTCGGCATGCCGCGAAACGGGAACATGAAGCCCGAAAGCAGGATATTGGGCAGGAAGAACAGGAAGGTCATCTGCACCGCCTGAAGCTGGTTCTGCGCGACGGTGGAGAAGGTGTAGCCGACAGCCAGATTGGCGAGCACGAACAATGTGGTCAGCGTGGCAAGCAATATCATGCTGCCCTCGATCGGCACGCCGAACAGGAAATGTGCCGCCGTGATGATCAGCACCGCCTGGAAAAAGCCGACCGCGACGAAGGGCAGGATCTTGCCCAGCATGATCTCGGCCGGCCGGATCGGCATGGACAACAGGCTTTCCATCGTGCCGCGCTCGAACTCGCGCGTGACCGCAAGCGACGTGAACATCATCATCGTCATGGTCAGCACGATGCCGAGCAGGCCTGGTACGATGTTGAGCTGGGTGCGGCCGGTTGGATTGTACCGGCGGTGGACGACGAGTTCGAACGGATCCTGGCCGGCGCGGATCGCGGTGTCGGGGCCGCGCAATTCACGGCGCAGCGCGGTGTTGGCGATGCCCTGGAGCGCGGCGACCGCATTGCCCGACGCCGATGGATCGGTCGCATCGGCAGTCACCAGCAATTGCGGCCGCTCGCCGCGACGCAGGTCGCGTTCGAAATTGGCCGGGATTTCGACGCCGAACTGGATGCTGCCCGAGGCCAGCAGCGCGTCGAGCTCGCGCTGCGTGCGGGCCACACGCGAAATGTCGAAATAGCCGCTGTTCGAGAGGCTCGCGACCACCGCGCGGCTGAGCGGCCCATTGTCACGGGCATAGATTGCGGTGGGCAGATGCTTGGGATCGGTGTTGATCGCATAGCCGAACAACAGCAGCTGCATGATCGGCACCGCGATCATCATGCCGAATGTCAGCCGGTCGCGCCGCATCTGCGACACTTCTTTCAAGGTCATCGCCCAGACGCGCCGCCAGAAGCCATGCAACGAGACGATGCGGGTAAAGGCTGCGATCGGCCCGGTCATTGGAAATTGTCCGTCGCTTTGCCCATCAGATGGATGAAGACATCTTCCAGCGTCGGTTCGCCGCGCCGCACGGTGAGCCCTGGCTCCTTCGCAATCGACTGGACGGCAATATCGAGCCTTGCCCGGTCGATGCCTGACACGTGCAGCGCAGTGCCGAACGGCGCGACCATTTCGACACCATCCATGGCCCGGAGCCGCTTCGCCACGGCATCGAGGCCAGTGCCGCTCACCGTCCAGGTCGACAGGCCGACCTTGGCGATCACCTCGTCGGTGGTGCCGGTCGCAAGCAGATCGCCATAGGCCAGATAGGCGATGCGATGGCAGCGCTCGGCTTCGTCCATATAATGGGTGGAGACGAGCACGGTGATGCCCTCCGCGGACAGCGCATAGATCTCGTCCCAGAATTCGCGGCGCGCGCGCGGATCGACGCCTGCCGTGGGCTCGTCGAGCAGCAGCAGCCGGGGACCGGGCAAGATGCACGCGCCCAACGCCAGCCGCTGCTTCCAGCCGCCCGACAGTTCGCCGGCAAGCTGGTTGGACCGGCCTTCCAGTCCCAGTCGTGCGATCGCGGCCTGTGCCGCGCCGCGCGGATCGGGGACGCCGTGCACGCGCGCGACGAATTCGAGATTTTCGCGGATCGACAGGTCGGTGTAGAGGCTGAAGCGCTGCGTCATATAGCCGATCGAACGCTTGATCGCTTCGCGGTCGGTGAAGATGTCGTAGCCCAGGCACGTGCCGCGACCGCTATCTGGCGTCAGCAGGCCGCAGATCATCCGGATCGTCGTCGTCTTGCCGGAGCCATTTGGGCCCAGAAAGCCGTAGATCGCGCCCGTCGGCACCTGCATCGACAGATCCTTCACCACGGTGCGGCCGCCGAAGGATTTGGTCAGATGCTCGACGTCGATGGCGAGATCGGACGGTGCAGTCATTTGAAGGAGACGTCGATCGGTTGGCCCGCGGCAAGCCGGCCGGTATCGCCCAGCGGCACAGCCTCGATCAGATAGACCAGCCTTTCGCGATCCCCACGCGACAGAATGACCGGCGGGGTGAATTCCGCGTCCCGCGAAACGAAGGCAATGCGCGCGGTAAGGCCGGCGGGGCAGGAGTCGCACGATACTGCGACGGTCCGGCCGACCTTCGCCTCCGCCAAGCGGGCTTCGGGCACGAAGAAACGCACTCGCAGCCGCTCGGGTGGCAGCAGGGCGATCACCGGCTGGCCGATGCCGACCACTTCGCCCGCGCGGAAATAGACCTGCTCGACACTTCCCGAGGCCGGCGCGGAAACGCGGAACCGGCTAAGGCTGGTATCGGCGCCACGCTGCGCTGCGCGTGCCTGGTTGAGCGCCGCTTCGGCCGCCTGGATCTGCCCGGTGCGGGCGGCCTGTTCGCCCTGGGTGATCCGGCTGCGTGCCTGGGCAAGCGCTGCGATATCGCCGTCGCGCGCCGAGCGCGCCGCATCGAGCCGCGCCTTGGAAACGAAGCCACGGCCAACGAGCGCGCTGGTCCGCTCGAAATCGCGCTGGGACAGGGTGGCGGCTGCCTGTGCCTGGCGGACGGCTTGCTGGAGCACCGCCAGATCGGCGGGGCGCTGGATCGGCGCCAGCGTGTCGGCGAGTTGCGCGCCCGCCTGGACGACCTGCGCACCCGCCTGATCGGCCTGCGCGCGCGATTCCCTGTCGTCGATCTCGAACAGCGGCTGGCCGGCCTTCACCGCGCCGCCTTCTTCGACCGACAATGCACTGATCCGGCCCGCGCGCTCGGCGCCGACCAGCAGGAGTTGTGCTTCCATATAGCCGGTGAACGGCTTGTCTTCGCGCTGGCCGCAGCCGGCAAGCGCAAGGGCGAGCATCACCGGGATGACGGCCGTCTGCAATGAAGTCGCGCGGTGCGTCATAAGGACTCGCTATTGACTGACTAGTTGGTCAATAACATGATGCCACTTATGTTCAAGGTTGAAGCGTCATGAGCGAAGGCGTCCGTAAGCGACGCAAGGAGGCCCGCCCCGGCGAGATTGTCGACGCGGCACGCGACGAATTCGTCGCCCGAGGCTTCCGCGAGGCGCGGATCGACGACATCGCCGCACGTGCCGGCGTGTCGAAAGGGCTGGTCTATGTGTATTTCCCGTCGAAAGAGGCGCTGTTCGAGGCAGTGATCCGCTCGACGGTGCTGCCGTTCATCGATCATGCGGCTGCGTTGATCGCCGCCGACCGGGCGACACCGGCGTCAGTGCAATTGCGAATGCTGATCGGCACACTCTATCGCGAACTGGTCAATACGGATCGGCGTCGGCTGCTCCATATGATCCTGGCGGAAGGAACCCGCTTTCCGGAGATGGCGCGCTTCTATCACGCCGAAGTGCTGACCAAGGCCAGGGCGATCCTGCGCGCGCTGATCGAGCGCGGCGTCGAACGCGGTGAATTCGCGGCGAGCGCGCTGTCGACATATCCCGAGATCATCTTCGGTCCGGCGCTGGTGGCTGCAATGTGGAAACTGCTGTTCGAACCCTACGAACCGATCGACACCAATGCCTATATGAACACGCATGTGGATGCCATGTTGAGAGCGCTGGCGGCCTGAAAGTCCCGCGACTAGTCTTCCGCCAACACAGGGAGATTCGCATGGATCGTCGCACTTTCATCGCCGCGGTGCCCACCGCGGCGGTCGGGCTTTCGCTCAACGGGACCGCGCAGGCGCAGCCGGCGGCGACCACAACTCCACCGCCCCCATTCCAGCCGCAAGGCACTGAAAACTATTTGCGGCCGGACGTTCATGCCGGCGACCGGCCGGTGGGCGCGAGTTTTGCGTCGCGATCGACCGTCTATGGCCGGTCCGGCGCTGCCGGATCGTCACAGCCACTGGCAACGCTTGCCGGTATCGAGATCCTCAAAAAGGGCGGATCCGCGGTCGACGCGGCCATCGCGATGAATGCGTGTCTCGGTTTCCTTGAACCGACGGCATGCGGCATCGGCGGCGACGTGTTCGCGATGCTGTGGGATCCCGCGCAGAAGAAGGTCGTCGGCATCGCCGGATCGGGCGCGTCACCGCGCTCGCTTAGCCTGGAAACCGCGCGCTCGCGCGCCAAGGACGGGGCGTTGCCGGCCTATGGCGCGGTCACCGTTTCAGTGCCCGGCGCAGTCGATGGCTGGTGGACGCTCCACCAGCGCTACGGAAAGCTGAAATGGGCGGAATTGTTCGAACCCGCCATTGCCTATGCAAGCGGGGGCGTGCCCGTGCCCGAGATCATCAGCAACGCCATGCGTCGCGGCATGGCGAACTTCACCAAGCCGGGCAGGGGCATCGAAGAGGTCGAGAACGCCAAGAAGACCTATGGCGCCGGCGCCGGCGTCGGTCAGATCTTCCGCAACCCCGATCTGGCCCGCACCTATCGCATGATCGCCGAGGGCGGACGCGACGCCTATTATGAAGGGCCGATCGCGGCCACCATCGACGCCTATTTCAAGCGGATCGGCGGCTGGCTGTCCAAGGCCGACCTCGCGGCACACAAGGCCGAATGGTCCCAGCCCTATGCCACTGATTATCGCGGCGTGACCGTCCATTCGCTGGGCGCCAACACCCAGGGGATCGCGACCCTGCAGATGCTCAACATGATCGAGCAATTCGACATGCGCGCCGCTGGATTCCAGTCGGCCAAGTCGATCCATATCCAGGCCGAGGCCAAGCGCCTCGCCTATGAGGATCGTGCGCGATACTATGCCGATCCGAACTTCTCGAAGGTTCCCGGTGAGTGGCTCGTGTCCAAGGCATACGCCGCCGAACGCGCCAAATTGATCCGGCCCGACCGGATCAATCCGGAAGTCTCGCCCGGCCGCGCGCCCAGCAAGGGCGACACCACCTATTTCACGGTCGCGGACTCGTCGGGCATGATGGTCTCGATGATCCAGTCCAACTTTCGTGGCATGGGATCGGGCCTTGTCGCGGACGGCCTTGGTTTCATGTTCCAGGATCGCGGGCAGCTTTTCTCGCTGCAGGACGGGCACCCCAATATCTACGCGCCGGGCAAGCGTCCGTTCCAGACGATCATTCCCGGCTTTGCGACCAAGGGCGATGCGCCCTGGCTGTCGTTCGGCGTGATGGGCGGCGACATGCAGCCCCAGGGCCAGACTCAGATCATCCTCAACCGCGTCGATTACGGGCTCGATGCCCAGGCGGCAGGGGACTCACCACGCTGGCATCATGAAGGCTCGTCGCAGTCGATGGGGGAGGATCTGCCCGGGCTCGGGCCGACGGGCATATTGCGGCTCGAAAGCGGCGTGCCGGTCGCGACCAGAAAGGCATTGGTCGACATGGGCTGGATCATGGCCGAGTCCGATGGCGGTTATGGCCGCTATCAATGCGTCGAGCACCGTATGAGCGGCAATGAACGCGTTTATGGCGCGGCGAGCGAGATGCGCGCGGACGGGCTGGCGCTGGCGTATTAATCGGCGGGATTATCTCCGCGGCGGGATGGTCCAGAGATAGATCATCCGGCCGTTCACCTCCTGCGTGCGCTCGGGCTGCCAGTCACCCATCCGGAATGTGTGACTGACGATGCGTGTGCCCGGCTTCAGTTCGGCTAGCAGCTTGGGTCTGAGCTGCTCGTTCAACGAATCGAGCAGGTAAAGCATGACCACGGTCGCATCGCGAAAATCCGCCGTGAACAGATTCTCGCGACGGAATCTCACGTCTTTCTCGACACCGGCCGCCTTCGCATTGGCATTCGCCTCATCAACGCGCTTGGCGTCGATATCGATTCCGACGGCTTTCACCTTGAATCTGGTGGCGGCGGCGATGGGAATCCGGCCGTCGCCCGATCCCAGATCGTACAGGACGTCACCATCCTTGACCTTGGCCATGGCGAGCATGGCGTCGACCACCGCCGGCGGGGTGGGGATGTAGATCACGTCCGGCTTGCCCCAATGGGGCTTTTTCCCGGCCTGCGGTGTCTCCTTGGGAGGTGTTCCGGTCAGGACCGTGCCAGCGAACACCGCCGCGCCACCGAGCAGCAGCACCGCGATCGTCATCGGAACGACCTTCATCCGAAATCTCCTCCCGATTGCGAACGAGGGCAACGCCCCGCCCGGACATCAGGCTGGGCGGAAACCGCCAGTGCTTTCGTCGAGCAGGTGAAGCGCACCATCGGCGATCGCAAAATAGGCGCCGTGAATGATGAGACGCCCTGCCGCTTCACGTTCCGGGATGCAGGGGAAGGTGCGCAGATTCGCGATGCTGACCTTCACGGTTTCGAGCTCGAGCGCCCGGATCGCTTCGGGGCCGTCACCCAGTTCGGCAACGATCCTGTCGCGCGCGTCGTCGAGCAGATCGACCCAATGCGCGATAAATCCGCCGGCGCCCGGCGCCGCATGCTCGAATCGGCGAGTCAGCGCGGCATGGACGCCGCCACAGGCGCCATGACCGAGCACGAGAATTTCCGGAACTTCGAGCTGGGTAACCGCGAATTCGAGCGCCGCCGACACGCCGTGACGTCCACCGCCCAGTTCAAAAGGCGGCACCAGATTGGCGATATTGCGCACGACGAACATCTCGCCGGGCGCAGTATCGAAGATCTGGGTGGGATCGACTCGACTGTCGGAGCAGGCGATTACCATCACCTTGGGGCTCTGCCCCTCCGCCAGTTCGGACCAGCGATCGCGCTGCCGCGCCCAGCCGGTTTCACGAAAGCGGCGATAGCCGGAGAGGAGCGCGTTGAAGTCTGTCATGATCTGGCGCGTTAGCGCGATCGGGGCAGGGGTGGCAACCGGGCGGTGAAATCGCTATCTGCGCTTCCATGAGCGAAGCCGATCCCGCAATCACCCCCGAAGCCCGCCCGCCGCGCGAGCGCAAGCCCGACTGGATCCGCGTCAAGGCGCCGACCAGCGTCGGTTTCGGAGAGACCCGCGCGCTGATGCGCCGGCTCAACCTGAACACGGTGTGCGAAGAGGCTGCGTGCCCCAATATCGGCGAATGCTGGACCAAGAAGCACGCGACAGTGATGATCCTGGGCGACGTCTGCACCCGCGCCTGCGCGTTCTGCAACGTCAAGACGGGCATGCCGCGCAAAGTGGACCCGCTTGAGCCCGAACATGTCGCGGTGGCTGCAGCCGAACTGGGGCTGGAGCATATCGTGATCACGTCGGTGGATCGCGACGATCTGCCCGATGGCGGTGCATCGCAGTTCGTGAAGGTGATCGAGGCGCTTCGGCGCAACACGCCCAAGACGACGATCGAGATCCTGACCCCCGATTTCCGGAACAAGGCCCAGGCCGCGGTCGAGTCGATCGTTACCGCGCGACCGGACGTCTACAACCACAATCTCGAGACCGTGCCGCGGCTGTATCCGACGATCCGGCCGGGTGCGCGCTATTATGCGTCATTGCGCCTGCTCGAATCGGTGAAGCGCCACGATCCGTCGATCTTCACCAAGTCCGGCGTGATGCTCGGACTGGGCGAAGGCCGGCTCGAAGTGCATCAGGTGATGGACGACATGCGGTCTGCCGATGTCGATTTCCTCACCATGGGCCAGTATCTCCAGCCCACGCCCAAGCACACCAAGGTGATGGAGTTCGTGCCGCCCAAGGCCTTCGACGCCTATGCCGCGATCGCCCGCGCCAAGGGCTTCCTGCTCGTCGCATCGTCGCCGCTCACGCGATCCAGCTATCATGCCGGCGATGATTTCGAGCGGATGCGCGCCGCACGCGAGGCGAAGCTCGCACGGGCATGAGGTTCAGGGCCTGACATGCCCCGGCATTCCGAAACCCGCCACCTTCCCTATACGCCCGAGCAGATGTTCGATCTGGTCGCGGACGTACCGCGGTATCGCGAGTTCCTGCCCTGGGTCAGTGCGGTGCGGGTGCGTTCGAACAGCGATACCGAAATGGTGGCGGATCTGATCGTCGGCTTCTCGGCCTTGCGTGAGACCTTCACGTCGCGCGTGAAGAAGGATCGGCCGCACACGATCAGCGTCGACTATGTCGACGGGCCGCTCAAGCATCTGCGCAACGAATGGACGTTCCGTCCCGACGGGAAAGGCGGCACCTTCATCGACTTCACGGTCGACTTCGCGTTCAGATCCTCATTGTTCGAGCGACTGGCCGGGCAGATGTTCGATCGTGCGCTCAGGAAGATGATCGGCGCATTCGAAACGCGCGCGGCCGCGCTTTACGGCGCCGAAACCGGTGCCTCGGGCATCAGCAAATCGAGCGCACACAACGCAGCCTGAAGCCGGATGCCGCCGCGTCCGAGATCGCCGAATTCGCGCTTGTCGGCGATAATATCCTCGGGTCCGGATTCACGCTCGGCACGTGCAAACACGACGGTCCCCACCGGCTTCTTTTCGCTGCCGCCCTCAGGCCCGGCAATACCGGTGATCGCGACCGCGATGTCGGCATCGGATCGCACAATCGCGCCACGCGCCATCGCCCAGGCCACCGCGATCGAAACCGCGCCGAAAGTTTCCAGCACATCCAGGCTGACGCCCAGCATCGCGATCTTGGCCTCGTTCGAATAGGTCACGAAGCCGGCCTGAAAAACATCGGATGAGCCAGGGATTTCGGTCAGCGCGGCGCTGACCAGACCGCCGGTGCAGCTTTCCGCCACGGCGATCCGTCGACCGACGGCACGATTCGCCTCGACGACGCGCCGTGCGGCATCGACGAGCTTGGGGGGAAGGGTGGTGCTCTTCTTCTTGGTGGGTTCGGTCACGGACATCTCGGATTTCGTTACAACGCCTCAACGAGCGTCAGGGTTGCGTATCGGCGGTTTAACCGGGCTGATCGGTGGCCGCGCAGACATTCAATTCATGTCCCCAGCCTTTGCTCTTCCCACCGCCAGTTTCACCTTTCTTGCGTTCGTCCGCCGAGACGATCTCCAGGATCGTTGAGAACAGACCCGCCATATTCTGGGGCGGCAGGGGATCGACCAGTTGACCGACCCGGTCGATCGTCACGCACGTCTCCGGTTTGATATCGGCGACGATCTCGGGGATCTTCGCGTCGAGCATTTCGCGGAGGGCATCGGGCTTGATCAGCGGGTTCTTCACCTTTTCCAGGCCACTCATCTTGAGCATCCCCTTGTACGCCAAGGGCCAGAGCGATTTCCCGGCAACCCGGTAACGCTCCGCCAGCACGCCGGACGATCGATTGAGATAGGCATTCTCGGCAAGATGGGGCTTGCAGGCCGTCGCCGTCACCTCGATCAATCTTGGCGCGAACGAGATCACCATTGCGTCGATCTCTTCGGGATACAGGCAGGGTTTATCGGTTTTCTGCGCTTCGGCGGACACCGATGCGGCCAGCATCGCGGTCGCGACCATTGTCGCGGAAAGCCTGCGCCGAAGCCTCATCACAAATCCCCCAAAGCAATCGTCGCAACCGCCTGGGCCGCGATCCCCTCACCCCGGCCGGTAAAGCCCAGCCGCTCGGTCGTCGTCGCCTTGACGCTAACCCTCGCCAGATCGACCCGCAACAGATCGGCGATGCGCGCGCGCATGGCGTCCCGATACGGGCCGATCTTGGGCGCTTCGCAGATGATCGTCAGATCAACATGCGAGATAGTCCCGCCGGACCGATCGATCAGATCTGCGGCATGGCACAGGAAGCGATCGGACGACGCTCCGCGCCACTGCGGGTCGGACGGCGGAAAATGCTGGCCGATATCGCCGGCGGCGATCGTACCAAGCAATGCATCAGTCAGTGCGTGGAGGGCGACGTCGGCATCGCTATGCCCCGAAAGCCCCTGGCTGTGCGGGATCAATATGCCACCAAGCCACAATTCTTCGCCATCGACGAGCCGATGGACGTCATAGCCGAGGCCGGTGCGCACTGAGGTTCTGGCGGAAAGCCGGGTTTCGGCCGCCGCGAAATCGGCCGGATGGGTGATCTTCTCCAGCACGGCGTCGCCCTGAACCACTGCGACACTATGGCCCGCAGCACGCACGATCTGCGCATCGTCGGTGGCCTCGCGATCGTCCGGCCAGTCGCGATGGGCCGCCACGACATCGGCGAAGCGGAAGGCCTGCGGGGTCTGCACACGGATCAAGCCGTCGCGAGACACCGTTTCTCCCAGTGCGCCATCCATCCGCGCCAGCGTGTCGGCAACGGGCAGGGCGGGGATGGCCCCCGCATGATCGTCGAGCGCGTCGAGCAGGCGATCGATCACCGTCGCGGGCAAAAGCGGGCGGGCGGCGTCATGGATCAGCACGCGCGCAGCCGAACCGATCGCGTCCAGCCCGTTGCGCACCGATGCACGTCGGGTGGCGCCGCCCGTCACGAAAAAACGATCGCCGACCGCTGCGCGTGCCTCCGCTTCCTGTTCCGGCGCGATGACGATCACAATCTCGTCGATCGCGGGGTGGCGCTCGAATGCAGCAATGCTGTGGGCCAGCACCGCACGACCGGCAAGCGGCGCGAACTGCTTGGGCGTGCAACCACCTGCGCGCTCGCCCTTTCCGGCAGCGACGATCAAAGCGACAATGCGGTTCCCGACGTCCATGACGCGCGCCTAGTCCAATTTACGCATCGTGCAAACTCCGCTCACTTGCCCGCTGCCGCCAATGCCGCTATGGCGCTGCCTCTTTTTTAGGCAAATGATGACCAAGATCGCTCCCATCGATATCGGCCCCGTGCGGATCGACATGCCGGTGATCCTCGCCCCGATGACGGGGGTGAGCGATCTGCCGTTCCGCACGCTCGTCCGCCGCTACGGTTCGGGGCTCAACGTCACCGAGATGATCGCCAGCCAGGCCGCCATCCGTGAAACCCGCCAATCGATCCAGAAAGCGGCATGGGATCCGATCGAGGAACCCGTATCGATGCAGCTGGTCGGCTGCACCGCCAAGGAAATGGGGGAGGCGGCCAAGCTCAGCGAAGATCGCGGTGCCGCGATTGTCGACATCAACATGGGCTGCCCGGTGCGCAAGGTCACGAACGGCGACGCAGGATCGGCGCTGATGCGCGACCTGAAGAATGCCGCGTCGCTGATCGAGGCCACGGTCAAGGCAGTGTCGGTTCCCGTCACGCTCAAGATGCGCATGGGCTGGTGCCATGACAGCCTGAATGCCCCCGAACTGGCACACATCGCGGAAGACCTGGGCGTGAAGCTGGTCACTGTCCACGGCCGCACACGCAACCAGATGTACAAGGGATCGGCGGACTGGGCGTTCATTCGCCGTGTGAAGGACGCAGTTTCCATTCCGGTGATCGCCAATGGCGACATCTGCTCGATCGAGGATGCCGATACGGCGCTGGCCCAATCGGGCGCCGATGGCGTGATGATCGGGCGCGGGGCCTATGGCCGCCCCTGGCTTCTCGGTCAGGTGATGCACTGGTTTCAGACTGGGCAGGCTCTCGCCGATCCGTCGATCGAGGAACAATATCACGCGATCATAGGCCATTACGCCGCAATGCTCGATCATTATGGCGAGTTCACCGGGGTCAATATGGCCCGCAAGCATATCGGCTGGTATACCAAGGGATTGCCTGGATCGGCCGAGTTCCGCAACGCGGTGAATCAGGAACCCCGCGCCGAGACCGTCCTGGCAATGCTGGCGGATTTCTACGGCCCATGGCTCTCCCGGGCAGCCGCCTGATCCGCCTGGGAAGACGGGCGGCGCCAGCCGTTACGTCCGATGTCCCGGCCATTGCCGAACTGTTCGCGGTGCTGCCCACACCCGTGCTCGTCGTCGATCCGGATGGCATGATCGCCGAAGCCAATGTGGCGAGCGAGACCCTGCTCAATCTGGGCCGCGGCGCGATCGTCGGCCGGTCGATGGAGACGCTGACCGGCCATCCGCTGACGACGATGGCAAAGGATTCGCCGTTTTCGGCGTTCGACCTGTCGATCGACCTGCCGAGCGGGCGGACGCAGCGGGTCGACTTGATGGCCGCGCCGATGCCCGATCATCCCGGCTGGCGCGTCGTCACCATTCACATGCGATCGACTGCGCATCTGGTCGGCCGTAGTGCCGAACGCGAGGGGGGCAAACTGACCGCAGTGGGGGCCGCGGCCATGCTGGCGCACGAGATCAAGAATCCGCTCTCAGGCATCCGCGGCGCGGCGCAATTGCTGGACACCAGCGTCGATCCCGATGCACGCGGACTGACCCGGCTGATCATGGACGAGGTGGACCGTGTCACCGCGCTGATCGACCGGATGGAGGGCTTCACCGACACGCGCAACATCGTGCTCGAACCCCAGAACATCCATGCCATATTGAGCCACGCTCGCGAGGTTGCCCGGAAAGGCTTTGCTCACACGATCCCGGTCCGTGAAGCTTACGACCCTTCGTTGCCGGAAGTGCTCGGGCATCGCGACTCCCTGGTTCAAATCTTTATAAACCTTCTCAAGAATGCAGCAGAAGCAATTGGCGATCGTGAAGATGGCCAAATTCAGCTTCGGACCGCCTATCGTCACGGCGTCTCGTTTCTGAAACATGGCACCGACGGCAAGCAGGCATTGCCGATCGAAGTCTGCGTGATCGACAATGGCCCCGGTGCGCCACCGGAGATCGGCGAACATCTGTTCGACCCTTTCGTCACATCGAAGCGTACGGGCAGCGGCCTGGGGCTCGCACTGGTCGACAAGCTGGTCACCGATCAGGGTGGCGTCGTCGAATATGCCCGTGAAGGATATCCTGAAATGACTGTTTTCCGCCTGTTGCTGCCGCGCGCCTGGGACAGGTCATGACCGTCGGACGGATCCTGGTCGTCGATGACGATGCCGCGATCCGCACGGTGGTGCGTGAGGCGCTGCGGCGCGAGGGTCATGAGGTCGAAACCGCGGCATCGGTTGCAGAGCAGCGCAAGGCGATGGCACGTTTCGTGCCCGACCTGCTGGTAACCGACGTCATGCTTCCCGACGGCAATGGCCTGGACCTGGTGCCCGAAATGCTGGCGGAGAATCCCGGCATGCCGGTGATCGTCCTGTCGGCCCAGAATACGCTGGCGACCGCGGTGCGCGCCACCGAACAGGGTGCGTTCGAATATCTGCCCAAACCCTTCGATCTGGAGGAATTGTGCCGCGCAGTAGAGGATGGACTGCGCAGCCGCGCGGCGCGCGGCGATGCCGAACCGGAAGGCATCAAGGAGGATCTGCCGCTGATCGGCCGGTCGCCGGCGATGCAGGACGTCTATCGAACGATCGCACGCGTCGTCTCGAACGAACTCACGGTCCTCGTTTTCGGTGAGTCGGGAACGGGCAAGGAACTGGTCGCACGCGCCATTCACGATCTGGGACCACGCCGGCGCAAGCCTTTTGTCGCGATCAACATGGCGGCGATCCCACGCGAACTGATCGAATCCGAGCTGTTCGGGCACGAGCGCGGCGCCTTCACCGGCGCGCAGGTCCGTACGGCGGGCAAATTCGAACAGGCCCAGGGCGGCACTTTGTTCCTCGACGAGATTGGCGACATGCCGATGGAAGCCCAGACCCGACTGCTTCGCGTGCTTCAGGAAGGCGAATTCACCACGGTTGGCGGCGCACGGACGATTCGTGCCGACGTCCGTATCATCGCGGCAACCCACAAGGATCTGCCCGCGATGATCGCCGCGAACAGCTTTCGCGAAGATCTTTATTATCGCCTGAATGTCGTTCCGATCCTGCTGCCGCCATTGCGCGACCGCCCCGGCGATATCGCCGAACTGGCGCGTCATTTTCTGGACAAGGCCGCGCAGCAGGGGCTGTCACGCAAAAAACTTGGCACCGATGCGCTTGCGCGGCTGGCCGCGCACGGCTGGCCCGGCAATGTTCGCGAACTCGAGAATCTGATGCGCCGGCTGGCCGCGCTCAGTCGCGAGGAAGTGATTGGCGCGCGGCTGATCGACCAGTCGCTTTCCGGCGGCGGGGCCGATGCGGCGCCGCCACTGCTGATCGGGCGCGGGCTTTCGGATGCGGTCGAAGCGAGCCTTTCGGGCTATTTTGCGAGTTTTGGCGATGAGTTGCCGCCCGATGGTCTCTACGATCGGGTGCTCGCCCAGTTGGAGGAGCCGCTGCTGAGGCTGACGCTGGCTGCCGTCCGCGGCAACCAGCTTCGCGCCGCCGATCTGCTTGGAATCAACCGCAACACGTTGCGCAAAAAGCTCAACGATCATGCGATCGATCTGGGGAAATTGCGCCGCCGTTCCTGACTGCTTGCGCCGGGCCGTGCGCGACATGCGTCGATATTGTGTCCAGTTTGGCGGAGAGTGTGTTTGTCTTGCAACGCGAATGTTGTAAGCAAGCAACGGTGAGCGCGCCTGATCGTGACATTCCTGTGAAACCTGCTCGTTGGCGGCGCGCGCTGACTGCTTTCTACCGACGCAACAATATCGTTGCCTGGGTCGAGATCGCGGTGCTCGTGGCTGCAGTCGCGATCCTGATTTCAAGCTATTTCATCGTAACGAGTGAATCCGTTTCCGATCGCCTGCTGTCGCCGGCGATTGTGGCACTTCTGCTGATCAGCAATCTCGTGCCCGGCGTCGCGCTGCTCGTGTTGATCGGCCGGCGTATCGCCAAGCAGCGCGCGGCACGGTCGCTTGCGGGCGGCGGCGGGCGGCTGCACGTTCGGCTGGTGGCGTCATTCTCGCTGATCGCGGCAGTCCCGACGCTGCTGGTCGTCATCTTCGCGTCGCTGCTGTTCCAATATGGCGTGGAATTCTGGTTCTCGGATCGCGCACGCGGGATGCTGGAGAATGCCAGCATCCTGGCGCAGGAAACCTATGCGCAAAATCGGGACGATGTGCAGGGGCAGACCGTCACCATGGCGTCGGATCTGATCCAGTTCCTGCAGGAAGCGCCGATCGAGAATCCCCTGTTCCAGGAGGCATTCGCCCGCCAGGTCTATCAGCGCGAATTGTCCGAAGCGGCGATCCTGGTGGTGAAACCGGGAGTCGGGCTGCAGACGCTGATCATGGTCGATCCCTATGACCGCGGCGAAGCCAATGTGGTGAAGCCCGAGGTGATGGAGAAGATCCGCCGCGGCGCGCCCGCGGTGGTGACCGAGACCAGCGACCGCATCGAAGCGGTCGTGCCCTTGGGCGTGAAGGAGGAAGCCTATCTCTGGGCGGCGCGCGTCGCCAATCCCAAGATGCTCGCCCAGGCCCAGCGTGCCGATGTCGTCCTACAGGACTATAAACGCCTGCTCAGCCGTTCGCGCGCGCTGCAACTCCAGTTCAATATCGCGCTACTGGTCGTTTCGCTGCTGATCGTGGGTGCTGCCGTGTTCATTGCGCTTGCGGTGGCCGACCGGTTGGTGCGGCCGCTTGGCGATCTGGTCGATGCCGCACAGCGCATCGCCGGTGGCGATCTGACCGCGCGGGTGGAACAGCCTGTGCGCCAGGACGAGATCGGCAGGCTTGCCAATGCCTTCAACCGGATGACGCGGCGGATCGAGGAACAGACAGGTGCGCTGGAAAGCCGTCGCGCCTTTATCGAGGCCGTGCTTTCCGGCGTCAGTGCCGGCGTCGTGTCGGTCGACGTCAACGGCCAGGTGTTGCTGATGAACAGTCAGGCTGCCGCGCTGCTCAAGGTCGGGCCCTTCGATGCGATCGGACAAAGCCTGGCCGAACTCGCCCCCGAATTGGTTGGACTGGCGACGGGAAGCGACCGCAACGAGATCGTCCAGCTCAATTCGACCGGCGATGCGCGCACGCTGGCCGTTCGCGTGGTCGGCGGGGAGAGCGGCCGCGTCCTGACCTTTGACGACATCACCCAGCAATTGCTCGATCAGCGCCGTGCCGCCTGGTCGGATGTGGCGAGGCGGATTGCGCATGAGATCAAGAATCCCCTGACACCGATCCAACTCGCCGCCGAGCGGCTGCAACGGCGCTACGGCAAACAGATCAATGACGAGACGGGCACCTTCACCCGCCTGACCGAGACGATTGTCCGGCAGGTCGCCGATCTGCGGCGGATGGTCGATGAATTCTCATCTTTCGCGCGGATGCCCAAACCCGTCTTCCGTCCGGAATCGCTGACGGACATCGCGCGCCAGTCGATGTTCCTGCACGAAGTGGCGCATCCTGAGATCGGCTTCGCTTTCGAGCAGGACGGCGAAACCCAATATATGGTCTGCGACCGCCGCCAGATCGGGCAGGCGCTGACCAACCTGGTCAAGAACGCGGTCGAGGCGATCGAACAAAAGGCCGAAGTGGCGGGCGAGGGCTATGAGGGGCAGGTCACGCTCTCCATCGCCCCATGCGAAAATCCGGGCCGTATCGTGATCACGATCAGCGACAACGGTATCGGCCTGCCTCAGGAACGCGACCGGCTGGTCGAACCCTATGTGACCACGCGAACGCGCGGCACGGGGCTTGGTCTCGCGATCGTGAAGAAGATCGTCGAGGAACATTTCGGCACGATGCAACTGGCCGACAATCCGGGAGGCGGCACGATCATTTCGACGATTTTTGACCTGGAAATGCTCGCCGATGTCGCGACCGACGATAACGCCGCCGAAGGCGACGGCGATGGTGACGAAAAGACTCCGCGATTGACGCGGAAAGGAGCAGATTGAACCATGGCGCTAGACATTCTGATTGTCGACGACGAGCAGGATATCAGGGATCTGGTTTCCGGTGTGCTCGAGGACGAGGGCTATGCGCCGCGTGCGGCGGGCAGCAGCGATTCCGCGCTCGAAGCGATCGCGGAGCGACGGCCCTCGCTGGTGCTGCTGGATGTCTGGCTGCAGGGATCGAGGCTCGACGGGCTCGACCTGCTCGACGAAATCAAGCGCCGTGATCCGTCGCTGCCCGTGCTGATGATGTCCGGCCACGGCAATCTCGACACAGCGGTCGCCGCGATCCGGCGCGGCGCGGTGGATTTCATCGAGAAGCCGTTCGAAGCCGCGCATCTGCTCCACCTCGTCAGTCGGGCGACCGAAACCGAAAGGCTGCGAAGGGAAAATGCATCGCTGAAGGCGCAGATCGGCGGCGAAGAGGAACTGACCGGAAGCTCCGCGTCGATCAACGCCGTGCGTGCCACGCTGAAGCGCGTGGCAGCCACCGGCAGCCGGGTGCTCATCACCGGTCCCGCAGGTGTCGGCAAGGAAGTTGCTGCGCGATTGCTGCATATGTGGAGCAATCGCGCAACCGCGCCCTTCATGGTCGTCAGTTCGGCGATGATGGAGCCGGAACGCGTCGAGGAGGAATTGTTCGGCGTCGAGGATAGCGGAGAACTCGTCCGTCCCGGGCTGCTCGAACAGGCACATGGCGGCACGCTGTTTCTCGACGAAATCTCTGACATGCCAATGACGACCCAGGCGAAGATCCTGCGCGTCCTGACCGACCAGAGCTTCACGCGTGTCGGCGGGCAACGCGTGGTGAAGGTGGAATTCCGCGTCGTTTCGGCCACCTCCCGCGATTTGGCGGAAGCCATCGCGGCCGGTCGTTTCCGCGAAGACCTCTATTATCGCCTGAATGTCGTTCCGGTGCATATCTCGCCGCTGTCGGAACGACGCGAGGATATTCCGGGGCTGATCGACCATTTCGTCGCCCGTTACGCCAATGAGCGTCGGGTGTTGCCGCCCGGCGTGGCCGGTGACGCCATCGCCGCGCTCCAGGCCTATGACTGGCCGGGCAATGTCCGCCAGCTGCGCAATGTCGTGGAACGCACGATCATCTTGGCGCCTGGCGACCGCATCGGCCAGATCGACCTCGATATGCTGCCGCCCGAGGTGCTTGGGTCGCAGGGCGACGCGAATGTCGGCAATGCCGCCTCGGCGATCATGGGGGCGCCGCTCAGGGAGGCGCGCGAAACCTTCGAGCGCGAATATCTGCGCATTCAGATCCGCCGTTTCTCCGGCAATATCTCGCGTACGGCCAGCTTCATCGGCATGGAACGTTCGGCGCTTCACCGCAAACTCAAGCTGCTCGGCATGGCCGACACGAAGCCTGACGGCGAAGAATGACGGTCTGACGGTGGACGAAACCACTGCGACGCACTAGATGGGAGACGCCACAACGGCACAGTAAGCTCGCTACAGCGGGCGACTGCGGACCGCGATCCGCCAAGAACAGGACAGTAAGAAATGGCCGACAAGATCAACAACCTGCAGGATATTTTCCTCAACACGCTGCGGCGCACCAAGACGCCGGTCACCATGTTCCTGGTGAAGGGCGTGAAGCTCCAGGGTATCATCACCTGGTTCGACAATTTCTCGGTGTTGCTGCGTCGCGACGGTCAGTCGCAGCTGGTCTACAAGCATGCCATCTCGACGGTGATGCCGGCTGCCCCGATCGACCTGAAGCCGATCGAGACGGCGTTCGACGAAAGCCGCGGCAAATCCAAGTCGCTGCAGGAAGTGTTTCTGAGCGCGGTCCACAAGTCCGAAGCGCCGGTGACGATGTTCCTGGTCAACGGCGTGATGCTTCAGGGCGAGATCGTCGCATTCGACCTTTTCTGCATGCTGCTCCAGCGCGACGGGCTTTCGCAGCTCGTCTACAAACATGCCATCTCGACCGTGCAGCCCGCTCATCCGCTCAACCTTGCCGAAGAGGGCGGGGATTCGGACGACGATTGAACAGTCATTCCCATTCCGTCATTCCCGTGACGGCGGGAACGGCGGAATGAGGACCCATGAGCGTATTTCAGCGTAGCGAAGACGAAGGGCTGGCGCGTGGCGCGCGGGCCATCGTGGCACTGCCCGACACTGGCGGGTCGGTGCGCGATTCCGATGCACGCCTGGAAGAGGCCGCCGGCCTGGCTGAGGCGATCGGCATCGATGTGGTCGACAAGCTGCATTTCCGCGTGCGGCAGGCAAAGCCCGCCACGTTGTTCGGCAGCGGGCAGGTGGATCAGTTGGCGGTTGCGGTTCAGCAGAACGAGGCTGAACTGGTGATTGTCGACGCGTCGCTGACGCCGGTGCAACAGCGCAGCCTCGAGGACAAACTCAAGGCCAAGGTGATCGACCGGACCGGCTTGATCCTTGAGATCTTCGGAGAACGTGCGGCGACCGCGGAAGGGCGTCTGCAGGTGGAACTGGCGCATCTCGACTATCAGGCGGGCCGGCTGGTCCGCAGCTGGACCCACCTCGAACGCCAGCGCGGCGGTTTCGGCTTTCTCGGTGGCCCGGGTGAGACGCAGATCGAGGCCGATCGTCGCATGATCCGCGACCGGATGGCGAAGCTGCGCAAGGAACTGACCGACGTGCGGCGCACGCGCGGACTCCATCGCGACCGTCGCCGTCGTGCACCATGGCCGGTGATCGCGCTGGTTGGCTATACCAATGCCGGAAAATCGACACTTTTCAACCGGATGACCGGGGCCGACGTCATGGCGGAAGACCTGCTGTTCGCGACGCTCGACCCCACCATGCGGCAGATCCGCTTGCCCGGTCTCGACAAGGCGATCCTGTCGGACACGGTGGGCTTCGTCTCCGATCTGCCCACCCAGCTTGTCGCGGCATTCCGCGCGACGCTGGAAGAAGTGACGGCTGCCGACCTGATCGTCCATGTCCGCGACATCGCGCATCCCGACAGCGACGCGCAGAAAGCAGATGTCGAACAGGTCCTCAAGGATCTGGGAACAGCCGAGGATACGCCGATGATCGAGGCGTGGAACAAGGTGGATCTGCTCGACGCCGAAGCGCGCGAGGAGCTGGAGGGGGATGCGGCGCGTCGCGATGACGTGGCACTGCTCTCGGCGCAGACCGGGGAAGGGGTCGACGCGCTACGCAAGACGATCTCCGAACTCCTGACTGTTCGAAATCGCATCCGTACCATCCGCCTAACTCAGGCCGACGGCGCCGCCATCGCCTGGCTCCATCGCCACGGCGAAGTGCTGGATACGGTGGAGGAGGGGGAGTTGCTCCGCGTCGATGTGCGCATGTCGGAGATCGATTGGGGGCGTTTTGAGGCGAGGGGCTGAGGCCCCTTGCCCCTGCCGCTCCAGCGAAAGCCGCAGCCCATGCGGTGCATCAATCATCGCGGGAGTTGAAGAACCGCATAGGCTCCAGCTTTCGCTGGAGCGACACAGTTAGGCGGCGGTAGACTTCTTCGCCTGTACCCAAAGTGCTTCCTTTTCATCGAGCGAAAGCCCAGCAAACGCATCGCCTGCCGCGACTTCCATTGCACGAAATCTCGTCTCGAACTTCCGGTTGGCGCGGCGCAGTGCGGCCTCCGGATCGATCCCGAGATGGCGCGCCCAATTCACCGTGGCGAAGAGAAGGTCGCCGAGTTCGTCCTCAAGCTCATCCATCCCTGAACATTGTTCAATTTCAATCAGTTCTTCATCGACCTTGGCACGCGCTCCGGACGGATCCGGCCAGTCGAAACCTGTCCGCGCCGCACGTTTCTGCAGTTTCTCGGCACGCAGCAACGCCGGCAGGCCAAGCGCGACGCCCGCAAGCGCGCTCTTGTCATCCTTGGCGTCGCGCTCGGCGGCCTTGATGACTTCCCATTGGGCATGGCCGCTTTCGCGTGGATCCGAACCGAAGACATGCGGGTGGCGACGAACCATCTTGTCGGAGATCGCGCCGATGACGTCGGCGATCGCGAAATGACCGGCTTCCTCGGCAATGCGCGAATGGAACACGACCTGCAGCAACAGATCGCCGAGTTCGTCCTTGAGATCGGCCATGTCGGCACGCGCGATCGCGTCGGCGACTTCATGGGCTTCCTCGATCGTATAGGGCGCGATCGTCTCGAAACTCTGCTCGATATCCCAGGGGCAGCCATGCTCGGGGTCGCGCAAACGGGCCATGATATCGACCAGATCGTTCAATGGGGGGCTCGACACTGTGGCAGCTCCATAAGTACGATAATATACATTATGTAAAATTCAGATCGATCAGGACTCGAGGATCAGGATACGCCCTTCCACGCGCCAGCTTTTCAGCGACGACAGGAAATCCATCCCCAGCATGTGCATGCCATTCAGATCGTCCATCACGAATATGGGCATCTCGTCGCGCTTGAACGGGCCGAGTTCGAAGTGTGCAACCTTTGAACGCCGCGCTTCCGCGATGCCGTTGGCCGTGTTGACCAATGCCGGCTTTTCAAGCGCATCGAGCGGCAGATCCGCGGCCTTCGCCATCTCGCGCGAGATCGTGGTTACGCTGGCGCCGCTATCGATCAGAAAATGCGTATCGTGTCCGTTCAGCTTCGCCCTCGCATAATAATGCCCGTCTTCGGAAATCGGGATACGCAGGCTGTTCCCGACGGTCTCGTCACCATTGCCGAACGCGGCCATGCGGAGCTTCTGACCCATCGCACCGAAATCGTCACGCAACGTCACGATCACGAACAGGCCCGCAAAGATCGCGATCCAGGCCAACACCATTTTGAGTGTCGTGCCCAACGACAAGCGGCGCGCAGCAAGCGAACTGCCGACCAGAGTGAGCGCGCCGATCGCGTAGATCAGGTACATGGATTGACCGTCGCTCAAGCCGTCACCGCCTCCAGACCATCCCAGCCAGGCTCGACACCTGTGGGAAGCTCCGCGCACAATGACGCATAATCCATCGACTGGTCCATATGCGTCAATATGGCCCGTCGCGGTGCAAGCCGTTCGATCCAGCCAAGCGTGAGGGCGAGATGCGGATGGGTCGGATGTGGGCGATAGCGCAGCGCATCGACCACCCATATATCCGAGAATTCGAAGAGAGACTTCATATTCGATGTCAATTCATTGAAATCCGTCGAATAACTGATCGATCCATTCGGCCCGTCGAAGCGCAGGCCCGCCGACGTGATCGACCCATGCGGTTGATCCACAGTGCGGATCCGGATGTCACCCAGCGTCCAGTCGTCTTGCAGGACATTGCCCGTAACCGTCGGCGGATAGCCATCCTTGCCGTCGAAAGCATAGGCGAAGCGGCTTTGCAGCGACGCGAGCGTATCGGGGCGCGCATAGGCTTCGACCGGCTTGCCGCGTGCGTGGAAAAGCTGCCGGAGATCATCGATGCCGTGGCAGTGATCGGCATGATCATGCGTCCAGATCACCGCGTCGACATCGGCGACGTCGGCGCGCAGAAGCTGCTCGCGCAGATCGGGAGACGTATCGACCAGGATCCGCGTCGTCCCGGTTTCGATCACGATCGAGGCGCGGCTGCGCCGGTTCTTCGGTTCCGCCGGATCGCAATCACCCCAGTCATTGCCGATCCGCGGCACGCCCGACGATGTACCGCATCCGAGGATGCGCAGCTTCACGCGGCCGCCTTGGCAAACAATGTCCGGAAGTTTCGAGACGTCTGCTCGGCCAGTTCCTCGACGTCGATGCCGCGCAAATTCGCCAGGAATCGCGCCGTATCGGCGACATGGCCCGGCTCGCAGGTTTTTCCGCGATGCGGCACCGGGGCGAGAAAGGGCGCGTCGGTCTCGATCAGCAGCCGGTCGGCGGGCAGCCGTGCGGCCGTTTCCTGCAGCGCCTTCGCATTCTTGAAGGTCACGATGCCGGAGATTGAGATATAAAGTCCCAATTCCAGTGCCTTGTCGGCGAACTCTCCACTTGCAGTGAAGCAGTGGATGACGCCGGGATAGGCCCCCTTCCCCATTTCCTCGGTCATGATCTCGGCGGTGTCGTCCTCGGCATCGCGGGTATGCACGATCAATGGCAGGCCGGTCTCGCGCGACGCGACGATATGCGCGCGGAAGCTCGCTTTCTGCCGCTCGCGATCCGAATGCTCGTAGAAATAATCGAGCCCCGTCTCTCCGATACCGATCACCCGCGGATGCGCGGCCTTTGCGACGAGCTTGGCGGTATCGACATCGGGATGCTGATCCGCTTCGTGCGGATGGATACCGACCGTCGCCCAGACATCGGCCTCACGCTCGGCGGTCGCGATGATATCATCCCATTCGCGCTCGCGCGTCGAGATGTTGAGCATCGTGCCGACACCGGCATCGCGCGCGCGCGCGAGCACCGCCGCCTGCTCCTCGATCAGGCCCTTATAGTTCAAATGGCAATGGCTATCGACGAACACGCTCACTCCTCCGCCGGAAGCTCCAGCCTGGGGAAAATGGGGGTCGGTGCCGCCAAAGTGAAGCCCGATCCGGCCAGCCGACCATACCAGTCGCCATCCTCCAGCGCCGCGAAGTCGCGGCCTTCGGCACCCATCTGATCGAGCAACCGTCCCGACGCCGCCGGAATGATCGGCGCAATGACGATCGCGAGATCGCGGATCGCACGATACAGCGTCTCGAGCACGGCGTTCATCCGCTCCGGATCGGTCTTGCGCAACGCCCAGGGCGCCTGGGCGTCGATATACTGGTTGCAGGCGAACACGCCGCGCAGCCATGCCTCGATACCCTGCGACAGCCCCAGATCGGCAAAGGCCGCGGGAACCTCGCGGCGCGCAATCTCGGCGATCTGCGCGAGCAAGTCGTCATCGGCGGCTTCGCCGCGGCCGCCGCTCGGCAGTGCGCCGAGATTCTTCGCGATGAAACTCAGCGTGCGCTGCGCCAGATTGCCGAAGCTGTTGGCGAGATCGGCATTGCAGCGCGTGACGATCGCCTCCGCACTGTAGCTGCCGTCATTGCCGAACGTGACTTCGCTCAACAGGAAATAGCGCAGCTGGTCGACGCCGAACCGCTCGGCGAGTTCCAGCGGATCGGCGACATTGCCGAGCGATTTCGACATCTTCTCGCCGCGATTGAGCAGGAAGCCGTGGCCGAACACCTGTTTGGGCAGCGCGATGCCGGCGGACATCAGGAATGCCGGCCAATACACCGCATGGAAGCGGACGATGTCCTTGCCGATGATGTGATAATTGGCGGGCCAATATTTGCGGAACGCCTCGCTATCCTCGGGATAGCCGACACCGGTCAGATAATTGGTCAGCGCATCGACCCAGACATACATGACGTGGCCGTCGCTGCCCGGCACCTTCACGCCCCAGTCGAAGCTGGTCCGCGAGACCGACAGATCGGACAGCCCGCCCTCGACAAAGCGCATCGTCTCGTTGCGGCGGCTGTCGGGCCGGATGAAATCGGGCTGTGAATTGTACAGATCGAGCAAGGGCTGCTGATATTTCGACAGCCGGAAGAACCAGCTCTCCTCGGCAGTCCAGGTGACCGGCGTGCCCTGGGGCGACAGTTTCTCGCCCCCTTCCCCGTCGATCAGTTCCTTCTCGTCGTAGAATGCCTCGTCGCGGATCGAATACCAGCCCTCGTAACGATCGAGATACAGATCCCCGCTCGCTTCCATCGCCTTCCAGATCGCCTGGCTGGCCGTGTGATGCGCGGGCTCGCTGGTCCGGATGAAACGATCATAGGAAATATTGAGAGCATCATCCATTTGCTTGAAATAGGATGACATTTCTTCCGCCAATGCCGGGGTTTCTACCCCCTTGTCGCGGGCGGTCTGGACCATCTTCAGCCCATGTTCGTCAGTGCCGGTCATGAAGAAGACGTCACGGCCGTTCAGCCGCTGGAATCGCGCGATCGCGTCGGTCGCGATGGCTTCATAGGCGTGCCCGATATGGGGACGGCCATTGGGATAGCTGATCGCGGTTGTGATATAAAAGGGTTCGGCCATGTGGGGGCTTTAGGGAGGCTAATCCTTCAAATCAAACCCGTTCACGGCATCCGGCGTTCAGAGCTCAAGCTTTTCGCCGCGGCGCCAACCCCGCAATCTGCGTCCCAAGTTCAAAGACCACGCTATACGGATCCAGCGAAAGCCCCACCGCGCCCGACGCCAGGTTCCGCGCATCTTCCCAGAGCTTCAGCGCATCCGCCAAAGGTTGGCCGGATCGACCGCGCGCGACCGACGCGATAAAGCCTGGTGCCCGCTGGAGGAACACTTCATAGCGCGGCTGCGCGGCTTTGAGGGCCAAGGACTTTGCAAGTGCGGCGCGCGATGCTGCGGCCGGATCCCCGGTCGCCGCGATCTCCGCCATCGCATGATCGAGTGCCGCGATGTCGAGCCCGGCAAAACCGAGCGCGCGGCCCGGTGCCCCCTCACCCGCCTTCACCAGCGCAGCGATCTCGCCTTCGTCGGCTTCGGGAAGTTCCGCGCGCAGGACGATCGCCATATCGTCCGCTGAAAGCGGGCCGAAGCGCAACACCCTACAGCGCGACCGGATCGTCGGCAGCAATCGTCCGGGTGCATGGCTGACCAGCAAAAATACGGTGTCCGCCGGCGGTTCTTCGAGATTCTTGAGCAATGCGTTGGCGCTGGCGCGCTCAAGATCGTCGATCGCATCGATCACGATCACCCGGCGCGGCGACAGCGAAGGCGTGGTCACGAACAGGCTCTGCAGTGCGCGGACCTGCGCGATCGGGATATTGCGCGCCAGATCGCCCGTGCGCTCATTGGGAAGACGCTGAAGACGACGGAAATCGGGATGGCTTCCGGCCTCGATCAACCGGGCGATCGGATGGTCAGGCGATACGGTCAGCCCGGATTCAGTGGGTGCAGGCCCGGCGGCCTCGGCAAGCAGGCGCAAAGCGGCCGCTTCGGCGAACAACCCCTTCCCCACGCCCTGCGGACCAGTCAGCAACCAGGCATGGTGAAGCTTCCCGCTCGCCATCGCTTCGACAAATGCCGTGATTTCGTGGGCATGACCGACCAGTGACGTCATGGCATCAGATCCGCCAACGCATCGAGCAGCCGCACCGTGACATGATCAGCAGCCCCACTGGCGTCGACCACGCGGAAACGCCGGGGATCTTCCTCAGCGTGATGAGCGAAGGCCTGGGCGACGCGGGCATGATAAATGGCGTCGCGGCCGCCGATACGGTCCGATCCGCCACGATCGCGCGCCGATGCGCGTTCGGCGGCAACCGCTTCGGGAAGCGTCAGCAACAGGGTGCGATCGGGAAGACGCCCCTCGCTGCCGATACGATGCAAGGTGAGAATGTCCGCATCCGCCAGGCCACCGGCACCGGACTGATATGCGCGGGAGCTGTCGAGGAAACGATCGCTCAGCACCCATCTGCCCGCCGCGAGTGCGGGCAGGATGGTCTTTTCCAGATGATCGGCGCGCGCCGCGGCGAAGAGCAGGGCTTCGGCACGTGCGCTCCAGCGCCCGGCATCGCCCTCCAGCAACAGCCGCCGGATCGCTTCCGCGCCTTCGCTGCCGCCCGGCTCGCGGGTGACCAGCACGTCGACGCCGCGCGCGCGCAATGCATCGGCAAGTGCTGCAATCTGGGTCGATTTACCGACGCCTTCCCCGCCCTCCAGCGTGACGAAGCGGCCTTCGGCCATAGCGGCAGTCACCCGCCGAAGATCGACATCAATCCGGCCCAGGCGCGGCCGAAGAACCCGGCTTCGCCGACATCGCTCTCGGCGACGAGGGGCATGGTCTGCGGTGGCGTGTCCGGCGTCGTCACGATCAGGTCGGCGATATGCTGCCCGGCCTTGATCGGCGCCTTGATCGGCCCGTTATACGCGACTTTCACCTGCATCGTGCCCGAAATGCCGGTCGGCAGCGTGACCGCCAGATTGCGCGGCGCGACCAGCCCGACCTGGCTTTCGTCGCCAAGCTGCACTTCGGCGGTCTCGACCTTCTTGCCCTTGGCGAACAGCGGCTTGGTCGTCCAGGCCTTGAACCCCCAGTCGATGAAGCGGACCGATTCCTCGATCCGGCCATTGAAGGAATCGAGTCCGGCGACAACCATCACCAGCCGCCGGCCATTCTGCTCCGCAGACCCTGTAAAGCCATAACCCGCCTCGTCGGTGTGACCGGTCTTGAGTCCGTCCGCGCCAGAAACGCGGCCGAGCAACGGATCGCGATTCTCCTGGTTGATCGTCTTGCCGTCGCTCAGCGTGCGGCTGTAATCCTTGCGGGCGTAGAAATCCTTGTAGAGCTGGGGAAAGTCCTCGATCGTGGACTTGGCCAGCGACGCGAGATCCCGCGCGGTGACGTAGGTGACGCCCGCATCCGGCCAGCCGTTGGAATTGCCGAAATGGCTGTTGGCGAGGCCGATTTCCTTGGCCTTCGCATTCATCAGCGCGACAAAGGCGGGCTCGGCCCCGGAAATCCCCTCCGCCAGCACGACGCACGCATCATTGCCCGACAATGTGACGATACCGTGCAGCAGATCGCGCACGGTCACCTGTTCGCCGGTCTCCAGGAACATCGTCGACCCTGCGGCGGGGCCGTGCCACTGGCGCCAGGTTTCGGGGCGCACCGTGAACTTGGTATCGAGATTGAGCTTGCCCTGCTTGATCAGGTCGAACGCGACATAGACCGTCATCATCTTCGCCATCGACGCAGGCGGCATGCGGATGTCCGCCCCCTTGTCGTACAGCACCGCGCCCGAGGAAAGATCCTGGAGAAAGGCGACCTTGGCCGTGCTTTCATACGGCGGCGCCGCAGCGGTGACGGGAACGGCAGCGACCAGGGTGGCGAAGGAGACGAACAGGACGGGTTTCATCGGATACTCTCGTGACGGACGCGACGGCCGTCAGCCGCCGCTCAGGATACGTGCCTCCGGATAGCCCTTCGCCTTGATGCTCCGCAACGACTCATTCGCAGATGCTGCATTGTCGAACGGTCCGAAGCGGACGCGATGGAGCGTGCCCACCGTATCGACGCGCGCGCCGGCGCGCTTTGCCAGGGCGTCCGCATTCGCTTTGCTGGAGAAAGCGGCGAGTTGGACATACCATTTGCCGCTGGCGGCAATGGCGGCAGCAGTCGCTGGAGCGACAGCTGGCTTCGCCGGCGCTTTCACTGGCGGCGATTCATCGCGAGACGCTGGAATCGGAACGGGCTTTGGCGACGACGGAGTCGGCGCTGCCGGCGCTGCCGCCAAGGGCGCCGGTGGTGGCACTGCGGTCGCAGACGCAATCGCGGCCGGAGGCGTTAGCGCGACGCCGAGCTTTCGGCGAAGCGCCGTCAGCATCATCAACGGGCTTTCCAGTCGTTCGGCGGCCGGATTGCCCCGGCGCAACGCAACGCGCTCCTGCTCGGGCGGATTGACCCGGCGCACGCGGACGGGCGCATGCCCCTGCCCGGCTATGCCGAGTTGGCGGGCGGCGCCCTGAGAAAGATCGATCAGCCGATCATTGCTGAACGGGCCGCGATCGTTGACGCGAACCAGGATGGTCCGGCCAGTATCGAGCGAAGTGACCTCGACATAGCTCGGCAACGGCAATGTGCGATGTGCTGCGGTGATCGCGTTGGGGTTGAACGTCTCGCCATTGGCGGTGACGTTGCCCTGCAGTTCCTCACCATATGAACTCGCATAGCCGACATCGTCATAATCGGCCCTGTCTTCGGGCTTGTAGGTGACGTCACCCACTTTGTAGGGCTCACCGATCTTTACCGGAGAATCACTGACTCCCTGAGACTCCGCCGCCGGCAGCGGACGCCGGTCGACCAGCTTTCCGTCCCCCCGGCCATCGCCCGTGCCACATCCCGACAACGCCAGCGCCAATGCGCCGGCTGTCACCGTCCGTTCAACGTTCCACTTCATCCGCAAGCAGCCCCACCGATAGCGCGTAGAAATTCGAACAGTTGTAATCGAGGATAACCCGATAATTTCCGGTTAGCAGATAGGCAGTTTTTCCAGGGCCATCGGGTTCGAGCAGCGACGCCATCTCCGTATCGCGGATACGCGGCCCCGAAACCGGCGAGATTCCAAGCCGGCGCCACTCCGCCATGCTGAGATAGCGGCTGTGGCGATCGTGCACGCGCGGGCAGCGCGGGGAGTTGATCTTGCTGCGCAGCGCCGCGCGGTTGAGCCCCACGGGCACGTTCACTGCGACGCCCCAGGGCACATTGGGCCTCCAGCCGGCATTGACGAAATAATTGGCGATGGAGGCAAGGGCATCGGCCTCGCTCGTCCAGATATCCTTGCGGCCGTCCCCGTCCCCATCGCGCGCCATGCGCAGATAGACCGATGGCAAAAACTGCGGATAGCCCGTGGCGCCCGCCCAGCTGCCGACCAGACGGCTGCGCGGCACGCCCTGATCGATCATCTTGAGCCCGGCGATGAATTCGCCGGCGAAGAGATCGCGGCGGCGCCCTTCATAGGCAAGCGTCGCCAGCGCCCGCAGCAGATCGAAACTGCCCATCACCGATCCATAGCCGGTCTCATGGCCATAGATCGCGACCATGATCGATTCGGGAACGCCGGTCTCACGCTCGATCCGTTCCAGATGATGGCGCAGCGCCTGATATTTGGCACGGCCGCGATTGATCCGCGGCGCATCGACATGTTTGATCCGGTACGGCGCGAAGTTCGGAATGGGCGCGTTGACCGAGCCACCCGGCTGGTCGCGATCCAGTTCGACCACGCGCGCATTGAACGTGAGTGTCGGCATGACCGAATCGAGCGTGGTCCGGCTCACCCCCTGCCGTTCGGCCTGCGCGCGCAGCGTGGGAAGATAGGCCTGGAAAGCCGCTTCCTCATTCTGCGCGATGGCAGGCACCGGCGCGAGCAATCCGGTGGTGGGCAGCGCAACCGCCGCAATAGACATCGAAATCGGGATTAAAAAACGCATACAACTCCCCAATCGGGGCAGAGTGCCACAGCCGGGCGGCGACGTGAATCCCTTTTCGACCCGCATGACGCACATCGTGACGCGGACCACACCAGCCTCTTTCCCTTTTCGCGCCGAACGCATATGTCGCGCCCACCGGACGGGTGGCCGAGTGGTTTAAGGCAGCGGTCTTGAAAACCGCCGTGGGTGCAAGCTCACCGTGGGTTCGAATCCCACCCCGTCCGCCAATCGCCATACGCCGTCGTTTGCCGCCTCCAACCCGTAGGGCGCCGCCGCTACGCCGCTCAGTATTGAACAGCAGTTTTTGGGACGAAACCGTCGTTCCCGGCTCGCGACTTGAATGACCGCTTTCGGCGAGCGCAGACGCTCCAGCCTTGCACGGATGCCATCGTCGATTGACCGACGTTGGGCCGCTTGCTGAAAGGCTGCTTTCGGGTGCCGCAATGTGCGAAGCAGACATTCGTCTGGGATGTGGTGATCCGCCAGGCACCCCGACGAGACGCTCGGAGAGCTTGAGCAGCATCCCAAGGCGGACCTTCGTTCACACTCTACAATCTCGGTCGATGGTCTATTCTTGAATGAGTTCGCCCCTTCCTTCCAGGTTTAGTACGATTGGGACCGGAAGGTCCGCGGCCTTGGCCGACGTGATCCGCGGGTCACCTATTGGGCAGCGGAAAAGCTCCAAAAAAAATCGGTAGGCGGTCCAGTTACATGCAGCGTAAAGATCGTGATTAGTCGAACCCGCGATCTTCGTGGCCGACGCACACCGCATGTCACCCTTTGCATAGTCGAAAACAAAGGCCGCGGGACTTACCTCCAGCATCTTCTTGCACTGTTTCAGCAGTTCGTTTCGCTCCTTCGTTGTCATCTGGTCGCCCGGCTCGTGCCTCTTTGCTTGCACCAAGACCGCCTTCGAATACGTCTGGATCGGGGTGTCGATCCGGACGTGGATGATCATGTCGGCACCGATACGCTTCTCCTCCGCGGCTGCCCCCTTGCGGTGGCGCAGAATCGAACTGGACCATCGAAGCTCACCGATGTCACTCGCTGCTTTGGCTGAGAATTCGGCATCGAGACTCCCAACTAGAACCCCTGTCAGATCGTCCTCGTCGGTGACGAGACCGTCGCGGTATTTCATCATGGCTCTCCAGACAGCGTGCTCGGCGGAATGAGCCGCAGCACGCATCGCATCCTCAAACCCCATCTGGCGCACCTTCGCTCGTTAACCTGCAGAGTGGATAACACGGCCTCCGCACGTTGCCATCTCAAGCTGATGATAGCCCGACGTCCTCCCTCCAACGCTTTGGGAAGTGTAATACGCGCACACTTTGGCTAGCATCGACCAAATCAAGTAGCAGGCAGGGAACGCATGTCCGAAAAGATTGTGAAGCGGCGCAATCATGAGGTGCCCAAGGGGCTGCTGAAGAACTGGCTGGGTAGCGAAAGCGGTGATGAGGGCTTCCACTACATCGATCTTTCCACTGGCATGCTGAAGTTCGAGAGGGGGAAAGAGGCAAACTTCGCCATTACCGACCATCTCTATGTTCCCCAACGCTCGAACGGCGAACGGGACGATACACTTGAAGACTGGTTCTCGGTCGATGAAAACGGGCTTGCGCTCTTCGCCCGCAGCGCGGCAGCCGGCGCACTGGAGAGCTTCACCAACCAGAAGATGATCAACCAAGCAATCCGCGCCTGCATAGCGCTTGGCAGCCGCAGCGCTTATGGCATGTTCATGACGATGTCCGCGATGGAGCCGGCGAACGGCTCGCATCATGAGGCGGCCGTAGCAAACCTCTTCAGCTCGATCGGCCGCAAATTCAAGGCGTTCTCAACGTGGAGGTTCACAGTCCTCCACAATCTGCCCGTGCCGCTTCTGATCAGCGAGCGGCCGTTTATGGACTTCACGATTCGCGGCTTCGACATGATTGCGATGCCACTGTCGGCGCGCGTGCTCCTGCTCGGAACGCCGCCCGATAAAGCAGGCGAGCCGATGCGGCTCGGCTTCGGACCAGCCCAATCTGAACATCATCGCGTCGTGGAAATGCATAATCATGCTTCGGTGGAGATGGCGAGGCAGTGGATGGTGGCGGGAACCCGCGGCGAGCTTGAAGCTATTCAAGCCAAACTGACACCCGAGAGGGTGCTAGCCCGCCGCCTAACTGACCGAATCGTGATAGAGAGCGCGAAGAACTGAGTTCTTCACGTTCGGCTCGGGCGGTGTTAGGCCTCCAACATGAAGCGCGTTGAACTGAGCCCTCGCGATCGAAGTGCAATCTCCAGAGCCCGGAAGATTGCAGCGCAATGGTGCCGGGAGCATCCGCAGTTGCTTGTGAGCGTCGCCGAGATGGCGCTTGGCGCAGCCGTGCTGTCCTGGGGGGTGCATGCCGGCACCATCGAGATGGGCGCTCAGATCGTCGGAACGATGGCTGACATCACGAGCACAGGCGGCGTTGCCGGTGGGGTCACCGGGTTGGTGGTCGGTGGCATCGGCGCGAAGATCGTTGGATCTATCGGCATCGTGGGTATGGGATCGGCTGTCGGTGTGCCCGTGGGCATCCTCGCGCTTGGCGCGGGCGGGCTGCTTTCCGCTCTGGGCTACACCATGGGCGATGTAGTCGATGGCCACCTAAACAGAATTGACCTTGCGGAACTCGCGTCCGGAGCGGGGGCGCTTGGTGTGGGCCTCGCCCTACTGGTGGATGGCGCGCGACGTGTCGCTCGTGACGAGGCCGTGAGGCAGGGCGCGGCCCGCGTCACCGCGACCGCGGTGGAGCTTTTCGACGCGAGTGCCACGGTGGTGGCGCGAACCCTCGTGGACCTCGAGCCCTACAGGAACGATGCCGCCGTGCTCGGACTGGCCAGCCTTGCCGGACTGGGCGGTGCCGCAGCCGGCGGAGCCTACGCCATCAGCACCGTCACAGTGTTCGGTTCGACGACCATTGGCTCCCTAGCTCTTGCGACCGGGCTGGTCTCGGCTCCGATTTGGCCCGTGCTGCTTGGCGGCAGTGCCGCCGCGTTGGGTGCGGGACTGCTCGCGCGCCGCGTGCTTCGAACGCGCAAGGGCTGATAGCCAGCTCGCTGAACAGAGTGCTTGTTCACTTTCACTGCGATTATAGTCCGCTGCGCCAGTCGTGAACGGAAGCAACAACGTCTAGATGGCGTCGCGGGCTCTAGGTTTCGCGATACTGCGAACGCCCGCTTAGGCTCGGTATGCATCACGACCAGGCTAGCAGTTGCTCACCAAAATGGCGCCGTTCGACGCCACCTCAACGAACGGCAGCTTTCAGAATTTTTTAGGCCGACTGGCTGAACGGCTGAGAATAGGCCGCGATGCTGATCGTCCGCTTTGACCCGCCCGATGGGCAGCTTCCGACAGGACCGGACGTTCACCGAAGATGAAGTGAACGACTGGCTCTGGTCGGAAGCGGTCGGCTGCACTGAACGGCAGAAAACGGCAGCTTTCCTGTTGATTCATCTAAAACCTGTCAGTCGGACGCCGTGAGGCGTCGGAAAGTCGGCGGTGCCCGAACCCGCGGGTCGAGCGCTGTGACCTATGGGGATATCGGGTTTGAGCTTGTCGGGGCGCTGGCTGGCGTTGCCGATATGCGAAGATATTTGAAAGCGGACCGTCCGAGTTTGAGGTGCAAAAGCGGTCGCCCGGATGCGGACGGTCCGATTATGGGAACATCGCGTTTTCCCAAAAGCGACTCAGTTTCCGGAAGCGATCGAGCATGAAGCTTACTTGCTAGGGTGAGGGCCAATGAGGTCAATAAACTCGCCGGCCGGGCCGAGCAGGATCGCGACGAGCAAGGTGTGATCGGGGTAAACGAGTGTGAACTCGTCGAACCCGAGTGCATCAGGCCGTCGAAAGCGGATGGCCTGCGGAACACCGAGCGGCTGAAGGCGGCGGTGCGTGGCCGCAAGCGCCGCGCGGCCTGCCTCTGAGGCATCCGGTTTCATCAACGTGTAATCAGGCTCATGCGCGGCACGGCCGGCGAAGAGGCGGCGCAGCATCGCCTCCGAGCCCATGAGCGGCACGGTCCGCGGCGTGAAGACTGAGACGGGGAACGCCGCTTCGATCGTAGAAATGGCGGGCGGTTGGCCGAGGCGGCGCAGCGCAGTGGCGAGCGCATCCCCGGCCGGCACCTTGAGATCGGGCTGCACCCCACGTCCCTCCCAGTTGGATCCGGTAACGGGGCTCTCCGCGCGCGCAGTCGATATGAACGCCATGACACCGTGCCCGATCGAAACACGCTCCCCTGGGTTCGCGCCGCCACCGGTCACCTCCCCGACGACGGTGCCGAGCTTCAGCGTTTGCATGTCGTAGGCGAACTCCTCGCCGCCCGAAAAGGTGCTGCCGCTCGTGAGGACGTAGACGGGCGCGCCGGCGAAGCTGACCGGGGTCGGCTCGCTGAAGAAGGACTCGCGGGTGAGGTCGGTGGTTGCCGCCGTACGTGTGACGATGTTGTTGATCCCGATCCGTTTGTCCACAGGCACGAAATAGCTGACCAGGTAGCTAACCGACGCCGGATCGCCGCCGCCGTTGCGGCGCATGTCGAGGATCAAGGCGCGACTGCCTTTTAGCCCGGCCATGACTCGGTCGAGCGCGGGCTTGAACGCCCAGGGATTGGCGAAGGCTAGCATTTCGATGTAGCCGATCCCCCCGGTCAGCCGCTCGGCACGGACGATCCCGGCCTCGCCTGCCGGCATCGAAGCGATGCTAGGCGTTGGCCGGTTGGATGTGTCGAACACCATAAGATGCTTGTCGGCCATGACGCCGCGTAGGTCGCCGGTTAGTAGCTTGGTGAACGCCGACAGGTCCACAATCTGGTCGTAGGCTCCCGAGGTTGCAGCGGCGATGATTGCGGCAGCGCCCCTCTCGCCGACATCCGGGTATATGTATTTTCTGCGCAACTCAGTCGCTAGTTGCGCCACAATCTCACGACGGGTGGCGGAGTCGAGGTTCGAAGCCGGTGCAGGCGTAGCGGCAACCGTAGCCGTCTGAGCACCGGCAGACAGTGGCACGGATATAGCGAGCGAAGTTACGAACATCATGAGGGCATAGCGACGGCGGGACATCAATTACTCCTTGGTCGATTTGAGGGCAGCGAGGCGCATTGGGATTGGTGACTAATCAAGCTGGGCGTCGAAGCGACAGAGGATCGAATCAGAGAAGCGTTGACCGCCCCTGGATTGCTGGAGGCCATTCGGCTTAAATATGCAGCCATGGGTGTTGTCGACATCATCGGGTGGCGTCCTCGTCACTCATTTCGGAGCGCGTGAATCGGATTGGTACGAGCGATCCTGATGGCGTGGCTTGATACCGTTCCAATAGCGATGGCGAGTGCGATCGCACCGGCGGCGAGGAAGTAAATGGGGCTTAGGTCTATCCGCGCGTCGAATCCGTTGAGCCAATCTCGCATGAAGTACCAAGCGATCGGCCATGCGATCAGATTGGCAATGACCACCGGCTTGGAGAATTGCCAGGCGAGCAATCCAACAATGTCGCGCGTGCGAGCCCCCAGGACTTTGCGTACGCCGATCTCCTTTGTGCGGCGCTCGGCGGTGAAGACTGCGAGGCCGAACAAGCCAAGGCAGCCGATCACGACGGCAAGCAAAGCGAAGACAGCGAAAATCTGTCCACGAGCATCATCGGCCTTGTACAGTTCGCGCAAGCGTTCATCGACAAATTTGCCCTCGAACGGCACCGTCCGCGCAATTCGGCGCCATACCTTCTCAACCTCCGCCACGAGCTGATTGGGCTGCGCCGACTCGTAGCGTACCATCATCTGCTTGTAGGGATTGCGCGCGAACCGATAGAGGATCGGCTGCAGTGGAACGCGGATGGAGCGAATACGCGCGTCTTTCACCACGCCGACGATCGTGAACGGCATGTCTCCTGTCTCTGGGCTCCCCGCTAGTCGGATCTGTCTACCGATCGCCGCCTGCGGAGTAGTATAACCGATCTTGCGCGCAGCCGTTTCGGTAACCACTATGTTGGCACCTCGCGCCATCAGCGTCCGGACGGCCTCAAGGGTCGCTGGAAACGTCGCATCGTCACTCGCAATCTTTTCGTTGAACGTGCGCCCGGCGAGCAGCGTCATTTCCATCGTATCGAAAAACTTGGAATCAACGGAATACATGTCCAGATCGATCGGTTTGGCAATGCCGGGCATCAGGAATTTGCCGCTCATACTGTAGTCTCGGGCAACGCCGATCTCGGTCAGCGACGCGCTTCGCACCCCGGGTACGCGTTCGACTTCTCGCACGAGCGTTTCTAGCTCCAGCGCAGTCATTTTCGAGCTGATATTTTCCACCTGCAGCAGGCCGTCTCGTTTATACCCGGCATCAGCGGTGCGGGCATAAATGGTTTGCGAGTAGATGACAGCTGTGCATATCATCAACCCGATCGAGACCGTGAATTGGCTAACGACCAGCATAGTGCGCAGCATGCCGGAACCTTGTGTATCGGAAGTTGATCTGCTCGCCTTGAGCACGCCCCCCGGTTCGAAGCGGGAGAGATAGAAGGCCGGATAGAGGCCGGCAGTCCCGCCAACCAATATGAGCAGCGCCATTATCGGCAGCAGCAATCCGTCGCTACCGGAATAATGAATTCCCATGTCGATATCCAGGAACCCGTTGACATAAGGCAGCAAGATTTCCGCGAGTGCGAGGCCAAGCAGCATGGCGATCGCGGTGACCAGGACGGATTCCGCCACGAATTGGACAATCAACTGGCGGCGGCTGGCACCAACGACCTTGCGAAGAGCAACCTCAAGCGCCCGTTGCGAAGCACGGGCAGTAGCCAGGTTGATAAAATTGATGATCGCCATCCCAAGGATGAGCAGCGCGATCGCCGCGAATGCGAGAACAGTGCCCTTGTCATTGCCGGGGGATTCAGCCCCAACCTGTGCTTCGCCCAGATGAATGTCGCGAATGTTGGTGAGGCGCCAGTCCTGGATCTCGCCGGCATTGCCGTGGTTGGCATCATCGGGAATGTTGCGCTTTTTCCAAGCTGGCAGCTGAGCGTTTATCGACTCTGCATTCGAACCGGGGCGCAGCTTCACATAAACATAGCCCATGTAAGTCCGCCACCCTCTGAGCAGCTGCGGTGTAGCGGCAAAGGCAGATTCCGGATCGAAGCGCGCGACAATGCCAAGCCGCAGATGGGTGTTTTTAGGCAGGTCGCGTAGGATGCCATTGACCCGATAATCGGTCGATACGCCGAAAGCGGTCAGCGTCAGCGTCTTGCCCCTGGCATCCTGATCTGGGAATAGTCGACGCGCCTCGCTTTCCGTCAGCACGGCGTCGCCCGGCCGCTTGAGTGCATGCTTCGGATCGCCGCTCACAAACGGTATCTGGATAATGTCGAACAGGTCGCCGTCGACCGCAACGAAATCGTTGGCAAAGGTTGGGTCACCATTCTTGGTGACGACAGCATTGGTCGGAAGGACGAAGACGGAATTTTCGACCTGCGGAAAATCCTTAGCCAACGCTTTGCCCGACACAAAGCTGGTCATCTGCTGCTTAATGTCCTCGCCGCCTTCCGGGCCGGCGCGTTGGATATTTTGCAGCTGAAATGCCTGATCGGCGCCGGAAATCCAGCGATCGTAGCTTAGTTCGTAGCGCACATAGAGCAAGCAGGTGAGGCATGCAGCGAGACCAAGCACCAAGCCGAATATGGTGATTAAGGTGTAGGTCCAGTTGCGCGTGAATACCCTAAGGCCGACCGTCAGATAGTTACGCCACATGGGCGCTCTCCCGATTGGGCACGAATGCCGCGCGTCTCAAGACCCACAGCCGCGCCACACACATTTTCAGGCTGTGTAGCATTCTTGGTCGTCCTCATCCGCTTCTGCGGCATGAGAGCAAGAGCTGTGCCAGTCCGTTATGTGACATAAAGATACGAACAAGGTGTGTCCGGGCGCCAATTTACTGAAGGATGTGCAGCTTGAACCTTGCGAGACGGGCAAGCCATCGACACCCGAGGGCAATATTGTCCGGAACCGGACATTGAGCGTCCGGAACCGGACACCGTCAATCGGGACGCACGCGGACAGGCTTTGCAAGGTCACTCGAGATGTCGGGCTGTTGCGAATTGACGGTAAGCTCTTCGGCGATGCGGGCGACTACGCCGAGCGCGAAAGATAGGCTTCGCGGTACGACTGTACCAACAAACTCACGGGCGCGGGGAAGCAGCTGGGCGGCGGTGCTCCCATCAGGATTTCCACCCATCATCCGTTCGATTTCGTTGAGCGGCTTGCCTTCTAGCCAAGCGTGAGACGGCAAGCGCAGAATCTCGATGGCGGCCGCGTTGACCATGCTACTTGGAACGAGAAAAGCGACGGCGGCGCTCGACTTTGCAGGCCGGACGGTTTTCGCTCTCGCTTTGTCGGGGTCGACTATGAGGCGGGACTGCGCGAAGAGCCCCTAGCGGGCGCGGTCGTCCCCGCAAGTGATTTAAAGCAGAGGCAGTTTTGATATTCTGCATTCTGGGTCGAGCGACCGAAATTATAGCGCCTTCCTGACTGTCGGCTTCCAAGCATCCCATCGGCAGCTTCTGTCAGAAGCTGCCGTTCGCGATGGCTGATCTGAACGACCGGCTCTGGTCGAGTTCTGCCATTTCCTACGCCGTAGCGCTACGGCGTAGGAATAGTGCTCATCATCATCGGGCGTGGCCCGCCATTGGCCGCCGCGGGCCGCCGCTTCTACTCGAACGCCGACCGCAGCGGCGTCCCATGGCAGCATTCCCTAGCAACCGCTGCGCGACCACCGCCTTTCACCGCCCTTCACTTGGTCGTGTAGCCGCCGTTGACGAGGATGGTCTGGCCGGTCATCCACCAGCCATCGGAGACGAGGAAGCGGATGAAGGGCACAATGTCCTCGATGTCGGTCAGGCCGGTCTTGGTGAACGCGGACAAAGCTGCCGCGGTCTTGTGATAGGCGACGGCATCGGCGCCTTCGGCCGGATAGAAGAAGGGCGTGTCCATCGGACCCGGCCCAACCGCTGTCACGGAGATACCGCGTTCTCCAAACTCCTTCGACGCCGCCCGCGTGAAATGCTCCACCGGAGCTTTCGTCCCCGCATAGGCTGAGTAGAAGGGTGTGAATGCGCCGAGAAGCGATGTGACAAGGGTGACGATCTTGCCATTGTCGTTCAGGTGCCGGCCCGCTTCCTTCAGGAAGAAGAAGGCGGACTTGGAATTGACCGCCGTCATCTCGTCATATTCGGCTTCGCTGATCTCCGCGAAAGGCTTTTTGAGCACCTTGCCCACCGTGTTGATCGCGATGTCGGGGTTGCCGATCGCGGCGACGGTGTCGGCAAACAGTTTCTCGACTGCGCCTGCCGTAGTGAGGTCGGCCTGGAAAGCGACAGCCTCTGCGCCAGCCGCCTTGATCGCGGCGACCGTCTGCACGGCATCGGCGGCGGTTGACGCGCTATTATAATGAATTGCGACGGCCTTTGCGCCGTGCAGCGCGAGATCGGCGGCCAACAACCCACCCAGATTCTTCGCACCTCCGGCGATCAGGACGGTTTTACCCTTGATGCTGTGATCCACCACGCGACTATCTCCTGCTGCTTACCGGAGTCGTGAGCGACCCCATGGCCGCAAAATTACCGCCGCGATTGTTTCCATAAAGCCGATCACTCTGACATGACATGTCAGAACAGACGAACAATGGTGACATGAATGGATCGTATCGACCTTTTCAGAACATTCGTCCGCGTCGTCGAATGCGCAAGCTTCACCCGCGCCGCCGACATGCTGGGAATGCCGCGATCCTCGGTATCGGCCGCGATCCAGGACCTGGAAGGACGCGTCGGCGCGCGCCTGTTGCATCGCACGACCCGCCGAGTCACGCCAACACAGGATGGGGTCGCCTTCTACGACCGTTGCCTGCGCCTGATCGACGATGTCGAGGAGACGGAAGGCCTGTTCCGCCAGACATCTGCGGGCCCAAGTGGCCTGCTGCGTATCGATGTACCGGGACGAATCGGGCGACTCATCATCGCGCCGGCGCTGCCCGATTTCTTTGCGCGCTACCCTGATATCGAGATCGGCCTGGGGGTTACCGATCGCGCGGTCAATCTGGTCGAAGACAGTATCGACTGCGTGTTACGCGTCGGACCACTCGCGGACTCCGGCATGATTGCGCGTTCGATCGGCGAACTGACGCTGATCAACGTCGCCAGCTCTGACTATCTTGCCCGGCATGGCATTCCGGCAAAGCCTGCGAACCTCCATACCCACCGCGCGGTACGCTATGCGTCGCCATCGAGCGGCCGGGTCGAGGATTGGGAATGGGTCGAGGACGGGGCGAAGAAAACGATAACCATGTCCGGTTCGGTCGCCGTCAACAGCGCCGAAGCCTATATCGCCTGCTGCCTGGCGGGTCTCGGCCTCATTCAGATTCCGGCCTATGACGTGAAGGCGCACCTTGCCGCTGGCGAGTTGATCGAAGTGATGCCGGATCACCGCGCGGAATCCATGCCGATGACCTTGCTTTATCCCCACCGTCAGCACCTGTCGCGAAGATTGCAGGTCTTCGCCGATTGGCTGGCCGAACTGCTGGGGCGGGAAGTCCTAGCCTGACGGGGGGATGAGCAGATTCGGCCACCTTGGCCCACGACGCCCTATTCGGGTCGATCGGGAGCCTCCGCCACCATTTTCGCCACGTCGGCCAATAATGCCTGCGCATCATAAAGGATGCCGTCCTTCACGGTCCAACGCACCCCGCCGATCTTGGTCGTTTCGCCTTTGTCATCGAGCCTGACGAAACCGGTGCCCAGCAGCGTCTTGAAGTTCTCGAGCGGATTTTCGGGCGCAATGACCAGGTCGGCGAGCATGCCGACTCTCACCAGGCCAAAGGGAGGCTCCACGCCTTTCGGATCGTAGATCGTCTTGGCGCCATTGATGGTGGCTGCTCTTATAACTTCGAGAGGCGTGAACCCTGCCTCCTGCAGCATTTCAAACTCTTGAATATAGGAAAAGCCCCATGTCTGGTAGATAAAGCCGGGGTCCGATCCCACCGTGACGCGTCCACCGCTATTTTAATAATCGTTCATGAGGCGCATATAGGGACTGTAAAACCGGCGCCATGCGATCTCGCGTGCCGTTGTCCAATTGTGCCAATAAGATCCGTGGTTCGTACGGCTCGGTTGAAAGAAGCGGTACAGCGACGGAAGCGTATATTTCTGATGCCAATCGGCATTGCGCGCTCTCATAAGGTCCCGCGATGCCGAATATATATTCAATGTGGGTTCGAAGACGACGCCAAGTTCCCGCTGGCGCGAGAGATATTCCTGCCATCGGGGACTGCCTGGCTCCACGATCTGCTGAGCAAGGTTGGCGACTTCGCTAAATCGAGCTTGCTCGTCGGTCATATTATAGTCGGCCGGGTAATCGGGCAGGCTCGTGTCTTTGAGCAAAGACTCGAAATGCCCGTAGAAGTGCGTAATCGTGCCGACGCCGATCCGACCCGCGACGCTGGCGTTGACTTCGGCACTCCCAATTTGGCCAAGGTGCGCGACCGTTCCCATGCCGTGCTTTTTGGCCTCGTCGATCGCCGCCGCCATGGCGGCGGGAGGCGAGTCATTGTAGAATTTTACGCCGTCATAGCCTTGCCTGACTGCCCACTTTACCCATGAGCGGGCCTGGTCTGGCGTATCCACGGGGCCATCGGGCCATATGTCGCCGAATACGGCATAGGCAAAAAGCCTGGGGGCAACGATCGTGTTGTCTGCACTTCGCCGTTTGTCGCTGAGCGACGCATTCTCGCTGCCGAAATAGAATGGGACACCTCGCACGCTGGTCACGCCGTGAGCGAGCCAAAGCTTGTATCCATAGGATGCGTTTGGGGCCTTCACCGCATCGCCGTTGTGGCCGTGCGTATCGACGAAGCCGGGCATGACATACATGCCCTGCGCATCGATCACGCGCACCTTACCGGACGGCCCGCTTTCGGTCGCTGATGCAGGCGATGTCGCGCTGGCCACGCTCGTGATGCGGTTCTTGACGATTGTGATATCAACCGGCCCCCTTGGGGGAGCCCCACTTCCGTCGATCAGGGTTGCACCCCGGATCAGCAACCTCTCGAAGGGCCCCTCCCCCTCATTCGTTCTCGGCGGAACTGGCGACATCTGTCCCGGCTCGGCCTGGCCCGGAACCGGCTGCACCCAAATTGCGGCGACAAGGATAGCCGCCGCGAACATCTTCGCCGTTCTCATCTTGCCCTGATCCTCGACCCGAACGGCCAGAAATTGTTCAGCCAAGTGTTCAGCGCCGGCTGGCGTCATCGAAACCGGCGGCCTGACGAAGCTCGTCCGCGCGCATGAGCCGACCATCCCGCACCACATAGTCCACATTGCGGAGGGCACCGAGATTGGCGCGCGGATCGCCCGAAACCAGAAAAATGTCCGCGTCCTTTCCGACCTTGATGGAGCCCGTCGTTTCGCCGAGCCCAAAAGCTTTTGCCGGCACGATGGTTGCCGCCTGGATCGCGCGTTCCGGCGAAACCCCCGCAGCGTGGTAAAGCTCGATCTCCCGGACGAGTTCCAGTCCGTTGCCGTCGGTTCCCGCCACGACGGGAATGTTGCGGCGGAACAACTCCGCCGTCAGGTCGAACAACCGCTGATAGCCCTGACGCATTGTCTTGCGATCGACCTCCGCGGTTGGCGCAAAACTGATGTTGCTCAGCGTGCGCCGCATGGCCGTCGGCAACATCTTGCTGAATGGATGGTAGGATATGGCCAATTCGCCCTGGTCCGGAACGAAGCTGGTTTCGTAGAGTGAAATGTCCGGATCGACGACGATCTGCTTCTGAGCGAGCGTATCGAGCAACGTCTTCATCGGCGGTGTGTCGAAACGCACTTTGGGGCCGTAAAGGGCAGGGCCATAAAAGCGCGCATTGGTGTTCGATCGCTCGACGACACTGTCGGGCATCGCCTCCATCATCACGAAATTGATATGGTTCAGCTCATCATAGCCCGCCGCGACGGCCTCGCTCGGGCGCATGCCGTGCGGAATATGTCCGTGCACGCGAATGCCCAGCCTGTTGGCTTCTTCCACCATCGGCCTGACGAGCGATTTGTCCAGGCTGCCGTAAAGTTTGATGCCCTCGAATCCCAGGGTTTTGGCTCGCTGCACCGCTTGCTGAGCTTCAGCCACGGTCTCGACGTTCATGCCGACCTGTGCGGCAAGGGGGCTTTTGCCGTCGATCAGCATTGAGGCGACAATGCGCGGCCCCAGCAATTTGCCGTCTCGAATGCGTTGCCGGCGCGCCAGCAACTCCTCGATCTGGTTGCCGGCATCGCGAATGTTCACGATGCCTTGCGAGAGGAGCAGCAGACCCGATTCATCGTTGAACAGATGCTGATGCGAATCCCACAATCCCGGCATCAACGTCTTGCCGCGACCGTCGATCACAAGAGCCGCGCCTGGAGGCGCGATCTCACGAGATGCGCCGACTTGCACGATCTTGCCGTTCTCGACCGTCACCGTCATGCCATCGCGGAACACCCCGTTGTCGGCATCGAAGATGCGTACGTTCGTGAATGCGAGTGGTCGGACCATGCGCGGGGCAAGTCGCGTGACGAATTCGGCGTTCCGCGATGCAAGCGCCTCGGCTTGCGCGATTCCGAGTTGTTGGCCAACCCCTTCCCAGCCGTCGGGCAATATCTGGTACAGGCCGATCGTTCCGAAGAAGGTCTTGCCCTCAACCCATATGACGAGAGGCGATACGCCCAGGCCATCGACGGCATAGGCCGTGAGCTGCTTGCTCTCGCCGCCGCTGGACACTTGAAGTGTCGTCAGGCGGGACATTCTGGCTTCGCCCGAAGGAACGATCTTGAGCCGATTTCCTGGCGCCTTCATCAACGCGTCGCTCAATGCGATATAACTGTCGATCGTTTCATTCAGCGGATGATAGTGAAGCGCGGTCTCCGCTTTTCCGGATCCGTGGTCCACAGCCGTTTTGAACGAATAGCCCGCCGCAGACATGGTGAAGTCTTCGTCAGCCGTCCCATAGGGTGTCGCTCCCCGGATTCGCAGCATTCGGATCGACCCATCGGCGTCGAACCGCGTCTCCTGCTCCATCTCCGTCTTCAGGCCGCGCACCAGAAAGCTCTTGCGGGACCATTGCACGCCATCCGACGCCGTCCACCGTGACATCGTGCCGTGACGCCCGCTCGCCGAGGTAATGCTCCAGACTTGCGCCGTCTTCGGCGGGACCGCGAGCGTCTCGACGTTGCTGGCTACAGCTGGGCGATCCGTTTCATGGGCCTGCGCCAATCCCGTGTGCGTGAGCAAACAGGCCGTGACGGGCAGCCACAACAGCTTCGCGCGATCCTTCATCATCAATCCACCCCGACTATCATCTATGGAAATTCGCTTTCCATCATGCATGGACGGTATGAGATAATTGAACAGAACATAGCAATGACATTGATAACATTCATGTCACTATGACGAGAGTTTGCGTGACTCGCCTCCGCCAGGCGTGAAAATCCGTCCCATAAACAGTGATCGTCCTGCCCCGCCCTCCGGTTTGGAAGAGGCGGTTTTCCTAAGGTTCGGCGGACGGGACACATCACGAAATGGGGGCGATATGAGTGGTGAGGGCGACGTCGAGACGGTCGTGATGCGCGACCGCGGTCTCGACCGCAGCATAGGCACTTTCGCATTTGCGGCGATTATCGTGAATTGCGTTGTTGGCGCCGGAATTTTCAAGGCGCCCGCAGCAATGGCATTCGCAACGGGCAATTTGGCGCCAGTCGCTTATCTTGCCTGCGCTCTGGCGATGGGCGCGGTCGTGATTTGCTGTGCCGAGGCTGGAAGCCGCGTCCCCACGTCCGGGGGCATATCCGGTTTCATTCAGGTGACGTTCGGGCCATCGACGGGCTTCGCGGCCGGTTTTTATGGCGTGTGGATCGCGTCGGTGCTGGCCTGTGGCGGCATCACCGCCGCCCTGGCGGAAAGCGTGCTTGCCGCCCTCCCCTCCATCGCCCACCCGTTGACGCGTCCTGCCGTCATCGCGGCGGTGATCGTCAGTCTCGGCTTGCTGAATATTCGGGGTGTCGCCGTCGCCGGACGATTCATCGTCGCGGCCACACTCATCAAGGTCAGCGCCCTTCTCGTCGTCATCGTGATCGGTGCCGCCTATATCGACCTGGATCTGCTCATGGCGCCGATCGGGCCGGGTGGATCGGACTTCGGCGCGGCCGTCATCCTGGCGCTGTTCGCCTTCAGCGGCATGGAAACCCCGTTGTCCGCAAGTGGCGAAGTGGCCAATCCGCAGCGGGCGATCCCCAAGGCGCTGATGCTGGCCATGACATCCGTCCTGCTTCTCTACATATCCTTGCAGGTCGTCGCCCAAGGGTTGCTCGGGCCGTCCCTCCCATCGTCCGCGGCGCCACTCGCGGATGCGGTCGGCACAATTCACCCGTTCTTCCGGAAATTCGTTCTGACGGCAGCCATTCTTTCCATGCTGTTCTGGGTCGGAAGCAATCTGCTCGGCGGCCCCCGTATCCTGTTCGCTTTTGCGCGTAGCGGCCTACTCCCAAGCCCTCTCGGTAAACTCGACCCGAAAAATCACGTGCCGCGTCGCGCCATCATCCTGCACGGTGCATGTGCATTCGCGCTGGCGATCTCGGGAACATTCGAGCAGCTGGCGACATTGTCGGCGCTTGCAAACGCCTTTCTTTACGCCGTCGCCTGTGCCGCAGCATGGCGGCTCCACCGGCGGGGCATCTCGGTGGAAGGGAGCGTGAGTTTCCGGGCACTTCCGCTTGCGGCTCTCCTCGGCATGGGTGCGATGGGCTGGCTGATCCTGCAAGCCAATACCCTTGAGATCGCCACCGCCATCGGGGGGATCACCGCCACCTATCTCATCTACTTCGCCGCCACGAAGATTGCGGCACGACGGCCGCACCTTGCACCGTCGAACGGGTTCCCATGAGCAAGGCGCCTCATTCCACCAATGAAAGCTATTAATTCGACCTTGTGGGCGGGGTCTGCGACGGCCCTATTCCCACCAGCGTCGATGTGATGCGCCCCGTTCGCGAAGACCGTGTCGATGCGAACCTGGCAGCGAATTCGAGCAAGAGAAAGAGGGCAATCATGAAGACAATCGGGTTGATCGGGGGGATGAGTTGGGAATCCACCGCCCTCTATTATAAAATTATCAATGAGGAGGTGAGGCAAAGACTGGGCGGCCTCAACTCCGCAAAACTCGCGATCTGCTCGGTCAATTTCGCGGAAATCGAGCCCTTGCAGCGTTCCGGTGAATGGGAGGAAGCCGGTCGGCAGCTCAACGCCGCGGCAGTCGCCCTTGAGCGTGCAGGCGCGGATCTGGTGCTGATCTGCACCAACACGATGCACATCGTCTTCGACACAATCTCGCAAGGCGTGTCGCTGCCCTTCGTGCACATTGCCGACGCGACCGCGGCCGAGATAAAGCGCTGTGGCATGAAGCAGGTCGCCTTGCTCGGCACTGCATTCACCATGTCCCAGCCCTTCTATCGATCGCGACTGGCGGATCACCACGGCGTCGATGTGCTGGTTCCCAGCGAGCAGGATCAGGGGCGGATTCACCGGATCATCTATGAGGAGCTTTGCCAGGGTGTCGTTTCCGACAAGGCCATAGCCTATGCCCGAGAACTGGTTGCAGATCTGGCAGCCGATGGAGCCGAAGGCGTGATCCTCGGCTGCACCGAATTGAGCCTGCTGATCAAGCAGGACATGTCCGGCCTGCCGCTGTTCGACACAACCAGGCTACATGCAGTCGCCGCGGTCGAGGCCGCCCTGTGTTAGACCTAGACGACATTCGCGATGCAGCTGCCATTGTCTATGCAGACATGCCCGCAACCCCCCAATATCGTTGGCCGATCCTGGAAGCCATTTGCGGCTGCGAACTGTGGGTGAAGCATGAGAATCACACTCCGATCGGATGCTTCAAGCTCCGTGGCGGCCTTGCCTATATGGACTGGTTCGTCAAAAACTTCGGGGACAAGGTCGGGGTGATTGCCCCGACCCGTGGCAATCACGGACAAAGCGTGGCGCGCGCGGCCGGGAGATACGGGCGCGATGCGACCATCGTCGTCCCCGAGGGGAACTCTCCCGACAAGAATGCCGCAATGGCCGCGTGGGGCGCTGATGTCCTGGTCAAGGGGCAGGATTATCAGCAGGCCCGCGAGCACGCGATCGCGTTGGAGCAGTCGACCGGCGTTCATATGATCCGCTCCTTCACCCCGCAGCTGCTGCGCGGTGTTGCGACCTACCCATTGGAAATGTTCGATGCGATTTCGGACGTCGATATCGTCTATGTTCCGATCGGAATGGGCTCCGGCATGAGCGCTACATTGCTCGTGCGGGATTTATTGGGACTGACGACCGAGGTGGTCGGCGTGGTGGCCGACGGCGCCCCTGCCTATGCGCTGTCCTTCGACCAAGGACGCCGCGTCTGCACCGATACGGCCGAAACCGTCGCCGACGGCCTTGCATGCCGGGCACCCGACGAAGGGGTCGTCGATCTGCTCGTGAAGCGCGCGGCGCGCGTCGTCCGCGTGACCGACGACGAAATCCTCGACGCCTGCGCCCTCTATCTTGTCGGCACGCATAATCTTGTCGAGGGCGCCGGGGCTGCCGCTCTCGCAGCGGTCTTCAAGGACCGGACGCGCCTGCGTGGAAAAAGGGTCGCGGTCGTCCTGAGTGGCGGAAATCTCGACTCCGGCCTGTTCGATCGGGTGACGAGCCGCGTCGGGCGCTGGGCGAAATGGTTCCAGCCTGTGTCGGAGTGATCAGCCAGCACGTCGCGCAGTGCCAAGACCGGGCGTCAGGCGATCGTCGAGATCTCGTCATGGATCGGCGAAGCCTCGACGTTCGGGTGGCGGTCCCGCGCTTGCATGACACTCATGTCTCGCTTGCGATGGCGCCTATCCATTCTCCAGCCTGAGCAAAGAGTGGCGTCTTGAGCATCATGATATGACCTGACGCCGCCGCGCGCACCTCGGCGATCTCCTCGCCGAACAGGTTCGTGATGATCCCGATCCGATCGCCAAGCGTCACCCGATCCCCTGGATTCACCTTCAGCCGCACGCCGCCTGCCACCGGAGCAACGACCCACTCATAGCGTCCGAGAACCGTACGATCCGCGCGTATGTCGACGCTGCCCGGGAGCATGTTCAAATGGCGCATGACCTTCATGATGCCCGCGATGATCCAGTCGACGCTGTCCCGATCGAGATGCCCGTGATCGCCAGCTTCGACCACCATGCCGCGGCGCTTGTCTCTCGCGAGCGCCGTGCATATCCGTCCTGCCGACCAGGTCTCCGGCGCGGCCAATGCCACGTTCAAATCCGTGTCGAAGCATCCAGCGAGGTTGGAGATGGAGGCGTCGAACGCGTCATCGCCCGTTTTTTGAGTGACGACATAGCGCGCCATCCGCTCGTCGAGATCGCCCCCGTGCAGATCGAGAAGCACATCGGCATCTTGTGCCCATTCGCAAACCAGCCAGTGCGCGAGCGCGTCGTTGAAATCGCCGCGCGGGTCCCCCGGATATGACCAATGCAGGTCGACGCCACTCGAGGGCGGAGTGACCATCGCCTTGGTATAGAGATGATGGGTGCTGACGATCGGAATGATCGAGACCTGCCCGCTCAGGAGCTGGGTATCGATGAAATCCGGCAGATGCATCGCCGCCGCGATGCTCGACGCCTCATTGATGTGAACGCCGGCCATGATGCACAGTCGGGGCCCCGGTTTCGCGCCCACAATGTCTATGCCTGGACATGCATAGTCGAACCGGTGAAGCGATGCCGGCTGAAGCGTGGAACGCTGCGTCCTGCTCTCCGCATGGTCAGTCATTTTATATCCCGTCCGGACCGGCAACGCCCGGGGCCGGCTGCCTTGGGCAGGTGAAAGTCATGGGACCACCTGCTCGAAATTGATGATCGCGCAGCATCTCGACAAATGCGCGCGCCGAGGGCGGAAGCGTGTGCTCGGATCCGGCCGCAAGCGCCACACGCCGCAAAAGGCGCGGCCGTATTGCGTCGATGTAAAGATCGTTGGTCGCGTCATCGTTGAGCGCCAGAGCCGGCAGGATCGTGAAACTGCGCCGCGCGCGAAGCAGGGAGAGGATCAGGGCGGGGCCATTCGTCGTCATCGAGGCGGCGATCGAAGGCGTCACACCCGCCGCCTGGAAAGCCGCTTCAATCAGAGGCTCGCAGGCCCCGCGGGGATAGATGAACGGAATATCGGCGAATGACCGCAGACCTGCTTCCGGGTTCTTGGGCAAGGAGTCATGCGCGGCGACCAGGCAGAGTTCATCGTCGAACAAGGGGATGCTCATCAGATCCCCATAGGGTGCGTTGATCATTCCCAGATCGACTCTCCGCTCCCGCACCGCCGTCACGCACGCCTCATCAGCGCGCTCGATGATTTCCAGTTCGATGCCCGGGTGGCGTTGCGAATAGGCGCCGATCACCTCGGGCAGGATCCAGTGCGATGCGCTGGGGAAACAGGCAAGCCTGAGCCGCCCGGTCGCTAGCGCGCTTTCCCCTCGTATTGCAAACTCCAGTCGCTCCAGATGGGCGAAGGCCAGGCGGGCTTCGGCGATGGCAAGCTTGCCGGTCGAGTTGGGGATCGTCCCCTCTTTCAACCGGTCGAACAGAACCTCGCCGAACGCCTCCTCGATTTGTCTGACCGCGTGGCTGATCGCGGACTGGGTCCGGCCAAGCCGCTGCGCCGCGACGGTGAAGCTCTGCGTCTCCTCCAGTGTCACCAAGGCGCGGAGCTGAGCCAATGTGATATGAGACAAATTCATGCTGATGATGACCCCAATAAGTTGGACATGTACCCCTCCGGCTGCGAGCAGGCAATCTGGTTTTGAAACGGGGGAAATAAAATGCGGGCCCATCAGCAGCGGAAACGGTTGTTGCTCAGTCTACTCCTTGCCACGTCGTGGACGGGATCGGCGGCGGCTCAGGCCGATCAAGCCAAAGGGAGCGCCGAACTCGGTGACGGGACCGAGGCGCCAGAGGATATTGTGGTGACGGCAACCAAGCGTACCGAAGCGCTCATCGATGTGCCTGCCGCGGTGACGAGCCTGAAGGCCGATACCCTCATGTCTGCCGGCCTCAACAGCTTCAAGGACTTTGCGGGCCTGGTCCCTGGCCTGCAGGTCAACAACAATCTCGGCGGGGGCGTGCCGGTCATCCGGGGGCTGACCCAGGGTGCGGACGTCGGTGGTCCGACGACCGGCATCGTCGTCGACGGCGCGCCGTTCGGAATCAGTTCGGCCTATTCGAACGGCGCCCAGGACTCCCTCGACCTCGACCCCATCGACCTCGAGCGTGTCGAGGTTCTTCGCGGGCCTCAGGGGACTCTCTTCGGCGCGAATACGCTCGGCGGTCTCATCTCCTACACGTTGCGCAAGCCAAGCCTCGACGGCGTCGAGGGCACCGCGCGCGGCGAGATTTCGGATACACGCTTCGGAGAAATGAGCGGTTCGATCCGCGCATCCGTCAGCGGCGGCATCGCACCCGGCAAAGCAGGATTGCGCGTATCGGGTTATTACGACCGGCAGGGCGGCTATATCGACAATGACCTGACGGGAGCGACCAACGTCAACAGCAGCCGACGCTATGGCGTGAGCGCATCGCTCCTGCTCAAGCCCAGCGAACGCCTGACCATCCTGGCGGCGGCTTTCCAGCAACATGTCGACATCAATGGCCGGGACGTCGTTGCCTATACCGCGGGGGTCAACGCGGCACCTCGAAACGGCCAGTTTCTCTACAACGAATATATCGTGCCGAGCTACAAGCGCAGAACGTCCGCAGGCCTGTTGACGGTCGACTATGAACTCGACTGGGCGACGGTCACCTCGCTGACATCCTATCAGCGCGTCAAAAGCTTCCAGGTTCTGAACGGGACGCAAAGCTCGCTCGCACGCACTGTCTCGCGGACGCTTCCGCTTTATGGAAGCCCGGCATTTCCGACGCCAGCCATCGTGTCGCTCGAATTTCCCGCGACGAATGAAAGAACCACGCAGGAATTCCGCCTCACATCGCCAAGCGGCGGAAGGTTCGAATGGATGGCGGGGGTCTTCTACAATGACGAGAAGAACAAGCTCGTCACCAACGTGAACGGCGTGAGGCCGGATCTTTCACCAATCGCGGCTCTGACGCCGACCCTCTTTTTCGATTTCCCGACGGACCTGAAGGAATATTCGGCTTTCGCCAATGGAACGGTCTCGCTGACGGACGCGCTCGACCTGACGCTGGGTGTCCGGGTGGGCTCCATCGAACAGAGTTTCCGGCAGAGATTCGGCGGAAGCGCTGCCGCGGCCTATAATCTCCTGCTGACGTCCGTCCTCCAGGCCTTGCCCACGCCCCCGGACACGGGCCGTGTCTCGTCAAAGGAGAATTTCGCGACGTATCTGGCGACGCTGACCTACGAGTTTTCGCCCTATGCGACCATGTACGCGCGATACGCGACGGGATTTCGACCGGGCGGTCCAAATCTGGTCGTGAACGGCCTTCCCCGGTCCTTCGAGTCCGACGAGACGCGCAACTATGAAATCGGCCTGAAATCGAACTTTCCCGGCGGATGGGGCTCGGCGGAGCTGATCGGCTATTATCTGGACTGGCGTAATATCCAGGTGACCGCCTCCGCCCAGGGCCTGTCAGGCTATGCCAATGGCGGGCGAGCCAGGAATATGGGTTTCGAGGGCGCGTTCACCCTGAAGCCGGTCTCCGGGCTCGATATCGCAGCGACGTTCGCATATGCGGACGCCACGATACGCGAGGCCCGCGCCGGCGTGGCGGCACGCGGCAACCGGCTGCCTTATACGCCGCGCTGGAGCGGCAGCCTCTCGATGACCTATACGCAGCCATTGACTGGCGACTGGGAAGGCCTTGTCAGCGGCGTCGCCCGATTTGTTGGTGATCGCCATGCGGCACTGGCAGGATCCACGTCGACGCCTGACTTCCTGCTGGACAATTACACGCTGGTGGACGCGCGGATCGGTTTGCGCAGGCGCGAAATCGAGATCGGACTTTTCGTGCGCAATTTGACCGATCAGCGATCGGAGCTCTCCGCCTATACACGGCAGGGTTTTCCCTGGGTTACGATCGCCAGGCCGCGAACGGTTGGCATGAGCTTAGCCTATAGCTTTTGAAGGATTGCCGTCGGGACGGTCGCGGGGGGACGTTGTCAGAGCCATGGGGATTGGCAGATTGCGTACCTCTTCGTCCGTCACCGGTGCCTTGAAACCATTCGAACGCCGAATGCCCGTAATTCAGGAAATGAGCTGGCTGAGCGGAATTGGGTTAACCGTCCGCTATCCATGCCAGCTCATTCCAGGACACCGCGTCAGCAAAAATACTTGAAACCCTGCCCGGCGTCGGTAAGTCGATTCCAGACTGGTGTTTTCTTGCGAAGACTCCAGTCTTACGCTGTCCGCAACGAACTTCCCCAGAGTCGCTCACCGACAATGCATATGAAAATTCCTCGGTGAACATCTGGTTAGCCGGAGCCTCCGGATGATCGCGGCGGCAACGCATTCGCCAACGGCAAACGAGCTGCTGCTCGTGCCGACCGCGCCGCCGACGCTCACCGAAGCGCCGCCAGCGGTCACCGAAGTCCAGCCCGTTCGAATATGCGCTATTCCAGGCGTGTGGGTGCTCACGGCCATGCTTCTGACCACTGGCTGCGTGACCCTGGCAATGATCCGGGCGAAACTGACGATCGATCTGCTCGACCCGATCACCGGGCTGGTCGGCATCGTCGCGGGCACGGCAACCGGCCTGCGATATGCCTTTCGCAATCCGCAAAGCAAATTTCAGCAAGTCACGCGCGACGCGGCAGAGTTTGTCGGGCTCTTCGTCACGATCAGCCTGCTCGGCGCGGTCGCGAGTTACGCGGTTGCGGCGACAACGACGGGTTGGGTGGATGCATCGCTTCACCGGATCGATGCGCTTCTCGGCCTCGACTGGATCCGCTGGTATGAAATCGTTTCAGCGCATGTCGTTCTGCAAATTCTCAGCCGCGTGGCCTATTCGAGCATATTTCTGACGCCGGCGATCATCATCGGCTATTTCGCATGGACTGGACGAACCACGGCGGCACGCCAATTCCTGGCATCCTTCTGGCTCGCCGCGGTCATGACCTTGATCCTGTTCTGGTTCATGCCAGCCAAGGGTGCCCTGGCCTTTCTCTGGCACGGCCCGATTCCCTATATGCCGATAAGCGCGCTGTATCAGGCGGACATCATCCCGATTCTCAGACAATATGACATGCATCAGGTCGATCTGGGCGTCATACGCGGCCTCGTCAGCGTGCCCAGCTTTCATGCGGCCAGCGCCGTTCTTTATATGATCGCAGGGTGGAATATGGGGGCGTTGCGATGGCCCATCATCGCCGTGAATGCCGCGATGCTGTTGTCGATCCCCGTGGAAGGCACGCATTATTTCACCGATGTGGTGGGTGGTGCGCTCGTGGCGCTGCTCGCGCATTTCATCATCATGAAGGGCGTTGCCCGGTGGGGAAGATCCGGGCGCCAAACCCTGATCACGTAAAATTCATTCCGTCTGAAATATCGAATATCAATCGGTCGCGCGACGCTCGACAGCATATTGATGGCTCTGCCGCGGGTACCATGAAAGGGCCGCCACCAGTGAGGCGGCGGCCTTCTCATTCTGTCACATGCTCGGCGTCAGGCCTTTGCAGCGGCCCGAGCCGTCGCGCTTTTCGGCGCCGGTTTCCTGGCCGCTCGCGCCTTGGTTGTGCGGGGTTTGCGCGCGACCGCCGCGCGAGCCGGCTTGGTCGCCACACGCTTGCTCCGTCTTGAGAACAGCAATGCCGAAATTCCGGCGATAGCGCCAAGACCAACCGCCGCGCCAATACCGAGGGCCGTTCGGGCATCGATGCCATAATCATCGAGCAACTCCGTTATAGAGAAGCTTTCGTCCTTTCCGCGGGACTCGTATGCGACGGCTTCAGGTCCATCCCCGTTATAGCCGATCGCTTCGGAAATATGCCGATGGGGTTGCTCTTCAATCGGATAGGGCGACTGGCTTGCTGCGGGAATTGGGGGCTGCTGCGTCATGAAAACATCCTCTACCGGTTGGTGATCAGGCGTCTCAACGCGCTGCCTGCCCGCAAGGTTCAATAAATCCGCGCCTGACCGACATCGATCGCAACCATGGTTGCGATCGATGTCGGTCAGGCAATCACCGCTATTTTTGATCGGCGAACCGCACGAACGAGATCAAACCTGATCGAGCGCCGCGGCAACGTCGTTGCGAAGATCCTCGAACGACTCGATTCCGCAGGAATAGCGCACCAGCGTTTCCGGAATGCCCAGTTGCGCACGTTCCGCTGCACTGCATTCGACATGGCTGGTGGTGCAGGGCGGCCCCGCCAGCGTGTTCACCGATCCCAGGCTGGCCGCACGATGCGCCAGTTTCAGCGCGTTTAGGAAGCGCTTGGTCGCATCGAAATCGTCGCCCACCGAGAAACTCAGCACGCCACCGAACCCGGTCATCTGGCGCTTTGCGATGTCATGCCCCGGATGACTTTCCAGGCCGGGATAAAAGACCTGCGTCACCTTGGGATGATCGTTCAGATAACGTGCCATCGCCATCGCCGTCTCGTTCTGCCGGTGCACGCGCAGTTCCAGCGTCTTCATCCCGCGCAGCAGCAGGTAGGCGGCAAATGCCCCCAGGCTGCCGCCGGTGATCTCGCGATAATGATAGACCTTGCGGACCAGATCGGCGCGGCCGGCCAGCACGCCGCCCATCGCATCGTCATGGCCGCCCAGGAATTTTGTCGCGCTGTGCACGACAAGATCCGCACCCAGCAGGATCGGCAGCTGGTTGATCGGCGTGCCGAACGTGTTGTCGACGATCGAGATGGCCCCTGCCCGCTTCGCCGACGCAAGCGCGCGTTCCAGGTCGATGATCTTGAGCGTCGGATTGGTCGGGGTTTCAAGATAGACGATCTTGCAACCGCGTGCGATCGCAGCGTCAAGCGCATCGCCATCGCCGGTTTCGACCAGGTCGATCTCGACGCCCATCTGCGGCAGGAATTCGAGGAACAGCTTCGACGTCCCGCCATAGCTGTCCGAGATCGAAACGATGCGGTCGCCCGGGTGCGCGAAGGTGAACAACGCATTCGAGATGGCAGCCATGCCGCTCGCGAAGGATGTCGCGGCTTCGGCACGCTCAAGCAGCCGCACCTTTTCCTCGAACACCGCCACGGTCGGGTTGGTGTTCCGGCTGTAGATATGGCCCTCGGTGCGCTCCAGCGCCACATCCAGCCAGCTGTCGATGTCCGGATAGGCGAAGGGCGCGCTCTGTACGATCGGTACCTGCGCAGCCCCGAATGCCAGCGGAGCCTCCTCGCCGCCCCAGGTTGCGACCGTTGCCGGATTCCATCCGTTCGAACTCATATAGACCTCCCAATCGCATGTGCGCGTGACCGCCTTTTATGGCGCTGTGCCCGGAATAGGTGGTCAAATCTGTTCAAATGGCGGCGAATCTGATCGTTTCGAGTGCCATTATACGAAATTTCGGTCATGGCTGGCGTTCGAGAAACGGAGGCGCAGGTGAAAACACCGGATCGGATCGATCGAAAGATCCTCGATATTCTGCAGGGCAACAACCAGCTCACCTATGCCGAGCTCGCCAGCCTGGCAGCCGTCTCCCCATCGTCGTGCCGTCGTCGCGTGGAAGCGCTGCGTCGCGACGGCGTGATCATCGCCGACGTCTCGATCGTTAACCCGGAAATCCTGGGTCCGCGGCTGAAGATCATTGCGCTGGTGACACTCGAACGCGACACGCCGGATGGACATCACAGCTTCAGGCAGTCGATGAATATCTTGCCGCAAGTCGTTCAATGTCAGTTTGTTTCCGGAAGCTGCGACTATGTCGTTCAATTCAGCCTGGATTCGATGGAGCAATATGATCAGCTGCTCGATCGCCACTTCACTGCGCTGCCGATCGTGAAGCGCGTGGAGTCGATGGCGGTGCTCAAGGACGTGAAGAACAGCGCCATTGGCCGGGTGCGTTTCGCGGACGGACAATGAACCGGTTCGTCGTCATCTCCGGCTGCTCGGGCGGTGGTAAGTCGACGTTGCTCGCCGAGCTTGGACGGCGTGGATATGCGGTGGTCGAAGAACCGGGCCGGCGGATCGTCCGAGAGGAACTGGACGGAGACGGCGCGGCATTGCCCTGGGTAGATGCCGCCGCCTTTGCACGTCGCGCAATCGCCATGGCGTCGGTCGACCTTGCCTCGGTCGATGCATCTGATGGGTGGGTGTTCTTCGATCGGGGCCTCATCGACGCCGCTGCGGCGCTTCAGCATGCGACGGGTGAGCCTGCGCTCAGCGCGCTCGGCGATCGTCACGCCTATCATCACCGCATCTTCATGGCGCCGCCCTGGCCGGAAATCTATGTTTCGGATGTCGAGCGACGGCATGACGCCGATGCGGCGATCGCCGAATATTCGCGACTGCTCGACGCCTATGCCTCGCTTGGCTACGAAATCCTGATGCTGCCGAAGGCAAATATCGCCGAACGGGCCGATTTCTTGCTGAAAATGCTGTCCGGATAATCGCTTCGTCGAAAATGTCCCCGCACTGTGCGGCAGATCACAGCAACCGTAACAATTGCGTGCGAAGCGGTCGCCACCGGAGATGCGTTTCATGCTCCGGCTGTGAGGATGTGTCCCTATGAAGCATACTGCTGTGGGCTGGCCGAGGCCCGAACGAACCGCCGCAAAAACTGTAATCGGGCTGCGCGTTGACGACGCCCTGCTCGACGCACTCGACAGCTGGATCATGCGCCAATCCGCCGAGTTGACGCGCCAGGACGCAATCCGGAAAATCGTGATCGACCATATCGCCGATTGAGGCTCCCGCGTTACGGGATGTGAGCGGCATCATCGGCCAACCGGCCGGGGCAGCTTCATATCCCGCTATTGGGGCCGGGCGTGTCGATGGAAGGACAGCACGTCGACACGCCCGGCCCCAACGGATGACCGGGCGTGATGTCAGCCGCCCCTCAGCGGCGGCCACCGAAGCGGAAGCTCGCGCTGATCCCGTAAAAGCGGGGTTCGCCGGCGATGAAGGTGGGCAGACCCAATGCGTCGCCGGTATTGCCCGCGTCCTTGATATATTTCTTGTTGAACGCATTCTCGACGAATGCCTCGACGCGCCAGGCACCGTCCGGCGCCTCATAGCCCAGGCGCGCATTGACGAGGGCATAGCCGGTCTGGCGCTCGTCCTGGATATTGTCGGCGACCAGTGCCGCCGGCGGCTGTTGCAGCGCCGGGCGATCATTGTCGTCATCGAAGAAGACGCTGGACTGCCAGGTCAGGCTGGGCGTGAAAGCGATGCGACCGGGGCCCGCAGGCAGCGAGAGGATCGCGCCGATCGCGGCGGAATGATCAGGTGACAGGCGGAACCGGTTGCCGTTGCGCACGCCCGTCTTGAAGCGGCTATGGTTGTACGCATAGTTGGCGAACAGGCTGATCGCATCATCCGGCGTCCAGCGCATCTGCCCCTCAAAGCCATAGCTTTCGGCCTTGCCGGCATTGGTGGTGATGAACTGCGTGCCCTGCTGCACCGTCGTCTGGAAATTGTCATATTGATAGAAGAAGATCGCGCCGTCGAGGAACAGGGTTCGATCGGCCAGCGCCGTTTTCGCGCCCAGTTCGAAACTGTCGACCGTTTCGGATTCGAGCAGGTCGAAACGTGTGGCACCAAAGGGGGCGCCCGGCGCGCTTGCCGACAGAACATCGGGTCGGCGGCCGCGCGCATAGGTCGCGTAAATGCTGCTGTCAGCATTGGGTGCATAGCGCGCGGTCAGGCGCCAGGTGAGTCCGTCGTCGTTCAGATCCGCCGATTCGATCGTGCCATTGCCCGTGGTGGGTTGAAGCCCCAGGCCGAACAGCGGCACCGGATAAGCGGCAGACGGCGGGATCGACGCCGCGCCCGGCACGGCCAATGCCTGAAGCAACGCGGTACGGACAGCCGCCGGCTGGCTCAGCGCGCCAATGAAACCACCCAGGATCGATCGGCCGTTGAGCACGGATGCTGTGAACCGGCTGCGTTTGTCGTCATGGCTGTAACGAACGCCCGCGCCCAGCTCGAAACTGTCGGACAGTTTGATTGTCACGTCGCCGAAGATGTCGATGGCATTGGTGCGTGAGAAATTCGTGCTGGTTTCGCCATGTGCGGCCTTCAGATTGGCCGCGATCGCCTGCGCCTGTGGTCCGGCCAATGCCACGCCGTAACTCTGCGCCACACCCTGGAGCAAGGCGCCGGTGAAGGCGGTGTTGGCGAGCAACGCCGCAGGCATCGGGTCGGTCGCGGGGCGACCGGGGATTGGGCCGGCAAGCTGGCTGGTCAACCGCGCCAGCGCGGCACGCTCGTCGAACTGGCTGGGCGTCCTTTGCGATCCGCTTTCGTGGAAATAATTGGCGCCGATAAAGGCCGTGATCGGGCCATCCTCGAAGGTCAGGCGCAATTCCTGGCTGACCTGTTTGCCGCGCGCATCCTCGGCGGCGGTCAGCACCGGCAGCGAGATGCCGTCGGCATCGAAGATCTCCAGCGCGTCAAACCGGCGCCAGGCGCTGATCGAGGTCAGTTTGAACCGCTCGTTCAACGTCCAGTTGATGATACCGGTCACGCCCTTGACCTCGCGATCGAGACCGAGCGGCCGGCCGCCCTCGAAACCGGCGCCCGGCGCAAGCGCCGCGCCGCTGTTCCGCCCGGCATTGCCGATCACCGCCCCCGTGACCGGGTCGGTCGGACGATAAGCGATCGACTTGAACGCGGTGCCGGCCGGCGAGTCCTTCTGATAATTGCCGATGACGTCGACCGAAACATCGCCGAGATCGGCATGGAATGATCCGCGCAATGCCCAGCTGTCTGCCGAGTTGAAGTCCCGCCCGCCGAGCAGATTGTCGACATAGCCGTCACGCTGGCGAACACGTCCGGCGATCCGGAAAGCCGCATTGTCGCCAAGCGGCACGTTCGCCATGCCGTCGAGCATCCAGCTGTTGTAATTGCCATAGGATGCCTTGCCCGCGAATGCGGCGGCGCGGGGATCGGCCTTGTTCTGGATCAGATTGACCGCACCGATCAGCGCACCGCGCCCGTAGAGCGTCGATTGCGGCCCCTTGGCGACTTCGATCCGCTCCATATCGAACAATTCGACATAGGACCCGCGCGACTTCGAGATGGAAACGCCATCCTGGAACACCGATACGCGCGGCTCGTTGAACGCCGTGCCGCTGTCGGAGGTGATGCCGCGCATGACGAATCCCGGATTGTTCGGCGACTGATTCTGCACCTCGAATCCCGGCACGAAGCGCGAGAATTCGTCGAACTCCTCGATACCCAGCCGATCGAGCTGTTCGCCGCCGAACACGCTGAGCGCGATCGGCACCTCGATCGGATCCTGTTCGCGCAACTGGGCGGTGACGACGATCTCGTCGCGGACGTCCGCCTCCCCCGGCACGGTCTGGGCGTATGCGGGTGCGGCGAGCGCGATCAGGCTGGTCGCGGCAAGCGCGAAGGTTCGGACGGACATGTGCATTCCCCTTTGGTCTTCGGCATGCCGCTAGGCCCGAACTATGAAAGACACGTGACGTTCGGCCGTTACTCGTCCTAAACCGCATCCCGACGCGCCAGCACACCCCAAGCCTCAGGAGCAGACATGATTTCGACAGCGCAGGACGCAGCCGCGATTCTCGAGGCTCTTGGCATTTATCCCTCAGATGATGGCCGTCATGTGCAATCGCCGATCGACGGCGCCGAGATTGGCCGTGTCGCCGATTCGAGCATCGCCGACGTCGCGGATTGCGTAGCGCAGGCAGATTCGGCGTTTCTCGCCTGGCGCGATGTTCCCGCACCGCGTCGGGGCGAACTGGTTCGGCTGCTCGGCGAGGTGCTGCGCGAGAACAAGGAACCGCTCGGCCGGCTGGTGACGCTCGAATGCGGCAAGCCGCTGTCGGAGGGGCTCGGCGAGGTCCAGGAGATGATCGACATCTGCGATTTCGCGGTCGGCCTCTCCCGTCAGCTCTATGGGCTCACCATCGCCAGCGAGCGTCCAGGACACCGGATGAGCGAAACCTGGCATCCGCTGGGGCCGGTGGCAGTCATCACCGCGTTCAACTTTCCCGTCGCCGTCTGGGCGTGGAATGCCGCGCTCGCTCTGGTCTGCGGAAATCCGGTGATCTGGAAACCCTCCGAAAAGACGCCACTCACGGCATTGGCGGTGATGGCGCTCGCGGAACGCGCGCTGGCACGATTCGGCGATACACCCGTGGGATTGCTGGGAATCGTCACGGGTGGCGCGGATATCGGCGCAACACTTGCCGACAATCCCGCCATACGCCTGATCTCGGCGACGGGCAGCACCCGCATGGGCCGGATCGTCGCAGAACGCGCAGCGACGCGATTCGCGCGCACTTTGCTCGAACTGGGCGGCAACAATGCGTCGATCGTAACCCCCGCCGCCGATACGGACCTTGCCCTGCGTGCCTGCGCATTCGGCTTCATGGGCACGGCGGGGCAGCGCTGCACCTCACTACGCAGGCTGTTCCTGCATCGTTCGATCCATGATGGTTTTCTGGAGAGAATGCGCGCCGCAGCCGCATCGATCGCGGTCGGCGATCCGCGCGACCCCGCGAATCTCGTCGGCCCGTTGATCGACGAAGCTGCCTGGCATGGCATGGAGCAGGCGCTGAATGCCGCGCGCGCAATGGGCGCGACGGTGAGCGGCGGCGAACGGATCGATGGGCTCTATGTGCGCCCTGCCATTGTCGCGATGCCGGCGCATGACGGGCCAGCGCTGGAGGAGACCTTTGCGCCGATCCTTTATGTGTTCGCCTATGACACGCTCGACGAGGCGATCGCATTGCAGAATGCGGTGCCTCAGGGACTGTCATCCAGCATCTTCACCACCGACATGCGCGAGGCCGAGCGCTTCGTTTCGGCGTCGGGCAGCGATTGCGGGATTGCCAACGTCAATATCGGCACGTCAGGCGCAGAAATTGGCGGTGCGTTCGGTGGCGAGAAAGAAACCGGCGGCGGTCGTGAGTCGGGCTCGGACAGCTGGAGGGCATATATGCGGCGCCAGACGAGCACGGTGAACTGGTCCGGTGCATTGCCGCTCGCGCAGGGCGTCAGATTCGAAATCTGAGCCCTTTCGACTTCAGCGCTGCGCTTCGGCGACCGCCATCAGCGCGAGCAGACCGACGGTCAGTCCCCTGACGCTCTCACCCTTTTCCACGTCGATATACTCGTCGGGTGCGTGGGCACGACCGCCCTTTCCGCCCGATCCGATCGTGATCGCCGGGATGCCCAGGCTGATCGGAATATTGGCGTCGGTCGAAGATGCGTAGACGTCGGGCGTATAGCCCTGAGAGCGGATCGCGGCGGTGGTCAGCGCGACGATCGGCGCGTCGGCGGGCGTGCTGCCTGCCGGACGATCGCCGATCAGTTTCTTGTCCGCGGTGACCGGCCCTTCGCGCGTCGAACGCGCCGCATTTTCGCCGGCAACTGCCTTGTCGATAATGGCAAGCAGCTTCTTGTCGAGAATGTCGAGCTCGGCAGCGCTTTCAGAGCGCATGTCGAATTCCATGAACACTGAATCGGGGATCGAATTGACCGAGGTGCCGCCACCGGTGACAGCGGCCGCATAAGTCGTCTTGGGGCTGGTCGGCGGCACAATCTCATAAAGGTCGGTCACCGTCTTCGCCATCGCGGCCATCGGATTCACCAGGCCGAACGCACCGAAGCTATGGCCGCCGGGGCCCTTGAAGGTGACACGATACCGCTTCGAACCCACCGCACCGTTGGTAACGCGCGCCGGATTGACGCCATCCACCGAGAAGAAGGCAGCGGTGCGATCCTTGTAGGATCCCTTGGTGAAGAAGTGGCGGACACCGCGCAGATCACCTTGCCCCTCTTCACCCACCGAGGCGAGGAAGAGAATGTCGTACCGCGTCTTGACCTTCGCCGCATCGAGCGCGCGGACATAGGCCAGCAATGTGGCCAAGCCCCGCGTGTCGTCGCTGATCCCGGGCGCCGAAAGCTTCGTCCCCTCGCGCTTGACGGTCACGTCGGTGCCTTCGGGAAAGACGGTGTCGAGATGCGCGGAGATCACCACGAGCTTTCCGCCCGTCGGACCGGTGCCGCGCCGCAGACCGATCACATTGCCGACCCGATCCGTTTCGATGTCGGTCAGGCCCAGCGCGGCGAACTTCGCGCGCACGGCGGCGCCGCGCTTCGCCTCGCCGAAAGGCGGAGCCGGAATCTGGGTGATCTCGACGATCTCGTCGACGAAACGGTCATGCTCCCGATCGAGCGTCGCTACGGCCTGTTTCCAGGCTGCACTGGCGCGGAGCGTGGCGATGGTGCGGTCCGCGGTCGGCGCACGCGACTGCGCGCCCGCCGCCACTGGGGCGACGAGCGCGATGACGCATGCGATGCGGAGCGCGGACCAGAATGGCTGGCCGCGCACCACGATCACTTCTTGGTGAGCGAGAGGCCGCCGAAACGCTTGTTGAAGCGCGCAACCTGACCACCGGTGTCGAGCATCGTGCCGCGACCGCCGGTCCAGGCCGGGTGCGCGAGCGGATCGATGTCGAGCTGCATCGTGTCGCCTTCCTTGCCCCACGTTGTGCGGGTCTGGAATACGGTGCCGTCGGTCATCTGCACATTGATCATGTGGTAGTCGGGGTGGATGTTCTTTTTCATGTCTATGCTCCAAATTGGCTGGTTTCCGACCAGCCTGAGGGATGCGAAGGCGCGCCCTTAGGGCAGATTCGCCGATCTTTCAATAAAAGTGTTCACGGCCTGTCCCGTCATCCCAGAGAAAGCTGAGGTGTCAGACGTCGGCCGGTGGATCCGCGATCATGGCAGTGAATTCGCATTCGGCCGCCAGTTCGCCATCGATCAGCGCCTTGCCGGCGAATTTGCAGACGCGCGAGCGCTTCTGGACGAATTCGACCTCCAGGCTGAGCAATATACCGGGCTCGACAGGCTTGCGAAACTTCACGCCGTCGATGCTCATGAAATAGACCAGCTTGCCCGAACCGGCGAGGCCGAGCGATTCCACCGCCAGAACCCCGGCGGCCTGCGCCAGCGCCTCGACGACAAGTACGCCGGGCATGATCGGCCGGCCTGGAAAATGGCCCTGAAAGAACTGCTCGTTGATCGTCACCGCCTTGATCGCGCGGATCGACCGATCGGGAACGAGTTCCTCGACACGGTCGACCAGCAAAAGCGGATAGCGGTGCGGCAGTGCCGCCATGACCCGCCGGACATCCAGCGGGCCGATGGCGGGCCTGGGGGCTGCGTCCTCGCTCATCGCGTTCGGATCAGCGGCCCGGCTGCGCCGGCTGCGGCGGCGGCGGCGGCGCGGTCACGTTGATCGAAGGCAGCGCGGTGTTGAGCTGAGCCAGCACGTCGTTGGTGACATCGACACCAGGCCCGATCGCCAGCGTCGCCTGCACGTCCACCGCGAAGTTCGCGCCGCGTGCGGTCATGACCTTCTGGATGATCGGGTTCAGCGCAGTGCTGATCTGCTGCACCACATATTGACGATTGCGCTGGATGGTCTGCTCGCCATTGGCCAGTTCCTGCTGCGCGGAATTCTGCTTGGTCTGCAGCGCGGTGATGCGGGTCTGCAGCGCTGCGTCGGGAGCCTTGCCGCCGGCGGCCGTGCGGATCGCCTCGGCTTCGGTCTGAAGCGGCTGGCTGAGCTGCTGCGCGCGGGTCTGCAGCGTCTGGAGCTGCTGCTGAAGCTGGGTGTTTGCGGTCTTGCAGGCGTTGCATTCGCCGAAGACGCGCTCGTTGTTGATCACCACCACGACAGCCGGAGGTGCCTTCTGCGCAAGAGCGGGCGAAGCAAAGGCAAGACCACACGCCGCGAGCAGCGCCTTCTTGGAAATCTGGGTCATCAGAATTGGGTTCCTACGTTGAAAGTGAACAATTTTGTGTCGTCGCCACGCTCTTTGATAAGCGCGCGCGCTACGTCGATACGGAATGGTCCGAAGGGCGAGTTCCAGTTCACGCCAAAGCCGACAGAAACGCGTGGCTTGGGTGAATTGCCCAGGAACTGTTCTTCAAAGGGAGCAATCGAGTTGCCGTAGAGACTTGTGCCAGTCGGACAGCCGCCCGAGGGCTTCGGCGTAAGCGCATTGCTGGTGCCATCGACGCACTGCTGACCACCACTGGCGCTGAGAATGGGAATGACCAGCGCAGTGCGCTTTCCAGTAGTAGGGTCGATCGGAAAGTCCTCGAGCGTGGTCAGCTTCGGCCTGCGGACCCCGAAGACCGAACCGACATCGAGGAAGATCGACGGACGCAGCCCCATCTCGCGCGCGCCCGAGCCCAGCGGAATCTCCAATTCGGCGCGGCCCATATAATAGGTCCTGCCGCCAAGCGCGTCGTCGACGATCGAATTCTTCGCGACGTTGAGCTCACCGGTGGTGGTGTCATATTGCAGACGCTGCACGCGCGGACCGACACCACGGATATCGAAGCCGCGAATTTGCGGTTCGCCCAGGAAGAAGCGGTCGGTGAGTCGAACCTTCTCGATCGGGTTGCCGGCGCTATCGACCCGCTGATTCTCAAGCGGGATCATATGGCCGCCCTCAAGGCTGACCGAGAAGATGAAGCTGCCGAGAACCTTCCAGTATTTGGAGGCATTGAGCGACGTCCGCAGATATTTCACGTCGCCGCCCAGGCCCGCGAAATCCTGGTTGATGCTCAACCGGTTGCCCGCAGATGGCCGCAGACGGTTATTGGTGTTGTCGAACGCGAGCGTGTAGCCGATCGAACTGGTCAGGCGCGTGCCGATCGCGTCGCAGAGATAGCGTCCGGCCAACAGCGGCTCGCACTGACCATTGTTGAAGAACGTGTTCTTGTTGAGCGTGACATCGTCATAGACCAGCGAGTAGCGGGCCTGTGCCTGCCAGAATTCGGTAAGCGGCACGCCGAGGCGGACCGAGAAACCGGTCGAGACCTGCTGATAGGTCGTGTTGCGCTCGCTGCCGAGATAGTTGAACGAGTTATAGTCGCGCCGGAAAATCTCGCCGCCCAGCGCGATGTTGCGATCGAACAGATAGGGCTCGGTGAAGCCCATCTCGACCGACTTGGAATAGCTGGAATAGTTGATGCTCGTGCGCAGCAACTGTCCCTTGCCGCGGAAGTTGCGCTGCGTGATCGACGCATTGACGATGAAGCGCTCAAGGCTCGAAAAACCTGCCGAAAGCTGGAGTTCGCCGGTCGATTTTTCCTGAACGTTGGTTTCCAGGATGATCTTGTCGGGCCCGGAGCCGGGCTTTTGCTCGATCTCCAGATTCTCCTGGAAGAAGCCGAGCGAGTTGATCCGGTCCTGCGAGCGCTTGACCTGGAAGCTGTTGAACGCATCGCCTTCGGCCAGGCGGAACTCGCGGCGGATCACCTTGTCCTGCGTCTGGGTGTTGCCGTTGATTTCGACGCGCTCGACATAGACGCGCGGCGCGTTCGCGACGCGGAACGTCAGCGACATCGTCTTGTCTTCGGGTTTGCGACGGAAATTCGGGTTCACGTCGGCAAAGGCATAGCCGAACAGACCGGCGGTCTCGGTGATACCGTCGACCGTGTCCTCGACGCGCTTGGCGTTGTACCAATCGCCCTTCTTGATCGTGATCAGCCTGTTGACTGTATTCGTGTCGAAATCGCGCAGTTCGCTTTCGACCGCGACATCGCCGAATTTATAGCGATCGCCTTCCTCGACGACATAGGTGATGATGAAGTCGCGCTTGTCGGGGGTCAGTTCCGCCACCGCGGAGATCACGCGGAAGTCGGCATAGCCCTCGGTCAGGTAGAATTGGCGCAGCTTCTGCTGGTCATAGGCCAGGCGATCGGGATCGTAGCTGTCGCGCGAGCTGAAGATGCGGAACAGGCGCGACTGCTTGGTCGCCATCTGCGAACGCAGGTCGCCGTCCGAGAATTTCTCGTTGCCCAGGATATTGATCTGGCGAACCTTGGAGCGCGGCCCCTCGTTCACCTCGAAGACGATATCCACGCGATTCTGGTCGAGCTGGACCATCTTGGGCTCGACGCTGGCGGCGAATCGCCCCTGACGCCGATACAATTCGATGATCCGCGCGACGTCGGCGCGCGCTTTCGATCGCGTGAAGATCTGCCGCGGTGCGAGGCGGATCTCCGGACGGATCTTGTCTTCCTTGATGCGCTTGTTGCCCTCAAGGATGATCCGGTTGATCACCGGATTCTCGCGGACCTCGATCGTCAGCGTGCCATTGTCGTCGCGAATCTGAACGTCGGCGAACAATTCGGTCGCGAACAGATCCTTGAGCGCCTGGTCGACGCTTTCGCGCGTATAGGTGCCGCCCGGCCGCAACGATGTGTAGGATCGCACCGTGTCCGGTTCGAGCCGCTGGGACCCCACGACGTTCACCGCCTTGATGATGCCGGAGGACGGTGCCGTAGGCGCAGACGCCGGGGCCGCAGGTGCGGCCGGCGCTTTCTGCGCTAGGGCAGGAAATGCTTGGCCGGCCAGCATTGTGCCGACGAGCAGCACTGCCATGTTCCGCCTGCCGAAGCCGATGGTATTTTTCGCCTTCACGCCCATCCTACCCTGAAATAACCCACCGCCCCGCTGGCGGCTCTTAGCAACGCACTGCCCTGCCCGATCACTGTCAACCGATCAAGCGCGACAGACTTTCCCAGACCCCGAAAGACGACAAATCGTTGAAGGTGACGAACATCATCAACGCGAACAATGCCAGCAAGCCGGAACGGTACGCCCATTCCTGTGCCGCCGCACCGACGGGTTTCCGCCGCACCGCTTCGATCGCGTAGAAAAGCAAATGTCCACCATCCAGCATGGGAACTGGCAATAGGTTGATGAATCCCAGATTAATCGAAATCAGCGCAACGAAGCCGATAAAGGTTTCCAGGCCGATCGAAGCCATTTCGCCCGACGCCTGAGCGATCTTGAGCGGGCCGCCCAACTCCTTCGCCGAGCGGCTCCCCATGATGATCTGGCCGAGTCCATCGACCATCATCGTCAATATGCTCTTGATCCGTCGCACTGCGACGCCGGGTGCCTCGACCAGCGAAACCGGCTCCACCACCAGGCGGGTATTGATGATGCCGAACTGGCCGAATGTGTGGAGATTGCCGAAGCGATCCTTTTCCTCGCGCACCCCCGCGGTGATATCGAGCGCACGAACCGACCCGTCACGCTCGATCTCGACCGACATGCGCTGATTCGGCCGCATCCGGACATAGTCGGCAACATCGTCGAACACCGTCATCGATCGCCCGTCGATCGAGATGACGCGATCCCCCGTGACGATTCCCGCCTTGGCCGCCGCCGATCCGGCAACGACCTGGTTCGCCACAGGCAGCGTCCGACTCTCGCCATAGGCAAGCGCGAAGCCCATGAGGATCAGGAACGCGAAGATGAAGTTGACCGCCGGGCCTGCGAACACAATCAGCGCGCGTTGCCACACCGGTTTGGCCTGGAAGGTGCGTGCGCGCTCCTCCGCCGGGAGCGAAAGCCATTCGGGTGACGGCTGGCTGACCGCATTCATATCGCCGGCGAAGCGGACATAGCCGCCGAGCGGCATCCAGCCCAGCTTCCAGCGCGTGCCGCGCTTGTCCGTCCATCCCCTGATCTCACGACCGAATCCGATCGAGAATGCCTCGATCTTCACGCCGAACCAGCGGGCAACGAAATAGTGACCGAGCTCGTGCACGAAGACGAGCGGTCCAATGGCCAGCAGAAAGGCCAGGACAGTCAGCAGAATTCCGGGGGTTTCAATCACAGCCAATGTGTCTTGAGGCTCTCTTCGGCCAGGATGCGCGCTTCGCGGTCGATCGCAAACACGTCTTCGAGTGTTGCGGGGTCGGCCGGATTATAGCGCTCCAGCGTCTCCACGACAACTGCAACGATATCCAGAAAGCCGATCCTGCGATCCAGAAAGGCACGGACCGCCACTTCATTGGCTGCGTTCAGGATTGCCGGACGCGCAGAACCGCCATTCAGCGCATCGCGCGCGGCGGCCAGCGCGGGGAAGCGCGTCATGTCGGGTGCCTCGAAATCGAGCCGTCCAAGCGCCGCGAAATCGAGCGGCGTGCAGGGGGTGTCCATCCGCTCAGGCCATGCCAGCGCATAGGCGATCGGCGTGCGCATATCGGGCGTACCGAGCTGGGCCAGCACCGATCCGTCAACATAATCCACCATCGAATGGATCACCGACTGAGGGTGAACGATGATCTCGATCCGGTCGGAGCCGACGGGAAACAGATGGTGCGCCTCCACCAGCTCAAGCCCCTTGTTCATCATCGTCGCGGAATCGACCGAGATCTTGGCGCCCATCGACCAGTTCGGATGCTTGACCGCCTGCTCGGGCGTCACCGACGCCATCTCCGCCTCGCTCCAGCGCCGGAACGGGCCACCACTGGCGGTCAGCACGATCCGGCGGACGGCCTCAAGATCACTGCCCTCCAGACACTGGAAGATCGCATTATGTTCGGAATCGACTGGAAGCAGTGTCGCCCCGTGGCGTTTTACCGCGTCAATCATGAGCGCACCGGCAGAAACCAGAGCCTCTTTGTTGGCGAGCGCGATCGTACCGCCGCGGCGAACAGCCTGCATCACCGGCGGAAGCCCGGCACAGCCAACAATCGCCGCCATGGTGAGGTCCGCCGGCCGGGCTGCCGCCTCGGCGACGGCCTCGGCGCCAGCCGCGGTTTCGATTCCCGTTCCCGACAGCGCCTCGCGCAATGCTCCGTGACAGCTTTCGTCGGCAACCACCGCGAGCGTCGCGCGCGTGCGACGTGCCGCGGCAGCCAATCCCCCCACGTCGCAATTCGCCGTCAATGCCTCGACACGGAAGCGATCGGGATTGCGCTCGATCAGGTCGAGCGTCGAACCGCCGACCGATCCGGTCGCACCCAATATCGTGACGCTTCTCACAACAGGCCGTCCGCGAGAATCAGCAGCGCAACCATCGGCGCGACCGGCACCAGACCGTCCAGCCGGTCGAGCACGCCGCCATGGCCGGGCAGCAATGTCCCGCTGTCCTTGACCCCGGCGCGTCGTTTGAGTGCGCTTTCGAAAAGGTCGCCGCCTTGCGCGACCACCGCGAGCGCCAGGCTCGACAAAGCGAGCCCCATCGGCACGCCACCCCACCGAGCGAAAGCGAGGCCGGTGAGCAACGCCGCGACCATGCCGCCGCCCAGCCCGGCCCAGGTCTTGCTGGGGCTGATCGCCGGCAGCAGCTTCGGCCCACCGATCGTGCGGCCGGCGAAATAGGCGCCCGTGTCGGTCGCCCACACAATCGCCAGCGTCCAGAAAGCAAGAACGGCCCCATTCTGCTGCTCGCGAATGAAAAGCAGTGCCATGGCCGGCAGCGCGACATAGACGATGCCGGCAGCAAGTTGCGATTTACGGGTGATGACGCCGGTGAAAAAGGTCGCCGCCGCGACCAGCCCGAGCGCAAAAAAGCCCGGCCCGGCGGCCAGTGGAGACAGGATCGCAAGCGGCACCGAAGCCGAGAACATCGCGATTCGCTTGTCGCGCTCCTGCGCCCCGGCCAAATTCGACCATTCTGCGAGCATCAGCAACGATGCAACGCTGATCAGGATCCAGAACACCGTGCCACCGGCGACCAGCGCGCCGACCGCCACGGCGATCATGACGATCGCAGCGGCTGCCCGGCGCGGAAGATCGGACGACTTGCCAGGTTCAGGCCCCGGTCGAAGCGACGTCATAATCCTCCGAAACGCCGCTCGCGCTGGCCGAAATGGCCGATCGCCGCAGCCAGGGCGGCGCGATCGAAATCAGGCCAAAGCGTATCGACGAACATCAACTCGGCATAGGCAGCCTGCCAGAGCAGGAAGTTGGAGAGGCGCTTCTCACCCGATGTACGGATCAGCAGATCGAGTGGCGGCAGATCGCTGGTATCCAGACGCGCCTCGACATCAGCCCCCTCGATCGCGTCCGGCGCGATGCGGCCCGCCACCGCATCGGCAGCAAGGCTGCGAATCGCGCGAACCATCTCGTCCTGCGCGCCATAGTTGAGCGCGATGACCAGGGTGGTGCGCGTATTCGCCGCAGTGCGTGCGATCGCGGTCTCGATCAGGGTCACGATGTCGGGCGAAAGCGCGCGATAATCGCCGATGACCCGCAGCCGGACGCCGGCTTCAGCCAGTTCGTCGATGTCATCCACGATGAAGCGGCGCAACAGCCCCATCAGATCGCCGATCTCCGCAGCCGGGCGACGCCAGTTCTCCGACGAGAAGGCGTAAAGCGTCAGCACTTCGATACCGAGTTCGCCCGCCGCACGAACCGCGCGGCGTGCAGCCTCGACTCCCTGTTTATGACCTGCAACGCGCGGCAACAGGCGCTTCTTCGCCCAGCGCCCATTGCCATCCATGATGATCGCAACGTGACGCGGGGTACTCCCCGCTCCCGTCGTCGGCTTCGGATCGGCTTTGGCGACCGCCTGGCTCACTGGCCGAGGATTTCCTTTTCCTTGCTCTGTGCCGCGGCATCGATGTCTGCGATCGTGCTGTCGGTCAGTTTCTGCACTTCGGTCTCGAGGCGCTTGCGCTCGTCCTCGCTGATTTCGTGCTTCTTCTCGTCGGTCTTCAGATTGTCCATGCCGTCGCGGCGGACGTTGCGCGCGGCGATCCGTGCCTTCTCCGCATATTGGCCGGCGAGTTTCGCCAGTTCCTTGCGGCGCTCCTCGGTCAGATCGGGAATCGGCAGACGGAGCGTCTGGCCATCGACGATCGGATTGAGGCCAAGCCCGGCCGAGCGGATCGCCTTGTCCACCGGGCCGACATTGGTCTTGTCCCACACCTGGACCGAGATCATCCGCGACTCCGGAACCGACACGGTCGCGACCTGGTTGAGCGGCATGTTTGCGCCATAGACAGTGACGGTCACGGGATCGAGCAGCGACGTCGATGCACGACCGGTGCGCAGACCGACCAGATCTTGCTTCAGGGACTCGATCGCGCCGTTCATACGGCGCTCGAGATCGGCCTTGTTATAGGCTGGCATCGCTCATCCTTTCTCGTTCTGAACGATCGTGGCAGTGCCTTCGCCGGCGAGAACGCGGGACAGATTGCCCTCGTCGCGGATGTTGAAGACCACGATCGGAATATTGTTGTCGCGGCACAATGCCACCGCACTTGCGTCCATCACCTTCAGGTCGTCGGACAATACTTTGTTGAAGGTAACCGTTTCATAGCGCGTCGCGGTCGCGACCTTCTTGGGATCGGCATCATAGACGCCGTCGACCGACGTGCCCTTGAACAGCGCGTCGCAGTTCATCTCGGCAGCGCGCAACGCCGCGGCACTGTCGGTGGTGAAATAGGGATTGCCGGTGCCTGCCGCGAAGATCACGATGCGGCCCTTCTCCAGATGCCGTTCGGCACGCCGGCGAATGAAGGGCTCGCAGACCGTGCTCATTGGAATGGCGGACTGCACGCGCGTGTCGACGCCGATGCGCTCAAGCGCGTTCTGGACCGCGAGCGCGTTCATCACGGTCGCAAGCATGCCCATATAATCGGCGCTGGTGCGCTCGAAGCCCGCCTCGGCCGCAGAAAGCCCGCGAAAGATGTTGCCGCCGCCGACGACGACACAGAGTTCGAACCCCGTGTCTCGGGCGGCTTTGATCTCGCCTGCGACGCGTGCGACGGTGACAGGGTCGATGCCGAATTGACCCTGCCCCATCAGCACCTCGCCCGAGAGCTTGAGCAGGATGCGGTTGAAGCGTTGCCGGGTCATCAGCGCGAATGTTTCCAATCTGGACAGGAAAGTGGCGCGGACATTAGTCAGCCCGCGCCGCAAAGCCAAGTGCGGCTTGCCATGGATTTTCGGTGCAGATTACGCACCTCGCCCTGCCATCCCCGCTTTTGCGGGAATGACAGGTAAGGCGGATGGGCTTCAGGCGACGCCTGCAGCCGCGGCGACTTCGGCGGCGAAGTCGCTCGTTTCCTTCTCGATGCCTTCACCGAGCTGGAAACGGACATAGTCGGTGAGCGCGATCGGGCTGCCGGCTTCCTTGCCGGCGGCAGCGATCACGTCGGAGATCTTCGTCTTGTTGTCCATGACGAAAAGCTGGCTGACGAGCGCGTTTTCCTTGCGGAACTTCGCGATCGAGCCCTCGACCATCTTGGCGACGATCTCGGCGGGCTTGCCCGATTCGGCAGCCTTCTCGGCAGCGATGGCGCGCTCACGCTCGACCATAACGGGATCAAGGCCATCCTCGTTCAGAGCCAGCGGGAAAGCGGCGGCGATGTGCATCGCCAGCTGCTTGCCAAGCGCTTCGAGCTTGTCGGCAGGAGCCGCGCTTTCCAGCGCAACGAGCACGCCGATCTTGCCCATGCCCGGCGCCGCAGCGTTGTGGACATAGGAAACGACGGCGCCCTGATCGACAGAGACGGTGCGGGTGCGGCGCAGATTCTGGTTCTCGCCGATCGTCGCGATGTTGCTGGTCAGCTTCTCTGCAACGGTTTCGCCATTGCCATAAGGAGCAGCCGCCAGCGCATCGACGTCACCATCGACGCCCAGCGCCAGCTTGGCGACAGTGCCGACATAATCCTGGAACTGCTCGTTCTTCGCGACGAAATCGGTTTCCGAGTTCACTTCGACCGCGGCGCCCTTGGTGCCGGCAACGGCAACGCCGACCAGGCCCTCGGCAGCAGTGCGGCCGGCCTTCTTGGCGGCGGCGGCAAGGCCCTTGGTGCGCAGCCAGTCGATTGCCGCTTCGATATCGCCATTGTTTTCGGCGAGCGCCTTTTTGCAATCCATCATGCCCGCGCCGCTGCGATCGCGCAGCTCTTTCACGAGTGCGGCAGTGATTTCCGCCATGATATCTTCCTTCTCAGAAATGTGTGACAGCAAGGAGGGCGCCGTTAAGCGCCCTACCCCGCCCGTATTTCAGTTCTGCGACGTTCAGGCGTCGCTCTGAACCTCGGCCGCAGCAGCAGCCGGAGCCTGCTCGGGCTCAGCCTGCGCAACCGGTGCTTCGACCAGAGCCGGCTCGACCGGCGGTTCGACGAATGCGCCGAAATCCTGGCCACGAACGCCCTGGCCACCCTTGGTCGCGGCAGCCGCGATGGAGTCGCAGTAGAGGCGGATGGCGCGGCTGGCGTCGTCGTTCGCGGGGACCGGGAAAGCAATGCCGTCTGGCGACACGTTCGAATCGAGGATTGCCACAACCGGAATACCCAGCGTGTTGGCTTCCTTGATCGCGAGCTCTTCCTTGTTGGCGTCGATCACGAACATCACGTCGGGAATGCCGCCCATGTCGCGGATACCGCCGAGCGACAGCTCGAACTTGTCGCGCTCACGGGTAAGCTGCAGCACTTCCTTCTTGGTCAGGCCGTGCGTGTCGCCCGAAAGCTGCTCTTCAAGCGCCTTGAAACGCTTGATCGAACCGGAGATCGTCTTCCAGTTGGTGAGCATGCCGCCCAGCCAGCGATGGTTGACATAATGCTGGCCTGCGCGACGCGCGGCCTCAGCGATCGGCTCCTGCGCCTGGCGCTTGGTGCCGACGAACAGAACCTTGCCGCCGCGTGCAACGGTCTGATCGACGAAGTCGAGCGCGCGCGCGAACAGCGGCACGGTCTGCGACAGATCGATGATGTGCACCCCGTTGCGCTCGCCGAAGATGTACGGCTTCATCTTGGGGTTCCAGCGGTGGGTCTGGTGGCCGAAATGCGATCCGGCCTCAAGCAATTGCTGAATAGTGACGACAGGTGCCGCCATGGTCTTTCTCCTTCCGGTTGATCCTCTGGGAAGCAAGAACCGCAGACTGGCTACGGCACCGGTATGTGCGCTTCCCATGTGGAATAGGCGGGCCGCTTAACGCCGCGATGACAGGAAATCAACCCTTGACGAAAGAACAAAACAGGAACATTAGTCATTTCCATCGGAACAGAACGACGCGCAGTCGCGTTTGCTCGCAACAGTTCCGGCCCGTTTCCGCGCTGCGGATCGAGGGTATAGGAGGATCGCAATGGCTGGTTTCGTATCGGGTTTGCTGTTCATCGCCGCGCTGATGGCGGGGCTTGGCGTCATCGTCTTCACGCTGGTCGGACGATGGGATGCCATATTGGCCGCGCTTGGCGGTGAGCCGATTCCACAGCGCGCCCATGTGGTTTCGCGCCGAGTAGTAAGAATGCGCCCCAGGATTCGGACGTACCGCGCTGTCCCTAGCCCGCAGCAGCTTCGGCGCGCAGCCGCTTGACCCGCGCATAGCTTCGCACCCCGAACGGGATCAGCACCAGATAGATCACGCTGATCACCGTCAATGTCGCCCAGGGCGCGGAGAGCAAGGCCGCGCCAAGCAGCCCGACCACCGCGATCGCCTCGAGCCGAATGTTCCGGCGAAGGCGGAGCGACGACCAGCTGAAGGTGGCGACGTTCGAGATCATCAGGAACGCGACCACGACCAGCCAGGGGGCGACGATCCAGGGTTCGCGCACCACTGCCGCCGGTTCACCCAGCCACAGCCAGATGAAGACCGGCAATAGCGCCAGCCCCGCTGCGGCAGGTGCCGGCACCCCGGTCAGGAAGCCCGCTGATTTATGGAGCTGCTCGGACGCGTCGATATTGGCGTTGAACCGCGCCAGACGCAGTGCGCAGCATACCGCATGCGCCAGCGCCAGAACCCAGCCGAACTGCGGCAGATACTGAAGCGACCAGAGATAGATGATGATCGCGGGAGAAACACCAAAGGCGATCACGTCCGAAAGCGAATCGAGTTCGGCGCCGAAGCGGCTCTCGCCCTTGAGCAGACGCGCGATTCGACCGTCCATCCCGTCCAGAATGCCGGCGACGATGATCGCCGCTGCGGCACGTTCCCAATCGCCGGCGATACCGAACCGGATTCCGGTCAATCCGCAGCACAGCGCGAGCGCGGTGACGGCATTGGGGGCAAGCGCCCGAAGCGGAATGCCCCGGCGCGTGGGTCGGGCGCGCTCTTCGCTCATTGTGGAATGGCTTCCTGTGGATCGCCGCGCGAAACGATACCCAAAACGGTCTCGCCGGCGACGCACCTCTGCCCCAATGCAACGCGCGGCGCCGTCCCTGCGGGCAGATAGACATCGACTCGGCTGCCGAAACGGATCAGCCCGATCCGCTGGCCCGCCGCGACAATGTCTCCCGGCTTGACGAACGGCACGATTCGCCGTGCGACGAGCCCTGCGATCTGGGTGAAGCCGATCCGCATGCCGTCACGATCCTCGACCAGGATATGCTGACGCTCATTGTCCTCGCTCGCCTTGTCGAGATCGGCATTGAGAAATTTGCCCGAGATATAGACCACCTGCTTGATCGTGCCCCCGATCGGCGCGCGATTGATGTGGACGTCGAACACGCTCATGAAAATCGAGACACGCGTCATCGGCAGGTCGCCGAGTCCGGCGTCTCCGGCCAGTTCGCGTGGCGGCAGGACAGTCTGGATAAGTGTGACCATTCCGTCGGCGGGCGCGATGACCAGCCCTTCCCCACGCGGAACGGAGCGCACCGGATCGCGGAAAAAGGCCGCAACCCAAAGCGTGATGCCGGCCATGGGCCAGGCAAGCGTCTCCCACGCCATGAAGGCGAGGAAGGCGGTGATCGCACCCGAGATCAGTATGTATTTGCGACCCTCGGGATGGACACTGGGCCAGCGCCATTTGACGCCGGTGGTCATCGCCGTACTTTCCGGCTGCATGATTTCCTTCATCCGTCCTCTTTAGGGGTGCATCCGACGGGTGACAACGCTCCGATGCTCAGATGAGGAGCCCCGCCGGTTGATTGCGGATGCACGCGCCTATAGGGGGCTTTCAAACTCCCTGGGTAAGAAAGCGAGCAACGCATGGCGAAGATCAAGGTGAAAACTCCTGTCGTCGAGATCGACGGCGACGAGATGACCCGAATCATCTGGCAATGGATCCGGGAACGCCTGATCCTTCCCTATCTCGATATCGATCTGGAATATTACGATCTGGGCATCGAGAAGCGCGACGAGACCAACGACCAGATCACGGTCGACGCGGCCAAGGCAATCCAGAAGCACGGCGTCGGCGTGAAGTGCGCAACGATCACCCCCGACGAGGCGCGCGTCGAGGAATTCGGCCTCAAGAAGATGTGGAAGTCGCCCAACGGCACGATCCGCAACATCCTGGGTGGCGTCGTCTTCCGCGAGCCGATCGTGATCAAGAACGTCCCCCGCCTGATTCCCGGCTGGACCGATCCCATCGTCGTCGGCCGTCACGCATTCGGCGACCAGTATCGCGCCACCGACTTCCGCGTGCCCGGCCCGGGCAAGCTCAAGATGGTCTGGACCGGCGAAGACGGCCAGCAGATCGAAGAGGAAGTGTTCGACTTCCCGTCCTCGGGCGTCGCGATGGGCATGTACAATCTCGACGATTCGATTCGCGATTTTGCCCGCGCCAGCATGAACTATGCGCTCGATCGCAAATGGCCGCTGTATCTCTCCACCAAGAACACGATCCTCAAGGCCTATGATGGCCGCTTCAAGGATCTGTTCCAGGAGATTTTCGACGCGGAATTCAAGGACAAGTATCGCGATGCGAACATTGTCTACGAGCATCGCCTGATCGACGACATGGTCGCGTCCGCGCTCAAGTGGAGCGGTCGATTCGTCTGGGCCTGCAAGAATTACGACGGTGACGTCCAGTCGGACCAGGTGGCGCAGGGCTTCGGTTCGCTCGGCCTGATGACCTCGGTGCTGATGACCCCAGACGGCCAGACGATCGAGGCGGAGGCCGCGCATGGCACCGTGACCCGCCACTATCGCATGCACGAGCAGGGCAAGGCGACCTCGACCAACCCGATCGCATCGATCTTCGCATGGACCGGCGGCCTCAAATTCCGCGGCAAGTTCGACGATACGCCCGACGTGGTGCGCTTCGCGGAAACGCTGGAAGAGATCTGCATCAAGACCGTCGAGGACGGCGGCATGACCAAGGATCTCGCGATCCTGATCGGCCCCGACCAGGCATGGATGACCACCGAGCAGTTCTTCGAGGCCATTCGCTTGAATCTCGAAAAGGCGATGGCCGACTGGAAGTAATTCCGGCCGGACGAACCAAAGGGGCCTCGGCGAAAGCCGGGGCCTTTTTTGTTCCGCATGCGATCCCTTGGCCTTCTCGTGCGTTCCCCGCATGATATCGACGCATCGTCACCAGTCAGAAAGGCAATCCCGATCCATGGCGCGCACCGGCAAGACCCGTCTCGAAGTCCGCAATGCCATGCCGTCCGACGTGGTCGGGATCCAGCGACTCATCGTTCGCGCCTATCCGGACATGCCCGGCTACACCCAGGGTGTGCTCCGCGGGCAGATCAACAATTATCGCGAGGGCGTGTTCGTCGCGCTCTATGACGGCAAAATCGTCGGATATTGCGCATCGATGCGCGTGCCGGCGGCGCTGGCACTAGGATCACACGACTGGGACGAGATCACCGGCAACGGTTTCGGATCGCGCCATGATCCCACCGGCGATTGGCTCTATGGCTACGAAATGTGCGTCGATCCCAAGCAACGCGGCTTTCGCATCGGCCAGCGCCTTTATGACGAACGCAAGGAACTCGTCGAACGGCTCGATCTGTCGGGCATCGCTTTCGGCGCGCGCATGCCCAATTATTCACGGCTTAAGCGTCGTGTCACCGGGCCAGAGGATTATGTTCGCAAGGTGATCGAGGGCAAAATCCCCGATCCCGTGATCGGTTTTCAGCTCAAGAACGGCTACGAAAACATTGGAATACTGAAGAATTACCTGCCGGAGGACAAAAAATCCGGCGGGAATGCCGCACATATGGTGTGGCGCAATCCCTATGTCGAAGCCGACGCGCCGAAGGAGTTCCGCGTGCCGCGCGGCGTGGAAAGCGTCCGGCTCGCCACCGTTCAGTTCCAGGCGCGTGCCGTCGCGAATTTCGAGGAATTCGTCCGCAGCGTCGAATATTTCGTCGATGTCGCTGCCGAATATCGATCGGATTTCGTAGTGTTTCCCGAGCTCTTCACACTGCCGCTGCTGAGCTTCGAAACCAGGAAACTCTCGCCGATGGAGGCGATCGACGCGCTGACCGCCTATACGCCACGGATCACCGCCGAGCTGAGCCGGATGGCACTGGAATACAACATCAACATCATCGGAGGATCGCACCCGACACGCGCCGATGACGGCGATATCCAGAATGTCGCCTATGTCGCGCTGCGCGACGGATCCACCCATGCGCAGGAGAAGATCCACCCCACGCCCAACGAGCGCTATTGGTGGAATATCAAGGGCGGCGATTCGATCGACACGATCCAGACCGATTGCGGCCCGATCGGCGTGCTGATCTGCTATGACAGCGAGTTCCCGGAACTGGCGCGCCGCCTTGTCGATCAGGGCGCGCGAATCATCTTCGTCCCCTTCTGCACCGACAGTCGTCAGGGCTATCTGCGCGTCCGCTATTGCAGCCAGGCGCGTGCGATCGAGAATCAGTGTTTCATGGTACTCTCAGGCAATGTCGGCAATCTGCCTGGGGTCGACAATATGGACATCCAATATGCGCAGAGCTGCATATTGACGCCATGCGACTTCCCGTTCGCACGTGACGGCATTGCGGCGGAGGCAACCGAGAATGTCGAAACGCTGACCATATCGGACGTCAACCTGGCGGATCTCACCTGGGCGCGTGCGGAAGGGACGGTGCGCAACCTGAACGACCGGCGCTTCGACCTTTATCATATCGAATGGGATACGACGCACGCGCATCCCGACGCGCTACCGGTGGGGCCCGCACCGGCCGAGAAACACAGCCCGGGCGGAGGCTAAGTAAAATCGATCAGGCGCCGGCCAGCGCCTGATCGAGCATGCGCTTGGCGATCTCGCGTTCGCCCATGATCGCCATATCCGCGCCCATCTTCTTGAGATGTGCGACTTCGTCGTCGGAGTGCGCGCGCGCGACGATGCGGATCTTGGGGTTGAGCCTGCGTGCCTGCTGGACGATCTGCCCCGCCTCGAAGCTCTGCGGGATGGCAACGAACAACATGCGCGCATCGTTGAGCTCGGCGCTGCAGAGCACATCGGCATTGGCGGCATTGCCGATCAGCACGGTTGCCTTCTCGACGTCCCTGGGCAGCGCCGTGACGTCGTCCTCTGCCTCGATCACGGTAAAGCTCTCACCCGCCTCAATCAGGCTCTCGCCGACGAACCGCCCGACACGGCCATAGCCGACCAGCACGACATGGCCGGTGACAGGGGGCTTCGGCGCACCGCCGATCGCGTGCCCGCCCTCGCCCACCGCCTTTCCGATCACCCGGTCGATCAGAATGAACAACAGGGGGTTGAGCATGATCGAGAAGATCGCACCCGCCAGGATCAGGTCGCGCGCATCCGCCGGGATCAGTTTGAGCGACGTGCCCAAAGTGGCCAGAATGAACGAGAATTCGCCGATCTGCGCAAGGCTGGCGGAAATGGTCAGTGCGGTCTTGGACGGCCGGCCGAAGGCGCGGACGATGGCATAGGCCGCAATCGATTTACCGATCATGATGATCACGATCGTGCCGACCAGCGGCAACGGATCGGTGAGTAATATATAGGGATTGAACAACATCCCCACCGACACGAAGAACAGCACCGCGAATGCATCGCGCAGCGGCAAGGTCTCTTCCGCTGCGCGTTGGCTGAGCGGCGATTCGGCGAGGATCATGCCAGCAAAGAAGGCGCCCAGCGCGAAAGACACGCCGAACAGCATGGCCGCGCCGAACGCGACACCAAGACCGATGGCCAGAACCGAGAGCCGGAACAGTTCGCGCGACCCGGTATGCGCGACATGATGGAGCGCCCAGGGGATAAACCGCCGGCCGACGATCAGCATGAACGCGATGAAAGCGCCAACCTTGCCCACGGTGAGGAGCAGCGTGGCGCCAAGCGCCTGCCCCCCGCTCCCGCTGCCCGCGAGCGCCGGCAGCATCACCAGCGCAAGGACCATCACGAGATCCTCGACGATCAGCCAGCCGACCGCGATCTTGCCGCGCTCCGTGTCCAGGATACGCCGTTCCTGCAGCGCGCGTAGCAACACGACCGTACTGGCAACGGACAGGGCGAGGCCAAAGACGAAGCCGGCGACCAACGTCCAGTCGAGCAAATACGCCAGCCCCATGCCGAGCAGGATGGCCACCGCAATTTGCACCAATGCGCCGGGAATCGCGATATTCTTGACCGACAGCAGATCTCGAACCGAGAAATGCAGGCCGACGCCAAACATCAGCAAAATCACGCCGAGTTCGGCCAGTTCATTGGCAATCGCCTGATCGGCGACATAGCCCGGTGTAAACGGACCGACGAGCACGCCCGCAAAGAGATAGCCGACCAATGGTGAGATACGCAGGCGATGGGCGAGAACGCCGAAGATAAAGGCCAGGGTAAGGCCCGCAACAATGGTCGCGATCAGCGGCGTGGCATGCGGCATTGGTTCTCCTTGTTTCACTTCACCTATCGAACCGCACGGGAGATTGCGACCCCATGTCACGCTATTTCTACCCTTTTACTGGAATTCCCGATGCACAGCCGCAATGATGCGGAATGGCATTTTCAGTCGAGTCACATGCATTCAGCGATTCGCTGGTAATTCTAGGTGCCGCCGGGCTCGTTATTCCGGCCTTTGCGCGCTTCCGCGTCAACCCGGTGATCGGTTTCATCCTAGTCGGCATGCTCGTCGGCCCCGCCGGCCTGGGCTCGCTCGTCCACAAGGTGCCCTGGCTCTATTACGTCACGATCACCGACAGCAAATCGATCAGCCCGTTCGCGGAGCTGGGCATCATCCTGTTGCTGTTCTCGATCGGACTGGAGCTTTCGTTCAAGCGGCTATGGAATATGCGCCGGCTCGTGTTCGGGCTGGGCGCCGCAGAACTGGCGATCTCCGCGCTGGTCATCGCTCTCGCGTTGATGCTGCTTGGGCAATCCACCACCGGGGCGGTCGGGCTCGGCCTCGCGCTCGCGCTGTCTTCGACCGCACTCGTGCTGCCGATGACCGGAACGAGCAGTCCGGTGGGCCGGTCGGCCTTTGCGATGCTGTTGTTCGAGGATCTGGCGCTGGTTCCGATCATCTTCGCACTCGGCGCGCTCGCTCCCTATGCGCAGGATGACAGTGTCGACGATCTGTTTCGCAGCATCTGGCTGGGGGCACTCACCATCACCGCGATGATGGTGCTCGGCCGCCTGCTGCTGCCGCGCCTGTTCGCCCAGGCCGCCCGGACCAAAAGCCCGGAACTGTTCCTCTCCGCCAGCCTGCTCGTCGTGATCCTGGCGAGCATCGCCACGACCGCGGTCGGCCTGTCGCCCATCGTCGGCGCGCTGCTGGCCGGATTGCTCATCGCCGAAACCGAGTATCACACCGAAGTCGAGGTGATGACCGCGCCGTTCAAGGGACTTGCGCTCGGCGTATTCCTGATCACGGTGGGCATGAGCCTGGATATCCGGGTCATCGCCGAAAACTGGCTTCCGCTCACCACTGCGGTGGTCGGCGTGATCGTTGCGAAGACGGTGATCACCACGCTGATCCTGCGATTTTCGGGAGAACGCCCGGCTGTCGCAGCGGAAACGGGGCTGCTCATGTCATCCCCATCGGAAACGACGCTGATCGTGCTCGCCGCAGCGGTGCAGGCGCAACTCATCACGCAGCAGACAGCTGCTTTCTGGCAGATCGTCACCGCGCTTGGCCTGACCGTCACGCCGGTGCTCGCGCGTGTCGGGCGCGACGTGGCGCGCCGTGTCGAACTGCGCGACGCGCCGGCCGAGGATGAGCATCCCGAGGGCGAACCACGCGCGATCGTGGTCGGCTTCGGTCGTGTCGGCTCGCTGGTGGCGGACATGCTGAAGGCGCATGGCAAACCCATGGTCGCGGTGGAAGCCGATATCGACGCTGTGGCGCGTGCGCGACGCGAAGGCTATTCGGTGATCCTCGGCGATATTGCCCGGCCAGGCATGCTCGACAGGCTCGATCTCGAAAATGCGGGTGCGCTGATCCTGACGATGGACGATCCGGTGCAGGTCGTCCGCATCACTGCGCAGGTGCGCAAGCGCTATCCCGATCTCACCATCGTCGCACGGGCCCGCGACACCGATCACGCCGCCGAACTCTACCGCGCCGGCGCGACCGACGCAGTGCCGGAAACGCTGGAAAGCTCATTGCAGCTTTCCGAGGCGGTGCTGGTCGATCTTGGCGTCGCGATGGGCCCGGTGATCGCGTCGATCCACGAGAAGCGCGACGAATATCGCAAGATCATCAAGGATCACGGACAGATGGACCGCGAGCCGCGGCTGCGGCGCACGAAATTGAGCGACGTGAAGAACTGAGGTCGGCGCCGGCTCAGGCCGGAACCGACTCCAGCACACCGCGCACTGCGGTCAGCGCATCCGCTGCCTTGTCGCCGTCCGGTCCGCCCCCCTGAGCCATGTCGGGACGGCCGCCGCCACCCTGACCGCCCAGCGCGGACACCGCCGCCTTGACGAGATCGACCGCACTGACCGTGGCAACCAGATCCTCGGTGACGCCGACAGCGACCGAGGCGCGGCCTTCATTCACCGCGACCAGCGTTGCGATGCCCGAGCCCAGGCGCGTCTTCATCTCGTCGACAGCACCGCGCAGCCCCTTGGGATCGAGCCCTTCGACCACCTGACCCAGAAATGCGTGTCCACCAACCTGTTCCGGGCCGGGTGCATCACCCTTCGTACCGCCGCCCATCGCAAGGGCCTTCTTCGCTTCTGCCAGCTCACGCTCGAGCCGTTTGCGATCGTCGAGCAGCGCGGCAACGCGTGCCGGCACTTCGTCGGGAGCGGATTTCAACGTCGCTGCTGTTTCCTTCAGCCGCTCGTCGCGTGCGCTCAGCCAGATGCGTGCCGCCTCACCGGTCAACGCCTCGATACGGCGGACACCGCTCGAAACCGCGCTTTCCGAGACGATCTTGAAGATCGCGATATCGCCGAGCGCATTGACGTGCGTGCCGCCGCACAGTTCGACCGAGTAATTGCGCTCGCTGTCCTTGCCCATCGAGAGCACACGAACCTCATCGCCATATTTCTCGCCGAACAGGGCCAGCGCGCCGGCAGCGACGGCGTCATCGGGCGTCATCAAGCGTGTCGTGACGCCTTCATTGCCGCGGATCTGCGCGTTCACATCGGCTTCGATGTCGGCAATCTGCGACGGCGTGAGCGCCGAAGGGTGCGAGAAATCGAAGCGCAGACGATCAGGCGCGACCAGGCTGCCCTTTTGCGAGACATGGCCACCCAGCCGGTTGCGGAGCGCGGCATGCAGCAGATGCGTCGCCGAGTGATTGGCGCGGATCTGCGCGCGGCGCGCGGCATCGATGACGAGATGGACGGTGTCGCCCACGGCAATGCCGCCCGCCTCGATCACGGCCTGATGCGCGTGCAGGCGCCCCAGCGGCTTCGACGTGTCGTTGACGACAGCCTTCAGCCCCTTGTCATTGTCGATGGTGCCGGCATCGCCCATCTGGCCGCCGCTTTCGCCGTAGAAAGGCGTCTGGTTGGTCAGGATCACGACGGTATCGCCCGCAGCCGCGCTCTCGACGCGCGCGCCGTCCTTGACGAGCGCCAGCACCTGGCCTTCGCCTTCGGCCGAGGCGTAACCGATGAACTCGGTCCCACCCAGTTCCTCGGCGATATCGTACCAGATCTCGTCCGACGCCTTGTCGCCCGACCCCTTCCAGGCGGCACGGGCCGCAGCCTTTTGCGCGGCCATCGATGCGTCGAAACCCGCACGATCGACGCTCAGGCCACGCGGGCGCAACGCATCTTCGGTCAGATCATAAGGAAAACCATAGGTGTCGTAGAGCTTGAATGCGGTCTCGCCGGGCAAGGTATCGCCCTCGCCCATCGCGCCCGTCGCTTCGTCGAGCAGGCGCAGGCCGTTCGACAGCGTCTGACGAAAGCGCGTCTCCTCCTGTGCCAGCGTCGCTTCGATCAGCGGCTGCGCGCGGACCAGTTCGGGGAAGGCTGCGCCCATCTCTGCGACGAGCGCCGGGACCAACCGATGCATCAACGGTTCGCGCGCGCCCAGAATGTGGGCGTGGCGCATGGCACGGCGCATGATCCGGCGGAGCACATAACCTCGGCCTTCATTTGCCGGCAGCACCCCGTCGGCGACCAGGAACCCGGAGGCGCGCAGATGGTCGGCGATGACGCGGTGGCTGGCCTGATGTTCGCCAGTCGTCGCGGTGCGGGTCAATGCCCCGCTTTCGGCGATCAGTGCCTTGAACGTGTCTGTGTCGTAATTGTCGTGCACGCCCTGCATCACCGCGGCGACGCGCTCCAGCCCCATGCCGGTGTCGATCGACGGTCGCGGCAGGTCTCCGATGATCTGGTCGGCCTCCTGCAGGAACTGCATGAAAACGAGATTCCAGATCTCGACGAAGCGGTCGCCATCCTCGTCGGGCGATCCCGGCGGCCCGCCGAAGATGTGATCGCCATGATCGTAGAAGATTTCGGAACATGGCCCACACGGCCCGTCCGACCCCATCGCCCAGAAATTATCCTTGGTCGCGATGCGGATGATGCGATGATCGGGAAGGCCGGCGACCTTCTTCCACAGGTCGAAAGCCTGATCGTCGGTGTGATAAACCGTGGCGGTCAGCCGATCGGGATCGAGGCCCCATTCCTTGGTCAGCAGGGTCCAGGCGTGGACGATCGCCTGTTCCTTGAAATAGTCGCCGAAGCTGAAATTTCCCAGCATTTCGAAGAAGGTATGATGCCGTGCAGTATAGCCCACATTGTCGAGATCATTGTGCTTACCGCCGGCCCGAACGCACTTCTGGCTCGACACCGCGGTCGAATAAGGCCGCTTTTCCAGCCCGGTGAACACGTTCTTGAACGGTACCATGCCCGCGTTCACGAACATGAGCGTTGGATCGTTGTGCGGCACCAGCGGCGCCGATGGCACGCGCGCATGTCCCGTGGACTCGAAATAGTCGAGGAATGAGCGGCGGATGTCGTTGGTCGATGTCATGAGCGCGACTTAGAGCACTTCCCGAAAAAGTGGGAAGCGGTTTTTCGGTCGAAACGCGCTGTGACTGGAATTGTCGACCTTTCCCGACGCCACATATGCTCGCGCAAGGCGTGACTTGCATTCCATCCCGCACAGGCAGAGCATCATTCGAAGCGGGGAAGAGGAGACAATATCCCTTGAGGTAGGAGAGGTCATATGGAGCATCAGTCAGGCGCTAGAGCCGTGGCGCTGGTCGGTCCGGCCGGCGCGGGAAAGACCAGCCTTGCGGAGGCGCTGCTGTTCGCGGCGGGCGCGATTCCAAGGCAAGGCGCGGTATCGGCGGGAACGACCATCGGCGACGCCAGCCCGGAAGCGCGAGCGCGCGGCGGATCGACCGAACTGAACCTCATGCATTTCGACTATCTCGGCGACGGCTTCACCCTGCTCGACGTGCCCGGTGCGATCGGTTTCGCGGCAGATGGCGATACCGCACTTATGGCCGCCGACCTTGCGATCGTGGTGATCGATCCCGACGAAGCCCGCGCAGGGCTGGCCGAGCCATCGCTTCGCCGACTGGAGGCATTGGGCGTGCCGCATGCCATTTTCGTCAACAAGATCGACCAGGGTCGCGGATCGATAACCGGTCTGCTCGATGCGCTCCGGCCGCTGAGTCGCGCGGCGTTGATCGCCCGGCAAATTCCGATCCGGCAGGGCGAGAAAGTGACCGGCTGCGTCGATCTCGCGCTGGAACGCGCCTATCAATATCGCCCCGGCCAACAATCCGAACGGATCGACATTCCCGGCGAGCTCAAGGAACGCGAGGCCGCCGACCGCTTCCACATGCTCGAGCAATTGTCAGACCATGATGATGATCTGCTCGAACAATTGCTGTCCGACGAGGCACCCGATCTCGAAACCGTCATATCCGACCTGGCGCGCGAGGCCCGCGAAGGGCTGGTGGTGCCCGTGGTCTTCGGTTCGGCGTTGAATGGGTTCGGCGTACGGCGCCTACTCAAGATGCTGCGACATGAGACCGCGACGGCGGCCGCCGCGGCCGAACGGCTGGGATTGATCGGCAAGGGGGCGTTCGTCTTCAAGGTATCGCATGGCAGTGCCGTCGGCCGACTGGCCTATGCACGCATCTTCGGCGGGACATTGCCCGAAGGCGCCGAGCTTCACGACGCGGCGGGTGAAACGTTCAGGGTTGGCGGGCTGTTCTCCGTCCAGGGCGCCACAACCGCCAAGCTTGGCGCCGTCGAGACCGGCGCGGTAGTGGCACTCGCAAAGGTCGACGAAGCCCGCGCCGGCCGCTGGCTGGGTATCGCGGGACGGCCGCGGGGCGAGCCCCCTGCCCCCGTCAGCCCCGGCAGCAATGCGGCTGTCGCAATCGTGACGAAGGACCGCAAGGACGATGTCCGCCTGTCCACGGCGCTGCAGAAACTGATCGAGGAAGATCCGTCACTGGCCTGGGAACATGACGACGCATTGCATGAGACGCTGTTGCGCGGGGTCAATGACGAGCATCTTGGTGCCACGCTCGCCAAGCTGAAACGGCGCTATGGCGTGGCTGTCGAGACGCGCAGGCCGGGAATCGCCTATCGCGAATCGATCCGCAGGCCGGCAACGCAGCGCGGACGCCACAAGAAGCAGTCGGGCGGACATGGCCAATTCGGCGATGTCGTGATCGAGGTTCGTCCGATATCGCGAGGCGAGGGCTTCGCCTTTGCCGACCGGATTACGGGCGGTGCCATACCGAAGCAATGGATTCCCGCGGTCGAGAACGGTGTGCAGGACGCGATGGCGAAGGGCCCCCTCGGTTTTCCGGTGGTGGATGTCGCGGTAACGCTGACGGACGGGTCCTTCCATTCGGTCGACAGCTCCGAGCTTGCATTCCGCACTGCGGGGCGAATCGCGATGGCGGAAGCGCTGCCGCAATGCGCGCCTTACCTGTTGGAACCGGTCTGCCGCGTTACCGTGGCGACGCCGGGCCATGCCACATCCAGGGTCAGTTCGGCGATGTCGAGCCGACGCGGCCAGGTGCTCGGCATCGACACCCGCGAGGGTTGGACACGGTGGGACGTGGTGGAAGCCATGCTGCCCGAGGCCGAATTGCATGGGCTCGATGCGGAATTGCGCTCCCTCAGCCAGGGTCTGGCCAGCTTCGAGGCGCGATTCGACCATCTTGCGGAGCTTGGCGGCAAGCACGCTGAAGACGTGGTGAAGCAGGCGAAATCGGTGACCTGAGAGTCTGTTTTAGAAAGCCGGTACCGCCTCAAGAAAGCGCTCTTTCGCGCTTTCTCAAACGGCCTCTGAGCCATTCCTGCTTGACCGCCGCGCCCTGATGCCCTTCGTAGAGCGCTACACTGGACCTTGATCGTGTCGAGCCGCCGCGCTCGATGCGTTCAAGGTCCGGCCATTTGAGCAGCATAGGATTCCGGTTCCGCGTCGAGATGCACGGCATTTCCGCTTCGGACGACCGGAATCACTTGGGGGAGAATATCGTGGCGAAACGCCTGACGACCTTTATCATGATCGCGCTGGCGCTCGGCCTGGTGGTCGGTTGGGCGATCAACGCCAGCATCAGCGACGGCAGCGCTGCGGCCAATGCCGAACTGACCGAGATTGCCGGCTATTTCTCGATCGTGACCACATTGTTCCTGCGGCTGATCAAGATGATCATCGCGCCGCTGGTCTTTTCCACGCTGGTCGTCGGCATCGCGCATATGGGGGATACTGCGGCATTGGGCCGGGTCGGTCTGCGCTCGCTGACATGGTTCATCGGCGCAAGCCTGGTGTCGCTCACGCTCGGACTGGTGCTCGTCAATCTGCTCCAGCCCGGCGTCGGCCTGAACCTGCCGCTCCCACCGGTGACCGAAACGGCGGGGCTGCAAAAGGCTGCATTCAGCCTGAAGGATTTCATCACCCATCTCGTGCCCGCATCGATGATCGAAGCGATGGCGACCAACGAGATTCTGCAGATCGTGGTGTTCTCGGTGTTCGTCGGCGTGGCGATCACCGCAGTCGGCGAAAAGGCCGCCCCGCTGGTCAAGGCGACCGAGGCGCTGGTTCATGTGATGCTGCAGATCACCGATTACGTCATGCGCTTCGCGCCCTTCGCGGTGTTCGCAGCGGTTGCCGGAACCCTGGTAGAGCGCGGGCCCGGCGTCATTGGCGACCTCGCCTATTTCATGGGCAGCTTCTATCTCGGCCTCATCATCCTGTGGGCCTTGCTGCTCGGCGCGGCCTTCCTGGTCGTCGGCAAACGCACTGGCTTGCTTGTGCGTTATCTGCGTGAACCGATCCTGCTCGGCTTCTCGACGGCGTCATCGGAAGCCGCCTTCCCGCGCACGCTGGCGGCGCTCGATCGTTTCGGCGTACCGCCGCGCATCGCCAGCTTCGTCCTGCCGCTGGGCTATTCGTTCAACCTCGACGGTTCGATGATGTACATGACCTTCGCGGCGATCTTCATCGCCCAGGCCTATGGCATCGACCTGTCCCTGGGGCAGGAGATCACGCTGCTGCTGGTGCTGATGGTGACCAGCAAGGGCATTGCCGGCGTGCCACGCGCCAGCCTGGTCGTGATCGCGGCAACTCTGCCGCTGTTCAAGATCCCCGAGGCCGGGCTGCTGCTGATCCTGGCGGTCGACCATTTCCTCGACATGGGGCGGACCGCGACCAACGTGATCGGCAATGCCGTCGCAGCGACCGTCATCGGAAAATGGGAAGGTGGCCTCGATCCGATCGAGCCGGCCGAGATCGAACCGCCGCACGCACCGAGCAATGTTCCGGGCGCCGCCGAAAAGGCACCGGACAGCTTCCGGGACGTTTGAAACGCAGCAATTCCCGTCATTCCGGCTTTCGCTGGAATGACGGGAGAACCTCAAGCGTAAGCGTAGGGCCCGCCGCGCTCCAGGGCGTCCGCATAGGCCGGCCGGGCATGAATCGCCTTGAGCCAGGCCGTTGTCGCCGGCCGCCCTGAATCCAGTCGCGCACGCTGCCGCGCCGCTTCGAGTGGAAAGCTCATCATCACATCGGCGGCTGTGAAGACGTCGCCGGCGAACCACGGGCGCGACGCCAGTTCGGCTTCGACGAAATCGAGATGCTGGTCGATCATCGCCTGGATGCGCGAGCGTGCGGGACGACCGAGCAGGCCCAGCCTGTTGATGACGAGCATCAGCAGCAGCGGTGGCATCAGCGAGCCTTCGGCATAATGCATGAAATGACGATAACGCAGTGCCGCATCGCGGTGTGGCGGTGGGCCGAGCCTGCTATCGGCGAGTTCGACGAGATATTCGAGGATTGCGGCGGTCTCCGCAACGATGCGTCCATCATGCTCGATCACCGGCGATTTGCCGAGCGGATGCACGGCCTTGAGTTCCGGAGGCGCAAGCATCGTCTTGGGGTTCCGCTCGTAACGCTTCACCTCGTAAGGCAGGCCGAGCTCTTCGAGCATCCAGAGAACACGCTGCGAACGCGAATTCTCGAGATGGTGGACGATGATCGTCATTGGCCGTCTCCCATCCGCCCCTCAATTGATCGAGGCGTTTCCAAACCACCTTCTCACATCATTCTCGATATTGGCGAAAGGAATCCCTCAGACCTGATTCTTCAGACCCTAAAACGCGAAAGGCCCGCCGACGCGCGGCGGGCCTTCCCTGTGCTTGAAGCGTAAGTCGATCAGATATCGTCATCCGCTTCGGGTCCGGTCATCATCTCTTCGGCCACTTTCTCGGTGCGCGTACGGATCGCGGCCTCAAGCTTGGCAGCCAGTTCGGGATTTTCCCTGAGATACGTCTTGGAATTCTCGCGTCCCTGGCCGATCCGGATCGAATCATAGGAGAACCAGGCGCCCGATTTCTCAACGATGCCGGCCTTGACGCCGAGATCGAGGATTTCACCGATCTTCGAAATGCCTTCGCCATACATGATGTCGAATTCGACCTGCTTGAACGGCGGCGCGACCTTGTTCTTCACGACCTTCACGCGCGTCGCATTGCCGACGATATCGTCGCGATCCTTGATCTGACCGGTACGACGGATGTCGAGACGGACCGACGCATAGAATTTCAGCGCGTTGCCGCCCGTCGTCGTCTCGGGATTGCCGTACATCACGCCGATCTTCATGCGGAGCTGGTTGATGAAGATGACGATGCAGCGCGAACGGCTGATCGAGCCGGTCAGCTTGCGCAGCGACTGGGACATCAGTCGGGCCTGAAGGCCGACATGGCTGTCGCCCATCTCGCCCTCGATCTCGGCGCGCGGCACGAGTGCCGCGACCGAATCGACCACCAGCACGTCGATCGCGTTTGACCGCACCAGCGTGTCGACGATCTCCAGCGCCTGCTCGCCCGTGTCGGGCTGCGAGACGATCAGTTCGTCGATATTGACGCCCAGCTTCTTCGCATAGCCCGGGTCGAGCGCATGCTCGGCATCGACGAATGCGGCAGTGCCGCCCATCTTCTGGGCCTCGGCGATGACATGCAGCGCCAAAGTGGTCTTGCCCGAGCTTTCCGGGCCATAAATTTCGACGACACGGCCGCGCGGCAGGCCGCCAATGCCGAGTGCGATGTCGAGCCCAAGCGATCCGGTGGAGATCGCCTCGACCTCCATCGCTTCGCGCGAACCGAGCTTCATCGCCGATCCCTTGCCGAATGCGCGGTCGATCTGGGCGAGAGCCGCCTCCAGTGCCTTCTGCTTGTCCATATTTCCCTTATCGGATTCGATGAGCTTGAGTTGTGCCGCCATGGCCCGCCCTTTCCGTAGATGGATCGCGTATTGGGTTCAACGCATGATGGTGGTGTATATGGTTTGTTCTCATAGAACAAGGGTAGAACAAAAATTTGTTCTACAGACGTTCTCACAACGCGGAACGCCATCCCCACTTTCGTGGAAATGGCGCCCGGGAGGCTTCGGGCGCGACCTGCCCGAAGCGATGAAGATCGTTCAAATCGTCAGAAATTCGCCCCGAAACTGATCAGGTTGAACGCGACGGCAACCCACAGAACGAAGAATGCGGCGATGACCAGCAGCACGCTCCACAGCTTGGCAAACCAACCGCGGCCACCCTTGAAAGCCCGCATCGCATTCCAGATCGCCAGACCGAACAGGCCGGGGAAAACCAGCGTACCCAGGATTTCCATGCACCAGATCAGGCCCGCCGGCGTGGTTCCGCCAAAGGCCATCGAGATCACCGCAACCCAGCCGAGCGGCACGGCAATCGCGAGCCAGGAGAAGAGCCTCACCACGCGATAGGTGGAGCGATCGCGGCCGATGAGCGCCAGTGTGGCGCCATAACGACGACGGCTGATCGCGGCGACGGGCCAGGACAGCGCAGTGAGTGCGATCACGATCAGGCTGATGATGAACGCCGGCAGCAGCCAGGCGGTATCCTTATGCCAGGGCACCCGATCGAACACCATGATCGGCGCGATGGGGTCATAGGCGATACGGACGACCTTGCCGTCCACTACCTTGGCGCCGACCTTCTCGCCATCTTCGGGCGACTGCCAGATGAACGGCGCCACTTCGACCCAGCTATGCGGCGCACCGCCCAACGTGGTGAACGCGGCGAGCGAAAGCTTGCCGTCCTTGTCGGTCGTCACCTTGAGTTGGCCAACAAGGCCCAGCATCGCGGCGAAATTCTCGACCGGACCGCGGCTGCTGGCATAGGTGCCCGCAACCATCGCGGCATGTTCCTTGGCGGTCGCAAGCTCCTTCGGCAGCGCCGCGTTCGGCGCCGGAAAATAGCGATCGGCGAATTGCTTGAACAAAGCGGTGCGGATCGGCCCGATCGCCCCATCCTTGCCCACGCTGTTCGCCGAAATATAAAGCCCGACCTTCTCCTGCGGGAACAGCACCAGGTTGGAATGGAACCAGCCGGTGTCACCGCCATGCGCGATCGCGCTCTGGCCGTTGATCTTCTGTTCGTAGAAGCCAAGCATCATGCGGTTGAGGCCGGGGATCGGCTCGTTCGCCGGCGAATGCATCAGCCTGGTGGTTTCGGGCCGCAGCAACGGGCCGCCATCGGCCAGATGCGCGATCATGAACTTGCCGATATCGCCACCGCTGATCGCCGAGCTGCCCGCCGGGGCCATGGCAACCAGTTCATAGGGCTTCGCCTCGCCCGATCCGACCTGATAGCCCTTCGACATGAAGGGTTGCAGCGCCGCAGGCAGCGGCTGACGGAAGCTGGCATGGGTCATGCCCAGCCGCTGGAAGATGTTGCGCTCGATATAATCGTCATACGGCATGCCGGAGACCCGCTGGACAATATAGCCCGCGATCGTGGTCGCATAGTTGGAATAGGCCGGTGTCGAACCGGGGGCATAGACGCGATGCGGGATCCAGCGCTTCAGCGTGGCCTCGATCGTTGCCACCGGCGCCTTGTCGGTGATCAGGTCGCGGCCGGCTTCCTCGAAACCAGGCGTATGCGTCATGATGTTGCGCATCGTGATCGGCTTGCCCTGATAGGCCGGAATCTTGAAGTCGAGATAAGTGTTCACATCCGCGTCGAGGTCGATCTTGCCCGCCTCGACGAGCTGCATGACCGCGGTCCAGGTGAACAGCTTCGATACGGAACCGGGCCGGAACAATGTGGTGGCCGGATCGACCGGCTTGCGCGCCGCGACGTCGGAATAGCCGAAGCCCCGCTGGGTCAGGATCTGGCCGTCCTTGACGACCACGACGACGGCGCCCGCAATATCCCCGCGCTGCAGCGCATAGGGCATGAAGCCGTCCAGCCAGACGTCGGCATCCTCCTTGGTGAGTGCGCGGCGCCCGGCAATCTGCGGCGTGGCGGCAGCCGCGCCGCTCGACGCTGCAACCGCTGGCGACGGCACCAGCGCGGGCGCCGGTTCCTTCACTTGCTGTGCAATGCCCATTCCCGCCGCCATCATCAAAGCGGCTGCGGAGACGAATTTGATCAATCGCATATCTGCGCCCTCCCCCGGGGTCACCGGATTCGTACCGATGCTTTGATCATGCTGCCTCTTTTCCGATTGAGATGCAACGATCCCAACCGGAAACTGCAGCAAGGGCTTTCGCGCTATTCCACCCGGCGGAATTCCAGACCGTAGAGCTTGAGCACCGGCTTGCCATCACTCGCCGTGTCGAAGTTCACGGTCATGCCACTCTCGGCGCTGACCATCTCGACAGGAGACGTCGGCGTAAGGGCGAAAATGCCAAGCATGCTGTCGAAAACCAGCCGGCCACCGTCCCGCTTAACCGTGACCAGGACGCGATCTCCGTCGACTTCGGCGGCCCACTGGCCTTCGCGCGCCGCGAGGATGTCAGGTGCCAGGGCGACGGATTGGTATTGCGCAGGCTGATAGTCGGGCCAGCCATAGGTTTTCGCGACGGCGCGGACGATCTCCATCATCACCTTGTCGCCCGTGTCGTTGTTGGTCATCACCGCAACCCCATCGCCGGTGCGCGGATGGATGACCCAGTATGCACGAAACCCTTCGTTCGCGCCGCCATGCGAAAAGGCGAGGGCCTCGCCCTCCCCCTTCACGCTCGGGCCGAGCCCGAAGTCGCCCTTGACCGGGGTCGCCATTGCCGCCGCAATCGCAGGATTGAGTACGGCACCGGCTTCGCCGCGCCAGGCCGACGCGAGTGCCAGGCCGAAACGGGCAAGATCGGTCGGCGTCGTCCAGAGCGCAGCCGCAGCCTGTTCCGGATAGGTGTGCCAGCCCCCGACGACCGGCTTGCCATCCGCACGATGGCCATGGGCAAAACTGCCCGCCGGCGGCAGGGCATAGCCGCTCATCGTCATGCCAGCCGGCACCAGCAAGCGATCGCGCACGATGTCGGCGAACGGCCGGCCGGTCGCATCCTCCATCATCTGCTGCACGATCTGATACCCGCCGCCGGAATATTTCCAGCGCTCACCAGGTTTCGCCTCGGAGACCACCGCCTTGGTGTTGGCGGGCGCCGTTCCGTTCAGCACCTGGATATTGGTGGCGACCGGTACGCCCTGCGCATAGCCGGGAAAACCGTGGATGGTGGTGCCACCCGTGTGGGAAAGCAGCGCGCGCAGGGTCACAGGCTGGTCCGCGGTAAAGGCGCTGGCCGGCAGCTTCCAGTTCTTGAGCGTCGCATTGATGTCCGTATCGAGCGCAAGCACGCCCTGCTGTACCAGCGAGAGTGCGGCGGTGGCCGCGATGGGCTTGCTGATCGATGCGGCCTGGAATCGAGTCGCGGTGGTGACCGGCGCCTTGCCGTCCGCAGAGATCACGCCATAGGCGCGCGACCAGACGATCTTGCCGTTGTCGATCACCGCAACGCTGACGCCAGGGACCTTCCAGCGCGCCATACGCTGCTCGATCGTCCAGCTTTCCGTTTTGCCATCGAAGATTGCAGCAGGCCGCAGGCCTGATTCGACCGCGCGCTGTTGCGCAGACGGCGCCGGCTGAGCTGCAGCCATGCTCGTGAACGACACGGCGCACAGCGCCGCCGACAGCAACAGATTTCGCATTATATCTCCCCGACTCCGTATTTCGGGGGATTGGTCGGCGTATCAGCTCAGCGCGTCAAGAGCGATGCGGATGCTGTCCATGGTGTAGGGTTTGGCCAGCATCGGCGCATCGCGATGCGCCTCGGGCAAGGCCTCGGCCTGACCGCCGCTCGCAAGCAGAAATGGCTTGCCCGCGGCCTTCAACGCGTCGGCCAGCGGCCAGGATCGTTCGCCGCCCCGAAGATTGATGTCCAGAATCGCCATGTCGAAGGCGCCCGCCTCGACCAGCGGCATTGCAATGGAGATGCAATCGGCCGACCCCGCAACGCTGTGACCCAGCGCATCGACGAAATCCTCGAGCATCATCGCGATCAAGGGCTCGTCTTCGACAATAAGGATGCGTTGCCCCGCCATTGGCGGCTTCATAGCAGCCAAACCATTCTGCGAAAGGCTCTTATTTCGCTTCCATCACGGAGCGGGCAGCTTCGGCAAGCTGAAGCACCGAAAATGGCTTGGGCAAAAATGCGACACGATCGAGATCGATCGACTTGCGGAGCTGTTCCTCCGCATAGCCCGACATGAAGAGGATCGGCAGGTCGGGCCAGGTCTTGCGCGCGATCCGGACCATGGTCGGCCCATCCATGGTGGGCATCACCACGTCGGAAATCAGCAGATCGATCGCAGCGCCGCCATTGAGCACCTCGAGCGCTTCCTCGCCATTCGACGCCGTGAGAACGGTATAGCCATGACGGGTGAGCGCCCGCTCCGCGACGGCGCGAACCATGTCCTCATCCTCGACCAGCAGGATCGTGCCCGAGCCCCAGAGTTCGCCCTGCTTGATCTTGGCCGGTTTGATCGTCTCGATCTCCGGATCGACATGATGGACAGGCAGATAGATGGTGAAGCGCGTTCCGTCGCTCGGCTTCGACTCGGCGAAGATGAAGCCGCCAGACTGTTTGACGATGCCGTAGACAGTGGAAAGGCCAAGCCCGGTGCCCTTGCCCACTTCCTTGGTGGTGAAGAAGGGCTCGAAGATCTTGGGCAGGATTTCGGGCGGGATGCCGGTGCCCGTATCGGAGATGCTGAACGCGGTATAGTCGACGATCGGCAGCAATTCGCTGCCCATCTGGCGCACTTCGGACGCGGGCACCGCAAAGGTCTGGATGGTGAGCGTGCCGCCGCCACGCGTCTGCATCGCATCGCGTGCATTGACCGCAAGGTTCACGATGACCTGCTCGAGCTGCCCCGGATCCGCGCGGACGGCGCCGAGATCGCGGCCATGACTGACCTCGAGCACCACGGTCTCGCCAAGCAGACGCTTCAGCAGATTCGACACTTCCGAGATCACGTCGGGCAATTGCAGAATCTGGGGGCGCAAGGTCTGCTGGCGAGAAAAGGCGAGAAGCTGACGGGTCAGGCTGGCCGCGCGGTTCGAGTTGCTGCGGATCTGCTGGATATCATCATAGTCGCTGTCACCCGGCGCATGGCGCATCAGCATCAGATCGCAATGGCCGATGATGGCAGTCAGGATATTGTTGAAGTCATGCGCAACGCCGCCGGCGAGCTGACCCACCGCCTGCATCTTGGTGGCCTGTTCCGCCTGGCGCTTGAGCTTCGATTCCTCGCTGGTGTCTTTCAGGCTGAGCAGCACCGCGGCTTCACCCAGGCCGCGTGCACCAGCGATGGTGAGCGCGATCGGCTCCTCCGGATTGTTGCGCAACCGGACCGCCATATCGCCCGACAGCGCCTGCTGCCCGGTCCCGAATCGGCGGACCGTATCGGCGACGGCGGCTTTGTCCTCGCGCACCACCAGATCGCCCGGATAGACAGGCATCGTGCCGGCCTCGATCGCTGCGGCACGCGCAAACGCCTCGTTGACGAACAGGAAACGTCCATCGCGATCGGTGAGCGCCAGGCCGAGCGGGAGCATCGACAACAGGGTCTGGAGATGCCGGCCCGTCCCGCTCTTGCCCGCAAATCGCTCGGGCTGCGCGCTGTCATCGTCGATCAGGAAGATGAGCGTCGGGCTTTCGATCACACCCGCTTCGAGCGGCATCTGCATCAGCCGCAGCGGATTGCCTTTGGGGCCCTCCTCGGCGAAGCGCAGCACGCCCTCCCGGTCGGATGTGAGCATCGTGACGAAGTCGCGCCCTTCAATCGCTGCATCCGGCCGCCCGGCCGAACGCGCCACAAAGGCGCGATTGGCGGAGCGCACGCGCCCTTCCCCGCCGACAAGCGCGGCCATGATCCCCGCTTCGCCCAGCCGATCGCCGCCGTCTCCCTCGATCAGGCGGCGGGCTTCGGCGCGAAGATCGAGGGTACGATGGCGCACGAAGCGCCAGAGCAGGTGATCCTCCGCCCGGCCGGTGCGGATGATGCGTACAGCATGTCGCGCACCGTTCGCTTCGATCAGGTCGACAATGCCCAGCCCGTCGCGCCAAGCCTCACGCCCCGCCGCGGTCAGCTGCGATACGCCGCCGGGGCCGATGGGCAGGCTGGGGGGCGTGGCGAAGCCCTGAAACCACTCGCCGTAAAGATCGTTGGCGCAAACCAGCCGGCCGGCACGGTCGGTGATCGCGATTGCCGCGCCGTCATTGTCGGCCGCCTCTCTCGTCAACGACCAGTCGATCCCGCCGATCTGCGCGTCGACCGGCGGATATAGCCGCCGAAACACGATCATCAGCGTCCCCGCCGCAACGATCGTCGCCGCGAAAGCTGCAGCCAGCGTGCTGCTTGCGGTGGCATAGAGAACAAGGAGCGCGGACACGAACGCACCGCCGCCAATTGCAGCCCATAGCAGGCGATCCGGCGCGTCAGGCATCGGATTCGGTCGATTGGCGAGGAGCGGCGGTGAAGACATTGGCGACGTCCGTCTTCGCCGCCGTTCTCCCGGGCGTCAAGCGCTCAGCGGATGCGGACGGGCTGCTTCGGGTTCAGTCAGATATCGCCGCCCCATATTCGGGGCGGGTCGCCGAATGTCAGGGCGCGTGGGTCGGCAGTTCGATATGACCATGGCCGCGCCGACGCCACTTGGCGCCGATCCACCAGCGCCAGACAAATGCCGCGATCACATAGCCCACCGCAGCGGAAACGACGGAAATGATGAACAGCCCGGCAACCAGTGCCGGCGCCGCGTCCGACAGGAACCATGCGGCCCAGTCGGCGAGGCTCGCGCCTTCGGAGTAGAGAGTTCCGAGTGTCGACATGTCGGCATGAAGCCCGAAGGACTTGTTGCCGACGAAGATCGACGCAGCGAGCAGGAACGGCGTCGTCGCCGGATTGCTGAGAAAGGTCATCGCGGCGCCGATCGGGATGTTCGCACGACACGGCAGCGCGAGCATGGCCACGCCGACGATCTGAACTCCCGGTATCAGCAGGAAGATGCCGACGAACAGGCCAAGCGCAACGCCCCGCGGAACGGAGCGCCGCGTGAACCGCCACAGCTCGCTATGCGCGATCCGGTGCGCGAAGGGGCGCAGCCAGCGACTCTCGATCAGTTCCTCGCGACGAGGACTGTTGCGACGGACCCAGGCGCCGAATTTCCCCGGTTCCCTAGCCACGGTCGCGCAAAATCCTGGCCTGGTCGCGCTTCCAGTCGCGCGCACGCTCGGTTTCGCGCTTGTCGTGCATCTTCTTGCCCTTGGCGAGTGCGAGTTCCACCTTGGCGCGGCCGCGACCATTGAAATAGATCGACAGCGGGATGAGCGTCATGCCCTCGCGCTGGATGCCGGCGCGCAGCTTGTTGATCTGGCGTTCGTGCAGCAGCAGCTTGCGAGGGCGTTTCGGCTCATGGTTGAACCGGTTGCCGTGGCTGAACTCGGGCACATTGGCGTTGACCAGCCAGACCTGATTGTCGCGGACCTCAGCATAGCTTTCCGCGATCGATCCCTCGCCGAAGCGCAGCGACTTCACTTCCGTACCGGTCAGCGCGATTCCAGCCTCGAAGAATTCCTCGAGAAAATATTCATGACGCGCGCGCCGGTTCTCGGCGACGGTTTTGACCTTGTCGAATTCGGTTGGGCGTGGACGAGCCATCAGATGAGCCCAGCGACCTCCATAGCGGAGTCCACAGCAGTGCGACTCGCGGCAGAGGGCAGCGTCATGGGCAGTCGTACATCGGGGGAAAAATCGTTGCGCATCCGGTTCAAGGCATATTTGACCGGGCCGGGTGAAGCGTCGCTGAACAAGGCCGCGTGCAACGGATAAAGCCTGTCCTGCAATTGCAGCGCGATATCCCAATCACCGGCCGCGCAGGCTGCCTGGAATTCCGAGCAAAGCCGCGGCGCGACATTGGCCGTGACCGAGATACATCCTGCCCCGCCCATCGTCATGAAGCCCAGGGCCATGTCATCATTGCCCGAAAGCTGGCAGAAATCGGTTCCACAGGCCAGGCGCTGTGCGGTGACGCGCGCGACATTGCCGCAGGCGTCCTTCACGCCGATGACGGTTGGCAATTCGGCCAGGCGCCCCATCGTCGACGTCTCGATGTCGGTGATGGTGCGGCTGGGCACGTTGTAGAGGACGATCGGCAGATCGCAGCGCTCGGCCAGATAGGCGAAATGCGCGTAGACGCCATCCTGATTGGGTTTGTTGTAATAGGGAGCGACGACGAGTGCGGCAGCTGCCCCCGCAGCCTTCGCCACCTTCATATGTTCGAGCGCCACCACCGTGTCGTTCGACCCGCAACCCGCGATCACAGGCACGCGCCCGGCGGCCTGCTCGATCGTCACTTCGATGACGCGATTATGCTCGGCGATCGTCATCGTCGCGGATTCGCCGGTCGTCCCGCAGGGTACGAGCCCTTTGCTTCCCTCGGCGATTTGCCAGTCGATAAAGGCACGAAAAGCGTGCTCATCGAACACCCCGTCGCGAAACGGCGTCGCCAGAGCCGGAATCGACCCGGAAAACATGCCTTAGCTCCTTCAATTCGTCGCAGGTCCGCGTCTATAGATCGCGCAATGCCACATGGGTTTGTCTGTTCAGCGCCTGATAAGGACCGCACCGCTAAAATGTCCAGCATGGTTCTAAGAATGATTGCAGCAGGCCTGATGCTTTCGGCCTCCACCGCCGCCCTGGCGGACACGATGAGCCCGGATCAGCGGAGCTGGTATCGCGCGCAGCTACAGGGCGGCGCGGCGGGAGTCGTCCGTCCGACGCGCACCGACCCGGTCGGCGAAGCCGTGCTCAGCTGGAATCGACTCCGCCAATCCGACAGCTATGCCTTCTCGGATTATGCCAGCTTCCTGGTCGCGAATCCCGGATGGCCGGGGGAAAGCGCGATGCGCAAGGCGGCCGAGCGCGCGATCAATCCCAATAATTATTCTCCGCCGCAGGTTGCCGCCTATTTCGAACGCATGCCTGCACTCACCACCACGGGTGAAGCCCGACATGCCATCGCGCTGCTCGCGATGGGCCGAATCGAGCAGGCGCGTGCCGTGGCGCGACGCGCCTGGACCGGTGGAACACTCTCGCCCGAGGACGAAGCCCGGATCATCGGATCCTTTGGCGGTGTGCTGACCCAGGCAGATCACGACCTCAGAATGGAACGACTGCTCTGGGCCAATTCCGCCAATGCGGCAGTCAGGCAGTTGCCGTTCGTTTCGTCCGGCAAGCGCCCCCTCTTCGAAGCACGCATCGCGATGCAGACCAAGGCGGCCGATGCAGGGGCCAAGGCAGCGTCGCTCGACGATCGTCTGCGCAACGAGCCCGGCTATATCGTCGATCGCGCCGGCTGGCTGAGAACGAGCGGAAACAGCCCCGCCGCCCGCGCCTATCTTGCCGGTCCACGCACGCTCGCCTCTCCGCCGCTCGACGCGGAGGAATGGTTCGAGACATTGCTCACCAATGCGCGCGCCGCTGCGAACGATACGCAATGGTCGGTCGCCTACGATATTTCGAGCAAGGTGGACGACGCCTATGCGACAGGCACCGACATCCGCGACCGGCCGATCGGAGAGCGCGACGATTACACCAGCCTGGTCTGGCTCGCAGGCTCCACGGCATTGCAGAAACTCGGGCGTCCTGCCGACGCGGTCGGTATGTTCGAACGCTATGCGCTTGCCGCGCGATCGCCGCAGACCCAGTCAAAGGGCTTCTACTGGGCCGGCCGGGCAGCGCAGGCGGCCGGCCAGGGCGAACGTGCCAATGGCTTTTTCCAGCGAGCATCTGCGTTCAACGACCAGTTTTACGGCCAGTTGGCACTCGAACGACTCGGCCTGCCGATTCCGCCTCCATCGCCAGGGCCGACGATCACGCCATCGGCCAGCGAGCGCGCGGCGTTCTTCGACCGCAGCGTCGTCCGTGCGGCGCGGATGCTGGGCGAAGTTGGCGACTGGCGAGATCAGACGCAATTCCTGCGCAGCATCTCCAACGATGCCAAGAGCGACCTGGACCATCATTTCGCGGCGGAACTGGCGCGCGACATCCAGCGTCCGGATCTGGGCGTCATGATCGCGCGAAGTGCCAGGATCAACGGCCATAACGACTATGTCCGCAGCGGTTTCCCCGTGGTGACGATGCCGAGCGGACATGAATCGAACTTCACCATGGTTCATGCGATTGCGCGCCAGGAAAGCCAGTTCGATCGCGAAGCGGTCAGTCATGCAGGTGCGCGCGGCTTGATGCAGCTCATGCCCGGCACGGCACGCGAGACCGCGGGCAAGATCGGCGAAAGCTATAATCTGCCAGGACTGACGAGCGATCCGCTTTACAATATCCGGTTGGGATCGACCTATTTCCAGTCGATGCTCAACTATTTCGGCGGCAGCTATCCACTGGCGGTCGCCGCGTACAATGCCGGTCCCGGCAATGTGAACAAATGGCTGCGTGCCAATGGCGATCCGCGGATGCCCGGCGTCGACATGATCGACTGGATCGAACGCATCCCGATTTTCGAGACACGCAATTATGTGCAGCGCGTGCTCGAAAATGCGGTGGTGTACGATGCGATCAACCCAGAGCGCGCACGCAGTCGGGGGGCACGCACGCCCTTGTCCTGGTATCTGGGCAAGAAAAGCGCGGGTTAAAGTTCGTTTGAGAAAGCGCGGAAGAGCGCTTTCTGGCGGTACCAGCTTTCTCAAACAGACTCTCAGGCAATACGTCGCTTGATCCGGCTGAATGCAACCGGCGTGACACGCAGGTAGCGGGCGATGTCGCCCTGCGGCAGGCGCCCGGCCAATGCCGGGGACTGGGCAAGAAATGCGCGGTAGCGCTGTTCGGGTGACAGGCAGAGCAGTTGCTGCTCGCGCGCCAGCTTGCGCTCCCCCAGCCACGCCAGGAATGCGCCGACCAGCGCAGCAAGCGCCGGATCCGCCGCAATCCGTTTACGCACCCAGGGCAGCGGCAACTCGACGCAATCGCACGCCTCGATCGCGGTTGCCGCAAAGCGGCTGCCGGTTGCCGCATCCGCGCCAAAGTCACCGAACAGACCATGATCGACAATGAAGCTCTTCACCCATTCGTCCCCATCGGGCGCGATATAGGCAAGTTTGACCAGCCCGGCTTCGAGCACGAACAGACTGTCGCGCACCTCGCCCATTGCGAGCAGGCCTTGCCCTTTGCGGTAGCGCTGCGGGGTCCAGCCGCGTTCAGCCCTTGCCGCCGCCGACAGGGCATCGATCAACCGGACTGGCGAAAATTCGGTCATAACGGGTCTGGTTCCTAAACCCAGGTTCACGACTGTCGGCATGGCGCATGGCATGCCCGACGCCATGAGACATGACATCGAAACCGCTCAGCACTGCGATAGCCACTTCGCGCCATTGCGTGAAGATTCGACGCTTCCCGACCGCCAGCCCCTCGTCGGGGGTGACCCATGACAATTGCGGGGCACACCATCCTGCTGACCGGCGCCAGTCGCGGTATCGGGGCGGCGCTACTCGACAGGTTGATCGAGAATGGAGCGACCCGCATCATCGCGGTGGCGCGCAGCGTCGACGCGCTTGACGCGGCCGTCGCTCGTCATGGGGCGCGGGTCACGCCGATGGCAGCGGACCTCGGCAATCCGCAAGCGGCCGATATGCTGATCGCCGCCGTCCGCCTCGATGCCCCCGGCCTCTCCGTCCTGATCAACAATGCCGGCACGCAATTGCTGGTCGACCTGGTCGCCGCCGAGGCCCCGCGCGCCATGGACGAACTGGCGCGCGAGATCGAACTCAACTTCACCGCCACGATCCGGCTGATCGCCGGGCTGATGCCGATACTCGTTGCCCAGCCATCGGCGACGATCGTCAACATCACCTCTGCGCTTGCCGTGGCGCCCAAGCGATCCTCGCCGGTCTATTGCGCGACCAAGGCGGGTTTACGCAGCTTCACGAAGGCGCTGAGGTATCAGGCCGCCGATCGTGCGCCGCATCTGCGCGTTGTCGAGGCGTTGCCGCCGCTGGTCGACACCGACATGACCCGCGGGCGCGGGCACAGCAAGATCAGCGCCGAGACATGTGCCGACCAGATCGTCTCCGGGATGCTTGGCCGCAAGGACGAGATCCATGTCGGCAAGAGCCGGCTGTTGCGCATGGTTTTCGGTGTATCGCCAACGCTTGCCGAGCGGATCATGCGCAATGGCTGACAGATCACCATCACGTGCCGCGCGCATCATCGTGGCGCTTGATCGGCGGGCCGATCACCCCTGGTTCCTGCCCGCCATCGGCCTGTTCCCGATGAGCGATTATATTCTGCCGTTCCTGCCCAACCAGATGCTACTGCTTGGTCTGGCCACGCTGCGCCCGACGCGCTGGATATCCCTGGCCGCGACCTTTGCACTGGCGACCGCGCTTGGCGCGCTGCTGACGGCCTGGGCGATCCAATATTGGGGACGACCGTTCTTCGACGCAATGTTCGCCGACACGCTGCCGATCGGCACACTCGCCGAACGCGACGCGCTCGTCAGGCGCTATGGCCCCGTCACGCTGACCCTGCTCGCCATGCTTCCCTGGCCGCCGCGGACGGGCGTCATCGCCTGCGCATTGTTCGGCCTTTCGCCCGTCACCATCGCCTTGGCGGTCGCGGCAGGGCGCATCGTGCCGACGGCGGGCTATGCCCTGGCCGGTGCCCGTGCACCACGGCTGCTGCGCAACTGGGCCCGGCTGGGCCGACTGTCCGCCGAGTTGCAAAGGCTGAGGCGGTGATCGCCGCCCTTTCGACTTCGCTCAGGAGGTGCTTTCGCCGGGGTGACGTGGATGTTAGATGCCTCGGGAATGACGGACCGCCCCAATTACATCACGCCCGGCGGCTATTCCCGCCTGCATGCCGAATATAAAGCGCTGCTCTCCGACGAGCGGCCGAAGCTGGTCGAAGTGATCTCCTGGGCCGCGGGCAATGGCGACCGGTCTGAGAATGGCGACTATATCTACGGCCGCAAGCGCCTGCGCGAGATCGACCGGCGGCTGGGTTTCCTTTCCCGGCGCATGAAGGCCGCCAAAGTGATCGATCCCGCGCAACAGGAAGATCGCGGGCGCGTCTTTTTCGGCGCGACCGTGACGATCGCCGACGAGGACGATCGTGAACGGGTCCTCACTCTGGTGGGTGACGACGAGGCTGATGCCGGCAAAGGTCTGATCGGCTGGAACGCGCCACTATCGCGGGCACTGCGCGGCGCAGCGGTGGGCGATCTGCGGCGCGTGGAACTGCCGGCCGGCGTGATCGAATATGAAGTGACGAAGATCGACTATCCGTGAGCTTTTCACGTCATCCCAGCGAACACTGGGATGACGTTACTGGACGAACTCAGTCTTCCTCGTCCTCTTTGCCAGCCTTGTCAGGCTTATAGCCAAACGCCTTGTGCGCCAGCTTCACGATCTCGGGATCGAGCGGCGGCGGTTCCATTTTCACGCCCGATTCCAGCCGGTCGGCGACATGCATCATCGTCGCGATGCGGGCTGCCTTCTTGTTGTTGGCGTCAATCACCTTCCATGGCGCCCAGCGGGTGTCGGTGACCGCGAACATGTCGTGCATCGCTTTCAGATAGTCGGCACGCCGGGCGCGATTGCGGAAATCCTCCTCGCCCGTCTTCCAACGCTTCCATGGATGATCAAGCCGTTTGGCAAGGCGCTTGTCCTGTTCCGCCTGAGTCACATGCAGAAACAGTTTCACGATCGTGGTGCCAGCGTCCTTCTGCTGTGCCTCGAACTCGTTGATCTCGTCATAACCGCGGCGCCACTCGGTTTCGCTGGCGAAACTCTCGACACGTTCGACGAGCACGCGCCCGTACCAGGATCGGTCGAAGATCGCGATTTCGCGCGCGCGCGGCAGCCGCGTCCAGAACCGCCACAGAAAATGGCGCTCCTTCTCCTCCGGGGTCGGTGCCGAAATCGGCCAGACTTCGAAATATCGGGGGTCGAGTTCCGCGGTCATACGACCGATCGCGCCGCCCTTGCCGGCAGCGTCCCAGCCCTCGAACAGTATGATCGCGCGCTTGCCATGACCGATATAAGCGGATTGCACGCGCGCCAGCCGCTCCTGCGCGGCCTTCAGCGCCTCGTCATAATCGCCTTCGAACTTCTCGCCGCGTTCATAGTCCGAAAGATCGATGGGCATGGCCGGCTCCTTCCCTTGCGCCGAAGCGGCGGGTGCTCCCCTGACATGCCCTCCCCCGGCCCCTCCCGCAAGCGGGAGGGGAATGGGTCGATCAGTTCTTTGTCGGCTCGACGATGCGGATATTGAGTTCGCGAAGCTGCTTGGCGCTCACCGCACTCGGCGCGCCCATCATCAGATCCTCGGCCTTCTGGTTCATCGGGAAGACGATGACTTCGCGGATGTTCGGCTCGTTGGCGAGCAGCATCACAATACGATCGATGCCCGGCGCGGAACCGCCATGCGGCGGCGCGCCAAACTTGAACGCGTTGATCATGCCCGCGAAGTTGGTGTCGACCTCTGCCTGGCTGTAGCCGGCGATCTCGAACGCCTTGTACATGATCTCCGGACGATGGTTCCGGATCGCGCCCGAGCTCAGTTCGATACCGTTGCAGACGATATCGTACTGGAACGCCAGGATATCCAGCGGATCCATCGTCTCCAAAGCTTCCAGTTCGCCCTGCGGCATCGAGAAGGGATTGTGGCTGAAATCGACCTTCTTGTTGTCCTCGTCCCACTCGAACATCGGGAAATCGACGATCCAGCAGAAAGCGAAGACGTTGGGATCGATCAGGCCGAGTTGCTCACCCGTGCGGGTACGCGCAAGGCCTGCAAGCTTCGCCGCGTCGGCTTCCTTGCCGGCCGCGAAGAACACGCCGTCGTCGGGGCCGAGGCCAAGCGCCTCGATCAGCTTCGCGGTCGCTTCGGGACCGTGATTCTTGGCGATCGGGCCGCCCGGTTCACCGCCCTTGATGTTGATATAGCCCAGGCCCGAATAACCTTCGGTGCGCGACCAGTCGTTCATCTCGTCGAAGAATTTGCGGCTGCGCTCGCCGGCCTTGGGGGCCGGGATCGCGCGGATCGTGCCGCCGCCTTCGACGATGCCGGCGAAGATGCCAAAGCCCGAACCACGGAAATGGTCGGTGACGTCGACGATCTCGATCGGATTGCGCAGATCGGGCTTGTCGTTGCCATATTTCAGCATCGATTCGCGGTAGGGGATGCGCGGGAACGGCGCCGGCGTGACGCTGCGGCCGTTCGCGAATTCCTCGAACACGCCGTGCAGCACGGGCTCGATCGCAGCGAACACATCGTCCTGCGTGACGAAGCTCATCTCGAAATCGAGCTGATAGAATTCGCCGGGGCTGCGATCGGCGCGCGCATCCTCGTCGCGGAAGCATGGCGCGATCTGGAAATAGCGATCGAAGCCGGCGACCATCAGCAGCTGCTTGAACATCTGCGGCGCCTGCGGAAGCGCGTAGAATGTGCCCGGGTGAACGCGGCTGGGCACCAGATAATCGCGTGCGCCCTCGGGGCTCGACGCGGTCAGGATCGGCGTCTGGAACTCGGTGAAGCCCTGCCCGATCATGCGCTGGCGGATCGAGGCAATCACCTGGCTGCGCAGCACGATATTGGCGTGGATGCGCTCGCGGCGAAGATCGAGGAAGCGATAGCGCAGGCGGATATCCTCGGGATATTCGGCATCGCCGAACACCGGCATCGGCAGTTCCTGTGCATGCGACTGGATAGAGACGTCGCGCGCGCGGATCTCGATCTCGCCGGTCGGCAGATTGGGGTTCACCGTCTCGGGCGAACGGGCGACGACATCGCCGGTCACAGTGATCACGGACTCGGCGCGCGCCTTGTCGATCACCTGAAACGCTTCCGAATCCACGTCGGTGACGATCTGGGTGATGCCGTAATGATCGCGAAGATCGACAAAGAGCAGACCACCGTGATCGCGCTTGCGGTGGATCCAGCCGGAGAGGCGAACGCTCTCCCCAACCTGGGCGGCGCGCAATTCCGCGCATTTATGGGTGCGATAGGCGTGCATGGTGCTCGTTTTTCCGGTTGTTCGTCGGCAATGCCGGTGAAAGGGCGCTAACACAGGGGCGAAGCGGCTTTGTCAACCCGCGAGACCGGTATAAGGGGGCGCGATGCATGTTCATCCGCTCATCACCGACTCGAAAACCCTCGCCGATCTCTGCTCTCGCCTCGCACGGTCGCCGTTCGTGGCGGTCGATACGGAGTTCATGCGCGAGAACAGCTATTGGCCAGATCTCTGCCTGATCCAGATCGCCGACGAGAACGAGGCCGCCGCCATCGATCCCAAGGCCGACGGCATGGACATGGGGCCGCTGCTCGACCTGCTGGTCAATAACGAGGATGTCCTCAAGGTCTTTCATGCCGGCGGCCAGGATATCGAGATTGTCCATAACCTGACCGGCAAGACGCCCCACCCGCTGTTCGATACGCAGATCGCGGCGATGGCATTGGGACAAGGCGATCAGGTGGGCTATTCCAATCTGGTCGACAGCTGGCTCGGCATCACGCTCGACAAGGGCGCACGCTTCACTGACTGGAGCCGTCGCCCTCTCGACCAGCGCCAGATCGACTATGCGATCGGCGACGTCACCCATCTCGTGAAGATCTTTCCCCGGATGCTCGCCAAGCTGCGCAAGACCGGCCGTGGCGACTGGCTGGATCAGGAAATGGAGCGGATTGCGGATCCGTCCAACTATGTGACCATCCCGGAACAGGCATGGCTGCGAATCAAGGTTCCCAGCCGCAAGCCCGAAGTGCTGGGCCGGTTGAAGGCGCTGGCGGCGTGGCGCGAGCGTGAAGCCCAGAACAAGAATCTGCCGCGCGGCCGCATCGCCAAGGACGAGACGCTGGCCGACATCGCGGCGCATCCGCCGCGCGTCCAGTCGGACCTTGCCAAGGTCCGCGGACTGTCTGGCAGCTGGGCAGGCAATGACATCGGCGGACGAATGGTTGCCGCACTCGCCGCGTCATCACCGCTCCCCCCCGAAGAAATGCCGGTGCGCGAAGATCGCACGCCCGGCCTGGGCAAGGAAGGCACGCTGGTCGCCGACCTGCTCAAGCTGCTGCTCAAGATCCGCGCGCGCGAATCGAGCGTTGCACCGCGCCTGCTGGCACGGACCGAGGAACTCGAAATGCTCGCGGCCGGGCGACGCGACGGGCTCGCGATCCTTCAGGGCTGGCGCTTCGAACAGTTCGGCAGCGATGCACTGGCCCTTGTCGAGGGGCGGCTTGCATTCGCGGTACGCGGCGGCAAGCTGACCATGACGATGACCTTGGCAGACACGGAGGATGCGGCATGATTCGGTTCGCGGTGCTGGGATGTGCGCTGTTGGCAGGATGTGCCACGGTTCCTGCGGAAAACGGCAATGGTGGTGGCAAGCTGTGCGTCAACGACGGACTCGCTGCCTTTGTCGGCCGGACGGTCAACGCCGAACTCGGTGCCGAGCTGCTCAAGACATCAGGCGCGAAAACCCTGCGCTGGGGACCACCCGATAGCGCGATGACGATGGATTTCCGGCCTGACCGGCTGACCGTCAGCTACGATCGCGACAACAAGGTGATATCGGCCAGCTGCGGCTGATCCGGCACCATCTGGTGGCTGAGGCCCATCGCCACGGCCAGTTGCTTGTGGCGACGCTCCACCGCCTCTCCATAAAGTTCGGTTTCGCTCGCGGCGATCGCCAGACGAAGCTTGCCGCCATCCACCGATAGGCGGCTGTGGCGGAGTGGCGATGCGACGCCGCCGCTGAAACGCTGGCCCAGCCGCATCGCAAGGCCCCAAAGCACCGCATTCTGCAACGCCTGCGGGCTGGCAAGCGGCGTCAACAGCGGCAGCGGTGTGTTGCCGGCGCCAAAGCTGGTCGCGAGCGCCTGTGCCATCATCGCGCGGCCCGCAGCATCCACCGCGGCCCAATTGCCATGCAAAGCGATCTCGATCCCGCGTTCCGCCCGGAATTCGGGGTTGGCGTGCCAGCCGACGTCGGCCAGCAGGCATGCCGCCCGGCGCAAGCGTGCGATCGCCGGACGCTCGCGATCGAACAGTGGAGAGATCCAGCGGTCGAGCAGATCGCCATGCTCGGGAAAGCGGCTCAATCGTGCACCTTCCGCCCGAGTCGCGGCGATGAGCGGATCGATCCGTCGCGTCTCCTCATCGAGCATTTCGAACATCAGCCCTTCGCGCAGCCCGGAGGCGGAAACGATGAGTTCGCTCGGCGTCAGATTCGCGACGACCGCCGACAGCAAGGATGCCGCATCGTTCAGCGTTGGAATACGCGAGCTCGACAGCGTCGGCAGATCCTGAAGCTTCTTCCGGTCGACCTTGGCAAGCGAGCGCGCCAGATGGGTCGCGCGATCAGTGGGCATGCGATAATGGTGGATGATCGGCAGCGGATAGCCGGTCAGATACATGTCGAGCCGCGCAAGCGCGCGCCACGATCCGCCAACCAGATAGAAGGGCAGCCCTTCGGCCTCTGCCAGCCAGGCCTGCTTCTTCAGCATCTTGCCCAGCGTGCTGCGGAGTACACCCTTGCCCTTGGCGCGGATCGCACCGAGCCGAAGGACACCAAGCGGAAGCGAGACCGATTCATGGGTGCGCCCGTCACGCACGCGGATCAATTCCAGGCTGCCGCCACCCAGGTCGCCGACAATGCCGTTCGCATCGGGGATGGCCGAAAGCACACCCAATCCGGCAGCCTGGGCTTCCTGCTCGCCCGAAAGCAGCTCGGCGTGCAGGCCCAGTTCTGCGATCCAGGCCAGGATATCATCGGAATTGGCGGCTTCGCGAATCGCGGCGGTGGCCACCGTGCGCAGGCTGGAGACCCGCATTTCGTCGGCCAGACGGCGAAAGCGGCGAAGTGCGCGGAGCATGACATCGATCGACGCCTTGTCGATCATGCCCCCGCGCGAAAGGTTACGGCCGAGGCCGGCCATCACCTTTTCGTTGAAATAAATGTCGGGCAAACGCTCCGGGCCATCGAAGACGACAAGCCGGATCGAGTTGGAGCCGATATCGATAATGGCACGCCGCGAGGTGCTTGTTTGACCGTTCACGTCAATCTGACCTCATTTCGTCGCCGGCATATGCCCGGATATGTGTAACACGATATCGCCGCGTGACATCCCGCACTGCATAGGCTCCGGCTTTCGCCGGAGCGACAAAAAAGCGCACGCTATTTCCGGCGATGCCTCAAGCTGAGCTTGGGAACGGCATCGCTGTTGCGCAGCGATGCGCCCCGGCCCGAGAGCGACGGGTTCGTCATGAAATAATGATGGAGATTGAACGGCCTACCATCCGGGCTGATGCGATCATAATCACCATCTGCGTTCAGTTCCCAGCTCTGTTCATTGTCGAGCAGATTGGCGAGCATTACCTGATCGAGCACCTGATCATGGACGGTGCGATTTTCGATCGGCAGCATATATTCCACGCGACGGTCGAAATTGCGCGGCATCCAGTCGGCGGACGATATGTAGAGTTTCGCGCCGTCATTGGGCAGCGACTTGCCGTTGCCGAACGCCCAGATACGACTGTGTTCGAGAAAACGGCCGATCACCGATTTCACCCGGATATTCTCCGACATGCCCGGTACGCCCGGCCGCAGACAGCAGATGCCCCGGACGATCAGATCGATCTCGACGCCTGCATTGCTGGCTTCGTACAGCTTCTCGATGATGTCGGGATCGACCAGCGAGTTCATCTTCGCCCAGAGCGCACCGGGCTTTCCGGCATGCACATGCGCGATCTCCGCATCGATCAACGCGCAAAGCGAGGATCGCAGATTCTTGGGCGACATCGTCACCATCTCGAGCCCCGGCGGATCGACATAACCGGTGATGTAATTGAAGATCTGCGCGGCATCCCGCCCGACCCGCGGATCGGCGGTGAAGAAGCTGAGATCGGTGTAGATCCGTGCCGTGACGGGGTGGTAATTGCCCGTCCCCAGATGGCAATAGGTCCGATATGTGCCGCTTTCGCGCCGGACGACCATCGAGATTTTCGCGTGCGTCTTCCAGTCGATGAAGCCGTAGACGACCTGTACGCCCGCCCGTTCGAGCTGCGCGGCCCAGAGCAGATTCTGTTCTTCGTCGAAACGCGCCTTCAGCTCGACCACCGCGGTGACGGACTTGCCGGCCTCCGCCGCATCGATCAGCGCACGGATCACCGCGGACTGCTTGCCGGCGCGATAAAGCGTCTGCTTGATCGCCACCACGTCGGGATCGTCGGCGGCCTGTTTCAGAAAGGCCAACACCACGTCGAACGTCTCGTACGGGTGATGGATCACGATGTCCTTGTCGCGGATCGCGGCAAAGCAATCGCCGCCATGCTCGCGGATCCGCTCAGGGAATCGCGGTGCATAGGGCGTGAACTTCAGATCCGGGCGATCCTCTTCGACCAGCTTCTCCAGTTCGCCGATACCAAGGAAGCCGGCGGTTTCGGTGATCAGTGCGTCCTCGCCACCCAGTTCCTGCTTCACCAGCCTTTCGACATCGGGGGTCATGCCGCTTTCGAGCTTGAGGCGGATCACCCTGCCCCGCCGCCGCCGTTTGATCGCGCTGCGGAAATAGCGGACGAGATCCTCCGCTTCCTCCTCGATCTCGATGTCGCTGTCGCGGATGATGCGGAACGCGCCCGATCCCACGACGTCATAGCCCGGGAAGAGTTGCGCGACCGAATGGCGGATCACCGTCTCCAGTGCGACATAGCATGCCGTTTCGCCGCCCGGGATGCGCACGAAGCGCGGCACCGCCGCAGGCAACATCAGCAACTCGCGAATCGATTCGCCGTCGGAGCGACGCTTGAGATCGAAGACGACGCTCAGTCCCTTGTTGGGGATGAACGGAAAAGGATGCGCGGGGTCGAGCGCCTGCGGCGTGAGGATCGGGAAGATCTGCTCGCGAAAATGCACCGCCAGCCAGTCCGCGGTGGCGCCGTCAATCTCGTCCACACCCAGAACCCGGATGCCGACCTGGCGCATCTCGCTGCGAATCTCGCGCCATATCGCCTGTTGTTCGGCCATCAGCCGGTCCGCCTGACGCGCGATCTCGGCAAGCTGCTGCGAGATCGTCATACCGTCGGCGGAGCGCTGCTCGATGTCCTGAAGCTGCTGCCCCTTGAGCCCGGCGACGCGGACCATGAAGAATTCGTCGAGGTTGTTTCCCGAAATCGACAGGAAGCGCAGGCGTTCCAGCAACGGGTGCGCCCGGTTGGTCGCTTCCTCGAGGACGCGGCGATTGAACGCCAGCCAACTCAGTTCGCGATTGAAATATCGGGCACCCGGCGCGACCGGAACATCGGGTTCGTCGTCATTGCCGAAAGGGATCGGGGCTGGCTTGCTACTCATTCCGCCAGCCTAACCGCTCGAATGTGACTCGTCGATGACACCCATCTCACCAAGCACCTGTCGGGCGAGATTGATGTTGATCCGGCTGCGCCGCGCCAGCGCCGCCTGATCGAGAAGATCGACGAAGCGGAGCACAGCCACGAAGCTGCGTTCGATCCGCGCAACCACGAAGGCGCGGAAATCGGGCATGGTCAGGATCCCGCGCGCACCGAGCTGCCGTTCGATCAACATGTCGATCAGGGCGTCGTCGGGATCCTCCAGCCGGATAACCGGAGTCGCTGCCAGTCGGGAGCGCAGATCCGCAAGGCGCGGTTTCCAGTCACCCGGCGTGCGATCGGTGACAATGAGCAATGGACGGCGGACTTCCTGCGCCGCGTTCCAGGCATGGAAAATCCGTTCCTCGGGCTGTTCCTCGGCATTGTCGATCAACACGCCTTTGGTCTTCAACGTGAAGATACGGCCCAACAGGCTGCGCCCCGACTTGCGCGGCCCGGTCAGCACCGTTGCCCATACCGGCCATGTCCCGACATGTTCGAGATGGCGAACGGCGGCGGCATTGGACGTGCTGACAAGGAAATCGGCGTCGGTTTCGTCCGCCGGCCAGTCGAGCGGCAGCGCGATCTGGTTCACGCGCCCGGCTTCATTGGCGAACCGTCACTTGATCCTCGGCTGGCGGCGTCGCTGGCGCACGGCGGATGCGCAACACGCCTCCCGCCTCCTCGACACGCCAGCCACGTGCGGCGAGCGCCGTCCTTAGCGTCGAGATATCGCCGGCATAGACGACGCGCATCACCGAGATACCACCGAGCGCGAGGCTGGTCGTCGAAGCGCTCGATACGCCCGGCACCGCGCGAAGCGCTCCCTCCGCCCGCGTGACCGAGCCGACATCGGGCGTTTCGAACTGAACGGTGACGTTGAGCGCACCCGTGGGGGTGGACAGATCGGTCGCAAGGCCCGCTGCGTCTTCGGTCGGCAGCGCATCCTCGAGCGTCGATGGATCGACGGGCTCTTCGATGATCAGCGTCGGGTCCGGACGCAGCATGCCGATCGCCTGCGCGCGCGAATAGGATTCGTCGAGGCGGCGGACGCCTTCGTCGAGCATCTTCTCGAGCGCGCCGGAATTCTCCGCGCGAAGCGTGAACTGGTCCAGGATCTTGCTGTCGGGGCCGAAAGCGGCAGTGAATCGGCCGATCACCGGCCCGCCGGGCCATTGCCGCTCGATCTTCACCGTCGGAATCAGAACATCGGCGGCGCCATATTGATCGAGCAGCAGCCGCCACCAATTGCGATTGCGACGCCCCGACTGCGCGACATTGAGCAGCAGCGGATCGGCACCGGTGCCGGTGGCGCGAACATAGTCGATCGGCCCCGATCCCGTCCGGAACCGCGCCCAGGCCTTTTGCCATTCGGTGCGATGCTCAAAGCTTTCCGGGCGCCCACCCGACCACATCACGGGAATCACGAGCATCGGCAGAGACCGTGCAACGCCGCCGCTGACACCGAGTATCTGTCCGGCGCGGGCACGATCGAACAGGACGCCCAGACGCGCGATATAGCGATTCGCGCTGATCTGCTCGTCCTCGACGACGATGCTGCTCACCATCGAATCGAGCGTGCCGTCGGGCAAAGCCGGCGCGCCGGTGCCAGGGTGATATTTGACCCACAGCTCACGCCAAGCCTTGCGCTGTGCCAGTCGCCAGCCGCCGAGTCGGGCGGCATCCGCCGTCTTGGCGTAAACGTCGACCGTGACACCCGGAACCTCCAGGCTGCCGCTGGTATCGATAGGAATCACACCACGATCGCCGCCTTCGATCTGCGCGAACACGGCGGCGGCGAGGCCGGCCAGCATAAGCAGCGCGAGGAACAGCGGCAGAGGCTGATAAATGCGGTTGGTGAGGGTCACGGCGCTCTTTTGGCGAGTTGGGCGTGGAAATCCAAGTGGGATGGGATTCCGTTTCGCATTTTCTTCCGTAAAAAGCGGCTCCCACTTTCCAGCGAAAATGCTGTAGGCGCGGCAAATGACATCCGATGAATCCTATACCTACGCCAAGGCTGGCGTCTCGATCGCCGCAGGCAACGCACTGGTGAAAGCCATCGGCCCGCTCGCGCGCTCCACGCGCAGGGCCGGCGCTGACGCCGATATCGGCGGTTTTGGCGGCTTTTTCGACCCCAAGGCAGCCGGCTATAAAGACCCCTTGCTGGTCGCCGCGAACGACGGCGTCGGCACCAAGCTGAAGCTTGCGATCGACAGCGGCCGTCATGACGGAGTCGGAATCGACCTGGTCGCGATGTGCGCCAACGATCTGATCGTCCAGGGCGCAGAGCCGCTTTTCTTCCTCGATTATTATGCCTGTGGCCGGCTGGAGAATGGCGTTGCCGAGCGGGTGATCGCCGGAATCGCCGATGGTTGCCGGCAGGCGGGCTGCGCGCTGATCGGCGGAGAGACCGCGGAAATGCCCGGCATGTATGCCGATGGCGACTATGATCTTGCCGGTTTCTGCGTCGGTGCGGTCGAACGCGGCGAGGCACTGACCGGCGATCGGGTGAAATCAGGCCAGGTATTGCTCGGACTCGCATCGTCCGGCGTCCATTCCAACGGTTTCTCGCTGGTGCGCCGACTCGCGGCGGACAAGGGCTGGAAGCTCGATCGCCCCGCCTTGTTCGATCAGGACGTGCTGCTGATCGACGCATTGATGGCGCCGACTCGCATCTATGTCCGCGCGCTGCTCCCGCAGGTTCGCGCCGGTCGGATCGCAGCACTGGCACACATCACGGGCGGCGGCCTGCTCGAGAATATTCCGCGCGTCCTGCCCGACGGGCTTCATGCCCATGTCGACGCTGACGCCTGGGCACAGCCGCGGCTGATGGCGTTCCTCCAGGCGCAGGGCAATATCGAGCCCGAGGAAATGGCGCGGACGTTCAATTGCGGCATCGGCATGGTGCTCGTGGTGGATGAAGACCAGGTTTCGGCCCTGACCGCCGCGCTTGAAGAGGCCGGCGAAGCGGTGTTCCGCATCGGTCGGATCGACGCGGGTGAAAAAGGCTGCACCGTCAGCGGCTCGACGGAAACGTGGAGCGCCCGGTCCGATTGGAGCGCGACGCACCATGGCTAAAGCCAGGGTCGGCGTTCTGATTTCGGGACGCGGATCGAATATGGCGGCGCTGGTCTATGCCGCGAAGCACCCCGATTGCCCGTTCGAGATCGCGCTGGTGGCAGCCAATGATCCCGAAGCGGGCGGCCTGAAGCTTGCGCAGGCGGAGGGGATCGCGACCTGGGCCGCCAGCCACAAGGGCATGAAGCGCGCCGAATTCGATGCGCTGGTCGATGCCGAGCTTCGCGCGGCGCGGATCGAATATGTCGCACTGGCGGGATATATGCGCCTGTTGTCGTCCGACTTCGTCGGGCGCTGGGCCGGGCGCATGCTCAACATTCACCCCTCTCTGCTGCCAAAATACAAGGGCCTCGACACCCATGAACGCGCGCTCGACGCGGGCGACCGGGTCACGGGCTGTTCCGTGCATGAAGTGACCGCCGAGCTCGACGACGGCCCCGTCCTCGGCCAGACCGAGGTCACGATCGTTGACGGCGACACACCCGACACACTGGCCGCACGCGTCCTGATTGCCGAACATCAGCTCTACTCACGCGTGCTCGCCGATTTCGTCAGTCGCGAAACCACGCCCGAATGGATCGTGGCGAAAGTGCAGGCACTCGCGCTCGCTTTACCCGAGACCGATGCGCGAACGTCGCATGGTTCACCTGGCTGGCGCGTTGGCGGCGAGAAATCGGGCAAGTTCTTTGCCTATGTCTCGATCCATCATCATGGCGAGGATGCCATCGCGCTGCTGGTGAAGACCAGCGGGCAGGATGAGATGACGGCGCTGATCGACGCGGAACCCGACCTCTATTACCGCCCGGCCTATTATGGCGCGGCGGGCTGGATCGCGATCAGGCTGGATAGCGGCGATACCGATTGGGATCATGTCGCCGGATGGCTGGCCAAAAGCTGGCGCGCGGTCGCACCGAAGCGACTGACCAAATTCATGGACGTCGCCGCAGAGTTCTGAACAAAAAAAGGGCCGCCGGAATATCCGGCGGCCCCTTTCTTTTATCGGGATCGGTGGATCAGCCGACAAGCTCTTCAGGCTTGAAGAAATAAGCGATCTCGATCGCCGCATTCTCGTCGCTGTCCGAACCGTGGACCGAATTGGCTTCGATCGACTCGGCCAGTTCCTTGCGGATCGTGCCGGGCTCGGCGTTCTCGGGGTTGGTCGCGCCCATGATGTCGCGGTTGCGCTGGACGGCGTTCTCGCCCTCGAGCACCTGGACCACGACGGGACCGGAGATCATGAAGCTGACCAGGTCGTTGAAGAAGGGGCGCTCGCGGTGAACGCCGTAGAAGCCCTCTGCCTGCTCCTGGGTCATCTGGATGCGCTTGGACGCGACGACGCGCAGGCCGGCTTCCTCCAGCATCTTGGTGACCGCACCGGTGAGGTTGCGGCGCGTGGCGTCGGGCTTGATGATCGAAAAGGTGCGATTTGCGGCCATAGCCGTCACAGCTCCAATATTATGGATGATGGGGAATGCCGGCCCCTTAGCGGTGGGCGCGCCGAACCGCAAGCCGGGGCTGTTCAGGCCATCTGGCTCCATTTGCCGGCATCGTCCTGAACCCAGTAGCGACGCTCGACATCTTCGCGGCCATTCAGGCCGCGCCATGCGCCACGCGCGGCCTCCACCGACTCGGCGTCGAAGAAGTGGAAGACCCGGTCGAAACCCAACGCCTCATCGCGCCAGGCCCCGTCGGCGAGTGCGATATTGCGGGCTGCATTGGGTGCATCCGTCGTCGTCGAGATCAGGATCGGTTGGGCGGCATCGTCATCCACACCCGCACGCGCATGCGGCAAAAAGGAATCGGGCCGCGCCGCCCAAAGCGCGACATCGATCCGGATCTGCTGCGCATCGTCGCCCGACACCACCAGCAGACGGGCGTCCGAATCGATCAGGCGCTGCGCGATCGCGGGCAGCACCTGTTCGACCGGCCGTCCGCCGAGCTGGTAGAAATCGACCTTCATCAGCCTTCGAGCGTGTCCGCGACGAACCGGTCGAGCAGGCGCACGCCAAAGCCGGTCGCGCCCTTCTCCCAGGTCGGCCCCGCCTTGTCCGCCCAGACCATGCCGGCAATGTCGAGATGCGCCCATTTGACGCCGTCATCGACGAAACGCTGAATGAATTGTGCGGCGGTGATCGATCCGCCGCCACGCGGACCGACATTCTTCATGTCGGCGATCGGCGAGTCGATCAGCTTGTTGTAGGCATCGCCCAGCGGGAAGCGCCACAGCGGGTCACCCGCCGCCTTGCCGGCCGCGATGAGCTGATCGGCCAGTCCGTCGTCGTTCGCGAAGATACCGCCATATTCGTTGCCGAGCGAAATGATGATCGCACCGGTCAGCGTCGCCAGGTCGACGATCGTCTTGGGCGCATATTTGCGCTGGACCCAGGTGATAGCGTCGCAGAGCACCAGACGCCCCTCGGCATCGGTGTTGATGACTTCGATGGTCTGGCCGGACATCGAGGTGACGACGTCCCCCGGTCGCTGCGCCTTGCCGTCAGGCATGTTCTCCACCAGCCCGCAGACGCCGACGACATGCGCCTTGGCCTTGCGCAGCGCCAGCGCCTTCATCGCGCCCGCGACGGCACCGGCGCCGCCCATATCCCACTTCATGTCTTCCATGCCGGCCGCCGGCTTGATCGAGATGCCCCCCGTGTCGAAGGTGACCCCCTTGCCAACGAACGCCACCGGCGTTTTCTCCGCACCGTTGGTGCCGTCCCAGCGCATCACGAGCAGTTGCGGCTCGCGCGCCGAGCCCAGCGAAACGCCGAGCAGCGCGCCCATGCCGAGCTGCTCCATCGCCGCGCGGTCGAGCACTTCGATCTCGACGCCAAGTTCGGCCAGATGGCTGCAACGCTCGACGAAGCTTTCGGGATAGATGATGTTCGCGGGCTCGGAGACCAGAGTGCGGGTGAGCGTGACGCCCTCAGCAATCGCATTCTGCTCGGCCCAGGCGTCTTCGCTGCCTTCGGCGGCACCGACGATCACCACTTCGTCCAGCGTCGGCTTCGATTTCTCAGGCAGGCGGGTACGATATACATCGTGTCGCCAACTTCTGAGCGTGGCGCCAAGCGCCAGCGCTGCCGCATCGCTGGTGCGCGGAACGCTGCCCGACAGATCGACGACAAGCCGGGTCTCGCCCGAGGTCAGCAGACGTGCGGCAAGCGCACCGCCGGCCCGCTCCCAAGCCGCGGTATCGTCGCGGTCGCCCAGACCGAACAGGACGACACGGCGCGCGCCGCTGCCATCCGCCACCACCAGTTCCGCCGTCGCCCCAACATCACCGTCGAACCGTGCGGCGGCTGCCGCAGCCTTGGCGAGGCTCGCACCCGTGGCATCCAGGCCCGGCAGACTCGCCGGAAAATCGGCCCCTTTGCGAATGGGAAACGCCAGCGCGTGATCACCTTCGGGCTGGGCGGCGGCAAAACGAATGCGCATGAACGTGGGGGCCTTTCGCTGAATGGCTGTGACACAGGGCTGTGATATAGAAGGACCTGCCTGTTAAGCCAGTCCGTCGCCGCTGGCAAAATGACGAAACGGGTCGCAGCGAAGCCCAGGTTGCAGCGAAGTTCGTCCGGTGCGATATGCGGCACCCAGTCGCCGGAATGTGGAGCCTAAGTGACGCGTAAGACTTTCCTGCTCTCGGCGGCGCTGCCTTGTGCGCTTTTCGCCGTGCCTGCCATAGCGCAGGATCTGCAGCCCCGTACCGTGTCGCCACCGCCACTCCCGCCCGCCGGCCAGACGCCGGCGAGCGATGAAGAGATCACGTTCAGCGCAGGCACGCTCGAATATGACAAGGACGACGATATCGTCACTGCCAGTGGCGACGTCCGCATGTTCCGCGAAGGTAATCGTCTGCGCGCCGATCGGGTGACGTGGAATCGCACCACCGGCAAGGTGCTGGCAGAGGGCGATGTCGCGGTGGTCAACCCTGGCGGGGACACCGCCTATGGCGACAAGGTCGACCTGACCGACACGCTGCGCGACGGCGTGGTCGAAAATCTGCTGGTCGTGCTCGACGAAGGCGGGCGCCTTGCCGCCGTGCACGGATCGCGCAGCGGCGATATCTATACATTGGACAGGGCGGCCTATTCCCCCTGCCCGGTCACCGATGCGTCGGGATGCCCGCGCCAACCGACTTGGAAGATCACAGCGGTCAACGTGACGTACGACGCGGGTCGCAAGCGCGTGCGCTACAAGGGCGCCCGACTGGAACTGTTCGGCGTTCCGCTGATTCCCTTGCCGGGATTGACGCATACGGTCGGTAACCAGGCAGCATCCGGCATTCTTGTGCCCGACCTTCGCTACGACCGGGTGAACGGGTTCGAGATTGCCCTGCCCTATTATATGCGGATCTCGCCGGACCGCGATGTCACACTCACGCCGCATCTGTTCACCAACGCGTTGCCGATGATGGAGGGTCAGTTCAGGGCCCTCACCGACCTCGGTGCGATCCAGGTCACGGGTTTCGGCACCTATGGCCGACGCCAGCCGATCGTCCCGATCGTGCCGAGCACCGATGGGACAAAGGATTTTCGCGGCTATCTCGACATCAGCGGCAAGCTGCAGTTCGATCCCTATTGGAGCCTGACGGCGTCGGGACGGCTGACGAGCGACCGAACCTTCCTGCGCCGCTACGACATTTCGCGCGACGATCGATTGCGCTCGGTGATCAACCTGGAACGAATCGACACCGACAGCTATTTCTCGGTCTCCGGATGGGCGACACAGACTTTGCGAGCGGGCACGGTTCAGGGACAGCAGCCGATCGCGCTGCCGCTGATCGATTATCGCCAGCGCTTCCGCGAAGGCTTGCTGGGCGGCACCATCGAGGTTCAGGGCAATACGCTGTTCCTGACCCGCACCGCCGGCCAGGATACGCAGCGCGCCTTTGCGGGTATACGCTGGGACCTGCGCAAGCTGACTCCGCTCGGCCAGGAAGTCACCTTCACCGCTTATGGGCGCAGCGACGTCTATCATACTGACGAAGTGCTCAAGACGCTGACGCCCGCCTATCGCGGCGAAGCGGGCTGGGCAGCCCGAACGGTCGCGTCCTTCGCGATCGACGTCAAATGGCCGTTCGTCGGCGAGGCGTTCGGGGGCACGCAGCGCTTCACGCCGCGCATCCAGTTCGTCGCGTCACCGGTCGAGGGCAATCTCGCCATTCCCAACGAGGATGCGCGCGCCGTCGATCTGGAGGACAGCAACCTCTTCGCGATCAACCGCTTTGCAGGCTATGACCGCTATGAGGATGGCGCGCGCGTCACCTATGGTGCCGAATGGTCGCTCGACCGGCCCGGTCTGTCGATCAATACGATTATCGGCCAGAGCTATCGCCTCTCGGCACGTCCGGCGCTGTTTCCCGACGGCACCGGCCTCACCAACCGCACTTCGGACATTGTCGGCCGCACCACCGTCCGTTTCCAGCGCTTCGTCAGCCTGACCCATCGCTATCGGCTCGACAAGGACAGCCTGTCGATCCGTCGCAACGAGATCGACGCCACGATCGGCGGACGCAACACCTATGCGATCGTCGGCTATCTGCGGCTCAACCGGAATATCGGTCCCGAGCTCGAGGATCTTCGCGACCGCGAGGAAATCCGCCTCGGCGGCCGGGTGCAGGTCGCGAAATACTGGTCGGTGTTCGGATCGACCACCATCGATCTGACCGGCGCGCGCGAGGATCCGCTGACCAGCGCCGACGGCTATGAGCCCGTCCGGCACCGGCTCGGCCTGTCCTACGAGGACGAATGCCTCGAACTCGGCTTCACCTGGCGCCGCGACTATCAGGCCAGGGGCGACGCTCGTCGCGGCAACACCTATTTGTTGCGGGTAGCTTTCAAGCAATTGGGCCTGTAAGCCCTAGTTCATGCGCCCAGCCCTATGGGCAGGGTGGGACTTTATTGGAGTGAGCCACAGAATGATGGCAGGTTTTTCCGGCATACGCCGCATTGCGCGGGCCGGTCTTATGCTTTCGGGGATGATCGTCGCAGGCGTCGCCGTCGCTCAGACGGTGCGTGACGATGCCGCTGCGCCCAGTGCGCCACTCAATGTGCCGGCCAACCCGCAATTTTTTGGGCAGATGACGCCGAACGTCTACAAGGCGACTGCGCGCGTCAACGGCGAGGTGATCACCGCGACCGATGTCGACCAGCGTTTCGCGCTGGTGATGCTTGCCAACCAGGGCGCCAATGTGCCGGAGGAAGAAAAGCAGCGGCTTCGCGTGCAGGTGCTGCGCAACCTGATCGACGAGACATTGCAGATTCAGGAAGCCAAGGCGGCCGAGGTCGCAGTGAAGCCGGAAGAGGTCAATCAACGCTACGCGATGATCGCGCAGAACTTCAAGCGCACGCCGCAGCAGATGACCGACTATCTGAAGGCCAGCGGATCGTCCGAACGATCGATCAAGCGTCAGATCGAAGGCGAGCTCGCCTGGAATCGCGTGCTCGGCCGCAAGATCACGCCCTTCGTCAACGTGGCGCAGGAAGAGGTGCAGGCCATCGTCGACCGGCTCAATGCCACCAAGGGCACCGCCGAATATCACATGGGTGAGATTTATCTGTCCGGCGCACCCGAGACGATGAACGAGACCTCGGCGAATGCGCAGCGGATCATGGAACAGGTCCAGCAGGGCGGTTCCTTTGCGGCCTATGCGCGCCAATTCTCCGAATCATCGAGCGCGGCTCTCGGCGGCGATCTCGGCTGGCTTCGCGCGGAACAGCTTCCCGGACCGCTTGCGGAAGCCGCACAGCGCATGACCGTCGGCCAGGTCGCCGGCCCCATTGCAGTGCCGGGCGGCATCTCGATCCTCGTCAAGATCGACCAGCGGCAGGTGCTGACCGCCGATCCGCGCGATGCGGTGATGAGCCTGAAGCAGGTTGCGATCAGTTTCCCCAAGGGCACGACGCAGCCCCAGGCGACGCCCCGCGTTGAAAAATTCGCGGCCGCGACACGCCTGATCAGCGGCTGCGGCACGGTCCAGGCCGCTGCGACCGAATTCGGCGCCGAGGTGGTCGACAACGACCAGGTCCGCATTCGCGATCTTCCTCCCCAGCTTCAGGATGTCCTGCTCAAGCTGCAGATCGGGCAGGCGACGCCGCCCTTCGGTTCGCTTGAGGAAGGTGTTCGCGTCCTTGTGCTGTGCGGCCGCGACGATCCGCAGGTTGCCGGTGGTCCGTCCTTCGACGCGATCATGGCACAGCTTGAGGAAGAGCGTATCAACCGCCGGGCGCGACGTTATCTGCGCGATCTGAGGCGCGACGCGGTGGTCGATTATCAGTGAGGGACGCCGGAGCGTGACCCCGATCGCAATCTCGCTCGGCGACCCTGCAGGGATAGGCCCCGAAGTCGCCGCCAAGGCCTGGGCGCTGCGCGAAGCCCATGGCCTGCATCCGTTCTTCGTGGTCGGCGACGCCCGTTCCGTCTGCGCGGTGTGGGATGGCCCGGTCGTCCGCATCAGCGATCCGGGCGAAACCGGGGCCGCGTTCGATCACGGCCTGCCGCTGCTCAACATCGAGGACGGCGGAACGATCGTTCCGGGCGTACCCGATGTCGAGGGGGCACGGTGTTCGCTCGATTCGCTCGAACTCGCATCGGGATTGGCACGCTCAGGCGCCGCAAGCGGACTCGTGACCGGCCCCGTTTCCAAATCGCAGCTCTATGCGATCGGCTTCACCCATCCCGGCCAGACCGAATTCGTCGCGGAACGCTGCGGCATTTCGAAGGAAAATGCGGTGATGCTGCTCGCCGGCCCGACTTTGAAAGTCGTGCCGATCACGACACATCTGCCGCTGCGGACGGTTTCGGACACGCTGTCGATCGACCTGATCGTGACGCGATCGCTTGCGACCGCCAAGGGCCTGACGCGCAATTTCGGTATCGCCAATCCCCGGCTCGCCTTTGCCGGATTCAACCCGCACGCCGGCGAGAACGGCGCGCTGGGACGCGAAGAGATCGATATATTGATTCCCGCAATCGAACGGCTGCGTGAAATGGGCATCGACGCCGTCGGGCCTTTCGCCGCGGACGCTATGTTTCATGCGCGCGCGCGGGCAGACTATGACGTGGCGATGTGCCTCTATCACGATCAGGCACTGATCCCGCTCAAGACGCTGCATTTCGACGAGGGCGTCAACATGACGCTGGGGCTACCGTTCGTCCGCACCTCACCCGATCACGGGACGGCGTTCGCGATCGCCGGGCATGACAAGGCCGAGCCCGGGGCAATGATCGCCGCGATCAGCATGGCCGCCGACGCCATTCGCTGCCGCGACATAGCCCCACAGTGATGCACGACGCATGACGGATCTTCCGCCGCTCCGCGCGGTGATCGCGCGGCACGGCCTCGACGCGAGCAAGGCGCTGGGGCAGAATTTCCTGCTCGACGAGCAATTGCTCGATCGGATCGCGCGCATCCCCGGACCGCTCGACGGAGAGATCGCCTATGAGGTCGGCCCCGGCCCGGGCGGACTGACACGTGCGCTGTTACGCGCCGGCGCGCATGTCACAGCGGTGGAGCGCGATCGGCGCTGCATTCCGGCGCTCGCCGAACTGGATGCATGGAAACCCGGCATGCTGGCCGTGATCGAAGGCGACGCGCTGGAGATCGACGAACCCAATATCGTGCCGCACGCGCATGTCGTCGCCAATCTGCCCTATAATGTCGGCACCGCCCTCCTCGTCCGCTGGCTCACCGCGCCGCAATGGATGCCCTGGTGGAAATCGCTGACGTTGATGTTCCAGAAGGAAGTCGCGGAACGCGTCGTCGCAAAGCCGGGAACCGGCGCCTATGGTCGGCTCGCGGTGCTCAGCCAGTGGCGCAGCGACGCACGGCTGGCCATGAACGTCCATCGCTCCGCTTTCACCCCGCCGCCCAAGGTAATGTCCGCCGTCGTCCATCTGACTCCGCGTGAGGCACCGGACGGTGTCGCGGTGCGCACGCTCGAAGCGCTTACCGCAGCGGCGTTCGGCCAGCGCCGCAAGATGCTGCGCCAGAGCGTAAAGGGATTGCCCGGCGCGATCGAGGCGCTGGAAGCCGTCGGCATCGAAGCGACACGCCGCGCGGAGACATTGTCGGTGGAGGAATTCGTCGCTGTAGCGCGGGCGATGCAGGTCTGAAGTTTTTCCTCATTCTGGCGAAAGCCAGAGAATCTTGCGGCTGGGACACATTCACACGCCTCGTCATTGCGAGCGAAGCGCGGCAATCCAGTGGCGCGGCAGCATTGGATTGCCGCGGGGCTTCGCCCCTCGCCATGACTATTCAGCCTTACCGGATACGATTCTAGTTCGATTCCTTCGGCGTCACGACCGGCTTGGGCGTGACCGATTTCACGGTCAGCATCGTCGGCGATGGGCCCTTTTCAATCGCAGCCGCAAGCTGGCCCTGTTCGGAGCACCGCGCCACGCACAGTTTTTCGATACGGGCCAGATTCTCGCGCGCCTTTTCGACCGCGCCCTTGGCGACCATCGCCTCACCCTGGCCGGCAAGCGCATCGAGATCGTTCGGGTCGATCTTGAGCGCTTCGCGGTACAGGCGGATCGCCTTGCCGTTCAGCTCCTGCTTCTTGGCGACCTGCGCCAGCGCGACATAAGCCTGACGATTCCGCGGATCGGCGACCAGCGCGCTTTCGAGGATGTCATTGGCGCCTTGCAGGTTTCCCGCGGCGGTCAACGCCTGCCCTTCCTTCAGCAGCGCAAGCGATTGCGGTGAAATCTCCGCGTCCGGCCGCTGCCCGCTCACCGCGCTCGAAACACAGGCGAGCGCGAGGGCAAGGGCGCAGGTGGCGGGCATGTAACGCATGATCGTCTCCAGTATCGGCGATCGGGTCATGGCCGTTGTGCCCGCGTCAGTCTCGCGACGAAAAATCCGTCGGTGCGATCCCTTGCAGGGGTAAGCATGACCCCATCGCCCCTCATCCGCCCAACATGGGGTATCGGGGTTTCCGCCGTCAAGGAGGAATGGCGCGAAAGCGCGGCAGCGATCTGATCCCGTCCTTCGGCGTCGATCAGTGAACACACCGCATAGATCAAGGATCCGCCGGGCTTCAGCAGCGGCACGGCAAGATCGATGACCCGTGCCTGAAGCGCCATCAGCGCCTCGAGCCTGTGCGGAGTCAGCCGCCAGCGGGCCTCGGGATTGCGCCGCCAGGTTCCGCTGCCGGAACAGGGAGCATCGACCAGCACCACATCCGCTTGTCCGGCCAGATCCGTCAATGCCGCGACTTCGCGCCCGCCATCGAGCAGGCGGACCTCGATATCGGCAGCACCCGCGCGCTCCGCGCGAGGTGGCAGTCGATCGAGCCGCGCCTTGACGGTGTCGCAGGCGATCAGGCGCCCTTCTCCGGCCATGTCGGCGGCCAGCGCCAATGTCTTGCCGCCAGCACCGGCGCAAAGGTCGACAACCGTCATGCCCGGCTTGGCACCGCACGCGAGCGAGATGAGCTGGCTGCCCTCATCCTGGATTTCGACAGCGCCCGATTGCCACAAGGGGTGCGCCTCGACCGAGAAACCTTCGGGCAAGCGCAGACCATCGGGCGCATGGTCCGTCGGGGCAGCTTCGGGCAGCTCCGCCAGCACCGCGTCGCGCGAGGCTTTCAATCGGTTGACCCGCAGGTCGAGCGGCGCGCGTTCGAGCAGCGCGCTCAATTCCTCGGGCTCCGAGAAGCCCAACCTTTTGACGAGCCAGGCCGGCACCGGCGTGGCGGGTGTGGGGAGTTCGTCGGGCGAAATCGGCGCTGGCGCATGCGGAGACCCATCGAACAGCGCCGGATCGGCGACACCGATCAACGCGGCACGTCCATTTTCCGGTCGTTCGCCCGAACGACGAATCGCGGAATAGACGAGTTCGCGCACGGCGCGCCGATCCTTCGAACCGGCATAACGGCGCGTCTTGAAATAGCGCGCAATCAACGTGTCGGCTGCGGCACCGCCTTCGCGGGCCGCAACGATGATCTCGTCGAGCAGGTCGATCGCTGCCTGGACTCTCGCCTGCGGTGTCATTTCAAATTCCGTTCGTCCCGAGCGAAGTCGGAGGACGCCTTTTAAAGCGTATCTCGACGAGGTTCGTTACGTGCCTCTACCGCGTCGGATAATTCGGCGCCTCTCGCGTGATGCTGACATCATGGACATGGCTTTCGCTCAGGCCTGCATTGGTGATGCGCACAAACCGTGCACGGCTCTGCAGATCCTCGATGGTCTTGGATCCGGTATAGCCCATTGCCGCCTTCACGCCGCCGACAAGCTGATGGATCACGTCCTTGGCCGGGCCCTTGAACGGCACCTGCCCCTCGATCCCTTCCGGAACCAGCTTGAGCTGATCCTTGATATCCTGCTGGAAATAGCGATCGGCGGATCCGCGCGCCATCGCGCCGACCGATCCCATGCCGCGATAGGATTTGTAGACGCGCCCCTGGTAGAGGAACGTCTCGCCCGGCGCTTCCTCGGTCCCCGCCAGCAGCGATCCGACCATCACGCTCGACGCGCCACCGGCCAATGCCTTGGCGATGTCGCCCGAGGTGCGCAGACCGCCATCGGCGATCACGGGCACGCCGGACTTGGCGGCTTCCTCGGCCGATTCCATCACCGCAGTGAGCTGCGGTACGCCGACACCGGCAACGACACGCGTCGTGCAGATCGATCCCGGCCCGATACCCACCTTGATGCCGTCGGCGCCTGCGCCGATCAGCGCGCGCGTCGCCTCGGCAGTCGCGACGTTGCCCGCGATGATCTGGACCGAATTGGACAGGCGCTTGATCCGTTCCACCGCAGCCGAGACCATTTTCGAATGGCCGTGCGCGGTGTCGACGACGATCAGGTCGCATTCCGCGTCGATCAAAGCTTCGGTGCGTTCGAAACCCTTGTCGCCGACGGTGGTCGCCGCCGCCACGCGCAGCCGGCCCGAGCCGTCCTTGGTGGCATTGGGGTAGTTCACCGCCTTTTCGATGTCCTTCACCGTGATCAGGCCGACGCAATGATAGGAGTCGTCGACGACCAGCAACTTCTCGATACGCCGCTGATGGAGCAGGCGCTGTGCCTCCTCCTGATTCACGCCGAGCTTCACTGTCGCCAGATTCTCGTGCGTCATCAGTTCGGACACGGGCTGGTTGGGGTTTTCGGCGAAGCGGACGTCGCGATGGGTCAGAATGCCGACCAGCTTGCCACCCGCCTGGACCACCGGGATGCCCGAGATTCGGTGATGCGCCATCAATGCCCGCGCTTCGGCCAGCGGCCGATCCGGCGCGATCGTGATCGGATTGACCACCATGCCCGATTCGAAGCGCTTCACCGCGCGCACCGCATTCACCTGTTCCTCGATATCGAGATTGCGGTGAAGCACGCCGATTCCGCCGAGCTGCGCCATGACGATCGCCATATCGGCTTCGGTCACGGTATCCATCGCGGAGGAGAGGATCGGAATGTTGAGCCCGATTTCGCGCGTCACGCGGGTGCGGGTGTCAGCCTGGCTGGGCAGAACCTCGGACTCGCCGGGGCGCAGCAGGACATCGTCGAAAGTAAGGCCGAGTGCGATATCCATGGTCAGTGGCGGGCTCCGTTAATGGCGCCGCCCGGGATACGCGTCTCCCGTCCGCGCGAAACGCGGCAGCGGCTGGCGATGAAGGAATCGAGCGGGGCTCTCATGGAGAGCCAGTGGCAGCTAATCCGGCCGACGTAAACCCTCAGCCTGCCTGACAAGCCGTCGTGCGGCATCGACATGCATCGATTCGATCATTCGATCGCGAAAACGCTCGGCCCCGCCGTTGAATGCCGCGATCAGCGCACGGGCATCTTCGAGCTCGGCGGGATCGGGCCCGAAGATCCGGTTCGCAGCCTCGACCTGCGCAGGATGGATCACGGTCTTGCCGTCGAAACCGAACGCCCTGCCCTCTCGGCACTCCGCCTCCAGCCCGGCCAGATCGTCGAGCCTGTTCCAGACGCCATCGAGCGCGATGATGCCTGCGCCGCGCGCCGCAAGGACGATCATCTGGAGCGAGAGGACAAGCCCTTCGCGGCCGACGCCCGAGGGAATGCGCAATTCGCCCTTCAGATCGTTGGTGCCCGCGATCAGGCCGGCCATGCCCGGCTGGCGCGCGATCTCGGCGGCGGCAAGCACGCCATCGGGAGTTTCGATCATCGCCAGCAGCGGCTTGCCGGATGCGGCCAGCCCTTTCGCCGATTCGACCTTGGGCAGCACCATATAGTCGGCCCGCGAATGGGCGACGGCATCCAGATCGGCCGCATGCCATTCGCTGCCGATCGCATTGATGCGGATCGCCACCGGGCAACCGAAATCGGTCTCGACCGCGGCAACCGCGGCTTCGCGCGCTTCCGCCTTGCGATCGGGCGGCACCGCATCCTCTAGGTCGAGCATGACCATGTCGGCGGCAAGCCCGCGCGCCTTCTCGATCGCGCGTGCGTTGGAAGCGGGCAGATAAAGCGCGGTGCGCGGGGAAAAGGCCGGGTTGCTCATGCTGTGGCTCTTCGCCCGATTATGCTTGGCGGGCAAGGGCTGGCGGGGCAGTATCCCTCCAAAGATGGTCGGAGGGGTGTGCCATGGAATATTTCCTGCTGTTTCTGATCGTACTGGTGGTTGCGTTCGTCATGGCGGGCGTGACGGTGGTCCGGCAGGGTTACCAATATACCATCGAGCGCTTCGGCCGGTTCACGCATGTCGCGCATCCCGGCTTCAATCTCATCGTCCCGTTCGTCGATCGCGTCGGCCGCAAGGTCAACATGATGGAACAGGTGCTCGATATCCCCGGGCAGGAGATCATCACCAAGGACAATGCGATGGTCGCGGTGGACGGCGTCGTGTTCTTCCAGGTGCTGGAACCCGCCAAGGCCGCCTATGAGGTCTCCGAACTCTACATCGCCATCATGCAGCTCACCACGACCAACCTGCGCACGGTGATGGGATCGATGGACCTGGACGAGCTGCTGTCGCGGCGCGACGAGATCAATGCGCGGCTGCTCAACGTGGTCGATCATGCGACCGGCCCATGGGGCGTCAAGATCACGCGCGTCGAGGTGAAGGATATCCGCCCGCCGCAGGATATCTCCAACGCAATGGCGCGACAGATGAAGGCCGAGCGCGAGAAGCGCGCGTCGATCCTCGAATCCGAAGGCATGCGCGCGTCGGAGATCCTGCGAGCGGAAGGCGAGAAGCAGGCGCAGATCCTGCAGGCCGAGGGTCGCCGCGAAGCGGCGTTCCGCGATGCCGAAGCACGCGAACGCGAGGCGGAGGCCGAAGCCAAGGCGACGCAGATGGTGTCGGACGCGATCGCAAGCGGCAACTCCAAGGCGCTCAACTATTTCATCGCGCAGAAATATGTCGAGGCCGTCAGCCAGTTCGCAACCTCACCCAATGCGAAGACCATCCTCTTCCCAGTCGAAGCCACCGCGCTCATCGGCACGCTGGGCGGTATCGCCGAATTGGCGAAGGACGCCATATTGGGTGACGGATCGCCGCCCCCTCCCCCGGCACGCCCAAAGCGGCCCGGCCCCTTCGAACAGCAAGGCTGAGGAGATCGTGCGATGATGGACGTCTTTCCGCTGGAGCCGCAATGGGTCTGGCTGATCCTGGCGGCCGTGCTCGGCACCGCCGAGATCATCCTGCCCGGCTTCTTCCTGCTGTGGATCGGCGGCGCGGCTTTGCTCACCGGCATCGCCACATTGGTGTTCGGGCTTGGGGAGCCTGCGCAATTCGTATCCTTTTCGGTGCTCGCGATCGCCGCTGTCTTCGCCGGTCGGCGCTGGTTCGCACTCAATCCGATCGAAAGCGCGGATCCACTGCTCAACGATCGCGCAGGGCGCCTGGTCGGAGAAGTCGTGACCGTGGTCGAGGCATTTGAATCGGGCATCGGCCGGGTCAGGGTCGGCGATGGCGTCTGGAGCGCAAAGGGCGGCGATTTCGCGCTCGGCGCGCGCCTGCGCGTTGCCGGCGTGGATAATGGCGTGCTGCTGGTCGAGCCGATCGGCTAATCGCAAAGCCATCATGATGGAATCACACGATATGACGACTGCAATTTCCCGCCGCGACGTGCTGATCGGTACGGCCGCCACCAGCGCGCTTGCCCTGCTGCCAACGATCGCACGGGCGCAGCCCGGCGACGCTGCTGCGACCGCATTGCTCGATTCGATCGCCGACAATCTGCTGCAGCTCAATCCGGAGACGGCGACCTCGCTCGGCGTCGACAAGGGCGGGCGCGCGGCACTGAAATCAAGGCTCGCGGACAGGTCGCAGGCCGGTCAGAAGCGCATTGCCGATCTGGCCCGCTCCGATCTGGCGCGGATCGACGCGATCGACACCAAGGCGCTTTCGCACGGTACACGTACCAGTATCAACGTGATCCGCAGCGCCTATGCGCTGGCGCTCGACGGTTTCGCTCAGCCCTATGGCGACGTCGCGGTCGGCGGATGGCGCAACACGCCTTACGTCGTCATCCAGAATGTCGGCGCATATCTTGACGTGCCGCGCTTCCTCGACAGCGAGCACCAGATTGCAAACGCGGAAGACGCGGAAGCCTATCTATCACGCCTCGACAGCTATCCGGCGCAGCTCGACGGCGAACTCGCGCGATTGAAGGCGACGGGCGCGCAGGGCATGATTGCGCCCGATTTCCTGATCGACAAGGCGCTTGCCCAGCTCACGCTCTCCGCCAAGGGCGCGCGCGATGGCGGTGGACTGGTTGCCTCGATCGAGCGGCGCACACGCGATATTCCCGGCGACTGGGCCGCGCGCGCGCGGCGCATCGCGTCGGAGAAGGTTGCGCCCGCGCTCGACCGGCAGATCGCCGAACTGACGCTGCAACGTGCCGGTGCGAAATCGGACGCGGGCATGTCGACCCGCCCGCATGGCGCCGAATTCTACGCATGGTCGCTGCGTGCGGCCACCACCACCCGGATGACGCCCGACGAAGTCCATAAGATGGGCTTGGACGAACTAAAGACGCTTCAGGGCGAAATGGACGGTATCCTGCGCGGGCTGGGCTATACCAAGGGCAGCGTCGGCGAGCGCATGACCGCGCTGGGCAAGGACAAGCGTTTCCTGTTCCCCGAGGGCAATCCGGGGCGTGCGGAGATCATGCAATTCATCCAGCAGCATCTGACCACGATCCGCGCAAAGATGCCGCAGGCGTTCAACACGCTGGTGAAGGGCAATGTCGAGGTACGACGCCTTCCCCCCGAGGAGGAACCGGGCGCACCCGGCGCCTATGGCGGCCCGGGTTCGATCGACGGGACGGTGCCTGGAAAATTCTGGATCAACCTGCACACGACCGGGCTGCACAATCGCTACAGCCTGCCGACGCTGACCCATCACGAAGCGATCCCCGGCCATGTCTGGCAGGGCGAATACGCCCAGAAACTCCCCCTGATCCGCTCGATTCTGGCATTCAATGCCTATTCCGAAGGCTGGGCGCTCTATGCGGAGCAGCTGGCGGGCGAGCTTGGCGTCTACGCCGGCGATCCGGTCGGGCGGCTGGGCTACCTCCAGTCGATCGCCTTCCGCGCCTGCCGGCTGGTGGTCGATACCGGCCTCCACGCCAAGAACTGGTCACGCGATCGCGCAATCAAATGGTTTTCGGAAACCAATGGCTCGTCGATCGAGGAAGTGTCGAGCGAGGTCGATCGCTATTGTTCCTGGCCGGGCCAGGCGTGCGGCTACAAGGTGGGCCATAGCGAGATCAACCGCCAGCGCCGCCGCGCCGAAACCGCGCTCGGCAAGCGTTACGATTTCAAGGCATTCAACGACACCGTCGTGCTGGGCGGCAATGTACCGCTCGACGTGCTGGCGACCAATGTCGACGCCTATATCGCCAGCGCGAAATCATGATCCTGCGGCGCTGGAAGGGCCTGATCAGGACCGCCGAGCGCGACGCTTACCGGCTGTATATCGAGGGAACCGGCGGGACCGATTATGCCGCTACACCCGGCAATCTGGGCTTCCAGATGCTGTTTCGCGATCTGGGCGACGGCACCAGCGAAGTGACGACACTGAGTTGGTGGCGTTCGATCGACGATATCAAGTGGTTTGCGGGCAACGACATCGCCATTGCCCGCTATTATCCCGAAGACGACCATTATCTTCTCGATCGCCCGCTTCATGTCGAGCATCACGAAGTGGTCGCAAGCAGCCTCCCGCTTGGCTGATCAGCTTTTCCCGCCGAAGAAACCCTTGGCCATGTCCGCCAGATCGTCCAGCGCGTTGCCGTCGCCGTCCTTGTCGAGGAAGCCGGTGACTTGGCCCAATATGTCGCCATTGGGATCGAGGCCGAGCTTTTCCAGCGCGCCGGTACCGCCGAGGCCCGCCAATATGCCCTGAAGCTTTTCGAGCGACAGGCCGTGCTCGCCCGCCGCATCCGCGATCGCCTGGGTTTGGCCCGCGCCGCCCTGTAGTTTCGCGCCAAGCGTGTCGGTGACCGACTTGATCTGATCCGGGGAAATGCCGAAGCGTGCGCCGAGTTCGTCCAGGTTGCCGCCAAGTCCGTCCAGAATCCCACTCATCGACTATCTCCCACTTCAGGTTGATCGAGGTTAGGCCTGGGCGTACCCGGCGTCACCTGCAAAAGGATCAACCCACAAACGCCCTCTCGATCACATAGTGTCCGGGATTGGCGTTCGAGCCCTCCGCGAAGCCCATCGCATCGAAACGGACTGCGAGATCGCGGATCATCGCCATCGATCCGCACATCATGATCCGGTCGGTGTTGGGATCCAGCTGGCGCGGGCCGGTGCAGCGGCCACCGAACAATTCGCCATTGTCGATCAGCGCATCGATCCGTCCCGTCGTGCGGAATGGCTCGCGCGTGACGGTCGGCACATATTCGAGCTGGAGCAGCGCCTGATCCTGCACCAGCGGATCCCCAGCGAGCTGGCTTTCCAGTTCCTGGCGGAATGCAAGATCGCCGACCGTACGAACCGAATGGACGACCACGATCTGCCCGAACCGGTCGTAGACATCGGGATCGCGGATCAGGCTGAGGAACGGTGCGAGCCCCGTGCCCGTCGACAGCAGGAACAGTCGATTGCCCGGAAGCAGCGCATCCGCGACCAATGTTCCCGTCGGCTTGCGACCGAGAAACATCTGGTCACCCGGCTGGATCTGCTGCAGGCGCGAGGTGAGCGGCCCGTCTGGCACCTTGATCGACAGGAACTCCAGCTCATCCGCATAGGCCGGGCTGGCGATCGAATAGGCGCGGAGCAATGGCCTGCCCTCGCCCGGCAGCCCGATCATCACGAACTCGCCCGAACGGAAACGAAAGGTCGGCGGCCGCGTGATCGTGAAGCTGAAGAGATGCTCGTTCCAGTGACGGACCGACCGCACTTCCTCGACGGTCAGCGCCGACGATGGCGCGAAGGCTTCGTTGTTGCGATCGCTCATCGTGCTTCACTCGCTGCAGGGCGTGGCGCTTCCGGAATCAGCCCGGCACCGGCCAGCCGCATCGCAAATCCGGTCATTGCGGTGAGCAATGGCGAAACGCTGTCTTCGTCGACGATCAGCGCCAGCGTCTCGACGGTCTGGTCTGGCGCATTGTCGCGCATGCCCCGGAAAAGCCCGAGCATCACCGCCTCATCCTCCCGAACGCGCCAGCAGGGCAGCGGCGCGAAGGAAAGCGGCTGATGCGCGTGGCGGGCAAGCAGGGTCATCGCCATCGCGAAATGCGGCAGCGCCTCGACCATTCCCCATTTGACGAAGGCGGGGCCGAGCGCGCCCGACGGGCAGCGCCCTTCACCGAAGGCGGTCAACCACGACCGCATCGACCAGATCAGGAAACGCCCGCCGCGATCAAGCGACGTTACGCGCTGGTCGACGAAATCATACATGCTCGCACCTGCCTCTAATTGCGACTGACTATCAATAGCAGCAATTAGCCAGCCACGCATGAGACGTCAACCGCCCTGTTCGGCATACGGAAATGGCAACAGATCGGGCGCGACAAAGCCCCGTCGTGCGGCGACGGAGAAAAGCAGGTCTCGCGAATAATGGCCAAGCGGCCAGTCGCGCTGCCCGCGCGGCGAAAGCAGCAATGCGTTGACCGCATCCGCAAACCCTTCGCTCGCAGCGCGCTCGGACAAATGCGCACGCACCGCAATGATGAACGCCTGGGTGATCGTCTCATGATAGCCCTGAACGTCATCATTCACGCCGCCGACGCTTTCATTGTAGCGGCGGATGATGGCGGGCAGATCGCGCTCAGGGGCGATATCGGCCCGATCACGCACGATATAAAGGCAGGCGGCGAGATGCGCTTCGTGCGTCCATTCGACGCGCGGCAAGGTGCAATCGATCAGGCCGTCGCCCACATGGGTGACGGCCTGATCGTTTTCGAACAATCGGATGGGGTGGTCGGTCATTTCCGGGTTTCCTTTCGGAATGGCCCGGGAACGACCGGGCCGGATCAGGCGGCGGGTTCGAGTGCCTGGGGAGCGGCTTGCCTTACCCCCTCGTCGACATGGCTTTCGAATTGCGCGAAATTGTCGATGAACTGGCGGACCAGCTTTTGCGCGGTCGCGTCATAGGCATCCTTGTCCGCCCAGGTTGAGCGTGGATCGAGGATCGCGCTGTCCACGCCCGCCACGGCAACCGGCACCTCGAATCCGAAATTGGGATCGGTGCGGAATTCCGCGTCGTTCAGGCTGCCGTCGAGCGCCGCATTGAGCAGCGCGCGCGTCGCCTTGATCGGCATGCGGTTGCCGGTGCCATAGGATCCGCCGGTCCAGCCGGTGTTGACCAGCCAGCAATCGACATTGCCCTTGGCGATCCGCTCCTTGAGCAGATTACCGTAGATCGAGGGGTGGCGCGGCATGAACGGCGCGCCGAAGCAGGTGGAGAAGGTCGCGGTCGGCTCGGTGACGCCGATCTCGGTGCCGGCGACGCGCGCGGTATAGCCCGACAGGAAATGATACATCGCCTGGTCGGGCGTCAGCTTCGAGATCGGGGGAAGAACGCCATACGCATCCGCCGTCAGCATGACGATATTGCGCGGCACCGGGCCCATATTCTGCTCGGACGCATTGGGGATGAACTCGATCGGATAGGAACCGCGGCTGTTTTCCGCCAGGCTGTCGTCGTCCAGATCGATCTCCCGCGAGATCGGGTCGATCACGACATTCTCCAGCACCGTGCCGAAACGCTTGGTGGTCGCGAAGATCTCGGGCTCGGCCTCGGGCGAGAGACGGATCATCTTGGCATAGCAGCCGCCTTCGAAATTGAAGACCGCCGTGTCCGACCAGCCATGCTCGTCGTCGCCGATCAGCGTGCGCGACGCGTCGGCCGAAAGCGTGGTCTTGCCGGTGCCCGAAAGCCCGAAGAACACCGCGGTATCGCCCTTGGGGCCGATATTGGCGGAACAGTGCATCGGCATGATGCCGTCGACGGGCAGCTTGTAGTTGAGGATGCCGAACACCGACTTCTTCATTTCGCCGGCATAGGCGGTGCCGCCGATCAGGATCAGCTTCTCGGTGAAGTTCACCGCGACGACGGTTTCGGACCGCGAGCCATGGCGCGCTGGATCGGCACGGAAGCTCGGCAGATCGATGATCGTGAATTCGGGCACGAAGCTGCGCAGCACGTCATCCTGCGGGCGCACCAGCAGGGTCCGGATGAACAGGCTGTGCCATGCGAATTCGGTGACGACACGAACGTTGACGCGATGCTCGGGCTGCGAACCGCCGAACAGATCCTGGACAAACAGCGTTTCCTTGTCGGCCACAGCCGCCAGGAAATCCGCCTTGAGCGCCGCGAAATGCTCCGGCGTCATGCCGCGATTGGTATCGCCCCACCAGACGGTCGCTTCGGTCTCGTCATCCCTGACAATGAACTTGTCCTTGGCCGAACGACCGGTATGTTTGCCCGTCTCGACCACCAGGGGACCATCCTTTGCGAGAACGCCCTCGCCGCGGCGGACGGCCAGTTCGACCAAGGGTGCGGTGCCAAGGTTCCAGTGGAGTTCGGCGCCCGTCGTGATCCCCTGTGCGTCGAGCGTGAAATCGGGGGTGCGGTGGGTCAACGCGTGTCTCCTGATACTTGTAAAGCCGCGCCCTTTCTTCGGGCGCCGGCGTGTAATGACCCGCGCATATCGGCTGGCGCTGGCAGGGTCAAACACCTGTCCGGCCTGACAACGCAGTCATATGCGATTTGCGAGAAGGCCCGGCTTGCTCTACACCCCGCCAGCTTAATCCTGACGGATCAGGGGCCCAGGGAGCTGTTTCTCGCATGTCCGCCACGATCGCGCTCGTCGATGATGACCGGAATATCCTGACGTCGGTGTCGATCGCGCTGCAGGCCGAGGGATTCGTGACCCGGCTCTACACCGATGGCGAGAATGCACTGAAAGCGCTGACCGAAAATCCGCCCGATATGTGCGTCTTCGACATCAAGATGCCGCGCATGGACGGGTTGGAGCTGCTGCGCCGGCTGCGCGAAAAGAGCAACGTGCCGGTCATCTTCCTGACGTCGAAGGACGACGAACTGGACGAAGCACTCGGCCTCGCCATGGGCGCGGACGACTATATCGCCAAGCCGTTCTCGCAGCGCCTGCTGATCGCGCGCATCCGTGCGATCCTGCGTCGCACCGAGCTTGCCGCCCAACCTCAGGGAGGTGATGAGGAACCCGCGGAAATGCTGGTTCGCGGCCGGCTCGAAATGGATCCGGCACGCCACCGCGTGCTCTGGGCCGGCAGCGAGGTCACGCTGACTGTCACCGAATTCCTGATTCTCGAATCACTGGCACGGCGCCCCGGCGTCGTGAAATCGCGCGACCAGTTGATGGATGCGGCGTACCAGGAAGACATGTATGTCGACGATCGCACGATCGACAGCCATATCAAGCGCCTGCGCCGCAAGTTCCGCCAGGTGGATGACGCGTTTGACGCAATCGATACGCTTTACGGCCGTGGCTACCGATTTACCGAAGAATAGCGACGGCGATCTTTCGCTCGTCTGGTCGGGTCGGCTGTCGCTGACCCGCAGGATTCTTGCGGTCAACATCTTCGCGCTCGCGCTGCTTGCCGGCGGCTTCTTCTATCTGGACAGCTATCGCGCGCGACTGGTCGACAGTCGCCGCGAACAGGTGTCGCGCGAAATCGAACTGATGGCGCGCGCGCTCGACATTTCGCGCGCAGGCGACCGCGACGGACTGCTGCTGTCGCTGGCACGCGAAGGCGGCGGCAGGCTGCGCCTCTATGCCCCCGATGGAACGCTGGCGGCCGACAGCTGGGTGCTCGGTGGCCCGAATTTCACGCTCCGCGATCCCGATGCCGAACCATGGGAACGCCACGCCGCCCGCTTCCTGGACCAGGCATTCGATGCGGTGGCGGGCGCCGACCGGCCCTCACCCTATGCCGAACCCCGCCCGGATCGAGGCCAGGCGTGGACGGAGATCACAGCCGCCAATGCGGATCACCGCGCAAGCACAGCGGTTCGCCTGGCGCCGGATCGCACGCTGATGATATCCGCGGCGGTCCCCCTGCCTCATGCCGAGCGCGGCACCTTGCTCTACACGGAGAATGCGCGCGATATCACGCGGATCGTCCGCGCCGAACGCTTTCGACTGGGTGTCGTGATCGCGGTGGTCGCGCTGCTCTCGGTTCTGCTCTCGCTGTTCCTGGCTCGAACGATCGTCCGGCCGCTGCGGCGACTGGCCTGGGCGGCGGTGCGCGTCCGGCTGGGGCGCGCGCGCGACGTCGAAGTCCCCCGCCTGCCCTCGCGTCGCGACGAGATCGGCATGCTGGCACGCGCACTGGCGGATATGAGCCATGCGCTCAACATGCGGATCGACGCGATCGAGGCATTCGCCGCCGACGTGACCCACGAACTCAAGAATCCACTCGCGTCACTGCGCTCGGCGGTGGAAAGCCTGCAGACGGTCAAGGATCCCGGGCTTCAGGCGCAGCTGCTCGCGATCGTCCACGATGATGTGCTGCGGCTCGACCGGCTGATCACCGATGTTGCCGAAGCATCGCGGCTCGACGCCCAGCTGTCGCGCGCGCCGTTCGAGCCGGTCGATCTCGGCGTGCTGATCGAGACGATCCTGCGCAGCCGCGAAGCGCGCGGCACCGATGCCGGCGTTCCGATCGCCTTTGCCCGGCCACGCAAAGGCAGCGCGGTTGCCCGTGGCGACGCATCCAAGCTGGCCCGCGTGGTGGAAAACCTGCTCGACAACGCCGTTTCCTTCTCACCACCGGGCGGGCTGGTGCGGATCGATGCAACCCATACAGGCGATCACATCCTGATCTCGGTCGAGGATGAAGGCCCCGGTGTTCCCGAAAGCGCCCGCGAGACGATTTTTCGGCGCTTCCACAGCGACCGCCCCGAAGGCGACGGGTTCGGGCGCCACTCCGGCCTTGGACTATCGATAGCCAATACCATCGTGGAGGGGCATAATGGCACGATCATTGTCCAGGATCGTGCCGATTCCGGCCCTGGTGCTCGCTTCGTCGTCACCCTTCCCGCCGTGGAGACCCCGGCTTGACCCCGCTTTCGACTGAATTGCTTCACGCCTCCACCATCGAGATCGGTGGCCGCGCCGTCCTGATCGAGGGTGTCTCGGGATCGGGCAAGTCCGATCTCGCGCTTCGTCTGATCGATCGCGGCGCCACGTTGGTGAGCGACGATTACACGCTGATCAAACGGCTGGTCGATGGTCTTGCCGCCGCTGCTGCGCCCAATATCGCGGGCCGGATCGAGGTACGCGGCATCGGCATCGTCGAAATGCCGTATCGCGAGAATGTGCCCGTCGCATTGCTGGTTTCACTGAGCGCACCGCCCGAACGAATGCCGGAGCCGGGGCGCAGCCGGTCTATCATGGGCTTCGACATCCCCGTCATCATCCTGGCCGGTCTCGAGCCATCTGCGCCGATCAAGGTCGAGCTCGCGCTCGCGCAGTTGGACATGCTCCGATGAGCGACATCGCCCGCCCCAAACGGATCCTGCTCGTCACCGGCATGTCGGGCGCGGGCAAATCCACCGTGATGAACTGCCTGGAAGACATGGGCTGGGAAGCGGTGGAGAATCTTCCGCTCGGTTTGCTCGACCGGCTGCTCGCGGCGCCCCAGGCGCTTGGCGCGCAGGAAGACGACCGACCGCTGGCACTTGGCATCGACAGCCGGACACGCGGCTTCGACCCGGAACGAATCATCATGCGCATCAAGCAGTTGCGCGAACTTCATGGCTATGACGTCGAAACGCTCTTCCTGGATTGCGGCGGCGGCGAGCTTGAACGGCGTTTTTCCGAGACGCGGCGCCGCCATCCCATGGCACAGGATCGCCCGGTCTCTGATGGGATCGCCCGCGAACGCGAACTGATGGGGCCGCTGCGGCATTGGGCAGAGCATGTCATCGACACGACCGAAACCCTGTCGAACGAGCTTCAGCAGCAGATTCGCGCTCGATTCGGCGGCACCCGCCCGGAAGAACCGACAATCACAGTGATGTCGTTCGGTTATTCGCGCGGTGTGCCACGCAACGCCGATCTCGTTTTCGACATGCGATTCCTGCGCAATCCGCATTGGGATCTGACGCTGCGGCCGAAGACCGGACTGGACGAGGCCGTGGGCACGCATATCGCCAAGGATCCGGCCTATGATCAGGCGCTGCGCCAGATCGAATCGCTGCTGCTGCTGTTGCTGCCCCGCTATGCGCAGGAAGGAAAATCCTATCTGACCATCGCATTCGGGTGCACCGGCGGACGCCATCGTTCCGTCCATGTTGCCGAACGCGTGGCGGCAAGGTTGCGCTATGCGGGTTTTTCCCTCACGGTCACCCACCGCGATCTGGCCTCTAAACCGCTGGACGCGATGGAGGGAGCCCCGGAAGCCGGCATATGAGTTTCACAGGCGAGTCTGGATAGATGATCGGATTGGTGTTGGTTACCCACGGCCTTCTGGCGAAGGAATTCGTGGTCGCCATGGAGCATGTCGTGGGTCCGCAGGAGGCGATTCAGCCGATCTGCATTGGCCCGGACGATGACATGGACCTGCGTCGCAAGGATATTGCGCGTGCGATCGAGGAAGTCGATCGGGGCGATGGCGTCATCCTGCTGACCGATCTTTTCGGCGGCACGCCGTCGAATCTGGCGATATCGCTGATGAAGACCGGCCATACCGAGGTGATCGCGGGCGTGAACCTGCCGATGCTGATTCGGCTTGAGGGGGCAAGGCGGACGATGAAAGTGAAGGATGCCGTGGCGGCCGCGCGCGAAGCTGGCCGGAAATATATCAGCGTCGCGTCCGAAGTTCTGGGCGAATCGGTGTGACGCCGATCGTCCGCACCGTCCTGATCACCAACAGGCGCGGCCTGCACGCACGGGCGAGCGCCAAGTTCGTCACGCTGGCGAGCCAGCAAAGCGCTGCGGTCGAGGTCGAGAAGGACGGATCGGCGGTGACGGGAACCTCGATCATGGGGCTGATGATGCTCGGCGCGGCGATGGGCGACAGAGTCACCATCCGCGCGAAGGGCGACGGCGCCGAAAAGGCGGTGCAATTGCTGGCGGAGCTGGTCGAGTCCAAGTTCGGCGAGGATTGAACCGCTTGCCCTGCCCTCACACCGTCATTTCCGCCGTGGCGGCAATGACCATGGTATCGGATCTTTAGGACAATGCCCCGCGAGATCACCGGTTTCTCGAACGAAACCGTCAAGCGCGTCCGTTCTCTACGCGACAAGAAACATCGCCGGCAGGAAGGTCTTTTCCTCGCCGAAGGATTGCGCATCCTGACCGAAGCCGAAGAGGCCGGTTTCCTGCCCGAGATGCTGTTTTATGCACGCGACTCGGCGAACCACCCGATCGTCCGGCGGCTGGTGGCGAAGACCGAAGAAATCGGCGGGGACGTGATCGAGACGATCCCGGACATCCTGCATAAATTGTCGGGCAAGGAGAATCCGCAGGCCGTGATCGGCGTCTATCGCGAACGGGCAACCCCGCTCGATGCGATCGACCGCAACACGGCAGACATCTGGCTGGTTGCGCAGGCTTTGCGCGATCCCGGCAATCTCGGAACGATGCTGCGCACGGGCGATGCCGTTGGCGCAGGCGGCCTGATCCTGATCGACGATTGTGTCGATCCTTTCTCGGTCGAGGCAGTTCGCGCCAGCATGGGCGCGCTTTTCACTCAGCAGATCGCGACAGCGCGCTGGGAGGATTTCCAGACCTGGCTGCGGACCGGCCCCGGCCAATTGGTGGGAACCAGCCTGAACGCTACCCACGATTATCAGGAACCCCGCTACGCGCGGCCCACCTTCATCCTGACCGGCAATGAAGCCCGTGGCCTGCCCGCCGATTACGAGACCGAATGCGACCTGCTGGTGAAGATGCCGATGCTCGGCAAGGCTGACAGTCTCAACGCCGCCGTCGCGACCGCGGTGATGGCCTATGAGGTTTTGAACCAGCATCGGAAGGGATAACCTGTCGCTCCGGCTTTTGCTGAAGTGACGGGATGGAACTTCATTCGAAGCTTGTTGTTCAACCGATATGAAAAAGCTGCTCCCGCTTGCACTTGTCCTGCTGTCCGGCTGTGCCGTCATTCCCAAGGGTGAAGCGCCGACCGCACCATCGCAGCCATCGCAACCATCGAACACCTACAATGCGCTCGGCACCGAACCGGGCTGGACGCTGAAGATCACGCCTGGCCGGCTCTATTATGAAGGCAATTACGGCGCGACGAAGATCGATGCGCCGCGCCCCGAGCCCCGCACCACGTTCAACGGTCACCGTTACGAGACCGCGCGACTGACGGTGGATGTCACGCACAGCCAATGCAGCGATGGCATGAGCGATCGGCTTTATGAGGACAGCGTGACGGTGACGGCGGATGGAAAGTCGGTGAAGGGCTGTGGCGGCGCGATATTGTCGCCCCAGACGCTGGAGGGAACCGACTGGACGATCATCCGGGTCGGCGAGATGGACGCGTTGTCGGATCGTCCGGCGAATATCGCCTTCGCCGGCGGGCGGATCAGCGGCACCAGCGGCTGCAATCGCTTCTCGGGCCCCTATGACGTCAACACCACCGCACTCACGCTCGGCCCAGTCGCGGCGACCAAGATGGCCTGCCCCGGCACGGCAATGGAGCAGGAGACAAAGCTGTTCGCCATCCTCAAGGGCACGATCGGCATGACGTTCCGCAACGGCGATACGCTGATCCTGACCGGCGCCAATGGCCGGACTGTGGTGTTGAAGCGCAAGATTTGACAGTTGTCGGAACGACTTACACCGCGTTATTGCCGCGAAAGCGGGAATCTCTCTTTCTGGTCAAAAGATAGAAAGAAGAAGCGGGATGCTCGCTTTCGCGGGAATGACGTCGTGGGGTGGTGTGCCACTGATTCCGACATGATCGGCGACGCCGGCCCTTACTCCGCCGCCTGCGTCCCATCATCATTCTCGGGCACCGGCAGCAGGTCCATCGGTGCCCGCGCCAGCGTGTCGATGCTTTCGATCCCCTCGATCTCGCGCGATCCCGTTTCCACGTTCAATTCCTTGAACTTGCGTCCGGTCACCAGCACGCGCCCTTCGAAGCTCGCGACGAACTTGTTGTAATGGTCGACGGCGCTGTTGAGCCCGCCGCCCACCCGCTTGAGATGCCCGGCCGCGGTCGACAATCTCTCGAACATCTCCTTGCCGAGCGTGGCGATCTGCTGGGCTTCCTCGGCCAGTTTCTCCTGGCGCCAGACGCTCGCAACCGTGCGGGCGATCGCGACAAGATTGGTCGGCGTTGCAAGCAGCACGCGACGATCGAACGCCCAGTCCCACAGGCCGTCATCCTGCTCCAGCGCGGCCGACAGGAAATGCTCACCGGGGATATACATCACGACATAATCGGCCGCCTTGCCGAAGCGCTCCCAATAGCTTTTCTCGCCAAGCTGACGGGCATGGTTGCGGATCGACGCCGCGTGAAGCTTCAAATGATGCGTCCGCGCCGACTCATCCACTTCGTCGCTCGCGTCCAGATAGGCGTTGAGCGAGCATTTCGCATCGATCACCAGTTCGCGGCCGCCCGGCAGGCTGACGACAACATCGGGACGCAGCCGCCCGTCCTCCGTATCGACCGAAACTTCCGAACGGAAATCCGCATGCGGCGACAGACCAGCCTGTTCGAGCACGTTGCGCAGCGATTGCTCCCCCCAGCGCCCGCGTGCCTTGGGGCTGGATCGCAGCGCATTGACCAGCCGTGCCGCTTCGTCCTTCACCTGCCCCTGACCGACCCGGACCTGCTCGACCGCTTCGCGAAGCTCCCTATAGCTGCCCACCCGCTCCTTCTCGACCAGCGCCAGACCGTCCTCATAGCGTTTCAACGTGGTGGCGACGGGCTGCAGCAGTTGCTTCAACCGCTCCTCGCTCTTTTCCCCCGCCTGGTTGAAACGCTGGTCGGCGCGCTCGAGGAAGACGCGCTGCGCCTCCTGCAACAGCTTGCCGCCAACCTCGCTGAACTGCGCGGACAACGCCTCCTTCGCTTCGATCAACGCCTTGATCTGATCCTGCAGTGCGCGCTCGCGCGCATCCCGCTCCGCCCGCAATCCGGCGACCTCGGCCTGCGCAGCCGAAAGCGAGGCACGCAGTTGCGGCACGTCTCGCGCACGCTCCTCCATCATCGCAAGATCGGAAACCGCGCGGCGGAAACCCTCGAGATGCCGGTCCCGCTCGACGCGCGCAGCGGCACCGCCGCGTCCGCCCAGCCACCAGCCAGTCAGGACGCCGACCAGGATCGCCGCGACGATCGCGAACAGTATGACGGGCTCGCTCATGATGGCCTCGATAAGAACATTCAGAGAACTTTGCCCGCTGACCGGGATTTTGGCAATGGCCGTCAGCGCGATGCGGCACCGCATTGGCGTGTCGATTTCGGCGGAAACGAAAGCCGTCAGCTTCGTTTAACCGTCATGAAGCCAATCCTCTGCCTTCTGCCCATGCTGGCACTCGCCGCATGCGGGCAGGACCAACCCCGGCAATCGGCCGCCAACGATCGCGATACTTCGGTGACGGTCCCGATTGCCCAACCCGCGGCAAAGACGCCACAGATCGAACCGGCTGCCCCGGCCCCAAAGCACGCAGAACCTCGCTTCGCCGGGCTATGGGCAGTGGATGCGGCGGGATGCAAATCCCCACCATGGAATTTCACGGAACGCGACCTGACCACCAAAGGCGAGGTCTATTGCAGCTTCAAGCGCGTCGATCCTGTCGACAAGGGTTACGATATCGCGGCGGCCTGTTCGGTCGCGGGCGACGAGCTTTCGGAGACGATGCGTCTACGCTTCAACGGCGCCGGAAAGGTCATGACGGTCTCGAGCGATCAGACCTACAAGCCGATCGATCTGATCCGCTGCGACGGATGAGATCAGTTAGGCTGCAGCCTTGCGGGCCTTGGCGAGCTTCTTGAGGATCATGTCCTTCTTCAGCCGCGAAAGGTGGTCGATGAAGAGCACGCCTTCCAGATGGTCCATCTCGTGCTGCAGGCAGGTCGCGAGCAGGCCGTCCAGCCGTTCCTCATGCTGCTTGCCGTCATAATCCAGCCAGCGCGCGGTGACGGTCACGGGGCGCTCGACATCCGCATATTGGTCGGGGACCGACAGGCAGCCTTCGGTATAGACCGACAGCTCGTCGCTGGGATCGAGCAGTTCCGGATTGATGAACACCAAAGGACGGCGGACCGGCGGGCCTTCCTCTTCCTCTGGTTCCTGAAGGTCGATCACCAGAACCCGCTTGGGAACGCCCACCTGGATCGCTGCGAGACCGATGCCCGGCGCATCGTACATCGTCTCGAACATGTCGTCGATCAGCGCGCGCAGTTCGCCGTCCACTGTCTCGACGGGCTTGGAAACGACGCGCAGCCGTGGATCGGGCGTCTCTAGGATCGGAAGAATAGCCATGTCGCCGATGTAGAACGCGACGCCGACAATTTCAATTACCGAGCAGAGACGGCGATGGTTACCCGCCACATCGGTGAAATCCAGGTCAATCCACAGAAAAAGATATTAATGATGAGATACATATAACAATTTTCTGACACCAAATATGCAATCATCGATATTCATCAGCTCACAGGCCGTCGCGCCCTCAAAGCCTGGGCCAGAGTGCCTTCGTCGAGATAATCCAGTTCGCCGCCCACCGGCAGCCCATGGGCGAGCTGGGTCAGGCGGACAGGAAACCGCTCAAGTCGCTCGGCGATATAATGGGCCGTGGTCTGCCCCTCCAGCGTGGCGTTCATCGCCAGCACGACCTCATCGATGCCGCCCGCCTCGACCCGACGGAGCAGCCTGTCGATCGATAGATCTTCGGGCCGAACTCCCTCCAATGCTGAGAGTCGTCCACCAAGCACATGAAATTTACCAGGAAAAAGCCTTGATCTATCGAGCGCCCACAGATCGGACACTTCCTCGACCACGCACAGGGCACGGGTATCACGGCGCGGATCGGTGCAGACGCCGCACGGATTGCTGGTGTCGATGTTGCCGCACACATCGCAATTGGACAGGCGTTCGTTGACGGCCTCCAGCGCGCGCAGCAGCGGCAGCATCGCGCCGTCGCGCTTCTTCATCAGGTGCAGCACCGCGCGCCGCGCGGAGCGCGGCCCGAGTCCGGGAAGCCGGGCCAATGCCTGCGCGAGCATTTCGATCTCATGCGATGCCATGGACGACACATAAGGGCTTGCGCTGCCACCTGCCAAGCGGTTGAGAGGACGACATGCGTATTGCCTTCATGGGAACCCCCGATTTTGCCGTGCCGACGCTCGACGCGCTGGTCGCCGCCGGGCATCAGGTCGTTGCCGTCTACAGCCAGCCACCCCGCCCAGCCGGGCGCGGAAAGACGCTGCAGCCCTCTGCGGTACACCGTCGCGCCGAAACGCTCGGCATTGCCGTCATGACGCCAACATCCCTCAAATCACCTGAAGAACAGGATAAATTCGCGGCCCTTGATCTGGATGCCGCGATCGTGGCCGCCTATGGCCTCATCCTGCCCCTTCCCATATTGGATGCCCCTCGCCTCGGATGCCTCAACGTCCATGGCTCCCTGTTGCCGCGCTGGCGCGGCGCAGCCCCGGTTCAGCGGGCGATCCTTGCCGGGGACGAGCGGACCGGCGTGACGATCATGGACATGGAAGCCGGACTCGACACAGGCCCGATGCGGGCAACGGTTGAAACCGATATGGACGGCAAAACCGCGGGCATATTGACCGACGAGCTCGCCACCAAGGGTGCCGCTCTGATGGTCGAGGTTCTTGCGGACCTGCCCGCGTTTCCGCCGGTGCCGCAACCCGAACAGGGCGTCACCTATGCCCGCAAGATCGAAAAGGCGGAGGCGCGGCTCGATTTCGCCGACGCCGCTGCCGCGGAACGCCAGATCAGGGCATTCAACCCCGCGCCGGGCGCCTTTTTCGAGCTTGATGGAGAGCGTATCCGGATCCTGGCGGCACGTGTCGAAACGGGATCGGGTACGCCCGGCACAGTGATTGACGACGCACTCGGGATCGCATGCGGGTCGGGCGTGCTGCGTCCGCTGCTCGTCCAGCGCGCGGGCAAGGGTACCATGAACCCCTCCGACCTGCTGCGCGGCTATCGCATCGCCATGGGCACGCAACTGGCATGACACGCTTCGCGCTCACCGTGGAATATGACGGCCGCCCCTTCATGGGCTGGCAACGGCAACCGCATGGGCCAAGCGTTCAGCAGGCGATCGAGGATGCGGCGAAGAGCGTGACGGGTGAGAGCGTCGCGGTCCATGCCGCTGGGCGCACCGATGCCGGAGTGCACGCACTGGGCATGCGCGCGCATCTCGACATCGCCAAACCGTTCACGGCCTTTCGCCTGATGGAAGCGCTCAATGCGCGCGTGAGGCCACATCCGATCGCTATCCTGAGTTGCGAGGCGGTTGCGGACGACTGGCATGCACGTTTCTCGTGCGTCGGCCGCCGCTATGTCTATCGTATCGTGGCCCGTCGGCCACGGCTGGCGCTCGATGCGGGCCGTGCCTGGCGGATCTCTCCACCGCTCGACGACAAGGCCATGCACGACGCCGCGCAGGTCCTGGTCGGGCGCCACGACTTCACCACTTTCCGGTCGGTGCATTGCCAGTCGGACAGCCCGGTCAAGACGCTCGACCGGCTGGACGTGGTGCGTGATGGCGACCGCATCGACATCCACGCCGCCGCACGATCCTTTCTGCATCATCAGGTCCGCTCGATGGTCGGCTGCCTCTCGCTGGTCGGCCAGGGCAAATGGAGCGCCGACGATCTGCGCGACGCGCTAGACGCCCGCGACCGCACCGCGCTCGGCCTCAACGCCCCGCCGGACGGGCTCTATTTCGTCGATGCGGTGTATCCCTAACGAAGCGTGGGCTGTAAAATGCAGCCCGAACGGATTTTGATTTTCTGATCTAAAAAACAGCGTCTTACCGCCCCATTCCGAAAATCCGACTCAACGATTTGTCCAGCATCATCAGCTGCCACAGCAACCGGCCATGGTCGCTGCGCCCGCTCTGGTGGGCGCGCACCACACGGTCGAGCGCCGCAGCGTCGAACAGGCCGGTCTCGGCGAGCGCCGCACCGCGCGCGATCCGTTCAGCCTCGGCCGCCAACGGTCCGCGGAACCAGGCGCTGATCGGCGTCACGAAACCCATCTTGCGGCGATAGAGGATCTCGTCGGGCAGATAGCGGCGCATCGCTCGCTTCAATAACCATTTGCCCTCACCGCCACGCAATCGCATCGAGACAGGCAAGGTGGCGGCAAACTCGATCAGGCGATGATCGAGCAACGGTTCGCGCGCCTCGAGGCTCACCGCCATGCTGGTGCGGTCCACCTTGGTCAGGATATCGCCGGGCAGCCAGATTTTGAGATCGGCATATTGGGCGCGATCCAGCGGATCGCGGGCCGGTGCGCTGCGCATTGCCGCCTCGATCCGTGCCTCGGCACGATGCCCGTCGAGCAGCTTCAGCATGCGCTCATCATAGAGCCGGTGCCGCAGCGCCGGCGGCGTGACCCCGATCGCAAGCGCATAGGCCTCCTCCCCCGATTGGGCGAGGCCAAGCAATGTCGATTTGGCGCGGAGCGGCCGTGGTGCCCAATCGGCCTTGGGATAGAGCACACCTAGGCCGCCAAGAATGTTTTTTCTCAATCCCTTGGGAACGAAAGCTCGCAATCTTTCTTCGGCATGTTGGAAGCGATGGCGCCGATAGCCGGCAAAGGCCTCGTCCGCGCCGTCGCCGGAAAGCGCGACGGTCACGCTCTCGCGCGCCAGTTCGCACACGCGATAGGTCGGCAGCGCAGACGCATCGGCAAAGGGCTCGTCAAAGGCACCCGCCAGCGTATCGACAAGCCCGAAATCGTCGGCTGCAACGATCCGCCGATGATGGTCGGTGGCGAAACGCGCCGCGATCAGATCGGCATGGCGGGTCTCGTCGAGATCGACATGATCGAAACCGATCGAGCAGGTCTTGACCGCCTGCGTGCTGGCTTCCGCCATCAGCGCGACCACTGCGGAACTGTCGACACCGCCTGACAGAAAGGCGCCGAGCGGCACGTCGGCAACCATCCGCGAGGTGACCGCCTGGCGCATGCGCTCGGCCAGTTCCTCTTCCAGCGCACGGACCGATCCACTGGCACGCCGGCTGAAATCCACGTCCCACCAGCATGTCGGCGCGGGCATGCCCCTGCCCCGCTCGATCAGCAGATAGTGACCGGCAGCCAGCTTCTCGACGCCCGCCACGATGCAGCTGTCGTCGGGCACATAGCCGAGCCCCATGAAATCCTCGATCGCGCGGACATCGGGGGCGCGGCGGAGCAGCGGGTGCGCCAGCAATCCCTTCAGTTCGGATGCGAAGACCAGGCTGCCGTCCGACAGTCGTGCATGATGGAGCGGCTTCACCCCCAACCGGTCGCGCGCCAGGAACAAACACTGCCGGGCCGCATCGAACAGGGCGAAGGCGAACATGCCATGGAAACGCGACAGGCACTCGACGCCCCATTGGCGCCAGCCATGCAGGATGACCTCCGTGTCGCTGTCGGTCCGGAAGATATGGCCGAACGCCCGGAGTTCCTCACGCAGCGCCGCGAAATTGTAGATCTCGCCATTATAGGTAACGGCAATCCGGCCGTCTTCGCTCAGCATCGGCTGCGCGCCGCCGCCCAGGTCGATGATCGACAGGCGACGATGCCCCAGCCCGACCCCTGGCGCGGTCCACACGCCCGAACCGTCGGGCCCGCGATGCGCCAGAACGTCGGTCATCATCGTCACCCGCGCCGGATCGACCGGCTTGGGCGTATCGAGATGGAAGATGCCCGCAATCCCGCACATGGTGTCGGGGCCTATCGGTCGCGCGCGCCGGCAGCAAGCCCGTCGATCAGACGATCCACCGGGCCAAGGTCGGCCAGGAAGCGATCGATCGCCGGACGGACACTGCGGCCGCGCGGTTCCTCGGCCGAAATCAGCACGGCGGCGGCGACCTGAGACCCGCCCAGCAGGCGCGTTTTCAGCGTCGCCAGCTTGACGCGCGTGGCACTGCCGGTGGTGACCCCGCCCAGCCGGTAGAAGCTGACGACTTCGCGCACGACCGGCCCGGTGCCGGTGATCCGTTCCGCCATGCCGTCATTCGGCGCCCTGCCGCGTGTCGTCCAGGCCCAGCCGCTTTCCGGGGCAACCGATCCCTGGCCATAGCCGATCAGTTCGCGTCCTTCCTCCTGATGACCGTAAAGGACGATCGCCAGGTCGACCGTATCGCCCCGCGTGTTGACGTAGCGACCGAGCAGCCGGTGGTCAGCACCCGTGAAATGCGGCGCCCAGGGCGTGCGCGGCGTATAGGGCACGCGCTGCCAGCCCGCGACGTCGGGCAATTTGATGGCATTGGGCAATGCCTCCCGCCCGGTGGCGGCGATCGCGGCGGACCAGATCAGCGGCGTCGCCAGGATTGCGAAAAGCCCCACAGGAACCGCAAATGCTGTGCGAGACACCGGCAGACGCTCCACCAATTTGGCAGGGTCGAAGGCCGGATCGTCGATCGCACGGTCGAAGAAACGCCAGCCGACGAGCATCACCAGCGCCAGCACGATCGCGAAGAAGAACCAGCCGTAAAAGACATGGTCGAACCCGGCAGCGAAATCGATGCTGGTCAGATGCGAGATATAGATGGTGCCCCACGCACGGACGCCATTGCCGAGGATCGAGCTGGCCACCGCGAACAGGACGAAGGCGACCCGGCGGGTCGTACGCTTGAAGCAGAGATGTGCCGCCAGCACGGAATAGGCGAACATCGCGATCAGGAAGTTCAGGCCCGAGCACGCCTCGGCAACCTCGAAATAGCCGGTCGGCGTGGTGATGAAGACGCCGTCGATATGGGCGGGAAGCCCGACCAGCGCGAGCAACGCCATGCAGATCTTCGCGGTCAACGTCTGGAGCGGCGGCACAAGCTCCTCTCCGAACGGCACCAGAAACACCGCATAGACGAGGGGAAACAAAAGTCCGCGCGATACCGCCGGACCGAGCAGCGATACGACGGCGCCCTGAAGCATGAACAACAGTCCGAGATGCCGCGCCTGCGCGACGCCCGCAGCATCGCCCAGCAACCAGCCCGACGCGCCCATCGCCACGATCAGCAGCCCAGGCGCCCAGCTTCTTGGCGTCAATTGCCCGAGCAGCTCGCGTCGTTGCCATACCAGCCAGCCGATCAGCGGCAGCACGAACAGGCAATGACCGAATGTCGCGCTTCTCCACCAGATGCCCGCAATATCCGCCGCGTCGCGCGCAAAGGCGATCAGGATCGCAACGGTCGCCAACCCGAGCATGATCAGTTGCCGACGCCATGCCGTCAGCTCCCCGGCGGGCGCAATCTCCATCGGCGCATAGGCGGTCATTCGGCGGCCGCCATCAGTTGCGACGGTGCGACGCCAACGATCGCCGGCACATCTGCCAGACGGGCAGCCCAGCCATAATCGGCTTCGATCCGCGCGCGCGCGGCCGTTCCCATCTGATCGCCACGGGTCGGATCGTCGAGCAGAGCGAGCACGGCGTCCGCCTGGGCGGCGCTACCGTCGGCGACGATCAGTTCGGCTCCGGCGCGGGCATCGATCCCTTCGAACGCTGCAGACGATGCAACGACCGGGCGCGCCATGGCCATCGCTTCGAGCACCTTGTTCTGGACACCGCGCGCAATACCGAGCGGCGCCACCACGACATTGGCGGCCAACAGCCATCCCCGTACATCGAGCACTTCGCCGGTCACGATGATGCCGGGCAATCCAGCGAGCGCACTGACTGCCGGATCCGGCCTGCGGCCGACGATCGCGAAATGCGCTTCGGGCCGGGCCGCACGGATCAACGGCATCACGTCCTGCGCGAAACCGATCACCGCCTCGACATTCGGGCGATAGTCCATCTGTCCGGTGAAGACGATCAACGGGTTCGGCGCGTCGGGACTGGCATGGGGCACTGACGGGTCGAAATAGGCCAGGTCGACACCGTTGCAGAGTGCGCGAATGCGATCGGCGCCCAGCCCCGAACGGCTCCGGAACAAGGCGGCTTCCGCCTCGCTCACGAACAGGCCCGTTGCCGCGCGGCGTGCAACCGCAGCCTCATAAGCCGCAAGCAACCGCGCTTCACGGGAATAGACCGATCGCATCACGACATTGCCCGTCCGCGCATAGCTTTCGAACTTCGCGGAATCGACGTCGACGAAATCCATCACGAACCGGGGTGTATCGGCCGCTTCCGGCACGAACTGCGCCATCTGCACCGAATAGGCCATGATGCAGCCGATCGGCCGCGTCGCCAGCAGATGGCGGACATGGGCATGGAGCGGCGCGCTGTCGAACAGGCTCAACAGCAACGGCCTGCCGCGCAGCAAGCCGGATGCCGCAGCACCGAATTTGCCGATCCGGCGCGGTTCGATCCGGCATGACGCCAGCAACCCCTTCGGCGCGTCGACGGCGGCCTCGGCCTCGTCATCCGCCAGACAGGCAAGATGGACCGGCGCAATCTGCGCCAGTCGCTCGATCAGATGGCAGGAACGGATCTTGTCGCCCCGGTCGGGTGGCCATGGCGGCCGATGCGACAGGAACAGGATTTCCGTCGTCATCCAAGCCCCCGCGCGATGACCGGTCCGATACGGTTGGCAACCCAAAGAGGAAGCTTCTGCCACGCAGCGATCCGCAGGCGGTATTTGGGATTGAGCGGATTGATCTCACGCGGGGCGGCGCCATCCGCGGTGCGGACCGCATAGCTCAACGGTTGCGGCTCGAACCCCCAATTTTTCTTGAAGGAATAGGCACCGGTGCCGGGCTTCGATCGACCGAAATCGAAATGGGTGCAGCCCCTGGCTCGCGCATGCCTCATCAACTCGTAATACATGCGATCATTGGCGCGCCACGTCCGTGCAGCGCGGGTGCCGCCGCCCCAATAGGGCATGGCGACACCGCCATGATACAGCGTCAGCACCGCAGCGATCGGTTCGCCCTGATGACGCACGACCAGGATATCGGCGTCTTCGCCGAATTCGGCGAGCATCGCATCGAACAGCGCGCGCGGGAAAACGGGCGTACCGAGATTACGGACACTCTCTGCATAGACGGCATAATGCGCGGCACGTGCCCGTGCATCCCGCCCAACTTCGACCTCGAGCTCGAATCCGAAGGAGCGGCGGATTTCGGCGCGCTGCCGCTTGGGAATTGCCTTCAGCTCCGCCTCGTCGCTGTCGGCCAGCGCGCGCGAGAAATTGGCATATTTGTCGTTGCTCACCAGCCAGCCGGGACTTTCAGGCACGGGGCCGCGCAATTCAACGCTGGGCATTCCCTGTGCCTCGGCCATCGACCACGCGGCATCCATCAATGCGCGCGCCGTCCGTTCATTATCGGCCAGCGGGCCACCGCGCACGGCGAATCCACTGGAGATCAACGCACGCCCGAACAGGCGTGATCGCAGTTCGGTCAACGGCAGCACCCCGGCCAGCTGGCCGGCGTCGGTCTCCACGATCAGGCAATGGGCCCGATGGCCGCAACCGGCGGCGATCGCCCTGCCCCAGGCCGAAATGTGAAAGGGCGTGCCGTCTGCATGCGCGCGGACATAGGAATCGATCCTGGCCGCTTCCGACGGATCGGAAACATCGGCGACGCGGACAGTGTTCATCGCTGGAACAAAGGGCGCATTCATGCCGCGCGCATCGCTTCGGCGGCGGCAACTGCGTCGGTCCGTCCCCAGGGGAATTCGCCGATCAGCCGCTCCAACTTGCCCTCCATCGCCGCCAGTTTCGTATAATGCCGCAGTTTCGAGCGCAGCGGCGCATTCGCAACACGCGGCTGGCCGGGATCCATATCCCACGGATGAAAATAGAAGACCGCTGGCCGCCCCTCACGGCCGAACACCTGCCCCACGGCCCAGCGCGACAGGGCATAGGGCAGCACCCGGAAAAATCCGCCGCCCAGCGCAAGCCGACGATTGCCGATTTCGGCGGTCGTCACCGGCAGTTCGATCAATGCGCTTCCCGGAACCGGGCGAAAGGCGAAGCGCGGTGCTTCCGGCCAGCCATAATGGTCGTGGCGAACCGGCGCGACGCTCGACGAATAGGCATATCCTTGCTCGGCCAGGATCGGATGTGCCCAGGGTGTACGTTTGTCGATCGAGAAGCTGGGCGCGCGATATCCGGTGACCGGCTGTCCGCCGGCATCCTCCAGAGTCTTGCGCGTGCGATCGATATCCGCGCGGAACTGCTCCGCGGTCATCGTGAAGACGCGAACATGATCCCAGCCATGGCTGGCCACCTCATGGCCCTGCTCGACGATACGTCTGATGAGCGCAGGATAGCGTTCGGCGACCCATCCCAATGTGAAGAAGGTTGCCTTGACTCCGGACCGCGCGAACAGCGCCAGCACCGCATCGCTGTTGCGCTCGACACGATGCTCCAGCCCGGACCAGTCGTCGCGCGAGATCGTCGTCTCGAACGCGCCGACCTGGAACCAGTCCTCGATATCGACCGAAAGCGCATTGAACATCGGGCGGCTCCCCGCGCGGGTGGCACGCCTCAGGCGGCGGTTTCCCGGATGAGCGAAATATCGGGGGCCTGTCGATCTGCTTCGGCCCAGTCGATCAGCAAGGTCAACACGCGCCGGAGCGCCGTTTCCTGCTCCTCCAGCCGTGATTCGAGCAGCGCGATGCGCGCCGCGAGCGACTCGTCGACCGCCGATGCGGCCTGGACGGGCGCCGATCCCGGCTGTGGGGCCGGCGTGGACTGGCGAAGCGTCTCGGCCGGCGTATCGCCGTCCATGTCGGCGATCACCGACGCCACATCCGCCCCGTCGATCACCGAAAGCTGGTCGACCGCGCCGAACAGCATGACGCGGCTCGCCAGCGCATTCAGGCGCCGTGGAACGCCCTCGCTGTGCCGATACATGGCCGCATGTGCCTCGGGCGTGAATTGCGGGTTGCCGGTCCAGCCGGCCAGCGACAGGCGATGGACGATATAGGGCTCGATCTCATGCGCCTGCATCGGTTCCAGATGATGAGTGGCGATGACGCGCTGGCGAAGCTGCTCGAGCCGTTCAGACCCGTTCAGCCGGGCGCGAAACTCGGGCTGGCCGAGCAGGAAGATCTGGAGCAGCGCCTGGTCCGCGGCCTGGAAGTTGGAGAGCATGCGCAACTCCTCCAGCGCCGAGACCGGCAGATTCTGTGCCTCGTCGACGATCAGCAGCGTGCGCTTGCCTTCCTGCGCCTGGCCAATCAGGAAGCGCTCGATCCGGTCGAGGATCTGTGCCTTTTCCAAACCGTCGCTGACAACGCCCATCGCCTGCGCGGTCATGCGCAGCATGTCGTCGCCCTCGATCTGGGTGGAGACGATCTTGATCGCGGTCAGGCGCTCGGTATCGATCGTCGCCATCAGATGGCCGACCAATGTCGTCTTGCCACTGCCGATCTCGCCGGTGATGACGATGAAGCCCTCCCCCTGCGCCAGGCCATAGCCGAGATAGGCCATCGCCTTTCGGTGGGTCGCGCTGTCGAAATAGAAGCGCGGGTCCGGCGTGAGCTGAAAGGGCCGGGCATTCAGGCCATAATAATCGCTGTACATGGTCGCTATCCGCCTTCCGTCAATATTGCAGCCGCATCGCCAGCAGAACCGACGCGATGAGTGACTCGTCGAAACCGCCTTGATCGGTCGAGTAGAGTTGCCCCGTCGCGCCGGCGCTCAGATTGCGGCTGAAATTGTGGTAGTAGGTGCCAGACACACCCGTGCCGAGGACATTGGGTGAAGCCGGTATGCCGCTCTTGTAATAATCGAGATAGGCGTTGAAATCGACGCCGGAATGGTCGGTCAATCCATAGCCGAAATAGGCTTGCGCAAACCAGCTCTCGTCCTTCACGCCATCCAGCGAGAAGGCATTGCCGATACGCGGCGCGAAATATTTGCGCTGTGCATAACCGGCGCCGAAGCCGAGCGAGATCGGTCCGCGCGACGCCGAATACAGCGCCGTAATGCCGCGATTGCGGAAATTGGCGGTGTTGATCGACTGGAACACGTCGTCGAGGCATCCACCCGCGCCGCCGGTCGCACCGAAGATGCAGCCATTCATGCCGCCGCCCATCCGGCTGCCCGCGACGTTGAAGTTGGTCGGCAGGCGCGACACATTGTCCTGCAACAGCCGGCCGAAGCTTTCGACACCGTCATAAACCACAACCGACACGCCCGATGCAGGCGAAAGCTGATGGCTCAGCGAACCGAAAAATGTCGTGCCGCCATAGCGTCGCCCGGCGCGCGCCTCGAGCTGGGTACGGCTGCTCGGCCGCCACATCACACCGGCGTCATAGATCAGCCCGTCCTGATCATAAGCAAGTTGCCGTGGCGATGCCGGATCGGTGGTGAAACGCCCGTCGCTTCCGACGACAGGCGCGCCATTCGCATCGCGAAGGGCGTCACGCTGGCTGATCTCGATATCCTCGTACCCGACCCCGCCGACAATCGCGAGCGTGGGGCTCACGGGGACAGTCAGGTCGCCGCGGACGAACTTGCCCTCATAACGCTGATCGAGCTGCCCGACATTCTCGCGCTCGAAACCGCCGCTGACCTGCCAGCCCACGGGCAAATCGCCCGGCCGCATGCCGATGCTCGCGGTGACGAGATGCGCAGTGGCATCGTCATAACCATCCAGCCGCGGCTGACCGGCGGGCAGGCGAACGCTCGTGCTGTCCTCCACCTTGGTGTAGCCGAAACGATAGGCGGCGCCGATATCGAGCCCGCCCATGTTCGTCGACAGCGTCGGGCCGGCAAAGGCCGAGTAGATCTGGGTGGTATTGTCCGAGCGCGACCCGCCAACTTGCGGTGCGGCGCCCCGCATATCGATGCGCGACCGTGTCGCGATGCCCCCCGCGTCGAACGACAGCAGATTGGGAACGAGCTGCTGGTGAATGCGCGCCAGGCCCGTGTGGTTGTCGTTGACGTCGATATTGCCATCATAATCGAAGCGTCGTTCGTAGCGATAGCTGATCTGGACCTCGGTCCGCGCATTGCGCACCGTTGCTTCGATGCCTGCCGACACCGCGGTATAGGTCAGCACATCCCCGCCATTGTTGAGATCCGCCTCGAACACCTGGCCGATCTCGATATAGGGCGAGATCCGCTTCTCGGCATGGGCCGGCGCGGCAAGCATCGTCGACCCGAGGAGTCCGATGGCGATCAGGGCTCTATGATCCGCCCGCATCGTCAATCTCCATATCCATAATAGGATCCGAAATTCCGCCCGCCCGACGCATAGGTCGTGGCGTTGAGCAGCAACTGGATGTTTTCGCAGCCCGACAGCAACCCGATCGCATCGCGCAGTTCGGCTTCGCTGGTCTTGTCCGCTTTCACCACCACCAGCGCCTGGCCCGCGTTGAGCGCAAGCACCGAGGCCGGCGACGCGGCCAGCACCGGCGGGGAATCGAATATGATGATACGCGACGGATTGGCGTCGAGCAGATCCTGCAACACGGTGCGGGTATGCGCAGATGCCAGCAACTCCGTATCGCTGTTGGTATGCCGGCCGGCGGGCAACACCGACAGGCCGGGAATATCGGTCCGGATCACGCAATTTTCCACGGGCATCGATCGATCGGCAAGCGCGTCGAGCAGGCCCGGCCCCTGATCGAGCCCCAGCATCGCCACGATTTCGGGCTTGGCGAAATCGCCATCGACCAGCAGAACCTCGAGATCCTTCTCCGCCGCCATCGAAAGCGCCAGATTGAGCGCGCAGAACGTCTTGCCGTCATTGGGTTGCGCGGAGCAGACCAGGATCATCCGGCCGCGTGGCAGAGGCTTGCCGCCCTCGCCGCCCGTCGCTTCCTGCAGCAGCTGGCGCTTGACGATGCGAAACTCTTCGCTGAGCGCGCTGGCAGGCGCATCAGGCACGATCAAGCCCGCTTCGCGCAGCAGATCGCGATCGACCCTGCCATAGCGACCGCCAAAGGACTTCGGCACAAATAAGGGCGCAGCCCTGGACACCGGGGCAACCGGCGCGGCGACCGCGTCCGGCACCGGATGCGGATGATCCACCGCGACGACGGGTTCGCTCGGCGGCGCAGGCTTCGGCGCGGGCGCGCTGGGCAGCACGGGAGCGCCCTGCTCGATCGCCTTGCGGAAATCAAACTGTTCGGAGGCACGCTCCAGCAGCGATCCACGCGCCTTGATCGGGGTGTGCTTGTTCACCATAGCCTCCTCAGGCGACCATGCCGCGCTGGACGAATTCGACGAGCAGCAGCAACACAAAGGCCCCGGCCAACCCGGCCGTTCCACCTGCGAACCATTTCATGCGCTTGCGTCGCTCGGCGCGTTGCGCGTCGGTCAACATCTCGGTGATCGAGCCGATGACAGGCAAGCCGCTTGCCTTGGCCAGCCGGTCGGCCGTCGTATAGGTCGTCTTGAGCTGGCTCATGGCAAAGGCTGCACCGACACCACCGCCCAGACCGACGACAAGAACGAGCGCAAGCAGCAGCACACGATTGGGCGCCACCGGCACGCGCGGCTGCGCGGGTGGATCGATCACCTTGAAACTGACCGCATCGGTTTCGCTCTGCACCTGGCCGCGCAGCTTCACCTGTTCGCGATCGGTCAGCATCTTGTCATATTGCTGCTTGAGCACTTCATAGTCGCGGTTGATCCGCGCCTGCTCCGCGACGACACCTGGATCGGCATCCTGCCGCGCAAGAAGCTGGTTGGTGTCGGACTGGATCTGATTTTTGCGCGCGGTCAGCGCGGCAACCGTCGCCTGCTTCTCCGCCTGCATCGCACGCAGCGAGATATAGAGCGGGTTCGCCGCATTGGTCGCGGGATTACCGCCGGTCCGCCGCTCTGCCGCAGCCGCGGCGCGAGCGGCACCAAGCTGGTTCTGAAGCGAAATCACGTCGGGATAATTGTCCGTCCAGCCGCGTGCGCGGGCGTCGGCAAGCTGTCCCTCGATCTGGGCCAGTCGCGTGACCGCAGGGCCGGCAACCCCACCCAGGCCCGGCGTGGATGTGCTTGCGGCGGTTCCCGCGATCTGGGCATTGACCGTGGTCAGCGCACTCTGGGCAGAAACCAGATCGGCCTCGATCCGCGAAACCTCGGCACGCGATGCCTGCAGCCGTTCCGCCATCGAGCCGGCGCCCGGCAACAGGCCCATATATTGCTGTTCGAAGGCGAGGCGCTTCTGATCGGCGTCCTGAAGCTGTTTCTCGCGTTCGACGAGCTGGGCATCGAGGAATTTGAGCGACTGGCTGTTGACGGCGCGGTCGCCCGCCAGATTTTCCTCGACGAAGATGTCGATCAGCTTCTGGACGATGTCGCGCGCCAGCTTGGCGTTCTGCGCATCGGACATGTCGGGCTGCTTGACGGTCGCGGTGATCTGGAACGTGCCTTCCTGAAGAGGATCGGCAACAACCTTGATGCTTTTCTGCAGGCCGGCGGCGCGCGCGGTGATCGCCGCGTCATTGGTCGCCTTCAGGCTCAGATCGGTGCTGCGCACGACCTTTTCGAGATTGACCGTCGAGGTCAACGTACCGCGAACCCGATCGATATCCTTTTGCCGCTGCACCGCTTCGATGCCGCCGCTGTCGGGCAGGATCGTACGCATCTGCACGAACACGCGCGCCTGCGACTCATAGCTGTTCGGGATCATCGCGACGATCAGCCAGCCGATCAGGCAAATCGCCCAGGCGACGGCAAGCGCCAGCCAGCGTCGATGCCACACACCGTGCAGCAGGATCCGGACTTCCTCGAAAAGGCTGTTCATGAGTGTCTATCGTCCCCCAGGAGTTCGCGTTCAGAACGCGCTTTCGGGAATGATGATGACGTCGCCGGGTTCGAGGCGGACGTTGGCGGACGAATCCCCCTGCTTGAGCAGGCGGCCGATCTTGAGCTGATATTCGCGCTGCTTGCCGGTCCCCTTGTCGAAGCGGACCAGGCGCGCGCGATTGCCCGCTGCGAATTCGGACAGGCCACCGACCGCGATCATCGCGTCGAGCAGCGTCATGTTCGCGCGATAGGGCAAGGATGCCGGCTTTTCCGTCGCACCGACAACGCGGATCTGCTGCGAATAGGTGCCGGAGAAATTGTCGACGATGACCGAGACCAGCGGATCCTTGATATATTCGCCAAGCTGGATTTTCAGATCCTGCGCCAGCATCGCCGGTGTCTTGCCGACTGCGGGCATGTCCGCGATCAACGGCGTGGTGATGCGGCCATCGGGACGGACCTGAACCTTGGCGCCGAGTTCGGGGTTGCGCCAGACGAAGATGGTCAGCTGGTCGAGCGGGCCGATGATATAGTCTTCCCCCGGCCCTTCCTGCATGGAAACAAAGGCTGCGGGCGGCAACTGCCCACCGGTGGCGGAACCGGTTGCGCATCCGGAGAGCGAGAGGGCCGTCATGCCCACGCCCAGCATCAGCTTTGAGATCCTGCCCGAACCACGCATTGTTACCACCTTTTCCGGCCGTTCCGAACGCCTTCCACCCCGCTTGACGGCGTGCATGAGGATGCCCGAAGATGCGGTGGCTTCTGCCAGAAAAAGGTGAAAATTGTGTTAGGAAGGGTAGTTAATCACCCGACTGACGTCAATTGCCAAGCAGAATTTCCGTTGCAGCACCGTGACCTAGGAAGGCAGAAGGGCTCGCGCTGGCACCATAGGCGCCGGCCATGAAGACCGCAACGACATCCCCCACATCCGCACGCGGCAGGCCGATCTGATTGCCCAGCACGTCCAGTGGGGTGCACAGGCACCCGACCACCGTCGCGCTTTCCTCCACCTCCGCGCCGAACCGCGTGGCAACCGCCAGCGGATAGTTGCGGCGCACGACCGTGCCGAAATTGCCGCTGGCCGCAAGCTGATGATGCAGGCCACCATCGGTGATCAGGAATGTCTCGCCATGGCTCTGTTTGCGATCGATAACCCGTGCCAGATAGACGCCGCATTCGCCGACCAGCCAGCGACCAAGCTCGATCGCAAAGTCGGTTTTCGCCAGGACTTCGGGCCTCGCCTCCAAAGTCTCAGCCAGCGCATCGCCGATCCGGGCGATGTCGAGCGGCACTTCGTTCGGGAAATAGGGGATGCCGAACCCGCCGCCGAGATTGACGTGCAGTGGCGCCATAGCGGCCTCCTCCCCCAGTCGCGCCGCGAGTGCGACCGTTGCGGTCTGGGTTTCGATCAGGGCTTCGGGGTCGAGCGCCTGCGAACCGCTATAGATATGGAAACCGCGCCATTCGGCGCCCTCCGCCTCTATCCGCCGGACCAGGGCGGGCACCCGCGCCGCATCCACACCGAAGGCGGTGGGCCGCCCGCCCATGCGCATGCCCGACCCCTTGAGTTCATAATCGGGATTGACGCGAACCGCGAGCCGCGGCCGCGTACCGATCCGCCCGGCGATGACGAAGGCGCGCTCCGCTTCGCCTTCGGATTCGCAGTTGAGCGTGACCCCCGCGGAAATCGCCGCGGCGATTTCCGCGTCGCGCTTGCCCGGCCCGGCAAAAGACATGTGCCCGGCCACCGCCCCCGCGGCGAGCGCCAGGCGCATTTCGCCCACTGACGCGACGTCGATACCGTCGACGATCGACGTCATGGCGGCGAGCAGGGACGCGTTGGGATTGGCCTTCATCGCATAATGCAAAGACAATGCCGGTGGCATTGCCGCGCGCAGCGCATCGAACCGGCGACGAACGATGCCGAGGTCATAGACGAACAGCGGCGTCTCCCCGACGTCGCCGATAATGTCCGACACACGACGTCCGGCAATCAGAAGCTCTCCATCCTCGCCCTGGAAATCGGCGGGCACCTGCCCCATCGGCTTCATGCGCCATGCTCCTTGCGAATGGCGGCCCGGTCGAGCTTGCCGTTGGGATTGCGCGGCAATTCCTCCCGCACCAATATGTCGCGCGGCTGCATATAGCCGGGCAATTCGGCCTTCAGCCAGGATCGCAACCGATCCTCCGCATCCTCGCCGAACGGACGGACCACGAGCAGGATCGCCTGCCCCAGCCGCTCGTCGGGAACGCCCAGTGCCACGGCCTCGACCGCGGCCCCGCTCGAGATGGCAGCCTCCTCCACTTCGGTGGGGCTGATGCGATTGCCGGCCGATTTGATCATCTCGTCGGCTCGCGCGACGAAGCTGTGCAGCCCTTGCGCGTCGCGAACCACCCGATCGCCGGAGAACACGGCGGTGCCGCCCATCCGCGATGCGGCTGGCGCAGGCTTGTAGCGTTCGGCCGTGCGTTCGGAGTCGCGCCAATAGCCCTGGGCCACCAGCGGCCCGGCATGAACCAGTTCGCCAGGCTCACCATCGTCAGTGATGCTGCCATCGGGACGGACCACGAGGATCTCGGCAAAGGGGATTGCCTTGCCCATCGAACCCGGATTGGAATCGACGAGACCCGGGTCCAGATAGGTCGACCGAAACGCTTCGGTCAGTCCGTACATCAGATAGAGTTCGGCTTCGGAAAACAGCGTGCGCAGCTTGCGCACCAGCGGGATCGGCACCGCCCCACCCGAATTGGTCAGCCGCTTGAGCAATTGCGGCACGTCGTCCGGCCAGGGCGTCTCGGCCAACTGCACCCAGAGTGGCGGCACACCGGCCAATGTCGACACGCCGTGCCTCTCCACCGCCTTGATGACGTCACGCGGCGTCAGATAATCGAGTGGGATCACCGATCCGCCGGCGACCCAGGTGCTGAAAAGCTGATTCTGCCCATAATCGAAGCTGAACGGCAGGACGCACAGCGTCCGGTCTGCCGGAGTCAGCTTGAGATAATGCGCAACGCTGACCGCGCCGAGCCAGAGATTCGTGTGGTTGAGCACCACCCCTTTGGGCCGTCCGGTCGAACCCGATGTATAGAGGATCTCGACAAGATCGGACGGATCGGCGGACGACAGCGGCAGCGCGTCGTCGTGATAGATCGCATTCTCGTCGGTTTCGATCGGGCAATCGACATCGCCCGGGTCCAGCGTGGCGGCGCGGCTTTCGTTGGTGATCAGCAGCTTCGCGCCGCAATCGCTCATGATGTGCGAAATCTGCGATCGCTTGAGCAAAGGATTGAGCGGGACATAGATCAATCCCGCGCGCGCCGCGGCGAGCGGCATGATGCAGGCAAGCTGGGTTTTGGCCAGCCAGGCAGCAACGCGATCGCCCGATTCCAGGCCGCGCGCGCGCAATCCCGCGGCAGCACGACCCACCAGCGCATCGAGCGCGGCATAGTCGAGCGTCCCGGAACGAAGCACAAGCGCAGGCGCATGGGCATCGCCTTTGGAGAGAATATGGTCTAGCGGCTGAGGAACGGGATCGGGTTGCGGCACTTTTGCTCCACCGGGTTCTGTCGTGTTCCAGGGGGACATAGCGCATTGTGGGTTAAGGGCGAGTATTTCGACGATTTCGATGCCGTAGAGGCCGCAGCGCGCGGATCACTCGATCGCGCGGCACAGTCTGCGCTCTTCGATCGGCTCGAATGGTTTCGCCGGATCTGGGCGCATTGCCCGCCGGGCATCCGTCCATTGATCGTGCGCGCCGTGAGCGAAAAGGCGCAAGCTTGGCTGTTTCTGGCGCGAACCGAAACGGGCGCGCTGACCGGGCTCGCAAGCTGGTATACCTTGGCCTTTCGCCCGGTCTTCACCGGCAATCCGAGCGATGCGGTGAAGCTGCGACTGCTGATCGCGATCGCCGCACGATTGAAGGCGCGGCGCCTGGGCGTGAGCCGGATCACCCTGCGTCCCGTTCCGGTCGAGGACGGAACCGCCGAATTGATCGCGCGCGCCTTCGGCAAACGCGGCTGGTCCGCCTCTCGCGCGCCGGCGACGGTCAACTGGATTGCCGATCTGACGGACAAGGATTTTGCGACCTATTGGGCGGAGCGCCCTGGCCAGGTGCGCAGCACCGTCCAGCGCAAGGGCAAGAAGGGGGTCGTCACGATCGAGATTCTCGACCGGTTCGATGACGATGCCTGGGCCGCCTATGAGGATATCTATGCGCAGAGCTGGAAGGGTGACGAAGGATCGCCCGAATTCCTGCGTGCCATGGCCGAGGCAGAAGGTGCGGCGGGCGCACTGAGGATCGGGCTTGCCCGGATCGAGGAGCGTCCGGTCGCCGCACAATTATGGACCGTCGAAAACGGCACCGCCATCATCCACAAGCTCGCTTATGTCGAGGATGCCGCCGAGCATTCTCCGGGATCGCTGCTCAGCGCCGCTCTGTTCGAACGGATCATCGGCGATGGCGTGACCGCAATCGACTATGGGACCGGCAACGACCGCTACAAGGCGGACTGGATGGACCGTTCGCGCCCGCTGGAGCAGATCGATCTCTACAATCTGCGCACATTGGGCGGACTCGCCGGCGCGGCACGCGCCAGGCTCGTCCGGCTTGTTCGCCGCCGCCCTGTCGATTAGGGCGTCTCCGGAAAGCTGAAAATGGGGTCTTGGCGTGGGGTCTGAAGCTGACGAAATCGACGTGGCCGTGCGCGGCGTCCTTCACGATATTCTGGGCATCAGCCAGGAGCGGCTGGCGGGGTTTACCGATTCCACGCCGTTGTTCGGCGCATTGCCCGAACTCGATTCGATGGCGGTCGCGGGACTGCTCACCGAACTCGAAGATCGGCTTGGCATCGTGATCGACGATGACGAGGTCGATGGCGAGATGCTCGAAACCTTCGGCAACCTGTTGGCCTTCGCGCGCGCGAAGGCGCTGGGGTGAGCGACGCTCCGACCGCCTGGCTGGCCTATGACTGGCGCGGCGGGCGGGAAAGGATCGCGACGATCGGGACCGACGGTCCCGCCATTCTCTTTCTTGCGCCGTTCTTCGAAGAAGCGAATCGAACCCGGCACTTCCTGATCGAAACGATGCGCGGGCTCGCGAATCGCGGCTTTCGGTGTTTCCTGCCCGATATGCCGGGCACGCTCGAAAGCCTCGCCCAACTCGACACGCTGGGTTGGGACGACTGGACCGGCGCGGCCGCGGCGGCGGCCGAAATGGCGGGTGCGACACATATCGTCTCGCTGCGCGGCGGCGCCCTGCTCGACCGCGGGCTGGATGCACAAAGCCGGTGGCGATTGGCCCCGGCGGACGGATCCGCGTTGTTGCGCGATCTCGTCCGGATCCGCCTGGCCGCCGATCGTGAGGACGGCAGCGCGTCCAGTGCCGCAGATGTCGAAGCCAGGGCATTGACCGAGCCATTCGACGTAGCGGGCTACCGCATCGCACCCGCTTTCGTCGCCGCACTCAAAGGCGCAACGCTGTCCGATGCCGGGACGCTGCGCACCGTGCGGCTTTCGACCGACGCACAAGCCGCCGATGCCAAGCTGATCGGACAACCGCTCTGGCGTCGCAGCGAACCGGAGCATGATCCGGCGCTTTCGGACTCCATCGTCGCGGATATTTCGGACTGGATCGCATCATGCGCCAATGGCTGAACTTCGCCTGCGGTGCCGTACCGCTCGCCGCCGCATTCGATGATGCGCCGGGATCGTCTGGACTGCTGATCGTATCAGGCGGGAATGAAACGCTCAGCGGATCCCACGGCAACATGGCAAAGCTGGCAGCCCGCCTGGCCGCGGCCGGTCACCCGGTTTTCCGCTACGATCGACGCGGCATTGGCGATGCGGCGGGAGAGAATGGCGGCTTCGAGACCGGCGGCGCCGATCTGGCCGCTTCGGTCTCCGCCTTCCGTGCGGCGGCACCGGGCATGACGCGGATCGTCGGCTTCGGCAATTGCGACGGCGCCAGCACGCTTGCGCTGTTCGGCACCGATCTCGCCATCGACGCGCTCGTGCTTGCCAATCCCTGGGTGATCGAAGCCGTCGGAGAATTGCCTCCAGCGGCTGCGATCAAGGCACGTTACCGCCAGAAATTGATGGATCCGAAAGAATGGCTGCGGCTGCTGCGGGGCGGCGTCGATATCGGCAAACTGTTCAGGGGGCTGCGCGCCGCATCCGCCAAAGCGCCGACTGGGGGCTTGGCCGAGCGTATGCAGACCGCGATCGCAACAAGTCCCCTTCCCGTCCGCATCGTGCTCGCAAAGCGGGACGCCACCGCGCTCGCCTTTGCCGACGCCTGGGGCGGGCGCATCGCGAAGCATGTCCAGGTGACGGAGATCGACAGCAATTCCCACAGCTTCGCCAAACCGGCGGACGCCGACGCTCTGGTCGCCCTGTTGACCGAGGCGCTTACCGATACATCGAGACCGATCGCCTGAGCAGATCGTGATCGGCGCGATGGCGCTGCAGTCCTAGCTGATGGCTGGAAAGCAGGACATGGCGGTCAGCTGTTGCGGTACGGCCGGAATCAGCTTGCCGACAGCGCTGCGATACGGAAGGCTGATATCCACCCGACGCATACCGGCCACCGAATTGCAGGTCTGGTTGACGCGAGGCGTGATGGTTGCCGCGGCCATCGATACGCCCCAATCATTGCCGCGTTGCCGCGCATATCGCAGGATACCCGCATCGGTGGTGCATTCGGTCTGCCCCACCGCCATGCAGCGCGCCGTGTTGACCGCAACCTCCTGGATCGCCTGACGCGTCCATTCCATCCGGCCCCCCTCGATCAGCAGCATGATGAAGGCCAGCAGCACGGGGGCAACAAGCGCGAACTCGATGGCGGTCGCGCCACGCACATCGGCGATCGCACCTTTGGAAGGGCGCACCCGGATCATTGCAATCGCACCGTGACCGAACGACCGATCGCGCCCCCTTCAAGCAGGCGATTGGGAACGACCGCGGGCGAATAGGAACGATTCGCCCCAACGGTCAGGTAAAATCCCGGTTTCGAACCGTTGGAACAAGTTCCGGCGCAGCTTGTCGTCACATAGGTCGACACACCGGTCACGCAGGCGCACTGACGTTCCGCCTTCCGAGCGCCGCACGACGACGCCCCGCCGTTGCAGACGATCTGGGCCTGAACGGTGCTGCCCGGCATCGAAGCCGCGACATAGGCCGACAATGGTGCCGTATCGATCACATCCTGGTCGCGCATGTTGAATGCCAGGATGGATGCCTGTTGCACCGTGGCACCGAGCCGGCTGCCGGTGAGCAGATAGGCACCGAAATCCAGTGCAGGAACCAGCGAGAGGAAGATCAGCGTCGACCACAGCGCGAATTCGACCGCCGCCACACCGCGCCTGTCGCGAACCAGGCCCATGATCGCCGAGATCCTCGTCATTTGATCAACCGGATACTGGTGACCCCAGTGTTGCCGCCACCGGTGCTTTCACAATAAGTCGCAGCGGCGGGGCCACTGGCGATGGTGATCGTTTTCGCGACCACCATGAAACAACGGCCGGTCGCACTGACACCACCCGTCAGATCGAGATCCGAATTGGGCATATGGAGCATGCCACCGAACTGGTTCTGCGCCCCTCCCGCCAGGCGGGTCGCTGCACTGCTCGACGTTGCGAACAAAAGATCCTGGATGCCCCATTGCGATGTGGTGGGCGCGGTCAGGACCACATTCGTGTTTCCAGCCATGTTCAGCGTGCCGGCGAGAATGAACGACACGTTGCTGCCGGTGAGGCTCCCGCCGGTGTTGTTCGTGAAAGACCCGTTGATCGTGTAGGTGCCGGCCCCGAAGGTCGAACTGCCCTGCAGGGACAGGTTGCCGTTGATCAGGTGGTTTGCGGTCGCGCCGAAGGTTATGGTGCTGCCCCCGCTCGTGGTGATCGAACCGTTCGCGCTGAAGGTGCCGTTACCGAAAGCGAGGATGCTGCTGCCCGACAGGTTGATTGCCGTGCCCGCCCCGTTCCTGCCAATGGCGTAGTCACCCGCGCCGATCGTCATCGAACTGCCGCCACCATCAATGAGAATGGCGCCGTTGACGTCGAGATTGCCCGCACCGATCTGCGCCTTCGAACCGCCGCTCAGTGTGATCTGGCCGAAATAATGACGGCCGGCACCGATGGTCATCGAGGTTCCGCCACCCAGAGTTATCGGAGCTTTGATCGAAACCGGTCCGTCGCCAATGATCAGTTTTCCGCCGCCGCCAACATTGACGCTGGCCGAAACAGTCACGGTCGACGAGCCCTCGATCTTCAGCGTCAGGCTCTGGGTGTTGAGGTTGCGGATATTATATGTGCCCGCAGGGAAGGTCCAAACGCCATCGACCAGCGTCGCACTCCGCCCCTGGAACGTCATCGTCGTTGGATAATAGCCGAGGGTGAGATCATCCCCGGTTGGAACCGACGGCACTTGTGGTGCGGTATATGTACCCAGCTTGGCTTGCGCCGCCGTGATCGCGGCGCTCCCCGCCATCGGATCCGGCGTCGAATTGGTCTGCGTCTTTTGCGTTCCGTTGATCGCACTGCCGGCCTGCACCGTGGCGCCGCCGCCGGATGTGACCGTATCCGCGGTGATGCCGCTGCCGCCCGTCACGGTCGTCGTGCCCGAAGCGCTGGTCGCCTTGGCGGTGATGAACGCCCCGCCGGAAACCGCGATCGCCGCATTCGAGTTAACGCCGCAATTCGGTGCCGTGATGCGCGTTCCGCCCGAGAGCCGGATTCCGGTTCCATTCGGCAAGAGGGCAATGAAACAGGCCGGCGTCGTGCTCGCACTCAGCGGTGCCACCGCTTCCGACGAGACGGTATAGCTCAGATCTCTCGACAATATCCTGGAGAAATACAGCGGGATAACCCGGCGCACGACGACGCGGACGGCCGCGCCGACATCTGCGCTGTAATTGCTGACCTGCGTCACGGTTACTCGCGACGTCGCGATGCCGTTCGCATTGGCCACGCTGTTCGCGGTGGGCGTCAGGATCGCATCCTGCTTGTTCTGCGAATATGCCACCGCGGCAGCCAGCGCCGCGCTATCGGCGACCGCCTGGGTGGTTACCTTGGCCTGATATCCCTGCCCGAGTTCGATCGAGAGCGCCGCGATCCCGATGATCGAGACCAGCGACAGCACGCCGATGACGGAAACTCCGCCGGTCTTGTCGTGCAGGAATGGTTTGAAAACTGGGTTTGACACCCGGAATTCATAGCTGCGAAAAAGTTAACAAAGATTTGTGCAATGCACCATTTTTGAGCCAATATGATGGCTGGAAACAATTCGTTACCGTCACATAGCGCGCCAACGGCGCATATATGAGTGCATTTGAGAAAGCCGGTACCGGCTCAAGAAAGCGCTCTTTCGCGCCTCCTCAAACCGGCTCTCAGCACATTACGCGACTTCAAGTTCGAAATCGGCCTCCGCCAGGAACTTCTCGGCATCGAGCGCCGCCATGCACCCCATGCCGGCTGCCGTAACGGCCTGGCGATAGATCTTGTCGGTAACGTCACCCGCGGCGAAAACGCCGGGAACGGCGGTGCGGCTGGTGCCCTTCTCGACCACCAGATAGCCCTCGTCGAGCTCCAGCTTGCCCTGGAACAACTCGGTCGCCGGCTTGTGGCCGATCGCGACGAACGCGCCATCGGTTGCGATATGGCTGGTCTCGCCGGTCACGGTGTCGATCAGATCGACGCCCACCAGCCCCTCCGGATTGCCGCCGCCGACAAAGCGCTCGACGCCCTTGTTCCACAGGATCTTGATGTTGGGGTGCGCGAACAGGCGCTGCTGGAGGATCTTTTCGGCGCGCAGGCTGTCACGGCGATGGATCAGGGTGACGTCGTGGCTGTGGTTGGTGAGGTACAATGCCTCCTCCACCGCGGTGTTGCCGCCGCCGATCACCACAACCTTCTTGCCGCGATAGAAGAAGCCGTCGCAGGTCGCGCAGGCCGAAACGCCTTTACCCTGCAACAGATGCTCGCTCTCCAGCCCCAGCCATTTCGCCTGCGCACCGGTCGCGATCACCAGCGTGTCGGCGATGTAGATCTTGCCGCCATCCCCGATGAGCCGGAATGGGCGCTCGGACAGGTCGACATCGACGATCTGGTCATAGACGAACTGCGTGCCGACATGCTCTGCCTGCGCCTGCATTTCCTCCATCAGCCATGGCCCCTGGATGACCTCGCGAAAGCCGGGATAATTCTCGACGTCCGTGGTGATCGTCAGCTGACCGCCGGGCTGCATGCCCTGGACGACGATCGGCGAAAGACCGGCGCGCGCGCCGTAGATCGCGGCGGAAAGTCCGGCAGGCCCGGAACCGAGGATCAGCATGCGGGTGGAATGGGTAGCGGTCATGTCTTCAGAGAATCCCCGATTGAATGACTTCGGAGATAGGGATTCGGCGGCTGACTCGCAATAAGCCCTCCACATAGCGAGCTTATTGCGAGTCAGCCGCCGTTCGGCACCGCCGGTATCAGCCCGGCGTTCTCGCGATCAGAATTTGATGCTGGCGCCGACGCGGATGTCCCGGCCCGCCAGCGGCGCATAATCGGCCAGGAACGAACTGTGGCGGCGCGCCTCGACGTCGAAGATGTTGTTGGCAGCCAGGCGGAGCGACAGGAAACCGTCCGGCCCCTTCGGGCGCCATTCGATACGCGCATTGGTCATGGTATAGCCCGGGGTCACCGTCTCGAACGCGGCGATACGATCCTGCTTGGCGACACGCTCCACCTCGACGCGACCGATGATCGGATCGGACTGGTATTCCAGTCCGCCGAGCACGCGGAAGGGCGGAATAAACGGTGCCGGTCCCTGCCCGTCGATCTTGACGCGGACATAATCCATCACCGCATCGCCGACGATCTTGCCGCTACCCAGCTGCGCCAGAGTGACGTTGGCCTCTGCCTCGAACCCGTATTGACGAGCGCCTGCCGAAGCGAAGGCATAGACCGGCAGGTCATCCTCCCGATCGCCCGACGGGGACTGGTAGATGAAGTTCGAGAAATCATTGTAATAGGCCGATATCTCGATATTCGCGCCGCCGAAACGGGCGCGGATCAAGCCTTCGACACCGTTGCTCTTCTCCTTGCCGAAGCTGGGATCGCCAACTTCGAAGGCCTGGGTGGCAAGGTGCGGGCCATTGGCGAACAGCTCCTCAGCCGTCGGCGCACGTTCGCTGTGCGTCAGATTGAAACCCAGACGGACGCCATCGACGATTTCGTAGAGCCCCCCCACAGACGCCGTGAAGGTGCTGAAGCTACGCTCGGCCTCGGCCGTGCCGAGCTGGGCGCTCGCCTTCGCTAGGACGCTGCTATGCTCATACCGCCCGCCGACTTCGGCACGGAACCGGCCGAAATCGAAATTCTGCACCGTGAACACGCCATATTGCTCGGTGCTGGTCGGCGGCAGGAAAGCTTCCTCGCCGACCACGCGGAAATCGCGGGTCAGGACTTGCGCACCGAATGCGCCGCTCCACGCGCCCTGGCGCCGCTGCGAGAATTCCAGCCGCCCTTCGGTGCCCTTATTGTAGAAGCTCGTGGCGATATCGCCGGTGTCCTCGATCTCGAAATGGCGATAATCGCCATGGCCCGCGCGCAGGCGGATCGCATCGAGAAAGCCCGAGGCCGGCGTGATCTCGGCGCGCAGATCGAAACGATACTGGCGGACGTCGAGCGTCGGGGCTTCCGCTTCGATCGCGGGGTCGAGCGAGAAGCGGATCGGGACGCCATAACGATTGTCGAGGCGCGATGCTGAGATGCCGATATTCCCGCCGGTGCCGATATAGGCGAGGCCAACTGCAGCTTCGGTGGATTTGGTCGCAGTGTTGGGCAGTCGGCCCTTCAGATCGGCTAGTTCGCGGATCTCCGCGTCCGGCGAGGCGGCAGCCGTTTCGCGCAGCGCGCGACTGAGGAGGTAACCGCCCGTACGCAGATCGTCGGATTTCGACCAGCTGCCATCGAAATGCGCGACAAAACCGCCGCCCAATGGCACGTCGGCGGCCCCGGCCGCGCGGCGTTCTTCGGCCGCGCTGGCATAATCCGCATCCACATGAATATGGACGGCCTCATCCGGAATGCGACGCGGAATGCGGTTATCGACGACGCTCACCACACCGCCGATCGCCGAAGAGCCGTAGAGCAACGCCGAAGGACCGCGCAGCACTTCGATCCGCTCGGCCGTCAGGGGGTTGATCGCGACCGCGTGGTCGACCGACGACGAGGATGCGTCGAAACTGCCGATGCCGTCGATGAGCACGCGGATGCGGTCTGCCTGGAGTCCGCGCAGGATCGGGCGCGAGGCCGCCGGGCCGAACGAGGTTGCGGTGACGCCGGGCAGTTTTGCCAGCGTTTCGCCCAGGCTCGATGCACGCGAAGCGGCCAGATCGCTGCCCGACAGAACGGAGGTGCCGGAGAGCAGGTCATCGCGATTGCGCTGAAGCGCCGTGATCACGATCTCCGGGTCGTCGGCATGATCGCCATGCTGCTTGTTATCGTCCGCCGCATGCGCGGAAACCGATGTGGTGGCGAGAAGGATGGCGATGACGGAAAATGAGGTTTTCATGACGTCTCCTGCGGAGTCGCGCCCTACTAATGTGACTATATATCATGTCAATCACAAAGAACGCATGACTTGAGGCGTTTCGGCCAAATGGCGTCAGGGATCGACGAACGGTTCCAATTGTGCGGTGCAGTGTTCAGCAGGAGCGGCGGCGAACGAATAACCGCCGACATCAGAGAGCTTGTGAGCCCTTGAACACGTTCTTTCCCGTCACTGGAGCGGCATTGGAATTTCGAGTCAGTAGTGCTCGGCCAGATAGGCGGAGATCGCTTCGCCATCCTCCGGCGTCACCGGGGCACCATAGATCTTGACCATCTTGGTCACCGCCGCATCCCAGAACGCCTTGCCCTTCTTGTGCGGCTGGGTCTGGATATAGTCGAGCGAGTGGCACGCCGCACATTGCGTCGCGACGAGATCGGCGCCTGGCCCCGGCGGAAGCACGACCTCCGGCTCGTCGGGCAGGGTATAGCTCACGACTTTCGCCGCGGCAGCGCCGGAAAGCAGCAGCGCCAGAAGTGCTGCGATCGGAACAACCCGCCTCATGCCGCCTTCACCGTCACGCGCTCGACAGCATTGCGCATATAGCCCGGCGGATTCCATCGCGCCTCCATCGGTTGGGTTTCCCCGGTTCCGCCAGTCGCACGCACCATCAGCACATGGCCGCCGGTTGCCAGCGTCACCGGCAGGCGCCACTCACGAAACGCGTAACGACCGAGATTCTTGCCGAGCGTTGCTTTGGTCCAGCTTTGTCCACCATCCGTCGAAATCTCGACACCGGCGATCCCGTTGCCGCCATCGAAGGCGATCCCTTTCAGTTCGGTCGGCCGACCGGCCGCGACCGCCGCGCCGTCGACATGGCTGGTGATGAACGACCGGATGTTGAACCGCCCGATCGGAACGGTCTTGTCGGGTTTTCCGCCGGGCGGCACGCATGCGCAGTCATTGTCCGGAATGCGATAGGCGGTTTTCATCCAATAGCCGTCAAAGGGCTTATCGAGCACCGTGATCTCGCTGAGATGCTTCACCCAATAGGTGCCGAACCGACCGGGCACGACCAGCCGAAGCGGAAAGCCGTTCAGAAAGGGCAGATCTTCGCCGTTCATGGCCCAGGCCAGCATCACTTCGCCATCCAGCGCATGCGCGGCGTCCAGCGCCTTTACAAAGTCGGCGGTCTCCGGAGTCAGCGGATTGTCGAGACCGTTGAAGGTGACCTGCTGCGCGCCGGCCTTGATCCCTGCGCGTTCCAGCACCGTTTTCAGCGCGACGCCGCGCCAGCGCGCACAGCCCATCGCACCATTGCCGAGTTGCCCCCCGCCGACGCGCGGCTCGACAAAACCGCGGCTGTTGCCCGAACATTGATTGACCGCGACGATCTCCACCGCGGGAAGGCGCTTGAGCTCGGCCAGCGACAGCGACAGCGGCCGGTCGACATGTCCGCCGACCGCGAGCCGATAGGCATCGACATCGATCTCCAGCGGAATGTCGGCGAGATGGTAGCGCACGAAAAATGCGTCGTTGGGCGTGATCGCCCCTTCGGCGAAGACCGAGAACGGCGTCTCCAATTGCGGCGGTCGCGCGGTCAGCCGGATCAGCGGCCGCTTGCCCGGATAAGCAACCAGTGGCCGCTCGCCATTCTCGAACGGCAGCGTAATCGAGTCCGCCGCCCATGCCGGACCGCGCGCATAGCCCGCGACCAGCGCGCCTGCCGCACCCAGGATAATCTGCCGACGTTCAAACTGCATAGACCACTCCCGTCGCGCCCACCGCCCCCAATACCTCCGGAGACCCGGCAGGGCTAGGATGGTCGAACGCCCCGGCACTCTATCGTCACCGGGATATTCGATCCACTGCCGCCGATTTCAGCGGCGACGTCCCTGATGCTTGATATTCGCCGGCCGACCGCGTCGCTTGATGACGCGCTGATGGCGCGGCGGAAGCGCGCCCTTCCCGTCCGGCAATTCGAAGCGCAGCGCACCGTTGACCGGATTGGCTTCGGCCAGCCTCAGTTTCAGGCGCATGCCGGACGAATAGACCGTCTCGCTATCCTCGCCCGTCAGGCTGTGCGTCGCCTCGTCATAGCGGAAATATTCGCCGCCAAGATCGCGGACCGGCACCAGGCCGTCGCCGCCCAGCCCCTCCACCGTCGCGAAGAAGCCGAAATTCTGCACGCCGGTGATCCGGACGTCGAGCAGTTCGCCGACCTTCTCGCTCAAATAGGCCGCGACATAGCGGTCCATCGTATCGCGTTCGGCCTCCATCGCGCGACGCTCCAGCAGGCTGATATGTTCGCCCGTCCGCTCCATCGTCGCGGCTTCGTCGCCACTGAGCGCACCATCGCCCAGGCCATAGGCGCCGACCAGCGAACGGTGGACGACCAGATCCGAATAGCGACGGATCGGCGAGGTGAAATGCCCGTAGCTGCCAAGCGAGAGCCCGAAATGCCCCTGGTTCGCCGGCGCGTAATAGGCCTGGGTCTGGGTGCGCAGGATCTGCTCCATCACCTGCGGCTTGAAATCGGAATCGCCGATCCGACGGATGACATGGTTGAACGTGTCCGGGCGGATCACCTGGCCCAGCGCGAACTCGACGCCGAAGGTCTTGAGATACTCCTTGAGCGCGACCAGCTTCTCGCGCGCCGGCGGTTCGTGGACGCGGTACATCACCGGCGCCTTCTTCGCTTCCAGCGCCTTCGCCGCGGCGACATTGGCGGCGATCATGTAATCCTCGATCAGCTTGTGCGCATCGAGCCGCTCGCGCGGCGCGACCGACAGGATCCGCCCCTTCTCGTCGAGCGAGATCTTGCGTTCGGGCAGGTCGAGATCGAGCGGCGCGCGCTTCTCCCGTGCAGCATACAACGCTTTCCAGCACGCCCAGAGCGGCTTGAGCGCATCGGTCACCAGCGCCGGACTCACGCCATGGGTCGCGAGGTCGGCGGGATCGAGGCTGCAGGGTGAGGACGCGACTTCGAGCGGCTGTTCCGCCGTCGCGTCGATCGCAGCCTGCGCATTCTCGTAAGGGATATTGGCCGCCAACCGCACCACGGCGCGGGTGAAGCGCCAGCCCTTGATTTCGCCCTGCTTGGAAATCGTCAGATGACAGGCCATGGCCGCCCGATCCTCACCCGCCTTCAGCGAGCAGACATCGGCCGACAGGATTTCGGGCAGCATCGGCACCACCCGGTCCGGAAAATAGACGCTGTTGCCGCGCCGCCGCGCCTCGCGATCGAGCGCGGAGCCGGGGCGCACGTAGAAGCTGACATCGGCGATCGCGACGATCGCTTTCCACCCACCTTCATTCTTCGGATCGTCGTCGGGCGTGGCCCAGACCGCGTCGTCATGATCGCGCGCATCCGCCGGATCGATCGCGACGATCGGCAGATGGCGCAAATCCTCGCGATCCTTGCCCAGATCGAGCTTGGCGACGCGCTTCGCCTCTTCGAGCACCTCGTCGCCAAAAATGTGCGGGATGCCGAGCTTATGGATCGCGATCAGCGAGAAGCTGCGCGGTTCGAACGGATCGCCCAGCCGCTGCGTCACCCGTGCGGTGATCCGGGGTGGGCGGCCGGTCTTTTCCGCCAGCACGAGATCGCCGGCCTCCGCATCGCCGGCGTCGGAAACCGGCATGTCCTGTCGCGCCTTCTTCTCCAGCCCCTTGAGCCAGAGCTTGCCGCCTTCCTGAAGGAGCACGCCCATCATCAGTTCGGTGCCCTTGGCGAGCTGCTTGAGCGGATGCGCGATCCAGCCCTTGCCCGCCTCCTCCGTGCGCGCGAGCACGCGATCACCGATGCCGAGCGCGCCCTTGCGGCTCTTTTCCTTCACGCGCAGCCGCGGTTCGGGGCCTTCGGCTTCCCAGCGCTCGGGCACGGCCCAGGCTTGCCCATCCTCGTCGACATCGACGATCCGCAGCACGGTCACCTTGGGCACGCCGCCCATCTTGTGGAATGCGCGGCCAGGTGCGCCGTCGATCAACCCCTCGTCCGCCATATCCTTCAGCAACGCCTTGAGCTGGATCTTCTCCTGCCCCTTCAGGCCGAATGCCTTGGCGATCTCGCGCTTGCCCGAGGCCTGCTCGGATTCGCTGATGAATTTCATGATCTGGTCGCGGCTGGGCATGCCGACATGTTTTTTCTGTTTTATCATGCGCCAGAGATAGAGATTGTGGAACGCAGCGTCACCCCGTCACATCGCAGCCGATCAGGAACAGCTTTTATGACAGCGTTGCCAGAAAGGCGCTTTCGCCGGGAGAATGGTCCGCTATGCTAGAGCGGATGACTTTCGATCTCCTCATCATCGGCGGCGGCATCAATGGCTGCGCGATCGCACGCGAAGCCGCGCTCAACGGCCTGAGCGTCCTGCTCGTCGAAAGGGACGACCTTGCCGCCCACACATCGTCCGCATCGACCAAGCTGATCCATGGCGGACTCCGCTATCTCGAATATTACGAGTTCAGGCTGGTGCGGGAGGCATTGAAGGAACGCGAACTGCTGCTGAAAGCGGCGCCGCACATCATCCGTCCGATGCGTTTCGTGCTCCCCCATGAGAACGCCGTCCGCCCCTGGCTGCTCGTCCGTCTCGGCCTGCTGCTCTACGACTGGATCGGCGGCCGTATCAGCCTGCCCCGCTCGCGCGGCCTGTCCTCCAGCGATATCGCGTATAATGCGCCGCTGAAGCGCAAGGCGAAAGGCTTCGTCTATTCCGATTGCCGCGTCGACGATGCGCGACTGACGCTGTTCAATGCGATGGATGCAGCCGATGCCGGCGCGGAGATCGCGACACGCACCGCACTGGTTTCGGCACGGCGCACCGATGCGGGATGGTCCGCCGAACTTTCCGACGGCCGCACCGTTTCGGCCCGCGCACTGGTCAATGCCGCGGGCCCATGGGTCGCGCAGACGCTGGCGACGCTCGGCACCAATACTGATGCGCATGTCCGGCTGATCAAGGGCAGTCATATCGTCGTGCCGCGGCTCTATGATGGCGATCACGCCTATATGTTGCAGCAACCCGACCGGCGGATCGTCTTCGCCATTCCCTATCTCGGCGATTTCACAATGATCGGCACCACCGACATCGCGGTCGAGACGCCGGAGGATGCGCGGATCGACGCGGACGAGACCGCTTATCTGATCGGCGCCGCCAATCACTATTTCACCAGCGAAATCAAAGAGGCCGATATCGTCTCGACCTGGTCCGGCGTGCGTCCGCTCTATGACGATGGCGCGTCGGACAGCAAGGCGGTCACCCGCGACTACGTCCTCGAACTCGATGACGCCGGCGCGCCTTTGCTCTCGGTTTTCGGCGGGAAGATCACCACCGCGCGCCATCTGGCAGAGGAAGCGGTCGAGAAACTGGCGCCATCGATGGGGTTCACGCCCCATCCGGTCACCCGCGCTCGCGTCTTTCCCGGCGGCGCGATCGCCAACCCCGACCATTTCCTGCGCGAAGTGAAGGCGCGCTGGCCGTTCCTGGGCGACACCCGCGCCGAGCGCATGGCCGCCAGCTACGGCGTGTTGCTGCACGAGATGCTGCTGGATGTCGCGGACGAAGCCGGCATGGGTCAGGAGTTCGGCGCAGGCTTCACCGAGATCGAAGCGCGCTGGATGCACGATCGCGAATGGGCGCGTTCACCCGAGGATTGCCTGACGCGACGAAGCAAGCTCGGCCTGTACATGACGGAGGCAGAGCGGAGCGCATTCACAGTTTATTGGGAAAACTGCGTTAAGACTCGTTAACCGGTCGTCCGTTATGCCCGACGCTCAAGCAAGAGATGGGGCACCGGCATGAACACTGCGGAAGCAATCGTAATCTTCACCACGCTGATCGTCGCAGCGACCTTCCTGTTCCTCTGGATGCGTCGCGACCGCGGTGGCGACCCCGGCAACAACGTCTCGTAATCCACGCCTCGACATCAGGCGCCCAAAAAAAAAAATCGTCGTCCGACGAAAAGATCTGCCGACCAAAGCCGAATTGCCGGAATCTGCTAGCCGTTAAGCGCAGATTCCGGCTTTCAACAGAATGAAGGATACAGATCAGGCCGCTTAGTAAGAGCGCCCGATCAAAATACGTTCCACCGCGGGCTCGCCGGTAAAGACACATGCCCCGTCGGCCGCCGCCGCATCGAGCGGCGTGTTGCGGATCGTCAGCTTGAGCGCCTTCAACCGTTCGACGACACCGTCGAGCGCGGTGCCTGTCGGACGCGACCATTGAACCTCGACCCAGCCGGGGAATTTGCCGCTCTTCGCAAAAAAGGCCTCGACCCCCGCGAAATCGTCGATGCCGCGCGCGATGTTGGCATCAAGCCTTGCCCGAGCCTCGCTGTGGAGCGTGCCCTGGATTTCCTCCAGCAAGCCAGCCACCTGGCCGACGAACGTATCGCGCGGGGTGAACGCGGATGCGAGCTTGCCGCCCTCGGCATAGAGGCGGTCGCGGCGCAGCACCGCGACATTGCCCGCCGCGATATCGCGCGGACCAACCTCGACGATCACCGGAGCACCCTTCTTCACCCAGCCCCAGCGCTTGGCGCTTGCCTTGGTCGCCTTCACGTCGACCAGCGCGCGCACCGGCTCGCCAAAGGCGGTCAGTCCGTTGAGCTCTCCGGCCAGCGCCCTGCAATAATCCAGGATCGCGGCGTCCTCGTCGGTTTCGCGGAGCATCGGCACGATCACCACCTGCCACGGTGCGACGCGGGGCGGCACGCGCAGCCCGTCATCGTCGCCATGCACCATGATCAGTCCGCCGATCATCCGGGTCGACATGCCCCAGCTGATCGTGTTGGCCAGTTCCTGCTCGCCCTGGCTGTTCTGGAAACGGATATTCTGCGCCGAGGCGAAATTGGTGCCGAGAAAATGGCTGGTGCCGGCCTGCAGCGCCTTGCCGTCCTGCATCATCGCTTCGATCGAATAGGTCGCGACGGCGCCTGGAAAACGCTCATTCTCGGGCTTTTCGCCGGCGACGACGGGCAATGCGACGCAATCCTCGGCGAAGCTGCGATACATTTCGAGCGCCTTCAGCGTCTCTTCACGCGCCTGCTCGGGGGAGGCATAGGCGGCATGTCCTTCCTGCCAGAGGAATTCGGCGGTGCGCAGGAACATGCGGGTCCGCATCTCCCAGCGGACGATGTTCGCCCATTGGTTGATCTGGACAGGCAGGTCGCGCCAGCTTTGCACCCAGCGTGAAAAGGCCGTGCCGATCACGGTTTCGCTGGTCGGGCGAACGACGAGCGGTTCTTCCAGCTTTGCCGTCGGATCGGGCATCAGCCCGCCCTTGCCGTCCCCGACCAGCCGGTGATGGGTGACGACCGCCATCTCCTTGGCGAATCCTTCCACATGTTCCGCTTCCTTCTCGAAATAGGAAAGCGGGATGAACAGCGGGAAATAGCAATTGTCGTAGCCGGCGGTACGGATACGGTCGTCGAGCAGGCGCTGGATGCGTTCCCAGATGCCGTAGCCCCATGGCCGCATGACCATGCAGCCGCGCACGCCACTTTCCTCGGCCAGATCGGCTTCGGCAATGACCGCCTGGTACCAGGCGGCGAAATCCTGTTCGCGGGTGACGTTAAGGGCGTGCTTCACGATACTGCCTTGTGAATGTCAGAAACAGCGTCGCCCTTAACGCACTTGGCATCCGGTGCGAAAGCGTTTCCGATATCATTGCAATGCCGGTTGTATTCCATCGACCAATTGCCCCAAGGCCGATCGCATGTCTTCGATCGAGCATGCCACACAACGACCGCTCTACGCGCTCGGGCTGCGCCTCACCGCGATCGCCTGTCTCTCGACCATGGCGGCGCTGATCAAGCTTGCATCGATGCGCGGCGTTCAACTGGCGGAAACGCTGTTCTTTCGCCAGTTCTTTGCGGTGCCGATCGCGCTGGCATTCGTGCTGGCCGGGCCGGGCCTGGCGTCACTCCGAACGGCCCGGATCGGCCGCCACATCACGCGCACCATGTTCGGCGTGATCGGCATGGTCGCGAATTTCGGCGCGATCATCCTGCTGCCGCTTGCCGAAGCCACCACCTTGCAGTTCACCGTTCCGATCTTCGCGACGATCCTGTCGACGCTGATGCTGAAGGAAGTGGCCGGGTTGCACCGCTGGTCCGCCGTTCTGCTCGGCTTTGTCGGCGTATTGCTCGTGGTTCGGCCGGGCGACGGGCATTTTCCGCTCTACGCTGCCGCCACCGGCCTGTTCGCCGCGTTCATGGTCGCGCTGATCAGCATCCAGATCCGCGAACTGGGCCGCACCGAAAGCGCGACCACCACGGTCTTCTGGTTTTCGCTCCTTTCCCTGCCGATCCTGGGCATTGGCTATTTCTTCTATGCCCGCGCCCACGATCCGATCAGTTGGGCATTGCTTGTCGGCATTGGCCTGATCGGCGGACTGGGGCAGATGGCGCTGACCTCGTCCTTCCGCTGGGCACCGGTATCGACGGTGGTCCCCATGGACTATTCGGGCCTGATCTGGGCGACGCTTTACGGATGGCTGTTGTTCGGCGTGCTGCCGATCGCATCCACCTGGTTCGGTGCGCCGCTGATCATCGCAAGCGGCCTCTATATCGTCTGGCGCGAGCATCGCTTGTCGCGCAGGAACACCGAAACGGTGACGGCAGCGGCGGACTGATCGCCGGCAGGGTTGCAATCCCGCCGGTTTTGCGCCAATGGCCGCTCCATCGGGGTGGAGAGCCTGTCTCTCCGCCCTGATTTGCATTTGAGACGATAGCCGGAGGGGCGTCCGCATGGTGCGGCGTCAGCGATCGGCCAACGAAGGAAAGCGGACATGGCTCTATACGAGCACGTGTTCCTTGCGCGCCAGGATCTGGCACAGGCGCAAGTGGACGCGCTGGCGGAAATCGCCACCAAGATCGTCGAGGACAATTCGGGCAAGGTCATCAAGACCGAGACCTGGGGTCTTCGCAACATCGCGTACAAGATCGCGAAGAATCGCAAAGCGCACTATGTGCTGCTCGAAATCGATGCCCCTGCCGGCGTCGTTGCCGAGCTCGAGCGTCAGACCTCGATCAACGAAGACGTCATCCGCTACATGACCATCAAGGTCGATGCCCATGAGGCCGGCCCGTCGGTGATGATGCGCAAGGGCGATCGTGATCGCGAGCGTTCGCGTGGCGACCGTGGTGATCGTGGTGACCGCCCGCGCGGCGACCGCGAAGACCGTCCCCGCCGCGAAGACGCTGAATAAGGAGCACGCATCATGGCACGCCCATTTTTCCGCCGCCGCAAGAGCTGCCCCTTCTCCGCGAAGGACGCGCCACGGATCGACTATAAGGACGTTCGTCTGCTGCAGGGCTTCGTGTCCGAGCGGGGCAAGATCGTTCCCAGCCGCATCACTGCGGTTTCCGCCAAGAAGCAGCGCGAACTCGCCAAGGCGATCAAGCGCGCCCGTCATATCGGGCTTCTTCCGTACATCGTGAAGTAAGGAGCACCTGAGCAATGCAAGTGATCCTGCTCGAACGCGTTGAAAAGCTTGGCCAGATCGGTGACGTCGTCACTGTAAAGGACGGCTTCGCACGCAATTTCCTCCTCCCTCGCAAGAAGGCGCTCCGCGCCAACGAAGCGAACCGCAAGGTCTTCGAGGCCAATCGCGAACGCATCGAGGCCGACAACGCCACGCGGCGTACCGAAGCCCAGACGTCTTCGAAGGACATTGACGGCAAGAGCATCACACTCATCCGTCAGGCATCGAACACCGGCCAGCTTTATGGTTCGGTTTCGGTCCGCGACATCATCGAGGCGCTCGGCGCCGACGGTGCCAAGCTGACCAAGTCGATGGTCGTCCTCGACAAGCCGATCAAGGCGATCGGCGTCGAGACGGTGAAGATCGCGCTCCACCCCGAGGTGTCGGTGACCATCAAGGTCAACGTCGCTCGCTCGCCTGAAGAGGCCGAGCTGCAGGCTCAGGGCGTCGACGTCATGACCGCGATGTTCGAAAAGGATGAATCGGGTTTCACCGAGGATTTCGATCCGAACGCCGAGCCGGGCGAAATCGCCACGGCCGCGCCGGCGGACGAGGATCGGGCCGAGGCCTGATCGTCAGAACCGACGAAAAGAAAGCCGCCCGATCTCAGGATCGGGCGGCTTTTCTTTTGTGCGACACAGCAGACTGATCCCTCAATAGACCTGTGCCAGTGACGACTGCGTCCTGGCCTCGCCGACGACGCGAGAAGCAGGGCCAAGCGCATTCCAGGCCCGGGCCAATCGCTCGACGCCGGTCCGGAGCATATCGTCAGGCAAGGCGAACGGCACGCGGATGAAGCGCTCGAACGATCCATCCACGCCGAAACGCGGGCCCGCGCCGATGCGCACGCCATGCATTTCGGATGTCGCGGCAAGCGCTGTGCTCGCCGCGGACGGCAGTTCGGCCCATATCGACAAGCCGCCCGGGGGCGACGCGACCTTCCAGTCAGGCAGATGCATCCCAACCAGCGAGAGCAATTGGCCCCTCTGCAGTCGTAACGTCGCGCGCCGCGCGGCCAGATCCCCGCCATCGTCGGTCAACAGCACCGTCGCGGCGAGCTGTTCGAGCACCGGCGTACCGAGATCCAGCGCGGCGCGAACCCGTGCCAATCCCTCGATCATCCGCGGCTCGGCGCGAATCCAGCCAAGCCTGATGCCGCCCCAGAAGCTTTTTCCCATCGATCCCAGCGTCACCACATGCCCGCTACCGTCATATGCGGCCAGCGAGGCCGGTGGTGCCGTGTCGAGCCAGAGATCGGCAATCGTCTCGTCGGCGACCACGATGGTCTGGGTTCGGGCCGCCGCAGCAGCGATCCGGACGCGCGTCGCCTGATCCATGCAGCGCCCGGTGGGGTTGTGGAAATCGGGCTGGAGATAGGCCAGCCGCGGCGCAGTCTGGCGAAATGCCGCTTCGATCGCGTCCGCATCCCAGCCATGTTCGGGCAGGCCGACCGGCACGGCACGGCACGACGCCTGCTGGATCGCATCGATGGCATGCGGATAGGTCGGATGATCGACGACGATGCGATCGCCCGGCCCCGCGAGCAGCCGAAGCAGCAAGGCGAAGCCATGGAGCGCGCCGTGCGTCACCATGATCTGGTCGGCGGATGTCGCACAACCGCGCTGCGTATAGCGATCGGCAATCGCGCAGCGCAGCGCTTCCAACCCGACCCTTTCATAGCCATGCCCGGGCAGGTGGCGCGGCAGGCTCGCCAGCGCACTGCGATAGGCGTGATGGACGGTATCGGTCGCCGGCAGCGCCGCAATCCCGAGATCGACGATCCCCGGCTCGACCTCACCCGTCTCCGCCTGCGGCCGGGCGCCGCCCCGATCGGGAAGACTGGTCTTGCTGCCCGATCCGCGCCGGCTGTCCAGATACCCCTCGTCGCGCAATTGGCCGAAGGCCGCAGTCACGGTCGTCCGGCTGACATCCAGCGCGACAGCCATCTCACGTTCGCCAGGAATCCTCACGCCGATCGGCAATCGCCCGTCGAGAATGAGCAGGCGCACGCCATCGGCCAGCTGCCGATAAGCCGCCCCTGTGCCCTGTCCGCGCCAAAGCCCCAATTGACGGACCAGTGATGTCGTACCGATGCTGCGTATCATCAGGCCACTATTCCAAAAGTGGATATTTAAAACAAGGCCAATCTGCCGCAGAGGCGACGGCATGATGACCAGACGCCTGATCCAGCTTTACATCGGCCTGATGCTTTATGGCGTCGCCTCCGCGTTGATGCTTCGGTCCAATCTCGGCCTCGACCCCTGGGGCGTGTTCCACCAGGGCGTGACCAGACATACCGGCTTGAGCTTCGGCACCGTCGTGCTGATCGTCGGGGCGATCGTCATGTTGCTCTGGCTGCCGATGCGACAGCGACCCGGCCTGGGTACGATCAGCAACATGCTGCTGATCGGCGTCGCCAGCGATGCGGCGCTCTGGTTGATCGGCTCGCCGGTGGGACTGCTCGCGCGCATCGCCATGCTGGCGTCCGGCATCGTGCTGTGCGGGCTTGCCAGTGCTGCCTATATCGGCGCCGGCTTCGGACCCGGGCCGCGCGACGGGCTGATGACCGGCCTGGTCGCGCGAACCGGCCTGTCCGTCCGGCTCGTTCGCACCACCATCGAGTTGCTCGTCCTCGCCTGCGGCTGGCTGCTCGGCGGCACCGTCGGGCTGGGCACCGTGTTCTTCGCGTTCGGCATCGGCTCGCTGGTGCAGTTCTTTCTCACGATGATGGACCATCGCCCCGCACCGGCCCTGCGGCCGCGTCTGACTTGAACCCGGAGCGCTGCGCGAACAGGTGGGAACCGGCTATTCGCAAAAAGCAGCGCGACCACAAAAGAGAGACTCGCACCCATGACCAGATCGTTCCAGCTCGTCGACGTGTTCGGTGCCGAGCGTTTCAAAGGCAACCCCGTGGCGGTGATCGCGTCCGGAGACGGCCTCTCGAGCGAACAGATGCTTCAGATCACGCGCTGGCTGAACCTGTCGGAAACGACATTCCTGTTGCCGCCCTCCTCGCCGGACGCGGATTATCGGGTGCGGATCTTCACACTCGACCGCGAGCTGCCATTTGCCGGACACCCGACGCTCGGGACCTGCCATGCCTGGCTTCAGGCCGGCGGCGCTGCCAGGGGCGACGTGATTGTCCAGCAATGCGAAGCGGGATTGATTCCGATCCGCCGCACCGAACATGGGCTGGCATTCGCCGCACCGCCGCTGATCCGGTCAGGTCCGGCCAGCGAAGCCGATATCGAACGCGCCGCTGCGATATTGGGCATCGACCGCGCGGCGGTGATCGATGCCCAATGGGTGGACAACGGCCCCGGCTGGCTGGGCATCATGCTCCGATCCGCGGATGAGGTGCTGGCTGTGCGGCCGCAACGCGCCTGGCCCGAGCGCGCCGATATCGGCATTGTCGGTCCCTACCCCGCCGGCAGTCCCATCGACTGGGAAGTCCGCGCGATCTTCAGCGATCCGTATGGCGGACTGATCGAGGATCCGATCACCGGCAGCCTGAACGCGTCGCTCGCACAATGGCTGATCGGCTCGGGCCGCGCCGGCCCACGCTATCGCGCGGCGCAAGGCACGGCGATCGGCCGCAACGGACGGATTTTCGTCGAACGCGACGATGCGGGCGAGATCTGGATCGCGGGCAACACCGAGACGCTGTTCACCGGCACGAGCAGCTTCTAGAAGATTGGCGGCCTTTGGAGCACTGGCCGATCAGATAGAGCCTGGAGGCGATCCGGTTCGGATTGAACCGGATCGCCTCTAATAGCCCATCAGGCTCAGCACTTCCTTACGGCTGCGCTCATCCTCGCGGAAGCAGCCCATCATGCGGCTGGTGGTCATGGCCACGCCCGGTGTGCGAACGCCCCGCGCCGTCATGCACGCATGGCTGGCCTCGATCACGACCGCCACACCCTGTGGGTGCAGGTGATCCCAGATGCAGTCCGCCACTTCCGCGGTCAGCCGTTCCTGGACCTGGAGCCGCCGGGCGAAGCCATGGAGAACGCGGGCCAGCTTCGAGATGCCGACCACCCGGTCATTGGGCAGATAGGCGATGGATGCCTTGCCGATGATCGGTGCCATATGATGTTCGCAATGCGACTGGAACGGAATGTCCTTGAGCAGCACCACCTCGTCATAGCCGCCAACCTCTTCGAAGGTGCGCGACAGGTGGTGCGACGGATCCTCGCCATAGCCTTGGCAATATTCCTTCCAGGCGCGCGCGACGCGCTGGGGCGTATCGATCAGCCCTTCACGTTCCGGATCGTCGCCAGCCCAGCGGATGATCGTGCGAACGGCATCCTGGACGTGATCGGGCACCGGTAGCTTGGCCGGCGAGGAAACCATGTCGCCATCTTCAGGCGATGCCGAGTCCGTCACATTCCGCTCCTTCTGTTCCGCAGATCGCGTGCCAGCGCGGGATAGCCGCTCCACCGGAAGGCGCAAGTGCTTCGCCATCATCCCAGTCTTGCCGCTACGGCACCGGTGCCTTTCACAATATCCCGGAAGATGCGTGAAGCTGTCACAAAGTCGTAGCATTCGATCCGAAATCGCCGGTTGACGGGAATATAAGTTGCGCGCACCATTTCCCCTAGATTCCGTAACATAGCGGAACAGGCTCAAAGCGGGCCGAAGGAAGAGGGGATGTCATCATGAAGAAGCTTGATCTGCTTGCCGCCTCCGCCATTGCACTGGTTCTTGCGACGCCCGCAGCGGCGCAGGTTGCCACGCCACCAGCCGACGAAATTCCGGACAGTGCCATCGAGGACATTGTCGTCACGGCACAGCGCCAGAGCGAACGGTTGCAGGATGTCCCGATCGCAGTCTCGGCCTTTTCCGGAGAGGCACTGCAGAAACAGCAAATCGCCAATGCGTCGGACCTTCAACTCAGCCTTCCCAACATCACCTTCACCAAAACCAATTTCACCGCGTCGAGCTTCACCATTCGCGGCATCGGCGATCTATGCGTCGGCGCGAGTTGCGATTCCGCGACCGGCATTCACGTCAACGACATGCCACTCCTATCCACGCGTCTGTTCGAGACCGAATATTTCGATCTCGAACGCGTCGAAGTATTGCGCGGACCGCAAGGAACCTTGTTCGGTCGCAACGCGACATCGGGTGTGGTCAATTTCATCACTGCCAAGCCCGATCTGACCGCCTTCGGTGCGTCGGGCAGCTTCGAATATGGCAATTACGAGAGCTACAAGGTCAACGGCATGATCAACGTGCCGATCGGAGAGACGCTCGGCGTCCGCCTGGCCGGCTATTACGTCAACCGGGACGGCTATACGAAGAATGTCGCGACCGGAAACAACATCGATGGCCGCGACCTCTACGCGCTGCGCGGCACGATCCGGTGGGAGCCTTCGGCCAACACCACGCTCGATCTGATCGGCTATTATTTCCACGAGAACGACAATCGCTCGCGCATTCAGAAGCAGTTGTGCCACCGCGACCCGACCGGCGTGCTGGGCTGCCTGCCCGATCGCCTGGGGAACGAGACCGCCAACGGCAATGCGACGCTTTCGGCATTGCTCAGCTCGAACGAATTTCTCGGCGTTGCATCGGCCAGCAGCGGCGGCGCGCTCGCCCGCTTCGGCCTCGGCAGCATCTATGGCACCGATCCGTTCTCGAACGCCGTCAACCTGCCCAGCCGACGCACCGTCAATATCGACTATGAACCGACCTATTTCGCCGAAGAATATCACATCATGGGTCGCCTCCAGCAGGCGCTGGGCGAACAGCTAAGCCTCACGATGACCGGCGGATACACCCATAATCGGGTGGATTCGACCAGCGACTACAATCTCGCGATCGAGAACTCGCTGGCCAACAACCCCGGACTGGTCCAGCTCAACACGCTGGGACGCACCGGCATCGGTTCGCCCTTCGCATTCCTCGACCCTGTCCGCCGCGCACTCATTCCCAACGGAGCAGCGGGCAGCGTGTGCCAGTCCGCCGCAGATCCCAACGGCGTCGGCGTCTATGGCGGCAATTCGGTCGGCTGCTATCCGACCAGCCTCGATTTCGACCGGTCGATCCTGACCAACCGGCAATTCTCGGTCGAAGCCCATATCGACAGCAAGTTCGACGGCATGTTCAACTTCCTGCTCGGCGGCATCTATGTCGACAGCAAGACGACCGACAACGGCTATTACGTCACCGCGTTCGGACTCGATTATGCAGCAGGCGTTCTCGGCGCGGCGAACACCGGCGGGGCAGCCTTTTTCGGAACGCCCTTCTATCGCAGCGATACGGCCCAAACCCGCCTCAAATCCTACGGCATCTTCGCAGAGGGCTATTTCGACTTCACCGACAAGCTGAAACTGACGGTCGGCGTCCGGTACAATCATGACCAGAAATACGCGCGGGCACGCACCACCTTCCTGCAGGATTCGAACGGCCAATTCGCCGCCGTGCCCTTCGGCTCAGACAGTTTCACCGATGCGCTCAACTATGCCGCGCTCGATTACGATGCGACGACGCCCGGCATCCAGAGCTTCGCGCAGGACAGCGTCACCTTCGGCCGCGTAACCGGCCGCGCGGTGCTCGACTACAAGATCACCGACGACAATCTGATCTATTTCTCATACTCGCGCGGTTACAAATCGGGCGGCATCAATCCACCGCTGTCACCGATCTTCGCGGTGCCGACCACCTTCGGCCCCGAGACCGTCGACTCCTTCGAAGTGGGATCGAAGAACAGCTTCCTGAGCGGAACACTGCGGCTCAACCTCACGGGTTTCTTCTATAAATACAAGAATCTGCAGCTCAGCCGCATCGTCGCGCGCACCTCGGTCAACGACAATGTCAGCGCCGAAATCTACGGGATCGAGGCGGAAGCGGTCATCAGCCCGGTTCGCAGCCTTCTCGTCAATCTCGGCGCGAGCTATCTCCACACCAAGGTATCCGACGACAAGTTCCTGGCCGATCCACGCAACCCGTCAGGCGGCCGCTCCGACGCGGTCATCATCAAGGATCTGCAGAACGCGTCGAACTGCGCGGTCATTCCCAATGCGGCCGGAAACATCGTCGGGGTGAATACCTATGTCGGCGCAGTGAACTCCGGCATCGGCCTGCGCGCCCCGACGCCCGTTCCCGGAACCGGCACGACCGGAGCCTATTCGATCTGCAGCGTGCTCGCATCGACCGCGGCCAATCCGCCGGCAGCACTGCGCGCATTGTTCGGCGTACCGACGGGTGCCCTGCCCTTCACCGTCCTGGGCAGCGGCGTGGAGGTCAACCTGAAGGGTAACCAGTTGCCCCAGGCGCCGACCTATAAATTCTCCGCCGGTGTCCAATATACCGCGCGCTTCGCCAACGGCATGGCGATCGTCCCGCGAGCAGACCTGACCTATACGGGTGAATCCTATGCCAGCATTTTCGGCGGCAATATCAATCGGATGAAGGGTTATGCGATCGTCAACGCCCAGGTCCAGCTCAACGGGGTCGACGATCGTTGGTTCCTTCGCGGCTTTGTCGCGAACCTGACGAACAACAACGCCATCACCGGCCAATATGTGACGGATCAGTCCTCGGGGCTGTTCACCAACATCTTCACGCTGGAGCCACGTCGCTACGGCATCGCAGCCGGCTTCAAATTCTAAAGCCTAGTCGTTTGAGGCGGGAGCGCTTGGCGCTTCCGCCAAAAGCGTGAAACGCCCGTTAGGCACAGCCAGTCGGTATGGAGCCGAACCAGCAACATGGGCCGGAACGGAAAGGGCGGCCGGCGTTGTTCGGACGCCGGCCACTGGGAGCAAAATCACCTTAGCCATCGGTCGATTAACCTTGGCTGTCCGCTTTTCATTTTGAGCATTGAAAAGCGTTTATGCGTTGAAGGTTGCGCCCCCGTCGATCCGCAGCCCTTCCCCGGACACGTACCTTGCGGCATCCGAAGCGAGGAAAACCGCGACCGGTGCTATGTCGGCGGGCTGCCCCAGGCGCCCCAGGGGAATCTTCCTTTCCCAATAGGCAACGAATTCCCGGTCCGCCAACAACGGCTCGGTCAGTGGCGTTACGACGCTACCGGGCTGCAGGAAATTCGCGCAGATGCCATATTGCCCCAGATCGACTGCCATCGCCTTGGTCATTCCGGCAACGGCATGCTTCGACGTGATATAGGCGATCGATCCTGGCCCGGCGAGTTCGGACATGATCGAACCGGTGTTGATAATGCGCCCGCCGCCGCTTTTCTTCAGATAGGGCACAGCCTCCCGAGTCAGGCGAAAAACGGCGTCGACGTTGATCGCCATCACCCGGCTCCACTGCTCGTCGGACGCCGATTCCGCGCTCCCGGCCGCAAAGATACCGGCATTGTTGACGAGGATATCAATGCCGCCGAGCATGGCCACACCGGCCTCGACGATTGTCACCGGCGCAGCTTCCCCGGTGATGTCGATCGCAAGCCTTGCCACCGAATTTTCGACGGACACGCTTGTTGTCCATTCGTCGGAGTGTAGATCGACGGCAAGGACCGACGCGCCCTCCGCGACAAAAGCGTCGACGATGCCCCGCCCAATCCCGTTGGCGGCGCCGGTGACGATCGCCGTCTTGCCCTGGAGGACACCGTTTCCTTTCACCGCTCGTTCGCTCCCGCTATTCTGCGCAATCAATTGGTGATCCACGGTCCGCACACGGTGTCCAACCCAAGGACGTGCGCGATGCGCCCCCCTGCAATCCAGGCGGCTACGCAATGCGAAAGGTCGACGATTTCCTTGTCGCTCATCAGGCGGCGTGCCCTTTCCCAGAATTCTTCGTCCGTCGCCAGACTCTTGGGCTCTTCGGCAAAACGCTCGGAAAATTCGATGACCAGCCGCTCGCGATCGGAAAACAGGTCGGAGTTCCGCCAGTCGGCAATTGCTTCGTAGAAGGCTTCGTCTGGAGCGGGTCCATTGTCGACGACAAGCTTATCGGGGCGCTGGCCATCTTCGGAAAAGGCGGTTTCCGCATCTCGTCCAGCACGGAACTGACGGCAGACCATGCAGCCATTGATGTCCGCAATCCTGCGTCGCCCCGCTTCGAATTCGCGAAGCGACAATGCGGTGTCGCGATAGACGGTCTTCGAAAACTCTTCGGCCGAGTTCACGATCGAACCGCCCAGCACACGGGCGACATAGCCCTTGGGATCGCCCGCCTCGTCATCGGGTATGGAAACGCGAAACATCCTATTCTCCTTGTCTGGCGCCTCAAAAGCACGAGTCCGCGGATCTATCGTGCAGCGGACCGCAAGGCGCCTGGCGATGGAGAAACTGACCTCGATAACGGCTCACATTCAAATCGCATTGCCGCAAATCGGCCGCCGCCAAGCCAATTGAGCCCAGGCTTGTTCCATGCGCATTCAACGGTGAGGCAGTCGCCTGGCACGGCCGCGCCTGTGATTGCTTCATATGCCTGAAAATGGTGCGCCCGACGGGATTCGAACCCATGGCCCCCAGATTAGGAATCTGGTGCTCTATCCTGCTGAGCTACGGGCGCGCCGCCACGCTGGTTACGGGCTTGCGCGCGTGCGGTCAATTATCCGTGCCACACATCGGGCGGTTGCGATTTTCGCTGGGCTGTGGGATTTGATCAGTCCGACCGGTGTATCGACACCGGTCATCCGCTCTGTGGGGATGGGGCCGGAATATGCGTAACAAAGTTGCCGGGGGAATCGCGTTCGCGATCCCGGTGTGTGGAGAGGATCTGGCGCCCGGCGCCACTGCAGCAGCGCGAGCATCGCAAGTTCGTGCCTGCGCCAAAGCATCGTTGCCGGCGTGCAGCCGATGAATGGCTTCGAAGTTCTTCTGCTGATCCTCGGAATATTGTCGCTGCTGGGATGTATGTGGCTGGGATGGCTGTTCGTCATCGCGCCGAGCGGCTCTCAAGGGCCCGACGGCTTTCGCCTGGACGATCAGCCTCCCCCGCCCGACTTTCCTGACGAAGATCGATAAAGCGGGGTCTTAATTCTGCGCTTCGGGAGGGACCACCGGAAAGGGCAAGGGAGCCACGGCGATCCCCTCATCGATCAGTTCACGCGCCTGATTGCCCGACACTTCGCCATGGATGGCTGACGTATCGGTTTCACCGAGATGCATGGCACGCGCCTTGTCCGCAAAGTCGCGACCGACCCATTCGGATTTTTCGAGCATCGCTGCCTGCGCCTTCGCAAGCAGGCCCAGCATCGCCTTCACTTCGTCGGGCGATTTTTCCGGCATCGCAACGGGCATGTTCCCTGCCTCCGGGCGGCTATTGCCCTTGGCCGAGACATTGGGCGCCATCACGGCCTTGTCGATCCCGGCATCGCCGCACATCGGGCAGAAAATCAGGCCCCTCGCCTTCTGATCGGCATAATCGTTGCTCGATCCGAACCAGGCCTCGAACACATGCGCATTGCCGCAGCGCAGATCGAACACGATCACGCGGCGCTCCCTAGGTCGGGAATCGGCCGGCGGTGCTTCAGAACCGGCACACGTGCACGCACATCCTCGACACGAGCGGGGTCGAGGTCGGCAAAACCTACACCGGCCCCATCGCCCATATCGAGCAGCACGTCACCCCAGGGGTCGACGACAAGCGAGTGGCCATAGGTCTCCCGCCCATCTTCATGCCGGCCCCATTGCGCGGCAGCGATGACAAAACAGGCGGACTCAACGGCGCGAGCACGCAGCAGCAGATGCCAATGGGCCTGACCGGTCGGCACGGTGAAGGCGGCGGGTACAGTCAGGATAGTGGCGCCTCCGTCGGACAGCGCACGATAAAGCGCAGCAAAGCGCAGATCGTAGCAGACCGACAGACCCACCCCGCCCCACGGGGTTTCAGCCATCGCAGCGCGCTCGCCAGGGGCATAGACTGCCGATTCACGCCAGCTTTCACCCGTTGCCAGATCGACGTCGAACAGGTGCATCTTATCGTAACGTGCCCGGATCGCACCGGTCGCGTCGATGACGAAGCCGCGATTGACCAAGCGACCATCGCCGCGCTCCCCCGCCAATGCCAACGAGCCGATATGCACCCATAGTCCGGCTTCGGCCGCCGCATCCCGCACTGCGGCAAGCACCGGATCGCCAACTTCATTCTGCAGATGAGGGGCAGCACGCGTACGATCTCGATCGAGCAAGCCCGACATTTCCGGCGTGAACAGCATATCCGCGCCGCCAGCCTTCGCCTCGCGCACGGCGGCGACCATCGTGGCGGCATTGACGGCGGGATCGATCCCGCTGGTCATTTGCAGCAAAGCGGCGCGCATCAGTTCGCCAACAGCGGATCGAGTTTGCCGGCCGCGTCCAGTGCGGCCAGATCATCCGAACCGCCGATATGTCGTCCGTCGATGAAAATCTGGGGCACGGTCAGGCTGCCCGGGGCACGCTGGAGCATCTCCTGACGCTTCGGCCCGCCCATCGTGATGTCATATTCCTCGAATGCGACGCCCTTGCGCCCGAGCAATGCTTTCGCTCGCACGCAATAGCCGCAGAATGCCTTGGTATAAATCTCGATCTTCGCCATGTCCCTCAGGTGTGATGCGCAAGGACGGAAGTCAATATTCGTCGGCCAGGACGCGCGCCCAGCAGAGTACCACCACCCGCGCCGCGCCGGCCCGTTTGAGGGCGCGTGCGCAGGCATTCGCCGTTGCGCCGCTGGTGTGGACATCGTCAATCAGCCAGATGTTGCGGCCAGCAAGCTGCGCCCGACGCATGGCCGGCACCGCAAAGGCACCACGCACCGCCTTGGCGCGCGCGACCACGCCCATGCCGCGCAAAGCCGGCGTCGCCCTGACGCGCTGAAGCAGATCGAGCGACAATTCGGCGCCCGTCCGCTTCGACAGCGATCGTGCGATCAGCGCCGATTGGTTGTAGCCGCGTCGCCAGATGCGCCAGCGATGCAGCGGCACTGGCACGAGCAATCCATTTTCGCCGGCATCGACATGCCGCGCGAGTTGAGCAGCGATGATCTCCGCCATGGCGGTGCGCCCGGAATATTTGAGTTTGAGCGCCAATCCCCGTGCAACCGCGCCATAGGCCACCGCCGCCCTGACGCCGTCGTGCAATGGCGGATGAGCCAGGCATGCGCCACAGGTCAGTCCCTCCACCCCGTCCATGGGCGTGCCACAGGCCGTGCATCCGGTATCGGGCAGAAAATCGAGCTGCTGCCAGCAATCCAGGCAGAATCGATGATCACCCTCAACCACCAGGCCGCACCCCGGACACCGCGGCGGTAGCGCAAAATCGCGCGCCATTCGGGCGATCATCACGGCCGGGGCAAGAACCGGGTTCATCATGCCCTTGTCGATCCCCGGCGCGCGATGCACAAGCCGTTCCATGTCGCCCACCGAAACACCGCCGGAAATCTTCGATCGCCGTGTCAGGCGATTGCGCCGCGACCGCGCCGCGCCGTATTTCGCTGATCATGCGTTTCTACGCGAGCAAATGACAACGGAACTCGTCGAACGGCTGGATGGCGTGACCCGCGATTTCACGCACGCGCTGGATCTGGGCACCGCCGACGGATCGATCGCAACCATCCTGCGCGCACGCGGGATGAAAGTGACGACGCTCGATCCCGGTCACCGATTCGCGGCCAGCGCTGCGGGCGTTCAGGCGGACGAGGACCGTCTGCCCTTTGCGGATGCCAGCTTCGATCTGGTCGTCAGCGCCGGCGCACTCGATAGCGTGAATGATTTGCCTGGCGCATTGGCGCTGATCCGGCGCGTCCTCCGCCTCGACGGTCTTTTTCTCGGCGCCATGCTCGGTGCCGGCAGCCTCAATGTGCTGAAGGCGGCAACATTGGCAGCGGATATCGCGATCGAGGGTGGCGTGCGGCCGCGGATACACCCCCAGATCGATGTTCGTTCAGCCGGGGATCTGCTGGCACGGGCCGGATTCGCTATGCCCGTTGCCGATTCCTTCGGGCTTCAGGTGCGCTATTCCAGCCTGATCGGCTTGACCGCCGACCTGCGTGGCATGGCCTCGACCAACATCCTGGTCGGTCAGCACGCACCGGTGTCGCGCGATTGGATCGGTCAGGCCGCGAGCGCATTCGCTCAACGCTGCGATCCCGACGGGAAGACGGCGGAGCATTTCGAGATCATCTGTCTCACCGGCTGGTCGCCGGGGCCGGATCAACCCGTTCCCGCTCGACGCGGCAGCGGAACCGTTTCGCTGGCAACTGCGCTCAAGCCCAAAACTTAGCAGCTAGACCAAGCGTTCGAGCACGGCGATCATGGGAATATCCGCGGGCGGCATCGCCAGCGTCCGCAAATCGCCCGGCAATACCCATTGCAGCCCGTCAGCATCCAGCGCTGCGGGCGTTCCCCGCCATTCGCGGCACAGATAGAGCAGCAGCAGCAGATGCGCGTCGCCCAGCGGCTCGCTCCCGAACACGGCCGGTGACAGCGTGCGGGCATCCACATCGATCCCGAGTTCTTCGTGCAATTCGCGCACCAAAGCATGTTCGGGGGTCTCGCCCGGCTCCACCTTGCCCCCGGGGAATTCCCACAGGCCCGCCATGCTGCGTCCGTGTGAACGCTGCTGGACCAGGATCCGACCTTGATCGTCGATGAGCGCCGCCGCGCTGACCAGGAGCAGGTTCATGGGCGGGGCGGCCTCCAGATGCAGGATTTTATTAACGTGCGATGGGCTACGCTCGTGAAACCAGGGAACGGGAATTGCAACCATGAAGCGAATTCGGGAGAAATTCGCCTCGCTCCGCGCATCGCGACGCGGCGCCACGGCGATCGAATATGGATTGATCGTATCACTGATCGCGCTCGGCGCGATGGGTGGAATTCAGGCTTTTGGCGGCGGCCTGTCCAATATGTGGAATTACGTCGCCGACGAAGTCCTCAAAGCGTCATAGAAACCGCACCAGAAAACGCACTGCGGTTTACCTTTTGGAAATATCCGAACCTTAAAGCCAGAAATGTCGGTCAGATCTTTTTTGACCGTCCGGGAATGAAGTTTGAACCAGGAGACCACCATGAAGAATTTCGTTAAGATGCTTCGCAACAAAAAGGGCGCGACCGCCATCGAATACGGCCTGATCGCCGCCCTGATCGCCGTCGCCGGTGTTGCCGCGTTCCAGTCGCTGGGCACGCAGATCAGCACCACGATGACCAACGCGAAGGACGCGATGGTCGTCAAGAGCGGCACCTGATCTAAGATTGTTGCCGGTTCACGGCAGCAATTTTTGAAAAGAAGTGGGCGGCGAGGCAACTCGCCGCCCATTTTCGTTTCCATGACATGGATCAAGCTTCAGCCAATGAAGTCTGCATTCAGTTCGCATCGCGGAACTTCGACAGCTTAAAGTTTCCGCTCCGGATCTTGCCTAGATTGCACCGATCGTCAGATATTTCTGTCGCCGAGCACGGCGCAGGCTATCCGCATCCAGCGTCGACAATAGATCGAGTTCCTCGCCGATCGCCGCGCCAAGCGCGCCGATCGCGACCGCCGGCGTGCGGTGCGCGCCGCCGACGGGCTCCGGCACGATCCGGTCGATCACGCCCAACTGCTTGAGATGCTGCGCGGTGACACGCATTGCGTCAGCCGCCTCGCTCGCTTTGTCCGCGGTGCGCCACAGGATCGATGCGCAGCCCTCGGGTGAGATCACCGAATAAACGGCATGCTCGAACATCAGCACGCGATCGGCAGCGGCCAACGCGACCGCGCCGCCCGATCCACCTTCACCGACCACAGCCGCAACCATCGGCACGCCAAGCGCCAGCGACTGTTCGGTCGAACGCGCGATCGCCTCTGCCTGGCCGCGCTCCTCCGCCTGGACGCCCGGAAAAGCACCCGATGTATCGACGAGCGTCACGACGGGAATCCCGAACTTGTCCGCCAGCTTCATCAGCCGGATCGCCTTGCGATATCCCTCTGGCTTGCCCATGCCGAAATTATGCCGAAGCCGGCTTGCGGTATCGTCGCCCTTCTCATGGCCGATCACCATCACGCGCCTGCCGCCAAGGCGCCCGAGCCCGCCCAGAATTGCCTGATCGTCGCCAAAGGCACGATCGCCTGCCAGCGGCATGAAATCCTCGAACAGGCCCGCGACATAATGTTTGAAATGCGGGCGCTCGGGATGCCGTGCCACCTGCGTCTTCTGCCATGGCGACAATTTGGAATAGGTGTCGACCAACAGCTTGTCGGCCTTGGCCTGAATGCGCGACACCTCCGATTCGATGTCGACGGCTCCGCCATCCGCTGTTTCGCGAAGATCGGCGATGCGCGATTCGAGCTCGGCGATCGGTTTTTCAAAGTCCAGAAAGCTAACCATGCGTCGGCGGGTTAGGACGAGCCGCGGTTCGCGTCAACGCGTGCCAGAGCCCGATCGGCGAGGGGATGGCGACTATTGACGAGTTCTACGAGCCGTCGACTGTCGACATGGGTATAGATTTGCGTGGTCGCGATATCGGCATGGCCGAGCATTGCCTGGATCGCGCGCAAATCGGCGCCGCCCTCCAGCAGATGCGTTGCAAAGGCATGCCGCAAAACGTGCGGGCTGATTCGTTCGGGCGGAATGCCGGCGCGCGCGCCGAGCTCACGGACGATCTGATAAAGACGGACACGGCTGAGATGCGTCTTGCCCGACGGGAACAGCCAAAGCGAATCAGTGGGCACGAACGCCGCCCAGGCTGAGACCGCATGGCGCGCCCGGTCGGAGATCGGCACGAGCCGTTCCCGGCCCCCTTTGCCCCGCAGGATCAGGAAAGGGCGATCGGACGCGATGGCGCGGCGCGGCAGCGAGACCAGTTCGGTCGCGCGCATGCCTGAGCCGTAGAGCAGTTCGATCAGTGCTGCGAGCCGATGATCCTGCGCATTGGCATCCGCACGCGCCAGGCCGCGTTCCACCTCGGCAAAAAGCCGATCGACATCGCCATGATCGAGGATCTTAGGCAAAGGACGGATCGCCGCAGGCCGCGGCAACGCAGTCGATGGATCGTCGCCCCTCAGCCCCTCGTCATGCAGAAAGCCGAAAAACCGTCGAAGCGCAGCGGATTTCCGCGCCACCGTCGTACGGGCCAGTGGTGCCCATTCGGCCGCCAGCACGCCCAGCGCCGCCCCATCGGCAGACCCGAGCGCACCGTCCAGGATCGACGATGCGCCGCGCAGGTCGGTGGCATAGGCGGAAAGCGTGTTGCGCGCTGCCCCCGCCTCCGCCGCCAGCATTTCGAGAAACCTGTCGATCAGCGCCGAATCCTGCCCGGCCGCTGCGGTCACGTCCGCGTCAGTGCTTCGACCGCGATCATCCGCGCTTCAGCCTCCAGCCCAACGCGGCGCAATGCGGATATGATGTGATAGAGATGCGCTGGCGGCACATAGCGCCAATCATTGGTTTGCATCCCGATCGCCGCAAGAAGCACAGTCGTCCCCTTCTGTCCGCTGGCCGCAGCCCGATCGAGAAGCTGGCTCCAGCGCGACGCACGGTCGAGCTCGAAATCGAGATCGGTCGCCAGTCCCTTTGCTTCGGCCAGATCCAAACGTCCCAGCCCTGCCAGCCCGGCGACGAGAAACTGGCCCTTGAGCCCATCCACCGCATTCGCATAGCGGCTTGCCCGCGAGGCGTTGACCGTCAATCCACGCGTGCTCTGCAAACCGAGCGCTAGCAAGCCCCAGCTTTCGTCGTCACCGCCCGATTCGACGACACCGGACCAGCGCGCCGCGCGCCGGTCCAGCCCCGCGGTGAACATCGCGCGAAGCAATTGCGGGCCGTCGCCAAGATAGTCGGCGCTCGGTGCCACCCGCGCAGCCGCGCGCGCGGTGAGGATCAGCCCCGCATAGTGATCGTTGCCGCTTTCGCCGTCGCTCCACAATCCACGCATCGCCGCCAGGCGATCCGCCGGATCAGCTGCGGCATAGGCGTCACGCAGCTTGAGCGGTGGCGTTCCCGACTGCTCGGCGACATCGGTACGGTCGAGCACGCCGCCATAAAGATCGACCAGTGCCGTGCTCGACAAGACCCCCATCACCGCAGCGCGACGCCCGACAGCAATGCGTTCTGCATCGGGCAACATCGGCGCCCGCGCGCGCCAGCCTTGGACCTGCGGACCAACCGTCCGAAACAGTGCAGCCGGGATTTCCACGCCGGTGGCAGTCGCAAGGCCATACCGCCACGCGGTCAGCTGATCGACATTGTCCCATTCGATGGTGATCGAGCGCCGCCCGTTGACGCCCGCGCCAACCACCTTTTCGGCCAACAGCAGGTCGATTGTGCTGCGCCCGGCCAGTCGCGTACGGCGCGCCTGTTCGATCGCGGCAGTCGCGGTGCCCGGCTCTCCCGCAAGTGCAGCACAGATCGCCCGGGCAAGGATCCATGCGGTTTCGCGGCTTACCGCCGATGCCGGCTCGACCAATGGGCAGAGACCAGCAGGGTCGCCAAGCGCCAGCGAGGTCTGCATGGCGACTTCGAACAATTTCGGACTGTACTGGCTGGCATCGGGCACCTGCACCAACAGGCGTGCCGAATCGGCTTCACCCATGCGGAGCAGCAGCCATGCGCGTTCGGCGATCCAGTCCGGCGCGGAGACGCCGCGGGGTGTCGGCACGTTCGAAAGCAGGGTCCGCCGGAGCATGATCGAGGTCCAGCGCGATGGCAAAGGCGCATCGAGCCGGCGCATGAGTTGCGACAGGACCTGACCATCGCTGCCGCCGAATGCGCCATTGCCCATCCCGCCATCGATATCGAGCAATGGTCCGACATTGAGCAGCGGGCGGACAGGTTCCGGCGGCAAGCTCGGCTGGAGCAGTTCCTCTTCGCCTTCGCCCTCTCCGGTTTCCTCGCCGGCAGCGGCCGCGTCGGCAGGCGTCGTCGGCTGGCCGGGCAATGGCTGCACGGTCGGACCGGGAGTCGGGGTCGGTGTCGCCGGACGAGGCCCCGTCGCTGGCGGCGGTGCCGGCGGCACGGGATCACCGAACCCGGGCGGCAACAGCGATTCGGGCGCCTGCTGCCCGATCGCGGGAATCGCTGCGACCAGCCCGATCCCGGCGAGCGCGGCGCCGATCAGCGCCAGGCGCGAAACTTTAGCGTCCCAGCGCTTCATTGGGCACGGTCTTCTCGATGCGTTTCTGCGGCTGCTCATGTGCGAGCGTGGACAGCAGATACAGACCGCCCACCAGGACGACGAGCAGGATGACGAGGTTTCTAATGGCGCGCGACATGCCTGTCCTATGCTGCGCCAGCGCCCAAGCGGCAAGAGCGAAGCGACGCAGCACACCCTTTTGCTCCATCCATCCGGCTTGTGTATAGCGCGCCGCCATGCCCCAATCCGCTTCAGTCATAGTGCCAGGACCGGACAGGCCGATCGTGCTGATCGGGCTGATGGGTGTTGGAAAATCGACGGTCGGGCGGCGATTGGCAGCGCGATTGGGCCTGTCGTTCGTCGACGCAGACAATGAAATCGAGGCCGCAGCCGGGCTCTCCATCTCCGAGATTTTCGAGCGCTACGGCGAATCCTATTTCCGTGACGGCGAACGGCGCGTGATCGCCCGATTGATCGATGGCACGCCCAAGGTGATCGCAACGGGCGGCGGTGCGTTCATCCAGGAAGAGACACGCGCACTGATTCTCGATCGTGCGCTCGCAATCTGGCTCGACGCCGATGTCGATGTACTCGCGCAACGCGTCGCGCGACGCGACACCCGTCCATTGCTTCGTGACAAGGATCCACGCACCGTGCTGTCAGAGCTCGCCGCCATCCGCAATCCGATCTACGCGCTCGCGCCCATTCATGTGCGCAGCCAGGCTTCACCCCATGAATTGGCGGTGGAACGGATTATCCGCGCATTGAAGGAGCGTGGTCTGCGATGAGCATCGTGCCCGTCCAGCTCGGCGAACGCAGCTACGATGTTGCGATCGAGGCCGGCGCGCTCGATCGCGCAGCCGATCGGCTTGCGCCCTGGCTCAAACGCGGCCGCGCGATCATCGTGACCGATGCCAATGTTGCAGAACATCAGCTCGCGCGTCTCGAAGCCGCACTCGACGGTTTAGAGCGTCATACGATCGTGCTGCCTGCGGGCGAATCCACCAAAAGCTGGGCGCAGCTCGAATCGCTGACGGATCGACTGCTCGCGCTCGAGGTCGAACGCGGCGATCATGTCATCGCGCTGGGCGGCGGCGTGATCGGCGATCTGGTCGGTTTCGCGGCATCCATCCTGAAACGCGGCTGCGGCTTCGTGCAGATTCCCACGACATTGCTGGCGCAGGTCGACAGTTCGGTCGGCGGCAAGACCGCAATCAACACGCGCGCAGGCAAGAATCTGATCGGCGCTTTCCATCAGCCGAGCTTCGTGCTGATCGACCCGACCGTGCTCGACACATTGCCACGCCGCGAGCTTGCCGCCGGCTATGCGGAAGTCGTCAAATACGGACTGATCGGCGATTTCGATTTCTTCCAATGGTGTGAGGCAAACGCCGCAGCGCTGTTGGCCGGCGACGCGGAAGCACGCGTGCAGGCGATCGCGACAAGCGTCGCGGCCAAGGCAACCATCGTTGGTGAAGACGAGCGGGAAACCAGCGGACGCCGCGCGCTGCTCAATCTGGGCCATACGTTCGGCCATGCACTCGAAGCGGAAACCGGCTTTTCGGATCGCCTGTTGCATGGCGAGGGTGTGGCCGCCGGGATGGCGCTTGCCTTCCGCTTCTCTGCCAGCCGTGGCCTGTGCTCGGCCCAGGATGCCGAACGCGTCGCGGCGCATCTGCGCGCAATCGGTCTTCCCGACGGCCTTGCGGCAGCGGGCATCGCGGCTTCGGGCGAGACATTGGTCGCGCACATGCTGCACGACAAGAAGATGGCGGCAGGCACCCTGCCCTTCATCCTCGCGCGCGGCATCGGCGATTCGTTCGTCGACAAGAGCGTGGCGCTGGCCGACGTCGCGGCGTTCCTCGACGCCGAGCCGCGATAAATCGGTTTGGAAATCAGCCCCTCAGCGCCGCCCAGGCAAGCCACAGCCAGCCGACGATCAGCAAGGTACCGCCGATCGGCGTGATCGCGCCAAGCCATCGCGGCGCACCGATCGCCATCGCATAAAGCGTCAACGCAAAGATCGCGCCGCCGGCAAGGAACAGCGCCGCAGGGCCCTTCGCTCCGATCCGATCGAACACGGCGAGTGCCGCGACCGCATGGATAAGCTGATAGGTCGCCCCGGTCTTGAGCCACTCGGCGGCCGGGCCTGATGCGCCATGCGCACCGAAGGCCCCGGCAGCCACTGCGATTGCGCCCGACAGGGCCGCAAGCACCACGATCATCCGCAATCCTCTCCAAGCCCGGAATTTCTCTGGCTGAACATCCGATCCATACCGGCGCGGAGATCGCCCGTCTCGCTCTGCACCTTCAACCGTGCCGCATCGCGCTCGCGATAATCCGCTTCGGTCTGGTCGATCTCGGAATTGTCGATGCCCAGCGCGTGCATCGACTGACGCGCGAGCACGATCGCGCTTTCGAACACATCCCGCACCGCACCCGCGATCGGCGCCGAACCAATCCGCATCATGTGCCGGCGGTCATAGGCGCGCACCAGGATCGATGCGTCGGGAAAGGCCTTTGCGATGAGTTTCAGCGATGCTTCGTCCAGCTGGTCGCCGTCGAGGCAGAAGATCAATGCATGCGCTTCCTCGGCACCGGCGCGGCGCAGCAGGTCGACGCGCGTGCCGTCGCCATAATGGACCTTCATCCCGAAATCGCCCGCGACCGCGATGGTTTCGGGATCCGAATCGATCAGCGAGACCTGTACGCCCTGCCCCACGAGCATCTGCCCGACCGTCTGGCCGAACCGGCCATAGCCGACCACGATCGCAGAGGCGCCATCGCTCACCGGGCCATCCAGTTTCGCATCGCTGCCGCGCGGCTCGGCACGGAAGCGGCGGGTGAATGCCATCAGGAACGGCGTGGTCGCCATCGATATCGTCACCACCGCGCCGAACAGGCTGGCAGCCTCCGGTTCGATGAGCATCGCACTCTGCGCTTGCGCGAACAGCACGAAGCCGAACTCGCCGCCCTGGCTGAGCAACAGGCCGAGCGCCAGCGCCTGGCGCCACGCCATCTTGAACAACAGCCCCAGCCCCATGACGATCGCGGTCTTGGTGACGATCAGCGCGGCCGCCATGCCGATGATGAAGATCGGCCGCTCGGCGATGACCGAAAGATCGAGCATCATCCCGACCGCCAGGAAGAACAGGCCGAGCAGGATCGTGCGGAAGGGTTCCACATCGGCTTCGAGCTGATGCCGGTACGGGCTTTCCGCCAGCATCACGCCGGCGATAAAGGCGCCCAGCGCCGTCGAAAGCCCCAAAGCCTCCATCACGGCAGCACTCGCAATGACCGCGAACAGGCCGGCGAAGACAAACATCTCGCGTTCGCCGAGATTGCCGATCAGCCGGAACAAGGGGTTGAGGATAAATCGCCCGGCAAGCACCAGCCCGACGACCGCCGCGACGGTGTAAAGCCCGAGCTGCCAGCCCGGCGGGCCCGCAGCATCGGCAGGGTTGCGCGACAGGGCGGCAATGATTGTGATCAGCGGAACGATCGAGAGATCCTGGAACAACAGGATCGAGAAGGCGCGTTCGCCAAAGGGCGTGCGCAATCGGCCGGCCGATTGCAGCATCGGCAGCACCTGCGCGGTCGATGACAGGCCAAGCGGAAGTCCGAGCGCAAGCGCCGCAGCGAAGGTGAAGGGTGTGAAGCCGAAAACCAGCAACGCCACCGCGAGCCCGCACAAGGCAACCTGCAACAGGCCAAGCCCGAAAATATCCCCGCGCATCTGCCATAATCGCGTCGGCGACAATTCCAGCCCGACCAGGAACAGCAGCAGCGTGATTCCCAGTTCCGCGATACCCAGCTTCTGTTCGGCATCGCCGACCAGCCCGAGCAGATACGGGCCAACCAGCGCCCCTGCCACGAGATAGCCGAGCACGGCACCCAGCCCCAGCTTGCGGAACAGCAGGACGAACACCAGTGCGAAACCGAGCAGGATGACACCGTCGCGCAGCATCGGGACGCCCCCGCCCTCGTGCATCAATCGCCTGCGGCGCGGGCCGCAGCCTCCGCGGCCGCTTCGAAGGCGAGCCGGATCGAGGGATGCCGCGCCGCATGCGGCCGTGCGGGCAGGAAGATATCGAGACCCGGCCATTCGCCAGGATCGTCACGCGTGCCGGCCAGAAATCCGGCCAGGGCGTCGCGTGCCGCTTCAAGTTCGGCCCGGCTCTTGCCGATCGCCGCGGCGGCCATCAGCGATGCAGATGCCTGGCCGAGCGCGCAGGCACGAACCTCCTGCCCCAGTGCAGAGACACGTCCGTCCGCGTCGAGCATCACATCCACCGTCACGCGGCTGCCACAGACCGGCGAACGCTTCTCCGACGTTCCCTGAGCATCGGCGAGACGCGCATGATGCGGGATCGTCGCCGCCAGCTTCAGGATCGCGGTGTTGTAGAGCGGGGCGTTCATCCAGCCTTCGCATCCCGGGATTTTGCAGCAGGTGCCGGCTCGTCGCCATCCTCCTGACGCTGCTGGACGAAATCGACCAGCGCCCTGCTCGACGCATCGAGCAACGGATAGGTGTAGGATTTCGCCATCCATTCGGGACGCTGGGCACGGCCGCCATATAGGGTGTCGTACACCAGATTGACCGCCAGATAGATCACGGCGGCGATGATCAGCCCCTTCAACGCACCGAAGCCGATGCCGAGCACGCGATCGAAGCTGCCCAGCACGGATTGCCGCGTCCGCTGCCCGACGGCGCGTGCGGTGAGCCGGCCCGCCAGGAAAGTGAGACCGAACACCAGGGCGAAGGCCAGGACCATCGCGCCACCTTCGGTGCCCACCCAGCCGCGGACCAGCAATGTCACGGGCTCGTGGAACAGCTTCACCGCAAACACGGCCACGATCCACGCCATCAGCGACAGCACTTCGGTGGTAAATCCGCGCAGGAAGCCGAGCACGGCAGCGCCGCCGACCAGCAGGAGAACGATGATGTCGAGAGCGGTGAAGGCAGACATGGGCACCAGCTAGACGAAGTTGCGCCAAATTAGAATCGGCATTCGGCGGGCAATGCGAAATCTCCACCGTTTCTGCACGTGGGGAATGTTGCCCCGCGCTTCAAGCGCGCATCCTTCAAGCTTCAAGCCGCGATCCTATTCGCGCGCCAGCATATGATCGACAAACTGGCGGAGCGTGCGAAAACCCGAAAGCTTCAGCCCGCTCTTCTCCGTACCGAGCGCGGACGGCACCAGCGCGCGGGAAAATCCCAGCTTCGCGGCTTCCTTCAGGCGCAGCGCACCATGCGCCACCGGGCGGATCTCCCCCGAAAGCGAAATTTCGCCGAACGAGACCGCGTCCGACGCCACCGGACGCTCGCTGAGCGCGGACACCAGCGCGGCCGCCACGGCCATGTCGGCCGCCGGATCGGTCACCCGATAGCCGCCGGCAATGTTCAGATAGACCTCGCAGGTCGAGAAGCTGAGCCCGCACCGCGCCTCGAGCACCGCAAGCACCATCGCCAGGCGCCCCGAATCCCATCCGACCACCGCGCGCCTGGGCGTAGCGCCGCTTGCCAGCCGCACCGTCAGCGCCTGGATCTCGACCAGCACCGGACGGGTGCCTTCCAGCGCGGGAAACACCGTCGATCCCGTCACCGTCTCGTCGCGATTGGTGAGGAACAAGGCCGACGGATTGGAAATCTCCTCCAGCCCCCCTTCCGCCATCGAGAAGACGCCGATCTCATCGGTGCCGCCGAAGCGGTTCTTGATCGCGCGGAGGATCCGATACTGGTGGCTGCGCTCCCCCTCAAAGCTCAGCACGGTATCGACCATATGTTCAAGCACGCGCGGGCCGGCGATCGATCCATCCTTGGTGACGTGCCCGACCAGCACCAGCGCGGTGCCCCGCTCCTTGGCAAAGCGGATCAGTTCCTGCGCGGATGCGCGGACCTGGCTCACGGTTCCCGGCGCGCCCTCGATCAGGTCGCTGTGCATGGTCTGGATCGAATCGATCACCAGCATTGCCGGCGGTCGGCCACTGCCGAAGGTGGTCAATATGTCGCGGACCGACGTCGCCGCCGCGAGCTGTACCGGGGCATTGCCCAGTCCCAGACGTCGGGCGCGCAACCGAACCTGATCGGCCGCTTCCTCGCCCGAGACATAGGCGACTGGCATGCCCGACAAGGCAAGCCGCGCGGCCGCCTGCAACAACAGGGTCGATTTTCCGATGCCGGGATCGCCGCCGATCAACGTCGCCGATCCTTCGACGAATCCGCCGCCCAGCGCGCGATCGAGCTCCTTGATGCCGGTCGACGCACGTTCGGGCAGCGCGATATCGGCGTCGAGGCCAACCAGAGTGACAGCGCGTCCGCCCGATTGCAGGTTATGCTTCGCCGAAAAGGGCGTCACCGCCACGCCAGCTTCCTCGACCAGCGTGTTCCATTCTCCGCAATCGACGCATTGCCCCTGCCATTTGGAAGAGACCGAGCCGCAAAGCTGACACACAAATCGCCGCTGAGGTTTTGCCATCAATGTTCCCTAACTGTTCCAGAAAGAGAACGCCAGACGACTTCGTGCGTTCTTGCGCAATGGGCTCACCCTTTCCCCTTCTCGTCGCTATGGCGGTGTCATGATGCGCGTCGCCAGCTACAATATCCGCAAATCCATCGGCACCGATCGCCGTCGCCGACCGGAACGCACGCTGGAGGTGCTGAACGAGGTCGGCGCGGACGTGATCGCGCTTCAGGAAGCGGATCGGCGTTTCGGCGCACGTATCGGCGTCATTCCGCTCCGCATGCTGGAAGAGCATAGCGACTATGCCCATGTTCCCTTCGATATGCGCGCCGACAGCATGGGCTGGCACGGCAATGCCATCCTCCTGCGTAAGTCCGCAGAAATCCTCCGCCGCGAAGTGATCCACCTGCCCTCGCTGGAACCGCGCGGCGCGGTGCTCGCTGACATCGCGATCGACGGCAGAATGCTGCGCGTCGTCGGCATGCATCTCGACCTGTCGGGCCTGTGGCGCCGTCGCCAGGCCCATGCCCTGCTCCACCATCTGGATGCGTGCGCGCCGATGCCGACGGTGATGATGGGCGATCTCAACGAATGGAGCAGCCGGTCGGGCTGCCTGCGCGATTTCGGCAAGCATTTCGCGTTCGCCGAATGCGGCAAGAGCTTTCATGCCCGCCGGCCGGTGGCGATGCTCGATCGCATCATGGTGTCGCCGCATCTCCAGATCGCCGACAGCGGCGTCCATCATAGTGCGTCGGCGCGCAAGGCATCCGACCATTTGCCGATCTGGGCGGATGTGACGGACGCCTGACAACCCGAGATTTTGTCCGCCCCACCCTTGAGGCCGGGGGAAGTGATCGAGCCCCAAACCCCGTTCGTCCCGAGCGAAGTCGAGGGACTAAGCCGAGCGCAGCCGAGGCTGATGGGCATGTGGTCCTCGGCCGCGCTTGGACGGCTCCCTCGACTTCGCTCGGGACAAACGGAGAGGGTGACAGCTGGCTTGGTTTGAAGCCATGGCTGCGACGAGATCCAAATCCTGTCTCAACATCGGTGTTTCGACTGGGGTCCTCGTATTTGCGGCGCTCTCAACCACTCCTGCCCAAAAATCCCGGACACCGGTGAGCCTCCGCTGGGATGACGGCCGGGGTCGAATTTCTCGAAGTTACGCGACCCTCAGGCGAATCTCGATCAGCGCGCCAGCGTCCACCGGCACGCTTCGTATCTCGCCGTCACATGCAGCCAGCAGCGAGCGGGCGATGGCGAGCCCGAGACCCGATCCGCCTTCGGCGCGCCGCCCGGTATGGAACGCCTCAAAGATCCGCTCATGGTCGGCTGCCGGCACGCCGCGGCCGTCGTCGGATACCAGCAGTGCCAGTTCTCCACGATCGTAACGGGCCGTGATCACGATCCGCTGCGCGCCCGCCTGGCGGCTATTCTCGACCAGCGTTTCGACGACCGCTTCGATCAGTTCGGCCGGGGCCGCGGCAATGGGCAGATCGTCGGGCAAGGTGACGTCGATCGCCAGATCCTCCCCCCGATGCGCATCCGCCACCAGCCGCGCCGGTCCGGACAGGTCGGTGGTGGCATCGCTCGGCATCGCCGTCATATCCGCGCGCGCCAGATCGAGCAGCCGCTGGACGAGATGCGACAGCCGATCGGCATCCGCCATGGCATTCGAAAGGAAGCGGGCCCGTTCCGCATCGGTCATTTCGGGGCCGTGATCGCCCAGCAGTTCCAGCGCACCGCGCAACCCCGCAATCGGCGTCTTAAACTCATGGCTCACCGATGCGGCGAAATCGCGGAGATAGCGCGAGCGCGCCTCGATCCGCTGCGCCATCAGCGCAAAATTCTCGTAGAGCGTACGGATCTCGACGGCGGCGGTCGCGGGCGTTTCCGGCACTTCGACAGCACCGCGCGCCACGGATTCGGTGGCCCGGCTCAATGCCTCGATCGGACGCGCGATCGCACGCGACAACAGGCCGGCCAGGAACAGCAAGGTCACGAAGATCGCCGTCATGCCGACCAGGATCTTGCCGCGATCCTGATAGACGCCGAGGAACAGCCCGCGCGGACTGCGCGACAGCATCAGCGCCCCGATGACGCGTCCGTTCGCGAACACCGGCCGCACATAATGAACACGGATCGCCGAGGCCCGGCTCAGCGCCTCCGCGGCATAGCGTGCCTCATATCCGCCGCGGCGACGCAGCACCGTCTGGCTGGTGCCGAGAAGCGCGGCCTTCACTTCGGGCACATTCGCATAGCTTCGTCCGAGATCGTCGCGACCGAGCACCACGACGCCCTTGTCGTCGAGCACCCGGATCGCGGCCAATGTCGTCTGCACCGTATCCTCGACGACCGGTTTCAGCCTCCGCCCCGCGATCGCCGCCCGTCTGTCGGCGCGGGGGCCGACGCTCGTCCCGCTCAGCACCGGCAGGATCGGCATGGCATTGAGATCGACTCTGGGACGTTCGATGGTCAGCGGCCTGGGGCCTTTCGCGATCGGCTCGGGCCACGCCGCGCGATAGGCCCCCGACAGCGCCGCCGCCTGGGCGATCAACTCGGTCTCGGTCTGCTGGACCAGCGTATTCTCATACACCCTCAGGAATATCGCAGCGAAACCGGGCAGCGTCGCGACGAACAGCAGCACGCCGAACAGAATCGCGCGCAACCGGATCGGCGGCCAGTGCCGCTTGAGCCAGGTCTTCAGCGCTTCGACGACGCGATCCCCCTCACGCATTTTCCCCCATACAGGCACCGATGCGATAGCCGATGCCCGCCCGCGTCTCGATCAGATCCCCGCCGCCGACCCCGACGAACTTGGCGCGCAGGTTGCGGATATGGCTGTCGATCGTCCGGTCGGTCACCGCGAAGCCTGGTCCGTGCAGCCGATCGATGATCGCATCGCGGCTGAACACTTTGGACGGCAACGAGGCGAGCAGCAGAAGCAGCTGAAATTCGGTTGCGGTCAGTTCCACCGTTTCACCCGCCCAGCGCGCTTCCCAACCCTCTGGATCGAGCGCCAGGCGATTGTGAACAACCTGCCCCGCCGGTCCGGCTGCGGTGAGCGCCCGTCCACCACGCTTCAGGATCGCGTTCACGCGCGCCACCACCTCACGCGGAGAGAAGGGTTTCACGACATAATCGTCGGCGCCCAGTTCCAGCCCGACGACGCGATCGATCTCGTCATCGCGCGACGACAGGAACAGCACGGGCACATCGCCCTTCGCGCGCAGCCTGCGGCACACTTCGATCCCATCGAGCCGCGGCATGTTGATGTCGAGCACGACAAGATCGGGGTTCCATTTCTCGACGGCAACAAGGGCGTCCTCGCCATCCTCGGCTTCGCGCGTCTCCATGCCCGCCTTGCCGAGCGCGAAGGTCAGCACCTCGCGGATATGGGGGTCGTCATCGACGATCAGGATCATTCGGCTCATGGCATAGGCTGTTGTCACCGCTTGGGCTCCGCTGTCAAAGGGGTGGTGTCGTTTCCGGGCGAGATTGCCGGTGGCGGTGGAGCAGAAATGATCGACGGCGCTTCGACAGCTTCAGCCTGCTCCCGAGGCGGATATGGCAATCCATTGCACTGCCGCGGACCGACATGTTCCCGTTTGAGCCCCTTTTCAGCGATCATGCGCTCGGCGGTCAGGAAGCGACGCGCGTTGCGCCATGTCCAGCCATGCCAGTCGGTCAGCCTGGGCTCCATTTCGTCCATCAGGCGATTGCGCGACCAGGCCAGTCGCGCCTTCAGCGCCGCATCGCGTGTCCGCCCTTCGAGTTCGACGATCGGCAGCAATGCCGAGGGCCCGAGTTCGTTCAGATAACAAAGGTCGAGATGGACGCCCCGCCCCCCGGCTTCGCGTGCATGGCGGACATTCCAGGCCGCAGCCATCCGTCCGAGATCGACGACACTGCACCCCGACAGCACGATCAGCGCGGCCAGCGCGTTTGCGTTGAGCAGCCAGCTGTCACTCTTTCCCCGCCACATCCGTGCGCAGATCAGGATCAGGCCGACCGCGACCAGCCCCATCCAGATCAGCGCGGCAATACGGAACCGGGTGAGCGAATAGGAATCGATATAGTCGAATGTGCGCAACATGGACGACGCCACGAGCATCACATTCTGCGCCACCCAGATCGTCACCAGCGAACGAATCGTCCCGCTGGCAGCCATCGCGGAGCCGGGTCGCAGCGTCACCAGCACGAACAGCCCGGCGAGAAGCGCGGTCGCGATCAGCGGATAGGCACCCTGATGCGCATAATTCGCCATGGTCGTCTTGCCCGGCAGCGCCGCGCCGCTCCACAGAAAGGCGACATCGAGCGCGTTCTGCACCGCGAACAGCGCGTTGAACGCCACCAGCGACAATGTCACCGATGCCACGCTGACCCCGGGAAGTGCGATGGGTGTGTTGTTCGTCCGACCGGGAGCGAAGGGGGAAAAACGAAGGGCCGGAGCACCGCCCAGCACAATACGAAGACGATCAGGAAAAACGCGATCCTGAGCGATGATGTCGCCTCGACCACTAGCCCCGTATCGAGACGCGCAATCGCATCCGCGATGATCGGGTTCGCATTGGCGAAGAGCGTCAGGAACACGATGCTGCCCGCGACTGGCAGCGCGACGAGCGGCAGAAGCCGTCGGTATGAAGCCGGCGCGTTGCGCCGACGCGCCTTCGCCCAGCGGCGGCCATCGACGACCGGCCCCACGGGGATCGAGAAAAGATGGAGGACGAGCCGGATCAGCCAGCGCCAGGCATCGTCGAAGCCGGCAATCCTGGGGCCAAGCGCCGCAACGGCCAGCGCGACCCAGCACAGGACGAAGGCGAGCAGCGACGGCGCCTCGATGAGCGCGCCGGCAAAGCCCCCCGCCGCGACCAGCGCAACGATCGATTTCGGATCACGCCATGTCGCCGGCCGCAAAATGGCGAGAGCAGCGAGCAGCGCCAGCGCGAAATAACCCGGCGTGGCGCCGATTGAGTGGAACAGGAACAACCTGTTCGCGAGGATACCGAGCGCGGCGGCCGCGACGAACTTGGCAGTATAGGAATAACGAAGCGGCATGACCGGTCCCTCCCGATGGAGACCATGTCATGCCTGTACGCAAGGGACCGGCGATCCGCGCGGCGTGCTGCATTGGCGGAACAGCCGTGCAGAATCCGTGCAGGCCTCAAACTGCCACGCCATTCAGCCCGTCCTCAGTCTCCTTTGCCCTTGTAGACCGGAAGGATCAGTGCGGATGCGCGCGCGCCGCCATGGAAGATCGTTTGATTGGCGCTGTTCCAGTCGACATCGGTGGCGATCGGATTGCCGGTGTTCTGGTTGGGATTGAACATCGGAAAGGCGCTCGACGAAATCTCGACGCGAATGCGGTGGCCGGGCAGGAATGCATGGCCGATCGAGCCGAGGTTGATACGATAGCGTTCGACCTTGCCGGGCGTGAGAAGCGAAGCCTGTGCATCCGGCCCATTGCGGTAACGGGCGCGAATGATGCCGACCGGCTTGGATCCAAGAAGCACCGCCTTCCCGTCCGGCCCGACATCGGAAATGGCCGCCGTGAAATCGGTGTCCTTCGCGTCACTGGCGGCGAAAAGCTCGACCGCGACCGGCCCGATCACCTCCACCTCCTTGTCGAGAGAGGGAGATGTGTAGACCAGGACATCCGGCCGGGACTGGGTCTCCTTGCGGTCCATCGCGAACAATTCGGCAGTGAGATTGAGCGTCACCGGGTTCTTCGGATCGAAGAGATAGCTGTCCCCGCCCGAGCGGTTCGGTTTCGACCAGCCCAGTGCACCATCGCCGCCCGCGCCGTTCGCCTTGCCGCCACTCGACAGATACAGCCGCGTCTCGGTCGCGTCCCGCACCGGAAAATGGTCGAAATTGCGCCAGACATTCTTGCCACTGACGAACAGGCGCACGCGGGGCTGGTCGAAACTGGAGGCCGTCTGTTTCAGGTATCGATCGAAGAATGCGAGGTGCATCGCCCTGGTGTCGATGATCGATTCCCTGGGCAGCGCAAGTTCACCGATTTTCTCGGCGCCGCCCATATAGGATTGCATGTGGTTCCAGGGCCCGATCGTCAGATACTGGTTCTTCGAACCGCCGGAGCGCGCTTCCATTCCGCGCCAATAATGCAGGGTGCCTTCCTGGTCGCCGTCGAACCAGCCGGTCGTCGCCAGGACCGGGATATCGATCCTGGCAAAATCGGCCGCCCCCAATTGGATGCGCTTCCAATAGTCATCGAGCAGATCATGCTCCACGAACTGGCGGAAGAGCGGCATGCGCCGGCCGAACGCCTCGTCCATCGTCAGCAGTGGTCGATGGGAGAAAACCTTTGCCAAGTCGGTCGCGCCCATATTTCCGGCCTGGCTGACATGGCCCGATGTCTCGTTGAGCCACATCAGCGCCCACATCATCATGAAGGCGCCGCCCATGCGCGGTATCTCGTCCTGATAGCTGCCTGAAGGAGACGTGGGCGCAATACAGGCGAGATGCGGCGGACGCTCCTTGGCGGCCAGCCATTGCACCGCGCCGAGATAGGAAACGCCCATCATGCAGACCCGTCCGTTGGACCATGGCTGCGCCGCGAGTTGCTCGACCGTATCGTAGCCGTCCGCCGCTTCCTGGAAGTAGAAATCGAACTTGCCGTCGGAATCGCCACGGCCACGCACATCCTGAACGGCGACCGCATAGCCATGCTCGGCAAAATATCGGCTGAGCGCGACGGCCTGGGCCGTCATCGGATCCGTCTTCACATAGGGCGTGCGGATCAGGATCACCGGATATTTGCCGGCCGTTTGCGGCATCCACACGTCCGAAGACAGTTCGATGCCGTCACGCATCGGCGTCCGCAGATCGAGCAACTGGCGAAGCGGTGTGCCCGGCGCTGCCGGCGCCGGCGCGGTTTGCGCCGCCGCACCGGTGGACAGCATCAACATCGCCGAGAGTGAAGCCGCGCGAAGATTTGCACGCCGTGATTTCCGCCGAACCGTCTCGCCCATATCGAGTCTCCTTGTGGGGCTTCAATAAAGGGCGGCCAGCCGGTTTGTAAAGAACTTGTGATGTGCCGAGGGCTGTGCTTAGGAACGGCATGCCCAAGCGCGCAGACGATTATATGGCCGACCGCCGCGAGCGGATTCTGGATGCGGTCGATCAGTGTTGCTGGGAAAAGGGCTGGAATCAGACCACCCTGCGCGATGTCGCGACCATGGCCGGCCTCAGCAAAGGCGGAGTCTATGTCCATTTCCCGACCAAGACCGAGCTGCTGAAAGGGATTTTGCAGCGCAATCTCGAACGGATCGAGATGATGGGCGCAGCGCCCGATCTGAAGACATTCGTCCAATGGGCCCTGGACAATCTCACCTATGTAGTGGGGCCCGGCGGACGCGAGCGCGCGATATCGCAGAGCGAACTGCAACTGGATGGATTGCGTACGCCGGAATTGAGGCCGCTGGTCGAAAATGTGGCGAACAATGCGGTGCGCGTGCTGGAAGACATGGTGCGCCGCTTCTGCCCCGGCCTCGACGAACCAGTGGTTCAGGATCGCGCGCTGTCGATCCTCTTCTTTCTCGAAGGCCTTCGCAACTACACGGCTTTCGCCGGCAGTGTTTCGCTCGCGCAACTGCAGCGCGTCGCGACGCGGCAGTTGCACGCGCTGCTGAGTGGCGCCCCCGAATGACTCCGAGCGCCATCGCCCCTTTCATCAACGCGTTGGCTGCGTCTCAAGGGCGTTAACGCTCTCGGTGGAAGCGCGGAACGCTTCCACCTCAAACGATCGAACCTAGAAAGCAGCCGTGACCCGCAGACCATAGTTGCGCGGTCGATTGAAGCTGGCCGTCGCCAACGTGCCGAAATCGGTCGCGAAGGTGATGAAACGATTGTTGGTGAGATTGGCGCCATAAATCTGCGCGGACAGGCGAATGGCATCTCCGACCGGAATGTCGCTCAATATGATGCGCGCGCTCAGATCCTTCTGTTTGCCTGTGCGGAAATTCTGCAGCGTCGGCGACAGGAAGTCGATCACGGCAAGGCGTGAGCTGCTCTTCGTTTCATAATCGCCGCGCAGCGTGAAAACGCCGACCGGCGTTTCACCGGACTTGAATTGAACACCGACATGCGTCGTCCATTTCGACAGATAGGGGAAGTGCGCGGTGCCTGCCACATTGACCGGAACGCCGCCCTGGATGAGCAGATATTCCTTATATTTCGGATCGACATAACCGACATTGCCGTCGATCTGGATATGCTCGCCCAGCAGCAGCGTGCCTTCGACTTCCACGCCCTTGTACGTCGCTTTGCCGGCGTTCACGACGAAGTTGGTCAGCGTCGTACTGTTATACTGGTTCACCTGCAGATTGTCGTAATCGATCCGGAAGACATTCGCATTCAGGCGCAATTGCCGGTCGAACAGATCGGCTTTGAACCCGGCCTCGTAAGCCAGCGCCTTTTCGGGATCATAGCCCGGCGAACCCGGCGACACGGCGTTGAAACCACCCGCCCGGAAGCTCGAGGCGATCCTGGCATAGGTCATCACGCCCGGCGCCCACGTGTAGCTGATGGTGCCGCTATAGCCGAAATTGGTCCATTCGTCGCCGATCGCCTGGTTCGTTCGCGTCGTCGTCGTCGTGGTTTGCACGATGTCCGTCGTCAGCGCCTTCTTGTCCTTCGTGTATCGCCCGCCGATCGAAACCTCGAGCTTCTCGTCCAGTGCCTGTGGTTTGTAGACGAGTTGACCGAATGCGGCGTGGGATCGCGTGGTCTGATCATAGATCACGCTGCGATTGACCCGCACAAAGGCTGGGCCAGCCAGCGCGCCGAGAACCGTCGTCACATTCTCGTGAACCTTCTCGTCCCAATAATAGAGACCCAGCAGATAGCTGATGTCTTTCAGATCGCCTGACAGCTGCAATTCCTGGCTGAACTGCCGCTGGCGTCCCGGATTGGTAGGCGTCGAATGGACGCTGACCGGTTCGATCGGATTGCCCGGAACAGCGGGATTCAACACCTGACCGAGAATGTAGCTACCACCCAACTGGCCGACCAGAACCTCTTTCAGTCGCGAATATGCGGTGATCGATTTCACCTGCAGCGCGTCCGAAGCGTCATATGTCAGCGTCAGCGTATCGCCATAATTCTCGATCTGCGAATTGCCGCGAACGCGCGGGTCGCGATAGCTGAGGTCCAGCGGCCGGTCACTGACAACGAAGGGCGGCCCCGAAGGATTGGCGGCCGCCGCATTCCGATAGGCGGTGAGTGCCGCGGGCGTGCCACCGACGACCTGCCAGCCGGTGAATGACGTGTTCTTTCCGTACCGTGCGCGATTGTCGACCTTGATCGGGCCGATCTCACCCATGATCCCCACGCCCAGACTGATATCCTTCTGGTTACCGCCCCAATCCGTCGGGTTCAGGCCAACGGTACGCACCCAGCCGTCCCGCTCGTGCATCTGCCCGGCAAGCTTCACCTTCCAGCTCGATCCCCCGATCAGGCCGGTGTGGACGACAGCGGAGAGGATGGTCTCGTCATTGGTTCCGTAACCGAATTGCACCCGGCCCGAGGCCTCATCCTTCGGCTGCGTCGTACCGAGCAGGATCGCGCCGCCGACGGTGTTGCGTCCGAACAATGTTCCCTGGGGGCCGCGCAGAACCTCGATCCGCTCAATGTCGGGCAGGTCGAGCGAATTGCCCTGGGGCCGCGGCGTATAGGCGCCATCGATATAGATGCCGACGGATGGTTCGCTATACAGCGTGGTCGCGATCGTCCCGATACCGCGGATGAAAACCACCGGCGCATTGGCGCTGCCGGAGGCCTGCGTCACTTTCAGGCTCGGCGCGAGCTGCGCGATGCCGGACAGGCGGGCGACCGCAAGCTGATCGATCTGCGCACCCGATATTGCAGTGACCGGAAGCGGTGCGGATTGTGCGCTCTCCGCACGTCGGCGCGCGGTGACGATGATATCCTGCAATCCCGGGCCGGCTGAATCTTCGGTCTCGGCATCGGCGGGGGCGTTGCCGGCGCTCTGGGCCAACGCAGCCGAGTCCGCAGACAATCCCGCGGCGACGGCCATGATCGAGCATGTGACATTCACTGCGATTTTCGACGAAATCCTGCGCTTCATGAAGCTGCGCGTCATGGTCATCCCCCTCCTTGATCAGCCAGTTGGCCCTGGCTCATTGCAGCTTTGGTTATAATAATAGTTATATTGGTACAATGGCTGGCCGGCCCGGCTTCACGCGATGCCAGATTCCAAATTATGGTTTCATAAGAGTGCGTTGAAACGAATTCCTTTGAGAGATGCTCATTTTGTCGAAATCTGCCGTTTTGGCACTTCAGGCATCGCAGATCGGCATCGGACAGAGGCACAGTGGTCTGTATCATTATAATAAATATCGGGAGAGGCAGATTTGGAAGACATGAGCGAGGGACGGCGCGATGGCGCTGTCACGGATGGCCCTGCCGAACGCGCGATCGCCATCGCCGTCACCCCAGATCAACTCGACTGAAAGGCGCAACCATGCCGCTCAAGATGACGATCAACGGCAAAGCTCATGAGGTCGACGTCGATCCGGAAACGCCTTTGCTATGGGTGCTTCGCGATCATCTGGGGATGACGGGTACGAAGTTCGGGTGCGGCATCGCGCAATGCGGCGCCTGCACGGTGCATATCAACGGCGCGGCGACACGATCGTGCATGATCCCGGCCGGCGAAGTTTCCGGCGCCGTGACGACGATCGAAGGTCTGTCGGCGGATCGATCGCATCCCCTGCAAAAGGCCTGGATCAAGAACAATGTGCCGCAATGCGGCTACTGCCAGGCCGGGATGATCATGGCCGCCGCGGCGCTGCTGAAAGCGAAGCCCAAGCCAAGCGACGAGGACATCTCAACCGCCGTCGACAATATCTGCCGCTGCGGAACCTATAACCGAATCCGGTCTGCGATCCGCGAAGTTGCCGGCATCGCGCCGCGAAAGGCATGAGCGATGAGCGATAACACCACTCTCGACCGGCGCGCCTTCCTGGTTCGCAGCGGCCTGATCGGCGCCAGTCTGGCGATCGGCCTGGTTCCCTTCCATGCAGCCCTCGGGGCCGTGGGAGCGGACGCCAATACCGAACTCACCCCATGGATACTGATCGCACCCGACGACACCGTCACGATCCGCGTGGCCTCCCCCGAGTTCGGCAACGGCGCCATGACGCAGTCGGTGCTGATGGTCGTCGAAGAGCTGGATTGCGACTGGGCCAAGATCCGGACGGAATACGCATCCACCAACCGCGATTACCGGAGCTATGGCGGCTATTCGCCGATCCATCCCGCCGCGGCGTTTTTCGGCGGCCGCTCCACCATGGGGCAGCGCATCAAGGCGATGCAACAGGTCGGTGCGAATGCGCGCGAACGGATCCGTGCGGCTGCGGCGGCGCGCTGGTCGGTGCCTTTGGCCGAGGTGACGACGAGCAAAGGCGTCGTCACCCATACGGCAACCGCGCGAACGCTTCGCTATGGCGAACTGGTCGCGGAGGCGGCGAAGGTGAAGCTGAGCGCCGAGCCGGTGATCAAGAAGCCTGCCGAATGGACATTGATGGGCAAGACGAGCCCGCCAAAACTCACCATTCCATCGATCGTCGATGGCTCGGCGGAATATGGCATCGATGTGCGCGTGCCCGGCATGGTCTATGCGGCACTCATGCAATCGCCCGTGCATGGCGGGCGGCTGAAAAGCCATGATGCGGCAGCGGTGAAGGGCATGCCCGGCGTGCTGGCGGTGGTCACCGTCGATCCCGATGAGCCCAGAGGCGTGGCGATGATGTCGGGCGCGCCCTATGGCTATTCGCTGACGGCGCCCCGCGCCGCCGTGGCAGTGATCGCGGAGCATTATTGGCAGGCGCGTAAGGCGCTGGAAGCCCTTCCCGTCGAATGGGACGATGGTCGCGGCGCCCAGTGGAAGACGACCCAGCAAATCTATGATGCCGCCACGGCCGCGGTCGAGACCGACGAAAACTCACGGGTCGAGCACGCCTATGGCGATGTGTCCGGCGTCGCGACGGCCGCGCGCAAGGTCGAGCAAGTCTATCTGACGCCCTATTGCGACCAGGCGCCGATGGAGCCGTTGAACGGCACCGCGCTCGTCACGCCCGAGCGCGTCGACGTGTGGCATCCCGCGCAAAATTCCCAGCAGGCCTTCTGGGTAGCTTCGGACGAGGCGGGCATCGTGCCCGAGCGTGTCTTCTTCCACCAGACCCTGGTCGGCGGCGCCTTTGGACGGCGGCTGGAAAGCGACGATGTGCGCATGGTGGTCGCGATCGCCAAACGCTTTCCGGGACGGCCGGTCCATGTGATCTGGTCGCGCGAGGAAATGACCAGGCAGGGTAAATACCGGCCGATGATGGCGACAAAAATGAGCGCCGCACTGGATGCCGAGACCGGCCTGCCGATCGCCGCGATCGCGCGTCAGGCCGCGCGCGGCCATTATCCGCGCTTTGCCGACACCGCCTATTTCATGGGGTGCATACCGGCCGTTCGTGTCGATGCGCGGGAGCTGCCATTGCATGTGACACCCGGGCCATATCGTGGCCCGGGCTACAACAGCTACACCTTCTTCCAGGAAACCTTCATCGACGAATGCGCCTACGCCGCCGGCGCCGACCCGGTCGATTACCGGCTGCGCCTGCTCGGCGATTTCCCCAATCCGGGCTGGACCAAATCATTACGTGAAGTGGCGAAGCAGGCGGGCTGGGGCAAGAAGCTGCCACGCGGCACTGCGCAAGGGGTGGCGATCACCGGCTGGGGATTGAACGGCCAGAAAACGCTGGGCACCTGCATCGCGGTGATTGCGACGGTGGAGGTGACCAAGGCCGGCCTGCTCACCGTGAAGCAGCTCGATTGCGCGTTCGATACCGGCAAAGTGATGAACCGGGACGAGACGATCAACCTGATCGAGGGCGGACTGATATACGGCCTCAACATGGCGCTTCACGAGGAAATGAACGTCGCCGACGGCAAGATGGTAGAGGGCAATTTCGATGCCTATCCCATATTGCGCATGGCCGATGCGCCGCGCATCAACGTGCACTTCGGCGGGCTCTCCGACGCCGACCGGTACAGCGAGATCGGCGAGCCGCCGGTCGGCACCGTCGGCCCAGCGGTAGGCAACGCCATCTTTCGCGCGACGGGCAAGAGGCTGCGGCGGCAGCCGTTCATGACGCAGGATCTGAGCTGGAGCTAAGTTTGCCGGATCAGCACGCCGGCAGCGGAATGCCTAAGGGGCCCCTGCACTTCTTCTTTTTGCCGCCTTCTGCCGGGCGACGCGCAGTGTCGCTGTCGTCGTCGCTGTCAGCCCCACCGAAGCCTTCCATGCCGGCGCCGATCATCAACATGGTGTAGGACCGGAAACGGACCTTCGCGGTCCAGTCGATATTCCACACCGCATTGCCGGCGGGCTTGGGTGGATAGGAGAATTGCGCTTCCGGCCCGAAGGCGTTGAGGCTGCCGATCATCATCTCGCCCGATGCCTTCTTCACCTCGGCGGGGATCTGGCAGCTCGTCTGGGAGGGTGGCATCACGATCTTTCTGGAGATCAGGTTCGCGACAACCGAGGGTGGCAGCCAATCCCACAGCCCGCCGCCGAATTCGCGCGTACTGCTGCTGCTCCACCACACCATGTCCCCACCGCGATCGTTGCGATCCATGCCGCCGATCGTCCAGGCGGCATAGCCCGTCGCGGGTGCCAGCGCGTTCCAGCGCATCATCACCGATCCGTCGGCCTGCTGGGCGGTCGAAGCGCTGAGGCCAGGCATATAATCCTGGGCGAGCGTGAAGTTGATATCCGATCCCACATTGCTGGCGACACGATGCGCGCCGAGCAGCGACGATCCCGACGATGGCTGCTTGCCCGATTTCTTGTTGGGCCATGTGACATAGGAACGGCTGTTCGCCTGGGAGATTTCGCGGATCACCGGCACCGCGCTGCTGAACAGTCCGGGCGGCATCTGGCCTGCCGCAACCTTGGCGAAATCGATCACCACCGGCTGGCCGGGGCCCGCCTTCGCGCCGCAACCCCAATAGAGCAGAAGCCTGCCCTTAGGACGTTCGAACTCCTGGGGCTGGCTGCCCTCCTTGCGTTCCGGACTGAGCAGCGGCACCGATTTGCCGAGCCTAGCCTGGGGCAGGAAGAAATGATCGCCAGCCGGCGGCGGCGCGGTCGGCGCCTGGCCGGATCCGAGCCGAAGGTCGAGCGTATGGGCGACCTTGCCGTCGGGACCGCCGCCGAGCGCCATGCTCAGCGCGCTGCCCATACCGCCTCCGCCACTCGTCATGGCAGCGAAACCCGACATGGTCGCGACGTCCATTTCATAGCGTTCCTTGGGGCCGGTGGTCTTTTGTGCCGACCCCGGCACGGTGGCGATCGTCGCCGCAATGGCGGCAATGCAAACGAAACGCAGGCCCGAACGCATAAACACCTCCCGTTACGGCGTGTTCATCGGCTAGCCCATCCACACCAGCCCGTCTTGGGCTGAGGTTCAGGGTTTTGCGCTAGAGGAACTGCAAATCGCTCCGGATCTTCTTGCGAAGACGCGGAAATTCCGGCGGCCCGCACACGCTGACCACCGCGCGAAAAATCCTGCCTCTTCGCTGGTCGGGCGCGATCATTTTTCGCATATAGGGTTCATGACAAACGACAGGACATATCCAGGCTCATGCCTGTGCAACGCAGTACGTTTCGAGATCACGGGCGCATTCGAGGGCTTCTTCCTGTGCCATTGCGGGCGCTGCCGAAAGAACAGCGGATCAGCCCATGCGGCCAATCTGTTCTCGTCGACGGCCCGGATCGACTGGCTGTCCGGCGCGGATGGCGTACGGACATACGCCGTTCCGGACACGCGGCATCGCCGTAGCTTCTGCATGCAGTGCGGCTCGGCGCTGCCGAGCCTCCATATGGATGGCACGTTGCTCGTGGTGCCGGCGGGAAGTCTGGACGGCGCTGTCGACATTCGGCCCAACGCCCATATCTTTTCGGCCGACCGCGCGGACTGGGACAACAGGCTGGAAGATGTTCCCGCCTTCGACGCATTTCCCGGCTGATCAGGGTCTGACGGCAGCCTCGCTGCTTCTCCGCGTCGCACGAGATCCCGACCGCGCATCCGCCCGAGTTCGTGCACAAGCGACGCTTTTGCGCTCACTTTCATGCGCAAAGGCTGGCCTGCGCTCGACTTTCCGCCCCGCCCCTGCCATCCCCGCCGGATGCGGGAGAAGGAACTCAGGCTGGCGCTTGTCTGCTACGGCGGCATCTCGCTGGCGGTTTACATGCACGGCATCACCAAGGAGATCTGGAAGCTGGCGCGCGCCAGCCGCAACTTCCTGGATGGCGCCCCGGCCGAACTGGGAAGCGAGGGCGTCTATCGACGGTTGCTCGAATTGATCGAGACCGAAACCAACGTCCGGATGCGCGTGTTTGCGGACATCATCGCCGGCGCCTCCGCCGGCGGTATCAACGGCATTTTCCTGGCTCAGGCGATCTCGACCGGCCAGTCGCTCGAACCGCTCACCGCATTGTGGCTCGAATGCGCCGATGTCGAGAAGCTGCTGGATCCCGACGCCCGCCCGCTGAGCCGCTTCACCAAGATCTGGGCGACGCCGATCGCCTGGATGGCCGCGAACAAGCGGGGCGGCACCGTCGACAAGACCGTCGACCCCGAAACCCGCGACGAAGTGAAGACGAAATTGTCCAATTTCGTGCGCGCCAGATGGTTCGCCCCGCCCTTTGGCGGGCCCGGCTTCGTCAATCTGCTGCTCGATGCGCTCGACGCGATGGCGGCATCTGAACGCGGCCCCCGCCTGCTGCCGAACAACCAGCCGCTCGACCTGTTCGTGACGGTCACGGATTTCCACGGCCATCCCGAACGCCTGCGGCTCAACAGCCCACCCGAGGTCGTCGAAACCGAACACAGGCTGGTGCTCGGCTTCTCCGACCGCGATCGCGACGCACGCGGCATCGGCCATGCCGCCGAACTCGCCTTTGCCGCGCGCGCGACCGCAAGCTTCCCCGGCGCCTTTCCCCCCTTCACCGTGGCCGAACTCGACGACGTCCTGACCACACGCAAACGCGACTGGCCGGGGCGCACAGCCTTTCTCGAACGGTCGCTGCCGCGTCAAAGCGCGGCGGAAATGGTCGATCGCACCGTGCTGATCGACGGCTCGGTACTCGCCAATGCGCCGTTCAGGCCCGCAATCGACGCGCTCAAGAATCGGCCGGCGCGGCGCGAGGTCGATCGCCGCTTCGTCTATATAGATCCCAAACCCGGCATCCGCAGCATCGGCCTGCCGAAGGGCGGCGACGAGGACGCGCTGCCCGGCTTTTTCGGCACGATCTTCGGGGCGCTGTCCAACCTGCCACGCACTCAGCCGATCCGTGACAATCTCGAGGAAATCGAGCTGCGTTCGAGCCGAATTCGCCGGATGCGCTCTGTCGTCGAAGCGTTGCGACCCGAGGTCGAGGAATCGATCGAATCACTGTTCGGCATTACCCTGTTTCTCGACCGTCCAACCCCTGCCCGGCTGCGCAACTGGCGCGCAAAGGCGCAGGATCGCGCCGCCAAGTCGGCCGGTCATGCCTATGCCGCCTATGGCCATTTGAAGCTCTCCGGCGTGGCGGAAGACACGGTATCGACCTTGTTCGCGCTATCGGGCCAGCGCAGCAATATCGCCCGCGCGACGATGAGCGAGGCGGTGTGGCGCGCGCTTCAGGCGAACGGGCTGGATCGGGTCAGCGGCCGCAGCGGCGCCACGCCTGCCACCATCGATTTCTTCCGCACCCATGATCTGGGATTTCGCGTCCGCCGCCTGCGCTTGCTGGCGCGGCGACTGACCGAACTCGCCGATGCCGAGACCGCACCAGCTGCGGCGATCGACGGCATGCGCGAGGCCATTTATCACTGTCTGGCGCTCTATCTCGACCGCGAGATGCGCGATTTCTATCCGATAGTCGTGCGCGAGGCCGCCGCACAGGCAGCGGAAAAGCCGCAGGACGCGCTCGACACGCTCGGTGCGGCGCGCAACCTGCGCGCGATCGACGACATGACCGACGACCGGATCGCCGAGGCGCTGGCGGAATTGCCCAAGGAACAGCGGCGGCCGATGCTGCTCGCCTATCTCGGTTTCCCCTATTACGACATTGCCACCCTGCCGTTGCTGCAGGGCGAAGGCCTTGACGAATTCGACCCGGTTCAGGTCGACCGCATCTCTCCGGACGATGCCATCGCGATCCGCCAGGGTGGCGCGGAAGCGACACTCAAAGGCATCCAGTTCAACAGCTTCGGCGCATTTTTCAGCCGCGCCTATCGCGAGAATGACTATCTCTGGGGGCGCCTGCACGGCGCGGACCGGCTGATCGACATCCTGTTGTCGAGCATTCCCGCGGGGCGCACGCTGCAACCCGGTGAAGCCACGACATTGAAACGCGCCGCGTTCCTGGCAATCCTCGATGAAGAGGAAGAGAGGCTGACGGCGATACCGGAACTTTTCCGGGCGTTGCGGGCGGAGATTCCTCCGGCTTGAGTCCGGGGGGGCATCCGGCCTACTGTAAACATTCCGTCACCGGCAGGATCATCCGCATGCAGTTTTTGAAGACGATCTTCTGGGTAATCCTCGCGGTGGTTGCCGTCGTCTTTTCGCTGGGCAACTGGACGCCCGTCACGCTCGAATTGTGGGGCGACGTTCAGGTCGATTCGAAGCTGCCGGTGCTGATGATCGGTGCATTTCTGGTCGGGCTGGTCCCCATGCTGATCGTCCACCGGGCGACGCGCTGGCGATTGCGCAAACGGCTGGAAAGTACGGAGCGCGCGCTGAACGAGGCGCGCGGCATACCGGTCGCGACGCCGGAAGTTCGCGAATCAATCCCGCCCGCCTCAATCCCCACTGCCGTTCCCCCAGGTGTCGCATGAGCAGCCCGATCTACGTTGCACTCGACACGCCCGACATCGAACGCGCCAAGGCAATCGCAAGCAAGGTCCGCCATCATGTCGGCGGTATCAAGCTGGGGCTGGAATTCTTCTCGGCCAATGGCCGCGCCGGCATTCGCGAGATGGCGACGCTCGGCCTGCCGATCTTCCTCGACCTCAAATTCCACGACATTCCAAACACCGTCGCCAAGGCGGTTCAGGCGCTGCGCCCGCTGGAGCCCGCGATCATCACCGTCCACGCCGCCGGCGGACGCGCGATGATGGAGGATGCCAAGGCTGCCGCGCCGCTGGGCACGAAGGTCGTCGCGGTCACCGTGCTCACCAGCCTGGACGGCAACGACCTGACCTCGATCGGTCTCGCATCCGACCCGCATGATCAGGTCGTCCGCCTGACCGCGCTTGCGCGTGACGCCGGGCTGGACGGTGTCGTGTGTTCGGGCAACGAAGTCGCGGCCGCACGCAAGCTCTGGCCCGGTGGCTTCTTCGTCGTTCCCGGCGTCCGCCCGGCCGGCGGCCCGATCGGCGATCAGAAGCGGGTGATGACGCCGCGTGCCGCGCTCGACGCCGGCGCGTCGGTGCTGGTCGTCGGCCGCCCGATCACCCAGGCCGAAGATCCCGACCAGGCTGCGCGCGATATCGAGGCGACGCTTTAGGTCACCTCCTCGCCGTCACCCCGAAGGACTTGCAGCACAGACGCCTGATGGTAATGCCGCGCCATGACTCCCGTCGCGCTTGTCGTCCGCCCCGCCGAACCTGCCGATCTGGTATCGCTCCATCCCGTGATCGAGCGCGCATATCGCGGCAAGTCCGAACCGCGCGGCTGGACGCATGAGGCGCACATACTCAGCGACGACCGCACCGACCTGCCCACACTGCAACGCATTCTCGCGACGGCCGGCACGCAATTGCTGATCGGTCATGACGGGTCGGACATCGTCGGCTGCGTCCAGATCACCGATCGCGGCGACGGGCTTTGCTATCTGGGGTTGCTGTGCGTCGATCCGCTGGTTCAGGCTGCTGGTCTCGGCCGGCAATTGCTCGACGAGGCGGACCGCGCCGCGCGCGACCTGTTCGATGCCCGGACGATGGAAATGACGGTGCTCGAAGCGCGCGTCGAACTGATCGCCTATTATCAACGGCGCGGCTATAGCGTCACCGGCGAGCGGCGCGATTTTCCGATCCCGCTCACGCCGCCCATGTTCATGACGGTCCTGGCCAAGCCGCTACGCTGAGGAAACGATGCCCGTGCATGCCAAGATCTGCGGCCTTTCGACGCAAGCGACGCTCGACGCAGCCATTGCGGGCGGTGCCAGCCATGTCGGCTTCGTGTTCTTCGCGCCCAGCCCGCGCAATCTGGCGTTCGGCCCCGCGCAGGCACTGGCAGCGCGTGTGCCTCGCCATGTCCGCAAGGTCGGCGTCTTTGTCGACCCGGACGACGCATTGCTCGACGCCGCGATCGCGGCCGGGTTCGACACCCTCCAGTTCCACGGCAAGGAGATGCCGGAGCGCGTGGCCGCTGTGAAGGCCCGCACCGGCCTGGACATCTGGAAAGCGATATCGATCCGCACCGCTTCCGATCTGGCGCCGACGGCCGCCTATCGCGGCGCCGCCGACCGGATTCTCTACGATGCGAAGACGCCCGATACTGCGCTGCTTCCCGGCGGCATGGGGCTGCGTTTCGACTGGAAGCTGCTGGAAGGCTTCGCCCACCCCCTGCCCTGGGCGCTCTCGGGCGGGCTCGATGGCGACAATGTCGGTGAAGCGATCCGCATGACGCGCGCCGAACTGGTCGACACATCTTCCGGTGTCGAATCCGCGCCGGGCGTCAAGGATGTGGACAAGATCGCGTCATTCCTTAAAGCCGTGGCCGCATCATGACAGTCCAATCCAGCCTTGGCGCCAACTCCCTCCGCACCCAGCCCGACGAGCGCGGGCATTTCGGCCAGTTCGGCGGACGCTATGTCGCCGAGACGTTGATGCCGCTGATCCTCGACCTCGAGCGCGAATATCGCGCGGCGAAGCAGGATCCGGCGTTCAAGGACGAATTCGAATATCTGCTGCGGCAATATGTCGGTCGCCCGAGCCCGCTCTATTTCGCCGAACGGCTCACCGAAGCGCTGGGTGGTGCGAAGGTCTATCTGAAGCGCGAAGAGCTCAATCATACCGGCGCGCACAAGATCAACAATTGCGTCGGCCAGATCCTGCTGGCGCGGCGCATGGGCAAGACGCGGATCATCGCGGAAACCGGTGCGGGCCAGCATGGCGTTGCGACCGCGACCGTCGCCGCCCTGTTCGGCCTGCCCTGCACCATCTTCATGGGTGCGGTCGACGTCGAGCGGCAGCAGCCCAATGTGTTCCGCATGAAGCTGCTCGGCGCCGAGGTTCGTGCGGTCGAATCGGGTGCGAAGACGCTGAAGGATGCGATGAACGAGGCGCTGCGCGACTGGGTCGCCAACGTCCACGACACATTCTACATCATCGGCACCGTCGCCGGCCCGCACCCCTATCCCGAGCTTGTCCGCGATTTCCAGTCGGTAATCGGCACCGAGGCCCGCGCCCAGATCCTGGAGGCGGAGGGCCGCCTGCCCGACATGCTGATCGCCCCGGTCGGCGGCGGATCGAATGCGATCGGCCTGTTCCACCCATTTCTCGACGACAAGGATGTCGAGATCGTGGGCGTCGAAGCGGCCGGCGATGGCATCGAGACCGCACGCCACGCCGCCAGCATCGCGGGTGGCGTGCCCGGCGTGCTCCACGGCAACCGCACCTATCTGCTGCAGGACGAGGACGGCCAGATCACCGAAGCGCATTCGATCTCGGCTGGGCTCGACTATCCCGGCATCGGCCCCGAACATGCCTGGCTGCACGATATCGGCCGTGTGCGTTACGAACCCGTCACCGACGCCGAAGCACTGGATAGCTTCCAGCGGCTCTGCAAGCTGGAGGGCATCATCCCCGCGCTGGAATCCGCGCATGCACTGGCCGCCGCCGAGCGGATCGTGCCGGGCATGGCAAAGGACAAGATCGTGATCGTCAATCTGTCCGGTCGTGGCGACAAGGATATCTTCACCGTCGCCAAGGCGCTGGGAGTGGAGCTTTGAGCCGGCTTTCGGACGCCTTCGCCCGCACCGCGTCGGAAAACCGCGCTGCGCTCGTCACCTTCGTCACCGCCGGCGATCCTTCGCCCGACGGCACCGCCGCGGTTCTCGACGCATTGGTTGCCGGTGGCGCCGACGTGATCGAACTGGGCATGCCCTTCACCGATCCAATGGCCGACGGCCCGGCGATCCAGCGTGCCAATCTGCGTGCGCTGGCAGCGGGCACGACGACCGCCGCGATCCTCGACATCGCCCGCGCTTTCCGGACGCGTCATCCCGAAACGCCGCTGGTGTTGATGGGCTATGCCAATCCGATGGTCCGCCGCGGGCCGGAATGGTTCGCCGCGGCCGCGCGGGATGCCGGGGTCGACGGGGTGATCTGCGTCGATATCCCAAGCGAAGAAGACGATGCGATCGGCCCCGCGCTGCGCGACGCCGGCATCGACCTGATCCGCCTCGCCACCCCGACCACCGATGCAAAGCGGCTGCCGGCGGTTCTCGAAAGCGCGTCGGGTTTCCTCTATTATGTCTCGGTCGCCGGCATCACCGGATTGCAGCAGGCGGCGCAAGCCAGCATCGAAACGGCCGTCGCCCATCTTAAGGCGGCAACCGATCTGCCCGTCGCGGTCGGCTTCGGCGTCCGCACGCCCGATCAGGCGGCCTCGATCGGCCGCGTCGCCGACGGTGTCGTCGTCGGCTCGGCGATTGTCGAACTGGTCGAAGCACATGGCAATGACGCCGCCGGACCGGTCAAGGATTATATCGCATCGCTGTCATCGGCGCTTGCGACTGCACGAAAGGAGCTCGCCGCATGAGCTGGATCAACCGCGTTCGCAACGCCATCCCATTCATCGCCAAGCGCGAGACGCCCGACAATCTCTGGCACAAATGCCCGGGCTGCGCGCAGATGATCTTCGTCAAGGAATATGAGGAGAATCTGTCGGTGTGCCCCAAATGCGGGCATCACGGCCGGATTGGCCCCAAGATCCGTTTCGCGCAGATTTTCGACGACGGGCACTATCATACGCTGCCGAACCCCAAGGTCGCGGACGATCCGCTGAAGTTCAGGGATTCGAAGAAATACACCGACCGGATCAAGGCCGCGCGAGCCGCGACGGGCGAGATCGACGCACTGATCAATGGCGTGGGCACGATCCAGGGCAACCGCGCCGTCGTCGGCGTGCAGGATTTCGCGTTCATGGGCGGATCGATGGGCCTGGGCGTCGGTGCCGCCTTCGTCGCCGGCGTTCGCGCCGCGATCGCCGAACACGCACCCTATGTCATCTTCACGGCGGCCGGCGGCGCGCGCATGCAGGAGGGTATCCTCTCGCTGATGCAGATGCCCAAGACCACCGTTGCGATCGCCGAGCTTCGCGAAGCCGGGCTGCCCTATATCGTGGTCATGACCGATCCGACCACGGGTGGCGTCACCGCATCCTATGCGATGCTGGGCGATGTCCAACTGTCGGAGCCCAACGCGCTGATCGGGTTCGCCGGGCAGCGGGTGATCGAGAGCACGATCCGCGAGAAGCTTCCCGAAGGCTTCCAGCGCGCGGAATATCTGCTCGACCACGGCATGCTCGACATGGTGGTGGAGCGGCAGGATCTGCCCGCCACGCTCGGGCGTCTGATCGGCTATCTGTGCGGGGACAGGGCAGCAGCGTAAACGCGGCGTCGCACGACATCATGGCAGATTCAGCTCGCTCCGCCGATCCCGCCGTCCAGCGTCAGCTCGACCGGCTGACGATGCTGTCGCCGGGGCGCGACATACTCGGGCTGGAACGGATCACCGCGCTGCTCGAACGGCTGGGCAATCCGCAGGAGCAATTGCCGCCCGTCTTCCATGTCGCGGGCACCAACGGCAAGGGATCGACCTGCGCCTTCCTGCGCGCCGCGATCGAGGCGGCCGGACTTCGCGTTCATGTCTATAGTTCGCCGCACCTCGTTCGTTTCAACGAGCGCATCCGCATTGCCGGCCATCTGATCGAGGATGCCGAACTGGCACCGCTGCTCGCCGAAGTGCTCGACGGCTCGGAGGATATCCATCCCAGCTTCTTCGAAGCGACGACCGCCGCAGCGTTCCTCGCCTTTGCCCGGCATCCCGCCGATGCCTGCGTGATCGAGGTCGGCCTTGGCGGCCGGCTCGACGCCACCAATATCCTGTCGCGCCCGGCAGCGTGCGGGATCGCGCAGCTCGGCATCGATCATGAAGCCTTTCTGGGCGCGAGCGACGTCGGGATCGCCGGTGAGAAGGCCGGGATCGCCAAACATGGCGTACCGCTGGTCACCATGGACTATCGCGCGCCGCTTGCCGCCAGGGTCGCCGAAATCGCAAAAAGAGTCGGCGCGCCGGTGTTGGCACGGCGCGATGCCTGGGACGCGGCGATCTATCAGGGCAAGCTTCATTACCGCGACGAACGCGGCAAGGTGGAAGCGCCCCTGCCCCGCCTGCCCGGCGCACATCAGGCGATGAACGCCGCACTCGCCTTCGCCATGCTGCGTCATCAGGATGCGATCGCCATTCCCGACGCCGCGCTCAAGGCGTCAACGGGCTGGGCGGAATGGCCGGCGCGCATCCAGCGACTCGACTCCGGGCCGTTGCGCGACCTGCTGCCCGCCGACATGCCGCTCTGGCTCGACGGCGGTCACAACCCGGCGGCCGGCGAGACGATCGCCGCCCATTTCCGCGAGGCCGGTACTACAAAACTCCACATCATATTGGGCGTGCTTTCCAACAAGGATCCCGCAGGGCTGCTGGCGCCCTTCGCCGAACTGGCAGCGAGCCTGCACAGTGTGATCGTGCCCGATCACGAGCATCACGCCCCGGCCGATCTCGCCCAGATCGGCAACGCATTGGGCATCCCTTCGGAACCGGCCGCCGACGTTGCCGATGCACTTCGCCGGATCGCGGCCAACGGCTCGGAATCGGCGCAAGTGCTCATCCTGGGTTCGCTTTATCTTGCCGGCGAAGTGCTTGCCGCGAACGGCCAGATACCGAACTGACCGCAACGGCAGCTGCCGCATTCCCCGGAAGCGGGACATGCTGTAGAGCATTGCCGGATCCAATATCGTCAAACCGTGAAGCGACACATGTCGACACGATGTGGTCGGCTGCGTGTCGCGCAACCAAACCGATCCAACCGCATCGATCATTATTGATATTGACTTGCAATAGCCCACTGGCATGATGCCGCTATCAGCGAGGATAGCCCGATGTCAGATCACTCCACCGATGACGTTTCCGCCCCGACCCGCAGCCTTCCCGGCGGTCGCAGCGACAGGATTCTGCTCTTCTCCATCCGGCGCATGGCGGTCCATGGCCTGGACGACGCACATGCCGCCCATGCCATGTTCGCGCATTTCGGGCTCGGCTATCGCCGGCCATTGATCCTGATCCGGGCGATGATGTCCGAGATCGCGCGTGCGTCGGTGCAGACGGTGATGGTCGCGCCATGCTGCTGCATGCGGATGACGCCGCACGAAGCATCGCTGATCTCAGCCGTCGAAGCCGGGCTGGAGGACGCATCGCGGGCCAATGCGCTGCTCGGCGCGCTCATGGGCACTCCGAATACGCTTGGCGTGCTCACCACGGCTCAAGCGGTCGCCCAGTCATTCTTCGATCTCGGCAAACCGCTTTCGCTTTACGATCGATGACGCGCTTGCCGCGCAGGCGGCGGCTTCCCATATTCGCGCCATGACAGCATTTTCCGTACTCGACCTGTCTTCGATCGTCGAAGGCAGCAATGCGGGCCGCGCGCTCGCCAACTCGCGGGATCTGGCCCGCCATGCCGAGGCATTGGGCTATAAGCGCTTCTGGATGGCCGAGCATCATGGCATGTCCGGAATTGCGAGCGCGGCCACTGCGGTCGCGCTGGCCCATGTCGCGGACGGCACCTCGACGATCCGGATCGGTGCGGGCGGGATCATGCTGCCCAACCATTCGCCACTGGTCATCGCCGAACAATTCGGCACGCTCGCCGCACTTCACCCAGGTCGGATCGACCTGGGCCTCGGTCGCGCGCCGGGATCGGACCAGCGCGTCGCCCAAGCGATACGCCGCAATCTCGATACGGACCCCAACCAGTTCCCACGCGACGTGATGGAACTGCAAGCCTATTTCGCGGGCGATCCGCGCCTTGGCATCGAAGCGGTTCCCGGCATCGGCGAAGACGTGCCGCTCTACATATTGGGATCCAGCCTGTTCGGTGCGCAGCTCGCTGCCGCACTCGGCCTGCCCTATGCCTTTGCATCGCATTTCGCGCCGGGCGACATGGACGAAGCGATCGCGCTCTATCGCCGCAATTTCAAGCCATCGGACCAGCTTGCGAGACCCTATGTGATGCTCGGCTTCAATATCTTCGCGGCCGACACCGACGAAGAAGCTGAATTGCTTGCAAGCTCGATGCAGCAAGCCTTTGTCGCGATCCGCACCGGAGTCCCGCGCAAACTGCCCCCGCCAGTGCCCGGCTATCGCGACACACTGCCCCCGCAAGCGCGCGGGATGCTCGACCAGGTTCTCCAAGCCTCCGCGGTCGGATCGCCGGAGACGGTACGCCGGCAGGTCGCGGCATTTCTCGATCGCACCCAGGCAGACGAGTTGATCGTTACCTGCCAGATGTTCGACCATGAGGCGCGCAAGCACTCCTTTGCCATCGCGGCCGAAGTGCGCGATACGCTGCCCTCCCGCTCAACAGCCGAGACCGCGCCCGCATGACCTTGCCTTTTCCGGCCCGTCGCATCGGGCCGTTCTCCGTGTCCGCGATCGGGCTCGGCTGCATGAATTTGAGCCATGCCTATGGCGAACCGGCCTCGGAAGAGGATGGGAATGCGTTGCTCAATCGCGCACTCGATCTCGGCTGCAACTTTCTCGACACGGCCGCGATCTACGGCACGGGCGGCAATGAACGGCTGGTCGGCAAGGCGGTGATGCATCGCCGTGACGAATTCACGCTTGCCAGCAAATGCGTGCTCGACGTTGTCGACGGCAAACGCGTGCTCGATGGGCGGCCGGAAACGATCCGCAAGACACTCGACGATGCGCTGGTGCGTCTGGGAACCGACCGGATCGACCTCTATTATCTGCATCGCCTCGACCAGAACGTGCCCGTCGAGGATTCGGTGGGTGAATTGTCCCGCGCGGTGGATGCGGGCAAGATCCGCGCAATCGGGCTGAGCGAGATGTCCGCCACCACCATCCGGCGCGCGCATGGCGTCCATCCGATTGCAGCGGTGCAGAGCGAATATTCGCCGTGGGTGCGCAATCCCGAGATCGCCGTGCTCGATACGTGTCGCTCGCTCGGCATCGGCTTCGTCGCTTTCTCTCCGGTCGCGCGCGGCATCCTCGCGGGCGCGGTACGCAGCGCAGATTACACGACGGGCGATATCCGCGCGATGATGCCGCGTTTCCAGGAACCGCAGCTTGCGCACAATCTGGCGACGATCGGGCGGTTCGATGCGCTTGCCGCCGAAGCAGGCTGCACGCCCGCGCAGCTCTCGCTCGCCTGGGTGCTATCGCGAGACCCGATGATCGTGCCGATTCCGGGCACGCGCAGCATCGCGCATCTGGAAGAGGATCTGGCCGCCGCCACACTCCGTATCAATCCGGATATACTTGCGCGCGTCGATGCGCTTTTCGATGGCGACGCGATCCGGGGTGCGCGTTACAGCCCGGCAATGCAGGCCCAGATCGACACCGAGACCTTTCCCGGCGAGATCGACTGAGCGGAACGAGGCGGACGGACATGAGCGGCAACAGCCCCTTTCTCCCACGGGTCAAGCTGGGCTTCACCAAGCGCTGCCCGATCTGCGGACAGGCGCCGTTATTTCGCGGCTATCTGAAGGTCCATGCCGCCTGCCCGAGCTGCGGCGAGGATAATGGCCGTCACCGCGTCGACGATGCCGCGTCCTATTTCACCGTATTGCTGGTCGGCCATCTGGTGCTGGCGCCGATCCTGCTGATCGAACAGCTGTGGCTGATGCCGCTCTGGCAATCGCTTGCCATCGTGCTGCCGGCAATGATCGTCACGACGCTGATCGCGCTTCCGCATATCAAGGGTGCCGTGCTCGGCGCATTGTCCGCCGTGGGCAGTTCCGGCTCGACCTGATCCGGCAGAGAATTCAGGGTTCGCGTACCGCCTCGATCGCGGACAGCCCATTGCGCATGATCACGCCCTCGATCCGGCCGTCGCCTCCGGTCACGAACTCGACCCAACGATCTGCGTCGTTCGAAAACACGAAATTGCTGAGATCGGCCGGCACCAGCGCTTCTCCGCGACCGCTCTCTCGGCCGATGCGGAGCGTCCCATCAACCGCCGAGACATGCAGAACTGGAGACGTCGCCTGCAAGCGCATACGCTCTCCAAGCGGCCCCGACGACGGCTTCACCCGATAGCTGCCCTGCAGTTCGTTCAACCGTCCGGCAGACGGCGTCACGGCCGGAACATCGGCAACCCCGCTGTCCTGCCACCCTTCCGCGGCAGCAACCGAACGTCGAATTTCGGGGTAAAGCCGCGCGCCTTCCGTTCCGTTGGTAAAGATCACCACGCCGTTGCCGCTCGCCAGATTGCCTTCCATCCACGCACGATAACTGTCGTTGGAACCGCCGTGCTGGAAACGCCGTGTAGGGCCCCGCCCATCGATGAACGGCCCCAGACCGACGGTGCCCGGCGCGACCTCGGTCATCATCTGCTCCGCCAGGGATCGGCTGAGGAATGCGCCCGGCGCACCGCGATAGGATGTGATGAATGCCGCAACCATACGCGCATAGTCGCTCGGCGTGGTCCACAGCCCCGACGCCGCGGTTTCCGGCATCGCCTCATAGCCGCGTGGCAGAGCAGTGGGTTTACCCTTCCCGTCATGCGCCTTTGCAATGTTGCCGAACTGAGGATCCAGAGGCTGACGATATGTGCTGCGCGTCATACCCAGCGGCTCGAACAGATAGCGCTTGGCCGCCGTCTCGAAATCGACGCCCAACACATCCTCGACGACAAGCTGTTCCACCGTCACACCACCGCCCGAATAACGGAACTGCGTGCCGGGCGTGTAGACGATCCGCACCGCTTCTGTTCGCGATGGCGGACGTCCATCCAACGTGTCCAGAATCGTGGGGAGCGCCGCACCCGGCAGATAATCGGGGAAACCATGCACGTTGAGACCCGCGGTGTGCGACAGCAGGCGACGCAGCGTGACGGCACGCCCCTGCGCCAGCGGGCTCGCCGGCACCTTCCAGCGCTTGAGATAATCGTTGACGTCACGATCGAGATCGAGACGTCCTTCATCGACCATCCGCAGCACGACTGCCGCAGTACCGACCTTGCTGAGCGATCCGACGGAGAACATCGTCTCGGCAGTCACAGGTTCGGCCTTGCCGGCCTGACGCACGCCATATCCGTGCGCCCAGGCAAGTTTTCCGTCACGCAACACCGCCACGCTGGTGCCGGCGACACCGTGGAGCGCCATGCGTTCTGCGACAGTCCAGCGTGTTTCAGGCGTGCCTGCGACGTGCACCGCGGGCCGAAGCCCGTCCGCCACGGCATCGCCGTCCCTGGCCGACGCCGTCGCCGCGAACATGGCGAAGGCAAGCATGAAGACTGTGCGTGACGTTCGGATCATCATCGGCCTGAACCCTGCCTTTCCTGAAAGCCGGTCATGCCGGTTTACGTGCGATCGCTTCCACCTCGATCAGATAGCCATGGTGCAACGGGCCGGTCGGAACCACGGCCCGCGCCGGGCGGTGGTCTCCGAAGATTTCGGCATAGATCGTGTTGCACTGTCCCCAATGATCGACGCTGGCGACATAGAGCGTGACCTTGAGCACGTCCTCCAGCCCGGCGCCTGACGCACGCAGCACCGCGATCAGATTGCGAAACACCTGCCGTGCCTGCGTTTCGAAATCGGCCTTGGCGAGTGCGTGGTCACCGGATTCCGACACAGGCAGTTGCCCGGACACGAACACCAGATCGCCGAATATGATTCCGGGTGAATAATGGCCGCCCGGGGGCGGAACATCGGACGGGAAAACGGGAACGATATCAGTCATCACCAACCTCCAAAACGCAACCAGCGATCGACGATGACATTCCTGGCCTCGTCAGTCACCAGATAGCCGCCATGTTGCCCCGCCGTCGCGCACGCATGGTTCGGCAAAATGCGCACGAGATCGCCGATGGTCAGCTTCGGCAGCGTCGCGGTGCTGCCCGGGCGCAGCGCAATCGCGCCGTGTTCCTGGTTGCACTCAGTCATGATCAGGTCGGGATAGGGCTTGCCGTGCACGTCGCAGACGATGCCATAGCCCTGGTCGACCGGCTGCGACGCGGTTCCACGATCGCGCGACATTGCAGTCCATCCCGCATCGATCAAATAGCGATCACGCTCGGCCTGCACCGTATTGATGCTCGTCAACACCGAGATTGCGATTTCGTCGATGGTACACGCGGTGATGCCCGCCATGACGAGATCGAAGAACACATAGACACCGGCGCGCGCCTCGGTCACGCCCGTCATGTCTTCGGAATAGAGCACACTGGGGGTCGATCCGATGCTGACCATATCGACGACATGGCCGGCCTCACGCAGCAGCGTAGCGGCGGTCACTGCACCGTCGCGTTCCAGCACAGCATAGTCACGGATCTCCGCGTGCGAGCGCGCGGCATAACTTTCGCCGGCATGGGTCAACACCCCTGCCAGTGCTGCGCCACCGGTCAGCCGCGACGCGATCGCGTGCAGCAGCGCCCCATCATGCGGTTTCGCTCCCGCGCGGTGACCATCAGAATCGATTTCGATCAGCGCGGGAACCGGGCTGTCGTCCGGACCTCCGCCGGCGGCCAGCGCCTCGGCCGTCCCGACGCTGTCGAGAATGACCTTCAGGTCGATACCGCTTCGGCGCAGCGCGCGCACGCGATCCTGCTTGTTCGGCGTCAACCCCACCGCATAGACGATATCGGTATAGCCGGCGGCAGCGAGTTGCTCGGCCTCCTGCAGCGTGGAGACCGTGACCGGCCCGGGGGCGCCTCCCGTCATCCGGCGGATCACCTCCAGGCATTTGGCGGTTTTCACATGTGGGCGAAGCCCCACGCCAAGCCCGGCCATCTTCGCGCGCATCCGCTCGATATTGCGTGCCATCCGCTCGGGGTCGAGCAGCAGCGCCGGCGTCAGCTGGTCCGCGATCGGCGTGACGCCGGATTGGTCGGTCATGGGATGTCCTTCTCTGGTCCAAGCTGCTTCTACTATCGGCTCGCCGCGGCACCATGTGACTTCATCTAACTACTGAGTTAAGGTGACACTTAATGCTGACCGCTGACGATCTCGAACTCTTCACCACGATCGGCGCGTCGTCATCGCTTGCGGCCGCGGCGCGCGCGCTGGGCGTGACCCCGCCCGCGGTCAGCCAGCGGCTGGCGCAGATCGAACGCCGGCTCGGCCTCCGCCTGATCGAGCGCAACGGCAAGGGATTGCGGATCACCGCCGATGGCGAATTGCTGCTCGAGCGGTCCAGCGACATATTGACGCGGCTTTCTTCGCTTCAGGAAGAACTCGCCGCACGGCGCGGCGCAACGACCGGCGTTTTGCGACTGGTGGCGCCGCTTGGTTTCGGACGCCGCCACATCACACCACTGGTTGCCGACTACCACGCCGCCCACCCCGATGTGCATGTCGACCTGACCCTGTCCGATCGCCCCGGCATCGGCCTGGTCTCGGCATGCGACATTCTGGTCCGGATCGGCGAAATTCGCGACAGCGATGAAATCGCCACGGTCATCGCCCCCAATCGCCGGCTGCTCTGCGCGGCCCCGGCCTATCTGGCGCAACATGGCACACCTGCCGTACCCGCCGGATTGCGCGACCATCGCTGCATCGTGCTGCGGGAGAATGACGAGGACGTCACGCTCTGGCGTTTTGGTACTCCGCAGGGCGATCAGGCCAATGTTCGGATCGAGCCCAGCCTGTCTAGCAATGACGGCGAAGTCACCAAGACGCTCGCGCTGGCCGGACTGGGGATCGCGGTGCGTTCGGAGTGGGATGTGGCGGAGGACATCGCCTCCGGAAAACTCGTGCACCTCCTGCCGGACTGGACACTTGCGGATGCGAATATCACCGCGCTGCTCGGCCGCCGCGGTGAACGCTCCGCCCGCGTCGGCGATTTTCTGACGCTGCTCAAACAGTCGCTGCGCCCGGTGCCCTGGCGGAGTTGAGTCAGTTTGCTCAAGCCACAATTTTCCAATTAGAAATTATGATTCCGAATCGAATAATTCCTGCTAGAGATCGTCTATAGTCGTTAGACGGTCCGGCATGTTTGCGGCTCCGAAGCCGCAGGAAAGCCGCCCGGAAAGCCGTCAACGCCATCCGGGGAGGGGTAGAGCATGATTCCGTTCAAGCTGATTGCAGCAGCAATGCTGGCAATAATTGCGGTGCCCGGAGCGGCCCGGCAGGCCCCTGCCCCCGCGGCACCAATCCCCTCTGCACCGGTCAGTCCGCAGTTGACGCAATCCGACGTGGATACATGGCTCGACGGTTACATGCCCTATGCACTGAAGCGCGGCGATATCGCGGGCGCGGTGGTTGTCGTCGTCAAGGACGGACGGGTTCTGACGCAAAGAGGCTTTGGCTATTCGGACGTCGCCAAGCGCACGCCCGTAAATCCTGCCACGACGATGTTCCGCCCCGGCTCGATCTCGAAGCTGTTCACCTGGACCGCGGTCATGCAGCTGGTCGAACAGGGCAAGCTCGATCTCGACAAGGATGTGAACACCTATCTCGATTTCAAGATTCCACCGCGCCAGGGCCAGCCGATCACGCTGCGCAACATCATGACCCATACCGCCGGCTTCGAGGAAGTCGGCAATGGCGTGATCGTCGGAAACCCGAAAAACATCCGGCCGCTCGACGAAGCGCTGAAGCGCTGGATGCCCAGGCGGATATTCGCGCCGGGCGTCTCTCCAGCCTATTCCAACTATGCCACGGGTCTGGCGGGCTATATCGTCCAACGGGTATCGGGCATGCCCTTTGACGACTATCTCGACCGGCATGTTTTCGGCCCGCTGCAGATGACGCGGTCGAGCTTTCGCCAACCGCTGCCGGCCCACCTGCTGCCGTTCGTATCGAAAGGCTATGCCCAGGCGTCGGGAGAGGCCAAGCCCTATGAGTTCGTGAATCCCTCCCCCGCCGGCGCTCTTGCCGCGACCGGCGCGGACATGGCGAAATTCATGATCGCACATCTGAACCAGGGCGGAGCGCTGCTCCGGCCCGAGACCGCGCGGATGATGCACGATACGAAACTCACCATCCTGCCGCCGCTCAATCGCATGGCGCTGGGCTTCTACGAACAGAATATCAACGGTCGCTCGGTGATCGCACATGCCGGCGACACCTGGTGGTTCCACAGCGAGCTCTGGCTGTTTCCCAATGAGAATGTCGGCGTGTTCGTATCGCTGAACAGCGTCGGCAAGGACTATGCGGTCTCGGGCGCCCGCGGATTGCTGCTGGAGCAATTCGCCGACCGCTATTTCCCTTCAAAGCCTCATGACAGGCGGGTCGATGCGAAAACGGCCGCCGAACATGCCCGAATGATGGTCGGGACCTACATCTCGACCCGGCGTTCGGAATCGAATTTCGCGAAGATGCTGGAACTGACCGGGCAGCTCAAAATCGGTCTGAACCAGGATGGCGGCATCAGCCTGGGCAGCGGGAACGCCAAATGGGTCGAGATCGCGCCGTTCGTCTGGCGCGATCTGGACAGTCATGAGCGGGTTGCCGCGAAACTGGTCGATGGGAAGGTCGTGCGGGTCGGCTTCGACGGCGGATCACCCATCGTCATGTACGACCGCGCGCCCTGGTATCGTTCGACCGCGTGGATCCTGCCGCTGTTGCTGGCCGGTCTCGCAGCGCTGGCGTTGACCGCTATCGCATGGCCCGTCACCGCCATCGTCCGCCGCCGCCATGGTGCAAAGCTCGAAATCGCCGGGCGCGACCTGCGGGCCTATCGGCTGGTTCGGGGTTTCGCTTCCGCCGCAGTTGCGGTGATCGTCGGCTGGATCACCAGCTGGACGATCATGGGCGGCGACATGGACAACCTTGCCGGTGGCTACGAACCCTATGTCTGGCTGCTGCAGATTGTCGGCGTCGTGGCTTTCCCTGTGTTGATGGGGGCTGCGCTGTGGAATGGCTGGCAGGTCTGGGCCCGCAAGAGCGGCTGGTTTTCAAAACTCTGGAGCGTGGTGCTGATCGTGGCGGCGCTGTCGCTGCTGTGGACCGCGCTGGTGTTCAACCTCATCAGCTTCGGCGCGAACTTCTGATCGAACGCCATATGGGTGCCCGGCAGTGCAGATCTCGCATTCCGCCGGGCGCCCATTTGGGCTAGGCGCACGCGCAATCGCCAACATGTTTTCGGGATGCGCCATGACCGACCCAAACCCCATCCTCGTGCTCACCACCGGGGGTACGATCGACAAGGCCTATTTCGACGCGACGAGCCAGTATCAGATCAGCGACACGATGATCGCCCGGCTGCTTGAGGTTGCGCGCGTCACCCATCCGTTCGTGATCGAGGAAGTGCTGCGCAAGGACAGCCTCGAGCTCGACGATCAGGACCGCGCCGGGATCGCCGAACGCGTCGCCGCCGCTCCGAGCGAGCGAATCGTCATCACCCATGGCACCGACACCATGACCGTCACCGCCAAGGCGCTTGCCGGCATTGCCGACAAGACGATCGTGTTGGTCGGCGCACTGGCACCGGCGCGATTCGCGGAGAGCGATGCGGCCTTCAATCTCGGCATGGCATTCGCGACGGCTCAGGTCGCACCGCCGGGCGTCTATGTCGCGATGAACGGATCTGTGTTCGCAGCGGGCACGGTGGAGAAGCGGAACGGCCAGTTCGTGCGGCTGTCGCCGGCCTGAACCGCGGCGGCGCGGGGCATCTTCGAACAAAGGAAATTGGTGCCCCTGGCCGGAATCGAACCAGCACTCCTTTCGGAACTCGATTTTGAGAGACCGGATATCCCCTATCCTTTGTGCCGCCGGGGGTATCCGTTTTCCCGATAACCGACTGTCAGCACTAGCTTTTTTCGGTTCTCGAAACACACATACCTAACCGGCTGTACGCTACGGTTGGCTTTCTAGGTGCACCTATTCTGCACCTGAAATCCGACCTCAACGGAGGTTAGGAATGCCCAAAATCAAACTCACCAAGACCGCTGTCGACGCCGCAACCCCGCAGGAGCGCGATTACGAACTCCGGGATACGACGATACCCGGGTTCCTTGTCAAGGTCACGCCCGCCGGCCGCAAGATCTTCATGGTGGCCTATGTCGCCCACAACGGACAGCGCCGTAAGCCCGCTATCGGCCGCTACGGCGAGATCACCGTCGAGCAAGCCCGAGGGATCGCCCAGGATTGGTTGGCCGAGGTTCGCCGTGGCGTCGATCCCAGCGCCGAGCGGGCCACGGCCCGGCAGGCGCCGACGGTCAAAGAACTCTTCGATCGGTTCATCACCGACTACTCGGAGAGCCGCAACAAGCCATCGACCGTCCATTCGAACCGGGGCTACGGCAAGCGCTACATCATCCCAGTGCTCGGCCAGCTGAAGGTACCCGACGTCACGCGTGCCGACATCTCGAATCTGATGAAGAAGATGTCGAAGAAGCCCACGAATGCGAACCGCGTGCTCGCCGCCGTGCGCAAGATGTTCAACATGGCCGAGGTCTGGGGCATGCGCCCCGATGGGTCGAACCCGTGCCGCCACGTCCCGAAGTATCCGGAACGGGGAAAGACCCGCCTCATCACTGACGGCGAGATGAAGAAGCTCTTCGCCTACCTCGCGCGCGCCGAGGCAGAGGGGCTTGAGCATCCGTTCATCCTCCTAGCGATCCGGCTCCAGTTCGAATTCGCGGCGCGCATGTCGGAGATCCTGCAACTCGAATGGGCGTGGATCGACTACGACAATCAGCGTGTCGTCTGGCCCGACAGCAAGACGGGTGGCATGTCCAAGCCCATGAGCGCAGAAGCGCAGCGTCTCTTCGAGACCGCACCGCTCCTCGAGGAATCGCCGTTCGTCTGCCCGTCCGTCTTCGACCCAAAACTGCCGATGTCGAAGCACACTTATTACCAAGGCTGGCGGCGCATTCTTCAGCGTGCCGGGCTCCCGCATATCGGGACGCATGGCATTCGACATCGCTCGGCAACCGACATCGCCAACTCAGGCATCCCTGTGAAGGTCGGCATGGCGCTCACCGCGCACAAGACGGTGACCATGTTCATGAAGTACGTGCACACCGAGGACGATCCGGTGCGAGCTGCGGCGGAGGCGGTGAACCAGCGGCGGCAGGCGTTGCTCGGCGGCCGGCCAGTGAGCCCGGCTCCGATCTCCACTCCAGCGCCGGTCGAGAATGTGCCTTCGGTGGCGCCTGACGTCGAGGCGATCGAGCCAGTGCTGACGGCCACCGGCAAGCCCCTTGGCTTCGAGGACGGCCAATATGCCTCCCGCACCAAGCTCGGAAACTATCGGCCGTTCCGTCATCGCTCGGGTGAAAACCGCGACGTCCCGCCTGGCACCAAGCGCGACGAGCGAACGGAGGCGAGCCATGCGTAAGGACGTCAACCCGCAGCGCCGTTGGCCGACTCCCGACATTCTGCGTCGGGCCAGGTTCGTCGACGACGCCGGGCCCATCCGCTTCGTCGATACCGAAGCGGCTGCGCGCTACCTCGCTCTCGAGGCGCATACGCTGGAATGCTACCGCTCGCTGGGGGGTGGACCGGTTTTCCATAAATTTGGAAAATGGGTCCGCTACGCGGTCGATGATCTCGACGCCTGGGCCGAAAGTTGCCGTCGCGCGACCACTGCGTCGCCGGCCGCTCCGCGCATCCTTCCCATTGACCGAACATAGCCCCTAGGCTATATGGATATGTGGGAAGTCAAACTACACGATGCCTTCGAAGCGGAGTTTCAGGCCTTCGAGCCGGCCGTTCAGGACGCCATGTTGGTGGTCGCCAAGGTGCTTGCCGATTTCGGTCCGCAGCTTGGCCGCCCGCATGTCGATACGCTGAAGGGATCGAAACACGCCAATATGAAGGAGTTGCGGTTCGAGGCAGCCGATGGCGAATGGCGAGCAGCCTTCGCCTTCGACCCGGCGAGAAACGCGATCGTGCTCGTAGCCGGCGACAAGTCGGGCGGAAGCCAAAAGCGCTTCTACAGGAGCCTGATCGCAAAAGCGGATTTGCGGTTTTCCGACCATCTGGAAAGCCTGAAATCCGGAAAGAAGGAAAAGTGAGATGGCACGGAGCCTGAACGAGATCATCGCCGAGCTGCCGCCGGAGCGCCAGGCCGACATCGAGGCACGCTATCAAGAACTCAAGCAAGAAGTTGAAGGCCTTCGGGAGCTGCGCCAGATCGCTGGCAAGGCGCAAGCCGAGATCGCCACCGCGCTCAACATCAAGCAGCCTTCGGTCTCCAAGATTGAGAAGCAGGCCGACATGTATCTCTCGACACTCCGCAGCTATGTAGAGGCAGTCGGCGGCAAGCTGGAACTGATGGTGAAACTGCCGAAGCGGCCGGCCATGCGCATTCATCACCTGGGTGACGTCGCACCGGCGGCGCGTGCGCCAAAGCCAGTCCGGGCGTCCAAGCACCGCCATGGATGAATTGCAGCACTCCATCTATGTCGATCGCTTTCGGCTGGCCTTCTACACCCAGCGTGGCACGGCGTTCCAAGACTGGTTCGTTCGGCTGGCAGGCTACGCTTTCGGGGCCGATTTCGAAGAAGTTCGCCCTTACGGCCGCTATGGCGATCTAAAATGCGATGGCCGCCGCGTCAGCACCAAGTCCGTCTTCCAGTGCTATGCCCCCGATGCCATGAAAGAAGCCGAACTGATCGCCAAGGTCGATGAGGACTTTCATGGCGCACGCGGCCATTGGAACGGCGATATGGCCGAATGGGTCTTCGTCCATAATGATGGCCGTGGCCTCCCACCCACTGCGGTCCAGCATATCGACGGCCTGCGGCAGGCGCATGCACCGCTTGCCATTGAGACCTGGTCGGAGCCGGAACTCCTGAAGCTCGCGATGGGCCTTGAACTGGCCGCCTTGCAGGCGCTGTTCGGCCCCGCGGCTTCGATTGCCATTGTCGATCGCCTTGTAATGGCCGACCTCGTGCCGATCATCGAAGCGCTGCAGCGGCAGGAGCCGAATGCCGGCGATCCGCCGCTCACCCCGCCGTCGTTGGAGAAGCTGGAAAAGAACGCGCTGTCCGATGAATCCGGGCTCCTGCTGCGGATCGGCCGGCGCAAGTCGACCCTCGTCGACACCTTCTTTCGCAAAAGCCCTCGGCCGGATCTCGGCGAGCGGATCGCAGAGGCGTTCCGCATGCGCTACGCCGAGTTGAAAGCCCTTGATCTTCCGGCCGACACGATCTTCAAGCACTTGCAGGATTATGCCGGCATGAACGGCGAACCGAAGCGCCAGGGTGCTGCGCTGGCCGTGCTCGCCTATTTCTTCGATAGCTGCGACATCTTCGAGGATCCTATCGTCTCCGTGGAGGCGTCATGATCCTGCCGACCAAGCATGTCCGTCCCGACCGCGCGCTCATCGGAGTCGGCGCCGAGGTCTTAGAAATCCTGAAGCGGCCGATGACCATGTCCCGCCTGTGGGACGAGGTACGCGGCCGGCGGGCGCAACATGCTCCCAACGCGCCGATCGACTATCAATGGTTCATCCTCGCGCTGGACCTACTCTACACGATCGGGGCGCTCGACTTCGAGCGCGGCCTCGTGCGGAGGGTCGCATCATGATCCGCCGTTTCGGCAGCGACCTGTCTTCCTTCAAGACCCTCGCTTTCAAACCGGGCCTCAACATCCTGCTGGCCGACAAGAGCGAGGGCGCCAACGACCGCCAGTCGCGCAACGGTGCCGGCAAGACCAGCTTCGTGGAGCTGGTACATTTTCTGTTCGGCGCCGATGTCCGTAAGGAGAGCATCTTCCGGTCCGAGGTCCTCACCGAATGGACGTTCGACGTGGCGGTCGACATTGCCGGCGAGGCGATATCCGCGGCCCGCAGCGGCGCCAAGCCGAGCCGGCTCGTTATCGACGGCGCCGTCGAGAACTGGCCGCTTGCACCGCAGTTCGACCTGGCGGCCGGACATTTCGAGCTTTCGAACGAACAGTGGAAGGCCAATCTCGGCAAGCTCTGGTTCGGTCTGCCGCTCGCCGCCGGTGACGAAAGCGAACGCTTCCAGCCGTCCTTCCGCTCCTTGTTCTCCTATTTCGCGCGCCGCCAGCTCAGTGGCGGATTCCAGCAGCCGATGCAGCATTCCACGATGCAGCAAGCATGGGACCAGCAGGTCTCGATCTGTTATCTGCTCGGCCTCGACTGGACCATTCCGGGCAAATTCCAGGAACTGCGCGGGCAGGAGAAGGTCGCCCAGGAATTGCGCAAAGCCGCCAAGAGCGGCGACCTCGGCCGCTATTTCGGCAAGGCCGCCGATCTGCGCACACGCCTCACCATCGCCGAAGCCCGCGCCGTCAGGCTGCGCGAACAGCTGGCCTCCTTCGAGGTCGTGCCAGAATACAAGGAGCTCGAACGCGAAGCCAACCTCATCACCCGTGAGATCGACGCGCTCAACGTCGACAACGTCATGGACGGTGACTTGCTTCAACAACTTCGCGCCTCACTCGGTGAAGAAGATGCCCCCAATCTAGGTGACGTCACCAAGCTCTATGCGGAAGCCGGCGTCGTCTTGCCGGACATGGTTCGGCGGCGTTTCGACGAGGTGGAGCGGTTTCATCGCTCGATCATCGAGAACCGCCGTGCCCACTTGAATGCCGAGATCACCTCCACCGAAGCGCGTATCGCCGAGCGCGATCAGCGCACTGCCGAGCGCGATCGCCGCCGTCGCCAGATTATGAATGTGCTGAGTTCGGGCGGCGCGCTGGAGCATTATACGAACCTGCGCGAGGAGGCCGGCCGCGCCGAGGCGGAAGTAGAAGGTTTGCGTCAGCGCCTCGAGACCGCCGAGCGTATCGAGAGCACCAAAGCCGAACTGGACATCGAGAGGGCCAATCTGACCAAGGCGCTTCGGGACGATCTGCACGAACGCAACGACATCCTGCGCGAAGCGATCCTGACATTCGAGTCCTTGTCGGAATCCCTCTACGAGAAGGCTGGGAGCCTCACCATCGCCGAGACTGGCGGCGGCCTGCAGTTCGACGTCCATATCGATGGGCAGCGGAGCAAGGGCATCACCAACATGCAGATCTTCTGCTTCGATCTGATGCTCACCGAGATCAGCCTGAAGCAGGGTCGCGGGCCCGGTTTTCTTCTGCACGACAGCCACCTGTTCGATGGCGTTGATGAGCGCCAGGTCGCCAAAGCCCTACAGCTTGGCGCCGAGCGTGCCGAGGCCGCCGGTTTCCAGTACATCGTGACGATGAACTCCGACGTTCTGCCCCAGGAGGGGTTCAAACCTGGCTTCAGGGTCAGGGACCATGTCCTCGAGACCAAACTCACCGACGCGACCGACACCGGTGGGTTGTTCGGGCTTCGTTTCAATTAGGAGCGCCGATGCGATCTGCGCCCTTCACCCGTCCTACCCTTGTCGCCGCAGTCGAGTTGCTGGAGCAAAACAGCCAGGCGCGGTTCAACCAAATGGTTCTCCGCCTCGGCCTGGAGGACGAGATTTCCTCCAGCACCTCCCTCAGCGTCGCCAACAAGTGCGCCTTGCTCGGCCGGGTCGTCGTGCAGCGCGCCGAGGCCGTGCTCGACACGCTCGAAGGCAGCATGACCCTGGGCGAGGCGGTGATCCGGCAAGCCGCGCAGCTCGCGCAGCAAGACTCTACGCACGCTCTGCAAACGGCATTCGCACGGGGCCTTGCGCGTGACGGATACGTTTTAACGTGGGACGACTACGGGCGAAACGCGTCCATCCGCGCGGCATTACCCGGCGAAATCCAGCTCCCCGAGACAGACAACGAGGTGCATCAGCTCCTGAAGTCCTTCGGCTTCAAAACTCCTCTCGGCCATCTCGACCAAGCCGTCGAAGCGCATACACGCGGCGATTGGGCCGCTTGCAACAGCCAGCTCCGGACTTTCTTGGAAAGCTTGTTCGACGACATTGCGCGCAACGTGCGACCGCAGGAAGCGGCTCAACGGCCGAGTTCGGAAAACCGCCGCGCCTTGCTCGCAGAAATCGGCTTCCTTGCTATGGATCGCAACGAGTGGACCCACGACGGCAAAAACTACGTCAACGGCCTCTTCAAGATGCTCCACACGGAGGGTTCGCACCCAGGCCTTTCCGACGAGGATCACGCGACGTTCCGGCTGCACGTCGTACTGGTGACTGCCAGGACATTCCTCCGCCGCCTTGCGCACGGCAAGTGAGCTGCCGATGGCGTTCTTCACCCAAGACCAACTGGAAGCGATTGCAGGCGCGCTCGGCGACACCTCAGAAGGCCTGACCGGTCCGGAGATCGAGCATCTTCTCGCCTCATCGAAGATCGCTGACCCTGGACCAGCCACGAAGCGCGTTCGCCTCTTCAACGCTTTCGTCGAATGTCAGAACAGCAAGCAGAACCGCACCAACATTCTCGAATTCATCCGGCTCGCAATGAAACCGGCACGATATAGCCGTGAGCCGCATCGCTACGAACCGATGCGGGCGCGCCTCAACCAAGCGCTGGCATTCGCGGGCCTCGTCGTCGATCAGTCAGGCGACCTGAGCAAGGCAGCCGCCGCCCAAACCCTGCCCGAAGCCCAGCGTCGCGCGCGCGATCTGCGGGCTGATCTTGAGGGTCGCGGCGTGCATGCCGACGTCCTCAAGTTCTGCCGTGCAGAGCTTCTTGCCGACAATTATTTCCATGCGGTGCAAGAAGCGGTCAAAAGTGTCGCGGACAAGATGCGGTCGCGGACAGGGCTCTCTGACGATGGCGCGACGCTCGTCGATCGGACCCTGGCCGGCAGTCCGCCGATGCTTGCGATCAACCCGCTATCCACCGCAAGCGAGCGGAGCGAGCAAAGCGGGTTCGCAAATCTGGTCCGCGGCACTTTCGGCATGTTCCGCAACCCCACTGCGCATGAGGCGCGCATCCATTGGGCGATGTCCAAAGAAGATGCCGAAGACCTGCTCACAATCGTGTCGCTCATCCACCGCCGGCTCGATGCCGCCCATATGCCAGCGCGCACATGACCACGACGGACGCCGACGGAGGACACGACATAGACCTCGAGCTGGAGTCCGATCGGATCGGCCGCATCGGCGAGCGCCAGTTCGAGCTGCTTTGCGAACGCGCGGGGCTCTTCTGCAATAAGAGCACCGTCGACATCATGGGCTGGGACTTCATCGTGGAATTCCCCATGGGGTCAGGCGGACAATCGTCGCTGCCGCTCGATCGGCAGCAGACCAATGCCGCCCGGGTCCAACTGAAGTCGACGCTCGGCCGCACCGGAAACCGCATCCGACTTAGCCTGTCCGCCATTGATCGCCTCGCCAAGGATCCTCGGCCGGCGCTTATCATCGTCTTCCGAATGCGGGCCGATGGTGAAATCCAGTCGGCCTACCTTGTCCACCTGATCGGCAACGAACTCGCCCGCGTGCTCAAGCGATTGCGATTGGCGGAGGCACGAAAAGCGCACGACATCAATCATGTCGACATCAGCTACGACTATGAGAAAGTCGGACAGCGCTTCGAGCCGACCGCCGCCGGCCTCTCGGCGGCCTTGTCGACCGCGTGCGGACAAGACCCTGGCGCCTATACCGCGGCGAAGCAGCGACAGCTCGACGAACTCGGCTATGAGAACGGCCAGTTCGAAGCCGAGGCGCTACTCCAGATCGAAGGCCCTGAGCATTTCGCCAACCTGCTGCTCGGCCTTGCGCCCCTGAAGCCGCACCGTTTGCGCGTCTACGATAGCCGCTTCGGCATCCGCCTTCCGTATCAAGGCACGCTCTTCGACGACATCGAGGAACTCCGATTGACGCCGCCGTCGCTCGGACCATGCGAGATCGCGATCCGAGGCCCCGGCTTCGCCCGGGCGGCGCGGTTCGATGGTGAGATGTTCATCGGTCCGCCGATCATCGAGCCGCATGGGCCCGAACTGCTCGTCCGCAGCCGGGACTTCATCATTCGGCTCACCCCTCCTGCGCTCAGATTCGAAAGCGTCGGCTCCATCGACGATCTGGAATACACGCTTGAAGAGTGGGCAGAACTGCTGCGCGGTCTCACGCTCATGGCAACCGAGCGATCCACGCTAACGATTTCCGGGAACAGCCGGATTCCCCCAATTACCTTCCCCGTCAATGAACCTCTTACAGGTCCATATCTCGACGAGGTGCCGCTCATCTCAACCTTCGTGGATGGCTGGCTGCGCCTGCTAACCAACGCCGGCCTGCGCTCGACTGCACGTTTCAAATTCGATGCGTTCTGGGTGGCCAATGACGCCCGTATGGTCGTGGACATCCTGCTCAATCCTCACCCGGAGGCCCGGTTTGAGTTCCAAAGCCTCGACGTCGAAGAGCGTGCGCCGCCACCCGTAGGTCTTTACTTCAACAGCATATCATTCGCCGGGACGAGCATCAGCTTCAGCGCAAAGGTTTTCTTCGAGGAGACCGACGATGTTGAATGGCGATATCGCTCGACACGCTTTGAAGCTCTCGATGTTCGCCCGATTGTTGAGGACCTCGAGGAATATGGGCTCGATCAGGCTGGAGTCGCCGAGGTAAAGCTCATCATTGACCCGCGCAACATAACCATGACGCCGCGTAGCGACGCTGACGAAACTACCAGCGTATTACCGAAACAGGGCTGAACGGCCGCGTTACCGCTCGCGGTACGGACGCCGCACGCCAGCGGCTCCTGCGACTACCCCGGAGGTCAATAAGCTTGCGGCCCGAGCCCGCCATAGAGTCTTTGCGCGCGCAGATCGAGAAGATCGAAGGCCGGAGCCAGCGCGGCAAATCGGTCCTTCCATTCGGAATCACCGAGGTAGACTCGCGAGTCCCTGGCGGCGTCTTCTCCCCCGGACACCCGACTAGCGCTTCTTACCCGATCGCTTCAAGCGAACTGGTTCGTTCTGCTGGATGGGCGGCGGCAACATGGGGCTGGAACGTCCTAGGCCAAGCTGGAATTTCTGCGCCGCATCGACAAGCTGAAGCGTGCCGGACTGGCCGAACGAAATCTCCAGCCGCTTCTTGCGCAGGTCGAATGTGAACGTCGCGCCGTCGCGCCGGTATGAGACCCGCTGATGCCGATCGTCGTCGTCAACGTCGCCACCTTGGTCATCCCGGATGTCCTCCAGGCGTTCGACCAAATCGTCGAACGTGTCGTCCATGCTTTCGAACTCGATGACGAGCCGCTCGAATTCATTGCCGAAAAGCTCATCGATGGCCGCTCGGTGGGAAGGCCATCCCTGCCGCAACTCAAGCCTCCGCTTGATGTAATACTCGCTCGGATCATCAGGGTTTTGCCCGCTCTCGATGATGTAGCGGAATGCCGGGGTGTCGAGATCGCCGGCTCCTTGCTCTTCTTCTTTGCGAAGGTCCTTCCGACGAGCGCTGAGCGCGGTGCGCGCGTTCTGATAAAGCTCTTGGAGCTCTTCGGCGACCTGCGCTGCCAGCAAGCGATTGCACCAACTATCGGCAGAATCGCTGAGCTGGGTGGGCACCTTGTGAAAGCCCCGCTGAAACCCATCAAGCTGCCGGATCGCTCCAGTTTCGGTACCTTCCAGAAACTCACTCTGGTTACGCAGCCGGATGCCCGCCAGCGCCGCATCGGCCGGGACGGCGGGCGCACGCGGCGCATGATGGATCCGGAACGTGTTAGACCCGGAAACGATGGCCTGCGGCGTCTGCGTCCCGCGGATCGAGGTCTCGCGCGTGATGAAGCGCGGTACTTCCCTGCGGAGATAGTCTCGCAACCCGCCGTCGGTCAGCCAACGATCACGGGTCAGAGCGCGCTCGGCCCGGCCGGCGAGCGCTTCCAGGAGGAAATGCGTCCAGATCCCGTGCCCGAACTGGGCCGCAGGATATGATTTCTCGCCCGGCGAGCACGACAGGAAGACGCCAAGATACCAACCGCTGTCGAGAAACTCCGCGACTTCCTCCACCTCAAGGTCGCCAATGACGTCGCGCGATTCCACGACCTCACGAAATTGCTCGGCGCAAGCATCGACGAAAACGAGTGCCTGCCGGCATTCGCTCTCCGCGAGCGGCTCGAGCAGATCATCACGCATCAAGAGCGAGGTGCCTCCGACATTTGTTCGGTTGGTGTCGTAGGTGCTCAGGCGATTGCCGCCCGATCCGTGAAAGCCATGCCCGGCGTAGTAAAAGATGAAAAGGTCATCCTCCGACAGGTTCCGGATCGTGTAGGCTAGCTGGTCGCGAATGGCGATGAGGCTGGCATCCCCATCCTTGATGATATCCACGATAACGTCGTCGGAGGGCATGTCCTTGAAGATCTCGCGCACGGTGTCGCCCATCGCGTCTGCATCGGCATGGGCGAAGGCTACCGAAGGCAGCGCCTCGCCATTCGAAGGCCGCCGGTAGTTTTCCAGCGCGACGATGATCGTGACGACACGCGTGAATCGTCGCGCGCTTTCATCTACCGCTTCGTCACGCTCTTCCGTCCGGTTCGACACTCTGTTCCTGGGCATCAGATGTTCTCGTCTTCGAGATATTCGCGTTCCAATCGTCGTGCCTCGGCGCGGATCTGATCGACGTCATGACCATCACGTTGCAAAGCCAAGAGGACAAAGAGCAGCCGTCGCGCCGACGGGCTCATGACCCGCTTGCGCGCTTCGCTCGATCCGGAGGCGCCCCAGGAGCGGACAGTGGCGATTGGCGAACCCATGAGGCGCGCCAGACGAGCGCTACGGCCGTTGCGCTCACCGCCGTTCAGTTCCTGTGCAATCTCCCGGACTGCGGCAGCTTGCTCCACGACATGCCCCTATAACAGCGTTACCCTCACAGAGTTAGGATTGGAATTTCGCGTTTCAAGCTCTCGCACGCGGCTTCAGGAGAAACCATTGATTACGGCCGGGCTTTTTGCTTGCCGCCCCACCATCTGCGAGGGGGGCGGCGCAACTGGTCGCCGCGCGGCTGGGTCTGGATAGCGCGGCGAGGGACTTCAGCACAGCTCGCGCCACGGATCCCGCCGTCAGGCGCCGTGATTACGTCCGCGAGCGCATCTGTCGCCGCGCTTCGTCAGCGACTGGATGGAGAAGACTAGCAGCCGAGTTTCCTCCGACGAGACTATATCCCATGCCATTGTCCGCCCAGGCGTAGCCGACAACATCCCCTTCACGGTGCTCCGCCATCGGGGCGTTCTGGTCGCGCATCATGGGACGCATCAGGATCGCGATGCGCGCGCCCTGTGCATCATCGTACATCAGAAGCCCAGCGGCGCCGTTCGGGGTCGCGACAACTCGCCCACCCATGAAGCGATAGCCGGCCTGCGAGAGGTCAGGAACCGAGATCTGGCGCGACAACCGGTTCTCGACCCAGCGCACTAGCGCGGTGCTGTCGGCCGCATTGATCTCGACGGGCCGGCCCTTGTCCTGCCCAAATACCGCATAGGCGTAGGAGGCTTCCTGGGCGAGCGCATTGATCCCGACGCCCCGCTCGGCGCCGATGCTGCGCAGCGACCAGCCTCCAGCACCGCCGACGAGCAGAAGCAGACAGGCCGCGACCGCGGCGCGCCAGCCGGTCCAGCTCGACTGGCGCCGCGCAGCCACCAAGTGCGCGAGGTTGAGCTGCGGCGGCACCGGTTCGGCGGCGATCGGCCCAAGTGCTGCGCGCAGCGTCTCCCGCTGCCGGCCGAAGCGCGCATATTGCTCCGCCACCTCGGGGTTGCGTTCGAGATAAGCTTCCACGTCCGCGCGGCGGGCGCCGGACAAGGCCCCGTCGACATAGGCGTGAAGATCGTCCTCACTGATCGGACGGCTCATTTTACCCTCCTCAGGCCAGGTCCCGTCGTTGCCGAGCGCGCCGGTCCTTCTTCGATCAATTGCGCGAGCCGCTGCCGGGCGCGCGACAGGCGCGACATCACCGTGCCGAGCGGAACGCCGAGCACCGCGGCCGCCTCGGCGTAGGACAGGTCCTCGACGCCGATGAGCAGCAGCACGCTGCGCTGGTCTTCAGGAAGAGCCGCGAGCGCCGTCAGCGCCGCCTGATGGTGGAGCTGATCCTCCTGCGTCGGCGGCGTGGCGAAGGCGGTCTCGCTGGTATCGTCCACCGGCACATGCTCGCCCCGCCGTGCCGTTTGCCGCATCCGGTTGATGGCCAGGTTATGCAGGATGGTAAAGACCCAGGTCCGCGCATCGCCATCGGCCCGCCGCTGATGCCAACGGCCGATTACCCGCTCGAGGCAGTCCTGCACCAGGTCGTCGGCCGAGACCTGATCCCGAAGCAGGCTGCGCGCGTAGCGCCGCAGCGACGGGATCAGTGGTTCGACGATGGCCATCATGTCCTGCATGCCGCCTCCTTACGCCGCTCAGGATGCGCGAGACTGTACCTGAACCGGCACTCCATATTCCGACGCCGTGCCGGGCACGATGACGAGATAGCGGCGGCGATCGTCTGCGGCGTCGCCGACCACCTGCCGGATCGGACCGACCGCGTTGACCACAGCCGAGCCCGCCGGGTTGGTCATGAAGGCCGCGAGCGGCTCTATCTGTCCGGAGCCGTCCGGCTTGTCAGCGAGCGCCAGCACATAGGGCTTACGCGGCTCCAGCCCGGCGACGGCCGCCTGCAGCACCTGGGTGAGACCCTGGTCGAACAGCGAGACACTGGTCCCCCGCTCCGTGGCGGAGGGCCCGACCGCCGTGAGCGACAGCAGGCTCGCCTTGCCCGCAACGCCGAGCGGCTGAAGGCCCGACGTGCCCTCATCCGCCGTGACGGCGCGCGGCACATAGACCAGCGCCTGGGGTGCCTGTCCGACCGAGATCTCGGCGATGACCCGATTCGTCGCCGTGTCGATCGCCGCCACCTTGTCGGCGTTCTCGATGCCGACATAGATCCGCGTGCCGTCGCCCGAGGGCCAGAGGCCATGCGGCAGCTTGCCCACGGGGATCAGCGCCGTCTGCTCGAACGTATCGGTGCGGAAGACCTTGATCGCATCGAGGCCGCCAACCGTGACATAGGCGAAGGTGCCCGCCATGGTCTTCGCGAAGTTGACGTGGTTGGTGAGTGGGCCTGTGTCGATGGTCCGCAGCACCGAGAATGGTGGCTTGGCATCGAACACCATCACACGCCCGATATCCTTCAGCGTCAGCCAGACCTGCCGTCCGTCTGGGCTTGCAGCGATGTTCGGGCAGAACGGCGAGTCCTGCTTGATATGGCCGACGATCTGATGATCGGCTCGGCGGATCACCACGGTCTCGGCCGTGAAGGAAGAGCAGACATAGCCGTATTCGCCGTCCGGCGAGAATATCTGCATGCCGGGGCCGGCTGGCACGCGGATGCGGGTCTTCTCGGCGAATGTCGTCGGATCAATGACCGAGATATGGTCTTCGCCGCGCACCGTGACCCAGAGCTCGCGACCATCGGGCGTGAAGAACGCCTCATGCGGTGAGCGGCCGAGATAGGTGGTCGCCTTCACGGCATTGGTGGCGGTGTCGATGAAGGTCACCGAGTTGGAGCCGATCGACACGACGGCGAGCGTCTTGCCATCAGGCGAAAAACCGAGCCCGTGCACCAGCACTTGCCCGCGATAGAGCGGACTGAAATTTGCCGGCTGCGGATCGCCGAGCCGGATGACGCCGAGCAGCGCATTGTTGACCGGATCGATCACCGAGACAGTGTTCGAAAACTGCTCGGCGGCGTAAACGCGGTCACGGTGGCTCACCGGAATGTCTTCCGTGGCCGATGCGCGCGGCGCCTGGCCGGCGAACGCCTGACTCGCCGGGACAAGCGCGGTGCCCAGGAGCAGTGTCAGTGCGAGAAGGTGATGTTTCATAGTCGAGCGCCTCATGGTTGGATCGCCGCATTCTTCTGGTCGGCCAGGGCCATGCGCATTGCCCGGATCTCGTCTTCCTGGGTGACGATGATTTCCTGCGCGAGACGGCGGACCGTCTCGTTGCGGCCGGAGCGCAGCAGCGCCTTGGCCATGTCGATTGCGCCCTGATGATGCGGGATCATCATCACGAGGAAGTCGCGGTCGACGTCGCCGGTAGGCTCGACATGCATTGCCGCCATCATTCGCGCCATGGCTATGTCGTTGTCGGCCTGGAAGGCCTGCGCTTCCTGTGAGCGCTCGCTGGTCGCCGCGCCGGGATGGTGTTGCTGCGCCATCGCCGAGTTTCCAGCCATGGCAAAGGTGCAGATCGCCAGAACGATCGCACCGCCCTTGTTTATCTTCATTGCTATGGTCGCTCCGTGCACATTGCATTGGAGCGGTAGACAGCACAGCCTCCCCTTTATTCCATTCCCCTCGAATTTTCTTGGCTATCTGAAAAAGCTACTGCCGCTCGGAATAAATCGGCGACGTCGTTGTCTCACTACGGTCACCACCTCAGTAGGAGCACATCGTGATCACCAAGACACTATTCGCAGCAGCCATCATCCTTTCGGCTTCCACCGCGGCGTTCGCCGCCGATCCCGCCATGGTCGGCGAGACAGCGAAGGGGCGGACCCTCATCGACGCACACGGCATGACGCTCTACACCTTTGACAAGGATTCCGACGGCAAGTCGGCCTGCAACGGTCCGTGCGCCGCCAACTGGCCTCCGCTTGCGGCCGCCGCCGACGCACAATCAGCGGCCAGCTACACTGTCGTCGTGCGCGATGACGGCTCGCGTCAGTGGGCCTACAAGGGCCATCCGCTCTACACTTGGACGAAGGACAAGAAGCCGGGCGACATCACCGGCGACGGATTCCTCAACGGCGCCTGGCACGTCGCCCAGCCCTGATCCGCCCGATGATTTGACTTCACTGCCGGCGGCCTGCTCGCCGGCAGTTTCAGCTCCCGCTTGACCTAAGCTCTGATCCTCGCGGCGCCAAGATAAGCGAACAGCGCGACAGCGGCGCCAATCAGCGTGCCCCCGCAAATGTCCGTCAAGGCAAGCTGGAGGCTCCAGTTGCGGATCGCGGCGTAACACGTCAGCGCATAGGTGGCGTAGGTACAAAGGCCGTAGATTGCGCCATTGCTGGCGGCAACGGTCCTGTTTCGTACCCGCAACGCGGGGAAAACCGCAAAGTAGCAAAGTCCGAAGATGAAAAGCGGATAAAATATGAGAACCGGCCAGATGTGAGGCTGTTCAGCGAGCACGTCGCCCAATGTATTCTTGTAAGACTGGGCTCCGACCGAAAAGATGATTGCGGCGTCAAGAACTCCGAACGCAACGAGAGCGATCATGTAGGCGGCAACGCGCTGTCTCATCGTCAACATGTCCACGCCTCTGCGCTCGCGAAGAACCACACCTCATGCCACGTGCGGCAATCATTAGCCGACAGATGCGCGACGATGTGGACTCGCCAGCTTCTGCTCGGCCACCGAGCCATTCGAGCTCGCGGGGGCCTGTAGGGAAACCGGATAGAGAGGAACCGTTCCAACCATACCCTGAGCGTGCCGGCGCAGCAGCCGCTCCGTCGTCACGCGGTCTCCGGGCCTGGCAAAGGCGAAACCTTGGCCAAGATGGCAGCCCATCGACCAGAGTTGGCTTGCCTGCACCTCGGTCTCAATACCTTCCGCTACAACCCGAATATCGAGGCGTCTGGCGATATCGATCAAACCCTCGACGATCACCATGCTCGGATCCTCCGGCCACAAGCGAGCGACGAAGGTCTGATCAATCTTGATGATATCGACGGGAACACTCAGCAGATGCGTCAGTGAGGCGTATCCCGTCCCAAAATCATCGAGTGCGACGAGGACGCCAGCCGCGCGCAGGGATTCAATCTCCTTCGCGACGACGCGATCGCGTCGTCCGAGATACACATCCTCGCTAACCTCAAGCACCAAGTGCTTCAGCGAAACACCCGCGCGATCGAATGCGCTCTCCAGCTTCTTTCCGATGCTCCCAGTGTAGAAATCCGCCGTCGACACGTTGATGCCGACGTGCTGGACCGGGATCCCACTATCCAGCCAATGGCGGATATCTCCAGCTACGGCCGCGAGCATCTGTTCTGTCAGTTCTGCGGCGACATGAGCGTCCGTCGTCGCCTCATGGAAATCGGCCGCGGTGATCAGTTCACCATCGACCGTGCGCATTCTGCAAAGCGCCTCGAGGCCGATGATCTCGCCTGTGTCCAAGCGCACCACGGGCTGGTAGTGCGCCTCGATACGATCGTCCTTAAGCGCCCCCGCAACATCTCGAATGGCATCCCGCCGCCGCGTGATGCGGCTACCGATGCCCGGCCAATAGCGGACGAAACCGCCGCGCCCGGTCTCCTTCGCGTGGTAAAGCGCGAAATCGGCGGCTTCGCTCACGGCGATCGCCGTCGCCTCTCCTTGCGCGAGAACCGCGCCGCCGATCGTCGCGCGGGGGACGACCATGTGGCCCTCGCAAGGCGCTGGCAATTCGAGCGCCGCGAAGATACGCGCGGCCGCCGCGTCGAGATCGCTTAGCAGCTCGGGCGACTGCATGATGACCGCGAACTCATCTCCGCCAAGCCGAAAGGTGATGTCAGGCGCCATCACATGGGAGATCCGACTTGCGGCGGTGCGTATCAGAGCGTCGCCGGCGAGATGGCCGAAGGTGTCGTTGACGACCTTGAGGTTGTCCAGGTCCAGGATGAACAGTCCCCACGATCCGATCTCGTCGCAGGGTATGTTCGCCATGGCGGTTTCGAAGGCAGATCGATTTGGAAGACCCGTCAGGGCGTCGATGTTCGCACGACGCTCCCGATCGGCGATCCGCTCGTGGCGACGGAGCGCGATGGTGCAGAGGTCCACGCACGCTTCCGCGAGCTCGCGCTCAGCTTTACCCGGGTAATGCCTGTCGCGGTGATAGAGCCCGAGGACTGCGACGGTGTTCCTTTCATCGTTTAGGATCGGCAGCGACCAACATGCCGTCACGCCAAGGCCGGCGATCCGCGACGCAAACTTCGCGCAACGGGGATCAACTGTCATGTCGCCGATAATCACGACTTCCCGAAGATATGCCGCAGTTCCACAGGCGCCGACCTCAGGGCCGATCACCATTCCGTCGAGAGCCTCGGAGTAGTCGTCGGGGAGACTCGGGGCCGCAAGCGGGTGGAGCAGTCCGGCGCGGTCCACGACCAGGATCGAGCAGATCGTGCCCGGCAGTTCGGCCTCGACGAGAACGCAGATCTGCCGCGCAGTGTCACCGAGCGGTTCGCCGTTTGCGATCATCCGTAGTATTTCATTCTGGATGCGCAGCAACGAACACCCGCCTGACAAGTCATTTATACGAGAGGTGCGACTATAATAGTCGTGGCCGGTAAACGGCGGGGTAATCGAGATGCTAAAAGTCGAATTAATCACGTCGATATGAGGGGAAAGCCTTCCCCTGCGGCCGAGCCTCGCGTCTCGGCCGACCCCTTCTAGCGGGGAGATCCCCGCAGCGCCCCCTAGAGTGAGAGTGCGGACCGGCTTTGCCGTGACGGGTTGAGAGCTGGGAGAGAGCTTCCGGCGCCCGTCGCGGAGATCCGCGATGTCCAGAAAGACCACAACCGTTCGCGCCAGCCAGGACCGGACGAGCCTCTACGACGAAATCACCGGAAAGATCATCGGCGAGCTGGAAGCCGGACGCGTCCCATGGGTCCAGCCATGGGGGACCGCGGCGGCGAAGGCGCCCCTCGCCATGCCGAGGAACGCCGCCACCAGCCGGCACTATTCGGGCATCAATGTCCTTATCCTATGGGGCGCCGTCGTCGAACATGGCTTCCCGGGCCAGAGCTGGCTCACCTTCCGCCAGGCGCTGGGTCTCGGCGGTAATGTCCGCAAGGGCGAGCACGGCACGACCGTCGTCTATGCCGACCGTTTCGTCCCCGATGACGAAAAGCGGCGCGCCCGCGAGACCGGCGATGACGCCCAGGCGATCCCGTTCCTGAAGCGCTTCACGGTGTTCAACGCCGCGCAGTGCGAGAACCTGCCGGACGATATCGCTACGGTCGCGCCGCCACCGCCGCCAGGGCTGGTCGAGCCGCAGGTCGAGGCTCTGATCCGTTCGACGGGCATCGACTTCCGCATCGGCGGCAACCGGGCCTTCTATGTCCCGGCGCTCGATTACGTCCAAGTCCCACCGCCCCAGGCCTATTTCGAGCCGATCAACTGGCATCGCACGGCGCTGCACGAGCTCGGCCACGCAACGGGCCATCCATCCCGGCTCGGCCGCGACATGACCGGCGCCTTCGGCACCAAGAAATACGCTTTCGAGGAGCTGGTGGCAGAGATGAACGCGGCCTTCTGCTGCGCCTCGCTCGGCATCGTTCCGACAGTACGGCATGCCGACTATCTCGGATCGTGGCTGGAGGTTCTGCGCGAGGACAATCGCGCTATCGTCCGCGCCGCCAGCCAAGCGAGCAAGGCAGCCGACTGGCTGCTCGCCCATGCGCCCGAGACCGGCGCGCCAGCGCTGGCCGCCGATATCGAGCTTGAACGGAGGGCGGCATGACCACGATCGCTCATCCTCTACGGCTTTTTCTCGACTGCTCGACTGCCCACCTGTCCTCCGCTTCGCGCGCCTATCTCAAACGGCATGCCGAACGCGGCGAGGAGCTGATCTCATCGACACCCTACGGCTGGTTTGTCTGGGTGGATGAAGGCGAGCTTGGGGACCAACCTGGCGATCTCCAGGCGATCAAAGCCTATGCTCGGCGCCTCGGCGCCGAGTACATCCTCTTCGACCGCGATGCGCCTGAAAACGACGCACTGGAGATCTTCGACGATTCCGAAAGCTCCATTCGCGAACTGCGGGAGGCGATCTGATGCGCTTCCGTCGCTGGCCCCGGCCTACCGCCTATCGGGAGACGCCGCGCAAACGCGCGGCGTTCCTCCGCAAGCAGCACCTCGAACGGGAGGCGCTGCCGCTCTTCGCCGACGCCATCGCCGCGCGGCAGCACAGCGTCGACGAGGAGATGGCCCGCCGCCATGTCTGGTGGGACGAGCGCGAGCATGACCAGCGCGCCGCCCGCGCCAAGCGCTGGCGCGAGGCGCGGGCCCGGCTCTTCGCGTTGCCCGATCTGCTGCGCGCCAAGGTGCGCGGCCTCTGGCGGACTTGCCCATATCCGGCTGATCCGGCGAGCTTCGCGGACTTCCTCCATCAGATCGCAGTCGGCCGCCTTGATCCAGACCAGCCGCCCTGGATATTCCATCAGAAATCCCAGGCGCGGATCACCGCCAATCCCGCCACGTTCAACGAGGCCTTCCGCCAGATCGGACGCAAGCTGGTCGGCGGCGGTCCTGACACCAGCCCGACCGACGAGCTGCTGTTCTGCGGCAATCTCGGCTCGGGCATCCTCTTCCTCACCTCGCGCGCCCGGCTGATCGGTCAGAACGAGAGCTTCTACACCTCGTCCCATCACCGCCTGCGCGACTTCGACGTCGCCCGCAGCGACCATTGGGTTGAGATCGATGTCCGCGGAGAATGCTCCGAAACGGACCTTTCGCTGATCGAGCAGCTTGCCCAGGCCGCCAACACGCGTCCCGTCATTGTCCGCCGCATCGATCCGCTCGCCGGCCAAGGCGGTCGGCGCCGCGCCTCGTGACGACCGTAGAACCGGCGATACGCTGATCCGACTTTACGGCCTTACGCCTCTACGGATCGACGGGCGATGTCGGTTCCCTCAGACTCTCCTTCAGGGTCGCAGCCCATACGGCGAGGATCGCGCCTTCCAGATCGTCGTCTTCTCCAACGACCACGCTGAAGATCCCGAGCAGGTTGGAGAATTCTTCTACCTCCAAGTGGCCGCGCGCCTGCAACGCGGTGACCAGCATGGTCAGCGCCTTGCCATTGGCACCGACCAGGGCGCGCTCCACCGCGGAGAGCTTCGGCTGTGAACGTCGTAGGCCGAGCGTCGCAATCCAGCTGCGCAAGGATGCCGGTTTCTTCGTTTTGTTCATCGCCTCTATCCGATCGATCCGAGCGCCCGGCCGATCCGACGCACGTGAACATTGCGGAGGCCGATAGCGCCGCCACGGTAGGGCGACTATTATGGTCGCCCCAGGTCAAAGCCAGCGGAGATTGTCGCGACCGTATCCGGATCGGTTCGGTTGTCGCGGGCGTCCGCGCCGAAAGCAGAGAGTAAGAGGGGGGACGGGATTTTCGTGACGGGTTGGAGGTCGAGAGAGAGGCTCTCGGCCGCCCGTCGCGGAGTACATCCCGATGGCTACTGCAGCTCAAAAGATCGTCCTGTCGTCCTCGCGCGACATTCCCTTCAACAAGCTGGTCCTGAGCCAGTCGAACGTCCGGCGTGTGAAGGCCGGCGTCTCGATCGAAGACCTGGCGGCCTCGATCGCCCGACGCGGCCTGATCCAGAGCCTCAGCGTCGTGCCTGTCGCCGACGCCGAGGGCAACGAGACCGGCATGTTCGAGGTGCCCGCCGGCGGCCGCCGCTTCCGGGCGCTGGAGATGCTGGTCAAGCAGAAGCGCCTCGCCAAGATCGCGCCGGTGCCCTGCGTGGTACGCGAGCGTGACAGCGCCATCCTCGCCGAGGAGGTCTCGCTCGCCGAGAATATCGAGCGCGCGCCGTTGCATCCCCTCGACCAGTACCGCGCCTTCCAGGACATGCGCGACAAGGGCATGAGCGAGGAGGAGATCGCCGCGGCCTTCTTCGTGCCGCCCCAGGTCGTGAAGCAGCGTCTGCGGCTCGCATCCGCGTCGCCCGCGCTGCTCGACGTCTATGCCGAGGATGGCATGACGCTGGAGCAGCTCATGGCGTTCACCGTGTCGAACGACCACCCTCGCCAGGAACAGGTCTGGGACGCGATCAAAGACGCTTGGTCGAAGGAACCCTACCAGATCCGGCGCATGCTGACCGAGACCACGGTGCGCGCCTCCGACAAGCGGGCCGTGTTCGTCGGCGTCGAGGCCTATGAGGCGGCTGGCGGCGTCACCATGCGCGATCTCTTCCAGTCCGACGATGGCGGTTGGCTGCAGGACGCAGGCCTCCTCGATCGTTTGGTCGCCGAAAAGCTGAAGGCGACGGCCGAGACGATCGCCGCCGAAGGCTGGAAGTGGATCGAAGTCGCGGTCAGCTTCCCCTACGACGCCACGCGGGGCCTGCGCGAGCTGCAGGGCGAACCGCTCGACCTCTCGACGGAGGAGCAGGCGACCATCGAGGCGCTCAACGCCGAATATCAGAAGCTCGAGGCCGAATATGAAGGCGCCGACGAGCTGCCGGATGAGGTCGATCAGCGCCTCGGCGAGATCGAGACGGCGATCGCCGCCTTCGAGACCCGGCCGGTACGCTTCGAGGCGGACGACATTCCCCGCGCGGGCGTCTTCATCAGCATCGCCCATGACGGCAGCCTCGACATCGACCGCGGCTACGTGCGGGCCGAGGATGAAGCGCCGATCGAGCCCGAGGGCGAGACCGGCGTGGAGGCCAGCGGCGATCCGGCCGAGCCCGTGGTGCAGCGGGCCATCATCACCATCGGCGGCCGGTCTGCCGAGCCCGAGGAGGACGAGGACGACGGCGTCATCAAGCCGCTGCCGGAGCGCCTGGTCATCGAGCTGACGGCCTATCGCACGCTCGCACTGCGCAACGCCGTCGCGGAGGACCCGCACGTCGCCATGACGGCGCTGCTCCACAAGCTCGTCTCGGACACCTTCATGACCCGCATGTATACGGGCGCCATGGAAGCGGGGGTGAAGCACGTCTTCTTCCCGGCCCAGGACGATGCGCTGAAGGACAGCCCGTCCGCGCGCGCGGTGCAGGACCGCCACGCCGCCTGGGCGGGCGACATCCCGAAGGAGGACGACGCCCTGTGGGATTGGCTCGCGGGCCTCGACGACGCCAGCCGGATGGCGCTCCTGGCGCATTGCGTCAGCTACGGCGTGAATGCCCTTTACGAGCGGCCGAACCCGCACAGCTCCGGCGGCGTCTCCCAGCACACGCTCGACATGCGGCTCGCCCAGGCTGACCGGCTGACCCGGGCGACCGGGCTCGATCTGGTCGAGGCAGGCTGGCACCCGACCTTCGGCAACTACCTCAACCGGGTCACCAAGCCCCGCATCCTGCAGGCGGTCCGCGAGGGCGCCGGCGAGCAAGCCGCGCAGCTCATCGACCATCTGAAGAAGGGCGACATGGCCAAGGAGGCCGAGCGCCTGCTGGCCGACACCGGCTGGCTGCCGGAGCCGCTGCGTTTGGTCGCCAACGCGGAGTCGTCCACGCCGGAGGTCTCGACTGGCTGCGAGGATGACGGCGCGGCGCTGCCCGACTTCCTTGCTGGCGATGATGAGGAGGCCGCCGGCGAAGATGACGAACGCCACCTCGTCGCGGCTGAGTGATCACTCAGGCGGAGCGGCTTCGGCCGCTCCGCCCATCACGCCAACCAAGGAGCTGCGCCATGTCGCAATCCAGCCCGGCGCCCCGACGCGTCGTCTTCCAATATCTCGTGCCCGTGCATGTCGAGGTCGAAGACGGGCTCGTCGCCCGCGTCACCGTCATCGACGAAACGCCGATCCGCGATCCCGCCGTCGTCGAGGGCGACCCCGCCGATCTCGACGACGCCGTGCGAGCCGCTGACGACGGCCAAGCCTGGCCGTCCTGGCAGTTCGGCTACTAGCTTCACCACCTTCGATCCCTCCCGAGCCCGGCCCAGCGTCGGGCTTTTCTCGTTTCTGGAGCTCGCCATGACCGATTTTCTTACCCGCTTTTCCTGCCTGCTCGACGTCGGCACTGCCGCCAACGCGCCGCGCGCCTTCGACATCTACACCGGGCTCATCGCCGAAAACGCCCGTGAAGACCCGCCGGCCGAGCCGTTCCTGCTCTCGCTTTTGCCCGAATACGGGCCGGCCCGCCTGTGGCTGCGCGATCCCGGCAGCGCCGACCAGCAGCTGGCGATCACCTTCGTGACACGCTGCGCCGAGGCCTTCGGCCTGACCGGGCGCTGGGGATTCCAATGGGCGAACATCGCCTCTGACCCCGTCGTCGACGGCTTCTCAGGCGGCGCCCATGTCCTCGACCTCTCCACCGGCCGGACGCTCGAATGGATCAGCACCGGTCGCTGGCTCGCCGACCGGATTCCCGACGGAGGCGTGCGATGAGCATTCCCGACCATGCGCTCGCCAATTTCCAGACGCTGCTGCGCGCCGCCACCAGCGGCGACCTGGCGCTGATGGAATGCACGGAAATCGCGACGGGCGAGACCCGCTACGTCATCTGCGCCGTCGGGCGCGATGACTGCGACTACATATTCACGCCGTTCGGCCATCTGGCCGATGGCAATCCCTTCGAGCTTTACCGTCAGCCCGAGACCTCGACCTGAGGGCGGACGCGCTCGAAGAGGTCCGCAACGATCGCGCGGGCCCTGGTCGGGAAGGCCGGGTCGCCGGCCGGCACGACGAGGCTGTCGAAGGCATGTTTCGGATAATAGGCGTTCAGCACGCGGACGATCCCGTCCAGCCCGGCCACTTCCTGCAAGCCTGCGGCCCCGGCGAAGGCCAGCGCCTTCTCCAGATCATGGCGGACGTCCCGGCGACAGCGATCGTCGCTCCAGCCCTGGGTGACGAGGAACGCCTTCAGCACCAGCTCTGTGGCGATGGCGATCGCGTAGCAGTTTTCGCGCGCATCGCCGCGCTCGACCGGGTCTGAGCCCCGCAGGAAACCTTCGCCATTGGCCAGGAACGCCGCCGCCAGTTCGCGGTCGATATCGTCCGCCGCTACCAGACCGCGACTTCCCACTGACCGTTGACCCGGGCAAAGCCGATCGGGCGATTCTGAGGAGCCGCACCGGCCTTCGTCGGGTCCATGACGAGCTGCGTCATGCAGGTCACGCCCGGCCCGACGCCGCCCGGCGAACAATCGCCGAGCTTCAGGGTAGCGTTTGCGAGCGACGTCCCCGTGAACAGCCGATGACGCCGGACCGCTGCTGTGGCCTCGTCTTCAGTCGGCTGGGCCACACCGGCGGCGACGGCTGGCGACGCCGACACCGGAGAAATGACCGGGCGCAGGACAAAGCCAGCCCCAAACCCGATCACCAAACAGACGGCCGCAACCGTGCCGATCGCTCTTCCGCTCATCACTCTCGCCTCGCTTTCTTCTGGCGCAACGAACTCGAGGTACGCGAGACGCTGCGACTTTCTTGAAAAGTCTGACGGCGCCCAGCTCGCGGCGCATCGCAATACGCCTGGAAGAAAGCCTGAAACGCCAAGCCAGGGGCATTCCAAGAGATCACCCCGCCAGGCCCTTCTTTGGAACGCTAATGACAACGACGAGCCCGTTGGCGCGCCAATCCCGGTCGACGGTTGCGCCAAGCGCAGCGCTTAAACTCTTTTCAAGGCGACTGCCGAACCCCTCCGCGGTGGGCCGCGATATCTCTGCGCCGCACGTCTCAGTCCACGTCAGCCTTATCTCGCCATCCTGTTCGACGATGCCGACATCGAGATGTCCTTCCGGACCGGACAAGCAGCCGTACTTTGCAGCGTTCGTGGCGAGTTCGTGGAGCACAAGCGCCATGTTCGTCAGCGCTTTCCCGTGGATCGTGGCAGCGATCCCCTCTACGGCTATACGTCCCAGGCCATCATAGGGCTCGAGAATCGTGCGGACCAAGGTTCGCAGGTCCGCAGCCTGTTCGCTAATCGTCTCGCCTCCCCAATCGGAGATCGTCAGATCGTGGGCACGGGCAAGCGCGGCGAGTCTCTCATGGATCGTGCGTACGACGTCGTCAGTGCTTGCGTTCGATCGTCCGCTGAGCGTGACGATCCCTGCGGTTAACGCGAACAGGTTCTTGATACGGTGCTGCATTTCGCCAAACAGAAGGCGTTGCGTTTCCTGAGCGCGCCGCCGCTCGGTGACGTCTCGGGCGATTTTCGATGCCCCGACAATCACGCCATTCTCGTTGTGAATGGGAGAAATTGTCAGCGACAGATCGACCAACGTGCCGTCCTTGCGTCGGCGCTGCGTCTCGAATTGTTCGACGCGTCTGCCATGTCGGATTTCGTCTAGGATCTTGGGCTCTTCTCCCAACCGCTCATCGGGGATCAAGATCGTAATAGGACGGCCGATAACCTCTTCCGACGTATAGCCGAACACCCTCGTGGCGCCGCGATTCCAGCTACGGATATTTCCCTCAAGATCCTTGCTAATAATCGCGTCGTCCGATCCCGCGATGATTGCTGCGAGCCAATCGCGTGGAACGGGGTCGATCCCCGCAGCCCCAGCAATCGCAAGCGTCGGCGCGGATGCGTCAGATCCGGACATCAGTACGGAGTGCCCGGCCGCAAACGGGGCATCTCGAGCACGCAAATCAAACCTAATGTCCTCATTCTCACTACTCAAGGGAGCGGCCTTTCGCTGTGCCGCACAGATCCGCAGCGCTGTTTCCCGGTTTTGTCCTAAGGGGTACGGACCATTACCAGAAATGTGACGCAAGAGCCACACCCTAGAGGAAGAGGTCGGCCGGGACGGGTTTGAGCCCGTCCGGTCGAGAGAGAGCGCCGGGCCGGCTCGTCCGTCTCCCGCTCTTTCGAGGTATTCTCCATGCTTCACGCTCCCGTCTCCGGCGCCGCTCCGGCGGCTTCGCTTCCGCTCGCACCCGACGTACCCCCGGCCGCCGCCGTTCTCGCCGCCGCTGCCCATCTCGTTCCTCATCTCGAACAGGGCCGGCCCATCGACGCCGCGATCCTACGCTCGGCCATGGAACAGGCTTTCGGCGCGTCCGACGCCAGCGGCGCCTGGAACTGGAAGACGGCCTACGACGCCTGCGAGGCGGCGACGGTGCTCTTCCTGCGCAAGTACGGAAAGCCGCTTTTCCGCAAAGCCGCGTCCCCAGCTTCACGGCTCTCGGCGCTGACCAAGATCGTCGGACTACTGCCGACGCACACGCGTCGATCCGTGGAGGCGCAGGCCCTTCAGCAATTCTCGACGCCAATCCCGCTCGGGCTTGCGGCGCTGACGGCGGCAGCACTGACTCCAGACGATCGCGTCCTGGAGCCGTCGGCCGGCACCGGGCTGCTTGGCGTCCTCGCCGAGACTGCGGGCGCATCGCTCATCCTCAACGAGCTGGCCGAAACCCGCGCCGATCTTCTCACCTCTCTCTTTCCGGCCGTGCCCGTCGCGCGCTTCGACGCCGCTCAGATCGACGACCATCTCGATCCGGCCGCCGTGCCGAGCGTCGTCATCATGAACCCACCATTCTCGGTGATGGCGAACGTCACCGGGCGGGTCGCCGACGCCGCCTACCGGCACATCGCCTCGGCGCTGGCCCGTCTGGCCGACGGCGGACGCCTGGTCGCCATCACCGGCGCTAACTTCTCGCCCGAGCTTCCGGCTTGGCGGGACGCCTTCGTGCGCCTGCAGGGACGCGGCCGCGTCGTGTTCACCGCCGCGATCGCCGGCTCGGTCTATGCCAAGCACGGCACGACCATCGAGACCCGCCTGACCGTCATCGACAAGGCGCCGGCCGAGGACCCCGAGCATTTCCCGGATTCGGCCGGGATCGCACCCGATGTCGCGACCTTGCTCGGCTGGATCGACGCGCAGCTTCCGGCACGCCTGCCGGTCTCGATCATACGTCCCGCCGCGACACCGGCCGCAACGCCGCGCACGGTGCGAGGCTATCTCGCGCGTGCGGCGACGGCCCAGCCCGTCCGCCGGATCGCCCAGCTCGAAGGCGCGCCGCTCGCCTACGAGACCATCGATTGGACGCCGCCGGAGAGCGGCCGTCTGTCGGAGTCGATCTACGAGACCTATGCGCTCCAGTCGATCCGCATCGACGGCGCACAGCCGCACCCGACCAAGCTGGTCCAGTCCGCCGCCATGGCCTCAGTCGCGCCACCGAAGCCGAGCTACCGGCCGACGCTGCCGGCGCCGATCGTCGCCGACGGCATCCTCTCCGACGCCCAGCTCGAGACGGTGATCTATGCCGGCGAGGCGCATGGCGAATATCTCGCCGGGGCCTGGACCGTGGACGAGACCGGCGATCTCGTCACCGCCGCGCCGGACGATGCCCCGAACGCGGTCCGCTTCCGCCGTGGCTTCATGCTCGGCGACGGCACCGGCGCCGGCAAGGGCCGCCAGTCCGCCGGCATCATCCTCGACAACTGGCTCCAGGGACGCCGCAAAGCCGTCTGGATCTCCAAGTCCGACAAGCTGCTCGAAGACGCCCAGCGCGACTGGTCGGCCCTCGGCATGGAGCGGCTCCTCGTCACGCCGCTCTCGCGCTTCCCGCAGGGCACGAGGATCCGGCTGCCTGAAGGCGTCCTATTCACCACCTACGCCACGCTACGGTCCGACGACCGTGGCGAGAAGCTTTCGCGGGTCAAGCAGATCGTCGAATGGTTGGGCTCCGATTTCGACGGAGTGCTTATTTTCGACGAGAGCCACGCGATGCAGAACGCCGGCGGCGGCAAGGGAGAACGGGGTGACGTCGCCCCGTCGCAGCAAGGTCGTGCGGGGCTTCGGCTTCAGCACGCGCTCCCGAACGCCCGCGTGGTCTACGTCTCGGCAACCGGCGCGACCACGGTCCACAATCTCGCCTATGCCCAACGGCTCGGCCTGTGGGGCGGCGACGATTTCCCCTTCGCCAATCGCGCCGAGTTCGTCGAGGCGGTCGACAATGGCGGCGTCGCGGCCATGGAGGTGCTCGCCCGCGACCTGCGCGCGCTCGGCCTCTACACCGCTCGGTCGCTCTCCTATGACGGCGTCGAATACGAGCTGCTCGAACACCAGCTCACGCCCGAGCAGACCCGCATCTACGATGCCTATGCCGGCGCCTTCGCCATCATCCACAATCATCTCGACGCGGCGATGCAGGCCGCCAACATCACCGGCGACAGCGGCACGCTGAACCGGCAGGCGAAGTCGGCTGCGCGCTCGGCCTTCGAGAGCGCCAAGCAGCGCTTCTTCGGCCATCTCCTCACCAGCATGAAGACGCCGACGCTGGTCCGTTCGATCGAGCAGGACCTGGCGGACGGCCATTCCGCCGTCATCCAGATCGTCTCGACCGGCGAGGCCCTCATGGAGCGCCGCCTGGCCGAAATCCCGACTGAGGAATGGAACGACGTGCGCGTCGACATCACGCCGCGCGAATATGTGCTGGACTATCTCGCCCATTCCTTCCCGGTGCAGCTTTACGAGCCGTTCTCTGACAGCGAGGGCAATCTGTCGTCGCGTCCGGTCTACCGCGACGGCCAGCCCGTCGAGAGCCGCGAGGCCGTCGCCCGCCGCGACGAGCTGATCGAACGGCTCGCATCGCTTCCGCCGGTCCCAGGCGCGCTCGACCAGATCGTCCAGCGCTTCGGCACGGACATCGTCGCCGAGGTGACCGGGCGGTCGCGCCGCGTCGTGCGCAAGGGCGATCGACTTGCTGTCGAGAACCGGGCGGGATCGGCCAACCTCGCCGAGGCGGCCGCGTTCATGGACGACGACAAGCGCGTCCTCGTCTTCTCCGACGCGGGCGGCACAGGCCGCAGCTATCACGCGGACCTCGCCGTCCGGAACCAGCGCCTGCGCATCCACTATCTGCTGGAGCCGGGCTGGAAGGCCGACGCGGCGATCCAGGGGCTCGGGCGCACCAACCGCACCAACCAGGCGCAGCCGCCGCTCTTCCGGCCGATCGCCACCGACGTGAAGGCCGAAAAGCGCTTCCTCTCAACCATCGCGCGCCGTCTCGACACGCTCGGCGCCATTACGCGCGGCCAGCGCCAGACCGGCGGCCAAGGCCTGTTCCGGCCCGAAGACAATCTCGAATCCCACTACGCGCGCGACGCGCTGCGCCAGCTCTACCTGCTGCTCGTGCGCGGCAGGGTCGAAGGCTGCTCGCTCGATCGCTTCGAGGCCGCCACCGGCCTGAAGCTGACGGACGACAACGGCATCAAGGACGAGTTGCCGCCGATCACCACCTTCCTCAATCGGCTGCTGGCGCTCACCATCGAACTGCAGGGCATCCTGTTCACGGCCTTCGAGCAGCTCCTGACGGCGAAGATCGAGGGAGCGATCCGCAGCGGCCACTATGACGTCGGACTGGAGACGCTGCAGGCCGAGAGCTTCGTTGTGAGCGACAGCCAGGTCATCCATGTCCATCCTGGCACCGGCGCGGAAACACGGCTCCTGACCATCACCCGGCGGGAGCGCAATCGTCCCGCGACGCTGGCCGATGCGCTCGACCATCTCGCCGATCCGCGCGTGCGGTTGCTGGTGAACGGGCGCTCGGGGCGCGCCGCGGTCCAGATGCCGGCCCCGTCGATGATGCTCGACGACGGCGAGATCGAACGCCGTGTCTGCCTGATCCGGCCGATGGAGCAGCATTATGCGCCGCTGCGCATGATGGACGAGAGCCATTGGGAGGAAGCCGACCGCGACCGCTTCGCCGCCGCATGGGAGGCGGAGCTTTCCGACATCCCGGAATTCTCCGACAGCACGATCCATATCGTCGCCGGCCTGCTGCTGCCGATCTGGAAGCGCCTGCCGGACGAGTCGACCAGGGTCTATCGGCTTCAGACCGACGCGGGCGAGCGCATCATTGGCCGCCGGGTCTCGCCGGCCTGGGCCGCCAACGCCGCCTCGCAGGGGGCGAGCACGCTCACGCCGGAACACGCCTTCGCCGCGCTGATGGAGGGCAGCACGGTCATCGATCTCGCCGAGGGCCTCCAGCTTCGCCGCGCCCGCGTCATGAGCGCCTATCGCCTGGAGCTGACCGGCTTCACCGAGGCGATGCGCGAGCGGCTGCGGGCCTATGGCCTGTTCAGCGAGATCATCTCGTGGAGGCTCCGCTTCTTCGTGCCGGCCGACGCCAGCGGCGTGAGCATCCTCACCAAGCTGCTCGACACCTATCCGGTGGCGCGCATCTCCGAACGGGAGGCCGCGTGATGTCGCGTCACGATGCTTCCGATCTCGCACAGCGTCTCGGCCGGCAGGCCGAGGCGGTGTGCCGCCACTACCTCTCCAGCGGGCGGCGCGAGGGTCGCTACTGGCTGGTCGGCGACGTGCACAACACGCCCGGTCGCTCGATGTATGTGCGGCTCAAGGACTCTCCAAAAGGTCCGGCCGGCAAATGGACCGACGCCGCGACCGGCGAGCATGGCGATCTTCTCGACGTGATCCGGGAGAGCTGCGGCCTCATCGACTTCAAGGACGTCGCCGACGAGGCGCGGACCTTCCTCAGCATGCCGCTGCCCGAGCCGATGGCGGCAAATCCGCGTCAGGCCGCAGCACCGCACGGATCGCCCGAGGCGGCCCGACGCCTGTTCGGCATGTCGCAGCCGATCACGGGCACGCTCGTACAGTCGTACTTACGCGAACGCGGCATTACGGATTTACGCGGAACCGGAAACCTGCGCTTCCACCCGCGCTGCTATTATCGGCCCGACGAGCATTCCCCGACCGAGACCTGGCCGGCGATGATTGCAGCCGTCACCGACCTCGACGGCAAGATCACTGGCGCGCATCGCACCTGGCTCGATCCCCGCCGCCGCGACAAGGCGCCGCTCGACACACCGAGGCGGGCGATGGGCGATCTTCTCGGCAACGCGGTGCGCCTCGGCACGGGCGGCGAAGTCATGGCGGCCGGCGAAGGCATCGAGACCGTCCTGTCGGTCAGGCAGGTCTTGCCCGACATGCCGATGCTGGCGGCGCTCTCCGCAGCCCATCTCGCCGCCATCCAGTTCCCGGACACGCTGCGGCGGCTCTACATCCTGCGCGACAACGATCCGGCCGGAGACGTTGCGCGCGACAGCCTGGTCGAACGGGCGAACGCGGCCGGGATCGAGGCGATCGTCATCTCGCCCCAGCTCGGCGACTTCAACGAGGATCTCCGCGCCCTCGGCATCGACGCGCTCAGAAGCGAGACCCGGATGCAGATCGGGCCACAGGACGTGGCGCGCTTCATGGCGCTCGCGGCATAGCCGGCAGGGACGAAAGTGGCGGCGGTGCCATCATGCCCGTCCGGATGCCCCAAACCGTCTGAGAGGACCGCGCCTCGGCCTTCGAGAGGGCGATCGGCCCACAGTCGGGCCGGCCCAGCAATGGCGGCGGCCGACTATTTTCCGGCGGCGCGTGCCGCGCCTTTCCATCGCGAGACAAAATAGCCGGCCTTAGCCATCAAGCCCTGCGCTGCGCTCCGGGTGCAGGGCCGTCCCGCCGATGGGCTTCGTCGCCATGAAGGCCGCGACGGTCGCGGTCCTACCGACGGAGCATCCCATGAACGCGCACGACGATATCGAACCGCACCACGAATCCTCACCCACCGACCACGTCCTCAACGAACTGCAGCTCCACGGCTACCGCCCCTTTGCCGACGAACCGGATCAGCGGCTTCTTCCGGACGGTAATGCGGTCGCGGGGGCCGTCGCCGACATCTTCGACGCGCTGATTTCGACCTTGGAGGACACGCGTCTCGAACCCGACCTCGACGATCTTCTCTGGTCGACCGTCAATGTCTTCCATCGCGCTGCCGAACGGATAGCGCGCGAGCTCGACGATAACGAGCAGGCCCAGAAGCGCTCGCAGAGGGAACAGGATGGCAGCGAGGTGAAATCGGTCGAACTCGAGCGCCAGATCGCCGAGGGCCAGACACTCATTGAGCGCCAGGCCGCCTTCGAGCTGATGCGCGACCAGGCCGCCGAACACTACGAACGCCAGGTCGGCAAGCCGTGGCTCCCGCGCAGCGGATCGAAGGTCAACCACCGCAATCTCACCTCGGCGATGATCGACAGCCGCGATTTCCTGATGGCGAAGAAACGCGCCGATCAGGAGGTTCTCATTCCCCCGGGTCCAAAGATCGTCGTCACCGGGGGGCTAGACTTCAACGATCACCAGCTCATCTGGGCCAAGCTCGACCAGGTGCACGGAAAGCACCCCGACATGGTCCTCGTTCACGGCAAGTCGCCGAAAGGCGCCGAGAAGATCGCCTCGCTCTGGGCGAAGAACCGCAACGTCCCGCAGATCGGCTTCGCGCCCGATTGGACGAAGCACGGCCGGGCAGCGCCGTTCAAGCGCAACGACGAGATGCTGGAGATCGTGCCGAAGGGCGTGATGCACTTCCCGGGCACAGGCATCCACGACAATCTCGCCGACAAGGCCAAGAAGCTCGGCATCCCGGTCTGGAAGTTCGGCGGCGCGTAAGCGCCGCCTGCCGGCAAGGCAACTGAAACGCTGGATCATGCAGCGTAGCCCACTACTTAAAGCACTGAATGGATTGCGAGGATTCGATGAGCACTATCACCGACGACGACTACAAAACCCATATGGCAACTGTCGTCGCCGAGGGCTTTACGCTCGATCCACCCGGATTTGAGCGTCTTTCTTCATGGACCCATGTGCTGATGCACCTCGTCAATGCGCGCACCAACTTCGAGTGGGTCCGTGACCACCCGGTCGAACTCAACGAGCTCGAAAACTCATTGCGTCAGCAGGCGTTCTTCGTCGCCGGTATCATGGCCTACTGCCGCTGCTATGCGTCATCAGGATCGGGAATTCCGATGCTCGATGCCAAGAAGGTCTACGAGGGATCAGACGACGGCAAACAGGTCCACGAACGCCTCATCGGCCTCCGCAACTCCGTTGCTGCCCATACGGATGCATCCGACATCGTTCGCCTAAAACTTGCCGTGAAAGACGAACGAGCGCCTCGTGGTGCGGCACCTATGGACGATGGCTGTGCCCGTCGATGAGGTCGCGGACTTTCTGGAGGCTGTTGCTCACACGGAGCACTTCGTCACGGTCAGCCTGAACAAATACCTCAATCGGCTCGAACAGGATCGAGGCAAGAAGGTCGAACTCGACTGACGTTTCCCAGTGGCCCGACCAGCTCCTGGCGCGAAAACCATCCCCGCTTATCTGCGCTGATCCTTGGTCAGACTGATCGCCTGACGCCATCAACCCGTAAAGGGTCGGCTATGCGAGCATGCCGCCGCTTCGGCTGCGCCTGCGCGGTGATTGCAGCGACCAGTCCGACACTTCGGGCGCCTGTCAGCGGGGGATGGTCCTCCGCTCAAACAGGAGCCGGATCGATGTCCCTCAACGACGCGCACGCCTTCGCCTTCAGCCTGGCCACCACCCTGATGGTCGCCATCATCATCTTCCAGGCCGGCGACGGCACGCTCTCGGTGACGCCCGCCAGCGAATACGACGGCGACATGGCCGCGATCGTCCATGAGATCGACCCCTTCGCCCCCTAACCGGGGCGAGCCGGCACCGCCGCGCGGACGTCGCTCGCGATTTCCGCTCCCGCCACAACCGGTTTTCGGCTATAGTTCGAAAGCGCCGTGGAGGTGGTGGAGGCGCGACCGTCAGACTTTTGTCACGGAGTCAACCACCATGATCATCCTCGCAATAGTTGCATCCCTCGCAGCCATCGGGCTGCTTTGCTGGCTGCTATTCACGCTGGCCGTCTTTGCACTGCCGGCGTTCGTCGGCGTGACCGCAGGCTCCTGGGCGCACGGAACGGGCGCTGGAATTCTGGGCGCCGTTCTACTTGGCGCTGCCGCGGCTGCGGTCACGCTCGCCGTCGGGCAACTGCTCATCACCTTTGTGCGGCCCATGTGGTTGAAGCTGGTCATTGCCACAGCCTTTGTCGCGCCGGCGGCGATCGCTGGCTTCCACGCCACCCATGGCATCGTGAAGCATCTCATGCCGTCCGACGCGTGGCAGACCACTTTCTCCGTCATCGGCGCGGCCGCGGTCGGCATCACCGCCTTCGTGCGGGTCGCTGGAATGGCGGCGGCTCCGACCCCATCCGGCCGGGACCTTGCCCGGGCCTGATATTCGTCATCGCCGTCAGCAGGATCAGGGCAGCCGTGGTCGTGGTCGTTCCCGTCGTCTCCTGCTTGAGCGGTCGGCATGTGTGAGGCGGATCACGCCGGCCCGGCAACGGCGAGTGCCGCCGGAGCGTCGCAACAGCAGAGCCGAGTCTTGACGGGCATCGGACATAGGGCGCGACGATCTCCCTGAGGGCGGTGGGAGGCCAGGATGCAGTAGCGTTGGCCTGGCGGAAGGAGACGAAGCCGGTGAGCAGGCCGTGACGCCGGTTTGTCGTTGCGGGATGGCCGCCATCTTCTCCGCTATCTAACCGTACCTCGACCGCTCCAAACGGCCTCTTCAATGGCCTGATCTGGCCGAAGGCCGGCTGCGCCTCGATCGCCTATGGCGCAACAGCCGCGTCAAACTTTCTTCCCCTGCCGGCTGCGCCGCCATTCCTCGCGAGACAAGAAAGCCCTCCTTAGCTGTCAGGCCCCTTCGGGGTGCGCCGTCGATCGCCTCCGGCCAACCGATCGCCATCGAGGCCGCAATGGTGCGGGCTCGGGAACGGAAAACGGAGACATACAATGGCGACCATCGGCACCTTCAAGAAGACCGGCTCGAACGAGTTCACCGGCGAAATCGTCACCCTCAGCGTTCAGGCCAAGGGCGTGCGCATCGTCCCCGACCAGCGCGCCACCGGCGAGAACGCCCCCAGCCACCGGGTCCTGGTCGGCCGCGCCGAGATCGGCGCCGCCTGGTCCAAGCGCTCCGGCGAGGGTCGCGACTACCTGGGCCTCAAGCTCGACGATCCGAGCTTCAACGCTCCGATCTACGCCAACCTCTTCGACGACGAGGGCGAAGACACCTACTCGCTGATCTGGTCCCGCCCCAACGGTCGGCGCGGCGACTGAGGCCCGCGCAAGGCCCCGGCCGGAAGGTCGGGGCCTTCGGCTTGATGGGCGACCGAATCAGTTCACCAGCTTTGCGGACGAACATCGAACCGCAAAGCGCCTTTTGGCTCGCCAGATGAGGTTTGGACGACTATTATAGTCGTAGTTCTGGCATGCGCGTAGGTCCGGGTGGGAGGTGATCATGCATGATCACCGCCCGACAATTTCGGGCCGCGCGCGCGTTGCTGGGTTGGACACAGGAGACGCTCGCGGACAAGGCCCGGGTCTCTCTGACCGCGCTCAAGCGCCTCGAATCCCCAAATGGACTCGAGGTCTATGAGACCACGCGCGATGAGGTGAGAAGAGCTTTCGAACACGCAGGCATCGTCTTCCTGAACTCCAACCAAGGCGTGGGAGTCCTGCAGGTTGAAGCCAAAAAGCAACGCTGACTCTCGTCACGGCGCGCTGTCGCCTCGGACTCTCGCGCCGCAGTCTTGCCTTCTGCGCATGGTTAGAAGAGCGTTAACAATCTCCTCCAGATTGGATATGGTTTTTGGCCGGGGGGTGTTGTGACCAAAGTGGATTTCCTTGACCAGCCACCGGCCGGAGCGGCGCTGACCGCCTACGATGAAGCGCATCTGAAGCTATACATCCGCTTGCTTGACGCAGATGCCGCCGGCGCGGACTGGCGCGAGGTCGTAGAAGTGCTCTTCGGCCTGGACGCATCCGTAGATGCCGACCGCGCCCTCCAAGTCTATGCGAGCCACCTCGATCGCGCAAAATGGATGACGGAAAGCGGCTTCTGCCAACTGCTTCAAGGCCGCGTTCACTGAGGTGATGCAGAAACTGCATCACCCAGCCGTCAATTCGTTCTTCCCGCAGTCCGTTCAACTTGGAATCGTATCCGCTGCATTACTCGCGTTGCGTGAAATAGCGCGGAGATGGCGGAGATGCCTGAAGATGAAAGCTGGCGGTCAGAAGCCGCCTACGACTATATCGAGAAGTTGAGTCCCAGCGATCTGGCTTGGGAATTCCTGCGCCGCAACCCTGATTACCAGAAGGCGTATCGAGATCTTGTCTCCGCAGGGCGTCTAACCGAAGAAACCGCTCGTGCTTTCGCCGAGCATTGGGGGTTGCGATTTCGTCGCCGATCCTGGCAACTCTGCCCTGGTGCAGCCGGTATTCTGGACCCCGCAAACGGATCCCTCCGCGCTGATCATCGAGGGCGGACCAAACCCAGACGGAGGTCTCAGCCTCCGCGCTGAAGACCTCCTCCGCAGGGCCGTTGTGCAAAGAGCCGGTGCGCCACTTCGGATCGAGGTTCGCGGCCAGTCCTACGACATCACATTCGGCAACGCAGGCGATGAGCAATCGCTCGGCGCTTTCGTGATCTTCGATGAGATCACACCCGATCGGCTCTTCGCCATCGCTCGCTTTTGGGAGGCGATGGTAGGAAAGCGCGTGCCTCCTGACCCACGCATGACATCGCAGAGGCGGGCGCGAGCGCGTCAAATGCTGCGTGCGGTGGATGCTCGTCACGCCGGCGCCACCTATCGCGCCGTCGCTGAGCAAATCTTTCCAGCGCACAAGCACGATGCCAAGACATGGGTCGAAAGCGCCATTCGCGAGGCCACGATCCGTCTTGTCCGAGACGGCCTCAAGCTGGTTCGCGGCGGCTACCGCACCTTGTTGCGCCGTCCGCGCCGTAGCCGCTGATCCTACTTCGGTGTCGAAAATAACTTCCTAACTTCGTTTCTGCCCGCAGCGCCGTCTTCGCGCCACCGTGCTCGCAACCCGCCGCTCACCCGCAGCGGCCGCCAGCGAAAGCACGGAGGTTCGATCATGGCCGAAACAGCCGCCAATCTGCCGACACGGTACTTGAGAACTCAGGAGGCAGCCCGTTTCCTTGGCCTCTCGGAACGCACCCTCGAGAAGCATCGCACCTACGGGACCGGTCCTTCTTATCGGAAACTTGGCGGCCGCGTGGTCTACGCGGTGGAGGATCTTCAGACCTGGGCTGACCGGGGTCTCGTCACCTCGACCTCCGATCCGCGCGCCGGGACAGTTCTGCCGGCAAAGCGACAATCAAAAGAACCCGCCACTGCCGGCGGCCGCTTCCCTCGCTGAGGCGGCCAACCATGTCGTCCCGCCACCAGCATCACGACGAGCGCGCGCAACTCGACCTGTTCCGGGCGCTGCCCGGCGATCTCGCGCCCCGCGATGCGCAGGACCTCATGGCCTATCCGTTCTTCTCCCTCGCCAAGTCGAAACGCCTGGCTCCGATCGATTTCAAGGCGGGCTCTGTGAAGATCCGCGTCGAAGCCGTGCCGGAGCACGGCATGGCGACGATCTGGGACGCCGACGTCCTGATCTGGGCCGCCTCGCAAATCGTCGAGGCGCGCGACGTCGGCCTGCGCCCGTCGCGCCTGATGGCAACCACCCCCTATGAAATTCTGAACTTCATCGGGCGCGGCGTGTCACTCCGCGACTACGACCGCCTCAAGGCCGCTCTCGACCGACTCCAGTCGACCACGGTGGCGACCTCGATCCGCCAGCCGACAGAGCGGCGCATGCACCGCTTCTCCTGGATCAACGAATGGAAAGAGCGCGCCGATCATCGCGGCCGACCGCTCGGCCTCGAGCTCATCCTGCCTGACTGGTTCTACGGCGCCGTCCTCGACGACGCGCTCGTGCTGACAATCGACCGAAACTACTTCGGTCTGACTGGCGGGCTCGAACGCTGGCTGTACCGCCTCGTGCGCAAGCACGGCGGACGCCAGGAGTTCGGCTGGAGCTTCGACTTCCCGCATCTCCATTCGAAGTCCGGCAGCCTCTCGCCGCTCAAGCACTTCGCCTACGACCTCCGCGACATCGTCAAACGCCAGCCGCTTCCCGGCTACCGCCTGACCATCGAGCAGTGCCTCGGCGGGCCTGAAATCCTCTCCTTCGTGCCGACCGATCCGGATGCCCTCGGCATCCCACGTCGTCGCCGCGCCAAATCTCACCCTGGGGATAAGCTGTGAATTGCCTCGTGCTATCAGGGACCGGCACTATCGTGCCATCGGGGACCGGACTCTCGTGCTATCGGGGACCGGAATCGTCGATTCCTCGCGCTGAATCAGCGGCTTGCGAGCCCCGTAACTTATCTAACCTAGATTCCTACGGAATCTTTCTAACGCGACCGCCCTTTTCGGCCGCTGTGGACGAGTCCCCGATCGCCGGGAGACCGTCATGATCGTCGCGCTGCTCAACCAGAAGGGCGGCGTCGGCAAGACGACGCTCGCCTTGCACCTCGCCGGCGAATGGGCTCGCCGTGGACAGCGCGTTACGCTCATCGACGCCGATCCGCAGGGCTCGGCGCTCGACTGGTCGCAGCAGCGCAGTCGGGAGGGACTGGAGCGCCTGTTCGGCGTGGTCGGCCTGGCCCGCGACACGCTCCACCGTGAAGCGCCAGAGCTGGCCCGCGACGCCGACCACGTCGTCATCGACGGCCCGCCGCGCGTCGCCGGGCTGATGCGCTCGGCGCTGCTCGCAGCCGACCTCGTGCTGATCCCGGTGCAACCGTCACCGCTCGATGGCTGGGCCTCCGCCGAGATGCTGGCGCTGCTTGGCGAGGCGCGCATCTATCGCCCGCAACTCGCCGCGCGCTTCGTGCTGAACCGCTGCGCGGCCCGCACGGTTCTGGCGCGTGAGACCGCCGAGACACTGGCGGATCACGACCCGCCCTTGCTCTCGACCACTATCGGCCAGCGCATCGTCTTCGCCGATGTCGTGCAGACCGGCCGGCTCGCCGCCGAGCAGGACGAGGATTGCCCCGGCGCGCGCGAGATCGCGGCGCTCGCGGCGGAAGTCGCGAGGATCGGCGCATGAGCGAGCGGTCCCCGAAGCGCAGCTTTGCGGCGCGTCCCGCCGATCCCGAAAACTGGATCAAGGCGCCCGACCGTCATGCCGCCCGCGCCCAGGGCGTCGAGGACTTCGCGGCCAGGCTGACGATCGACGTCACGATCGACATGCGCGGCCGCATCAAGATCGCCGCCTTCCAGCGCGGCCAGACCGTCGCCGACATGCTGCGTGCGCTGTTCGAGCGCGAATTCCCACCCCCGTCAGGAGAAGGACAATGACCGGCCTTGTCGCCGCGCCAATGCGCGCCGTCCGTGCTGCCGCCGAGCCGCCGCCCGAAGCTTTCACCCAGATCGAACTCGTCTGGATCGAGAAGCGGACGGAGCACTGGATTCGCTTCGGTCGCGAGCGGCGCGAGCAAATCCTCGACCGCCGCCGCCGCATCCTCTTCTTCCCTCCCGGCAGCGTCCTGGCGCTCGTGCGCTGGGCCGCGAACGAACACGGCACCGTGCTTTCGCGGCTCGACATCCTGCACACGGTCGAGCGGGATGCAGGGTGCCAGACCGTCCCGACGGTCACGCCCGGAGCAGGAATTCTGCTGCACGTAAATGGTTGGCCGAAGGTGGAGCGCGTGCTCCAGCTCATCGACGCCATCGAGGCGCGCGGCATCGACCCGGTTGAGGTCTCGCCGGACCATTGGCGCCACGTCCACAACCGGATAACCGTCGGCGAAGCGCCACGCGCCTACGGTCCGCGCCAGCACCGCGCCTTCCTCCTGCGCCGGGAGATCGGCGCATGACCCGCCTCGACTACGCTGTCCTGACCACGGCGGCCGTGTCGCTTCTGGGCGTCGCCTCGATCGCTTCGTTTGCGCCGCGCCTGATCTGGAACGCGTCCGCCAGCACGCCGGTCGGCTTCTACACGATCGGCGATGTCGGCACGCTCGACGTGACCGATTTGGTGGCCGTCGACGCGCCCGAGCCGCTCGCCACATTCCTGTCCGATGGCGGCTACCTGCCCCATGGCGTGCCGCTTCTGAAGCGCGTCGCCGCGCTTCCGGGTCAGCGCGTTTGCCGGGCCGGGCTCGCGATCACCGTCGACAGCGTGCCGATGGGTGACGCGCTCGCTCGCGATCGTCGCGGTCGCCCGCTCCCCGTGTGGCAGGGCTGCCGACGGGTCGCGGCGGGCGAGCTGTTCCTGATGAACTGGCAGGTCCGCGACAGCCTCGACGGTCGCTACTTCGGCCCGCTTCCGGCCACCGCCGTGATCGGCCGAGCCACCCCTCTCTACACCGACGAGGACGGCGACGGCCGCTTCGTCTGGCGCGCACCGACGCGGTGACGGCGCGCCAATGACCCTGTCCACCGCAATCTGAAGGAGACGACCCATGCCCGTGATCGGTCAATTTACGCGCGAGAATGATGGCTTCATCGGCCACCTGACGACACTCTCGCTGCATCAGGACATCATCATCGTCGCGGCCGAACCGTCCGATGCAGAGAACGCACCGGACTTCCGCGTCCATGTGCTCGACACCATGAGCAACGAGACCGGCGCGGAGATCGGCGCGGGCTGGAAGCGCACCGGCGAGAAGGCCGGCGACTACGTCTCGCTGCAACTCGACGATCCGACCTTCGACCATCCGATCCGCGCCAACCTGTTCCAGTCGGCCGACGACAAGTCCGCCTGGGGCCTGCACTGGAATCGTCCGCCAAAGCGCGGCGAGCGGGACTGAACGATGACCGCCGCGCGCCATCTGTCTGTCGTCGGAGGGAGGATCACCCTCCGACGTGCAGCCCTCCTTCTTCTTTCCGGTCTGATCCTCGCCGCGCCGGGAGCAAGCCCTGCCGGCGCACAGCAGGCGCCGGTCGAGCGGCCGTCGCGCAGTGATCCCTATGGCGCTTACATCGCCGAAGCCGCGCAGCGGTTCGGCGTTCCAGAGGCATGGATACGCGCCGTCATGCGCGTGGAAAGCGCCGGCGATGTGCGCGCGATCTCGTCGGCCGGCGCGATGGGCCTGATGCAGGTCATGCCCGCCACCTGGGCTGAACTGCGCGTCCGCCATCGCCTCGGCGGCAATCCCTACGACCCCCGCGACAACATCCTGGCAGGTGCTGCGTATCTGCGCGAGATGCACGATCGCTACGGATCGCCCGGCTTCCTCGCGGCCTACAACGCCGGTCCCGGGCGCTACGAAGAGTATCTCGCCGGCCGCCCTTTGCCGGCTGAAACGCGCGCCTATGTCGCCGCGCTGGCCCCCGTTGTCGGCGGCGGTGACCTCACCGGCCCCGTCGTTGTGGCGGCCGCCGATCCGCTCGCCTGGACGCGGGCGCCGCTCTTCGTCGTGCAGTCGGCTGGCAGTGGACCTGCCGCGTCGGTGCAGTCTGAGAGCGCGCCGGTTGCCACTACGGAGTCCGCCCCGGAGCGCGATCAAGGCCCGGTGGCTTCGCGCACCGATGGCCTTTTCGTCGCGCGCAATGTGCCCGGTGGCCCGCGATGACCGCGTTCGCACCCGTTCGCATTGTGGCGTGTTCTGGCGGACGAAGGGCGGTCCGGAGAGGAGGAGCAGTCAGCACAACCGCACGATGGCGAGATAAAAGCCGGCGAGGTGCGTCTTGGTGCGGTCGTGTGTTTTCAGTGAGTTATGGCGCATTTGCGCGAGGTGCGCCTGATCGGCGCAGCCTGCGCATTCACCATTTCGCCAAGGTTTTCCGCGCCTTTGCGCGATGTGCGGGGCCACGGCCATGAGCGGCGAGGACGATTTCCGCATCCGGCCTGGCCGCATCCGCTCGACCCGCGCGCAGCAGGCGCGGCCCTTCATCGCCCAGGCGCTTGCCGCCGCGCAGCGGGCCGGTGGACGCGTCTCACGCTCCGGCCAGATCAGCAAGGGCAATCGCTCGCGGTTCGGGCGCGGACAGCGCGCGACCGTGCAGGCCAATCGTCTGCTCACCAGCCGGTCACGCAACACGGTCATCAAGACACGCGTCGTCCGTCATAGCGCGCGGGCGGCACCGCTCTCTGCCCACCTCAGCTACCTGCGGCGCGAAGGCGTCACCCGGGATGGGGAGAAGGCCAGGCTCTTCGGGCCGGAGACCGAGGACGCCGATCCCAAAGCCTTCGCCGAGCGCACCCAGGGCGACCGCCATCACTTCCGCTTCATCGTCTCGCCAGAGGACGCGACGGAGATGTCCGATCTCAAGACCTTCGCCCGCGACCTGATGGGCCAGATGGAGAAGGACCTCGGCACCAAGCTCGATTGGGTCGGCGTCGATCACTGGAACACCGACAACCCGCACGTCCACATCATCCTGCGCGGCCGGACCGACGATGGCCAGGACCTCGTCATCTCCCGCGACTATATCAAGGAAGGGATGCGCGCCCGCGCGCAGGATGTCGTCACCCAGGAGCTGGGGCCGCGCACCGACCACGAAATCCGCCGCAATCTCGAACGCCAAATCGAGGCGGAACGGTGGACCAATCTCGACCGCCAGCTTGCACGCGACAGCTATCGCACCGGCGTCGTCGATCTCGCCCCGCACTCCGACCGCCAGCCCGACGAATTCCATGCGATGAAGGTCGGCCGCCTGCGCAAGCTGGAGACGCTCGGTCTCGCCGATCAGGTCGGCCCCGGGCAATGGATCGTGTCCGAGAATGCCGAGGCGACGCTACGCGAGCTGGGCGAGCGCGGCGACATCATCAAGCGCATCCATCGCGGTCTGACCGAACGCGGCATTGAGCGCGGCGCGGCCAGCTACGTGCTCGCCGGCGAAAGCCTTGACGATCTTGTCGTCGGCCGACTGGTCGATCGTGGTCTCGACGATGAGTTGAAGGGTACGGCCTATGCCGTGGTCGACGGCACGGACGGGCGGACCCATCACATCAAGCTGCCGGACCTCGACGCCGCCGGCGACAGCGCACCGGGCTCGATCGTTGAGCTGCGCAAGTTCGATGACGCGCAGGGTCGGCGCCGCATCGCGCTCGCCGTCCGATCCGATCTCGACATCGAACGGCAGGTCAGCGCGGCCGGCGCGACCTGGCTCGACCGGCAGGCAATCGCCCGCGATCCCGTAGCGCTTGGAGGCGGCGGCTTCGGCGCGGAGGTGCGTCAGGCGATGGACAGGCGAGCCGACCATCTCGTTGGTCAAGGCCTCGCCGAGCGGCAAACGCGCGGCATCAGCTTCTCGCCGGGGCTGATCGACACACTGCGCCAGCGCGAGGTGGAAGCGCTCGGGGAGAAGCTGGCGGCTGAGACCGGCCGGGCATTCTCGAAGGCCGGAACGGGCGAATATGTGGCGGGCACGTATCGGCAGCGCTTCGCGCTCGCCTCGGGTCGCTTCGCCATGATCGACGACGGCCTCGGCTTCCAGCTCGTGCCCTGGTCGCCCTCCCTCGAACGTCAGCTTGGCCAGCACGTCTCTGGCGTCTCGCGCGGCGGCGGCGGCGTCGACTGGAGCTTCGGCCGCAATCGCGGCCTCGGCATGTAGCCCAACCAAGAAAGGAGCGCCCCCCATGTCAGCCACGAAAATCCTCTGGGGTCAGATCCTCACCGTCTTCCTGATCGTGCTGATGACGACCTGGGGCGCGACGCAATGGACGGCCTATCGTCTCGGCTTCCAGCCTCAGCTCGGAGTGCCGTGGTTCGAACTGGCGGGCTGGCCGATCTACTATCCGCCCGCCTTCTTCTGGTGGTGGTATTTCTACGACGCCTATGCGCCGCCGATCTTCGTCGAAGGCGCCTACATCGCCGCCTCGGGCGGCTTCATCTCGATCGCGGTCGCGATCGGCATGTCGGTGTGGCGGGCGCGCGAAGCCAAGAATGCCGAGACCTTCGGCTCCGCCCGCTGGGCCGATGCCGGCGAAGTCCGCGGCGCCGGTCTGCTCGGTGCCGATGGCGTCGTGCTGGGAAAGTTCGAGCGCGACTATCTTCGCCATGACGGACCTGAGCATGTGCTTTGCTTCGCACCGACGCGATCCGGCAAGGGCGTCGGCCTCGTCGTGCCCTCGCTCTTGACCTGGCCGGGCTCGGCGATCGTTCACGACATAAAGGGCGAGAACTGGACGCTGACCGCCGGCTACCGTGCTCGCCACGGCCGCGTCCTGCTGTTCGATCCGACCAACGCGAAGTCGGCCGCCTACAATCCGCTGCTCGAGGTCCGTCGCGGCGAGTGGGAAGTCCGCGACGTGCAGAACATCGCCGACATTTTGGTCGACCCGGAAGGCTCGCTCGAGAAGCGAAACCACTGGGAGAAGACGTCGCATGCACTCTTGGTCGGGGCGATTCTGCACGTCCTTTATGCCGAGGCCGACAAGACCCTGGCCGGCGTCGCCGCCTTCCTCTCCGATCCGAAGCGGCCGATCGAATCGACGCTCGCTGCAATGATGAAGACAGCTCACCTGGGCGAGGCGGGCCCGCATCCCGTGATCGCGAGCGCCGCGCGCGAGCTCCTGAACAAATCCGACAACGAACGGTCGGGGGTGCTTTCGACCGCCATGTCATTCCTGGGTCTCTATCGCGATCCCGTCGTCGCCGAGGTCACGCGCCGCTGCGACTGGCGCATCGCCGATATCGTAGGGGGAAAGCGCCCGACCACCCTCTACCTCGTCGTCCCGCCCTCCGACATCAACCGCACCAAGCCGCTGATCCGCCTAATCCTCAATCAGGTCGGGCGACGCCTGACCGAGGATCTGCAAGCCAAGGGCAATCGCCACCGCCTGCTCCTCATGCTCGACGAATTCCCGGCGCTCGGCCGTCTCGACTTCTTCGAAAGCGCTCTGGCCTTCATGGCCGGGTACGGCCTCAAGGCCTTCCTCATCGCCCAATCATTGAACCAGATCGAAAAGGCCTACGGACCGAACAACTCAATTCTCGACAACTGCCATGTCCGCGTCAGCTTCGCGACCAACGACGAGCGGACCGCCAAGCGCGTCTCCGATGCGCTTGGCACCGCGACCGAGATGCGCGCCATGAAGAACTATGCTGGCCATCGCCTGTCGCCCTGGCTCGGTCACATGATGGTGTCGCGCTCGGAGACGGCTCGGCAACTGATGACTCCCGGCGAGATCATGCAGCTTCCACCGACGGACGAAATCGTCATGGTGGCCGGGACGCCGCCGATACGCGCGAAGAAGGCGCGATACTATGAAGACCGTCGGTTCCACGAGCGCATCCTGACACCACCGAACGCCGCGAAGCCGGCCATTGCGCGACCCGACGACTGGAGCACGCTGCCCCTGCCAGCCAAGCCGATCTTGTCGGGTCCGATAGACGGCAGCACCGCGTCTCAAGAGGAGGACACGACGGACTCCGAGCGCCGGCGCCAGCCCGAACTTAGCCGTGGCACGCCGGCCGAGCGTAAAGCACCGATCGAAAACGAGTTCGAGATCGATCCTCGAGATGACGCCGATGAGGATTCCGCGCGCCTCAGCCGGATGAACCAGACCATGCGCCAGGTCGCCCGCCAAGCCTCGCTCGATCCGGGCGATGGCATTGAGCTCTAGGGAGGCAGGGATGGCGAAAGCGCCCAAGAAGCAACGGCTCTCAGTCTATCTCGAACCTGACGTCATGCGGGCACTTGCCGCTCATGCCGCCCGAGGCGGGCACTCACTGTCGTTGATCGCGGAAGCCGGCATCGCCTCCTTCCTTTCGCCGGATGCCGCCGAACGGCAGGAAGCGGCAACCACTAAACGTCTCGACCAGGTCGATCGACGCCTTAGCCGGATGGAGCGCGACCTCGGGATCGCTGTCGAGACACTGGCTATCTTCGTGCGCTTCTGGCTCAGCACTACTCCGGCGCTGCCTGAACCTGCCGCCCAGGCAGCGCGTGCGAAAGCCGGCGAACGCTACGAGGCGTTCGTCACGGCGCTTGGCCGCAGGCTCGCGAACGGCCCCAAGCTCCGCCAAGAAATATCCGAAGAGATCGACGGGCCCCCGGAGCACTGACTGACGCCGTGGTCTAAGTCCTTTCTGCGACCGACATGCATCGGGGCACCTCTTGACCAAGAGCAGTTCGCTCAAATACGTATGGTACTGTACATTACCATACCTCATACAATGCGGCAGCCATGCCACCCTGAGATCAACCTCCATTCATGAGGACTATCCATGCCGGATACGCTCGAAACATTAAGTGCAGCAGAGATTGGGCGACGGGTGCGCGCCAAGGATCTCTCCCCGACAGAAAGCGCCCGCGCGGCGCTTGACCGCATCGAGACACGCAACCCCTCCCTCAACGCCTTTGTCCACGTCGATCCCGAAGGCGCCCTGGCCGCCGCCAAACGCCTCGAGGAACGCATCTCCAGGGGTGAAGACGTCGGACCTCTCGCCGGCGTACCTGTCGCGATGAAGGATCTCTTCAACACCTATCCCGGCTGGCCCTCGACCCTCGGCGGCATCCGCGCCCTCCAGGCTCTGCCGCAAAAGTCGGCGTCCTATTTCCCGAGGAAGATGGAGGAGGCCGGCGCGATCGTGGTCGGTGCGACCAACAGCCCCGTTTTCGGCTTCCGCGGCACCTGCGACAACCCCGTACACGGCCCGACGCGTAATCCGTTTGATCCCGCCCGCAACAGTGGGGGATCGTCCGGGGGCAGCGCCGCCGCAGTGGCCGATGGAATGGTGCCGATCGGTGGAGCTACCGACGGTGGGGGCTCGATCAGGATTCCTTCAGCCTGGTGCAATACCTTCGGCTTCCAACCGTCGTACGGCCGAGTCCCGAGCGCGGCGGCCCAGCAGAACGCTTTTGAACTCACCAATTTCGCCTATACCGGCGCGATCACCCGCACCGTCGAGGACGGCGCTCTCGCCTTGCAGACGCTCATGGCCTTCGATCCGGCTGAGCTGTTCAGCCTGCCCGCCGACATCGATTTGCCGGGCGCGAAATCTCGCTCAATGGCAGGCGTCAGGATCGGATTCACGCCTGACCTGGGTATCTATCCAGTCAACCGCGAGATCGCCGAGCATGTCCATGATGCGGTAAGCGCGCTCGCTACGCTCGGGGCGGAGATCGTTCCGATCGAAGTGCAACTTCCGTCCCATCGAGCCCTCACAGAGCTTTGGTGCCGCCTCGTCGGCATGCGAATGGCCGGTGCGATCGAGCGCTTCAAGCGCAACGGACTGGATCTCGCCCGCGATCACGGGGCCGAGCTCCCCGAGCAGATCTGGATGTGGATCGATCGCGCCAATGCGCTGACGGAGCTCGACATCCGCCAAGATCAGCTTACGCGCACTGCGGCGTTCGACGGATTGCAGCGCGCGCTCCTGAGCGTCGACATCATCGCTTGCCCGACCGTTGCCTGTTTGCCCGTGCAAAATGGACCACACGGCGAGACCTTGGGCCCTGACCGCATCGACGAAATCGAAGTCGATCCGCTGATCGGCTGGTGCCTAACTTACCTTACCAATCTCACAGGCAACCCGGCGGCGTCACTTCCCGCCGGCCTCGTTGGTGGACTGCCTGTCGGCCTGCAACTCATCGGCCGACGTTTGGACGACGCGAGACTGATGGGGGCGTGTGCAGCCTTCGAGCGCGTGCGTCCATGGGCGCAGCACTATGACATCTGCCAGCGCCGCCGTCTGTAGATGAGGCGATGGTCGAATGCCCGGCGTTGATGGCGCCTACGCGCTGGCCGTCGCGCCGGGCCGAATATCATGCCGCGCTTTGCCGACGCGCGACGTCCGCCACGAACTTGCCTTGCGCTCTGGCGAGACCGAGCTCGCGAGCGCTCGGTTTGCGTTTGTTGTCGGTCCCGGACAGCGTGCTGGCGCCGTAGGGCGTACCGCCGCTCACCTCGTCAAGCTGCATCAGGTCCGTGTTACTGTAAGGCAAGCCGACGAAGATCATGCCGTGGTGAAGGAGCGTGGGAATGCTCGTCAAGATGGTCGCCTCCTGACCGCCGTGAAGCGTCGCCGATGAGGTGAAAATCGAAGCGACCTTACCGATCAGCTTTCCGGTGTGCCAAAGGCCCCCGGTCTGATCGAGGAAGTTCCGCATCTGCGCGGCCATCCCTCCGAACCTCGTCGGAATCCCGAAGACGATCCCGTCATAATCGGCCAGTTCGTCTGGCACGGCGACCGGAGCCGCCTGATCGAGCTTGAAGCCGTGCGCTGTGGCCACGTCGATCGGCACGATCTCCGGCACCCGTTTGACGATTGCCTCGGCACCGCCTTCGCGCGCGCCTTCGGCAACGAACTCGGCCATCTGCTCGATGTGCCCGTAGCTTGAATAGTATAGGACGAGAATCTTCGTCATCACACGCTCTCCGTGATCTATGGTGGTGATGGGGGATGGAAAATCGGGCCGCGTCAGTTCAGGCGGCGGCCTGCTGAAGCAGCGACACTGCGAACGCGGCGATGGCGATCATGCCCACCAACCATGAGAGCGAGCGCAGCATATTGATCTTGAACCAATAGCCGAGGCTGAAAGTCGTCCGGACGACGATCCAGGTGAGCGCCGACCAATAGGTGACGGGCGTCGACACCTGCATGGCCACCGCGACCGCCGCGATCGGCACGTACATCGCGACGGACTCGATGTTGTTACGCAACGCGCGTGTGGCTCGACCAGTCAGCCCGTCCTCGGAAAGGGGAGACGACCGATCGCTCATCAGAAACTGCGCACCCCGCGTCTTCATGTTGTTCACATGCTGCACAAGGACCGAAACCCAGATGAGAATACCTGCGAAAATTAGGGACTGCGCTTCCAACGACATCTCCATCTATTGACTAAAACTTGCAGATCGTGCGCCGGATGATTGATCATTTGGATTTCGTTGGGTAGCCTGCCCAAACAACTAGGTGAAATCCGGATTTCGAATGACAGATAAGCTGGGCGCGCTATATCTCCTCGGCCGCGTCGCTCGCACGGGAAGCTTCGGCGCCGCGGCGCGCGAAGTGGGCCTGTCGCAACCCTCCGTCTCCCGCATCATTGCGACGCTGGAAAAGGAGGTTGGGGTTACGCTGCTGACCCGCTCGACCCGAGCCGTCACTCTCACGGAGGCGGGAGCTCAATATCTCGCTCGTGTGGAACCTGTATTGACGGTCCTCGAGGAAGCTGAGCACGAGATACGCGGAAACGGCGAGCTTCGAGGCGTGCTGCGCGTGGGAGCGACCACCAGCTTCGCCATGCGCGAACTCATTCCGCGGCTGCCCGCGTTTATGCGGACCCATCCCGCGCTACGAATAGATCTTGTGCTTGTTGATCGCCGCCAAGATCTGATCAACGAGGCCGTCGACGTTGCTCTGCGATTTGGTGTCCTCGAAGATTCCGGCATGATGGCCAGAAGGCTCGGTACTTCTCCGCGGATGCTGGTGGCGTCTCCCGCCTATCTTGAGCGAGCGGGCGCGCCGAGAAAGCCAGCCGATCTCTCTTCGCATTCGGTCATCCTCGGCCCCTCGGGCATGCGGCCGGATGGCTGGGTCTTCCGCTCGCACGGGAAGTCTGTTTCCGTTCGTCTCGACGCCTCTCTCAACATCTCGGTCAACGAAGCGGCCATCACCGCCGCCGTGGCTGGCCTCGGGATCGCGTCGACATCGACCTGGGGATGCTCTCCGGAACTGCAGCACGGCAGCCTCGTCCGCGTTCTGGCCGATTGGGAAATGGGAATGGTCGATGTCCATGCCGTACTTCCCGCCGGTCGCGCATCAAAGCCAGCCTCACGCGCGTTTGTCGACTTCCTCGCAGAGACGATGAAGATCTGAGGCATGCCATCCGCGATCATCCGCGACTCGGAATAGTCCTCTCGCGCCCAAGCCGCTAGGATGTCTGGCTCGGCTGGCAAGTAACTCATCGTTCCGCCGTTCGCCTGTCTTTGTACGCCAGAGTACGACGACCACATTATGGCTGTTGTCAGGCCATGATTTCTGACTCTTCTACTCGTCCCCGATCCAGGGCCGCGCATCGCGGACCCGCAAGAGAACGGGGACGACGTGGCGTCAACTCACCAGAAATCCGAGGCGATCCTTCGCGGCGCGCGCATGCTGCGCACCGCGCTCGGCCCCGCCATTGCCCGGTATCTGGAAGACCCCGCGATCGTCGAGGTGATGCTCAACCCCGATGGGCGGCTCTGGGTCGACCGTCTCTCCGAAGGGCTTTCCGATACCGGTGAGCTGCTGTCGCCGTCGGACGGCGAGCGGATCATCCGCCTCGTCGCGCACCACGTCGGCGCCGAAGTTCATCCCGGCGCCCCGCGTGTCTCGGCCGAGCTGCCCGAAACGGGGGAGCGGTTCGAGGGGCTCTTGCCCCCCGTCGTGTCCTCGCCAGCCTTCGCGATCCGCAAGCCCGCCGTGGCGGTGTTCACGCTCGACGATTACGTCGCCGCCGGCATCATGGCAGCGGGTCAGGCCGAGACGCTGCGCCAGGCCGTTGGGGATCGGCGCAACATTCTCGTCGCCGGCGGCACCTCGACCGGCAAGACCACCCTCACCAACGCGCTGCTGGCCGAAGTCTCCAAGACCTCGGACCGCGTGGTCCTGATCGAAGACACCCGGGAGCTGCAATGCGCGGCGCCCAATCTCGTCGCCATGCGGACCAAGGACGGCGTCGCCTCGCTCTCCGATCTCGTCCGGTCATCACTCCGCCTGCGGCCGGACCGCATTCCGATCGGCGAAGTCCGTGGCTCCGAGGCGCTGGACCTGCTGAAGGCCTGGGGCACCGGCCATCCCGGCGGCGTCGGGACCATCCACGCCGGCACCGCCATCGGCGCCCTGCGCCGCATGGAGCAGCTCATCCAGGAAGCCGTCGTCACCGTTCCGCGCGCGCTGATCGCCGAGACGATCGATCTGGTCGCAGTCCTCTCCGGCCGCGGCGCCTCCCGCCGCCTGGCCGAACTCGCCCGCATCGAGGGCCTCGGCCCCGACGGCGACTACCGCGTCACTCCCGCAAGCCAGCCCCTCACAGGAGACCCGTCATGATCAAGCATGCCCTGCGCATCCGCCGCCACGTCGCAACGGCCGTGTCCGTCACCTTCCTCACGCTGGCGCTCGCGCCTGCCGCCCACGCGTCCGGTTCGTCGATGCCCTGGGAAGCTCCGCTGCAATCCATCCTCGAATCCATCGAGGGACCGGTCGCCAAGATCATCGCGGTGATGATCATCATCATCACCGGCCTCACACTCGCCTTCGGCGACACGTCGGGCGGCGCGCGCAAGCTGATCCAGATCGTCTTCGGTCTTTCGATCGCCTTCGCCGCGTCCAGCTTCTTCCTGTCGTTCTTCTCGTTCGGCGGCGGGGCGCTCGTCTGATGGCCGATGGTGCTGACCATGGCGGCGAGCTGCCGGGCTTCTCGGTCCCGGTCCACCGCGCGCTGACCGAGCACATCCTGCTCGGCGGCGCTCCGCGCTCGCTCGCCATCCTCAACGGCACGCTGGCCGCAGCGCTCGGCCTTGGCCTGCGCCTCTGGCTAGTCGGTCTCGGCCTTTGGGCCGTCGGGCATTTCGCGGCCGTCTGGGCGGCCAAACGCGATCCGCAGTTCGTCGACGTCGTGCGCAAGCATCTGCGTATTCCCGGGCACCTGTCGGTTTGAGGAGCGACGCCGATGATGAACCTCGCCGAATATCGCAACCGCAACACCCGGCTCGCCGACTACCTCCCTTGGGTCGCCCTGGTCGGGGAAGGCATCGTCCTGAACAAGGACGGCAGCCTGCAGCGCACCGCGCGCTTTCGTGGCCCAGATCTCGACAGTGCAGTACCGGCCGAGCTGGTCGCAGTCGCCGGCCGGCTCAACAACGCCTTCCGTCGCCTCGGCTCAGGCTGGGCGATCTTCGTCGAGGCGCAGCGCCATGGCGCCGCCACCTATCCCGCCAGCATGTTCGCCGACAGCGCCTCCGGCCTCGTCGACGCCGAACGCAAGGCCGACTTCGAGGAAGCCGGGGCGCATTTCGAGTCCAGCTACTTCCTGACCTTCCTCTATCTGCCGCCGGCCGAGGATGCGGCGCGCGCCGAGACCTGGCTCTACGAGGGCCGCAGCCACGCCGGCGTCGATGCGCATGAGATCCTGCGCGGCTTTGCCGATCGCACCGATCGCATCCTCCAGCTCATCGACGCCTTCATGCCCGAATGCGCGTGGCTCGATGATGGAGAGACGCTCACCTACCTGCACTCGACGGTTTCGACAAAGAGGCATCGCGTTCGAGTCCCCGAGACGCCGATGTATCTCGATGCGCTTCTTGCCGATCAGCCGCTCACCGGCGGCCTCGAGCCTCGCCTCGGCGATACGCATCTGCGCATCCTCACCATTGTCGGCTTCCCGACCGCGACCACGCCCGGTATCCTCGACGAGCTGAACCGGCTGGCCTTTCCCTATCGCTGGTCGACACGGGCCGTGCTGCTCGACAAGACCGACGCCGCCAAGCTGCTGACCAAGATCCGGCGGCAATGGTTCGCTAAGCGCAAGTCGATCGCGGCCATCCTCAAGGAGGTGATGACCAACGAGGCTTCGGCCCTGGTCGACACCGACGCGGCCAACAAGGCTGCCGACGCCGACATGGCGCTGCAGGAGCTAGGCGCCGACTACGCCGGTCAGGCCTATGTGACGGCAACGATCGCGGTTTGGGACGACGATCCCCGCATCGCCGCCGAAAAGCTTCGCCTCGTCGAGAAGGTCATCCAGGGCCGCGACTTCACGGCGATGCCCGAAACGATCAACGCCGTAGACGCCTGGCTCGGGTCGCTGCCCGGCCATGTCTACGCCAATGTTCGCCAACCGCCGATCTCGACACTTAATCTCGCCCACATGATCCCGCTGTCAGCGGTGTGGGCGGGACCGGAACGGGACGAGCACTTTGCAGCACCCCCACTGCTGTTCGGTAAGACCGAAGGCTCGACCCCGTTCCGGCTTTCCATCCATGTCGGCGATGTCGGCCATACGCTGATCGTGGGCCCAACCGGCGCCGGCAAGTCGGTGCTGCTGGCGCTGATGGCGCTGCAGTTCCGGCGCTATCCGCAGTCGCAGGTCTTCGCCTTCGACTTCGGCGGTTCAATCCGGGCCGCAGCCCTCGCCATGCGTGGTGACTGGCACGATCTGGGTGGTGGCCTCAGCGAAGGCTCGGACGACAGCGTGTCGCTTCAGCCGCTCGCCCGGATCGATGATGTCGCCGAGCGGGCCTGGGCGTCCGACTGGCTGATCGCGATCCTGGGGCGCGAGAGCATACCGGTCACCCCCGAGGTCAAGGAGCACCTCTGGTCGGCGCTGTCGTCGCTGTCGTCCGCGCCCGTCGGCGAACGGACCCTGACGGGCCTGTCCGTTCTCCTTCAATCCAACGACCTGAAACAAGCGCTGCGACCTTACTGTGTCGGCGGCCCCTATGGCCGACTGCTCGATGCCGAGGCCGAGCATCTGGGCGAGGCCAATGTTCAGGTCTTCGAGACCGAGGGACTGATCGGCACCGGCGCCGCCGCCGCCGTTCTCGCCTATCTCTTTCATCGCATCGAGGACCGTCTCGACGGACGGCCGACGCTCTTGATCGTCGATGAAGGCTGGCTCGCACTCGATGACGAAGGGTTCGCTGGACAGCTTCGCGAATGGCTGAAGACGCTCCGCAAGAAGAACGCCAGTGTCATCTTCGCCACTCAGTCGCTCTCCGATATCGACGGCTCAGCGATCGCGCCGGCCATTATCGAGAGCTGCCAGACGCGCATCCTGCTGCCCAACGAACGCGCGATCGAGCCGCAGATAACCGCCATCTATCGCCGCTTCGGCCTGAACGATCGCCAGATCGAGATCCTCGCGCGGGCGATGCCTAAGCGCGACTACTACTGCCAGAGCCGCAGGGGAAACCGGCTGTTCGAGCTGGGCCTTTCGGACGTGGCGCTCGCGCTCTGCGCCGCCTCTTCGAAGCAGCACCAGGCGATGATCGCCGACGTTCACGCCCGCAGCGGCACGGACGGGTTCCTCGCGGAATGGCTCGCGGCGAACCGCCTCGACTGGGCCGCCGACCTCATCGCCGACCTCACCAACGTCACCCCCCAAACCGATCCGGAGGCACGCTCATGACCCGTTCCTTTCAATCCCGCTCGCGCGCGCTTCGTATGGCCGCCGCGCTCCTTGCCGCGCCGCTCGCGCTGTCGCCGATCATCGCGCCGCCCGCCGCCGCGCAGTGGATCGTTTATGATCCGACCAACTACGCGCAGAACGTCCTGACGGCGGCGCGCACGCTCCAGCAGGTCAACCAGCAGATCACCCAGCTTCAGAATGAAGCGACCATGCTGATCAACCAGGCCCGCAACCTCGCGAGCCTGCCTTACTCCTCGCTTCAGCAGCTTCAGCAATCCGTCCAGCGCACGCAGCAGCTTCTGCAACAGGCGCAAGGCATCGCCCTCAACGTCCAGCAGATCGACCGCGCGTTCCAGACTACCTATGGCAATGCGTCGATGTCGGCTTCCGATCAGGCGCTCGTCACGCAGGCGCGCGAGCGCTGGCAGAACACCGTCGGCGGCTTGCAGGACGCCATGCGCGTGCAGGCCGGCGTCGTCGGCAACATCGACACCAATCGTAGCGAGATGTCGGCGCTGGTCGGCCAGAGCCAGGGCGCGACGGGCGCGTTGCAGGCGACGCAGGCCGGCAATCAGCTTCTCGCCCTGCAAGCCCAGCAGCTCGCCGATCTCACCGCCGTCGTCGCCGCCAATGGCCGCGCCCAGAGCTTATCGGAGGCCGAGCGCGCTGCCGCTGCCGAGCAAGGTCGCGAGCAGCGCCGCCGCTTCCTCACACCGGGCAGCGGCTACCAACCCGGCAATGCCCGCATGTTCCCGAACGGCAACTAAGGGCACGGCGATGGACGGGAAGATGCTCGCCCGACTCGGTGCCGTCGTGTTCGTCGCTGTCGCGGTCACCGCGACCGCGATCGAGATGACCCGGAAAGAGGAAGCGCCCGAGACCTGGCCGTCTGGCCGCGCCGCAGAGGCGCCGACCGATCCCCTGCGGGACGCATTGATCCGCTGCCAGGCACTCGGCGAGGACGGACCGCGCGATCCGGAATGCCGCCGTGCCTGGGCGGAGAACCGCCAGCGCTTCCTCGCGCCCGGCGCCCCTCCCACCGAGCGGTTGCCGGACATGCCGCCCGCACCGCGCGATGGCCTCACCCCTCGATCGCAACCAACCGACGCACCCGCCGCGACACCCTCCGCACCGAACACTCCACAGCTCGACGAGGCGCGATAAGATCATGGGCGGCACCGGCGTCATCGACCACTTCCTTGAAGTCTTCACTCGCTACATCGACAGCGGGTTCGGTCTGCTTAGCGGCGAAGTCGCCTTCATCGCCACCACCCTGATCGTCATCGACGTGACGCTGGCTGCACTCTTCTGGAGCTGGGGCGCCGATGACGACATCATGGCGCGCCTGGTGAAGAAAACCCTGTTCGTCGGTGTGTTCGCCTACATCATCGGCAACTGGAACAATCTCGCCCGCATCATCTTCGAAAGCTTCGCCGGCCTCGGCTTGAAAGCTAGCGGGACGAGCTTCACCACGGCTGACCTGATGCGCCCCGGCAAGGTGGCACAGACCGGTCTGGACGCCGGACGTCCGCTGCTCGACTCGATTTCGAGTCTGATGGGCTACTGGTCGTTCTTCGAAAACTTCATCCAGATCGCCTGCATGTTCCTGGCCTGGGCCCTGGTGCTTCTCGCCTTCTTCATCCTCGCCATCCAGCTCTTCGTCACGCTCATCGAGTTCAAGCTGACGACGCTCGCCGGCTTTGTGCTGATCCCATTCGGCCTGTTCGGCAAATCGGCCTTCATGGCCGAGCGCGTGCTCGGCAACGTCATCTCGTCCGGCATCAAGGTGCTCGTGCTTGCTGTGATCATCGGCATCGGCTCGACACTGTTCTCCGAATTCACCTCCGGCTTCGGCGGCGCGACTCCCACCATTGACGAAGCCATGGCGATCGTGCTCGCCGCCCTGTCGCTGCTCGGCCTGGGCATTTTCGGTCCCGGGATCGCCAGTGGCATTGTTTCGGGCGGCCCGCAGCTCAGCGCCGGTGCCGCGGTCGGAACCGGCCTCGCCGCAGGCGGCATGGTCGCGGCAGGAACTGGCGTCGTCGGCGCCGCTGCATCCGGTGGCGCGGCTCTGGCCGGCGGTGCGGCCGCTGCCGCTCGTGGCGGCGCGGCGGTCGCTGGTGGCGCGTCCACGGCCTACAGCCTCGGCGCAGCCGGCCAATCCGGAGCTGCTGGCGTTGCATCGGGTCTCGGCGGTGTCGCCCGCGCTGGCGGGAGTGCCGCCGTCTCACCCCTTCGCCGCGCCGCGACCCGCGCGGCCGAGAGCATGCGGTCCAGCTTCAATGCCGGCGGTAAGGCCGCATTCGAAGCGACGGGCGGCTCATCCACCATGGGCTCGACCGGTGGCGATGGTGCCGGTGATGGCGCTACGTCCGCCGGGTCCGCGAACGCCGGCGGGCCGCCGGCCTGGGCCCAACGGATGCGCCGTTCGCAACGCATGACCCATGCCGTCCAGGCCACGGCTCACGCCGTCCGCTCCGGCGACGCCCATGGCGGCGGCTCTTCCGTCAATCTTTCCGAAGGCGATCGCTAATGTTCAAACGACCCTCCACTCACTACGGCAAAGCCGCCGAGCCCGAGACACCCTATCAGCGTGCCGCGCAGGTCTGGGACGAGCGCATCGGCGCATCGCGCGTGCAGGCGAAGAACTGGCGGCTGATGGCCTTCGGCTCCCTGATCCTGTCGGCCGGGTTCGCTACCGCGCTCGTCGTGCAGTCGGCACGCGGAACGATCGTCCCATGGGTAGTGCAGGTCGATCGGCTTGGACAGGCTCAGGCCGTGGCGCCGGCCGAAGCCGACTATCGTCCGACCGATCCGCAGATCGCTTTCCATCTGGCGCGCTTCATCGAGCAGGTCCGCTCGATTCCCGCCGACGCCATCATCGTTCGGCAGAATTGGCTGCGCGCCTACGATTTCACGACCGATCGCGGAGCGATGGCGCTGAACGACTATGCGAGGTCAAACGACCCTTTCACCAAGGTCGGCCGCCAGCAGATCGCCGTCGACGTCTCCAGCGTCATTCGAGCGTCGCCCGACAGCTTCCGCGTCGCCTGGGTCGAGCGCCGCTATGAGAACGGTCAGCTCGCCGAGACCACGCGCTGGACCGCGATCCTGACGATCGTGGTGCAGATCCCGCGCAACGCCGACCGGCTCAGGGCGAACCCGCTCGGCATCTACGTCAACGCCATCAACTGGTCTCGGGAGCTTGGGCAATGAAGCCGTCTTTCCGTACAGCCGGAAATCCGGCTTCGCACACATTTGTTGTCCCGACTCTCCGCAGAGCCGCAATCCCGATGGTCCTGCTGGCGACAACCGCGCTCGCCGGCTGCGCCACCACCAACCCACCGCCCGAGATCTCCTACGACAACGCGGCTCCCGCCGTGCAGACCGTCGATCCGCCTGCACCGGTCACCGTGGTCGAGTTGCCGCGACCGCTGCCGCTGCCCGGCCAATTGCAGCGCGTGGAACCTTCGCGGCGCGCGCCCGAGCCGACAGATCCGACCGCGCGGGTAAACCAGGCCAATGCCGCGGCGCGCATCCAGCCCGTGCGGGACGGCTTCATCAATTCGATGCAGGTCTACCCCTTCACGCAAGGGGCGCTCTATCAGGTCTACACCGCCGTCGGGCAGATCACCGACATCGCCCTGCAGCCCGGCGAGCAGCTCGTCGGCTCCGGCCCCGTCGCCGCCGGCGACACGGTCCGCTGGATCATCGGCGATACCGAAAGCGGATCGGGTGCGACACGCCAGATCCATATCCTGGTGAAGCCCACCCGCACCGAGCTGATGACAAACCTCGTCATCAACACCAATCTGCGCACTTATCATATGGAGCTTCGCTCCACCGAGCGAACCTATATGGCTTCGGTCTCATGGCAGTATCCGCAGGACCAGCTCATCGCGCTGCGCCGGCAGAACGCCGAGGCACAGGCCGCGCAGCCCGTGGCGAGCGGCGTCGATCTCGGCAACGTCAATTTCCGCTACGCGATCGATGGCGACCGCGCACCATGGCGGCCGCTGCGCGCCTTCGATGACGGCCGCCAGGTGTTCATCGAATTCCCGCGCGGCATAGGCCAAGGCGAGATGCCGCCACTCTTCGTCGTCGGGCCGGAGGGCAATACGTCCGAACTAGTGAACTTCCGCGTCCGCGGGCACCACATGATCGTCGACCGTCTCTTCGCCGCGGCGGAACTGCGCTTCGGGTCCGGCGATCGCCAGAGACGCGTCCGCATCACCCGCACAGACGGGAGGCCGGCGTCGTGAGCGACAACGAACCCCGCAGCGACGAAGCCTCTGACAACGACATGCAGCCGTTGAGCGGCGAGCCGGCCAGCGCCGCGCCAATGCGGTTACGCGCAGAACCGCCCCGCGTGACCCGGCTGTCCCGAAAGGTTCTCGCCGGCGTCGGCCTGGTCGCCAGCGTCGGGCTCGGGGGCGCCCTGATCTACGCTCTGCAGACCCGTGACGGCGGCCGCCCAAACGAGGAACTCTATTCGACCGAGAACCGCTCGACCGCCGATGGGCTCGCCGGGCTGCCGCGTGACTACAGTGGCGTGCCTCGTCTTGGACCGCCACTGCCTGGCGATCTCGGGCGACCGATCGTCGGGGCGCAGGACCGCGGCCAGCCGGTGCCAGCACCCGGCATCGCTCCCCCCAATCCAGGCCTCAGCCCGGAGGAGCAGCGCAGGCTGCAGGAGATCGAGACCGCGCGTACCAGCCGTCTCTTCTCCGGATCGGAAAGCCGGGGAGCGCCCGCTTCGACGGGAGCACCGCCGGCGGGACCGCCGACGAGCGACCTGGCCAGCCTCGGACTCGCGCCGCCACCCGCGACACCTTCGGCACAGGACCGCCAGAACGCCTTCCTGAACGCAGCGGCAGAGCGTCGGACGGTTGCGCCCGATCGCGTCGCCGCTCCGGCGTCACCAAACATCCTTCAAGCGGGCGCGGTGATCTCGGCGGCGCTGATTACCGGCATCAGATCCGACTTGCCGGGCCAGATTACCGCCCAGGTCACCGAAAACATCTACGACAGCCCGACCGGACGCATCCTTCTCGTGCCCCAGGGCACACGCGTCATTGGTCAGTACGATAACAACGTGCAGTTTGGGCAAAGCCGCGTGCTGCTCGTCTGGAACCGGCTCATCTTTCCAAATGGCCGCTCCATCGTTCTCGAGCGCCAGCCGGGTGCGGACGCCGAAGGGTTCGCCGGCCTTCAGGACGGCGTCGATTATCACTGGTGGGACCTGGCAAAGGCGGCAGGACTCTCGACTTTGCTAAGCGTCGGCGCGGAGCTGGCGACCAACGATGATGATCGTCTGATCAGCGCCATCCGAAATGGCGGGCAGGACACGATCAACGATGCCGGTCAACAGATCGTTCGCCGACAGCTCAATGTCGCACCGACGCTGACGATTCGTCCGGGCTTCCCGGTGCGCGTCATTGTCACCCGCGACATCGTGCTCGAACCCTATGGAGGCTGACCCATGGCCAAGTTGAAGCTGGGGGCCGTGGCCGACGAGAAGCCGGTCAAGGTCTCGATCGAATTGCCAGCGGCCCTTCATCGCGACTTGCGGCAATACGCGGAGATCCTCGCGCAGCAGGAAGGCGGGACCGTTCCCGAGCCCGAGAAACTTGTCGTGGCGATGGTCCAGAGGTTCATCCAAACGGACCGAGGATTCGCGCGGGCTCGCCGAGAAAAGACTGGGTGAGGCTCTGGAGTCCGAGCAAGAAAACCGCGACTTTCCCCGCTTCCTTGCGGACCAATTGCGGCAGGCGCCCGGACGCCACTTCCTTCACGAGAAAAAGCAGACGCTGAAGCGCGGGGTTCGAATTCCGCGACATCCAAACCGCGGTCAAGGCAAGCTGCTCCGGATCACCCCCGATTGGCCTGAAGACTATTCCGGGCGGGCTTCCAAGATTGGACCCGCTGGCCAGCGTGATTCCGTAACCCATCGCGACGATATTCATCAGGCTTTCGCGACTGACGTCATGGACGTCGATTTGGGGGCTGAAGCCAGGGCTGGAAAGCTTGCGGATGAGGTAGTCTCGGATTTCCGGGCCAACGCCTTGCTGGCTCACAACGAACAACTCGTCCTTGAGATCGTGCCAATGCGCTTCGTCGCACTCGGCAAGCCGATGGTCGCTCGGAAAGGCCACATAGATGCTCTCGGTCCAGAGCAGCGCCGAAGCGTGTCCCGACAGCCTCGGCTCTCCGGGAAGGAACGAAACATCCAGTTCCCCCGTCGTCAGACGCGCAAGGTTCTGGTCCGACGAGCCCTCGTGCAGGCTCACACGTATCTCGGGATGTCGCCGGTGGAATTCCTTCAGCGCCACGTGCAGGCGCCCGGCCGCCAGTGGCACAAGGACGCCGGCCTGAAGCTCGCCCCGCTCGCCCTTGTGCACCGATGCTGCGAGTTCGACCGCTTGTCCCAGCTGTTGCATGCCGGTCGAAGCTTCTTCCAGGAAAAGTTGGCCGGCCCGCGTGAGACGGACGCCACACGGGCTTCGATCGAAGATGCGAAAGCCGATCCGGTGCTCGAGCAGCAATATCCGGCGCGTGAGCGTCGATTGAGCGACGTTGAGGAACGCGGCCGCGCGCCTGAAGCTACGATGCTGCGAAGCCGCCAGCGCATATCGCAAATATCTCAGATCGAGCGACAGGTCTGGCATATCCCTCTCACGATTACGGATCACCTCGCGGATCGATCAGGCGTAGAGACCGCCGACCGTCAGGACTCCTTCGAGCTACGGCCGAGCGTCGCGCGCATGACAGGGGGAAATGCCTGGGCGAGCCGAAGGACAAGCCGGAACATACGCCGCGGAAAGCCCGCATCGGAACTCGCGTTCTCGGCATTCCTGCGCGACAGGCCGACCGCCCTGTTCGCGTAGGCTCGCATCTCGGACTCGTAGCGGCCGACGGCATCGACGATGGAAAGCCTGCCGGCTGCGGCATCAACCAGGGCGTCACGCAGGACGCGCGCATCCCGAAGCGCGGTGTTGGCGCCAATCCCGGCCATAGGCGTCATGTTGTGGATGGCATCGCCGATCAGCGTGACGATGCTTGGCGCCCACGCATCTAGGTGCGGCATCGACCGAAGCGGAACAGGGGCCACGGTTTCGGGATCGGCGCCACGCACGAGCCTGCTGAGGTCGGGGGACCAGCCTTTGATTTGCTGCAGCACAAAATTCTGCAAGGCCGCTGGGCCTCTGTCCTGGGGAACATCGACCAGCTTGGACCGCGGCGTGACATAAGCCCACATCACATAATTCTGGGCGTCCTGCTGTTTGCCCCCGACGTCGGCGGAACGAGAGCGCCAGGCGGCAACGAACATCCATCCTGGACCTGCAGGAACGACGTTGTTGAGGGAGCCGTCGGTAAATTCGGGAGGCAGCGCTGCTGTTTGCACGTCGTCGAGGAGATACCGGCCCGCGATCGCCAGGATCCCCAACTCGAGGCGACGCGCATCGGGGAGATATTGCTGCCGCACCTTCGAATGGCTCGCGTCGGCACCGACCAGCAGGTCGCCTTCCGCAGCGCTACCGTCGTCGAAATGCGCGCGGACGCGATTGTCGGCGATAAGCTCGTAGTGCGTGAAGGTCTTGCCCCATTGGACGACGGGGTCGCTTCTCTCCATCAATCCCGCGAGCAGGATCTCTCGAAGCTCGATTCGACCCACGCCCCGCAGTTCGACTTCGTTGGCAGGCCGGCCCGACAAGATTGCTTCATCACGGGTCGCGAGACGACGTAAATTCTCATCGCGAAAGTGCAACTTGGTCCCCGCACTAGTGCTGAGTTCGCGGAACCTCGACCATCCCTCGGATGGGAGGCAGGCCTTGAGCGCCTGTTGACCATGCCGGTTGATATGAATTCCGTAGCCGGCGAGATTCTCCGAAGGGCTGACCTGCCGCTCGAACACGGAGACATGCAGACCGGCCTGTCGCATTCCTTGGGCGAGGCATAGGCCGCCCAGCCCGCCGCCGATAACTAAAACCTTCATAGAGTCACCTTGGAATCCGGCGCACAGCCGGTTGGCGGGCGATCTTCGCGCGCGCGACCAGCACAAGCGCGAAGATCAGCCCATCGTTGAAGAGGAGGAGCAGTTGCGCAGGCGGCGCGTCATGCGCCCTCACGATTGATCCCAGACCGATCTGGAGGGCGTAAAGCAGACAGGCACCCAGCAGCCACGCTCTAACCGTCCGATGATCCCGTGACAGAAAAGCAAGCCGTGTGAGAAGCACGAGCAGGCATCCTATCGCCACTCCCAATCTCACATGACACGCCCAGTATTGCGTCGCTTCAAGCGGTACCAGGGCGGCGAAAACGCACTGTGCCGCGACGCCGATCAAGATCGCCCACGCCGTGGCGAGCATCAGGTTTGCGATCAGCGACCTCGGCGGGGCCGGGATATCGATGGACTCCGGTATAGGCATCAAGGGCTCGAACGAAGGGTGGATCGGTATGCAAGTCTAAGTTACGCGGGCGCACGTCATCCGTCTAATCGATGGAATGTATATCTCTTATTTGTAGAGCAAATAGAGAATGCCGATTGGCTGGCCCCCACTGGGAGTGTTCGATCCGCCGGCCAACCTATTGGCTAGAAGCGGTACGCCACGCCGAGGAAACCGGTCGGATTCCATTTTTCCTCGTTGAGGGGTGTGTCCAGCGCATCGCCCAGCAGCATATTCGCGCTCACGTTCCCCGTGAGCGTCCAGCGATCAGAGAGCTGGTACACTCCCGTCAGCGAGAGCGACGCATCTTTGAACCCGCTCTTCGCCTTAAATGCCGGCAATCCTGAAGCAGTCGCCTCTCCGGCGGTAATGCCGAAGTAGTTGTCCATATATTTTCCATCCGCCCACGTCGTGCCGACGGAGGGGATGAGCGCAAAGCTCGGCGTCACCGGCAGGTAGTAGGAAAGCGTCGCGTCTGCGACGAGCCCCTTGGCGCCGCCGATCGACTGGGTGGCCCCGAGCGAAAAGGTGAAACGGTCGATCCGGGCGCTGCCGAATACGCGCGCGCCAGCGGTGTCCGCGATCCCCTCGATGCCCGTTGGCACATCGTCTTTGTCGTAGCCCGGCACATAGGTGACGCTGGCGCCAACGCGGAATGTGTCGTCACGGAGAATGTCGACGCCGATCCCTTCCGAGGTGTCGATGAAGAAGCGACCATACCGCCCATCGATGAGCGGCAAGGGGATCACCCTGGATTTGTCCGAACCTTGGAAGGTCGGGATCACGCCAGCGCCAGGACCGATGCTCAGGCTGTAGCCCCGGTCATCACTGCTCGGCTCTTTGTCATCGGCTCTGGCTTCACCCGAGGTGAGCAGCAAACATGCAGCAGCCATTGCAGAAAATTGGTGTCTCTGCATCACAAGGACCTTCCGGAAGTAGCGCGCGCCTCGCCTCATGCGCAGCGCGTCGAAAATGCTGGGATGACGACCGCCGCTAGGCGAGCATCGCTGCGTATTGATGCCGGTAGGCATAGGCGAGCGTGGCCGCAGTCAGGTCCATGACCGCCGCGATGGCGATGCCAGCGGGATTGAGGACGAGTTGAAACAGGGTGATCACGGTGATCGCCGGCATAATGATCGCCAGGCCGAACGCTGGCTTAAAGCTGAGCAGAAGGCTCGCACCGCCGAGCAAGTTCATGCTTTTGACAAGCGGCCACATGAAGCCGGTTGCAAGCAACGCCTCCTCAAAGGCCAGGCCGGCCGGCGACGTTGGCGGATGAATGAAGTTCTCGCCGGTTGCGAGAAAGTAGAAGCCGTCTGTTCCGCTGACCAAGAACAGGAGGCCGAGCAGGATGCGCGAGGCATGGTAGCAAAGCGGTTTCAATCGAAGACGAAGGCCGGAATTCCGTGTGCTCGCGTTCCTCACGGCGCTACTCCTGCTGGACGGACGAAAGGTCTCCCGCGAGGCAAAGGGGGGCGAGGCACCTCGCGGGAGACACGGCGCAGAGCCTTTGGGCTCTCACGCAACACCGGTGGTCCTGGCGTCGCATCGATCGTAGGTGGCCGCCCAAGGCCGCGCCGCCTCGAATGCGGCGCAGATCGATAGGAGCGGAAAGTCGCCATGCCTCTGGCCAATCAGTTGCAGTCCGACCGGCAGCCCGTCGGCGAAGCCGGCCGGTAGCGAAGCCGAGGGATGCCCCGAGAAGTTCGTAAGGAAGCCCAAGCACCAACCCACAACCGGATCGACGTTGAAACCGTCGACTTCTGTTGGGCCGCCCGTGCCGCCGGGCGAACCGTTCACCACCGGTGGCGCACCTGCCGACGGGCAGGCGATCACATCGACATCCGCGAGGGCGCGGTTGATCCCATCGTAGACCGCCGTGCGGATCTGCTGGTCTCGCTGCATGCCGGCAATGCCGAGCGACTGCGCCTGCTCAACCGAAGCCCAGACATCCGCCGGTATCTGATCTCGAAAGTCCTTGGCGAGATCGATGCCGCGCCTTTTGAGGCCATTGAGCGCGCCCGACATGCGCATTGACACCATCCGCCGCCAGGCGGCGCTGATCTCGTCAGGCGAATGGGAAAATTCGATCTCAAGAGGGACAACGCGCGCGCCCTGCGCTTCCAGCGAAGCAATTGCGTCGGTCAGGACTTCGCAAATCCCGGGATCGACGGGAAAACCGCCTAGCCTTGGCGCGAAGCCGATCCGGCAGCCGTCGATCGAAGTGGTGAGCGCACGCGTCCAGTCGATATCGGAGGCGACACTGAAGGGATCCTCGCGCTCATATCCAACAAGCGCGTTGAGCGCGAGCGCAGCGTCCTCCACGGTACGTGTGATCGCGCCGTCATAGGCAAAAGGAGACACCTCGAAGGCACTCGGGCGCGTGATGCGTGCGATGCGGCCGTGCGATGCCTGAAATCCGAAGACGCCGCACCATGCCGCCGCCGTCCGGATCCATCCCCCGCCATCGAGAGCTCCGGCGATCGGCACCAGCCCGCCGGCCACTGCCGCGGCACTGCCGCCTGCCGCCGCGCCGCTGTTGCGCGTCAGATCGAACGGATTGGCAGTCGGACCGAATGCGCGGTTATCACAAACCGACGTGAAGCCAAGCGGCGAGGAATTCGTGTATCCGAGCAGCACCGCGCCGGCGGCTTCCATCCGCTTCGGATAAAGCGAACAATTCGTGCCGATATTCCGGATCGCCGGAATGCCGCCAAGCGTGCCAGGCCACCTAGGATAGCTGCTGAACAAATCGGTCGTCATGGTCGGCACGCCGGCGAGGCAGCCGACGGGGTCGCCCGCACGGAGGAGTGCCTCGATGCCACGCGCAGACTCCAGCGCCGCTTGCGGATCGAAGTGAACGACGGCGTTGAGGGAGGCGTTTCGCACCTTCACCCTTCCGATCGCTTCTTCGACGGCCTCGGTCGGTGACATCTGTCCTGAACGGATCAACTGAACGAGTTGCGCTGCGCTAGTAGTGATCGGCGCGACGACGTCTTGGATCATTCTATCTTCTCCGGCGAATTCAGCTTCGGCCGAGAGAATTCGAGCGGTCGAGCAAGCCATTTCTCTCAAACACCGAGGGCCATTCCCAATCGGCTTTTGCTATGTTCCGACATTCGCCTGGCGAATATTGCCGTCAGCAATCCATCTGCCCCAGCGATCATGGTCGCTCCGGCTGATGCTTGCGATATCCACTTGACGGATGCCCGACTCCCCAAGCGATCTGATTTGATTATAGTGGACGGATGAATCTGCGCTCGGTCGACCTTAACCTCCTCGTCATCCTCGACGCCCTGCTGGACGAAGCGCATGTCTCGCGCGCCGCAATCCGGCTAAATCTCTCGCAGCCTGCGACATCGGCTAGCCTCGGGCGCTTGCGCCAGCTTTTCGGTGACCCGTTGCTCGAAAGATCGGAGGGCGCGATGCGCCTGACGCCCGTGGCCGAGGCGCTTCGCGGTCGCCTCAAGGATCTCCTTGCCGACACACATGCACTGCTCGATTTGCAGCCCGAGGCGCTGCAGAGCATCCAGAAGGTCGTTCGGATCTCAACCGCGGATCATCTCGCAATCCGGGTCGCGGACCAGCTTCATGGGTTGCTGTCCCAAAGCGCCCCTGGGATCGATCTCGTGTTTCAGCCCTATCACGGCGCACCAGGCGCACTTGAGGCTCTCTCCAAGGGCGCAATCGACCTGTCGATCTCCATCCTTCCGACTGCGACGCCGCCGATCACGCGCGAGGAGCTGATGCGGGAGCATTGGCGAGTCATCATGCGCGAGGGCCATCCGGCGGCGAAGAACTTCGACCTTGACCAGTGGCTTGCCTATCCGCACGTCAGCGTGTCCGGCCGAGGCGAAATTCGGGCGGCGCTCGACGATAAGCTCGTTGCGCTAGGCCGTAACCGCCGGATCGGGCTCGTCGTCCCGAGTTTTCTGATGGTAGCGCCGCTCGTTCGACGTTCCGATTTCATCGGCGTGATCCCGACGCTGAGCCTCCCGCTCGACTCCAGCGAGGACTTCGCAATCTTTCCCCCGCCTATCCCGCTCGAGGAATTCCCCATTCATATCGCTTGGCACGCTCGCCACGACGCTGATGTCGCCGTGCAGCACGTCCGGGCCACCATCCAAGGACTGCACCTGGGAGGCGCATAGCCCGCAACTTACCCAATATTTTCTGTACAAATACCATGTTATACCGACCATCGATTGGACGGATTGTGGTCTGCCGCGATAGCTCTTGCAGCACAAGCCGGCAGCGAGAACCAATCGAGGAGCATCGCGCCGCTAGACGAGGCGCTTTATGATCCACCCGCACGATCCAGCCATCTCGCGCCGCGACGCACTCATCCTGAGTGTACTCGGTGCTGCGGCGACCGTGGGCGGATGCGTCAGCACCGGTGCGACCTTTGCCTCGCCCGGCCTTCGATTTCGCCGCGATCTGCCGATACCGCCGGTGCTGGCGCCGAGCCGGATTGATGCATCTGGCGCGCACTATGAAATCGAACAGCGTGAGGCGAAGGTCACCATTCTTCCAGGACTGGAAACGACCGCTTGGACCTATAACGGGATTTTTCCCGGTCCCACTATCCGCGCAAAGCGCGGCATCCCGACAATCGTCCGCTGCACAAACAAACTCGACACGATCACAGTGGTCCATCTCCATGGAGGCCGTGTGCCCTCCGAGTCGGACGGTTTCCCGACCGACGTCATCCTGCCGAAGAACTTCGATGGACTGGCGGCATCGCTCTGCGGACCCGGCACCGATCTTTCAAAGCTGCAGGCGACCGTCGGCAATACGCGGACCTACATCTATCCGAACGACCAGCGAGCGGCGACGCTCTGGTATCACGACCATTGCATGGGCGGGGCCGGCCGCAACACGTACATGGGCCTGGTCGGCTTCTACATCATTGATGACGATGAAGACGGTCGCCTGCCGCTGCCGCGCGGCGACCACGACATTCCAGTGATGATCTTCACTCGCCGTCTGAGCAGCTCCGGCGAGTTAGTCTACGAGCATGACGGCCATATGGGGGCCGGAGGCGGCATGATGCTGGTCAACGGCGCGCCCTGGCCGCGTCTTGCGGTCGAGCGACGCAAATACCGCCTACGCTTCCTGAACGCTGACAATTCCGAGCCGCTGGAGCTGGCGCTAGAAGGCGCTCTGCCCTTCACACAGATCGCAACCGACGGCGGGCTGCTCGACGCCCCGGTAACACTTCGCACGCTGCCTCTGGCGATGGCCGAGCGCGCCGAAGTGATCATCGACTTCGCCGCCTGCCAGGAAGGGCAGTCGATCGTCCTGCGCAACCTGCGCGGCAATGGCCCTCTCAGCGAGGTCATGCGGTTCGACGTGTTCGGCGGGCCTGTAAGAGATCGAAGCGAGATCCCCCGCACTCTCAGCCGGATTGAACGCTTGCGGCCGGAAGATGCCGTGCGCACCCGCGAGTTCGTCTTCGGCGCCAAGCCTTACCTCTCTCTCCGGTTTCCGCCGATTTACTGGACCGTGAACGGTAAGCGCTTTGACGCCGAGCGTGTCGATGCTGCTCCCCGGCACGGAGATATCGAAATTTGGAAATTCTCTCGCCAGAAGACGATCTTTCCGACGATCTGCCATCCTCCGCACGTGCATCTCGTCAATTTCCAGGTGCTCGAACGAGATGGAAAGCCGCCCTTGCCGCATGAGGGCGGCTGGAAAGACACCGCAGCGCTGGAGTTCGACCAGTCCGTGACGGTGATCATGCGCTTCGACGGCTATCGCGGCAGGTATCTCCTTCACTGCCACAATCTCGAACATGAGGATCATGACATGATGGCGCGCTTCGATGTCGTCTAAACAGAAATCACCGCTTTCCCGCGCCATCGGGCTGCTCGCGACTGCCGTGCCATCCGTTGTTTTCGTCGTGGTCAATAACGCCTCTTCGCTATGGCTTGCACTGGCCTGGGCGACGGCCACGGCTCTTGGATTGTTTCTCTACCGGCTCCTGCGCCGCGAGCCGCTCAAGCAAGCTGTCATCGGGCTTGCGATAGCCGCCGTATGCGCTGGCGTGGCGGCGATCACCGGAGATGCCCGCGATTTCTTTCTTGCACCGGCGCTTATCCCCGTGGCTGCCATGATCGCTTGCATTGGCTCGCTGCTCATTCGCAGACCCCTGACAGGCGTGTTGCTCAATCGTGTGGTCGGCGGTCCCGCCGACTGGCACGAACAGCAAAGACTCTCCCGGATCTACGCAATCACGACAGCCACCGCCGTCGCGATCAACGTCGTCAATTTCGGTTTGCAAGCGATGTTCTACTTGGCCGACGCACCGGCTGTCCTCGCGGCGATCCACGTAGCAACCGGGCCGATCTTCGCCACACTTGTCGCCGTGACGCTTTTTTTCGCACGTAAGGAAGTCAAACACCTCACACCACGCCGGGCGGCCGAGGTGTTTTCGCTTTCGGCTCCGGAGAGCGACCCACGGCAATCGCAATCATAAAAGGGCAGTTTTTCCGTCTCGCACCGGAATTTCGCCGGATTTACAATATTGTCACCAGAAATAGAGTCCAAGACATGTAACGGAGTGACATGGCGAACGGCCAGATCGTAAGAATAACACATGGCATCTCATTACTGATCTGCGGAATCGCTGCTGCCAATGTTGTGCCGCACGTCTATTTCGCGTCTTCCAACGTCAGCCACGTCACCCATTTCGGAGAGCCCGTGAGTCCGGAAGGACTGCTGATCTGGGCCGCAATCGGCTCCGCCATTTCCATCACCACCGCCTATATCGTTCGTTCGAACGTGACCCAGGCGACATCATGGTTATGGTTCAGCCTTGGAGCGTTCACGGGCTCGGTGCTGATGGCCAACGTCTGGGCGAAGGATGTCTCACGCTACTTCTTATCGTTTTGGGCAGCGTAGGGGCGACCGACATGGAATTTCCGACCTCCCGCCCGATCGCGCTCCCGCTCTCCGCTACCAAATGGGCAGCGGTCTTGCTCGGGACAATGAGCATTGTAACTTTGGTATTCGTCATGATGCCAGAGATCGACCTGAACGCTTCGAGAGCATTTTTCGACGACACCCGAACATTCCATCTAGCTTCATCGGAAATTCTGACCCTAATTCGAGGATTGAACGACTGGATCTTGATCGGCGGACTTTGCGTTGCCGTCATTGGCTTAGTCATGTTCAGCCGAACGGATCAGCCGCGGGCGTTCGATTTCCTATTTCCCATTCTTGTGTATGCCGTGGGGCCCGGCCTTGTGGTCAACTGGATGCTTAAGAACGGGATGGGCCGCGCAAGGCCCCGTGATGTGCTCCACTTCGGCGGGGAGAAGTCGTTCACCCATGCCTGGGAACTCTCCACCGAATGCATCCGCAATTGCTCGTTCACGTCCGGAGAGGCCGCCTCGGCGGTGGCCATGTTGTCACTTGTGACGATAATTCCATCGACCCGCCGTCGTGCGCGACAAGCAGTAGCGGCGTTATTCGTTGTACTGGCGCTCGCCTTTTCGCTGAATCGCATTGCCTTCGGCGCCCACTTTCTCTCGGACACGCTCATGTCCATGCTTCTTGTCGCACTCGTCATGTTGATCGTGCACTGCGCCTTACAAGTGCTACTCCAATCGATGAATCGGAAAGGGAGTGCTCCAGGATGACGCTCACTTACCGGCCGTCACATGGGATTTGACGAACTGGTCGGCTGCTGCAGCTACGCTTTTCTTAACTTGCGTCGACGTCGGCTCATAGGCCGTCAATAGCACTCTGAAAAAGAGGTCGCCTCGAAGCGCCGCCAGAAACGCTTGGGCGGCTTCAGCAGGATCTTCAATCTTCTCCTTGCCGCTGACATTGTACTCGGAAAATTTCTTCGCGAGCAGCTCACAAGCACGCTTTGGCCCATTCTCGTAGACGACCTTCGTTACTTCCGGGAAGTGGGGCGCTTCCGCGACGGCCATTCGGAACATGGCGACGACGTCTTTCGACAGCAGGTTCTCCAGATAGTGCTGCCCCAGTTCAAGCAGGAGGGGCCGCAACTCGCCCGATTGCGTCACTGGCGCAAAGTTCGAAGCCCGGTCCGAGAACGTAGTGACGATGGCAGTGAACAGCGCCTCCTTCCCCGGGAAGTGTCGGTACAGCGTGCGCTTGGAACCGCCGATACGCTCCAACACGTCGTCGATCGACGTCCTTGAGAAGCCCTTTGCGAAAAAGACCTCTGTGGCGGTTGCTAGGATTTCCTCGCGTCGCTGCGCCGATCGCCGATCATGACCATTTTCCAACAAATCTAACCTCCGTTTGTGTCTGTTGAATCTACAGGAGACGGTACGGTTCCGTCTCCCACGTTGCGTTTGCGCGAACCTTGCCGGCGAAGCGACGTCGGACATCCTGGACACTTTTGCGCCATCCGCCGAAATCCCTCTGGAACCCTATTCACCCGCACGAAGTTAAGGAGATGGTACGGTACGTTACCGGACCGCATATAGAAGGAGATAGGAAATGAAAGCGGAAGTACCAAGCAAGGGCCTCGAGTGGACCAATCTGCTCCTCGGGCTCGGTCTCGCCTGCGCGGCATTCGCGTTCGGCGCACTCCCTGCCGCGGCGTGGAACGCGGGTATCGTCGGCCTACTCATCGTCTGCTGCTCGGCCGTCGCCCTCGGTCGCTACGGTGCGTGGGCGGAATGGTCCAATATCGCGCTCGGCTGCTGGGCGATCGCCGCGCCGTTCGCGCTCGGCTTCGGCGCTGCCCAGGCGGCGATGTGGACCCACGTTCTAATCGGCATCTGCGTCGCCGCCATCGCGACGGTGCAGCTCATGTCCTCGCGACGGTCTCAGGGCATCACCCACGACCGCCCAGCCCACGGCCGCTGACTTGTCCAGAAGGATGATGAGGGGAGAGCCCAGTGTGGCTCTCCCCTCAAGGTGCTGCCAGCAAACTGAGTAGGGAGAGCTCATGGCCGAACCCCACAAGGAACTCACGCTTGATGAACTTCTCGCCGATCCCATCGTGCAGCTGGTCATGCAGCGCGATGGAGTGACGGCAGAGGACGTTCGGAAGGTCATCGAGCGCGCGCGCCAGGCTCAAAGCGCGAATAGCCAAGGCCGCGAAATGAGAAATCATGCGTTCGATATCGCTACCGGTGTGATGCCACTCCATTGAGGAAGACGTCGACAGCCGAAAGGACGGCGATGCGTGCCTCATCCGCATCAGGGGGCGGTCGCAGCCCGAGAACGACCTGAAGGTGGAGGTTGTCGCGGATCATGCCCACGAAATGGCTCGCGGCTCGGAAGCAGTCATCGGCATCGATCTCGCCACGCGCCTCTGCAGCTTCAAGCACCTCCGCGAGTCGCCCCGTCGCCCGCGCTGGCCCGTTCTCGTAGAACGTCCTTCCGAGCGTCGGATACCGATTGGCTTCCGCGACCACCGTCCGATAAACGCCAATCAGCGCCGGCGACATATAGGCGCCCATCAGATGTTCACCGAATGCGATCAGCGTTTCGCGCAGATCTCGTCCTTTGATCTCATCGATCACTAGAGAGGACAGGACATCCTCGGCAAATTTGCTGACGAGCGCCGTGAACATGCCCTCCTTGCTTCCAAATTCGTTGTAAATGTTACGCTTCGAGCCGCCCACGCGCTCGATGATCGCATCAATGCTTGTTGCCGCGTAGCCCTGCTCGAAGAACACCTCGGCAGCCGCTGCCAGCAGGGCTTCACGCCGCCCCAAAGCCCGATCCGATTTCACTGCAACCATCGCGCCAGTCACCTCATTCACTCAAAGCCTCTTGACTGGTAACGTCCATTACCGTACCGGTCAATGGTAACACCCATTACCGGAGGCGGAGCGTGGCGCGGCCCAACAAGAAGAAGCTTATCGGCGTAGTGCTGTGCCTCACCGCGATCGTCCTCGGCGCGGTTGCATGGACCTGGGCCAAGTCGAGCGGTGAGACGTCGACAGACAACGCCTTCGTGCGCGGCGACATCACCTCACTTGCCCCGAAAGTCGGAGGCTATGTGACGGCGGTCGAGGTCGAGGACAACCAGACCGTAAGAGCTGGCGACGTCCTCTTTCGAATAGATGATCGCGACTACCGCGCACGCCTCGCGCAAGCTGAAGCCAATGTCGAGGCAGCAAGAGCACGCCTTGCCAACACCGACGCTGACACGACGTTGCAGCGCGCAACAATCCGCCAAGCGACGGCGCAGCGGCAAGCTGCCCTCGCCGAATTGAATCTAGCCACAAAGGCGAGCGACCGTCGCCGCGAGCTGATCCGGTCGAGCGCTGTCAGCCAAGCGCAGGTCGACGAAAGCGATGCGGCGCGTACACGAGCAGAAGCCGGCGTGGCGGCCGCCTCCGCAACCGTCGATGCTCAGCAAGAACGGATCACCGTGCTCGGCACGCAGCGCGAAGCGGCTGTGGCTGCTGTCGCACAGGCCGAAGCTGCGCGCGACCTCGCAAGGCTCGACCTTGAAAGCACCGTCGTGCGCGCGCCGGTAGGAGGAGTGGTGGGAAATCGTCAGGTCCGCGTCGGTCGTCTCGTCGCGCCGGGTGCGCCGCTCCTCGACATCGTGCCCGTCAATGACGTTTGGCTCGTCGCGAACTTCAAGGAGACCCAAGTCGCCAACATCCGGCCCGGACAGCGAGCTCGGATTTCGATCGACGGCTACCCGGATCGCACTTTCGAAGGTGTCGTGGACAGTTTCGCGCCGGGCAGCGGCTCGGCTTTCAGCTTGCTTCCCGCCGACAATGCGACCGGCAACTTCATTCGTGTCGTCCAGCGTGTGCCGGTGAAGATTCGCCTCGTGAACAATCCTCTGCCGGGCAGGATCGTCCCCGGTCTCTCCGCGCGAGTGGAGATCGAGCGCGGAAGCGGCTCATGACCGCCATAGCGACGTCCGAACCGAAATCGATACCGTCCAGCGGCGGCATTCTCATCGCTGCGGTCCTCCTCGCGTCGCTCACTGAAGCTGTGGCGAGCACGGTGCTCTCGCTCGGCCGCAGTGACATCCTCGGCGACACCTACGCTACGCCCGATGAATTCGCTTGGCTCGACATGGGCTACACCGGCCTCAAGCTGATAGGCTTCGTCGCCGCGCCTTGGCTGATCTCGTATTTCGGCCCGCGAAAGCTGGTCCTCTGGGCAACCATCATCATGGGCGCAGCCTGTGCGCTCGCGGCTGTCACTGTCGATCTCGGGGCGCTCACGACCCTCCGCGTCGTTCAAGGCTTCGCGGGCGGCGTCCTGCTGGTCGCCGGCCAGACGCTGCTGTTCTTTTCCTACCCGCGCGAACAGCAGCCGATCGTCCAGGCGCTTTTCGCGATGGGATCGGTGGTGGCGCCAGCAACGATCGCTCCCGCGCTGCAGGGCTGGCTACTCGACAATCAGTCCTGGACATGGATTTTCTTCGGAAACGCTCCGATCGCGCTGGGCGCGATCGGCCTCCTCCTGATGTCGGACGCGGGATCGGATGAAGCAGTGCCGGCCGGCGCTTTCGACTGGATCGGCTTCACTTTTCTCGCTGCCGCCCTCGGCTGTGTGACCTACATCTGTAGTCAGGGAAGCCGATGGAACTGGTTCGATGAGCCCCGCATCGTCTGGCTGACGATCGCAGCCGTTACCGCGTTCGTTGCTTTCCTCGTGCGCCAGGTCACGACGAGACAGCAAACCCTGCTTCAGTTCGGCGCTTTCAAGACCGACGACTTCGCTTTTGCCTTCGTCGTCAGCTTTGTCGCGGGTGCCGCGCTCTTTGGGAGCGCCTTTCTTATTCCGGCATTCGCGGTTTCCGTTCTAGCGTTCACGCCAACCGACGCGGGGCAACTGCTCCTTCCGAGCGGCGGTCTTTTCATCGGAGCGCTTCTACTCGCTGCGCTCATGATGCAGGCACGAAAGATCCCACCGATCGCCACCGTGCCGCTCGGTATCCTGCTGATCATGGTCGCGATGTGGATGCTCTCCTGGTCGACCAGCCAGAGCGGCTCCGACGACATGATGCCCGCAATTCTGTTGCGGGGCCTCGGGCTGGGATTCCTGTTTCTCTCGATCACTCTCATCGCGTTCGGCAGCTTGCCCAAGCATCTCGTCGCGTCCGGGATCGGAATGTTCAACGTCGGCCGGCAACTGGGCGGTTTGATAGGCGTAGCGACACTGCAGACGCTCATCGATCATCAGGTCGTCGGCAATCAGGCGGTCTTGGGAACATCCATCAGCGCGGGCACTCCGGCCGTTGCCGAGCGCCTCGCCGCCACAACTGCGATGCTGATCGGACGTGGCATGGACGCCGCTGCAGCAAGTCAGGCAGCGTCGCTGCTTCTAGGGCGGGCTGTCGGCGGACAGTCCACTGTCATCGCCTTCAACACGGCCTTCAATGCAGTAGCCCTGCTCTTCGTGATCGCCGCGCCTGTGCTTATCGCGATCAAGATCGCTCTCTCGCGCGCGGGCAAGGCGCGTCGTGCGCGGCTCTCGCCGGAGGGAGGAGTCTAACGTGCCCAGCAAATCCACCACCAACCCCGCCATCGGTTCTGAGCATCGCGACGCGATGCTGCATTCGCTCACCCTGAGCCTCGAAGATCCACATGGCACACTGCTCGGTCTTGATCCTGTCCTTGAACGAGAGGGCTATTCGCACGAAGAGATTCGCTCCGCGTTCGGCTGCATTGACGACCTGCTCGTCGCGATCGCGGAACGCAAAGCGGCCTACCTCACCACGCCTCTAACTCAGTCTCAGCGGATCGACGATCTCGATTTGGTGCGGCGTGTGCTGACTGAATTTGGCACCCACGCGTGGCGGGAATATTCGAGCTCTATCATCGCCTTGGTGCGGCTGATGATGGCGGAAGGCGCGCGCAGTCCGGATCTGCGCAAACGCGTCTACGATGCGGGTCCCGCTTCGGTTGCCCTCGAACTTCGGAAGTTCTTCTCGCGAGCCCATGGCTTGGGCGTGTTGTCGGTATCCGACGCGCACCTCGCGGCCGAACAACTTATGGGGATGCTTCGAGAGCCTCTCTACCAAGCGCTGATGCTGCATCCGGCGAGCCCAGCGACGCCGGTCGATGCCTCGGGGCCGGTCTCCGCAAGCATCGATCTCGTTCTGGACGGCTGCGCGCGCGGGCAAGCGTGATGTTCGACCGCGACGACACCCCTCAGACACGGGCTGCTTGGCTCCGTCGCAGGAACAGCCCCAGCGTCGACCAACAAGTCGTGTCCGACGTCCCGGCCGACCTTGCCAACAGCGCCGACGAAAACGGCTCTCTCGTCACGCTCGCCCCCGTCGAATGGATCATCTGCTTTGTCCCCGGGCTGCAAGCGCAATGGTGGCACCGCTTCGTATTCAGCAAGCACAAGCACGTGTTTGCGATGCGACCGACGAACACTGGGAGTTGGATACTCGTCGAGCCTTGGTGGTCGCGCATGATGGTGACAGTCTTGCCGCCAGCCGATGCGGTCAAATTCCTGCGGTGGGGCGGCACAGGCGACATCCTGAGAGTGCGCGAAGCCGTGCCCGGCCACGCAAGCCAGGTCCGAGGCTGGTCGAACTGCGCCGTTCTCACCGCTTTCGTCCTCGGCCGGCGGAGCTTCACCTGGACGCCGCACGGGCTGTACCGTCAGCTGCTCCGCGAGAAGGACACCCGCCGCGAAGGTGTCGAGGATCTCTTGGTCGAGCAGTTCACCAAGGTTGTGAGTCAGCATTCCGACAGCGCCCTGGCGGTCAGCGCCGATCAGCTCTCCCTGCCGTTCCGTGAGCTTTTGACCATTATCGGCCGGAATCTGCTCGAGGCGATGATGACGCCATCGCTCTTGGAGGTCTGCTACACCGCCGTCCTTGAGGCCGAGCGATATCCAGCCGCGACGCGGGTCTACGCCGAACATGGGCCCAAACGCGCAATCGCGGTTCTCTCCAAGATCCTCGAGAAGGCGGTTCGCGACGGCCATATCGCGCTCGCCGATTGCGACGCAGGCGCGCGACGGTTCCTCGCGATGCTGCACGGAGACATTCACCTGCAGGCGATCCTGCAAATCGGTGATGTACCCACGCCCTCCGAAATAGACCTCCGCGCGCGCACTGCGGTGAAGCTGTTCCTCGACGGCATGACCGCTGGCCGGGCGGAGACGCCCGTCGATGAAGGACAATAACCAGTGCCAAGATCTCCCAGCATTAGCCGACGTTGCCTTCCGCTCGGCGTCGCCATCCCGTGCCTGCTGTTGAGCGCCTGCGTTGTTGGGCCGGACTTTGAGGCTCCACCCGTAGCTGTTCGCGATGCCTGGATCTCTCCGGTCAGCACGGCGGAGGTCGACGCTGCGTGGTGGCGTAAGCTCAACGATCCCGTGCTGATCGAGCTCGTCGACGCGGCTATCGCGAACAACAAGGATCTCGACGAGGCCGCAGCCCGCCTGCGCGAAGCCCGCGCCAACCGAGACGCGGTTCTTGGCCGCCAATTCCCTCAAGTCGGGGTAGCGGGAGCGGCCACTGAGAACCGTCTCAGCTCCAATGGGCAGTTGCCTGTAGGCAAGATCCCGGCGCTCGAACCGGAGTTCTCTATCTATGACGTCGGCTTCGACGCCTCCTGGGAGCTCGATCTGTGGGGCGGGACGCGCCGCGCCGTAGAAAGCGCTAACGCGCGCGTCGAGGCGGCCGAAGAAGCGCGGCGCGGCGTGATCCTCCAGGTCATCGGCGAAATCGTTCGATCCTATATTGACCTTCGCACCGCGCAGGCCCTCAGAGCGAGCGTGCGCGAGGACGCCGACGCTCAATTCAGCATCGCGCAGATCGTCGCGGACCGCTTGCGGGTCGGTGCGGCCTCCCGCTTCGATCTTACACGCGCTCAGGCCCAGGCACGGACAACGGCAGGCGCCATCCCGGGGCTCGAGGCGGACGCCGCCGCCGCCGCCTTCCGCCTGGCAGTTTTGGTCGGGGAGCCACCCGAAGCACGATATCAGCAGCTCTCGGCCCCGGCGCCGCTGCCTACCGCCGATCTCGATTTCTCCGTAGGCCTGCGCTCGGATCTCCTGCGTAGAAGGCCTGATGTCCGGCAGGCCGAACGCGAGATCGCGGCCGCCACCGCTGATGTCGGCGTCGCCACTGCAGAGCTGTTTCCGCGCTTCTCTCTCATCGGAGCAATCGGACAACAAGCCAGAACTCCGGGCGATCTGTTCGCCAGCGACAGCCTGCGCTTCCAGGTCGGTCCCTCGTTCCGCTGGCCAATATTCTCGGCCGGTCGCATTCGCGCTCAAATTCGCGCTGCCGACGCCCGGTCAGACGCCGCCGCGATCCGCTACGAGCGCGCTGTCTTGAATGCGCTGTCTGATAGCGAAACGGCAATCAACCGCTTCGCGTCGACCGAACGCACCGCCAGCGAGCGCAACCAAGCTCGCGACGACGCGCGAGAGGCTCTCCAGCTTGCTCGTACTCGCTATTCCGCCGGCGAGGACGACCTGACGGTGCTGTTGCAAGCCCAGTCCGCCTATAGCGCCGCCGATCGGCTCGCTCTTCAGGCCAAGGCAGCGCAGCTGCAGCAGCTCGCGGCTCTCTACAAGGCCCTCGGCGGCAGCTGGGAAACTGCGGAGGCTGCGCTCACGTCCTAGGCCCGACCGCCGCCGCCGTTCAACTACCGCGGTTCGCAACATACGGAGGAAGCATGTCCGAGAAGAAGCAACGTCCGTTATCACCGCACGCCTCAATCTACCGCCCTCCTGCGGCGATGATGACGTCGATCATGCATCGCATCTCGGCCTGCGCGATGTCGTTCGTCGGAGCGCCGATGCTGGTCTGGTGGCTGTGGTCGCTATCCGAAGGTCCTGGCACCTATCAACAGTTCACCCGCTTTGCTTCGAATTGGCTTGGCACCTTCATCCTGTTCGGCTTGAGCTGGTGCTTCTTCCAGCACCTCGCGTCGGGCGTCCGCCACCTCATCATGGATATCGGCGCGGGCTATGAGCTTAAGACCGCTCAGCGAAGCGCCTTGGCGACGTTCGCGATTTCCATCGTTCTTACCCTCGCATTTTGGATGGCCCTGACACTCAAGTAGGAGACCTTCGATGAACTCTCGCCGGAGCCAAAAGTGGGCAGAGCTCCTCGTCCTTATCTCACCGCGCAATAGCGTCGGGGGCACCGTTCTGCTTGTCGTCGGTGCAGCCGTCATCTGTGCGGCATTCAGCACGATCTTTTGGATCATCGGCTGAAGTTCATGAGCAGACAGGCGCCCGGTCGCAGAGAGTCACGGCGGCTTGAACGACGTGAATCGATTATCCAGACGGCGCAGGAGCAGTTCCTGGAGAACGGATTTTCCGGAACATCCATGTCTCAAATTGCCGAGCGCCTCGGTGGATCGAAGGCGACGCTCTGGACCTACTTTTCCTCTAAAGAGGACCTCTTCAGGCATGTCGTCGATTCTGCATCGATGGAATTGCAACGTGAACTGGTCATTGAGCTCGACCAGAGTGACATTCTCGAAGAGGCGCTACTTCGGTTCTGCCGGCAGCTGATCGAGAGCGTTGTGTCTCCAAGCGCCTTGGCACTCCGCCGCGTCGTCGCCGCGGAAGCTGTGCGCTTTCCGGAGGTCGCTCAGATTTTCTTTCGCAACGCGCCGGCACGCCTTCATAGCCTCCTAGCAGCGATCCTCGAGGCGCATATGAGCAAGGGCAATCTCCGCTCGGCCGATCCCCTAGAGGCCGCCCAGGTCCTCACGTCCATCTGTCACGGACAATGCTTTCGGCGGGCCGCATTCGGACTAAGCGAGGAGATTGAAAGCCACGAGATCCTCGCCGATGCGAGCTTGGCTGTCGATGTCTTCTTACGCGCCTATGGCCGACCAGCGCGAACAAGACTGCACACCTAAGGCCAGGGATGAGCGTCCTGAACGCTCGATTTGAAGGATGGTGCGGGTGGTCGGAATCGAACCGACACTCCTTGCGGAACCGGATTTTGAATCCGGCGCGTCTACCAGTTTCACCACACCCGCACATTTGCCGCCGATTCTAGCCGGCGCTCTCTGCACCTATACTGCACCTAGAGCGAAAACCGAATATCAGCAGCCATTTCTCCTTCACTCGCAAACCCCTGAAAACACGCCGTTTTCAACTCATCGTGTTTTCCTGTGGATTGGTAGACAAACCTCTTTTTGAGTCGAGCGCGTCTACCAATTTCACCACAGGGGCGCGGTTGCGGGCATTAGACGGACAATGCGGGTGCTGCAACCGTCAGTTGCGCGGAGCCTGTCGACGATAGCTCAGCGCCTCCGCGACATGGATGCGCCCTACCCCCTCACTGCCCGCCAGATCGGCAATCGTCCGCGCCACGCGGAGAATGCGGGTATAGCCACGTGCGGACAACCGCATCGCTTCTGCCGCCTGCGCAAGCAGCTTGCGGCCGGGCTCGTCGGGCGTGGCGACCGCCTCGAGCAGATCGCCGTCGATCTCCGCATTGGTGCGTACGCTCGTCCCCGCATAACGATCGGTCTGCACTGCACGCGCCTCGGCCACACGTGCGGCGACTTCGGCTGATCCTTCGGCTGGCGGCGGCAGGACGAGGTCGGCAGCGCTGACTGCCTGAACCTCGACATGCAGGTCGATACGATCGAGCAGCGGGCCCGAGACCTTGGCCTGATAGTCCGCCGCGCAGCGTGGCGCGCGGGCGCAGGCGAGCGCGGGGTCGCCCAGATGGCCGCAGCGGCATGGGTTCATCGCCGCGATAAGCTGGACGTTGGCGGGAAATGTGACATGCGCATTGGCGCGCGCCACGCTCACCGTGCCGGTTTCGAGTGGCTGGCGCAGCGAATCGAGCACCCCGCGCTGGAACTCCGGCAATTCGTCGAGGAACAGCACGCCGAGATGCGCCATGCTGACTTCGCCCGGCCGCACTTTCAGCCCGCCGCCCGTCAGCGCCGCCATCGACGCGCTGTGATGCGGGCTTCGAAAGGGCCGCGCGCGGACCAGGCGTCCGTCGGTGAGTTCCCCCGCGACCGAGGCGATCATCGAAACCTCCAGCGCCTCGACCGGGGTGAGATCGGGCAGGATAGCCGGCAGACAGGCGGCCATCAGCGACTTGCCCGAGCCCGGCGGCCCGATCATTAGCAAATTATGCGCGCCGGCGGCCGCAATCTCCAGCGCGCGCTTGGCAGTCTCCTGGCCTTTCACCTGGCGGAGATCGGGTCCGGATCGCGCGTCGGATACCGCGCCCGGCACTGGTGGAGGCAAGGCACGGCTGCCCTTGAAATGATTGAGCAGCGCAAGCAGGTCGGGCGCCGCGACAACCTCCACTTCACCCGCCCAGGCCGCTTCCGGCCCCTGCATGACCGGGCACACCAGCCCAAGTCCGCGTTCGGACGCATGAAGCGCCGCAAGCAGCACGCCCGACGAACTCGCGACACGCCCGTCCAGTCCCAGTTCGCCGACGACCAGATAGGATGCCAGCGTCTCGGCATCGATCACCCCCATCGCGCCAAGCAGCGCCAGCGCGATCGGCAGGTCGTAATGCGAGCCTTCCTTGGGAAGGTCGGCGGGTGACAGATTCACGGTGATGCGCTTGGGTGGCAGGGACAGGCCGATGGCGGCGATGGCAGCACGAACGCGCTCGCGACTTTCGGCAACTGCCTTGTCAGGCAAGCCGACGACGATGAAGGCCGGCACGCCCGGCGCAATCTGCACCTGCGTTTCCACACCGGGCGCCTCAAGCCCCAGATAGGCCACGGTCGAAACGATGGCGACCATCAACACCCCCCTTTTGTTCTACTCGTTCTACGGCCTAACGGGCTTGAGTCGAGACGAATTTCTGATGAGGCGTCTTGCACAGCCAATACACCACTCCCACATCGCACGTCATGACGATGCGCCATCGGATCAGACTGTTCATGGCCAGCGAGCCCATGCGCTATGTGATGCTTGGCATAGGCTGTCTGTTCATCCTGATCACGCCGGTGCTCGGCCCCCTTCCCGGTCCCGGCGGACTGATCACCTTCGCGATCGGCGCCGGGCTGATCCTGAAGAATTCGCGCTGGGCGAAACGGCGTTATGTGCGGTTCAAACAGCAGCATCCGAAATGGGGAAGCTGGTCCGACTGGAGCCTGAGGCGTGCCAGCGCAAGGCGACGCGAGGAAATCGCGCGCGACGCCGCCGCCGAGAGCGATTGACTTGGCATGTGCTTTTCCGTATCGGCGCTCGCAACAGCGGCCGCTTTCATCAGCGGCCCTTTTCCGTTTTGACGAATGAGGACATGAGCGATGAAGCGCACTTTTCAGCCGAGCAATCTGGTGCGCGCACGCCGGCACGGCTTCCGGTCGCGGATGGCGACCCCGGGCGGACGCAACATCATCCGTGCGCGTCGCGCGCGCGGCCGCAAGTCGCTCTCGGCCTGAGCGCACCCGGCTTAAGCATATTGGATCGCCGCGCGGATTTCCTCGCGGCGAATGCGGGCAAGCGCTTTCCGATGCCCGGCTTCGTCCTGCTGGTGAGAAACCGGCAGGACGGCGATCCAGCCATGCGGATCGGCTTTACGGTCACCAAGAAGATCGGCGGCGCTGTTGTCCGGAATCGGATGAAGCGCCGTTTTCGTGCGCTTGCGCGCGAACTGCTGCATGATCGCGGCGTCGCGGGCGCCGATCATGTCCTGATCGGCCGCGCGGGCGGTGTCGAGCGCGATTTCTCCCTGCTCCGCCAGGAGTTGGGCAAGGCGCTGGAACGGGCCTCGCGATGATCGCCAAGCTACTGATCGGCGTGGCGCGACTGTGGCAGATCGGCCCTTCGCGCATCCTGCCGCCCAGTTGCCGCTACGCGCCATCCTGTTCGGCCTATGCAATCACCGCACTGGGGCGCTATGGAGCGCTCAAGGGAGGCTGGCTTTCGGCCAGGCGACTCGCCCGTTGCCATCCCTGGGGCGGCTCCGGCCACGATCCGGTTCCATGAGCCCGCTGTTTCCATGATCTTGGGGGAAGACACTTGAACGACAACCGCAACATGATCCTCGCGATCGTGCTGTCGCTGGTGGTGCTGCTCGGCTGGGGCGCGCTTTCCAACCGGTTCTTCCCGACCGCCAATCCGCCCGCCACCAAAGTGGTGGACGGCAAGCAGGTTCCCGTCGCAAATCCGACGGCCAGTCCGGCGTCGAATGCGCCCAAGGCATTGCGCGAACGCGCGATGGTTCTGGCGGAAGCGCCGCGCGTTGCGATCGATACGCCTGCGCTCAAGGGCTCGATCAACCTGAAGGGTGCGCGGATCGACGATCTGACGTTGACCCGCTTCAACGAGACGATCGCCAAGGACTCGCCGCCGATCCGCCTGCTGTCGCCAGCGGGCGCGAAGGACAGCCAATATGCGGGCTTTGGCTGGACCGGCCAGAATATCGCGCTTCCGGGCCCGGATACGGTCTGGACGCCGAGCGCATCGACGCTCAGCCCCTCGACGCCTGTCACCCTGTCGTGGGACAATGGCCAGGGTCAGCGCTTCCAGATCACCTATCGTGTCGATCCCGACTATATGTTCACTGTCGAGCAGTCGGTTGCGAACACCGCGACCGGCGCGGTCGCGGTGCAGCCCTATGGCTTCATCAGCCGCGAAGGCGTGTCCAAGGATCCGGATAGCTGGACGATCCACACCGGTCCGATCGGCGTGTTCAACAAGCTGGTCGATTACGACATCAATTTCTCGACCGTCGACGAAGCCGGCAACGCCGGCGTGGCGCGCAGTTCGACCGGCGGCTGGATGGGCTTCACCGACAAATATTGGCTGACCGCTCTCGTTCCCGATCAGGCGTCGACGCTTCAGGCCTATTTCCGCGTCGGTGCGGATCATCATTATCAGGCCGATTTCACGCTGCCCGCGACGATCATCCAGCCGGGGAAGGCCGTCCGCACCACCGCACGCCTGTTCTCCGGCGCGAAGGAGGTCAATCATCTCGACCGCTATGAAGACACGCTGGGCATCCCCTATTTCGGCAAGGCGATCGACTGGGGCTGGTTCGAGATCTTCGAGAAGCCGATCTTCAAGCTGCTCGATTTCCTGTTCAAGCTGTTCGGCAATTTCGGCGTCGCGATCATCGGCCTGACCGTGATCATCCGCGGCCTGATGTTCCCGATCGCGCAGAAACAGTTCAAGTCGATGGCTGGAATGCGTGTCGTCCAGCCCAAGATGAAGGCGCTGCAGGAACGCTTCAAGGACGACAAGCAGAAGCTGCAGGCGGAGATGCTGAACCTGTACAAGCAGGAGAAGGTGAACCCACTGGCCGGCTGTCTGCCCATCCTGCTGCAGATTCCGATCTTCTACGCGCTCTACAAGGTGCTGCTGCTCACCATCGAAATGCGTCACCAGCCGTTCGTGCTGTGGATCAAGGATCTCTCGGCGCCCGATCCACTGACCCCGGTCAACCTGTTCGGGCTGCTCGCGTTCACTCCGCCGCACTTCATTGCGCTCGGTGTGCTGCCGATTCTGCTCGGCGTGTCGATGTGGCTGCAGTTCAAGCTGAACCCGCAGGCGGCCGATCCGGTGCAGCAGCAGATGTTCTCGATCATGCCGTGGGTGCTGATGTTCGTGATGGCGCCGTTCGCCGCCGGCCTGCAGCTCTACTGGCTGACCAACAACATGCTGTCGATCGCACAGCAGAAGTGGCTCTACAGCCGCCATCCGTCGTTGAAACAGGCGCCAGCCAAGTGACCGCCGGCGCCCCCAGCCCAACCGAAGATCCCGAAGCGATCGAAGCTGCGCGGAAGCTGTTTGCCGGGCCGATCGCGTTCCTGAAATCGGCACCGTCGCTCAAATTCCTGCCGGGCATGGACGCTCCCGAGGTCGCCTTTGCCGGGCGGTCGAACGTCGGCAAATCGTCGCTGCTCAACGCGCTGACCGGCCGCAACGCGCTGGCCCGTACGTCGAACACACCGGGGCGGACGCAGGAGCTGAACTTCTTCGACGTTGGCGATCCATTGGTTTTCCGGCTGGTCGACATGCCGGGCTATGGCTTTGCCAAGGCACCGAAGGATGTGGTCAAGCAGTGGCGCTTCCTGATCAACGACTTCCTGCGCGGCCGCGCGGTGCTGAAACGCACCCTGGTGCTGGTCGATGCGCGCCACGGCATCAAGGATGTCGACCGCGACGTCATGAAGATGCTCGACGACGCGGCGGTCAGCTATCGGCTGGTGCTGACAAAAGCGGACAAGATCAAACCGACCGAGCTTGCCGAAACCTTCGCGCAGACCGCCGAGGAAGTGCGCAAGCGCCCTGCCGCGCATCCCGAAATCATCGCAACATCGAGCGAGACGGGACAGGGCATCGCCGAGTTGCGCGCCGCCGTGATCGAGGCCGTCACCGCCTGACGCGACAGCCCTTCACCCTCCCCGATCCGCTTGCTAACAGATCGTCATGAGCGCCCCGCCCAAGAAACGCCCCCTACCCTACAAGATCGGCTGGTGGATCGGGCGCGCCATCGTCTTCTTCATCGCGGGATCGGTGCTGTGGGTGCTGGTCTATAAATTCGTCCCGCCGCCGATCACCGCGACGATGATCGGCGATGTGTTCGCGGGCCGTGGGCTCACCAAGGACTGGATGAGCCTGTCGGAAATGGATCCGAACATGGCGCGTGCCGCGATCGCGGGCGAGGACGGTAAATTCTGTTCGCATAGCGGCTTCGATCGCGACGCCATCGAGGACGCGATGAAGCGCAACGCCAAGGGCGGGCGTATCCGCGGCGGATCGACGATCAGCCAGCAGACTGCGAAGAACGTGTTCCTGTGGCAGGGTGGCGGCTATTTCCGCAAAGGGCTGGAAGCCTGGTTCACCGTGCTGATCGAGACGATCTGGGGCAAGCAGCGGATCATGGAAGTCTATCTCAACGTCGCGGAGACCGGGATCGGCACCTATGGCGCCAATGCCGGCGCGATGCGCTATTTCAAGCACGACGCCAGCAAGCTGACGCCCGACGAAGCCGGCCGGATCGCAGCGGTGCTTCCGTTGCCCAAGAAGCGCGAGGCCGTGGACCCGTCCGGTTTCACACGGCGCCACGGCAACAGGCTGGCGCGCTGGGTTTCGGTGGTCCGCCGGGACGGGCTGGATGCCTGTCTGAAATAAACGCGGGCGCGCTGACCCTATTTTTTGTCGCCAGCGATCTTGTCCACGGCCTTCTCCGCCGCATCGCCGATCTTCTTCGCGCTATCGCCCACCTTGCCCGCCGCTTCGGTGACCGCGGCATCCTTGCGTGTCTCACCCTTGTTCATGTCGACAAGGAAAAATGCGACCGCCGCGATCAGCGCAATCACGATGATTCCGATAATGACGCCGCCCCCTCCGCCACGCCGCTCGACCACGGTCGTGCCCGGCGTCCCGCGTTCGATGATGCGTTCGGTGACATTCCCCGACGCATCGGTACGCTCGGTGATTCGTTCTTCGGTCATCGCAACCTCCTGAAACCTTCATCCACGTTCAACGCGGAGAGGCTCCAGGACGTTCCGACTTCGTTACGGCGACGATCAGGCAAGCTTCGATCCGGTTGCCACCGAACCGCAAATCATCCTGGAATTAGAAAGGCAGCTTGAAGCCCGGGGGCAACGGCAGGCCGCTGGTCATCTTGCCCATCTCGGTATTGGATGCGGCATCGGCCTTGGCTCGGGCATCGTTGAACGCCGCCGTCACCAAATCCTCGAGCATCTGCTTTTCCGACGGCGCCAGCAGGCTTTCGTCGATGTCGACGCCGATGATCCGGCCCTTGGCGCTCGCACGCACCTTGACCAATCCGCCGCCCGAAGCGCCTTCGACCTCGATCGTGTCGAGATTGGCCTGTGCCTTTTTAAGTTCGTCCTGGACGTTCTTCGCCATGTTGAGGATTTCATCGAGGGATTTCATAAAGTTACTCCGTCATACACAATGCCGCGATGCTACCGCATCCGAGATCGGTTCGCCCAGGCGCGGCCAAGTTCATAGCATGTTCCGAAGAGTCATGCTTATCGGATCGCGGTGCTATCCCGCGCGTTTCCATTCGACCAGTTCCGCCTCTGGAAAGGCGTCGAACGCGGCCTTGACCAAGGGTGTCGCCAATATGGCGTCACGCGCGCGATTCTCTTCCATCTTCTCCTGCTCCAGCAGGGTGGGTTCCGCGGGGCCGTCCGGCGAACTCACCTGCCACGTCTCGCCGGTAATGGATTTCAGCGCCACCGCCAGATCGCGATTGAACTCGCTCGCCATCGGCTTGGCCGGGCGAATGTCGAGGTCGGGCGGCGCATAGCGGATCAGGCCGATATAGTCGTGGAGCTGCTGCGACATATGCGACTTTCCGTTATCGGCAAGCAACGCGATCAGCGCCGGAAAATCGGCCGGGAAACGCTGGACCGGCGCATGTGGCGCGACATTGCCCGGTGCCGGTGACGAAGCCGGCGCAGACGCGGCAATGCCTTCGCCGTTCGCCAGCCGCTTCATCAGTTCGCCGGGATCGGGAAGCTGCGCGGCGTGGATGATACGCAGCAGCGCCATCTCCGCCGATTCGATCGGCAGCGCCGCGCGAACCGTCTCGTCATGCCCCTTGAGCAGCAATTGCCAGAGCCGGTGCAGTGCGGCGAAGCCGAGATGGCTCGCCCAGTCCGACAGCGCCTCACGCTCCTCCACCGACAGCGCCGGATCGTCGCCACCGCCGACCTTTGCCAGCGTCACGCCATGGACGGTCTCGAGCAGGGCGCGCAGCACGCCAACCGGATCGACACCCAGATCATGCTGTTCGCGCAGCGCCGCAAGCGTTGCCGGCGCATCGCCAGCCAGCACATGGCCGAACAGACGACGAATCGCACCACGATCGGAAAGTCCAAGCATATCACGGACCTGGTCGGCAGTGACGCCATGACTGCCTTCCATATCCGCATGGGCGATGGCCTGGTCGAGAATGGAGAGGCCGTCGCGCGCCGACCCTTCGGCGGCACGTGCGACGAGCGCGAGCGCTTCGGCCTCGACCTCGACACCCTCCGCGCGCGCAATCCGTTCGAAATGCGCGGCAAGCGTTTCCGCCGAGATGCGGCGCAGATCGAAGCGCTGGCAGCGCGAAAGCACGGTCACCGGAACCTTGTTCACTTCGGTCGTCGCGAACAGGAATTTCACATGCGGCGGCGGTTCCTCAAGCGTCTTCAGCAACGCGTTGAACGCGTTTTTGGACAGCATGTGGACTTCGTCGACGATATAGACCTTGTAGCGCGCCGAAACCGCCGAATAGCGGACAGCCTCGATGATCTCGCGAACATCGTCCACGCCGGTATGGCTGGCAGCGTCCATCTCGACCACGTCGATATGACGGCCTTCGGCGATTGCGACGCACGGTTCGCAGACGCCGCAAGGCGTGATCGTCGGCCCCCCCTGCCCGTCGGCCCCGATGCAGTTGAGCGCCTTGGCGATCAGCCGCGCCGTCGAGGTCTTGCCGACCCCGCGAACGCCGGTGAGCAGAAAGGCATGGGCCAGGCGATCCCGCTTGATCGCATTGCCCAGCGTGGTGACCATGGCATCCTGGCCGATCAGTTCGGCAAAGGTCTGCGGCCGGTATTTGCGGGCGAGAACGCGATAGGGCTGATGAGATTCGGACATTGGCGGCAACCTAGAGCCTGATCGCTTGAGGTGGAAGCGCTTCGCGCTTCCACCGATGGCGTGAATCAGGCTCTATCATATGGTTGAGACCATGATTCACACTCCAGATTGAATCAATCTTACGTGATCATGGTCTAGCCCAGTCCGCCCCTGTCATGCCAGCGAAGGCTGGCATCTTCCAACCAGATCGCGCTCGAATGTCGAACAGACTCCGACTCTCGCCGAATGCTGCGGTTCTGGATCGTCAATGAAGTGAGGTGAGAGCCGGGACGACCCGGGGCGAATTCGTTACGGCTGCTTCCTTCCGGACCTGACCGAGTTGGCGAGTGCACCGCCCGCCCGACTCTCGCGCCGCATATGGGGGAAACGCAGCGGCAAATCAACGCCCCTGCATATTCCTGACTTCGCCGGGAATTTTGACGGTCAGGCTGTCCAGTTCTTCCGTCAGCCAGATCTGGCAGGACAGTCTGCTGTTGCGCGTCGCACCCGCCGCAAGATCGAGCATATCCTCTTCCATCTCGGATGCGCGGGGCAGTTTGGCGGCATCGCCGGCATCGACGATGACATGACATGTGGAGCATGCCATCTGGCCTTCGCAGGTGCCTTCGAGCGGCTGCCCGTCATTCTGGCCGAGCGTCAGCAGATTGTCGCCCGGTTGGCCCTGCACTTCCCTGACGGTTTCTCCGTCGGCACTGACGAATCGCACCAATGTCATGCGGCCAGCGTCCGCTGACGATCCGCCGCTTCACCGATAATGGCCGCGGCGCGCTCGATCTCGTCGGCGCTGGTATAGCGTCCGAAGCCGAGCCGGATGCTGGCGCGAGCCTCGACATCGGTCAGGCCCAGTCCGGACAGGACATGGCTGGGCCGGCCCGATCCGCTGGCACAGGCAGATCCTGCGGAGAAGGCAACGCCACGTACGTCGGAGATCAGTCGCGCCGCATCCATATCATTCCTACGCAAATTGAGGTTTCCAGCATAACGCTCCGAAATCGATCCATTGATCTGCCATTCTGCGAAGCGTTCGCGGGCAAGGCCTGCAAGTGAATCGACATGGGCCGCATCCGCGTCCGCCCTGTCGGCCATCAAGGCTGCCGCCGCACCAAAACCCGCACAGAGCGCTGGCGAAAGCGTGCCGGATCGCAATCCGCCTTCCTGCGCACCGCCATGGATGATCGGCGAAAGATCGACGTCATCGGCCAGCCAGAGCGCCCCGATTCCCTTTGGTCCGTGGATTTTGTGCGCGGAGAGCGCCACCATGTCGCAGGCGTTGATCGGCAGCGCGACTCGCCCAAAGCCCTGCACGGCATCGCAGAAGAATCGCGCGCCGCGCGCCCTGGCCATGTCGTACAGCACCGCAATCGGCTGGATGACGCCGATCTCGTTGTTGACCAGCATCGCGGCGACCAGCGCGGTCCGATCGTCGATCTCAGCCGCAGCGGCATCGAGATCGACCAGTCCATCGGCATGAACGGGCAGCAAGACGCATTCATAGCCGTGGCTGCCCAGCCAGAGCGCCGTATCGCGGACACAGGCATGTTCGGTTGCGATCGTCACGATCTTTCGCCGGCCGGCCGGCGCCTGCAACATCAGACCCTGGATCGCGATATTGGCCGCTTCCGTGGCCCCCGAGGTGAAGATCAGCCGGCCTTCGCGGCCATTCAGCGCGGCAGTCACCTGATCGCGCGCCACCTCCACCGCGGCGCGGGCCGCGCGGCCGGGGGCATGGGGAGAGTGCGGATTGGCAAAACCCTGATCGAGCCAGGGCCGCATCGCCGCCAGCGCCTCGGGCGCAAGCGGTGTCGTTGCCTGATAATCGAGATAGATTGCTGGCTTCATGCCGCGCGCGCCTTCGCCTCCCGCGCAAGCCGCTTCCACTGATCGACGAAGCGATAGACGTTCGAGCGAGTCGTATCCTGCCCGAAGCTGACCCGGATCACTTCGGCCGCATCACGTTCGTCCCAACCCATTGCAGCGAGCACATGGCTCGATTTGAGCGTTCCGGACGAACAGGCGCTGCCGGCGGAAACCGCGATTCCGGCCATGTCGAACTGGATGAGCTGTGCAGACGCCGCCATGCCGGGCATGCGATAGGATGCGATGGTCGGGATACGCGGGCTCTTGCGTGCCACCACCTGGCCACCGGCAGCCTCGATCGCACCATCGAGATGTGCACGAAGGTCCTCAGCACGCTTCAGCCAGGCGCGTGACGCCTCCAGCGCGGCGACGAAGCCGACCGCGCCCGGCAGATTCTCGGTGCCGCCGCGATAGCCCTTCTCCTGCCCGCCCTCGGGCACGAGATCGCCAAGATCGCGCACCAGCAGCGCACCGATTCCCGGCGACCCGCCCAATTTGTGGGCGGAAACCGAGATCAGGTCGGCGTCTGGCAATGCGATTTTGCCGGCGGATTGCGCGCAGTCGGCGAAGATCAGTCCGCCCTTTGCACGAACAATCGGGATCAGCGTGTCCAGCGGCTGCAACACGCCGCTCTCATTGTTCGCGGATTGAATCGCGACCAGCGGTCGTTCGGCGCCAAGCGCACCCAGCCGCCCCGTCAGCGCGTGATCGGCAACGGTGCCGTCGCCCTGAACCGGCAGGAAAAACGCCTTGGGCGCCGCGCGATGCACCGCATCATGTTCGGTCGCGGCAACCAGCACCGCATCCGCCCGGGCCCTGGTGAGCGCGATGTGGATCGCCTCTGTCGCGCCACTGGTGAAGATCAGTTCGCCGGTCCATCCGAGCGCGGCCTTGGCCCGCGCACGCGCATCTTCCAGCGCTGCGCGCGCAGCGCGGCCTTCGGCATGTGGCGACGACGGGTTGGCCCATCGCGTCATGATGTCGTTCATTGCCGCAAGCGCGGCGGGAATCACCGGCGTTGTCGCCGCGTGATCCAGATAAAGGCGGTCGCTCACCCGCAAAGCTCCCGACGATTGCGAAACCGTGAGGCCTATCTATATAGGCTGGCGCGACCACGCACAGCCCCATCCCGCATGGAGCGACGCACCAATTCATTTTTAGCACGAAGGTGCCATGCCAGAAGTCATCATCCCCGGCCCCGAAGGGCGCCTCGAAGGGCGCTTCAGCCCCCCGCCTCGCCCCCGTGCGCCCGTCGCCATGATTCTTCATCCGCACCCCCAGGGTGGCGGAACCATGAACGATCGCATCACCCAGGCGCTCTACAAGACCTTCCAGCGGCGCGGTTTCGCAACGCTGCGCTTCAACTTCCGCGGAGTCGGCAAGAGCCAGGGCACGTTCGACAACGGCGTCGGCGAACTGTCCGACGCGGCGGCCGCGCTCGACTGGGTGCAGAGCTTCCATCCCGAAGCGCAGACCACCTGGATTGCGGGCTTCAGCTTCGGCGCATGGATCGGCATGCAGTTGCTGATGCGCCGTCCGGAGGTTCGCGGCTTCATCTCCGTCGCGCCGCCCGCCAACATGTATGATTTCACCTTCCTGGCGCCCTGCCCGGCATCGGGAATCATCGTGCAGGGAACCGGCGACGAAGTGGTGACGCCGGGTGCGGTGCAGAAGCTGGTCGACAAGCTTCGCACCCAGAAGCACATCACCATCCATCACGACGAGATTCCCCGCGCCAACCACTTCTTCGAGCATGAACTCGACGAACTGATGCGTGCGGTGGACAATTATCTCGACATGCGTCTGGACCCGAACTCGCCCATTAAGTGATCTTGGTCTCAACCATCTGAAGAGAGCCTGATTGGCTGCGCCGTACTGACGTTTCACGCCATCGGCGGAAGCGCGAAGCGCTTCCACCTCAAGCGATCAGGCTCTACGGCGCTCTCCAGCGCAGCGACATGCACGACAGCCCGGCGTCGATCTTAGCGATTTCGACGACGGGCAGTCGTGCCACGCGCAAACCGCGCGATTCGATCAGCGCGGCCGTCACGGGATAGGTCGCGCCCACCAGCACCGTCTCGTTGATCCGGAGAAGATTGGCGGCAGCCTCCTCTCCCTCAGGCGTGACGATCACGTCGAGACCGCCGAACAGCCCGGCATCCGCCAGCGCCGGCGTCGCAATCACCGTCCGTTCGTCGATCAGCGACGATGCCGTCTTCAGATGCAGCGTGCCCGCAGGCGGATCGACGATCCTAACGCGACGCCCCAGTTCCGCCGCGAGTGCGGCAAAGCGCTCGGCGCCTTCGCGGTCGGTGCGCGCGGACAGGCCGATCACGATCTCGTCGGGCAGGATCAATATATCCCCGCCATCGGCATGGCCGCGATCGAGCGTCAGAACAGTCTCGAATCGTCGCGTAAGAACGGCCGAAATCTCGGCGCTTTCGCCCTGCCGGCTCGGTGTTCCCGGGTACAGCAGGATCGCACCTTCCGGCATGACGAAAGCGGGATCCTCGACGAAGATCGAATCGGGATAAGCCTCGAGCGGGGGCAATATCTCCACCGCGACACCCGCGGCCTCAAGAGCGGCGACATAGGTGCGATGCTCTGCCAGGACCGCGGGATAGTCCGGATCGTCCTGCCCGCCTGCGCGCAGGCCATCGACAACGCTCGGCGCGGGCGTCCGGACCAGCGCGTCGGTGAAATCGAAGACCCGGCCGCTCATGCGGTGAGAATCACGACATTGGCGACGAAGACGACGGCACACACGATCATCAGCACACCTTTCTGCCGGTTGCCCTTGCGAACCATGCCGACCCCACCGATCGCGAGCGCGAAAGCCGCGATCATCAGGATCGCCGGGCCGACCGTAACGGCGAACCGGCCAATCGCGGCGTACAAATCGCTCACCCCGCCAATACCTCCGCGAATCGGCCGGAATCGACATTGCCGCCCGACAGGATGATCAGCGTCCGTTCGGTGGCGGCAACCTTGCCCGACAGCACAGCCGCAAGCGCCGCCGCCCCGCCGGGTTCGACCACCAAGCGCAGCGTGTCGAAGGCGAATCGCATCGCGGCCGCCACTTCGGCCTCGCTCACCGCGACACCCGTTGCACCACGCGACTGCAGCACCTCGAAGGTCAGCGGCGAGACGCGCGTGGTCTGCAATGCGTCGCAGGCAGTCGGCGGCGGATTCGAACCGACGGGAACGATCTCACCGGCGGCGAGCGACTGACACATATCGTCCCAGCCGTCGGGCTCGGCGATGACGATCTCCGCATCGGGACAGGCAAGCGCGATGCCCGCCGAAAGCCCGCCTCCGCCGCAGGGAATGACGATACGATCGGGCGCACCACCCGCGATCCGCTCCATCTGGGCCTGGGCCTCGATCCCGGCACTGCCCTGCCCCTCGATCACCCACGCATCGTCGAAGCTGGGAACCAGCGTCGAGCCACGCTCCGAGGCGAGTCTTGCGCCGATGACCGCACGATCCTCGGTCAGTCTGTCGTGCAGCACGACTTCTGCACCGAGCGCACGGGTGTTCTCCAGCTTCTTGCGCGGCGCATCGGACGGCATGACGATCACCGAGGGAATACCCAGCCGCTTGGCCGACCAGGCCACACCCTGGGCATGGTTGCCCGAGGAGAATGCGACGACGCCGGCCGCACGCTCGGTCGCGTCCAGGTCGGTCAGGCGATGCCAGGCACCGCGCAGTTTGAATGCCCCCATGGGCTGGAGCGATTCGGCCTTGCACCACAAAGTGTGCCCGTCGCGCTCGAACGACAGCAGCGGGGTCTCGGGAAGAATGTCCGCGATCTTGGCGGCTGCGGCAAGGACGCCGTCTCGTGTGGGCTTGCGCATGGGGAAGATGCTCCAGGAAATTCGCGTCGGGCCATATCGTACAGGGCATCGCCACGTCCGACTTTGCCCTGTCACGAACCATCCCTATATAGCCGCCCTTTCCCCCGGCAAATGGAGATGGGTGTGAGCAAGGTCCTGGTCATTGGCGCGGGTGGCGTCGGGTCGGTCGCGGTCCACAAGATGGCGATGAATTCCGATATCTTTTCGCACATCACTCTCGCCAGCCGCCGCAAGGCGAAGTGCGATGCGATCGCCGAGTCGGTGAAGGCGCGCACCGGCGTCACGATCGATACCGCCGAAATCGATGCCGACGATGTCGAGGCGACGGCAGCACTGATCGAGCGCGTGAAACCGAAGCTCGTCGTCCATCTGGCGCTTCCCTATCAGGATCTGTCGATCATGGACGCGTGCCTGAAGGCCGGCGTCGATTATCTCGACACCGCCAACTACGAGCCGCGCGACGAAGCGAAGTTCGAATATGGCTGGCAATGGGCCTATCATGAGCGCTTCAAGGAAGCCGGACTGATGGCGCTGCTCGGCTCGGGCTTCGATCCAGGCGTCACCTCAGTCTTCGCCAGCTACATCAAGAAGCATCTGCTCGACCGGATCGACACGCTCGACATCCTCGACTGCAACGGCGGCGACCACGGCCAGCATTTCGCGACCAACTTCAATCCGGAAATCAACATCCGCGAAGTGACCGCGCCGTCGCGCCACTGGGCGAACGGCGAATGGGTCGAAGGCCCTGCGCTCAGCCACAAGCAGGTCTTCGATTTCGAGGCCGTCGGCGAAAAGAACATGTACCTCATGTATCATGAGGAGCTGGAATCGCTGGCCAAGCATTACCCCGAGATCAAGCGCATCCGTTTCTGGATGACGTTCGGAGATGCGTATCTCAAGCATCTGGAAGTGCTGCAGAATGTCGGCATGACCCGGATCGATCCGGTGATCTACGAAGGCCGCGAGATCATCCCGCTGCAGTTCCTCAAGGCCGTGCTGCCCGAGCCGTCGAGCCTGGGCGCGACGACCCATGGCAAGACCAATATCGGCGACATCGCCACCGGCGAGAAGGATGGCGCCCAGAAGACGGTCTATGTCTACAATATCTGCGACCATGAGGACGCCTTTGAGGAAACCGGCAACCAGGCGGTGAGCTACACCACCGGCGTTCCGGCGATGATCGGTGCGGCGATGATGCTCACCGGCAAATGGCGCGGCGACGGCGTGTTCAACATCGAACAGTTCGATCCCGATCCGTTCATGGACATGCTGAACCTTCATGGCCTGCCCTGGCAGGTCAAGGAACTGCCGGCACCGCTGGATTTCTGAGCCGAAAAGCCCTCTCCTCTTCAGGGAGCGTTGTGCGGTATCGAGGTGCGAAATGCCCCCAGCATTTCGCAGATCGTGCCGGGGGCACGATCGGCCTCGCCACCGCATAACGCTGGGTTGAGATAGGATGGCCGTCGGGAGAGGCGGCCCACCAAAGCCCGAGCGCACCCGAGTCCCCCTCTCCCCGGCCCTCTCCCCTAAAGGGGCGAGGGAGGAGCAAGACCCATGGAAACCAGAGCCGGCGATCCCGGAGCCTTTGCCCATTTCGACCTGAGCCGCGTGCCCAGCCCCTGCTTCGTCGTCGACGAAGCCGCGGTGCGGCGCAATCTTGCCGTGCTGAAGGACGTGCGCGACCGGTCCGGCGCGAAGGTCCTGCTGGCACTCAAGGCGTTTTCGATGTGGTCGCTGGGCGATGTCGTCGGCGAATATCTCGACGGAGTGTGCGCTTCAGGCCTGTGGGAGGCTCTGCTGGGCCGCGAGAAATATCATGGCGAGGTCGCGACCTATTGCGCCGGCTACAAGGCCGAGGACATGCCGGAGATACTGCGCCTGTCCGATCATGTCATCTTCAACAGCCCCGCCCAGCACAAGCGCTTCCAGCCCGAGATCGCGGCGGCGCGTGCGGCGGGCGACGTGTTCGACATCGGCCTGCGGATTAATCCCGAGCATAGCGAAGGCGAGGTTCCCAAATACGACCCGTGTCAGCCGGGATCGCGCCTGGGCTTTCCCGTGTCGCAACTGCGCCCCGAGCATCTCGAAGGGGTGGACGGGCTGCACTTCCATTCGCTGTGCGAACAGGATTTCGAGCCGCTGCGCCGCACATGGACATCTCTCGAACCGAAGTTAAAATCCTATTTCAACCAATTGAAATGGATTAATTTTGGTGGAGGTCACCATATCACACGCGCCGATTACCAGCGCGACGAACTGGTCGAATTCATCCGCGGCGTGCGCGAGTCCACCGGCCTCGACCTGTTCATCGAACCGGGCGAAGCGACCGCGCTGGATGCCGGAATCCTGGTCGGCGAAATCCTCGACACATTCGAGAATGCCATGCCGATCGGCATCACCGATATTTCGGCCACCTGTCATATGCCCGACGTGATCGAGGCGCCCTATAGGCCTGCGATGCTGGGCGAAGTGGAGGACGGCGTCGCGGTGCGGCTGGGCGGTCCCTCCTGCCTGGCAGGCGACATTATCGGCGACTATCGATTCGCGTCTCCACCGCAGCCGGGCGACCGCATCGCCTTCCTCGACCAGGCGCATTATTCGATGGTGAAGACCAACAGCTTCAACGGTGTACCACTGCCTGCGATCGCGCTGTGGAACAGCGAAACCGACTCGGTCAGCGTCATAAAGCGCTTTTCCTACGAGGATTTCCGCGACCGACTGTCGTGAAAACCACGCGGGACGGATGCCTTTCGTCCCGCGCTTTCCTCATTATGGCCCGAAAATGCGGCCATTTGGGCACGGCTACGTAATAATCGCGCAAACGGTCTTTACACCCCCGCCCCCCCCACATATATCGCGCTTCCTCGCTGCCCCATGGGACTTCCACCGCAAGGCAGCTCTTCGTGAACTACCCACTGGAGGTCCCTTGAGTTGCACAAGCATCATAGCGCGCTGGGGCTAGCGACCGCCCTTCGTCCGGTTCAGCCGGTCACGCTCATTCGTCCGCACGCCGCAGAGCGTGCCGCCCGTTTCTTCGTTGAGAAGTTTCCGGGGCGGTCACTCTATGCGGTCAAGGCGAACCCCTCACCCGATCTGCTTCAGATCCTGTGGGATAGCGGAATCACGCATTACGACGTCGCCTCGATCTCCGAGGTGCGCATGGTCGCGAAAACGCTGCCCGAGGCAGAGCTTTGCTTCATGCACCCGGTCAAGGCCGAGGAAGCGATCCGTGAGGCGTATTTCACGCATGGCGTGAAGACCTTCTCGCTCGATTCGCTCGAAGAACTGGACAAGATCATGCGTGCCACGCGGCATGCGAGCGACCTGACGCTCGCGGTTCGCCTGCGCGTGTCGTCGGACCATTCCAAGCTCAGCCTGGCGTCGAAGTTCGGCGCAGCGCCCGCCGAGGTTTCGGAACTGCTGATGGCGACCCGCCAGGCGGCGGATACGCTGGGCATCTGCTTCCATGTCGGCAGCCAGGCGATGACGCCGCGCGCATACACCGAAGCGATGGAGCAGGTTCGCGCAGCGATCGTCCAGGCGGCGGTCACCGTCGATCTGGTCGATGTCGGCGGCGGTTTCCCCTCGGTCTATCCGGGGATGGAGCCGCCCGCGCTCGAAGCGTATTTCGCCGCGATCCACGCCGCGTTCGAGGATCTGCCGATCAGCTATTCGGCGGAACTCTGGTGCGAACCGGGCCGTGCGCTGTGCGCCGAATATGCGAGCCTGCTGGTCCGCGTCGAGCGGCGCCGTGGCGACGAGCTCTACATCAACGACGGCGCCTATGGCGCTCTGTTCGATGCAGCGCATGTCGGCTGGCGCTTTCCGGTCAATCTGATCCGCGAGGATCAGAGCGACACGCGCGACATGGCGTTCAGCTTCTACGGGCCGACCTGTGACGATCTCGATCATATGACCGGTCCGTTCATGCTGCCCGCCGATACCCGGGCCGGCGACTATATCGAGATCGGCATGCTCGGCGCCTATGGCTGCGCGATGCGCACCGCCTTCAACGGCTTCGGCGAAGTCGGCACGGTGATCGCGGAGGACGAGCCGATGGCAAGCCTCTACACCGAGATCGAAGCGCCGCGTCGCAGCTCGGTGGTGACGCTCAAGCGGGTCTGAGCTTTGGCGCATCTGAGTTTCGTTTGACGACTGAAACGACCTGAAGCACCCTCTCCTTCATAACGAAGGAGGGGGTGTTTTCTTATGAAGAGCGAGATCCTCGCGCCCGTGGTGGCGCTGGTGCTGTGGTCGCTGGTGATGTGGGTCTGGATGTACGCCACGCGCATACCGGCGATGCAGCGATTGAACGTCAAGCTGGACCCGACAGTGCCACCCGGCACGCTGACCGCGATCCTGCCGCCCGACGTCCGCTGGAAAGCGGACAATTACAATCATCTGATGGAACAGCCGACGATCTTCTACGCGATCGCGCTGACATTGGCCCTGCTCGGCGCGGGCGACGGACTGAACGCGCAGATCGCCTGGGCCTATGTCGGCCTACGCATCCTCCACAGCCTGATCCAGGTGACGGTCAACCGGATCATGGCGCGCTTCATCGTCTTCGTGCTGAGCACATTGGTGCTGGCCATGCTGGCAATCCACGCGGCGCTGATCGTGTTCTGAGATCCGGAGGCCGCAAAGAGCCGCTCATTCACTGCACGAATGCGGCTGCCAGCTCGACATGCGTCGACCAGCGGAACTGGCCGACCGGGGTGATCCGCTCCAGCCGGTAGCCGCCGGCGATCAGCGTTTTGGCATCGCGTGCGAATGTCGCGGGGTTGCACGAGACATAGGCGATACGCGGCACCTTGGACGCGGCCAGGGCTTTCACCTGCTCCTCCGCGCCCGCACGTGGGGGATCCAGCACGATCGCGCCAAAGCGGTCGATCTCCGCGGTGGTGAGCGGGCGGCGATAAAGATCGCGATGATCGACGAAAACCGGGCGCTGCACGCGGCCAGCCCCCGATTTGAGCGCGCCGGCGGCATCCCGCGCGGCTTCCGCTGCATAGACCTTGCACGAGCCCGATAGCGCCAGGGCAAATGTGCCGAGGCCGGAGAACAGGTCGGCGACGGTCGATGCGTCCCCGACCGCGTCGATCACGGCGGCGACAAGCACCGCTTCACCGTCCGCGGTCGCCTGGAGGAAGCTGTCGTGCGGAAGCGGCACCGGCACCCCGCCAAGCGTCACCGTCACTGGATCGGGCTCCCAGCGGGTCTGAGGGCCATATCCATCGTCGATCGACAGTCGTGCCAATCCATTGGCGGACGCAAACTCCGTCAATGCCTCTGTGGCAGTGAGTCCATCGGCGTCGATCCCGTCGATCAGCAGGTCGACACCCTGATCGGCCAGCGTCATCCTGAGATTCGCCACGCGCTTCTCGCGCAGCATCTGCCCGAGCAGCGTGCGCAGCGGCCCAACCAGCGCGAACAGCGCGGGGTGGAGCACTGCGCAGTCGGCCATGTCGACGATGCGATGACTGGCCCCCGCGTTGAAGCCGATCAGCACCCGTCGTCCGCGTCGTTCGGCCTTCAGGCTGGCGCGACGACGGCCATGCGGCGGGGAAAGATGTACGGGCGAGATCTCGGGAATGGCGATGTCCTGCGCCGCGAGCCCGACAGTGATGCGATCACGAACGAACCCCGCATAGCTCTCATCGTCAAGCTGCTGGAGCTGGCAACCGCCACATTCCGGAAAATGCGAACATTGCGGCGGATTATGACGGTTTCCCGGAATGATGGTCCCATCTGACGTCACGGCGTCGCCGGGTGCGGAAAATGGCACATAGCGTCCGTCCTCCGTCACCCCATCACCGCGGGCTGCGATACGAACGATCTCGGAGGTCTCTGTCATCACTACACCTGAAAGCATTGCGCGAGTGCGCCGGAAAGTTGAGGGGCCAGATCGTCGGCGATGAAGGCCGGCCCGGCGCGGCGGGCGGCTTCGGAATGGAGCCATACCCCTGCACTGGCGGCAGCGAACGCATCCAGTCCGCGCGCGCGCATCGCCGCGATGATGCCGGCCAGCACATCGCCGGTGCCGCCAGTGGAGAGCCAGGCCGAACCGGGCGGACACATCGCGACCTGCCCGTCGGGCGACGCAATCACCGTGTCCGCCCCCTTATGGACGACGACCGCGCCCGAACGCTCGGCAGCGGCGAGTGCGCGATCGATCTTGCTCGCCCCATCTCCTCCGGCACGGCCGAAAAGTCCTTCGAACTCGCCATCATGCGGCGTGAGGATCGCCATCTCGGGAAATTCGGCCAGCCGCTCCACGCCGCCCCTGCCGATCAGACGGAGCGCTCCGGCGTCGAGCACGAGCGGATGCCCCGATTCGAGCGCGGGATCCAGAAGGCTCCGTCCGCTATCGTCGGGTCGCATACCCGGCCCGACCAGCACCGCGTTGACCCGTCGGTCGGCAAGTCCGTCGGGAACATCTTCGAGCGTCCGGCAGATCAGCGCATCGGGCCCGCCCTGCGCACCGTAGAGCTTCACCATGCCCGCGCCTGCGCGAAAGGCGGCGGTTGTAGCGAGACGCGCAGCCCCGGCCATGCCACCGCCGATCACCATCACCATGCCGCGGGTATATTTGTGATCCTGCGGCCCCGGCCTGACGAGCGTCGGACGGGCCACCTCATGCCAATCGGTCGAGACGGGCACGCCGATCTCTGCAAGCAGCACCGAGCCGCACAGTTCGGCAGCCGGCTGAAGGCGGTGAACCGGCTTCAGCGCGCCAAGCGCGAGAGTCGCATCGAAGTGCGGCACTGCGGCGAGCAACGCACCAGTATCGGTCTGGAGCCCGCTGGGCAGATCGACGGCGAGGCTGAAATGCGCGTCCCGAACCAGTCGGGCGAGCGGATCGGCGGCAGCGGCATCGAGCGGCCGCGACAGTCCGGTGCCGAACAGTGCATCGACCAGAGTCGGCGCAGGGCCCGCATCGGCGATCGGTTCGACCGGGCCATCCCATCCGGCGCGTGCGCGGATTGCCACCTCGCTACGCGGCGCCGCGAGCGCCGCCACGCGGACATTGGCGCCCCGTGCCTTCAGATAACGCGCCGCGACATAACCGTCGCCGCCATTGTTGCCGGGACCGCACAGGATCAGAACCGGCCGGCCGCCGCCGAAGCGCCATGCAGCTTCGGCAACGGCACGGCCCGCGCGGTCCATCAGACTGTCGACCGATGTCCCCGCGCGGATAGCCCGCTCCTCCGCCGCGCGCATGGCGGCGGCGGTCAGAATCGGGCGCTGACGGATCATTGCGTGGCCGCGGCGGCGCCGGGCTTCACGGTGGCGGGCAGGCGATAGCGATTGCCGCCCAGGGCAACCTCGATCTCGCGCGGCGATATGGTGGTGACGACGGCCTGCTCCGCGCCGTCCGCGGCGATCACACCGCGCCCGTCGGTGGCGATCAGCAACCGCCGAAAACCGCCATCGGGATGACGGATGGTCAGGGTCATCGCACCTTCGTCGTCGCGACCACGCTCGATCTCGCAAGCGCGCTGGAACGCGGTTCCATCCGCCAGCATGCAATCGATCTTGCCATCGTCCGCAGCTTCGGAGCGCGCCTGTGCCTCCGCCTCCGCGAGCGTCGACTGGTTGGCGGTCGGGCTTTGGCTGCAGGCTGCAAGCGAAGCCGCCAGAACCGTCATCGCGCCAAGAACGAAGGGCCGATCAGATATCCGCGTAGACATGGGTTTCGGCGCTCGCTTCGGGATGGGTGCCGCGCCCTTATAGGCTAGGCAGACGGTCCGCGCATAGCGCCACAAGCCCCCCGATTGATAGTCATGGCGCACAATCACGGGCCAACGGCCGGTTCATTTTACGCAAGACTGTCGCGCGTTTCGGCAATCACCGGCGCCAGGATCGCTGCCCAGCGATCCACGCCTGCAGCGTCCCCGATCAGATCCTGACGCACTTCGAGGCCGAGATAGGGCAGCCCCCTGCCCTCGCCATGGCGGTTCATCGTCGCGTTCAGCACCTTGCCCGAATAGGGGAAATTATCGCCCGTCACGACACCCGCGGCTTCGAGAAGCGGGATTGCCGCGCGAGCAGCGCGTTCGTCCTGATTGTAGAGAACACCGATCTGCCAGGGGCGCTGCTGATCGGGATCACTCGTCAGGCGCGGTGTGAAGCTATGGAGCGACACCAGCATGCGTGGGCGCGTCTCCGCGACCGCCCGGTCGATCGCGGCGTGATAGGGGCGCCAGAAACGCTCGACCCGGGCCGCGCGATCGACATCGGGCAGATCCGCATTTCCCGGAATCGAATGGCCGTCGCTGGCGCGCGGGATCAATCCCGGCGCATCCTCCTCACGGTTGAGATCGATGACGAGACGCGAGACCGTGGCAAGCAGCGCAGAGGCCGACAGCCGCTCGGCGAGTTGGGTGCACAAGGGCTCGGTCCCGATATCGATCGCCATGTGCTGGCCGAGCAGAGCCGGAGCGATCCCGAGGGCTATGTCGTCAGGCACATGATTGGACGCGTGATCGACGATGATGAGCAGCCCAGAACCGGGTTCGCCGGCGATGATACGAGGACTCACTGGCCGAAATCCGGCGTTCGACGCGCGCGCATCGCAGCAATACCCTCGGCAAAGTCGGCCCGGTCAAAGGCGCGTTCGAATTCATGATCAAACGCATCGCCTGAATTTTCGCCTGCAGCAGCAGCGGCAATGGCACGCTTGAGCAGAGCGACACTGGTGGGCGAGGATCCGGCGCATAGCGGCCCCAAAGTCTCAGCGGCGACATGCGCGCTATGGCCGGTCAGTTCGACCAGGCCGATGCGATGCGCCTCGTCGACACCGATCCGTTCGCCGGTCAACATCAGCCTGGCCGCCTGGCCCGGGCCGACCAGCGCAACCAGCCGTGCGACATCCTCTTGCGGATAGCCGATGCCAAGCCGTGCGGGCGGGATCGAGAATTGCGCGGCATGGCCGGCAATCCGCAGGTCGCACGCCATGGCGAGCGCGACGCCGGCGCCAAAACATCCGCCATCGATCGCCGCAATGGTCGCGACCGGCAGCTTTGCCAGCCGATCCAGCGCACCGCTCATCGCGCTTCGCATGTCACGTTGCCCATCCGGATTCCCTGGAAGTCTCTCCAGATCGACCAGATCCGCGCCCGCGCAGAAGATTCCAGTGGTCGCGGAGCGGAGGATCACTGCGCGCGCGCCATCGGAAACGGCCCGCTCCGCCACCTCCGCGAGCGCAGACCAGGATGCGGTCGGGATCGCGTTGCGCGCCTCTGGGCGGTTCAGGCTGATGCGGGCGACGCGCCCGTCTTGCGTGAGATCGAACATCGTATCGTCTGTGCCGTCATGCACAGCGATTGTCACGTCTATCGAATCGATGCCGGCAGGCACCAATAGTCGGGCCAGCGCGCCGCGATCGTGGCGGAAGCCCGTGCGCAGGCATCGACATCCTCGAACAGCGCGAAACATGTCGCACCCGAGCCCGACATGCGCGCGAGCAGAACGCCGGGAGTCTCCGCCAGCGCCCCGACCAGCGCACCGATCTCCGGAACGAGCGCAGTGGCGGGCGGTTGCAGGTCGTTGCGCCCGGACCGTGTGGCAGCCAGAGGTTCATCATGGCCCAACGGACCGCGATCGAGGCCGTCCCAACCCGCGAAGACCGGACCGGTCGCAAGCGGGATGCGCGGATTGACCAGCAGGATCGGCATGCCCGCAAGCGTGGCGCCGTCGAGAAGCGCAAGTTCGTCGCCCCGCCCCTCGCCACGCAACGTGCGGCTTTCGAGGCAGGCGGGAACATCCGCGCCCAGACCGGCAGCGATCCGTGCCAGCAACGGGAAATCCTCGACGCCCCACAATCGTGCCAGCAAGCGCAACGCGGCGGCGGCGTCGGCAGACCCGCCGCCAATGCCCGCGGCAATCGGCAAACGCTTGTCGAGCGTGATGCTGGCACCTTTCCCCGGCGCCGCGGCATCGCGAAGTGCCCTGGCGGCGCGGAGCACGAGATTATCGGCCTCTTCCGCCAGTCCGGCCGCGAATGGGCCGATCATGGCGAGCGAAAGCGCATCGGCTGCCTCGGCGGTCAGCACATCACCCGAATCGGCGAATGCGAACAGACTTTCGATCTCATGATAGCCATCCGGTCGACGCGAACGGACGTGCAGAGCCAGATTGATCTTCGCCCAGGCGGTTTCGCGCAGTGTCACAACAATTTCCGATGAATATCCGGGTTCAAGGTGCCGGCGGGCCGAAATCGATCTTGCCGCGCAGCCGTTCGCTTCCCGGCGCGTCCGCGCCCAGCAGCGCAGCGCGCCAGGCGTAACGGGCGTCGATACGCCGGCCGGCCGCCCAATAGGCATCGCCGAGATGCTCATTGATCGTCGGTTCGTCCGGCTGCCCCTGCACCGCGCGTTCGAGCGTCTCGATCGCCTTGGGCAAATTGCCGCGCACATAATAGACCCAGCCAAGCGAATCTGTGATTGCACTATCCTTGGGCCGCAACTGGCTGGCACGCAGGATCAGCTTCTCGGCCTCTTCGAGATTTTCGCGCCGCTCGAGCTGCGCATAGCCCAGATAATTGAGCACGGCGGGCTGGTCGGGCGCCAGCGTGGCCGCCTTCACCAGCGCCGGCCGCGCATTGACCCAATCACCCGCCTGCTCATAGGCACCGCCCTTGAGCAGCCACAATGTCCAGGGCGCATCGGTGCCGGCGGCTTGGGTCAGGTCGACAGCGCGCGCGTAGGAAGCAGCGGATTCGGCATGGAGCCCCAGGCTGCCCTGCACGCCGCCCAGCCTGATCCAATCCTTGGCGACGACGTCCTTCGCTCGCGTCGCGCGCGTCGCAAGGACCAGCGCGATTTCACCTTCCCCCCGTTCGACAAGAAGCTGCGCGCGTGCATCGTTGACGCGCGAGGTCCATGGCCCATTGGGATCGACACGGTCGAGCGCGGCCAACGCGACGGCACTGCGGCCATCGGCCTCCAGCATTCCGGCAACCAATATGTGAACGACATCGCTGCGCGGATCGAGCAATCCCGCGACGCGGACAAGCGAAAGTGCCAGGGGCGTGGGCTGCTGCCGCTGGATATCCTCGGCAAGCCGCACCAGCAGCAGCGATACGCCCGCCGGCGCGGTCAGGACCGCACCGGGCAGCTTGCGTTTTGCGGCGAGCGCGCGTGCCGCATTGAGATCGGCGCCCTCCGGAACGAGCACGGACACTGCGTCCTCGCGCTCACCCAGGCCCGCAAGCCGCGAAGCGGCCGCAATGCGGACGGCATTGCGCGAAATACCGGGGCCGCCCGGCCCCATGGCCCGCAGAATTCCGAGGCCTTCGTCTGCCTTCCCTTCGGCAAGCAACAGCAAGGCCCGCTGCTCGCTGGCATAGGCAGCGGTCAATCCGGTGAGTCGTCCCTGGAGCAGTTCTGCCGTTGGCCCCTGCCGCGCGCCCAGGTTGATCCAGGCGCGAAGGATCGGCGCCAGGAATTCGAACGCCTGCTCCTCTTCGATGCGGTCGACAGCCAGCCGTGCGGCCGGCCAATCCCGCGCGACCATCGCCTCGGCCGCCATCAAGATCCGGCCTTCGGCGGGCAATACGCCGCGCGCATCGAGCAGCCGGGCCGCACGCGAGGCCAGCGCCATATCCCCGGCGGCGATCGCGCCGCGCCAGGCACGGAGCGCCAAAGCCGAATCCTCGGGCTGCTCGGCGAGCAGCATCGCATAGCCCGGCGCCGCCTGCTCGGGTGCGCCTGCCGCGTCGGCCAGGCGGGCGCGGACATATTGACCGAGCGCTTCGGCATCGCCGCGCATCGCCGCTGCCGGCGCGGCTGCGAGCACGCTCAGCAGCAGCATGGCGGCAAGACGACTACATGTTCGGATAATTGGGGCCCCCACCACCCTCGGGCACCACCCAGTTGATGTTCTGGGTGGGATCCTTGATGTCGCAGGTCTTGCAGTGGACGCAGTTCTGCGCGTTGATCTGGAACCGCGGATTGCCGTCATCCTCACCGACCACCTCATACACGCCGGCCGGGCAGTAACGCTGCGCCGGTTCGTCATAGAGCGGAAGATTGTACGAGATCGGGATATCCGGATCCTTCAGCGTCAGGTGAATCGGCTGATCTTCTTCATGATTGGTGTTCGACAGGAACACCGAAGACAGCCGATCGAAGCTGACGACGCCGTCGGGCTTGGGATAATCGATCTTCTCGCACTGATCCTTGCGCCACAGCTTCGTGTGATCCGGCTTGTGTCCGAAGGTAAAGGGCAGCCCGATGCCCAACTGGCGCATCCACATGTCGGCACCCGCGATCAGCGTGCCCGCGGTGCCGCCGAACTTGGCCACTGCCGGCTCGACGTTACGGACCATCTTGAGTTCCTTGGCAACCCAGCTTGTCTCAAGCGTCTCGGGATAGGCCGTCAGTTCGTCGCCGGCACGCTCAGCCACGATCGCGTCGAACGCCGCTTCCGCCGCCAGCATGCCCGATTTCATCGCGGTATGGCTGCCCTTGATCCGCGGCACGTTCACGAATCCGGCCGAACAGCCGATCAGCGCGCCGCCGGGGAAGGTCAGCTTCGGCACGGACTGCCAGCCGCCCTCGTTGATCGCGCGTGCGCCATAGGAAACGCGCTTGCCCCCCTCCAGGATCGCGCGAATCGCGGGATGCGTCTTCCAGCGCTGGAACTCCTGGAACGGCGAAAGGTGCGGATTTTTGTAGGACAGCGCCACCACGAAACCGAGCGCGACCTGTCCATTGGCCTGATGATAGAGGAACCCGCCACCCCAGGCATCGCCGAGCGGCCAGCCCTGGCTGTGGATCACGCGACCGGCCTCGTGTTTGGCAGGGTCGATATCCCAAAGTTCTTTCAGCCCGATTCCATAGACTTGTGGCTGACAATTGGCTTCGAGATCGAAGATCCTCTTGAGCTCTTTGGTCAAATGGCCACGCACGCCCTCTGCGAAGAAGGTGTATTTCGCGTGGAGTTCCAGGCCCGGCTGATAGTCGTGCTTGCGGGTGCCGTCGCGCGCCACGCCCATATCGCCCGTGGCGACACCCTTCACTGATCCATCCTCGTTGAACAGGATCTCGGCGGCGGCGAAGCCCGGGAAAATCTCGACGCCAAGCCCTTCGGCCTGTTCAGCCAGCCAGCGGCAGAGATTGCCCAGCGATCCGGTATAGGTGCCCTTGTTGTTCATGAAGGGCGGCATCAGGATATGCGGCAATTCATATTTGCCGTTCGCCGTCAGCACCCAGTGATGATTCTCCGTCACCGGTGTCTGTGCAAGCGAACAGCTCACCTTCCAGTCGGGCAACAATTCGTCGAGCGCCTTGGGGTCGACGACCGCGCCCGACAAAATGTGCGCGCCGATTTCAGAGCCCTTTTCGAGCACGCACACCGAAATCTCGCTGCCGGATTCTGCCGCGCGCTGCTTCAGACGGATCGCCGCTGCCAGGCCCGCAGGCCCACCGCCGACGATCACCACGTCATAAGGCATCGATTCCCGTTCGCTCATTCCTGTCCCTCCGGGCGAGGCCGCGCGATCCTGTCACCGCATGCGTGCCACGCCTTGCCAGAACTGCGGTGCATGAAGATTGACCGCCTCGTCAACCTTGGACTCTAAGGGATTCATGCATGCGGGGGACGACATTCTGGATATTCCGAGCGCACTGAGCGTTCTCGCCTGGTGGCGTGAGGCGGGTGTGGACACGTCCGTTGACGACACCCCGCGCAACTGGCTGGCCGAACCCGCGCACAGCGCGCCCGCTCGCTCCGCCGCGCCTTCCGCGCCGCCCAAGCCCGCGCCGCCCGCCACGCTTGCAGCGTTTCGAAGCTGGATCGAGGAGGCGCCATCCTTACCCGACGGCTCGCTTCCCGGTCGCCGGTTGTTGGCCGAGGGCGATGCCGCGTCGAATCTGATGATCCTGATCGACATGCCAGAACCGGCGGACGGCGCGGCCGGGCGGCTTTTGTCCGACGATACCGGCCGGCTTCTCGACCGGATCCTGGCCGCGATCGGCCGCGACAGAGCGTCGATCTATCTTGCATCGCTGTGCCATGCCCGCCCCGCCGGCGGGCGGATAGATCCAGCCACACTTCCAGAAATTGCAGAAATCGCGCGCCGCCATGTCGCACTCGCGGCACCTAAAAGACTGCTTTTGATGGGACAATCGGCCAGCCGTGCAATTCTCGGGACGGAACTGGTCGAAATTCGGGGTCAGTTACGTAACGTTAACCATGGCGGGACGAGTGTGGAGGCAGTCGCCAGTTTTGCGCCGCGCTTCCTAATCCAGAACCCCGCTCGCAAGGCGGATACATGGCGGGATCTGCGCTTGCTCACCGGGGGTATCGGGCTTTGAAGTTGAAGTTTCTGCTTGGCGCCACGCTTATGCTGGCGCCCACCGCGCCTGCGGCGGCGGCCAGCGAGACGCTGCAGCGCGCGCCCGCGAAATCCGCGCGCGCCGCATTGCCCAGCCAGTTGAGCGCCGAGGAGCGCGAAGGCTATCGCGCCGTTTTCCTCGCAATCCGTGGGCAGAAATGGGCGGACGCGGCGGCGAAGCTCGATGCGATGAAGCCCGGCCCGCTCCATTCGGTTGCGCGTGCGGAACTCTATCTGGCCAAGGGATCCCCCAAGGTCGAGCTCGATCCATTGATGGCGTTGCTCACTCAGGCACCCGACATTCCGCAGGCGGCCCAGCTTGCACGCCTCGCCACCACCCGCGGCGCCACCGAACTTCCAGCGATTCCCACCGCGCAAAGGATGATCTGGCTTGGCAGCCGCCCGCTGCGCCAGCGTGCCTCGACCGTCAAGGACGACATGGCCGCCGCCGCGCTGGGGCAGAAGATCCTGCCGCTGATCAAGAAGGACGATCCGGCCAGCTGCGAAGCGCTGATCGACCAGGCCGCCGCGACTTTGACCCCGGCGGCGCTGACCGAATGGCAGCAGCGCGTGGCCTGGTCCTATTATCTCACCGGCAACGATCGCGCCGCTCGTACCCTGGCGGCAAAGGCGCAGGCCGGCACGGGCGAATGGGCAGTTCATGCTGACTGGGTTGCCGGGCTCTCCGCCTGGCGCGACAAGGATTTCCAGGCAGCCAGAACCGCTTTCGAATCGGTCGCGGCGCGCGGCGAGGACAGCGAGATGCGCGCGGCCGGCCTGTTCTGGTCTGCCCGGGCAGACATGGCGATGGGCGAACCGCACAAGGTTCAGGCGCGGCTGCGCAATGCCGCCCGCATGGACGAAACCTTTTACGGCCTGCTCGCCGCCGAAACGCTCGGCATCAAGCAGCGCGAACAATCTGGCCCCGATCTCGTCACCGCCGACTGGGGCCGGCTCTCACGCAAGAGCAATATCATGACCGCCGTTGCGCTGTCGGAGATTGGCGAGTTCAAGCTGGCCGATGACGCGCTGCGCCATCAGGCCCGGGTCGGCGGTCGAGAGGATCACGCCGCGCTGGTCGTCATGGCCGAGCGCCTCAACCTTCCCGAGACGCAGCTCTGGCTGGCGCATAACGGACCGGCCGGCACCAACCCCGGCCCCCGCGCGCGCTATCCTGCGCCGGACTGGACGCCCGATGGCGGCTGGCGCGTCGATCGGTCGCTGCTGTTCGCACACGCGCTGCAGGAATCGAATTTCCGCCGCGACGCCGTGAGCCCGGCGGGCGCCTATGGCCTGATGCAGATCATGCCTGCCGCGGCACAGGATGTTTCGCGGCGCAAGGGCACCAGCTGGTCGCGCGAATCGCTGACGAACCCCTCGACCAATATGGAATATGGTCAGGCCCACCTTGAGGCGCTGCGCGACTTTTCCGGCACCGAGGGCCTGCTGCCCAAGGTGATCGCCGCCTATAATGCCGGCCCTGCGCCGGTGCGCGACTGGAACGCGCGCAACATCGATCGCGGCGATCCGCTGCTCTACATCGAATCCATCCCCTATTGGGAAACCCGCGGCTATGTGACGATCGTGCTGCGCAATTACTGGATGTATGAGCGCAACGCGGGCGAGCGTGCCGCGAGCATGGCCGCGCTGGCGCAAGGCATGTGGCCGCGTTTTCCCGGCCTGCCCGGCGCAACCGCAATACGACTCGACCCCGCCGCCAGAGCACAAAGTGCCGATTGACGAAGCCGCGCCGTTCCTGCCCGTCAGGATCGCCGCCCTCACCATTTCAGACAGCCGTACAGCCGCGGACGATCGATCGGGCGATACGCTTGTCGGACGGATCGAGTCCGCCGGCCATATCCTGGCCGAACGCGCGATCATCCGCGACGAGATCGACCTGATCGTCGCCCGGCTTCACGCCTGGGTCGAAGATCCGGACGTCGACTGCATCGTGACTACGGGCGGAACGGGCGTCACCGGTCGCGATGTGACGCCCGAAGCGCTCGACCGGCTCGGCGGCAAGCAGATCCCCGGTTTCGGCGAATTGTTTCGCTGGCTCAGCTATCAGTCGATCGGCACATCGACCATTCAGTCCCGCGCAGCCGCGACGGTTGTTCGCGGCACCTATATCTTCGCATTGCCGGGATCGACCGGCGCGGTGAAGGATGGATGGGACGGCATATTGGCGAGCCAGCTCGACAGCCGGCATCGTCCCTGCAACTTCGTCGAACTCATGCCCCGGCTGATGGAACGCTGAGAGCCCGTTTGAGAAAGCGCGGAAGCGCGCTTTCTGGAGGCGGTACCAGCCCGCTCCCCCGCCCAACCACCCGACAGGATCATACTGTATCGGGTGGTTGGGCGGGGGAGCGGGCTGGTACCGGCTTTCTCAAACAGACTCTTATTTCTTCGACGTCGCGGCCGGCGTCGGAGTCTCCAGTTCGGAAAGATAGTCGGAGAAATCCGACGAGATGCTGGCATACCATTCGAACATGTCGACGAAATTGGCGCGCGAGACCCCGCCCGCCAGCGTGTAATAATAGTCGATCACCACATCCTTGTCGTCGTCATAGACCGCGCGGATCATCTTCCAGCCATTGTTCCATTTGTTCATCGCCTCGGCCGACGCACCCTTGGGCTTCTCCCACCATGAGGTCAGACGGATATAGGAGCAGCCGGTGCCGATCTTGCAGTCGTCGAAATAGATCGAGATATTGGTGCCGCCCGCAGCGCTCGAGATAAATGTGCTTCCGTCACTCGCGGTCTCGACCTTGGCGCGATAGCCCTCCGCCTGCAGCACCTGGACAAAGGCCGCGACGTCGTCGCCTTTGAGCGTCTCCGGCAAGGCGACAGCCGCCGCCGGCTTGGTTTCGACCGCAAGCGCCGGTGCCGCACTCGCCAGCGCAAGCAGCATCAGAATTCGAATACGCATGAACAGTCCCCCGGTTGCACAATCACAGTGGCGCGCACCGAACGCTCTTTCAAGCAGGTCTTTGTTCTTGATATGTTCTAGTGAGCGGTGCATTCTGCCCGGATGGATTCGAAGCTCCGGCCGGCCCGCGGTGCAACACTCAATCGAGAGAGCACGCGCTTCAACCTGCCCTCGACCGAGGCCGATGGCGACTGGCTTGACGCGCGCGGCCAGATCGACGGCGAGGCGCCAAAACTGAGAACCAGCGTCACCGTCGAACGCCCCAGGACGATCATCACGCGCAACCAGTCGCCCGATATCGGTTTCGATCGCTCCATAAACGCCTATCGTGGCTGCGAGCATGGCTGCATCTATTGTTTTGCGCGGCCGACTCATGCCTATCACGATCTGTCACCGGGTCTGGATTTCGAGACGAAGCTGTTCGCCAAGCCAGACGCCGCGGCGCTGTTGCGCGCCGAACTCACCAAGCCCCGCTACGTGGTCGCGCCGATCGCGATGGGCACCAACACCGATCCTTATCAGCCGATCGAAAGCGACTGGCGAATCACGCGCAGTTGCATCGAGGTTCTGGCAGAAACGCGGCATCCGTTGATGATCACCACCAAATCGGACCGGGTGGTGCGCGACATCGATCTGCTGAGCGACATGGCCAGGGATGGGCTGGTATCGGTGATGGTCTCGATCACATCACTGGACCCCAAGGTCGCGATGACAGTCGAGCCGCGAGCCCCCCGCCCCGCCCGCCGGCTCGCTGCCGTCAAGGCGCTGAGCGAGGCAGGGATACCGACCATCGTCTCGATCGCCCCGGTGATCCCGGCGATCACCGATCATGAAATGGAACATATATTGGAGGCAGCGGCGGCGGCCGGCGCCATTCATGCATCCTATATCGTGGTGCGCCTGCCGCTGGAGGTGGCCCCGCTGTTTCGCGCCTGGCTCGACGAGCATTTTCCGGACCGCGCCGCCAAGGTGATGACGATCATCCGCGACATGCGCGGCGGCCGCGACAATGATCCCGATTTCCATAGTCGCATGCGCGCGCACGGCCCCTGGGCCGACCTGCTCAGAACGCGATTCAAGATCGCATGCGCCAAGAATGGCCTCAAGGACCGGCACTGGCTGAAACTGAGGACGGACCTGTTCAGGCCGCCCGAGGGCGCGCAGATGCGGTTGTTTTAGGTCGCCGCGCGTCCCCTTCACGTCATTCCCGCTTTCGCGGGAATGACGCGGTGGGTTCAGGCAGCCGCCAGCTTGTGGTCGCGATACTGTTCTCTCAGTGCCGTTTTCAGCAGCTTGCCCGTCGCCGTGTGCGGCAGGCTGTCGACGAACAGGATTTCGTCGGGCAGCCACCATTTCACGACACGCGTCGAAAGATAGGCGAAAACATCCTCCGTGCTGACAGTCGCAGCCGGTTTGCGGACAATCAGCAGCAACGGGCGCTCGTCCCATTTGGGATGGTAGATGCCGATCGCCGCCGCTTCCTGCACACCGGGGCAGCCGACCGCGGCATTTTCAAGCTCGACCGAACTTATCCATTCGCCGCCCGACTTGATGACGTCCTTCGAGCGATCGGTGATCTGCATCGTCCCGCACGGATGGATCACCGCAACGTCACCGGTATCGAACCACCCCTCGGCATCGATGCAGTCGCCACTCTCGTCCTGGAAATACCGCTTGATGATCCAGGGGCCGCGCACCTGCAGCCTCCCCGAGCTGGCGCCGTCACGCGGTTGCACCGCGCCGTCGTCATCGACGACGCGCAATTCGACGCCAAAGGGCACCCTGCCCTGTTTGCACACCTGGTCGAGCTTCTCCTCGAAGCTCAAATCGTTCCAGTCATGGGGCGGCGCACCCATTGTGCCGATCGGCGAGGTTTCGGTCATGCCCCAGGCATGGCCGACACGGATGCCCATCTTCATCAGCCGCTCGACCATCGCACGTGGCGCGGCGGAGCCGCCGATGGTGACGAGTTCGAGAAATTCGGGTTTCTGGCCCGTCGCATCCATATGCTGGAACATGGCAAGCCATACGGTCGGTACACCGGCCGAATGCGTCACCCGTTCCTCGTTCATCAGGCGACACAGCACTGCGGCGTCATTCACCGCGGAAAAGACGAACTTGATTCCCGCCAGAGCGCCGGCAAAGGGCAGCCCCCAGGCCGCGGCATGGAACATCGGCACGATCGGCAAAGCGACGGAACGTGATTCCAGATCGAACACCGGCGGCGACACCTCGGTCATCGCGTGGATCACGGTGGAGCGATGTTCGTAGAGAACGCCCTTCGGATTGCCGGTGGTACCGCTGGTATAGCAGAGCATGCATGGCTCGCGCTCGGGGCCCTCGACCCAGGCGTAGTTGCCATCCTCTTCCTCGATCAGCGCTTCGAACCCATCGGCATCGTCCGAATCGAAGCAGACATATCGCGTGATCGTCGGCCATTGCGCTTTCAGCCGGTCGACAATGGGTTGGAACACCTTGTCGTACAGGAGAACGCGGTCCTCGGCATGGTTGCAGATATAGACGAGCTGTTCGTCGAACAGACGCGGATTGACGGTGTGGATCACCCCGCCCATGCCGATCACGCCATACCAGGCGGCCAGATGCCGACCATGGTTCATCGCCAGCGTCGCAACGCGATCGCCACGCTTCACGCCAAGCTTCTCCAGCGCCTGGGCGAGCCGGCGGGCATCATAGGCGATGCCGGCCCAATTGCTGCGCGTCGTGGTGCCGTCTGCCCAATAGCTGACGATCTCGCGCTCGCCATGCTCCCGAGCCGCGTGGTCAATCAGCCTGGGCACGCGCAGTTCGAAATCCTGCATTCCGCCGAGCATCCGTCTCTCCCGAATCTCTATTTCCGCTCGTTATCGCGATTTTCGGAGGATGCGTGAAGCGTCTTGCTGGTTCGTGCGTTCAATGCCGAAAGGAGACTGCACAATGGCGACCCAGCCCGTAGAACCCAACCCGGACAGTCCCCCGCAGGAGGCCCCGATCCAGGCGCCCGATGAAGTCGTGCCTGGACAGGGCGACGTGGATCATCCGGACTCGGTCCCCACGGAAGAACCGCGGATACCGGACGAGATCAGACCCGGCCAGGGTGACACAGACCGGCCTGACGCGGTACCACCGGAAGCCCCCGGCGCCCCTGGAGCGGACCCCGCCGTTTCAAGGGACAGTAGCGGACGGTCCGCCGATGGCCATAACCCGGTTGCGGATCAGCGTCCGTCGCTGCTCGCGACCGTCAAATCGATGATCCGGTCGCCATCATAACGCATCACCCCGGGCATTTCGGCGAGCCGGTCGATGGCCAGACCGAAATAATTGGGGAGCTTGCCGACCGGCCGATAAACCGCCGGTCGGATCGGAATGCCGCTCAGCCGGGCGTCCACGTCCATGTCGGGCATTGCGGGCTGCAGCTTGAAATTGAACGGAACGATGCCTTCGACCTGAGCGGCCTCTCCCGTTTCCGCAGGCTGGGTCTTCATCGCGATCGTGCCCATGTCGACGATCTCCCCTGCGCGGACCTCGAACGAGACGCTGCCCATGCACAGGCATGTGCCAAGCACCGCACTGTTCGGAACGACCGTGATCGGCCCGTAGATGCGGTAAATCCCCGGCGTCACGGCCTGCAGATACACCGAGGCGCCACCCTCCTGCTTCGAAAACCGATTCATCGGCCCGATCGAGACGGCGCTCAGCAGGCCGAAAGCGGTGAATTCGAAATTCTCCTCGGTCGGCTCGATCGGTTTCGCCGGTACAGTCACCTGTGCGCTCGATCCATTCTTCTTCGCGGACTCGGCAAGCGCCTTCGTCCGTTCGTAGCTGGCCAGCTTCTTCGTATATTTCCCGCGCGCCTCGACCAGTGCCTCGGCGCGCATCGCGTCATAAGCCAACTGATCCTCCGCGCTCGGCACCTTCATCAGGTAGAGCGGCATCGCCGCGTCGGAACGCAGCAGGATATGGCCCTGCGCCTTGTCCAGCGCCACCACGGGCTTGTCCTTGACCGCGGCAGTGGTCACGAACACCACGTCCTTCTTCCTGGCGAAAGCAGGCGTCGCCAGCAGCAGAGCTGCCACTACAGCGCCGGAGATCGTCCGCGTCACAGGCCCAGCCCCTTGGTCGTCGGTGTGTAGGAGGAAGCGACCAGTGCCTGCTGCTTCAGATAACGCTGCCGATCGGTCTCGCCGACACCCGAAAGCCCTTCCTCGAAATTGAACGGCTCCCATTTGTCCTTCGCCAAGCCGTAGCGTTCATAACCTTTGAAATTCATGCACTTCCGCATGTTCACCCGCCGCAGCCGGCGCTTCTCCGCAGATCCGAAGATCGCGACCGCCATCGCGTTGCCGATCGCCCCGCCAATGGCGCCGGCCATGGTGCCCGCATAGGGATAGGGCGCCTGCTGATAGGTGATGCCGCTGGCGAGGCCGCGGGCATAGCCGTCACATTCGCTGATATCGGCATAAGCCGTGGCGAAATCGGTGCCTGGCCGGTTGAAGAAATAATATTTGTCGAAATTCTTCTCGTCCTCGGGCGTCGCCTGGAATGCGAGCTCAGGCATTTCGACCTTAGCAATCTCTTCCTCGGTCACCTTGACTGCGCCGAATGGGGAAATGCTGTCGGGCAAGACCGCCGGAGACGCGACGGCCGGTGCCGCCGGCATCTCCGCCGTCGCGGTTTCTTGCGCCTGGACCGCGCAGATCGGCGTCAGCCCAAGCGCCAGCGCGGCCGAAAGCCGCCCCACGAACATCGATCGCATGAACACTCCCCCCGCTCAAAACGACATATGGTTCGGCCTTAGCCCAGCGCCTTCTTCAACAGCTCGTTCACGACCTGCGGATTGGCCTTGCCCGCCATCGCCTTCATGGTCTGGCCGACGAAGAAGCCAAACAAGGCCTCCTTGCCGCCCTTATACTGTTCAACCTTGTCGACATTGTCGGCGAGGATCTTCGCAATCGCCTCATCGATCGCGCCGGTGTCGCTCGTCTGCTTCAGCCCCTTTTCCTCGACGATCTTCGCGGGATCGTCGCCGGTTTCGAGCATGATCTCGAACACCTGCTTGGCAAGGCTGCCCGACAGCGTGCCGTCCGCGACCAGCTTCAGCAGTTCCGCGCCCTGCTTCGGCGAAACCGGGCTGTTCTCGATATCCTTGCCGAGGCGGTTGAGTGCGCCGAACAGGTCGGAGATCAGCCAGTTGGACGCGGCCTTTGCCATCTTCGCATCGCCGCAGGCGTCGAGTAAAGCTTCATACCAGCGCGCCGTCTCGTGTTCGGCGGTCAGCACCGCCGCGGCATAGGCGGTCAGGCCCAGCTCGGTTTCGTAGCGCTTGCGCTTGGCATCGGGCAATTCGGGCAGGCTTGCACGGCACGCGTCGAGAAACGCGTCGTCCAGCACCAGCGGCAGCAGATCGGGATCGGGGAAATAGCGATAATCGTGCGCATCCTCCTTGGAGCGCATCGACCGCGTCTCGTTGCGATCGGGATCGTAGAGCCGCGTTTCCTGGACGATCTTGCCGCCGGCCTCGAGCACATCGACCTGGCGATTGGCCTCGATCTCGACCACCGCCATCACGAAGCGCACGGAATTGACGTTCTTTGTCTCGGTGCGCGTGCCGAACGGCTCGCCCGGCTTGCGGACCGACACGTTCACGTCGGCGCGCATCGAGCCTTCTTCCATATTGCCGTCGCACGAGCCGACATAGCGCAGGATCGAGCGCAGCTTTTTGACGTATGCCCCGGCCTCGGCGGGTGAGCGCATGTCCGGCCGGGAGACGATCTCCATCAACGCGACGCCCGACCGGTTGAGATCGACATAGGAGCGCGTCGGATGCTGGTCGTGCATCAGCTTGCCCGCATCCTGCTCGACATGGATACGCTCGATACCGATCGTCTTGACCGCGCTGTCGGGATTCTTCTCATCCAGCGTGACCTCGATCGCACCCTCGCCCACCAGCGGATGGTAAAGCTGCGAGATCTGATAGCCCTGCGGCAGATCGGCGTAGAAATAATTCTTGCGGTCGAAACGCGACCATTTGTTGATCTGCGCCTCGATCGCCATGCCGGTGCGCACGGCCTGTCGGATGCATTCCTTGTTGAGCACGGGCAGCATGCCCGGCATCGCGGCGTCGACCAGCGACACCTGCGTATTGGGTTCCGCCCCGAACGCGGTCGCCGCGCCGGAGAAGAGCTTGGCCTGGCTGGTCACCTGCGCGTGAACTTCAAGGCCGATCACGACCTCCCATTCGCCGGTTGCGCCCTGAATTCGGTAGCTGCTCTCAGTCATGTGTTCGCCGTCTTCCCGTTCGCTTGCGCAATGGCTGTTCCGGGATGGGCTCTTTGCCCGTCATTTCCCGCCATCTTCGCCGCGATCCACGCCAGATACGTTCAATTACAACCTCGCCGATAAAGTCGAAGACGATCTCGGCGAGGAAACTCACTCTACCACCATTGCTCCGGCCGCGCGGCAAAGCCTGCGCGCTGCTCGATCGCAAGGCCTGCATCGAGCACGCTCTGCTCGTCGAGTGCCTTACCGATGATCTGCAAGCCGAGCGGCAATCCCTGCCCGTCCAACCCGCCGGGCACCGACATGGCGGGAAGCCCCGCCAGCGAGCTCGGCACGGTGAACACGTCGTTGAGATACATCGACAGCGGATCGGCCGATTTCTCACCCAGCGCGAACGCCGCGGACGGCGCGGTCGGGGTCAGCAGCAGGTCGCAGCTTTCCCAGGCCGTGTCGAAATCGCGTGCGATCAGTGTGCGGACCTTCTGCGCCTGATTGTAATAGGCGTCGTAGAAGCCCGCCGAGAGCACATAAGTGCCGATCATGATGCGGCGCTTCACCTCGGCGCCGAAGCCGGCGGCGCGGGTCGCGGCATACATGTCCTGCAGCCCTGCATTGTCGGGCAGATCGCGCAGACCATAACGCACGCCGTCATAGCGCGCGAGGTTCGACGAGGCTTCCGCCGGCGCGATGATGTAATAAGCGGGCAATGCGTATTTCGTGTGCGGCAGCGAAACTTCGACGACTTCCGCGCCAGCATCCTTCAGCCAGGCAATGCCCTGTTCCCAGAGCGCCTCGATCTCTGCCGGCATGCCGTCGACGCGATATTCTTTCGGAATGCCGACTTTCTTGCCCTTGAGGTTGCCCGACAGGCTGCCGGCCCAGTCGGGCACGGGCAGGTCGAGCGAGGTCGAATCCTTGGCGTCGAAACCGGCCATGGCGCCGAGCATGATCGCGCAGTCATTGACGTCGCGCGCCATCGCGCCTGCCTGGTCGAGCGAGCTGGCAAAAGCGACGACGCCCCAGCGTGAGCAGCGGCCATAGGTTGGCTTGATGCCCGAAATGCCGACGAACGCCGCAGGCTGACGGATCGAGCCGCCGGTGTCGGTGCCGGTCGCCGCGGGACACAGCCGTGCGGAGATCGCAGCCGAACTGCCGCCCGACGATCCGCCGGGTGCAAGCGCGGCATTGCCGCCATCGTTGCGGCGCCAGGGCGAGATCACATTGCCGAAGGCGCTGGTCTCGTTGGAGGAACCCATCGCGAACTGGTCGAGATTGAGCTTGCCGAGCATGCCCGCGCCCGCCGCCCAGAGATTGGCGGAGACCGTCGATTCATAGGTCGGCGTGAAGCCCTCCAGGATGCCGCTCGCAGCTGTCGTCGGCACGCCTTCGGTGCAGAAGAGATCCTTCATGCCGATCGGCACGCCGGACAGCGGCTTGAGGTTGCCGGAAACACGCGCCGCATCCGCCGCGTCCGCAGCCTTCAGCGCGTGATCGGGGGTTTCGACGAGGAAAGCGTTGAGCGGCTTGGCGGCTGCGACGCGGTCGATGAATGCCTGCGCGACGTCGCGCGCGGAGAAATCGCCGTCACGAACGCCGTCGCGGATCGCCGCGATGCCCAGATCGGTAAGTTCGGTCGTCATTCGATCACCTTCGGAACGGTGAAGAAGCCATGTTCGGCCTGGGGCGCATTGGCGAGGACGCGATCGCGGACGTTGCCGTCGGTCACGATATCCTCACGCAAACGCAGCGTATTGGGGATCACAGCGGTCATCGGTTCGACATTCGCGGTGTCGACCTCGCTCAGCTGTTCGATCCAGCCCAGGATGTTGTTGAGCTCGGGCGCGAGCGCCTCGGCTTCCTGATCGGTCATCGCGATGCGCGCGAGGCTCGCGATCTTCTTCACGGTGGGGATATCGACTGACATGGCATTCCTGATGATCGGATCGACTGACGATCCGAAGCGCGGCTAGCATCCACGCCGCAGCGCATCAAGCAAAGAGGCTATTCGAAGACGTCTCCGACCGGAATCCCGTTCACAAAGACCTGTCGGCGCTCGATCTTGCGGATTTCGACCTCACCGCGCGCAACGGCCTCCCCCGCCTGCCTGGCCTGCGCCTTCACCTCGTCATTGGTCTTGCCGGCATCGGTATTGCCCAATCCCGGTCGTTCCCATTTGCCGTCCGCCGACAATCGCCGGACATCGACGTCGGGAGAACAGGTATCGCAGGTATAGGAAACCATGACGGCAACGGTGTCGCCGGGCTTGTAGAGCAGCGCATAGGCCCGTGTATCGGCTTTGCTGGCATATCGATCGAATCGATTGAAGGATTCGAGGAGCCCCTGGGGCAACGGCACTTTCGCAGGCACGATACGCAGTTCCCGTGCGACACGTTCGGCCTGGGCCCTGCTGTCCTGTTCACCCGCCAACGCCCAGCGATCCTCCGATTTCATTGCCTGAAGCGCCGCGGTGCGGATCGCGACATTGCCGCTTTTCGCCAGCCGCGCGACCGCCGCCTTGCCGGGCTCACCAAAATCGAAACGCACTGCCGCCCAGTCGAACTTGTCAGGGGATATGCGGCCACTCTCCAGCCGGGTGACCTGATCCCGCGTCGAGAGCGCATTGAAGCTGAGGATCGGCAACGCGAGGAACAGTGCCAGTCCGCACAGCGCGAAGGCAAGCGTCAGGTTTGCCGGACGCGCCAATTTCGCCCAATCCATCCGCCCGCGCGCCAGCACGACCCAATAAGCGAGGCCATAGGCGCACGCGACGATCACGAAGGTCAGCGCCCAGAGCCGGTCGGGCGTCAGGCCATATTGCTGGATGCGCGCGCCAGTCGAGATCGCGGCGATCACAGCCAGCGGCAACATCGCGAGTGCAAGCGCCATCGCGCCCCAGCGCAGCGGCGGATAGCGAGTCTCGTCCTCCTCGCTGTTGCCGATCACGACATTGGCCAGGATCAGCGCACCGACCACGCATGACAGCAGGATCGGCGTCGTCGCCTTGGTCGCGTCCCACAATGCCGACAGGCCGGTGAACGGAAGACTGGCAAGAAACAGCAACAGCCCGGCGCCCAGCACCGGCGCGAGGACGCCGAGCACCGCAACCACCACCTTCAGCAGCATCCGGATGATTCCGTCGCGCTTGCGGAACACACCGATCGATGCGCCGAGTGCAGTACCGATCAACAGCATCACGAACCATTGCTCGTCCAGCGCCTCCTTGATCAGCCGGATGCCGATCAGCGAGAAGAGCTCCGACAGGAGATAGGTGAGCAGGAACACCACGCCGACGAACGCCGCCGACGCGAACCACATGACCACATTGGCCCAGGCATGGCCATGAACCTCGGCATAGGGGAAGCGCCGCGCACCGTGATCGCGCGCCGTCTGGAACAGGGGCGCCGCGATCGCGATCGACAGGAAAGCACAGACCATGCGCCACCCCTCCGCCGCGCTCCAGTCGTCCGGGGTGCCGTTCCACCACGCAACCAGGGCGACGATCAGCGCCGCCACAAGCGAAAAAGCCAGCGACCATTGCCAGCGCGTGCGTTCGAGCGTGTAGGCGACCAGCGCCGCGAAACAGCCGACGAACATCGCCGACGACACCTGCAGCGTGGCCCATTGCGCGCCGCTGCGATCGTCGCCCAGGATCAGATGGATCAGCAGCCCCGTGGCCGCGCCAAGCCCGGCCAGCAGCCATGGCCGCCACGCCCATTCGCCGCTCTGCTCGACCGCATCGTCCATCGCCGCATCTCCCCTTTCGATCAGCCTAACCTGCCGCGCTTGAAAAGCGGCATGGATTTTCGGTGCGCGATCGGTGCAGCCTGCCGAGATTGCATCCTTCGCATCCGGCTTTAAGGGAAAGGCCAGTGTCCGGCGGGGTAAATCGCGTCGCGCCGCACGACGGAGACTCAACTGTTGGCCCGCAAGTTCCTCTATATTTTCGCGATCCTGATCGTGCTCGCGATCGCAGGCGCCTTTGCCTATCGCCTGTTTCCCGTGCAGCTGCTGCGCACCGCTATGGTGCCGAGCGCCGATTTCCGGGCGCTGCCCGCAACCAATGCCGGGGCCTATGCCGATCGCAGGATGTGGCTGGCGCGCCCCGACATCACCCGGAACAATCCCGCGTCGTGGACGCCGGAAGGATTTGCTCCGGCAACGGCGCCCCAGGCCGCGGTCTTCTTCGTTCACCCGACATCCTATCTGAACCGTGCAGCCTGGAATGCGCCGCTCGACGATGCCGAGGCCAATGATCGCGCGGCCCTGTTCCTGCGCGGCCAGGCAAGCGTATTCAACGAAGCGGCCGCGATCTGGGCGCCGCGATATCGCCAGGCGACGTTCGGCGCCTTCCTCACCGGCAAGGACGAGGCACAGAAAGCCCTCGACCTTGCTTATGGGGACGTGCTCGCCGCGTTCGACCAGTTCGTCTCTGCGATCCCGGCGGACCAGCCGATCATCCTGGCCGGGCACAGCCAGGGTGCGCTGCACCTGACCCGGCTGCTGCGCGAACGCGTGGCCGGCACGCCGCTCGCCGCGCGGATCGTCGCCGCTTATGTCGTGGGGTGGCCGGTGTCGCGCACGACAGATCTGCCGTCGCTCGGCCTGCCCGAATGCGCGACGTCGGATCAGGCCGGCTGCCTGTTGAGCTGGCAGAGTTTTGCGGAGCCTGCCGACACCACCCAACTGTTCGACACCTATGATGCCAGTACCGGATTCGACGGAAAGACCCGCGCGGCAACGCCGATGGTCTGCACCAACCCGTTGACCGGGATGCGCGACGGCATCGCGCCGGCAAGCGTCAATCTGGGGACGCTCGTGCCGTCGGCCGACCTGAAGACCGCAACCCTGACGCGCGCCGCAGTGCCTGCGCGCTGCGACGCGCGCGGCCTGCTGCTGATCGGCGACCCGCCCGAGATGGGCCCCTATGTGCTGCCCGGCAACAACTACCATGTCTACGACTACAGCCTGTTCTGGGCGAATGTCCGCGCGGATGCGGCGCGGCGCCTTGCGGCCTATAAAGCGCGATGATCACGCTCGATTCGACTGTCTTCCGCGACGCGCTGCCTGGTGGCGGCCGACTGATCGGACTCGACCTGGGCACCAAGACCATCGGGACGGCGCTGTGCGATGCGGGATGGAGTTTCGCGAGCCCGGCAGGCACGATCCGACGCAGCAAATTCTCGGCAGACAAGGCGGCGCTCGTTACGCTGATCGGCCAGCAGCATGTGGCCGGAATTGTGCTCGGCCTGCCGATCAACCTGGACGGCAGCGAAAGCCCGCGCAGCCAGTCGACCCGCGCCTTTGCCCGCAACATCGACGATCTCGGCCTGCCGATCCTGTTGTGGGACGAGCGCTGGTCCACTCAGGCGGTCGAGCGCGCGATGATCGAGGCGGATCTCAGCCGGGCGAAACGCGCCGAGCGGGTCGACACGCTGGCCGCCGCCCATATCCTGCAAGGCGCGATCGATGCGCTGGCAAGCGGCGTTGCAAAGCTCAACTAAAGGCCAGTGACGACCACCGTGTCCCGGAAGGGAACCTCCATCACCACCGCGCCGGTTTCGTCGATGATCTCGATCCGGCATAACAGGCACAGCCGGCCTGCCGCGATCTCGCCCGCCATGATTCCACGCGCAAGCCGTATCGCCGATTCGCGGACAGCTTCGAGATCGCCGAACTCTTCGCCTTCATCATCGGGCGTCAGTACCCCGCATTCGTACAGATTGAAGAAATAGCGAGCCATGCGAACTCCGACCTTCATGAGCAATTCGATTCTCGTAGCGACAGGAAACTAATCTTGTCGCCCCCCCCATTTGCCGCGTGTTGGAACAGCAAATCGGGCGTTCGGCCGGCACTTAGACTTGCATTTCCATTCAGGCAAAGTCCAATAGTTCGAATATGATATGGATCGCGATTGCGCTGGGTCTGGCGCTTGTCAATCTCTACGCCTTTGTACGGTTCGGCATCGACAAGGCACGTGCGCGCGCCGGGCAACGGCGGATCCCCGAAGCGGACTTGCTGTTTTCCGCGATGATCGGCGGAACGCTCGGTGCCTATGCCGGTCGCGCCTATTTTCGGCACAAGACCAGAAAGGCCGATTTTTCGCTGCGGCTGCACCTGATCGCGATGGTGCAGACGGGCATATTGATCGGGCTTGGCTGGACATGGTTCAGCACGCCTTGAACTCATCGATCAATCCGCCTAATCGCGGCCTTTAATGTCCTCATCCACGCCCTTCCCGTCCACCGGCCTTACCGGTGCGGCGCAATTCCCGCACAGGCACCTGACCGGTATTTCCGGTCTCCAGCCCCACGAAATCGCATTCCTGCTCGACGAAGCCGAGCAATGGGTGGACATGAACCGGGGTGCGTCCAAACATGACGACCGTCTGGCCGGCCTCACCCTGATCAACGCCTTTTTCGAGAACTCGACGCGCACGCTGTTGAGCTTCGAAATCGCGGGCAAGCGCCTGGGCGCCGATGTGGTGAACATGCATGCCGCCCAATCCAGCGTGAAGAAGGGCGAGACGCTGATCGATACGGCGATGACGCTCAATGCCATGCGCGCCGACATCATCGTGATTCGCCATTCCAGCTCGGGCGCGGTCCAGTTGATCGCCGACAAGGTGGATTGCCCGGTGCTCAACGCGGGCGATGGCTGGCACGAGCATCCGACCCAAGCGCTGCTCGACGCACTCACCATGCGCCGCCGCAAGGGGCGGATCGCCAATCTGCGCGTCGCGATCTGCGGCGATCTGCTGCACAGCCGCGTTGCCCGATCGAACATCCTGGCGCTCACCGCGCTCGCCGCCGAAGTGCGCGTCATCGCACCCCCCACACTGATGCCGCCCGCAATCGAGCGGATGGGCGTGACGCCCTTCACCGACTTCGACGAAGGCATCGCGGGCGCAGATGTCGTGATGATGCTCCGCCTTCAGAACGAGCGCATGCATGGCGGCTTCATTCCTTCGCCGCGCGAATATCGCACGCTTTACGGCCTGACATCGGAACGCCTGAAGCGTGCCGCGCCCGATGCACTGGTCATGCATCCCGGCCCGATGAATAGGGGCGTCGAGATCGACAGCAATGTCGCAGATGATCCCGAGCGTTCGGCGATCACCGAACAGGTGGAGATGGGCGTTGCGGTTCGTATGGCCTGCCTGGATGTTTTGACCCGCCGCAAGCGTGGTGTGGAGGGATGGGCATGAACATGCGTGCCGTCATCAATGGCGCCGATGGCCAATCCGTGCTGATGCGCGGGGATACGATCGAGGCAGTGGGCGCGATCGATATTCCCACAGGAACCGAAACGCTCGATGCGAAGGGCGCCATCGTCGCGCCCGGTATCGTCGACCTGGGCGTATTCGCGATCGACAAGCCGGCCTGCCGCGCCGGCGGCATCGTCCGCGCGGCCTTGATGCCCGACCAGTCCCCGCCACTCGACGATGCCGGGCTGATCCAGCGCGCGGCCGACAGCGGCAAACCCGATCTTTGGGTCCATCCCATCGCCGCGGCGACGCGCGGACTGGCCGGCCTGGAACTCGCCGAACTCGCGACAATGCGCGACAGCGGCGCACAGGCAGTCGCGACCGGCCGAAGCTGGATTCCGGATTCAGGCGTGATGCGCCGCGTTCTCGCTTATGCCGCGCCGCTTGGCTTGACCGTGATCGCCCATGCCGAGGATAGCGGGCTGACCGCCAATGCCGTCGCCACATCGGGCGAAACCGCAACGCGCCTTGGCCTGCCAAGCGCGCCGGCCGTCGCGGAAGCGATGGCGATCGCGCGCGATCTGGCGCTGGTCGAGGACACCCGCGCTCCGATCCATTTCCGCCAGGTCACGACTGCGGCGGGATTCGCGTTGATCCGTGCGGCGAAGGCGAAAGGCCTGCCGGTTACATGCGGCATCACTCCCGCACATCTTTATCTGTCCGACATTGCGGTTTCCGATTTCCGGACATTCGCCCGCCTCTCCCCGCCGCTACGTGCCGAAAGCGACCGGCAGGCGGCACTGGCCGCGCTGGCCGACGGCACGATCGACATATTATGCTCCGGCCATGATCCGCGCGGCCCGGAAGACAAGCGCCTGCCCTTTGCCGATGCGGCGCCGGGCATGGCGGGGGCAGAGACATTGCTCGCCTTGGGCTTGGGCCTCGTCCGCGACGGGCATATCACCCTGCCCCGGCTGTTCGCCCTGCTTGCCGAAAACCCGGCACGCATTCTGGGGCTTCGAACGGGCACGCTGACCGCGGGGGCACCGGCCGACCTGATCCTGATCGATAGCGACGCCCCCTGGAAGATCGATACCGCGCGATTGGTCGCACGCGCCGGCAATACGCCGTTCGACGGCATGCCGGTACAAGGCCGCGTGCGCGCAATGATCAAGGGCGGCCAGCCCATCGGCTGACCGCCCCATGATTTTCCGGGAACGAAACTTCAGATAGTCAGGCGACGTCAGCGCGCCGCGAGACGCATCCCGCCGGCAAGCCGCATCGCCCATTGCGACTGGGGCTGGCCACTGTTCGCGCGAACGAAGCAGGTGCCACCACTCGCCTTGACCTGTGCGCAGACCGCGTCGGCCGCGCCGCGCGATGCGAAGCCGCTGGCCGCAACACGATGGAGCACCGCAGCCCCCAAGCGAACGGATTCGCCATTGGGCGTGTAGCTGCCGAGCGAACCATTGCGACCGACCGCCTTTCTCCAGGCAGCCTCCGCCTTTGCCGGGGTCGAGAAAGCACCAAGCTGCACGACGAAACGTCCATCGCGGATGGCGCGCGCGATGATCGGCTGCTTCGCCGGCGCATAGCTTGCTCGGATCAATCCGGCGGGAATGGACTGCACGATCTCTTGCCGCGGCGCGAACGCCACCTGGCGTAGCGGCGACGCTTCTACCAGTTGTTGCGCTGGAGCCGGCTCGGCAACCGGCGCTGCCACGGCGACGCCAGTCTCTTCGACCGTCGGCGCGAAAACCTGCTCAGGGCTGGCGGCGGCCAACGCCTGCTGCTGCGGCACCGCATCCGGCGCAAGCGCCAGGCGTTCGGGCTGCCCGCGATCAAGCACGGCCTTCACGCCAAGCAACGTCGCAACCTGATCCCAGCTGTTGCGCGGCTGGGCAAAGCTTGCCCAGCCCGCAAGCCGGCGATCGACCTGATCGGCCGACACATCCTGCTCGGCAATCGCACGCGCGCGCGTCCAGTCACCGGCAAGCGCATAGGTGAGTGCCAGATTCTGGCGAGTCTTGCCCGAAGCCCCCTCGGCACGTGCCGCAGGCTCCAGCAATTCCACCGCACCGTGCATGTCGCCGGCAAGTGCCAGCGCCAGGCCACGATCGGCGACCGGCATCGAATCGCCCGTCTTTTCCAGCGTATCGCGCGCAATGTCAGGGCGGCCGAGCGCGATCTGCGAAAGCGCGAGGTTCAGCGCGGCACGCCCATTGCCGGGGTTCAGGCGCAGCGTATCGAGGAATGCGGTTTCTGCCGAGACGAAGCGACCACCAGCCAGATAGGTCTGGCCGAGCAGCATGCGATAAGAAGCGTCGCGCGGTTGCGCTGCAACCGCATTCTCGGCCGCCGCGATTGCGGTGGGGAAGTCATTGGCCTTCAGCGCCTTTTCCGCCTTCGCGGCAGACGATGCTGCGCCCCTGACCGATCCGCCCGTATCCGACGCGGAGGCAATCGCCATCGTCTTGGCGGCGGGATTGCAGCCGACCAACGTGGCACCCAGCACCACCGCCGATCCGGCCAGCTTCAGCACGAGAACCTTGTTCATCTCAGTAACCCCCATTGCCCTTTAATGGGCCGCGCCCGGGACCTTGCGGGCAAGTTCGTCGATTTCCGGCAAGGTCGCGAGAAAGCGATCGAGCGCTTCGGTGACGATCGATTGTGCCGAGTCGCGGCTGATCGCACACGCCAGGCGAAGCTTCAGATGCCGTTCTGGATCGAGCCGCAGCGTGAAGGCAGCCTTGCCCTTGCGCGCCTTCGCCGCCTTGTGCGCGCGCTTGACGGCGACGATCGGAACCTTCTTCGTCATCAGCGGGCTCACGAGCGCCTCGGGCTCAACCACCACGGGCGCCGGTTCGATCGCCGCTTCGGCATAGACCGGCTCGTCGATCACCCCGGCCTCGACCGGTTCGATCTCCTCCGTCGGCGCGAACATCTCGGGCGCATGGAAATCGTGCGGCACGAGGTTCAACTCCTCCGCCAGTTCCTCGCGCTGGAGCATCACCTGGGGCAGTTCATGCACCGGCTCGGGATGGACATTCTGATGGATCGGAACGGGATGGCGCGGATCGTGCCCCATATCGTTCCAGCCAAGATCGTCCTGACCGTTGAAAGGGTTGCCGAAGCTCCCATAGCCCTGAGGCCGCATTGCAGGCTTTGCCTGGCCCTTGCGCGCGAGCAGAGTGGAAGAGAGCGATGCGAGTGGCTTTGGTTCACCCATGATATCTTCCCCTTACTGGCCGACGACGCGACGGCCGAAGCCACCAGCGGGACGGGGAGCGTTGAGGGAATGGCCGACCGAAGGCGAACTGAACACAGTGCGGCGGAAATTCTTCTCAAGCCGATCGGACACATAGGACCAGAGCTCGGTGACTTCGTTCGCGGACCGGCTTTTCGGGTCGACTTCCATGACGGTGCGACCGTCGATCATCGAAGCGGCAAAATCGGTGCGGTGATGCAGCGTGACCGGGGCAACGGTGCCGTGCTGCGAAAGCGCGACAGCGGCTTCATAGGTGATCTTGGCCTTGGGCGTCGCGCCGTTGACCACGAAGATCAGCGGCTTGCCGGCGCGCTCGCACAAATCGACGGTCGCGCCCACGGCGCGAAGATCGTGCGGGCTGGGTCGGGTGGGAACCACGATCAGTTCGGCGACGGCGATGACGCTCTGGATCGCCATGGTAATGGCGGGCGGCGTATCGATCACCGCCAGACGGAACCCCTGCTGGCGCAGCACTTCCAGGTCGGACGCAAGCCGGGCAACGGTGGTCTGCGCAAAGGCCGGATATTCCGCCTCACGCTCATTCCACCAGTCGGCGAGCGAGCCCTGCGGATCGATATCGATCAGGACGACAGGGCCGGCGCCGGCGCGTTGCGCCTGCACGGCGAGATGACCCGACAAGGTGGTCTTGCCCGATCCTCCCTTCTGCGATGCAAGTGCCAGAACGCGCATAGATTCCCCTCGGCTCGAATTCCCGGATCGGCCAATCGCATGGGGAGCGCTAAAATCTGGTTAACGATGCGAAAGCCGTTCCTGATGCCGCCCGTCTTCAAGTCATGCTGAATTTTGTGCTAATCACCCCTTAGGATTTTACACTTATGATAACCTGCAGTGACGATTTTCAGGGATTTGGGCAGATGCGGTTCGTGGGGATGATAGGGCTGGGCCTGGCATTGGGAAGCCTTGCGGCGCCTGCACTGGCGGACGTGAAGGCCGGTGTGGATGCCTGGCAGCGCGGCGAATATGCCGCCGCGGTCAAGGAATGGCGCCCCGCCGCGATCGCCGGCGATGCCGACGCGCAATTCAACCTGGCGCAAGCCTATAAACTCGGCCGCGGCGTCCCCATCGATTTGAAGCAGGCCGAATCCTGGTATCAGAAGGCCGCTCAACAGGGCCATGTCCAGGCACAGGACAATTACGGGCTTGTCCTGTTCCAGAACGGCAACCGCCAGGAAGCCCTGCCCTGGATCGAAAAATCGGCGGATCGCGGCGAACCGCGCGCGCAATATGTGCTGGGCACCGCATTGTTCAATGGCGACCTGACCGGCAAGGACTGGGTGCGCGCCTATGCGCTGATGACGCGGGCATCGTCGGCCGGCCTGCCTCAGGCGTCCAGCACGCTGGCGCAGATGGACCAGTATATCCCGCTCGACCAGCGCCAGAAGGGAACGACTCTCGCACGCGATCTGGAACTCAAGGCGGCGAAACCGCAGATGGCAGCTATCACCCCGACAGAATTGCCGCCTTCCCGCTCCGCGTCACAGGGCCCCGGCACCAGTTATCCACCGCCAGGCGCAGCACGCCCGGCTCCAGCCGCCGCGCCGGCGTCACGACCTGCAACCGTCACACCGCCGCCCAGGGTCGCCTTTCCCGCAGAACGGACGCCGGCACCTGCTCAAGCGCGCGCCGGTGCCTGGCGTATCCAGCTTGGCGCATTCAGCGAACAGGGCCGCGCAAAAGCATTGTGGACCTCGCTCGAACGCAGCGTTTCCGGGCTGGGTGGGCTTCAGTCGTTCATGGTGAAGGCGGGACCGATCACCAAGCTTCAGGCCGGCCCCTTCGCAACCAAGGCGCAGGCCGAAAGCCAGTGCGTGGCGGTCAAGCGCTCCGGTCAGGCTTGTCTGGCGGTGAAAGCCTGATCGCTGACCTCATTCGATTGCCGTGAGTGTCGCTTATTCGGATACGCCCATCCGAGGTGAGTTCACGTCAGGCTTTCCAGCCGCAAGTCCAGCGGCGAACAGGAAGGCGACGATCATCATCGGGTAGACGAAGAACAGCACGCCATCGAACATGGCATAGATGGCGAAGGTATTCACGGCGAGGAACGCCGGGACTGCCTTTGCACCAGCAACTCTTGTTCCGCGAAACAGGTTCCACCATGCACTGATCGCAAGAAAACCGAACAGCAGTGTGCCAATCCCGCCCCATTGGACGAGCGATTGGAGCAGGATATTGTGCGGATGGTGAAGGAACGACTTCGCCTCCGCCACAACGAAAACATACTGCCCCTCGGCATAACCGAAAAATGGTCGTGCGAGGAACGCCTGCAAACTGGCGCCCCAAAGATCGACTCGACCGCTCGACATATCGTTGACGGATGCTTCCGACCCCGATGCCAACATGCGGTACAGTCCGAAATTTGCTACAGGCGGTGCATGTAGCAGCGACAGTGCGGCACCGCCCGCATATGCGATCAGCAGAGCCGCGAGCGAGCGAACATGCCGGAGCGCCGGAACAAGCGCCGCGCTCACAAGACACGCCGCCAGCAATGCGAAGAGGGGCGCACGCGACCCCGACCAGAAGAACTCCATGCAGCACAATGCCGCGGCGACAACCGCCAGCCAGTAAAACCTCGGGCGCGCCTCTGTCGCGGCAATTCCCAATGCCATTGCAGCGCCGACGATCACATAGAAACCTGCATGGCGAATATTGACGACCCCCAGTCCGAATTGGAGCCAGTCGAATGTGTCCGGCCGCGCGATCGCGGCTATGAACGCGACCATGATCGCGAGATAAAGGATCGCGCCCCCCAGCAATGCCCACCAGAGCATGCGATAGGCGCCGAAACCACGCGCGCGTAAAAGGTAAAAGACGCCCAAGCCGAACAGCAAATGGGTGAGCGTCATCGCGCTTCGCATCATCGCGGCACTGACGGACACCGCGACGAACAGAGCATCCCCGACATCGATCGCGACAAGAGCCGCAAGGGCCGCCGCAACCCAACCAGGCAACGTCAGGATCGTGGCGATCGGCCTGAACCCGGCGGCCCAGGCACAACCGATCGCCAACATCTCGATGGCAAGGATCGGTGGTGCGAGAAAGCGCCAGAAGAAAAGCGGGACAGAAGAATAGCCGTCGGGCGTCCAGGTCGTCACCGCCATGATCGCCGGAGCGAAGGCTACAAGAAGACAGGCGAACCAGATCGAGCGAAACCGCCCTTTCTCGCCCGCCTGCTCCATATCCATGCGTCCCCGCTCCGAGCTTGCGACTATCGGGTCAACTTCTTGTAGGCCAGCGCGGTCGGACGGTCGGCAGCATCGCCCAGGCGGCGGCGCTTGTCTTCCTCATAGGCCCCGAAATTGCCCTCGAACCATTCGACATGGCTGTTGCCCTCGAACGCAAGGATATGTGTGGCGAGGCGATCGAGGAAGAAGCGATCGTGGCTGATGACCACCGCGCAGCCCGCGAAATTCTCGATCGCATCCTCCAGCGCACGCAGCGTCTCGACATCGAGATCGTTGGTCGGTTCGTCGAGCAGCAGCACGTTGCCGCCGCGCTTGAGCATCTTGGCCATGTGAACGCGGTTGCGCTCGCCGCCCGAGAGCTTGCCGACATTCTTCTGCTGGTCCTGCCCCTTGAAGTTGAACGCGCCGACATAGGCACGCGTCGACTGATCGTGGCCATTGACCTTCATGTAATCGACGCCGTCCGAAATCTCTTCCCAGACGTTCTTCGATCCCGCGAGCTGATCGCGGCTCTGGTCGACATAGCCGAGGCGCACGGTCTCACCGATGTCGATCTTGCCGGTATCAGGCGTTTCCTGGCCGGTGATCAGCTTGAACAACGTCGATTTACCGGCGCCGTTGGGGCCGATCACGCCGACGATGCCGCCCGCGGGCAGCGTGAAGGACAGATCCTCGAACAACAGCTTGTCGCCATAGGCCTTCGAGACGCCGTTGACCTCGATCACCTTGCCGCCGAGGCGCTCGGGAACCTGGATGACGATCTGTGCCTTGCCTGGCGTACGATTTTCCTGCGCGGCAACGAGCTGGTCGAATTTGGAGATACGCGCCTTGGACTTGGTCTGGCGGCCCTTGGGGCCTTGCCGGATCCATTCCAGCTCTTCCTTGATCGCCTTCTGGCGGCCGGCGTCTTCGCGATCCTCCTGCTCCAGGCGCTTCGCCTTCTTTTCGAGATAGGTCGAATAATTGCCTTCGTAGGGGAAGTATTTCCCGCGATCGAGCTCGAGAATCCAGCCCACGACATTATCGAGGAAATAGCGATCGTGGGTGATCATCAAGACCGCGCCCGCATATTCCTTCAGATGGTTCTCCAGCCAGTCGACGCTTTCGGCATCGAGATGGTTGGTCGGTTCGTCGAGCAGCAGAATGTCGGGCTTCTGGATCAGCAGACGCGTGAGCGCGATCCGGCGCTTTTCACCACCGGAAAGATTCTCCACCGACCAGTCGCCCGGCGGGCAGCGCAACGCCTCCATCGCGATCTCGAGCTGGTTGTCGAGGGTCCAGCCATCGACCACGTCGATCTTTTCCTGCAGCTCGCCCATCTCGGTCAGCAGCGCGTCGAAGTCAGCATCCTCCGGCGGATCGGCCATCAGATTCGAGATCTCGTTGAAACGATCGACCAGATCGGCTGTCTCGCGTGCGCCGTCCTTGACGTTCTCCAGCACGGACTTGGTGGGATCGAGCTGCGGTTCCTGCGCCAGATAACCGACGGTGATGTTCTCACCCGGCCACGCCTCGCCCGTGAAATCGGTATCGATGCCAGCCATGATCTTGATCAGCGTCGACTTGCCGGCGCCGTTGGGGCCGACGATCCCGATCTTGGATCCCTGGTAGAACTGGATGTTGATGTTGCTGAGGACAGGCTTCTGGGCCCCGGGGAAGCTCTTGGTCATCCCCTTCATCACATAAGCATATTGTGCGGCCATCGGCGCAGGACTCCATCGGATAAATGCGGCTGAATTTCGCGGGCAGCCCTAGCGGAGGCAAAAACGCTTGGCAAACGCCGCTGGAACAGGCTGCTCCACTTATCGTCCGTCGCATCGCTTTTTGCGGAAGACCGGTATCCATCCCCGCCTGCGCGAGGACGGGCTTTTCCGTGCGATGCGCCAGCCCGCTTGCATATCGGAAGCGTGGGTTTACCAAACAAGCCCATGAAAAAGCTGATCCTGCTCGCTCTTGCGGCCCCCTCGCTCGCGACCGCCGCCTCCAACGACACTGCCGCACTGCGTGACGCAGCGCTTTCGGACGATGTCGCCTGGGATATCACCGAAGGCCTGACCACCGAGGTCGGCCCGCGTCAGGCCGGCACCGAGGCAGAAGCCCGCGCGCGCAACTGGGGCAAGGCGAAACTCGAAGCCCTCGGCTTCAGCAATGTGCGTATCGAAACATGTGAGATGCCGGTCTGGACGCGGGGCGAGGAAAGCGGATCGATCATCGCCCCCTTCCCGGCGAAACTCTCTATCACGGCGCTTGGCAACAGCGGGGCAACGCCGGCCAAGGGCATCGAGGCGGAGGTCGTCTATTTTCCAACCCTTGCCGATCTGGAAGCCGCGCCCGCCGGAAGCCTGACGGGCAAGATCGCCTTTGTCAGCCATGCCATGAAGCGGACGCAGGACGGGTCGAGCTACGGCTATTTCGGCCGACTGCGCCGCAATGGTCCGGCAATCGCTGCGGCCAAGGGAGCTATCGGCATCGTCATCCGTTCGATCGGCACCGACTATCATCGCAACCCGCATACCGGCGGCACCGTCTTTTCCCCCAATACAAAACCGATCCCGGCAGCCGCCAACGCCCTGCCCGATGCGGAAAATCTCGAACGCATCTTTGCACGCAGAAAACCTGTGCGCATGAAGCTGCTCCTGACCCCTGCCCGTTCCGAAAAGGGTCAATCCGGCAATGTCATCGCCGAAGTGCCCGGCAGCGACCCCGCTGCCGGCATCGTCACGATCGGCGGCCATCTCGACAGCTGGGATCTCGGCACCGGCGCAATCGACGATGCATCCGGCCTGGCGATCACCTCGGCCGCGGCAAAGCGGATCATGGACGCCGGGCAGCCCCGCCGCACGATCCGCGTCGTGTGGTTCGGCGCGGAGGAAGTGGGTGGCTGCGGCGGCCCGGATTATTACGCGCGCCGCAAGGACGAGCGCCATGCCCTGACCGCCGAATCGGATTTCGGCGCGGATCGCATCTGGCGCTTCTCGGTAAAGCTTCCCGATGGCGCCAAGCCGGTCGCCGATCGCCTTGAGCTCGCACTTGCACCACTGGGCATCGGACGCAGCGCGGATGCCGCCAATGGTGGGGCCGATATCGCGCCGCTGGTGCGTGCAGGTGTACCCGTGATCGACCTGGAGCAGGATGGAACCCGCTATTTCGACGTGCATCACACGCCCGACGATACGCTCGACAAGGTCGATCCCGAACAGCTTCGACAGAACGTCGCAGCATGGACGGCAATGCTGTCGATCGTGGCCAATGCCCCCGAAGAACTCACCTCCGTTAACCGCTAATCCTCAATTTATCGTTGACCGTGCAAGATTCATCGTTATTTGGGTCGGCTCGCGACGGCGTTCGGGCCGGCCGCGACAAATGCTATGGGAGCAAACCGAATGAAGAAAATGTCTTTCGTTCTCGCTGCCGCCGGCCTGATGACCCTGGCCGCCTGCGACAAGCCTGCTGAGAATGCCGTCGAGAACGCCGTCGAGAACGTCGACGCCGCTGCTGAGAACCTCGAGGATGCTGCTGGCAACCTGTCGCTCGACGCCGCCAATGGCGCTGCGAACGTTGCGGAAGGCGCTGCGAACGCTCTGGATAACGCTGCTGCCAACGTGGCGAGCGCTTCCTAATTCAGCGCCCGCCCGCTTCGGCGGGTGGATGCGAAAAGAAACGGGCGGCCCGATCGGGTCGCCCGTTTTTTATTGTCTACCGATTGATCAGAGAAACCTCGGGTCGATGGTGGAAAACGAGGGGCAGCCCCTCTTGCCAGTGTGCGGGATGCTCCGCTATCGCGAGCGACGCATACAGGGGGGCCTGTAGCTCAATGGTAGAGCTGGCCGCTCATAACGGCTAGGTTGGGGGTTCGAATCCCTCCGGGCCCACCACTATGCGGCCCCAGACCGATCAGGGCACGGCGCAATCCTTTTGCGATATCGCGGATTCGCCAAATCATCGTTCGATATCAATGATTCGGCTTCCCGCTCGCCCTGTAAATCGCACATTATCATCCGATGTTGGTCCTGACGGTCATTCAGGGCCTTCGCAGAACCGATTGAGGTTGCTAAGGGCTACCGCGTCGGGGAGTGGCGCAGGCTGGTAGCGCACCTGGTTTGGGACCAGGGGGTCGCAGGTTCGAATCCTGTCTCCCCGACCACTTCTCGGAAAATGACGACTTCCGGACATTTTCCGAGAATTGCGGCCGCAAGCCTGCTGGTGACAATCTCGCCGCATTCGCCCACCCTATCCTCGATTCGAGCGGACGCACCGCAGCGTGCGACAACGAGGACGACACAACCGTGCATGCCAGCGAATCCCTGCAGCATATCGGTCTCCCGCCATCCATAACTGCGGCATGGCAGCTTCAGTTGGCGGAACCGCACCGACATTATCATACGTACGATCATGTCGAGCATATGCTGCATCATCTTCCCGCCGCCGAAGCAAACAAGGAGATGATCGCGGCGATATGGCTGCATGACATCGTCTACGATCCGCACGCATCCGACAATGAAGAGAAATCGGCGCTTCAGGCGATGCACGACCTGAACGACACCGACATCGACGTGCAGCGTGTGGCCGACCTGATCCGCGGCACCAAGCACCATCAACATGGGTCGGATATGCAGAACATGTTGAATGATCTGGATCTCGGTATCTTCGGGGCGCCTCACGACGCCTATGAGCGCTATACCCGCCAGATCAGGGCGGAATACGCCTTCGTGCCGGAGCATGCCTATACGACCGGTCGAATCGCGATCCTGGAGCGTTACGACGCGATGCAGATATTCAAGACGGAGCGGTTCGCGCACCGAGAAGCGCACGCGCACGCCAATCTGCAATGGGAAATCGAAAAGCTGCGGACGACCGGATCCACGGCAAGCCCGGCTTAAACAATCACGGCTTTCGTGCCCGCCACGCGGCATCGACCATTTGGTTCAGCCCCGTCGGTTTCACACCGAGCTTCGCGAACTGCGCGAACACCGCGTCCCACCAGGCGTAGAATGTCTTCAGATCGGCTGCATCGCGCACATAGGGGGTATGCCCGGGCTCGAGCGACGGCGAATGGAAAGACAGGCTGAAGATGTCCACGCCCTCGCCATCCATCACCCGAATCGCCTCGCAGGCTTCAGCCGCGCCATAACCCTCTGGCGTCAGCGGAATACGCGTGAACATGCCGGTCCGCGAGAATATGCCTTCGCCGCGTGGAATACGCTGGCTCAGCCGATGCATCGAACGCCCCAATGCTCTGAGATGACCAATGAATGCCGCGCTCAGTGGCACTTCCAGCAAAGTGCCGTTCGGGCCGGCCCAGAAAGGCTCAAGTCCGAAATCGATGAAATCCGGACCGCCTTCCTTGTGGTAGCGGAACAGGCTGCGCACCGAGACGTCGAGCCGGTAATCCAGAGATTCGAGAATGGCCGCGCTGTTGGGCCCGATCCCGTAGCGCCCGGCACGATAAATATCGGGTCGCTTGCCGAACCGCTCGGCGATCCGCTCTGTCAGCGCGACGATCTTGGCTCGTTCGAGCGGTGGCGGCAGATTGCCGCAGAAGCTGTTGCGCGGAATCACCTCCTCTTCGAACGGAGGATTAACCCAGGTGTGAAGCTGCGTGCCGATCGTGCAGGCGCCGCGCTCCAGCCAGGGTCGCATGATCTCGACAGCTTCATCGCTGTCGGTGATCGGGATGTCGACGACATAGCAGGGCTCGACCCCGTGCGCCTCGAACATCGCCTGCCCTTCCGGCAATGCGCGCACCGAGACGGTCGCCACATTTTCGCGGGCGAGCGGCCTGGACCAGTCGAATTCCTCTTCGGTATCGCAAACGACGAAGAAACGGCGACCGAAATCACTTGCCAGCGGCGCGTGTGCCGTAACGGGCGGAGGAATATCGATCCGCACGCCCTGGTTCGTCCGACCATCGATTCCGTCTTCGACGATGGCCTCAGCCACTCTTCTCTCCCGCCGCCGGTGCGCCGATCGCGCCTGGCAGGATCAATGCGAAACTGTCTGTGCCGATCACGAATTGCCCGCCCGCCGCAAGGGCGAGGTTGCGCACCAGCCTGAGCGCGAAACCGAGCCCGAGCAGCGGCGCTTCAGGCCAGTCGCCATCGGGGCTGTAACCAGGGTCGAGCAGTGCACGCTCGTCCTGCTCGCCCAACGCGCGCGGACGCCCGACCTTCAGAGCAACCTGGAGCGTTTCGGCTTCGAGCTTGACGCTCAGTGCCTCACCTTTCGCGGAAACCGCGATCACGGCGGCGAGCAGGCGCGAAAACATCCGTTCGAGTGCCGCCGGATCGACCGACAGCGCCGGCAGTCCGCGCGCGACAGCGACGCGAAGATGAACCCCGCGATCGTCGGTGAGCGGCGCCAACTCATCACAGATCCGCTCGAGCAAGGCAGCGCCATCGACGCGAGCCCGTTCCAGTCGCAATGCATTGCTGTCGACCCGGGCCGCGGTATCAAGATCGTCGACCGCGCCCAGCAAGCGGCGCGCCTCTCCCAATATCTCGATAGCCTTGGAGCGATAATCCAGTGCCGCCGGGCCGAGCATCTGGCGGTCGATCATTTCCGCGAAGCCGAGGATCGCGTTGAGCGGCGTCCTGAGTTCGTGAACGAGTTGGCGCAGCGATTCGGGCGGCAGCGCTGATCCGTACAGGCCAGTTCCCGCCGACGCCCTTGCCACTTCGTCGATGCGCGGACGGCGCGCGGTCCCGCGATAGCCGGTGAAACGCCCATCCTTCGAATTGAAGAACGGCACGGCTGAAATTCGCCACTCGCCGGAGGACGCACCGCCCCCGGCAACGGAAAGCCGCGCATCGCGAAACGACGCGCGACGGCGATACGCGCCGGCCACATGGCCATCGACGCCGTGATCGTGCGCATCCGCAACCGCCGCCATCGAGATACCGATCAGCGGTTCGCGCGGGGCGCCCTCCACCCAGGTGACGATGCCGTCGGATCCCGTCTCGAAACGGAAATTATCGGCAGTCGGCGGGTATGTACTCGGGCCAGCTTCAGCGGCCGGCAACGGACGGTCACGGCGATATGCGGCGATACGATCGACAAGCTCGCGGATCTGCACCCCGCCGGTGACCGGATCCGGCTCTGGCGGGCGATCAACGGCCTCCGGCGCATCCGATACCTCTGGCGCATCCAATTGGGTTGGCAATTGCGCCGGTGCCACCTCGCCTGCCTCTGCCGCCGGCTCGAACTCTGGCAGCGGACCGGCAATGACCATATCGGCAGCACCGAAGCTCGCCAGCGCCTGACCGACCGCGGCTTCGAGATCGGTTCGATGGCGCAACAGCGCACGCACCGGCGGTGACAGTCGCGGCAACAGCGACGTCCACTGATCGGCATCGAACTGCACGGCACGCGCCAGCGGCGCGACGATGCTGGCACCATCCTCGGCAAAGAATGCGAACAATGTCGGCGGGATACGCCGCCCGGCAAGCGAACGTGCCGCCTGCGATCGATCTGTTACGGGAACCGCGCCACGCCAGGCCCGCAGGGTGCCATAGATGGTGTCAGACTGATCGGAATCGGTGCGGGACTGCGCAACCAGATCGACCAACTGACGCCAGGCGACGCGACGTGCCTCCGGCGTAGCGCCCGATCGCGCAATCACCGTCGCCGCCATGTCGTCGAAACGCAAGCTGTGATCCCCTTGAATGCCGCATCGCCGCGAGCGTGAGGCCTGTGGATAGCCAAGCACGCCGCCGAGGGGAAGCTACCAAAAACGGGCCGTTGCAATGTGGGACAATTGCAAACGGCCGTAATTAAATTATACACTCGCTCCAATCAGCGAAACGGAAATTCCATCATGGCGCAACTGTCCATCGACGATATCGATCGTCAAATCCTGGCTCTTCTGCAGGGCGACGGGCGCATGACCAATGTCGAGCTCGCCTCGCGCGTCGGGCTGACGGCCCCTCCCTGCCTGCGGCGCGTCCGCAGTCTGGAGGATGCCGGCGTGATCCAGGGCTATAATGCCCGGCTCGATCAGGCGGCACTGGGATATGGAATCACCATCTTTGCTATGGTCAGCCTGAAAAGCCAGGCGGAGGCGGATCTGCAGGCGTTCGAGCATCATGTTGCCGACCTTCCGGAAGTCCGCGAATGCTACATGCTCAACGGTGAGATCGATTTCCTGCTCAAGATCGTCGCGCGCGATCTCCAGAGCTTCCAGAACTTCCTGACCTCCAAGCTCACGCCGGCCCCCAATGTGGTCAGCGTGAAGACGTCACTGACCATCCGCCGTTCCAAATACGCGCCGGGCGTGCCGCTGGAGGATGTCGAGATTCCCCCCCGCGAAGGCTGAACCGCGGAGCGCGCATCAACCTCCTACTGCCCAACAAAAAAGGGCGGAGGCTTGTAAGCCTCCGCCCTTTTTTTGTCGGACGTATCGGCTGCTCAGGCGGCCGTATCGATCCAGGCTGTCCAATATTGCGCGATGCCCGAACGAGGTGCGGTCTGCACCTTGGCAAAGGCGGCCTTGGCGGCATCCTTCTGCCCCTGCCGCGCCAGCGCAATGCCGAGACGGGTGTTCACTTCATCGGCATCGACGCCACCTTTGGTGAGCGCCAGTTGGTAGAGCGAGACGGCTTTGGCATAATCGCCATAGCCCAGATAGGCATTGGCGACGCCCGCAGCACCGACGCCGTTGGCGGCGCTCGCCACACCCTTCTCCTCGGCAGCAAGCGAAGCCTTGTCGCTCGCGGCCTTGGCGGTGACTTCCTTGTGGAGCTCTGCCACGTCGGGGCTGGTGCCCGGCGACTTGCTGGCCTTCAGATGATCGAGAACCATCTTGGCCTCGCCGGGAAGGCCGGCACGGCTCGCCAGATAGGCATATTCATAGTGATCCTTCTCGCCCGCAAGCGAGTCGGACGCAAGCATCAGTCGATAGAGATCGATCAGCGGCTTGTCGGTCGGGTTCTGGCTGTCGCGGAACACGATCAGCGCGGTCCGCCAATTTTCAGGCGTGGGATACGCCTTCACATGCATGATGGTCCACTTGGTGACCTCTGCGTTCAGCTTGCCCTTATAGGCCTGGCCGAAACCGAATTTGTACCAATCCTCGGGCGGCTTGCGGCCGGCCGCGGTCTCGGCGGCCAAGGCCTTTTCGAGCGCTGCCAGCACCTGCTGATACCGTCCGGTATCGGCATAGATCTTGGCCTGGCTCAGATAGAGGTCGGTATTGACGTAGTTCGCGGCTGCGGCGGCCGTATACTCGGCCTCCGCCTTCGCATAATCCTTGCGATCGGATGCGAACTTGCCGGCGAAGAAGTGATATTTGCCGACATCGGCAGGAGGGACCATACCGCTGGCGAGCATCGCGCCGAGCGCCTTTTCCTGTGCAATGACGTTCTGCGACTTGGTGGCCGCATCGAGCCGGTACTGATTCAGGAAATACACTTCGTCAGGCGCCTTCGCGGCAGGCTCTGCCGCATCGATCGCAGCGAGCGTGCCAGGCCAGTCCTGCGCCTTATAAGCCTTGTCGATTGGCCCCGCAGCCTCTCGAAACTCTTTGCTGAGCTTGAGCTGCTTCGGTTTTTCAGCCTCTTCCTTCGGCTTCTTCTGCGCCTGCGCAGGGATCGCCGCCATCGACACGGAGCCCAGCGCGAGCGCGAGTCCGAGCGCCGTCTTCGATACCAACTTCATTGATCGTTTCTCCATCTTGATCGAATGGCCGCGCTGTGGCCGCGCGTTCGTAAACGCTGCCTAATCGCGCCCGCCGCGTGGCACAAGTCTCACAACTGCGTGCCCCTCTTCGAGTTCCGGCGCTGAACTGCGGTTGAACGTCGATCCGCGCTATCGCTTTGACGCGATGGAGGGCGATGGTCTACCGGGCGCGCAATGTTGGCCTTTCTCTCCCCCGCGAAATCCCTGGACTATGGCTCTGGAATCCCAGCCATTGGCCCGACGAGCCCTCGCTTCGAATCGGAATCCGCAATCCTTGCCGATGCCGCCGCGGATTTGTCCGCGCAGCGGCTGATGGCGATCATGGACATTTCCGAAAATCTCGCCGTTCTCAATGTCGAGCGCTACGCGAACTTCGCGAATCTGCCGACGCGTCCGGCGATCTACGCCTTTGCCGGCGACGTCTATGTCGGCTTCGAGGCACGGACGCTCGATGAAGACGCCATCCATTTCGCCCAGGACCATGTGCGGATTCTGTCGGGCCTGTACGGCCTGCTCCGACCGCTCGATGAGATCCGCCCCTACCGGCTGGAAATGGGCACGCGCTGGGCACCCGCGAGCGGCGACCTGTATGGTTTTTGGGGCCAACGGATCGCAGATCTGGCGATGGCCGACCTGAAAGCGGAGGGATCCGGCACCATCGTCAATCTCGCCAGCCGCGAATATTGGGCGGCGGTGGAAGGCCGACTCGATCCCGGCACCCGCGTGATCACCATCGATTTCCGCGAACAAGGCCCCGCAGGCCTCCGCTTCAACAGCTTCGCCGCGAAGCGGGCACGCGGCATGATGGCCAGATTCATCTGCGAACATCACCATCGCGATGCAGAAGCACTCAAGAGCTTCGACACCGATGGATATCGCTATGAGCCCGAAGGCAGCGACGAGACGCTATGGCGCTTCGTACGGCGCTGAGGTCGGAAAGCCGCTCCCCCACCCCTGGAACGCGCCGCAGCGTATTTTCGGGCCATCTCATCCCCCTCACGCGGGCGCGTGCGTACGTGCGAGGGGTGGCGCTGCCGCCGCCCTTGGGCTAGGATGTGTCATCGACCCGAAACAAATCTGAAAGCACAAAATTGAGCACCGACGAGACCGTCCTCGCCGACCCTTCGGACATTACCCCGATCAACATCGTCGATGAGATGAAGTCGAGCTATCTCGACTATGCGATGTCGGTGATCGTCAGCCGCGCGCTGCCCGATGTGCGTGACGGCCTGAAGCCGGTTCACCGCCGCATTCTCTATGCCTGCCAGGAAGCGGGCTATGTCGCGGGCCGTCCCTATCGCAAGTGCAGCCGCATCGTCGGCGACGTCATGGGTAAATATCACCCGCATGGCGACAGCGCGATCTACATGGCCCTCGCCCGTCTGGCGCAGGACTGGTCGATGCGCGTCATGCTGATCGACGGTCAGGGCAATTTCGGATCGATGGATCCCGACGAACCTGCGGCAATGCGATATACCGAGGCCCGCCTGGCCAAGGTGACCAATTATCTGCTCGAGGATCTCGACAAGGATACGGTCGATTTCACGCCGAACTATGACGCGTCGGAAACCGAGCCGCAGGTTCTGCCCGCGCGCTTCCCCAATCTGCTGGTCAACGGCGCCGGCGGCATCGCGGTCGGCATGGCGACCAATATCCCGCCGCACAATCTGGGCGAAGTCATCGACGCCTGCCTTGCCTATATCGATCGCGGCGTGCTGGGCGGTGAAGAGGTCACCATCGATGATCTGATCCAGATCGTTCCCGGCCCTGATTTCCCGACCGGCGCACTGATCCTGGGCCAGCATGGCGCCCGCTCCGCCTATCACACCGGGCGCGGCTCGATCATCATGCGGTCCAAGCATGTCGTCGAGGAAGGTCGGGGCGATCGCCGTTCGATCGTGCTCACCGAGATCCCCTATCAGACCGGCAAGAACAATCTGGTCGAAAAGATCGCCGAAGCCGCCAAGGACAAGCGGATCGAAGGCATTTCCGATATTCGCGACGAATCCAACCGGCTCGGCGTGCGCATCGTCATCGACCTGAAGCGCGACGCGACACCCGATGTGGTGCTCAACCAGCTCTGGCGCCACACCCCAGCGCAGAACAGCTTCCCGGCCAATATGCTCGCCATTCGTGGCGGCCGCCCCGAATTGCTGAACCTGCGCGACATCATTGAGGCCTTCGTCACCTTCCGCGAAGAGGTAATCACCCGCCGTTCCAAGTTCGAGCTGATGAAAGCGCGCGAGCGCGCGCACCTCTTGCTCGGCCTCGTCATCGCGGTCAGCAATCTGGACGAGGTCGTCCGCATCATCCGGGGCTCGTCGAGCCCCGCCGAAGCGCGTGCGGCATTGCTTGCGCGCGAATGGCCGGTTGCGGAGATCGCGGGCTATATCCGCCTGGTCGAAGCGGTCGATCACGAGGTCGAAGGCGACAGCTACAAGCTGTCCGAACTCCAGGTCCGCGCGATCCTTGACCTGCGTCTGCATCGCCTGACAGCGCTGGGCCGCGACGAAATCGGCAACGAGCTCAAGATCCTCGCCGACAGCATCGCCGAATTGCTCTCCATCCTGGCGGATCGTATCAAGCTGTATGGCGTGATGCGCGGCGAGATCCAGGCGGTTCGCGACGAGTTCGCAACCCCGCGCAGGACGCAGATCGCCCCCGCCGCAGACGGCATCGACGACGAGGATCTGATCGAGCGCGAGGAAATGGTCGTCACCGTCACGCTGGGCGGCTATATCAAGCGCACCAGCCTCGACACCTTCCGCGCGCAGAAGCGCGGCGGCAAGGGGCGCGCCGGCATGGCGACGAAGGACGAGGACGCCGTCACCGAATTGTTCGTTACCTCCACGCACACACCGGTGCTGTTCTTCTCCACGCATGGCAAAGTCTATCGCATGAAGGTCTGGCGCCTGCCCGAGGGCGCGCCGGCGACACGCGGCCGATCGATGAACAATCTTCTGCCGCTGGCGGAGGGTGAAACCATCTCGACGGTGCTGCCATTGCCCGAAGACGAGTCCGAATGGGCGAAGCTGCACGTCATCTTCGCGACCGCGCATGGCGGCGTCCGTCGCAACAGCATGGATTCCTTCTCGAACGTGCCAACCAACGGCAAGTTCGCGATGCGCTTCGAGGAAGATGCGACCGACCGGCTGATCGGCGTGGCACTGCTGACCGAGGAGGACGACGTCCTGCTCGCAACCCGCCAGGGCAAGGCCATCCGCTTCGAATCGACCGCGGTGCGCGAGTTCCAGAGCCGCACCTCGACCGGCGTGCGCGGCATCACGCTGAAGGAAGACGACGAGGTCATCTCGCTCTCGATCCTGCGTGGTTCGGATGCCTCCACCGAAGAGCGCGAGGCCTATCTTCGCGCTGCACCGTGGAAGGAAAACGAGAACGAATCGACACTGTCGCCCGATCGGATGAAGCAGCTCGAGGACGCGGAGGAGTTCATTCTCACGGTCTGCGCCAACGGCTATGGCAAGCGCAGTTCGGCCTATGAGTATCGCCGCACCAATCGCGGCGGCCAGGGCATCACCAATATCGATAATATCGGGCGCAACGGTCCGGTCGTCGCAAGCTTCCCCGCGCATGCACATGAACAACTCATGCTGGTCACCGATCAGGCGAAGCTGATCCGTATGGGCCTGGACACGCTGCGCGTCATCGGCCGCGGCAGTGCCGGCGTCCGCCTGTTCAACGTGTCCGACAACGAGCATGTCGTCAGCGCCGCGAAGATCGAGGAAAGCGACGAGGAAACGGAAACGGAGACCGGGGCGGAGACCAACGCCGATACCGTGGCCGACACCGGAAGCGAGGGTATCGACGGCACCGAATGACCGACGCGATCAGCCGCATCGATCTGGACATCGCAATCAGCCGCTTCGCTTCCCAAAGCAAGCCGCACGATTTCTTCGTCATCGCGCTCGGATCGACGGTCGTACAGGCGATGCACGAAGAAGAGGGGAATTGCGTCGTCGTCGATTACCCGCATGTCGATCAGTCCGACGCGGAGGTTCTCGAGATGGAAGCCGTGCTTGCCATGCATGGCGAACTGTATCGCAAGCCGATCAGTAGGGATGAGGACTCTTCCGTCGTCTATTTTACACCTCATGATTCGGATTCCATCCGTGCATGCGCCTGGGCCGCTATCGATCATGCCCACGCCCGCACAGGCCTCGATCCTGTCCTTGAAAGCGGCGACGGAGCGCATATGCCGGCCAAGCCGGTTCGCCGCGGTTTCCTGAGCGGCGGCTGGAAGTCGATCTTCGGCGGCGACTGACGCCTACCCCGTCTACCCCTAACTTTTCCGGAAAATTAAGCGTTTCGCGTTACTCACCGACACATGGTCCGCCGGCATCCGACATGGGCGTAGAGCCCGGAATTCCCGCGATGACACGCGGAGCGCCCGCCGGCCCCGCACCGGTGGCGGCGCTCGTCGAACCGTCCGCGCTCGATTCGGCGCTGTTGACCGGATGGCGAGATCTCGCCCGCCACGCCTCCGAACCCAATTGCTTTCTTCACCCCTGGTTTCTGCTGCCCAGCCTGACGCATTTGTCGGACGGGGCGGATATTCGTATCGCCATCGTCACCATGGGCCGCCAGATGCTGGCGCTGATGCCGGTCTTTATCGCACCGACCTATGGCCGCATGCCTGCCACGCATGTCGAAACCTGGGTCCATGGCCAGAGCTTCCTCGGCACGCCGCTGATCCGTGTCGGCCATGAAACCGAGGCCGCCGCCGCACTGATCGGCCTGTTCGACAGTCACGACTGGGCGCGCGGATTCCTCCACATCACCCACATCGCCGAACACGGCCCGGTGCATCGCGGTTTCATCGATGCGGCTGCTGCGCGCGGCCGCCCGTGCGACACGGTCAATCACCGTTCGCGCGCACTGATCGAAAGCGATCTCGATGCCGACGCCTATGTCGAACAGGCGATCCGCGGCAAGAAACGCAAGGAATTCCGCAGGCTCGCCAATCGCCTGTCCGAGTTGGGCAATGTCGAGACCCGCGCCTTTGGCGCCGATGACGATGCCGCATCATGGTCCGCCGATTTCCTTCGCCTCGAAAGCGCCGGCTGGAAGGGCAGCGACGGCGAGGCGCTGGCAAACGAGACGGCAACGCGCAGCTTCTTCGAGGATGTCGTCACCGGCGCCGCCGACGCGCGCATGCTCGACATGCTGCGCATCGATCTGGACGGCCGTGCCATCGCCATGCTGGTGAACTTCGCCACGCCGCCGGGCAGCTTCTCGTACAAGATCGCCTATGACGAGGATTATGCGCGTTTCTCCCCCGGCGTGCTGATCGAACTCGACAATATTGTGCGCGTCCTCGGTTCGGAGAACATCCGCTGGATGGACAGTTGCGCCGCCGAAGGCCATCCGATGATCGACCGGCTCTGGACCGAACGTCGTTCGATCGTCCGCATCACGCTGCCACTGTCGGGCTTCGTGCGCCGCGCACAGTTCGCGCTGTGCCGTGCCGCCGAGAACGGGTCCGCAGCACTCCGGCGCCTGATCGCCGACAGGAAAGGTGGTTCATGACCGACATCCTCGCTTTTGACGATGCCTCGCGCGAAGCGCTGGCCGCCGTTTATCCGGAAACGCCCGCGATCATTCCGCACCGGCTGCTCGACCACCCGATGCTCACGCTGGAGGCCTTGGCGACACTCGGCGCGCGTCTGCCCGCCAGCAATGTCGAATATAACAGCGGCACGCTCCCCATCGGCGTCGATCCCGCGGCGACCCCGGGCAACGGTCTCGGCATCGAGGATACGATCCGTTCGATCGAACAGAACGGATCGTGGATGGTACTCAAGAATGTCGAGCAGGACCCGGCTTATGCGGCGCTGCTCAATGGCGCATTGGCAGAGATCCTGCCCGTCATCGATCCGGTGACCGGCGCGATGGACAAGCTGGAAGCATTCATTTTCGTCTCGTCACCCGACGCCGTCACGCCTTATCATTTCGATCCGGAGCACAACATCCTGCTCCAGATCCGCGGACAGAAGACGATGACGGTCTTTCCGCCCGACGATCCGGAACTGGCCGCGCCCGAAGCCCATGAGACCTTCCATCTCGGTGAGCATCATCGCAACCTGCCCTGGCGGGACGGTTTTGCAGCCAAGGGCACAGCATTCACCTTGACGCCCGGCAAGGCGATCCATGTTCCCGTCAAGGCGCCGCACTGGGTGAAGAACGGACCGGAAGTCTCGATCTCGCTCTCGGTCACATGGCGTTCGGACTGGAGCGCGAACGAGGCCAGCGCCCGTCTCGCCAACCATTATCTCCGTAAGCTCGGCCTGGAGCCGAAGTCGCCCGGCCGCTTTCCCGAACGCAACATGGCGAAAGCGATCGCGCATCGCGCCTATGCCAAGGCCGTGCGAACGGTGAAGAAGAGCTAGGGCCGCTCTCTCAGCGAGCGTGTTACGCCCAGAAAGATCAGCACCTGGCCAAGATAATAGAGCAGCCAGATCGCCGGACTGACCCAGATCGTGCCTTCCAGCGCGCCCATCTGCGCAAATATGAGCAGATCCGACAGCAGGAACATCATTGCGCCGAGCCCGGTGCGAAGCCGCGGAAAGCAGCTCGCCCAGGCCGCCGCTGCCATCGCGGCAACGAATATCGCATAAAGCGCGACGCCCGGCGCCTGTGCCCTGTCCCCCGGCAACGACCAGGCAATGAATGCACCCAGCGGCACCACGAGCAGCACAAGCATGCCCTGGCTGCCGGTCAAGGCCGTACGCCGATTGGCGAGATACAGAATGATCGCCACACCATGCGCAGCCATGAACGCGATCGCGCCAGCGGTCAGACCGATCGCTTCGAGCAAGACGTCGCCGAGTGCGCCCAATGCCAGCAGGAGCGCCAGCAGCCAGCCATCACGGCCCCGCGCCTCGATCGCTGCCGCAATCGCGAGCAATCCCACACCCGCGCCTTTCCACCCGGTGGTGAGATCATGCGACCAGGACAGTCCCTGGATCGGAATATAGCTGAGCCCGAATGCGATGCTAAGCGCGACCAGTGCGCGCGATGTGGCGCTCAGGCCGGATTGTGGCACACGGCCTCCACATTGATACCGTCAGGATCGAGCACGAAGGCCGCGTAATAATCCGGATGATAATGTGGTCTCAGGCCCGGCCCGCCATTGTCGGTTCCACCGGCGTCCAGCGCGGCGAGATGGAAGGCGTCGACGATCGCGCGATCCTCGACCCGAAAGGCGATATGCGTGCCCTGCCCCACACGCTCGTTATCACCAATCCAGAAAAATGGTTTGCCGCCTGCGCCAAACCCGACCGCCGTGCCGCCGGCCTCGGTCAATTCCGGCCCAACCTCCATTATCTCGACAATGCCGAGCGGGGCGAGCGCCTTGGCATAGAAGGTGCGCGACCGCACCAGATCCGAAACCGCGACACCGATATGGTCCAGCATGGTGGCGTCCTCCTGTCAGACGTAGAGATCGACGATTTCGGCATCGGCCGAAACCGCCTGATGAAGCAGGGTGCGGTGGCACATGCCCGGATCGCGCTCGAAGCACAGCAAGGCGCTTGGCTTCTCCGCGGCCAGTTCAAGCATTTGTTCCGCCTGCATCATTACCTCGGGCAGTTCCAGCTGCCCGGCATAGACGCGCTCCAACCCTGCACGGTTGCCCTTGCGCGCGGCTTCGCGCCCTTCGGGCGGCGTACCGAGCGCCTTCAGATGGACATAGTCGATACCGGCCTCACGCAGCCCGGCCGCCAGCACATTCTTGGAGAAACCCGGTTTGCGCGACAGCGGCACCGCACGCACGTCGATCACGCGCTCGACGCCCGCCGCTTGCAGCGTCGCGACGAATGCGTCCTGCGTCGCACCTTCATAGCCGATGGTGAACAGCTTCATGGGCGGAGCATAGCAAAGATGTCAGGCCTGCCCTAGAGGCTCAACCATGACTTACCAGATCCATATCATCGGCGGCGGGCTCGCCGGCTCCGAAGCCGCGTGGCAGCTTGCCAATGCCGGCATCAAGGTACGCCTGTCCGAGATGCGCGGCGGTGGAGAGATGACCGCTGCGCACCACACCGATGGCCTTGCCGAACTGGTCTGCTCGAACAGCTTTCGTTCCGACGACGCGTCGAGCAACGCGGTGGGGCTGCTCCATGCCGAGATGCGCGCACTCGGCTCGCTGATCATGGCGCAGGCAGATATCCACAAGGTTCCCGCTGGTTCCGCACTTGCGGTCGACCGCGACGGTTTCTCGGCCGGCGTTACCGCCGCGCTCGAAGCGCATTCCAATATCGAGATCGTGCGCGAGCGTATCGATGTGCTTCCCGCATCAGCCCCGACGATCATCGCCACCGGCCCGCTCACCGCGGCGCGCCTGGCCGAAAGCATCGGTGCCGAAACCGGTGCGGATGCCCTCGCCTTTTTCGATGCAATCGCCCCTATCGTGCACCGCGACAGTATCGACATGGACATATGCTGGATGGCGAGCCGCTGGGACAAGGTCGGCCCGGAAGGCGACGGCAAGGACTATATCAACTGCCCGATGACCAAGGAGGAGTATCTCGCCTTCCATCAAGGTCTGCTCGACGGCGAGAAGACCGACTTCAAGGAATGGGAAAAAAATACCCCCTATTTCGAGGGCTGCATGCCGATCGAGGTGATGGCCGAGCGTGGTCTGGATACGCTCCGCTTCGGCCCGATGAAGCCCGTCGGCCTCGACAATCCCCGCACCGGCCGCTGGCCATGGGCGGTCGTCCAGCTTCGGCAGGACAATGCGCTTGGCACTTTGTGGAACATGGTCGGTTTCCAGACCAAGCTGAAGCATGCCGAACAGGTCCGCCTGTTCCGTACCATTCCGGGGCTCGGGAATGCAGAGTTCGCGCGTCTGGGCGGGCTGCATCGCAACACCTTCATCCAGTCGCCCAAGCTGCTCGACGGAGAACTCAGACTGAAGAGCGCGCCGCATATCCGCTTCGCCGGCCAGATCACCGGCTGCGAAGGCTATGTCGAATCCTCGTCAGTCGGGCTGCTGGCAGGCCGTTTCGCCGCTGCAGAGCTGTTGGGCCAATCGATCGCCGCGCCGCCGCCTACCACCGCGCTCGGCGCCTTGCTCGGCCATATCACCGGCGGTGCCGCGATTGAGGATTATCAGCCGATGAACGTCAATTTCGGGCTGTTCCCGCCGCTGTCGCTCGAACGCAAGACCAAGAAAGCCGATCGCAAGCTGCTCTATACCGATCGCGCGCGCGCAGCGCTGGCGGAATGGATCGGATAGGAGGGCCGGTTCAGCTTTCTTCCTCGTCCGCTGCCGCCACTGGCCGCGCCGGCGGGCAATCAGCTTTGGGCTTCGCTTTCCTTACGACTGCAGTGGCGGCGAACTCGGTACGGTTGAGCCGTCCCGACTTGTCGGCATCGGCCTTGGCGAATTTCTCCCGCGTCTTCAGCGACCATTCGTCGAAGGAGAGACGGCCGTCATTGTTCGCGTCAAGTTTCGCGAAGGCCTTGCGCCGGCTCGCGAAATATTCCTCAGTCGCGATCTCCTCATTCTTGTCCTTGTCGTAGCGGTTGAATCTTTTCTCTTCGCGCGTCTTGTCACTCGCTGCGGGAGGCTGCGCCATCGCATCGCCGAGCAAGGGCAGATTGAGGTCGCGCGCCGCCATCTGCTGCGGTCGCGGAAGACTGTCCTTCGCACGTCCCTGCCAGAACAGGAAACCTGCCCCCACCAGCAGCAACGCCGAAACCACACCGGCCACGAACCGCCCCATCTCGCCCTCCCCCATTTCCGCGACCTGCGATGCTAGAGCGATTTGCAGTGCGATGGAAATATCGAACGGCTCGAAAATTGCGGCAGACAATCAACCAGTGCAGACGATGAAGTGCACGAGGCAAGGTTTCAGCGGCCGGTGATACGATGCCGCAGCATGGCGAACTGGCGAGCGGGCGAGCCGAGTCTGACCGGCGGCCTGCCAGCGCGCACGTCGCGCAGCGCGAGCGTGGCGATCATGCCGAATGGCCGCACCTCCTTGGGCCAGCGGCTCCCAAGGCTCTGCTCCAGCCGGGTTTTCGCGAGAGCCAGCGCTCGCGCAGCGGTATCGCCATCGGAGCAATGAAAGGCGAAGTCGGCGAGTGCCCACCCTTCCCCGGCCGCCGCCAATTCCGCGAAGTCGCTCAGGAGCAGGCCTGCGCCTGCACCGAACAATCCACCACCCCGTCCCGCGGCGAAAGCGATCAACGCTTCATCTTCGATGGGAAAGGGACTGAGCAGTTCGATCCAGCCTTCCGCCATTGCAGCCATTCGATCCCGGTCGAGCGGGCTCGACGCCAGTTCGCGCAACAATGGCTCGGCAGGGGCATCGAGGTCGCGCAGCACCGCCAGCGCATCCCGCCACCAGGTGAGCCGCATCTCTCCAATCAGGGGCTCTCGCGTCGCACGCACGATCTCACCAAGTCGTGCATCGAGCACGAACAGCAATCGGACTGCGTCGCGCACCGATGACGGAGTGTGAGTGACCGCCAGAGCGACCTCAGGATCAATAGCGTGCATCTGTCACATGATAAAAGAACATTACAAACCTCGTATTAACCTAAGCCTGCCAGAACTGCTTAGTCATTTGATGGCAAGCATACACGGTGAGGTGCGCTGTGCGCACGTCGTGGGGACTGGGTCGGGGCATGATTAAACGGCAGGAAACAGGGTCGAACTTTGCAGGGCGCATGGCGCGCCTGATGGTGGATACCACCGGCAATGCGATGATGATCATGGGGGTCGCGCTGATCCCGATCGTAGGCATAGTGGGATCGGCCTTCGACATGGGTCGCGCATACATGGTCAAGACGCGCCTGCAACAGGCATGTGACGCCGGCGCACTCGCCGGGCGTCGGAACATGACGACCGACCAGTTGGACGATGCCTCAGAAAAGCTAGCCAAGTCATTCTTCCGAAACAATTTTCCGACGGGAACCTTTGGAACGACCGGGCTCGCCTTCACCCCCCTCGCCACCAGCGATGGGCAGGTTACGGCCACGGCCACGGCCACAGTGCCCATGACGCTGATGCGACTGTTCAAGAAGCCGGCCATTCCTCTCACAGTCGCCTGCGAGGCTATTCTCGAGGTCGCCAATACGGACATCATGTTCGTGCTCGACGTGACGGGCTCGATGAACTGTCCGACGGCCACGACCAACAGTGATTGCAACCTCGTTGAAGATGGCAGTTCGAAGATCAAGGCACTCAGAAACGCGGTTGTCAGCTTCTATACGACGTTGAACGCCGCGATAAGCAAGGATGCGCGCCTGCGGTTTGGCTTTGTGCCCTATTCCACAACGGTCAATGTCGGCAGATCACTGCCTGCCGAATATCTGAAGACCAAATGGTCATATCAATCGCGGGAGCGCAGGTTCGTCAATTGGGTGACCGGCACCACGACCGCCGGAACCTGGCCGGCTTCGAATTCCGCAACGCCGGCTTGGGCAAATCCAAGCGCCTGGTCCCAAGTCAGTTCGGGCGGGGTAAAGAACGCGGCCGCTTGCGTCGCCCCTGCGAGCACCTATTCCTATGGCGCAATTACTAACGGAACACCCAGCTCAGGTACTCCAGATTCGAGCACAGGGGCGGTTAAGGTCACTACGCCAACCAGCCGGCTCGCAACCGAGACCAGCTATCAGGCGACATACACGAGCTCCAGCAAGAACTGTAAGATCGAGAGCCGTACGAGCACGCGCACGGAAACGAGTTCAGATTCGCGAACGGATACCGCCAATTGGGATTGGGATTACAAGCTCGTCGACATGGACGCAACGAAGCTCTCGCTCTTCAAGAGCGCGACGGGCGTCACTATTCCGATCGAAGATGCCAACGACGCCAACAAGAACGGCCCGGGACAGCCCGGCTCGTTCATCTGGGATGGCTGCATCGAGGAACGCCAGACGTCACCGGACGCAACCTTCACGACGGTTCCGACGGCTGCCTACGATCTCAATATCGACTTTATCCCAACCAGTGATGAAGTAACGCGCTGGGCACCAGCCTGGAAAGAAATCATCTGGCGGCGCAACTCATCAGGCTCGAGTGCGCCGGACAAAGGCCCAATCACAAATACGACTACGAATGGAGACACGAATCCGAGCAAGGGCATCTTGCGAATGAAGGATATCGTTTCCGGCACCGATCGTAACTCCTACTCCTGCCCGAAGGCTGCGCAGAAGCTCAAGGTCATGACCTTGGACGAGGTGAAGGCCTATGTGAATGTTCCAACAGTCTCGGATTTCAAGGCTCGTGGCTACACCTATCACGACGTAGGCATGATCTGGGGCGCTCGATTCATCTCGCCCGATGGCATCTTCGGTGCTGAGAACAAGGCAGTGCCGACAGGTGAAAAGGGTGCGGGCAAACCGATCAACCGGCACATCATCTTCATGACCGATGGACAGATGGATACCGACGCCACGGCCTATGGCCTGTACGGGTTGGAGATGCTCGACAGGCGCGTAAACGCGGCTTCCACCAGCAGCACCAACAACGACACACGCCACAATAATCGCTTCGCCGCGGTCTGCGCGGCAGCAAAGGCAAAGAACATCACCGTCTGGGTGGTCGCCTATGCGTCCACACTCACCACCCAATTGTCCAGTTGCGCGACTTCCGGAAAAAGCTTCACTGCTTCGAACGACGCTCAGTTGCAGCAGCAATTCCAGACGATCGCGAACAAGATCGCCGAGTTGAGGCTGTCGAAATGACGTCCATCCTGACCAAGGCGCGGCAGCTCCCGGCGGACAAGCGCGGCTCCTACGCCATCGAGTTCGCGATCATCACGCCCCTGTTCCTGGCGACGATCATCGGATTCCTCGACGTCGGATATCAAGCCTATGTCAGCTCGATCCTGCAAGGTGCGGTCAATGAAGCAGGCCGCAACTCCACGCTGGAGGACGCCATCAAGAACATCGACGTCATCGATCAGCGGGTGAAGAATCAGGTCAAGAACATCTCAAGAGCTGCGACCTACAAGAGCAAACGCCAAAGCTACACGACCTTCGCGGATGTCGGCAAACCGGAGCCGTTCACCGATACCAACGGTGATGGCAAGCGCGATGCGAACGAATGTTATCAGGACATCAACGGCAACGGCAGCTTCGACCAGGATCGTGGCAAGGATGGCCAGGGTGGTGCCGACGATATCGTGAAATATTCGATGACGGTCAGCTATCCGTCGTTGATGCCGGTCAAGATGTTCGGCTGGACCGGACAGCGCAGCGTCACTGCGACAACGGTGTTGCGCAATCAGCCTTATGGCAGCCAGGCCGTGCCGGTCGTGAAGTGCGAGAAATGATCATGGGACCGTTCGATCGCACCCGCACCTTTTTACAGAGGCTTGCAAAGGCTCGCCGGGGTGCTGCCTATCTCGAATTCGCCTATGTCTTTCCAGCGTGCATGGTGATCGGCGTTGGCGGCATCGAAGCGACCAACTACACAATGTCGCACATGCGCATCAGTCAGGTTGCCTTGGCGATGGCGGACAATGCGTCCCGCATCGGCCAGGATAGCGGCCTTTCATTGACTCAATTCAGCGAAGGCGATGTGCTGGACACCTTTGTCGGCGGCGTCACGCAGGCTGGAAGCCGCAATATCACCACCAAGGGCCGCGTCATCCTTTCCAGCCTTGAACTGAACAGCGCAGGCAATCCCTATATCCACTGGCAACGTTGCATGGGGAACTTGAAGACCAACAACGTCCTGGTGAAGTCCCAATATGGCAAAGAAGGGGACGTTCTGGGTGACGCGACGACGGGCGGCATAGGCCCGACCGGCTCCAAGATCGTTCCGCCTGCAGCCGGAGGCATCATGTTTGTGGAGATATTCTACGAATATGAACCGATGATCACCACGGCTTTCTTCGGAAGGCCCCGGATCAACTATACCGCCTCGTTCATCGTCCGCGACAAGCGCGATCTGACGAAGATCTACCCAACGACCGGCGTCACCGCCCAAACCTGCTAGAGCGATTTCGAGGTAGATGGGCTCATCTGCCCGCCCGGAAATCGCGGCAAACAAAGGGAAATGAAGAGCTTGATCGCTTGAGGCGGAAGCGCTCCGCGCTTCCGCCAATGGGCTGAAACGCCAGTACGGCGCAACAATCAGCCCCTATGGATCTTACGGACTCAGCGGTAACACACCGCCTTCGCCGCCTTCACCACCCGTTCCGCGTCGACCAGGGCCAGCTTTTCGAGCTTGGCGGCATAAGGCAGCGGAACGTCCTCGTTGGTCACGCGCAGCACAGGCGCGTCGAGATCGTCGAAACCCTGCTCCATCACAACCGCGAGGATTTCGCTCGAGATCGAACAGGTCGGCCAGCCCTCCTCGACAACGACCATGCGATTGGTCTTCTTGAGGCTGGCGAGCACCGTCACGGTGTCGAGCGGTCGCAGGGTGCGCAGATCGATCACTTCGGCCTGGATGCCCTCCCCTGCCAGCGTCTCGGCGGCTTCCAGCGCCAGGCCGACGCCGATCGAGTAGCTGACCAGCGTCACATCGCTGCCCTCGCGCACGACGCGCGCCTTGCCGATCGGCAGGACATAGTCGTCGAGCTTGGGCACATCGAAGCTGCGGCCGTAGAGCAGCTCATTCTCCAGGAACACGACCGGATCGTTCGAACGGATCGCTGCCTTGAGCAGTCCCTTCGCATCGGCAGCATCATAGGGCGCGATCACGATCAGTCCGGGCACGCTGGCATACCAGGGGCCGTAATTCTGGCTGTGCTGCGCGCCCACGCGCGATGCTGCGCCATTGGGGCCACGGAACACGATCGGGCACCGCATCTGTCCGCCCGACATGTAATTGGTCTTCGCGGCCGAATTGATGATGTGGTCGATCGCCTGCATCGCGAAGTTGAATGTCATGAACTCGACGATCGGCCGAAGCCCAGCCATCGCCGCGCCCGTGCCGATGCCGGCAAAGCCATATTCGGTGATCGGCGTGTCGATCACCCGCTTCGCGCCGAATTCCTCCAGCAGCCCCTGGGTGACCTTGTAGGCGCCCTGATATTCGGCGACTTCCTCACCCATCACGAAGACGCGGTCGTCAGCGCGCATTTCTTCGGCCATCGCGTCGCGCAGTGCTTCGCGGACCGTGGTCTTGACCATCTCCGTGCCTGCCGGAACGTCAGGGTCGGACACGCTTGCGCGGACGTCGCTCGAAAGCTTGGAGGTTCCGGATTCAGCCTTTTTGGACTTTTCCTCACCCTCGCTGCCGGCCGTTTCCTCGGCGGCAGGTTCAGGCGCAGCGGCGGGAGCCGGAGCGGCCTCGACAGCAGGCGCCGACGCGCTTTCAGAGTCCTCGCCTTCACCGGCAATCATTGCGATCACGGTGCCGACCTTCACGCCTTCGCTGCCCTCGGGCACCAGGATCTTCGCGATCGTGCCTTCGTCGATCGCCTCGAACTCCATCGTCGCCTTGTCGGTTTCGATTTCGGCCAGGATATCGCCGGATTTCACGGCGTCGCCTTCCTTGACGAGCCATTTGGCAAGCGTGCCTTCCTCCATCGTCGGGGAAAGCGCGGGCATCTTGAGTTCGATTGCCATCAGTATGTATCCACCAGCACGTCCGTGTAGAGTTCCGCCGGTTCCGGCTCTGGCGAGGTCTCGGCGAAGTCCGCCGCTTCCGCCACCACCTTGCGGATCTCCTTGTCGATATCCTTCAGCGCATCCTCGGACACGCCGAGCGCTTCCAGTTCCTTCTTGGCATGTTCGATCGGGTCGGACTTGTCGCGCACCGCCTGCACTTCCTCACGCGAGCGATATTTGGCGGGATCGGACATCGAATGGCCGCGATAGCGATAGGTCTTGAGCTCGAGCAGGATCGGGCCCTTGCCCGCGCGTACCCACTTCACGGCCTCCTCTGCCGCACCGCGAACCGCCAGCACGTCCATACCGTCGACCTGCAGGCCGGGAATGCGGAAGCTCTCGCCACGGCGATAGAGCTGGTCCTCGGCCGAGGAGCGATTGACGCTGGTGCCCATGGCGTACTGGTTGTTCTCGATCACATAGATGATCGGAAGCTTCCAGAGCTCCGCCATGTTGAAGCTCTCATACACCTGACCCTGATTGGCCGCGCCGTCGCCGAAATAGGCCATCGCGATACCGCCATCATCGGCATATTTGTGCTTGAATGCGAGCCCTGTGCCCAGAGACACCTGAGCACCGACGATGCCGTGGCCACCATAAAATTTATGCTCGACCGAGAACATGTGCATCGATCCGCCCTTGCCGCGGCTGATCCCGGCCTCGCGGCCGGTCAATTCCGCCATGATCACCTTGGGATCGATGCCATAAGCGAGCATGTGCCCGTGATCGCGATAGCCGGTGATCACGCTGTCCTTGCCCACTTCGAGCGCGGACTGCAGCCCGACGGCAACCGCTTCCTGGCCGATATAGAGATGGCAGAAGCCGCCGATCAGGCCGAGTCCGTAGAGCTGCCCCGCCTTTTCCTCGAAACGGCGGATCAGCAGCATCTCACGATAGAATTCGAGCAGTTCCTCCTTGCTCGCCTCGTAACGCGTCGGCTCTTCAGGCCGCTCGCGGTTCGCAGGTGGCGGCGCGCCTGTGGCGGCCTTGCCGGATTTCGCTGTCGATGTTCTTGCCAACTCGTCACCCTGGGGAAGGAGGATAGGTGTGAGCGGTCTATAGGCGCGGGGCCGAGGATTCCGCAACGGCCAGCACGCGATTATCAGCGTAACAGGATCAGTTTACCGGCAGGATGATCTCGTCGGGGTGGGCCAGGCCGAGTTCGCGCCGGATCAGCTCGTCCGCCATGTCGGGATTGGCGCGGCGCGGATCGAGCAAAGCCACCCGATTGGCGAGCACGGCCTTCTCCGTCTCGAGCTTGGCAAGCACCACGCGACGCTCCTGAAGCTGCCGCTTATAGTCGCCCCAGGCCAGCACGCCGTTCGATCCCATCAGCGCATAGCCTGCAAACGTCGCGACGACGAGAAACATCAACGCAGACGGTGCCGCCGATCGGAGCAAAGACAGGAAGGAAATGGCCTTGGACATCGCAGAATCCTTGAATCACACGGGATTCTGCGGGTCAAGCACAAAGTCCTTCCCGACTGTAATAAAGCAGCAATATGAGATTCGCCCGTCAGGGCATTGATTCAGCCAAAGATTCGCCCTGCATAGCGCGCGACCGGTCCGAGCTGCTCCTCGATACGGATGAGCTGGTTATATTTTGCAAGCCGATCGGACCGCGCCAGCGAGCCCGTCTTGATCTGTCCGCAATTCGTCGCGACCGCCAGATCGGCGATCGTCGAATCCTCCGTTTCGCCCGAGCGGTGCGACATCACCGCCGTATAACCCGCACGCTGCGCCATCGAGACGGCCTCCAGCGTCTCGGTCAGCGTGCCGATCTGATTGACCTTCACGAGCAGCGAATTGGCCAGCCCGTCGCGGATGCCCTGCTGGAGCCGTACGGGATTGGTCACGAACAGATCGTCGCCGACCAATTGAACCGAATGGCCGATCTTGTCGGTCAGCGCCTTCCAGCCCACGAAATCGTCCTCACCCATGCCGTCCTCGATCGACTTGATCGGATAGCGTGCGCACAGATCGGCCAGATAGTCCGCCATCTCGTCCGGCGAGAGCACCCTGCCCTCACCGTCGAGACGATAGGCACCGTCCTTGAAGAACTCGGTCGCCGCGCAATCCAGCGCGAGCACAACGTCGTCGCCCGGCGTGTAACCGGCCTTCTCGATCGAGCGCATGATGAAATCGAGCGCATCGGAGGCGCTGGCCAGATTCGGCGCAAAACCGCCCTCATCGCCAACCGCAGTCGCGAGACCCTTTTCATGCAGCCCCTGCTTCAGGGTATGGAAAATCTCTGCACCGCAGCGGACGGCCTCGTCCAGGCTGTCGGCGCCGACAGGCATGATCATGAATTCCTGGAAATCGATCGGATTGTCGGCATGCGCGCCGCCATTGATGATGTTCATCATCGGCACAGGCAACAGATGTGCGGAGACACCACCGACATAGCGATAAAGCGGCAATCCACGCGATTCCGCAGCGGCCTTGGCGGTCGCCAGGCTCACGCCCAGGATCGCGTTGGCGCCGAGCCGCCCCTTGTTGGCCGTACCGTCCAGCTCGATCATGACGGCGTCGATCTCACCCTGATCTTCGGCCTCCAGGCCCAGGATCGCTTCGGTGATCTCTCCGTTGACGGCCTCGACCGCACCGGTCACGCCCTTGCCCAGCCAGCGCGTCTTGTCGCCATCGCGCTTCTCGACGGCTTCATGTGCGCCGGTCGATGCGCCGGATGGAACGGCCGCACGACCAAAGCTGCCATCCTCGAGCGAAACGTCGACCTCGATCGTGGGGTTGCCACGGCTGTCGATGATCTGGCGCGCGTGGACGTCTATGATCGCGGTCATTGGCTGTTTCTCCGGCTAAAGGGATTTCGAGGCAGATGAATTCACCTGGCGGCTCGGAAATCCCGGCAAACAAGGACAATCCAGGTTCGCCCCGGTTCGATTCGAACGGAAACGAGTCTGGCGACGATGGAATGGCCGTGCCTCTATCGGCCAAGCCGCCGGAGCGCAATTGCGGGAAAGCTGCATGAGAGCAAGTTCATATCGGTTGCAGTCGCTCTTGCGGAACTTGCGAAGGACCGAGATTGTTGTAGCTGTGAATCGAGTTTCGAAAGGATAGCGAAATGGCTGACGACGTGACCCCGAGCACTTCCGCACCCAAAAAGGCTGCCCCCCGCAAGCCCGCCGCTGCAAAACCGAAGGCTGCCAAGCCAGCGACCGCGGCGAAACCGGTCGCGCGCCGCGTTGCGCCGGTAAAAACGGCGGCCACGCGCGCAGCGCCAAAGGTCGCCCCCAAGCCGGCGAGTAAGTTGAAGGCCGCCGCGTCCGATGCATCGTCGGCGGTTCGTAAGGAAGCGTCGTCGCTGAAGGATCAGGCGACGGCTCGTGCACGTGGTGCCGCCACCGAAGGCAAGGCACGCGCCGCCTATGCGCTCGACAATGTCGCGCGGATGATCGGCGACGCCGCCGGTACCGTCGACGACAAGGTCGGCGCGCAATATGGCGACTATACCCGCAAGGCCGCCGATGCCGTTTCTGGGTTCTCCGATACGTTGAAGGGCAAGGATGTCGACGAACTGGTTCGCGATGCGACGGATTTCGTCAAGAAGAGCCCGGCCGTCGCGATCGGCGCGGCCGTCGCGATCGGTTTCGTGCTGACCCGCCTCATCAAGGCGGGCAGCAATGGCAACGACAAGGCCTGAGGGACCGGTACGGGGGTGGCAGACGCACCGGACATGAATTCGCCGTATGCGCCCCCGGCCCAGACGGAAACTCCCGTGGAAGAGAGTGCCGAGAAAAAGCATGAGGAAGGCAGCATTGCCGAGCTGCTGAGCCGCTTCATCGACGACGCGGAGCTGTTCGTCCGGGCGGAGATCAAGCTCTACCGCGTCGAAGCGATCCACAAGATCAATATCTATCGGCCGCTGCTCGCGCTTGCCGCGGTCGGTGGATTGCTGGCCTTTGGGTCGGTTACGCTGATGCTGATCGCGCTGGTATTTGCGCTCGCGCCATTGCTTGGAGCCGCGTGGGCAGCATTCCTCGTTGCACTGGTGGCGATGTTGCTTTCCGCATTGCTGATCGGACTGGTGACAGCACGGATTCGAAAGGATCTGGGCGACAAACGAGACGATGACGCATGAATCGCGAGGAAATCCGGCTGTTGCGCGCACGCCGCGAATCCGCGGCGGCACGCGCACGGCTGACGGGAACATTGGTCGAGCTGCAGAACCGGCTGAAACCCAAGGCTCTGATAGAAGAAGCGCTGGAAGATCTGCGTGAAAAGGCGGATGAAATTGCGGCTGACGCCATCGAGACAGTCAAGCAGCGCCCGTTCACGACCGCGGCCATCGTCCTGGCGGTGCTTGCCTGGGTGTTCCGCGCCCCGATCCTGTCGGCGCTTGGCGACCTGGTGGACAAGGTGAAGGCAACCCGCGCGGGGGATTGAGAGTATTAAGGCGAAACGATCGGCCGCATGGCCGCCTTTTGGAGGATGAAGCATGACCAAGATCGCTGACGGCGCCAAGAAGGCGAGCGAGTTCGCGAACGAGAAGATCGAGGCTGCACGCGAAGCCGCGGAAAGCGCGCTTGCGAGCGGCAAGGCAAAGGCGAATGCCGCCTATTCCGCGTCGCGCAAGAGCGCCAACAAAGCCTATTCCACCGCTCAATCGGGCGTGAAGCGCGCCGGAACCCGCGCTGGCAAGGAACTGGATGAAAATCCACTGGCCTTCCTGGTCGGTGGCATCGCGCTCGGCGCGCTGATCGGATCGCTGCTGCCGCGCACCCAACAGGAAGCCAAAACGCTCGGCGCCACTGGCCGCAAGATCAACAAGGCCGCGAGCAATGCGGCGCAGGCGGCAAAAGCCGCGGGTAAGAAGAAGCTGGATGCGCTGGGCATAAGCAAGGACGCCGCAAAGAAGCAGGCACAGAGCCTGCTGAAGTCGGTGTCGGCAGCCGCGAACGAAGCCGGGACTGCTGCGGCCAAGTCGGTCGCCAAGCCCGCCGCGAAACCGGCTCGCACCTCGGCAAAGTCCGCCGGTGCTCCGGCCACACCGAAAAAGACGCCGGCCACCTGATCGGGACGCGTCACGATTGACGCGCCGGCCGGGATCATTAGGGAACCAGCTGTATCTCAGTCGCCGCAGGCTGGCTGTGGCGAAAGCCACCGCCTGCGGCGTTCAAGCAAAGGGTTTTCCGATGAGCAAATTGCATCTGGTGTTCGGCGGGCGGGTCCAGGATCCGCAGACGCTCGATTTCGCAGATCTGTCCACGATCGATATTGTCGGCGTCTTTCCTGATTATAAATCGGCTGAAGAGGCCTGGCGCGCCGCTGCACAGCGCACCGTCGACGATGCAGAGATGCGCTATGTCGTCGTGCATCTCCACCGCCTGCTTCAGCCCGAGATGCTCAAGCCCGGCCAGGCATAACATCCGATCCTAATCCCGGCGCTCGCTCCAGTGCGGCGCCGGGCCCAGCAGAAACAACAAGGCCGCCGCGATCGCGAACAGGACGGCCAGGAACCACAGCATCGGCTCGTACGAGCCGAACATGTCGAACAGCGCGCCGCCGATCGTCGGCCCGAAACCGACACCGATGCCGAACAATGCCGCGATCTGGCCATAGATCGCAGCATAAGCGCGCATGCCGAGATAGCGGCTCACCAAAATCGCCAGCACGTCGAACTCCGCGCCCGTCGCCAGACCGATGATCACCGCCGTGACCATCATCAGCGGCATCGCCGATATCCCCGACGCCAGCAGGAAACAGGCAAGCACCGGAAGCAGGAACACGCATCCGCCCACCAGTCGCGCGGGCATGTGATCCATCAGCGTGCCTGTGATCAGTCGCCCCACGATCGCCGCCATGCCGATCAGCCCACCGATCGCGGCCGCATCCACCGGCATTATCCCGCGCTGGATGCCCATCGGAATGAAATGAACGATCAGTCCGGCGACGCCCCCGCCGATCAGCATCGCCGATATTGCCAACATCCAGAAACGTGCGTGCCGCAACGCCTCCCCAAAGCTCAGCCCGGGCGCCTCGACCTGCGCGGACATCCCGCCTGAAGGACGTTGCAGCTGCAGATCGCGCGCGCTGTGCAGGAACGCCAGCAGCAATGGCAGCCCCAGGATCAGCACGGTGCAGCCCAGCGCTGCATAGGTCGCCTGCCATCCGAAACGATCGAGCACACGCGATCCGAATACCAGTGTGGATGCGCCCGCAACGCCCGTACCGCACAAGGCCACCGCAAGCGCCAGCCCGCGCGAGCGATCGAAACGGCTGGCGACCGCCACGGACCACAGACTGGCCCCGGCGAAGCTGTAACCCAGCCCCAGAAGAACCCAGAGCGCATACCAGCTCCAGATCGACGGCCCTGCCAGGCCAAGCAGGCCGAGCCCGCTACAGTAAGCGACATAGCCGGGAATCGCGACACGGCGCACACCTACGCGATCGACGAGCCGGCCGATCCGCGCGGCGATCATCAGATTGACCATCGCGACGATCGCGGGCCCCGATGAGATCGCGGCGCGGCTCCAGCCATATTCGGTGCCCAGCGGCTGGATGAAGAGGCCGAGCGAGTAGAAATGGAGCGATGTGACGCCGATGCCCACCGCGCCGGCGACGACAACCGGCCAGCCTGCCCGCCACTCGTCGCGTGCCGTCACCTGAGCGCCTGACGCCATGCCCCTCTCCCGATCGCGCGCCGATACGCGTTATCGGTTGATTATTGCACTACAGGATAGAATTCGCAAAGCGGAGACTTGCAAGGCTTACGCCCGACGATATCGCCACAACAGCAGCGGCCGCGCCAGCAGCAGGCCTGCGATAAACCCGCCAATATGTGCGACGACCGCAATCCCCACGCCAGCACTGGCCATCGCGATGCCGAACAACACTTGAACGCCGATCCAGGCCAGCGCCAGCCACACGACATGCACCACGAGCGCAGGTATAGGCCCGATCGCCTTCGCCTTTTTCTGGCCGAAGAGCATCGCATAGGCGCCGATCACGGCTGAAATCGCCCCGCTCGCGCCCACCATCGGTACGACCGAAGCCGGATTGGCGAGGTATTGCGCACCGACGGACGCATAAGCGCCAATGACGTAGAGCAAAGCGAGCCCGACCGAACCAAGCGCATATTCGGTGTAGCGCCCGCAAAAGAACAGCATCATCATGTTAAAGCCGACGTTCATCAAATCGAGATGGACGAACGTCGCCGTCAGCGGCGTCAACACCACCGGCACCGCCCCTTCGAGCGCCGGACCCAACACGCGCGCGGGAATGAACCCGGCCATGGTCGGTGCCAGGTCCACCCAGCCGAACACCTCCAGCGCCAGCCAGACGGCTGTCGTGACGATGACCAGGATAGTCGTGAAGCGGCCCGCAGGCAGGTTCATGCCGGTCAGATGAACTCGATCTTGGACACCAGGTAATAACGGTCCCCAGCAGGCACCGTCACTTCAACCTCTTCCTCGACCTTGCGGCCGATCAGCGCGCGTCCCAGCGGCGAATTATAGGAAATCCGCCCCGAATTGGCGTCCGCCTCGGTCTGGCCAACGATCTGATACTTCAGCGGCTTGTCATTCTCGTCGAGCAACGTGACCGTCGCGCCGAAGATGATCTTGTCACCCGAAAGCGTCTTGGGATCGATGATCTGCGCGCGTGAGAGCTTGTCCTCGATGTCGCTTATCGATGCCTCGACCTGCCCCTGACGCTCCTTGGCGGCATGATATTCCGCATTTTCCGAAAGGTCGCCGTGCGCGCGCGCTTCCTCGATCGCATCCACGATCTCCGGGCGTTCGGCTTTCAAGCGACGCAGATCGCTTGTCAGCTTGTCGAAGCCCTCCTGAAGCATCGGCATTTTCTCGACCGTCGCCATGACTCTCACGTCCTTCGTCAAAACTCCCCCCAAGCGGCCCCGTTCTAGCGAGGCCACCTGTCGCGCGTCATATTGTCGGGATCAGGCGTGCGAACCTGAATAATATGACTGGAGCGACCGTACTTCAAGGTTTTGATTGCGCATTGCAGCAATCGCCTCTGCCGCAGCGACGCTCGCTGACGCCGTGGTGTAGTACGGAACCTTCTTCGAAAGCCCCGACGCACGGATGGATGCGGAGTCCTTGTGGCTCTGCCAACCCTCGGTGGTATTGAAGATCAGGGCCACCCCGCCATCGATGATCCGGTCGACGATATGCGGCCGGCCCTGCGCCACCTTGTTGACCCGCTCAACCGCAATTCCCTCGCTTTCGAGGAAATCGGCGGTGCCACTGGTCGCCACCATAGTGAACCCCAGTCCGGCAAGCGTCTTCACAGCCGGCAGGATCACCGGCTTGTCGCTGTCCTTGACCGAAACGAACACAGTGCCGGATTGGGGAAGTTCATCCCCTGCCCCAAGCTGCGCTTTCGCAAAGGCGATTGCGAAATCCATATCGATTCCCATGACTTCGCCAGTGGATTTCATTTCCGGTGAAAGTACGGGATCGACGCCGGGGAAGCGTGCGAAGGGGAAAACCGCCTCCTTCACCGCGATATGCGAAATCCTGCGATCGATGCGCGGCAGCGCTGCCAGCTTCTCGCCCGCCATCACGCGTGCCGCAATCTTTGCAATCGGCTGGCCGATCGCCTTGGCGACGAACGGCACCGTGCGGCTGGCGCGCGGATTGACCTCGATCAGATAGACCTTGCCGTCCTTCACCGCGAACTGGATGTTCATCAAGCCGCGGACTTCGAGCGCACGGGCGAGCAGGTCGGTCTGACGCTCGATCTCGGCCACAATCTCGTCGGACAGGCTGTAGGGCGGGATCGTGCAGGCGCTGTCGCCCGAATGGACACCGGCTTCCTCGATATGCTGAAGCACGCCGGCTACGACGACATCGTCGCCATCGCAGATCGCATCCACGTCCACTTCGATCGCGTCGCGCAGATACTGGTCGATCAACACCGGAGAATCGCCGGACACCTGAACCGCCGTCTGGATATAGGCGTCGAGCTGCGCCAGGCCGTCGACGATTTCCATCGCACGACCGCCGAGCACATAGCTGGGACGCATGAGCACGGGATAACCGATCCGTTCCGCCACGGCGACCGCCTCTTCCCGGCTGCGTGCAATGCCATTGGCAGGCTGGAGCAGATTGAGCTTGGTCACCAGCGCGGCAAAGCGCTCGCGGTCTTCCGCAAGGTCGATCGCATCGGGCGTGGTGCCGAGGATGGGAATTCCCGCATCCTCCAGCGCCTGAGCGAGCTTCAGCGGGGTCTGGCCGCCAAACTGGACGATCACACCGGCCAGCGTGCCGTTCGACTGCTCGACATGCAGGATCTCCAGCACGTCTTCCGCGGTCAACGGCTCGAAATAGAGGCGATCCGACGTGTCATAATCGGTGCTCACCGTCTCCGGATTGCAGTTGATCATGATCGTCTCGTAACCCGCTTCCTCCAGCGCGAAACAGGCATGACAGCAGCAATAGTCGAACTCGATGCCCTGCCCGATCCGGTTGGGGCCACCACCCAGGATGACGACCTTTTTCCGGTCGGTCGGCTGGCTCTCGCATTCGGGCTCGCCAAAGGCAGGCGCTTCGTAGGTCGAGTACATGTACGGCGTTTTCGCCTCGAACTCGGCTGCGCAGGTGTCGATCCGCTTGAACACCGGCCGCACGCCCAGCTTGTGGCGCAGCGCGCGCACTTCCTGCTCGGTCACGCCGCCGGTCATCGCAACGACCGCGTCGCGGATCAGACCGGATCCGCGCGCCACCGCTCGCTCCATGCTGGCACCGCCGCGCAGATTGGCGGATTGCAGCGCGAGATAGGCAAGCCTTTTGTCCGAAAAGCCCATCGACTTCAGCCGGCGCATGGCCTGCGCATCGCGCGGCAGACCATTGTCGAGCACTTCGCGCTCGGCAGCGATGATCTCCGCAATACGCTCAAGGAACCAGGGATCGTATTTGGCGACCTGATGAACCTCATCGACGCTCAGCCCCTCGCGCAAGGCCTGCGCAGCCACGAGCAAGCGATCGGGCGTGGCACGCGACAGTTCGGCAATGATGTCGTCCTTGGGCGCGCCAACCAGGCTGTCGACGAAATTGAAGCCGGAGAGCCCCGTCTCCAGCCCGCGCAACGCCTTCTGGATGCTCTCATGGATATTGCGGCCGATCGCCATCACTTCGCCCACCGATTTCATCGCGGTGGAGAGGATCGGTTCCGATCCCTTGAATTTCTCGAATGCGAAGCGGGGAATCTTGGTGACGACATAGTCGATCGTCGGCTCGAACGAGGCCGGGGTTGCCCCGGTGATGTCGTTCATGATCTCGTCGAGCGTGTAGCCCACCGCCAGCTTGGCCGCGACCTTGGCGATCGGGAAGCCCGTCGCCTTGGATGCAAGCGCCGACGACCGCGACACGCGCGGGTTCATCTCGATGACGACCAGCCGGCCATCCTTCGGATTCACTGCGAACTGTACGTTAGAACCGCCTGTTTCAACGCCGATTTCCCGGAGACACGCGATCGATGCATTGCGCATGATCTGGTATTCCTTGTCGGTCAGCGTCAGCGCTGGCGCGACAGTGATGGAATCGCCGGTATGGACGCCCATCGGATCGACATTCTCGATCGAACAGATGATGATGCAATTGTCCGCGCGGTCGCGGACAACCTCCATCTCATATTCCTTCCAGCCGAGCAGCGATTCCTCGATCAGCACTTCGGTGGTCGGGCTGGCTTCGAGCCCGCTCGAGACGATATGGCGGAACTCGTCCTTGTTGTAGGCGATACCGCCGCCGGTGCCGCCCAGCGTGAAGCTCGGCCGGATGATCGAAGGCAGGCCGACGCTCTCCAGCGCCGCCATCGCCTCTTCCATCGTGTGCGCGATCGCAGACCGGGCGCTTTCCAGCCCGATCTTGCTCATCGCATCCTTGAACTTCAGCCGATCCTCGGCCTTGTCGATCGCCTCGGCATCTGCACCGATCATGATGCAGCCATATTTCTCGAGCGTCCCGTCGTTGAACAGCGCAAGCGCGGTGTTGAGCGCGGTCTGCCCGCCCATCGTCGGAAGCACCGCATCCGGGCGCTCCTTCTCGATGATCTTCGCCACGATCTCAGGCGTGATCGGCTCGACATAAGTGGCGTCGGCCAGATCCGGATCGGTCATGATCGTCGCCGGGTTGGAGTTGACCAGAACGATCCGGTAGCCCTCCTCCTTCAGCGCCTTGATCGCCTGGGTGCCGGAATAGTCGAACTCGCACGCCTGGCCGATCACGATGGGACCGGCGCCGATGACGAGGATGGAGGAGATGTCGGTGCGTTTGGGCATTAGTTGGCCTTCGGCTCTGATTTCATGAAGGGCGTGCTGTCCAAATCGGTCACTTGATCATCCCGACGAACTTCTCGAACAGATAGTGACTGTCCTGTGGACCCGGGCTCGCCTCTGGATGGTACTGCACGGAAAACGCTTTCTTGTCGGTCAGTTCGAAGCCGGCATTGGAACCGTCGAACAGGCTGACATGCGTCGCCTTCGCATTTTTCGGCAGCGTCTTCGTTTCGACGGCAAAACCGTGGTTCATGCTGGTGATCTCGACAGCGCCATCGGCAAGCCTTTTGACCGGATGGTTCGCGCCGCGATGGCCCTGATGCATCTTGCTGGTCTTCGCGCCCACCGCGAGGCCCAGCAACTGGTGCCCCAGACAGATGCCGAAGATCGGCATGTCGCGTTCCAGCAGATCCTTGATCACGGGCACGGCATAGGCACCGGTCGCCGCCGGATCGCCGGGGCCGTTGGACAGGAACACGCCGTCGGGGCGATGCACCATCACGTCCAGTACCGTCGCGGTCGCCGGCACCACGGTGACGCGCGCGCCCGCAGCGACGAGATTGCGGAGAATGTTGCGCTTCAGGCCGTAATCGATCGCCACGACATGCGGACGATCGTCGCCGGCTTCGTCCACGGCATAGCCGCTGCCCAGCGACCACAGTCCATCGCGCCATTGATAGCTCTGGAGCGCGGAGACGTCCTTGGCGAGGTCCATGCCCTCCAGCCCCGGCCAGGCCCGTGCCTGTGCCAGCAGCGCGTCGATATCGAAGCGCCCTTGGGCATTGTGCGCGATCACCGCATTGGGGGCACCTTCCAGACGGATGCGCCGCGTCAATGCACGCGTGTCGATGCCGGCCAGGCCGATGCGGCCATTGCCCTTCAGCCAGTCGTCGAAACGCTGGATATTGCGAAAATTGCTCGGCGCGGTGACGTCTTCGCGCACCACGCAACCCAGTGCGTGTGGGTTGATCGCCTCGATATCGTCGAGGTTGGTACCGACATTGCCGATATGCGGAAAGGTGAAGGCGACGATCTGCCCGGCATAGGAGGGATCGGTCATCACCTCCTGATAGCCGGTCATCGCGGTGTTGAAACACACCTCGCCCACCGCCGCGCCTTCGGCACCGAAGCCACGGCCCCAAAGGACCGAACCATCGGCCAGCACCAATGCCCCCGTCGCCCCTTCAGGCGCGGTGGTTGGTTTGGCATCAGCCATGTGCAGCTACTCCCGGGGAACAGGTTAAACGGCGGGGTGACTAGGAGCCACGCCCGGCCGGGTCAATCTATTAAAATACTGCACCGATTGCTATGCTGATCGCTTTCCCGAAACAGGCCGAGAAACCCATGATTCGCGACGACATTAAGGCCGCCCAGATCACTGCCATGAAGGCAGGCGACAAGGAAACCACCGCCACCACCCGCCTGATTCAGGCCGCCATCAAGAACCGCGACATCGAGGCACGCACCGGAAAGGCGCCCGCCGACGACAATGCCCTGGTGGTCGAAGTGCTGCAGAAGATGGTGAAGCAGCGCCGCGAATCGATCGACATGTATGTGAAGGGTGGCCGCCAGGAACTGGCCGACGCCGAGCACGCCGAAGTCGTCGTGATCGAACGCTTCCTCCCCACCCAGATGGACGAAGCGCAGACCGCCGCCGCGATCGAGGCGATCAAGGCCGAAACCGGTGCGAACTCCGTCAAGGACATGGGCAAGGTGATGGCACTGCTGAAGGAGCGTCACGGCAGCGAACTCGACATGAGCAAGGCCAGCGCCGCGGTGAAGGCGGCTTTGGTTTAAGATCAAAGGTTAAGCTCGAAAGCCGCCACCACCACCGTTTGTCCCGAGCGAAGTCGAGGGACATTGGGTCTCGCGCCGACATATCCGGACAAGCCGATCAAACGCGCTTTGCTCGACACGGGAGAACGTGTGTAGCAAGGTTCGGCATGGCATTCTGGGTCTATGTTCTGCGATGCTCAGATGGCCGATATTACACCGGCCATACCGAAGACCTTGAACGCCGAATCGCGCAACATCAAACCGGAGGCTTCTGTGATTTCACATCGCGTCGACGCCCCATCACGTTGATGTGGTCAGAGAATTTTCAGACGCGGATCGAAGCGCTTGAGATGGAGCGGAGGATCAAGCCCTGGTCCCGCGCCAAGAAGGAGGCTTTGATCAAAGGCGATTGGGCGACGGTCTCACATTTCAGCAGGCCTCCGCGCGAGCGTCCCTCGACTTCGCTCGGGACGAACGGTGATATCGCGACACTTTGCCCCCCTCCCTCACGTGAAAGGGGAGCTGAATGACTCTCTCCCCACAATTTCTCGACGAACTCCGCGCTCGTACCCTGTTGTCCGGGCTGATCGGCAAGACCGTGAAGATCCAGCGTGCCGGGCGCGAGTGGAAGGCTTGCTGTCCGTTCCATCAGGAAAAGACGCCCAGCTTCACGATCAACGACGAGAAGGGCTTCTATCACTGCTTCGGTTGCGGCGCGCATGGCGATGCCATTCGCTGGATGACCGATCAGCGCGGCCTGCCCTTCATGGACGCGGTGAAGGAACTGGCGCAGGTCGCCGGGCTGGACGTTCCCGCCCCTGATCCCAAGGCGCAGGAACGGGCCGAGCGCGCATCCGGACTGCACGAGGTGGTGCAGGCCGCGCAGGACTGGTTCGTCGAGCAGCTGGACGGCATCGAGGGCGCCGACGCCCGCGCCTATCTGCAGAAGCGCGGCATCTCCGAATCGACGCGCAAAGCGTTCGGATTCGGTTTTGCACCCGATTCGCGGACAAAACTGAAATCGGCGCTGAAGCGCATCGACGCGGCCATGCTCGTCGAGGCCGGACTGCTGATCGAACCCGAAGGGGGCAAAGAGCCCTATGACCGGTTCCGCGGACGCCTGATGATCCCGATTCGCGACCAGCGCGGCCGCGTGATCGCGTTCGGTGGCCGTATATTGGGCGCAGGCGAGCCCAAATATCTCAACTCCCCGGACACCCCGCTCTTCGACAAGGGGCGCACGCTCTACAATCTCGATCGCGCGAGTGCCGCTGCGCGCAAGGCCGACCGGGTGATTGTCGTCGAAGGCTATATGGACGTCATCGCGCTCGCGCAGGCAGGGATCGAAGAAGCCGTCGCACCGCTCGGCACCGCCCTCACCGAGGCGCAGATCGAACGGCTATGGCGGATGAGCGATGCGCCGATATTGTGCTTCGACGGCGACAGTGCCGGCCAGAAGGCGGGCGTTCGCGCGCTGGGCCGCGCGCTTCCCCAGCTCGAGCCCGGCCGGACGCTGCGTTTCCTGACGCTGCCCCAGGGTCAGGATCCCGACGATCTCGTTAAATCCGGCGGCCGCGCCGCGATGGAAGCTTTGCTGGAAAAGCCCGAGTCGCTCGTCGATCGGCTGTGGCGGCACGAACTCACCGCGGCGCCGCTCGACACGCCGGAAGCGCGCGCCGGACTACGGCAGCGGCTGAACGAACAGGCGCAGACGATCAAGGACGGCGATGTTCGCGAACAATATCGCCAGGAATTCCGCCAGCGCTTCGACGCAATCTATGCGCAGAGCCGCCCCGCCTACCAGCAGCAGCCGCGCCGCAGCGGCGGCGGCGGCGGCAAATGGGCGCCCCCGCCCCGCCCGCTGTCCGAAGCGACAAAGCGAATCAACGGAGAGGGACTGAACATCCATCTGGCACGCGCGATTTTCGGCGGGTTGCTGATGCATCCTGGTGCGATAGAATTTTGCGCCGACTCGTTTTCCGCCATTCCGCTGACCGATCCGAATCTCGAACGGCTGCGTTCGACGCTGATCGACGCGGCCTTTTCGAGGCGCGCGCTTGATACCGAGAGCCTCGCCCCCATATTGGCGAATGCTGGGCTCGACACACTCACAAAGCAACTCGTCTCGACAAAGAGGCTTGCCTTTTCGTCGATGCGAAGCAATGCGGGACGTGAGTCAGCACACCGCAGTATAATTATGGCGATTGAAGCACTCGCTGCCGTTCCGGAGCTCGATGCGGCGCTGGCCGCGGTCACGTTGCGGCTGGAGCAGGAATGGGACGAGTCGCTCGTCGAGGAACAGGCACGGCTGCGAACCGCTCGACGTGAAGCGGACGACAGGATCGCCAGTTTCGCGAGCGGCGATGAGAGCGCGGACATTTAGACGGGACTAGGCGGTACATGGCAAAGACAAATGCGGCGGAGACCGGAGAGGCGACTGAAAACGGCGATGCGCCGCTCATCGATCTCAACGAGGCGTCGCTCAAAAAGCTGATCGCTCGCGCCAAAAAGCGCGGCTACATCACCTATGACCAGCTCAACGAGGCACTGCCGCAGGATGTCATGTCCTCCGATCAGATCGAGGACATCACGTCCGCGCTGAACGAGATGGGCATCAACATCGTCGAGAACGAGGATGCGGGCGAGGACGGTGAAGACCAGCCCGATCAGGACGATGCCGACGACGCCGCCGATCCGGCGGACGGGTCTTCGGGCAATGTCGCGGAGAAGCGCAAGGAAACCATCGATCGTACCGACGATCCGGTGCGCATGTACCTGCGCGAGATGGGCGCGGTCGAACTGCTCAGCCGCGAAGGCGAAATCGCGATCGCCAAGCGCATCGAGGCCGGCCGCGACACGATGATCCTGGGATTGTGCGAAAGCCCGATCACCTTCAACGCGATCATCGACTGGTCGAACGCGCTGAACGAAGGCACGATGCAGCTGCGCGAGATCCTCGATCTCGACGCGATGCTCTCCAAGGATCCCGCGCCGGAAAGCCTGACCGACGAAGACGCCGAAGGCGATGGCGAGATTTCCGAGAAGACTGCTGGCCCTTCCTACAAGGAAGAGGAAGAAGTCGAAGAACCCGCCGCCGACGAGGACGACGAGGATTCGATGACCGAGCGGCGCGCCAAGCGTCCGTCGGACGATGAGGAAGAGGACAACACCCTCAGCCTCGCGCAGATGGAAGAGACGCTGAAGCCAGCCGCGCTTGAGAAATTCGCGACGATCACATCGCTCTACAAGAAATTCTCGAAGCTCCAGGCGTCGCGCATCGAAGCGCTGAGCGTCGGCAACGATTTCCCGGTTGCCGAAGAGAAGAAGTACCAGAAGCTGCGTGAAGACCTCACCGCAGAGGTCGAGAGCGTCCAGTTCCACGGCGCCAAGATCGAATATCTCGTCGATCAGCTGTACAGCTACAACCGCCGCCTGACCGCGCTTGGCGGCCAGATGCTGCGCCTGGCCGAGCGCCACAAGGTGCCGCGCAAGTCGTTCCTCGACGAATATGTCGACAACGAGCTGGACGAAAGCCTGCTTGAGCGTGTCGCGAAGATCGACAAGAAATGGGCCGCGTTCGTCGAGAACGAAGGCGCCGCCGTCGATCGCATCCGCGCCGAGATCTCGGAAATCGCGCAGGCCACCGGCATGTCGCTCTCCGAATTCCGCCGCATCGTCAACATGGTGCAGAAGGGCGAGCGCGAAGCGCGGATCGCGAAGAAGGAGATGGTTGAGGCCAATCTCCGCCTCGTGATCTCGATCGCCAAGAAATACACCAACCGCGGCCTGCAATTCCTGGATCTCATCCAGGAGGGCAATATCGGCCTGATGAAGGCTGTCGATAAATTCGAATATCGTCGCGGCTATAAATTCTCGACCTACGCCACCTGGTGGATCCGTCAGGCGATCACACGTTCGATCGCGGACCAGGCGCGGACGATCCGTATCCCGGTCCATATGATCGAGACGATCAACAAGCTGGTCCGCACCAGCCGTCAGTTCCTGCACGAGCAGGGCCGCGAGCCCACGCCCGAGGAAATGGCCGAACGGCTGTCGATGCCGCTCGAAAAGGTCCGCAAGGTGATGAAGATCGCCAAGGAGCCGATCAGCCTCGAAACGCCGATCGGCGACGAGGAGGATTCGCACCTGGGCGACTTCATCGAGGACAAGAACGCCGTCATCCCCGTGGACGCAGCGATCCAGGCGAATCTGAAGGAAACGGTCACCCGCGTCCTTGCCAGCCTCACCCCCCGCGAGGAGCGCGTGCTGCGCATGCGCTTCGGCATCGGCATGAACACCGATCACACGCTGGAAGAGGTCGGCCAACAGTTCAGCGTGACGCGTGAGCGCATCCGTCAGATCGAGGCGAAGGCACTGCGCAAGCTCAAGCATCCGTCGCGTTCGCGAAAGATGCGGAGCTTCCTCGACCAGTAAAACGGCCAGAAACGAGGGCGTCGGAGGGGCATGGCAACGATCACACGATCCGCCCGCCCCCACCGGCCGCATGCTGCGTTTGGCGGCGTCCTGTTCTGGGTGAAATCGCGTGCGCTGATCGGGCGCCGCGCATTTCAGAACAGCCTTGCGCCAACGGGAGTGCACAGCTCTCAACGCCTGAGCCGCCTGCCGCCTGACGCGGCTCGCCTGGCTGAGGACAGAAGCGCGCTCTATGTAGCATCGGATCCACGCGAACAGGATCTGGAGCTCGGGAAAGTCCAGAATCTCCGGGTCGCTGCCGCGGCGATCGACGGCATTGTGCTGGAGCCCGGCCAGATCTTCAGCTTCTGGGCCATCATCGGGCGTCCGGCACGCGGCAAGGGTTATGTGGTCGGCCGCGAGCTCCGCCACGGCTGCCTCATCCCGGCGATCGCCGGTGGCATATGCCAACTCACCAACGCACTATCCCGCAGCGCGAGCCGTGCGGGTTGCGACATCATCGAACGGCATCGCCACAGCGCGGCAGTCGATGGGCTCGTCATCGATGACACGACCGACGCAACGGTCTTCTGGAACTATCTCGATTTCCGTTTCCGCGTACGCGACCGCATCAGGATCGAAACCCGGCTGACTGCGACCGAACTGGTCGTGCGGATGGACGCATTGCCTTGATCGGATCTGCCGCGCCGCGCAGCTGTGCAAGTTGCGACATTGCAGACTGCGCGATGAACCGTCGCCACGGCGTGACGGAACCGCCGACATCCCGCGCAAGCTACATCCTCGACGATGCCTGGCCCGAATATGCCAGCCTGCTGGCATCGGCGATCCGCCCCGACGATCAGATCCTTTCTCCCGGCCTGCTCGGAATGGCGCTGCCCAACCGCTATGACTGGCCCGGCATCGTCCGGCACCGCGCACCATTCGCCACAGTGCGACGGCATCTGGCAATGCGTCGCGTCGCCCGCGCATCCGGGGGCGTCCGCCAGCGCAGTTCCCTTCACCATGAACGCATGCTCGCGCGCGCGCTTGCCCGAGCGATCGACTATCGCGCGGGCCATCTCGTGATCGCGCAGAGCTGGCTGCCCTGACTCGACGAGGCGGGCGCATTGGGCGGACGTAGCTTCGACGTGCTGATGAGCCGCTATGCGATGGCGGATATCCATCGCATGCTCGACCTGGCGGCAAGGCAGGCCGGCGATAGCGCGACGATTGCCGATTACCGCGCGGATGCCGATCTGGTCGCGCAGGAGCAGGCGTTATTGGCCCGCGCGCGCCACATCATCACACCGCATTACGGCATCGCGTCACTTTATCCCACGCAGGCCATCCGCCTCGCATGGCACAGGCCTGCCCGTATCGCGCAGATCAAGGGTGAGCGGGTCGCGTTCCTTGGCCCGACCATCGCGCGTCAGCGGCCCGATCTTGTGCGTGGGCTGGCTACAGCGTTGGAACAGCCCCTGATCGTCTTTGGCGACATGCTGGAGGGCCGCGACGTCTGGAACGGCACATTGATCGAGCGACGTGCAATGGGGGCGGGCTGGCTCGATGGCATCGCCACGATTCTTCATCCCGCGACATTCACCCACCAGCCGCGGTTGCTGCTGCAGGCGAGCGCCAATGGGGTCTCGGTGCGCGCGACGTCCGCCTGTGGACTTTCACCCGCCGACTTCGTCCCGATTTCAGATGCTCCGCCGCCCATTCACGAACACAAACATAACGGGCAATAAACTCCCTATTTACGAGAAGGGCCTAGAATCGCGTCTTGTTCGAAATGCTGCTTGCGTAACGGCAGTGAAAGGGCGGAATAAATCATGGTGGCTCAAACAGTTCTCAAAATGCGGAGCAGCGACGTAGCGGAAACGCTCGACTCGTTGTTGGTAAGCGACGGAACGGCAAGTCACCCCTACCCCGCCTCGTCGGATCTGCTGTTCGGGCGCAATGCCACCCGCAATCTGGCGGACGCTGCGCATTATCTGTGCATGCTGCACGGTCGCCATCCGGGCGTGATCGACTTCGCTGCGATGCGCGAAGTGGAACCGTCTGCACGAAACTGGCTGGCCACCGCATCCGAGGGATTCGGGCTGGAACGATCCTTTCTGACGCGGGTCGCCGTCGCGGCGGGCCCACTGCCAAGCACGCCGGGGCACGCCGAATGCGAAGCCGCGGTGATCGGCCAGCGCCATGCGCTGGAAACGCTTGCCCAGTCGGAGCGCTCGGGTTGCGCGCTGGGTGCAGCAATCGCCTTGGTGATGGATTGGAAAGCGATCCGCCGTGTGCTCGACGTTGCCGCCGAGCGGCTCGGCGTCCAGCCCCAACCGGCACGGCTTCCCGATGAGCGGGAGACGCGCGCGGTTGCCGCTACGGCATCGGAGAATGGCAGCGTGGCGCGCGCGCTCGGTTTCGGCGCACAGCAGATCCTGGCGCAGCATCGGGGCCTGTGGACCGTACTCGACTCGCGCCAGCGTGCGCGCATTCAAGCCTGACGAAGCACGCGGCGACCCTTGCGCCGCCCCGGATCGCGCCCTAACGCCATTGACGTAAACGTGAAGTGGCGAGGGTGAAGATGCGATTCAGCGGAACCAGCAACTATGTCGCAACCGACGATCTGAAGGTCGCGGTGAACGCAGCGGTGACGCTGCGGCGCCCCTTGCTGGTGAAGGGTGAACCTGGCACCGGCAAGACCGTGCTCGCCCAGGAGATCGCCAAGGCCGCCAATGCGCCGCTGATCGAATGGAACATCAAATCGACCACCAAGGCGCAGCAGGGTCTTTACGAATATGATGCGGTGGCGCGGCTTCGCGACGGCCAGCTCGGCGACGCCCGCGTCCACGACATCGGCAATTATATCCGCCGCGGTAAATTGTGGGAGGCGTTCACCGCCCCCGAACTGCCCGTGCTGCTGATCGACGAGATCGACAAGGCGGACATCGAGTTCCCGAACGATCTGCTCCAGGAGCTCGATCGCATGGAATTCCATGTCTACGAGACGCGCGAGACCGTGAAGGCCGTCGAGCGCCCGATCGTTATCATCACCTCGAACAACGAGAAGGAACTGCCCGACGCTTTCCTGCGCCGCTGCTTCTTCCACTATATCAAATTCCCCGATCGCGAGACGATGCAGGCGATCATCGACGTCCACTTCCCCGGCATCCAGGAGCTGCTGGTCAGCAAGGCCATGGATATCTTCTACGACGTCCGCGACGTGCCGGGCCTCAAGAAGAAGCCGTCAACCTCGGAACTGCTCGATTGGCTCAAGCTGCTCCTGGCGGAGGACATGCCGCTGGACGTGCTGCAGTCGCGCGACCCCACCAAGGCGATCCCGCCGCTCCACGGCGCACTGCTCAAGAACGAGCAGGATGTGATGCTGTTCGAGCGGCTGGCCTTCATGGCGAAGCGCCAACAGCGCTGACCGCTCTTCCCGTCATTCCGGCGAAAGCCGGAATCTCCCTGTCTTTTCACCAACGTCCAAGGAAGAAGTGAGATTCCCGCTTTCGCGGGAATGACGACGAAGGATGCAACGTCTCAGTCGACGATATAGGCCAGTTCCAGATCGCCCCAGCGCCGCCCGCCGAAGCTTAGCGGCACATAGACGTTGCGAACGACGTGGAATTCCTGGCCCTCCCGTTCGCGGCGATAGACCGCCATGTGGAACGGCTTGGTGCTGGCTTTCGCCTTGCGGTCGATTTCATCGAACAGGATGATGCGGTTGCGGCAATAGGCCATGTCATGCTCGGGGTCGCCAATGGGCGCCCGGCTGAACGCCGTGACATGCGTGGGCAGATAACCGTTGATGTCGGTACAAGCGGCAGCGACGATCCGGGGATCGATCAGACCGACCCGGTCGAGTTCGGGCCGCCAGACACGATCGGCAAAGTCGTTGAGCCGCGTCGTGAACTGCTGAGGATCGGTACCCGGCACCGGCAAATAATCGCGGTCGAACAGTGCATCCATGTCGAGCCGGCCGGCATCGAGTGCCGCCTGGGTGATCGTGACGATCCGGTCACGCTCCGCAATCGCAAGATCGACGAAATAGCGATCCTCACTGGCAAAGCCGCCATGGATCAGATCGTTGAACATCGTGTTGGAGAGCTGCTCCATCGAACCGACCCTGGCGCTGGTCTCCCCCAGCGCAACCGCGTTCGCGCGGGCATCGCCCGCAAACAGCGAAAGCCCGTCGCGCACGCGCGCCACACTGTCGTGGATCATCCCGCTGGAACGGGCGATCCCGTCGGTCTGGGAATCGACCTGGCCGACTATCTCGGCGACATCGCGGACGGTTTCGTCGATGGTCGCGAAGCCGCGCTGGGCAACCACGCTCTTCATCACGCCGTCGTTGATCTCGGAAATCACCGTGCCCGCTTCATTGGTCAGCGATGCGATGGTGCGCGAGATCTGCTCGGTGGCGCCGCGCGTCTCCTGCGCCAGCTTCTTCACCTCGCTTGCGACCACGGCGAAGGTGCGGCCGGCATCGCCGGCGCGCTCGGCCTCGATCGTCGCGTTGAGTGCCAGCATGTTGGTCTTGCGCGCGATCGTGTCGATGACGGTGCTCACCCGACGCACCTGCTCCATGGCTGCCGCGAAACTCGTCATTCGTGCACCGAGCTGCGACACGAGATCGGTCAGTTCGTTGAACCGCCCACGCGATCCGCTGATCATCGCGGCACCCTTGGCCAGTTTATCGCGTGCCTGTTCGGACAGGAGGCGCGCTTCGTCGGTCGAATCGGCAACGCGGCGCTGATCGGCTTCAAGCGCGGCGGTCACCTCTTCCAGCACCGAAAGCATGTCCAACTGACGCGCAATCCGTTCGGATATTCCCGCGACATAGCCTGCCGCATCGCTGCACCCCACGGCAACGCGACCGCAATTCCGCGCCACCGCATCGACCGCGCCAGTGTCCGCTTCGTTTTCCGTCGGAATTGCGAGATTGCTCGCCATGCTGCCCCCTTATTGTCCGGCCGCATTCTAGCCACCATTGATTGAAGCCCCCTTAACCACCCGTCTTTCACGCTTGGACAGGCGATCCCGGAACGGTAAGGAAAGCCATGTTCTTCAACTTTCTCGACGAGCTTCGCGCAGCAGGCATTCCGGCTTCGATGAAGGAGCATCTGGTGCTGCTGGAAGCGCTCGATCGCGACGTGATCGAACGGCGCCCGGAGGAATTCTACTGGTTGTCGCGCGCGACCTTCGTGAAGGACGAGGGACTTCTCGACCGGTTCGACCAGGTATTCGCCAAGGTCTTCAAGGGTGTGGAGGGCAGCTTCAATACCGGGGCCACCGATATCCCCGAGGATTGGCTGAAAGCGGTCGCGGAGAAATTCCTGACCGCCGAGGAAATGGAGCAGATCAAGTCGCTCGGATCCTGGGACGAGATCATGGAGACCCTGAAGAAGCGTCTGGAGGAACAACAGGGGCGCCATCAGGGCGGCAGCAAATGGGTCGGCACCGGCGGGACCAGCCCCTATGGCAATTCGGGCTATAACCCCGAAGGCGTGCGGATCGGCGGCGAGAGCAAGCATGGCCGCGCGCTGAAAGTGTGGGACAAGCGCGAGTTCAAGAATCTCGATTCCACCAAGGAACTCGGCACGCGCAACATCAAGGTCGCACTGCGTCGCCTTCGCCGTTTCGCGCGCGAAGGCGCTGCCGACGAGCTGGACATCGACGCAACGATCGACGGCACCGCGCGCCAGGGCTGGCTGGACATCCATATGCGCGCCGAACGGCACAATGCGGTCAAATTGCTACTGTTCCTCGATGTCGGCGGCTCGATGGATCCGCACATCAAGCTGTGCGAGGAGCTGTTCTCGGCAGCGACCAGCGAGTTCAAGAATCTGGAATTCTTCTATTTCCACAACTGCCCGTACGAAGGCGTGTGGAAGGACAATCGCCGCCGTTTCACCGAGCGGACGCCGACCTGGGACGTGCTCCATAAATATGGCCACGACTACAAGCTCGTCTTTGTCGGCGATGCATCGATGAGCCCTTATGAGATCAGTCATCCCGGCGGTTCGGTGGAGCATTTCAACGAGGAATCTGGCGCTGTCTGGCTGAGCCGCATGGCGCATGTCTATCCTGCTGCGGTATGGCTCAACCCCGTGCCCGAGGCGCATTGGGGCTATTCGCAGTCAGCACAGCTGATCCGCGAACTGATGAACGACCGCATGTATCCGCTGACGCTGAACGGCCTGGACGACGCGATGCGGGAACTGACGCGCAAGCACTGAAACCATGGTTCAATGAGCCTGACTCATTGAACCATGGTAAAGCCTGCGCGGCATCTGAGCGTTTCAAGGTGCGGGTGCGTCAGCATCCCTGCACCTTCGTAAGAGACACAGACACGTCTGCGACATATTGCGACACAAAACCGCAAAACCCGCCACAGTCTCGCGACACGCCGGTCCTAGACAGGTCTCGTTCCAGTCAAGGAACGGGAGTTCGTAACATGCAGCGTAAAAACCTCATCCTCGCGAGCCTTGCCGCCGCGATCGCATTCACCACGCCGATGGCCGCCAATGCGGCGCCGTGGCAGAATATCAATCAGCGCCAGCAGCAGCTCGACCGGCGCATCGACCAGGGTGTCCGTAGCGGCGCGCTGAACCGGAACGAAGCGACGCGCCTGCGCACCGAGTTCCGTACCCTCAATCGCCTGGAGCAGCAGTATCGCCGGTCGGGTGGCGTGTTCACCGCACGCGAACGCGCAGATCTCGATCGTCGCTTCGATGCACTGAGTGCACGGATCAAGACCCAGAAGCACGATCGCCAGCATCGCCGCTGAGCGAACGGCCTCCTCCCCGGCCCCGGCGTCCGCAAAGGCGCCGGTGTTGGCGGATCAATAGATCAGATAGGGCCGGCGCTCGTCCAACCAGGCCAGTTCGTCGGGCACGGTCAGCGCATCCAGGTCACCCGCTTCGGCGCCGGCGCCGTCGACCCATTCGCGCAGCGCAGGGCCGCCATTGATCACATCGATGGCCAGCTTGCCGATCTCATATTCATAAGGGAAATCGCGCCACAGATCATAATCGGGCTGCAGCTGGCGGATCGCCTTGAATGCGAGCGCCTGCACGCGCCAGGGCTTGAAGGCCTGGTGATCATATCCGGGGCCTTCGGCATGGATATGCACCCCGCTGCACATCTGCCCGACATGTTTGTGAAAAGTCGGCTCGAAGGTGCAGTCGCGCAGGATGCATCCGTGCAACCATTGCGGCGCAAGCTGTCGCATCTTCGCAATCACGCTGCGAGCATCGATATCGGGCGCACCGAAGATCTCGAGCGGCCGCGTGGTTCCCCGCCCTTCCGACAGCGTCGTGCCTTCCAGCATCACCGTGCCGGCATAAGCGCGCGCCATCCACAGGTTCGGGGCATTGGGGCTCGGATTGATCCAGATCCGCTCGACCAGCGGCCAGCCATAACCCGGTGCAGCGTCGGGCTCATACCCCTCCATCTCGATCACGCGATAGGCGACGTCGAGCTTGAAATGATCGATGAACCACAGACCCAGTTCACCCAGCGTCAGCCCATGACGCATCGGGATTGGGCCGGCGCCGACAAAGCTTTCCCAGCCCGGACGCAAGGTAAGCCCTTCCACCGGGCGACCGGCGGGGTTGGGGCGATCCAGCACCCACACGTCCTTGCCATGCGCAGCGGCGGCTTCGATCACATAGAGCAGCGTCGTGATGAAGGTGTAGATTCGGCAGCCGACATCCTGAAGATCGACCAGCAGCACATCGAACGTGCCCATCGCCTGCCCCGTCGGACGGCGCACTTCGCCGTAGAGGCTGAACACGGGCACGCCGTGCACCGGATCGGTGAAGTCCGGCGACTCGACCATATTGTCCTGCTTGTCGCCGCGCAGGCCGTGCTGTGGGCCGAAAGCCGCAGTCACGTTGAGCCCGGCCGCGACCAGCGCATCCAGGGAATGGGTGAGGTCCGCGGTGACGGAGGCGGGATGCGCGAGTAGCGCGACCCGCTTGCCTTCCAGCGGCTTGCGGAGCGCCGGGTCGGCGAGGAGGCGATCGATACCGAATTTCATGGGATCAGTCTGCTGCCGGGAGTTGAAGGACGAAGCAAGTCCGTTGATGGAAATCGGGCTTTCCCGGCGCATGCGCGAGCGCCCAATAGGATTTGCGGCCGTCCAGTTCCTCGATCACTGCGGACAAGCCGATCATCCAGGTGCGATCTAGGTCGAGCTCTGCCGGCAGGTTGCAATCGACAGCCACGACAATCTCCAAAGCGTTGGATTTGAGATCAACGTCGAAATGTGGCGCCGGTAGAGTCAGCGGCAGCATATCCGCTCGATAGGACGCAAATCGATAGGCCGCCCAAGCTGTCGATGGCGCAAAATTGAATTCAGCATACGACAGATCGCCATCTGCTTGGACAAAAGCCTCGAAACATGTGGTTTTCCATAGCTCGTCGGCGCGTGACGAATACCGCACAGGCGGCGGAATAACGACCGCATCAATATCGCCGCTCGCGATATAGCGGACAACCAACTGGCCGTCATTCGTTCTGGCGACGGCCGCGCTTATGCTTGTAATCGCGGTGCATGGCGTATCTGGATGGGGTGCGAGAGTAGCGAGCATGCCCCCCACTACGTCATTCCAGCGAAAGCTGGAATCTCCCTTCTTTTTGTTGCGATGTCCAGAAAAGTGAGATCCCAGCTTTCGCTGGGATGACATGACAGTAGATGACATGCATGCACACATGCTAGGCGCACCGCGCCATGACCGAATTCAAATCCGATCTCCTCCGCCTCCTCCAAGAGCGCGGCTACGTCCACCAGGTGACCGATGCGGCTGCGCTCGATGCGCTCGCCGGCAAACAGGTCGTTCCCGGCTATATCGGCTTCGACGCGACCGCGCCGTCGCTCCATGTCGGCAGCCTGGTGCAGATCATGATGCTCCGCCGCCTCCAGCAGTCCGGGCACAAGCCGATCGTCCTGATGGGCGGCGGGACCAGCAAGATCGGCGACCCCAGCTTCAAGGACGAGGCCCGCCGCCTGCTGACGCCCGAGACGATCGCGGAGAATTGCACATCGATCAAGCGCGTGTTCGAACGATTCCTGACCTTTGGCGACGGTCCCACCGACGCGATCATGGTCGACAATGCCGACTGGCTCGACGCGCTCGAATATATCCCCTTCCTGCGCGAGGTCGGCCAGCATTTCTCGGTCAATCGCATGCTGAGCTTCGATTCGGTGAAGCTCAGGCTGGATCGCGAACAGTCGCTGAGCTTCCTCGAATTCAATTACATGATCCTGCAGGCCTATGACTTCCGTGAGCTTGCCGGCCGGGTCGGCTGCCGCCTGCAAATGGGCGGATCGGATCAATGGGGCAATATCGTCAACGGCATCGAACTGACGCGCCGTATGGACAGCGTGGAGGTGTACGGCCTGACCACGCCGCTCATCACGACTGCGGACGGCGGCAAGATGGGCAAGACCGTCTCGGGCGCGATCTGGCTGAATGCGGAACAGCTTTCGCCATATGATTACTGGCAGTTCTGGCGGAACACCCATGATGGCGATGTCGGCCGTTTCCTGCGGCTGTTCACCGATCTGCCGCTCGACGAAATCGCCGAGCTGGAACGCGCGGAAGGCGCCGCGATCAACGACGCCAAGAAGCGCCTGGCCGACGAAGCGACTGCGTTGCTCCATGGCCGCGACGCCGCCGAAGCGGCTGCGGAGACCGCGCGCCGGACCTTTGTCGATGGCGCCGCTGGCGCGGACCTGCCGACGCTGGCCGTGCCGGAGGGCAGCATCGGCATCGTCGATGCGCTGGTCGGCCTTGGGCTGGCCGCGTCCAAGGGCGAGGCACGCCGGCTCATCAAGGGCGGCGGCGCGCGCGTCGATGGCGAGAAGGTGATTGATGAAGCGATGATCGTCGCTGTCGGCGATTCACCGGTGCGGATTTCGTCTGGCAAAAAGGCGCATGGCGTTCTGACAAGTGCCTCCTAAGTAGTTGGAAGCGTTGCTCCATGATCATGGTAAGCGGCGTGTTAACCCGATAATTTCACCGCTCCTCAGCGCGAAAGGTGCAGCATCACCTTTCCGTCGGGGGGAGACAGAATCGTGGGCACACCGCTGGCCCAGCAAATTTTTCAGGCCGATCAACGGCGCGCCCAGCGCGATGAGATCTTCATCGCGACTCGTGTCCGTCGCTGCTCGCCGCCATTCGGCGATCCCGCCCCCGCATATCTGCTCAACGTCTCACGTTTCGGCTTCATGGTGCGCACGTCGCTGGAGCTCATCGACGACAGCCTGATCTCGATCGAACTGCCCGAACTCGGTCAGCGCCTCGGTCGCACGACCTGGTCGATGGATCAGAATGTCGGCGCGGAATTCATCGAATCGCTCGATCCGACCGTCTATTTCAACCTGCTCGCCTCGATCGCGGCGGAGCAGCGTTACGCCGGAGCGGTTTAGGTTTCCCCGAACGGACGTTGAAACCGGTCCAATCTAGCCCGACCTGAGCAACCCCACCCCAGCATCCCGATCGAACAGATACAGCGCCGTCCGGGCTGCCTGCCCGCGCACGCCTTCCAGCCCGCCATCACGATCGACCAGCAGACGCGCATCATCGGTCGCGACCGGCAGCAGCGCCTGGATATGCTCGGGATTGGCGAGACGGAAACGCGCTTCCCCCGATTGTTTCGTCCCCAATATCTCACCAGCGCCGCGCAGCCGGAGATCCTCCTCGGCGATGCGGAAGCCGTCATTGGTCTCGCGCATCAATGCCAGCCTTGCACGCGCCGTCTCGCTCAGCCCGTTTCCGCGCAAAAGCAGGCAGACGGAATGCCCGCCGCCGCGCCCGACACGTCCGCGAAGCTGGTGAAGTTGCGCCAGCCCGAAGCGATCGGCACCTTCGACAATCATCAGCGTGGCATTGGGCACATCCACGCCGACCTCGATCACCGTCGTCGCGACGAGCACCCGCGCCTCGCCACGCTGGAAACGTTCCATGACGGCGTCTTTTTCCGGCCCCTTCATGCGACCATGAACCAGCCCGACACGATCGCCGAAGCGCATCCGGAGCGTCTCTGCACGCGCTTCGGCGGCCGCAAGATCGCTATTCTCGCTTTCCTCGACCAGCGGGCAAACCCAATAGGCCTGCCCTTCCCCCGAGAGATGCCGCGCCAATCCGTCGACGATCTCGTCCAGGCGCTGGTCGGACATGACCCGCGTGTCGATCGGCTGGCGGCCCGGCGGCATCTCGTCGAGCCGGCTGACATCCATCTCGCCATATTGGGTCAAGGTCAGCGTGCGCGGGATCGGCGTCGCGGTCATCACCAGCAGATGCGGTGGCCGTTCCGCCTTTTGCGCGAGCAACAGCCGTTGCGCGACGCCGAAACGATGCTGCTCGTCGACCACCGCCAGGCCCAATGCCTTGTAGGTCACCGCTTCCTGGAAGATCGCATGCGTGCCGATCAGGATATCGATCGATCCATCGGCAAGCCCCATCAGCGTCGATTCGCGCGCACGCCCCTTGTCGCGCCCGGTCAGCACCGCCACCGTCACCGGCAGGCCGGCAAGCTGCTTCGAGATGGTTTCGAAATGCTGTCGGGCCAGGATTTCGGTGGGTGCCAGCAAGGCGCCCTGCGCACCGGCCTCCACGGCGGTCAACAGCGACATCAGCGCCACCAGCGTCTTGCCCGATCCGACGTCGCCCTGCAGCAGCCGGAGCATCGGCCGCTCCTGCGCCATGTCCCCGCCAATCTCGCCGATCGTCCGCTGCTGCGCGCCGGTGGGCGAGTAAGGCAGGTTCAGCATCGCGCGCAGCCTGCCGTCACCCTGCAGCGCCCGGCCCCGCCGCCGTCGCGCGGTGGCACGCACCAGCATCAAGGCGAGCTGATTGGCGAAGATCTCGTCATACGCCAACCGTTCGCGGGCCTTCGCATCCGAGGGATCGCCGTGAAGCCGCACGAGGGACTCATGCCAGCCCGGCCAGTCATGTTTCGTGAGAACGCTGGGTTCGATCCATTCGTCGAGATCCGGCGCGCGGGCCAGCGCCTGTTCGACAAGCTGTGCGACGCGTTTGCCCGTCAATCCTTCCGACAGCGGGTAGACGGGTTCGCGCTCCGGCAGGCTGGCGGCTTCGGTGGGCGGCAGAACATGATCGGGATGGACGATCTGGAGTTCCTGCCCATAGCTTTCGAGCTTGCCCGAAACGATCCGTGGTTCCCCCAAGGGCAGCAGCTTCTTCGCCCAGCCCGGATTGCCGCCAAAATAGATCAGGCTCACCGCATCGCCATGCCGATCGAGCGCATGCACACGGAACGGCCCGCGCTGCCCGCCTTGCCGATAGTCGGTCGGCGTCAATGTGATCGTAACGATCTGCCCCGGAATCCCTTCTTCCAGCGCCTCGATTGGCCGTCGATCGATCCAGCCGGTGGGCAGATGAAAGGCGACATCGACCGCGCGGGCCAGCCCAAGCCGCTCCAGCGGGCGGGCGAGTTGCGGCCCGACCCCCTTCAATGCCGTAATCTCGGCGAACAACGGATTGAGAATATCGGGTCGCATCGCTATCTGGCTCGCTTATAGCTCAGCCGGCCAGCGTATCCAGACGCCAGCCCGCATTTCCTGTTTGGACTTTCCATGGATCGCGAAACCCGCCTCAAACGCCTGTTCTTCCGTGCCTGGCACCGCGGCACGAAAGAGGCCGATCTGTTGATCGGCGGCTATTTCGACACCTATTCGGCAGACTGGACGGCGGAACAGATCCTGTGGTTCGAGGCTTTGCTCGACGAAGAGGATGTCGAGATCATGGCCTGGGCGATCGGGACTATGCCGGTCCCTGAGAGCTATCAAGGGCCAATGATGGACGCGATGAAGACGCTGAACTACATTCCGATCCCCAAGTGAAAGGCCGTATCACAGGCGCCCCCGCCCGCGTAGCGGCCCGGGTCGCGACTGTCTGACGACATGACCGATTTCAATCGCATCCTTTCCGCCCGGACCCCGCTCACGCTTGCGGGCGCCCCTTCAGGCTTCCTGCCTTGGCTGGCGGCCGACCTCGCGCGTGCCGCGCAGGCGCAGGGTGGGCGCCGGGTGGTGTTTGTCGCGTCGGACGATGTCGCGATGCGCGCGATCGCCGAGGCCGCAGGTTATTTCGCGCCCGAACTCGAAATCCTGAATTTCCCGGCCTGGGATTGCCTTCCCTACGACCGCGCTTCACCGTCGCTGCGTTCGACCTCCGAACGACTGGCGGCGCTTCATGCGCTGCAGCGTCCGGTCGTTCGGCCGCAGATCCTCGTCACTACGATCAATGCCGTCACGCAGCGCACACTGACGCCATTCCGCATCCGCCAGCTCGTCGCCACGCTGGCGCCCGGCGAGCGGATCGACCGCGACGATCTGGCCACCTTGCTGCAGGCCAATGGCTATGTCCGCACCGACACCGTCGCCGATGCGGGCGAGTTCGCGGTCCGCGGCGGGCTGGTCGACCTGTTTCCGTCAGGCGAAGACCATGCTTTGCGCCTGGATTTCTTCGGCGACGAGATTGAGAGCGTCCGCCAGTTCGATCCCGCCGACCAGCGCACGATCGGGCGGGTCGACGGATTCACCTTGCTGCCGGCGTCGGAGGCATTGCTCGACGCGGACAGCGTCAGGCGATTCCGCAGCCGCTATCGCGAAATTTTCGGCGCAACGGCGACCGGCGATCCACTCTATCAGGCCGTATCCGAGGGACGTCGACTCGCTGGCATGGAGCATTGGCTGCCGCTGCTCGAAGAGAAGCTGGCCACGCTGTTCGATCATATCGGCAAAGATGCGTTGATCCTGCGCGATTCGGGCAGCGTCGCTGCCGCCGACCAGCGCTTCGACGCGATCGCCGACTATCATGCCAATCGCGAACGGGCCCAGTCGAACGACCCCGGCAGCTATCGCCCGATCGCCCCGACCGCGCTGTATCTCGACACCGGCGAATGGAAAGAGCGGATCGCGCGATCGCCGATCCATCTCACCACCCCCTTCCACGAGCCCGAGAGCGCAAACGTCGTCGAGTTCGGGGTTGAAGGTCCGCGGGATTTCGCGCCCGAACGCGCACAGAGCGCCAATGTCTACGAAGCCGTCACAGAGCATGCTGCAAAACTGCGCAAGGCCGGCAAGAAGCTGGTTCTCGCCAGCTACTCCCAGGGCGCGCGCGAACGGTTGAGCGGGTTGCTCGGCGATCATGGGCTGAAAGGCCTGATCACGGCCGACGGCTGGCAGGAAGCACTCGGCGCGGCGACATCCGGCGTTGCACTGATCGTGCTGCCGCTCGATCACGGTTTCACCGCGCCCGACGTCGCCGTCCTGACCGAGCAGGACATGCTTGGCGACCGGCTGGTCCGTCGCCAGAAGCGTCGCAAGAGCGCCGACGCGTTCCTGAACGAGCTTGCCACGCTCACTCCGGGCGATCTCGTCGTCCATGCCGATCACGGCATCGGTCGCTACGAGGGCCTGACGCAGATCCCGGTCGGGCAAAGCCCGCACGATTGCGTCGCGCTCGAATATGCCGGCGGCGACAAGCTCTACGTGCCGGTCGAGAATATCGACGTATTGTCGCGCTACGGCGCCGACAGCGAGAACGCGACGCTCGACAAGCTGGGCGGCGAAGCATGGCAGCGTCGCAAGGCGCGGATGAAGGAGCGCATCCGCGAGATCGCGGGCGAGCTGCTCGCGACCGCGGCCAAGCGCGCGCTGCGCCCCGCCCCCGTGTTCGAAGCCGATGCCGGCAGCTATGCCGCCTTTGTCGATCGTTTCCCCTATCAGGAGACCGACGATCAGGACCGCGCGATCGGCGACGTGCTGGGCGATCTGAGCGCGGGTACGCCGATGGACCGGCTGGTGGTCGGCGATGTCGGCTTCGGCAAAACCGAAGTCGCGATGCGTGCTGCGTTCGTTGCGGCGATGGCCGGGCAACAGGTGGCGGTTGTCTGCCCGACCACCCTGCTCGCCCGCCAACACGCCATGAATTTCACCGAGCGCTTCCAGGGTTTTCCGCTGAAAGTCGGCCGATTGTCGCGCCTCGTTCCCGCAGCGGAGGCAAAGGCCGTGAAGGACGGTCTGGCCGATGGCACGATCGACGTCGTCGTCGGCACCCATGCATTGCTGGCCAAGGGCATCGACTTTAAGCGCCTGGGCCTGGTGATCGTCGACGAGGAACAGCGCTTCGGCGTGACGCACAAGGAACGGCTGAAGGCGCTCAAAAGCGACGTCCATGTTCTGACGCTGACGGCAACGCCGATCCCGCGCACCTTGCAGATGGCGATGTCGGGCCTGCGCGAATTGTCCGTCATCCAGACTCCGCCGGTCGATCGCCTGGCCGTGCGCACCTATGTGATTCCCTGGGATCCGGTGGTGCTGCGCGAGGCATTGCTGCGCGAACATTATCGTGGCGGGCAGAGTTTCTTCGTCACGCCGCGCATCGCCGACCTGCCCGATATCGAGGCGTTCCTGCGCGATGAGGTTCCGGAGATCAGCTATGTCGTCGCCCACGGCCAGATGGCGCCGGGCATGGTCGAGGAGCGCATGTCCGCCTTCTACGACCGGCGATACGACGTGCTGGTTTCGACCACCATCATCGAGAGCGGGCTGGACATTCCCAGCGCCAACACGCTGATCGTCAATCGCGGCGATCGGTTCGGGCTTGCCCAGCTCTATCAGCTCCGCGGCCGGGTAGGCCGGTCGAAGACGCGCGCCTATGCCTATCTGACCACCGCACCCGAGCGGCTGATGACCGAAACCGCGGAAAAGCGGCTGAAGGTGCTGTCCGATCTCGATAGCCTGGGAGCGGGCTTCCAGCTTGCGAGCCACGATCTCGACATCCGCGGCGCCGGCAATCTGCTTGGCGACGAACAGTCGGGCCATATCAAGGAAGTCGGCTTCGAACTCTATCAGTCGATGCTCGAGGAAGCGATCATGGAAGCCAGGGCCGGCGGCGCCGGGCTCGAGGCACCGAGAGAGGCTTTCTCGCCGCAGATCACCGTCGATGCGCCGATCCTGATCCCCGACGACTATGTCCCCGATCTCGACCTGCGGATGGGCCTTTATCGCCGCCTCAACGAACTGCAGGACAGCCAGGGCGTCGAATCCTTCGCCGCCGAGCTGATCGATCGTTTCGGCAAGCTGCCGGATGCGACCGAGAATCTGCTGCGCGTCATCGAGATCAAGCTGAACGCGAAGCGTGGCTGCATCGCGAAGATCGATGTCGGCCCGCGCGGTGCGCTCGTTACGTTCCAGAACGACAGTTTCCCGAACATCCCCGCGCTGCTCGCTTATGTCGATCGGCTGCAGGGTACCGCGAAACTACGGCCGGACAACAAGCTGGTCATCACGCGCGCGTGGAGCGACGGCAAGGCGCGGCTCAATGGTGCGCTCCAGCTTTCGAAGGGCTTGGCCAAGGCAGCCGGTTGACCGTGTGATCAGGCTTTCTTAACCTTAACCTCGGGGATATTGCCGGGGGGTATGTGATTGTGAGCGAACCAGTTTCGGCGGCACGCTGGACCAGATTGCTGGCCACGATCGAAGATCTGAAGAAAGCCGACACGATGGCGGGCGTCGTCGACATCGTGCGAGCATCCGCGCGCGCGATCGCGGATGCGGACGGGATCACCATCGTCCGGCGGATCGGCGCACGCGTCCACTATATCGCCGAGGACGCGATCGGCCCGCTATGGACCGGTCAGGATTTCCCGATGGAGCAATGCGTATCCGGCCTTGCGATGCTGACGCATGCGCCGATCCTGATCTCCGACATCATGCTCGACCCGCGCGTGCCGCAACATCTCTATCTGCAGACCTTCGTACGCAGCATGGCGATGTTCCCGGTGGGCATCGGGGAACCGATCGCGTCGGTCGGCCTGTATTGGAAAAGCACCGGCAGGATTTCCGACGAGACGGTCGCGCTGTTCGAATCGCTCGCCCGTTCAATGGGCGCGGTGCTCTACAATCTCGACAATATCGACTACGCGACCAACTATTGCGCTGGGCGTCGCAGGGTCTGGGGCGCTTCGTCGATCCTGTGATCGATCAGCCTATCCGGTCGACCAGTTCTGCCAGGCGAGCCGCGTCTATCGGTTCGGAACAGAGAAAGCCCTGATAATAGTTGCAGCCCTCGCGCGCGAGCAGCGCGAGTTGCGTTGCCGTCTCGACACCCTCCGCGATCACGCTCAGGCCCAGCGACCGCGCCATTTCGATCACGCCGCGTACCACCACCCTGTCGCGGCTCGAACCCTCGATATCCTCGGCCAGCTTCTTGTCGATCTTGAGATAATCGAGCGGCAGCGCCTTGAGATAGGCAAGACTCGAATAGCCCGTTCCGAAATCATCGATCGCGACGCGGCATCCGCCCGCACGCAGCGCAGCGAGCAACGCCGCCGCCTGCCCCAGATCCTCGATCAGGCCGCTCTCGGTGATCTCCACGGTCAACCGCCCGCGCGGAAAGCCGCTGTCATCGACCATCGCCAGGAAGCGTTCGGCAAAATCAGTCACCGCGATATCGGCGGCCGTGACGTTGACTGACAGTCTGAGCGTCGAAAGCCGCTCGGGCCATGCCGCGGCAAGCTCCACCGCGCGACGCTGGACATGTTCCGACAGTGGGACGAGATAGTCAGAGCGTTCCGCCGCGGCGAACAATGTCGACGCTCCCAACTCGCCCAGTTCGGGATGACGCCAGCGCGCCAACGCTTCCACGCCATCGATCCGCCCCGTCGTCACCGATACCTGCGGCTGAAAGACGATCTCGATCTCGCGTTGATCCAGGGCACGGCGCAGATCGACCTCCAGACGGGTGCCCAGTGCGACCGCAACCGCATCCGCGCCGCCGATCGCACGAACCGTGCCGCTCTCACCCGCCTTCGCTTCTGCCAGTGCCGCACTTGCCCGCCGCAGCAACGCGGTGGCATCGTCACCCTCTTCATGCGCCGTCGCCAGCCCGATGCGACACCCCAGCGGCACCATATGCTCGCCTGCCACGAACGGGCGGGTCAATGCGCGCGACAGTTCGTCGGCAAGCAATCTGGCCCGCTCCGCAGGCTCCCCTTCCTCGAGGCCGATCGCGAATTCCGCACCGGCGACGCGTGCGACCATGGTGCTGCGCCCGCCTGCCTCAATCGCGAAACGCTCGATCTGTCGCGCCGCGGATCGCATCAGGCCGTCGCCCGTCGCCCGCCCGAAAGCGGCATTGATCATGTCGAATCGGCTGACCGCAAGCAGCAGCAGCGTCACAGGCGTGCCAGCGCCGAGCCGGGCATCAAGCCAGCGCCGCGCCGCAATGCCGTCGCGCAGGCCGGTCAGCGCATCGCGGCGACCGCGCGTCTCCGGTTCGTCGGTGCTGTCGAGCGCCTCTATACTGCCGGCGATTGCGCCCTCGGCCTCAAGATGAAGATGATGTGCGACGCGTTCGCCGGACGGCAAGCGATGCGCGAACGCCGTTGTACGCGCGCCCGCCCTCAGGCGGCCAATGGCCGTGCGCGCGGCCGTGCGGCCTTCTGCATCCAGCAGGCGATAGAGCGACGCCAGGCCGTCCGGCTGCAGCGACAGCAGCCCCAGCCGCACACGAAACGGCTCGCCCAGCGTGACGCCATGGCCAGGCGTGTAGCGCCAACCCAGACCACCATCGCTTTCGGCGAGGATCCGGTCGCGGGCATGCCACCCGCCGGACAGCCGGTCGCTGTGACGCTCCGCAAAGCGCAACGCCTGCGCGAATTCGGCCTCGTCGAACGGACTGGTCAGATAATGGGTGGCGCCAGCGGCGAAGAGCGAATCCAGTGCGCCGACATCGGCGCGCGCCACGATGACGAGCAGCGCCCCGGCATTGGCCTCGACCGGATCAGACAACAGTCGCGCCGCAGACAGCCCCTCCTCCAACGCGCCGCGCGTATCGACGACGGCGACGACAGCGCCGCTCGCGATGAATCGCCGCTCGACACCGTGGGGGCGACGCGCCGCGATCGCGCGCCAGCCCGCCTTTTCAGCCGAAGCGGCAAGCGCATCGCGATGCCGAAACGACAGCAGGAACAGCGGTGCTGGCTGAATCGGTTGCGGCAGATCGGATGGTCCAGTCGTCACGCAGCAATCCCCTCGCTGCCAATGATTAACAATGCCCTGCATCCGCGCAATCGCCTTTGTCTTGCGGGGTGCGCATGCAGCGCCTAGCTAGGCAGAATGGAGACGGTGCAAAACCAACCAACCCCCCTGACCGACGGCCTTGGCCGCCGGATCACATATCTTCGCCTGTCGGTGACCGACCGCTGCGATCTGCGCTGCCGCTACTGCATGTCGGAAAAGATGAGTTTCCTGCCGCGTAGCGCGATCCTGAGCCTCGAGGAGATGGAAGCGATCGCCGATCGCTTCGTCGCCCGCGGCATCCGCAAGATCCGGCTGACCGGTGGAGAACCGCTCGTCCGCCGTGGTCTGGACCGGGTTGCGCGCCATATCGGCCGCCATATCGGTGCCGGCCTCGACGAACTGACGCTGACAACCAACGGCACGCGACTCGAAGACATGGCGGCTCCGCTGTTCGACGCCGGCATTCGCCGGATCAACGTCAGTCTCGACAGCCTCAGTCATGACCGTTTTCGTCACATCACGCGCTGGGGCGATCTCGACCTGATTCTCCGCGGTGTCGCCGCGGCCAAGGCGGCCGGGCTCGCGATCAAGATCAACATGGTCGCGCTCAAGGGCATGAACGAGGACGAGATCGAGCCGATGCTGCGCTGGTGCGGCGATGAGGGCTTCGACCTGACATTGATCGAGACGATGCCGCTGGGCAATGTCGAGGAAGATCGGACCGACAGGTTCCTGCCGCTGACCGAAGTCCACGCCCGGTTGTCCGAGCGTTTCACGCTGATGCCGCTCGATATGACGACAGGCGGGCCGGCGCGCTACAGCCTGGTCGAGGAACTGGGCGTCCGTATCGGACTGATTTCCCCACTCACGCGCAATTTCTGCGATGGGTGCAACCGGGTCCGGCTCACCGCGTCGGGCAAACTCTATATGTGTCTTGGCCATGAGGATCGTGTCGACCTGAAAAAGGCTTTGAACGAGGGCGGCATGGATGCCGTCGACGATGCGATCGACACCGCGCTGCGGCTGAAGCCCGCGCGTCATGATTTCCGAATCGACACGCGGGGCGCGGCCCCGGCAGTCGAGCGTCACATGAGCGCCACCGGCGGATGACTCCATCCGAGTCCTGGGCGGACAAGACACGCGGCCTCGTCGTGTCTCCGACCGAGGCCGCACAGCAAGCGGCCGTCGAGCTTCGCGAGATGTATAATTGGGTAGAGCCCGAGCGTGCCGACATGCTTGTCGTGCTCGGCGGCGACGGCTTCATGCTCCAGACGCTGCACCAGATGCTCGAGCGCCGGCGAATCGTTCCCGTGTTCGGCATGAATCTCGGCACCGTCGGTTTTATCATGAACGAATGGCGTGCCGAACAGCTCGACATGCGGATTGCGCGCACCAAGATGTTCAACGTGACGCCGCTGCGCATGGACGCGACGACGATCGATGGAGAGAGTTTCTCACTGCCCGCGATCAACGAAGTCTCGCTGCTGCGCGAGACACGCCAGACCGCGAAGATTGAAGTGTCGGTGAACGGCAATGCCGTGCTGCCCGAACTGGTCTGTGACGGCGTGCTCGTCGCGACACCTGCCGGCTCCACTGCCTATAATTATTCGGCGGGTGGGCCGATCCTGCCACTGGGATCGACCCTGCTCAATCTCACGCCGATCAGCCCGTTCCGCCCGCGGCGCTGGCGCGGTGCCATCCTGCCCGAAAAGACCCGCTTCGGTTTCACCGTGCTCGATGCCGCCAAACGCCCGGTCAGCGCGGTCGCCGACCAGCGCGAAATCCGCGATGTCGCCAGGGTGGAGGTCGCGATCGACCGGTCCTGCACGCTCAGCCTGATGTTCGATCCCGAGCACGCATTGGACGACCGCATCGCGATGGAACAGTTCGCGATTTAGCCGGGGCACGGCTCTGTAATTTCTGACGCACCGCTCGAACGAGCACGATTTTGGCTTCTGGCGTCGTTGCCCGAATGCCGGACAGCGATGGACCATGAGCCCAATTCTTCCGCGTCAGGGCCCCAAAAATCGGGGGTCTGAAACCTAATTTCAGAAGTGTCGAACGAGCCCTTGCCAAGCGGCGAATCTCGCTGCTATAGGCCCGCCTCCGATAGCGTTCCCCGGTAGCTCAGCGGTAGAGCATCCGACTGTTAATCGGACGGCCGCCTGTTCGAATCAGGCCCGGGGAGCCAATTCTAAAAGTGGGGGTTTTTTGCCCCCTTTTGGTGCTGGGCCGGAACCGCCAGTTCCGCCGATTTTTTCAAGAATTCCAAACGGTTCTCGGAACGTGACGGTCAGCGCTCCACCCGCGAATGACGAGTTCGATAATATCAAATTCAGAGCCCGCCGCTTGGTCGCCAAGGGCTGATCCGCAAACTGGTTGTGGGCGGTCCTCGCGAAATCCAGCAGCGCCAGACCATCATCAATCAGGTCGTCCTCGGCGGCATGCAAGCTCTCCATATCTCGCAGCGTCCGATCCCGCTCTTCACGCCAGGTCGCTGAAACCCGGTCGTGGAATTCGACCGTGACCCGCCCATCGATCTTGTCGAGGTAAAGAGTGTCCAATCGGTGTTGAAGGCGATCGGCCTCAGCCCGCAAGCGCTCAACCGATTCGTCGCGGTCGCGCCGCTCGTCTGCATGACTCTCACGGATGGCTCGCTCAATGAGCCGGAATGACGCATCATCCAGCCGAAGCCGCCTGAGGACAGCTGCAAACTGCTCGTCGAGCGCCTCCTCCCGTATGTATCGTTCTGGGCAGCGCCCCTTGAACCTGGAGCAGTGGTAGTAGATGTATCGGCCCTTCTTGATCTCGGCCGTGACCGCGCAACCGCAGTGACCGCAGGTGATCAGTCCGGTGTAAGCAAATTGAAGCCGATTGCCGTGGACGTTGGAGATGCTCCGGCCATCCAGGATCTCTTGCACGTTGGACCAGGTGGCAAAGGTCGTCAGCGGAGTATGCGAGCCCTTGTAGAGTTTGCCCAGCCATTCGAACGAACCCGTGTAAATCCGGCTGCGTAGCATTGTGTTGATCGTGCTCACGCCCACTGGTTTTCCGCTCTTGCGGTACCGGAGGCCAGCCCGGACGGCCAATTGGGTAACTTCCTTGAGCGAATACTGGCCGCTCTCGAACCATTCGAACACGCGGGTCACCAACGGACCGATATCCGGATCGATTGTGATGACCTTCTTGCCGAGCGGGCCCATCACATTCACATAACCGAGGGGAGCGAATGTCGGCCAAATCCCCTGCTCTGCCTTTTCGAGCATTCCCTTGCGGGTCTCCTCAGAGAGATTGTCGATGTAGTTCTTGGCCATCAAAACCTTGATGCCATGCATGAACTTCTCCGACGATCTCGAATCCCGAGAGAGAACGACATTCTCCTTCACGAAATGGATCTCGATATCCAATCCGTCGACCGTCACCCAATCCTTGAGGTTGCGGTAGAGCCTGTCGGTCTTCTCGACCAGAATCGTTCTGACGCTCGGATGGGATCTGATGTAGCGAAGCATTTCCTCGAATCCGGTACGACCGGCGCGCTTCGCGGTTTCAACGTCAACATGTTCAGAGGCAATCGTTATGCCGTTCTGAGCCGCATACTCTCGCATCAACTTCTGCTGTGCCGGGATAGAAAATCCTTCCTTCTCTTGCTCGCTGGTCGATACTCGTGCGTACATGACCGCCTTATTGCGTTCTTGAATGATACGCTTTGCCTTCGGTTGTACGATCTTTGCGCGGGGTCTCGTCATCTCAATTACTCCTCCTTACCCCAATATACCATCCATCCTCCCATTTTTGAAAGTCATCTGGCGAAGTTCGATATGTGAATTACTTGGGGTTGTTTGGTTTTCCTTGCAGTTGGCGGTTCCTCACGATCCTATTGGCGACTGTCGAAAGCGGTGAAAAAATCCACGAAATCCCCCAGAAAGTTTCTCGCTTCATCGTCGCTGACAGGACGATCGAGGTGCTGTTCGAAATATGCTCTGGCGTCAGCGACTAGGGCGGCCGAGAACATCGCGCGTCTGGAAACCCGTCGCCTTCCAAAGCTAGGCGGAGTGTCATGCATCCCGGAGGCTACAGTCACTAAGGGTATTGGTGGCGGTTCGACGGGCTCTGGATCGTGCTCGGAATCGAATGCTGGAAGTGAGGCGACAACTTCTGCCCCTACGGGCGGTCGGGATGGTGAATTGGCTCCCAGAACCTTCGGCCGACGACGACGCCTCATGGCGTAGTCACAGACACTGGCGACGGCCCCTTTGAGGGTCGAGCAAAGAGGCTGGCCCCGAACCGTCGCCGTAGATGAACGAGGAGGCTCGAGGTGTAGCGTTGTTGCCGCCATCCCGTGGGACTATGATAGACACCGATCGCCTTCCAATAGTCGCGCGTGGTGGCCAACCCGGAGAGGAATATCCAGCGCGCGGCTTCGACGTTGAAACAGGCATCCTGTTTCAACCAATGGCGGACATGTCGCTCCGGCCGACCGGTGATCGTCGCCAGCCGCGGTACCCACCAGCTATTGACCTGCAATGGCCCGAGGTCGTGGCTGCCGTCGCTGTTTGCGACTTCCGCGCCAATCCAGCCGCCTTCCTGATCACGCAATCCCCAGAGCGTCTTGGCAAGCCAATTGCGGCCGGCAGCTGACCGGGCGATGCACGTCGCGACGATCTGCTCGTCGATCGTGTTTTGACGGGTCGTTCGGGCTTCCAGGGAATGGACAGGGAATGCGAACATCAGGGCAGCCAAGACCGCCCTGATGAAGATCGGCGCGAACCTGGGTGCAAAAGCGGCCCTAGTGATCATGGCCAGCCCCATGGTCGTGCTCTTGTGCGGGGGCCGGATCGACACGTGAGGGCGCCGTCTGGGTGTGTGGCCCCTCCTCAACACTCCGCGTCAGGATGTTCGTAAGCCACCGGTCCACAGCCTCCACCGCAGACTGCGCACGACCGGCAAGCAGATGGGCCAGGCCGCCCTGTTCGGGCCGGTTGCGGGCCTCCTGCTCCGCACGCATCCGCTCCTTGCGTTCCTGGCGCTCACCGCGCTGCTGATCGCGCAGCCGATCCCATCGCTCTCCATGGCGCTCCTCGCGAGCCCTGTGACTGTCGCGATCGAGGCGGCCGAGGCCTTCCAGAGCGGAGGTCTTCTCCCCGGAGTGGCGTTCAAGCTTGTCGACGAGGCGCTCCCGATCCTCGGTCCACAGCTTTACGCCGTAACGCGCGCGCGTGATCGCGGTGTAATAGTTTTGGCCGGTCACCAGCCCGGAATTCACCGGCGCGAGCACATAAGCGCGATCATAAGTCTTCGATTGGGCAGAATAGACCGTCTCCGCGTAGCCGTGGTCCCAGCTATTGTGCTGGGAAAGGTCGATGTCTTGGACTCGCCCTTCCCGGTCCCAGCGGATCGTCGCGACTGCTCCATCCAGACGCTCGACAGTGCCGCGCTCGGCGTTCTTCAAACCAAGGTCATGGCTCACCAAACGCCACTGGATGCGGTCACCCGTGGCCAAATCGCGCTCTTCGCTGCGGAACACATTGACCTGCGAGGCACGTCCGATACGAGGGTCCCACCGGATGGTCCGACCATGTTCGTCGACCATCCGGACCACCTGCCGGCCGTTCGCATCACGGCCGATCCCGACGACACGATATTCGGTGTCGCGGGCGACTCCCAGGCCCGCATTGTCCCGCGAGAAGATCAGGACCTGCCCGCCCGAATAGAAGCGGGTAAAGTGCTTCTCCTGATCGGTCATCCCGGCGGGCGTCAGGACTGAGAGCCGGGCGTCTTCCGCCGCAATTGCGCCCTCCGTCTTCAGAGCTTCCCGGATCTTGGTATTGACGATCAACCTGGTAGCATTCTCCAGGACGAGGATGTTGGTGTTCGCGCGGTTCTCGGGTTTCAGCCTGGTCCATTCGCCGACCAGTCCCCTGGCGAGGGCCTCTGCATCCCCGCCGCTGGTCACCTTGTCGAGGTTCTCCAGCGAGGCGGCATAGTTACCCAGGCGAGCCTGGGTCACCGCTGCCTTCATCATCCGGGTTTCCTGGCGTATGGACTCGGTAAGCTCGGCCGTCGGAAGGCCCAGCTTCTGCAACAGCCAGAAGGCCTTCCCCTGTTCGATTGCGCCGGTCTGTTTGTTATCGCCGAGGACGATCAGCCGAGCGCCGGTCATACGGCTGATCTCAAGGACGCGAAGCGCCTGCCGGTTGCCAAGCTGGCCGGCCTCGTCGAGCACGAGGGTATAGCTGTCGTCGATGTTGCGCCCGCCCCCGGCGACAAGGCTGGCGACAGTCCGGGAGTCGATCCGTGCGTCGGCGCCTAGCTTGGCCGCCGCCGATGAGGTCGGCGCGAGCGCGACGAGTGTAATTCCTTGTGGGGCAGCATCGTTCAGCGACTTCACTAACATCGACTTGCCTGCGCCGGCGACGCCATGGACACCGACAAGCCGGTCGCTGGTCGTCCCGATGTGGAGGAGCGCTGCCTCCTGGGCAGGATTGAGGCCAGCTTCAGCCATGACCTCGCGAATGCGCTCGACGGTCGCAATAGGCGTGGCATCATTGAGCGAAAGCGAGAGATGCTCGGACAGAGCCAGTTCAAGGCGCGCGGTGCGCCGGGTTGTGCGCCCCCGCGTGTGGATCTCGTCGCCGGTTTGATGCCTCGTTGCGAGCAGCTTGAAGCGGCTTTCATGCTCCTCGACCAGGGGCCGGATATCCGAGAGCCGGACCTCCCCGACATGGGAGGCAAGGGCGAGCCGGAACATCCGGCCGAGATTGTTGACGGCCTCCCGGGTTTCCGCCTGGCGGATACCGAACAGCATCGCGCGGGCCGACGTGCGGGCATCCGGCGGGCGCACATCGTTCTCGCTGCGGTCTGCATCTTCCCGGGCGGCATCGAGCGCCTTCCGAAAGGGTGCCGATCTGGAGGCCCACTGGTCGTGCAACTGCTCCAACGAGATTTTCTCCTTGGGGCCACGCGTCGCATAGAAGGATCTCTGCCGGCCGGCCTGCCCGGTCAGGCCATGCTCCTTGGCATGCTCATTGATCTGTTCAGCCCGCTGCGACATGGCCTTGGCCAGCTCGGACGGGACGCCCCGGATTTCGAATAGGCCTTTGCGGGGGTCGAAGCCGATCTGATAGCCAAGCTCGCGAAGGTCGTGCGCCAGCTCGTTGCGATAAACCTGCCCGGCGACGATCTGCTCGACGAACATCGCCCTGGTTTCGAGACTGACCATTTGATCGCCATCCTGGCGATTGGTCATGTTCATGACGACAACGTGCGTATGCAAGTGCGGGTCGAGTTCGCGCGATGCATGCTCCGTGAAGCGCGCAAAGATCAGCCGGCCGGTCGTTTCATGGACAATTTCGCCAGCGACTCGGTGCCGCAGGGAAGCATGTTCCTCGATATAGTCGAGCGCTACGCCGACGGCCTTCTCATGGGCAGCGAGGATACGTTCGTCGCCCGTGACGAGCGCCATGATCGAGACGGACTTCGGCGCATTGACCGCGAAGTCCCAGCCGGGGTGATGCTGGATCTTCGCCTCGGCGCGGTGACGGCCGAGCTGAAGATCGCCAACTTTCCCGGCGAGCAGATCCTGGAAGATAGCCGGGTCGACCTTGCCCTCGAGCCCAAGCTCGGTGGCGATTTGGCCGCCCCACTCTGAATGCTCGTCGGTGCCCTTGGTGTAGTAGTCGCCCACCGTATAGTAGCGGCTGATATTGGCGGGCTTGCCCTTGAGGCGGATGGGATTGATCATGCCGGCGCCGCCGAATTCCGGTCGCCATCATGGCGGCCATGCTGCCGCAGCCGGAACGCAGTCGGTTTCCCGTAAAGCGTAAGCGGTGGGGGCGATGGCGGTGCGTCCACTGCGCCGCCGCCCGTGTCGGTAGGCTCCGCAGCCGGCGCATCAACATTTTCTGCCGCCTCGGTCGTCGGCAAGGTAGCGGGTTGGCTCAGTGGCAGCTCCGGCCCCGTGTCCGCAGGGACCGCGCGGCGCCGTCGTGTGGTCGGACGCGGTGCCGCAGGCATTGGCTCAGCGGACGGCTCGGGCGGTGCGACCGGCCCCATGGGCATCCGGACAGGGGTGGTCGCGCGTTCCTCAAATGCCACGGCGATAGAGGGCATGCGATTGTAGCTGTCCTCGAAACGCACCACGGGCAGATTGCGCCCGAACCGAAGATAGCCGCACAGATTGGGAAGGTTAGTGACCTCGGTGTGCATCACTAGGGGCCGGGTCACCTGCATCCGCGAGAGGTTCACGCCATCGCGCATGTCGTTGACGCCGTAGGACATGCCTTCGTTCGCTTCGACCTGCTCAACTTGGCCGAGATTTTCGCTGACATGTTTCGCGGTCGGGGTGTCGTTGGCGCGTAGCGCCACCCAGGTCGAGCAATAGCCGGTGATCGCCGCGGCATCCTGGATGCCATAGGTCGCTTCAAGCTGCGGGTAGCTCTGGAAGCCCAGGATACCGCACCCGCCATATTTCCGGGCACGGGCCAGGAAGTCGGAGAGGCTGGGCAGTTTCTGGAGCGAGGGAAGCTCGTCGATCACGCAATAGAGGCGCCGGTTGCGATCGGCCGACAGGCTCATGATCGCGCTGATCGCGATGTCGAGCCAGACCGTGATCAGGGGCCGGAGCGACGGGAGCTGGTCCGCCTTCACAGTGATGAACAGCCAGCTGTCGTCCCGCTCGTTCGCCACCCAGTCGCGGATCGACAGGCCATCCTCGGTATCGTCGAGATAGGCGAAGGACCGCATCACCGAGGCGAGCTCCGCCTGGATGCCGGCCGAGGTCCGCTCCCCTTCCATGGAGATGAATGCGGCGGCGTCGGTCCCCTGCGCAAAGGCCGCGAGGTCCTTCAGCTTGGATCGCAGCAGGGTATCGAGCAGGATGGAGACCAGCGTGCGCTGCTGGCGCGCGAGCTTGCGAAGCACCGCCACCAGGGTGCCGCGTGCGGACTTGGCCCAGAACGGATCGCCGGCCTTGTCGGGGATCGTGGACTCCGCGATCTGATCATAATGATAGTCCTTGGGGACATCGACCCAGGGTGACCAGCAGTCGGATCGGACGTCCAGCGGGTTGAGGAGAACGTCGATCCCGGGCCGGTAGAATTTCTCGACGAAGGTGCCGGCGGTGTCATAGACGATCGCCCGCTTACCGCGCTGGCGGATGCCGGCGAGCATCTTGATGATGATGTTGGTCTTGCCGGTGCCGGGGGCACCACAGATCAGGATATGCTCGGGCTCGAAGATGTCGGGCACATTGACCCCGCCAATCTCGAAGCTGCCCCGCGCATGGCGCCAGAGCGCGCGGCGTACCTGCCGGACGGTCCCGAACCGGGCCCCGCGTAGGAACTGATTGGAGCCGAGCCCCCTTCCCGTGCGGGTGAAATAGAACCACGCCCAGAACAGCATGGCGAGCGCAAAGATGCCAGACAGCGCTGCGCCATGGATGAGGTAGCGCTCAAACGCCTCCAGCGTGGTGTGCGCTAGACCTGAGTCGAGCAGCCCTTTGGGGGTCGTCCAATATTCCCGACCGGCAGGCGTCTTGAACAGGATGGGTGCCGCATTGCCCGGAACCGCGTCCCCCATGAAGCTCGCCTGGCCCAGCTTCAGCAGGACATAGCGCTCATATTCGGTCGACTTCTCGAACCCGTACCAGATGATGCCGCCAATCCAGATGACCAGCCCCGCCACCAGGGTCTGATAGAAGACCTGCGTGGTCATGCGGACATTGTGGACAATGGCCTGGCCGCCGCGGGTCCAGCTCCCCAGCGTGTCGTGTCGAAAGATGCTCATGCCTGGTCCTGCTCGGGATCGAGCAGCCCCCTCTCGCGGAGGAGGCGCCGGGCATCGGCGAGGCCCTGCTCAAGGATTTCCGGCGTCCGCCCGCCGACCGAGGCGGCGAGGATGGCAAGGGTCTGGATGCCGGTCGCATGGAGCTCGTCGAATCGAGCATGGCATCCCGACGGATCGGTGCCCTCGAAGCGCCCGAGGATGTCACGGCAATAGGTTGCTGTGGGCATTCCCGCGTCGCGGGCACGGACATCAAGGCGCCTGAAGAGGGCGTCATCGACGCGGATCGTAATGCGAGCCAAGGGCGAGACTCCGGTCTGGCACCCTGACGATCATGATGAAGCGCGCCCCTTATACTCGAATTAGCGCCTGATCTCAAGGATTTATGCTGGCGGCCACTGGCAGCCGGATAGTGCCAAGGAAGATCAAGGACTTGGGTCTGGCGCACCCATCGCCTGGCTGCCACTGGCGGCCACATAGCGCCAGAATGGCTGCCGATTTGTGCCACATCCAAACTGTTATAAACGCTAAAGAAATCGCCGAGCAGCACCCGTGCGTGGGGTGCATTACAAACGCCCTCGGCGTGCGTCCTCCCTTTCGCTGCGACAGCGTCGCTGCGTAGCCTCGCACCGGAAGGGGCGCGGCTCCCCCGAAGGGGCCTCAAGGCAATTTTGGCCTTGCGCGCGTGCGCGCGCTTTTGGATGATGACGCTTGGCGGGCAGACCCATGAAAAGGACCATGGTCATGCCGAAACAAAGTGAACGCGAACGCCTTGTCGATCTGGAATCCCGCCGCCGCAAGCTCGATGACGAAGTCGAGATTGCCCGCCGCGCCTTGCGCGGCAAATATGCTGCTCTGGTCTCCGAACTTGCGGTGGAGACGCTCACGGAACGCGAGTTCCGCGACCTGCTTGGCCATGCGATCCGCGCCGGTGCTGCCCCTGCCCTGGCCGCACTCAAGGCGCTGCCCGCGCTTCCACGCTGATCGACAATGTCGCCCGAAGGGCGGCCCAGCGACGAGCATGGCGGAGCCACGCGCAGGAGGCCGGTGCCCCTTCGGGCACCGCATCGGCGGGCGACGGACCCGGCACTTCCTGCCGGGTTCCTGAGCCCGGCGATCCTGTTCGCCCGACAAAAAAGGGGACGGCCCGGGCATGACCCGAACCGTCCCCATGGCGTAAACCTTACCGCGTTCGTGCCCAGACTGGGGCCTCGCCATTGCGGCTGATGAGGCGCGGGCGGACCCCGGCCTCCCCCAATATGCGGGCGAGATGCGCCTGGATGCCCGACCCTTCGCAGATGATCGCATCGGCTGGACGCAGCGCGACGATGCGGTCGTTTCGGACGAACCCGGCGCGCTTGCCCAGACCCTTGGGAAGGCCAAGCCTGACCAGCTTGACATCGTTCGCTGCCGCCCAGCTTTCTGCGATGGCGTCCGCTCCGGTGTCCTGTGCCGTGGTGAGCAGGACCATGTTCGGGATGAACGCCTTCACCCTGTCCAGTGCGGCGTGGATCGGTCGATAATCGTCCCATGCCGCCCCGCCCGAGAAGGCGACGATCGGCCCCTGCGGATGGTGCTGATCGATCCTGCGGTTGCGGCGGGCGGCGAGGAAGTCGGTCGCGTCTATGACCGAGGCGGTGCGTTTGCTCGACACCAGTGACCCCCGCGCGCTGCCCCAAGGCTTGCCGGTCTCGGCGCTGAATGCTGCGGCGGCGTAGTCCCGCATGCAGGCGATGGCATCATTCGCTTCGTCCAGCTCCCGGCATTTCGCCTGTGCCGCCTCCAGTTCGTTCATCATCACCTCGCTGCCATCGGCGCACCGGATGAGATCCTTCACCTCCCGCGCGGCATCATCGGCCTGCCCTGCGAGGCCGCGCGCGGTGCTGTGCAGGCTGTTGACGATGCCCCAGGCGATGCGCTCGGCGACCCGTTCCAGTCGGGTGTCGCGCAGCACATCGAAGACGGTGCCGATCAGGAGTTCGGTCGCCAGTTGCACCTGCATCGGATCGGGCATGTCGGCGAGCAGTTCATCTTCGCCCCGTGCGAAGCGGACCCCGTCGAGGTCGGAGCTGAAGGCGGTGGTGAAGTCGCTATTGGGCGCGGCTGTTTCCGCGGCGATGAGATCGGCGATTTCTGTGAAGTCCCGGATGGTGCGCTTGAAGTTCGTCATGTTGACCTCCTTTTTCTTGAAAGAGGTCATTTCCCCTGCACGGGCTCCGAGCGCCGGGGTCAAGGATCGCGAAGCGACCGCTTTAGCGGCGGTGGGGGTCACGATTTTCTTTGGCGCCGCGCGAGGTGTGGGGAAGAGCGCTGCCCTCTGTTCGCCAAAGAAAATGGTGGGGCCCCGCCGTCCTTGAGGCCGGTGCTGTCCCCGTGCCATCATAAGACTTGTTGAGAGAGATATTTTACACGGAACGGTGCCGCTGGGCGCCAAAGATGACCCTTGGGCTCGATGCCCATGGGGCAGCTCTACGCACAGCCAAAGTTAGCGGGAGGACAGGATGGGAGACGCCATCATCTCACCAGTCATAGGCGGGCAGGCCGGGATGCTCCTGCGCATCGCGGTCAAGCATGATCCAATCCACCCCGGCCCGGCTTGCGAGGTCAAAGCAATCAGCAAGATCAGCGGGCAGCTCATCAGGCAAGTCGGTGGGCACATAGACGAACCATCCATAATCGCCTTTCTCGAAGGCGGCGAAGGGCGCAGTGTGCAGATAGACGTTGCACGTCTCAGCGGTGACGTTGGCGGTCGACAGGACCAGCATGCGCTCGATCATGGCTCTTGCTCCTCTCTTCCTGTGCCGGACCAGTTCACCACCTCAAAGCCCGCATCGACCGGCATGTGCTCGCAGAGCAGTTCAACGATGCAGGTGGCGACGTCAGGGGCTTCAGGGGTGCCGAAGCGGTCCCCCGCATCCTCCGATTTCCCGAAGGAAGTCAGCGCGGCCTGGTAGAGGGCAGCAGGGTCGAAGACGTTCAGGTCAAGTCGGACAACGGTCATGGGGATTGCTCCTTTTCCAGTTTCCAAAGGCCCCGGGCGACGGCTTGCGCAGCAGCCGGGCCCCGAGATCGAAATCTTCATGCTGGTCGCCCCCACCGCAAGGCGCAGCCTGAGCGACAGCATGGACGCTCGCTGTCAGTGGAGGACCGAATCCGTCGGCGGCCGGTAGGCATCGAACGGATTGCCGTCATGGAGGTGACCGAAGGGGGTGATGACATAATCACCACCCTCCCGACCCACCGCGCAGATGACATAGCGAGGCTCGCCGGTCTGCGTGTCGGTGCATTCCACAAGCGCGAGGTCTCCCGATTCCGCCGCCCGAAGCAGCGTCGAGAAGTTCCGCCTAAAGGCGTCTGGAATAGCCATGTCCCTTCCCCCTCAAGCCACTGCCGCAGCAGCACGGCGTCTTTCCACCCGCGCCGAACGGCGTCCGTCCGTGATCCTGCGCACCGGCATCCCCTTGTCGGGGGCCTGATCCGATTTCCGGAAAGCGTGGATCGGCACGCCTGCGCCATCCAGCTCTTCATAGAGATTGGCCTGGACGCCCGATCCCTCGCACAGGACAGCCATTACGGGCCTCAGATCGCGCAGCTTGCGATTGCGCGCAAAGGCGGCCTTCATGCCCGACCCGAGCAGGTTGAACCTGACCGTCTGCACCTTGCGGCTGGCGGCCCATTTCTCGGCGATCAGGTCGGCGCCGCTGCGCTGCGCGGTCGTCATCAGCACCATATGCGGGACATGCTCTTTCACCCGATCGAGCCGTTCCCAGAGCAGGTCGACATCATGCCAGATCGCCGGCCCCGAGAAGACCACGATCGGTCCCTGCGGATTATGCCGGTCGCGGACATCAAGCTGGCGGGCGCGCAGGAAGTCGATCGCGGCGATCTGACTTGCGGTCGAGATGCGCGAAGCGCGGCTCCCGCGCGCGGGCGACCAGGGCCATCCCGACATCGCCCGGTACATTTCGGCGGCATAGTCGCGCATCGTCTCGATCGCGACACGCTGCTCGGCGGTCGACTGGCAGAGAAGCTGCTTGTCTTCCAGCTCGCGGTTATAGACCTCGCTCATGTCGGGGGAACGGGCCAGCTCGCCGATTTCCACAGCAAGGCTGTCCTCGCGGCGCTCGAGCTTGCCGGCGACGAAGTGAAAGGAATTGACGAAGCCCCAGGCAATCTCGGCGGCCAGCGGCTCCAGCCGCGTGTCGGTAAACAGATCGAAGATGGTGGCGATCACGCCCGCGCTATCGGCCTGCGCCGCCAGTTCTTCGGGCATGCCATGTTCGCCGGGTTCTTCACCTTGCTCGACGATCGAAAGCGGCATGGGGTCACCAAAGGCGGCCTGGAATTCGGGGGTAGCGGTCATTTCGGCATAGAGCTGCTTGAGGTCGCCAAAGCGATCGACGCTGCGCACGGGTTCGTGCCTGGTCATCGGACAGATCCTTCTTGAAAGATGGGAATGGACAAAAAGAAGCCGGGAGGCGCGCAGCGCCCCCCGGCTCCCTCAGGCTGGCTTCAGAATGGGACCTCTTCGTCGAGATCGCCGCTGAACCCGCCGCGCGCGCCCGCACCCTCAAGCGGCGCGGTGCTTCCACCGAACCCGCCGGCGAACTGGCCGCGCTCACCGCCGCCAAAGCCGCGATCCTCGCCCTCATCGTCGTCGCTATTGCGCGTACGCGCCGCCTTGCCACCGGCCGCGCGGCCCATGTCGTCACGGCGCCACGATGCCCGGAACCCCTCCTCGGCGGTCCCGAACAGTGCGATCTGCATCGGGAAGCGCCAGGACTGGTCGTCCAGCTCGCCGGAGTAGAAAATCTCTCCGGTGGTGTGGATCGCGGTCGCTTCGAACAGCGCGCCATAGGGCACCCAGCGACCGTTGCGGTTGATCGCTTCGACCTCGAACTTGGGCGCCCGCGGGTTGTTGCTGGCGATCGGCTTCAGCCGCGCCCGCTGCAGGTCGATTTCGCCGCTGGCGATGAAACCCAGCAGCTGGCCATTGACGTTCCGGAACTCTCCAACAGTCTTGGACATGATCTTCACTCCTCTAAAATGTCGCTCATGCGACACTCTCAAAGAGCCTCCTCTTCTCTCCCGCGGTGGGCGGGCCGGCGGGCGATCCGTCGGAGATGAAGCACGACCGTGCCGCCCGTGCCCCTGTTCCCACGGCCCCGAATCGGCTAGACTGCAGAGATGGATGCGGAGACGATACGCGCGGTGGCGAAGATTGCCCGGTCTCGGGCGGAGCGCGGTGGCGGCTCGGCCGCGCAGGGCGACGGCATGTCTCGCTTGGGCGCATCACGCGCCCTGCACCAGCTCGCGACGGATCTTGAGGTGACGGCCGCAGAATTCGACCGCACCACGACCAAGCGCACCGCCAAGCCGCGCTCCTGATCCCGGCCGCTCTACCGCCCCGCGCCTTCTCCTTCTTGCGATAGGTGATCGTCACCCGCAGGGCCGAGATTCGGCGCAGCCGAAGCTCGGTCGGAGCGAAGCGGAGATAGAGCGCCGGTGCTCGCGCCAGCGGGCAATCGCCATCAACTCGCTACCTCGGTGCGCAACAAACGCGAGCCAAGAGGATCGGCGGCGATCAATCGCCTTCGTCTGGCCCGCGCTCCTCTTCCCGATCCGGGCTCATTGAATACATCGTCATCACCGGAACCACCTTCGGCACGCGATAAGCGCGCGGATCCTCGACTTGCTTGGATCCATCAAGTTTGAGGCAAACGGCGACGACCCAACCGGTCAGCCAGGCGACGTCGGTGCCGCCAAGTGTTTCGCACCAAGTGACGAGGTCGGGGTCTGGTTCCGGGGATGCCTCGTCTTCCTGCAAGGCTTCGACGCGAGCGACGATTGCGTCCGTCAGGGGATGATTGCCGAAGGGCAACGGAACCAAGGCCGCTGCTATCTGGAGTAATTCCGCGCGCTCCATTTGGGCTGCCGCCATGAGATCGTCATAGAGCGGCTCCCTCACGGCGCCGCCGCTTATTCCGAGCGCGACGAGAGCTGGTCCAGCGATCCAGCCTGGTTCCGTCAGGGCGACCAGACGAAGTTTCTCAATTGCGGCTGGTTCAATGGCGAGGCCATCCACAGCGCGGTCGAAAAATCCCCAGACGGCGGCCTGCGCGACCACCCGATAGTCGGCATCGTCATGAAGTCCCGGGTCATCCAGCGCTTCGCGGAGAACGGTCGGAACTCGGGGATCGCCACGTTTGGCAATTGCGCCGATGGCAGCGCAAAAGACGAAGGGATCTTCCGAGCATCGCGACCCAATCAAGGCATGGATCGAGGCTTCTGTCAGCGTCCCAAATGCGGCCAGCGCTCGGGCCGCCGCCCGCGCGACAGAATAGCGCGGCCAACCCCGGCTGGGGCCATGGTACCGATCAAGACTGAAATCGCGATCGTCGGAAAGGAGCGATACCAGCAATGGCTCTGCCTCACTCCACTTATGACGGCCCATAAGTTCAGCCCAGGCCAGGCGCACATCTGCTCCTGGATCGCGGACCATATTCAGCAGCGCCGCCCGATCTTCGGCTTCATTCCTCTCGACCAGATAGGTCATGGCTGCACGTCTGACGTGGTAGCGCGGATGGCCAAGCCCATTCCGAATAAGAACGCGCTCCTCGTCCCCGCCCCGGATGCGCAGGGCGATGATTGCTGGCATCCCGTCATCTTCATCGCCGGTGGCGAGTAGCCGGCGGGCGGTCTCCAGGATGTCGCCTTCGCCGGTTGCAGCAAGGCAGACAAGGATTCCCGCCAAACCGAGGGGGCTTTCCGGACAAAGTGCGGCGATGCGCTGCCGGACTTCCGGGCTGCGTCCCTGCATGAGCCGTCCGATCTCGGTTTCGCTGTCGATCTCGACGAGAATATGGGCGATAGCCCGCTCGGTCTCTTCAAGGCGATCGGCAAAGACGCGCGCGGGTGCGACCTTAGAATCGATATCACTAGGGGAGGCGCGGTCTAAATCGAGCACGAGCTCCAGTCTGCGAGCCGGTGTCATTCTGTGGATCAGCCCAGCGAGAAGATCGGCGCCATCGGGAGGCGATGCCGTGAACGAAAGCTTGGCGAGCGTAGTACGCAGGCCCTTGCTGCTAAGGTTCGTTCTCAATAACGCAGTTTCGAGTTCAGGCTGCAGTTCGTCATGCCAATTCTTTTCGATCAGTGACCAGACAGGCGGTAAGGCCCGATCGTTCGCGTGCTTGAGCAGGACCTTAAGATATCGTGCCGGGAAGTTCTCACGCGCGTTGCTCTGCGAAGACGCAAGTGCATAGACCATCGCAGCGCAGTGTTTATGCCCCTCCAGCCAATCCCAGCCCTCCGCCGCGAAGCGTGAAAGGGCAACCGATTTAAGGCCCGCGTCGGCGGTGTAGTAACGCTCGCCCGGCTCCTCGAGAATGCGATCGGCATTGATCGCGTCCACCTCGTGTTCGCGAGCGCGTCGTTGTTCGTTGTTGGCGTAGCTCTCGAACCAACAGTCGACCTCATTTTCGGCCTCGATGAAGCTGTCGATGACGAAGTCATAGCCCGGTCCTCCCGGCGCAACAGCGCCGGCAACGATTGTGTCGATGTTGTCACCGGGCGCCTGCAACGCCGCGAGCGTCTCCACGGCATCGCCGAAGGCGCCGCCAAGGGTGTCGCTGAACGAACGCGCGAACGAGAGGAAGTCCTCTTCATAGTCGCCATCGGTGAAGGGCAACACGCCGCGAATGAAAGTTTTCAGCAACTCGGCCGTTTGTGGCTCCTCGCGAAAACGCTCGATCTCTTCGGCCGACAGCTGTGGCGGCACCCAGGTTTGGCCGGGCCATGTGCCTTTTTCGCGCGGCGGGAGGCGCATGAGAAATTCGCTAAACTGGCGCGGAGCGAAATCGGGTGACGCAAATTGTGAGAGGTCAGCAAAGGCACGTTCGAACGACCCGCTGCCGGCGGGAGCCGTCACTCGGGCGGCGAGAACCGCGTCGAGACTTGCCTGGGCCGACGCGGCAAGCTCGATCTCGACCGCCTCCAGACTGGATGCAGCGCGAACGATCTCCACCGCGCCACGCGAGGCCCAGCCATCGTCACTGCCCGCGATCGTCAGAAGCGCTTCGGCGAAGGCGGTCAACACGGCCTCTGTCTCGGCACGGTTCGTGGCGAGCGCCAAACGCAGACCCTCCTCCACCCGCGGGTGCTGAAGTCTGATAGAATGGTCAACTACCCGAAGATTGCGGCCAGCACCGAGGAAGTCGATAAACCCTTCGACATGGGGCTTCTGACCGTGCGTGTTTCGCAGGATCCGCAACACCCGACGAAGGTCGGCCAGGTCGAAAGAGCCGGAGGACCGTAGGAGACCCCAGAGAACCGCGGCGCACGCAACGCCGTCGTCCCCCCAGCCCAGCGTCTGGTCCCGAATGACGGAGGAGATTGCCTCAATCGAGGAAGCATCGAGGATTTCATAGACCGACCGCGGGCTCTCCTCCTTCTCGCGAGGCAGTGCCGCCAAAAAGCGCTCGATCTCATAGGGCCGACGAACCCGGCCCAGAACGACATCGCGATGGGCGAGCGCCAAGGCGTGGGCATGTCCGCTCAGATCGCCAACATGATTGTCGTAGATCAGCGCGCGTTGGTCCGCGGTATAGTCCTCGGGCTCTATCGCGATCGTGTAGGATTCGAGAGCCTCACCCGGCTCGCTTCGTTTGAAGATGTCGTACCGCGTCGTGATCAGGAACTTATGGGCACTATCGGCCATCCGGAAAAGACCCGGGAGTTTCGACGTCCACCGAGCGGCTTCGATCGATGGCGCCGAATCTCCCCAAGGATCCCTGAGGTAGATCAGCAATGGGCCCGGATCGGTGAGAGCGCTGTTCGCTTCGCCCGCGTCCAGGGCGGGGCGCTCAAGGAATGCTGGGCTCTGGCGCGCCAGCTTTGCCGCAAGGACATCCGCCGCAAGCGATTTACCGGTGCCGGACGGGCCAACGATGATCACGGCATGCGTGTCGCGAAGCGCTTGTTCAATGGAAAGGAAGGATCGAGGCGGCACGAACTGATCGTGACGCCGATGCGCGAGGCGTGAGCCACCATTGTCGATGATGTTGGCAAGGAGATTCGCCATCGTCCAGCGGCCGCCATGTTCGCCCCCTAGGCGTTTACGCACCGCGTCACGCATGTCCTCCAGGCATTTTAGCAGCTTCTGGGGCGGAACATTCCCGTGCCTGTCGAGAAGCTTGAAGATGCGGGATTTCAGCATCTCCATGGTGATCGTGTCGCAAATGCCGATACGCTTTCCCAAGGCGGCCTTTTCGGCGGCTGTCCGCGCGTTGCGGCAATAAGGTGGCAGGTCGCCGGGGTCGGGGAACGACAGCAAGGCGATGTTCTGATGCAGGCGCAGGCCTGATTCCAGCCCCTCATTGGTGATGAAGAGATATTTGGCGGTCGGGTCGGCGACCAACATATCGAGCGGGCGAACGCGAGGCGCCGGCCCCCTGGCCTTCCCTTTCGATTTGGTCGCAGCCTCTTTTCCCAGCAGGACATCTGCGAAGGCCTTGGAGGTCCATGGCGAGGTGGTGCGCGACTTGATCTGCACGATAAGGCGGGTGTCGCGCGTGGCGGTAGAAACGCCGAGCGAAGCCAGGTTGGGATCCTTCAGCGTCGCCTCAGCGTCCTCATGGGACGGCGGTTCAATCTCAATTTCGTTACTCAGCCCCTTGGCGAGCATGATCTCGAGCGCAATCCAGATGGTGACATCGATCTGATAGTCGTAGGCCGCATAGCTCGGATTGCCAGCAGTGCCCCCGGACTCAGGACGTAGCGTTCCTCCGGCAGATTTTGTGCCGCTGCTAGGCGGCACGGTTGCTGGCTTTGAGTTGGAGATAGATGAAGGCGAACAGGCGAGTGAAGAGATAGTCGATCTGAAGGGCCGTCTCGAGCGGCTCCTGCCAGATTTCCGAGTGCCGGATCCGATGGGTGTTGCCGATCTTGGTGAGCGCGTCCGCCTCGACGCTCAGGGTCGCACGCAACTTGGATTCTGGCCGTGCGGCATAGTTCAACATGGCGTCGGCTGTGAGGCGTTTGTCATTGCCAGGCTCAAGCGTCTTGATGCGTTCAAAGGCATCCCAGAGTTTCTCCAGGCCATCGCTACGGTCTTCATGTTTGGGAGCGAGAATACGCAGGCGCGCCGTCTCGAGGAGACGATCGGTTTCCGCGTCGCCGGTCGCGAACCGCGCCTGCATCAGGGCGACGCGAAGCGTCGCCGGCAAAAGCCGCTGAATCCTGCCCTCTGGCGTCATCTCGAAAGCGAGACCGTTGCGCGCGAAGAGGCGATTCACCTCAGCGATAAAGGCGGCGAGACCGGGATCGCGATCCCAGGCAAGGTGATAATGATCGAAAAAACCATGCCAACTGCCTTCAACGGGTTGTCCAACCGCCCTCGCGCAGAATTCGAGAAGATCGAGGATGACCGGCGTCTCCGGCAATTTGTTGGGACGCAGGGGCCACTCGATCTGCGGCACCTCGGCTTCGAGCATGAAGGCAAAGGCCGATCGGTCGCAGCCACAAGGACGCTTCCCCGCGTCCGGACATGCCAACGGGAACCGATAACCGAAGGAGGCATCGTCCAGGCGGGTTTCGATCAGGCTATGAAGTCCGCCCCAAAGACGTTCATCGATCGATTCTGAGGCACGCGGCACAGCGCCGAATTCGCGATCTGTGAAATAGTCGTCAGTCATCATGGGCAATCGTGGTCTCGGTTCATTATCTCGTTTCGACGGCATAGCTTATGTCGCTCACAGATTCACAGCGTGATGTCCGCAGCGTGGTCGACGGCGCACTCGTAGGATCACCCTTGCTTTCAATCCGCAGGGATCGGGAGGCCAACTGTTATCGTGAAGGTCCCATCGAGGCGCCGCGGCAAGATCGATACCAGAACATTGTGTTCCGGTCGGTGGAGAGGCACCTTGCGGCATGACTTCAAACGACCCCCACCGTCATCATTATGTACCGCAATTCTATCTGAGCCAGTTCGCGTGCCATGATGATGAAAATAAAGTCACGACGTTGGCCGCCTATAACGGTCGTGACATCGTCGCCGAACGGAAGTCGATTTCCCGGATCGGATATGAAGAGAAACTGCACGACTACGAGTTCGAGGGAAAGAAGCGGTCGATCGAAGGGACCATCAACGATCAGATCGAGACCCCGTTCACGCAGGGAAGCACATGGCGCAAAGTCACGTCTGGCCGCACGGCGGAGTTAGACGAAACCGACATTGAGCCGCTCTATGGGCTCATCCATCATCTTCAACGCCGCAATCTCGAGGCACTGCGCTTCATCGAGATGGAACAGGCGCGCATTCGACGCCACGGTTTCTCGGCTGACGACACTGAGGAAGAGCGAGCGATGCACATGGCACTTGCCGCGCATCCCGATGCCGTTCGTGCCTTCTTTCACGAAGGAATTCTGCAGGAAGCGCCATATCTGAACGATGCGGCGGAACTGGGCATGCTGGTCTATCGAACCGGGCTGCGGCTTCGAACTTCGACCAACCCCGTCATTGCCATTGGACTGCCGGGCGAAGAAGCGGGGCGCAAGCGCGCCAATGGCGATGCCGCCCGGGCATGGTGGCTTCCGCTTACCCCTCACTGCGGCGTGGTAATGACTCTTGGGGCATCTTTCACCGGCTATTCCAACGCAGAGATCCCGGACGACAGCGCGCAAGGGCTCAACCGTCACTATCTGGTGCAACTGCTCGAAGCCCTGTCGGTTCGCTACATCTTGGCGGAGGATCGGCACATTGAGAGCGACCTTGAATGGGCGGGCTACCGCATCGAAGTGCGGACAAATCAGGGGTTCAGATACCATAAACCACCCGGCTAAAGGCCGACCGGGTCAACCCGCCCACCTTCGCTCACAAAGAACAGGGCGACGCCCAGCTTTGCCAGTCCTCGACGGGTTTCCTCGAAGAGGCATGGCTAGGGTACCGCCCGGTGTTCTGCACGAGCCGCTGCCCAGATTTCGCGCGCGGCATCGGCGTTCATCGCAGCGATAGCCAGACCAACGATCAAGTCCGGCCAAGCAGAATGCCACAGCGTGGCGGTCACGACCGCAGCGACAATGATCGCGATATTGGCCACGGCATCATTGCGTGCCGAGAGATAGGCCGCCTTGGTCAGGCTGCCCTGATGATGCCGAAACCGGGTCAGCATGATCGCGCAGGTCGCATTGACGGCGAGCGCGCCCAACGCCGCTAGCGACAGCGGAATGGGTGACGGCGCGATCGGCACGTTGAACTTCGCCCAGGCGGTCCAGAGCGTCGCGAGTCCCGGCACAAGCAGCACAAGAGCGAGCGCCATGCCGAGACGAGCCCGGCCGCGCGTGCTCCACCCTAGACCAACAAGGATCAGGAGATTGACCGAAGCGTCCTCGAGGAAGTCGATGCTGTCGGCGAACAGCGACACCGACCCAATCAACCGTGCGACAGTGAATTCTACCCCGAAATAAGCGAGATTTGCGAGCGCGACGAACAGCACGGCGCGGGCCAGCGGCTTGTTGTCGCGAAGATCGACATCGTCGTCCTGGTCGCTCATCGTCATGATCTCCCTCGGGCGCGCAGAACCCGCCGATTACTTCAAGCAACATTCGCCACGGCGGATAGATCAGGTCGGGCAAGGGCTGCACCTTGTAAATCCACAACATGCGAGATCGGCTGACGGTTGATATCGCCGCGGAGATGATCGTTGCGGCCCCCAAAACCTGCTGGTTCAAACTGCGTCTTGCGGTGCCGCTGCTGTTTTTGGCGGCGACGGCGGGCTGCGCGTCCTACCGGCCGCACCCTGTCAGTCCGGATGCGATCGCGGCTGCCCGGGATGCGCGCACGCTCGACCAGGCAGCGGTGGGGCGTCGCGTCGCCGAGATTGCACCGGTCCGCCCTGCTTCGCCGGTGATCTGGGACCGGCTGTCGCTGTTCGCCGCCGCAACGCTGTACAATGCCGACGTGGCCGCCGCGCGCGCTGCGGTCGACACCGCTGCCGCCAATGTCGGCGTCGTGCGCCAATGGCCGAACATGACACTGACGCTGACCAGCGAATATGCGCGCGACCCGTCGGCAAGCTCGCCCTGGCTGTTCGGCGGGTCGCTCGACATACCACTCGATATCGGTGGTCGGCGGACCACGCGGGTCGCCACGGCGGACCTCGCCGTGCTGTCTGCGCGCTACGATGTGGCCGAGGCGATCTGGTCGGCCCGCATCGCGCTGCGGCTAGCGCTTGCCCAGCGAATGGTCGCCGATCGGCAAATCCTGGCACTCGGTGCACTGGCCCAGGTTCGCGACCGTCAATTCGCGGCGATGGCGCGTCGCGTCGCCGCGGGCGAGGCATCGCGAGCTGAACTGGAGCGAGTCCGCGCCGACGGCGCCGATGCGGGGCGCCGTCTCGTCGACGCGCAGGCGCAGCACCGCGCCGCGGATCGGGCGATCGCAGCCGCGATCGGTGTGCCCGAGACGGCGGTCACACCGCTTGCGATGGCGTGGGACGGATTCGACGATCCTGCGCCAGACCCAGGCGGCCAGGTCACGACCGGGCTGCGTCTTGAAGCGCTGCGTTCGCGGGCCGATGTGCTGAAAGCGATCGTGGCCTACGATCAGGCCGAGTCCGACCTGCGCGGCGAGGTGGCCAAACAGTTCCCCGCGATCAGCATCGCGCCGGGCTATACCTGGGAGCGCGGGCTGGTGAAGGTGCCATTCTCGCTCGGCCTGATCCTGCCCCCGCTCGATCTCAACCGCCACGCCATCGCGGCCGCCGAGGCCCGGCGCGCCGAAGCCGGCAAGCGCCTCGAAGCGGTGATCGCATCGGCCGAGGCCGCGATCGATGCCGCACTGGTCGAGACGCGCGCGGCGCGCGCGGCGCTCCAACGGATCCGGACCGTCGAACGGGTCGCCGCGGACCGCCTCGCGCGTCAGGCGGACCGCGAACTTGCCGCGGGCGCGATCGACCGCACTGACTGGGCGGCGGCCCAGGCGGGCGCCGAGCAGGCGCGGACATCGGAGATTGACGCGCTCGCGCGCGTGCACGTGGCGGATGCCGCGCTGGAGGATGCGCTGCGCCGTCCGCTTGAAGGATCGGAGACCATGATCAGAACGGGACGAACCGGGGAGCAGCGCCGATGAGCAGGCGCACAGCGATCGGCTGGGCGGCGGTGGGTGCCGGGGTCAGCGCTGCGGTGCTGCTGGGACTTGCACCCATGCGGAACGCTACCGAGACGGCCGAGGGCAAGAATCCTTCGGCCGACCGCCCCACGGCGACGGCTTCGAGCGCGCGCGACGGCGAGGTGCGCCTTGAGCGCGCGGAGCAGCAGCGCACCGGCCTCTCGGTCGCATCAGTCACCACCACCAGCACTCCAGCGATCACGCACGGCTTTGCACGCGGGCTCGATGGCGGCGCGCTCGCGGCAATCGACGCGGAAATCGTGACGGCGCGGGCGGCCGCAGGCGCATCGCGAGCCGAGGCCGCCCGGCTCGTCCAGCTTTTCTCCCAGGATCAGAGCGCCTCGGCGAAGTCGGTCGAAGCAGCGCGCGCGCAGTCTGCGGCCGACTCCGCCCGCGTCGGGCTGGCCGAGCGTCGCATCGGACTGGAATATGGCCCCGGTCTCGCACGACTCGGGACCGGCGCCCGCCACGCGCTGATCGCGGATATCGCGGCCGGCCGGGCCGCGCTCGTGAGGATCGACGTGCCCGGCGCCAGTCTCGACACGCGGTCGCGAATGCGCATCGACGGCGGCGTTCTCGCCGTTCTCGGTCCGGCCGCCGCGGCGGACCCGCGCCTGCAAAGCGCGGGCCTGCTTGCCATCCTGCGCGGGCCGATCGCGGCGTCGGCGACAAACGGTCGCATCCTGGACGTCAAGGTCGAGCGCGGCAGCGCCGAGGCGGGTGTCGCCGTGCCGCGCGACGCGGTGCTGCGCTGGCGCGGCGGACTATGGGTGTACCGGCAGGACGGACCGGAAAGTTTCGAACGCGTCGAGCTCATCGATGCGCGGCCGATCGGTGGTGCCTGGTTCGTGCATTCGGGCCTGACCGCCGGGAACCGTGTCGTGACCGGAGGCGCGGAAACGCTGCTCGCAATCGACCGCAGCGGCGGATCCGCCGCGGAAAGCGACGGAGACTAACCCATGCTCGGTCGCATCGTCAGGCTCAGCCTCGCTCATCCCGGCATGATCATGCTCGCCGCGCTCCTCCTCCTGGGCTTCGGCGTGCTCACCATCCGCAACGCGCGCTACGACGTGTTCCCCGAATTCGTTCCGGCCCAGGCCAGCGTGCAGACCGAGGCGCCGGGCATGACCCCCGATCAGGTCGAGGCGCTCGTCACCCGCCCCCTTGAAACCGCGATCAACGGCGCGACTGGCGTGCAGTCGGTCCGGTCCGAATCAATCCAGGGCCTCTCGGTCATCCAGGTCGTATTCGTCGAGGGCAGCGACCCCTATCGGGCGCGTCAGATCGTGGCGGAAGCCATCTCCGAAGCCGCCGGCCAGTTGCCGGCCGGTGTCCAGCCGCCCCGCATGGGGCCGCTGACGTCATCGACGATGGACCTGCTCAAGATCGGCTTCACCGGCGGGCGCGATCGCAAGTCGCTGCGCGATCTCGTACGCTGGACGATCGTGCCGCGGCTGCTCGCGTCGCCCGGCGTCACCCGCGCCATCATCTTCGGCGGCGAGCAGCGCCGGATCGAAGTACGCATCCGCCCGGCGGATCTCGTGGCGCGCAACGTGTCGCTCGCCGAAGTCGAAACCGCGGTGAAGGCGATGACAGTCATTCGTGGCGGCGGCTTCGCCGAGACGGCGAACCAGCGCATCCTGATCGAGCCGACCACCGGCGCCGTCACCGCGCGTACGCTTGCCCAGGCGGTCTTGCCGCTCGGCGCTGGCCTGCCCGTCCGGCTCGGCGATCTCGCCGATGTCGTCGATGCCGCGAGACCCAAGACCGGCGACGCGCTGATCATGGGACAGGACGGCGTCCTTCTCGCCCTGGCCAGCCAGTACGGCGCGAACACGCTCGACACGACGCTCAAGGTCGAAGCCGCACTCGCCGAACTGCGGCCGGCGATCGAGGCACAGGGCGTGCATATCTACCCCGCCCTCCATCGTCCGGCGAATTTCATCGAGTCCGCGCTTGGCGGCATCCGAACCGACCTGTTGATCGGCGCCGCGCTGATCGCGTTTGTGCTGCTGGCCTTTCTGCGCGACCTGCGCGTCGCCTTCATCGCCTTCGCGTCGATTCCCCTGTCCCTGCTGGCGGCGCTGATCGTGCTGGACCGCACGGGGCAGACGATCAACACGATGACGCTGGGCGGGCTCGCGGTCGCGCTCGGCGTGGTCATCGACGACGCGATCGTCGGGGTGGAGAATATCGTGCGGCGGCTGCGCGATGCGCCCGAGGGCGACGGCCGGGCCGCGATCATCGAGGCGGCGTCGGTCGAGGTGCGTGCGCCGGTGGTCTATGCGACCTATGTGCTCGCGCTGACGGTCGCGCCGATCCTCTTCCTGACGGGATTGCAGGGCGCCTTTTTCGGGCCGCTCGCCTGGTCGTTCCTGCTCGCGACGCTGGCCTCGCTTGTGGTCGCGATCACGGTTGCGCCCGCCATGTCGCTGCTGCTCCTCAAGCGGGTCAGGCTGCACGACGAGCCGGGCTATGTGAGCAGGCTGAAGGACGCGCATGCGCGGTTGCTGGCACCGGCGTGCCGGCATCCCCGCTTCACCGTGATCGCCACGACCGTGATCGGCGTGTTCACAGCGCTGATCCTCATCAGCTTCGGCGGCGAGCTGCTGCCAGCGTTTCGCGAACGGCATTATGTCGTCCAGGTCAACGGGCCGGTCGGGGCGTCGATCCCCTGGATGAAGGGCATTGGCCGCGGGATCACGCATGATTTGCTCGCCATTCCGGATGTCGCCACCGTCGAGGAACAGATAGGCCGCGCCGAAGCGGGCGAGGACACGTTCCAGCCCAACCGCAGCGAGTTCCATGTCGAACTCAGGCGCGTCGGCGGCGCTTCCGAAGACCGGACACTCGCGCAAATCCGCGCTGTGATCGCCCGCTATCCCGGAATCCAGAGCGAGACCCTCACCTTCCTTGGCGACCGGATCAGCGAGACCCTGTCCGGCGAAACCGCCAAGGTCGCGATCGGCGTCTACGGTGCCGATCTCGACGGGCTCGATCGTGTCGCCGCCGATGTCGCCCGGGTGCTCGCGACAATCCCGGGTGCCGCCGATGTCCGGGTCAAGGCACAGCCCGGCGCCCCGGCGCTGCGCATCACGCTCGATGCCGATCGCATGGCGCTGCGCGCCGTAACGCCAACCGACGCCTATGATGCGATCGAGACCGCCTTCCAGGGCCGGACGGTCAGCGAGATCGCCGAAGCGGATCGTATCACCGAGGTCGCCGTCACCCTGCCCGACAATGAGGCGCGCGATCCCGAGGCGGTCGGCTCCATCCTCGTGCGTGCCGCCGACGGCACAACCACGCCGCTCTCCGATATTGCCACGATCCGCGCCGCCGAGGGGCGGACGACGATCAGCCATCAGGACGGCCGCCGACGGCAGGTGGTGACCGCCAATCCATCGGCATCCGACGTGGCCGGGTTCGTCCGCGCCGCACGCGCGAAACTCACCCGTGAGGTGAAGCTGCCGCCGGGCGTCTATCTTGACTATGCCGGCGTCGCGGAGGCCCAGGCTGCGGCAACGCGCCAGATCCTGCTCAACGTCGCGGCAGCGTCGATCGGCATCGTCGCGCTGCTCATTCTTGCCTTTGGCGGCGGCCGGCCGGCAGGACTCATTCTTGCTGGCACGCCCTTCGCGCTCGCCGGCGGTGTGATCGCCGTTGCGATCACGGGCGGGGTACTCTCGCTCGGGGCGCTGGTGGGCTTCGTCACGCTGTTCGGGATCGCGGCGCGCAACTCGATCCTCCTGATCAGCCATGTCGATCATCTGGTCGAGGAGGAAGGGGCGCCGAGGAATCTCGCCACCGTCATCCGCGGCGCGCGCGAACGTGTCACGCCGATCCTGATGACCGCGCTGGTGACCGGGCTCGGGCTTGCGCCGCTGGCGTTCGAGGCGGGCCAGTCGGGCCGCGAGGTGCAGGGGCCGATGGCCGCGGTCATCCTCGGCGGGCTGGTGACCTCGACGTTCATGAGCCTGGTGCTGTTGCCCGCGCTCGTGCTGGCCTATCGTTGGCCCAGGGATCGAAATGGAACGAGCGATGCGGTTGCTGCTTATCGAGGATGACCAGAGGATGGCGGAGACGGTCGCGGCCGCGCTCGCCGAATCCGGCCACCAGGTCGACATCGTCGGTGACGGCGCTGAAGGCTTCGATCGGGCGTTGAACGGCAGATATGACGTCGTCGTCATCGACCGAATGTTGCCGGGCATGGATGGACTCGCGGTGGTTGCGGGTCTTCGCGACCGCGACATCAAGGTGCCGGTCCTGTTGCTGACCGCGCTCGGCTCGGTCTCCGACCGGGTCGCCGGCCTGCGCGGCGGCGCCGACGACTATCTCGTCAAACCCTTCTCGATGGTCGAACTGGAAGCCCGGGTCGAGGCGCTGGGCCGCCGATCGAGCGGTCTGTCCGACGCCCTGCTCACGGTCGGCACCCTGGCGCTCGATCGGATGCAGCGTCGGGTCTGGCGAGGCGACAAGCTGGTTCATCTGCAGCCGCGCGAATATCAGCTGCTCGAGATGCTGATGCAAAATGCGCCGGCCGTCGTCACGCGCATGATGTTGCTCGAGCAGATCTGGCGGTTCCGGTTCGATCCTGGAACCAACCTGGTCGAAAGCCATGTCAGCCGGCTGCGCACAAAGATCGACCGCGGTGGCGATCCTCCCCTGATCCATACCATAAAGGGTGAGGGCTATGCCGTTCGCGCCGGCTAAGAGACTCCTCCGCTCGACGGTTTTTCGTCTTTCCTTGCTGAATGCGGCGCTGCTTGTACTCGCCATGGCCGGGGCCGGTATCGCTGGCTGGCTGATGTCGCAGAACATCGTGGAGAGCGATGCACGCGAACGGATCGCGCTGGAGGTGCATGCCGTCGCCGTCGAAGTCTCGCAGGAAGGCCTCGTGCGCGCCGCCGACGCGATCGGCGCGCGATCGGAACGTCCGGGCGCGCTCGAATATCTGCTGGTCGATCCGCATGGCCGGATCGTGGCGGGCGATCTGACCACCGCTCCGCGGGCTGCGGGCTGGCACGCGATGGCAGCGCGCGAGGGAGCGCCCGGCCTTGAAGGCAAGGAACATCTGCTGGTCCTGACGAGCCGCTTGCCCGATGGTTCGCTGCTGGCCATCGGGGAGGACATTGAGCGCGGCGAGGCGGTCCGCGAAGCCGTGTTCAGCGCGCTCCTGGTTTCGGGCGTTATCGCTCTCATCGTCGGCCTCGCCATCGGTTTCGTGGCCACGCGCCGCGTGCTGCGCGGTATGCAGGACATCCTTGGCACGGTGCGAGCCGTCGAACAGGGCGATCTTACCGCGAGGATTCCGCACACCGGACGTACGCGTGATGATCTCGATGAGCTCGCCTTGGCGATGAACGGGATGCTCGATCGGATCAATAGGTTGGTCGGCACGGTGCGGCGAGTGTCAGCCGAAATCGCGCACGACTTGCGCACGCCGTTGACGCGCGTGCGCCATACGCTCGAAGCGGCTAAGCGATCGCATGATGTCCAGGAACTGCGGCAGTCGATCGACGATGCCGGAGGCGGCATTGACGGCGCGCTGCGACTCTTCGAGTCGATGCTCGATCTTGCCGAGATCGATTCCGGCGACGCGCGCAAGGAGTTCGCGCCCGTCGATCTGGCAGCGGTCGCTGAACAGGTTGTCGATGCCTATCGCCCCGAGATCGAGGGATCGGGCCGGTCGATTGACTTGCTGGTCAGCAGCGAGATCCTTGTCGAAGGCGACATCGATCTTCTCACGCGCGCCGCCGCGAATCTCGTCGACAATGCCTTGAAGCATTCGGCGATGGGCGCCCGGATCGTGGTTCGCGTCGCACCTGCCTTCCTCTCCGTCGAGGACGACGGCCCGGGCATCGCCCCGGATCACGTCCCCACCGTCCTTCGTCCGTTCGGCCGGCTGGACGCTGCCCGGACGACGCCCGGTAACGGGCTGGGCCTTGCGATCGTGGAGGCAGTGGCCCGCCTCCATGACGCTCGGATGGAGATATGCCATCTCGCACCCGGCCTGGCGGTGCGGCTTACATTTCCTGTGCAATAGAAAATCCGGCAGTCCGGCAACATCGAGACAGGCTGCCCTGGCGGTCTTCGCCAGGGCAGCATGCTTCATGCCTGCACCAAATCGGCCGGCGGTTCCTCCGCAGTCTTCCGTTTCGCGAGTATTCGGAACATCAGCGCCGAGATTGCCGGAAGAACGAGCAGCGTCAGCGCCGTCGATGTGATGAGCCCCCCGATCACCACGGTCGCAAGCGGTCGTTGCACCTCCGCTCCGGTACCGGTGGCAAGCGCCATCGGGATGAAGCCCAGGCTCGCTACAAGGGCAGTCATCAGCACGGGCCGCACACGTTCCATCGCGCCACCAATGATGGCTCCGTCGATCCCTTCGCCGTCGTCAAGCCGCTTGCGCATCGCACTCATCATGACGAGTCCGTTGAGGACCGCCACACCCGACAGCGCGATAAACCCGACCGACGCCGTGATGGAGAAGGGTATCCCCCGCAAGGCCAGAGCGAACACCCCTCCTGCCAAGGCCATAGGGACGGCCGTAAACACAACCAGGGCGGGCCAGGCGCCGCCCAGTGCCATGTACAGCAACGCGAAGATCAGAACGAAGCAAAGCGGCACGACGATCGCCAACCGCTGGGAGGCGGACTGGAGGCTCTCGAACTGGCCGCCCCACTCGATGAAAGTGCCGGCGGGCAGCTTCACGTCGGTGATCTTCGCCTGGGCTTCGGTGACGAATCCGCCAAGATCGCGGCCGCGCACATTGGCCTGGACCACCACCATCCGTTTACCGTTCTCGCGGCTGATCTGGTTAAGCCCCTCTGTGTAGGTGAAGCGCGCCACTTCGCTGAGCGGGATGGAACGCGCGTTCCCGGCACCGCTGGATGGTAGCATGACCGGGATCGAACCCAGGGTCTCGATATCGTCGCGCTGTGCGTCGGGCAGTCGCACCACGACATCGAAACGCCGGTCGCCTTCGAACAACAAGCCAGCTTTGCGTCCACCCAGGGCGGCCGCGACCGTACTGGCGACCTCCTCGACCGACAGGCCGTAACGGCCCGCCGCCTGGCGATCGACCTTGATGTCGAAGGTCGGCGCGCCAGATGTCTGTTCCGCCTGCACGTCCGCCGCACCCGGGATTGTTCGAAGGGCGGCTGCGATCCGGCTCGCCGCTTGGCTCATGGCGTCGAGATCGTCGCCATAAAGCTTGACGGCCACGTCCGAGCGAACGCCCGCGATCAGCTCATTGAACCGCATCTGGATCGGTTGCTGAATCTCCGTGCGGTTGCCGATCAGCGGCTTCATCCGTTCCTCGATCCGCCGAAGAATATCCTCCTTGGATTTGACCTCGGCAGGCCACTCCTTTTCAGGCTTGGGGATGACATAGGTATCCGACGCATTAGGCGGCATCGGATCGGTGCCAAGATCGGCATTGCCGTTCTTGGAAAAGACCAACGCCACCTCGGGCAACGTCTTGAGTGCATTTTCGATCTGGAGCTGCATCGCGGTCGACTGATCGATCGAGGCGGATGGAATACGGAAGTTGGTGACCGTGATGTCCTTCTCGTCGAGCTGCGGCATGAACTCTTGTCCAAGCGTGCCGAACAGCAACACGGCCGCAGCAAACACGCCTACGCCGCCCATGATGAACGGCATGGGCCGCGCCACGGCGCGGGTGAGCGCCGGCTGATATTTTTCCTTAAACCAGCGGATTGATCTGACCTCGGTCTCGCTCACCTTGCCGGTCACCAGCAACGCGACCATCGCCGGCACGAACGTGATCGACAGAATGAACGCGCTGGCCAGCGCCAGCATCAGCGTGATCGCCATCGGTGCGAACGTCTTGCCCTCCACGCCCTGGAAGGTGAGCAAAGGTATGAACACGAGGAAGATGATGGCCTGGCCATAGACGGTTGGCCGGACCATCTCCTGCGCGGCGTGAGTGGTTTCGGTGAGGCGTTCGAGCCGGGTTAGGAGTCTTCCTTCCTTGTGCTGCCGCTCGGCCAGCCGCCGGAGCGCGTTTTCGACGATGATGACCGCGCCGTCGACGATCAGGCCGAAGTCGAGCGCGCCGAGGCTCATCAGATTGCCCGAGACACCCAGCTCATTCATGCCCGCCGCGGTCATCAGCATGGTGATCGGGATCACGGCCGCCGTGATGAGCGCCGCACGGATGTTGCCGAGCAGCAGGAACAGCACGACGATGACCAGCAGTGCGCCTTCGACCAGATTCTTCTCGACCGTGGCGATGGTCGCGTTGACCAGTTTCGAGCGATTATAGGCTTGGCTTGCAACAACGTCCGGCGGCAACGTCTTGTTGATCTCGACCAGCTTGTCGGCGACGCGATTGGCGACGATGCGGCTGTTCTCGCCAGTAAGCATCAGGATGGTCGAGATGACCGCCTCCGATCCCCCGACGCTGCCGGATCCGGTCCGCACCGCGCCACCGATGACGACTTCGCCGACGTCCTTCACGCGGATCGGCACGCCGGCGCGTGTGGCGATCACCGCCTCTTCTATGTCGGAGACCGACCGCAAACGCGCGTCAGCGCGGACGAGGAAGGATTCACCGGCACGGCGGACATAGTTGGAGCCCGCCGACAGGTTCGACCGTTCGAGCGCGTCGGCGAGGTCAGTGACCGAGACGCCATAGGATGCAAGCGCGGTCAGATTGGGCTCGACGACATATTGTTTCACATAGCCGCCGTTGGAATCGACACCGGCAACACCCTGCACGGTGCGCATCTGCGGCCTGATGATCCAATCCTGGACCGTTCGCAGATAAGCGGCCTTGGCAACCACCGTGGTCAGTTTCTCGCCCTCGGGCGTCAGATAGGAACCATCGGACTGCCAGCCCGGCTGACCGTCAACGACCTTCACGCCCTTGCCGTCGGGATGTTCGAATGCGACGCTGAACATGAAGATCTCGCCCAGACCCGTCGTGAGCGGCGCGAGTTGGGGTTGAACGCCGGCAGGCAGACTGTCCTTGGCCTGCGCGACCCGTTCGGTCACCTGCTGTCGTGCGAAATAGATGTCGGTGCTATCCTTGAAGACCGCCGTGACCTGGCTGAACCCGTTACGCGTGAGCGAGCGGGTCATCTGCAGGCCCGGAATACCGGCAAGCGCGGTTTCGACGGGGAAGGTGACCTGCTTCTCCATATCGACCGGTCCGAGGGTGGGCACGAAACTGTTGATCTGCACCTGGCGGTTGGTGACATCCGGGACCGCGTCGATCGGCAGCAGGGTGATCTGCCAGGCACCGAACAGGACGACGAGGAAGGTGATGAACGCAACGGCCCATCGCGCTCTGACGGAGAGCCCTAATATGCGCGCGATCATTCCGCCGACTCCTTGCCAAGCTCGGCCTTGAGCAGGAAGGCATTGGTGGTGGCGATCACCGTGTTTGCGGGAAGGCCCGAGGCAATCTCGACCATGCCGCCGCTGCGCGTTCCAACCCGCACGGTCCGCGCCTCGAACCCCTGGCGGGTTCGCACGAACACCACCGAGCGATCCCCTAGCGTCTGGACCGCATCCTGCGGCACATTCACGCCCGAGGCCGCATCGCCGCCGCTGGCGAAGATACGCGCCTGGACAAGCTGGCCGGGTGCGATCAGGCCGCCGCCGCCGCTTGGCGTCACGACCACCGTCGCTTGCCGCGTCTGCGGATCGACCACGCCAGTCGCCGAGCGGACCCGGCCTTCCACCTTCTGGCCATTATTGGTCGTCAGTTCGGCCCTGTCACCCGCCTTCACACGCAATGCGTCCGCTGCCGGCATGCTCGCCTCGATCTGAAGGCGGCGCGGATCGGCGACACGGAACAACTCGGTCTCGGCCTGCACAAACGCGCCGAGATTGACGGGTGCGGACGTTATACGGCCGGAGATCGAACTGACCACCGCAACCGACCTGCCATCGCGCGAGACCTTTGCCGCGCTGGCGGCAGCGCTCGCTTGCCGGGCTTCGGCCTGCGCGACCGCCAGATTGGCTTCGGCGGTCTCATAGTCTGCCCGGGGCGACACCCCTTGATTAAGCAGTATTCGCTCGCGCGCGAGTTGCCGGCTTGCAAGCGTAACCCTTGCGGCAGCCGTACTGCGATCGGCGGCGATCGCCGACGCATCGCGGCTCTCGACAAGGGCGATCGTTTCGCCCTCACTGACCGGATCACCGATCCGCTTGAAGATCCGGGTAACGGTGCCCGCTGCCCGGGCAGTGAGCACCGCTTCGGCGTCAGGCGTTGCCTCGACTGTGGCGCTGGCGAGGATGATGCCGGCGACGCCACCGGATGCCGCTTGTGCAAGGCCAATCCCCGACGTCTTGATACCGTCCTGGGTGATCACGACGGTGTCGGTTGGAGCGGTGGAGGCGGCCGCTTCCGTCTCGGCTGTCGGTGCTGACGGACCCGTCATTCTGGCGACACCGAAACCGGCAAGGGCGGCGAGGACGAGACCGATCGCGGCCCCGGCATAAAGCTTGTTGCGTTCGGGGTTCATTGGATCTCATCTCCGGAAAGGGTGCGGCCCTGAAGGCGGGCGAGCTGCGCGCGCGCCTCGAAACTGGCTACTTTGGCGTCGAGGACGATCCCGCGTGCCGCGCCAAGGCCTTGGCGGGCGTTCAACAATTCGACGAGCGGGGATTTGCCAGCCTCATAGGCGATGCGGGCGAGACGATAGGTTTCTTCCGCGGTGCGTTGCGATGCCTCCGCAGCGGCAACCCGCGACTGTGCGGCCGCAATCTGCGCCCCGGCCGCGCGGGCTTCGGCAATCGCATCGTTACGCGCCATGGCCAATCTTGCGGCGGCGGCCTGTGCCTCTGCTTGCGAAGCGGCGATATTGCCACGATTGCGATCGAAGATGTTGAGCGGGATCGAGACGCCCGCCGTCAGTGCGGTCGCATTTTCATAATCGAGGCGCCGCACGCCGACGATTGCCGTCACATCGGGGATTGCCCGCTTCTGTTCGGCGGTCAGGCGGCGCTCGGCAGCCTCCCGCTCTGCCTGCGCGGCAAGAAAGGACGAACTCGTCATCGGATCGACGGGGCCATAAGCCGGTGCCGCGACCGGCACGGTCAGGAGCGATTCCGACAAGCCGGTGAAGGTCTCCTCGACGCCGGCGAGTGCGGAGAGACGGGCATAGGCCGCAATGCGATCCGCTTTGGCCCCTTCAAGATCGGCGGTCACGGCGTTCAGCGCAGCTTCTGCTTGCAGGGCGCGCAGACGCGCTTCCTTGCCGGCATCGACCAGCACGCGAGTGGCGCGCAAGATGTTCTGCGCTTGCTCGACCTCGCCTTCGGCCAGCACTATCCGCTGGTCTGCGACGTCCGCCGCTGCATAAGCGCGTGCAAGATCATAAGCGTAGCGGATCTTCGCATCACGATCGCGGGCGCGGGACGCGGCGACGCCGGCCTCTCCCGCTGCGATCCTCGCCGAACGCTTGCCGCCGATTTCGAGCGGCTGGCTATATTGCAGCGTCGTCTCGGCGCGATCGACCCCGCGATAGGGAGACGATCCCGCGACATTCTCGGTGAGAATGCCGATCGTCGGATTGGGTCGGGCGCGCGCCTGGCGTGCAAGACCTTCGGACCGGCGGACCTCAGCTTCGCTTTCGATGCGCCGAGGCGCCTCGGCGGTCTGGCGTAGCAGTGTAGCGAACGGCGGCGCCACTTGCGCCTGTGCGGGTGCGCACAGCGCCGCGACGCAGGTCGCGACCATCATGCCGGACACCACGCGACGCGGCAGCCGGCCTATAAAGGCTCTCATATTCTTATCCCCAAAAAAGGCTGCAATGACGGCACGCGCTACGCGCGTGAATTCAGCCTCGCGGGGGACGCAGAATTGACGAAGGTGCGATAGACCGCGCCGCTTCGGCAGGTTCGCGCGCCCAGATTGCGGTGACAGGCTTCAAGAGCGCAACAATCACAGCCTGCGCAGGCACGTCGATTGTCTGGAGCACCGCATGAGCCGCCAGATGCATCAGGTCGGGTGTGTCCGGCTGCTCGGCCGGGGCGTGATCATGATGATCCCGATCGACGCTGATGACATGCGCGGCATCATGGACGTGCGGCATAGCGTCATGCCAGATGGCAAGCGCCAGCATCCCGAACAGCGCCAGAATCGCCGAGAGCGCAAAAAGGCGCATGCGGGTACAGGCCCGCACCGAAGCGCGCAATCTGACCGACGATGCCGTCATGTCGTTACGGGTATCGCGAACACGGCCGGTCCACAAGCGCGCCGCAAGGCAGGGATCATGACAGTCGAGATGAAAGTCATTGGCGTGGCCAGCGCTGATGGAGATCGTCGATGACGAACGCATGTTCCCGCGCCGTGCCGTGATCGCCGCGCAGATGGGGATGATCGGGCGCGAGATCCGCATGATCATGGTTCACCGTATCGGGATCTGCGCTGGGCCAAAGCCACGATGCGGCCAGGGTTCCGACGGCCGCGATCACCGCCATTGCCGCAAAGGCCGCTGTCTGCCCGATGCTGGCGCCCAACAGACCCACCAGGGGATAGCAGATCAGCCAGGCGCAATGGCTGAGCGCGAATTGAGCAGCGAACAAGGCCGGACGGTCGCCGGCATTAGCCGACCGTCGAAGCAATCGGCCCGATGGCGTCACGCTCATCGAATAGGCGATACCGAGTATGAACCAGCCGATCAGGACCATGCGCCAATAACCGGGCGCTGCCCCAAAGCTTGCCGTGAGCACTGCCAGAAGGGCGAGACCGATCGTCATTGCTGCCGCAGCACCAATCATGATCGTACGATCGGCAACCCGATCGAGGATGCGTGGCAGGGTCAACGCGGCAAGGATCGAGCCTCCGCCAAAAGCGGCGAGGGTGAAGGCAACATCGCGCTGCGTGAGGCCGAGATTGCCGCGCACGATGACCACCGTGTTGACGATGACCATCGAACTGGCCGCAGCTGAAGCAAGGGTCAGCGCCAGCAACCCCCGCAGGCGCGGCGTCTTCAGATAGATGCGCGTACCCCGCGTGGTCTTGGCGTAGATGCCCCCACTTCTTGGTTCTGATTTCGCCGCATGCGGCAGGACTGTCGTCACGACGAGCAGCGCCGAGCACAGAAACCCGATCGCCGTTCCCGAAAATAGCCAGTGGAAGTTGATGACGGTCAGCAGCCCGGCAGCGAGGATCGGGCTGGTCAGGCTTTCCATGTCATAGGCGAGCCGCGACAGCGACAGCGCGCGGGTATAGTCGCGCTCCTCTGGCAGGATATCGGGGATGGTTGCCTGGAAGGTCGGCGTGAACGCCGCAGAGGCCGATTGCAGCACGAAGATCAGGACATAGACCTGCCAGACCTGGCTCACGAACGGCAGACAGATCGCCACCGCCATCCGTACGAGATCCATGCTGACGAGAAATGCGCGACGCGGCAGACGGTCGGCAAAGGCGCCAACGACCGGCGCGACACCGATATAGGCCACCATCTTGATCGCGAGCGCCGTGCCGAGCACCGCGCCCGCGCTGCCGCCGGCGATGTCATAGGCAAGCAGGCCGAGCGCAACTGTTGCGAGTCCGGTGCCGATGAGCGCGATGACCTGAGCCATGAACAGATGGCGATAGGTGAGGTTTGCCAGGACGGAGAGCACGTGGCGTTTGTTCCGATTGATTGCGACCCTATCCCCTATGGGGGATACAGGACGCGCTTGAGCTAACCTCCCCAGGGGGATATGTAAAGGGCCTGAGTGTCCCGCTCGCTGATCTACAGGATGACCATTTTGATGACCGATCACAGGCACGCCAGCCATACAGCGATTGTGAAACGGCTCAGCCGGGCTGGGGGACATTTACGCAGCATCGTCGACATGATCGAAGCGGGTCGGCCTTGCGTGGATATCGCCCAGCAACTTCATGCAGTCGAAAAGGCAGTGGCGAACGCGAAAAAGGCGCTGATCAACGATCATATCGATCACTGCCTGTCCCATGCAGAGGCGGACAAGAACGTAGGCTCGGCCGTCGAGGAGTTTCGGACGATCTCCAAATATCTATGACGTAAGCTGCCACGATCGTGGAGACAGCGATCGCATTGACCCTGACACCAAAAAGCTCGGCGGCAGTGATGGCGCGCCGATCGTGCCGTGCGGACGAAGGAACAGGGATCTGGTCGGCATCACGCCGGGTGATCGGGATCGCCCCGGAGGCACGTCGCCAGATGGGTGAGCGTCGCAGCGATCTCTCGCTCGATGTCCGCGACGGAGGTGCCGGTGCGTTCGGCGATTTCGGTATAGGGCAGACCGTCAAGCTGGTGCAGCTCGAAGATCGCGCGGCGGTCGAGCGGCAGTGAGGCAATCGCCAGTCGATAGGCGGCCGCGTCAATCGCCTGAACGGACAAGATCTCGGCAGGCACCTGACCAGACGTGGTTTCCGGCTCTATCGGCCCGGTATCTGGAAGAGCTCGAGCGCCAACAGACAAGCCGCGGTCAGCGGGCGGCTTAGGGGTAATGGCGACCCAATTGGCGAAGTCATCGCCTTCTGCGCCGCAATCGTCGCAGGTCTCATTGTCGAAGAGCCCCGAAATCGACCAGCATTGTTCGTCCGTATCCCATCTGGCGGTGGCGTCGCGGGCGACCCCATCGCTTCCGCAGTACGGACAGACTGGCTTCTGCGCGGCCGCGGGACAAGGCGATTGAGGATCGGGATCATCCCCGTCCGTGATCGGCACGACATGGGCGTGAAGGCCCAGATCGGGAACACGCGGGTCGTGGTAGATACTGTCCTCTGCTTGGATGAGGGCAAGGCGGACGGCCTCGGCGACATCCTCAGCCTCGATATCATATTGTCCGCTGGCGAAGCATTGGTCGCCGCTCAGGAAATCGACGGCAACGCGATAGGCGTGCGTCGGCGCCACCGAATTCTCGGTCATGGCAAATCTCCAGAATCTGGAAGCGTGGCGCCGGTCCGTGTCCGGCGCCAACGCGGTCAGTTGGCGCGTTCCATCAGCTTGCGGGCCTTGCCCTCGAGATCGAGGCGGTCATCCTGATGGGTCTTGTGTCGCGCGATGGCGGTAATGCCCTGCACGAAGTCGTAGAGTGACGCCGCGGGGTGCCCCTCCTCGTCGAGGACGGTGGCGATGACCTTTGCGGTGTCGGATTTGGAGAAGCCGCGGTTGCGCAGGAAGCTTGAGCGATCCTCGTCTGTGCGCGCGACGATGCGGTCCCGCGCGGTACGGATGCCGTTGATGAAATGTACGGCTGAGGAATCCGCGAAGTGGGTCAACGCGGGCTCGGCCTGCTGCGCGAACCGATTGGCAGCGAATTTCGAATGGCGGATATTGATCTCCTCAAAATTCTCGACGCCCCAGAGATTCCGGTTCATGCACACCGCCCGGAGATAGAAGGTTGCGATGCCGAGCGTCTTCGAGCCGACTTCCGAGTTCCAGCAATAGAAGCCGCGGAAATAGAGGTCCGGGTCACCATTGGGCAGCCGGCCCGCTTCGATCGGATGGGTATCATCCACCAGAAAGAGGAAGACGTCGCGATCGGAGGCATAGAGGGTGGTCGTGTCACGGCTGACATCGACATAGGGGTTATAGCGCATCGTACCCCAGTCGAGCACGCCCGGAACCTTCCACCGTGTATCCCCTATGCCGTCGCCCGCGAATTTCATCACCGCTGCGACCAGCTCATGATCCCAGATCCGGCCATAGTCCGGGCCGGTGACCGCTCGCAGTTCGGTGCGGCCATCATGCGTCTGAAGCAGCTTCACCTGCTCGCCGCGATGGGCGATCAGGCCATGCTGGAGATTGATGCCGGCGAGCGCCGCCGGCAGATCGCGCAGATAAGAGGCCGGCGCGCCGACCAGGTTGCACATCTGGCCGAACGACCAGTTGGTGGGAGCAACCGGTTCATCGCTGCCGGGTACCAGGAGTGAGAGGCGCTCTGGATTGTCGCTGCGCGCCTCGACCCGGACAGCCCGGCTCTCGACGACCCGGGTTGTCGCCGCCTCGGCGCGGGCGCGCACACGGTCATAAAGGCTGGTGAGGGAGAGATAGCGCTCATCCTCGGGGCGCGAAAACCATTCCGAGGAAACGCGGCTGACGTTCCGGCCGCGGCTGATATCGACCTTATAGGCCCCCGATACGGGGCGGTCGACGGTGGCGATCATGTTCATGGGGACCTCCTGATACTGGCTGCGCGCGCGGAACGTCGTTGCCTCCGCCCGCCGCACATCCCCCAAGGCCCCCTTCCCTCCGCCGGTCCGGCGTCATTGATCGCTCGCGCAAGGCTCGCCGCTGACCACGGGCTCGGCCCGGCAATTGTCGGGTTGTGAATCGAAGGCGGTAAGGCGACGCGCGGCGGCGTCGAGGGCAGCGGGCCGAAGGGCGTAGAGCCAGGTCGGCCCAAGCTGGTTGCGCACCATTCGCAGCGATGCCGAGAAAGGTTCGAACTCGTCGCTCCCGTTCATCCATTTGAGCGAAAGGGCGCGCTTCCAATAGCGCCCATGGCGCGCCCGGAAGTCGAGCAAAGCGCGCCACATTGCGGGGGTGGGGTCATCCATCGGAGGTCTCCCGGGGTGTTGGTTGGACAGCGGCAAGCCCGCTTGAGCGGGTATCCGGTCATGGCCATAAAGCTGTTGGGCCACAAAGCGGTCGGATATGCCGCCGCAGCCCAGTTCGACCTCGAACGTCGTATCGCCGGTTTCGGCTTTCTCGCGCGCCTCTTCGAGTGTGTCCGCCTCGACTTGATACTGCATCTCGAAATTGCGGGTCTCGGTGACCGCGAACTTGAACTGGGCCATCTCATTGCCTCCTTCGGTTTTTGGCGCTGCGATGGTCATGAGCATTTGCAGCGCCTCTGACGGTTCGGGCGAAGCTACGCTTCTACGGCTCGGCGAGTTTAGAGGACGCCGCCAGAAAGCGACGCCGCGAGGGCTTCGCCGGTGCTTTCAATCTCGATCCGATCGTGGAAGATCGCGCACCATCCGCCGCCGAACTCCCCGACGCGCATTCGCGAACAGGTGACGCTCCATTCGAAACCGATCGGACCGGTGAGGAGCGTCGTCGAGCAGCAGCGCTGAATCAGCTTGGCGAGTGCCTCGGGGTCGAGGGCGATTTCCGACGTGACGACGGCGGCGACCATCAAGGGATCAGCAAGGTTACTGCCTGTCAGCACCGCGCCGAAGGATGGGAAATCGCGGTCGGAGAAGATGTCGCGAAAACCAGCCCAGCGGTCGTCCTCGGAGGCCGGAAACAGCGCCAGGAATTCAGGGCTCGGGTTTACCGTGTCGGGATTGTAGCCCTCGCCAAGGCCATAGCTCGCCTGAAAAGCCTCCTCCAGCAGCGCCATCTCCGCTGGTGAGCAGCAGAAGGCAAAGCAGCCCTGGACATAGGTGTCAGCCATGATCCTGCTCCTCCCCATCGACGATGGTCAGCGGGGGCAGTTCCAATGTTGCAGATTGGAGATAGGCACTGACGGCCTCGAAGGTTCCGAGCGAGCGAACCTCCGGCTCGGTGACCACGACGATGTCGTTATCGGTGACGGTGTAGGAGCGTGGGTCGGTCGCGCCATCGAACACGATGCGCTCGGCCTCCCAACTTCCGGGATAGCTGCCGCACCAACGCTGGAAGGGCAGCCGATTGTTGATACAGAAGGCCTCGAGAGACTCAAGCCGACCCCAGGAAACTTCGTCGGCCGCAAGTTCGAGCGGGCCGAAACCAGTGATCTGGTCCATTGAGAAATACTCCCCGAGCGGATCGGTGAGCGCTTCATCCTCGATAACGGCGATGAACGCGGCAAGTTGGGCGCGCGGCAGCGAACCGCCGATGCGGATAGTGACGGAAACACGGTCGGCCATGATGGGCCTCCTGCGAAGTCGGTGAAGGGAGGCCGCCTCGGGCATTCAGCCCTGCGATGCGGCGGTTTGTTCAGGCAGGATCGCCGGCAGCAGCTGCACCGATCAGGTATCGCAGCTTCGCCCATGCAGCGGCCTCGCCCACACGAACGCCGTGGTTGAGGCCCTGCCCGTAGAGACGGTAAGCGATCGCCACCATTTCGGGAGAGGCATCGGCGGGCACGAAGGAGAGGAAATTGCCCTCATCGTCCTGCAGTTCGAGCACGTCGCCGTGATTGCCGTTCGACGGCAGGGCGACACGGGCGGCGGAATAGAGTTCGGCGAGATCGAGATTGAAGCTCTCGACGAACAGCGCGCTGATCGGATCGGGGTCGGCCATGGCTGGTCTCCGGTGTGCGCCGACGACCTATTCGCCGACCACATCCAGCCCCCTTCCTTCCCTCCATGCGGCCAATATGCGCGACCGGGCCGCAGCCCGAGACCGCTCGGCCTCGGTCGCGCATCGCAAATTGGATGTGTCGGGCATCTGTCAGCCCACTATTCAGAGAGCGGCATTTGCGGAAATTGCCTCGAGGATATCCTCGGCGCGATTGGTCGGAACGAACAGGCGCGTCTTGTAGCTGATGATCTCGGTAAAACAGCCGAGCGACTTCAGCCACTCGCGTTTATCGGGCGGGAAGCTTTTGATCTCCAGCCGCGCCTCATCGTTGACATAGGAACGCTGAAGGCGCGCGCCCGGAAGTTCGGGGATTGCGATGCCGTCGCTGCCGCGGGCCGCTGCGACGATCTCGGCCGGCGACAGGGCGATTGCCATGGTTATGCCGAACGCCTGTGCAAGCTTCTCGAAGCCAGCGGGCGAGACGATCCTGCCCAACATCGAATTGCCCTGGGCATCCGATATCCGCCAGACACGGACATCGTCATCGGGCAACCGGTTCCAGACTGGCAAGAGCAGCCCCGTGGCGATGTTGATGGTCTCGACGTCGATCCGCGTGGCGATGTCCGCGCATTCCGCCTCCCAGGCAGTGCGAAAGCCGGCCATGTCGATCTCGCGCCAATGGCTCTCGACGAGCGCTGACTGGCGAATGCGCTCGGAGCCGACGGGACGGATCAGCTCCCAGACCTGAATGGATTGCCCGTCATTGTCGAGGATCGACCAGGCAGGTACCCGTAGCGCGATCCGGCCCGAGCGGCCATTTTTCAGGAACGCAATTTCCTTCGTCCCCGACCATGTCTCCATGAGACGCTCAAGGGGAGTCGCGCGGCGCCGATGATGAAGCTCGATACGGCAGAGCCTGGTCTCGGCGCCGGTCACCGGATCGCGGCGAAGGATCTGCTCTTCGAGCGGCACGATCCGCTCAGCCTTGATCGTCTCGACGCCGACATCGAGGGTCCCAGCATCGCGCGCGGCATCGATGCGGGCCTGGATCAGCGCCATATACTCCTCGAAGATCGCATTTTGGGTGCCGATCCGCAGCGCCAGCAGCCGGTTGAGCCAGCGTTGTATCGGGGGCAAAGTTTCGAGCAGGCCGCCGCCATTCTGATCGACGAGCTTGAGTCCGGTCATAAGCGAAAAATCGTGGAGCGTGACGCTGGTGAGTTTTCCCAGATAGAGCAAGCGATACCATTGGCTTAAAGCATCTCTCGCATAATCACTCTCAAGATTGTCCGCCGGATCGAAAAGGTTCTGGCCCCCGGTCTGCCGCTGCCCCCGGGTGAGCGCGCCAAGACTGTCGAGGCGTCGGGCGATCGTGCTGATGAAGCGCCGTTCGCCCCGGCAGTCTGTCGTCACCGGGCGGAAGATCGGCGCGCTGAGCTGGTTGGTTCGGTTGGATCGCCCCAGACCCTGGATTGCGCTGGAGGCGCGCCAACCCGGTTCGAGCAGATAATGGACGCGGCGGCGGTCGGCCGTCGGACAGTTGCGATCGGCGTGATAGCTGCGCCCCGTCCCACCGGCATCCGAGAAGGCAAGGATCGCCTTGCGGCCAGACATGAAGGCGTCGGATTCGACAATATTACTGCGCGCGGTCCGGCGTTCGACCTGCTGTCGCCCGCTGCCGTCGATCACCAGGCGCCGGGTCCGGCCAGTCACCTCGGCGACTGCGTCGGTGCCGAAGTGACGGATCAGTTCGTCGAGCGCGGCGGGGATGGCCGGCATCGCGCACAGGCGCTCGATCAGGTCGTCACGCGCTTGGAGGGCGACCTGACTATGGACAGGGTGGTCATCCTCATCGACCATCAACTCGGAACGGGGTTCGCCATCGGAGCCCTTGAAGACGCGCATCATCCGCGTGGGGAAAGCCGATTTCAGATAGTCGATCATATATTCGCGCGGGGATAGTTCGATATCGAGTTGCGCGCGCTCGTCGGCGGAGAGGCCCGCCAGACGACGGTCCAGCATCGCCTCGGCCGTGGTGACCAACTGGACGATGGCATGGCGCCCTTCGGCAACATCCGCTTCGATCGCACCAATGACGGTCGGCAGCTTCATGGCAATCAACAACTGGCCGAAAAACCGCTGTTTAGCGCTTTCGAACCGAGACAGCGCCGAGCCCTTGGCCTGGGCATTGAGCGCCCGGCCGTTCATGCCGTCGATGATGTTGGTCGCTTCGAGGACGGTGTCAAGATTCTGGTGGATCAGCGCCCAGGCGTCGGCATAGGCATCGTAGACGGCAATCTGATCGCGCGTGAGCTTGTGTTCGAGCGGATCATATTCGACGCCGCAGAACGTCAGCGCGCGTGCCGTATAGAGGCCAAGCGCCTTCAGGTCGCGCGCGACAATCTCCATGGCCGCGATCCCGCCGCTGCCGATCGCTGTCATAAATGCTTCGCGGGTATCGAAGGCGGAGCCCTGCCCCCAAAGGCCTAGCCGGCTCGTATAGCAAAGATTGGCGGGATCGGTGGCGCCAGTGGCGCTGTTGTAGAGGATGCAGGCGCGCGGCAGCAGGTTCTGCAGCCGCACGCCTGCCAGCCCCTGCTCGGAGCCTTTCTGGGTGCCATATTGTGTGTCGGTGCCGGCGGCGTTGGCGAGTTCATGGGCCTCGTCGATAGCAATGACCCCGTCGAAATCCTCGCCAAGCCAGGCGAGAAGCTGTTGCAGGCGGGATTGCGCGTCCTCGCGTTGGGAGCGGAGCGTCGCGAAGGTCAGGAACAGGATGCCGCTGTCCATTGTGATCGGCGTGCCGAATGCGAAGGCATCAAGCGGCTGGATGTCGATCGCCATGCCGCCGAGCGCGCTCCAGTCGCGTCGCGCGTCTTCGAGCAGCGCGTTGCTCTTGGAAATCCAGATCGCGCGGCGCTGGCCGCGGCACCAGCGATCAAGAATGCAGGCGGCGATCTGCTGGCCTTTCCCGACCCCGGTTCCGTCACCGACCATGAAGCCGAGCCGATAGATGTGGCCGTCGGTGTCGGGCGTGAGGAGGGTGCCGGCCTGGTTGGGCACGAAGCGGCCGGGCAGATCGCGGGCGAAGGCCTGCCCGGCATAGATCACGGTCTCGAGTTGGGCTTCCGACAGCGCCGACACAGCACGCGGCGGCAGCATCGGCCGATAGGATGGCAGCGGCGGCAGGATCGACGACATTGCCACGGATTCGACAAGTTGGTCAGGATGGGGATTGGCGTCGGTGAAAGCCATGCGGGCGAGCCGCCAAGGGACATAGATGCCGATCTGCTCACCGGCGGCCGGCGGCGTGGCCAGCGCTTCGTAGGCAAGAAGTTCCGGCTCACCGGCGATCATCGGCGCTGGAGGTGGCGTTATAGGCCGGAGTGGCTCAACGCGCGCGAACAGGCTGCCGGCGCGCGCCGGGGCTGCCAGTAACGGTCTGGCCGGCACGAACTGCTCGACCGCCACGGGCGGCAGTGGCGGTTCGCCGGCGTCCAGGCGCGGCGGCACGTTGAGGACGATCGGCAGCGCGCCGCGCAGATCGGCGGTGACGTGACATTCGGTTTCGCCGGTCCAGCCCTTGTCGAAGATCAGCAGCCTGATCGAGATCGCGGTACCATGCTTGGCATAGGGCTGGCCGTTGATCGTGATCTCGAACCGCGCCGGGACAAGCGACGTGACGGCATCATAGCCCTTCGATCCCGTGCCATCGCGGGCGAAGGCCGGCGACATGATCGCGACGCAGCGTCCACCGTCGGCAAGGCGCAACAAGGCGGAACGAAGATGACGCGCGCCGGCATGACGATCCCGGCCTCGGCCCTCGCTGCGTGAGAAGGGAGGATTGATCAGCACGACGTTGGGGCGATCGGCGGGATCGAGCATGTCATGGATGAATTCGGCATCGTGCCGGCTGACCTGCTGGTCGAGGGTCAGTGCCAGAAGATCGGCGCGCAGCGGGTCGCGCTCGTTGAGGATCAGTTGGGCGCCAAGCTGCCGCGCATGAACGGCGAGCATGCCGGTGCCGGCCGACGGTTCAAGCACCGTATCAGCGTCGGTGATCCGGGCAGCATGGGCGGCGAGCCACGCCAGATGCAACGGCGTGGAGAATTGCTGCAGGTCGACCTGGCGCTCGCTGCGATAACTCTGGGTCGGCAGCAATCGGGAAAGGCGGTCGCGTGCGGCGGTCGCGGCGACAGGGTTGTCATAGTTGATAAGGCCAAGCGCTGGATCGAGGGCGAGCAGCACCTGGGCGGCCTCGAGCGACTCATAGGCGTCACGCATCGACCAATCGCCCCAGGCGTCCGAACCGCCGAAGCGCTCGCGCATCACGGCTTTGAGCGTCTGGCGGGAGACGCTTGTCCCCTTGGCGAGACGGCCCGTGAGGAGCCTGGCGATGTCGAGGAGCGAGATTGCCTTGGCACACGGTTCGGACCCCGCGGCAGGCGCGGCGAAGAGCGGATAGGTCATGAGCGGTTCTCCAGCAAATGATCGAGAGCCCCTGGCCCTCACCCCGCCGCTTCCCCCTTCCCTCCCCGGTCCCCGAACGGGGCGCGGTAGATGTCTGCCGCCCATTGCTCGATCCACGCATCGGTGATTTCGTCATGATCGAGATCTCCGCTTTCGATCAGGTCGCGAATTTCCGCTCGGGCGTGCCGAATGGCCGCCTCCCAAGCGTTCGCGGGAAAGCTCGAACAGGATCTGACAGCTTGGTGTCGAAGGCGACGGGGAGGTTCGGTGAGGCGGACGAGCTGCGGATGCGTCCATCGTTCCATATGCTCGGCGACCAGCGCGTCCGACTTGGAAATCCGGCGCCGATAGGCATCCCGTCGTGCGGCGATGCCATAGGCCTGGCTATCGATCGACGCGATTCGCCCGGAAAATGGGGCAAGATAAGGCAGTGCCGACCCTTTGACGCCGAAAGCGTGAAGGGTGACACCGGCTGGCAGAATGTGGTCGAGATGCTCGATGACGGCAATGATGCCTTCAGGTCCGGCGATCTCGCGGCGGCACATGCTACCCACGCCGATGACCGTTCCCGGCTGAATCGACAGCCAAAGCGCGTCGATACAGCGCTCATAATCGCTCGGGGCGCCGTCCTTGGATCACAGGCATCAGGCGATCGAGTAACCCCAAATCGGCGGCACGCTCGCAGCAGTCCCGGTTAGCGCGGATCGTCCGCGAGATGCGGTCGAGAACCTCCTCGCGATCGGCGGCGACTTCCGTTTCGGTGCAATAATCGAGACTCGCAATGCGCCGGAACGGAAAGGCACTGGCGAGATGAAAATAGTCGTCCACGCTCCAGGGGAAGCCGCGGTAGCGGGCCATTGCCACGAATCCGGCGCTGTCGAGGTCGAGCGCGGCAAGGCCATAAGCATTGGCGAGTTGCCCGAGCCGCCATCCGGTCCATTCGCGCCGGCCGCGCCGGTTGGACCAGGAAGAGAGGGCATTGGCGGATATCAGCATGGGCTGCTGCAGGCGTCGCGCCCGGGCGAGGATGGGGCCCTCGTTCAGATGGGGCAGGCCGATGACGATCTCTATCGACATGGCGACACGGGAAAATCGGGGCCACAGCCTATGCCGCGACCCCGATTCCCTCGTTTCGATCAGGCCGCCTCGGGCAGTATGACCGGTTTGTCGTCCTGCATCTGCTCGGCGTCGCCCAGGTCCTGATCGTTCGCCACCATCGGCCCATCTCCGAACAGGGTCTCGTCGGCCTCCGCATCCTCCGTGGCAAACCGCATCGGTCCGGGAAGCCAGGCGATCGCCCGCTCCTTGACCTCCGCCTCGGCGATGATCTGGCCGGCAAACAACTTTTCGGACGATGCGGCGAGATCGAACTTGCGCGATGCCGCATAGCGGCTCTTCAGTTCGTTGCCGCCAATGGCCTCGAACAGCTTCAGGATCGCAGGCTTGGTGATGCGATCGAAGAAGTTGCGCGCGGTCGGACGCCACCAGGCCGCGACATCGATGCGAAGCTTGGCCCCCAGATGATTGAGGAAGCTGCCGCCGGTCATACCGTCGGGAACGGCATGGAGCGTCCGGGCAACCGCCCAACCCAGCCAGGCCGCGCGGGCGCCGTCATCGAGCGCGCAGAAGGCATCATAGCGCTCATGGATCTCCCTATGGTTGATCCAGCTCCGATCGAGCGCCTCGTCGAGTTTCGCCCAGGCCTGTGCGGCCGGAGTGTCGCTCGTAAAGCCGGAGACGCGAGGGCTCGGCGACCTTGCCCGAAGTTCGCTAGGCATCCCGTAATAGCCCGCGCGGCAGGCATCATCGACCATGATGAAGGTGCCGAGATCAAGGGCGAAGTGCGGGTCATTGGCAATATGAAGCGCGAGCAGCTCGGTTTTCATCATCGCCAGTTCGTCCTTAAGCTTCTGGCTGTAGCACTCGGTCGCAGGCGCGTCTGCGTCCTCCCCGTCATGCTCGGCCGCATCCTCGTCGTCACCGATGTCTTCGTCTTCATCCTCCTCGTCGGGGTCTTCCGAAACCGCGACATAGAGCTGCTCGTAGATGCAGGGCTGGCCGTCCTTGCCGATCATGACATAGGCGATCGCCGAGGCTTTCTGCGTTTCCGTGATGACCTCCTGCGTATCGATGATCGCGCCGATCTCTTCCTCGAGCGCCTCGACCCGATCGGACTGTTCCTCGGTATAACCGTCGGCTTCCTCGGCTTGCCTTTCGATTTCGGCGATCTCCGTTTCGATCTCCGCCTTGCGAGCCTCGGCCTCGGGTGCGAGCGGGGCAGGCTCGCCGACGAGACGCGCCAGCTGGAAGGTCTCCGAATAGGGAATGGTCGTTGCCTCAATCGTGCGGACTTCGGCAAACCCTTCACGGTAGCGGATCGCTTTCGCTGCCGTCGCGAGCGCCTCGGCGGCGAGACGGTCGACCAGGTATCCGTCGCGCCAGATCTCGGTGATGGTATTGGAGAAGAGATCGCTGTCGATGTGACCGCCCGCCGCGACATAGGCTTCGCGGCCGACGAGCAGTGCCTTGGGATCGCCACCATTGTACGAGCCGCTGGCGAGATGCCGCCGGATCTCGTTCACATTATGCCGGTGATAGCTGGTCGCCATCTGCTCGAACACCTTCGCCTGCCGCTCGGTGTCGGAGGTGCTCGCATAGGCCGTGGCGACTTCCAGCGTGATCTCGCTTGTGCGCAGCGCCTCGAAGACCGGTTCCGCCAAGCCTGCAAGGCGCAGCCTGCCGAGTACGAAACGCTCGGTTTTGCCGAAGCGCTTGGCAACGTCGACGGGCGTCTTCTTTTCGCGCTCGATGATAGCCTGGAAGCCCCGGCATTCGTCAGCCGGATTCATGGCGAGATTGAAGTAGTTTTCGGCCATGCTCATCTCGATGGCGTCGCGGGCATTCTTCACCGGAAGGACCGGGACCATGAAATCCTCGCCGAAAATGCCCTTGGCGATGAGGCTGTGAATACGGTCGAGCCGGCGACCGCCACCGAAGATGCTGTAATGGCCCTTCTTGCGCGGCACGGCGACGCCGATCAGGTTCTGAAGGACGATGCCGCTCTCGCCGATATTGGCTTCCAGTTCGGCATCGGCATCCGCATCGCTTTGGGTGCGGACATTGTGAGGCGATTTGGTGCAGTCCAGGGCCCGCACGTAGATGATGTTCGGGTTCGTCATGGCGTTCACTCCAATGGCGGAGCCACCTGACCATCAGGCCGCTAACCGCACCCGATCACCCACCTCCTTCCCCTCCCGCAGCAGTACGCGGTTCCAATCGTTCAACCGATACCAGGGCCAATGGGTCACGATCTCGCGACCGGCGCGCGCATAGGCGAGCTGGGCCTGTCGCTCGGCCAGGCGGCCGGCGAGATCATTGTCGGGCAGGAGAATGAGGCGCTCGACGAAATCGGGGATCGCGATACGGGCCAGTCGTTCACTGCCAAGAGCCGCCCAGACCGGGATACCCAGCAGAAGCGCCGCGGATTCCGCGGTCTCGATCCCCTCGGCGATGCCGAGGCAATTGCCCGGCCGGTATAACTGAACGGCGCCTGCAAGCGGTCGCCCCAATGTCAGCTTGGGCTTGGGAAGATCGGCTGCAAGTCCGGCATTGGCGCGATCGAGAAAGTTTCTCTGGACCGCCACGATCCGCGATTGCTCGCGGACGGCCGCTATCAGCGCTGGCCGAAAGCGAACGGCGCGCCCTCGTCCGAGTGGCGTGCGCGGATGGAACCGCAACGCTGGTGACAGATGCACGATGCCCCGAGCCGCAAGATAGGCGGCTGCAGGCGTCCCGGTGATGGGTTCGGCCTGGCTCCAGATCGCGCGAGCACGCTCGGCCATATCTGTGTCGTAATGCGACGACGCGAGCGGTACCACATTATGCTCCACGGGAACATCCAGCTTCATTCGCCGGACCGCTCGAATGATGTCGACGCCCGAGCAACCGGCGAAACATTTGAACAACAGGCTCCGATCGCCAATGCGTACCGACAGACTGGGCGTCCGGTCGGCATGGGCAGGGCAGCAGCACATCCCGCCATTGGGACGCCAGACGCCGCCAAGCCTTTTGACGAGCTCGGACGCCGCGGCCTCGAGTTCAAGATTACGTGCTGAAGTCGACATGGGGCTGGGTCCACTGAGCTAGAGACTGACCAACAGCCCGATCCCCCTTCCCTTCTCCGGTCCCGCTCACATTCCTGCAGCGCGACACGACGGCCGTTAGACCGCCGCGCGCAATTCGATCCGAAATGGCTATGATGGCGGAAAGCCGCAATTTCTGCGCAAAATGTTACAAGAAGCCCGCCACCAAAGGAAGATGCTCAGCCTCTCAACTTTGGAGCGAGCAGATGGTGGACCAGTTTAACTTCAAGAAGATGATCAACGGCTTCCTGAGCGTGCAGATGGAGGATCAGTTACATCTCCATTTGGAACAATGTGCCTTTGATCTTGGATTTCGACAGTTCGCCATGGGGCATCATGTCGACCTCTCGGGGCCTCCACAGGACGCCATTCGTATCACCAACTATCATCCCGCATGGATCGAACGATCGCTCGGCGAAGGTTATTTCGTCTACGATCCCGTCCATTTGGCGAGCACCCGGACCGCGATGGGCTTTCTCTGGTCCGATGTGCCGACGATGATCCGGCTCACCCAGAAGCAGAAGATCATCCTCGATGCCGCCCGCCCCTATGGTCTCAGCGAAGGCTATACAATTCCGGTGCATGTTCCTGGAGAGTATCGCGGCACCTGCTCCTTTGGCGGGGACTCGCTGGAACGGCTTCGCCCCAATGCACTGCCGATCGCCAACATGATCGGGACTTATGCGTTCGAAGCGGCGCGCCGCATCATGCGAACGCGCCGCGGAATTCCCCAGGGTCTGGAGGAGCTTCCCCAGTTGACCGAACGCCAGCGCGATTCGCTCGTTCTGGTCGCACGCGGAAAAGGAGATCCGGAGATCGGTGCTCTCCTCGGAATCTCGGCGGCGACCGCACATGAACATGTCGAGAATGTCCGCCGCGCCTATGGCAACGCGCAACGCCCGCTCCTGATCGCACGGGCGTTGTTCGATGGTCAGATCTCCTTTTCGGAGGTGTTTGGGCGCTGACAACCCCCTGATCAGCGGGTCGCAACCGAGGCGTCTTTGGTTGAGCTGTTCTTCCGCTAACCAGCGGGAGAAGTTCCATGATCCAATATTTCGCGGGCCATGCCCGCCCTGGCGCCTCGGCTATACTCGACAATATGCACCGGGACCGCAAGCGCGTGTTCGTCGATATGCGCCAATGGGAAGTTCCAGTCGTCGACGGGCAATTCGAGATCGATCAGTTCGACGGCGAGGATGCCGTCTATCTGATCAGCGCGGCAGAGGACGGCGAGCATTTCGGATCGATCCGCCTGCTGCCGACCGACCGGCCGCATCTGCTGGGCTCGATCTTTCCACATCTGTGCGATGGGCCGCCTCCGTCCGGAGCCGATATCTGGGAGATCACCCGCGGCTGCCTTTCGCCGCGCCTGCGCGCGGCGGAACGGCTGCGTGTTCGGAACCGCCTTACGACGGCCGCAGTGCAATATGCGCTGCTGCATGGCATCACGCGCTTCGTCTGCGTCGCGGATTCAGGATGGCTGACCCAGATCCTGACGCTGGGTTGGCACTGCGAGCCGCTGGGAGAGCCCCGGATGATTGCCGGCGCCACGACAGGCGCGTTGCAAATCCATATCTCCGGGCGGACAATCGAGCAGCTCCGCCAAGCCGGCACCTATGCCTCGGTTACCCTTCAACTTGGCGGCGTCGCAACGCCGCTTGCGGCGTAGGGAGGCGACCATGCTCATGGAGCCCATCCCTGACCCAAGGGACATTGCCGTCGCCACATGGGTGGAAGCGCTGTCCGCTGATGGCTATTGCATCATCCCCGATGCGATCTCACCTATCGCGGTCGACGCTCTCGCCACCGATCTTGCGGATGATTTCGCCAGGACGCCACATGCGTCGGGACCATTTTACGGCGAATGGACCAAGCGTTTTCATGGCTTGCTGCGGCGATCACCCCACATGGATGCGTTCGTTCGTCACGCGCTCGTGCTGGAGATCGTCGAGAGTATCCTGGGGGCCGGCTGCGACAGCATCCAGCTCAACCTGACCCAGGCGATCGAAATCCTGCCCGGCGGTCGTGTCCAGCCCCCGCACCGTGACCAGGATATGTGGCCGGTGCGGGCGCCTGGCATCGAGTATCTGGTCAATGTGATGTGGCCGTTCACGCCGTACACCGAAGCCAATGGCGCTACGCGCATTTGGCCGGGGAGCCATCTGCGACAGGACGAGATCCTCATCGATCCTGTAGAAGCGATCCCGGCCGAGCTTGATCCGGGGGCCGCCCTCCTGTTTCTGGGCTCCACGCTGCATGGTGGCGGCGCGAACCGAACGGCAATTTCGCGACGCGGCATGATCGTGAGCTACAGCCTGGGCTGGCTCAAGCCTTATGAATTGCCGTGGCTGGCTTATCCCCCCGAGGTCGCGCGCGCGTTTCCTGCCGGCCTCGCCGCGCTTGCGGGCTATCGGGCCCATCGGCCCAATCTCGGCACGTTCGAAGGGCGCTGTCCCTCGACACTGCTCGACGCGAAGGCCACTGGCTCCCTTGGCGCTGTCGATGCACTGAGGCCGGAACAGGAAGCGCTGATCGAGCAATTTTACGCTGGAACACTGCCGGCCGGGCTGCGGCTGGCGGATCGGAGGTGACCCATGAGCGGCGCCCTACCCAGCGTCATGGCAACGCTCGACCGGTGCGTGATGATCAGCCTTGCAGTTCGCGCGCACTGCCTCCTCGGCAACCGATTTGGCAGCGACCTGTTTTCGATGCCGGCTCTCAACATGCTGTTCGATCTGTATGCGCGCGAGGATCGCCGGCCCAGATCGTTGACCAGCCTTTGCGGCGCATCGAAGGCGCCGGCCCGGACTGCGTTGCGGATGATCCACCGAATGATCGAGCGTAATCTGCTCGTCCGGACACCCGATCCGCGTGATCAGCGCCGGATCAATGTCGACCTATCGCCCGAGGGAACCGCGTTGCTCGACGCCTATTTCGATGGCCTTCTCGACATATTGGCGAAGCCCGAACTGAAGGAGTGTCCGCCATGAATCACGGGTGGCAACGGCCCCGTCCCTTTCAAAGGCAATTTCGTGACGTCGTCCTCTTGCATCCGATATGGAGTTAATGCACATTTTGGGTGCAGCGCGGAAATAGGCTGGAAGCCGTCTGCAGGATAAACCTACCAGGCATAAAATGCGCCGATCCATGACGGTTGGGCGCGCGCATTGGACTTAAGTAGGCCGGCCCGCCTGGACGGATCCGTCGTGACTGAATTTCCTGACACGCTCACCGGCGCGCTTCGCTCTGCGCCCTCGTGGTTCTGTGCTTGACGCGATGCCGGAGCCGGATGATGGCGGCGGTCAGAGCACCGAGCCGGAGGGTATCGATCGCAAGCAGCTCGAGGCGGTCTATCGCTCCGAGGCTCCGCGCCTCAAACGGCTTCTCAAGCGCAAAATCTGGATCGAAGACGACCGCAACGATATCGTCCAGGAGGCCTTCACCCGTCTTGCTGAATCCAAATCGGGTGCGGCGTCGCAGAATCCCGGCGCGTACCTGCAGGGAATTGTCCGGCACCTCCTCGCGGACAGGGTACGGCGATGGGCCAGGGCACGATCGCATGCCATATTGGATGTGGCGATCGGTCCAGAGTCGCTTGGACCCGATGCGGCCGCCGAGATAAACCAGATGCGCGAGCGTTACCGCGCTGCCGTCGACACTCTCCCGCCGAAAACGCGTGAGGTCTATATGCTACACCGCGCGGAGGAACTGGAATATAAGCAGATCGCCGAGAGGCTTGGCATTAGTATCCGCACAGTGGAATGGCACGTGGCTCAGGCAATCATCCGGATCAGCAAGAGCATCAACACCGATGGGTGAAAATAAGATACCGGGCGATGTGCCCCGGCAGGATCAGTTGCTCGAAGAGGCCTCCTTCTGGTTCGCGCGCATGCGCGGCCCGGACGCTGAACAGTATCGCGCGGATTTTGACGCCTGGCTCGCCCTCGGGGCCGTCCATCTTGGCGCCTATAATCGCGCCGGGGAGATTTTTGCCCTCGGGAAATTTCTGGCCGATTCGCCGAATGCGGCCGCCGGCAGCGATGGCGGGGAGCATTATTCGGCACCCTCGCGTTGGCGCGGTTTGGCGATCCTCGCCAGCATTCTGCTGGTCGTTGGAATCGGTGCTTGGGTTGGACAGGACTCCCTCTCGAGGATGTTTGGCAGAACCCCCGAGATCGCTTCGGTGCATCCGGCAGGGGCGCCCGACGGCCAACGGCTCTCGACGGCGGGTGGCGCGCGCCGCAGCTTCAGGCTGGACGACGGCTCGACGGTCACCCTGGACGCCGAAAGCGTTCTTTTGACGGCGTTCGACAGCCAGCGGCGCGCGCTGCGCCTTGAGCGCGGGCGGGCGCGTTTCGAGGTTGCCCATGAAACCAGGCCCTTCGTCGTTCTTGCTGGCGCAGGAAGCGTAACAGCACGGGGAACGATCTTCGACGTCATCATCAACCGGGACACTGGCGTGACGGTACGCCTGTTGCGCGGCGCGGTGGATGTCGTGCGTCCCAGCCAGGCGGACGACGCGGACAGAGGCAAGCAGGCCATCACGCGCCTAGCGCCTGGGGAAGAACTGAGCTTCGGGGACAGCAGGCTCCCTGATCTAGCCTCGGCGACGAGGGTTCGCGATGCCGTCGCTGTCGCTTCGCTACCAGATATTCCGGCGGCCAAAGAGTTCGACATGGCACCCTTGTCCGAGGTGATCGCCGAGGCCAACCGGGGTTCTGCAATCCCGATCCGCGTCGCCGATCCAGCGGTCGGAGCGCTCAAGGTCTCAGGTCGTTTCCGGGTCGATAACCCTGAACTGACGGCCGATCGGCTCGCAACCCTGTTCGATCTCGAAATCGACCGCACCCACCAAAATGAGATTCTCCTCCGGTCCCGATCAACAATGTGAAGAAAATATTGCAATAGTGACCCCGTAGTTTGCAGCGTTGCTGCGATGCACCCAGAAAGCCTCGCCAAAATGGCGAGATTGGCATGGGGGAAATCATGGGGTTAGTGCGGAACGGGGTTCGGATTCGGCTGCTTGCGGCGGTGGCGATTAGTGCATCGGCGATCGCCGCGCCGGCCAGCGCACAGAATGGCGAACGGCAGGAATATAACGTCAAGGCTGGAGATCTTGGCGCCGCACTAAGAACCATCAGTCGTCTTTCGGGTCGCGAAATTATCTTCAGTGCGGAGGCGGTCAAGGGCAAACATGCTCCCCGCCTCCGCGGAACCTACAATGCTGACGACGCAGTCCGGACGTTGCTGGAGGGCAGCGACCTCACCGCCGAATTCCGAAAGGACGTCATTCTCATCCGGGGGCGATCGGAGGCGTCGGGCGAGGTAAACTATCGCCCGACGGACCAAGAAGATATCGTCGTTACCGGTTCGCACATCAGGGGCGGCGACACGACATCGCCGCTCATCTCTCGGTCGCGAGACCAGATTTCGGCGCGCGGCATAACCGATCTTGGCTCATATGCTCGCAGCATTCCCCAAAATTTCACCGGGGGTCAAAATCCTGGAGTGGTCGGAAGCCTCCAGGAGGGGTCCGAAAATTTCAGTACCTCATCGACAATGAACCTGCGCGGCATCGGAGCGGACGCAACGCTGACGCTCCTGAACGGGCACAGAGTTGCCTACGACGCGATCGGCCAGGGCGTTGATATTTCCGCCATCCCCCTGGCCGCAGTCGAACGAATCGACGTCATCGCCGACGGCTCATCGGCGCTCTATGGTTCGGACGCCGTCGGCGGCGTTGCCAATATCATACTGCGCCGAGATTTTAAGGGCGTCGAGACGTCGATCCGCTTTGGCGCCGCCACGGATGGCGGTGCCGAGCAACAACAATATTCGATCGTGGTAGGAGACCGGTGGACCGGCGGTGGCTTCATGATTGCCGGAGATTACAACAAATCGACGGCAATCAGGGCCGGCCAACGCGAGACAACGGCCAAGCTATTCCCGACTGGTATCATTTATCCTCCCCTCGATCAGATCTCAGCGGTCGTCGCTGGCCATCAGGACATCACCGACCGTCTGATCTTCGAGATCGATGGGCAATTCAGTCGCCGCAAAGCAACTTCTGCCTTCGCCTTTCTCACGACGTCTGGCTATCAGTTCAGCGGCAACTATGGTCGCCGAAAGACGCAGTCCTATTCTGTAGCCCCTCACCTTCGCCTTCGCCTGGACGGTGGTTGGCAGGCTCAACTTTCGGGTGTCATCGGCTCAAGTGATGCAGGCGCGCTCGTGAGCAGCTATTCACAGGGCCGCGAAACCGTTCGAAATCAAATTTCCTATATCAACGATCTGCGCACGGCAGAAATTGGCGCCGACGGCCCGCTATTTTCCTTGCCGGCTGGCGAAGTACAGCTCGCTGTCGGCGCAGGATATCGGGGCAATACACTCAACACCAACATCCGATCCACGCGCGGCGCCATAACGACCACACCCACCAGCTATGTCTCGCAGCAGGATGTAGTCTTTGGCTATGGTGAGCTCTCGCTGCCGCTTTTCGGCGAGAATAATCAGCTGCCGCTCATTAGGCTGTTGAAGCTAACGGCCGCCCTCCGATACGAAGATTACGCTCATGTAGGCGGAACAGCGACGCCCAAGATCGGCCTCCGCTACTCTCCGGTTCGCGACCTTGACATAAGCGCCACGTGGGGACGGTCGTTCAAGGCGCCCACGCTGGCGCAGGCGAGCCGAACGCCCACCGGCGATCTCTTGCCGGCGGATTTCTTCGTGCCCGAGGCGCCTGGTGGCGTGCCCGTGCTGTTTCTGGGCGGTGCGATTCCAGGCCTCGCCCCGGAGCGCGCGACCAGCTGGAACACGACGATAACGTACAAACCGAGCTTCATTGAAGGCTTGCGGATCGAAGCCTCCTATTTCGAAACCCATTATCGCGACAGGGTCGTCGAACCGCTGGGCGATGGCGATGGCGTGTTTGGAAACCCAATCTACAATGCTCTGATCCTTTATTCGCCGGCGGCGACGCAGGTAAACCAGGCAATAGCAAATCTGCCGCTTGGTCTGACGAACCAAACAGGCCAACCCTTCAATCCGGCCGCGGTCGGTGCGATCGCTGACAACCGGCTCCAGAATGCAGCAAGCCAGCACATCAAGGGCGTGGACCTAGCCATCGGCTACAGTGGCAACATCGGCCCACAAGACCGGCTGGAACTGACCGGCAACGCCACATATCTGGAGAGCGATCGAAAGCTGAGCGCGGGACAACCGGCGCTTCAAAGGGCCGGAACAATTTTCGACCCACCGCACTGGCGTGGGAGTATCAGCGCGTCCTGGATCCACGATCAACTGAGCGTGACAGGAACTGCCAATTATATAGGGGGCACTCTCGACGACCGCTTTCAGCCTTTCGTCCGCGTCGGATCCTTCACGAGCTTCGACCTGATTGGACAGCTTCATTCCGGCGACGATCAAGGCCCTCTCTCCGGCGTGGGAGTGACTCTCGCCGTCACGGATTTGTTCAACACGAAGCCCGCGACGATCCGAAATTCATCAGCCGCAGCACCTCCCTATGATGCGACAAATTATCCGGTTGTTGGACGGGTGGTCAGTCTAAAGCTCACGAAGCGCTGGTAATGCTGTCATTTGCACTCGCGAGCATTGGTCTCGCCACGGCCTCGGTCTCACCGAGCGTCGCGGAAAGACCATGTGACATCACGCCCGCCCCGCCCTCACAAGCCATTACCAAGCCGACGAAAGCGTTCCGGGCGGAGGATTTGGTCGAGTTGCGCGATATCGGCTCAACCGCTGTCTTCCCGGGACAGCTGACAGTCTCGGTGTCACCTGACCAGGCACAAGTCGCGTTTCAGGTCAGACGCGCCAATCCGGCCGCTAATGGCTATTGCATTGCCATGCTAGTCATGAGCCTGACGCCGGACAAGCATGTCCGGCCTGTCGTCGTTGACCAAGGGGGCGAGTTCATTCGCTTTCGCTTCGATCAACTCCTTGGAAGAGCAGACGTCCCGACAGGTTTGCCCCAAGTCATTGTGCCACGTTGGTTTCGTGACAGCCGCTCTTTCGCGTTCCTGAAGCGGGTGGTTGGTTCGACGCAGGTTTGGCGCGCCTTCGCCGACGGGTCAGCCAGCGTTCAGCTCAGCCATATGGCAAATGATATCGTCGACTTCAGGATCGACGAAGACGGCACGAACCTCGTTGTGGCCACTGACGGTCCGCTTCGCGTTGTCCGAGACAAGATCAGGATTGAAGGCAAAACCGGATATATATTTGATGACCGCTTCTCTCCCAATAGCAGCAGCGAGCCCTACCCTGCACCGCCGATAAAATCGGATTATGCGACGATCGACGTTGCGACCGGGGCTTCCCGGCCGGCGGAGCCAGCCGAGATCGCCTTATTTTCGGAGCATCCAGATTCTGTGCGGTCGGGAGCCGTCGACATTTCGACGTCAGTAGATGGCCGTCGTGCCTGGACGTTCAGGCAGGAAAGTGATCGTTTTCCTCGCCCGCTGGATCTGGCTGCTGAAGACGAGCATGGGGTTCGGCAGGACTGCAAGGCGGCTTCCTGTCAGGGCATTACAGGCATCATCGGTTGGTCGAATGATGGTCGACGGGTGATCTATCTCCGCCGCGAAGGCTGGGGACAAGAACTCACCGCCATTTATATGTGGAAGATTGGAAGCCGTTTGCCGAAAAAAGTCTATCAGACTACCGGCCTCCTCCTTGATTGCCAAACTGCACAAGCCCGCCTGCTCTGTCTGAAAGAGGGATCGACCGCACCCAGAAAACTTGTTGCAATCGACCTAAGCCGCGGGAGCGAAAGGCCGATATTCGATCCGAATCCACAGTTTCGACGTGTATCGCTCGGCAAGGCAATCCGACTTCACTGGAAAAGCATGTTTGGTGTCGAATGTTTTGGAGATGTCGTTCTGCCGGTCGGTTACAGGGAGGGAAAACGATACCCTCTAATTGTGGTTCAATATACATCGCGCGGCTTTCTACGCGGGGGTACGGGCGACGAATATCCCGTACAATTGTTCGCGAATCGAGGGTATGTCGTTCTGAATATAGAGCGGCCCCAGTCCCCCGCAGCGCCTTCGAATGCCCAGAGTTATGCCGACCTCGACAAGGCTGATCTCGTCGATCTCGTTGATAGACGCAATGTGCTATCCGCTACCGAGATTGCCGTCCACAAGCTGATCGCCAGCGGTCTTGTTGATCCGCAGCGTGTCGGCGTCACGGGAGTCAGCGATGGCGCGTCGAGCGTACAATTTGCAGGACTCCACAGCAGTATATTTTCCGCGGCAGCAATGAGCAATTGCTGTTGGGAGCCGGCGCAACTGGCACTCCTGGGCCCCGGCATAGCGCGCCAATATAGGGAAACGGGCTGGCCATCGCTTTCGGATGCGGCACCCAACTTTTGGGCAAACCTTTCGTGGGTGGCAAATGTCCGGAAGTTGAAGTTCCCGGTATTGATGCAAATGGCCGACAGCGAATTTCGATCCGCGATGGGGGCCTATACCGCCATGAAAGAAGTCGGGCTGCCGGTCGATCTCTTCGTCTTTCCTGACGAAACCCATGTCAAATGGCAGCCGGGCCATCGTCTTGCCGTTTATAAGCGCAGCGTAGACTGGTTCGACTTCTGGCTGAACGACTGGCGATCGAATGACCCCGAGCGCCAGACGGACATAGCTAGATGGGAAGGCCTCCGCCGTACTTGGCGCGCCGCTGACCCATTAGGGAACAACTCCCGCTCTGGAGGTTCGGCTGCCCTGTTCAACCCACTTCGCTTACCAGAAGGGAGCAGGTCGCAAACCGGCCTCGATCCGCCTCCTGCAAGCAGGTGAAAATCCCGCCAAGCCTCGAATGTTTTGGCGCACCATGTGGCTATTTAATCGAGCGAGGACACGCCAGGCGCGATCCATTGGTCTAGCCAAGCCTCCGTGTCGAGCAACGCCATCAGTCTCAAATAATATACTGGGTCTCGGCACCGACCCGTTCGAAAAATCTCGTCCAACTCGGTCCGATTCAGAATCCCCTGCCGGCTGAGATGTCCGTAGGAGAGGCGCTCGCGAATTTGCTCAATACGGGCGTCTAGCAGGGCAAGAATGAAACTGTCTGGCCCAGCCTTTGTCGTCCGGTTAAGAATCGTGCCCGGAAGCTGGGTGGAAAATGCATCGCGAATGAAAGCGCGATTTCGTCCGCCCGTGCAAGCGCGCCAACTTGGTATAGCCAGGCAAAGCTCGACTATCGGTTGGGCGGCGATCGGGTTCACTACGGTGAATGGAAGGTCAGGCGAATAGCCCTCGACATGATGTTGCATACGAAGCAGCATGTTGATGTGCCCCGCCTTGCCGGGAATTAAACGATCGTTCGGCGTCAACCACGGATGTTCGATTGGAAGGTGCGCCTGAGCGGCCAAGAGTTCTTCGCTGAGCAATTGCGGTGTCGGCTTCCAGCGGCATTTGCCGCCATCGTGCACCACTAGACGGGCGGTTTCCAAGATGACCCTGAAAAGGCTTGTCCGGGTTAGCGAAGCAACGTCTAACATCGTCGCGAGACTGGGACCGATCCCCTGCAGCAAGAAGCGATCAATTATCGGGCGCACCGATGCGCTGTTATAGAATATGTTGTCGCCGCCGTTGCCGGTGAAAATGGCTGCGACATTTTGTGACTGGGCAATCCTGGCTACCGCCGCTCGATAGGCCTGCTCATGGATTCGGCCAGACGGGCGTGGCAAATGACTGGCGACTGATTTGCCGAGATCAATGTCTTCCAGATGATAAAATTCTTCCAGCAATTCGACCTGCGCATGCTGCGACATACATTTGGCATATGGGCGCTCGTCGCCGTTTGGATCCTGCGTACTTATCGTGAGGGCCGTCACGTTCGTACGGCTTCTGGCAAGGCATGCCAGGACGACGGAAGAATCCAGGCCGCCGGAAAGTGTGGCCACGACATTATCAAACTGCGAGGCGAAGGCAGCAACGCAGTTTTGAATTGTCCGCTCTACCTTCACATCCAGCACTGGATCCGCGGCATCTCCCCGACTGTCCACATAGCTCCACGGTGACCATAGCTGCGCGATGGCCGTGGTCTGACTGGAAATTGTAATCTCTGTTCCTGGCAGCAATTCTCGGAATTCGAGCAGAGCCGTATGAGGGCTCGGCAGGTCTCTGAGATAGAGATAATGTGCCAAAGCTTGCCAATCGACACTGCCGCGAGCGAGGCCAGCCTGAACAAGAAGCTTGGCCCGGGACGCGAAGGCGACATAGTCATGGCCCCGGACATAGAGGCAGGATAGCGTGCCCAGCGGCGCTCGAAGGACATGATGACCAGTGGCCCCCCTGTGCAAGGCAATATAGCTTCCCCAATAGCGCTCCAGAAGATGGCGAACTGAACTGGCGGTGATCTGATCTGCCTCTTTGCCATCCAGCTGCCGTTGACGCTCGGGCGGACCAAAAGTCGGGAAGAGGGATCCGAGAATGACGCCGGTTTCCCCAAGGTCGATCACGTCCGCAGGTGCGTTGGTGAAGAGCAGATAGTCCTTTGTCCGCTTCGTCAGGACAAGACCGGTCCCGGCCAATAACTGGTCGGACCGTCGTTCCCGGCTGTCTGACTCACTTTCGAGCAAGATCACATACTGAAACGGCATCAGATCACGAGAATGGGCACGTAACTGGCAACATTCTCGAGCCTGTCATTGAGCACGAGGTCTCCCGATTGCGCCCAACAATGGGCTGAAAATGGCCTGGCTTGAACGCCGACGACGAACGATGGGAAATAGCCGCGGACATGGCTTGCACGCAGGAAAGACAATGTGCGCACCAGACAGCGATCAGCGACGGGAAATATATAGTCCAGTTTCGCAAAGCTCGCGGCGATCAAAAAATAGGTTTCCAGGCCGCTGTCCTGTCGAGGGGCGTATCGAGCACGGCTCCGAAATGTGTCAGCACGCAGCCGATTGAGGCCCATTGCCCGGCACTTGATCGCCATATTGATCTGGATGGCCGCAAGTTGTGCTGTTAGAGTCCAGTGTGGCCGGACGCATGCCGGCAGGATCAATTCCCGCTCCGCGGCAGGAAGAATTGCCGTGTCCGGGTTCGACGCCCCCGTCGGCTCCTCCACGATCAGCTTTTGCCGCACAAGAAGGGCGATGTTTTCACAAGCTGGGTTGGTAGTCTCGGGCTGTGCTATAACTTCGCGTAGCGCCATTTCGAGCGAAGGCGACAAGGCGAAATAGCGATCCGCTTCAAGATCCAGAAGGATGAGTTTGTCTGCTTTGGCAGCATAGAGATTGTCACGAAGGCGATAGCGCATGCCCAATACCCCCAAGGAAAGGCGCACCTCACATCCTGCAAGGCGCGCCCCACCCTTTCAGTCGTCGGAAATGCCGCCGATCAGACTGCGCGGCTGGCCCTCTGCATCTGACTGGCCTTGGTTGGCGCCTTTGGTTTCGGCGATGGCCGAACCGAGATCGATCAGTTCGTCGTCGTGATGTTCGTCATTGCGTTGCATGACACGCTCCTTTTGATCCGCCGCAAGAACAGCGGCAGTCCAAGGATAGCGCGGGTAAACCTTCGACGGACCCGAATATATCTAGACAAATTGGCGCGATATCCGAGAATATTTTCTGAGTCTGACTTGGATTTAAGTATCGGCCTTCTAAGCGACTGATTTAGCGTTCCAACGCCTCTTGCGCCTGCTTCTGGATAATTTGCTGTTGATGGTCGATTCTCCGCTCATGGTAAGATTCAATGCGCCGATGGATGCTCTTATGGACATCGGCCACAGCGGAATTTGTCATTGTACGCAGCTCTCTAGCAGCCTCCTTAATCTTGGCTGCTCCAGCGACTCGCTGATAGAATAGACGTTCGTTGATCTGCGCGATGGCGGCCATGGCCTCCGTATTTCCTGTTGATTCAGCAAACGCGAGGAAGATTGATCCGGTAAGTGTCGCGATCTCAACGGGCGTGCTGCCGAACCCCGCACGCGAGAAACGGTCCAGAGTCTGGCTGAGAACCGATTTTTTCATCCTCTGAGCCAAGCCCAAGAGCAGATGCGTGTTCCAAGCATAAAGATGGATCAGTTCTAGCGGAGTCGCAAGCGTGACCCGAAATCCGCCAGCGCTATCTGGCTCGACCAAGCCCTCCCCCATCAGTCGACAGGCTGCTTCTCGCACAGGTGTTTTGCTCGATCCATGGCGGTCTGCGATGTCCTGGATCTCGAGCTTCTCACCTGCGTGGAAGAGACCCGCCAGATAGTCTGCCTTGAGTGCGCGATAGACGCGCTCTTGCGTGATCGGGTCGGCGGCAGACATCATTGGCTCGCCCCTGCTGCGAGCGCCGATGGCTGCCATCGGGGCGTAAGGGCATTGGTCAGTTGGCTAAGATTCCGCTCTGCGACGACTTCAACGCATAGCCGCTCGAGATCGCAAAGATCGCCGGCCGCGAGCTGCCTTGGGAAGCACATGCGCTGGCCCGCGAACAGCAGGGGGATGAGAATGTGGCCGGTCGACAGACCAAGCCGATATGCACAGCGCAGATGATCATCGAGCTTCGACTTCGGATTTCCGGACTCAATCTCGCGCAGCCAGCGGACTCCCATACCGAGATTCCTCGCCAGCTCGCGCTGCGTGATACCTACCTTCTTCCGTGCTTCCTCAATTTGCCGTCCCGACTGTTCTTTCACATACGAGAGCGGTGCATCAGCAACGGAAGCCGCGCAATCCAGCGACATGTCCGTGTCTCCTTACGGGAGATACCGCCCGCCAAGGCCATTCCGGACCCCATTGCTAGGTGTGCATACCACCACTGTCAAACGGAACCGCCGCCAATTTGGCCAAGCATCGGCTCCCAGCATTTTGAAATCATTGACCAATCTTGCCACCGGCGATTGGCGGCCTTTTCACCGGCGGGCTCGCGCGCTCGAAAGCGGCCAGGAGCTGTGCGCCATCCGCGCGCGCAAGATGCTGAAGCGCGAGGATGTAGATGCTCCCGAGTGAGGGCGGCTCGCGATCTGGCACGGCACATCGGACACGCTCGGCGATCTGCGAGGCAGTATCCCAAAGACGATGCGGCGCGCCGACGTGATGCTCCTCCGATCCGCTCAATGGTGCTTCTCGCAGGGCATTCAAAGAATCGACTATAGCGCTCGCTGGGACCGTATCGAGATAGTTCACAGCCACATGCAGGGTAGTGCCCCACGCAAGAAGGCAGCGCGTGGTGCGAATCAGATGGCAGTGCGAGTCGATGAGCACATCCATCCCGGCCGGTGAGAGCCGGAGTTTGAAGGTTCGTGTTGCTCGGCCCATTCGCTTGTTACCCCCTTCCCGATAGCGATTTGCTGCTGTTTCGGGGCAAAAGTCGGTCTTCACCCTACTCCAACCATGGCTAAAGCGGCACTTCACTGCCGCTCAGTTCCATTTAGCGCCCATCTGGGCGTGTGATGGCCCGCAATATTCAAGTTGCGGACTTATAAGCTTTCTTTCACCGCTTCGGCACCTCAGTGCCCTCCCTATTGCAGGCATTTCAAGACATCGGCATTGCTCGTGACACACCGGATCGGTGGTCATGGGCGGCTCTAGCTAACGCCCGCAGCCCCTCGGTCCGCACCTTGCAAACCCTGAACCAAAGCGCGGATTCGCGCCACGAGGAGACGTGTCTCATGACCTTTCCACGCCCATCGACCGGGGTTGTTGCGATCCTGGCGGCCAGCCTGATCGCGACCCAAGGCCAGGCGCAGGATTATCGTCCAGATGCCGAAGGCTATCCTTGCACCGCCCGCAGCCAGCTGGCGATCGTCCAGGACGATCAGGGCTATTCGATCCGCCGCCAGCAAGTTGAGGGACCGGCCGCCAAGTCGGCGGTTGCTACCACGATCCCGATCGGCGCCGCGCTCAAGGTCGACGCAAGGATCTTCGCGCTTTCGGCCCAAGCGAGCGGGGAGGTTCCCAGTGCGTCGCGCCGTTGAACTGCTGGCAGCTTCGTTGCTGCTCGCGGGGACATCCGCGTTTGCGCAGGATGCCCCGATAGCGGCCCCGAGTGATCCCCTGCCCGCGGCAGCTGCAGACGCCCAGCGTCAATTGCGCCAGACCTTCACCAACCTCAGCTTTGAGGACTTCGGACCGGCGCCCGTCAAGGGAGCCATCTATCAGGCGACGGCCGGTGGGCGCATCATCTATTTTGCGCCGGAGAGTGGTCATCTGCTGTTCGCAGCCGTCTACGACAAGAACGGCATCAACGTCACCGCAATGGCCCAGGCTGCGAGCGCGCGAAAGCGGCTCGGCGCGATCGACCCAGCCGATGCGCTTGTGATCGGTCCGGCCGGTGCGCCCCAGGTGATCGAATTCACCGATCCCGACTGCCCCTATTGCCAGGCGCTCGATCGCTTTTGGGCGGCGAAGGCCGCCGAGGGCAAGCCGGTTCAGCGGCTGATCTACTTCGTCAGCACGATCCATCCGGATGCCGCGGCGAAAGCCGAGCATATCCTCTGCTCTCCCGACAAGGAAGCCGCGTTCAAAGCGGTCTATGCCGGCGCGAAGCCCGCAGTGCTCCTCAAATGCCAGGCCGGACAGCAGAAGGTCGCGAAGGACGCGCGCACCGTCAGCAAGATGGGCATCGCCGGTACGCCGACGCTGTTCGTCGATGGCAAGCTCGTCTCCGGTTTTCAGCAGGCCGAGCTCCAAGCGTTCCTCGATCAGAAGGGCAGCGCCGATGCACAACCCTGACTCGCCCAGTGCAGTGCCGAACGCCTGCACTCCCCTTCCCTATCTGGCGGGCCTCACCGCCACTCCGCGCCGCTGCTCCAATGAGCGTGCGCCGAGCGGTGCGAGGGCCGGGATGCCGGCGGCCGCGCTCCTTCGGAGCCGTCCAGCGTCGCCGTCGGCCGACAACGATTCCCATCGGTGCCGGCAGGCATGTGTTCGGACGGCTCCGTTTCCAAGGAGACCATCAATGCTCAGTCTGCTCCCCAACCGGACTTTCCGCACCGTCGACGCGGCGGTCCTGTTCTTGCTGGTTGCCATCGCCTGTACCAGCGCCGCCCATGCCTTCCAGGCACCGGCAGCCGGCGATCTTGGCTACGACATCTACGACATCGTCGTGAACAAGGGCGTCAAAGGCCCGCTCGGCTTTGTCGGCGGCGTCGCCGCCTTCCTGTTCGGCGTCTCGCGCCTGTTTTCCAACATCATGATCGGCATTCCGACGATCGTGGCGGCGGTCTGCCTGATCAAGGCGGATTCGATCCTCCAGACCTTCGGCATGGTGATCTGAGCCTTGGCGCGCCGCGCCGGGTCTTCCGGCTCGCGCGCCTTTCGAGACGGGGGGTGGTGGTCACCTCTCGGAAATCACGCTGACGCGTGATGAAGCAAGGGAGAAGGGCGTTGGAAGAACGTCTGCCGCAGTTCCTGCACCGGCCGGTCCAGATCCTCTGGTTCGACAGTCAGGAGTTCATCGTCGTGATGTCCACCATCTTCGTCGCCGTAATCGTCGGCGGGATGATCGGCTGGGCGCTCATCGGCGCTCTTCTCCTCTTCATTCCCTGGAAGCGAACCAAGCCGCGCGGGTTCATCCCGCATCTGGCCTGGCGCTGGGGTCTTCTCCGCTTCCGTCATTATCCGGGTCCGACCCAGACCCGCTTTTTCGAGTAGAGCGCATGGGGCATCCATTCAGACGCAAAGTCGATGCCGACATGATCGGCGACACCCGGCCGAGCTGGCATCTTCACCGCTATCTTCAGGGCTCGGCCAATCTCTTCGAGGAGAACCGGCTCCTGAAGTTCGCGATCGCGGGGCTCTTCGGGATCACCGCAGTGCTCGGCACCGTCGTCTACACGTCGAACCAGAACCAGCGCACCGTGATCGTCCCGTTCGGTGCGGGCGGCGACCTCTATGTCACCGGCAACAAGCCCTCGACGACATATCTGCGGACCATCACGCGGAACATCGTCAGCCTGGCCGGGACCTACTCGGCCTATTCGGCCGATCGCCAGTTCCAGGAGCTGCTGAGCCTTGTCCATCCGAGCGCCTATAATGGCCTGCGTGACAGCCTGAACCGGCTGCTGGACGAGCTCGACAGCAATCCGACGCTGTCGATCGCAACGTACATCCGTGGCGATCAGCCGGTCACCTACACCGACACCGAGATCGTCGTGCCCGTCGAGAAGGTCCGCGTCATCGGCGGCGTCATCCGCAAGTTCCGCGGCAACCTGCGCATCCGCTTCGCGATCGACAATGGCCGCTTCTGGCTGACCGCCCTTCAGGAGGAGAATTTCAGTGCCGAGATTCGGTAGAAGCTCGAGGCTTGCCTGTGCCCTGGCGGTATTTACCACCACAACGCCGGCACTCGCCCAGTCGGTCGCGGCCCTCCCCGACCAGACCAGCCGCATCCGGCTGTCCAACCACGACGTCAATCATATCGTCTGCGTCGGCGGCGATATCGACGATGTGAAATTCTCGGCCGAGAAGGGCCTCGCCGTCGAGCGCGGCGGCTCTGACGCCTGGGTCAAGTTCCTGGTGCTCGAGACCGACGACATGGGCGCAAAGACCCGCACGTTCGTGACGACGCCATCGGAATTCTTCGTCTCGTGCAATGGCGCGATCTATCCGCTTTACGCCGAACCGTCGGACATCCCCGCGCAGACCGTGACGCTTGTCCCCGGAGCGTCCCAGCGGGCACGCGCCAATGATGCACTGCTGGGCCCGCTGGTCGAGGAGGAGCGCGCGGTCGGCATCGTCCTCGCACTGCTGCAGGATCGCGTGCCCGCTTCCTTCTCGGAAGTGGCCCCAGGCCGGAATCCGCTGACAATCGCTGATCTGCCGACCGTCACCCTGACCGAGCGGCGGCGGCTCGATATCGAAGGCGCCGGGCTCTCGGCAAGCGAGTATCTGGTTCGCACGAGCGCGCAGGTTGCGCTCGACGAGCGTGCGTTCCTCGACAGTGCGCTCGGACCCGACATTTTCGCTGTGACGATCGACAGGCTCGCGCTGGGCCAGGGCGACAGCGCGCGGCTGATCGTCGTGCGGCGGAGTGTGACGCAATGACCGGCCCGGCTGATCCCGCCACGCCCGGCGCGGCACCGCTGCCCGGAGCGCCGTCCGGCATGGACGCATCGCTCGACGAGGCCGGCGATCGTCCGGCCCTGCTCGACCTACGGACGCAATGGGCACGGCTCACATCGGACCAGAAGCTGCGCGCGAAGCAGGCAGGCGTCGTCGCCACGATCGCGGTGCTCGGCTTCGGCCTCTATACTGCGAGTTCGAGCGGCACGCAGGAGCTGGCAAAGACCCCTGAAGCGTCCAAGCTCGACATGGGGGCAGGCCTTCGCGGCGACAGCCTCGAGGTCAAGATGCGCGGCGACCTCCAGAAGATCCTCGACGGGCAGTCCCTTCTCGGCGACCGCGTGACCGCTATCGAGCAGGGCCGCGTCACGCCCGGCGCCAACGCTGGTGTCGGCGATCATGGCGCGGATGGGGGATTGCCGCCGGCCCTGCCCGGAGAGGCGCCTGCCTATCCGCCGGCACCCCCGGAAGCAAAAACCGAGGGCGACTCCCTGCCCCCGCCGCCCGCCGCTCCGGCAGCGCCTCCGGCGCCGCCCGCTCCGCCGACCGAGCGCCAGGTAGGCGCGATCGGCGCGGCCACGAACGCGGTCGCGGCGGAGGGAGGCGCGGCCGGCGGGGCACGATCAAAAAAAGCCAATCGGACGATCTATTTGCCACCTGGTTTCATGAAAGCGAGGCTGCTGACCGGGATCGACGCGCTCGCCAGCCGCGATGCGACCAGCAATCCGGAACCGATCATCGCGCGTGTACAGGCCCCCGCCGTGCTCCCGAATGACGTGAAGGCGAACCTGTCCGGGTGCTTCGTCATCGGCAATGCGACGGGCAGCCTCGCCAAGGAGCGGGTCGAGATCCAGCTCATCTCGATCTCCTGCGTCGACTTCGATGAGCATGCGGTCGTCGATCAACCGATCAAGGGCTTCTTCGTCGATGCCGACGGCAAGAAGGGTCTGTCCGGCAAGGTGGTGACCCGCGCCGGGGCGACGCTCGCGCGCTCATTCATCGCCGGCACGATCGCGGGCATCGCCCAATCGGTCGAGGGCACGTTTGGAAATGTCTCCACCTCGGCGCTCGGCAGCGTGCGCACGCTCGATGCGAGCGATGCGGCCAAGACGGGCATCGCGGGAGGGCTCTCGCGCTCGTCCGACAAGCTGACCGATTTCTATCTCGATCTCGCTCGTCAAGCGGGACCGGTCGTCGAGGTGGGCGCCGCCAAGGATGTGGTGGTCGTCATCCAGGAGGGCCTCGCCCTCGAGATCAAGCCTTCGGTTGGAGCCAAGTTCTGATGCGCCGGCCGACCATCCTCCAGGGAGCACCAGCAATGCCCAAGCATGTCATACGCGGCGGAGCGCTCGCGTTCGCCTCCGGAGCCGCCCTGCTCCTCTCCGGCTGCGCGACCATGGGGTCGCTCATGTCGCCCTATAGCGAGAAATTCTCCTGTAAGAATGATGATCACGGCCAATGCATCCACCCTGAGCGGGCGTATGAGGATGCAGTCGCCGGGGTCACGTCCAAATCCGATCCCGCGGTCACAAACGACCGCAAAATGCTGCGCGACCAGACCGCAGCAAAGCGCGGTCAACGCAGCGATCACGCCGGGCCTCCGAGCGCCTACGGCACCTATCGCGACAGCGTCTATCAGGAACTCAAGGGGCTGATCGACGCGCCCGTGACACCGATGCTCAAACCCGCGCGGACCGTCCGGACATTGATCCTGCCTTACGCCGACCGGCAGCGGCCGGATCGGCTCTATATGCCGCGCTACGTCTATTCGATCATGGACAAGCCCGTCTGGGTGGTCGGGGGAAGCCTTGTCGCGCCGCCGAGCCAGGCGGCAAAGGCGCCGATCCTTGGCCAGGTCCAGGAGCCCGCAGCCGCGACGGCAGCCGGTGACACGCCTGAAGCCCCGATCGCGTCCGCGACGGAGCCGCGGCGATGAGCGCGCCTGGCTCAAAGCGAGGCCGCGGGCTCTCTTATTCTCGCCTGCGCAATGCAGTCCGCCGCGACGCCTATTCCGATTACCTGCCGCTCGTAGCCTGGGACGCGGAGAGCGAGGCGTTCCTCTGCATCGACGATACATGGGGCCATGCGTGGGAAATCGTGCCGACCGCGTATATGTTCGCGCATGTCCAGGGTGCGCTGCAGGGCCTGCTGAACGTCAACTTCCCGGACGGCACGGTCCTCCAGCTCCACACCTTCGCCGACCCGCTGATCGACGACGCGCTCGACGCGTTTCTCGATCTCAAGACCCGCGACGATCCCCTCATCCAGGCGTCCGCGCGGCGCACCCGCGAATATCTGAGCCAGGGCCGACATGGCCTGAAAGCCCTGCACGGCATCCCCGTGCGGAATTTCCGCACGCTGCTGTCGATCAAGACGCGGCGCCCGCTCGGCGACGATCTGCGCCGCCAGGTCGAGGAGCAGCTCGCCAAGCTCGGCATTCGCCGGCTCGAACCCGAGGAGATGATCTCTTTCTACCGCCGCATTTTCAATGGCGTGACGCAATCGGCACCAGGCGTGTTCGCCGATGGCGCGACGATCGGCGCGCCGACGCTCGCCAAGCAGATCATCGACGCTGGCCCCGACCTCCTGTTCGAGGGACCGGAGGTGTTTCTCGGCAACCAGGTCGCGCGCTGCCTGACGCCCAAGGCACCCGCGCGGCGCATCACTGCCGAGCGCGCGAACCGCCTTCTGGGCGGGATGCGCGGCTCGGCGGAAGACAGCGACCAGATCGGCGGTCCGTTCCTCTACACGCTCAACATCCTGTTCGACCATTCACAGTTCGAGATCCACAAACGCGCGCAGATCCTTTCTGCGCAGAAGGCTGCGGGCTCCTTCGCGGTCGAGGTCAGCAAGCAGATCGAGGAGATCGGCTGGATTCTCGATGAGGCGGGCAACTCGAAGTTCGTCCGCGTCATCCCGATGGTTTGGGTGTTCGGTCGTGACCGCGCCCATGCGCGCGAGCTCGCCGCCCGCGCAAAGCGTCTGTGGGAGAGCGAACCACTGCCCTTCTCGATGCAGGAGGAGAGCTATCTCAATCCAACCCTGCTCCCGATGAGCCTGCCGTTCGGTCTCTATCCCGACCGCACGACGCTGCGCATGCTCGAGCGCGACTTCCGCATGCCAGTCAAGGCGGCTGTTCTGCTGGCGCCGATCCAGACCGACTTTCGCGGCGGCGGCCGGCCGGCATTGCTCTACACGGGCCGCAAAGGTCAGCTCATCACGCTTGATCTTTTCGATCCGCGTATCAACAATTATAATTTCATCGTCTCGGCGGAGTCCGGAGCGGGCAAGAGCTTCCTCCTCAACAATCTCTGCCAGCAATATTATGCCTGTGGCGCTCTCATCCGCATCATCGATATCGGCGGTAGCTACCGGAAACTCTGCACGCTCTGTTCCGGCCGCTATATCGATATCGGCGAGGAGCAACTGGTCCTCAATCCGTTCGATATGGGCCTGGCGCTGGACGGTGACGACAAGCAGTCGGCGATTACCATGGCGGTGGCGATCGTCGCCGAGATGGCCAATGCCTCGACGCGCAAGGGTGTCTCGACTTCCGAATGGAATTTGCTGAAATCGGCCGTCCAGTGGACGATCGACACTGGCCGTGCCGATCATGGCATCGACTCGGTGCGCGAATGGCTCGGCACCTATCCGGCGCAAACTGGAAGCGACCTCGACCGGGTCGAGCACCTCATACCCGTAGCCCGCGAGCTTGCCTTCAACTTGCGGGATTTCGGCTCGGACGGCGCCTATGGCCATTATTTCAACGGCCCCTCGACGCTCGACATCAGATCGGACGAGTTTGTCGTACTTGAGCTCGAACGGCTCAAGGCGATGCCCGATCTCTTCAATGTGATCGTCATGGTGGTGGTCAATGCCGTCACCCAGGAGCTGTATCTCTCCGCCCGCGATCGTCCACGCTTCGTGCTGTGCGACGAGGCCGCGCAGTTCATGACGCGGACCGAGGGACAGGACCTGAGCCGCCTCGCCGAGGCTTTCGGTCAAGGCTATCGGCGCGCGCGCAAATATCGCGGTTCGTTCGGCATCGTGCTGCAATCGATGAACGACCTGACTCTGTTTGGCGGCACCGGACAGGTGATCCTCGAAAATGCGGCGACCCGGTTCCTGCTGCAGGGCTCGACCTATGATCGCGCGGTCGAGAACAAGATCCTCGACTATTCGGGGTTCGTTCTCGACCTCCTGAAATCGGTCCGCAACTCCAAGCCGAACTATAGCGAGGTCTTCATCGACTCCCCATTGGGCCTGGGCATCGCCAGGCTCGTCGTCGATCCCTTCTCCTACTGGATCAACACGTCGGCGCCCGATGAGGTCGCAGCCTTCGAGGCGCTGATCGCGCTGGGTTTGTCGCCGCTCGAGGCGGTCTGCCGCCTCGCAGGCGTCGATCCCGCCGAGATCCTTGGATTGCCGGATCCGGTCCGGCTGGCGGCAGCGGAGTGACCGTGATGCGCCGCGCCAACCCTTCCCACCCCGATCAATTGCCGCTCGATCTGACGGCCGATCTCGAACTCGAGCGGGTGATCGAAGCGCGGGTGGCTGCGCGCTGCGAGGCGGAGTCCGTCCTCTGGAAGTTCCGCCTGGTCGCAATTGAAACACTGATGATGGGGGTGCTCGTCGCAGCGGCCGGCATCGTACTGGACCAACCCGCGATGCTGGTCCTGCGCGCCGCCATATTAGTGGCCGCCTCCTGCTTTGCCAGCGGACTGCTGCTCCTCGGCCTGTCTGCCTGGAGCGCGCGGCTGCTCACCCGCTTCAAACAATGGAGGGCGTCATGAACGGCCTCCTTGATGACAATCCCTCACCCGGAGCAGTGCGTCTCGTCGTCGGCGGCTCCCTTCTGCTGTTCGTGCAGACATCCCTGCTGATGCTCGAGCCGGGCATCGCGAGCCATCTGCGCGTGGTCGTCAGCCTGGTCAGCTTCGTCTCCGGCGCATCGCTCATGTTCGCGCTCGTCGGCTTCCCCGATCCTCCTCCCACCGACTGGAGGCGCCGCCGTGGCCGCTGATCCTCTCATCCCGTCCAGCGCCAAATTGGTCGTTCTTGGGCAGGCCGCGACCGTCGTGCTCCTGCTGATCGGCGCCGGCGCGCTGGCATTTGCCGCCCGCGCCGAAACCCCCGGCATGGATCGCAGCACGATCGGCAGAACCTGGCCGATCGTCGAGCCTGACGCGCTGACCGAAATCGAAGCCAAGGTCGCGACGTTGCCGCCCGATATGTCGAAGGCATTCGGTCCCCGCGAGAAATGGAGCGCCCTAAAGGCCGCGGCGCTTGCGCCCGCGACGACGGATCGGGTGCGGACCGTCGTGCCCTTCTACACGCTCGATTTCGACATTCGCCTGCCCGACGGCAAGACACTCTACCCCAAGGGCTTCACCTTCAATCCGCTGACCTTCGTCAAACTGCCGCAGCGGCTCATGGTCGTTCATCCGCGCGACCTGGGCTGGGCGCTCCGGACCGCGCGGCCGACCGACTTCATTCTGCTGACCGCGCTCGGCGGCGATAGCGGCGACCCGATCGCGCTCACCGAGAAGACGGGCCGCGCGATCTACATCCTAGAGGAAAGGGTCAAGGAGCGCCTCGGGTTGACCGTCGCGCCCGTCGTCGTCGCCCAAGCTGGCCAGAAGCTCGTGTTGACCGAATTTGGTCCGCGAAGCCGCCGGCTGCCAATCAACTTCAGAGGAGCAGTGCGATGATCCGGCGCTGGCAGATCTTCCTCATCGGGCTTGCGATCGGCCTGGTCGCGACCCTCGCCTGGCCGAGCCAGGCGCATGCGTCGAAATGCGAGAGCAGTGTCTTCAATCCCATCACCAAGGTGCGCTGGACGTGCATCTTTCCGATCACCGTCGGCGGCGTCCGGATCGGCAGCTTCGACAAGCTCGACAAGGCGCTGGATGCGCAATCGGCGTCGAAACCTCTCTGCGCCTGCCGCAAAGGGGTCCAGTTCTGGTTCGGCGTGAAGGTCTCCTATTGGTCGCCCAACCGCATGGTCGACGTGGTGACGGAGCCAGGGTGCATGATGGCACTCGGCGCCGATCTCATGCCGACGGGCGGCAAGCTCCAGGGCAGCCAATCCTCGATCGCTGACGGAACGAACACGCGCAAGATGTTCGCGCAGATGCACTATTATATCTCGCCGGTCTGGGCGATGCTCGACATGTTCACCGATCTTCCGTGCCTGGAGGATGACGGGTTCGACGTCGCGCTGATCACCGAGATTCTGCCGACCTGGCAATCGGGCACATTGGGCGCGATCATCCAGCCCGAGGGCATATTGTTCGGCAACCCTGCCGCCGGCCTGGCGTGTATGGGCGACAGCGCGGCAGCCGCGGCCGGCAAGGTCATCGATCCGCTCTTCTGGTGCATGGGCTCCTGGGGCGCGACCTATCCAATCGCCGGCGACATTCATTTCGATGACTCGGTCGAGGCCTGGGCGGGACTCGCGGCGCGCGGCACGTTCATGATGGGGCGCCTCGGCGCGCTCACCATCAGCTCGTCCGATGGCTGCTCGTTCAAGCCCAGCCCGATCTGGACCAAGTCGCGCTACAAGCTCCAGCTGATGGAGCCAGTCAAGGGCGGCAAGTGCGTCAATATCGGCCGGCCCGGTGCGCTCTGGACGAGCGGCAAGCACGCACCCGGCAAGGACAACGCCCAGTTCATGCTTTTCGAAAAGGTGATCTGCTGCGCCGGGATTCCGGTGCCATGAGCGGGTCGCTTTCCTCCCACCCCTTTCAAGAACGTCTCGCGCACGCCGCCGGCAATTACCGGAGGTCTGCCCGCCAAGGCCCTGACGGCCGCTGGCGCGCACGCGAGGCGGGAGCGACGCCGACGTCCCCCCGCGGCGTCGCTCCACCCACGGCCAGCGCGGTCGTCACGCTCCCCTGGCGGTCCGGGCTGCTCCCCCTGGTCTGGACCGTTACCGCGACCGCGCTGGCCACCCTCTTTTCAGCGCCGCCCGCGCTCGCCCAGACGATGGAGGAGCGCGCGCGGACAGCGGCGGAAGCTGCGCGCGCCAAGTCCGGCGACAGCGAGGCTATACAGCGCAACTATGTGACGCCGGGGCTTTCGGGGCAGCCGATCACGACGGTCGACAGCAACAAGGCATTCACACCCAATCTGGCCTGCCAGAAGACGGCGACGCTGATAGAGGTGCTGGTCCAACCGGCCTCCTCCGGCGACCTGGCCTCAGTTCAGATTGCGCGGGACACCGACTTCGATGGCACGGTCGATAGCCGCATCAACCTGCCGGTGCCGGTCTCGGGCATTTGCGCGAACGGCGTGATCTCCTGCCAGCCCGGCACCTGGAACCAGTGCAACTATTTCCGCTGGGACATGGATATGGCACGCAACCTGAAGCTCACCCAGGTGGACATGCCGCAGCTCGCCGGTTGCTACTGCATCAACAATAGCTGCGGAACCAATCTCGCCTGGGGCAACATGGCCTCGGTGCTCGGCGACCTGGGCGGCGGGATGATTGGTGCGCTCACCACGGCCGATCCGCGCATCGGTGTCGCGCAGGCGGTGATCGACGGCCCGTCGATCCGCTATGTCGGCGCCCAGTCGACCGCCTGCACGAGCGACCCCTCGCTTGCCCAGACCGCTTATCGCGCCAACCCCGGCGCGCTCGCGGGCGATGCATTCGCAGCGGCGTCCAGCAACCAGGTGTTCCAGTCGCTATCCGGCTCGCCGGTCGGCCTCGGGACCGCGCAGCAACTCCGGCACTGCACGATCGAACGTCAAGTGACGGTCGTCAAATCCGGCATCGACGATATCATCACCCGGACGAGCGGCGGCTATTCGACGATCAAGAGCGGCAAGGCGGTCGACTTCTATCTGGGCTCGCCGAGCGACAACAGCCTTTCCGGGGGAAGCTGCCGCCTGTTCGACTTCAAGATGACGCTGCATGTCGGCGATCCCGACCGCATCGTCGATGCGCGGCTCGCGGAGTATTTCGCAGACGATTGGGGGCAAATCCGGATCGACGGGACACTCGTCGCCTCCGGCCCGACGCCATGGACGTCAACCGGCTTCCCGCCCAGTGGATGCGAGAAGAAGAAGACCTTCTACGTCTATCCCAATCTGGATCTGAAACCCTGGCTTACCCCGGGCGATCATGAAATCTGGCTGCGCGTTGCCGTTGGCGAGGGCGGCGAGGGCATGGCGCGGGTCCATGTCGAAGTCGATGATAGCTGCCGAACGGTCGAGCAGCTCGTCGACCAGTGCGGACCGATCGCGGCTGATCCCAAATGCCGGGTCGACAGCGAGATGGTCGACGGCGTCCAGACCTTCCGAGGCGGCATCAACACGGGCCTGCGTCCGCTGCCCCAGACGCGGCTCCTCGGCACCGAAGCCTGTCCGGTATCCCTCACCCGGGACTTCTTTCAGAAGGACAGGACCTATCGATGCGCGATCGACAGCACATCGCTGCCGAAACCGGACACGAGCCGTGGCACCTATATCATTGACCATTCGACCGAGACGATATTGGCCGATCGCGCGCGGCAGGGGGATGGTAGCTTCGCAGAATTGACGCGGCCATTCAGCCTGCCCGATCGTGGCAGCGTGCCGGCGTGCGAGCCCATCTGCAAGACCCGCGCGCCTCGTGTGAACACGGCCGCAGCGCCCGCCGGCGTCGTCGGCAGCCTGCAGAACAATCCGACCGCCTACGACAGCTTCTATCATGCTTGCGGGAGCGACAATGTCTGTCCGACCGGCCCTGGCGAGGAGATCGTCTCGGCTTGCGGCTGTCTCGACGATTTTCCCGAGGCGGTCGTGATGATGCAGACCGTGCGCCTCGGCGGCGCGGACCTTGTCTGCACGGGGACGGTGCGATGATCGCGCGGTGGCTCCTTTTGCCACGCGGTGCGGCACATGCAGTGCTGTTCGGCTGTGCCTTGGTCGCGGCGTGCCAGGCACAGCCGGCTTCCGCACAGCAGATGTGCGCCGCCGATCTCAACGGCAATGGCGACGCAGCCGACGCCGGCGAGATGGCCTATTGCACCATCACCTCGAGCGGCCAGTATCAATGCCCGCTCGAGGAGACCGCCTGCGTGGCGGCCCCTTCCGGCGATTATAGCTGCCCGCTCGGATCCCAGTTCGCCTGCCTGCCCAAGAATGGCGGCGCGACTTGCTCGCCCCATGCCTGCGCCGATGTCGCGAGCAACCCGGTCGTCGAGGAACCTCCGATCGAGGACCCCGGCACGGCGCCTGACGGCCCGGTCGATGCCGACGGCAATTGCCTGGGCACGATCGAGATATTCAGCGGCCGCGCGATGCGCTGCCGGCCTCCCGGGCTCAGCACGACCCTCTCGAATTGCTGCAAGGACAAGGGCAAGATCGTCAAGGACGGCATGGGATCGTCGATCGGTTCGATCGGCACCAAGATCGCTGTCGCCAAGGGTGTCTTCACCGGCATGAGTGCGGCCTTTACCGCGTTCCGTGCCGGGGCCACCGCGGGCCAGGCGGCGAACGCCGGCGCGAATGCACTGATCATCGGTCTCGATCCGACCTCGATCGCGATCAGCCTCGCGATCAATTTCATGATTGAGGTGCTCCTCCAGGGCTGCGACCAACAGGACATGGAGGTCGGCATGCTGCGCGGCTCGGGCATGTGCCACGAGGTCGGCAGCTACTGCACCTCGAGCTTCCTCGGCATCTGCCTGCAGAAGGCGCGCGGCCATTGCTGCTTCAACACCAAGCTCGGCCGCATCATCCAAGAGCAGGGCCGCCCGCAATTGAAGGCGTTCAACGGCAATCTGTGGGGCACGCCCAAAAAGCCGATGTGCCGGGGTTTCACGCCCGAAGAGTTCCAGGCGCTGGATTTCTCCAAAATGGACCTTTCCGAATATTATGCGGACATCGAGGCTCGCGCCCAATCCGACATCCAGATCGATATGAAGGAGCGCGTCAATGCGTATCTCAAGGCGGTCGGCGAGTAGCGCCCTCGCCCTGGCCGGGCTTGCCATCGCAACCGTGGCGCTCGCCCAGGATTCGGCGCGAGAGCGCGTCCAGGACCAGGGCGACGCGGCGATGGAACGGGTAAAAGGCGCTGTCACGCGCGCCAGGGAGGGGCGCGCTGATGTGCCGGACCCCAAGCTGCCGCCTGGCCCCAGCGAGGCAGAGCGTCGGCGTGCCTTCGAGGGGCTCCGCAGTCGGCTTCCCACGCCCGCGATCGACGCACGCGCGCGCGCCGCTCTCGCTGCCGGCGAAGCGCGGATAGCTGCCGAACGCGAGACGCAGGCGAAGCGACTGCGGCAAACGCTCGGACTCGAGCCCGGCGAAATGGAGGCGGTGGCCAAGACGGCGCCCTCGCCCACGATCAAGGCGTGGGTGCCGGTGCTGTTCGTCTCGTCGTCGGTACCCGTGCCTATCCTGCGAACCTATGCCGCGCAACTCGAACGCGTGCATGGCGTGCTCGCCTTTCGCGGCATGCCGGGTGGCCTGCACAAGGTCGGACCGATGGCGAAGCTGTCGGCCGAGATTCTCCGGATCGATCCAGGGTGCGAGGGACCGTCCTGCGCGATGCGGAGCGTCCAGCTCATCGTCGACCCGATCGTGTTTCGGCAACACGGGGTCGCCCGCGTGCCCGCGCTGGCCATGGTCCCGGGAGATCCGACCCAGGCCTATTGCGAACGCGAGGATGAGAGCCCGAGAGCGTCTTACGTCGTCTATGGCGACAGCGCACTCCCGGGTCTGTTGGAAGAATATGCCCGATTGGGCGGCGACAAGGAGGTGCGCGATGCTCAGGCTCTTTTGGGCGCTCGTTAACGCCGTCCTTGGCCTGTGGCCGCGGCTCCGGCGCCTGCCGGGCAAGGCTGCGGTCGCGCTCGGAGCACAGGGCCTGGGCGAGCCGGCACGGCCTGCGCGTTTGTGGCGCGCGCTTGCGATCGTCCTGCCCGTGGCGCTGCTCGCGGCGATTGTTCTGCCGCAGATCAACCTGGTGATGAGCCCCTCGATCGGCGCCTGGGCCGTCCGCAAGGCGCCGGGGCCGATTGCGAAGGGCGACTATGTGATGTTCACGCTCCACCATCCGATCGCTGGGCCCAAGCCGGTCAGCGTCACCAAGCACGCGCTCTGTATGCCAGGCGAGCGGCTGACGCTGATCGAAAGACCGTCGGTCGGTGCGCCCAAATCCTGGGACGCTCATTTTTTCTGCAATGGCGTGCTGCTCGGGGTCAGCCTTCCCTATGGGATTCACGGCCTCAAGCTCGAGCATTTCCAGTGGAGCGGCGTGATCCCGCGCGGCATGGTCTATATCGGATCGCACCACCCCCGTGGGTTCGACAGCCGCTATTTCGGTTTGGTCCCGATCAGCCGGCTAATCCGGATGGAGCGGCTGCTGTGAGCCGCCGCGTCATGCTCGGCGCCGCGGCGATTGCCACCAGTCTGTTGCTCCCGGCAACGGCGTTCGCGCAAAGCTCCGGCGATCCGGCGAAACTGAAGCAAGGCTATTGGTGGTACGAGGCGCCCAAGGCTCCGCCGCCTGCTGCCGAGGATCCAGAAGCACTGGCCAAGCCCGTCATCCCACCGATGGCCGAGCTTGCGATCTGGACGCCGCCCAAGATCCGCAAGCTGATCGAGCAGCAGCGCGACTATGCCGCCACGGTGCTGACGGTCGATGCGGTCTCCGACTTCTGGCGGCTGCAGGACTTCGCGCGGCGCAAGGCGCGCGCGTTTGCGGGCGTGACCCAGATCGCAATGCTCCAGCACCCCGAGCTCAACTCGAAATCCGCGAACCCGATGGTCGGTGACGCGCGATCCGAACTCACGGCGCAAAAGGATGCGATCCGCCGCGGCTATCTGCGCGCACATGCCAATGAATTCGCGCTCGTCATGTTCTCGCGTTCGACCTGCGGCTATTGCCGTGTCCAATGGCCGATCGTCCAGCGCTTCCAGGAGGAGATGGGCTGGCAGGTCACGCTGATGGACGTCGGCAAACGACCTGAGGTCGGGCAGCGGTTCGGCGTCGAGATCACGCCGACCACGATGGTCATCCGGCGGGGCAGCGCGCAGCGCATGGTGATCGCGAGCGGCGTCGAGGCTTATCCCAATCTCGCGCAGATGGCCTATCAGGCGGTGCGGCTGCTGCGCGGCGACATACGCCCCGAGCAGTTCATGACCGGTCCCGGCGAGGATGACGGCTTCTTCGATGCGCTCGGCAACGGCCCGGTTTCGGCGACCGATCCGCGAGCCTTGGGCGGCGATCTCGTCGATGCCAGCCTGGAGCCGAAGCGGTGATCCGGCTGGTCGTCCTGATCGGCATCCCCGGCCTTGTGATCGCTACCGGATCCGCAGCCACCGCGCAGTCCGTTACGCGCGAGCAGGCGATGCGCGCCGCGATCCATCCGGTCGCAGATAACAATAGCATGCGGGCCTGGTTGTCGCGGGTTCCGATGACGCGCGACTTCCCAGATGACTTCAATGCCACGCTGCGCGGTCAGGGTCCGGCGTTCGTCATTGAGATGACCACCACACCGGGATGCGTTCCCTGCGGCGATCTCTGGACCAAGCTCACGGCGCTCGGAGCACGTTATGGCTGGCAGGTTCGGACGATCAGCGCGCAAGAGGCGATGATCCGATCGGGGCGGCTCGGTCTGCCCTGGGTCGGGCATCCGGTTTCCTGGGCGCGCCCGATCGCCGACGCGGGGCGCGTGGTGCCGATCGCGATCGGCACCGATCACAGTGCCAACCTTGCGCGCAACCTCTATCTCGCGGCGAAGATGCTGACTGGCGTGCGGCCCGCGGTGGGCGTGCGCGCCATGTCCAAATTCACCGGCATCGTCGGCATGCCGGCACAATCACAAGGGAGGCGCTGAGCAATGGCGGGCGCAGCACCTCTCCTTCCCTTTGATTTCAACAGGAGCCCGCCATGTTTCCAGCCCCTAACCGCGTCCGCCTTTTCCTCTCAGGCCTGATCCTTGCGACGGCTGCGAATGCCGCGCCAGTGAGCGCGCAGAGCTGGGCCGAGAGCTGGTTCGACAATGTCACCTATACCAGTCCAGGCAGTTTCGAGGACCAGACGCGCGGTTATGTGACCGCAGGTGGCATGTCGGGCCGGGTCGATGTCCATAATGACTATCTGATGTCGCTCTCGCTTCCCAAGGTGAAGGCCGGCTGCGGCGGCATCGACATGTTCCTGGGCGGCATGTCGTTTCTGGACCCGGACTATCTCGTGCAGAAGCTCGAGAGCATCCTGCAGGCCGCGCCTGCGGTCGCGTTCCAGTATCTGCTCGAGACGCTCGACGAGAAGATGGGGAACATCATCTCGAAGATGGAAGCGGCGACCAACTTCCTGAACTCGATCCAAGTCAATGACTGCCGCCTCGCCAACCGCATGGTTCAGATCGCCAAGGGCGACGACAATATGTCGGGTATTATCGAGGAGATGACCGGCTACAAATCGGTCAAGCAAGGCTTCGCCAAAAGCTACCAGAACTCCCGCGAGAAAATACAGGCCAACAACAACAATCCGACCGAGGATCTGCGCGACGCTCTGACCAATTGCCCGGCCGAGGTCACCGAGATCTTCCGCACCGGCTCGCTCTTGAGCCATGCCGCGACGCGGGTCGGAGCGGGCGACTGGGCAAGCGTGATGCGCGCCAGGGTCGGTGACGTTTATATGCGCTGGGATCCGACGGATAAGGTGCCGCTGTTCACCGCGATCCCGCAATGCCCAGCGCAGGATACGGAGAGCCCCCAGGATTTCCTGACAGGTCGAGTCCAGAAGCGAGCGCTGAACATTCCCCCGACCGGCGCCGATTGCGCACAGGACGGGACCGGGCGCGGGGCATTGATCCTGGCGCGCGAGCGAATGGAGTCGATCGCTACCAAGATCCGCACGCGCGCTGCGCTGTCAGCCGAGGAGCGGCAGTTTGTCGCCAATGTCCGGACCCTGCCGGTCTATCGCATGTTGGAATGGGGCGTGCGTCAGGGCGTGGTGAACTCGGTCATTGGCGACACAGACGAACTGGTCGCGCTCACCCTTGCCTATCAGATGCTCAACGACCTCACGCGCACGATCGACTTCGCGGTGAGCAATGCCGAGCGCGGCACGAGCGCCGCGGGCGCGGCGGACGGCAATAGCGCCACGATCTGCCAGACCCGGATCCTGTCCAAAGGCATCGAGCAACTGCGCGACCTGCGGGACGAGGTGCTGCGCCAACGCGCGCAGATGCGCCAAAGCTATATGGCAGCGCTCAACCAGGCGAACCTGTCGGCCAATTATGCCGGCCTCGTCCGCCAGCGCGACCGCGACGCGCGCGATGCCGCCGGCGCCGCCGCCACTCGCAACCAATAGCCGAAGAGATCGCCATGCGTCGCCTCGCCAAGCCCCTCGCCTTCCTGCCCGCGCTTTTTGCCGCGACCCCGGCGTTTGCGGTCGATACCAGCTTTCACACCTATGACGGGTTCGCCGAGACGGTCGATGCGTTCCGCCTGGTGTCGATGATCTTCGCCGATCCGCGTTATGAGACGCTGGTGCTGATCGTCGCGACCGTCGGTATCGGCCTGGGTGCGCTGCTCGCCAGCGTTCGTGGCTCGGGCATGGGACTGGTGGCGTTCGGGTTCCAGATCCTGGTCGGCATTGGCATCTTCGTCGGGCTGATCGCCACCACCGGCACGGTCCATGTCTACGACAGGGTCCGCAATGCCTATCAGCCGGTCGGTGGCGTGCCCACTTTGCTGGTGCTGGTGGCGGGTGCGACCAACATGATCGAGCGAGCATTGGTCGAGACGATCGACGACAACACACTCGATCCCAATGCCAAGATCGAGTTCGGTGCCGGCGGCCATAGCTTCGACCTGTTCCTGAACGCGGTCTCGCCGCGCGGGCCCATGACCGACACGTTCCTGGACGCGACGATCAAGGATTACGTCCGTCAATGCTATCCGGTAGCGCGTGTTTCGGCTGCCTATGGCGTCGACGACGACAAGCTGTTCCGCACGACCACCGACCTGCCTGCGGCGTTCGCGGCGATGGCGGGGCCAGCGACCTTTTCGACGGTCTATACCGAGTCCGACAAGGGCGGGACAACGGTGAGCTGCACCGATGCCTGGGCGCATATCTCGGACCGGCTGTCCGACCCGACCCTGTTCGAGAGCTATAGCCAGCAGGTCTGTTCGCGGACCGGATTCGATACGGCCAATGCCCAGCAGCTCGGCCGTTGCCGCCAGCAGCTCGGTGAAATGGGACAGATGATGCTCGGCCGTCCCCTGACCATCCAGGCGCTGATGTCCCATATCCTGCTCGGCAACACGGTGGGCGATGTGCTGTTCGAGGATTCCCCGGCGACAGCCGCGCGCGTGATGGCCAACCGGGCGGTCGTTTCTAACGGCTTGGCGACCATGTCTGTGGCCAATGAATGGATGCCGACAATCCGCGCGACGGTGTTCGGGATCATGCTGTTCATGATACCCGTCGCGCTGCTGTTCATCCTGACGCCGATCAATCTACGTGTCGCGAGCTTCGCGCTTGGCCTGTTCGTATTCGTGGCGCTCTGGGGTGTCATTGATGCCGGTATCTATCAGCTGACGCTTGGCCGCGCGGCTGATGCGCTCGCCGAGATGCGATCGAATGCGCTCGGCGCCAATGCCTGGTTGCTGGCCCCGTCGGCGGCAATGAAGGCACTGGCAATCTTCGGGAGCTTCCGCACGGCTGCCGCTGGCTTAGCCGGCGCATTCGTGTTCACCGTCTTTCGGTTCAGCGGCAATGTCTTCACTTCCTTCACCAGCGGCACCCTTGGCGTCACTGGCCAGGCCAGCGCGACCGCGGCATCGCTCGGCACGAGCGAAGGCTACGCCTCGGCACTCGAGAGTCAGGCCTCGGCCGCTGGCACGCGCGCGCGCGCCGGCGCGGCTTCCAGTTTCGGCGACTTTGGCGAGCGTTCGACCTTCGGCGCCAATCGCGCCTATGGTGAGGCTGGCCGTATTCTTGGCGAACGGCCGAGTGCGGCGGGTGGCACCGCGTTCGCGCTCGGCGGCATCGAGGGCGCGCGGCAGATGGGCAGCCTGTCGCCGGCCCTCAACGGCCGTGGCCTGGGCGACCCGCAAGTAGCCCGCGCGGTCCAGGCCAATGCCGCCACCAGCGCAATTCACCAGTTCGCCGAGAAGGACGCGCTTCGGTCACTCGGCAACACTTATTTCGGCCAGGGCGAGACCGGCGAGAAGGCATTCGCGGCATTTTCGCAGAACCTCGTCCAGTGGCGGGCATTTGGCGACCAGCGGGCATACGGCATGATGATGCAAGGGGCGACGCGCCATTTCGAGCGCGGCGGCTATTCGGCGAAGGACGCCGAGCTGAAGGCGTCGGGCGTGATCGGTCAAGCCCAGTCCGACCCGACCTTCGCCAAGCTGATCGCCAATGCCTACGACCAGGAGCAGATGATTGCCAACGACCTGACATCGGCCCAGGTTCATGTCGGCGCGATGGAAGGCCGGCGGGATTTTGCCGGGGATAGTGTCGCCGGGATCGAGCGCGGCAACGTCGCGACCGAGCAGGCGCTGCGCACCGGCACCAACCAGGGCCAGCGCGACGCCGCGCAAATGCTCGGCCTTCCTCCACAAGAGACCGCGCGCCGCATCGGCTTCGTCAACGCGCTATCCGGTGAAGCCCGCAGTTCCGCAATCTCCCAACTCTCCCGCGCTACTGGGCGCAACGAGGCGCAGGTACTCCACGCGCTCGAGACATATAATGCCGCCAGCCAGGTAGGCACCGCCGACGGTGCAACGGCCGAGGCCGGCCGCGAAGGCACAAGTGTCTATGGGCGGACGCGCGAAGCGGCAGGATATGATTTCGCCGAGCGCTCCGGCAAACTCGACGCCCAGCGCGAGGTGGGCACCGGCGGCACACGGTCGGCTGCGCGGATCGGAGAGCAGCGTCGGCAGTCCGATAATTTCGGGTTTGCAGAAGGCGCCGCAGCAGCCGACGTCTCAACGCGCGAGGCGGCGCGCCTCGACAGCTTCATCCAGGCCCTGAGCCGGACGGCCGGCAATCAGGTCGATATGGCTGAGGGCGGTGCTGCAGGAATCGCCGATCGCGCCGGGAACGAGCGGCTGACCAGGATCGTCGATAACGAGCGGCTGAGCCGGATGCAGGGGCTGCTGCGCAGCCACGGCATCACCATGTCGAAGCGCGAGTTGGCGATGGCGCAGAATGGCGATCTCGCAATGAACCTGACCGCGGATCAGGCTGGTCAGTTGCTCCGTGCCGGGCTTATCAACGACAGCCAGTTCGGTGCTCTCGCACAGGGAGGAAATGCTCGCTTCAACTTTGCCGAGAATGACCTGCTCGTATCCAGCAGCGCAGGGTTCCAGCAATCCGCGCGCAATGACACCAGCACGCGATTCGAGGCGGGCAAGCAGGCCGGTCCGGACACAATCGAACATTTCATGGGCGGCGGCGAGGAAGGCCGTGCCGCGATGGCCAACTGGCTGCAGGGCGGGTTCGAGATGGACCGCAAAGGCGAGTGGCGGCTGAAGCCGCAGGTTGCCGATACCCTACAGCGCGACGTTCAGGCGGTCATGGCGCAGACAGGGTGGCAGCGGTCGCTGAGCCGCTCGGCGGACAAGCAAAATGCCATGGGAACAGCGGTTGACCTAGACATCGGCGGCGGGGCCTCAGCAGAGTCAGGGGGACGAAGCACATCTGATAGCACGAAAGGCAGCTCGCGCGGTGGCCGGGGGGCACAGGGGCACGTCGGGGGCACCCTCGGATTCAATAGTACGGAGACCAGCGTGACGAGTTCGAGCGCGTCGGCGACGATGGACATCGTCAATTATGATGTTCGCAATGCAATAGCAGCGGCGGAGCGGGCCGCTTCAAAATCAAGCAATCCGCAAAGAGCCTTCTCGGAGGAGTTGGGACGACAGGTCCTTGGACCCCAAGGACTTCGAAACCGGTATCTCGAAAACGCAGATTCAGGCAGAGGCACGTTCGACTATGCAGCTCCCATCGTTTCGGGAGAACAGTCCTCGGTGCTAAGCAGCGGGAGGCTAACCGGTGATCGGGATCATGGCAGCAACGATGGCGACCCGTCATTCAAGACACGCAAGGATTAGCGTCCGTGGCGCCGTGCCCGGCTCTTGGGGCTACCAATCCACATCGAGCCAGAAAGCGGACTGAGTGGATCCATATAAGCAGGGGGACTACCCGGCGTTCGCCGGTGGAAGGCGCTCGCCCTGCCGTGTTCGGCTGGGTACGTTTCGCTCCAAGCGTCGCTCTCGCGCCACCTCCGGGCGAAGCCAAACCCCAGAACGATAAGAGCCGTCACGGGAAGAAAGACAATATTGAGGTAGATACCAACGCTGCTGGTGTAGAAATCCGCGAGGAAGTCGATCCCGAAAGGTGATCCGGCAGGAAGCCAGTAGATGGGGATCGCAGCCCACCAGAGCTTCGCGTACCATGGACGCCACAGATAGTCCGCAGCGCGCGGCCGAACCCACTCCTCGGCTGGAACGACCGGTTCATCCATATTGGTGGCAGAATCTGGCGACATTTGATCCGCGTTCCTGTGCGTGACGGTTATAGCAAAATCCGCACGCTTTTGGAATCGACGATCTGGAATGGATGGGAAATATTCATGGCGCATAGCCAATCTCCTCCAGCCGCGATCCCCCCTTCCCCTCCGACCCGGAATTTCGGCCATAGGGTCATGCCATGCGGCCGAGGGGGGCGCCCAATGAACATTTAGACCCGTCGGCAAAATGTGACGGAAGCGCAAAATTATGTCATGACATTGTCCGGCATGTCGGGTATGAGGGGTGGATCGAAAGGAGGTGTGTCATGGCTTCTGCTACCGCCCGAACTGAGAAACTCGATCTACGCCTGTCACCCACTGCAAAGCGGACGCTTCAACAGGCTGCGCTCGCTGCGCATCGCTCGGTCAGCGAATTCGTGCTGGAAAGCGCATTGGCGCGCGCTGAAGAGACGCTCCCCGATCGTCGGGAGTTCAATCTGGACGCGGACCAGTGGGCGGCATTCCTGGCAGCACTCGATGCGCCCCCTCGCCACACGCCAAGGCTGGCTGAACTGCTTACAAAGCCGAGCGTGTTCGAGCAGGACCCAGGTTAAGCGCACCGATGGCGCCCCAGTTTCGCATTGAAAAGCTTCGCCGCGACCATGCCATCGATGTTTTCGATTGCGGTCGCGAGGAGCTCAACCGGTTCCTGTCGCGCTACGCCTGGCAGGCGCAGCAAGGCGGGGCATCCCAGTCCTACGTTGCCCTAACCGGAGACGAGGTTGTGGGTTTCCACACTCTGGTTGTGGGGCATGTCGATCATAGTGATGCGCCCGATCGCCTGACAAAGGGAATGGCGCGGCACCCCGTTCCGTTGATGATCCTTGCACGGCTCGGCGTTTCGACTGGCTATCAAGGAAAAGGGCTCGGCTCCGGTCTTCTGAAAGATGCCCTCACGCGGACTTTGCAGGCAGCCGATATCGCTGGAATTCGCGCAATCGCTGCACATGCCAAGGACGAGGCTGCACGCCAATTCTATCAGAATTTCGATTTCATCCCAGGGTTATCGGATCCAAATCACATGTTCCTATTGTTGAAAGATGCCCGGCGGCATCTCCAAGGGTAATTGCGAAGAACAGAAACAGGACAGCCATGCGAACAGAACTCGATCATCTCCCTCTAGCGAAGCGGCGCGAGCTTGATCGTGTCGTTCAAATTCTGTTCGAGGAATTCGATGATGCACATGGCAAACCTGACGGCCAGCGCAAGCTTGGCCGCATACTGAAGGTCATTCTCTACGGCTCCTATGCGCGCGGCAACTGGGTTGATGAGCCGCACACGGCAAAGGCATATCAATCGGACTTCGATCTGCTCGTCATCGTCAACCAGAAGGAGCTTACCGATCGCGTGGCTTACTGGGAGAAGGCCGACGAACGCCTGAACCGCGAGCGGACGATTACCCAGAATTTAAAGACGCCCGTAAACTTCATTGTCCATTCCCTTCAGGAGGTAAATGACGGGCTCGCGCACGGGCGCTCCTTCTTCATAGATGTCGCGCGCGACGGAATCGCGCTTTATCAAGCCGAGGACAGCGAACTTCATCAGCCGAAGCCGAAAACACCCGATGAGGCGTTCACGGCGGCTTCCGAGTATTTTGAGGAGTGGTTCTCTGCGGCCGTCAGCTCCAGAAAGATATTTCACTTCTGTATGTCGCAGGAGGAATACCGGGATGCCGCCTTCAATCTGCACCAGGCATGTGAACGGCTGTATCATTGCGTCCTTCTCGTCACGACCTTCTACACGCCACACGTCCACAATCTGGCGTTCCTGCGTACTCAGGCCGAACGGCAATCCAATCATCTTTTCGAGGCATGGCCCCGCGACAATGCCCGGGCCAGAGCGCGTTTCGCGAAGCTCAAGGACGCATATGTGAAAGCGCGCTTCTCAAGGCATTATCGCATCACAGAGGAAGAACTTACCTGGCTATCCGAAAGGGTGGAAGAGCTTGGCCGCCTCGTCCATGAGGACTGCACGTCGCGTCTCGACCAACTGCGCGCCGCGCTTTGATTGGACCGGTATAGCGGGACGATGGCAAAACTTCGATAATAAGCGTGGCCGCAAACAGGAGTGACCTTAAAGCTGCCTTGATGCCGAACCGGTGAAATGGCGAGGCTGTCGGGAACTGACGACCAGAATAAGACGCTCAGCGAGCGATTTCCTCTCCACAATTCCTGACAGTATTCTATTCGAGCGGTTGTCGACCATAATCAGTCGTTCCGCTCATCGCCGAGGACCGACCGCTTTTCCTTCCACCCTGTTACTTTCTACCTTGAGCATGACGATCGCTCTGTTTGGTGACCATCGGTGGACAACCGTGCGCGTTGCGATATGGTTGGGGTCAAGGAATGCGGGCGGATGCCGTGACGCACTAGGGGGACGGCGAAGGGCATGACGGTCGAAGCGGCAACCAACGCAACGATCCCCGATGTCCTGGCACAGCTCGACGGTGATTTCGCGCCGATGGCAAACGCCTTCGGCAACGCCGCGTTTGCGCTTTGGGTCGGGTCGGGCATTTCCTTCGGTCGGGCGCCCGATCTCGGTGTGATCGCCGCGAGGGCGCTCGAGTTTCTTCGCCTGAAGGCGGTGGATCCTGCAACACAAGCGACATTCGAGCCAGCGCTGCGAGCGGCCATTATCGAGAGCCATACCGATGTCGCGCTCGCCGTACCTCACTTTGAAACCGCTTTCGGCGCTTGGCCGGATGAAGTTCGGGTGCCAATTATCAGCGGGCTGTGGAACCGTTACTCACAGCTTCTCAATATCCGCCTCCCCAACACCGACGAAGATTATATCCTGTGGGATGCGGTCGATGTGCGCGATGCATTTAGCAATCCTCCAGCGCCAGGCTGCGCCCATCTCAGCATCGCGATCCTCGTCCTGGAGGGTGTGCTGCGCGAGATCGCGTCGGCTAATTGGGATGGATTCATCGAAGCCGCTATCGAACGCCTGGGCGGCGGCCTGCCCGGCAATCTCCAGGTGGTGGTCGATCCCGCACATTTGCGTGACAACCCCGGTAAGGCGCGGCTGATCAAGTTTCACGGCTGCATTGTCCACGCGACCGAAAATCAAGAACTCTATCGCAAATTCCTCGTGGGTAGCACGAGTCAGATCAACGCTTGGCCCCACCAGCAGCTCTACACAGCTATCCGCAATGAGGTCATCTCGCTCGCGACAAATCACCGCGCGCTGATGACGGGGTTGTCGCTTCAGGACGGCAATCTACAGGCGGCCTTCAACGTCGCGCGTCAGGCCAATCCTTGGCCTTGGCCATGCGACCCACAGGCGCATGTCTTCTGCGAGGGCGACCTTGGCAACGGCCAACGCCTGATGCTCCAAACGGTCTACGCGGGCAGCTATAACAACGCGATCGCCGACATCGAGAACAGTGCGCTGCTGGTTGCCTGGGGCGAGCAGGTGCTGCTCGCCCTGGTCTTAAAGGTCCTCACCGACAAGCTCAGCGCGCTGATCGACGTGGCGCTCGAGGGGCAAGTACTCGCGACCGACCGTGCGGTGCTGGTCGGCTCATTGGCGCGGTTGCGCGATGCCGTGGCGGGGTTCGCAACCGACGACCGCACCGCTTTCCTCGAAAGCGCGATCTTGGTCTGGTCGCGGCTCCTCAGCCTCTTTCGGACGGGCAAGCTGCCCCATGGCGCCGGCGCATACGAAGTGCTCACCGGCGGTCCGGTCGGCGGGGTCGGCCAAGATCAGAACGCCCGCGTGGCCTGCCTGGGTGAACTAGGCGTCGCGCTGGCGCTCCTTCAGCATGGCGTCGACAATGGACTCTGGACCTTGGCACCGCCTTTGAACGACGAGTTGGTCTCGGGTGCAATCGCAGGAATCGCCAGCTGGGAGGACGCTGACCCGCGCCCCCTCTTCTTTGCGCGCTCGGCCGGCGTAGCCATCGCGCTAGAGAAAAGTGGCGCATTCGCTAACGACAACGCGATCGTGATCCATGCGGACGAGGCTTGGCATGTGATGCAGGAGGCGATCGTCGGCGACAGTCCACGCAATATGAGTAGGAGCCCTGGCCGCACCGGCAGGGTCGGAACGCAGCATGTCTGCTTGGCCCGGATGGTCTCCGGCGAGACCACCGCGGCTGGCCTCGCCGCGCGGTTCGTACAGGAGCTATCGCTGTGAGTCAGTCTCTGCTCGTTCGAGGTCTGGTGCAGCGCCTCGAAGCCAATGACTATAAGGCGCTTTCGACCCCCTTTCGGGTTGCCTCGGTGGATTTCGACTTCACTGCCGCGCTGCTCGGGACAGGTGGCAGGTCGCTTGACCTGATCCTCATTGTCGATACCGCAACAGGCGATTTTGGCGATCGTGATGCCGCGTCGGTGCGGCAGCGGGTCCATTCGCTCAGCCGAGCATTCGACGTCACCCAGTCCCGCTATCTGCTGACGGTGATCCTCGCCGGCGCGAGCCTGGCGAGCCTCGTCGAGGCGCTATCGCCGATCTGCCGCGTGCTTAGCATCGAGGATGCCGCGCTCGGTGCCGATGGTGTACCCAGCAGCGCCGAAGCCCTGGAAGCGCTCGATGACCATATCCGGTTGTTGCTGCCGCTCGATCTCCAGCTCGATGACAATGTCGAAGCGACAGCGCCGGCCGATCCGATCGCCGAGTTGCTCGCCGCGCTCCCGACCGATCTTGATCAGGAACTGCTGACTGGACTCGCTGCGGCGTCGATCCGCGGCGATGGGGCTGTAACCCGAGCGCTGGCCAAGCGCGTCGGTGAAGTCCTGGTCCTGGAGCCCGGCGCGTGACTGGCCCCATGCTCCACTCGCTCGACCTGAACAATTTCCGCAGCATCCGTGGCACCGTACACGCGCCGCTCGATGCGAAGGTGGTGCTCGTGCATGGCGAAAATGGCGCCGGCAAGACGAGCCTATTGTCGGCCATTGAACTTGCGCTGACGGGACGGGTCATCGCGCTCGAACGGGCTGATCCAGACTATGCCAAACAGTTGCTGCTCCGCGACGCCCAGGCGGGCCGGGTGGGCGTTCGCACCACCGGCCTCGAGGGGCTCAACGACTTCGAGACCCTGCTCGCCCGCGATGGCATCAGCAACAAGGCGATGCTCCCGATTGATCCGGCGAGCTTCTTCAGCGAACGCTGCTATCTGCCACAAGCGATGCTCGGCCAGCTACTGCAGATTTATCAGGATTCAGATTCTTCCCCTGATTCGCCACTCGCGCGGTTCGTGACCGAACTGCTTGGCCTCGATCGGCTCGATGCCATCGAAACCGGCCTCCTTCCGGTTGCTGATCTGCGAAACTTCCGGAAAACGAGCCCCGGCTACGCCCCGACCGAGAGCGAGAAGCAGCGCCTCGATCGCCTGATCACCGACCATCAACAGGCCCGGACCGTCGCGCAGCGCGCCCTGACGGCGATCGTCGCGGAGATCAATGCGGCCTGGAAACGCCTGGGCCAGACCGACACGCTTGCGGAAACCGATCTGGAGGGCCTCGGCGAGCGCCTGGCGCAGTTGTCGGACGAAGCGGCTGTCGCGCCGCTCATCGATCAGAAGCGAACCGTGGAATCGCTTCGGCGCGGATTGGCGGGTGGCACTGCGGCGACAACAGAGGTGGACCTCGCCGTCGCCCATCGCACGGCCGCCGATGCGCTCGGCCGCTGGATCGCCGACTATGGTGTCGCGTTCGATAGGATCGATGGAGAGGTCACGAAGCTACTACCGACGCTCGCGACGCCGGCCAGCGACACCAAGGTCTGGCTCGATGCGGCAACCGTTCAGATCGGCGAGGCCCGTCGTCAGGCCCGTGAGCGTTCGGTCCAGGTGACCATCGACGCGGCGCGCAAGATCACGCTCGCCGCCGAACTCGAAGTCGAGCGCAAGAATCTTGCGACGATCGATAAGGAGATCGCGCTGATCGGAAAGAATGCGGGCTCGCTTGCTGAGATGCTTGCCGAGATCAGCGCCGTGATCGACTCCGACGTTTGCCCTGTCTGCGACCGCAATTATTCGGAGAAGGGCGACGGCGCTCTCATCGACCATGTCCATGCCAAAGTGACCCAGCTGTCGGGCTCAGCCGAGCGCCTATTGGCGCTTGGCCGTAACCGGTCGACCCAGCAGGAACAGATCGACCGCCTTGTTCGCGAGGAAGCAACGCTCGGCGCGCGAGAGATGAAGACCGAGGCCGCCGCCGACCTTGCCCGCCGGGCCGCCGATCTTGATGCCGTCGCTACCGAGCTGGCACGTCTCGCGCAGCCGATCGGCGAGCGGGTTGAAATCATCTCGCTGGAAACGTCGACCCGCCGCACGTTGAGTGACCATCAGGCACGCAGCCAGTCGCGAGCGGCGACCGCCGGACATGTGGCGACGCTGGCCGAAGCGCTCGACCTTGCCGCACCGGACCCCTTGCGCCCGCTCAGTGACGTGATGCAGGACATCGGGACCGCCATCGACGTCAAGCTTACGGCCATAAATGGCCGCGAAGAGGCGCGGCGTTCGATCAGGGACAATCTGACCCAGGCCGATATGCAGTTCGGCCGTCTCCGCGAAGCGGATGCACTGCTCTCTCGGGATCGGGCGACCGAGCGTCTCCACGATGCGGCGCTGAAGCGAGCCGCGCGGATCCGTAAGGACGGGCAGACCATCAAGGATGCCGTCGAAGCGGTGCGCGCGCAGATCATCAGCCGCGCGTTCAATGATCGGCTGAACCGGCTGTGGCGCGACCTGTTCATCCGGCTCGCACCGACCGAGCCTTTCGTTCCAGCGTTTCATGTGCCAACCGAGCCGACCCACAAGCTCAAACCGAAACTCGTAACGCGCCACCGGGCCGGTGGCGGGGGTGGAACCCCCGGCGCGATGTTGAGCGCCGGCAACCTCAACACCGCAGCGCTCACCCTGTTCGTGGCGCTGCATCTGACGGTAGCGCCGCAGCTGCCCTGGCTGATCCTCGACGATCCAGTCCAGTCGATGGACGATGTTCACATCGCCCATTTCGCGTCCTTATTGCGGACGCTGTCGAAGGAGCATGGCCGTCAGGTGATCGTCGCGGTCCATGACCGCCAGCTGTTCGAATATCTGCGTCTCGAACTCAGCCCCGCGTTTGAGGATGACAGCCTGCTTACTCTCGAGCTGACACGCAACACGACGCGCGACACCGACCTTCTATCCAAGCGGTTCCAGCACAAGCCAGAGACGGCGCTGCGCTTCGCGGCTTAGGCCGCCGCGGCTTCAGAGCCGGGTCTTCTCCATCTGGACTTGATGGTCATCGACCCCGCTATTCCGGTTTCATGGAAGCGGATATGTATCAGCACCCTAGCACCACTCGCGTGCTCGAAGTGCCGCGTCGGCGGTGGCTATTCCGGTTGATCCGACTCCAGCCAATCGAGCGGCACTAGGGCGTGATCGCGCCACTGCTCGGCAAGAACCACGTTAGCAAGGCCGCCCCATACATCCTCGTCTGCATGGTCGAGGACGATGACCTGGAGGCGGCCGGTGGCGGCTGCGACCTGCTCGCCTAGCAATGCGAAGACTTTGCGGACGGCTTCGACATCCTGGTCGCGCCACGTGACCGGATCCGCCTTTTCATCCCGTGCCGTTCGGCGCGGGAAATATACCTGGCTGGGTTGGTCGTAAATCAACAGTCCCGGGACGGGGTGATGCGGCAGCGCCAAGAAGAATGTCTGTAGCGCGAGGGTCAGGGCTACATGATAGGCAAGCCAGTTCGCACCGCTGCCGATCTCCCAGAGATAGTCGTCCCGGGTTCCGCGAATCACCTTCACCGTCAGATCCTGGATCATCAATCGGACGGGCGCTTCGGGCCATTCGGCGTCGAGCCGCGGAATCAGCCGGCCGGTCATCGCCTCGATACTGTCGATCGCATTGCGTAGCTTACGCTGAATCTCGTTTTCCGAGACCCGCCTCTGCAACTCGGCGATCTGCGCCTTGAGAGCATCGATCTGTTGGCGCAGTCCGGCGGATTGATCGGTTCTGTCGTAAAGCTCGAGAGCCTGTTCCAGTCTCCCCAGAAAGCGCTCCATGCGATCGAACCGATCGATCGCCTGTTTCGCCTGCTGCGAGTTGCGCTCCAGCAGCCCGATCTCTCGCTTGATTTCGTTGAGCCGGACCAGCGAGGTCTCGGCCTCCGCCCGCAGACGCAGAATCTCCTTGTCGAGCGTATCGGAGACGCTGGGATGGGTGCGAAGGCGCACTTCGATCGCGGCAAGCGCGTCGCTCAACTGATCGACCTTCTCGCGCCCGCCCTCACCCAGAACCGCGATGACATCCTCGGGCCGGTCCTCGGGCACAAGTTGCTTGAGCCATTCGGAGATCGACAAGCGATCGCGCTGGATCCGAAGCGCGCTTCCATAAGCATCACTGCTCTCGATCAGGCGACGCAATTCGCTCAACCGCTGGCGCCGCTGGGTGAGCTCAGCGGCGACCTTGCTCTCTTCGTCCCGCAGCTCCCGGAGTCTTGCAAGGGCAACATCGATCCCGGCGATGGTGGGATTTGCCGCCTCGCTGTTGGTCGCCACAATGCCGCGCAGGAGATCGACAATATCAGGCCATTCAGTAGGGATCACCTGGCCGGACGGCAGCAGCCCGAACTCGATCGCCTGCCTGAGCCACGATGTCGCTTCCAGCCGCCAGGCATTTCCTGCGGTGACGAGCGAGCGCAGGTCAATCTCCCGGCGCCGCAGGATCCGGTTCAGACGATCGAGTTCATGGCGCGCCTGAAGGACCTCGGCGGTCACCGCCTGCAATATGTATGGAAAGATGGTCTTCAGCTTGTCGCGATGCTCGCTGGTGTCCGCCTTGAAGAACATGACGTCGGGGTTGGCGACGATGTTCTGGGGCTGGAACGTAAATGCCATCAGGTCGCGAAAGCTGGGGCGCGACTGCGAGGCGGCTTCGGAATCTGGCTCGAAGCCGAGATTGGTGAGACCGGCGAGCCGGTCGAGCATCTTCTTGACGTTGGCCTGCGTGGTATCCTTGCCCTCGATGCGATGCGGAACTTCGACCGTGTCGGCCTCGATCAGGACCATGTCCCCGGTGCTCTGCTGATCCCCAGGCTCCCGGCGAGCGAGAAGCTTCTGCCCTTCGACCGTATCGATCACGACGCCGAACCAGCTGCAATTCTCACGAATAACACCGACAGGGATCGCGCATTTGTCCGAAGCGAGGCAATAGTCGATGATCGGAATGACCGCCGATTTGCCCGTCTTCGACGCGCCGCTGATGACGTTCACGACGCCTGGATGAAAATCCAGTTCGCGGGGCTTTTCGTCGGTTCGAGGCCAGAGGATCAACTTGAGAAGCTGGAAATACATTAGAAGTCGATCCTCAAGGTTGAGGCGATCTGGGGAAGGCCGAGCTTGGAAAACCAGTAGCCGAGTTTGTCGGCAGCGCCCGAAAACCCTTTCAGCCGTTCAGGGATGGATGGTTTCTTCACATCGAGAAGATCGAGCGAATAGCCATGTAGCAGCGCCGATCCATGGTCGATACGGATGAGACGTGATGTCGATGCGACGCCGATCGATTGAAGGCTCAGAGGCCGGAGTTGACGTGCCCGTGAGTGGAGCTCGACAAGCGCCTCGCGTTCGCGATCGAACTTGGCGGCAAACAGGGTCAGGCCTGAGGCTTTTCTGGTGGAGGCGACCGCGTCGAAGGTCTGCCGGTGCAATAGCATCGGCAGGACGAGGAACGCGAGCAGGAACGGCGCGGCCTCGGCACCGTCCTCCTGATATCCGAGAGTGAAATTCCAGATCAGATAGGCGCCGATGGCGGGGTTCTGAACGAGGTCGAGTTCAGTGAGATCTATGCTTGCGAGGGCCGTCATTCAGGAGCCTCGCCGAGGAGGGTATCATAGTCTGCATGCCAACCGACCCGGCGGCGATCGGCCAAATCGTTGAAACTGCCATGGACGAAATGCCCCGGCACCACCCGCCCTTCAAGCGGGGCCTGGTGCTGCGCGCATTGACGATAGATCAGGCGCCCCTGAACCGGTGCCGACCGATCGGTATGCAGATCTGCGACGTCGCCTCGGATCATGCCATACCGCCGAACAAGGTCGTCGTCCCAGGTGTCGAGGCTACCGGGAAAAATCACGCCGCGATCCGCCCAATCAGACTTGTCGGCGGACGCCCGCAGATAGTCGCTGACAGCTCGCAACCGCTCCTCGTCATTGGCATCGACGAGTTCGAGCTGACGGATGAACGTCGGCCGTGTGGACGCGATGCCAGCTACGAGATCGCCGCTCGGCGCACCACCGAACGATGTGAGCAGTCCGGGCATGTTGTTCTGACGGACGAACGCATGGAAATCGCGCCTGAAGACGTCGGCATCCAGGATCGGACGCTCGCCGCGCTGAATTAGGCGATCGAGCGCCTGCTTTGCCTGGCCGATGCCCGACTTGATGAGGACATCGATCTGGTTTTCACTGATGACCGGTAAGAGGACGGCCCGTATCGCATCAAGGGGATCTTCCCCCTCCGACTCCAAGGAGAATCGTGTCACGATCGCGATCTGCTGCTCGGCATCTGCGTCGAGAAACGGCTGGAGATGCTCGGCGCAGCCGGGAACGGCTTTCAACTTGCCGAGCTTGGCGCGGATGACCTTCAAAATCGCCTCGGCAGCCTTGGCGTCGGCGGCAGCGGACAGCGCCTGGACAAAATCGCCCTTCTTTTGAGGTGTCACGTACAGGTGGTAATCGGTCAGGCTGGCGTCGATCTCCTTGCAGACGATCATGGCTCGCCAGTTTTCGAACGCTTTCCAGAGATCGCCGGCCCAGTCGGAGATTGGGTTTTGTCGGAGCGCACTCTTGGTCTGCTCAAGCAGAATCTTGCCATCCGCATGATGGACCGCAACGTCATCCTTGAACTCCAGGGATACCCCGGCGCCTTTGGGGCTGGTCAACAGATGATAGAAGACCCGCACCGGCTGCAAGGCAAAGCCGAGATATTGTCCAGGCGCGCTGTGCTTGGCAGGTTTTGTCTCGGCATTCATCAGATAAACCCCCTTGCCAGCGATGCTGTTCAAGTCGCGGCACAAGGTCAAGTGATGATGGCTTGGAGCAACATCTATATGCTCACATCGACAGACGCGCATTAAACATCCACTATTTTATGAAAACCAATCGGCCCGATCAAGGTCCCCCGAACGGGTGTGTCGTGATCACGAAACTTGAATGCAGCAAGGCTTTGTTCCATGATTGTTCCGGTTCAATGGCAGGGGCGGAAGTTGGTAGACGTCATCATTAATGAAGCACTGATCGAGGCGGGGGAGCGCTACTTCATCGCTTATGTCGATCGCCCCAAAGGGATCGGAGCGCAGATCGTCGCCGACCTGGAAATGGATCTCATTGGGCCGGTAACCGTCGACCTTATGGTGCCAAGAAAGCTCAGCGGCTTCGAGTTTCCCGCACTGGAGCTGATCGAACGGGCCAGACGCACTGCTGGGGAAAGCGGCGTTCGCAAGATCCTGCTGGTCGACCCCCAGGGGCTCGTCCGGCTTTCAAAGGTCAACGGCACGGACCGCGACTGACGCAGCTATGGCTATAACTTAGGATCGGCACCAGATGGGGGCATTCCAGACACACAAGCGAACGATCCGGATCGCGGACTTCGAGCACCCACGCGGTGCCGTCAGCATTGAAACGCTCATGGCAATGGAGCGGCCGGACTGGGCGCATCTGCGCGACCAGATCAATCTGCGGCGCGCGGACATCCCTGGCCAGCCGCTGGCGCGCTGTCGGCTATGCGAGCATGGCGTCTTCATCCGCGCCCAGGCTGTGGACGACGATCACCTTCCGATGTTCGCGCATTTCCCGGGCGGCCCTGAGGACTGCCCCTGGTATGATGGCGGCACGATAAGACCCGACGATGCGCGCGCAGCCCAATATCAGGGGCATCAGGAATCGGCCCTGCACAGGCGCACATGCCAAACCGTCGAGGCGATGGCGAAGCAGGATGCCCGCTGCGTCGATAGCGCGATCGACACCTATTTGCGCCCGGCTCTCCATCAGCGCGGGAGATACCCCGACGTATTCCTTGGCATGACGGGGCTGGGACGCTTCGCCGTGGAGGTTCAACTCTCCAAGCCGTTCGCACCGGAGATCAGCGCGCGGCATCTTCACTACGACCGCGAGGGTGTGAAGCTGATCTGGGTGTTCCTCGAACTGGCAAAGCCGCTCCCACAGGGCTTTCACGATGTGATCTCGATGCAGCGGGGCAACGCCTTCCTGTTCGACGCGGCGGCCGAGGCCGAGTCACTGGCGATGGGAACGCTCGTCCTCAGTTGCTATCTGGAGAACGGCAAGGGCGGTTGGCTGGCACCCCGCCTCGTCACACTTGACGATCTCGACATCACGACCGGCCGGTCGGTGTTTCTGGAGGACCGACGCAGCGAACGCCTGATTGCGCTTTGTAAAGACGGCCGGAGCCGCTGGTGGCAGGCCCTTGCGCAGGCACGCCGCGAAAAGCCGGACAATCCTTTTCACCATGACGCCTATGAGCCGGCTTGGGCATCGGTTCGCGCCCATGTGCCTGCGCTCAGCCAATGGAAAGACGACCATTGGGCCCGGCATGGCGAGCGCGGACGCGCCCACCTTGCGAGCCTGTTTGCGATCCTCTGCTCTGTCGCGCACAGCGCCGAGCGCGGCGAGGACGTGCTCTACATCTCGCGCTATTCGGGCGATGGTCGGCTTCTTGCTATGCTCAACAGCAAGCTCAGCTCGACGAGCTACTTCCCATATGCCGATCTGCTGGAGACGTTCCTCGGCAATTCCGCCTGTCGCGATCTCATCGACCGCGCGTCGTTCCGCAAGTTGATCGCCGCCGCGCGAGCTGGATCGCCGCAAGTCGGCCAGGATCATCCGGTCTGGATGGCCATGGCACGCCTCTTCCCCGAGGCGCTGAATTCCCTGATCCGGGCCGAACTTGCCGATCTGGGACGCCTACCCGGCTGGGCCCAAGGAGCGGAACCCGAGAAGGCTGAGGCTGCGTAGCCGCTAGCGAGATGACGTGCGGACAGAAACCGCCGGCTTCTGCTCTTCTCCCCCTACTGCTGCCGGCACGGTGCCGAGGACGGCGAGCGAGCCGTGGACATTGGCAATCAGCACCGGAAATCACCGACCGCGACGCTGTTGTTGGTGACGTGCGCCGAAACAATGTCGGCCGTGAGCGAGAGAAGATCGAGCTTGCTGTCGGTCGTGTCGTTCATGGGCTTCCTTTGTGATGGAAAAGCGTCGTGGGCGAGGCAGCCGGTCTTTGTGAATGATGCTATTTCGAACACGGGCGTCTTGGCAATGATCGTCCGCCCCAAGCCTCTCGTCGCCACTGAAGGGGCGTCGTACCAACTTTGCGGACAAAGGTGTTGGTGAAATGGCTTTGATCGACGAAACCGCATTCGAGAGCGATCTCTGCCAGCGGGGAATGCGATTGCGCCATGAGGGTCTGGGCGAGAACAATCCTCTGTCCGATAAACCAGGTGTACGGCGCGATCCCGACCGTGTTGGTGAAAGCCCGGACGAAATAGCTCATGGACAACCGGCAAGCGCGAGCGAGATCCGAGATCACAACGGTTTCCCCGAGCTTCGCGCTCATGGTTTCCTTCGCCAGCCTCTCCTGCCACGATGCCAGGCGAGGCCCCGCAGGCGGGTGGGCCGTCCGGCGCTCACCCCTTCCCGTATGGGCCAGGAGAGACGGCGCGCACTCGCCCTGCTGCGAAACGCGCGCGTTGAGATACTCGCCGGCCTTCAAGCGCGCCTTGCCGCCATCGCGACCCCCGGAGGGACAATGGGCAGGCTACGGACGCGGAACGCGGTCTGATTGCCGTTCCCAATAGTCGCCACGCGTGGGACATTGACGCCTGGAAAGGGCGCCCGTGTCAGAACACGGCGTGAGGACCCTATTACTCCCTATCGTCCCTGACACTTGGCGGGACGAAAAGGCGGTCCTCCCGGTTCAAATATTTCTTGGAGATAGAGGGGCTGCGGTGCGGCGCTCGCAGGGGTTCGGAACCTGCGCATCGTCCGCGCGCTGCGATCAGCGGTCAGATTATACCGATGCTAGCGTGGCGTGCCGGCGGAAGATGCAGGTTCGCAGGAAGAATCGTTACAAAGCGCGGTCCGCAGATGCCGTTCCGCGCGCGCCAGTTCCTTCTGGACGGTACGTTTGTGGAGCCCGAATTTGGCAGCGATTTCGACCTGCGTCTTCTCGTCGCGCCAGGCCGCCAGGAAGATGTCGCGCCTCTGGGCTGGCAGGGTCTCAAGCGCGTCGAGCACTCGATCCAGAGCAAGCCTTGCGCTCGCCGCGCGCTCGGGATCCGGCGCATCGTCGGTGAGATCAACGACTGCGGCGGCATCGGCGGGCGTGAACAGCATTTCATGACGTCGCCGGTTTTTCGCCAGATTGATTGCCATCCGATAGAGATAAGAGAGTGGATTTCTGACCTCCCCTATGACTGGGCCGCTCTCGAGCTTGAGATAGGCGTCGTGGAGCGCCTCAGTCGCGGCATCTGGCGATCGCAGCGCACCGCTGAGCCTGACGAGCAGCAAATCATATTCTGTTTCGAGCAAAGTACGCAGACGGTCGAGAGACGCGTCCGCGATGTGGGCGGACCGGAACGGGGCGCCGGCAACCGCAAGGCTCCGCCCCACAGATGGACCGCCTGGCCCGCCCTCCCCGCGACGGGGTAAAGTGCCACCATCCTTCACGGGCTTCGTCGGCACAGCCGCCTCGCCATCCGGTCAGGATGGTCCCAGCACTTGCGCCGTGCGCGCCAAAACCCATCGGTCCTGAGAATCCGACCAGTACGAGAGAGCCGCGATATTATGTGCTCATTGGGCATGGAAGCGTCCATCATCTGAGGTAGCGCGACCAGCGGCGTCAGCGCGTGATCGATCCCCCAATCCGGCACATGCCCAAACTTGCGAATCAATCGCAACAACATAGCTGCTGTTATCCCTCGACACAACGCGACGGGCCGCCAGACGGACGTATCGGCTGAGAGCATCCGCTTCCCGAAACATGCTTATATTCCATCGCAGTCGAGGCTTTAAGCGCTGCAGGCACGCGGTCCACAAACCGCCGGCTTGACGGAGGGCGAAGACGGCCAGACTATTCTGCGGTGTCGGCACCAGGAAGCCTGTACTCCTACGAAATAGCGCTCGGCAGTGATGATCTGCTGGCGGATCGTCCTAACCAATAATCTCCTCGATGAGCAGCAAGCCCAGAAAGCCGACGAAGAACATCGCGCTGATGAGCGGGCTGTCGGGCCGCTCATGGGCCTCGACCAACAGTTCCTCGGTGACCAGATACAGCAGGGCCATGAGGCCGAAACTCAGGAAGCCCGCGATGACCACGGGCGGAAAGGTAGCGACCGGGGTCGAGACCAGTGCGCCAACCGGAAGGAGCAACGCCAGTCCGAACGTGATGGCGATCACCTTGCGCCTGGAGCGCACCGTCTCCCCGAGTTCGGCTGTCACCGTCAATCCGAGGAACAGCACTTCGAGCGTGAGCGCGATCGTCAACAGAAGGCCAGCTTTGGCACCCGCGATGAATGCCAGCCCGAGCACGAGTCCATCGATGAGAATGTCGATGCCGATCGCGCCCAACATCGCAACCGGCCCCTTGGTCCGCCCTTCCAGGCCTTTCAGCGACAGCATGACAGCGACCCCGAGCGCACCGCCGATGAAGGTCGCCAACGGAGATGCTTCGTGCATGACTTGCGGCAATATTTCCGCGGCGGCGGCCGCGAACACCACGCCAGCGGCAAGATGCTGCATGGCGCTGACGAATCCAGGGCTCGGTTGGCGCCAGCTTGCCCATATCGAGCCCAGGATTACCGCCAGCACCGGAATGAGCGTATATTGCAGCGCCAGCATATTCGTTCTCCTGCGAGCCCTAGATCCGACGACAGGCTTGGGCAGGATGGCCTTGACGGTTGATCGTCATCTGCCCGCCCGTTGCATCGGCCGTGATCCGATCGCCGATATACTGAAGCCCTTGCCCCGGGGCACTGAGCCGTACCGGCTTTCCGCCAGCCGTGCTGCGCATCTCGATGGTCAGGCCATCGGCAAGGAAGTCGACGGTGATTTGCGCACCGTCGTCACATCCATAGATGTGACGCCCGATGATCTGCGGGTTTGTCCCGGCGAAATGATCTTCGTCGTGCGGATTGGACGAGGGTGCCTGGCTGGAGCAGCCTGCCTCGCCCAATATAATCAGGGCTGCGACCACGAGAGAAGCCCCTGAAGGTCTCAAGCGTCGTGGCACCTGCTTCACTGCCGGCCCAATTTCCTTAGACGCGACGAGCACCTAGTGCGACTTCCGTTTGGCAACGCGGCGATCGCCGCGCGAAAGCGGTCGCGCGGCCGGGGAGCCGGGTCTGAGGTAGCGCTCGAGAGCCCGGTCCGATTCCTTCATGCTGCCCAGAATGCGGCCTTTCATCTTGCGCGCAGCCAGAATCGAAACGAGGCCCCAGCAGCGCGTGGTGTGACGGATCTCAGTCCCAGAGGAAACTGCGTCGATCCGATAGGTTTCCTCGAGCATCATCAGGCCCCGCAGCCCTGTCTTCCAACTGATTGCCGCGGGTTTGCGGAAGCGCGTGATCGTCGCAGGCGCCGTCAGGGGCTTGCGCAGCCAGGTGGTGTAGTACGTGTACCCGACCGCGCTACCTTCAGAGGCAACGCCCGACAGGCGGATGAACGGGTGCCACCGCGCAAAGCCGCCAAGGTCGGACACCGCCGTCCACACACGCAGCGGTGACGTCGACAGGCACGTCACATGCTCCACCTCAAACATGATCGCGATCCTTGAAAGCAAGCAGCCGCAGTGCATTGAACACGACGACCAGCGTCGATCCTTCATGCGCAAGGACCGCCGGACCGATGCCGAGCCCAAGGATCGTTGCCGGCAGCAACACAGCGACGACACCAAGGCTCATATAGAGATTCTGCCGGATGATCCGGCTTGTCTGCCGGCTGAGGCCAACCGCGAACGGCAAATGCGCGAGGTCATCCGCCATAAGCGCGACGTCGGCCGTCTCGAGCGCGACATCCGATCCCGCTGCCCCCATGGCGATGCCGACGGTCGCGTTGGCCATGGCCGGCGCATCGTTGACGCCGTCGCCGACCATCGCAACCTTGTCCTGCGCCTTCAGTTTCTTGATGGCTCCGACCTTGTCCTCGGGCATGAGATCGCCCCAGGCCTCATCCAGTCCCACCTGCTTCGCGATCGCGTCGGCGACACGCTGGTTGTCGCCCGAGATCATGATCATGCGGGTAATACCAAGCTCGCGCAGCCGGGCGAGTGTCGCGACGGCAGCGGCACGGGGCGTGTCCATCAGCCCGATCACGCCAAGATAGCGCTCGCCCCTGCGGACGATCATCGTTGTCCGGCCCGTCTCCTCAAGTTTCACACCGGCATCGCGCAGCCCTTCCGGCAACGGAGCACCGTCCACCTCTCCAAATAATTTGGGACTGCCGATGTGAACCGCCTCCCCTTCGACCATCGCCTGGACACCCCGACCCGTGATGCTGCGCAGGTCGGTAGCGGCCGGGATCGCCACCTCGCCGAGCCGCGCACGACCGCCAGAAGCAACGGCGGCGGCGAGCGGATGATCGCTCAGGCTCTCAACGGCGATGGCAATGCGCAGCAAATCCGCTTCGGTGGCGCCGTCGGCGGGAATAACATCGGTAATCTGGGGCCGGCCTTCGGTCAGCGTTCCCGTCTTGTCGAAAGCGATGGCCCGCAGGGTTCCAAGATTCTCGAGCGGCCCTCCTCCTTTGACCAGAACGCCACCGCGCGCGGCCCGCGCAATTCCCGAGAGCACGGCGCTGGGCGTCGCGATCGCGAGTGCGCAGGGACTGGCAGCCACCAGCACCGCCATGGCGCGATAGAAGCTGTCACGGAAGGGTTCGTCGATCACCACCCAGGCAAACAGCAACAGCACGACGAGCGCCAGAACGGCGGGCACGAAGATCCGCTCGAAGCGGTCGGTGAAGCGCTGGGTCGGCGACTTTTGTGCCTCAGCTTCGCCGACCATCTGCACGACCTTGGCAAGCGTCGTGTCCTTGGACAGGCGGGAGACCTGCACCTCGATAGCGCCCGCGCCGTTGATCGTCCCTGCAAAGATCCGATGCGCCGCCGCAACCTTGTCAGGCTGCGCCGCAGCGCCCGCGGGATCATCGACCGGTCGTTTGTCCACCGGCATGCTCTCGCCGGTGACCGGCGCCTGGTTCACGCTCGAGGTGCCGACCACCACGAACCCATCGGCCGGCATGCGTTCATTGGGCTTGACGATCGCGATGTCGCCGACCGCAAGCTCCTCGACAGGGATTTCCCGGGTTTGCCCGTCCCGCCGTACCAGCGCGGTCTGAGGCGCGAGTTCGGCGAGCGCCTCGATGGCACGCTTGGCCCGGCCCATCGCATAATGTTCGAGCGAATGCCCCATGCTGAACAGGAACAGCAGCAGCGCGCCTTCTGCCCAGGCACCCAGCGCGGCTGCGCCGCCGGCGGCAACCAGCATGAGCGTATCGATCTCGAACCGCTTCATGCGCAAATTGTCGATCGCCTCGCGCAGCGTGAAATAGCCGCCCAAGCCATAGGCCAGAATGTAGGCAGCCATCGGTATCCAGGTCGGAGCGTTGGTTAGCTTTTCGACGCCGAAACCGACCGCTGCGAACAGACCGCACAGTATCGCGAAGATGATCTCGGTGTTTGCGCCGAATATCATCCCGCCATGCGCGTGATCATGGCCCTCGCCTTCTTTGCCCGCGCCATGGTCATGCCCCTCATGACCCTTTTCATCGCCATGATCATGGCCGGCATGGGCGCCGGCAGCGTCCGTCGTCGCGGGCGATTGTGGTGCCCTCCCCGGCTCGGCACGGACACCGAGGCCCATTTCCCCGAGCAGACGACGAACATCGCTCTCTGAGATTGCCTCACGGTCGAAGTCCAACCGCACGACGCCAGCAGCGGATGCATCGGCCTCGACGATACCAGGAGTGCGGAGCAGTCGTTCCGCGACGGTCCGCGCGCGGCGCTGGTTGGAGAGCCCTTCGACGTTCCAGCGCAGATGTCCAAATCGCTCTGTGATCTTCGCGCCTTCGCTTTGCGCGAGTTCACGAATACGCGGCAAGGACAGGAAATCCGGGTCGTAATGGACACAAAGCTTTGCCGGTGCATCGCCTTCTGCCGCGACGACATGTGCCTCGCGAACACCCTCCCGCGCGCTCAGATTGGCCACGAGACGTGCCACACAGCCATCGGCCGTGTCATCGACTTCGGGCAAGAGGAGCGGCAATTCCAGGCGCAGTTTTTCGGTCATTGCGCCTCTCCCGGCGTGTCGCTCGGGGCGAAGCTTGCAGCTTCGCCCCCCACGATCTCGACGACTTCCAGGGTCATGAGGCCAATGCCGGTCACATCGGCGAGCGAAGCGACAAAGGCCCGGAGCCGTGCGTCCTCATCCACGATCTCGATAACCAGCGACTGATCATCCTCGAGGACATGACGGCGGTGGACATGTGCTGATCGGCCAAAGCCGACCAATGCCTGAAGCACCGTCACCCCGGCCACTTTCGCGTCACGCGCGCGCGTCGCAACCACTTCGAATACCTTGCGGTCGCCGAAGTAAGCGGCTTCGTCGGTGTAGATGCGCAGCAATTTTGCTTGTTCGTTCATCTTCTTGTCCTCTCTCTCAGGCCGTTGCTGGCGAGGCATTCGGGGTCGCTTCATCGTGCGGTTTTGCAGGCCGGCGACCGATCCGCTCGCCCAAGCCCAATACAACCTTCGAAATGGCAGGCAGCACGAGCAGGGTGAGGATCGTCGCCGCAATCAGACCGCCGATCACGACGGTTGCGAGCGGCTTTTGCACCTCGGCGCCGGTGCCGTGCGCGAGCGCCATCGGTACGAAGCCGATCGCCGGCACGAAGCCCGTCATGATGACGGGCCGCACTTTCTCGAACGTGCCCTCGATGATGGCCCGGCTCAGCTCGACACCCGCCTCCAGCTTCTCCCGGATCGCTGTCATCACGACGAGGCCATTCAGGACCGCGACCCCGGCAAGGCAGATGAATCCGACCGCGGCGGAAACGGAGAAGGAGATGCCGGTCAGCCAGAGGGTGAATACGCCTCCTGCGAGACCAAGGGGCACCGCGAGGAACACCGACGCTGCCCGAGCGAGGCCGCCCAGCGCCATATAGAGCAGGCCGAAAATCGCCAGGAAGCACAGCGGCACGACGATCGCGAGACGCTGCGACGCCGCTTGCAGGTTCTGGAACTGGCCGCCCCACTCCAGATAGGAGCCCGATGGCAAGGCCAGCTTGTCGACCTTGGCCTGGGCCTCGGCGACGAATGACCCGACGTCACGCCCGCGCACATTGGCCTGGATGACCACACGCCGCTTGCCATTTTCGCGGCTGATCTGGTTCAAACCTTCGCTGAACCGGAACTGCGCGACCTGCGAGAGAGGGACGGACCCCCTGTGTCCGCTGGCTTCCTGGGGAAGCAAGACAGGAAGCGCGGCCAGGGCATCGAGGCTTTCGCGCGTGGCCGCCGGTACGCGCACGGTCACCTCGAAGCGCCGATCGCCCTCAAAGAGCAAACCCGCCTCACGCCCGCCCATCGCGGCCGCAACCGTGTCGGCGACTTCCTCGATGGTCAGGCCGTAACGCGCGATCGCCGCACGATCGAACTTCACGTCGAGCGTTGGCGAACCGCTGGTTTGTTCTGCCTTTACGTCCGCAGCGCCGGGAACGGTCTGGAGCGCACGAACGATTTCCTGCGCAGTGACGCCCATCTTGTCGAGATCATCGCCGTACAGCTTGATCGCGACATCGCCACGCACGCCCGCGATCAGCTCGTTGAAGCGGAGCTGGATGGGCTGGCTGACCTCGAAGGCATTGCCAATCTTCGCGCCCGACTTTTCTTCGATCCGCTTGAGCACGTCGGCTTTCGTATTGACGCCGGCAGGCCATTCTTCCTGTGGTTTGAGGATCACAAAGCCATCGGAAATGTTCGGCGGCATCGGGTCGGTCGCTACCTCCGCCGTGCCGGTTTTCGAGAACATGACCTCAACTTCGGGCAGGCTGGTGACCGCCTTTTCGACCTCGCGCTGCATCTCCAGTGACCGCTCAAGCGACACGGACGGCACGCGGGTCGAGGCAAGCGCGACATTCTTCTCGTCGAGCTGGGGGATGAACTCCTGCCCGAGGAAGCCGAAGACCAATGCCGACGCCGCGAAGAAAGCGAAGCCGGCGCCGATGAACGGCCATGGCTTTGCCACCGCCTTATCGAGCAACGGAGCATAGCGCGCCTTGGTCTTGGCGATGATCCAGACCTCTTTTTCCGAGACCTTGCCTCGGATCAGGAGCGCAACCATCGCCGGTACGAAGGTGAGCGCAAGGATGAACGCCGCGACCAATGCGAGCATGATCGTGATGGCCATTGGCGAGAAGGTCTTGCCTTCCACGCCGGTGAACATGAGCAGCGGCGCGAAGGCGAGCAGGATGATGCCCTGGCCGAACACCGTCGGCTTGATCATCTCCTGGGACGCCCGCATCGTCTCTTCGAGACGTTCGCGCAGGTTGAGCAACCGGCCTTCATGCTCCTGGCGGTGGGCAAGCCGCGCCAGGCAGTTTTCAATGATGATCACCGCGCCATCGACGATCAGGCCGAAGTCGAGGGCGCCCAGGCTCATGAGGTTACCCGGCACGCGAAAGGCATTCATGCCGATCGCCATCATCAGGAACGAGAAGGGAATGATGAGGACTGCGATGATCGCCGCGCGGACATTGCCGAGCAGCAGGAACAATGCGGCCGCGACCAGGATCGCGCCTTCGATCAGATTCCTTTGAACCGTGGCGACGGTTGCGTTGACGAGCTTCGATCGGTCGAGGACCGTCGTCACCTTGATCCCTGGCGGCAGCGACTTGCCAATCCCGTCCAGTCTCTCCCCGACATTGCGCGCGACGACGCGGCTATTCTCGCCGATCAGCATCAACGCGGTGCCGATGACGGCTTCATGGCCGTTCTGGCTCGCAGCGCCCGTGCGCAACTCGCCGCCGATCTTCACATTGGCGACGTCCTTGACCGCGATCGGCAAGCCGCCACGGGTCGCGACGATGGCGTCGGCAATTTCGTCGATATCGCGAATGCGCGCGTCCGCGCGGAGCAGGAACGCCTCACCGCCGCGATTGAAGTAGTTGGCGCCGACTGCAAGGTTCGATGCCTCCAGCGCCTTGGCGAGTTCGGAATAGGAGATGCCGTAGGAGGACAATTTCACCGGATCGGGCTCGACGATATATTGCTTGGCGTAGCCGCCAATCGAGTCGATGCCAGCGACGCCCTTTACGGTGCGAAGCTGCGGACGGATGATCCAGTCCTGTACCGTGCGCAGATAAGCGGCACGGCCCACCTCGTCGGTCAGGCGCGCCCCTTCCGGGGTCAGAAAGCTGCCATCCGACTGCCAGCCCGGCTGGCCATTGCGAACGGTCGCGCCTTTCCCGCCGGGATTGGCGAAATCGACCGAATACATCAGCACTTCGCCAAGGCCTGTCGTGACCGGACCAATCTGCGGCTGGACACCTTCGGGAAGCGTATCGCGTGCCTGTGTCAGCCGTTCGCTGACCTGCTGGCGAGCGAAGTAGAGATCGGTCTTGTCGGTGAAGATCGCCGAGACCTGGCTGAACCCGTTGCGCGACAGCGAGCGGGTCGTTTCAAGGCCGGGAATGCCAGCCAGGGCAGTCTCGATCGGGAAGGTGACGCGCTTTTCGATTTCAATCGGCGACAGGCCGCGCTCGACGGTGTTGATCTGGACCTGGTTGTTGGTGATGTCCGGCACTGCGTCGATCGGCAGCTTTGTCAGCTGCCACGCGCCAAAGCCGGCGATGACGAGAAAAAGGAGAACGACCGCCCAGCGTGCGCGGACGGATAGCGCCATAAGGTTCGCGATCATGGGTTCATTCCTGGGATCGTGCCCGCTACGTCAGCGGTTGGGGCGTAGGACACGGTGATGTGGGAGACAGCGGCAGCGTCCGCGATCGGCAAGCGCACGGCATATGAACCTGTGCGTGAACCCTTGGGGGCGATCCTGCTCCAGCGCGTGTCGGCGGTTACGTCGGGGCGACCATCTGAAAAACGAGCCACGACGTGCAGATGCCCATGAAGCATGCCAAGGGCCAATGCTGGGCGCCGGACCAGTCCGTGAACCAGAACGGTGTCACCGCCGTCCTCGGCATGGACGCTCCAGATTTTAAGCCATTTGTCGGATCTCGCTTCAGGCGTGATAGCGAGCGCCGGATTATTGGCGCAGGCTGACGTCAAAAAGCCGACCGCGCTTCCTGCCACGATCTGCAGGGCTGTAGCGCGCCTCATTCCTCTTCCCCCGCGCCCTTGCCGAGCTCGGCTTTGAGCAAGAAGGCGTTGCGGGTGGCGATGGCCCGCCCAGCAGGGAAGCCCGACGCGATTTCAATACGGCCAGCGCTGCGCTGGCCGGTCGTCACCGGCGTCGCCTTGAAGCCGTTGGCGGTACGCACGAACACGACGTCGCGACCGCCCACGGACTGCACCGCTTCTTCGGGAACGACGATCGCATTGGACGTCACGCTCCGGCTCGGAATCATCCGTACGCGGACCGCAAGGCCGGGTTGAAGCAGGCTGCTGGTCACGTCCAGGACCGCAGTAGCAGCGCGCGTTTCGCCGCTGAGCGTGGGTGTTACTGCCCGCACCCGCGCATCGACAGTGCGGCCATCAGGGAGTTCGATGATCGCCTTGTCCCCTGCTTCGAGACGAGCGGCATCAGCGGCACCGACCGCCGCTTCGATCTGGATCTGGCGCGGATCAGCGACCCGGAACAGCTCTGTCTCCGGTTGTACATAGGCTCCGAGACTGACCTTCATTGCGGTCACGCGACCCGAGATCGGACTGGCGAGGACAACGCCGCGACCATCGGACGTGATGTTGGCAGCACCCGCTGCAACCGCCGCTCGCCGCGCTTCTGCAGCGGCCGAGGCCGCTTCTGCCTGTGCGGTCTCCAGATCGACCCGGGCGGATACCTTCTGGTCATAGAGATAGCGTTCGCGGGCCAGCGCCTTCTGCGCCAGCGTTGCCTTCGCGCCCGCGGCCGTGCGGTCCGCCGCAATCTGTGCCGCATCGCGGCTTTCGACCACCGCCAGCGCCTCTCCGGCACGAACCGGATCGCCCAGCCTCTTCAGGACACGCGTTACGGCGCCACCCGCCCTTGCGGTCACGATCGCCTCACCGGTCGGCGACGGCGAGACGACGGCCTGGGAGATAATCTCTGCCCCAAGCCCGCCTGCGGTGATCGTCTCGGTGACAACCCCGGCATCCTTGATCGCGGCCGCAGTCATCGTGATCGTATCGGCGGGTGCATCGGCCTGAGCCTCGTCGCCCTTTGCCGCGGTTTCGGTCGTGGCCGCAGGGGTATCGCTCGTGCAGCGCGCGACGGTAAAACCGCCGACAGCGGCGAACAACACGGCGCCCGCCACGCCGCCCAGAAGGCGCTTGTCTTGGATCATAGGATATCTCCGGAATGGGGCTGGCCTGGGCACGATGGCCCGGCGATCGACGGCGCAGGTGCCGTCTTGAAGGGAATGTGCGCGGCGAACCGCAGCTTTAAGGAGGATGGCAGCATCGCTCAGCGCTCCCGCAATTCAGGCGCGGGCGCGGTCAGTCGCTCAAGGCGAGCCTCGGCATCGTGATAGGCTGCCAGGGCATCGGTGAACGCCGCGCGTGTCTCGGCAAGCGTTCTTTCCGCCTCCAGCAGGTCGAGCTGACTGAACTTGCCCTGGGCATAACCGACACGGGCAATCCGCGCGGCCTCCAATGCCGCGGCAAGGCCAGGGCCGCCCATGGATCTGGCCGATGCCGCCGCATTGGCGAGTTGGGCCTGCGCGCCTGCAATGGCCTGCTCGGCCTCGATGATCGCCAGCCTGCGATTGGCGTCGGCGCGATCTTGCTCCGCCCGGGCCTGGCTGACAGCTGCGGAACCGTTGTTGAAGACGGGAAAGGGAATGGCGATCCCCACCACGGCCGCCATGTCGTTGGTCTGCGCGAGACGACGTGCGCCAGCGCTGATCGTGATGTCGGGAATGCGCTGGGATCGTGCGAGCCGAACCTGGGCGCTGGCCGTATTCACGTCCGCTTGGGCGGCGGCAAGCGCCAGCGTTCCGTCGGGCGCGATCGTCATCACCGGCCCGTAGCCGCCGATACGGTCGAACCAGGCCAGATCAAGCGCACCATCGATGGGCTGACCGATCAGGCGCGCGAGATTGCCGCGTGCCACTTGGGCCTCGCGGGTCGCCCGTTCCAACCCAAGCTCGGCGTTGACACGCAGTACGTCGGCACGCTGCTGGTCGATCGGTGCCCCCGCGCCGGCAGTCACGCGAACGCGCGCCGCCCTGAAGGCATTACCCGCGATCTCTGCTTGCTGGCGTGCGACGTCCACCCGCCGTTCGGCGGCGGCCGCCTCGATATAGGTTTGCGATATTCGCAGATTGAGGTCTGCAAGCGCGATAGCTGCGTCGATGCGAGCGCGATTGCTGCGGGAATCGGCGACCGCGATGCGGGCCGAACGCTTGCCGCCCAGCTCGATCGGCAAGGCAAGACTCGCGGTCGTTTCGGCGCTTCGGACGCCGCGATAATCACCCGACCCCGCGACATTCTCCGTCTGCACCTGAATCTCAGGATTGGGCCGAAGGCCAGCGATGGTGCGGGCAGCGCCAGCCGCACGCAGGTCGGCGCTCGCAGCATCGATACTGGGGGAGCTACCCCCCGCGATGGTACGGGCACGTTCCAGCGTGAAGACAGGTTGATTGGCAGACGGCGGCGATGTGGCCGTCTGCGCCTGCGCGATCGACGCGCAGGACGTTACGGCCAATAAGGCCGCGATGACACGATGCATGGATAAAGAACTCCTGACGAACCTTGAGAGCCCACCGGTCAATGCCGGAGGGAGCTAGGGAATCGTCAGGCTTGTGGAGGTCGTAGCGCCGGGTCAGCGGCCGCGGTTGCCATGGCTATCGCCTGGCTGGGCCGCATGATGGATCCAGCTGAATCGTGTCCAAAGGGTTCGGACTTCGCCAGCGGTGCTGCGACATGATGGCCATGGCAACTGCCATGATGGTGTGGATAGCCCTTGTCGCTATCGGCGGGTACCTGGTCGCCATCGCCATCGGCATGGCCAATCTCGGCAGTGCTATTGGCATCGATACAGACGATCGGCTCCATTGCATGCGTGACCGACCCGATCCCCAGGGACAGGAACACGGCCAGGCAAGCAAAAAGGATCGTCAATCGATGCATCTACGCTCCTTCTAGCAACTATCGGCTCGTAGAGGCCAGAGAATGTTGTGCCGAACCTTCACTTGCCGGATTCGGGCGCAGTTCTGCGCGGGCCTGGCTGATGATTTGCAGACCACCCCAGATACCCAGGGCCGCCATGATCAGGGCGACAGCAAGATCTGGCCACGCGGTACCGGTGCCGACGACACCGGCTGCCGCTAGCAGGACCGCAAGATTGCCGATCGCGTCATTGCGCGAGCAGATCCAGACCGAGCGCATATTGGCGTCGCCACTCCGGTAGCGATAGAGCATGAGTGCAACACTGCCGTTGGCGATCAGGGCGATGACCCCGACGATCCCCATCGTCTCTGCCTGCGGCACGCCGCGGCCCAACGCCGCAAGGACCGTGGTGACGAGCACATAAAGGCCGAAGGCGAGGATCGTACCGCCCTTGAGCAGCGCGGCGCGCGACCGCCAGCCCAGCGCCATGCCGGCGACCCCGAGACTGATCGCATAATTGGCGGAATCGCCCAGGAAATCGAGTGCGTCCGCCTGCAGGGATCGCGATCCCGAAGCGATACCCGCGACGATCTCGCCCAGAAACATTGCCAGATTGATCGCGAGCGCGATCCACAACATACGCCGCCAGCGCGGATCGGGCGCCGGCGGCGCGTCCGACTGGCAGCTGCTACAGACCATGGATCGAGACTCGAACAGACATCATGAACATCTCTATGCACCCTCTAGTTGCTAGAGGGTCAAGGCAAATAATGTTCGCTCGCGCAGCCCGCATCAGCCGGTTGCAGCAGCGGCGCGGCGCCGGTTGAGAATGAAGCCGCCGAACACCGCGATGAGCATCAGGAGCTGGGCGGCCATCGATTGCATGGTCGGGAAGATGCCGAGCATGGAGATGCGGATTCCGCCGCCAAGCGGCGCGATATCGATGAGACCGGCTTCCTGCAGCGCCGACACGCCCTTGCCGGCGAGAACGATGGTCAGGATCGCCATCAACCAAGCACTGTAAGCGAAGAATTTCGCAATCGGCAGGTCACGGCTGTAGCGCAGCATGGCCCAGGCGATGAGCCCGAGCAGCAGGACCGCCGAGCCGGCGCCGGCCAGCATCATGCTGCCATTGCCTTGGGTCCAGAGCGCGGCATAGAACAGGATCGTCTCGAAGACCTCGCGATAGACGACGATGAAGGCCAGGCCGAACAGGAACCAGGCCGACTGCTTCGACAATGCGCGCGACATCTTCTCCCTGATGTAGCGTTGCCATTGGTCCGCCTGCGCCTTGCCGTGCATCCAGATCCCCACGGAGAGCAGGACGACGGCCGCGAACAGCGATCCGAACCCTTCGGTAAGCTCCCGGCTCGCGCCGCTGATCCCGATCGCATAGGTCGCGATTCCCCAGGTCAGGGCGCCCGCCGCCAGCGCCCCGATCCAGCCGCCATGGACGTAGGGCAGCACTTCAGGCCGCTCCGCCTTGCGCAGGAAGGCGATCATCGCAACGACGATCAGCAGGGCTTCGAGCCCCTCGCGCAGCAAAATGGTAAAGGCGCCCAGGAAGGTCGATGCGCTGCTCGCTGCGTCGGGGGACAATGCCGCATCGGCGTCGTCGAACAGGCCGTCGAGCACCTGGACGCGGGTGGCGATCTCGTCCGCGGGGCGCCCCTGCTGGAGCCCCGCCCGGAATTCGCCCATGGCGCTTTCGATATGCCCCATGAGCGTTGCATCGCGCGCGGTCAGCATCGGCTCGAGTGGCTCGAAGCCATCGAGATAGGCGGAGAGCGCGAGTTCCTGGGCGGCGTGGCGGTCGCCACCACGATAGGCGGCAAGGCTCTGTGCCAGCTTTTCGCGCGCGATGGTCAGCGAACCGGGGGCCTGCCGGATCACCGCGTCCGGGTGGCGGCGCAGATAGGCGATCACCGCGTCCGCCTTGGCAGGTCCAATCGTCTTCGCAAGCGCCTCGGGTGTCAGCCCCGCCAGCGTCGTCAGGTCAGGGATCATGTGCCGCAGGTCGGAATCGGATTTCCACAGCCGCTCGCCCTGACTGGCAAGACCATCGGGAAATGCGAAGCGACCGGCATAGAAGGCCAGCGCCCAGCGATCTTCGCTCGGCAAGGTCGCAAAGCTTTGCATTGCCGTGCCGTCAATGCCCTGACCGATCACTTGGTACAGCGCGAAGGGACTGCGCTGCCGCGCGCGCTTCACCTCGCTAAAGGCGATCGGTGGCGTCGTGAGCTTTGCAGCATCGGGGCCATGCCCATCCCCGGTCATGCCATGGCAGCTCGCGCAATTCTGCGCGAACAAGGAGGCGCCCCGGGCCGGGTCGGGCGCCTTGCTCGGCGCGAGGGGCACCGGATAGGCCTTGAGTAGATCGGCGGCGAGACCGTGGGCGATGCGGGCGACTTCCTCGGGGGTGCCTTTCGCGGCAATCAAACCCTGGAGACGGGTTGCGCCGGCGATCAGCGGTCCGCGCGCCGGTGTGGGCGGCAGAGCCGCGAGGCGGCTTGACACCGACGCCGCGAATTCGGTCATCTCGGCATATTCGGAAGGACTCTTCACCCGTCCACCGCTGACAGCACCGCCATAATCGACCGCCATATAGTCGAGCAGCCGCCATGCCGTCTGCACGTCAGCAGTATCGGCGTGGGCAATGGTGCTGACACCGGCCATACAGAGAAATGCTGCCAGGACGGCCAGGGCGCGCCGAAACAACAGCTTTGGTGCCGGTGTGACGGGAGGACTCGGGCGGCGAGATTCGGCAGGGTGGAAGCGAGGCATCCCGGCCTCATAAACCCTCTAGCAGCTAGAGGGTCAAGCAGTTCTGCAACTTAGTTGCAATAGCGGGTCATCCCAAGCGCTCGACATCTGGCGCCAAAGTCTCGATGATCCGACATTCCGAGATAGTCCCCTGCCCGCATTGGACGATGAGATTGCTCAGCTCCGAACGCAAGGTCGCCAGATCCTTCAACTTGCGATCGATCTCGGCGAGATGTTCTCGGGCGATGAGATCCACCGCCGAGCAGGAAATGTCCTTCTGATCCGCCAGGCCGAGCAGCGCCTGGACTTGGTCGAGGGAAAAACCCAGAGCCCGCGCGCGACGGATGAAGCTGAGCCGCGCAAGGTGCTGGGGCGAGTAGGCACGATAATTGTTCTTCGTGCGTTCAGGCGCCTCCAGCAAGCCGGCGCTTTCATAATAGCGGATCGTCTCCACCTTCGTTCCCGTGGCGGCGGCGAGCTTGCCGATGCTGAGCGACCCTGACGCCATCGACCATGACCCTATAGTGACTTTAGGCTTCTATAGAGATCTTTGGCACAAAGAGTCGAGCAGGCTGTGGCGCCGGAGAAGGCCGGCGCCATCGAACCTGGTCAGGGCTGCTTGTGGATCGCGGTCACCTCGCCCGCGCTGCCGGTCAACGTAAGGTCAAAATCGACCTTGTCGCCGACCTTGGCAGCATCGGTGATCGCCGGTGCAGCCTTGAACGCCATCGTCATCGCCGGCCATTTGGCTTCGGGGATCGGGCCATGATCGAGCGTGATCGTGCCTGCCGCCTTGTCGATCACGGTGACCGTACCATGACCCTTGGCCATGATCGGCGCAGTGGCCGCCGGTGCCATCGCCATGTTGCCCATGTCGCTGTTCATGGCTGCGGCAGGCGCCGCCTGGTTGGTCTCGGCCGCAACGGGCGTCTCCGCTTTCTTGCCGCACGCGGCGGTCAAGGCGGCGAGGCCAAGGGCAATCGTCAGTCGTACATAGGTCATGGTCTTCTCCTTGCAGGTTAAACAGGTTGGCGGATGGATTTTGCCCGTCGCCGCCGGAGCAAAAGATAGGCGGCGGGAAGGACGAACATGGACAGCAGTGGCGCGGTGAGCATGCCGCCGATCATCGGGGCGGCGATCCGGCTCATCACTTCGGAGCCTGCGCCCGATCCGAGCAGGATCGGCAGCAGGCCGGCGAGGATGACCGCGACCGTCATCGCCTTGGGCCGGACGCGAAGCAACGCGCCCTCGCGCACCGCCGCCTCGACCTGACCGGCATCAAGGTCGTCACCGCGCTCCTCCAGCGCATTTTTCAGGTAGATCAGCATCACCACGCCGAACTCGGCCGAGACGCCGGCGAGTGCGATGAACCCGACCCCGGTTGCGACCGACTGGTTGAATCCGAGCAGATAGAGGATCCAGATCCCGCCGGTGAGCGCGAACGGCAGCGTGCCCATGATCAAGGCCGCTTCGTCGAACCGGCCGAAGATCATGTAGAGCAGCACGAAGATGATCAGCAGCGTCGCAGGCACGACCAGCTTGAGCTTGTCGACCGCGCGCTGGAGATATTCGAACTGGCCTGAGTAAGCGATGCTGACGCCCGGCGAGAGCCTGACCTGCTTCGCCACCGCGCGTTGCAGATCGCCGACCACCGAGGCGAGGTCGCGCCCGCGCACATCGACATAGACCCAGGTCGAGGGCCGCGCATTCTCGGTCTTGAGCATCGGCGGGCCTTCGGCGATCGATATGTTCGCCACCGTGCCGAGCGTGATCTGCTGCCCCGACGGGGTCAGGACCGACAGTGTCCGCAGGCCCTCCAGGCTGTCGCGCAGTTCGCGCGGATAGCGCACGCTGATCGGATAGCGGGCCAGCCCCTCGACTGTCTCGCCGATAGTCTCGCCGCCGATCGCGCCCGAGACGATCGCCTGCACATCGGTGATGTTGAGCCCGAACCGTGCGGCGGCGGCCCGGTCGATATCGACATCGACATAGCGCCCGCCGGTCAGCCGTTCGGCGAGGGCGGAGGAAACGCCCGGCACGGTCTTGGCGACCGTCTCGACATCATGCGCGATGCGATCGAGCTGGGCGAGATCGGCGCCGGAGACCTTGACTCCGATCGGGCTCTTGATGCCGGTCGCCAGCATGTCGATGCGGTTCCTGATCGGCGGCACCCAGACATTGGCGAGGCCGGGCAGCTTCACCGTCCGGTCGAGTTCGTCGACCAGTTTCTCCGGCGTCATCCCGGGACGCCATTGGTCGCGGGGCTTGAACTGGATCGTCGTCTCGAACATCTCCAGCGGTGCCGGATCAGTCGCGGTCTCGGCGCGACCGGCCTTGCCGAACACGCTCTCGACCTCGGGCACCGTCTTGATCAGCCGGTCGGTCTGCTGGAGCAGTTGCGAGGCCTTGGCCGCAGAGAGGCCCGGCAAGGCCGAGGGCATGTAGAGCAGGTCGCCCTCATCAAGATTGGGCATGAATTCGCCGCCAAGCCGGGTGAGTGGCCAGGCCGTTGTCGCGAAGACCAGCGCTGCGATCAGCAGCACCGCCTTGGGTTTTCGCATCGTCCAATCGATCGCAGGCCGGTAAAGATCGGTCAGCCAGCGGTTGACTGGATTGGCCTGCTCGGCGGGGATACGGCCCCGGATCAGCCAGCCCATGAGTATCGGAACGAGGGTCACCGACAGGATCGCCGCCGACGCCATCGCATAGGTCTTGGTGAAGGCGAGCGGCGCGAACAGCCGGCCTTCCTGCGCCTCCAGCGTGAACACCGGAATGAACGACAGCGTGATGATCAGCAGACTGAAGAACAAGGCCGGCCCGACTTCGGCCGCCGCCTCGGTGACGACGGTCCAGCGCATCTCGCCCTCGAGATGCTTGCCAGGATGCTCCTGCTCCCAGCGCTCGATCTTCTTGTGGGCATTCTCGATCATCACCACGGCCGCATCGACCATCGCGCCGATGGCGATGGCGATACCGCCCAGCGACATGATATTGGCGTTGACGCCCTGGAACCGCATGACGACGAACGCGGCCAGCACGCCCAATGGCAGGGTCAGGATCGCCACCAGCGCCGAGCGGACGTGCCACAGGAATAGCCCGCAGACGATCGCGACGACGATGAACTCCTCGATCAGCTTGTGGGTGAGGTTCTCGACCGCGCGATCGATCAACTGCGAGCGGTCATAGACCGTCACCACCTCGACACCTGGCGGCAGGCTTTTCTTGAGATCGGCGAGCTTGTCCTTGACCGCCGCGATCGTTTCTCGGGCATTCTTGCCCGAGCGAAGGATCACCACGCCGCCGGCGACCTCGCCCTCCCCGTTCAGCTCGGCGATGCCGCGCCGCATCTCGGGGCCGATCTGGATGGTGGCGACGTCGCCGAGACGCACAGGCACTCCACCGGCCGCCGTCTTCAGCGGAATCGCCCGGAAGTCGTCGAGCGACTTCAGATAGCCCGAAGCGCGGACCATATATTCGGCTTCGGCCATCTCCAGCACCGAGCCGCCCGCTTCCTGATTGGCCTGTTGGATCGCCTGGACCGCCTGTTGGTGGGTGATCCCGTAGGCGGCGAGCTTCACCGGATCGAGCAGCACCTGGTATTGCTTGACCATGCCACCGATGCTCGCGACCTCGGCGACGCCGGTCACGGTCTTCAATTCGTAGCGCAGGAACCAATCCTGAAGCCCCCGGAGCTGCGACAGGTCATGCCGGCCGCTCCGGTCGACTAGCGCATATTCATAGACCCAGCCGACCCCGGTGGCGTCAGGGCCGAGCGCGCTGCGAGCGCTCGGCGGCAAGCGCCCCTGCACCTGATTCAAATATTCGAGCACGCGGCTGCGTGCCCAATAGAGATCGGTCCCGTCCTCGAAGATCACATAGACGAAGCTGTCGCCGAAGAAGGAATAGCCGCGCACCGTCTTGGCGCCGGGCACCGACAGCATGGTGGTGGTCAGCGGATAGGTGACCTGGTTCTCGACGATCTGCGGCGCTTGCCCCGGATAGGAGGTGCGGATCACGACCTGCACGTCGGACAGGTCGGGCAGCGCATCGATCGGGGTCGAGCGCACCGCCCACAACCCGGCGCCGACCAATGCCAGCATCGCGATCAGGACGAAGAAGCGGTTCCTGACCGACCAGCGGATGAGATGGGCGATCACTGGCCAGCGACCTTCACCATGCGCCGCACGGTCGGCCCCGCCGGTGGCCGGTCGAACCCGAAGCGGACGCGGTCGCCGGCCTTCAGGCCCCGCACGACCTTCGGATCGGGAAGCTGGAACGTCATCGTCATCGCCGGCCAGCTGATGGCGGGCACCGGCTCATGGCTGAGCGTCACCGAATTGGCGGTGATCTGCTCTATCTTGCCGACGGTCTCGTAGAGCGCGGCCGTAGCTGCTGGTTTGACGGCAGCCGTCGGCGTGCCCCCGATCGGCCGCGCCTCCACGCCCGAGAGGCTCGCCTCGGAATCAATCAGGAACTGGCCCGACGCGACGATCTTCTCGCCTTCGCCGAGGCCCGCCAGGATCTCGGTGTCGCCGCCGGATTCACGGCCGGTCTGCACTTCGGCAGGCCGGTAGCGCCCCTTGTCTAGTGCGAGCATCACCAATGTCCGCTTGCCGGTGCGGATCAACGCTTCGGATGGCACCAGCAGCGCCGGTTGTGCGCTGCCGCCGAACGACACGGTGGCGAACATGCCGGGACGCAGACGCCCGCCGCGGTTGGGAAGCTCGATCCGCACGGTCAGCGTCCGGCTATCCGCCTGTGTCTGGGGCAGGATCGCGGAAACACGGCCCGACAAGGTCTCGCCGGGAAATGCCGCGAGCGTTGCCTGCACGGTTTGCCCGGGCCTGAGCGGACCGGCGATCGCCTCGGGCACGGCGGCGTTGAGCCAGACCGTGCCGAGGCCGTTGACCTCGGCGAGTGTCTGCCCCGCCGTCATCGTCATCCCTGCCCGAACGTCCAATGTCTTGATGACCCCACCGGTCGGCGTGGAGATCGTCACCACGTTATGCGGTCGCCCCGTCCGCTCGACCGACGCGATCGTGCCAGACGGCATTCCAAGCAGCGCGAGCCGCTGGCGCGCCGCCTGGATCAACGCTGCGTTCCCGGAGCGGCGAACCGCAAGAAACTCGGCCTGTGCGCCCGCCCATTCGGGAACGAGCAGATCGGCAAGCGGGGCACCGGCGCCGATGATGTCGCCGGGCGCACGGGCATAGACACGGCTAACGAACCCGCCCGCGCGCGCCTGGACGATCGCGACATCGCGCTGATTGAAGTCGATCGTGCCGGTGGCGGTGAGGCTACTGGCGAGCTCCCCGCGGCGCGCCGCAACTGTGCGGAGCCCCAGCGTTTGCGAGGTCGCCGGATCGATCCGCACGCCGGGTGCGTCGCCCCCGCCTTCGTCGGCATATTTGGCGACAAGCTGCATATCCATGAACGGCGATTTGCCCGGCTTGTCGAAATGCTGCGACGGCACCATCGGGTCGTACCAGTAGAGCGCCTTGCGTCCGGCATCCGCTGTTTGCAAGGGTGCGCTTTCGTGTCCGCCGAGATGGGCGATGCCATAGCCAGCGCCGCCGGCGATGAGCGCGAGCGCTGCGGCTGCAAGACCCAGCCGGGCGCGCGGTGATATCTCGAGGCTCATCGGTCTTCGCTCCGGTAGGTGAGGGTCAATCGGGCGCCGTCAGCGGCAACCAGGGCTTCGCGGTCGAGGACAGTCAGGGTGGCATCGGCGAGCGCGGCATAGGCGTCGGCGACATCGACGAGACTGGCGCGTCCGGCGCCGTAGCTCGCCGTCTCCAGCCTGACCCGCTGCTCGGCGAGCGGCTGCAGCGTGTCCCGCGCGCGCATCCACTGCTCGTGGTGCATGACATGGTCGGCGAGATCGGCATCGAGGTCGGCGGCGAGCGCGCGCCGGGCGGCCTCGCGTTCGGCCAGGACCCGCCCGGCATTGGCCTGGGCCGCGGCGATCCCGGCATTCTGACGATTGCGGGTGAAGAACGGCAGGCTGACCGTCACGCCAGCCGAGACGTAGTCGCCGAAACGGGGATCGCGGCGCTGATAGGCCAGGTTGACGCCGAAGTCGGAGCGCCGTCCGGCGTCGGCCAGGCGAACATCGGCATCCGCTTGCCCCGCCTGGGCATCGATCATCCGGATCGTGGGCTGGCGATCGAGTCCTGCGCGCAGGGTTGCCGCATCGACCGCAAAATCGGGGATCGGTCCGGCGATCTCGGGCGCGGGATCGCCGGTCCAGCGGGTCAGCGTCGCGCGTGCCCGCGCCACATTCGACACCAGTTCGCTGCGGCGATCCTGCATGGCGGCGACCGCCTGCTGCCCGGCGAGGGTCTGCGCCGGCCGCGCATTGCCCGAGGCGACAGCGCCCGGCGTCGTTCCGACCACGCGCTCGAGGCGGGACAGGACATCGTCGAGTGCAGCAAGTCTGCGTTCGGCATAGGCCAGGTTGATCCAGGCGAGCGCGGTGCCAACCTCGACCGTGCGGGCCTCGACCGCGGTATCGGCCTCGGCCGCCTTGATATCGCTATCGGCGCGCGCCTGCTGGGCATGGCGCTTTGCGAGGTTGGGGATCTCCTGGGACACGCCGACCCGCGCCATGGTGAAATCGTCTCGCTGCGGTTCGAACGCGAGCGGTCCCGAGATCGGGAAGCTCTCGACGCTCACGCCAAGCGTCGGGTCGGGCAGCGCGCCTGCCGCGCCGCGCGCGGACCGCGCGGCATCGGCGCCGAGCGCCTTGGCCTTGATCGACGGCGCTTCCTGCCGGGCGCGCTGGAGCGCGGCTTCGAAAGTGAGCGGCCCGGCAAACGCGATCCCGGGGATCGCCGCGAGCAGCGGCAGACATAGAAACAATCGCATGGAAAACTCCTGATCGAGCGATCAAGCCGACATCGCGCACTATGACGGGCATGTCAGTGGCGGCAGGATGGGGGTATCCCGCCGCCACTGCTGGCCTAGCCGTCTATGCGACCTGAAGCGGCCAGAACCTGCGCCTAGCCAACCGAAGTGGCCGACGGCGACGCCATGCTGTGCATCTGCTTCATGCAATCAGCAGCAGCAGTGCTGCTCATCTTCATCATGTCGCAGTCGCAAGCCGCCACTTGCGTGGCATCGGGCACCCATACACGCCGCTGGGCCGGTCCCGTGGCGCGCGGGCCATATTGCGGAACCGACTTCCACTCATAGTGGCCCGACTGTTGGCTGTGGTCGGGTTGGCCGGCGAACGCGGCGACGGGTGCGGCAAGGGCGAGCCCCAGCAGGGCATAGAAAACACGGTTTTTCATGACTGTAATCCTTTGGCAAAACATCGTGGTAGCCGCAGGTTGAGCAGGATGTTTGGTGCGCGACAGGCGCAACGACCCTGTCAGCCTGACGGCCGGTTTCGATCAGCCAAGGAGAGTCGGTGGTTCCGGTTCAGGAGTAAGATCACTGCCGCGCAGGACCGTGGTGGTTGTCCAGAAAGCCAGGGTTGAACCGGCTTCGCGGCTGCCAAGCACCGGTGCGTCATTGCGCACGGCCATGGGAATAACGCAGCCCATCGCGGCGATGCAGGCCAAGGTCATGCCCTTGCACGGTTTCTGCGCAGGCTGCTGTTGCTGCGCCATCATCTTCATGCAGTCTTCGGACATCCCGGAAGCGGCCATACTCGACATCGCCATCGGCGCAGACACCGCAGGCGGGCCGGACGCAAAGGCGGCTTCCTGGCCGAGCAGACCGATCAGGGCTCCAAGCAGGAGAAAGAGATGAAGCGCACGTTTCACAGCCGTAACCGAATACACCACCCATGATCCAGGGACAACGCCATACTCATCCGCCGTGGCGGGCGAAGATGGTTTCGCGGCCCGCCCCAAAGGCAATGACATTGAAGGGTTGGGCCGCCTGCCCCGGGACTTCCATGCCCGGTGATCCGACAGGCATGCCTGTTACGGCGAGACCGCTCACACCACGCGGACGCTGCGCGAGAACGCGCTTCATGTCCGCGATGGGGACGTGTCCCTCGAAAACCATGCCATCGACGATCGCTGTATGACACGATGATAGCCGAGCCGGTACGCCGTGCGCGCTCTGAAAGGTGGATCGCTGCTGATCGTCGACGATGGATAAGCGCCGGCCGAATTGCTGACGGACCTGGGCAGCCCATTGCTCGCAGCAACCACAGCCGGGATCCCGGTGAACGACGATGTCCGCAGCCGCTATCGCAAGCGAAGGAACGCCGAGGGCGAGGCACGCTGCAAAGAGGGAGGCAGACTTCATATCGTCATTCCTGTTCGTACGTTCGATAACCACCGCCAGCTGCGGCCAATCACGCACTTGACCCTATTATACAGCTGCGATGCCCTTATCGTTACATACGCAGCAGAAAGATCCATCCCTCAGAAAAACACATTGCACCGGCGACCGACGTCAAAACCAGCTTCTCAAGCCGATCACAAAGCTCGTCGTTCCGACATTCTTGCCGTCGAGCCGCGCATAGCGAGCTGTATCGCCAACTTTCCGATCATAGGACACACCGATATAGGGCGCGAACTCCCGCCTGATCTCATAGCGAAGCCGCAGACCCAGTTCGGCGTTCGATAGGCCCGAACCAATCCGGTTCTCGGGTACATCCTGCGCCGCGAAATTCAGCTCGACGCGCGGCTGGAGGATCAGGCGTTGGGTGATCCGCTGATCATAATAGCCCTCGGCTCGAGCGAGAACATCGCCCTTGTCAGACAGGAACAGCGCGCCTTCGATCTCAAACCAGTTGGGCGCCAGTCCTTCGATGCCGATGGTCGCATAAGTACGCGAGGGGTTCGGCTTGAAATCGTACCTGACACCCGCCTGCAGGTTCCAGTACGGATCGATCGCACGGCTGTAGAGCGCCTGCACTTCGGCGCTATCGACGCCGCCGCCCTTGAACGCCCCTTCGCCCTCGCTCTTGACGACCAACCGGTTGATGTCCCCGCCGAGCCATGCCTCTCCGTCCCAGCGAAAGCCGTCGCCGCCCTTGCGCGCCTGATACTCGGCCAGATTGAACATGACCTGGTGGAAGCTGCCGCCGCCATGCTCCCTGTAGAGATCGGTCCGCACGCGCGCCATTTCCGCAGCCGGAAAGGCGCGATCGGCATAATGGTCGGTCGGCGGCGCAGGCGCCGGGGCGTTGCCGGGCGCCAGGGCGGTGCCGCCCGTTCCATGGTCAGCCGTGCCTGGTCCCATCTCCATGCCGGGCATGGTGGCCATGTCGTGCTTTCCCGCGCTCACCGCCGGCGGAGCGCCGGGCATGGCCATCCCGGGCATCGTCGTCATGTCATGGTCCGCATGCGGATCTGCTCCCCCAGCGACTGCCGGAGCGGGCTTTGCGACGGCCGGACGCGCTGGCGTGGATGCCGACGCGCGCGGAACAGCGGGCCGCGGTCGTTGCGTCGGCGGCTTTCGCATTGTCGGCTTTGCCGCAGGCTTCTTCGGCGCCGGCATCTGCATGCCAGGCATGTTCGACTGATCCATCGCCTGCGCCGCGACCGGGGCGGGGATCGCGAGCGGCGCGAGCGCAAGGAGAAGGATGCGGTTCATGCCGCGTCTCCTCGCGGACGGACCGAGACAACCTGCATCATCCCGGCGTGCATGTGGTAGAGCATATGGCAGTGGAACGCCCAGTCGCCGACCGCGTCAGTGGTGACGTCAAAGGTCACCTTGCCGCCCGGCAGTACGTTGACCGTGTGCTTGCGCGGCGCATATTCGTCATGGCCGGTCACCAACTCGAAAAAATGGCCGTGCAGGTGGATCGGATGCGACATCATCGTGTCGTTTACGAGCGTCACCCGCACCCGCTCGTCCTTCAGGAAAGGGATCGGCGCCTTGACTTCGCTCATCTTCAGCCCGTCGAACGACCACATGTACCGCTCCATATTGGCGGTCAGGTGGATCTCCATCGCCCGGTCCGGCGCGCGTATATCGGGATTGCGCGTCAACGCCATCAGGTCGCGATAGACCAGCACCTTGTGACCGACATTTTCGAGGCCCTGGCCCGGATCGCCGGTGCGGTCCATCGCCATCGGCGCGATCGTCTGCACCCCCGGCCCCATGCGAACCTGCGGCGCATTCTTCGGGTCGCGCATGTTCATCCCGCCCATCGCGGAATGATCCATTCCGGCCATTCCGGCGCCGGCTTGCGGCGCCATGCCTGCCATCGCGCCAGCGGCTCCCGCCGCCATGTCGTGGCCCATCGCGGCATGGTCCATGCCGGCCATGCCGCTGTCGGGCTTGCTCAGGTCGATCGTGCCGCCGCTTGCCCCCGACATGTCCATGCCCGACATGTCCATCCCCATGTCCTTCATCGTGGCGACTGGCCGGGAGCGGAGCGGCGGCACTCCGGCGGCCATGCCTTCGCGCGGCGCCAGCGTTGCGCGCGCCAGGCCGGAGCGATCGACCGCCTCGCCGACGATCGTGTAGGCCCGTTCGTCGGTCGGCGTGACGATCACGTCAAAGGTCTCGGCGACCGTGATCTGGAATTCGTCGACCGTGACCGGACGCACATCCTGCCCATCGGCCTGGACGATGGTCAGCGGCAGGCCGGGGATGCGGACGTTGAAGATCGTCATCGCCGAGGCGTTGATGAAGCGTAGGCGCACCCGCTCGCCCGGCTGGAAGAGAGCCGTCCAGTTGTCACGCGGGCCATGGCCGTTGACGAGAAAGGTGTAGGTCGAACCCGTCACGTCGGACACGTCGGTCGGGTCCATCCGCATCTTGCCCCAGTCCATCCGCTCCTTGAGTGGCTGATCGCGGCCTGCCAGCAGCCCGGCCAGCGTCTGCTTCTGATAGTTGAAGTAACCCGCCTGCTGCTTGAGCTTCAGGTAGATCGCATGCGGGTGCATCGGACTGTGATCCGACAGGACGATCACATGCTCGCGGTCGTAGCGAACAGTATCCTCGCCCTCGGGGTCGATCACGATCGGGCCATAATGACCCATCTGCTCCTGCAGGCCCGAATGGCTGTGATACCAGTAGGTGCCCGCCTGGATGATCGGAAATTCATAGACGAAGGTCGATCGCGGACGGATGCCCGGGAAGCTGATACCGGGAACGCCGTCGAACTGCGCGGGCACGAGCAGTCCATGCCAGTGGATCGAGCTGTCCTCGTCGAGATCGTTGGTTACCGAAAGCCGGACTCTCGTCCCCTGCTTCAGCCGGATGAGCGGTGCCGGAATGGTCCCGTTGACTCCGATCGCATGGGTTTCGCGGCCATCGACCGTCATCATCTGATGGGCAATTTTCAGTGCTATATCGGTACCGCTTACCGTTGGTAGCGGGCGGACGATTCCGGCTGACACCGGCTGCGCCCACGCCGGAAACCAGTTCGCGAGGGACAGCCCCGCACCGCCAAGCGCGGCGCCACGCAACAGCGACCGTCTATCGAGGTGGGAGATACGCATGGCAGGAAGGCCCCTGAATGAAAAAGCTATCGATCAGGATACGCAGCCAGAGCATCAGTCCCTCAAACTTTCCTGCAATTTGGAACGCGCGCGATAAAGCCGCGTCTCGACCGCCTTTTCGCTGATCCCCAAAACCTCGGCCGTCTCGATCTGCGACAGCCCCTCGATCGTTCGCAGCACGAGGGTATCGCGCAGCGCCAAGGGCAAGGCCCCGATCGCCGCCATCGTGCGCTTCAACTCCTGGCGGTCGGAAAGGATTGCCTCGGGCGTCGCAGCATCGTCCGCGACCTGGCTCGCTTCGTCGATCGGGAGTGCAAACGACAACAGCCTGCGGACCGCGCGGCGACGCGCCCAGTCATGGCATTTGTTGATCGCGATGCGCGCGATCCACAGACGAAACGGTCGCGCGCCGTCATAACGGCCAAGCGCGGAAAAGGCGGACAGAAAGCTTTGCTGGGTGACATCGAGCGCCGCATCCGCGTCTCCGATATGCCCACGGATCAGGCGATATACGCCGTCGCGATGGCGATGCATAAGTTCGCCATAGGCGGTCTGCCGACCAGCCAGAGCAAGCGCGGCCAGTTCGCCGTCCGTACATCCGGCGAGGTCGACCGTCACCGATCCTTGGCCGTGAGCGCCTTGACCACTGCGGAATCGAATTTGGCCGCCTGATCGGCGCGCAGCACGCTACGCATGGCGAAGACATGTTCGAGCGTTTCTTTCTGAAGCTGACCCATCGCCTGATGCGAGCGATCGACCGCCGCACTCACCTGGGGACCATAGCCATGCTCCGCCTCGATCGCGTCGGCGAGGCGCGCATTGTCCGCGCGAAGCTCGAGTTCGAGCGCCTGCTTGCGCACCGCGAACCGCCGTTCGATCTCCTCGATCCTCGCGTGCTGGCCGGAATCCAGTTCCAGCTGGCTGTGAAGGAGCGTGTGCAGTTCGGTTTCGACTGGCGTTTGTCGGACCACATAGGCCCGGCCCACGAGCACGCCGACAACCGCCGCGACAAACGCGATCAGCGCGATGAGCAACAGGCGGCGACGGTCGTTCATTCGCTGCCGCCGAGAAGGGACGAGGGAACAAGCGCAGACGGCGCACCAAATGGCGTAACCGAGGCCGCCCTGACCGGGGTACCGGGAATGATCGAGCTGGCAATCCCGATCGAAAGCGCCGCCAGCGCCGCCAGGCCGAAGACGCTTCCAGAAAGCGGTCGAGAGCCAAGCGCGCGAGACGTTAGGCCCTCCAGTACCGCGCCGTCGATCGCCCCCAATCCAGGATGGACGGGCAGTTCGCGCAGCCGCGCCAGCGCTCTATCAATATCGGTCATGCGTCAATCTCCACGCTCTCTACCGATACTACGCATCGGTGCCGGCGATCCCTCATAGCATATCGTCACAGCGCTATGAGGGGTGAGGCCCTACCCTGCGTATTCAGCAGGGAAACCAAGAGGAGTCCCCCATGAAGTCCGTTCGCGTCATCGGTGCGGCCATTGCTGCCGCCCTCATCACCATCACCGCTCCGGCCATCGCGCATCCGAAACTGATATCATCAACTCCGGCGGCGCAGGCGACAGTCACCAATGCAACGCAGGTATCGCTGACTTTCAGCGAAACATTGATGGCGCCCGTGTCCGGGATCGACCTTGCCATGACCGGCATGCCCGGCATGGCGAACCACGCCCCGATGAAGATGGCCGGCTTCAAGACTTCGGTCACCGCAGACGGCAAGACGTTGGTTGCGGTCTTTCCGCGCCCGCTGCCCGCTGGCACCTACAAGCTCGACTGGCATGCGGTATCGACCGACACGCACAAGATCACCGGAACGCTCGCCTTCACCGTCCGATAGGTCATGCTGGACTGGCTTCTGATCGCCACGCGGCTCGCGCTTTACCTCGATCTCGGCCTGCTGTTCGGCGCGCCCTTGTTCGGCCTCTATGCGCTGCGTGGCGATGAGCAAATCCATATGGTCCGGTTCAGGCCGTTGATCGGCAGTTTGGCGGCAGCCGGGATCATCGCGACCCCGCTAGGTTTCGGTCTGATGTCTGCCACCATGAGCGGAACCGATCTCTGGAGCATCGACAGGAATATCGTGACGATGCTCCTGACCGAAACTGCGGTCGGCTGGGCCTTTGGAGTCCGCGAGGTCTCTCTCGTCCTGATCCTGGCGTGGGCAATGTTGGTGCGACGTCCTTCAACTGGCTCCCTGGCGGTAGTTTCGGCTCTGGCGGCGATCGCGGTCGGGACGCTTGCCTGGTCGGGTCATGGCGCCGGGACCGAAGGAACCAGCGGCCTGTTCCACCTCACCGGCGATATCGCGCACCTCCTTGCCGCGTCGGCCTGGCTTGGCGCGCTCATGATGCTCATCTTGTTGACGCTTCCTGCGCGGGTGACCGACGTCTCGCGGATCGAGGTCGCGCACCGCGCATTGAACGGGTTTGCAGGGGTCGGATCGGTCATTGTCGGACTGATCGTCATCACCGGAATTACGAACGGCCTTTACCTGATCGGCATCGACAAGATCGCGAACCTTGCGACGGACCTTTGGGGCCAGCTGCTGCTGGCGAAGATCGCGCTGTTCGTCGCCATGCTGGTCATGGCGGCGGCCAACCGCTTCCGGCTTACGCCTCGCCTTGAAGAGGCGATCGCGAACGGAAGTCCTGGCCTGGCGCTTTCAAGCCTGCGGCGGAGCATAGCGCTGGAAGCCGCGATGGCGATCACGATTCTTGCGTTGGTCGCGTGGCTCGGGACGCTGGAGCCCCTCGCCGCTGGATAGATAATTTGTAGCGGCCCTTGACCCTGACACGATGTCAGACCCTAGATAGGGGGCGTCGATAAGGAGAACGGGAATGTCCGAACCAAAATCCACGGCGCATGGCGGCCAAAATCATGCTTGCTGCGCTGGTCACGCGAAGAGCGCGCTCGTTCCCGCAGGTTCCGAGCAGGCCCTCGATCCCGTTTGCGGGATGACAGTCGACCCGGCGGTGACACAGCATCACGCCGATCATGACGGCAAGGCCTATCATTTCTGCAGTGCCGGCTGCCGCGCCAAGTTCGTTGCTGACCCGGCGCGCTATCTCGCCAAGGCCGATCGTACGGCGCCGGACGAACCAGCCGGCGCGATCTGGACCTGTCCGATGCATCCCGAAATCCGTCGGCCGGGGCCGGGAGCCTGTCCAATCTGCGGCATGGCGCTCGAACCTGAGGTCGCGACCGCCGACGCCGGTCCCAGCCCCGAACTTGTCGATATGACGCGGCGCTTCTGGATTGCTCTGGCGCTGACCGTGCCCGTTTTCCTGCTCGAAATGGGCGGCCATCTGTTCCCGGCGCTCCACCATCTCGTCCCTGAGCGGATATCGGGATGGATTCAATTCGCGCTGGCAACCCCCGTCGTGATCTGGGCGGGCTGGCCCTTCTTCGAGCGCGGTTGGGCATCGCTCCAGACGCGAAACCTCAACATGTTCACGCTCATCGCGATGGGAACCGGTGTCGCTTGGGCCTACAGCGTAGTGGCCACGCTTGCCCCCGGGATATTCCCGGCAGCGTTCCGCATGATGGACGGCACGGTCGCAATCTATTTCGAGGCCGCCGCGGTCATCACCGTCCTCGTGCTCCTTGGGCAGGTTCTCGAACTGCGTGCTCGCGAGCGCACCTCGGGCGCGATCAAGGCTCTTCTCAATCTGGCACCCAAGACTGCCCGCCGGCTCCTGCCGGACGGTAGCGACGAGGAAGTCGCGATCGACTTGATCGCCGTTGGCGACAGGTTGCGGGTCCGCCCCGGCGAGAAGGTGCCTGTGGATGCGATTGTCGAGGATGGCCGCTCTTCGATCGATGAGTCTATGGTGACCGGCGAGTCGATGCCGGTGACGAAGACGGTCGATGCCCATGTGGTGGCGGGCACGATAAACCAAACGGGATCTCTCGTCATACGCGCGGACAAGGTTGGCCGCGATACGATGCTGGCGCGGATCGTCCAGATGGTCGCGGATGCGCAACGCTCGCGCGCGCCGATCCAGCGCATGGCCGACAAGGTTGCCGGGTGGTTCGTGCCGGCGGTTCTTGGCGTTGCGCTGCTCTCTTTCGCGATATGGGCGATATGGGGTCCTGAACCGCGACTGGCACACGGCCTCGTAGCCGCGGTCGCGGTGCTGATCATCGCGTGTCCCTGCGCGCTGGGCCTGGCGACGCCGATGTCGATCATGGTCGGGATCGGACGGGGTGCGGGCCTTGGCGTCCTGATCAAGAATGCCGAGGCGCTGGAGCGAATGGAGAAGGTCGATACGATCGTCGTCGACAAAACGGGCACGCTGACCGAAGGGCGACCTTCGGTGACGAGCATCGTGGCGATAGACGGCTTTTCGGAGCACGACCTTCTTCGCCTGGCGGCGGGCGTCGAGCGGGCGTCGGAGCATCCGCTGGCGCTCGCGATCGTCGCGGCCGCAAAGGACCGTGACATCGACGTTCCCGAGGTCTCCGACTTTGACTCGCCTACCGGCAAGGGTGCGGTCGGGACCGTGGACGGCAAGCGCATCTTTCTGGGCGGCGCGGCCTATCTCAAGGAGAATGGGATTGATGTGTCAGCCGCAGCTGCACGGGCCGATGAGCTGCGGGCGGACGGGGCGACGGCGATTTTCGCCGCCGTTGACGGCCGGGTCGCCGGGATTCTCGCCATTGCCGACCCGATCAAGGCAACGACAGCGGAGGCGCTGGCCGCCTTACGAAAAGAGGGCGTGAGCGTCGTCATGCTGACGGGCGACAACCGGACGACCGCCGAGGCGGTGGCCCGGAAACTTGGCATTGATGCGGTTGAAGCCGAGGTGCTGCCCGATCAGAAGAGCGCTGTCGTCCTGCGGCTGCAACGCGAAGGCCATGTCGTCGCGATGGCAGGCGATGGGGTGAACGATGCGCCCGCTCTCGCGGCAGCGGACGTCGGCATCGCCATGGGTTCGGGCACCGATGTCGCCATCGAAAGCGCTGGAATCACGCTGCTCAAGGGCGATCTCAATGGCATCGTGCGAGCGCGGCGGCTGAGCGAGGCGACGATGGCCAACATCCGCCAGAACCTGTTCTTCGCCTTCATCTACAATGCCGCTGGCGTCCCCATCGCCGCCGGCCTGCTCTACCCGGTGTTCGGCATCCTTCTGTCGCCTGTCATCGCTGCCGCAGCAATGGCCCTGTCATCCGTCAGCGTCGTCACCAACGCGCTGCGTCTCAATCGGGTGACGCTGTGAACATCGGCGCGGCCTCCGACGCGAGCGCTGTGTCGCAGCGGATGATCCGCCATTATGAGAAGATCGGGCTTATCCCGTCGCCGCCGCGACGTGACAGCGGGTATCGTGACTACTCGCAAGCCGACGTGCATCGCCTGCGCTTCATCGCCAACGCCCGCGATCTCGGCTTTCCCATCGAGGAAATTCGCGTGCTGCTCGATCTCTGGTCCGACCGCGATCGCGCCAGCGCGGAGGTCAAGGCACTGGCGGAATCGCGCGCCGCAGATCTCGGCCGGAAGGCGGACGCGCTCAATGCGATGCGCGAAGCATTGCTCGACTTGGCGAAGGGCTGCCACGGCAACGAGCGGCCCGAATGTCCGATACTCACGCGCCTGGCTTCCTGAGCCTATCTGGCGGGGTCGGACAGGGCGCGCTAGCCGCCAGGCTAGCCGATTCACTTATGCAGGCCGCGTCCTGCCAGCTTCGCGAGCCGGCGCGGTAGGTCGGCAGCGATCTTGCGTTGCTGTTGCGGCTGCGCCTTCTTCCATGTCCTGCATTCGGGTTTGGACCTGCCGCACCCTCGGCACCAGCCAGTCGAACCGTCGAACGCGCACAAGTCTATGCACGGGGACTTCACGGGTGCGCTTTCAATGGCATTCGATTGTTAGATGCTTCAACTCGTGGACGGGGACGAGCCGGTTACGGATAACACCCGCATCGATGCCCACGCCACCAACAACACCGACGATCGCGGCATGGGCGTCAGGGCCGACGCGCCAGACATGGAGATCGGAAATGCGCGCATCTCCTGGTCCTTCGACCAGATCCTGTATTTCCTCGGCGACGTGATTGTCTGTCGTATCGAGAAGGACTGCGGCGGTATCGCGCATCAAGCTCCAGGACCAGCGAGCGATCACCACTGCCCCAACGATTCCCATGATAGGATCCATCCAGACCCAGCCCAGATAGCGGCCTGCCAGAAGAGCCGTGATCGCCAACACAGAGGTGAGAGCGTCGGCGAGGACATGCACATAGGCTGAGCGGAGGTTATTGTCGCCGCCATGGGCATCATGGTCATGGGCGTGATCGTCATGACCGTGATGATGGTGGCTACCCGACAGCAGGAATGCGCTGACGATGTTCACGCCGAGCCCAATGACCGCAATCACCGTTGCTTCGCCAAACGCGACCTTGATAGGTTCGAACAGCCGCAGGATCGATTCGACCCCGATTCCCAAGGCGATAAGGCCTAGCACGAGCGCCGAAGCGAAGCCTGCCAGGTCGCCGACCTTGCCGGTTCCGAAGCTGAACCGACCATTGGAAGCATGCCGCTTGGCATAGCTATAGGCAATCGCTGCGACACTCAGCGCCCCGGCATGGGTCGCCATATGAAAACCGTCGGCAAGGAGCGCCATCGAGCCGGTAACATAGCCGGCGAAGATCTCGCCGATCATCATCACAGCCGTCAGCACCACAACCCACAAGGTCCTGCGAGCGTTCTCGTCGTGAGAGGCCCCAAGATACACATGGTCGTGCGTAAAGGCTTCAATGTCGCGGGACGTGGTCAATATCTCAGCCTCATTTTGCGTAGCGGCGTATGACCGCGATCAGTTCTTCCGCCCCTGCGGCGCGCTCCTCGGCCGGAAGATCGGGATGCGCCACATGGGCGCGGACATGCTCTTCGATAATCTCATCCATGAGGCCGTTGATGGCACCGCGTGTCGCTGCAACCAGATGCAGCGTCGTCGTGCAGTCCGTCCCTGCCGCCAGCGCTTTCTCAATCGCCGTGACCTGACCGGCGATGCGGCGCACCCGCTTCAGGAGTTCATCATTGCCTTCGGTCAAATGTCCCATAGCATACCCCCCTATCCTATATACGGGCGTGCCGCCATAGCGATCGACTCGAAATCGGATTCACATGGGGCTGGCGTTCTCATCATATATCTATAATATCGGATATATGGAATCAGCATCTGCCATCTTGGCGCTGGGAGCGCTTGCGCAAACAACGAGGCTCGACGCCTTTCGTCTTCTGGTTCGGCTCGAACCCGATGGACTCGCCGCGGGCGAGGTCGCGCGGGCGCTCGACGTACCTCAGAACACCATGTCGGTGCATCTGGCGACTCTCGCACGCGCCGGGCTCATTCGTTCCGAGCGACGCAGCCGGATCATCAACTATCGTGCCGACCTCGACCAGTTGAAGGCGCTCACGCTCTTCCTCGTCAAGGATTGCTGCGGCGGCAAGGCGGAGTTGTGCGAGCCGCTGATCGCCGAACTCTTCCCCTGCTGCTGATGGAGCCCATCATGTTCGATCGCGTCTTCAACATCCTCTTCCTGTGTACAGGTAACTCGGCCCGCTCGATCCTTGCGGAGAGCGCGCTCACCAGGCTGGGCAACGGACGCTTCCGTGCCTTCTCCGCCGGGAGCTATCCCAAGGGCGCGGTCAATCCCGACGCGATCGCCTTGCTCGAGCGGATCGAATATCCGACCGATGGCCTGCGATCGAAGAGCTGGGATGAGTTCTCCGGGCCTGACGCACCGGTGATGGATTTCGTGTTCACTGTCTGCGACGACGCGGCCGGCGAGACCTGCCCGATCTGGCCCGGTCATCCCGTCACCGCCCATTGGGGGATCGAAGACCCGAGCCACGTCCGGGGCACGCCTGTCGAGCGCGAGCGCGCCTTCGTCACGGCGCTTCACTATCTCGAGAACCGCATCAAGCTTTTCATCGCGCTCCCGTTCGAGAAACTCGAGGCTCGTGCGCTGCAAGCCCAGGTTCGCGAGATCGGCCATGGCGAAGGTGCGAGCAGCCGTCGCGGGGATGCGGCCTGATGCCAATCGACATGATCATCTACCACAACCCCGAGTGCGGCACCTCGCGTAACACGCTGGCGATGATCCGTAATGCCGGGATCGAGCCGCATGTCGTGGAGTATCTGAAGACCCCGCCGTCGCGGCCTATGCTGGTGTCGCTGATCGAACGTATGGGGATCGCACCCCGCGCCCTCCTGCGCGAGAAGGGCACGCCGTTTGCGGAACTGGGGCTTGGTGATGTGTCGCTCGGCGATGACCAATTGATCGATGCGATGATGGCGCATCCGATCCTCATCAACCGCCCGATCGTCGTATCGCCGCTCGGCGTGAAACTCTGTCGCCCTTCCGAACAGGTACTCGACCTGCTGCCGAACTCGCAGCTTGGCGCCTTCGCCAAGGAGGACGGCGAGCAGGTCATCAACGCGGCCGGCAACAGGGTCGGCGCATGACCGCCACGATCGCGGCACCGGCCAAGCCGGCAATCAGCACGTTCGAGCGCTATCTCAGTTTCTGGGTTGCGCTCTGCATCGTCATCGGCATTGCCCTTGGCTATGCATTGCCTGGGCTGTTCAGGGCGATCGCATCGGCCGAAGTCGCGCGGGTCAACCTCGTGGTCGCCGTGCTGATCTGGTTGATGATCATCCCCATGCTGCTCAAGATCGACCTTGGTGCGCTCGGATCGGTCAGGCAGCACTGGAAGGGCGTCGGCGTGACGCTCTTCATCAACTGGGCGGTGAAGCCGTTCTCGATGGCGCTTCTCGGCACGGTCTTCCTTGGCTGGCTGTTTCGGCCGCTCCTGCCGCCCGCCGATGTCAGTTCCTATATCGCCGGCCTGATCCTGCTAGCTGCCGCACCCTGCACCGCGATGGTGTTCGTCTGGTCAAACCTTTGCGACGGCGACCCGACCTATACGCTGAGCCAGGTCGCGCTGAACGACGTCATCATGGTGTTTGCCTTTGCGCCGCTGGTCGCCCTGCTGCTCGGCGTCGCCTCGATCACCGTCCCGTGGGACACGCTGCTGATCTCGGTGGCGCTCTACATCGTGGTGCCGGTGATCGTTGCACAACTTGTCCGTCGCGCCCTGCTGTCATCGGGCGGGCAGCCGACACTGGATCGGATATTGGCCCGGCTGGGTCCGGTGTCACTCATGGCGCTGCTGACGACGCTCGTCCTGCTGTTCGGCTTTCAGGGCGAGGCGATCATCGCCCATCCTTTGGTGATCGCCCTGATCGCGGTGCCGATCCTGATCCAGGTCTATTTCAACGCGGGCCTCGCCTACTGGCTCAGCCGCCGGTTCGGTGTCGCCTGGTGCGTGGCGGCGCCCGCCGCGCTGATCGGCGCCTCCAACTTCTTCGAACTGGCGGTGGCGGCCGCGATCAGCCTGTTCGGACTCAACTCGGGCGCGGCGCTGGCAACCGTGGTCGGCGTACTGGTCGAGGTTCCGGTCATGCTGTCGGTGGTGAAGATCGTGAAGGCGACCCGGCCCTGGTACGAGGAGCGGGTGCCGGCATGATCATGACGGCGCTCGACACCACCGCGCTACCCGATCTGGCGGCCGATCTTGCTGACGCCGGGCTGCCGACCAGTGACCTTGCCGAACCGGATCGTCGCTTTTTCCGGTTCGAGGACGACGCCGGCGTCGCCGGATATGCTGGCATGGAGGGCAACGGGCCTGACCGACTGCTGCGATCCCTGGTCGTGAAGCCGGATCGGCGCGGCGGCGGGCTGGGCACTGCCATTCTCGGCGCGATCGAGCAGGCGGCAACTAAGGAAGGCGTAGCTTCCCTCTATCTGCTGACCACCACGGCCGAACTGTTCTTCCGGCGGCATGGCTATGTTTCGGCCAACCGTGCCGATGCGCCCGACGCGATAACCGGATCGGCCGAGTTTCGATCGCTCTGCCCGGCGAGCGCCGCCTTTCTCTCCAAACGGATTGCCTGATGTCACGCCTTCGTATCCTTGCCGACCCTGATGTCATGCCCGCGCTCGATCGCGACTTGGTTCGCCCGCACCTTGCGGCAGGGCTCGGCTCATTCGAGCATCCACCCCGAATCCTGCTGCTCTACGGTTCGCTGCGCGAGCGCTCGTTCAGCCGGCTCGCGGTCGAGGAAGCGGCACGGTTACTGATCCTGTTCGGCGCTGAGGTCCGGATATTTGACCCGAGCGATCTGCCGTTGCCCGACCAGGTGAAGGCCGATGACCATCCGGCCGTCCACGAATTGCGCGAGCATTCCTTGTGGTCGGAAGGTCAGGTGTGGTGCAGCCCCGAGCGGCACGGCCAGATCACCGGCATCATGAAGGCCCAGATCGACCATCTTCCGCTGGAGTTCGGCGGCATGCGGCCAACGCAAGGCCGAACGCTCGCTGTCATGCAGGTGTCGGGCGGATCGCAGTCCTTCAATGCCGTGAACACGCTTCGGCTGCTCGGTCGCTGGATGCGGATGTTCACGATCCCCAACCAGTCGAGTGTCGCGATGGCGTTCAAGGAGTTTGACGAAGCGGGGCGAATGAAGCCGTCCAGCTATTATGATCGCATCGTAGATGTGATGGAGGAACTGGTTCGGTTCACTGTTCTTACCCGCGGTCATGCGGATCAACTCGTCGACCGCTATTCCGAGCGCAAGGCCGATGCGGCGAAGCGGGATGCGGCGAACGATCTGGCTTCACGATCGATCGCCTGAACTGATGCGGTCAGCGCGACAGTGCCTTCGACGTTCGATCCTGGCTATGGGCCAACGAGGTGCAAAAAGGGCAAATTTGTGCCCTTTTGCCGGCCCTGACGCGCAAGCGGCACTTTAGTGCCCTACCCATTGCAGCGATCAGAACCCTGAGCCATTACCACGTCAGACCGAACCGAGAGAGAGTCGAGCTACACGCTTTCACGAGTGATGAACCGCTGGATCTTGTGCCACGATCTGAATTGAATTCTGAGTTAACACGATCGCTCGCAAGACAACAACCACCCCAAAGCGGGAGGTAGAAAACTATCTTGCGACATGGGCGACGGTGAAAGAGGTATTTGGCATAGTATAGATATAGCTCAAGCCGCGTTCTTGAACGCGGCACGGTAACGCGTGATCAACTTCCTAGCCTCCATCGTTGGAAGCCTAAAGAAGTTCGCAATGTGGATTATAGGGGGAGCCATTTTCTAAACGGCGGGCTTAGGCCCGCCGGTCGGTCCAGAACCACAGTTTTCCGGACCGATTGCAGCGCGCGGCGCTTTGAACCGATCACGCCAGCTCGCACGCTCGCCCTTGGTCTCGACAAGGCAGGTTCGTCGGTATCGAACGCGGCGCCCCCGACCATCCTCTCGCCAAGAACGAGAATGGCTGGCGCTTTGCCCCAAGATTACTGGTTTGCAGCAACCACTCTTCCGTCCGATCGACCGAGCTCGAACAATTGGGGGAGTTCTCGAAATGCGCCTGCTGACCGTCATACTCGCCACCGGTCTGATCGCCGCGCCTGCCCTGGCCAAGCCAGAGATCGAAAAGGCGGTCGACGCGGACTATGCCGCGCATCTCGAAGCGCTGTTCGTCGATTTCCACAAGAATCCCGAACTCTCCTTTCTGGAAACCCGCACGGCCGCGATCATGGCGAAGGAACTGCGCGCAATTGGTGGGATCGAGGTGACCGAGAAGGTCGCCGGCACCGGCGTCGTCGGAGTTATGCGCAACGGTGCCGGCCCGGTGCTGCTGATGCGCGCGGACATGGATGGATTGCCGCTCAAGGAGGACAGCGGCCTCCCCTACCAGTCGACAGTGACCCAGGTCGATCGTGACGGCGTCACCAAGCCGGTGATGCAGGCCTGTGGCCATGACGTGCACATCACTGCGCTGATCGGCGCCGCCCGCCAGCTCGCGCAGCTGAAAAGCCAATGGAAGGGTACGATCGTCTTCGTCGTCCAGCCAGCGGAGGAGCGTATCGCCGGTGCGAAGGCGATGTTGGCGGACGGACTATACAGCCGATTCCCCAAGCCCGACTTCGCCGTCGGATTCCATGTCTCCTCCGACTTTCCGGCCGGCAAGATCGGGCTGCAGCCCGGAACGGCCATGTCATCGGTCGACAGCATCGATATCGTCATTCCCGGCGTCGGCGCACACGGTGCGTCTCCGCAGATGGGCAAGGATCCGGTGGTGATGGGCGCAGAGATCGTAATGGCGCTCCAGACGCTGGTCAGTCGCAGCATCGCGCCAATGAAACCCGGCGTGGTGACGGTCGGATCGTTTCAGGCGGGCAACAAGCACAATATCATTCCCGACAAGGCCGAATTGCAGCTGACCGTGCGTTCGGACGACGAAGACACACGCACGACGCTGATCGACGGCATCAAGCGGATCGCGACCAATGTGGGCCGGATGAACGGCATGCCGGAGGACAGGCTGCCACAGGTCAAGGTCGGGTTCGAATCCACCCCGGCGACGATCAACGACCTCGCACTCACCAGACGGGTACGCGGGGCATTCGCCGCAGCTTTCGGCGAGAGCGTCATGTACGACCAGCCGCGCGAAAGCATGGGCGGCGAGGACTTCTCCTATTTCATCCAGAAACATCTCAATGTGCCCGGGGTGTTCTTCTGGGTCGGCGGCACGCCACAGGCCGAGTTCGATGCGGCGAAGAATGGTGGCAAACCTCTGGTGCCGCACCACTCGCCCTTCTTCCATGTCGAAGCGAAGCCGGCGGTGACGCGCGGCGCCGAGGCGATGACCGTGGCGGCGCTCGATCTGCTCAGGAAATAAGCGCGCAGCCGGTCAGCGGGTCGATTTCAACCAGCGATCATACCAGGCGATGTTGCTGCGCATCCGGTGGATCAGATAGCTCGGCACGGTGAGCCCATGATTTTCGCCGGGATAGACGGTCAGCTTCGTCGGCACGCCACGCGTCTTGAGCGCCAGATACATCTGCTCCGCGCCCGCGCAGGGCACATTGTCGTCAGCCTCAGCGCATTGGAACAAAGTGGGCGCCGTGATTCGTTCGGGATGGAGGAAGGGAAAGGCGAGCTTGCGCCAGGTCTCGAAATTGTCCCACGGCGCGCCGAGTTCCAGCAGATATTCGCGCGCATACATGTCGACGCCGAACAGGCCGAGCGGGTTGGCGCCGCCGGCACCGGAAATGGCCGCCCTGATCCGTGTGTCGCTGGCGATCATATAATCGGTCAGGATGCCGCCATAGCTCCAGCCACCGACACCGATCCGCGCCGGATCCGCGATCCCCGTGTCGATCGCATGACTGATCCCCGCGCTGATATCCTTCGCATCCACATTGCCCCAGTCCGCATAGATGGCGCGCGAGAAATCAAAGCCGCGCCCCGATGAGCCACGCGGATTGATCTTGAGCACCACATAGCCCGCCGCCGCATAGAGCCGCGCATCCAAGTCGAATTCATGACTGTGCTGATAGACCGGGCCGCCATGCAGGTCGGCGATCAGCGAATAGCGTTTTGCGGGATCATGGTCGGGCGGGAATGTCAGAAATCCGTGGATCTCGGCGTCGCCGCTCTTGAACGAAACGTCACGTATCTCGCCGAGCCTGCGATCCGCCACCCATGCATTGTGTCGGGTCAGCGCGCGACCGTCTCCGACAGCGTATAACTCGGACGGCATCCGATCGTTGGCATCGAGCAGCGCGATACGGCCATTGCCCGCCACCGCATAATCATAGCCGAAGCGCTTGCCCTGGGTGAGATAGGTGATCGCGCTGCTCGCCGGATCGATCTGCGCGAGCCAGGTGTCGCGATCCTGCTCGATCAGCGCGATCAGTTTGTCATCGGGCGTCCAGCGCGGCTGATAGAACCAGCGATCGATCCGCGCCGGCCGCGCGATCGCGCCCGTTGCGACATCCGCAACGGCAAGCTGCGGCGGCGCATAATAGATCCACTTCTCCTCGCCACCCTCCAGCCAGACCAGCCGGCGGGAATCGGGCGACCAGGATGGACCCGAGCCCCAGTCCGGATCGCTGTCCGCTCCCAGTGAGGTGCTGATCCGGCGCGGCGTACCGCCATTGGGCGCGACGGCAAAAACGTCATAGTTGAGCGAGCGATCGGCATCGCCCTGATCCTTGGCGACATAAGCGATCAGCTGGCCGTCGGGCGACCAGGCCGGGTGCCAGTGATCGCGCGCGCCGCTGGTCAGTTGGCGCGCCTGGCCCGTGGCAAGATCGACGATGAAGAGTTGGGTCGTCCGATCGTCGAGATAGCCGCGGCCGTCCTGCTTGAAGAAGAAACGCTCGGTCTCGATCGGCGGCGGGGTCTTCGCCTTGCTGCCGACAGTGCGGCCGACCTCCGCCACCACGACCGCCTGCTTCCCGTCGGGCGACAGCGCATAGGTACTGACCCCTCCGGGCAGCGCCGTGATCCGCCGCCCTGCACCGCCCTTTGCCGGCATCCGCCACAATTGGGTGGTTTCGTCCGCCCCGTCCTTCTTCGCGTCCACTGCGGCCGTCTTCACGCCCGCATCGCTCAGATAGATGATCCAGCGACCGTCAGCGGTATAGCGCGGCTGCGTTTCGCTCGCCTCCGGCGTGTCGGTGATCCGCACCGGAGCCCCGCCCGTCCACGCCACCGTCCAGAGATCGCTCTTCGCCGCGTCCTGCTTCGCGTCGTTCAGCGACACGCTATAGGCAATGTGATTGCCGTCGGGCGAAAAGCTCGGCGCCGCGACCTCCGCCAACCGGTGAAAATCTTCGAGCATGATCGGTGCAGGCTCGGCCGCCAGAGCCGCTGGCAGCGCAAACAGGGCAAGGCCGCCGATGATCGATCGAGTCATGTCGCCTCCCCGCCCCGTTCCGCATCACATGTATGGAAGCGCGCGAAGACTAGTCAATTGTCCAATTGATCGATCCGCTCAGGTCCGGGCCGATTAGCGCTTTACCTCAACCATGGTTGAGGTTTTATAGAGGCGCTCCCGATTCGAACAGGGAGCAGTTCGTGCAGTTTCAAACCGGCATCCGATCGCGGGCACGACCCGTTCGCTCAGATGCGTGCGCCGATCATCCGGATGTACAGCGACGACAGCAGGGCACCGATGCGATCCGCATCGCCCGCGGTCACCATCGCTTCGTCTGCCGCACCGTGCAGGCCATGGAACATGATGACGGCAACCTCCCCGGGTTCCGCGACATCCCAGGCGCCCGCCGAGGTGCCGTCGATCAGCAACTGGGCGAGATCGCGTACGACCGGCACATCACCCATCGCATGGCGCAGCGGCATCTCCGCGCCGTGGAAGACGACATCGTGCAGCGCGCTCATGTCGAAATAGGCCGCCACCGCTTCTTCGATCCAGCTGCGCAACCGCCCGGTCCAGTCATCCGGAGCGCAGGCATCCGCCGCGGCACGCGTGCGATCCTGGAACTCGTCGGAGAAGCGATCGCGCAAGGCGTCGAGCAACTCCAGTTTCGTCGGAAAATAGTGGTAGAATGTGCCCTTGGCGAAACCGGCCTGCGTCGCGATGTCATCGACGGTCGTCGCCTGAAATCCCTTTTCCACGAACAGCTTCGCCGCGGCGTCGACGATCGCGGCACGTCGCTGATCCGCCCGCCGCGGCCCCGGAGGGGCGCCCGATACCGTTTTCCGTTTCCGCACCGCGCGACCGCGGCGTCGATATCCGTCTTCACTCATATTCTTCCTCTAGCCCGGCCGTGAAGCTTTGCGCGAGCGGCTTGACGGATCGCCATCCAATTAATAATCACTCGCAATAAATTCGACTCTTAGTCTATTTTACCATCAGGGGCATCATGACGACACCCACCTCATCCGAACCATCGGCCGCGGCGCCGGCGGCCTCTCGCCGGCGATCGATCGCCATCACTGTCGTCGCGATGATTCTGCTCTTCGCCGCGCTGTTCGGCTGGCGCAGCCTGCGCGACGCGGCACCGGCGCAGGGTGCCCCTCCCCCCGTTTCCGTGGCGGCGATGACGGTCGTTCAGACCGATGCACCCGCCTCGCTCGAGGCAGTGGGATCGATGCGCGCGGTGCGTGAAGTGATGCTGGCGCCCGAGGTGGCGGGCCGGATTGTCGGCGTGCATTTCCAAGCGGGCCAGCGCGTCGGTGCCGGCGCACCGCTCGTGCAGTTGTACGACGCACCAGAACGCGCCGACCGTGCAGCCGCGGCCGCGCGCGCCAATTTCGCACGTATTCAGCTTGCCCGTTCCAGCGAGCTGGCGCCGACCGGCGCCGAGCCGCGCGAAATACTCGAACAGCGCCGTGCGGAACTCGCCCAGGCCGGCGCCGCGGTCAGCCAACTCGACGCACGCATTGCGCAAAAGCGCATTCGCGCCCCCTTCGCCGGCTCGATCGGAATCCGGCGCGTCAATCTTGGCCAATATCTGAACCCCGGCGACACAGTGGCAACACTCACCGACCTCGATCAGCTCTATGTCGACTTCAACCTGCCTCAGCAGGAACTGGGCCGGCTGAGCGTGGGGCAGACGGTGCGCGTCACCAGCGACAGCTGGCCGGGCCGCAGCTTCACCGCACGCGTCAACGCCATCGAACCGAGGATCGGCGAGGATACCCGCAACGTCCTGGTCCAGGCCGTCCTCGCCAACCCCGGCCATGTTTTGCGGCCGGGCATGTATGTGACCGCGGCGCTCGACCTGCCGGTCGAACATGGCGTGCTGATCGTGCCGGTGACGGCGATCCAGACCTCGGCATCGGGCGACAGCGTCACTGTGATCCGCGGCCCGCGCGCGCGCGCCGGCGGCAAGGCAGAAATGGTTTCGGTCACCACCGGCCGGCGGATCGGAAATACCGTCATCGTCACGCGCGGATTGAAGGCGGGCGACGTGATCGTCACCGAGGGGCAGATCCGCGTCCAGCCCGGCGCAGAGGTGCGCGTCTCGCGCACCGTTCAGGCCGGAGCGCGCTGAGCCATGCATATCACCGATCTGTTCATCCGCCGCCCGATCCTGTCGGTCGTCGTCAGCCTGCTGATCCTGCTGGTCGGCGGCAGTGCGCTGTTTTCGCTGCAAGTGCGCGAATATCCCAACATGGAAAGCGCGACGATCGTCGTCAACACCAGCTTCCCCGGCGCCACCCAGACCGTGATGCAGGGCTTCGTCACCACGCCGATCGCCCAGGCGATCGCAACCGCCAACGGTATCGAATATCTGACCTCGACCTCCAGCCAGGGGCGCAGCCAGATCAAGGCGAAGCTGGTGCTCAACGCCAATGCCGACCGGTCGATGACCGAAGTGCTGGCAAAGGTGCAGCAGGTGAAGTTCCGCCTGCCGCAGGGCGCCACCGATCCGGTGATCACCAAGATCACCGACGGCGCATCGGCGGTGCAATATCTCGCCTTTGTCAGCGATACGCTGACCGTTCCGCAGATCACCGATTTCGCAAGCCGTGTCGCACAACCATTGATCACCGCAGTGCCCGGCGTGGCATCGGCGGAGATCAGCGGCGGGCAGACGCTGGCGATGCGCGTGTGGGTGGATCCGACACGGCTGGCCGCACGCGGGCTCACTGCCGGCGACATCGCGGCGGCGCTGCGCGCCAACAATGTCCAGGCCGCGCCCGGACAGCTCAAGGGCACCGACACCGCGATCAACATCACCGCTGGCACCGACCTGACCGGCATCGACGATTTCCGGGCAATGGTGGTCAAGCGCGGCACTGACGGCATCGTCCGGCTGGGCGATGTCGCCACGATCGAACTGGGCGGCCAGAATTACGACAGCAGCGCCACCAGCAATGGCCGTCGCGCCGTTTCCATCGCGATCTCGCCCACCCCTGACGGCAATCCGCTCGAGATCGTCGAAGCGGTCAAGTCGCTGATCCCCGGTATCCAGCGGGTCGCACCGCCGGGAATGGAAGTGGTCAGCCAGTTCGACGTCGCGCAGTTCGTCAACGCCTCGATCGACGAAGTCACCCGCACGCTGATCGAAGCGATCGTGATCGTCGTCATCGTCATCTTCCTGTTCCTCGGCTCGTTCCGCGCGGTGATCATCCCGGTGGTGACCATCCCCCTTTCGCTGGTCGGCACCGCCGCGCTCATGCTGGCCTTCGGCTTTTCACTCAATCTGCTGACATTGCTCGCAATGGTGCTGGCGATCGGCCTTGTCGTCGACGACGCGATCGTGGTGGTGGAGAATATCCACCGGCATATCGAGGAAGGGCTTTCCCCCGTTCAGGCCGCCTTGCTCGGCGCACGCGAGATCGTTGGCCCCGTGATCGCGATGACGATCACGCTGGCTGCGGTCTATGCGCCGATCGGGCTGATGGGCGGCCTTACCGGCGCCTTGTTCCGCGAATTCGCGTTCACGCTGGCGGGATCGGTGATCGTATCGGGCGTGGTCGCGCTGACCTTGTCGCCGATGATGAGTTCGTGGCTGCTCAATTCGAAGGCCTCCGAAGGCCGGCTCTCACGCGCGATCGAACATAATATGGCGCGCGTGACCGACGGGTATTCGCGATTGCTTGCCCGCACATTGCGCGCGCGCACCGCCGTGCTGCTGTTCGGCGCGATCATGCTGGCCGCGATCGTGGTGCTGTTCGCCGGCGCGGCGCGCGAACTCGCACCGCAGGAAGACCAAGGCTATGTCTTCGTCGCGACCAAGGCGCCGCAATATGCCAATGTCGACTACACCGCACGCTATGCGCAGGAGGTGCAGCGGATCTTCCGCAGCCTGCCCGAATATGTGAGCAGCTGGTTCGACAATGGCACCGATGGCGCCAATAACGGCTTTGGCGGCGTGATCCTGAGCGAATGGGAGAATCGCGAACGCAGCGCCAACGACATCCAGGCGCTGCTCAACGGCCAGGGATCGGGCATCACCGGGGTCTATGCGACAGCATTCCAGCCAACGGCGCTGCCGGCGTCGAGCGGCGGACTGCCCGTGCAGATGGTGGTGCGATCGCCCGACGACTTCTCCGCGCTGCATGGCGCGATGGAAGGCATCAAGGGTGCGGCATGGGGCAGCGGGCTGTTCGCATTCGTCGACAGCGATCTCGCATTCGACAGCCCCGAGGCCCGGATCACGGTCGATCGCGCCAAGGCGGGCGAGATCGGCGTGACGATGGAAGCGATCGCCGACACGCTCGCGACGCTGGTGGGCGAGAATTACACCAATCGCTTCAACTGGCATGATCGGTCTTACGACGTCATCACACAGGTGCCGCGGGATTCGCGCCTGACGCCCGACAATCTGGGCCGATATCAGGTGAAGACCGCATCGGGCCAGCTTGTCCCGCTCTCGACCGTCGTGCGCGTCGATATGCACCCGCAAGCGAACCGGCTGCCCCAGTTCAACCAGATGAACGCCGTAACACTGTCCGCAGTGCTCGCCCCCGGCGTCACCATGGGCCAGGCCGTCGACTTTCTGGAGAAACAGCCATTGCCGCCGGGGGCGACGATCGACTGGCTGTCGGACAGCCGGCAATATGTGACCGAGGGCAACAGGCTGACCATCTCGTTCGGCTTCGCGCTGATCGTGATCTTCCTCGTCCTCGCGGCGCAGTTCGAGAGTTTCCGCGATCCGCTGGTGATCATGGTGACGGTGCCGCTGGCGGTGTGCGGTGCCCTGATACCGCTTTATCTCGGCTACGCCACGCTCAACATCTACACGCAGATCGGCCTCGTCACGCTGATCGGGCTGATCTCGAAACACGGCATCCTGATGGTGTCGTTCGCCAACGAGATCCAGCGAAGCGAAGGGCTGAGCCGGACAGAGGCGATCGGTCGGGCCGCAACGGTCCGCATGCGGCCGGTGGTGATGACGACTGCGGCGATGGTCGCGGGCCTGATCCCGTTGCTGTTCGCCAGCGGCGCCGGCGCATCGAGCCGCTTCGCGATCGGCATCGTCGTCGTGATGGGCATGCTGGTGGGCACGCTGTTCACGCTCTTCGTGCTGCCGACCATCTACAGCTTCATCGCGAAAGATCATCGCGCCGCCGCGGACAGCCCGCGCGAACGCGAACTCGCGACCGCGGAGATCTCCCATGCGTAAACTGTTTTTGCTCCTCCCCGTGATTCTCGCGGGCTGCGCCGTCGGGCCCGATCATGTCGTACCGATCGCCCCGGCGCCCGCGGCCGGCGCGTTCGTGACAACCGCACCGGCGACCGACCCCGGTGCCCCGCTGCCCGACGACTGGTGGCGGCTCTATGACGATCCCGCGCTCGACCGACTGATCACGCGGGCACTGGCGGGCAATACCGACCTGCGCGTCGCGATCGCCAATCTTGCGCGTGCCCGCGCGGTCGTGGGTGAGGCTCGCGCCGGCCGGCTGCCGACCACCGGGCTCTCCGCGCAGGCAGGCTATGGCAATGGCGGGCAGCTGTCCGGATTCCAGAGCGGAACGGAGCAGTTCGGCGCGAATGGCGGCCTAGCCATGTCCTGGGAGGCCGATCTGTTCGGTCGCGTCCACCGGACAATCGAGGCGGCACGCGCCGATGCCGCCGCGATCGAGGCAGCACGCGACATGGTTCGGGTGACCGTGGTGGCGGAAACCGCACGCGCCTATGTCGCCGCCTGCACATTGGCGGGTTCTGCCGCGATCGCACGCGAATCGCTGACGATTGCCGAAACCGACCTGCGGCTGGTGACCCTGCGGGAACGCGCCGGATCGGCCGGTCGGCTCGACGTCGAGCGTTCGGCGACGGCCGTTGCCAATGCGCGTGCGGCAATCCCGTCGATCGACGACCAACGCCGCATCGCCCTGTTCGAACTGGCCGCGCTGATCGGAGTCACGCCCACCGAAGCGCCCGGCGAAGCCATTGCATGCACCCGACCGCCCGAATTGCGCGGCGCCCTGCCCGTCGGCGACGGTACGGCATTGCTGCGCCGCCGCCCGGACATTCGCGAGGCAGAGCGGATGATTGCGGCAGACACGGCGCGGATCGGGGTCGCCACCGCCGAACTCTATCCCCGGATCTCGTTCGGCGGCTCGGCAGGCTATGGTCAGAACGACAAGGGCCCTTCCGGCTTCTCCTTCTCGGTCGGGCCGCTGCTGTCATGGAGTTTCCCAAACATCGCGGTCGCGCGGAATCGCATCCGCCAGGCCGAAGCACAGGGTGAGGCGTCGCTTGCCCGGTTCGACGGCGTCGTCCTGACTGCGCTCAAGGAAGTCGAACAGGCCCTGTCGGGCTATGCGGCCGGCGCGGAACGCGACGCCGCGCTCACCGACGCCGTTGCACGGGCGGACAACGCGCATCGCCTCGCCCTTGCCCGCTATCGTGCAGGGTCGATCTCGCAGCTCGACGTGATCGTGGCGCAGCGCACCCTGCTCGATGCGCGCGCGGCTTCGGCGGATTCGGTTCGCCGGCTCGCCGACGCACGGATCCTGCTCTTCAAGGCTTTGGGCGGCGGCTGGGCGGCAAATGAAGGATAAGAGGTGATATGCCGCCTCACCATTGGCGGGCGACACGGGTTCGGGCTAAGTGGCCGATATGAAGAAATCATCGCAGCCGACCATCAACGACGTCGCCCGCCTCGCCGGCGTCTCCAAGAAGACGGTCAGCCGGGTGATCAATCGCTCCCCCCTGCTCAACGACGACACGCGCGACCGTGTCCAGGCGGTGATCAAGGATCTGGGCTATATCCCCAATCCGCAGGCGCGCGCCCTGGCACTGCGCCGCAACTTCCTGATCGGCCTGGTCCACGACAATCCCAATGCGCAGACCGTGCTCAATGTGCAGCAGGGCATATTGGAAGCGCTGCGCGATACCGAGTTCGAGCTGGTCGTGCGGCCGGTCGATCGCGGATCGCCGGAAATGCTCACCGACCTGCGCCATTTCCTCGAACGCCAGCGGCTGTTCGGCGTGCTGCTGATGCCGCCGATCTCCGAGAATGATTCGCTCGCCAAACTCTGCGACGAGATTGGCTGCCGCTATGTTCGCATGGGGTCTGCGCAGCTCGACGAGCCGGAACATACCGTTGCCTCCAACGACCGCGAGGCCGTGCGCGAGGCGACCGAATATCTGATCAAGGCCGGTCATCGCCGGATCGGGCTCGTGCTCGGGCCGCACGGCTTCCGCTCCGCGCTGGAACGGCGCCGCGGCTTCGAGGATGCGCTTGCCGGCGCCGGCATCGCGCTGCCGCGCAGCCTGATCGCCGACGGCAATTACACCTTCGATTCGGGCATGCATGCCGGGGAACGGTTGCTGGACCTGCTGCCCCGTCCCACCGCGATCTTCGCGTCAAATGACGAGATGGCCGCGGGCGTGCTCCACACCGCGCGCCAGCGCGGCCTGGAGGTTCCCGCCGATCTCTCGATCATCGGGTTCGATGACAATCCGATCGCCGCACATATCTGGCCGCCGATGACCACCGTCCGCTGGCCGATCGCAACCATGGCGCGTTCGGCGGCGCTCAAGCTGGTCGGCGACACGATCGAACCCGGCAGCGCCGCGCGGGAACCTTCGCTGTTCCTGTCGGCGCTCATCCGTCGCGCATCGGTCGCACCACCGCCTCAGCAGTGAACCGACAGACCAACGGCAAACGCAAAGCGCTTGAAGAATGAAGTGACACCGGTTACCGTCATTTGAAAGACGATGCCCGAATGGGCGAGGGAGAGATGGCGAAACCCCTGATACTCAATCCAGATCGGCTGTTTCCCGCCGATCCCGCGACGCGGGCGATCGCGCGCGCGCTCTATGCCGATGTTGCTGCGCTGCCGATCGTCAGCCCGCACGGCCATACCGATCCCGCTTGGTTCGCGAGCGACAAACCATGGCATGACGCAACAGAGCTACTGCTTGCGCCCGATCATTATCTTTACCGCATGCTCCACAGCCAGGGCATCGCGCTCGACGCGCTGGGCGTGCCCGATCGCAATGGCGTGCCGGATACCGATCCGCGAGCGGCGTGGCGGCTCTTCGCCGGCCATTATCATCTCTTCCGCGGCACCCCGTCGCGCATCTGGCTCGACCATGTCTTTGCCGACGTGTTCGGTTTCGACACGGCACTCGATGCGGGCACGGCCGACAGCTATTTCGACGCGATCGCGGAAAAGCTGGCGAGCCCGGCCTTCCGCCCGCGCGCATTGTTCGACCGGTTCGGCATCGAACTGCTCGCGACGACCGAGGGCGCGCATGAGGATCTCGACCATCATGCCGCGATCCGCGCCTCGGGCTGGAACGGCCGCGTCGTGACCACCTATCGCCCCGATGCGGTGGTCGATCCCGAGCATCAGGATTTCGCGGAGGCGCTGACCCGCTTCGCCGAACTGACCGGAGAGGATGTTTTCGACTGGCGCGGCTATCTGTCCGCGCACCGCAAGCGCCGCGCGGATTTCCGCGCCGCGGGCGCCACCGCGACCGATCACGGCCATCCGACCGCGGCCACCGCGAACCTTTCCGGCGACGAGGCCGAACGGCTGTTCCGCCAGGTCGTCACCGGCAATGCGACGGCGGCCGAGGCCGAACTGTTCCGCGCGCAGATGCTGACCGAGATGGCGGCGATGAGCGCGGAGGACGGCATGGTGATGCAGATCCATCCCGGCGCCTGCCGCAACCACAATGCGACGCTCTTCGCCAGCCATGGCCGCGACAAGGGCGCCGACATCCCGACGCGCACCGACTATGTCCACGCGCTGAAACCGCTGCTCGACCGGTTCGGCGGATCCCGCGACCTGTCGATCATCCTCTTCACGCTGGACGAGACGACCTATGCGCGCGAGCTGGCGCCGCTGGCGGGCCATTATCCGTGCCTGAAGCTCGGCCCGTCCTGGTGGTTCCACGACAGTCCGGAAGGCATGCGCCGCTTCCGCGAGATGACCACCGAGACCGCGGGTTTCTACAACACCGTCGGCTTCAACGACGACACCCGCGCCTTCCTGTCGATCCCAGCACGGCACGACGTGGCGCGGCGGATCGATTGCGGCTTTCTTGCCCGCCTCGTCGCCGAGCATCGGCTGGAGGACTGGGAGGCCGCGGAGCTGGCGCATGAGCTGACCTACGGCCTGGTCAAGCGCGCCTACCGGCTCGACGCCCCTACCCCTTCCCCGGTCGCCCAGGCGGCCTGACCTTTCCAATCGGAGACAGTAATGTTCGAACGCACCTATTACGCCACCCACCCGGACATGATGGAGTGCGTCTCCAACGAGGAGCTGCGCGACCGCTATCTGATCGGCGGCCTGTTCCGCCCCGGCGAATGCGTGCTCAACTACACCCATGCCGAGCGGTTCGTGATCGGCGGCGTCGCGGTCGAGGGCGCGCCCGTGAAGCTGCCGGACCAGACCGAGCCGGCTTCTGCTGCGGGCCATCCCTTTCTCGAACGCCGCGAGCTCGCGATCGTCAATGTTGGCGCGGTAGAAGGCACCGTCACCGTCGATGGCGAAGTGTTCACGCTGGGCGGCAAGGACTGCCTCTATGTCACCATGGGTGCAGCGGAAGTCCTGTTCTCCGGCGCCGGCGCGCGCTTCTATCTGGCGTCCTGTCCGGCCCATAAGGCATTCACCACACGCAAGCTGTCGATCGCCGACGCCAATGCGCTGGATCGCGGCAGCCTGGAGGAATCGAACGAGCGGACGATCTACCAGTTCGTCATTCCCGGCATCTGCGACAGCGCCCAGCTCGTCATGGGCCTGACCGTGCTCAAGCCCGGCAGCGTTTGGAACACGATGCCGCCGCACATCCACGAGCGTCGCAGCGAGATCTATTTCTACTTCGACCTGGACGGCCCGAACGATCGCGTGTTCCACTATATGGGCGAGGGAGAAGCGATGCGGCACATCGTGATGGCGAACGAGGAAGCGGTGATCTCGCCGCCCTGGTCGATCCACATGGGATCGGGCACGCGCGCCTATGCCTTTATCTGGGCAATGGCGGGTGAGAATCTCGATTATACCGACATGAACGTCCTCGACATCTGCCAGCTCCAGTAACCAGTGTTCCCTGTCATCCCCGCGAAAGCGGGGATCCCGCTTCTTCCGACGCGGCTTAGAAAAAGAAGCGGGATTCCCGCTTTCGCGGGAATGACGTGAGAGGATAGCCTGCCATCATGACCAACCCCTTCGATCTCACCGGCAAGGTCGCCGTCGTGACCGGCGCCAATACCGGCATCGGCCAGGGCATCGCGCTGGCGCTCGCCGCTGCCGGTGCCGATATCGCGGCGGTCGGCCGCACCCCCGCGACCGAGACGGTGGATCGCGCTCGGGCGTTCGGGCGCCGCGCGGAGATCGTGTCGGCCGATCTGTCGACGATCGAACCCGTCGAGCGCGTGATAGCGCAAGTGGTCGATACCTTCGGGCGGATCGATATCCTGGTGAACAATGCCGGGATCATCCGCCGCGCCGACAGCATCGACTTCACCGAAGAGGATTGGGATGCGGTGGTCGACACCAACCTGAAATCGGTCTTCTTCCTCTGCCAGGCGGCGGCCCGGCGCATGATCCCGGCAGGCGGCGGCAAGATCATCAACATCGCGTCGATGCTAACCTTCCAAGGCGGCATCCGCGTGCCCAGCTACACCGCGTCCAAAAGCGGCATCGGCGGCCTCACCAAGCTGCTCGCCAACGAATGGTCCGCAAAGGGCATCAACGTGAACGCGATCGCCCCCGGCTATATCGCCACCAACAACACCGAGGCGCTACGCGCCGACCAGAAGCGCAACACCGACATATTGGGCCGGATCCCCGCGGGTCGCTGGGGTGAGGCGGAGGATCTGGGGGGCGCCGCGGTGTTCCTGGCATCCGCCGCCTCAAACTATGTCGACGGCCATATCCTGGCTGTCGACGGCGGCTGGCTCGCGCGTTGAAAGGGGAACGCGTGGCCAGCCGCACAATCTGCTTCGGGGAATTGCTGCTCCGCCTGACCGCGCCGGGGCGTGAATTGCTGCTCCAGACCGGACGGCTCGACGTGCATGTCGGCGGCGCGGAGGCCAATGTCGCCGTGGGCCTCGCGCGCCTGGGTCATGAGACCCGTATGGTGAGCACAGTGCCGGACAATGCATTGGGCCGCGCCGCAATCTCGGCGCTGCGCAGTCACGGGGTGGATTGCAGCAGCGTGACGTTCCGCGATGGACGCATGGGGCTCTATTTCCTGACCCAGGGCGCGGGGTTGCGCGCTTCGGAAGTCGTATACGATCGCGCGCATTCCAGCTTCGCCGATGCGCCGGCCGATGCGTTCGACTGGCCGACACTGCTGAAGGGCGCGAGCCGGCTCCATCTGTCGGGCATCACGCCCGCGCTTGGCCCCGCGACCGCCGCCGCCGCCATCGCCGCAGCGGAAACCGCCAAGACAATGGGCATCGCCATATCGTTCGACGGCAATTACCGCGCGAAACTGTGGGAAGCGTGGGACAGCGATCCGCGCGCGGTGCTGACCCGGCTCGTCGGCATGGCGGACATATTGTTCGGCAATCATCGCGACATCTCGCTGCTGCTTGGCGAGACCTTCCACGGCGACGGTCCGGATCGCAGGCGCGAGGCCGCAGACGCCGCCTTCGCCGCCTTCCCCGATCTCAAGCTGATCGCCTCGACCGCGCGTCACACCGACGATGCCGACAGCCACCGTATCTCCGCGCGCATCGATACGCCCGACGGTGCGCATCAGACAGACGAGATTGCGGTTTCCGGCATCGTCGACCGGATCGGTGCGGGCGATGCCTTTGCCGCCGGCGTCCTGCACGGATTGGCGCTTGGCGCCGACATGGACTGGGCGGCGCGTTCCGGCCTTGCGCTCACCTGCCTCAAGCACAGCCTGCCCGGTGACGCGAGCCTGTTCGGGCCGGCCGATATCGAGGCGTTTCTGGCGGGCGAACTCGACGTTCGACGCTAGGATTCAGGGTACAGCCGCTCGCTCGCCACCATGTCGCCCCAGCGAAAGCTGGGGCCCATAGGATACGTCAAACGTAACGGCGTCGGATATGCCGTATGGGCTCCAGCTTTCGCTGGAGCGACAGATCGAGTTCGTCCCTTACAGCGCCCCGTGGCAGTGCTTGTACTTGCTGCCCGACCCACAAGGGCATGGCGCATTGCGGCTCACCTTGTCACCCCACTCCGCCGGATCGTCGCCAAGGTCGTCGGCCATTTCAGGCTGGGCGATCTGCAGCGGCGGCAGGCGCGTGGTAATGAGGCCCAGACTGCCGCCGTCGATGTCCGCGCTATTATCCTCACCCGTCAGCGGATCGAGATGCGTGGTGATGAAATCGGGCATCTGGGGAAGCGGCGGCGCTTCGTCGTGCTGCATGAACTGGGCATGGGCGAGCACGCGGGTCACGTCCTCACGGATCGCAGACAACATGCGCTCGAACAACGCGAATGCCTCCTGCTTATATTCGTTGATCGGCGTCTTCTGCGCATAGGCGCGCAGATGGACGACCTGACGCAGCGCATCGAGCGTCGCGAGATGCTCCTTCCAGTGATGGTCCAGGCTCTGGAGCAGGATGCTCTTCTCGACCTGCGCCCAGCTATCCGCCTCGATATCGGCGGACTTCGCGGCGATTGCCTCATCGGCGAGCGCCTGAAGCCGCTGCTCGATCAGTTCCGGATCGATCGCCTCTTCAGCCAGCCATGCATCGAAATCGGGTTCGAGGCCGAGAATTTCGAGCGACCGCTCCTTGAGCTGCGCCAGCTTCCACTGCTCGGGATAGGTGTCGGGCGGGCACGCATCGGCGACCAGACCATTCACCGTTTCGGCGCGCATGTCGGTGACGACGTCGTCGACGGTCTCGGCATCCATGATGTCCGACCGCTGCTCGTAGATCACCTTGCGCTGATCGTTCATCACGTCATCATATTCGACGACCTGCTTGCGGATGTCGTAGTTGCGCGCCTCGACCTTTTTCTGCGCGGTCTCGATCGCCTTTGACAGCCACTTCGATCCGATCGCCTCGCCTTCCTGCAGATTGCTCCGCATCATCTTGGCGAACATCGTGTTGGGGCCGAAAATACGCAGCAGATCGTCGTCGAGCGACAAATAGAAGCGGCTGAGGCCGGGATCGCCCTGACGGCCCGAACGGCCGCGCAACTGGTTGTCGATACGGCGGCTCTCGTGACGCTCGGTGCCGAGCACGAACAGACCGCCGGCAGCGAGCACCGCCGCCTTCTCGACCTCGATCTCCTGCCGGATAGTCTCGATCGCGGCATCCCGCTCGGGGCCCTCGGGCATTTCGGCGAGTTCGTCGCCGATGCGGAATTCGAGATTGCCGCCCAATTGGATGTCGGTGCCGCGGCCCGCCATGTTGGTAGCGATCGTCACGACGCCAAGCCGGCCGGCCTGCGCCACGATATGCGCTTCGCTTTCATGGAAGCGCGCATTGAGCACTTCGTGCTTCACGCCATCCTTGGTCAGGAAGTCCGAGAGCAGTTCGGATTTCTCGATCGAGACGGTGCCGACCAGAACAGGCTGGCCGTGCTCGGCCTGCGCCTTGATCCGCTTGGAGATCGCCGCGAACTTCTCCTCGGTGCTCTTGTAGAATTCGTCTTCCTCATCGACGCGCTGGACCGGCACGTTGGTGGGAATGGTGACGACATTCATCTTGTAGATGTCGTAGAATTCGGAGGCTTCGGTCGCGGCCGTACCGGTCATGCCCGACAGCTTGGGATACATGCGGAAATAATTCTGGAAGGTGACCGAGGCGAGCGTCTGGTTCTCAGGCTCGATGTTCACGCCTTCCTTGGCCTCCACTGCCTGGTGGAGACCGTCGGACCAGCGGCGACCGTCCATCATGCGGCCGGTGAACTCATCGATGATGACCACCTTGCCTTCCTTCACGATATAATCGGTATCGCGCTTGAAGACGACATTGGCGCGCAGCGCCTGGTTCAGGTGATGGACGACCTGGGTGTTCTCGTAATCGTAGAGATTATTGCCTTCGAGCAGACCGGCGGACTCGAGGATCCGTTCGACCTTCTCGGTGCCGTCCTCGGTCAGGATGATCGAGCGCTGCTTCTCGTCGACTTCGTAATCCTCGGCCACGAGCTGCTTCACGACTTCGTCGACGCGCATGTACAATTCGGACTTGTCGTCGGTCGGGCCGGAAATGATCAGCGGCGTGCGCGCTTCGTCGATCAGGATGGAATCGACCTCGTCGACGATCGCGTGGTTGAAGGGGCGCTGCACCATCTGGTGGCGCTCATACTTCATGTTGTCGCGCAGATAGTCGAAGCCGAATTCGTTGTTCGTCCCATAGGTGATGTCCGCCGCATAGGCATCGCGGCGCGCCTGATCGCCGATATTGGGGACGATTACGCCCACGGTCAGCCCCAGGAAACGATAGACCTGCCCCATCCATCCGGCATCGCGGCGGGCGAGATAATCGTTGACCGTGACGACATGGACGCCGGTGCCCGGCAACGCATTGAGATAGGTCGCAAGCGTCGCGACCAGCGTCTTGCCCTCGCCGGTGCGCATCTCGGCGATTTCGCCGCGATGCAGGACGATGCCGCCGACCATCTGGACATCATAATGCCGCTGACCGAGCACGCGCTTCGCCGCTTCGCGCACGGTCGCGAACGCTTCCGGCAGGATATCGTCGAGCGTCTCGCCAGCGCTCAGCCGCGCACGGAAGGCGGCGGTCTGGGCCGAAAGATCCTCGTCGGACAGGGCCGACATGGCGGGTTCGAAGCCGGCGATGCGTGCGACGATCTTGTCCAGCGACTTGACGTAGCGATCGTTGGACGATCCGAAAATGGCTTTGGCAATGCCAGCGAGCATGATGAATTCCTGTCTTGAATCGAGAGTTTGAACGCCGGCTCACCGGCCTCGCCTGCACGCATGGGCACGCGGAAATCTGGAAGAGCGGCCCATAATTGGGCCGGGCCGGCGGCTATTCCAGCCGGCTTCCATTCATCAGGAGTACCGCGCGGAGCGCACCGGCCTGAACAGGCTCGAGCGGCAAGACGGCAGGGAATATGGCGATGGATCGCACCGCGGCATGTGCCGCGCGTGGTGCGGGTGCGACGGTTTCAGCCAGCGTAGCGGCGGCCGTACCCGAAGCGATGCGTTGAACCTGCACGCGTTCCGCCACACGCTCACCGGAGATGATCCCGGTGAAACAGGTGAGCAGCGCGGAAAGGAAGATCAGCAGTTGCAAATGCAAATCCCAGGTTCGAACGGCCACGACATAGGTGCTGTGGCGCCGTTCGTCTAATCAAAAGCTCATCCCGGCTCGGCATCTCATAGAGTGCGCAGCTTAACGCCGCATTGATCCCGGCCGCAGCGAGGCTATAGCGACGCCATCATGACCCAGATCGCACGCTCTCCGCTCGCGCCTCAAGGCTTCCCCGACCTGCCCGCCATTTCCGGCGTTACGTTGCGTGTCGCTCGCGCACGATACAAGGCTTGGGACCGTTGCGACCTGACCTTCGTGACGCTCGACGAAGGCACATCCTCGGCCGGCGTGCTGACCCAGAGCAAATGCCCTTCGCCCGAAGTGGAATGGTGTCGCGATGCTCTCCCGCTCGGCACGGCGCGAGCGCTGGTCGTCAATGCGGGCAATTCGAATGCGTTCACCGGCCATCGCGGCCGTGCCGCCGTCGAGGCGATCGCCGCGCGTGCCGCCGGGCATCTCGGCTGCCAGCCGTCAGATATCTTCGTCGCCTCCACCGGCGTGATCGGCGTGCCGCTTCCGATCGACAAGGCAGAGGCAGGCCTGGATGCCGCCTTCACTGCAGAGCCATGCAGCTGGGAAGACGCCGCCGCCACGATCATGACCACCGACACCTTCGCCAAGGCCGCGGTGACGCAGGCAGTGGTCGGCGACCGGACAGTCAATCTGGTCGGCATCGTCAAGGGCTCCGGCATGATCGCGCCCGACATGGCGACAATGCTCGGCTTCATCTTCACCGACGCCGCGATCGAGCCCGGCCTGCTCCAGGCGATGCTGAGCGAGGCCAACCGCAAGACATTCTCGTGCATCACCGTCGACAGCGACACCTCGACCAGCGACACCGTCCTTGCCTTCGCCACGGGCAAGGCCGACAATGCACCGCTCGCCTCGCACGACGACGCAGGCGCCGACGCCGTCCAGGCCGCGCTGACCGATCTGTGTCGTCAACTCGCGCATCTCGTGGTCCGCGACGGCGAAGGCGCATCCAAGTTCATCGAGATCACCGTTGAGGGCGCCGACTCCGACACAAGTGCGCACCGCATCGCGCTCAGCATCGCCAATTCGCCGCTGGTGAAGACCGCGATCGCCGGCGAGGACGCCAATTGGGGCCGCGTCGTCATGGCGATCGGCAAGGCCGGCGAACCGGCAGAGCGCGACAAATTGTCGATCCGCTTTGGTGCGACCCAGGTCGCGACGGGCGGGCTCGCAGTCGAGGGCTATGACGAGGCGCCGGTCGCGGCACATCTGAAGGGCAACGAGATCCAGGTGAGCGTGGATATGGCGCTGGGCAACGGCCGCGCCACGGTTTGGACGTGCGACCTTACCCATGGCTATATCTCGATCAACGCCGATTATCGGAGTTGATGCGATGCTGACGATCTGGGGCCGGCTGAATTCGCACAATGTGAAGAAGGTCGTCTGGCTCGCACATGAAATCGGCATTCCATATGTCAGGCACGATGTGGGTGGCGCGTTCGGGATGGACGCGGCCTATCGCGCGCTCAATCCCAATGCGCTGATCCCGACGATCGAGGATGGCGACGTCGTGCTCTGGGAATCGAACGCGATCCTCCGCTATTTGGCCGCGCGCTACGCACCCGCCGATTTCTGGCCGGCCGATCCGGTCGCGCGCGCCCATGCCGACAAATGGATGGACTGGCAGTTCGCCTATGCCGACGCGCAAAAGGATGCCTTCCACCATCTGATCCGCCATGCGCCGGAAAAGCGTGACCCGGCCAGCATCGCGCGATCCGCGCAACGATGTGCCGTGCTGATCGAGCGAGTCGAACGGGCACTGGACGATCATCCATGGTTGTCCGGGCCGAGCTTCGGGCTCGGCGACATTCCGATGGGCGTCTATGTGCACACCTGGTTGTCGCTCGACATCGAGCGTCCGGACATGCCCAATGTCCAGCGTTGGTATGCCGCGCTGAAGGACCGTCCGGGTTATGCCAGCCAGGTCATGATTCCGCTAACCTAGAGCGATTTCGAGGCAGATGGAATCATCTGCCGGCTCGGAAATCGCGGTCAGCAAAGGCAAATATGGAGCGGCTCTGGCTCATCCCGAACCAGATCCGCTCCAGGATCGATCGACACGTCAAAGCCAGAGTGGAGTCGCGCGCAGATGCACAGTCTATATCGCCCGGTCGCGGAACTGATGGAGCAGGTCGCAGCGGATGTGGTGCTGCCGCGCTACCAAAATCTGGCGGCGCATGAGATCAGCGAGAAGGCCGCCGACGATTTCGTCACCATCGCGGACAAGGAAAGCGAGCTGCGGCTGGCCGAGGGGCTTTTGCAGATCCTGCCGGACGCCGGATTGATCGGGGAGGAAGCTGCTGCCGCAGATGCCTCGATCCTCGATCGCGCAGGCAACGGGCTCAACTGGATCATCGACCCGATCGACGGGACGGGCAATTTCGCGGCAGGCCGCCCACCCTTCGGGCTGATGATCGCGCTGGTCGCCGACGGTCTGGTCCAGGCCGGCTGGATCCTCGACCCGCTCGACGGCCGCATCTGTCATGCCGCAGCAGGCGGCGGCGCGTTTCTGGATGGCGAGCGGGTGTTCGCGCAGGAAACCGGATCCACCCTGCCGATTGCCGCGCTGGCAGTCTATTTCATGACGCCCGAGAAGCGGGCCGACATCAAGGAACGGGCTGTCAGCCGGCTGACCCTGGTCGACATTCCCCGCTGCGCGGCCGAGCAATATCCGCGGCTTGTGCTGGGGCAGAACGATCTGGCCGTGTTCGAACGCACCCTGCCCTGGGATCATGCGCCGGGATCTCTGTTCCTGTCGGAAGCCGGTGGCCGGATCGCACGGCCGGATGGATCGGCCTATATCATCGGCGACGGCCGCAAGGGCCTGCTCGGTGCGGCATCGCCCCGGCTGTGGGACGAAGGCGCCCGTATCCTGTTCGGCTGACGCAGCCGCAGGTATTTTCGACGATCTTTGCCATTTTCGAGAAAGCGCACAGCTATCTGGAATCTGGATTGCCCTACGTGGACAGCCGATGCTGTGTCCTACCGTCGTCATTGCGAGGAGCATAGCGACGAAGCAATCCAGCGCTTCGTGCATCCCTGGATTGCCGCGCTTCGCTCGCAATGACGAAGCAGCAATGTGCGGAAGCGTGGATCACAAGAATGATGGGTGTGAGGACGCAAAGCCCCCAAAAGCCCCGGCACGGATTTTCCGGGCCAGGGCCATATGATCTTAGAGTTCGCCTTCCAGCCAGCCCTTGAGCGCGCTCTTGGGCGCGGCGCCGACCTTGGTGGCGGCGGGCTCGCCATTTTTGAACAGGATCATCGTCGGAATGCCGCGCACGCCATAGCGCGCCGGCGCATCGGGATTTTCGTCGATGTTGATCTTGGTGATCGTCACCTTCTCACCCAGTTCCTCCGAAATCTCCTCGAGCGACGGGCCGATCATCTTGCACGGGCCGCACCATTCCGCCCAGAAATCGACCAGAACCGGCCCATCGGCCGCAATGACATCGTCGTGAAAACTCGAATCGCTGATCGCTTTGGTGGCCATGTGCCCTGACTCCTTTTGTCGAAACCATATCTAGGAAGACTATGCCGTTCGCTCAACGGCTTTGCTCCAAGCTTTGCTCCATGCCCTGCAAGCCGGGCTTGTGCAGCACCAGCAGGGCCGGATCGAGCGGGATCAACGTCGGCCCCGCAGTGTAGAGCAGGGAAGCCTCGATGCGCCGCCCTGGGAAGATCGCCTTCAGCGCCTCCGAATAGGCGGACATCTGCCGCAAATGATGGACGGGTATGGCGTCCACCGACCCCGGCACACGCCGTCCAGTTTTGAAATCGACCAGCCGCACGACATCGTCGCCGACGATCAACCGGTCGACCGTGCCCGCGATCACATCGCCCCCGACCACTGCGGCGATCGGCGCTTCCGCCAGTGCGCCGGCGACGAACAGTTCGGGATGCCCATCGATCACCGCGAGCGCGGCCGACAGGATGCCGTGACGTTCGTCATCATCGGCAATGCCCGCGCTTCGTTCGAGCCAGATCAGCGCCGCGCTTTCGCGAGCCTCCGGTGCGACCTCGGGCAATCGTTCGAACAGCGCATGGAGATGCCGTCCGCGTTCAGCCGCCGCCCGCATGCCGATCCCCGGCGGCGGGCTGGCCGCATCGTCGTCACCCAGCGACGACGGCGCCAACGGCCTTGGCGGGCGCGCTTCGATCGGTGCAGGCTGGCCAAGCCAGGCGGGCAGCGCCGGATCCGCAATGTCCGCCTTCAATCGATCCCTGCCGGACACGGCATCGCCGGCCGCATAGTGTCGCACCAGGCCCCAGGGCGCCTCCTCCACCGGTTCGGCTTCGAGCGCCGTCATCGCCCGCTCGACCGCGGCGTGCCAGCTATTCTCCGGGGCGACGCCCTTGGCGCGCGGACCGAGCGCACCACCCACCACCAGCCATTCCTCGGCACGGGTCAGGGCGACGTAGAGCAGACGCCAATGTTCTTCCATCTCCCGCGCATCGGCGCGCGATGCCGCATCGGCGAGACCGCCGGTCAGCTCTGCCTTGCGCGGGCGGAATATCGGCACGGGATCCGCCCCATCCACCACCGGCCAGTCGAGCCGGCTGCGCGGGCTCGATCCGGGATCGACCGTCGCATCGGCCAGGATGACGAGAGGCGCCTGCAACCCCTTGGCGCCATGCGCGGTCATCACGCGAACCGCATCCAGCGGCTGCGACGGATCGCGCTTGATATCCTCGGTTTCGCGCTCGAACCGGTCGAGAAACGTCTGAAGCGTCGGCGTCGCATCGCGCTCGAACTGGATGGCGGCGTTGAGCAGTTCCTCGATCGGATCGCGCGCCTCCTGCCCCAGCCGTCGCAACAGCTTGCGTCGCCCGTCGAGCGGGCCCGACAATATCTCCTCGAGGAAGCGATATGGCGTGGTGAAATCGGCGCGGCGCAATATCTCGCGCAATGCCACGGGCTGCCGGTCGCCGAGATGGCCCCACAACGTCCCCGCCCGACCCCGCGCCGCCGCGTAGAGATCGTCCTGCGACCATCCGACCAAAGGCGACACCAGCAACGCGGCAAGGTTCAGATCGTCCTGCGGCTGAACCGCGAAGCGCACCGCCGCCAGCAGATCGCGCACGGCGAGCGGCGCGTTCAGTCGCAGACGGTCAACACCGGCCACCGGCACACCCTCGGCATGCAATCGCGCGACGATCAGCGACGCGATCTCGCCGCGCCGGCGAACCAGGATCAGGATATCCTGCGGCTCCAACCGCTTGGGCTTGCCGCGATTGTTGATCCAGAGGCCCGCATCAAGCCATGACTTGATTTGCCGCGCCAACAGGGTCGCGAAGTTTCGTGTCGAATCCGACAGCCAGCTTTCCTCACCCTCGATATCGCCATCGGCCGCGGTCTCGGGCGAGACGGGGCTCCACAATGTCACCCGCCCCGGCCCCTTCACCGCGCTGCGATGCGGTTCGAGGTCGATAAGCCCTGAAAGCGCGCCATCGCCCAGACCATCGAGCACCGCATCGACCAGCGTCAGCACCGGTTCGGTCGACCGGAAGGATTCGGTCAGAGACAGGCCAAGCAGGTCGCGATCTGCCGCTTGCGCTTGCCGTTGGAAATGAAGCTGTGCCGCGCCGAAGAAGCGCGGATCGGTGCCCTGGAAACCGAAGATCGCCTGTTTGAAATCGCCGACAGAGAAGATCGTCCGGGGCCGTCCGTCCTCCGGCTCGCTCGCGAAGAACTCGTCCGCCAGCGCACGGATGATCGCCCATTGCTGGGCATTGGTATCCTGTGCTTCGTCGACCAGGATATGGTTGGTCGCCTGATCGAGCTTGAAGCGGATCCACTCCGCCATATGCGATTGCCCGAGCAGAGAAACGGTGCTGCGGATCAGGTCGTCGAAATCGACCACGCCCGCCGCGCGCTTCGCTTCCGCATAGGCCCGCGCATAGGTGCGCCCCGCATCCAGCCCCTGCCCCAGCAAAGCCGCGAGCCCTGCGCGCGCGCGCAGGCCGAGCAGATCCGCGCAGCGTTCGTGCAGTTCTGTCGCGGCATCCTCATAACCCTCGACCTGCGGTGCCTGACCGGACTTGAACGATCGCAGATCGCCATCCGCCTTGGCCCAGACCAGATGCAGTTCGCCCAACCGCTCCGCACGGCCGACCGTGTCGAGCGCCAGCCATTCGCGGATGATCGCCGATCGGCCCTTCCCGCTCTTGGTCGCCCAGTCCGCGTTGGCTTCTGCTAGAAAATCGAGCTCGTCGTCGAAATCGTCACAGGCCGCGGCGATCGTGGCCTCGACATCCCCCTCCGGCACGTCGAGCGCGGTGCGCACGGTCAAGCCGATATCGCTGCCCAGCGCCTCCATCGCATCGGGCGCACGCGCGCAATTGGCCAGGAAGCTTTCGGCGCCCCCCTCGCCAAGCCTCAGGCTCATCGCGCGCAAGGCATCGGTGACGCTGGCATCGCCCCGCGCCTCGGCCGCGACCAGCATGTCGGCCATGACCTGACGCGCCAATATCGCTTCCTCGCGCGCTTCCATCGGCCGGAAACCCGGGATCAAACCGGCTTCGACGGGAAAGCTCGAAAGCAAGGTCTGGCAAAAGCTGTGGATGGTCTGGATGCGCAAGCCCGTGCCGCTGGCATCGAGCACGCGCGCGAACAGCTTGCGCGCCGTCGCCATCAGTTCGGGCGTGGCATATTCGCCCAGCGCCTCGAGCTCGGCGAACAGTTCCGGCCCCTTCATCCGCACCCATGACGCAAGGCGCGCATTGATGCGATCCGCCATTTCGGTCGCCCCGGCCTTGGTGAAAGTCAGGCACAGGATCGACGACGGATCGGCGCCGCTCAGCAGCAATCGCATGACGCGAGCGGACAACACCTGCGTCTTGCCCGTGCCAGCCGATGCAGAAAGCCACACATTTTCATGCGGTTCGGATGCAAGCTTCTGATTGCCTTTGAGCGCGACAGGAGACGCCATCTAGCCTTCCTCCCCCAGCGGACGCGCGGTGGGCGTGGTCTTTTCGCGCCCATACCATTCGTCGAGCCGCATCAACTGGTCGTAATCGCCATAGGGGGCGTGTTCGGGGTGCAGCTTGGCGGTGAACGGCTCGCTGCCGGTCAACCATCGTCCGGCGGCATCGGCGAAGGTCCGCGCTGCCAGTGCCGTGAAATCCTCGGTCGCGACCTTGCCGCCCTTGCCATTGGGATGAACGGGCGAGCGCCGCGATCCGAACTGGCCGCGATCCTTGGCCAGGGACCAATATTCGAACGCCCCCGCCTTGCCGGAGATGTCATCGAACCCGCCACGCTCAGCGATCAGGCCGAGCAGGCCGAGTTGCATCGCAAACCCCTCCGCCACGGCGGTGTCCGAAGGTGCCTTGCCCGTCTTGTAATCGATCACTGCGAAACGGCCGTCGGCAAGCCGGTCGATACGGTCGGCCCGACCGTCCAGATCGATATCCGCGATCCTGGCCTTGCCCTTGGCCTCCGCCTTCCAGGGTTCGCGCCCCTCCCCGCGCCCGGCTTCGATCTCACGCCCGATCCAGTCGAGCGCCTCCATCACGCGGGGCTGCCATAGCGCGCGGAGCAGCGGATGCACTTCCGGGCGCGCGAACATCGCCTCTGCCAAGGGTATCAGCGTATCCGGCGCCCAGCCCCGTTTCGCCCAATCTTCGAGCACCGCATGGATCGCGGTGCCGCGCCAAGCAGCGCTCGGATCGGCATCGATCGGGTCGAGCGCACGCAGGCGAAGCATCTTGAGGGCGTAAAAGGCATAGGGATCGGCCTTCAGGCGATCGACCTGGGTCACGCTGAGCGCGGTCGGCCGGTCGCCGATCGGCGGTGCAGGCGCGGGTTGCTCGGCCGGCGTGAAATCGGATGGGCGATCGATCGCACGCGCCCATTCGCCGACATCCTCCAGCCGCGCCATCTCACCCGACATGGCCTCCATCCGCAGCCAGAAGCGCGATGCGATGGTGGGCGAAGCCGCGTCGCGTCGCGCGCGCGTCACGATCACCTGCGGCGCGCCCAGTGCACCCGCCAAATCATGCGCGGCAATGCCGATCATGCGGTCCAGGCTGGGAAGGCCCAGTTCATGGCGCGCGCGCGGCGCCAGCCAGGGGTCGGGGCTTGGCAGGCCCGGCCAGACGCCTTCGTTGAGGCCGCCGAGAATCATCACGTCGGGCTGCTGAAGCCGCGCCTCGATCGCACCCCAGATCGAAATGCGCGGATGTCCGCCCTGCGGCGGGCGCACTGCGATCTCGTCCATCATCCGCCGCAGCAACGGCACGATCGCGTCGATGCGGATGCCTTCGGGACCATCGGGGGCATGGGTCTCGAGCTCGGTGAGCAGATCCGCCGCTTCACGCCCGGCATTGCCCGACCAGATCGCGTCACCAGCAAGCAGTGTCGCCGTCTCCCGGATCGCCGCGACGGTCGCGGACAGGCTTGCCGCTGCGCGGAAACCCGTTTCGAGCGGCACGAGCAATGGGCGTATCCGATCCCAGCCCGGTCGCGCCCGCTGCCGCGGGCGTTGCTCACGATCGGTGCCGCCCGACAGGAAATCGTCGATTCCGGTCAATCCGGCCGGCGGTCGTGGGCCCCTGAGCGCAAGATCGAGCAGGCGCACGTGATCGAGCCAGGTCAGCCGATCTTCGCCGCTGCGCACCAGCGGATGCTTGAGCAACGCAAGCAGCGGCACCGGCGCAAAGCCGTCCGCCACCGCCTCGACGATGGCAAGCAGCAGCGCCCCTTCGGGTTTCACCGACAATGGCTGCCCCGCCGAATCATCGGCCTCGATTCTCCAGCGTTTCAGATGCGCCGAAACCCGCGTGGCGAGTGCGCGATCGGGCGTCACCAGCGCTGCGGTGCGGCCGGGCATTTCGAGCGCCTGGCGCAGTGCAATCGCGATGGTCTGCGCTTCTTCCGCCGGGGTCGCCGCTTCGAGCGCGCGAATACCGGGCAGATTGCGGACGGTCTCCGCATCGCCCCATTTGTCCGAGAACTCGGCCGGGGTCAGGGCATTCGCGATCGCCTTGCTGCGCGGCGCGCGCGCATCATGGCCGCCACCCCAGCGCCAGGTCTCCACCTCGTCGCGTGCAATCCCCATGCGATCGAGCAGCAGTTTCAGGTGGAATTGGGGGTGCGTTTCGATCGACCGTCGGCGAAACCCCGTCACGCCATCACGATCGAACGGGCCCAGCGCCTGCCATTCGTCCTCGGGCATCTCGTCAGCCAGGCTCAATCCCGGCAGCACGACCATGCCGCGCTCCATCCGCGCAATCACGCGCAACAGCCTGGCCGCGGCGGGCGGCGGATTGGTCATGCCGGCCGCGACCACAAAGGCCGGCGGCGGCGTATCGCGCCAGCGCACCGCCACACGATCGAGCAGACGGTTGCGGCGCTCGGCCAGATCGATGCGATCGATCCGGGACAGTGCCTCGGGCCAGCGATCGAGGATGACGGTGAGCAAGGCGAGCGACTTTTGCCAATGCGCGGACAGCTCACCCGCCACTTCCAGCGTCTTCAACGCACCGGGCGCCACGCCTTCGACCAGCATCTGATCGAGCGTCCGGCCAAGATCGGTCGCCAGGCGCAATGCCTCGGCTGCATCCACCGGCTCGCCGTTTCTCGCCCGTTCCTGCTGTACCAGCCGCCCCAGCATCATCCGCCGGCGCATCGGTTCTACCGCGGGCGGGACCGGTTCGGCGCTGCCGATCGGATCGAGCGCGCTCCCCAGTCGCTCGTCCAGGGCATCGTCGCCGATCGGCACCAGCCGGGGCAGCAACAGGCCGCCTTCGGACCGCCGCACGAATGCCTCGGTGACCGCACGGACCGCGCGGTTGTTGGGAACAAGGACAATGCCCTGCGCCAGGCCCAGCGGCCCGTCCGCATATGTCCGCAACAACCCCTCGGCCAGGGCATCGGCAAAGGCCCGATGATGCGGGATGGTGAAGACGGCCGGCTTGCTCCGCTCACCCATCGGCGAGCATCGCCTCCGTCTTCTTGACCGCGGGCGGCGTCCCCACGTCGAACCACAGCCCCTGATGGACCAGGCCGTAGAGACGTTCCTCTGCGATCGCGCGCTCCCAGAACACGTTCGTCGAGAATGGCCCTGCGGGCGGATCGCGCAGCAGACGGTGCGAGACGATCTGGACGCCGGTATAGACGAACGGCGCCACTTTGCCGCGCTTGCGGCGACTGGTAATCCTGCCGTCCGGATCCATGTGGAAATCCCCCTGCCCGCCATGGCAGTTTGCGCGCGCCAGCGGCACCAGCAGCAGCAGCGCATCCATCTTGTCAGCGTCCCAGCGCTGTTCGAGCAGCCGGATCGCGTCGGTCGGCCCGTCGATCCACAGATTGTCGCTGTTGACGCACAGAAAGGGATCCTGCGGGATCAGGGGCAATGCCTTGATCAGGCCTCCCCCGGTTTCCATCAGCAGATCGCGCTCGTCGGACACGACGACCTCGATATCCTTGACCTTGTTCCTGAGATGCGCCTCCAGCGCATCGGCAAGATAATGGACATTCACCACCGCGCGCTTCACGCCCGCGGAGCGCAGCCTGGAAAATGTGTGGTCGAGCAGCGTCTTGCCGGCGACCTCGACCAGCGGCTTGGGTCGCGTCACGGTCAACGGGCGCATACGCTTGCCGAGGCCCGCCGCCATCACCATCGCCGTTTCCAGTCGTGGTGCGGAGGGATCCAGGCGCAGCGCCAGCGTCTTCTTGGTGCGGCTCATTGTGCGGCCATGTCCATCAGCGCGGTTCCGCGTTTCTCCGGCGGAATATTGGCGTCGAACCAGGCCTTGACCGGGGCCAGCGCGGGATGCGCGAGATCACGCTCCAGATAGCCCCAGACGCGCGGCAGATAATCAAGATAGCGGGGCTTGCCGTCGCGCTGCCACAGCCGGGTGAAGATGCCGATGATCTTGGCGTTCCGCTGTGCGCCGAGCAGCGCATAGGCTGTGTCGAAATCAGCGCCTGCCCCGGATTCATATTTGTAGAGGGCCAGCATTTGCGCCTCCAGCGGTTCGGGCACGTCGCGACGCGCGTCCTGCAGCATCGAGACGACGTCATAGGCGGGATGGCCAGCCAGTGCGTCCTGGAAATCGAGCAGGCCGAGGCCGTCCTGCCCCTCCACACCTTCGATCAGGATGATGTTCTCGGCATGATAGTCGCGCAGCACGGTCGTGCCGTGCGACGTGTAGAGATCGCCCATCGCCGCATCCCACGCCGCTTCATAACCGGCTTCGTCGGCATCGATCCCGATCGCCGGGCAATACCATTGGGTGACGAGCTTGACCTCCCGCAGATATTCGGTGCGGCCATAGGGCGGCAATGCCATCGGCGAATGGCGGTGCAGGCGTGCAAGCAGGCCCATCGTATCGGCATAGATGCGATGCTCCGCCTCCGGGGCGGCATCGATCACTTCGCGCATGCGGGCGTCGCCGAAATCCTCAAGCAGGACCAGCCCGTTGTCCAGATCGCGCGCGATGATCTCCGGCGCCCGGAAACCAAGGCCGATGAGATATTCGGCGACCGCGATGAAGGGACGCGGATCCTCATGCGGCGGCGGCGCGTCCATCAGCACGGCCTGCCGGCCCGGCGCATGCACGCGAAAATAGCGGCGGAAGGACGCATCCCCCGCGAGCGGCAATATTTCCGCACCTTCCCAACCATGGGCGGCGAGAAATGCGGGTGCCGCCTCGGGCGGAATCATATCGGTGGCCATCGGCTCTCCCAAGCCGGGGGCACGGTGGCTGTCAAGGCACGCGCGCCGTCCTCGGTCCTCTCCAAGGCAAGCTGCAGCATCTGCGGCCAGCCATTGCTCCCCAGCCGCTGAGGCCATTCGATCAGCAGCAGCGAATCCTGCAGCAGATCGTCCAGCCCCAGTTCCTCGAGATCGTCAGGGTCGTCGATCCGGTAGAGATCGACATGCGCCACCGGAAACTGCGTTTCGGGCGGCGCATAGGGCTGAACGATGGCGAAGGTCGGGCTCGGCGCCTCGTCTTCGAGACCCAGGGCCGCCAGCAGTCCGCGCGCAAGCGTCGTCTTGCCCGCACCGAGATCGCCGGACAGCGTGATCACGTCACCGGGCCGCGCCACGCGGGCCAGCGCCGCACCCAGCGCGAGCGTCTCCGTTTCGTCGGCAAGCCGGATCATCGCGGCAACTCTATCGTCGTCATCGTCCCCGCGCCCGGCTCCGAATAGAGCGTGAGCCTGCCGCCGTGCGCCTCGACGAACTGACGCGCGAGCGGCAGGCCCATGCCGAGCGCATCGTCGCCATCGCGCGTCACTTCGGTGCGGCTGAACGGATCGAAGGCGCGCGCCTGTTCTTTCGACGTCATGCCCGGTCCGTCATCGGACACCACGATACGCGCCATCGCTGCATCACCACCGCCATGGAGCAGGATGCGACCGCCATTCTGGGTATTGGCGAGCGCGTGGGCCAGCAGATGCCCCACGGCCTGCCGCAACCGGCGTGCATCGCCCTTGATCCCGCCAAGCGCAGGATCAAGCTCGATCGCGAAATCCATGCCCTTGGCGGTCATCGCCACCCGGGCTTCCTCCGCCGCCTGCTGGACCACCGCGATCAGGTTGACCGGTGCCATATCGAGCGGCAGCACACCTGCCTGGCTTTGGGTGAGATCGAGCACACCATCGATCAGCACGCCCAGCCGCGCGACGGAATCGAGAATGGCTGACACATAGTCCTTTGCCTGATCTCCCAGATCGCCGGCATATCCCTCCTTCATCATCTCGGCGAAACCGCCGATCGAGGTCAGCGGCGTGCGCAATTCATAGCTCATATTGGCGACGAACGCGGTCTTCACCCGATCCGCCTGTTCGAGCGCCTCGGCACGATCACGCAGCGCCTGTTCCGCCTTTCGGCTGTCCGAGATGTCGAGCATGGTGAACAGCGCATTGCCGTCGGGCAACGGCACCGCGGCGAATTCGAAATGCCGTCCATCGGACAAGGAAACGCGTCCGCTGCGCTGGCGCCGTTCCGCAGTCGCGGTGCGGACGAGTTCGCGGATGACCCCCGCGCGTTTCGGATTCGCCAACCGTTCCGCCGCGACTTCCGCCAGCGTGTCGATACGCGGATGCGTGGCCAGGAATTCCTCGTCGAAGTCCCAAATCTCGCGGAAACGCTTGTTCCACAGGTTGAGCCGCCCGTCGGCCGCAAAAACACCGATCGCCTCGAACAGATTGTTGAAGGTCGCGGTGCGGACGCGCAGCAACGTATCGCGCGCGCTTTCCAGCTGAACCTGTTCGGTGCGATCCTCGAAGATCAGCAACAGACCTCCATCGGGCAGCGGCTGGGCAACGACGCGCAGATGCGTACCGCCCGGCAGCAGCCAGCTTTCATCCGACGCGCCCTCGGTGGAGGTAAACCAGTCGCGCCGTTCCGCCTTCCAGCCCGGAAAATCGCGACTTTCGGGAACGCGATCCGCTTCGCGCATCCGTTCCAGGATACGATCGAACTCGGGGCGATCGACCAGCCATTCGGGCTTGATCGCGAAAATCCGCTGGAAGGGCTGGTTGCAGAAGACGAGCGCGCGATCAGGCCCGAACTGCGCCACGCCGGCCGACAGCAGATCGAGCATGTTGCGCTGGGCATCGCGGAACCGGCGAAAAGCGCCGCGGACCTGTTCGGTCTCCTCGATGTCGATCGCATAACCCGCGACGCCGGCATCGCCCAGCGGCACATCGACGACACGCATCGTGCGTCGTGCACCGCCGATCGTTGCCGGGACGGTACGGGTCAGCACTTCGTTCTTTTCGCGCGCCTGTGCGGCCATGGCGAAGGGCGTGCGGCCGCCGCTGGCCTCGACCAGTTCCAGCCCGCGCTCGATCACATGAGACGCGCTCATCCCCTCCACGGCTTTGACATAAGCGCTGTTGACCAAAGTCAGCCGCAGATCGGGTCCACGATGCCACATCGGAAAGGGCGAAGCCTCGATCAGGCCCGACAAGGCTTCGAACGCCTTGGCCAGACGAGCAGCCTCGTTGCCGAGCCGTCCAATCTCCGCCTGGCTCTCGGTCGCGTCGAAGAACCACAGGATCACGCCGCCCGGCGCCGACAAATCCGCCGCGGCGGTCGCGCCGCGGATCAGCAATGTCCGCGACGACGCCCGCGCCCGCACCGCACGCACGAAACCGCGGCCGGCCTTCTGCGTGGTCGCCACCTCGCGCACCAGCGCGGCCGAATCCTCTTCGCTCAGCCCCCCCTCAGGCGTGGTGAGGTCGGCAAGAAAATTGGGCATTCGCCCCAGCCCCAGCCAATCCGCCAGCCGTTCGGGCGCCTCGATCCGTCCGTCCGGGCGCACCATCATCGGCAGCGCCGGCGCGGAATCGAGTAATTGCTGCAACCGGTTCGCCTGCATGCCGGCATTGCGCGCGCGTCTGCGCATGGTGAGCCCTGTCACCACCGCCCAGGCGGCGGCGGCAAGCCAGAACGCCAGCACGACGCCGGCAACGACGGGCACGAAGCCGGACTCGCTCATCGTGGTTCCAGGATACGATGGGACACATTCATCGCAATCGTCTTAGAACAACGTGGCGGCGCTGCAATGCGGGCATCGACTGTTATTCCCAGAAATAAGGGAGTCGCCTGGCAGTGCCCGTGACCTCCTCATTCATCGTCGCGGCATCGTAAAGTCGTCCGCCGATCATGACTTTCGACACCTTGTCGCTGTTGCGGATGTTTGTCGTCGGATCTGCATCCAGCACGACGAGGTCAGCCAGCTTGCCGGTTTCGAGCGATCCGACGTCGCGATCATAGCCAAGCGATCGAGCCGAAGCGATGGTGCCCGCCTTCAGTGCTTCCAGCGGCGTCATCCCGCCGCGGACGAAAGACCAGAGCTCCCAATGCGCGGCGATGCCGGGTTCCTGCCCATGCGCACCGATCGCCACGGGGACGCCGCGTGCCGCAAGCTTGCGCGCTTCCCGGGCATTGTCGTCGTCCACATAATCCTCTTCTGGCGCCAGTGTTCGCCGGGCACTGTTGGCAGCCAGATAACTGGGGGGGACATGTTTCCTGAGGAGCGGATGCAGCCAATTGTCGGTATGCGCCCGCCAATAGGGATCGCCTGCGGGGCCGCCATAGGTGACGACCAGGGTCGGCGTGTAGCCGACCTTCGACTGCGAGAAATAGCTCAAGACATCCTCGTAGAGCACTGCCTGCGGGATATTGTGCTCGAGCGTCGTATTGCCGTCGGCGATCAGTGCCATGTCGAAACCGAAGAGCGAGCCCCCTTCCGCGACCGAGCGCATATTCTCCTCCAGCGCGGCAGCGACGATCTGCTGACGCTGCTCGCGACGCGGCTGGTTGTAATTCTTGACGCTGTGCGCGCCCTGCGCCTTCAGTCGGCGGACATGCGCACGGGCATCGTCCAGACTGTCGATCTGGGCATAGCCGGTCGGGCTCTTCGCGCCATAGATCACGTCCGCGGTGGAAAAAATATGCGGCGCGACGAGCATGCCCGCGCGCTGCATCTCGGACGCCGGGAAGACCAGCGACGCATCGCTCGACGGATCGTGCGTCGTCGTCACGCCCAGTGCCAGATTGACCAGACTCGACCAGTTCTGCTGCAGGGTCAGTTCGTCCTCGCCATAAGGGCCGTGCGCGTGCGCATCGACCAGGCCGGGGATGATCGTCTTGCCGGCCGCGTCGACGATCTTCGCGCTTGGCGGGATCTGCACCTGCCCGCGCGGCCCGATCGCCGCAATGCGATCGCGCTCGATCACGATCACGCCATCGTCGATGATGCCGCCGGCATCGTCGCGCATCGTCACGATCCGCGCGCCGGTGATCGCAACGATGCCCGAAGGCCGGGCAGCGGGAACGGTCATCGACAATGAAACGCCGGTCTTGGGCGGCTCGAACTTCGGCGATTTGGCGTCGCCTGCGGGTGGTGCGGAGCCGAACAGCGCGTCGGTGCGCGCCGTGAACAGCGTTGGCCCCAGGCTCCAGTGGAGCTGTTCGCCGCCATTGCTCCAGTTAATGTAATCCGCGCCATCGCCGCTGACCCGCGTGACCGGCAGCGCACCGCCCTTGGCGCTCGTCCCGACATCCTGTGTGCCCGGCATCATCGGCATCACAAAGGCTTCGTAATTCTCGCGGAACGCGAAATAGCGTCCATCGGGCGAGACTTCATAAGCATTGACGAGCTCGCCGGTGGCGTGAGTTCGCTTGGTTCCGCCGCCCATATCGGTGGAGACGAGCTGGCGCTTGCCTTGCGTCACCTCGGTCATGAACAACCGATCCTCGGCACCACCAAATTGCGGCCCGCTCGCACCACGCGTGACGCGAACAGGCGCTCCGCCGGTTGCCGCGACACGATAGATACCCGGATCGGCCTCGCCGCGCGGGGCGGTCAGCCGGCCGCCTTCGTTCTTCTCGAACGCAATGGTCCCACCGCTGGGCGAGAAGCGCGGCCGTGCATAATGGCCACCCTGCGCAACGACGGTACGAACGGCGCCCCCGCTCGGTGAGATCGTGCGGATCTGGCCAAGCCCCGCATCGGTCCATGCGACGAAGACGATGGTCTTGCCGTCACGCGACCAGGATGGCCACAATTCGCGTTCGCCGTCCGCACCGCGCGTCAGGCGACGGGGCTGGCCGGTGGCCATGTCCTTCAGCCACAGCTTGCCCAAAGTCTCGAACACGACCTGGCGGCCATCGGGCGACACTGCAGCATAGCGCGGCATCTTGGTGACCACCGTGTCGGGCGACACCGCAACCGGCGGACGCGGCGGATCGATCAGGTTGCGCGTGTCCGCGACATGGAACGGAATCTCGCGCGCATCGCTGCCGTCGCCGTTCACCCGGCGGATCTTGCCGCCTGCCCAGAAGACGATGCTTTTCGAATCCGGGGTCCACGCCATGTTGGGATAGACGCCATGGACTGCCCAGGTTTCCTGGACATCCGGATCGAGCGCGTCGTAGATTTTGCGCTCCGCGCCAGTCTCCAGATCCTTCACGTAAAGCTTGGATTTCGTCCGTTCGCGGCGGACGAAAGCGATCGACTTGCCGTCGGGCGACGGCGTCGGCCGCACCGATCCGCCGGCGCCCGAAACCACGGTCTCCACCTCGCCGCTTTCCAGCGCGTAGCGCTCGATCGCGAAAAGCTGCGTGTTGGAATCCTGAGCATATTCGAAAATCGGCCCCGGCGTCGTGTTACGGGCGAAATAGACATAGCGGCCATCGCGCGAATAGATCGGTTCGCCCAATTCCTTCTGATGCTGTTCGCTCGGGCGCTTGACCAGTTGTACGCCGTTGCCGCCAGAGACGTGATAGAGCCAGACCTCCCCGGTGCCGAGCGAACGTCCCGTCGTGAAATGCTTCCGCGCCGCGATGAAGCGGCCATCGGGGCTCCAGCTTGGCTGGCTGAGCAGGCGGAAATCTTCCTTGGTGAGCTGCCTTTTATCCGATCCGTCGACGTTCATGATCCAGATATTGTCGCCGCCGCCCCGATCGGAAGTGAACGCGATGCGGCGCCCATCGGGAGAGAAGCGCGGATGCATCTCATATGGCAGGCCCTCGGCGATCCGGGTCGGCGTGCCACCGGCAATCGGCATGGTGTAGATATCGCCGAGCAGATCGAACGCGATCGTCTTGCCGTCAGGGCTGACGTCCACGTCCATCCAGGTACCCTCGGTCACGTCGATCGGGATCTGGCGGACCTTGAGGCCCGGCGGGTTGGCGACGTCCCATTTCTTCGCCTGTTCCGGCGACGAGGCCACCGGCTGGGCCAGCAAGGCGATCGGGGCCGACAATGCCGTCGCGGCCAGCAGGATATGTGGGTAGCGCATGGATTTCATCCTCGGCAGGTGCGAAAAACGGTGACGGTCCGGGTGTGCGATGGCCGAAGATCGCCTCCATGAAAACACATCGGCGATCAACGGGGCCCGGTCAGTCGGCTGGCTTCGGAGTTGGGGAGCGGTAACCGTGAAGCGCCGGCCCCAGCGCATCCTTCAGTGGATCCAGCCATTTCTCGTAATTGCGCCACGTGTAAAGCCCTTCGGTATTGATCGGACGACGCACCTGTTCGGAACTGGGTGTGTGGACGGCGCGCCTGTTCTCGAAAAATTTCAGACAGGCTTCATCGAACGGAAGCTCAAGATAGTCGAGCAATCGCCGAACTTCGGTTTCGAGATCGTTGACCAGATCCTCGTACATCACCCGGTGGACCTTGCCCGGTATCACCCGGTCGAAATGATCCATCATGCGGATATAATCTGCATAATAACGGCCGATATCCGTCAGGTCGTACGAGAAGTTGACCCCCCAATTATAATGCTGCGAGAAATTGGCGAAGCCGCAGCCGAGCGGATCACGGCGAACATCGATGATCTTCGCATTGGGCAGGATCGTATGGATCAGCCCGGTGAATACCCAGTTGCTGGGCATCTTGTCGGTGAAAAGTCCCCGATCTGAATGACGGTGCCGCCGCGTCGCTTCGACATAATGTTTGCCGCGCTCATGGAGCGCAGCGAGAGAGAGATCGGCGATCCTGTCCAGATAGCCGCCTGCCGGCGCCTTGGGGGCCAGTTCGCGTGCGATCCGTTCCAGATCGAACAATTCCTCCGTGCCCTCGATCGCCGGATGGCTGGCCAGGATCTGCTCGACCAAGGTCGACCCCGATCGCGGCAGGCTGACGATGAAGATCGGATCTCGCGCAGCAAAACCAGCATCCGCGCGCGCCGCGAAGAATTCAGGGGTGAAGACTCTCTCTGCCTTCCGTACATTGGCGTGCAGTATTTCGGGATCATAGGGCGTCTTTTCACGGCGAAGTGCACTGCCCCGCGCATAATGGGCAAATGCATCCTCGAAGTCGCCATGATCGTGAAGGGCCTTGCCCAGCGCGAAATGCAGATGAAGCAGATCGTCATCGTCCTGATCGTCATGATCGAGCGCTGCCGTCATCCGATCGATATCATCACGACTGAAGCGCACCGTCTTCAGGTTAGCCAACCCGAACCAGGCATTGCCGCGCTGAGGCTCCAGCCTGACCGCGTTGCGATAAGCGTCGATTGCATCGTCGAGCTGGCCAATGGTCTTCAGGATGAAAGCATGCCCCATCCAGCCCCGGCCATCGCCCGGATGCGCGCGGACCAGCCGGCGATAGACGGTCTGCGCTTCTTCCATCCGGCGTGACTGGAGCAGCAGATTGCCCTTCAGGGACAAGGCCGGCAGATGGTTCGGATCGCGATCGAGCACATCATCGAGAACCGCCATGGCTTCATCCTGGCGACCAGCCTGATTGAGCAACTTGAACAGCGCGATACGGGCCTCAAGATAGGCAGGCGCCAGCACGAAGCCGCGCCGATAAAGATTTTCAGCCTCTTTCGTTGCTCCGCATTTTTCGGCGATCGTCCCCAGGATCAGGGCGCCGCCGGCATCCTCCGGATTCTCGCGCAGGTAGGGCCGGATCAGCTGTTCGGCTTCCTCCAGCCGCTCGTCAGCGATTGCGCGCTCGGCCGCTGCGACCGCGGGATGACGCAATCCGATGGCGATCGCCTTGAGCTCGACATTCTCGGCCTCGCGCACATTGCCCAGCCGCCGAAGCGTCGCAGCGAGCACGCGATGCGCGACAGCCAGATCGGGATAGTCGCGGATCAGTGCGCGAGCGCGCGCAGATGCCTGGCCGGGATTGCGATCGATCGACGCGACGATGTCTCTCAGAACCAGATCGACATCGACAGCGGCCCGCCCCCGCACACCCGCCACATCACTCTCCGCGCCATTGAATAGCTCTGACGAACCTAGAGCCTGATCGTTGGAGGCGGAAGCACTTAAACGCCAGACAAGGCGGGCGGCGCATTAGCGCCGCCCGAGCAAATATGCGCACCCGATCGATCAGAATGTGCGAGTGACGTTCAGGTACAGTTGCCGCCCCAGAATATCGTAATTGCTGGAGTTGAAATAATTCCCGATCCGCGTGAACTGCCCCGCAGATGTCGGATAGGAACTGATCCGCGGCGGCTTCGTGTTGAACAGATTGGTCACGCCAAAGGTCACCTGACCGATATCCTGCCAGCGAAACTGGACGGAAAGGCTATGCTCCCAATAGGCCTCGGCACGAAGATCGGTCGCCACCTGACCCAGGAATGGAGCCACCGCCAATTCGTCATCACTCGAATCCTGCGGCCCGACATAATCCACGCCATAGCGCAGGACCACCTTCTCTGAGGGCAGAGTGTAGCGAAGGTCGAGCGAAGCAACCCATTTCGGACCAGCCCCCGCCCCCTGGACTCCGAGCGTACCGTTATACTCCTCCGGGTCGTCCGTGGAGAACAGCTGGAAGATCTGATTGATCATTCGCGTCGCCTGGGCATGCGCGACGAATTTTCCGCCAAACGCATCGGTCGCGTACCGCAGATCGAAATCGATGCCGCGCACGCGTTGCTGGGCCACGTTCAGATATGGATTGCTGAACGAGTCCAGATTGCCGCGTTGTGGATCGCTTGCGGGCAAGCGGTCGCTTATCAGCGCGCAATATGTATTGTTCGGCCCGAAATCGTCCGCTTCATAACAGCGGTTCAGGATAAGGTTGCCGAGCACGGTCACCTCGTCCTTCACCAGCACGTCGAAATAATCGATCGCAAGCTGGAGGTCGGCGACGGTGCGCGGCGCCGTCAGAACCACGCCGCCACCCCAGGAGCGCGAGCGCTCCGCCTTCAGGCGGCCGGCGCCCCCGGTCGTCGTGACCGTCGGACCGGATGTCGCAATGAAGTCCACCGCACCGGTGCCAAGGATGGGCGTCAGCGTCGCCAGGCAGTTCTTGTAGACGGTGGACGACGCCTCCAGGTCGCCGAAGCCACTGCACGGATCGACATTGCTGCCATAGAAGCCCGTCTGATCCGCAACAAATTGCTCGTAGAGATTGGGCGCACGGAACGACGTCCCATAGCTGCCGCGGAACCGGATTTCCTCGATCGGCGCCCAGTTCGCGTTGAAGCGATAAGTGGTTTCCGCACCGTATGACCGATAGTGGGTGTAGCGACCGGACGCCGCCAGCTCCAGACGATAGAAGAAGGGCTTGTCTTTGAGCAGCGGGATATTGAGCTCCCCATAGATGTAGGCGCTTGCCAACCTAGCGGCCTCTGCTCGCAAACAGAGCGGATTTCTGCTCAGATTATCTGACAATGGGCGGGCGCGGTTGCTCGAATTAACTGCCAATGTGCTCGCAATCATCCTGTGCTGCTCGCAAACGGAAACGCCCGCTCAGATTATCTGACAATAAGACAGGGCCGTCTCCGGGATGCCAGCGCCGGCGAGCATGTCCGCCGGCGCGCAGGTTTCAGAGCTTGTCCTTGAGCCCCTTGGCGGCGGAGAACGACACCTTCTTCGATGCCGCGATCGTCATCGCCTCACCGGTCGCCGGATTACGGCCCTGGCGCTCGGGACGGTCCTTGACGGAGAATTTGCCGAAACCGGGGATAGATATCTCTTCGCCCTTGGCGGCCGCGTCGCCGATCTGGTCGAATACCGCCGCGATCGCGGCTTTGGCGTTCGCTTCGCTCGTGCTCGTCGCCGCAGCGACACCTTTGGCAAGTTCACCGATATTCATGCAGACAATACTCCCATACAAAGGGGCGAATCTTACCGATGACCGGCCCCGACACAAGCGCCAGGCTATAGCGGCACGCCCGCTGCGCGCAGTTGCTCCGTCAACTCCTGGGTGCGTTCCGGGTCCAGCGTGCCGGCGAGGAACGCGCGGACATCGGAGAGCCGGGCATTGAGCTGGCCGACGAGCGAGTGGGCGTCGTAGCCGTTGCGCGTCAGCGTGGGTTCCAGATCGTCGATCGCGCGCGAGAGCACCTTTTCGACGATCTCGACAGTGACGGGTTTGGCATCCATCAGGAAGCCCTGCTCGAAGGCCAGGGTCAGGTGCATCTCGATCTGGAGCGGTGTCCGCAGCCGATCGGCGATGAGGTCGATCGCATCCTCATCCATCAGGTCGGCCACCTTCACGCCCTCGGCCGCGCAGGCCCCGAGCAGCCAGGTGACATAATCGCGGCGCGCAGCGCCGATGCCTTCATAGTCGAATGTCGTGGTCCGATAGCCGATCTCCTCCATCTGCGGGCGGCGAAGGTCGTTGCGCAGCCGGGGATGGCCGACCAGGAGGACGGACAGCAGCACCCCGGCGTCGGCGACCACCTCCATCAGGCGCTTGAGGCCGGTCAGCGTTTTGTGGTGAAGATCGTGCGCTTCATCGACGACGAGCACGACCGGGCGCTTGCCCTTCTTCATCAGGTCGCGAAGATCGCGTTCCCGCCGCTCGGCCTGTTTGGGAATCTTCACCTGGGCACGGTCGCCGGGTGACAGATCGTAGAACAACGCCTCGATCAGCGACGGCAGCGACGTGCGCCGCTTATCGACCGCAAGCGACTTGGCGACGCCGACCCTGCCGGCCCTGGTCAGTTCGTCCTCGATACGGCGCAGCAAATGCGTCTTGCCGGAACCGACAAGACCGGAGACGACGACGAGGCTGCCGGTCTGCACGGCGGCACAGACCTCACGCACGATGGTGCGCTGATGCTCGGTCTCGAAATTGCCTGCCCCCTGGAACGGCCGGGCCAGGCCATAGCTGGATTGCACGTCCGCGAGCATCAGCGTGTCCTTCGCGCAGTGAACCGCTCGCGAATGCGTTCGGTGATGGTGCTTTTGTCGAGCGTCTCTCCCAACAGGACATCGATGAACGCGCGATCCGCCTCGGGCAGGGAGCCGAGCGGCCGCCTGATCTGGTCGACGATCGCCTGGCGCGCCGCGAGCCCGGTTGGATACGCCGTTTCGGCAACAGGTTGCGGGAACGGCGTCTGGCGGACGACCAGCCCCACGGCAGAGGGCGGCAACGACGGTAGCGGCCGATCGCCGCCCGTGAGGGTTGCGCGCGGCAATCCGAGTTGATCGGCGAGCCGCATGACCTTGTCGAGACGTTCGTCGGCCCGGCTTTTCTGATATTTGCGATAGCGATAAAGCGGGACCGCGCCGCGCGACGGCTCATACGGCCCGAACCGCTTGCCGTCATGCTCGACAAACAGGACCTGGTCGAACAGGCCCCAGAGTAGCGTCACCGTCTCGCCGGCAAGGTCCGGCTCGACCTCGTAGGAGGCGCCTTCCACCGAGACCGTCGCGTCGCCCGCGACCGTGCGGCGCTCGGGCTCGCGCGCAAACGCGCAATAGCGTTCCCACGAGCACATGGCGCGGACGCCTTCGCCGGGCAGATGTCGAAGCCAGTGCTCGATGCGGGCATGCGGCTCGGAACGATGATCGTTGTTGTTATAGGTGACCAGCGCCCGCCTGATCCACAGATTAGCCTCTTCCTCGTCCTTGGGCTTGTGGAAATGGTAGAGCGTTTCATGCACTTCCTTGATCGTGCGGAATGGCCGCTCGACCTTGCCTTTGGCGCGCGCTGCGGTGTGGCGATCATCGGATTTGGGCGGCATGTGCGGGAGGACCCGGACGCCGAGGCTGCCCATCACCGACTGGAACACCCGCGACCGGCTGACCGGACCGTTGTCCATGTAGATCGTGGCCGGAAGGCCCTGGAACGGGAGTTCGGGTTCGGGCTTGGCGGCAAAAGCGTTGAACAGGAAACGCAGCGCCGATTCCGCGTCCTCGCCGTAGACGCAGCGATATTCCTGATAGACCACGCCTGAGCAGTCATCGACGACGGAAAACAGCATCAGCGTTGGCTTGCCGCGCCCCTGCTCGATCCACAGCGGCGCCTCGACATGCTTGAGGTCGGACGGGCTCATGTCGAAATGCCACAGTTCATTCGACCGCCGCGCCTGAAAGCGAACCGCCGCATGCGGGCGCGTGACGCGCGCATAATCGAGGCCGGACGATCGCAGCAGCCGGTCGATGGTCGCGCGCTTGAGGAGGCCGGGGGCGACCTTCACGAGGCCATCGGGCGTCTCGACGCCGTCGTTCTCCAGGAACTCGATGGCGCGCGCTGTCGATACATGCCGTCCCTTTTTGTTGGTCGTCCTGATCTTCAGCGCGGCGATGATCTCGGCATAGCGCTCCATCTCCGCCTGCGGCGCGATCCGCGTGGTGCCGTGATCGGTGCGGCGCACCGATTTGGGCCGGTTCAACTCGCGCAGCGCGCGATACATCGTCCAGACCGAGATTCCGTAGGCGTCCGCCGCGCGGGCGACGATCTCGGTGCGGCCAGGATCACGCGGTGACAGGAGCGACAATCGACGGCGAAGATCGACCAGCGCCTCTCCGGGCGGTCGCTTCGCCCGTTCAGCCATGCGCCGCGACGGGTTCCTGCACGGGTGCGATCCTGCCGCGCTTGCCGGTGTAGCGATAGAGGGTGGCAACCGACACACCCATGCGTTTGGCGATATCGCGCACCGGCAGCGATCCTTCACGCATCATGGCGCGCGCGGCGGTCACATCGCTTGCGCGCATGGCGGGCGGGCGGCCGCCCTTACGGCCTTGCCGACGCGCCTCGACCAGCCCCGCAGTCGTGCGCTCGCGGATCAGCGCGCGCTCGAACTGGGCGATGGCGCCGAAGACGTGAAACGTCAGCATGCCCCCCGGCGTGGTCGTATCGATGTTCTCGGTCAGCGACACGAGCCCGATCGTCTCGCGCTCCAGCGCCTCGGCGGTCGCGATCAGCTTCTTGAGCGATCGGGCGAGACGATCGAGCTTCCAGACCACGAGCGTGTCGCCACAGCGGAGCACCTCGGCCAGGATGCGGGCCAGTTCAGGGCGATCGTCACGCGCACCGGATGCCTTTTCGATGAACAGCTTCTCGCAGCCGGCACGCCGGAGCGCCTCGAGCTGAAGCTCGGGCGACTGGTCGCTGGTGCTGACCCTGGCATATCCCACCCGCATGGACGTCCGATCTTCTCTAAACCCGTCGCAAGCATAGCGTTTTGCGAAGAGGGTTTCTATAACAGTTTTGACAAACGACGCGCCGCAGAAATGCGTGGTTGGGTGAGCCGGCCCCGGCGCTCGTCAGAAACCCTGGTTTTAGAGAAGACGGAAGATCGGCAGGAGCGCCCATTGCCGACATGGCTTCCACCAGTAATATGAGCACATGGATGCTGTAGAGACAGCCCGCCTCCGGCTCTTGCCTTTGGTTATTCACGACGCGGCGGCCATGCAGAATGTGTTTTCGCAATGGGAGATCGTTCGCTGGCTGACTGCGACCGTTCCTTGGCCCTACCCCGATGATGGAGCCGCAACCTTCCTAAGGAACGTCGTCATTCCCTCTCATGACGCGGAGACGGCGTGGCACTGGAGTATACGCCCGAAAGAGCGCGCAAACCTTCTGATCGGCTCGATCAGTCTGCTTGAAGGCCCGGAGCAAAACAGAGGCTTCTGGCTGGACCCTGCCTGGCAGGGCCAAGGATTGATGACGGAAGCCAGTAACGCGGTTACGGACTACTGGTTTGGCACACTTGGCAAGAGCATGCTCCGCGTGCCCAAGGCGGCAGCCAACCCAGCGTCCCGTCGAATTTCCGAGAAGCAAGGTATGCGGGTGGTTTCTCGATTCGTGTCTCGATTGGTTTCGGGAGAGCAGGAAAGGGAACTCTGGGAGATCAGCCGCGACGAGTGGCTACGTCATCAGCATTCCCGCTCGACCGCTTAAGCAAAGCGTCCATGATGGATCGCACAACACCACAACGGATAGACCCCGATGACCAGAACCGAAATGCTGGAGATTATGAAGCGTCTCGACGATCGAGCAAACGGGTTGCTGCTCACCGGTGCCTCGGACATCGATATGCTGGGCGGGATGTTCGACCTCATGCCCGACTTCAAGGCACTGCTCGACAGCCCGTACAACGGCGAGATCGAGGCGAACGCCACGCGTTTTCCCGGCCTGTATCGCTATGGCGTCATGCTCTCAAACGTCGCCGAGGGGATCGCCGATGGGGCGATACGGGTGCCGCGCTGAATGTCCGCTGCCTGCTGGCAGATAATGTGAGCAGGTATTTTCGATTGCGAGCACGTCGCGATGATTGTGAGCACGTTGGCAGATAGCGTGAGCAGATGGCCTCGCCCATTGTCAGCCAATCTGAGCAGAAATCCGCTCTGTTTGCGAGCAGAGGCCGCTACGTTGGCAAGCGCCTACACATAGACCTCATTGACGACGTCGCTGCCGCGCGTGTTGCCCGCCGAGCTGTAATTGTAGAGCGTACCAGCCAGGGCAGCGGCGGACGGGCGATCGTTGATGAAGTCGGTACGATGTTCATAACCGAACGCCGCCCCCACCTTGCCGGCCGGCAGCTCGAACAATGTGCCATCGAAATTCAACGAGAATGTCTTCTGTTTGAACGTCGAATGTCCGACATGATGGGTCCACAGATAATCGAACACATTGTTCGGAATCTGACCGTTAAGCAGGATCGAGGGACTGTAGAGGTTGAGCGGCACGCAGTTCGCACCTGCGATGATGGCCCCGTTTCTGACGTTCGACGCGCACGTATAGGCATTGCCGGCCCCGGCCTGGCCCGGCTCCGCAGTCGTGATCAGGTTCGCGGGCGTGCCGGCCGGCGCGATGACGGTCTGAAGCGCATTGTTCAGCCGCGTCACGTCGATCTGTTGCACGCTGTAACGCGCGCGGGTGTACGAATATTGAAAATTCGCGTCGTAGCGCCAGTCCCCCAATCCCGTACTGCCTTTGATGCCGACGTTACCGCGGGCAAAGTCGACCCGCTGGGAACTGCGGGTCGTCTGCCTGGGGACAATGAATGGCGTGAAGATGTTATAGCCGGCAGCCGCCAGCGAATTCGGGAAGAACGGGCTGGTCGGATAGCCATAGACCGATATCGGCGTGCCGTAATAGCTGCCGCCATAAATCTGGTTGTCGTCCGAAAGACCGCCGCCGCTGAGGTTCAACTGATAAGTGTTGTCCTGATATGACTGGCGGCGGGTGAACAGCGCTTCGCCATAGATCTCAGCATCGCCGATACCCAGTTCATGGGCGGCATTCAGATAACCGGTATAGGTCCGGATCGGCGACAGGAGATGGTCTTTCAACTGAGTCGGGCTCGGACCGACACGGTCGATGCCATTGACGGCAGCGATCGTGTTGATGTTACCATTCAGATAGGTGAGACGACTGGCGGGCACAGTGAAGCTCTGCGCGATGCCATAACCGCTGGCGATGCCGGAGCCGCCGTTGGTGGTATATGGGAAACATTGAAGCTGTCCGGTCGCCGGATCCTTCTGCCCGATCTCGGCACCCGAAACCGGATCGAAGTAAAGATCGCGCGGACACGCGAACGCCTTGCGGTCGCCGACGCGCAGGCCGGTCGTTTCGCGATATTCGACCGCCGCGGTGATATGGCCACGATCGAAGACCTTGCCGGCCGTCGCCGACAAGCGATAATTCCGGCCGCCGCCGCCATGCTGGATCGGCTGATTGGTGAAGGCGTCGAGCGAGAGACCGTCGAACTTGGCATCGGTGATGATGTTCACGACGCCCGCGATGGCGTCGGAACCATAGACCGCCGACGCGCCTTCCTTCAGAATTTCGACCCGATCGACGATCGTGCTGGGCAGCACGTTCAGATCGGCTGACACCAGCTGCGGCCCCGCGCCTGCCGGTGCAAGCCGGCGGCCGTTCAGCAGGACCAAAGTCCGTGAGGAACTGAGGCCTCGAAGGCCGATCGTGTTGGCGGCCGGGCCGCCTTCGGAAACGAAGCCAAGGAAGGAACCATTGATCTGCGACGTCCCGGACGTGACCGTCGATCCCTGGATCGCGTCCGCCGTGGAGGTCGATCCGGCCAGGATGCGCTCATCACGCGTGACGACGGCCACTGGCGCTGGCGTATCGAAATTAGAACGACGGATACGGGACCCGGTGACGACGATGACGTTCTCGCCGCTTGCTTCTTCCTGATCGGTCTGCGGGAGTGTCTGCGTCGCGTCCTGTGCGACGACCGGCTGCGCAACGAGCGCAATTGCAATAGCGGATGCAGTCAGCGAAAGCTGATGAATGCTAGGCATATGGTTATCCTTCCCAGAGAGGATGGGAAAAGACTAATCCTCCGACTGCCTCCATCAACAGCAAAACGACCCCCGCAAAATAATTGCTGGAATCCTGTCACAATTTAGCAACAAATGCGCCCGGTACGGCAAAAGCCGTACCGGGCGTCATCCTTCATTGCGATACGGGAGCCGCCATATGCGGCGGCACCGCATCAATAGCGATAGTGATCGGGCTTGAACGGGCCTTCCACCGGCACGCCGATATAGTCGGCCTGCTTCTTGGTCAGGGTGGTCAGCTTCACGCCGAGCTTCTCAAGGTGGAGCATCGCCACCTTCTCGTCGAGATGCTTGGGAAGCACATAGACTTCGTTCTGATAGGCCGAGGAATTAGCCCAGAGTTCGATCTGCGCGAGCACCTGGTTGGTGAAGCTGGACGACATCACGAAGCTGGGATGGCCGGTCGCATTGCCCAGGTTCACCAGGCGGCCCTTGGACAGGATGATGATCTGCTTGCCGTCGGGGAATTCGACCAGGTCGACCTGCGGCTTCACTTCGGTCCACTTGTAGTTCGACAGCGCCGAGATCTGGATCTCGCTGTCGAAATGGCCGATGTTGCAGACGATCGCCATGTTCTTCATGCCCTTCATGTGATCGGCGGTGATCACATCGGCATTGCCCGTCGCGGTGCAGAAGATGTCGGCGCGGGTCACCGCTTCCTCCATCGTCACGACCTCATAGCCCTCCATCGCGGCCTGCAGCGCGCAGATCGGATCGACTTCGGTCACCAGCACGCGCGCGCCGCCGTTGCGGAGCGATGCAGCCGAACCCTTGCCGACATCGCCGAAGCCGGCGACGCAGGCAACCTTGCCGGCCAGCATCACGTCGGTGCCGCGACGGATCGCGTCGACCAGCGATTCCTTGCAGCCATAGAGGTTGTCGAACTTCGACTTGGTGACGCTGTCGTTCACGTTGATCGCGGGGAACGGTAGTTCGCCCTTCTTCGCGATGGCATAGAGACGGTGAACGCCGGTCGTGGTCTCTTCCGAGACGCCCTTGATCGCTTCGACCGTGGCGGTGAGATAGCCGGGCTTCTTCGCGACGAACGCCTTCAGCGCACGCTGGAATTCGACTTCCTCGTCATTCTCGGGCTCGGGCAACGTGGCGCCGGCCTCGATGCGTGCGCCCCACAGCGCGAACATGGTGGCGTCGCCGCCATCGTCGAGGATCAGGTTGCAGGTCTCGTCACCCCAATCGAAGATCGAGCCGACATAGTCCCAATATTCGGCCAGGCTCTCGCCCTTGATGGCGAACACCGGCACGCCCGACGCGGCGATCGCGGCAGCGGCATGATCCTGGGTGGAAAAGATGTTGCAGGTCGCCCAGCGGACGTCGGCGCCGAGCGCTGTCAGCGTCTCGATCAGCACCGCGGTCTGGATCGTCATGTGCAGCGATCCGGTGATACGCGCGCCCTTCAAGGGCTGTGCTGCGCCATATTCGCTGCGCAGCGCCATCAGGCCCGGCATCTCGGTTTCGGCGATGTTGATCTCGGCGCGACCGAAATCGGCGAGCGAGATGTCCTTGACGACATAATCGTTGAAATCGGCGACAGGTGCGGTGGCCACGAAAAATCTCCTGATGGCGTTTGGCCGCACACGAAAGAGACAGGCGGCCGATCGCCGGCCAGATAGCCTTGGCCGCCCGCGAAGGCAAATATAAAGATGTCTTTATATCATGCCTGTCCACTCATCGGAGACAGCAGGCTGGCATCGATGCCGACAGAGGCATATCCAGCGGTCCAGCGCTGGCGGGCCGAAAGGTCGAACAGCAGCGCATCGGTCGCGGGCACGGCAAACCAGCCATGACGGGTCATCTCCTCATCCAGCTGACCGGGGGACCATCCGGCATAGCCCAGTGCCGCCACCCAATGGGTCGGCCCCTTCCCTTCGGCGATCGCGCGCAACACGTCGACCGTGCCCGAAAGCGCCCATCGCCCGGCGACGTCCACACTATCCTGCCCGCCCCAATCGGGACTGTGGAGCACGAAACCGCGGCGCGGCTCCACCGGCCCGCCAAGATGAATCGGGCGATCCTCCGAAACGCCGGGGTCGATATCGAACTGGCGGAGCAGATCGTGAAAACCAAGTCCTTCGACAAGATCGCCCAGGCCGATGCCGAGCGCACCGTCCTCGTCATGCGCGCACATCGCGATTGCGGCGCGCTCGAAGCGCGGATCTCCGATACCGGGAAGCGCAAGCAGAAACTGGCCGGAGAGATAGGCTGGCATATCCATGATCCACCCTATAGAGCGCTCGCGGCGGCCGGCCAATGCGGGTGCTGAACGCCCCGCCCGGTTTTCGGAACCCAAGGCAAGGAGATTATGCGATGACGATCAAAACCGGAGATACGCTTCCCGACGTCAGCTTCACCGTTCCCGGCGAACAGGGCCTCGAGCAGGTCGACACCAACGGTTTCTTCAAAGGCCGCAAGGTCGCGCTCTTCTCGGTCCCCGGCGCGTTCACGCCGACCTGTTCGGCAAAGCATCTGCCAAGCTATGTCGAAAAGGCCGACGAACTGAAAGCGAAGGGCGTCGATGCCATTGCCTGCACCGCGGTCAACGATGCGTTCGTGATGGGCGCATGGAGCAAGTCCGCCGGCGCGGACGGCGCGGTCACGATGCTCGCCGACGGCAATGGCGATTTCGCCAAGGCGGTCGGTCTCGAAATGGACGGATCGAAGTTCGGTCTGGGCCAGCGCGGCCAGCGTTTCTCGATGATCGTCAATGACGGCGTCGTCGAGGAACTCAACATCGAAGCCCCCGGCGAATATCGGGTGAGCTCCGCCGAACATATGCTCGGCCAGCTCTAAGAACGGCCTGAAAGGTTCCTGCCGCGAATGGGCAACCGCCCATCGCGCGGCAGGGACATTTCAGCCGATCAATGCGTTGTCGGGTGTGCAGTTCCAGATGGGAGACACGCCATGGCGACAATAGAAACCGGTACGCTCAACACCTCTTCAGGCCACACCTCTTCCGGCGCAGTTGCGCAGGACCATTCGCAGTTCGACGCCGTCCTCGAGAAGGGCAAGGAATATCTCGATACTGCCGTGAATGCGGCGAAGGATAATCCCTGGACCGCCGCTGCCGTCGGCGCAGGCGTTGTCGCTGCGGCCGCCGCGACGGCTTATGGTGCAACCAAGCTCACGCAGCGCTCCAGCAGCGCAGGCACCGCTTCGAAATCGACCAAATCGACGAAATGATCGAGCTTCGCGAGGCCGGGGAGATCAACCCTCCGGCCTCGCAGCGTTTCATTGCGCCAGGACGTCCGCAAACGCCTTGATCGCGGCGGCCTCTTCCCCCGGCGTATTCCAGACCGATCCGCTCACCGCGATAAAATCGGCGCCCGCTGCAATCAGCGGCGGTGCGTTCACCGGTGTGATTCCGCCGATCGCAACGCATGGCAGTTCGAACAGGGTGGTCCACCAACTCATGATCGACGGATCGGGACGATGCCGCGTTTCCTTGGTCGTGGTCGGATAAAAGGCGCCAAAGGCGACATAGTCGACGCCTGCCTCCCCCGCTTCCATCGCGAGATGGCGGCTGTCGTGGCAGGTCACCCCGATCTGCACCGATTTTCCCAACTCCGCACGAGCATCGCGCGCGTCGCCGTCATCCTGACCGAGATGCACGCCATCGGCGCCGATCCGCTTCGCCAGGCTCACACTGTCATTGACGATGAACGCGATTTCGCGGTCGGCACAGATACGCTGCAGCGGCTCAGCCAGTTTGGCGGCCGCATGCTGATCGATATCCTTAACGCGAAACTGGAAAGCCGCCACCGGCCCGGCATCCAGCGCTCGCGCCAGACGCTCGGGAAAGTCGCCGCCAACCTCAAGCGGCGAGATCAGATAGAGCTGGCAGCGCGGCCTGCGGTGATCGCGTTCGAAGCGTGCCGCGAAACCGGGATCCAGCGGATCGAGCATATCGTCATTGTCATCCATGCCCCCGCCCTATCGCGCCAGCGCGCTTTGCGGAAGCCGTATCGCGTTCACACGCCGCTCAGGCGCGCGATGTAGAAAGTGGGGCATGACCATGATGCTCCGCCTTTCCGTCCTGCCGCTGCTCGCCATCTGCGCGACCAGCGCATCCGCGCGACCGCATGAAGGGCCGACGCGGCTTGGCCAGTCGGTCTATGTCGACGGCATCACGGTTCGCCCCGAACGCGTGATCGAGGACAGCCGTTGCCCGGCAAATGCGGATTGTATCCAGGCGGGGCGGGTTGTGCTGCGCGCCACGGTGCGCGGCGGCCGCTGGAAACGCACGCTCGACCTGACTCCGGGCAAACCCGTGCAGGTGGCGGATGGCGCGCTCACGCTCGTTTCCGTCAGGCCCGGCAAATATATCGGGCCGATCAAGCCGCGCGACTATCGCTTCACGTTCAAATTCGACGGCGGATTTTGAAGCATACCGTGCACGCCGGCCCAAGGCCGGCATGCACGGTAAGAATTTTCAGGCCGCGACGGCCGACTTTTCGGTCGATGCGCGATGGATCTCGTCGATCGCGCCGCCCAGCGAGCCGTTGAATTCGTCGTCGCTCATCGGGTGACGCAGATCCTGCAGCAGCGCGCGGCTGAAGCTGGCGATCATGCCGCGATTCTTCGCCAGTTCGACACAGGCCTCGGGACGCGCAAAGCCGCCCGAAAGCGCTACGACGCGCAGCACGCGCGGATGATCGACCAGAGGATCGAACAACCCGGACGTCGCGGGGATCGAGAGCTTGAGCATGACCTTGTCGTCGCCCGGCATCGCGTCGAGCGCCTTCAGGATTTCCTCGAGCAGGATCTGGTCCGCATCGGCGCGCTCGGGGCTCTTGATGTTCACCTCGGGCTCCAGCATCGGCATCAGGCCGGCCGCGAGCACCTGCTGCCCCACTTCGAACTGCTGCTTCACGATCGCGGCGATCCCCTCGCGGTTGGCGAGATTGACCACCGAACGCTCCTTGGTGCCGAACACGCCAAGGCTCTTTGCACGGGCAAGCAGAGCATCGAGATCGGGCATCGGCTTCATCAGTTGAACGCCGTTCGCCTCGTCTTCCAGGCCCTTGTCGATCTTGATGAACGGCACCACGCCGCGCTCGATGAGCGCCTGCGGCGTCGGCTTGCCCTCGACCTGGCCGTCCATCGTCCGCTCGAACAGGATCGCGCCGATCACCTTGTCGCCATTGAAACAGGGCGAAGTGATGATGCGGCTGCGCATGGCATGGATCAGGCCGAACATCTCCTCGTCGGTGGACCAGGCCCCCTCTTCGACGCCATAGCCCTTGAGTGCCTTCGGGGTCGATCCGCCGCTCTGATCGAGTGCGGCAATGAAACCCTGCCCCTGAGCGATCCGGGCGGTCATTTCGGAGGTCTGCATGAATTCTCCTCTATCGTGAAAACGAGTCTGACGCGGCTGATAGCTGCGCGAATCGGCATCGGCAACGACCGCGCGACGAGCCGCCTGATGACCGGCCCGGCCTGGCCCGGCGGTTCAATCGGTCGAAAGCGCCGCCACGCCCGGCAGAACCTTGCCTTCCATCCATTCCAGGAAAGCGCCGCCGGCCGTCGAAACGAAGGTGAAATCCCCCGCGACACCGGCATGGTTGAGCGCGGCAACGGTGTCGCCCCCGCCAGCAACCGAAACCAGCGAGCCATCCTTGGTCAGCGCGGCCGCGGTGCGGGCCAGCGCGACGGTCGCGGTATCGAAAGGCGGCGTCTCGAACGCGCCGAGCGGGCCGTTCCACACCAAAGTCCGGCAATTCTTGAGCACGTCGGCCAGCGCCTCGACAGCGGCCGGGCCGACATCCAGGATCATCTCGTCCGCCGCGACCTCATGGACATTGACGGTGCGCGTCGGCGGATTGGGCGCGAACTGCTTCGAGACCACCACGTCATAGGGCAGATGGACGGTGCAATTCGCCCTGTCCGCCGCGTCGAGGATTTCTTCCGCCGTGTCGGTCAGGTCATGCTCGCACAGCGATTTACCGACATCGACGCCACGCGCGGCAAGGAAGGTGTTGGCCATGCCGCCGCCGATGATGAGATGATCGACCTTCTCGACCAGATGGCGCAGCACTTCGAGCTTGCTGGAGACTTTCGCGCCGCCGACCACGGCGGCCACCGGATGCTCCGGATCGCCCAGCGCCTTGTTCAGCGCGTCCAATTCGGCTTCCATCTGCCGGCCGGCAAAGGCGGGCAGTGCGTGCGCCAGCCCTTCGGTGGACGCGTGCGCGCGGTGCGCCGCGGAAAAAGCGTCGTTGACGTAGAAATCGCCAAGCGCGGCCATTCCGGCGACCAGCGCGGGATCGTTCGTCTCCTCACCGGGATGGAATCGCGTATTCTCCAGGATCGCGATCTCGCCGGGATTCATGCCCTCCACCGCGGAAATCGCGACATCGCCCTGACAATCCGGCACGAAGCGGACTTCCCGGCCCAGCACTGCGGAATAGGATCGGGTCAGCAGCGCCAGCGACATGGTGGGATGGACCTGCCCCTTGGGGCGGCCGAAATGCGCGAGAACCAGGACGATCGCGCCGCGATCCGCGAGTTCGGTTATCGTCGGCAAGGTCGCACGCATCCGTGTATCGTCGGTCACGCGCCCATCGGCGGTCGGCACGTTCAGATCCTCACGGACCAGCACGCGCTTGCCGGCGATATCGCCCATGTCGTCCATCGTGCGATATGCCGCCATCATCTCTCTCCGATTTCGATTTCGATCGCATCGCCCACGCGAATATCGCCGGGCGAAACAACCCGCGCGAGTGCACCACCGCGCCAATATGGGGTCAATGCCGCTGTCAGACCCGGCGCAATTTCATCCATGCGGCTGCAAGGATCGCATTCCTGCGTGATCGTCAGCCGAAGATCCGGCCCGATCCGCACGATCGCCCCGGCCGTCTCGAACAGGTCGATGCCGTCGATCAGCAGATTTGCCCGCCGCGCCGACCAGTGAATGTCGGTGCCAAGTTCCGCCATCGCGGCAGACCAGTCATTTTCGCGGATCAGCGACACCTGTCGCCGCCCCTTCCCGCCCGGTTTCACCGTACCGCGGAAATCACCGTCCAGACCGCCCTCGATCGAGACATGGATATGATCCACCGTCTCGATCGTTCCACGCGGTCGCCCATGACGGGCGATACCGAGTAGCCGGGCAGTCACCATCGTCAGATCAGCGCCGCCATTGCGGTGGCGGTGTCGACCATGCGGTTCGAGAAGCCCCATTCATTGTCGTACCACGAGACGACACGCACCAGCTTGCCCTCGAGCACGGCGGTTTCGAGGCTGTCCACCGTCGAGCTTGCCGGATTGTGGTTGAGGTCGATCGAAACCAGCGGCTCGTCGGTAAAAGCGAGGATACCCTTGAGCGGACCGCTTTCCGAAGCCGCCTTCAGGATCGCGTTCACTTCGTCGCGGGTCGTGTCACGCTTCGGCGTGAAAGTGAGATCGACCAGCGAGACGTTAGGAGTCGGCACGCGGACCGACGATCCGTCGAGCTTGCCCTTCAGTTCTGGCAGAACCTCACCCACCGCGCGGGCCGCACCGGTCGTGGTCGGGATCATCGACATCGCGGCAGCGCGCGCACGGCGCGGATCGCTGTGGATCTGGTCGAGGATCTTCTGGTCGTTGGTATAGGCGTGGATCGTCGTCATCAGGCCGCGCTCGATGCCGACCGTGTCGTTCAGCACCTTGGCGACGGGCGCCAGGCAGTTGGTCGTGCACGACGCGTTGGAGACGATGGTGTGCTCGGCGGTCAGCTTGTCGTTGTTCACGCCGTAGACCACCGTCAGGTCGACACCCTTGGCGGGCGCGGAGATCAGCACGCGCTTGGCACCGGCATCGAGATGCTTCTGTGCGCTCTCACGGTCGGTGAAGAAGCCGGTGCATTCCAGCGCGATATCGACGCCCAGATCGCCATGCGGCAGATTGGCCGGATCGCGCTCGGCGGTCACGCGGATGCGCTTGCCATCGACCACGATATCGTTGCCGTCGACCTCGACGGTGCCCGGATAAGGACCATGAACCGAATCGCGCTTGAACAGCATCGCGTTCGACTTGGCATCCGCCAGATCGTTGATCGCGACCAGTTCGAGCTCGCTGCCGCCACGCTCGAGGATCGCACGTGCCACCAGACGACCGATGCGCCCGAAACCGTTGATCGCAACCTTGACTGCCATTGCTCGCGTTCCTTCTATCTAGAGCGATTTCCGGGTGGATGCGCACATCCAACGACCCCGAAATCGCATCGAACAAACAATATCGAGCGGCCGATCCGGCAACGCCGGACCGATCGCGCTCAGGATTTCAGCGCCGCCAGGATGCGGGGCGCGATCTTCGGAGCGGTCAGCCCGAAATGGTCGTAAAGGACTTCCGCCGGCGCCGAAGCACCAAAGCCCTCCATGCCGAAACGCAACCCGTCCAGACCGGTATAGCGCTCCCAGCCCATGGTCGCGCCAGCCTCGATCGAGACACGGAGCACGCCGTCGGGCAGGACATCGCGGCGATAATCGGCCGACTGGGCGTCGAACCGCGACCAGCACGGCATGGAGACGACATCGGCGCCAATGCCTTCAGCCTCAAGCAGCGCGCGCACCGCAACCGCGATCTCGACTTCCGAGCCGCTCGCGATGAGCACCACGCGGCGCTCCGCTTCGGCAGCGGTCAAACGATAACCGCCCTTGGCGCAGAGATTCTCCGCGGCATCGGTACGCAACTGAGGCAGGTTCTGCCGGGTCAGCGCGAGCAGCGAAGGACCGTCCGCCTTCGCCAGCGACAATGCCCAGCATTCGGCGGTCTCGACCGCGTCGCAGGGGCGATAGACGTCGAGGTTCGGAATGACGCGCAACGACATCAGATGCTCGACCGGCTGATGTGTCGGGCCATCCTCGCCCAGACCGATCGAATCATGCGTCATCACATAGACGACGCGCGTCTGTTGCAGCGCAGACAGCCGGATCGCGGCGCGGCAATAATCCGCAAAGACCAGGAAGGTGCCGCCATAGGGGATAACGCCGCCATGCAGCGCCATGCCGTTCATCGCGGCGGCCATGCCGAACTCGCGAATGCCGTAATAGACATAACGACCCGAATAATCGTCACGGGTCAGCGGGCCGGTGGACTTGGTCTTGGTGTTGTTGGATCCGGTGAGATCGGCCGAACCACCGATCGTCTCGGGGACGGCCGCATTGATCGCTTCGAGCGCCATTTCCGACGCCTTGCGCGTCGCAACGGTCTTCGGGTCGGCGATCAGGCCATCGATATAGTCCTTGATCGCAGCACCCTCGGGCAGAACGCCCGCCATGCGGCGCTCGAACTCGCTCCGATCGGCATGACCGGCAAGCCGGCCTTCCCAGGCAGCGCGCGCTTCGACGCCGCGCGTACCGGCCTTCAGCCATTCGTCGCGGATATCCTGCGGAACCTCGAAGGGCGGCCAGCTCCAGCCCAGCGTTTCGCGCGCGGCCGCGATTTCGTCGGCGCCCAAGGGGCTGCCATGAGTGGCGGACGTGCCCTGCTTGTTCGGCGCGCCCTTGCCGATGATCGTCCGGCAACGGACCAGCGACGGCCGCGGATCGGCCAGTGCGGCGTCGATGGCGCGGGCGATATCGTCCATATCATGCCCGTCGCACGCCACGGTGTGCCAGCCCGACGCATCATAACGCGCCTGGACATCCTCGCTCGACGACAGGTTCACCGCGCCATCGATGGTGATGCGATTATCGTCCCACAGGACAATCAACCGGCCCAGGCCGAGATGACCAGCAAGGCCGACGGCCTCATGATTGATGCCTTCCATCAGGCAACCATCGCCCGCGATCACCCAGGTGCGGTGATCGACCAGGTCGTCGCCGAAGCCGGCATTCAGATGACGCTCGGCAATCGCCATGCCGACCGCGGTCGCGAAGCCCTGGCCCAGCGGACCGGTCGTCGTCTCGATTCCAGCCAGCTCGAAATTCTCGGGATGCCCGGCGCACGGGCTGCCAAGCTGACGGAAATTGCGGATATCGTCGAGCGTCGGCCGCGCATAGCCGGTCAAATGCAGCAACGAATAGATCAGCATCGAACCGTGACCGGCCGACAACACGAAACGATCGCGGTCAGCCCATTTGGGCGCCTGCGGATCGAACTTCAGATAACGCGTGAACAGCGTCGTCGCGACGTCCGCCATGCCCATGGGCATGCCGGGATGGCCGGAATTCGCTGCCTGCACGGCATCCATCGACAGCGCCCGGATGGCGTTGGCGAGTTCGCGAGGCGAGACGGTCATGATTTTCCCCGATATGCCCGGCTGGGCCGATGGCGTGGCGGCCGAGTCGCGCCGCGCGGTTCCTTTGTCCGCTGAGGGCCGGGGCGTCAACCTGTGGGGCCCCGCCGCGTGTCATGTTTCTGCCACACTTGCCCCACAGCGCATCCGTGGTATTTCACACGGAATGTCAGAAGACCGGCTTATCCTCGCAATAGGACGGATGGAACGGGCGCTGGCGCGGGTTGAAGCGGCAGCAACCGCCGCCCCCGCGGCGCCCACCGTCGAAGCGAACGTGGCGGACCAGACCGCCCACCGCTCGCTGCAGGATCGGCACGAGCGGCTCAAGACGCGCGTCGAGGCCGCAATCGCGGCGCTGGACGGGATCATCACGAAAGGCTGAGGGGATGGCCGAAGTTTCGATCCAGATCGGGGGGCGCAGCTACCCCGTTCATTGCCGCGACGGCGAGGAAGCGCATCTGCGCGAGATCGCCGCGCTCGTCGACGCGAAGGCGAAGGACGCTGATCGCGCCGTGGGCGGGATCAACGAGACACGGAATCTGCTGTTCGCAGCCCTTTTGCTCGCGGATGAACTCAACGACAGCAGGAACGCGGCAAAAACGGCTGAAAAATCGCCCTCTCCCGCCCCGCCGCCAGCCGACTACGCACAGCCGATCGCGCCGAAACCCGCCGTCTATCAGCCCGATTTCGCGCCAATCATCGAAAAGCTGGCCGAACGCCTGGAAAGTCTGGCGGAAAGACTTGAGGGTGAGCCTCACAATCCCTAGATTGGGGATGGCGGGCACTGCCCGGTACGAGCCTTTGAAAATCCCTGAGGCGATTCATCTTCCATGGGGGCTGTCCCTGAGCAGATCCTGGTCTGTCTTATATGGTCCCCACCTGACGTTAAACGGCGTCAGAGGATATTCCGGCAAACGGCCACGGTGGTCCCGCCAACCTCCCGGCTCATGATCGACACCCATGATCGATAAATCCGTTGCGCGCGCCGCGTTGCGCCGCCGTCGCGCCGCGCATGTCGCCACGCTTGGCGACGCAGATCGACAGGCCGCCGCTCAGGCCCTTGCGCAGCAGTTGGAGGCTGCCATCGCAGAAGCGCGCTGCATCGCCTTCTATATGCCTCTGGGCAGCGAATTCCCGGTCCTGACCGCGCTGGGCCATGCGGCATCGCTTGGCCGCACGACCGCGCTTCCCGTCGTGACGGCGCGCGACCAGCCCATGTATTTCGTTCCCTGGGCTCCGGACGAGCCGCTCATCCCCGGCTGGGGTGGCCTGCTGCAGCCCGATTCGGCAGAGACCGTCGTACCGGATCTGATTCTCGCCCCGCTTGTGGGATTCGATCGCAAGCTTGGCCGCCTTGGCCAGGGGGCCGGATTCTACGACCGCTATTTCCAGGAAGCTCCCACAGCCCACCGAATCGGTATCGCCTGGGCGTGCCAGGAAGTGGATGCAATCCCGACCGATCCGTGGGATGTGCCGCTCCACGCAATCGTCACCGAACTGGAATGGATAGGACCGCCGTCATGACCCCAAGCTGGCGCAAGCCTGTCGGTATGATTCTGATTCTGGTGATTCTGATCGTCTGGTGCATCCTGTCCGTCACCCTGGTCGAGGCGCTCTCCCTGCCCGTCTGGGCGCAGGGGCTCGCCTTCCTTGCAATGGGTCTTGCCTGGCTCTGGATCTTCCCGATGCGGCGCATGCTGCGCTGGATGGAACTCGGTCGCTGGCGCTACTGAGGCCGACCATGATCGGGCGGCGCTTGCCGCCCGCACCACACCAAAAACAGCGTGGCCCAGACTCCAGATTCCGGAGCGGGAACGACGCCTGAAACGCCACGAAATCATCGTGCCGCTCGGCCATGAATTTGATGATTTCGGGGTTCGATCCGCTCCGCCTCGGCGGACGCCACCTTTTCATAAACCATTGAAAAGGTGGCGCGAGTGACGGGGCTCGAACCCGCGACCTCCGGCGTGACAGGCCGGCGCTCTAACCAACTGAGCTACACCCGCTTGCGCGGTGAGGCGTGGCAACTAGGCCAGGTGTTGTGACCTGTCAAGCGCCTCAAGAACGTGTTTGTGCGTAAGGTTCCTGAACCTCTTCATCGGCATGCGTCAGCGTGCCTTCCTCGAACAGGAAACCCGCGATATCCGGGCGTCCGGCAGCTGCCATCACCGTCTTGATAATAATCAGCAGCGGCACCGCGAGCAGCGCACCCGGCGTGCCCCACACCCATCCCCAGAAGCTGAGCGAGATCAGAATCAGCAAAGGATTGATCGTCAATCGGCGCCCGACGACCATCGGCGTGATCACATTCGCTTCGATCATGTGGAAAACGATCTGGATCGCTGCGGGCAACAATGCCCACCAGAGATCCGAAAAGGTCATCAACCCGCCCATTGCGAGCAACAGCGCAGCGAGAATCGGACCGAGATAGGGAATGTAGTTGAGAATCGCGACGATGCCGCCCCACATCAACGGTGACGGCATGCCGACCATATAGAGAGCAAGCGCGACGCAGAGACCGAGCACGAGATTGATCGCCGTGATCGTGCCCAGATAGGCCGAGGTGGCATCCACCAGATTCTGGATCACCCGCGCCGTCGCCAGCGCACCGTCGAAACTGCCGCGGCTGGTGATGGTGCGCTCGCGCAGGCGGGTCCATCCGGCGAGAAAGAAATAGATCAGCAGCAGCGCGAAGAACATCTGGATCAGCGCATAGGGCGCCGAGGTCGCGACAAGGTCGAGCAACGAGCGCGGTGCGGTGACAGCCACAGTCTGTGCAGCCGCCACCGGCCCGCTTGCGATCATGGCGATACTGTCGTCGATGAATCGCTGCAGATTGGAGTAGAAATCGATCAGCGGCGCCAGATTGGCCTGGATCAACCCGATTCGCTCGGGCAGCACGCGGAACCATTCCGCCGCCGGCACGATGATCGAGACCAGAACCAGATTCGCGGCGACCAGAAAGAGCAGCACGCATAATAGTGCCGCGACCGAAGACGGCAGGCCGCGGCGCTGAAGCCATTCCAGCCCCGGCACCATCGCGATCGCGATCACCAGCGATGCCGTGACCGGCAGGAAGAACTCGGCCCCCGCACGCAATGCGAAGGGCAGCCCAAGCAACAGGCCGATACCGGCGATCAACGTCAACGCGGCCAGCAGCCTGTCACGATGCCAGTCGACGCGATGGATCTGGCCGTGCGCCGTTTCCGACGCCCCGTTTTCCTTTGGTTTCGCGTCGTTCTCCATTGTCGGGAGCCTAATCCGGCGCGCCCGCGCTGTCATCAGCGAACTCGGATCCTCAACAGGGTTAATCCTTTGTTTTCCAATTTCGTGCATCCAGTCCGTGGGGTTCGCCCCGTGGGGGATTTCGATGCCTGTCTGGACCGTTTCGGGCGCTTTGCCCGTCGCATCCACGCGCCCGTCGTCCGCCGCCAGAGTTTCGACCGACGGAGACTGCATGAAGAAGCCCTTTCTGTTCGCCCTCGCGCTCATCGCGCCCGGCACGGCCCTCGCCGCCGATCCGGTGGCGCTGACGAGCACGGTGTTCGTTGAGAAGACGTTCTCGAGCACCCAGGGCCGCAATCATGTCGTGCTCGAGCCGCCGGGGCGGATGTCGTCGGGCGACCGCCTGGTCTTCATGCTCAACTATCGCAGCACCAGTGCACGCGCGACGGGCGATTTCGTCGTCACCAATCCGATGCCCGCCGCCGTCGCCTATCAGGGCACGCCCGATCCCAGCGCGGTCGTTTCGATCGATGGTGGACGCAGATGGGGACGGCTGGACCAACTCAGGGTCACTGAACGCGACGGCAGCGTCCGCAGCGCCCGCCCGGAAGACGTCACCCATGTTCGCTGGACGCTCAATCCGGCCTCGAAAAATGCCGGCCGGCTGATGTTCCGTGGGGTGGTGCGCTAAGCGAACGGCGAGATAGATGCAGCCGCTCCTGCGAAAGCTGGAGCGGCATTAAGAATGTCGCGTGCGGGCTTACTTCTTCAAATCCCGCGCGATCGCACCTTTGGCGCCCTTGCCATAGGGCGGCTTGAGCCCCGCCAGCTTCGCCACGTCGATCCTGGGTTGGCGATAAACGCTCTTGGCGTGACTGAACGTGCGAAAGCCGTCCTGGCCATGATAGCTGCCCATGCCTGACGGGCCGATCCCGCCAAAGGGCAGATCCTCCATCGAAACGTGGAACAGCACGTCATTGACGGTCACGCCGCCGGAGATCGTCCGGTCGAGCACCGCCCGCTCCTCTCCGGCATCCGCGCCGAAATAATAAAGGCCCAGCGGCCGATCGTGCGCATTGACGTAATCGATCGCTTCACCGACCTCGCGATAGGTCTTCACCGGCAGGATCGGCCCGAAAATCTCGTCCTGCATCACTGTCATATCGTCGGTGACGTTGCGAAGGATATGCAGCGGCATTTTCTGACCGTTCGACGCGGCGAAATCCTCAAGGGCCGGATTGACCTCGATGACCTCGGCTCCCTTGGCACGGGCATCGTCCAGATACCCCTTGAGCCGGGTCACGTGGCGACCGTTAACAACCGAGGTATAATCCGGATTGGCGAGCAGCGTCGGATAGAGCGCCGATGCAGCCGTGCGGATGCCCTCGACCATCGCCGCCTCCTTCTCCTCGGGCACGAGCAGATAATCGGGGGCCAGGCAGATCTGCCCGGCATTGAGCATCTTGCCCAACGCGATCCGTTCGGACGCCTGGGCGATATCCGCGCCGCGCCCGATGATGGTCGGGGATTTTCCGCCAAGTTCGAGCGTGACCGGAGTCAGGCTGTCCGCCGCCGCATGCAGAATATGGCGCCCAACCGATGTCGCACCGGTGAAGATCAGATGATCGAACGGAAGTTCGGCGAACGCCTTGCCGACCTCCGGCCCGCCGGAAAAGAAGGCGAGTTCGGTCCGGTCGAAATAACGTGGCGCCAGATCCTCCAGCAGCGCCGCGACACCGGGCGTATATTCGGACGATTTCACCATCACGCGGTTGCCCGCGGCAAAGGCGCCGCCGGTCGGCCCCATGGTGAGCTGAACCGGAAAATTCCACGGAGCGATCACGCCGATGACGCCCTTGGGCTGATATTCGACCCGGGCGCGCGCACCGAGCAGTCCCAACGGAAAGTCGAGCCTGCGCTTCTCTGGGCGAGCCCAGTCATCGACATGACGAATCGCGTGCTTGAGCGCGCGGATCGATCCGACGATGTCAGTGATCATCGATTGTTCGCGGCTGCGATGGCCGAAGTCGTCGGACAGTGCGTCGCACAGCGGCTCGCTGTTATCGACGAGCAACGCGATGCAGCGCTTCAGCCGATCCTTGCGGGCCGCGATCGAGACCGGAAGCTCAGCCATGAACGCCGCACGTTGCGCTATCAGAACGTCCTGCATCGCTCACTCCCGTTTTCATTCGAGACTGAGTTTGACCCGGATCGTCCGATATGTCGAATCAAAGCGTTGGTGCGTAACCCTGCCACAACAGCCAGAGCGGCCAAGCGGCGATCGCCAGCAATGCACCGAGGGCGATGCGTGTGGTCGCCGTAACCGCTCCGCCTCGGGCGCGATGACCAAACACCGTTGCCAGCCCCGCAAGACAGGCGAGCAGCAGCACGAATGGCAAGGCCTGCCAGCCCAGCCACGCGCCGATCGCGGCCAGCAGCTTGGGGTCGCCCCCACCCAGGCCTTCGCGTTTCCGCGCGATCTTGTAGGTCCAGGCGAGCAGCGACAATCCGAGATAGCCGACCAGCGCGCCGATAATGCGAGGCTGCGCTTCATCGGGCTGGAGCAGCGCGGCAGCAACGATGCCGATCGTCATCAACGGCAGGGTCAGCTTGTCGGGCAGCCAGAGATGCTCGACATCGAGCACGGCAAGCGCGAGCAGGAACCAGCCGAAGATCGCACCGGACAGGCCGACCAGATCGGGCGAGACGAACAAGGCGCTGGCACCGATCAGGGCGGCGGCGAACTCAATCGCGAGCGACCGTCCGTCGATCCGAGCCCCGCATCCCCGGCAGCGTCCAATTTGCGCGACGAAGCTCAGCAAAGGCACGAGTTCGAACGGCGCGAGCACCCGCCCACAGGATTCGCAGCTCGATCGCCCGCCGGTGGTCTGTCCGCGCGGCCAGCGCGTCACCAGCACCGCGATGAAGCTGCCGAAGATCGCACCAAGCGCGAAGCCGGTCAGGGGTAGCCAATCGTCAAGCATCGCCCTGCCGCAATCCCCTTCCCAACGCGTCATCCCAGCGAAAGCTGGGATCTCCCGACGCGTCAAGCGCGATCTGGTTGGCAGATCCCAGCTTTCGCTGGGATGACGGGTGGGCAATGCTACCCGCCAGCCTGCGCCACGATCCGTTCCGCCTGCTTCACATGCGGCCGATCGATCATCTTGCCGTCGAGCGACAATGCCCCCGCATCGGGGTTGGCCGCGAACGCCGCGATCACCGCACGGGCATGCGCCACTTCGGCTTCGCTCGGCGTGAAGGCTGCGTTGATGACTGCGATCTGGGTCGGATGGATCGCCATCATGCCCGTGAAGCCGTCGCGCCGTGCGCGGGCAGCATAAGCCGCCAACCCGTCCAGATCCTTGAATGCGGGATAGACCGTCTCGATCGGCGCGACGCCGGCCGCGGCCGCACCGAACAAGGTCAGCGAACGCGCGAGCTGATAGGGCGGCGTATAGCTGCCATCCTCTTCCCGCGAGGTCGATGCGCCGATCGCGGCGGGCAGATCCTCCGCGCCCCAGGTCAGGCCGGCGAGCCGTGTGGTGACGCCGCCATAGGTTCCCATCTGGAATATCGCGGCAGGCGTCTCGCTGGCGATCGGCAGGATCTTGCACCCGTCTGCGCCCGCCCAGTCGAGCCTGGAATCGAGGTCCTTCAGCGATGCAGCCCCTTCCGCCTTGGGCAGCATGATGCCGTCCGGCTTGCCGGGCAGCACCGCGGCGAGATCGTCATCAGCCATGCCGGAATCGAGCGGATTGATCCGCACGAACAGCGGCACGGAGCGGTCGCGATCGAGAAAGGCGCGAATGGCCGCGCGCGCCTCGTCCTTGCGGGTTGCCGCCACAGCGTCCTCAAGATCGAGGATCAGCGCATCGGCGCCAAGGCCCAGGGCCTTTTCCATCCGCTCCGGACGGTCGCCGGGCACGAAGAGCAGTGAACGCAGTCTCATGATAGGGATTCCCCAATTCCGTTTGTGTCGAGCCCTTCGACTGCCTGCCAAGGCAGGCGCTCAGGATAAACTTCTCCGCGGCGCGGAGAAGTCGAGACAGGCGTTCGAGCGAAGCCGAGAACGCCTAGCCTCGGCTTCGCTCGGCATAGTCCCTCGATTTCGCTCGGGACGAACGGATTTGGGTGTGTCATCACGCCGGCTTCTTCCGGATCAGCGCGGACCGCAGACAGCGGCAGACCACTTCATCCCGCTGGTTGATCAGTTCGTGCAGGAAGGTGACAATCCCGGCATCGGCGTGCGAGCGGCTGCCGCGTGCTTCCTCGACCAAGGTCGTGGCGCGCATCGTATCGCCGATGAACACCGGCTTGGGCATGGTCACCTTGTCATAACCCAGATTGGCGACGAGCGTGCCCAATGTGGTTTCCCCCACCGACAGGCCGACCATCAGCGCGAAGGTGAAAGTGCCGTTGACGAGGATCTGCCCGAACGGGCTTGCCTTAGCCGCCTCGGCATCCAGATGCAGCGGCTGCGGATTGTGCGTCATCGTCGAGAAGAGGAGATTATCGGTCTCGGTGACGGTGCGGCGGATCTCATGCTCGATCCTGTCGCCCACGCACCATTCGTCGAAATATCGTCCGGCCATTGCTGTCAGTCCTCAGTCTTTCCGGCGCGTCCGTAGAGTTCGGCCGCACCGCGTTCAACCTTCTCAGTCGAGCATCAATTTGAAACCGCTGTGACTTTTGTCCCAGCCCATCCGCTCGTAGAATCGATGCGCATCCAGCCGCGTGCGCTTGGAGGCGAGCTGGACCATCTTGCATCCGCGTGCGCGGCAGCGCTCGACAGCCCATTCGATCATCGCCGTTCCCAGCCCGTGACCGCGCAGCGCGCTCGCGATGCGGACCGCCTCGATCTGCCCGCGCCAGCGCCCGCGAAAGGACAGGCCGGGCAGATAGCTCAACTGCATCGTGCCGACGATTCGGCCATCCTGCTCGGCAACGATCAGTTCCTGGTTGGGCAATGCCGCGATCGCATCGAATGCGGCGACATAGCCCGGATCCAGCGGCAACCGTGCATCCTCGCGCAGCGCGCCATTCTCGTCATCGGCCAACAGCGCCACGATCGCGGGAAGATCGTCGGATGTTGCTTCCCGCATGCGAAGCGCGTCGGCCATCTCTATTGGGCCCTCTCTATTCAGCCTTGTCGATCCGAACCAGCAGCGCGCCTTCGGACACCTGCCCGCCGACTTCGGAATTGAGCTCGGCGACAATGCCGTCGAAGGGCGCGGTCAGCGAATGCTCCATCTTCATCGCTTCGAGCGTGACGAGCTTCTGGCCCTTGGTCACCGCTGCACCCGCGATCACATCGACCGCGATAATCCGACCAGGCATGGGAGACAGGATGGCGCCGTCGGATGCCCCTGCCCCGCCCGCGGAACCGCGCGGTTCATAACGGCGAAATGCATAGGTCTTGCCCTGCATCGGATGAATGGCGACACCATCGATCACGTCGGTGAAGACGGGATCATAACCAAGCCCCGCGTCGAATTCGACAAGCGCGCCCGTTTCATCCGCCAATCGCAGCCTTTGGTCGGGTGCACGATTCAGCCGGAAACCCGAGCGATGATTCCAGACGGAGGTGTCCTCAACCGGCAACAATGCTTCAGCCGCACTGTTGAGCACGCCCTCGTTCGGTGGGTCGATCGCCGTCAGGCGCTCCAGATTGTCGCCGATATAACCGGTCTGCACATTTCCAGAGAGAAACGCGTCGTCGCGCAACAGCTTCACCAGGAATGCGGCGTTGGTGCGGACGGGCCAGATCGACAGATTGAGCAATTCGCCGGCGACACCCTCAGCAGCTTCTTCGCGCGTCTCACCATGGAAGATGATCTTCGCGATCATCGGATCGTAAAATGGGCTGATCGCATCGCCCTCGGTCACGCCGGTATCGATGCGGCCGAGCGACTGGAACGGATCGAGCGAGAAGCGCGTCAGCGGCCCGGTGGACGGGAGGAAACCGGTCGTCGGATCCTCGGCATAGAGCCGCGCTTCCATCGCCCAGCCGTCGATGGCGAGTTCGTCCTGGCGCTTGGGCAGAGGTTCACCGCTGGCGACACGAAGCTGCCACTCGACCAGATCCTGACCGGTGATCTCTTCGGTCACCGGATGCTCGACCTGAAGCCGCGTGTTCATTTCCATGAACCAGATACGATCGGCGCGCAGGCCTTCGCTGGCATCGGCGATGAACTCGATCGTGCCGGCGCCGACATAATCGACCGCCTTCGCCGCCCTGACTGCCGCCGCGCAGATCGCTTCGCGCGTCGCTTCGTCCATGCCCGGCGCGGGCGCTTCCTCGATCACCTTCTGGTGACGGCGCTGCAATGAGCAATCGCGCTCGAACAGATGGACGACATCGCCATGCGTGTCGCCGAACACCTGCACCTCGATATGGCGCGGGCTCAGGATGTATTTCTCGATCAGCACGCGATCGTCACCGAACGAGGAGGCCGCCTCGCGCTTGCACGACAGCAGCGCGTCGGCGAAATCTTCGCCCGCATCGACCCGGCGCATGCCCTTGCCGCCGCCGCCTGCGACGGCCTTGATCAGTACCGGATAACCGATCGCATCGGCCTCGGCCTTCAGGCGATCGGGGTTCTGATCCTCGCCGAGATAGCCGGGCGTGACCGGCACGCCAGCGGCGATCATCCGTTCCTTCGCGGCGTCCTTCAGGCCCATTGCAGTGATGCTGGCGGGATTCGGGCCGACCCAGACAAGGCCGGCGTCGATCACCGACTGCGCGAACTCCGCATTCTCCGAAAGAAAGCCGTAGCCGGGATGGATCGCTTCCGCGCCGGTCGCCTTGGCGGCGGCGATGATCTTCTCGCCGATCAGATAGGATTCGCGCGCCGGCGACGGGCCGATATGCACCGCCTCATCGGCTTCGCGGACATGGAGCGCCTTTGCGTCCGCGTCCGAATAGACCGCGACGGTGTGGATGCCGAGGCGGCGGGCAGTGCGGATGATCCGGCACGCGATTTCGCCGCGATTGGCAATGAGCAGGGACTGGATCACTTTAACCCTCGCAACCAGTGGTGCGCTGCGACCAGGTGACGTTCAGCACCTTCCATTGGCCGTTCTCGCGCAGCATATCGAAATGATTGACGCCGCAATGATGCGGCTTGCCATCGACCAGAAGCACATAGCGCCCCCACACCATCGCGATATCGCCGTCGATATCGATCGCGGGATTGGTCATGCGCTCTTCCAGCCGCTGCGGCCCCGGCTTGATGCCGCCCGCGAAATCCGCCCAGCTCATCCGCCGGATCGTGCGACCACCATCGGGCTTCTCGATCGCGACGGTGGCAGCGCCCTCGGCACGGACCTGAGTCAGGATCGCCTGGCCGTCATGCGCGGTCAGCCCCGCGAAGAGCGCGTCGATCGGCGCCATCACCGCGGCTTCGTCGCTTTGGTCGAATGGCACCGGATTCGCTGGCGGCAGCTTCTCGGACTGTTGGGCGGCAAGCAACAGCAGCGGCAGGATGATGCTCATATGTGGTTCCTCACATCCTGAACACGCCGAACGCCGGACGATCGGCAATCGGCGCTTCGAGCGTCGCGGCGAAGGCGAGGCCCAGCACGTCGCGGGTCTGGGCCGGATCGATGATCCCGTCGTCCCACAGCCGCGCAGTCGCGTGCCAGGGATTGCCCTCGTCCTCATAGCGCTGGCGCACGGGTGCCTTGAAGGCCTCCGCCTCTTCGGGCGTCCATTTGTCGGCGTCGCGATGGACAGTGGCGAGCACCGATGCGGCCTGCTCCCCGCCCATCACCGAGATGCGGCTGTTGGGCCAGGTGAACAGGAAGCGCGGCGAATAGGCGCGGCCGCACATGCCGTAATTACCCGCGCCGAAGCTGCCGCCGATCAGCACCGTGATCTTGGGTACGGTGGCGGTGGCCACCGCGGTCACCAGCTTGGCGCCGTGCTTCGCGATACCCTCCGCCTCATATTTGCCGCCGACCATGAAGCCGGAGATGTTCTGGAGGAACAGCAGCGGGATGCGGCGCTGGCAGGCGAGTTCGATGAAATGCGCGCCCTTCACGGCGGATTCGCTAAACAGCACGCCATTATTCGCCAGGATCGCGACGGGGATGCCCCAGATATGCGCGAAGCCGCAGACCAATGACGTGCCGTAAAGCGCCTTGAACTCGTGGAACTCGCTGCCGTCGACCAGCCGCGCAATCACTTCGTGGACATCATAAGGCGCGCGCACGTCCTGCGGGATCACACCGTAAAGCTCTTCGGGATCGAATTTCGGCGCGCGCGGCTCGGCCATGTTCACGCGCGGATCGTGCGGCAGGCCCAGAGTGGAGACGATATCGCGCACAATGGTGAGCGCATGTTCGTCATTCTCGGCGACATGATCGACCACGCCCGATTTGCGGCCATGGAGATCGCCGCCGCCCAGATCCTCGGCGCTGATCACTTCACCCGTCGCAGCCTTCACCAGCGGCGGGCCGGCCAGGAAGATCGTGCCCTGATTGCGCACGATCACCGTCTCGTCGGACATGGCGGGCACATAAGCGCCGCCGGCCGTGCAGCTTCCCATCACGCAGGCGATCTGCGGGATGCCGAGCGCGGACATATTCGCCTGGTTGAAGAAGATGCGGCCGAAATGCTCGCGGTCGGGAAACACTTCCGCCTGGTGGGGCAGGTTCGCGCCGCCGCTGTCGACCAGATAGATGCACGGCAGCCGGTTGGCCTCCGCAATCTCCTGTGCGCGAAGATGCTTCTTCACCGTCAGCGGATAATAGGTGCCGCCCTTCACCGTCGCGTCATTGGCGACGATCATGCACTGGCGCCCCGAAACGCGACCGATGCCGACGATCACGCCCGCGCCGGGCACCTCGCCTTCATACATGTCGCACGCGGCGAGCTGGCCGATCTCGAGAAAGGGCGAGCCGGGGTCGAGCAATCGCTCCACACGGTCGCGCGGCAACAGCTTGCCGCGCGAGACATGCCGCTCGCGTGAGGATTCGCTGCCGCCCAATGCCGCTTTCGCAACATCGTCGTGCAGACGCTCCGCCAGCGCGCGGTTGTGCGCGGCATTGGCGCGAAAACCCTCGCTGTCGGAGGAGAGTTTGCTGTCCAGAACGGGGGCGCTCACGCCTTTACCTCCTTCGCGTCGATCATGCCGCGCCGATCAGCTCACGGCCGATCAGCATCCGACGGATCTCGTTGGTGCCGGCGCCGATATCGAGCAGCTTGGCGTCACGCATATAGCGCTCCACCGGCCAGTCCTTGGTGTAACCCGCACCGCCCAGTGCCTGGATCGCCTCAAGCCCGACCTTCACCGCATTGTCGCTGGCGAGCAGGATCGCGCCTGCCGCGTCGAAGCGCGTCGTCCGCCCCTCGTCGCAAGACCGCGCGACCGCATAGACATAGGCGCGCGCCGATTGCATCGCGACATACATGTCAGCGATCTTGGCCTGCATCAGCTGGAAGGCGCCGATCGGCTTGCCGAACTGCTTGCGCTCGCGGACATAGGGAATGACGACGTCGAGGCAGGCCTGCATGATGCCGATCTGAATGCCGGAAAGCACCGCACGCTCGTAATCCAGGCCCGACATCAATACGCCGACACCGCCGTTGAGCGGGCCCATGATATTCTCGTCGGGCACGAAACAATCGTCGAACACCAGCTCCGCGGTCGGCGAGCCGCGCATGCCCATTTTGTCGATCTTCTGGCCGATCGAGAAACCGGGCATGTCCTTTTCGATCAGGAAGGCGGTGATGCCGCGCGATCCCTCACCGGTCTTGGCGTAAACCACCAGAGTGTCGGCATAGGCCGCGTTGGTGATCCAGAATTTGGTGCCGTTGAGCACATGGCCGCCGTCCCGCTGTTCCGCGCGCAGCTTCATGCCGACCACGTCGGACCCTGCCCCGACTTCCGACATCGCCAGCGAACCGACATGCTCGCCCGAGATCAGCTTGGGCAGATATTTCGCTTTCTGCTCGGGATTGGCCCAGCGGCGGATCTGGTTGACGCACAGATTGGAGTGCGCGCCATAGGACAGACCGATCGACGCCGATGCGCGACTGACTTCTTCAACCGCGATGACATGCTCGAGATAGCCCAGGCCAAGCCCGCCATCGGCTTCCTCGACGGTGATGCCGTGAAGCCCGAGCGCGCCCATTTCAGGCCACAGGTCGCGCGGGAACCAGTCGTCCGCGTCGATCTTCGCGGCCAGGGGCGCGATACGGTCCTCGGCGAAACGGCGGGTGCTCTCGCGGATCATCTCGGCATTCTCGCCGAGTGCGAAGTCGAATTCTGGGGTGGCGGTCATCGGACGACTCTCCTGGCGCGCATGCTATCCAAAGCTGGGTGATGGTCCATAGCGCGGCGCGCACTATCGTAAAAATTGAAATCAAAGCCGATTCATCATAGGAAAAATCTATGATCAGTCGAACCCATCTCCGCCAGTTCCTCGCTGTGGTCGACGCGGGCAGCTTCACACGCGCAGCCGCGCAGATCAACGTGACACAGCCGACGCTGTCCGCAGGCATTTCGGAACTGGAGAAACGGCTGGGGAGTCGCCTGTTCGCACGCGACAATCGCCGCGTTCAATTGACCGAAGCGGGCAACCGGCTGCTTGCTCACGCACGCGCGATCGAGCGGGAATTCCGCGCGGCCGAGGAAAGCGTGACCGGAGTCGCGGCACCGTTGCAACCTATCCGGCTCGGCATTTTGCTGAGCATTCCGACCATCGCGCTCGAAACCGCACTGTCACGCTATGATGGTGCAGAGCCAATTGAGATTACCGAAGGCGACGAGCGCACATTGACCGCCGCGCTCGGCGATGGCCGGATCGACCTGGCGCTCACGCTGATCCGTGCCGGCGAGACCCGGTTCGAGGGCATCGCACTGTTCAGCGAGGATTACCGCCTTGCCTTGCCCGCGTCCCATCCTTTTGCCGAGCGCGCCATGGTTCCCGCGGAGGAGATTGCGGGTGAAGCGATGATCGCACGGCGCGCTTGCGAGATGCTTGCCGAAACCAGCCGCCATTTCACCGAACGCGGCGTCCGTCCGCCCTTCAGCTTCCGGTCCGCCAATGACGATCGCGCAATGGCGATGGTTCGCGCGGGGCTTGGCATCACCGTTGCCCCCGCCTCGCTTGGGGGCCCCGGCATCGCCATGCCGCGACTCGCCGGCTTCGATGCGGTGCGGGAGATCGGCCTGCTGCTCGCGCCGCACCGCACACTTCGCGATCATCCGCTGATCGCCGCGCTCGGGACGCTCGGTCATGACATTCGGACGGTCGACGATGTTGCAGTTGCGAAGGCGACGTCCTAGATCGCCACCAACATATCAATCGAGGAACGCAACCATGACCACCGATCCCGTCGTCATCCTGTCCTATGCCCGCACCCCGATGGGAAGTTTCCAGGGCAGCCTGGCCGGCGCGAGTGCGACCGATCTGGGCGCGACAGCGGTCAAGGCCGCGGTGGAACGTGCGGGCATTTCCGGCGATCGGGTCGAGCGTATCTATATGGGTTGCGTGCTTCCCGCCGGGCTTGGCCAGGCGCCGGCGCGCCAGGCCGCGCTGAAGGCCGGCCTGCCCAATTCGGTTGAGGCGACCACCGTCAACAAGATGTGCGGATCTGGCATGCAGGCCGCGATCATGGCGTCCGAAGCGCTGGCAGCCGGCTCGGTCGACCTGCTGATCGCCGGCGGCATGGAGAGCATGACCAATGCGCCCTATCTGCTGACCAAGCATCGCGGCGGCGCCCGCATCGGCCATGATCGTGTGATGGATCACATGTTCCTCGACGGCCTCGAAGACGCCTATGAACCCGGCCGTGCCATGGGCAGCTTCGCCGAAGAGACCGCCGGCGAATATCAGTTCACCCGTGAAGCGCAGGACGATTACGCCATCGCGTCGCTCACTCGCGCGCAGGCCGCGCAGACCTCGGGCGCGTTCGATCGCGAGATCGTTGCCGTCGAGATCGCCGGCCGCAAGGGCGTCGTGACCGTCGACAAGGACGAACAGCCGCTGAAGGGCGACACCACCAAGATCCCGACGCTCAAGCCCGCTTTCGCCAAGGACGGCACGATCACCGCCGCCAATGCCTCGTCGATCTCCGACGGTGCCGCCGCACTGGTGATGACGCGCCAGAGCGTTGCCGACACGCTGGGCGCCAAGCCCATCGCACAGATCGTTGCGCACGCCGCGCATGCCCATGAGCCCGCCAAGTTCACCACCGCTCCCGTCGCCGCCGTCACCAAGGTTCTCGACAAGGCGGGCTGGAGCGTCGACGATGTCGACCTGTTCGAAGTGAACGAGGCCTTTGCCTGCGTTTCGATGATTGCAATGCGCGATCTCGGCATCCCGCACGACAAGGTGAATGTGAACGGCGGCGCGACCGCGCTCGGTCACCCGATCGGCGCGTCGGGCGCGCGCATCATCGCGACGCTGATCGCAGCGCTGCAGAATCGCGGCGGTAAGAAAGGTGTCGCGTCGCTGTGCATCGGCGGCGGCGAGGCCACTGCGGTGGCGATCGAACTGATCGATTGATTCAAGCATCCATGTCGCCCCAGCGAAAGCTGGGGCCCATGCGATAGCCGACAAAATCGTGATGTTTCGGAGATCGTATGGATTCCAGCCCCTCGACTACGCTCGGGAGAGCCTTTCGCTGGAATGACGGTTTTGTGGTTACGGCGCGATGGCGACGCAGGTTACTTTTCGTCCGCGCCCCAAAGATAGCGGGCCTCGACGAAGCCAGCCCGGCCGTTGACGTCGATCCGGCACCACCCCTGCGCGCAATCCGAAAGCTTCCCGATCACACCTGGCTCCGCGCGCCAATTGACCTTGCCCGCGCCATCGGGCGACGCGCGCAGCGTACGGACCTCTCCGACCACCATCGCGGTCCGATCCTCGCTCAGCAGATTGGCCTGCATCCAGCCCTGCGCACCGTCCGGATCCTGGACCTTGCGCCAATTGGGGTAGGTCTCGATCACCTTCACCGGCAGGCCGGCACGCAGATACAGCCAGCTCGCGGGAAAATTGCGACCAGGGCCGGTGCGCATCCGCGCCTTGGCCGCGGTGATCGACGCCCAATAAGGCGGCTTTTTCTGGGCGATCGCGCCATCGGCACCCAATAGCGCAAGCGCGGCCGCAACAAACGCGACCAGACTGCGCGACGCGGTTTTTCCCCCTGAAACTGTCATACCATCCCTGTTGCCAAAAGCGCGGGGCCCCATCAAGCGTTACCACCGCTTGACGTGCATATGGAAGCGCGCCTAGCCGGTGGCTATGAGCCCTTCCGAGCGCATAGAACAGCCCAAGGTGATCGTCACGCGACGCCTTCCCATGCCCATCGAACACCGCATGGCGGAACTGTTCCGAACGATGCTGAATCCGCATGACGTGCCGATGGATCGTGCCGCCCTGGCCGCGGCAATGGCGGATTGCGACGTGTTCGTGCCCACATTGAGCGACCAGATCGATGCCGAACTGATCGCGGCGGCGGGCCCGAACCTCAAGCTGATCGCCAATTTCGGCAATGGCGTCGATCATATCGACCTGAAAGCAGCGCGCGCCAAAGGCATCATCGTCACCAACACGCCCGGTGTCCTGACGCAGGATGCCGCCGACATGGCGATGGCGCTGCTGCTGTGCGTTCCGCGCCGGCTCGTCGAGGGCGAGCGGCTGGTCCGGTCCGGCAGCTGGAACGGCTGGTCGCCGACTTCGATGCTGGGGCATCGCATCCACGGCAAGACGCTGGGCATTGTCGGCATGGGCCGCATCGGCCAGGCGATCGCGCTGCGCGCGCGCGGCTTCGGCCTGTCGATCCGCTATCACAATCGCCATCGCCTGCCCGACGTGGTGGAGCGCGCGGTGGATGCAACATTCGACGCGTCGCTGGACGATCTGCTCGGCGCGTCCGATTTCGTCTCGATCAATTGCCCGCACAATGCCGAGACGCATAATCTGATCGATGCGACACGCATTGCGCAGATGCGGCCCGGCGCCTGCCTGATCAACGTTGCGCGCGGCGAGATCGTCGACGAGGGCGCACTGGTCGATGCACTCGAATCGGGCCGGATCGCGGGCGCCGGCCTTGACGTTCATGCCCATGAACCCGCCGTCGATCAGCGCCTGCTGGCTCTGTCCAACGTGGTGCTGCTGCCGCACATGGCCTCTGCGACGATCGAAGCGCGCGAAGCGACGGGCGAAAAGGTGATCGCCAATATCCGCATGTGGTCGGACGGTCATCGCCCGCCAGATCAGGTGCTCGAAGGCTGGGCCTGATCCGAAATTGGCGACTTTTTAACGCCGTTTCCGCTAGCAAGGCCGCCGAAGAGGATTCGGGGAACGACCATGCGTAACGGTATCAAGGCGCTTTTCTGTCTCGGGCTCGCCGGCCTGGCCGCATCGCCCGCAGCGGCACAGCTCACCGTCGCGCCCGACAGTGGAGACACCGGCTGGGTGCTCGCCGCCTCGGCGATCGCGCTGCTCGGCATCGTCGCCGGCCTCGCCATCCGCTATGCCGGCCTGGCACAACCACGTTCGGCCGCATCGTCCGCCCTGTCTCCGCTGGCCATCGCCGCAACGATTCCAATGTTCTGGATCATATCGGGCTACAGCCTCGCCTTCGGTCCGGGATCCGCCTGGATCGGCAGCTTCGGCCAGGTATTGCTCGGCAATCTGGCCGAGATCCGCGACGGCGCGACCATTCCCGATTCTGCCTTCGCGCTGCTGCAAACCGTCTTTGCAATCGCCGCACCGGCGATCGTCGCGGGCGCACTGATCGGCCGGGCACGGCTTGGCTGGCTGCTGGCCTTCTCTCTGGCTTGGTCGCTGCTCGTCTATATCCCGATCGCACGATGGGTGTCGGGCGGCTGGCTCGCCGAACTCGGCGCACTCGATTATGCCGGCGGGCTCATCCTGCATCTCTCGGCGGGTGCCTCCGCCCTCACGGTGGCCTGGATGATCGGCCCGCGCCTGGGATTCCGCAAACTCCCCCTGCTGCCGCAATCCCCCCTGCTCGCGCTTGTCGGCACCGGAATCCTCTGGGTCGGGCTGCTTGCACTGGCGGGCGGATCGACGCTTGCCGCCACCGACGACACGGCACGCGCCATCATCAACGCGCATCTTGCGGCGGGCGCAGGTGCGCTTGCCTGGATCGGCGCGGATGCGGTGCTGCGCCGCAAGGCCGATGCACTGGGCTTTGCGAGCGGCGCGCTGGCGGGTCTTGCCGGTATCGCGGCCGGCGCGGGCTATTCGGGTCCGGCCGGCGCCATTCTTGCCGGTCTCGCTGCATCTTTGGCCGCGCGCGGCGTTGTCGGGCTTGTCGCACGGTTGCGCATCGATGATCCGGTTCAGGCATTCGCACTTCACGGCATCGGCGGACTGGTGGGCGCGCTCTTGCTGCCTATCCTGATGCTGCCCGCACTCGGCGCCCCGGTGTTCGAGGATTCCGCGCCATTCCTTCAGCAATTCGTCGCACAAGCGGTCGCGGTGGTCGCAGTGCTGCTGTGGTCGGTGATCGGCACGCTGATCGCGGGCTATATGGTCTCGATGCCTCTGACGATGCGCAGCGACGAAGAGGCTGAGCCGGAGAGCCCTGCGCCCGAGGCATAAGATCAGGGCAAGGCTGATCGACAAACCGCGATGTCGCCCCAGCGAAAGCTGGGGCCCATGCGGTCTTTCCAGTTATCGGAATTTTGACACATCGCATGGGCTCCAGCTTTCGCTGGAGCGACAGATCAAATCAGAGCGGCGAAGCCTCGCTCAATCTCCGGTCAAAATCCGATCGACCAGCTGCTTCACCGTCGGCACGAACCCGTTCGAATAGAATGGATCCTGCTTGAATTTGAAGGCCGCATGGCCGGCGAACATCAGATTGTCGTTCGGATCGCCGCCATGCGCGATGTCCTGAAGCGTCTTCTGGATGCAGAAGCTGCGCGGATCGGCGAGACGGCCTGTGGAATTGGTCTCGGTGTCCATCCAGGACGAGAAGGCGCATTGGCTGAGGCAGCCCATGCAATCCGCCTGATCCTTGCGAACCACCGCGCGTTCCTCGGGGGTGACGAAGACGAGCGTGTTGTCGGGCGTTTTCAGCGCCTCGGCATAACCCTGACCGAACCATTCGCGGGCACGCAGCAGGTCGTTGCGCGTCACCCACATATGCTTGCCCTTGACGCCGACATCGAGCTGGAACTGATGATCACCCGCAGCCTCGGTCGAAAAGGCGATCTGACGTTCCGAACGCATGACCAGGTTTCTGAGGAACGGCGTCATCACCGCCGACGAATAGAAACCGGTCGGCGAGAAGCGGTGGAGCAGGACGTCGCCGGGCTCGAGCGTGATGAGCCTCGATTTCCAGGCCTCTGGAATCGGGCTTTCCTGCGTGAGCAGCGGTCGCGTGCCGAACTGGAAGGCGATCGCGCCAAGTTCGGGATTGTCGATCCAGTCGTTCCAGTCGCGCAGATGCCACACGCCACCGGCCATCACGATCGGCACTTCGTCGGAAATACCGCCCTCGCGCATCGTGTCACGCAGCGCTTTGACGCGCGGATAGGGATCCTCGGGCTTCAACGGATCCTCGGCATTGGACAGGCCGTTATGACCGCCCGCAAGCCAGGGGTCCTCATAAACCACCGCCGAAAGCCATTCCGCCGCCTTATGATAGGCACGCTTCCACAGCGCGCGAAATGCACGGCCGGAGCTGACGATCGGCAGATAGCTCGTCTCGTAGGACGCTGCGATCTCGGACAGCTTGTACGGCATGCCGGCACCACAGGTGACGCCCGATACCATGCCCTTGGTGCGTTCGAGCACGCCATGGAGGATGCGCTGGGCGCCGCCCATTTCCCACAGCACGTTGATGTTGATCGCGCCCTTGCCCGACGAAATCTCGTATGCGCGCTTCACCTGTTCGACGGCGCCCTCGATCGCATAGTCGATCAGTTCCTCATGGCGTTCGCGCCTGGTGCGGCTGCGATAGACCTGGGGGACGATCTTGCCCGTCGGATCGTAGCTGTCGGCATTCACCGCAGAGATCGTGCCGATGCCACCGGCAGCGGCCCAAGCGCCCGAGCTCATATGGTTGCTCGCCGAAATGCCCTTTCCACCCTCGACGAGGGGCCACACCTCACGCCCGCCGTAAATGATGGGTTTCAGACCCTTGAACAACACGTCACTCCTCAATTTTGCCGCAGATAGTAGGTGAAATGCGCGCGAATTGCGCGGTAAAAATCCGTTTAACCGGCCAATGCGCCGGATCGGCCGACTGCATCGCCATAGAGCGACGCGTACCGCGCGATCATCCCGTCCTCATCATACTCCCCCACCGCGCGCGCGCGATTTTCGGCCCCTACGCGCTTCCTGAGCGTTTCGTCCAGCACCAAACTGCGAAGCACGGACTCCAGTGAGGAGGCCTGAAGCAAGGCGCGGTTCCCATCGGACACCATCGCCAGAACATCGCCGACATCGGGCGATGCGACCGGCAGCCCCGCCGCCATCGCCTCAACGACCGAGATCGGGAATTGTTCGCTTTTCGAAGAGAGCGCAAAAATGTCGAATAACCCGACGTAACGCCATGGCCGATCGAGAAAACCGGGAAGATGAACCCGGTCGGCAATGCCGCTCGCCTGCGCGGTTGCGATGATGGCATCCCGCTCAGGCCCTTCGCCGACGATCACCAGGCGGACATGGCCGGGCAGGCGCGAAACCGCCTGGACCAGCCGGGGCAGATCCTTGACCGCGCGCAGCCCGGCAACCGAACCGATCACGATATCACCGCGGCGGCGCACGAACCCGGGAATGGCGCGCGGATCGCGCTGCCCCACATAGCGTTTGGCCTCGATCCCATTGGAGATCCGCTTCACCCGCCAGTCGGGCTGCTTCCAGGTGCCGAAGGCAATCCGCTCCAGCGTCGCCGACGGCACCACAAGCGCCTGGGCTGCAGGCAGCGCAATCCTGCGGAAGATCGTCCGTTCCGTCTTCAACCGCACCGCTTCGTCTTCGTTGAAGCCATCCTCGTGGTGGATCAGCGGCGGCAGGCCCTGGCCGAACAGCCGGCGCGCCATCACCCCGTCCATCGCGCCCCAATTATAGGTGAGCACCAGATCGAAGCGCCGCATATAGCGCGCGATCGCCTGATAGCGCGCAACCGAAGGCCGGCCGGTCAGCGATGGCGCACCGTCCGGAAACTCCACGCGGATGCCGGGTGCGATCGCAGCGCGTGCGCCGAGCGCGTTCGGCATGCCGCTCAAAATCGTATGCCGAGCCAGCGCGCCGAACGCATTCATCAGCCGAACCGCACGCGCTTCCTTGCCGCCCAGATCGAAGCTCGAATGGAGATGGAGGATATTGAGCGCCATCGCCCTCAACCGGCGATCGACGCGAGGAACCGGTCGATCGCGCGCGCCGCGGACGGTTCTTCCAGCGTCGGCGTGTGCCCGACGCCGGGCACGACGACAGCCTTTGCGTTGGTCAGCCGCTTCTTCATCTGCGCCAGCGTCGCCGCACCCAATACATCCGATCGTTCGCCGCGCACGATCAGCATCGGCAGTTCGGCCATCGCATCAAGGGCAGGCCACAGATCGACGCCAGCCTCGCCCCCGGGAGCGCGGAACGGCTCGGCGATCTTCGCATCATAATCGGGCACGATCCGGCCCTGCGCATTCAGGCGATAAAGCTGCTTCGCCATGCGCAACCACTGCTCCAGGCCATAGGACGGATAAACGTCGCGGTTGAGGTCTGCCACCGCACGCGCGGCATGAACCCAGGTCGGCCAGGCACCGGATCGGCCCACATAGGTGCGGATCCGGTCCAGCCCCGCCTGCTCGATCACCGGCCCGACATCGTTGAGTAGTACCCCCGCCAGCCGCTCGCGTCCGGTCGCGGCAAGCAGCATCGAGACGATTCCGCCCAGCGACGTGCCGAAGACGATGACCCTGTCCAGCGCGAGTTCGACGACCAGGCGATCGAGATCCTGCGCATAGGTGAGCGGCACATAGCTCATCGGATCCTTGGCATAAGCACTTTCGCCGCGGCCGCGCAGTTCGACGCAGATCACGCGATATTGCCCCGCCAGTCGCTCGGCGACGCCCTCGAAATCGCGCGCATTGCGTGTGAGGCCAGGAATGCACAGGATCGGCGGACACGCGGCATCACCCGCATAGTCCCGATAATGCAGGCGCAGATTGTCGTTCGACCACCAATATCCGTCACTATACGCGGCCATGGTTGCGCCTTTGCTGTCCAAGCCCCCATATCGCCATATGAACAGCGCCCGGCAAGCAACTCCTTACGCACCAGAGACCGCGATCTTCGCACTCGGCGAAACCATGTACGATCCCGTCGACGCAGCGGATTTTCCGAAGACGATTCTGCGCTTCCGGAACGATCGCGCCGCCGCGACTGTAGGACTGGACGAACTCGACGACACGGCGTGGATCGCGCATTTCGGTCGCTTCGTGCCTTTGTCGGGAAATCTGCCCCAACCCTTGGCCCTGCGGTATCACGGCCATCAGTTCCGCATCTACAATCCGGACCTAGGTGACGGCCGTGGCTTCCTGTTCGCGCAGATGCGCGGGACCGACGGTCGATTGATGGATCTGGGAACCAAGGGTTCCGGCCAGACGCCGTGGAGCCGCTTCGGCGACGGACGACTGACGCTGAAAGGCGGCGTGCGCGAGATATTGGCGACGGAGATGCTCGAAGCATTGGGCGTCAACACATCGAAAACCTTCTCGCTGATCGAAACCGGTGAGGCGCTGCAGCGCGGCGACGAACCTTCACCCACCCGCTCCGCGGTGATGGTGCGGCTCAGCCACGGCCATATCCGGATCGGCAGCTTCCAGCGGCTCGCGCATATCGGCGACGTGGACGGCATGCATCGCCTGATCGACTATACGCTCGAACGCTATTTCGGAGACGTGGGCGGAACGGACGGAGCCACGCGTCTGCTGGCGCATGTCGTACGCGCGGTTGCGCCGCTTGCCCCAAGCTATCTTGCCGCAGGCTTCGTCCACGGCGTGCTCAACACCGACAATATCAACGTCACCGGCGAAAGCTTCGATTACGGCCCGTGGCGCTTCACGCCCCTTTACGAGCCGGGCTTCACCGCCGCCTATTTCGATCATCAGGGGCTATATGCCTTTGGCCGCCAGGCCGAGGCGATCCATTGGGACGTCATCCAGCTTGCGGTGGCGCTGCGGCTGGTGGCCGATGCCGAGACACTGATTCCCGCAATCGAGCCCTATGGTGCCTATTACGAAGCAGCACTCATTCGCCAGCTCTTGTGGCGACTGGGCGTAGCACCGCGTGGAGATGCGCAGGACAAGGCATTGATCGGCGCGATGGAAGCCGCATTGATGGCGGGAACGGTCGGGATCGATCGCTTCTTCTTCGACTGGGCCGGCGGCGACCGCCGCGCGCCCTCCCCCGCCGATCCCGACTATGCCACACCGGTCTTCGCCGATTTCCGCAACGCCGTGGCAGCTTATGCGCCCGCGCGCGCGCTCGATCACCCCTATTGGTCCGACGACGCCCCCTGCTCGATGCATATCGAAGAGGTTGAGGCGATCTGGGACCGGATCGCCGATACGGACGATTGGTCGGCGCTCAACGACAAGGTTTCCGCGATCCGGCGTATGGGGGCCGCGATGGGAGAGAGTCCCGACCGCACCACGCCTTGACCTGCGCGGTCGAAAGGTGCTGGAGATAAGACCGACCGACCAGAGCATTGAATGAACCCGCAGGAAATCGTCTCTTTCGAACCCGCCACCGGCGCCATCCTGTGGCGCGGGCCCATCGGCGACGTCGATGCGGAAGTCGATATCGCGCGCGGCGCGTGGGCCGAATGGGCATCGCGGCCACTCACCGTTCGCATCGAAACGATGCGCCGTTTCGGCAATGTGGTCCGCTCGCGCATCAGCGAATTCGCGGATCGGATCGCTCGCGAAACGGGTAAGCCGCTCTGGGAAGCGCGCGCCGAAGTCGAAGCGGTCATCGACAAGGTCGACATCTCGGTTGCCGCGCATAACGAGCGGACCGCCCATCGCCGCCTGGAAGGCGCATTGGGGGTCCGCAATGCGGTTCGCCATAAACCGCACGGGGTGCTGGCGGTGCTCGGCCCCTATAATTTTCCCGCGCACCTGCCCAACGGACATATTATTCCTGCGCTGCTTGCGGGCAACGCCGTGGTTTTCAAACCTTCGGAAAAAACACCGGCAACCGCCGAGATGCTCGTCGAATGCTATCGCACCGCGGGCGTGCCCGATGGTGTCGTCCGCCTGCTCGTCGGCGGCCCCGCCGAAGGCCGGGCGCTTGCCGGACATGCGGGCATCGACGGGCTGCTCTTCACGGGTTCCGCATCGACCGGGCTGGCGCTGAGTCGGCTCTATGCCGATCGGATCGACCGGATCCTGGCGCTCGAACTCGGCGGCAACAATCCGATCGTGCTTTGGAATCCGACCGATATCCATGCGGCGGCGGTCGTCATCGCCCAGTCCGCCTTCACCTCTGCCGGGCAGCGTTGCACCGCCGCACGCCGGCTGATCGTCGAAGATGGCAAGCAGGAAGCGGTGCTTGCCGAGCTCGGCAAGATCGTGGATCGCATGATCGTCGGCAGCCCGCACGACGAGCCGCAGCCCTTCATGGGGCCTGTCATCGACAATCATGCGGCCGACGCGTTGCAGGAAAGCTTTCTCGGCCTGATGATGAAGGGCGGAAAACCCTTTCGCCGGCTCGATCGGCCGGTCGACGACCGGCCTTTCCTGACGCCCGCGATCATCGATGTGACCGACGTCCCCGACCGTCCCGACGTCGAACTGTTCGGCCCCATCCTCCAGGTCATCCGGGTCGCCAGTTTCGAGGATGCGATGATCGAGGCGAACAATACGCGCTATGGCCTGTCGGCAGCGCTGATCGGCGGCGCGCCATCGCTGTACGACCGCTTCTGGGCCAATATCCGGGCGGGCGTGGTCAACTGGAACCGGCCGACCAACGGAGCGACATCGAATGCGCCCTTCGGCGGCGTCGGTTTTTCGGGCAATCATCGCCCCGGTGGATTTTATGCCGCCGATTACTGCGCCTATCCGGTCGCCTCTTCGGAAACCGAACAGGCGCGCGCATCGATCGGCATCGGATTGCGCGACATCTGATCGGCGACGGTTGCACGGCAACCAGCCGACACCTATCCCCACCGCAAATAGACGTGCGGAGGGAATGCCATGTTCAAGAAGGTCCATGTTGCGGTGGGGTCCATGCTGGCCGTGATGCTGATCGTGCCTGCGTCGGCGCAGCAGATTCCTGGCCCTTATGGCCCCGCAGTCACGCTGGAGCAGGCCCGCAAGCTTGTCGACGCCGCGCACCGGGAGGCCAAGGCACGCAATTTCCTGATGGCGTTCGCGGTGGTGCTCCCCTCGGGCGAGCCCATCCTGCTGGAAGTGATGGACGGCACCCAGATGGCGTCGATCACCGTCTCTCAGCAGAAGGCCCGGTCTTCCGCGCGTTTCCGGCGGCCGACCAAGGCATTTGCCGATTTGATCGTCAAGAATGGCCCGGGCATTCTCAGCCTCGACGGAGCAGTCGCGATCGAAGGCGGCGTGCCGATCGTTTCGAACGGCAAAGTCATCGGCGCGCTCGGCATCAGCGGCGGAACCTCGGCCGAGGATGGTGAAGTCGCCGCCGCGGCGCTGGCCAGCACAAAGCTCAACTAGCGCGCCCCAAAAAAACCCTGCTTTGCGTTACCGCGACCGAACGCCCATCTAGCCGGCATGGATGGCAAAGTGCGTGACCTAGCCACCGGGAAAGTGATCCTGGTGGGCGCCGGACCCGGCGACCCCGAGTTGCTGACGGTGAAAGCCGTCCGCGCGCTCGGCCGCGCCGACGTGATCGTGCATGACGGGCTGGTCGATCGCCGCATTCTGGAACTCGCTCCAGCGTCGGCCCGGCTGATCTCGGTCGCCAAAAGCCGCGCGCGCCACACGCTCGCGCAGGAGGCGATCAATGCGCTGATCGTCGCCGAGGCATTGGGTGGCGCGACGGTGATCCGCCTCAAGGGCGGCGACCCCTTCATCTTCGGGCGCGGCGGCGAAGAGGTCGAGGCCTGCCGCGACGCGGGCGTGCCCGTGGAGGTCATCCCCGGCATCTCTGCCGCGATCGGCTGCGCGGCGGAAGCGATGCTACCTCTCACCCATCGCGACGCGGCAAGCGCGGTCAGTTTCGTGGCCGGACAATGCAAGGGCCTGACCGAGCAGGATTGGTCGGGTCTGGCCGGCAAGGGCCGCACGCTCGTCATCTATATGGGCGTCGCAACTGCCGAGCAGATTGCCGACAAGCTGATTGCCGACGGCGTTTCCCCCGCCACGCCCGTCGCTGTGCTGGAAAAGGGCGGCCGCCCCGATCGCCGCGCATTGCGCACATTGCTCGCCGATCTTGGCGGCATGGTTGCGCGTGACCAGGTCGAAAGCCCCGCCTTGATCGTGGTGGGCGAAGTCGTATTGCGCGCAGACGCCGAGGACCGGCTGGCTGCATATGAGAAACAAGCGGAGCATCTTGCGTGAAGATATTGACGGGCAATGATTTGCCGACGGGCGACGTGATCTGGTGGACCGGAACGGAGTGGTCGCTCCATGTCGAGGACGCCGTGGACGTCGGCGAGGAAGGCGAGAGCATCGCCCGCGCCGAGGAAGGCACCCGTCGGGTCAACGCGCCTTATGTGATCGAGGCGACCGCAACGCCCGAGGGGCCCCGCCCCGCTCATATCAAGGATCGCGTCCGCGCATTGGGCCCGACGGTCCGCCCCGACCTCACGCTGAAACCTGCCGACCCCGCCGCCGGCAACTGGGTGATCTGACATGTATAAATACGACCAATATGACCAGTCGATCGTCGATGCCCGTGTCGAGGAATTCCGCGACCAGGTAAGCCGCCGTCTTTCGGGCGCGCTGTCGGAGGATCAGTTCAAGCCGCTGCGGCTGATGAACGGCCTCTACCTCCAGCTTCATGCCTATATGCTGCGCGTCGCCATTCCCTATGGCACGCTCGATGGCCGCCAGATGCGGATGCTCGGCCATATCGCGCGCAAGTACGATCGCGGCTACGGGCATTTCACCACGCGGCAGAACATCCAGTATAACTGGATCAAGCTGGAGGAATCGGCAGATATCCTGGCAGATCTGGCCACGGTCGAGATGCATGCCATCCAGACCAGCGGCAATTGCATCCGCAATATCAGCTCCGACCAATATGCCGGTGCCGCCGCGGACGAGATCGCCGATCCGCGCCCCTGGGCCGAACTGCTGCGCCAGTGGAGCACCTTCCACCCCGAGTTCAGCTATCTGCCGCGCAAGTTCAAGATCGCGGTGATCGCGGCGGCCGAGGATCGGGCGGCGATGCGCCTCCACGATATCGGCATCGAGCTGGTGCGCAATGAAGCCGGCGAACTTGGCGGCAAGATCTTCGTCGGCGGCGGCATGGGCCGCACGCCGATGATCGCGCCCGAGATCAAGGGCTTCGTTCCCGCGGACGAGCTGCTCAGCTATCTTGAGGCGTGCCTGCGCGTCTATAATCGCCATGGCCGTCGCGACAATATCTACAAGGCGCGGATCAAGATCCTCGTCCACGAGATTGGCGCCGACGAATATCGCCGCCAGGTGGAGGAGGAATTCGCCCATGTCCGGACGCTGGGCATCGATCCTCCCGTCGCCGAGCTTGAGCGCATCTCCGCCTTCTTCGCGCCACCCGCATTCGAAGCGGGACTGAGCGACGATATCGACCTGAGCGATCCGGATTTCCGCCTGTGGGTCGACCAGAATGTCGTCGCGCATGCCCAACCAGGCTATGCGATCGCGAACATCAGCCTGAAGCCCATCGGCGGCATTCCCGGCGATGCCTCCGCCGATCAGATCGACGTCATGGCCGACCTCGCCGAACGCTACAGCTTCGACGAACTGCGCGTGACCCATGCCCAGAACATCGTGCTGCCGCATGTGAAGAAAGCGGATCTCTACGCGCTGTGGCAGGCGCTGGACGAAGCGGGCCTCGCGGTGGCGAATCTCGACCTGATCAGCGACATCATCGCCTGCCCCGGCCTGGATTATTGCAGCCTTGCCAATGCGCGGTCGATTCCGGTCGCGCAGAAGATCGCGCAGCGCTTCGCCGACATGGATCGTCAGCGCGACCTGGGCGAACTGAAGCTGAAGATCAGCGGCTGCATCAATGCCTGCGGTCACCACCACGCCGGTCACATCGGCATTCTCGGCGTCGACCGGAAAGGCACCGAGAACTACCAGCTCCTGCTCGGTGGATCGGGCGCGGAAGACGCGTCGCTCGGCAAGATCACCGGCCCCGGCTTCGACGAAGACGGCGTCGTCGATGCGATCGAGAAAGTGACCGACATCTACAAGAGCCTGCGCGAGGATGGCGAACGCTTCGTCGACACCTATCGCCGCGTCGGCATCGACCCTTTCAAGGAGGCGATCTATGGGTGATCCCCTGACGTTCCGCACCGACGCCACGCACGAAGAGCCTGCAGTCACGCTCGATGCGTTTCTCGACCAGTCCAACGCCACCTCGGTCCGGCTCGAGCCCGACGAGGACGCCCGCGCGCTGCTGCCCTATCTCGGCCGGCTCGCGCTCGTCGAGATCGCTTTTCCCGGATATCGCGACGGCCGCGGCTATTCGGCTGCGCGCATCCTGCGCGAGGCCGGCTATGATGGCGAGCTTCGCGCCCAGGGCGATGTGCTGGTCGATCAGATCGGCTTCATGCGCCGTTGCGGCTTCGACAGCTTCGCGCCCGAAAAACCGCTCGACCCTGCTGTCGTCGAGGCATCGCTCGCACGCTACGAGCATGTCTATCAAAAGGCGGCCGATGGTGCCGTCCCCGTCTGGAAGCTGCGTCATGGCTGAAGCGCGTATCCGCGACCGTATCGACGTCCGTCCGCGTTTCACCACGGCAGACGCCATCCGCCTCAACAACATGTTCCGCGGCGTCGAGCCGACGGAGATGTTGCGCGTGCTGCTGGCCGAAAACATGCTGGGTGATGTTGCGGCGGTCTCGTCCTTCGGCGCGGAATCCGCGGTTCTGCTTCACATGATTGCCCAGGCAGGGCGGAACACGCCGGTGCTGTTCCTCGATACGGGCAAGCATTTCCCGGAAACACTCGCCTATGGCGGCGATCTGGTCGAGCGACTGGGCTTGACCGACCTGCGCATCCTGACCCCCGATCCCGAGGTGATCCTGAAGAAGGACGAAACCGGACTGCGCTGGTCCTACGATCCGGATGGCTGCTGCGAGATCCGCAAGGTCGTGCCGCTGGAAACCGCACTTGCCGGCTTCGATGCATCGATCACCGGCCGCAAGGGTTTCCAGTCGTCGACGCGATCAGGGCTGCCGCGCTTCGAGCTCGACGGCGACCGGCTGAAGGTCAATCCGCTCGCCAATTGGACCAAGGCCGATCTCGACGCCTATTTCGAGGCGCACGACCTGCCCCGCCACCCACTGGAAGCAGAGGGCTATCCCTCGATCGGCTGCGCACCGTGCACATCCAAGGTCCAGGCCGGCGAAGATCCGCGCGCGGGTCGCTGGCGCGGCTGGGACAAGGTGGAATGCGGCATCCATGTACCGGTCGCCGATCCCGACGATCCAGCCAACCAGCCGGTGTTCTGAAAACCCTGCCGCTCCAGCGAAAGCTGGAGCGGCATCATCATGACACCTGATATCGAGCCCACGATTTTCCTCTTTGAGCCCCTGCGCCAACGAGTTACTCTCGTCATCGTCGCTCCCAAGTGCCCAGACGAGGCACAGGGTCGGCACGCGGTCGCAAACATCTACCTGTCGAACAGGGAGGAGTGTGCGTGCCGTTATCCTCATTCAGCGGTCGATTGCTCGCAGCGGGATCGCTGGCGCTCACCGTGCCGCTTGCCTTTCTATCCGGCGACAGCCCGACAGTCGCGGCCGACCATCTAGATCCGCCGACACGAACCGATCCAGATCTCGACACGCTGCCCGACTTCGCCGCGGATATCGCGGACGTCTATGCCTGGCACACCGCCAGCCAGGTGATCATCGCGGTCACCTTCGCCGGCCCGCAGGTCAGCAAGGCCGCCAGTTACGACCGCGACGTTCTCTACAAGGTCAATATCTCCAATGCCGGTGCGCGCAGCGACCCCGAATTCGTAATCCGGATCCGTTTCGGCCAGAACGGCACCGCGAACGGCGTCCAGTTCGAGAATGTGCCGGGTGCGGCGGCCGCGATCGTCTCGGGCCCGGTGGAAGCCAATCTCACCAGCGGTCCGGTGATGTTGCGCGCCGGCCTGTTCGAGGATCCGTTCAACTTCGACCTGCTCGGTTTCCGAGCAACACGCTCGACCGGCACGCTGCAGATGCGCAACGACCGCGATTTCTTCGCGGGCAAGGACGATACTGCGATCGTCATCCAGATGCCACGATCCGCGCTGGAGAACGGCACGCATCCGCTCGACATCTGGGCGACCAGCGCGCGTTTCGGGGGGAATATCTGATGCGCCGCATCCCGCTTCGCGCAAGCGCGCTCGCCATCGCGCTCATCCTGCCACTCGCGGCATGTGGCGGAGACGGCGGCACGCTGACCCCGGGGCCAACGCCGACACCCACGCCGACCTCCCCTGCCCCAACGCCCACGCCGACCAGCTTCAACGTCCAGCCCTGCCTCGATCAGATCGTGACGCCAGGCAACAGCGTGACATCGCTGATCATGCCCGACACGGTGAAGCTGGATCTGTCGCAGCCGCCCAGCTTTCCCAATGGCCGCCGCCTTCAGGATCAGGTGATCGACATCACCCTGTCTGTCCTGCTGCTCGACATGCGACGCCATAACCCACGCACGCTGGCGGATCTTCCGCTGAATCCGGGTCGCAACGACGCGACCTTCCTGACCGATTTCCCCTATCTCGCACCGCCACTCGGCAAGCCGCCAATCGCGAGCGGAAGCGCATCGAGTTATAATTTCCGGACCGACCCCGACTCCGCCTTCATCTCGGTCGACCGGATGGGCATGCCGGCGATCGCGACCGCGCTGATCGGCACATCCGCCAAGATCCCCTATAACGACAGCAGCCCGAGCGAAGACGCCACCGGACGCTGGATGGCGGAAATGAAGACGACACTGACCGGACTCCACAATATTCTCGGCGACGATCTCGCGCGCCTCAGCCTCGTCTCCTGCGCGACACCCGCCTGAGCGCGACACGCTTGCTGATCGCGAGCGTGCTGGTGGCATCGATTGCCCTGGCCGTCAGCTATTGGCCCCGGACGGCGGCGACCGCCGCCGTTCATCCCGCACGCATCCTGCCGCCGACCGTCGCCCCCGCAGATCATGCCGACGCCGTGACACGACTGGACCGGGATCTGACGGTTGCCCGGGCCGACACAACGAAGCGGGCGGATGATTGGCTGGCGCAGGAGAAACTCGCGACGCTGCTGATGGCGCACGCACGCCTGACCGGCAGCTATGACGATTATGCGGACGCAAAGGCAGCGCTCGATCGCGGTCTTGCTGTCGCCGGCCCGCGCGCCGGGCCGCATCTGGCAACCGCCGCACTCGCCATGCTCACCCATCGGCTGGCTGCGGCCGAGACGATGCTGGCGGAGATCGATCATTACGCAATGCCCGCCGAGCCTGAGATTCGTGCGGAAGCTCAGGCGATGCGCGGTGACATCGCGCTCTACCGGGGGCGCTATGCAAAGGCCGCGCGCCACTACGCCGAAGCAGGAGAACTCGCACCAAGCGCCGGTCTGCTGGCCCGCCGCGCCCTGCTCGACGCTCATATGGGGCACCACACCGAAGCATTGGCCGCCCTCGATCGCGCCGAACGGACGGGCAATTTCACCACGCCGCAGGCAGCGGCCGGCCTGAAGCTGCAACGCGGCACGCTGCTGTTGCAGGCCGGTCGCTGGGACGAAGCGAGCATCATCTTCGCCGAAGCCGATGCGCTGTTTCCCGGTCATTGGCAGATCGAGCAGAACCGCGCGCAGATGGCTGCGCTTTCCGGTGATATTCCGGGCGCGATCCGTCGCTATCGACTGATCATTGCGCGTGACGGCAATCCGGAAACCATGGACGCCCTTGCCGCACTGTACCGCGCACAGGGCGATTATCCACGCGCGCAGGCACTGATCGACCGCGCCGGACCAATCTGGGAGGCGCGGCTGCGAGCCCTGCCGGAGGCGGCGCAGACCCATGCTCTCGATCACTTTCTTGCCTTCGGCCCAGCCCCTCGCGCGCTGGAGATCGCCTGGTCTGCGTTCCGCACGCGTCCCTATGCCGGGTCCGCCGTTGCCCTGGGCTGGGCATTGCTCGCCAATGGTCGCGCCGTCGATGCATTGCGCATGTCGCAAGCCGTGACGCGCAGCGGCTGGGTATCGGCCGAACAGCATATGCTGGCAGCCGAAGCGCTCGCCATGCTTGGCCGTGGCGGAGAAGCGGACGCGGAGCGAAAACAGGCGACGGCGATCAATCCGCATATCCTCGACCGCCGCGCGGCGCTGATCTGGTTCGGACATTGAAGACGGGCATCGCCATTCCGGCCGCCGTGCGACATGCCATTGCCGCGATGGCAGGCCTGTTGCTCGTCTTCCTTGCCGCCCCGGCCACCGCGCACCTCACCCCGAACAGCGAGATCACGCTCGATTTCGCGGCCGACCACGTCGCCGCCCATGCGATCATTCCGCAGGGCGAACTCGAATATGCGATGCGCGCGAAGCTGCCGCTCGACGTCCAAAACCAGCTTGCCGACCCCGCCGCGCTCGCCCGCTGGCTCGCCCCCCGGATCGGCGCCACGACCGCCGATGGACGCGCATGGACAGTCGACCTGTCGGATCTGCGGATCGGCTATGATGCCGGCCCACCCGATATCCGTTTCACGGCGACGCTCCGCCCGCCGAGAGCTGCCACAAAGCGGGCATTCGTGCTGCGCTGGGAACCCGTTCTGGACCAGATCCCCAACCATTTCGCGCTTGTCCTGATTGGTCGCGATTTCACCGGCGGGCATGTCAGCCACGATCCGATGCTGATCGGCGGGCTTCAGCCGGGGCGCACGACATTGATCGTCGATCGCGGCGACCCCAGCCTTTTCCGGGGCTTCGTCGCCTCGATCGGCCTTGGCATGCACCATATTGCCGAAGGACATGACCATCTGCTTTTCCTGATGACCTTGCTCATCCCCGCCCCGCTGATCGCGATCGGCCGGCGCTGGGGTGGTTATGCCGGGATACGCATCACGTTTCGCCACCTTGTCGGGGTCGTCACCGCCTTCACCATCGGCCATTCGGTGACATTGATCGGCGGCGCATTTTTCGGCTGGAAACTACCGGCCCAGCCGGTCGAGGCCTTGATTGCCCTCTCCATCCTGATCTCGGCACTCCACGGCTTCCGGCCGATCTTCCCCCGGCGCGAGATGATCGTCGCCGGCGGGTTCGGGCTGGTCCATGGCCTGGCCTTCGCCACGCTGATCGGCGGTTACGGGCTGGACCCGGGTGAGAAGGCGCTGTCGATCCTGGGTTTCAATCTGGGGATAGAAGCAGTCCAGTTACTGGTCGTCGCCTGCACCATGCCGGCGCTGATCCTGCTCGCCCAGACGCGCTGGTATCGCGGTTTCCGCATCGCCGGCGCCGGGTTTGCCGCCATCGCGGCACTCGCCTGGCTGGCCGAGCGGTTGACCGGCACCGACAATATGATCGGTCGCGCGCTCGACATCGCGCTCAGCCAGGCGCCATGGGCGATCGCCGGTCTGACCGCGCTGGCGTTGATCCTGCGCTACCGCACCCGTCACGCAACCGTCACATGCCCATCCTAGGTTTCAGGTTTCCGGAGATGGCCGGTGCCCGAAAACTTCCTCTCGCTCGGCGAAACCGTCATGCGCCCCGGTCTGATCTGGGGCTATGCGACAGGCAACGATGGGATCGCCCTGATCGAGGATTGCGAGGAACGCGCCGATAGCGGTTTTCGCTGGCTGCATCTCAACCTGTCCGATCATCGCAGCCTGCGCTGGATCGCCGAAAAGGCGAAACTGCCGCCACTTGTCCGCGACCTGATGCTGTCCAAGGACGATGCACAACGGGGATTGGTCCAAAAGGGCGTGGTCGGTCTCGTCCTCCACGATTTCGAACGCGACTTCGATATCGGCCAGACCAATCGTATCGGCGTGCTCCATGTGGCGATCGCGCCCGGCTTCGTCGTCACAGGCCGTTTCCACCCACTGCATTCGGCCGATATCGTACGTCAGCGCCTCCTTGCCGGAGACCCGTTCGCGAATGCCGCCGATGCGCTGGAGCTGTTGCTGGGCTCGCTATCCGATGGACTGACAGGGATCGTCGCCGGCATGACCTCCGAATTGCTGGAGGACGAAGACGAATTCCTGGCGCATGGCGCGCTTCCAGATACGCGCGACCTCGTCTCCGTGCGCCGCCGCGCAGCGCAGATCCACCGGATGCTTGCCGGCATGCGCGTCGCGCTCCAGCGGTTGAACGACGATCCCGCACTTCCGCCCGCGCTTGCGCCGGTTTCGCGCCGTTTCCATCAGCGCCTTCACGCGCTCGACGGCGATGTGGTCGCGGTGCAAGGGCAATTGAGGCTGCTGCGCGACGAGCTCGATCTGCAAGCCGCGCAGCGGACCAACCAGAACATCTATTTCCTGTCGATCATGACCGCGCTGATGTTGCCCGCGACATTGGTCACGGGATTTTTCGGGATGAACACCGGCGGACTTCCGATGACTGGCAGCAATGGCACGCTAATCGCGGGCCTTCTCGCGATCGCATCGTCGATCGCAACCTATCTGCTGCTCAGGATGCTCGGTTTCGTCCGGCGTTGAGACCAATCAACTAGTTGAACTGCTGCGGCAGCCGCTCGTCGTCGATCGGATCCGAGAATTTGGTGATCTTGCTGTCGAACCGCATCCGGACCGAGCCGGTGGCGCCGTGGCGTTGCTTGGCGATGATGAGCTGGGCCATGCCGCTGATCCTGAAATCCTCCTGCAGCCAGGTGTTCCAGGCATCATGCTGGTCCGCGGTGGAATTCGCGTCGGGTTCGGCCGGCTTCTTGAACGAGTGATAATAATCCTCGCGATAGACGAACCAGACCATGTCGGCGTCCTGCTCGATCGACCCGGATTCACGAAGATCCGAGAGCTGAGGACGCTTGTCCTCGCGCTGTTCCACCGCGCGGCTGAGCTGCGACAGCGCAATCACGGGAACGTTCATTTCCTTGGCGAGGGTTTTGAGGCCTCGGCTGATCTCCGAAATTTCCTGAACGCGATTGCCATCACTGCTCCGCCCGGAGCCCTGCAGCAGCTGAAGATAATCGATGATGATCAGCCCGATGTCATGCCGCCGCTTGAGCCGGCGCGCGCGCGTGCGCAGCGCCGCGATCGTCAGGCCCGGCGTATCGTCGATAAACAGCGGCAGTTCCTCGAGGTCCCCGGAGGCACGCGCGAGATTCCGGAAATCCTGCTGACTGATCTTGCCCATACGAAGGCTTTCCGACGAAATGCCGGACTGCTCCGAAAGCACGCGCGTCGCCAGCTGGTCGGCCGCCATTTCGAGGCTGAAGAACGCGGTCTTGGCGCCGATCGACTTTTTCGGCTCGATCCCGTCTTCCATGTCGCGCTGCCAGCGATGCGCGGCGTTGAAGGCGATGTTGGTCGCCAGCGACGTCTTCCCCATGCCGGGACGGCCGGCCAGGATGATAAGATCCGAATGGTGCAGACCACCGATGCGTTCGTTGATACAGTCCAGCCCGGTCGTGACGCCCGACAGACCACCACCCGCATTGAGCGCCTTTTCCGCCATCTCGATCGCGGTGCGGCTGGCCTGGAGGAAGCTCTTGACCGAGCCGCTTTCTCCGCCCTCTTCCGCAACCGCATAGAGTGCGACTTCGGCGTCCTCGATCTGTTTCTTCGGATTGACCTCGTCGGTGGTGTCCATCGCCTTGGTCACCAGTTCGCGACCGACCTGGATCAGCGCACGGAGCTGGGCGAGTTCGTAGATCTGCTCGGCAAAATCGCGCGCGCCGATCAATGCGGCGCCGCTTCCCGTCAATCGAGCCAGATATGCCGGCCCGCCGAGTTCGCGCATCACCTCGTCGCCTTCGAACATCGGCTTCAGCGTGACCGGGTTCGCGACCATGTTGCGTCCGACAAGCTTGAGGATCGCATCATAGATACGACCGTGCAGCGGCTCGAAGAAGTGATCGCCACGCAGCTTCTGCATCACGTCTTCGCCGACTCGGTTGTCGATCATCATGGCGCCGAGAAGCGCCGCCTCCGCCTCGATATTCTGCGGTAGCTCCTGGGGTTCGCCTTGGTCGGCGGTAACGATTCGAAACGGTTCGGCCATGTGTCGCTTCTCGCCCACCCGGAGTGCGGGCTCAACCCGTAGCAAGGCTGTGGAAAACTCTGTGGATGGATCCTACCACCGTCCGACCTTCCGGCCAAAGCGGAATCACAAAGCGGAATCACGAGGTGTTGAGGCCCGTGCCTATCCCAGATAAAGGCCGCGAATGGCGGATACGCGCATCATCGATGTCGAATTGGACCAGGCGACCATCGTCTGGCGCTCCGCCGACGTCGAGCAAGAGCGGCGCATCGCCATATTCGACCTGCTCGAAGGCAATCATTTCGCGCCGCAACGCGAGCATCCCGACGGGTATAGTGGCCCCTATGTCGTCCGCCTGCGCGTCGAGGAAGGCCGGCTGGCCATCGATATCGGCCGCGAGGATCGCACCCCGCTTGAGTCGCTGATTCTGGGGCTCGGCCGCTTCCGGCGGCCCATCAAGGACTATTTCGCGATTTGCGACAGCTATTTCCAGGCGATCCGCAATGCGACGCCGCAGCAGATCGAGACGGTGGACATGGCTCGCCGCGCCATCCACAATGAAGCGGCAGAACTGCTCGTCGAGCGGTTGGCGGGCAAGATCGACGTGGATTTCGACACGGCGCGACGCCTGTTCACGCTGATCTGCGTGTTGCACATCAAGGGGTAGAAAGCGGGGGCATGGCGGCACGCACGTGGAAGCGAAGGCTGGGCTTTGTCGCCCTGAGCCTTGCGGCGCTCGGTGCGCTGGCAGGTGCGCTTTACAGCTATGCGCTGCATTGGCGCCCCTCGACACAGGATTATCCGCTCCAGGGCATCGACGTCTCGCATCATCAGGGCGAGATCGACTGGCCGAGCGTCAAGGGCGAAGGGGCCGAATTCGCCTATATCAAGGCCACCGAGGGCGCGGACCATCGCGACATGCGGTTCGCCGAGAATTGGCGCCAGTCGCGCGATGCGGGGCTGAAACACGGCGCCTATCATTTCTACACATTGTGCCGGTCCGCCAGCGACCAGGCGACGAACTTCATCGCAACCGTCCCGCGCGAAGCCGATGCGTTGCCGCCCGCGGTCGACCTCGAATTCGGCGGCAATTGCGCTGCGCGCCCGTCTCGCGATGTGCTGATCGACGAATTGAACATTTTCCTTGCGATGATCGAGGCGCATGCCGGCAAACCGGCAATTCTCTATGTGACGCGCGAATTCGAGGACGATTACGCGATCAGCCAGGGCATCCAGCGCACCTTGTGGCTGAGGCGGCTCTTCCTGCGCCCCAATTACGGGGAACGCCCCTGGGTGATGTGGCAGGCCTCATCGATGCGGCGTATCGAGGGCATCGAAGGCCCGGTGGACTGGAATGTGGTGCGGCCATGAGTGACAATGCGACCCGATTGATCGACGAGGCCCGCACGGCAGCAGTTCATGCCCATGCCCCCTATTCGCGTTTCGGCGTCGGCGCGGCGCTGCTGCTCGACGACGGCAGCGTGGTGACAGGCACCAATTTCGAGAATGCCAGCTACGGCCTGTCACTCTGCGCCGAAACCGTCGCACTCGCCAAGGCGAACAGCGAAGGCAAATTGCGCCGCGTGGTCGAAATCGGCGTGATCGGCGGCATGCTGAGCGCCGACGGCGCAATCACGGGTGCCGATCCCGTCCGCCCGTGCGGCCGATGCCGGCAGATTTTGAACGAAGCCGCCCAATTGTCGGGCCGGGACATCATCGTCCATTGCGCGTCAGCCGATGGCGCGACCGTCGAGACGCACAGCCTGTCGAATCTCCTGCCTCATGCCTTTGGCCCGGCGGATCTGGGGATCGGATGAACATTGCCCCTTGCGTCATTCCCGCGAAAGCGGGAATCCCGCTTCTCTTACCATCGGTGACCAGCAAAGCGGGATTCCCGCTTTCGCGGGAATGACGGGAAACACACATGTCGATTCTGAGTGACAAATGGATCCGCGAGCAAGCGACCACCACCGGCATGATCGAGCCGTTCGTGGAATCGCAGCGGCGCGACGGCTGCATCAGCTATGGGCTCAGTTCCTACGGCTATGACGCGCGCGTTGCCGACGAATTCAAGATCTTCACCAATGTCGACAGCGCGATCGTGGATCCCAAGGATTTTGCGTCGAACAGCTTCGTCGATCGCAAGACCAATGTCTGCGTCATCCCGCCCAACAGCTTCGCGCTAGCCCGCACCGTCGAATATTTCCGCGTGCCGCGCGACGTGCTGGTGATCTGCCTTGGCAAATCGACCTATGCCCGCTGCGGCATCATCGTGAACGTCACCCCGCTCGAACCGGGCTGGGAAGGTCATGTGACGCTGGAATTCTCGAACACGACGCCGCTGCCCGCAAAGATCTATGCGAACGAGGGCGCGTGTCAGTTCCTGTTCCTGAAGGGGAACGAACCCTGCGAGACCAGCTATGCCGATCGCGCGGGCAAATATATGGGTCAGCTCGGGGTGACGCTGCCGAAGCTTTGAATTCCACCCGTCGCTCCAGCAAAAGCTGGAGCGACGGGAATTATCTTAGCGCCCCGCGAAATCCACCGAGCGGCCGAGGCCCTTCATTGCAAGCGTGTGGCTCCAGGCCGGCTTGCCGCTGCCGAGCGCCATCAGCACATCCGGCTGGGCAAGCACTGCATCGTAGAGCGCCTGCGCTTCAGCAGCACGATTGGTCTTCTTGTAGACATAGGCCAGGTTGAGCAGCACCGACGGCTCATTGGGCTCCGCTGCGCGTTGCGCGACGAGCCGCGTCTCCGCCGCCTTCATATTCTTCGCCGCAATCTGGTCATAGCCATAGGCATTGGGGCTCTGTGCATTCGCTGCGCCACCGAGCATCGTCGCCGAAGCCACCAGAAGCGCGCTCGCAATCCGTATGTTCATCGTTCCAGCTCCTATTGTGACGTCACGAAGACGTCTGTGTTTCATATTTATGACAGTTCAATGTCATATCTGTGAAATAGCGGCCAATGAATTTTCTCCATCAATCCAAGGAAATCCACGGGTTTCCGTGCGTTGAACTGCAGGGTTGGCGCGCGACACATTGCGGGTTAGCCTGCAACTGCAGGAAACAGGGAGGACGCCATGATCGTCATCAACGGTTTCGTCGCGCTGATCGGCCGCATCTTGCTGTCGGCGCTATTCATCCTATCGGGCTTCGGAAAAGTCGGGGATATCACGAGCTTCGCGGGTTACATGACCTCGATCGGCCTGCCGGCGAGCCTCGCCTGGCCGGCCGCGATCTTCGAAGTGGTAGCCGGTTTCGCGATCCTTTTCGGGGTGTTCACCCGACTGTTCGCACTGCTGCTCGCCGGCTTCTGCGTGGTGACCGCGCTGACCGCACACAACAACTTCGCCGACCCGATGCAGATGGCGAGCTTCCTGAAGAATATCGCGCTCGCCGGCGGCTTCCTGATCCTCTTCGCCTATAATGGGGTCTCGCACAGCTTCGACAGCCTGCGCGCGCGACGGCGGGAGGTCGTGGTCGAGCGCGAACCGGTGATCGTCGAACGCGATCCGGTCGTGGTTCGCGAAACGCCCAGGGTCTGATCGCAACGGGGGGTTGAACACCCCCCGTTCGCCATGCACTCTCCGCGCAAAAGGAGAGTGGAATGGCCAGTATCGGGCATGATTTCGATATCGTCGTCTATGGCGCAACCGGTTTCACCGGGCGGCTCGTCGCCGAATATCTGACGGCGAACTATAAGGCGCCCGATGCGCCGCGCTGGGCGATGGCGGGCCGATCGCTCGACAAGCTCAGGCAGGTTCGCGACGAGATTGGCGCACCGGCAGACACGCCTCTGATCACAGCGGACGCATCCGACCCGGCGAGCCTTGCGCGCATGGCTGCGCAGGCGCGTATCGTCCTGACCACTGTCGGCCCCTATCAGCTTTACGGCAACGATCTGGTCGCCGCCTGCGCACAAGCCGGCACGGATTATGTCGATTTGTGCGGAGAACCGGCCTGGATGCGCTATATGATCGATGCGCACGAGGCTGCCGCAAAGGCATCGGGCGCACGGATCGTCTTTTCCTGCGGCTTCGACTCCATCCCCTTCGACATGGGCGTCCACCAGCTCCAGAAAGCGGTGATCGCCAGGCACGACAAACCGGCCCCACGCATCAAGGGGCGCGTCCGCAAGATGCGCGGCGGCGCCTCTGGCGGGACGGTTGCGAGCATGAAGGCAACGATGTCCGCCGCGACCAAAAGCCTGGACGTGGTTCGGCTGCTCAAGGATCCTTTCGCGCTCACGCCCGGATTTTCCGGGCCGCATCAGCCCAGCGGCCTCATCCCGGAATATGATCGCGCCGAAGGCGTCTGGGCGGTGCCGTTCATCATGGCGCCGATCAACACCAAGAATGTCCATCGCTCGAACCAGCTGCTCGGCCATGCCTGGGGCGCCGAGCTGGTGTATGACGAGATGATGCTGACCACCCTGGGCGAGGCCGCGCATGCCGCGGTCGAGGCTCTGGCCAAACTCAATCCCTTCGGTGAGGACAAGTCACCCGAGCCCGGCGAGGGGCCGAGCGCAGAAGAGCGCGAGAAAGGCTTTTACGAAATCGTCTTCACCGCGGAGGATCTGCCCGGCGGAGACACGATGAAGCTCGTCGTCACCGGCGACCGCGATCCGGGCTATGGATCGACCAGCAAGATGATCGCGGAAAGCGCGCTGTGCCTGCTTCGCGACGTGAAGGGGCCGGGCGGCATCTGGACACCGGCCAGTGCCATGGGCGACGCGCTGGTGGCCAGGCTGGAAGCGAATGCGGGGCTGACGTTCAAAGCGGAGTGAGAGTGGGAAGTCTCCAATACATTCTCAACTCAACCGTTTGTCCATTTGGAGGCTAGGACCGATCGACATTCAGTTCAGACTGAGCCGAAAATGGTGGTTTCTCATGACCCGGAGCGCAGCGTACTTAATGTACGTGAGCACCGGAAGCATGGGAAAGCGCCATTTGCAGGCCGGTATGGGCGGAATGTCGATCGGTCCTAGTTCCAGCTCGATCGCGCCATCCATTGGGAGAGCTTGCCGTCGAGGCTGCGCATGACCAGCTGAACATGGATCACCCAGATGACGACAAAGCCGAAGATCCAGACCGCGAGCGGTCCATCGGGTACCGCGAAAAAATGGATGCCGGCGATCAGCACTGCCCAGAAAATCAGGATGACGCGGATGTCGAGGGTGAAGCGGATCGCCTTCCAGCCCGCAGGCAGCACCGCGATATTCGCGCCGATCTCCGGCACCTCGGTTTCCGCGTTGCGCACGCGCGTGACCGTGCCGCGATCGACATAGCCGAACGCATCCCAGCGCGGCAGGCGCGTATAGCCTTCGCCCCGCGAGAAGCGAAACGCATCGGGAGACACGCGGTCGACCTGATAATGCGCCCCAAAACCCCGCTCGATCCGCTCGAAGCGTTCACCATCGAGCGCGGCAAAGGGTTTTTCATAGGCGACGATACCCGTCACCAAGGCTTTCCAGTCGATATCCGTACCCCCGCGCATGTCGCACAGCTAGGGAGTGAGAGCGCCACTCTCAACCCCTTTCCTGTCGTAAAACAGGCCGATGACTGTCGCGCGTCATGTCGCCATGTCATGCTCTTGCAAAGCCCGAGTCGTCCGGGCGGGAAATCGAGGGCCCATGACCGACCTCAATGCCTTCATCGCCGGACTGCCCAAGGCTGAGCTCCATCTCCATATTGAAGGCAGCCTGGAACCCGAGCAGATGTTCGCGCTCGCCCGGCGCAATCGCGTCGATATCCCGTTTGCCAGTGTCGAGCAGGTTCGCGCCGCCTACAGCTTCTCGAACCTGCAGGATTTTCTGGACATCTATTATCAGGGCGCAGCGGTTCTGCAGACCGAAGAGGATTTCCGCGACCTCGCCAACGCCTATTTCGACCGCGCGGCCGCGGACACCGTCCGCCACGCCGAGATCTTCTTCGATCCGCAAACCCACACCGATCGCGGTATCCCCTTTGGCGTCGCTGCCGAAGGGCTGCTGGCGGGCATGGCCGATGCCGAAGCCGAGCATGGCCTGACCTCGAAACTCATCCTCTGCTTCCTGCGTCATCTCGACGAGGATGCCGCATTCGAAACGCTTCGCCAGGCCGAACCCTGGCTGGATCGCATCACCGGCGTCGGGCTCGACAGTTCGGAACTCGGCCATCCGCCCGAGAAATTCGCACGGGTCTTCGCCCGCGCCGGGGAGATGGGGCTGAAACGCGTCGCGCATGCCGGCGAGGAAGGGCCGCCCGACTATGTCGTGCAGGCGCTCGATCTGCTGCGCATCGACCGGCTCGACCATGGCAACCGCTCGCTCGAGGATGCCGCGCTGACGCACAGGCTTGCCGAAAGCGGCATGACCTTGACCGTCTGCCCGCTGTCCAACCTGAAACTCTGCGTGGTCGACGATCTCGCGGACCATCCTATCCCGGCGATGTTGGCACTTGGGCTGGCGGCCACCATCAACTCCGACGACCCCGCCTATTTCGGCGGTTATGTGAACGACAATTACCGTGCCTTGGCGGCACACGGCACACTCTCGGCGGCCGATCTCGCAACGCTTGCGCGCAACAGCTTCACTGGCTCTTTCCTGGACGCGCACGATATCGCCGGCCACCTTGCCGCGATCGACGCGTTCGTGGCGGAGAACGGCTGATGCCGACCTTCACGCCCATCCCCTATGAGGATTTCGTCGCGGACGTCCGCGCCATCGCCGCCACGCTGGCCAATGACACATGGCAGCCCGATTTCCTGATCGGTATCGGCCGCGGCGGCCTGGTCCCCGGCGCCTATCTAAGCCATGCCACGGGCATCAACCTGTTGTCGGTCGACCATTCGGCCAAGGTCCATGGCTTTGGCGACCAGCTGCTCGCGCAACTCGCGGCCAAATCGGGCCAGGGCAAGCGCCTCCTCGTCGTCGACGATATCAACGATTCCGGCCGTACCATCTCGTATCTGCGGCAGGCCATCGATGGCGCAGGCGGCGTGTCGGAGAATGTACGCTTCGCGGTGTTGCTCAACAACATCCAGTCGGCGGCACGAGTCGATTACTGGTCGCGCCCGATTGATCGATCGGTGACGAAGGACTGGTTCATCTTCCCCTGGGAAGCGATGGCGCCCCAGGCCGCCCATCTCGATGACGCCGCAGCGGTGCCGGCACGGATCGCCTGACAGGCTGTGTGGCGAGCATCTGATCACCCAGAGGAGCGATCTCTTCCAGGGATAGCCCCATATCCGGCCAGCATGAGCAGCTTTGGTCGGATATGGATTGCACATAGCCGACGGACGCGCCATTGATCGCGAATTAACCCGCCTTACACTTTGCGAATATATGGTTTTTGCGGTGATCGAGGCAGGTGAGCGCAGAGATCCGCAATGGACGGATATCGCGGTTCGGCAAATCCGCCGTTCCATCGATGCTCCGTCCCAAGACGAGGTGGCAGATGTCCGGCCGCGCTGACACCATGCTCGACGGTATCTATGTCGAGCTTGTCCGCAGTGTCTTTACGGCGCTGGTTCCATCAGTGATCATGTCGATCGGTTTTGTCGGCAGCGGTGCGCTCATCGCGTGGCAGGCGCAGGATCCAGTCACCGCCGCCATCGTCTTTGTCGGCGCGATCGCGTCGACCGGGCGGCTTTTCGTCGCCGGCTATTGGAAACATGAAGCGCTCGATCCGGCATTCACCGTCGAGCGCGCGCACATACTCGATCGGCGCTTCGGTGCCGCCTATATCGCCTTCGCGGTCATTCTCGGCGTCTTTGGCGCACGCGCCTTCATGCTGCCCGAAGCCGGGGCGCACATGCTGACGACGTGCCTGCTGATCGGCTATTGCGCGGGCGTGTCCGCGGGCATCGGCCTTCGCCCCTGGATCGCAGTGCCGAGCATGCTCATTGCGCTGGTTCCCGCGATCATCGCGGGCATGTTCAAGGGTGAAGCGGTCTATTGGGCGACCAGCACAATGTCGGCGGCGCTGCTCGCCGGCGGTGTCCGCAGCCTGCTCGACCGGCATCGCCACATGATCAAGGAAATCGGCCGGCGCATCACCTTCGGCAATATGGCGCGAATGGACGTTCTCACCGCACTTCCCAACCGATTGGCCTTACGCGAATGGTTCGAGGAACATGTGACGACCAGCGCGCAGCCCAGCATGGTCGCTGTGCATTGCCTGGATCTCGACGGGTTCAAGCCGGTCAACGACAGTTTCGGCCATCCGGTGGGCGATGCCCTGCTCGGCGCCGTCGCCAGGCGGATCGCTCGCGTCCTGCGTGAGAGCGATACCGCCGCCCGGCTCGGCGGTGACGAGTTCGCGATCGTCCAATGCGGGATCGGCCATGCCGACGAAGCCAATCTGCTCGCCCAGCGCGTTTCCGCCGCGATCAGCCGCCCCTTCCAGATCGAGGGGCATGCGATCCAGATTTCAACCTGCGTCGGCTATGTGATCTCGGACGAGAAGGCCGACGACCTTGAGCGGCTTATCGCGCTTGCCGACGAAGCCCTGTATATCGCCAAGCGCCGAGGCGGCGGTGTCGTACGTCACGATCCGTCGACCGCGTCGGTCCAGACCTACGCCGCGTAAGGCCGGTCACTGAAGTCACGGCAGATCGCGGATTCTCCGGTCATTCGCCGCTTCTTCGCGCACCAGCCGCTCTGCATCCACGCGCACGGCGCGATCGGCGAGCCTCTGCCATACATCGGCCGACCGCAGGCAACTCTCTCGAACATTGTCGAGATTGGCCGCGTCGGCATCTCGACGCGCTTCGTCCGCACGCTCGGCATAGAATTGCGCCGTGCTCATATCCGCTGGCTTTCTTCGCAGATGTGCCTCCATCCATGCAAAGGCGCATGTAAATCCCGTCTCATCCCCGCCGCTCCGAAACCCATCATCAACTCAGCTGAAGATTGACCGCGGACATTTTCCCGCGCTGTCCCTCTTGAAGCTCGTAGGTCACACGCTGTTCCTTATCGAGCGTGCGCAGCCCTGCGGCTTCAACCGCGGAGATATGAACGAAGGCGTCATTGCCGCCGTCTTCAGGGGCAATGAAGCCATAGCCCTTTTCACTGTTGAAGAATTTGACGGTACCGGTGGGCATGGCCATCTCCTGACAAAGCGGCGCCACATGGGCGCGCAGAACATGGAGCCCGACGATTGAAATTGCCCCGATGCCGCAAGCTCCGGAACGGCAGGGCAAACAGATCAAAGTGCGGTTTCGACCGCGTCGGCATCATTCACGGCGCGCAGGGCATCGATGCGGCGGCCATAAGCGCGCGCCAGTTCGCGATGAGCGACACGCGCGCAGGAAGTCTGCGACGCATCTGCAGCGATCAGCGAGACGCGTTGTCGCTGATGAAGATAGTTGAGGTCTTCCAAAGGAAGGCTCCTGTGCTGGCAAGCGGGAGCGCGGATCGTCTCTCTGCCACGCAAATGCTTGCAAGCAATCTTCGCGCGATACCCGAATATTAACACGCTGCCCCTGCCCTGTCGCCTTTATTCGATTCCGGACCATCGGCCCGGGTGATTGCCGGCGCTGCAATTCATGATCGAAACGATACCAGAATGATGCCGTCGATTGGCGAGTTACACCGCAGATCGGCTCGGGATTCCCCCGGGGATGCACCCGTTTTCCTTCAACCGCCGAACCATGCATCTGGAATTCTGGAGCATTGCGGTTTTTGGCATTTCCGACCTGGCTGACAGCCGGTAGGGACACGGCCGGATGTAGGGGAATACCGAGTGAGTGATCGCGTTTCCGGCGCGCCGGCCGCCGAGCAGCGGCTTCTGCCCAACGAACCCCGCATCATCGATCATGACGTTCAGTCCGAGTTGACCGAGCGCCTGTTGCTGCCCGCGCTGGTGCAGTTGAAGGCGTTCTTTCTCGCCGCACGCGCGCAGGTGGATGCGGAGCTGCTCGACGCGAAACCCCTCAAGGACGGCAAGCCATATCCTCTGGGCCAATGCCTCGAAATCTCGTGCGCCGTGGAAGCGCGGCTGCCATATTTCGTCGCGTCCTCCAGCGATGGGGATGCCACGCAGGGGCACGCCGCGTTTTCGGCATTTCTGCACGCGGGCGGCACGTTTCGACTGGTCTGGGGCGATCTGCGCGGCGAGTTTTTTCAGAACGCCTTTCAGCTCGGCACGCTGTATGTCGATGTCGCGAATGACACGGTGACGGTGACCAAGCCCAAGGTCGAGATCCTGCCCTTTGCAGAGGCGGACTTCTTGCCGGTCGCCGATTTTCGGCATTTCGGGCGGATCGCCGCACGCTACTGGCAGCATGACGTGTATCCAAATCACGTTCTGCCGACGCTGGCGCCCTATTTCCCGCTGATCCACGTCGCCCGGATGGGCACCGTGTCCATCCGCCCCGCGAATGAATATATGTTGGCACTGACCATGGCCGGGCGTTTTCGGCCAAGCGAAGACATGCTGCGCGACCCGGCAATGCCCGAAGACCTGTTCGACCATGTCGCCAAAGCCTTGGCCGGCACTGGCCTCACGATACCGGCCAATCCCGATGACGGCCGCACTCAGACATTGCGCGCATGCGCCGACTATCGCGAAAAACGATGGCACGCGTCGTCGCGACAGACCGAAACAGTCATATCGGCCGCGGCGGATGCCAATCGCCGCCTGGCAATCGCCGGCCATGTCCGCCCCCAATCAGCCGCCGATCGATCCACGTCCACGGTGCAGAATCAGCCAATCCACGGATATGACGTCGTTTCGAAGGCCAGCCATGGCAACCAGCGCTGGTTTCCGACCGTCGGCTACAGATTTGCCGCCGACGACATGCTTTGCCGGCTGATCGCCCAGGAATTGCCCGTTGCAGCACAGACGCTGCCGACCGGCTTCATCCGCGAGGGCGATGGATTTGTGCTCGTCGCCATTCTGGGTCTCGAAAGCGGCGGCAACCTGTATGTCGATGCGGACGGGCGCTGGCTGTCCAGCCACATCCCCGCACTCTATCGCAGCCACCCCTTTCGCATGGCGAGAGCCGATGGCGGAAAATCCATGCTGTGCGTCGATACCGATAGCTGCGTGATATCCCGGACCAAGGGCCATCCCTTCTTCGCCGACGACGGACAAGCTGGCGCCGCCGTGACGGATATCGTGAAATTCCTCGGTCAGGTCTCGGCCAATCTCCGGTCCACCGAGCGCGCATGCGCGGCCTTGCAGGCACAGGGCCTAATCGAGCCCTGGCCGATCCCGGTCCGGATTCATGCCGGCGACAAGGCAACCAAACAGCTTTTCCAGATCGACGAAACCCACTTGAAACAGCTCGATGCCGACGCCCTCTATGCGCTCGATCAGGCCGGCGCCTTTGCGATGGCGCGTGCCCAATTATCGTCCATGCGGAACCTACCCGCGTTGACCGACCTCGCCCAGGCACGGACCAGGTCGGACAATCGGCGGCATGAGCACGACTCCAATCCCCGTGAGGTCATGGCGGCGGCGCAAAGCCGCTGACATTCGTGACGCACTGCTTCCATCGAGAGTGTCGTTCGCCAACACTGCGAATATCCCCTGCGCCACCTCAACCGGGCGGACGTGAAGGATCAGGGATGTTTCCTGGCGACTTCGGTGTACCATGGGTCGTCGGGGAACGGACTGCCCCTGCGGTCGATCCTGTCGAGCAGATCGCGAACGGCCTGCGCATCTTCGGGAATATCGACCCAGTCGCGCACCAGTCGGCGATGGACGATCCGCCATTCGCCGTCCCGCTTTTCCATCTGGTCGAGATAGCGGCCGGCCAGCACGAAGCGGGCACCGCCTAGCTCGGGCTTCATCACATGGGTGGCGGTGAAATAGCTTTCGACATTGGCGCGATCGCCGTCGAACTCGACATGCAGGTTGCTGAGCACATGGCTCGAAATCGCAAAGGCTCTGAGCGACTGGTTGAGGTAATCCGCAAAATCGTCGGCCAAGCCGTTGAACGTGCCATGTTCGTCGATGGCGCCGGGCCAGAAGGTCGATTTGATCAGCGGGATATCGATCCGGTCGACACCGCGCGCATAGCGGGTCAGCACCACATCGATCGCGCATCTGTCGAGCAGTTGGTTGGTTTCGCCGGTCATGCCCCGATCGCCCTTTCCGCCCGGGCGATCTGCGCCTTGAGCCACATGGTTTCGCTGAAATTCTCGCCCTTCCCTGCTTCGAGCAGTCGGTTCAGCGCCGCGATCTCGACGGCGGCGGCTGCGCGATGTTCCGGATCGACGCCGCGGACGATGTCGAGCAGATGGATCGCCTCGAGCGGCGCACCCGCTTCGACATGCGCGCGCGCGCGATCGACGAGCGGATCGATTCCACCGGCAAGCGTGACGATGTCGGCGGAGACGCTGTCGCGGGGCACACCATAGAGCTCGGTCGTCGAGGCGTAGTGGAAGAAGCCCGAATATTGCTCCCAGATCGACCGCACGTTGATCGCGATCTTGCCATGCCCCTCGCCGATGCGCAGCGCGTCGGGCACGGCGATCTCGCGCATCAATGTGTGGACGTCCTTGCCGGCATTCATGCCCTCGACCGTCCGGTCATGGACATGAAGCACCGCCTGTTTCAGCCGTTCCAGATCGGCGCGAATCCGGTCCTTGCCGGTGATTGGTTCGCCATGGCCGGTGATCAGCATCTCGCAGTCCAGCGACTGCACGGTTTCGACGCATTGCACGAAATGCAGCGCATCGCGCGGCCGGTCGCCACGCAGTGTGTTGAGATTGGGGTGATGGAGGAAGATCGGCCCGAACAGATTGCCGGTGAAGGCGATCTGCCTGTCGGGCATCCACACGACGATCGAATCCAGCGTTTCCCCGCCCGGCACGGCGCGGATGACGAAGCGGTGCCCGCCGGCTTCGATCGTATCGCCATCGTCGACGAACATGTCGGGCCGGATGTCGAACTGATCATGGAAATTCAGCGGCCTCTGGCCGAGCGACAGGACATTCTGCCAGAGCTGGTTCGATCGCCGCGAATAGAAAGGCCCCAGCCTTGTCCAATACGCCCGGACATCGGGCAACGCGCGATGCGCAACCACCGTCGCGCCTGAATCGGCGAAAGCGGGCAGACCGCCGAAATGGTCGAAATGCCCCTGGGTCAGGATCAGGGCGGCGATCGGATTCCGCGAGACCGTGGCATAGGCATCGCGATGCCGCGTCCCGACATTGGGCATGCCGGCATTGATGACGACATCCTCGCCATCGCCGAGGACGAGATAGCTGTTCGAGACGTCGCGCGACATCCAGATGAAGTCGTTGATCGGAACCGCTGCCTGCTGCCCCTCCCCCGCGCGCACGAGTTCGCCCAGCAGCGTGCCGCCCGAATTGCCGGTCATGACCGCCCCTCCGGTTCGACCGCATAGGCGTCGAGATAATCCTCGAAGAGAGGCGCGAGATCGCCGATCGTCAGGCCGAACTGATCGAGCGAATAGGCGTGGCGGCCGAATTTGCCCTGCGGGTTCTCGTCCAGCCAGCGCCGCATGCCGGCCTCGGCTTCGGGGGTGAACGGATCGCCCAATTGGGCATAGAGCCGGCGCATCACCCCGATCGGGTCGCGCATCAGATCGGCATAATGGACGTCGTGGATACGGTCCTCGCCGAGCCGCCGCTTGATCGCCATCGGCCGGCGGACATGCTCGGCAAGCTGGTGTGGATAGGTCCGGCGCAGGAAATCGGGATCGGGCATGGCGTTGCAGCCGGACACCGCCGTCACCAGGCTCAGGAAAGAGCCGGTCGACTTGAACGGATCGCGATGCGTCCACACCAGCCGCGCATCGGGAAAGACCTGGAGCAGCGCATGGAGGTGCAGCGCATGGCTCGGCATCTTGAGCTGCCAGCTGCCCGCATTGGTCGACTGGAGGATCTGCAGCACGCGCTTTTCGAACGCATAGGCCGGCACCATGTCGCATCCGAGCATCCACTCGGAATAAGCCGGCATCGGCAGCTGCGCGTCCCACCACATCGCGCGGAAATCTTGCTTGTGGACCGACAGGCATTCGGTTGGCCCGTCCGCGAATTCGGCATGGATCGCCGCCAATGCAGGAAAGGCTTCGTTCGCGCGCACCAGCTGCGCGCGACGCTCCGCAACACGCGGATCGGTCAGCAATGCGCCCGATAGGGCCGGCGGAGCGGTGTCGGCGGCTTCCCAGTTGCGCAAGGTGCGCCGCCCCGGATCCTGGGCGAGCAGGTTGCTAACCAAGGTCGTCCCCGTCCGTGGCATGCCGAAGACGAACACCGGCCGTTCGACCGGCGCGTCGAGCGTTTCGGGATGTGCGCGGAGATATGCCGAGATGCGCAGCCGGTTGACGAGGAAGCCGATCGCCGCACCTTCCAGCCTTTCGCGCGCGCCGGGCAGCATGCCCTGATGCCGGTCCATCTCGCTGAGGATCAGCGCAAGTCCGTCGCGGAAGCTGAAGGAGTCGAAATTCGCCACGCCCGCACGCGCCGTGGCGGCTTCGATCAGTGCGTCTGGATGACTATGCATGCGGGCCACCCTTCAGGATCAGGTCCGCGCCCTTCTCGCCGATCATGATGCTCGGTGCGTTGGTATTGCCCGATGTGATGTGCGGCATGATCGACGCGTCGATAACGCGGAGGCGCTCAATCCCGCTGACCCGCAATTGCGGATCGACCACCGCATCGGCATCATTCCCCATCCGGCAGCTGCCGACCGGGTGATAGCTGCCGTCGACGCGACTGCGGATAAAATTCTCCCATTCCCCATCGCTTGTCGGCGTCGCGGACGGATCGTTGCGGCCGACGACGTGGCGCGCAAGCGGGTCCTGCGCGAAGATCTTCTCCATCAGCTTGCAGGCGGTGATCAGATTTTCGACGTCGCGATCGTCGCCGAGCATCCGGTAATCGATCACCGGGGCGTTGGTCGGATCGGCGCCGCGCAGCGCAATCCGGCCACGACTATGCGGGCGCACGAGATTGGCTGCGATCGACGCGGCGGGGCTTTTCAGCAGCGACGGGACCGGCGTGCTCTTGTCCATCGCCATCGGCACGAAGCTGAACAATATGTCGGGAAACGCCCGGCCTTCGCGGCTTTTGAACATCGCCATCGCATGCACGACATGCGCGGTCATCATACCGCGCCGCGCGGTCAGGTAGCGGAACATGCCCCATGCCAGCGACAGCGGATCCGCCTGCGAATTCAGCGTCGGCACGTCGACGCGCTTGCTCAGCATCAGCGCGGGATGGTCGTGCAGATTGCGCCCGACGCCCGGCAGCTCGTGCCGCACCTCGATCCCGGCGGCCTTCAGCGTATCGCCGGGACCGATGCCCGATCGCATCAGGATCGCGGGGGAGTTGATCGCGCCCGCGCTGACGATCACTTCGCGGCGGGCCTTCGCCTCCACCGCCTGTCCGTCGACCAGAAAGCGCACGCCCTCGACCACGCCATCCTGGTGGATCAGCCGGTCGACATGCGCATGGCAGGTGATCGCGAGATTGGCACGCGACCGGATCGGATCGAGATAGCCGTCCGACGTGCTCCAGCGTTGCCCCCGATAGGTCGAGCTGAGTGCGAGGAAGGCGCCCGATTGGTCGCCCGCGCCATAATCCTCCAGGCGCGGCACGCCCAGCGCGCCGCACGCCTCGATCCATGTATCCGCCAGCCGATGGCGATAACGCGGCAGCGAGACATGCTGCGGACCGTCACTGCCCTGCGACGGCCGGGCGGGACCGTGGAAGCTTTCCAGCTTGCGGAAATAGGGCAGGACATCGTCGAACCCCCATCCGGTGCAGCCGGCATCGCGCCAATCGTCGAAATCCTCGCGCTGGCCGCGGATGAAGATCATTCCGTTGATGCCGCTGCTGCCCCCGAGCATCCGGCCCGCATTGTAATGGAGCCGGCGTCCGCCACAGCTCGGATCGGGCTCGCTGCTATAGCCCCAGTCGATCTCGGGATTGCCGAGGCATTTGTAGAAACCGACCGGCATCTTCAGCAACGCGCCGCGCGGCCGCGTGCCAGCCTCGAGCAGCAGCACGCGCGTCTGCGGGTCGGCCGACAGGCGATTGGCCAGAACGGCGCCCGCCGATCCGGCGCCGATGACGATATAGTCGTAGACGGGTATATCCATGCCCTGCTCCCGCGACGCCGCGCCTAAGGAGCGGCGGAGTCCTGATCTCGCCGTCAATCCGTTGGAATATAGACGTTCTTCTGGCGGAGGAATTCCTCGATGCCGATCCGGCCGCATTCCCGGCCGCTGCCGCTGAGCTTCCACCCGCCGAACGAGGCGGTGGGCGGCATCATCGCGAACCCGTTGACGCTGATATAGCCGGCCTCGAGCTTCGCCGCGACGCGATGCGCCCGCTTCAGATCGTTGGTATGCACATAGCCGGCCAGGCCGTAGTCCGTGTCGTTGGCCAGTTCGATCGCTTCGGCTTCGTCCTTGAAGCGCATCAGCGACAGCACCGGGCCGAAAATCTCCTCCTGCGCCAGGCGCGACCGATTATCGACATCGCCGAACACGGTCGGTTCGATGAAGAAACCATCGGCCAGTTCGCCGCGGCAACGCTGCCCGCCGAGCAGCAGATTGGCCCCGCTCGCCCGCGCATCGTCGATCACCCCGACGATGCGATCGGCCGCCGCTTCGTTGATCACCGGTCCCATGATCGTATCGGGATCGAGCGGATTGCCCGGCCGTATATTCCGGAGAAAACCCAACACCCGGTCGCGCACAGCGTCATAGATCTCGTCCTGCACCAGCAACCGGGTGGGATAGACGCACCCCTGCCCCGCGCTCGCGACCGCGCTCAATTGCGCGCCCATGATCGCTGCACGATCGATATCGGCGTCGGCGAAGACGAGGTTGGCGGACTTGCCACCGAGTTCGGTCACGACGGGCGTGATCCGCTCGGCCGCCGCGCGCAATATGCTCTGCGCCACACGCAGGCTGCCGGTGAAGGTCACCTTGCCGACATGGCGATGGCGCACCAGCGCATCGCCGGCTTCGGGACCGCCGGTGATCAGATTGACCACGCCGGCGGGCAGCCCCGCCTCATGCCCCAGCCGAATGAACAAAGCGGTCGCAAAGGGGCCGAGTTCAGGCGCCTTGATGACGACGCAATTGCCCGCCGCCAGCGCCGGCGCGACCTTCATCGCCGCGGTGATGGTCGGCGCGTTCCAGGTGATGATCGCGGCGATCACACCATAGGGCTCGTGATGGATCAGGTTGAGCGCCTGTTGCGGATAGACCGGCACGATCTGCCCTTCGAGCTTGTCCGCCCAGCCCGCATAATAGCGCAGCTGGCCGGCGGGCAGGCTGACGCCGCTTGTCCGGATCGGATGGCCGCTTTCGAGCGCGCTGATCCGCTGGAAACTCTCGGCATGTTGTTCGACGAGATCCGCCCAGCGCAGCAATATGTCACGGCGTTTGTCCGCGGTCGTATCGCGCCAAGCGGGAAAGGCCGCGCGCGCCGCGGCGACCGCCTCGTCGACTTCGGACACGCCCGCCAGCGGAAAGCGCGCCTGCACTAGGCCGGTCGAGGGATTGACGTGATCGAGCATCCCCGCCGACGCGCTCGATCGCCAGGCGCCGTCGATGCAGATGGTTTCTTCCTTGAGCAGGGCCGTCCATTCCGGCGGCGGGCTCAGTGCATTCGACATCAGTCTTCATCCCATTCGATAAAATCCGACGCATAGGCGCCACAGTCGGGGCACACCCAATCCTCGGGCAGATCCGCCAGCTTGGTGCCGGGCGGTACGCCCTGCTCCGGATCGCCCTCCGCCTCGTCATAGATATGCCCGCAAAACGGGCATTTCCAACGCTTGGTCGCGGTCACGCGGCGGGCGTCCAGACGAGGTGCAGCTGCTTGACCCCGTTGACCATGCCCGACGCCGTCACCGGGACCGTCCCTTCCTTGATCGAGAAGTCCGGAATCCGCTTCAGCCATTCCTCGAGGAACACCTTGATCTCGCGCCGGGCGAGGATACCGCCGGGACAGATATGGACGCCGGCACCGAACGCCGCATGTCGGATCGGCGCCTTGCGATCGAAATCGATGGTCAGCGGATCGGCATGGCGACGATCGTCGAGGCCGTGGAGGCAGTTGGGAACCTGGACCAGATCGCCGGTCTTGAGTTCGATCCCGGCGAATACCGTATCCCGGGTGACCTCACGCGCGGCGTTGACCAGGCCGTGCCGGCGGATGAACTCCTCGATCGCCGGTTGCATCGCATCGGGATCGTCGATCAACCGACGCCGCAACTCCGGACGCAGCGCAAGGTCGCGCGCTATGAAACTGATCATCGCCGCGACCGTATCGAGCCCACCGAAGAGCAGGAGCACGCACATATTGGCGATCTCTTCATAGGTGATCGGCCGATCGCCGACATCCGAATGCGCGATCCGGCTGATCAGATCCGTACCGGGATTGGCCATACGGCGATCGATCCACACCTGGACATAGCCGGCGAGTTGCCGGCGCGCATCCATGCGTTTGCCGACGTCATTGCCGAGCACGACCACCTCGACCAGCGGCAACAATGTGTGACGGTCCTCCAGCGGCAGCCCCATCATGTCGAGGAACACGACGATCGGCAGCACCTGTGCAAATTCGGAGAAGAATTCGCACTCGCCGCGCGGCACCATGTCGGCGAGCAGGTCGATCGCGGCCTTGCGCGCTTCGTCCTCGAGCTTTTCCAACGCCGCCTTGGTCAGCGCGGGCATGATGACCTTGCGCAAGGGGCCGTGGTCGGGTGGATCCATATAGAGCAAATTGGCGAACAGATTTTCCTGACGCGGGATCATGATCTCGCGATTGGAAAAGCGCTCATAATCGTTGAGGACCTGTTCGATCAGATCGGCCCGCGTAACCACCCAATGCCCACCGTTGCGCGACGTCCAGAAGATGTCCGGATTTTCCTGCTGCATGCGCCACCAGCCATGCTGTGCATCTTCGCCGGGGCGCGCCAGATCGAAAAAGTCGACATCGCGAACAACGCCTGCGGGAACATGATCGGGCAGCGGCGACGGCGGCGACTTCTGGTTCAGAACATTCATGATCTCTCTCCCATCTGCGCTTCGACGTTCAATATGTGGACCATCTCCACTAGCGGTTCATCCATCGCGGTTTGCGCTTCTGCGCAAATGCAGCGAGCCCCTCCGCCATATCCTCGCTCACCATCAGCGCATCGATCGCGGTCGAATTGAGCAATGTCCGCGACGCGACATCGGCGCTGGGCGTCTCCTCGCCTTCGTGGAGGATCTGCATGGTCAGCCGGACCGACGTCGGCGAGCAGGCGACGATCTCGGCCGCAAGCATGCGGGCAGTATCCATGACCTTGCCCGGTTCGGAGATCCGGTTGACCAGCCCCCATTCAGCTGCCTCCGCCGCATCCATATGCCGCCCGGTCAGCAGCATCTCGACCGCAACCTTGTGCGGGATCTGGCGCGGCAGACGAATGGCGCCGCCCGCCCCGGCGATCATCCCCACTTTGACTTCGGTCAGAGCAAAACTGGCGGACGGATCGGCCACCAGCAAGTCGCAGGCCAGCGCCGTTTCGAGGCCACCGCCGAACGCGATGCCGTTCACCGCGGCGATGATCGGCTTCCTGGTGCGGCGGCTGGTCAGTCCTCCGAACCCGGCCTTGGGGACGCCCCGGTTCTTGCCTGCCGCTTTCAGATCGGCCCCGGCACAGAAAGCCCGGTCGCCTGCCCCCGTCAGGATCGCCACCCACAATGCGCCATCGGCCTCGAACGCGTCGAATATCTCGCCAAGCTCGCTATTCGCTTCGAAATCGAGGCAATTGCGGCGATCCGGGCGATTGATCGTCACTTCCAGCACCGGCCCATCGCGGCGGACCAGAATGTGCTTATAGTCGCTTCGCCATGCCGGCTTGCGGCGCGGCTGCACGGCCGAAAGATGCTCGGCCGACCACGCGAACAGATTGCCCTGCGGCGTCGACGTGACGAACAGGGTACGGCCGATCGGATCGTCGTCGACCAGCCCCTTCAACGTCTCGGCATCCACCGCATTGGCGAGGAAGCGTTCGCCGCTCTCGAGAATCCCGACAACCACGCCGCTCTCGGGAACACCGCTTTTGTGGATCACGGTGTAGGTCAGCACGATTCCCCGCCCTTCGGCGATGTGCGCGATGCGCGGCATCGGCTGGGCATCGATCTGCGCCTGGAGCACATCCTGCCGGCAGCCCTTCCACGACGCAGGCTGGGTCGACAGCACCACCGCGCCATATTTGGTGAGGATGCCGCCATTGACGCCGACAAGCCCGAACGCGCCCGGACCCGCACGCAGACGCTGCGTCATTTCGGCCATTGCATGCATCGAATAATTGTTACCCGGCCCGCCGAAATAGGGCAGCCCGCCAGTCACCGTCAGCCCGCGCGGGTCGTCCGGATCGAGCCCGAGCGCATCGATCGCGGCAGCGAAGACGGCGATCGGGAAGCAACTGTAAAAATCGAAATGCGCCATGTCGGCCGTGGTTTTTCCGGCATCGGCCAGCGCGCCCTTGAGCGTCAGTTCGGCGGCCTGCGAAACGCCGAGATCCGGCCGCAGGATAAAATCCCGTTCCTGCGCCAATGCCGCGCCATGGATGAAGATCAACCGATCCTCGGCAATGCCCGCCGCCCGCGCCGCGCCGAGCGTCATCACCAGGATCGCAGCCCCCTGGTTGACCTGATCGCGGGACACCAGCCGCAACGGATAGGGATCGGCGATCATGCGATTGCGTTCGCCGACCGCGATCAGTTCGCCGACCGACATCTCCGCCACCGCCGCGCTCGCATAGGGATTGGCGGCGGCCACTTTGGTGAACGGCGCGAACAGCTGCCCCATCGCCTCGGCATAAAGCGCCCGCGTCAGGCCCAGCCGGGCGCGGCGTGCGTGCTCCAGCAAGGCATAGCTTGGCGGTGCCTTCGCCGCGCCATGGCGGGCATTATATTGAGTGATCATGCCTTCCAGGCCGCGACCGTGATTCTCCATCTCACCGTCGCTGGTCTCCGACCAGTTGCGCATCTCTCCCGCCTTGGTCAGGTGGCGCACCGTCGAAATCGCCTCCGATCCTACGATGAGCGCGGCCCCGCCTTCGCCGGCGCGCAACCGCTCCGCAACGTCGAGAAGAAGCGTAAGCGGGGCATTGCCGCCCGCCTTTTCCAATATTGCCTTTTGTGGCGAAATGCCGAGCCGGCTGGCGACCGCGAGCGGATATTTGTCCGCTTTGCCGAACGGCGCGCCGGCGGGAACGCTGTCCTCGAACGTGCGGATGGCACCGACGATCGCGATCTGCCCGGCAAGCGGGTGGTCGCCCCCGGCATCCCGTATCGCCGCACGCGCGGCCTCGACTGCCAGCTCGACGGGCGAAAGCCCCCGATAAGCGGGATCGTCCAGCCGTTCCACGAACTGACCGACGCCGACGATGACCGGCACAGTGTCTTCCATCGCCGCCCCGTCCACCCAGTCCTCCTCGCACCTCTTATTCTATAACCAATATAACGTAGTTATATAAGTAAGCGCAACCGTCAAACCGAGCCAAGGCGCGATCTCAGGCGCGCAGACAGGATCCGGGGTCGTGATTTGGGCTGGATTCAGGCGTTTTGCGGGATCAGCGCATAGTCTTTTTTGCCCGCCTGGGTGGCGTAGATATATTCCATATAATGGCCGAGTTCGGCGCGGGTATCGGCGTAGAAATAGCGATTGCCCGAACGCGGATTGCGGCCGTCGACCGTGACCGGATTGCCGCGCGCGACATAAGCATCGCGCATAGCCTCATACTCTTCCGCGCTCGCGACCATGAAGGCGTGATGGTGCAGCCGTAGCGTATAATCGTCACTGGTCAGCGATTGGCGGTAAATGTCGCAATAGCCGGCTTCGGGCTGGATGATCTCGATCTGCAGATTGCCATACCAGCCGAGCGCGACCGACAGGGTCGCGGTTTCTGTCTCGGTCATCGGCGCAACGACGCCGCGCAATTCGAGGAACCGCTTCACACCATAGGCTTCGAAATAGGCAAGCGCGCGATCGAAATCATTGGTGACATAGCCATGCTGGAAGAAGCTTCCCAGCGGCTGCAAGGCGCCGAACGACATCCAGTCCTCCTCGAATATCTGCTGGCAGCGTGCGGCCCACATCCATAATCGTCAACATATATTGAAATGTTGACGTATTTATCTATGTTCGAATGGCAGCAGGGAGAGTGTGTGAACCGGATTACCCCCGACATCGCGGAGGTCGAACGGCTAAGGGCAACCGCCCCGCCCGGCCCGATCCTGGTGATCAATCTGATCAAGCTGCACGCCGGCGATGCGGCGCGCACGGCCTATGCCGGCTATCGCCAGGAAGCGGCGCGCGGCGGGCCAAGTCTGGTCGAAGTGATCCATGCCGGACCGGCCTTCGCCGACATGTGCGACGGACAAGAGACATGGGACTATAGCGTGATCACCCGATACCCCGATTTCGAGGCCTTCGCCGCGACGGTTTCGACGCCGGCCTATCAGGAGACGGCGCAGGCCTTTCGCCCCGACGCGATCGAACGGACGATCATGCTCGTCACCCATGCCGGGCCGCCGCCGGCCTGAAAGGATCGGGGCAAGATAACGAGGTACACACCTTCGGTGTGCTCCCGAACCGCACATCCTGAGGAAAGACTGAGTAGCTGCACAGCAGCTATCGAAGGCTGCCTCGAAGGACGCACGATACATGGTGCGTCCTTCGAGGCACCGTTTCGATTTCGCTCAACGGTTCCTCAGGATGTGCGCGCAGGTGGGGACGACGCCAGATGGTCGTGCAAAGCTTTCACCTGAACAGCTCAATCCTGCGCCGGCCCAACCGCCTCCCGCTCAACCACAGCCACCGCCTTGGCCAGCGCAGCATAAGCATCAGTGCCCGCCGCGACCCCGGCATAGGCCGTCATCTGCAGCATCGCTTCGGCAAGCTCGTCCGCCGTCCAGCCCTGTCGCAGCGCGCCCGCCAGATGGACTTCCAGCTTGTCGAGCCGGTTGAGCACCGCCAGCGTGGTGCATACGACCAGTGAGCGATATTTGAGATCCAGCCCTGGCCGGGCCCAGACTGCCCAGACCGCGTCGAACGACCAGTCGACCAGCGATGTCGACAGGCTCGACGCCCGAAGTTCGGGGGCGACCGGCTGGCTGCCGAGAATCCGCGACCGTGCTTCGTCCGCGGTCAAATCATCCTGCGTCTCGCTGGACATCATCTCCCCTTCCCGGCGCTTTCCTGCGCCCTGCTGCGCAGGAAAAAGCGGAGATCCTCACGCTCCTCTCCGCTGAGATTGTCGAATTTGGGCATGCCCAGGCCGACAAGCGCGCCCTTGCCCACGATTTCGGCGAACACCGCCGGATCGACGATCGCGTCGGAGCGGCGCAGGTCAGGCGCCGATCCCAGCGCGATCGCATTGGCGCCGTGACAGGTGAGGCAGGCGCTGGAATAGAGCAATGCCCCGCGCTTTGCCCGGCCCGGCTCGTCCCTGAATCCGGTATCGACAGGATAGACAGGCGTGGTTCTGGCCGGCGCGACCGGAAGCGTCCGGCTACCGCCGAGCACGAAGGTCAGCACCCGGCGCGGCTGGGTGCGATAGTCCCAACCCAGATGTTCCTGGAGTGGCCCGAGCCCCGCGGCGCTGCTGCCGAATCCTGCGATCACCGTGACATATTGGCGGCCATTGACCCGATAGGTGATCGGCGGCGCCAACACGCCGGTCTGCGCATCGAACCGCCAGAGCGCGCGGCCGGTATCGGCGGCGCGCGCGACGAACCCGCCGTCCGCCTCCCCCTGGAAGACGAGATCGCCACCGGTCGCCAGCACGCCGCCATTCAGGGGCCCCGCCTGGGCGATGCTCCATCTGGCGGTTTGGGTGACGGGATCCCAGGCCTTTAGCGCACCCAGTTTCGCACCGCTCGGCGGCGCGCCGTGAAAATCGATCTTGGGATCATAGCCGGTGTTGAGCAGACTGTGTGGCGCATGCCGCCACGCAGCGGGGTCGATCGTCTTCGCACTGTAGGATCCCGGCAGTTCGGTGGTCGGAATATAGACCAGCCGCTGCTTCGGGCTGAACGCCATCGGATACCAGTTATGACCGCCCAGGGTTCCGCTGGGCCAGATCACGATCGGATCGGTCCTGGAGCGAACGCCCGGATTTTCGACGGGCCGGCCGGTCGCCATGTCGACCCGGCTTGCCCATGTCACCTTCACAAAGGGTTCCGCCGAGATCGGCTTCCCGGTTTCCCGGTCGATCACGTAGAAAAAGCCGTTCTTCGGCGCATGCAGGATCACGCGGCGCGGCTTGCCGGCGATGGGCAAGGTGGCGAGTTGGATGTCCATCGCCGAGTTCATGTCCCACTGCTCGCCGGGCACTGTCTGATAATGCCAAATATATTTGCCGGCCTTCGCGTCGATCGCGACGATCGAGCAGAGGAACAGATTGTCCCCGCCCCCCGGACTGCGCACGTCGCGGTTCCACGGCGCGCCATTTCCGGTGCCGAGATAGATGCGGTCGAATTCGGGATCATAGGTGATGGCGTTCCACACGGTCCCGCCTCCGCCGAAAGTCCACCATTTGCCCGTCCAGCTTTTGGCAGCCATCCGGGTCGTCTCGTCATGGTCGACGGCCGGATTGCCGGGCACTGTATAAAAACGCCACAATTGCTTGCCACTCGCGGTGTCATAAGCCGTGACATGGCCGCGCACCGGCGCGAAATCCGCGCCACCATGGCCGATGATCACGCGCCCGCCGAACACCCGCGGCGCGCCGGTGATATAGCGTCCGTCACCTGCCTTGGTCGTCCGCACGCTCCAGTCGGGACGGCCCGACTTTGCGTCGATCGCGATCAACCGGCCATCGGCGGTTCCGACGAACAGGCGACCATCCGCATAGGCAAGCCCGCGAATTCCCCAGGCACCTTTCAGCGCATCGCCGGCCACGCTGCCGACTTCGGGATCATATTCCCAAAGCAGGGCGCCGGTCTCGCCATTGAACGCTCTGACCACGCTCAATCCCGTCGCGGTGTAGACGATGCCGCCAAAGGCCACAGGCGCGCTGACGACACTCGCCGAGGGCGGCAGGTCGTAGGACCAGGCCAGGCCGAGCTCGGCGATATTGGTCTGGTTGATCTCGGACAGCGGACTGTAGCGGGTTTCGTCGGCCGGCCCGCCAAATCCCGGCCAGTCCGTCCCGTCGCCGAGACCGCTCCGCGCAGCCGCGGGCAGTACGACGAGAGCGGTAACCAGGGCGATGGCCAGCGTTGCCTTTGCCGGAAGGTCGTTCTTGAGGTCTTCGAATTTCATCACGGGCGCACGCATCGAACGGCCCTTCCTAAAGCGCGAGATAGACGGCCTTGCTCTCCAGAAACGGTGCGATCCCCTCATGGCCGCCCTCGCGTCCCCAGCCGGACTGTTTGAAGCCGCCGAACGGCAACGACAGATCGGTCCCACCGTAACAGTTGATCCAGATGTTGCCGGATCGGATGAGCTTCGCCGCGGCGTGCGCGGTCGAGACGTTGCTGGTGAAGATGCCGCCGCCCAGACCATAGGGCGTCGCATTGGCGAGCCGCGCGACATCGTCGATGCCGTCGAACGGCATGGCGGTCAGGACGGGGCCGAAAATCTCCTCGCGCGCGATGCGGATATCCGCGCCGGAGCGATTGGCGAAGACGGTCGGCGCGACGAAATAGCCGCGCTCATCCACCCGCGCGCCGCCGGCGACAAGCTCCGCGCCTTCGTCGACGCCGGCATCGACATAGGCCAGCACCCGTTCCATCTGCTGCATCGAAACGAGCGGCCCGAGTTGCGTCGCGGGATCCATGCCGCTGCCGAGCTTCAGGTTGCGCGCGATCTGCGCCACGCCCTCGACGACCCGGTCGTAGATGCCGCGCTGGATATAGAGGCGCGATCCGGCGAAACAGACCTGCCCGCTATTGGCGAAGATCGCCATCGCCGCACCCATGATCGCCTTGTCGAGATCGGCATCGTCGAACACGAAGATCGGCGATTTGCCGCCGAGTTCGAGCGTGACGCGCTTCAGATTGGATGCCGATGCTCGGATCAGGCTTTTGCCGACTTCGGTCGATCCGGTGAAGCTGATCTTGTCGACGCCCGCATGATCGACGAGCGCGGCACCGGCGATCCGCCCATCGCCATTGATGATGTTGATCAGCCCGTCGGGAAACAGGCCGGACTCCTGCACCAGCCTGGCAAAGCGCAATGCGCTGAGTGGTGTCTGTTCGGCCGGCTTCGCGACGACGCTGCAGCCCGCGGCGATCGCGGGCGCGATCTTGGAAACCAGCGTCACGATCGGGCCGTTCCAGGGCGTGATCGCCCCGACGACGCCGACCGGTTCGGCCAGCGAATAAGCATGCATGTCGCCCGTGCCGATCGAGACCTCGCTGGTCAGGCCATGGATCTTCGTGGCCATGCCCGCATAATAGCGCAGCACATCCGCCGATCGACCGACGATCCGCCGCGCAAAGGCCATCGGCATGCCATTGTCGCGCACTTCAATCTCGGCGAATTCGGCTTCATGCGCGACCAGCAGATCGCTCAGCTTCCACATCGCCTCCGCACGCGCATTCGGGCGGATCGACGTCCATGTCCGGGTGTCGAAACAGGTGCGCGCGGCCGCGACCGCGGCGTCGATGTCGGCGGCGCCCGCGGCCGCCGCCTCACCGATCCGTTCGCCCGTCGCCGGATCGATCACCGCGATTCCGGCGCCGCTGCCGGGCTGGAATGTACCACCGATATAATGGCCCGAGGCGGCCAGCGCGGCGAGATCGAGCCCGCTCATCCTGGCGTGCCGGGCGTGAAGCGTATCGGCAGGCGGATGAAGCCGTTGATCAGTCCGGCCGAAGGATAGGGCTGCATCTGATCACGCACGATCCGATAGTCGGGGATCCGCCGCAGCACTTCGGCGATGATCATCTTCACTTCGAGCCGCGCGAGCGGCGCCCCGAGGCAGCGATGCGCACCGCCGCCGAACGCCATATGATCCTTGGCATTGGGCCGATCGATGCGAACCTCGGCGGGGTTTTCGAACACATCGGGGTCGCGGTTGGCGCCGGCCCAGGACAGCATGGTGCGTTCGCCCTTTCGCAGATGCGCGCCGCAGAATTCGACATCCTGCGCGGCAGTACGCGCGGTTCCATGAGTGGGAGAGAATGCGCGCAGGCATTCCTCCACCGCATTGTCCATCACCTTGGGATCGGCGAGCATCCGCGCACGCGCGTCCGGCTGATCCTCCAGCCAGATCAGCGAATGGCATGCTAGCGTCACCGTGGTGTCGAACCCGCCGGTGACCAGCGCGATCAGCATGTTGATCGCGGCCTGTTGGCCGAGCGGCTCTCCATCGATCGTCGCATTGGCCAGCTTGGTCGTCACATCGTCGCGCGGATCCTTGCGGCGCAGGTCGAGCAGGTCGCCCAGGCGATCCTTGATCTTGTTGAGCGCCGCCAAAGGATAATCGGGATGCGTCGCCGGCGTGAACGCGACCTTGTGCGCGGGCAGCGCGAAATCCTCCCATTCGGCCTCGTCGATGCCGACGATCCGCAGCGTGGTCTTGGCGGTGACCGGCTGGGCGATGTCCGCGACCAGATCGCATTCGCCGCGTTCGATGACCGCGTCGATCGCGTCCTTCAGGTGCCTTGTGACCAGTTCCTCCCACCCCTTCAGGAATTTGGGCATGAAGAACGGCGCTTCGAGCATGCGATATTTGAGGGAGATCGGCGGATCCTCCTCGTTCAAGGTCAGCTGATAGGGGCGCTGCGGGATCAACACGCCCTTTCCGCCGTTGCGACTTCCATCGACATCGTTGATCGAGGTGAAGATCTCCGGCGTCGAGGATGCCTGCTTCACCGCATCATATCCGGTCAGCAGCCAATAGCCGCCATGCGCTTCGCTCCATGCCAGCGGGCAACCGCTCGCATGGCGTGCGTCGAGGATCGATTGCCAGTTGGCGGCATAGTCCGGGCTGTAATGATCGAAATCGATCATATTGCGTTCGGTCGCGTCGTTCATTCCACTCTCCCGTTCGGGCGTCACGGGCGCGCAAGGACTGCCCGCGGACCTACCCCTCGCTTCGTCAGTTCCGGATGATCGACAGCGGATATTCGAGCTTCACCAACTCGACCGCCGCCAGCGCGGACGAAATTTCCGCCGAGGCCCAGACGCCGGGCGTCTCCGCAGTGGCCGACGCGCAATAGAAGCCCGGAATAGTCGCCACCTTCACCGGGTGGCGGCGGATCGGCCGCAGATACCAGGATACGACCTGCGGCGCCTGGACATGCTGATATTCCGACCAGTCGAGGCACTCGTCGAGGTCAACGTAGAATTTGCGGAGATAGTCGACATTGATGTCGATATCGCGCCGGGCCTCGGCAAAGTCCGCATAGCGCCGCTTGTTGTAGGCGATCGTGCAATGCAGCAGGTGTTTGCCCTCAGGCGCGGCATTGCTGTGGTGCAGCGACGTGAAATGCCAGCCGCCATGATAATGGCGGAACGCGCCGCCTTCGCGACGGGTGATCCGGTTCCAGGCGGGATTGTCCTCGACCTTTCCGGTTTCGCGGATGCGCGGCATGCGCTTCAGCCCGGCGAACCAAGAGATGGTCTCGCCCCGATAGTCGCGCAGCGCATTGGCGCGCTTGATGAATTCCTTGGGCAGCCGCGCGCGATCGACCAGCTTGTCGAGATCCCAGCCTTCGAAATCGGTGATGACGACCGGCGCTTCGAGCACGCGGACGAAACTATTCTCGTTGACGACGACCAGCCCCTCAACGACGTCGTTATGGCCCAGCACCAGCCGCTCGGGTTTCCAGCCCATCATCACCGTGCCACCCAGTTCGTGGATGCGGCGCATGAATGCGGCCACGACCGACTGCATCCCGCCGGCATCGGGGTCCTGCGGCGGCCCCGGCACATGAAGATGCGTACGGATATGGCGGATATAGCGGCCGAGCGACGCTTCCTCGCCCGGCGACACGTTGGTGCTCTCCAGGCGCGCGACGAAGACCGCACGAGCCCGCGCGTCGGCGACGTTGCGGTCGAGCCACTCGCCCAGCGTGACCTCGACCAGGCCCCAGGCCTCCTCGTCGCTGAACGAGAGCAGCTTTTCCTCGCCCTCCTTCACCGCCGTCGCAATGGCGTCGACATCCTCGGTGAAGCCGCCGAACTCGCGGACCTGGAAACGGAAACGATCGAGCGAGTCGCCGGAATCCTTGCCGAGCATCTGCTCGTAGGTGAGCTCGATCACCCGATCCTCGGGCAGCTTGTGGATGCGGTAGAGATTGCCGTAGCCGCCCTCGATGACGGGCATCTCGATGCCCGCCGCGGCCTCTGCCAGCTTGCGATATTGCGACGCGATCAGCAGGTCGGAGATGCCGTGACCGTCGCGATGGCCCCAGTTGATCCAATAGCCATTGTACGGAACCGAGCCCCAGCGCGATCCCGGCGCCTGCAGCGCATCGACAATGGCGACGCGGTAGCCGGCGTTGAGCAGCGCCGCGGCCGAGATGATCCCGCCGATCGATGCCCCGGCAACGACGACGTCATAGCCCTGATTCTCCGACATATACCCTCCCATGGATCCCGCCCTTCCCCGTTATCGGCGGAAACCGGACGACTTCGCGGCTTGGGCCTGCGAAGCATTAAACACCAACTAATATACATAAGTTATCTATACTGGCAACCGAGGCGCAGATGCCCGATCTGTTGAGCGCGCGCCCTAAATCCTCCCTGAAGGGGAGGGGGACCGCCGACCGCAGGTCGGTGGTGGAGGGGTCAGCGATGCCGGGATTCTAGATGTGCCTGGATTGTCGGCCGCAGCGCCGAACCCCTCCACCACCCCGGCGATGCCGGGTTGGTCCCCCTCCCCTTCAGGGAGGATTGAGTCCGCTCAGAAGCGGATCTTCACGTTGGAATATCCGAACATCGAGGAGCTGAAGCTCTGAGCGACCACGCCATCCTCGACCAGTTCGTAATTCGGGATGCGTTCCACCATAAGGGCCAGCACTTCGCGCAGGATCGACCGGGCGACATTCTCGCCCAGGCAGCGATGCGGGCCGGTGCCGAAGCTCATATGCTGGTTGGGTGAGCGTCGGAAATCCACCTCTTCCGGATTCTCGAAGATGCGCGGATCGAAATTCGCGGCACCATAACCCATCAGCAACTGGTCCCCCTCCTTCATGTCGAAGCCGCAAAGCTGGGTGTCGCGGTCGACGCGGCGCGCGAAGGTCTGGGTCGGGGTGAACAGCCGCAGCAATTCGTCGATCGCGCCCGGAATGATCGATGGGGTATCGATGAGTTGCTGCCGCAGATCCGGATTGCGCGCCAGGAAGACGAAGACGCTGCCGGTGAACGCCGCAGTCGTCCCGAAGCCCCCGATCAGCAGGTTGAAGGCGACCTTGACCAGATCGTCGACGCTGAAGGTTTCGCCGTTGATCTCGAGCGCGGCGATCCGCGCCAGCATCGAATCCGGATCGTAGCGCTTCTCGCCGATGATCGTCCGGAACTCCTCCGCCAGCGCCGCCAGCTCGCGCTTGATCGTCTCGGGCGGGCAATCCCGGCGGCTCATATTGTGGATCGGGCGCGCATATTCGGGCGCCCTGACGGGATCGAGCCCCAGCATATAGCCCATGGTGAAGCGGGCCATGAGCGGGAACATGAGATCCTGGACGACGTCGAAGCTTCCGCCTTCGACACATTGATCCATCAACTGGCCGCAAGCCTCGGCCAGCGCGCCCTTCATCTCCGCCGTCGCACCGGGGGTGAACAGCTTCGCCAGCGCGACCTTGATCGGCCGGTGCTCGGGCGAGTCCAGCCCGGCCGGAATCAGCTTGGGCACTTCCCGCCGGGGAACCACCTTCTGCTTGTTGCTGAAATCCTCCATCCGGCGCTGGACCTCCGCCGCCTCGCGATAGCCGCTGACGAACCAGTATCCGTCATGGTTGGTCGAGTGGCGCACCGGGCATTGCTGGCCGTGCAGGATGCGGAACATCTCGACCCGATTGTTGAGGAACATCGGATCATAATGATCGACATTCTCCGACAGCGCCTCAAGCTGTTCGATGGCGTCCGCCGGGGCATTCTCCGCCCCGCCCAATCGCAAATCCGTCATGTCCTGCGCCCTTTCCCTTGAAGCCCGATTCGCCTTGCCGGCGCCGTCGGCGGTCTGTGTGAGCGGCCCGAAAACCCGCCTTCTCCTGCTTTGGCGACTTATCGAAATCACCGCATTTCGGCGCTTTGCTATCGATCAACTTATCACGTTGTCAATTTAATAGCGTCCGTGTAATTTTCTTCCCGGCGGTTCACAGCATGACCGGAACGATAATCAGGAGGATGGATGCGCCAGCGCTTCGAGGGGAAAGTCGCACTCGTCACCGGTGCCGGCGCGGGCATCGGGCGGGCCATCGCATTGCGCTTCGCCGAAGAAGGCGCACGGGTGTTCGCGGTGGGCCGCAGCGCCTCGGTCGAGGCCACTGCGGCGATGCATGACGGCATCACCCCGTTCCTCGCCGATATCGGCGATGAGGGTCAGGTCGACGCGGCTTTCGCGGCGTGCCGGACGCAGATCGGCATACCCACATTGGTGTGCAACAATGTCGGCATCAGCATCGTCGAGGGTCGGCTGCACGAAACCCGGCTCGAGACGTTCGACAAGGTCTGGGCGATCAATATCCGTGGCGCGATGCAGGTGCTGCAACTGTCGATCCGCGGCATGCTCGATGCCGGATCGGGGGCGATCGTGAACATGGCCTCGATCGGTAGCTTCCGAGCCTCCCCCACGTCCGGCGCCTATATCATATCGAAGGGCGCAATGCTGATGATGACCCGCCAGGCCGCGCTGGAATATGCGCAGGACAATATCCGGGTGAACTCGGTCCATCCCGGCCTGATCGGAACGGAGATGATCAAGCAGCGCGATCCGGCACTGTTGAAATCCAAAGTCGATGCGACGCCGATGGGGCGGATGGGCACGCCCGAAGAGATTGCGTCGCTGACGGCATTCCTGTGCTCGGACGAAGCCAGCTATGTCACCGGCGCTGCCTATATGGCCGATGGAGGTCGCAGTGCAGGTTGAACCCGACGCCCCCTTGCCCGTGATCGGCTATATCGGCCTCGGTCGCATGGGCGGCCCGATGGCGGACAATCTGCTGCGCAAGGGGTTTCCCCTTTGCATCCATGACATTTCGGACAGCGCCGCGGCCGGACGGGTCGACGCGGGTGCCCGTCGCTGCACGTCGGCGGCTGAACTCGCCGAGGTCTGCGACATCGTCTTCACCTGCCTGCCCGGGCCGGTCGAAGCGCGTCAGGTCTATCTGGAGGATGCCGGCCTAGCGGCAGGCGCGAAGCCCGGCGCCATCTTCATCGAATGTACCACGGGCGCACCCGAACTGATCGACGCGGTGCAGGATCGGCTGCAAGCGCGCGGTGCCTCGCTGATCGAGGCCTGTGTCAGCGGCGGCCCCGAAAATTCTCGCGCCGGAACGCTCGTGTTGATGCTGGGCGGCGCGGCGGCGGTGATCGAGCGGGCACGCCCCGCATTGGAGGCGGTCGGCACCCGGCTCCACCATGTCGGCGATCTTGGGGCGGGCACGACCGCCAAGCTGGTCCACAATCTGGTGTTCAACACCTCGATCCAGGTTGCGGTCGAAGCGATGGCACTGGCGAAGAAAGCCGGGATCGATCCGGTCACGATGCTCGATATCCTGACCGAGGGCGCTTACGGACAGGGCGCCATCCCGCGGCTGATCCTCCGCCGGATGCTCGACAGCGACGATCTGGGGCCGCAATTCTTCCCGGTCCGCCTGTCCTACAAGGACCTGTCGCTCGCGACGCAACTGGGACGGAAACTGGGTGCGCCGCTGCATTTCGCGGCGGTGGCGGAGCAGAATTTCCAGGAAGCCATCGCGCGCGGTTTCGGCGACAATGACAATCGCTCGATGGCCGCGATGATCGCGGAACGCGCGGGGCTGGAGAACGGGATACAGAGGGATCCGCCGGCCAACGACCCGTCCTAGGTCGGCGCCATCGCAGCCGCCATGAAGCGCCAGAAACGCTCCGCCATCGGCGGATGCGATGAGCGCTTGAGCCGCGCCATCACCAGCCAGAGTGGGATCGTCCCGTCGACGGGACGGCGCACGACTCCATAACGGAGATCCGCCGTCGCCGGTGCGGCCACGATCGTCGTCACGATCAGGTCCGGCGCATTGCGCAGCAGCGATCGGCGCAGTTCGGGAACATGGACGGGGATCGCGCCGGCGGCGATCAGCGGTGCGTTCATGTGATCGAAGAAGGTTGGATTGCGCGGCCGCGACGTCATCGCCACGCGCCGCCCCGCCAGATGCTGGGGCGCTATGCGGTCCAATCCGGCCAGAGGGTCATCGGCAGACAGCATGACCGCATAGTCCAGCGCAAGCATCCGCACCGTTTCGAGTTCGTCGCCGAATACGGTGTGCACCCCGAATGCGACGTCCAGACTGCCCTCGCGCATATGCTCTTCATGGGATTCAGCGAGGCCCGGCTGGGTCTCCAATTCGGCGCCCTGATTTTCCATGGCGAAGCGCGCGATCAGATCCGGCAGGCGCGGCGGCGCCTCGCCGAGATTGACCATGCCGATGCGCACCCGCCCGGCGAGGCCGATGCGGTGGGCGGAGAGTTCGTTCGACAGAGCCTCGGCGTCATGCGCGAAACCCTGCACCTTTTCGAGCAGCGCCGCGCCATGATGCGTCAGGCGCACAGCGCGCGTGGTGCGTTCGAACAGCTGGAAACCCAGCAATGCTTCCAGCTTGCGGATCTGAAGCGACAGATGCGGCTGCGCGACACCCAGCCGGGCGGCGGCGGCGGAGAAGGACAGGGTTTCCGAAACCGCGACGAACTGGACGATCAGGCGCAAATCGAACATGTCGTGATTTATATCATATCCGTATAAATTCCTCCCAGCAAAATATTGGTCCGCCCCCTGCCCGCTGCGTAAGCCGCCATCGGATATCCAGACACTGGAAAGCGATGACGATGGGATCGAGGATCAAGGACCTGACCGGCGCGGAATTTCCGCTTTTTGCGTTCAGCCATTGCCGCGACGTGGTCGCCGCGGTCAGCCGGGCCGGCGGCTTCGGCGTGCTGGGCGCCAGCGGCTCGACACCCGAGGAGCTGAAGGCTGAACTCGACTGGATCGTCGACCATACCGACGGCAAGCCGTTCGGCGTCGATATCCTGATCCCCGAAAACTACGCATTCTCGACCCAGATGTCGGCCGACGACCTGGCCGAGCGCATTCCCGCGCGCCATCGCGATTTCGCGATCGATGTGCTGCGCCGCCATGGCGTCTCACTGCTGCCCGAAAATGCGATCGATCGCGGGCCGCAATCGCTGTCGCCCGAATATGGCGAACAGCTTCTCGAAATCGCCTTTCGCTATCCCATCCGGCTGATCGCCAATGCGCTCGGCATCGCGCCGCCGCTGATGCTGGAAAAGGGCAAGGCGCACGGCGTTCCGGTCGCGGCGCTCGTCGGCTCCAAGGAGCATGCGGTGCGCCAGGTCGAGGCCGGGGTCGACATCGTCGTCGCTCAGGGCTCGGAGGCCGGCGGCCATTGCGGCGAGGTCTCCACCCTGGTGCTGCTGCCCGAAGTCATCCGCGCGATCCGGCCGATCCGCCAGGTGCCCGTTCTCGCGGCAGGCGGTATCATGACCGGCGAGCAAATGGCCGGATGCATGGCGATGGGGGCGGCCGGCGCATGGACGGGGTCGATCTGGCTGGCCACGGTCGAAGCCGAAACCTCGGAAGCGATCCGGACAAAACTGGTGGCGGCATCGTCGCGCAACACCGTGCGATCGAAGGCGCGCACGGGCAAATTCAGCCGCCAGCTCCGCTCCGCCTGGCATGATGCGTGGGAAGGCCCGGACAGTCCGGGCGCGCTGCCGATGCCGCTGATGAATATGCTCAGCCGCCCCGCCTTTGCCGCGATCGAACGCGAAGCCGCCAAGGGCAATCCGGGTGCCCGGGATCTGGTCAGCTATTTCGTCGGCCAGGGCGTCGGCCTGATCGACGAGGTGCGCGGATCGGGATCGATCGTGCAGCAGTTCAAGGAAGAGTTCGCTGAAGCGGTCGGGCAGCTGATATCGTCCGTCGAGGAATGAAAAGCGCGGCACCGGCAGAGCTGGACGCGCTGCGCGATACCGTCCGCCGATGTCTGGCGGACGCCTGGCCGGACGGGGCGCTGACTCCTCGGGCCGAGCTCTCCGATCGCCTGCCCCGGCTCTGGGCGAGCATGACGTCATCGGGCCAGGCGATGATCGGCGATCCCGAAAGTGGTTTTGGCATCCAGGCCGCCGTTATCGCGGCGATCGAACATGGCGCTGCGGGATCGCCGGCAGCGATCATCGCATCGACAATCCTCAACCTCGCCTGCCATGCGGCCGCGCCAGACCTGATCGCGGATCTGCAGGCAGGCACCGTCCTGCCGGCCATCGCCTATGGCGGTTTCGACGGAGACAGCGCCGTAGGCACCGCGCGACTGGCCGATGGCCATGTCAACGGTAGCCTGCATTTCGTCGACGATGTCCTTAGCGCCTCGCATCTGATCCTGTTCGTGGACGAGGGGCTTGCGGTCGTCTCGCGGACTGCATCGGGCCTCGACCTGACTGAGACGCCGGGACTGGTCAGGCCGGGCTTCCATCGCCTGGATCTGCGTCAATGCCCGGCAAGGCTGATCCCCCTGCCCCGCGACACACTCCACGATCTCGCGCGGATCGCGCGGCTGCTCTACGCGGCGCGCGCGCTGGGCGCAGCGCGGCGCGCCTTTTCGTTGGCGGTCGAAAACGCAGGCACACGCAGGCAGTTCGGCAAATTCCTCGCCCAGTTCCAGGCGATGCAGCACAAGCTCGCCAATTGTGAAATCGCGCTTCAGGGCAGCGATGCGATCCTGGCGCATGCGGCGGCATTGTACGATGCGGGCGACAATGATTGGCGCCTGTTCGCCGAAGCCGCGGTCGCCTTTGCCGCGATGCATCTTCGCCAGACCAGCATCGAAACCCAGCATGCACTGGGCGCGATGGGCTATGCCGAATCCCACGAGGCACCGTGGCATTTTCGGCGTGTGCATGGCGACCTCTGCCGCATGGGCGGCACGCATCGCGCCCAGGCCGCGCTGTTCGATGGAGCGCGTGTCCGGAAGACGCTTCCCGGCTTTTGGCTGGGCGATGGCGCCGAAACATATCGCGCACGGATCACGGCATGGCTGGCCGAACATTGGGACGCCGCCGCACAGGCTGAGGAACGCAGCAAGCCCGAAGCCGAGCGCGGTCTCAACCGCGACTTCGTCCGCCGTCTCGGGCAGGCCGGGCTACTCTCCGCATCCTGGCCCGCCGAACATGGCGGGGACAATCTCGGTTTCCTCGAACAGCTTGCCCTGAATGAAGAACTGGAGGCCGCGCAGGCACCCTATAGCCTTGCCGTGTGCATCAGCTGGCTGCTTGCGCCGCTGGTCATCGGCCATGGCCAGCCCGAATTGCAGGCTGAGATCCTGCCGCGCGCACGGCGCGGCGAAATCATCGCCGCGCTCGGCTATTCGGAACCCGAAGCAGGGTCCGATCTCTCCAATCTCAAGACCCGCGCGGTCCGCGATGGCGACGATTATGTCATCACCGGGCAGAAACTCTGGGGAACGCTCACCGAAAAGGCCACGCACATTCTGCTGGCCGCACGGACCGATCCCGACGCACAGCCGCGCCGCGACGGCATCAGCCTGTTCGTGGTTCCGGCCGATCTGCCCGGGATCACCATTCAGCCGCACATGGCCTTTTACGGCCACAGCTTCTGCACGCAATTCTACGACGAAGTTCGCATTCCCGGCTGGTGCCTGATCGGCAAGGAGAATGGCGGATGGCCGCTGCTCGGCAGCGCACTGGCCGCCGAACGGGTGTTCATGGGTGGAAAGACCCGAAAGCTTGCCGGGTTGTTCGACCAGATCGTCGAGGAACTCGAACGTCGCAGCACCACCAAGGCGGGCGGCATCGAAGCCGTTCGTCTTGGCGCCTTGGCCGCCGACCTGCTGGTGGCACGGCTCTTCGCCATCCGATCCATCCTCGCGCTGGAGGATGGCCGCATGCCGATTGTCGAAGGGGCGATCAGCAAGGTCTTCTCCGGCGAACTCGCGGAGCGCCTTGGCGAAACCGCGATCGACATATTGGGCACGGGCGGACTGCTCGGAAGCGAAGCGCCCGACGCCCCGCTGAACGGCGCCGTGGAGCACGAACTTCGGACCGCGTTGATGATGGTCATCGGCGGCGGTGCTGCCGAAATCCAGCGATCGATCGTCGCGCAGCAAGGGCTGCGCCTGCCGCGTTAAGGGACCGGGCGGGAAATTATCGCCGGAAATCAGATGGACAGCATACCCTTCGACTTTTCGGCCTGAGCGGCACGATCCTAAAATTACCAACTTGCCTAACTACGTTATAGATGTTAGCTTCCAATCATAACGCATATGGTGAAAATATGCGCCTGAGGGAGGGGAATGATGAAAAAGGCGGTTTTCCTGGGGTCTGTCGTCGGCCTGTTGAGCGTCATGCCGGCTTTCGCACAGACTGCCCCGCAACCCGACGCGGCCGAAACGGCGACCAATGATGGCGATATCATCGTCACCGCGCGCCGGACCGCCGAGCGCCTGCGTGACGTGCCGCTGGCCGTCAGCGCGGTGAGCGGAGACGACCTTGCCGAACGCGGAGTCCGCACGATCACCGACATCAGCCGCCTTACGCCCGGCCTGTCGATCACGCCGCCGACCACCGATCCCTTCTCTCCGGTGATCGCCATTCGCGGCCAGGTCCAGAACGACGTCTCGCTCATCTCGCTCGACTCCTCGACCGGCTTCTATCTCGATGATTTCTACCTGGCGCGCCCATCGGCGCTGACCGGTTATGGGTCGTTCGATCTCGAGCGCGTCGAAGTGTCGCGCGGTCCTCAGGGCACCTTGTTCGGACGCAACGCGACCGGCGGCAATGTCCGCTACATTACGCACAAGCCCGACGGCGAACTCGGGGGATATTTCCGCGCGCAGATCGGCAATCTGCACACGCGCGAACTGGAAGGCGCGCTCAACTTGCCGATCATCGGCGAGAAGCTTGCGTTGCGCGTCGCCGGCCTCGGCCATTGGGACCATGGCTATGGCAAGTCGCTGACGACCGGACAGCGGTCCAACGATCTGCACAACACCGCGTTGCGCGCCAGCCTGGTCGCACGGCCGGTCGAGGGTGTGACGATCGACCTGAGCTACCATAATTTCAACGGCGATGGCGGCAATCAGACGTCCCGCATCACCTCCACCACCAGCGCGGCGCTGATCGCGACGTATCCGAGCCAGGTCGCGCAGGCGACGGCCTTCAAATACGACACGATCTCAAGCCTCGATCGCTTCGCGAAGTCGACGAACGACGTCTATATCGCGGCCGTCACGGTCGACATCACCGACGATGTGCAATTGTCGGCGCATTACGGCCATTTCGATCTCTCGCTTTCGCAGGCAACCGATTTCATTCCACTGGGGGTGATCAGCTCGCGGACCTATTCCGCCGTCAACAACAAGCAGGATTCGGGAGAAGTCCGGCTCTCAGCCAATCTGTTCGACAGCAAATTGGCGCTTCAGGGCGGGCTCTATTATCTCGATGAAAAGGGCAACACGGTCGTCCGCTCGCAATCGCTTCCGACCAATCTTGGCGGCAATGGCACGATCGCAGTGCCCTATAATACCGGGCACAACCGGTCCAAGGCAGTCTTTGCCCAAGGCACACTCGAACTGACCGATCAGTTGAAGTTGACGCTTGGCGGCCGCTACACCGATGAAAAGCGCGAAACCACGAACAACACGCAGATCATCCCGTTGGCGACCATCACACCCGCCAACCCCAACGGCACATCGATCTGCGCGCTGACACAGCCGGCGCAAGACCCCCGTGCCGCCGCCCTGCTCATCGGCCCCTGTCTTTACGGAAAGACGGTCAACAACAGCTATTTCTCGTATCTTGCCAGTGTCGACTTCAAGCCGAGCCCCGACCATTTGCTCTACGTGAAGACGGCGCGCAGCTATCGTGCCGGCGGCACAAGTCCGCGCGGCGCCAACCCCGACGCCTTCAAGGAATTCTTCCCTGAAAAGGTCACGGAATATGAGGCGGGGTATAAGGGGCGGCTGTTCGAGCGACTGAACCTCAACATCGCGCTCTATTATGACCAGCGCCGCAACGGTCAGGCTTCGGGCATCATCCTCGGGGCGGCCGGCAACGCCGTCACGACGATCGTGAACCGGATCAATGCCAATATCTTCGGGCAGGAACTCGAAGCGTCGCTGAAGCTCGCCGACTTCCTCTCGATCGATGGCAATTTCAGCCATGTCGGCAAGCGTATCCCCTACGTCCCGCAGACCCGCTACGCATTCGGGCTTTCGGCGCACGCGCCGGTCAGCGCAGGCACGTTGCGCGGGCGTGTCGATTATTCGTGGCAAAGCGAATTCGACACATTGCCGCTGGGCTGCACGGCCTCCGGCGACGTCCGGGTGGTCTGCCCCAGCTACAATCGGAACATCAACACGACGGACAGCTATGGACTGGTCAATGCCAGGCTGAGCTATGCATTCGACAAGCCCCAAGTCGAGGTCTCGCTGTACGTCCGCAATCTGACGGACAAATATTACGACACCTGGAAGCCGGACTCGCGCACCTCGGGCATGACCCAGGCCTTTGTCGGCGCACCACGCACCTATGGCGTGGAAATGCGGTACCAGTTCTGATCGCTGCTCCGGACATGTCGAGAATGGGCAAGGGTCGCCGGCCATATCGCGCCGGCGGCCTTTGCCGTTTCCAGCGCGGTCCGGACAACAGCGCGGATCCGTTGACATCGGCGCTGATGATTGACAGTCACGTCAGTCCCTCTTCACGCCGATACGGCAGCATAATCAGGAGCACCCGGTCGCATGGCCGTTACCCTGCCAGACCCGGAGCTGCCCGATCTGGCCACATCGGCCAACAAGCCCCTGCGCAGCATCTATCGCCGTCATACGCGGCAGAGGATCATCGCGGCAGCGCAGGCCTGCTTTGCCGAAACCGGCTATCAGAGCACCAATATGGAGGACATCGCGGCCATCGCCGGCATCAGCCGGGCCGCGATCTATCTCCATTTCAAGAACAAGAACGAGCTTGTCGAACAGATGATCGACAACTCGCTGAACGAGGTCCGGCAGATCTATCTGCATCTTCCGGACGATTCAGAGTTCGCCGGCCCCGCCCTGACCCGCTGGGTCGAGGAATTCATGGCCTATTATCGCCGCACCCGCGATCGCCGCATCGTCCTGCACCAGGCGCAATCGACGGACCCCAAGGTACGTCAGGTGCAACTCGCCGCGGCGACCGAAATCACCAAGGTGATCCTGACGAAACTGGGGCATTCGAAACTCAGATCGACGCCGGCGCTCAGGACCCATGCCCGGCTGGCCGTCGTGATGACCGACGCGATCTGCTACAATTGGGCGGTGGATCCTTCGCTCAGCAAGAAAGAGATCATGCAGGAGCTGGAGAGCATCTACCGTCGCCTCCACGCCCTCTGCCAGGCCGCCGTGTCCAAGGCGAAAGCAAAGGCCGGCCCGAAAGCCTGATCCCGCCGGGAGCGCGCCAGCCTCCCCGATATTCCGCGAACGATATCGCACGCGCCGCGCCATGCCGGCGCTCGCGAACCCGCATGCTTGAAGGGGAAAGCCATTGGGCCGCCTGAACGGGAAGATCGCCTGCGTCACCGGCGCGGCACAGGGGCTGGGCGCGGCGATCGCGCGATTGTTCGCACAGGAAGGCGCGATCGTCATCGCCACCGACATCGTCGACGATCTCGGTCAGGCAGTCGTCGACGCGCTTGGCCCGCCGCATCTCTATATGCGGCTCGACGTCAGCGCCGAGGATGATTGGCGACGCGTCATCGGCGCCATCGACAAGGCGCATGGCCGGCTCGACATATTGGTCAACAATGCCGGAGTCGCCCACCGCGTCCCCGTCGGCGAAATGACCCTGCGCGATTATGAAAAGCTGATCGCGGTGAACCAGACCGGCGTGTTCATCGGCATGCGCGATGCGATTCCCCTGCTGCGCAAGGCTGCGACCGGCGCCTCGATCGTGAATGTCGGGTCGGTAGCCGCGGTCTCGGCGACGACACTGGGCCAGGCGGCTTATGCCGCGTCGAAATGGGCGGTGGTCGGCATGTCGCGCGTGGCGGCGGCCGAGCTCGGACCGTTCTGCATCCGCGTCAACGTGCTTCAGCCCGCTCATATCGTCGATGGCACCATGTCGGACCAGGCAATGCTCAAGATGTTCACGCAACGCTCGCCGCTGCGGCGAGTCGGCAAGTCGGACGAAGTCGCAAAGCTGGCGCTGTTCCTGGCGTCGGACGAGAGTTCCTATTGCACCGGTGCCGAATTCACCGCCGATGGCGGCTCCTGCATCGCGATGTACGAACCGGAAAAAAGCTGGCGCGGCTGATGCCGGCCGAGCAAAAATGGCGCTGTCTCGCATGAGCCAGCCATGGGAGAATATTCGATGAACTGGTCCGAATGGCGTCATGGATCGGCCAATTTGCTGGCGGCCACCATCGCCCAGGCCGTTGCCGTCATCCACTTCTATTCGCTCGGCATGTTCTTCGAACCGATCCAGCAGGATTTCGGGTGGAGCCGGACATTGATCACCAGCGGCCTGACCGTCGCCAGCGTCGTCGCCGTGATCGGCGCGCCCTTTGCCGGCATGCTGATCGACCGGGTCGGCCCGCGCCGCGTCGCCGTGATCGGCATCCTGTTCTATTGCGCCGCGGTGGCCGGCTTTTCGCTGATGACGCCGTCGATCCCGGTCTATTTCGGGCTATGGATCTGCCTCGCTCTGGCCGCCCTGTCGGTCAAGACCACCGTCTGGATCGCGGCGATCATCCGCAGCTTCGTGCAACATCGGGGCATTGCTATCGCGATCGTGCTGTCGGGCACGGGGGTGGGCGCCATCGTGATCCCGGCGCTGTCGCGCCTGTTCATCGACGAGTTCGGCTGGCGCAGCGCCTATCTGGGGCTTGGCGCGACCGGCTTCCTGATAGCCGCTCCGCTGATCTTCCTGTTCTTCGGCAAGGGCCACGACGCGCCCGTCCCGGACGGCAGCGCTGCTCTGGAGGCACCATCCGAGCCGCTGCTGAAGCAGATCATGTCGCGCCGTTTCGTGCAACTGGTCGGCATCGCCATGCTCTGCTCGCTCAGCCTGGTCGGCATTTCGGTGCATCTGATCCCGATCGTCGCCGAGCGTGGGATGGACCGGGTGGAAGCAGCGCAGATCGCCGGATTGATGGGCGCCGCCGCACTGCTGGGGCGCCTTGCCACGGGCACGATGCTCGATCGCTGGTCGGCGCGTGTGGTCGGCACCGTCGTCATCGGCATCGGCGTCATCGGTGTGCTCATGCTGCTGACCGCCCCGTCGCCGCTCTTCATCTGGATTGCCGCCATCTGCCTGGGAGTGAGCCTGGGCGCGGAACTGGACATCGTGACCTTCCTCGCCGCACGCCTCTTCGCACGGCACTATTTCGCGACATTGTTCGGTGTCATCGTCGGCGTGCTCACCCTGTGCACGGGCGTCGGTCCATTGGCGGCGGCACGCGTGTTCGACACCACCGGTTCATATGATCTGTGGCTGGGAAGCGGCATCGTATCGCTCATGGTGGCAGCAGTGCTGATGGCGATGCTGGATGTGAAGCCGGCGGCAGCCCCAAGGCCCGCGATCGCCTGAAATCAGAGATTCAAAATGACGAAATTATAATCAGTTAAATATCAACGTCATTCCGGCGAAAGCCGGAATCTCACTTCCTGTTCACCGCCATTCGAAAAGAAGTGAGATCCCGGCTTTCGCCAGGATGACGATAGCTTGACCTACCAGAACCTCAGACCGCGCGCGCCGTCCAGGCGCCGTCGATGACGATCACATCGCCCGAGTGATAGCTGGAATGGTCGCTGGCCAGATAGACCGCGATGCCTTCGAAATCCGCGGGCGTGCCCAGCCGCGGGATCGGCGTGCGCTCCGCGACGGCCTTGATCCGCTCCGCCTTGATCGGATCGGGATTGTCGAGAAGTGCGGTCTGGATCACGCCCGGCGCGAGCAGGTTCACACGGATGCGGTGCCGGCCCAGTTCGACGGCAGCTGATTTCATGAGTCCTGCTACGGCATGCTTTGACGCGGTGTAGTTCGACATGCCGGCCAAGCCACCCAGTGTGGACAAGCTGCCGGTGATCACGATCGAGCCCCCGGCATCACCCGCTTCCGCCCGCGCCACCATATGCCGGGCGGCCTCACGCAGCGTGTAGAAGACCGAATTCACATTGAGGTCCATCAGGTCGAGGAAGGTGGCGCCCGCCGTGGTGTGCAGCGGTTCGGAGGGTGTCGAACCGCCCGCATTGGCGAAGACCGCATCGATGCGGCCCATCTCGGCGATGGCCGTTTCGAAGCCCGCAATCACCGCGGCTTCATCGGTGACATCGACGGATTGCGCGAAGACCCGCGTGCCATGGCCGGCAAGTGTCGCGCGCGCAGCCTCGTTCTTGCCCGTGTCGCGTCCCCAGATGACGATGTCCGCGCCCGCCCTGGCAAGGCCGGTGGCAAAACCCAGTCCCAGCCCGCTATTGGCGCCAGTCACCAGAGCGACCTTTCCGCTCAGGTCGAACAGGTTCATCTCAGCGCCTCCCTCGGCCGCACGATCAGTTGCTCAACGCATGCATGTCGGTCGGCCCCCAATAGGCCGCATAGTGGCAGACCAGCCCGTCATCATCGAAGGTAGTGAGCGAGATGACATCGATTTCGAGGCCCGGAATCCGCGCCTTGATCGGCGTTGCCGTCACATTGCCATGTGTCCCACGAATAGGACCGACGATCTCGAGCTGCGCCCGCTGAATCACCTGAGCGTAGAATTCGCGCAGTGCGGGCTTGCCGTAAAAGGCGCGCTCGAAAATTGGGTCATGAACCTCCGCATCCTCGGCGTAGACGGCCAATATGCCTTCGAGATCCTTGTCGTTCAGTGCGTCGACATAGCGCCTGACCATGGAGCGATAATAAGCGGTCTTCTCATCCTGGGTCATCGCGGGAGAGAAATGCATGCCGGACTCCTTTTCGACGGCACAGCCGGGCAGATCACAGTAAAACGCAAACTTAGATATACAAGTTATTTTAGTTTGAGGAAAATGCGGCATTAGGCAAGCGGCGCGAGTCCGGTCAGGATCAACCGCACAAGATCCGCCTGCCCCGTCACGCCCGCCTTGCCGTAGATGCGCTTCGAATAGTTGCGCGCCGTTTCGCTGGTCAGATGCAGGCGCGCGCCCGCACCCACGATCGTCTCCCCCATGGTCAGGCCGTGCGCGATGGCGGCCTCCCGCTCCGAAAACCCGTGGAGATCGGCCAGGATGCGCGTGGCGCTTGCGGGATCTTCGCGCCGGGCAATGCGGATCGTGCCGATCGCGACCGCGCGAACCTGCGGCTCCGCCGGCGACAGATCGGCCGGCTGCAACAGCATGTCGATCGCCCGGCCCTCGTCGATGCGGATCAATCGGCATTTGCCGTTCGGATTTTGTGCCATGTCGAGGCAGGCTGCCTCGAGTTGTCGAGCGGCCTCGGGTAGCAGACCGAGGCGGCGACCGCGGGACGGACCGGTTTCAAGCTGCGCTGCCAATAGGCTCTGCACCAGCGGATCGGCCGAAATCACCCTGCCCGCCCCGTCGAAAACAATCTGTCCGACGCCCAGCCGGGCAAGGGCCTGCTGGGCGACCTCGGCATGAAGGCGCTGCATGCCGATCGCGACGAACAGGCGCATCGCAGCCTCGATGTGCGGTGCCAGCGCCGACAGGATCGCCCCGTCGGACGCGGTGAAATCCTCATGCTGCCGAACCAGGAAGATCCAGGCATTGACGGCATCTCCGGCCGAAACCCGGAGCAATCGGCCATAGCGGATATTCATCGCCGCAAGCTGGGTCCGCTGGCGCGCGAGTTCGGTCCGGTGATCGAAGTTCAGCAATTCATCGAGCGCATAGACCCTGCCCGCGCGCAATTCGCCAAGCGGCTTGAGACCGAGGCCTGCAAAGGCATGTGCATCCAGCGGCGGTTCCTCCACCGCGCGCGGCGCCGCGGCGTGGATGACGCTGGGTTGCTGAAAAGGCGATATGCCACCGACCTCGACGATCAGCGCGGCCTGTCGCGCATAGGTTCTCGCGACGAGATTGCGGAGGAACAGCCCCCAGGGCGGCCGCTCCCCGACACCGTCGACGAGGGGCAGCAGAAGCTCCCGTTGATCGGCAAAAAGCAGCGCCATGCGTTTTGCTCCCATGTGGGAGGTTCGACGTCAACCTTGCCTCACGATGATTGCGGACAATGGATCGGGGGAGAGGGATATGCCCAGCAATCATCGGGGCACGTTGACGCATTTGCAGCGCCTGGAGGCGGAAGCGATCCATATCATGCGCGAGGTCGTCGCCGAGGCCGAACGCCCGGTCATGCTCTATTCGGTGGGCAAGGACAGCGCGGTGATGCTGCACCTGGCGCGCAAGGCCTTCCACCCCGCGCCGCCGCCCTTCCCGTTGCTTCATGTCGATACGACATGGAAGTTCCGTGACATGTATGCGCTGCGCGATCGCATGGCCCTCGACAGCGGCATGGAGTTGCTGGTCCATCGCAACCCCGAAGCCATCACGTGCGGCATCAACCCGTTCGATCATGGCGCGCTGCACACCGATATGTGGAAGACCGAAGGGCTGAAACAGGCACTCGACACCTGGCGGTTCGACGCGGCGTTCGGGGGTGCGCGCCGCGACGAGGAGAAGAGCCGCGCCAAGGAACGGATCTTCTCGTTCCGCACCGCGAGCCAGGGATGGGATCCGAAGAACCAGCGGCCCGAATTGTGGAACGTCTACAACGCCCGCAAGAACAAGGGCGAAAGCATCCGGGTGTTCCCGATCAGCAACTGGACCGAGCTCGATGTCTGGCAATATATCCAGCTGAACGCCATTCCGATCGTGCCGCTCTATTTCGCGGCGAAGCGCCCGACGGTGGAACGCGACGGCATGCTGCTGATGGTCGACGATGATCGTTTTCCGCTCGAACGCGGAGAGATCCCGGTCGAACGCTCGATCCGGTTCCGCACGCTCGGCTGCTACCCGCTGACCGGCGCGGTCGAGAGCAGCGCGACCACCCTGTCCGAGGTCATCCAAGAGACTCTGCTCACCACCACATCCGAACGCCAGGGCCGCACAATCGACAAGGATGCCGGCGGCGCCGGAATGGAAATCAAGAAGCAGCAGGGGTACTTCTGATGACCAACGCCTCATCCTACCAGACCGACGCGCTGATCGAGGCAGACATCGATGCCTATCTGGAGCGCCACCAGCACAAGACGATGCTGCGTTTCATCACCTGCGGATCGGTCGATGACGGCAAGTCCACCTTGATCGGACGCCTGCTCTACGACAGCAAGATGATCTTCGAGGATCAGCTCGCCGCGCTGGAGGCCGACAGCAAGCGCATCGGCACCCAGGGCCAGGGCATAGATTTCGCATTGCTGGTCGATGGCCTTGCCGCCGAGCGCGAACAGGGCATCACGATCGATGTCGCCTATCGCTTCTTCTCGACCGAGAAGCGCAAGTTCATCGTCGCCGATTGCCCGGGGCACGAGCAATATACGCGGAACATGGTGACGGGGGCCTCCAACGCCGATCTCGCCGTCATCCTGGTCGACGCGCGCAAGGGCGTGCTCACCCAGACGCGGCGGCACAGCTATCTCGCGCATATGCTGGGCATCCGCCATCTGGTGCTCGCCGTGAACAAGATGGACCTGGCCGACTACAGCCAGGCGGTGTTCGACAAAATCGTCGCCGATTATCGCGAATTCGCAGCGAGCATCGGAATCACGCATTTCGTTGCTTTGCCGATCTCGGGGTTCATCGGCGACAATATCACGACACCATCGGCCAACACGCCGTGGCATGACGGCTCGACGCTGATCGACCATCTCGAAAGCGTGGACGTCGATGCGATCGACGATCAGCCGCGTCCGTTCCGCATGCCGGTGCAATGGGTGAACCGGCCCAATCTCGACTTTCGCGGGTTCGCCGGGCTCGTCACCACCGGCTCGGTCAAACCCGGCGATGCCGTGCGCGTCCTGCCCTCGGGGCGGACCAGCAGCATTTCACGCATCGTGATGCTCGACGGCGATCTGGAGGAGGCGTTCGCCGGCCAGTCGGTGACGCTCTGCCTTGCCGACGAGATCGACTGTTCGCGCGGCGACGTGATCGCGGCGGCCGATGCGCCGCCGCAGAGCGCCGACCAGTTCGAGGCCAGAATCGTGTGGATGGACGACGAGCCGCTACTGGTCGGTCGCCCCTATTGGCTGAAGATCGGCACCCAGACCGTCTCCGCCACGCTCCAGTCGCCCAAATATACGATCAATGTGAACACGCTGGAACGGCTGGCCGCCAAGACGCTCGACCTCAACGCGATCGGGATTGCCGAATTCGCGACCGACAAGCCGATCGTCTTCGAATCCTATGCCGAAAACCGCGCGCTGGGCGGCTTCATTCTGATCGACAAGATCAGCAACCGCACCGTCGGCGCGGGCATGCTCAACTTCAGCCTGCGCCGCGCGCACAATGTCCATTGGCAAGCGCTCGACATCGGCCGCGAGGCGCATGCCCGCTTCAAGAACCAGAAACCTGCCATACTGTGGCTGACGGGGCTTTCCGGCGCGGGCAAATCGACCATCGCCAATCTGGTCGAGAAAAAGCTCCATCGGATGAACCGTCACACCTTCCTGCTGGACGGCGACAATGTCCGTCACGGGCTCAATCGCGACCTGGGCTTCACCGAGGCCGACCGCATCGAGAATATCCGGCGCGTAGGAGAAGTGGCGAGGCTTATGGCCGATGCCGGGCTGATCGTGATCACCGCGTTCATCAGCCCCTTCCGCGCCGAACGCGACATGGTCCGCGCGATGCTGCCGAAGGGCGAGTTCATCGAGATCTTCGTCGACACGCCGCTTGCCGAGGCAGAGGCCCGCGACGTCAAAGGGCTCTACAGAAAGGCGCGATCGGGCCTGCTGAAGAACTTCACCGGGATCGACAGCCCTTATGAAGCTCCCGAGACACCGGAAGTCCGTATCGACACGACGCGGATGACGCCGGAGCAAGCCGCCGACCTGATCGTCGACTGCCTGTTGGGCGATAGCTGATGGTGCAATCCGACGGAGATCTCGCCGCCCGGCTGGCCGAAGCGGCCGGCCGACTGCTCCTCGAAATCCGAACATCGCGCCTGCTGTCGAACAAGGCGCTCGGCCATGCCGGCGACGCGGCGGCGAACCAGTTCCTCGTCCACGCGCTACGCGAGCACCGGCCGGAGGACGCCCTGCTGTCCGAAGAGGAAGCGGACAATCCCGACCGGCTGAACGCCTCACGAGTGTGGATTATAGATCCGGTCGACGGCACCCGCGAATATGGCGAAGCGCGGGCCGACTGGGCCGTGCATGTCGGACTGGCGATCGATGGCGTACCCGTCCTCGGCGCCGTCGCACTGCCGGGGGCCGGACTGGTGCTGCGCAGCGACAGACCCGCCCGGATCCGCCCTGCCCCCGCGCGGCTGCGCATGGTCGTCAGCCGTACGCGCCCGGCGGACGAGGCCATGATCGTGGCCACCGCGCTCGATGCCGAAATCCTGCCGATGGGATCGGCCGGCGCGAAGGCAATGGCGGTGGTGCGCGGCGATGCCGACATCTACCTCCATTCCGGCGGCCAATATGAATGGGACAGCTGCGCGCCCGCGGCGGTCGCACGCGCCCACGGCCTGCATGCCTCGCGCATCGACGGCGGTCCGCTGGTCTATAATCGGCCCGACAGCTTCATGCCCGACCTCCTCATTTGCCGGCAGGAACATGCCCAGCCGGTGCTGGATGTACTGGCCGCCCACTGCGCGCTGATTTGAATCCACCGCCGTCATTGCGAGCGAAGCGCGGCAATCCAGGGATGCCCCAACCGCTGGATTGCTTCGTCGCTACGCTCCTCGCAATGACAATGATGGCAGGACAATTGCGGCGCAAGATCCGGTACAAAAACCATTATTCCCTTGTCAGCGAGCATGATCTTTGACATTCAAATTCGTTACCTAATTTAACCTTCCAGCAATGAAGGATATCGTTGTGGCAAAAGCTGACGCGACCGCCGGAGACAATGTCGAAGGCCTGTTGGTCGAAGATGTCCGCCTCCCAAAATTGTCGCATCTGGTGGCGTCCAAGCTGCGGGATCAGATCGTTTCGGGCAAGCTGAAGCCCGGCAGCCTGCTGCTCCCCGAGACCCAGATGGTGGAACGGTTCAACGTGTCGCGCCCGACGGTGCGCGAAGCCATGCGCATCCTTGAAGCGGAATCGCTGATCTCGATCGGCCGCGGCATGCGGCGCGGCGCGATCGTGCGCGGCCCCAATATCGGCAAGGCGATCGAGTTCACCAGCTTCATGCTGGTGTCCGAAGGCGTGACGATGAGCGACATGCACGAAGCGCGCATGTTCATGGAGTTGCCGATCATCCGGCGCCTCCAGGGCGAGGCGCTTGAGAAGGCGGCGGTGGAATTGCGCGAATGCGTCGACGACATGACCGCCAACCACAAGAAGAAGAACTACGTCGCCGTGGTCGCCGGGACCAACCGTTTCCACGAAGCGCTGGTGCGGGCATCGGGCAACAAGACGATGACGCTGATCTCCGCGATGCTGCAATCGGTGTCGGATGAGGCCTATAGCGTCGTCATCAGCACCGATGGCGATGCATCGCGCGCGCTTGACCGCAATCTGGAAAAGACCATCGCCGGCTATGAGGGCCTTTGCGATCTGCTGGCGAAAGGCAAGTCGGCCGAAGCCGCAGCCTTCTGGAACACCTATATGGAGCGCTCGCTGGAGTTCCTCAGCCGTTCCGGGATCGGCGACAAGCTGCTCGTACCGCAGGGCGGCGCGGCCAGCTGACGCACCTGCCCGGCTGACCCCGCTCGTCCGCAGTACGCGGGCATGGTCACGCTCCTGAAATAATCCGACACCCATCCCCGCAGGAAGCCGCCGCGCTTCCGCGGGATGATATGGCGCGCGTGCCGCGTCTCGCTCGTCGACGCCCTCTGAAACCGTACTCCACCATCCATCGGACAGCGATTTCCGATCTAGCCCCATTTGTATTTATCTCTATAGTCGATAAATAAGTTATCGAACTTGTGGAGAGAGGCAGCGGCACGTCGCAGCCATATCCGCCGCAAAGATCGACAGAATCTGGAGGATCGGACGTGAAGGCGAATCTGTCGCGTGAGGAACTGGCGGAAGCGATGCGCCGGATGATGAGCATCCGGCAGTTCGAGGACATAGCCGTCGAGCTCCACAAGAATGGCGAGATCCGCGGCGCGCTCCACACCTCGCATGGCCAGGAGGCGGAGATTGTCGGCGCCTGCATGGCGCTGCGCATCGACGATTATATGGTCGGCAACCATCGAAGCCACGGCCATCCGATCGGCAAGGGCGCGAAGCTGCGCGGCCTGATGGCCGAACTGCTCGGCCGCACGACCGGCGTGTGCGGCGGCAAGGGCGGATCGATGCACCTGGCCGATTTCTCGGTCGGCAGCCTGGGCGAGACGAGCATCGTCGGATCGGGAATCCCCGTCGCTTCCGGCGCGGCGCTCGGCGCCAAGATGCAGGGCTCGGACCGCGTTTCACTCTGCTTTTTCGGCGACGGCGCGGCGCAGGAAGGCGCGTTCCACGAGGGCGTGAACTTCGCGGCGATCTGGTCGCTGCCCGCCATCTTCCTGTGCGAGAATAACGGTTATGCGGTGACCACGCCGATCTCGAAGACCGCCAAGGCCCCCAATATCGCGGATCGCGCGGCCGGCTATGGCATGCCCGGCATCGTCGTGGACGGACAGGATGTGCTGGCCGTGCACGACGTGATGGCCACCGCCGTCCACCGCGCCCGCACCGGCGAAGGACCGACGCTGATCGAGGCGAAGACCTACCGCTATCTCGACCACGCCGCCAATCTCCGGCGCGAGACCAATTACCGCACCAAGGACGAGGTGGCAGCATGGAAGGATCGCGATCCGATCAAGCTGTTCGCCGAACGGCTCACCGGCGATTTCCGGTTCAACCAGTCCGAACTCGACGAGATCGAGGACGCCGTCCGCGCCGATGTCGACGACGCGGTGGCCTTTGCCAAGGACAGCCCCTTTCCCGACGCGGCGTCCGCCTGGACCGACGTGTTCGCCCCTGTTGCCTGAAGAGATCCATCGATGCCGAAACTGACTTTTCTGCAAGCCATCCACGCCGCGCAATTCGAGGAAATGGAGCGCGACGACATGGTGTTCATCATGGGCGAGGATGTCGAAAGCAACATGTTCGGCACCACGACCGGCATGATCGACCGCTTCGGCGGCGAACGCATCCGTGACACGCCGATCGCCGAAGCCGGCATGGCGGGCGTCGCCGCCGGCGCGGCGATGGTCGGCATGCGGCCGATCGTCGATTTCACCATCTCGCCCTTCCTCTACCCGGCATTCGACCAGATCGTCTCGATCATCTCGAAGTCGCGATATCTCTATGGCGGCCAGGCCAGAGTGCCCGTCGTGCTGCGCGCCAACATGATCTACGGCAACGGCAACGCGGCCCAGCATTCAGACCGATCCTACCCGATGTTCATGAACATGCCGGGCCTGAAGATCATGGTCCCGTCGAGCGCCTATGAGATGAAGGGGCTGATGAAAACCGCGATCCGCGACGACGATCCGGTCATGAGTTTCGAGGATGCCAAGCTCTGGTCGTCGACCTCGGAAATCCCCGACGACGAATATCTGATCCCCTTCGGCAAGGCGAATATCGCGCGGGCCGGCACCGACTGCACGATCGTCGCGATCGGCGCGATGATGGTACTGGCGCAGGCCGCCGCCGACGAACTGGCGCAGGACGGCATCTCCTGCGAGATCATCGATCCGCGCACACTGGCGCCGCTCGACACGGTGACGGTGCTGGAATCGGTCGCGCGCACGGGCCGTCTGGTCATCGTCGACGTCGCCTTCGGCCGGTGCAGCGCGGCCAGCGAGATCTCCGCAGTGGTTTCCGACGAGGGATTCTGGGACCTGCGCTCGCCGATCATACGCGTCACCACCGAGAATACGCACATCCCCTTCGGCGCGATCGAGAATGATCTCTATCCCACCAGGGACAAGGTCGTCGCCGCCGTGCGCCGCACGTTGAGCTGAGGCGGACATGACCGAATTACGCCTTCCCCAGTTCGGCATGGGCATGACCGACGGCACGATAAACGCCTGGCACAAGGCCGAGGGCGATCACGTTCTGAAAGGCGAATTGCTGTGCGAGATCGAGGCCGCCAAGACCACGGTCGAATATGAAAGTCCGATCACCGGCGTGCTGACGCGGATCCTGGTCGGCGTCGACGAGAATGTGCCGGTGAACACGCCGATTGCGATCTTCGACGAAGCCGGGGATGCCCCCTCTCCCACAACCGAACCCGTTCAAGCAGCCATCGCCGACGCTCCGCCGACAAAGGCGACGCCGCTGGCGCGCCGCGCGGCCGAGCAAGAGAGCGTCGATCTGAACGCGGTCGCGGGTACCGGCGCGCGCGGGCGGATACGGCGATGCGATGTCGTCGATGCCCGCGGTCAGGCAGTGGCGGCGCCATCGGCCGATGCCGTGCAGATCGAACCACGCGCCAAAAAGGCGGCACGCGACAACGGCATCGATCTGGCGATCGTCACCGGCAGCGGCCCCAATGGGCGGATCGTGGCGGAGGATGTGCTGGCGCTGATCGCGGCGCCAGCCGAGCCTGTCGCCGCGCCTGCCGAAACCGGCTTTGTCGAAATCAAGCATTCGATGATGCGCCGCACGATCGCGCGGCGCCTGACGGAATCGAAGCAGAGCGTTCCGCATTTCTATCTGAAGGCGGCGTGCCGCATCGACGCCCTCATCGCCGCGCGTACATCGATCAATGGCTCGGGTCAGGACAAGGTCTCGATCAACGATCTCGTCATCCGCGCCATCGCCATCGCGCTACGTGAGGTGCCGCAGGCGAATGTCGTCTGGACCGACAAAGCGATGCGCCAATATGATCATGTCGACATCGCAGTCGCGGTGGCCACGCCGCGCGGGCTGGTCACGCCCGTGGTCCGCAATGTCGATACAAAGACGATCCGCCAGATCGCGGCCGAAGTGAAGGAACTGGCGACGCGCGGCCGCGCCGGAAAGCTTGCCCCGGACGAATATCAGGGCGGAACCACCAGCATCTCCAACCTCGGCATGTACGGGGTCGAGGAATTCTCGGCGATCATCAACCCGCCGCAATCGACCATCTTCGCGGTCGGCGCTGGGCTGGAGCAGGTCGTGGCGGTCGAGGGAAAACCGGTGGTCGCGACGATGATGACCGTCGTCATATCGGTGGATCATCGCGCGATCGACGGCTCGGTCGGCGCCGAACTGCTGGCGGCGTTCAAGGCGATCGTCGAGGATCCGGTGCGGATATTGGCTTAGGGAACGCCGACGCCGACGCCGGCCCGTCACCCCAGCCCTTCGACTGCCCGCTAGGGCGGGCGCTCAGGATAAACCTCGCCTGCGGCGAGGGCTGGGGTCTCCCCAGCAGATCGCGCCATATCCTATGGGAGATGCCAGCCTGCGCTGGCATGACGGTCAGGGGTTAGGAGTGGTCGTCCCTCACCCAGCCCAAACCACCAGCGCGTCCAGCGCCTCGACCCGATCCCCATCGACCAGCAGCGGATTGATCTCCAGCGCCTGGAGATCGTCGCCGAGCGCGATGGCGGCATTGCAGATCGCGGCCACCGCAGCCGCGACCTTGTCCAGATCGGCCGGCCGCGATCCGCGATAGCCGGTGAGCAGCCTGGCCGCCTTGAGCCGGCCGAGCGCCTCGATCACCTGCGCCTCCATAACCGGGAGCAGGCGCAACTGGCCGTCCCCGAGCAGTTCGACCCAGACGCCGCCCATGCCGATCGCCAGCACCAGCCCCCAGGACGGATCGCGCGCGATGCCGACGATCAGTTCCTGTCCGCCGGTACGCATCGGCGATACCAGCACGCCCTCGATGTGCGCATCCGGCCTGGCCGCGGCAGCCCGCGCCATGATCGCGTCATAGGCGTCCCCCACCGCGGCATCGCCCACCAGATCGAGCATCACGCCGCCGATCTCGGTCTTGTGCGCGATATCGGGCGACAGGATCTTCATCACCGCCGGCCCGCCCAGGCCCGCAGCAAAGGACACGGCCTCATCGCGCGTGCGCGCAAGGGACTGGGGAATGACCGGCACGCCCTGCCCGCCCAGCCATTCCAGCGTCTCACGCTCGCCCGCCAACCGCACCGATGACGGGCGCCCCTGCTGACGGGCAGGCAGCGCGCGACCGAGGCCGCGCGACCAGGACCAGAGACGACCGATCGCCCGCACGCTGTGATCCAGACCGCCAGTGACGAGCGGCAGGCCATGCGCCTCGGCATATTCCCGGCCATAGTCGGTGGTCGTCTTCAAGGTCTGCAGCATCAACGCCCCCTTGATGCCGCATTCGCGCAGGCCCCGGCCGATCTCGACGCCCGTCGCGTGCGAGGTCGGCGACTGGGTTTCCGGAGAGATCGGCAATTCGCCGATGACGCCGACGAAATCGAACTGCCCGTCCTCGCCCAGAATGCGGATCACATCCGAATACAGCGTCGGCCGCGCCATCGCCGCGCCGGTAATATCGAGCGGATTATGCGCCGCTCCGAAATCGGCAAGCACATGCGATAGCTTCTCGCGCGTGTCGGGCGTGAATTGCGGAAACGGAATCCCGGCCTGTTCGCCCAGGTCGGCGACGATCTCGCATGCGCCGCCTGAGACCGAGGCAAGCGCAAAGCCCTTGTCCGGGTCGATCGGACCGGTCTGCGCGAGCATGTCGGCGGTGATCACCAGATCTTCCATCGAATGGACACGCACGATGTTATAGGCGTCGCACATCGCCTGAAAGACCTTGTCGTCGCCGACCAGCGCCCCAGTATGCGCCTGCGCGACCGCGGCAGTCAGCTCGCCGACGCCAACCTTCAGCATCACGATCGGCTTGTTGGCGCGAAAGGCCTTCTCGGCCGCATCGAGAAAGGCGGCCGGATTGCGGATGCTTTCGGCGAAGATGCAGACAGCGCGCGTCGCTTCGTCGTTCACGAAGAAATGGACGACATCGGCCAGGTCGATCATCGCCTCGTTGCCCATCGCCACCGTATGCGACAGCGAGATATTATATTGCTGCGCGGCCTGCGCGATCAGCACCGCCGTCGCACCGCTCTGGCTGACGAGCGCAACCCGCGGGTTCGGCAGCCGCGCGCCCAGCCTGGGCATCGCGCCCAGTGCAATCCCGTCCACGCAATTGGTGAAACCCAGGCTGTTCGGCCCGAGCAATGCGATGCCCAACGCCTCGGCATGCGCGAAGATCCTGTCCTGCAAAGCCGCGCCGTCCGCCCCCACTTCGGCAAAGCCCGAGGTAACTACGGCGCCATAGCGGACATTGCCGGCCGCCATATCGTCGAGCGCATCCATCATATGGTCTGCAGGCACCGCGACAAAGGCCGCATCAATGCCGCCGTCCGCATCGGCGCATGACCGGATCGTTTCGCGGCCAAGCGCGGGCGTGCCGCGGCGATTGACCAGATGCACCGGCCCCGCATAGCCGATGTCGACCAATGTCTGCGCCGCGATCCGCCCCCAGGGATTCTTGTCCGATGCGCCGATGATGGCGACGGTGCGCGGACGGAAGAGTCGATCGAGGTCGCGCAAGGCTGCTCTCCAATAGTCGTGATCGTCATGCCACCGCAGATGCAATCGGCAAGCCGATCTTTGCCGTTGCGTGGCAAATACCACAAGCCTATAAACGCTATCTAAGTTATCTTATATTGATTGCCGGGAGACGGGCATGGGCATCCTTTACCGGCAGCATGACGCGGTTGCCGAGATCACGCTCGACTGGCCGGAGGTCCGCAATGCATTGGGTCCGGCCGAAGGCCGCGAGCTGCGCCTGGCGATCGAAGCCGCCAATGCGGACCAGGGTATCGGCGCCATCCTGCTATCGGCCAGTGGCAAGGCATTTTGCGCCGGGGGCAACCTGCCCGAAATCGTCGCATTGGCGCGGCGCGGCGCAGATACCGTGCGCGACAATATCTATGGCGAATTCCAGGGCGTCTTCCGGGCGATCACCCGGTCGCGCGTGCCCGTCATCACCGTCGTCGACGGCCCTGCGGTCGGCTTTGGCTGCGATCTGGCACTGGCAGGCGCGGCGACCTTCATCGGCCCGCGCGGCTGGCTGTCGCAGGGCTGGATCCATGCCGGGCTGATCCCCGCGACCGGCGGGACGCTCTACGTCAAGCGTCGCGGCGGCCAGCAGGCGGTTTTCCGCATGCTGGCGGCGGATCGTGTCGACGGACCGACCGCCGAACGCTGGAACCTGGCGATCGCGGCGGACGATGCGCATGCCGCAGGCCTCGCCATGGCCGAAAAGCTCGCCTCGTTTCCGCGCAAGCCGCTGGAGGCCGTGGTGCAGTTATCGCGCATCGACGAGAGTGACGCCCATCTTGCGGCCGCGCTCGACTATCAGGTCGGTTTCATCACCCATCCCGATTTTGCGGAGTTTGCGGAAGCACTGCTCGACAAGCGGAACTGACGGCCCCGGCTTTTCAGCCTTCGATCTGTTCCACCAGCTTGCGCGCGTCGACCTTGCTGATCTTGTCCGACACGGTGCGCGGCAATTGTGCCACGCCATGGATACGCACGGGCACCTCATAGGCGTTCAGCCGGTCCCTCAGCCAGGCGCGAACCTCGGCCGGTTCGATCTCCACCCCGGCATAGGGTTCGACGAGGGCAACCGGCACTTCCCCCAGCCGTTCGTCGGCGACGCCAAGCACGACCGCGTCATGGACGCCGGGAAACCTGCAAAGCATATCGGCCACCTTGCCGGCCATGATCTTGAAACCGCCGCGGATGATCGCATCGTCGGCGCGACCGAGAATGAAGAGATAGCCGTCCTCGTCGATCCGCGCGATGTCGCTGGTGTGCAGCCACTCACGCCCCGCGTCGATCCGCGCCAGCTTGACCTCGAGGATGCCGGGCTCGTTCGCGCCCAGTTCTGCGCCAGTCTGCGGATCGACGATGCGCAGCTGGGCGCCGGCCGATGCCCGGCCGACACTGCCGCGCTTGGCCTTGCCGTGGTCTCGATACGCATCGAGCGTCCAGTTGGCCGCGGTGCCCATGAATTCGGTCGCGCCATAGGTGGTGAGCACCGGCACGCCGAACTTCTCCTCGAACGCATCGTGCAGCGCGACAGGCAGAGCCGCCGTCCCCGCACGCACCGCGATGACGCTGGCGAAATCCTCGCGCGTGGCGTCGCTGTCGACCATCATCCTCATCGCGGCAGGCGGCAATGGCGCGAATTTCGGCCGATAGGTGACCAGCGCCTGCCGGTATTTCACGGCGTCGAACTTCTCGAACAGGATGATCGGGCGGATATCGAAGATCGAAACGAGCGTGTTGATCGTGCCGCTGGTGTGGACCAGCGGGCCGAACATCAGGGTCGGCGACGCCTTGGGCTTGAGCTCCCTCCGGTCGACCTGGCCGGCGGCATTGCGGGCGCTGCTGTTGAGCGTGCCGGCAAAGCTGCTCTCTGCCATCGGAATGCGTTTCGGCTTGCCGGTCGTGCCGCTCGTCTGGATCTCGATCAGCGTGTCCTCGCCGCGCGCACGGAACGGCCCCGCGCCAAGCGCGCTCAGGCGCGAGAAGCGGACACCTCCGTCGACGACATCGATCGCCACGATCATCGTCCCCGCATCGCGCGCCGCCGCGATCACCGGCTCGCCGAGATCGTCCCAGCTGCCGAGCAGGCAGGCCAGGCGCAGTTCGCCAATCTCCTCCGCGATCAGACCGACGGGCCGCACCGCATTGACCAGCGACAGTGCCCGGCCGCTGCCGAGCACCGCAACGAACCCGGAAAGCTGCTCCAGCCGGTTGCGACCGAGCAGCCCGATCAGGCTGTCAGTCCCCAATCCCGCGTCGTCCAGCAGATCCGAAAGCGCGTCGATCCCCCGCCCCCATCCGGCCCAGCTGATCGTCGATCCGTCCAGATCGATCGCGGTGAGATCGCCGCCAATGCCGCAGGCAGCGCGGATATCGTCGGCAATCGCCATGGTTCAGCGGATCTCGAAAGGCTTGCGCACGCCGGTCTTCAATATGTTGCCAGCCTCGGCCTCGCCGATCGCATTGCCGATCTGGGTATAGCTCAGCCCGCGCGACATCGCTTGGGTGCGGCCGGTGTCGAGCGATTCCCACACTGCGCGCACGGTGCCCTGCGTGGCCGATGTCGGCTTCGACGCGATCACCGCGGCGATATGATGCGCCCGTTCCCACAAGCGATCGCGCGTGACGATTTCGCTGATCAGCCCGATCTCCAGTGCGCGGCGTGCACCCATGCGTTCCTCGACGCCCATCAGTGAAACGCGCAGGATTTCGCCCAGCGGCATCTTGCGGCTCATGCTGATCGGCTCGAGCGCGGCCACCAGCCCGCTATCGACATGCGGATCGAAGAAGGTGGCATCGTCGGACGCGATCACGATGTCGCTGCCCCCGACGATATAGAACGCGCCGCCCGCGCACATGCCGTTCACCGCGCAGATCACGGGTTTCCAGCAGCGGATCGCCTTGGGATCCAGCTTCTCGCCGGGATCCCATTTGTTCCAGAGATTGGCAGGATAGGCGAAGCCCTTTTTCCGATCGAGGCCAGTCGAGAAGGCCCGTTCCCCGGCGGCACGAACCACCACGGCATGAACGCTGTCGTCATGCTTCACGCGATCCCAGAGCTGGGCAATCGCATCGATCATGTCGCGATCGATGCCGTTGAGCTTGTCACCACGATTGAGCGTGATCGTCGCGACATGATCGTCGCCCTGATCGAACAAGATCAGCCCATCGGCGAAGGGTTCGGTTGCCATATGACGCCTCTTTCTATCGGCCACGCGCTGGCGGGGTGAGCCAGTCGCCCGACGCATCGCCCAGCGCCATGCCGCCGTCGCAATCGAAGATAGTGCCGGTGACATAGCTGTTCTCGGGCGAAGCGAGGAAGATCGCGGCATTGGCGATATCCTGCAGCGTCCCCAGACGGCGCAGCGCTACCTGGTCCGCCCATTTTTGCTTCGCCTCGGCGGTCGGCGCCATACGCTCCACCCCCTCGGTACCCGCGATCGGCCCCGGCGAGATCGCGTTGACGCGAATGCCCGCCTGCCCCCACTCCATCGCCAGCACCTTCACGACCATCTCGACGCCGGCCTTCGCGGCACAGACATGAACCTGCTGCGGCAATGGCTGGCGAGCCTGCGGCGCGCTGATCGCAATCATCGAACCGGGCCGCACGATCACGTCGAAACCCGCCTTGAACACATTGTAACTGCCGAGCAGATCGATATCGATCACGGTCTTGAAGCCGTTGGGCGAGATGCCGACCGCGGGGGCCATGAAATTGCCAGCGGCGCCAGCAATGACTACGCTCGGCGCGCCGATCCGCTCCACCGCGTTCGCGAACAGCGCCGCCACCGACGCGAAATCGCGCACATCGGCGCTCCCCCCGATCGCAGTGGCGCCGGTCTCGTCATGGATCTGCCGGGCCGCATCGTCCGCCTTTGCCGCATCGCGGCCGAAGACCAGCAGCTTTGCCCCCTTTGCGGCAAAGCCCTTTGCAATGCCGAGGTTGATGCCGCTCGTGCCGCCCGAAATATAGACGATCTGTTCCATCTTCGCGCTCTCCCTCACCAGCCGGCAAGATCGGCTGCGCGCCGACGCAGCGCCTGCGGCATGCCGAGATAAGCCTGATTGAACATGGCGCGTTTCAGCCAGACGTGCGCGCCATAGTCCCAGGTATAGCCGATGCCGCCATGCGCCTCGATCATCTGCCGGCCGATCCGCGCGTAATTCTCGGTGATCAGCGATTTGGCGAGCACGGCCTGCAGCGGCGCGGCGTCGGGATCGCTGTCCCAGACATGCGCGGCATACCAGTAAAGGCCCAGCGCGGGCGCGATGCGGATCGCCATGTCGGCAAGCTGATGCTTCAGCGCCTGGAACGCGCCGATGACCTGACCAAACTGTTCGCGTTCCTTCGCGTAGTCGACCGCCATCGTAACGCATTGCGACGCCCCGCCAAAGCCGTCGGCGGCGATCAGTACCAGCCCGGCATCGCACAGCCGCGCGCCCGCCGCGCCTTTCAGCAACGCACAGGGCGTTTCGTCGAACGTGACTGTGCAAAGCTGCTTGCCGGCATCGGTCGACGGCAGGGGCGTCACCGCCAGCCCGGGAGCGTCGCCGCGCACGAGCGCGAGTTGGCCGCCCGCCAGCCCGACGACAATGGCATCGGCGCCCTCGGCGTGAAGCACATGGCGCTTTTCGCCGCTAAGGGTCGGCCCCGCGACCAACGACCAGTCATCCGCCAGCCACCGGCCCTTGGCCTCCGCCAACGCCACGGTGATCCTCCGTTTGCCGCTGGCCAGATCGGGCAGCCATTCGACCTGCTGCTCTTCGCTGCCGGCGATCACCAGCGCGAGCGTGCCCAGTGCATGATCGAAAAACGGCCCCGGCACCGCATGGGCGCCGATCGGTTCGGCCAGCACCGCCAGATCGAGCAGGCCCAGACCGAGCCCGCCAAAGCGTTCGGGCACCATGATGCCACCCAGGCCAAGATCCATCAGCCCGCACCAGACGGCGAAATCGACCATGACGTGGTCATGCGGCTCCAGCGCCCGCATCTTCGGGCATTCGGTCGCCAGGAAATCGGCGACGCCGCGCTGGAGCGCCAGTTGCTGCTCGTCGAGATCGAACCTCATATGCGCGCACTCTCGCGCGGCAACCCGAGCCCACGCTCGGCGATGATGTTGCGCTGGATGTTCGAGGTTCCGCCCGCGATCGCGGCGGCGAGCGAGTTCATATATTGATTGACCCAGCGCTCGTCGCCGGGGCGGGCATTGCCGATCGGCGAGATCAGCGCGTCGTCCTCGATGATCGCATTGGCCAGCTCGGCGATCGACGCGGCATAGTTGGACTGGACCAGCTTCTGCATCATCTGCAACTGCCCGGCATCGCCGCCGGACAGCGCGCGCGACATCTGGATATGGCCGGAGTGGCGCTGCATCTCCAACTCGGCTTTCAATGCGGCAAGCCGGTCCCGCACCCAGCGATCCTCGATCGCGGGCGCGCCATGCAGCATCGCGCGCTTTGCCAGCTTCACCAGGCTGTCGAACAAAGCCTCGGACCGGTCGATGCCGCCCAGCATGTTGCGTTCGTGCTTCAGCAGCGATTTGGAGACCGACCAGCCCTCACCGCGCTTACCGACGATCCAGTGCGCGGGGGTGACGGCGTCGCTGAAGAAAACCTCGTTGAAATCCTCTCCGCCATTGATCTGCTTCAGCGGCCGGATCTCGATGCCGGGCTGGTGCAGGTCGAGCAGCAGATACGAGATGCCGTCATGCTTCGGCGCGTTGGGCTCCGTCCGCACCAGCGCGAACATATAGCGGCAATCGCGCGCGTAGGAGGTCCAGACCTTCTGCCCGTTGATCACCCATTGCCCGTCGCGGAGCTCACCGCGCGTGCGCAGGCTGGCGAGATCCGATCCCGCGCCGGGCTCGCTGAAACCCTGCGCCCAGCGATATTCGCCGGTCAGCGTGCGGGGCACGAACATCGCCTTCTGCCAGTCCTCGCCGCGCTCCAGCAACGTCGGCACCAGCATTTGCACACCATTGCCGCGCACCTCGCCCGGCGCGCCTGCGATCGAGAATTCTCGGGCGATGATGCTCGCCCTGATACTGTCGGGCGCCTGTTCCGATCCCCCATATTCGCGCGGTACCGATCGGTAGAAATAGCCGGCGTCTACCGCGGCCAGACGGAACGCATCGATATCGCCGCCCTTGCACCATTCACGGGCAAGGAAGGCGCGCACATCCTGCCGGAAGGCTTCGTGCTCCGGACCGAAATTCAGATCGAATGCCATCCTATGGCCTCAATCGAAACCGAAGTCGTTCCAGACCTTGTTCAGGCCATTCATCGCTTCCTTGTTGCCCAGCTTGTCGCGCATGCTGAGGAAATTCTCCTCATCCTCGCGCCACACCGTGTTGGTAAACAGCGGATGCGCCACGGTCGCGAAATTCTGGAACGCGCCCATGCCCATGCCGTGCAGATATTGCTGATAGGCGCGCTTGCCGAGCATCAGTCCGTCGGTGCTGTGCGCCGCCACCGCGCGGGCATAGCGCATCGCCTCGTCTTCCAATTTGTCGAGCGGGACCACCGAATTGGCGACGCCCCACTCCTTCAATTCCTGCGCTTTCATCGTCCGGCCGGTCAGCAGGATTTCCATGCCGCGATTGAGCCCGAGCCGCATCAGCGTCATCGGCAATTGCGTCTCGAACCCGGCAAAACCGATGCGGCTCTGCCGGCGCGCGACATAGGCGTCTTCGGACAGGATCAGCAGGTCGGCGGTCATCGCGAAGGAAAAACCCTGGCCCAGCACCGCGCCCTGCGCGGCGACGATCACGACCTTGTCGCCCCACAATGTCCCCGACAGCGTGGAATCGAGCAGCTTTCGGATACCGCGCATGCGCAGCGACTGGCCCGGCCGCTTGTTCTTCTTCAGGCCGAAACTCTCGATCGGCATATGCTTGGTGTCTTCGCCCGAGCAGAAATCCGATCCTACCCCGCCGAACACGATCACCTTGACCATGTCGTCGTCCTGCGCCCGTGCGAACGCGCCGAGCAGCACTTCATTCATGTCGGGCGTGTAGAGCGCGTTCTTGCGATGCGGGCGATTGAGCGTGATCTTGCAGATATGGTCCTCGACCACTTCGTAGAGCACGGAATTCGAGAAATCCTCCTCCTCCGCATTGGCCGCCTGCTTCGGTTCGTCCGCTACGCTCATTGAAGAATTCCATCCTGTTTGATGAAATCGTCGATCCGCCGGTGATAATGGCGAATGCGCGATTCCTGATAATGCGAGGGCCAGAGGCCGGCCTGCCGGGTCGAATGGAGTCCCTTCCAGACCCCGGCGATATTGGCGTAATCCTGATCGAAGATCGGGCCGAGACGCCCCAGCGGCTCATGCTCCGCAAAGGAACGATCTTCGGGCAACCAGACGATCTCCGGCGCCTTCGGCACCGGTTCCGAAAGCGCGCGCGGCGCCATCAGATAGATTTCCATGATCGAGCTGTCGTGGCGGTCGCCGTTCGGGCGGAACCGGTAAACGATCGGCAGGCCGTATCCATGCCAGGGCAGGAAATTGGGGAAGAGGAAATACTCGACCGCATCGAGCATCTCGCAATCGCTCATATGATCGAGCGATTGCCCGAGCACAGCGCCGATCTGGTTGCGGCGCTCGGCCGCCAGCGCCTGGCGATAGGTTTCGCCCGGCTGCAACTGGATCGGCTCGCGCCCGGTCGTCCGTGCGCCGAGATCGGCGAATTCCTGTTCGGACAGCGCCTTCATCGCATCGCTCACCGGCGCGATGGAAATGGTCGCCAGCCGGCTCAGATTGTCGCCGTAAATATCATATTGGGTTTCGGCATATTCGGACACGGCCACCGATTGCGGATGCGTCGGCGAGACATGGTAGGATTCGAGGAAAGCCTCCATCGCGACCTTCCAGTTCGCCGGCATCACGCGCGCCACATGCACCGCGATCCGGCGATGCTCGAGCGGCGCCGAGCGGAAATGGTCGGGCAATTCGCCGATGAAGTCGGCAAAAGGCTCGGCGTCCGCGTCGGGATTGATGAAGACGAAACCCGCCCAGTTCGCGACCCGCGCCTGCGGAAGGCACAAATCCCGCCCCTCGAGCTGCGGGAAATCCCAGCGCTGGGTGACCGCGCGGTTGCTGCCGTCGAGATTCCACGACCAGCCGTGAAATGGACAGGTAAGCACCGGCGCTGATCCCTGCCCGTCGGCGAGCTGCATGCCGCGGTGGAGACAGGCATTGGCGAATGCGCGAACGCTGCCGTCCTTCTGGCGGACGATAATCCAGGATCGCGTCCCGATCTCATAGGTGATGTAGTTTCCGGCCTCCGGAATGTCGGAGTCATGGCAGGCCATCTGCCAGACGCGCGACCACATATGCTTCATCTCGAGATCGTGGAACGCGCGCGAGACATAGCGCTCGATGGGCAGATCGGCGGTGCCCATGTCGAAGCGGGTCCGCTTCGCATACGCCTCCCCCGCCTTGCGGTGATCGGCATCGAGCCAGCGCGAAAGCGTCGGCTCCTTTGCACTCCCTCGATCAGCCACCAGCCATCTCCACGTCGCCCGATTGATGATTTGCGAGGATCGGCGCCCCTTCGTCAGTCGGTATTACAAAGATAAGAACGCTATACAAGTTATTTTAGTTAGGTTATTCGCCGGTCCAATGGCCCTGCGCCTTGGAATCATCGGAGAAAACCACGTGAGCATCGGCACGCAGCCCTCGCCCGTCAGCCTGAACACGCAGAGCTATCTCGAGATTTATCGGAAATCCTTCCGCACCCGCGTCGCCGAGGAAGCGATTTCGCGGCAGCTGCGCGCGGGCCGGATCTCGTTCAGCTTCTATCCGGTCACCGGCCAGGAGATGGCGCCGGCGGTACTGACCGGACTGCTCGGCAAGGACGACCAGATGGTCACCATCTATCGCGGCATGGCCGATGTTCTGGCGCGCGGCCTGTCGGTGCGCGAATTCCTCGCCGAGTGCACCGGCCATTCGATGGGCGTGTGCGGCGGCAAGGGTGGCGGCATGGGCGTCGCGCGGCCCGATCTCGGGCTGATGATGACGACGGGGATCGTCGGATCCTCCGGGCCGGTCGGCGCGGGATTGGCGCTTGCCGCGCAGCTTCAGAAGAGCGGCCGGGTGATCGCGATCAGCATGGGCGACGGTGCGACGAGCATCGGTGCCGCGCATGAAGCGATGCTGTTCGCCGCGCTGTGGAAACTGCCGCTGATCTTCGTCGTGCACAATAATGGCTGGGCGGAATCCACGTCCTTCGCCGATTACTCGGTGATCGAGCGTCTGTCGGACCGTGCCGCGGGCTATAATATGCCCGGCGTGACGGTCAGTGGCCGCGACCCCGTCGCGCTGACCCAGGCATTTTCAGACGCGATCGCGCGCGCCCGCGCCGGCGACGGGCCGACCTTTGTCGAATCCATGACCTATCGCCTGTGCGGCCATTATTTCGCGGATGCCGGCGCCTATATGGACCGCGAAAAATGGGACGCGGAGAAGGCGGACGATCCGATCGCCGAACTGCGCCGCACCATCGCCGACACCGGCATTGCGAGCGAAGACGAACTCGCGGCACTGGAGGCCGATGTCCGGGCCGAGGTCGATGCGGACGTCAAGGCGGTGCTCGACACGCCGATCGCGCCCGTCACCGACGCGGACGTCACCAGCGACGTCTGCGCCGATCCGCGTTTCGCGCCGATCAGCATGACGCGCCCGGTCGCCGAACCGATCCCCGATGGCCCGATCATCGAAGTGTCGATGCGCGACAGTTACAACCACGCGCTGCATATCGCGATGGCCGAGGACGACCGCGTGCTGATGCTGGGCGAGGATATCGCCGATCCGGCCAGCGGCGTGATCGGCATCAGCAAAGGCCTGTCGACCGCATTCGGAGACCGCGTCCGATCGACGCCGATCGCCGAACAGGGGATCTTCGGATGCTGCGTTGGCGCGGCGCTGGCGGGCATGAAGCCGGTCGGCGAGTTGCTGATGATGGACTTCCTGCCGGTCGCCATGGACATGATGGTCAATCACGCCGCCAAGGCACGCTACATGACCGGCGGGCAGCAATCGGTGCCGATGACGATGATGACATTGGTCGGCGTCGGAAACGGCGCACAGCACAGCCAGTCGACCGAGGCCTGGCTGATGCACACGCCGGGTCTCAAAATCGTCTATCCGTCGAACCCGACCGACGCCAAGGGATTGCTGCTGTCGTGCATCGACGATCCCGACCCGTGCGTCTTCATCCATTCGATGCAGCAGGTCTTTGCCAAAGGCCCGATGCCCGAAGCGACCTACCGCATCCCGATCGGGCTCGCCAATGTGGTGCGCACCGGTAGCGACGTCACCCTGATCGCCTATGGCCCGACCGTGCCCGACGCGGTGAAGGCGGCCGACGCGCTGGCCGCGGAAGGCATCTCCGCCGAGGTGATCGACCTGCGCAGCCTGGTGCCGATGGACGGCGCCACGCTGCTGGAGTCGGTCGGCAAGACCGGCCGCGCCATCGTCGCCCACCGCGCCACCGATTTCATGGGCCCGGCCGCCGAGATCGCCGCCTTCCTGCATCGCGAACTGTTCGGAGCACTCAAGGCGCCGGTCGGCCGCGTCGCGGGCGCCTATGCCCCCGTACCGAAACATGGCGGCCTGCTCGCCCGGCATTACCGGGGCGCCGACGCGATCGTGGAAATTGCAAAGGACATGCTGAAATGATCGAACTTCGTATCCCCGCCTCCGGCGATTCCGTCCAGGAAGTCCAGATCGTCGAATGGACCGTCGAGGACGGCGTCGACGTGGTCGAGGGACAGGTGATCTATTCGGTCGAAAGCGACAAGGCGGTGCTCGAAATCGAGGCGCCGGCGTCGGGCAAGCTGACCATATTGGAGCCCGCTAGCGAGGTCTATGCGGTGGGCCATCTGATCGGCCGGATCGACTGACGGGGCACACGACCCCGCGTTTTCATTGCCAAATCATTGTCATTGCGAGGAGCGTAGCGACGAAGCAATCCAGATGTTGACACATCCCTGGATTGCCACGCTTCGCTCGCAATGACGCTCGTCCCGGTCTCTTAGATCGCATCCGCCTCCGCCGCCCAACGCGGGATCGGCACGCCCTTTTCATGGTGCCAGAGCAGTTGCATCGCATCGCGGCGCGCGGGATCGAGAACCATGCGACCAAGATCGGCCAGGTCGGAACCGCTGCGACGGCCGCGCATCGACCAGTTGCGGATCCGACGGCTGTAGAGCTGCACGTCATATTCCATCGCGAAACCGTTGCCGCCGAAGATCTGGTGGACGCTGGTCGCGGCGAAGCGCGCGGCCTGCACCGCCTGCGCCCGGACCATGATCGCGAAATGCCGTGGCGGCGCCCCGTCCCCGCCAATCGCGGGACCGGCCGCAAAGGCGGCCTTGCGGATCAGCAGTTCGGCCGCATCGAGGTCACCCGCGACACGGGCAAGACGATGGGCAACGCCCTGATAGCTGCCGATCGCCCGGCCGAACTGCTCGCGCTGCCCGGCATAATCGACGCCGTACCGCAGCAGCGCCTGCGCGGCGCCGACCAGACGGGCCGCATCGACGAGATCGGCAAATCGCTGCAGCCGGTCGGCCAGCAGGGCATCGCCGATCACCTCCCCCTCGGCCGTCACATTATGCGCTACCAGCACATCGCCGGCGGTGGTTCGGCGCGCGACGCCGTTCAGCGTCTCGATACGCACGATATCGCCGTCGCATATGGCGACGCGCCCGTTCGTCGCGGGAACCGGCCCCGACAAACCAAGCGAGACGCCGAACCTGCCGGCCAGCGCCAGCACCGGCATGGTTTCGACATAGGCCGTGCTGGCCAATGCCCTGCCCAGTTCGAAGGCGATGCGCGCGAACAGATCCGCCTCCCCCTCCAGATCGTGCAGGCCAAAGGCAGCAATCTGTTCCTCCAGCGCCGGATCGAAACCGCCATGAACCTCTTCGGCCCGGCGGACGCGATCGCCGCTGCTCTCGACCGCCAGCATCTTCGCAAGCGCCTCGCCGATTTCCTCGACCGTCGGGTCCCAGCGTTCGTCGAGCATATCAGTGACTCCTGGGCAGGCCGAGATGGCGGTTGGCAACGATATTGCGCTGCACTTCGCTGGTGCCGCCGATGACGGTCAGCACCGTCGCCGCGCGCAGCTGCTCCTCGATATCCTGGGCGAGCACATCATCGCCTTCCGTGAACAGCGCCTCGTGGCCGATCAGTTCGGCCGCCCATTCGATGAAATGCTGGGCAAGCTCCGAACCATAGACCTTGCTCATCGGACCGGTTCCCGACGTGTCCTCGTCGCGCGCGGCCTGCAGGCCGACACGCAGATACAGCATCCGGTCCGCCTCCAGTTCCATCACGAAGCGGCCGAGCATTTCCAGGTCGCTCGCCGACAAGACATCGGCCATGCCCGAAAAGCGATGGATCAGCCGCGCACAGAGCAGGCGCGTCTCCGTTCCGCCGAAACTCATCGCGCGCTCTTCATTGAGATTGCCGGTGATCACGTCCCAGCCGCGATTTTCCTCGCCGACCAGATTGCCAACCGGCACCCGCACATTGTCGTAAAAGACCTGGTTGACCCGCCAGCCGCCCATCACCCGGACGGGCGTAAGCGTCACGCCCGGCCATTGCGGGTCGACCAGCAGCACCGACAGCCCCCTGTGCCGCTCGCCATTCGGATCGGTGCGGACGAGCAGCGAGATCCATTTCGAGACATGGGCCGAACTGGTCCAGATCTTCGATCCGTTGACGATATAATGATCGCCCTCGCGATGCGCGCGGGTCTTGAGCGCGAGCAGATCCGAACCGGCATTGGGTTCGGACAGCCCCTGGCAATAGGTGTATTCGCCCGCCACCACGCGCGGCAGATGCTCGGCACGCTGGGCGTCGTTGCCACTGCGCAGCAACATGCCCCCGCCGCGCTGATTGGTGGTCAGGCCATAGCCCGGAAAACCCTGGCACTCGAGCTCCTCCGCCATCAGGAATTGCTGGTCGGTCCGCGCGCCCCGCCCCCAGGGTTCGGGCCAGGTCAACCCGATCAGCCCTTCACGCGCCAGATGTGCATGGAAAGCGAGCGAATAACGCTCCACGTCGAGCGACTCTATATCGGCACGCAGCGCCTTCATTTCGGCCCAGCCATGCTCATCGGCGACTGCCCTCATTCGGTCGCGATAGATATTATCACTCTGATCTGGAAGGAAATTCATTCGAAACCCTCTGACGGCGCAATTTCAAAAGAACGATAAATAAGTTGACGATCTAAACTACTACTGCGAAAGCCGGGGCGAGGCAATAAGCGCCAGGCGCACAGCCTCTGCGTGCGCGCACGCGCCGGATGGAGTTGAGGACTGGATATGGGCACCATCTCAGTGGTTTCGGCGAACGGCGAGAAACGCGAGCTGGACGCAACCGTCGGCGTCTCGATCATGCGCACCGTGCTGGACAATGGCATCGATGGCCTGATCGCCGAATGCGGCGGCACGATGAGCTGCGCCACATGCCACGTCTATGTCGCAGCCGCATGGGCCGACCGGGTGCCCGCCCCGTCCGAAGACGAACAGATGATGGTGGAGTGCGTCATCGAGCCGCGAGACACCAGCCGCCTGTCCTGCCAGCTCGTCTACTCCGACGATCTCGACGGGCTGGAGATCGAAATCCCGGCCTCGCAATATTGACCGTCGAACGGAGGCGTTGAAGCCATGTCACAGTCGCTTGCCGGTATCCGGGTTCTCGACATGGGGCGGATCGTCTCCGCGCCCTGGTGCGCACAGACGCTCGCCGATCTCGGCGCGGACGTCATCAAGATCGAACGCCCGGGAAGCGGCGACGATCTGCGCTCCTACGGCCCCTCGTTCGCGAAGGACGCCGATGGCAAGCCCACCCCGGAATCGGGGCATTATATCTGCTCGAACCGGAACAAGCGCTCGCTCACCGTCGATATCGCGAAACCGGAAGGTCAGGCGATCATCCGCAAGCTCGCGGCGCAAAGCGATGTGCTGATCGAGAATTACAAGGTCGGCAATCTAGCGCGCTACGGCCTGGACTATGAAAGCCTGCGTCAGATCAATCCCGAGCTGATCTATTGCGCGATCACCGGGTTCGGTCAATCGGGCCCCTATGCCAGTCAACCCGGCTATGATGCGGCATTCCAGGGCATGAGCGGCATGATGGCGGTCACCGGCGATCCCGATGGCGAGCCGCAACGCGTCGGCGTATTCATCATCGACGAGATGACCGGCCTTTATGGCGCGATCGCGATCCTCGCGGCGCTGCGCCATCGCGATGCCGGTGGCGGCGGCCAATATATCGATCTGGCACTGCTCGACGTCGGCGTGGCGGCGATGGCGCCGCGCACGATCGAATGGACACTCGACGGCAAGATCCCGGAACGGCTCGGCACCCGATCCCCCGGCTCCGCACCGGCGCAGCTGTTCCAGTGCAGCGACGGCTATCTGAACGTCCAGGCCGGCGCGGAAGCCGATTTCCGCAAACTCTGCGATGCGCTGGAGCTGCCCGAACTCAAAGCCGATCCGCGCTTTACGACGCGCATGGACCGCGTTCGCAACCAGGATGTGCTGGCCACAATGCTGCAGGATCGCATGAACGACCGCAGCCAGGCCGATCTCGCCCGCCATCTCAGCGAGCGCGGCATCGTCGCGACCCCCGTCTACCGCGCCGACCAGATCGTCGACGACCCGCAGGTCAAGCATCGCGGCCTGTTCTTCGACGTGCCGCATCCGACAGTCGGCACGGTTCCGCTCTCGGCCAGCCCGATGCGGATGAGCAAGACACCGATCGATCGTTACACAGCCCCACCCACGATCGGCCAGCACAGCGACGAGATATTGCGCGAGATGCTCGGCCTCTCCGAAATCGAGATCGCAGGCCTCAGAGCATCAGGCGCCGTCTGAACGAGCCCTTCCTATCTTCGCTCCGCATCGTCTCATTCACCTTCCGGACAGCCACTCGACTTCAGGGTGATGCTTTACGAAGGAATGACTCATGATCCGGACCATGGCCGCCCTATTGCTGTCGCTCTCGGCGCAGGCTGTCCTTGTCTCGCCAGCCACGGCGCAGTCTTCGATCGCGCTGGGTGAACGCCCGATCAAGCGAACGGAGGTCGTCGCCTTCGTCAAACGGCAGTTCGCACAGATGGACCGCAATCATGACGGGCGCGTGGATCCGGCGGAATTCGAAGCCTATCGCGCTGCGCAAGGTGACAAGGCGGGGGCCGGCCTCGGCTATATCGGCCGCCGCTGGTTCGAACGTGCAGACACCAATGGCGATGGCCGCGTAACATTGGAGGAGGCGCAAGTCCGGCCATTGCAGCTGTTCGACATGGCCGATGCCAATCGCGACGGCACCGCCAGCCTCCAGGAACAGTCGGTGGCCAGCTTCTTCATGGGAAAATAGTCCCGATTGTACACGCGGCCATGCACGGGCATGAATGAGGTCATGCTGGTTTTTCTCGATTTCGAAGCCTCGTCATTGTCCAACCACAGCTATCCGATCGAGGTTGGCTGGGTGTTCGAAGATGGCCGCGCGAACGAGTATCTGATCAAGCCAGCAACAAACTGGACGGATTGGGATCTGCGGGCGCAAGCGATCCACAATATCCCGCGCGAACGGCTGGTACGCGAGGGCGTATCGCATATCGAAGTGGCACGGCGCATGGTCGCGGACCTCGCCGATCACGACCTGCTGGCGAGCGCCCCCTCCTGGGACGGAAAATGGCTGAGCGCATTGCTGCGCGCTGCGAATTTCCCACGCGGCAGCCTGCGCCTGCGCGACAGCGACGACGCGCATCGCGAATGCGCCACGGCGATCCTTGCGCCGGTCGTCCCAGCCGAGCTGCTCGTTCCCACCGTCGACCAGCTTCTTGCCCACACCGAGATCCGCGCGCCCGGACAGCCTCCAGCCCATCGCGCGCTCGCCGATGCGGTGGAAGAACAACAGCGCTGGCTCGCCATAGGCGCGGCTGCACGGAAACTCGCCGATGCATACGCAACTGGTCTGTAACAGAGCCTGCGCAGAGCTTGATGGATCCGCCCAGGCTCTCCTGGATTGCTAATCGACGGGACGTACGATCAAGTCGACCAATTGGCGGAGCGACGCAGCAATGTGCTTGCGGTCGATCTGTTCGTCCATGGCCTTGCTCGCCATCATGCCGACCGCGAAGATCCGCAATATCTGGGCGGCTTCGGATGCGGGCAGCGGATTTTGCGGCTCGGTCGATACCGTGAGATGCGCCAGGCTCTTTTCGAGCGACCGGTCGATTCCCCTCAGACTGTCCCGGAACAGCATTCGCAACGCAGGATGCGAGAGGCTGTAGGTCCACGCTTCAAGCTCGAAGCGGCTCGGCCCGACATCGCCGCCCGGCCCTGCACCAACCAGGCGGTCGACCAGCTGCTCGGCAGTCCTCAGCTCGGCCAGTGCGTCGATCTGCTCGCGGGTCGCCTCGGCGATCGCCAGGATCACCGCATCCTTATTCTCGAAATAGCCGTAGAAATTGCCCTTGCTGATGCCAGCTTCCGCGCAAATCTGCTCGATCGAGACGTTGATCCCATAGGTGTTGAAGGCGCGATGCGCCGCGTCGAGGATTTTGCGGCGGCGTTTCTCCGCGGTTTCGGGTCTGATCCTTGGCATGGGCAAAATAGTAATGGGTGCGCGACGATGCGCAATCGCCGTTGACAAAATGACCGCACCGTTCATTTTACGCGTCATCCAGGGAGGCGCATCATGGCACAGGCTCAGACTATTCCGTTTCGCATGTGGCTGCTCGGCACGACATTGGCCGGGATCCTCATTGCATCGCCCGCCGCCGCGCAGGCGGGCGGACAGGCGGACGAAGCCGAGATCGTCGTAACCGCGACCAAATTGTCCACGCCGGTGCGCGACATTCCGGCCTCGGTCACGGCATTCGACGAAGCATCGCTGGAACGGATGGGCGCCCGCACCTTCGCCGATTATCTGACGCGCACCCCCGGCGTCGTCTTCAACCAGACCATACCCGGCAACTCGACGGCCATCATCCGCGGCGTGGCCACAACCACGGGCATCGCCCAGGCCCAGGGCACGACCGGCTATTTCATCAACGACGTGCCGATGACCGATCCATTTTATTCGGGCGGCATTCCGGACATCGACACCTTCGACGTCGACACTGTCGCCGTACTGCGCGGTCCCCAGGGCACATTGTTCGGATCGGCGTCGCTGGGCGGCGCGATCAATTACCAGGCGCGTCGCCCCGACCTCAATTCAATCGAAGGCCATCTTCGCGGTTCCTATGAGACACTGGCCCATGGCGAGGACGGCTATTCCGCCAATGCCATGCTGAACCTGCCGATCGTCACCGACACGCTCGCGATACGGGGCGTATTCGGCCACCGCCGGATCGGCGGCTTCGTCGACAATGTCGGCACCGGCCAGGACGATAGCAACCGCACCACCATCAATGGCGGGCGACTGCAAATAGCGTTCCAGCCAACCGACGGAACCCGCGTCAATTATCTGTTCCTGCGTCAGGTGCAGCGCACCGAGGATGCCGGCTCCACCGAGCCGGCGGTCGGCCGTTATGCCAAGAGCACCCGGAGCCCCGAGCCGTTCCGCTACGCCACCACCATCCACAATTTGCGGCTGGACCAGGAACTCGGCTTCGCGACCCTGACCGCAACCGCGACCCACCGGCGCAAGACCTTCTCCGGCGAACAGGATTTCTCGACCTTTGCCGGCGGCCTGCTTCTCCCCTTCGCGCCAGTTTCCTTCCTCGAGCCCGGCAGGATCAGGGGCGAGACGTTCGAGGTCCGGCTTGCCTCCAAACCCGGCGGCCAGTTCGATTATATTGTGGGCCTGTTCCACGATCGAACCCGGCAGAGCATCGTCAACCAGCTGGATGCCCCTGCCGCCGCAGCCGCGTTCGGATCGCCGATCCTGCTCGATGCGCTGGTCGGGATTCGCGGCCGTGAAAGCGCCTTGTTCGGAGAGGGCAGCTGGAACGTCACGGACCAGTTCAAGATCACTGCGGGCGGCCGCCTGTTCCGCACCAAGCTCCGCTCCATCACGACGACGTCCGGCCCGTTGGTCGGGCCAACCACGGTCGAGACCGGCGACTCATCCGAAAGCGGCATTTCGCCCAAATTCGCGCTCACCTGGACCCCCAATGAGATGCTGATGCTCTACGCCTCCGCATCGCGCGGCTTTCGTTTCGGCGGTCCCAACATCGCCACGGATCCGGCCTTTGACATTCCGACCCAGTTCAATTCGGACTCGCTGTGGAATTACGAGATCGGCACGCGCGCGACATTGATGGACGGGCGCCTGCTGCTCGATGGCACGCTCTACTGGGTCGACTGGTCGAACATCCAGGTCACGCAACGGTCGCCGGGCGGTTTCACCTACACGGGCAACGCCGGTCAGGCCCGCAACCGCGGCTTTGAAGCAAGCCTATCATATCGGCCGATCCGCGACCTCACCTTGCAAGGTGCAGTCACCTATCTCGATGCGGAACTTCGTCGCGACTTCCTGTCCGGATCGGGCCTGGTGCCCGCGGGAAGCCGCCTTCCCGGCGCATCACGCTGGCAGACCGCAACGTCGGTCAGCTACGAAGCGTCGGACAACGCCCATCGGCCAAGCCTCTCGCTCAGCCATCGTTACGTTTCTCGCGCACCAGGGGAGTTGACCCCGACCCCGAATATCCAGGGCGGCTATAATCTCGTCGACATCCGGGCCGGCGGGCATTTTGGCGACCTCGGGATCAATCTGTTCGTCGAAAATGTCGGCGACGCCCGCGGCGTGGCACAATCCACCGCCGGTCTGGTCCGTGGCCCCATCCAATATCTGGTGCGGCCACGCACGCTCGGGATCACACTGGACTATCGCCTGTGATACGTGCGCCGGCGGCAGCGCTTATCCTGGCGCTGCTTGCCGCCGCAGCACCTGCTGAACGAACAGCCGCTCCGATTGCCGGCACGTGCCAGCAAGGGCCGATCGGTGGCGACAGTTTCTGCCGGCTGAAATCCGTCCGGATCCATTATGTCGATCATGGCGGCAACGGCCCGCCCCTGATCCTGCTGGCGGGACTTGGCGGTACGGCGCGCATCTTCGACGACTTCGTCCCGCTGCTGCGGCAGGGACACAGGGTGATCGCGGTGACGCGGCGTGGCTATGGCCAATCGTCCGACGCCCTCGACGGCGACTATTCGAATGCGGCGCTGGTCGATGATCTGGTCCACCTCATGGATCGGCTTCGGATCGATCGCGCGTCCTTTATCGGCCACAGCCTGGCCGGAGGTGAACTGGCGACGCTGGGCGCCCTGCATCCGAACCGAGTCGACCGCCTCATCTATCTCGACGCCGCTTACGACCGGTCCGAAGTACCGGCCTTGATGGCGCACATCCCGGCGATGCCGTCTCCGAGCCCGGATGTGCTGGCCAGTCTCGACGCCTTCAGCCGCTGGCGGCAACAATCATTGGGCGTGGACAGCAAGGCAGTGGCGGCCGACGTCGCGCAAACCATGCGTCCGAGCCCGAAGGGACTGATCCCGAGAACCTCGTCGACCGTCGCAGCGGCGATCCTCGCCGGCGACATCGCCGCCAGACCGCGCTGGGAAGAGATCGCCGCCCCTTCCCTGGCCATCTATTCGTCGAAGGACGTGGCCGAGCAGGTTCCGCCAGACGCCACGCCCGCACAGCGCGCCGCTTTCATCGACTATTCCGTTCGCGTCCTGCGGCCCTGGATGCTGCGCCAGCAGGCCGAATTCCTCGCAAGGCGCAAATGCGGAGCCGCCATCGAGGTGCCGCACAGCGGTCATCACCTGTTTCTTGAGCGTCAAAACTGGCTCGCCGAGCGGATCCTTGCATTTCTCGCGACCGGAACGCCTTGCGCGGCACGTTTCGACGACCGGCTCTAATCGTGCAGTTCGTCGCCCGGACAGTGTCGCAAGTAGCGCAAAGCCGACAAAATTAGCAGCTCCGTGGGCGCGAAATGATGCTCAACATCACGCGCCGCCTTGTCCTTGCTCCAGCCGCGAATTCGGACCTAATCCCCGGTGAAAATAGAGGGGATAGTCACAATGGACGTTTTGCCGAGCCGACCGCGATACCGCCTGTGGCTGACCAGGAACATATCCATGGCTGCGGCCATGCTGGCGGTCGCAACGCCGGCTGCCGCGGCCCCCTCGCCGGCCCCATTCTCGCCCGACTATGACGCCTATGTCGAACAGATGCGCCGCGACTGGTCGATCCCCGGTGTCGCCATCGCTATCGTCCAGGACGACAAGATCACCACCCGCACCTATGGGCTGCGCCAATATGATCGCAAGGCGAAGGTCACGCCGGACACGCTGTTCGGCATCGCCTCGGTCACCAAGACCTTCGTCTCGGGGGCACTCGCCAAGCTCGCCGGCGAAGGCCGGATCAGCTTCGACGATCCGGTGATCAAATATCTGCCGCATTTCAAGGTCGCCGATCCGTGGCTGAGCCGCACGATCACCATCCGCGACCTTCTGGCGCATCGCACCGGCCTGGCATCCTATGGCGACTGGCCGGAGGAAATTGCAGGCATGACCGAAGCGCAAGTGGTCGAACGCCTGGCATCGATGGATCAGGCGGCGCCGTTCCGCGAGCGTCCCTATTATAACAGCCTGACCTATGTCGTGGCGGCGCAGATCATCGAAAAGGTGACCGGGAAACCCTGGGGCCGATATATCGACGAGGAGATCTGGACCCCGGCCGGCATGAACGACAGCCATGCCCATGCCGACGATTTCATCCCCTCCGCCAATGTCCTGCCGACGGGCGATGGCTGGTCCGACACGATCAAGCTTGGCCAGGATGCGGTTCCGCCGTCGATGGACGTCGCGACCCCGCATGTGCAGTGGGAAAACGGGATCGACCGTTCGCTTGCCTATAACAAATCCGATCTGACCGATCGCCTTGCCCATTTCCATCGCACCGCGATCGATCCCGGCCAGTCGATCTTCTCGTCGGTCAGCGACATGGCACGCTGGGCGAAGCTGCTGATGAACATGGGCAAGGTCGACGGTCGCCAGGTGATCCCCGTCGAAGGTGTCCGCGAAATGCGGCGCGCGGCGATCATCCGCCGTTCCGACTATCCGGCCAATTGGGCCGAAGCGTTCAACGACGCCCGCAAAGGCCTCGAGCCCGTGATCTACGCTTCGGGATTGATGCTGTACAATTATGACGGGCGGACGCTGTTCGGCCATTCCGGCGACGAGCTGGGCTATGCGACGCTGATGATGGTCGATCCGGAGCGCAAGATCGCGGTCGTTGCGATGATCAACAATTTCGCAAGCAAGAACGGCGCAACCGAAACCCTGATCGAACGCACGCTGGACGCGCTATATGGCAAGGAAGCGATGGACTGGTCGCAGCATGCACTTGCCCGCGAACGCGGACGCCAGGCCGAACTCCAGCAGGACTTCGGTACGCTGCTGGCGGTGAAACGCCCGGAAACCAGAGCGCTGGCATCCTTCACCGGAACCTATGAACACCCGTTTTGCGGGCAGCTGGCCGTACGCGTCGAAAAGGGGAAACTCATCGCCAGCACCGGGCCGACCTATGATGTCGAACTCACGCCACTGGGCGACGGCACTTTCAAAGGCACGGTGCGTGGACCTTCGGCAATCTATTTCCATGTCGGCTTCCTGCCCGGCGATGCCGGCAAGCCAGGGACATTGACGATCACCCATCCTTACCTTCATCGCACGATCGTCTTCGAACAGACGCCACGCTGATCGCTCCCCTCGAAAATCGGCTGCCGGCCGCCATGATCTGGAATCCCGCAATGCACGAACATATCGCAGCTCGGCCGATCGCGACGGCCGACCAATGTGCGACCGTGGCCGGATGACAAACTGATGCGCCAGTCGCTCACCATCATGCATCGATATGTCGGGCTGGCGATTGCCGGGTTTCTGCTTGTCGCCGCGCTGACCGGTTCGATCATCGTGTTCGAACGGGAACTGGACGTTGCGCTCAATCCCGATCTTTTCCGATCGCGCGCACCCGTCACGCAACCGATCGCGTTGGACCTACTGGTTGCCGACATCGAACGCGACCAGCAGTTTCGCGTATCCGCAGTCGAGCTTCCCGCCACGGCCAATGCGGCCGCGATTTTCCGGGTGGTACCACGCGCCGCGGACCGGCCGATCGATTACGACCAGATCTTCGTCGATGCCGGAACGGGCGATGTGCTGGGCCGGCGACTATGGGGCGGATGCTGTTTCGCCCGCCAGCAGATCATCCCCTTCCTCGTCCACTTTCATTACAGCCTGCATTTGCCGGGCAATATCGGGCTCACATTGATGGGCGTGATCGGCGTCCTCTGGTTTCTGGACAGTTTCACCGGCCTCGCTCTTGCCTGGCCGCGCGGCGGGCGCGGATTTGCGGGCTGGAAGCTCGTCATGTCGATCAAGCGTGGCGCCAAGGGCTATCGACGCCACCTCGATCTCCACCGCGCCGGCGGCGTCTGGCTGTGGCTGCTGCTGGCAACCATGGCGTTCACTGCGATTGCGGTCAGCTTCCGCGAAGAGCTCGTCCAGCCGCTGGTGACACTCGTCTCGCCACCGTCGCCCAGCGTCTTCGATCAGCCCGTTCCTTCACCGGGCCGCCACGTCGACATCTCCTATCAGGACGCGATCGAGCGCGCCGAAGCGTCCGCAGCAAACACCATGCGGCATCCTCGTGCGGCCTATATCGCGCATTCGCCGGGCCTGGCGATGTTCCGCATAGCCGTCGCAGAGGCCGGCGGTGATCCGAGGGACGGCCTGGGTCCATCATGGTTCCATGTCGACGATCGCGACGGCAGCATCCGGTCTGCCGAACTGATGGCCAGGGGAACCGCGGGCGACGTTTTCCTGCAGGCGCAATTGCCGACACACACCGGGCGTATCGGCCAATTGCCGGGCCGCATTCTCGTTTCGTTGCTTGGCTTGCTCGTCGCCGCCCTCACCGTCACCGGCCTCCTCATCTGGTGGAAGAAGCGCGGTGGACGGCTGAAGCAGGCGGCGAGAGGCTAGAGTCGTAGCCAGCAAAGCTGGATCGTCATTGCGAGCGAAGCGAAGCAATCCAGTGGCGCCGACATTGGATTGCCGCGCTTCGATCCAATGGATCGAAGTTCATCCCGAGCGCCTGCCCTGGCGGGCAATCGATGACCCGATGATGGACCTCAGGTCAGAGCCACTGTTTCAGCAGCGACAGATCGACATTGCCGCCCGAAACGATGCAGACGACCTCGTCACCCAATGTTCCCTGCTCGGCATGTGCCAGCAAACCGGCAAGCGCCGCGGCACCGGCGGGCTCGGCCATCACTTTCGATCGCTGCATCAGGAACCGCATCGCCGACAGGATCGCATCGTCGGGCAGGACAATGATGTCCTCGAACCGGCGCTTGATCAATTCCAGGCAATGCGCACCGGCGCTGGGGGCCGCAAGGCCATCGGCGATGGTCGAAACCCGGTCGAGCTTCACCGCGTGCCCGATGGCGAGGCTCTGCGACATCGCGGATGCGCCCTCCGGCTCCACGCCGAACAGGCGCGCGGCCGATCCGGTCGCTTCGACCGCCTTGACGAGGCCGCCCGACATCCCGCCGCCGCCGATGCCGACAAAGATGTCGGTGGTGCCGGGGCGATCGTCGAGTATCTCCAGACCCAGCGACGCATGGCCGGTCATCAGCGCATCGTCGTCATAGGACGAGATGAATGTCAGGCCCCTCTCTTCCGCAGTCTGCGCGCAAAAGGCCGCGGCTTCGGGTGGGGTGCCGTGCAGGAGCACTTCGGCGCCATAGCCCCGCGTCGCCTCCACCTTGGTCGGATTTGCCGCCGCCGCCATCACCACATAGGTCTTCACGCCAAGCTGGGCGCCGGCCCATGCCAACCCCTGCGCCGCATTGCCCGCCGAGAAGGTGATGACCCCGCGCGCGCGCTGTTCTTCGGAAAGATTGCGGACGGCCCACAACATGCCGCGTGGTTTGTACGAGCCCGTCTTCTGAAGCAGTTCGAGTTTCAGATGGACGGTGCGCCCGAGCATGTTCGACAGGGTCGTCGATTTCCACAACGGCGTGCGGTGAAGATAGCCGCTGAGAAAGGCGCGCGCGGCATGAACGTCACCCGCCGATTGAATGTCCTGCATCACCACTCCACGCTTGCACCAAGATCGAGACGGTTCGCTTCATCGAGCAGGAAATTGGCGCAGACAAGGTCCTGCGCTGGAATTCCGACCGATTTATAAGCAGTGATCTCTTCGGGGTTGCGGCGTCCGGTTACCAATTCTGCCAGGACCGATCCGATCTCCCCGGCAATGTCGTTCTCCGCGATCAGGCCGAGCGCTATGGCTTCGTTGATGTCGCTGCCAAGCGCCATGGCAGCGGGCAGATAGTCGACGAAGACGCGCGATCGCGCAATCACGGCCGGCGAAACCTCGAGCGCGTCGCGCGAGCTCGATCCGACGATATTCACATGAGCACCCGGCGCGATCCAGTCGGCGTCCAGGATCGGCTGACGTGCCGCGCTGACGGTGCAGATGATATCCGCGCCCTCGACCGCGGCCTCGGCACTCGACACGGCTTCGACCGAAAGGCCCGTTTTCTCCACCTGGGCCGCGGCGAAGGCGGCGGTGCGCTCCGTCGACCTGCCCCAGACCCGGATCCGTCGCACGGGCCGTATCTGGAGGATCGCGGCGATATGCCGTTCGGCCTGCGTGCCATAGCCGAGAATGGCAAGATCGCCGGCGTCCGGACGCGCCAGCGCACGCGTCGCAACCGCGCTTGCCGCCGCGGTGCGCGCCGCCGTCACTTCCGCCCCGTCGATCACCGCCACCGGCGCGCCATGCTGTTTTTCGTAAAGCAGGATGAGCGACTGGTGCGACGGCAGGCCGAGCATGTGGTTTTCGGGATAGACCGCGGTGACCTTCGCGCCGAAACACGCGGCATCGGGCAACAGGCCCGGCATCAGGCCGAGCACCGCATGCGGCGCGGTGGGCAATGCCATCATCCAGCGCGGCGGTTGCACCGTATCGCCCCTCGAAGTGGCGATCATCGCCTGCTCGACCAGCGCGATGCACGCCGCATCGTCCAGCAATTCGCGGACGGCATGGCCTGCGATCATGCGCAATGACGTCATCGGTCGCGACCTTTCGTCGGAATGGGCTGCAGACGATAGGCCGGATCCGCCAGGATATCGGCGCGGTGGAATGGAAGGCGATACGGCGTCTTCGCTGCATAGATATCGAGCTGGTCGAGATAATAGGGCGAAGCGGGATCGCTCGACTGGCCATAGACCAGCATGCCTTCCGCAACCGGCCCTGCCCGGTCGAACCCGAAGGCGGCGATATAGCTTGCGCCGTCGAACGGCTCGTATCCGACACCATCGACCGGCCGGGTCAGGTTGAGGTTAAGCACGCCATCATACCAGTCGCCGCCAGCGACCGGCACCAGTCTGCCATTGACCGAGATACGCTGCGCCTCCCCGATCGCCACATCGGGCGAGAAACCGCGCGCGGCGAGCGCAGCGACAGCATCGCGCATCGCCGCAAGCAATGCGGTGCGGACGGGAGCGCTGGCGATATCCAGTGTATGCGGCGTGCGCATCGGGTCCTGCGGATCGAACGGCACGGCGAAGACATTGGGGATCAGGCGAGCGCGGTTCCAGAACTCGCGGAACAGCAACGCGCCGCGGCTGTCGAGATCGCTGTGCCGGTCCCATCGCGATATCACCCGACAGGCCGGAACGAGGTCGCCCGGCGCGTCCGAACGTGCGCATAGCGCCATGACGTCATTCGCCAGCAACTCACCGGAATAATTGCGGTTCGACAACATCAGGCCCAGCCCCGTCGGGCGCGTGAAACGCGTACCGTTCGCAAGCGCTGCGTCGACCGCAAGCAGGCCATGGCGTGTACGAAAGCGCTGCGGGATCGCAGTGGGCCCCAATATGGGGGCCAAGGCGCGCCGCTCGTCGCGGGCATTCACCAGCCAATAGCTGTCATTGCTGTTGAGCACGTAATCCGCGCGGATGCTGGACCGCATCTGGCTGGACGGAAGGAACCCGTTCCACGCGCAGGACAGGCTGTCTCCACGCAGGACATGGATCGTCGGAGCGAGCGCAGCCGCGCCATCCGATGCTCGACACCGCGTGCTCATCTGCGCGTCGACATTGGGGACGCGGCCGATATCGGCATAAAGCGCGTCGCCACCCCGGTCGGACGCGATCGTGTTGACCCAGGGAATGCCGCGCGTTTCCGCCAGGGCGCCGTTGACCTCCCCGACGGAATGGCTGGTTGCCAGGCGCAGCCATGTTTCGATGAAATCGACATTGCCGCGATTGGCATCATGCAGGGCATAGGCATGGGCACCGGTCCAGCCGAGCCCATATTTTGCCGATGCCACGACCGGACCGAAGATCGATCGATATGCGGTGAATTTCTGCGTGACAACACTGCCATCCGCCGTGCGCACCGGCATCTGGATCGTGCGCGGGGTCAGCGTGTGACGCTTGCCATCGACGCGATAGGCAAGAGCATTGCCGAGTTCGAGCGCCAGTTCAGCCAGAGTGAAGCGCGCCGCGGTCGACACGGTATGGGTCCAGGCGACATCGCGGTTGAAGCCGATGGAGACCACGGGGAGCGGCGGCAGCATCACCCCCATCACATCGATCTCGCCCGGGATCGTCAGATGCACCTGATAGAAGCGATTGATGCCATTCCAGGGAAAATGCGGATTGGCGACAACCATGCCGCTGCCATCGGCAGTCGCCTCGCGCCCGAATGCCCAGCCATTGCTGCCCAGTCCGAATTGCGCCGGTGCGGACGATCCGGCGGCTGCGGGCGTTGGCCCCTTCGTGGCCTCGGCGATGCTTTCGGCCAGCGACGCGCCGCTTGCCAGCATCGCCGTCGCCTCGATCATGCGGCGCATGTCGCGCATCGTCATCGGCCGCACCCATGGGGCGTTCGCGCAGACCGAGCCACGCGCCGACGGCTGCGTCGTGGCAAGATAGTGATTATAGCCGCCGACAAAGCCGCGCAGCAGGTCCGTGGCACGCGGCGAAAGCTTGCGATGCGCGCCTGCGAGCATGGCGTCGTCCATCGAGACGCGATGGAAGATGTCGCTGGTCAGGTTGGAGAAGGTCTCCACGCCGACGAGCGCCTTGCCTTCGGTACCGAAATATCGCGAACGCTCGCCGTTGACGGTGACGATCTGGTCGGCCAGCGCGCAGACATTGTCCGACGCATAGGCATAGGCCAGGCCGAAACCGAGATCGCGATAATTGCCGGCCGTGACATGCGCGATGCCGTGCGATGTGCGGGCAATCTCGACGGGCGGGGGAGACGGCCACGCAGCCTCCGCGCACAATGCCGTTGCCGCAACGCACGCCAGCCAGCGCAGACTCGACGCCATTCCCCTACCCCTCGATCGATCCGACGGTCGCCGGAGCACAGGCTCCGGCGAAAGCCACATTATAGCGAGAATGCAACGCTTGCGCGGTAGATGCGCGGGCTTGCGGGCCAGACCTCGTAGAGGCTGTACGCCACCGAATAGATCTTCTCGTTCAGCACATTGTCGATGTTGAGGCGCAACGCGATAGCATCGTTGATCTTGTATCCCAGCATCGCATCGACGCGCCAATAGCTGGGCAAGGTGAAGGTCTCGTCGATGTCGCCCTGCCGCTTGCCGACGAAGTTGACCGTGCCGCCGATCCGGAAGCCGGCAAGAGCGCCGTCGGTGACGTCATAGCTGCTGTTGAGCACGAAAGTGTTCTTGGCAACGCCGCGCAGGCGGAAACCGGTGCGGTCGACCTCCCCAACCGCCTTGGTGTCGTTCGTGGTCTTCGCGTCGGTATAGGCATAGCCGGCATAGATCGACCAGTTCGGCATCAGCTTGCCCTCGATCGACAGCTCGACGCCCTTGGCGACCTGCTCGCCGATGGTCAGGAAGAAGGCCGGATTGTCGCGATCGGATACCGCGACATTGCCACGCGTCAGGTGGAAGGCCGCCGCGGTCGCGGTCAGTCGCCCGTCCATCAGGCTCGCCTTGACGCCCGCTTCATACTGGGTGCCGGTTTCGGGCGCGAGCGGCGTGCCATCGACATTGTTCAGGAAGACCGGAACGAACGAGGTCGACCGGCTGGCGAACAGCGAAAGATTGGGCACGGGATTGTAGAGAACGCCGATCTGGCTGGTCCAGGCATCGGTCTTCACGTCGGTCACCGTCGCCGGCCTGCCATTGCGCGAAAAACGCTGGCGCTGGTCGACCTTGGAATAGCGCAGGCCGCCGATGATGTGCAGCGAGTCCGTGATTCCGACCCTTTCCTGCAGGAACAGCCCGAGACGATCGACATCCCTGTTCGTCAGGTTGGTATAGAGCGGAACCTCCACGGCCGGCGCGACAGTGTAGCTGTAGACCGGATTGTAGAGATCGAGGCTCGACACCAGCCCGACTTTTTCGAAACTCGACGATTTGTCGATGCCATATTCGGCGCCGACCGTCAGTTGATGCTTGATCGATCCGGTATCGAAGTTGAAGCTCAGATCTCCATGGAAATCATAGGTTTGGGCCGAGGACTCCGTGTCGAGCAAGGCGCGGGTCAGTACTGAATCGACCGCGTCATTCTCCCAGCCGAGCACGCCGAAGATTTCCTGATAATCCTCGCTGCGATCGGACCAGGATGCGCCCAGGCGAACCGCGATATCCGCGGTGAGATTGCGCTCCAGGCGGGCATTGACCTCGTTGCTGCGACGCAGGGTGCCATCGAAGCTGGGGTCGGCGATGTGGCGGTTGCGCGGCAGCGGGCCGTTCGGATTGGGCAGCACGGTGCCTTCCGCCGGCACGCCGTTGAAGAATGCGCTCCATTTGTCGCGCGAATACAGGCCGTCGATAATGATCTTGGTGTCGTCATCGGGCCGGAAGGCGATCGATGGCGCGAAGAAACGGTGATCCTTGTTCCAGAAATCGATGAAGGAATCGGCATTCTCATAGGCACCGATCAGGCGCGCCGCGAGAGAGCCATCCTCGGTCAGCGGCACGGAAAGATCCACTGTGCCGCGATAGAAGTTGAAACGCCCGGCTTCACCCGTCGCCTGCAGCGCGAAATCACGCAGCGGCTCCTTGGTGACGACGTTGACCACGGCGCCCGGCTGCAACTGGCCGTAGAGTACCGATGCGGGGCCCTTCAGGATCTCGACACGCTCGACGTTCACGGCGTCACGCGCATGGTTCATGCGATCGGTACGGATACCGTTGATCGTGCGATCGGCCTCGAAACCGCGCATCAGATAGCGGTCGCCGAACGCATCTAGCTCCGACCCGTTGGTCGTCGCGCCCGGCGCCAGGCGGAGAACGTCGCCGAGCCTGGTGGCGCCGGTCCGCTCGATCAGTTCCTGGTCGAACACATTGACGGTCTGCGGAACGTCGAGCGTGGTTTTCGCAGCCTTGCCGAACACCACAATCTCGGTGCCTGCTTCCGCCGCGGCGGTTTCGTCCTGCGCCTGTGCGATCGCCGGCGCGCTCGCCAGCGCCAGGATCATGGCAAGCGGCCGAAGCCCCGTCGTGTCAAACCGTAACATCATCATCATTCCCCCTGTGAAGCTCTTATTCTGCGCCTTGTTGATCCGGAGATTGGACAGGTGCGGACGAGCATTCAATTTCGCGACTTTCCGTGAATTATCGCTCCAGCCCTGCCGGGCGCGCGAAAAATTACGTGAGATGGATTGAGCTTGGAGCCGCTATTTCACCGGCGTTTCCGACAGTGTGCGCGTGAAGCGCAGGCTGATCTCCGGAATTTCGACATATTGAAGCGACAGCGCGGATGGCCGCTGCCCCTCACCCATGTCGAACTGGACGAATGCGGCCAGACGCAGCGGACTGACCACCACACCGCGAAAAACATCCTTGCCCCAATGGGTAAGCTCGATCTCGTAACTCGGCCCGGTGGTGGCGATCAGGCGGTCGCCGCGGCGGATAATGTCGATATTGCCCGCGAACGCATCGCTGTAGCGCCCGACATAATTGCCCAGAGGCGCCGAAAGCGGCGCGCCCTTCGGGCGCTCGGCTTCCATCCCGGCGAACATCTGCTGATATTCGCGATGCTCCTCCCGCCCCTTGTCCAGAAGCCGTGTCGACCAGTCCGTCGGCGGCAGGCCATAAAGGTCGTCGAGCAGATATTGCACGATCGCGTCGTTCGCGACGAAGGTCCGCGTCAGATTGTTGAAAAGCACGACGATCGCCACTTTCGCTTCGGGATCGACGACCATCTGAGATCCGAAACCGAGCTCTCCACCGCTGTGGCCGAACAGCATGTGCCCGCGATAGCGGTACATCTCCATGCCCAGCCCATAGCCGATCTGCCGGAACTTCGGCCGTTCGCCATTCACCACCCAGTCGCCGCTGCCATTGATGCTGTTGAGCTGGCGCAGGGCCCGGATCGCCTTGGCGGACAGGACGGGGCCGTCGTCCGCCCGCATCAACAATTGCGACCAGCGCGCCATGTCCTGAACCGATGAAAAGACTGACTGAGCAGGGTCGATCGCGGTGCGATGGAAATGCGCCGTCCGATTGGCCAGTTCGCGCGCGTCATACACGATCTGCCCCTTATAATAGGCTTCCCACTGGACATGCGGCGACGCGACATCGACGCCTTTGGAAACGGCCTCCTGCCCGCTCGGAATGGAGTCCGACCAGCCGTCGCCGGACGGCAGCACATTACGCGCGGGCACAAAATCGTCGGCATGCGCATAGGTGCTGGTCATGCCCAACGGTCGCCAGATCTGCTGGGTCAGATATCTGCCCCAGGCCATGCCCGTCTTGCGCTCGATGATCTGCGCCAGCACGACGAAGCCGTAATTGTTATATTCCGGCTTCGACCGGAATGGCGTGGATTGCCCGACATGCACCAACCGCGTGACGAGGCCCGCCTCGCTCAACCCCGGTATCTCCTCCAGCCAGTCGCCATGCGCGTTGATGCCGCTGCGATGGCTGAGCAGATCGCGGATGGTCACATTCGCGCTGACATAGGGATCGGTGGTGCGGAACTCCGGAAGATGGCGGACAACGGGATCGTCCCAGTCCAGCTTTCCGGCATCGACGAGTTTCGCGATGCCGGCCGCGACAAAGGTTTTCGTGACCGAGGCGATACCGAACATCGTCGTCGGTGTGATCTTCTGCGTCCGATTCCATTGGCGCTGGCCATAGGTCCTGATGATCGGCGGCCCATCCTGCGGCACGATCGCGATCGCAACGCCGGGAATCGACCAGTCGCTCCGCATCTTTTCCACATAGGCGTCCAGCCCCGGCGGCAGCGGGCGTGGTGTCTCGGCATGTGCCGGAATCGCCAGGCAGCCGCACAGCACGGAGAGGAAAATCGCCTTGATCATCATGTTTCTCCCGCACCCGATCCCGGCGCCACCGGCATCAAGCGCCGCACCCTCCTCGGAGCAAGCGCAAGGCCTTGCGCGCTTTGCAGCGAATGACGCGCAATATCGATAAAGAATCCGGCGGTGATTGTTTGTATGAACTGCGGCATAAGACGCATTCTGGCCCCAGCGTGGCGGAAATCCGCCATCTTCGACTGTGACGACCGCTCCGGATGCGACCGATGAATATGACTAGACATAATTCACGAGCGATGAATAGTTGAGCCAAGATACACAGAACGGCCGCCGTCGATCGAATGGCTCGATCAAGCGCACCGATCAGATTGTCCATGAGGTGCGATGATGTCCGGAAACCAGGATGCAGTGATCCAGCCGATCGGCGACGGTGCGCAACGCGACACCGGCAATGATGCGCGCTGGCTGGGCCATCCCAGAGGGGTTTTCCTCGTCGCGTTCACCGAACTCTGGGAACGGTTCAGCTTCTACGGTGTCACCAGCCTGTTCGTCCTGTTTCTTGCGGGTAGCAGCGCGGCGGGCGGCTGGGGCTGGTCGCAGGAATCGGCGCTGCTGTTCAATGGCTGGTATATGGGCGCGCTGATGATGGCGCCCCTGCTCGGCGGCTGGCTTTCGACACGCTATATTTCCGAACGGACCTGCATCACGCTGGGTGCGGTTCTCATTATGACCGGCCATATCCTGTTCTTCGTCGGCCATTACGCGCCGGTGCTCGCCGCGCATTTCGCCGGGTTCGACGTCGCTCGCATCCTGTCGAGCCCGGGGCTCGAACTTGGCGCCCTGTCGCCGGATGCCCGGCAGATCGCGCAGCTTTCCCAGGCCATCGCCCTGGCCGCGCCGTCCGCGGGTGAGCAGGCGATCGAAACGGTGATATGGGTCTACCGCACCAATGCGCTGTTCTTCTATGCGGCAATCGCGTTCCTCTTCCTGGGAACCGCGCTCATCAAGCCGACCGTGTCGTCGATCGTCGCCCGCTTCTACCGCCCGGAAGATCCACGCCGCAGCGAGGGTTTCCAGTTGCTGTTCTTCGGCCTGTATCTGGGCTGCACGCTGGGCATCACCCTGCCCGGCCTGCTCGGCGAACGGCTTGGCTGGCATTACGGCTTCAGCGTCGCCGGCCTGGGCATGGCCATCGGGCTTGTCGTCTATCTTGCTTTCCAGAAGCGTCTGCTCGGCAATGTCGGCAGCACCATCGCGCGATCGGGTGCCGCCGATCCGGCGGTCGACCGGCAGGTATCGAAAGACCGGTTCCGCGCCTATCTGGTCCACGGCGTATTCACCGTCATCTATATGGCGATCTTCTATCAGGTGATCGGCCTGCTCAGCCTGTTCATCCGCGACCATGTCGATCGCAACGTGTTCGGCTTCGAGGTTCCGACGACCTGGGTGCAGAATGTCAGCGTCATCCTGTTCCTGGTCTGGACGCCCTGTATCGGCTGGGCAACGCGGCGGCTGGCGCGCGCATCGTTCCATTTCAACGCAACGCTGAAAAGCATCGTCGCGTTGATCATACTCGCCATCGGCTATGGCATCCTCGCCATCGCGGTGCAGGCCCCCCACCCCACCTTGCTCTGGTTCGTGGCGTCATACAGCCTGTTCGGCCTCAGCGATGCGCTGCTCGGTCCGGCGCAGGTCGCGCTGGCCACGCGCCTGGCTCCATCGAACCGCAATGCCCTGTATGTCAGCGGCTGGTTCGTCTTTGTCGGCCTCGGCGCGCTGGCGTCGGGCTATATCGGTGCCGGCACCAGCGGCCTGCCGCTGACGCCCGTTCTTTCCGTGCTCGCGATCGTCGCGCTGGTCGCCGGGATCGCCTATGCCGGCCTGGCACGCTGGATCGCGCGCCGAAGCCATGGTGCGGATCTTTTGCCGACCGCATTGCAAACGGGCTGAACCGCGAATTGGCGTTCGTCGCGCAATTCACGGATTGACGCAGCCGGAAAGCGCGCGCTCATGCTGCGGCACCGCAAATAGACTCTCGATGCGAAAAATGCGCACGCAGACGAACGCGATTGAGACAGGGGGCTTGAACGTTACAATGCGTTCCATGGCAAGAGGTACCGGAAGCGATTCCCTGGCGGAAAACCTGCGCTTGCTGTGCAGCTACAAACGGTCCGTGTCCGAGGTTTGCCGGCGGCTCCAGATCAACCGGCAGCAATTCGCGCGCTACCTGACCGGCGAAACGATCCCGTCCAGCGGCAATATCCGCAAGATCTGCGATTATTTCGGGGTGGAGGAACACGAGATCCTTATGCCCGCCGAGCAGTTCCGCGACATCATCGTCGTGAGGACCCGGCAGCCCATCGCGCCCTTCGACACGTCGATGGGCGACTTGGCGAAGCACATCAAGGACGATGCCGGCCACCTCTCTCACCGCTATATCGGATGCTATTACCGCTATCTGCGATCGATCGAATATCGTGGTTCGATCATCAAGGCCTGCGTTCGCGTGTTCGAAAATGGCGGGCGGGTCTGGCTGAAGTCGATCGAGCGGATGAAAGTGCCTGGCGCGCCGCGCGACGAGGGGTTCGACGTCTATAAATATAACGGCGTCCTGATGCACATGTCCGACCGGATCTTCATCGTGGAGACCGATACGATCCTGAACAGCGGCATCACCGAGACGATCCTCTATCCGAACCACAAGAATCCGATGTCGCTGCTGTTCGGCAAGGCCATCGGGATTTCGAGCGGCCTGTCGCGCGAACCCTATCTCACCCCCATCGTCTACGAGTTTCTGGGGAGCTATGTTCCGCCGCGGCTGCTGGTCGCAAATTGCGGATTGCTGCCCGAGGACAGCCCCCAGATCGACGCGCGCATTCGCGGCTATCTGCTGAGCGAGAGCAACCGAACGTAGCGACCGAGCAAGCGGTGTTTCGCTCCGCCGCGTAAACTGGAACAAGTCCACGAAATTGTCCGGGCGGGAGGCCCGGCTATTCCGGTCGCAATGATTGACGATCGGGGCGAGGAACGTGGCGGCATTTGAACGCGAAGAATATCAACGCCGGCTGACCGCTGTGCGGCGCGATATGGAGGGTGCCGGGCTCGACCTTCTGGTGATCACCAACCCGCCCAACATGAATTACACCGTCGGCTATGACGCGTGGTCCTTCTACGTTCCTCAAGCGGTGCTGATCCCGCTGGATGGCGAGCCTTTGTGGACCGGCCGTGCGATCGACCTCGAATGCGCGCGCCATACCACCATCCTCCCGGAAGACGCGCTGCTCGGTTATGACGATTCCTATCTGACGTTGCCCGACCGTCATGGTGCGGACTTCATCGCAGAGGCCGTCCTGGCGCATTTTCCCGGCGCGCGAACGATCGGCGTGGAGAGCGATTCCCCCTATTTCACCGCGCGTTACAATGAACGACTGGTGCGCGGATTGCCCGGCAGGACGCTGGTCAATGCCGATACGCTGGTCAACTGGGTCAGGCTGATCAAGTCCGACGCCGAGATCGAGATCATGCGAGAAGCAGGCGCGATCACCGACATCGCGATGCGGCGCGCGATCGACATGATCCGCCCGGGCGTACGCCAGTGCGACGTTGCCGGCGCGATCTATCAGGCATTGATCAGCGGCCATCCCGATCTGTGCGGCGACGTGCCCGATTTCCAGACGCTGCCGATGGGCACCCGCACGTCCGCGCCGCATCTCACCTGGACCGACGAACGCTACGAGACGGGCAGCGCCTGCACGCTCGAACTGGGCGCAAACCGGTTGCGCTACCATGTCCCCCTCGCCCGGACCGTTCATGTCGGCCCGCCGCCCGCCGAGCTGACCGATCTGGCGCTGGTGGTGGAGGAAGGGCTTATCGCCGCGCTCGACGCGGTCCGCCCCGGCGCGCTGGCCTGCGATGTCGCCAATGCCTGGAACACCGTCATCGCGCGTGCCGGCGTCGTGAAGCCCTCGCGCATCGGTTACTCGATCGGTATCGGCTATCCGCCTGATTGGGGCGAACGCACCGTCAGCCTGATCGCCGGCGACACGACCCCGCTTCAGGACAATATGGTTCTCCACCTGATGCTCGGCATGTGGGGCCGGAACAGCGGATATGAGCTGAGCGAAACCTTCCAGGTCACACCGCAGGGTGCGCGATGCTTCTCCACCGTCGATCGGGCGCTGACAGTCCGATAATCATGGTCACGCCCATCCGTCATCACGAGGTCGGCGGCCGGCTGGCCGCGATCGCGGCAAACAGCGACCGCATCCGCATCGCCCCCTATGGCAAGTCGCTCGAGGGACGCGATCTGTGGCGTGCGATCGTGTCGCGTCCCGATCATCTGGCCAATCTCGATGGCGAGCGTGCCCCGTCGGTCGCCACGATCTGGCTGGGATATGGCATCCATGGCAGCGAGCTCTCACCCAGCGACGCCGCGATGCAACTCGTCGAATGGCTGGCGACCGACGACAGCGCCGAGGTCGAGGCGATCCGTGCCGCGCTTGTGATCCATATCGACATCATGGCCAATCCGGACGGACGGGAACGCAGCCTTTCCCATCTTGAGAGTTTCAGGGGCACGACCGCCAATCCCGACCTTCAGGCGCTGCACAATCAGGTGCCGTGGCCCAAGGGACGCGGCAATCATTATCTGTTCGATCTCAATCGCGACGCGATGTTCGGGGTGCAGCATGAAGCGCGGCTGCGCATCGCGGCCATTCGTGCCGCATCGCCCCATCTGTATCTCGATGCGCACGAGATGGCGGCGGAGGACAGTTTCCTGTTCGCCTGCCCCGCGGAACCCTTCAATCCGCGGCTTGCGCCGGACATCCACGAAAGCTGGGCAGAATTGCGCGGCGAAATGGGTGACGCCCTCGATGCCGCAGGCATCGCCCATTATACCGGTGCCTGGAACGAGGTTTTCTTTCCGGGCTTCTTCGACATCTGGCCGGCTTATCACGGTGCCGTGCCGATCCTGCTGGAACAGGCGACGACATTCGGCGGCACGATCGATCTGCCCAACGGACGCCAGCGGAGTTTCCCCGAAGCCATCGCCGCCCAGCTCTGTGCATCGCGTGCGATGCTGCGCGCCGCCGCACGTCGCGCCGAAATCTATATATCGCGCTGGCATCGCGCACGCGCTGCGCCGATGGCCGAACGATATTGGATCGTCGACGAGGCCGGGCCGAAACGCGATCGCATCATCGACCTGCTGACCCTGCACGGCATCGCGTTCAGCCATCTCGCCCAGTCGGTTCGGGCGGAATCCCTGCACGATCATTGGAGCGCCGAAGCGCAGGCCGCCGAGTTGCAGCCCGGCGCGCTGCTGATCGCGGCACACCAGCCGCTCGGCGCACTGGTCGCCAATCTCTTCGACTTCCACATGCCGATGACGGCGGACTTCGTGAAGGCCGAACGGCTTCGCCTCGATCTCAACCAGAAGACCCAACTCTACGATTGCACCGCATGGGCGGTATCGATGGCCTTTGACGCGCGGATATTCTGGAGCGACGACGCACCGCCCGGAGACTGGCGGGCCGACGCCCCGGATTGCGCGACTCCGGACAACAGGCACGCCGATTTCGGATATCGTTACGACGACCCTTCGCTGGCCGTCACCGCCGCGCTGCTCGAACGCGGGCTGACGCTCCGCCTGTCGCCGAATGCGACCAACCGGCCGTTCCTGATCCGCCGCGAGGACCAGGACGACGCAGTCCTGGCACATTATGCTGGCCTGGCGGAACGCGACGACATGATCGCGCTCGACCGCTCGCTGGACGATGACGGGCTCGATCCCGGTGGCGACGATTTCGCGCTGCTGCGCCGCCCGTCGATCGCGCTGCTGACCGGCGAAGGCATGGACGCACCGAGTGTGGGCGCGCTGTGGCATCTGTTCGACAAGACTCTCGGCATTCCTGTCAGCCTGATCGATATCGGCCGGATCGCGAGCCATGACCTGCGCCGCTACGACGTGATCGTTGCCGGACATGCGGAAACCTTGCCAGAAGGCTGGCTCGACCAAAGCTGGGTCGAAAATGGCGGCACGCTGATCGCCATTGCCGGCGCGGCGCGAGCGCTGGCGCGCGCCGGGCAGTCCGGCCTGACGCTGGAATCGCCGACCGGGCATGAAGCGCTGGTGGAGCGCCGCGATCACGCGATCGCAGCCTCCGGCGCCGCCCGGCAATTCCTGCCTGCCGACTATCCCGTCTGGACCGGCGAAAGCCGCGGCCGGCACGCGGCCCGTTATCTGCCGCGCGGATGCTATGTGCGTGCCGATGCGGCGCCCGGGCATTGGCTGGCGCATGGCATTGGCGAACGTATCCCCGTGCTGTTCCGGGAAGACGGCATCATGTGCGCGGACGCCGGCGCCGATGTCGTCCTGCGCTTCGCGGATGCCGACACTCTCCCACTCTCCGGAATGATCTGGCCCGAAGCCGTCGAGATGATCGCCGGGTCGCCATGCCTGGTTCGCGAACGCCGCGGGCGAGGCCAGATGATCAGCTTCGCCTGGGATCCGGTGTTCCGCGGCTATTCGCTGGGCACGCAGCGCCTGCTGCTCAACGCGGTATTGCTCGGCCCCGCATTTGCGAGCCGTTGATATGACGAGCGGGCTTCAATCGCTCACCCGGCACGCCGTGCGGACGCTGTGCTCGATCGCCTTGCTTGGCGCGGCGACAATGGTTCGCGCGCAAGATCATCCCATGGTCCTGCGCGATGTCACCATCATCGACGTGTCGTCCCGCGACCCGGCCTCAGCGCGCAAGGAACACAGATCGGTCCTGATCCAGGGCGGCGTGATAGTTCGGATCGGCAAGGCGAACCTGCCCGCACCGGCGCATGCCCGTATCGTCGATGGGTCCGGCAAATTCCTGATCCCGGGATTGTGGGAAATGCACGCGCATCTGCCGGCCGATGCGCCGGCGGCGCGGCGCTCGCTCGCCATGCAACTGGCAAACGGCATTGTCGCGATGCGGGACATGGGCAACGAACTGCCGCTGACGGCATTGCGGACCTTGATCGCGCAGACGGAAGAGCACACGGTCGCCGCGCCCCAAGTGATCGCGTCCCCGCTTCGCGCGACCAATGGCCGCGAACCGGGCGCCTTGCCGTCATCTGGTGACGATGGTCGGGATTTTGTCATCGAGACCGAAGACGAGGCGCGCGAACTCGTCGCGATGGTGCGGCGAATGGGGCTTGGCTTCATCAAGCCGTACGACTCGATTCCGGCCCCCGCATATGCGGCGATGATGCGCGAAGCTGCGCGCCTCGGCTTGCCGGCCAGCGGCCATGTTCCCAGGGACGTGCCCGTGCCGACGGCGATCGCGCTCGGCCAGGTCACGCTCGAACATGCGCAATCGCTGACATGGGCATGCGCGCCCGCAACGGATGCGCGGCGACGGGCCTATTATCTCGAAAGTGCGAAACATCGTTTCGAGAGCAATCTGGCCTATCCCGATTTCACCGGCTTCACGAATGATGTGGTCGACACATATGACGCCGGTGCCTGCGCGGCCCTGCTCGCCACCATGGCCCGCAAGCGGGTGTATTACACCCCCACCCTCGTCACGCGCCGGTTCGACGTGCTGGCCGGCTTCCGCGAATATCGAACCGATCCCCTGCTCGCCTATATCGATGCCGATACGCAGAAATCCTGGAACAAGGATGCCGATCGCTATGCGGCGCTTCCTGCCGAAACACGGATCGCGCTTCATCGATTCCTGTTGCACGCAATGCGCATCAGCGGGGAGGCATATCGGGCGGGCGTGCCGATCCTTGTGGGGTCGGACTCGCCGGATTCATACATATTCCCTGGCTTCAGCTATCATCTCGAAATGGAGATGCTGGCCGAGGCCGGTCTCCCTCCCCTTGTGGTCCTGCAGGCCGCGACGCTGTCGGCCGCGCGCTTCATGAAGATGGATTCGCGCCGCGGGACAATCGCGGAGGGCCGCGTTGCCGATCTCGTGCTGCTCGACGCCGACCCTCTGGCCGATATCGGCAACATCCGGCGGATCCGGGCGGTGATGCGAGCCGGCCGGCTTTTCGATCGCGCCGCGCTCGACGCGCTGCTCGCGAGTGCCCGAGCGGACGTCGTCGATCGGCAGACGGCGCGTCAGGCCGGCGAGCCGGCTCCGGGCGGATAAAGTCCCTTCACGCGAGCAAACAGGCGAACGAGACCTAGCAGGGTCTGCAGATTTTCAACGCTCAGATTCAGCGCTTCGCCGATCTCGATCGGCGCCGATAATAGCTGATCGATCTCCAGCGGCCGCCCAGCCTCCGCGTCCTGCAACATTGAGGTCTTGAACGCGCCCAGCTTGCGCGTGACCGCGACGCGGTCTTCACCGCTCTCCGCGATATCGCAGCCGATACGCGCGCCGATCGCCTGAGCTTCGGCCATGACCCGCACGACGAAGGCGCTGACCAGCGGATCATCGAGCATAAGATCGCAGGTTGCCCCGGTGATCGCCGAGATGGGGTTCATCGTCATATTGCCCCAGAGCTTGTACCAGATATCGCGACGGATCGTCGCGCTCCGGTCGACGTCGAATCCGGCGTCGGCGAAGAGCCCGGCAATCAGCTCAAGCCGTGGCGAGAGCGATCCGTCCGGCTCGCCCAGGATCAGCCCATTCCCCGCCTTGTGCACGACATGGGCGGCGCCCTCGACAAAGGCAGACGCATGGACGACGCATCCGAGCACGTTCGCGAACGGGATCGACGTGGCGATCGCCCCGTCCGGATCGACCGACGGCAGTGCGGCGGGCGCCATCTCCCCTGCACCACCCAGCAGAAACCACCAGGGCACGCCGTTCATCGCCGGCACGATAATCGTGTCCGGGCCGATCAACGGCCGAAGCGATGGCGCAAGCGCTGGCAATGCAGGCCCCTTGAGCGCGACGATCACAAGATCCTGGACGCCCATGGCTTGCGGATCGTCGCTGACGCTGACGCGTGCTTCGAGTGTCTGGCCTCCAATTTCGAGCCGCCACGGCGCCTCGCGCAGCGCGACGAGCGTTGCGCCGCGCGCGAGAACACCGACATCATGGCCGGCAGCCGCCAGGCGCACGCCCATCCAGCCGCCTATCGCGCCAGCGCCAACGATCGCAATCTTCATATCCGTCCCTCTCAGCCAGCCGGCTCGAAGAATGGCGCCAGGCGGCCGCGAATCCGATCGAGCACCGAAGAGCCTTCAAGATCGGGTGCGAAAGTGCGTCCCGTGATCGTCTCGAAGGCTTCTGCGTAAATGGCGGCCGTATCCATGATCAGATCCTGTGGAATCTCTGGAATCTGGTCGGTGTAGGGATCGCAGCGCTCAGCCACCCATGAACGGATGAAATCCTTGTCGAAGCTTTGGGGCGCCTGCCCAGCCTCGAAGCGATCTTGGTAGGTCGCGCCTTTCCAGTAGCGGCTGCTGTCCGGCGTATGGATCTCGTCGGCAAGAACGATCCTGCCTTCGCCATCGACACCGAATTCATATTTGGTGTCCGCAAGGATCAGGCCTCGCTCCACCGCAAGTGTCTGGCCGCGCTCGAACAGGGCAAGAGCCGTCGCGGATACCCATTCCCATTGCGCGTCGGTGAGCAGCTTGCGGTCGAGAATTTCACCGGGGGTGAGCGGCTCATCATGTCCGCCGTCAAATTCCTTGCTGGTCGGCGTAATGATGGGCTCGGGCAGCCGCTGATTGTCCCGCAGACCGTCGGGCAGCGTCATCCCGTACATCGTTCGCTGGCCAGCCTTGTAGCGTGTCAGGATGGAGGTGCTCGTCGTTCCGGCGAGATACCCGCGGACGACGATCTCGACCGGCAGGATGTCCAGGCGCCGGCAGATCAGCACGTTGGGATCGGGATACTCAAGCACGTGATTGCTGCAGATGTCGGCGGTCTTTTCGAACCAGAAGCGCGCAGTCTGGGTCAACACTTCACCCTTGAAGGGCACCGCGCAGAGAATCTGATCGAAAGCGCTCAGGCGATCGGAAGCGATGATGATGCGGCGGCCGTCGGGCAGATCGTAATTGTCCCGGACCTTGCCCCGATAATGGTTGGGAAGCTCGGCGATCGTGGCGTCGTCCAGTGTTCGCGCCCCGAACGCGGCGATATCATGAAGTGGCACGCACAATTCTCCTGGTGAACGGAACCTGCCTCTTAGCGCATTCGCGCCGTTATCCCAGAGATCGGATTGCCGACCGCAGCAAGCAGGCAATCGATGCCCACTTCAAGAGTAACGACGGCCTCTTCGCCTAAAAAAGTCGGCTGAACGCCGCTGGCAACGTGGTGCCGTCCGACTAAGCATGGTCGCTTGAGCCGCTTCCGAATGACGGAGCGCCATATGTACCGAAGATCGGGAGGGAGCAGTCGATGCTGCAGCATGCGCGGGTGGTTATAATCGGAGGAGGCGTCATCGGCTGCAGTGTCCTCTATCACCTCACCAAACAAGGCTGGACCGACATTGTCCTTCTGGAGCGCAAGGAACTGACGGCGGGGTCAACCTGGCACGCCGCTGGCGGCTTTCACACGATCAACGGCAACGCCAATATCGCACGCCTTCAGGCCTATACCTGCGGCATCTACAAGGAAATCGAAGCCCTTTCCGGCCAGGATGTCGGTGCACATTATGTTGGAGGCCTGCTGGTCGCGGCCACCCAGCCACGCTGGGAATTTCTGCGTGCGGAACATGCGCGGCACCATGTGCTGGGCCTGGAATCCGAGCTGATCGGCCCGGACGAGATCAAGAAGCTCTGCCCGATCATGGAAATGGATGGCGTGATCGGCGCGATCTACGATCCGATCGAAGGCTATCTCGACCCGTCGGGGGCGACCTATGCCTATGCCAAGGCGGCGCGGGCAGCGGGCGCCACCATTCAACGCCACACGATGGTCGAGGGTCTGGCAAGGCGTCCGGGAGGAGAATGGGAGGTCAAGACCAGCAAAGGCACGATCGTCGCGGAACATGTCGTCAACGCGGCCGGCCTGTGGGCGCGCGAAGTGGGCAAGATGGCGGGAGTCGAGCTTCCGCTGATCCCGATGGAGCATCATTATCTGATCACCGAAGACCTGCCCGAGTTGAAAGGGCAGCCCGAGATGCCGTCGATCGCCGATCTCGACGGCGGCCTGTACCTCCGTCAGGAACATGACGGCATGTTGCTGGGAGTCTATGAGCGGAACGCCGTCCCCTGGGCGGTCAGCGGCACGCCCTGGGACTATGCCGAAAACGAACTGCTGATCCCCGACCTGGACCGGTTGGGCGAGGACCTGACCCGCGGTTTCGAGCGTTATCCCGCGATCGCCAATGTCGGCATCAAGCGCATCGTCAACGGCCCCTTCACATTCTCCCCCGACGGCAACCCGCTCGTCGGGCCGATTGCGGGCCTGCCCAATTACTGGGTCGCCTGCGGAACGATGGCGGGCTTCGTCCAAGGCGGCGGCATCGGCCGCTCGCTGGCGGAATGGATCATCGACGGACAGCCTTCGATCGACGTGTTCGGGATGGACATTGCCCGCTTCGATCCGAAGCTGCCCGAGCCGGTCACCATTGCCCGGGCACGGGAATTCTACGGGCGACGGTTCGACATCCCCTATCCCAACGAGACATGGCCGGTCGGCCGTCCGCTCAAGACCTCCCCGCTCTACACAACCCACCAGGCACGCGGCGCGGTCTTCATGAGCAGCTTCGGATTCGAAGGACCGGCCTATTTCGCGCCCGCCGGAGAGGTTTTCGAGGAGACGCCGACCTTCCGCCGCTCGAACGCGTTCGACATTATCGGCGACGAGTGCCGCGCCATGCGGAGCGGCGTTGGCGTCGTCGATATTTCCGCAGTCTCCAAATTCATGGTCGAAGGCGCCGGTGCCGAGGCGTTTCTGTGCCGGGTGATCGCATCGCCGCTTCCCGATATCGGCCGGACCCTGCCCGCGCTGCTGCTCTCGGCCGTGGGCAAGATCATCGGCGACCTGAACGTCAGCCGGCTGTCGACGGACCGCTATCTGCTCACCGCCCCCACCTTCATGCAGGCAATCTATTTCCGGTGGTTCGAACAGCATCGTGAGGATCACGATGTCGACATCCGCAATCTATCGGACGAATTGGGCGGATTGTTCATCGCCGGACCGCGATCGCCGGCGCTCCTCGACGAACTGACCGGCCATCACCGGATAGGCAGCAGCCTGACCGCAGGCGCACTGACCGAGGCAGCGGTGGGCTATGCTCCCTGCCACATTCTGGCGTCAGACCGGATCGGCGAAGCCGGCTTCGAAATCTACACACCGATCCCATATCTCTACACGCTCTATCAGCAGGCAATGACCGCGGGCGCCGCGTCGGGCATTCGCGACATCGGCATTCGCGCGTTCAGCGCGCTAGTGATGGAACATAGCCCCGGCACGACACTGCGCGAAATGTCGCAGGATCACAGCGTTGCCGAATGTGGGTACTCGCACCTCCTCGACATGACGCGCGACGACTATATCGGGCGTGAGGCCGCACTGGCCTCTTTGGACAGCCCCTCGGATCATCGGCTTGTCGCGCTCAGGGTCGACACCACGGACGCCGATCCGGCGGGCGAAGAGCCGATTTGGGTCGGCGAAGACTATGTCGGCTACACCAGTTCTGGTTCCTACGGTCACACCGTTGGCTATGCGATGGCGATGGCATTCCTGACCGAGGCCGGCCGTGCCGATGGCGCAGCGCTGGAAGTCTCGGTGCTGGGCGAGCGACGCCCTGCGCGGATCGTCTCCGTGCCGTTCCCAAAGGGCTGAGCACGCACGATCACGAGCTATCCGATGAAATTTGGTGATTGATCTCGAACAAGGAGACGGACGCATGCATTCTCGTCCATTGACCGCCACTCTGACAGCGATCGCATTGATGTCATCAACAATCCATGCGACGACACCTGTTCCGGAGCCCGGCCCGCTCGAGGTTCTCGAGGTTGCGGATATCGCCACACTGGCACGGGCGGTGCCGATCGCATTGCGCGACGGGACCCTCGTCCTGGCGACCATCGTCACGCCCAATGCGCCGGCGGGTGCACCCCGTCCGACGATCCTGATCCAGACACCGTATGATCCGGCCTTGGAATTGCGAGGCAAAATCATCACACGCCTGATCCGGGCGGGCTACACCGTGGTGGTGGTGAATGTGCGCGGAACCCAGTGGTCGGACGGCGAATATCATTGGATGAAGGGCGCGGCGGATGATGGCGAGGACGCCGTCAAATGGGTGACGTCGCAACCCTGGTCGAATGGCAAGGTCGGCACGCTGGGCTGCTCGTCGAGCGGCGAAGTGCAGTTCGCGCTGGCCAAGCGGAACCCGCCAGGCTTGAAAGCGATGGTCGCAATGGCAGCCGCCACGGGTGTGGGCGTCATCCCCGGCTTTGCCGATCAGGGAATATTCTACACTGGCGGCGTGCCGACGTTCGATTGGGCGAACTGGTATCGGACCAACGGCCATCAAAACCATCCCAAGCTGCCATCGGGCATCTCGGCGGCGGAACGCGAAGCCTTGGTGCGCACCTACTCCGCGGCCGCAAGTGCTTCGCAAGGCATGGCGTGGGCAGATCACCTGCCAAGCGGCGAGGTGTTGAAGGCATCCGGTTCACCGTCATCGGAATTCGACCGGATGATTGGGATGAAGCCCAACGACCCGCGCTGGCGCGACTATGATTTCCTCAATACGGGCGACAGCACCACAGTCCCGATGCTGCACATGGACAGCTGGTACGATACGATCGAGGTCTATCCGACCGCGAAGGTTTTCGAATATCTCTCGAAGAACTCTCCAAATCAGTATCTGGTCATCGGGGGCGCCCCGCATTGCAGCTTTGGCACCGAAACCGAGCAGACCCAGGTCGGTGAACGCCCGATCGGCGATGCGCGACTCGATTATGCCGGCCAGATCGAGCGCTGGTTCGACCATTGGTTGAAGGACGACGGCAAGGGTGAACTCGCAATGCCGCGCGTGCAATATTATCCGTTGGAGTCGAGCAAGTGGGTCAGCGCAGCGTCGTGGCCTCCGCTTTCGAAGCCGACCCGCTACTTTCTCGACAGCAGGGGTACCGCCAATAGCCTGAGCGGAACCGGTGTGCTCGCGCGAACCCCGGGCAGCGGCGGCGCCGATCGTTTCTCTTCCGATCCACTCAACCCGGTGCCGTCGCGCGGTAGCGGCTGCTGCGATCGCAACGTGTCGCGCGACCAGACCGAGATCGAGCAACGTTCCGACGTACTGGTCTATACCACCGCGCCGTTGACGAAGACGCTGAAGATCGCGGGTTATATCAGCGCGACGCTCTACCTCTCCACCTCCGTGCCGGACACCGACATCACGCTGAAGCTGGTCGACGTTTATCCGGACGGGAAGGCGTATAATCTCTACGACACGATTCAGCGGCTGCGTTATCGAGACGGTATCGACCAAGAAGCACCGATGGAGCCGGGCCGCGTCTATAAAATCGACCTGAAGCAGATGGTCGCGGCATCCCATTTCGCGCCCGGTCACCGCCTTCGGATCGAGATCGCGGGGTCGAGCTTTCCTCAATACGAGCGCAACATGAATACCGGTGGCGCCAACCACAGCGAGAGCAAACCGGTGGTCGCCAATACCGTCATCTATCACGACCGCGGCCGGGCATCGTTCATCGAGTTGCCTGTGGTCGAATGAAGCAAGTACCGCCCGAACTGGCGATAACCGATGAAGATCGGGTATCGCCAGTTCGGCGCCATATTGTGCCCGGCGTCCACCTGCGCTGCCTGCAAGGCGATCGACCGCTCCCGGGATCGATACCGCCGTCGATCAGGAGAATCGCCGCGCGATACGGTTCTCCATGGTCTTGTCGAATATCTTCTCCTCACGCTCGAACGCCTGCATCGTCTCGGTCACGATGAATTCGTGCTTCGTCATGCGCAGTTCGGTCGTCGACAATGTCCGGAAATCCCAGTCCGGCCGCGTCGAGCCCCAGCCGCTCGTCACGCGCCACACCGAACTGGTCGGATCGTCGTCGCGTACGCTCAACTCCATACGCGACTGCCCCGTGCGCTCGGTCTTGATATCGGGAATCAAGTATTTCGACGGCGGATCGTTGCGGATGATCGTCACCCTGCCCTCCGCATCCGGCCCGCTCTGCTTGAGCGTCTCCCCTTCGACCGACATGAAGCCAACCTTCTGGGGCGCCTGGCGATCGCGCAGGATCGCGGGCATCTCGCCAACGCCTTGCCCCGCACGATAGGGGCGGATGGGCAGCACCAATCGCGACACGCCGGTGGTCATGGTGAGCGTCACCGGTTCGGGAGACGGCGCCAGCATCGGCCACAATGCTTCCGAGATGGCGACCCGGATAAGGCTGCCTCGCTTGAAACGGTGTGCCCCGTAAGCAAGCGGCACGGTCACGTCATAGGACTTACCCGGTTCCAGCAGGCTGGGGTCGCTATGGCTTTGCCGGTGGGTGAGATTGAGCACGCCATAGGTCACCGACCAGCTCTTGCCGTCGGCGAGGACCTCATTGATCCTGACCACCACCTTGGCGACTGGGCGGTCCGCGGCGATGCGCAAGCGGACCTCGCCCAGGCCGAGCATCTCCATGTCCCGATCAAGCGGCGCGCTATCGAAGACAAGCGCGAGGCTGTCGTCATGCGACTGTTCGCCCGGCAGGTCGATCTTCATGTTGAACGGCAGCCATTCGCGCTTGGCGGTACCAAGTGTCTGGTGCGGGACAACGCTGCGGGCTGACTGGGCGCCCTGTTTTTCCTGGAGGCCGCCGTCATTGAGATGCCAGATCTTTTTGCGCACGTTCGGCGACGGCCATTGCGCTTCGGCCACCCAATGGCCGGGCGTATCGGCCGGCCAGACCTCGCTGGGCGTACGTTCATTGACGTAAGCGCGCAGCATCGGCTCATTCATGATTCCGGTATCGATGCCGTGCAGCCAGTGGCTCCACCAGCGCACCTCCTCCTTCACCCAGTCGAGCGCCGGGCCGGGATTTCCTCCTTGCGGGAACTGATGTCCCCACGATCCGATCAACCCTTTGCGCGGCGCACTGAGCCCCTCCAGCAAACGTGGAATGGCGGCGGAATAGGCGTCGACCTGTCCGCCGACGGCATAGACACCGCACTTGATCGCGCCATAATCCTGCTCGACCGATCCGTGCTTCCAATACTCGTCGTACGTGGCGTGTCGGATCCATTCGGCATGGATGGCCGGTGCGTTGTTCAGGCGCTCCATCCACATCTCGCGCCAGCGTTCGCCAACGATCGCCGGATCGGGCGCATCGACCAGCACATTGCGGAACAGCGTTCCCCAATGCAGGCAGGTCAGGCCGAGAACCCCGCCTATATAATGCGCATCGTCGCTATAGCGGTTGTCGGTCGAACAGGCGGTGATGATCGCCTTGAGCGCGGGCGGATTGAGCGCCGCAACCTGCAGGCTGCTGAACCCGCCCCAGCTGATTCCGCGCATTCCGACCGACCCGTTGCTCCATGGCTGGCTGGCCAGGAAAGAAATGGCATCGACGATATCCTGCTGTTCCTGCGCCAGATATTCGTCCCGGAGCAGCCCGTCGGATTCTCCCGATCCCCGCAGATCGAGCCGCGCGAACGCGAAGCCATAAGGACAGAACATGTCGGCCCAGTCATTGTCGCGATCGCGCGTGCCGTCACGCTTCGAATAGGGGACCGCCTCCAGCACGACCCCGACCGGGTTCTTTTCGGCATTCTCGGGTATCCAGAGCCGGCAGGCGAGCCGCGTACCATCGCGCATCGTCACCCAGCTGTTCTCGATCATCCTGACCGGGCGCTTCGCCGGCAGCGGCCAGGCGGCCTCGGCGGTCCAGGGCAGCAGCCCGCCCAGAGTGACCGCCGCGGCGGTGTGGAGAATGGTCCTGCGCGTCGGCGCCTGCGGATCGATCATGCTCATCAGCCCATCCCTGCAATTCCGTGTTGGCCGGGATGCTAGTCGCTCCGACCCTGATTGGCATTCAGTCGATCGGTCGGGATTTTCATGCAACCGGTTGCGCGCTGGCAACCCTCTCGCGCAGCGCGCGGGCGACGATCGGCATGCAGATGGGAATGGCGACGACGCAGCTGACAAAACCGAGGAGGCCAAGCATGCCGAACGATCCGTAATCGACGATCAGCCCACCGATCGGGGCGCCCACCGCAAAGGCAAGCCGTTCGCAGCCGCCCCCAAGCGTGCCGAGCCGCCCTTCCCCATCGAACAATGCCGCCGTCCCCAGAAACAGCGAATATTGGTACATGTAGAAGATCCAGTAGGTCAGCACGCCGATCGCGAAGGTGATCTCGCCGGCGGCATAGCCCATCAACAGGCATGACAGCGCCGTTCCGGCCAGGCCAACCACCATCGCGCCAATCCGGAAAGAACGACCGCCGATGACCGCCGCCACGATGCTGCCAAGCACCCCGCACAGCGTGCTGCCCGACAGGATGGTCGCGATCATCTCCGGCTCGATATGGAGCCCGGTGCCAATCCTCTCGGCAAAGCTCCAAAGCGCACCGGTGCCAAGCGAATAGAGCGCCCACATCACCAGCAATGCGATCGTCGCGGGCTGCGCCAGCACCCGCGACGGTGGCGGCGTCAGCAATGCCGGACGCGAGCGAAATCGCAGCATCGCCGGCGAGGCCAGGGCGATCAATGCCGCGATGGCAAGAAAGGCGCCCATCGCGCCAAGACGGGCGCTGGCAATCGGAATGATCATCATCATCGCGACGACGAGTATGATCGCGCCGCCATTGCCCAGCGCGTAGACGCGATCGGGATTGTAAGCCGTCGACGCCCCGGTGATCGCCGCGGCGAAAACAAGGCCATAGCCGATCCCGGCCACCGTGGCGCACACCAGCAACGGCAGCATTGCCGCAGGGATCAGGAACATCGCGAGATGCGCCGCCGCCGCGAGGCCGGCACCGGCCATGGAGATCGTGACCGACGAGAAGCGATGGATGATCGGCGACAGGACGATCATCGAGATCGCTAGCGCGCCGATTTCGAACAGGCCGAACACGCCGGCCATGCTTGCGCTCAAACCACGTCCATCCATCAGCGCCCCGACCTGGAACGGCATTGTGGACGTGCCGAGATGGGCAATGCCACTGGCGACCGCCATGGCGAGGATGAGGGCAATGCTATCCGATTTCCGTGCGGGAGTTTGCATGACAGACGTCCTGATTGAAAAGCAGCGGCGGCAGTCAGCCGAGCGCAGCCAGATGTTGTTCGGCTTCGGCAAGGGCGACGCGCAGGCACGCCAAGCCATCGATCGGATCGATGAGGCTCGCCCGGCCGAAATCCCTGAGCGCAACCTCGTGCGCAACGAGCAGAGCGATCGCCTCGCGATCGCACGACGGCGCTGCCTCGTGCAGCAACCGGAATTCCTCGATATAGCCGTCCAGTTCGTGCGCGGCATAGTCGATCAGCCCCGCCCAGTCGGCCCGCTGCGCGCGGGCCCGGCCGCGTGCCTCGGCCTCCGCCATATCGTCGCATGTGGGCGGCTCCTGCAGGAGAGGCGCGAGGATCCGCGCAGTCGCAAGCTCCAACGCCTCGAACAACCTCAGCGCGGCAGCCTGGGCGGGCGTGACTCCCTCCAGCTGGAGCGCGCTCGCAAAAGCCGCGCCGCCGACTTCCCCCAGATAGGCCCGGTGGAGTCCGGCACGATATTCGGACCGACTCAAATTCAATCAGCGCACGAAGCGGAATGTTGGGACGACACATCCGCCAGGACCATGGGATCGCGGCGATAATCCTTGGGCAGCACGTTGAAAAAGCGCCGAAACGCCACGGTGAAACTGTTCTGATACTCGTAGCCGAGCGCCTCGGCGACCAGCAGGATCGGAATGTCCGATTTCCGCAGCAGGTCGAGCGCGTGCTGCATTCGCAGTTCATTCGCATATTGCGAAATGCTCTTGCCGAAGAGCGCCTTGAACCCGCTCTTCAGCTTGGTGGCGCTGAGCCCCACTGTTCGAGCGATCTCATCGATCGTCGCCGGCGGCGTATATTGGCTGCGGATGCAATCCCGCGCCTTGCGGAGGCAGCGGACGTCGATATCGGACAATCGGCAGAGACTGGTAGAGTCGCAATGCGCGTCCTCCAGCATCGACACGACTTCGCACAGGATCATCATCACCAGTGCTTCGGCGCGCACCAGGCCGCGGCGATGCGCGATGTCGAGCGACCAGAGCTCGCGCACCAATTCGATCAGCATCGGATAGCAGGCCATCCGCAGGAAGAAGAGGCCATTGCCTTCCGCTGCCAGGCCGGTCGCCACCTCCGGCGAGAGATTGGCCGAATAATCGCCGAAATAGCGTTCGAGCGCCGAGGGGCGGAGGTAGATGGTCATCGAGCTTTCGCGCTCGTCGGCCTGGAGACGCTCCATGATGTCCATGCCCAGCGGCTGACGCCAGATCAGCAGCGATCCCTTGTCGACATCGACGGTCTCGATCCCATCGCGTTCGGGGTAGAGGCTCAGCCGCCCGGACAACCGGAAATGCAGCTCGATGAAATCCTCGCCGATCACCTGGCACAGAGCGTCGCGCTGAAAGGACATGTTGGTATTGAGCACGAACAGATCCGGCGCCAGTCGCAGCAACCCACAATGACCGACTTCCGAGTCGGTGCGGAACTGATGGCTCGCGCCGACCAGCGTGTTGCTCGGCCTTACCAGCGTGGAAACGATCGATCCGTTGGGATCATCCTCGAGCACGTCGAACACATCCGCCAGGAATTGCGCGCCGCCCAGGCGCCCCTGCCGGACGGAATAGGGTGCACAAGGCGAACGATGAAGCTGTGCCGTTACGCTGTCCATCCAAACCTCCCGATGCCGCTGCATCCGGACCCACATGCCGTGAGCCAGATCGCCGACTTGCATGAAGAATACGTCACTGTATTGTAATGTCCAGCCACATCGATAAGAGCATGACATAGTGTCCGATTAACGGGATCACCCCAGCAGAATCGACTCATCATCGGCGCGAGAGAAACGAATATGGCCGCACGAACCGCGCCCTCCAGTCCGACTGCCGCACCCAGCCGGCCCAAACGCTCGTGGAAGCGCACGCCCCCACCCGAACAGACACCGTCGACCGAGGATTGGGTCCAGATCGCGCGGCAGGTACTGATCGAGGATGGCATCCTCGCGGTGAAGATCGAGCGGCTCGCCAAGGTCGCCGGCGTCACCCGCGGCGGCTTTTACTGGCGGTTCAAGAACCGCGACGAACTGCTCGATGCGTTGATCGAGGACTGGCGCCAGTGCAACACCACCCCGATGTTGCGGGTCCTGCGCGCCGACACATCGCCGCATGAACGGATGCGTGCGCTTGCCCGGCTGTACATCGACGGACAGGATTTCAGCGAGACATATGACAGCGCGGTGCGCGCCTGGGCCGCGTTGTCGCCGCAGATCGCCGACATCGTGCACACCGTCGACGATATTCGCATTGCCGCGCTTGGCCAGCTTTTCCTCGACGCCGGCTTCGACGAGGACGATGCGATGATCCGGGCGCGGATCACCTATTTCCACCAGATCGGCTATTATGCGATCCGCATGCGCGAAACCGGAGAGGAGCGACGCTCGCTCGTGGATCGTTACACCGCGGTACTTCTGGCGGGCGCGCGAAATGTCTGATCGCATGAAAATTGGAGCGGCCAGCCCCTTTCCGTAAACCGCCTGCCGCCATAGCAATACATCGCTGTATTTCTATCTGGATGCATGATGCACTATTCCGCGTGGACAGTTTTCAAACAGGGTCTCAGTGGACAGCGCGGCTGGCGTCCCACCTGGCGATCGCCCGCACCGCAGCGCGATTACGACGTCATCATCATCGGCGGCGGCGGCCATGGTCTCGCCACGGCTTATTATCTGGCGAAAACGTTCGGCATCCAGCGGGTCGCGGTGCTTGAAAAGGGATGGATCGGCGGCGGCAACAGCGGCCGCAACACAACGGCAATTCGTTCCAACTATTATTATCGCGCCAGCGCCAATCTCTACGATTATTCAATGCGGCTCTACGAGGGACTGTCCAGAGAGCTGAACTATAATGTGATGTTCAGCCAGCGCGGGATGATCTCGCTCGCGCACAGCCTGCACGATGTGGAACTGGCCCACCGCCAGATCGGCGCGATGCGGCTCAACGGTGTCGATTCCGAATTCATCTCGACCGCGGAGATCGCGCGGCGCGTGCCGATCCTCGACGTCTCGCCCGACGCGCGTTTTCCGGTGCTGGGCGGCTTCCTCCAGAAACGTGCCGGGACGGCCCGACACGATGCCGTCGTGTGGGGCTATGCCCGTGCCGCGGACGCGCTGGGTGTCGACATCATCCAGAATTGCGAGGTGACGGCCTTTCATCGCGGCGCCGACGGCGCAGTGACAGGCGTCGACACGAACAGGGGGCCAATCAAGTCCCGGCGCATCGGCGTGGCCGTGGCGGGGCATTCCAGCCGCCTCGCAGAGATGGCGGGTTTCCGCCTGCCCATCACCAGCTTCGCGCTTCAGGCCTTTGTCTCGGAGCCGCTGAAACCGGTGCTCGATACCGTCGTGATGTCGCCCGCGACCGGCGTCTATATGAGCCAGTCCGACAAGGGCGGCCTTGTCATCGGCGGCGGACTGGACCTCTATCCCTCCTACGCCCAGCGCGGCAACATGCCGGTGATCCGTAACGTGCTCGGGGCCGTGGCGGCGCAATATCCCTCGCTTGGCAGGGTTCGGCTGCTGCGCCAATGGGCCGGTATCGTCGATGTCGTGCCCGATTCCAGCCCGATCATCGGATCGTCGCCCGTGCCCGGCCTGTTTCTCGATTGCGGCTGGGGAACCGGCGGCTTCAAGGCGATCCCGGCAGGCGGATCGCTGCTGGCGCACCATATCGCCACGCTCGCGCCGCATCCGCTCGCCCGCCCCTTTTCACTCGAACGATTCACCACCGGCGCGCTCATCGACGAAGCCGCAGGGTCGGGCATCGCGCACTGAGGACGATCCATGCTGCAAATCTCCTGCCCCTGGTGCGGGCCTCGCGACGAGATCGAATTTCGCTGCGGCGGGCAAAGCCACATCATCCGCCCGGGGCCGCCCGAGTCCGTCGATGATGTCACCTGGGGCCGCTATCTCAGCGAGAAGATCAATCCGCGCGGGGATCATCTCGAGCGCTGGCTGCACAGCGCCGGCTGCCGACGCTGGTTCAATCTTGCGCGCGACACTGCCACGCACGAGATCATGGCGGTCTACCGAATGGATGAGGCAGCCCCCGCGACGCCCGATCGCGCGGTGATCCTGTGAACGACGTCGCCAACCGCTTCCGCCTGCCCTCCGGCGGACTGATCGATCGCGATCGTCCCCTCTCCTTCCGCTTCGAAGGCCGGCGATACATCGGCTATGCCGGCGATACGCTGGCCTCGGCATTGCTCGCGAACGGCGTGCGGCTGGTGGGGCGCTCATTCAAATATCACCGCCCGCGCGGAATCATGGGTTTCGGACCGGAAGAGCCGAATGCGCTGATGCAGCTCGGCACCGGCGCACGTTCGGCCCCCAATCTGCGCGCGACCGAGATCAGGCTGTTCGACGGGCTCGAAGCAGACGCGGTCAATTGCTGGCCCAATGTCCGCCACGACATTGGCGGTGTGAACAATCTCCTCTCGCGCTTCCTGGTCGCGGGCTTCTACTACAAGACCTTCATGTGGCCGCATTGGCACATCTATGAGGGCCTGATCCGCCGCGCTGCCGGGCTGGGCAAAGCGCCCGGATCCCCCGATCCCGATCGTTACGAGACCCGTTTCGCCCATTGCGACGTGCTGGTGGTCGGATCCGGCGCGGCAGGGCTTGCCGCGGCGCGCGCGGCGGTGGCTTCGGGCGCGCGCGTCATTCTGGCCGAACAGGACAGCATCGCCGGCGGCCAGCTTCGCTGGGACGGTGGCGAAATCGACGGCATGCCGGCTGGGACATGGGCGGACGGCTGTCTCGCCGCACTTCGTGCGGATCCGGATGTCCGCATCTTCACCAACACGACGGTCACCGGCTATTTCGACCATAACGCGCTGACCATGATCGAGTCGGTATCCGGCGACGATCCCGCCCTGCCGGCACATCTGCCGCGATACCGGCAATGGCAGGTCCGCGCCGGCCGGGTGATCCTGGCCACGGGCGCCATCGAGCGGCCGCTCGTCTTTCCCGGCAACGACCGGCCCGGCGTCATGCTGGCCGGCGCGGTACGCCACTATCTGGCGCGCTACGGCGTGCTGGCGGGCGTCAGGACCGTGCTGTTCACCAACAATGACGACGCCTATCGTACCGCGAGCGCACTCCATGCGGCGGGAGGCGGCGTCGTTGCCGTGATCGACAGCCGTGAGACGATTGCCGCCGAAATCGCCGGCAGCGTCGAAGCGCTCGGCATTCCGTTGCTGCGCGGGGCGGTGGTCGAGGCGACCAGAGGCACAAAGGCATTGCGCGGCGTGACGATCAGGCAAAGCGATGGCCGCACACTCCGCCTTGCCTGCGACCTTCTCGCCATGTCGGGCGGCCACAATCCCAACGTCAACCTGTTCTCCCAGTCGGGCGGGCGGCTCAGCTTCGACGAGGAGATGCTGGCCTTCCGCCCGGCGCAGTCAGTCCAGCGGGAACGCTCGGCCGGGGCGGCGGCCGGCCTTCGGTCATTGAAAGACGCACTGGCGAGCGGCCATGCCGCAGGGCTTGGCGATCGCACTGACGACGACGGGCCACCGATCGCCACCCGAGCCTGTCCCGCCCCCGCCATTTCGGCGTGCTGGCACGTCGATGGGCCGGGCAAGGCGTTCGTCGACATGCAGAATGACGTGAGTGTCAGCGACATCGGCCTCGCCGCGCGCGAGAATTTCCGCTCGGTCGAACATCTCAAGCGCTACACCACGCTCGGCATGGCATCCGACCAGGGCAAGACCTCCAATGTGAATGCCCTGGCGATCATGGCCGGGCTGACCGGGCAGAGCATCGCCGAGACGGGCACGACACGCTTCCGATTTCCATTCGTGCCGGTCGCGCTCGGCGCCTTTGCGGCACGCGGACATGGCGAATTGCTGCGGCCGATGCGCCATCTCGCCCTGCATGAGCGGCACATCTCGCGGAACGCGATCATGGAGGATTATGGCTGGTTCCGGCCGTCTGCCTATCTTCAAGCAGGTGAAACCCGGTTCGACGCCGAACAGCGCGAAGCCCGAACGGTCCGCAACGGTGTCGGCATTTTCGACGGTTCGCCGCTGGGCAAGATCGAGGTGCGCGGGCCCGACGCGGCACGCCTGCTCGATTTCATCTACGCCAATACGATCTCGACGCTGAAGGTCGGCAAGGTCCGGTACGGACTGATGCTCAACGAGCTTGGCGTGGTCATCGACGACGGCGTCTGCGCGCGGCTTGGCGATGATCATTTCCTGGTCGGCGCATCCAGCGCCGGCGCGGAGCGGATCGCCGCCTGGCTGGAGGAATGGCTTCAATGCGAATTCCTCGATTACGACGTCCTCGTCGCGCCGGTGACGACCAGCTGGGCGGTCATCACGCTGACCGGCCCGCAGGCGCGCGCACTGCTGACGGAGGCCGCCACCAGCTTCCCGCTCGACGGTGAGGCCTTCCCGCATATGAGCGTGCAGACGGGCACGGTTGCGGGCATCGAAGCCCGCGTCATGCGGGTGAGCTATACCGGTGAGACCTCCTACGAAATCAACGTGCCCACGCGCCAGGCGGCCGCGCTTTGGGATCTGCTGCACCGGCTGGGCGGCCGATACGGGCTCACCCCGATCGGCATCGATGCCTGGAACCTGCTGCGCCTGGAGAAAGGCTATCTGCACATCGGCGCCGATACCGACGGAACAACGACGCCGCTCAATATCGGCTGGGATCATGTCATGCGCCGAAAGACCGATTTCGTCGGCAAGCGATCGCTGATGCTGGCCATCCATGCCGATCCCGCGCGGCTACAACTCGTCGGCCTGCGCACGCCGGGCAATGCCCCCCTGCCGATCGGCGCGCATCTGGTGCGCGAAATCGGCAAGGCGCGGGAAAGCGACGGTTTCGTTACCTCCAGCGCGTTCAGCCCGACGCTGGGCCACGGCGTCGCGCTGGCGATGGTCCATGGCGGAACCGCACGGATGGGCGAGACGGTCGCGCTCGACGGAGGAGAGCGGATAATCACCGCAACCATCGTCAATCCGAACATCTATGATCCGGAAGGACAGCGGCTCAATGGCTGAGACATGGCATAGTGCCGCAGGCGCGATAACCGCCAGGGAACGCGTGGCCCCGCCGATCGCCACGCTGCGTCTGCGACGCCCGTCCGCCGATGATCTTGCCCGGATCGGGGCATTGATCGGTGTCGCTCTGCCGACGATACCCAACACCGCCGCCGGCGATTCCATCCGCGTGATCTGGATCGGTCCCGACGAATGGCTGATCATCGGCAGCACCATGACGAACGCCGCGATCGAAGCGGCCGCCATTGATTCCGCCGGTGCGCTGTGCGTCGGCGTGGGCGACGGCCGTTGCGTTTTCGACGTCACCGGGGCGCATGCCGCCGATCTGCTGGCGAAAGGCACGTCGATCGACCTCCACCCCGCCATGTTCGCCAAGGGCAGCACCGCGATGAGCCTGTTCGCACAGGTCAACGTCATCATCGACCGGCCGCCGGGCCTTTCCGGCTTCCGTCTCTATTTCGACATCAGCGTCCGCCCTTATCTCCATCGATGGTTCGAGGACGCTCTGGTCGAGTTCAGCTGAGGGCAGCGCCTACCCGACAGCGAAACGGTCGAGAACCCAGAGGCGGAATGCCTCGATGACCGGATCATGCCCGGCATCCTGGCTGGTGAGGAGATAATAGCCGTAGTCGAGCGCCACCGCCGCATCGGGAAAAGGCATTGTCAGCCGGTCAGAGACCGCATCGGCGTCACCCAGCGCGATGCCCGATCCCCCGGCGGCATAGTCCGCGGCGAAGACGAAACTCTCGAACGTCATGCCATGGCCAGCGCGAAGCGGCATACCGTGCCGGATGCCATATTGCGCCCAGAGATGGTCATAAGGTTCGCCATCGATCAGGACATGAAGCAATTCTTCCTGCGCCAGGAACTCGACCAGACTCCTGCCGGCGGCGCGTGCGCCCACTTCGGGACTGCACATCGGGGCAAAACGGAGCTGTCGCAGCAACTGCCGGTCAGGCCGATCACCGCCGATGCGGTCGAACAGGATCGCCACGTCGACCTTCTGTTCGGGCGAACCGGTGACATAACTGCTGCCGACGCGGATCGATATCTCCGGATGGTCACGACGGAAATCGCGCAGCAAGGGCATCCCGATGCTGCTGGCGACCGCCGGCGGCATGTGCACCCGCAACGTGCGCGCCGCCCCCATCCGGTTCATTGCCCCCTGCATATCGTCCAATGCCCGTTCGACGATCGGCAGCAGCGCTGCGCCTTCGGACGTCAGCGCAAATCCCTGCACCGATCGGTCGATGAGCTTGCGCCCGAGAATGTCCTCGAGATTGGCGATGTGCCGGCTGATCACGCTCTGGGTGACGCTGAGATCGTGCGCACCGGCCGTGAAACTGGCGCGACGCGCCGCGGCCTCGAAGGCCCGCAGCGCATTGAGGGGAAGTTGTCGTCGGTCGATCATTCCAAAATACGATCCAGCCTTTGGTGATTTGGCATTGGCGCGTTCCGATGATCGACCGTCAATATTCGATCAGGGAGTATTTTCATGATCGAATCATCTCGCCTTCGCCAATTGCTCGCGGCGCGCAGGCCGCATCATACGCTGCCTCAGCCTTTCTACACCGATCCCGACCTGTTCGACCATGACATGGCGGCGATCTTCAATCGCTCGTGGCTGCTGGTGGGCTTCGAGGTCGAGCTCGCCGAACCGGGCAGCTTCCTCGCGCTGACCATCGGCAAATCACCGATCCTTCTCGTCCGGCAGAAGGATGGCGCGATCAGCGGCTTCTTCAACAGCTGCCGTCATCGCGGCGCGCAGATCTGCGCCGATGGCCATGGCCGCACCCCGCGTCTCGTCTGCCCGTATCACCAATGGACCTATGGCCTCGACGGCGGGCTGTTGAGCGCGTCGCGGATGGGCCCTGACTTCGACAGGAAAACACATGGGTTGAAGCCGATTTCGGTCGAGTTGGTGGAGGGCTGCATCTATGTCTGCCTCTCCACCAGCCATGCCCCCGATTTTGCGCCGTTCCGCGAGGCGCTGTCGCCGATGCTGGCGCCGCACAATCTTGGACATGCGAAACTCGCGGCCAGCAGAACAATCGTCGATCGCGCGAACTGGAAGCTGGTGATGGAGAATGGCCGCGAATGCCATCATTGCAATGTCTGCCATCCCGAACTGAAGGGCCCCTTTCCGGTCGCAGCCGCGGACAACGGCAATCTGGGACAGGACGAACTCTTCACCCGCTATGCCGAACGGATGGAGGGTTTCGGCCTGGAGGTCGGCCCGCATGAGGGGCCCTGGTGGCATATCGCGCGCTTTCCACTCAATGAGGGCGCGGTGTCCTTTTCGCACGACGGATCGGCGCTGGTTACCAGGCCGATGGTCGGGACCAATGGCGGCGACATCGGCACGCTGCGCTGGGCCACAGAGCCCAACAGCTTCTGTCACGCCGCCGGCGACAGCGCCTTCATGTTCTCAGCGATACCAGTGGGACCTTTGGAGACCCTCGTCACCGCGAAATGGCTGGTGCACCGCGATGCGGTCGAAGGGGTGGATTACGACGTGGATCGGCTGGTCCATGTCTGGAACGAAACCAATTTGCAGGACCGCGACCTCGCCGAGAATAATCAACGCGGCGTGAACAGCACCGGCTACACACCGGGCCCCTACTCCCCCGAAGCCGAAGATTATGTCGATCGCTTCACCAGTTGGTACTGCGACAAATTGCACGATCAGCTGGATGCGGAAGCCATCGCCTAGGCACAAGCCTTCAACTGCGTCCGACTTCCTCAAAATTTGGTCGGGTCGGATGATTGGCGCGACGCGAAGTCAGTTAAGCAGGAGGGATAGAAAAAGCCGCGAATGCGGCAGCTAAGGCAAAGGGGACTATAGCGATGCGGAAGTCGATTTTCACAGCTGGATCTCTCGCGACGATCGCCGCCTGCCTGATGGCAGGTCAAGCCGCCGCGCAAACGAACGAGTCGTCCGAAGCCTCCGCACCGCAGTCGGACGAGATCATCGTCACCGCGAACCGCCAGGGCGATCAATCGATCCAGCGCACAGCGCTCGCCATTTCCGCGATCACGCCCGACAGCCTTTCGAACAAGGGTCAGGGCGGGCTTGCCGATATCGCCAATGTCGCCCCGTCGATCAACGTCCAGCAGAGTCAGCCAGGCGTCAATCGCGTCGACATGCGCGGCATCACGACGGGCACGATTTCGGTCACCAACGTTCAGGACCGGCCGCTCGTCGCCATCTATCTCGACGATGTGCCGCTGGCCCTCCAGAGCGGCAACCCCGAACTCAAGGTCTTCGATCTTGAGCGGATCGAAGTGATCCGCGGTCCGCAGGGTACGCTCTACGGCGCCGGATCGATGGCGGGCACGATCCGCTACATCACCGCGAAACCCGATACCAAAGGCTTTTCAGGATCCGCCGAAGCCATCCTGTCGTCCACCAAACATGGCGATTTGAACTATGGCGTGCGCGCCATCGTCAATGCGCCGATCAGCGATACGCTCGCCATCCGCCTCGGCGGCTATCAAGGTCGCAATGCGGGCTATATCGACAATGTTGGCCTTGGCAAAAAGAACGCCAACAGCGACGAAAGCACCCAGGCGCGTGTCGCGGCCCGGTGGCAGCCGGCACCCGAATTCACGCTGGATGCCAGCTTCACCTTCGCCAAGATGAACGTCGGCGGCACGAATGCGGGCTATAAGGGCTTTTCGCGATACCAATATACGACCCAGGTCCCCGAGATCTATCGTGACAATCTGAAGATCTACAACGTCACCGGCGCCTATGATTTCGGCTTCGCCACCCTGTCGGCATCGACATCCTATGTCGATCGCACCACGCACAACACGAGCGATTATGGTGATACCGCCGCGCTTTTCGGCATTCCGTCGTTCGTATCGCAGGGCATCATCAACAACCGTGTGAAGGATTTTTCGGAGGAGGTTCGACTGATCTCCGCCAAATCGGACATATTCAACTGGACGGTCGGAGCCTATTATCAAAAGACCAAGCGTAACTATTATCAGGACACGCCCACCAAGGATTTCGACGCCACATTCGGCAATATCATTGGTGTCCCCGGCTTCAACAGCCAGACCGACTATCAGGCGTTCCAGCCCAATGACGTGTTCTCGGGCCTGCAGAACATCAACGAGCATCAGCTCGCCTTTTTCGGCGAAGGCACGCTGACCCTGGGCAAGTTCGATCTGACCGGAGGCCTGCGTTATTTCGACTTCAAGCAGCGCTTCGACCTGTTCTATTCGGGCGTCGCCGGATCATTGGCGCCCGGCGTGCCTCTGACCCAGGAGGGTGTGGAGAAAGCCAGCGGCTTCAATCCGCGCGCGGTCATCGCCTTCCGCCCAAGGGAAACGCTGATGTTCTATGCCGAGGCAGCCAGGGGCTTCCGCTATGGCGGTGTGAACCAGCCGGTCCCGGCGTCATTCTGCGGCGCGGCACTCACGGCGGCGGGGCTGACCAGCGCGCCCCTGACCTTCGGCCCAGACAATCTGTGGAGCTACACCATCGGTGAGAAAGCGCAGTTCTTCGATCGCAAGGTCACGCTGAACGTCGCCGCTTTCTATGTCGACTGGAAGAAGGTGCAGACCAACCGCAATCTCGATTGCGGTTATTACTTCACCCAGAATGCCGGCAAGGTCCGCAGCATGGGACTTGAGCTCGAAAGCCGCTTCAAGCTGAGCGACGCCCTGACGATCGGCGTGAACGGATCTTACACCAATGCCGAAGCGAACGGCCCCATCGCCAACGCCGGAGCTGTCGATGGCGACCGGGTGCCCTATTTCCCCAAATATACGCTGGCGGCGAACGCGACCTATGTCGTGCCCCTCCCAGACGGATCGCTCAGTTTCTCGGGCGATTTCCAGATGCGCGGCGACAGCTATACCGAGTTCAACGAAAACGATCCGCTGCGTCGCAAGATTCCGGCCTATGAAACCGCCAATGCGTCGATCACCTATGAGACCGGGCAATGGGAACTCGGCCTGTTCGGTACCAACCTTAATAACAGCCGGATGATCTCGCTGGTGTCCCGTTCGCGTCCGAGCGCGATCGCCGACCGCTATTTTTATGGCCGCCCCCGCACCATCGGCGTGCGCGCGAAGGTCCGCTTCTAAAAATACCTAAAGACCACAACCACAGCGCGTGCGGGAAAAGCTCTCGCACGCGCTTGTTTCATCACGGGAAGATTGCATGACCGGCGTGCCCCACCTCCTCACCTTCTCCTGCCCGGACCAGCCCGGGATCGTGAACCGGGTCACCGGCGAATTATTTCAGGTCGGGGGCAATATTCATGAAGCCAATCAGTTCGAGGATGAAGAGACCGGGAGTTTCTTCATGCGCGTCCTGTTCACGCTGCCCGACGAGCAAGCACTGGCGCCACTGATCGACAGCTTCAGCGCGGTTGCGGACATATATGGCATGCACTGGTCGATGCGACCCTGCTCCGCACGCCGAAAAGTCCTGCTGCTCGTTTCCAAATTCGACCATTGTTTGGTCGACCTGCTCTATCGTTGGCGGATCGGCGAACTCGAGATGGACGTGGTCGGCGTTATCTCCAATCATCCGCGAGACACCTATGCGTCGCTGGACCTGGGGCAGACGCCGTTCCACCACCTGCCAATCACGCCGCAGACCAAGCCGCAGCAGGAGGCCCGCATCAAGGCGATCGTCGAGGACACCGGCGCCGATCTGGTCGTGCTCGCACGCTATATGCAGATCCTCTCGAACGATCTCGCGGCATTTCTGTCGGGTCGTTGCATCAACATCCACCACAGCTTCCTGCCGGGCTTCAAGGGCGCAAAACCCTATCATCAGGCCCATGCGCGCGGTGTGAAGCTGATTGGCGCCACGGCGCATTATGTGACGGCGGATCTCGACGAAGGCCCGATCATCGAACAGGATCTGGAACGGATCAGCCATGCCGATGGCCCCGAGGACCTTATCCGCAAAGGCCGAGATATCGAGCGCCGGGTCCTGGCCCGCGCGGTTCGCCATCATCTGGCCGATCGCGTGCTGCTCAACGGGGCCACGACCGTCGTCTTTTCGGACTGATCGCGTGGCGCATGTCATCGACGGAAGGGCGATTGCGGCGCAAGTCGCACAGGACGTGGCAGCGGGCGTGCGTGCGCTGGCGGCCGACCGGAATATCATCCCCGGTCTTGCCGTCATCCTGGTCGGAGATGCCCCCGCCAGCCTGGCCTATGTCAATCGCAAGATCGCGCTGACGCGCAAGGTGGGGATGCGCTCATTCGAACACCGGCTGCCGAACACCGTCAGCGAAGACGAACTGCTCGATCTGATCGAACGGCTGAATAGCGCCACGGACATACACGGCATTCTCGTCCAGCTTCCGCTGCCGCCGCAGATCCGAAGCGACCGCGTCCTTGCCGCGATCGACCCGTTGAAGGATGTCGATGGCTTCCACCCCGTCAATGTCGGCCGGCTGTCGATCAGCGGAGAAGGTCTCGTGCCCTGCACGCCGCTCGGCTGTATGATCCTGCTCGATACGGTGATCGACGATTTCCGCGGACTGAAGGCCGTTGTGATCGGCAAATCCAACATCGTCGGCAAGCCGGTCGCCATGCTCCTGCTGGAGCGCGAATGCACGGTCACCGTGACACATATTCTGACGCGCAATCTGCCCGACATCGTGCGCGGAGCGGATATACTGGTGGTCGCGGCCGGCAGTCCGGGGCTCGTGCGCGGCGATTGGGTCAAGGCCGGCGCGGTTGTGATCGATGTCGGTATCAACCGCATCGGCGAAGTCGGCAAAGACGGCCGCCTGGTCGGAGATGTCGCTTTCGACGAGATGGCGCACGCCCACGCCATTACCCCCGTGCCCGGCGGTGTCGGCCCGATGACCGTCGCGTGCCTCCTCCGCAACACTTTGAAAGTCGCCAATTCGACCTGCGGTTACACCGCCGCCTGATCAATATTGCTCCGCCCGCCGTGTCCACGGATCTTTTCGCAACGCCGCTTCGCAGAGTCTTGTCAAATCAATGGGACGGCGGAGAGAGAGGACTCGCTTCGATGCCGAGCGGGAACCTTGCGGGCATATACCAGCGCCGGGCGGACGAAGGGACATCATCAATCGCCTCCGGTCCACGCTCATCGGCCGGAAGTTTTGGCGAAAATTCCGATCCATGACAAATACACCCGATCCTGGCAGGCCGCTTGTCGAGATCAGGCCCGCCAGACGCTCTCTACTTCGCCCCCGCGCCAAGAGAATCTCAATTGACCACGCCCATTGGGCGACAATTCGACTGCGCGACGAACTGGCCATCGTGAAGAATTTCTCATGCTTTGCCTCAGCTTTATTGCGTTGCCTCTTCCTCTGCCCTTCACCCATTAACGGCTGACCAGCAGCGCCCCGTCAACAAGAGATCCGGCGATCCGGGCGCAGACCGCAAACGTCAATGCTTTCCGGAGCCACGGCGCTTGCGACAGACATCGGAATTGGGGGAAGAACAATGTCGGAATTCTCACGACGGCAGGTGCTTGGCGCCACGGTCGCAGCGGCGGTGGCGGCGCCCTTCATCAGTCGGCCGGTGCGCGCCGAGAACGCGGCCTACCCGCCACGCACCTATCCCAAGCGCGTGGTCGATCTGGTCGGAGAGTCGCTGGTGATCGACATGCTGCACCCGATCAAGATCGACGAGGGTCCGGCGCCGATGACCGCAAAGCTGGCCAATGAATACAAGACCAGCGGCATCACCGGCATGCTCCATGGCGTCGGCCTTGGCGGCCCGGACGCGCGCGATCAGGTGCTCGCCTTCTACACGATGTGGGGCCATTATGTCGCGGTCAACTCGCACGTCTTCACCGGGGTCGACACCGTGGCGGACATCGTTCGCGCCAAGCGCGACGGCAAATGCGCCGTCATCATGGGCATGCAGAATTCGGATCATTTCCATAAGCCCGAGGACGTCGCCTTTTTCCACAAGCTCGGTCAGCGCGTCTCGCAACTGACCTACAACACGCAGAACCGCCTCGGATCGGGCTCGACCGAACGGGTCGATGGCGGCATCACCGATTTCGGCGTGTCGATCATCGAGGCGATGCACAAGGCCGGCATGCTGATCGACGTCTCGCATTGCGGCGACCGCACCACACTCGACGCGATCGCGCTTTCGGACAAGCCGATCGCGATCACCCACAGCGATTGCCGCGCACTCAACGACCACCCCCGTTTGAAGACCGACGAGGCGATCAAGGCCTGCGCGGCCAAAGGCGGTGTGATGGGCATTGCCGGTGTTCGCAATTTCGTGAGCAAAAAGGAGCCGACGACGCTGCCCGACATGCTCGACCATATCGATCACGCGGTGAAACTGGTCGGCATCGATCATGTCGGTATCGGCGGCGACCTGGACATTCACGGTTATGACGACATGCCGCCCGAGCTCAAAAAGGCGATGATCGGCAGCCTCAGCAAAAGCTACGTCTTTCGCGACAAGCTGGACACCGATGGGTACGACCATCCCCGCCGCATCTACGACCTGACCGAAGAATTGCTCCGCCGCAATTATTCGAAGGACAATATCAAGGCGATCCTCGGCGGCAATTTCCAGCGTTTGCTGACGTCGACCTGGGGCGGTTGAGCAGAATCGCAGCCTCGGCCAGAGAGCCAATTAATCAATCCCTGACCGAACAAACGATACACGTTTTCAGCAAAATCCTGGATATCAGACATAGGCAATCTCGGCCTTAGCCTGAGGTATTGCGCGTTGCGATCGCCGCCATTCCCATCAAAAACCCTTCCACAGAATTGACGCGCAGGGAGTCGCAAAATGGATCTCCGTAACCTCGACAGACCGAACCGACGCGACATGATCCGCGGCGCCACCATGCTGGGCGCCGGCGCCGCCTTCACGCAACCGCTGACACTGTTCGCGCAATCCGGGGCGATGGCCGATATCCGCAAGGCGGCAGAGGCCGGCAAGGCGGCGTCGATCAAGCGCATCCGCGACTGGGTCGCCCTGCCCTCGATCGCGGCGGAGAACCGCAACATGCCGGAAGGCGCGGCCTATTTTGCAGCACTCGCCAGGGATGCCGGCTTTTCGAATGTCGAGATCGTCCCGACCGACGGCCATCCGGGTGTATTCGGCACGCTCGACGTCGGCGCGCCGCGCACGTTGGGTCTCTATTTCATGTACGACGTCAAGCAATATGACCCTGCCGAATGGTCGTCGCCCCCACTCGAAGGCAAGCTCGCCGAACGCAAGGGGCTCGGTACCGTGATGCTGGGACGTGGCAGCGCGAACCATAAGGGCCCGGAAGGAACCTTCCTCGCCGCGCTCCACGCGATCCGCGCCGCCGGGCGCAAGCTTCCGGTCAATCTGGTCCTTGTCTGCGAGGGTGAGGAAGAAATCGGTTCGCCGCATTTCCGCCAGCTCGTCACCAAGCCCAATGTGCTTGCGGCGCTCCGGAAATGCGACGGCGTCTTCATGCCTACGTCGCTGCAGGACCTCGACGGCGGCGCGGTGGTCGAGTTGGGCGCCAAGGGGATCGTCGAACTGGAACTGATCGCGAGTGGCGAGAAATGGGGTCGCGGCCCGAAGAAGGACGTGCATTCGAGCATGAAGGCCGCAGTGGATTCGCCCGCCTGGCGACTGGTGCAAGCTCTGCAGATCCTCGTCTCGCCCGACGGCAACACCCCCGTCATCGATGGCTGGTTCGAAAATGTCCGCAAGCTGACCGAGCGCGAGAAATCGCTGATCCGCGACGCGCTCAAGACCACGAACGAAGCGCAGATGAAGGCGGATCTCGGCATCACCCACTGGATCGACGACCTGCCACTCGAGGACGCCATGATCCGCCTCATGCAGGAACCCACGGTCAATATCGAGGGGCTGGTCGCGGGCTATACCGGCCCCGGCGGCAAGACGGTGCTTCCCGGTCGCGCGGTCGCCAAGCTCGACCTGCGCCTCGTTCCCAACCAGACGCGCGCCGAAGCCGTGAAGAAGCTGCGCGTGCATCTCGACAAACATGGCTTTGCCGATGTCGAGATGAACGTCAGCGGCGGCTATGACCCGACCGAGACCGATGAGAACAGTCTCCTGATCCGCGCCGAAGTGGCGACCTACAAGAAGCTGGGCGTGCGACCCAATCTCAACGTGCGTCTTGCGGGCAGTTGGCCCGGCGGCACCTTCACCCAGCCGCCAGTGTCGGTTCCGGTCGGTCGCTTCGGGCTCGGCACCGGGGGCAATGCCCACGCCCCCGACGAATATTTCCTCATCGATTCAGCCACGCCCAAGGTCGCCGGTCTCGTCGATGCGACAGTGGGCTATGCCGAATTCCTCTACACGCTCGCGGCGATCAAATAATGCACGCGTGCCGCGCGTTCACGGCGGCACGGCGATGCCGATCAGGAACTGGTCCGGCCGGGTGGAGAAACCCCGCCGCCATGGCCGAGTGCGTCCAGGACCGTCGCGACGATCTGATCGCGCAACTCGCGTTGCAGACCCAGATCCGTCGCAAAGCGCGATACGAAGGCTCCGCCGGAGGTTGCCACGAGCACGCGGGCCATCCGCTCCAGATCCGGAGCCTTCACGTCGATTCCGAGCAGGGCGAATGCCTTCAGGCCGATGCGGGTGAGGCGCGGTTCGTCGCCGGATCCGTCCAGCGACCAGCGCTGGCCAAGCGCCGCGATACCCGGCCAGTCGAACCAGAAGGCAATCGCGCTTTCGGCAAAGGCCCGGTCGCGCGCGATGCCGGCGGGGATCGGCTCGAGTTCGGTAAGCATCTCGTCCACCAGCGCTTCGTGCGTCTCGAGCACCGCCTCGTAGAGCAGTTTCTTGCTCGCATAATGGTGCAGCAGGCCGGCCTTCGAATAGCCGAGCGCGTCGGCGATCTGCTGGATCGACGTGCGATCGAAGCCGTGCCGGGCGAACAGCCCCGCGGCCTTGTCGATGATCTCCGCATCGATCTCGGATTTGGTCGGTCTGGGCATCACGACGATCTAGAGCATCGTGCGGAGAAGTGGGAACAGCTTTTCCGCGGAAAAGACGCAGCCGGAAAGGCCGGCCCGCCATGGGCCATATCGAGCTTCATTTCACAAAATCCTTGCGACAGACCATATTGGTTGGTAACCGACCATATCGGTCGGCAATTTGACGAGCAAGCCCCTTCATGAGCGGCGCTTTGCCAAAGCCGGCGACACGCAGCGACACACACCAATCGGGGTGATGCGGACATAATCGAAATTTTGGGAGGCGACGGTGCTGGAATTAAAGGGTGTTGAGCATGTCTATCCGAACGGCACGCGTGCGCTGGACGGAGTAAGCATTTCGATCGGCAAGGGCATGTTCGGCCTGCTCGGGCCCAATGGCGCGGGCAAATCATCGCTGATGCGGACGATCGCGACATTGCAGACGCCAACCGCCGGCGAAATCCGGTTCGGCGATATCGACGTGTTGGGCCAGCCCGAAAGGCTGCGCGCGACATTGGGCTATCTGCCACAGGATTTCGGCGTTTACCCGCGCGTCTCCGCTTATGACATGCTCGATCACATGGCCTCGCTGAAGGGGGTGGTTTCCGCCGCCGACCGTCGCGCGACTGTCGAGACGCTGCTGGTCCAGACCAATTTGTGGAACGTCCGCACCAAGGCGATCGCGGGTTTCTCCGGCGGCATGCGCCAGCGTTTCGGCATCGCCCAGGCGCTGATCGGCAATCCCGAACTGATCATCGTCGACGAACCCACTGCGGGCCTCGACCCCGAGGAACGCAATCGCTTCTACAATCTGCTGGTGGAGATCGGCGAGAGTGTCGTCGTCATCCTGTCGACCCATATCGTCGAGGATGTCGCCGATCTGTGCCCGCGCATGGCGGTGCTGGCCGCAGGGCGCATTCAGCTGGAGGGATCGCCGGGCGATCTGATCGCGCGCAGCCGCGGCAGCATCTGGGCCAAGACGATCGAGCGCAGCGCATTGGAAGAGGTTCAGGCGGCCTATGAGGTGATCTCGACCCGGCTGTTCTCCGGCCGCACCATCGTCCACGTGCTTGCGGATCGCGATCCCGGCAACGGCTTCTCGCCAGTCGAGGGTGGCCTCGAGGACGTCTATCTTTCGACGCTGACGCGCGCACGCCGCGCCTCCGCGCAACTCGCCGCATAAGGACAGCTGCCCATGTTCGGCATCATCGCGCGCTTCGAGCTGCGCTACCAGTTGCGCAACCCGGTCTTCTGGGTTTCGACCATCCTCTTTTTCCTTCTGACCTTCGGGGCGACGACGGTGGAATCGATCCGCCTCGGCAGCGGCGGCAACATTCATACCAATGCACCGACGGCCATCGCCCAGATCCAGCTGACCATGTCGCTGTTCTTCATGTTTGTGACCACCGCATTCGTCGGCAATGTCGTGGTGCGCGACGACGAAACCGGCTTTGGCGGCATCATCCGGTCGACCAAGATCGGCAAGCTGCCTTATATGTTCGGCCGGTTCAGCGGCGCCTTTCTCGGCGCTGCGGTCGCGTTCCTGGCCGTGCCGCTGGCGATCTGGATCGGCACGTTCATGCCCTGGATCGACCCTGAGCATCTCGGGCCCAACCGGCTTCAGGATTATCTGTTCGGCTATTTCGTGCTGGCATTGCCCAATCTGCTGATCACGTCCGCGATCTTCTTCGCCGTCGCCTGCTGGACCCGTTCGGTGACGTACAGTTACCTGACGGTGATCCTGTTCATGTTCGCCTATTTCGCGCTGACCGCGATGCTGAAGAAGTGGCCGGATCTGTCGCTGGCAGCGTATTTCGAACCGTTCGGCACGGTCGCCTATGGTTTGGGCATCCGATATCTGACCCCGATCCAGGCGAACACACAGGCGCCCGAGTTGACCGGGCTGCTGTTCAACCACCGCCTGTTATGGCTGGCGATCTCCGCGGCGATCGTCGTCGTCGCAGTCTGGCGCTTCCGCTTCGCCGATCGTGGCGCATCGAAGGGCGGCGCGAGGCGTCAGGCGGCGCGCGAACGGAAACTGGCCGCGGTCACGCCCGTCATCGCCGAGCGGCTGCCGGCCAACACACCTGCGCGTGCCGCATGGCATCAATTGTGCACACGCGCGCTGTTCGAGATGAAACTGATCTTCAAGAGTCCGGCCTTCTGGGTGCTTGCGCTGGTCGGCGCGATCAGCCTGCTCTCGACGCTGAACCTCGCCGGACGCTTCTACGATGTTCCGATGTGGCCGCGCACCTTTGCGATCATCGATGTGGTGCGCGGCAATTCGTCGCTGATCACGCTGTTGATGGCCATCTATTTCTCCGGCGAGGTGGTCTGGCGAGAGCGGGAGCGCCGCATCAACGAGATCGTCGACGCCACGCCGCTGCCCAACTGGGTCTTCCTTGTATCCAAGCTTGCCGGGGTCACCGGCGCATTGCTGGTGCTCTGCGTGGCCGTGGCGCTGCTGGAATCGATCCTGTTCCAGTTCGCGCGTGGCCTGTTCGATATCGAATTCGGCCAGTGGCTGGCCTGGTTCGCTGTGCCCGGCGCACTCTATGTGCTCCAGATCTCCGTGCTGGCGATCGTGGTTCAGGCGATCAGCCCGAACAAGTTCGTCGGCTGGGCGATCATGCTGCTCTATCTGGTCGCCGGCATGGTCTTTGCCGGCATGGGTCTCGATCATCCGCTGATGAACTATGCGGAAGTAAGCCAGCCGCTGTCGGACATGAACGGCGCGAATTATGGCGGCGCCACCGCCTGGTGGCTCCGCATCTACTGGACGGTCTTCGCCGTGATCCTGGTCGTGATCGGCCATCTGATGTGGCGTCGCGGCACGGCGGTGACGCTTGGCGGCCAGTGGCGCACCCTGCCCGCGCGATTGCGCGGCGCGCCGCTTGCGTTCCTCTCGACCGCCTTGCTCGTCACGATCGGCATGGGCAGCTTCCTCTATTACAATATGAACGTCCTCAACCGCTTCTTGAGCGAGGGCGACAAGGAGGAAGCGCGCGCCGCAAAATATGAGAAGGATTATTCCCGCTATCTCGGATTGCCGGAGCCGAAACTGACCGACATCAAGCTGGATGTCGATCTGCAACCCTCGCGCGGCTTCGTCAGCTTCGACGGCAGTTACCGTTTCGTCAATGCAACGGCGGCGCCGATCGAGACGCTGCATGTTCGCATGGGCGTGCCGACAGTGCGGCTGGACGCGATCTCGGTGCCCGGTGCGAAACTGGTGCGCGACGACACGGACAATCTCCACCGCATCTATCGGTTCGACCGGCCGCTCCAGCCGGGCGCAAGCGGCACGCTGACCTTCCGCACCGTGATGGAGAAGCGCGGCCTGGCAGCCTTGCCGAGCAACCGGCGTATGTACGAACTGGACGCACAGCCGGCACCGAACGGCGCCTATCTGACCAATCTGATATTCGCACCGGCGCTGGGCATGTCACGTGGGAGTTTCCTGCAGGGCAGCAACCTGCGCCGGAAACACGGCCTTCCAGCCGAACAGTCGATCCCCAAGCTTGAGGACGGCACGGCGCTCGGCAGGAACTTCATCGGCGTGGAGCGGGTCAACACCGATATCACCGTCTCGACCGACGCGGATCAGACACTGGTGGTCACCGGCGCGCGCGTGTCGGAAAGCATCGCCAACGGGCGCCGGACCGCGCGGTTCGTGTCACCCATTCCCACGCTCAACTTCATCACGATCCAGTCGGCCCGCTACGCCCGCAAATCGATCGATGCGAACGGCGTGAAGGCAAGCGTCTATTATTTCCCAAAACACCCGATGAACATCGATCGGATGCTGAGCGTCATCAAGGATTCCCTGGACTATTACCGCAAGAATTACGGGCCCTATCAATATTCCTATGCCCGGATCATCGAGCGCCCGGACTATGGCGGCGGTGCGAACTCCGCGCCCGGCACCGTCGGCTATTCGGAAAAGGCCGGCTTCACGATGGATTTCCGCGATCCGAAGCGGCTCGACTTCCTCGCCTATGTCACCGCGCACGAACTGGCCCACCAATATTGGTTCCACCAGGTGATGTCGGCAGACATGGAGGGGGCCGAAGTGCTGACCGAGACGCTGTCGCAATATTCGGCACTGATGATCATGAAACATCGCTACGGCGCCGATCAGATCCGCCAGTTCCTCAAATACGAGGTCGACTTCTATCTGCAGGGCCGTCGGTCGGAAGCGTCGGAGGAACGGCCGCTCGCCCGCGCATACAAGCAGGGCTATATCCACTATAACAAGGGCTCGATCGTCATGTACCTGCTTCAGGATCGCCTGGGCGAGGATCGCGTGAACACCGTACTGCGCGGGCTGATCGACCGCTATCGCTTCAAGCCCGCACCCTATGCGCGGTCGAGCGATCTCGTGGACGGCCTGTTGACGCTGGCCCGCACCCCGGCGGAGCGCGAACTGATCCTCGATCAATTCTATCGCATCACGCTCTACGATCTGAAAGCGAAGCAGGCGACCGTCCGTCGCCTGCCGAACGGCCAGTTCGAAACGACGCTGACCGTCGGTGCCGGAAAGGCCTATGCCGATGGCAAGGGCAACGAACGTCAGGCGAAGTTCAACGAACAGGTCGATATCGGCGTGTTCACCGCCCGGCCTGGCGACCTCGGTTTCGGCCGTGAGAATGTCGTGTCGATGCAGCGCCTGCCGATCCGTTCGGGCGAACAGCAGATCCGGATCGTCACGAAGCGCAAGCCGGTCTACGCGGCGATCGATCCCTATCTCAACTTCATCGACCGAGACTCGAACGACAATGTCGTGCAGGTGTCGGACGCGAACCGGTAGGGAATGATGGTGACGGTGCGTCGCGATCTGCGCGCACCGTCACCAGCATCGGCGGCGCCGCTTCAGGCGCCCCAGATATCGCCCAGATAGCGGACGAAGTTCGCGCCCAGAATCTTTTCGATGCGCCGGCTGTTATGGCCGCGCGCCGCCAGGGCATCGGCCAGTGCCTGGAACTGGCCCGGTCCGGTCAGGCCGCGGGCATAGGGAAGAACGTCGGGATATTCGCCAGGTGCCGCGACCCCGGCCTTGGCGCGTTCCGAAACCATTTTCGCCCAGGGTGCAGCCTGAATCGCGCGATCGGGATTGAGTGCCGCCACGCCATAGTCGGTGCCGATGCCGACATGATCCTCGCCGCAGACTTTGAGTGCATGTTCGATATGGGCGACGACGTCGTCGATATCGGCCTCCCGCCCCTTCTGGCGCGCCAGATACATCACCCAATAGATGCCGACATAGCCGCCGCGCTCGGCAACCAGCCGCAACTCCTCGTCGGTCTTGCTGCGCGGCGAATCTGCCACTTCCTTGCAGCCGGTATGGGTGATCGCGATCGGCTGCTTGGAAAAGCGTGCCGCATCCAGACAGATGCGCTGGCCGCTGTGCGACAGGTCGACGACGACGCGGCGCGTGTTGAGCCGTTCGACAACCTCCCGGCCGAACGGCGTGAGCCCCGGATTGCCCGGCGCCATCGATCCGCCGCCCACCCGGTTGAGGCTGTTATAGGTCAACTGGACGATGCGGAGGCCGAGATCGGCGAAGACATCGACGCGATCGGCCTTGTCACCGAGCATGGTCGTGTTCTGGACGCCGTAGATCAGGCCGATCCTGTTCTTTGCCTTGGCGTCGCGAATATCCTGCGTCGTCCAGGTCTTCGAGAGCGTGGCGGGATTGTTGCGGACGAAATTGTCGTAGCGTCCGATCGCCGTGGTGCAGCTTTCGAACGTCTCGGCGTCCAGAGTGATGTTGACTGCGGTGAGGCCCGATTGCAGCCCCGCTCGGATCGCGCCGGGGCTGATCATCGTCCGGGGATCCCGGTCCAGCTCGGGCGGGCGCGGGCCATAGCTGTCGTCGAGATCGCCCAGGCTGTTGACGATCGTCATCCGCCTGATGTCCACGCGTCCGCGCGCCCTCGCCGGTTGACGCTGGGCCAGCGCCGCACCGCTGCCAACGATCCCGCTCCCCGTCAGGGCGGCAAGCATCGTTCCGGCGGCGGTCCCCATGAAGGTCCTGCGTTCAATTCCGGTTTCCGACTGAAACGCCTGTTCCTGATCCATCCCTCTACTCCCCCTGACTGCGCGGTGCCCGGATGAGCCCGTCTTCATGGGTACGAACATAGGCATGAATCCGCCGTCCCCGGAAGTCGGGTTTTGGCGAATGGGTAAGCAAGCCCGGGAAACGCGAGAGCAAAGCGGATCACCGCTAACTCATGGCGGGCGAAAACCGTTGATCACATCGGATACAGGCTTAACCTGTTGTGGGATTTGTCGATGGAGGATGGAATCTGGCGGTTGTGAGGAAGGTACTTCTGGGGATGATCGGCCTTGGAGGACTTGCCTGCGCCGCGCCGTCGCGCGCGGAGGACGGGTGCGGCACCTATCCTCCGGCGGTGCGTGAAAAAGCACTGTTCTCCGGATGGTCTGATTGCGATTTGCGCGATCTGGGGCATCCCCCTTTGTGGCGCGATTTGTCAGCTGAGGCGGGACAAGTGATGCGCTTCGTCTTCACCGAAGGGCATGGCGCCTTTTTTCGCGTCATCACGATCACTGCGCGCCCGAACGGTGATGCGGACCTGCGCGTGAGCGGCGCCGATCGCGCCAGACAGGGAGGCAGAACGCCGTCACGCCACCGCAATGTCCATCTATCGGTGGAAACCATGGCCCGGATCAGCGCACTGGCTGCGCAGGCGGGCGTGTGGGATTTCGAGGTTGGCTCCTGGGACGGCGAAGAGATTTACCTGCACTGTCAGCTCCTTGAAATGGAACGGGCGAGCGCCACAAGCTATCGCTATTCTTCGGTCAACATCGGCTGCAATCACCCCGCAAAGCTGATGCCCCTGGTCGACGAGGTCGCCCGGGTGGCGGGGCTGAGCCGGGTCGGCGGTGGCAAGCTCTATCGATGACAGGAAACGCGAAGCATTTGTGGACGGCGCGCACGCCAGCCCTCCGGCTCGCCTGTCCTATCTCGTCTTCACCAGGCTTTTGCGCATTCCATAACCAAAATAGACGATGAGGCCGAAACCGTTCCAGATGAGGAAGTAGAGCTGGGTCTTGGTGGGCAGGCTCCAGAAGAGATAAGCGCAGCCGAGGATGGCGACGAGCCCGACGACAAGCGCGCCGGGCGTGCGGAACGGGCGCGGCGCGTCAGGCGCACGACGGCGCAGCACGAGCATGCACAAGGCAACAGCGGCAAAGGCGATCAGCGTGCCGGCATTGGCGAGCGCTGCGATCTCGTCGATCGGCAGAACGCCGGCGATGATCGAGACCAGGGCCGCAGTGATCATGGTGATGCGCACCGGCGTACCGCGCGACGAGATCTTCGCAAGCGCGGGCGGCAGGAAGCCGTCTCGCGCCATCACCAGGAAGATGCGGCTCTGGCCGTAGAGGAAGGCGAGGATCACGGTGGGCAGCGCGATCACGGCGGCCGCCGCGATGATCGTGGCGATGCCGGGTTGCTGCAGGTCGCGCAGGATCAGCGCCAACGGCTCGGGACTGTCGGCGAAATGGGTGAAGGGCAGCGCGCCGACCGCGGCTGCAGCCACCACCATGTAGATGACCGTGCAGATCAGCATCGATCCGACGATGCCGATCGGTAGATTGCGTTCGGGGTTCCTGGTCTCCTCCGCCGCGGTCGAGATCGCGTCGAAGCCATAGAATGCGAAGAAGATGATCGCGGCGGCCGCCATCACGCCACGCTCGACGCCATCGGGCGCCATCGACTTGCCGAAGCCGAACGGCATGAAGGGTTCCAGATTGGTCGCATCGAAATGCGGCAGCGCCACCGCGACGAACAGCGCGAGCGTGGCGATCTTGACCAGCACCAGCACCGCATTGAGCGTGGCGCTTTCCTTGGTGCCGATCGACAGCAATCCGGCGACGACCGCGATGATGAAGATGGCGGGCAGATTGACGATGCCGCCCAGTTCAGGCCCCTTGGCGAGTTCGAGCGGATAGCCGAGCCAGCCATGGAGCAATGGCGTGGCATAGCCCGACCAGCCCACCGCGACGGTGGAGACCACCAGCGAATATTCGAGGATCAGGCTCCAGCCGATCACCCAAGCGAAGACCTCGCCCAGCACGGCATAGCTGTAGGTATAGGCGCTGCCCGATGCCGGCATCATCGTCGACATCTCGGCATAGGCGAGTGCGGCACAGGCGCAGATCAGCCCGGCAACCGCGAATGAGATGAGCACGGCGGGTCCGGCCCGGTCCGCGCCGACGCCGATCAGGGTGAGGATGCCGGTGCCGACGATCGCGCCGACACCCAGCGCCACCAGATGCGGCCATGACAAAGTGCGCGCCATGCGCTGTTCCGCCGGCTGTTCATCGCCGACAAGAATCGTCTTTCTTCTTAACAGCTTACTCATCCGATGCCCCTTTCATCCGATCCGGCCGAACGCGTCAGCCCGGAACGAGCGCGCGCAGCATCTTGCAGGTCGACAAAGGCCAATCCCAAGGCTTCGGCGACGGCCAGGTTGGTTACCTGACCGCCCGACAGACCCTCCCCGCCCCCTCCCGTAAAGCCGGAGGGGAGTCAGCTTCCTGCCGCTGCCTGTGCAATCGTTCGATCGTCTTCCTGCGTACCACCGCTGACGCCGACACCCGCAACGATCTGTCCGGCACGGACAACGGGCAGCCCGCCGGTGATCAGGCTGAGGCCCCGCACCGACAGCAGCGAAGTCTTGCCGGCATCGATCGCGCTTTCCAGCGCCTCCGTCGGTGCGCCGATCGCGGCGGCGGTCACCGCCTTGGCCTCTGCCACTTCCAGCGACAGGAAGGATGCGCCGTCCATCCGCATCGACGAGATGACGCGGCCTTCCCGATTGACGATGACGATCGCGACAGGACGGCCCCGCGCCTTGGCGGCCTTCAGCGCCTCGCCACCCATCTTCAGCGCTTCATCGAGTCCGAGTTGTGCTGGTGCCGGCGCCTGCGCCACCGCTACGGATGCCGTCAAACCCAGCAATGCGGCGACCGGCAAACCATATTTCGTCTTCATTGTCGGATCCTCAGTGCAGGCTTTTGGATTCGGGCTTCGCCTTGGCGATCGGCCCCGCGATATAGGCGTGGATATCCTTGGCATCCTGTTCGCTCAGCACGTCGCCGAACGAAGCCATGCCCGCCTGGGCAAACGCACCTTCCCGCACGATCTGCATGAAGGCGTCGTGGGTTTCCGGCGTCATCTTCCACAGATTGGGATAGCCGCCCGGAAGCTCCGGGCCGGTGTGGCAGCGGGCGCAATTGCGTGCGTAGAGCTGCTCGCCACGTGCGATCTGCGCGGGCGTGCCGCGATATTTCGCGGGCGCCGGGACAAGCGGCGTCTTCGCGAGCAGCGGCGGCAGTGTCGGCTGCGATGCACCGCCCAGCTTGAAGACCAGCAGACGCGACCCGTTCTCGCGCTCCGCTGCTGCCCAGCCCGGCAGATAGCCGCCGTTCATTGCGCCACCGAACCCTGCGGCGACCGCCAGATACTGGGTACCGTCGATCTCGTAGGTCATCGGCGCAGCCATGATCCCGGTACCGATATTGATCCGGTGGAGGACGCGGCCGTCGCGCCCGTCATAGATGGTCAGATACCCATCGGCGGAGCCCTGGATGACCAGTCCATTGGCAGTGGTCATCACCCCGCCACTCCAGAAGGGCATGATCTTTGAGCTCCAGACCAGCTTCTGCTTCACCGGATCCCAGGCCTTCAGCACCTGTTCGAATTTCGGTTTGGGCTGTCCTTTCGGCACCGGCGGGATTTCGAGCCCGAACATCTCGAACAAGGCTGGCAAGGAGGTCTGGACGCCCTGCACGATCGAATAGTCCTGATAGGGCTGCGGCGCCGTCTTGAAGGTCATCGGTGCTTCGAGGACGGGGATATAGACCAGGCCCGTGCCCGCATTATACGCCATTGGCGGCCAGTTGTGCCCGCCCGCCTCGGACGGCCAGACCAGCTTTTCCCCGCCCTTGTAATCGGACTGAGCGGTAAAGACCGGCCGGCCGGTCTTCAGGTCGACACGGTCCGCCCAGGTGACGATCGTGTATTTTTCCGCCGACAGCAGCTCACCGGTCACCCGGTCGAGCACGTAGAAGAACCCGTTCTTGGGCGCCTGCATGACGACTTTGCGGATGCGATCGCCGATCTTGATATCGGCCAGGATCATGTTCTGGGTGGCGGTATAATCCCAGCTGTCCTGCGGTGTGGTCTGGTAATGCCATTTCTTGCGGCCGCTATCGGCATCGAGCGCGACGATCGACGACAGGTACAGATTGTCCCCGCCCGCCGGGCTGCGCGACCATGCCGGATGCGGGCTGCCATTGCCGGTGCCGAGATAGACGATGTTGGTATCGGGATCGTAGACGATCGAATCCCAGGCGGTGCCGCCGCCACCCAGATCCCAGCGCGACTTGGGATCCCAGGTCTTGCGCGCCTCGGTCACTTCGGGATGCTCGTCGGGGCCGGCGGCGGGATCGCCGGGCACGATGAAGAAGCGCCAGGCGAGCTTGCCGGTCTTGCGATCGAAGGCGGTGGCATAGCCGCGCACGCCCATTTCCGCGCCGCCATTGCCGATCACGACAGTCTTGCCCGCGACGCGCGGCGCACCCGTGATCGCATAGCTGCGGCTGCGGTCGGTGATCGTATCGACCTTCCACATCTGCTTGCCGGTCTTCGCATCCACCGCCGCGAGATAACCGTCAAGCGTGGCGACATAGACCACGCCATCGGCAACGGCGACGCCGCGATTGACCGCGTCGCAGCACGTCCGCCGAGCAAACTGGCCATCGACCTCGGGATCATATTGCCAGAGCTGTTTTCCCGTCTTCGCATCGAGTGCATAGACGACGCTCCACGGCCCGGTGGTGTACATCACGCCGTCGACGACGATGGGCGTCGCCTCTACTCCGCGATTGGTGCGGCCGCGGACGACGAAATCCTTGAATTCCCAGGCAAGACCCAGCTTGGGCGCATTGGATGCGTCAATCTGCGAGGCCAGATAATAATGGGCAGTCTCCTGCTGCCAGGATGTCCCCTGCCCGTCCGACGCGCCCATTCCGCCACAGCCGCCCAGCAGCAGCGAAACCATGCCGATCGCTGGCGCCAGACGCCCAAGATTCCGCTTCATCAGGTGCATGATCATGATTTCGCCTCCCCATGCCGTGAACGGGCGCGCCTGCCACAGACAGGCGCGCCGAGCGTCAAAAGCGCCGAGCGTCAGAAGCCCTGGCGCAGCTCGACGCCGATGGTGCGCGGCCGGATCGTCGAAAAGCGATCCACACCCCCGCCGAGTTCGACATCGAGTTGCGGCCGGACGTCGAACAGATTGTTGGCGTACAGCCTGATCGCCGTGTCTTCATGGCGGAGCGATGCGAAGAGATTCACGACCTGATAGCTTTCCCGGAACTGGATGGGGTTCGGGATGTTGCCCGCGACACCGCCCGGGAACGTCACCGGCAGATCGGGATCGAACGAATAGCGCGCCTTGCCCTGATACTGATATTCGCCACGGATATCGAAATGCCACATGCCCGGCAGTTCGACGCCATAACCGGCATAGGCGGTGGCCATCCATTTCGGCACATTGGGCAGCGGATCGCCGACATTGGCCGAGGTGCCGGGCACCGCGTCGGTGACGGTCGCCTTGGTATAAGCAGCGGTGCCGCCGATCTGGAAACCACGTACCGGTTCGACGCGGGCCTCGAGTTCGAAACCCTTTACTTCGGCACTGCCGATATTGGCGGTGAAACCGAAACCGCAGCTCGGCAGGCCGATCGCCTGCTGGATCTTCTTCCAGTCCGTGAAATATGCGGAGGCATTCACCATCACCTTGCCGCCACCGAACAAGTTCTTGGTGCCGGCTTCATAGGTCCACAGATTGTCGGACCCGAAGGTGTCCGGTGCCTTGTCGATGCCCAGCTCGTCCAGGTCGACCCGGCACAGATCTGGATTGATCCGGAACCGGTTTGGTCCACCGGGACGGAAGCCCTTGGCGGCCGAGGCAAAGACCATATTGTCCGGCGCCATCTTGTACGACAGGCCGAACTTCGGATTGACGCCGTCTTCCTTGCTGCGTCGACCCTTGATCTCGGTCAGGCCGCCGTTGAAGGGGCCATCACCCAGGATATCGACAATCTGGTCGATCTTGAACGCGCGAACGCCGGCGATGATGTCGAAGCCATCGAACAGGGCAAAACTCGCTTCGCCAAACAGCGCATATTGTTTGGTGTTGGTGAATGTATCGCCGAAATAGACAAGCTCGGTTCCGACGATCGACGCCGCGCCGGGCGTGTTGACCGACTGCACCAGCCGATCGTCCTGGTTCGAATAATAGGCGCCGACCTGCCAGTTGAACCGGGCACCCTTTCCAGTGTTCGACGCGAGCCGCAGCTCCTGGCTGAACGTGCCGGTATCGCTGTCGGACACGTTGCGGCTGGTGTTCGGATATAGCGCCGGGACAAGGCCGCCGATGAAGAAGCTGTAATCGCGGACATAGCTGAAGGTGCGATCGAAATAGGCGGTGAGCGATGTCGCCTTCACGCCGCCCATCTCCTTCTCGATATTCAGGCTGTAGATGCCCGACGTGTCATAGCTTGGCTGTGCGATCCGATTGGATGACGACATGCCGGTCCGGCCGAGGAAGATCTGGCCGGTGTCCGCCTGCTTATAGTTCTGATAGAAGATCTGCGGCCGGATGACCCAGCTGTCGTCGGGCCGCCACTCCACCGAAAGCCGCCCGACATAGGTGTCGCCGAAATTCTGGTTCTTCGTGCGCCGGCTGGAGAGCGAACTCTGACGGGATGGCGTGAAGACCGGAAAGGGTGTGCCGGACTTGAGCGTATCCTGGATATCGCCGGGCACATTGTCGACATAGCCGCCGTCGTGGCGATAATAGAAGCCGGCACGCACCGCGAGCACATCCTGGATGATCGGCGCGTTCACCACCACTTCGCCATTATAGGATGGGGCGCCATGCGCGGTCAGCGAGGCACCGACAGCGGTATCGACACTGAACCGGCTGGGATCCGGGGTTGCGCTGACATATTTGATCGCGCCGCCCATCGCGCTGCCGCCATATAGCGTACCCTGCGGCCCCTTCAGAACTTCGAGCCGCTGAACGTCGAAGAACATGGGGTCGTATCCACCACTGAACGTGGTCCCGATCGTCACCAGCGAAATATCGTCGAGATAGATGCCGACGGTCGGCGACGACGCATAGGTGCTCAGGCCGCGGATACTGTAGCGGGATAGGCCGCGCTCGGTGCCGGAGTTCGCGAGGCCCGGTACGCTGCGCAACACGTCCTTCACATCGACCGCACCCCGATCGCGCAGGGTCTCAGCGGAAACGGCGGTCAGCGAAACGGGGACATCCTGGATCCGCTCGTTCGATTTCCGGGCGGTGACCACGATTTCAGCATCGTTGGCGCGGGCATCGTCGACCGACGTCGTCGCCTCCTGCGCGTTCGCGGCACATGCCATCGCGAGAATGGAGCCGGTGACGGCGTAAAGACCAGACCGCACGGCATGGAATCGAATGGACCGACGCATAAATACCTCCCAAATATTTCCCGTTCGATCGTCGCCGGCATTTCGAATGCGCATTCCGACGCGCGGGAAAATACATATTGTTCTATTTTCAAATGCTTGATTGAACTGCATGTCGGAACGATCATTACCCTTCTTCAAATGCAGCCTGGGTGAAGATCATCGCTTCAAATGCCATGCTCCCGCTCTTGAACTGACGATATCGGGGGCCGAAACCGTGCCCGGCGCGCCGTTGGCAGCGGATATGCCGAAGACAGTCATGAGATTTCGTCCCTCTCTGAGGGCGCGACTAGTCTTCAGAACCGGGCGGACGCGCAAATCATTAATCTTGCGCCACAGGCTCAGCTATTCTCTGCCTCACACATTTCGGCGAGACGTGCCGTGCGATCGGGCTCTCTCGGCAGCGATCGCACGGTCGCGATACAGCCAGAAGACTAGAGCGACGACGAAGGTGACGGCCGGGATCATGAAACCGAACTCGTCGATCGCATATGCCGTGACATCTCCCCGCGGAGAGGTCAGCGGCGTGAAGATCTGCTGGATGAAGAGATTATGGCTGCCGTGCAGGATGGCGCACGGCCACACGCTTCCCGACCTCAACCGCAGCCAGGTCATGATGAAGCTCAGATTCATGACCATGACGAAGAAGCAGGCCAGCGCAAAAACGCTGGGTGCGCCGTTGTTGTAATTGGCGAACAGGATGAGCGGCACATGCCACAGCGTCCAGATGACGCCGGTGATCAGTGTTCCGCCGGTATAGCCGAACCGGGCATGGAGATGCGGGGTGAGGAAGCCGCGCCAGCCAATCTCCTCACCGAGGCCTCTGGCCGTGGCGGAAACGATGCCGGTCAATCCCACGAAAACGACATAGGCGAGCACGAAGGTCGCCGGATCGGTAAAGGTCCAGCCCAGTCTGGTCGCGAGGGTCTGAACGGCCTCCGGCTGGGCGAAGCCGCCAAGGCCGGCGATCCAGACGATCCCATAGGCAATTGCCGCGTAGAGGATCGGCAGCACATATCCCAGCCAGGCCGAAGGTGTATGTCGCCACGAAAAACCCAGCGACGCCCAGTCGAGTTTCCGCCACCAGACCGTGACCAGCGCCGCTGAGGCAGGCCCCCACATCAGGGCAACGACATAGCCGCCATTCCCGCCCGACACTTGTTTCGTGTAGCCGATCAGCGCGTACGGGACCGAGCAGAAGATCAGCGTCAACAACAGATAGAGCGATACTGTCCGTGTTCCGCGAGGCTTATCCATAGCTATTGAACCCGTTTGGCCAGGCTCAGGCCGGGCGGCACTTGGGGCCGCCCGGCCTGCGCAGTCAGAAGCGGTAACCGGCGGTGAGCCCCCAGGTCCGTGGCCGCTGGGTCTGGATCTGCACACGCTCCGACGGCGAGAAATTCAGCCGGCCGATGATGTCGCGCGCATTGGTCAGATTGTTCACGAACGCCGAGAGGTCGATCCCGCCCTTGCGCACGCCCACACGGGCCGAGACGAAATGCTGATCGTCGATATGGGCGAACAGCGGGTTGAAGCCGACATTGCCCGGTTTCACGGTCCAGGCGCTTTTGAAGTCGTACTGGATATGACCATAAGCTTTGGTGTCGCCTGAGCCCAACAGCGTCTCATAATCGGCCCCGGCGTTCACGGCCCATGGGGTCGCGAAGCGATCACCCTTGCGGACGCTGGTCCCCGGCGTCGTCGCGCCAGGCAGCGTGAAGATCGTCTCACGCTGGGTCGCATCGGTGTAGCCGATGCCGACGTCGAACGATAAGCCTTCGGCGGGATTGAGCGTGACCTGAAGGTCGAAACCGCGACTACGGGCCTTGCCGAAATTGTCGGTGAAGATCGATACGCAGCTCAGCAACGAGCGCGTCCGCTGAATGTCGTCCCAGTTGATGTTGAACGCGCTGGCCGCGAACGTCGCGAAGCGCCCGACACGTCCCTTGGTGCCAATCTCATAGCTCCACACAGTGTCCGCCTTGTAGGTGCGCGGAACCTCCGTGTAGCCGATTGCCGCCAGATCCGGCCCGCACGACGCATTGGTCCCGCCCGCGTTGGCGCCGCCCGACCGGAACCCCTTGGCGGCGCTCGCATAAACCATCACGTTCGGCGTCGCCTGATACTCGATGCCGAATTTCGGCGTGATCGGCGTTTCCTTGTTTCGTCCGCTCGTGGCGGGGCCGCCGCCCGACAGCGATCCGGTGGACAAGGCGTAGAAATCGAACTCGACACGCGAGATGCGCGCGCCGGCGCTCACTGTCAGCCCCTTCAGTACCTCATAGTCGATCTGGCCGAACGCGGCATATTGCTTGTCGCGAATCCGATTGGTCGCATCTGCGACAAGACCGCCGGGTCCGACCGGGAACAGGAAGAGATAGGGCGCCCCTCCCGTATTCGGCGCGATGTCCTGCTCCTGCGAGGTCTGGCGCGAATTCTGATAGAAGAGGCCGAACACATATTTGAGCGCCGCATCGGAATTGTTGGATTGCAGGCGCAATTCCTGAGTGAAGGCCTTCTGGGTCATCCGCAGCTTGATCTCCGCCACCTCGGCGGCGTTCGGCAGCGACAGTCCGAAATTGAACGGCCCGGTAATGCCCAGCAACGGCAGAATCGGGTTCAGCGTGGGGCCAAGCGAACCCTGGAAGACGTCGAGCAGATACGCCGTGCCGTCATCGAAAGAGCGCGTCTTGCGATCGGTGAACGCGGTGTTGCTGATCAGGCTCGCACCGCCCAGATCGAGTTCGGCCTTGGCCGAATAGAGCGCTGACCTGTCCTTGTTCCAGGATGCGACACCCTCGCCGCTCTGGAAGATCGGCGGTTGCGGCCGCGTGGAACCGGCCTTGAACGTCCAGTAAGTGCTCGAATCGTGACGATTGGCCTGCTGGTAGAAGATCGAAGGCGTGATCGTCAGGTTTTCGGTGGGCGCCAGGGTGAGCGCGGCAGACGCGACGAAGGTGTCGCTCGAGTTCGAATTCTTCTCGGGCGTGCCGCGCGCGGCGACAAAGGGAACGCGATCGATATAGCCACCATCGCGACGATAATTGGCGCTGACGCGGAAACCGACCTTGTCCTGCGCGATCGGGCCGCCGATCGCACCGCCGATTTCCCCGCTCCAGTCGCCGCCTTCGGTGATGCCGGCTTCGCCACGCATATTGCCCGAAAATTCGGTCAGGCTCGGCTTGGCCTGGATGAAGCGGACGGCGCCACCCATCGCGCCGGCCCCGAACAGCGTGCCCTGCGGCCCGCGCAACACTTCGACCCGCTCCAGGTCGTACAGTGCGGGATAGAAATTGGTCGACAAGACAAGCGAACGGACCTGGACCGGCGTGTCGTCGAGATAGACGCCGGTCATCGTTGCGCCGACCGACGAGGAGAGGCCGCGGATCGCGATATATTTGATGCCCGAGAAGCCCTGGCTGATCGAGAGCCCCGGCGTGATGCGGGCCAGATCCTCGATGTTGCGAATGCCTTTCTGGTCGAGCGTTGCCTGGCTGAAAGCGCCGATGCTGGCCGGCACGTCGAGCAGAGATTCCTCGCGGCGCGTGGCGGTGACGATGATGTCGCTGTCCCCCACCCGTCTTTCCTCGGAGGCTCTCTCCTCCTGACCGGGCACCGCGGCCTGCGCCATGGCAGCGAACGGGCAGGCAAATGCCAGAATCGAGATGCCACCCATGCAATATTTGCGAATATCAGTCATAATCCCCCCAAGGAAGTTTCAAGATCAAATATAGAAATTTCTTAATTCAACGCCTGCGTGCCGCAGTGCCGCCGAACTGTTTCACTCAACGAAGTTTCACCTGATGAATATTATCCTGCGTGTTGCGATCGATGTATTTGACGTACGGATCGAGCCCGACGAACTTTGGCTCCCGATCGACGATCATGACGATCCTGTGCCGGCCGGTGCGCAGGCGCTGTGACTGCATCGACAGGACGTTCGCCTGGGTGAAACCATTCGCGCCGGGGTCGGCCGTGAACACGCCGACGTCGAACGCCCCGTCGAGCGGGGCCTCCGTCTCGATCCCCTTGCCGTCGGCGTAGCGCTTGTGCGCTTCGACAATGGCGGTCACCGTCCATTTGCCGTCCGCGCGCCGGCTCGCCTGTGCATCGGCGACCTTGAGGTCGTAGAGCGTGATGTGCTGGAACAGATCGGTGATGAGTTGCTGGTTTTCCGGGCCAGCCTCGGCGCGCAGCGCGGCCACAAGATGACGTCCGGTCGGGTAAGGCGCGCCCTTGAACGCGAACTGCCCGATCAGCGAGCGCAGCGCCCGATTGACCGCATCCTCGCCCATCCGGTCCTTGAGCAGGTACATGACGTTGCCGCCCTTCTGGTAGCGGACATAAGCCTGCTCCTGGACCCGCTCGAGCGTCGGTTCCGCGACATTCTCCTTCCCGCGCGCGCCGAGATATCCCTCCGTCCCTCGCTGGAGGAACCGGCGGATCATCGCGGCGCCGTAGCGCTTCTCCATCACCATCAGCGCCGAATATTGGGCGAGGGTTTCCGACAGGACTGTGCTGCCCTCCATGTCGGCGCCGGTCACCTGGTGGAACCACCATTGATGCGCGAGTTCATGGGCGGTGACATATGCGATGAAGTCGACATCGTTCTTGTCATCGATTTTGGTGATGAAGCCGGCGCCTTCGGAATACGGAACGGTGCCGGGGAAAGCCTGTGCGAAGTTGTTGTACACAGGGAATTCTATGATGCGGAACTGCTTGAACTGGTACGGCCCGAAATTCTTCGAGTAATAGGCCAGCCCATCCTTCGCGAGGCGAACGAAGCGGTCGATATTGTAGGTGTGTGCCGGGTCGTAATAGACTTCGATCCCGATGCCGTTCCACTGATCCTTGCGCACCGCATATTTCGCAGCCTGGATCGAAAAGAAGTTGAGGATCGGCGCCTCGGTGCGGAAGCGGGTGACCTGACGATCGCCAGCGACCGTTTGCGAGATGCGCTGGCCGGGCGCGACGAGAACCTGGTCGGCCGGCCCCCGCAGCGTGACATCCGCGTTCACATAGTCGCTGTCGTGCCGAAGATAGGTGAAGGCGCGCGCGCCTTCATCCTCCAGCTTGCTCAGCTTCAGGTCGGGGCTGAGCCCGTATTTGCGCCGGGTGGCACGGTCCTGCAGCAACGGCCAGCGCGACACGCCCAGGTTCGGCGTCAGCGCATAATTGTTGAGGAACGTGCCATTGGCTACGAGACGATCCTCGTTGCCCGAGTTGCGGAAACCGCGCTGCTCGCGCACCGTCTCGAAGCGGATCTCCCGTCGCTCGCCGGGCATCATCGGCGTGTCGTAGGTGTAGATACGGAAGTTGAATTCCGGATATTCCCGTGTGATCCGCGCGCCCGGCACCTCGAGCGAGCGCATCTGGACGCCCGGCTCGATCGTCGTTCCGAGAAACGATTTCGACACCAACGGGTGCCCCCACGCCAGATAGACCTGTGTCAACGGCTTGCCGGTCTTGTTCTGGATCACATAGCTGCCGCGCGTCACGACGCGTGGCGTGTCCGGATAGAGATCGACGTCCAGCGTCATGTCGGTGATGTGCGGCTGCGGATGCGCCTCATAGGGCAGCAGCGTCTTTTCGTAATTCGCTGCCCAGCGCTGGCTCTCGTTGAACGTCGGAAAGTCGTTCAGGACATAATTGTTGTAATAGATCCAGCCACCGAGCGACGTCATCACGACTGCCGCCACCCCGGCGATCGCGCCGGCGGGGCCGGCCAGCCGCGTCGGCAAATTCCTGATGCGCACGCGCAGCGGCGCCGACGCACCGCGCCGCCACAGGCCATAGGCCAGCACCGCCAGGATCACCGCGCCCGCAGTCCAATAGGCGCGATACCAGCCGGCATAGTTGGCGTAATTGCCCAGGCCGTTCATGTCGGACAGCGGCACGGCGCTGGTGGTGGCGTAGATGTAGAGATGGCTTTCGAAGCCCATCGTCGGCAGCGCCGATTCCAGCACGAAATAGAGCAGCATGACGAGAAGGCCGACGAACTTGTGCGGAACCAGGGTCTGCACGAACACCGCAAGCACGGCGTACATCACCATCGTGAGCAGCCACGGCGCCAGGAACCAGGTGAAATAGTGGCCGAACTCGATGGCGGTGAAACCCTTGAGCAGTTGCACCGAAATCGCGGCGCCGATGCTCATCAGCCCCATCGCCAGCAGAATGACGGTGATCGCCAGAATCTTCGGCACAAGGAACGCCCAGTCGGGCGACGGGGTCGAATCGACGATCTCATGGATGCGCCGTTCGCGATCGCGCCACACCAGTTCCCCGGCATAGAAGGCGGCGACGAACAGCGGAATGGTGGTGAACTGCGCCAGCAACGTCTGGATCATCACGCGGGTCACCGGATAGATGACAGTCACGCTGTCGTCGCCCGCCAGCCACAAGCCGATGATCGTGTTGATGAAAGCGAAGCCGAGCAGGACGATGAACGTCGGACCGCGAAGCACGCCGAGCAGTTCGAAGCGGGTCAGCGCGGCCAGCGGGCCCCAGCCAAGCGCACGATCCGTCGGTGGCGGCGGAACGGCACCGGGTGCGACCGTGACGGTCTCGACGTCCCGTGTCTGCCGCGCCGCGCGCGTATCGCTCCGCGTCACCAGGCCCTTGCGCGTGAAGGCACGCCACGCCAGCGCCAGCAGGCCGATCGCCACGCCACACCAGATCGCCCGGCTCTGGAGCATCAGGCCGAGGAATGGCGGCAACATCGTGTTACGGTCGTTCGCGGTCCAGTTCTTGGTGACATGCGTGAACGACGCCAGACCGAAGGGATCGCTCAGCGTGGAGAGCGCGCCGAATTCGGGGCGGCGCAGATAGATGCTGGTGAAGAAATAGATCGCCAGCACGACCAGCGCGCCGACATAGGTGGCGATGATCGAGCGCGTCGCCGTCGCCAGCGCGAAAAAGCCCGCGCCCATGACAAACAGAGTCGGCACGCAGAACAGGAAATAGACGTAAAGATAGTCGGCGATCCGGATCGGGCCGATGGTTTCGGGGTCGAGCCCCGGAAAAACGACGGCCGCCAGCGCACCCAGTGGCACGCTCAGGAACGCCAGGCAGGCGGCCACGAATCCGCCGGAAAACCGGCCGAAGAGATAATCGAATTTCGAAAGCGGGGTCGCATGCAGGATCGGCGCGAAGCCGGTCTCGTCGTCGCGCAGCACGACGTTCGCCACGAAGGCGGTCACGATGAACATCGCGAAGATGCTCCAGACCATGCTCGTCATGGCGATGGCGAAGGGCGAATTGCGGAACACCTGCCCGCCCCAGCCGATCCGGATGTCGTCCGACGCGACCGAAGTGAAGGCAAGCAGGAAGAAGATGATGCTCGTGCCCCAGAAGACCGAGGAACGAAGCTGATATTTGAGCTCGAAAGCGGCGATGTGACGCAACATGTCAGTGCCTCACGATGCGCGGCGAAGAGGCAGAAGCGTCGAGAAATAGACGTCTTCCAGATCGGCTTCGGCAACGGTGAAGCCATTGCCCGGATCCGCATCGGCCAGCGCGTGGATCACCGTGCGACCGCCGGCCAGGCGCGTCGCGATGATCTCGTGTGCGCTCCGGTGCGCCTCCAGTTCGCGCTTGTCGATCGTCTTCGTCCACACACGCCCGCTCAGTTCGGCGACAAGGTCGCGCGGGGTGCCGGTGCGAATGATCCGTCCGGCGGCGATGACTGCGGTCTGCTGACAGAGGTTCGCGATATCCTGGACGATGTGCGTCGACAGGATGACGACGATATTCTCGGCGACCTCCGACAACAGGTTGAGGAAACGATTGCTTTCTTCCGGGTCGAGGCCCGCGGTCGGCTCATCGACGATCACCAGCCTGGGTTGACCGATCAGCGCCTGCGCGATGCCGAAACGCTGTCGCATGCCGCCCGAGAAACCGGCGATCGCCTTGCGTCGGACGCTCCAGAGATTAACCTGATTCAGCAGCGCGCCGACCACCTCATGGCGTTCGCGCCGGTTGCCATAGCCCTTCAGCACGGCGAGATGATCGAGCATGTCGAACGCAGAAACCCGCGGATAAACGCCGAAATCCTGGGGCAGATACCCCAGCGTCCGGCGCAGCGCGTCCGGGTCAGCCAGCACGTCGATCGTATCGAAATGGATCGCACCCGAAGTCGGCACCTGCAGCGTCGCGATCGTCCGCATCAGCGTCGACTTGCCCGCACCGTTCGGCCCCAGCAGACCGAACATCCCGCTCGGGACTTCGAGAGACACGGAATCGAGCGCGCGCGTGCCGTTCGGGTAGACGTGTGTGAGATTTTCAATCCGGAGCATTTCTAGTCCCTGCAATGCCTGCATTCAAATGAGGCGTTGAAATCTTTCCACATGCGACATCGAAAACGTCGACAACTTGCCAGATTCAAAATTCCGGCACGAATAGACGAACGACCTCAAGCTCCAGAGACCTGAAACTTCGACGCAATATTCCGGTAACTTTCGTTTCGCATATAGTGCTGCATCAAAAACCACCGATGCAAAACACAGTAATTCTGATGCTGCACAGGAGATCATCTAATGGTCTGAAAGGACCTTCACGGACGCCGGGCACAGGCAAGCATCTGCGGAATTTGCCAGCATTATAGTATTGATTTTGCTGAAAATCGCAGTTCTCGGCGCACTGAATATGGCGAGATCTGGTTGAGAGACCCCGGCCCTCGCCAGGGTGACCTGCAAAATGTTTACGGCTATCGCGGCCGTATCAACCACGCCCCGTATAAATTCGCGGTACGTTCAGCGACATGCGGGCGATGAGCTCGATCATTGCCATCCCATAAGTCGCCACCGCTTCGGCCGGGGCGATGCTGTCGCCCCCCTGTTCGCCGACCAGAACGACCTCGTCGCCCGGCACGACACCCGGAATATCGGTCACGTCCACGATGGTGTGTTCGGTCGCGCGCCCGCCGACGATGCGCGCACGGCTGCCGCGGATGAGAACGGTGCCGCCGTCGGGGCCGCTCGGCAAACCGTCCTTGAAGCCGAACGCGATGACCGCCGTCTTCAACCTCCCCGGAGCAGCGCGATGCCGCGCATCGTCGACCGGAAAATCCGCCGGAATGGTCTTGACCTGCAGGACGCGCGACTTGATCGCGCGGATCACCGGATCGAACGCGAGCCCGTCGATCCAGGGCTCCTCCATCATGCCGTAGAGCATGCGTCCGGGATTGACCGCAGTGCGGTTCAGCCCCGGATATCCAAGCAGCACGCGGCTGCTCGCGGCCATGATCTCAAGATCGCTCAGACCCGCGGCCTGCGCATCGCCGATCGCGCGTTCGAGGCGCTCGATCTGCCCGTCGACGCATGCCGCATCCTCAACCTGCGCCAGATGCGTGTAGATGCCGACGACATCGAGATACGACGAAGCTGCGAGCCGCGCGAACATGGCCGGCCATTCGTCGGGCACGAATCCGAGGCGGCCATAGCCGCAATCGACTTCCACATGGACCCGGATGGGCCGGTGTAGTCGCTCAAAGGCGTCCAGCCCGCAAAAATCGTGGATGGTCACGATCAGGTCGAGATCTGCGACCGCTTCGGCCTGGCCCGGTGTCGTCGCCCCATAGAGGAGGATCGGCGCATCAACACCGGCCTCCCGGATACGTGCCGCATCCTCGGGATCCGAAACTGCGAATGCATCGGCACCAGCAGCGACCATCGTCGGCGCGCATTCCCCTGCGCCACAGCCATAGGCGTTGTTCTTGCAGACCGCATAGAGGCGGACGTCAGGACCGATCAGCGCCCGGATCTTGTGGACATTGTCCGCAAGCGCATCGAGATCGATCTCTGCCCATGCCGGTCGCGCGGACGCGGGCAAGCTCGTCATAGCGTGGCTCACCGGACGTGTCCCCGCTTCGACGGACGAAACTCTCTCATCATCGGATCCTTTGAACATCCGGACATATGGCGCCGAAGCGCCCGTCCCTACTTCGCGCTCGGCAACGGCAGTTCCGTATGCGCCGGCTTGAAGATGCGGCCGTCCTGCAGCATAAGCCGCCCGTTGACGAAGGCAGTCTGCACCTTCCTCAACGCGTTGAAATCCTCGTCCGGATTGCCGTCGACCACGATGATGTCGGCGAGCTTGCCGACCTCGATCGTGCCCAGCCGATCGCCCATGCGCATGATCTCTGCGCTCGTCTTCGTCGCCGCGACCAGCGCCTCGGCCTTGGTGAAGCCGATCTCGGTGAAGGATTGCAACTCGTTGATGTAAGCGCCCGGCATATAGTCGGGCCAGCCGACGATCAGGTCGAGGCCAATGCCCATCTTGACGCCGGCGCGTCGCATCTTCCTGGCCATTTCGAGGATGGTGGTTTCGTTAAGCTCGAACCGACGCGAGGTGGAACCGAAATAGCCGCCCGAAGACCGCGAGATGAGGCGATAGGGGATCAACGTCGGCACCGACGCGATGCCGCGCTTTGCCATCAGCGCGACCGCTGCATCGCTGCGCGGCAGTGGATGTTCGATCGAATCCACACCCGCCTTGATCGCCATGTCGATATATTGGGTCTCGGAATCGACGGTCACGGGGAGGCCGAGCGAATGCGCTTCGTCGACCGCGGCGGTAATCTCTGCCTGCGAATATTCGCTGGCCAGCTTGATCAGGTCCGCGCCCTTGGCGAACTGGATGCGCACCGCCTCGCGCCAGGCGTCGGGGCCAGACGCGATGCGGACCATGGAATTGGGATTGCCGTTGGCGATTTCGGGATAGCCCGGCGTCATCGCATGCAAGGCCGCATGTCCGCCGGTCTGGGTGATGAGCTGGCCGGCCGTGAAGATACGCGGCCCCTGGATCTCTCCGGACGCCTGCAACCGCTTGAGCACGAACGGCGCATCGCCGTGCGACGCCACGTCGCGCACGCTGGTGACGCCCGACTGAAGATGGATCGCCATGCGCCGCAAACCGCGCATCGCGGACTCCGCTCCGCTGGAATTGCCCGTCGAATAAGCGCTCATGTCGCCTGCATCGAGAAAGGTCAGATGGGTGTGCAGGTCGATCAGCCCGGGCATCACCGTCTTGCCGGTCACGTCATAAACCACAGCATCGGCGGGCCAGTTACGCTCGCCCGGCTTCAGCACCGCGACGATCGCCTTGCCCTGAACGACGATCGTCGCCGGTCGCGCCGCCGCGCCGGTGCCGTCGAACAGCCGTCCACCGACCAGCACGAACGATCCCTTGGGCACGTTGAAATCGGCGGGAACGGGAATGCGCAGCACATCGTCCGACGTCGGAACCTTGGCGGGCAGCCATTGGTCGCGCCCATAAATGGGCCGCGCATCGGGGCCACGTTCCTGCGCGGCAACGGGCGCGGTGGTAATGGCCGTCGCGAGCAGCAGTCCGGCAAGCCAGGCGGTCTTCATCGGTTTCCTTTCAGTGGATGAGCCTTCTGCGCCGCGATCCATTGATCGACACGGCGTTCGAGAAGGTCGAGCGGCATCTGGCCGGCGCCCAGGATGGTGTCATGGAACTTGCGAATGTCGAATTTGGCGCCCAGCTCGGCCTCCGCCTTCCGGCGCAGATCGAGCATCTTCAACATGCCGATCTTGTAGCCCGTCGCCTGCCCCGGCGCGACGATGTAGCGCTGCACCTCGGCACGGATCTGCCCTTGGGCAGCGGGGGAGTTTTCGGTGAAATATGCGACCGCCTGCTCCTCGGTCCAGCCCTTCGAATGGAGGCCGGTATCGACGACGAGGCGGATCGCGCGCCAGATCTCGGTCGTCAGGCGACCGAAGTCGGAATAGGGATCCTTGTAACCGCCCATCTCCTTGGCGAGCCGCTCGGTATAGAGGCCCCACCCCTCCTGCGTGGCGTTGTAGAAGAGTTGGGTGCGGAACTTCGGTACGTTCGTCAGTTCCTGCGAGATCGAGAATTGCATGTGATGGCCGGGATTGCCCTCATGATAGGCGATCACTTCCATCTGCGGGATCGGCATCGCTCGCATGTCGATCAGATGCGCATAGAAGACGCCCGGGCGCGAGCCGTCCGGCGATGCCAGCAGATAATGCTGCGGCGCACCCGCCATTTCGCGATAGGGCTCGACGCGTTTCACGACCACGTCCGCCTTGGGCAGGATCCCGAAATAGTCCGGCAGCCTCGTCTTCATGAAGGCAAGGTGTGCCGTGGCCGCGTCGATATAGGCCTGCCGCCCTGCGTCTGTGTTGGGATAATAGAAACGATCGTCATCGCGGACGAACTTGAAGAAGTCCTGCAGCGAGCCCTTGAAGCCGACCTTGTCCTTGATCGTCTCCATCTCGCCCTTGATCCGCGCGACTTCGGAGAGGCCGATCTGGTGGATCTGCTCGGCCGTCAGCGTCGTCGTCGTCGAATCGAACAGCCGCTCGGCATAATAGGCCTTGCCGTTGGGGTCCTTGCCGACCCCGGTCGCGATCACATCGGTGTTCGGCCGATCCGATTCCAGCCAACCGATGATCTGCCGATAGGCCGGTCCCCAGTCCTCGATCAGCGCCTGGCGCGCCGCCGCCTTGTACCGGTCGGCCTGTGCCTGATCGATCTTGCCCGCCTTGACGAGCGCGTCCGCTTTCGCCTGCGCATCGGTCCAGACACTGTTGTCGCCCGCACCATCGAAAGGCGCGCCCGCGATCAGCGCATATCCCTGTTTGATCGCGCCATCATAGGCGAATCTGGGCGGGCGCGATCCGGCGGCGGCATTCATCTTCGCCGTTTCGAGGCGCTGGAGCAGCGCGCGCGAAAGCCCTTTGATCCGCGCGATATAGGCATCCATATCCGCCGGTTCGTCGACCTTGTGGATCGCGATCAGGAATTGCGGAAAACGGGTGTGCGGACTGAAATTCTGGTTGAAGATATATTCATTCCGGCGGAATTTCGCGGCGGCGGCGGCCAGATCATATTGGAAGATCCACAGATCGTAGGAGGTCTGCGCATCCAGCGACAATTTCGACCGATCGAATTTCGCTTTCAGTTCCTCCACCGACCTGCGGTGCCATTCCAGAGCCCGATCCTGCGCCGCTTCGGACAGGTCGTCGATCTTGTCGTAATCTTTCTTGTCGCCCATGTACGAGCGGCCCATCGGACTGAAGTCGAGCTGCTCCTCGAACTTCGCATCGAACCATGCATTGATCCGCGCGTCCTCCGCCGCGACGCCACCCTGCGCCTCAGCCGAGGACGCGATCACGCCCGCTCCTGAAACCGCTAGCGCGCCAATCGCAACGCACCGGGCAGCCATATAAAGGCCGAAATGACCCGACCGATTGGGTCTCAAACGCGCCACAGACAATCTCCCAAGTCTTTTCATTTTGAATCATCGAAACGCCGGTCGCGTTCAGGCGCCCCAGACTTTTTCGTAGACGCGCAGCCAGTTCTCACCGAGCACCTTGCGGATTTCCGCGTCGCTCCAGCCGCGCTGCATCAGCCCCTGCGTGACATTGGGCAGTTCGCTGATCGTCTCGAAGTCCTTCACCATGAACCATGGCGGATTGTTGCTGTAGACATCCGGCGGCCAGAGTTCGGGGATGATCGCGACCAGATCCGGCCGGTCGTACATGAAGTCGGGTCCAAGCCCGATATGGTCGACACCGACCAGCCGCTTGAGATAGTCATATTGGTCGAGATGCTTGTCCAGCGCGACTTGGGGCGTGACCGGGGTCTTCTCGTCCTTGACGCTGCGCGCATGAAAATCGTTGACCGTGGTCAGGCCGATGACGCCGCCCGACGCTGCGATCTTCTCGATCAACCGGTCGGTCATGTTGCGCGGATTATCGACCAGAGCGCGCAGATTGGTGTGCGAACAGATGATCGGCACGCCCTGCGATATCTCGATCGCGTCGAACGAGGTCTGCTCGCCCGAATGCCCACCGACGTCGAGGACGATCCTTTGCTTGTGGACTTCCTCCACCAGCCGCTTGCCGGCGCGCGTCAAACCCACGCTCGGGTCCAGCGCCCCGCCACCGAACGCACTGGCGGTATTGTAGACGAGACCGCAGATGCGCAGTCCCAGTTCTCGATACGCCCGCAAATTGCGGATCGCGGGCATCGTCGTGTCACCGTCCCGGATCAGCGTTTCGGCGGATTGCCAGCCGGACACATGCCCGATCTTTCCGGCTTTCTGCGCCGCGCGCATCTCGCGCACGGTACCGACCTGGACGATGCGACTGGAATATCGGTCGCAGAAATGCAGCAGGTTCACGAAGCTGTCGAAACCGCCCATGCTCTGATGCCAGCAATCGACCCCGGCCGCTTCGAGCATGCCGAGATATTTCTCGGTCAGCCCGGACGGATCGAGGCCATCGACCAGCAATGTCGAATCCTGCAAGCGCCTCGCAGCCGCCTTGTCGACGGTCCGCGCCCATGCAGGGCCGGCGAGAACGCCCGACGCAACCGCCGCCGTCCCCAAAGCCGAAAAAAGATAATCTCTCCGGTTCATGTCCGCTCCTTCGTCAACGCCGCATGGCTGCGGCGCGCGATCGGATATGTTGCGGGCTTCCCCCGATCGGATCGGATTGTCTTCACTGCGCCCCCTCTCGTCCGATCGATCCCGCGCATTGGGCGACGGTGTATGCGACCACTGACAGGTGCCAGACTTGCAGGTTTTTTCATTGACGGAGCAAACGAGTATTGCTGACTCGCAGACATAGCCATTCTTATGCTGTGCCGAATTGCTCAAGATTTGGCCTACTCAAGGAACACATAGAAAATCTATTTGAATTCCGAAAATCCGGCTTGTGAATCCCATGATCTGCTTTACGAGTTTTGCATGAGCAGCAACTCGCCCCGGTTGCAGGCGCGAAACGTCAGGGCAAATAGATGACAGATCTTAAGTTGCAGGCGGAGAACATCTAATGTCGCGCGAACTGCCCAACCTCGACTGGCTTCGCGTTTTCTCCGCGACTGCCGCCACAGAGAGCTTCGCGCTGGCAGCATTGCGGCTGAGCGTGACGCCCGGCGCAGTCAGCCAGCGGATCAAGGCCCTGGAAGCGTTTCTGGGTGTCAGCCTTTTTCAGCGTTATCCTCAGGGCGTGAAGCTTACCGAGGCCGGCAAGCGTTACGCGCAGCGCGTCCGCCCTTCACTCGAGCAACTCGCGCTGGCGACGCAGGAAATCACCTCCACCCAGACGACAAGAGCGGTTCGCCTCACCATATTGCCGGCGCTGGCTCAGCTATGGCTCGGCGCGCGCATGGATCAATTCCACAAGCTTCACACCAACACGACCGTCGAAATCTGGGCAGATCCGGCCATTGTCGATCTGCGCACCTCGAACTTCGACGTGGCGATCCGATATGGCAGGCCGCCATTTCCTGGTTGCGACTATCGCGAGTTGTTCTTCGACGAACTTGTGCCTGTCGCGAGCCCCGCGCTCATTGAACAGTCCGAAACCGACGAGCGCGGTTTGCCGATCGGTGCACCGCTGATGCTCGATACCTATTGGCAGAATGATTTCGACGATTGGCTGGCAATCACCGGCCAGATGCGACCGGACAATCTCATCACCCAGACCTTCTCGCTCTATTCGATGGCCATCGAAGCGACTTTGAACGGACGCGGATTCACGATCGGCCATACATCGCTGATCGGCGGCCTGATCGAACAGGGCAAGCTTCAGATCCTGTCCGACAAGCGAGTCACTGCAAATAATCAGTTCTATCTGCTGACCAAGGCGGCCGTTCCGCTGTCAGATACAGCCGAAACCTTCGTGAACTGGGTCCTGGAACAGGCAAAGCCCAACGAAGACTGAAACGCGAGAGACCGCCGCCCGGCTCGTGCCGGACGACGGTCTCCCGGATCATCGGAAGAGGGCGACAATCAACCCCCGCGACATTCGTCCGAACGCCTAGGTCCGCAAAAAATGCAGCGACCGGAATTTCGACCGGAACGCAGTGACCCGATCGCCAAGCGACGTCGGGTCGCTGGCCGTCAGAGCCTCTGCGATCAGGTCCGCCAGCTCTGGCATGTCTGCGGCGGTCATCCCCCAGCGGACGATTTCGGGGGTGCCGAAGCGCAGCCCGTTAAAGTCACCCGTAACCGCCTCGACAGGAAGCCCGATGCCCGACGCAAGCAGGTTGGCGCCGCGCAGATGCTTCGCAGCATTGTGACCGCCGCCATAGGTGGCCGCACGAACCGCGAGTTGATGGGATTCGGTGAACCCCCGGGATCCGCGTAGAACCGGGATGCCGCGACGATCGAGCTCCTGTGCAAGCATCGACGCGGTCGCCCGCATCTCGCCGGCATAGGCTTGGCCGAATTCCTTCCAGTCGAGCAGCGCGATCGCCAGCGAGGCGGTTTTCGCCACATCGAAATTGGCGGTCAGCCCCGGATACGCAATCCGCTCGATCCGCTCGGCCAGTTCGGCATCGTCGGTCATGAGCAGGCCCGACGGCGGGCCGCCAAGGCTCTTGTAAGTGCTGCAACTCATCAGATGCGCGCCTTCGCGAAGCGGCTGCTGCCACTCCCCGCCCGCGATGACGCCGCACAGATGCGCCGCATCGAACAGCACATAGGCACCGACCTCATCCGCGATCGCGCGGATCTCACGCAGCGGATGCTGCCACAGGTTCAGGCTTCCACCGATCGTGATCAGCTTCGGCCGGACTTGCCTGGCGAGTTCGGCCAACGCGCCGACATCGACGGTATAGCCGTCGGGATCGATCGGCGCCGGATGGATATCCAGTCCGTAGAAGCCGGCCGCACCCGCACGATGGTGCGTCACGTGCCCACCGATCGTGTCCGGTGGAGCGATGATACTGTCGCCGGGCTTGCAGGTCGCCATGAACGCATAGAGATTGGCCATGGCGCCAGACGCCAGCCGGAACTCGACATGGCGTGCGCCGAAGACCTCCGCCGCAAGCTCCGCCGCGATGGCCTCGATCCGCTCGATCGCCTCCAGGCCCATCTCGTATTTGGCGCCGGGATAGCCCAGCGACGGGCGGCTCCCCAGGCCACTGGCCAGCACCTGCTCCGCGCGCGGGTTCATCACATTCGTGGCGGGATTGAGGTTCACGCACTCGACCTCGTGAATCCGCCGGTTTTCATCGATCAAATGATCGATCTGGGCATGGATCGCATCCGAGGATTGATCAGCCACCGAGGTCGATATGGCCTGGACAAGATCGTCACTCTCGCTGCCGACCCAGGATCGACGCGCCAACATATTCATAATATTTATCTTTCTCTGATAACGGCACAGCCGATGCCGCGCGAGGAGGCCCTTGCCCGAGGCCCAACCGGGCCCCGGTTGCGATCAGTGGTCAGGCCGCGGGCTCCAGCAGGCAGTCGTCGGAAAGCGGACGGACGGGCGTCAGGTCGCGATGGTGACGGAAATCCTCGCGGCTCTCCTTGCTATAGGCATTGTCGACCGGATTCAGGATGAGGGAGAAAATGCTGCGGTTCCACGGCGAGATGTTCGGCGGCGATCCGTGGACGAGGCAATCGCCGAAGATCAGCGCGGTTCCGGCGGGTCCCGTCGCGGAGACCATGGGGCAGGTTTCCGCAATCTCGCGGACCTTGTCCTCCTCGACCACCCAAAGCGGATAGCTGGTGGAGACATTGTCGTGCCAGGTCGCGACGCTGCCGAACTTGTGCGAACCCTGAAAGAAGTAAAGCGGGCCGTTGAATTCCGTCACATCGTCCAGGAAGATATGCAGGTTGAGCGCCAGCGGCTTCGCCACGCCATCATCCTGATGATGCGTCGAGAAATCCTGATGCCACTGCCATTGCTCCCCCTCGAACGCGGCCTTGACGTTGATCTTGACCTGCTGAACGTAAAGATCCTGGCCGGCGATTTGCTGCGCCGGCTCTACCAGTCGCGGATGACGGACCAGCCGCGCGAAAACCTCGTCACGCAGGTGAAGCCCCATGGCCGTACGAACAACACCGCTCTTTTTTTCTTTGACGTTCGCAGGGTCATCCTCCCCGAACACTCTTTGCATCGCGCTTCGGATTTCAGAAACCTCCTCTAGTGAAAAGAGATTCGGGATCACCAGGAACCCGTTCTGATGATACTCATCAACTAGAGTGTGCGGGAGTTTCATATTGCCTTTCCTCTATTACACGTCACGCCGTTGCCGCTTACATGTCAACATGGGGACAAACGACCAATCGGATCACCGATAAATGGCCGATCCGGCGACGGTCGCAAGCCAGTAATACTGGCCCGGAGAGATAGGCATTCTAATTCTGCGCTGCCCATGACTGAGCACAAATCAAAATGTCCGATTTTGAGCGCCTTTTTTCTTTTCCCGGCCGCATCACAGCGCCTGATGCCACTACGCCTTTTCCAACGAGGCGCTCGACGTCGCGGAGACAGGTCCGATGGATTTCGGGGATGTCCTTGATCGAGTCCGCTGGAACACATTCGCTCCGCTTACCGAAGCTGGAGGACTGGTGTTCGCTTACGGGTCGGGACTTACCCGGAGACCCTGCATCAGCGGTGAAAGCGGTTGAGTCGGATCTTCGCACGGATCACCAAGGGCGATCACCATGGACGGCCTGCCCGGCTACGGCCTTGCGATCAGGCGGAGCAGCCTGAAATGTCGTTCCGTTGCCGTGGACCGTACGGCGTAGCGTCAGACACGAATTGCGCGAACTGCACTTCGACCGCCAGTTTCAGCCTGCTCAACCGGGCAGTGACCGCTTCGTCCACAGGCTGCCGTTGGGTTTCGCGCGCGATCAGTTCCGTGAGCCTGCCATATTCGCGCTGCAGATAGCTCAACAGAAATTTGGACATGATCCGCTCCTTGAGCCTTCGCCGTCTCTCGGCAACTTTGGACTCCGGTCATGATTGGGTATCGGAACGACGTCATTCAATGGGCGCATGCGACGAGTTGCGGCATGTGATCGCCAAAGGGTGACGCACCGGCGCTCATGGTTCGAGGCATCCCCCACACGCCCCCTAGCCGGCCATGGCCAACGAACGGGTCTCGAGCAGATAGAGCCCCGTCATGCGCGCGAACGGGCGAACGAGACCCGGTCTTCACCGCTCTCCGCAATATCGCAGCCGATCTGCGCGCCGATCCCTGCCCGACAATCGGACCACAGCAGACACGCCCGTCGAAAGGATGCAGATCAGGCGCGAGCATGGTGACTCTGCGCCTGCACTTGTGTTGGGAAGCGATGTCGAGCACGGGGCGCAGATGGCAATATGGCAAAGCGCCACGACACTGGAAGTCCAGACCGGTCGCCCCGGCCTGGTCGAGGTGACCGATCGGGTCGCCGCATGGGTGGCCCGCACGGGGATGCAGCTCGGGCTGCTCACGATCTTTTGCCGGCACACCTCCGCCTCACTCCTGATCCAGGAGAATGCGGCGCCCGAGGTGCGGTCCGACCTGGAGAGGTACTTCGCGCGGATCGCGCCCGAGGATCCCACCGCCTATGCGCATGATGATGAAGGGCCCGACGATATGCCCGCGCATTTGCGCGCCGCGCTGACCCAGATCCAGCTCTCAATCCCGTTGATCGACGGACAACTCGCCCTGGGAACATGGCAGGGCATCTACCTGTTTGAACATCGACGAAAACCGCACCGGCGTTCGCTCGCCTTACATCTGATCGGCGAATGACCCGAGGAGCATCGCCGATGCGACAGGATCGAAGACAATGACCGAAACGCCGCAACCAAGGCACACTGTCGAGGCCGGACTATACAGGCACGAGACCAAGGCGAGCGATCGGTGAGAGCTTGGCTGGCTGGCCTCGGCCTGGGGCTGTTGATGGCGCTGTGTCTGGGGCTCGGTTGTCCGGCCTCCGCGCAAGACGCTCAGGCCGAGACGATCGAGAATGCTCCTTCCGTCGAGAACCCAATGCCGCTTTGCGAAGAGAGCGATGCGGATGCGTGTACCCGGCTCGGCTTCATTCATCTCGAAGGTGACGGCGTTCCTCGCGATGAAGCCCGGGGAGCGGAGCTTTTTGCGAAGGCTTGCCATTTCGGGAGCATGCGGGCCTGCACGATGGCCGGCTATCTCCATGGCGCCGGACGAGGCGTCGAATTGTCGCCCGACCGGGCAGCCTCCTATTACGCCCTGGCCTGCAATGGCGGCGAGGCGACCGGCTGCTCCAATCTCGGCCTCGCCTATATCGGCGGGGATGGCGTACCGAAGGATCCGGTCCGGGCGGCTCAGCTGTTCCAGCAGTCATGCGACAGGGGCGGCAAGGACGGCTGCGCCAACCTCGGCGCCTCCTATTCATTGGGCAAGGGCGTGAAGCGCGATCATCGGCGTGCGGCGCGACTGTTCGGGCAGGCTTGCGATGCCGGCGACCAGCATGCCTGTTACAATCTCGGCGTGCATTATCGTGACGGCCTTGGCGTCCCACGCAACTATAAGCGCGCCGTCTCGCTATTCGAACCATCCTGCCAGGCGGGCGATGCGAGCGCCTGCGGCAATCTTGGCATGATGGTGGATGACGGACGCGGCACCGGCAAGGACCGCCAACATGCCCTTTCCCTGTTCGAAAAGGCCTGCGGGCTCGGCGAGGCCGAAAGCTGCTTCTCGCTCGGCAGGGCCTATCAGACCGGACATGGCCGCGAACGCGACATCGCGCGCGCGATCGAACTGCTGGAACGAACACTGAAGCTTGACCCCGAGACATCGTCCGCGGCCGGTGCGACAAAGGCGTTGGCTCTTGCGCGCGCAGAGAGCAGCGCCTCGGATGCCGGCGAGATCGCTCGGTCAAAAGAACCGTGAATCTGCCCTTTGCGCACGTCCCTCGCGTGTGTTCGCGGGAATAATGATGGTTTTGACAGGACGATGATGAAAATTATGCCCAATCGGCTGATCCGTATGTTCGCCCCTGTTTTCGGCGCAATGCTGGTCGCGCTCTGCTCAACGGCGGCGACGGCCTCCGCCAACGCGGGCGACGAGAATGTGTTGACCTGCCGGATCCAGGGCCAGGAGCGGGAGGCATCGATTTCGGTTGCGGGCACGCGCGCGATCTACCGTTACGGGCGACCGCTGCTTGCGCCGGAACTGACGCTGACCAGCCAATTGGCCGATCTGGATTATCGGCGAAAAGATGGTGCCGGCGACACGATCGACGAGATCGCGACCTTCACAAACGGCGACACCGCCTATCGCTTCGCCGCCGGTTTTCGTGACGGGCTGGAACCGGACCCGTCGGCTTTTCATCCGTTCGGGCTGCTGACCGTCAGCCGCGGCGGCAAGACCCTGGCCACGCTGGCATGCCGCCCGGACACGATCGATCGCGTCCCTGACCGGCTGCTGGCGCGCATGCGCGAGCTTGGGCGAGAGCGGACCTCCGACAATCTGACATTCCCCAACTATCCCATTCAATATCCGCAACGGGCCAGCCAGTCGCCCCCGTGCAAGGCCGACACCAACGTCGACACCTGCTGGAGCCGCGGCGTCAGCGCCGCGCGCGGCGGCGATCTGCGCGGCGCGCTCGAACATCACGACATGTCATGTGACGCGGGTCTGATCACCGCCGGCTGCTATGAGGCGGGCAAGCTTTATCTGCACAACCGGCAATTGCGCGATTATGCCCGCGCGCAGCAGCGGTTCACCCGCGTGTGCAACGGCGACGATTCGGGCCAGGGCCCCTATGCGTGCAAATATCTGGGCTGGATGCAGTTGACCGGAACCGGGGTCAAACGCGATCTCGACACGGCGTCGACCATGCTGGCGCAGGCCTGTTTCCTGCATAATGATGCGCTTCTGATCGACCCGGAGGGCTGCCACTTCCTGGCCAGGGCGGTTCTCGAAACGCGCGATCGTTCACCCCGCCGCGATGCGGTCGCGGACTATGTCGCCTATATCTCGCTCGCGCAGGCATGCACCGACGGTGCCAGGACGGTCTGCGATGAAGCGCGTAGGCTCTATCAACGGGACGCGGCACGCGGTGCCGCCTGGATCAAGCGCTGTGACGAGGATCTCGAGCGCCGTGGCGCAACGACATCGTGCGCGGGGTTGGCCAAGATCGAGGAAGACTATGATGCCGCAATCGCCATGCGACGTCAGCTTCGCTCGCTTTATCGGGATGTGGTGAACACTGCGGATTGACGCGCGATGGGGTCAGCGGCTCCGTCCCCCCTTGGCAAACGCACTGGCGACCGAGTGATCACGCATGTCCTGCCGAAAAACGTCGGTCGAACCTGCAGTGCGCAAAATGTCGATGATATTTGGGAGAACCGGCCGCGGACTTCCTCGACGAGGAAACTGCCCTCTTCGGCTACATGCCATTAATTTTTCGAAGAAAATCATGGTAGCGGAGGAGGGACTTGAACCCCCGACACCCGGATTATGATTCCGGTGCTCTAACCAGCTGAGCTACTCCGCCCCAAGGGCATGCGCCGTGGCGCGGAGGCGGGCTATAGTGGGCCATTTGGAGGCGGTCAACCGCGGAACGGGTGCCGCGAGAAGAGTTCCCATAACCCGTCGCGATAATGCCAGGCAGCCAGGCCGGCGATTGCGAGCGGATATGGCCGAAAATCGCGGGATAGCGTGCGTTGCAGCGCCTTTGCCGCGGCTTGGTCGACCTTGTTCTGGATGGTCACATGCGGCCTCCAGCCCGCACGATCCTGCGGCGACAACAGGCTGTCGAACGTGTCGGCCAATTGCGCACGCATATCCTCCAGCTCAGGGCTTTCGACGCGCAGCGCTGTGCCGCGACCAAGGTCGAGGATACCCACAATACGCGCGGTCGGCGGAGCGCCCCTGCCCTGTTCGGCAAGGCGCGCCTTCAGCTCCACGCCGATCGACGGGGGCAAATGATGAAACAGCGTGAGGTGCGCATCGAGTCGATTGCGCTCCACCGGATAATGCGCGCGGCGCAGCGCGGTGAGGCGCGCATGGTCGGCGGGGCCGAACAGCGCCGATACGATGATCGGCGCCGTCTCTATATCTCGACCTGACTGCCGAGCTCGACCACGCGGTTGGGAGGGAGCTTGAAGAAGTCCATCGCGCTTTCGGAATTGCGCATCATCCAGGCGAACAGCCGCTCGCGCCACAGCGCCATGCCGGGCCGTTCCGAAGGCAACAGTGTCTGGCGCGCCAGGAAGAAGCTGGTGTCCATCATCTTGAACTCTGCACCGCAGCCCGTGACCAGCTTGAGCGCCGTCGGCACGTCCGGTTCCTGCATGAAACCGAACTTGATCACCAGACGATGGAACCCCTGCCCCAGATCTTCGAGCTGGCAGCGATTCTCCTGCACGACGAACGGAACGTCGGCGATCTTGACGGTCAGCAGGATCACCCGCTCGTGCAGCACCTTGTTGTGCTTCAGATTGTGGAGCAGCGCATGGGGCACGCCATCGGCGGTCGATGTCATGAACACAGCGGTGCCCGCCACGCGCGTCGCGGAATTCGCCGCCGAGGTGACGAAGACCTTCACCGGCATCGCCGCCTCGCGCATGCGTTCGATCATCAGCTTGCGGCCGCGCGACCAGGTGGTGAGCATGGTGAAGGCGAAGAAGCCCACGGCCAGCGGGAACCAGCCGCCATCGGGCACTTTGGTCAGATTGGCCGCGAAATAGGCCAGATCGACAACCAGGAAGACCGCAAGCGCCAGACCGGCGCCCAGCTTGTTCCACTTCCACAGGCTGAACAACACCACGGCGAGCAGGCAGGTATCGATGAACATCGCGCCGGTCACCGCGATGCCATAGGCCGCAGCCAGGTTGCTCGACGATCCGAAGAACAACACGAGCAGGATCACCGCGACGCACAGCGCCCAGTTGATCACGGGGATGTAGATCTGCCCCGCCGCGCTGGCGCTGGTGTGAAGGATCTGCAGACGCGGCATGAAGCCGAGCTGGATCGCCTGCTGGGTCAGCGAGAAGGCGCCCGAGATCACTGCCTGGCTGGCGATGACGGTCGCCATCAGTGCGAGAATGACGAGCGGAAGACGCAGACTGTCAGGGGCAAGGATGAAGAACGGATTCTTGATCGCCTCGGCCGCGCCCGCGGGGTCGAGCGAGAGGATCATCGCACCCTGCCCCAGATAGTTGAACATCAGCGCCGGGAGCACGAAAAACAGCCAGGACACGCGGATCGGGTTGCGCCCGAAATGGCCCATATCGGCGTAGAGCGCCTCGGCGCCGGTCACGGCAAGCACGACCGATCCGAGCGCCAGGAAAGCGAGCATCTTCTCGCCGACAAAGAACTGGACGGCGTACCAGGGGTTGAGTGCGATCAGGACCGTAGGATCGCGGATCACCTGGGCCAGGCCCAGCACGGCGATGGTCACGAAATAGACAAGCATGATCGGCCCGAAGAGCTGGCCGACCCGCGCCGTTCCACGCGCCTGGATCGAGAAGATGAAGATCAGGATGGCAACCGCGATGGGCAGGATCCAGGGCGCGAAACGCGAATCGACCGTGACCAGGCCTTCCGCTGCAGACAGCACGGACATGGCCGGGGTGATCATCGAATCGCCGTAGAACAGCGCCGTCGCGAACACGCCGAGCATCACGATCGGTGCGGTCCAGCGTTTGGTACTGCCGGTCTCGCGATTGATGAGTGCCAGCAACGCGAGGCTGCCGCCCTCACCCTTATTGTCGGCGCGCATGATGATGGTGACGTATTTGATCGTGACCACGATCATCATCGACCAGAAGATCAGGCTGAGCACACCATAGATATGCAGCTGATCCGGCACCAGTTTGTGGTGCTCGGACGTGAAGGTTTCACGGAACGCGTAGATCGGGCTGGTGCCGATATCGCCGAACACGATGCCGATCGCCGCCACCGCAAGCTTGGCAAGCGGTTGGCGATCTGGCGTGTGCGAAAGCTCTGCAGCCTCCACATCCTTTGCCGATGTGCTCATGGAAGCGTCAGTACGCCAGAACGTCTAGGAAAAAGGCCATAAAAGACCGACTCTCAGCTGCCCCGCCGTTGGAGCCCGGCGCCATTAGCACCTCGTTCATTGCACAGCAACATTGCGTGTCCGCGTCAATCCCCTGCGGCAAGAGTCCGAATGGTAAACTGGGTCACCAGGCGGTGAACCCCCGGTAAAGCCGACAAAATTTCGCGATGAACGCGCTCATAACTATCGTCGGCGCGAACGAGCACCTTGATCAGATAGTCGGATTCACCGCTCATCAGATGCGCTTCCCGCACCTGGGTGGTTCGCGCCAGCGCCGCTTCGAACGCCATCATCGTCGCCTGTCGCTGGTCGACCAGCGTTACCGAGACGAACACGGTCGATGGATAACCCTGCGCCGCCGCAGACAGACGCGCCCGGTAGCCCAGAATCACGCCGCCATCCTCGAGTGCCTTGACCCGCCGGTGCGCCGCGGATGGCGACAGACCGACCCGCGCACCGAGCTGTTCGCTGGTCAGCGCCGAGTCGATGACGAGCTGGTCAAGAATTTTGCGATCGATCGCGTCCATGGCCAATTGTTTTGCGCCATTTCGCCGATATGCGCAATATCATCCCGATCAGGACCATATGCCAGCTACAATTTGCAAGCACTTCCCGGCCGATCGGGATTATCCTGCGGAAAATCCCCTATACAGGAGAGAGCGATGCGCATCGGCGTTCCCAAGGAAATCAAGAACCACGAGTATCGCGTTGGCCTGACTCCGTCGTCGGTCGCCGAACTGACCGCGGCGGGCCATGACGTGGTCGTCGAATCGGGTGCGGGCGGCGGGATCGATTTCAACGACGCCGCTTATGTGGAGGCCGGCGCGACGATCGCCGGCACCGCCGCCGAGGTCTTTGCCCAGGCCGACATGATCGTGAAGGTGAAGGAACCGCAGCCCCAGGAAATTGCGCTTCTCGAACCCCGCCACCTGCTGTTCACCTATCTCCATCTGGCCGCGGACAAGCCGCAGGCCGAAGGGCTGATGAAGTCGGGCGCGACCTGCATCGCTTATGAGACGGTCACCTCACCCAGCCGCGGCCTGCCATTGCTCAAGCCGATGTCCGAAGTCGCAGGCCGCATGTCCATCCAGGTCGGCGCGCATTATCTGGAGAAGGAACAGGGCGGACGCGGCGTCCTGCTTGGCGGCGTACCCGGCGTGGCGCCGGCGCGCGTCGCAATTCTCGGGGGCGGCGTTGCGGGCGTGAACGCCGCACAGATGGCGGTCGGCATGCGTGCCGATGTCACCATTTACGACATCAACAACGATCGCCTCGCCGAACTGGACATGTTCTTCTCCAGCCAGATCAAGACCGCCTATGCCAGCAAGGCCGCGATCGCGGCCGCAGTGAAGAACGCGCATCTCGTGATCGGCGCGGTGCTCGTCCCCGGCGCCGCGGCGCCCAAGCTGGTGACGCGCGACATGCTGAAGACGATGAAGCGCGGATCGGTGCTGGTCGACATCGCGATCGACCAGGGCGGCTGCTTCGAAACCAGCCATGCGACGACGCATGACGATCCGGTGTTCGAAGTCGATGGCGTCATCCATTATTGCGTCGCGAACATGCCCGGCGCCGTGGCGCGAACCTCAGCCTTTGCGCTCAACAATGCGACGTTGCCCTTTGCGCTGCGGCTCGCCAATCTCGGCGCCGAGGCCGCAATGGCTGCAGATCCGCACCTCGCTGCAGGGCTCAACGTGTCGGATGGAAAGATCCGTCACAAGGCCGTCGCCGATGCGCTGGACCTGCCTTTCGAGGCCTGAGCGACAGCTTCAGGCGATCGGCATGGTGAAGACAAAGCGCGTCTCGACCTCGGTCGACGACGCCGTCAGCGTGCCGCCATGCGCCTTGGCGATTTCCGAGGCGATGTAGAGGCCGAGCCCCAACCCGCGGCTCGCGCCTTCCTGTCCGCGCGAGAACGGCTGGAACAATTGTTTCATCGTCGTGGGCGGGATCGCTTCGCCTGCGTTGGCGACGCCGAATTCGAAGTGGCCGTCGCGTGCGAGCGCGGTCACCCGGACCGGCTCGCCAGGGGCCCCGTGAGTGAGCGCATTGGCGATCAGGTTGGAGAAAAGTTGCGACAGGCGGACAGAGTCGCAATCGAACGCAATCGGCAGGTCGATTTCCGTCAGGATGGACCGGTTCGTATCAGCAACGCGAAGTTCGGCGATCACCTGTTCCAGCACCGATTGCAAAGGCTGACGATATTCGCGGTCCAGCGGCAACCCTCCCCCCAGGCGCCCGCGTGCAAGGTCGAGCATCGTCTCAACGAGATGCGACATCCGGCCGACACTCTGCCGCATCAGATCGACGATCCGCGCGCCTTTCTCGCCCAGCGGTTCGCGCCCGAGCATGCCCACCCCACCCTCGATCGCCGCAAGCGGATTGCGGAGGTCGTGGCCGAGCACGGCAATGAAACGTTCGCGCAAAGCCGCGGTCTCGCGCTCTCCGACCAGATCGGCCTGGCTGGTCGCGACCTTGTCGAGCGCGTCGAGATGGAAAGCGATCAGCTCGGCGAAAAGCTTGAACATGCCCACGGTCTCGGGCGTATCGAGCACGGCCGGTCGTGGGTCGATGGCACACAAGGTGCCGAAGAAGCTGCCGTCAGCCCGGATGATCGGCATCGAAATATAGCTCTGAAAGCCATAGCGCGCCGGAGTGTGATGGTCGCGAAAACGCGCATCCTCTGCGACATGACCGATGATCACAGCCGTCCGCGACTCCCGGATCTCGTCGCAGATCGTCGTCTCGATCGGCAGCTCTCCGCCCGGCTTCAGGCCGAAATCGATATCGTCCCTGACGCGGCAGGCGATCCAGCGATCCTCGGTGACGCGCGCCACCGCGGCGAAGCCCATGCCGGTCGCGCGGCAGACCACATCGAGGATCATGGGAACGGCGTCGATACGGCCGATCGCAGCTACGTCTGAGTCCATCCCGAAAAAATCCGCCAAGCAGTTGAAATAGCTTAGCTGGTGGAACGGCTTTCGTCACCCTTGGGCGTGGCAGGCGCCGCAGGAGCCGGCACCGGAGGCATCGACTTCCCCATCTGTGCTCTCAATTCAGTGAGCCGTGTTTCCAGATCGGCGCGCCAGGGCGCCTGGGCAGGCGTGCGCGCCAGAAGCGCGGTCCAGATCGCCTCCGCCCGGTCGAACTGCCCCGACTGCGCCAGCGCAAGCCCCATGAAGAATGGTGGGCCCGGATGTTCGGGTGACAGATCCGCTGCCTTCTGGAACGAATATTGTGCAGCCGGCGTCATCATGCCTTCCGCGTGATTGACCAGGGCATTGCCCAACCCTACCCACATATCCGCGCTTTTGGGAAAGGCACGGATGCCGCCGAGCATAACGGTCACCGAATCGCGTGGAGACCCCAACCGACCGAACGTGTCGGCGGTATCGAGCCATTGCGCCTCGGTACCGAAACTGCCCATCATCGCCTTGCGCTGCTCGATCAGCTTCGGATCGATCTCCGCCGCCGCCGATTTGGCCGCAACCGGCGTGCCCGCCAGGCCGGGATTGCCCTGCCATGCATAGCCGGCCAGCCCGAGCAAAAGCCCCGCACCGATCAATTCCCAGGTCGGCCGCGGTACGCGACCGATCCGCCAGAGCCCGAGAAAGGCGGCCGCCGCCATCGCGACAACCATGATCCAGCCCATCAGCGTACCCTCCGGCGAAAACGGCCGCGCGCCAGCCAGACGCCGGCGCCGAGCAACAGCAAAGGCGCGATCCAGAGCAAAGCGGTGCGCCCCGACAGCGGCGGATCATAGCTGATCCATTCGCCATAGCGTTCGATCATCCAGGCACGGATCTGGTCGGGCGTCTCGCCGCGCTGGATCCGCTCGCGAACCATCGCGCGCATGTCGCCCGCAATCTCGGCGTCGCTGTCGGCAATCGACTGCCCCTGGCAGACGACGCAGCGCAACGTCTCCATCAACGCGGTCGCCCGTGCCTCCTGTGTGGGGTCGGCAAGCTGGGTATCGGCAAGCGCCGCGGCCGGCATCGCCGAATCCGCGACTGCCTGGACGGGCGCCAGCATCAGCAAAAGGGCAAGCGCGCGCTTCACCGCGCCTTCCGCAGCTGATCGAGGATCATCGGCACATGCTCGGGGCGGATATCGCCGATATGTTGATAGCGGATGATCCCCTTACCATCGATCACGAATGTTTCGGGTACGCCCGAAGAGCCGAGCGCAAGCTGGACGCGGCTGTCGACGTCGGATCCGATCCGCTTGTAGGGATTGCCATGGCGCTGCAGGAAGCCGGCGACATCCTCGGGCCGATCACGGATCGCGATGGCGTCGATCTGCACGCCCTGCGCGGCCAGCCCCTCAAGCACCGGTGCCTCCGCGATACAGGGCAGACACCAGCTGGCGAAGATATTGAGCAGACGCGGCTCGCCACCCTGCGCCAGATCCTTGTCGGTCAGACCTGCGATACCGTCGGTCGCGGCCGGCAGTGTGAATTGCGGCAATGGCTTGCCGACCAGTTTGGAATCGATCGTCCGCTCTGCCGGGTTGAGCAGTCCATAGGCGACGATGCCGAAGAACAGGCCGAACAGCGCAAGCGGCAGCCAGAGGAGCCAAGGCTTCTTCATCAGGCATATGCCTTTCGGTCAAATGCACGCCGTTCGCGCCGAACGCGACCGACCAGCGAGAACAATCCGCCCAGCGCGATCATGCCGCCGCCAAGCCAGATCAACGTCACCCAGGGCTTCCACCACAGCCGGAGCTGCCAGCGGCCCTGCTCGTCCTCCTTGCCCAGCACCGTATAGAGCTGGCCATCGATCCGCGTGGCGATCGCAGCCTCGCTGGTTTCGGTCGGCGGGGTCGGGAACATGCGCGCCTGCGGCTTGAGCACGAACGGCTTGCCATTGCCGCGCGTGACGGTGAGCGTGGCTTCGAGCGCGGTCCAGTTGGGTCCCGCGACCGGTTCGACCTTGTCGAAGCGGACCGTGAACGGCCCCACCGTCTCGGATTCGCCAAGACGTGCGGCGACGAGCGTTTCCTTGGTGAAGCTGCTTTCCGCCGCCATGCCCGCCAGGCTGACCGCAATGCCGAGATGCGCGATCACCATGCCCCAGATAAAGCCCGGGGTGCGACGCAGATTGCGTTTCCACAAGGGCGCGACGCTGGCCGCGGCGATGCCGGCCGCAACGACCAGGCCCAGCAACGGCAGGATATGCGTGCGAGGCGCAAGCAGGACGAGCGCGAGCAACGCTGCGGCCGAGAGCAGGATCGGCAGGGCCATGCGATGGATCAGCGGCTTCAATTCGTCGCGCCGCCATTTGAGCAGCGGGCCCGCGCCCATGATCGCGACCAGGATCAGTGCGATCGGTCCGGTCACCAGATTGAAATAGGGCGGACCGACCGACACCTTGAAGCCCAGCGACTCGGTGATCAGCGGATACATGGTGCCGAAGAACACCAGGCAGAGAATGACCGATAACAACAGATTGTTGATGACCAGCGCGCCTTCGCGGCTGACCAGATCGAATTGCGATCCTTCCTTCACCGTGCCGACGCGCAGCGCATAAAGCACCATCGCGCCGCCGATATAGATCGCCAGCAACGCGAGGATGAAGCTGCCGCGCGTGGGATCGACGGCGAAAGCATGAACCGATGTCAGGATACCCGAACGAACGAGGAAGGTGCCGACCATCGACATGGAGAAGGCGACGACAGCCAGCATCACCGTCCAGGCACGCAGCCCGTCGCGCGTGGCGAGAACGGTGACCGAATGGAGCAAGGCCGTCGCGGCGAGCCATGGCATCAGCGACGCGTTCTCGACCGGATCCCAGAACCACCAGCCACCCCAGCCCAGCTCATAATAGGCCCAGTAACTGCCGGCGGTGATCCCGATGGTCAGGAAGATCCAGGCGATCAGCACCCAGGGGCGCATGGCGCGTGCGAAGGCAGCCCCCACATCGCGCGTGATCAATGCCCCGACCGCGAAGGAAAAGGCGATCGAAAGCCCGACATAGCCGAAATACAGCGTCGGCGGGTGGAAGGCGAGACCGGGATCCTGGAGCAGCGGGTTGAGCCCCTGCCCCTCCGGTGCCGCAGGGTTCAGCCTGGCAAAGGGATTGGAAGCGAACAGCAGGAAGGCATAGAAGCCCAGGCCAATGAACGCCTGGGCGCCCAGGGTCGCCATCAGTGTGGGTTCTTTCAGGCGGCGCTCGAACAGCGCAACGCCCGCTCCGGCGATGGCCAGCACCGACACCCAGAGCAGCATCGAGCCCTCATGATTGCCCCATGCGCCGGCGAATTTGTAGATCAGGGGCTTGGCCGAATGACTGTTCATCGCGACCAGCTTCACCGACATGTCGGATCGCAGGAACAGCCAGATCAGCAGCGCAAAAGCCGCGCAGGCGAGCAGCCCCTGCACCACCGCGACCGGCCGCACAGCACCAAGCAGTTCGCGACGATCGCCCGTCATGCCGAGCAGCACCAGGGCAAGCTGGAGCGCGCCCAGCGCAAATGCCAGCCACAGTGCGGCAAGGCCGGCTTCAGCGATCATTCGACTTTACCTGTCTTGTGCATCTCGCCCGCAATCTGGGGTGGCATGTAGCGTTCGTCGTGCTTGGCGAGGATATTGTCGGCGACGAAAACGCCCGACGTATCGAAGCGCCCTTCCGCGACCGCACCCGAATCCTCCTTGAACAGATCGGGCACGATGCCCTTGAACCGGACAGGCACGCTCACCTGGCCATCGGTCATCGCGAAGTCGATGGTGACGCCGTCGGGTGCGCGGACGATCGATCCCTTCGCCACCATGCCACCCAGGCGGATCGCCTGGCCAACAGGCAGATTGGCTTTCCTGGCATCGGCGGGCGAATAGAAATAGGCGGCCTGATCCTTGAGCGCGGACATGGCCAGCAGAGTGGCGCCGATCAGCGCCACCAGCGCCACCAGCGCGAGTGTGAGCCGTTGATGCTTGGCCTTCATGCGTCTCGCCTCAATGCATCGGCCGTCCGCTCCGCGCGCCGCATCGATGCGAAGGCCCACAGCGTGACACCCAGGGTCGCGATGATGGTCAACGCATAAGCGGAGACGACATAAGCCCAGTGATTCATGCCGCCACCATTCGCTTCAGACGCGCCTCGACCCGGATCTGCGCCAGGCTCGCCCGCATCCGCATGAGAACGATGGCACCGAACAGCAGCGAAAAGCCCAATGTGGTGAAAACCAGCGGCCAGAGCAGTGATCCGTCGATGCTCGATCCGGTGAGGGTGATGCTCGCTTTCTGGTGGAGCGTATTCCACCAGACCACGGACCGGTTGATGATCGGAATGTTCACGGCACCGACGAGCCCGAAGACCGCGGTCACGCGACTGACGCTGCCGCGCTCGTCGCCGGCATTCGCCAGCGCGATATAACCGACATACAGGAAAAGCAGGACGAGCATCGAGGTCATCCGGCCGTCCCATTCCCACCAGGTTCCCCAGGCCGGGCGCCCCCAGATCGAGCCCGTCGCGAGGCAGAGGGCCGTAAACAATGCACCGGGCACTGCGATCGCGCGCGCACCGATGCCGGCGAGTGGGTGGCGCCAGACGAGTTGCGCAATGCTGGCCAGCGCGATCCCGGTCCAGCCCCCCATGCCGAGCCAGGCGGCCGGAACATGGACGTAGAGAATACGAACCGTTTCCCCCTGAAGATAGTCGGGCGGCGTGAAGAACAGCCCCGCGCCCATGCCGATCGCGATCAACAGCACGCCGCTCCACGCCAGCCAGGGCGTCAAGGGTCTGGCGATCTTGAGGAACCGCGCCGGATTGGCGAAACCATGCATCGAGAAGCGGCGAACCTTCGTGAGAGACGCATCGCTCTACCGGTGTGGCCCCACTCCATCAAGCCGTCACGGGCACAGCCTGTGCCCCGATCGATCCCGACCAACGCCCCTTGCCGATCGGAGACCTCAACTGGCTGAGGCGCACCGCCTAACGTCCGATCAAACGCCTGGCGATACGGTCGGCGACCGCCGATGCCGGGTCGCCGGTCGCCGCGCTGTCATCCCACACCTCGTGCAGTCGCTCGGGAATGCGATGGATGCGCGCCTCAACCTCGGCGCGGTCGCCCTGTCCCAGATATTCGAGCGCGACGTTGATGATGCCGCCGGCATTGATGACATAATCCGGCGCATAGAGGATATCGCGCGCCTGAAGCCGCCAGCCATCCTCGGGCGTGGCCAGCTGATTGTTGGCGCCGCCCGCAACCACCGTCGTCCGCAGCGCCTCGATCGATTCGGCGGTGAGCACCGCGCCCAGCGCATTGGGGCTGATAATGTCCGCTTCTATCGCCAATATCTCGTCGGTGCCGACAATGTCGGCATTCAGCTCTGCCGCGATCAGCTTGGCACGCTCGACATTGGCATCGGCCAGCGTCAGTCGCGCGCCCTCAGCGGCCAGCAGACGCGCAAGCCCGCCACCAACGCTGCCGACACCCTGGATCGCGACATGGACGCCCGACATATCGTCGCACCCCAACCCACGCCGAGCCGCCGCCTTGACGCCCAGAAAGACGCCAAGCGCCGTGAACGGCCCCGGATCGCCGCCCGCACTGCCGTCCGCCACCGGCAGGCCCGAAACGTGCCGCGTCGCCTTGGAGATCGCGACCATGTCAGCATCGGTCATGCCGACATCCTCGGCGGTCACATAGCGCCCGCCGAGCGATTCGACCGCAGCGCCGAACGCCGCGAGCAGTGCCGGCGTCTTCTCGACACCCTCGCCGCCCAGCACGACGCCCTTGCCGCCGCCCATGGGCAGCCCCGCCATCGCATTCTTGAAGCTCATGCCGCGCGACAGGCGCAGCGCGTCGGTGACCGCAAGCTGACTGTCCGAATAGCGCCAGAAGCGCGTGCCGCCCGCAGCGGGCCCGAGATGGGTTGAATGGACCGCAATCACTGCGGTGAGGCCGCTTGCCGCGTCGCGGAACAGATGGACGCCCTCGTGGTCGTCGAAATCCGGCAAATCCCAAACCGCGGTCATGGTCACTTCAGCCTTTGAAACATTATTACCGAGTCGAGTAATAATATTACAAACCAGAAAGTGCCAGACCAAAGATGGCTGGGAGAAAATGGGGCGACCGAGGGGACTTGAACCCCCGACCCCTGGTACCACAAACCAGTGCTCTAACCAACTGAGCTACGATCGCCGCAATGACCTTAAGGCCGGGCGCGCACTTACGCCGAGGTTGGGATTCGGTCAAGCGCACCTATCCGTCCAAATGCGCGGATTGTCAGAAACGCCCCTGCATCTTGAACGTATAGCCCTGCGCGGTCTGCCGAAATCCGGATGCAGCCAGGCGCTGCCCCAGTGCCGGATCGGACGGCCGAACCGACAGATCGAGTTCGTAGCGACCATCCTCGAACAGCTTGAGTGCCAGTCGCTCCATCCCCGACTGCCCCTGAAGCGGGAGCAGGAGAGCACCGCCCTCGCAGCGGGCATTGCCGGTCAGTCCCTGCGCCAGGTTGATGCCCGCGATCTCCCCGGAAAGCGCGGCTTTCACCTGGCCATCGGCACGCGCACACTGGCCATCTTCGAAACGCACGCTGACATCGGACAGATCGAGTGTCTCGATCGGCAGCGGCGCAAAGACCGATGCGACAGGAATCGCGGCGGTCAGATCGTCCACGCCGAAGCTGTTGCGCGTCACACCCAGCCCGCCGGCGATTCGGCCGCCTCCGCCCTCGCGATTCGCGATATCGACACGCGCACGCCCAACCAGAAGCTGGATCGGGGAGAGTTGCGCCGAAAGATCGCCGAGCGGTGCGTCACCCATCCGGCTCTCGGTCAGGCTGCCCAGCCAGATGCTGCCATCTGCCTTGCGCGCGGAAAGCCCCTTCTGATCGAGCGACAACCAGCCCAACGCGAGACGCAGCGGGATGAGTGCAACGACCGCGATCAGGAAAGCGCAGAGAAAGAACAGGCTGCGGCCAAGCGGCAGACGGATACGCATCACAATCCCCTGCCCCGCATGGTCGCTTCGACCGTCAACGTCTGATCGCTGTTCGCGCGCGCCGTCATCCGCTCGGGAAAGACGCCCTTGGCCTCCAGATCATTGAGCCACCCGAAAAATGCCTGAGGCCGGGCAGAGGCGATCGTGATGGCCACACGGTCGCGCCCCTGAGGCTCGGTGCGAGACAGGACAAATCCGACCTCGCTTGCCGATTGACCGACGACAATGTCCACCGGCGCGTCGAGCCGGCGGCCGGCGCCACGTTCCAACGCCTTCAGTGCCGCGACCTTGCCTGCCACTTCGGCCTGCTCGATCACCGCGCGGCTATGCCTTTCGCGCACATCGGACAGGGCATCGTCCATCATGCGGACAAACAACCAGCCGAGCACGACCAGCATCAGCGCAACCATCGCGATCAGCATGCGCTGTTCGCGCACCGAGCGGCCGCGCCACCAGGTCCCGATCCGTTCGCTCATGGCAACCTCACCGTCATCTCGACCATCTGTCGCCCCGCCTCGACACGCGGCTGGGTGGCCGTCCCATCGAAACCATATCGTTCAAGCTGACGCTGGAATGCCGCGATATCCTCGGGCGTCGCCGCGGCCAGCATGATGCGCAGAGATCCATCCACCGCAAAATCGAAGGCAGTCAGCTCGACATTGGGCACAGCGCGGACAGCGGCATAGATCGCCGCCGCGGTCGTCGAGAAACCGGCACCACCACCGCGCGCCGCAGCCAACCGTTCGTCCAGCGCAAACAGTGCATTGGCATCGCCATTGCCTCCCGGCAGCGCGCTTTGCGCCACGGCGCGCGTCCGCAATTCGATCGCGTCGGCCGATGTCGAGTATTTCAGGATCAGGGCAAGATGGATCAGCAAGGTGACCAGCAACACGCCGGCACCAAGCAGGGCGAGACGCCGCAACAGTTTCCAGTCGACCTGCCAGGCGCGACGCTTGGCAAAACTGCCATCACGCAGATCGATCACCGGGTCCGCAATCGCCGCGAGCATCGCAGCCTCGGTTTCGGTGGGCGAAAGCGTGACGACCGGCGACGTGCCGACGATCAGTTCGGCAAGGCCGGCTTCTTCCAGAAAGCCGCTATTGCGGCTGCGCAGCAGCGGCTGCCCGGCGATCTCGCCGCGCACGAACCCGTCTTCGGGGCGTGGCAGCAGCAATGCCGCAGGCACAATCGCATCGGGTTCGTGACCGAGCGCCTCCAGTCGTGAAATCCAGCCCGCGAGCAATGCGCGATCGACCGAAACGATCGGTCGATCGCCGCGCTCGTCGGCATCGCCCAATGCGACATGCAGCGTGTCGAGCGGAACAGCACTATTCTCGGCGGCCAGCAATCGCGCAGCGGCACGGGCCTGTGCCGGGGCCAGCGCGGGGAGTTCCGCCCAGTTGACCATCGTGTCGGCAGCCGGCGCGATCGCGACGATCCGCGCCTCGGGCAGATCCGGGGCACAGGTCGCGACATCGTCGCCCGCGGCCGTCTGTTGGCCATCGTCGTCATAGGCCCGCCAGGCGACAGGGCGCTCGACAGTATCGGGAAGGAAGAGCAGGCGAAACGCGGTCATGTCGGGTCGCCCCATTGGCGGGATACGAGCCGGGCCGGCTCGCGTGTCGAATCGATCAGCGCAGTTTCCTCCAGTTCGGCGCCACCCAACTCGACCATGATGTCGAGCGCGAACCAGTCGGTGCGCAGCTTGGTCTGGCTGATCACCTCCTGGCCCGGGTTGAGCGCCTCGAGTGCGGGCAGTCGCCAGAAATCCACCAGACTGGCATAGCCGCCGGGCGGACGCTGCGCGAGCATTTGTCGCGCCCGTGGCACATCCAGCCGGCCGGGCAGCAGCATTGCGAAAAGCGGGGCCTGGTCGGGCAACAATGTGTTGATGTTGATCGGCGAGAGTGCGTTGACCGGCAGTGCGCAAATCCAGGGACGCAGTCGTGCATAGAGTTCAGGCGTCACCCCAGCAACCGCGCGTAACTCACTGACATCGCTCATCCGCGCATTGGCGGCGAGATAAGGTATCGCGAGCGTCCGGTAATAGTCATCCTCCGCGCCTTCGGGCGCCTGGATGTCGTCGGCATCGACCCAATCGGCCAGCGCAGCCGCGACCCGACGCGCCACCTTCGTCTCGATGCCGATCGCCTCCATCAGCGCCACGAACTGCGCGATGCCCGTGGGATTGGGCTGAAGCTTGGTCGGTACCTCGCCAATGGCAACGCTGTTGAGGTTGAAGCAGTTCGAACCATCGCGCACCCGTGCCGTCGCGATCCCGCCGGGGATGGGCAGATCGAACCGGCGCCCATTCCAGCCACCGGCCAGTGTCGTCTTGGCGGGATCGCGCGCCACCAGGTCGTCGATCCGCATCAGGGCCAAGGTTTCGGCCGCCTGGCCAAAGGCCCGCGCCTGATCGATCGCAGCCGCATTGGCGGCAAGATGAGTCGACAGCTTCAACCGCTCCAGTGCGGAGACCGCCAGCACGGCCATCACCGCGACGAGCAGCAACACGCTGAGCAGCGCGGCGCCGCGCTCCGAATCCTTCATCGGTCCGCGCGTCATTGGCGATAGCCCGATCCAGCGACGAAGACCTGGCGGATCGGCGCTCCATCGCCACGATCGATCACCATCTCCACCGCGCTCGGCAGCAGTTCGGGCTGTGACTCGGCCCAGGCGTCGAGCCATTCGCCATCCTTGCGGTAGCGCATCTGAATCGAACGAACCCCCTCAAGCACCACGGCCCCCGCCTGCGGCTCGCCGCCGTCTAGCATGGGGTATGCGACTCTTTCGAGGCGGTCGCCATCGAGCCGATATTCGACCTTTTGCAGCGACGCGCGCGATGCCCCCGCCGAGTTGCTCCAGCCGGCACGAACGAACGTCATCAGCGGCGCTGCCCCATTGCCGGCAGCGCCGCGGAATGCGGGTGCCCGATCACCCAGCCCGTCGCGCGTGGTGCGAGGAACCGCCTGGGCCAGATCGCCGGTCAGCGCAGAGCCGAGCCTGCGGATCTCCGCAATCTCGTCGAGCCGGGTCTTGGCCGATGCCTGTGCGCTGACGCTGAAACTCAACAGCATCACGCCGCCGGCGGCCAATATGCCGAAGATCAGCAGCGAGACCATGAGTTCGACCAGCGTGAAGCCGTGTTCGGCGGAACGCCAAGCGGGCGTGAAGCCGTATTCGGCGGAACGCTTGGACGGGAAGCTTTCTTCTTGTCGTTCCAGCGAAAGCTGGAACCCATACGATTTTCGGACCTCCGCCATCGCATGGGCCCCAGCTTTCGCTGGGGCGACTGTGGTGGGCGCGACACTCATTGCGCGCGCCTCACCAATGTCAGGCTGGCAAGGGCCTGACCAGCATCATCCGCCACCGAAATATCGATCCGGGTCGCCACGCCATCGCCGATGCGGCGTGCGGCCCGCGTCCAGCGCCAGGTGCTGCCACCATTGACCTCCTCCCCCTTTGCCTCGCCGAGCGGCGGAGGCGTGGGATCGGTCAGCGTTTCTGCCGCCAGGTTCCGAGCAACGATCTGTGCCATTGTGCGGCGATCGAGTTCGTGGGTGCTCGACAGCGTCGCCCCCTCCAGACGCAGCAGCGCGAGCGCCGCTAGACTGAACACCGCGAGCGCGACCAGCATCTCGATCAACGTGAAGCCGTGTTCGGCGGAACGCATCCTACGGTGCGACATTGATCGCCCCATTCTGTCCGATCGCGATCGCCACCTGTTCGCCTTCGCGCCGCAGCGTCACCGTCACCGCTTCGCTCGGTAGCCCCGTGCTGTCGAAGCTCACCGTCTTGCGCGCATCACGACCGATCGCGACACCAATCCCCTCGCCCCATTCGGCGCGGCGCAGTTCTTTCTGTTGGATCGGGCGCCAGGCACCACGGCTGCGCTGCTCGAAACCATAGCCGAGCGGATCCATGGCGAGACTGGTTTCGCGCCCGTCGACGATCGCTCCGTCGCGCACAATGCGCACGCGCGCGGCGAAGGTCTCGGCAGCATCGACCAGCCGGCCACGAGGATCTGGAAGCGTGAGCATGACGATGGCAGACATCGCGCCGATGATCGCAATCACGATCATCAGCTCCACTAGAGTGAAGCCGTGTTCGGCGGAACGCCGAACAGGCCTGAAGCCGTGTTCGGCCTTAGCGCCAGTTGCCGATATCGGCATTCTCGCCCTCGCCGCCTTCCTGGCCGTCGGCACCCAGCGAATAGACGTCGAAGCTGCCGTTGCGGCCAGGAACCGCATAAAGATAGGGCCGGCCCCAAGGATCCTCGGGCAACCGCTTGATATAGCCGCCACGCCGATAGCGCTCAGGCCGGGTGAGTGACGGCGGCGCCTGAACCAGCGCGCGCAGCCCGTCAGACGCAGCGGGGTAGGTCAGATTGTCGAGCCGGTATTGCTCGATCGCCTGTTCGAGCGTGAGCACGTCGGCCTCCGCCTTCTTGCTGATCGCCTTGTCCTGCGCCGGCATCACGTTGATCAGCACGATAGTGCTGAGCAGGCCGATGATGACGATCACCACCATCAGTTCGACCAGGGTGAAGCCACGTTCGCTTTTCGGCACATCATTTGACGCCTCCACCGTGTCATTCCCGCGAAAGCGGGAATCCATGCTGAAGTCGTCAGGCATCTCCGTGGTGGAGATATCCTCTGGATTCCCGCTTTCACTGGAATGACAATGTGGGTTGGAACGCGTCATGACTATACCTCAGATGCCCGCCAGCGATTGAAGCTGGAGGATTGGAAGCAGGATGGACAGGATGATGAGCGCGACGATGCCGCCCATCAAGACGATGATCGCCGGTTCGAGAAGCGCGAGCGCGGCGGTGGTGAAGCCGTCAAACTCGCGCTCCAGATAGTCGGCGGCGCGTTCTAGCGTCATGTCGAGCCGCCCGGCCGCTTCGCCGCTCGCGGTGAGATAGACCAGCAACGGCGGAAACACGCCGGCGCGCTTGAGCGCGGCCGACAGACTGCCACCGCCGCGGATCGATTCGACGATCTCTTCCGATGCATGGCGCAATGCGCGGTTATGGACGGTCTGGGCGGTCAGGTTGAGCCCTTCGAGCAAGGGAAGCCGGCTCGCCACCATCGTCGCCAATGTCCGTGCCATCCGGGCGGCATGAAGATCGCGGATCAACCGGCCGATCAGCGGTATGCGAAGCAAGGCGCGGTCGAAGCGCAGCCGCAGTCCGGGATCGCGCAGCGCACGCCATCCGACAGCACCGATCAGCGCCGCCGCGATCAGCAGCGCCCACCACCAGCCCACCAGAAATTCGGACAGCCCGATCACGATCCGTGTCAGCAGTGGCAGTTTCTGGCCGACCGTGTCGAACTGCTCAACCACCTTGGGCACGACGAACATCATCAGCGCGATGACGACGCCGACCGCGACGATGGCGAGCACGATGGGATAGGCAAGCGCGCTCATCACCTTGCCGCGCACCAGGGCCTGGCGTTCCTGCAGATCGGCGAGCCGTTCCAGGATCACGGGCAGCGTGCCCGAACTTTCGCCGGCAGAGACCATGGCGCGATACAGCGGCGGGAAGCTCTTGGATTGCCGCGCCATCGCCTCCGACAGCCGGCGCCCCTCGACCACGCCCGAATGCACCGCTTCGATGACGGTGCGGACATGCGCTTCCTCGCCCTGCCGCGAGATGGTGCGCAGCGATTCCTCGAGCGGTGTCACCTGGACGAGGGTGGCAAGCTGGCGCGTGAACAGCGTCAGCTGTTTCGGGGTCAGTTTGCGCCGGGCGAAGATCGACTTCGACAATAGAGGCGGCTTCGCGACGGTTCCGCTACCCTGCTCGATGCGAACGACATAAAAGCGCTTGCGGTCGAGACGCGCGCGCGCGTCGTCGATGCTCGGCGCGGAAACGCTGCCGCGCTGCTCGCGTCCCGCCGTATCCAGCGCGAGATAGTCATAATCAGGCATGACGGACTTCACGCATCGACGACCTCGCGCCGCGAGATGCGGACGGCCTCCTCAGGTGTCGTAAAGCCTTCACGGACCAGCTTGCGCGCGGCGGATCCCAGATTGGGCGCGTTCAGGAACGCATGGCGCGAGATGATCGCCTCGTCGCCGCCATCGTTGATCAGGCGGCGGATGGTATCGTCGATGCGGATCGCCTCGAACACGCCGATACGTCCCTTGAAGCCGGTGCCGTTGCAATCCTCGCAGCCGACCGGCTCGTAGATCACCGTGCCCGGATCGAAACCGAGCAGCGAACTCACCGATCCCGATGCCTGGACCGGACGGCGGCACGATTGGCAGAGCCGGCGCACCAGCCGCTGCGCAACGACGGCGCGCAAGGTCGAGGCCAGCAGGAAGGGTTCGATCCGCATGTCGCGCATTCGCGTGATCGCACCGACCGCGTCGTTGGTGTGAACGGTCGAAAGCACGAGATGGCCCGTCAGCGACGCCTGGACCGCGATATCCGCGGTTTCGCGGTCGCGGATTTCGCCGACCATCACCACGTCGGGATCCTGGCGCAGGATCGCGCGCAGCCCGGCCGCGAAGGTCAGGCCGACCTTCGCATTCACCTGGGTCTGGCCGACACCGTCCATCGCATATTCGACCGGATCCTCGACCGTCAGGATATTGCGCGTCCCGTCGTTGAGCTGGCGCAGACCGGCATAAAGGGTGGTGGTCTTGCCCGACCCGGTCGGTCCGGTGACCAGAACGATGCCATTGGGTTCGGACAGTGCCTCCCGCAGCAGCGCGTTGGTTTCCGCGCTCATGCCGAGCACGTCGAGGTCGATGCCCGCATTGTCCTTGTCGAGGATGCGCAGCACCACGCGTTCGCCGGCGCGGCTCGGCAAAGTGGAGACGCGGACGTCGAGCAGCTTGCCGCCCAGGGTGAGCCCGATCCGGCCGTCCTGCGGCAAGCGGCGCTCGGCGATATCGAGCCGCGCCATCACCTTGATGCGGCTGACCACGACGGGTGCGACATGCGCCGGCATCCGCAGTGTCTCGCGCAGAACACCGTCGATCCGCATGCGGACGACAAGGCCGGTCTCATAAGGTTCGATATGGATGTCGGAGACGCCCTGGCGCGCAGCCTCCGCAATGATGCCGTTGATCAGGCGGATCGCGGGTGCATCGTCGGCGCTGTCGAGCAGATCGTCGGCGGTCGGCAGATCGGTCGCCAGCATATCGAGTTCGTCGCCAAGCCCGAGCGACCCCGCCGCCATCGCCGCGGCCTGCCCATCCATGGCGTAGCGTTCGGACAGCAGCCGATCGAATGCCTCGGCATCGACAGTCTCGACGGAAAGCGGCTGGGCAAGCCAGCGGCGGATTTCGAGCAAGGCGCGCGGATCGCTTCCGTCGCGCAGCGCGACCGAAAACCGCCCCTCGTCCTTGCCGAGCAACACGACGCCGAATTTGCGGGCAAACCCGTAGGGAATGTTGACGATCAGCACCGGAGACACGGCCGCTACCTCCTGCACGGGGGCCGGCGCGTCTTCCGTCGCATCGCCGCGACCAATCTTCACGGTTTTGGCTCCACCGCATCGGCGGGCGGCGTCACCACCTGGTCCGCATTGCTCTGTTTCGCGGGAATCGGCGGCACAGCGCCCATATAGTCGCGCACCAGTTCATCGAGCGTCGACTCGCGATCGGGTCGGTCGAGCAGTTGCTGGTCGCGCAGATAGCCATAGCGCTGCTCGGCGATCGCCTTGGCATCGTCGCGTCCCTTGATGATCGTCGGGCGGATGAAGATGGCGAGGTTGGTCTTGGCGCGCGAGCGCGCCTTCGAGCGGAACAGCGCACCGATCGCGGGCAGATCCCCCAGGAACGGGATCTTCTCGATCGTGCGACGCTCATTGTCGTCGAGCAGGCTGCCAAGCGCCACGATCTGGCCGTCATCGACGACAACGGTGGTGGTGATCTCTCGCTTGTTGAGGATCAGATCCGAAGAATCGTTGGAAACCGGGCCCGCGATCGACGAAACTTCCTGACGCAGGAACAGCTTCACCGAGCCTCCCGCACCAATCTGCGGCTTCACTTCGAGCTGAATACCGACATTCTGGCGCTGAACGGTGCGGAAGGCATTGTCGAAATTGTTCGACAGCGCCTCGCCGGTGGTCACCGGAATCTCCTGTCCGGCGAGGAATTTCGCTTCCTGATTGTCCAGCGTCATCAGTGACGGCGCCGACAACAGGTTCGATTTGGAGTCCGATTTCACCGCATTGATGATCGCGCCGAAGATCGCATCCTTGCCCAGATTGAAGGCGATGCCGGCGATGCCGCCCTTCGCGGCGAGCAGCTGCTGCGCCGCTGCGGCCTGAAGCTGGTCGCTGATCGCCGATCCGCTGCTGGTGGTGACGGTCGTCCCGTTGATGACCGTCGTCGTCCGGTCGAGTTCGCGCGCCGCGATCGCGCCGGCGATCGTCGCGATATTGGGGGTCGCATTGGAATAGTTGGTCACGCCATAGGGCACGCCGCTGCCGGGCTTGCCGCCGAACAGGAATTGCACGCCCAGATTGCGCGCAGCCGCGTCGGAGATCTCGACGATGATCGCCTCGACCAGCACCTGTTCGCGGCGCGTGTCGAGTTGGCGGACCACTTCGCCCAATTGACGCTGAACGTCGGCGGGTGCCGCGATGATGATCGCATTCGCCCCCTCGAAACGGGTGACGATCGCCTGAGAACGACCCTGGATGCCCTGCCCCGCCGGCACGGACGATAACGACACCGGCGACGGCGCGGGCGCCGCGCTCGCGCCGGCACCGGAAGCAGCGCCCGTGCTCGACGCGCCGCCGACCGAACTGGTCGCCTGGCTCGAAGGTTGGCCGGTGAGTTGCTGCAGCACAGGGAGAAGCTGTCCGGCATCGGCATATTCCAGCCAGAAGACGCGGATTTCGGTGCCACGCTCGGCACGCTTGTCGAGATCGCGCGCAACCTCGGCCAGGCGCGAGACGGTCGAGGCATCGCCGCGCAGCACGACCGAGTTGGAGCTGTCGATCGCGACGATCGTCGCGGATGGACCGCGCGCTGCACCATCGGCACCGGCCGCGCCGTTGCCGACCAGTTGCTGGAGCGACGTCGCGATCTCGCGCGCGCCGGCATTTTTCAACGGGATCAGCGTGGTCGAGGCACTGTCGCGGTCGATCTGCTGAATCACCTGACGGATGCGTCGGATATTGTCGGCATAGTCCGCCACCACCACAGAATTGCCGCCGCGATTGGCTGTGACGGAGCCTTCCTTGCTCACCAGCGGCCGCAGCGTTTCCACCACCGAACTGGCCTCGATCGAGCGCAGCCGGAAGACTTCGGTGACGAAACTATTCTGCGCGCTGCCACGCGTACCGACTCGGCCCGGCTGGGCAGCGGCGGTGTCGGCAGGCTGGATGCGGAATGCGCCGCCACCCGTGGGGACCGCGACCAGCCCATTGGCGCGCATCGTCGCCAGGAACACCTCGAAATATTCGGACTTCGACAAGGGCCGGTCGGTCACCACCGATACCTTGCCCTGCACGCGCTGGTCGATGACGAACGTCCGCCCCGTCACGCGGGCGGCATCCTGGATGAAGGCGCGGATATCCGCATCCCTGACATTGAGTGTGGTCTGCTGCGCGGCCAAAGGCTGCGACAGGAGAAGCGCGATGGCCGTTGCGGCGCCGGTCAATACTCTACGCATTATCTCGCAATCGAAAGGACTATGGGAACCACGTTTGCGCCGCGTTCGACGCTGATGGTGACGTTCGAGCCGGGGGCTGCCTGACCGATCAGGCGTTCGGCATCGGCGGGAGATCCGATCTGCTGGCCGTTGACCGCAACCAATATGTCGCCCTCCGCAAAGCCGGTGCCGCGAAAGACCGCACCGTCGCCATTGGGCCGCAGAACCAGCCCGGTGACACGTCCGCCATCGGTGCGCGGCAGGAAGCCGATTCCACTGCGCAGTTGCGCGGCGGAGACTGTGCGCCCGCCCGGCGGCGGTGCCGCGGCGGCAGCGGGCTGCCCATCAAGCGCGAGGCCTGGCGCAACCGTCGCCGCTTCGGGTGCGGGAACCGACTGATCGATGAACAATTGTTCGACGGTACCGCCGCGGTCGATCGTCACGCTGTCGAACGCGACACTCTTCAGGATCACGCCGGGCATGACTTCCTCGCCAACGGCAATGCTGTTCTGGATCCCGTCAGGCCCGGCGATGATCGCCGAGCCACGCCCGTTGATCTCGTCGATGCGCGTGCCGAACAATTTGAGCTGCAGCGACGTGACGACGGCAGCACTTCCACCACCGCCGGCCAGCCGGAAAAAGGGATCGAAGCCGCGAAACAATTCGGCCTTATTGGCGAGCGCGCCCGCAGTGCGATCGGCAAGCCGCCAGTCGCCGAGCGGCCCCACCGGGGTCAGCACCGTCCAGAACAGCCGTGCGCATTGCACGGCGAGCAGCAGCAGCAGCGCGATCTCCACCACGCTATAGACACTTGTGCGCGGCAGGCTGCGCAACCAGCGTCGGGCTCTGCCATCGAGACTTAGACGCATGTGGTTCCCCCGGGGCGACATGGCCCCGCTATAGCGATAGTGTTGCGGGTCGATGACGATAGTATGACGCTATTATTTCACCGGGCAACCGGCTGAATTGCGGTCTTGAAATCGTAGCACGGCATCTGCTTAACCGCGGCATGACCATTGCCATCACCAACGGAACCGGCCCGGATGCGGGCGCCCATCTGATCGGTCGTCCGGGCGTGCAACGCCTGCCGAACCCCAAGCTCAGCCTGTTCATCCGCAAGGGCTTTGCCGATGCGGAGGAATGCGCTGCGATCATCGCACGGATCGATGCGAGCAGGCGTCCATCCACCATCGCCGATTCGAATGGCGACCCACTGTATCGCACCAGTGAGACCTGCGACCTCGATCGTGGCGATCCCGTCGTCGCGGCACTCGAACTCAGACTCGCCGATTTTCTCGGGATCGACCCGCAATTTGGCGAGGCACTGCAGGGGCAGCGCTATGCCGTCGGGCAAGAATTCAAGCAGCATACCGACTATTTCGAACCCGATGGGACGGACTATGCGACCCATTGCACGATCAGCGGGCAGCGGACCTGGACCGCAATGCTCTATCTCAACGAACCCGACGCTGGCGGTGCGACGCGGTTTCTGGCGGTGGACAAGATCGTCCAGCCAGAGACGGGCAAGCTGATCTGTTGGAACAATCAGCGCCCCAACGGCACGCCCAACCCGTCGACGCTCCACCACGGCATGAAGGTTCGCGCGGGCACCAAATATGTCGTGACGAAATGGTTCAGGGAGCGGCCCTGGCCCGGCTGAGCTTGCCGAAGCGGCGTTCGCCCGGAACAGGAAAGGCAGGGCTTCGACACGCACGGTCCGAACGGACCTTGCCTTTCGAAGCCCTGCCTCCGGATCAGAACTTCAGCTGGGCACCCAGCGAAAAACTGCGACCGACATTATAGGTGTTGATGTCGACCCGGTTGGCGCCAAACTGCTGGAACTCCTGATATTTCTGCGCGGTCAGATTGCGCGCTTCCAGCTTCAGCTCCACATTCGCGCCAAGAAAGTTCACTTCCTCGCGCACCACGAAATCGACGCGGAAGCCCGGCTTTTCGATGATGTCGGGCTGACGCGAGAGCCCCTGGATCGGGCCGCGGTTGGTGACCCGCTTGCTCGCATAGGTCAACAGGATCGTCGCCTGCGAAATCTTGTCGGTATCCTCGATGCCGATCTGGACGTTGCCGAGATGATCCGACTGACCGGTCAACTGCGCACCATCCTGGAACAGCAGATTGGCCGCAACCGGCTGGAGGTCCGGACCGATCACGATCGAATCGTCCACCTTCAGCTTGGACTGGGTGTAGGTGTAGTTGCCGATCAGCACGAGACGACGGGTCGAGAAGAAGTCGCCGCCCAGGCCTTCGAGCGGGATGTACTTCTGCACTTCGATCTCGGCACCGTAGAGCTGGGCCTGCGGGGCGTTGGCAAAGCCGGTACGCAGCTGGCCGCCGCCCGCGAAGAAGGCCGCCGCCTCGATCGGATTGTCGATCTTCTTGTAGAAGCCCGCCACGGTCAGCCGCTCACCGCGACCGAAGAAATATTCGTAGCGTGCTTCCGCGTTGAACAGCTGACTGTCCTTCAGGAACGGATTGCCCGTGAACTCGCGATCGGATTCGAAATCCTGGTAGATTTGCGGCGCAAGTTCGCGGAACTGCGGACGGGCCAGCGTCTTGGACGCGTGCAGCCGCAACTGCATGTCCTCCGCAAAATTCCAGGTCACCGTCGCGGCGGGAAGCCAATAGCTGTTGGAAAGGCCGGTTGCCGCCAGGTTGCCGACCGGCTTCACAGTCTGGACGGCATCTTCGTAGCGTACGCCCAGGGTGGCGCGCACACCGTCCACCGGTTGCACTTCAACCTGACCATAACCGGCATGGACCCGGAGATCGGCATTATATGCCGAGGCCCCTTCCGCGCCGGAGATATCGCGAAGCTGGATGTTGTATGTGTAGATATTATAGTCGGACAGCAGGTAATCCGGCCGTTCCTGCGCCACGCCGAGCGGCAGGGCGCCGTCCGGACGGAAATACTGGAACAGGTAGCGTGACGCGCTGCGCTTGGTCTTGTTGTAGTTGTAGCCACCCGAAAGCGTGATCGGCATCGAACCAGGCAGCTTGTAAGCCAGATCGATTCCGCCCGAATAGACGTCTTCGCTCAGATCGCTGAAGCCGACGGTCGAGAACTGGCCGCCCGACGACAGGTTGTTGATATAATCGTCGACGTCGCTCGTGCTCTTGGTGTTCGGATTGCCATCGCCAAGATAGGCGTAACCGATCGAACGCTCATAAGGCGATTCACGCTGCGAGTTCGCATAGGTGCCGCGCAGGTCGACACTGAGATCGCCGAACTTGAACTCACCGACGAACTGGGTGTCGATCAGCTGACGTTCGAACCAATAGGTATTCTGTTCGATCAACGAAGGCGGCAGCGCCGGATCCTGATCGGCAACGCTGCGGTTGTAGCCGGCAGCAAGACGGCCCTGCTTCAGCGTGTCGCGGATGTAGAGGTTGGTCCAGCGCAGCTTGTGGTCGCCGAATTCGGCGCCGATGCCCAGCATGCCATTCACCACGATCCGATTGTCGGTGATGACATTGCGGAAGCTCTGCTGGGGAATGCCCGCCAGTTCCGGATCGGTCGAGCTCTGCTGCAACGTATCGCGCGTGCGCCAGTCATTCTTGTAACCGACCGCCGCTATGAAACCGATCCGGCCATCGGGCAGGTCCGTCGACGCGCCGCCGCTGACATCGGCCGAGAAATTCATCGGAATGTCGCCATTGCGCTGGAGCAATGTCGTGCTTGCGTTCGCCAGGCCGGCGGCGAAATCGCGACGTTGCGCGCTGGTCGTCGTGTTGAACGTGCCGGCTTTCATCACGCTGGCGAGCGCCTTGGGGAAATTGCGCGTGCCGTCGTCGAAACCAAGGACGTCGAGATCGCTGCCATAATAGGTATAGCCGAGCTTGCCCGTCGTTTCCGTATCGCCGCTGCCGGAGATACCGATGGTCAGGAACGGCTCGTTCGGCACGGCCTTGGTGGTCAGATTGATCACGCCGCCGCCGAATTCGCCGGGGTAATTCACCGAATAGCTTTTCTGGACGACCGAGCTGGCGATCACGCTGGTCGGAAAGATGTCCAGCGGAACGACGCGGCGCAGCGGTTCGGGGCTCGGCAGCGGCGACCCGTTGAGCAGGGCCAGCGAATAGCGATCACCGAGGCCACGCACGAAGACGAAACCATTGCCGACGACGCTGAGGCCGGTGACGCGCTGAAGCGCGCCGGCGATGTCGCCCTCGCCCGTCCGCGCGATATCGGCGGACGACAGGACCGAGACGACCTCGGGGGTCGCGCGGACCGGTTCCGGAATATAGCGACCGGTGACGACGATCTCTTCATCGCCGCCTGCGCCGGGCGCGGAAATATCGACCTTTTCCTCCTGCGGCTCGTCGGCAACGGACGGCGCGGCGGCGGGGGGCGAGTTCTGGACTGTCTCAGCCGTCTGCGCGACGGCGGCGGGCGCGACAAGCGCCGTGGAAAGCAGGAGCAGGCTCCCGAAGGTGATGGGCTTCTTCATCTCGTATTCCCCCTGGTCTCATTGGACGTGGGGGCGGCGGCACCAGCCGTCCGCCCCCATCGCATGGTCGGCGATCAGGTGGAGGGAAGCGCCGTGCAGTTCGTGCTGGTGCCGCCGAAGCCAACATAGCTCGAGTTGCAGGTCCAACCGGCATACCAGGTGTCCGACGAGTTGCGGACGGCGCCGATATAGGCGGTCGTGTCGAAGAAGGCGTTGGCCGTCTTCGCATCGAACGCCGTCACCGCGGTCTCGTTGGCGCCGTTGATATAGACGCTGGCGAGGGTCGAGGTGCCGTTGGCGACATTGTTGTTGCCCGTGAACAGCGCCGCGATCGCATCCGCCGACGCGTCAGCTTCGTTGCGGAACGGCGTCGGGCAGGACAGGAACACCGAACGGAAGACCGGCGGGCCATCGTCCTGCAGGGCGGAATCGGCCGGGCGCATCGTGGTGGTGCCGGTCTGATCGATATCGATGCAGTTGGCGGTACCGACGACGACACTGTTGAACAGCCGGTAATCGGCGCCGCCGCGGATCAGGATGGTGTTGCCGCCCTGAACCGTCGAACGCTGCACGAACGTCGCATTGGAGACCATCGTCCGCTGACGGGGCAGCGCATCCTCGTTGTTGTTCGAGTCCGCCTCGATCATCGAGTCGCCGTTGCTGCCGTCGCGCTGAACCGCGATGACGTACTGGATGAAGCCCTGATAGCCGAGATCGGTATCGAGACCGTCATCGTCAGCACCGGTGATCACCAGATATTTCAGGTTGGCACGGCCGCCGAAGATTTCGATGCCGTCATCCGAGCTGTTGTGAACCTGGATGTGATCGAGCGTGGTGTTGCTGCCGACGCCACCCAGGGTGAGACCCTGCAGCTCGTTGCCCGGCGCGATCGCAAAACCCGAATAGCGGATCTGGACATATTTCAGCGTGCCGCTGTTGTCGGCCGCGACGTTGCCGCCATAGAGCGAGCTCGTCGTGCCTTCGATCACCTGCTGGCAATTCTCCGAGCCGCCGGCGACCTGCGTGTTGCAATCGCTGATCGGTGCGCGGCCGAGCATGATGATGCCGCCCCACAGGCCCTGGCTGCTGTCCGTGACGGTGCCTTCGATATTGGCGCGCGCGGTGAAGATGATCGGCTGAGCTGCGGTGCCCGCCGCATTCAGGCGCGAACCGCGGTTCACGACCAGATAGTCGTTGCCCGCGGACGCCATGAAGATGGTGCCGGGCTGCACGGTGAGCGTCACGCTCTTGCCGCCGGCAGCGCTGCCATTGCCACCGACATCGGTGCCGACATTGACCGGACCGGAGATCGAATAGACTGCGCCGGGCAGGTTCTGGATGGTGGTGTCGTCAGTGAAACGCGTCGGCAGTTCGAAGACGCGCTTGTTGGCGACAACGCCGCGATCGATCATGCCGGCCGGCGTCGCGCCGGTATAAGCGCCACCGGTGGGCGTCGGCGTGGGCGTCGGGGTCGGCGTGGGGGTTGGCGTCGGGGTCGGCACGATGATGACGCCATCGCCCGGCGAAGCCACGTCGTCGGCGCCACACGCCGCCAGGGTCGAGAATGCGCAACCGGCAAGAAGAATAGAGCTAATCCGTTTGATCGTGGCCATGGTATCTCCGCTCCGGCTGGTCCGGGGTTTAAGCTTGGGGAGAGACGATGTGCTTGGCCGACTCGCAGCCCCCTCTTCGCCCTCGGGAGGGGCCCTAGAGACGGTTGGTGACGCGCTTGTGCGAGTTATGCGACGGTTCGGCGTCAGCGATGTGACGGGTTTGTGACTCTGCCCGCTGAAGCGAAGCCTGGCGGGGAGAACGGCTTGCCGCCAATACCGCATCGAATGAAAGGAATTGTTCAGGATCTGCCGGCGCAGACCGATACATCCCGCTGAGCCACCCGATCTTGTCGTCATGCTGAACGTATTTCAGCAACCTGCGCCACTGCATCGGCTCAGTTTCGCCATAGTCCCTGAAACGAGTTGGCGATCATACCCTTCGACCAAGATGCCCACATCGTCACCCTGACCCCTTCGACATGCTCAGGACATGCTTGTTTCAGGGGCCATGCTGGAACGGCCGATGGCGCAGATTGCGGCATGGATGCTGAAACGAGTTCGCATGACAAGGGAGTGCCCTTGCCCCAGCGGCTTAAACACCAAACGAGTTCAGGGTGACACCTTGGTCGAAGGGCCACCCGGATCGATCGGAAAATGAAGGAAAAGCGTGGTGGGCGCGGTAGGGATTGAACCTACGACCCCACCCGTGTGAAGGGTGTGCTCTACCACTGAGCTACGCGCCCACGCTTGGGCCGGGTGCCGAAGCAGCCCGGAGGCGGGTCAATAGCCGCGCTGCAATGGCGGCGCAACATATCAGCTGAAAAAATGACCATAAAAAAGGCGACGCTGTAACGTCGCCTCCGCCAGGGTGCTGCGCACCCGAATGATTTTACCGGCAATGCGCTCGAATCCGGCGGCGAGAGCCTGCGTATCGACGGCGGAAGCGTCGGACGCTTCCGCCGATGATGTATTTCAGGCTCTCTCCGGTTGGCGGAAGCCCCGATTCGAGTTTCAGGCCAGAATGGCCCGAAGTGATCAGGGTCTGGCCGCCGGACGCAAGATCAGTTGACGGCGTCCTTCAGGCCCTTGCCGGCCTTGAACTTCGGCTGGCTCGATGCCTTGATCGCCATCGGCTCGCCAGTGCGCGGGTTGCGACCCTGCGACGCTTTGCGCTTGGAAACCGAGAAGGTGCCGAAGCCGACGAGACGGACTTCGTCGCCCTTCTTCAGCGCACCGGAGATCGCATCGAAAACGCCCTCAACGGCCTTGCTGGCGTCGCCCTTGCTCAGGCCCGATGCGTCGGCGACTGCGCCGATGAGCTCTTGCTTGTTCATGCCCTGGAAACCCCCTTATTTCGTGGTTGGAATCAGTGTGCGGCGAATGCCGGCGCGTAGTTAAGGCCGACGATTTCGGACCTGTCAAAGCAAAAGCGCCGGAAACCCGTCAAATCCCCCCGAACACACTGATTCTACCGGTCATAAGCGCCTAATGACGCAGACCATCGGCGTCTGGATGCCCTGAAACCGGGGTTTGCGGGGGCTGGGCGGCCAGTTCATCGGCATCAGTCCAGTCGATCGGCTCGATCGACTCGGTCAAGGCAAGCGCCAACACTTCGTCGACATGCTTGACCGGTATGATCTTCAGCCCATCCTTGATGTTCTGCGGGATCTCCGCGAGATCCTTTTCATTGTCGGCCGGGATCAGCACTGTTCCGATCCCGCCGCGCAATGCCGCGAGCAGCTTCTCCTTCAGGCCGCCGATCGCGAGCACCCTGCCCCGCAGCGTCACTTCGCCCGTCATCGCCACGTCCTTGCGAACGGCGATCCCGGTGAGCGTCGATACGATCGAGGTGACCATGCCGATACCTGCCGAGGGCCCATCCTTGGGCACAGCACCCTCGGGAAGGTGGATATGGATGTCCTTGCGCGAGAACAGGCTGGGCTTGATGCCATAGGCCGGTGCGCGCGCGCGGACGAACGAGAACGCCGCCTGGATCGACTCGTTCATGACCTCGCCGAGCTTGCCGGTCGTCTTCACCACACCCTTGCCGGGAACGGTGACTGCTTCGATCGTCAGCAGCTCGCCGCCGACCTCGGTCCAGGCCAGACCGGTAACCGCGCCGATCTGATTCTCCTCTTCGCCCAGCCCGTGGCGGAATTTCTGCACGCCCGCGAACTCGGCGATATTGTCCTCGGTGATCGTGATGCTCTTCGCCTTGCCCTCGAGAATGCGGCGCAGCGACTTGCGTGCCAGCTTCGCAATCTCGCGTTCCAGCGTACGCACGCCGGCCTCGCGGGTATAGTGGCGGATCAGCGAGCGCAGCCCATCCGGTGCCAGCGTGAATTCGCCGTCCTTCAGGCCATGGGCCTCGACCTGCTTGCCAATCAGGTGTCGCTGCGCGATCTCGACCTTCTCGTCCTCGGTATAGCCCTCGAGACGGATGATCTCCATGCGATCGAGCAATGGCTGTGGCAGGTTGAGCGAATTCGCGGTGGTCACGAACATCACATCCGAAAGATCGATGTCGATCTCCAGATAGTGATCCTGGAACTTGTTGTTCTGTTCGGGGTCGAGCACTTCGAGCAACGCCGAAGCCGGGTCGCCACGGAAATCCTGTCCCAGCTTGTCGATCTCGTCGAGCAGGAACAGCGGGTTCGAGCTGCCCGCCTTTTTCAGGTTCGAGACGATCTTGCCCGGCAGCGAACCGATATAGGTCCGGCGGTGGCCACGGATCTCGGCTTCGTCACGCACGCCGCCCAGCGACTGGCGGATGAACTCGCGCCCGGTCGCCTTGGCGATCGACTTGCCCAGGCTGGTCTTGCCAACGCCCGGCGGGCCGACGAGGCACAGGATCGGCCCCTTCAGCTTGTTGGTACGCGCCTGGACCGCAAGATATTCGACGATCCGGTCCTTGACCTTCTCGAGCGCATAATGGTCCTCGTCGAGCACCTTCTGCGCCTGCGCGATATCCTTTTTAAGCTTGGACTTCTTGCCCCAGGGCAGGCCTAGCAGCACGTCGAGATAATTGCGCACCACCGTCGCCTCGGCGGACATCGGCGCCATCGTCTTCAGCTTCTTAAGCTCGGCGGTCGCCTTGGTCTTGGCTTCCTGCGACAATTTGAGCGTGGCGATCTTCTGGGTCAGCTCGGCAAGCTCGTCGCCCTCGCCTTCCTCGCCCTCATTGCCCAGCTCGCGCTGGATCGCCTTCAACTGCTCGTTGAGATAATATTCGCGCTGGGTCTTCTCCATCTGCCGCTTCACGCGGCTGCGGATCTTCTTCTCGACCTGAAGCACGCCCAGTTCGCCTTCCATGAAGGCGAAGGCCATTTCCAGCCGGCGTGCGGGATCCAGTTCGACCAGCAGGGCCTGCTTGTCGGAGACCTTGATCGAGATGTTCGCCGCGATCGAATCCGCCAGACGTGCCGCATCCTCGATCTCACCCAGTTGCACCGCGGTTTCCGCCGGCAGCTTCTTGTTGAGCTTCGCGTAATTCTCGAACTGATCGACGACCGAGCGCATCAGTGCCTGGAGTTCGGTGTCCTTCTCGCTCGCGCGATCCTCGATCGGCGTGATCGTCGCCACGGCATGGCCGGTGCCCGACTCGAATGATTCGAGCGTCGCGCGCTGCTTGCCTTCAACCAGCACGCGCACCGTGCCGTCGGGCAGCTTCAGAAGCTGAAGGACAGTGGCGATCACGCCCAGATCATAGAGATCGTCACGGCCGGGATCGTCCTCTGAAGGATCGAGCTGCGCGACAAGGAAAATCTCCTTGTCCGATTCCATCGCCTTTTCGAGCGCCACGACCGATTTGTCGCGGCCGACGAACAGCGGCACGATCATGTGCGGAAACACGACAATGTCGCGCAGGGGCAGGACGGGATAGGACTTGGTCATGGAGACTCCGGTGAACACGTAATGCCTATATGGGCGCGCCACTCCGCCGGATCAATGAACCACGCGAAACGCGATTTGAAGCAGCCTTACCCTGACGCTGCTCAACATGGACTCAATGCTTGGTCTGCGTCATCCGGTCGACATAAGCGATGCCGACTGCCGACGCGATGAAGCACATATGGATGATGGTCTGCCACATCACGCCGGTTTCGGTCACGCGGCTGGTGGCCGAACCCAGCGCACCGGCCTCGATAAAGGTGCGCAGCAGATGGATCGACGAGATGCCGATGATCGCCATCGCCAGCTTCACCTTGAGCACGCCGGCATTCACATGGCTGAGCCATTCGGGCTGGTCGGGATGCCCCTCCAGCCGCAGACGCGAGACAAAGGTCTCGTAACCGCCGACGATCACCATCACCAACAGGTTGGAGATCATCACCACATCGATCAGCCCGAGCACGAGGAGCATGATCTGCTGCTCCGTGAAATCCCAGGCATGCATCACCAGATGCACCAGTTCCTTGAGGAACAGGAACACATAGACGCACTGCGCGACGATCAGCCCGACATAGAGCGGCAATTGCAGCCAGCGAGAGCTGAAGATCAACGCTGGCAGGGGACGAAGACGCACGGGATCGCGCTGATCGCTCATCGTTCGTTCAGTCCTCGATTATACTGCAGACAGAGCGGTCAGGCGGCGTCGCCGGCCTTCTTCTCTTTCTTCGCGAAGACGCGGACCGGTTCCTTGCGGCCATCGACCACATCCTTGTCGATCATCACCTCGTCGACGCCGTCCATGCCGGGCAGATCGAACATGCTGTCGAGCAGGATGGCTTCGAGAATCGAACGAAGGCCGCGTGCGCCGGTCTTGCGTTCGATCGCCTTCTTGGCGATCGAGACAAGCGCGTCGTCGGTGAAGCCCAGCTTCACTTCCTCCATGTCGAACAGCTTCTGATATTGTTTGACCAGCGCGTTCTTCGGTTCCGCCAGGATCTTCACCAGCGCGTCGATATCGAGATCCTCGAGCGTCGCGATGACCGGAAGGCGGCCGACGAATTCGGGGATCAGGCCGAACTTCAGCAGATCCTCGGGCTCGGTCTGACGCAGCACCTCGCCGGTACGGCGCTCTTCAGGCGCGGCGACATAAGCGCCGAAGCCGATCGACTTGCCCTGCAGACGATCGCCGATAATCTTTTCGAGACCCGAAAAGGCGCCGCCGCAGATGAACAGGATGTTGGTCGTGTCGACCTGCAGGAATTCCTGCTGAGGATGTTTGCGGCCACCCTGGGGAGGCACGCTCGCGGTGGTGCCTTCCATCAGCTTGAGCAGCGCCTGCTGAACACCCTCACCCGACACGTCGCGCGTGATCGAGGGATTCTCGGCCTTACGGCTGATCTTGTCGATTTCGTCGATATAGACGATGCCGCGCTGCGCGCGCTCGACATTATAGTCGCTGGCCTGAAGCAGCTTCAGGATGATGTTCTCGACATCCTCGCCGACATAGCCGGCTTCGGTCAGCGTCGTCGCGTCCGCCATGGTGAACGGCACGTCGAGGATGCGCGCCAGCGTCTGCGCCAGCAGCGTCTTGCCCGAACCGGTCGGGCCGACAAGCAGGATGTTGGATTTCGCCAGTTCGACGTCCGCGCCCTTCTGACCGTGGTTCAGACGCTTGTAGTGATTGTGCACCGCGACCGAGAGCACGCGCTTCGCCTGCTTCTGGCCGATCACATAATCGCCCAGGAAATCGAAGATCTCCTGCGGGGTCGGAACGCCGCCGTCCTTCTTGGAGACGAGCGCGGTCTTGGTCTCTTCACGGATGATATCGTTGCAGAGATCGACACACTCGTCGCAGATGAACACGGTCGGGCCGGCGATGAGCTTGCGGACCTCGTGCTGCGACTTGCCGCAGAACGAGCAGTACAGGGTGCTCTTGGAATCGCCGCCACTCAATTTCGTCATCTACTCGTCCTTCGGACCCGCGCGGCGGGCCTCTGCTACTTCCCGGTCATCCTAGACCGCGTTGCTTCTATCCCACAATGCCGAATTTTCCGTTGCCGGCGGCATCTGGATCCGGAGCGTTTCGTCGGCGGAAGGTGCAACGCCCTCCCGCCGACGGCAATCGACCTAGCTCGCGGACGAGCCGGTATCGTCCGCTGGCGACGGGCGCTTGTCGAACACTTCGTCGATCAGGCCGAACGCCTTGGCTTCGTCCGACGACATGAACTTGTCGCGTTCCATCGAGCTCTCGATGAGTTCGAGCGGCTGGCCGGTATATTTCGCGTAAAGTTCGTTCATCCGATGCCGGATGCGCAGAATCTCGCGCGCCTGGATCTCGATATCGGTTGCCTGGCCCTGCGCGCCGCCCGAGGGCTGGTGGATCATGATGCGCGAATTGGTCAGCGCCATGCGCATGCCCGGTTCGCCGCTGGCGAGCAGGAAACTGCCCATCGACGCTGCCTGACCGATACACACCGTGCCGACGCGCGGGCGAATATACTGCATGGTATCGTGGATCGCCATGCCGGCTGTCACCACCCCGCCCGGCGAGTTGATGTACATGTAGATGTCCTTCTTCGGATTTTCCGATTCGAGGAACAGCAACTGCGCGGTAATGAGCGACGCCATGTGATCCTCGACCCCGCCGGTCACGAACACGATCCGCTCGCGCAGCAGGCGCGAATAGATGTCGAAGCTGCGCTCGCCGCGGTTCGACTGCTCGATGACGATGGGGACGAGTGCGTCGTGGATCTGGCCGTTCTCGAACGGATTATTCATGGGAATCTCGTGTCCTTTGCCCGTGAGGCTCATTGCCTAGGCTTTTAGATCGGGTGAAGGCAAGCCGGCTTCAAGTGGCTTGTCCGGGCGGATATCGTCAGTTGAGCCTTTCAGCAGCCACAGCCGGGAAGGCAAGATAGGCCAACCTGCGAACCTCGCGCCGGCCGCGCACCACCGTGTCCAGGATCAGCCCGCACATCACGTTGAGCGACGCGAGCGTGACAAGGCCGGTGCACAGGATCGCCGTCGGCAGCCGGGGAACAAGGCCAGTCTGTACATAGGTGATCGCCAGCGGAACCGCTAGGATCAGCGCGAGCAGCGCGACGGCGGCGCCGATCAGTCCGAAGAAAAGCACAGGCCGTTCGATGCGGAACAATGTGACGATGGTGTTCAGGATGCGCCAGCCGTCGCGATAGGTGGACAGCTTGGAAATCGAGCCCTCGGGTCGCGCGCCATAGGCGGTAACGACCTCGGCGACGGGCATGCGCAATTCCAGCGCATGGACGCTGATCTCGGTCTCGATCTCGAATCCTGCGGACAGAACCGGAAAACTCTTCACGAACCGTCGCGAAAACACCCGGTAACCCGATAGAATATCGCTGAAAGTTCGCCCGAAGATCCAGGCGAGAATGCCGGTCAGCATCGCATTGCCGAAACGATGGCCGCGGCGATAGGCCTCTTCCAGTTCGGATTTGCGCGCACCGACGACCATGTCGAGCTGCTCGTCGACCAGCCGGGCGACCAGCCTGGGCGCGGCGGGCGCGTCATAGGTCGCGTCGCCATCCGCCATCACATAGATGTCGGCATCGACATCGGCGAACATGCGCCGGACGACATTGCCCTTGCCCTGCATCCGCTCGGTGCGGACGATCGCGCCGGCAGCACTGGCAACCTCGACCGTCCGGTCGCTGCTGTTGTTGTCGTAGACGTAGATGGTCGCGTCGGGCAGCGCCGCACGGAAGCCCGCGATCGTCTGCACGATCGCGGCCTCCTCATTGTAGCAGGGCAGCAGCACGGCGACGCGCAGTCCGCGGAGATCAGTCATCGCCCCTCACCATCCCGAATCCCCCAGTCCGTTCGTGCCGAGCCCAATCGAGCCCCGTTTGCACGGAAACCGACGCCCCTCGAGACGAACGGACCTGGAGATCGAACCCTTCAGGCCTTTTTAGCCGGTGCTTTTTTTGCAGCAGGCTTCTTGGCGGGCTCTGCCTCCGCGGGAGCCTCGGCAGCGTCCTTCTTGGCAGCTGCCTTTTTCGGCGCAGCCTTGGCAGGCTTTTCAGCGGGCTCTTCGACTTTGTCCGCCTTTTCGGGCTTTTCAGCCTTCTTCGCAGCCTTTTTGGGCTTGGCACCGTGATCATGGTCGTGATCATGGCCACAGCCCGGGCCGTGAACATGACCGTCATCTTCGGCCTCGATCGCGGCTTCGAGCTCTTCGCGGCTCACGCTGCGATCGCTGACCTCGGCCTTGTCGAACAGGAAGTCGACCACCTTGTCCTCATAAAGCGGCGCGCGGAGCTGGGCAGCGGCCATCGGCTCCTGCTGGATGAACTGGAAGAAGCGCTCGCGCTGTTCGGCCGGATATTGCTGCGCGGCCTGCGCGATGAGGCGGTTCATCTCCTGCGAGGAAACCTCGACGCCATTCGCCTGGCCGATCTCGGACAGAAGTAGGCCGAGGCGGACGCGACGAACCGCGATGCCGCGATAATCGTCCTTCTCCGCTTCCATTTCCTTCAGCGCAGCCTCGGGATCTTCCTCGTGGCTCGCTTCATGCTCGAGCTGCGCCCAGATCTGGTTGAACTCGGCTTCCACCATCGAGGGCGGCACTTCGAAATCATGGCTGTCAGCGAGCTGATCGAGCAGCTTGCGCTTCATGTGCGTGCGCGTGAGGCCGTTATTCTCCTGCTCCAGCTGGCCCTTCAACAGGCCGCGGAGCTGCTCGAGGCTTTCAAGGCCGAGCGACTTGGCGAAATCCTCATCCGCCTTGCCTTCCTTGGGCACGCGGATCTCGTTGATGACGAGATCGAAGGTCGCAGCCTTCCCCTTCAGGTTTTCGGCAGTGTAATCCTCGGGGAAGGTGACTTCGATGGTCTTCTCGTCATTGGCCTTCACGCCGACGAGCTGATCCTCGAAACCGGGAATGAGCCGGCCCGAGCCGATCTCGACCGACATGCCCTCGCCGGTGCCGCCTTCGAAGGCGACGCCATCGACCTTGCCGACGAAGTCCATGACGACCAGGTCGCCTTCCTTGGCCTTGTGGCTCTTGGCTGCTTCGTCGAACTGCTTGTTCTGGCTGGCCAGTCGCTCGACCGCTTCATCGACCTGCTCGTCCGAGACCTCGATGGTCAGGCGCTCAAGCTTGATGCCGTCGATCGACGGTGCGGGAACCTGCGGCAGAACTTCGAGCTCAACCTTCACCTCGGCATCCTTGCCGGGCTCGTAACCTTCGCCGAGTTCGACCGAAGGCTGCATCGCGGGACGCAGCTTGTTGTCGGCGAGGATCTTCTGAACGCCTTCCTGGATCGAGCTGTTGAGCGCGTCCTGCGTCAGCGACTCGCCATGCATCTTGCGAACAAGATTGGTGGGCACCTTACCGGGGCGGAAGCCGGGCATGCGCACCTGGGGTGCAACGCGCTGCACTTCCTGGTCGACGCGTGCGTCGATGTCCTTGGCCGTGATGGTCAGCGTGTAAGCGCGCTTCAGGCCCTCGTTCAACGTCTCGACAGTCTGCATCTCTCTTCAAACGCCTTCATGATCTGGAATCTCTGAACCAGCCCGATGCCCCGAGCAGCGGAGTCTGGTGCGGGCGAAGGGACTCGAACCCCCACATCTTGCGATACTGGAACCTAAATCCAGCGCGTCTACCAGTTCCGCCACGCCCGCTAGGACACCGCCGGTCGGCGGCGTCTATAGCAGGCAGTGGCGCAAGGGCAAGCGCGGCGTCAGGAGACCAGGGCGAGACGCGGCGTTTCGGCGGTGCGCAACTCGACCGCAAGGATTCCCGGCAGCACCTCGATCCGCGCAACAAGCTCGGCATCGAGCAGATAATCGCGCGCCAGCCGCACCGTCGCCGATGCGCCGCCATCAAGCCGCGCGCGCAGTATCAATTCGCCGCGTCCGCCACGATACCCATCGAGCAAATTCGCCAGCGCGGTGATTCCCGCCGCATCCTCCATCGTCACCTCGACAACCAGCCGGGCATTGCCGGCCAGTTGCTCGAAGGGCTGGATCCGCTTCACCGTCACGCGCGGCGTTTCCTCACCCGGACGCCGATCGAGCTCGACCGTCAACAGGCCACAATTGCCTTCGCGCGCCGCCTCTTCCAGATTTTTGGCGACGTCGTCGTCGAAACAGGTGGCGATGAACTGGCCGGATGCGTCCGAACAGGTGGCCATGAGATAACGCCGCCCCCGCGCGGAGGTCCGCCAGCGCGCATCCTCGATCAGCCCGGCCATCGTCGCACCGGTTCGGCTGCCGTCGACCGGGGCGATCTGCGCGCACAGCGCGGCATAGCTGCGCGCACCATGCCCTTCGGCGAGATGGCTGTAGCGATCGACAGGATGCGCGGAGAAATAGAAGCCGAATGCATCCTTTTCCTGCGCCATACGATCGGCGAGCGTCCAATGCGCACTCTGCGGAAGCTGGATTGCGGACGCGCGCGCCTCGCTGCCGCCGAACAGGCCATGCTGCCCGCTGGTCCGGCTTTCCGCGGCATGCGAGGCGACTGCCAATATCGTTTCCGCCACTGCATGAACGCCGGCGCGATCGGGGTTGATCGAATCGAACGCCCCAGCTGCCGCAAGGCTTTCGATCTGACGACGATTCAACAATTTCGGATCGACGCGGTTGGCGAAATCGTCGAGCGTGGCATAAACGCCTTCCGCGTCACGTTCGACGATCAGCGTCTCCATCGCCTTTTCGCCCACCCCCTTCAGCGCGGCGAGCGCATAGCGCACGACAAGCCCGTCCGGTGTCTCCTCGACATCGAATTCTGCCTGGCTGGCATTGATGCAGGGCGGCAGATAAGTGACGTCCATCCGTCGCATATCCTCGACGAAGATGCCGAGCTTGTCGGTCAGCGCCATATCGAAGCACATCGATGCCGCGAAGAATTCATGGGGGTAATGCGCCTTGAGCCAGGCGGTCTGATAAGCAAGCAACGCATAGGCCGCCGCGTGGCTCTTGTTGAAACCATAGCCGGCGAACTTGTCGATCAGGTCGAACAGCTCGTTGGCCTTCGCCGATTCGATGCCGTTGACGGTCTTGCACCCTTCGACGAAGCCCACGCGCTGCGCATCCATCTCCGCCTTGATCTTCTTGCCCATGGCGCGGCGAAGCATGTCGGCGCCGCCAAGGCTGTAGCCGGCCAGCACCTGCGCGGCCTGCATCACCTGCTCCTGGTAGACGAAGATACCGTAGGTTTCGGACAATATGCCTTCGAGCAGCGGGTGCGGATATTCGATCGCTTCACGCCCGTTCTTGCGCGCGCCGAACATCGGGATGTTGTCCATCGGGCCCGGACGGTAGAGCGAGACGAGCGCGATGATGTCGCCGAAATTGGACGGGCGCACCGCCGCCAGCGTGCGCCGCATGCCTTCCGATTCCAGCTGGAACACGCCGACCGTATCGCCCTTCTGGAGCAGCTTGTAGACGCCCTCGTCATCCCATTCGAGCGTATCGAGTTCGACCGTCACGCCGCGTTTGGCTAGGAGCTGCACCGCCTTTTGCAGGACGGATAGCGTCTTGAGGCCGAGAAAGTCGAACTTCACCAGCCCGGCGCCCTCGACATATTTCATGTCGAACTGGGTGACCGGCATGTCCGAGCGCGGATCGCGATAGAGCGGCACGAGCTGGTCGAGCGGGCGATCGCCGATCACCACGCCGGCGGCATGGGTCGAGCTATGCCGCGGAAGCCCCTCGAGCTTCATCGCCAGATCGACCAGGCGCTTCACCTGCCTATCGGTCTCATATTCGTGGCGGAATTCGGCGACCCCGCCCTTCTCCATCGTCCGTTCCAGCGTCCATGGATCGGTGGGATGGTTGGGAACGAGCTTAGCCAGCCGGTCGACCTGGCCATAGCTCATCTGCAGCACGCGGCCGGTGTCCTTGAGCACGGCGCGCGCCTTCAGGCGCCCAAAGGTGATGATCTGCGCCACATGGTCGCGGCCATATTTGCGCTGGACGTAGCGGATCACTTCTTCGCGCCGCGTTTCGCAGAAATCGATATCGAAATCCGGCATCGAGACGCGCTCGGGATTGAGAAAGCGTTCGAACAGCAAGCCCAGCTTCAGTGGGTCGAGATCAGTGATGGTGAGCGCCCAGGCGACCACCGAACCGGCGCCCGATCCACGACCGGGACCGACCGGAATATCCTGCTCCTTGGCCCATTTGATGAAGTCCGCGACGATCAGGAAATAGCCGGGAAAGCCCATCTGGACGATGACGTCGAGTTCGAAATCGAGCCGCGTCTTATAGGCCTGACGGGCATCGTCGTCGGCGACGCCCGCCTTTTCGAGTCGCATGACAAGGCCGGCATGCGCATCTTCGCGCAATTTCGTCGCCTCGCCCTCGCGATCGCCAGCAAGGCTGGGCAGGATCGGATTGCGCTTCGGCGCCATGACCGCACAGCGCTGCGCGACGACCAGCGTGTTCGCCAGTGCCTCAGGCAGGTCATCGAACAGCAGCTTCATGTCCTTGGCGGGTTTCATCCACGCGTCGGGCGAGCTTTTGCGGCGATCGTCGCTTTCCACATAGGATGAGCCGGCGATGCAGAGCATGGCATCGTGCGCCGCGTGGAAATTCTCGTCGGCAAAGCAGGATGGATTGGTCGCGACCAGCGGTAGGCCTCGTGCATATGCCAGGTCGAGCAGATGCGGCTCCGCCCGCCCCTCGATCTCGTCGAGCCGGCGAACGATCTCGATATAGAGCCGGTCCGGGAACAGCGCCTGAAGCCGGTCGGCATAGGCCGCCGCACGATCCATCTGTTCCTCGGCGAACAAGCGCGTCAGCCCGCCTTCATTGCCTGCCGTCAAGGCGATCAGCCCATTGGACGAGTCTTCCAGCGCCTCGAAACGAACATGTGCCTGTTGCTCGACCGGCCGATCGAGATGCGCGGCGGAAACCAGCCTGCACAGATTGTCGTAGCCGGCCTCATCCTGCGCGTAGAGCGCCAGCCAGTCGAAGATCGGTTCGACGCCATCGGGCATGTCCGGCCGCGCCACGCACAGCATCGCACCGATGATTGGCTGGACGCCGGCGCCCTTGCACGCGTCGGAATAGGCCATGGCGGCATACAGGCCGTTGCGATCGGTCAGTGCCGCTGCGGGAAAGCCGAGCTCGCGGGCGCGCTTGGCGATCCCCTTGGGCTCGATCGCGCCCTCCAGCATCGTATAGGATGAAAAGATACGTAACGGGACGAAGGGCGCGTGGGGCATGCCGGAGCTTAGCCGGACCAGCGCGATTCGTTAAACCCATTCCACCCCCACAATCGATTACAGCAGCTTTTCTATGTCCTTTTCCAGCGATTCAGGCTTGTCGGTCGGGGCGTATCGCTTCACCGGCACGCCAGTGCGATCGACGAGGAACTTGGTGAAGTTCCATTTGATCGCCTTGCTGCCCATCAGACCGGGCTTTGCCGCCTTCAGATAATCATAGAGCGGATCGGTCCCCGATCCGTTGACCTCGATCTTCGCCATCAGCGGAAAGGTGACGTCGTAGGTCAACGAGCAGAAATTCGAGATCTCCTCGGCATCGCCAGGCTCCTGCGCGCCAAACTGATTGCAGGGGAAAGCGAGGATCGCAAAACCGCGTTCGCCATATTTGCGGTACAGCGCCTCCAGCCCGGCATATTGCGGGGTGAAACCGCATTTGGACGCGACATTGACGATCAGCAAAACCTTGCCAGCATAATCGGACAGCGCCTTTTCCACGCCATTGGGCAGTGCGACGGTGAAATCGGTGACCGCGGTCATGATGTCTTCCTCGGCTTGTAGGTGAAATCGAAGGAACGAGACCAACTCTTTCCTCCGTCGCGTGAATCCTCGCCAATCTGCCGAACGGTGCCGCCATCGGGATAGAGCGTCATCCGCTGCATAAAATCCTTCTCCGGGCCCTGCTTGCTCCGCCAGAGACCGGTCAGCACCATGCGCCCCTGTTCCAGGCCGCCGACAAATTCGACACGCGCGCCCGACGAATCGATCCAGACCTGCTTCCATTGCCGGTCACGTTGATCGTAGCTGTTCAGACTACCACCGCTCAGCATGGTGAAGGGATGCCAGTTCTCGCGGATCCCGCAGCCATGATAGACTGGCTCGACCGTGCTGGCGCCGAGCATCTCTTCGGGCTTGTCGGTGTTGAACACGCTCCACTCGCCGATCCAGAAGTCGAACTGCCGATATTCTGGAGCCGTGCAATTCGCAGGGAGACTGGCGGGCGGCACCGGCGGAGACATTTGCGCGTTTGCCGTGTCGCACAGCATTATCGCACCCAGAATCATCACGCCCGGCATCGTCCACCGCATCGGCCGTTTCCCTATTCGAGCTTGCCCTCATGCAATCGCACCACGCGGTCCATGCGCGCCGCCAGGCGTTCGTTGTGCGTCGCGACCAAAGCCGCCGAGCCCTCACCGCGAACCAACCCCAGGAATTCTGCGAAGACGATTTCCGCGGTCGCCTCGTCCAGATTGCCGGTCGGCTCGTCGGCCAGCACCAGCGAGGGACGATTGGCCAGCGCTCGCGCCACCGCGACGCGCTGCTGCTCGCCGCCAGAAAGCTGGCTGGGCCGGTGAGTCAGGCGATGGCCGAGCCCGAGCGAGGTCAGCAACGCCGTGGCGCGCGCCTGTGCATCGGCGGTTTCCGCGCCATGAATGAGTTGCGGCAAGACCACATTCTCGGTCGCGTCGAAATCGGGCAACAGGTGGTGGAATTGATAGATGAAGCCCAGCGCATCCCGACGCAGCGTCGTTCGCTCGTCGGCATCGAGTCTCGAGGCTTCCTCGCCCTTGATGCGGATCGATCCCTCGAAACCGCCCTCCAGCAGGCCGACTGCCTGGAGCAATGTCGACTTGCCCGATCCCGAGGGGCCGAGCAACGCGACGATCTCGCCGGGGGCGACATGCAGATCGACGCCGCGCAGCACTTCGATCGTCACATCGCCCTGGACGAAGCTGCGGCGCAGGCCGGTCGTGGCCAGAATGTCACTCATAACGCAGCACCTGTACCGGATCGGTGCTCGCCGCCTTGAACGCGGGATAGAGCGTGGCGAGGAAGCTGAAAAACAATGCCATCAGGCAGATGCCGATCACTTCAAACGGGTCGGTCTTGGAGGGCAGCTCGGTCAGGAAGCGGATCGACGGATCCCAGAGATTCTGCCCCGTTACGAACTGGATGAAGTTCACCACCGACTGGCGGAAGAACAGGAAGATGAAGCCGAGGACGATCCCGGCAAGAATGCCGAGCGATGCGATGGTGACGCCCACCGTCACGAAGATCTTGATCAATCCCCGCCGCGTCGCCCCCATCGTCCGCAGGATCGCGATGTCGCGATTCTTGGCGCGCACCAGCATGATCAGCGACGAGAGGATGTTGAACACCGCGACCAGGATGATGATCGAGAGCACGACGAACATCGCCACCCGCTCGACCGCCAGCGCCTCGAAAAGCTGCGAATTCATCGTCCTCCAGTCGGAAACCTGCGCCCTGCCCGCCACTTTCTGCCCCAGCGGCGCCAATATCTCGCCGACGCGGTCGGGGGCGACCGTCTTGACCTCGATCATGCCAACGGAATCACCCATCAACAGTAGAAGCTGCGCATTCTCGATCGGCATGATCACGAACGCCTTGTCGTAATCATAGACGCCGACCTCGAAGATCGCAGCCACGCGATAGGCGACGATGCGCGGCACGGTCCCAAAAGGCGTGGTCTGCCCCTGCGGGCTGATCAGGCTGATCTGGCTGCCGACCTGGACGCCGAGTTGTTCGGCCAGCCGTGCGCCGATTGCGACATTGTCATTGCCCGGCTTCAGGTCACGCAAGGAACCGCGCAATACATTTTCGGCGATTAAGGGGTTACCGACGATGTCCGGCACGGTCAGGCCGCGAACCGCCACGCCTTCCACCCGGCCCTCCGAACTCGCCATCAAGGGTTGTTCGATCATCGGTGTCGCGGAAACCACACCGGGGGTACGCTTCGCTTCAGCCAGCACGTTGCGCCAGTCGGGCAACCGCCCGCCATAGCCCTGCACGACGGCATGTCCGTTCAACCCGACGATCTTGTCGAACAGTTCCGCGCGGAACCCGTTCATCACGCTCATGACGATGATCAGCGCGGCAACACCGAGCATCACCGCGAACAGGCTGATGCCGGCGACGAGAAAAATGAATCCCTCGCCCTTTCCCGGCAGCAGATAGCGTTTTGCGATCATCCGCTCGTAGCGGGAAAGGATCATTCGGCTGGATCCTGATAGCTCGACGACATGACGCCCCGTCCAGGGCATCGCGCGGAAATGTGGGAACCGGTTCTCCGCACCAGGTGATGCTCCGTCAGGGGAAAAGAGCAAATTGCATGATCCGGGATCATGCGACATGCTCTAGGCATGGGCGGCGATGCTGGCAAGCCGGGCCACCGTGTTGCCAAATGACCACAGCATCGACTCAATCGTTCAGCCCTATCGATTCCTTCCATGACAAGCCGATGACGTTTGCGTAGCGTTCAATTGCTGAACGCAGGCAAAGGCCGTGGTTCGGGGAGTGGGCTTCGCCCGGCGATGACGATGAAGGGACCGGCATCGCCAGCGTGCTGAAGCCAAATCCAAGGGGGCTGACGAGCATTCGTCACGCGGGTGCCCGGATCGGAAACGGTCCGGGCACTTCCCGTTTCAGGCCCTGAGCATCCTCTTGAAACCGTTCATCCTCCTCCTAACTCAAGCATATCCGACGCCAATCCGGGTCGGACGTTCCGGAGCGCCGTCATGACGGGCTTCGTTGCACGCGAAAATGCTCAGTGGAGATTTTTGACATGAGGACCATCGATTTCACCCCCTATCGCCGTTCCACCGTTGGCTTTGACCGCCTGTTCGACCTGTTGGAGAATAATGCGCGCCAGGCGCAGGGCGACAATTACCCGCCCTTCGACCTCGAGCGACGCGGCGAAGACCGTTATCGCATCACTCTGGCCGTGGCCGGCTTCAAGCGCGACGAGATCGAGATCACCGCACAACAGAATCTGCTGCTGGTGACGGGCAAGAAGGATGCTGCGGACCAGGATCGCAGCCAGTTCCTGCACGTCGGCATCGCCAATCGCAGCTTCGAGCGCCGCTTCGAACTGGCGGATTTCGTCCGGGTCGAGGATGCGAATCTGGCTGATGGCCTGCTGACCATCGACCTGCTCCGTGAAATCCCAGAGGCAATGAAGCCGCAGAAGATCACGATCGGCGCAGCGCCCGCCATCGACGGTGCGGCTGTCGAAAGCATCGAGGCCGCCCGCAAGGCCGCCTGACCGCTCGAAAACCGACTTGAGAAGCGCCCGGACCGGAGACGGTTCGGGCGTTTTGCTGCGCAAACACCGCGCAAAGAAAGGAGCAGCCGGACAGCAAACGCGTCCGGCCGCCCAAGAGCACCTCGAAGCGCCACCGATATGGAAAGGCCCGGCCCGGGTCGCAAATAGGCCGGCTTTCCAGTCAATCGGCTGTTTCGGCGATCTCCGATAACAGGGTGCTATCCAGAATCTGGATCCGCCCGCCGGTCAGCGCGATGACGCCGGAATCCGACCATGCGCCAAGCTGGCGGTTAATCTGTTCGCGCGACATGCCGGCAAACATGCCGAGTTCGCTCTGGCTGAGGTCGAGACGAAGCCGACCATCCGTCGAACCATCAAGCGTCAACCGGCGCAGGAAGCGCGCAAGCCGGGGGCCGGACGTGAAGGCCCGATCGCTCTCGATCGTGCTGTTCGCCTGGCGCAAGCGCCGCGCAAGCTCGCGCAAAATCCTGAGAGCCATGCCGCTATGCTGGGCGATGATCGCTTCGAACGAGGCTCGTGCGAGCCTGAGGCACTGAACGGGATCGAGCGTGGTGACCGTCGCGGTGCGCTCGCCGCCGTCGAGCAGTGCAATCTCGCCAATGACACTGCCCGGCTCGGCATAGTCGAGGATGATCTCGCGCCCGTTGCTCGACACCATCGAGATCCGCGCCGCGCCGGTCAGCAGGATGAACAGCGAATCCCCCTCGTCGCCCTGGCGCATGATCTCCTTGCCCTTGCCATGGGTCTGAAGCGTTCCGTGCAGAATGATCGCGGCCAGTTCGTCTTCGCTGCATGATGCGAAGAGCGAATGTTCGGGCAACAGAGCGGCGAGTTGTTCGGGTTTCATGTGCGGTCCCTTCCGGCGTGGATACTTCCGATTCGCCGTCCACACCCGGATGGCGCATCCGGAACGATCAATGTGTGACGGCGATCACAGGTGCGGTGAGGCCTTCGATTTCGACACCTGTCCTGATAGACTGATGCACATGGGCGACGTCATCAACCTGAGATCCGTACGCAAAGCGAAGGTCCGCGCGACGGCGTCCGCACAAGCGGACGCGAACCGCGCGAAGTTCGGCCGGACGAAAGCGGAAAAACAGGCTGATGCGGCAGAGAAAGCGCGCTCCGAGCGCCTGCTGGACGGAACGAAGCTCGAAAGCTGACGCCGCGTTTCAGCCGAGGCCGTCGCGAGCCTCGACAAGCGACGGCGGCCATTTGGTCAATTCCCCGAGCGCCACGATCAGCGGTCGCGCCGGCTCACCGAGTTCGCCGAGCCGCGCGTAAAGCCTCGGTGTGAAGCTCAGCAGGCCGAAACCGGCGAAAGGAAGCTTGCCCGATTTCAGGTCCGCTTTCGATATCCTGATGTGCCGATTCTCTCCGGCGACCGCGCGCGAATTGAGCAGGTCGATAATGTCCTGCCCACGCGCAGCAAAATCATGCGCCGGAAAGTCAGCGACGAGCGCAGCCAGCGCACGCATCTGCCGCACCAGCTTCGCATCGCGGCACGCGATCAGCACGCGCCAGATCGCATCGGCGCGTTCGCTCAGTATCGCCGGAGATCGTCCAATCAGCCTGAAGGTCCGGAACTGCCACTGCGCGGGATCGGCGAGCAGGGCGTCGAGGTCAGCAAGCTCTTCGGCGAACAGGTCGGCGACGCGGCGTTGCAACACCGCCAGAAGCGGCGCCGGATCGACGCATCGCAGTACCTCGGGCGATTCGACGGCCAGCGCCGCGAATGCCTGGCCGGTGGTTTTCGCCTGCCCCACCTGCGTGTCGCGCGTGCGCGGGAAACCGATTTGCCAACGGCCCTTTCCGGTCAGGCTGAACATGTAGAACAGGCTGAAGCCCGGCATCCAGGCATAGCCGGCCGCCGAACCATGGACATACTCCATCGCGGAATGCCCGGGCCGTCGCACGGTCAGGATCGAAACCGTGCCCTTCAGCGGCGTCAGCCGCAGCGGCCACGGCGCGAAGGCCAGCTCGACGGCGGGGCCCGGCGGACCGTCGTCCGCAAGCTGGACCAGATAGGTGCCGTTCAATTTGTCTGGCTGGACGGTGCAGCCCGGCACATCGGTGGCGATTGCGCGGATCGCCTCGATATCGTCGTTGCCGACCCGCCAGAGCGAGGTGACCGACGATCGGTGCGCCTTCGTGTCCGTCGACCGATAATAGAGGCGCGGCTGATCCAGCGCGGCCATCGCCTCGCGGGCGACATGCGATGCCCGTCCGCGGCCCTTCCCATCGTCCTCGATGAGCAGGATCGGCGGATCACCGGGCGCGCCGAGGCGTGCCGAGCTCTCCGCCATCAACGCGCGCGCCTGAAGCCGTCGCAGCAGGATGCGGCCCCACAAAGTGCCGACGGCCTGCCAGCCGAAATACAGCACTGGGACCACAAGCATCGCGATCGGTTCCGCCCCGACCAGCGCGGCTGCGGCAAGCAACACCATCGCGACGGGCACGAGCATGAGTTGCAGCAGCGGAATCCTGAACAGATAGGCGAGCCATTGCAGGAGCGGCGTGGACAAAGGGATCGCCAGGATCAGCGCGATCCAGAGCGGGCGGGTCCAGTCGCCGGCCAGCGCCCGCAGCGTCCCGGCCTCGATCGACTGGCCGATGGGATATGCGATCAGCAAAGCGACGACCAACCAGGGGCCGAAGCGCGCGATCCAGGGATGGTAGGGCAGCACCAGCGTGCCGAGCGGCATCGCCCAGCGCCAGCCGAGCCAATGCCCCAATCTCCCGAACGGCGCGAGCGCCATCCAATTTGTCAGAATCGACTTCGGCATTGCCCCCCGCCCCATCGGGACGGGAAATCTACGCGGCAATGCTGAAGATTGCGTGTCGGCCGGTCAGACCAGCCGCGACTGCTTCAGTGCCGCCTCGATAAAGCTTGCGAACAGCGGATGCGGCTCGAAAGGCTTGCTCTTGAGCTCGGGGTGGAACTGGACGCCGACGAACCACGGATGATCCGGCCGCTCGACGATCTCGGGCAAGGTACCGTCGGGTGACATGCCGGAGAAGACCAGTCCGCCCTTTTCGAGCGGGTCGCGGTAATGGACGTTCACTTCGTAACGATGGCGATGGCGTTCGCTGATGTCCGACGTGCCGTAGATGCTGGCGACATGGCTGTTGCCCGCCAGCGTCGCCGGATAGGCGCCAAGCCGCATCGTGCCGCCCAGATCGCCGCCCGCCTCGCGCGTCTGCAGCCCTTCGGCGGTCATCCATTCGGTGATCAGGCCGACCACCGGTTCATCGGTCGGGCCGAATTCGGTCGTGGATGCAGCGGCGATGCCGGCCGTATTCCGCGCACCTTCGACACAAGCCATCTGCATGCCGAGGCAGATGCCGAAGAACGGCACCTGGCGCTCGCGCGCAAAGCGGACGCTGGCGATCTTGCCCTCGGATCCGCGCTCGCCAAAACCGCCGGGCACGAGAATGGCGTGCATCGGCTCGAGCATCGCGGCGACCTCGCCTTCGCTCTGCTCGAACAATTCCGCGTCGAGCCACTTGATGTTGACCTTCACGCGGTTGGCGATGCCGCCATGGACCAGCGCTTCGTTCAACGACTTATAGGCGTCCGCCAGGCCGACATATTTGCCGACCACGCCGATCGTGACCTCGCCCTCAGGGTTTTCCAGACGATCCATGATGTCGTCCCAGCGCGCCAGATTCGGATTTTCGCCCGGATCGATCGCGAAGGCCGCCAGAACGGCATGATCCAGCCCTTCGGCATGATATTGCAAGGGAACGCCGTAGATGCTGCGCGCATCGAGCGCGGGAATGACGGCTTCGACGGGCACGTTGCAGAATAATGCGATCTTTGCGCGTTCGCCTTCGGGCAGCGGCCGTTCGCAGCGGCAGACCAGCACATCGGGCTGGATGCCGAGCGCGGTGAGGTCGCGCACGCTGTGCTGGGTCGGCTTGGTCTTCAACTCGCCGGCCGCCGCGATATAGGGCACCAAGGTCACATGGACGAAAATCGAGTTCAGCCGGCCAAGGTCGGCGCGGAGCTGGCGGATCGCCTCCATGAAGGGCAGCGATTCGATATCGCCCACCGTGCCGCCGATCTCGCACAGCACGAAATCGACATCGTCGGTTTCGTTGCGAGCGAATTCCTTGATCGCATCGGTGACGTGCGGGATCACCTGGACAGTCGCGCCCAGATAGTCGCCACGCCGTTCCTTGGCGATGATCTGCTGATAGATCCGGCCTGAAGTGACGTTGTCCGACTGACGCCCGGGAACGCCGGTGAAGCGCTCATAATGGCCCAGATCCAGGTCGGTTTCAGCGCCGTCGTCGGTCACATAGACCTCGCCGTGCTGATACGGAGACATCGTCCCCGGATCGACATTCAGATAGGGATCGAACTTGCGAATACGGACCTTGTAGCCACGCGCCTGGAGGAGGGCGGCAAGGCTTGCCGCCATGAGACCCTTGCCAAGCGAGGAGACCACGCCGCCGGTGATGAAAATGAACCGCGCCATGGGAGTAAAGGCTTAGCCTCGGTTATGCGTTGACGGCAAGCGCGCGAATCCGTGCCCGGCGCAAAAAAGGCGCCGGGCTGGACGAACGCGGGCGATTTCAGTTGCTTGGCGCGGAGCCGCTATTGGCAGCCGGCGCGACCGGAACCACCGCCGGCGGTGCAACCCGCGTCGGTGCCGGAGTCGCGACATTGCCCTGCGCATTTGCGGCGGGCCGCGTCGTGGTGCGCGCGACCGGATCGGTCGAACGCGACGCGGGCCGTTCCGGGCGGGTTTCGGCAGGCCGCGGTGCAGCGGCAGCCGGCACGGTCGCATTCGCCGCAGGTGCTGTAGCACCGGCCAGCGGATCGGTCGGCGCGGGCGCCGGAACCGTGGAATTATCGATCGGCAACGCCTGTCCGGCAGGTGCGGAGGGCTGGCGTGCAAGCGACGTATCGATGTCGCCATCGTTGGAACGCAGCGAGGCCAGGGTCGCAAGCAGGATGCACATCGCCACGAACAGCCCCGCAAGGATCGTCGTCGCGCGGGTCAGGAAATCCGCCGCACCGCGTGCGGACATCAGGCCGGACGGGCTTCCGCCCATGCCGAGGCCACCGCCCTCCGAGCGCTGCATGAGAATCACCGTCACGAGCGCAGCGGCGATGATGGCGTGGAGAACGAGCAGGAATGTGAACATGGATGTGGCCGAACCGTCCGGAAATCGAAAGCGCGCCTGTAGCCCTTGCCGGGCCGCAGTTCAACTTAAGAGCGCGCCATGCGTGTCGTCCTAGCCGATCCGGGCCGCATCGCAAGGCTTCGATCGGTGATCGCCGTCACGCCGGGCACCGTTTCGAGGCGGCCTTTATCGACTATACACCCGCGGCAGCGGCGATAATCGGTTCGAAATCGGACGCCTTCAGGCTTGCCCCACCGACAAGCGCACCATCGACATCCGGCACCGCCATCAACTCCGCGGCGTTGGAAGCCTTCACCGATCCGCCATAAAGAATGCGCACGGCGGCCCCCTCTTCGCCCAGCAACTCGCCAAGGCTGGCGCGAATCGCCGCATGCATCTCCGCGACATCCGCGGTCGAAGGCGTACGCCCCGTTCCAATCGCCCAGACCGGCTCATAGGCGATCACCAGCGTCTCGCCCCTGCCCGCCGGCGGAACCGAACCGGCAAGCTGGCCGCAAACCACCGTCACCGCATTGCCGGCATCGCGCTCGGACTCGCTTTCGCCGACACAGACGATCGCAATGAGACCCGCGTCGATCGCAGCCTCCGCCTTGGCGCGAACCTGCGCGTCGGTTTCATGCTGATCGGTGCGGCGCTCGCTGTGGCCGACGATCGCATAGCGCGCGCCCACATCCTTCAGCATCGCGGCGGAAATACAGCCGGTATGCGCCCCCGACACCGCGGCGTGGCAATCCTGCGCACCGATGGCGAGGGCGGGCACGCGCTCGACGGCAGGCGCGATCAGGGTGAAAGGCGGACAGATTGCAACATCGACCGCGGCATGCGTTTCAGCGGCGGCATCGATCGTGTCGAGTTCGCTCAGCGCGGCACGATCGCCATTCATCTTCCAATTGCCGGCCACCAGCTTGCGCAACGCCACAATAGTCTCCCTGTTCGGTCTCGTCGGTTCGCGGTGGCCATATCGCCGATGCCTTGCCGTGGAAAGCGCCTCGCTCTAATGCGTCGGCTCACGTCCCCGCATTCAAGCGAAGAGCTCCCAAAGCATGATCACCTTCCTCCGCTCTCTCTTCAATTCGAAGCTCGGACTGGCGATCAGCTTCATCTTCGTCCTGTTGATCTTCGTGGGCTTCGCTTTGTCCGATATCACGGGCTCGTCCAGCTTTGGCGGCGGTCCGATCGATCGCGGTTCGACCATCGTAAAGGTCGGCAACGAAAACATCCCCGCCTCCGAAGCCAAGCTGCGCGTGGACAGCCTGTTGGACAGGGCCCGCCAGCAGCAGCCCGGCCTCGACATGATGACCTTCATCGCCGGCGGCGGTTTCGAAGGCGCGATGGGCCAGGTGATCGACAGCGCGGCGCTGAGACTGTTCGGCAAGGAGCAGGGCATTCACATCAGCGATCGCCTCATCGACGGCGAGATTGCGAGCAGCGGCGAATTTCTCGGGCCGACGGGCGTGTTCGACCAGGACCGGCTGCGCCAGGTGCTTGCCCAGCAGCGGATGACCATGGCGCAGCTTCGTGAAAGCGTCACGGCCCGGCTGCTCATCCGCCAGCTGCTGACGCCTGCGATCGATGGCGCCCAGATGCCCGCCGCGGTCGTCCGCCCCTATGCCGCCCTGTCGCTCGAATCGCGCAACGGCATGGTCGGGCTGATCCCGTCGAGCGCGGTGCCCAAGGGCGCTGCGCCAAGCGATCAGGAACTGGCCGTCTATTACAAGCGCAACGTGGCGCGTTACACCGTGCCCGAGCGTCGCGTGATCCGCTATGCACCGTTCGGCGTCTCCACGCTCGGCGCGAAAGCAGAGCCGACCGAGGCCGATGTCGCCAATTATTACAAGCAGAACGCTGCACGCTATGCCGCCAGCGAAACCCGCGACCTGACCCAGGTGATCCTGCAGGACCAGAACGCCGCACGCGCCTTCGAAGCGAAGGTGAAGGGTGGCGCGAGCTTTGCGGACGCCGCCAAGCAGGCCGGCCTGGAACCCGTTGCCGTCAAAGCTCAGACCCGTGCAGCCTATGGCAAGCTGAGCAGCGACGCGATCGCCGCGTCGGTCTTCACCCTGCCCCAGGGCGGGGTCGCGCCGCTCCAGCGTTCGGCGCTGGGCTGGTATATCGTTCGCGTCGACGCGATCACATCGATCCCGGCCAAGCCGCTTGCCGCCGTGCACGGTGAGATCCTTGCCACCCTCAAGACCGAGAAGCTGGCCGCAACGCTTGCCGACTTCGCATCCAAGGTACAGGATTCGATCGATAAGGGTTCGACCTTCGACGAAATCGTGAAAGCCAACGGGCTGACCGCGATCGCCACGCCGGCGATCACCTCGACAGGCCAGGATCCCGACAATGCGGCGGTTCAGCCCGATCCGCGTTTCGCACGCTTCCTGGAACCGATGTTCGAAGCCCAGACCGACGACGATCCCGCGATCGAGACGATCGTTGCCGATCGCGAATTCGCGGTGGCCAAGCTGGATCGCATCATCCCCGCCGCGGCGCGCCCGCTGGCGCAGATCAAGGCGCAGGTTACCGGCGATTTCGAACGTGACCGCGCCGCGCGTCAGGCCCGGACGATCGCGGATGCCGTGATCGCAAAGATCGCCAAGGGCATGCCCTTTGCCCAGGCCCTGCGCGAAGCCGGCATCCCCCTGCCCGCACCCGAGCCGCTCGGCGCCCGTCGCCGCGACCTGGTCCAGGCCGGCCAGCGTGTCCCGCCGCCGCTCGCCCTGATGTTCTCGATGAAGGAAAAGTCGGCCAAGCGGCTCGAAGCTCCCGCCAATCAGGGCTGGTACATCGTCTGGCTCGACAAGATCACGCCGGGTGACATCAAGGCCGAACCGAACCTGATCCCGCAGCTTCAGACCGAATTCGGCCGGCTGGTCGGCGATGAATATGGCGAGCAGTTCCTGGGTGCGATCCGGGCCGAAGTCGGCGTCAAGCGCAACCCGGAGGCGGAAGCCAAGCTGAAGCGCGAACTGTCAGGCACCGGGAGCCAGTGACCGCCGAAGCACGCGCCGCGCTGGCAGCCGGTCGGCCCGGCCTGGTCTGGCGCCGGCAGATCGCGGACACCGACACGCCGGTCTCGGCAGCACTCAAGCTGTTCGAGCCCGGCCGTGGCGACTTCCTGCTCGAATCGGTTCAGGGCGGAGAGACGCGCGGCCGTCACAGCCTGATCGGCCTCGCGCCAGATCTGGTGTTCCGCGCCGATGGCGACAACGCCGAAGTCAATCGGCGCTGGCAGACCGATCGCGACGCATTCGAGCCGGCCGGCGCCGGCACGCTCGCTGCGATGCGTACGCTTGTCGAATCCTGCCGGATGGACATGCCGCCCGAACTGCCGGGCGCGCTGGCCTGTCTGGTCGGCTATTTCGCCTATGAGACGATCGGCCTGGTCGAAACGCTGCCGCGCCCCGAGGCCGATCCGCTTGCCCTGCCCGACATGATCTTCGTCCGGCCGACCGTGATCCTGGTCTTCGACCGGCTGACCGACGAGATGTTCCTGGTCGCACCGGTCTGGCCCGACGTACCGGGATCGATCGATGCGAGGATCGCCGAAGCCGAGGATCGGATCGACGCCACGGCGGCCCGACTGGCCCGGGCGCTGCCGCCCGCCCGCCCCGATGCCGGAGCGCCAACCGGCCCGGCCGATCTCGACCAGATCGCGCTCGCCCCCACCCTTGCGCCCGGCCGCTATGCGGACATGGTCGCGCAGGCCAAGGAATATATCGCGGCGGGAGACATTTTTCAGGTCGTGCTCGCACAGCGCTTCACCGTGCCGTTCGCGCTGCCGTCCTTCGATCTTTATCGCGCGCTCCGGCGGATCAATCCCTCGCCCTTCCTCTATTATCTCGACATGCCCGGCTTCGCGCTGATCGGGTCTTCGCCCGAGATCCTGGTGCGCGCACGCGACGGCGAAGTGACGATCCGCCCGATCGCCGGCACTCGCCCGCGCGGCAAGACCGCCGCCGAGGATGCGGAGAACCGCGCCAGCCTGCTCGCCGATCCAAAGGAACGCGCCGAACATCTGATGCTGCTCGATCTCGGCCGCAACGATGTCGGCCGCGTCGCGGAAGCGGGCAGCGTGACGGTGACGGACAGCTACACCGTCGAATTCTACAGCCATGTCATGCACATCGTCTCGAACGTCGTCGGCCGGCTGGACCCAGCCAAGGACGCGCTCGACGCGCTGTTCGCGGGTTTCCCCGCAGGCACGGTCAGCGGCGCGCCCAAGGTCCGCGCCTGCGAGATCATCGCGGAGCTGGAGGCCGAACAACGCGGCGCCTATGCCGGCGGTGTCGGTTATTTCTCGCCCGACGGATCGATGGATTCCTGCATCGTGCTGCGCACCGCAGTGGTGAAAGACGGCATGATGCACGTTCAGGCGGGCGCCGGCATCGTTGCCGATTCCAACCCCGTCTATGAGCAGCGCGAATGCGAGGCCAAGGCCGGCGCCCTGCTCGCCGCTGCGCGCGAAGCGACGCGGATCGCGAACGAGGCCGGTTTCGGACAATAGACGGCGCGCAAGCGATTGCGACGTTGACGAGATGCGTCTGCGCATCGGGTTCGCCCGATAGCGCGCCACTATTGCCGTCTCGGTTCCCCTCGGTCATCATGAACAGCGAAGATCAAATCTGCGCCGGGTTCGATTCCACAAGATTTGGGGGAAAGTGATGCGTCTTTTGAGACAGATCGGAATCGTCGCGACATTGGCAGCGGCAACACCCATGACTGCATGGGCAGCGCAGGACGGCATCACCTATGATTGCGATACGGCGGCCAATCACTATTCCGAACTGGTTCTGCCCGCCCCCACCACAAATTTCGTCGTGTCCGGACGGGTCAGGCTCATCACGATCGCCGAGTCCAAGCAGTATGTGCCGTTGGCGCGGCTGACGATCACGTCTCAGGCGAACAAACCGGGTGACGCTGCGGGTGATTTTGCGGGCTTCGAACTCAGCGCATTGCCGGCCAGGGCGCTGGGCGTGAAGGCAAAGGGCGACGCCGTGCTGCGGTTCGTGAAATGGAGCGAAAGAAAGAGCGGCGAGATGGTGAAGCACATGCCTGTCGGACTGACCGACGATTCCGTCGCTGCGGCATTTTCGCTGACATATGACGGCACCTCTGTCGTGACGAATATCGGGGGCCGGGAACAGCGGATGACGTTCGCGATCAAGGATCCGGTGGTTCGGCTGGTATGCTCGACCGGGGAGTTTCTGTTCACCAATCTGAAGATCGAAGCGCGGAACTAGAGCCCAGCCGGTTCGGGCCGAGCCGGTTCGGGCCGACCCGGATCGTCGAAAAATAGAACGGTTCGTTTCCGGTCAGGTTGGGCAACGGAGGCCGTCATTCTTGTCGTTGAAGCCCCTCACCCCGCCATGGGTTGCAGGGTCACGCGCCGACGGATTGTCGCGTCGAGCAGGCAGGCGGGGATTTCGACCATGTCGATCGTGCCGCCCACCGCCACCGCGCGGCAATCTGCGTCGCGGCGCTTGATCCAGTCGCGCTCCTCGGCGCGCAGCCGTGCCTGTCCGGCGGCGTCGCGCTTGGACAGCGCGGCGCGATAGGCAGCGTTCAGCCGGTCGTCCTGCAGCTTGAGCTCGGCATTGAAGCAGCCACCCATTGCCACCGAAACGCCCTTGGCCGCGTCGCCTGAATTCAGGCAGGCATCCAGCGCGGGGCTATGCTGCGCGCGCACCTGTCCATCGGTCAGCGTATCGCCGAGATCCTCGGTCGCCCCCGAACGCGACGGTCCCGCCTCTGCGGGCACATCGCCGACGGGTGCACCATCGACCGGCGCGCCGATGATGCTCGCCGCCTCGTTCCCGCCCGACGCATCCGCCACCGGCCCGCGCGAGGCATCGGCGGCCAACGCAGGCGCAGCATTGTCCGCGCCGTTCCCGGCATCCGCCAAAGACGCCCCGCCTCCGTCACAGGCGGCAGTAAAAAGCAGCATTGTGAGAAGAGACATGCGCATTGCGGACATAGGGCGGATCCTGATCATGGCCGCATCATAACGCATGAAACGCGTGCCGGAGCCACGGTCCGCAACACTGTTTTCGGATCTGCCGGGTGGGTTGAGAGATTTGGGCGGATGGCCGGTCCTCAGCGCTCCGGCGCTGCGCATTCGAAATTCTCGGCCGACCGCGTCGAACCCGATCCGCGATAGACCGCTTTTCGCGGATAGGGGCAGATCGGCCGCTGCATCCGGATTTCGCTTTTATCCTCGCTCGAGAATTTCGTGGCGACGATGCGGTCGGGCGCATCACCTTTTTCGGTCCATGCGATCAGGGCGGAGAAGATGTCGTGCCGGGCGTCGTCCACCGGCGGCCGGGGCGGAATGCCGAGCGTGGCATTGAAAGAGTCAGGCCCGGCACCGCCGCCGCAATGCATCATGCCCGGTGCCAGGAACAGGCGCGCAGTGTCCTCGATCTTGCCGCCGCCGCCGAGCTCTGCGGCCTGTCGTTCATAGAAGGCCACCGACTGCGCCGGTGCCACGAGCGTGTCGGCCAGGCCGTGATAGATGATCAGTTTGCCGCCACGGTCGGCGAACGCCTGGAGGTTGCCGCGCGTCGCGTCGTTGACGATGCCATCCAGCTTCGCCTGAACCGCAGGCATGTCGCGATCGAAATCGAACCCCTTCCAGTCCCAATCGGCGCCGAACACCCATTTGAACAGGCCCCCGAACGGCGGCTGGCCATTGATCGGCGTCTGCAGGAAGGACCAGCCGAAAATATCGGCCATCTCGCTGCCCGGCAGCCAGCCGAAATACCGCGCTGTGCCATCGCGGCCCTTCGGTCCGGAATAAAAGGCGCGTGCGGTCGCGACTTCGCCTTCGGTCAGGCAGCTTTCCGAGGCGCCCGCCTTGCATTGCAATATGGCCGGGTCGAACTTGCAGCTCAGCGGATCCGAAACGAACGGATCCCCGGCCAGTCCATGGCCCTGGCGCCAGCAGGTGGCGATGGCGGCGGTGTTGAGTAATTTCAGCTTGGGCGGCGAAAGAAGCGCGCCCGGCGTACGGTGCGCCGCCGCATAATCCCATAGCACGGCGGCGTGCCCCCATGTCCGGTTCATGACCGGCGCGCCGACCAGGATACCGTCATAATCGGTTGGATAGTACAGCGATTCGATCAGACCCTGCTGCCCGCCAGTCGAACAACCGGTATAATAGGATCGCTTTGCGTCCCGGCCATAAAAGGCTTTGGTGATCGCCTTGCCGGTCGTCGTCATCACATGGGTGGAGAGGCGCCCCCAGTCGCGCCACTTGCGCGGCTGGCCGATCAGCGCGTCCCCCTCCAGCGGGGTCGCTGGCGCGGTGCCGGTGTCGGTCGTCGCGGTCGCGAACCCGCGCCGCAGCCCGTCGGCCATGCCCGAATAGCCGCCCGCGAGGACGCCGGCGAAGCCGCCATTGCCGTTACCGTGGAAGACGCCTGCCCACCCTTCCACGGGCAGCCAGATCTCCACCCCGATGTCGGAGTCCGGCGCCGATCGCACGCGCGCCACGACGCGGCAGAAGCTGCGATAGCCCGGCGTCTCGCCCGCGACCGTCGTTTCGGTCGCCTTGGCGGGAACGAGCGTCGCACTGACGATGCTCGTGTCGGCAAGACGCAGGTCTCCGAGCGCCTGACAGCGTGCAGCCATCGCGTCTGGCTCGGGTGCCCGATCCGACGCAGCCATCGCTCCGGACGGCACGATCGTTGCCGTCATGAGCGTCGCCAGCGCGATGGCGGCATGTTTCCGGTGCATCGATCGTCTCCGCAATTCTGACTTCATCAAGGGACCAAGGGCGTCCATCAACTCAAGCCTCGCCTGTCTGCGACCGGCCCGATTGCCTGATCAGCCTGGCGAGCCACAGGAACAACAGCGCGGCGATCAGGTACATGGGCGCCAGCGCGTAGAAAGCCATCTGCAAGGCATGGACGCCATAGTCCGGCCGGAAGAAATCGCTCGCCATGCCCACGAAGGTCGGGCCGAGGCCAAGCCCGATCAGGTTCATGACGAGCAGCAGCAATGCGCCGGAAATCACCCGCGCATGTGGATCGACCTCACCCTGGACAAAGGTGACCGTCGCGGGAAGGAAGAAGGAATTGAGGAACAGCGGCACGCACAGCAGCGCGAGCGATATCTCCCAGCGATCCGCGGCGGCGAAGCCCAGGAAAAATGGCAAGGCAAGGATCAGCGAGAGCGCGGGAATGGTGGCGTATGCGGCCTTGTTCGTCACGCTGAAGCGGTCGATGAGGCGGCCGGAGATAAAGATTCCGCCGCCCATGCCGAGGCCGACGGCGAGCGCGTACCAGATCGCCACCTCCTCCAGCGCCATACCCTTTTCGCGCATCAGGAACAAAGTGGCGAAGTTGCTGAGGCCATAGGTGATAAAATTTGCGGCGCCACTGGCAAGCGCCGCGACCGCCAGGATCCTGTTGCCGAAAAAGCCGCGTATCGCCTGCCCGAGGCTTGCGCCGCGTTCGGGGGCGATGGCGGAGACGGGCGCCGGATCGAACCGGCCCCGCGCGGGTTCGGGGACGATGATATAGACGATCACCGCGGTGATGACGCCGATCGCGCCGACGACGTAGAACGGCACCCGCCAGTCATAGGCGGCAGCAAGCGATGCCCCAAAGGCCACGCCCAGCGCCGAGCCGATCGGCGGGCCGAGGTTGAAGATGCCCATCGCGGTGCCGCGCCGGTCGCGCGGGAATGTGTCGGAGATGATCGCATAGGAAGGCGGCACCCCGCCCGCTTCGCCGACGCCCACCGCCATGCGGGCGACCACCAGCTGGCCGTAGCTTCCGGCCATGCCGCAGGCGGCGGTCGCGGCGCTCCACAGGCCGCAGGCGATCGACAGCACCTTCACGCGGTTGGTCCGGTCCGCAAGCCAGCCAACCGGAATGGCGATGAAGCAGTAGAAGAGCGCGAAATAGAAGCCGGTGATCCGGCCAAGCTGGCTGTCCGTGATCCCCAGCCCGTCCTGGATCGGCTTGGCCAGGATCGAAACGAGCTGGCGATCAAGGAAGTTCAGCACATAGACGAAACACAGCATGCCGAGCACCAGGCCGCGATTGCCCGATGCCCGCTCGCCCGCGTCGACTCCGCCCGTCGTCATGATGCCTCTCCCGCGCCCATCGCCGCGTCCTCCTCCTGCCAGATCCGTGCCCGGTCGATATACCAGGGCAGAAGCTCCGGCGTGGCGGTCGCATCGGCGTTGATCACCTTCGCGACGGGCCACCCCGCGAACAGCCTTTTGATCGGTAATTCCTGCTTCTTGCCGGAGAGCGTGCGGGGAATGCCCGGCGCGGCGATCAACCGGTCCGGCACGAAGCGCGGCGAGAGGCTGGTGCGAATGGCGCCCGCCACCGCCGCTTCCATCGCCGCGTCGACCAGATGCCCCTCGGCAGGCACGACGAACATGATCAACTGGCTGTCGCCATCGGCGCGCTCCACATCGATGATCATGGTGTCGGCGATGGCCGAAAGCCGCTCGACCGCCGAATAGATTTCGGCCGTGCCCATGCGCAGGCCGTGCCGGTTGATCGTCGCGTCGCTGCGGCCCGAAATCGTGCAGCCGCCATCGGCGCCGATCGTCAGCCAGTCGCCATGGCGCCAGATGCCCGGCCATTCCGCGAAATAGGCGTCCCGATAGCGGCTGCCATCCTCATCACCCCAGAAATAGAGCGGCATGCTGGGGAATGGGCGGGTGCAGACCAGTTCGCCGACCTCGCCGATCACCGGCTTGCCATGCTCATCCCAGGCCTCGATCGCGGCGCCCAGATGCCGGCACTGCAGTCGCCCGGGCGTGTCGGGCAGCTCGGGATTGCCGGCCATGAAGGCGGCGGCGATTTCGGTGCCGCCGCTGACGTTGCACCACCAGATGTCCGGTCGGCCCATGGCGGCGAATTGCGCGGTGCCCCAGCGCTGGACATCGGGCGGCAGCGGCGATCCGGTGCTGCCCAGCGCGCGGATATGGTCGAGCCCGCAGATCCCGGCGAGATCGAGCCCGGCCTTCTGGCAGCTCGTGAAAAAGGCCGCGCCGGCGCCGAACCAGCTCGTCCGCGTCCGCGCCGCGAAATCCCAGAGCCGGGTCCAGTCGGGATCGGCCTTCGATCCGCCGGGTGAGCCGTCGAACAGGCAGATGGTCGTGCCGCTGAGCAGCCCGCCGACCTGGATGTTCCACATCACCCAGCCCGTGGCGCTGTACCAGTGGAAGCGGTCGCCGAAACTGTTCGGGGCATAGCTTGGCCCCAGATCGAAATGGAGCTGTCCCGCGCAGGTCGCGAGCAGCACGCCGCCATGACCGTGGACGATCGGCTTGGGCAGGCCAGTCGTCCCGCTGGAATAGAGGATCCACAACGGATGATCGAAGGGCAGCCATTCGGGCTCGAACGCCGCGACCGCCGCATCATCGCGCGCGATGACCTCTTCGAACGCGATCGCGCCCGGCACATCCGCTTCGGCAAAACCGCTGGCGATGACGAACAGCGTTTCGATGCCGGGAAGCTGCTGCCGGATTTCGGTGACGGCGGCGCTGCGATCGATGGGTTTGCCCGCGTAGAACACGCCGTCGATCGCGATCAGGGCCTTTGGCTTGATCTGACGCAAACGGTCTAGCACGGCGTTGCTGCCCATATCGGGCGAACACAGCGTCCAGATCGCGCCCAGGCTGGCGCAGGCGAGCAGCCCGACCACCGCCGCGGGGATATTGGGAAGATAGGCCGCGACCCGATCGCCGCGCACGATGCCGCGCTGCCGCAGCTCGAGCGCCAGCGACGCCGCCTGACGCCGCAATTCCGCCCAGCTCAGTATGATGCTCTCGCCGCGCTCATTCTCGGCGACGATCGCGGGCTGGCCCGCCGCGTCCGCGGCGGAGGCGTGGCTGAACACATGCCGAGCGTAATTGACTTGCGCGCCCTCTAACCAGCGCGCCTCCGGCATGCCCTCCCCGCTCAGTACCGCGGAGAAAGGCGTGGGGGATTCGATCCGGCCATAATCCCAGATGGCGCGCCAGAACCCGTCCAGATCCGTCACCGACCAGTGATGCAAATCCTCATAGTCCGCGAACTCCAGGCCACGATCGGCGCGAAGCCACTGGGTGAACAGGCGGATCTGCGGAACGGGACCGGAAACGATCACGCTGTTGCCGGCGTCACTCATCGAACGATGGACCTTGCTTCAAACTGGGGGAGTGGTGGGACGGGGACCCACCTCTCCTCCCCATCGAAGATGGGGAGGGGGACCGCCAGCCAAAGGCTGGTGGTGGAGGGGAAATGCGATGGAGCATCCATCGCTGTACCTGGCAAAAATCCCGGGCGAATCTGGTTGGAAGGCAGCGAGGCGGAGACATCGCATTTCCCCTCCACCACGACGCTTCGCGTCGTGGTCCCCCTCCCCACGCTGCGCGTAGGGAGGAGAATTCTTGTTGCGCATCCCATGGTTTTCCCCGGCCGCCGCCCCACCATCAAAATGCGGTGCGCAGGCTCATCGCCGCATAGCGGCCGATCGCATTATAGGCGCCGCCGATGCCGTCCGTGCCCGGGAAATAAGGCGGGGTGGCGTCGAACACGTCGTTGATCTGCAGCGCCAGCTCCGTCCCCTTGGCAAAGCTCATATCCGGCAGCTTCACCGACAGGCGCAGATCGACCGTCGTATAGCTCTTGGCCTTATAGACGGCCGTGCCGGTCGGGGTCGCGAAGGGGGCGGTGACGCCGCTGCGATGATTGACGAAGTTGACGAAGGTCACCGGCCCGGCGGTGACGCCCAGCGTGGTGCGCAGCGTCGTGCGCGGAATACCGGCTTCCAGCGAATTGCTGATCGCGGAGGTCGGCGACAATTGCGTCCGGTATTTCAGGATATAATTGCCGGCGATGCCGCCGAACACGGTGCCGAAACCGGTCGTGCTGCGATATCGCACGTCGAAATCGATCCCGTTGGTTTTGCGGATGCCGAAATTGCCCTGGCGCAGGTCCAGGATGTTGCCGATCGTCGGCACCGCCGCGAAGGTATAGAAGAACGGCACCGTGTTCGCGATCGCCAAGCTGACCTGTCCGGCGCTCGGGTTGCGGATGACCAGCGACGCGAAGGTCGGATCGGTGAAGATCAGCGCGCCCAAGCCCGACGGCGTTCCGATCACATCGTCATATTTGATGTCGTAGAATGTCGCCCCGGCGCTGAAACCCGGCGCGAATTGCGGGCGAAGGTCGAGGCCGAGCGAGAAGGTCCGCGCCTTTTCGGGCTTCAGATTCTGGTTGCCGCCGAACAGCAGGATCGTGTTGACCTGGGTCGCGCCGCGCAGCGGATCGCGGGCACCGAACGCGTCGACCAAAGCCGCCGCGGAATAATAGGATCCGACGGTCGAGCCGAGATCGCGAAGGCCGGGCGCCCGGAACGATCGGCCATAGCTGCCGCGCAGGTTGATGCCCTGGACGGGTTCCCAGGTGATGCCGACCTTCGGATTGGTCGTCGATCCGAAATCGCTGTAATGATCGTAGCGGCCCGACAGCGAGAGCGCGAGGCTGTGGAACATCGTGGTCGCATTCTCCGCGCCGAAGATCGGCACGAAGAGCTCGCCGTACAGCGACTTGACGCTGCGCCGCAGATCCTCCGGAAAGCCGACGCCGCCGCTCGATCCGCGCTGCATATAGGTTTCACGGCGGTATTCGGCGCCCAGCGCCACCTTGACCGCGCCGCCCGGTAGCTCGGCCAGCGATCCGTCGATCTTCCCGGCCGCAATCCAGGTCCGCTGCCGGTTGGTGAAGTCCGTCGGATTGTTCAGGATCGCCGCGACGACCGCCGGGCTGGTCCCGGTTCCGAACGGATCGAGCGCGGTCGCGAGCGTGGTGCCGGCGGCGGCCGCACTCAGGGCGGTTGTGTTGATGCCCGGCTGGAAGGTGTCGTTGCGCGACCAGTTATAGGTGCCGAACAGCGTCGCCTTGAAATCGCCGGGCAGCTTGATGTCGATCCCGGCGGTCGCATTGCCGGTGCGCACGCGGAAGGTCTGGTCGAAATGATCCGCGCCCACCAGATTGTCGGGCCGGAAATCGACGAACTCGAACACCGCGCCCGTTCCCGGCGGTGCGCGGAAGAACGGATTGGTCGGCGTCAGCAGGACCAGGCTCTGCCCAGGCAGCGCCGCCTGGACGACGTCCTTGCGGTCCGAATACAGCACGTCGCCCCATAGGGTGATGGCCGACGACAGGTCCTGATGGGCGGAGAGGAACACGCCGTGCGTGCGGTTCTGCGGGACGAGGTCGACCGGGCCGCGCGGATCGCAGGTGTTGACGCCGGGGGCGAGGCTGGGCGCGGCATAGATCGTGCCGGCGAACAGATTGACGTTCGCCGCCGGGCACACCGTCGAGCGCGTGTCGACGCCGCCCGCCGCGCGGAAATCGAGCGAGCGGTATCGGCGATCGGCGCCCGTGATGTTGCTGCTCTCGGAATATTGATAGGCTAGAACGAACGATCCGCTGCCCCAGTCGTGACCGAAGATGCCGCCCGCGTTGAACGCATGATAATCGTCCGCGAAGCCGTAGCGGACATTCGCCTCGAACCCGGATACGCGCTTGCGGGTGATGAAGTTCACCACGCCGGCGACCGCGTCCGATCCGTAGATGGCGGACGCGCCGTCGGCGACGATCTCGACGCGCTCGATCGCGAGTTCCGGCAGGAACGGATAGTCGGGATTGGTCTGCTGCGTGCTGCCGGAGATCAGGCGATGCCCGTTCATCAGCGGCAGCGTCGCGCTGGCCGGAAGGCCGCGGAGACCGGGGGCGAAGGAACCGAGCCCGCCATTGCTGATGCGCGGCGCGGTGTTGAAACTGTTGAGCTGCGGCACGGTCGCGAGCAGTTCAGGCGTGCTCGCCGCGCCGATCAGTTTCGCATCGTCGCGCGATACGCTGATCAGGCCCGATCCCGTCGGCGGGATGCCGCGGATGCTGGTGCCGGTGACGACGATCTCCTGATCCGATTCCGTCGCGCTCTCTTCCGTCTGGGCGCCGTCGCCGGCGGCCTGGGCATGAACGGCGGCGGGCACGCCCAGCATGGCGACCGCGATTGCGGATCCGCACAGCATGCGCACGCGGCTTCGACTGGTTTTGATCGACATGATGATCCTCTCCCCTGGCTGTTTCTTGTCTCGGATGCCGACGCGTCCGCCACCGGGCTTTGCCGGCTTGATGTCCTGTTTATGGTTTGCCAGAACGCTTGGTAAGAGCATCAACGGACATTGCTGTGTCTTTAGCGGACAGGCGATGGAGAGGGACGAGGCCATGGCGGTCGACGACGATGAACAGGGCGGGCCGGCGATCCGCAGCACGCGCGCGGGATTTCCCTCGCTCAATCAGCGCATCTTCGCGCCGTTCAAGCTGGCGACCGTCATCGACACCGTGGCGGGCCGCGGGATCGGGGCGGAGGCGGTGCTGGACCGCACCGGGCTGACGCTGTCCGAAGTGCGCGATCCGCATACGCTGACCTCGATCGGGCAATATCTGATCGCGTGCGAGAATATCGTGGCCGCGGGCGCCCAGTTCAGCGACGCCTTCGCGATCGGCTCGCGGCTCCATCTCTCGGCCTACGGCATGTACGGCTATGCGCTGATGTGCTCGCCCACCATGCGCGATTTCTTCGATTTCGCGGTGCGATACCAGCCGCTGGCCACCCCCACCGTGCGCCTCGGCTGGCGGACCGAGGGCGATCTGGCGATCTGGCGGTTCCACGAAATCTATCGCGACGTGATGAGCAGCGATGTGCGCACCTTCCTCGTGCGGCAGCAGATGAAGATGACGTACACGCACATCCGCGACACCGCCGGAACGGACAATCTGCCGGTCCGCGCGCTGTTCGCGCTGGCCGAGGACGCCCATTCCGCGGAGGACGCGCGCGAACTGTCATGCCCCTGCCTCTACGCGCAGGAGGCCAACGAACTCCATTTTCCGATCGGCATCCTCGATCAGACGCCGGAACTGGGCAACCGGCTCACCCGCACGATGCTGGAGGAGACGTGCGACCGGCTGATCGGCCAGTCGCGGATTTCGCTGGGCCTCTCCGGCGAAGTCTATCAGCTCCTGCTGCTCGCCCCGAACCACTTCCCGTCGATGACCGCGGTCGCGGAACAGCTCGGCCTGCAGGAACGCACGCTCCGCCGCCGCCTCTCCGCCGAGGACACCAGCTATGGCGAGATCGTCGACGACGTGCGCCGCAAGCTGGCGATCGAATATCTGCAGACGACCCGTATGAGCGTCGACGACGTCGCCTGGAAAGTGGGCTTCAGCGACAGCGCGAACCTGCGCCGCGCGATCCGGCGGTGGACCGGGCAGACGATCGGGGAGATTCGTGGGGGGTGAGTTTGGGTGGGATGTGGCGTTGCTGGCTGCTTGGCGCAAAGTTGACCGGCAGATTGTGCGGAAGGCGGTGCGGCAGCTCTTGGGCCGTGAAGAGACCGGCGGGTTTCGACAGGCAACGCAGGATAGCTGCCGTACAGACCACAATTCGGCGACGTCGGCTGCCGACCAACTTAAGACATTCTGCAAGGTGGATTTGAATGTCCGCTCGCGCCGAAAGCGGCCATCGGGCACGTTTCTGAGTGTCGGGCAGAAGCGACCTTGATGTCGGCCATACGCTCGCCAGTTTGAGCATGACGATTGCGGTCATTCATTCAGATTGGAAACTGCCCCATACTCAGGCTCACGTCCGGTGACGCTTCACGTCTTAGGGACAGATTCGGGGCAACGTAGGATGGGCCTGTTGGGGCGCGACGTGATGACGTCTCATGGCAGCCTAGCCCTGCAGACCGTTCCATCGCGCAAGATTCTGCTCCCCGAGCAGCGCTTCGTGCGGTGTCATCGTCATATCCAATCTGCCATTCTGCCTGACCACGTCAGCGCCCATCGCGACCCAGAATTTTGCCATGCCAAGGTCCTGCGTACACAGCTGGACGGGCTGATCCGGATGAAGACCATGGAGGTTTAGAAGATATTCGATCGCCCGAATGTCGCACAGGGCATTATAGGCAATTCTCTCGCTGTAGCCGCGCCGGAATTTGAGCAGATCGCGCGCCGGCCCGGCCTTGGGCGTTACCGCAACGCTCAGAGCGGCGAGCAGGACGATTGATTGCGGCTCGACGCTGCAACGCGCGGCGGCTTCGACTACCTGTCCCCAAACCGTCTCGACCCGGCTTTGGGCGATCGGGGACTCCAGAAGCGGTGCAACCCGCATCAGAAAGGCCTGTCGCTTGAGGAACGTTTCGCGGGCTTCCTCGAGCAGGCCCAATATACCGTCGATAGACTGGTCACTCACGATGAGATGCGCCTGTGGCAACGCCTTCGTCAGCTTGTCAATCGCCCTCTCAAGCTCATCGCGAACATGCTGGGGATCAGGCAGCGCCTGATCACTTCCCTCCATGGCATAGAGGCACGGATTGATCTGAACCGGAGATTGTCCGAACATGTCCAGGAAGTCAGGCGCTCGGCCTTTCAGAGCGCCTCCGTCGAACCGGCTTATAATCTCTGTAACGACGTTGCGATCGAGAATGACTATTGTTTCCGGTCTGACAGCGCCGAGCGCCGAGGGAACCCAACCGCCTCGGACTAGGCCGATTGCGTTCGCCGTAAACGGGGTCGTGAGGGTCGCCTTGATATGGGCGAAGAGGCTGGGGTCGACGCCCTCAATGTCGGTGTCGACTATGCGTGCGTTACGCAGGTCGAGCGGAATAGTGAGCTCTTCTTGCCCACGCGCAGTAACGAGCTGCTCATAGTCCAGCGGTACACAGTCGACATTGGTGAAGCTGATCGTCCGCGGCGGACCGCCATCCGGGCGCTCAATCTCCTTGTAGGTGAACACCATCTGCCCCGGCGCAGGCGCGTAAAACCTGCCCGCCTCTTCCACCATCTCAAACATCCTCCCCCGTAGACTGGATGGCCTCCCTTCCGGACAGATCATCTCATTCCACGGCAAGGGCTTGCAAGCAACGCCATCGAAATCGCTGTCCATATGCTCGCGATGGCGGGTCCGACTGTTCCGAGCTAAACAAGTCACTCACATCAGCCGCTGGGAAAGCCTTCTCCAGCCGAAAATCTGCCGATCTGTCGTTCCAAAGCGGATAGTCACCAATGCGACCTCATTCCGGTCATCAACTCTCGACCCGCAATCGCCCCAAAGCGGACTTTGATGTCGCCGGGTTAAACGACTAGGCTCAGAGTTATGGTGGCTGTCTGGATAACTGCCCAACTTGGAGAGCTGACCCCGGGCCTGTCACTTGCCGTTATAGTAAGGAATTAGCGGTGGGTTCTCCGGGTCGCCCGGTCGCATGTGACGCTCGAACAGAGCAAATTCGGCTTGTTCGACGGGCGCGGAAAATTCTTTATCGATGAGGATCAGCTGTGTGTTACAAAACTCTCCAGCTTTGAGCTCGTAGAGCAAACGATAGAAGCCTTCGAACTGATCACGGTTCTCCCGCTCGCTAATATTTTTCATAGGGGAGTCGATAATCAGCAATTCGGGCAGCGGCGCCTTCAACTGAACGGCAAGCCGATGCACGGCGATCGCAAAGCAGCATTTGAAGAGGGTTTTCTTGCCTCCGCTACTAATCGTCGCGAATGTGGTGACTGCGTGCTGGTTGGGATTGGGGCCAAAGACTTCCGCATAGAATGACGGAGTTGGTATTTCGACGCGATCGTTCTCGGTTATGCCGGGCACGCCTGCGCGAACCAAGCAATCAAGGAAATACGCTTTGAGTTGATCAAGGTTGGTTGTGTCACTCTCTGCGGCCTCTCGGGTTTCCTTGAGTTCCGCGCGAAGGCGCTGTTCCTTGCCTGCGATCTCAGCGAGACTTTCACGCTGCGCCTCGACCATGCGAGGCAGGCGGATCAGAGATCTGATATTCTCGGCCTGCTGCAACAGCGACGCTGCCTCGCGCTCAGCCGTGATCGTGGTCGACAGATAGGCTGTGTCGTACCGATGCATCGCTTCATTGCGCTGGCGCTCGATCCGGGCCTTTGTCGCGAGCAATGATTCCCTTTCGCTTCGCAGTGTTCCCAACTTGGCGTCATGCAGCGCGAGAATGCCGTTGAGTTCTGCGATTCGGGCTTTCGCATCTCGCTCGATCACCGCCAGTTCGACTGGATCGGCAATCTCGACATTGTCGGCCTGGCCGCACACCTTGCAGCAGCCGGTATCCCGTTCGGGCAAATCCTGCGCGCACCGAGGGCATGACTCAAACGCGACGCCGGTCAGCACCGCCTTGGCAGACATAGACCTTCGGAACTTGAGGGAAAGCGTCTCGATCTCGTGCAAATGCCGCCGGTCCCGCTCCCGGGCCTCGAGAATGTTCGCGATCGCTTCGTCCAAGCGGCCGAGCTCTACCCCCATCTCACGCGCCTGCGCGCGCAGGATGTCGGCAGCATGGTCGGTTCCCTGGTCCCGTGTCGTGCGCTCTCGGGCTGACTCGATCTCCGCGTAGAAGCCTGCGGCCTGGTCCCGCAGCCCCGAGACGCGCTGCAGGATCTGCATTTCGGATTCGACACCGACTTCCTTGAGTACCTTGACCAGACCTTCGATCGTCGCCGTTAGTGCGAGACGTTCACCACGCAACTGGTCCAGTTCAGCTTCGAGCTCGGCGACCCTCTCATCATGGAACCCGATGACGTACCGCAGCACGTCACGACTCTTGTAACGTTTGTAAAACGGCGCGCTCTCGTCCAAATGGAAGAAGGAGCTGTCGATCTCGTCCTGGTCGAGATAGCAGTACCAGAGCAAATCCCGCATCGAGAGCCGGGCGGTGTCGCTATCGTCACGTGTCTTGCTCTTTCGCACACGGGGTGGGCGAATGTCGGATAGCCAAAAGAGCAAGTCCGAGAGTTGTTCGACACCGGTCCCCGGCAGCACCTCACCATCGGGACGTCGCGCCGGAAGGCTCAACTCGAAGCCGTCGTCGCCTTCGCCCCACTTGGCGATCACGCGGTCGGAATCGCGCGGACGTTCGATCGTGATTTCACCGTTCAGAAGCAACACGCCGAGCGTCGCTGAAACGAATTCATCCTGCATTGCGGGGGAGAGCTGAATACTGCCGCCCAAGCAATAATCGATTAGCCTCAGGATGCTGGTCTTGCCGGCACCCATCTGGCCCCAAAAATAGCTGACGTCGGCGAAATCGATCTGAACCGCGCCGCGCCGAAGGTTCAAGACAAGAGAGGTGAGCCTGAACTTCATGCCTGGACGCCGACGATGACGGGGCGAGATAGGAGGTTTTGCCTCATAGATCGATTTCCCTTCCCCACTTCATATCGACGATCTCGGGGATCGCGACGTACACGAAATCCTTCAGCCGCGTAGCCGACATGGGTCCAACCGCCTTCATGACCACCTCGGCACGGCGGGCGAGGTCGGCGAACAGCGGATCCGCTTGAAACTCGGTAGCCAGCACTCTCCCTGCGTCGGAGAGGCCGATCTGGACCGTATTGCCCTGCAGACCCAGAATGACGAGACCGCGCGCCGCGAGAAGGCCCAGCCAACGCCGATAGCGTGCGTCCCACGGTCCATAGCGAAATCGGACCATTTTCGCCTCGATCGACGACCGTTCGCGCGGTTGCACCTTTGCGTCGGCCGGGTCGCGGCCGAGTTCGATCAGCGCCCGCTCCAAGGCCGTAGGGTAGCGCAGCAAGAAGTCGAGTTTGGCCAGTTTCGTGATGCCTTCGACCGCTTTGACCTTGGTCGCCGGCGTCGACTTTCGAGCGTCTGCGCTCGCCAGCAAAACCAGCAATCGGCCGAGGTGGAAATCGTCGAGATTTTCGGTCTCTGCTACCGCTTGAATGAGGCGAAGGCTCATGTGACCACCGGCGGATTGAGCGGAAATCGCGGGCTCCACCACACGCGGCACTCGCCGGTAAGCAATCCCGCGACGCCCACTAGACAGTCATAGGAATGGCCGCCGATCATTGCCGCATCATCGGCTGCTACCCGCCGCAGCCTGTCTTGGGCGTCTATGAGCATGGCGGGGCCAAATGGGGTGGTCTGCTGACGCGCGCGCAAATAGGCTTCCGACAATTCTCCATGCACCCGCTGCTCGATTTGCCTAAGCAGAGCGGGAAAATGCTCGGGTCGCCGCATGACATCTTCGAGCAGGTTATATTCCGCTGCTCGGGCCCTTTCGCTGATGTATTCGATGTCCTCCTTTAGTCCGGCAGCGTCAAACTTCTGTTCGAGGACGTCCGACTTTAGCCCAGCGCCGAGATCAAGCTTCGGATCGCCGGGATATCGAAAGTCCGGCGTTGCAGAACCGCCCGCATATCGAAGCGCATCCGCGATCACGATTTTCTTCGCAGCAAGCGCAGGATCGCCATCGCGCGGCACAACGAGGGGGCGAAGATGTCGGATCGGATCGGTCACCTGTAAGGACGACGCCCGATGGATAAGCGCCACGAGGTCGTCCCGGAAAGCGTTGAGCTGGTCGGGCGTGAGACTGCGACAATCGTTGAGTTGAGGAAGGTGCTCATTGGAAATCGTCGCGTCGAACTCGCCGCGAGAGGGCCCCAAGATTAGGTCCATCCGATGCAGGACAGCGATTAGCTGCTCGGGGCTGCAACCGCATGTGGCCTGAAGCTCATCGAACGCACTGTCGAATGGCGCGGCAATCTCGCTGCGGGTCGAGCAGGCTTTCACATGCTCGAGGAAGAGACCCGGGCAACGTCCCCTTTGGCGTTCATTCTTGCTCTCCGGCGTGACGCAGTCGAAATCCTTGTTCGAGACGAAGAAAAGATCACCGATCTTGTCACCAAAAGCTTCGACCAGATCGAGGAAGCGACCGATGGATTTCGTCAGTTCGCCATCAGTGAGCTTCCAAGCCCCGCTTTCGGGCCGCGAGGTCTTGATTTGGTAGCCGTCGAAGACATCGTCATTGCGTTGCGCGAGGAAGTCTTCGTGATGTTCACACCAGATCGCGACATAGGGCCGCACGCCACGATTCGCCGCGACCATGATGATGATGCCATAGGCGTGCTGATACCGATAGTTTCGACTGGTTGCGTCGCCGGGATCGGTCGTGTTTCGCCGTTGCGTCGGATCCGGAACAACCGGTGCGGTATCTTCCCTCAATTCTGACGACGCGCCAGCTGACTCATCCATGCGCAGCGATCCCCCTAAAGCTTGCAATAACTGAACTGTTGGGAGACCGCGAGAGTACATTTCAATAGGCAGATCAGCGGCGATGGCGCGGCGAGTGTTAACAGATGTGCGGCTCGCAGGTGACGCGACTAAACGGGGGATAAAAATGACGGAAGAGGCAGAGCCAGCCGATGGCCCAGCAGGGGTTCTGAAGGCGCGGCTGAGGAAAGCGCTAAAGGGATTTGAGAGCGGCCTGCCAGACGGGGTAAGCGACTGGGACCTCAGCCCGCATTCTCCAGATAACAAGCTTTTCCCCGTACCCGAGTTGGTGCTGTTCGCGCTACGTAACATGTTGGGATTTCGCTGGAGCGGCCCGTGGGAGAAGGTGCGGTGGACCGTGTATGCGACGGTCGATGGCGAGCCATTTGGCTTCGCGCTACAGAAGTTCGGCTTCCGCATTCTGACGCGCCGCGAGGTCCCGCTACAACTGCTGAAGCGCGTCACCGGTCAGCTGTCCGGATCGCTCAAGCTCCTGGAGCCGCTGCTCAAGATCTACGCGGAAGAGCAGATCGCGGATGGCAATCTGACCCTCGAGAACCGGATGGGACTTTATGACGGGCGTTATACCTATTTCCGCGAGCTGGCCGACCAAGCCTTCGCAATAAAGCCGAAAGTCAGGAAGGCGCGGCAGAAGAAGGCGGACGGCGATGTTGGCGTCCTGGCTGGCATAACTGAGCAGATGAACCAGATGGTGAATGCCGAGCACCGCGGATTCTTCGCCTCGGGCGCGATGATCGATGCGTGGTTCAGCCGGCTTGAGCACCGCATGCTGCTGCTCCGGGCATTTATCGGCAAGCCCATGACGAGGGGCGCGTTCAACACCTTCCTCGCGGCACGCTGGGACGACCGGCTGGTGGCGCTCTTCGAAGGCAGGATGGACGCCGCCGCTGGCGACCTTCTGGGGCGGCTACGCGATGTAAAGGCGACAATTCGCAATCCGCTCGCGCATGGCGGCGTCGAAAACGACGGCGGCGCCTTCTATTTTCATCTCGAAAGCGTCGGCGCGGTTCCGGCGAACCTTTCGCGCTATCGCGGAAGGCTGCGGATGAGCTTCGTGCCAATACCGGCAACGACGCACGCAGAGGCATGCGCGCTGTTCGACGCGGTGGATACGCTGCTCACAACCGGTCCGTTCGAACTGGCTAACGAGTTCGTGCGGTGGGGCATCGATCCGCAGTTCGATGCCGAAACCGTCGAAGCCTATGGCGGCGCAATCGCTCAGGGCCTGGAGGCTGTCGAAACCCTAGTCGAACAACTCAGCCGCGAATGGGAACGGCATACCAATATGGACTACTAACCGCACGTGGTAGCCATGGCTGCTGTGGCACATCATGTCACTAACAGCCGCCAGTCTCCTCCCGGCCCGGCCTCGACCGTTCCTCGATCAACTTTCCAGCAGTCTCGAACGTCAGGTTCAGCCATAACCCGCCCTTCACTACCGTGCTCTCGAACGACCGCTTCGTCCCAATCTCAGCCGTTCGCGCACGCTCTGCGAGCGAGATGAACAAACGACGGCTTTCGAGATCGCTGGCCAGCAGATTGGATAGCTGGTGTTGGGGAGCTTGCTGCTATTTACATCCAATAGGCAGGTAAGCCGATGCCAGCGGTCAGCAGTACGGTCATTTCGGCGCAAGTGCGAAGTTGACCTGCACCGCAACCATTCCGGCATTCGTGCCGGTCATCACAGGCGGCGCTGCGTTTGATTGCGCTATCACCGGGGACGGCATGACCATATCGCCCTGTTGCGGCAGGTCTCCGCCTCCGCCGGCATCCTGGATGGTCAGCACACGCACGATGCGCAGATCGGCTGCGTTGGCATAGGCCTCCGCCTTCGCTCGCGCGGCTTTGTAAGCGACGCCATAGCCGCCAAGGTTCGCTTTTTCGGGATCCGCAACGGAAAGGTTGGGGCCGGAGACGATGTTCGCCCCGGCATCGGTAACCGCCGCGATCGCTTCGCCGACCTTCGACGGATCGCGCATGCGCACCGTGATCGTATTGGTCGCCTCGTAACGCCCCTTGTTCGGGCCGTAGTCGATCCGGTTCACCGAGAGATTGCGGGTTTGTATATCGCGTGCGGGAACCGACAGGCTTGCGAGCGCCGTGGTGATCTTGTTCATCGTTGCCGCATTGGCGGCGCCCGCTCCCCGCGCGTCGCCCCCCAGGCTCGACAGGCCGGCCGTGAACAGCGCCTGATCCGGCGCCGCTTCGGTTCGGCCGGTGCCGGTCACGCTTAGCAGGGTTTCGCCACGCTCCAGTCCGCGCGGATCGGGAGGGACTCGATCACATCCCGCGAGCCCCGCGAAAATCGGCGCGATCCACAAGATCCGCATTCCATTCCTCCTTTGTGCTGCAGCAAAATGGTCGTCGGTAAAACGTTCCTTGAATCAGAACGCTCCAGACGGGCAGCATTTTCCGGCTATTGACGAGCGTTTGAACGAATGGCGGCTTTCAAGATCGGACGTCGCTGGCTGAACATCCGATGTTGGGGCGCATAGCTCCCCTCGCCGGGCCCGTTCTCCAGCAACAGCCGCCTAGAACGGCACTTCCTTCCCCTCGAAATCGAACAGCTTCCCGCTGTCGGGCACCTTCAGTTCCTCGATCACGTCCAGCAATTGCAGCGCGGCACGGTCGGGGGTAAAGAGCCGGCCGGGCTGGACATTGCCCTGGAACGGCCGGGACAATGCGGTGTCGACCGTGCCCGGATGCAGCGCGACGACGATGGAGCGGTCGTTGCGGCGCTTCTCCTCGATCGCGAGAGTGCGGATCATCATGTTGAGCGCCGCCTTCGACGCGCGATAGCCGTGCCATCCGCCCAGCAGGTTGTCGCCGATCGATCCGACACGCGCCGACAATGCCGCGAACACCGTGCGTCCGGCCCTGGGCATGACCGGCAGGAAATGCTTCGCCACCAGCGCGGGGCCGATCGCGTTGACGGCGTACGTCCGGGTCAGCCAGTCCGGGTCGAGATCGCGCAGCGCCTTTTCCGGATCCTTGCCGTCCGCGTGGAGCAGGCCGGTCGCGACGATCACCAGCCGGGGTTCCGGCCCGGACGCGACATGCGCGGCCGCGGCGGCGATGCTTGCCTCGTCCAGCAGGTCGAGATGCTGCGCGCCGCTTCGCGAGCGGGCGAAGCCGTGGACGGTGTGGAACGCGCCTTCGTCGATCAGCGCGGCTTCCAGCGCGCCGCCGATGCCGCCGGACGCGCCGATGATCACCGCGGCGGTGTCTGCCTCCCGGCTCATGCCCAGGTCTTCGTGTTATCGGCGGGCATCATGCGATCAGTCCGGCTTCGCCTTGCTTTCGGCCTTGATCGGCGCGCCGCGCATCAGCTCCAGCACCGCCACGCCGATGGGCGCATGCCCGGCCGAATTGGTCATCAGATAGACGCCCAGTTTGGACGTGACGTCGCCGCCGATGAAGGCGTTGAAGCCGGGAACCGAGCCGGTATGGGTGATGATCTGGTGACCGTCCGGCGCGGTGAAGCTGCTGAATCCGAAGCCATAGGGGCTCTCCGGCGTGGGCGACTGGTTCCTGTGCATCTCCGCCACCGACGCGGCGGACAGGATGCGCTTGCCGCCGAACACGCCGCCGTTGAGGTGCGCGGCGAGATAGCGGGCCATTTCGGGCGCGGTCATATAGAGGTCGCCGGCGGGATAGACGTCGAAGAACACCTGTTGCGTCGGCTCAGGCTTGCCGTCCTTGCCGCGCAGATAGGGGCGGGCCATCAGGTCGGCCATCAGCGCGGTGGGCCGCACCGGCGCGGGCGTGGTGATGCCGAGCGGTTTCAGCACATGCTCGACGATATAGCTTTCATATTCCTCGCCGGAGACCTGCTCGATCAGATAGCCGAGAATGCCATAGGCGGCGTTACAATATTCGTATTTCTCGCCCGGCTTGCGCACCGAATATGTGCGCTCGGTCAGCGCGGCCAGGTTGGGCGGCAGCGTGCGGGAAAAGATCGGCACGGTCCGCACGTCGCAGGTCAGGCCGGAGGCATGGGTGAGCATGTGACGCACGGTCACCGGCTGCTCCACCTGAAGGCGATCCTGCACCCGCGCGTCGCGGAGATAGCGATTGACCGGCGCGTCCAGATCGATCTTGCCCTGTTCGACAAGCTGCATGACCGCGGTGGCCGTGATGCTCTTGCCGGTGGAGCCGGTGCTATAGACCGTGGCGGGGGTCGCCGGGGTGTGGGTGGCGGTGTTGGCCTCGCCATAGGCGGCGGTCCAGACGATGCGATCGCCCTGCACCAGCGCGATCGAGACCGACGCGGTGCCCTTGTTCATCTCCGCCCGGATGATCTGTTCGATCTTGGGCTTGATCGCTTCCAGGTTGAAGCTGGGTTTGGCCTGGGTCGGGCTTTGGGCCTGCGCCTGGGCTGGGGCCGTGCCCGCATATGCCAGCAGCAAGCTCGCGGCCGCCGCCGCACGCATCAGACGCTTCATCCGAATTCCCCCATCATCCCGTGTCGGCGCACGGCGTAGCGGTCCGCCGGAGCGGTCACAAGGGTGCTGAGGGAATTTGGGCCGGCCGCGGAAACCGAAGGCCGGTATCGGCGTTAGCGCCTTATGCAGGTCACCCCCATCCCGCTCGATACGGCCTGGCTGAAGGCCAATCCGCTCCCGGAACATCATGACAATATCGACAAGAACGGACGCGGGCGCGTCCTGATCGTCGGTGGCTGCCGCCGGGTGCCGGGCGGCACGCGCCTGATTGCGGAGGCGGCCTTCCGCGCGGGCGCGGGCAAGGTGACGATCGCGACGGTCGCGTCCGCCGCCATCCCGCTCGGCATCGCCCTGCCCGCCTGCGCCGTCGTCGCGCTGCCCGAAACCGAAAAGGGTGAGATCGCGCCGGAGAGCGCCGAGCAGATCGTTTCCGAACTGCCGCTGCACGATGCCATCGTCTTCGGCCCGGCGATGATCGACGCGGAGAGCGTCGGGGCGCTGCTCGCCGCGCTCCTGGCAAAGCTTCCGGAGGACAAGTTCCTGCTCCTCGACGCCTTCGCCCTGCGCGCCGCCCGGGAGCATGCCGACACGATCCGGCGTCGCGGCGACCATATGGTGCTCACCCCGCATGAGGGCGAACTCGCCGCGATGCTGGACAAGGACAGCGAAGAAGTATCGGCCGACCCGCTCGGTTCGCTCACCCAGGCCGCCGAACGCTTCGGCGCGGCGATCATGGTGAAGGGCGCGACCAGCCATCTGATGGCGGACGACTCCTGCCTCAGCTACGCCGGCGGCGGCATCGGCCTTGCGATCAGCGGGTCGGGCGATGTCCTCAGCGGCCTGATCGCCGGGCTGGGCGCGCAGGGACTGCCGCCCCTACAGGCCGCCGCCTGGGGCATCTGGCTGCATGGCGAGGCCGGGCGACGACTGGCCGAAACGGTGGGGCCGATCGGCTTTCTGGCCGGGGAGCTTGCGCCGTTAGTGCCTGGCTTGATGCGGGGTGTTGGCTAAGGGGCCGGACTCCGTTGACCACGGAACCTCCCAAAAGGAGGCACAAGTCGATTTCAGGTGGCGGATTTCTGAATGGAGTATCCCGCGGCTTTCAGCGCAAGAAACGCCGCAAGCGCCTGATAATGCGGTTCCTGGCCGACTTCGAACAGATGGCCGCGCTGATCCCCTGCCTTTTTGATCGCGTCTCGCATCAGGCGATAGACTTCGTCGGGAATGCTGCCGTCGATCGTGAGCTGTTCAAGTGACTGCGCCATAGTGCCTCCTCCTGCCGAACAGTTCATTTAGGAAGGACGGTTCCGCGCACAAGGCGGAGCTGGCAGTGGCTTGGGGTGAAACGGGCAGCGGCCTTTGTGAGAGGGTCACCGCCTCCCACCCGCGCCGCATCGCGAGTGGATGACAGCCGGGGTCATCTTTGGCATTGTGCGCCCCGTCGGTCGCGGCCTGCTGCCCCGGCCATCGATTTCCGATGTCTGTCACGACAATTTGAGGGGGCTTGGATGAGGTATCGCTCGGCACATATCGTCATGGCTGCAATGCTGGCCATTGCATCTCAGGCCGCCGTGGCGGCGCCTGCGGCTTCCAGAAATGCCGATGTGGCGCAGGCGAAGCAGAGGCTGGTCGAGAGCTTCGCGCGGGCAGCGCAGCAGACCGACGGGGTGACGGGTGTCGCTGTCCAGCAGATCGGCGGCGGCAGCGATGCGATGACGCTGAACGCCGGCACGGGCTTTCCGATGGCGAGCACGTTCAAGATCTCGGTGGCGGGCGCGATCTTCTCGTTGATCGACAGCGGCAAGCTGACGCTCGGCACCATGATCGCGGTCGATCCCGCGCTGATCGTCCAGTCCGACGGGATCGCCGACCAGACGCCCCACCCCGGCGTGTCGCTCTCGGTCCACAATCTGCTGGAACTGATGCTGACGCGCAGCGACAATACGGCGACCAACGTTCTGTCCGAAACCGTCGGCGGCCCGGCCGGGGTGACCGCCTGGCTGCGCTCGATCGGGATCAGTGCGGGAATGCAGGTCGATCGCGACACGCGGCGCGTGCGTGCCGACGGGACCCGCTTCGACATCGTCACCACCAATAACAGCACGCCCGAAGCGATGCTGAAATTGCTGCTCACCATCCGCGCCGGCAAGGCCATCAGCGCGGCGAGCACCAAGTCGCTGATCGAGATCATGGAGCGCTGCCACACCGGCGAAGCACGGCTGAAGGGGCTGTTGCCGCTGGGAACGGTGGTCGCGCACAAGACGGGATCGTTGCAGGACGTTTCCAACGATGTCGGCTTCGTGACGCTGCCGAACGGCAATCAGTTCGCGATCGCCGTCTTTGTGAAGGGCGATACCAAGGGGCCGCAGGTTCGGGACCGCGTCATCGCCGATATCGCCCGGGCATCCTACGACTATTTCCTGCTTCTCGGCCAATAGGTCGGCACACCGACGACGGCCATGGCGTCTGTCCTCCTCCCATCTATCGGGGCAATGGAGAGCGCGTTGGAGAATGTGATGAGCAATCCGTCAAAGCCCTGGGATGCGGACCTGGTCCGCACATGGCTCGAACGCCGGCTGGCGGCTTCGAAGCTGGAACAGGCGGCGGCGGACAGGCGCGGCTATGAGGCACAGGACGATTATGACAAGGCGGCGGCCGAAGAATGGGTCTGTCGTGCGCTGCAGACTGGGGACTGCACGAACGAACAGGCCGCGTTCGCCAGGCGCATCAAGGAGCTGATCGGCCAGGACGAGTATCGGGCGACGGGCATCTATGACGATATCCGGTTCGAGCGACATGTTCGCGGCCAGCTCAGGAAAGTGGCCAGGATGACCAAGGCGAATGAGGGGTTCGAAAAGACGCTGCGTTATCAGTAAGCGGCGGCGGCCGATCGAGAGCGGCAGCTAAATCTCACCCTGTTTGTTGCGATCCTCGCCCTCATTTTCGCTTTTGCCGGTCCGCTCGACCACCTCCTGCTTGCGGGGATCGAACAACATCGAGAAGGCCAGCCCGATCGACAGCGCCATCCCCGCCACCCTGCCCTTGCCTCTGGCCGATTTCCGCGCGGCGATGATCGCGAAGGGCAATGCGATGGCGATCAGGAGGATCAGGCCTGCCGTAATCATCGATTGCATGAAGCGATTGCCTCCATCCCGCCCTGCCCTGTCGCGAAAATAGGGAGAGGCGTGGCCATCGGCCAGTGGAGCGTTGCACGCGCTTGGGGCGCCAGACTCCCCGATGCGGAAAACCGGTTCCCAGTCCGCCTTCGCGGGGCCAGGCTCTTTCACGCGATATTTTCGTTCAGGCTATGTCGATTTCCGGGATGCTCGTTCGTCGGGACGATGGAGCGCCGCGAATATCGGCGCAGGCAAGGAGAGCAATGCGATGACGATCACGATCACGGCCTTCGAACGATCGCCCGACGGCGGCAAAGGGCTGGCGCGCGATACGCGGGTTCGCTGGGCGCTGGAGGAAACGGGCCAGGCTTACGACGTCCGCCTCGTCCCATTCGCGGCGATGAAGCAGCCCGCGCATCTGGCACTGCACCCCTTCGGCCAGATTCCGACCTATGAGGAAGGTGATCTCACCCTGTTCGAAACGGGATCGATCGTCTTCCACATCGCACAGCGCCATGCCGGTCTGTTGCCGGAAGATGAGAATGCGCGGGCGCGCGCAATCACATGGATGTTCGCCGCGCTCAGCACGATGGAGCCGCCGATCCACGATCTCACCACCGCGAAGATCCTGGAGGGAGACAGGCCCTGGGCGCCGGACCGCCTGCCGCTGGTGATGGACCGGATCCGCGCCCGGCTGGAGCAATTGTCCCCGCGCCTGGGCGATGCCGAGTGGCTGGACGGCGCGTTCAGCGCGGGCGATCTGATGATGGTATCTGTGCTGCTCCGCCTGCGCATGTCGGGCCTGCTCGACGAATATCCGACGCTGGCCGCCTATGTCGCCCGCGGCGAGGCGCGGCCCGCCTATCGGCGCGCTTTTGCCGACCAGCTGGCGATCAATGCGCCGACGGGATGAGTTTCGCGATGCAGTGGGGTGGCGTGAAAACCCATTCCCACTTTCGGGAGGAAAACCGGCCTGGCCGCTAGCGCCCCATTGGCGGTCCTCGCGCATACGCTGTAACGAGGGGCATGATCGCAGACCCGCTCACGCATGATCTAACCGCTCTAGCCGACAAACTGGCCTCGATTCCACGACGGGCGGGAGTGGCGTTTGTCACGGCTTGCGCAAGGCGTTTGACGGCAGCAACACAGGCGAAGGGAATCAATGCAACCCTTGTACTTTTCGCCGTGGATCGGTTGAGAGAGTGCGCCGTCGGTTGCGACATAGGCGACGTGGCAGAGCTCGAAGCGCAGCTCCTCGCTGCAATTCCCGACGAAGACGATTGTGCTGACCTTTCTGATCTCATTTATGCAGACGCGATTGCCTGCACAATCTTTGCTCTTCTTTATGCCACTGGTGGCAATGTTCAGAATGCGGTTTTGGCATCACTCCGCGCGTATGAAGCCGCCGACCTCTGCGCCGGGCGAGCCGTGCAGGGCGCAGCATTCACGCAGAACATTGAAGATGCCATCCTAAGGCACTCGTGGGTGCAGTCTGAGCTGAAGCGACAGCAGAGGGACTTGGATTTACTGCTGATGAGGCCCAACGATACTGAGACCAAGCACAATCTCATAAGCCGCGCCGCACAGGAGCCGGTCGCGGGCTAACGTCCACTTCCCGCCGATCGGGAGCGCCAAAGCTGGCTACAAGAACGGACTGGCGAGAAACGCCCCATGTGTGGACGGCCCTCCGTTGGCAAGTGGCATATTGAGCGTCGCGTTGCTGGTTGGTGCGGCCATGTGTCCGACCTGTTGGCGCGGCACATAGCGCCGCTGGCCGTAATGCCATTCGCGCGTCTCGGGTCCCGATCAATTGCTCGCACTCGAGGTGCTGGGGCGCTTGTGGGTTTTCCCGATCCGGCGGTTTCAACCGGCTTTGTGCATCAGCTCCTATCCGCCCTTCCCAACCTCGTTGGCGCGGTCTCCCGCACCGATCCTTACGCGACCTGCGGCTCGCGATAACGCTCGCCGCTGGCCATCATCGCCCAGATCATTCGGGCGTTCTTGTTCGCGAGCGCGACCGCTGCAACCTTGGCCTTGCGGCGCGCGAGCAGTTGCACAAGCCATGGCCGCTTCGTTCCGTTGCGTTCGGCATAGCGCACGACCGCCATGGCACCGACGATCAGCATCTGGCGCAGATAGCGATGCCCGGCCTTGGTGATGCTGCCGAGCCGCTCCTTGCCACCACTGGAGTTCTGTCTTGGGACCAGCCCGATCCAGGCGGCCAAGTTTCGGCCCGAGCGGAAGATCGCGGGATCGGGAACGGTGGCAACGATGGCGCTGGCGAGCAATGGCCCGACACCGGGTATCTCCATCAGCCGCCGGCCGAGTTCGGTCTCGCGTGCACTCGCCATGATCCGGCGATCGTTCTCAAGGATCTGCTGCTTCACGATATGCAACTGGGCCACCAGCATCGTCAGGCATGTCCGCGCATCGGTCGGCACTCGATCGTCCGCCGTGTCTGCGATGACGCCGACAAGCTGATCGATCCCGTTCCTGCCGATCGGCGCCACAATCCCGAACTCCGCGAGGTGCGCCCGCAGCGCGTTCGACAGCTGCGTTCGCTGCCGGCTCAGGATCAGGCGAACACGGTGCAGCATCATCGCGCTCTGCTGCTCGGGCGACTTGATCCCGACGAAGCGCATGGTCGGTCGCGTCACCGCCTCGCAGATCGCCTCGGCATCGGCCGCATCGTTCTTGCCCCGCTTGACGTACGGCTTCACATACTGCGCCGGCATCAGCTTGACGTCATGCCCCAACGCGATCAACTCGCGCGCCCAATAATGCGACGATGCGCACGCCTCCATGCCAACCAGGCACTGCGGCAACTTGGCAAAGAACTTCAACATGCGCCCGCGCGTCAGTCGCTGGCGCAGCACCGCCGCGCCATCAGCATCAACACCGTGCACCTGGAACACGCTCTTCGCGAGGTCCAAACCTATCGTCGTGACGTTCCCCATCGTGGCTCTCCTTCCGGCTCATCCGCAGATCATCCTGCGGAAGGGGTGGAGAGCCGTCCACGCCATCATTTGCGGACATCGCGGCATTTGCTAGCGTGGGCGAATGGAGAGATCATCGCATAATGCCGATGCGCTAGTTCAGCAGATTGATGCGGGTACATTGCGGCCGAAGGGCAATGCCGTTGCTCGCGCTCTCCTGAAAAAAATTGGGTTTCAGCACGAAATCATTACACGATACGATTGTGGGGATTTGATCGAGCGGCGTCGTGGAAGCGATCCGCTTTGGCAGCAGATCAATGCTCTGCCCGTTGATCAGCAAGGTTCGCTCCGGCTCGTCGCCAGCCTTGCCCGCCCCGAAAGCGAGCTTGATTGGTATGAGGCCGAGTTCTTCATCGAGTGGGCGCGGCAGGAAGGCGTGTCAGAGGTCGGCATCGCCGAAGCATTTGGTGTGTGCGTTAGTGACAGCTAACCACCCACTCTTGGTCATCCCCCTTGGCGTAAAATGAGCGGCCGCCCATGCTGATCCACGCCTGCTCAGGAAGCCGATCTGTGGGCCAACGCCCCACTAGCGGACGTTGAGCTCGCACGATAGAAAGTCGTATGACCACGAATGACTACGTTTCCCTAGCGTTCCTCATTCCAACACTCTTTGTCATTTTTCGAGTGGATAGAGGCATGCGATTGGCGGAGCCGAAGCGTCGCCTCGGTGTCGGCATAGCTCTACTCTGCTTTGCTCTTCTGATCGTTGTAGCGACACCGTTGCTGCCAAGGTCACTTGATATTGGATCAGACACGTCGCTGAGAAACATCGTTGTGATGGGATTCGGCTCATTGTTCGGCGGAGCCTTGGTCTTATCGGTCATTTTTATTTCAGTCGGCCTATTTCAAATACTTAAACGATCGCGATATCACCGACGGAACGATGGCTAACCACCCATCTCGCAATTGGGATGCCGAGCATAGGACAAAGGCTTACGTAAGGCAGGCTGGCCATTTTCGGGTCGAAAACCGAACCAGCGGGAAGCCCCGCTAGCCGACATTCGCAATACTGATGGCGAATGGGAGGTGTCATCCTTATAGTTGAGAAACTGTCCGCGGCGCCCAAGCCATGCGAGCATGCAAAGCGAGCGCGCCCATGAGCAGCCTTTGGTGGATCATCCCGGTTGGCGCTTTCATGCTCTGGTGCCTTGTCCAATTTTTCAGAGGCGGCGGACCGCCATCCGATAAAGATGAGCGAACCACATCACACTATGACTGGGGCGGTCGAGATTATTCGGACTAGCCGTTGCGTCTGGGCCCGCACCTTCGCCGCAAGCGCCCCCCAAATTCTACAACCAAGCCCCAACGCGCCCGATCGGAAAATTCCTGTCGACGCCTCCGCGCAGGTGTATTACACTAACAACACTCGACAGTGGAGAGACTCCAGTGGGAGCGCTGCCGTCGCATCCTGGTCCAATGGAGGGGCGTCCCATGCATCGGTTCAAATATCTTCTGATTGCAGTCGCGGCTTTGGCCGTTTCCCATCCCGCGCTGGCGCAGGATGCGGGCAAGCGCCGCTCGGTGCTGGTGACGGGCGCCAATTCGGGCATCGGCCTGGCCATCACCCAATATCTCACCGCGCGCGGTTTCCATGTCTATGGCACGGCGCGCAAGGACGAGGATCTGAAGACGCTGAACGCCATGCCCAACGTGACGGCGGTCAAGCTGGACGTGACGAAACAGGCGGATGTGGACGCGGCGGCGAAGTTCGTCGCCGATCAGGGGCGCGGGCTCTACGCCGTGGTCAACAATGCGGGCGTCGCCGCGGTCGGGGAACTGACCGCCGTGTCCGACCAGGACGTGCTGTGGCAGCATGACGTGAACGTGATGGGCCCGCTGCGCGTCAACCGCGCCTTCGTGCCGATGCTGAAGCAGAGCAAGGGACGCACCGCGATCATCGGTTCGCTCTCCGGCTTCATCACCGGCCCGTCGGGCGGCGCGTACAGCATGACCAAGTTCGCGACCGAGGCCTATACCGACACGCTGGCGATGGAGTTGAAGGACAGCGGCGTCGCGGTGGGCATCATCGATCCGGGCTCGTTCAAGTCGCGCGGCCGCGAGAAGGTCGCCATGAAGATGCTGACCGGCAATTACGAGCTCAACCAGAAACTCACCGACGAGCAGAAGAAGGTGATGACCGGCGTGCAGGAGGCGGAAGCCAAGCGCAAGGAACCGACCGAAGTCGCCGAGCAGGTCTATCATTTCCTGAGCAGCGACACGCCGCGCCTACGTTACATGGCGGCGCCGAGCAGAGATACCGTGGAGGCAGTGATGCGCGGCACGCTGGGGCGCACGGCGCAGCTCAATGCCAGCCAGCCAGCCTATGCGCTGAGCCGGGACGAACTGGTGAAGATGCTGGATGACGCGCTGGCGGCGCAGGCCGCGAAGAAGTGAGGGGTTCCCGCGAAAGCGGGGATATCGTCCAAACCGTTTGTGTCGAGCGAAGTCGAGACACGCAGCGCTGAACCCAGAATGGATCACGCGGAGGCGCGGAGACGCGGAGGAAAATCGAGCAAACCTTAGCGCCAGTGTTCGATCCTGGCTCGCCACCCCCCGGAATCCCCTCACTCCGCGCTGCCCTGCATCACCGCGAGCCCGGCGAATTCCGATGCCGGCACCGGTCGGCCGAACAGGAAACCCTGGAATTCGGTGCAGCCGAGCGCGACGAGGAAATCCTTCTGCTGCAGCGTCTCGACACCCTCGGCCATCACCGACAGATGCATCTCGCGGCCGAGCTGGAGGATACCTTTCACGATCGCCGCGTCACGCTCGTCCAGCACCATGTCGCGGACGAAGCTCTGGTCGATCTTCACCTGCGATATCGGCATGCGCTTGAGATATTTGAGCGATGAATAGCCGGTTCCGAAATCGTCCAGCGACAGCGCGATGCCGAATTCGGCAAGGGCCTTCATCTTGACGATCACGTCCTCCAGATCGCGCACGACGATATTCTCGGTCAGCTCCAGTTCGAGCATCCGGGGATCGATGCCGTGCCGCCCGACGATCGCCTTCACCTCCGCGACGAAATTGCGCTCCAAAAATTGCTGCGGACTGATGTTGACCGACACGGTGAGATGCGCGCGCGACGGATCCGATTGCCAGGATGCGAGCTGACCACAGGCAGCGTCGAGCACCCATTTACCGATCAGCCGCATGATGCCGAGCTGCTCTGCGGCGGGAATGAATTCGCCCGGTGGCACCAGGCCATGTTCGGGGTGCCGCCAGCGCAACAACGCTTCTGCGCCGGTAACCCTGTCGGCGCGATCCACCTGTGGCTGCAGATAGAGTTCGAACTGCTGTTCAGCCAGCGCCGTGGCGATCTGCCGTCCGAAGCGCGTCCGCGTCGCGTGGTCGGTCTGCATGATATAGACACACGCGCACATGATGGTGAGCGCGAAGATGCTGTGAACCCAGCCGCCGATCACACGGATATCGTCGGGCAGCGGATCCGCGAATGGCAGGCCGAAGCCGGTGCTGGAAAAGACTATGAAGGTCGCAAGATAGATCAGCACGGCCGAATAAGTCATGCCCAGATGAATGCGCCGGAACGTCACGTAGAACAGGAACGCCATCGCCAGGAAATACAAATGGGACGTGCGCGGCGCGGCCTGGTTGGGAATGTCGTAGATCAGGCAGATCTCGACGATCACCAGGAACATGGCGAGATGGACGCACGCCGCCGCCGACAGGAATTTCCCGATGCGGATGCGCCGCCACAGCAGCAGGCCCGCGCCGATATAGCAGAAATTGAGCGCGGCCAGATTCCAGACACGCTCACTCGACATCCAGACGAACCAGAATGTCCCGAGCCCGACAAGGGCAATGGCCGCCACCTGATATGCGACCGCCAGCCGCTTCAGATGGTTTTCCTCGGGGGAATTCAAGGCACGTTCCGTCAGACGCATATCCAGTGGCCGAAAAAGAACGCGCCCTCTCCCAAGGAATCGCCGCCCCAATCAGCCTGCTTCTATAGTCTATGATGGATAATATTGTATAAATGAAACTATTACGGCCACGACGATGCGTGCAAAATCCCGTCGGCCCTTCAATATCGCGATCGTGCCTGGAAAATCAGGGAACCATCCCCGTTTATTTACCCCTTTTAGCGCAGCGCGCTGTGACCAATATTCGGCAGCCGGCCTCCCGATCGTTTCCAGGACATGATCGAGCGGCCGCGCGCGTTCGCGCCTGATCTCCTCTCGACTACCGCCCTCTGCACCAATTGCTTCAGTCGTTGCCGATCAATCGCCATCGCCCGCCGGGTATTCGCGACCATGACCGCCGAATCCGGCGTCTTTGCATGAATTGTCCTGATGCGGTCATTGCTCGGCATGCGTGGTTTCCAGCGATTGGGGTCGGCGGACATCGATGTGCGGCGAAATCAGACGATCGACAGCGATACCGTGCCCAACACGCCGAAATCCCCCCGGATCCGGTCGCCCGCCGCGATCGCCATCGGCACGACGCAGGTTCCAGTGGTGACCACCTGCCCCGCCTTCAGCGCGATATCGAGCGCAGACAGGCGATTGGCAAGCCAGGCGAGCGCGATCCGGGGATCGCCTAGCACGTTACGGCCGATGCCGTGATGGATGTCGGTGTCGTTGATGGTGCCGGTCACCTGATGATCGCCAAGGTCGATCTCGCGCCACTCCACCCGCGATGCCGCGCCGAGCATGAAATCATGAGCGCAGGCATTATCCGCCGCGATCTGCGCGGCGCCCACCCGCTCGAAATGATCGAACCGGCTGTCGGGGATTTCGATGGCGGGGTGCAGCGTCTCGACACGATCGAGAACCTCCTGCGTCGAATAGGGATCGGCGCGCGGCATCAGCGTATCGCCCATGCGGAACGCGAATTCGAGCTCGGCGACGCGCATCAGATTGGCACCGAGGATGCAGATGCCGCCATCGTCCAGAACGCGCTGGGGCAGTATCCGGCCGGCAAGCGGGCCGGTCACCCGGATATGCGCCTGGCCGGCTTCGCTGGTCGCCGCGATCTTCCAGCCGAAGATCGGGCCTTCGCTGCGACGCTCGATCCGTTGCTGGATGGCATAGCCCTGCGCTTCGTCGGCCGGGCGCAGTGCTTCCGGAAGCCCGTCGATGCGCGTGCCGTTCATCCAGTGCGCATAAAGCAGGTCGGAAGCGGCCTGGGCCTTGTCGTCCATGTCTTATCCCCTCGGGCGATTTTCGATCCGCATATCGCAAGACCATGGCGGAGCGACAAGGATGTGACAGAGGGAGTTGACCCCGGCGCAGGGCGCCTTAGCCTCCCGGCCATGCGCATCCTGACCCTGCTGGCTTCGGCCCTTCTCGCCCTCCTCCCCCTCCCCGCCATGGCGCAGCCCTGGCCGTCTAAAGAAGGAGACGTTGCGCTGACTGATTTCCGCTTCGCATCCGGCGAGACGATGAAATCGCTCAAAATGCATTACTTCACGCTCGGCACCCCGCGGCGCGGCAAGGATGGCGAGATCGAGAATGCGGTGATGGTGCTTCACGGCACCGGCGGCTCGGGCAAGCAGTTCCTGGCGACACAATTCGCCGACGAACTCTACGGCCCCGGCCAGCCGCTCGATATCACGCGCTGGTACGTGATCCTGCCCGACAATATCGGCCATGGCGCATCGTCGAAACCGAGCGACGGCATGCGCATGGCATTCCCGAAATATGATTATGCCGACATGATCGAGGCGCAGCGGCGCATGCTGGCCGAAGGGCTGGGCGTGAAGCGGCTCGAACTGATCATGGGCACATCGATGGGCTGCATGCACGCGTTCGTCTGGGGAGAGGCGCATCCGGGTTTTGCGCGGCGGCTGGCGCCCTTTGCCTGCCTGCCCGTCGCGATCGCGGGGCAGAACCGGGTCTGGCGCAAATTGTCGATTGACGCGATCAAAGCCGATCCGGCGTGGAAGGGCGGAAATTATGCCACGCAGCCCGAACAGGGCCTGCGCACCGCGCTCAGCCTGATGCTGATCGCCGGCGCCAATCCGCTGGCGCTACAGGCGCAATACCCAACCCGCACCGCAGCCGAAGCCTATCTGGAACAGGCCTATCCGCGCACCGCATCGGGGCGAGACGCCAACGACTTGGTCTATCAGATCGAGGCATCGCGCAATTATGATCCTGCGCCGGGGCTGGAGAAGATCGCGGTGCCGGTGCTGTGGATCAATTCTGCCGACGATTTCATCAATCCGCCCGGCTACGGCATCACCGAGGCAGCGGTGAAGCGCATGCCCCGCGCCCGCTTCATCCTGATCCCTGCCAGCACCGACACCAAAGGGCACGGTACGCATACATGGGCGAAATTCTGGAAGGCCGATCTCGCCAAACTGATGGCGCAGCGCTGAGAGGTTTCCCGCGTAGCGCAAGTCAGGCGAGCGTAAGGTAGATCTCCGCCTCCAGCACCCAATCCGTGCCGATCGCGCGCCATTTGGCCGTGTAGCTGCCCGACGCGAGCGGCTGGCCGGTCGGCGCCGCGACGCCCTGCCAATGGCCATGTTCGAGCGCGATGGGCTCGACAGGCGAGGCCACGATCGTTTCGGGCGTGCGGATGTAGATTGTCCGCGCCGCCGCGGCGAATTCGCGCTTCCATGCCTGCAATTGCGCCTTGCGGCCGGAAAGGATCGCGCTGTCCGTGCCGGTGACGAGGATGGCGTCCTGCGCAAGGATCGGGCCGATCGCGGCAAGGTCCGCATCCGCCAGGGCGCGATTAAAGGCCGCGCGGCGCAGACGAATGGCGAGGTCGGGAGAAGAGGTCATTTCAGGGCTTTCCGCGCTTATCGGGTGGTAATGTCCATGTACGAACGTCCCTCCTACCGAACCACCTTCGCATCGTCATAGGTCTCATCCAGCCCTTGCCCGCGTGCGAAGCTGGCCAGAAGCCGCTGCAGCGATGCCGGCTGCCGCGTCGAAAGCCGTTCTTCGCCTTTAAGCTCGAACGCGTAGAGACCATGTTCCACCTGTGGGTAAACGACCACCGAAATCGGGCACCCCCTTTTCTTGAGCGCGATCAGGCGCCGACGGGTTTCGAGATAGGGTGCGTCGATATCCTCGCCGCCCAGGATCCAGAGTTGCGGCGTTGCGAGCTTTCTCAGGACGGGCATCGGATCATAATCCGGGATGATTCCGGCAAACAGGCGCGGTCCCTGCGCGCGCAGTTCGGCCTCCGGCATGTTGATCACGACGCCGGTCACATTGCCGCGCACGAAGCGGAACCATGGTTCCTTGCGATATGTGTCGAGCACGGCGCGCAGCGCATCATAGCCGGACTGGAAGCGATTGCGGGCAATTGCCTGGGCGGCGGCGCCGATCTTCTGCGCCTTGGCGACCTCCACCGCACCGAAGCCATGACGGGTCATATCGAGCGCGAGCGCTTCGTCATCCTCCGCCATGGGCGATACCGCGAGGCCATAGCCGACGATCACGAAATCGGCCGGGCTGTGCGTCGCCGCCAGCGGCGCCGTCCAACCGCCCTGGCTGGTGCCGTAATAGCCGATACGCCCTGCCCGTGCCGCCGCCAGCGATTTCGCGGCCTGGAACGCCGCGGCCGCATCCGCGGCAAGCTGGTGAAGATTATGGGTGAAGGTGCCGGCGGAACTGCCCGTGCCACGCTTGTCGTAGACGAAAACGCCGATACCCTGTGCCGGTAGCAGCCGCTGAAGCGCATAGGTACGCAGCGCCGAACTGTCCTCGGACCCATGGACCAGCACCACAACCGGAACCGCCCCCTGCCCGACCGGCAATATCAACCGCCCGGCGAGTTGCGCATTGCCACTGGCGAACTTGATCTCCCTCGTATCGAAGTCCAGACGGCGGCCCGTCACCGACGCAAAATCGATCTCGCCCCGGCTGCAGCCCGACAGATCGACGGTGATGCCATCGCTCCGCCCGGTCCAGCCAAGCGTGCTCGACCATGAGCCGGCCTGCGCAGGAGACAGCAGCCCCGTCGTGCCATCCGGCCGGCGCCAGCGATATTTACCCTCCTGGGCAGGTGCGATGTCCACGCCCGAGCCGTCGGCCAGCCGGTAATAATTGGGCGCACAGTCCGTGTTCGGGGTCTTTGGGGAGACAGGAGGCTGGGCAGCGGCAAGGGGCGCGAGCACCAGCAATCCCAGTGAGGCTATCGCGGATATCGGTTTTGCGAACTGCATCATAAGCCGCCTTATAACGAGACGGTGTCATATCATAGCAATACAGTCCATTCGTCAAACTCCGAGCGCCATCGCACCCGGCTATTCCAGATACAGCGTCCGCAACCGCGCCCTGTCCACCGCGGTGAGGCCGATTTCCTGCTCCAGATAGGCAGACACCGACCCCCAGCGTTTCTCGATCACCGCGAACGATACCGCCAGATAGGGTTGACCGTCGGACGTGGAGAGCGACGGTGGCTTGGCGGTTTCCGGCTCTTTCCGGTATTTCGCGAAATAGGCATAGATCGGATTGACCGTCGCCAGCGCATCGGGGATCGGCGCGACCTCCCACTCGGTATGACGGTGGCGCTCCGAAAGCAGATAATCGGCATAGATGGTTTCGCGATCCACGCCGAGCGCACTGAGCACCAGCGCCGCCGCCAGCCCCGTGCGATCCTGCCCCGCCGAGCAGTTGAACAGCGTCGCGCCTTCGTCGGCCAGCAGCCGGTCGAACAGCAGCCGCACCTGCGGCGCGATCATCGTCGGCAGAACGGTGTACATCTCCTTGATCGCCGCCTCGGTGCCGTCCTTCTTCAGCGTGGTCTGGATCGTCTCCAGCAACGGTCCGAAGGAATAACCGACCGCATTATAGCGGATGCCGTCGAGCCGGGTCGGCGCCAGGATACGCTCCTCGTCGGATCGCAGATCGACGATATTGCCGATGCCCAGTGCGCGAACCGCCGCGACATCGCGGTCGGTCAGCATCGGCTGGGCGCCCGCGCGATAGATGCGGCCCCAGCGCACATGCTTGCCGCCGGCCGCCGCATAACCGCCGATATCGCGGAAATTGGATGCCTGTTCCAACGGCACGATCCGCTCCGGCGCAGCCGGCATCGCGCGCGCGACGGGTGCAGCCTCCGCGATCGCCTGCGCGTCCGCATTGGGCTGGACGCAACAGGCGAGCAGTGGCCCCAGGCCGATCAGCAGCCAATGTCTCATATTTCCACTCTCCCGGTTTCGGCGGATGGTACGGCCTTGATGTCCGCCAGTCGCGACGCGGCGGCGGCGAGTATGAAGGCGACGATGAAGCCGTCGAGCGCCGACGCACCGGTGATCCCCGCCCCATATTCGCCATATGTCGCGACGGCACTGGCCACGCCCCAGATCGCCAGGCTGCGCCAGCGCACATCCGCCGCCACCGCCCGACCGAATAGCGCCTGCTGGATCAGGATCGCGGCGGCGGGCGGAAACACCAGGCCGAGCAGCACCAGATAGCTGACAAAGGCGTTCTGCGCGCCGGCAAGCGCGATCAGCGCGCCGACGGCGGCCGTCACCATCACGATATGCGTGAAACGAACGCGCTTCAGCCAGGTCGAGGTCACCAGCGCCGACGAATACAGCGTCATGATCCCGTTCTGCATCAGGCCGAGCGGCAGCAGGATCGTCAGCACCGCCGGCATGCCGAGCAGCATCAGCACTTCCGCCGGATCGCCGCTGCGGGCGACCAGCCCCGCCGCCGCATAACAGCCGATCACCACCGCCCATACCGGCCCCAGCGCCGTGCCGGCGGCTATCATCGCTTCGCGCGGACGGCCGATGAACCGGCTGTAATCGGGCAGGATGATGCAGCCGATCACGAACGAACCTATGATCGCCGATATACCCCTGCCAATCGGCACGGCCGCGCCGGCGACGGTGTCTACCGTCTCCAACCGCGGTAGCGCCGCCACCGCGACGAAGATCAGCAACAGCAGGAGCAGCGGCACGAAGATCAGCGGCACCCGCGCGATCAGCGAGAAGCCGAAGATCGTGATCGCGCCGATGATCAGCGCCGCGCCAAGGGTGCCGGCCGCCAGCGGCGGCTCCGCGCCGAACGCGCGGCGGATGCCGCCCACCGCCAGGTCGCCGATAAAGCCCATCTCGACCGCGAGCCAGCCGAGCAACGCGATCCCGAGTGCGGCGGTCAGCACCCGCGCGCCCTTGAGGCCAAAGGCCTGTTCGGACAGCAATGCCGTCGACCGCCGCGTCCTGACGCCGGCATAGGCCATGAGCATCGCCAGCCCGGCCGTCAGCGCGCATCCGGCGATCGTGACGATCATCGCGTTGAACACCCCATAATCCCGGCCGATCGTGCCGCCCAGGATGATCATGGGCACGCTCATGATCGAGCTGATCAGGATCAGTGTGATCGACCCGGCAGAGCGGTTGGCGTGTTCGGCGGGCACCGGCTCACGCGGGAATTCATTGCTCATGCGACATGATCCCTTCAGGAGGCTGTCCGGGCGTCGCGTCAGCCTTTCCCACGCGTCGGATCCACGGTCTCCGTCAGGGTACCGGCGGTACCGCCGCGCAGATAATCGTCGGTCTTTTTCAGCCAGTCCTCGCGGCGCGGCGACCACATGTCGATCTCGACGACGCGGCCGATCATCTCGGCGCCATGCGGCTGATGAGGCGGAATCACCATCACCTCGCCGGCATGCAGGTCGCGCGTCTCGCTCTTCGCCTCGTCGAACCAGAAGCGCATCGTGCCCTCGACCACCTGGGTCACCTGTTCATTCTCATGCGCGTGTAAGGGGACGACGAAGCCATCATCGAAATAGATGCGCGCGATCGTCATCTTCTCGCCGGTCACGATCTGCCGGCTCATCCCCTCGGCCACCTCTTCCAGCGGCACATCGTCCCATTTCAGTATCTCAACCATCGATCGTCTCCCTCTCGTCACTCTTCACCGGAGTCAGCCAGTCCCGCCGACCGGCATCGCGCCCATGCACGGCATCCTGGAATGCAGTCCGTAGCTGTCGCGTCACCGGCCCGATGCGGCCGTCGCCGATACGGATATGATCGACGGTACCGATCGGTGCGATCTCGGTCGCGGTGCCGGTGAAGAACAGCTCGTCCGCAATGTAGAGAAATTCCCGCGGGAACGCGCATTCCCGCACGGTGATGCCCAGTGCCGCCGCGATCTCCATCACCGCCGAGCGGGTGATGCCCGAAAGGATGCTGCCATCGACCGGCGGGGTGATCAGAACGCCGTCGCGCACCGCGAAGATATTCTGCCCGCTGCCTTCGCTCACCATGCCGTCGGGCGACAGGGCGATCGCTTCGGCAAAGCCCTTCGCGATCGCATCGAGCTTGATCAGCGCAGCATTATTGTAATGCCCGGCCGATTTGGCGAGTGCGGGAAAAGTGTTGGGCGCCGGCCGGTTCCACGAGGATACGCAGACGTCGATGCCGCGATCCGCCTCGCTCTGGTCGAGATAGCTGCCCCATTGCCAGGCGGAGACATAGGTCTCCACCGGATTCCCGATCGCGGCCATGCCCATGTCGCCATAGCCGCGCATCACCATCGGCCGCAGATAGCAATCCTCCAGCCCGTTGGCGGACACCAGATCGATGCAGGCGCGTTCCAGCGCGTCGATCGAATAAGGCAGGTCGATGCGATAGATGCTGCAGGAATCCTGCAGCCGCCGCAGATGTTCGCGCAGCCGGAAGATCGCCGGCCCCGCTTCGGTACGATAGCAGCGTATCCCCTCGAACACCGAGGATCCGAACTGCACACCTCCCGACAATATATGCACCTGTGCCTCCGCCCAGCGGATGTGGCGGCCATTATGCCAGATATAGTCGGGCTCGTTGATCGATTTGCCCATCAGCCCCTCTCCAAACAAATCGCGGCGGGCGGATACGCGCATGGCGCACCCACCCGCCCACGCGTCAGAACTTGTACTGCACTTCCACGCCATAGCTGCGCGGCAGGCTGAATGTGCGGCTGAACAGTCCCGCAAAGGGCGACAGGCTCAGCGCCTGCTGGGTGTTGAGAAGATTTTCGACGAACAGCTTGGCGCTGTAGCGGTCGTTCTCCACGCCGATGCGCGCGTCGATGAAGGTCTTGTCCTTGATCGGGAACACTTCGTTGACGCGCAGGAACATGCCGCTCTGGTAGCGATAATCGACGCGACTCACGAAATCGAGCGTGTCGCTGACCGGTTCCTGCCACTGCATCGAGGCATTGGCGGTCCATTTCGGCGTGAACGGCGCGCGGGTCCGCGCCGCATTCTGCACGATCGCGTCGGTATAACCGATACCGCCCGAGAAGCGCAGCTTGTCGGTCGCCTGCAATGCCAGATCAGCCTCGAAACCGGTGATCTTGGTGCGCGGGATGTTGGTGGTGGTGCGGAACGGCGGCGTCGCGATCGTCTGCGTCACCTGCTGGTTCGAATAATCGATCCGGAAGGCGGCCGCGTTGAAGGTCAGGATATTGTCGAAGAACTGGCTCTTCAGGCCGATCTCGTAATTCTTGGTCGCCTCGGAGAGGGCCCGGTTGCCCGAATTGAAGAAGCCGAAGCGAAACCCCTCAGAATAGGTCGCATAGGTCATGATCTTCCTGGTCCAGTTATAGGCAAGCTGGACCTTGGGGGTGAAGGCGCTGTCCTTCGCCTTCAGCGTGTCGACAAGATTGCCCGCCGGATCGGCCACCTTGATCGGCGTGTTCGTACGCGGGTCGGTGACGCGGGTGTTGCGGTAATTATCCTCGTCGTACCGGCCCGCCAGGGTCAGTTCCAGTCCGTCGGTGATGTCATAGGATGCCTGGGCATAGACGCCCCAGATCTTGTCGAGCTTGCGATCCCAGCGATCGAGCAGATAGGTCCGCGACACCGATGATCCGGCGATCAGCTGCCCCGCGCCCAGATGCGTGTAGGACAGGCGCCGCGCCAGTTCCATACCGACCACCCAGCGCAGAGGCTGATCCGATTTGGAGGTGAGACGGATATCCGCGCTATAGGTCTCGAAATTGTCGGTCAGGTCCTGGAACTCATCGATCACCTGTCCGGTCGTCGCCGCGTCGCCATAAGTCGCAGCGCCGAACAGGGTGCGGTTGGCCGGCGCCGGGCCGCCTTCGTAATTCACCGTGCCGAACAGGGTCTGGTTGATGTCCTGATAGGCAAGCACGGTGGAGAAGGTGGCGAAGTCGAGATCGGCCTCTGCGCGCATCGAGATATCGACCAGCCGGCGTTCCTCGCGACCCAGATATCCCTTGCGACGCAGCGGGCCGGGATTGGCGGCGGTGCGGAACTCGTCGACCAGTGCGGCATTGGCGATCTTGTCGACGGTGCCCGGTGCGGAGCCGTGTGAGTCCGTGACCGAGGCACGCAGGTCGAAGCTCAGCGTGTCGCTGGGCGTGAACAGCAGCCGGGCACGCCCGGTCGCCTGCTGACGCGCATCGACCGTGCCGGTGCCATTGGCGGTCTTCACGATGCCGTCGGTGTCGTTGAAATAGCCGCTGACAGAATAGAACAAGGTGTCGTCGATGATCGGCCCAGACACGCCGCCTGAAAGCTTGATGTCATTGCCCCGCGCATAGGATGCCTGCACCCGCCCCTCGAAATCCTGGCTCGGCTTGCGTGTCACGATATTGATCGCGCCGCCGATCGCGCCGGCGCCATAGAGCGCACCCTGCGGCCCCTTCAGCACCTCGATGCGTTCGACGTCGAGCAGGGTGCCCTGCTCCATCGCGTCGATCGAAGTCGCCTTCACCCCGTCGACCACGAAAGCGACGGGCGGCCAGCCCTGGCGGCCGGAGGTGATGCCACGGATGGTGATGTTGCTTTCGCCCGAACGGAAGCCTTTGCGCAGGATCACATTGGGCACCATGTCCGCAATGTCCTGGATCTGGTCGATGCCGGCGGCGGCGATGTCCTTGGCGCTGAAGGCGGCGATGGAATCGGGCACGTCCTGCAGGCTTTCGGCGCGCAGGCGCGCGGTCACGACGATATCGCCGTCGTCGGTTGCGACTTCGGCCTTGGCCGGCGCCTCCTGCGCCATCGTGACGCCCGCGCCCAGCGGACTCAGCATGGTTGCGGCCAGCATGGCCGGAATCATCTTTTTGATCATCTTGAACTCCCCAATCAAGTTGCTGTTTTAATTCGTTGTTTTTAATTCACTGATCCGGTGCCAGCACGATCCCGCCACGGCTTTCCCCGGCTTCGAGAATGCGATGCGCGTCGGCGGCGCGGGACAGCGGCAGGATGTCGGGATCGATCGGGCGCACCACGCCGCGATCGAAAGCGTCGAACGTCTCGTCGACATAGGTGCGGAGCTGTTCGGGCGTGCGGATCTTGTGGAACAGGATCGGTCGGGTGACGCTGAGCGAGCGCGCCGCCAGATCGGACGGGCGAAAGGGCTCGACGGGGCCGGAGGACTGGCCGAAATTGACGAGCATGCCGCCATAGTCGAGGCAGCGCAGCGATCCCGCAAAGGTGTCGCGGCCCACCGAGTCGTAAACGGCGGCCACGCCCGCACCGTCGGTCAGTGCGTCGACGCGCGCCACGAAATCCTCCGATCGGTAGAAGATGATCTCGTCGGCGCCACTGGCTCTCGCGATCTCGGCCTTGGCCTCGGTGCTGACGGTGCCGATCACACGCGCGCCCAGCGCCTTGCACCATTGGCACAGCAACTGGCTCACCCCGCCTGCGGCCGCATGGACCAGCACGGTCTGGCCGGCCTCGACGCGGTGGGAGTCCTTGACCAGCATCCGCACGGTGAAGGTCTTCATCAGCGATGCGGCGGCCTGCGCGTCGCCGATCCCGTCGGGCAGGCGAACCGCAAGATCGGCGTTCAGGATCCGCCGCGCGGCATAACCGCCATAAGCGCCGCTGATCCAGGCAACCCGGTCACCCACGGCCAGATGGGCAACGCCGGGGCCGACCGCCTCGACCACGCCTACCGCGTCCAGCCCCGGAATACCCGGCAACGCGAGTGTCTGATACTGGCCGGTGCGGACATAGGTATCGTGAAAATTGACGTTGATCGCGGCGTGCCGCAGCAGGATCTCGCCCGGGCCGGGTTCGGCCAGTTCCACCTGTTCGAGCACCAGCTCTTCCGGGCCGCCATGGCGGCGCAGGACGATCGCGTCAGTCCGCATGGGCGAGGCTCCGGGCACCGGCGGGTGCCAGTCCGTCCAGCGGCAGATCCTCGACAGCCACGAAATCCATGTCGAAACCGAAGGCGCGCGGGCCGAAGGTCGCCAGCGCCTCGGGCGTGCGCATGATCGGCGGCACACCCACCGCCATCACCTTCACCCGCTGACCGAAGCGCAGTGCCTCGGTGGTGATCGGCTCCCCGGTCTCACGGTCGAGTATGGTGATCAGGTCGGGCACCATCGTCAGCGTCCGCCCAGCCTTTTCGGCGGTCAGGAACTCGTTCTGGAAAGTGATGCGACAGGGATCGTCATCGCCCTCGATCGGCACCAAAGTCACCGCACCGCGCGCGAAGCCACCCTGGGTCTCGCGCAGCACGTCCGAAACCTTGCCGTCGTACAGGATACGGGCATGGCGCGGCGGATTGGCCTGGGCGAAGAAATCGATCAGCGCGGTGAAGGGGCATTGTTTGCTCGCCCGCGCGGCGCTGATCGTCTGGCCGATCCGCAGCGACAGGGTCAGCGTGTTGGGCACCGCCGTCCGCTTCACGTCGGCGCCACTCATCGGATAGAGCGCGATCTGCGCCATCGCCCCCAGATTGATGACCGCGCCACGCGCCAGCCGCTCGGCCAGCACATTGGACTCGGTCTCGATGCTCATCAGGTCGCCGCGCTCGCTGGCCAGGCTCATCGGCGCGCTTTTGCAGCCATAGACGCTGAAGGTGACCATATGCAGTTCGGGAAAGGCTCGGCCCATGCCGTCGGCGTCGACCACCGGCAGACCCATGCGCGCAGCAACCACAAGCGGCAGCGTTCCGTTGGCGCCGCCGGCCTCGATCGAGATGATTGCATCGGCCTTGCGCCCCAGCCGATCCTCGACCGCGCGCACCGCCTGCTCGGCGGCGACCATGCAGGGGATCTTCTCGATCATCACGGTCGGCGCACCGATGCCGGCGGCGGTAATCACCAGCGCATCGTCGGGCAGATCCTGCGGATCGATGATGTCGGCGCGGCGCCCCTCATCGAACTCCTGCTGCAGCATCAGCCGGCCGATATAGGGATCGCCGCCGCCACCTGTGCCCAGGAAAGTCGCACCTGTCGCGTAATCGATCAGGTCTTCGCGGTTCAGTTCCATGATCAGACCTCTTCGACTTCGGGCTGGAGTTGCGTGACGGTCGCCAGTTCGCCCACCGCCTTCACACGGACACGCACCGCGCCGCGCGGCGCTTTCCCGGTGTCGCGACTGCGCGCGGAGGGCAATCTGCTCGAATTCGACGAGGAGGATCTGCGCTTCCGGCTCGACGACGGCCCCTGCCTGTTCGGCGACGAACTCGATGCCGTCGGCATGGCGGCGATCTTCGAACGGACCGAAGGCTGGCCGGTGGCACTCCAGCTCGCGCGGCTCTGGGCCAGCCGCCACACGGGCACGCCTTCGCCCTTCCCCGATTTCACCGGCAGCGCCAGCGAGATGGCGGCCTATCTCGCGGAGGAGATCGTCAACGGCCTTCCGGAGGCGAGCCGCGACCTGTTGCTCTCCACTGCAATCGTGCGCGAACTACCACTCGACCTGGCCCGGCATCTCACCCATGGTCAGGCGAGCCGCGCGATGCTGGCCGAGCTGGTCGCGCTCAACGTGCCGATCTTCGCGGTGCCCGGTCATGACGACCGGTTCCGCTATCATCCGATCTTCCGCGAATTCCTCGCCGCGCAACTCGCTGTCTCGGATCGCCACGACAAGCGCGCGCTGCACCGCCTGGCCAGCCAATGGTTCCTCGACCATGACCGGATCGTCGACGCAGTCGAACATGCCGCCGCGGCGGGCGATCAGGATCGCGCAATCGAAATCTCGGCCAGTGTCAGCTGGGTGCGCCAGATCAGCCGCGGCCGTTCGGGCGACGTCCGTCGGGTGCTTGCGGCGCTGCCGGCGGACCGCGTCTCTCGCCATCCCAGGCTGGCGGCCACGCTCACATTTCTCAGATATAAGGAGGGGAACAACAAGGCCGGATCGCTGATGTTCCAGGATCTGGAAGCGATGTTCCCGCGCGGGCCCGGCAGGGCAGCCGAATTCGGGCCGGGCGCGACGCAGGATCTTCAGCTGCTCGATGCGCTGCATGCCGCCTATGTCGACGAAGGCATCGCGCCGGAAGCCATCCGTCCGCTCGAAACACTGCTGGTCGGCGCAGATCCGGCCGATTACGGATTTCGCGGCACGCTCACCACAACGCTCGGCCTACTCTATTTCCGCAATGGCCGGCTGCTCAATTCGCGCGCGACGTTCCTTGCAAGCATGGACGAGTTTGCCAGCGGCAATATCGGCTATGGCACGGTCTTCATTCCCATCCATCTCGCGATGATCGCGGTCGTCCAGGCGCAGCTCGGTGAGGCACGATCATGGATCGCCAGCGGTTCGGAGAAGATCCGCGCACATTTCTCGTTCGATCCGGCACTGCACCATCAGCTCGACCTGATCGCCGCCGAGCTTCACTATCTCTCGAACGATCTCGGCGCAGCAAAGCACTGTCTGTCGGTCGCGATGACCGCGATCGAACAGACCGAGGGCTGGACCGAACTCTATATCGCCGCCTATCGGACCATGGCGTCGATCGCACTTGCGGAGGATGGCATCGACGCCGCGCGCGCCGTGATCGATGCAGGCGATGACGCTGCCCGGCGGCTGGGGTTACCGCGCCTGTCGCTCAACCTCGCATCGAAGCGCGTCCAATTGCTGCTGGCGGCGGGCGCACTTGTCGATGCGGAGCGCGCCGCGGCGGACAATGGCCTCGCCGATATCGCCGCCGGCCGCCACTATCCGGTGACCGGCTGGATCGAGCGGGAGGAAGCCATAGCCAGTCTGGCGCGGCTCGCCATCGCACGCGACGATCCGGCACAAGCGCTCGAATGGCTCGCCGAACTGGAACGGCGAGCGCATGAAAGCGATGCCGGCCTCCGCCTGATCCAGTGCCGGATTCTCAAAGCCATCGCCTTTCGCAAGGCAGGCGAGCTCGATCTGGCGGTGTCGAGCATGCGCCAGGCCTTGACCGAGACGATGCGCGAAGCACTCATCCGCCCCTTTCTCGACGAAGGGCCGACGGTTCGCGCACTGCTTCGAGATACGGTCGCCCATATTGGCGTCGGCGCGATGACCGAGGCGCTCTATGCGTGGATCTCGCAATTGCTGATCGCCTTCGATGGCGGTGACGGTGCAACGGACGGCACGCACGACACTGTCGGTTCGGCGATCTTCACCCCAACCGAATTGAGCGTGTTGCACGAATTGCGCAGCGGCGGATCGAACAAGGAGATCGCGCGACGGCTGGCGACCACCGACAATACGATCAAGTTCCACATGAAGAACATCTTCCGCAAGCTGGGCGTCAACACGCGGCGTCTGGCGATCGAAGTGGCGCTGCAGCGCGGCCTTTTGCTGCCGTGAGGGCATGACGGAGCGCAGGGCTTCCCCATCGCTACCCGATATTCGCCCCGGCTACCCGCCCTGCCGATTGCATCGCGGCGGCGATGATCGAAACCTGTGACGGATAGAGGTGATGATGACGGTGATATTCGAGAATTGCACGATCTTCGACGGACGCTCGGAGGATCTGCTGCAAGGCGGGTCGATCCTGATCGAGGACGGGATCATCCGCGAGGTTTCCGACCGGCCGGTTCCGGCCGCGATCGGCGGCGACCGGATCGATGTCGGCGGGCGCGTCGTGATGCCCGGGCTGATCGACGCGCATTTCCATTGCTACGGGATCGAGGCCAATCCCGCGCGGATCGACGCGATCGCGCCGGGACTGCGCGCTCTCCACGCGCGGCGGATCATGGAAGGCGCATTGCAGCGCGGCTTCACCACTGTGCGCGATGCGGCGGGCGGCGACCATGTGCTCGCGGCGGCACTCGACGCCGGGCTGATCGACGGCCCCCGGCTGTTTTATCCCGGGCTCGCGATCAGCCAGACCGGCGGCCATGGCGATCCGCGCGGCCCTGATCATGCGCCCCTGTGCGCCTGCGCTTATTGCGGCGCATTGTCGGTGGTCGCCGACGGCCCCGAAGAGATGCGGAAGATCGTGCGCGAGCAATTCCGTCAGGGTGCGCATCACATCAAGCTGTTCGTCTCGGGCGGCGTGCTCTCCCCCGGCGATCCGATCTGGATGAACCAGCTCTGCGATGCCGAGATTTCGGTCGCCGTCGAAGAAGCGAAAACGCGGCGATCCTATGTGATGGCGCATGCGCATACCAACGACGCGGCACTGCGCTGCGTCGCGCTGGGCGTGCGTTCGATCGAACATGCGACGATGATCGAGGATGACGGCGTCGCCGCAATCGTCCGGCATGACGGCTTCGCGGTACCGACGCTGGCGATCATCGACGCGCTGCACACGCTGGGATCGGGGCTGGGCCTGTCGGCGGCGATGGTCGACAAGGTGCGCGAAGTGGCCGACCAGGCGTATCTCGCGCTCGACCGGCTGGTACAGGGCGGCGCGCATATCGGTTTCGGCACCGATCTTCTGGGCGGCCTGATGGACCGGCAGAGCCAGGAATTCCGACTGCGGCGCGCGGTGTGCCGGCCGATCGACATATTGCGCTCCGCCACCTCGGTGAATGCGGATCTGATCCAGATGACGGGCAGGCTGGGCGTGATCGCGCCCGGCGCCTTTGCCGACCTGCTGGTGCTGGAGGGCAATCCGCTCGACGACGTGACGCTGTTCGAACGGCCCGACGCGATTCCCGTCATCATGAAGGGCGGACGCTTTTGCCGGAACGCACTTGCACGCTAGATGGGCGAGACGATCGTGTCGTACGATCAATAGCGCATGGAAGGCGCACTGTTGAACCCAATCGCCCATGACCATGGCTGAACCGGTAGCCCCGGGCCTATCACGACGGCGCGCGCAGTTGCGCCGGATCGCCCCGCCCGTGCAGCATGTCGCGGCGACGGGTCGGATGCTGCTCCAGCGATCGCTGGACGTGGCGCGCGCGGGGCGGCTGACGATCCTGATCGGGCCGACCGGTTACGGCAAGACGACCGCGCTGGCCCAATGGGTGGGAACCTTGACGGATCGCGTGCTGGCGGCGGCATGGTACACTGCGTCCGATCTCGATCGCGAGCCCGACCTGTTCCTGCAGATGCTGGCGCTGTCGCTTGACCGTGCGGGCGTCGACATGGCCGACGCGGCGCTGGGCAAGGCAGGCTATGCCAGCCCCAAGGCGACTCTCGACGCGATCCTGCTGCAGCTCGAAAAATTCGCGCAGCCGCTGGTGATTATCATCGATGACTATGAACGCCTGGAGCATCCCGCGATCGCGCAGATGATCGACGCGATGGTCGAGGCACTGCCGGCCGAAATCCACCTGGTGCTGGCGACACGACGCAAGCCGCAGCTCAACCTCTCCGCGCTGCGCGCACAAGGCCTGGTGCGGATCATCGATCCGGGCGAATTGCGACTGGACGAGGACGAGATCGCCACCGCCCTCGATATCGCGCCCGACACCGCCGAGCTGGCACGGATCGTCGAGCAGACCGAGGGCTGGCCGGTCGCGGTGCAGCTCTATCGCCTGTGGCGCGAACGCGCCGGCCGGCATGCCGATGCGCCGGGCTTTGGCGGGCAGGTGGAGGAAGTGGCCGATTATCTGGCCGAACAGGTGCTGGCCGACCTGTCCGACGATCTGCGCGCGCTGGTGCTCGACATGGCGGCGCTCGACTATATCGAGCCGGCGCTGGCCGACCGCATCCGTGGGCGTAGCGACAGCGCCGGACTTTTGGCCGAGATTGCGGCGCGGCTGCCGACACTGGTGCAGCAAAGCGCGTCCGACGGCGAGCCCGCCTATCGCCTCCACCCGCTGCTCGCCGATTATGCGCAGGCGCGCAGTGCACGCGGAGCGGCGCAGACCCGCCAGCTTCATAGCCAGGCGGCGAGATGGTTCGGCGAGCATGAACGTTATGCGGCCGCGGTCCGCCACGCCGTGCTGAGCGACGATGCGGAGGTGCAGACCCGCATCGTCGGTTCGCTGCCCTTTCTGGACGTATTCCTGGCCTATGGCGCTGGCGAGTTGCGCGCGATCCTGCGCGAGACGCCCGCCGCACTGGTAGCGGCGCTGCCGCGCATCCAGCTGATGGCGGCGCTCGCGCATTTCAAGACGGGCCCGTTCGGCAATGCGCTGGCGATGCTCGACCTGGTCCGCGCGCGCGCGATCACCAGCGGAGACATGGCCAACGATGCCCGTTTCGCGGTGGAATGCGACGCGCTCGCGTTGATATTCCTGATCTATATCGACGGGCCGATCAGCGATTGCGAGACGCGGATCGAACAGATTCTGGCGCGCGCCAGCGCCTATCCGCTGCTGTGGGCGTGGTGCGAGAATGCGATGATCGTGGTCCACCAGCAGCGCGGCGACCTGGCAGCGGCGCGACAGTCGATCGTGCGTGCACGCGAAATCTACGAAACCCAGGGCATGCTGGGCTTTGCCGAGGCACATCTGCACACCCATGACATGCTGATCATGCTCGCCGCCGGCCAGCTTCGCCAGGCAGGCGAACTGGCGACGGTGATGCAGCGCGATCAGCGGACGCAGCGCCATGCCGAGCCGGTGATCGCGGCGATGACGCAGATGACGCTGGCGATGATCGAGCATGAGCGCAATTATCGCGAGCGCGCGGGCGACACGATCCGGCTGGCGCTGGAACAGTTTGGCGAGGGCGAGGCGTGGTTCGAACATTATGCCATCGCCTATCCGGTGATCGCCGACGTGATTGCGCGCCGGCACGGCCGCGACGCCGCAATCCGCATGATCGAGGCTGCCGATGCACGGCTTCGGGCGCGCGGCATGAGATGCTGCGCGGGCCTGCTCCACGCGCTGGGCAGCGCGCATCGCGTTGGCGGGATGAACACCGAGGCCGCGGCTGCATTGCTGCGCGACCCCGCACTCCAACGATCGGCAGCGCGCGACAGCACGGGCGTGCCATGGCGTGAGCGCGACATGGCCAACCGCGCGCTGATCGCGGCCGCGCTGCGGACGGGCGACGCCATCGCCGCACGCACTCATGCACGGGCAATGATCGACGAGGGGCAGCAGGGCGACCGGACAGGTACGCTGATCAAGGGGCTGGTGCTGCTGGCGCGCGCCAGCGAGGCCGCCGGAGACGTTGCGGAGGCGGACCGGGCGATCGGCGAGGCGGTGCGCATCGCCTGCACCGAAAGCGTGACGGTGGCGTTCGTCGAGGAAGGCACCGCGATCCGCCCGCTGCTGCTGCGTGCCCGCGCGCTGCTGCAGACGGCGATCGACCAGAAACATGCCGAGGCGATCCTGCGCACGCTGGACGCGCATCCGCAATTCCGGTCGCCCGACATGCTGAGCGACCGCGAGGCAGAGATCGTCACGCATCTGGCCGACGGCGCATCGAACAAGCTGATCGCGCGCCGGCTGGGGCTGACCGACAATACGGTGAAATTCCACCTGAAAAAGGCCTATGCCAAGCTGGGCGTTTCGAGCCGCAAGGAAGCGGTGGCGCGGATGATGCAGGATGGGTGAAGGGCATCCGTAGCCCGCCGCCCACATCCGTTTGCTTCGAGCGCAGGTTCGAGCTTGCCGAGAACCGAAGTCGAGAAGTGCCGAATGCCGGGCAACTTCTCGACGGCCGCGTCTCGACAGGCTCGACGCTGCTCGAAGCGAACGGTGGGGGTGACGCTACCCCGTCAAACTACCCTTATTCGCCCCCAACCACCCCATTGGCCATTGGCCAAGCCCGCCCCCGCCATGGTCTGATACTCCCGAAGATAAAAAGGGAGTCAGGGATGATGGCGAAGACCGGAAAGAGTGTTGCGCACCGCCTGCTAACGGGCTGCGCCGCTGTTGCGATCATGGGCAGCTCGGCCGCATGGGCGCAGGATCAGAACGAGGCCGGCGCGGATACCGCGGATATCATCATCACGGCACAGCAGCGCGCCGAACCGCTGCAGAATGTGCCGATCCAGGTGCGCGCCTTTACCGATCAGGCACTGTCCGATGCGGGCATACGATCGACGGGCGATATCATCGCGCAGATCCCCAATATGAGCTTCGATCGCGGCAACAATTACAGCAGCAGCTTCGTGACGATGCGCGGGCTGACCCAGATCACCAATGCCGATCCGCCGATCGCCTTCGTCATCGATGGCGTGCCGCAGACCAGCCAGGAGCAATTGGGCGTCGCGCTGTTCGATCTGGAGCGTGTGGAAGTGCTCAAAGGGCCGCAGGGCGCGCTGTACGGCCGTAACGCAGTGGGTGGCGCGATCAACGTCGTCACCAAGGTGCCATCGAACGATTTCGGCGGCTTCGGCAATCTGAGCTACGGCAATGGCGACACGCTGGAAACCGCCGCGGGCGTATCGGGCGCGATCGTCGACGACGTACTGCGCTTCCGCGTTTCGGGCACCTACAAGCAATCGGACGGGCTCGTCCGCAACAGCTTCCGCGGCGACCACAGCGATTTCATCGATCACGATTATTCGCTGCGCGGCCGGCTGTTGTTCACGCCGAGCGAACCGCTGAGCATCGACCTGCGCGGCCAATATCGCGATTTTCGCGGCGGCACCAACGGCTATGCCGTCGTGCCCTCGGGCAATCCCAACGATTTCCGCGATCCGCAGTTCAACTTCCCCGCCTTTGCCAAGGGGCATAGCAGCGACCTGACCGCCAAGATCGACTATGATTTCGGCTTTGCCACGCTGACCGGCATCTCCGCCTTTTCGCGCTTCAAACAGGCCTATCGCGCCGATCTGGATTTCAGCAATCCGGTTGACACGCCATCGGGCTTCAACGGCCTCGGATTCCAGCTCGGCCAGGGCCAGGATCTGGCGCAGAAGACCTTCAGCCAGGAAATTCGCCTGGTCTCCGCCGACAACGGCCCGCTGCGCTGGCTGGTCGGCGGCTATTATCTGAACACGCGACGCGCACTGCGCACCCGCGGTTTCATCGACATCAACAGCAATCCGGCACAGATCGACACGCCCGGACTGGTGATCATCGACAATAACGAAGTCGCCCGCAACAACGCCTATGCCGGCTTTGCGCAGGTCGATTACGACATTCTCGACACGCTGACGCTGACCGGCGGCCTGCGCTACGACAGCGACGATCGCGAGCAGACCAATGTCGCCTCCGGGGCGGAGCGGACGCTTTCCTTCGATCACTGGCAGCCCAAGGTGACGCTGACCTGGAAGCCCCGCAACGGCCGGCTGGTCTATGCCACCTACAGCACCGGCTTCCGTTCGGGCGGGTTTAATGCGCCCAATGTGACGGTGCCGTCGTTCAAGGCCGAGACGCTCGAGAATTTCGAGCTGGGCTTCAAGACGCAATGGCTGGACCGGCTGCTGACCATCAACGGCTCCGCCTTCATGATGAAGGTCGACAATTACCAGTTCTTCTATGTCGATGCACTGACCGCATCGCAGATCATCGACAATATCGGCAAGGTGCGGATCAAGGGCATCGAGCTGGAAGCGATCGCGCAGCCGGTGAAGGGGCTCGAGGCCGGGTTGGCCATCGGCTATATCGACACCAATATCCGCAAGACGCTGTTCCCCGCCGATATCGGCAACCGAACGCCACGCACCACGCCATTCACGCTCAACGCATCGCTGCAATATCGCACCGCGATCAGCGACGACATCGAGGGGTTCGGCCGCATCGAATATCAGCATTCGGGCAAGAAATACTGGGGCGCCGACAATGCGGCGGTGCAGGATCCCTTCGGCATGCTCAATCTGCGGCTGGGCATCGAGCGCGGCGGCTTCGGCCTCTACGGTTTCGCCCGCAACCTACTGAACAAAAGCTATTATACCGAATATGTGCAGCCCAAATATTCCGGGCTCAATGTGGCGATCGGCTATCCCGGAACGCCACGCACCTATGGTGTCGAAGCCAAGATCACATTCTGACCCCGTTCGCGCGGGGCGGCACACATCGCCGCCCCCGCCCCCCTTTTCGAAGCGAGTAGACAGGCATGAACAGCATGAGCGGATACAGGCTCGGCATAGATGTTGGCGGCACCAATACCGATGTGGTGCTGATGCACGGCCGCGAGGTCGTCGCGACCGCCAAGAGCTTCACCACGGCCGATGTCCGCAGCGGCGTGATCAACGCGGTGACGATGATCCTCGATCAGGCAGGCGAGCATCGCAGCGAGATCGGCGCTGTGATGATCGGCACGACGCAGTTCGTGAATGCCTTCGTCCAGCGCCGCGGCCTCGCACCGGTCGCGATCTTCCGCGTCTCGCTGCCCAAGGCTGACGGTGTGCCCCCCCTGACCGGCTGGCCCGACGATCTGGTCGAGGCGGCGGGCGGCCATATCTACATGGTCGGCGGCGGATCGCTCTATACCGGCAAGGATTATGCGCCGATCGACGAGGACGCACTGCGCGCGGCAGCGATCGAGGCGCGCGGCAAGGGACTGAAGGCGGTGGCGATCTCCGCCAATTTCGCGCCGATCCGCCCCGATATAGAGGACCGCGCGGCAGCGATCATATTGAGCGAGATGCCCGACGCGCGCATTACCCTGTCGCACAAGGTGGGTGGCATCGGCCTGATCGACCGGGAAAATGCCGCGATCATCAATGCGATGCTCGCCGAGCTTTCAGGCCAGGTGATCGGATCGCTCGAATCCGCGCTGGCCGAGCTCAACATCGATGCGCCGATCTTCATCAGCCAGAATGACGGGACGCTGATCACCACCGAAGTCGCCGCCGCCTTCCCGATCTTCACCTGTTCGGCAGGGCCGACCAACAGCATTCGCGGCGCTGCCTTCCTGACCGGGCTCGACGAAGCGGTGGTCGTCGATATCGGCGGCACGACGAGCGATATCGGCTTCCTGCTGCGCGGCTTCCCGCGCGAGACCACCGCCGCCAACGATATCGGCGGCGTACGCACCAATTTCCGGATGCCCGACGTGCTGTCGATCGGCATCGGCGGCGGCAGCCTGGTTCGTCAGAGCGACGCCGGCTGCACTGTCGGACCGACATCGGTGGGCTATCGGCTGCAGCAGGAAGGGCTGGTGTTCGGCGGCACCACGCTGACCGCGACCGACATCGCGGTGCGCGCCGGCCAGGCCGAGATCGGCGATGCCGGCAAGGTCTCGCATCTCGATGCCGGGCTGGTCGAAGCCGCGCTCGACGATCTGCACGCGCAGATCGAGGAAGCGATCGACCATATCAAGACGAGCCAGCATGCCATCCCGCTGGTGCTGGTGGGTGGCGGCAGCATCCTGATCGGCCGGGCACTGAAAGGCACGTCCGAAGTGTTGCGGCCCGATCATGCCTCGGTCGCGAACGCGGTGGGTGCGGCGATCGCACTGGTCAGCGGTCGCGTCGACAAGCTGTATGACGTGGCGGCGCTCGGCCGCGACGCGGCGATTGCGCGCGCCAAGGAGGAAGCGACCGCGGAGGCCGTGAAGGCCGGCGCGCGCGCCGAGGATGTCGAGATCGTCGAGGTCGTCGAACTGCCGATGACGCATATGAAAAGCGGGACGGTGCAGATCCGCGTGCGCGCTGTCGGCCCGCTCGCGATGTTCGCCTGAACCGCCCAAGATCGCCTGAGAAAGCAACAGATCATGCTCACCGTAAACAATGTAACCGATATCAAGGACATGGCGCGCGGCGCCGTTCTGCTCGGCACCGGAGGCGGCGGCGACCCTTATGTCGGCCAGCTTTTCCTGCAGGCGCAGATCAAGGCGGGCCGTTTTCCGAAGGTGATCGCGAGCGAGACGATCGCCGACGACGCATTCGTGCTGTCGATCGCGGGGATCGGCGCCCCAACGGTGATCGTCGAGCATCTGGTGAGCGACAAGACGCTGCTGCGATTGCTGGCGCGCGCCGAGGCCTTTTACGGACGCCGGGTGGACGCGCTGATCAGCGCCGAGATGGGCGGCGCCAATTCGATGTTCCCCCTCGCCCTCTCCGCAATCAGTGGCATTCCGGTGCTCGACGCCGACGGCATCGGCCGCGCGGTGCCGCATATCGAAATGACGACCTTCAGCATCAATGGTTGCAAGGCGACGCCGTGCATCCTGATGGACGATAGCGGCAATGTCGCGGTGATCGAGGCCGTGGACGATCGCACCGCGGAGGATCTGTGCCGGTCGATCACCGCCGCGATGGGTGCGCTGACCTTTGGCGCGCTCTATCCGATGTCCGGCGCGCAGGCCAAGGCGTTCGCGGTGCAGGGCACGCTGATGCAGACGCTGGAGATCGGCCGCGCGATCCGCACCGCGCGCGAGGGTGGCCGCGACATCTTCGCCGACCTGCTCGACCTGCTGGGCAGTCGCGACGGCCGCGCCGCGCGGATCCTGTTCGACGGCAAGATCGTCGATGTCGTCCACGATACGCGCGACGGCTGGCATTTCGGACATGCGCGGATCGGCGGGATCGGAGATTCGACCGACGAATGCATCGTCGAGTTCCAGAACGAATTCACCGTCGCGCGCGTGAACGGAAAAACGGTCACGATCGTGCCCGATCTGATCACCATGCTCGACCGCGAGACCGGCGAGCCGCTGACCGCCGAAATGCTCGCTTACGGCCAGCGCGTCAAAGTGCTCGGCTATGCCGCCGACGCGATGCTGCGCACGCCGCAGAGCCTGGAAGTACTGGGCCCGCGCATGTTCGGGCTGAACGAGGATTTCCAGCCGATGGAGGACCTGGTTTAGGAACCGGTCTTTCGACGGGCCGGTTCATCCCGATCGGCCCTGATCGCCCGAAAAACCGCCATTTATGACGGTGATGTGACAATGTGGCTAAGGGCTCCTTCACCACTCATGCCTATTGGCTTGGTGTATGAAGGTCGCGCTCCAGTCCGAATTCTCACGTCCGATGGATCAGGCCATCGCCAGGCAAGGCGACGCGAGTCTGACGACCTTGTTCGCGTCCGCAGATTTCGCGTATCAGCCGATCATCAGCACCTCGTCGCTGCGCGTTCACGGTTTCGAAGCGCTGGCACGGTTGCCCGAAGGGACACCCGCGATCTGCGAGTTGCTCGATATGGCAGCCGGGACAGGCAATCTGAGAACGATGGATCTGGCGCTGCTGCGCAACGCCATCACCAAGTTCGCAGGCTTCGAGGCCGCGCGATCCACCCGCCTGTTCTGCAACGTCGACAATAGAAGCTATGAAGGGTCGCCGCCGACGATTGAGGGCATCAGGGACGTTTTTAGCAACTCCGGCCTCGGTACCGCCAATCTATGCCTCGAGATATCGGAGAGAGACCCGGTGCGGTCATCCGAAAATCTGCTGCGCGCCGTCGAACTGCTCAGCGGTATCGGTGTGCGCATCGCGCTCGACGATTTCGGCGTCGGCATGTCCGGCCTGCACATGCTGATGACCATCGAGCCCGACTACGTCAAAATCGATCGCGCCTTTATCGACCAGATCGCCACCACCCCCCGCAAGCAGGCGATCGTTGCCAAATTGTGCGGCCTCGCCCATGCGCTTGGCTTCATGACCGTTGCAGAGGGCGTCGAGACCGAAGCAGATTTTCGCATGGCGCGCGATCTGGGCTGCGACCTTGCGCAGGGTTTCGGCGTCGCGCACCCGACGACGCGGCTCAATGAACTGGCGATGTCATATAGCGGCACGCTGCGCGGCGCCGGACGCCCCAAGATGAACGCGCGGGTGGCCAAGTTGCTGAACCCGATCACACCCCTGGTCATCGACGCTCCGCTGATCGACGCGGCGAACGCATTCAAGGCCGCGCCGGACCTGCGGATCATTCCGGTCACCGACCGGACCGGGCTCGTGCTTGGTGCGCTCGCGGAAGAGGATATCCGCCGATACCTGCTGAGCGATTTCGGCCCCGCGCTGCTGGCGAACAAAGGCGCCACGCCCAGGCTGGAAAAATTGGTGCGGCGTTTCCCGATCGGCGATGCCACCGCCAGCGTCGAAGCGATCGTCAACAGTTATGTCGATGCGGAAAGCGCCTGCGGTCTAATCCTGGCCGACGAAGGCATTTATGCGGGGTATCTGAGCAACCATGCTGTCCTGCGCCTCGCCTCGGACGCGGAGGTCTCCACGGCGCGCGAGCAGAATCCGCTGACCCATCTGCCGGGCAATCGCAGTATCGCCCAGCATATCGAGGAAATACTGTCGCGCATGGGGCCACAGACGCTGGTCTTTTTCGACTTCAACAATTTCAAGGCGTTCAACGACAGCTACGGCTTCGCCGCCGGCGACCGCGCACTGACGATGTTCGCCGACCTGCTGCGCAAGGCGCACGCAAAGACGTCGTTCGTCGGCCATATCGGCGGTGACGATTTCTTCGTCAGCCTGGCGCAGGAGGAAGCGGTCAGCGCCGGGATCATCCGCGGACTATGCGCCAAATTCGCAAGCGACGCGGAAAGCCTTTATTCCGCAGCCGACCGTGCTGCGGGCGGCATCGTGGCGGTCGACCGTTTCGGGCATGAACGCTTCTTCCCGCTGCTCCGGGTCTCGGCGAGTATGCTGCACCTGCCCGCCGCGCGCGCGCATTTGACGCTGGAGATGGTCAACGATCAGTTGGCGGCCGGCAAACAGATGGCCAAGGCATCGACCACCGGAATCGCCACGGTCCGCCTGCCGGAAAATGGCACCGCCGCCCTCCTCGAGCGTCTCGGGGATTAGGCGGCACCATGTGCTTACACGATCATCGCGAGCGGGACCGGCCGCCAACTGATGATTTGGCCAAATTGCCCATCACCACAACGCCGAAGAGCACATGAAAAAGCCGGCCAAGGCAAAGCTAATGGATAGCGGGACTGAGACATAGCTCCGGAAATTTCTGCCGCCACGTCTCCGCCGGGTTGTGATGGCCTGCGAGTACAATCTCGAAGAAGCTGTGATATGGCAAACCGCCAAGACTGTGCGGAACGAGCCGCGCCATACCCAGCCGATCTCTTAATCTATCTTCCTCCGCCACAATCTGCGCCTCGACGAAGGGCAGATACCAATCATTGCCCTCCACGGCATCGCCAAGGTCGATGCGAACCATGTTGAGTGCGTTGGCAAGGTAAAGAAACAGGGCGCTTCTTGTATTGGCCAAGCTCAACAAATCCGCCGGCCCGCCATCGTCAACACCGGCCATCACCTCCACCATGTCGTCGTTGAAGGCGACAGCCGCCCCAATGCTATGGTGAATTTCTCCGGTGATGTACGGATTATGCGCATAATGCTGGTCATCTTTCTCCTCTTCCGTGAGACAGAGCACCTGAGCGGCGGCGAAAGCCAGCACGTGATCGACCAGCACATATCGACATGCGGCGATCGGGTCGGGCGAGGCCTTTATTGCATATATTCGATTTGCGACTTCACCTCGAATGCGCTGCTTGTTCTCTTCCTTCATCCAAGAGAGAGACTGTCCGGAATAGAAGAATTCCCTGGTAAGATACCGAAGCGCGCGCCCCAGATTTGAGTATCGCAGTCGAAGCATGATCCAAAAAGATTCGAGCCGTTTAAGCATCCCCACCCCCTTATTGCTTGGATGGAGAGTAAGCGGTACCGCGCCACATGCCAATATGATTGGGCTCGCCCGGCTTCCGAAGCCGGACTGATAGTAGAGCGCTAAAGCTCTGGATCACCGACGACGTTTGCGGATTTCCGCATTGTCGCAGGAACCGGGGCTTTACGATCCCGAAACCGGTCTGGGCTTCAACTGAAGCGACACCGTCGTGATGGGCCGTAACCGCGGCTATCGCTTCGACCGGATGCCTTATTCGCGCGAGCGGTTAAGGTGATGGCGGAGCGTCAAGCGCCCCGCCATCGATGCGCGCCCGGCTATAAATTCCGAACTCAAGATCAGAAAGCGACGCCCACGCCGGCATTCGCGCCACCCTGGCCGCGCGTGTTATACGTGGCACCGGCCTTGACCACGACCTTGCCGCCAGGCGTCGCTTTCGAGAGGCCAAAGGCCACCGCGCTTTCGCCCTGCCAGGTGCTGACCCCCATGCCGAACATGCTCATGCCGGGGCCGAAGGCCTGCGGCATCGCGGTCAGTGCCATTGCGGCGGCGGTGCCGCCCTCCGCATCGCGGCGGACACGGCCGAGATCGAAGGACAGCAACGATATGCGCGCGTCGGTATAGGCGTTCGACATGCCGACCGCCTGGTTCAGGCCGGCGTTGAGCTGGCCGAGATTGACCGCATCGGTCGACGAGACGCCGGCGGCGACATTGGTGATCTGCCGCTCGCCCCCCGCAAACCCGACCGACACCGAATTTGCCCGATCGGCGACCGATGAGGTGCCCAGCGCAACGCTGTTGGCGGCAAGCGCCGAGGCATTGGTGCCGATCGCGGCGCTATTCGCGCCCGATGCCGCCGCCCCCGCGCCGGCGGCGAGCGCATTGGTTCCGGTCGCCGACGCATGGGGATTGCCGGCTGTGTTGTTGACCTGAACAAATGCGCTGCCGCCGACCTGGATATTCGCGACCTGCGTCTGCAGATTGGTGATGTTGGTGGTGTTGGTCGCAACCTGCTGACCCACCGCGTAAAGCTGTGCCCCGGTGACTGCGTCCGACGAGTCCGCGGTGACATCGCCATAGGCCAGGTTGGAGATCTTCGTTCCCGAAGCCCCGGCCAGCGTCACTTTATCCTTCGCGGCGCTGTCATAGGAAACGGCCTGGTCGTTCGCCGCGGCGATCGCGTCGACGCGGCCATTGACGTTGGCCAGGCTGTCGCCGAGCCCGCTGAGCGCCGACCCGACATTGTCGTAGGTCTGGCTGGTCGCGTTGCCATTGGCATCGATGCCGGCGATCGCATAGCTGGGGGCGCTGACCGATCCGTCGGCATTCGCAGTGGCGCCCCCGCCGAGATGCGTCGCGACACTGCCCGCCAGTCGCGTCACGCGCTGATCGACCTGCCCCACGGCCTGGTTGGTGGCATGAAGCTGCGCGCCGTTGACCGCGTCGGTCGAACCGGCACCGACCGTGCCGGCCGCGACATTCGTGACCCGCGTACCGCCCGCACCGCCAAGCGTCAGCCTGGTCTTGCTGCTGTCGTCATATTGAACCGCGAGTGCCCCCATCTGGCCGACCGTGGTGCTGAGCGAGGCCACGGTCTGATTGGTGGCAAACAATTGCGATCCATTGACCGCATCGCTGCTGTCCGCGGCAAGCGCGCCCGTCGCGACGCCGGTGATGCGCTGGGCAGTGCCGCCGCGCCGCGCATTATAGGCATTGGCTGCGGGATCGAACATCAGCGCATTGCCCTGAAGCGCGGCGACGCTGTCGGCCACGCCATTGAGCTGCGCGACATTGACCGCATCAGTGTCGTCCACACCCGCCGCGACATTGTGGATCGTCGTCCCGCCCGCGCCCAGCAGGTTCAGCGATGTCCGCGACGTATCGGCATAGGTCACCGCCAGCGCATCGACCGATCCCATCTGGCTGTTGAGCAGCGCGATATTGGTGGTGTTGATGTCGACTTGCGTGTTGGTCGCGAAAAGCTGTGCGCCATTGACCGCATCGTTGCTCGCGGCATTCAGCGCGCCCGCCGCGACATTGGCAATCTTCGTCGCCGCTCCGCCGCGCGCCGCGTCATAGGCGGCAAGCTTGGAACTGAACAGCAAGGCATCATCCTGCAACACGCCCATATCGATCGTCAGATTCCCGATTGCGGTGCTGTTGTTGGCGATGTTGGTCGTGTTGGTCGCCACCTGATCGCCGAGATTGGTGATCGCTGTGGTGTTGCTGGCGATATTGGCGGTGTTGATCGAAACTTGGCTGTTGGTCGCGAACAGCTGCGATCCGTTGACTGCGTCGGTCGAGGTCACGTCGAGCGCGCCGGCCGCGACATTGCCGATCTTCGTTCCGCCGGCGCCGAGCAAGGTCAGCCCCGTCCGCGATGTGTCGTCATAGGTCACAGCCAACGCATCGATCGTTCCCATCTTGCTGTTGATCAGCGCGATGTTGGTGGTGTTGATATCGACTTGCGTGTTCGTGGCGAAAAGCTGCGCACCATTGACCGCATCGGTGGATGCCGCGCCGAGCGTGCCCGCGGCCACGCTGGTCAACCGGGTGCCGCCCGCGCCCTGGAAGGTCACGACATCCATGCCGGCGTCGTCATATTTGACCGCAAGCGCGCTCAAGGCATCGAGTTCGATATCGATATTGGAGATCGCGGTGGTGTTGCCCGCGATATTGGTGGTGTTGGTCAAGACCTGGCTGTTGGTTGCGAACAATTGCGCGCCGTTGACCGCATCTGTGCTCGACACATCGAGTGCGCCGGCCGCGACATTGGCGATCTTTGTCGGCGTGCCCGAGCGTGCAGCGTCATAGGCACCAAGCTTTGCGTTATACTGGAGCGCGTCGCTCTGCAGCGCATTCACCTCCACATCGAGATTGGCGATGTTGGTGGTGTTGGTGCCGAGTTGCTGGTTGGTCGCGAACAACTGCGATCCGTTGACCGCATCGGTCGAGAGCGCGTCGAGCGTGCCCGCCGCGACACTGGTCAGCCGCGTACCGCCCGCCCCCTGGAAGGTCACGACATCCAGGCCGGCATCGTCATATTTGACCGCAAGCGCGCTCAGCGCATTGAGTTCGATGTCGATATTGGAGATCGATTTGGTGTTACCCGCGATATTGGTGGTGTTCGTGGAAACCTGACTGTTGGTCGCGAACAGTTGGGATCCGTTGACAGCATCGGTGCTCGACGCGTTGAGCCCGCCGGCCGCAACATTCGCGATACCGGTAGGTGCGCCCGAGCGCGCGGCATCATAGGTGCCGATCTTCGAATTATACTGGAGCGCATCGTCCTGAAGCGTTCCGACCTGAATATCGAGGTTGGTGATGCTGGTCGTGTTGGTCGAGACCTGCGTGTTGGTCGCAAATAATTGCGCGCCATTGACCGCATCGTCGCTCGCGGCGCTCAGCGTGCCGGCGCCGACATTGGTGATCTTGGTCGGCGCGCCTCCGCGCTCCGCGTCATAAGCGCTGACCCCGGCATTGAACTGCAGCGCATCGCCGAGTGCGCCGGCCGTCGCTGCCTTCAACTGTGCGACGTTGACCGCATCGGTATCCGCAGCGCCGGCGGCCACGCCGGTCAGGCGCCGATCACCGATATTGACTTCTGCCGTCGCGGTGCCGCCAACCAGATAGGCCTGGCTGCCGAGCGTGGTGCCCGTCGCGCTGGAGCCGGCGCCGAGCGCGACGCTGGATCCCATATGCGTCACGCTTGCCCCCTGGCCGATCGCAATCGCACCAACCGCGCCCGTACTTGTCGCCGCCTTGTTGCCGATCGCGATCGCGGTCAGGTCTCCGGCGACGGCGATCTGGCCGACCGCGCCGAGGCCGGTGATCTGATTGCCGCCGAACGCGATGCCGGCGGGCGTGTCGAGTGCAAAGGAATCGGATGTCGTCTGACAGTCCGGATTGGCGAGCACATCGATCGCCTTGCCGTCGATGCCGATCGCCTGAAGCGTGATGGGGGCGCCCTTCGACGCGTTGCTGATCGCCGACGACAGACCGAGATTCACATTGATGAGAGGCACCAGATTCAGCGTATCCTCGACCGTGCCAAGCACGGGTACAAGAATCTGCCCGGCGATGTCGGTCACCACCGATCGCGGCAGACTGACGCCGGTACAGGCGTTGACGACCGAGGTCTGGGCATGTGCCTGACTTGCACCGCCACCAACCAGGGCGATCGCAGTTGCGATACGCAAGCTGTTGACCAGTGCACGACGCCCCCGAAATGGGATTGCCATGCAAACTCCACCTGATTTTTCATCAAGGACTTCAGTAGAGCTACTGCTCTTCTTCTCGCCATGCATGCCATCCACTCCCCACTGACATGCCATGACCTTCAGTCTATTATTGTATACGACAGGTTAAGAGGATTTTTGAGTCTCAATCCTGTTACATGAAATACACACCATTCTCACTTCGATTAAACATCCGTTTCCGATGCAATTTTTCTTTGGCATCTACTTAAACCAAGCTTGAAGCTTGATCGGATTGTCTGTTTTGCATCTGCAATCGAATGTTTCTATTCGACCTTCAACAGACACCCGAAGATCCGCCCACATAAAAATATCCGGCCCATAACCCGGCCCGCCGGTCGCACGCGCCGATCGGCGATCCGGAAAATTCCGATCAGCCATCCGCATGCAGACGCTTCCCCACGCGGCCATCAGCCGATAAGGCCGATCCGCCATGATCCTCGTCATCGACAATTACGACAGCTTCACCTGGAACCTCGTCCATTATCTGATGGAGTTGGGCGCGGCGGTGGAGGTCGTGCGCAACGACGCCATCTCCGCAGGGCAGGCGCTGTCCTCCGGCGCGGATGCGTTCCTCATCTCACCCGGTCCGTGCACGCCCAACGAAGCGGGGATCTCGCTCGATCTGGTCGCCGCATGCGCCGATGCCGGCAAGCCGCTGCTCGGTGTCTGTCTGGGCCATCAATCGATCGGCCAGCATTTCGGTGGACAGGTGATCCGCGCATCGGAATTGATGCACGGCAAGACATCGCCGGTCTCTCACGACGGGAGCGGCGTCTTCGCGGGAATCCCCTCACCCTTCACCGCGACTCGCTACCATTCGCTGATCGTGCCCGAAGACGGGCTGCCGGCGACACTCAAGGTGAATGCGCGCGCGCCTGACGGCACCGTCATGGGCTTCAGGCACGCAACGCTTCCGATCCACGGCGTGCAGTTCCACCCGGAGAGCATCGCCACAGAACATGGCCATGCGCTGCTCGCCAACTTCATGCGGCTGGCCGGACTGCCGGTGAAGGCGCGGACATGACCGCGCACGTCCGCCTTCCCGACCCGCGCGAGATTTTCGACGCGGCGACAGCAGGTCAGGCCTTTTCCGACCTGCTCGACCAGCGCGTTTCCGACGAGGCAATTGCGGAATTCCTGATCGCGCTGACCGAACGCGGTGAGACGAGCATCGAGATCGCGGCGGCGGCACAGGCATTGCGCGACCGCATGATCGCGATCGACGCGCCCGCCGGCGCGATCGACGTGTGTGGCACGGGCGGCGACGGACATCACAGCCTGAACGTCTCGACCGCGGTCGCGATCGTGATCGCCGCGTGCGGCGTTCCCGTCGCCAAGCACGGCAACCGTGCCGCGTCGAGCAAGGCGGGCGCCGCCGACACGCTGGAAGCGCTCGGCCTCGATCTGGCGCGCGTCAGCGAAACGGCGGCAGAAACGCTGAACGAGATCGGCATCTGTTTCCTGTTCGCGGTCAATCATCACCCCGCGCTCAAGCGCATCCATCCGATCCGCAAGGCAATCGGCCGGCGGACGATCTTCAATCTGATGGGGCCACTCGCCAATCCGGCGCGCGTCTCCCGCCAGCTTATCGGTATCGCCCGGCCCGACTATGTGCCGATCTACGGCACCGCGCTGGCGCAGCTCGGCGCCGAAGCCGCGCTCGTCGTCTCGGGCGAGGAAGGGTTGGACGAATTGTCGGGCGCCGGCCCCAGCCGCGTCTTCCGCATCGGCGACGTCGCGGTGGGCGACATGATCGCGCCCGAAGATGCCGGATTACCGCGCTCGCCGACCAGCGCGATCCGCGGCGGGGACGTCGCCTATAATGCTGCAGCACTGCGGCGCCTGCTTCAGGGCGAGATCGGCCCCTATCGCGACGCGGTGCTGCTGAACGCCGCCGCCGCGCTGGTGATCGCAGGCCGGGCGAACTCGTTGCGCGAAGGCGTGGAGGAGGCGGCAGAGGTGCTCGACAACGGACTTGCCAACGCGCTGCTCGACTGCTGGATCGCCTTTTAAATGAACAAGCTCACCGAAATCTGCGACACGAAGCGCGAGGAGGTCGCCCGGCGCAAGGCGGCTACGCCGCGCGCCGAGATCGAAGCGCGCGCAGCGGCACAGACGGCCCCGCGCGGCTTCCGCGCAGCACTCGACGCAAAGGCCCGGACCGGCCACGCGCTGATCGCCGAGATCAAGAAGGCGAGCCCGTCCAAGGGGCTGATCCGCGCCGATTTCGATCCGCCCGCTCATGCCCACGCTTACGAAGCGGCAGGCGCTGCATGCCTCTCGGTGCTGACCGACACCCCTTATTTCCAGGGCGACGACGGCTATCTGGTCGCCGCGCGCAATGCGGTCTCGATCCCGTGCCTGCGCAAAGACTTCATGGTCGATCCCTGGCAGGTGGCCGAAGCCCGCGCGCTGGGGGCCGATGCGATCCTGATCATCGTCGCGGCGCTCGACGACGGACTGATGGCCGAGATCGAGGATGAAGCGATCCGGCTAGGCATGGACGCGCTGGTCGAAGTGCACGACGCCGAGGAACTGGACCGGGCGCTCGCGCTCAAGTCCCGGCTGATCGGCGTCAACAATCGCGACCTGCGCGACTTCACCGTGGATTTCGCGCGCACCTATGAACTGGTCGGCAGCGCGCCCGCCGGCTGCACCTTTGTCGCCGAAAGCGGGCTCACGTCGAAGGCCGATCTCGATGCGATGGCCGACCATGGTGTGCATTGCTTCCTGGTCGGCGAAGCGCTGATGCGTCAGCCCGATGTCGAGGCCGCGACCCGCCAATTGCTGGGCGTCGCGTGAGCAGGCTCACCCATCTCGACGCCGACGGCGCGGCGCGGATGGTCGATGTTTCGGACAAGGCGGTGACCGCGCGCGAAGCCGTTGCGAAGGGCCGCATCTCGATGTCCGCCGAAGCCGCCACCGCGATCCGCGACGGGTTGGTGAAAAAAGGCGATGTCCTCGCGGTCGCGCGCGTCGCCGGGATCATGGCAGCCAAGCGGACCAGCGACCTCATCCCGCTCTGCCACCCCCTGCCGCTCTCATCGGTCGCCATCGACCTGGCGCCCGATGCCAGCGGCGTCAACGCCACCGCGACGGCCAGAACCACGGGGCAGACCGGCGTCGAGATGGAAGCGCTGACGGCAGTGTCCGTGGCGTTGCTGACGATCTACGACATGGCCAAGGCGCTGGACAAGGCAATGGAGATCGGCGCGATCCGGCTGGTTTCGAAGACCGGCGGCAAGTCCGGCGATTATCGGGCGTGAGCGCCCTCCTCCCCGTCGCCGAAGCACAGGCGCGTCTGCTTGCACTCGCCAGCCCATTACCGTCCGAAACCCTGCCGCTCGCCGAAGCCGCCGGCCGCTATCTGGCCGAACCTTGCACCGCGATGCGCGGCCAGCCGGCCGCCGATCTGTCCGCGATGGACGGCTATGCCATCGCCTTCGCCGACATGCCCGGGCCATGGCGCGTTTTCGGGGAAAGCGTGCCCGGCACGCTGCCCGACCGCGCGATCACTTCGGGCGAGGCGATGCGCATCTTCACCGGCGCGCCCCTGCCCGCCGGCGCGGATGCGATCCTGATCCAGGAAGATGCGGCGCGCGACGGCGATGCACTGACGCTTACGGACGAAGGCCCGCGCCGGCGCGGTCAGCATGTCCGCTCCGCGGACGGCGACTTCGCGCACGGCCAGCAACTCGTCGCCCGGGGTTCGCGACTGACGCCTGCGCGGATCGGCCTCGCCGCGATGGGCGGGCATGGGCAACTGGCGCTCGGGCGGCGGCCGCGCGTCGCGCTGATCTCGACCGGCGACGAGCTCATTCTCCCCGGCGAGCCGGTCTCGGGCGTGCAACTGCCCGCGTCGAACGCGATCATGCTGCGCACGATGCTCGAACCCGTCGGCGCGATCATCGACGATCTCGGCATCGTGCGGGACGATTTCGATACGCTGGCCGCCGCCTTCGATGCCGCGCGCGGTGCCGACATCATCGTGACCTCCGGCGGCGCATCGGTGGGCGACCATGACCTCGTCCGTCCGGTGCTCGACGCGATCGGCGGGAAGCTCGATTTCTGGAAGATCGCGATGAAGCCGGGCAAGCCGCTACTCGCCGGCACGCTGGGGAACGCGATCGCGCTGGGGCTGCCCGGAAACCCCGTCTCCACCTACGTTACCGCCACATTGTTCCTGCTGCCTTTGGTGCGGGCATTGCAGGGCGCCAGCGAACCGTTGCCGCCCATCCATCACGTCAGGCTGGGCGCGGCATTGCCGGCATGCGGTGGCCGTGCCGAATACCTGCGCGGTCTGTGGGCGAATGGCGAAGTGGTCCAAGCCAGCGAACAGGACAGTGCGGCAATGGTTTCGCTGGCCTCCGCCAACGCGCTGATCGTCCGGCCCGCCGAAGCGCCGCCCGCCGAGGCCGGAGACATGGCGGAAATCGTGGAGCTGGCTTGACGGCGATCCGGATGTTTCCTACACGTTCTTCGTTCGTTCCATCGGAGAACAGGCGATGCTCACCCGCAAGCAACATGAACTGATCTGCTTCATCAGCGACAGGCTGGACGATACCGGCGTGTCCCCCTCTTTCGAGGAGATGAAGGAAGCGCTGGACCTCAAGTCCAAATCGGGAGTCCATCGCCTGATCAGTGCGCTGGAAGAGCGTGGCTTCATCCGCCGCCTGCCCAATCGCGCGCGCGCGCTGGAAGTGCTGAAGCAGCCAGAACGCGCCACTGCGAAACCGGTGAAGAAGCCGGTTGTGGCTCCGTCCGTGCCCCAGCAGATTCCGATCGCCGCGAACGACGTGCTGGAGATCCCATTGCACGGCCGCATCGCTGCCGGCATGCCGATCGAGGCGATGGAGGGGCAAAGCATGCTTTCCGTTCCTGCCGCCTTGCTCGGCTCGGGCGAACATTATGCGCTTGAGGTTTCGGGTGACTCGATGGTCGAGGCCGGCATCCTCGACGGCGACTATGCGCTGATCCGCCGCACCGACGTTGCGCGCGATGGCGAGATCGTCGTCGCCCTGGTCGACGAAAGCGAAGCCACACTCAAATATTTCCGCCGCGAAGGTGCGATGGTCCGGCTCGATCCGGCCAACCGCGCTTATGATCCGCAGCGCTATCGACCGGACCAGATCCGGGTTCAGGGCAAGCTGGCGGGGCTGCTGCGGCGGTATTGAGGGTTACGAGGGAACACACCACTCCCGTTTGCTTCGAGCGCAGGTTCGAGCCTGTCGAGAACCGCAGTCGAGAAGACTGCCGCAGGACTTCTCGACGATCGCGTCTCGACTTCGCTCGACGTTGCTCGAAGCGAACGGGAAAGAGGATGGGGTGCCGGTAATAATCAGGATGGATTGGGCCGAAATATCGGCGCCACCGCCGGCCGCGGCGGATCGACCCATGGATGATCGTCGCCCGCCCGCTTGACCGTCTCGATCCGTCCGGCCGCCAGATCGACAGTCAAGCCACCGGTCTTCGACAGCAAGGTGCGATCAGCCTTGATCCAGCGCGGCGTGCACCAGTCGGGCAGCCAGCGCTCGCTGACGACGATGTCGGCATCGCGGCACCCCGCGCGCAATTGCGCGGGCTCGACGAAATAGGCGCTTCTTATCGCGAGCAGTCGCCAACGCTTCGTGCCGCGGATCATCTCGATCGTACAGGCGTCACGGCTGCATTTCGCGCCCCGCACGGCATCCAGATCGGCAAGCTCGCCCTCGAATCCCGCGCTTTCGGACAACATGTCGCGGACATAGTCGCCCGCACGGGGACGCAGCAGCGCGTACCGATCGCCATCGACGCGCACCGCCAGATGTCGGCCATCCCCCGTCACCAGCAGATCGGGCGGCGCCGTGCCGAGCGCCCAGATCGCCCCCGCAATCACCGGCGCCAGCCCCAGCCACCGCATTCGGGTGCGCCAGAGCGCGATCCAGAGACCGCCCGTGACCATCAGTGCGAATGCCGCATCGGGCACGACCGGCAGCGCCGCGACCGCACCGGGCATCGCTGCCACGCTGTGTGCGATCCAGAGCAGCAACGAGAGCGCCTGCCCCGCCAGCCACCAGAATGGTGCGCCCAGCCCGACGACATCGAACAACAAGGCCGCGGCCTCCAGCGGCATGACGATGAAGGTGGTCAGCGGAATCGCGACGATATTGGCGAGCGCACCATAGAGTCCAGCCTTGTGGAAATGATGGATCGCGATCGGCGCGAGCGCGACCTCCACGAGCAACCCCGTCAGCAGCAGACCGAGCAGGATCCGCCCCGTCCCCATCATCCAGCCTTCGTCGCGGCGCGCGAGCAATGCCTTGATCCGCGGATGCTCGACCAGCGCCATGATCGCGGTCACCGCCGCGAAGCTGAGCTGGAAGCTTGGTCCGGCCAGCGATTCGGGCCAGAGCAGCAGCACAAAGGCCGCGCCCGCCGCGACCAGCCGCAAGGTGATCGCATCGCGCCCGATCGCGATGCCGACCAGCACCAGGATCGCCGCCACGCACGAACGGATCGTCGGCACCTCCGCGCCGGTCAGCAATGTGTAGCCGATCGCGGCCAGCGCGCCGCCGCCGGCCGCGATCAGCACCAGCGGCCAAGCGAGCGCCAGCCTGGGGCTGAGCGCAAGCAACCGCAACAGAAGCAGCATCGTCGCGCCGACCAACGCCGTGACGTGCAATCCGCTGATCGAGAGCAGGTGCGACAGGCCGGCACGACGCATCGCCTCGGCATCGGCCTCGGGGATCGCACCCTGATCGCCCGTCGCCAGCGCGTTGGCAATCGCGCCCTCCCCGCCGGCGAGTCGCGTCTGGATATGCGCCGACAGGCGCTGGCGCGTCTCGGCGAGCACCGGCGGCTTACCGGGCGCGACGATCGTCACCGGACCGAGCGCGCGGCCGGTGGCGCCAATGCCCTGAAACCAGGCGAGCCGTGCAAAATCATAGGCGCCCGGCACTGCCGCCTCGGGCGGCGGCATCAGCCGCGCCCGCAGCGAGACGATCGCACCGGCCCGCAAGTCTTCCCGTACATCCGCTTCACGCACATTGACGCGCACATGGGTCGGAAGCGACGGCGCATCGCGCGGCTGGAGCAGCAATCGGACAAGTCCCCGCGCGGGCAGCTTGTCGACATCCGCGATTCGCGCCTGGAAGCTCGCAACCACCGGCCGCTGCAACACAGGCGCCTCGACACGCTCTGCGCGCCACCAGATCAGCATCATGCCGATCGCGGCCAGCAGCCCGAACCAGCCCAGCGAGCGCCCCGCGCGCGTCCCGAGTCCGATCGCCGCACCGCCCAGCGCAAGCGACAGCGCCAGTAAAAGAAACGCCGCCCATTGGCTGGCTGGCGCCAGCGCGAACCAGGCGGCAACGCCCACACCCAATGATACCGGCACCCACAGCGCCAGCTGATCGCGCTCCGCCTCGAGCCATGCCTCGATGCGATCGCGCACGACGACGGGCATCGCATGCATGGTATTTTGCAGCTGCGAAGAAGCCATGCTAGGGGCGTCGCCGGTCGATCTGGCCATTGCTTGATACTGGAGAACCGGCGCGTGGGCGCAAGCGAAGAAAACCGTCCTGTCGTCACGCGCTTCGCCCCGTCTCCAACGGGATTCCTGCATATTGGCGGTGCCCGCACCGCATTGTTCAATTGGCTGTTCGCCCGTCATCATGGCGGCAAGTTCCTGTTGCGCATCGAGGATACCGACCGCGCCCGTTCGACGGAGCCTGCAATCGAGGCGATTCTCGACGGAATGCGCTGGCTGGGCCTCGACTGGGACGGCGATACCGTCTTCCAGTTCGCCCGCGCCGCGCGCCATGCCGAGGTCGCCAACCAACTGCTCGCCCAGGGCAACGCCTATAAGTGCTTCGCGACCCCCGAAGAGCTTTCGGAACTGCGCGAACAACAGCGCGCCGCCAAACTGCCGATGCGGTACGATGGCCGCTGGCGCGACCGCGACCCCGGCGAGGCGCCCGAGGGTACGCCCTTCGTCATCCGATTGAAGGCGGAGCGCGAAGGCGAATCGGTGATCGAGGATCGCGTTCAGGGCCGCGTCGTCGTCCGCAACGCCGAACTCGACGACATGATCCTGCTCCGCTCGGACGGAACGCCGACCTATATGCTTGCCGTGGTCGTCGACGATCAGGACATGGGCGTCACCCATGTCATCCGCGGCGACGACCATCTCAACAACGCATTCCGCCAGCTTGGCATCGTCAAGGCGATGGGCTGGCCGGAGCCGATCTACGCGCACGTCCCGCTGATCCACGGCGCCGATGGTGCAAAACTGTCCAAGCGTCACGGCGCATTGGGGGTCGACGCTTATCGCGACGAGATGGGGCTGCTGCCCGAAGCGGTGTGCAACTATCTGCTGCGTCTCGGCTGGGGCCATGGCGACGCCGAGATCATCAGCCGCGATCAGGCAGTGGAGTGGTTCGACCTGGCGAATGTCGGCCGGTCCCCCTCACGTTTCGACCTCAAGAAGCTCGAGAATCTGAACGCCCACTATATTCGCGAAGCCGACGATGCCCGCTTGGCAACGCTTGTCGGGCCGCGCGTCGAAACGCGACTCGGCATTTCGCTGGACGATGACGGCAAAGCCTTGCTCGCCGCCGCAATGGCTGTGCTCAAGCCCCGTGCGAAGAACCTCGACGAGCTTGCGGAAGGCCCGTTGTTCCTCTTCGAAACGCGACCGCTTTCGCTCGACGAAAAGGCTGCAACTCTGCTAGGGGGCGACGCAACCGCACTGCTGGAAAAGACAGGCGGAGCACTTCAAGGGGTTGCCGACTGGACCGTGCCCGCACTCGAAGAGGCGGTACGGCAGGTTGCCGAGGATGCAGGAATCGGTTTGGGCAAAATCGCCCAACCTCTGCGGGCTGCGCTCACGGGGCGCGCCACCTCGCCGGGGATATTCGACGTACTGGTGCTGCTGGGTCGCGACGAGTCGCTCGGCCGCATCGGTGACCAGATCAAGCAGGCCGAGTAAGGCAGGAAGGACGACTATGACCGGAAACGCGAAGCTGGTGGCCGGAGGCCAGGATCACGATTATCCTGTGCTCGCCGGATCCGTCGGGCCGGATGTGATCGATATCCGAAAGCTCTACGGCCAGACGGGCATGTTCACTTATGATCCGGGCTTCACGTCGACGGCAAGTTGCGAATCCGGGCTGACCTATATCGATGGCGACCAGGGCATCCTGCTCCATCGCGGCTATCCGATCGACCAGCTCGCCGAGCAGTCGAGCTTTATGGAAGTCAGCTATCTGCTGCTCAACGGCGAACTGCCGAGCAAGGCCGAGCTGGAGAAGTTCAGCTACACCATCACGCGCCACACCATGCTGCACGAGCAGTTGGCGACCTTCTATCGCGGGTTCCGCCGCGACGCCCACCCGATGGCGGTCATGTGCGGCGTCGTCGGCGCGCTTTCGGCCTTCTACCACGACTCCACCGACATCACCGATCCGCGCCAGCGCATGATCGCCAGCCACCGGCTGATCGCGAAAATGCCGACGATTGCGGCGATGGCGTATAAATATACGGTCGGACAGCCCTTCCTCTATCCCGACAACAACCTGTCCTATACCGGCAACTTCCTGCGCATGACCTTTGGCGTGCCCGCCGAGGAATATGAGGTCGATCCCGTCGTCGAAGCGGCGATGGACAAGATCTTCATCCTCCATGCCGATCACGAGCAGAATGCGTCGACCTCGACGGTCCGTCTCGCCGGTTCGTCGGGCGCCAATCCCTTCGCCTGCATCGCGGCCGGCATCGCCTGCCTCTGGGGCCCGGCGCATGGTGGCGCCAACGAAGCGGCGCTCAACATGCTGCGCGAGATCGGCCATCCCGATCGCATCCCCGAATATATCGCACGCGCGAAGAACAAGGACGATCCGTTCCGCCTGATGGGCTTCGGCCACCGGGTGTACAAGAATTACGATCCCCGCGCGAAGGTGATGCAGAAGACCGCGAACGAGGTTCTGGAGAAGCTCGGCGTCACCGATCCGATCTTCGACGTCGCCCGCGAACTGGAGCAGATCGCGCTCAAGGACGATTATTTCGTCTCGAAGAAGCTCTATCCGAATGTCGATTTCTATTCGGGCGTGATCCTGTCGGCGATCGGCTTCCCGACGACGATGTTCACCGTGCTCTTCGCGCTCGCCCGCACCGTCGGCTGGGTCGCGCAGTGGAACGAGATGATCTCGGATCCCGAGCAGAAGATCGGCCGCCCGCGCCAGCTCTATACGGGTCCGGCACAGCGCGACTACGTGCCCGTCAGCGACCGCTGAACGCGTACCGATAAGAATAAAAGGCCCCGGCGAGAGCTGGGGCCTTTTTTTCGTCATTCCAGCGAAAGCTGGAATCTCCCTTCTTCTTTGAATTCAATCACCAGAACAGTGAGATTCCAGCTTTCGCTGGAATGACGAGTTGGTCGCCTCCGAGCCAACTCCGTCAGGTCACCACCCTCAACTGATCGGCAGCGTAAACGTGAATCGGGCGCCCTGCCCCGGCGCGCTGTCGACGCCGATCTCGCCGCCCATGGCACGCGCCAACCTGCGCGCGATGTAGAGGCCGAGGCCGCTGCCGCCCGGTTCGTTCTGATCGACACGCTCGAACTTCTCGAAGATCCGCTCATGATCTTCGATATCGATGCCCTTGCCCTGGTCCGCGATGACCACCACGGCGCGATCGCCGACCTGTTCGGCGCGAATCCAGACCATCGCGCCATCCGGCGAGTAGCGCACGGCATTGCCGATCAGATTGACCAGTATCTGCAGCACACGCTTGAAATCGCCCCGTGCCGCCAACGCCTCGTCCTCGCCCGGCCGGTCGATCCGCACGTCGCGCGAAGACGCCCGCACGGCCAGCAACCCGGCGGCGCGACGCGCCACGTCGGCCAGGTCGATCGGATCGGCATCGACCTGAAAATCGGGACGCTCGATAGCCTGAAGGTCGACCAGATCGTCGACGAGCGCGAGCAGATGCCGCCCTGCCGTTCCGATATCTCCGGCATATTCTGCATAGTCGCGCCTGAGCGGCCCTTCACTGCGGGTGCTGATGCTGTCAGCACGCGCGATGATCCGCGCCAGCGGCTCGCGCAGGGCGCGGTCGAGCCGCTCGCCAAACGCATCGGCGACGATCCGGGGTTCATCCGGGGTCGCCAGCGTGGCACCATGCCAGGCGGCACTGCCGCGGAACCCCATGAAACGCCCCGCACCGTCGTGAATGGGAACCGCGCTCAATCGCACACGCCCATTGCCGTTGCGCAGTTCCGCTTCCTGGCATTCGAATCGCCCCTGCGCCGCAAGTGCGGCGAGCAACGGCAAATTTCCTTCGCTATCCTCAATCAGCTTGACCAACTGGGTGATCGGCTGCCCGATCATCAGGCTCGCCGGCCCGCCGATCGCATCTTCGGCGGCGGCGGATAGTGCGACGATCTTCAGGGCTTCGTCGGCTTCCCACAGCCAGTCCGCCGAGGCGCGAAGAAAATCGGTTTCCCGTTCCATATTCGCAGTGGGGGCCGTCGGCACCACGGCCCGCTGACTCCAGCCGCCAATCGTCAACCGAACGTCATTGCCGTCGGGTTGGGCACGCACCCATAGATCGATATCATTTTCGCCATCGGCGGCGATCACCGCGCGCGAAATCAGAATGCCGAGCCGCTGCGCGAGACGCGCCAAAGCTGCGATCTGCGGCACCGCGATCGTTCCGCCCGCTTCTCCGCCCGCACGAAGCTGAAGCCCGAGCAGCGGCGGATCGGCTTCAACCAGACGTCCGCCGCGATCGACAAGGCCATGAACCGGCGGCGCGTTCACGCAGCCCACCCATCGCCGCGCTCGGCGAGTCCCGCAGACAGCGCAGCAATCGCGGTGCGATATCCGCTATCGACCTGCCAGGGCTGGATCAGTTCCAGGGCGCGAATGCGGGTCAGGCTGTCATAGGCCGTCATCTGCTCGACAATCTCCGCATCGTCCGCGCCAAGCGCCAGCGCAACGGCCCCCGCCGAATCGCGCCGGACATCAAGCGCGCGAAGCAGGATGATCAACCTGTCGCCAAAGGGCGGCAAGGCCATTCCGCGCGCTGCTTCGAAATCGAGGCCACCACGAACCGCCAGCGACGCGACGAACAGCGAGAGCCGCCCCTCTTCGCACGAAGCCTGCGTCAGATCGTCGTCGAGTCGTCCGCGTTCGGCCAGTGCATAGGCCAATTGCATCGCGGTCGATTCGAGTGTTTCACCCTCGTCATGGCCGGACAGGCTTGCGGCCGCGACATCCATCAACGCGGCGTCCGCCAGACCATGGTCGGCGCCATGTTGCCGGATCAGATATTCGCGCAACGCAGCCGCCACCCACCAGACCAGCCGATATTGCATGTCCGCTGGCAGATCGGTGCGCGCCAGCACCGGTTCCTCGAACAGGAAATGACGGCGGCTTTCAGCGATCAGCATCGCCATTGCCGCCGCGGAGACGGTCGGGTCAGGATCGGCGAGCAACGCCTCCACCAATCGTGCACCCGCGCCGTCGCGGCGAATCACGGTCGAAAGGCGCTGTTCCTCGACCCGCGCCAGGAGCAGCGAGACCAGTTCGACATCGTGGAGTGCACGGGCGCGCTGCAGCAGAGGCAAGGCGATCGGAACACGCGCGCTGCCCAATGCCGCAAGGATTTCGGGCGTGAAACGTGCGGAATGGCCGATGATCAGGCGCTGGCGCAGATCATGTTCGACCGCGCCGACCAGCCGGACGATGAAGCGTTTGACGGTGACACGCTGATAGTCGGTGAGCCGCATGCTCTCCGGCAGGAACAGGTCGACAAGCACGGCGAGCCGCTTGCGACCGCCATGTCCGCCGCGCGCGGCATCTGCCAGCAGGCGGCCCGCGCCTATCGGGGCAACCGCGGTTCCATCATCGTCCTCGGCGATCATAAGGCCCGCGATACGGCAACATAGTTAAATTGATACTAAACCGTGCCGACCGATGGATTGGCGTCCGGCCCCGCCATGTTGCGCTGTCCGAATGCCAGCAAAGCACCCGCAAGAACCGTGGACGATGCCAGGCCGAGCAAGGGCATGTCGATGACGGCGAACAGGAAAAGCGGGGCCGCGAGGAGCGATGGCTCGACAGGGTCACGTCCCGTCAGGCGCGTCTGATCCCAAAGCAGGCCGATCAACGCGATCGTGCCGAGGGCAAGCGGCCATACGCCCCAGCCTGCGCCAATGCCGTCCAGCCCCCAGGCGAGCGTGATGAACGCGACCGAGAACAAGCCAAGCTGTGCCCAACGCCACAATTTCTCGGGCCCCGCAGCACGCAGGCCGACCGCATCGAGCCGTCTGGGTATCACGCCGATCGGGCCCGATATCGCCAGAAACAATGCGCCAAGCGCAATCCATTGATAGGAAAAGGCGGGAATCGCGACCGCCGCAAGCGCAAGAGACACGCCGCGCAGCCAGCCCGGACGAACATCGCGATCGAGCAGGAAACCGCTCAATCGCTCAGCCAACGGTGCGGGCAGCAACCGGCCGACACCGCCACCGAGCAGCGAAATCTCGGCAGCACGGGCCTGTTCTGCATCCTCAATCAACCAGACCGAGGCAGCACCGACGTCGGTTCGCGGCGCCTGCGCCTGTACGACCCGGCGGAGCAGGGTCGATTGCAGATCCCAGTCGCCGAGCATCGCCGCGGTCTTCCGCAACGACGTCCCGTCGATCAGCGCGAAACCGGCCCAGCGCGAGCCGGCGTCGATCCGCTCGTGCCGCAGCGTCGTACCGCTGTCAGGCACGGTGAAGATCGTCGGCGCGCGCGATTGCGCCGCGCGCTTCAGCAATTCCTGGCGAGCGACAACGCCATCGCCGATCAGCAGCAACTGTTCGTCGGGATGGATACGGTCGGCCGCGTCCGCCACCGTGCGAGCAAGCTCGACGTCGAGACCGTCACGCTTGAGTCGGTCGATGCCGGCGACCAGAGCAGCGGGAACCCGCTCGACCAGAATGACGATATGACGCGCACCGGCGGCCGCCGCCTGACGGGCCTGATATTCGAGCAGGCTTTGCCCCAGAAAGGGCAAGGCCGCGCGTGGTGTCATGCCGTCGTCGAGCGCGGCGCATCCAATGATGAGACTGGCAAGCGCCACGATCGTCCCTGAAACCCCCAAAAATGAGGATCAGCCGATAGGCGTTTATCGGGCGTCGTGCAAAGCCGCTGTCAGCGGTCGAACGAAGAAATGGCGCTATTGACCCGTCTTAGGGCAACCGGATCGCCCGGTGCGGCAATTGCGGCGGCCTCTGCAGCGTCCATCAGACGCACCGCGCCGAAGCTGGCCGCCAATCCTTTCAGCCGCCACGCCGCCATCTGCCAATTGGCATCGCAGCGTGCGCGCGACAGCAGATCGGCCTGACGAAGCGCGCTGTCCATGAAGGCGGTTCGCAGTTCGGCGATCAACGAAGGATCGTCGCCGACCGCGGCCGCCAGTGCGGTATTCAGGGCGCCCGGATCATATGCCATGCTGCCTTGTTAACACGGACAGATTAAGGAGGTGTTTCGCGCCTTGGCGTAACCTTGGGAAAAGTGGTAAACGACAACACTATGACAGGGGGATCGAGGATCGTTGAACTCCGCCCAGGTGCGGCGGCCGAAGACGAGGGTGCGGAGCCGTCGGCAACGACGCTGGCCGACTATGAAGCGCGATATGTGATCGATGCCGATTCAGCCGATCCGCAGTCGCCCTGGCGCGACCGATCGATTGCGGGCGTGATACTGGCGCTTGCGATCGTCTGGATCGCGGTGATGGCCTGGAATGGCTGGACGTCTTTCGCGAGCCGGGCCCCGGCATTTTCCGAGATCACCAACTTTGTCGGCGCATTGAGCGCGCCGCTCGCGCTGCTTGGTGTGCTCTACATCGTACTGATGCGCGGCAGCGACCGCGAAGCCCGCCGCTTCACGCGAACCTCGTCCGCCATCCGCAACGAAATTCAGTGGCTCGAAGCCGTGATCGAGACCGTCGCAACGCGCCTCGAAGAGAATCGCGCGATGCTGTCGGAACAATCCGGCACGTTCATGCACATCGGCGAGGATGCGGCTGCGCGACTGAAGGTCGTGACCGAAGCGATGCATGGAGAGGTCGATGCGCTGGGCCGTCAGGCCGCAGCGCTCAAGATCGCTGCCGCCGCCGCGCGCACCGATATGACCGTACTTCTGGCGGATCTGCCCAAGGCGCAACTCCAGACTCAGCGCATGACCGAAGATCTGAAGGAAGCCGGCCTGACCGCGCACGGCAATGCCGGGGCGCTCGAGGCGCAGCTTTCCTCGCTCGCGACACGCGGCCGCGAAGCCGACGAAATCGCGGGCGGTGCGGCGCAACGCCTGGCCGCGCATCTCGCGCGGATGGAAAGCACCAGCGAAACCGCGGGAACCCGGCTGGAAGCTGCCGCCGGCCAGATGACCGAGGCCGTGGATGCCGCGCTCAACCGTGCGGCCGAAGCCGTCGACGAAGCACGCAAGGGCATGGAGGCACAGGGTGGCGCCATGCTCGCGATGATCGAGCAGTCGCGCGCGGCAATGGACGAAACCGGCGAACAGGCCGGTCAGGCGCTGGCAACCCGCGTCGAGGACATCAATGCCCGCATCGCCGCACTCGGCACCGCGCTGGGTGCACACGCCGAATCGAGCCGTCTGCTGACCGACGCGCTTCAGACCGCGATCGGCGAAGTCGATGCCGGCCTGACCGAGCTGGACCGCAGCGGCAGTGAACGTACCGCACGCCTGACGACCGCGATCGGCGATCTCGGCGGTCACGCCGAGCGACTGAACGCCGCACTCGGTGCCGGCGGCAGCGTGGCGGACATATTGATCCAGAAGGCCGAATCGCTGCTGACCGCGCTCGACGCCAATGCGCGCGAGCTCGACGAATCGCTGCCGGCCGCTTTCGACCGGCTCGACGCCAAGGCGGGCCAGAGCCGGACACTGATCGCCGCGCTGACACCCGAGGCCGAGAAACTCGAGATGACGGCGGTGAGCGCCTATAGCCGCCTGAGCGAGTCCGAAGCCGCGCTGGGCCGCCATCGCGAGACGATCGACACGCTCGTCACCGACCTGGATCGGCGCATCGTGGAAAGCCGCAGCACGATCGAAACGCTCGCCCAGGCAATCGGCCTGGCCAGCGACGAGGCGACACGCTTTGCGGACATGGCTGGACCGCAGCTTGTCGAGGCACTGGTTCGGGTCCGCGAAACCGCGCAGCTCGCATCCGAACGTGCCAAGGAAACGCTGGCGTCAATCATCCCCGAAAGCGCGGCAGCACTTGCCCGCGCAAGCGACACCGCATTGACCGAGACGCTGACCGCACGGGTCGAGGCGCAGATGTCGGAAATCGCGGCTGCTGCCGAACGCGCGGTGGAGGCTGCGCACACGGCGTCGGATCGCCTGATGCGTCAGATGCTGACCATCGCCGACACCACGTCCGCGGTCGAATCGCGGATCGAGGAAGCGCGCGAAGAGGCCGATCGCGTCAGCCAGGACGGCTTCGCCCGCCGCGTCGCGCTGCTCATCGAATCGCTCAACTCGACGGCCATCGACGTCACCAAGATCCTGTCCAACGACGTCACCGACACCGCCTGGGCTGCCTATCTGAAGGGCGATCGCGGTGTGTTCACGCGCCGCGCCGTGCGGCTGCTCGATTCGGGCGAGGTGCGCGAGATCCTCCATCATTACGACGAGGACCCCGAGTTCCGCGACCAGATCAATCGCTATGTCCATGATTTCGAGGCGATCCTGCGCAACGTGCTGGCCACTCGCGATGGATCGCCACTCGGCGTGACCCTGCTCTCCTCCGATATGGGCAAGCTCTATGTGGCGCTGGCCCAGGCGATCGAGCGACTGCGGACCTGATCGACGGCGGCTCCGGCGCCAGCCGGGGTCGCCTGGCTGGAACGCATGGACGCAGCCTAACCTCTCCTCCCTATCGAAGATGGGGAGGGGGACCGCTACGGCGTGAGCCGTAGTGGTGGAGGGGAAATGCGATGGCTTATCCAGCGCCGTACCTGGCGGAAATCTTGCGAGAACTGGCTCAAAGGCGGAGCGAAGCGGAGGCGCCCCATTTCCCCTCCACCACCAGCCTTTGGCTGGCGGTCCCCCTCCCCACGCTGCGCGTAGGGAGGAGAATTCTTGCCTGAAGCGCCTGCGCGGGGATGACGTTTAGTCAGTATCGCGAAAAGATTTATGCCAATTCCCAGCTGCGCGGGAATGCCGCCACCTCAAAGCAACAGCGTCTAGCTTCCGAAGACATCGAACATATCGGGCGTCAGCCAGCCGAAAACATAGTTCGCATAATAGAGGCCGAAGCCCACCGCCGAGATCAGGCTGGTCCACAGGATCACGCGCAGCGGCCGGAAGTTCGCCGGCGCGCTGTCGGCCTGGCCGGGAATTTTGGCGATGCCCGCCTCGTCATGCGTGCGTGCGTGAAAGGGCAGTACGACGAAAGCGCACAGCACCCAGAACAACACATAGATTGCGAGCGCGGACGTCCAGGTCATCGGCTGCACCGCACGATCAGCACGTCCACCACCGGCTTCTTCCCCGTCCATTGAGTCGCCTTGCGCCGCACGCCGAGCCGGATCGCCTCACGCAGCGCATCCTCGTCGCGTTGCGCGCCCGGCTTGGCCACCGCGGCGCGCGCGGCGGCAACGATATCGGCCACGAAATCGTCGCGATCCTCCTCGACCGGCACGCCCTGGACCTTGACCTGAGGATCGCCGCGCAGGCGATCGGCATCGTCGACAGCAACCGCGACCGAGATCTGGCCATGAAGCGCGATCTTGCGGCGCTCGTTGAGCGTGGAGCCATCGGCCGGCAGGATCACGTCGCCATCGAGCACAAGGCGCCCGACCCGTTCAAAACCCAGTTTTGCCGGCCCATTCGGTGCCAGGCGCAGCAATTCGCCATTCTGCTGGACGATCGATTTGGGCACACCTTCCGACAGGGCGAAGCGCGCCTGTTCGGCCATGTGGCGCATCTCGCCATGCACGGGCAGCACGATCTCGGGCCTGATCCAGCGATACATCTCCGCCAGCTCCGGCCGTCCGGGATGGCCGGAGACATGGACATGCGCCTGGCGGTCGGTGATCATCGCGACGCCCGCGGCAGACAGCGTGTTCTGGATCTTGCCGATCGCGATCTCGTTGCCCGGGATCTGCTTGGACGAGAAGACCACCAGATCCCCCTCGCCCAGCTTGATGATGTGACTGCCGTCGGCAACGCGCGCCAGCGCGGCACGCGGTTCGCCCTGCCCGCCGGTTGCGACGATCATTGCCTTGGACGGCGGCAGCGACATGATCGTGTCGAAATCGACCGTATCCGGGAAATTCTTGAGATAGCCGACGCTCTTGGCGACGCGCAGGATACGATCGAGCGAACGGCCGGCAACGCACAGGGTGCGCCCGGTATCTTTCGCCACCTGCCCCAATGTCTGAAGGCGCGCGGCGTTGGAGGCGAAGGTGGTGACCAGCACGCGCCCCGTTGCGGCGCCGATCACGGCATCCAGCCCGTCACGCACGGCGGCTTCCGAACCGGACGCCTCAGGATTGAACACATTGGTCGAATCGCAGACGAGCGCGAGGATGCCCTCGTCGCCGATCGCGCGCAGTTCGGCCGGCGTAGACGGTTCGCCAAGCTGCGGCGCATCGTCGAGTTTCCAGTCGCCAGTGTGGAACACCCGGCCATAGGGGGTCTCGATCAGCAGCGCGTTGCCTTCGGGAATCGAATGCGCCAGCGGCACATAACGGAAGCCGAATGGGCCGAGCGCGAAACTGCCCTCATTCTCGATGATGATCAGCTCGACGCGCTCGCTCAGGCCTTCTTCATCGAGCTTGCCCTTGATCAGCCCGGCAGTGAACGGCGTCGCGTAGAGCGGCACGCCGAGATCTGCGGCAAGATAGGGCAGCGCCCCGATATGATCTTCATGCCCATGGGTCAGCACGATGCCGAGCAGATCCTCGGCACGCTCCTCGATGAAGGCGAGATCGGGCAGGATCAGATCGATGCCGGGGTAAGACGCGTCGGCGAAGGTCAGGCCGCAATCCACCATCACCCATTTGCCCTGGGTGCCATAGAGATTGACGTTCATGCCGATCTCACCCGAGCCGCCAAGCGCGAGGAAGAGAAGTTCTTTGCCGGGTTTGGTCACGTGGGAAATAATCCAATCTTCTTCATGTCGCCCCCAGAATGACGGGGCCGGACGATGCGGTGTCACCAGGATCGCCCAGATGCCGGCTCATGTCGGCACCACGATCAAAATCTATGCGCGCGAGCGCTCGTAGAGCATCGAAAGCCCGCGGATCGTCAGATCGGGCTCGATCACGTCGAACATATCGTGCGTCTCGAACAATGTTGCCAGCCCGCCCGTCGCAATCACCTTCGCCGGACGGCCGATTTCCGCCTTGGTACGCGCCAGCAGCCCTTCGATCATCGCCACATAGCCCCAATAGATGCCGATCTGCATCTGCTCGACCGTGTTGCGTCCGATCACGGAGCGGCTTTGTGGCGCTTCGATCGCGATGCGGGGCAGTTTCGCTGCGGCGGTTACGAGCGCATCGAGCGACAGGTTGACACCCGGTGCGATGATGCCGCCCTTGTAGGCGCCGCGATAATCGACGACGTCGAACGTGGTCGCCGTACCGAAATCGATGACGATCAGGTCGCCCGGATGCTGATCATGTGCCGCGATCATGTTGAGCGCGCGATCGGCACCCAGACTCTGCGGTTCGTCGACGTCCAGCGGGAAACCCCATTGCGCATCGCCCTGCCCCGCCACGATCGCATCGACACCGAAATATTTGCTGCTCAACACCTGCAGATTGTGGAGCGCGCGCGGAACGACGGTGCCGATGATGACGCCGTCGACGACGCTGCGATCGAGCCCTTCGAGTTGGAGAAGCTGGTTCACCCACACCGCATATTCGTCGCCCGTCCGCCGCGGATCGGTGGCGATCCGCCAGCGTGCGCGGATCTGCCCGTCATCGACGAGCGCACAGACGACATTGGTGTTTCCGGCATCGATGGCGAGCAGCATAGTAGTGTTTCCTACCTTCCCGTTCGGGTCGAGCGCAGTCGAGACACGCCGGTATTCGACATCGAGACATGGCTCGATGGCGATTGGCATAGTCCCTTCACGACGCCACGGACAAACGGATTTCCTTGCATCAGATCAGGAAGACGTCGCCCGCGTGAATGACACGCGTCGAGCCGTCCGCCAAGCGCAGGATCAGCGCGCCACTTGCATCGAGACCGTCGAACAACCCATCGATACGTTGCTCGTCGGGCAGATTGGCGACCAGCGCGGTTCCCTTTCGGTGCGCAGCCGCCAGCCAGCGCTCGCGCACGGGCTCCAGCCCCTCGCCGCGCCAGCGCGCCAGCCAGCGTGCGAACGCCGCTGCAAGGTCTTCGAGGAAAAGCGCCGGATCGGGTGCCACGCCATGTGCAGCAAGGCTCGTCACCGGCCGGCCGAGCCCTTCGGGATGGTGCGCCAGATTGACGCCGATGCCGATCACCACGGCATTTCCGGCCCCTTCCAGCAGGATTCCGGACAGTTTGGCGCCGCCCAGCATCACATCATTGGGCCATTTGATCTCGAGCGCGTCGCTGCCGCTCCACGCGACCAGCACCTCGTGCAGCGCGACTGCGGAGACAAGCGCCAGGGTCGCCGTTGGCGGATCGCTCGGCCGCGGCCGCACCAATGTGCTCGCGAAGAGATTGCCGGGCGGCGAAGACCAGGCCCGGCCGAGCCGCCCGCGCCCCGCGGTCTGGGTGACCGCGCGCAGCCAAAGCCCTTCGGCCTCCCCCGTCGCGGCAAGCGCCACCATATCATGGTTGGTCGACGCAGTTTCCGCGACCGTACGGATCGCTGCGGTCACGTCCGGAACTCCGCCGCTGACGCAGCGAAGCCGCCCCCCGATCCACCCATGCCGGTGATCAGAACAGCGCCCGCGCCGCGTTTGTCGTCGCCACACCAAGCGCGGGGATCAGGAGATAGCCGAGCGGCGAGACGAAGAGCGCGGAGATCGCGATCAGGCCGCTTTCCACATAGCTTTCCGACTGCCGATAGGCCGGAGCCGGTTCGTCGAAATACATGACCTTGACGATCTTCAGATAATAGAAGGCGCCGATGACCGACGCCGCGATACCGATCGCAGCCAGCGGCCACAGTCCGGCAGCGACGGCCGCGTCGAACACGAGGAACTTCGCCCAGAAACCCAGCAGCGGCGGAATGCCCGCCAGGCTGAACATGAAGATCGCAAGCGCCGCAGCAAGCGCGGGGCGCGTCCGCGACAGGCCCGCAAGGCTGGCAATGCTCTCGACATGGTCGCCATTCGTATCGCGCATCTGCAACACGCACAGGAAGCTGCCCAGCGTCATCGCGACATAGACCGCCAGATAGGTCAGTACCGCCGAAACGCCTGCCTCAGTGCCGGCCGCAAGACCGACAAGGACGAAGCCGACATTGTTGATCGACGAATAGGCAAGCAGGCGCTTGATGTTGGTCTGGCCAATCGCCGCCACTGCGCCGAGCACGATCGAGGCAAGCGCCGCAAAGACGATGATCTGACGCCAGGCATCGGTTGCCGGCCCCATCGCCTCGATCGCGATGCGCGCGGTGAGCGCGATTGCAGCGACCTTGGGCGCCGATGCGAAGAAGGCGGTAACCGGCGTCGGTGCGCCTTCGTAGACGTCCGGCGTCCACATGTGGAACGGCACGGCGCTGATCTTGAAGGCCAGGCCAGCCAGCACGAACACCAGTCCGAACATCTCACCATTCGACAGCCCGTCGCGCATCGCAACCGCGACACCCTCGAACAGGGTCGTGCCGGTAAAGCCGTAAAGCAGCGAGATGCCGTAAAGCAGGATACCGCTCGCCAGCGCGCCCAGCACGAAATATTTGAGGCCGGCTTCGGCGGACCGCGTGTCGCGCCGCATGAAACTGGCAAGAACATATGCGGCCAGGCTGTTAAGCTCCAGACCGACATACAGGGTCAGCAGATCGCCCGCCGATACCATCATGCCCATGCCGACCGAAGCCAGCAGGATCAGCACCGGATATTCGGCGCGCAGCGGCCCGCCCTTTTCGAAGAAGGTCGGCGCGACAACGATCGAGACCGCGGCGGCAATGTAGATCAGCAGCTTGGAGAAAGCCGCGAAACCGTCGGCGCGGTAAAGGCCGTGGAACGCCTCACCACCGCTGCCCGGCGCGCCGAGCAGGCTGGCGGCGGCGCCAGTCAGCGCCAGCACCGAAAGCCAGCCGACCAGCCGCGTCGCCTTGTCGCCGGCATAGGCGCCGACAAGCATCAGGATGAGCGCCGAGATGGTGAGGATCACCTCCGGCAGCGTCATCAATACGGATTGCGCGTAATTCATCAGTGCGCCTCCGCCTGGGTTTCATGGGTCGGACCGTGCTCCGCAGCGGGCCCGGGTTTGCCTTCGGCAATCTTCATGTCTCCGACCGGACGGGTGGGTTCCAGCCGTGCGAGCAGCGTGCCGATATCCTTGCGCATCGGCGCGATGAAGCTTTCGGGATAAACGCCCATCCACATCACCACTGCGGCGATCGGCGCCAGCAGCCAGAGTTCGCGTCTCGAAAGATCCGGCATGGCGCGGACGTCATCCTTGGTCAGTTCGCCGAACGCGATACGGCGGTAAAGATAGAGCATGTATGCCGCACCGAGGATGATGCCCGTCGTGCAGACCAGCGCCACCCAGCTCGACATCTCGTAGATGCCGGCCAGCGCCAGGAATTCGCCGACAAAGCCGCTCGTGCCCGGCAGGCCGACAGAGGCCATGGTGAAGAGCATGAAGAACAGCGCATATTTCGGCATGTTGATCGCGAGGCCGCCATAGCGCGAAATCTCGCGGGTATGGAGGCGATCGTAGATCACACCGACGCACAGGAAGAGTGCGCCCGAAACCAGACCGTGGCTGAGCATCACGATCATTGCGCCCTCAAGCCCCTGGCGATTGAACGCGAACAGGCCGATCGTCACGATCGCCATGTGCGCGACCGAGGAATAGGCGATCAGCTTCTTCATATCCTGCTGGACCAGCGCGATCAGCGACGTGACGACCACCGCGATCATCGACAGCGCGAAGATCAGCCAGGCAAGGTCGGCGGATGCGATCGGGAACATCGGCAGCGAGAAGCGGATGAAGCCGTAACCACCCATCTTCAGCAGCACGCCTGCCAGAATGACCGAACCCGCAGTCGGCGCCTGGACGTGCGCGTCGGGAAGCCAGGTGTGGACCGGCCACATCGGCATCTTCACCGCAAAGCTCGCGAAGAAGGCCAGGAACAATATCGTCTGCGCACTGGCCGGGAAATCATGCGCCATCAGCTGCGGGATGAAAGTCGTCCCTGCTTCCTGCGCCATCCACAGCATCGCGATCAGCATCAGCACCGATCCGAGCAGCGTGTAGAGGAAGAATTTATAGCTGGCGTAGATCCGGTTCGCACCGCCCCAGATGCCGATGATCAGATACATCGGGATCAGGCCGGCTTCGAAAAAGATATAGAACAGGAACAGATCCTGCGCCGTGAACACGCCGATCATCAGCGTTTCCATCAGCAGGAACGCCGCCATATATTCGCCGACGCGATCCTGGATCGATTCCCAGCTCGCCAGGATGCAGATCGGCATCAGGAACACCGACAGCATGATCAGCATCAGCGCGATGCCGTCGATGCCCAATGCCCAGGCGAAGCGACCGAACAACGGCAGATATTCGGTGAACTGCCATTGCGCGCCCGCGGCGCTCGCATCGAAATTCACCCAGAGCAATATGCCCAGCACGAAATCGATCAGCGTCGCACCCAGCGCAACCGTCCGGGCGGTGCGCGCATCGACAAAAAGGCATGCAATGGCGGCCGCCATCGGCACACCGAGCATGATCGAAAGGATTGGAAGCCCGTTCATTCTTCGATCACCGCCCCGCGATCGCCCAGGTGGCTGCGGCCGCAAGGCCGAACAGCATCACCAGTGCATAAGTATAAAGATATCCCGACTGCAGCTTCGCGCTGAGCGCGCTGCCGCGAACCACAAGCGCCGCCAACCCGTTCGGTCCGAACCGGTCGATGATGCCCTCGTCACCCTTCTTCCAGAAGAGGCGGCCGAACCAGAAAGCCGGCTTGACGAAGAGGATGTTGTACAGCTCGTCGAAATACCATTTGTTGAGCAGGAAGGCATAGAGCCCCCGCGCCGAGCCCGTGAAGCGCGCCGGCAAGGTCCTGTCCTTCATATAGGCCCACCATGCGATGAACAGGCCGGTCAGCATCACCGCGAACGGCGTGAACTTCACCCATGTCGGCACTTCATGCGCGGCGTGCATCAGATGCGCGTCGAACGACAGGCTGCCCTTCCAGAACTCCGCGCCATGCTCGGCGCCGATGAACGCGTGATGGAATGCGACACCCGCGAACACAGCGCCCAGGCCGAGCACCAGCAACGGCACCAGCATCGGCAGCGGGCTTTCATGCGGATGGTAGCCCGCAGTTCCGTCGCTCTCGGCATGGCCATGCGAATGATCGTCGTGCGCGTGAGCAGCATGCCCATGATCGGCGTGATCATGATGATCGTCATGAACCGCATGCTGGATATGCTCGGACTGCTCCCAGCGCGGCTTGCCGAAGAAGGTCAGGAAGATCAGGCGCCACGAATAGAAGCTGGTCAGCAGCGCGGCGAATGCACCGACGGCAAAGGCGACCTGGCCATGATAACCTGAGGCAAAGGCCGCCTCCAGGATCATGTCCTTCGAATAGAAGCCGGCAAAGCCGACACCGACCAGCGGAATGCCCACGCCGGTGATCGCGAGCGTACCCGCCATCATCGCCCAGAAGGTCAGCGGGATCTTTTTCCGCAAGCCGCCATAATAGCGCATGTCCTGCTCATGGTGCATCGCATGGATCACCGAGCCCGCACCCAGGAACAGCAGCGCCTTGAAGAAGGCATGGGTGAACAGGTGGAACATCGCCGCGCCATAAGCGCCGACGCCGGCCGCAAAGAACATGTAGCCGAGCTGCGAGCAGGTCGAATAGGCAATGACGCGCTTGATGTCGGTCTGCGTGGTGCCGACCGTGGCCGCGAACAGGCAGGTCGCTGCCCCGACGAAGGTCACGACGCCGAGCGCGAACGGCGCAGCCTCGAACATCGGCGACAGACGGCACACCATGAACACGCCGGCGGTCACCATGGTCGCGGCGTGGATCAGCGCGGAGACCGGGGTCGGGCCTTCCATGGCGTCCGGCAACCAGGTGTGCAGGCCGAGCTGTGCGGACTTGCCCATCGCGCCGATGAACAGCAGCAGACAGAGCACGGTCATCACGTCGAGGCGCATGCCGAGGAAACCGACGGTGGAGCCAGCCATGGCGGGTGCCGCTTCGAGGATCGCCGGGATCGAGACCGTTCCGAACACCCAGAAGGTACCGAAGATGCCGAGCATGAAGCCGAGATCGCCGACGCGGTTGACGACGAACGCCTTGATCGCGGCAGCATTGGCGCTGGGCTTTTTGAACCAGAAACCGATCAGCAAATAGGACGCCAGGCCCACGCCTTCCCAGCCGAAGAACATCTGGACCAGATTGTCGGCGGTCACGAGCATCAGCATCGCGAAGGTGAAGAGCGACAGATAGGCGAAGAAGCGCGGCTGGCTGTCGTCATCCGCCATATAGCCCCAGCTATACAGATGGACGAGCCCGGAGACGGTCGTGATCACGACCAGCATCACCGCGGTCAGCGTATCGACGCGCAGTGCCCAGTCGACTGCGAGATCGCCGGAGCGGATCCATTGCAGCACCGGCACGACATGCGCCTCGGCATGCCCCGCCAGGAACGGCACAAAGATCGACCAGGACAGCGCGCAAGAGATGAACAACGCGCCGGTCGTGATCGATTTGGCGACGGTGTTGCCGAGCATGCGGTTGCCGAAGCCCGCGACGATCGCGGCCAGCAACGGCAGGAAGACGACGAAGAGGATCGAATTCACCGGGAACTACCCCTTCATCCGGTTGATGTCGTCGACCGCGATGGTGCCGCGGCCACGGAAATAGATGACGAGGATCGCAAGCCCGATCGCTGCCTCACCGGCAGCGACGGTCAGCACGAACATCGCGAAGACCTGTCCGACCAGATCGCCCAGATAGGCGCTGAACGCGACGAAATTGATGTTCACCGCCAACAGGATCAGTTCGATCGCCATCAGGATGATGATCACATTCTTGCGGTTCGCGAAGATGCCGAGCACCCCCATTACGAACAGGATCGCGCTGACGACCAGATAGTGCTGAATGCCAATCACAGCTCCACCCCCTGCCCGACGGGCTGGTTGACGTTGCGCGTCGCATCCTGCGGCCGGCGCTTGTTCTGATCCGAAACATTCTGCGGTCGCGTACCGCCGCGGGTGCGGTGGGTCAGGACGATCGCGCCGATCATGGCGACGAGCAGCACCAGACCGGCTGCTTCGAAGATGTACAGATAGCGCGTATAAAGCAGCCCGCCGAGTGCCTGGATATTGGGCATGTCGGTGGGCGTCGGCGCGATGCGCTGCGCGAGTTCGATGCTGCCGGCGCTCCAGGCGCCAACCGCGATGATCATCTCTGCAACCAGCACCACCGCGACCAACAGGCCGAACGCCGCATATCGGGCGAAGCCCGCACGCAGTTCGGCGAAATCGATGTCGAGCATCATGACCACGAACAGGAACAGGACGGCGACGGCACCGACATAGACGATGACGAGCAGCATCGCGATGAATTCGGCACCCGCGAGCAGCATCAGGCCGGCCGCATTGAAAAATGCGAGGATCAGCCAGAGCACCGAGTGCACGGGATTGCGCGCGGTGATCGTCAGTGCTCCGGACAGGATCACGACGAACGCGAACAGGTAAAAGGCAAGGGCCTGGATCATGCGCGCGCCCTATCGATACGGTGCATCGGCGGCAAGGTTCGCGGCAATCGCGCTTTCCCACCTGTCGCCATTCGAAAGCAGCTTGTTCTTGTCATAGAGCAGCTCCTCACGCGTCTCGGTCGCGTACTCGAAATTCGGCCCCTCGACGATCGCATCGACCGGGCAGGCTTCCTGGCAGAAGCCGCAGAAGATGCACTTGGTCATGTCGATGTCGTAGCGCGTCGTGCGGCGGCTGCCGTCGTCGCGCGGTTCGGCCTCGATCGTGATCGCCTGTGCCGGGCACACTGCCTCGCACAATTTGCACGCGATGCAGCGCTCTTCGCCGTTGGGATAACGGCGCAACGCGTGCTCACCGCGGAAACGGGGCGAGATCGGGTTCTTCTCGTACGGGTAGTTGATCGTCGCCTTGGGCTTGAAGAAATACTTCAAGGTCAGCCAGTGCGCCTTCACGAATTCCCAGAGCGTGAACGACTTGATGAGATAGCCGAGGCTCATGAAACGCCTCCATAACGGGTGAGCATCAGATATCCGGAGACCAGGAACACCCAGATCAGCGAGAAAGGCAGGAAGATCTTCCAGCCCAGCCGCATCAGCTGGTCGTAGCGGTAACGCGGCACGGTCGCCTTGATCCACGAGAAGATGAAGAAGAAGACGAGGATCTTGATGAAGAGCCAGATGATCCCCGGCACGACATAGAGCGGCGCCCAGTCGAACGGCGGCAGGTAGCCGCCCCAGAACAGGATCGCGTTCAGCGCGCACATCAGGATGACATTGGCATATTCGCCGAGCCAGAAGAGCGCGAAGCTCATCGACGAATATTCGGTCTGATAACCGGCGACGAGTTCGCTTTCCGCCTCGGTCAGATCGAACGGCGCGCGCGCGGTTTCCGCGAGCGCGGAGATCAGGAACACCACCGCCATCGGGAACAGCAGCGGATTGAAGCCGAAGCCGTTGACCGGGAAGAAGGGATAGATCGCCTTCTGCGCCTCCACGATGCCGGTCAGGTTGAACGTACCCGCCCAGAGCACGACCGAGATCAGCACGAAGCCGATCGAGACTTCATAACTCACCATCTGCGACGCGGCGCGAATGGCGGAATAGAATGGATATTTGGAGTTGGACGCCCAGCCCGCCAGGATCACGCCGTAGACACCGAGCGACGACGCCGCGAGGATATAGAGCAATCCGACATTGATATCGGCCAGCACCATGCCGGCGCCAAACGGGATCACCGCCCACACGATCAGCGCCACCGTGAAGGTGATGATCGGCGCGAGCAGGAACAGGCCGCGATTGGCGGAGGACGGGATGATCGTTTCCTGAAGGAAGACCTTCAGGCCGTCGGCGAAGGACTGCAGCAGCCCCATCGGTCCGACGACGTTGGGACCGCGACGCAACGCCATCGCCGCCCAGATCTTGCGATCGGCATAGATGATCATCGCGACGGCCAGCATCAGCGGCAGCGCGATCATCAGGATCAGGATCAGCGTGGCAAGAAACCAGCCGAACCCGTAGCCCAGATAGGTCTGGAAGAACTCGGTCACTCCGCGGCCTCCAGATAGTCTTCGCCATGCACAAGCTCGACCGAGCAACGCTCCATCGTCGGCGATGCGCGGCAGATCGCGTTGGTCAGATAGAAGTCCTTGATCGGATAGCCGATCTCACCCGATGCCTCGGCCGCCAACTTGGGCGGTGCCCAGTCGAAACTGGCCAGTCCCTCGACGCCCAGTGCCGGCACTTCGGCCGCCATCTCGGTGCGGAGCTGTGCAAGCGTGTCGAACGGCAGCGGCGTGCCGATCGCGGCGGAGAGCGCACGGAAGATCGTCCAGTCCTCGCGCGCATCGCCCGGCGGGAAGACGGCGAGGTCGCCGCGCTGAACGCGGCCTTCCAGGTTCACATAAGTGCCTGACTTCTCCGTGAAGGCAGCGCCCGGCAGGATCACGTCCGCTGCGTGCGCGCCCTTGTCGCCATGATGGCCGACATAGACGTTGAAGCTGTCGGCGAACTTGCCGAAATCGACTTCGTCCGCGCCCAGGAAGAAGGTGAGCTTCGGTGCCGCCGCAACGATATCCGCGATACCGCCCGGCTGGGCATAACCCAGCATCAGCCCGCCCATGCGCGATGCCGAGAAGTGCAGCGCATTATAGCCGTTCCAGCCATCCTTGATCAGGCCGAGCGTCTTGACGAGCGAGAGCGAAGCCCCCTGCCCGGCCTTGAGCGCACCACCGCCGACGATCACCGCGGGACGCTGGGCGCCCGCAAATGCCTCGGTCACGGCCTTGGGCAGCTTGGCGAGCAACGACAGATCATTGCCCAGCCATTCGACCTTGTAGGTCAGATCCGTCTCGGCGCCGACCGCGAAGACCTTCGCGCCCTTCTTGATCGCCTTGCGGATCCGCGTGTTCACCAGCGGCGCTTCCCAGCGCACATTGCTGCCCACGATCAGGATCGCGTCCGCGGTTTCGATACCGGCGATGGTAGAGTTGAAATTGACCGCGGCCAGATTGGTCACGTCATAGGCAAGTCCGGTCTGACGCCCTTCGAGCAGCGACGAGCCCAGTGAGCGAACCAGCGCCTTGGCGGCGTACATCGTTTCGCAATCGACCAGGTCGCCGGCGATCGCAGCGACCGCATTGCCGGCGCCCCGGGCGGCGGTCGCGATGGCAGCGAACGCCTCTTCCCAGCTTGCCGGAACCAGCTTGCCGTCGCGGCGCACATAGGGCCGGTCGAGCCGGCTGCGGACGAGGCCGTCGACAGCATGGCGCGTCTTGTCCGACGCCCATTCCTCGTTCACGTCCTCGTTGATGCGCGGCAGCGCGCGCAGCACCTGACGGCCGCGGCTGTCGATACGGATATTGGTGCCCACCGCGTCCATCACGTCGATGGCCAGCGTCTTCTTGAGCTCCCAGGGCCGGGCTTCGAAAGCGTAAGGCTTGCTGGTCAGCGCGCCCACAGGGCAGAGATCGACCACATTGCCCGACAGCTCGGACTTGACCGCCCCCTCGAGATAGGTGGTGATCTGCATGCCCTCGCCGCGGCCGATCGCACCGATATCGGGCACGCCGGCCACTTCCTCCGCGAAACGGATGCAGCGCGTGCACTGGATGCAGCGCGTCATCACCGTTTTCACGATGGGGCCCATATTCTTCTCGGTGACGGCCCGCTTGTTCTCGTCGTAGCGTGAATGGCCCTTGCCGTACGCGATCGACTGATCCTGCAGGTCGCACTCGCCGCCCTGATCACAGATCGGGCAATCGAGCGGGTGGTTGATGAGCAGGAACTCCATCACCCCTTCGCGCGCCTTCTTGACCATCGGGCTGTCCGTGCGGATCTCTTGACCCTCAGCAGCGGGCAGCGCGCACGATGCCTGCGGCTTGGGCGGCCCAGGCTTCACCTCAACCAGACACATGCGGCAATTGCCCGCGATGGACAGCCGTTCATGATAGCAGAAGCGCGGAATCTCCTTGCCCGCCAGCTCGCACGCCTGGAGCACGGTGGCTCCGGCGGGAACGTCGAGTTCGATGCCGTCTACGGTTACCTTGGGCATGAATCAGCTTCCGGTCTTCGGTGCCGCGGTCCGGCCCGCAGCGGAAAAATGATTTGCGCTTCGATACAGGCCGAGCGCCAGGATCGATCGCAGCATCGGCCGGTTGAGCCGCATGGTCGATCCCGCCTTGACGCAGCCGGTGATCGCCTGGCCCAGCGCGCCAAAGGCTTCCTTCTCGCCATTGCTCGTCGCGTCCGTGTCGAGCACCGCGCGAACCCCGCTCGGATCCCTCTGGACGACGCACAGCGCGACTTCCTCGACTTCGCTGCGGGCGGCGATCGGCGCGGCCGTCCAGTCGGACGGAATGACCGTCGCGATATCGCGCGAACCGTAATCCATCTTGTACAGACGCTCGGCGATGCCGCCGGCCAGCAGGACATTGGCGAATTTGAGACGACCGTCGTTCAGGCAACCGCTGGTCAGGGCGAGTGCGCGGATCTTCTCCGAATATTCCTCGGTCCCGAAGTCGGTGCCCAGCAATGCGCGGGCCTCGTCGGCACGGCGGCCCGCGATGCAGGTCGCAAATCCGTGCAGGACGATCACCGCTTCAGCGCGAAGCGGCGGGTTCTTATCGGCCGCAGTCTCTTCGGCGGCCCAGGCGCCCGTGACGCCGAACAGGGCCAAGGCAACAGCGCAGGAAACGTGCGAAAATCTCATTCCGCAGCCTCCATCATTCCGCCGTTCTTTTCGTTGATGCGGCGTTCCAGCTCGGGCCGGAAGTGACGGATCAGGCCCTGGATCGGCCATGCCGCCGCGTCGCCGAGCGCGCAGATCGTGTGGCCTTCGACCTGCTTGGTCACGTCGTGGAGCATGTCGATCTCGGACAGGTCGGCATTGCCCTCGCGCAGCCGCTCCATCACGCGCCACATCCAGCCGGTGCCTTCACGGCACGGCGTGCACTGGCCGCAGCTCTCATGCTTGTAGAAATAGCTCAGCCGGCTGATCGCACGGACGACGTCAGTCGACTTGTCCATGACGATGACGGCGGCAGTGCCGAGGCCCGAGCCCACCGCCTTTAGCCCGTCGAAATCCATCGGCGCGTCCATGATCTGCGCCGCGGGCACCAGCGGCACCGAGGATCCGCCCGGAATGACTGCGAGCAGATTGTCCCAGCCGCCACGAATGCCGCCGCAATGCTTCTCGATCAGCTCGCGGAACGGGATCGACATCGCTTCCTCGACCACGCACGGCTTGTTCACATGCCCACTGATCTGGAACAGCTTGGTGCCGGCATTATTCTCGTTGCCGAAGCTCTTGAACCAGGGCGCGCCACGGCGAAGGATCGTCGGCGTCACCGCGATCGATTCCACGTTGTTCACCGTGGTCGGGCAACCATAAAGGCCCGCGCCCGCCGGGAAAGGCGGCTTCAGCCGCGGCTGACCCTTCTTGCCCTCCAGGCTTTCGAGCATCGCGGTCTCTTCGCCGCAGATATAGGCGCCGGCGCCGCGATGGACGAATACGTCGAAGTCATAGCCGGACTTTGAGGCATTCTTGCCGATCAGCCCCTTGGCATAGGCTTCCTCGACGGCCGCGAAGAGCACCTTCGCCTCATAGATGAACTCGCCGCGGATATAGATATACGCCGCACGCGCGCGCATCGCATATCCCGCGATCAGCGCGCCTTCGATCAGCTTGTGCGGATCGTGGCGGATGATCTCGCGATCCTTGCACGATCCGGGTTCGGACTCGTCGGCGTTGATCACCAGGAAATTCGGGCGATCCGGACGCGGCTCCTTGGGCATGAAGCTCCACTTCATGCCGGTCGGGAAACCGGCACCGCCGCGGCCGCGCAGGCCCGACGCCTTGATCTCGTCGATGATCGCGTCCTGCCCGCGCGCCATCAGCGCCTTGGTATCGTCCCAGTCGCCGCGCTTCATCGCCGCGTCGATATTCCAGGGCTGGAAGCCATGGACGTTGGTGAAGATGCGATCCTTGTCCGCGAGCATTACTTCCACTCCCCGCGATAATCGTGGTTCGCGTCGACCATCTGCTTCAGCGTGGTCGGGCCGCCTTCGGGGCAGCTCGTCTGGCGATCGATCTGCGGGCCAATCTTCGGCTGCTCGCCACTGGCCAGCGCATCGAGGATCCGGCTCATGCTGTCGAAATCCAGATCCTCGTAATTGTCGTCGTTGATCTGGACCATCGGCGCATTGGCGCAAGCGCCCAGGCACTCGACCTCGGTCAGCGTGAACAGGCCGTCCGGCGTGGTCTTGCCCTTGGTCAGCCCGTGATTCTTGCACGCAGCCATCACGTCGTCCGATCCGCGCAGCATGCACGGCGTCGTCCCGCAAACCTGCACATGATAGCGGCCGACGGGCGCCAGATTGTACATGGTGTAGAAGGTCACGACCTCATAGGCGCGCATGAACGGCATATCGAGCTGCGCCGCGACATATTCGATCACCGGCACGGGCAGCCAGCCCTGCGTATTGGTCTCCGCACCGACCTGGCGCTGGGCGAGATCGAGCAACGGCATCACCGCCGAGGCCTGACGCCCGGCCGGATAACGACCGATCACTTCCTTGGCCAGGGCGACATTCTCTGTCGACCAGGCGAAACCGCCCCAGCGTGCGCGGGTCTCCGCTTCGTCGGGAATTTGGGGTGCGTCGGCCATCAGATCGTTTCCAGCTTTTCGCGCGTATATTCGGACGGGCTCGTGCCGGTATTGGGCTCGCCTTCCCTGTCCATCAGGAGGATGTGGCACTCGCTCGCGGCGAAGGGCCGATGCTCGACGCCCTTGGGCACCACGATCATCTCGCCCGCCTTCAGGTGTCGCGTCGTATCGCGGAATTCGATACCCAGCTCACCGGAGACGACGAGGAACAGCTCGTCGGTCTCGCCATGCTTGTGCCAGGTGAAGTCGCCCTCGACTTTGGCCACGCGGACTTCGTTGCCGTTATAGCTGTTCACGATACGCGGATTCCAATGATCCGCGAACGACGCAAGCTTGTCGCCGATGCTCACCACGGTCGGCGCCATCACCGGTCGCACTCCCCGAACACGACGTCGATCGCGGAAAGCACCGCGGTCGTGTCGGCAAGCATGTGGCCCTTCATCATGAAGTCCATCGCCTGGAGATGGCTGAACGCAGTCGGCCGGATCTTGCAGCGATAGGGTTTGTTGCTGCCATCGGCGACCAGATAGACGCCGAATTCGCCCTTGGGGCTTTCGGTCGCCACATAGACTTCGCCGGCGGGCACGTGGAAACCCTCGGTGTAGAGTTTGAAGTGGTGGATCAGCGCTTCCATCGAGCGCTTCATCTCGCCGCGCTTGGGTGGCACGACCTTGCGATCGAAGCTCGCGACCGGCCCTTCGGGCATCTGCGACAGGCACTGGCGCATGATCCGTGCGGACTGGCGGACCTCTTCGACGCGAACCATGAAGCGATCGTAGCAATCGCCCTTGGTACCGACGGGGATCTCGAAATCCATCCGGTCATAAACGTCGTAAGGCTGGCTCTTGCGCAGATCCCAGGGGATACCCGCGGCGCGGATCATCGGGCCGGAAAAGCCCCATTTGATCGCGTCGGCCTTGCTGACCACGCCGATATCGACATTGCGCTGCTTGAAGATGCGATTGTCCGCGACCAGGCTGATCGCGTCCTCGAACAGACGCGGCAGGCGCGTGTCGAGCCATTCGCCAATATCGGTCAGCAGCTTCAACGGCACGTCCTGATGCACGCCGCCGGGACGGAACCAGGCCGCGTGCATGCGCGCGCCCGAGGCCCGTTCGAAGAAGTTCATGCAATCTTCGCGAAGCTCGAACAGCCACAGATTGGGCGTCATCGCGCCCACGTCCATCACATGGGCGCCGAGGTTGAGCATGTGATTGCAGATGCGGGTCAGCTCGGCGAAGAACACGCGGAGATACTGGCCGCGCAGCGGCACTTCCAGATCGAGCAGCTTCTCGATCGCGAGCACATAGCTGTGCTCCATGCCGAGCGGCGAGCAATAATCCAGCCGATCGAAATAAGGCAGAGCCTGAAGATAGGTCTTGTACTCGATCAGCTTCTCGGTGCCGCGATGGAGCAGACCGATATGCGGATCGACGCGCTCGACGATTTCGCCGTCCAGCTCCATCACCATGCGCAGCACGCCGTGCGCTGCCGGGTGCTGCGGACCGAAATTGATCGTGTAATTCTGGATCTCGACGTCGCCCGGCGTGGGCTTCTCGTCGTTCACCTGAGCTTCCAGTTCAGCCACGCGATCAACCATCATGCGTCACCCTTGGGCTTGCGCGGCGCGCGCGGCTTGGCCGGTGCCTTGGCTGCAGCCGCCTTCTTGGCGGGCGAGCGCTTCGCCGCGACAGTATTCGCCGGCTCGCCTGCCCCGGTGTCAGCCGGCTTCTCGGTGGTCTTGGGGGTCGGCGGCGGCGCCTTGGCCTCCGTCTTGTCCGCGTCCGCCTTCTTGATCTCGTCGGCCTTCAGCGGCGTCGGCGCGCCCTTGGCCTCGGGCAGCTTCGCCTTTTCGTCGCCGGGCAGCACATATTGCGCGCCTTCCCAGGGGCTCATGAAATCGAAGCTGCGGAAATCCTGCGCAAGCTGGACGGGTTCGTAGACCACCCGCTTCGCCTCTTCCGAATAGCGCAGCTCGACATAACCGGTCAGCGGGAAGTCCTTGCGCTGCGGATGGCCGCGGAAACCATAGTCGGTCAGGATGCGGCGCAGGTCGGCATTGCCCGTGAAGAGCACGCCGTACATGTCGTACACTTCGCGCTCCAGCCAGCCAGCGACGGGCCACAGCCCGGTCAGGCTCGGCACCGGCTTGTCCTCGTCGGTCGAGACATGGACACGGATGCGATGGTTCTTCGTCAGGCTGAGCAGGCAATAGACCACTTCGAACCGCTCTTCGCGATCCGGCCAGTCGACGCCGGCGATCTCCATCAACTGCTGATAATCGCAATCGTCGCGCAGCGCGGTCATCGCGGCGACCAGCGAATCCCGGTGGACGATGAGCTTGACCTCACCAACCGCCTCGATCGCGTCGCTCAGCGATGCGCCCAGCGCAGTACGTATGGCGTCGATCACGCCGTCGTTGCTGGCGTATGCAGGTGCGGGACTGACCATCTCAGCGCTCGATCGTGCCGATGCGGCGGATCTTCCGCTGGAGCTGCATCACACCATAGAGCAACGCCTCGGCGGTCGGCGGGCAGCCGGGAACATAAATGTCCACGGGCACGATCCGGTCGCAGCCACGCACGACGCTGTAGCTATAGTGGTAATAGCCGCCGCCATTGGCGCAGCTGCCCATCGAGATGACGTATTTGGGCTCCGACATCTGATCGTAAACCCGGCGCAGCGCGGGCGCCATCTTGTTGCACAGCGTGCCTGCGACGATCATCACGTCCGACTGGCGCGGAGATGCGCGCGGCGCGGCGCCGAACCGCTCCATGTCGTAGCGCGGCATGTTCACATGGATCATCTCGACCGCGCAGCAGGCGAGACCGAAGGTCATCCACCACAGCGAACCGGTGCGGGCCCACTGGAACAGCTCCTCGGTCGACGTAACCAGGAAACCCTTGTCCGAAAGCTCGCCGTTCAGACCGTCAAAGAAGGACTGATCGGGCAAGGTGCCCGGCATCGGCGCGCCGTGCGGCACACCGGGGATCGATGGGCTGAGTTCTACTCCCATTCGAGGGCTCCCTTTTTCCAGGCATAGACAAGGCCGAGCCCGAGTTCCGCGAGGAAGATCATCATCGCGATCCAGCCCGTCCAGCCGATCTCGCCCAGCGAAACCGCCCAGGGGAACAGGAACGCAGCTTCCAGATCGAAGATGATGAAGAGGATCGCGACCAGATAGAAGCGGACATCGAACTGAGCACGGCTGTCCTCGAACGCGGGAAAACCGCATTCGTATTCGGTGAGCTTCTCGGGTGTCGGCTGATGTGCGCCCGTCAGCCGCGAAACGGCCATGGGCGCAAAGACGAAAACGCTGGAAAGCACCAACGCCACACCAAGGAAAAGCAGGATCGGCAGATATTGTGACAGATCGACCAAGGGACTCTCGCGCGGCCAGATTTATGGCGGCGCTTTAGGACTGCTGCACCCGCGAAGCAAGGCCGTGAGGCAGTGAGAATGATTCGCAACTAGATGCAATTCATTCGATTTTCTGCCTGTCGCATTGACACTCTCGTGGGTTGAGAAGAGGTTTTCGGCGCTACGACGGGAGGGTATCGACATGAAGAACCGCATTTGGCTCGGCGTCGGCATGGCAATGGCGTTCGCCGCATCGGCGATTCCGGCATCTGCCGAACAGGTCGGCGCCGACCATCAGAAGATCGTCGCCCTGCTTCAGGCCAAGGGCTACAAGGCCGAACGTATCGAGGGAACCGACGCCGATTATATCCGCACCGCCGATTCCGGCGTGCCGGTCACCATCTTCTTCCTGAATTGCGCCAAGGGGAAGACCGGCTGCACCACGATCCAGTTCTACACCGGTTTCAGCGATATCGATGCCACGCTCGAGAGCATGAATCTGTGGAACAGGGACCATCGCTGGGCCCGTGCCTATATCGACAAGGAAAAGGACCCGGTCCTGGAGATGGACGTCGACATGGATTTCGGCGGGCTGAGCCGCGAGCTCTTTTACGACAATCTGGAAACCTTCATCGCTTTGGTCCCGCGTTTCCGCGATCACCTCAAGAAATAGGCTTCGGCGATTTCAGCCTGAGCAACAGCCGCCGCAGCATGATGATCAGCGCTATCGCGGCCAGAGCCAAGCATAGCGCGACCCCAATCGCCACGACCGGATTTGCGAGCACGAGCAGCAGCAATCCACCCGTCGCGACATCCTCGCTGCTCGATACCGCAATATTGCTGAAAGGCTCCGGACTGACATTCACCACGGCGCGGGTGCCCATCTTGGCGCCATGGCTGAGCAGCGCGGCACTTCCGCCAAGCAGCAGGCTGGCGACCTGCCATGTCGGATCCTGGGCGTCGACGATCGCAAGAGCCAGCAATGCGCCACCCACCGGACGGATGAATGTATGGATGCCGTCCCAGATCGAGTCGAGCCAGGCGATCTTGTCGGCGAAGAATTCGGCGACAAGCCCGACACCGGATATGCCAAGCACCCAGGGATTGGCGAGGACGTCCAGGCTCGCCAGATGATGCGGAAGCTCAAGCCAGCCCGTGCGCATGGCAAGGCCCGTGGCGAACGTGCACAGATAGATACGCCATCCGGACAACAGGCTGATGCTGGCCGCGAGGCCGATCAGTTCAACCCCACCCATAAAGCCGACCTTTCAGCCCCGTTCGGCGCACGGTCGGGCAATGGCCCGAAGCCGCGCGTCGAGGTGTCGGTTCAGGCTGTGCGCCCCTTCACCATCCGGTAGATCCAGAGGAGCAGGATTGCGCCTGCGGTGGCGATCAGGATGTTCACGATATTGCCGCTGCCGCCCAGCCCGATCTTGCTGCCGATAAAGCCGCCGATCAGACCGCCGGCAATGCCGATCAGGATGGTGACGAAGATGCCGCCCGGATCCTTGCCCGGCATCACCCATTTCGCCAGCGCGCCGGCAATCAAGCCGACAAGGATCCAACCCAATATGCCATAGTCCATCGTCCCTCTCCCCTTATGTTTCAGGGGGGAGGCTATTCCTCGATGACCGTGACCGCAAGCAGAGAAGCGCTACCCAAAAATGGAGCAGCTATAGACGCTGGATCAGCGCTGCGCCTTCACCGCGGTGCCGACCAGCTTGTGGAGGCGCGAATGAAGCGTATCGTTCGCCGCCAGGATCTCGCCGCGCTCCAACGCGCGATCGGCACCCCGGAAATCGGTGACGAAACCGCCGGCCTCGCGGACCAGCAATATGCCAGCCGCAATGTCCCAGGGCTTGAGCCCGCTTTCCCAGAAACCGTCATATCGACCCGCAGCAACCCAGGCGAGGTCGAGCGAGGCGGAACCGAAGCGACGGATGCCCGCAACTTCGGGCGCGATCGCGTCATGAATCGCGCGCCATTCAGCGTGATCGCCATGCCCCTTGAACGGGGTGCCGGTGGCGATCAGAGCCTCGTCGAGATGACGACGTGACGAAACGCGCAGACGATGATCCTGCAGCCAGGCGCCCCTGCCCTTTTCCGCCCAGAAGCTTTCGTCGGTCAGCGGCTGATAGACCAGTGCGCTGATGATCTCGCCACGGCCACCACCTGGCCTGGGCTCCTCGACGCCGATCGAGATCGCGAAGTGCGGAATGCCGTGAAGGAAGTTGCTGGTGCCGTCGAGCGGATCGATGATCCAGCGCGGCTTGTCGGGATCGCCTTCAATCTCTCCGCCCTCTTCCAGCAGGAAACCCCAGTCCGGGCGCGCCTTTTTCAATTCATCATACAGCGTCCGTTCGGAGCGCTGATCGGCCATCGAGACAAAGTCCGCGGGGCCCTTCTTCGAGACCTGCAGATGCTGCACCTCGTTGAAGTCGCGCCGCAGCCGCGGAGCCGCCTTGCGCGCCGCGCGCTCCATGACGGTGAGGATGCCGGAATGCGAAACCATGACTCAACGATGCTCCTGAACTATATTTGATACCGACGCCGCGGTTTGCGCGACAAAAATCTCGAACTTCAAAACCTCATCGGAGAAACGCTGCATCTCTGCGAACGAAGCCGTCCCGACAGGCGCGCGCTCCAGCACACTCGCCGTCGCGTCCGCCTGCACACCAAGGTCGCCGTAGATCGCATCCATCCGCACCAGCATTGCCTTACGCTTCGCATCACCCAGCCGCTCGATGACGCGACGCGATTCCGCGCTCGCGCTTGTCCAGCCGGTCCGTATCCGTCTCGCCGCATCGCGCGCGGGGCGCCCAAATGAGGAAAGAGCGTCACCCAGCACAATGCCTTGCGACGTGCTTTCGCTGACGAGCAAGGTACGAATTGCGCGATTGACGAGAATCCGCATATCCAGCACCGCGCGTTGCCACTCGATCGGCGCACCCTTGGCCATCACCTCCAGGAGCAATATCTGCGCGTCGAGCGCCCCCGCCGAACCGCTGCGCGCACGCACATATGCCTTACGTGCCCCATCCGCGTCGTTCGCAGCTGCCAACTCAATCGCAGTGAGCAGATCGCGCATCGAAGCGGCCGAAGCTTTCGCCGAGGCGGCGGACCGCTCCAGAAGCTCGGTGGACCGTATATTCAGCGCAATCTCGGCGGACCGTGGCAAATTGCCGACATCCGCCAATTTTGTAGACACCTGTATGGCGGCCGCCTCGAAATGCTCCACGCATTCGACGAATTTCGGCAATATCTCTCGCACCGAATCAGCATCGTTCGAAACCGTATTGAAAGCAGCAGCTGCTGCTTCGTTGACGGGCCGGCAACGATTATACACGTCGATCAAAGGCTGCTGGGCAACTGCCAGTCGCTGCCCCCAAGCGGAAACAGCAAGCAGATCGGACGAAAGCGGCCTCGGCGCCGGCTGGGCGCTGCCCGTACCGCTCAGACAGCCGAGCACCAGCGCACCGGCAAGCAGCAGGCGCGCCAATCCCATCATTACTCCGCCCGCTTCACATAGGCCTGTTCGTACACGTCGACGATGATGCGTGTGCCCGACGCGATGTGCGGCGGCACCATGATGCGCACGCCATTGTCCAGAATCGCCGGCTTGTAGCTGGACGAGGCGGTCTGCCCCTTCACCACGGCATCGGCCTCGACGATGGTCGCTTCGATCTGGTCGGGAAGCTGAACCGAGATCGGCTTTTCGTCATAGAGTTCCATCACCACATCCATGCCGTCCTGCAGGAAAGCGGCCGCGTCGCCCAGCAGATCGCGGGGCAAGGTGATCTGGTCGTACGTGGCCTTGTCCATGAAGGTCAGCGTATCGCCGTCGGCGAACAGGAACTGGAAATCCGTGGTATCCAGCCGGACCTTCTCGACCGTCTCGGCCGAGCGGAAGCGGATGTTGTTCTTGCGGCCATCGATGAGGTTCTTCATCTCGACCTGCATATAGGCGCCACCCTTGCCGGGCTGGGTGTGCTGGATTTTCACCGCGCGCCAGATGCCGCCTTCATATTCGATGATGTTGCCGGGACGGATGTCCACGCCGCTGATCTTCATGGGGGTTCTCGCGATTCAAAGAAAAATGCTGGCGCGCTCTATCGCCCGCGGGCTCCGGAGGCAAGGCCGGGGGACTTGCCAGCAGCGCTTCGTCTCGGATAGTTGCTATAAATGTCCGAAGCCGAAACCATCGTCGCCGAGCTCGACGCGCTCTACACCGCATCCGTCGATCGCCTGCGCACCGCGCTTGAGCGCTTCATTCGTACCGGTGAAAAGCCCGATCCGGAGGCGCGTGCGCAAGGCGCCTTCGCTTATCCGGAAATCCGTCTGCGCTATCGCGGACAGGGCGATGGGCCGGTGCCCGCACGGTCGTTCGGGCGGCTGGTCACGCCGGGCAACTATGCGATCAGCGTCACCAAGCCCGCGCTGTTCGCGGACTATCTCGTCGAGCAGCTGAGCCTGCTGATCGAGGATTACGACGTCGAAGTCGTCGCGGCGGCGGGCCGGCAGGAAATCCCCTTCCCCTATGTGCTCGAAGCCGGGCACGACCTGATGCTCGACGATGTCAGCGCGACCGAGCTGTCACGCTGGTTTCCCGCGACCGAACTGGCGTTCATCGGCGACGAGATCGCCGACGGCACCTATCGCGACCTGCCCGACGCGGCGCGCCCGCTGGCGCTGTTCGACGGTCTGCGCACCGATTTCTCGCTCGCGCGGCTGCGCCACTACACCGGCACGCCGCCAGAGCATGTCCAGCGCTACATCCTGTTCACCAACTATCACCGCTATATCGACGAGTTCGTGCGCTGGGCGTGCAGCCAGCTCGCCCCCGACGAGAACGGCAACCCCAGCCGCTTCACCGCATTGTCGGGCGCCGGCGGCGTGATGGTCACGCCCGAAACCGCCGATCCCGAGCGTGTGGTCGCGGACAGCGCATGGCGGCGGCACCAGATGCCCGCCTATCACCTGATCGCGCCCGACCGTTCGGGGATCAGCGTGGTCAATATCGGCGTCGGCCCGTCCAACGCGAAGACCATCACCGATCATCTTGCGGTCGTCCGGCCCGAGGCCTGGCTGATGATCGGCCATTGTGGCGGCCTGCGCCCCAGCCAGCGCATCGGCGACTATGTGCTCGCCCATGCCTATCTGCGCGACGACCATGTGCTCGACGATGTACTGCCTCCCGAAATCCCGATCCCCGCGATCGCAGAGGTCCAGTTGGCGCTCGCCGCCGCGGCGGAGACGGTGTCGGGCGAAAATGCCGAAACACTGAAGCGCCGGCTGCGCACCGGCACGATCGTCACGACCGACGACCGCAACTGGGAATTGCGCTATTCGGCCTCGGCGCTGCGCTTCTCGCAGTCGCGCGCCGTCGGCATCGACATGGAATCGGCAACCATCGCGGCGCAGGGTTATCGGTTCCGCGTACCCTATGGCACCTTGCTCTGCGTGTCGGACAAGCCGCTCCACGGCGAGCTCAAACTTCCGGGCCAGGCCAATCGCTTCTACGAACGTGCGATCAGCGAGCATATGCGGATCGGCATCGAGGCGTGCGACATGCTCCGCCGCGAGGGCAGCAAGCTTCACAGCCGCAAGTTGCGCGCATTCAGCGAACCGCCTTTCAGATAGGCCGGATCAGGCTGCCTGCGACATCTCGGCAACCACCATCCGGTTCCGCCCGCTGGCCTTGGCATCGTACAAGGCACGGTCCGCCCGTTGCAGGATCTGGCCGAAGGAAATATCGCTGCCATCGAAGCCGGCGACGCCGAAGCTTGCCGTGAATGCCAGATCGGGCTTTTCGTCGATCCGGATCTCCTCGACCTCGCAACGAATACGCTCCACCGCTTCGCCTGCATCCTCCGGCGCAAGATCGGATAGCAGCAGGCAGAATTCGTCGCCGCCCAGCCGGCCAAAAATATCGACCTCCCGCACCGCAGCCTGGACATTGTCGGCGAACGACACCAGCGCCCGATCGCCTGTGGCATGCCCGAAACGGTCGTTGATCCGCTTGAAGCGATCGATATCGCCGATCACCACAGTGAAAGGGCGTCCGTGGCGGCGCGCATTGGCCATCACAATGGTTGCTGCCTGTTCGATACCGCGCCGGTTGAGCGCGCCGGTCAGGCCATCACGGGTGATGAGTTGCTGGAGACTTTCGGAAAGATCGCCGGCGATCAGGAATGTGGCGGCAATGCCGGTGCCGATATAGACGGGCGGCAGGCCGATGCCGAGGATCATCCGATATCGTTCGATCGCCAGGCGATCCCCTTCCCCATCGATCATCAACGCGGAACCGCTCAATGCCAGCTGGAAAAGCGCGAAGATGCCAAGCATCACGATAAACGCCATTTCGGGCGCATTGGGCCACCGCCCCCTGGGCCAGATCGCAGCAGCGGCGATCGGCATCATCACGATCGCGAAAATGTTGGAAAGCGATCCCTGCAGCGCGCGGTTCGGAAGGATGGTATAAACCAGCGTGATCGCAATCGCGAATACAAGGCCGATGGCGATGAACCAGGGCAGATGGACCGGCAGGCCGGCGCGCTGACGTGCACCGATCGGCACCAGCGCCCCCGATCCCAGAACGGCCATGCTGGCAATGATGATGGGAACCGGGTTTCCGGGGGAGATCAGAACGCCGAGTGCGTTCACCACCCATTGCAGCGCACCGAGGCCATAGGCGAAGGCCCAGCTCGATATGTGGCGCGCGCGCCCGAAGTGCAGCCAGGCCAAAGTCATCGTGATGCACAGGATCGCGCTGGTGAAGAACAGCACGGACAGGATCACGATCGCCGGATTCACGGTACGATATCCCTGGAAAGCGTCATCCGGTTCCCACCCTCCGCGACGGATCTGCACAGCGCCTGATCGGCACGCTCGAGCGCGGCGGACAGGACGATATCGTCGGCGCGGAAACCGGTAACGCCAGAACTGATGGTGAGGGAGAATGGCCGCGCACCACCAATCGGCGCGCCCGCAATTTCCTGGCGCACGCGATCGACCACTTCGGCCGCCATGTCGGGCGACGCATCGATCAGCAACAGACAGAATTCGGACTGGCCAGTGCGTGCCAGCAGATCCTCTTCGCGTACGCTGGCGTGGATGATGTCGGCGACGATTGCGAGCGCACCGTCGATCGCATCTCGACCACGCATCTTTCGCACATCTTCGAAATCGTCGATCGCGCAGAGCACGATGGCAAGGTCACGGTCGTGACGGCGCGCATCGGCAAAAGCGTTGGTCGCCGCCTGTTCCAGCCCACGCCGATTGAGTGTGCCGGTCAGCGGATCGCGCGTCGCCAGCGCACGCAGCCGCTCGTTGAGATCCATCGCTATGACGAACACCGCCGCCACGCCCACGGCCGAATAGACCGCTGGCAGCCCGATAACGAGAACATCTCGATAAAGCTGGCCGGTCGCGATCATGTAGCGCGAGTCCATGCCCAGCGCCAACACCGCCAGCGCAAACTGGAACAGCGCGAACAGCCCAAAGGCCGACACGACCGCCAGTTCGGGAGGATCGGCCGGCCGGTTTCGCGGCAACAGCGCCACCGCCGCCAGCACGAACATCACGCCGGCATGAACGTTTGCGACGAAGCCGCGTATCGCCAGACTGTCGATCACCGCGGCATATGCCATGGCAGAGATCGAGACGAGCACGATACCGCCGATCACCGGCAGCCTGAGGGGAAGCTGCGCCCGATGGCGGGCGCCGATGGCGATCAGCGCGGAATCCACGGCGACCAGCGTACCGGTAATGAACAAGGGCCAGACCGCGTCCGGAATGACGATCCGGGCATAGCCGCTGACGCTCCATTGCAGCACTGCCCCTGCCGCGGAGAGCGCCCAGAGCTGCGCATAGCGCTGCCGCCCGAAATAGAGCCAGGCGAGCATCATCCCCACGCACAGAATCGCGGCGGTCGAAACAAGCACGGCAAGATTGACGAGCGGCAGGTTCATCCGCGCAACACCCGCATTTCAATGATCCGCTTCTGGCCCAATCGCACTATCGGCCCCCCAAAGCCCGTCATTTCAGGTTCGTCACCATCCGCATTGTTTACCCTTGTTCTGCGTCTTGAGCCATGCCTGTAGCGGCGCAAAATAGGCAAGCATCGCCTTGCCGGAGATTTCGCGGCTGCCCGTGAAGGCCTGCAGCGCATCGGGCCAGGGTTTCGATCCCCCCATTTCGAGCATCGCGTTCAGCTTCGCACCGACCGCCTTATTGTCGTAGAAGGAGCAGCGGTGCAGCGGCCCCTTCCACCCGGCCTGTTTGCATGCGGCCTGATAGAATTGGAACTGCAGGATCCGCGCTAGGAAATAGCGCGTATAGGGCACCGCCGCCGGAATGTGGAATTTGGCGCCCGGATCGAACCGCGTCTCGTCACGCGGAACCGGGGGAACGACCCCCTGGTAGCGCAAGCGCAGATCGTCCCAGCCCTTTTCATATTGCGCTGTGGGAATCTGGCCGTTGAACACGCCCCAGCGCCATTTGTCGATCAGCAAGCCGAAGGGCAGAAACGCGACCTTGTCCATCGCCTGGCGCAACAGCAGGCCGAGATCCTTGTCGGCTGCCGGCACCTTCGCCTTGTCGAGCAGCCCGATGCTGACCAGATAATCCGGCGTGATCGAAAGCGCGACAAAGTCGCCGATCGCCTCGTGGAAGCCGTCATTCGCGCCGCTCAGATAGAGATAGGGCTGCTTGTTATAAGCGCGCTGGTAATAATTATGGCCCAGTTCGTGGTGGATCGTGACGAAATCGTCCGAATTCACCTTGATGCACATCTTGATGCGCAGATCGTCTTTGTTGTCCACATCCCACGCCGAAGCGTGGCAGACCACTTCGCGATCGGCCGGCTTCAGGAATTGCGAGCGTTTCCAGAATGTTTCCGGCAATTTCGAGAAACCGAGCGAACTGTAGAAGCCCTCGCCGATCTTCACCATCTTCAGTGGATCGTCGCCCCGCGTCTTCAGCAGCTCGCCGACGTCATAACCGATATCGCCCGTGCCCGCAGGTGCCACGACATCGTAGATATTCCCCCATTCCTGGGCCCACATATTGCCGAGAAGGTCGGCCCGGATCGGCCCCTTGGCCGGCTGGACGGCATCGCCATATTTCTCGTTGAGCTTGCCGCGCGTGTAGCAATGAAGATCGTCGTAGAGCGGCTTCACTTCCTGCCACAGCGCGTCGGTCAGCTTCGCGAAATCGTCGGCCGGCATGTCATATTGCGAGCGCCACATCGCGCCGACATCGGTGAAGCCCAGTTCCCTGGCACCGGCATTGGCGATCTCCGTCATGCGCGCATAATCGTCGCGCATCGGCACGCCGACAGTGTCGTGCCAGCTGACCCACATTTCCTTCAGCTTGGCCGGATCGCGGACTTCGCCCATCGCCGCCTCGATATCGCTGCCGGAGATCGGTTTTCCGTCCAGCATGCCCTTTCCGGCGCCGTAAAGCCCCTTGATGCCGGTCGCGACGGTCGCGAGTTCCGCGGCAGAGCCCGGCGTGGTGGGCGCTGGCAACGTGATTCCGCCGCGCAATATGTCGACCTTGCGACGCGTATCGAACGACAGTCCGTCGACCTTGTCGAACCGTGCCGCGTCCTTCGCCTGCCGCACACGCATCTCGTTTTCCTGCGTGGCGAACAGCGCAGCGATCGCGTTGGTATCATCGGTGATATAGGTTTCGTTGATCCAGTCGACCTGCTGCTTCGAGGTGCTGAAACCGCGCTGTTCGGTCTCGGCCCCCGCAATGAACGCATCGGCATCCGCTGCCGTCTGAGCGAACACGGGCTGTACACCCGCAAGCATGGTGACAAGCGCGATCGCGGATAGTGCGGACTTCATCGGACTTCCCTGACCTGAACGCAAACTGGTGTCGCCGGCAGACTGAACCCGACGCCAGTCAGGGTCAAGACATTAGAAAGCGTGCAATTTCTTCGCCAAGCTGGGGTTGGACCACCGCACTCATATGACCGCCCGGAATCTCGCGCGCGATCGCGTTCGGCAGCATCTCCGCAAGCACTTCGTGCGACCCGTTGTCGTCGTCATCCTCGCCGGACAGCACCAGCACGGGCAGATCGAGCGTCTCGATCTCGTCCATCGACGTGTCGACGAAGCTGTCGAGGATGCCCAGCAGCGCCACCGGATCACCCTTGGTGGTCTTCAGAAAAGCCTCCGCCATCCACTCGGGACTGCCGCGTTCGTGGCTGCCCAGATGGGTCAGGATGTGACGAAAATGATCGGCGCGCGCGCCGGTGCGGATCAGGCCTTGCAGCCCCATGCCCGCGATCACCGCCCTCCTCGGCTTGGCGCCGTCGACAAGCATGCGCACCGTCGTGCGTGCGCCCAGCGAATAGCCGCCCAGATCATAATCGGTCAGGCCGAGATGCGCGAGCAGCGCGAAACCGTCCCTCGCCAACACATCCGGCGGATAGGCGGCGGGATCGTGCGGCTTGTCGCTTTGCCCATGGGCACGCAGATCGGGCATGATCACCCGATGCCCGGCGGCTGCCACCCGCGCCGCATGGCCGTATCGGATCCAGTTGGTGAAGGCGTCCGAGAAATAGCCATGGATCAGCACCACTGGCCGCGCGTCGGGCGCACCCATTTCGTGCCAGGCCAGTTCCACGCCGTCAAAACTGGCGAAACGATGAGTCGAATATTCAGTCGGGGCGCTTGCCAATGGCTTCAATCCAGCGATGGTTGGGTGCCTCGAAATCGCGGCAAACAAAGGAAAATGAAGAGTCGATCCAGTTCGATAGACTCTAGCGCAGCAGCGCCGCCCTGTCGATCAGGGCCGCCTCCATCGCACCCAGGCCGCCGCAAGCAGCCCGCCGACAAAGGCGAGGCCCATATCCTTCTGCGCATCCCACATGTCGCCCTGTTGCCCATTATAATCATCGGCCATTTCGGGCGCGACCATCAGCGTCAGCAGCCCTTCGAATATCTCGTAGAGCGCTCCGACCGAAAGCACGAAACCGATCGCAAACAGCGCGGCAAGCATCGGCGTCTGGCGAAGATAGCGCTGCGCGACCTCCCTGACCGGCGCGTAGAACAGCGCACCAAAGGCGAAATGGACCAGCCGGTCATAATGATTGCGCGTCCAGCCGAACCATCCGCTCAGCGTCTCGCCCGTCAACGCCTGCGCCCATTCGTCATAGGGCACACTCGAATAGGTATATCGCCCACCCAGTGTGTGCAGCGCGAAGAACAGGACAAGTGCGACCAGCGCACCGTCGCCCAGCGGCCAGCGCCGCAACAGCGCCGGAGCCGATAGCAGCAGCACCAATGTCGGCAGATGGTGCAGCCATGCGATTTCGGGAAATGGCTGGCCAATCTGCGCCAGCGCCAGCATCGCCGCAAGCGCTGCCAATGCGCGGAACTGGGCAGCCGGCAGAGCCCTTAAATCGGCGCGCAATTGCATGATGTGCAACTGGGGCAGCGCGAAACGCAATTCAACTGACCTTGCATATAATAAGCATTGTTATTATATCGCACGCTATGAGCGACCCACTCGGCTTCCTCGTGTCCGACGTATCGCGCCTTCTTCGCCGCGCTTTCGACGAAAAGGCACGCACGATCGGCGTCACCCGCCCGCAGTGGCGGGTTCTCACGCTTCTCGCGCGTCGCGAAGGCATCAATCAGGGCGGCATTGCCGATCTCCTCGAAGTGGAGCCGATCACGCTGAGCCGCATGATCGACCGGCTGCAGGAAGCCGGACTGGTCGAGCGTCGCGCCGACCCCAATGACCGGCGCGCCTGGCAATTGTTCCTGACCGACAAGGCCACACCGATCATCGCGCAACTCAAGGACTGCGCGGTCGAGTTGTTCGAAGACGCGCTGGATGGGTTCAGCGAGGCCGAAGAACAGCAACTCAGCGCGCTGCTGGTGCGTGTTCAACAGAATATGTCGCGGCGAGGCGACGAGTGCGGAGTGCGTTTACATGGCTGATCTGGGCGAACCGATCGTGCTCGAGGATGCGAAGCCGATCGACAGGCCGATTTCACTCGAACTGCCGGCCGCGGCCGAAGCCGTCGAGCAGAAGCCCCGCCGCAAATGGGGCCGGCTGGCGCTGATGCTGTCGGTGCCGCTGCTGATTGCCGCGATCGGCGGATATTTCTGGCTGACCGGCGGACGCTACATCTCCACCGACAATGCTTATGTCCAGCAGGACATGGTTTCGGTCGGTCCTGACGTGACCGGCCGTATCGTCGACGTGCGCGTGAAGGAGAACCAGCGCGTCAAGGCCGGCGAAATCCTGTTCGTGATCGATCCCGAGCCCTATCGCATCGCGCTGGCACAGGCCGATGCAGCTCTCGCTACCGCGCGGGTCCAGGTCGCGACCCTGTCGACCGATACCGGCGGCGCGGCCGCCGACATTGAAAGTGCACGCGCCGACATCCAGCTCGCCCAGGCGACCTATGACCGGCAGAATGCGTTGATGCAGCGCGGCTTCACCACACGCGCCAGCCTGGACGCCGCACGGCACGAGGTTGCCGCATCGAAGGCACGGCTGGCCAATGCGCAGGCCGACGCCGCGCGTGCGAGCACCCAGCTCGGCAGCGGCACCGCCGCTTCCGGCACGCCCGCCGCAATCCAGGCCGCGCTCGCCCAGCGGCAAAAGGCTGCGCTCGACCTGTCGCGCACCGTGGTGCGCTCGCCTGCGGACGGCATCATCAGCCAGACCAATCGCCTTCAGGTCGGCAATGTCACGCCGGTCGGCTTTCCCGCACTCAGCCTGGTGATGAGCCAGGCCGCGTGGATCGAAGCGAATTACAAGGAGACCGACCTCGATCATATGGCGGTCGGACAACCCGCCCGGATCAAGCTCGACGCCTATCCCGAGCTCAAGATCACCGGCCATGTCGCCAGCATCGGTGCCGGCACCGGTTCCGAATTCTCGGTGCTTCCCGCACAGAACGCCAATGGCAACTGGGTGAAGGTGACGCAGCGCGTGCCGGTGCGGATCGCGATCGACAATGCTCCGCCGCGGGCGATGATCGCCGGCCTCAGCGCCAACATCACCGTGGATACCCAGAACGGACGGCCGTGACCGATCCCGCGCCCGGCCAGGCGATGCTTCCGGTCAAGCATCGCTGGCTGCTCACCATCGGCATCATGGGCGCGATGGTCATGCAGATCCTCGACACGACGATCGCCAACGTTGCGCTGCCGCATATGCAGACCAGCCTGGGCGCGACGATGGACAGCGTCACCTGGGTGCTGACCAGCTATATCGTCGCGTCCGCGATCGCGATTCCGGCGACGGGCTGGCTGTCCGACAGATTCGGATCGCGCAACCTGTTCGTCTTTGCCGTGGGCGCCTTCATTGTCGCTTCGATGCTGTGCGGCATCGCTGTCAGCCTTGAAGAAATGGTGCTTTTCCGCGTTTTGCAGGGCATCGCGGCAGCGTTCATCAGTCCATTGTCGCAAACCGCGATGCTCGACATCAATCCGCCGGAACGACAGGCAAAAGCCATGTCCGTCTGGGGCATGGGTGTGATGATCGCGCCAATCATGGGGCCTGTACTCGGCGGCTGGCTCACAGAAAATTATAATTGGCGCTGGGTGTTCTACGTCAACGTGCCGGTTGGCGCGCTGACGCTCGCCATCCTCTGGTTCCTGCTCCCATCGCGCCCCAAACAGGCGCGCAAGTTCGACATCATGGGTTTCGCGATGATCTCGATCGCGGTCGCCAGCTTCCAGTTGATGCTCGATCGCGGACAGCAGGAGGATTGGTTCAAAAGCTGGGAGATCATCATCGAGGGCTGCATCGCGCTTGCTGCTCTATGGGTCGGGGTCATCCACCTCGCCACCTCGAAGCGGCCGTTGTTCGACAGGCACCTGTTCAAGAACCGCAATCTGGTCATGGGCATGTTCTTCATGATCGTGATCGGCATGTCGACGATGGCGCCGTCAGCGCTGCTGCCCCCGATGCTCCAGCAACTCTACGGCTATCCAGTGATCGATACCGGCGTGATGATGGCCCCGCGCGGCGTCGGCGTGCTGTTCACCATGTGGCTGGCCGGACAACTCATGGGACGGATCGACACCCGCCTTGTCGTCGGCGTCGGATTCCTGATCTTCGGCTGGTCGCTCTACCTCATGTCGCAATGGTCGCTCGATATGGATTACTGGCCGGTCGTAACCACCGGCTTCATCCAGGGGCTGGGCATGGGTTTCGTGTTCATGCCGCTCAACTCGCTCGCCTTCGCAACCCTTGGTCACAATTATCGGACGGACGGCGCCAGCCTGCTCAACCTGATGCGCAATATCGGCCAGTCCGCCGGCATCTCGCTGGTGACGGTGCTGCTTGCCCGCAACGCGCAGATCAGCCACGCCGATCTGTCGCAGCATGTCACGGCGGGGGTTGTGCCGTCACTCGACCTGAGCGCGCTCAGCCGCTTCGGAATCCTGTCCGATGGCGTGTTCGGCGCACTGAATGCCGAAGTGTCGCGCCAGGCGCTCATGATCGCCTATCTCGACGATTTCTACCTGATGGCGATCATCTGCGTCGCTGTAATCCCGCTGGTGCTGCTGCTGCGCCAGCCCAAAGGCAAGATGGAAGCCGTTATCGCCGAATAAGGTTCACGCCAGACGACGGGGGTTCTGTGCCAAACCTCTCCATCGTCATTGCGAGCGAAGCGGGCCGAAGGCGGCCGTAGGCCAACCAATCCATGGATGCGTCGCTCGCTCGCAATGACGATGGGATGGATCAACGCCCCAAATCAGGGACGGATCGGATCAGCCGGCCTTTTTCAGGTGACGCCGGCCCAGCAATTCGGCGATCTGCACCGCGTTGAGCGCCGCGCCCTTGCGCAGATTGTCGGCCACGCACCAGAGCACCAGCCCGTTGTCGACCGTCGGATCCTCGCGCACGCGGCTGACAAAGGTGGCATAATCGCCGACGCACTCGACCGGGGTCACATATCCGCCGTCCTCGCGCTTGTCGACGAGCATGATGCCGGGTGCCTCGCGCAGGATCGCCTGCGCCTGCTTCGCCGAGATCTCGTCCTCGAACTCGATGGTGATCGCTTCGCTGTGACCGACGAACACGGGCACGCGCACACAGGTGGCGACGACCTTGATCTTGGGATCGAGGATCTTCTTGGTCTCGACGACCATCTTCCACTCTTCCTTGGTGAAACCGTCATCCAGGAAGCTGTCGATGTGCGGGATCACGTTGAACGCGATCTGCTTGGTGAATTTGTTGGCTTCGGCGGAATCGCCGACAAAGATGTTGCGGCTCTGCTCGAACAGCTCGTCCATGCCCGCCTTGCCCGCGCCGGAGACCGACTGATAGGTCGAGACGACGACGCGCTTGATCTTCGCGGCATCGTGCAGTGGTTTCAGCACCACCACCATCTGCGCGGTCGAGCAGTTCGGGTTCGCAATGATGTTCTTGCGCTTATACCCGTCGATTGCCTCCGGATTCACCTCGGGCACGATCAGCGGCACGTCCGGATCCATGCGGTAGAGCGACGAATTGTCGATCACCGTGCAGCCGGCGGCGGCGGCGATGGGCGCATATTTGGCGGTGGCTTCCGAACCGATCGCAAAGATCGCCATGTCCCAGCCGGTCCAGTCGAAATGCTCGATATTCTGGACTTTCAGGGTCTTGCCGGTCTCACCGAAATCGATCTGATCGCCCTGGCTGCGCGACGACGCGACGGCCGCGACCTCGTCCGCCGGAAACTCGCGTTCGGCCAGAATGTTCAGAACTTCGCGCCCGACATTGCCGGTCGCGCCGGCAACCACTACCCGGTAGCCCATTTCACCCACTCCTATAGGAAGACCAATCGCTCTAGTGCGATCGCATCGATTGTCCAGTGCGCGGCAAACCGTTCCTCAAGCCGCTACGGGCTGCGCAAGCGCATCAGCGAGACATACGCGGTTCCGACCGGAACGCTTTGCGGCGTAAAGCGCCGTGTCGGCATGGGCGAGCCAAGCTTCACTGATCGCGCGCGCGTCCGAAAGGGCTGAAACGCCAAGGCTTGCGGTGATGCCGAACGGCGGATCATTGTTTATCGAGATTTCCGCGAGAGCGGACCGATACCGTTCCGCCGCCTTCACTGCCTCACACTCTGCCGTTTCGGGCAGCAACAGTGCGAATTCCTCACCGCCGATGCGACCGAAAGCATCGGCTGGGCGCTTCATCCGCGCGAAACAGTCCGCGACGGCGCGGATGGTCAGATCACCCACAGGGTGCCCATGATTGTCGTTGATCGACTTGAAATGGTCGATATCGACCAGGATCAGCGCCGCTGGCCGGCCATGCCGAGCATGCAGCGCGATCGACTTGTCCAACTCGGCAACGAGCGCCCGGCGGCTGAGCGCACCCGTAAGATGATCGCGCTCGGCGATCCGGCGAAGCTCGAGCTGCTCGACGACCAGCGCCGCCAGCCCCTTTAATATCTCGATCTGCGCAGCGTCGAACTGACGCGGGCACGTGTCGATCGCACAAAGCGATCCGATATTGTAGCCATCCGGCGTTTCAAGCGGCACGCCGGCATAGCTGGCAATATTGGGATCCCCCCTGACCAACGGGTTGTCACGGAAGCGCGCGTCCATCGACGCGTCGACCACCACCATCGGTTCGCGTCCGCGGATCGTGTAATCGCAGAACGCCACGTCGCGTCCCGTTTCCGATCCATCGATACCGGGGTGCGACTTGAGCCATTGCCGATCGGTATCGATCAGCGACACTGCAGACATCGGCACGCCCAGAACGGCGCGGACAAGGTTTGTGATCTTGTCGAACGCCCCCTCCGACGGTGTGTCCAGAACCTCATAGCGTCTCAGCGCGGCGACCCGCGCAGGCTCGTCTGTCAGTTTTCCGTCGGACATGCATTCACTCGCATCGTTCGAATAGCCGTCATGCCCTTAACAGGGCGTAACCTGCATCGTGAATTCGGCGAACGCTGCTTGCGGAACGGCCAATCAATCCTCGATATGCCGCGCCAGGAAATTCTCGATCGTGCGATAGAGATGCTCGCTGATGCCAGGCCCCGCGACGCGATGCCCCTGCCCCGGATAAAGCATCGTCTCGAACGGGATCGCGGCTTGTTGCAGCCTCGCCATGAGCGCAGTCGAGTTGTCGAACACGACATTGTCGTCGGACATGCCGTGGATCAGCAACAACGGATCGCGGATCTTGCCCGCGTCGGCCAGCGCATCCGATATCTGATAGGGCTTGGGATCCGTTGCCGGATTGCCGAGATAGCGCTCAGTATAATGTGTGTCGTAAAGCTCCCAGCGCGTGACGGGCGCGCCGGAGACGCCAGCAGCGAAAACGCCAGGCGCCGTTTCGAGCAGCTTGAGCACCATATAGCCGCCATAGGACCAGCCATTGACGACGATCCGCTTGGGGTCGACGAAACCCTGCGCCTTGAGCCAGTCGACACCCTTGAGCTGATCGGCGACCTCGACCTTGCCCATATGGTGGTAGATGTGATCCTCGAACGCCTTGCCGCGCCCGGGCGAGCCACGATTGTCGATCGAGAAGACGATCCAGCCCTTCTGCACCCAATATTGCGGCAGGCCACCTTCCCAGACATTGGTCACCTGGCGCCCACCCCCTGGCCCGCCATAAACCTGGAGGATCACCGGATAGCGCTTGCCGGGTTCGAGCTTGGGCGTGCGCAGCTCGTAATGGAGCGTCGTGCCGTCTTCGGCCTTCAGCGTGCCATAGGTCGGCACGGCATGGTTCGCCATATAGGGTGCATAAGGGTGATCGCGCGTCACCGCATTCTGCTCGATCCATTGCAACCGCTTGCCGGCGGTATCTGCGAGATAGGTCTGCGGCGGCTGGGCCTGGCTCGATCGGGTCACGATGACGCGGCTCGCGCCACGGTCCATCACGGCGTCATTGTCATATCCCGCCTCGGTCAGCTTGACCGGCTTCGCGCCGGGCTTTCCGTAGTCGAGCGCGTAGAGCTGCCATTCGATCGGCGTATCGGGATTGGCGACGTAATAGAGGCGCCGTTTCGCCTGATCGACCCCGACCAGCTTCTGGACCACCCAGGGCCCCTTGGTCAGCTGGGTGAGGTTGCCCTTCTCCCAGCGGTAGAGATGCTTGTAGCCGTCACGCTCGGACGACCAGATCAGGCTGCCGTCGCGCAACGCACGAAAATCGTCGTGCAGGTTGACCCAGGTCTTCGCATCTTCCTCGATCACCGGCACGATCTTGCGCGTCGCGATGTCGGCCTTGAGCAGATAGAGTTTGGTCTGGGCGCGGTTCTGCCACTGGATATAGAGCGATTTGCCGTCGGGCGCCCAATTGACGCGAGCGAGATAATAATCCGAATCGTCATCCAGATCGAGCTTGAACGCCTCAGATCCGTCGGCGCGCATGACATAGAGATCGACCTTGGCATTGGGTGTGCCGGCCTTGGGATAGCGCTGGTCGTAAACCTTGGTGCCGTCCGCACCGATCGCTGCGCGGGTGACCACTTCGACCGCGCTTTCATCGACGCGCGCCACCGCCAGATATTGATCGTCCGGCGACCACCAGTGACCGCGGCTGCGATCAATCTCTTCCTGTGCGACGAACTCGGCCACGCCCCAGGACAAAGTAGCGCCGCCGTCGGTGGTGAGTTGGCGCTCCTTCCCTGCTGCAAGATCATAGGCGAACAGATTCTGGTCGCGCACGAAGGAGACGAAGCCGCCCTTGGGGCTGACGGTGCCGTCGAGTTCGCTGGTCGCGGTCTCCGTCAGACGCCGGGCGCTGCCGTCCAGCCCGGCGAGGTAGAGGTCGCCATCGATCGGCACCAGGATCGAGCGGCCATCTGGGCTCCACTCATAGGTGACGATGCCCTTGTAATCGGCGATGCGGGCGCGCTCGCGCTGCATCTTCTCGGCCTCGCTGAGGACCGCGCCGCTGCCGAGCTTCGCGGAATCGACAAGCATCTTGGCAGCGCCCGTCGCGGTGTCGACCGCCCAGAGGTCGTAACGCTCCTTCTCGTCGGACCGATTGCGCAGCGAGGTCAGCCATTTGCCGTCGGGCGACAGGCGAAGCGCGCGCGGCGCCGGGCCGGAAAGTGCCGGATTTCCATAGATACGCTCAAGTGTCAGCTTGGGCGCCTGCTGTTGGCTCTGGGCGGCAACGGGCATCGTCATGCCGCCGACCAGCACAGTCGAGAGCAGCAGGGTCCTGAGCATCGGCAACTCCGAAAAAGCAAACGGGCGCCGGCTTGCGCCGACGCCCGTTCGATAGCGGTCATTCGCATGACGCGAAAGCCAATCAGCCCTTCTTGGTATCCTGGCGCGGGTCGCGGCGCTCGGCGATACGTGCCGACTTGCCGGTGCGGCCACGCAGATAATAGAGCTTGGCGCGACGGACGGCGCCCTTGCGCACCACTTCGATCGAATCGATGTTGGGCGAATAGAGCGGGAAGACGCGCTCGACGCCCTCGCCGAACGAAATCTTGCGGACGGTGAAGGACGATCCCATGCCCCGGTTGGCGCGGGCGATGCAGACGCCCTCATAGCTCTGGACGCGGGTGCGCTCGCCTTCGACGACCTTCACGCCGACCTTCAGCGTATCGCCAGGGCGGAAATCGGGAATCGACTTCGTTTCGTTGAACTTTGCGATCTGCTCGGCTTCGAGCGTCTGGATGATGTTCATATCATCTGTCCTTCTTCGGTCGCTGCGCACCAGAGGGCGACTTGACCCGAGCGCCACCGTGGCGCTCCCAAAGGTCCGGCCGCCTTAGCCGTGTATCGGTCTCCGCCTGGGCTTTTCGCCAGGCAGCGATCTTCGCATGATCCCCCGATCGCAGCACTTCGGGAATCGTGCGCCCCTCCCATTCGACAGGTCGGGTATAATGCGGATATTCGAGCAGCCCCGTTTCGAAGCTCTCGTCATCACCGCTTGAAGCGGCGCCCATTACGCCGGGAAGCAGCCGAATGCAAGCGTCGAGCAGCACGATCGCCGCGGTCTCCCCGCCCGACAGGATATAGTCGCCGATGGATATCGGCTCGATCGGACGTCCCTCGAAGATCCGCTCGTCAAACCCTTCGAACCGGCCGCACAGAACGGTGACGCCAGGCCCCGCTGCAAGTGCGCGCACCCGATCCTGGGTCAGTGGCCGGCCGCGCGGCGTCATCGCCAGAACCGGTGCGTCGGGCTGAAGCGCCAGTGCGTGATCGACCGCAGCGGCCAGTACATCGGGCTTCAGCACCATCCCTGCCCCGCCGCCGGCCGGCGTGTCGTCGACCGATCGATGCTTGTCGGTCGCGAAATCGCGGATCTGGACCGTCTCGCACGACCATTTGCCTTCGGAGAGAGCGCGCCCGGCGATCGATGCACCGAGCGGCCCGGGAAACATCTCGGGATAGAGTGTCAGGATCTGGCAGGCGAAGCTCATTACTGCGGCACGACCCGGTAGCGAAGTGCCTGGACGGTGAGCGGCGCGGTCGGCGCGAGCAACAGCGTCCCCTCCAGCTTGCCACGTTCGCAATCGAGGCGGAAGGTCGCGGACATCGCGCCCGTCGGCGTCAGCGGCTGCGCCGTCGCACATTCGCCGACCTGCTTCTTCAGATCGGCAAAGGTCAGCCGCCAGTTCTCGGCCGAACGATCAAGCAGGAAATTCATCGCCAGCTTGCCCTTGAGCGGCGCCAGATCACCCGCCGCATACGCCGCGCGCGAGGCTTCGAACAGGCTGGCGAGCGCAGGCGCGACCGGTGCTTCGCGCCGTTTCAGCAATCCTGCCTTGAACATCGCCACCGCCGCATCCCATGCCGGTCCGGAAGGTCCGGCATAGGTGCGGTTGGACAGCGCAAAAATGCCGACGCCATATTCGGGCATCAGCATCACATGCGATCCATAGCCGGGATAGCCGCCACCATGAGCGAGCGTCAGGCCCAGATCGCAATCCTGCGCCACACGCCACCCCATGCCGTAACCGGTGGCTTCCATGCAGGCATCGGCACCGCTTGCGCCGATGCGACGCTGGACCGACACGAAGTTGAGCCCCTGGGCGATCTCACGCACCGTCGAGCGCTTGACCGGGCCGGTATCGACATCGTCGCGCGGCGGCCAGGCCGACAGCAGGAAGCCCACCCATTTGGCATAGTCATTGGCGCTGACCTGAAGCCCGCCCATCGCGTTGAAGGCGCCATCCTTCATCGTCGGCTCTTCGGCCCAGGCCTCATTCTCCCAGCGATAGCCGATGGCGCGGCGCGCGATCGGCGCATCGGTCACCTCATATCCGCTCGAAGTCATGCCCAAAGGCTTCAGGATCGTGCGTTCGACATAGGCACGATAGGGCATGCCCGACGCGGCGGCGACGATCCGCCCGAGCAGCGCATAGCCGTAATTCGAATATTCATGCTGCATCTGCGGCGCGCGGCTGAACGGCACGCCCGCCTTGATCATCGCCGCAAAGGCGTCATGCGGCAGCACCTGCTGCCGATCGCCCCAGGGATCGTCGGTCACCAGCCCGCCGACATGCTGCAGAAGATCGCGCACCCGGATCCGCGGCGAATCCTTGGTTGGATAGGTCCAACCGCGCATCTCCGGCACATATTTCTCGGCCGGGTCGTCGAGAGACAGCTTGCCCGCGTCGCGCAGCGACAGGATCGACAGCGCGGTGAACGCCTTGGTCATCGATGCGATACGGAACAGGCTGTCGGCGTTGACCCCGCGTTTGGCGGTCAGATCCTGAACGCCGATCCCTTTTACATGGATCAGCTTGCCGTCGCGGACGATGCCGTAGACCATGCCCGGCACATGCGCGTCGGCCTGAAATTTTGCGAAGAGTGCATCGACCTCCGGCGCGATCGTCGCGACATCGCCGGCCGGCGCCGGCGTGGTCTGCGCCAGGACCGGGGATGCGATCGACAACAATGATGCCGCCAATATGCCAAATCTCGAACCCACGCCGCCCTCCGCTTTTTATGCTGGGGGAAGGCTCTAGAGCGATTTGCAGTTCGATGGAAACATCGAACGGCTCGAAAATCGCGGCCAACGATCCCTGCCCAGGAGCGTGATCGTTTGAGGTGGAAGCGTTTCGAAGGTGCGGCAGGATACTCAGTTCTTGCGCTTCCTGAAATTCAGATCGCGAAAGTCGAAGCTCGGATCGGTGGTCGGCGACACCGCGCGCATCGTGAACCCTTCCACCTGACGCCCGAAATCCTGCGAGAAACGGACAAAAGCGTCCGCATTCAGGCTGCGGTCGTTCCACTTCACGACGAACACGTCGCCGCTATAGGGGTAGAGCCGCCCTTCGAGGCCCTTGGTGCGGCTGAAGGTCATCACCAGACCATCCTTGCCGAGACGCACGGCGACGTCGCCGCGCCAGGCATCGACATAGGTTCCCGCATAGGCCGACAGCGGCAATGCCGGAGTCGCCGCCTTGCCACTCAGCACGGTTTCGACCTGTGCGGAGATCTTGCGCACCTGATCGTCTTCCAGATCGGTTGCCTGCCTGAGCAGCTTCACCCAATCCTGATCGCCGCCGCCCAGGACTGTCTCGACGATCTGCAAGGTGATCGCGATCTTGGTGGCCTGATGCTGCTGGTTGGCCAGCACCACCACGCCGAAGCGGGATTCGGGCAGCAGCGCCACCATCGAACTCATGCCCCCGACTTCACCGTCGTGATAGACCAGGGTTTGCCCGCGCATATCCGCGACCGTCCATCCCAGGCCATAGGATTGGAAGCGCATGCCGGCGGCCGCCGCCAACCCCTCGCGATCCACTGGCAGCAATGTCTGCGGCGTCCACAGCTCGAGGCTCTGCGCTTTGCTCAGCAACGGCTTTCCGACGGCATCGCCACCATCGGCGAGCAGCATGTTCATCCATTTCGCCATGCCCGGAATATTGCACTGGATCGACCCCGCAGGGCCGACCATTTCCAGATCGTCGGGCGCGACCTTCTGCAATGCGCTTCCCACCATAGAATGCGGTGCGGCGGCACTGGTTCCACTCTCCAACCGACTGCGATTGACCGCACACGGCGCCATGCCGAGCCGCCGGAGCAGCCGGGTCTCGACAAAATCCTCCCAGCTCTGGCCGGTCACCGCCGGAATGATCTGCCCGGCAACGACATAGAGAAGATTGTCATAGGCGTAGCGCGACCGGAAACTCGACGATGGCTTCAAATGCCGCAGCGTCCGGATAACGTCTTCGCGGGTGAAGTCGGTGGCGGGCACGAACAGCAGATCCCCGGCATAGGCGGGCAGCCCGCTGCGGTGGGTCAGCAGATCGCGGATCGTGAATTCGCGCGTGACATAGGGGTCATACATCCGGAAGTCCGGCAGGTGATCGATCACCTTGTCGTCCCAGCCGATCTTGCCTTCATCGACCAGCAAGGCGAGCGCCGCGGCAGTGAACGCCTTGGTGTTCGAACCGATGGCGAAGATCGTTTCCGGCGTGACCGGGACCGGATCGCCCATATCGCCGACGCCATAGCCCTTGGCGAAGACGAGCTTGCCGTCCTTGACGATCCCGACCGAGACGCCCGGCGTTCCAAACGCCTTCATCGCAGCGGCGACCAGCGCATCGACGCGTTGAGCGTCGACCGGGGCGGCCCTGGAACTGTCAGCGGCCTGTGACTGCGCACAGGCCGGCGCGGATGTCATGACGATCGATGCGGCGGCCAGCGGCCAGGCGAATGTCCAGCGGCGTTTCATATACGTCTCCTGCACGCCGACGATGCGGCGCGTGTCGTGTGAAAATCTTGAGGAAGGACGGCGGGCGTTCAGCGGCGCCCCGGGCTCCGCGTGAAACGCAAATCCCAGACCCGTTCGTTGCCGACCGAGAGTTCGGAGACCGTGCCATTGCCGTCGCGGCGAAAGCGGACGAGCGTGTCGCCAACCGTGAAGGCATCGCGATAGGCAGCGGCCAGTGGGAACCCCTCGTCCGGTCGTCCGCGCAGCGCCATCGTCAACTGGCCATCCCGAAGCGCGACGACATAAGCCGCCTCCGCTTCATCGCTGGCATAATCGCCGACGAACTTTTCCAACTCTCCGGCAGTCGACACAAACCCTGGCGCGCTCCGGTAACGCGAGATCGCGCCGAACTCGTCCTGCAGCGCAAAACGGTCGCGCCCTTCGAAGCGCAGCACGATCCCCTCGGCGCGATATTCGGTCTCCGAAACCGGCGCCAATTCGACCTGACCGGCCAAGGTCAGCTTGCCCGCCTCGCCTTTCAACCTCAGTGGCATTCCCGTCGATTCCTCGACGAACAGGCCGCCTGGCGCGAGCGTGCGGATCGTTCGCTTTCCGTTCGGTGCTACCGGCGAAGACATTGGCGGCAGGAGCAGATTTGCGGTTTCGTGCGCGAGGCTGCCGGCATCGATGTTGGCGGCGTTGCAGAGCACGGCGATCGACAGCCCGGTCTGGGGATAACGACCGAGCCATGCCGTATAACCTGCCGTGGCCCCCGGATGCGCGACTTCCCGATATCCGCGATAATCGCTGACGATCAGGCCCCTGGCATAATTCACCTCATGCCCGGAGCTCAGGACGGCGCGCGTCTCGAGACCTTTTGTGACGAACGCTCCGAGCCGTCCGTCGGCAAGCGCCGCGTTCCATCGCAGCAGGTCGCCCGTTGTCGTCAGCAACCCGCCATTGCCATAGGCATTTTCGAACGGCATCCGCTGCACATAGCCATCGGACGATTTGACATAGGCGACCGCCCGGTTCTTCACGATCCGCCGGAAATCGTCGCGCCATTGCGTGTGGGTCATGCCGAGCGGTTCGAAGAATTCGGCCCGGCTATAGTCGGCAAGCGACTTGCCGCTCACCCGCTCGACGATCGTCGCCAGCAGGTTATAGCCGGTGTTGGTGTAGGAATAATGCGTACCGGGCACGAAATTGAGCGCCTTCTGGCGCGCCGCGATGCGCAGGACATCCGCCATCGTGTAGATGCGCGTCGTGCGCGGCCATCCGGCGATGATCTGAACGCCACCCCAGTCCCGCAGGCCGCTGGTGTGATTGAGCATGTGATCGATCGTGATGACATGGCCATAATCGGGCAGTTCGGGCAGATATTTCCGGACATCGTCGGTCAGTGCGATCTGCCCGCGTTCGGCCAGGCGCAGCACCGCCGCGGCGGTGAACTGCTTCGACGAGGATCCGGCCTCGATCACGGTCTCAGCGTCGATCGCGATGCCATGTTCGAGGTCGGCGTCGCCATAGGTGCGCACGATATCGGGCTGTCCCTTTCGGCCGACCCCGATGGCGCAGCCAGGCGTGCCGGACTTCCAGTTCGTGAAGAGGTGGTCGATGTTCGGCGTGGGATCGGCAGCGCTGGCCGGGGCAATCCCCAAGCCGCTGGACAGCAGCAGTCCGGCGATCGCCAAAGTGCGTGAAACAGTGCGACAAGCGTTCATTGCATGATCCCGTTCGTTCGCGTCCGTTGATGCGGCCCGCGTCATCCAAAATTCCAGCCGACCAGATTCCACTTGAAGAAGAACAGGGTCAGCGAGATTGCGGCGACACCCACCGCTGTGTGATAAAGGCGGCCGCGAAGGGTCCAGTATCTTCCGGCCCACGCCTTCAGCAGCGTCAGCAGGAATACGACGGTCAGGCCGATGAAGAGGATCGGCATCGCCAGCGCGACCGTCCACGAAGTCGGGACCTCGCTGAGCCGTTCGACCAGATCGGTCGCGACCAGCAGGAAGGCGAGGACGATAACACTGAGCGTCCCCCAGATCGCGACCGCCGCCGACAGCCACACGGCCCGCCGCTCCGGCCGCGTCATCGCGGCGATCAGGCGTGCCCGATAGAAGAGACCGAGGATCACTGAGACGAACAGCGCGAGCGACAGGCCCAGCACGAGATACCAGAAACCGTTCCTGTCGAAGAACGGGACGCGTTCGAGCGGCGCGAACGACAGGAAATCGAGGAACATGTGGGTGACGTCGCCCGCTTCATTGGTGCGAAAGGCGATTTGCCGGGTTCCGCCGACTTCCTGGAACAGATTGGGCGCGATCGGCGCCAACTGCACCTCCTCGTCACCCGATCCCATGCTCAACCGGTTGCCCGAGACCGAGACGGACAGTTGGGACAACAGGCCGTAGACTTTGTCGATATCGCTGTGATTGCGTCGCGTGAATTCGTAGCTGCCCGCATATTTCTCGAGCGAGCCCGTCGCCATGGCCTTCGGTGCCGTTTGCGGCTTGGGATAAAGCCGGGCAACCAGCGCTTTGGCCAGGTTTTCGGCGGCAACATCACCCTGCCCGCCGCTGAACGAGATGAAGACGCCAAGCTGTCGCGCCGGGAAGAGATACATTTCGGTGTTGAACAGCGGATCGGAACCACCATGCGCCCAGGCGCGCTCGCCACCGATATTCTGCCCATAATAGCCCAGCCCGATCGGAGGCAGTCGCGGATCGAGCGTGAAGGAGGGGCTCTGCATGCGCTGCATGCTGGTGGGCGTCAGGATGGATTTCCCCTCATACTGGCCGCCCTGCAGCGCCGCGAGCATGAAATGGGTCATGTCGAGCGCGGACACCGATCCCGACCCTGCGGGGCGGAAACCGCCTTCATAGGTGGCCGGCTTGCGCACGAAACCACCGCCCTCGCGGGCATAACCCACAACCTTGTAAGGCGCGAGCGCCGCCGGCACCGGTTCGTGAACCGTGGCGTACCGCATGCCCAGCGGCGCGAAAATGCGCTGCTCGACATAGTCTTCATAGGGAATGCCGCTGACCTGTTCGACGATCAGTCCGGCAAGCGCCGCACCATAGTTGGAATAGGACGGCATTGTGCCGGGCGGGCTGACACGGGCCGGAATGTGCATCGCCAGTTTCCGCGCGATCGACGGTGCATTCTTCAGATCGGTGGTGATGCCGTAGCCGACGCCGCCTTCTTCGAAGCCGGCAGTGTGCGTCATCAAATGGCGCAGCGTGATCGGCTGCTTGTAGGTCGCCGGGATCTTGAAGGTCCGGAGATAGGTGTTGATGTCGGTATCGAGGTCGAGCCTGCCCTGCTCGACAAGCTGCATCACCGCCGTCCAGGTGAAGAGTTTGGTGGTCGACGCGATCCGGAACAGATGTTTTTCGGGATCGACCGGCGCGCCCCGCTCGATATCCGAAAAACCATAGCCCTTGGCGAACAGCAGCTTGCCGTCCTTCACGATGGAGATCACGCCGCCGGGGATTTTCCCATGATCCATTTCCGACTTCATCAAGCCGTCGATGAAGGGTTCGAGCATGGCGGTATCGACCGGCGCCGTCGCGGATATGGCAGGCGCAGATCGGGCGGCCGGAACCGGGTCCGGCCGAGCAGCGATCAGCAGAGCGCCGGTCGTCATCAACAGGCTCGCCAACAAGCCCAGGGCGATCGTCTTCGCGGAAACGGTCACGGTCTTTCTCCCGGCGTCAGAAGGTCGCATCGAGGCTCAGCCCGATGGTCCGCGGCTGCAGCACGACGGACGAGACATAGGGATTGAGCCCCGTGACCAGAGCGCTGTTGGTATAGGCCCGGCGGTCGGTAACGTTGCGGGCGTAGAGGCCGAAGTTCCAGCGTCCGCTGGAAATGCTCGCCTGCAGGTCGATCGCGTCATAGGATGGCAGGATCAGACCGTTTTCCGTTCCCTCGACACTGTTCCGCCGCTTGCCGATATAACGATAGCCGGCACCGAGTTCCGCACGCCACTCCCCGCCGATCGCGAAACCGTAGTTTGCGGTCAGCGACCGCGTCCAGCGTGGCGCCGCTGGCAGGCGCGCCCGGTTCGCCCAGCCTTCGTCCGGCACCGCTTCGGTGAGAAAGGCGTCGGTGTAGGCGGTATTGAAGCCGAGCGTCAGGCCCCTGGCCGGCTGCAGCAATGCCGCGAGTTCGACGCCCTGGCTGCGGGCCGTGCCGCCATTGGCGCCATAGCTGAGATTCTGCTCCGTCGTCGCCTCGACCTGGATGTTCTTCCAATCGATGCGATAGGCCGAGACCTCTATATGGAGGAGGCGATCGAACAGATCGCCTTTGAAGCCGGCTTCGTAGTTGACGATGGTGTCGGCATCCACCTGTCGCGGCACGCCGGGCAGGATCGGGTTCGGCCCGCCCGGCCGATAGCCGCTGGCCACTCGCGCATAGAACATCACGTTCCGGCTGAGCCGATATTGCGGGCTGATCGCATAGGTCACCACATCGTCCTGCGAACGGCCGCGAAATACACCCACGGCCGCCTGATCGATCAGGTTCTGGTGGCCGGTCTGACGAAGCGTCTGCGTATTGCGCGCCCAGCGCAGCCCGCCCGTGATATCGAATGCATCGGTCAGCTTGACGGTCGCATTCGCAAATACCGCTATTTCACGATAACCACTGTTGAGATCGGCCGACAGGATCGGATCGATCCCCGGTACGCCCGCACCGGTAACGATCTCCTTTGCTGTGAGGAGCTGGCTCGCCTTGGTGCGCTCATCGTTGAAGTAGAGGCCCAACATCCATTGCAATGTCCCGGGGGTCGAAGCCAGCCTCAGTTCCTGGGTGAAGCGGGACAGACGGGCGCGGGATTCCAGCCCGGATGTCCCCGGCTCCGCAGACGGATCGAATAGCGGGATCGCCGCTCCGAAGGTCGCCGACAGATCCTGCACGCCGAGCAGGTTCGATCGCGAATAGCTGGTCGCCGAAGTGAGTTCAGCCCAATCCAGCTTCCAAGTCACCGTAGATGCCAGGAAATGCACCTTTTTCCTGAAAGGCTCGCGCAAAAGGTTCGTGTTGGTCAGGTCTCGGCCAAGCGGCCCCAGCCCGATAACGCCATCGGTATCGCGCGCCACGATCGCATTGTCGTCGGAGGTGATACGCTGGGTGATCGCGGTCAGCTTGACCGACAACTGGTCGCTCGGCTTCCAGAGCAGCGCGATCCGCCCGCCTTGCTGCAGCAGCGTGTTCTGATCCTTGCGGCCGGTGACGTCGTTATCGATAAAGCCGGGCGTATCCTGGCGGAACAGGCTCGCCCGCACCGCAAGCTCGCCCGCGACGATCGGCACGTTCAGACTGACCCGGCCGGCGTAACCGGGATCGGAAGCCCCCTTTATCGCAAAACCTTCGCCGCCGGCGCGCGCCTCGAAAGCGTTCAGATCGGGTGCGCGCGTCACATATTTGAGCAGGCCGCCCATGCTGTTCGCGCCGTACAGCGTGCCCTGGGGACCGCGCAGCACTTCGACCCGCTCCAGATCATAGGGCATCATGTCGAACGAGGTCGCGGCCTCTGCGGAATAGCCGTTGCTCGATCCCAGCGGCGCTTCGTCGATATAGGTCGCGACCATCGTGGTATCGCCGCGCGCGTTCAGCCCGCGCATCGTGATCGATGCCTGGCCGGCGGACCCGCCACTTTCGACGATCAGGCCCGGCACATAGGCCGCATAATCCTGCAGGCTGCTCGCATGCAGGCGTTCAAGCTGCCGGGTACCGACGACACTGATCGAGATCGGCACATCCTGCGCCCGCTCGAGGCGCTTCTGCCCCGTCACCACGATCTCCGGCGCCTCTTCGGGATCGGTTTCGGTCGTCAGTGGGTCGTTGGCCGCAATGCGGGTTGCCGGCTCGTTCTTCGCGATACCGCCACGCTTCACCAGATAGGTGCTGGCATTCACCCGCTGGAAGTTCAGGCCGGTGCCAAGCAATATCCGCTGAAGCGCCTGTGCAGGCTCGACATTTCCGCGCAGCGGGCTCGACGACCGGTTCCGCACGTCATTGGCATCGAAGACGATTTCCGCGCCGCTCTGCTTGCCGAACACTTCGAGCGCGCCGGCCAGATCCTGGCGGGGGATGTTGAAGCTCCGCACGGTCTGGGCTGCCGCCGGCGAAGCCGCCATGATGACAGCGGAGCCGACAAGAGCCCAACATCGCGCGGCACCGGATCGACCTGAAAACATAAATCCTCCCCTGCACCTTGCCGGTGCAATCACCGCAGTTCCGCGGCCTCGAAAGAGAAAGATGACACAATTGGAAAATCCCTCCTGAATTCGGAGAATTTTTTCTCAATTGTCCGATTTGGGCCCGCTCCAGTCGAGAATCACGGCGCCTTGCGAGGGGCGACGAACCTCAAGGGGATAGAATGCGGTCATTGCGGCGAGGAAGTTTTCGGGCCGCGCGGTGCTGAATACGCCGCTGACACGAAGGTTCGCGACCTTGGGATCCTCAACGATGATCTGATCGCGGGTGTAGCGATTCATCTCGGCCAGCGCGGAGGACAGCGGTTCGTCGCGGAAGATCAGCTGCCCCTGCCGCCAGCTGGTGACCTGCTCCACATCTGCCGCGCTGACGATGACGGCATGATTCTCGTCGGTGGCAAGTTGTTCGCCGGGCTGAAGGCTGATCGGTTCCATCGCCGGTAGATTTCCCGGCACACCGGTGCGACGAACAGAATCGACCACCACCCGGCCCGCGGTCAGGACGATGCGCACCCGCTCCCTGTCCACCCGGACGTCGAACGCCGTGCCGATAGCGGTCGTCCGCAGATTGCCGGCCGTCACGATGAAGGGGCGGTCCTTGTTCTTCGCGACCTGAAACAGCCCCTCCCCCTGTAGGAGCCGCACATTGCGCTGCCCCGGCGTGAAGGCGACCTCGAGAATGCTGTTGGTGTTGAGCGACACGGTCGATCCGTCCTCAAGCGCGAAGCGCGATCTTTCCCCGATCTTCGTGACATAGCGCCGCGATGCTGCGGCGACGGGCAGCGTGTCGTCCCCGGCCGCGATCGAAACCGGCGCGGACCTGTCCGAACCGGGCTGCATGACGGTGAACCAAGCGCCCGTCCCCATCGCGATCGCCACCGTCGCGGCGATCAGGCGCAAGGGTACGGATATCCTCGGCCGGGCGACGTCCATCGCCAGCGCAGCCTCCCGCATCCTGCGGACCTCTTCATCGGATGCGATCGCGCCGAAACTGGCGATCCCGGCATCCGCCTTCCGATAGGCCCGCGCATTGGCCGGATCGCTCAACCAGGCATCGAAGGCAGCTTCATCTCGCCTGGTCATCAGCTTCAGCCGATGGCGCGCAAGCCAGTAGAGAACGGCATCATCCTCTTGCGAAATGCCATCATCGGCGCCGGTCTGGCCTGGCCGGGTCATTGCAGACATGCTCGCATCATTGCAGACGTGTCCGCAAATAGGCGATCGCCCGCATCATGTCCTTCTCGACAGTGCTGACCGCCACACCCAGACGCTTCGCGATCTGCACGCCGGTCAGCTCTTCGAAACGGTTCAGGATAAACACCGTCCGCACCCGTTCTGGCAGCTCCTGCAGCGCCTGCACCATCAGCCGATAGGCCTCTTTGCCGAGCAGGATTCGTTCGGGCGACAATTCGTCATGGGTATCGGCATAATCGTCATTGAACGGGTGCTCCACGTCCAGCCTCCGCCGAACCCGGTGCCGCCCACGTTCGCGCAACAAATTGGCGGCGATCTGGAAGATATAGCCTTCGACATTCTCGATGTCGCCAAGCCGGGCGCGGCGAAGCAGACGCAGGAAAACCTCTTGCGTCAGATCGTCGACATCGACGCCCCCGGCCAGTCGCCGGGAAAAATACCGCCGGATCGCATCGGCATAGCGCGCAGAAAGGTCGGCAACCACCTTGGCATCCGCAGCTTCCAGGGGTGGCGTGACGGCGCTCAAAGCCGCACCTCCGCGGGAGCCGGGCGCATGATCGCTACACTGTGCATATCACCTGACATCGCCATCCCGTGGAGCTTCACTCTACGGCATGATGACGATGGGCGGGGATTCCTTACAAATTTATCCGAAAAGCACAGATGCAGATCTGCCCCGCATCCTTCCGGACTCAGTCGACGGCAGCGAAGTCTGCGTTGACCAGCACCGTGTCGCCCCATTCGGGGACGGCCTCGGCGTTCATCGGCACCATGAAGCGCTTGCCGGTAGGGCGCTCGATCTCGATGACGTCGCCGGCGCCGAAATTCTCGACCGCGACAACCGTTCCCAGCGCGGCACCATCGGTCGAGACCGCGGCAAGCCCGATCAGGTCGGTATGATAATATTCGCCGTCGGGCAGCGGGGGGAGTGCGTCGCGGGGAACCTGGAGTTCGATACCGCGGCTTTTTTCCGCGCTGGTGCGATCCGTGATCTCCGCGAAGCGGGCGATGGCACCATTCGTGCCGGCGCGCACACTCTTGAGAGTGAGCGCGCCGGTATTGAAGCTTTTATGCGCCTTCAGCCCGTCCACAGTGTCCGTGAACAGTTTCAGACGCACCTCGCCCATCACGCCATGCGCGCCGATGATGACGGCAAGCGTGACGGTGCGATCGGTCAAGGGTCAGCCCTCGGCCTTTTCTTCGGTGGCAGCTTCGGCAGCCGGAGCTTCTTCGGCGGCAGGCGCGGCTTCAGCGGCCGGAGCCTCCTCAGCAACCGCCTCGACGACAGCTTCGGCCTCAGGCGTGGGCTCTTCGGTGGCTGCCTCGACGGCCTCGGCGACGACTTCGACGGTCTCGGCCTGCTCGACGGCAGCTTCCTCAACCGCAGGCTCTTCGACCGGCGCGGGCGCGGGTGCAGCAGCTGCCTCGGCAGCGGCTTCCTCAGCGGCCTTCAGCTTCTCGGCCTTTTCCTCGGCGCGCTCGGTTGCCTTCTCGCCCGGCTTCGCCTTGTTCGGGTTGTTGCGCGCGGCGCGCTCACGAACGCCGGCAGCGTCGAGGAAGCGGGCAACACGATCGGTGGGCTGCGCGCCGACCGACAGCCAGTGCTTCGCACGATCGGCGTCGAGCTTCACGCGATCCGGCGAATCCTTGGCGAGCAGCGGATTGTAGGTGCCGATCTTCTCGATGAAGTTGCCGTCACGCGGCGAGCGCGCGTCGGCGACGACGATACGGTAATAAGGACGCTTCTTGGAACCACCACGCGACAGGCGAATGGAAACTGCCATTTATTTATTCCTTCTCTTAATTTATTGAACTAATTTACTTTTTCCGAAATTTTCCGAAGCCTGGGGGCAATCCCGGAGGGCCGCCCGATCCAGGCATGCCCCCCATGGGCGGCAGCGCACCGCTGCCCATGACGCCTTCGATTCCGCCGCGACCGAACATCGCGCCGAGCCCCTTCAATCCGCCCATCTTGCGGATCTTCTTCATCGCGGTCGCCATTTCCTGGTGCATCTTGAGCAGCCGGTTGACGTCCTGGACGGTGGTGCCGCTGCCATTGGCAACGCGGATCTTGCGCTTGGCGTTGAGCAGTTCGGGCTTGACCCGCTCCTTGACGGTCATCGAACTGATGATCGCGTCCATGCGCACGAGGATGCGATCGTCGACCTGGCCGTTGGCCATCGCGTTCTGCACCTTCTTCACGCCGGGCATCATCGACGCAAGCGCACCCAGCCCACCCATGCGCTTCATCTGTTGAAGCTGTGCGCGCAGGTCGTTCATGTCGAACTGGCCCTTGGCCATTTTCTGCGCGAGCTTTTCGGCCTCGTCGGCCTGGATCGTCTCGGTCGCACGCTCGACCAGGCTGACGACGTCGCCCATGCCCAGGATACGTCCGGCGACACGGCTGGGATGGAAAGGCTCGAGCGCGTCGAGCTTTTCACCGACACCCGCGAACTTGATCGGCTTGCCCGTGACCGCGCGCATCGACAGCGCCGCACCGCCGCGTGCATCGCCGTCCATGCGGGTCAGCACGACACCGGTCAGCGACACCTGTTCGGAGAAGTTCTTCGCGACGTTGACCGCGTCCTGGCCGGTCAGCGAGTCGACCACCAGCAGGATTTCCTGCGGCTGGGTGACGTCGGCGACCGCCTTCATCTCCTCCATCAACGCCTGATCGACGTGCAGGCGGCCAGCCGTGTCGAGCATCAGCACGTCGAAGCCCTGGAGCTTCGCGGCGTTGATCGCGCGACGCGCGATATCGACGGGCTGCTGGCCCGCGACGATCGGCAAGGTCGCGACGCTCACCTGCCCGCCCAGGGTCGCGAGCTGTTCCTGCGCGGCGGGGCGATTGACGTCGAGCGACGCCATCAGGACCTTCTTGCGTTCCTTTTCCGACAGCCGCTTCGCGATCTTCGCGGTCGTCGTCGTCTTGCCCGAGCCCTGAAGGCCGACCATCATGATGATCGCGGGCGGGGTGACGCCCAGTTCCAGCTCCGACGCATCCGCGCCGAGCATCTCGACGAGCGCGTCATTGACGATCTTGACGACCTGCTGGCCGGGCGTGACCGATTTGGTGACCTGATGACCGACGGCCTGTTCGGTGACCTTGTCGATGAAATCGCGGACGACCGGCAGCGCGACGTCCGCCTCGAGCAGCGCGATGCGGACCTCTCGCATCGCCGCGCGTACATCGGCCTCGCCAAGCGCACCGCGCCCGCGCAGGCGATCGAAGACGCCGCCCAGCCTTTCGCTCAGAGATTCGAACATCGTGACGCTCCATTTCCGTGCCGCTGGCCCACGAAACGCAAGAAACGCCGGCGGACGAAACCTCGTCAGCCAGCGCGAACCATTGCCTCGAACCATTCGGAACGATCTGGCGGCGCCATTAGCTCAAACGACGCGCACACGCAAGTCGGAGCGCTTAACGCTATGTATACGCCTTTCCCGCCACAACGGTCCTTGATCAGGGGAATATGGGGCAAGTCATGGCCGGGGACATCAGCGAACTCAACAAGCGGAGCTCTGCCGTCAACAGCGCACAGCGCGATCTGCTGACCGGCGGTGTAACCGTGGCCGCGATCCTGCTGTTCGTCGGCACCGGCGGAAATGTGGTGAGCAGCGCGATCGACACGATCACCGGCGTCGGCGGCGGCCCCAATCGCACAGTGGCCATCATGCTGCTGCTCAACGTTGCGCTGATCCTGTTCGGCTGGCGTCGCTACAGCGATCTGGCGCGCGAAGTGCGTGAGCGCACCGCCGCCGAAGAACGCGCCCGCCAGCTTGCCTCGACCGACCCCCTCACCGGTTTCCTCAACCGCCGCTCGCTGGCCGAAGAAGGTGCGGCGATGCTCGCGCGCGCCGACCGCCGTCAGAAATGTGTGGCGATGCTCATGCTCGACCTCGACAATTTCAAGAACGTCAACGACGTCCACGGTCACGCCACCGGCGACGCCTTGCTGCGGACCGTGTCGGCGGAGATTCAGCGCGCCATGCCTCCGGTCTCGCTCACCGCGCGACTGGGCGGCGACGAATTCGCCTGCGCCTTCCTGTTCGATCCCCAGAATGACGAGACGGTGAATCGGATTGCGGAACAGATTGTTTCGCGCCTCGCCCAACCCTTCGATGCCGACGGCGCACACGCCCATATCAGCGTTTCGGTCGGCATCGCGCGATCGGAAATCGAATGCGACAGCGTCGAATCGCTGATGCGTCGCGCCGACATCGCGATGTATGCAGCCAAGAATTCCGGCCGGAACCGCTATTGCTGGTTCGACACCTCGATGGAGCGCGACCTGCAGGCGCGCAATGCGGTCGAGGCGGGTCTTCGCACCGGTATCCCCAAGGGCGAGTTCGTTCCCTATTACGAACAGCAGGTCGATCTCGCCACTGGCAGACTCCATGGCTTCGAAGTGCTGGCGCGCTGGGAAAGCCCGGCCCAGGGTCTGATCTCACCCGATCAGTTCGTGCCGGTCGCCGAGGAAACCGGCCTGATTGCCGAAATGTCGATGTCGGTCATCCGCCAGGCGATGGAACATAGTCGCGACTGGGATCCGTCGCTGAGCCTGTCGGTCAACATCTCACCGGCGCAGCTCAAGGATCCCTGGCTGGCGCAGAAGCTGGTGAAACTGATCATCGAAACAGGCTTCCCCGCCAACCGGCTGGAAGTGGAGATCACCGAAAGCTCGCTGTTCGAGAATCTTTCGCTCGCCCAGTCGATCGTCGGCAGCCTGAAGAATCAGGGCATCAAACTGGCGCTCGACGATTTCGGCACCGGCTACAGCTCGCTCGCCCATCTACGCGCCCTGCCGTTCGACCGTATCAAGATCGACCGCAGCTTCGTCTCGTCGATCAACGAGAATCCCGAAAGTGCTGCGATCGTGAACGCGATCACGCGACTCGGCGACAGCCTGGGCCTGCCCGTCACCGCCGAAGGCATCGAGGACGAAGAGATCATGCAGCGCCTGCGGGTGCTGGGCGTCCACAAGGGCCAGGGCTGGTATTTCGGCAAGCCCATCCCGATCACCCAGGTTCGCCGCCTTCTGGCCGACAAGCATCTGTTGCCGTCGCTGCGCGCACGCAGCGAGGACGCGAACGAGGCCGATCCGCAGGCAGAGACCGCACGCAAGACCGCCTGACATGTGGACTTGAGCGCGCGCGCACCTTAGATCGCGCGCCATGGGCATCGCCTTTCACAAGATGCATGGCCTCGGCAACGACTTCGTCGTGATCGATGCGCGCGTGCACCCTGTCTCGCTGAGCGAGGCGCATATCCGTGCGATCGCGGATCGCCACACGGGTGTCGGCTTCGATCAACTCATCATCATCGAACCGTCGACTGCAGCCGATGCGCGTATGCGGATCTTCAACGCCGATGGCGGTGAGGTCGAAGCTTGCGGCAACGCCACGCGCTGCGTCACCCGCCTGCTCGGCAACGACGTCCGCATCGAGACGCTCGGCGGGATCCTGCACGGGCGGACCACCGACGACATTCCCGGCGGCGGCGCGACCATCGACTTGGGCGAACCCCGCTTCGACTGGCAGACCATCCCGCTGGCCTATGCGATGGACACGCGCGACATGCCGGTCGGCTGGGACGGGCTGGAACGGCCGACCGCAGTCAATGTCGGCAACCCGCACGTCGTGTTCTTCGTGCCAGACGCACAGGCCGTGCCGCTCGAGATATTGGGCCCGCGGATCGAGACCGACCCGCTGTTTCCAGAGCGGGTCAACGTCAATGTCGCAACGATCACCGGCCCCAACCGCATCGACCTGCGCGTCTGGGAACGCGGCGTCGGGCTGACCCTGGCATGCGGCACCGGCGCCTGCGCGACCGCCGTCGCTGCGATCCGCCTGGGTCTCGCCACCGGCCCGGTCACTGTCACCCTGCCCGGCGGCGCGCTGGAGATCGCGTGGAGCCCCGGCGAATCGATCATGATGACTGGCGCCGCCACCCATGTCTTTTCGGGTGAGATCGACACTGGCTGGCTGGGCTGATGCAAGAGCGCTTCCCGAAAAAGTGGGAACCGGTTTTTCGGTCGGGAAGCGCTCAAGATATTGAGTTAAGAGCCTTTCTTGTCCGGCAGGGCGATTCCGCCCTGACGGGAAATGCTCTGGGATGGCCGGGATGAGCGGGCCCGAGATCATCACATTGGGTTGCCGCCTCAACATCGCCGAGAGCGAGGCGATGCGCGCGCTTGCGCCCGATGCCGACGATCTGGTGATCGTGAACAGCTGCGCAGTCACTGCCGAAGCCGTCCGCCACACACGTCAGGCGATCCGCCGCGCACGCCGCGACCGGCCAAATGCGCGGATCGTCGTGACCGGCTGCGCCGCGCAGATCGAGCCCGACACCTTCGCGGCAATGCCTGAAGTCTCGCGCGTGCTCGGCAATCGGGAGAAGATGGACGCCAACGCCTTCCTGCCCTCCGCCGCCGAAGCTGCGCGCGTCCAGGTGTCCGACATCATGGCGGTACGACAGACCGCCCCGCATCTCGTGTCGAGCTTCGCCGACAACACGCGCGCCTTTGTCGAAGTGCAGAATGGCTGCGATCATCGCTGCACTTTCTGCGTGATCCCCTATGGTCGAGGTAACAGCCGGTCCGTTCCCGCTGGTGCCGTGATTGAACGGATCCGGACATTGGTCGATGCGGGATACCGGGAAGTCGTGCTGACCGGAGTCGACCTGACCAGCTATGGCCCCGACCTGCCGGGCAGCCCGACGCTCGGCACGCTGGTCGAGCGGATTCTGGCCCATGTCCCCGCCCTGCCCCGGCTGCGCCTGTCCTCGCTCGACTCGGTCGAGATCGACGAGCGGCTGTTCGCGCTGCTGACCGAAGAGCCGCGACTGATGCCGCATCTCCATCTCTCGCTCCAGGCCGGCGACGACATGATCCTCAAGCGGATGAAGCGCCGCCATAACCGCGCACAATCGATCGCGATCGTCGAACGATTGAAAGCAGCGCGACCGGACATCGCGATCGGTGCGGACATCATCGCCGGTTTCCCAACCGAGAGCGACGCGATGTTCGAGAACACGCTGGCGCTCATCGACGATTGCGACATCGTCTACACTCATGTCTTTCCCTATTCGCCGCGCACCGGAACCCCCGCCGCGCTGATGCCGCAGATCGAGCGCGACGTCGTGAAGGCCCGCGCACGTCGCCTGCGCGCGGCAGCATCGACCCGGCAGGGACAATGGTTGAAAAGTCTGATCGGCAGCCGACAAGACGTGCTTGTCGAGCGCGACGGCGGCGGCCATGCGGCCAATTTCGCGCGTCTGCGCCCGCTCCGCCATGCCGGCGAGGGTGAGAATGACGCGTCTTCTTTTGCACTGCCTCCGAAGAAGCGGGATCCCCGCTTTCGCGGGAATGACGTTGGAGGAATCTTGAACGTAGAAATTATCGGTGTCGACGGCACCCAATTGATCGGCGCACCCGCATGAGCGAGACTCCCTGGCACAAGAAGCTGATCGGCGGTTTCAAGCGCACCTCCGACAAGCTCGGCGAGAATCTCACCGGGTTGTTCACCAAGTCCGCGCTCGACGAGGCGCAACTCGACGAGCTCGAAGAGGCGCTGATCATGTCCGATCTCGGCCCCGCCATGGCGGGGCGCGTGCGCGCACGGCTGGCCGAAGGACGCTACGAACGCGGCATCGACGAAGCCGGCATACGCCAGCTCGTTGCCGAAGAGGTGGAGAAGGTGCTGGCACCTGTCGCGAAACCGCTGGAGGTCGAAGCCTTTCCGCGCCCGCAGGTCATCCTGGTCATCGGCGTCAACGGATCGGGCAAGACCACCACTATCGCCAAGCTCGCGAATCTGTTCCTCGAACAGGATTATGGCGTGATGCTAGCCGCGGGCGACACGTTCCGCGCCGCCGCGATCGGGCAGCTCAAGGTCTGGGCCGACCGCATCGGCGTACCGATCGTCAGCGGGCCCGAGGGCGGAGATTCGGCGGGCATCGTCTGGGACGCCGTGAAACAGGCGACCGAGACCGGCATCGACGTTCTGATCGTCGACACCGCCGGCCGCCTCCAGAACAAGCGCGAACTGATGGACGAGCTCGCCAAGATCCGCCGCGTGCTCGGCCGGATCAACCCGGCATCGCCGCATGACGTGGTGCTCGTGCTCGACGCCACCACCGGCCAGAATGCCCTGTCGCAGATCGAGATCTTCAAGGAAGTCGCCGGCGTGACCGGGCTGGTGATGACCAAGCTCGACGGCACCGCGCGCGGCGGCGTGCTCGTGGCGGCGGCAGAGAAATTCGGACTGCCGATCCATGCGATCGGCGTCGGCGAAACCCTGGACGACCTTCGCCCGTTCGACGCGAAGGAACTGGCAGGTGCGATAGCGGGAACTGATCGATGACGGCCGAGACCAAATCCAAGGACAAGCATCCCGGCGGGCTTGGCCTGGCACTCGATTTCGGGCCACTGCTCGTCTTCTTCCTCGCTTTCAAGTTTGCCGGCGTCATCACCGGAACAATCGCGTTCATGGTGGCCATCGTGATCGCCGTGATCGTGTCGAAGGTGAAGCTGGGCAAGGTTTCGCCGATGCTCTGGCTCTCCGCCATATTGGTGATCGGTTTCGGCACCTTGACGGTCTATTTCAAAGATCAGAGATTCATCCAGATCAAGCCGACGATCATCTATGCGCTGTTTTCGATCAGCCTGTTCGTCGGGCTGGCCATGAAGAAGCCGCTGCTCAAATTCCTTCTCCAGGCCGCCTATGACGGGCTGGACGAGGATGGCTGGATGAAGATGTCGCGCAACTGGGCGATCTTCTTCGCTGGCATGGCGCTTCTCAACGAAGCCATGCGCGCTACGCTCGATTTCGATCTGTGGCTGACGCTGAAGGTCTGGGGCGTGACGATATTGTCGATGGTTTTCGCGCTGGCGAACATCCCGATGATGATGCGCCATGGGCTCACGATGGAGCCGAAGGACGTGGTGGAAGAGAAGCCGGCCGAGGGGTGAAGTCGTCGCTGGAGGCTGTTCGGCGAGTTAAATCTACTTACCCCCAGCGCGTCATGCCAGCGAAGGCTGGCATCTCCCAACCAGATCGCGCCTTACCTTGCGAGAGATGCCAGCCTGCGCTGGCATGACGTGCGGGGTTAACGGGGAAGGACGGTTTCGCCCCCTTCCCCGCGCATCGTCACTGCGACTGGTCGGCCCGCTCGACGCCCTTGCCGTCGAGATTCTGCTCGACGAAATCCCAGTTGATGATGTTCTTCAACACCGCATCCAGATAATTGGGCCGCGCGTTGCGATAATCGACATAATAGGCATGCTCCCACACATCGAGCGTCAGCAACGGCGTGATATCGGGATGGACCACGGGCGTATCGGCATCGTGCAACGACGTCACCGCAAGCTTGCCGTCCTTCAGGACCAACCAGCCCCAGCCCGACGCGAAATGGCCGACAGATTCATCCTTGAGCTTGCCGATCAGCGCGTCGGTCGATCCGAACGCATCGTCGATCTGCTTCTGCAGCGCGGCAGAGGGCTTGCTGCCTTCGGGAGCCAGGCACTGCCAGAAAAAGCTGTGATTCCAGATCTGGGCGGCATTGTTGAACAGCCCCTTGTCGCCATCCGCCTTGGCCTTCTCGATGGTCTGAACCAGGCTCAAGCCCTTCAGGCCCTTCTCCTCGATCCAGCCATTGACCTTGTCGACATAAGCCTTGTGATGCTTGCCGTGATGATAGTCGAAGGTTTCGGCCGACATATGCGGTTCGAGCGCGGTCTTGTCATAGGGCAGGTCGGGCAGTTTGAAAGCCATCATGGTTCTCCATTTGGGGGAATGCGCCCTCTCAACGCCCGAAGGCCGAATTTGTCGCGCGGAAATTCGTTTTGCGATTGAAAGGGAAATTTGGCGCCCTGCCGGGCGGGTGATTAAAGCAGGTCGTGCCGCTTCAATGCGTGGCGCAGCTGATCGTAGCTGAGGTTGAGGCTCTTCGCCGTCGCCCGCTGGTTGAAGCGATTGCGCGCGAGCGCCGCTTCCAGGATGCTGCGCTCATGTCCATCGACCGCGCGACGCAGGTCGGTCACCTCCAGCATATCGGGCTGAAGCGCGGATGGAAGCGGTCGATCCTCTGGACCGTCCGACGAAGGCGGCAATGCCGACGGTGCCTTTGCCGTCTTCGTCTCCGGAAGCCAGGGTGATGCGAACGGATCGAACACGATCTCGTCGACGGGCCGCTCGGGATCGTCCCAGCGATAGACTGCGCGTTCGATCACATTGCGCAGTTCCCGGACATTGCCCGGCCAGTCATGCGCCAGCAGCGCCGCAGCCGCGTCCGGCGAAAAACCCGGCCAATGCGGCCAATCAAGCTCCGCTGCCATGCGTCGGGCAAAATGGTCGGCAAGCACCGGCACGTCCCCCTCGCGCGCGCGCAGCGGCGGCAGGGTCACCACCTCGAAGCTCAACCGATCGAGCAAGTCGGCACGAAAGCGGCCGCTTTCGACCAAGGCGGGCAGATGTTCGTTGGTCGCCGCGACGATGCGGATGTCGACGCGCAGCGGATTGTTCGATCCGATCCGCGTCACTTCGCCATATTCCACCGCGCGAAGCAGCCGCTCCTGCGCAGAGGCGGACAGCGTCGCCAGTTCGTCGAGAAACAGCGTGCCGCCATCCGCTTCCTCAAAACGGCCGGCACGCGCGCGCGTTGCGCCGGTGAACGCCCCTGCCTCGTGCCCGAACAACTCGGCCTCAATCAACGTCTCGGGCAAAGCGGCGCAGTTCATGGTCACCAATGGCCCGTCCCAGCGCTGACTGAGGCGGTGCAACCGCTCGGCGATGAGTTCCTTGCCGGTGCCCCGTTCGCCGATCACCAGGACCGGACGATTGAGCCCGGCGGCACGGCTTGCGCGCTCGACCGAGTCGAGAAATGCCGTCGATTGCCCGATAAAGCTGCTGTCGCGATCCATCACCATGAATTAGCGAATTTTCCCAAATCTTGGCAACAAGAATTTGGCAAATCACACCATTCCTTGAACAAAATCCGCGATTTTCCGCCATTTTCAGAAATTGGCACGCCATATGCTTAGGAGGAGGCAAGCAATCACGGCCCGACACCGGGCCACGGTTCAGGGAGACATATGATGATCAACATCACCAACAATCGCTTCGCGAAGACCTTCACCGCCATCGTCTGCACCGCACTGTTCAGCACCACCTGCGTGCTGAGCGCGGTCGGACCGGCACGCGCCGACACCGGCGCTCCCGAGGCCCCCGTCGTCCGGCCGCTGGCCTGACGACACACACGGCCGGGGCGGTATCCCTTGCGCCGCCCCGGCACCCTCTCAGACCGACGTATCGTTAGGAGTTTTTAGATGGGCATTTTCTCTCGGACCCGCGACATCATCGCCGCCAACGTCACCGACCTGCTCGACAAGGCGGAAGACCCCGCGAAGATGATCCGCATGATCATCCTCGAAATGGAGGAAACGCTGGTCGAGGTTCGGGCGTCCGCCGCGCGCACCATCGCGGATCAGAAGGAAATGCGCCGCCACATTCTGAAGCTGGAGAAGCTGCAGGAAAGCTGGATGGAGAAGGCCGAGCTGGCGCTGTCCAAGGACCGTGAGGATCTGGCCAAGGCCGCCCTGATGGAGCGCCAGAAGGCATTCGACATGGCCGAACAGCTTCAGTCCGAGATCACCGTGCTCGACGATGCGTTGCGCGCTTCGGAAGAGGATATCTCCAAACTCCAGGGCAAGCTGCGCGAGGCCCGCGCCCGCCAGAACTCGATCGTCACGCGACTGGAAAGCGCACAGAACCGCGCCCGGGTCCGCGAAGCCTATGCCGGCCAGAAGGTGGAGGAAGCCTTTTCGCGCTTCGATCTGCTGGAACGCCGCGCCGACCTGGCCGAAGGCCGCGCAGACGCGCTGGCGCTCGGTGGCCCCGGCAAGACGCTTGAAGAGGAAATCGCCGAGCTGCGCTCGTCCGAGAAGGTCGATGCGGAACTTGCCGCGATGAAAGCCCGGACCACCGGCCAGGAGGGCTGAGGTCATGGACGATATCGTTCCCGCCCTCGCGATCGTTGCGATCTTCATCGGGATGCCCTGGATCATCCTCCACTATGTCACGCAGTGGAAGCGGGCCGGAAACATCACGCGGGAGGACGAGAACCTGCTCGACGAGCTTCACGAGACGGCACGCCGCCTCGACGACCGGCTCCACAGCATCGAGCGCATCATCACCGCAGACAATCCCAACTGGCGCCTGGGCGATACCGTGTCGCACATCGACCGCCTGGATGATCGCCGCTGAGCCGGCACAAATTTCGACAGGGAGGAACACAGAAATGTCCGCCAGCCGCACCAAATTCTACCTCGACAAGCAGAACCGCAAATGGCTCGGTGTTTGCGCGGGGATCGCCGACTATACCGGCGTCGAAGTCACTTGGATCCGTGTGGGCATCGTGCTGCTCACCATCATGGGCGGCTTCCCCTGGACGCTGGTTGCCTATTGGGCAGCCGCCTGGGTCGCCAATCCGAAACCCGCCGGCCTCTACGCCGACGCCGAGGACCAGAAATTCTGGCAGGGCGTCCGCCGCTCGCCGGCGCGCAGCACTCGCGAGGTCCGCTCGCGGTTCCGCGACATCGACCGCCGCCTGGCCGATGTCGAGCTGTATTATACCAGCCGCAACACCAGCCTTGCCGACGAGATCGAGCGGCTGCGCTGAGCCGGTGCCGAAGAGGGGAGACAGGATATGGGCTGGGCTGGAATGAGTGGTTTGGTGGTGATCTCCGTCGTCGCCCTGAGCATGGGCGCGTGGATGTTCACGACATGGATCCGCGCGAAACATGGCTACCCGCTCGACGACTGGGGTGACGGCGTTGATCGAAGCCATCCCGACGCCGATCGAAAAATCGAACTGCTTTCGACCGAGAATGGCCAATTAAAGGGCCAGATCGGCCGGCTCGAGGAACGGATCGCGGTGCTGGAGAGGATCGCGACCGATCCCGCGGCCCGCACCGCCCGCGAAATCGACGCGCTGCGCTGACGCCCGCTGGGAAAGGGAAAATCATGGAAGACAAGCTGGTACTGGCACAGGGCCTCATCGGAAATCTGGGACCGGTCATCGCGATCATCACCGTCGTGGCCGTCATCGGATGGGTGATCACCACCTGGATGCGCATCCGCCACGGCTATCCGCTGGATGGCGCCTGGGGCCAGGCCGTGTATCCGCGCAACAATGACGAAGCGGTGGAGCGCGTGAAACTGCTGACGCAGGAGAACGCCCAGCTTCGCGCCGAGATCGGATCGATCAAGGATCGCCTCGCCAATGTCGAGCGCATCGTGACCGACGAGGCACACACGCTGACCCGCGAGATCGAACAGCTGCGCGGCAAGGCAAACTGACCGACGTTCTGGGAGGAACAGAGACATGAATCCGTTTGAAATGGTGGTCCTGATCGTCGCGATCACCGCCATAGCGAGCATCTTCCGCGCCAAGTACCGCGTCGGCAAGGATGCCATGGGCAACGAAGTGTCGCTGCGAGATCCGGATGCGGACCGCCTGCGCGACGAAGTGAAGCAACTCAAGGAACGGATCGCGGTGCTTGAGCGCCTGGCGACCGACAACACCAGCAGCCTCGATCGGGAGATCGAGAAGCTCCGGGATCGCGATCGGGTTTAACGCCCGATCCGATCCCAGACACCTCTAGCAGATATGGGGAAAGACCAATGACAGACCCGTATTCCACCGTCATCCTCGCCCTCTCCGCCCTGTCGGGGATCGGCATCCTGACCATCGGTGCATTGCGCGGCTGGCGCGGCTGGCTCGAACTGAAACGCGCCGAGCTTCAGCAGATCCGCAACGAGATCGCACCGCCTTCGGCCGGATCGCGCATCGAGATCGCCGACCTCAAGGAGCGCATACGCAAGCTCGAAGCGATCGCGGCAGGCGTGGATCTGTGACCGACCGCCGGAAACCTGCCGATCTGTTCGGGAAGATGATGGAGCAGGCGGATGCCGCACGGCCGACGAGGCCGCCCCGCCGCCCCTCCACGCCTCCGGTCGTTTCGCTGGACGTTGCCGAGCCCGCTCCGCGCCGCTAAGCGCGGCGGATGGCCGATCCCACGCTCGACGATATCCGCGAAGAATATGAATTCCTCGACAGCGACGACCGCTATCGCCTTCTGATCGATCTGGGCCGCGCGCTCGACGAGATGCCTGCCGCCCTCAAGACCGATGCCACGCTCGTCCGCGGCTGTTCGGCATCAGTCTGGGTCTATCCCACCGTCAGCGACGACGGCAGGCTGCATTTTCTGGCCGACAGCAATGCCGCGATCACCAAGGGCATCATCGCGCTCATTCTGAAGATCGTCCAGAATCGGACAGGCCAGGAGATTCTTGCCCTCGATATCGAAGGCGCTCTGGCGCCGTTCGACCTGAAGAATCAGCTCAGCTCGAATCGCACCCAGGGCATTCCCAACATGATCGCGCTGATCAGGGACACTGCCGGGCGTTATTCCGAACGGTAAAGCAACCTGTCGCTCCAGCGAAAGCTGGAGCCCATGCTATGCCAGCCACATCCGCTGAACTGAAAGATTGTATAGGCTCCAGCTTTCGCTGGAGCGACAGGTCAGGGGGCGGTGACCGCATCGCCCTCGCCCAGCCCAACGGCTTCGACGATCTCCTCCATCCCAGTCCCCGGCTTCACCAACAGCCAGTCGTGCGGATGACGTGCGTCGACCATGACGACGGCATGGCGCGGACAGACGCCCAGGCATTTCACCTCGACAATTCCGACGGGCGCCTTGCGCCCCTTTTTGCCGCCCAGCTCTTTCTTGAGCGCCTTGGCGAGCGGCGTCGCGCCTTTCGGTCCGAAGCCGCCATGCTGGCGCTTGGAGCATTTGCGGCAGACGAGCAATGTCGTCTGCCAGTTGGAGCGGACCGAGCGCATCAGCGCGGGCGGCGCTCCTCGGCCTGACGCAATATCTCGAACGCCGCCTGGATCGCCTGGAACCTGACGGCGGCCGCAGCGTCGCCCTGCTTGACGTCGGGGTGGTTGGCCTTGGCCAGCCGGCGCCAGGACTTCTTGATCGCCTCGAAATCGGCGTCATCGTCCAGTTCCAGTGCCTTCAACGCATTGAGTTCGTCGCGCGAGCGGCTGCCGTCACCCGGCCCACCCCAGCCATAGTGCCGCGACTGCTCGAAGCCGGCGGCCTCGCGGCTCTCCTTGGCTTCGCGCGCGGCCGCTTCCTCGGCGGTCAGCCCTTCGAAATAATTCCAGTTGCGATTATATTCGCCGGCATGCTCCTCGCAGAAATACCAGCGTTCGCTGCCATTGGGCGACTTCGGCGCCGGCCGATCGCCGGGCCGATCGCAACCGTCACGGTCGCACAGCTTTATCTTCGTCGCTTCGCGCGACGATTCATAGCCGCGCCAGCGGGGAAAGCCCCAGTCATGGGATCGGGAGGAACGTGTCATTCCCCCCCGATGTAGCGAAGCAGCCCGTCCGCGCAATGGGCGCGCGCCGGATTTATCCGTCGCGCGCCTCTAGCGGGATCAGCCGTAGGATGCACCTGCAAGCATCGCCGTGCTGAAGAATGCACTCATCACCGCACCGACGATAACAGCGGAAATGACCATTTGCAGGACAATCCAGATGACGACCACGACGGCGGTATAGCCGCCGCTCTTGGCCGCCGGCACGCTCATGACAGGTGTCGAGCCAACATAGATCAGGTAAATGCCGTAAACGAGGCCCGCGATCATCGCGATAATGTTGAGCCCAGGCACGATGTTCAAGACACCAGCCACGTACACCGGCGTCGACGCGTAGACGATCAGTTTCAGGCCAGCGAGTTGTGAATTCTGGCCGTCAAAACTCGGCGCCAAGGCGCCGGACACGATGCCCATGAGGAACAATATGCCAAGGCCGATAGCGTAGCCGATCAGCGCGGATATGAGCACGAAGTTGAAGCCAAATCCCAATGCGCTCGAAAAGAGCACTCCGGAAAGCAGGCTTCCTACCACCGGAATCACCGCCAGGATGGCGGCGTAAGTCATGACACTGCCCGTCGTTGCAGGCTCTGCCGCAATGATCGGCCATTCGGTTTTTGGGGTCAGAAGAATATTCTTCGCACGATCGACAATGCTCATGAAACCGCCTCCCTGTTACCGGGACGGAACCTGACCTATTCGGGCGTGGCTGTAAAGCAACACCAACCCACGATCAGCCGTCGTCCAGGACGCCCCGGATTTTCCGCGCAAGCTGTGCAATCGAATAGGGTTTGGCGAGGAAATTGACGCCCGCATCCAGCCGCCCGTTATGAACCACCGAATTGCGCGTATATCCGGTGGTATAGAGGATGCGCAGGCCCGGACGCTTGAGCAATGCGGCCTCTGCCAGTCGGCCGCCGTCCATTTCAGGCATCACCACATCGGTAAACAACAGAGCGACGTTGGGCTGTTCGTCGAGCAAGGCAAGCGCCTCTGCGGCACCCGAGGCCGAGATCGCGGTGTAACCAAGTTCACGCAATGCATCGACGGAGAAGTGGCGGACGCGTTGTTCGTCTTCGACCACCAGAACGATCTCATTGGCGCTGCCCGGCGGGGTGTCGGTGTCTGCAGCCGGCGCATGAATCGGTTCGGCGGCGCCGAAGAAGCGCGGCAGGTAGAGCTTGATCGTGCTGCCTTCGCCGCTCTCCGAATAAATCGCGATATGACCGCCCGACTGTTTGACGAAGCCGAAGACCTGGCTGAGCCCCAGCCCCGTCCCCTTGCCCACCGGCTTGGTCGTGAAAAAGGGATCGAAGGCGCGTTCGATCACCTCCGGGCTCATGCCCGTGCCCGTATCCGTGATGCAGATCAGGACATATTGCCCCGGCACCACCTCTGCCCGCGTCTCCGCATAGGCATCGTCGAGATGGGCATTTGCCGTCTCGATGGTCAGCTTGCCCCCCTCCGGCATCGCATCGCGCGCATTGACGGCAAGGTTGACGATCGCATTTTCGAGCTGGCTGGCATCCGAATGAGTCCGCCAGAGACCACCCGCCAGTACGGTTTCGACCATCACCTGCTCGCCGAGCGTCCGGCGCAGCAACTCGGACATTGAGGCGACCAGCTTGTTGGCATCCACCGGCTCGGGAGCCAGTGGCTGCTGCCGGGAAAAAGCGAGCAGCCGCGCGGTCAGAGTGGCAGCCCGCTCCGCACCTTCACGGGCGTGACCGATCGATGCCAGCGCCCGATCCGGATCACTTTTCAGCCTCCGCTGGGCAAGATCAAGATTACCCATAACAATGGCCAACATATTATTGAAATCATGTGCAATTCCGCCAGTCAACTGGCCGATGGATTCCATCTTCTGGATCTGGCGAAGCGCACCCTCAGCTTCTTCCCGCGCCGCCATCTGCTCTCTCAAGGCGAGCGATGACGCCTGCGCCTCGTCCCGCGCGAGACGCATTTCTGCAAACTGATCGCGCTGCGATCGCCACCAGAGAAGGACGGTGACAAGCAGGATGACAAGCCCGGCGAGTAGCCCCAGGGTCAGCGAATTGGCCTGGCGCAATGCGCGATGCTGCGCATCCTCGATCATCTGGCGGGAAATATCGCGCTGTTCGCCGACGATATCGCGAATCCCGTCCATCAATTCGATGCCCTGGTTCGTCTCGATCAGCGATACGGCGGCAGCCCGGCGCCCCGAACGAACCATTTCAACCGACGCGCGCATTTCAACGAACTTGCGATCGACCAGCGGCCTGAGTTGCGCAACGACTGCGGCCCCATCGGCCGAATTCCGCGAAGCGGATTCGAGCGCCGGTCCGATCCGGCGAGTGCCGGAGTCATAGGGAACCAGATAGCGCTGCTCTCCTGTCAGGGCATAGCCGCGCTGGCCGATTTCGGCATCCTTGATTGCAGACAGCGTCTCGATCAGCGCGGCATGATAGTTGAACACCCGCGTCGCCTCGCGCGCCGCCAGCGATTGGGCGCGCGCGAACCAGAGGCTGCCGATGACCATCGCCAGCAGCAGCCCGAAGCCGAGCAATATCGGCGCCCTCGACCGGATAGAACGTTTCCCCGCAATCATCGGAATCGGTTGGTAGCGATCCCGCGACGCCTGACAAGATGCGTCGCGCAGGATCCCGAATATGTGCCAGAGGGCCTGTAAGCCGGGTTTTGTCCATCCCGGCAAGCCGGGAATGGGCGACCATTCCTCTAGCCCCTGACTTGCGTCAGGGGTCAAGCAACCAACCCGGACGACCGGCCGGAATGAGGCCATGCGTCGTCCCTATTCGGTCTTGCTCCCGGTGGGGTTTGCCATGCCGCTTCCGTTACCGGACGCGCGGTGCGCTCTTACCGCACCCTTTCACCCTTACCCCGTGCCGAAGCGCGGGGCGGTCTGCTCTCTGTGGCACTTTCCCTGGGGTCGCCCCCGCCGGGCGTTACCCGGCACCGTCATTCCGTGGAGCCCGGACTTTCCTCGCCCCCGTCTTGCGACGAGGCCGCGGCCGCCCAGCCCTCTGGCACGGGGGCGCTATAGGCGCGATGACAGGCTCAGTCATCCCCTTGCGGCTGGGGCAGCAGCAAGGCGAGCAGGATCGCGCGGCATTCGCCGTCGACCTCGCCGTCGATCAATTCGGGGCGGAAACGGCGCTGGAACGCGACGATTGCTGCCATCGGATCTGCAACCTCGTATCCAAACCTCTCCAATGCCAGGAGAAATCCGGCCTGAGACCATTCGGGATCGAGCAGGTTCCGGGTCGGACGTGGCAGCGCAAGGCGCAGCCGCGCGAGCCGGCCCCATGGGAAAAGTTCGCCGGGATCGCGCTTGCGCATCGGCGCAATGTCCGAATGCCCGACGACATTGCCGCGCGTGATCGCATACCGATCCTTGATATCAGCGACGAGGGGGATCAGCGCCTCGATCTGCGCATCGGGAAACGGGCGATAGCCATGGTCATGGCCGGGATTGACGATCTCGATGCCGATGCTGGCGCTGTTGATGTCGGTATGCCCGCGCCAGTGCGACCGTCCGGCATGCCAGGCACGCTTGTCCTCCGCCACCAGGCTGAACAGTCGTCCGTCCTCATCGATCAGATAATGCGCCGAAACCTTGGCTTCCGGGTCGGAAAGCCGGGCGATCGCAGACGCGGCGTCGATCATGCCGGTATAATGCAGCACGATCATCGAAACCGGCGCGGCGCGCTCGTCGAAATTCGGGGACGGTGTATCGATCAAACTGCCTTGCCCTCCCCTTCCTTCACCCGCGCCGTACGGATCGTGACGATGGCCACGCCGACCAGTGCGACGACGCCGCCGGCGATCATAATCGGCGTCAGCGGTGTGGCAAAGAAAAGCGACGCGACCACGACGGAAATCACCGGCGCGGCCAGGGTCAGCGGAACCACCGCACTCACTGCGTGACGCTGGAGCAGCCACGACATTGCGCCGTGCCCGCCGATTGTCGAACCGATCGCCGAAAAGGCGATCCAGCCGAAATCGCGAAGCGGCAAGGCCGGGAGCGCGTGGATCACTTCCGGTTCGAACACATAGGAAACCGGCATCAGCACGATCGTGCCGACCAGCCCCATCCAGGCGTAGATGGTGAGGACCGGCACACCGCGCAGTCGCCGCTGGATCAGCGAAGAGACCGCCCAGATAAAGCTGCCGGCCGCTGTTAGCAGCATCCCGGGGATCTCGCGCCCCGCCGCGGGATCGAACACCAGCAGCAGCACACCCAGAAAGGCGAGGCCCATGCCGGCGATCCGGATGTAATGGATCCGCTCGCCCAGGAAGACGACTGCGAGGATCATCGAGAAGGGAACGCCCACCTGCCCGGCAATGGCGAGCGCGCTGACATTGTCGGCAACGAACAGCGACGCGTTCACGAACATGTAGAATATCGCACCGGACAACAGCCCCAACAGAAGCAGCTCGCGCATGCGCCCGGGGACGATCCGCAGCGCGGAAGCGCAGACGACGAAGACGATCGCCTGGCGCAAAGCAGCGGCGGTGAATGGGCCCGTCGCTTCCACGCCCATCTTCACGGCAATGATGTTCAGTCCCCACAGGACGTTCATCATTGCCGCAACGAGCAGGTCGCGGGTGCCGAAGCGGGTCGGTGCCGGTGCAGTCACCCTCGCGGCCATAGAGGCTGATCGCGCAAGGTGGAAGCACCTCGCATAACCGTGTCGTGCGAATCAGGCCGCGCGGTGCGATTGATGGGGCGTGCCCGCGGTGGGACGATACAGTCCGCGCAACGCACGCTCGGACGAGAATTTGGCGGTCTGCCCAAGAACCGTCTCGCCCGCGCCGAGCATCAGCACGCCATCGGGCGCGATCGCGGTCGAAAGACGCTCAAAGGCGGCGGCGCGCGCCGGCAACGGGAAATAGAGCAGGACATTGCGGCACAGGATCAGATCGAAATGCGCGGGCTGGGGCGGCCGATCGAAGAGATTGTGACGCTCGAAACGAACCATGTGCCTGAGCTGCCGTTTCGCGACCCAATTCTCGCCGGACTGGTCGAACCAGCGCAGCATCGTGCGCACGGGCAGTCCGCGCTGGATCTCGAACTGGGAAAACACGCCTTGCCTCGCCCGCTCGACCGCATCGCCAGACACATCGGTGCCGAGAATATCGATGGACCATCCCGCCCAGCGCTCCGCATCGTCCGCAATCATCATCGCAATCGAATAGGCCTCCTGTCCGGTCGAGCAGCCCGCCGACCAGATGCGCAGGCGACGCCGCGTTTCGCGCGCGCTGCGGAGCAGATCGAACGCGGGGCCGTTCAGCAGCTGAAACACCGAATGATCCCGGAAGAAGAAGGTTTCGTTGTTGAGCAGCGCGTCGACCACAATGTCGGCCAGATCAGGCGTACGGCCAACAAATACCGCCGCGGCAAGCGCATCGATCGAATCGAAGCCGCGTTCCCGCAACAACGGCTTCAACGACGTCTCTATCCGCCAGATACGGCTTGTCGCAAGTTGCTGCCCGGTGCGCGCCTCCAGCAAACCCGCGAGCATGCGGATCGCCGTGGCGCTCGCACTCATGCGGCTTCCCAGCGGCGCTGCAGCAGGCGTGCGATCTCGGCCGGCGGCAGCACCGCGCTGGCCAGTCCCGCCTTCGCCACGCTGCCGGGCATCCCCCAGACCACCGAGCTTTCAATATCCTGCGCAAAGACATCGCCACCGGCATCGGCCAGCACATGCGCGCCCGCGCTGCCGTCGCGCCCCATGCCGCTGAGCACGACACCAACCGCCGACGCGCCATAGACCGACGCGACCGAGGCAAACATGGGGTCAACCGAAGGAAGACAACCGCTTTCCGTCCGGTGCTGGAGCAGTCGCGCGGCAACACGACCATTGCGATCCTCGACGCACAAATGGGCGTGACCGGGTGCGATATGCAGCCGTCCCGGCTGGATCGGCATGCCTTCGCGCGCCACCAGCGCCTTGCGTCCGGACAGCGTCTGCATCTGATCCGCGAAGAACGGCATGAACACCGCCGGCAGATGCTGGGTGATCAGGATCGGGACGTCGAGTTCCGCCGGCAGCGCACGCAACAGCGCCGCAATCGCGTGAAGCCCCCCCGTCGACGCACCAATCGCGATGCAGCCCAACGGCTTTCCCCCAGCACGCAACCGGGGAGTCGGGGCTATGGAACGAAGTGCGGGCACCGGCCGCCCGATCGCGTCGACTTCGCGATTCCCCCCTCGTCCCAGGCGCAACAGACGCTCGCGCAATATCTCGGAGAACTGGCCACCAAAGCTGCCCGCGCCCGGCTTGGCGAGCGTATCGGCAGCGCCCATGGTGAGGGCCTCGACCGTCGCGGCCGCGCCGTCATCAGCCAATGCAGAGACGATAAGCACGCGCGCGCCGCCGCTATGCTGGATCAATTCGGGCAATGCGGCCAGACCGCTGCGGCCCGGCATCTCGATATCCAGCAGGATCACGTCGACCGGATCGGCAAGCCCGGCGAGCCGCTCGATCGCCTCCGCGGCACCGGAGACCGCATCGACGATCTCGAAAGCCGGCTCCTGGGAGATCATCCGCGCCAGCACCGCGCGCGCGACGGCCGAGTCATCGACGATCATCAGCCTGATCTGTTTCGCCTCCGCTCCCGATCGGGTCTCTTTTCGAAGAAGTTCGCCCGGCATGCGATTCAGGTCAGGAAAAGCCGACGATCTGCAGCTTGGTTTCAAGCGTCTCGCGATCGAACGGTTTCATGACATATTCGTCGGCACCCGCATCGATCGCGGCGCGGATATGCCCCATGCCGTTCTCGGTCGTGCAGAACACCACCTTCGGGCGCACAGCAAGATCGGTGCTGCGAAGCGCGCGCAGGAATTCCATCCCGCTCATCACCGGCATGTTCCAGTCCAGCAGGATAACGTCGGGCGGGGCGGTCATGCACTGGTTGAGCGCATCGCTTCCGTCCACCGCTTCGTCGACTGAAAAATCCAATGTTTCCAGGATATGGCGAGCCACTTTTCGAATCACTTTTGAGTCATCGACGACAAGGCATTTTCTCGACATATTGCCCCCTTCAAGCCCGACGGGGCACGAAACCGTCCATTCGATAAACATAAAGCGTAAGCATGGGGTTAAGCCGCCCTTGCGTTCGGCTGCCCGGCGACGAGCGCCGTGGGATCCAGCATCAGCAGCGATGCTTCGCCATCATCGAGCACACCCAGCGTCGCCACGGCCCAGCCCGCCCCCAGACGCGTGCGGACCGGCGATGGCGGCCCTTCGATCTCGCGAACATCCTCGACATGGTCGACGACCAGCCCGTAGTGATGCCCATCGACATCCACCACCACCGCGACCAGAAACTTGCCTGTTGGGCCAGGAGGCAGGTCGAGCGCCCGACGGCAATCGATCATCGTGATGACCCGACTGCGCAGCGCGGCAAGCCCCAGCAGATGCGGCGGCATCAGCGGAACGGCGGTCACACGCGAGACATGCACCACCGAATCGATATGCGCAGCCTCGATGGCGATGCGCTGGCCATCCAGTTCGGCGATCAGGCAAAGCGTCTTCATCGCTCAGTTCCCCACACGCGCGCGACCGGCCTGCAGCGCCGTCATCAATCCCGCACGATCGTAACGATAGACGCTGGCCGGATCCGCTCCGCGCGAGGCGATATCGCTCCGCAGGCGTAACAGCCGCCCACTGGGCGCATGGGTTTCCGCAGCGCTGCCTTCGCTGGCGATAATGATGTGCGCATCACCGGGTGGGACGTCACCATCGAACGCGACGCGATACCCCGCCGCTTCGACAAGTGGCCGAAGCACCTCACGCGTCCACGGATCATCGCGATCGCCGAGCAGGCAGAGTGGGCGCTCGGCGCCCGCGGGCGCGGACCCAACTGCATCTGCGAACAGCCAATGTGGATCCAGAAGCTCGATCTGCCGCCCGTCGAGCAAAGCGACGCCGGCAACGATGCCTTCATTGCGTGCCTGCACAACCGCTGCCGACAAACGGATGATATCGACCACTTCCTCGATGGCATAAGCGAGTTCGACGGTACCATCGTTGAGACGCAGCACGCTCACTGTCTCGCGATCGGTCAGTGTGTCGAACCCGACAAGCGGAATGATGCGATCGTCGACCGCAAGACGCAGTCGACCCGCGCCGAAGCGTATCTGATCGCCGGCAACCTCTTCGATCCGCTCGACGACGCTCAGACGGACGGCCCGCTCGACGCCATCGAGATCCCGGAACAACAGCGTCGAAACGCCCGGATCTTCGACCATCTCCGTGACCTCGACCTCGTCATCGGCCGCAGCGGTGGCAATGATGCCCGCAGCGTCGGCTATGCCGGCGGGGTCGAGCAGCAACATGGGCAAGCCGGTGTCCGGTAGCGTCATGCCGGCATAGACGCCGGCCGCCATGATCGTCGGGCACGCCGGACGCACCACCAGTTCCTGATGGTCGTGGAGTTCGGCAACGCTCAGCGCATAGGTGGCGCCGCCGGCGGAATTGAGAATGATGAGCGAGCGCGGCATGGATTGCACGGCACGCTCTATGCCGAGAATCTGTTCCAGTTCGACGACCGGAATCCGCTCGTTCCTCAGCCGGGCGATGGTCGCGGCGCCAACGCGCTCGATGACGAGCGCTGTGTTGTTGTCGCGCACGATCTCACGAATCGCGGCGCGCGGAACCGCGAAATGATGCCCGCCCGCCCCCACTGTGAGCGCGGGAATGATCGAGAGCGTCAGCGGCATGCGCAATGTGAGCGTGACGCCCTTGCCTGCAACGCTGGAGATATCGACGACGCCGCCGATCCGCTCGATATTGGCGCGAACCACGTCCATGCCGACGCCGCGCCCCGAAAGCGCCGTGACGGTCCGTGCGGTGGAAAGTCCCGGCTCGAACGCCAGTGCAAGCCGTGCTTCGTGCGACAGACGCTCGGCACGTTCCGCCGTGACGATGCCCGCAGCGATTGCCCGCGCAACCAGCCGGTCGGCGTCGATCCCGCGACCATCGTCGCTGACCTCGATCACGATCTGATTGCCTGACTGGCACGCCGTGATCCGCAACCGCCCCTGTGCACGCTTGCCGGCGCTGGCGCGGCCATCGGGCGTTTCGATGCCATGATCGAGCGCATTGCGAATGATATGGGTCAGCGGATCGCGGATCAGTTCGATCATTTCGCGATCCAGTTCGACATCGCCGCCCTCGATGCGCAGGTCCACCGACTTGCCGAGTTCGGTCGAAATGTCGCGGACCAGCCGGGGGACCGAGGCGAAGAGCTTCTCGATTCGCTGCATGCGCGTGCGGGTGATCGTGTCCCGCATGTCGGCGACGCAGGCCGAAAGCCGCTCGAACGCGCCCTCCACCACCGTTTCGGCGCCGCTATCCTGCAGACGTCGCGACAATTCGTTGCGGGCGAGCACCAGATCGGAAACCCCCGCCATCATCCGGTCGAGCAGATCCAGCGAGATACGGATGCTTCGCGTCGTGCCGCGCTGCGTGGAAACAGGTGATTCGGCGACCAGCTGCGCAGGCGCGCCGCCAACGCCGACCGCAACGATCAAGTGATCGTCGCTGCCATGGACGGCTTCCCCGGTATCGAGTGCTTCGGCCAGTTCGGCGATGCGATCGACAATTGCGAGAACCGCGCCGACCAGCGCGCTGTCTGCCGGCCGCGCGCCCTCGCGAACCTGCGAAAGCGCGTCTTCGGCCGCATGGCTCAGCCGTTCGAGCCGATCGAGATTGAGGAAGCCGCAGCTGCCCTTGACGGTGTGGACGAAGCGGAAGATCGCATCCAGCCGCTCGCGGTCGGCCGGGTCCTTTTCCCAGGCGACGAGTTCCCCCGACAACGCCTCGAGCGTTTCACGGGTCTCCGCGATGAATTCGGCCAGAATATCGTCCATTGGGTCCGCCAGCAGCTTGGGGACCCGTCATGACGGAGCGTGGTTAAGAAGCCGTTAGAATGGTTTATGCAGGGGCCACGCCCGTGCCGATTACCGCACCGAACAACAGCACCGGATCCTCGGGTTCGGACACCTGGATCAGCCCGCCGCTTTCGGCGACGATCCGGTGTGCCAGCCAGGCAGCGGCCGCGCGGGGCGTCAGCGCATCGGGAGACACTTCGCCGAGCAGAGCCTTGCGCAGTTCGGCGTCGAGGACCAGGCGAGGCCCCTCGGCCCGCACGACGATCTCGGTCTTCAGGCCATGGCGTTCCGCGCCCACGTCAAGCCGGCCGCCACGCACCAATGCGTCGCCGCCCATCAGCGCCAGATTCAGCAACACCTTGATCGCGGTCTTGCTGAGCGCGGCCTCACCGACCATCCAGCCCAGTTCGATTCGGCCGTCGATGCCGAACAACCCCTCGATTGCTGCCTTGGCCTCGCGTGCGTCGACCTCCTCACCGAATCCTCCGGCGGCGCCGAAGGCCAGACGGAAGAATTTCAGCTTGTTGGCCGATGTCCGCGCACTCTCGCTGAGCAATTCCAGGCAGCGTGCCCGCATTTCCGGATCATGCTCGTCGGCCAGCAGCTCCAGCCCGTTATTGAGCGCGCCGACCGGGCTCAGCAGATCGTGGCAGAGCCGCGAACAGAGCAGGCTGGCGAAATCCACGGCGTTGATCGACATTCCGATCCCTTCATTCGATTTGCGCGCCCTTCTGGCGAAGGCGGCGGCGTCATGCAACCAACTCGACCCGTTGGCAAATCGCGAAACCGTTCGGATCGTCGCCCAATCGCCACAGTGCGGCGCCGCGATCGGCCAGGATCAACCAGAATTGCACCGGTGTTCCCCTGGCCGCATCCCGGTCGCGCGCCGAGGGTTCGGCGGCGCCCCGCGGGTGGCTATGATAATGGCCGATGGAGGCGGGGCCGCCGGCGCGCGACACGCGCGCCTGTTCGAACAGTGCCTGCGGATCGATCTCGAAACTGTCATGCGGGTTTTCAGAGACATTGGCCGCACTTGCAGCGTCGAGGATTTCCCCGGAGTTTCCGAGCAAGAGGCCGCAAATCTCGCGATCCGGAGCCGCAGCCGCCTCTGCAATCAATCGGTCGAGCAATGCTCTTGAAATTCGCATGACCATTCCCATCTCCCTAAGCGATGGTTCGGGGGGGTTCCACTGTCGATGCACGGATCGCGGAGAACGCGAACGGATTGCGTTTGGACCGCGCCCTGGCCGACGCGGTTCCCACCCTTTCGCGCGAACGGATCAAGGCGCTGATCGCCGGCGGCAAGGTTCGCGACGCCGCAGGCGTGCCGGTTCGCGACCCGTCGGCCAAGGCCCCCGCGGGCGCCGCGTTCGAGATCGAGATTCCGCTGCCCGTTGCCGCGCACAACGAAGCGCAGGACATTCCGCTAGAGATCGCGTTCGAGGACGAATATCTGATCGTCATCGACAAGCCCGCCGGGCTCGTGGTTCATCCTGCCGCCGGCAATTTCGACGGCACGCTGGTCAACGCATTGCTCCATCATTGCGGCGGCAGCCTGTCGGGAATCGGCGGCGTGGCGCGGCCGGGGATTGTCCATCGCATCGACAAGGATACGTCGGGTCTGATGGTCGCGGCCAAGACCGATCAGGCGCATGAAGGGCTGGCAAAGCAATTCGCGGCGCATTCGATCGACCGGCGCTACCACGCGATCGTGGGCGGCCACCCCGCCCCGCCCGCCGGCAAGATCGATGCCCCGCTCGCCCGCTCGCCCGCCAACCGCAAAAAGATCGCGATCGTGGCCGGCGGCAAGCGCGCGGTGACGCACTATCGTACGATCCAGCAGCTCAGGGATGCGGCTTTGGTCGAATGTCGACTGGAAACCGGCCGGACTCACCAGGTGCGGGTCCATATGGCGTCGATCGGCCACGCACTGCTCGGCGACCCGGTTTATGGCCGCCCCAAAGAATCGCGGCGCGCGGTGCTGAAGCGGCTGGAATTCAATCGGCAGGCGCTGCACGCTGCGCATCTCGGGTTCGTCCACCCGATCACAAGCGCGGCTTTAGCGTTCGATAGCAAAATGCCTGACGATATGCAGGAACTGTTCAGCTCATTGGTGGTATAGATTTTTCAAGGTAGACCGCGCCTATCGAGGGCGGTTGAAGGGAGTGAATGAAGATCATGGCCGGCAACACCAACGTCCCCGCGACGATCCCCGCTCTGGGTGGTGAACAGAGCCTCAATCGCTATCTGACTGAGATCAAGAAGTTTCCGATCCTGGCGCCAGAGCAGGAATATATGCTCGCCAAGCGCTATCAGGAACATCAGGATCCCACGGCAGCGGCCCAACTCGTCACGTCGCACCTGCGACTCGTGGCCAAGATCGCCATGGGCTATCGCGGCTACGGCCTGCCCGTTTCCGAGCTGATCTCGGAGGGCAATATCGGCCTGATGCAGGGCGTTAAGAAATTCGAGCCCGATCGCGGCTTCCGTCTCGCCACCTATGCGATGTGGTGGATCCGCGCCTCGATCCAGGAGTTCATCCTGCGGTCGTGGAGCCTGGTGAAGATGGGCACCACCGCCTCGCAGAAGAAGCTGTTCTTCAACCTGCGCCGGATGAAGAACAAGCTCGACGCGTTCGAGGACGGCGATCTGCGTCCGGAGGACGTCACCAAGATCGCGACCGATCTCGGCGTGAGCGAACAGGACGTCACCAGCATGAATCGTCGCATGGCGATGGGCGGGGATACCTCGCTCAACGTCTCGATGCGCGAGGATGGCGACGGCCAGTGGCAGGATTGGTTGCAGGACGAAGGTCCGCTGCAGGATGAGCGCATCGCCGACGCGGAAGAGCGCGACGTGCGCCACACCATGCTGGTCGAAGCGATGACCGATCTGAACGATCGCGAGAAGCACATTCTGTCCGAGCGCCGTCTGGCCGAGGATCCCAAAACGCTCGAGGAATTGAGCCAGGTCTATGGCGTGTCGCGCGAACGCGTCCGCCAGATCGAGGTTCGCGCCTTCGAGAAGCTGCAAAAGGCGATGATGCGCATCGCTGGCGGCAAGGGGCTGATGCCAGCCCTCGCCTGAGTTCGCGCAATGCGTCCGAAAATCAGGGGCCGGCACCTTCGGGTGTCGGCCCTTTTCATTTCGGGCACCGCCAAACCGTGGGTGGCGAAGCGGCGGCGGCTCGTCTATCCGTTCTCCACGTCCCAGGATTCAGGGGCAGAATGACCGGAGGGAATGGATGCTCAAGCTCTTCATCGGCAACAAGGCTTATTCGTCCTGGTCGCTGCGGGGCTGGCTTGCAGTCCGTCAGTCGGGCCTCGCCTTCGAAGAGAATGTGGTGCCGCTCTACGATCAGGATTGGGACAAGCGCCGCGAAGGCGACGAGTTCGCGCCATCCTCGGGCAAGGTCCCCATTTTGTGGGATGGCGAAGTCGTCGTCTGGGACAGCCTGGCCATCATCGAATATCTTGCGGAAAAGTCGGGTCACGAAAAATTCTGGCCCGAGGACGACGCTGCACGCGGCATGGCGCGATCGATGGCCGCCGAAATGCACTCCAGCTTTGCCGCGCTGCGCCGCGAGCACAGCATGAACGTCCGCCAGATCTATGAGCCGCGCGAACCCTCCGACGCGGTGAAGCAGGACATCGTCCGCATCATGCAGCTTTGGGCGGAGGCCCGCGCCCGTTTCGGTGGCGCCGGCGATTTCCTGTTCGGCGATTTCGGTGCGGCGGACATCATGTTCGCCCCGGTGATCACGCGTTTCGTCACCTACCAGCTTCCTGTGGCACGGTTCGCCGAACCCTATATGCTCGCGGTGATCAACCACCCGTTCATGCAGGACTGGATCGCGGGCGCGCAGGAAGAAAATTGGGTGATCGAGAAGTTCGAGCAGCCGCAAGGCAACTAGAGCCTGATCGCTTGAGGTGGAAGCGCTCCGCGCTTCCGCCGATGGCGTGAAACGTCAGTTCGGCGAAGCCAATCAGGCTCTATCATATGGTTGAGACCATGATTGGCTTCGCCGTACTGGCGTTTCACACTTCAGATTGAATCAATCTTACGTGATCATGGTCTAAGGCGCGCTATCCCGCCGCGTGGCTGACGAACTCGACCAGCCGACCATCCGGATCCCGCAGATAGCCTGCATAATAGTTGGGGTGAATGTGCGGCGCGAGCGCCGGCGCACGATCCAGCCGGTGACCATTTTCCTCGCCGACCGCATAGATGCGGTCGACCGTGGCGCGATCGGGCGCGGCGAACGCGAAATGCGCATCGGACACCGGATCGCCCTCCACCAGGAACAGGTCGAGCGAGCGGCCGTCGCCGAACCCCTTGGCTGCGCCGTCGACGCGCAGCGTGTAGCCGAGCGGCGCGAGCAGGTCGGCATAGAAGCGCACGCTGGCGCCCAGATCGCGTGTCTTGAGCTCGAGATGGTCGATCATGCTGGTATCTCCGGTGAAGGGATCAGGGTTTCCGGGGCCGGCGCATCGACATTGCCGCCGCACAGCGGAATGGCGACGCTGCGTCCGCGCCACCGCTCCGGATCGGCGATCAACGCGGCCAGGCCGGCGACGCCAGCGGGCTCGACGATCAAGCCGAGATGGTCGGCGACAAGCCCCATCGCGGAACGGATCGCGTCCTCGCTCACCAGCACGACATCGTCGGCGATGCAGCGCACCGCTTCGACCGCATAAGGCACCGGCACACGCACCGCGATGCCATCGGCGATGGTCGGCGCCGTCGGCGTTTCGACGATCCGGCCGGTGCGTACGGATTCGGCCATGGCAGGTGCACGTTCGGCTGCGACCAGCACGACTCTGGTCTGGGGTGACACATGTTTTATCCATGTGCCGACACCCGACGCGAGCGCACCATTGCCCAGCGGCACCAATATCGCGTCGAAAGGGCCCGCGCGCTCGGTCATCTCCAGCGCAAGCGTGCCCGCGCCTTCGGCGATCGCAACTTCTGCGCCATCCTCGACGAAAACATGCCCCTCACGCTCGGCCAGCGCCCGCGCGACATGTTTCGCATCGTCGAAATCGCGGCCGAGCAGGCGGACGTCCGCACCCAGCCGCTCCATCGCCTCGCGCTTCGTCACGACGACATCACGCGCCGTGACGACAATCAGGGGAAATCCGCGCCCGCGTGCTGCCCAGGCGAGCCCCTGGCCGAAATTGCCGGCCGAGGCGCAAACGAGCGGCCTCGGCGAATCGAGGCTCGCCAGGAATGCGCCGGCGCCACGTCCCTTGAACGAGCGGATCGGATTGGCCGTTTCATCCTTGAAAGTGACGGCGGCACCGACCAGCCGGTCGAGCGTGTCCGAGCGCCGCAGCGGCGTGTCGAGAAAAACCGGGTCGATCCGGTCGTTGGCGGCGATGATGCCTTGAGGGTCTGGATAGTTCATCGCCCAAAGATAGGCGGGTGATTGGCCGTTTTTTATCGAACAATCATCATCGAACGCCTGAAATCGGCGATATCAAATGCTATGGCGCCGAAATCATGCAGAACACTCTCGACAGTTTCGACCGGCGAATCCTCGACATCGTCCAGCGCGACGGTGATCTGACCGCGGAGGCGCTCGGCGAACGGGTCGGCCTGTCCGCTTCGGCGGCACTGCGGCGGTTGCGGCGACTGAAGACGGACGGCACGATCGCGGCGACCGTCGCGGTGGTCGATCCCGCGGCGGTGGGCAAGCCGACCTTTTTCATCGTGGCACTGGAAATCGAGCGGGAACGCGCCGAACTGCTGGCGCGCCTCCGCCGCTGGTTCGCCGATGAGGATCAGATCCAGCAAGTCTATTATGTCACCGGCAGCGCGGATTTCGTGCTGATCGTCACCGCACCCGACGTCGATTCCTACGACGCGCTGATGAGCCGCATGATCGCCGACAACGCCAATGTCCGGCGCTTTACCACCAATGTCGTACTCGGTCCGGGCAAGCGCGGGCTTTTCGTTCCGGTGCTTCCGCCGGCGGAGTAACGGGCGTTAGCCTGGACTTTTGCCCCCCTCTGTCGCTCCAGCGAAAGCTGTAGCCTATACGATACGTCCGACTACACTGCGGAATCGAAGACCGCATGGGCTCCAGTTTTCGCTGGAGCGACAGCGAGAAAATGACGGATTCGCGCCCCTCCCGACGCCGCGGGTCTAGAACTCGCTGCCATCCTTGCGACGCTGCTGTCCGACCGACGCATCAAGATGCATGTCGATATCGGGATAATGGCAATCGGTGACCGATGGCCGCCCGATCGCGACATAGACGCAATCGGTGCTGCTCTCGTTGATCAGCACATGGCCATTGCCGTCATTCTTGGGAAAGGCGGCGATATCGCCCGCGCGCATCGGATGGCGTCCATCCTCGTCGACCAGCACCGCCTCGCCCGCAATCATCACCACCAGCTCGTCCTCGCCCTCATGCCAATGGCGCTGCGACGACCATGCGCCGGGTTTCAGCACGACATGGCTGGCGCCAAAGTCGGTGAGCCCCGTGGCGGGCGCGAGACGGCGATACCAGCGTTGCTGCACGACATCGGCATAGATCGGTGGATAGCCGGTGGCGTTGGTCTGCGGAATTGTGTCCAGATCCAGCTTGGGCATGGCCCCTCCTGCTATGCAAAGCCTGCACGGCAAGCTAGTCGCCAGCCATGACCGCGTCCATCGATCCCGTCGATCTTGCCGCCCGCCTGATGGCCTGCCCCAGCGTGACACCCGCCACCGGCGCGGTGTTCGACGTGCTGGAGGCCGCTCTTGTCGGCATCGGCTTCTCCGTCCACCGCTTCATCGTCGGCGAAGCGCCCGATGGCCCGGTCGAGAATCTGTTTGCGATGCGCGGCAGCGGTGCGCCGCACTTCGCTTATGCGGGGCATCTGGACGTGGTACCGCCGGGCGATGGCTGGAGCAGCGATCCTTTCATCCCTGAAATCCGCGGTGATCTGCTTTATGGACGCGGCGCCGTCGACATGAAAGGGTCGATCGCTGCATTCGTGGCGGCCTCGGCGCGTCGTGCCGACCATGCCGGCACGCTGAGCCTGATCATCACCGGCGATGAGGAAGGGTTTGCCACCTATGGCACGGTCGAACTGATCGAATGGATGAAGGCCAATGGCCAGCTTCCCGATTTCTGCCTGGTGGGAGAACCCACTTCGGTCGCGCGGCTGGGCGACATGATGAAGATCGGTCGCCGCGGATCGGTCAACATGTGGATCGAAGTCGCGGGCACCCAGGGCCATGTCGCCTATCCCCATCTGGCTGATAATCCGATCCCCGCGCTTATCCGTATTCTCTCGCGCATCGAAGCGATCGAACTCGATCAGGGCACGGAATGGTTTCAGCCCTCCAACATCGAAGTCACCGATATCGAGGTCGGCAATCCGGCGACCAACGTGATCCCGGCAAAGGCGACCGCACGGCTCAGCATCCGCTTCAACGCGCTGCACAGCGGCGCGGCACTGGCCGAGCGCATCCGTGCGATCTGCGAAGAGGAATCGTCGCGCGCGACACTGACCGCGCGAATCTCGGGAGAAGCATTCCTGACCGAACCGGGACCGCTGTCGGACCTGGTGTCAGCCGCGATCGCGCACGTGACAGGCGTGACTCCCGAATTGTCCACCACTGGCGGAACGTCGGACGCGCGTTTCCTGGCGCAGCTGTGTCCGGTGGTCGAGTTCGGCCTGACCAATGCGACGATGCACAAGCTGGACGAAGCGGTGGCAGTTCAGGATATCGCGGCGCTGACCGACATCTTCGCGCTGGTGATCGACCGCGCATTTACGCAGGCGCCAGAATAGGTCAAAAATTCAGGCGGTAAGCGCCGATCGTCCGCCATGGGTCCAGGCCAGGAAATCGCGTTCGCTCATCGGCATTGCGACCGCATAGCCCTGCACCGCGTCGCAACCGATCACGCGCAGCACGTCCGCCTGTTCCTGCGTCTCGACGCCTTCGGCGATCACCCGGTGGCCCAGGCCGTGGATCAGGCCGATCACCGCATGAACGATGGCGCGTGCCTGTTCCGAACTGGTGACGTCGGCGATCATGCTGCGATCGAGCTTCACCTGATCGACCGGCATGTCGCGCAACCGCGAGAAATTGGAGTAGCCGGTACCGAAATCGTCGATCGCGATCAGCGCACCTTCGTCGCGCAGCGCGGCCATCTCGCTGAACACCGTTTCGCCACAGGTCATGGCGAGTCCTTCGGTGATTTCGAGTTCCAGCATGCGCGGCGTCGCACCGTGATCGGCCAGCCGTTCGCGCAAGCGCCGGAAAAAATCGCGCTGCTCAATCTGCCGCGGACTGATGTTGATCGCCAGCCGCTGGTTCAGGCCCAGCCTCTCCCAGCGGGCCGCAGCCGCAGCCACCGCGTCGATCACCCAGTCGCCGATCTCGACGATCAGATTGCTTTCTTCGGCGGTCTCGATGAACATGCCGGGCAGACGCATCCCATGTTCGGGATGATTCCAGCGCAACAGTGCCTCGGCGGACAGGGTATTGCCGCTCATCAGTTCGATCTGCGGCTGGAAGACCAGCTGAAAGCGTGATTCGGTGAGCGCGAGCCGCAAATCCCTTTCCAGGCACAGTTTCTCGTTCAGCGCGTCGGCCAGCGAATCCGTATAGGTCTGCACCTGCGCGCGACCGCAGGCCTTGGCATGATACATGGCGACGTCGGCCGCCTTCATCAGCATGGTCAGCGACCGGCCGTGATCGGGATGGAAGGCCAGACCGATCGATGCCCCCACACGGATCGCATGGCCGGACAGGTCGATATCCTCACCCAGCGCGTACAATATGCGCTGGGCAACCCGATGACCGTCGATGGTCGATGCGATGTCCGGCAGGAACAATGTGAACTCGTCGCCGGCCAGCCGTCCGATCTTGCCCGGCCCACCGCGGCCCACCGCGTCTTCTGCGTTGAGCACGGCACGCAACCGGTTCGCCACCTTGGCGAGAAGCTGGTCGCCATGCGCATGGCCGAGCGAGTCATTGACCGATTTGAAATTGTCGAGATCGATGAACAGCAAAGCGGAGCGTGCATCGGCCGGCAGTTCCGCCAGCGTCCGTTCCACATCGCGACGAAAATTGGTGCGATTGGCGAGCGACGTCACCGGATCGTACATGGCGAGATTATGGATACTGTCGAAGGTGGAGCGTGTTTCGGTGAACAGCGCGTCCATGCTGTCCGCCAGTTCGGGCAGGAATTCCCGCACTTCCGCCGGTGTACGCGATTCGAAATCGCCATGCGCCGCCTGGGCGAGCCGCTTGATCGCGATATCGACCGCCGCCGCAACCGTCGCGAGCGCGCGATCCGCCGACGCCCAGCTCATCGCCGCACAGACAATGGCAACGACCAGCGCATTGGCCGCCGTCGCACTGCTGCTGCCGCCATGCAGTCCCCCCGTCCCGCTTGCCATGATGGCAAGGATGAAAGATCCCGCGCCGACGCACATCGCAAATGCAATGGCTCGGCTCTTGAGCGAAATGCCTTCCATCATGCTCCCACAGCACGTGACGATGAAGTCCCCAACCCAGTCGCCTGGATCAGCGGTCTTTCTCACAAGTCCGTAAAGATTGGCTTTACGATGTCGTGCGGTCGCGTTTCAGGATGATGTAAAGGGCGCCGTTTCCGCCATGGCGCGGATGTGCGTTGCGGACGGCGGCGATGTGCGTGGCATGGCGGGACGACGCCAGCCAGTCCCCCACCGCCCCGCGGATCGCACCCCGCCCCCGCCGGTCGCCCCGCGGCGGCTTGCCGGTGACGAGCAGGATGACGCGCGTGCCGGAGGTCACCGCGCGTGCCAGGCTGGAATCGAGCAGCCGCCAGGCTGAATCGAGCGTATGCCCGTGAAGGTCGACGGTCATGTCGGGATCGACCACCCCGCGCCTGAGCCGCCGGTCCCATCCCCCATCAAGCGTGTTCGCAGCTGATTTTGCGGGCGGGAGCGCCGGCGTGTTCGGCCTGGCCGGTGCTGCGGCAGCCTGCGCGCGCATGCGCGCGATCAGATCGTCTTCAACGGGACCCTTCGGGGTACGAATGGGCGGAGCGGGCTGCTGCGAGGGAGGCTGTCGTCCATCGAGGGGCGTCACGCTTGAAATCACGCGCGCCCACAGCGCCCGCTCGTCAGCGCCGAGCCGCCGCCCCGCCACCGGGCGTCGCCTCCGCAAGCCGCGCCAGCGTGCCGACGGGCAAAAGCAGGAATGCCGTGCCCCGGCCGGACATGCCGCCGGCAATCGCGCGCGCATCGGCGCCAGCCCCCCAGAATGTGTCGAACCGGTTTGCGCCCTTGATCGCACCACCAGTGTCCTGCGCCACCCACAGCCCCGCGGTCTCGGCGCGATCGAGCGACAGGAAGACGGGTGCCCCCAGCGGCACATAGGCCGGATCGGCCGCGACAGTCGCCCTGCCCGTCACCGGCAGCCCAAGCGAACCCAGCGGGCCCGCCCCTGTCAGTTCGCGGAAGAAGATGAAGCTCTTATTCTCGCGCATCGCTGCCTGGCCCTTGGCCGGGTCGGCGCGCAAATAGGCCATGATCCCCTGCATCGATCCCTGGCCGCGCGGCAGATCGCCACGATCGATCAGCAATTTGCCGATGCCGGTATAGTCGCGGCCGTTCTGATTGTCGTAGCCGATGCGCATCACCCCGCCATCGGGCAGCAGCAATCGGCCGGATCCCTGGATTTGCAGGAAGAAGAATTCGACGGCATCGGCCGCCCAGGCGATCTCCAGCCCCTTGCCGGCAAGCGCGCCCTGTTCGATCTGCGTGCGATCATAATAGGGCACGAAGGCATTGCGATCGACACGCCCACGAATCCGCTTGGATTTCAGCGCTTCGCTGAACAGACCGAGATCGACGTCGATCAGGTCCGGCGGACGGCGATAGACGGGCACCTCATATCCGGCGCGACGCTCACGCGATCCGCGGATTTCGGGTTCGAAATAGCCCGTGGCATGGGCGGTGCCGGCACCGACCTGCACCGTTTCGAAATAACGGCGGAAAAACCCCGCGGCATCGCCATCCGACCAGCCCGTCGCGGCGGCACATGCCGGCGCCCAGTCGCTGCCCCGCGTCAGCCCGCTCGCATCGGTACGGCGCTGGACCGAGGGACAGGAGATACGAAACGCCGCAAGCGCCCGGCGCGCCTGCGCATCGCCCATCTCCAGCTTCGCAATCGGCGGTCCGGCGACGACGCCCTGGGTGCGCGCATTGGCGGCATCGGCCGGCGGCGGCGCAGTGGGGATCGTCGGGATCGGCGTCGCGGGCTGCGGTCGCGCCGGGCGCTCCGAGTCGCTGGGCACGGGCCGGCTCGACTCCGGCCGCGCGGGCGTGCTGGCCGAAGGCGGTACGATGCCCCCGGAGCAGGCAGCCAGCGTCAATACGGCAAACGCCGCCGCCCCCCGCCCTAATCCCATTGTCAGGAGGCCTCGTCGGTGTCTGTCAGAATCCAGTTGGGGTCGTCCGAGCGCACATTGCGGCTGAACGTCCAGACATCGTGGGTGGGAACCGCATCGCTCAGCGAGCCCGCGATCACATTGCCATCCGCATCGCGCGTGACCGCCGCAATATCCGCATCGAATCGGATCGTGACGGAGGCCGTCTGCCCCTGAAGTTCGGCATCGGAGATGACCGCCTGCTCGATCTGGACCAGCCGGTTGTCGAGAACCTGCCCCGCAGCCTTGCGTTCAGCGATCGCGCCCGAAAATGCATTGCGCACATCGTCGCCCGCCAGCTCGGCCAAGGTTGCCTCGTCACCCGCCCAATAGGCTTCCAGGATCATGCGATAGGCAGCTTTCGCGCCCTCGACGAAGCGAGCCGGTTCAAACTGGGAATCAACAGCCTCGATCGCGCGGACGCCGCGCGCGGCAGCCGGCCCTACGGTTGGATCGCCCGCGGCCCGTGCCTCGGGGCTGATGTCGGGAATCGGCGTATTGGAGCGCGCCGGAATGACACGCTCGTCGGCCGAGCGCGGCAGCGGCTGCTGCTCATGGCCGGTCCGCTTTCCAAGCACGGCATAAAGCCGAAACGCCAAGAAGAGCGTTACCAGAGCAAGAATGACAACCGTTACCACAAAACCTCCGATCGCGCGTCGCATCCCTACATAGGCGCATGACGCGCACGTTTCAAATGATCCACTGCACGACACGTTCCGCACGGCTCGCCATTGCCCTTCGCGACGGCGCCTGCTAGCGCGCGCGGCATCATTTCAAGGTATCGAGGACAAATCGGGACATGGCCGAAGAAGAAGGCGCGATCATTGAGAACGAGCCGCTGGCGAACGGCGAGGACACCCTCCCCCAGGTCGGTGTCATTTCGCAATATGTGAAGGATTTCTCGTTCGAGAACCCGAATTCGCCGGCCGTCTATCAGTGGCAGGGCCAGCCCAAGATCGATATCCAGTTCAATATCGGGGCCAATCAGGTCGGCGAAGACGTCCATGAGGTTGTGCTCAAGATCGACGCACGCGCCGAAGCCGAGGGCGGCCAGGTCGCGTTCCAGGTGGAGCTCTCCTATGCCGGGCTCTTCGGCCTGCGCAACATTCCCGAGGACCAGCTCCAGCCCTTCCTGCTGGCCGAAGCGCCGCGGATCCTGTTCCCCTTCGCCCGCCGCATCCTGGCGGACGCAGTGCGCGACGGTGGCTTCCCGCCGCTGATGCTCGAGCCCATCGACTTTGGCGGGCTCTATCTGAGCCAGCTGCAGGCACAGGGCGATCTCGCCACCGTGGAAACCAGCGGTCAGGCCTGACCCTGATCGCTTGAGGAGCATAGAGTGAACCTCCTCAAATCGATGGGAACGATCGGCGGGCTGACCATGGTCAGCCGCGTCTTCGGCTTTGTGCGCGAGATGATGATGTCGCGCATCATGGGCGCCAGCGGCGCCGCCGATGCGTTCCTCGTCGCATTTCGCCTGCCCAACACCTTTCGCCGCCTGTTCGGCGAAGGCGCCTTTTCCGCCGGGTTCGTGCCGCTGTTCAGCAAGCGCTTCCACGGCCCCGGCGGCATGGCTGAGGCCAAGCGCTTCTCGGAAGAGGTGCTGGCCTTCTTCGTTCCCACGCTGCTTGTGTTCACGCTCGTCTTCGAAGTCGGGATGCCGCTGTTTGTCTGGGCGATCGCCTCGGGCTATGCCGACGAGCCGGAGAAGTTCGCGCTCACCGTCTTCCTCAGCCGGATCACCTTTCCCTATCTGCTGCTGATCAGCCTGGTCTCATTCTTCTCGGGCATCCTCAATTCGCTGACCAAGTTCGCGGCGGCCGCTTTCGCCCCCGCGCTGCTCAACGTCGCGATGCTGATCGCGCTCATCCTGGTCCCTGTCGGTGGCGTGCGCAGCGCTATTGCGCTGTCGATCGGCGTGACCGTCGGCGGCGTGCTTCAGCTTATCCTGCTCTGGCACGGCGCACGCAAGGCAGGCGTATCACTGACGCTGCGCAAGCCGAAGATGACGCCCGATGTGCGGCAGTTCTTCGTCGTAGTCATCCCCGCCACCCTGGGCGCCGGCGTCTATCAGATCAGCCAGTTCATCGACACCTTCTTCGCCACCCGGCTTCCCGAAGGCTCGATGAGCTATCTCAACTATTCGGACCGGCTGAACCAGCTGCCCTTGTCGGTGATCGGCACCGCGCTGGGCACAGCGATCCTGCCGCATATCAGCCGCTTCATCGGCCAGGAGAATCCGGAAGAGGCAGCCAAGGTCCAGGGCCAGGCGGTCGACCTGTCGATGCTGCTGTGCCTGCCGGCCGCGATCGCGCTTGGCGTCGTGGCATCTCCGCTGATCGCCGCCTTGTTCCAGGGCGGCCGTTTCACCGCAACCGATGCGATGATCACCGGCAATGTGCTCGCCATCATCGCTTCGGGCCTGCCCGCCTATGTGCTGGTCAAGGTGATCACGCCCGGCTTCTATGCGCGTGGCGATACCAGGACTCCGGTCAAGACCGCCGCGATCGTACTGGTCGCCAACATCGTGTTCAATTTCGCGCTGATTCCGTTCTTCGGCATCTATGGGCTCGCCATGGTGATCTCTGGCTGCTCCTGGCTCAACGCGATCATGCTCTACGTGATCCTTAGTCGCCGGGGCCATTTCCGCATCGAGGGTTGGCTGTGGCGCCGGATCGGCCGGCAATTGCTGGCCGGCATCGTCATGGCGGCCGCTTTGTGGGGCATGCGGACGGTGCTGGGCGACTGGTTCGCCGGATCGGTCGGCCAGCGCCTGATCGGCGTCGTCGCGCTATGCGGCGTCGGCGGTCTGGTCTATTTCGCGACCGCCTTCGCGATCGGTGGCATCGATCGCAACGCCATCCTCGTCCTCCTCCGCAAGAAGAAAGCTGTTTGATGCGCGTCCTTTCGGGAATCCAGACCACCGGAAACCTCCACCTCGGCAATTATCTGGGCGCGATCAAGAATTGGGTGAAGATGCAGGACGAGGCCGAGTGCCTCTATTTCCTGGCCGATCTCCACGCGATCTCGATCTACAACGATCCGGCTGAACTGACGCGCAATACGCGCGACATGGCGGCCGCGCTGATCGCATCGGGCATCGATCCCGACCGTTCCATCCTGTTCAACCAGGCCCAGGTTCCCGCGCATCCCGAACTCGGATGGCTGCTCAACGGCACCGCACGGATCGGCTGGCTCAACCGGATGACGCAGTTCAAGGAGAAATCCGGCAAGAACCGCGAAAGTGCGAGCGCCGCGCTTTACGTCTATCCCGTGCTCCAGGCTGCGGACATCCTGCTCTATCAGTCGACCCATGTGCCCGTGGGCGAGGACCAGCGCCAGCATCTGGAACTGACCCGCGACATCGCGACCAAGTTCAACCAGGATTTCGGGCGAGAGGTCTTCACGATCCCCGAGGCCTATATTCCAAAGACCGCGGCGCGCATCATGTCGCTGCGCGACGGCAATGCGAAGATGTCCAAGTCCGACCCATCGGACATGAGCCGCATCAATATGGCCGACGATACCGACACGATCTCCCAGAAGGTCCGCAAGGCCAAGACCGATCCTGAGCCCCTGCCCGACAATGAGGACGCGCTGGAGGGGCGCCCGGAAGCACGCAACCTCGTCAACATCTATGCGACACTGGCGGACACCACGCCCGCAGCGGTGCTTGCCGATTATGCGGGCCAGGGATTCGGCCAGTTCAAGCCGGCACTCGCCGATTTGATGGTCTCGGTGCTTGGTCCGATCACTGCCCGGTTCAACGAGTTGCGGACGGATACGGCACAGCTCGACTCCTACCTTGCGCTCGGTGCCGAGAAGGCCCGCGCGCTGGCGAAACCGACACTTGATGCCGCCTATGATGCGCTCGGGCTGGTCAGAGGCAGGTAGCCTTTGCCGCCGGCTTTTGCCGGGTGACATGACACACTTGTCGTCGCTGACGAACCGTGCAACCCCATCGGTGGGCCGCGCGTTCAATCACTATTCATGCGGTTTGACATAAACGTCTACGTCATTGAAACATCGAATGGTTTCACCCCGAAGGGTCCAGGTCATGTCTATCTTTCGTAAAATCGCGTTGGCCGCCGCTCCGATCGCGCTTCTTGCCCTGAGCGGCTGCGCCACCGGACTGACGTCCAATGTCACGCGCTTCCAGCAGATGCCCGCACCGCAGGGCCAGACCTTTGCCGTCGTGGCACAGGATCCGGCGTTGCAGGATAGCCTCGAATTCTCCCAATATGCGCGTCTCGTCGAGGCCAAGCTGGCCGAACAGGGCTATGCTCGCGCCGAGTCACCGGCAAGCGCCAGCCTGCTGGTCAAGCTGGACTATGGCATCGACAAGGGACGCGAGAAGATCCGCTCGTCACCCTTTGCCTATGGCAATGGCTGGAATCGCGATCCCTTCGCCTGGGGCCCGTATCGTCGCTGGGGCCGGGGTGGCTTCATCTACGGTTTCCACGATCCGTTCATGTTCGGCGGCTTCGGCTATAACGATGTCGAGAGCTATACGGTCTATACGTCCGATCTGGACATGGTGATCGAGCGTCGCAGCGGCGAACGCGTGTTCGAAGGACAGGCCAAGGCCCAGTCGCGCAGCGATGACCTGACCTATCTGGTTCCGAATCTGGTCGAAGCGATGTTCACCGGCTTCCCAGGCAATTCGGGCGAAGCGATCCGCATCACCGTTCCGCCGCCAGCGAAGCGCTGAAGCGTCAGCAGCTCAACAGAAAAAAGGCCTCGGCGCGAGCCGGGGCCTTTTTTGTATGGTAGCCGAAACGCTGCGCCCGCGTTCAGCTTTCCAGTTCGCGGATCAGCGAACGGACGTCCTTGTCGATATCGGCATCGCTTTCGCGCAGCTTCTCGATCTGGCGGACGGCATAGATCACGGTCGTGTGATCGCGCCCGCCGAACTTGCGCCCGATCTCGGGCAGCGAACGCGGCGTCAGCCGCTTGGCGAGATACATTGCGATCTGGCGCGGCCGCGCGACGGCGCGTGCCCTGCGAGCGGACACCATATCATTCTGGCGAATATCGAAATGGGCGCAGACCCGGCGCTGGATCTCGTCGATCGTCACCCGGCGCTGGCTGGCCTGAAGCACATCGACCAGCACTTCCTGCGCGAACTCGACGTCGATCGGCCGCCCGTTGAGCTGGCCATAAGCGACGACCCGATTGAGTGCGCCCTCCATCTCGCGGACATTGCTCGCGATACGCTGCGCCAGCATTTCGATCACGTCATCCGGAATGGCGACGCTTTCGACCGCGGCGGCCTTGCGCTTCAAGATCGCCAGACGCAGCGCATGATCCGCTGGCTTGATATCCGCAACCAGCCCCATCGACAGGCGCGAAAGGATACGGCCTTCGACGCCGTCAAGCGCCTGCGGCGAACGATCGGCACCGATCACCAGCCGTCGACCGCTCGTCATGATCTCGTTGACGGTGTGGAGGAATTCCTCCTGCGTCGATCCCTTGCCGGCGATGAACTGGATATCGTCGATCATCAGCAGATCGGCCGAACGCAGCCGGGCCTTGAAACCCAGCGTATCCTTGGCGCGCATCGCCGAGACGAACTCGACCATGAACTTCTCTGCGGACATGTAGAGCACGTTCGCATTGGGATTGCGGCGACGGAACGCATGCCCGATCGCATGCATCAGGTGCGTCTTGCCCTGCCCGGTCCCGCCATGGATGAACAGCGGGTTGAACAGGACGGCACCGCCCTCCGCCAGCGTGCGCGCGGCGCTTGCAGCCAATGCGTTCGAATCGCCCGCCACGAACGTGTCGAAGGTGAAGCGTGGATCGAGCACAGAGCCCGACGCGACAGCCGCCGGTGCGGCCTCAGGCTCCGCATGATCCATCTCGGCAGGAACAGAATAGACCGGCCGCGACTCGATGCCTTCGCCAGCGACCACCTCGACAGCAGCGACGCCGCACCCGACCGCGCGCCAGGCAAGCGTCAATCGATCCAGGAAATGCGACTCGACCCAGCGCGCCATGAAGGCGGAGGGCAGCATCATCTCGATGGTGGCATCGGCGGCGCGGAATTTGCCGAGCCCGATCGGCTTCAACCAATGGTCGAAGGTCCGCGCGCCGCAATCGCGACGAAGGCCGGTGCGGACGACTTCCCACGCCTGTGCCAGCGCGGCGCCTTCCATCGCCTGTCCCTCGTCTCGTCCCGCCATCAAACCCTCTGCCCTTTGCGCGGGCGATGCCCGCTTGTCCGTCTGCACAGCGATCCCACGGCCGGAACATATGTCGCGGCGCGGAGAACGCTGAGGTGTGCTGTTCCGGCAACCGATTCGATTGCCGGCAAGACGGGTTTTGTGTGCCGGAGTTGGCGCGGGATCAAGGCCGGCCATGTCAAAAAAATGAAATAAAGGCGCTTGACGGCGGAAATCCGAGCTATCTCATATTTCCTATATTTTCAAAGGCTTATCTATAGTTGCCGAATCGTAACTATCGCGAATCGCGGGAAAAGCTGGACGTGACAATCGCGTGACAGAAAAATGAAAAAAGCCCGCCGGCATCGCTGCCGACGGGCTTGCAACCCTTGAGACGGAAAACGACTCAGCCCAGTGCGGCGACTCGCTTCGTCAGGCGTGCGAACTTGCGCGACGCGGTATTCTTGTGGAGGACGCCCTTGGCGACACCACGAGCCAGTTCCGGCTGCGCGGCGGCGAGCGCGTTGGCTGCATCAGCCTTGACGCCGGACTCAAGCGCAGATTCCACCTTCTTGATGAAGGTGCGGATGCGACCGATGCGGTTGCCGTTCACTTCGGCGCGACGCTCATTGCGGCGGATGCGCTTTTTTGCCTGCGGCGTGTTCGCCATTCTGTGATGCCTCTGCTTCTCGAAAAAACAAGGCGCGGAAGTGGCCCGCGCCCGGAAAGCGGCTCCCTTAGTCAGGTTTCCGCAATTGGTCAACCGCTCAGCGTTGGCATTTCGCGCAGAAAAAGGTCGATCGCCCACTGTCGATGCGCCGCTCTACCGCCTCGCCGCAGCTTGGGCAATCGAGTCCTTCGCGGCCATAAACGCGCCATTGCTTGAAGAAATAGCCAAGCTCGCCATCGGGCCTGGCATAGTCGCGCAACGTCGATCCCCCAGCCTCGATCGCGGACGCCAGCACGGCCTTGATCGCGGCGACCAGCATATTCAGCCGTTTGCGCGTGATCTGCCCTGCGGGCATCACCGGCGAAATCCCGGCGATATGCAAAGCCTCGCAGACATAGATGTTGCCGAGCCCCGCAACGATTCGCTGGTCGAGCAGCAGCGCCTTGATCGGCGCAATCCGATTCTCGAACGCCGCGGCCAGATGTGCGCCATCGAACACGTCCTCCAGCGGCTCCGGCCCCAGTGCCGCAAATGGCGGGAACACCGCCAGTGCCGCGGTCTCGACCAGATCGAGCGAACCGAATCGCCGAGGGTCGTTGAGTGCGAGTCGGCGACCGGCCGCGGTCTCGATCACCAGATGGTCGTGGGTTCCGATCTCTTCCGGATCGACTCGCCATCGGCCCGACATGCCGAGATGGAAGATCAGCGTATCGCCGCGGTCTGTATCGATCAGGCCATATTTGGCGCGGCGCCCCAGCCCCGTCACCCGCGCGCCGGTCAGCCGCTGGCGCAGGTCGGGCGGGATGGCGCGGCGCAGGTCCGGCCGGCGTGGATCGACACGCGTGAGTTCAGCGCCGTCCAGCACGGAGCGAAGGCCGCGCACGGTGGTTTCGACTTCGGGAAGCTCTGGCATTGCCTTCGCTTAACAGCCTTTGCCCCACCAACAAGTCTTGGCTAGAGGATGCCCATGACCGACACCGTCTCCTTCGGCTATGAGGACATTGCCCCCGACGAGAAGGCCGCGCGCGTCCGCGGCGTCTTTTCGAGCGTCGCCTCCAGCTACGACATCATGAACGACGCCATGTCCGGCGGGATGCACCGGCTATGGAAGGATCGCTTCGTCCGTCGCGTGAAACCCCGTGCGGGCGAACGCATCCTCGATGTCGCGGGCGGCACCGGCGATATCGCATTCCGCATGGCGCCGTCGGGCGCCGACATCACCGTGTCGGATATCAATCCGGAAATGCTTGCCGTCGGCATGGAACGCGCGGCGAAGCGCGGCATTGAGGGGCTGGTCTGGCAGGAAGAGAATGCCGAGGAACTGAGTTTCGCGGATTCGAGCTTCGACGCCTATACGATCGCCTTCGGCATCCGGAACGTCACCCGGGTCCAGCAGGCGCTAGGCGACGCGCATCGCGTACTCAAGCGCGGCGGCCGCTTCTTCTGCCTGGAATTCTCGACCACACTCTGGCCGGGCTTCGCCGAAGTATATGACGTCTATTCGCACAAGCTGGTGCCCAAGCTGGGCAAGGCGCTGGCGAAGGACGAGGACAGCTATCGCTACCTGATCGAATCGATCCGCCGCTTTCCCGACATGAAGACGTTCGAGGGCATGATCGCCAAGGCTGGCTTCGTTCAGACGCGGGTCGAACCGCTGCTGGGCGGCCTGGTCGCAATCCATAGCGGCTGGAAGATTTGACTCACTCTACCGTTCATTTCTGGCGGCTCTTTAGATGGGGCCGCACCCTGGCGCGCCATGGCGCGCTGACGGGCATCGAGCGTGATGCACTGACGCCGCCGCGCGTGCGCTGGCTCATCCGTATCCTTCGCCTGGGTGCGCGCGTGCCGAAGCAACCACGCTATGCCGATGCGTTTCAGGCGATCGGCCCTGCGGCGATCAAGCTCGGTCAATCGCTGGCAACCCGGCCCGACCTGGTCGGCGAAGTGGCGGCCCACGATCTGTTCCGCTTGCAGGATGCCCTGCCCCCTGCCCCATTCGAGCAGATCAAGGCCAGTATAGAAGCCGCGCTGGGCAAGCCGATCGAAGCGCTGTTCCAGTCGATCGATCCGGAGCCCGTCGGCGCCGCCTCGATCGCACAGGTCCACAAGGCGATCACGACCGATGGCCGCGTCGTCGCGATCAAGGTGCTGCGCCCCGGCATCGAGGACGATTTCGCCGCCGCGATCGAGACCTATGAATGGGCGGCCGCGCAGGCCGAGGCATTCGGCGGAGAGATTGCACGGCTGCGCCCCCGTCTCGTCATCGCCACCTTCCGCCAATGGACGATGCGCGAGCTCGACCTGCGCCGCGAGGCCGCCTCCGCCTCCGAACTCGCCGAGGCCATGGCCGCGGAGCCGGGCTATCATATTCCCACCATCGACTGGCAGCGCACCGCGCGCCGGGTGATGACGCTGGAATGGCTCGATGGCATCAAGCTGTCGAAGCGCGATGCGCTGATCGCGGCCGGCCACGATCCGGCTGTGCTGGCCGCCCGCCTTGTCCGCGCATTCCTGCGCCAGGCGATTGCCGAGGGTTTCTTCCACGCCGATCTTCACCAGGGCAATCTGTTCGCGATGCCCAATGGCGATCTGGCCGCGATCGATTTCGGCATCATGGGCCGGATCAACCGCCAGGCGCGGATGTGGCTGGCCGAAATCCTTTATGGCCTGCTGACCGGCGATTATCGCCGCGTCGCCGAAATCCATTTCGAGGCGGGCTATGTCCCACCGCATCACAATGTCGACGAGTTCACGACAGCGCTCCGCGCGGTCGGTGAGCCGATCCGGGGTCTGCCGGTCAAGGACGTGTCGATCGGGCAGATGCTCGACGGGCTGTTCGCGATCACGCGCGATTTCGACATGCAGACCCAGCCGCATCTGCTGCTGCTGCAGAAGACGATGGTGATGGTCGAGGGCGTTGCCCAGTCGCTCGATCCCGACATCAACATGTGGGACGTGTCCGGCCCGTTCGTGAAGGAATGGCTGCGCACCGAACTGGGCCCCGAGGCACAGATCGCCGATCGCCTGATCATGGATTTCCGCACCCTGCGCGGCCTGCCCGACCTGGTCCGACGGATCGAGGCCCAATATCCCAAGCCGGGTGCCGCGCCCCCCGCCCCGCCGCTGCGCGAGGTCGAGGTGATCCGCATCGGCGGAGGATGGCGGTACGCGGCGACCGCGATTCTCGCAGCCGGGCTGGGCGCGGCCGCAATGGCCTTTTTCGGCTGAAACCGATTGGAGAGGCTTCCGCTGTCGCTGCGATCGATCCCCGGCCATTTCGATGCGGAACGTCTGGCCGATGTCGATGGGCGCCTGGCCGATATCGTGCGCGATCATCATGTTTCGATCGGGCTCGCGATCGAAAGCGGCAGCCGCGCCTGGGGCTTTCCGTCACCCGATAGCGACTATGACTGCCGCTTCCTGTTCGTTCGACAAACCGCGGACTATCTGTCGCCCTGGCAGAAGCGCGACGTGATCGAAACGCCGCTCGAGAATGACATGGACCTCAATGGCTGGGAACTCGGCAAGGCGATCAAGCTATTGCTGAAGGGAAATGCGGTCGTCATCGAATGGTTGATGTCGCCAATCGTCTATGCTGGCGACCCCGGTTTTCGGGACGGACTGATCCGGCTCGCCACGAACCATACCGACCGTGCCTCGATCGGCCGCCACTACCTCCATCTCGGCGAGCGCCAGAGGAATACCTATTTCGCGGATCATAAAACGGTCTCACTCAAGAAGATCTTCTACGCGCTGCGTCCCGCAGCCGCGTTGCGCTGGCTGCGTGGCCATCCCGATGCGGTGATCCCACCGATGGATTTCGTGACCCTGCTCGAACAATGCGACCCTCCGGCCGAGATAGTGCGCCTTAGCCTGGAATTGATCGCGCAGAAGGCCGTGACGCGCGAACTGGGCGCTGGCCCGCTCCCCAAGCCGATCCGCACCTTCATCGACGCGGAGTTCGAGACCGCACGCACCCATTTCTCGGCGCGCGCCCACCGCCTGTCAGAGGAAGCGCGGAAGGATGCGGAAGCATTTTTCCGGTCGACGCTCGATGATTGACCACGCGCCTGCGCTCTCGCATACCGCGCGGCAATGAAGACGGCTCCCTGTACCAACTGAATCGGGTTCCCGCGCGTAGCGTGTGAGGAACGTCAGGCCGAACAGACGCTCATATGCGCGTTCGGCCGCAATCCCCTTTTGTCCTGACGGCGTCCGCGCACGACAGCGGCGGGGCCATGTACAGTGAGCAACTTCATGACCAATATCTTCGAAAGCCCGTTCAAGGGCATTCCGCTTTCCGAGCAGATCACGCACCCCAACATCGTCGCCGGGCGCTACAGCTATTATTCCGGCTATTATCATGGCCACGGCTTCGACGACTGTGCCCGCTACCTCCTGCCCGACGCCGATGCCGACAGGCTGATCATCGGCAGCTTCTGTTCGATCGGATCGGGCGCGAGCTTCATCATGGCCGGCAATCAGGGCCACCGGAACGAATGGGCCAGCACCTTCCCGTTCTTTTTCTATCCTGATGCGCCTCACTTCGCGGCCGCGAATAATGGCTATCTGCCGGCAGGAGACACGGTGATCGGCAACGATGTCTGGATCGGTTCCGAAGCGATCGTGATGCCCGGCATACGGGTCGGCCACGGCGCGGTTATCGGCACGCGCGCCATCGTGACGCGCGATGTCGAACCTTATGCGATCGTGGCGGGCAATCCCGCCAAAACGATCCGCAAACGCTTCGACGACGCACGCATCGCACTGCTGCTGGACATGCAATGGTGGAACTGGTCCGATCCGCAATTGCGCGACGCGATGACGCTGCTCACGGGCAACGATATCGATGCGCTGCACCGCCACTGGCGCGCCGAAATCCGAGGATAGAAGCCGGGAACCGGCGCCGCGATGGAGTGGCGGCGCCGGCCCTTGCCGATCGCGGCGCCCGTCAATTGCTCATTCCCACCGACTATGATCTACTCGCCTCAGGCGACTGAGCGCGTCGGGGGGATTTCGATGAAGCCTGCGGGGGACGGCAGCCATTTGCTGCGGGTGCTGGGTGTTGCATTCGGCATCGCCGCGGTGATCGGCGGCACGATCGGCCAAGGCATATTGCGATCGCCGGGGCTGGTGGCGCAGGGCATTCCCGATGCGCGGCTGATCATTGCCCTGTGGATCCTGGGCGGCGTGGTCGCGATGATCGATGCGATGTCGACGGTCGAGTTGGCCGCGTCGATCCGTCGCGCGGGCGGCAATTACGCCTTCACCCGCCGCGCCTATGGGCCGAAGGCGGGGCCGGCGATCGGGCTGGCGACGGGGCTCGCCGACTGGCTGGGCTATGTCGGAGTCTGCGCCTTTCTGGGCGTGGTCTTCGGCGAATATCTCCACAGGCTGGGCATCGGAACGACCGTGCCGATCAGCGTGCTGGCCGCCACCCTGATCCTGATCATCGGCAGTATCCAGACGCTCGGCACCCGCATCGCCGGTGCGTCGCAGGAACTGGGCAGCGCGATCAAGGCGTTGATCTTCGGTGCGTTCATCGTCGCGCTGTTCTTCGCGCCGCGCGCCGCGCCGGTGGCGTCGATGGATCCCGTGCCCGCGCTGACCGCAGTGGGCGTGATCGTCGCGATGCGCGCGATCGTCGGCACCTATCTCGGCTGGAACACCGCCGCAGTGTTCTGCGAGGAAGTGAAGGATCCGGCGCGGTCGATCCCCCGCGCGATATTCTCCGGCATCGCGCTGGTCACGCTGATCTACGTGCTGATGAACGTCGCATTCCTGCAGGTGCTGACACCGGCCGAGATGGCGGGATCGCCATTGGTCGCGGCAGATGCGGCAGCGCGCGTGTTCGGGCCGTCCGCCGACACATTCGTCACCGCGATCTCGCTGATCTCGCTGCTGACGATCCTCAACATGGCGCTGATGACGCTGCCGCGCGCGATCTTCGCGATGGCGCGCGATCGGGGCGTGACCGCCCTGTCAAACGTCGCGAAGAACGGCACGCCGATCGGCGCGGCGATCCTGATGACGTCGGCAAGCGCGCTGATGGCGACGGTCGGCGTGTACGAGATCCTGCTGGCGTTCAGCGTGACGCTGACCACCACGGTTGCCGCCTGCATCAATGTCGCCGCCATCGTGCTGCGCCGTCGCGAACCAGATCTGGAGCGTCCCTATCGCATGCCGTTCTTTCCCTTGCCCGCGCTCTTCGCGTTGCTGGTCAATGGCGGACTGCTGATCGCCTTCCTCTACGAAGGGCCGGCGATCTCGCTTCAGGCCTATGCGCTGCTCGCGGTCGTCACCGTTACGGTCCTGTTCCTGACCCGCCGTACGGCAATTCAGGCACAGGACTGAGGAGCTCCGACGCCAAACGCACGACATCCGTCTTCGCGCATCGGGTCGGCGATAACGCCGCTTCGGCGCCAGGGTTCAGGGCCTCATAGCCTGGTTGAGAAAGCGCGGAAGAGCGCTTTCTGGCGGTACCAGCCCGCTCCCCCGCCCAACCACCCGACAGGATCATACTGGATCGGGTGGTTGGGCGGGGGAGCGGGCTGGTGCCGACTTTCTCAAACGGACTCTCACAGCAGATCGGCCAATTCGTAGAGCGGCCGGATCTCGATCTCACTCGGTCCCGGCATCGGATTGGGGCACCGCTTCACCCAGGCGACCGCCTCGTCCATGTCCTTGACATCCCAGAGCCAGAAGCCGGCGACGAGTTCGCGGGTTTCGGCGAACGGCCCGTCAATGACCGTGCGGCCGGGACCATCGAACGCGATACGCTTGCCGTGCGATGAGGGCGTCAATCCATCACCATCGCGCAGGATGCCGGCCTTGGACAGTTCGTCGTTGAACTTGCCCATCTCCTCCATCATCGCCATCGTCTCGGGCGTCGGGAAAAAGCCCTTTTCGCTGTCTTCGGTCGCCTTCACGAGCACCATCACACGCATCGCCTGTCTCCTTGTTCGAGCCGGCCTCATCTGCCTGGCATCGGAACGACGAACGGGAGTTTCCGGAATCGACACCGGTCTGTAAATTTTTTTCGACGCCAATGCGCTGGACGCAGGACGCAAGGCCCAGCCAGCCTCAATCCAATCCGGTTTTCCCCGGCGCCCAATAGGCCTTGGCAAGAATCCTCGCGCTCGGGACGCCATGAAGCTTGAGACATTGACGCAATCGCTGAACGGTTGCGGCCTTGCCGGTCAGCACGAAATGGGTGCCGGCGGCGGCGAGCGCGGGGATGCTGGCATCCATTGCCCCATGCGCTTCATCGCTCCGCTTCGGGAACAGGGTCGCTTGCCCGATCCCGAGCCGCGTCAGGACGTCCTGGTAGATCTCCACATCGTCGACCTCGAAAAAGCAAGAGACGGATCGGGTCGGATCATGGTGGACCAGCGCGTAAGCGAGCGCGATCGACGTCTCGTCGCCGAACATCGCGATCGCACCGGCCACGCGGCGCAAGTCGAGCGAGGCGCGCGGACCGAACATGTCGCATTCGTCGCCCGGCTCGACACCGCGCACCCAATCGCTGCCCGGTCCGTCACCATGCGCAAAGCCGAGAATGCAGGTCCGGCCGATCGACGCATCCCACGCGATCGGCGTGTAGGTCCGGGCGACAAAAGCCGATCCCATCGCGATCTGGATTTTCTGCCCGGGCGTCCAGGCGACTCCCTGGAGAGCCGATCCCTCCAGTGTGATCAGTTTGAAGCGATCGGCGAGCCTGTCCGTTGCAACGATGCTCGCCCGGCGCATCAGCAGGCGCAACAAGGCCTGGCTCAGCCGTCCCGGTGCCTTCGCCGTCGGGCGTTGGGGCGATCCAGCCGGCAGCATCACGCCGTCCTCACGGTGAATTCGTTGCCGCGCCCCTCGTCGAGCGCAAGCGGCTGAGAGATATAGCCGTTCGCCGGATCGCGGACATACTCCAGATAGGCCGGGTCGAAGGCATTTTCCCCAAGCACGACGGCGCCCGTCCTCAGCCATGGCTCGACCAGCCTGAGCACCGGCAGATAGAGCGCGAACGCGCCATCGACCAGCAGCAGGTCGACCTCGCCACCCACATCCTTCAACGTCTCGAGCGCGTCGCCTTCACGGACATCCACAAGATCGCCCAGGCCCGCCGCGTCGAGATTGGCGCGCGCCTGTGACACCTTCGAAGGCTGCAATTCGCTGCCGATCAGCGTTCCACCGCCATTGTCCCGCAGCGCGGCGGCGAGATAGATGGTCGAAACCCCCATCGACGTGCCGAACTCGACGATGTGGGTCGCTTTGCGCGCGCGCGCCATCATGTAGAGGAAGCGGCCATAGGCCGGTGACACAGCCAGGAAATTGTCGGCAAAGCTGCGGCTGACCGCCGCATAGTCCGCCCGCTCCTCTGCCAATATGTCGTCGACCATCTGATCCATGCTCGCGCCGGGTGCCTCCATCGCAGCCATCATCGCGCGCCTGTGGGCCTCGTCCGACACTTCGGCCTCCCGGTGCAGCATCTCCAGGGTGCGGGCGACGATTTCGTCGTTCAGTGCGTTCAAGATGCGTCCTTTCGCGATATCCGGGGGCCGAATTGGCCTCGACCAATCTTCCGACACGGGATACGGAGCAGCGATCCTGGCGTCATTCCGAAGTCAGGACATAATATTATTCAAACTCGCCATACTTCACCGGAAGGCGGACCATGCCCATCCTGAACGCGCTCTCGAAACCCGTGGACTGGATCGATCCGGACGACGTGCCCCGGCCGGCCGTAACCTATGGCTTCGTAACCTCGCACTTCGACGGTATCGAGTTGGATCCCCATCGCCATGCCAAAGGCCAGATCATGCTGGTGCAGCGCGGCGCCCTGAGTTGCGAGATCGAAGGTGGCCTGTGGATCGTGCCGCCCCGCAGCGCGATCTGGATTCCGGGCGGCGCACTCCATTCCATCAAGGCGACGGGGGCGCTGGAAGGCTATAACGCCTTTGTCGCCGCCGAGCTGAGCCAGGGGCTGCCCAAGGCCTGCTGCGCCGTCTCGGTGACGCCGCTGCTGCGCGAGGTCCTGACCCGTGCGGCTGCACTTCCCGTGCTTTACGAGGAAAGCGACGTGAACGCGCGACTGATCGGGGTGCTGCTGGACGAACTGGCCACTGCGCAAGTGGAGGATCTGCATTTGCCGATGCCGGCCGATCCACGCCTTCGCAGGATCGTCACGGCGATGATGGAGGCGCCGGCCGATCGGGGAACGCTGCCAGGCTGGGCGAAACGGGCAGGCATGAGCAGCCGTACGCTGGAACGGCTGATGAGCCGCGAGACAGGCATGAGTTTCGGCCGCTGGCGCCAGCAGCTCGGCGTTGTGCTTGCGGTGAAGTGGCTGGCTGGCGGCGCATCGATCCAGACGGTCGCCGCAGATCTCGGTTATGAAAGCGTGCCCAGCTTCGTGACGATGTTCGGAAACGCGCTCGGCACATCACCGGGGCGATATATGGCGGAGCGGCATTCGGGTCGCACCTGAGCGTTCAGGCGTCAGCTTCCGCCGAAATGATAGATATGGCCCAGGTTGGCAGCCGCAAACCGTTGCGTTTCCAGACCCCACTCACCAAGCGCCCGGGAAAGCAGAGTCACTGGCTCGTCGCGCTCCTCGTCAGTCTGTTGGAAGCTTGCCCAGTGGATGCCGATCGCCCGCCGCACCTCCAGATCCGTCATGATACGCACGACTTCGTCCGGATTGGTATGCTGCGCCGCCATGAACCAGCACGGCGCATCGGCGCCGATCGGGAGCAAAGCGACATAGGTCGGGCCATAGCGGTTGCGCATCGCGCGGGAGATTGCGCCATCGCGCCGCCGCGCGCGGCCATGAAGCCATGCCCCGGCATGTTCGGGGCATGCCTGATCCATCGTCAGAACGTCCTCGTGACTCCGATCGTCAGCTGACCATAATCATAAGCTCCGCTGTTCTGCGGGATGGTGTTGTACTGCGCGCTTGCCTTGACGAACCACTTGTTGCCGATTTCTGGGCTCGTGACCTCGGTTGCAGCGGAATAGGATCCCCGCCAGTCGCTGGCCGCATCACGCTGCACCCCGACACCACCGGCAATCATGTATCGCCAGCCGCCCCGATATTGGCGCAATTGCAGCACCGGCAGCAGCTGCGCATACCAGCGTGGGGAGTAATAATCATATTCGCGCGGTTCGGTGCTGTGAAAATAGCGGGTCCGGATCTGCGCACTCAGCCCCCATTCGGGCTTCAGCACATGGACGTAGTTCGCGCGCGCATGCAGCCGCACATTCTTGCCGCTAAATTCCTGCACCCCCGTGACGACCGTGAAAATGTTGCGGTCATCGACCGGAAGATCGAGTGCCGCACCGACAAACGTATAATAGATGCCGTCCCGCACGCCGCGCGGCGTCTCGACAACATCACGCTCGATGAAGAACTCCTTCCGCAGCTTCGCATTGTCGTGGATCGAAGCCGAACCGATCACCGTGTTGCCATCGGTTCCCGCCTGCACGGCCCAGTTCCAGCCGCCCGCGCCGTTCGCGTAGCGCAGGAAGACCCGCTCCCTGTCGAGGGTTGCCTGGCCGAGCGGACGATACCAGGCCTTCTCGACGCGCACCCCCAGATAGTCCTGCTGATCCCTGTAACGAAAATCGAGATTGAGGCCCATGCGCACGACATCGGTATTGTCTGCGTCGGTCGATGCGAAGACGTCGATGCCCACCGCATGATCGACCGATGCGGCGGTGCGCTCGTCCGGTGTCGGGGCACCGTCCCGTGCAGCCGCGGGGCCGGCGGTCAGGCATGTCAGTGCGAGCGTCGCCGCAAAAGTCGCATTCCTCATTTCGTATCCCATTTCTTCTTCATTCCGGCGATCTCGACGACGTAGCCCCACACACAGACCGGCTGCATGAGCAGGCTGTAGGCAAGAGCGTAGAAGAGGAAGCCGAACGGATTCCGCCGCACCGTCAGATGCTCCCTGCGGTAAACACCGCGCTGGATGCGGAAGATCACGACGTTCCAGAGCACCGCCAGCGGCAGCACGGCGAGCGTCAGCGGCCCGGCGATATAAAAATAGCCGAAACAGGCCAGGACGAGTCCGGGGATGAACACGAGGCTGTAGACGAGGTCCAGGGGCAGGAAGCAGACGTTCCACCAGATGAACAGCGTCGCCATGCGCCGCTTGAAGAGCAGCCGCCAATGCGCCTTGAACGCCTCCATCAGGCCGCGCGACCAGCGCTTGCGCTGCAATGCGAACTGGCGGACGCCCTCCGGGACATTCGTGAAGGCAAGCGCGTTGTCGGCATAACCGATGCGATGGTCACGCTCGAGCAGCGCCCAGGATATAACGATGTCCTCCCCCACACATTCGGGCCAACCGCCGACTTTCTCGAGCGCGTCGCGCCGGTACAAAGAGAATGCCCCCTGTGCGACGAGCGTGCCGTGATACATGCCCTGCATCCGCTTCACCGAAGCGATGCCGTGGAAATAATCCCACTCCTGCGCACGCGTCAGCAGATTGACCCGCGAATTTCGGGCCATCACGGCGCCTGCCACAGCCACGGTGTTGCCGGGATCGGAAAGGTAGCGCATGGCGATCCGGGTCAGAGCGTTGCTCCGCATCCAGCAATCACCATCGATCGTCACGATCAGTTCGTGCGCAGCCGCCTTCAGGCCATCGTTAAGTACCGCGGATTTGCCGCGGTTGACCCCAAAGTCGTGGAGAGTGAACGTCTTGCCATGCGCAAGCTTCAACGATGCAAGCGCTTCGCGAATGATCGGCGCGGTATCGTCCGACGATCCGTCGTTGAGGACGAGCACTTCGAGCGGGCCGTTATAATCCTGCCCTGCAAGACTGGCCAGGGTATCCCGGATGCCCGATGCCTCGTTATAGGCGGCCACGAGCACCGTAAGGCCGGGCATCGTGCGGGTTGGAGCCTTTGCCGGAGGCCGCCGATCGAGCGAGAGTGTCGCGATCAGAAAGGCATTCATGAAGCCCGGCACGTAAGCGATGAAGACGATCGACACGAGCGCGAACGGCCAGTTCGTCACGGCGGCGAGATCGATCAGCCAGCGCTGCGACAACCAGACGCTAAGCGCCGTCCACGCGACTGCAATCAATAGCGCCAGGAAAAATTTACCGCGCACCCCCAGATAGACGCGGCGCCATTGTTCTTCCCGGACCGATATCGCACCATTGCCCGCAACAAAGGCCATTGGCCTTCGCGCCGCAGAATTTTCTTCCGACATTCCAGAAATCCCGTGGTTTCGCATGGCCACCTGGCAACCGAAACGCTCTTCACGGTGATTTTCGACAAATAAAAAGAAGATAACGCTGAGTTTGCAATTGTTTACAATACAAATTGTTCGCAGAAGCGGCGCATTAACAACGTATGAACTCGAGGACTGGAATATATCTTGAACTCAACCCTACTAAATCCTCGAATTTAGCAGACCATAATGCCGACGCCCTGAGAATTATTGCGAATAATATTTAATACATACTTCTATGTCGCGGAAAAAATGGGCGGGACTGGCAAATCACCACCCCCCGCGTGCTCCGTCGACTCAGAGCCTTTTGGCGAAAGCCCGCGACAACTCGCCCCCCGCCCCTGGAAGCGCTGCTTCGCGCTTTCCCTCACAGGCTCTCAGCCTGCGCCGGGTACCGCAAATCCGATCATGGCTGTGAAATCATATGTGTCGCCCGGCTTCGCGGCCGGAAACCGTTGCGCTTCCATTCCCCGCTCCCCAAGCGCACGGGACAGCAGCGCAGGCGGCTCTTCGCGGTCCTCGTCGGTCAGTTGGAAGCTTCCCCAGTGGATACCGATCGCCTGGCGCGCCTCCAGATCCGTCATGATCCGCACGGCTTCCTCGGGATTGGTATGCTGGGCGGCCATGAACCAGCGCGGCGCGTAAGCGCCGATCGGAAGCAAAGCGACATCGGTGGGACCATAGCGATCACGCATCGATCGAAAGATCGCACCATCGCCATAGCCGGTATCGCCCGCGAAATAGACCAGTCCGGCGCGCGTCCGCAACATGAAGCCGCACCACAGTGCCATACGGCGATCGCCTGTTCCACGCGCCGACCAATGGTGGGCCGGTACGATATGGATTTCGGCGCCCTTGGCAGGCACGATGCGGTCGCCCCAATCCCCGGTGACCAGCCGCGCGTCCGGCACCGCGCGGCGAACGATTGCATCATTGCCCAGTGGCGTGACGATGAGCGGTCGGTGCGCGACGTGAAGGCGTTTGAGCGTCGCCACGTCGAGATGATCATAATGATTGTGCGACAGCAGCACGACGTCGATCGGTGGCAGATCCGCGAACGCGATCCCAAGCGGCGTCACCCGCCTCGGCCCGGCAAACCCGACCGGGCTGGCCCGATCCGACCACAAGGGATCGGTCAGCACATTGAGGCCGGCGGCCTGGATCAGCAGCGTCGCATGGCCGACCATCGTGATCCGCAGCCCCTCCACCCGGGCATCGGGAACGACCTGTCGCCCGGGAACCGATTTCGGCCAGCGCGCAGCTTTCTCGCGGAGCTTCCAGCGCAGCATGTCACCGAGCGACCGGTCGGTGTCGGGATGGCCGGGATTGAAGAAGCGGACACCGTCGAAATGATCCGAGATCGGGCCATCATAATAGTCGTTATCGCCTGACATCCGATCGGCCGCTCCGTTGCTGGAGCCTCAAGATGGGGTCCATTGCAGCGGATACCAACAGCGTCTGCCGGATCGACAGGCCGCTTGACTCGATCAAAAGCAGAATACAAAATTCCGACCGGACGGTTTTATGTTGACCTGCGTCTTTCAAGTCATTTTGCCCGACAGAGGGAAGTTGAGTGCCGCGGAACGAGAGGAAAACGAATGCACACAGCTGCAATGCTGAGAGATACGGTCGAACTGGACGTGCGCGTGACCGTCACGCCCTACGAGCCCGGCGATGGTTTTCCCGTGTTCGTCCAGCCCAGCGACGCACGGCTGCGCACTGATGCACAGGCGGCGCGGGAGTGGTTCGTCGAGCACAGGGCGTCGTTCGATGCCCTGCTCGATACACATGGCGCGCTGGTGCTCCGCGGCTTTCCGGTACGCACCACCCAAGAGTTCGGCGACCTGGTCGCCCATTATGACAGTCCGGAATTCGGCTATACCGGCGGCGCCTCCCCACGCGGCCAGATTGCAGGGCGGGTGTTCGAATCGACGCGGACGCCGCCCGAGGACCTGATCCAGCTTCATCAGGAGATGGCCTATCTGCCCACCTATCCGGCACGGGTCGCGTTTTACTGTCACATGCCCTCGGTCACGGGTGGCGAGACGTTCGTGGGTCGGGTGCGCCACGTCGTCGATGCCCTGCCTCCCGAATTCGTTGCGGCGGTGAAGGCGCGCGGCGTCTGCTATCGCCGCAACTTTCGCGACGCGGGCGCGACAAGCGGCGACGTCTATCTCGATGCGTTGCACCGCCCATGGCAGGCAGCGTTCTCCACCGACGACCGGCAGGTACCACTCGACGCATGCCGCGCCATGGGTCTTGCCGCCGAGTGGCTCGACGACGGCAGCCTCTCCACTGCTTATGTCTCGCCCGGACTGGTCGATCATCCGCGCACCGGGGAGCGCGTCTGGTTCAATCAGATTGCCACCGCCACGATCCGCCCGGAAAGCATCGGGCCGCGCTTCACTGCATACCAGGCCTATTATGCCGGCAAGCCGACTCCTTATGAGACGACTTATGGCGATGGCACGCCGATCCCGGCCGGCCATCTCGACTCACTTTATGCCGCGTTACGCGCGGCGATCGTGTGTTTTGCGTGGAGCGCAGGGGACGTGATGCTCGTCGACAATTACCTCGCTGCGCACGGCCGCAATGCCTTTACCGGCCTGCGCGACGTCCAGGTCGCACTGCTCAATTGAGGGAGGTCGCGATGCCGGAAACGCAGATCGGTGACGAAGCGGCGCTGCGTCGCGATCTGGCCGCCGCATATCGCCTGGTCGCCCATTTCGGCTGGGACGATCTGATCGCCACGCATATCTCGGTGCGGCTGCCCGATCACGAAAGCTTCCTGATCAATCCGTTCGGCATGCTGTTCGACGAGATCCGGCCAAGCGACCTCATCAAGGTCGACCTGGACGGCACGGTGATCGGCGAAACCAACTGGCCGGTAAACCGCGCCGGCTTCGTGATCCACAGCGCGATCCATGCCGCGCGCCGCGACGCCACATGCGTGTTCCACCTGCATACGCCCGACGGGATAGCGGTTTCCGCGCTCGAAGATGGGCTGATGCCGCTCAACCAGACCGCGATGGCGGTGGCCCAGGGGATGGCCTATCACGATTATGAGGGCGTTGCAGTGGACATGGCCGAGCGCGAGCGGATCGTGGCGGATCTGGGCGCGGGCAACCGGATGATCCTGCGTAACCATGGCACGCTTACCTTGGGCGCCAGCGTCGCGGACGCCTTTACCGAGATGTACGTGCTGGAAACGGCGTGCAGCATCCAGGTCCGAACGCTCGCCATGGGCCGTCCGCTGCGCAACGCGGCCGCCGAGGCGATCGCGCGCGTCGGCGCGATGCGGACGCCGGGCGGAGCCATTCCCTTCGCCGGTACACTGGTATGGCCGGCAATGCTGCGCAAGCTGGAACGGCTCTACCCCGGCTGGGACGCCTGAACGCCGGCGTTTGTCCCCTGCCGGGATATGATGCCGATCAGCGCGGCTTCGCGCCCGGCTCCACCTTGGTGAAATCCAGGTCGTGGAAATCGAAGCTGAAATCGGTCGCCGGCGACACCGCCCGCATTTTCATGCCCGTCACCTTGCCGTCATAGCCCTGCTCGAACCGCACATAGGAATCCGCCTCCAGACTGCGGTTGTTCCAGCGGACGACGAAGATATTGCCGCTATAGGGCAGCAGCGGGCCTTCCAGGTCCTTGGTCCGGCTGACCTTCAGGAACAGACGATCGCCCTCGCGGCGAACGGTCGCATCGCCACGCCACGGATCGTTATAGGCGCCGACATAGGTGTCGAGGGGCAGCGACGGCGGGCCGGCGCTCGCCAGCACCTTCGCCGCGGCATCCTCGATCACCTTGGCGCTATCGTCGCGATTCTTGCTGTTGGCCGACGCGAGTTCGACCCAGTCGCGTGCGGGCGCGCGCAGATAGGCGTCGAGGATCTGGTTGCCGACCGAGACCATCGCCGCGCCCGATTGCTGGTTGGTGAAGACGAGCACGCCCAGCTTCAGTTCGGGGATCATCGCGACCCAGGTGACCGTGCCGACCACGCCGCCGGTATGCGCAACCTTCTTGTAGCCGAACACATCCTCCAGCCCCCAGCCCAGGCCATAGCCCGCGAAATGGGTCCGCATCATCGATGCGGACATCGGATTGACAGATGTCGGCGTGACGACAGACCACATCTCCGCGTTGCGCGCCTGGCTGAAAATCTGCTTGCCCGAAGGCGACTTGCCGGCCTCGAGCTGGGTCATCAGCCATTTGGCCATGCCATCGATGCTGCAGTTGATCGTGCCCGCGGGGCCGATCGCGTCGATGTTCATCACCGGCACCACGCTCAGCTTGCCCTCCACCACGACATGCGGGGACGCGACGTTGCGGCGGTCGCGGATGCGGCCATAAGTGGATGAACAGGGCTGCATACCGAGCGGCGCGATGATCCGCGTCTCGACGAACTCCTCCCAGCTCTTGCCGGTTACCGCGGGAATGATCTGGCCCGCGACCATGTAGAGCGTGTTGTCGTAATCGAATTGCGAGCGGAAGCTGGAGACGGGCTTCAGGAAGCGCAGGCCGTGGATGATCTCGTCGCGGGTGATGTCGCTCTCGGGAAAGACCATCAGGTCGCCGGCGCCGAGCCCCAGGCCGCTGCGATGGGTCAGCAGGTCGCGGATCGTGAATTCGCGCGTCACATAGGGATCGTACATGCGGAATTGCGGCAGGTGATCGATCACCTTGTCGTCCCAACTGATCTTGCCCTCGTCGACCAGGATGGAGAGCGCCGCGGTGGTGAACGCCTTGGTGTTCGATCCGATCTGGAACAACGTGTCGGCATCAACCGCGCCGGACTTGCCGAACTCGCGCACGCCATAGCCCTTGGAATAGATCAGCTTGCCGTCCTTGATGATGCCGACCGCCATGCCCGGCACTTCGAACGCCTTCATCGCGCGCGCGACCGTATCGTCGATCTTCGCCGCCGAGATCGGCATGGCAGCAGCCGGAGCGGACTTTTTCGATTGCGCGATGGCGGGCGCGACAGCCGTCGTGGCGGCCAGAGCGAGTGCCAGGGCGATGGATGTGCGTCGAGCGAATATGGTCATGGCTGCCTCCCGATGGCCCGGAGTGCGTGCCGCCCCCGGCTGCACGCCTTTTCCATCAGAAACGACGCTGCGACAATGGCGATGAAGCCTATGACGAAAATTTCATCCTGATCGGATAATTTCGGGCGATTTCAGCCCCACATCATTGGCCCAACTGAACAATCGGGTGCCGACGAGGACGCGAATCGCAACATCGGCTATGACATCGACCATGCGAATCCCGATCATCATCCTTTCCCTGTTCGCCGCGATCGGCTCGGCCGCCGCCGCACCGGTACAATCCTATGAGGAATACAAATCCTGGCTGGTCGCATGCGACAATATACTGAGCTGCACGGCCAAGGGCTTTGGTGACGGCAGGGTCCGCGCAGAACTGAAGATCGAGCGTGACGGCGGCCCGAACGGTGGCATCATCGCCAGCATCGCATCGGAAGGCTCATTCACCGTCGCCGACCTCTCGGTCGACGGCAAGCCGCTGAGCCTCGCCCTGCCCGCCTGGACGCGATCGGCCGAGGAGGGCGACGCGACGATCCTGACCACCGACGATCTTGCCGAGATCCAGGCGCTGGTCGCTCGGCTGCGATCGGGCGCCATGCTGACACTGGGCAGCGCGGAGGTCCCCCTCGACGGCTTTTCCGCAGCGATGCTGCGTATGGATGATCGGCAGGGGCGCATCGACACCACGTCCGCGCTGTTCCGCCGGGGCGGAAAACCCGCCGCCGCCGTTCCTGCCCCGCCCGCCCTTCCAACCATTCCCAAGCGACCAATCTCGGCCAGCCTGTCCGCAGGCGAGGCCAAACGACTGATTGCCAGCGTCCGCGCAAAACAACATGCGCTGTTCGAAAAGGAGGGATGCGAGGAACAGCCCGGGGCGATGAGCGCCGAGGCGTTCGCGCTCGACACGCGCCAGGCGCTCGCCTTCGTCCCCTGCATCATGGGCGCCTACCAAGGATCGTCGCTTGCCTTCATCGTCCCGCGCGATGGCAAGCCTATCCGCCAACTCGTCCTGCCGGCCCCCTATCTCGGCGCGACCGCCGAAGACGGTAGGGTCTCCTGGTTCACCGAAGCCGATTTCGACGCAGAGAGCGGCATGATCTCCACCGCCGCGAAGGGACGCGGCATGGCCGATTGCGGCATGTCGGCAAGCTGGATATGGGATGGCGCGACCTTCCACCTCTCGTCATTCGCGCTCCAGCAGAATTGTGGGGGCCTCTATCCCGGCGACTGGCCGACGGTGTTTCGATCGCAGCAATAAATCGGCGGCGATCCGGGAAACTCCGGAAAAGCGCCTCCCACTTTTCCGCGCAATGTTCTAAGCGGTCCGGGAGAGGACGCCCTCCCCCATAGTGGGATAGCATTCCCGGGACGGCCCGGCTTTCCGAAAGGAGGGCTGGATGGCCTCCGCACTATCGATTTCGGCGAATGCCGCCGGAACACAATCCACCTTCGCCATTCCATTCTCGCTGATCGACTATCTGCCGATCCTGCTTTTCCTCGGGGTCGCGATCCTGTTGTCGCTGGCGTTTGTCGGCATTCCCATGCTGCTGTCGCGGTGGACGGGCGCCCACAGGCCGACGCCCGACAAGCTATCGGAATATGAATGCGGCTTTCCCGCGTTCGAAAATGCCCGCAAGCCGTTCAATGTCCGCTTTTATCTGGTCGCGATCCTTTTTCTGATCTTTGACCTGGAAATGGCATTCCTGTTTCCCTGGGCGGTGAGCCTGGGTGAGATCGGATGGACAGGATGGATCGGGATGATGATCTTCCTGGGCATATTGACGGTGGGCTTCATCTACGAATGGAAAAAGGGCGCGCTGGACTGGGAATAGCGCCATGAGACTTTGGAAACGCCGGCATCGTGCCCGGCCTGGCCAATCCATTACAGGCTTGATCCGGTTTGCCGAATTCCTAGATAGGTTCCGCGAGGCCACGTCCTCCCCCATCATTGGGCAGCAACGTCCGGGACGGCCCGGCTCTTTGAAAGGAGAGCCATATGGCTTGGATATTGTTGGGTATCGCGGGTGCGTTCGAAATCGTCTGGGCCTTCTTCATGAAGCAATCCGACGGCTTCACGCGCCTTGTGCCGAGCGTCATCACCATCGTCACGATGATCGCCAGCTTCGCGCTGCTTTCGGTGTCGATGAAGACCCTCCCGCTCGGCACAGCCTATACGGTCTGGACCGGTATCGGTGCCGTAGGCGCCTTTGTCGTCGGCATTGCCGTTCTGGGCGAACAGATCAGCGTTGCGCGCATCGTTGCAGCATTGCTGATCGTCAGCGGACTTATCCTCATGAAACTGTCGACCACGAGTTAGAGCGATTTCGAAGCAGGCGGGATCATCTGCCGGCTCGGAAAATGTAGAGGCTGATCGCCTGCGTCGGGCCGGCGTTTGAGCGCCTCAGCGAACGCGCGAAGCGCTTCCACCTCAAGCGATCAGCCTCTAAGCTACCCCCTTCAAGATAGGAGGGACGCAATGGATGTAACGCGGCGTGATATGCTGGGGGTGGCCTCGGCCGCGACGATGATTGCAGTGACGCAACCGGTGTTGGCTGCGGCCCAGGCGGCGTCGGGCCCGCTTTCCGAAGTCGTCCGTCGGCTGACCGCGTTCGCCAATGCCGACCTTGCCGACAAGGGCTTCCCCGGCATGACCGTCGCGCTGATCGGCCCCGGCGGCGCACAGGCGACCTTTGCTGCGGGCCTGGCCGATATCGACCGGCGGACACCCGCCGCATCCGAGCAGCTTTTCCAGATCGGCTCGATCACGAAGTCGCTCACCGCGATGACGCTGTTCGTGCTTGCCCATCAGGGAAAACTCGATCTCGACGCACGCGTGCAAGATCTGCTTCCCGAATATCCATTGCCGCCCGAACCCATCACGATCACCCAGTTGCTCGATCACAGCTCAGGCATTCCCAATCTTCTGGAAGATCCCACGCAAATCGACATACCGGGTGGGCGGCTGTGGACCGGCTTCAAACCGGGCTCGCGCTATTCCTATTGCAACCTTGGCTACGCCTTGCTCGGCGCGGTGATCGAGAAAGCATCGGGCATGAGCTATCCGATGGCGCTCGAGACTCTGGTGCTGCGGCCGCTCGGCATGAAGACGGCAGTGCCGATCTTCCGCGTCTCCGACCGTGCGGCCTATGCCAGCGGCCATATCCGCCTGCGCGAAGACATGCCCTGGCTTCCCAAGGCCCGCCTCACCCAGGCGCGCTGGTTCGATTTCTCGCATGCGGCGGGCTCGGTCGCGGCCAGCGGTGCGGACATGGTCCGGTTCATGCAGTTTCTGCAGGGCGTCGCCCGCGGCAAGGGTGCGCCGCTCTTCTCCGACGCGCTGGCCGACCGCTATCGCAAACCGACGATCGACTCCTCGCCGGCCGGCGCGCGCTACGGTAACGGCCTGATCACGCTTGCCATCGATGGCCGCAGCTGTTTCCGCCACACCGGCGGGGTGCATGGTTTCAGCTCCGCCTTCACGCTCGACCAGGACGCCGGCGTCGGCTGCTATGCCAGCGTCAATGTCGGCGGTGCGGGCGGCTATCGGCCGACCGAGATCACCGAATATGCAATCGCGCTGCTGCGGGCCGTCAGCACGGGCCAACCGCTTCCGGCAATACGCACGCCCAAGGCGACGCCTCCGGTGAAGGACGCGGCCCGCCTGACCGGCACATGGAAAAGCGCCGACGGCACCGCATTGACCATCGCCGAGCGTGGTGGCGCCCTGTTCGTGACCAGTGCCGGACGCCAGGCGTCGTTGCGCGCGGGCGGCGAGAACAGCTTCGTGACCGACCATGCCGCACTGGAGCCCTACAGCTTCGTGCTCGAAGGCGAGACGCTGCGCCTTGGCGGCAAGCTGTTCGGCCGCGGCACCGCCCCTGCGGCGCAACCGGCCAGCGCGCGCCTCGCGCCGTTCGTCGCCGCCTATTACAGCGCGAGTTCCTGGGGCAATCGCCCCAAGACGTTCGCGATCGGCGACCGGCTGTTCCTGGGCAATGAGGAACTCGTCGAGGCACCCGACGGCAGCTGGCGCTACAAGAATCCCGAGATGGCCTGCGAACGCGCCTGGTTCCTCAACCAGATCGGCGGCCGGCCGCAACTGCTGAGCCTGTCCGGATCACGCTATGGCCGGTTCCACGACCGGACGCTCTGATCGCTCCACGACAGATCGCGCGGGCAGAGTGGTTCTCCGGATCCCACCCTGCCCGCGCGGACGTGTCACCGTCTTCAGTCGGGTTTGAGCGCGCAGGTGGCGATAAAGGTCGGCATGAAACGGTCGATCAGGAAACGCGGCGTCGGCTGGGCGTCTTCCTGAAAGCCCATCAACAGGAAGCCCGCCTCGATCTGACCGGCGATCTGGTCTGACAGGCTGTGGCCGAACACCAGCGCCTCGCCTCGTGCGATCTTGTCCGCCAGGGCCTGAGGGTCGAGATCGCGCATATCGGCATAGGGCAGCGGGAAACGAGGGCGGATCACGCCCTGCTCCGCATATTGCGGACTGCGATCGCCGACGAATACCACTGGATTGTAGAAGCTGGCGAGCAGCCGCCCGCCCGGTTTCAGCACCCGGAAACACTCACGCCATACCGGTCGTATATCGGGAACATAGAGATTCGAGATCGGGTGGAAAACGCGGTCGAACGCCCCATCGGCAAAACATGACAGATCGCGCATGTCTCCACGCACCGTTGTCAGCGACAGGGCTTCCCGCTCGGCGACCTTGCGATCGTGGTCGAGCTGGCCGTCAGAGGCATCGAACACCGTCACCATCGCCCCTGCGGCGGCGAGAACGGGTGCCTGCTGGCCGCCAGCCGACGCCAGGCACAGGATATGCTGCCCCCTGACATCGCCGAGCCAATGCGCCGGCAACTCGCCATGAGTCAGGCGCACGCTCCATCGGCCATTGCGCGCCTCTGCGATGATGTCCGGCGTTACCGGCTGCGACCACGGGCTGTTTTCCGCCGCCTGACGGTCCCAAGCAGCCTGATTATGTGCCAGAATATCGACGGACTCAGGAGCGGGATCGGACATATGCGCTCCGGCTAGAGCGATTTGCAGTTCGATGGAACCATCGAACGGCTCGAAAATCGCGGCAAAACAAATAGCTAGATCGATCCGCGTGATTCCGAAATCACGCGGATCGATCTAGACAAAGCCTTGCGTATCACAATCCACAGCGATCGGTTCACACCGGTGCCGATGTTACCCAGGCGCCGCCTGCCCCGGAAACTGATATGTCATGGTATCGAAGTCGATCGTCCATGCGCCCAGATGCTTCAGATATTCGTGTGAAATCAGCGCATCCATCACGAAACCGTTGATCCGGTACATGTCTTTATCGACAAAGACATTGCCCAGTGCCTGCGTCGGGCCACGCAGCAGCGTGCCGATGCCGTGCGACTGGATCGGCACGGTATAGAATTTCTGGCCCGGCACCGGGGTCCTGGTCAGGCCCAGCATCGCGACGGTCTCATCCACCATCACGAGCGGCACGCTGGCAGCCAGCCCTGAATCGAGGAAGATGTTCAGACCGTCATGGCCGTTCAGGCTGCCCTTGGTGAACATCAGGTGCCGGTTCGCCATGAAGAATTTCATCGTGACGGGATTGGCCGCCGCGGCGGATTCGAGGAACTGGCGACGCCCGGTTTCGCTGCGTTCGCGGAAGGTCAGTTCCTTCTTCGTATAGTCGACGGTGCTCAGAAACTGCTTCAGGATCTGCGTGGTGATAACGCCATCGCTCTTGATGCCGCGCGCTTTCCATTTGGCGACCGTCACTGGCACATTCGACAGCGTGACCCCGCCCAGCTTCACCGTGTCGGCGACGCCCAGCGGCTCGTCGACGGTCTCGCCCTTGGTATAGGCATAACGCGACCGGGTATGCGCGATCGTCCTGATGCCGAGCCGGGCAGCGACGCCTTCGTCGATATAGAGCCGGTCTCCACCGGTATCGAGAATGAACTCGACCGTCTGACCGTTGATTTCCAACCGGAACAGCGGAAGCGTGCCGGGTGCCATGAAGTCGTTGATGATCGGGAGATGGGCAACCTTGTCCCTGGTCGCCCATGTGATCTGATAGGGTTTGCCCTGGAAACGCTGCATGAAGGTCAACAGCGGAACGATGCCGCCCACCTTGCCCTCGTCTGCCGTGCTCGGCAGGGTCAGCCCCTTCGCTTTCGCATAGCGATTGGTCTGGTAATAGACATAGACCAGTCCCTTGACGGCGACGGTGTGATCCTCCGACGCCCTGGCGGTGATCGCGGCCAGACGTGCGTAGAGAGTCTCGGCGCGCGTGTAATCGCCGAGCAGATAGGCCGCATGTGCGCCCAATCTCAGATCGCTCACATTCGACGACCGCGCGGTCGCCAGCGGTGCGATCGTGTCGCGCGCACGCCAGATATCGCCGAGCTTGAACAGCGTATCGGCATAAGCACGCCTGACGGCATCGTTCCCCGGCGCGGCCACATGCGCCGCCTCGAGCGTCGGCAAGGATCGTTCGAGATCCTGGCGATCGAACGTCGTGGCGCTCACCGGCGGGGCCGACTGAGCCGGCGGGGACGCATGCACCACACCGCCGCCTATCGCGAGCAGGGACAGGATCGATACCGCGGCCCGGAACATGGATGCGGGGACATGGCCCCCTGTCTTGAGCTTCAACGACAGTCTCCCGATTGTTCCGCGACCCTATCGAGATGCCGCGCGTCATTCCAGATACGACCCGACGCAGAATCGATCACCCTGCGGCCGCGCATGACCAGGAAACAGCCCACTTGGCATTCTCTATCATTGTGATAATGTTTCATCAGGTTCCCCTGCGTGAAGGATACCGTCGATGCCGAACGTTCAAACCGTCCGTCGCCTCCCTTTCTCCCTTCTCCCCTTGTTGACCCTGCCGCTCTGGCTCGCCGCCTGCGACAAGGCGTCCGGTCCGCGATCGGCCGAGCATAGCGACGCTTCCGTCGAACATGCGGTCGAGGACGTCGCCGCGCCTTCGGAAACGATGGCGCCCGCCGATGCCGAAGAGGCGCCCCGCATCACCTCACGCAAGAGCGAGTGGAGCGTCGCCGGGCTGGTCAAGGGCAGCACCGAAACCTCGACGACCGAGCCCGCCGCACCGGCCATATCCCCGCCCCCGGTCGTCGCGACACGCCGGCCACCGCCGCCGCAATCGGGTCTGCTCACGGCGGGCGATCATGACGATCTGCTCAACCCCGAACTCTATGCCGATTATGCCGAGCGCTTCCTGCAGGAACAGGGCGGGCGCGACCTGCCCTTTGTCGACACCCGCTCGCGCGTCGCGGTGAAAGTGGTCGATGCCGGGGGCCGCCCGGTGCCCTTCGCGCGCGTCGACGTCCAGCGTCGCGGATCGCCGCTCCGGCTGGTCGCGGCTGCCGATGGCACCGCATCCTTCTATCCGACATTCGATCGTGTGCCCGCACAGACGACCGTAAAGGTCAGTTCGCAGGCGGGTGGTGCCAGCCGGGCGTTGAACCTGGGGCAAAAAGGATCGCGTCGCATCGCCATCGCATTGCCCGGCACGGCGCAGGCGGTCTCCGCGATGGATCTGGCGCTGGTGATCGACACCACCGGCAGCATGGGCGACGAAATGGCCTTCCTGCAGGCCGAACTCGATTCCATTGTCTCGCGGCTGCGGCGCGAGGCGGGCAATCTCGACCTACGCATTTCGGTGATCGTCTATCGCGACGAAGGCGACGACTATGTCGTGCGCGCCACCCCGCTGACCGCCGACATCCGATCGGTCCGCGCGACGCTGGCGCAGCAGGAAGCGGGCGGCGGCGGAGACATGCCGGAGGCGGTGGCCCAGGCGATGGCCGCGGCGGAACGGATGCAGTGGCGACCGGGCGCGGCCAAGGCGATCCTGCTGGTCGCGGACGCCCCGCCCCACGAGCAGGATTTCGCGCCCACCCTCGCCTCCACCGAGCGGTTGCGCGCGCGCGGTGTGCAGATCGTGCCCGTGGCCGCGAGCGGCGTGGAGGACAGCGCCGAATATGTGATGCGGACGATGGCTGCGCTCACCCAGGGTCGCTATATCTTCCTGACCGACGACAGCGGCGTCGGCAATCCGCACGCAGAGCCCAACCTCGCCTGCTACGCAGTCACCCGCCTCGACCAGCTTATCGGCCGCGTCCTCGCCGGCATCGCCGAGGGCCGCCGCATCGAACCCGGCCAGGGCGAAGTGATCCGTATGGTCGGCAATTATGATCGCGGTCGCTGCCTGGGTGCGGGGGTGACGCCGCGACAGGGTTGATCGATGCAGCCGGCGGAGATCAGCCTATCTGTTGCGCAGTTTTGCATATCCAACACGTATTAAAACCACCAACACTGCGCCACCTGTGAACACCCACAGCCAGGATACAAATCCCTTGTCTGGTCGCATCAAGTTGAAGGTCAGCAACATCGCACCACCGCCGCACATGATCGCGACCATCGGCCACTCCAGTTTGGCGCGTGCAGCGCGTCGTTCCTGTTCCCAGTCTTTGGGGGTCGTCACGAAACCGCGGTTCTTGACGAGCCGTCGAGGCGCGTTGCCGGCCCAGACTCCCGCTATCGCCCAAACTGCCAGGACACCGTATAGGGTGTACTTCGCCGCCCCACCTGGCAATTCGAAATGCGCGGACAGAATGACCAGGGCAATCAGGCTAACAGCGATCGTGGCGGGGATACCAATCGCACAGATGAAGAGGTGTTTTACGTAATTCGCCTTCAACGCCTCATATTCTTCGGCAGAAACGAATTTTCCACCCTTGCGAATACTCGTATAGAGGATGAAGCCACCTTCGAACGGCTCGAACTGCTTTTCGAACCAGCCAGAAAAATCGAAGCGCGCGGTTCGAACCATCACAAAAATCCGTTCATGCCCCTTGGCTACATCCAATATTCTAAGCGCCAATTAACGATTGCCGTTCAGTCGTCGGGACCGGACTCCGACCGCGCAGTGTCCGCAGCCGCAGCCCTGAATTGTGCAAAGCTTAGGCGTCCTCCAGCCTGGGATCTGGGCCATAGGCATTGGGGCCAGCCTTTCCGGGGATCAGGAAAAGCACGATAATGGAGATGCTGGCAGCCAGCATCAGCCAATCCAGCACGGTCATTGGCGCCTGGGTGTAGGCAACAAGCTCAACGGGGTCCGACCGGAGCGTACGCCCGATGCCGGGGATGGACAGGATGATGGCAACCGGCAGCAACAACGTCCACCAACCCGATCTGTCCTGATCGTGCAGCCTGCGCGCAAACAGCGCAAAGGCGGGAACGAACAGGATCGACTGAACGGCCAGATGCGCGATTGCGGCCTCCCTGCCTTCCAGCAATTGCGTGATGACAGACCCGGCTCCCGCACCGAGGAACGCCGTCGCGATCCAGAAAATCGCGCCCTCGGTTCGGCGAGCCCGTCCCGAAAAATCCGTGCTCTTCCTGATCGTACGCCGGAAATAAGGGGGGCTGCCCTTGCCATCGCTATATGCCAACCGCACAACTCTCATCTGCCTGACAAGGGGCATATGACAGCTCACTGCCCGTTGCCAGCAATTGCACGATATGATCGCGGGCGACATGATTGCGGCGTCCTGTCAGCCCGATGAGGTCGACATCAAGACGATCCGCAAGTCAACGACGACAGGAGAATGCCATGCTCAAACCGGCCCCCACCCTTGCCGCGATCATCCTTGCTGCATCGCTTGCCGCATGCGGCGGAGCGCCGACGCCCGCCGATACAACCGCGAACGATGCGAACGCGATCGACGCGGCCGGCAATGCCACGGATGAGGCGGCCAACGCGGGATCGACGATCACGGCACATTATGACTGCAAACCCGCGATGTCGGTCGATGTCGTCTATGACAACAGCGATCCAAGTCTGCCGAAAGCAAAGGTGACGCTGGACGGCAAGGATTATGACATGGCCATCGCCCGCTCGGGTTCCGGCGCACGCTATGCCACCGACACCGGACGCAGCGCCGGGATGACGCTGATATGGTGGAACAAGGGCAATGACGGCACATTGCTGGAAGGAAAGGCAGGCGCCCCCGCATCGGCGGAAGAGACGATCATCGCCACCTGCACCGGCAAGGGCTGAGCCTCTTCGCAAGCCGACACCTATCGGCGATACATCACTGCCGTGGACTGGTTGATCGGCCGCTGGCAATAAGCGCCATGCTTCTGAACGATACGCTCGGCACGTCCCGCTTGATCGTGCGTCCCTTCGTCGACGCCGATGCCGCACTGCTCGTCGCACTCTTTTCCGATCCTCTGGTGCATCGCCATGTCGACGACGGTCAGCCGCTAAGCATGGAAATGGCAAGGCTCTGGGTCGAACGGTCACACGAGAATCTGGTTCGTCATGGCTATGGCACCGGTGCGGTCGTGCTGCGCGAAACGGGGGAGTTGATCGGCTGGGCCGGCTACGCCCGGCCCGGCGACGGCAGCGAGGAACTGATCTACGGCCTCGCTCCCAAATATTGGCGCCGGGGGCTGGGCACCGAACTGCTCGACGCGCTGATCGATCTTGGCTGCTCGCGCGAGATAAGCCCGCTGAGGGCAACCGTGGCGTCGGCCAATATCGGATCGGTCCGGTTACTGGAGAAAGCGGGCTTTGCGCTGGATAAGCGCGGTTACGACGGCGAAGCGGATTGCGACCTTTATTTGCTCAACTGGGTATAGCGTAATCGACCCGGCCGGAAACCCACTCCGCCTTTCCTGTTTACAGACGCCGGGACCGCCGCTAACGGGGCCGCGATGTCCCGCACGATGATTAAATCGATTAGCACTAAGCCGACCCGCACGCGCGGGGCGGTCCTTGGTGTGCTGACGGTTTGACGTAACGCACACAGGACAGAGCCCCGCCGAAGCGCGGGGCAGCCTTGATATCCAAGCCTGACCGATCCCGCGCCTCCGCACAGACAGGAGACGTACGATCGTGACCCAATCCAAAGCCCTTCCCTCTAGGCCCAATGTCGGCATCGTCGGCGCCACCGGCCTGGTCGGCGGCATGATGCTGCGCCTGCTGGCGGAACGCGACTTTCCGCTCGCCTCGCTGCGGCTGTTCGCATCCGCCCGCTCGGCAGGCAATCGCGTGACGTTCGGCGACAGCGAGGTCGTCGTCGAGGATGCCGCGACCGCCGACTTTGCCGGGCTCGACATCGTGTTCTTCTCGGCCGGCGGATCCACGTCGCGCGCGCTGGCGCCGAAGGTCGCCGCGGCGGGCGCGATCGTGATCGACAACAGCTCGGCCTGGCGCGCCGATCCGGAGGTTCCGCTGGTCGTGGCGGAGGTCAATCCCGAAGCACTGCGCAATCTGCCCAAGGGCATCATCGCCAATCCGAACTGCACGACCATGGCCGCGATGCCGGTACTCAAGCCGCTGCACGCAGCCGCCGGGCTGAAGCGGCTGGTGGCCAGCACCTATCAGGCGGTGTCCGGCGGCGGCATGGAAGGCGTCGAAGTGCTCCGCAAGCAGATCGCGGCCGGCGCAGCCGACTGCGCGGCGCTCGCGCTGGACGGCGGCGCGGTCGACCTGGGCGAGCCCGAGAAGTGGGCAGTTCCGATCAGCTTCAACGTCGTGCCGCTCAACTATGTGCTGGAAGAGGACGGCTATACCGAGGAGGAACTGAAGCTGCGCGACGAAAGCCGCAAGATCCTCGACCTGCCCGATCTCACCGTGTCGGCCACCTGCGTGCGTGTGCCCGTCTTCACTGGCCATGCGCTGTCGATCAACGCGGAGTTCGATCGCGCGATCTCGGTCGAGGCCGCGCTCGCCCTGCTCGGCCACGCGCCCGGCGTGGTCGTGACCGAAGTGCCCAATCCGCTCGACGCGACGGGCAAGGATCCGGTCTTTGTCGGCCGCGTCCGCCGCGACCCGACCGTCCAGCACGGACTGGCGCTGTTCGTGGTCGGCGACAATCTCCGCAAGGGCGCGGCGCTTAACGCGGTGCAGATTGCGGAAGTGCTGATCGCACAGCGCTGAGGGCAATGTCTCCTCCCCATCGCCGATGGGGAGGAGATGCTATCCCGCACCAATATTGTTGAACCGCGTCACCCGTCAGGCCACAGCATCAACACACCGCGCGGAGACCGCCCATGCTGCTTTATCACTGCCGTGACTCCCGTTCGCTTCGGCCGCTCTGGGCACTGGAAGAAGCGGGGCTCAGTTATGAGCTGGTCAAGATGCCCTTTCCGCCGCGCTATCGCGTCGAAGGCTATATGGAGATCAACCCGCTCGGCACGGTCCCCGCGCTCAAGGTCGGCGAGGTCTTGATGACCGAGTCCGCCGCCATGTGCCAATATATCGGGGAACTGACCGACAACGCCTCGCTGCGCGTCGCCCCCGGCGACCCCGACTATCCGCGCTATCTGGACTGGCTGCATCGCAGCGACGCCACGCTGACCTTTCCGCTCGCGCTTGTGCTGCGCTATTCCCGGATGGAGCCGGCCGAACGGCAGAGCCCGCAGGTGGCCGAGGATTATCGCCTCTTCTTCCTGCGCCGCGCCGGAAGCATCGAGCGTGCGCTCAGCCAATCCGACCATCTCTGCGCCGGCCGTTTCACCATGGCCGACATCGCGGCGGGCTATGCGCTGTATCTGGCAAGCCGGCTGGGACTGTCCGACGATTTCGAGCCCTGCACGAAGGACTATCTGGCGCGGCTGACCGCGCGCGCCGGCTTCGTCCGCGCGATGGCCAAGCAGAGCGACATGGATCTGGTGGTATGACCACGCCGGAGGACCGCATTGCCGCGAGCTTTGCGAAACAGGGCCTGATGACAACATTGGGCGCGGTGCTGGGCGACGTGTCGCCAGGCGAGGTCGAGATCGTGCTGAAGCCGAACGCCACCGTTTCGCAGCAACATGGATTCGTTCACGCCGGTGCGCTGAGCGCGATCGCGGATACCGCGGCGGGCTATGCCGCGCTCAGCCTGATGCCGGCGGACAGCGGCGTGCTCACGACCGAGTTCAAGATCAACCTGCTGGCGCCGGCCACGGGCGACCTGATCCGCGCCCAGGGACGGGTGATCAAGGCGGGCCGGACGCTGACGCTCGCGCAGACCGACGTGTTCGCGGAAATCGACGGCAAGCAGAAGCTGGTCGCCTATCTGACCGCCACGTTGATGACCATTGTCGGGCGCGACGGCATCAGCGACTGAAGCGCGGGCGTTTCCCTCCCACGCCAATTGCGAGCACCGGCAGCCTATGCAATCAACGATCATGACGACCCGACATCAGCAGTTGCGCCAGACGATCGCCAACCTTGCCGCCCCCGCCGAAACGCAGAAGGCACATCTTCAGGCGCTGTTCGGCGGCGATATCGGCCCCGAATTCTGCGTCGACGAACTCGCATTCGAATTCGGAGATTACTATAGCGCGGCCCATCACATGATGGCTCGTGGCGAGATCACGCAGGCGGAATTTAATGCCGTGAAACCGGTCGACGCCCTGCTCGCGCGATGGAGCGGAAAGGCCAATGCGGACTTCTGGACGGTGCGGGCACTATTCTCCGATCCGCATTGGGAGGAAGTGCGCGTGTGTGCCCGGCAAGCGCTCGACGCCCTCACCGCCGAATGATCTTGCCCCACGTGTATTATCATCATAATACACGACTATGACCATCCTTCAGCTCGACAGCGTCGGCAAATCCTATGGCCGCAAACATGTCCTGACCGACGTGACCGCCGGCTTCCCCATCGGCCTGACCCTGCTGGTCGGCCCTAGCGGCGCGGGCAAATCGACGCTGCTGCGGCTGATCGCGAGCGCTGAACGGCCGAGTGTGGGACAATTGAGTTGGGATGGCCAACCGCTGCCCGGCGCCCGCGCCGCGCTGCGCAAATCGCTCGGCTACGCACCGCAGGCGGTCGACCTGCCCGACGATCTCAGCGCACGCGCCTTCGCCATGCATATCGCTGCGTTGAAGGGGCTCGATCTGGCAGCCGCCGACGAACAATTCGCGACGATCACCGATGCGATCGGCCTGCATGCTGACATCAACAATCGCATCGTCACCTATTCGGGCGGAATGCGCCGCCGGCTGATCTTCGCCCAGGCGCTACTCGGTGCGCCGCGCCTGCTGGCGCTGGACGAGCCGACCGCCGAGCTGGACCGCGAAACCGCACGGCTGGTCGGCGCGCAAGTGGTCGAACGCGCGCGCACCGCCGCGGTCGTCATGACCACACACCTCGCCGACGAACTTGCCCCGCAGGCCACCCAGATTCTGCGCGTCGAGGGTGGCCGCGTGATGCCGGCATGAGCGACGTCGCGATCGCCCGTTCGTCCTTCCAGACGAGCCTCACCCGCTATTCCTATAGCTGGGGGCTGTGGGTGCTGCTGCTGATCGCGCCGATCAGCGCGCGGTTCATGATCGCCGAGGATGACGGCTTCGGCATGCAGGTGTCGATCGGCGGGCATCTGCCGGTCATGACCTCCGCCACATTGGGCGTCACCCTAGGCATCATCGTCTCGACTTTGCTGCTGCCAATCGGCTTCCTCTATCTGCGGTCCAACGTCACGCGCATCCAGCCCTGGCAGATCGAGGAAGTAACCGCGGCCTCACGCGTGGCGATCACGCTCGGCCGTTTCGCTGCCGACGTCGCGATCCTCTTTGCCATCCTTTCCGCATTGACGCTGGCCGGCTGGTTCCTTGGCTGGATGGTGGGCAGCGGCCCGCTCAACGTTCTCCATATAACCTTCGCGCTATGGGTGGTCGCCGGCCCCAGCCTGATGTGCCTCGCCGCGATCCGCATCCTGCTCGATTCCGTCAAACTCACCCGGGGCGGGCTGGGCGACACGGCGTTCTTCATCATCTGGCTGACCGCCATCGCGATGCCGGCGGTTTCGAGCGCCCTGCCCTCCTCCTATTCGGCCAATATGATCGATATGACCGGCTTCCTGCGACCGCTGAGCGGGCCAGAGCGCGTGGCGATGGGATCGTTCACCATCGGCTTCAGCGATATCCTGCCCGGCCGGGTTCCACTGGACGCGATGGCAGGCATCTTTGCGCCCGGTTATCTCGCGGCACGGCTGAGCTGGGCCGCGATCGCGATCGCGGTGGCGGCGTTCGCAGGGCTGCTCTATCGCCCGCATATCGCCTCGAGGAAGGTCGGGCTGTTCGCCCGCCTCGCGCGTCAGTCGGCAGCCAGACCACCAAAGCCCGCCAATCCGGCCGCGCCGCCCGCCGGTTTTGCATCGAGCGCCTTCATCAATCTGACGAAGGCCGAGTTCCGCCTGATCGGCCAGGGCCGCCTGTTCCTGATCCTCGCTGCGGTCGCCGCCGCGCTCGGTACGATTGCCGATTATCGCCAGCTCGGCAGCCCGGCCGCGATGCTGCTGATGGCGTTCGCGCTCTCGGCCCATGCCGGACGCAGTGAGAGTTTGCGCACCCTCACCAACACGCTGGTCACGTCCCCAGCCATACGCCGGATCGGCTTCGTCGTCGCGGGAACCGGCTGGGCGCTGTTGCTGGCTCTGCCCGGCGCGGTTGCGCATGTCTCGGGCCAGCCGCTGCTGCTCGCGCTCGCCACGGGCACCGTCGCATCAACGATCGCGATCGGCCTCGCGACCGTCAGCCGTTCCGCCTTCGCGCCCCGGTTGGTGCTGCTGGTGCTGTGGTACGGCTATTTCTCGACCGGAGGCTGAGGGTTCAGGCCGCGACCTTCTCCGTCACCGGCAGGAACGGTCGCACGGCGGCCAGCGCCTGCGCGACATAGGCCTGCTTCTCGCCCACCGGCGCGACATAATGAATCGCCTCTTCCGCATCCTGGATGCCCGCGCCACGCGCGATCATCCATGTCGCCAGATATTGCGATGCCAGGCAGCCGCCCGCCGTCGCGACATTGCCGTGCGCGACGAAGGGCGCGTCGAGCACGTCGACGCCCGCCTCGATCACCCAGGGTTTGGTCGTGAGATCGGTACAGGCCGGCAGGTCGCCGATCAGGCCGAGTTTCGCGAGCAGCAGCGTGCCCGAACATTGCGCGCCGATCAGCTGCCGCGCGGGATCGAGTTCGATGCGCGCGAGCATTTCGGCATCCGCCGCGATCTCACGTGTCCGGATGCCGCTGCCGATCAGCACCGCATCGGCTTCGCCCGCGAATTCGAGCGGCTTCTGCCGCTGGATTGTCACGCCATTCATCGACGTGACTTCAGGCGTCGGGCAGGTGATGTGTGCCGCCCAGCCCTTGGCCTTCAACCGGTTCAGGATCGATGCCGCGACGAACGAGTCCAGTTCGTTGAAACCATCGAAGGTGAGAACCGCGATCTGCACAAAGACTTCCTCAAGCTTCCGGAAAGCACGCCCTTAGCAAGTCAAGCGTCGCCGGGAAATGTCCGGCGATGAAACGCCGATCCTTGGCCTCAGACTGGAAAACCGGTGAGATCGGGCATTGGATTTTTCAGCCCTCGACCCGGAGGAATCCGCTCATCAGGAAACGCTCGGCCAGTGCCACGCGAACCGCGTCGCTGACCCCTTCGCCCGGAATATCGCCGACACGGAAGGACGCCGTCTCCGCGATGAAACGCAGCCCTGCCTCCACGCCTCGGTGGATATGGATATGTCCGCCCGGCTGCGCCCAGTCGATCCAGCCCGGCGTTGCCAACATGGCGCTGATCGCATCGGGCGCATGGCCAACGATCGTCGCCGGCGTGACCGGCCCTGTCGCTGGCTTGTCCAGCGCAGGCAGAGCCCCAACCATCCGCACCGCGCGCTTCTGCAGCGCCTCGGCAACGAACCCGTCCGAACGGCACCGATCGAGCAACAGCGCCACCGCATCGGTGATCCGCGTCTCCAATGCTGCGGCCTTGCTATCTGAACTTCGCTCCGCGCTCATCGCAAGCACGGTCTGGCGCAGCGATTGTGTCGTATTGGCAAGATGATCGATCATCGCGATCACCGCCTCGCGCACCGTCAGCGGCGTGAACAGGATCGAGAGGTGCAATGAATCCGAAAGCGATTCCACAGTGTGCGGCGTGCCGCGCGGAATATAGAGCAGATCGCCCGGACCGACCTCCACAACGCGATGTGCGCCAAGCTGCGTCTCGCCCCGACCGGGCCGCTTCCATCCAATGTCGAGCGCCGCCGGTTCGGTCGATATCCACCAGCGCTTTCGCCCCGAAAGCTGCACCGCGATGATGTCGTTCTCGTCATAATGCACGGCCGCGCGCGCGCGATCGACACTCCAGAAAAGCGATGCCGTCACGGGCTGATGCAGCAATGCTTCCAGCGCGCGCGCGAAGGATCGCAAAGCCGGTGACAGAGGCACGACATCGGCGACCCGCACCGTATAGCCATTGTCGTGAAACCGGCCGACAAGCGCGCGGAATTCGTCGGGACCAACGCACATCGCCGCATCAGGCCTCGGCCCGGTCGGCGCGGGACTGTGGCAATCCAGCGTTGCGCTGTGCGTCGCATGGGCGTCGAGCACGGTGTTCGCCGGATCGCTGCCGAAAAGCATCGCGCGCGGGTGATCGATGCCGCCCGGCACATCCAGTGCCTGGCTGGCCTCCACCGCGGCCATGAAATCCGCCAGGGGCAGCGGATCGAGCACCGCTTGAACGATCACCTGAGCTTGAGCGAGAATCATGCGCCGACCCTAACTTAAGGGCCAAGCGCCGGGCAATCCCGCCGGGGCGGAGATCGAGTGCGGAGCAATGTGTGGGAAGAAGATGGCGATCCAGGCAGTGCAGCACGCCTCAGCCTATCCTCCCGTCTCAATCCGCAGGAGCGGCATCGGCCTCATCGATCGAAGCCGGCCATGCCTCGCCCAGCACCGGCCGGGCCGCCAATTCCTTCGCGCTGAGTTCGCATCGCGCCTCGCCAGCGGCGAAGCGGATCTCGCCGGGGTGAAGTGCGTGGAGATGTTCGCCGACACCGCCGACACCGCCTTCGCTGACAACGATATAGGACAGGCTGGAATCAGCAGAGCGCATCATGCCTTCCACCACCGTGCCGATCGCGTCGCCGTCCCGTCCGATCAGTGTCGTCCCCGCGATCGCGCCGACCGCGAACAGCGTCGGCACCCGCGGCGTCGCCGCACTGCGTTCGGTCGCGGCGGAACCGCCATCGTCATAGCGCGCTTGGCGACCGAGCCAGCGCCAAATGCCCACTGCATTGACGAGTGTGAGAAACGCATTGGTCCAGAGCAGATTCTGCTGGCCGGAGCCGATCGCGACGAACGACCAGGCGATCGATCCAACTGTGAAGACGACAAAGCCCCACCCCGTCACGCGCGCACCGAGGTTCGCGGCGGTCATCATCGCTGCGATCATCGTCGCGACCGGCGCGATCCAGCCTGCTATCTCTTCCATATCACGACCTTCATCGAAGCTCGGCCGGACCGCAATAGATCGGCGCCCGCTCGGCGAGATCGTTGCGGATTGTCGTCGCGGCCACCCCGCCCTCGCCCATGGCATGACTGATCTGGTCCAGCCCGAGCACGACGTCGCCCGCCGCATAGAGCCCGGCAACGCTGGTGCGTTGATGCGTGTCGACGATCAGACACCCCTCGTCCGAACAGCCGGCGCCAAGCGCGACGGCCAGTTCGGAACGGATGACTGAGCCCAGTGCCGGATAGAGGGTGTCAAACTCGCGCAAGCCCGTCGGCATGGACAGCGCGATCCGGTTTCCGCGTAGCACGATACCGTCGCATGGCCCGTCGACCGTGATGATGCCAGCATCCGCAAGCTTGCCTAGCCATGACGCAGCGATTTCAGTCGGCCCGGCCGGATCTATCAGCGTGATGTCGGCACTATAGGATCGCAGGAACAACGCCTCCCTCGCCCCGCGCTCACCGCTGCCGATCACGGCGACGCGGCGATCGCGCACCTCGTAACCGTCGCAGATCGGACAATAGCGGAGCAACCCCTGCGCCACTGCCGCATCATGCACGTCGTCGGGCATATCCGGGCGATTGTTGACGACCCCGGTCGCGAGCAGAACCGCGTTCGCGTCAAGACGGCCACCATCGTAATGCACGTTGAAATCGTCGCCATCGCGCGACACGCGTTCGACCGTGCCATCGACGATCCGCACGCCATATTTCACCGCTTGTTCGCGCATCCGCATGAGCAATTCGCTGCCGGCGATGCCTTCGGGAAAGCCCGCATGGTTGCGCGTCAACGGAATGGTGGCGGCCCGACTATTGCCTGCATCGATCACGACGACACGCAATGTGAAACGGGCAAGATAGATGGCCGCGGTCAACCCGGCGGGGCCACCACCGACGACGATACAGTCGACCGCAGCGGCCGGGCTGACGGCCCGGCCACTGCTGCCATCATCGATGGTTTCGGCGCCCAATCAGACCGTCACTTCGGTCATGGTGGAGAGTTCGGGCTTGGGGAGGCCCGAAGCCTTGTAGGTGGCGAACAATTCGGCCTTGCGCGCCAGCAACTGCACACCGAGCGCGTCCATGTCGAGCCCGGCCTTACGTGCCTGCGCGAACATACCCTCCATGCGCTTTTCCTCTTCCTCGACATGATGCTCGATCTGTTCGGAGAGCACCTTGACCTTGGCGTCGTAGAAATCCTGGCCCGGCGTGCCCGCCTCGATCTCCGCGATCATCAGCTTTGCGCCATCATGCTCGACATAAGCCTCCTTGAGCAGATCCTCCTCGATCTTGCCCTCACACGCCGGATAGAAGATCTCTTCTTCGATCTGGGCATGCACGGTCAGCTCCATGCAAATCTCCATCGCGAGTTTCTGCTTCTTGCTGTCGCTTTTCGCGCCCTCGAACTGCTCGAACAGCTCTTCGACTTTGCGATGATCCGCCTTCAGAAGTGCGATCGCGTCCTGCTTGGTATCGGCCATGTGATGTCTCCTCGGTTCGATCGTCAACCAAGGGTCGGAGTCGATCGTTCCCGGCGACCCACTCTTGCGAGTCGTTTGCAGTGCCCGCGCCATATGACCAAAAGAGATCGGCCCGGGCGGCGCAACCGAAGTTACGCTGCCCGGGCCAATCCTCCCCCCCCCCACGGGAACGCCCTTCTCAATGAGAAAGGCGTCCGGTCAGAAGTTCACGCGCGCGCCTACTGTGAAGTAGCGACCCAGCGTGTCGTAATGTGGGCTGCCTGTCGTCGAGAAAGGCTGCCCGCGATCGAACAGATTGCTGACATTGCCGTAGAAGGTGAATTGCTCGGTCACCTTGAACTGCGCTCCGATATCCACATAGGTCCGCGCGCTGATGGCGTTGTTGGAGAGCAGCGGGCCGTCGACACCATTGAACAGCTTGTTGAACTTGCCGCCACCGACATAGCGGACGCGGGCATCGAGACCGATCACATTGTCCTGATAGCTGGCGCTGAATGTACCGCGCCAGTTCGGCAGGCCCAGAAGGACGCCATCGCCGACATCACCCACCGCATTGGTACGCGTCAGGCCGCTGTCGGACACCAGTTTCTTGACATAGGTTGCCAGTGCCCGGAAGCGCAGCGAACCCGGGCCGTCGCCCAGAAGCTGGTTCATCGGCAGCGCATAAGACGCCTCGAAGTCCAGGCCGCTGGTTTCGAAGCGGGCGATATTCTGAGCGTTCGAATAGACGGTCTTGAGCGTCTGGGTGGTGGGATCGCGGATGATCCGGCTGCACGCGGCCTGGCTGCCTGCCGCACAGGCGGCGGTCACATCGGACGCGGACAGCGCGATGATCGCGCCATCGATCTTGATGTCGTAATAATCGACTGAGAACTGCAGCCCCGGCGCGAAGGACGGCGAGTATGAACCGCCGATAGTCAGCGTGCTGCTGATCTCCGGCTTCAGATCGACATTGCCGCCCGCGAAAGTGGTCACCTGTGCCGGCGTCGCAGTGTATCCGGGGATGCCTGTGCGGCCGGCCGAATCCTGGTCGACCTGCGGCCCGATGCCGATGCTCGTCAGACTGAACAGTTCGGCGACGTTGGGCGAACGGATATCGCGCGAGCGGGTCACGCGCAGCAGTACGTCGTTGAACAGTCTCGCGGTGCCGCCCGCTTTCCACGACCAGATCCCACCGCTGGTGCTATAGTCCGAATAGCGCGCCGCACCGTTGAACTCGAGCTTCAGCGCCTTCGTATCCAGCAACGGCACCACGATTTCGCCGAACGCTTCCTTGACGTTAAAGCCGCCCGACAGCGGGCTGACATAAACCGGCAGACCGAAGCCGCCCGCCGTAGCGCCCGCATCCAGCGTCGATCTGATCTTCTCCCAGCGCGCCTCGGCACCGACGGCGATGGTGATCGGCCCGGCCCACAGCGAGAACAGGTCGCCCTGAAGTTCGGCCCCCATCGAGTCGAGCGTGCTGATGCTGGTTCCGCCCTGCGTTCCCGTCACATATTTGATTGCGTCGGCCGAAGCATTGCCTTCGCCGAAGATGTTGAGCGGCCGACAGGCCGCATCATTATTGTTCGGATTGGCATCGGCATTGATCGCGCAGACGATCTGGCCGCCGCTCGTCACTGCATTGATGGCGTTGTTGAAATTCGCCGCGAGCCGGCTGTTCTTCAACGCCGAATATTCTTTCAGTTCGCCATGGCTGTAATGGGCGCTGTATTTCCACCCCGTGCCGAAGGTGCCATCGATGCCGATCGCGCCTTCCTTGCTCTCGCGGTCGGACACGAAATCGAAGTTTAATATGTCGCGATAAGCGCGGTTCATCGTGAAGCTGGTTTCACCCGCCGCAGCCAACTGGTTGCGGATCGTCGCCGACAGGAAGGGATTGTTCGCCTGGATCGTGACCGGTCCGCCCGCAAAATCGCCCGGCGCCGTCAGATCGGGGAAGAAGGTGTAGTTGGATTTCGTCTTTCCGAAGGTCGCATCGGCCCAGATCGTTGCATTGCCGATGTCGTAGCTGAGACGCGCATAGGCATTGAACCGCTTGAACGGTGCCGCCAGATAGAGATCGTCATACAGGTTCGACGCATCCGTTCCGCCGATGCCGTTCGCATCGGGGCCGCTATAGGCGCGCAAGCTGCCGTCGCTATTGAAGGTCCGTCCCGCCAGGGCACCGCTGGTGATCAGGCCGGAATAGCTTCTGCCTGGGATGTTGACGTCATCTGCCAGCGTCAATTTGCCGTTGATGACTGTGAGATCCGCGCCCTGCACGCCCTTACGCTTCAGGCGGCTGGAGGGTGGCAACCCCTTGTCTTCGACATATTCGGCGCCGATCATGAAATGACCACTGCCCCCGGCAAAACTGGTCCCGAACGAACCGTCGAACCGGTAGCGCTGACCATCATTGCGCTCGGAGATGCCGGTTTCGGCACCCGCCGAAAAGCCTTCCAGATCGTCCTTCAGGATGATGTTGACGACCCCCGCGACGGCACCCGATCCCCAGGCGGCCGATGCGCCACCAGTCACGACCTCAAGCCGCTTGACCATGTTGAGCGGCACGAAGTTCAGGTTGTTCTGGCCGACAAAACGGCGTCCGTTGAGCAGAGTCAGCGTGCGATCTATGCCCAGACCGCGAAGATCGACCGGTGCGGTGCCGCTGCCGGTGTTCCCGACGGTGGTTGCGCCGATCACGGTGGCGCGAACCTGGGGCTGGTCGTTCAGGACCTGTTGAAGATTGGAGGACGAACTCTGGCGCAGTTCCGTTTCACCGATCACGCTGGTCGGCGTCGGCTGATCGAAGCCGGCGCGCTCGATGCGCGATCCGGTCACCACGATCTCATTGTCGGGGGCCGACTGTTCGGTATCCGCCTGCGCGAACGCTGGCGAGGTGGCAAGAAGCGTCATGCTCGCGGATGCGATCAACGCGGCACGGAATGAAACGATCGAACGATTCATAGCTATTTCTCCCCAGAAATTTCAGGCTCCACCATGCCCCGGCGATATCGAGCGAGCCTGGAAAATAAGCGCCTAGTCAGGTCATTATTATTCTCCCCAGACAATTATTGCAGATTTGTGCCGGAAGATAGGGGTCTGCAGCTTTCGCAGAGATTTCATCGATAGTGTTGCGCGAAAAACACTATCTGGCCGGAAGTGATTTACGGTATTAGTTAGGTAATACAGCAATACGCACATGCCCTGACGGGCATCTTTACTTGTCGAGCAGAAGCCGCATGCCGCGTGCATAGCTTGCCGGGGCCGTATCGACATGACCCAAACCCTGATGGATCTCGCTGAACAGTCGTAGCGACGGGTATTTGCGGGTTCTGAGCAGGCCGCTCAGGCGAACCTGGCCGCTGACGATCTGGCCGACGCCCTCGATAAATGGATCGTCGATCTCCAGCGAGCCCGAACCCATATAGATGCCGACCGGGAAGTCCGAATGCGTGCGGGCATAATCCGCCTCGAGCCGCAGGATCTCGCCATTGCCATATTGCATCGCCGGACTGGAGATGAGGTAGTTCCTGAACGGGCTATCAGGCTGAAACGCCATCCACAGGCCGAAGAACCCGCCGGCCGAAACGCCGCCGAGCGACAGCTTGCCCTCATCGATCGGGAACATCGCCTTCAACGCCGGCAATAATTCGGCGGTGATGAATTTGGAGAAAGCGGGCGCCCCGCCCGCGCAGTCAGCCGCTGGAATTCGGAATTTCTCGCAATTCTCCGTGATCAGCCTGCCGAATGCGTCCTGCCTGTCCCAACCCGGCGGCGAGAATTCGAAAATCCGCCGAACGCCTCGTTCTTCCGCGGTGGTGGTTGCCGGCGCGCCGATCCCGACGATGAACATCGGAGACGCCATCGCCTCGCGCGCGCCGCCATAGGCGATCTGGGCAGCCGCGAGCGCCCAATTCCCATCGGTGAGGAGCATGGCCGGATAGCGCTTGCCAGCCTCGAGCTTTTCGTCCGGAAGCTGGACGCTGATCAGATAGTCCCGCTTCATGACAGCCGAGTGGAAGCTATAGCTCTGCACGCCATCCACGGTGCTCGTCTGCACCAGGGTCAGGCCTGATGCGGTGCCATTCTGCAGGACGGGCTTCGCCCTATCCTTGGCCACCGCCACGCCGGGCATGGTGCAGGCCAACATCGCGCAGGCCCCCAGGGCTATCCTGACCGAATGCTTCATGATCTTCCCCCGGACATTTATGGTTCACGCAGTTTTCGATTGCGCCGATTTCGTATCGCGGATGATCCGCGCCCATGGATTGAGATCGGGCTCGGCGATCTTCACCAGCGTGTTGCGGTCGCGATGGAGGAATGGTTCGTCGCGACCGTGCAGCATCAGCGTCGTGTCTGAAATATAGCTCCACGATCCGTCGTCATGGAAATCGACCTGAATCGCGTAGGAGTCCGTCCGGAAGGCAAGATCGAGGAAGGTCGTCGAGCAGATGCCATATTCGGTCTGTCCGCGCTCGGCCTTCAAAACCAGCCGGGTGGCGTCGCGCTCCGCATGGCCGGCCGCGATCGCGATCTGTCCGCGCGGGATCGCCAGGGTCTGCAGGATAAGCCCGGTGGCCGGCTCCCACAGCCAATAGCCGACCTGATCGTGGAAGGTGATCTGCTCTTCCGTGGTGTTGATATGGACGTGGTAGCGCAGTCCGTAGAAGAGTTGCGGTCCATTGGCCTGGGGGTCGATCGGCTGCATCTCGATGCGCTCGTAATAGTCACGCTGTTCCGGCCCATCGGCCTTCGGGTTGAGATCGACGCCTCGATAACCTTCCCAGATTCCGGCCAGACGCCGCAACGGGCCCAGATTGGTGAGCGTTTCCGCATCGACATCTTCGGGTTCGGTAAAGATGTCATCCGGAATATCCATGCGCCTGCGCCCCCTGCCGATCCATTCACGATCGCCGACGTTCCATAGCGGCTCCATTCCTTTGTCGAAAGCAGTGCCGGAGATCTTGGCGCTGGAGGCGAAATTCGCGCCGCGGGCTGTTCTGCTTTCAGCGCCTGGCCGCATCCAATCCGGCTTTGCTACAGATAACGCATCCAGGCATGTCCGCTCGCGCGCTTGCGTCGTGCGAACCAGCGACATGCGAACCAGCATGGCAGGGCGACAACGGCAGCGAGCAGCCATAGCCCCGCAACGCCGGGCACGCTCAGCAGGCCTGTTTGCGCCGGTTGAAGCCACAGACCCGCGATACGGTTCAGACCATGGAGCAGATACAGATGCATTAGATAAAAGAAGAGCGGCGCGGCGCCGAAAACCACCAACCATCCCGTTGCCCGTCGCGGCAACCGTTCCAACCCTGCGAGCAGCAATGCGCCTGCGCCCAATGTCAGCAACAGGAAATCGGCGGAGGGCGGATATTTGGTGAGGTTCAGGAAACTCATCACCGTCCGGAGCGGCGTTGCGCCAATCGTCCACGCAAGCGGCTCACCGTAGAGATTGATGCCGCGCAGCAGCAGGAACGCTCCCAGCGACGCGGCGCCCAGCAACATCATGCGCCGCTGACGATCCGCCGCAGCGACGCTCGCGCGAAACCAGGGTCCGATACTATAGCCCAGCGCGATCACGCCGATCCATGGCAGCAAGGGATAGGATGTGCGCGCGCGGCCGCCCCAGGGAAGATCGAGATAACCGCGATCGTGCAGGATCGTCCACGCCACATATCCCCGATCGCCCGGCGCGAACGTCACGAAATCGAGCAGATTATGGCCCAGCACGATAACCAGACCAACCGCGACCAGCCACCGTCGAGGCAAATGCAGCAGCGCGGCCAACGCGATCATCGACAGCCCGATCACCCAGATGACCTGAAGGAATATAGTCGCGGGCGTCAGATCGAACGTCCACGCGAAGTTGACCAGGGTCCATTCGAGGAACACGAGGAAGAGACCGCGTTTGAACAGGAATATCGAAGCCTCTCGCTCCCCACCTCTGCCATCGCCGTAGAGGAAGGCGGCAAGCCCCGTGAGGGCGACGAAGATCGGGGCACAGAGATGTGCCGATAGCCGGGTGAAAAACAGCGCCGGATCGATCGACGCGACATCCATCGGATCGGAGACCTGTGCGTGCAGGAAAAAATACTCCCGCGCATGATCGACCAGCATCAGCAGGATCACCAGGCCGCGAAGTGCGTCGATCGAGATCATTCGCGCGCGTTGTGCAGCAGCGACTGGGCGGGCGGGAGTGTGAACAGCCGCTGGAGGACAAATATTCATCTGGCGCACGCCAATGATACAACATTACATGGAGTGCAACCTTTCAGAATTCGGAAATTCAGCCGCCCGTTGCGGCGTCCACCGCATCGCGCACTGCGAGCGGGCGCCCGATCCGGGTGAATACCAGGGCGGCGACGAGCGGCACGGCCATGAGCGACGACAGTGCCGCGCGCAGCGAATCCTGGCCGAACGCGGGCGTCAGGACATCACTGAGCGCCCCAACGGCGACCGGCATGATTCCGTACGAGCCGATGGTCACGAACATCAACGCGAACGCCACAGCCCTGGCGCGAAAATCGGGATCGCATGCATTCTGGATACCGGCGAATATGAACGGCGCCAGCATGCCCGCCGCGACCGTCGACAGGAACACGCCGAAAAAGCCGAGTGCCGGAGTCGGCGACCAGAGTGCGAGTCCATAGAGCGGCACAACCGCTAGGCTGATCAGGATACACAACCGGAACGGCGAGCCGGCATTGGCGGCATCGGCGCGCGCCGAGACCCAACCGCCCAGAATGCTTCCACAGGTAAGGCCAAGGCCTGACGCGATGCCGACCGACACGCCAACGGTCGAGAGCGGGAGATCGTAGGTGCGGATGAAGAATGACGGAAGCCATTGGGTCCAGCCGGTGGTCATGATCGAGTTGCAGACCGCGACGACGACCAGCCAACCATATGCCCGCCCCGCCCAATGAAGTCGCGGCCGATCCGGTGCTGGCGCCCGCGTTGCAAAGGATGCCGCATCGATGCGGCCCGTACGAGCGGGCTCGCGCAGCCAGATCCAGGTGACGAGCGCCATGATCAGGCCTGGAACCCCGGCCACGAACATCGCGTAGCGCCACCCATATTCGGAGCCCACCCAACCAGCGGCGGCCATTCCGCCCATGATCCCCAGACTGACACCGCTGGTTTCGATACCGATGGCGAGCGCACGCCGGCGCGGCGGATAATAATCGGCCAGGATCGAGTGGGCCGTGGGCGTGAAAGCCGCCTCCCCCGCGGCGACGCCCACGCGCGTCGCAAAGAGATGCCAGAAGGATTGCGCCAGGCCGGCGAACGCCGTCATTGCGCTCCAGAACAGCAGCGCCCCGGCCAACAGGCGCGAGCGATTGCCCCTGTCCGAAAGCCAGGCCAGCGGGATCGCCGCCGTCGCATAGGTCAAACCGAACGCCAGGCCGGTCAACATGCCCACCTGCGTATCGCTGAGCCCGAATTCCACCTTGATGGGATGCGCCAGTGCAGAAATCTGCACACGATCGAACAGGCTGACGAAATTGATGATGGTGAGAATGACCAATGCGGAGACGGCGCCGCGCGGGAGAGTATCGGCGGCGATCTGCGCGCCATGCGCGAGAGCGGGTGCCGGATCGTGATCACGCGCCATGAAATCTCCGAATAAGGGTCGAGGCAGAAATCCGGACCGTCAGGGCGTGACCGGAGCGAAGCTTCGATGGTCGTTTGGATCGCCGGTGCCGCGGTAACGGGCCTGGGCGGGATATGGGTAATGCGGGCGTGTGAATGCGCCGGCATCGGGCTTTGCCGGCGCGCGGACGAAGTCCGCGGGATCGTCGCTGCGAACATGCGTGCCGATCATGACGTCCGGTGCGCGCCCCTCTTCCACCCATGCTTCCAGATAGGACAGATAGTCGATCGCATTGGCTCCGGCGCCACCCGTGCAATGTGCTTTGCCGGGGATCATGAACAGGCGCGCGAAGCTCTGCGTCGCCGCCCTTCCCCCCATCGCGCGCTCCACCGCCTCGTAATAGTCCAGCGTGTTGAGCGGCAATGGCGAGCCGGAATCGTCCCATCCCTGAACCAGAAGCAACTTGGCACCATTGGCCTTGAAACGGCGCAGATCAGGATTGTCCGCCGCATACAGCGCCTCCATCGTGCCGAGACGCTTGTAATCCTTGTCGAAGTCGAAATCGCGCGCCTGCCATGATGGCCCCGGATCGGGCATGAATCCCATGAAGCGCCAGTAATCGAGCTTGTACTGGAGATCGCGGGTGAACATGTAGCCGGTCTCAGAGCCCGGCATGGCAGCGTGCGACAACCGTTCTCCCCGAGAGGTAACCGGGCCGCCATAGATTTTGCGCGCCGCTTCGACCTGGGCGGGCGTCAGGCAGTTCCCCGAGGCACCGCGCTTGCAGATCAGCGCCTCGGGCGCGAAGCGGCAGGTTCGGGGATCGCCGATCACGCCGTCCTCCAGCCCGTCATCGCGATCGCAGGCTGCGATCGCCGCGCGATTGAGCAGTTTCAGATCGGCAGGCTTCAGTATCGCACCACCGCCCTTGTCGGTATTGGCAAGCCCATTCCAGAGAAGCGACAGGCCGGTGCAGGTGAGGTTGGAAGGATCGATGGCGATCACGCCGTCGAAATCCCAGGGAAAGCGCTGCGCCTCGACCAGCCCCTGACGACCACCGCCCGAACATCCCATGAAATAGGATTTGCGTGGCGCGGCATCGTAATAATGCTGGACCAGAGCCTTGCCGACAATGGCAGCGACATGAGCCGCACGCACGCCGTAATCCAGTTCGGCAGGCAGGTTGTTATAGGCCCAGAGTGCCCCCGGGCCGACATGCCCCTGATCGGACACGATGCACGCATAACCGCGCCGAAGCGCATCCAGGCACCAGCGCGCCGTGCCGCGCCGCGTCGACCCGCAATATCCGCCGCAGCCGACTTCCAGGAATTTGCCGTTCCATAGGTCGGGCAGCATCAGTTCGAAACCGACCTGCGGCGCAACATAGCCCTGGACGTTGCAATGGGCAGGCGCCTCCTCGACCGCGGCGACGGCCTTGGCCTCGACGAGTTGGGTCGGCGCATCCTGCAAGCCCATCAGGTCGATGGTCATGACACCCGCACAATGGGTCGGCGCGGACCGGACCGCCGTTGCATTGGCCGGTGCCGCGGATGCCGCACCGGACATGAGCGACAGGCATGCGGCGCCAAATGCGGTTGCCAGTCCAAATATTCGCCGCATCAATCCCGCCTCCCCTTGCACCATTCGCGACCGGTCGTTTTCGGCCGTCAGAAGCCGAGCTTCACGCCGGCGGTGAAATAGCGGCCGACAACGTCGTAGAGCGTACCGTTGGTCGGGAAAATGATGAACGGCAGCCCGGCGCGCGTGGGCGCCTGCGGCGGATCCTGGTCGAACAGGTTGTTCACCGTGCCGTAGATCTCGACACCCTTGCTCACCGCGTACCGGACGGTGACGTCGGTATACCAGCGCGTCGGGACGTGGTTGATATCGAGACTGTTGGGTCCGGTACCGGATGTATAGGGCGGATTGCTGAGTGTCTGCTGTTTGCCGGACGAAATATAGCGTTCCTGGACAAAGAACGTCCAGGGATCGCTGCGATACAGCGCGGAGAAGGATCCCTGCCAGCTCGGCGTCGCCACTCTCTCGCCGCCATTCAGTCCTGCCGTGTCGGTGACTGTGCCGAAAGTGTCGGTACGGGTCAGACGATCAAGATAGGATGCGAGCAACCGGAAAGAGAGCGTGCCGGGAAGGGTCTTGCCGATCCGGTCGAGCGGCAGCGAATAATTTGCTTCGATATCCACACCCGAAGTGCGCAACTGATCGAGGTTCAAGGCCGGCGAGCGGACAGAAACCAGCGTGTTCGCCGGAGGCGGCAGGCGCGTAATGAACTGGCAATGGACAGCACTGCCGCCCGCACAAAGCTGTAATGTGTTGGCCAGCGTCAGGCCGGAAATCGCACCGCTCAGCTTGATGTCATAATAGTCGACGGCGATGCTGAGGCCCGGGATGATTTGCGGGGCAAGCACGATCCCGAAGGTCGTGGTGTCGCCGAATTCCGGCTTCAGTGCCGCATTGCCCCCGCTATAGCCGGCAATTTGCACCGTCTGGCCAGTCACCGGATCCAGGGTGGTCGTCAGCGCCAGCTTCTGCGGCCCGAACAATTCCATCAGGTTGGGCGCCCTGACGTCGCGTGATCGCGTGAAGCGCAGCCGGATATCTTCGATGGGACTATAGGAAAGGCCGATCTTCCACGACGTCGCACCGCCCGCTGTGCTGTAGTCCGCATATCGCGCGGCGACATTCAGATCGAGCGCGTGCGCAAGGGCCATGTCCGACGCCAACGGAATCAGTGCCTCCGCAAAAACTTCCTTTACATTGTAGGACGCCCTTGGCTGGTCCACCTGGTTTCCAGCCAGCCAGCCGCCCAGAACCCCGATGATATTGGCTGGTGTACCGCGCGATCCCGGTGCGGCAGCGATGGGCGATTTCGAGACCTCGTCAGTCGACGATGCTCCGGATATCCTGCGGTAATTTGCACCGGCGCCGACCTGCACCGCCCCCGCCCATGTCGAGAAGGGCGATCCGCGCAGCGACAATTCCCCGGCGATCTGTTCCGACCAGCCGGTCGTGAACGCCGTGCCAAGAATGTAATCGAGTGCGGCAGGCGATGAGGAGCCCTCTCCGAACAGGTTCAGCGGCGAGCAGCCATTTTGCGGATTTGTCAGCGTGGAGCGACATATGATCTGGCCCGATGTCGGGTGGCGCACCACGTCAGCCGCCTCATAGGTTCGGGCCCGATTGAGATTGCGATTGGTATATTGATCGAACTGGGTGCGGCCGAAATCGGCGTAGCCATCGAGAATCCAATCGCCGATCTGCGATTTGAAGCCCAGCGCGAAACGCGCATCGTCGCTCGAATTTCCACCCTCCGCCTGGCCCCAGTCGAGCCCGACGCGCCCGACCCGGATCGACGCCTGATTGGCAGTCGCCATTTGCGTCTTGATCGTATCGGGCAGGTATGGATTGTCGGGAAAGATCGTGAACGCAGTGGCGCCGGCAAAGAATGGGTAGATGAAATCCAGTTTCGCCTCGTTGCGAACGTACGAAACCTCGCCGAAGACGCTGAACTTTGGCGAGACTTCGAATTCAGCGTGACCGAATCCCGATATCGTGCGGATCGGCGACGCAATGTTGCCGCGCGACAGCCACTCCCCGTCCCCACCGATCATCGTGCCGCCGGCCGTCATTTCCTGGCCGTAGACATAAGGAGCGGTGGTGCCACCGGGGCCGAACTGGATTCCGCGCAGCGGGCCGGCGGTGATCACGCCGCCGCGCGCGAAATCCGTTCCGACCACGCCGCATCGGAACAGGAAACGCGCACGCCCGTCCGCGGGATATGTCGGGTTCTGGATCGGCTCGCATTGTGTATTGAGCCAGTCGCGATTGTTCTTGCTGCGGATACCCTGCGAATTGAAATATTCGACGCTGCCGACCAGATGCAGCCGGCCATCCAGCAGATTGGCGCCGGCAGCGACGCCCAGTTTCTGCGATTCATTGTCCCCGCGACTGGATATGCCCAGGTTCATGTCCGCCTTGAAACCGGTGAAGCGCTTGTCGAGGATATAGTTGACCACGCCGGCGACCGCGTCGCTGCCATAGGCCGCCGATGCGCCGCCCGTCACGATATCCACGCGTTTGACCAGCAGATTGGGAAGTGAATTCAGATCGACCTGGCCATTCGCACCTGACGGGTTCACCCGACGGCCATCGAGCAGGACCAGCGTGCGCGGTGCTTCGGTCGTGCTCAGACCGCGAAGGTTCGCAAAGGCGCGAACAGGGGTTTGGGTGGTCGGCGTGGATGCCGGCCTGCTTGACCCCCGGAACTGCGGGATGGTCGCCAGCCCGTCCGATATCGTCGACGGCGTCCCCAGCATCAACTGATCGGCGGAAACCACGGTCACGGGGCTGGGCGCGGAATCGCCATTGGCGATCGTCCGGGAGCCGGTGACAATGATTTCCTCGGCGCCGCTTTCGACCTTGTCGCCTTGGGCAGCTTCACCCTCCTGGGCAGACGCAGGCGCAACCGCCAGACAAACGGCAACGAGAGCGCTTGTCGCCAGAAGATCGTCTTTCTTGAAACGGCGCATGCCGAACCTCCCCCTCTTTTTTTGTCGTTGACCTCCTCTACGGTCGCGGCGTCGACCTGTCAACAATGATCGGACTTGTATGTCATTTCATCCGTATCTATAAAGCGATTACACAAATAATCGCCGTATCAAGCAGAAAGAACCGCGAATGAATGGCCTGCCGCTAAAGGGAATCCGCATCGTCAGCTTCGAGCAGTTCGGAGCAGCCCCCTATGCCACCATGTTCCTCGCCGATCTGGGTGCGGAGGTGCTCAAAATCGAAACCGGTGACGGCGACTATGCTCGCCGCACGGGACCTCAAACGCTGGGTCCGAATGACAGCCTGTATTTCCAGTGCTTCAACCTGAACAAGAAGAGCGTCCGGCTGGACCTCAGAAGCGAGGAAGGGCGGGCGTTTCTGCATGACCTGGTCGCAACGTCCGATGCGGTGGTGAACAACCTGCGGGGCCACCTTCCGCAGCAGCTCGGCCTGGATTATGCAGCGCTTGGTCAGGTGAACCCGTCGATCGTGTGCGGGCACATATCCGCTTATGGTCGGATGAATCATCGCTCATCCTGGCCCGGCTATGATTTCCTGATGCAGGCCGAAGCCGGATTGATGTCATTGACGGGCGAGCCCGGCAGCCCACCGACCCGGATGGGTGTGTCGATCATCGATTACATGACTGGAATGATGATGGCCTTCGGCGTTGTCAGTGCCATCCACGGCGCAGCGCAAAGCGGACGCGGCAGCGACGTCGACGTATCCCTTTACGATGCCGCCGTGCACCAGCTGGCCTATCAGGGCATGTGGTATCTGAACGAGAATGTCGTGACGACCGCCGCCCCCCGATCGGCACACCCGTCATCCACCCCCGTGCAACTGTTCAAGACCGCGGACGGCTGGGTGTATGTTGCCTGCATGAACGACAATTTCTGGAGCCTGCTCGTGACGGCCATCGACCTTCCCGGCCTGGCGGACGATCCCCGCTTCTCGAGCCTCGAGAGCCGCCTCGAAAATCGCGACGCGTTGACCCAGTTGCTCGACACCGCCTTTTCTGCCCGAACCACTGCGATCTGGACCGAAGCATTGTCCAGCACCGTTCCGATCGCGCCGGTCTATGACCTCGAGCACGCACTCACCAACCCGTTCCTCATCGACGAAAGCGGCATGATCGGAGAAGTGGATCACCCGCAACGCGCAGGGATGCGCGTGCTTGCTAATCCGATCCGCATCGATGGAAACCGACTGCCGCAGACCCCGGGCCCGGCGCTTGGTGCGCACACCGAAGCGTTGCGGCGCGAACTGGGCCGCCTCGATGAAGCCCGCTAGCCGCGCTGCTCGAGCTGGAAGCGGATATTGTACACGAACTCCTCGCTGCGATGCACCGTCACGGTGATCTGGAAAATCTTCAGATCGCCATCGAAATAGCGTCGAACGACCCGCAGCGCCGGTGCCGTGACCGGTTCCGAAAATATCTCCGCTTCCCGAGGGTTGAGCAACACGGCGCTGATATCCTGCGAGACGGTCTCGGCGCGGACATTCTGCGTGTCGTCCAGCCATTCATAGACCGGCTGCTGGCCGAAATCGCCATCGGCCGGCGGTGTGGCGCGCGATGCGTCGATATAGAGCTGGGTGATACCGATCGGTCGCTGGGTTGCCGTATCGACGCGCACCCCCTCCAGCACGTGCCATTGCCGCAGCTCGTCGCAGCCCAGCAGGCGAGCAAGCTTTCCGTCGGTTTGGATCAGGCGCGGCGGATCGAACCGAATCGACGTTCCACTAACATAGTCGAGCAGGTCGCCGCGCGACCCGATGGCATGCCTGAAAACATTCGACGCGGGGGGCGAAAGGACACGCGTGCCGGCTCGCCGGCGACGCTGGATGAATCCCTGCTGCTCCAGGATCCGCAACGCTTCGCGAAGGGTGTAGCGACTGACACCCAATTCGGCGCACAGCTCTTCCTCGACGGGCAATAGCGTGCCGACCGGAAACACCCCGGCCACCAGGCGTGTCCGCAACTCGTCATAAACCGGAAGGTACTTTGCCCCCGGCCCCGTCCTGCCCCCGCGCTTCGGCGCTCCGTCTTCTGCATTCATTCCGCACGGCTGCCATAGGTACGGCCGAAGTGGAAGCTTTTAACGTCTCGAGGGTATATATCCGCTATTATGACTTTTTCATTCGAATGTATTGACGCAAATGATCGTCACAGTTAGGACTTTCGCCCAACAACATGCAGAGGGAGGGGGCCGACATGGATCGGAAAGATGCCATCGACGCACATCCGCCTTTCGGACGTCGTTCGATCCTGTTCGTTCCGGGGAATCGCCGGGACCGGTTCGACAAGGCGCTGGCCAGCGGGGCGGATCTGATCTGCCTCGACCTGGAGGACGGCGTTTCATCGAGCGCCAAGGCCGAGGCTACGAACACCGTCATCGGGTTCCTGAACGAAGCCGGCCCGGGCGCCGCGGTCCGCATCAATGCATTGACAACCCGCGACGGACTGAACGACCTGCTCGCCCTGTCCGACATGGCTGCGTCACCGCGCGCGCTGCTGATCCCAAAATTGCAGGCGCCAGCTACGCTGGAGATCGTCGCCGGCGCCTTCGCCGGTGCATGCCCCCGGATCATCGCGTTGATCGAGGATCCGGAAGGGCTGGCGAACGCGTCGGCCATCGCCCGGTCGCCATATTGTGCCGGACTGTTGTTCGGTGGCGCAGATTTCGCCGCCGCGATCGGCGCGCCGATGTGCTGGGATGCCCTTCTGCACCCGAGAATGACACTGGTGCTGGCGGGGCAACGTGCCGGCATCCCGGTCTATGATGTTCCCGCCCTGGAAACCCGTGACCTGACCGCTGTCGCCGAAGAAAGCCGGCGTGTGCGCACGCTCGGCTTCAGCGGCAAGGCGGCAATCCACCCAGGCCAGATCGCGGCGATACACGGCGCATTCGCGCCATCCGCCAGCGCGCTGCGCAATGCCCGCAACGCGCTTGCTGCCTTTCGGGCAGGCGGCGGCGGCGCGATCCAGTTCAACGGTAAACTCGTGGACGATCCGGTGGCGCGACAATTCGCGCAAACGCTCCACGAAGCAGGAGAAATCGATGCGTGACGGTGCTGTGCAGATCGGGCCCCAGAGATATCGCGAGACCTTTGGCCGCTTCTACGAGGATTTCGTTGTCGGCGACGTTTATGAGCATCGCCCTGGGCGTACACTGAGCGAAGCGGACAATAGCTGGTTCAGCCTGCTGACCATGAACACGCATCCGGTTCATTTCGATGCTGAATATGCGCGCAGGACCGAATTCGGCCGGCCGATCGTCGCCAGCCCGCTGACCGTGGCCATCCTGGTGGGCATGAGCGTGAGCGACGTCAGTCAAAAGGCGGTCGCCAATCTCGGCTGGCAGGAAATTCGCATGCTGAACCCCGTGTTCGCCGGCGACACCCTCTATGCGGAATCGGAAGTGCTTTCGAAACGGGAGTCCGCGTCGCGCCCCGAACAGGGCCTGGTAACGGTGAAGACCATCGGCAGGAACCAGCACGAGGCGATCGTCTGCGACTTTCAGCGCACCATCCTTGTCTGGAAACGCGGCTTCGGCCCCGACGTAACCTGACGGCGGCGCATCACTCCGAGCATCTCAAGCGGCAGGAGCCGACGACATGACAAGTTACCGGATCGCACTGATCCCCGGCGACGGGATCGGCCAGGAGGTGACGCCGGAAGGCGCGCGCGTGCTCGAAGCAGCCGGCACGCGCTTTGGCTTCGATTTCGATTGGGACGAGCGCCCCTGGAGTTGCGCCTATTACCAGCGTCACGGCCGCATGATGCCCGCTGACGGGCTCGACAGTATCCGGGGCCATGACGCGATCTATCTTGGCGCCGTGGGTTTTCCAGGCGTTCCGGATCATATTTCGCTCTGGGGACTGTTGCTGCCCATTCGGCGATCGTTCGAGCAATATGTAAACCTGCGCCCCATCCGGCTGATGCCCAACATCCTGTCCCCGCTGCGCGACCGCCACGCCGGAGATATCGATATCATGCTCGTCCGTGAGAACACCGAAGGCGAATATTCCGATCAAGGCCGCATACTGGGCGAAGGAACGGCGGAAGAAACGGTGATCCAGGAGGGCGTGTTCACCCGCAAGGGCACGGATCGGATCCTGCGCTACGCATTCGAACTTGCGCGATCTCGCGATCGCAACCGGCTGACCTGGGCCACCAAGTCCAACGGCGTGTTCATTGCCATGCCCTATTGGGACGGCCGTGCCCGCCTGATGGCCGAGCAATATCCCGACGTCGAGGCGGTGCAATATCATATCGATATCCTCGCGGCCCATTTCGTCCAACGACCGGACGACTTCGATGTCGTGGTCGCATCCAACCTGTTCGGTGACATATTGTCGGATCTTGGCTCTGCGTGTGCGGGCACGATCGCGATCGCGCCATCCGCCAACCTGAATCCGGAGCGCGACTATCCGTCGATGTTCGAACCCGTCCACGGGTCCGCTCCCGATATTTTCGGCCGCAACATCGCCAATCCCATCGGGCAGATCTGGTCCGGCGCGATGATGCTGGAGCATCTGGGCCAGCCCGAGGCCGCACGTGCGATCGTCGGCGCCATAGAAGCCGTGCTCCGCGATGGACCGCGCACGCACGATCTGGGCGGACAGGCCAGCACGCAGGAGGTCGGCCACGCGATTGCAGACGCCGTACGCAACGGCGCAACCTGACATGAAAATCGCTTCGGCTCGGATGCGGGTCGTCCTCGCAAGCCTCTATGCGCAGGTCCTGATCGGCATCGTGCTGGGCGTCTGCGTCGGCATCGCAAACCCTGCCTTTGCCGAACAGCTGAAGCCGCTCGGCGATCTGTTCATTCGCATGATCAAGATGGTCATCGGCCTGGTGATCTTCTGCACCATCGTGCCGGGCATAGCCGGCATGGGCGATGTTAAGAAGGTCGGGCGGATCGGCGGCAAGGCGCTGCTCTATTTTGAGATTGTATCGACAATCGCCCTTCTGCTGGGCTGGGGCATGGCCCATCTGATCAGGCCAGGCGCCGGATTCAATGCAGACCCCGCCACGCTCGATGCGGCAAGCGTCGCGAGTTACGCTGGCTCCACACACATGCCGGGGATCGGCGCTTTCCTCCAAAGCATCGTGCCGGGGACGATCGTCGAGGCATTCGCCAGGGGCGATATTCTGCCTGTCGTATTCGTCTCGCTGCTGTTCGGTTTCGCGCTCTCACGCATGGGCGCACGCGACGTCCAAGTGCGGGAGACGATCGAGGCATTCGGTCACCTGATCTTCTCCGTGATCAATATCCTGATGCGCTTCGCGCCGATCGGCGCGTTCGGCGCGATGGCCTATACGATCGGCAAGTTCGGCCTGTCCTCGCTCGGGCAGCTCATGGGGCTGGTGCTGACATTATACGCCACCGGGGCGATCTTCGTCGTCTGCGTACTCGGACTGATCTGCGCGCTTGCCGGTTTCAATATCTTCCGGCTGCTGGCCTATCTGAAGGAAGAGCTGCTCATCACATTGGGCGCCAGTTCCTCCGACGCGGCACTGCCATCGCTGATGGAGAAGCTCGAGAATCTGGGATGTTCACGTCCGTTGGTGGGCCTGGTCGTGCCGACCGGCTACATATTCAATCCGGACGGCACCAGCATCTACATGACCCTGACGGCCTTGTTCATCGCACAGGCGATGAACATCGACCTCACCTTGGGTCAGGAAGTGGCGATCTTCGCGACCGCGCTGCTGACGTCCAAAGGGGCCAGCGGGATCACCGGCGCAGGTTTCATCGCGCTCGTCGGCACGCTCAGCGTCGTGCCGGCCATTCCACTCGCCGGCATGGCGCTGATTCTGGGCGTCGATCGCTTCATGAGCGAAGGCCGGGCCATCGTGAACATCATCGGCAACTCCGTCGCAACGGTCGTGCTGGCGGCGATGGAGGGCGAGCTGGATCGCGAGCGGATGCGCACGGTCCTCGCGTCAGGCCGGACAAAATCGATGCGGATCGCCGAACCCGACACCGAACCGGCAATACCGCCTCACCAAGCGTAGCGCACCGACCCCATAATTGTCCGCGCCGCGCCGTAATAGCAGCTGTTGTTGAATGGACAGGCGCTGACATGCTTCTTGTCGAGCAGGTTCGCCGCATTGACCGCCAGGGTGACGCCTTCCATCGATGGTGAGACCCGGCCGAGATCATAACCCAGCAGCGCGTCGATCAAGAGGAAGCTTTTCGTCGTGAAGCGCTGGAAGGTGGTGACGCCATTGATCACCGCATAGCTGGTCGTGCCATCCGATCCGTCGACATAGCGCGCGCCGGCGCCAAGGCTGAGCCCGGAAAGCGGGCCGGAGATATTGCCGGATTTGCCGAAATCATAGGAGAGGAAGGTGGAGGCGAGCCATTTGGGTGTGCCGAGCTGGCGCGTGCCGGTGGTCGTCGGTGTGCCGCTGTTGGTCGCGGTCGGCGCGACCGCGGGCGTGCCCTGGGTGATGATCGCGTCGGTATAGGTCAAGGCAGCGACCACGTCGAAGCCGGGCGTCACTTCGCCCCGCCCTTCCAGTTCGACGCCGCGCACGCGCACTTCGCCGATCTGGATCTGCGCATTGGCCGGAATCCCGCTGGTGCCCGCGCGCGGATCGCCGACCGGCACATTCTGGCGCCGAAGATCATAGGCGGACAGGGTGAAGATCGCATTGGTGCCGGCGGGCTGATATTTGATACCCGCTTCATATTGCCGGCCGGTCACCGGGCTGAAGGCCTCACCCAGATAGGTGGCGCCAGCCTGAGGCTCGAACGATTCCGAATAGCTGACATAGGGCGAAACGCCGAAGGGCAGCTCGTACAGCGCGCCCAGCCGCATGGTGAAAGCGGTCTGCGACAGCGTCGTGACCGCATTGTTGCGCTTATTGAGCGTGATCTGGTCATACCAGTCGTAACGGCCGCTCGCGATGAGCTGGAGCCGGCCGATCGCCACCTGATCCTGGATATAGATGCCGGTCTGATCGCGCTTGCCAAAGGTATTCACATAGGCGGACGAAAGCTGGGTCAGGTCGAAGCTGGGCAGCGCCCCGCCATAGACCGGCGCGAACAGGCTGAGATTCGGGATGCTGGTCAGCGGATTGGCGGTGACGCCGGTGTTGAACTGCTGAACATTCTCGCCCGCGATATGCTGGTAATCGATACCGACGAGCAGATTGTGTTTGAGCGGCCCGGTCTCGAACTTGGCGTTCAGGCTGTTGTCCAGGGTCAGCGTATCGAAATCCTCGTCCGCGCCGCCGCCGCCGCGGATGATCGTCGAGAAATCGCTGTTGCGACCGGTGCCGGTGCCCGTCGTGGCGAAACCGCCGACATAGAGCTGACGATAGCTCAGCCGATTGTTCTGGAACCGCGCGCTCGACCGGAAAGAGAGGTTCGCGTTGAAATCGTGGCGGAACAGCGCGGCGACCGATTTGGCGCGGTGATCGTAACGCTCATAGTCGGGATCGCCGGTGTTGATATCCCGAGGCAATTGCCCGCCGGGATTGGGCAGCACGGATCCATAGGCCGGCACACCCGAATAGCCGCCGCCGCTGGGCGAGCGCTGATAGGTCGCGATCAGGGTCAGGCTGGTATCCGCATCGGGGGCGAAGGTCAGCATCGGACTGACATGCCAGCGTTCCGCGAACGTGCCCCGGGTCAGCCCGTCGCCCTTTTGCCAGCCGCCGACGATGCGCGCCAGAATGCGGCCATCGGCGTCGAGCGGCATGTTCAGGTCGCCCGCCGCGCGCATCGTGTCGAAATTGCCCGCCTGCAGCTCGAAGCGCCCGGATGCCGTCGCCTCCGGCACCTTGCTGGTCAGATTGACGAGCCCCCCCGGGGTGGAATTGCCGTACAGGACGGAGGCCGGCCCCTTCACCACGTCGATATGGTCGATGCGGTTGAAGTCGATCTGCGGGGTCGAATAGGGCCCGGCGATCAGGCGCATGCCGTCCAGATAGACGCCGGGCGCGAAGCCGCGCAGGATCAACTGGTCGTAGCGGGTTACCATGCCGCCGCGCTGGTTGGGTGACACGCCGGCGACATAACCCAGCGCCTGGTTGATCGACTGCACGTTGCGGCGCGCCAGTTCGGCGCTGTCGATGATGGTGATGCTTTGGGGCGTTTCCATCAGCGGCGTGTCGGTCTTGGTGCCCGCCCCCGCCTGTTTCTCGCGCAGACCGGTGACGATGATCGTGTCCGGGCGCGCGTCGTTGTCCGCCCCGTCGGCAGCCGCCGGCTGCTGCGCAAAAGCGGCGAGCGGCGCGAGCATTGCCGAGGCCGCAAGCATCGATCGGCAGAGGGTTCCGGCGCGCCAGGCGCGGTTCGACTTTGCGGCCACGAGATGCATACTCCTTGTTGATAACGATTCGCAGTTGCTGCTAGAAGCGAATCCTTGGCAGTGCAAGAGTCGAGAAGGATGGGGGTCGCGAAGCCTTGAGAAGCGCGAAGATGACGGATGGACGCGCGCGGAAGCACGGCCGGAGCGGCGGCTGGGCGATGGGCGCCCGCGTGATCACCGCGCTGTTCGGCGGCTATGCCGTGGCGGCCGGGGTCTCCACGCTCGCCGCGCGACTGCTGCCGATCGCGCGGGTCGAGGCAACGATCTGGTCGATGATCCTGTCATTCCTGCTCTTCGCCGCGATCGGGCTGTGGAGCTTTTACGAGGCGCGACTGGTGCGCGTCGCCGCCACGGTCTGGGGCATTGCGGCACTGTCGATCGGCGCGGCGTGGCTGCTGGGGGTGCGGCCGTGAAGCAGAGCGGCGTGCGTCAGGCGATGGCCTGGATCCATGGCTGGCTGGGCCTGCTGGCCGGCTGGATATTGTTCGCGATGTTCCTGACCGGGACGGCGAGCTATTTCCGGCCGGAGATCACGCGCTGGATGCAGCCCGAGATCGCATTGGCGCCAACGTCGCCCGAACGCGCGGCACAGACTGCGGTCGCGCATATGCAGGCGACCTATCCGAACGACGCGCAATGGACGATCTACCTGCCCGACGCGCGGACGACGGGCACGCGGATCTTCACACGTGCCCCCGAAAATCCGAATCCCAAGGCGCCCAAACCGCCGCGCCGTCCCGAGATCAAGCTGGATCCTGCAACCGGTGCACCGCTCACGGCACGTGAGACGCGCGGTGGCGAACATTTCTACCGCTTCCATTTCCAGCTCCAGATCCCGCATCCCTGGGGCCGCTGGCTGGCCGGGCTGTGTGCGATGTTCATGCTGGCGGCGATCATATCGGGTGTGATCACCCACAAACGGATCTTCGCCGATTTCTTCCTGCTGCGCTGGCGCAAAGGACAAAGGAGCTGGCTGGACGCGCACAATGTGTCGGCGGTGCTCGCGCTGCCGTTCCACGCGATGATCACCTATACCGGGCTGATCACGCTGATCGTAATGTACATGCCCTGGCCGATCGCCGCCAATTATTCGCCGCCCACCGGCTTCGCGGCAGAAGCCTATGGCCTGGATGACGAAACCAAGCCCTCGGGTCGCCCCGCGCCGCTGATCGCCGTCGCGCCGCTGGCCCGCGCAGCCACCGCCGAATGGGGGGGCGGAAACCCGGGACGGATCACGGTGCGCAATCCGAACGACACCGCCGCGACGATCACCATCTATCGCGACACTGCCGACACGCTGAATGCGCGGGCGCAATCGATCACCTATTCGGGCGTCGACGGACGCCGCCTCTCGGCCTCCCCGCCCCCCGGCCCGGCCGTGGAAACGGCAGGCGTGATGCTGGGGCTGCATCTGGGCAGCTTTGCCGGCGCCGCCTTGCGCTGGATCTTTTTCCTGCTCGGCCTAACCGGCAGCGCGATGGTAGCGACCGGGCTGGTGCTGTGGACCGCCAAACGAACCAAGCCAGGCGCGCAGCCCTTCTTCGGAGTCAGGCTGGTCCAGCGGCTCAATATCGGTGCCATCGCCTGTCTGCCTGCGGGCATGGCGGCATATCTGCTCGCCAACCGGATCATCCCCGCGCATCTGCCCGACCGCGCCGACATGGAGGTCGCAACGATGTTCTGGGTGTGGTTCGGCCTGGCCGCGGCAAGCCTGCTGCGGCCGGCGCGCCGCGCCTGGACAGAGACACTGGCGATCGCGGCAATCGCATGCGCAGCGGTGCCGATCGTCAACGCGCTGACCACCAATAGAAGCTTCTTCCACTCGATCGCGGTTGGCGATGGGCTGTTCGTCGCAGTCGATCTGGTGATGCTGGTCGTCGCCGCGCTGCTCGGTTGCGCGTCCTGGTACGCAGCGCGCAAACCCGTGGAGCGCGTCAGGACACGGCGTACGCCAGCGGCGCAAACCGAAACGCCGGTACGGGAGATGGCCGGTGTCGCTTGAGGTCGCCTGTCTCGGCTATGCCGCTTTCGCCAATCTGGCGCGCGCCAGCCATCGTCATCGCAATGTCAGGGCGGCCGGCACGATGCCGACACCCCAATCTGCAAGGACCGCGGGCTGGGGCCTGCTTGCCTTGTCCTGCGTCGTCGCCTTTCTGCGCTTCGGTCCGTTCCAGGGCTCAGTCGCGTGGCTCGGCATGCTCAGCCTGAGCGGCGTCGCGCTGGTCCTGGCGCTCTCCCGCTGGCCGGACCGGGCGTTGCAGGCATGGCTGCCGGTGCTCGTTCTGGCGGCTGTGTTCGCGCTGGTTTGAGCCCTCGCGTCACCCCAGCCTGCCCTGGGGTGACGCGGATGGGAACACCTCAGGCCGCGTCGAGCGCCTGCCCCAGATCCACGATAAGATCGTCCGGATGCTCGATACCGATCGACAGGCGGATGGTCGTATCGAGCACGCCGATACGCTGGCGCACATCGGCTGGCACGCCCGAATGCGTCATCGTCGCGGGGTGGCTGGCAAGCGATTCCGTGCCGCCCAGGCTGACCGCGAGCTTCAGGATCTGCAGCGCGTTGAGGAAACGGAATGCCGCTTCCTGGCCGCCGGCAATGTCGAACGAAAAGGTCGAGCCGGCGCCGGTGCATTGCGCGGCATAGGCACGGCCGGCCGGCGTATCCGCACCGTTGAACGGCAGATATTGCACCGCGTCCACCTTGGCATGTTTGCGCAGGAAAGCGGCGACTGCGGCGGCATTGTCGTTGGCGCGGTTCATCCGGATGCCGAGCGTCTCGAGCGATCGGCCGAGCATCCAGCAGCTGTGCGGATCGAGCTGCGTGCCGATCGAGCTGCGCAGTTGCTTCACCGTCTTCATCAGCGCGGCCGATCCCAGCGCGGCGCCGGCAATCAGATCCGAATGGCCACCGACATATTTGGTCAGCGAATAGAGCGAGATGTCGGCGCCGAGTTCGATCGGCCGCTGGAAGACCGGGCCGAGCAAAGTGTTGTCGCACATGATGATCGGGCGATGACCCTGCGCTGCCTCCAGCCGATCGGCGATACGGCGCATCATCGCGATATCGACCAGCGAATTGGTCGGATTGGCCGGCGTCTCGATCAAGATCGCGGACACGCGGCCCTTTGCGCGCGCTTCGTCGGCCGCCTGCTGCACGATCGCCTCGTCAAGCCCGTCGGAGAAACCGGCCGATGAAATCCCCATATTCGCCAGCGTCTTGGCAAGCAGGGTTTCCGTGCCGCCATAAAGCGGCTGCGAATGGAGGATGGCGTCGCCCGGACGGACAAAAGCGAGCAGGCTGGTCGCAATCGCCGACATGCCGGACGAAAAGAGCACGCAGCTTTCGGCACGCTCATAGACCGCCAGCCGATCCTCGACGATCTCGCTATTGGGATGATTGAAGCGCGAATAGACGAGGCCCGAGGTCTGGCCGGCCGGCGGATCCTTGCGGCCAGAGGCATAGTCGAAGAAATCGCGCCCTTCCTCCGCGGTGCGGAACACAAAGGTCGAGGTCAGGAACACCGGCGGCTTCACTGCGCCTTCGGACAGCGCCGGATCATAGCCATAGTTGAGCATCTGGGTTTCGGGATGCAGCGCATGATCGCCGAGATGGGTCTTGTACGGGTTCGGCGTGGTCATGATGTCCTCCGGATAGGTTAGGCGCGCAATTTATCGCGATATCGACGCCATGTGCTTGCCAATATGGAAGAGAATGCTGCATTCATGCGCAACGAACATGCCAAATCAGGATATCATGCAGCAGAAAATTGCCGACGCTACCGACCGCCGGATTTTGAAGGCGCTGATCGCCGATGCACGGATCAGCAATGCCGAGCTCGCCGAGCGCGCCGGCCTGTCCCCCTCCCCCTGTCTGCGCCGCGTGCGCCGGATGGAGGAAGCCGGCATCATCCGCGGCTATACCGCACGCGTCGATCCTGCGGTCGAGGGTTGGACGATGTCCGCGATCCTCATCATCCGGCTGAGCCGTCAGCATGAGGACGAGATCATGATGTTCGAGGATGCGGTGCGCGGCTGGGACGAAGTGATGGAATGCCACCTCGTCGCCGGATCGCCGGACTATGTGCTGAAAGTGATGAGCAGCGGCCTCGACAGCTATGAGCGCTTCATCAAGGAAAAGGTCACCCGCCTGAAATGCGTGGCCTCGATCGAGACCAATTTCGTGATGAGCACGATCAAGGAAAGACGGGTCTAGAGCCTAATCGCTTGAGGTGGACGTGCTCCGCGCTTCCACCGATGGCGTGAAACGCCAGTACGGCGCAGCCAATCAGACTGCCCGGACGGATCGCCTCAAAATGGAAATGCAAACCGGATCGCAACGATCGCCGCCGCGAAGGTGATCAGGTTCAGCGGCAACCCGACGCGGACAAAGTCCATATAGCGGTAGCCCGCCATCTGGTAGACGATGACGTTTGTCTGATAGCCAAACGGCGTCGCGAAGGCGGCGCTTGCCGCAATCATCACCGCGACCAGAAACGGCCGGGGACTGACCGCCAGGCTCTCGGCCAGTGCTACGGCCACGGGCGTCACGAGGACCGCGACGGTTGCGTTTGACAGTAGCTCCGTCAGCACCATCGTCACCGCATAGAGAATGATCAACGCAATCAGGGGGCTCATCCCCTCGACGCTCGAGATGAGACGATGCGAAGCCTGAGCGGCAAGTCCGCTCTGTTCCATCCCGATACCGATCACGACCATGCCGGCGATCAGGATCAGGATCTCCGGCTTCAGTCCCGCATAAGCTTCGTCGGCGCTAATCACGCGCAGGAGGATCAACGCCACGGCGCCGGTCAGCGCGGTCGCAGCGATGGGAGCCACGTTCAGCGCCGCGAGCGCGATGACGCTCACGAATATGCCGAGAGCAATCGCGGCCTTTCGCGGCTGGAGTGGCCGGCGCTCCGCAAACAATGTCGCGTCGCCCACTTGAGCGCCGTGAATTTCGTGCGGATCGATCACGACCGGCACCGGTGGCGCTTCCGCCGCATGCCGGGCAAGCATACGACCGCTGAACAGAAACAGGTACAAGCCGCCGACCAGGGCAACCGGCAACCCTACCGGTGTGATCTCGAAGAAGCCGAAGCGTGGCTGCCCGGCAATGCGCGCCATGTCGTCGACCAGCAGGTTTGTCGATGTGCCGATCAGGGTGCAGCAGCCCGTCAACACGGTGATGTAGGAGAGCGGCATCAGATATTGTTTGGGCGAGCGGCCAAGCGTCTGGGCGATGTCGCGGATCACCGGCGCACCGAGCACGACGATCGGGGTTGAATTGAGAAAGCAGGAGGCGCCGCCGATCATGGTCAGCAAGAGCCAGATGCCCTTCGCACCCATGCGCTTGCACAGAGCAACGCCAAGAGAGATCGCGCGGTCAAGCAGCCCGCTCAACTCCAGCGCATAGGCGATGACGAATAGCGACGCGAGCGCCATGATCGCCGGGCTCGCAAAAGCGCCCTGCACCTCCACCGGCCGCACGACGCCCGTGATCAGCAGGACCGCAGCGCCACTCAGGGCAACAACGTCTGCGCGCACCTTGTCCCAGATGAGTGCTGCGACCACCGTAACGAGGACAAGAAGCGTAAGAAGTTGATCGAGCGTCATCGTGACCCTGCCTCGGTCTGCGATCCCGTGCTGTCAATGTCGGAAGGCCCGAAACATATTGCCGGGGGTGGGAGCAAACGCTTCGATTTGCTACCATGACGCAAATGCACGAGCCCAGCCCCCGCACCAGCCGCCTGACAATTGCGGGCGGGCTCGCAGCCGCAATCATTGTCGGCGGCGCCGGCTTTGTGATCGGCCGTAGTACAGCGCCGGCACCCACACCGGTCGAGCTTCCTGTCTCGACGCCATTACCCAAACCCTCACCGGCCGCCGCGGGGATCACTCAGATGACGCTGGATCGGACAGGGCTGCTGGCACTCGTCAACAGCGCCGCCGATGCCGCAGCATCCGGCCAGCCGACGCCGAAAGATGTGCAAGCCGCTGCGGGACGGCGCTTCGATATCGTCCTGCCGTTCGGATGTGGCGGCCCGGCTGGCCCGGCTGGCCCGGGTTGGGCCACGGGACTGGGCTGGCAATATGACGAAAAGACCGAAACGCTCCGCATTCGGGTCAATCCCACACGCTGGAGTGGCGAAGATTGGCAGCTCCCAAACAACGATGCTGAGTCAGCCAGCCTAGACGGCTTCTGGATCTCGCGCCCTTGGTCGTCATCGGCACATTGCCCGCCTGTGACCCCGCATGTGCCGGCGATCGGCGAACCCGCACCACTGCCTGGACAAACTCTGGCGATCGCGCGTGCGATCGACGGCGCCACGGCAACGCCGCCGCGCCCATATGAGACGGTTCAACGGCTCGGCAGAGAGGATTTTGACCCCGCGCGCGGATTCCATCTGCGAATCATTGGCCGGACCGATCCCCAGTCAAGCAACCCGGCCGTGCGTTGCGTTCAGACGGGAGGCAGTGATCAGCACCCGCTGTGCCTGTTCATGGGCGAGTTCGCCGAACTCCGCATCGAGAACCCGGTTGATGGCAAAATCCTGGCATCCTGGCCGATGAACGACGTTCGACCACGAGATAACTGACGCACGGGGGGCGAGGCTCCATTGTCAGGCAAGTTCCGGATAACCAAGCCTGCGGGCACGTCGCTCGCTCTGCCAGATGTCGAGATATTTGCGCACCGGCAGCACTTCGAAGCCATCGATCAACAGGTCGCGCCTGACCGCCTCGAAGCGCTTGTCGGTGGAAATCAGATCGAGCGCCCTGCGAAGCGCCGAAACGACAACCGTCGGCGTGGACCAGGATGTCACAAGCGGCAGACCGGCCGTCGCTCTGCTCCAGCCGATCGTCCTCAGGCGTGACGCAACGTCCGAATGATAGCGTTCGAGATGCGCGTAGCTCACGCTGTCGATCGCCGCGATATCGGCATCCCCGCGCGCAACGGCTTCGGCGCTGGCGAAATGCGAGCCGGTTTCGATGACCGACGAGAAGAAAGCACCGCCCTTGGCGAGGCCGGCCACGGCTTCGCGAAAGACGTTCATGCCGCTGTTCGATTCCCGATCGTTGATCGCCGCGCGGCGCCCGCGCATGCCGGCAAGATCGCCGGTCCGATCGTCGTCGCGCACGACGAAGCGGCTGCTATAGGTCGCCCCCGTACAGCCCGGCGCTCGATAACGCGGCGTGGCAATGTAGCGGAGCCGCCCGCTGAAGCTGCTCATGAACGGATAGCCACAGCATTGCGCGAGCAACAGGCCGGCATGGCTCCAGATCTCGCCAAGCGACCGCGTCCGATCGAGTTGGTCGGGCACGTCCGCCACACCGGCGAGCAGAAGCTGCTCGGCCAGCCCCTGCCATAGCCCATCGTTCGCGGCCCGGACTTCCGGACAATCATACATCGCCAGCGAAGCGACGCGCGCACTCATGCCGCTGCCGCCCTGCCATGATCGGGATGCAGAATATCATCGTGCGGGCGGAACAGATAGCGCCGGACGATCTCGCCATAGCCGCGATAGAGCAGCCCGCCATTGGCGGCCAGCAACGCCGCCCGATGCCGCGCATGATAGGCCGGCAATGCATACCAGGCGAGCGCCGGGACGCGATGATGCGCCGCATGGAGATTGTTGTTGAGAAACAGCAATCCCAACACGCCAGCGCGCTCGACGATGGCAATCCTTTCGTCCGCTGCCGGTGCAGCGCGATGCTCGGCAAAAGACCGCAACAGGGTAAGCGCGGTGCCCGGATAGACGAAGACCAGCAGATAGCGCCCCCAGTCGAATCCGACCCAGTTCAGCCATGACAGTATGACGGCCGAAGCCAGGAGGTGCGGGATCCAGTCCGCGGCTGCCGCCCTCGGCTCCCGCACGGCACGCCGAGCCTCCGCCAGCAGGAAGGTCGCGACCAAGATTGGCGGCCCGAACAACAGGCGCCCGGCCAACGTCGCCTGAACCCGCTCGACCCGATGTCGCAAGGCGCCGATCCAGCTGGACGACGATGTCAGATATCGCGATTCCGGATCGTGCAGCGGATCGGTGACGTTCGGCGTTGCGTGATGCGCAAGATGCGTGCGGCGATAAATCCCATAGGGCAACCACAGCGACAAGGGCACACCGCCCAGTGCGGCATTGAAACGGGCGCTGCGCGTCGGATGCCCATGGATCGTCTCATGCTGCAGCGATCCGTGCCAGGCGATGATCCACGCCCCGATCGGCACGAGCAGCCAGATCGGGAGCACGGCATGCCACCAGGTTGCCGCGATCCAGCCCCCGTAAATGACAGCAGCGAGCGCAACTGTCCGCCATTCCGCCGCGATGCGGATCACCGCGAGAGAAACGCGCTGGACGCCCGCTCATCCCCAAGTGCGATACGCCGGTGCCCGGGCACCTGGGTCACGATGCTGTCGGGCGGGACATCGTCGGTCAATCAGACATTGCCGCCGATGACGGAGCCTCGGCCGATGGTGATCCGGCCCAGCAGCGTCGCGCCGGCATAGATGATCACGTCATCCTCGATGACGGGATGACGAGCATATCGCTCGCGTGGCCCCAGCCCGGCGGCACCCGGCAGGCTGCGCGCACCCAATGTCACTGCCTGATAGAGGCGAACATTCGCGCCGATGACGGCGGTTTCGCCGATGACCACACCGGTCCCGTGATCGATGAAGAAACTGGGGCCGATCGTCGCGCCGGGATGGATGTCGATGCCGGTGCGCGCATTGGCGAGCTCCGAAATGATCCGGGCGACCAGCGGCGCGCCGAGCGAGAAGAGTTGATGCGCCAGCCGATGATGGATGACCGCCAGCGCGCACGGGTAGCAGATGAGAATCTCGTCCACGCTGCGTGCGGCGGGATCGCCGAGAAAGGCGGCCTCGATATCGGTGTCGACGAGCGCCCGCACGTCGGGAAGCGCTGCCGCGAAGTGCGTCACGATGGTCTCGGCCTGATCGCTGTCGAAGGGCGCGGCACTTTCGCGAGCCCAATAGCGCAACTCCTTGTCGACTTCACTCGCCAGGATCGTCAGCGCATGATCGAGCAGCCGCGCAACATAGCTGTCCTCATCCTGCTGATGGGGTGCGCCCCCCAATCGCTGCGGAAAAAGCCCGGCGAGCAGATTGGCGACCGCTTCATCGATCGCGGTCTGCGATGGAAAGCCGGACACGCCGATCTCGAGATTGCGAGGATGCGCCTGGCGCCAAAGCGATCGGGCCGCCTTCAGCTCAAGGCCGATCGCGCCCAGATTCCAGCGCCCTTCCGCAGGAATTCGGGCAGGCTGCCCATTCTCTTTTCCGTATTGATCGAACCTTTCCGGCCGCATGACAAAAACACCCAATTGGATTGAGCGGCTCTATTTCTATCAAATCAGTAGAAAAAGAAGGCAGAAAATCTTGTCGGATGGCAAGGCGAGATGATTCCGGCCGCATTTGAATGGGCACATGCCTGGCCCGTCTGTTCCCGGCTCTTCTGTTCCCAACCTTCCGTTCATTGTGCGGTCAGGCTTTTCCGGTCCATAAGGGGCAATGACCGATTTCATGCGCTCGCCCTTCCGCGCCTTGCCCGTCGCACTTGCCCTTGCGGCGGGAGCCGGCTGCTGGTCGCCAGCCGCATTTGCGCAATCGGCGCCCGCGCCAACGACGACACAGGCAGCCCCACCTGCGGCCCCCGTGACCTATACCGACCCGATGCGCCTGACCGACGAGCAGCGAGACGAGATCCTGAACGCGAACACCGAAGCGCGCGCCGCTGCCGCGCGCGGTGAAATGACAGATTCGGAAAGCCTCGACCGGCGCATCCATGGCGAGATGGGCGTCATGATCGGATCGCATGGCACGCGCGGCATCTATGGCACCGCCGATATTCCGCTTGGGGACAATGCCGGGGCCACCGTCTCGTTCGAAAGCAGCCGCTTCGGCTATCCGCGTTCGCGCCTGGACCCGCGCCGATAACGCGATCCGGCGATATCGGCCAAATGGCCCAACCACTGGGCTAAATCGAACTACCGGCCGTTGACAGGCAGTCGCGCCCGAAGTTTTTGCAGCTCTTGTTGCGACAATGGCGCCAGTCCGGACGCAGCCTTGCCCTCGCGCAGGCGCTTGCGATCCTTCTCCGAAGGCTCGACGCGGCGCACACGCACCGGCGCATGGCCCTGCGCCTTGATGCCAAGCTGCTCAGCAGCGCCGCGCGACAAGTCGATAATGCGCTGGCCCCGCACAAAGGGTCCGCGATCATTGACGCGTACGACGATCCGACGCCCGGTATCGAGCGCCGTCACCTCCACATAGGTCGGCAATGGCAGCGTGGTGTGGGCGGCGGTGATCCAGCCGGGGCGAAATCGCTCGCCGTTCGCAGTCCGGTTTCCGGACTCATTGCCATACCAGCTGGCATATCCCAGCACATCATAGGCTGGGGCGGCAGCCGGCACATAGGTCGCGCCGCGGATCGAATATGGCGGGCCGATCCTGACCGGCGTGTCGCTGACGGCACGGAAACCTCCCCCCGCGCAGGCCGAGAGCATCAGAAGAGCGGCCGCCGCGCTCCCCGATCGAAGGGTCGGATATCCCCGCATTCGTCCAATCATGGATATGCCGATGCTCTGCATGCCGAACTCGGCTTAACCGCCATAGCTCCGTCCAACCGAGCCGCCAAAGCCGCCCCGCGAAATGACCGAGCTCCGCGACTGGACCCGGGCGGGCGTCTGCGCCGCGGGATCGAACGCATTGGATCCGACCCGTGTCCTGCCGCTCACATAATCGCGCGTCACCGGCCCACCGGCGCCGCCATAATAGTCGCCGTTGCGATCCCGGTACATGGGAGCGCCGCGATAGCCGCCTCCGACATTATTGAGCGCCTGACCGATGATGAAGCCCGTCAGCAGCGGTGTGAAGAAACTGCCATTGTTGCGCGGCACGCACTGCGCCACGCCATATTGCTCCTCGCAGGTCTGCTTGTCTTCATAACGCGGCGCGACCTTGTCGTTGTCGGCCTGTGCCTGCGCATAGGCCGTATCGCATTCCTTCGCGGAGATTTTCCCGGCGGCCTTGCATTCGGCCACCGAGGTGTAGCTGACCGCGTCGACCTGCTTGCCGCCACTGTCTATGCCTTCGCACGCGGTCAGCGAAATGCCGGCGCCTGCCATCAGCGAGGTGAAGACAAGGCTCTTCGATCGTTTCATCGAACTGCCCCTCAAGCCGTCATGCAGGCGGCATTGAGCACGCCGACCGCGATCGAAATGCTCGCCATATACGTCGCGGCAGCCAATTCGCCGCGAACGATGCGATCGCTGAAATCGGGCATGACGAACCGACGAACGATGGTGAAGACGACCACCTGCAGCACGCCGGCAAGCAAAGCCCAGGCAGCGAACTCGGCAAGCGTGAAGGTATGGGCGAGCGCGGAGGCAAGCGGCAACACATAGCCGACCAGCGCCGCGCCCAGCGTGATCGCGGCCGCCACATTGCCCTCGCGGATCAGCACCCGCTCATTATACGGCGTCGCCCATTGGTAGATCAGCTTGAACAGCACGGTGAACAGGCCCGCCACAGCGAATGCGATGGCAAATGCGAATGCGCTGGTTTGAAAACTATACAGATCGATCATCACCGTCTCCTTCAGGCCTTGAACTCGCCGAGTTCGAGCGCCACCCCGAGCATGATCTCGAACGAGATTTCTCCGGCATCGTTTTCCTGTTCGATCGCCAGCAGCAATTCGCGACCATCGCCGTCAAGATCGCGGGCGAACAACATGCAGGTCTGGAAAATCCGCCGATCGACAATGCCGTCACGGTCGTCGTGAAGATCCTCCCAGAACGTCACGGGTTCCTGCACCGGCGCCGTATCGCCGAACCAGAAGCGACGATATTCGGGCAGCCCCCGGGCCGTGAAACCTGGCGCCGACAGGCGTGCGCGCCATGCGGGACGCTCGGCCGGCGATCCGGGATAAGCGCTCTCCCACGGCGCAAACAGGGTCACGTCGGTGATGTCCTGGCCGGCGCGATCGTTGGACACAGCCTGGAACATGACATCGTCATCGGTGTAGAAGCGGTGGATGAACCCGCCCTCGCCGAGTTCGACGATCCCCTGCGCCACGATCTGGAGCGTATCCTGGTCGAACGGAAAGCGAAGCGCGTCGCCGAATCGGCGCCAGGCAAGCGAATCGAGCATCATGCTGCGCCCCAGCGTCACATTGCGAATGACCGGAAGCGGCGTGCCGGCCAGAGCCTGCTTGCGGCCAAAAAGACGATTGAGCATGGAACCTCTCAGGATAGCAGCGACGCTCTAGGCCAAAGCATGGACGGCGGGAAGCGCCTCGCCGCAGTCATCCCAAATGCCGCTGGCGCGTTCCCGTGAAACTTCTATTGGAACCACATACGAGCTTTGGAGTCCGATCCATCATGACCGATACACCGTGGACCGTCCGCGCCCTGAAAAGCGCTCTCGATACCCATGACGCGACGACAACCGGAGAGTTCACCGCGCGCATCGTCGAGGGCAGCGATCCCGTGCTGATGGTGACGATGCACAGCCATGGCGAGCTCGAATTGTTCGTCAATGTCAGCGAGGCGCAGATTGCAGCATCGGTGTTGTTATGGCCCTGCGACGAGCAGGCGGATCGCGCCGCCTTCAACGAATTCCTGCTCAAGGCCCAAAAGCTGGTGCCACTTTCCAATTTCGGCATCGGCACCGTCGATGGGCGCGATTTTTACGAGTTGTTCGGCGAATTGGCGACCACCAGTTCGCTCGACACGGTGGTGATCGAACTGCGCATGCTGGCGGAGAATGCGATCGAAGCCGCCACCGACCTGCGCGAAGCCTTCGCGCCCGCCGCCTGATCCCCCCACCAGTCCGGAGATATTGCGATGGCAATCTGGAGCAAGCTTTTCACCCTCGGGCGCGCCAGCGCTCATGAAGCGACCGCCGCGCTGGTCGATGCCAACGCGCTGCGCATCCTGGATCAGGAAATCCGCGATGCCGATACCGCGCAGGGCAAGGCCCGTGACGATCTTGCCGGTCTGGTCGCACGACGCCGCATGCTCGAAAATGAAGTCGAGAGCTTCCGCTCGCAGGTCGCAAAATATGAAGGATCGGCCCGGATCGCGGTGGAGAAAGGCAATATGGACCTTGCGCGCCAGGTCGCGCAGCGCATTTCCGATCTCGAGCAGGAGATCGCACTGAAAGCGCCGCAGGCCGAAGACATGCGCGTGGCCGAGGAGCAGATCCACACCGTCATCGCCACCACCGACCGGAAGATCGATCAGCTTCGGCGCGAAGTCGAAGTCGTGAAGGTCAATGAATCCGTGCAGAAAGCACAGGCAACGGTCGCGGCGCGTGGCGCCGGAGCGGGCAATTCGCTCGGCTCGGCGGCCGACAGCCTTGCGCGCATCCGCGAACGCCAGGCCATTCGCGGCGAGAAGATCCGCGCCGCCGGAGAGATTGAAGACCGGCGCACCGGCGCCGATCTCGACGAGCAGCTTCGCCTCGCCGGCATATTGCCCGGCCAGTCCTCCGCGGACGATGTGCTCGCGCGCCTGTCCGCGCCGGCGAAGACGCTCCAGATCGAATCGCGCACCGATACCAAGACGAACGAAAGCTGAGATCGCAGATGCGGCGCATCACGCTCGACCCTCGCCCGGACTGGCGCGAACGAGCGGATGCGATCGGCTTCGTTTATCACGACACCGACGGCGCGCCCTATTGGGACGAGAGCGTTGCCTATGCGTTCACGCTGGCGGAGATCGAGGACGATATCGAGCCCGCGGCCGAGATCGTCCATGGCCTGTGCCTCAACCTTGTCGACGAGGTCGTTCGCAGCGATGCGCTGATGGACAGGCTGGCCATTCCTGCCGCCTATCGGCCGTTCGTTGCCGAATCCTGGCGCACCCACCAGCCCTCACTCTACGGCCGGTTCGATTTTGCCTATGACGGCCGGGGCCCGGCCAAGCTGTACGAATATAATGCCGATACGCCGACCGCGGTGTTCGAATGCGCGACGTTTCAGTGGCTCTGGCTGGAAGAGCTGCTTGCCGCCGGACGGCTGCCCGCCGGAACCGATCAGTTCAACAGCCTGTTCGAGGCGTTGCGCGACCGCTTCGCGGTCCTGTTTCCCAATGGCGGATTTGTCCATTTCGCCGCCGATGCCGATGCGATCGAGGATCGGCAGACCGTGCGCTTCTTCGAGGATATCGCATCCCAGGTCGGGATCGAGCCGAAATTCGTGGCCATGCGCGATATCGGCCTGAATGCCGCAGGCCGCTTTGTCGACGCCGATGGCTTCGAACTCCAGGCCGCGTTCAAGCTGTATCCCTGGGAACATATGCTGCGCGAAGCCTATGCGCCCAAGCTCGCGGGGGCCGGCGTGCGCTGGATCGAGCCGGCCTGGAAGGCGATCCTGTCGAACAAGGGGATTCTTCCCCTGCTGTGGGAACGCCATCCGGACCACCCCAATCTGCTCCCTGCCTATTTCGCGGACGACGCCGCTGCGGAAGCGCTCGGCGACACCTATGTCAGCAAGCCGCTTTTCTCGCGCGAGGGTGCCAATGTCGTGGCCGTGCGGGACGGCATTGCCGGCGCAGCGGTCGATCACGGCTATGGCGCGGAAGGCCATATCCGCCAGGCATTGCTGCCGCCCCCCGAATTTTCAGGTTTCTATCCGGTGATCGGCGCCTGGATTGTGGGCGACGCCGCTGTCGGCATCGGCGTTCGCGAGGACGTTGATCCGGTGACACGCGACCTCGCCCGTTTCGTGCCGCATATCATCGAGCCTGCCGACGAACCACGCGGTCTCTGACGCGAAAAATCGTCGACGAGCGATTCTCTGCGATCGGAGAATGCGGACAACGGAGAGATGCGCGCGGGCATCGTCCGCGCAGTCACCGAAGCTGTTCACTAACCGGCGATCACAGCCCGAGGAGCGAGCAGCGTGCCCAAGGGCAGGCCCACCCGCACAGCGTCATTTATCCCGCATCGGCAAGGGTTCCATCCGTGCGGAGGGGAGCGAGATCTTCAAACTCCCGGCAAGGGTAGGGGCGATCTGCCTCATGTCGATCGTGCCGAGATTCCTGCCCGCGGCGAAGCCGGGGCCCGTGATGATGAGGGACGAATGCATGTCCGGACGCACCGTCCGCGTCGAGAAGGCGCCGTGGGCACCGCCCTCGGCCGGCACACCGAGCGGGCCGGTGAATGCATTGCCCATTCGGTAGCCGGTCTTGAGGGCCACGACGAACTCGGCCTCCGGCGCAAAACCCAGGCCCGCAATCTCGGTGCGCGTATAGATGCGCTCGATCCCGTTTTCAGGGTCGCTGGCCAGTTTTCCCAGCCAGCTCTTCAGTCGGGCCCGTGTCGGCAGGTCCTCCGGATTGTGCAGCACGATCATCGCCGAGCCGCCGACATACCAGGCAAAGGCGCTCCACGAGGTGACTGTTGGATCGGCACCGCCGCTCAGTGTGATGAAGCCCGCCTGCACCAGGGCCGCGTTCAAATTCACCTGATGCGAGACTTTGAAGAAACCGTGGTCCGATACGATCGCGACGACGGAGTCCGGATGGATCCGCCTTTGCGCGGCGACGACATCGCCAATGGCCGTGTCGATCTGTTCCAGCGCGGCGATGGCCTCGGCGCTCAGCGGACCAGACTCATGCTGGCGATGGTCGAGCGACACGAAATGGATCGTCAACAGGTCGGGGTGTTCGCGTTCGATCAGCGCGACCGCGTCATTTGCGATTCTGCGATCATCCTCGTCCGAGCCTTCGCTCAGGTTGAAATCGATATCTCCGGCCTTGGCGGTGACCGGCCAGAACATGCTGGCGGTCGTCAATCCGGCGGCCTTCGCGGCGGACCAGAGCGTCGGCGCCTTGATCTGCGAATAGAGGGAGTAGCTTTTGGGCAGCTTCACCGAAGGATCGAATGGCCGGTTGTTGTAGATGCCATGCTCGCCGGGCAGCACGCCGGTCACCAGCGTCGTATGATTGGGGTTGGTCACGGTGGGATTCACATTGACCACCGACTGCGCATAGCTGCCCGTCTTGAGCAGGCTGCGCAGAACAGGGATCTTCAGGCCGTGTGTGTCGGCCCGAAGAATGGCGTCGGGCATCAGCCCGTCGATCGAGATCAACAGCACCGGATGGCGATCAGCGACCGAAGCGGGCCTTTTTGCCGCATCCTCTGCCCCCGCCTGGGCATGTGCCGGGCTCCCGATCGGGAGCCCGGCCAGAGCGAAGGCCAGCGCGAAAAGTGCGGTGCGCCGCAGCATCATGGTCAGAACTTCAATTCGTATTTCAGCTTGAACTGGCGACCGCGCGGATTGACCGTGCCGACGAAGAAACCTTCATCCTCGTCCGCCACTGGCGGCCATGTATCGAAGATGTTGTTGACCCCGATCGTCAGCGAACTGCGCAGGCCACGCGCTTCGTCGCCATGGCCGAAGGCGTAGGTGATGCGGAGATTGTGCAGGGCGACGGGTTTCACGCGCATATAATAGCGGTTGATGCCATTGTCGTTGAACACCGTGATGCTCTTGGGCTTGCCCAGCGCGTCATAGATCGCCTCCGTCGTGGCGGCCGACGTGTCGGCGGATGCGCCATAATAGGTGGTGAACCAGTCGGCCGACAGAGCGCCGCGCTTCCAGCCGAGCGTGAGATTGCCGATCCATTTGGCGCGACCGTCCTTGCCGAGCTGATCGATCACCACGCCGTCATCGGCAAGCTCCTCGTCGCGCTGGATGTTGCGCGTCGCCTCGCCGCGCAGAGTGAACTCGCCGATGCCGAAATCGGGCGCGCGATATTGCAGGCCGAAATCGATGCCGGAGAGCCGGCGTGAGCCGAGGTTGATGTAATCGTTGATCAGGCTGTTGATCTCCCCCACCACAGCGCGCTTCGTGGCATTGGTGGGCTGGGCGGCATTATAGGCGGCGAAGGTGGCGCGATCGGCATCGGTCGGCGCGCGGCGGGTGACGCGGCCATTGCCGACATAGCCGGTGGTGCCGGAACCGAGATCGATCTGATCGATCGTCTTGCCAGACGAGAGCCCGGCCTTGGTCGCGAGATCGAGCGCGAGTTCGTCGAGCGCGAGCACCTGCGCATTGCCGAGCGCGGTGATCGCATCGCGCTGATGCAAGCGCCAATAATCGACGGTGAGGGAGAGGCCACGGACACCGGGAACGTCCAGCACGAAGCCCGCGCCGAAATTCTTGGCCCGCTCCGGATTTAGCCGGTCATTGCCCTGACGGAAGGTGCGGCGCGGGCCGCTATTGTCCACCGCGGCATTGGTGACCGCGTAGCGATAGGGATCGGCGGTATAGTTCACGCGCAGCAACGGCGAGGTATCAGTCTGGGCGAGATTGGGCGCGCGGAACGATTCATTGTAGGAACCGCGCAGCCTGAGCCAGGGCGTCGGGCCCCAGAGCACGCTGAATTTGGGCGTGGTGCTCTGGCCGTGGATCGAGAAACGCTCATGGCGGATCGCGGCGCCGAGTTCGAAATAATCGAACAGGAAGAAGCGGTTCGCCTGGGTGACCAGCGGCAGTGCGATCTCCGCATAGGCGGATTGCACATTCTGCTTCGCATTGACGTCGCCATTGGGGCTCATCGCGATGAAATCATTGTCGTCATCGCGCAGATACGGGAAATCCTTGCCCGATCCTGGCGGGTTGATGCCGGCATAGGGCGCCTTCCACGCACGGTAATTCTCCCAACGCGCTTCGGCACCGGCCGCGACCTGGATGCGACCGCCGCCGCCCGGAAGCTGCCACAGCTCGCCCGCGACCTTCGCGTCCCATGTGATGAGCCGCGTCTTACCGTAGCGATTGTCGGTATCGTACATCGGATCGGTGACCGAGGCCGGGTTCACATAGGCCTTGTCGACGACGACCTGGTTGTTCACGACCTTGAAGGTGACGGGAAACGGGTTGTAAGCGCTCGCGTCCGTGCGATTGAGCGCCCGGCGCAGCAGTGACTCACGGTAGATATTGGTTTCGGTTTCGTGACTGTACGCCCCCGAGACAAGCAGCCCGCTTTCCCAGGACCAGTTATCCCCGAACCGGCCGCGCGCACCGGCAAGCGCGCGGTAGAAGCTGGAATTGACCTGGATATAACGATCCCTGGTGCCCGGCGGGATCAGCCCGGCGACGATGGTGACGTCGCCCGGCTTGCCCTGGATGCGCGGGGTGCCGTCGGCATTGGGCGCGCCGGCCAGATCGTAAAAGCGGACGCCGAACGGATTATAGGGGTTGGACGCGGGGATATAGAGACCCGGCTCGTTGACGTTCTGCATATTGGCTTCTTCGCGCTGGCTGTTCGCGCGCGATCCCGAATACAGCACGTCACCGAACAGGGTGATATCGTCGGTCAGTTCATGCTCGACGAACAACGCGGCGTTGATGCGCTTCAGGCCGGGGATCAGCGAACGGTGCGGCAGGCGGTTGTCGTAATAGTCGTCCTCGGGATTCCCGAGGTTGCGCGACGGCGTGGTCTGCTTGAAATTCACCGCGCCATCGGCACCGGGATACAGGAAGAACGTGCCGTCGGCCGCCATGGTCGCAACGCCTCCCGTCGGGGACGCGGCGGTGGAGATGCCGCGATTGCCGTCTGGCCGGGCGCCGTTGAACGTCAGGAAATCGGACTGGATGGAGCCGCGGCGATACTGGCCATAATGGTTGATCGTGCTGCCGTTATCGAGATCATTGTCGAGCGCGAAGGCCGTGCCGGTCGCCGGATTGGTGACGGGCAGGCCATTCCAGGGCGCAGGCAGTTTGCGGGTGCGCCGCAGATCGGACTGGGTGCCCCATTCGCGATCGGCGAACAGCAGATCGTTGCGCTTGAACAGATCGAGCGAGACGCCGATCGACGTCCGGCCGAACTTGAAGGTGTCGGCGGCAGTGATGCGATATTCCTCCGCCCCGCCATGCTGGGTCAGCGCGGTATCGATGCTGAAACGCCCGCCACCGGTGTTGGGGGAGATGATGCTGTTGATCACGCCGGCGGCGGCGTCCGCGCCGTAGATCGCCGAGGCGCCGTCGCGCAGCACCTCGACCCGCGTGAGCAAAGCGGTGGGAATGACATTGGCATTGGCCGACAGCGCGGGCACGCCCTGATCGGTGCCCGACAGCGGATGCGGCGCGATGCGGCGGCCATTGACGAGCATCAATGTGCTGCCGGCACCGATGCCGCGCAGATCGATCGAGGCGACATCGCCCCGCGCGCCCTGCGACGCGATGGTCGCTTCGTTGATCGCCGGCGGTCCGGCGAACGGCAAGGTCGCGAACAGATCGGCGCCGGTGGAACCGCCGCGCAGATCGAATTCCGAACGGTCGATGACCGTCACGGGCAAAGCCCCCTCCTCCGCGGTACGGCGAAGATTGGTACCGGTCACGACGATGTCGTCGCTTGCGCCGGCTTCATCGGCGGCCGGCGCAGCGGCATCGGCCGGCGCGATCTGCGCATGAGCGGCCGAGGTCGCGGCCAGTACGGCCATGATCGCGGTGCCGCATAAGATCGAATGACGAGATATCATGTCTGTCCCCTGTCTGTCGGGGACGAGATACGAATGGCCCGTGACTCTATTGCTGCCATATGGCCCGTGCTTTACCGATACATCGAACGATAATTTCGATGGATCAGATTCGTGACGCTTATCCAGCTCCGCAGCTTCATTGCCGTCGCCCGCCACAACGGCTTCACCGCCGCGGCACGTGCGTTGAAAATGAGCCAGACGACGATCACCTCGCAGATCCAGGCGCTGGAGGACGAGCATGGCGTGCGCCTGTTCGAGCGTCGGGGGCGCCGCATCGAACTGACCGAGGTCGGCCACGAACTGCTCAGGATCGCACGCCAGATGATCGGGCTGGAGGACGATGCGGCGATGATGCTGAAGGACAGCGCGGACCTGCGCAGCGGCGCGCTGAAGGTCGGTGCGGTCAGCCCGTTCCATGTCATCGCGATGATCGAGGCATTCAACGCCTGCTATCCGGACGTCTACTCGTCGATCACGCTGGGCAATTCCGAAACGGTGCTGCTGCAACTGGACAGTTACCGCTGCGACGTCGGCATCGTGGCGCGCGACACCGATGACGACCGCTATTATGTGCAGCATTATGCCAGCTATCCGGTGATGGCCTTTGTCCATCGCGACCATCGGCTGGCCGCGCTCAAGACCGTCGAACTGGCGGATCTCGCGAAAGAAAAATTGCTGATGCGCGAGCCGGGATCGACCACGCGTCGCGCGCTGGAGGACGGGTTGGCCGCGATCGGCGCGACTCCCCGCGTGGCCATGGAGATCGGCAGCCGCGAGGCGATCCGCGAAGCTGTGATCCGCGGCATCGGTATCGGCACCGTATCCGAGTCCGAATATGTGCCCGACGAGCAGCTACACCCACTGCCGATCGCGGGCGCGCCGGTGCTGACCCACATCTATGTCTGCTGCCTGCGCGAACGCCGCCGCAGCCGGATCATCGCGGCTTTCTTCGAGGCGTTGCGGCAGAGCAAGGGTGGCAAGAACGGGGCTGGTTAGGGTGGATTATCACTTCCCTCACCCCCTTCAGGGGGAGAGGGTGATCGAGCATAGCGAGATCGGGAGAGGGGGGAGTCGGGAGTGGCCTTGGCGCCGTCGCTCAATCCTGCCCCGACTGCCCCCTCTCCCCAACCCTCTCCCCCTAAAGGGGGCGAGGGAGCGGCACCCCCTCAAGCCGCGAAGAACGGAAACCGGTCCGCCCGCGCAGCCCGAGGCGCGCCATCCGCGCTGCCCTGTTCGAGCGAGAGGTTGCGGGTTTCCTCACCCCACATCCACCACAAGGCCGCGGCGATCGGGCCCGGCAGCGCCAGCGCGATCAGGATCAGCAATGCCGAGGATGGCGCCCCCGTCGCCTGATAGGCCGATGTCAGCATCAGCGGCGCCAGCATCGCGCCGACACGACCGATGGCGACGGACACGCCGAGCCCGGTTGCGCGCAGCCGGGTCGGCAGGATCTCCGCGGCGACGACATAGGCGGTGATATAGGCCCAGGTGACGCCGAACTGCATCAGGCAGTAGCTGAAGACCATGCCGGGCAAGGTCGTGAAGCCGTAAAGCGGCAAGATCGCCAGAACCGTCAGCGAATAGCTGACGAGCAGCGAGGGCCGTCGGCCGAACGCCTCGACGGCGAAAGCGCCGACCACGCCGCCGAGCAAGGCCGCCGCATTGCCCCAGAAATAATAGAGCGGCAGGTCTCCCGACGGCACGTTCATTTCCGGCAGGATAACGAGCGCCATCAGCGCCAGCGCACCATAGACGATCGCGGCCTGAGAGAAATTGAGCGCGCTGGCGAGGCCGCAGCGATAACGATAGCCGCCGCCCAGCTCGGCCAGATTGCGCAGGAAAGACGGCGTCGCAGCGACGAAGCTTGCCGGGGTATAGCGTCGTTTTGCCTGTTCGAACGCCGCCGTGCCGGTCGCCGTACCCGCGATCATCTCGACGATCGCCTCCACTTCGGCGACGCGGCCCTGCTGGAGCAGCCAGCGCGGCGATTCCGGGATGGCCCGGCGCACCCAGAGGAAGAACAGCGCCAGCGTCGCGCCGAGCCCGAAGCCCAGGCGCCAGCCGATCTCGGGCGGGAACCAGCTGAACAGCAGATATGAAATCCCGGCCGATGCCATCGCGCCGATCGGAAATCCGGACAGGATCAGCGCGTCGGTGCGGCCGCGATGCGCCTTGGGGAAGAATTCGCCCATGGTCGCGGTGACCGCGGAATATTCGCCGCCCACCGCCAGCGCGGTCATGAAGCGGAAGAACAGGAAGGATTCATAGTTCCAGGAAAAGGCCGTGCCCGTGGCGAACAACGCATACCAGAGCAGAGTGCCGAGGAAGAGCCGCTTGCGCCCGAACCTGTCGGCCAGATAGCCGAAGCCGATCGCGCCGACGAGCATGCCGAACACCCAGATGACGACTGCGAGCGAGCCTTGCGCGGCGGACAGATCCCATTGCGTCTTGAGCACGCCGAACATGCTGCCGATGATGTTGGTCTCGAAGGAATCGAGCGCCCAGCCCACGCCAAGGGCGATGGTGAGGACGGTGTGGAACCGGGTCCACGGCATATTGTCGAGGCGTTCGAGCGCATCGGTCTGCATCACCGCGCCTGCGCTCATCGAAACATCCTGTGGCTCGGCCATGTTAAGCCTCCGCGACGTGAGGGAATGGGATCGCCGGAAAGCGATCCGGAGAACCGATGAAATTGCGTCCCCGGGGCCCCGCGAAACCGGCGGCGACGATGTCGTTCCATTCGTCGGGCGCGATGCCCAGGTCGGCCGGGCTGGCAGCGACACCGAGATCGTTCAGGAAATCGCGCAATCGCGCAGGCGCCCCGTCGAGATCGCCGAACACCGCGCTCAACGCCGTATCGCATGCCGGGTCGGCGCCGATCGCCGCCGTCATCACTTCGGGCAGGCAGAAGGAGCAGGCGATGCCGTGCGCGACGCCGTGGTTCAGCGTGACGGGATAGGAGATATTATGGGCAAGCGCGGTCAGCGTGTTGGAGAAGGCAAGGCCCGCCCGCGTCGCGCCCTGCGCCATCAGCGTCCGCGCACCACGGTCGCCGGCATCGGCCAGCAAGCGGCGCAGGCCCGCGATGATGTCCCGCGCGCCGGCCACCGCGAAGTCCCGGGTGATCGGGCTGGCATTGACGTTCCAGAGGCTTTCCAGCGCATGCGACAGCGCATCGAGCCCGCTCGCCAGGGTGATCGGCCAGGGCAGGGTTTCGGTGATACGGGGATCGACGAAGACCGCCTCCGCATAAAGATCGTCGCGATTGAGCGAAAGTTTCCGGCCGCGCTCCGGATCCCAGACCGTGGCCCATTTGGTCAGGTCGCTGCCGGTGCCTGCGGTCGTCGGCACGGCGATAATGGGCAAGGCGCGCCGCGCCAGCCGCGTGCCGCTTTCGATATAGTCGATCACGGGGCCATAGCGCCCCTGCCCCGCCGCGAGGAATTTCGCGGTATCCATCACCGATCCGCCGCCCAGCGCGACGATCAGTTCGGGCTCGTACGGCGCCGCGGATACCTGCTCGCAGGCACGGCGGAGCATGGTCAGCGAAGGGTTGGGCTCGACATCGTCGACGACCAGCAACGGATCGCCCGCCAGTTCGACGATCCGGTCGCGCCAGCGCTGCATCGGCGGATCGGGATGCGTAACGAGCAGGAAGGCACGCCCGCCGATCGCATCGCCGATGCGATCGAACACGCCGTCGCCGAACTGCAGCCGGACCGGATTGTGGAAGGTCCAGTCGGTCACGGCGCCTCTCCGGCCGCCAGCCGGGCATCGATGGCGTCGATCACAGCGGGCAGGTCCGCGATGGTGTCGATGATATAATGCGCGCCCGCGGCCTCCAGTGTCTCGCGCGCAGGCTGACGCAGCCGATCGCGGCCCGCCTCGTCCAGTGCCAGCCACGCATCGAGCGGCAGGCCGACTTCATTGCCGCTGGCGACGATGCCCACCGCCCACATGCCAGCGGCGCGGCCGGAGACGAGGCCCGTCGGGCTATCGTCCACCACCACACAGCCGCGCACATCGGCAACGCCGAGCGCCAGCGCATTGGCCAGCGGCATATCGGGCCATGGCCGGCCGCGCGCGACCTCGCTGACCGTCACGCAGCAATCGGGCGCATAGCCCTGCGCCGCGGCGAGCGGGATCAACCCGTCCATCACGCTGCGCGGATAGCCGGTGGTGCTGCCGATCGAGATGCCGCGCGCGCGCAGCGCCGCGATCGTCTCCAGCGCGCCGGGGATCAGCGCGCTGTACCGGGCGCAATTGACCGCATCGATCCGCAGGAATTCGGCATAGAGCCGACCGACATCAGTCTGGGTGGAGGCCGTGCCCCTCGCCGACCGCCAGCGCGCCTGCACCAGCGGCTGGGCGAGGATCAGTTCGATATGCTCGCGCTTGGCCGCGCCCATCGGCAGACGCACCTCCGCCTCGCTGACCTCGATGCCGATCGTGGCAAAGGCTTCGCGAAAGGCCGCGACGGGCGCCATGCAGCCGAAATCGAGCACGGTGCCCGCCCAGTCGAAAATGGCGGCGGTGAGCGGTCCACGGAAAGGATGATGGGCAGGCGATGCAGGCGGTGTGTGGATCATGGACTATCGCTTGAGAGGGAAAGAAGCCTCTCTCCTAATTGGGCAATGTGACACTCACGCCATCGATTGAACCGTGTGATTTCGATTAATCTACCGGAAATTTCGGTTTTAGTGGCAGCGCGACTTGCTCCGCCGGCGAATTTTTATCGCCCCCGCGTGTTGCGGTGGATTTCTGCACGACGCTCAAGCATGAGGGGCGGATGATCCATCGCGCCCTGCTCGTCTTCGCTGCCATGAGCCTTCCGCTCGCCGCGGCGCCCGCAAAATCGCCGCCAGCAAAATCATCGGCCGCCAAATCAGCTGCGGTTAAGTCCGGCATCGTTTCCGCCGCCGATCCGCGCGCGGCGGAGGCGGGGATCGAGATCTTGCGCAAGGGCGGCAGCGCCACCGACGCCGCGATCGCAATGATGTTCGCGCTCAACGTGGTCGAGCCGCAAAGCTCGGGCATCGGCGGCGGCGGCTTCCTGGTTTACCACGATGCGAAGAGCACGAAGGTCTCCACCTATGACGGACGCGAGGAAGCCCCGGCGGCGGCGGACGGCCAATGGTTCTATCGCGACGGCCAGCCCATGCCGCATGATCAGGCCGTCCCCGGCGGACGCAGCGTGGGCGTGCCCGGCAATCTGCGGATGATGGCGCTGGCGCATGCCAGGCACGGCAAGCTGCCCTGGGCCGCTTTGCTCCAGCCCGCGATCCGGCTCGCCCGCGATGGCTTCGCGATCGGGCCGCGCTTCCACAACACGATCGGCACTTATGGCAAGGCGATCATCTCCGACTGGGGTCGCGCGCATTTCTTCAATGCCGACGGATCGCCCAAAGCGGCCGGCACGATCCTGAAGAACCCCGAACAGGCAGCGCTCTTCTCCGGGATCGCGGCAAAGGGCCCCGATTATTTCTACCATGGCGCGACCGCGGAGCGGCTGGTCGCGACGGTCAACGGTGCATCGGTCAATCCATCGAAGATGACGATGGCGGATCTCGCCGCCTATCAGGCGAAGGAGCGTGAGCCGATCTGCGGCACCTATCGCGTCTATCGCATCTGCGGGATGGGGCCGCCCTCGTCCGGCGGCATCACCGTGCTGCTGATCCTCAAGCAGCTCGAGCGGTTCGACATGGCGAAGCTGGGCAAGGACAGCGCCGTGGCATGGCATCTGCTCGCCGAGAGCGAGCGGCTCGCCTATGCGGATCGCGATGCTTATCTGGGCGACGCCGATCATGTCGAAATCCCGGTGAAGGGCCTGCTCGATCCACACTATATCGCTTCGCGTTCGGCCTTGATCGATCCCGCCACGACGATGGCGTCCATCGCCCCCGGCGTCCCTGCAGGCGCGCCACCGCGGATCCGCGTCGAAGCCGGACCGGAACATGGTACGTCGCACATGGTCGCCGCCGATGCGCAGGGCAATGTCGCCGCGGTCACCTCGACGATCGAGGATGTGTTCGGATCGGGCCTGACGCTCGACGGTATCATGCTCAACAACGAGCTGACCGATTTCGATCTGGTACCCAGCAAGGACGGCTATCTGGCCGCCAACCGCGTTCAGGGCGGCAAGCGCCCGCGCAGCTCGATGTCGCCGACGATCGTCTACGGCCCCGACGGCAAGGTCCGCATCGCGCTGGGCGCGGCAGGCGGATCGACCATTATCGCGCAGATCGCCAAGGCGCTGGTCGGCGTGCTCGACTGGAAGATGACCGCACAGGATGCCGTCGCAATGGGCCTGATCTACACGCCCGGCCCTGGCGGCGTGGTGGAGCAGAATACGCAGCTCGAACTCATGCTGCCCGCCCTCGCCGCGCTGGGAGAGCAGCTCCGCGCCGCCCCGCTCGGTCTGAAGGCCAACGCGATCGAACTGGTCGACGGTCACTGGGCCGGCGCCGCGGACCCGCGCAGCGAGGGTGTCGCGATGACGATGAACGGCAAGACCACGGTGATCCAGCGTGTCAAAAGAGCACCGAACGCGCCGCACGAATAGGGGCGCCAAAATCGTTGGGCGATTATGCGCGGGAGACAACGAGGAGGCGCGGACTCGCCGCCAGTGGTGGCGATCGCTAACGCAGGCTTGAGGCCTCGCGCAGAAGTGCTTTGAAGGTTTCCGACCGACGATATACGAGCACCGGCTTGGTTGCTTCAATCGCCTCGCGCTCGGCTTCCGCGCCCAGCAGCTCATACAAAGGCAAATCGTCAGGATTCTGAGTTACAATGAATTATCGCCATTCCTTCCATGCCGGCAATAGCGCCGATGTCGTGAAACACAGCCTGCTGATCACCCTCGTGCGGGCCTTGCAGCACAAAGAGGGCGCGCTGACCCTGATCGACACCCATGCCGGCTGCGGGCTGTACGACCTTTATGGCGACGATGCCCAACGCACTGGCGAGTCCACGCAGGGCGTGCTGCGGGCGTTTGCCGACCCGACCCCCTTGCTGAACGACTACCGCGCCGCCGTACGGGCGGTGAATGTCGGGGCCGAGCCGCAGCTTTACCCCGGTTCGCCGCAGATTCTGGCGCAGCTTCTGCGCCCGCAGGATTTCCTGATCCTGAACGAAAAACATCCCGAGGACGCCTATACCCTGCGCGGCGTGATGCGCGACACATCAGCTGCCGTGCATCAGCGCGACGCCTACGAGCTTTGGCTGGCGATGCTGCCGCCCCGCACCGCGCGCGGCGTGGTCGTGGTCGACCCGCCGTATGAGCAGCCGGACGAACGCACACGTATCACAGCCACCCTCGCCGCAGCTTACCGCAAATGGGCGCATGGCGTGACGGTGATCTGGTATCCGCTGAAAGACCCCGCCACACATCGGCGGTGGAAGGAGCAGTTACGCAAGCTCGGCATCCCGAAATTGCTGTGGGTGGAGCATTGGTTGTACGATGACGATCAGCCCGGCATCTATAACGGCGCGGGCCTTTATATCGTCAACCCGCCCTACGCCTTCACGCAGGCGCTGCCGCCTCTGCTGGAAGCCCTGCGCGCCGCGCTGGCGCCCGAGGGACATACGGGCGAGATCGCAGCCGATTGGTTGGGCGATTAAAACAAATCCTCATCGCCCGCTTCTCCCACCGGAGGAGTTGCTGCGCTGCAGGTTGCAGACAAAGCATCTCGCGAGATTCGCTCGCTGTCGGAGGCTGGCTGGTGACCATCGCTGCTCGTGCTCCACGTTCACCGGTGAACGGTGGCAGGTCCGCTTTCTCCGGAGAGTAGTCGATTGCCGAAGGCACTGGGAGCGGCAGCTAAGTCCCAATAATGGCCACCAAGCCGTCGCTCCGACCTGGGTGAACGAAGGGCCGGTTTGGGGATTGCGCCAAATCCGCCCGAATGGCCGAAATTAGGGTGCGAAGCGGACGAATGGCTTGCTGATCGGCATTCCGCCCAGACGCAGAGCTTATTGCGTGCGTGATACAAACACGACAAGCTGCTGGCAGCGCTGGCAGGCTGGGGGAATCGTTCGATGACATCATTCAGGACGCTGGCGTTTGCCGCCTCGGCTTGCGCACTTCTGGCCGGCGCCTTTTCCGTGAACGCGGCGCAGACCGTGCCCGCCGCGCAAACCGCCCAACGCCCTGCGCCCGGCAACGACATTCCGGCCGACTTCAAACGCCCCGATGTCGGCGGCGACTATATCGAGCGATCGGTGATGATCCCGATGCGCGACGGGGTGAAGCTCAAGACCTTCATCGTCATGTACAAGGGCACGGCGAACGCGCCGATGATCTTCACCCGTACGCCCTACAATGCGGCGGCGCGGGTCCATCGCAACGAGAGCCCGTCCCTGCTTGCGCGCGTGCAGCAGTCCGATGAGGATTTCGTCGGCGCCGGTTTCATCCGCGTCTATCAGGACGTGCGCGGCAAATACGGGTCCGAAGGGACGTACGAGATGGACCGGCCGCCGCTGGGCCCGCTCAATGGCACCGGCACGGACAACACGACCGACGCCTGGGACACGATCGACTGGCTGGTGAAGAACGTGCCGGAATCCAACGGCAATGTCGGCATGATCGGATCGTCCTATGGCGGCTTCACCGCCGCGGCGGCATTGCTGGATCCCCATCCCGCGCTGAAGGCCGTGGTGCCGGAATGCCCGGCGCTCGATCTCTGGATGGGCGACGACATCTTCCACTATGGCGCGTTCCGCCAGCCCATCTTCGACTATATGATGACGCAGACCGGCCAGAAAGGCGCGGGCGGCGCGGTTCCTCGGGCCGGCTATGACGATTACGAGAATTTCCTGAGCGCCGGATCGGCAGCCGATTACGCCGCCGCCAACGGGCTCGATCAATTGCCCTATTGGGGCAAGATCCTCGCCCATCCCAATTATGACGCATATTGGCAGGAACAGGCCTTCGACAAATTGCTGGCAAAGCGCGCGCCGACCGTTCCGACACTCTGGGTCGGCGGCCTGTGGGACCAGGAGGATATCTACGGCCCCTCCGCTGCTTTCACCGCGCTGAAAAAGGCCGGCCGCGCGGATAATAACTGGATCGTGCTCGGGCCATGGTCGCACAGCCAGCAGTCCATGGACGGCCGGGAACTGGGGCCCTTCCGCTGGAATGGCGACACGTCGCGCCAATATCGCCGCGACATCGTGGTGCCCTTTTTCGAACAGCATCTCCGCGCCGGCAAGCCGAGCGGCCTGGCGCGCGCCACCATCTACAATCCCGCCGAAAATCGCTGGGAACGGTTCGACGACTGGCCAAGCGCCTGCCCCGATGGCTGCAAGACCAAGCTGACGCCGCTCTATCTCGACGACCGCTTCGGCCTGTCCTTCAACAAGCCGACCGGACAGAGCAGTGATTCCGCGAGCGGCGATTCCTATGTGTCGGACCCGGCCAAGCCGGTTCCGCATCTGCCAAGGCCGGTCCGGTTCGAAGATGGCGCAAGCTGGCGGACATGGCTGATCAAGGATCAGCGGTTCGTCGACGGCCGCACGGACGTGCTCAGCTATCAAACTGCACCGCTGACCAAGGCGATGAAGATCGAAGGGGCTGCCATCGCCGAGATTGTGGCGAAGACGACAGGCACCGATGGCGATTTCGTGGTTCGTTTGATCGACGTCTATCCGCCCGACTATCCGAACCAGCCCGAACTGGGCGGTTACCAGTTGCCGGTGGCCACCGACATCATTCGCGGCCGTTTCCGCAACAGCTTCGAACATCCCACGGCGATCCCGGCCAACAAGCCCCAGACATACCGCTTCGCGCTGCCGCCGCAGAATTACACCTTTCTGCCCGGCCACAGGATCAGGGTGCAGATCCAGTCGACCCTGTTCCCGCTCTACGACCGCAATCCGCAGACCTTTGTCGCCAACGTCCAAAAGGCGAAACCGGGCGATTACCGGAAGGCGACGGTCACCGTCCTGCGAGCGGGCGCCGATGCGAGCGCAATGTGGCTCCCCCTTGTGCCGGCCCGCTGACGCGGAACCGACCGCCGAGAAGACCCTCCAGCGTGCCGGCAAACGGCACGCACCGTTCAATCAGAAGCCGAAGCCCATCTGAGAGGCGCCCGGCTGGGCAGGCATGGCCCCCTCCAACTCAAGCATGCGCGCTTTCGATGCCGATCCGCCGGGCGCTGAAAATCCGCCGATCTTTCCACCCGCCGCCATCACCCGATGGCAGGGTATGATCAGTGGAACGGGGTTGCGAGCCATTGCTTCGCCGACGGCGCGCGCTGCCTCCGGCCGCTCATCCAGCGCCTTCGCGACCGCGCCATAGGTCGTGGTCTCGCCCCAATCGAGCTTCCGGACGAAATCGTAGACGCGCATGAAAAACGGGTCCTGCTTGCCGAGATCGATCTGCACCGACAAGAAATCGACCCGCTCGCCGTCAAAATAGCGGCGCGCAGCGTCGACAATGATGCGAACGGGCTCGGGCGGTTCGGCGAGAATGGAGTCCGGCAGCCGCCGAAGCAGCGAACGCTCCACCTCCTGGCATGTCACCGCCGGCAGGCGGAAGCTGGATATGCCGGACGCGCCCCAGCCGATCGCGGCGAAGCCGGCGCTGGTGTCGAAGACGAAATGGCTGGTCGGGCGAATCACGGTCGAGTCTCGATATGGATTATGTTGGCATTCTCCGGATTGCCGCAAGGGCGCGCTGCGGGACGACGGTGACGAGTTCAATTACCCCCAAATTTCTGAGGGCCCACGCAGAAGCGAGCATTTGTAATTTTTGCGCCTGCCACCCGCACCGCCGCCCATGGTCGTAAAATGCCACGCCACGGGCGGAATGGCGGAAACATCGGGAAGACAAACCTGATCCCGACTGCGCACGCCGGATGTTTTTGCTATCACGCATTGCCGACGCCAGACGCACAGATTGAAGGAATGCCGATCCATGGGCAAAGCTCTGACCATCTGGACCTATGACTGGGTACCCGAAGGGCCGCGCGGATTTGTCCGTGATTTGCGTTTGCGCTGGGCTGCGGAAGAAGCGGGGCTGGATTACGAGGTCGGCACGGTTCCTTTCCAGGATCGGCAGGCGAGCCACTTCGAACGACAGCCATTCGGGCAGGTGCCCTTTCTCGACGATGGCGAGGTCTCGATCTTCGAGAGCGGCGCATGCCTGCTGCATCTTGCGCGCAAGAGCGAAACCCTGATGCCGCGCAACGCGAGCGGCGAGGCCGAAACGCTCCAATGGGTCATCACCGCACTCAACTCGATCGAGATGGTCAGCGTTCCCTGGTGGTTTCTCGGTCTTTCCGGGGATCGGGAAAACGGTCTATCCGGCTGGCTGGACAGCCGGCTCGCGCATATGGAGACCGTGTTGAGGGAGCGCAAATGGCTGGTGGAGGACCGGTTCACCGTCGCCGACCTCGCCATGGCGGACGTGCTGCGCGTTCCAGCGGTTCGCGCCCGTGGCGACCGCCCCGCGACCGAAGCCTATATTCAGCGCCTCGTTGCCCGACCCGCCTTCAAAAAGGCGCATGCCGATCAATTGGAGCATTTCGCGGCCGCCGACGAAAGCCGGGCAACGCAATGATCGCTCCGGTTCCGATCCCATCGGCACAGCAGATGATTCCCATTTCGCGCGGCCTGCGATAGATCGACGGTTCTGCAATCGCGTTGGGGGAATTGGCGACATGCTGCGTGACCATCGGATCGGGTTTGCCGTCGCCTTTCTGTCCGCCCTCGCCCTCATGCCGGCACCGGCCGCGGCCACACCGCCGTGCGAGAAGCGCCTCTGCCCGTCGACCTGGCTGTCGCTTTCACCCGGCGATCGCACCGCGGCATTCAAACTTGCCGAGGACTATAAGGATTTCATGGGCGCCGCCCGCACGGAGCTCACGACGGTGCGGGAGTCGCTCGATCGCGCGCGCAAGGCGGGCTTCCGGGAATGGACGCCGGACGCGAAGCTGAGCCCGGGCAGCCGCTGGTACAAGAACAACCGCGATCGATCGCTGATGCTGTTCGTCATCGGGACGCAGCCGATGGCCGAAGGATTCCGCATCGCGGCATCGCATATCGATTCCCCGCGGCTCGACCTGAAGGCACGGCCGCTATACGAGAAACAGGGTTTTGCGCTGTTCCAGACGAACACGCACGGCAACCTGCTGAATTACCAATGGGCGAATATCCCGCTCGCCCTGGTCGGGCGGATCAGCCGCAAGGACGGCACCTCGATCGACCTGTCGGTCGGCCTGAAGCCCGAGGATCCGGTGTTCATGATTGCCGGGCTTTCCCCGCATGTGGATATCGACCTGCGCAATCGCACCAATCGTGACGTAATCGCCGCCGAGGAGCTGGACCCGATCGTCGGTTCGATGCCCAAGAGCGCAACCGAAGGCGTGTTCGCGCAGGTGGCCGATTATCTGCGCCAGAACTATGCCGTTTCCATCGACGACCTCGTCTCGGCGGAACTGGCGCTGGTGCCGGCGACCGCGCCGCGCGACATCGGTTTCGATCGCGCGATGATGACGATGTACGGCCAGGACGATCGCTTCGGCGCTTACGCCTCGCTCCGCGCGCTGCTGGAGATCGAGCGGCCGAAGATCACCTCCGTCCTGCTGCTCGCGGACAATGAGGAGACCGGGAACAACAACAACACCGGCGCCGCATCGGACAGCCTCGCCAATCTGTTGGGCGAGCTGCTCTATGCAGAACTCGGCGCGCAATACCGTCCGCCGCACCTCAGCCGGGCGTTCGAGCGGACCCGGGTGCTTTCGACCGATGTGAACGACGCGGTCAACCCGACCTGGCCGAGCGCCTGGGAAGAAGGCAACGCCCCCCATGTCGGCGAAGGCGTCAACATCAAGGTCTATGGCCAGGGCAATAATGCGACATCGGAGTATGCCGCATGGGTGCGCCGCATTTTGGACGATGCCGGCATCCCCTGGCAGACCGCGACCTACAAGGTCGGGCGCGCCGGTGGCGGCACATTGGGTGGCGCCTTGTCCCGTCGGGATATGGACGTGATCGATATCGGCGCGCCGGTGATGTCGATCCACAACACTCACGACCTGTCGTCGAAGGTCGATCTCTGGTCGCTCTATAACGCGAACAAGGCGTTCTTCACCGCGCCATGACGCGGGTGGCGGTTTGATTTCGGGGAAAGAGGTTCACAGCCTAGGTCTCGAAGCTCCCATTCGACGTCGAGCCAGGCTTGCGTCGCCAGAGCCTGAAGCGATTCAGCGCGGTGATGCCGCCGATCGCCACGGCAACCCAGAATAGCGCCTCGGTCATCAGCACGGCCGCGGTCCACATGACCACGAACCGCGTCCTGTCGAAGGGCAGCAGGAACATGACGGCGGCAACAGCCAGCCATGTCGCGACGACGATGGCGACCGCGCCGATACCGAGGTTCCGGCGAAGGCAAGGATTTCCGATCTTCATTTCGCTGTGAATCCTGAAGGCGTTGGAACTCGGCGCAAGACGGCGGGATCGAAGAGCCCGCCGTCGGACAGCACGGCCCGCACGTCCGCGATGCGCCGCATATCCTGGCGCGGGTCGCCGTTCAGGAACACCATGTCCGCTTCCATGCCCGGCGCGATCCGGCCCGTCCGGCGGCCGAGACCGATTGCGCCGGCGGCATTGCTCGTTGCCATGCGAAGCACGTCCCAGGCGGGAATTCCGGCTTCGCGATGAAGCGCCATCTCCTGCGAGAGGCTGAATCCCGGCACCAGGAACGCCATGCCGCCCAGATCGGTGCCGATCGTCATCAACGCCCCGGCCGCGTACATCCGGCGGGTCAGTTCCAGCACCTTGGGCCAGACGGCGCGCGCGCGCCCATAGTCATCGGACGTCCAGCCAGCGTCGTGGCGGAATATCTCGAAATTGGCGCGCATGTCGGGATGGACCTGATCCAGCCGCTCTTCGATGATCCGGCGATCGTTGCCGTGGAAGATTTGCCTGAAGCCGATCAGCGTGCCGTCGAGATGGACTTTTCGGCGCGCCACGATTTTCATCATCCGCCGCATTTCGGCGGAGTCGAGATCCGCGGCCTCATACCATTCGAAGAAGGCATAAGCGCCGGGCCGCCGATGAGCGATATAAGCGGCGCGGGCCGGTTGCGGCAACAGATCGGGGCTGATCGGCATCATGTGGACGATGCCGTCGACGCCCAGTTCCGCGGCGCGGGTCCAGCTGACGTCGCTCAAATGGGCGACGGCCTTGAGTTTATGGACATGGGCAGCGTCGATGCCCTGTTTCAGATCCGCTTCGCTCAAGCCCTCGTAAAGCTTGATATATCCGACCCCGGCGACGGCCTGGCGCGCGACGATCGCCCGCATGTCACCATCCGGACCGACCTGCAGCGACAGCCCCTTGAACGCGGCCGGCGAGCGATTGATCACCTCTCCGGCATGGATCGCCTCTGGGCCCGGATATCTTCCCCGGGCGATGTCTGCATCGTAACCCCGCGCGATCGCGGGATCGCCGGCAGGATCGCGAACGGTGGTAACGCCGTATGACAGCAGCATCCGGGCATTATGCTGGATGATGTCCTGTCGATATCGGATCGCCAGATGCGGCGGCGCCGGCGTCTTTTCGATCGCGATCGGCCCCAGCGTCAGATGCGCATGGGTGTCGATAAGGCCGGGCATCGCGAATGCGCCGCGCATGTCGTGCACGATCGCACCGGCGATCCGCGGCCGACCGCGCCCCACCCGCACGATATGCTTGCCGTCGACCACGACATAGCTGTCCGGCGTCGCCCGCTTCCGCACTGGATCGAGGATGGTCATCCCGTAATAGACATGCCGCTCGGCAGGTTTGGCCGAGGCGGGAAAGGCGATAGCGGCAAACGCCAGCGCCATGGAGATTTCGAGCCTGCGCAATGGATCCTGCTCCCATCGGGTGTCCGTTCTCAGTCCGTCCAGGCCGCCGCTCGCTTACAAAAGCTCCGCAAAAAAGATTTTGTAAGAAACCGGCCGTGCCGGAAGACTGATCCCCGATGCGGACGCTGGAGGAGATCATCGGCACCTATGGTGCGGGAATTGCCCGGCTGGCCGCCTCCTACGAGGCCGATCCGGCACTTCAGGAGGATCTGACCCAGGATATCCTGCTGGCGGTCCATCGTGCGCTCCCGTCGCTTCGGGAGGCTGACAGGCTGGGGCCCTTCATATTCCGCATCGCCCATAATCGCGGGGTGGCGCATGTCGTGAAAGAGGTGCGGATCAAGCGGCAGCGCTCAATCGAGATTGATCCGCAGCCCGATGCGGATGGCCTGGAGCGCCACATCATCGCCGAGGATTCGTCCGAGCGCGTAAGGCGGGCGATCCGGCGGCTGCCCCTGCCCTATCGCCAGGTGATCACCCTCCTGCTCGAGGATCTGAGTTACGGCGAGATCGCCGAGACGTTGGGGATAAGCGTGTCAAATGTCGGGGTCCGGGTGAACCGCGCCAAGACGCAGTTGAGGGAAATGCTCGATGGATGATCCATTTCTCGACCGGTTGAAGAGCGAATGGCGGACGCCCGCGGTCGATATCGGGCAGCTTCGGCAAAGGGTCGCGCGCCGACAGGCCTGGGCGCGGGCGGCGCCATGGGGCAATATGGGAAGCGCGCTGCTTCTGGGCGGCCTGTTTCTCTGGTTCGCCGTCGCTGCGATGGATCGGCACGAACCGGTGCTGGGTCTGGGTGCCTTCGCCTATCTCGTCGCGTTGATCGCCGTCCTGGTCGGGTTCGTGAAATCGCTGAACGATCGTCTCGTCGAGCGGCAAGAGGCGCCGCTGGAATTCCTGCGCCTCCACCGCCGGCTGGTCGAAACGGTCCGCCGGTCATTATGGGGCGCACGATGCGCCGCGATCATCATGATGGCGCTGTGCCTGGCGATCTGGCTGATGGTCGCGGCCGGATTGGCGCAGCCAGGCGAAGCGGCCATGCTGTCCGCCACATGGGGCGCGACCGGCATACTGACCTGGATCTGGCAGATGTGGCGCAGGCGCAGGCTCGACGGCGAGGCGGATAGCTGCGATCGGATGATCGCTGCGCTCGAAGAGGCGGATTAGTCCGCCTCCCCAGGTTCAGCGCCGTTCACTGTTTGTCGTAGACATACCGGTCATTGAATGCGCTGCCCGTGGGATCGGATGCGCTCCACAGATAGCGGAAGGTCATCTGCTTGCCGTCGGGCGAGAGATTGACCTGCAATTGCGACACCACCTGACCCTTTGCCTGTGCAGTCCAATAGGCGGTGTGGCTATCCGCCTTCACCACCAGCAAGGCGTCGATGCCCGGCCCGGCCTGCGCGGTCGATTTCCCGTAGGCATAAGGAATCTGAGAGACGTGCTTTTTCCCGTTTTCAGACAGCATCTCAAGCGTTTCGGTGATCAGCACGCCTTCGGCAGTCGGCGCGAACACGAACTCCTTGCTCTTGACCCCGGGATCCTTGGCGATGATCGATTTCGCCTTGTTGAGACGCCATGTTCCGAGGAACGGATCGTCAGCCGCATTGGCGGCGATCGGCGTCAGCAATGCCAGCACGAAACCGGCGATCAAATGTGCGAGCATCTTCATCGAAATCTCTCCGTCATGACGCGCCGGCCCGCGCCTTCCATGCAGCGAGTACCTCCGCCTCTTTCTCGGGGGTGATGGCGAAGACGGCTTTCGCCTTCCGCTCGGCGGATACGGCGTCGGAATTCCACCAGGCCAGTGTGTCGCGCACCGTTTCGACGAGCGGGCGATGGGTGAGGCCCCGCGCGAGCGCCTTGTCGAAATTCACGGTGGAAAATCCCAGGCTGTTGCCCCTGGGCAGCGCCCAGGGCACCGCGCTGGTCACGCCATGCTTCTCCAGAAAGTCGTAATCGTCGACCCAGGTGAAACGCACCGGATTCGATCCGCTCGCGCCTGCCCGCACCCCGTCGAGGAACTTGCCCATCAACAGCGGAGATCGCGGCCCCGCCACATTGTAGATTCCCGTGACCCGGTCCTCCATCATGCGCACCATCCATTCGGACAGATCCCGGACATCGACGAGTTCCACACGGTCCGTGCGCCGCCCCGGCGCCAGCACTTCGCCGCCGCGCGCCACACGCTGCGGCCAATAGGGAAAACGATCGGTCGTATCGCCCGGCCCGACGATATAGTGCGGCCGCACGATCAGCGCCTTGCCCGGAAAAGCCTTTTCGGCCTCGATTTCGGAAAGCGCCTTCTTCACGCCGAAGGCACTGCCGGGATCGTCCGCGATGGCCTCGAGACGTGGCTTCATGGTCTCGCGAATGTCTGTCGTGAGAAAGGGATAATAGACACTCGCGGAGGACACGTAGCAGTAGATTTTGGCGCGGCCCTGCAACAGTCCCGCCGACATGCGGACCCAATCCGGGTTGGTGGCCGAATTGTCGATCACGCAATCCCAGGATCCCGTTTTCAGCGCATCGAGCTGTCCATTCCTGTCGCCCTGCAGATGCTCGACGCTCGCGGGCAAGTCCGTCTGCCGCCGGCCGCGATTGAACACCGTGACCTTGTGTCCCCGCTCAACGGCGTAGCGCACCTGATAGGGTCCGATGAAACCGGTGCCGCCCAGAATGAGGATGCGAAGCGGCGCGCGAGCCTTGCCGACCGGCTTCGCCGCAGCATGGACGACGCCGTAGGGCAGATTCAAGCCGATGCCGGCAGCCGCCGACATTTTCACGAAGTCTCGTCTCGTCGTCATATCTGGCCCCTTCCGATATCCATTGGTCTATTCGAGCATGTGCACCGATCTCAAGCGGCTATTCCCGAGCGGCACCCGACGCCCCGTCATCCTCCCGCTTCGAGACTTGCGGCTGCCCGGAGAGTGCCGCCGTGAAGAAGGCGATACTGTCGTCGAGTATGGGCGCCTTGTTCCGGAACGGCTTCGAGATCGCCATGATGATGTCGTTGTGGTCGAGCCCGGAATAGGTCGCCAAAATGGCCGTATGATCGCCGAGCGACTGTGCCCGTGCCGCCAATGCAATGGCATTGCGCGGCTTGACTTCGGTATCGTCCAGACCTGTCGCGAGCCATAAAGGCGGCGCATCGCTGCGCGCGAAGGTGATCGGCTGGGTCTGCCGCGGATCGGGCGCATTGCCCATCGCGGCTACCGCGCGCGCGGAATCGAATGGGTAGAAATCATAGGGCCCTGCCAGCCCGGCGGCAGCTCGGACGACAGCCGGATCGACGCCGGCGTCCGTCAGATAATGGCGATCGAGCGCGAGCATCACCGCGATATAGGCACCCGCCGAATGGCCGGCGAGCACGATCCGGCCGGGATCGCCGCCGAAGCGGGCGATATTGTCATGGGTCCAGCGGACCGCAGCCGCGCCATCGTCGACATAGGCGGGGAAATGAACCGCGGGCACCTTGCGATAATCGGCAAGCACCACGACGAAGCCGCGCGCGGCATAGGCCTTGGCAACGAAACCATAGTCCTCGCGCCGCCCCTTCACCCAGGCGCCGCCGTAGAAGAAGACGAGCACCGGTTTGGATGGACCGGCAATCGGCTTCGTCGCCCAGATGTCGAGACCGCCATTCTCACCGGGCCTGTACGCCGCCGAACCGACGCGCGCGACGCCGCCGTCGCCGGGGAACAGGCTGTTGAGAACGTCGAGCGCCTTGGGCGGCGAGTAGAGATAGATCGCGCCCGCCACGACGGACAGGGCAAGAACGATCCCGATCGCAATGATGATCGCCATTCTCGCCAAGCCACCCCACCCCGATCAGTCCAAACGATCGCGTTCCGAACCGAGCCGACACTAAGCCTGCAATACCAGCCTGCAAGGGCCGCGTGTCAGTTCAGGTCGATCATATTCAGAATGGGGGCTGCTCCGGAATGGCGGCGCCATCGGTGCGCGGATCCGATGCACCATAATGGACCGGGTTGCCGTCGCGGGTCTCGACTGCATTGCCACGGCCCATGCCCTCGAAATAGCGCGGCCAGAGTTTGATCTCATGCCCCTGGGCCTTGAGCGCGGCGACGGTTTCCGGCGCGACGCCATTTTCCATCCACAGTCCACACCCTTCGAAATCCAGCTTGGTGAAACGCGCGGCATCCAGCGCGCCCTGGATGGTCATGCCGAAATCGGCGATGTTGGACACGAACTGGGCATGCGCCTGCGCCTGGTTGAACCCACCCATGATGCCGAAGGCGATGTGGCGATCGCCCTTTTCCATATAGGCCGGGATGATGGTGTGCAGCGGCCGCATGCGAGGGCGCAGCGAATTGGGGCGTCCGGGTTCCAGCGCGAAACCTTTGCCGCGATTGTGCAGCGCGAAGCCGGTGCCGTCGGCGACCAGCCCGCCGCCAAAACCGCTCGCCACGCTCTGGATCAGCGACACCTGATTGCCCTCGCGATCGACCACGGTCAGGTAAGTTGTATCGCTCGACTGGCCGGCGAGTGCCGCCTTGATGTCCGATGGGACGACATGGCACGCGGCGCGATCGCCGATCGTCGCCGCACGGCTGGCCGCCAGCGATTTGGAGATCAGCGCCTCGACCGGGATCTTGCTGGCGCGCGGATCGCCGATGAACTGTTGAAGATCGGCATAAGCGAGCTTCTTCGCCTCGATCATCGTATGCAGTGCGCGCTGGCTGTTATGCCCCCAGGATGCGAGCGGGAACCGCTCCATGATGTTGAGCATCGACAGCGCGGCAATGCCCTGGCCGTTGGGCGGCAGCTCATAGACTTTCCAGCCATGATAGTCGGTGGTGATCGGCGTCACCCATTCGGGCTCGAAACTCGTCAGATCGGCAGCGGTCATGAATCCGCCCAGCTTCTTTTCCAGCGCAAGCAGCGCATCGGCAGTCTTGCCGCGGTAGAATCCGTCGCGGCCATTGTCGGCGATGCGACGCAAGGAAGCCGCCATGTCGGGATTGCGGAACAAGTCGCCCGCGTTGGGCGCCTTTCCGCCGGGCAGGAACGCGCCGGCGAAAGCGGGATCACCCGCAAAGCCCATGCCGAAATTATTCCAGTTGAGCGCGGCATTCTCGGGGACCGCAAAGCCGTCCTCGGCCAGCTTGATCGCGGGCGCCAGCGTCTGCGCAAGGGGCAGCTTGCCCCAGCGCTTGGCCATCACATCCCAGCCCGCGACGGTGCCCGGCACCGTCACCTGATCGATGACGCGCAGCTTGTCGATCTTGCGCGCCTTCAGCGCCTCCAGCGTCATCGCAGCAGGGGTCCATCCGCTGGCGTTCAGGCCATAGACCTGCTTGGTCTTCGCATCATAAACGATCGCAAACAGATCGCCGCCAATGCCGTTCATCGCCGGTTCGATCACGCCCAGCGCCGCATTCGCCGCGATCGCTGCATCGACCGCACTGCCACCCTTGGCCAGGATCGCCGCGCCCGCCTGCGAGGCCGCAACCTGACTCGTCGCGACGATGCCATATTGCGACGCCACCATCGATCGCGATCCCTCGCGCGCTGGCTGGCTGGGCGTCGGCCGGTCCGCAGGCAACTGAGCGGTTGCCGAAAACGGCGCCGTCAGCAGAGCAACCGCAATGCCTCCGCCGATCCACCGGGAACGCAGGCGTTTCAGTCGTCCGAGATTGCGTTCCATCTGCCCATTGCCCCTTTGACTCGCTGTCCCGATGCTAGGGTGAGCACTGTCCTGGTCAAGATTGAATTTTCCAATTGGCAAACCACCCTGCGATCGCCCGACTGGATTTCGACCGGCAGATCCGCGACGTGCTGTCGTGACGGCTGGACTCTGCCCGGGTTCAAGCTAACCGGGGGCGCGACTTGGAAGATGCGTCTTCCGACACCGCACCGGATCGAGGAGCAACTGATGGGCGAGCGAACCCCGCGCCGCCGGCTGCGCCAGAACGAGCCGGTCGGAACGCGCAGCCTGATCCTGGAAGAAGCGACGCGCCTGATCGGCCGCCATGGCGTCGAAGAGATGCGGCTGAAGGATATCGCCGATGCCATCGGCATCCAGACCCCGTCGATCTATCGCCATTTTGAGAGTCGGGAAGCGATCATCGCCGAACTCACCCGGACGATGGTGGAGGAACTCGCACAGGCCCTGAACCCGGACCCTGCGCTGGCGCCGGCAGCATGGATGGAGTGCTGGGCACGCAATCTCGTGCAATTCTTCGCCGACAAGCCAGGCTATGCCCGGATGATGCTGCGCGACCTGGCAACGCCGGGCGGGTTCGATCCGATCTCCGCCGCGCTCGGGCCGGTCGAGGATACCCAGAAGATCGATGCGATCATCCGCATCAACGAGTCGTTCCGTGCGGCATATCAGCGCGGCATCGCTGCCGCCGCGTTCGACAAGGCCATCGATCCCAGCTTCTTCTCGATGATGTTCGGCGCCATCCTCGTATCGCTGGTCTGGCCCTATTCGGGCGTCGCCGCGCCGGTCTGCGGTGCCGAGCTGGAGGCGCTGCAGACGCGGGCGGCGCGGCTTGCGCTCAGCCTGTTGCGGGCATGACAGCCACCAAATGGTCGACCGTCACCATCTGACGATCGACCGGGCGACGATCATGCTCGTATCGGCGCGCCTGAACGGGATGACATTGGCGGGCCGCGGCAACGTCTTTGCGCCCGCCGGCCAGCCATCGCGGACCTCGACGAGTTCGACGTCGAGGGCGCTGCGCCGTCCGGTTGCCGGCAGCGTCAATTCCACCGGTTCCGTACCACTGGCGTGGAAGGCCAGTTGCGACCACTCGCCGGCAGGCAATTTGCCCGGCAGCGTCCGGCCGGCAAGCGTCGCGCCCTTCATCTCGACCGATGGTTTCATGAATATCCGCATGTAGCGGCCGCCATTGGTGTTGGTCGCGCGGATGACGATCCGCCGCGCTGCGCCATCGCCCTGCACCGTAAGCTCCAGCCCCGGGCGCACGAATGCGGCGGGCTTCGCCTTGGCGATCCATGGTTCCTTGTCGGGCAGCAACGGCAGCATCGCCTTGCGCTGCGGCGTGCCGCCGTCCTGCTCCATCGCAGCCTTGACCCAACCCGACGGATCGAGCTTGCTGCTGACCCAGGACGCAGTCTTGGCATCGATGTCGGCCAGATAGAAGACCTCGACCATCTCGGGCGTGGCCGCGGACGGGCTTCGCCCCTGAACCCAGGCGCCGACGCAAAGCACCAGCCCCGCGACGAGGCCGGCCGTGCCGACCCATGCCAGCCGCCGCGACGACCAGAGCAGCGGCGCCAGCACCAGCACCGCCAGTACGACGAAGGGCGTCACGATCGCCGGTAGCATCGGCCCCATCAGGACGAAAAAGGCATAGCCATTCGCGGCCATCACGCCGATCAGCAGCGCTGCGGCGATGGCGATCGCAACCCGCCCCGCCGACCCCGCCGCGCGATCGGGCGCAAAAACGATCAGCGCCACAATGCCTGCGAGCAATAGCAGTGGCCAGACCAGCACATGCGCGCCGTTGGGCAGCAGGATCTGGAGCACCGCAGTCAGTACGGCCAGCAACGCAACCGCGCCCGTGAAGAAACCCGTGACGCTGACGCGCCGTCCGAAACTCGCCACGGCCAGCAGCGCCGCCGCAATGCTCACGCCAAGCACGATTGGGCTGAACGTGCCGAGCAATGCGCCGACCAAGCCCGTTGCGGCAAGCGCCAGCGCAGCCGCGCGGCGCTTGCCGTTCGCGGCGGCATGGATCAGCAGCACGCCCGTGCCCGTGCCCAGCAATGCCGCCGCCCAGAGCAGCCATCCGAATTGCCCGATCAGCGCATAGGGAGACGCGACACCGCGCAACAGAAAGCCGACAAGCCGGGCCTCGAACAACAGGATCGTCGCGATCCCCAGCACCAGTGCAAGCAGACCACCCGCACCGCGCAGAGCTTCGCGCCAGGCGATCGTGCCGCGGGCGATGCCGACGCCCAGCGCCGTCAGGGCGGTTCCGATCGCGACAAGCGCCAGCAACCAACCAACCCAAAGCGGATAGGAAACGAAGAACAGGCCGAGCATGTCGGCAAAGACCGCATCGCCCGCGCCAGTCGGCAGCGTATCGCCGCGCGCGAAGGCACGCACCACCGGCAACACCTGATCGCCCATATGCTGAATGCTGCCGACGCTCAGGCTGTCCGGGGTCGAAACCGGCGTGTGATACGCCATCTGATGCCCGGCAAAGGCGAAGTTCAATCCCGCATACCCCTTGTTGAGCGCCGCGGTCAGATCGGTGTCGTTGGGCATCTGCTTGTACAGCGTTACCGTCAGCGAATCCGCCGATGGCGAAATCGCATTGCGACGATAGACGTCGATCAGCCCGCGATTGTTCGGGCTGGTCTGGAACATCGACGTCCGTCCGCCGTCGCCGCGCGCCTCGAGATTGACGACCAGGCCGACGCGGCTGCGCAACGGGTCCTCGTCGAAAAACGCGGTCGATCCCAGCAAGCCGGCTTCTTCGCCATCGGTGAAGAGGAAAATGACCGACCGCCGCAGCCCGCCGGAGGCACGCAATGCCCGCGCGGTTTCCAGCGCGACCGCAACGCCCGAGGTATCATCCCCCGCCCCCGGCGAGAGTGCGACTGTGTCGTAATGCGCCATCAGCACGACAGCGGGCAATTTCGGATCGCTTCCCTTCAATTCGCCGACGATGTTGCGAACGCGCCCGGCGAGTGCGAGATCGGTGAAATGCGGGTTGGTCGCGATGGCGGTCTGCGTGCGGATCTGTGGGTCGAGCCCGAGCGCGCTCATCCGCGACATCAGGAACCCACGAACATCCTCGATCTCGGCCGAACCGATCGGGTGCGGGCGCACCGCGATCGCGCGGACATCGTCCATCGCGCGTTCGGCTGAAAATGTGTCGGCGGCCGCCGATTTCGGTGCAGGATCGGGCAGCGAGGCGGCAAGCCCGGCAAAACCAAGGCCGATCAGGATGGCGATCGCGACCAGTAACCACCGGCTGATCCCTTGTGTTTCTACGGCCGGGCTCGATTGTGAGGATCTGGCCTGCATATACACTCCACTGCCCGGTGCGGTCGTCTCCCACGCTTTGCCAGCACGTTTTGCCTAAAGCTAATTAAATTAGCAGAGCGCGCAGTTTTCAAACTCGACAGCGACATTGATATCGCCCCGCAACCTGCAAGCCAGCAGGCGAGTCCAGGTCAATCGAGCGACAGTTGAGGCGCTTCACTGCAACGTGGCACAGGCCGTGTCACCTGAAGGCCCGATGCCCGGATCAGCGGAAATCGGAGTCGATGACGACGACCATCCGGGGCTCCGCGCCTGACGCAACACCGCCTTCGGCGTTCGCGATATGTCGTCTCCAAGCATTGGCCAGAGCCCGCCCCACGATGTCGCGGTTGTCAAAGGCCAGCGCGACGAGATCGTCGGTTGTGGGGGCCAGCCGATCGTCGAGGATGGCGCGTTCGATACTGACGGTGATCGGGGTTTCGACATCCAGTCTGACCCGGAAATCATCGCCGACGGTGCGTGCTGTATCCCAAAGCACGGGCGGTAGAGGCACGATTGTCATGATCTGTGTCCTTCTCTCCGCAATATGTGTCCGGATGCCCCAATTTCAAGCTTGGGGCCGGACGGTATCGCGGATCATGGACAAGAAAAATCAGGCGGGCTGGGCCTCCAGCACCCGCGCATGCGCGGCGGCGAACCAGGGCGTCATGCGCGCGATCGCGTCCTCGACGCGATCGGTGGAGACAGCGAAGCTGAACCGCATGAAGCGGTGCCCCTCGACCGGATCGAAATCCACGCCGGGCGCGGTCGCGACGCCAGTATCCTCGAGCAGCTTGGTGCAGAAGGCCAGGCTGTTGTCGGTCAGATGGCCGATATCGGCATAGATGTAGAAGGCGCCATCGGGCGGTGCGATGCTGGTCAGGCCGAAGGCGGGCAATGCGTCGAGCATCAGATCGCGATTGCGGCGATAGGTTTCGATATGCCCCTCAAGCTCGTCGCGGCAATCGAACGCCGCCAACCCGGCATGCTGGCTGAGCGAGGGCGGTGTCAGGAACATGTTACTCATCCGCGCGCGCGCCGCATCGATCATCGCGGGCGGCACGACCAGCCAGCCCAACCGCCAGCCCGCCATGCTGAAATATTTGGAGAAGCTGTTGACCACGATCGCATCCGGTTCGTCCTGCAGGATCGAGCGTGCCGCGCCGACATAGCTGAGCCCGTGATAGATTTCGTCGGAGATGATGCGGATGCCGCGCGCGCGGCACACCTCGACAATCGCACGCATCTCCTCGTCCGGAATGATCGTGCCCGTCGGGTTGGCCGGGCTGGCGACGATCACGCCATCGGGCGCGGGATCGAGCGCGGCGATGGCATCGGCCGAGATCTGGAAACGCTCTTCAGCGCCGCACGCAATCTCCAGCGGCACCATGTGCATCGCCTTCAGCGTATTGCGATAGGCGACATAGCCGGGCCGGGCGAGCGCGACCCGGGCGCCCGGCGCGAAGGCACAGCTCAACGCCAGCACGAAGGCCGGGGATGCGCCGCAGGTCAGGATCAGCTGCGCGGGATCGATCGTAACGCCGTAGCGCTCGCGATAGTGGAGCGCGATCCGCTCCTTGAGCGGCGGGCTTTCCCAATAACCCATACCATCGGTGTCGAGCACGCGATGCGCGAGTTCGATCGCCTTGCTCGGCGCGCCGGTCGAGGGCTGGCCGAATTCCATATGGATCACCGAGCGCCCCTCGGTCTTCATGCGGTGCGCCAATGTGCTGATCGACATGGCGTGAAAGGGTTCGATCTGGGCGGTCATGTGGTCGGTCCTGCAGACATATCTGGATGAAATCGGGTCAAATGCCGCCATCGACAGGATCGCGGCCCAATGCGGTCAGCGCGTCGGTCAGCACCGCAGCGCAGGCGGCAAGCGCATCCTGGTCGGTCGAGCGGATCACGAAATTGGCGCCCGTGCGCCCCTCTCGGAAAAAGGGATAGCTGCCGATCTGGCATGTCGGGTGGGCACGCTCGGTCGCGCCCAGCATTTCGGCCACTTCGCTTTCGGCAACCCAGCAGCCGACGACATGCGACAGCAACGGACGGCCGCCTTCGAGGGTGCCCGTCAGCGCATCGAGCATGCCCGCTGTGATGCTCGGCACCCCTGCCATGATGAAGACATTCTCGACCCGGATGCCCGGCGCGCCGGACATGCGATTCTCGATCAGGTCGGCGCCCTCGGGCACGCGCGCCATGCGCAGCCGCGCCTCGGTCAGTCCGCCGCGCGTGGTGTAATAGGCCTCCAGCGCGGCACGCGCCCGCGGATGGATGACGACCGGCACGCCCAGTGCTGCCGCGATCGCATCGACGGTGATGTCGTCATGAGTCGGACCGATCCCGCCGGTGGTGAAGAGATAGTCGTTGCGCGTACGGAGCTGATTGACTGCCTCGACGATCGCCTCTTCCCGGTCCGAAACCACGCGCACTTCCGCCAGGCGGATGCCCTGCAGGTTCAGCCACAGGCCGATCTGGGCGACATTCTTGTCCTGCGTGCGGCCGGACAGGATCTCGTCCCCGATCACGCACAGTCCCGCGGTCCAGATCCGTTCCTCGCTCATGCCCCTGCCCTTAGCCGCGCCGCGCCGCCGCGCAAAGGGCTAGCGGAGCGATTCTGGAAGCGAGCGTTCCTTTGCCCTGCCCCCTCGCCCCCTTCAGGGGGAGAGGGTTGGGGTGAGGGGGCAGTCGAGAATTTAGCGCCGGTGCCAAGGCCTCGCCCTACTCCCCCCTCTCCCGATTTCGCTGCGCTCAACCACCCTCTCCCCCTGAAGGGGGCGAGGGATAGAGCCCGTCCAGCTAGCACATGCCGCCCCTCTTCGTTGTTTTCGGCAGCCCTTGGCGCTATATCGTCCGCATGACCGAATATGTGATGGCCGAGGATCTCGGCACGCTCTCGCGCAATGGCGCGATCAAGCTTCACGGCCCCGCGGGCTTCGAAGGCATGCGCAAGGCCGGACGACTCGCGGCGGAGATTCTCGACGCGCTGGTGCCGCACGTCGTACCCGGCGTCACGACCGGCGAAATTGACGATATCGTCCGCGAACATACGCTGCGCGGCGGCGGCATTCCCGCGACGCTCAATTACCGGGGCTATACGCATAGCTGCTGCACCTCGATCAACCATGTGATCTGCCACGGCATTCCCGGAGACCGGGCGCTGCGCGACGGCGACATCGTCAATATCGACGTCACGCCGATCATCGATGGCTGGCACGGCGACACCAGCCGCATGTTTCTGGTCGGCGACGTGCCGATCAAGGCACGGCGCCTGGTCGACGTCACCTATGAATGCCTGATGCTCGGCATCGAACAGGCCCGACCCGGCAACCGCATGGGCGACGTGGCGCACGCCATCCAGACCCATGCCGAAAAGCATCGCTATGGCGTGGTTCGCGATTTCTGCGGCCATGGCCTGGGCCAGCTGTTCCACGACGCCCCCGAAGTGGTCCATGCCGGACGCCCCGGCACCGGCCCCGAGCTGCGCCCCGGCATGTTCTTCACGATCGAGCCGATGATCAATATCGGCAAGCCGGCAGTGAAGATGCTCGACGATGGCTGGACGGCGGTGACGCGCGACAAGACGCTGTCGGCGCAGTTCGAACATTCGATCGGCATCACCGAGACCGGCTGCGAGATCTTCACCGAAAGCCCGAAGGGGCTGCACAACCCGCCTTATTGAGTTCCGCCGGCGCGCCGGACCGCATTGGCGCCGTCATGCGCCATGCGGATCGGCACCGGCAGGCGGCGACCGTCACACAGCCGCAGCACCCAGCCGATCGCAGTCTCCAGTGACACGCGGTGACCGGTGCTGACATAGATGGGCAATGCCCGCGCCCGAGTGCGCAATGCCATGGCGACGATTTCACCGCGATCGACCAGCGGCGCGCGGCTGCCGGGCTTGTCACCCAGCTCGCCTTCAACCCGCCCACATAGAATCGACTTGGCGCATCCGATCGTCGGCACGTCCAGCAGCACGCCCAGATGGGTCGCGATACCGCAGCGTCGCGGATGCGAAATGCCGTGTCCGTCGACCAACACAAGGTCTGGCTTGACCGCCAATCCATCCCACGCCGCCATCAACGCGGGGCATTCGCGAAAACCCAGATAGCCCGGAACATAGGGGATATCGGGAACCAGCGTCGCATGGCCGGCCTCCAGTGGATCGCCCGGTGGCCAGGCCATCGGCGCAATCGCTGCGTGGATCGGTCCATGGCTGTCGCGCCACTTCATCGAGGTATCGGCACCCGCGACTGTCCGGACCGGTCCAATGCGGTCGGCCAACTCGGCCGCTGCAGCAATCTCGCGCTGTGCGACCGTTGCCGCGGGGATGCCATCGGGGTTGATCCAGTTCGGCTGCATCACCCCAAGATCGGGCGTCCGACACGAACCGCAAGAGCTGCCTCATTTTTGGGCAATTCCACGATCATGCCGCATATTGTGGCAGCCCAGACCCGCTTGCAGCAGAGATTGTGCGGTGCGACATAGGGTTTGCGGCCAAGGCGAGCGAATCGCCGATTGGCACGGTTATTGAAAGACGCGCGTTGCGTTCAGCATTGGGGAGGTCGAGGAACGTCGATGAAGAAGATCGAAGCGATCATCAAGCCGTTCAAGCTCGATGAGGTGAAGGAAGCGCTTCACGAAGTCGGCGTGTCGGGCATCACCGTCACCGAGGCGAAGGGATTCGGGCGCCAGAAAGGGCACACCGAACTCTATCGCGGGGCGGAATACGTCGTCGATTTTCTCCCCAAGGTGAAGCTGGAGGTCGTTGTCGAGGATTCGCTGGCCGACCGTGTGGTCGAGGCCATCGCGTCCGCGGCCCAGACGGGTCGGATCGGCGATGGCAAGATCTTCGTGATCCCGGTCGAGACCGCGCTTCGCATCCGGACCGGTGAACGGGACAGCGACGCCATCTGACGATGCCGAACGTCAAGGGGGCGGCACTCTGCCAGCCCCGATATGCTTTGCAGGAAGGTGAGTAACGAAAATGGCCAACGACGCCGCAACAATTCTGAAGATGGTGAAGGATCAGGAGATCGAATGGATCGATCTCCGTTTCACGGACCCCAAGGGCAAGTGGCAGCACCTGACGATGGTCGCGGGCCTGGTCGGCGAGGATGAATTGACCGACGGCCTGATGTTCGATGGCTCCTCGATCGAGGGCTGGAAGGCGATCAACGAGTCCGACATGATCCTGAAGCCCGATCTGGACGCGGTCTATGTCGACCCCTTCTCGGCAACGCCGATGCTGATCCTGTTCTGCGACGTCGTCGAGCCCGGTACCGGTGAGCTCTACACGCGCGATCCGCGTTCGACCGCCAAGCGCGCCGAAGCCTATGTGAAGTCGATCGGGATCGGCGACACCGTCTATGTCGGCCCCGAGGCCGAATTCTTCATGTTCGACGATGTCCGTTTCGAGAATGGCTACAACACCAGCTATTACAAGATCGACGATATCGAGCTGCCGACCAACAGCGGCACCAAGTACGAGGCGGGCAACCTCGGCCACCGTCCGCGCGCCAAGGGCGGTTATTTCCCGGTCGCGCCGGTGGATTCTGCCGTGGATATCCGCGGCGAAATGGTCTCCACCATGATCGAGATGGGCCTGCCCTGCGACAAGCATCACCATGAGGTGGCCGCCGCGCAGCACGAACTGGGCCTGACCTTCGGTACGCTGGTCACCACCGCCGACCGGATGCAGATCTACAAGTACGTCGTGCACATGGTCGCCAATGCCTATGGCAAATCCGCGACCTTCATGCCCAAGCCGATCAAGGCGGACAATGGTTCGGGCATGCACACGCACATCTCGATCTGGGAAAAGGGCAAGCCTCTGTTCGCCGGCGACGGCTATGCCGGCCTCAGCGACATGTGCCTGTACTTCATCGGCGGCGTCATCAAGCACGCCAAGGCGCTCAACGCCTTCACCAACCCGACCACCAACAGCTACAAGCGGCTGGTGCCGGGCTACGAAGCACCGGTGCTGCTCGCCTATTCGAGCCGCAACCGTTCCGCTTCGTGCCGTATCCCCTACGGGACGGGCAGCAAGGCGAAGCGCGTCGAGTTCCGTTTCCCCGACGCTCTGGCCAATCCGTATCTTTGCTATGCATCGCTGCTGATGGCCGGCCTCGACGGCATCCAGAACAAGATCCATCCGGGCGAGCCGATGGACAAGAATCTGTACGACCTGCCGCCCGAGGAACTGGCAGAGGTTCCCACCGTCTGCGCATCGCTGCGCGAAGCGCTCGAAGCGCTGACGGCGGACATGGACTTCCTGCTGAAGGGCGACGTGTTCACCAAGGACCAGATCGAAGCCTATATCGAGCTGAAATATGAGGACGTCGCCCGTTGGGAGATGACCCCGAGCCCGGTCGAATTCGACATGTACTACAGCTCCTGACGTTTTCCGTAACGTAAGGTCGAGAAGACCCCGGAAGCGCCAAGCTTCCGGGGTTTTCTTTTGCCCGTCGAACCTCCATCTGAAGCCATAACCTGGCAGGAATCGTGGAAGGACGAGGCATGCAAAGCTATCTGAAGCAGTATATCGACGGAAAATGGGTCGCGAGCGACGGCGGCACGCGCCATCTGGTGATCGATCCCGCCACCGAGGAACCCTGCACCGAGATCACGCTAGGCAGTCGTGCCGATGTCGACACCGCGGTCGCGGCCGCGCGCCGTGCGTTCGAGAGCTTCTCGCGCAGCAGCGTCGACGAACGGATCGCGCTGCTCGAACGTATCCTGGCCGAATATAAGGCGCGCGTCCCCGACATCGCGCGCGCGATCGCGACCGAAATGGGCTGCCCCATCTCAATGGCGCAGACCGCGCAGGTCGGATCGGGCATCGGTCACTTCATGGCGGCGATCAAAGCGCTGAAGGAATTCGAGTTCGAAGAGACGATCGGCGGCAACAAGGTCGTCCACGAGCCGATCGGCGTGGTCGCGCTGATCACGCCCTGGAACTGGCCGATGAACCAGATCGCCGCAAAGGTCGCCCCCGCGCTCGCCGCCGGCAACACGATGATCCTGAAGCCGTCGGAGGAAGCCCCCTCCTGCGCAGCGATCTTCGCCGAAGTGATGGATGCGGCCGGCGTGCCCGCCGGCGTGTTCAACCTGATCCAGGGCGATGGCCCCACGGTCGGCACGGCTTTGTCCGAGCATCCCGGCATCGACATGGTCAGCTTCACCGGATCGACCCGTGCCGGCATCATGGTAGCCAAAGCGGCCGCCGACACCGTGAAGCGCGTCCATCAGGAACTGGGCGGTAAATCCCCCAACATCATCCTGGAGGGCGCACCGCTCGACAAGGCCGTGCCCGCCGGACTGATGAGCGTGATGCTCAATTCGGGCCAGAGCTGCATCGCGCCCGCGCGCATGCTGGTCCACAAGTCGCAGCACGCCGAAGCAGTCGAAGTGGCCAAGGCCGCGCTGGCCCGCACCGTCACCGGCGACCCGCAGACCGAAGGCCGTCATATCGGCCCCGTCGTCAACAAGGCGCAGTTCGACAAGATCCAGGGTCTGATCCAGCAGGGCATGCAGGAAGGCGCGACATTGGTCGCCGGTGGCCCCGGCCGTCCCGATGGCGTCGATCGCGGCTATTATGTCCGCCCCACCCTTTTCGCCGGCGTCACCAACGACATGACGATCGCGCGCGAAGAGATTTTCGGCCCGGTCGTCACGATCATCCCCTATGAGGATGACGAGGATGCGATCCGCATCGCCAACGACACCAATTACGGCCTGTCTGCCGTGGTATCGGGCGATCCGGCGAAGGCCCGGGCTTTCGTGCCCCGTCTGCGTGCCGGCATGGTCTATGTGAACAGCGGCAATCCGGACCCCAACGTCGCCTTTGGCGGCTACAAGCAATCGGGCAATGGTCGCGAATATGGCAAGTTCGGCCTGGCCGAGTTCATGGAAATCAAATCCGTGATCGGCGATCTGGGATAAGCGATGGGGCGCGGGTTCCACCGCGCCCCAACACCATCGCGTAAGGCTCTTCCGAAGGACTCAGGGTTACGCCTCGCCCCTCAGTCGAAGATTTCCTCCAGCCACGATTTGCGCTTCTTGTGATGACGCGGGTCGTGGCTGCCGCCGTGATAACGATCGTCGGAGTACCGGTCCTGCCCCCAAGGCTGGCGCTGCGGTTGCGCCTGCTGAGGCTGTTGCGGTTGCGCGCGCGGCGGCGGTGATGCGTCGGCGCTGCTCCGCTCGATGATTTTATCGAGTTCGCCACGATCGAGCCAGATCCCCCGGCATTGCGGGCAATAATCGATCTCGATTCCCTGCCGGTCGCTCATTGCGAGCCCGACCTTGCAGACGGGACAAAGCATCGCCGATACGGCTTCGGAGGTACGCATCTAAAAAACTCCATTTTACAAAACATTACACAGATGACGCACGATCTCATATCGTTCGCGCCCAGATTCACCGCAATATGGGAGCAATCGACAAGATTACAGCCCCAATTCGCGGCGGATCAACGCCACGGTTTGCGTCCATGCGTTGCTGCCGGGCGCAATCAACTCGACATGACCTTCCTCTGCCACAGTCACGTTACGTACCGACGCCCCCCGCGCGTGCAGAGCGGCTTCATAGGCCGCGGCATAGGATGGCGGCGCGATCGGATCGCGGGTCGCGTTCACCTGGATCTGGCGCGCACTGCCCACTGCCATCTCGATCGGCGAAGTGTCGGCGTAAATGTCCGGCCGTGACGCGCTTGCCATGCCCGCCATCGCCTTCGCCCCATCAGTGCCGCAGCCATGGCCGGTCGCGTTGGACGAGAAACGAAGATCGGGTAGTCCGCCCTGGCTGATCGCGGCATGAATCCGGGCAGGTTTTGGGCCGCGCAATGCCGATCCGCCGGGAAGTGCAGGACGATCCGCGAGCCAAAGCGCGAGATGCCCGCCCGCAGAATGGCCGACTGCGACGATCCGGCCGGTCTTGAGCCCGTATTTGGCACCATCGCGTGTCAGCAGATCTGCCGCGGCGGCAACATCCATGAATGTGCCGGGATAGCCGCCCCCGGCCCGATCGACACCGCGATAATCGATGTTCCACACCGCGATCCCCTGCCCGCGCAGGTCGTCGGCAATCCAACCCATGATCGACCGATCGGCGACATCGCTCAGCCAGCAACCGCCATGCACCATCAGCACGACCGGATGCGGCCCCTTGCCCTTCGGCACCCACAGATCGACGACCTGAAGCGGATCCTCTCCGTAACGCAGCGTCCGGTCCGGCGTCGGCCTGGGTCGGCCGAGCAGGTCGGGCCAGGTCATGATCGGCTTTGGATCGGCTGTCATGGCGGGGCTATCGGCCATTATGCCAGCCGCGAGCGCAAACAGGATCAGTGCAGATTTGTACCTCATCCACCGCGTCTCCCCGACCGATCAATAATCCTTCGACACGCGCACGTTCACGCTCTGGCGACCGATCGTCGAGATGCTCGACAGCAAGGATAGCCAGCGGGTGATCTGGAACTCGACGCGCGTAGCGGAATAGCCCTGCCCGTCGGTGATCAACTCCACATAGGTTCGCCGGGTGATGTATTTGCCCGCCGCGATCGAGGTGCCCTGCCCCGTGGTGGTGTCGGCAGGCAGAATGCGCAGCCGGTCGAGCCCCGCGGCCTGGCGGACAGCATTGATCGGATTGAGCCCGTTCCCGCCGCCCTGCAGCGCCGCAACCGCAGCGGCGAGTTGGAGCGCTTCGGGCGCCGACAAATTCGTGATCGAGGTGCCGAACAACAGGCGTGACAGCAACTCGTCCTCAGGCAGTGCCGGCACGCTGCTGAAACTGATTTCCGGCTTTAGCCCGGTGCCGGTCACCCGGATCGTGGCATTCAATCCCTGGATGCTGGCCTGAGCGGCGATATCGATGGTCGGGTCCGGCGGGCTGTTGCCGCTGAACCGGATCGATCCGCGCTCCAGATCGAAGCTGCGCCCCGAAAATTCGTAACTCCCCCGGATCAGGTCGGCCGCGCCCAGAATGGCGGGCGCTTCGACCGTGCCGCCGATATCGAGCGCGGCACGCCATTCGCTGTCCAGGCCAAGGCCGGACACCGTCAGGCGATTGCGCGCATTGGCCTTCAGCGCAAGCCGCCACGGCACCGCAGCGGCCGGACGCTCGATCACTTCGCCGCGCCGGTTGAGCTCGCGCACATTCAGCCGCGGAATGGTGGAAGCTGCGGTTGCGCGGCCCAGCACATAGCGGCTGCGCACCAGATCCACTTCGCCCCCGATCACGCCGCCGCGCCCGTCGGTCTTGATCGTGATCGGCCCGGTGACCGTGGCGCCGATATCGTCGCGGTTGATCAGCACTGCATTCTTCGCATCGATGGACAGGTCGATGCCGAAACCTTGTGCAGCCGCCAGGTTGAAACTGCCCCGCCCGGTGACGGTGCCTTCATTACCGGCATTGGCACTCAGCTCGTCAAGGATCAGGCGGCTATCGTCGAAGCGCCCGACCGCCTTCACATTGGTCAACACCGTACCGGTGACCGCGCTCTCCAGCCGCGCGCCCTGCGTCCGCACCGAACCTCGGATCACCGGGTCGGACAGGCGCCCGCTGACATCCGCGCCGATCGCGACCGGCCCCGACAGGTCGAAAACCTCGACCCCCGTCAGCCGCCACAGCGTATCTGCCGGGCCATTATAACGGATCTGCCCGAACAGCGGCGCGTCGGCGAGCCGGTCCATGATGCCGCCGCTGGCGCCAAGCGGCGCCAGTCGCGCCTGGGCACGCCCGATCGTCTGCCCTCCACTCGCCGCAACCGCGCGCGCCACCGCACCATGTTCATTGATGATTGCGGCAATCCCGACGTCGATCGGTTTGGAGGACAGGACGAGGCCTGCCCGCGCCAATCCGCGAACCCGCAGGTCCGCGCGCCCGACCGGCAGGCTCGCGCGCTCGTCCTGGCTGAATTTCAGCGTACCGCTGGCCATGCCGCTCAGCCCCAGATCGGGCCAGCCCATGTCCAGGATCGACAGCGGCATACGCTGGAGCGTGGCATCCACCTGATTGGGCCCCTCGCCGAACAGCCCGGCGATGCTCGCCGATCCACCCGCGAATTCGAGTCCCGTGCGTGCCAGTCGCCATCCCTGGCCATCCCGTGTCAGGACCGCAGGGCTGGTGAGCTTGACCGGACGGCGATCGATCGTGCCCTCGCCCATCAAGGTGATGCGGCCCGGTGCGATATCGGCGACGGTCTGCACGTCGAACGCCCGCCCGCGCGCACCGGCGAAAGACGCACGCACCTGTCCCGCGCCGTCTTTCAGCTTGGCGTTTCCGGCAAGCCGCGCCAGCACGATATTGCCGCGCCGGATGCCGCTGGCATTGACCGTCGCGTCGATGCTGGTGCCATCGGGATCGAGCAGCAATACCGCTTGGAGCCGACCACGGCGGATCGAAAGCTCGGGCGGTCCCGCAAAGCGCACACCAGTGGCTCGCAAATCCATCGCGATCCGCTGGACATCATCGACCGGACTGAAAATCAGATTGCCGTCGAGGCCGCCCCCGGCAACATCGAGCCGTCCGTCGAAACCGCCGGGCAAGCTGCGCAACTCGCCCTTGGCGGTGGTACCGGACACCTTGAGCTCGGCAACCGCGATTGTCGCGGGCTGGCCGCTGGGCAACAGGATCGCGCCGTTGCTGGTGAAGGGGCCGAGCGTCGATCCGCCCGCGGCCTGATAGTCGAAACCCTGCGTCGTGGGATTCAGCTGCAGCCGCACGTCGCTCAGGCCCAGAGAATCCATGGGCCGCGCCAGCGCCAGATCGATCTTGGGACGATCGATCGCGCCATCGAGGATCAGGCGGAAGGCGCCATATCGGGATTGCGTTCCGCCACCCTCGATATGGAAACTGCCGTCATGGCGACGATAGCCATTGCCCGTCAGGCGGATGCCCGGCGCGGTGAGGCGCAGATTGCGCAGGTGCAATATGCCATCGGGCCCGCGCTCCAGCCCCGTGTCGATCATCGGCAGTCCGCCCGCCAGATCGCGCAGGAATGCATTGTCGAAGCGCCGCACCCAGGCCTGCCCCCGGCCGACCACGCGCGTGCCCTTGCCGCCAGCGCCCGGCACGACGCTCAACGTGGTCCGGACGTCGACAATGCCGAGCCCGGGGATCAGGTAGCGCGAAAGCTGGCCCGACACGGTAATTTCATATCGACCGGTGACGAGGTCGACGAAGACGTTGACCGTGCTGGTCAGCTTGTCGGAACGCAGCTTCAGGCCATCGCCGGTCAGCGCCTTCGCGGTCACCTTGAGCAAGCCGTCGACGCGCAGATTGGCGAGCATGCCGCCCGCGACGTCGCCGACCCCCGTCACGCGCCGCGCGGTCAGCGCCAGCGGGACGACCACCGGTTGTTTGCCGAAACGGCCCGCGCCGGTCGCGCGGACATCCTCGAAACCGGTCTGGTCGAACGCGACACGCGGTGCGGTCAGCAGATATTCGAACCGCGCGCTGTCGAAGCCCCCCTCCAGCGTCGCGCGAAGTTGGACGCGCTGGCCGGTCATGTTGGGAAACAGTGCGGCGGGCTGAAGCAGGTTCGCGGTGACGCGCACATTGTCATAGGCGGATCGCGCCAGGTCGATCGCACCTTCGGCCCGGATGGTGAGTGCGCGCGAGCCCAGCGCCAGGCGGCCGTCCAGCCGACGATCGACCAAAGTAGCCCGCCCGTCGACGAGGATGCGCGGCTGGGTCATCCGCATCACCTTGCCCTGAGTGATCAGCGATGGGGCAATGAAGCCGCGCAGCCCATAAGTGCCCTTGTCGGCGCTCAGATCCAGGTCGATCACCCGGCGTCCGGAAAGATCGGCCAGCGCCTTGCCCTTCCAGGCCGCCCAACTGCCATTGCCGGTCACATCGGCGGCGATCGCGCTTTTCGTGCCCAGGATCGCGCCGAACACGCCGTTCGCGGGCGAGCGCAACCGCGCACCCAGGTCGAACCGGTCGCGATCGGGCTCGGCATCGAGCATCACTGCCAGCCGATCTCCGCCGCCTTCCACCGACGTATCGAGCGTCACCTTGGCGCGGCCCGATCGGATATCCGCCGATCCCGTCAGTCGGCCGATGCGGCGCTGACCGGCGATGGCGGGCTCGAAGCGGAGACGATCGATGCGCACCGAACCGACCGAAATGTCGAAGCCCGGCAGGATCGGGCCCTTCTTCTCGGAAGGATTGAACTTCGGCGCCTTGTGGAGCGTCGCCAGCGGCGCATGGAGCGTGCGGATATCGAGCCGATTGTTGAGCCAGGCCAGCGGCCGCCAGTCGAGTTGCACATCCGGCGAGTCGAGCAGCAATCCCTGTGCGTCATAGACGCGCAGGTCGCGCAGTCGTGCATTGCCGAAGATTGACCCGTCGATCCGTCCGATGCGGATGCGCAGACCCGATTTGGGGGCCATGCGCTCGATCCGGTCGATCAACAGACGATGGCCTGGCGCGGTATCGATCGCCCAGATCGCCGCGAGCACAAGCAGCAACAGCACCAATATGCCGCCGCCCACCCATTTGGCGATCCGCTTCAAAATGCCTGACCCAGTGAAACATAGACGGCAATGCGCGGGTCACCCGGTTGCCGGTTGATCGGGGTACCGACATCGACGCGGATCGGGCCGAAATTGGTGTAATAGCGCCCACCGATGCCGGCGCCGAGGCGCAGGTTGCCGAAACCCGGTAGCCCTCCGGTCGAGATATTGCCCGCATCGACAAAGGGGACGACGCCGAAATCGCCGAAGCGCACGCGTGCCTCCAGCGAGAATTCGGCGAGGCTCTTGCCCCCGACCGGATCGTTGTTGAGGTCGCGCGGCCCGATCGACTGATAGCCATAGCCGCGCACAGATCCACCGCCACCCGCATAGAAGCGCCGCGACGGCGCGATGCGATCGCGCGAGGCGCCATAGATCGAGCCAAGCCGCGTCCGCCCCGCCAGCACGACTCGATCGCTGACCGGGACATAGCCGCTCGCATCGATCTGCGCCTTCAAATAGGCGAAGGTGCCCGCCTGGAACGATCCCTCCGGCGACACCCGTGCGCTCAGGCGGAAACCCTTGGTGGGGTTGAGCAGATCGTCGGACCCGTCATAGGCCAGAGTGGCAGGCAGTGCGCCGATGAAGAAGGTGCGATCGACCGGCACCACGCCATTGCCGACAATCCCGCGTTCCCGCGATGTCAGCAGTTCCGCGCCGATCGACCAGGTCCATTTCTTCTGGAAGATGATGTTGGTCTGCCGCTCCAGGCTGCCCGACAGCGAGAAAGTCTTCGCTTCATAGGCATTGCGATCGACATGGCTCACCGCGACCTGCGCATTGAGCACCCGATCGCGCGCGCGAAAATTGTTGCGCCGAAGCGTCGCGCTGACGAGCTGTTCCTGCGTGCCCGCCACCGCGCGGACGGTCACCGCCCCCTCGGGCTTCAGGAAATTGCGGTGCGTCCAACTCACCTCGGCGCGAGCGCCTTCACCTGTGCCATAGCCCAATTCGCCTGCGATCGTGCGCGGCGGTGCCGGCTCCAGCGCGACCGCGACGTCCACCGTCTCGGGCGTCAGCCCGGGCACGGTTTCGATCTTCACCTGAGAGACCAGGCCGGTCTGGATCAGCGCACGGCGGAGATCGTCGGTCAGGGCCGCGTCATAGGGATCGCCCGGGTCGAAGCGCGCGATGGTCTGGACATGGCGCGCACCGAACACACGATCGTCGGATGTGGTAACGCGGCCGAATTTGCGGGCGGTACCCGGGTCCACATCGACCACCAATGTGGCGGTGCGTTCGTCGTGATCGACCACCACTTCGGGCTCGCCCACCTTGGCGAAGGGGAACCCTTCGCGTCCGATCTTCGATTTGAGCGCAGTCTCGCCGGCCAGCACCTTGTCGGCATCGACGACATCCTTGGCGCCGACGCCGAATGCCTTGCGCAATACATCCGCCTTGTCGCCGGCGCGATCGAGTCCGCGCAGTTCGACATCGGTGAAGCGATAGACCGGGCCCGGCTCGGCATCGAGCACCACCAGGATACGCCCGTCAGCCTGGGTCTCGACCCGCGTCTCGACCTGCGCGTCATAATGACCCGCCGCGCGCAACAGCGTGGCAAGCAGATCCTCGTCCTCGCGTGCCCGACGATCGATCTGCGCGACATTGGCGGCCTTGCCGTCATTCTGCTCCAACGCCGAAAGCGCGTCGAACCGCTCGCGCAATTGCGGCGCTGTCACACCGTCCAGACCGTCGAGCCGCACCGAATAGCGCCGCTCGCCCTCCACATTGGTCTGCACCGCCGGCCCCGTCGTCGCATCGGCAGGCAAATCCGTATTATCGTTCAGATCGGGCCAATCGAGGCCGAAATCGGGAAGATCCGCCAGCGGCGCTTCGGGATCGAGCGGCGCGCTCGTCGCCGGCGGCACGATCGGTGGCTGGACGGCATCCTGCGCAAACGCCGGCATCGCCTGGCCCGTGCAGAGAAAGGCCAGGACGGCCAAGGCGCGGGGCAGCGGAAGACCGGGACGCATCAGCGATCCCTAAAGCATCGCGCGGAAAAGTGGGAACCGCTTTTCCGGAAAAAGCGATGCGTCACCAAAATTAGGGAACAAGCCGCATGATTCCGGTCCCATGCGGCGTATCACCTCCGACTTTCCGGCGGTTTCCAGCGCGATCAGCGGCCAAGTTCAACAGTTCGGCGAGCAAAGCCAGCCAATCAGTGCCGCGACCCTTCGACCGTCTGGCGAGAGAGCGAGACGATCAGCCGCTCGATCTGCCGCCAGCGGCAGAAATGTTTGACGTTGCCGACGTCACGACTGCGATTCGCAAGTGTTGCCGCCTCGAAACCCGCATTTGCGCCATAGATGGCCATTAGTCTCGCGGCGTCTTCCCACGACGCGCGATCCACAAAAGGCGTGGCCGCCATAATGATGTTCCCCCCAAATTCCCCTGGTCGCCTCCTCCCATCACGATCCGTGCCAATCGCCGCGCCACGCAAACAGGCCTAACATGATGGTCACCAAAGACTTACGATGTCCCGCCGCGGGATTGGCGTGCCGAATCGGGATTCGAAACCGTGTCGTTTCACGACCCCATCGGCAGCGCGTGGAACCGCTGGCGTGTCGCTTCGGGACGTGGCATGCGGCGCCCATGCAAAGCTCAAAACGCCCCCCGCGCGCCGGCGGTGCCGCGATCGCGCTGCTCGCGCTGGCCGGTGTCGTCATCGGCAACCATTACGGCCAGGCCTCGATCGGTCTGCTTGTGGGGCTTGGTTCCGGCGTGGCGGTCGCTGTGGGGCTCTGGTTGCTCGACCAGCGGGGCTGAACGGCTGATGCCGTTCAACTGATCCGCCGCGCCGCCCAGACTACACGGCCGATAATCTCGACAGTCTCGGGCGAGCAATCCGGCCAGCCCGGATAGGCTGGATTGTCGCTGAGCACCGAAAGCCGTGGCCCCACCGGATTGAGCGCCAACCGCTTGACCAGCAACGCATCGTCCATGCGCAGCACATAGATGCCGTCACGCAACCGTGGGGTTGCGTCGGCACGGTCGACCAGGATCTCGTCGCCGTCGGACAAAGTCGGCGACATTGAATCGCCCGCCACCTGAATGATCGACAGATCGGACAGACCGCCGCCGACCAGTGTACGCAACCATTCGGCCTCGAACGCGACATGCTGGCGCGGCCGTTCGTCACCGGCGAAAGCGCCCGGCCCCGCCGACGCGCCGACCTCCAGCCGGGGCACCGACACCAGTCCGCGTCGCGGCGCGCGCCCCTTCTCGACCGGAACCGGCGCCGAATCAATCGGCCGACCACCCAGCCGCGCTTCCGGCACTCCGAAATACCGCGCCAGCGTCCGGCGATCATCCTCGGACAATCGCTTCGGCGTCCCGCGCCGGATGAACTGCTGAATATAAGCGGCGTTGCGCCCGATCATCTTCGAGATCGACGCCATATCGTCTCCGCTGTCGCGGATCAGCGCATCAAGCGCGGCACGGGGATCGGCAATCTCCATTTCGGACATATATCAATAGGAAGTTTCCTTTGCAATGTAGGAAATTTCCTACGAGATAGGAAAAATCCTATCAAGCTGAGTCGAGAGGGCGGAATACACATGCTGAGACGGATCGAACGACATTTGCGGCGCTTCGACATGGCTCCCACGCGCTTCGGCCGGGATGCGGCGGGCGATCCCAGGCTGGTGCTCGATATGCGCAACGGGCGCGAGCCGGGGCCGCGCATGGTGGAGCGGATCAGCCGCTTCATCGAGCGGCGCGAGGCCGAGGCAAAGGTGGAATGACCCGGATGGCTGACCCACATGCCGGATTGTTGCGCGCACTCGACAAGCGATTCCACACGGCAGGGATCGCGCCGGTGCTCGAATCCAGCCGCAGCGAGCGCTGGTCCAGCGCCACCTTCGCGGGCGCGCGCCACAGTTTCAGTTTCAGTTGCACCGACGATGAGGTGGACGATCGCGTCGATATGCTGGCGCAAACGCTCAACGAAGCCGAGATCGGCCTTCCCGATCACCTGGTGGCCAGTATCGCGCTGTCACCCGGCCAGGCAGGGTTCACTGTCGATGCGCTGACAGTGGAGTCGCGATAACGTCCCGTCGCGGAACGTCGATCGTTCAGCGCGACCGGGCGGTCATGCGCTGGAGTGTGCCGAGCGCATCGCGCAAGGCGATGTCGATATCCGGCTGGGGACTGGTAAAGCCGGGTTCTGCCTGCTGCACGGGATCGCGACCGGCAAGACGACGCTCGAAGCCGGTCTCGAGCCGGCGCACCAGTGCGGGGATACTGCCGTCGATGGCGGCGCGGGCGGGCGACACCGGGATCGGCGCAAAGGATGTATCCGACACGTCGAGCTCGGAATCCGACACCGGCTCCGTCGCCACGACCTCGGCTTCGACAGCCTCCTCTTCGACGGCCTCGAATTCGATAATCTCGGGTTCGATAACCTCGGGTTCGACAGGTTCGGGTTCGACAGGCTCGAATTCGACGGACTCAGCCTCGACAAAAGCCGGGCGCGACACGGCAAAGCCAGGTTCGGACACGATTTCCGGCTCCGGCTGCTCATACCTGGCAAATATGGGGCCGACCGGTTCGGACTCGATATAGTCGGGCTCGGCGAGCGGCTGTTCCAACTCAAGCACCGACTCCGACGCAATCTCGGTCTCCGACGCCACGACGGCTTTCCCGGATTCGGCAGTGATGCTGTGGAACGGCGCGCCCAGATCGCGTGCGGCCATGATCGGGCTGCGGCGCAGTTCTTCAACCTGAACCGGCTCCACCACCGGTTCGACAGGCGCATCGGTAAAAATCGCGCCCTCTTCGCGACGTTTGAAACGCGGCGCGCGGATACGGATCGGCGGCAATCCCTCAAGCGCACGCAACAGGATAAAACAGGAAACGCCCATCACCAGGCCGAACGTGACAGCAAGCAGGCCACGCGCCGTCTGACCGAGCGGCGGCGCAGCCGCGGGCAGGACGGAGGCCAGCCCCGTCTGCTCGACGAACGACTCGACAAGAAGGAGCGGCAGCAGGACGACAATCAATCCAACCGCGACGCCGCAAAACAGGCCCATCCAGAGCGGCATGGCAAGAATTGGGCGTTTGGCGGAGCGTTTCGCCATCAAGTCATCCTTCACGACACACGGCCAATCAGCCGTTGGTAAACAGGGTGATAACGCAAAATGTTTGACGACCAGTTACGATCCCGCTCGACAAAGGCGCGCGCCGCGATGCGGCGTGTCTCCCAATCCGCACGATCGGCGAACAGGGCAGCCAGAGCGCCGGCCATCGCCTGCGGATCATCGGCAGGAAACAGCGTACCCGTCACCCCATCCTCGATCAATTCACGATGCCCCCCAACGTCCGATGCCGCAACCAGCCGTCCCTGCGCCATCGCCTCGAGCGGCTTGAGCGGAGTGACCAGTTCGGTCAGGCGCATTGCCTTGCGCGGATAGGCCAATATGTCCACCAGCCCATAATAGCGCTCAACCGCGTCATGCGGCACCCTCCCGACGAAACGGACACGGTCGGCGACCGGCGATGCCTCTGCCTGGGCCCGCAACGCCGCTTCCATCGGCCCGCCCCCGACCAGCAGCAAATGCGCCCTTGGCCGTGCGGCAACCAGCATCGGCATTGCCGCGATCAGATCGTCCAGCCCTTCATAATCGTAGAAACTGCCGATGAATCCGACCAGTTCGGCATCACCGATCCCCAATGCCTCGGCAAGCGCAACATCTGGCGGCGGCGGATCGCCGAACAGGTCAAGATCGACTCCATTTGGCGAAACGATGATCTTGTCTTCGGAGACACCGCGCGCAATCAGGTCGCCCCGCAAGCCTTCGCAGATCACTGCAATGGCATCCGCGCGCTTCACCGCGCGGGTTTCGAGCGCGCGGGTGAGGCGATAGCGTAGCGATCCTTCACGGCCGGTGCCGTTGCCCACCGCGGCATCCTCCCAGAAGGCGCGGATTTCATAGACCAGCGGAATGCCGTGCCGATCGGCGACGCGCTGTGCGGCGACGGCGTTGAGCACCGGCGAATGAGCGTGAAGGATATCAGGCTTCCAATCGCGCACCACCGCATCGATCCGCTCGGCAAAGGCGCCGATTTCGCACCATTCGCGCAAGGGGCTTGGCCCGGCGGGGCGCGCGCCGGTACGAAAGAAGGTCAGGCCGTCCACGATTTCCTCATCCGGCCCGCCAGCGGCATGGCGCGCGCCAGTGACTCCCGCGACCGTCCAGCCGCACGCGATCTGCGCCTTCAATATGGCACGCGTGCGAAAAGTGTAGCCGCTGTGCATGGGCAGGCTGTGATCGAGAATGTGCAGGATGCGCACGCGCTTGGTTATTCCCCCGTTCGTCGTGGGTATCGCTCTGACACAGCAAGGTTTAACGCCACGTCAACTGCATTGTGTTAAGCATGTCACCGTGATCGACAATTTCTCCCTGGCGCTGACCCACGGCCTGCTGCTCCTCGTCGCATGGCGACTGCTGTTCCGCGCCGATCTGGACAGCGAGCCTCCGCCACCGCCCGAGGAGGTTTCCGCACCAAAATTCGGCAGCAAACCGGGATCGGGGAAACGCTTCGGTGCGTGACCTCGTCTTTCTGGGTTTCCTCGCAATTTTCATCGCGCTGGGTTTCCGGCGGCCGTTCCTGTTCGTGCTCGTCTATGCCTATATCGACATCGTCTCGCCGCAGCGGCTGACCTATTATCTGCTCAATGCGATCCCGATCTCGATGATCGCGGCGGCGCTGGCGATCCTGGGGTGGCTGATCGCGGACAACAAAGCGAATGCGCGCGTCGCCCCGCGCCAGGGGCTGATCCTGCTGCTGATGGTCTATTGCGGGATCACCATGACCTGGTCGAACTTCCCGATCGACGCCGCACAGAAATGGGATTGGGTGTGGAAGGGTCTGGCCTTTTCCGCATTCCTGCCACTCACGCTCCATACCCGGCTGAGAATCGAGGCCCTGATCCTCACCATGATCCTGTGCGCGGGGTCGATCATCATCGTCGGCGGGCTGAAGACTGCGACGTCGGGCGGCGGCTATGGCGTGCTCAACCTGATGGTCAGCAACAATTCGGGACTCTACGAATCGAGCATCATCTCCACGGTGGCGATCGCGATCATCCCGCTGATCCTGTTCATGATGAAACACGGCACGATTTTTCCACCCGAATGGCGCGTCACCTTGTTCGGCGCCGCGCTGTGCTTCGCCTGCTTCCTGATGCCGATCGGAACCGAAGCACGCACGGGTCTCGTCTGCATCGGCGTTCTCGCCGTGCTGCTTTTGCGCTTTAACAAGCGACGGATGCTTTGGCTGAGCCTGGCCGCCATCGCGGGGCTGATCGCGCTGCCGCTGCTGCCCTCGAGTTTCACCCAGCGCATGGACACCATCAAGGAATACAAGGCTGACGAAAGCGCGGGCACGCGCCTCGCGGTCTGGGCCTGGACCTGGGACTACGCCAAGGATCACCCTTTTGGCGGCGGCTTCCATTCCTATCGCGAGAACAAGATCTCGTTCCAGACCGTCAAGACGACGCAGTCCGGCGGCAACACCACGGTCGAGGCCAAGCAGGAAACCGACGCAGGCCGCGCCTTCCACAGCGCCTATTTCGAGATGCTCGGCGAACAGGGTTATCCAGGGACCGCGCTGTGGTTACTGATCCAGGCGATCGGCCTGTTCCGCATGGAGGTGATCCGTCGCCGCTACAAGGACAAGACGGCTGAGCATCAGCGCTGGATCGCGCCGCTCGCGATCGGGCTGCAGCATACGCAGATCATCTATCTGGTCGGCGCTCTGTTCGTCGGCATCGCGTTCCAGCCCTTCATCTGGATGCTGATCGCGATCCAGATCGGCTTCGATACCTATATCACCCGCCGCGCGCGCGAAGCCGCCTTTGTGCCCGTTGCGAAGCGCCCGCGCTCCACCCCCCTGCCCCAGGAGAGCTGATGGCCGGCATCTTCCTCGTTCGGGCAAATGGCAGCCCATTTTCCGACGCCGCCCTGGCCGAAGCACGACAGCAATTTGCGCTGCACGGCTTCGCCGGCGGCGGCGAAGCGCAGTTGCCCGGCTGGCATCTGCTGCATCGGCCCTTTGTCCATGGCGGCCCGGAGACTTTCCTCGCGCGCGGCGACGACATGGTCGCGGTCGCGGGCACGCTGGTGGTCGACGGGTTGATGGGCCGCGCCGCGCTGGAGGCACTGCTCGACCATGCCCCCCCGCCCGCGCTGGACTGGTCGCGGATCGGCGGCCAGTTCGTCGCATTGCTGCGCAAGGGTGGCCGGACATTCCTGTTCACCGACTATTTCGCGGCGTTCCAGCTGTTCCACGACACCGAACGACGCGTCTTCTCCACCTCCTTGCTGGCGACAGCAAAGGCGTTGCCCCGCCTCACCTTCGATCCCCAAGGCGTCTATGAATTCGCGTTCAACGTCGTGCCCATTGGCGACGACACCGTCTTCGCCGATCTCAAGACGCTCTCACCGCGCCAGATGGTCGAACTGACCGTCGACGGCGTCGTCCTCCATAGCATCGCGAAGCCCCTGCCCGCCGCCGTATCGCGCGAAAGCGTGGAGGAACGGCTGCCACACCATGTCGAACGGCTTCAGTCGATCGTCGGCGCGCATGTCCGCCAGTTCGGCAATCGGGTGAATTGCCCCTTGTCGGGCGGCCTCGATTCCCGCCTGTTGCTCGCGTCGCTTCGCGCGGCGGGCTGCACCCCCTATGTTTATGTCTATGGCGATCCCGGCGACGCCGATGTCGATGTCGCCCTGGCGATCGGCGCGGCGGAAGGTTTTGCGGTCGATTATGTCGACAAGGGTCGCCCTGCCCCGTCTCCCGAAGATTTCCCTGCGCTGGTGGAAAGCAATTTCCACGATCTCGATGCACTGCCCACTTATGGCAATATCTTCGACGAGGGCGGCTATGGCGACGCGCGCCAGGCGCGCCACGCAAATGGCGCCTTGGCGGCATCGGGAGGCTGCGGCGAGATTTTCCGCGACTTCTTCTTCCTGGCCGACCGACCAGCCAGTCCGCTTGCCGTCGCGAAGACCTTTTTCGCGCGCTTCGCCCCTGGCGACGCCACCGGGGCGTTCGACCCCAGCTATTTCCTCGCGCGCATCGGCGACAAGATCGCGGAGGCGATCGATGCCCCGTCACGCACCGCGACAGTGCCGCGCGCACTGATCGAACAGGTCTATCCCCGCGTCCGCTGCCGCGCGCTGTTCGGGCGCGAGATCGGGGTGGAAGCGCGGCTCGGTGCGTATCTGATGCCGTTCCTCGACCATCAGCTCGTCGCGGAAGCAATGACGCTGCCGATGCCGCTCAAACATGCCGGCCGTTTCGAGGCAATGCTGCTCAACGCGATCGATCCGGCACTGGCGCGCCATATGAGTGCTTATGGCCACGACTTCGCGGGACAACCCAGCCGCCGTCACCTGTTCGACGAATGGTCGTCGCGGATCCGGCCAAGCTGGCTGCGTGCACGGACTTATGCGATCCGCCGCCGGCTCGGCCCGATCGGCGACGAGCATGGCGGGCTGCTCGAGCCCGACTATATGCAGCGGGTGATCGATCTGGAGTTTCCGGCGATGCGGCGCTTCTTCAACGTCGATGCGATTGCCGACAGCGGCATGTGGCGCCGCATCGTCTGCCTGGAATATCTGGCCGCACATCTGGGGTCGCGGATGGTGGGGTGAATGGCATTGCTGCCAGTTCGCCCCACAAGACAGGTCTTCGCCAAGCTCGGTCCTTCCTCAGGATGAGCGAGCGCCTCGAGTGAGCCCCCGGCCCGCGACTTTACCGCGAAGCCTGGGCCGTGATCCGCGCTCCCAGCGTATTGCCCCGAACCATGATCGTGTCGTTCGTCCAATTGCCCACCAATGTGGTGCGTTCCTTGAAATCGGGCGCAAGCGTCGCAGTGTTGCCCTCTACGATCAATCCGGTGGACGACCGTTCCCGTCCTTCGGGTGCGACGGTGATGATCGTCGAATAATTGTCCTTGTTGGGACCGACGAGAAAGGTGTTGCCTGCGATCCGACCGGTCGCACCATTGGGCAGGTCGATCGAGTAGTTGGTGTGTTGACCCTGGCTATCGTCGAAGCTGCTGTTGAGCACTTCGATCCGTGGCGCGCGGCTTTTGACGTAATGGCCGCCGGTGCCGCGCTCGAAGCGTGAATTCTCGATGCGGAGAGTCCCGTACTCGCCGATATAGACACCATGCGCGCCATTGCCCGTTGGATCCTTGCCCAGCCCGGCAAAGGTCGAATGGACGATACGGATCGTGCCCGACGGATCGGATGCCGACAGGATCCCACACTGGCTGTCGAGGAACATCGCATTGACGACGTCGAGATTGCCCTTCTCGATACGGATGCCTGCACCGTTCCCGTCGGGCACGCGATTGTGCATGAAGACGATGCCTTCGACACGCGCCGCCGCACCGCGCAACACCAGGGTCGCCTTGCCTTCGCAGATCGCGCTTTCAAACACCGCCTTGCCCGGTTCGGCCGAGACGAAGGAAACCCGTCCCTCTTCCTGCACCGCACAGTCCCTGTACCGGCCCGGCGCGATCCGGATCGTGCCGCTGCCGCCGCCGATTGCGGACACCGCGTCCTGCAACCGCGCGAAGGTCTGGCCGCTTTCCGCGACGGTGAACGGGGCAGGCCCCGATTGCGACGCGGCAGGCGAGGCAAGGGCGAACGAGACGACGAGCAGCGCGGGCAGGCGCATGGATATCCCTCCAGATCCAGTGCGGCACAGCATCGCCGCTATCCGCGCTGCATAGACTGGATGCGTCACCAATTGGTTAGGAAAGTCTGAGTGGCATGGGGCGGGGACTCAGCGGCGCTCGATCGCCTCGATCAGTGCATCGGTGAAAGCAGGGATATCGTCAGGCTTGCGGCTGGTGATCAGGAAACCGTCGGTTGCGACCTCCTCGTCCACCACTTTCCCGCCGGCATTGGCGAGATCGGTGCGCACCGACGGCCAGCCGGTCACAGTGCGGTCGCGGATCACGTCGGCCTCGACCAGCAGCCAGGGGCCATGGCAGATTGCCGCGATCGGCTTTTCGGCATGCGCGAAATCGCGCACCGTATCGATCGCCTTGCGCTCCAGGCGCAGACTGTCCGGATTGGCGACGCCGCCGGGCAGCAGCAGTGCGTCATACGCGTTGGGATCGATCTCATCGAGCGTCAGGTCCGGCGTGATCCGATCGCCCTGTCTGTCGTGCTTCTTTCCCTGGATCGGCGCCGCATTCGGCGACGCCAGATGCACCGTCGCACCGGCCTCGATCAGCGTCTGGCGCGGATCGAACAGCTCGGAATTCTCGAAGCCGTCGGTGGCGATGATCAGAATCCTGGCGTCGGAAATGCTGGGCATGAATATGCTCCTTTCGGTTGAACGGTCGCGGCGATGAACAGCTGCGCACCGTGCTTCGTTCCGGAACGATCGGACGGACCGTGGGTTGGAAAGGCCGAAACCATTCCGGAGCGCCCGTGCCCAAACTCTGCTATGTCGACGATGCCTTGCCCGGCATCACCCGCCGCAAGATCGGCCGCGCCTGGGGTTATTTCGGCCCCGACGGCAAGCGCATCACCGACCGCGACGAGATTGACAGGTTGAACGCCGTTGCGCTGCCACCGGCCTATGTCGACGCATGGTTCTGCCCCTCACCGCATGGCCATATCCAGGCAACCGCCTATGACGACAAAGGACGGAAGCAATATCGCTATCATCCGGATTTCCGGGCGCGCAAGGAAAGCGAGAAATACGACCGCTGCGGCGATTTCGGACGGGCACTGCCGCTGATCCGCGCACGCGTAGAAAGCGACTTGCGCCGCACCGCCATCGGCAAGGAGCGGGCAGTGGCTGCCGTCGTTCGCCTGCTTGATCTGGGCCATCTGCGCGTCGGCAACGAGAGCTATGCCAAGGCGAACAAGAGTTTCGGCGCGACCACGCTGCGCAATCGCCATGCGACAGTGAAGGGCAGCACGCTCAAGCTGAGCTACCGCGCCAAATCGGGCAAGGACGTGACGATGAAGATCACCGACGGATCGCTGGCGCGCTTCGTCAAGCGCTGCCAGGATCTGCCCGGTCAGCATCTGTTCCAGTATCTGGATAGCGATGGCACGCCGCATGCCGTGACCTCCACCGACGTCAACGACTATCTGAGGGATGCCGCGGGTGACCATTTTACCGCCAAGAATTTCCGCACATGGGGCGCCAGCGTGTTGGCCTTTGCAGCGCTTCATGCCAGCGGCGGGCGCATGCCGCTCAAGGCGCTGCTCGAACCCGTCTGTGCCGCGCTGGGTAATACGCCGGCGATCGCCCGCAAATCCTATGTCCACCCCGCGCTGACCGCGTTGGCTGCCACTAAGGGAGAAAATCCCCTCCCCTTGCATCTGCCGCGCGCCACCCGGTATCTGAGCCGTGCCGAACGCGGGCTGATCGAGTATCTCGACGGCCTGTCTGCCAGCTCCGCCAAACGCGCCGCCTGAGAAGGAAACCCGATGACCGCCACGAACAAGAGCGCACCCGCGACTCTGCCCGACGTCGACGTGTCCGGCTCTGTCACGCAATTATGGAGTGATGGCCTGCGCTGGCTGGACAATCACAGCCTGCAGATCCTGATCGCCGCCGCGATCGCAACGGGCATCTTCTTTGCACTCGTCGGCCTGCGCCGGCTGGGCATGAAATTGTGCGACAAGGAGGACCAGACCGGCTGGCGCACCGTGATCGGTCGCGCGGTTTCGCGTACCGGCACTTTCTTCATGATCATGGTCTCAGCCAAGCTCGTCTCGGGCTATGCGCAGACGCCGGACATGGTCGCGCGGACGATCAATTTCCTCTTCACCGTGTCCGCGGTGTTCCAGGCGGCGATCTGGGCGCGCGAGATCATACTCGGCGTTATCGAGCATCGCGCGGGGACGGATGCACACCGCGCCGAAGCGCTGGGCAGCGCGATGGGCATCATCCGACTGCTGGTCACGGTCGTGCTGTTCGCCGTGGCAATCATCGTCGTGCTCGACAATCTCGGGGTCAATGTGACTGGCCTCGTCGCCGGTCTCGGCATTGGCGGCATCGCAATCGGCCTGGCGGCGCAGGGCATCTTCTCCGACCTGTTCGCCGCGCTGTCTATCCTGTTCGACAAGCCGTTCCGCCGCGGCGACGCGATCAAATGGGATACGACATCCGGCACGGTCGAGCAGATCGGACTCAAGACCACGCGGGTGCGCGCGATCACAGGCGAGGAAGTGATCATTTCCAACGCCAATCTGCTCAACAAGGAACTGCACAATATGGCGCGGCTCCATCGCCGCCGACATGTGCTGACGATCGGGGTAACCTATCAGACCCCGCCCGAAATCTGCGCGGAAATACCGGCAATGATCAAAGAGATCGTCGAGGCTCGCCCGAAATGTCAGCTGGTCCGATGCGGCATGACTGCATTCAGTGCATCAAGCCTGGACTATGAGGTGCAATTCGACGTGCTGTCCGAGAATTATGACGAAGTGTTCGAAGCGCGCAACGCCGTGTGCATCGCGATCCTGCAGCGATTCAACAAGGAAGACATCGCGTTCGCCTATCCCACCCAGACCAGCTTCACCGCCGCGCCCGACGGACGCCTGATCATGCCCTATCCCGACGTGCAGGCGGTCAAGGCCGTCGCGGATGAAATCGCCGAATAACCGAGAGCGGCCGGCCAGAAACGCCAAGATCTTCCGAAAAGGTCGATATCGAAGCGGACACGCACGGTGGGAGCAAAGCGACGTTGCGGAATCCGCGGCTTTTGACTCATGCCCTCGGCACGCCCTATTTTCGCTACACACCGGGCAGATCGCGCAGCAGCCTTTGCGCGCACCTATCCAGGAGCGGAGCGAAAGGACCACGTGAACACCGTGACACCACAAGAATTGCAGGCCCGAGTCGGTGAGGAAATCGGCGTTTCCGAATGGGTTGAAGTCACCCAGGAGATGATCGACAAATTCGCCGACGCGACCGGCGACCACCAGTTCATCCATGTCGATCATGAACGGGCGAAGCTGACGCCGTTCGGCGGCACGATCGCCCACGGCTTCCTGACGCTCTCGCTGATGCCGCAGCTGATGGCAAAATCCAACGGCCCGCGCATCACCGAGATGAAGATGGGCGTGAATTATGGAAGCAACAAGACGCGCTTTCTGGCCCCGGTCCGCTCGGGCAAGCGCGTCCGTGGCCGTTTCAAGCTTCTGGAACTCGACGAGAAACGCCCGGGCCAGTGGCAGCAGACCCTCGAACTGGTCGTCGAGATCGAAGGCGAGGACAAGCCCGCACTCATCGCCGAATGGATCGGCCTATACTTCGTTTGAGCATCTAGGGGACCGGCCAAGGCCACCCCATATCGTTTCAACCCACCCATCCCTCGCCCAAGGCAGGGAACAGGAGATCAGACATGCGTGACGCCGTCATCGTTTCCACCGCCCGCACCCCCATCGGCCGCGCCTATCGCGGCGCGTTCAACAACACCGCCGCCCCGACCCTGGGCAGCCACGCGATCCGTGCAGCCGTCGAGCGCGCCGGCATCGAGGGCGGCGAAGTCGATGACGTCCTGTTCGGCGCGGCGCTGCAGCAGGGCAGCCAGGCGGGCAACATCGCGCGCACCGCATTGCTGCGTGCCGGCCTGCCCGTCTCCGTCGCGGGCATGTCGCTCGACCGGCAATGCTCCTCGGGCCTGATGGCGATCGCGACCGCCGCCAAGCAGATTATCGTCGACCGGATGGACGTGTGCATCGGCGGCGGCGTGGAATCGATCTCGCTGGTCCAGACCAAGGAAATGCGCGTCGCCCCCGACCGCGAGTTGCAGGCGCTGCACAAGGATATCTACATGCCGATGCTCGGCACCGCCGAGACGGTGGCCAAGCGTTACAATATCAGCCGCGAGGCGCAGGACGAATATGCGCTCCAGTCGCAGCAGCGCACCGCCGCCGCCCAGGCCGCAGGCAAGTTCGACGACGAGATCGTCGCCACGTCGGCGAGCATGGCGGTCACCAACAAGGAAACCGGCGAAGTCACCTACAAGGACGTGACGCTCGCCAAGGACGAAGGCAACCGTCCGGAAACCACGCTGGAAGGTCTTTCGTCGCTGCAGCCCGTGATGGGCCCAGGCATGAACATCACGGCGGGCAATGCCAGCCAGCTCTCGGACGGTTCCTCCGCCAGCGTGCTGATGGATGCGAAGCTCGCCGAAAAGAAGGGACTCAATCCGCTCGGCCGCTATGTCGGCATGGCGGTGGCGGGCACCGAGCCCGACGAAATGGGCATCGGCCCGGTGTTCGCCATTCCCAAGCTGCTCGAGCGCTTCGACCTGAAGATGGACGATATCGGCCTGTGGGAGCTCAATGAGGCGTTCGCGGTGCAGGTGCTCTATTGCCGCGACAAGCTGGGCATTCCCGACGAGCTGCTCAACGTCAACGGCGGCGCGATCTCGATCGGCCACCCCTATGGCATGTCGGGCGCCCGGATGGTCGGCCACGCGCTGATCGAGGGCAAGCGCCGTGGTGCCAAGCATGTCGTCGTAACCATGTGCATCGGGGGCGGCATGGGCGCAGCCGGCCTGTTCGAGGTGTTCTAAATTGCCGGCATCCGGGCTGGGCCAGCGCTCAGCCCGGACTTCCACGAAGACCGGCCTTCGCACCGGTTGCGGTGGAGCAGTATGACCTCGTCGCCGCGATGCCGGCGTGGAGCGCTCCGCGCATTTCTATAATGCTGGCGTTGCAGCCTTCCAGCTGCAATGGAACGTCACTGCCCTGACGATCCGAGAGGAACCATGACCTCAAACGCCGACGCCTTCGATCACTGGATCCGCGGCCCATTCGTCGCGATGAACACTGAGCTCGAAGAAAGCTATTTCGCCCAGGCCGATCGCTCGAACGTGATCGGCGTCGGGGATCCGATCAAGGCCCGGCTACGCGATGAGGGGCATGATTATGTCCTCGCCCTCCTCTCCGAAGGCAATACCGGCGACGGCTTTTCCAGTGCCTTTGGGGTCCTGGGCAATGTCGGCATGTATCTGGGCGCATTGCGGCGGCACGAACTCACCAATCCCGACCGAGAAGAACGGTCCCCTTTCCCGGAAGCATCCTCCCTCGCTCTCCATGTCGGCGCGTCGATCGGCATGGCGCCGCGCTACGCCACCGCGCATCTGGCAACGCACAATCTGGCGGTGCGCGGGGTTCGCAAGAGCTTCACGTCGCTGAAGGACGAGTTCCTGTTCATCGACGAGAATACGCGCGGCATTCTGGGCCTGCAGCGCGCTGCCGACGCGCTCGGCCGGGTTGTCCATCTTGGTGTATCGAGCCCGATTGCCGAGCAATTATTCCATGATGCGCGCGCAGCGCTGAACGACGTCGTCGCGTTCAATGCGGGCCTTGCCGACAGGCTGGATGTCGAGCGCTTCTTTTATTGCGTGCGCCCTTATTACAAGCCGTACCGGGTCGGTCGACAGGAATATCGCGGCGCCAATGCCGGGGATTTTTCGGGCATCAACGAGATCGATCTTCTGCTGGGGCTGACGCGTGCCAACGACCCCTATTATGCGCAGCTGCTGGTCGACAAAATGCCCTTCATGCTTCCGTCCGAGCAGGCGCGGCTGAGGGAATGCATGACCTATCGCAGCCTGCTGGATGAACTGCTGCTGCTCACCGACGCATGTTCGGGCACGCCCTGGTTCAACGCCAACGCATCGGCATTTCTGCAGGTGTGCGACGCGTTCGGCGAAACCGCGCGCCAGCATCACGACCTGCTCGTTGACAAATATATCGCGAGACCCGCGGACGAACTCGACGAAGGGCAACTCAAGGGCATTACCGCCAGCGGCCCACCGCTGGAGGTGTTGCTCCGCTCGCTCAAGATGCTGCGCGATTATCGTTGCGCGGAACCCGATACGGCCGGACGGTCGAGGCACGCCGACATCGCTCGCCTACGGGCCGCGATTGCCGATGGCGATGCGGACGATGGGAACGCCGCCTAAACCACCGGCGCTTCATCCGTCAGCACATAGCGCGGACCAGCGCCCCGCGCGGCGGCGCCATCTTCCGGATTGTAGAGCGCGCAATTGGCGAGCGACAGGCAACCGCAACCAATGCAGCCGTCCAGCCGGTCGCGCGTGCGTTCGAGTTGCGCGATGCGCTGATCGAGCAATGCGCGCATTGCTGTGCTGATCCGTCCCCAATCCGCTGCATTGGGCGTGCGCCCGTCCGGCAGCTTCGCCAGTTCGGTTCCGATCGCGTCGATACTCAGCCCAAGCTGCTGCGCGATCAGGATAAAGGACAGCCGGCGGATATCCGAACGCAGGAAGCGGCGCTGACCGCCGGCATTGCGGAACGGATGAAGCAGGCCCTTCATTTCGTAGAATCGGATCGCCGAGACCGCGACGCCGGTCCGCGCAGCCAGATCGCCGATCGAGATCACGTCGTTCGCGCGCATCGATTCATCCTTTCCGAAAAAGCTTGATCTCAACTTAACTTGAGGTTGCATGACGAGGGCGTCAACCCATCCGGCCGCCGAATCGGCCGACTGAAGGAGCTGAAATATGGCGCATCCGATCATCGAGCATGTCAATCTGACGGTCAGCGATCCCGAACGCTCGGCGCATATGGTGGAGGCGCTGTTCGGATGGAAGGAGCGCTGGCGCGGGCCTGCGCGCGACGGGGGATTCACGATCCATGTCGGCAGCGAAACCGCCTATCTGGCATTCTATACCGGCCCGGGCGGACTCCATGCCGATGCCCGTTATCCAAAGGGCGAGCCGCTCAATCATGTCGGTATTCAGGTCGATGATCTGGACGTGGTCGAGGATCGTGTCGTTGCGCTGGGCCTCGTGCCCTTCTCGCACGGAGACTATGAACCTGGCCGGCGCTTCTATTTCTTCGACCATGACGGCATCGAGTTCGAAATTGTCAGCTATCTCGGCGCCCAAGCCGGAACCTAGCCAGCCGCCGAGCGATTTATCCTGCAAATCGCACGGAGATCGCAATGACCGACAACAGTGAAATCAGGAAGCGCTTCTGGAAGGAATTCGAGGCGAGCCCCATCGTGATGGTCGCGCTCGACAACGACCATCAGCACAGCGTGCCGATGACCGCACAGCTCGACAAGACCGCCGATAGCGAATTCTGGTTCTATACCAGCCGGGACAATCGCCTTGCACCCGGCGGCCCCGCAATGGCGCAATTCTCCGCCAAGGGTCATGACCTGTTTGCCTGTGTTCGCGGCACGCTGGTCGAAGAAACCGATCCTGCGGTGATCGATCGCTATTGGTCCAACCAGGTAGAGGCCTGGTATCCGGGTGGCCGGACCGACCCGGCGCTGATGATGCTACGCTTCGAGCTGGACGACGCCGAAGTCTGGTTGGCCGACCTGTCGCTCAAAGGACTCTTCAAGCTGCTGACCGGCGGCGATATCCGCGAGGAGGAACGCGGCAAACATACCGAGCTGAAGCTGTAAGCCCGTAGGCTCCCTGAAACCGTTCGAGTCCATCGAGCGGTTTCAGGGAGGCCTTCCCCATCCCTCAATCGAACTTCTTGATCCAGGCCTCCAGCACAGGCGCGATCGTGTTGCGCCATTTGCTGCCGTTGAAGATGCCGTAGTGGCCGACGCCCGGCGCCATGAAATACTGCTTCTTCGCCGCCGGCAGCTTCTTCGCGATGGTCAGCGCCGCCTTGGTCTGGCCCAGACCGGAGATGTCGTCGCGTTCGCCCTCGATCGCCAGGATCGCGGTGTCGGTGATCGTGCCGGCGTCGATCAGCTTGCCGCGATGCTTGAACGTGCCGTTGGGCAGCGCATGGGTCTGGAAGACGACATCGATCGTCTGGAGATAGAATTCAGCCGTCATGTCGCAGACAGAGCGATATTCGTCGTAGAAGCGCTTGGTCGCGTCGGCACCATCGCCATCGCCCTGGACGAGATGCTTGAACATCTCCCAATGGCTCATCAGATGGTCGCCCAGATTCATCGTCATGAAACCGGCCAGTTGCAGGAAACCGGGATAAACCTGCCGCCCCGCCCCGGGATGGTGCATCGGCACCGTCGCGATGACATTCTGCTCGAACCATGCGTGCGGCCGCTGTGTGGCCAGCGTGTTGACGGCGGTCGGCGCCTCCCGCGTGTCGATCGGCCCGCCCATCATTGTCAGCGTCTTCGGCGCGCAGGGATGCTTGTCGGCATTCATCAACGCCACCGCCGCATAGCTCGGCACCGAGGGCTGGCAGACCGCGAGCACATGCGCGCCGGGGCCGATATGCTCCAGGAACGCGACCAGATAATCGATATAGTCGTCGAGATCGAAGCTCCCTTCCGAGAGCGGCACCATCTTCGCATCGCGCCAGTCGGTGATGTAGACGTCGTGGCCGGGCAGCATCCGTTCCACCGTGCCACGCAACAGCGTCGCATAATGGCCAGACATCGGCGCGACGATCAGCAGTCTGGGGCTGTTCTCCACACCCTCGCGCACGAAGCGCTTGAGCTGACCGAAGGGCTTTTGCAGCACGATCTGTTCGGTGACGGCGACTTTCCGGCCGTCGATTTCGGTCTCGACAAAGCCGAATGCCGGCTTGCCGCGCGGTGCCGAAGCATGCGCGAACACGTCGAGCGCGGAAGCCAGGATCGGGCCGCCGCCGAAATAGGAGAATGGATTTGCCGGGTTCTGGAGGAATTCCGCGCTCAAATGCGCCATGGCGCTGGCCCCGGCCAGCAACGAGCGCTGCATTTCATAGGCGTTATAGAGCATTCATCAGCTTTCACATTGTGTACAAATTACGTAGGAGCTTTTGCTGCAATGCAAAAGCGCAAAGCTTCGATTGAGCGTGCCGGTTCGGGCTGCTAGTGCCGCGACCATGAGCGAAAGCGGCAGCGACGGGGCAAAAACCAGCGGCGAAGCGGCGGCAGAGGCGCGCCCCGACCGCAGGCTTGGCGATCTCAACATGGTCTGGCGGCTGGCCGGGCACTATCCCGGTCGCATCATTGCCGCCGGAGTCGCGATGCTGGTCGGCGCGGGCGCGACACTCGCCATCCCCGGCAGCTTCCGGCTGATCATCGATCGCGGATTCGTTCAGGGCGGCGGCGACATCAGCCCCTGGTTCCAGGGCCTGTTGCTCATCGTGGTGGTGATGGCGATCGCAACCGCCTTCCGCTTCTACTTCGTTTCCTGGCTGGGCGAGCGCGTCGTTGCCGATCTGCGGCTGGCCGTGCAACGCAATCTGCTACGCCTGTCGCCGAGCTTCTTCGAGGAAAACCGTCCGTCGGAGATCGCATCGCGATTGACCGCCGACACCACGATCATCGAGCAGCTTGTCGGCACCACCATATCGGTTGCGCTGCGCAATCTGGTGATGGGCGCAGGCGGCATCGTCTATCTGTTCACCTTGTCGCCCAAGCTGACCGGCATGCTGCTGATCGGCATCCCCGTCGTCGTCATGCCGATCGTGATCCTTGGCCGCCGGGTTCGCAATGTCTCACGCAACAGCCAGGATCGCGTCGCCGATGTCGGCGCAATGATCAGCGAAGTGCTGGGCGCGATGAAGATCGTCCAGGCATTCGGCCAGCAGGATCGAGAAGCCGCGCGCTTCGGCCAGGCGGTCGAGAATGTTTTTGGCACCGCCAAGCGCCGCATCCTGCTGCGCGCGATCATGACCGCGACGGTGATCGGGCTGATCTTCGGCGCGATCACCTTCGTGATGTGGCAGGGCGCACTCGATGTCGCGGCCGGACGGATGAGCGGCGGAACCATCGCGGCTTTCGTGCTGACCGGCGGGCTCGTCGCCGGCGCATTCGGCGCCTTGACTGAAGTCTATGGCGACCTGCTGCGCGGTTCGGGCGCCGCTGGGCGGCTGGCCGAACTGCTTGCGCAACAGCCTGGAATCGCGCCCCCCGCCAATCCCAGCACTCTTCCGGAGCCAGCGCGTGGCGAGATCCGGTTCGAGCATGTCGAGTTCCGCTACCCCACCCGCCGCGACACCAGCGCACTGAGCGACTTCTCGCTGACCGTCTCGCCGGGCGAGACCGTCGCGGTCGTCGGTCCATCCGGTGCCGGCAAATCGACACTGTTCCAGCTCATCCAGCGCTTCTACGATCCCGATGCCGGCCGCGTACTGCTCGACGGCGTGGCGCTGCCCGACGCGGATCCCGCGGATATCCGCGCACGGATCGCGATGGTTCCGCAGGAAACGGTGATCTTCGCAGCATCGGCGCGCGACAATCTGCGCTACGGCAACTGGGATGCGTCGGACGAAGCCCTGTGGGCAGCGGCCGAGGCCGCCAACGCCGCCGAATTCCTGCGCAAGCTGCCCGAGGGGCTCGACACCTTCATGGGCGAAGGCGGCGCACGGCTTTCGGGCGGACAGCGTCAGCGCATGGCGATCGCACGCGCCATCCTGCGCGACGCCCCGGTGTTGCTCCTCGACGAAGCCACATCCGCACTCGACGCCCAGTCCGAACGGCTGGTGCAACAGGCGCTGGAACGATTGATGACCGATCGCACCACGATCGTCATCGCTCACCGCCTGGCCACCGTTCGCAGCGCCGACCGGATCATCGTGATGGATGACGGCCGTATCGTCGAACAGGGTGCGCATGACAGCCTGGCAGCACAAGGCGGCCTCTATGCGCGGCTTGCCCGGTTGCAGTTCGACGGCGCGCTGGCATAAGCCACCAAAACCGATCAGGCGTCGCTTGGCCCGGCACGGCAGTGACTGATACAGGCGGGTGATGAACCCCATCATTGCATCGATTGGCCATGGCCTTCGCGGGATTGCGCGATTCAGGGGCCGCGACGGCGGCGTGCGCTTCTGGATCTACGCGTTCTTCGTACTGGCGCTTGCGATCCTGGCCATGATGGCGGTCTTCATTCCCGAATTGGCACGCAGCTTCGAACGGATGCAGGCATTCGCCGCCGCCCATCCCGAATCGAGCACAGTCACAGCGGGACCAGGCCACTATTCGATCTCGGTCCAGGGGCGTCACCCGGAACTGGCGCCGGATTTTCAGTTCATTCTGCAGGCGATCGGCGCCATCGCACTGGTCAGCATCGTCCTGATCGCAGCCGCTGTCGTACGGCGGCTGCATGATCGAGGAAAATCGGGGTGGTGGGGCATCATGCCACTGCCCTTCCTGGCGACAAGCGCCGTGATGATGCCACCGCTCTTCGCCGATTTCGGCGCCAAAGCTGATGGTCCAGACATAGGACTGTTCGCACTGCTGTTTCTCAACAACATGGTCTATATCGCAACGCTGCTGGCACTCGCGATCATGTTGATGCTGCCGGGCACGGCAGGCGACAACCGGTACGGTCCCGACTGGAAGACAGCCGAAGCCGATTGATCGGCACCGTTGCCAATCGCGATATCTCGCCCTAGATAGGCGTCAACATCAAGAGTTGGGGCGACGCCCAACGCCAACCTGCCAATCCGGGCAAGGTGGTGCTTCCGCAAGGAAGGATGTGGCCGAGCCGGCAATCAAACGGATCAAGCCACGAGCGTCTGTCCCACCATCTCGAGGACGTACGCGACAATGCCGATCAAGATTCCCGACGATTTGCCCGCTTTCCGCACTTTGGAGTCGGAAGGCGTAATGGTCATGCGGGAAACCGACGCGATCCGTCAGGACATCCGTCCGCTGCGCATCGGCCTGCTCAATCTGATGCCCAACAAGATCCATACCGAGACGCAGATCGCACGGCTGATCGGCGCGACGCCGCTTCAGGTGGAGCTGACTCTCGTACGGCTCACCGAGCATGTCGCACGCAACACCCCGGCCGACCATATGGCGTCCTTCTACCGCCCCTGGGCAGAGGTGAACGAACATCGCTTCGACGGTTTCGTCATCACCGGCGCGCCGGTCGAGCGCATGCCTTTCGAAGAGGTGACCTATTGGGACGAGATGCGCCGGATCCTCGACTGGACGCAGACCCATGTGCATAGCGGCTTCAACATCTGCTGGGCGGCACAGGCGGCGGTCCACCATTTCCATGGCATGCCCAAGCACGATCTGGCCGCCAAGGCGTCCGGCGTGTTCCGGCATCGCAATCTCCAACCTGCGTCACCCTATCTGCGGGGGTTCTCCGACGATTTCTCGATTCCGGTCTCGCGCTGGACCGAGGTTCGCCGTGAGGACATCGCGCCGGACAGCGGCATGACAGTGCTGGCGGAAAGCGAGGAAGCCGGCCTGTGTCTGCTCGACGATCCGCGCTTCCGGTCGCTGCACATGTTCAATCATGTCGAATATGACACGACCAGCCTGGCCGACGAATATCACCGTGACGCTGCGCTTGCAGAGGGCGTTCCGGTGCCCGCCAATTATTTCCCCGGGGACGATCCAACGCGCCCGCCGGAGAATCGCTGGCGCAGCCATGCGCATCTGTTGTTCGGCAACTGGATCAACCAGATCTACCAGACGACCCCATTTGATCTTTAGGGACGCCCCACAATCTATCGTGTCATTCCCGAGAAAGAGGGAATGACACGATAGAATAGGCCAGCCGGATCACCTTGATGGCGTGCCAAACATCGATGTGACCTTCCCCGTCGTCACCGAACCGAGCCTACACGCCCAACCATTCCAGCCCGCCGTCGAGCGAATCGGCCGAATAGTCGATCTGCAGCACGCGGCGCCGCGCAGTCGTGCGTGACGCGTCGGACGCGTGCAGGATCGGCGTCGCATAGGCCCATATGTCTCCGCGCTCGGCCAGACACGCGACCTGGCCGCATCCCGCGACAACCGCGTCGATATCGGGTTCCGCGATCCGCCCCATTCGATGCGATCCCGGCGCGACCAGCAACGGTGCATTGTCCGCCGTTACCGGATCGAGGTGAACGCGCAGCGTCAGCATGCGTTCGAGCAATGCGAAGGGCGGCGCGACATGCTGCAGCCCGGCCTTTATCGTCCACGGCCCATAGCCCGGCACTGCGATACGACCGCGTACGACGATGGTCCGATCCTGATGCCAGGCCAGCGACCAGTTGGCGTCCACACTCTTGTCGAACAGGATCGCGCGGACCGCCCGCGCGCCCGAGCCCAGCGTGGCCGACGCAATCGCGCCGATCTCGGCCGACGGTGAGAGCAATTCCCTCAACCCATCCACGTCATGCAGCCGGATCCCGGCGCGATCCGCCGGCAGCGTTGCGACGATTTCCTCAAGTGCGAGCAAAGTCGCTTCCCCCGCCGCTTCGCGATGACGCATCGCGCCATGTTGGTTCAGCGCCGCCCCAAGGTTTCGTTCAAGGATCATGGCGTTGATCCATATCAGTTGGCACAGCGGTTCGAAGCCGGGAAATTTCGCCTTTGCTTTCACCCGCGCTTTCGTAATGCTTGCGCCGGAATGCCGGACCGAACGCGCGCGTGACAGTCGAAGGGCGGATCTGGGGAGTGGGGATGTCGGTGCATATCATTTCGGTCGGCGTGCTCGCGCTGGTCTTCCTCATCGCCACCCTTCGCCCGATCAATATGGGGCTGCTCGCACTGGCGGCAGCCTTTGGGGTGGGAAGCATGTTGGTGGATGCATCCGCCAAGGATGTGCTGGCGGGTTTTCCCGCCGATCTGTTCGTCACCTTGGTCGGGATCACCTTCCTGTTCGCGATCGCCGAGCGCAATGGCGCGATCGACTGGATGGTCCGCGGGCTGGCGCGCCTTGCCGGCGAACGGGCAGTGATGATGCCATGGGTGGTATTCGCTGCGGCGGCCGCGCTCACCGCATTCGGGGCGCTTGGCCCCGCCGCCGTTGCAATCGTCGCGCCCGTCGCGCTGCGTTTCGCCGCGCGCCATCGAATCAGCCCGCTGATGATGGGATTGATGGCGATCCACGGTGCCCAGGCCGGCGCCTTCTCGCCCACCTCCATCTATGGCGGGATCACCAATGGCGTGATTGCACAGGCCGGCATCGATCCTGCCCCCGTCGAGTTGTTCCTTGCCAGCTTTGGCTTCAACACGGTCATCGCGATCGCGGTGTTCCTCGCATTGGGCGGATACCGGCTGTTCCGCGATCCCCCCGAGCCGCTCGAAGAGGACAACGACGCCGACGGCGCACCGGACATGCGGAACGAATGCCGCATCACCTTGCTCGTGCTGGCGGCAACGGCGGTCGCGGCGATCGGTTTCGACGCGAATATCGGCGTGCTGGCGATCGCGGCCGCCGCATTCCTCGCCATCGCTGCACCAAAGTCGCAAAAAGGCGCGGTCGACAGAGTCGCCTGGTCCACCGTTTTGCTGATCTGCGGCGTGGTCACCTATGTCGCGCTGCTCCAGCGGATCGGCACCGTGACCGTCGCGGGCGACGCGATTGCGGGGATCGGCATGCCGCTGATCGGAGGGCTGCTGCTCTGCTATCTCGGTGGCGTCGTCTCGGCCTTTGCCTCGTCCACGGCGTTGCTCGGCATCGTCGTGCCGCTCGCCCTTCCCTTTCTGGCCGCGAGCGACATGAATCCGATCGGCACCGTTATCGCAATAGCGATTTCAACCACGATCGTAGACACCTCCCCATTCTCCACCAATGGCGCCCTCGTCGTCGCCAACGCCCGCCCCGAACGACGCGAGGCGTTGTTCCGTCAATTGCTGCTGTACAGCGCAATCGTGACGCTGGCGGGCCCGCTGCTGGCCTGGGCGGTGTTCGTGCTGCCATCCTGAGGCCTGACGGCAAGGGCCCGCGATACGGTCTCAAACACCTCCGGAAAGCGCATAGCTGTCCGCGATCTTATGCAGCCTTCACCCCTCCGAGAGATAAGCCTGCCCCTGTTGGCAAAACATGATTTGACCTGCGGCAACCATCACCTCGGCGCGAGCCAATTTCCGTCTCGGCAGGTTCGCCGAACGAACGGGTTCACGCGGAGACGCGGAGGTCCTGCAAATGGCAACGCCCGCCCCCCATTCGCAAACCCCGGACACCATTCGGCGAAAGCAGAGATGACAGCGTGGAGGCATGTCAGCCATCCTGTGCAAGCCCTCTCGATAGCCGGCTAGCGCGATCTGGTTGCGAGTTGCCCGCTTGCACTGTTGGATTCAGCGTCCGCCCCCCTCTCGACCGCCCCCGGCAACAACGCAAAGAAAAAGGGCGGACCTTTCGGCCCGCCCCAATTCTTGTTCCAGATCCCCGGGGAGATCAGAAGGCGCGAAACTGCTCGTTTCCGACGAAGCCCATCTTGGTGACTTGCGACTTCTTGATGATCGCGAGCACCTGATCGACGGTGTCGTAACGGGCCTGGCCATCGGGCTGGAAGTGCAGCTCGGGCTCGGGCTCCATCACCTTGGTGCGGTCGAGATACTGGCGCAGCGTGACCCGATCAATCGGGGCACCGTTCCAATAAATCACACCAGCAGGGTCGATGGTGATCTTGTTCTTCTCGGGATCGATCGGCGGCGGGTTCTGCCGCTGATTGGGATCGTCGATCGGAAGGTCGATCTTCACCGCGTGGGTCTGGATCGGGATGGTGATGATGAACATGATGAGGAGCACGAGCATGACGTCGATCAACGGCGTCGTGTTCATTTCCATCATCGGCTCGCCGTCGTCGCGGCCACCGCTCATTGCCATGTCAAACTACTCCTGATCTCAGAGACGCTGGGCCACGAAGCTGCCTGCCGGCGGCTCCGAGATGAAACCGACGCGTGCGAAACCGGCCATCTGCATCGTGAAGATCGTTCCACCGATGCAGCGATAGGGCGTGTTCACATCGCCGCGGATATGCGCTTCGGGCATATCCTCAGCCGTGAAGTTCTGAAGGCCGCCCTTCTTTTCGATCTCCGCCTTGAGCTTGTCGACCGCACGGTTGAGCAATTCCTGCGAATTGACGCGCGTGAGGTTCCAATAAACCTCGCACTCGCCGGTCGGGCTTGCCTTGACCGAGAGGGAAACATTCTCCGGCTTGGTCGTCGTCGGATCGTGACGCACCTCGGGGAGCTTCACATCAACCGTCTGAATAACGACGGGAACGGCGATCAGGAAGATGATGAGGAGCACCAGCATGACGTCCACGAGAGGCGTCGTGTTGATGTCGGACATCGGGGTTTCGTCACCGCCGCCGTCGCCTACGCTCATTGCCATTGTATTAGGATCCTATCCTGCTGAATTCCGGGTGCTCCTGCAAGCGCCCGCAAATGGCGGCGGCGACGTACCCTTGGCACGCCGCCGCTGTCCGTTCAGGCCTTGGGCGCACCAGCGGTCGTCGTGCCGACGCCGGGCTTCGGAGCCGAAGCCGGCGGAGCAACCTTGGCAGCACCGCGCGTGGCGATGGCGGGCTTTACGGCGCCGTTCGAAGCCATGTAGCCGAGCACGTCGTTCGAGAAGGCCGACAGGTCTTCGGCGATCGACTTGTTGCGACGCTGCAGCCAGTTGTACGCGAGCACCGCAGGAACGGCGACGACCAGACCCAGAGCGGTCATGATGAGCGCCTCACCGACCGGGCCGGCGACGACGTCGATCGATGCCTGACCGGACGCGCCGATCTTGACGAGTGCGCGGTAGATGCCGACCACGGTGCCGAACAGACCGATGAACGGTGCGGTTGCACCGACGGTGGCGAGGAAGGCCAGGCCGCCGTTGAGCTTCGAGTTGATCGCAGCCTGGCTACGGCCCAGCGAACCGTGCAGCCAGTCATGCGCCTCGACGGGATCGGTCAGCTTGCTGTGCTGGTCCTGGGCAGTCAGGCCGTCATCGACGATCTGCTTGTAAGCCGAGTTCTTCTCCAGCTTGGCAGCGCCTTCGCGCAGGCTGGGGTTGCCCCAGAAGCTCGAACGGACCCGCTTCGACTGATTGATGATCTTCTGCTGATCGAACAGCTTGGTGAACATGATGTAGAAGGAGAAGACCGACATCACGACGAGGATGAGGAACACCGCCCAAGCAATGGCACCGCCCTGCTCAAGCGCGGCCCACAGACCGTAGGGGTTCTCACCGGCATGCGCGGCGGCTCCGTTGGCGGCTCCGGCCGCGGCTGCAATCTGGATCAACATTCGGCTTATTCCTCTTCAAAATCTGAAAATGTTCAGGATATTTTTTTACGTCAAATGGAACTCAATTTTCCGGCAGCACCCAACGCACACGGCGCGACGACTTCGTACGGATAGGGTTTCCGGCCTGATCGACAGCAGGGGTGTAGCGGGCGCGACGGGTCAGCGAGGCGCAGGCGGCCCGATCGAGATCGGAGTTGCCGCTCGAAGACGTGACGACGCAATTCTCGACACGACCTTCGGCATTGATGTCCCACGAGATTCCGGTGGTACCCTGGGCACCGGCACGGATCGCCGAAGGCGGATAGTCGTCGTTGGTGATCCAGCGTGCGGGATCACCCTTGGCACCGGCGGCCTTGCTGACGACCGGAGCCGGCGGCGGAGGCGGCGGAGCCGCAACGGGAGTCGGCGGCGACGGCGGCGGCGGACGGTTAACCGTCACGATCTGCGGCGGCGGAGCCGTGTTGGTCTGGACGATCGGCGGCGGCGTCACGACAGGCGGAGGTTCAATCTCCTTCTGCGGCGGCGGCGGCGGCGGCTCTTCCTCTGGTGGTGGGGGCTCGTCTTCGACATCGAAGACGTTCAAATCCTCAGCCGCTTTCTTGACCACATTAAAGGCCAAGCCAGTGACAAAGGCGTATCCGAGCACCGCATGCAGCAAGACGACGATAACAATCGCCACCATGCGGCTCGAACTCATCGATTGATCAGCGTAAGCCATTCAGAAACGACACTCCCTCATATTCCTCGGATCGCAGAGGCTCGAATAATGGACGCACCAAAGGCAACGGCGCCAGGAGAACGTCAACGATCCGGTCCCGCCACGATTTTTATGTCCTAAGGCAGAACGCGAGTCTCTATCGCTCCGTGCTTTTTGACGCAATTGCTTTGTTTCGTCAGCAACGACCCTCAGCCGTCGAGAGTTGCATGCCCTGTTAATCCGATTTTTGCCATAAGTCCGATGCCACGTTACGGAGAGTTTATGACGTTTGAAAGACTGGCGTTTCCGCTGATTGCGGTGGTCTCCCTGACCCCTGCGAATCTCGCGGCTCAGGCCCCTTCCGGTGCCCCTGTGGGGGTGGCCGCCCATGCCGCTACGGCATACACCTATGCCGATCTGGCCGATCTTTCGGTGAATGCGCCCGTTGTCATAGACGCACAAATCAAGTCGGCGATTCGCATCGAACAGGGCGCGCCCGTCGGAATGGCCCGTTTCTATGTCGAGGCAACCGTTCGTTCACTGATTCGCGGGCCCGGCGGCAGCCCGGCCCTGATCACCTATGTCGCCGACGTACGACTCGATGCGCGGGGCCGCCCGCCCAAACTCAAGAAGATGCGCGTGCTGCTGCTCGCCCGACCCGTCCCCGGCAAGCCGGGCGCATTGCAGCTGATTGCGCCGCATGCCCAGATCACGTGGAGCCAAGGCGTCGACACGCAACTTCGCGCAATTCTGTCCGAATTGACCGCAGCAGGCGCTCCGCCCCGCATCGCGGGTGTGCGCAGCGCCTTCCATGTCCCCGGCACCGTGCAGGGCGAGGGTGAAACCCAGATCTTCCTGCAGACGGAAACCGGCGGACAGGTATCGGTTTCGATCCTTCGGCGCCCGGGTGAGATCGCGCGCTGGTCCGTGGCCATGGGTGAGATTGTCGACGAAGCCGCCGGCCCACCCAAGCCGGGCACTTTGCTCTGGTACCGGCTTGCCTGTGCGCTGCCCGCCCAGTTGCCGGAGCGTTCGATCGACCCGGGTGATCCGGACAATGCGGCCCAGGCACGCGCGGACTATCGCGTGGTACTGGACGGCCTGGGCGCGTGCGAACGCCAATATCCGGCGATTCAGCTCTCGTCGCGCCCCAGATAAAGGAAATCGCGGTTGAAGCTGCGCAGGTGCGCGCCACCGTCGACGAAGATCGTCTGACCAGTGACCGCACCGGCGCCCGCGAGATAGGCGACGGCATCGGCCACATCCTCGGGGTCTGGCAGCACGCCCAACGGCATCTCCGCCTCCAGCCGGACCATCTGAGCAGGTAGATAGTCCTCGGTCGGCAAGGTCAGCCCGGGCGCGACCGCGCAGACCCGCGCATGTGGCGCCAGCGCCCGAGCGAGCATGTCGGTGGCACCGGCAAGCGCCAGCTTGGACAAGGTATAGCTCACCTGGTCGCCCGCCGGATGCGAGATCCGCTGGTCGAGGATATTGACGATCGCTGCTGGCGCCCCGCCCTCGGCGCGCGCGGCAACGTCGCGCGCCAACAGCACCGGCGCGGCACTGTTGGTCATGAAATGCGCGACAAGAGTCTCCGCGGTCATGTCCGCAGGGCCGTCGAGCCCGAACATGGAGGCATTGTTGACCAGCAAAGTCGGCGCCTGTCCGAAATGCGCGGCAACGCGCTCGACCAAGCCAGCGACATGTCGCGCATCCGAAAGGTCCGCCGCGAATCCATCCCAGATGGCCCCCGATTGGGTGAGCCGCGCCCGCAATGCGGGGTCTGGTTCGGGATGCTCCCGCGAATGCAGCGCAAGCGCCCAGCCCGCATCGGCGAGCCGCCCGGCGATTGCCGCGCCCAGCCTGTGGCAGCCGCCTGTGACGAGCGCGAGCTTCACTGCGCGCTCACCGCCGGTGCCTCACCAGCGAAATACCGATCGATTCCCCCGCTTCGGCGATCGCGATCTTGACGATCTCCACCTCGACTCGCTGGACGCGCCTGTCCTGCACCATCAGCGTCTCGACGATATGATCCGCGATCGCCTCGACCAGCGTGAAATGACGCCCCTCAGGCAGGGCGGTCGTCACCGCGTGTTTCAGGTCCATATAGTTTTTCGACGCCGACAGCGGTGTTTCCGGCTCGAAATGACCGGGGCAGTCGATATCGACTCGCACCGAGATCCGCAGCGGTTGGGGAAGATGGGTTTCTTCCGAATAGATACCCGTGAGCACAGAAACCTCGAGGTCGAGCACACGCAACTGAAGACGATCGTCCATCGGGACCCTGTTCCAAGTTTAGATCTTGATAGAGCCTGATTCACGCTGTCGGCGGAAGCGCAACGTGCTTCCGTCTCGAACGATCAGACCCTGGATCGCGCACCCGTATCACGGCTGGCGTGCGATTCACGCTTTTCTTGCGCGACGAAGACGCTAAATCGCCGCGACCACCGGCCATTCGGGCCTCCATGAAAGGATCAGGGTGTCGCATCCCGCCGAGATCGACGGCGCATCCGCCCATGCGGATGCGGCCGATGCGATCAGCATCGTTCCTATTGCCGACGTCTCCGATGCGGACGTCGAAGCACTGCTCGACGTGGCTTTCGGGTCGGATCGACACGGACGAACCGCCTATCGCCTGCGCGCAGGCACGTGCGCGATTCCTGCGCTGAGCTTTGCCGCGCTCGACACCGCCGGCGCGCTGCTCGGCACGATCCAGAGCTGGCCGGTACGGATCGGTGACACGCCTCTCGTCATGGTCGGCCCCGTCGCCGTGGAACCCGCGGTGCAACGCGGCGGCATCGGCCGTGCGCTGGTGCAGGCCATGCTCGACGCCGCCGACGTAGGCGGCTGGCCGCCACAGGTGATGATCGGCGATCCGGAATATTATGGGCGGTTCTTCGGTTTCAGCGCGGACGCGACGGGCGGCTGGATCGTCGACGGTCCGGTCGAACGCCACCGCCTGCTGGCGCGCGCGCTGCCCGGACAGGAACTGCCGGCGGCAGGCGAGATCCTTCCCCGCACCTGATGGCCCGCTACAGGCGCACATTGCGTCTGTCCCGATCACGCCCTACGTCCGCGCAATGCCCGCCATAGAACCGCCCGCCGACCTTGCCGGCCTCTCCCTTGCGGAGATTGCGCGCCTTGCAGAGGAATCCCGCCTGCCGCCCGTCGACAGATGGAATCCCACGCATTGCGGAGACAGCGAGATGCGTATCGCCCGCGACGGCACCTGGTATCATCAGGGTTCGCCGATCGGCCGCGCCGCGATGGTCCGGCTGTTTTCGACGATCCTGCGCCGCGAGCCCGATGGCGGCTATGTGCTGGTCACGCCGGTCGAGAAGCTCGACATCGCGGTCGAGGATGCGCCCTTTGTCGCAGTCGAGGTAAAGGCGGAGGGCGACACGCTCGCATTCCGCCTAAACACCGGCGATATCGTCGTGGCAGGTGCGGAGCATCCGCTGCGCTTCGTGGCCAAGGCAGACGGCCCCCACCCCTATCTCCATGTCCGTGGCGGACTGGAGGCGCTCATTGCCCGGACGGTCTGGTACGAGCTGGCCAATCTGGCGCTGGACAATGATCCGCCGGGCCTGCGTAGCGGCAGCGCCTTCTTCCCGATCGGAGATGCGGCATGACGTTGGTCGAACGGCTGCGTCGCGCGTTGGAAACGGGACATCAGGGATCGCCGATCCTGCTGGTCGGCGACAATCGCGATGCCGTCCCCGGCGATCAGGATATCTGGGTGCCCGCCGCCGTGCTCGTCGCGGTGACGGACCGCGACGATCCTGGCGTGATCCTCACCCAGCGCACCGAAAATCTGCGCAAACATGCCGGGCAGATCGCGTTTCCCGGCGGACGGATCGACGCCGAGGATTCGGGCGCCATCGCAGCCGCATTGCGCGAGGCCGAGGAAGAAATCGCCCTGCCCCGCTCCGCAGTGACAGTGATCGGTGAAACCGATCCCTATCACACCATAACGGGGTTCCAGGTCACACCCGTGATCGGGGTGATTCCGCCCGATCTGGTGCTGCGCGCCAATGACGCGGAGGTTGCCGCTTTCTTCGAAGTGCCGCTGTCGTTCCTGCTCGAACCCACCAATCATCTCGAACAGGCGGTGGAGTGGCAGGGGCGCGAACGTCATTATTATGAGATCACCTATGGCGATCGCCGCATCTGGGGGGCAACCGCCGCGATGATCGTGAATCTTGCGCGAAGGCTGGCATGGACGCACTGACACTGCCCGACGCCGCATGGCGGCACCGTGACGGATTGGACGGGCTTCTCGCGGCACTGAGCGCCGATGCCGGCCTGGCGCGCTATGTCGGCGGCGCGGTGCGTGACACGATCGTCGGCACAGATGTGAACGACGTCGATATTGCCACGCCCCTGCCGCCCGCAGACGCGATGCAGCGCCTGAAGACTGCTGGCATCAAGGTCGTCCCCACGGGCATCGCACACGGCACAATCACCGCGGTTCTCCCGGATGGCCCGATCGAAGTCACCACGCTTCGCCGCGACGTTTCGACCGATGGCCGTCGCGCCACCGTCGCCTTTTCCGACGATTGGCGGGAAGATGCGGCCCGGCGCGACTTCACGATCAACGCGCTCTATGCCGATCCGCTGACCGGTGCGGTGTTCGATTATTTCGACGGACTTGCCGATCTGGCGGCCGGCCGCATCCGCTTCATCGGCGACGCGCTGACCCGGATCGCGGAGGATCATCTGCGCATTCTGCGCTTCTTCCGTTTCCATGCCCGCTTCGGACGCGGTGCGCCTGATCCCGAGGCGCTGGCCGCATGTGCGGAGCGCGCGCGCGACCTGATGGCCTTGTCACGCGAACGGATCGCCGACGAGTTGATCAAGCTTGTCGCCTTGCCCGACCCCACACCGACCGTCGCACTGATGCTGGAAAACGGCATATTGGCCCCGGCGCTGCCTGAAATCGACATGACCGGTCTGGAACGGCTGCGTGCATTGGTGGCGCGGGAACAGGAAACCGGGACAGTTCCGGACGCGCTACGACGCCTGATCGCACTGCTGCCGCCCGATGCGGCGGCGGCCGACGCGGTTGGTGCGCGGCTCAAACTCTCCAATGCGCAACGCAAGCGCATCGCCGCGGCATTGGCCCCCGAACCGGAGCGTGCCGCCGAGGCACTCTATCGCCTGGGCCATCAGGGCACGCTCGATCGGCTGCTCCTGAGATCAGACGCAGCCGCGCAATGGTCGCGTGTTCGCGATCGCGCGCGCCCCGTATTTCCGCTGCGCGGCGGCGCGCTCGTCGCGCGCGGCCTCACCGCCGGCCCACGCGTCGCCCAAGCCATGCAAGCGATCGAGCGGCGCTGGATCGACGAGGATTTTCCGGATGAAATGCGCGTGAGCGAGATTGCCGACGCCGAAGTGGCTCAATTGTTGCGCGCGACCATATAATCATAGGCCTGATCCGCATCGAGCGGATCGGAATAAAAATAGCCCTGCCCCGTCGCGCAGCCGAGCGCGGCAAGCGTGCGAGACAGTTCGAAGGATTCGATGCCTTCCGCGGTCGTCTTCATGCCCAGCGCGTCGGCCAGCGACAGCACCGCGCGAACGATCGCGATCTTGTTCTTGTCCGACAACATGCCGGTGATGAAGCTGCGATCGATCTTCAATATGTCGATCGGCAAACGCTGGAGATAGGCCAGGCTCGAATAACCGGTGCCGAAATCATCCATCGCAATGGTGGTGTCGAGTGCCTTCAGGCCGTCGAGCACACGCACGGCGCGCTTCGGGTCCGCGATGATCGCGCTTTCGGTCAGTTCGAGCGTCAGACGATTGCCTGCGATACCCGCACTCGCCAGCACCTCCGCAACGGCGCCGCACATATCGTCGCGCGCGATCTGGATGGCAGACAGGTTGACGCTCATCCGCACCGGCAACGCTGCGCCCGCGCGCCTGTCCCATTCCGCGAGCGTCCGCGCCGCAGTCTCAAGCGCCCAGCGCCCCAGCGGCACGATCAGGCCCGATTCTTCGGCGACGGGAATGAAATCCTGCGGTCCGATCGTGCCATGCTCCGGATGCTCCCACCGGGCGAGCGCCTCGAATCCGGAGACCTGTTCGGAGGAGAGATCGATAAGCGGCTGAAAAGCGAGATGAAGCTGCCCACCCTCGACGGCACGGCGCAATTCCGTTTCCATGCTGAAGCGCTGCCGGGCGAGGTGGAATGCGGTCGGCTGGTAGATTTCGATCTTGCCGGTTTCCTTGGCCCGCTTGAGCGCGAACTGCGCATGGCGGACCAGTTTTTCGGCGTCGCTCTCTTCGTCGAGCATCAACGCGCAACCCACGCTGCAATCCACGCGAATCTCAAGGTCGGTCAGACGAAAAGGGGACGACAGAGCCTCCTTGATGCGCCGTCCGACATGCAGTGCGTCGCCCGGACCATCGACGAGGCGGATCAGCATGCCGAACTCGTCCCCGCCGGTGCGCGCCAGCCGGTCGCCCCCGCGCATCGCTTTCAGCAGTCGCCGCGCGACCGTGATGATCAGTTCGTCGCCAGCGATGGTGCCGATGCATTCGTTGATCCGGCTGAAACGGACCAGATCGATCACGAGCACCGCGAAATGCCCTTCATCCGCTGCCGCTTGCTCGAGCAACTCGGTGAAGCCTGCGCGGTTGGGCAATCCTGTCAGGCTGTCGGACAGCATCTCTCGGCGCAGATTCTGTTCGGTGCGCACCTGCGCGGTCTGATCGAGCAGGAAGATCATGCAGCGCAGCGTGTCGTCCGGCGTATCCACCAGCCGCGTCATCTTCACCGTGAAGTGCCGCTGCTCGATGGGGCTGCCATCATTCCAGATGAATTCAGCGCTGGCCTCCGTCCCCGCCATGAAGGCGCAGATCCGATCCCCCAGCCCGCTGCGATCGAGGATCGACGCATTCCCGCCGTCGAGCATCGAGAACGGACCATCGTACAGTTTGAAGATCGGATTGCCGCATTCGACGAACGGCTCGCCGGATGTGTCCAGCGCGACAAGCGCCGCAGCGATCGGCAGCGTGTCCAGAAGCTGCTGACGCAGCTCGAAAAATTGCGGGAACGGCGCATCGGCCATGCGCAACCCAAGCGGTCGCGGTGCCGGAATTCCAGCCTGTCGTTCGGGGCGTTTCCCACCCCTTGTGTTGGACACGACGCGCATGCAGGCTCGACCTAGCCCGGATCAGGTAAATTCTTCGTGAAACGAGGTTAATAGCCGGGCGTGTTCAGACGAACTTATTGTTGCGCGGGAAACCGGTTGGCGGCATCCGTCCCGCCGCACCGCGCGCGACCCGCCATGGCGTCAGATCGGTTTCGGTGCGGGTGCGTCCGGTCTCCCCGCCCATCGTCCAGCTCAACCCCTCCTCGAACCGGAAGGCGATCACGTCGGAAAGCCCGCCATCCCGATATTTCTGGATGGTCACGCCCTGGCCACGCCCCATCTCGGGCAACTCGTTCAGCGGGAAGACGACCAGCTTGCGGTTCTCGCCGATCGCGGCGACATAATCGGCATCGACGGTAACCGGTCGCACGACCTTGAGCTTCGCGCCCGGCCGGATGTTGACGAGTTGCTTGCCCTTGCGCGTTTCGGCGATCGCCTCCGCAGTTGCCGCCACGAAGCCACGCCCATCGGAGGACGCGACCAGCAGCTTGGCGGAGATGGACGCCGGCATCAGCGCGACGATGCCCGCTTCCCCATCCATGTCGATCATCAGCCTGACCGGTTCGCCAAGCCCGCGTCCACCGGGCAGCTTGTCGCCGCCCAGCGTGTAGAAACGCCCGGTATCGGCCGCGAGCAGGATCTTGTCGGTGGTCTGCGCATGAAAGGCGAAGGCGGGCCCGTCGCCTTCCTTGAACTTCAGCGCATCGGCCGACGCCAGGTCGATATGGCCACGCATCGCGCGAATCCAGCCGCGCTGCGACATGATGACCGTGATCGGCTCGCGTTCGATCATCGCTTCCAGCGGGATCTCACGCGCGGGAGCGGCTTCCTCGATCGTGGTCCGACGGGCGCCCAACAGCGTTTCCAGCCCGTAGCGATCACGCAACACGCCCAGATCGCGCTTCAACCGGGTGCGCTGGCGCGCCGGATTATCGATCAGCGCGACCAGCCCTTCGCGTTCCTTGGCAAGGTCGTCGCGCTCCTTGCGGATCTCCATCTCTTCCAGCTTGCGCAGCGAGCGCAGCCGCATGTTGAGGATCGCCTCCGCCTGACGGTCGGTCAGCCCGAACTCCGCCATCATCACCGCTTTCGGCTCGTCCTCGGTCCGGATGATCTCGATCACCCGATCGAGATTGAGATAAGCGATCAGATAGCCGTCGAGCAGTTCGATCCGGTCGTCGATCTTGGTCAACCGGTGCTGCGACCGGCGGATGAGCACTTCGATCTGGTGACGAAGCCATGACGTCAGAACCTCTTTCAGGCCCATGACGCGCGGCGTCCGGTTGGCATCGAGCACGTTGAGATTGAGCGAAATCCGCGACTCGAGGTCGGTCAGCCGGAACAGGCTTTCCATCAGCATGTCGGGCTCGACGGTGCGGCTGCGCGGTTCGAGCACCAGTCGGATCTTTTCATCCGATTCGTCGCGGACATCGGCCAGGATCGGCAGCTTCTTGTCGTTGATCAGTGCCGCGATCTGCTCGATCAGCTTGGATTTCTGGACGCCATAGGGAATCTCGGTGACGATCGCGACCCAGGTGCCCCTGCCCTCGTCCTGCTTCTCCCAGCGCGACCGCACCCGGAAACCGCCCCGTCCGGTCGCATAGGCCTCCGCGATCGAGGCGGCGCTGTCGATGACGATGCCCCCGGTCGGGAAGTCCGGCCCCTTCACATGCTCCAGCAATTGCGCGGTCTCGGCGGCGGGCTGGTCGATCAGCAGCATCGCCGCGCTGATCAACTCGGCCGCATTGTGCGGCGGAATGCTCGTCGCCATGCCCACCGCGATCCCGCTCGCACCGTTGGCGAGCAGGTTCGGGAACAGGCCAGGCATCACCTCAGGCTCTTCATCCTCGCCATTATAGGTGGGGCGATAATCGACCGTGCCCTCGTCGAGCCCGGCCATCAGGTCGATCGCGACCTGGGTCAGCCGGGCTTCGGTGTAGCGATAGGCCGCGGCGTTATCGCCGTCGATATTGCCAAAATTGCCCTGGCCGTCGACCAGCGGGTAGCGCAGCGCGAAATCCTGCGCCAGCCGCACCATCGCGTCATAGACGGACTGGTCACCATGCGGGTGATATTTACCGATGACGTCGCCGACGACGCGCGCGCATTTCTTGTAACCCTGGCTCGGATCGAGCTTGAGCAGCCGCATCGCCCAGAGCAATCGCCGATGCACGGGCTTCAATCCGTCGCGCACATCCGGCAGCGACCGCGCCGTGATGGTGGACAGCGCATAGACCAGATAGCGTTCGCTGAGCGCGGTATCGAAGGGCGCGTCGACGACATGATCGAAGGGGTCGGTAAATTCGGTGGCCATAAGCAGGCGATAGCAGCGCGGATTCGGCGTGGCGAGTGCCCGTTCACCTTCAACGGTCTTTCCTCCGCTCGCCTTTTCGGCGCCGCATTCGCATGTGAAGCTGCGCATTCACGGCCGGGACATTCATATGGCGGCGTTTATCCTGCTCGGCCTCCAGGCGACCGCCGCTCTGGCCGATCCCACAATTCCCGCCGATTTCGATCTGCGCGCACTGCCCGTGCACGAGGAGCAGCTTGACGTCACCGGATCACGGGACTGCCGATCGAGCGATGGCATGGAGATCGTGGTCTGCGGGCACCGTGGCGGCGAACAACGCCATCGCCTGCGCACTCTTCCGGGCAGCAATTCCCCGGTTCGCGCGGAGATGAGGGCGTTTGGCAACAGCAAGGTCGCAGTCGAAGCGGACCGCGTGTTGATGGGGGAACCGGAGAGGATCATGAGCATCAGGATGAGCCAGCGCGCGATGATCCGGCTTAAAATGCCTTTCTGATCGCGAGCCCGCCCCGGACCGTTGAGGCGTAGATCGAGCGGTCACCGTGCGAGTGGCATTTGCCAATCACGTCACCGACGACGCCCCGCCTGCCCTTCCAGCGCCGCATTCGCGTGCAACCTTGCGGGATCTGCGGTCGAGGATGCGCATGGCGATTTTTATCCTGCTTGGCCTCCAGGCGGCCGCGGCGCTGGCCGATCCCGCGATTCCCGCCGATTTCGACTTGAGCAAGCTGCCGACGCACGAGGAACCGCTCGACCTCACCGGATCGCGGGACTGCAGATCGAGCGACGGCATGGAGATCGTCGTCTGCGGGCGCCGCTCCGGCGAACAACGCTATCGCCTGCGCGCGCTTCCAGATGGAGATTACCCGCCGGAAGAACCGGTGCGCGCGGAGATGGGTGTGTTCGGCAACAGCAAGGTGGCGGTAGACGCCGAGAGCGCGACGATGGGCACTAAGTCCAGCGGGATGGTGAGCCAGCGGGTGATGATCCGGCTCAAGACGCCGTTCTGATCCGGCGCGGGCCGGGTGAAATCTGCGGCCATGGCTTGGAGCCGGGACGTGTGCGCCCTATCTCCGTACGGCCCCTCCCCCGCCTTCCGGAGATATCCCATGCGTTATAATCAGTTCGGCAATACCGGCCTGTTCGTCTCCGAGATCTGCCTTGGCGCCATGACGTTCGGCGCGCCGGTGCAGGGCAGCATGTGGGGCCATATCGTCGGGCTCGACCAGGATGGCGTCGACGGCATCGTCGAACGCGCGCTCGGCGCGGGCGTCAATTTCATCGACACGGCCAATGTCTATTCGGACGGCGAGTCCGAAAGGCTGCTCGGCCAGTCGCTGAAAAATCTGGGGATCAAACGCAGCGATGTCGTCATCGCCACCAAGGCGTTCGGACGCATGGGCCCCGCCGCCAACGACGCCGGCGCCTCGCGCGGACATATCATGGATGCGGTGGAGCAGAGTCTGGAGCGGTTGCAGACCGACCATATCGATCTCTACCAGATCCACGGCAACGACAGCGTGACCGGCATTGAGGAGACGCTGCGCGCGCTCGACGATCTCGTGAGCCGCGGCCTGGTCCGTTATATCGGCGTCTCCAACTGGGCGGCATGGAAGATGATGAAGGCGCTCGGCATCTCCGAACGCCGCGGCTGGGCCCGGTTCGAAAGCGCCCAGGCCTATTATTCGATCGCCGGCCGCGACCTGGAGCGCGAGATCGTGCCCTTCCTCGAATCCGAGAAGATGGGGCTGATGGTCTGGTCGCCGCTCGCCGGCGGATTGCTGTCGGGCAAATACGGCCCCGGTGGCAGCGAAGGAGAGGGCCGCCGTGCAATCTTCGATTTCCCGCCGGTCGACCGCGACCGCGCCGACACGGCGATCGCGGCGATGCGCGAAGTCGCGGCAGCCCATGGCGCCAGCGTTCCGCAAGTGGCGCTGGCCTGGATCCTTGCCAAGCCCTTCGTCACCAGCGTCATCACTGGCGCCAAGCGGCTCGATCAGCTCGACGACAATCTGGGCGCCGTCGCGCTTCGGCTGACCGAGGCCGAAATAGCCCGTCTCGACGCGGCGAGCGCACTGACCGAGGAATATCCCGGCTGGATGCTTTCGCGGCAGGGCAGCGGGCGGGTGCCGGCGCCGTTCAAACCCAAAGGCTGATCGGCAACACCCCTAACGGCCCGTTCACTGCCCCCGGTTACCAATACCCAACGCCCTGTCGGCTTAGATGATTCCCGCGCGCGCCCAGGGGATGGGCGCCGAGGGGACCGCGACATGACGAAACGGACAGGACTGGCAAAGGTGGCGTTGCTGCTGGGGCTTGCTCCGGCGCTGATCGGCGCGGTGGCGCCCGATCGCGACATGCTGATCCTGGCCGCGCATAATCGCGAACGCGCCATGCTCGATTTGCCCGCGATGCGCTGGGATGCGAAGCTTGCTGTCGATGCGCGCCAATGGGCGCAATATCTGGCGGCCAGCGGCGAATTCGAACATTTCGAGGAAGAGTCGGACGATCCCGACGCGCAGGGCGAGAATCTGTGGATGGGCACGCGCGGCGCGTTCAGCCCGGAAACGATGGTCCGCCACTGGGCGCAGGAAAAGAAGGATTTCGTCTACGGCACCTTCCCCGACAACAGCCGGACCGGCGATCTCGAGGATGTCGGCCACTATACCCAGATCGTCTGGCGCGACACCGGCGCGGTAGGTTGCGCGATCGTCAGCAATGACGAGGATGATTATCTGGTGTGCCGTTATGCGGCGAGCGGCAATGTGATGGGCGAAAAGCCCTATTGAGAGGGGTGGTACCCTAATATCGTTCGGGCTGAGCCTGTCGAAGCCCGAACGGCGGAAAGAATGACGCGTTGGATCAAGTCACCCATCCCGCCTGATCCTTCGCAATCTCCGCGAGCAGCCATTCGCGGAAGCGCTTGATCTTGGGAACATTGCGACGCTGCTCCGGGCGGACCAGCCAATAGCCGTCGCCGCGTGACGAAAGCTGGTCGGACAGCCGCACCAGCCGGCCATCGGCCAGATCGTTGCGCCAGAAGAATGGCGTCAGCATCGCAACCCCCTGCCCCGCCATCGCCGCATTGCCTTCATTGGCCTGTGAATCGAGCCTGATGCCTGGCTTGATCACCCCGTCGGGAACATCCACCCCCGCCTCGCGCAGCCAATAGGCCCACCAGGGATCCTGTGGGCTGATCAGCGGAAGGTCCATCAGATCGGCGGGCGCAATCGCGCCGCCACGACGTGCGAGAAAGTCCGGACTGCACATCGGCGTGAAATCGATCCGTAGCAGCAGATCCTTCGTCAGCCCCGGCCAGGGACCGAGCCCCACGCGTATCGCGACATCGACATCCTCGCTGCTGAAATCGATCAGCGCGTCATTGACGAGCAGCCGCACCGCCATGTCAGGATGCAGCATCTGGAATCCCCCCAGGCGCCAGGCGAGCCACGTGTTGGCGAATGTCTGCGAGGTCGAGATGGTCAGCATCGATTCGTCCTCGGCCCGGACGGTCGCGAAGGCCTTGTCGAGCGTGTCGAACGCCCCAGATACCAACGGCGCAATCCGGCGCCCCGCCTCGGTCAAACGCACCTGACGGCGCGCGCGGTGGAACAGGGCCACGCCCAGACGCTCCTCCAGCAATTTTACCTGATAGCTGACCGCCGCCTGGGTCATGCCCAGTTCTTCAGCGGCACGCGTGAAATTGCCATGCCGCGCAGCCGCCTCGAAGACACGAACCGCGGCGAGGGGAGGAAGGCGTCGCATGACCAATTAATAAGGCAGGCTTATGATCGACGTCCAGCCTTTTGTTGGCGCAGCGCCCGGGATTTCGGCATTTGAAGGCCATCCGGCACCGTCGCCGGACCGAAAGGAACATCATCATGCGCGACGCTTACGAAGCCCGGTTGTGGGCGGATCATCACCAGTCCTTCAGCAGCTCGATCAACAAGATCATCGATGCGACCATGGTCGCCCTGACCAAGCTGAACGAAATCCAGTTCGACGCTCCCTGGCGCCGCGACACTGCGGGTCGCTAAATGCTGGTGGCGCATCGTTTAAAGGGGAAAACCGGTTCCCGCTTTTCCCCACGATGCTCTGGTTGGATGGCCGCATCGTCTTAAGCGGAAAACCGGTCCCCACTTTTCCGCACGATGCTCTGGCTGAATGGCCGCATCGTCTTAAGCGGAAAACCGGTTCCCACTTTTCCGCACGATGCTCTAAACCCCACGCGCGGTGAACACCGACCAGCCGGTGGCGTCGGACAGCCGCTCGAGCGCGAACGACCCGAGCTGCGAATTGCCGCGATCATTGAGTCCGGGCGACCAGACGGCGATCGACGCCTCTCCCGGCACGATCGCCAAAATACCCCCGCCAACCCCCGATTTGCCGGGGATGCCGACGCGGAAGGCGAATTCGCCCGATCCGTCATAATGGCCGCAGGTGAGCATCAGCGCATTGATCCGTCGCGCGCGAAGCGCTGAAACCACCGGCCGGCCCGTACCGGGATGCAGCCCGTCATGCGCCAGGAACCGACCGGCCATGGCGAGCTGTCGGCAACTCATCGCCAGCGCGCACTGGTTGAAATAGACATTGAGCGCATCCTCGACGCGCCGGCCCATATTGCCGAACGCCTTCATGTAATTGGCCAGTGCGATATTGCGGAATCCGGTCTCCGCCTCCGAACCGGCAACCTCGATATCGATCGCGATGCCGTCATCATCGGCCAGATAGCGGACGAAACGGAGGATCTCCCCGATCGTCGCGCGCGGATCGCCGCTGCCCAGCACCACATCGCTCACCACCAGCGCGCCCGCATTGATGAAGGGATTGCGTGGGATACCCTGTTCCTGCTCGAGCTGGACGATCGAGTTGAATGCCGATCCCGAGGGTTCGCGCCCCACCCTTTTCCAGAGCGCGGGACCGGCCTTGCCGAGCGCCATGGTCAGCGTGAACACTTTCGAGATACTCTGGATCGAGAAGGCGGCGTCCGCTTCACCCGCGGTAAAGACACGCCCGTCGGCCGTGACCACGGCAAGGCCGAACCGCGCAGGATCGACCTTGGCGAGCGCCGGAATATAGTCCGCCACGCACCCGCGATCCGGCGCCGCGGCGACCTCCTGCGCGATTGCGTCGATGATGTGCTGGATATCCGGCAAACCATTTCCCCTTCGCCGACGCCTTAACCGGTTCGCCAGCCGGCATCACCCGATTTCGGAGCGTGACCTTTGCGCAACAGCTCATCGATATATTTGAACGATTGACCGCAATCTCAACCAATGAGCTAATATATCATCCACTGAGAGGAGACGGTGCATGCGCAAGCTTTCCGGACTGGTCTTGATATCACTCGTATCCACGCTGGCCCTTGCCGGCTGCAGCAAACCGGCCCCGTCGGAAAATGCAGTCGAAATGCAGACGCTGTCGGTCGAAGATGCAAGCGAAGCGCCCGCAGCGGGGCGAGCAAGCCCACCCGGCATCGCCCCCACCGCGGCGCCCGGAGTCGCCTTCAATTATCGCTACGATTTCCGCATGGGCGCGACGAAGATCGGTGAAACCCAGGAGAGGCATGCCCAGGCCTGCGAAAAACTGGGGATCGACCGTTGCCGCATCACCGGCATGTCATATCAACTCGTCAACGACCGCGACATTTCGGCGATGCTCGCCTTCAAGCTTGAGCCCTCGCTGGCGCGGCAATTCGGCAAAGACGGGATCGGGCTGGTCAAGGCGGCGGAGGGCATGCTCGTTCGCAGCGAGATCAGCGGCGTCGACGCGGGCTCGGCGATCAGCGCCGCCGGCCGCGCGCAGGGGCGGTTGCGCGACGAACGCGCGCGACTGGAAGACCGGTTGAAGCAACCCAAACTGACCGAAGCCGAGCGCTCGGAGGTTCGGGGCCGGCTCGAGGATATCGCGCGCCAGATCGAATCGACCAATGTCACGCGTGAAGAGAATCAGGAATCGCTCGCCAACACGCCGATGGTGTTCAATTACGGATCGGGGGACGTTGTGCCCGGCTTCGATGTCGGATCGCCGCTGCGCGACGCGTTCCGCACCGCCGGAGAAACCTTTGTCGGCGCGATCGCCATATTCATCGTCATTCTCGGCGCATTGCTGCCGCTATTCCTGCTGGCGGCACTCGCCTGGGGGGTCTGGCGGCTGCTGCGTCCGATCGTCCGAAAATGGCGCCCCGGCTCGCCCGAATCCGCCGCACCACCTGCGACGGATTGATCGCGCAATTGCACCCCCGGTGCCGTTGAGCTATAGGCGCCCCCTTCCAGCCCCGGCCTGCGCATCGCCTAGCGTCGCGCGGCCGGGGCCGCTTTTTTCAGGGGTTCGCGCCGATGACCCGCCGTCGCCAGATCTACGAAGGCAAGGCCAAGATTTTGTATGAGGGGCCGGAACCAGGCACCCTGATCCAGTATTTCAAGGACGACGCCACCGCGTTCAATGCCCAGAAAAAGGGCACGATCAACGGCAAGGGCGTGCTGAACAACCGGATTTCCGAACACATCTTCACGATGCTCGGCAATATCGGCATTCCGCATCACTTTATTCGCCGCCTCAACATGCGCGAGCAGCTCATTCGCCAGGTCGAGATCGTTCCGATCGAAGTGGTTGTGCGCAACGTCGCGGCGGGCACGCTCAGCAAGCGTCTCGGCATCGAGGAAGGCACGCAGCTTCCCCGCACGATCATCGAGTATTGCTACAAGGACGACGCACTCGGCGATCCGATGATCTCCGAGGAGCACATTGCCTGCTTCGGCTGGGCCAGCCAGGAAGAGATGCACGACATCGCCGACATGGCGATCCGCGTGAACGATTTCATGAGCGGCCTGTTCGCCGGCATCGGCATCCGGCTGGTCGACTTCAAGCTCGAATTCGGCCGCATCTGGGACAATGACTATGCCCGCATCATCCTGGCTGACGAGATCAGCCCGGACGGATGCCGGCTGTGGGACATGACCACCAACGAGAAGCTGGACAAGGACCGGTTCCGCCGCGATTTGGGTGGCGAGGTGGAAGCCTATCAGGAAGTCGCGCGCAGGCTGGGCCTGCTGCCCGAGGGCGGCGACAATCCGGTGCTCGACCTGGAAAGCCATCGCAAGAAGCGCGGCAAATAATCGGGCTGATTGGGCAAAGCGCGGCATTGCCGTTCGAAACGTCCAATCCCGATTCCTATACCCCGGCTAAGACGAGGCCGGGCCTTCGGCTCTGGTGGGGGCGATGCTCCAGCGACCCGCATCGCCCCCGCCGATTTCGCGCTTGCAGCTTGCCCGCGCCGGCCCGCCATGCTTGATCGCGTCCCGATGATGCGATCCACCCTGTTGCCCGGGCTGACGGCCTTGTCGCTGCTCGCCGCCTGCCAATCCCTCCCCGTCACGCCGCCGCCGTCGCCCGTAGCATCGCCTGCTGCCGATCCGGTGGAGCAGGCCTGGGGCTTTGCGCTCAGCGACCTGATCCGCGATCCCGACATTCGCTATGGCGTGCTGCCCAATGGCATGCGCTATGCGATCCGGCGCAACACCACGCCGCTGCGCGCCGCATCGATCCGGCTGCGTTTCGATGTAGGATCGACCGCCGAGGCCGAAGACCAGCGCGGTTTGGCCCATTTCCTCGAGCATATGGCATTCAACGGATCGACCCATGTTCCCGAGGGGGACATGATCAAGATCCTCGAACGTCACGGTCTGGCCTTTGGGCCCGATACCAATGCCAGCACATCCTTCACCGAGACGATCTATTCGCTCGACCTGCCCGAAGCCGGCGAGGCGACGGTCGATACCGGGCTGATGCTGATGCGCGAGGTCGCAGGCGCGCTGACGATCGCGCCCGATGCGGTGAACCGCGAGCGCGGCGTGATCCTTTCTGAACGGCGCGCGCGCGACCAGTTCGCATTGCGACGGCTGGAGCATTTCATCGATTTCGCATTGCCGGGTACGCCGGTCTCCCGCGCGCTGCCGATCGGCGATCCTGAGGTGATCCGCACCGCCCCCGCGGATCGCATCCGCGATCTCTATACCCGCTATTATACCCCCGGGCGCGCGGCGATGGTGATCGCGGGCGATATCGATCCCGACGCGATCGAGGCAAAGCTGCGCGCGCGCTTCGCAGACTGGCGCGCCGCCGACGGAGAGACTGAAGGAAATCCCGGCACAGGCCGGATCGATCCGGCACGGCCCAGCGCGGCCGCCTATTTCCAGGATCCCGATGTGCCGGCCAATGTCACGATGTTCGTGATCAAGCCACGCGACGATCAGCCGGACAGCATCGCCAAACGCCGCGACGACATGATCCTCAGCCTGGCCAATGCCATCGTCAGCCGGCGCATCGCCCGGCTGGCCCGGCGTGCGGATGCCCCGATCCTGGGCGGCAGCGCCAGCAACGGTGAGATCTTCTCGACCGCCGAACAGAGCGCAATCACGGTCAGCGCCAAAGGTGACGAGTGGCAGGGTGCGCTGGCCGTCGCCGAGCAGGAATTGCGTCGCGCGCTGACCCATGGCTTCACTCAGGCCGAACTGGCCGAGCAGCTTGCCAACCTTCGGACCGGGTTCGAGAATGCCGCGCGCCAGGCAGACACGCGACGCAGCGAAGCGCTGGCAAACGCGATCACCGCCGCGATCGATCAGGACAGCGTGGTGACCACCCCCGCCTATCGCCTGGCATTGTTCGAACGCTTCGCGCCCGAACTGACCGTGGCGGCCGTGGACGCAGCGTTTCGTGCATCATGGGCCGGTGCAAATCCGCTGATCCATGTTTCGGGCAAGCGGCCGATGGCCGATCCCCAGCCCTCGATCCTGGCCGAGCTCGCGCGCAGCCGCGCAGTTGCGGTCGCGCCGGTGGCCGATACCGGGCTCGACAGTTTCGCCTATACCGATTTCGGCGCGGCCGGGACGGTGGCGGCGGATACGCGCATCGCGGATCTCGGCATCCGCACTGTGCGCTTCGCCAACAATGTCCATCTGTCGATCAAGACCACCGATTTCGAAAAGGACCGTGTCCGCGTCTCGTTGCGCGTCGGTGGCGGCGCACTCGAATTCGCCAAGGACAAGGCGGGGCTTGCGCTGTTCATGAACAGCGTCTTTTCCGCGGGCGGGCTGGAGAAGCATAGTTACGATGCGCTCCAGTCGATGCTCGCCGGCCGGTCGGTCACGCTGGGCCTCGCTGCGTCCGACGATCATTTCGGCGGCACCATCTCCACCAACCCGCGCGATCTGCCGTTGCAGATGCAGATTTTCGCGGCGTTCCTGACCGCACCGGGTTTCCGGACCGAAGCGGATGGACAATGGCAGCGGGCGGCCCCGACCTTCTACGACACGCTCGACTCGTCCCCCGGCGCAATCGTCGGCCGCGATGTCGGCCGGATCCTCGCCAGCGGCGATCCGCGCTTCGGCGTGCCGCCGCTGGATGTTCTGGAACGCCGGAACATGGCCGAACTGCGTACTGCGACCGCTCAGGCATTCCGCAACGGCGCGATCGAGATCGGCATCGTCGGCGATATCGCGGAGCAGGACGCGATCGACATGGTCGCACGCACCTTGGGCGCACTGCCGATGCGAGAGGCCGGCCCCCGCGCCTTTGCCGAAGCCCGGCGCGTCGCCTTCCCCACCGATCGCGCGCCGGTCACGCTGCATCACGAAGGCAAGGCCGATCAGGCGATGACGCTCGCTTATTGGCCGACCGCCGACGACGCCGATTATCCGCAGGTCGCGCGCCTGACATTGCTCGCCGGCGTCATGCGCCTGATGTTGACGGAGGAACTGCGCGAGCGGCTTGGCGCCACATATTCGCCTGGCGCATCGTCGGGCATGTCATCCGTCTATCCGGGCTTCGGCCAATTGTCCGCCTCCAGCAACATCGCGCCCGGGGATGCGCCCGCGGTCGAGGCCGCGATTGCCGAGATCGCCAGGACATTGCGCGACACACCGGTCGACGCCGACTTACTGCTGCGTGCCCGCCAGCCGATCCTGGAGCGTATCGAACGCGGCCGGCGCGAAAATGCGAGCTGGCTGGCGATCGTCGACCAGGCGCAGAGCGCACCGCGCTATCTGGACCGCTACCGGGTGAGCAAGGCGACCTATCAGGCGATCACCGCCGCCGACCTTCAGGCCGCGGCGCGTCGTTATCTGCGGCCCGATGCCATGCTGCGCATTCGCGTGATGCCGGAAGAGGTGCGAACGTCGCAGTAACGGGCCGCCGCCACGCCTCCGTCATTGCGAGCGAAGCGTGGCAATCCAGGGATGCGTCCAACATTGGATTGCTTCGTCGCTACGCGCCTCGCAATGACAACCACCGATCAGACAAAGCCTGAATCGGGTTGAACCTTCGGGCCTGCGGCGTCATAGGGGCGGCATTCAACAGCCGCTCGAGGACATCCATGAAGACGCGCATTTTCGTCACCCTCAAGGGCGGCGTCCTCGATCCCCAGGGCAAGGCGATCCATCATGCATTGGAAGGCCTCGGCTTCAATGGCGTGAATGACGTGCGCGCCGGCAAGCTGATCGAACTCGACCTGGACGACAACGTCTCCGACGAGCAGATCGACGAGATGTGCCGCAAGCTGCTCGCGAACACCGTGATCGAAAACTATCGCATCGAGAAGGTTCAGGGATGAAGACCGCGGTCATCGTCTTCCCCGGCTCCAACTGCGACCGCGACCTGGCGGTCGCGCTGGAGCAGGTGACCGGGCGCAAGGCCGAAATGGTGTGGCACGGCGCGGATACGCTGCCTGAGGGCCTCGGCCTGATCGCACTGCCCGGCGGCTTTTCCTATGGCGATTATCTCCGCGCCGGCGCGATGTCCGCGCGCAGCCCGATCATGCGGGCCGTGGTCGATGCGGCGGGACGCGGCATGCCCGTGCTGGGCGTCTGCAACGGTTTCCAGGTGCTGGCCGAGGCGGGCCTTCTGCCCGGTGCGCTGATGCGCAATGCGGGGCTCAACTTCGTCTGCCGCGATGTGCGATTGACGGTGGAGAATGCGCAGAGCGCTTTCACCAGCCGCTACGACGCCGGCGAGGAGATCACGCTTCCGGTCGCGCATCATGACGGCAATTTCTTCGCCGACGATGCAACGCTCGACCGGCTTGAAGGCGAAGGCCGCGTGGCGTTCCGCTACGCCGAGTCCGTCAATGGATCGGCTCGCAACATCGCAGGCATCCTCAACGACCAGGGCAATGTGCTGGGCATGATGCCACACCCCGAGCGCGTGGTCGAAGCCGCACATGGCCGCACCGATGGCCGACGCCTGTTCGAGGGGCTGCTGGAAACCGTGGCGTGAGTGCCTTGTGCCAGGAGCAGGGATGCTGACGCATCCGCATCCTGGAACGCTCAAGCGCCGCGCGGGCTTGACCGGGCAGCGATGAGGCAGGCCCATCGCAACCCGGTGACAGGCGGCTGCCTGTGCGGCGCAGTGCGCTTCACGATGGACGCCGAACCGCTCGCCGCGCGCACCTGCTGGTGTCGGCTCTGCCAATATCTCGGCGCGGGCTCCGCGACCGTCAATGTCGCCTTCCCTGCCGATAAGCTGGCGGTGGATGGAGAGATCCGCTGGCACAAGAGCATCGCGGACAGCGGCAATCACATGCAGCGCGGCTTCTGCCCCGAATGCGGCACGCCGATTTTCAGCAATGCCGAAGCACGCCCGCACCTGACCTTCATCCGTGCCGGTGCCCTCGACGACCCCGGCCTGATCGGCCCGCAGGCAACGATCTGGACCAGCCAGGCGCCGGACTGGGCCTGTTTCGACCCTGCGATTCCGCAGCACGAGGCGCAGCTTCCGCCGGTTGCGTGAACGCCTAGCTGTGTGATTGAAATCCGTTCGGGCTGAGCCCGAACGGTTCAAAGCATATCGCGTATAGATCGCTCAACGCGTCACGCACTTTTAGGCGATTATGTAATTTACAAACCCGTCATCGAAACAGGTGCTGAAACTGAAAGTACGCGGCCATCATTACTGTGACGCCGCCGACCTGGCACAGGCAGTTAGCCAAGGTCCGCCAGCCGCTGAATTTCGGCGCTCTCCAAATGCCCATGATGCCGAGGATGAGACAGATCGCGCCAAGGGTAAAAAGCTGCCAGTAGGTCACTCCCGCTTCTCCAACCGCTTATAGCTCGCGGCCATATTATCCTATCTGGTCATATATTTTGACCACAACGGACCAATTCTAATCAATCCCGGGCAGATCCGCTGTCTCGTCGAGGATCGCGATCACCTCGACATTGGTACGATAGCGTCGGCGGATCCGTGCTTCGTCTTCCTCGATCCGCGCGCACCGCAGATCGCGGATCGCGCGCTCGATCTCCGCCCGGCGCGGCGCGTCATAGGGTTCTTCGCCTGTCCAGTGATTGCAATCCGCACGGCGCTCGACAAACTTCACCACCGGACGCGGCATCGCACCGAGCCGTTGCCGGAACGTCGGCACCTCGCCGGCCAAGGCCAGCAGCATCGTCAGAATCATGTCCCTTCTCCGGACCCGGGCACCGCGCCGCGCTCGAAGATCCGCGTCGTCCGCGCAAGGATCAGCAAGGCCGTCGGCCAGAACAGCGTGTTCCAGATATCCTTGAAATTGGCCGACAGGTCGATCGCGGTTCCATAGACCAGGCTATCCCGCAGATCCCAGGCCTCACCGGCCAGCGCCGCGGCCAACACCACCGCCCAGGGCTTCCAGCTCCGGATCGGCCATTTGAAGAGCAAGGCCGTGCCCAGGAACAGCAGCAGCGCCACATAGATATGGAGCGCATCCTTGGCGAGATGGACATGATCGACCAGCCAGAGTTTCGCCGACTGGAGCGGGCTCATCGCTAGACCTGCGCGCTGAACGGCGTGAAATTCGTTCCCTCGTCAAAAACGTCGACGCCTTCCTGGCGCTTCAGCCAGCCGACAACGGCGTAGGTGACGGGTGTCAGTACCGCTTCCCAGCTAACCTTGAGCGCCCAATTGGTGACCATCACCGTCAACACCTGCCCGGTCGTCCACACGCCCAGAAAGGCAAGTGGGTAGAATATGATGCTGTCCACGCCCTGCCCCACTATCGTCGATCCGATCGTCCGGCTCCACAGATGCTTGCCCTTGGTCAGGATCTTCATCTTGGAGAGCACGAAGCTGTTGGCGAACTCGCCGGCCCAGAAGGCGAAGAGCGACGCGAAGACGATGCGCCAGGTGCTGCCGAACACCGATTCATAGGCGGCCTGCCCGGTCCAGCCTTCGGCGGGCGGCATCGCAACCACCACCCAGCTCATCACCGCCATGAACAGCATCGCACCGAATCCAGCCCAAACGCAGCGGCGCGCGCGCGCATAGCCATAAACCTCGGTCAGCACGTCGCCGATCACATAGCCAAGCGGGAAGAACAATATGCCCGCGCCGAAGGTGAAGCCCCACACCGTCGACAGCTTCGCCGCGCCGATCAGGTTGGACAGCAGCAGCACGGTGACGAACGCCGCCATGACAAAATCGAACCAACGAAAATGCCCGCCCTTCAGCGAATCCGCCGAAACCGCCTTTGGCGTGCCAATTTCAACCCCGATGCCCCGCATGCTCATGAAAACGAAGACTATCGAGGTTTCGCGTCCGCGCAATCCACGCTAAGCGATTTTTCGGCGCGCGCCCGTAGCTCAGCTGGATAGAGCGCGAGACTTCTAATCTTGAGGCCGCAGGTTCGACTCCTGCCGGGCGCGCCAACTTTTCAATGACTTAGATGGCGATGTACGCCCTAGTCCAACTCCGAACCGGCTTGGATAATCACACGATAAGCGCGAGATCGCAGCTGCGTCCGAAGGTGATTCGAGTGCGTGATCGGCGGAAAGACTGGCTCTGAGCGCGATCAATTCGGCCGATCCCCACTCTCCGCTTCCTTCAGCGCCAGGACGCGCCAAGCGATATCGAGCCAGAAGGCAACGCCGTCCGCATCGCCCGCTTCGACCATCGCATCGTGACGCTCAAGGAGCACATTGCCGACGCGATCGCCATGCATCTCTCTGAGCTTCGCCGCGAACCCCCAGCGTTCCTGTTCGGGCGTCATCGAGGCCCTTTAGCGACAGTCTGCCGCTTCTCTCTCAGCTCTTCGATATCAAAGACCGGTCGTTGGTCGCGGGCCCGTGTCGGGAGCCGAGGCCTTTCCGCGGGCAACTGCCTGACACTCGCTTCTACGAACGCCTCGATGTCCTCAAGGCGGTACAAGATCTTCCGCACGCCGAATGTCACGTAGGAGATCTGGCCCTGTTTTCGAAGCTTTCGCAGGGTCCGTTCGCAAATTCGGAGGATGCCCGCGGCTTCCTCGGGGGTAAGAAGGTTGGTCATGCCAACCGGTAACGCGAAGCCTGTACGCTTCCAATTTGGTTGTCAGTGGTTGGGCTGGCTGACGGCACCCTCCATTCCGGACCTACCCTGACTCGACTCGACGCCAAATCGTGTGCAGCTTGCACCCGAGAGTGGGACGTCAATGAATCGGTGGAAAGCGTCATATCTGGGCAATGACTATCTGCTCGCAGATCGGTTCTATATCACCGAACTGTTGCACGTTCCGAGAGAAGGGCGGCCGCCATATTCTCCGGGCGATCCCTTTGACGTAAGCGGAGATCGCTGGGAGGTTCCCGGCACGATCATTGCCGCAAGTGCCGAATTGCTCGAAATCGAGATGACAGGCGGAAAAGTGCTCAAGCTTAAACCCACGCCTCCGGGAGAACATCCTCCAGTCGTGAGTTTCCGAGGGAGCCCCAGCGAGGATTGGTCGGTCGCTTGATGGATGTGCGGCGCGCCCTTTGAGTTGGCATTACACGACCGGCTCCACCGCCACCAATTTGCGTTCGGCCCGCATCCCGCATAGCTTCACATGCAAGGGGAAATGCGATGAGCTGGACGTTACCAAGCCTACTGAGCGATGTGATGAATGCGTGGTCGCCTCAGAACTTGCCGTACACGCTGGCGTTCTGGGCCGTCGTTGGCGCTGGCGCTTGGTTTATCTCCAAGCGCAAGACGTCCACAGACGAGCCCAGCGACGAATAGGTCAGTTCGGCACTGCCATATTAAAACCGGGCGGGGGTGCAGGCACACCCATGTAGCTTGGCGCACCGTTCAGCAGCGGGACGGGCCGCGACCTCCGATCCTTCGAGCCGAACATAATCTCCTTCGCCGCCTTGCGCTGAGCCGTCTTGATCTTGTCAGCCATCTCCGCGCGATCGGCCTTTGATGCCGTGGCCCATTCAGGCGTCGTCATCGCCTGTCGCAATGCTGCTGCCGTCATCGTGCCGGCCAGTCCGCGGAACTGGTGGTACTGCGCGTCGTCCATGCCGTCGCGGGCTGGCTGACCGAAGCGAGCGCCGATATCCAACATTTCCTTGTTGAGCGGATCATTCTTGGCCGTGCCCGTCCAGACCGGCGACACGATGTCAGGACCAACCCCGCCTTCGCCAACGATGGGCTCGCCCCACATGTCCAGGCGAGGGCGAAGCGATTGAGACATGCCGGGGATACGGTTCTTGATCGCGTCGATCGGATCGTCAGTCTCGCGCTGCACCGGATCGAGCGTGCGAGCGACTTGAGCGACGCCAGCAGGGACGGCGATCGAGCCCGCAAGGCGCTTCGTGACCCGCTCCCCGGAACGCTGTGGATCATCGAGGGCGGCGAACACGTCCGACAAGCCTGATAGCCAGGTCTTATCCTTCAGGTTCTCGATGAACGACGCGCCCAGCACCATGGCCGCGTGCTCGCGCTGCTTGTCCGTCATTGTTTCGCCCTTGGTGGCATAGTCGGCCGCCATGCCAAGGGTCATCGCCAGCGGATCGAGGCGCTTATAGGAATAATATTCGTCACCGATCTTGATGCTGTATGGCTGCCAGCGATCCGCCATCTTGATGTTCCTGGCGTTGTCGTCGATCGGGCCCGAACCGGTGATATACCCGTTCGCCGCCCATTGCGTGACCAGAGCCGCGAGCCCGGTCCCCATTCCAATCTTGGCCGACGCAAGATGCCGGCGGGCGCCACCTGCCACCATATCCTCGCGCCATTCCTTGACGAACGGAGCGAAAGGCGAACGCTCGGCCGCAAACTTGATGATGTTGGTCGGCGTGCGGATGAACGGAACGAACAGTTTCAGCGCGGGGACAGCGCTTGTCAGATTCTGCGCAGCCTGGCCCGCAGTACCGAGCGGACGCTGGAACGTCAGATACCGGGCATAGTCCAACGTCTTATCAAGAATGTCGTCGGGCGGGTTCGCTGTCAGCTCGGCGATACGGGCATAGAGCGCATCGCCCTTCAATCCTTCAGCGCGTGCGCGCCGCATCACGAGGCCGCCAAGTTCCTGTCGCCGGGCAACCGCCTTGAAAAACTCGTCCTCTGCCGCCAGCATGCGGGTGGGGAGGCGTATGACCTTGCCCTTTAGGCCGCTGATCGCTTCATCGGTTTGCGCTTCCACCTTGGTCACGTGATCGGGAACTTGCCCCGTTTTCAAGGTGTGGCGGAATGCCTTAAGCCCTTCGGCCGCGCCCTGCATCATGCCCACAATGCGCGGCGCGATCTCCGACGCCATGACGCGATCGGTTGCCCGCCGGTTCCACTGACCGATTGCAGCCGCGCCGATATGCTCGGGGATCTGAAGCGCAGTCGTAAGGGTGTTCGACATAATGTTGACGGCGTGCGTCTGCGGGCCCGACAGGAGCACGTTGTACCAAAGCTCAAGCAGCTTATCCTTGTACTTGGGCTTGGCTGCCTTCAGCGCAAAGGAGTTGATCTGGCCCGGCGACGCGCCTGCGCTCTGTAGATCGACGATCGCGCGCGCCGCATCCTCGATATTGCCGCGCCCCCCGCCCAAATTGGTTAGTGCTGGCAGGACACGTTCACGAACAGCGCTCGACTTTGCCACCGCGCGGAACTGCGCCAGCGCGCGCCCCGCCTCTGTGGTCATACCCGACACCTGTTCCTGAATTGCGGCATGGCGCAGCCAGCCGGCGCGGAACGTCGCCAAATCTTCATCGGATCCGCCCGAAGCACGACGCGCGAGATTGACTAGCTCGTTGCCCGACTTGGCGAGTATCTGCCGAGCCGCCAGCGCCTGTTCTGCGTTGAACGCCTGACCTCGACGACGCTTGAGCAGGCTATCGGCCGTCATCCCCAGTTCTTCAGCAAGGGATGCGGTTTCGGCCTGGCTGATGCGACCGCGGCGCGCAGGGTCGAAGCCGCCCATTCGAACATCGGTGACGGCCAGCGCCCGACGAATGTCCTGTGGCGTCTCCAGCTTGCCGAGATCGATATTGCCAGCATAGTCGGGCGCACCACCCGGCCCCCATTCTTCATATGCGGAGATCGGCGGGGCGTTGCGCTGCAAATCGTCCTGGCCGATCGGCTGGCCGAGATCGTCAGCGAGCGGAACCCCTTCTTGCCGGGCAGCTTCTACGGCAAAACGCTGGCTCCGCGCCGCGTCGAATGCATCGACTTCGGGCAGATCGCCGGGAAGAAATGAGCGATTGCGACCTGTATGCGTAGCCCCCAGCGCGTCGAGAAACTCGGGCACGGTGGGGCGCTCGGCATGGTCTGGGAAATATCCAGCCTCCCAGGCACGCAAGGCAGCTTCGTCATAGCCTAGACCGTTTTCAGGATCGACGAGCTTGCCCAGCCGGTTCTCTGCTTGCGCGAAGTCGAGCGGGCGCGGCTTGTTGTCGATTCCCATGTGGGCCAGTTCACCGCCGTCCGGACGGATGCCGCCTTCGCTGCGCAGGAACCCGACAAGATCTACCGGCCCCTTGCGCGGCAGCGTACGCGAGGCATCGCGGGTCGATGGGAAATGGCGCGTTTCGAGCTCGGCATATTCGTTCGGTGCGCGCAGATCTGGACGCATGCCCGCGCCGATCCGCTGCGCTTCCTCCAAGCTCTGCACGGCGTTACCGGGAAGCGGCATCACGTCCCCCGGCTCCATGCCGTTGGCAAGCGCCGTCATCTGTTCGGGCGTGGCGCGATCGAGCAGCGGAGAAGCGCGGCCGATCATCGGATCGTCGATCGGCCCGAATCCCGGAGGGGGTGGCGGCGCTTCACCGATATCGATCCTGTCGGGCACGCGAGGGCCGGCGATCGACATCTGGTCAACTTCCGCGTCCATGTTCGCGACGCGATTGACGCTTTCTGCGGGTGCATCAGGTACGTCAGCAACCCGAGCCGCACCCGTCACCGGGTCGAGGTCCGGCTGTTCGTTGCCATCGATCGTAGGGATGCGGCCCCGGCCACGCAGCCGATTGATCGCTCCCGCCGCCGTCTGGCCAAGCTCCCCGGTGCCGTAGCCCAGGACAGCGCCCGAAGCGCCGCCGATCAGTGTACCCGGCAGGCGATCGATTATATCGCCTTCGCCAGCGCCGAAGCCCGCAGCAGCGCCATAGGCACCGCCCGCCAGGGTAATGCGGCTGGTGACTGCCGATCGTGCAGCCTCACGGGCCGCCAGCGACGTAGCGCCCTCACGAAGCGCAGCACGACCAGCAACAAGGCCAACACCACGCACGGAACCGCCTGGCAGGATAGCACCGCCAGCAAGCTGGCCGCCGAAGCGCGCATAAGGATGGTTCGCGTCGTCGAAGCCGAGAATGGATCGGTTCTGATCAATGTTGTTCCACAGCACATCACCGAAGCGCCGCTCGCTGTTCCAGATGTTCTCCCGGCCCTTGGTGCCGCCGAGCGTGTCCACGACCCCACCCATCTCGTCGAGCATGTTGATCGGGTCCGCGAAGCCGCGCGCGCCCGCCCCGACTGCACCGTCGCCGAGATCGGTCAGGACTTGGGGCGCGTTTTCATAAGCGAGTCCTGGCGTGCGAACGATGCCCTTCGCCCGCTTGGAAAGGAAGACATCGACCTTGGCCGGATCAAGGGGGAACCCGTTCTCCTTTGCGAACGCTAGAATCTGATCCTTGGTCGAGTTGGGCTGATCGAGCAGCGCCAGATAGGCAGTGGCGGTCTCGGGGCGCAGGCCTTGGAACGGGGTGGGCTCATCCCAGAAGACCGCCTCACCCTCGCCGAACTGGCCCGGCTCAGCCGCCTTCCACGGTCCGTCTTCTCTGCGAAATTGCTGAGGTGTCTCAAACTTCCCGCCATGCGCGCCGAGACGGTTCAGACGGGCAAGGCGCTCTGCTTCCATGTACTGGCGCATGCGCTCCGGGTCGGCCTTCAGATACTCGGGAGCCGCCAGCCCCCAGCCGTCGCGGAGGATATTGGTTCCGGGGTCTTGGCCATTCTGATCGACCGTGACGACCGGCCGCCCATAGGTCTGCTTGCCAACGGGGGCGATCGTCGAGCCGGGCAGGAAGCCCGCGAGCATGTCACGGCTTGGCGTCGCCAGATCGACCAGACTGTTGTCGCGAGCGCGGCCCTTCTGTCCGACTTCGAACGCGTCATAGCCGTACATCCGGGCATTGCCGCCGCCCTGCATGCCGAACGTGTCGCCATCATGCACACGCCCGTTCGGTGTGATGGTGATCTGGGATTCAGCAGGCGCACCGAACCCAGGAGGCGGAGGGGGTGTCCGTTCCTCTTCCTCATCATCGCGGCGCCGGGAAGCCGCGAATGGGCTGCGCTGTGGCGGGGTGGCGACGACGGGACCGAAGCCGGGCGGCGGGGGCGGAGGGCCGGCCATCAGCGAACCGGAACCCAAGCGTTATTGCGCAGCACCATGCGCTGCCCTTGAGCGTTCGAGACGACATCGCCTTCCTTGTACTGCGGCTGAGCCGTCGCCGCAGGAGGTCCGCGACGACCTCCGCCAGCACCGCCCCGTCCACCAGCCTGATACCGCTCCAATAGCTTCTGCTCGCCGTCCGTCAGCGGTGCGCCCTGCGTGAACTTCTGCAGGACGCCGCCGATGACGCTGCTTGGTGAAGGTGCGCGTGGGCGCGGGGGGGCTGATGGAACGCGAGCCTGCGGTATGTTGCGAAGCTGTAGGCGATTGTCCTGCCGAATGCCTTCAAGGCCCTGCCGCGCTTCCATGGCAGTGGGACCGTTCGTGCCGAGCTGCTGATCTTGAACCGCTCCCATCCAATCCTTGGAACCGGGCTGCTTGCCCAGGCTGCGCGCATACTGCTCGCCCTGCGTCATGCCCTGATAGGCGCGCGCGGCCTGCCCGGTCTGCGGGTCATAGCGGATGGTATCAACGCCATTCTCGATCAGGCGGGGCGGCTGGTAGGTGCTGCCGCCCTCGTTCGGGTTGCCGAAAACGCGGGTTTCGCTCTGGCCGACATTCGCCGCGGCGTGGTGCGTCGCCAGGGCATTGGACATCTGCGACCCCCACTGATCCGGGTTTGCCATATATGCCGCCATCTCGCGCTCGTTCATGCCGGGTAGCGAAGCGATCTGCTTGCGCCGCTCAAAATCCGCCATCTGCGTCAGATAGTCCTTTCGGCGCTGTGCGAGCCCCGCCGAAAGGGCGCTGATCGTCCGATCGCCGCCGCGTGAATCCCCGTTTGCATATTGAAGGCCAGACGCCACGGCACCCAGTACACTGGCGATAATCGGCCCGGTGTTGCTCCGCTTCTTCGGGGCAGAACCAACCATCTCCGCCAATCGCGGATTCATGCCTTGCGGCTGCTGAGGCTGTGCGGGGTCGAAGCCTGCCGCCCTGGGCGCGCCCTCATACCGCCCGGCCTTGCCGAAGATGCCCCCGGCCGAAGCCTTCCCGGTGGTATCGTTCGCGATCCGGTCCGCCATGGTTGGCGCGTAGGGAGGCGTCTGGCCGGGCGACTGCCCGCCCATCTCCATCTGCCGGCGCAATTCCGCCTCGTCATCCGGAGAGATGCCGGTCAAATCCATGAAGCTTCTCGGACGAGAGCGCATACCGCCGAAAATTCCCATTGCTCAGTTCCTTCAGTGGAAAGTCTGGCCCGCGCCGTGGAAGGCGTGGACAATGATCTTGGTTGCGTCTTCCAATCCGGCATCGCTGAAGAGCATGTCTGCCGACAGCTCCTCGCAATGCTCCATGAAGCTCCAGACCGCCGAGGGACTCAGGCCATATGCCTGGCAGATCTCGCCACAGAGCCGCGCCGAGGCGAACACCTCGAACAAGGGGTCATCAACGTCGGGGAAGTCGGGCAGCCGATGGGGTGGCGCCTTCGCAATCTTCGCGAGCTGAAACACTTCGGAAGGTGGCGGCGGATCGCACAGCGCCAGGACTGAAAGCGAGAGTGCGGCTTCCTCGCACCCCTCGTCCGCCAGTTGATCGAGCACGATAACGCATTCGACGGCGGGGCCTATCGCATCGGCTTCGGCCCGCTCCATTTCTTTTACGAGGTAGAAAAGCGCTCCCGCCAGTGTCAGTCGGTCGCGCCAGTCTCGACTATTCGAGGCCATGCGCGCGTGGGCTGCGGCCCGATCGATCGTGGCTAGGATTTCGCTATCGTCCTGATCGTTCGAAGCAATGGCGTCGCGCAGACGCTGCAACTCCTCATCTCGCAGCAGTCGGCGCGCGTCGATGTCGATGGCGTTCATCATGCTGCCTCCCTCACCGCGTTGCGCAGTGCGTGCCGCATCAGTTCGGAAAGGCTCATTCCCTCCTGTCGGGCCTTGGCTTCAGCCGCGCTCATCATGGAAGGCGTGACCCTGAACGTCACGGGTACATCGAGATTCGATGCTCTCATCGCTTGCTCCCTACGCAGAATTTACGTCAGCAGTTCTGACATATTCCTACATGCGACACAAAGGATTTATGGCCGGATCGGTCCTTTTTCGGATTTGTTCGCTCTGGAAATATGCTGCGAACCGTCAGGTCAGGCCCCGAAAGGAAATGGTCCGTTCTGGATTGGATCAAAGCGATGCTTACTCTCGCTTAACTCGACGAGGTCCATATGGATCACCGCTATCGAGCGGAGGGGGCGAGCATATGAATAATCTTTGGACGGCGATGGCAGTAAGCACCGCCATGGTCAGCGCGAATGCCTATGCACAGAGCGAAATCGATTATCGCGATCAGGCACCGCGCGGGATTCCTCAATCTTCGCTCGTTCCACTTCAACTTCAGCGTGCTGGCCCGCCTGCGCGTCAAACGACGCCGGAACCTGAAAGCGAAGCACCGCCAGCCGGCGGTGTTATCCATCTGATATGCCTTGGTGCGGGCACAGCAAACAAGCTTTCTATGACGTCAGCCTTCGCCTTCAACAATTTCGGCGGATCCGCTTGGGGCCAGGCGATTAGCGAACGGGCTCAGGCTTTCGAGGATCAGGTAAACGTACAGATCAACGAAGACGACACCGGCCGCATTCGGCTTCCCAGGGTCATCCTCCCCATGATTCGGGGAGGCGAGAATGGCTGGATGAAGCTGAAAGATATCAAGCGCACCGACGTTGAAATCACGGGCACCGCGACAGTGAACCCGGTTAACAATCCAAAGGTGCGCTTGGACAGATCGACAGGCCACATATCAATCGACGGCAAGGCCGGCCAATATTCCGGCGTGTGCGATCGATACGACCCGGCCGCGTCGGCGAAAAAGTTCTGAGATTGAAATTAAAATAGAGGGCTAAAAGTGGGGCTCATACTGATCGGCGCGGCCCTGCTTGTAGGGTGGTTGGGCTGGAGCTGGTGGCTTGCGGTGCCGATAGGTTTGTTCCTCTATGTTCAAACATACCGGGAAGCGCCAGAACGCGCGGCCCGCATCGCTTCATCCGCCTGGCTGTCGGCACCCCTCATGGCCTTGTTCTTCATCTGGCTTGGGTCGATGGCCCATAAGCTTGTCGCTGCCTGACACGCTGCACTGTCACCAGTCGCCGCGAATGATCGACATGGAGAGGAGCGCCACGGCCACCGCCATCGCCACCCACCACAGGAAGGGGAGATCGCGACGGGGCTCAGGCATCACGGTTGAATAAGTCTGGCACCTGCGCCAGTCCCTTTCGATTTCGCACCGTTGTCGATCAATTCGACGCCAGCCTTCTCAATGGCTGCCCGCATTGCCCTGATGCTCTCCGGGCTGACCTGTAGATCAGATTCAAACCGGGCAACGGTCGCATATCCAATGCAGGCAGCCGCAGACAAATCCTTCGCGGACCACTTGAGCGCAGCACGCGCCATTCTCGATTGTGTCGGTGACATGGTGATAGAAATTATATCACTGTAGCTCTTGCGGCAAGCGCTTTTACCATGATAGAACTTCTATCACTTCGCCAGCAGGTGAGGCGACCGGAACGAGAGGATTAGGCCCCTCCCGCCCCGGTCTCATCGCAACCCTTCCTGAAAAGGGATCACGACTATGCACACGCATACCGACAGAAGAACTGCGCCCACAAGCGCGATAACCATTAATTCCGATGGCTCCTACAGCCCGGTCATTGACCTTCAGGCCCGCGTGGATGCGGCGCCGTTCAAGGTCCGCGTCCTGTTCAAGGCGTCGGAACCCTTCGTCTACTCCAGTTATCGCGAAGAGCATGCCTTGCGCCACGAACGGCACGCACTGAACAGGCTCGGCAAGCCTGACGTGCTGGGCGCTGCCCATGAGATCGTCGGTGTCGAGCGTGCCCGCTGGGCCGGCGTCGATCAGGCGGAGGGCTGAGCCATGGTCAGCACAACTCGCCGCGCCATTCTTGGCGCCATCGCCTGCGCACCAGCCGCAGCCATTCTCGCAGCCCCACTGCCGAAATCGGGCCATTCCGAATGGAACGCTGCACTTGCTGTCTACAAGGACGCAGACCGCAAGTTCGACGCCGCATGGGACCGCTATAACCAGATTGAGGATATGGCCGCAGCCGCGACCCCAAACCGCCCCGACCATCTGTTCGACACGCTCAATCTCAATATGTCCATGAGCCGGCGGGAAGCCGAGGCTATGCTTCAATTTCATATGCTCAATACCGTCGATCAGATCGACATCGCTGCCACGCTCAATGAGTTGGACGCCTATCGAGCTGCGATGGAAGCAGCTCGAAAGAGCTTCAATCTGGCAGACGAGCAGGCAGCGGCCAGCGCGCTTTCCGAACCGCTCTGTCTTGCCCGCGATGCGCTTATGGGCATCCCAGCCCCTGACACCGCCGCGCTGCTGATCAAGATCGAGATTACGTCCCACTGCATCAGCGACGAGCACGCTGAAATCACCTTGGCCGACGCGCGCCGGCTTCTGGTTGGGGAGGGCTGATCCGATGACAACAGCAACTCAACGCGCCGTCGCGATCTCGCCCGCCATGATCGGAGCAGATCCTGTTCGCGATGCCCCCGCGCTCCGCGTGTTCGACACGCCGCCCGCCGGCCATCTACTGCACATCGTCACCGATGACATGATGCGGCCAATTCTCCGCAAGGGTGAGATCGCGGTGTTCGATCCGGAATACCACTGGCCGGAAGAAGGCCGCTGGTTCCTAAAATGCTCGGGATGCCGAACGTGGTCAGGAGGCGCGATCAAGCGCAATTACTCGATCGTGGAGACTTCCCGCGCGAAAAAGAGCGACCGGTGGATGACCCATCCGTTCTACCGATCGCCGAATTACAAGGCGATCATCGCAGCAGGCGGCATCCCCCGGATCATCGGGTTTTCGGACGGGCCATACCGTGATGACGTGGTGGTCGCCGATATGCTGCTGGGGAAGCTCGTCGGCATCTACGCCCCGAACGGGGAGATCGCACAATGAGCGCGACCGCAAACGCATGGGGTGAGGCCCATGCCAACTACCTTCGGCTCCGCGCCAATTCCGACGCGCTACCCAACAGCGCGCCGAATCTGGACGAGGCTGTAGACGCTTACCTCGACGCGATGGACTACCTCATAAATGAGGTTCCAGCTCCAACGGCGGGCGCCGTGGCTATCAAATTTGACTTGGCCTTAGAGCGCTCGGCCGACTTCGAAGCGATGTTTGCCAAACACGTCGTCTCTATCCGCCAAGACCTTTGGCGTCTGGACGAACAAGCCAACGCCGTTGCGCAGGCATGGTCCAAACTCTGGTCCGCTCTTCATTGCCGGGTCGGTGAGGATGGCGACGGTGATGTGCGGCTGTGGATACCGGAGGGGTCGATTGTCGCGGAGGGGCGGTACGGCCTGCCCGACGACGACTGCACGATATGGCTTCGCGAGCCCCAGCCTGCGCACCTGCGCATCAACAGCCAAGCCGAATGGGAAGGCGCGAAGAAAGCCCTGCATATCCTGTTGCGCGGGCTCGACGACAGCGCCGTCTCTGCGATCGTTGCCATCCAGAAGAAGGGGGCATGAACATGGCCACCCAACTTCGCGCGCAGCCGAGCTTTGACGCGGCGCACTGGTTCGCAGCTTGGTCAGAGCATGGGGGTATCGCGTTCGTCGTGAATGAACGCCTGTTCCTGTCTCAGCCTTCGCGAACTTCGTCCCATCACGAGGAAATCAGCATCCTCCACGACGAGCTGTTCAAGGCTCGCGACAATGGCGAGGCGCTGATTGCGCTACTCGTGGCCCGCAGCTTCGGGGAGATGCAGTCGCAGGCAGCCACGCCAATCAAGGGGCTCGATCCGACGCCGCCGCCCCTTACCTATCCGGATGTTGTCGCAGCTCTTCGCCGTCACCCGATCTCGCAGACCCGTTTCGGCCGTGAGGCGTGTGACGATCCGCGGTTGGTGTCGGACATGCGCAAGGGGCGAGAAATCGGGTTCGGACTTCAACGGAAGATCCGCGCCTATATCGATCGTCTGGACCGGGAGGCGGGGCTGTGATCGCCGCGCTTCGCAACCGTTGGGGTGGAGGGCTTCGGCCTTCCATCCACATCAACCGCGACGAGCAGGCAATCGAGCGCTGGGACGGCGGAGGATGCGGCCCCGGCCACGTCATCATCGTTGAGGGCTTCGGGTTCACGTTCACTCTGTTCATCGGGCGGACGCCGCCGGAAGGGGGTATATGATGGCCAGCAGAGCCCCAGCCCCTCGCACGGCAGCCCAGCGCCCCCAGCGCAGGCCGTGGACGCGTCGAGAGGTGCGCAGGGCATCAACCAGTCCGGCACAGCTTGAGGCGCTCCTCATCGCCCTGCCGTCGTTCCCCCGGGCCACGATCACTCTTGCCGTTGATCGAATGATTGAACGTCTCGATCAGATCGACGGCGATCCTGATTTCGAAGATGGCGATGAAGATCGTTGCCATTGCGGAGACGATGACATCACGCGTGACGACTCGTTTGGCCAAGGCGACGGCTACCCCGGCGATCCGGACGATGCCGAAGATGGGAACGATGCCGAACCGGAGGATGAGGGGGCCGAGCGGGAATACTCGACGCCGCCCATCTATGGGCTCGATCAATCCCGTGGGCCGATCAACGAAGAGGATGCGTGCCGAGCCTACATGCGGGCGCAGCTGCGGATCGTCCCCGAAGCCTGAGAACCGAAACTGTTTCGGATTTGCCTGGCCCGACCCTTCGCGAGCAGGGGTCGGGCTTTTTGTTGACCGCCCACGCGCGTTCTGAGAAATTGCGCGCGCCCGGAGCATTCCAGCGACGGGCCATCGGTTCGAACCCGATGCCTCTCTGTAGGAGAATACCATGCTCGATATGAGCGTTCCGCTTGGCCGCCCTGTCGCCACCCCTAGCCAAGTTTTGGGCGTGATCCGCCCTTATCTCAGGATAATGCGCGCCGCCTTTCGCGGGTGCGTCGATGCAGGCACCAAAGGCGAGCTGTCATACGATCACAGGCATCCCAGCGAACGCGGGAATGGAAACTATGGATTCCTGCGCGAAGATGGCGTGGCGTTCGTTATGCTGGCGACATCCATGCACGCCGACGCAATGAGAAAGGTTAAGGCGTGGGCCGCCAACGCGAACCTTGTCTTTGACGGCCCCACAATGGAAGCTTTCGTAATGAGCGCGATCGAGGCCGCCATGCGTCTGGATCGTGAACCGGATCAGCTACCCGAAACAGCGCTATATCTTGCTTGATGAGGAACCCGGCCCTTCACAGCGAGGGGCCGGGTTTTCTTTTGCATATGTCGCTTTTGTCCAATGCAAGCATGGGCAGAATCCAATAGGTCGTTGCTGCGACCCGGAGTTTCCAACAAGAGACTCCCACTGCCCCGGCCCCACCATAGGCCGGGGCTTTTCTTTTTCGAACAATGCTGCACGTTGGATACCCAACCGGATTCGGAGGTACATGTGTTGAAGCCGACCATCGTCGAAACGTTCGAGTACAGGGACGACAGCGCGGTGAGCGAGGTGTTCGCGGACGGTGTTGTGGTGACCTATGCGAACACGTCCACCGCGCGTATCGTCCTGTCAGTTTCTCGCACCGACGCGCCGAAACCCGATCGCAAAGTCACGACCGGATACTCCACAACAGCTTGCAGATTAGCCATGCCCACGGCGGCATTTCTCGAACTTTACAATCAGATGCACACGTTGGTGCAGCGGCTGGAGAAGAATGGTTTCGTGCGCCGCGAAGGTGACGCGATCAAGCCGACGCTTCAGTAGGACGCTGGCGCGCCTGATCCGAATCGATGGGCGGGTGAGAAAATGGGCGAGCCTATGTGCTCAATCTGTCTGTAGTCAGTTGCCGGCCCACCTTGTTGCAGGTTGTACGGCTACTGCCCTCCTGTTAATGCGAACATCAAGCGAACGTGGGAGTTAGCACATGGCAAGCGTGTTTGACGCCTCTGCTTATATCCTGAGCAAGACCGGCCCAATTACGGCCATGAAGCTCCAAAAACTGGTTTATTACAGCCAAGCATGGTCGCTCGTATGGGATGAGGAAGAGCTTTTCCCTGAGCGGATCGAGGCGTGGGCGAATGGCCCGGTGTGTCCGGACCTTTATCACGCCCACCAAGGCGAGTTTCGCGTGGATGCAGAGCCGAAGGGCGATGCAAAGAAGCTAAAGAAAGTCCAGAAAGAAACCATAAGCGCTGTGTTGAAGGCCTACGGGAAAAAGGCTGCGCTTTGGCTAAGTGATCTCACACATCGCGAAGCACCATGGAAGGATGCCCGCAAAGGCCTACCCGATGGGTCCCGGAGCAATCGGGAGATTACGCACGCGGCGATGGCAGAGTACTACGGCAACCTCAAGTAGCGCCGTGGCTAAGCAAAAAAAGAAGCCGACATACGGCGCCAGCCCGGCACCTAAGAAGAAGCCGGTTATAGAGGCGCATGTTTACGAAGATGGTCACCCTCTGGCTTGGCGGTTCAGCCATGCGGATAAAGGAGGCCCATTTGCGTGGGATATCAAGCCACACGACAAGTTCCATGAGGTTCTTCACAAGCTGTTCGAATTTGAGGGCAAGAACTGGAACGAGATTACCGGGGGCGGATCGCATCCAATTGCCGCCTCGCGGTTGTGTGACGATGCGAAGAAACGATTAGTTGAACTAGAGCAAGACGACATCGATGAACTTCTGTCGCTTAGACTCACTGGCCCAAACCGGGTCTGGTGCATCAAAAAAGGTCACATTTTGCGGGCTCTCTGGTGGGATGAAAATCACCAGATATGCCCGGCTGAAAAAGATAGAGGTGACCGCAAAAAGCGACATAGGCGAGAAAATCGGGCGTGAGCCGCCAAGCCAGTTAACTCCCGATATGCAGCCAAAGTCTCATTCGCATTCTGCGTCGTCCTGGACGCTCAGAAATCGGGAGGGCATACGATCAGGCGTATAAAGCATATGCTGCTCAATCGCGATTTGAGCGAAGCCATCGCACGGAGATCAACTTGACCCGCCATTTTTAGAACGAACCACGGTCGCCACGAACGGAAAGAGAGCGTCGATCATTTCGCCGCCGAGATCAGCATGCTTCAGCCGGTTGATAAATTCGATGGTCCTCCCGGCTGGGCCAGCAAACCGCCATTCGCAATCCTCTGAAATGACGCTTTCCCCGAAATCCGGCAACGCTCCGCCTGCGAACACCAACGAGCAGCGCTTGAAGTGGCATCGTGCGAACGAGTGCCCATCCAGCAGGACGATGTCGTCAATGAAAACTCGATCAACGTGATGCATGATGGTCCTGCGATCCTGGCCGATCGGCCATCCACATTGGAATCGTTGAACGGAAAGAAGCCGCCGCCCTTGTGAGGCAGCGGCCCGAGTTTAACCAGATTGCGATCGAGAGACTAGGCTGTTGGTCGGCTTATAAGATGCGGCGTTTACCGATCGGTTAATTGCCAATGGTCAGGCTTGCTGATGACAACCAGGTAGCGCATCGCCAGCTCGGTCCGCCGTTCGATCGGGCTGTGACCACCTTCAAGCATGCTGACGAAGCGGCTGGATACACCGAGAAATTCGCCAAGCTCGACCTGGGTCATTCGGAGCCGTTTGCGGATCCGGCGAAATTCCTCGCGCGTCATCGTCATGGCTTGGTCACGCACTCACGCTACTGGGGAACAGCGCCCTAACCGATGAGCGCTGTGAGGCCAACGACCACACCAAAAGCAGCGCTTTTCTTTTCTCTGAAGTTCATGCAGCTTGTGGGCAGCCTCCTCGGCAAAAGCACCGCCGCCCCAGCCCAGCCCCCAAATGTCGGGCTGGGGCGTCCAGCTGACCGGCCCAACGCAACGAGGCCGGAAGTTTCCTCCCGGCCTCGCGCCTCAAGCATGTTCTCACCCGGCGAGCGTATCGCTGCCCGGCCTGGACCTGAATACAAATTGCATCCGTTTTGGCATCATTCGGCGTCGCCTATTGCGATTCATTTCAGCCCAATTATCATTTCGCCAGGCGCGTTGCGCTTGCTTCGCGCCCCCCGCGTAAGCGAGCATCAACGGGGGAGCCGCCTGCACAGATAGCGTCTCGGGCTTCGGCTCGGGGCGCTATTTTTTGCTTCGCCTCGCCCAAGAGTGAAAATCGTTTGGTAAGCGTTGGGCTCTCCTTGCGCTATCGTCGGTGAGGACTTGCTCAGCGTCGATAACGAAAACACGAAACGGACGCGTCACTGCGGTCCGACACCCTCGGCCGGTCCGATCAGCAGGAGTAGCTTGTTCGTGATGTCTCGCCAGAACACTATCCCCTCCTCATCGCCTTGGTCGGTGAGTTGGGCGACACGCTCTTCGATGAAATCGCCGATCGCGGCGCCGTGCAGTTCCAGAAGCCTGGCGGCGATGGCCCACTGCTCCTCCTCAAGGGAGACGCTCATTTCCGGCCCAGGCGACACGGCACTCGTAAAGCCCGAACCGGCCTTCTGGTTAAACAAGACGCGCGTCACATCACTTGCCTGTATTGGGGATGCCGCCGGTTATGCGATCGACGCGATCGCCATCCTTGGGCAGATCATCGTGGCCCAGTGCATGCAAGGGCCACATCGAGATTGGACGTGACCTCGGGACGGCCGGCGACTCTGCCGCGATCGATGGCGTGGTCGATTTCTCACCGAACAGTCCATGCAGGACAGCCATGTTTCCCCCTTTTCGGCCGTTGCGGCTGCGACCAGTAATGGCGGCACCGGCAATGTCGGCGGCGCATACATATCCGATAGCGCTTATTGCAGCATTGGGAATACGTGTGAGTCGGAGAAAAATATCGTGAGTGCACCAGCCCGCTTCACAAAGGCCGACATCAAGCGCGCCGTATCAGGTGTTATGGCTGCCGGGCTGCGCGTCCATAGCGTGGAGATCGATCCGAACGGGAAGATCGTCATCGAGATCGAGGGCGCGACCCGACCGCGGAAACCTAGCGGCTGGAAGGACTTGGAATAAGGTAGGCAATCAAGGTCTTGGTCAGCGTGACGAGCATATCCGGCGCTATGCGGAGTTGCTGACCCGCCGTGAAGAGGCAAGGGAGGTTTCGCCGCAAAATGCGGCACAACCTAAATCCGGCCCTCAGGGCGGGCGTCCTAAAAGTATTGCTCGAAAGATTGCTGAAGAGACCGGACTAAGCGACGACACGGTCCGCCGCGCCCTGAACCCCAAGCCACAGGCGGAAGTGGTCCCGCTCCCCTTACGCGCGCAATATCTGTCCGATTATAATAACGCGCACCGCGCGTACTGGTCGCACAACCCGCCTGTCAGCCTTCCGCCAGTTCGCGGATCAGCGCTCTGAGCGCAAGGTGACGGGCAGAGCGAAGCCCATGCTTCAGGTTGTGGCTATTCCCCTTCGGGGCGCCTGGACTTTTCCCGCCGTGCATGCGGCAACGTTTCCGGCCGCGCACCGCTGGAGATTGGCACGCCGTACCCTGCCGTGTCCTGGCCAAGCAGCGCGGGGCCGAATGCATGGGGTTGACCGAACGAATTTGCACTTTGACCCCCGTGAACATTGAACGTTTCTGCTACGACGGCTTGGCCACCCTGATAGACGTGGATGTGTCTCACAACCTGCTCGCCACCCCGGCGCATGTCGCCCAGCGCTTTGATTTGCGTGGTGAAGGTCCGCGCCATCTTGGTTGCGAGATTCCCATATTCCTTGATGCTCTCCAGGCGTTGCGCGCTTCGGGCGCGGTTCGACAGCATCAGCATCATCTCGTGCGTTGCGACCATCTGCGTTGCCAGAGCCGCTTCCAGCTCATCCCGAGGACCGATGGCGCCGACCAGGGCAAGGGCCGCGTTGAGGCCCTGTGTCGATACCGCACCACCGTGGGCCGTGGTCGCGTTGGCAAGGTGCGTGACGCACTGATTCACGAAATGGCCGGACGAGCTGCCGAAGGCATCGTTGACCATTACCGCCGCGCCGATCTCGTCGTTATGGACGGCCTCCGCGTCGAGCGACCCGTTCGCCGCCGGCTCGACCTGCATCTCGGCACGGATCGGCCGAGCATTGAACGACTCCCGCGCCGCATCGATCGCGCTGCGCTCCAGATCGGACGGATCACGCTTGGCCGCCTTCGCTTTGCCCTTGGCCATTCGGCTTCCTTTCTTCGTCATCAGAACGTGCCCGCCATGTCTTCGGGATCTTCACCGGGTGCGAGGATCGGCTTTCGTTTGATCCGCCCATCCTCACCGAAGACAACTCGGGACAATGGCGACAGCGCCGGATTGTCATGCGGATATTGGCTGCCCCGCCCCACTTGATACTTATCCGCCGCACCTGCCCCACCACCCCCACCCCCGTAGGGGGGAGGGGTGGGGCGGGGCGCTATCGGTGCCCTACTTGCCCCACCTTGCCCCGCCCCACTTGTCGCAGGTGGGGCGCTACCGACCACAGCCCATTCGCCGACCTCGACGAACTTCTTATCTTCACGCTTTTTGGGGCAGCGCTTCTCCACGACGACGAGAGCGCCGTTCGCGATCCACGTGCGCAGAATGGCGTTGATCCGAGCCCGATCGGTCTTTGCTTCTTTCTCAGCGCTCAGGCCCATGATGTCGGCGACAACTTGGCCCACCCAGTCGCCCGCCTGCGCACTTTCCTTCCACATGCCGCCATCAATGGCTTTCTGGACGCGGTGCAGATGGTCGGACGTCACCCCCTCGAATGCATCGGGCGGCGACCAGGGCACAACCACGCCCATGCTGTCGCCATAGCCGGGGCCGTTCTCGTCTCCGTTGCCGAGATCGACGGACAGCATTTGGAACCAATCGCTCTTGTCGCTGGGCGGAGCGCGGTTGTTCTTGTCGTCATAGGTCCGGAAATACCGGCGGCGCTTCTCGTCCTCGATGCCGTACCGCTTGCCCTCGTCCTCGCCCATACGGTTGAGCGTGATGACCGATCGGCAGGCATTGATGAGCGCGACCGCTCCACGTGCAGACAGGGCCGTTGCCTCTGCCGCGCCGGCCTTGCTGACATGGTGCGCCAGCCCGACACCGGCGTCTGCGCGCTTCGCCACCAGCGCCCATTCCTTGGCGATGGCATCGATCTCCATATTGTCGCTTTCATTCGCGGCATGGGACGAGACGAACGGGTCAACGTGGAGATAGTCGATGCGACGCGACCGCATTTCCTCGACCAGATCGTCTACGAGCGGGCGATTGATCACGAGCCCATCGGACGCCGACGAGCGCGCCAGCTTCAGCACCGCGCCTTCAAGAGCACTATCGATGAACAGGCGCCCGCCAATATCGGCTTCAGTGATGCACCAATGCTTGCATGCAGCCTGGACGATACGCGCCAGTTCGTCGCCATCGTCCTCTAGGTTCCACAGCCAGACCCGCTTTGGTCCACCCGGTATTGGCTGGCCGAGGAAATCCCGGCCCGTCACCATAGCCAGCGCTTCAGCGACGCTCAGGATCGTCTTGCCGGCACCACCCTGTGCGACGATCGCACGGAGGTGTCCGCGCTGGATCGAGCGGCCATAGATCCATTGCCGCTGTGGCAGGGCGGACGGGTCGCGCCACGCATAGGGCGTAGCGGTAACGAGCCGATCGCCGCGGGCCTTCCGCGCGGTGTCGATGGCAGCGACTATCGCGCCATCTCCCATATCTTGCCCAACATCCGCGAAATCGCGCGCGGTCACATCGCCGGCCCTCATGCCACATCCTTCCGTGGCGGAAGCGCCACGCGTCCGCCGACTGCCTTCGCAGCGGCATAGGCTTCCTCAAGCCCGACGTTTCGCCGAATAGTGGGGTGATCGATCAGGTGCGGGTCATCGTCGGCCAGCATCACAAGATCGTCTTTCGGGTATCGATCGCGGATCGCCATCGCGGTCGCGAGCATGTTGCCTGCCGTGAACGATATTGCGATCGCATGCCCCGTGGCGCGCCGAACGACAGCGCCGGTGCCGTAGCCCTCGGCGACACACACGACCGCGTCAGGCTGTCCGAGCAGGAAGTATAGGCCCTTCTGCCGCGCGCCCTTGGGATAGCGCTTCGTGCCATCCGGCCAGATGCTCTGCACGCTCCACAGCACGCCCGCCCCGTCATGCATCGGAACGAGCAGCTTATCGCCCGACTGGCGGAGCCCTTCGCCACTGATGCCCTTCTTGATGAGATAGGGGTGATCGGCATCGACCGCGCGCGCCGCATCCCAGCGCGCCACGGAAGCGAACGCCGCACGGCGCTGAGCCTCTGCGATCGCAGCCGCGCGACGCTGCTGGGTTTCCTTGATCGATTTCGCCCATGCCCGCCGCTCTTCAAGCGTGCGCGGCTCGATCTGGGTATCGGCCTTCCACTTCTCCGAGATATCCAGGCGGTAGTTTCCGAAGCTGCCAGCGGGCCGGCCGTCCAGATACAGCACTGCCCAGCCATTGCGCCGGCCGGCGCTGTCCCCCTCGCACTGGAAACGGATGAGATCAGGACCAAGGCGGTCGGCGATAGGCTCGGCAGGACGGACACCGATGGCTTCCATGGCGCTGATGAACGCGGGAATGGTGTCGCTGGCGCGCTCTGACGCTTTCCAATCAACCGGCATGGTCGCTCCTCCCGGTGGTGTCGGTTATTGGCCAGCCGCGACCTTCAGCGAGCCCGGCCGCATAGCCGCGCGCCTCGCGGTACGAGGTGAATTCACGGCTCAGGCCATCGGGCTTGGGCACGATCAACACGTCGAAGCCGGCGCCGAACGCCACGTCCTGAATGATGATGCGGCGGGCGTCAGTCATGGGCCGCCTCCTGCGCATCGTCGCGATAGCGCTTCAGGATCCAAACGATGGCGTTGATGCCGGATGCCTGGTTCACACGGCGGCGCTTGCTATCGACGATGTCGCCGCGCGACTTCAGCTCGGACAGGCGCGGGCGCACTGCCCAGCGCTCCCAGCCGATCCGCTGGGCTGCCTCGTCTCCCGTCAGGCCATTGGCGCCGGCGGCCGCGATCGCATCCAGAACCGCGCGCTGCTTCGCGCCGATGGTCGGAGCGATCACGCGCCAAGCCTCAACCGATGTATCGACGCCGCGGTGACTGGCCGGGACGGACTGCGGGAAATCAAATAGGTCCATGTTACCGTCCTCCCGTCTTCGGGGTGAGGCTGCGGCGCTCCATGATCAGAGCGAGCCAATTGGCCTGCTTCTCGGTCAGCGTCGGCGCAACGGCCACATGGCCCAGGAAGCCAGCTTCCCGGTGCTGAAGGTCGGGATGCTCGTTGAGCAGCGTCAGCGCGTGCTTGCGGTGAGCGGTCATCAGATGGGTTCCACTTCATCGACGAGCGACCAACCGCGGGCGAGGCGACAGCCTCGGGCCCATGGTCTGGCCTGCTTATATTCGGGAAACGTCCTGTCCCAGCAGTCGCCGGCTTGTGCGGGCTCGACCGTGACGCGGTATTCGTCGCCGATCTGGCGGAGATGGATGACGGGTGCGGGATCAGTCATCGCACACACCCTTCCAGATCAAGCTGGCGATGACGCGCGCGACGGCGGGGCTGAGACTATATCGGGCTTCCAATACTTGGATTGGATACCCAGCGATGCTATGTCCGGTCTGTCGCTTGGCCGCAGACATCCCAGACGCCGCTCCCTTACCGGGGCGGCGTTTTCTCGTTTCCAGCATGGTTGATCACGCCGCTTCCGAAGTGCTGAGCCGAATCTCTTGGCTCGCCCATGCGTCCAGATCGGCAACAGCGTACGTGACGATCCTGGAACCGAGCCGGCGGAACTTCGGCCCGGTCCCCTCGATACGCGCCCGCTCGAGAGTGGACTTCCCCATCCCCAGATAATTGGCCGCATCGGCGGTACGCAAATAACCTTGTGTCATGTGCCCGTCTTTCGCTTCCGGTTGCCCCGGTTGGCGTTCCGCAACATGCGGAGACGGACGGTTAGGTATGACGATTTCAGTGAGAGAGCGCGCCTGTTTTGGTAGCCCTACCCTCTCGACAGAGATGGGTTGAGTAGGGGGACTACCTCGCTGAATGGCAGAAATCGGTCGTTTGGGTAAGGGGACTAAATTTTCAATCCGTTGCTTTCGCGCGGTCACGCTCGCGCTGGACGCGATCTAGATCTGGCTCCTGTGCCATCACGAGCGTGACCGCATCGATGTAGCTGTTGCTGGCAACCGAAAATGTTGCGTTCCATGCCGCCTCCACCTTCCGCCGACGATCCTTTTTCCCCAGCCCGGATACGCTTGGATCGGATAGGAATAGGTTCACGGCCATCTTGAGCGGCGCTGGCAATTGAGTCAGGTCGGTGTTCTTCACGAGTAATGTGGCGTGGCTCAGCGTCGCAATTTCCACTTCAAGTCCTGCGCGATCGACAAAGATATAGACCGGGTGCTTCGATGGTTGAGCGGTGTAGTACCACCTGTCGTATTGGCCGGGGCGGATGCGCTTGTTCAACGCATCGTCACAAAACCATTCACTCGGCGGCATGTCCAATGGCGCGCCCGCCGTGGACACAAAACGCGTGAAAGTCTTGATCTTTCCGTCCCGGAATCGTTCATCGAGCCAATCTGAGGCCCGCTTTATGCGGGCAATAGCCTTTTCATTTTCGTTCCATGCGGCCTGTTCAATGTCCACAAGCCGTTTGATAACATGCTCTCTCCTTGCGATGACATGCTCGTGTTGCTGGCTCATGCTGGAATCAGGCGCAGGTTGAAACTCAAAGCGCACGCCACGCCCCGAAGTGGGCTGCGGCGCTTTGCTGCGAACCGCATCGTTCGCTCGCTTTTTCGCAAGTGCCACTCCCACCTCAGGTGCGGTTGGCCAGTCCAGCGCCTTCCACTCCGATTCGGTCCAATCGTCCCCAAATATTGCTTTGCCGACGAGAAAGAGCGCTTCCCACACAAAGACCTTGTCCGATGAAAGTTTCGGCCAAGCCGGGATTGGTGGAAAGTAGCGCCTCCGAGCAGTCTGATACGGAGCCGAACCGGGCGTCATGAAATCGTTAGCGATCATGCGCGCTTCTCCGTTAGGTCGATGATGTTAGACCGCTCTGGCAACTCTGTAACGATCGATGAGACCAGCGCATCCCAGCGCGCCAGCGCAGCAGCCTTCTCGGTTTGGAACCGGTAGACCTGATAGACGCCGGTAATGCCCGTGCGCCCACCAGTGCGATGGTTCAACACCTCGTCGATCACTTCGCGGGGAACACCGCGTCTCTGCATGCCGACCGATGCGGTTCGCCTCAGATCGTGCAACCGCCATGGACGGAGCTTCACGGCTTCGGGATCGGCACCGGCCTCCTCCGCATCCTTTTTCATCAATGCGAAGATCGTGCCGTCCAATTTCATTTTCATCTTCGATACCGCCGAAAGCGCGGTCCCGACCGACGACGGGAACAACAGCCCACCATCATTCTTGATGATCGGCGCAGCCTCGAAGATCGCCAGGGCGCTCACGGACAGCGGCACCAAATGTGTATCGCTGTTCTTGGTGCGCTCGCCCGATATGATCCAGGCGCGCTCAGGCAGATTCAATTCGGACTGTGGGACGTGGGCCACTTCCCGCAGGCGCTGACCAGTGAGGATCAACAGGCGGATGATTTCGCACCAGGGCCAGCCCATGCCCCCGGCCGCAACCCACAGATAGCGCAGCTCGTCGTCTCTCAGGTGGTTGTCGCGCTTCCCGCTTGCCTCCGGGGTTGGCACGTCGAGCATAGGCGACATCTTCGCCTTGAAATGTCGCTTCTCCGCCTTCGCCGCATACTGGAAGATGTTCGACAGCACGACATGGGCGCGACGCTCAGCGCTGGCGCCACGTTCGCCGATCTCCTGTAGGTGCTCGGTGATATCGTCCGCCGAAATGTCGGGGAGCGGCGTGGATCCAAATTTAGGCCGCAGGTCGCGGTCGATGATCCGCTGATAGGTGGCCCACGACCCAATGCGCTTTCCGTCTATCCATGTGCCCTTCTCGATATAGCTGGCGGCGATCGTGTCGAACGCCAAGCGCTGCATGATCGCCGCGCGCTTCTTCTCAGCCTCTTTCTCGGTGCGGACGGTTTCGGCGGCCCCCTTCTCCGCGTCGTATGGATCGACCTTGCGCCGCACCTGCTCGAGCAATTCGAGCGCCCGCTTCCGCGCGTTAGCTGGCGTCCACGGACTTCCATGCTTGCCAATTGTCACCCGGCGCGTGGCCGCCCCCCTGCCCCCGATCCGATATTGCAGGATGTACGATCGCGCGCCCTTGTCGGTGACCATTAGGCCGAAGCCCTTAACCGTCTCATCCCATAGATATTCACGCTGCCCCTTCGCCGGGGTGGGAACTTCGTCAACGGCTTCCTTGGTGACCTTGCCAACCACCACGTCCTTTGCCTCCGCCATGGATAATCACTGGAATAGCACGCTAGCGATTGCACGTGAAGATACGCGACGACATAAAGCGATACGTATTAGGAACAATCCAAGATCATCATAGATACACGGCGACGCCTGAACACGCATGACGACACCGAGCACAGAACTTCTAATCTTGAGGCCGCAGGTTCGACTCCTGCCGGGCGCGCCAGCCATTCCCGTCTCTCCGCGGCGCGATGGCGCCGTATGATTTGGCATCAAACAGCAGAGCCGGATCGACGCTCCGGATCATCCAGCCGCCGGTAAAATCATCCGCGAGTCGATACAGGCATCCGGGCCCGTCACTATCATCGAAGCGTCCGGGGGCGAGAGCATGCTCCCGCCCCCGGATCGATCAGGCCAGAGCCACCTGGAAGAACTCCCCGGTGGTGGAGGCGGCGATATAGTCAACGCTCCATTGCAGCGAGGAGGTGATCGCGGTTCCTGGATTCAGGCCAGTGAACACGGCCTCCAGAATGAGCTCGCTGGCGGTTGCGCCCGATTTCGCCTGTACCGTCATCGAAGCTCCCGATGCGGGGCCCGCGTCGGATGCGAGCACCAACTGGCAGCCGATGGTCGCGAGACCGACCGCCTCGAGGCGCACATGATATTTTCTGGAGAAGGACTTACCAAAACCGCCGGCCTCGAGAGACAGCGCGTTCACGATCAACGTTCCGGTCAACGTCTGAAGATTGGTCACTGCGCCCGACGGGGCATTGCGGGAGAATCTCACCAAATTCTTCTGAAGCGATGCGGGCACCGGCACGGACGGTGAGACAATATGCTTCCGCGCACGCGAATGGGCGAAATAGAGCGTATTGTTGCTGCCCAGCGCGTCGTTGTTCATGCCCGTCATCATCATGCGTGCGGGGCCGTCACTGCCTTTGTACCAGCTATTGCTGCCGAACTGCACGATGCCGTCGGACTGAAACAGATAGGGAGCCAGCCCGGATGGGCCATTCCAGCCGGTGAAGTGGCAATCATCGAAGCCCACCGAGTTGCTTGAGCTGCTTTCCGACAACAGATATTCGTGCGTCTTTTCGAAATAGCAGCCCTTGAACGTGACGTTGCGGGCATCCGCAAGATCGATCGTCTTTCGACCCGCCACACCACCATCCTCGAAACGACATCCCAGGAAATTCACAACCTCGGCGGAACGCAGATATATATGACTGAATGCGTGATTGGTGAAATCGCATGAAATAAAATCGACAGCATTTGTCGTCCGATCATCGACCTTCACACCATAACTGGCACCGGCGAATATACATTGGTTAAATTTGGAAGTTTTCAGCATCATGTTGCAACCCAGATTCTTTTCACTCTGGAGCTGGAAGCTGACATTGTTAAAAATAAGGCCGGCCACCTCCAAGGTAACATTGATATCCAGGCCGGTCGTTCCGCCGTGGAAACCCAAATGCTCGAAAATTGTGTGAACAAATCCTGCGGAATTCTTGTTCACGGCCAGTGCGCCCGTAAAGGCGTGGTTCTGATTGTCGATGATCGAGGACGCCGGGCCTTCCCCGCGCAACGTGATGAGATTCGGAATTTTGAGCGAGTCGCCGCTGCTGAGCACATATCGCCCGCGTGGGAAGAACACCGTCCCCTGAAGGGGCTCCATCGCATTGATCGCCGCCTGAATCGCTGCCCAGTCGACGGACTGGCTCAGAGATGTGACATGCGGGCCGAACGCGGCCTGAGCGTCAGCCAGCGACGCGAACGATGCCGACAAAGGGTGGAAAAATTGATCGCCAATGGCGCCAAAATCCTTGACTGAAACTGTGTCTCTCAACTTGCCTTCGGCCGTCCGCACCTGATCTGGCACGCCGGAGGGACTGAATCCGACAAGGGATGCCCCATTCGAAGCCGCAAGCTGGGTGTCGGTAATATTCGCCATGATTGTTCTCCTGAGTTGAACAGCAGGCGAATTTGCAGGGAATTTCCTACATGTATCCAACAAAATACTGGATGCGCAGCGATCGTGGAGACCAGAATTCGAGCCTTCTAGGTGCTTCGGCTCGCGCTTTTTCGTGCTTGAGCGATAAGCCGCATTGGGAATTACGGCTAAATTACGGTTCCAGTTTACTAAATAACCAAATTAACCTTGGCCTTTGGCCCGCGCCTTTGCGGGGCGAGTATGCGGCCGGTCGGGGCTTCGAGGCCGGAAATCCAGGCGGCGCTACCGATGGGGCGGCCGGACATTTCCGATCGGCGCAGCGCCAGCAATGCCGCGCTATCGTCCACGGGATCGGCCAGGAAATTGCCGAACGCGCCATAGTGATCGAGCGCGGGCGAAACCCGCACCAGGCCGTCATCTTCGCCGCGCAGATGCGCACGGACACTCGACCATCGCCAGTGTTCGGGGCGCTCGACGAGCCGCGCACGCACGGGGTTTAGCGATACATAGCGAACCGCATGGGCAAGATGCTCTTCGTCCATCACCACGGCGCCGAAGCGGCCCTGCCACAAATGGCCGGTCCAGCGGTTCCGCGCATTGATGAAGCCGGTGTAGCGCCGGTGCGCATCTGCGAAGGTTCGGCGCAGCCCGTCCTCGTCCGACGGCACTGCGATCAGATGCACATGATTAGGCATCAGGCAGTAGCACCAGATCTCCGTTCCGGCGCGCTCGGCAGCTTCTCCGAGCAAATCTCGATACAGTTCGTAGTCTCCATCCTCGAAGAAGGTCTGCGCCCGGCGATTGCCGCGCTGCGTCACATGATAGGGAAGTCCCAGCAGGACGAGGCGGGGCAGACGAGCCATGCGAATGGCATGTCACAATTCATGTATTTAGTAACCTGGCACCGTAATCCTGCGCCAACGCCGTTACTCGTCCGCCTTTCGAACAAGGTGGCAGCTCCGCCTTTTGCGGCTGTGAGTTTAGCAGAAAGGAGAAATTTCGTCCTTCACCTAAATTCTTCCACTTTCGGTGAAAATTCGTCCGCTAGAAATTCCTCCACGGCCTCCTTAGCCAGCCTCGCAATTTTAATTTTTATCGTAAATTTCTTTAAAATAGAATTTGAATTTTCTCCCTCCAAAATGAGTAATTTTCGTCGAGCCATGATATGCCCTTGATCAGCAGCCGATCTTAGTAAAATTAATCCATGATCAAAATCGGCTTCCCCACCTCGACCGTCAATCATCATTTCTCCAAGTTTCGCCATAGAAGCAAGATGATTTAACTCAACGCCACGAGAAAAATATAGTCTCGCTTCTTCTTCCTCACCTTGCTCGAGCTTGATCAAGCCAACACGATAATATGCAGTAATGCAGCCAGTACCAGCAGCTCGCTCATAATATGAAACTGCTAGATATTTGTCAGCAACTCCGGCCAACCCCGATTCATATAGCCACCCGAGCGTCATCAACGTATATTCAGAACCATATTCTGCTAACGGCAGCAGCAAATCGCGCACCCTTATAAAATTCTTTACCTTCATTGCCTCAAAAGCAAGGCGCTCAGATTCATTGAATTCCAAAATATCAAGGGCACTTCTACAGTCCTTGTCACCATTTTCTTTGCCATTTCTAAACATGACACGCGCGGATTCCAATTCCCCATCATTTAATAAAAGACATCCGAGTCGATAATAAGAATAGATATCTCCAGCATTAATAGCCATATTGTAATATTTTCGCGCTAATATTTTATCTTTAACACCCATGTATCCATTTTCGTATATCGAACCAATAGTTGTAAGAGCATAGATTGAACCCACATCCACCAAAGGATCTAGTAGATTCTTTGCTTCCGCGTACTCGTATTTTTCCATTGCCTCGGAAGCGCGCTTTTCAATCTCTTCATCTGTCATCTTAAGAATCTCGATTGAGCCATGCCTTTGACAATCATTTATGTTTTTATGGCCTCGGCCTGGGTACTACTCTTACAATAGGCGGCTTTATGACGGGAATCGGGCGGCCCGGCGTTTTACCTGTCGTGACTGCGACTACAATTCGGAAAGATATTTCCCAAAAAGTCTTACTGACAAGCGCTGCCGGCGCTACCGCGGCTGTTGCCGCGACCGCGGTAGACCCTACAACAACATTTGGCAAGTTCAGCCATGGCACTGGATCAACGAAATGAGGATTGGGATAGAATTTTCCGCCGGCCAACACATACTTCTTGCTGTCCGATATTTGGTTAGGCGCGGTTATAATGATATCACCGCTACCGTCATCTGGAACGGTAAACTCATGGCTACTCTGCGCCCCTGCCCCTAAAGCCGCGCTAATCAGACCCGCAGAAGACGAAACAGGCACCCACGTATAGCTATGAGGGAAAGGCGTCCATGGGCCGCTTCTACCAAGCCGATATTCCGTCCAACTCAAGTAACCCAGGCCGCGCTCACCTCGCTCCCCAGACCCCGCCACCGGACCGGCAGACCATGAACCGGAGCACGACGCACAAAGATTCATGCCAGGAGTATCGATCAAAGAACCTGTCGTCATCCCACTCGGATCGACCCCATTGACTGGATCGCTGCCGACATAGTTGTATAAATTCATCCCATCGCCATATCCGATCGGATCGGACTGCATGAAGCGGCCGAGCGTGGGCGAGTACATGCGGGCCTTGTAATTATACATGCCCAACTCGGGGATCCACGCCTGCCCGGTATATTGGAACCGGCCAACATTGGTCGCAGCTGGAATGCCATATTCGTCATAGCTGTTGATATTGGTCACAGCACCACTCGCATCGCTGACGGCAATGATGCTCCCGCGCTCGTCGGCATGCAACCAGCGTCGGTCGGTCGTGCCCGATCCCTCATACCATACCAGCGGCTCGTCCGTACCGGGGCCATGGACGTAGCGGCGAGCGACACTGGAACCAAAACGCTCCTCGATGATGTTGAGCCCATCATATTGCATCCAGGTTATCCCGGCATTGGCAATCCAGTGATAGCGCCCGAGTGGGTCGTAGGTCATCAGATAGCTGCCAGGCGCGGTGGCCAGGCGGTTTTCCGAGGTATAGCCGTAGGTATTCGCTCCCGAGTTGGTCAGGTTGCCGCGACCATCACCATAGCTCAGCGAGACTGCCCCCGCAGCCGTCAGCTGATTGAGCCCGTTCGCCGTGTAGGGGCGGTCCACATTATAATGATCGGTCCAGCTATAATCATTGTTCGACCGCGTTGTGGTCGCGATCTGACTGGCGGGGTTGTAGGTAAATCCTAGTGTCAGATCCTTCGCGGTTCCCGAGAAATCCTGCCCCAGCGAAGACAGCCGCGACACGGCATCGAAAGCGTAGCTGGTGCTTGTCCCATTGCCTCGCGAAACGCCGGTGCGGCGCCCGAGATTGTCATATGTGTAGGTCGCCAGCACGCCGACACCCGATGCAGCGCCATTCTCCCGGATCGCCGTCACATTGCCGGTCACGTCATTGTCATAGGTCACATAGAAGCCATCGCCCCAGGTCAATCGCGTGCGTGCGCCCGCGAGATCATATTCATAGCTTCGCGTGGTCCAATTGCTCTGTTCGCTGGTCAACCGCCCGAGCGCGTCATAAGCGCGGTTGGTGACATGCGTGTTGCTGTCGAGCGCCTGGGTCATCCGGCCAAACAGGTCGTAGCTGTAGCTGATGTCGTATTCCTGCGCGACCAGATTTGGCACATTCTTGAGAGTCGGCCGGTTCAGCTTGTCATAGGTGAATGCTATATTCTGCCCGTCACGAAGCCGGCGATTGGTGATATTGCCGTTGGCGTCATAAGTATATTGCTCATAATCGGTCCAGTTGACGCCGGTATGGTTGGTCGTCGGGTAGTAAAATGCCAAAAGCCGATCGTGCCCGTTATATTGGTAGGCGGAAGGGTTTCCCTCAGCATCGGACGCGCTCGCGGGTAGACCGTTGTCGGTATAGCTATATTGCGCCTCATCCGCCTGCTCTGTCGTGCCGTAGGCACTCTGCACCTTGGTTACTTGGCCGGCCGCATCATAATAGGTTTTGGCGATCCGGTCGGGCCCGGCAGTGCCGGTTGTACCGAGCGTACAGGCCGAAGACGGCAGCGAGCCCCAAATGGCGCTGTTCATGCGCAGCGCAGAGCATTCCGGCCGCCCCAGCGCATCAAAGCTATATTGCGTCACGCCATAGCTTGTGCCGCCCGAGGAAAGCACATCCTTGATCTTCCTGGCATTGACGTCGTAAGTGCTGGTTACGGCCTCACTGACCGCAAAGGATGCCCAATCCGGATCGGACTGGCTGTTGACCGTGCCCTTTTCCGTGACCGTGACCTGGCTATCCGCATTGTAGCTGAGCCGTTGCGCCAGATGCTTGCGGGTTCCCACTCCATCCGGGTCCGGACCGACAACACCAATCACCCTGCGAATGGCATCATAACGCGTGCGGGTGGTATCCGCCGCACCCGCCAGAGGCCCGTCCACGGTGAGTTGATTGCCCACGGAGTCATATGTGAAAGCCGTCGTCGCAGCGAGAGTGCCATTTCCCGACCCCGACGTTGTACTGACCGGTAACAGATTGTTCGCAGTGCCAGCCGTCTGTGGGCCATAGGCTGTCGTGGTCTTGGCCTCGTCAGCAGCGCCCGAGCAGCTGACAGTTGTCTGGCAGGCGCTGAGCGAGGTCGGCAGATAGGTCGTAACCCCCGACGCAACAATCGAGCCACCGCTCACTTTATAATAGGCCTGAAGGCCCGTGTAACCATAGCGAACCTGCGGGCGAATGCCGCCCGTGGCGGGCGCAGGCCGGGTGACCGTCAACACACCGCCATGGGTGGTGTCATAGGTATAATCCGTCACGTTGCCGAGCGCATCGGTTGTGCTTGTTGGCTGGTTGCATGTTTTCGGGTTCACACACGTCGCAGGATATGCAGCGGAAATCGTCAGGTCGGCGAGCCCCGATGACGGCTTTGCGTGCTGAATCTGCGATGTGGCATTGCCGCGTGAGTCGTATGTGTATTCGAGTGAATTCAGTTCCGGAAAAACGATCTTCTTTGTTCTATCCATGTCATATTCGTAAGTCATCTCCTTCAGATTCTGATCTTTGTAATATTTAATCTGATTATAACTCGACTTTGCAACAGAAACTCCCGACAGAGGATCTGTTATTGTCATAGTCCTATGAAAACCAGTCCAATCATCCCATACGTAGTTATAACCCCATGTTATCCCTGCTCTAGTTATATTTTTGACGCTATATCCTGTTCCAGATCCATCGATGATCGTGTCGTCAGTCGCCGATCCAGGTCGACGGACCGACTCCATCCTATCGGTATAAAATCCGTAGCCATATCTCCAAACCAGACCAGCCAAATCAGTAACTGTCTCCAGATTTGTTCCAAAAGATGTCGCCACATAGGTATAGTCTGCTTTCGGCCACACTCCTACCAGAGAGCATGAATCCGAAGATGGATCACAATACTCTATAGAATTATTTATTGCCGTAACACGCGATGGTTTTTGCCATTCACTGACATTTGACGACGACAGCGTGTTTTGTGCATAGGTGAATTTCAGTTGATACCCGTTCGAATTATTTATCGACTGTATCCTCGCGATGATGGCAGTATATGTCCCACCACCCGGAGCAGGACCACTAAAACTGGACGTTTTGTAAGTATAGTTGATGAATGTCCCGTCGGGCATTGTAAAGGATCGTGCCCAGCCAATTTGTGACTCGTACTCACTCAGAGTTCCGCCGCCGGAAACCATAAATCGGACGATCATACCGTCCCTGCCCGTATACACGTAGTCTGAGCTTCCTCCAGCCTCCCGGATCAGGGTGGAACCAGCACCTTGATCGTTCGTGTAGGTCGAACCGGAGGCGGTTACGGCCACTCGTGTAAAGCTTTCTGATTTTCCACCGATGCTGACAACGGGAGCGGCACCATTGCCGCTCATCGTGGCAATCGCCGAATTGCGCCAACCCTGCCCGGTCCAGTAACGGGTATAGGACAAACCCTGATGACCCGCAGGACCAATCGTGATATCTGTGCCGCTCGTGTTGAATGAGCCATTGCCCAAGTCCACGCCGTTCGCGTCGACATTCTGCCGGATTGGCGGGGGAGGCACCTGAGCGAACGCAGGGAATGCCGTTGCTACAGCGACGCATGCGGTAGACGCGCGCCAGATGCTCTTCAGCTTGCCGATCTGAGCCATCGTCAACGCCCCCCACTCAAATTCGAATTGACCTGGCTCACACTTTCATCGATAGACACCGATCCACCCTCAATGCTCCGCGCCGCCTCCTCAGCATAAGGTCGAAGGTCGAGCTGCCCTTTCGCTACGCCGCTCTGCGCCGACGCCTCGACGCCAGCGGATTTGCTCCCCGAGCGACCTATGACTGAAACTGCCCCACCCGATGCGAAGGCCGACATATCGACGGCGGCGTCCAATCGCTCATCCTGATATCTGCCGGATAATTGGGTGAGTTGGCGCGTCACATCGTCGAGATGGGGGCGGCCATCAGCCGATAGCGTTACCAGATGAACGCGCTGACCACCTGCCCTGGCGCTCACGACCAGCAGACTGCGCATCTTTTCATTATAACTGGATTGATACGTGTCAGCGTAACCCAGCCACACCGCCACCTTACCACAGAGCGCATAAAGATTTGCCGGGGATTTCTGCTCGGCAAGATCTATAACCCTGCAGGCCGCCGATGGCGTGACCGCTGCAGTTGACACAGGTTGCACGGCAGCTTGCAGAGCAAGCATGAGGCTAATCATACCAATCCCCTTGATTTTCGCGATAATGTGGTAGGATTTATTTTATCGATCGGAACGAACCGACTCTGAACATCCAAATGGCTAACTCGGCGCGCCGGTCACCTTAACCTTTTTGCGGTTATCGGCCTTGTCGTGGTCATAGTCTGTTGCAATTCCGTTGTTCACCGTACCGGAATGAACAACCTTTACGAGGCGCCCCTTTGCGTCATAAGTGTAATTGATCGTCTCTGCAGCGATAGCGACCCCCGCAACAGCGAGAACAATTGCCGCCGCGCCCACTCCAATCATAAATCTTGCGCTTCTCATTAGCTCACTCCTCCAGATTACAGCTGTATCAGGCACACAATATAAATCCTGATCATTAATGATCGCCTTGGAATCGATCTCCATTCTGCCCTTGTCACCAGCACTGCCGCGCCTCCAAACATGTCGTAGCCCACACCCTCCATCCATATCCGAATGGCGCCGCTACGTTGCTCAAATCGCAAAATTGACCAGGCTGAATTAGAACAATTAAATACTCCGTATCACCGGCGTAAAATATCACCCCGCATCTCTACACGGTTCAAACCATCTTCTAATTTCCAACGCGATTCTTACCCATCAACCCAAAATCGCTTCAACTATATCTAGAGATGCACTAATCTTAAAAATCGACATTGATATGAATGACACCAACCTCTTCCAGGATACAGATGTATGTCAAATGCGACGATCGAACAGTTTGATCCGTTTTGGATGTTTATGATTTTGGTAATCACATATTTCCGCGATGAGTTCGCGGGCCGACGCTCTTTTCGAACGATTTTTGATTTTATTTTTTGAATATGATGCCATCAGCCTTGGCAAATCTTTCAATACGAGACACACAATGCCGATAATATCTGGCGAGGTGAATCGAGTGACACCCGGAATGTGTTGGAAGACATTGAAAAAAATGCTGATTGGCGCAGCACTGATCCCCACGGCGGCACTGGCTCAAGACTCAATCGGGGATCCCGCAGGATCCGGTGTGCTGGTCGGTGCCATGCGCTGGCTGCAGGGCACCATGTTGGGCACAGTCGCGACCGTTGCCGCGGTGATTGCGGTCGCCGCCGTCGGGTTCCTGATGCTCACAGGCAGAATCAGCTGGCGATATGGCGCGACGGTCGTGCTGGGCTGCTTCATCCTTTTTGGCGCGGCCAGCATCGTTGCAGGTATTCAGTCCACCGCCAGTCTTGGAAACTGAACCGTGATCGGTGTCGAACGAGATGTGCTGTTTGTCGGATTGACGCGCCCGCAGATGTTTGCGGGGGTCACGTACAGTTTCTTTGTCATCAACGCCGTGCTCGTCACGGAGCTGTTTCTTCTTTTCAAATCGGCCTGGGTGGTTGCCACGGCAATCGTCGTTCACTGTATCGGCGTCGTGGCCTGCGTTCGCGAACCCCGTTTCTTTGACCTGTGGTTCACAAAGATCGGGCGTTGCCCGCGCATCCCGAATTATTCGACATGGCGTTGCAACTCGTACCGCCCGTGAACCGTCGCAAACGCTTCGTTGAGCGCGAAAAACCGGCCGGGCACCATCTGCCTTACGGCCGGCATGTCGATGACTTCACATTGGAGCTCCGCGACGGCCTGCTGATGCAGGTCATCCAGCTGCGCGGCCTGCTGTTCGAAACCGCGGACACCGAAGAGCTGAATTATCGCAAGCGCCTGCGCGACGCGATGATCCAGGCGATCGGGTCATCGCGATTTGCGATCTATCATCACGTGATACGGCGCCGCATCGATACCCAGCTCGAGGCCAGCTTTCAGGATGGTTTCTCGGAGCTGCTCGACAGCCGGTGGCGGGAGCGGCTTGCCGGCAAGCAATTGTACGTCAACGATCTTTTCCTGACCCTGATCCGCCGCCCACTGCAGGGAAGAGTCGGGATTCTGAGCCGTGCTCAGGATCTTTTCAGCAAAGGAGCGCGATCCTCGTCAACGCAGATGGCGAGTTCTACCGATCTGCACCAGTTGCAGACGGCCCGGGACGCATTGCTCGCTTCGCTGGGAAGCTATGAGCCAAGGCTGTTGGGTGTCTATGAGACCAGGAACGGCATATGCTCCGAGCCGCTGGAGTTTCTGTCCTACCTGTATAACGCGGAGATGCGTCCGGTTCTGCTCCCGACGCAGGATATTGGCGCCTATCTGCCGTATCGGCGGGTAAGCTTTGGGCAGGAAACCGTCGAACTTGGCCCGACCGGTGGATCAGGTCGCGAGTTTGTCGGACTTGTATCGATCAAGGATTATCCCGGCCAGACCAGCGCGGGCATGTTCGATGAGTTGCTGCGCCTGCCGTTCGAGCTGACCATGTCCCAGTCCTTCGGGTTCGTGGATCGCCAGGATTCGCTCAGTCGCATGAATCTCGCCGTACGCCGGATGCGCGCGACCGATGATGAGGCGCTGAGTCTTCGCGCGGACCTGAACAACGCGAAGGATGACGTGGCCGCTGGTCGTGCGGGCTTTGGCGAGCATCATATGACGATCGCGGTGCGCGGCGATTCAATGACCGCCATCGACCAGGGTGTGGCCGAAGTGCAGGCGACGCTGGCCGATCTGGGGATCATTTCCGTGCGCGAGGAAGTCGCCCTGGAGCCCGCATTCTGGGCACAGTTCCCCGGCAACTTCAAATATATCGCGCGGCGCGGCCTGGTCTCCACCGCAAATTTCTCCGGTCTTGCAAGCGGCCACAATTTCCCGATCGGAAAACCCACTGGCAATCACTGGGGTGACGCCGTCACGCTTTTGGAGACGACGGCAGCCGGGCCCTATTATTTCAACTTTCATCAGGGCGATCTCGGCAACTTCACCATCATCGGGCCATCGGGGTCGGGCAAGACGGTGGTGCTGAACTTCCTGCTGGCGCAGGCGCGGAAATTCGCGCCACGGATCATATTCTTCGACAAGGACAGAGGCGCCGAGCTTTTCATCCGTGCGATCGAAGGCCGGTACGATATCCTGCGACCCGGCACCGCCGCCAGCAGCAATCCCCTTCAACTCGATGACAACGCCGCCAATCGCCATTTCCTGATCGAGTGGCTGACGCAATTGGCCGGCGGTGTCGACATCGAGGAAAACGCGCTCATCAAGGACGCGGTGGACGCCAATTTCGCGCAGCCCATCGAACATCGGCGCCTCCGCCATCTGGTGGAGCTGTTCCGCGGTGGGCATCGCCCGACGTCGAACGACCTGTGGTCCCGCCTGCGGCCCTGGTGGGGTGATGGCGAACATGCCTGGTTGTTCGACAATCCGACCGACCAGACCGATCTGTCTGCCGAATCCATCGGGTTCGACATGACCCAGATCCTCGACAATCCTGCGCTCCGTACGCCCGCGATGATGTATCTCTTCCACAGGGTCGAGGAGCGGCTGGACGGCACCGCGACCATCATCGTCATCGACGAGGGTTGGAAAGCCCTGGATGACGACGTGTTCGTTCGCCGCATCAAGGATTGGGAAAAGACGATCCGCAAGCGAAACGGCATTGTCGGTTTTGCAACGCAAAGCGCCCAGGATGCGCTTGAGAGCCGCATTGCCAGCGCAATCATCGAACAGGCTGCGACACAGATATTCATGGCCAACCCGAAGGCACGGGCAGAGGATTATATCGAGGGTTTTGGCCTCACCGCACATGAGTTCGAGCTCGTTCGCACATTGCCGGACACCGCCCATTGCTTCTTGATCAAGCATGGTGGCGAGAGCGTGGTCGCCCGGCTCAATCTCTCGGGCGAGCAGGATATTCTCACCATATTGTCCGGTCGCGAACGCACTGTCCGGCTGCTCGACGAACTGCGCGAAGACCATGGGGATGCCCCCTCCGACTGGCTCGCCCCGCTGCTGGAGCGTGCTCGATGAGCACGGTGTGCCAAGCCTATCCTTCTTCGAGCGGATTTCTGAGAGGCATACTCGACTTTGTCGATTGCCAGGCGATCGCGCTGGGATCGCAAGGCTATAGTGCGCTCGCGACACCGGGGTCCGCGGCTTCCCAGTCGCTGACCGTCCTGCTGACATTGTTCGTGGCCGTATTCGGCTATCGAATGCTCTTCGGAGATGCGCCCGGTGTTCGCGATACCGTGCTCGCAGTGGTGAAGGTGGGGATTGTGCTCACGCTCGCCCTTAACTGGCCGGCCTACCGAACCCTGATTTTCGATGTCACATTGCGGAGCCCGGCCGAGTTCGCCTCTGCAATTGGCGCACCATCCGATCTTCCCGGCTCGGGAGGCGGGCTTGTCTCCAGGCTGGATCAAACCGATCAGATATTCGCCGCGCTTGCGGGTGTCGGCGCCGGTGGGATTGCACGGCAGAACAGAATTGACGGACAATCGGCGCCCACGGTGGATACACCGGATGCATTCACCTTTACCGGGTTCGACAGCTGGGCGATCGGCTTTTCGCGGCTCTCCTTTCTGACAGGGACAATGGGATCGCTTGCAGGCGTCCGCCTGCTGGCTGCGATCCTGTTGGCGCTTGGGCCTGTATTTGTCGCTTTCCTGTTGTTCGATGCAACCCGCGGCTTGTTTTTCGGATGGCTCAAGATGCTCGGCGGCACGGCATTGGCCACGGCAGCGGCGGCCCTCGTCCTTGGTATCGAATTGGCCCTGCTCGAGCCATGGCTGGTTGACCTGCTCAGCCGTCGTTATGCCAATTTCGGAATTGGCGGCATCCCGGTCCAGCTGTTGGCGGTCACGCTTTCGTTCAACCTGATCCTCCTGGGCGTCATGGTTGCATGTTTGAGATTGACGATGGCATCGACCTGGGTGGTCAGAATTGCGCGTCTTGCCGTGAACGGCGATAGGAATTTCCAGCCGGCTCCGAACGCCACGCATCCTCCGCTTGCCCCGAGTGTGCCGCATGACAGCCGAACGCGCGCGGCCGCGATTGCCGACGCTGTGGCGATCGCTCATCGGCGGGATACATCCCCCGGCGGCAGTGACGGTGGTCGCCTGGCATCCACCAGCCGGGCGATCACCACCAGCAGTCCCCCCTCCGGAACCGATGGACGCGCAAACACACCACTAGGCCAGAGTTACCGGCGCACCGGACAACGAGCCTCATCCAGCGCCAACCGCCGGGACCGATCATGAGCAAGAAACCACGCGAAGCCCTCGACGCATATTACGCGCAAGCCGATAGCTGGGCGCGAGACCGGACCAGCGCCAACGAACGATCTCGCAGGATCGCATGGCTTGTGGCAGGCGCCGCAACCGTCGTCGCCATATGCGAAGCGGTGGCGCTTACCTCCTTGATACCGCTCAAGACGGTAGAACCCTATACGCTGATGGTCGATCGACAGACCGGATATGTGCAGTTGCTCAAGCCGCTACAGCCCGAGCAGGTATCGGCCGACCGGGCGCTGACCCAGTCCTTCCTCGTGCAATATGTCATTGCGCGTGAGGGGTTCGACATCGGCTCACTCGACACGGATTATCGCAAGGTGGCCCTGTGGTCAGCCAACACGGCGCGGTCGGACTATCTTGCCAAAATGCCGGTATCGAACCCGGAGAGTCCGCTAATTCTGTACCCCCGAACCACGCAGATAGAGGTCAGGGTCAAAAGCGTATCTCCGGTTGGTCGCGACACCGCCATGGTACGCTTCGAAACGCGCCGGCGTGACGCTGGGGCACAAGCCGGCCTCAGCCGCCCCTGGGTCGCGATCGTCCGCTACCGCTACTCCGGCGAACCGATGAAGGTCGAAGACCGCTTTATCAATCCGCTTGGTTTTCAGGTGATCCAGTACCGCGTCAACGCAGAGGCCATAGAGGCGGTTGAGTCGACGCCCGATCTCAATCCGGTTCTGATCACGCCCAATGCGCAAACACCGGGTCCGCCAAGGCCGGCCGTCCAATGAAATGGCTCGCCCCCCTGTCCATGCTGCTGTTCGCCATCCCTGCGCTTGCGCAAACAGAGCCGGTGCCCGGCTCCGGCGATCCGCGATTTCAAATTGTCGACTATGCCCAAAACCAGGTGGTCGTGCTGCGCGCCGCCCCCGGTTACCAGGTCACTGTGCAGCTCGCAGCGGACGAGCGGATTGAAAGCATTGCCGTCGGGGACAGCTCAGCCTGGCAGGTGACCGCCAACCGGTCAGGCGAAAGCCTGTTCGTCAAGCTGCTCCAACCCGACATTGCCACGAACATGACGGTGATCACCAGCGCGCGTCTCTACGTCTTCGACCTGGAACCTCTTTCCCGTCCGACGCATGACATGCCGTATAGCGTGCAGTTCCGGTATCCATCGCAGGCGAAAGAGCAGCAAGCGGCGGAAATCACCACAAAGGGACGGTATATGCTGAGCGGTGCGCGGGCGCTCAGGCCCGACGGGATCAGCGATGACGGTCTCCATACTTATATTGAATGGCCCAAGGATGCCGCGCTGCCCGCAGTCTATGCGCTGGACGATCTGGGTGGAGAAACGCTGGTCAATGGCATGATGCGAGATGGCATTTTTGTGATCGATGCGATCGCTCCGGCGCTGATTTTCCGAATTGACCGCCGAACCGCTCGCGCAACCCGCATTGTCGATTCCGGACAAAAATGATGCCGAACAAACACATGGATCCGCGTCTTGGCATGGACATCGACGACGTTGGGCAAGAGCGCAGCATCGCTCCGACAGTCACACGGCCAAACTCCGGCCTCTCCGGAACCGCGATCGGTGCTGCCGCGGTTGTCGGTGCAATCATCCTCTTCCTGTTCTTGAATGCCGAACGGCAAGCAAATCAGGCGCCGCCGGTCAGAGCCCGATCATCGGATTTGATAGATCTTCCTCCAGCCCCACCACCCCTGCTGGTCCCACCCGTCTTTCCTGTTGCAGCCGTGGAACAGCCCGCTCCTGTACCAGCCCCCACCGTTGGATCGTCACTCCCGACGCAGCCAGCTCCGTTACGCACGCCCCAACCCCAGACCATTTATGCCGCTCCCGCCGAGATTGCGCCTGCACCGCCCGCCCAGGCACCGCGCAACGCCGGCGGGCCAGTCCTGGTTTTCGACGGCGGCGCCCCGACACCGGCGACGGCGGAAGCGCCGCAAGGGGCGAATGCGGCAACGCCAGCAAGCAATACTGCGCGAACCAGGGCGGGCATGTTCGCCAACCGCATGACGACCGTGATCCAAGGCACGCTTATCCCTGCAGTGCTCGAAACGGCCTTCGATTCCACCCGGTCCGGATATGCGCGCGCAATCGTGTCACGTGACGTGCGTGGTTTTGATGGCAGCCGCATTCTCATTCCCCGCGGAACCAAGTTGATCGGTGAATATGGCGGTGAAGTAACCGCCGGCCAGAAGCGTGCACTGATCGCCTGGACCAGGCTTATCCGACCCGACGGCGTGACGATCGCAATCGGATCACCCGCGACAGATACGCTCGGGCGGGCGGGCGTTCGTGCAAAGGTCAACAGCCACTTTCTGGAGCGCTTCGGCGGAGCGCTGTTGCAATCGACGCTTGATGCCGGCGTAAGTCTGGCTGCCAGTGCCGCAAGCAGCTCTGTCATCGTCGCCGTGCCAGGAACATTGCGCGGGGGCGCCGGTCAGATTGCCCAGCCTACCCAGATCGCGCCTACCCTCAGGGTTCGGCAAGGCACCAGCATCAGCATTTTTGTTGCCCGTGATCTCGACTTTACCGTGTCCGACGCACGGCGATGAATGGCGGTTCGCCTGTCTCCAGCGGTGTATATCTGCAGAGCTTTCTCGCTCCACTGGCAGACGTGCTGGCGCAACCCGACGTCACCGATATCTATATCAATCGCCCTCGCGAAATCTGGACGGAAAGTCTGGGCGGAGCAATCGAGCGCCACGAGGTCGTCGCGCTCGATGCACCGACATTGGAGCGCCTTGCCCGACAGATTGCGGCCTTTGCTCATCAGGGCATCAGTCGGGAGCATCCGCTTCTGTCCGCGTCGCTCCCGGACGGCTCACGCGTGCAGATCGTTGCCCCTCCCGCGACACGCGGATCGATCGCATTGGCCATACGCAAGCACCTCGCCTCCAACATGTCGATTGACGATTATTCGGAATCGGGCGCTTTTGCCGATACCCGGACAAGCGGGCGCCAACGCGCCGATACCGACGATCAGCTTGCCGCCCTTGTCCACGCCGGACAAATCCCCGCGGCGCTCAAACTGGCGGTTCGAGCCCGCAAGAACATCCTGATTTCCGGTGGCACTTCGACTGGGAAAACCACCTTTCTCAACGCACTGCTCCGCGAAATCCCCGCCGTAGAGCGCTTGATCCTCATCGAGGACACGCCGGAGCTGAATGTGGATCATGAGAATGCACTCGGCTTCATCGCAACCCGAAGCGCGCTGGGGGAAGCGCAGGTGAGTGCCAACGATCTGGTCTCCGCATCGCTTCGCATGCGGCCAGATCGCATCATATTGGGAGAGCTAAGGGGCGACGAGGCTTACGCATTTCTGCGCGCGGTCAACACCGGGCACCCCGGCTCGATGGCAACTGTTCATGCAGACAGCCCAGAAAGCGCGATCGAACAAATCGCGCTGCTTATCCTTCAAACGGGGAGCCGATTGAACCGTTCGGATATCAGTCATTACGTGCGCCAGACGATCGATGTTTTTGTGCAGCTGGGCAGAGTTGGGGGGCGACGGAAAGTATTGGAGGTTGCGCTGAAATCGAAAGATATCTCGTGAAGATATCGTCTGGAGGCGCTGGGACTGACGGCCTGGATTGCGTGACGCGCATGACGCAATCATTTTATCGGAGGGTGGATTAGCCTTATGTCCACGTCCCTGTCGGATCCAACTGGCTCCAGTGCCATGTATAACGCGCTTGAATGGTTGCAGGCGACCTTTCTTGGCTCCGCCGCCCAGGCGGTGGCCGTCATATGTGTGGCGTCTGTTGGATTCATGATGCTGTCGGGCCGCATCGATCTTCGCCGTAGCGCCGTCATCATTCTGGGATGTTTTGTGCTTTTTGGAGCGCCGACAATCGCTCTGGCGCTCCGCTCGCTGGCTGACGCAACCGTGGGCGAAGCCGATAACCACCCACGGATTGCCGCTGAAATCCCTGCATCTCCGCCGCCTGCTCCCCCAAAGGCTGCAGGTTATGATCCATATGCTGGCGCATCCGTGATCCGCTGACAGTCCGTCGCTGCCCTTCCCGATTTGCCAATATCCTGACCACAATCTGGGAATTCGTCATCCGCTTCACACACGCTAAGCAGGTTCGTCGGTAAAAGCCCTATCGACACAGGGGGGAGTCTCGAGGCTCATGACGGCAACCGGTACGAGCGATCTCAACAATGCCGATCTCGCGCCGACAGGCGTGTCCCAGCGCACATGGAGCTGGTATCATTTCGCGGCTTTGTGGATCGGCATGGTCGTGTCGATCCCCGCCTATATGCTGGCCGCGGGGCTTATCGATCAGGGCATGACGCCATTGCAGGCGATCGCCACCATCCTGATGGGCAATATGATCGTGCTGCTGCCGATGCTGCTGATCGGCCACGCCGGCGCACGCTACGGCATTCCCTATGCCGTGCTGGTGCGCAGCGCGTTCGGCACGACCGGCGCGCGCGTGCCCGCCATTGCCCGCGCGCTCGTCGCCTGCGGCTGGTACGGTATCCAGACCTGGGTCGGCGGCACGACCTTGCTGGCGCTGGTTACGGTGCTCACCGGCTGGCGCGACTATGGGGCGCCATTGCCGGTGCTTGGCATCCCCCTTCCGCATCTTCTGGCCTTTGCGGCATTCTGGCTCATCCAGATGGCGTTCGTCTCGAAAGGCATCGAGATGGTCCGCAAGCTGGAGACCTGGACCGCGCCGATCAAGATCGCGATCTGCTTCGCATTGCTGGCATGGGCCATGCACCATAGCGGCGGACTGACGTCGCTGCTCGAAGCGCCGGTGCAAGCGGACGCGCCCAACTTTTCCGTCATCTTCTGGCCGGGCCTGACCGCCATGGTCGGTTTCTGGGCCACATTGGCGCTCAACATTCCCGATTTCACGCGTTTCGCACGCAGCCAGAAGGACCAGATACTGGGTCAGTCGATCGGCCTGCCCGTCCCCATGGCCCTGCTCGCCTTCATCGCGGTGCTCGCCACCGCGGCGACGCGCATCGCGTTCGGCCGAGCGATCTGGGATCCGGTCGAACTGGCGAGCAACATGCCAAATCTCGGTGTCCTGATCGGCCTTCTCATCATTTCGGTCGACACGATTTCCTGCAACATCGCGGCAAATCTGGTCGGCCCCGCCTATGATTTCGCAGCCCTGTCCCCGCGCCGCATCAGCTATCGCAAGGGCGCCCTGATCACGGCGGTGATCGCTGCGTTGATCCTGCCATGGAAGCTGATCGAAAGCAGCGGAGGATATATCTTCACCTGGCTGGTCGGCTATTCCGCGCTGCTGGGCCCCATCGCCGGCATCATGATCACCGATTATTGGCTGATCCGCCGCACGAAGCTGGTCGTCGACGACCTGTTCGATGCGAACGGCATCTACGGCTATCGGGGCGGATGGAATCCCGTGGCCATCGTCGCGCTACTGGTCGCGATGGCGCCCACCCTGCCCGGCTTCCTGGCCGTCGCCTTCCCGCAGAGTTTCGGCGGGATGCCGGCTTTCCTCACCATGCTCTACCCCTATGCATGGTTCGTCGGCGCCGCATTGGCATCCATCGTCTATTTTATCGGCATGAAGCAGGTGCGGACGCACGTCGTCGCGACCGCAAAAATCGGCGGGTAGCCGCTCCCTCCCCACCTTTGCGAGGATTACCGTCTTGTCATCCTCAAGCCACCTGCCGGGAAGGCCGGGCTGGATATGACTCCGTCCGGGACTACGAAAGGACGGACCGATGGAAAATGGATGCCTTTCATATTGCAGCGCGGATGCCGGTGGCGGCACGCAACATGGCGCAGCCACGCTCCAGCACTTCAAATATCACGATGACTGCAATGCGGGCCGCCACCAGATCGCGCCCAAAACGGTGCACGAGGCACATGGCGTCCGGTACGGCCGCTGCCGTTACTGCGGATGCGATCTGATGCGTACGGAGGTTTCACCCCGCTGGTTTCGCTCCGGCATCCTGGGTTAAGCTGACCGCGCCCGGGCCTTCCGCACCCTCTGCGCCCCTGCTCTGCTGCCTGCTGCCTCCGAATTTCGATGCAACCTGGAACATTTTCCTCCGTAACTCGCTCTGTAAAAAAGGAGATTTGCATGAGCAACTGGATTGGCGCCGCAATTGGCGCAGCGATCGACCGGCAGGATGGCGATAGCGGGATCAAGGGAGCCGCGATCGGATATGTGGCACAAGGCGTCGTCAAGATCGCGATCCCGTTGGCCGTGACCTTTGCAATCGGATGGGCAGTCCAGGCCGGCATTCGGAAAGCCGTGGATTCCTTGGCGGCCGACCGGAATCCACGCGCCGCAAAATAGCAACGGCCGTCAGGCGCCGGCCTTGCGCGCCAAAGCGATCGCGATATCCTTGGCCTTGTCGGCAGGCGCACTGCCGATGGTGAGGATCACGAACCTGTCCGCGCCGATAAAGACATTGAGCTGGTTTATGCCCGGCACCCAGAATGCCGCCGCGCCCAGCCCGGCAACATCCTCGATCGGCTTGCTGGTGAACGCCTTGAGCGTTGTCGCCAAAGTATCGCGCGCAGCTTTCATCGCAGCAGGCGTATTGTCGTCGATCGGCGACCACCGGGTCATCAGGCTCGCGCGACCGCCATCCTTCAGCATGTAGGTGCATTCCGACGTGCCCGCGGTTGCGCCATCGGGCTCGTGCACCAGGCTGAGCGTCGCTTCAGTAACTTCGGTGCCCAGCGCCGCACCGATCGCCGCCTTGTCGAGCACGGTGCAGGCGTCTGTTGCCTTCCAGTTCGAAGGCATGCCACCGGCCGCTGCCGCGGATTGGCTTGCTGTCTGGTTGCCAGCGGGCGTGTCCGCGCCGCCGCATGCTGCAAGCAGCAACGTGCCCGCTGCAGACGCAACAATCGAACTCATCTTCATCACCATGCCGAATCTCCGTCCCGAGGCTGCATCGCCTTGATAGATACGCCCCGAATATCGCGGCAATGTGCAAGACGTGGAAAACGGACGGGACCGGACATGATCCGAAAAAATTTCACAAATCCGTCGCGACACCCATGCCGCACCCACCGCGACCGATCGGGTGCGCTCATGCGAAATCCAGCGGAAACGCGGTGGTATTCTTGATATCGGACACCACGACGCTCGAATTCACTTCCCTGACCCCTGGAAGCTGCGAAAGCTTCTTGAAGAAGAAATCCTCGTAATATTTGATGTCGCTGACGGATATCTTGACCAGCACATCCATGGCGCCAAGCAGGATGTAGCATTCCTGCACTTCCGGCCATGTTCCGATCTGGTCGCGGAATTGCTGGGTCGCCATCGCATCGTGAGCCGCCAGACGGATGGTGGCGTAAATGATCAGGTTCACGCCGATCGAAGGAGGATCGACGATCCACACCTGCCGCTTGAGAACCCCCGCTTCTTTCAGGCGGCGCACGCGCCGCCAGCAGGGCGGCGGCGTCATGCCCAGCCGGTCCGCCAGTTCGGCCACGGACAGCGATCCGTCCTCTTGCAGGAGCTCCAGGATCGTTTTGTCGGTGTTATCGAGGGCTATGGTCATAGTCGAACTCGCCTGACCGGGGTTCCAGCGATGCGCTTCACCTCCGATTTGAGGTCAATCAGCACCGCTCAAGGGTATAATCATACTCGAATAATCCTCATTCAGGGCATTATGCAACCTCATCCGCGCCAATTCGCCCGTATCGGTGAATGCAATTACCGGGAGGGCGCGAGTAAATATCCATCCAACACACAATCATGATCACGGTGCTTCGACGATGGACGGCAGGCAGCTCAACGAAGGGGTGGTCCGGGACTATTACCGGCATATCGACCAGGTCGATATCGACTGGGTCCTCGCACTGTTTGCGCCGGACGCCGTTTATGAACGTGCAGACGCCACTTATGCGGGCATTGGGGAAATCTCCCGGTTTTTCCGGGAAGAGCGGCAGATCCGCGGCGTGCATGCGATCGAACATGTCTGGACCGACACCGACAGCGTGGTCGCGCTGGGGGAATTCAGTGGTGTTGGTGCCGCGGGCGATGCCCGACGCGTGCGGTTCACCGATATCTGGCATTTCGGCGGCGATGAGCGTGTACAGCGCCGGCAGACATTCCTGGCGCTCGGCCATGGCTATGTGGCACGTTGACGCCCTGTGCGTGAAACATCTCGAATTTCGCGTTTTGATGGTGTAGGCAGCCAGAACAGCCTCTGAACGAAGGACTCAGGCAAACCCGTGACCCAAAGCGGCGCGACAATGACGGTAAACGGATGCGCGATGCGACTTAGCATCGGCGCCGTTGCGTCGTGCGTGGCGTTCGGTGTCCGAATTATGCGCGGTCGGATCGGCTGATCCGGCCATCTACGGGCCCGATGCCGGGCCTGCGCCATTCCTTCGTTTCAAGCGAGTTTCTCCATGACCGCCATATCCATGTCCGGCGCATTGCGTCCGGCTTTTGCCGTCCCCGTTCGTCCGTCCAAGACCCCGCGCGACCGCCTGCTCCGCCTCGACATCGAGGGTGAGCGCGATGCGCCGTTCCTGAGCGAGATGCTCGATCTCGTGCGCGCCCATGCCTTCGTGCCGCTCGGCATGACCATCCGTGTCGGCGGCGCGCGGATGACGGTGCGCCTCGAACTCGACGATATCCGCGATGGCGCGGCAGACGCACTGATCATGCGACTGCGCAATTGTGCGGTCATCCGCAAGGTCTTGCTGACGTCGCCCGATTGAGCGTCTTCAGGTGATCGAACCGCCCCGCGCCCCAGTCTGCAAAACTCCGGGCTGCTCCAGGGTGAGTGGCCCGGGTCGAGCGAAGAGATAACCCTGCCCCAACACGCAGCCCAGCGCGACCAGGCGCTGGTGCTGCGCGGGCGTCTCTATCCCTTCCGCGATCACCGATTTGCGCAAGCTCTCTCCCAGACCGATGATCGCGCGCACGATCACCTCGCTGCGGCCGTCGGCATCGAACAGGCTGAGGATGAAGGAGCGGTCGATCTTGAGGATGTCGATCGGCATTCGTTTCAAATGAATGAGCGACGCATAGCCGGTGCCGAAATCGTCGAGCGCGATCTGCACGCCGGCCTCGTGGAGCAATTCCAGCGCGCGGCTCATCGCATCGACCGATCGGCCCAGCACGATATCTTCGGTCACCTCGATGCACAGTCGGCGCGGCATGACACCCGCCTGCTCCAGTCGATCGATCAACCTGCGCGCGGCATGAGGGCCGTCGAGCTGGGCGGCAGTGAAGTTCATCGCCACTGCCGGAATATCGTCGGGATGGCGGGCGAGCGTTTCCAGGACGCGCGACAGCACGCGATCCTGCACCGCAGTTCCGATCTTGGGATCGGTCAGGATGCTGCCGAACACTGTCGGGGTCAGCACGCCATGTTCGGGATGCTGCCAGCGCAACAGCGCCTCGTAGCTGGCCGGTCGCCCGCTCTGGAGATCGACGATCGGCTGATAGTGAAGAATGAACTCGTCGCGTTCCAGCCCCAGATGCGCGTCGCGGGCAAAGACGGCGCGGCGATCGATCTCCGCGCGCAAGCTGGGATCGTAGAGGTACAGCCGCCGCCGCCCGCGTTGCTTCGCCTCGTACAGCGCGAGATCGGCATTCTTATAGAGCAGGCCCGCGTCGCTCGCATCGCCGGGATAGCAGGCCAGCCCGACACTGAGCGAGATCGCCCAGCTGCGACCGGCATGAGACCAGATCTGCCCCTGGATTGCCGCCAGCGCGGCGGATATCTCGCGGATACGGCGATCATCGGCCTGGATCAGGGTCAAGGCGAACTCATCGCCGCCGATGCGGGCGACATGTTCGTCCGCCCCCGCCACGGCCCGCAGCATGTCCCCCACATGCACCAGCAGCGCGTCGCCACCGTCATGGCCCAGCCGGTCGTTGATCTCCTTCAGATTGTCGACATCGATCAGGAACAGGTGAATGGCGGCGGCGCCGGATTCCATACGCGTCCTCAACGCGGTCTGGAACGATGCCCGATTGCCCAGCCCGGTCAGGAAATCGGTCTGCGCGGCACGGCGCGACGTCTCGCTTTCGATCGCGATCGCGCTGCGCGCATGCTCGGCAAGATCGCGTTCCTGGCGAAGCAGCCGGAAACGATCCGCGATCGCGAGCGACAATGCGATCGATTCGAACGCCAGCGTACCGAAGGTCGCCATATCCACCATGTCGTCCTGGGGCAGAAACCCCAGATTGCGCGCCAGCCGCAGCGCAAAGACGATCAGGACCGGCGTCCACCCCGCCAGATAGAACCACACGATGCGGCTGCCGTTGCGCACTGCGTAACAGACGCCAACAAAGACCGAGATGGCGCTGGCAAGAATCGCATAGTTCATCAGCCGATCGGTGAGCGCCGCGGGCAGGATCTGATCCGCCGAGGCGGCACCCCCCAGCACGATCCCGACAACCGCCAGCGCCCGCCCCGCCCGATGGAGCCAGGGCGGCAATACGCCCTCTTCCACCACCGAGAGGAAAAAGATGTTGCCGGTGCCGATCATGATTCCGACCAGGATAAAATCCAGCCTGACCGCCCATGGCCCGACAAAGCCGGGCAGCAGATAGCCGGCCATGTTGGTCCAGGTGAGCCCATAGGCGAGCACCGCCGCTGCCCACACCAGGTACCAGCGTTGAAAGGCGCGGCGATGCCCGGTGTAGATCAGCAGATTATATGCGAAGGCGGACAGCAGCGCGCCGGTGAACACGCCCATCAGCAAAAACCAGCGGCTCCCCATCTGGACCGCTTCGGCCGGGCTGACCGCGATCACTTTGCGCATCAAGCTCAGGTCGCCGATCCTGAGGAAGCCGACATAGACCTGCCGAACCTCACGGCCCGGCCGATCGATCCCGAACCGCAGCAGGCCGCCCGGCGCCCAATTCTCACTCAGATCACGCGCGCCGCGAACGATCTCCTGACGGCTTCCATCCGCCGCGATCGCGACCACCGCGATCTGATCGAACCGCGCCTGATCGGCCAGCAGATGCCAATTGGCCGGCAGCGCGGCCAAGCGCCCTTCATGCCCGGCGGCACCAGCCGTATCGAGCCTGAGCCAGAGCCAGCGATCATGATAGCCGACAGCCTTGTCCGACCCACATTCGAAGGACAAAGCGCGGACCGTCGCGGCCGACGGTGGCAGGTCTGCCGCTGCATTGGCGTGGCAGAGATTCGATCGAAGCTCGACGCCTTCCGCCCTGGCCGCTCCGGACCAGAGCAATCCTGCCAGCAACAGGAGCAGCGTTGATAGAACGATACGCACGAACACCGGGCTCCCTTCGGGCGGACGGCCTTAACCGGCCTCTGCTGAAGACAAGCTAAACGTCCGAAAACCTCTTGAGGTGCACGGCACGTACACCGGCGCGGAGATTCGGGTCAGACCCCCTGCGCGCTTGCCACCCTTTCCGGCTTGCCGACCCGTTCCCGAACATCCCAGCCTGCATTCCGCGCGAGATCCTTTGCCAGCCACGACCAGCCCCACAAGGTCATCGCCTTGATATGCATGTTCGACGGGCGCTCCGCCTGGATATGGAGCACCTCTCCGCTATCGGTTTCGGGGCCATCGGTGCAATCCTGGGTGACAGCCAGCCAGGATGTGTCGCTGAGTTCGAACAGCGACAATTCCTTCCAGGCCCGATCCGCCTTGTTGCCGCTGATGGTGGCAATCACCCTGCCATCGAATACGATATCGGGCGCATCGCGCCGCGACACGGTCGTCGAAACGAAACCGGAACTCATGGGCGATCCTTCGAACGGGTGACGCGTCCGCGCGACACCAAGGCGGCAGGAGCGCCGTCAGCTGCAGCTATAGTCCGCCAGGTCTTAACGACTGCCCTTGGGCGGACTCTCGGGGTGGTCGATCAACATCTCCACCGCCGCGTTGCCCAGGCGTTTGGCCGTTTCCAGTGCGGCTTTCGGCGTCATCACGATATCGACGGCATCCGGACCATCGACATGCACACCATCGGCCTGCACTTCGACCTTGCTCGGCTCGTCATGTACCTTGTTATCCATATTTCGCTCCGATCCCGACTCAAACACGTGGCGGAACCCGATCGTTCCGCCGCCGGAATCATTCGTCCAAATTGGTTCGACATGATGACGACGCCCCGCCTTGGCGAGCATCAGGCCACGGCCGTGAATGCCTGCCGCAGATGGCGGGAAGAGCGCCTTGCTCTTCCCGTCTCTATCGACGTCAGAAGCTGACGCGCGCGCCGGCCCGGAAAAAGCGCCCGACGATCCCCGCCTGAGCAAAGGTCGGATTATAGTTGAGCGCCGCATAATTGGCCGGATTGAGCGGCGGCTTCCTGTCGAACAGATTGACCACATTAGCATAGAAGGTGAAATTCTCACTGACCTTGTAGCTGGCGACCAGGTCGACGCTGATGAACGATTTCACGCGACAGAAATTCTCCGAATAGAGGTCGCTCGCATATTCGCAGTCATCGTTGCCCGCACCGCTGATATCCTCGGCAACCGCCTTGTAGCCGTCGGTGTAATAGGCGGTCGCGGTCAGCGCGGCTGCGCCATATTCCAGCGTGTTCGACCAGTTCCCGCGCCATTTGGGCGTGCCCGCGCCGGACGAGAGCTGATAGGGCCCCTGCGTGCCGACATAATTCTGCGTATCGGAATCCGCGCTCGCCTTGAACGTGTATTTGAAGATGTTGGTCACTTCGAGCTGGCTGGTGAATTTGAGGTCGCCTGACAGGTCGAACTTAGCGGTCGCCGAGAAATCCAGCCCCGACGTCTTGAGCGCCGACGCGTTGGCATAGGGCGAGTTGACGAACAGCACCTTGCGCATCGCATTGGGGAATTGCGGATCGGGGACGTCGAGCGTCACCGTATAGCCATCGGGCAGCGCCTGGCCGCCATAATAGGCGGCAAGCGCTTCGTTGGCGCGCGGCCCGGCCGAGATCACATTGGTTTTCCGGATATTGTAATAGTCCGCGGTGAAGCTGAGCCAGGGCGTCGGCTGGACGACGATGCCCGTGGTGAAGCTGCGCGACTTCTCCGGCTTCAGATCCGGGTTGGATGCCGAATTGAACCCGATCGAATAGGTCTGCACATAGCTGTTGTTGTTATGCGCATCGATCACCGCCTGCGGCGGCCGACCGGAAGCATAGCCGATCACCGCACCCTCACCGCTTTCGGCGAAGGACGGCGCCCGGAATCCCTTCGAGAAGGTTCCGCGCAACGCCACTTCGCGGATCGGCGTGAATTTGAACCCGATCTTGGGTGAGAAGGCATTGAAGCCGGTCGAATAATGATCGAACCGGCCCGACGCGGCGATCTCCAGCGAGTCCATGACGGGCGCGGCAAGCTCGAAAAAGCCCGCAGAAACGGTCCGCTTGCCCACTGCGGTGTAGGCGTTCAGCCCCAGCGTCGCCTGATTGGCATTCTGGTTGGGCTGGTTCAGCGTTTCCCGGCGGATCGCTGCGCCGACACCCAGTTGGAGCGGTCCGCCGGGCAGTTCTGCCAGATCCTTGGTGACCACGGCCTGCGCCATGTAGAGTTCCGACTTCGCCTTGGTCAGCACCTGCGGCGAGATCGCATCGCGAACCGCCTGACTGTTGAGCGAGGGATCGACGAAATTATAGCTGCCCGTGTTGATCGCATTGACCAGCCCGGCGATGTTCAGCGCACCATTGACGTACAGGTCCAGCGTGTTGCGCGTGCCGCTGAGATCGACCGTGTAGTTCCACCCTTCGCCGAAGCTGCCCTTCACCCCGGCCGAGGCGCGATAGACCTTGCTGATCGACTCGTTGGACCGCTCGATATCGCCGAACGTGTAGTAGATCCGCGCGGCAAGCCCCTCTGCAGCATAGGGATTATTGGGATTGAGCTGACCGTTGGACAGCAGCGCCGGCAGCACGACATTGAGTGTGTTGATCGGATTGCGTCCGCGGATCGACGACGGCGCAAACCCGCTGAACACCTTGCTCTCATAATAGGTGGCGGCGACATAGGCTTCGGCATTGTCGCCCAGACGGAACGACGCCCGACCACTCAGGCCATAGCGTGTCTGCCGGGGCTGGACCATGCCGTAGCGGGCATTGACGTTCTCCTGGCATGCGGTGCCGAGGCCATCGGGATCGACATAGACCGAACCAACCGCCCGGCATTGCGCGGGATTGAGCAGCCGGAACAGCCCGTCGGGGACATTGACACCGGTGAAGGGGTTGGTGACGTCGGTCTGGGTGGCGGGCCGGACGACCGCGACCGTGCCCGGCACCGCCGAGACGATCATGTTGGCATCGTTGTTGGCGCCGCCGATCGACGAGAGATCGGCGGTATTGAACGGGAAGCCGCGATCGTTGATGTCGATCGCGTTGTCGTGCTGATATTCAGCGTTCAGATAGACGTTCCAACCCTGGCTTGCATAATCGCCGAAACCGGCAAGCAGCGTGCCGCGATACATGCCGCCGTCGCCGCGCTGGGAAAGACCGGATTCCACCGTCGCCTCCAGCCCCTTGAACTGTTGCTTGGTGATGATGTTGATGACGCCGCCGATCGCGTCCGCGCCATAGGTCGACGACGCGCCGTCCTTGAGCACCTCGATCCGGTCGATCAGTCCCTGCGGAATGGTGTTGAGATCGACGAACGCACGCTGCCCGTCATCCGCCAGCGGATAATTTGCCGTGCGCAGCCCGTCGATCACCGTGAGCGTCGAATTGACCGTGAGGCCGCGCAGCGAGACCGACGACGCCCCCTGGCCGAAACCGCCGCTGAACGCGGTCGGGATCGAACCGCTATTGTCCGCCGACAGTGACCGCACGGCATCCGCCACATTGTTCAGACCGCGACGGGCCAGCGATTCTGCGCTGAGCACCGTCACCGGCGACGGCGTCTCGGTATCGGTGCGCCGGAACAGCGAACCGGTGACCACGATCTCATCCCCGGCCGCTGCCGGCGCATCGGTCTCCTCCACCGCAGCGGCGTCGCCCTGTGCCGGTTCGGCAGTCTGGGCAAAGGCCGGTGCGGCGAGCACCGACAGGCCGACCATCAAACTGGTGGTCATCAGCCTTTCGCGGAATCCTGGCGTCATCTCGAATCTCCCTGTCGTTTTCGTGGATGGTCGTCGGGCCGCCCCCCGGGGCCCGACCGGATCAGAAGGCGATCGTGATGCCGCCGTTCAGATTGTGGCGCGTGGTGTCGCCAAGCTCGGCGCCGTAGCCGACGTTCAGACGCACCCCCTTGGCGAGATCGGCGCCGATGCCGGCCGACAGGCGGGCGACGGTGCGATCGCGCGCCACGCCGGTGACGGTGACGGGGCCGATCGTCGACGTGTCGGCAAAGCGCCCACTGACGGCAGTGCCGTTGCCGCTCAGCATGTGGCGGACGCCGGCCTCGAGATAAGGCGTGATCCCCGCCCCGGCATCCATGCTGACCGCCAGTGCGGCATCGCCGAACCAGGCATTGGTGCGTCCGCCATCGACTGCCAGCGCGAAGACGCCGCCCTCCTCGACCACCGCTTCGCGCTTGGCGGCGACATAGGTCACGCCGACGCGCGGGGCGATCCGGAAGCTGCCCAGATCATGGCTGTAATCGGCCGAGAAATCGGCGACCCAGCCACCCAGATCGTAGCGCCCATTGGCCGTGCTGCCGCCGGGAATGCTGCGCCGGGTCCGCGCCTCCGATCCGTCATAGGCGATCAGCGCATGGAGCCCGAGCCCGCCGATAGTGGCGTCGGCGAAGACACCGCCGACCATGCCCTCGGTCTTGGTCGACGCGCCCAGCGCGGCCAGGGTCTGATCGGCCTTCAGCGTGCCGATGAAGCCGCCCAGGCGTGCGCCCTCCATCGCATAGCCGATGCCGCCGATCAGGCCGCTGCTGTTCGAGCTCGACGCGGATGCGCCCGTGCCGGCATCGCCCTTCAGCGTGTTCCACTGCGCCAGCCCCTGCGCGAAGCCGTAAAACCCCGTGGTCTGCGGCGCGGTAAAACGCATGTTGCGCATCGTATCGGTGATGGTCAGGCCATTATCGATGCTCGCCTGGGTCGCGGAGCCATAGGCTTCCGGTGTCAGACGCGCGAACGCCGCCGCGTTCGACCGCCCGGTCGCATCAACCAGCGACGGCAGCGCCGCGGTGAAGGCCTGAACCTTTCGGCCGCCACCGAGCACCGCATTCGAATAGGCGATCGAGGCCTGCGCATTGCTGCCGAACGCGGTGTTGTTGGCGAACTCGCCGACGATCTGGATCCTGTTGCCGCGCGTGGCGACAAAACCGAACACCGTGGCGGACTTGTTGATCGTGCCGAAGCCGCCGGTGATCCCGCCCTGCGCAACGACCAGGTCGAGCGCACCGCCCGGCGTGGCGGTCAGCATGCCGGTGATGTCGATCGCGGCACCATTGGCGACGGTGAGCGTGCCCGAGATGTTGAGCAGATCGCTGCCGGTCGGCGCCACTTCGAGCAGCAGGTTCGATCCCGCTGCAAACGAGACATTGCCGTTCACCGTCATCGTCCCCGGCGAAGCACCGGGCGACAATGTGCCGCGCACATCGATATTGCCGTTGACGCTTCCCGCTGAACCGAAGGTCGCGCCCTGGTTGACGACGATCGCGTTCGCCGAGGTGATGGTGGTTCCCGCCTGTCCGATCAGCCGGCCACCCGTGACCGAGACGGTCTGGTAATTGGCGTTGCCGGTGAGCGAGAGCACGCCGCTGGAGACGTTCAATGCCTCGAAACTGTCAAAGCCCTGCCCATCCCACGAAACCGGCGTGGCATAAGTGCCGGCGGTTCGGAAATCGAGCGTATCGGTGCCCGCCCCGCCTGTACGCGTTCCAGTGACCGAGTTGAGCCCGGCAATCACCAGCCGGTCGTCGCCGTCGCCCAGGTCGACATTGCCGGCAAGCGTGCCGCGCACATCGAGCGTATTGGCCGCCGCGCTACCGGTCAGGGTCGGCGTCGTCAGCGTCGCCCCGGCAATGACCGTCATCTTGCCGCCGAACATGTCGACGCTGTCGAAGCTGGCATTGGTATCGATCTGAAGCTCGCCCGGCCCGCCGGTTTCAAGCTGTTCGAAGCTGGCATAGTTGAGCGAGCCGAGCTGCCGCACTTCGTTCGCGCCCTGGCTGAGCACGAGCCGGTCGCTGCCCTCACCACCATCGACCGGGCCGGCAAGCGTGGCGCCGGCGCCAAGCGTCAGCACATTGTTCGCACCGTCGAACTGGGTGGAGCCCGATATCACCGCGCCATTGGCGATCGTCAGATTGCCGCCGTTGATCGCGATGGTCTGATAGCCCGCATTGCCCGCGACGCTGAGCGTGCCCGCGCCATTGGCGACCAGATCCTCGAAATTCTGGACTTGGCCGGCGGCGAGCATGCTCGTCTGGCCCGACACGGTGTTGAAGGTCAGCCGGTCGCGTCCCGCGCCGCCATTGGCGGTGCCAAGGATCGAGCCGCCGGCATCGACGACCAGGCTGTTGTCCGATCCGTCGAAATTGAGCGACTGGCCGGCGGCGATGGTGGCGCCCAGCGTCAGCGGCGAAGCGCCGGTGACATTGATCGTCTCGAAGCCATTGACCCCACCGCCGATCGACGACGCGCCGGTCAGGTTGAGATTGAGCGCGTCAGTGCCCGCACCGCCGTCGAGCGCGCCGGAGAGTGTGCCCGAAAGGCTCATCGTCAGCGTATCGTCGCCGCCGCCCAGCGAAACCCCGCCGGTCAGCGCGGTGTTGATGATCACTGTCTGCGCACTGTCGTCGCCGACGATATTGCCGATGCTGTGGTCGCCTTCGCCCGGGTTGAGCGTGAGATCGGCGCCGTCGCGCAATGTGACGGTGTCGAAATCCTGGTTCATCGCGAGCGTCAGCAGGCCGTTTCCGGCTACGTCGAGCGATTCAAAGTTGAGGACGTTCGGAAGCGAGCTCGTATCGCCGGTGATCTGGAAGGCGATCGTGTCCGATCCCTCGCCGCCGTCGATCTGGCCGGTGACGGTGCCCCCGGCGAGCACGACGCGGTCGTCGCCGGCGCCCATCTGGATATCGCCTTCGACCAGCCCGCCATTGGCGAGCGTGACGGTGTCATTGCCGCCGCCCATATCGACCGATCCGCCGACCGTACCGTTGACCGTCAGCGTCTCCGCCGCATCCGAACCGGCCAGCGCGGTCTCGCCCTGGGTGTCGAAGCGCGTGCCTGCGGCAACGCTGATGTTGGAGCCCGCGATGTTGAGCGTCGCCATATCGGTGGTGCCGCGGATCGCGACCGTCCCCGAACCGCGCTGGCTCAGCGTCTCGAAGCCGCGGAACTGATCGAAGTTGATCGATCCATTGCCGGCAAGATCGACCAGCAGCGTATCGGTGCCGGCACCGCCATAGGCCGTGCCGGTGAATACGGAGGACGCCGCATAGATGAAGCTGTCGTCGCCATCACCAAGACGGAGATCGCCTTCGAGCCGGCCGAGATTCTCGAAGATGTCGTTGCCGGTGCCCAGATCGACATTACCGAAGATCTGCCCGCCCGCGAGGTTGCGGATATGGTCGGTGGTGTTGACGGTCTGTATGCCGCCCGCGATCACGCGCTCACTGCCGGTCTCGCCGATACGGCGAAGATCGGTGTCGCCGCCCGCCGCGACGCTCTGGCCCGCCGCGACCGTCGTGTCCGCGCCGCCGCGGATCGTGCCGGCATTGTCGAGCTCGAACAGGCGCAGCGTGGCATCGACATCGACGCCGCCATAACCGGTGCCCTCGCCGGTTGCGATCACCGCGGACGAGCTGGCGCCCGTCGCCTCGATCAGGCCGCCCGCCGCATTGGTGAGCCGCACGATGCCACGATCACCGCCGACCGAAACCGCTGCGGCCGATGCGAACAGGCGCCGGCCCTCATCGTCGACCCCGCCGCCGTTGGCGCGGAGCGTGCCGGTGTTGGTGAAGCTGGCGGCCAAAGTCGGCGTCGTGCCATCCTTGCAATCCTCGGCCGTGCCCGGAAGCCCGCTGCCGGTCGAGGTCAGCGCCAGCGCGGTACCGGCCACGCCGCTCGCGGTGATCGTGCCGGCGTTCGATGCGGTCAGCAGCTGCTCGGACGCGAGCCAGGTGCCGGTGCCGCGACGGCCGGATGCGGAGATCGTGCCGCCATTGGCGAATTCGCCAAGGCCGTAACCGACGCGCATGTCGACGCCGATGCCGTCGGCGCCAGTGCTGTTGATCGTGCCCTGGTTGGAGAAATTGGCGCTCTTGCCGTCCTCGGCGAAGCTGTCGGCGCGGATCCGCACGGTCGCGACATCGTCCTTCGACGAGGCCATGGTGCCGCTGTTGGAGAAGCTGAACGCCTGGCCCAGCCCGACGAAGTCGACGTCGAGCGCGCCGCCCGCGGCGTTGATCGTGCCCGAATTGGCGAAGCTGCGCAGCGCGTCTCCGGAAACGCCGACGATGTCGGTGGTGATCGTTCCCCGGTTCTCGAAGGCGAGCGCGCTTGCGCCGTCGAGCGACGCGGCCTCGATCGCGCTATGCTGGCCGGCCTGGCCGGTGACGTCGAAATTGGCGGTGTTGATCACCTTGCCGTCACCGAACATCCGCACGCCGCGGGTCTGCGCGGCAGCGGCCGAGATGGTGACCTCGGTCGCGGCACCCGACGCCTCGACGCCGTGCAGCTCGAAATCGGCCGGCACCGCATTGGTCGCCAGATCGAAATTGCCGCTGGTCGAGAAGGATTTGCCATAGGCATCGGCGCCTGCACCGCCCGAGACGGTGCCGGTGACGTCGACGGGCGCACCATTACGGGTGAGCACCGTATCGTTGCCCTCGCCCAGATCGAGATTGCCGGTGAGCTTCCCGCCGGTCGCGACATAGGCGTCATTGCCCGCACCCAGCATCACATGCCCCTGGATCGTGCCCGCATTCTCGACGATCTGATCGCTGGCGTCGCCGGTGATCGCGGCGCCCGCGGTGCCGGTCAGCATGCCGGTGACATGGCCCATGATCGTGCCGCGCGTGCCGTTGACGATGCGCGTCGTGCCCCCACCATGTGCCTGGATCGCATCCCCATGCTGGCTGACGATATCGCCGTCATTGACGATCAGCCCGCCGCCGACGACCTCGATCGCAGTGTCATGCGTCTCCACCCGGCCGCGCCCGCCATTGACCGGCCGGTCGTTGCGGAAGCTGCCCCCCTCCATGATCACGCCCTTGGACATGTTGGCGGTGGTCGGGTTGGACGACAGATCCTCGTAGATCGAACCACGATTGACGATGTCGCTGCCGACGGCGTGGATGCCGACGGCGTTGTAATCCCGGGTCGTCGCGGCGATGCGAATGCGCACACCGCTGTCGACCAGCACCTCAGTGCCTTCGCCTGTGCGCAGCGCGGTGCCCCCGGCGACGCCGATCTCGCCCTTCTGCGCGACCAGTTCGACGCGGCGCGCATGGGTGGCGTCGACCTGGGTTCCGGCGAAACCGCCGCTGACCGTGCCGGCGATCACCAGATTGGTGCCCTGCGCCTCTCCGTCGAACCAGCGCGCTGTGGACTCCTCCTCCACCGTGATCGCCGGCGTGTCGGTGCCGCCGGTCGAAATGTTCATGTCGATGATGACGGTGCCATCACCCGCGACGCGAAGATGCTTGTTGTTGGTGTCGGGATTGCCCTCGGTATCGAGCGGCCCTTCGAGCCGGAGCACCGTGTTCGCACCCGCGGCTTCGTAGACGGTGCCGCCTTCATATCCCGCCACGGTCGGAGCGATCACGTTCGCCGAGCGGCTTTCGCCCGCGCGCAGCCACAATGTGTCATTGCCCGCGCCCGAATCGAGCGTGCCGCTGATCAGCCCGCTTGTGTCGAAATTGCCGGTCCGGTTCACCCGGCCGATATCGGCGACGACGATATCGTTGCCGGCGCCGAGGCTGGCGCTGCCCTGAACATTGCTGCCCTCGGCAAGCCAGAGAACATCGGATCCGTTGCCCGCCAAGGTGATATCACCCTGGATCGTGCCCTTGTTCGCAATGGCAGCGCCGCCATTGCCGGCGCCGCCATCGCGGGCGATCGCGGTGCCGTCACCGCCGCGGATCGTCGCACCCGCAGCATTCTCGATCGTGCTGCGATCGCCGAAGAACGAGCCTTCGATCGACACTGCCGGACCGGTTGCGGATTCGATCAGGCCGCGATTGTCGAGGTCCGCGCCATCGGCGAGCGTCACTGCCGTGCCGTTCGCAATGACCTTGCCGGTGGTGTCGTTGACCAAGCCGCTGCCGAAGCCCTCGACCCGCACGCCGTTATTGCCCGCACCGGTCGCTGAAATCGTGCCGGTGTTGAGACCGGTGCCGCCGATCACGACGGCGGTGTTGTCCGCGCTCGACGAATTGCTGGTGATCGTGCCGCGATTGACGAACGTCGCCTCGCCGCTTGGATCGAAGCTGCCGAAGCCCCCCTCTATCGCTACGCCCTGACGATAACTGCCGGACAGATTGATCGTGCCTTCATTGACGAAGCGCGCGAACATATCGCCCTGGACCATGTTCTGGTCGTCATCGGTACCAGTCGCGGTCACGGTGCCGCGATTGACGAAGGTCAGGCCGAAATCACCGTCCAGATCCTCCTCGAAATCCGACACGATATCGATCGCCGGCGTGTTGCCGGTGACATTGATTTTGGCGAGATTGATCACCCGGCCTTCGCCCGACGCGGTCAGCCCGGCATTGAGCGTGCCCGCGGCGATGGTCGCAGTCACGTCGCAGCCGCACAGGTCGACACCGTAACGCTCGAATCCGGCGGGAAGCGGATCGAACGTCACGGTGCCGGAGCCGGTCATGCGGACGCCGTAGATGTCGGTGCCTTCGCCGCCGTCGATCGTCCCATTGACGGCCGCCGCGACCACGTCGCCGCGGCCTTCGCGATAAAAGGCGTCGTCACCATCGCCCAGCGAGACCTTGCCCGTCGTCGTGGCCCCGATCCGCTGGTAGAAACTGTCGTTCGACTCTCCACGCAGCGTCACGTCACCCGCGATCGTGCCGGCATTGTCGATCTCGACATCGCGGAAACTGTCGTGCGCGGGAGAGGAGATCGCGGTGGTCCCCTCTATCCGGCCCGCGGCACCGATGGTGATGCGATGCGTACCCACACCCGCGGTCTCCACCGCAGTGCCGAGCGCCGAAAGCACGGTACCGTTGACGACCAGATCGCCCGCCTCGTCATAACGGACGGCGACGCCGGTCGTGGCATTCGCATTGACGATTGCCCCCGCCGCGACGGTCGTGACCGCGCCATCGCTGGCCGAGACATGCCCCTGGGTCGTGCCGGTGCACAGGAAGCCATCCGCGCTGGTCGCGCACTCCGCGCGCGCCGGCGCACTGGACAGCGCGATGGCGAGCGTGGCGGCACCGATCAGCAGGCCGGAGCGGCCGATGACGGCACGGGACAGGGCAGGACGCGACACGACACTCAACATTTTCATTCTCCGAAATGCGCTTGGCCGGGCACGCTGATCGCACCCACGGATTCGGAGACTGAATGAGATTATTTATCCATATTTTCTAATGGTTTAACTTCACACATCTGTGCAATTTGCCGTCAGGAAACGACCGGTTATCTACACGCGGCCGTGCAATTCGAAGCGCTGAAGCGACGTCGCCGGCAAGCAATTTCGTCGCCAGAACAGCATCGTAGGACGCATAGGCCTCGCGATGGCGCCGGGTGGCCGAGCGGATATGATCGTCGCCCGCGATCCGGCGAAGCGCATGATGGATCTCGTCGCAGCCGGCGGACCCCGATTGCGACATTGCGGCCCCGACCGCGCGGAGGCGATAGGTCACCAGCAAGGATTCCAGCGTGTCGGGCAGCAGCAATTGCGGCAGGCCCGCGCGCAACATCGCACAGCCGCTGCCATGGCCGCCGCGACCGACAAACAACCGGGCATCCGCGGCGACACCGGCCATATCGACCGGCTCAGGTGCGTACTGAATATTGGACGGAAGCATGAAGCCCGGCCCGACCGTGGAATGCCAGATCACCGGCCAGCCCAGCATGCCGAGTGCCTCGGCGACGGTGCGCCCCGCCGGGCGATCGAAACGGAGATAGACCAGGGTCCGTGGGCCGTCCGCCAACGGCCAGTCCGGCTGCGCCGTCGCGGCGATGCCGGTCAGCGGCCCGTAATAGCCGATGCCCGGCTGAGGGCCGTGATGATCGACCTCGGGCCAGGTCAGCGCGAAATCGGGGACGCGCGACAGCAGTTCGGCCAGGCCGGACAGCGGCCGCGCGCCGAACATGCGGCATATGCCGTGAACGATCGCGTCTGCGGTGCGACCGGCCTCGGCCAGTTCAGCGGGACGATGCGTCGCCCAGGGCATCAATGTCGGCATCGGATCGCTGGCGCGCGGCGCCGTGAATGTCGGCCCGACGCGCACCGCCCGAATGCCGGCGACATGCGCTGCGAGCAACGAAACCGGCGCGTGTTCGACCAGCAGGGCATCGGGCCCGACCATATCGAACAGGGCCAGCCAGGCACGAACCAGTGCGGCAACGCTCGGAAGATCGACGAAACCGCCTTCGGCGATCACCTGCCCATAGGTGAGCGTATCGCGCCGGGCGAGGTGGCGCGTGTAGATCGGTGCCTGAACGATGCCCGCGAACGAACCGCCCGCGACATCATGCGCGGCGACCGGATCGCGCGCCGCGAAGATCGTTTGGTGGTCGCCCAGCGCCAATGCGGATGCCAGCGGCGCGACGTTCGCGACATGGCCGTATCCGCCCCCCAATTCCCATGTCGCGAGAATCCGCGCCATATTCTTCCCCCCAGAAGAAAGATCATCCCGGAGGAAGGGTCCCCCTCCTCCCCTCCGGGATGCCGTCGCGCGTCAGCCCCCAGCAGAAGGCGCCGCCCCCGACGGATCGGACGGCATCCCACCGAACTGCCGGACAAGATTTGTGGATACATCGAGACAGGCAAAAGTCACCGACAGCCCGGCAACCAGGCTGAGGAAATGACGCATCGGGACGGATCGCCGCCCGGCAGACAGGATCATGATGAACACCCTTTCGATCCGCCGCACAGCCACGCCCGGATGCCTTCGGGGCGCCCGGAATCGACGAAACTATGCTGAGAACCCGCCAGATCCTACGAGAGGGCGCGGGTCGCCGAAACGGTTTTAGCTGCACGCACCTGTGTAGAATTCGGCATCTATATTGCGGCTAAGGTCGGTTGGATCGTCAAATTGCGAGGGGCGAAGTCGACGGAGAGGCTCAAATCTGTCCGCCCCTTCAATGTCGCTCCAGCGAAAGCTGGAGCCCATACAATCTTTGATCCGCAACGCAGCCAGACGCATCGCATGGGCTCCAGCTTTCGCTGGAGCGACAGCGGGGGGGACCTAAAAGCTAGATCTCCACCGTCATGCCACCGGAAGCCGAGTTTATGACGCGTGTTTCAAGGCAGATGGATCGAACTCTGCGCGCCCAAACACATCGGTCAGGCAGCCACGCCGCGTCCGACCAGCAACTGGCGAACCCGCGGCGCATAGGTCCGCCCCACCGGCACTTCGATTCCGTTGACGAGGGCGAGCTTGATCGCGCCATAGCCCGCCTGCCGGATCGCGGCGACCAGCGTACTCCGGACGACCGCGGACCGATGCACGCGCATGAACAATGCGGGGTCCAGCCGCTCGGCCATGCCCCCCATCGTCTCGCGCATCAGGAAAACATCGTTTCCGACGTGCAAGCGCACATAGTCCCGCTCGGCCCCCACCCAGTCGAGATGCGAGACCGGTACGCGGACGAACTCGCCGCGACGCTGAACCCAGAATTCGCTTTCGAACGCGCTCTTTGCCGGCCGCTCGACGGGATTGTCGCGCAAGGCCGCGATCACCGCCGCCATCTCCGCAATACGCCCTTCGGCGTCGCGCGATGCCAGTTCCCCGCGCGCGCGCTCCATCGCTGCCTGCATCCGGTCGAACGCCACGGGCTTGAGCAGATAGTCGACCGCCGACACTTCGAACGCCCTGGTGGCATAGTGATTGAACGCGGTGACGAAGATCACCACGGGCACCACCGGCCCCTCGAGCAGCGGCAGCAGTTCGAAGCCGTCGGTCCCGGGCATCTTGACGTCGAGCAGCACCACATCGGGCGCCAGCGCCTTGATCATGTCGAGCGCGGTGTCACCATCCTCGGCCTCGCCGACGATCTCGACACCGACGATCTGCCGGAGCATCGTCGCAATGCGGCGGCGGGCCAGCGGCTCGTCGTCGACGATCAGCGTACGAAGGATCATGGCGCGTACTGCAAGGGCATGCCCAGGACGACACGGTAACCTTCGTCATGCCTTGGCCCTGCATTCAGCGACCAGCGCTCACCGAAGCGGGTCGCGAGCCGTTGGCGCACATTGAGCAGCCCGACGCCGGTCCCGCCCGAAACGCCTTGGCCATCGCCGTCATCTTCCACCTGCAACATCAGACTATCCTCCAGACGATGCGCGACGATACGCAACCGCGTCGCGCCTTTCGACGGTGCCACCGCATATTTGATCGCGTTCTCCACCAAGGGCTGAAGGATCAGGCTGGGCACGCGTGCTCCCTCCAGTTCGGGCGGAATATCGAACTCCACCTTGAGCCGCTCGGGGAAACGGATCTGCTCGATCTGCAGATAGAGCTGCTGCAGCGCGATCTCCTGCGCCAGCGTCACATCCTCCGACGGATCGATCTCAAGCGTGGTGCGCAGGAAGGATGACAGGCTGACCAGCATGCCTTCCGCGCGATCGATCTCCTTTTCCCACATCATCGAAGAGATCGAATTGAGCGTGTTGAACAGGAAATGCGGATTGATCTGATAGCGCAGCGCACGGACCTGCGCCTTGTGCGCAAAGGCCTCGACCCGGGCCAGCTGGCGCTCACGGTCGCGCGCATCGAAATGATAGATCAGCGCGAAATAGAGCGCGGTCCATGAGAAGAAGGAATAGAGCCAGAGGAACGCATCCTCGAGGAACATGTGGAGCGTATAGGGCCTGAGCTGCCCATAATAGGGCATCTGGGGATAGCCGATGCCGTAATAGAGGATCGCCGTCGTGATCGCGCCATAAATGGCAGCGCCAAGCAGTGCCAGCAGCGTTGCCAGTACGACGATCTGCCAGAACGGGCGCCACCGCAGCGGCCGCAACACACGATGAATTCCATAACAAAGCCCTGCGGCGATGAAGACCATCCAGAAGCGCCGCGTTATTACGCCCAATGGATCCGTCGAGACGAGCAGCGACAGGACCGTCTGCACCATCAGGTGGACAGTCCAGAAGATCGCGATCGACCACAGGACGGCGCGATGGCCCTGTTGTTCGGATTCCGGAATGCTCAATGCCACGGCAGCGCATGTCCTTCGCTGTTCATCGCTGCCTTTTCCACGCGCACGCATGGAAGTCGATTGCCCTTTGTCGCTGCGATCTTGTCGTTGGTCGAATGGCCTGCGCATTCGACGCACCGGGCGTGCCCGTGATCGCGCGCCCTCTCCTGCCGCCGACGAAAACGCGCGATCCGCATCGCTTGCTTGACGGCTGTGTGCGTCGAGCAGCGTTATGAGGGGGTTTTCGTCATGTTCCTGCAGGTCATTCGCCAAACCGAGGCGCGCGCCGCATCACGTCCGCAAGGCGGCCGCGGTCAGAATCGCGCGCGTATCCTGGATGCCGCAAGCCGCTTGCTGCGCATGCGCAGCCTGGACGCGCTGAGCATGGACGAGATTGCGCGCACGGCAGGACTGACGCGCCGGACGATCTACAATCATTTCGCCAGCACGGACGAGATCTTCGCGGTATCGCGCAAGGCGCTGTTCGCGGAGATCGCGCCGCTGGTTCCGGTTTCGATCGTCGACACGGCATCGACGCGCATGGCGCTCACCCGCTTCGCATTCCAGGCGCAACGCCTGTTCGACGATATCCGGCACGCCGACCTGCATCTCGCGGTCGCGCGCGAAGGCCATGCCCGTCCCTGGATCGCGCACTATTACGAGGCCCGCATCCAGTCGCCAATGATCGCGGCACTCGCAACCTGTCTTGCCGAAGCGCGGCATAATGGCGAATTCGCCGGCGACCCGCACACCGCCGCATTTCAGCTGCTCTGGACAATCCAGGCCGTCACGGCGTCGCGCGTGTTCTCATGCGACGCTCCGCCAGTTGGCGATGCGACATGTGTCGCGATCGAGGGAATCGTGAATGCGTTCCTCGTTCAGCATGCCGCGGAGACCGCGATCGCCGCGTGAATGCAGCGGCGAGTATCGCTATGGGTTTGCGCCTGTCCGCTTCTCAAACGTCCGGATCAACGATGCGCCATCAGCAATCTTAACCTCCACACGTTAAGCTGCTGACATGCGAAGCACCCCATTGTCCTACGCTGCCGTTGCGCTGACCGGCGCGATCGTCGGAGTCTTGCTCTGGAGCAGCATCAGGGATGTTGCGTGGATGGAATATCGGGCCGCCGCCGAGCATTTGAGAAGTGAGGCGTCCCTTAGAACCGGCGATCCCGAGCCGTTGACCCGGCCCGATTGGGACCCCAGCGAGATTTGCACGCCCTTGGGGCGGGCGACCGGCCTCAGCCCGGTCGAGATAGCCTGGACCATAGGGTTGTTGGGTGAGAAGGCGATCTATACCATCGATCATGAACATCTCGCTCAGTCCTGGACTGATATGGGTGTCCTCTCGCACATGCGTATCGCCTTGCTCGGTTTGTCCCACGAGGACCTGAAAACCGTGCGGGCGTCCTTCAAAACGGACGAGCCACTTTTGCGCGCGCGCAATTCACTGGCGAAAGCGCTGCGGGTTTGCGCTCTGCGGGCGCGGTGATCGCGTATTCTGGATCCCTTCCTTGGCAAACCGGATAGGAAACCCGAGCCAAAGTTCACGAAACAACGGTCGAAGCCATGTATTTGGTTTTGCGGCTGTTGTGGGAATGACGAACAGTTGCAATCGTGGCGGGGTTCTCGCGCTTATCCCCGCCTCAAACGCCCCGATCGGCGGAGAGCAGCAGCGATGCCGCGGCGAGATCCTCGCTGGCGTGGCCGACCGATTTGAAGACGCTGATCTGCCGGTCGTCGGTGCGGCCGGGGTGGCGGCCGGTGACGAGATCGGCAAGCTCGCCGCCGAATTTCGCGTCGTCCAGTGCGCCGTTGGCCAGCGGGCCGAGCAAATCGCCGGACTCGGTGCGTGCAGCATCCGCAAAATCGGCGAAGACGAGTGCGGCGCGGCGAAACACCTCGTCATCGGCCTCACGCATATTGGGCTGGAAGCTGCCGACCAGATCGACATGTGCGCCGGGCTTCAGCAACCGCCCGGCCAGTACCGGGCTGGTCGCCGATGTCACGCAGACCACGATATCGGCGCCGGCAATGTCGGCCTCGTCCGCGATACGCGCCGGCAATCCGCGCACGCACAATTCCTCGACCAGCGTGGCGGTGCGCGCGACCGATCGGCCGAGGATCGCGATTTCGGTCAAGGCAAAGCTGGCCGCATAACCGGCGGCGAATTCCTCGGCCAGGCGCCCCGCGCCGATGATCAGCAGCCGTGACGCGTCGCGCCGGGCAAGATGGCGCGCCGCCAGGATCGATGCCGCGGCGGTCCGCTTCGCGGTGAGTTCCTCGCCATCGACCAGCGCAAGCGCTTCGCCGGTTCGCCCGTCGAAGACGATATAGGCCGCATTGATCCGCCGTTCCGCGTCGGGAAAGAAGGTGACCAGCTTCACCCCGATCAGGCGGCCCGCCTGCCAGGCCGGCATCACCAGCAGCGCCGCGTCGGCCTGGCCGGGAACGGGGATACTGTGCCGCTGACGCAGCGGCACCGCGATATCGCCGACGATGCCGTCGCGGATCGCATCGATCAGCGTAGGCCAATCGAGTGTGGTGCGAACGTCCTCTGCGGAGAAATGGCGCATCGGCGCGGCTCAGCCTTCCCAGACGGTTTGATAGATCCGCATCCAGTTACCACCCAAAATCTTGCCGATCGATGCCGCATCGAAATCGCGCTCGGCGAGACGCCGGGTGAGATTGATCATCGTCTGCGGTGTCTCGATCCCGGCGGGATAATAATAAGGCGGCTTGGGATAGGTATCGGCGCGCCAGATGCCCGCGGCAATCGCCTGATCGTAGATCGCGACCGCGGCCTCGTCGGTCATGATCGGCCATTGCATCGACGCATAATCGATCCCCAGCCCGACATGATCGATGCCGATCAGGTTCGCGATATGGACGATATGGTCGATGAAATGATCGAGCGTCGGGCGCTGTGAATCATGCACGAAAGCGGGAAAGCCGACGGCGCCGACCAGCCCGCCATTTGCGCCGATCGCCCTGATCACATCGTCGGACACGTTGCGGTTGGACGGGTGGATGGCGGCCGCATTGCCATGCGAGATCACCACCGGCGAGCGCGAGGCCTCGATCGCCTCCAGCGTGGTGCGCGGGCCGGTATGCGCGCAGTCGACGACGATCTTCGCATCGTTGAGCGCGGCGACGAGATCGAGCCCGAAATAGCTGAGCCCCGTATCGGTCCGTTCGCTGCCACCGTCGCCGACGCGGTTGCGGCGATTGTAGCAGAGCTGGATCACCTTGACGCCAAGTTCGCCGTAGATCGGGATGAGATCGAGATTGTCCTCGATCGGATCGGTGCCCTGGAAATGCAGGAGGATGCCGGTCTCACCCGCCTGCTTGGCGGCGAGGATATCCGCCACGCTGCGGATCAGCCTCATATCCGCGCGGCCGGCAACGAATTTGTGCCATCCCGCGATCGCCTTGAACGCATAATCGGCATTCTGCACCCAGGCCACGGTGGGTGTGACCACAGTGACGCCGCCTTCGCGATACCAGTCGACATAACGCGTCTCGTAGGTGATCGGGCAGACCGCATCGACGATGATGCTTTCGGCGTGGAGCGCGTCGATATCCATGATGACCCTTTCATCGTCGCCGCCGAATATCGATTCGGAATAATTTCGACAGGCGGTTTTACGACAAGGCAGAATTGCCCGAATTTTCTGGGACAATCTTGCAGGTTCGTCAAGTTTCGATTACGAAATATTTTACATAGGAAGTGCGAACGGAAGGACGCGACCATGGCCTGCCCGCGTTCGACGACAGAATGAACAAGACCGTCCAGCGTACCGCCGGCACGTCAGATGATCAGATCCTCGACCACCGTCGGGTAGCTGGCGACCTCCATTTCGATCAGCAGGATCGTGTCGGGTTCGCTGATCGAGACATAGCGGTGCCCCATGCTCGAATCGAAAACGACGCTGTCGCCCTCGCGCAGCCGGATCGGCGCATAGGCCTCGGTCTGGAGTTCGAATTCGCCGCTCAGCACATAGATGAATTCCTGCCCGGGATGGCGGCGGAATTCGACGAACTCGCGATCGGGATGCTGCTTGATCAGCGCGCGCAGGAACACCTTGTTCATGCCGGCCAGCCCGTCGGCCAGCACTTCATATTCGATATCCTGCGCCTGGAACCGCGCGCCCATGCCGGCGCGCGTGACGGCACGGCGAGACCCGCTCGCCTCGACATGCGGCTCCGGGCTGGTGAATGCAGTGACCGGCAGGTTGAGGCCGCTGGCAAGCTTCACGACGCTCGAGAAATTGAGCTTGGTGAGCCCATTCTCCAGCTTGGACAGCGTCCCCTGCGAAATGCCGGTGCGCGCGGAGACTTCAGTCAGCGTCCAGCCTTCGCGTTTGCGCAGCGCTTTCAGTCTGGCCCCGATCATGCCGGGCGCGAGCGACGTGGTCATCTCAATCCTATCAGCGTCCAGAAAACGAACAGAATAATTGCTGTATCGTTGATTGGCCGGCGTTTCCAAACGAAAACACGATGCGGAGTTCATGATGACGCAAGATGATTACGCGCAACACGACGCCATCGCGCTGGCAAAGCTGGTCGCGGACGGCCAGGTCTCCGCACAGGAACTGCTCGATGCCGCACTTGCCCGCACCGAAGTGGTCAACCCGCGCATCAATGCATTGAACCATCTGTTCGCGGACCGCGCCCGCGCGGAGATCGCCAATGGTCTGCCCGACGGACCGTTCCACGGCGTGCCCTTCGTCCTGAAGGATCTCTACATGGCCTATGCGGGCGAGCCGACGGCGAACGGATCGCGTTTCTGGGCGACCAATATCCCGTCGCGCAGTTCCGAACTGTTCGAACGCTATCGCCGCGCGGGTTTTGCGATCTTCGCCAAGAGCGCGACGCCGGAGCTTGGCTATAGCGTGACGACCGAGCCCGCCGCCTTCGGCCCGACGCGCAATCCATGGGATCTTTCGCGCACCACCGGCGGATCGAGCGGCGGCGCGGCAGCAGCAGTGGCGGCAGGCATCGTGCCGATGGCGCATGCCAGCGACAGCGGCGGTTCGATCCGGATCCCGGCATCATGCTGCGGCCTGTTCGGCCTGAAACCCACGCGCGGGCGGATGCCGATGGGCCCCGAACGCGGTGAATCGAGCGCCGGTCTCGGCACCGCCCATGCCGTCAGCCGCTCGGTCCGCGACAGCGCCGCGCTGCTCGACATATCGGCGGGCCCCGATCTGGGTGCGCCCTATGGCATCGCCCCGCCCACTCGCCCCTGGCTGAGCGAAATCGGCGCCGATCCGGGCAAAATCCGCATTGCGCTGGTCATCGACCTGCCCGGCGATGACACGATCCATGACGATTGCCGCAATGCCGCGCTGGACGCCGCGGCCCTGTGCGAAGCGCTCGGCCACCATGTCGAGCCCGCCGCCCTGCCGATCGACCGGCGACTGCTGGCGGCCGCATCATCGGTTGTTGCCGCCACGCTTGTCCGCACGCTTGTCGAGGCCCGCGCGCAGCAACTCGGCCGCCCGCCCGCGGACGGAGAGCTCGAACCGCATGTCGTCGCGCTGGTCGAAGCGGGGCGGACCATCGACGCTGCCGATTATCTGCGCGCGACCCAATATTTCCAGACCGTGAGCCGCGACCTCGCGGCATTCCAGACGCGCTATCCGATCATCCTGAGCCCGGCGCTGGCACAGCCGCCCGCGCCGCTTGGCACATTGAACGGCACCGCGGCGGATCTGCGCACGCTCTCGACCGCCTTCGCGCCCTATTCCGCGCTGGCGAACATCACCGGCGTCCCGGCGATGACCGTGCCGCTGTTCCAGAATGCCGCCGGCCTGCCGATCGGCACGCAGTTGATGGCGCGGTTCGGCGACGAAGCCCTGCTGTTCCGGATGGCCGCGCAGCTCGAAGCCGCGCGGCCTTGGAAGGACAAGCTTCCGGAGTTGAATTTTTAGAATTTGAAGCGGGCACCGATGCCGTAGGTCGCCGGATCGTTGACCACCGCCGACACCGCCGCACCGAAGCGGAAGGCCATGACGATGTAGCGATTGTCGGTCAGGTTGCGGCCGAAGGCATAGACCTCCAGCCCATTGTCGAGCTCGACGCCGGCGCGGGCGTCGAGCCGGTGCCAACCGCCGGTGCTCACCTGTCGCTCGTTTGCGGCGGTGAAATAGCTGTTCGATTCGAACGCATAGTTCGCATTGAGCTTCAGGCGGATGCTATCGCTGAGCGGCGTTTCGTAATTGGCGCCGAAGCCGCCGGTCCAACGCGGCGCCTGGTTGAGCTGATTGCCCGCACGATCAGCGGTCGGCGCTGGCGTGCCCACGCATTGCGCATCGTTGTTCTGCGGCGTGCCGGCGGTGATGCCTTCGCAGAAATCGGTGTAGACGCCCTTGGAATATGTGGCCTGTCCGGTCAGCGTCAGCCCATCGAACGGGTTGATCGTCAGATCGGCCTCAATGCCCTTGACGCTTGCCGCGCCCGCATTTTCGATCCGAGAGATCAGCGACGTTATCAGCCGGCGCAGTTGCAGATCCTTATAGTCATAATAGAATGCCGCGGCGTTGAGCGTCACCTTGCGGTCGAGGAATTGCGTCTTGACCCCTGCCTCATAGGCCCAGAGCTTTTCCGCGCCGAAGGTATTGAGCGCGCCGCCCGCACCCGGCTGATAAGCGAAGCCGGGCGACTGATAGCCAAGGCTCGCCTTGGCGTAGAGCAATATGTCGCGATCGGGCTTGTAGTTGACGCCGAAGGACGGAAGGATCGCCGTGTCGGAGACCTTGCCGATGATCGGCGGGAACTGGCCGGGCGTGCCGGCGGTGGAATAATCGATCGAGAAGTCGCGCTTCTCGTAGTTCAGGCGCGCACCGGCGACCGCGGTCAGCCCCTGGGCGAGATCATATTCGAACTGGCCGAAGGCGGCGAGCGCGCTCAGGTCGCTCTTTGCATGAGGGCGCGGGTCGGCGCGCAGGGTGGTCTTGTTATAAGCCACCGGATTGACGCGCAGGAACACCTCCGCCTTCTCGTTGTAATAGTTCGCGCCGACCGTGAAGCGCAGCGACCCGGAGCTATAGACGCCACGGATTTCCTGGTTGAATGTCTCGTTCTCGTTGATGAAGACGGGCTGGATCGACGTCGCGGTGGTCGCATCGATGTCGTACACTGTGAAATAGTCGAACTTGCGATAGCTCGAGATCGACGTGACGTTGAAATTGTCCGACGCCTCGGCGTTCATGGTCAGCGCGATGCCGCCGGTCTTCAGCCGGGTGCGGATCTGATCCTCGATATTGGTCGAGACGGTCTTGGTCGCGAACACGGTCTGTCCGGCCACCAGCGTGGCAGGCGTGAAAAGGTCTTCCGACTTCTTGACGGTATAGTCGGCCGACAGGGTCGCGTCGAAACCGCCGTCGCTGTCGTAGCGCAGCTTCGCACGGCCGGTATAGGACGACGCATCGCCGATGCGGTTGCCCGTCACGGTATTGCGGAAATAGCCGTCATGGCCGCTCGCCGAACCCGAAATACTGGCGGAGAAGCCGCCGCCGATCGGACCGCTCAGATAGCCGCCCACCGCGATGCTGTTGAAATTGCCGTAGCTGGCGTCGATGCTGCCTTCGAAGCTGTTGCCCGGCTGATGGGTCACGATGTTGATCGCGCCCGCAGTGGCATTACGGCCGTACAGCGTGCCCTGCGGACCGCGCAGCACCTCGATGCGCTCGATATCCTTCAGCCCGAAAAAGGCCGCGTCGGGCTTGGAGAGATAGACGCCGTCCAGATAGACCGCGGTCGCCTGGCTCGCGCCGATCGGCACCGGCTGTCCGGCGATGCCGCGCAGCGAGACCAGATTGGTCGAGTTGACGCCGGCAAAGCCCGAAATGGAGAGGCCGGGCACGCTTCCCTGCAGGTCGTACACGGTCTGGATGCCCCGGTCCTGGATCGCACCTGCGTTAAGCGCGCTGATCGCGATCGGAACATCCTGAAGCCGTTCCGCGCGGCGTTGCGCGGTGACGATGATGTCGCCCGCAATCTCCTCGGGCGCCGCTTCGGCCGCCTGGTCGGCGGGCGCCACCGCATCCTGCGCCATGGCGGTCGCGGGCAGCGCGAACGCGGCGCCGGCCAGCAGCATGGCAAAGGTCGACGGGTGATTGTTCGATGAAATGCGCATTCGGTCCTCCCACGCTCGTCTCTCGAGAGCTTGATCGAAACCTAGTCCCGTCGGCGCGGAACGGCCCCATGATCAGTTTCGCTGCCGTCCATCGGAGAAACGCATATGTGGCTGTGGCGGTGGTCTAGGTGAGGAAAACCCTGTCGCTCCAGCGAAAGCTGGAGCGACAGTGAGGATCACCGATCCGCGAGATGATCCCGATACCGGTCGCGCAGCACCTTCTTGTCGATCTTGCCGGTCGCGGTCAGCGGTACCGGGGTGATGATCACCGCATCGGGCATCCACCATTTGACGATGCGCGATTCCAGGAATGCGAGCACCGCTTCCTCGGTCACCGTCTCGCCTTCGTGCGGCTCGATCGCCAGCAAGGGACGCTCTTCCCATTTTGGGTGATAGACGCCGACCACCGCGGCGATGCGCACGCCGGGGCAGGCCACCGCGATATTCTCAAGGTCGATCGAGCTGATCCATTCGCCGCCGGACTTGATCACGTCCTTCTTCCGATCGGTGATCCGCATGAAACCGAAGGGATCGATCGTCGCAATATCGCCGGTGTCGAACCAGCCGTCCGCATCGGCCGCATCCTGTTCCGCCCGGAAATAGCGCTGCACCGTCCATGGCCCGCGCACCAGCAGCGCGCCGGAGGCTTCGCCGTCATGCGGCAGGTCGTTGCCGTCCTCGTCGACGATGCGCAGCTCGATGCCGAATTGCAGCCGGCCCTGACGCGTCCAGATCACTTCGTCCATCGCGTCCGCGCCCTCGGCGGCGAGCTTCGGCGTCGGTGTCGAGACCACGCCGATCGGGCTGGTCTCGGTCATGCCCCAGAGCTGGCGCACCTTGACGCCGTGGCGCTGCTGGAAAGTCTCCGCCATGGCGCGCGGCACGGCGGAACCACCAATTACCAGCGTCTCCAGCGCACCGGTGTTCCCACCCGTGCGCTCGAGATAGGCGAGATACATCGTCCAGATCGTCGGCACGCCGCCCGAGAAGGTGACGCCTTCCGCCTGGATCAACTCGTCGAGGCTCGCCCCGTCCATCCTGTCGCAGGGCAGCACGATCTTGCAGCCGTTGATCGGCGCGACGAAGGGCAGGCCCCACGCAGTCGCATGATAGAGCGAGCTGCACGGCATGACGCAGTCGAACGCCGAAAAGCCGAAGGCGCCGGTGAGCCCACCGGCCATGGCGTGGAGCACGACCGAACGGTGGCTGTAGAGCACGCCCTTGGGATCGCCGGTAGTGCCCGAGGTATAGCAGAGAAACGACGCGCTATTCTCGTCGAACTCGGGCCAGTCGTAATCCTCCGGCTCATCCGCGATCAGCGTTTCGTAGCTCGATGCACCCACCGTGCCCGGGTCGAGCCGCTCGGCGTCGGACAGCATGACGAAATGCCGGATCGTCGGCAGCAGCGGCTTCAACCGCTCGACCAGCGCCAGGAAATTGCGCTCGAAGAACAGCACGCTGCTCTCCGCATGGTTGATCGTATACGCGATCTGATCGTCGGGCAGCCGAGGATTGGCGGTATGCAGCACCACGCCGCTGCCCGGCACCGCGTAGAAGAGCTCGAAATGGCGATGGGTGTTCCAGCCGAGCGAGCTCACCCGGTCGCCGGGTTTCACGCCCAGCCGCGCGAGCGCATGCGCCGCCTGGGCGGAGCGCCGGCCCCAGCCGGCATAATCGTAGCGCCAGATCGGTTCGTCGATGAGGCGGGAGACGATCTCGCGATCGGCATGCGCGCGCGATGCGAAGCGCAATATCCCGCTGATCAGCAAGGGGGTCGTCTGCATCAGGCCGCTCAGCATCGCCGCATCTCTCCATTGTTCGTCGCCCCCGCCTTTACCGCAGAGCACCCGTAGATCGTTAAGGCTTGCCCGATCCCGGCGGCGCATGAAAGCTTTGGCGAAGCGTCATCAGCTATCATGATGGCTGTATCGACAGCTATCAGGATTGGACATGCCGGGCCGCCAAATCGATCATGCGTGACGCCTGCCGCAGCCTGCTAGCACGCACGGCGGAAGGACATAACCGGGGGCGACACCCTGGGACGGGCCGGCCGGAGACGATCGCCGCATTGGCCGACGCCCGCCCGCCCACCCGGGGACGAGCCGTCCGGACGGCAGGGAAGGCCATCGATGAAATTATACACATTCGTCCGCGACGGACGCGAACGGATCGGCGCCGGCCTTGGCGAGGACGGACTCGTCGATCTCGATTCGGCGCGCCCGTCGCCCGCATTCGCGAGCATGCAGGCGCTGATCGCGGCGGGACCGGACGCATTGGCGCTGGCGCACGACGTGATTGCGGCCCCGGCCGGCGACGCGTTGCTGCGGCTGTCCGACGTCCGCATCCTCGCGCCGTTGCCGCGGCCCAGCAAGATTCGCGGCTTTTCGGTGTTCGAGCAGCATCTGATCAACGCGCTCGACGGCGCCGCCAGGACGATGGCGGCCGACGAAGCCGATCCCGCAACGGCCTATGCCGAGAAGCGCCAGCAGTTCAACATGGACAGCCTGCCCGGCGTCGGCTGGCGCCAAACGCCGGCCTATTATTATTCGGACTGCTCCACGATCGTCGGCCATGACGAAACCGTCGCCTGGCCGGTCTATTCGCAGTGGATCGACTATGAACTGGAGATCCTCGCGGTGATCGGCGCCGCTGGCAGGGATATCCCGGTCGAGCGCGCGCACGCGCATATCTTCGGCTATACGATGATGAACGACCTCAGCGCGCGCGACGCGCAGTTCCTGGCGATGTCGACAGGTCTTGGTTTCGCCAAGGGCAAGGATTTCGACGGATCCAATCCGCTGGGACCGTGCATCGTCACCGCCGACGAGATTCCCGATCCCTATGCGCTGACACTGAAGACGCGGATCAACGGCGAGCAATGGTCGTGCGTGCAGGGCATCGTTCCGCAATGGCGTTTCATCGACTGCATCGCCTATGCCAGCCAGGCGCAGATGCTGCATCCCGGCGAGATGTTCTCCAGCGGCTGCACCCCCGACGGCTGCTCGATGGAATTGATGCGCAGCGTGAAGCGCGGCGATATCGTGGAGCTGGACGCCGAACGGATCGGCGTTCTGCGCACGCATATCGTCTGAACGGCGAAGGACGGAGACCGACAGTGACCGACAAGCAGCGCGTGGCGATCGACCTGGTCCGGGACAGCGACCATCCGGATGCGCGCGCCACCTTCGAAAAACTGGCCGGGGGTAGCGTGGGCGTGGTCAACATCCACCGCACCATCGCCAACAGCCCGACCGTGTTCGCGCGCTTCATCGGCTTCGCGCACGCGCTGCGCTTCGAGACCGAGCTCGATCCGGCCGAACGCGAGCTCGCCATCCTGCGCGTGCTGGAGCGGTGCGACGGGCATTACGAGATATTCCATCATCGCCGCATGGGCGCAGCGGCCGGCCTGAGCGAAGCCGAGCTCGCCCATGTCGGCGATCCCGGCGCGCCGCATGCGATCTACAACGAGCGCCAGCGCGCGATCCTCGATTTCGCGGACCGTTTCGCGGCGGGCGCGGGCGTCGAGCCCGAAGCGGGCGCCGCACTTTCGCGGCACCTCGACAGCCGGCAACGCGTCGAACTCGGGCTGACCCTGGCGCTGTATCTGGGGCTCGCGCACTTCACCAACAGCATCGACGTGCCCTTCGATTGACGCTGCCGCGCAAATCCTCGTAATTTGCCGCATGCGCCGCGCCCATTTCCGCGCGCGGCCCCCGGAGAGCGTGATTGCCGTTTCGTGGTTCGTTGCAAGATGTCCGGCTGTTCGTCGCGGCCTATGAGGAGGGCTCCTTCACCGCGGCCGCGACACGCGAGAACAGCACCCAATCCGGCGTCTCGCACCATATCCGGCAGCTCGAGATGCTGCTCGACGTCAAGCTGTTCGTCCGTGAGAAGGTCGGGGTCACCGCTACGCCGGTCGCCGACATCCTCTATCGCCGCTGCATCGAAATGCTGCGCGGAATCGACGAGGCCGCCAATCAGGTCGCCCATTATGCCAAGGGCTTCCAGGGCAGCTTCACCGTCGGCATCATTCCCGCGCTGACCCACCGCATCGCGGCTCCCGCCCTGCTCCGCTTCACCGCCCTCCATCCCAATGTGAAGGTCCGCATCGTCGAGAGTTTCGGATCGCTGCTGCCGCAGATGGTGGCGTCGGGCGATGTCGATTTCGCGATCAGCACGCTCCACGGCGGCGAGACCGGCCTGCATGCGCGCCCGCTGCTCGTCACGCCCGAATGCCTGGTCTCGCGCGTCGATCGCGCGGACGAACCGCCCGTCGCCGCCGCGATGCCGGCCGCGCCGATCAACATGGCCTGGGCGAGCCGGATGGAAAGCCGCCGCGCCGCGATCAGCGCGTGCCTCGCCGCACACGGCATCGGCATCGATGCGGAGTTGGAGATCGATTCGGCGCTCGCCATGCTCGATCTGGTCAGCCGGTCGGACTGGAAGACGGTGACGCCCTGCCTGATGATCGATCCGATCGCCGACGCGCAGCGTTTCACCATCCGGCCGCTGCGCAATCCCGACGTCAATTTCGAGATCATGCTGCTCGAACGCACCAGCACCGTGCTCACGCCCGAGGCCGAATTGTTCGTAGAGATCTTCACCGAGGAGTCGCGGCGCGGGACCGAGGACTGGATCGCCCGGTTCCGTGATACGGGGCTGATGTAGACACGCGTCGTCATTGCGAGCGAAGCGAAGCAATCCAGGGATGCATCCGCTTCTGGATTGCTGCGTCGCCACGCTCCTCGCAATGACGGCGACGAGTTTGGTTTGCGACCAACTATCCCGCCTCCATCAGATGCGGGCATGATGCTGCCCCAGAATCATAATGCGCGCTGGCCTCCACCCCCTGTTATGGAAACGGCAACAAGCCGCGACAGATGAGAGGATCGGATGGCCAAGGAAATCAGGCTCAATGTGCTCGAGCAGGGAAACCCGAGTTTCCAAGCCTTCGGGCTCTGGGCGCATCCGCGCGACAAGGCGGTCGATTATCTGAAGATGGATTACTGGCTGGACTATGCCCGGCTGGCCGAACGCGGACTGTTCGACAATTTCTTCCTGGCCGACGTCTATGGTTTCCCCGACGTCTATGAGGGCAGCGCCGCCGGCGCGCTGCGCAACGGATCGCAGGCACCCAGCCTCGACCCCTCTGTGATCGTCGCGGTAATGGCCACTGCGACCAAGAATCTCTGCTTCACCATGACGGGCAGCGCATCCTACGAAGCCCCCTACAGCTTCGCGCGCCGCATCTCGACGCTCGACCATATCACCGGCGGACGGCTCGGCTGGAATATCGTGACCAGCTATCTGCGCAACGGCGCGCTCGCCATGGGCCGGCCCAAGCTGACCGAGCACGACCTTCGCTACGAGATGGCCGACGAATTCCTGGAGGGCGTCTATCGCCTGTGGGAACAGAGCTGGGCCGAAGGTGCGCTGGTCAAGGACAAGGAGAGCCGGATCTATGCCGAGCCCTCGCTGATCGAGCCGATCGAATTCAACGGCCAATATCACCAGTTCAAGGCGATCAGCGCGGTCGAGCCGTCGCCGCAGCGCACCCCGGTGCTGTTCCAGGCCGGCGGATCCGAACGCGGGCGCCGGTTCGCGGCCACCCATGCCGAGGGCGTCTATTTGAACGGCACCAAGCCCGAGCTGGTCGCGGCGCAGGTGGCACGCATCCGCGCCGCCGCCGTCGAACAGGGCCGCGATCCGCAATCGCTGAAATTCTTCACCGGCATCTCGGTGTTCGTCGACGAGACCGAGGCGCTCGCGAAGGCGCGCTACGCCGATTACAAGAAATATAGCAGCTTCGAGGGGCTGATCGCGATGATGTCGGGCGTGATGGGCATCGACCTGTCCAACTATCCGCTCGACCAGCCGATCACCTACGAGAAGAACGACGCCAACCAGTCGGCGCTGGAGATGTTCACCCGCAACAACCTGTGGACGCTGCGTCAGGTGCTCGACGAAAAGGCGCTGTGCGGTACCAACGTCGCGCTGATCGGCACTGCCGAGCAGGTGGCCCAGGAGATGGCGCACTGGATGGAGGTCTGCGATATCGACGGCTTCAACGTCGCACGCATCGTCGCGCACGAGACGCTGGAGAATTTCGTCAACATGGTGGTGCCCGAACTCCAGAAGCGTGGCCTCTACAAGACTGAATACCGCCCCGGCACCTTCCGCGAGAAGCTGTTCGGCCATGGCCGGATCGCGAGCGACCACATGGCGGGTGGTTTCAGCCGGTAGAGTGGATGGGAGGTTGCAGGGTCGGCCGCCTCCCATTCCGTTTGCTTCGAGCGCGGGTTCGAGCCTGTCGAGAACCGAAGTCGAGAAGCCAGGCGCCGGAGCTTCTCGACGGTCGCGTCTCGACTTCGCTCGACGCTGTTCGAAGCGAACGGATAAGATTGCAGCGCCTAAGCCAACGCCTCCAGATAAGCTCCCCGAGCCCCCTCGATCGAAACGATCACTTCGTCGAGCAATTCCCTATTGGCCATGGCGACGATCCGCGCGACCGATGCGCGGCCGGACAGCCGGCTCCACCAGCCCGTCGTGCGCGGCAGCCTTCTGGTCCAGGCGGCGGACATGCCGAATTCGTCGAGGCGCAGCATGATCGGCATCATCGCGCAATCGGCGAGGGTGATGCGGTCGTCCACCAGCCAGTCGTGATCGGCGAGCGATGCCTCGATCCGGTCGAGCATCTTGCGCAGCGAGGCGAGGCCAGCGGGCACGAACGGGGAGTCGAGCCCGTGCAGCACGCAATCCTGGCGCATCAGCCGGCCGGCATGGTCGGTCATCGCGTCGAGCATCACCGAAAGCCTTTCGGTATCGATCGGGTCGCCGAACATGTTCCGGATGAAGGTGGCCGCGGTGATCGCGCCCAAGGCCGGGAAATATTTCTCGTCGATCAGCTTCAGCCACAGATCGCATTGCGCGCGCCGCCAGGGATCGACGGGCTGGAGCGCCGGGCCCGCATAGGCCTCGTCCAGATAGCGCATGATGATCGAGGATTCGACGAGCGGGCGCCCGTCGTCGAGCACCAGCGTCGGCACCACGCCGTCCGGATTGAGCGCACGATATTCCGGCGTCCGCAGATAAAGCCGGTCCAGTTCGCGCGTGCCGACCGGCGCGCCCTTTTCGAGCAGCGCCATCAGCGCCTTTCGCGCGCAGGTGGCATGATGCATCACATAGAGCTCGGCCATCGGCCCTTCCCTTCCCTCTGGTGATCGTTCGTCGGACGCACGGTTCAGGCGCGCAGTCGGACCTCGACCGCTTCATAATCGTCGGACACGGCGCTGTCGTGCCAGTCGGTATTCCCAGGAACCACGATCAGATCGCCGACGCCCGCGCGGACCTCCGCCCCGCCCACCTCGGCGGCGCGCCACCCCTGCATCACGAAGATGAAGCGATAGGGATCGTCGTGCCGGCTGGTGCCAGGCTCGAACGGCTCGGTGCGCGAACGGACATGGCGGCGGATATCGAACTGCGCGTCATAGGGCGCCGCGACGGGATAGCCATAATCGATGACCCCGCGGATCGATCCGGTGCGCACCGCGTCGCGGCTGCCCCAGATACGCGCCGGCGTCTCGACGTCGCGTGCGGGCATCGCCGCCTCGGTCGTGCCGAAGCTGCCCGGGAAGGTGATCTCCGCCACCTGATAATCGGCGGAAGGATTGCTGACGTCGTGCATCACGTGACCGGGGATGAACAATATGTCGCCCTTGCCCGCGCGGGCATAGGTGTCGCCCTGAAATCCGAGTTCGATCGCCCCTTCGAGCACAAAGGCCACCTGAAGGTCGCAGTCGTGATAATGCCACGGGCTGCCGAATGCCGGCTTGTCGACGAAATGGTCGGGCACGGTCGAAATGGCGCGCGCGACATCGCCGGTCACGTCCTGCAGCCGATAGTCGATCGTCCAGCCCGCGGCGGAGCGATGCGCCTGGCCCGGCTGGTGCGCCATCTGCACGCGATGATCGGCCGCCTTGCGGATGAGCACGCCCGTCCGCACGCCGCTATCTTGGTTCAGGTCAGTGGCCATCATGCATTCTCCGTCCCTCTCGATATCATCCTAGCAGCCTCGATCGTCGCGCATCCAATCACGAAATCGCCGCTCCATCATGCGATGTTCCGATACCCGGCACCGCGAAGCGCGGCAGGGTGAGGAACAGAAATGCTGCGCAGCATAAGGCGACGGTCGCCGCGACCAGCGCCTGGCCATAGCCGCCCGCCCAGTCCGACCAGAAGCCGTAGAGCGAGGTCGACGTCATCGTGCCGACCACCATCACGGTGAACAGCAGGCCATAGATGCGGCCGAAGAAGCGGGCCGGAAAATAACGGGAAACGAGATAGGCGGCGAGGTCGAACTCGGCGCCGATCACCAGCCCGACCGCGAACGCGCCCACCGCCGCGGTCGACGCGCCGCCGAATGCGAGCAGCCCGACTCCGATCGCCGCGACGATCGTGACGACGGAGGCGACGAAGGGTGCAAACACCCGGTCGATCACTACGCCGACCGCCAGGCGCGAGACGATCATGACCGCGCCGATCATGCCGGCGAACAAGGCCGCACGCTGTGGGTTAACGCCGTGATCGGTCAGCAGCGGGATGAAATGGACAAGGATACCGGTGACCGAGACCTGGATCAGGAAGAAGCCGAGCGCCAACGTGCGGAAGACCGGCTGCGCCAGCATAGTGCCGAGCGACTGGCGCGCGTCGGCGGCGGCCTCCGGTGCCTCGACCGGATCCGCGCGGCGATGGCGCCAGACCGGCCATGCGACGAGCGGCAGGGTGAGGATGCTGAGCAACGCGATCGCCAGATAGGCGGCACGCCAGCCCTCGTCCACGACCACGCCGCTCAATAGGCTCGGCGCGATCATGCTGGTGACGCCGATGCCGAGCAGCCCCAGGCCCAACGCCGTGCCGCGCGCATGATCGAACCCGGTGGTGACGATCCGCGACATGATCAGCGTGGTGGCACCCGCCCCCGCGACGCCTAGCGCTGCCAGGATGGCGAGGAACGCGGCATAGCTGCCGTCCAGAAAACCGAGCAGCGCGAAGGCGGCCGCGGTGGCGGCGAGCGAGACCGGCACCATCAGCGCCACCCCGCGCCGATCGGCGAGCATGCCGGCGAATGGTGCGACGAGCGCGGTCACCGCGAGATACAGGGTGATGCCGAACGAGATCTTGCCGCGCGTCCAGCCGAATTCGTTCTGGAGCGCGGGCATGAACACCCCGGCGGTATAAGGGACGAGCACGGTCGGACCGACGCCGCTGCCCAGCATGACGGCGAGGATCAGCAGCCATCGCGACCGCAACTCCCCCAGCGCCGATCCCGGCGACCCGTCGTTCATGCATCCTCCCGGCGCGGCCTGCGTCAGCCGCACACCGTCCAATGCAGACTACAATGGGCGCCCCGGCCCGGCGCATGATGAAAATCGGCGCCGGCCATGCGATCTTTTGATGATCGGCACGCCGGAATTTGTGGTTAGCCCGGACAAAATGGCGAAGATTTTCGCCGGCGGGAGAGAGAGATGGCCGAAGGGCAGTCGCCGACCGAAATCGGCTTCGTCGGATTGGGATCGATGGGATCGTGCCTCGCGCATCGCCTGCTCGCACGCGGCCGCGCGGTCGCCGGCCATGATCCGAGCGAACCGGCGATGCGCGATTTCGTCGCGGCGGGCGGGCGGAGCGCCGCGTCGGTCGAGGATCTCTCGGCGACGTCGCCCGTGCTGCTGCTGGCTTTGTCCAGCATCGAGGTGTTCCGCGGCGTGATCGACCGGATCGTCGCGGCGCCCGGCGATGGCGGCGTGGTGATCGACATCAACACCCTGTCGCCCGACGACAAGCGCGCCGCGCGCGACAGGTTGGCCAGCGCCGGCTGGCGCATGCTCGACTGCACCATTTCCGGCACGCCCGAGATGGTCGCGCGCGACCTGCACGGTTTCTACGTCAGCGGCGACGCGGAGAATGCGCGTGCGGTCGCGCCGCTGATCGCGGATATCGTCGACGCCCCCTTCGACATGGGAGAATTCGGCAATGCCGCGATCATCAAACTGGTGATCAACCATATGGTCGTCTGCCACAATGTCGTCGCGGCCGAGGCGATGAGCCTGGCGCTGAAGGCCGGGCTGGATGCCGAGACCGTCTATCGCACCGTCACCGCCAGCGCGGGCAATTCGCGCATCTTCGAAGTGCGCGGCCGGATGATGGCGGACGAACGCTATCCGCCCGAGACCATGTACCAGCTGATCGTCGACAAGGACGCGCTGGTGATCGCGGAGATGGCGCGCACGCTGCGCCATCCCCTTCCCATGTTCGCGCCCGCCGTTCAGGCGCATGTCGCGGCGCTGACGACGCGATGGGCGAACACCGATCCCGCATCGCTCTGCGCCGTGATGGAGAATCGCTCGGGCGTGGAACGGCGCCGGCGCTGACCATGGAGCCGGCATTCGATCAAATCGTCGTCGGCGCGGGCACCGCCGGATGCGTGCTCGCCAATCGGTTCAGCGCCGATCCGCGCCGGCGCGTGCTGCTGATCGAAGCGGGCGTCGACCATGCCCCCGGCAGCGAACCGGCCAGCATCCGCGATGCCTTTCCCAGCTCGGTCGCGGAGCCCGCCTTTTTCTGGCCGGGCATCCGCGCGCAGGTGACGGCGCGCGACGGCGATATCCGCCCCTATCAGCAGGCGCGGGTGATGGGCGGCGGATCGAGCATCATGGGCATGATCGCGCTGCGCGGCCTGCCGTCCGATTATGACGGCTGGCGCGACGCAGGTGCCGAAGGCTGGGGCTGGGACGACGTCCTGCACGATTTCCGCCGGCTGGAGCGCGACCTGGATTTCGACGGGCCGCTGCATGGCGGCGAAGGCCCGATGCCGATCCGGCGCCATACGTCCGAAAGCTGGCCGGTCTTCTGCAAGGCGGTCGCGCGCGCGATGGGGGAGCGCGGCTATCCCCTGGTCGCGGACGCCAACGGCGATTTCCGCGACGGGATAGTCGCCACGCCGATGAGCAACCTGCCGACCGGCCGTATCTCCTCCGCCATGGCGTATCTGACTCCGGAGGTGCGGCGGCGCCCCAATCTGGAGATACGCTGTGCCACCCAGGCGATCGCGCTGCTCGTGGACGATCGGCGCATCACCGGCATCCGCGTCCGGCGCGACGGGCAAGTGGCAGATATCTCCGCGCGCGAGGTCATATTGGCGATGGGCGCCCTCCATTCGCCCGCGCTGCTGCTGCGATCGGGGATCGGACCAGCCGAGCAGTTGCGGGCGGCGGGCATCCCGGTGGTCGCGGATCGCCCCGGCGTCGGCGCGAACCTGCTCAACCACCCCGCCCTCTATGTCGCCACCCATCTCGCCCGGCGCGCGCGCCAGCCGGCCGCGCAGCGCGCATGGAGCCAGAACAGCCTGCGCTACAGCTCGGCACAACCCGGCTGCCCGCCCGGCGATATGCTGATGTTCGCCTTTGCCCGGACCGGGTGGCACGCGCTCGGCCGCGCGGTCGGATCGCTCAACGTCGCGGTCTACAAATCCTTCTCGCGCGGGACGGTTTCGGTGCGCGGTGCCGATCCCGATATGCCTCCGGACATCGATTTCCGCCTGCTCTCCGACCGGCGCGATCACGACAGGCTGATCGCCGGCGTGCGTTTCGCGCTGGAATTGCTAATCGATCCCGGCGTCGCGGCGCAGCGGCACGAGGCGTTCATCGCCAAGGGCTATATGGCGCAGCGGCTCGCGCGGCCCCGCACGTCGAGCGCGGTCGCGGCGCACGCCATTGCCGCGCTGCTCGACGGTCCTGCCGCGCTGCGCCGGCGCCTGCTGGCCGACGACACGATCGACCCCGCCGCCCTGCTCGCCGATCCCCGCGCGCTCGCGGAACTGGTCGAGGCCAACGCCTTTCCGATGGGCCATGTGTCCGGCACCTGCCGGATCGGGCGGAGCGACGATCCGTTCGCCGTGCTCGACCCGGCATGCCGCGTGCGCTGCGTATCGGGGCTGCGTGTCGTCGACGCATCGATCATGCCCGCAATCACCACCGCCAACACGCATCTGCCCACGCTGATGATCGGCGAACGGGCGGCACGCGCCATATTGTTCGATCCGCCCGGACGCTGATCAACGATTGGCGGTGCCTAGAATGTGATCTCGACAGACGGCGCGCTCCGCTTCGCTTCACCGTGATAAACCGCCTCGATATTGTTGCCGTCCGGATCGATCAGGAAGGCCGCATAATAGCCGGGATGATAGGGGCGCTCGCCCGGCGCGCCATTGTCGGTGCCGCCACCGGCGAGCCCGGCCTTGTGGAAGGCATCGACTGCAGCGCGGTCCTTTGCCTGAAACGCGAGGTGATGGCGGCCGGTCAGCTTGCCCTGCGCCGCCTGGCTGTCGGCGGTGGAGACGAACAGTTCGTCCACCCAGAAATAATCGTCCTCGCTGCCGCCGATCGGCATCTCGAGCACCTCGAAGATCGCCTCGTAGAAGCGGCGGCTGGCCGGCAGATCCGCGACCACGAGCTGGATATGGTCGATCAGCCGACCGCGATGAAGTTGCTGCGTTTCCATCCCGAAATTCTCCTTTTCCGAGACGGACGAAACGTGATCCCGGCGCCGCCGTTCCATGTCCCGGCTTTTTTCGTCGCCAGATGGCGGCCGTACGGGCATGAAGAATGCCATGTGCGTCCTGGCCTTTGCATGGCGATCGCATCCCCGCTGGCAGTTGATCGCTGCGGGCAATCGCGACGAGTTGCACGATCGCCCGGCCGCGCCGCTGGCGCGGTGGGAGGCCCCCGATCACCTGATCGCCGGCCGCGACCTTCTGTCGGGCGGCACCTGGCTCGGGGTTTCCGAACAGGGGCGGTTCGCGGTCGTCACCAATTTGCGGGGCCATGGCGCACCGCAGCCCGATCGTGCCTCGCGCGGGGCGCTGGTCGCCGACCTACTTGCAGGCGAAGGACGATATGCTGATCCCGAGCTGGCCAAGCTATCGGATTTCAATCCGTTCAATCTGATCGTCGCCGATCGGAGCCGCGCGATGTTCCTGTCGAACAGGCCCGATACGGCGCGCAGCACATTGGATTCGGGGATTTACGGCGTGTCGAACGGTTCGCTCGACGAACCCTGGCCCAAGACGCTGCGACTGAAGGCGATCATGCTCGACTGGATCGTGCGCGACGCCAGCCGCCCCGAAGCGCTGCTCGACGGACTGCGCGAAGATGTCCTGCCGGACGCCGGAATCCATGCCGCGGGGCCTTCGGACGTGCCCCAAGAACCCGCGCTGTCGCCGATCTTCATCCGCAATCCCGTCTATGGAACGCGGTGCAGCACCGTGGTGGCGATCGACGATCGCGGCCGGGGCGTCATCATGGAGCGGCGCTATACGACGACAGGCGAAGTGGCGGGACAGACGTCCCTCGACTTCGCCTGGCCGGACTGAGTGTTTTCTAGCGCGCGCTGGGTCGTACGGTGATCGGGTTGCGCTGAACGCGGCCCTCGATGATCTGCTTGGCGAACGCCTTGCGCAGTTCGTGCGCGCCCACGCTGGTCGAGCAGACGACGCGCGTGCCCTTTTGCGGCAGGCTCTCGATCGTGCTGATGCGAATGCCAAGCTTCTCGCAGGTGCTGACGACCGACGTCTCGGCGACATCCAGGTTCATCGCACGGCTCATTGCGAAATCACCGGCGTCGAATGCGAAAAGCGAAGGATCATGATGCGTTGCTCCCGTTTTCAAGCGGGGGCGCCATGTCCCTCAGCCGCGCAAGCTTGGATTTCCGTTTTGCGCGATGCGCTCCCCTAGCACGGGGAGCGCACAACGCCGCCTGCTATTTGGACGCGAACTGGCCCGGCTCGGCACTGAAATGATCTTTTGCGTGCGCGCGCGCGGCCGCAGCGGTCTTGAAGCTCTCTGCCTGCAAGGTCGCGGTCACGATCGGATAGCCCTGAGAATTATAGCGTGTGTCGCGAACGGTCAGCCGAAACTGGCCGCTCTCATCCTTGGCGATCAAAAATGGGCGAATGACTTCTCTGGACATGCGATCTTCCTGTTCGGAAATAGAAAAAGCCAGGCGAGGCATGAAGCCCCGTCTGGCGGCGTTTGGTCAGCCGAGCATCTCGGCAACGATTTTGCGAAGTTCCTTGCCCGACAAGGTGGTCGGGCGGGACTGGCCATTGGGTCGCGCGTTCGATCCGTGATCGAAGGCAAGCGACAGCCGGGGCCGATGGGTAACGAAATTCTCTGTAGTCATGATATCCTTTGGCGGCACCATTACCGCCGTTTCAGTACAAAATGCGCGACGTCCGACGCGCCGCACAAAGGCGCGCGTCTTGAAAAAAGGGAAGAACCGTGAACCGGTAGGAAGCGTGAGCTTCGCGCCAAATCCTCCTGCCGTTTCAGCATCCGCAAATGGCGGCGCGCGAAGCGAGGGGAAGAGCCAAGGTCCGTCTCAAGCGACGTCGACAAGGTTGATATAGCGCAGTCGCGCCGAATTATCAATGATGGCCATTCCCCTACCCCATTGCCTGCCGCCGCAGTGCGCCGCAATCCGCATCCTCGGCCGTATCGCCTTGCTTGCCGGTCACCGCCCGCCCGATCATGCCGAGCACGCCACCCAACGACTTTGCCCGTTTCGGAACACGGATATCCGGCGCCTTGATCGTACCCGCGATCGGAATGCTGCCGGGCAAACGCAGCAGGCTCTCTCGCTTGGGCGCGCCCGACAGCATCAACGCCAGTCGTTCGTCCGCCAGGCTGATCGTGCCGGTCGCACGCGTCAGTGCGCGCGATGTATCGATCATGACGGGCGCCGTATGTGCGCGCCCACCTCGAACATCGAACCGGGCCACCATACAACGCAGCACAGCCTGCTTGTCCTTGTTGGTGGTGAGCCCGCGGCCGACATCTTGCCCTAACAGAGAGGCGGTGCGCGCCGGGATGACGCCGTCATGCGCATATAAGGCGATCGTTCCGGTCGACCGCCCGACGGCGGCGCGGATCGTCCGCCCCTGCCCCGTCAGTCGGACACGTCCGGTCAATCCGCCATCGACTGCCGCATTGGGGAAGAAATCGAGCATCCGGGCCTGCAGCAGATCGAGCGTGAGCGTCAGCACGGGGCTGCCGCCACGCTGATCGACGACCACTCGGCCCGCGATCCGTCCATGATCGAGGGCGACCGAGAGCGGCGCAACCTCCAGCCGGCTCCCTTCGAGAACAAGTGTGCTTTCCACTGACTTCAACGGCGATGGCCCGGGCCATAGCAAGGTTCCCACGCGGAGCTTTAATTGCCCATCGGTCTTGTCGACGGTGGCGAGGTCGATCGCAGTGTCGGGGATCAATCGTGGACCGAAGCGCACGCGCTTGGCAGCTGCAATGCGCCGCCCCTCATCCGAGGCGAGGTCGTCGAAATCGAACCGCCGAGCGCTCAGCGTAGCGTCGACGCGCGTGCGACCATCGCGTTTTCGGATGACGCCATGGCCGGCGAGGTCGGATCGGCCGATAGATCCTGTCAGGGCGCGGATCGTCCAGTCACGACCGTCACGTCGCACGTTCGCCAGAAGCTTGACCGGCTGCGTCGCGGGAAGGCCGGCCTCGATCACCGCGTCGAGCAGCACCAGATCGTCGCCATGCGCGGATATGCGTGCCGTCAGATGCCCGACATCGAGCGGTCTATCCATTGTGCCGGCGGCGCGCAGACCGACCGATTTGCCGCGAATGACGGCCCCGAACGGCCATATCCGGCTGGTGGCATCGCCCCTGATCGGCGCACCGCGCGCGCCGATCGAAACCGGATTGCCTCGGATATGCCCACGTCCGGCAAGCGACAGGCCCTGTTCCGGATCGACCGTCAGCGTCGCCAGGAAGTCGCGCGACTGTTTGGCGTCGTCATAGCTGACGATCGTGTTCCGCACGGTCAGCCGCTCAATCGCGGGCGAACCGTTTTTCCCGCGATCGCCTTTGCGACCCGTCCAGTTCTCCAGACCATCCTTGCGCCGGACCAGCGCGATCCGGGCATTGGACAGGTCGAGCGTTTCGATTGCGGGTCCGCCGGCGATAAGCGCCAACACGTCAATCCGGACATGGGTGTCGCCGATGGTGGCGAGTTTTCCCGGGCCCGCCCAGGCGGGTTGAGCGATCTCCACGCCGCGAAGGCGGATGACGGGATGGAGCGAAACGCGATCGAGGCGCTCCATATCGGCGATGGTGACCGGCGCACCGATCTGTCGTGTCAGACGGTCGGCGAGCCTGGTCTTGAGCACGCCCCAGGGGAACAGGGCGAGCGTCGCAAGTCCCAGCAGCCCAAGCGATACGAAACCGGCGGCGCCGATCCCGACGAGCCTCCATGGTGAGCGCATGCGTCGATCAACTCGCAAATCGATAGGGATCGAAGCATTCTGCGTCGGGATCGGGCGCTCCCGACAAATCCGCGGACAGGATCTCGGATGCCAGACCCGCAAAGGCGATGCCGTTTCCGCCGAAACCAGCCGCGATCCAGAGATGCCTGGCATTCGCCGCGCGGCCGATAGCGGGCAGGCCATCGGGTGACGCACCGAAGGTTGCAGCCCAGCTTCGATCGACCGCAATCGGCTGTGATCCGAGCATCGCCTGCAGCTTGACCGATATTGTTCCGGCCTTTGCCGCGATCAGTGCATCGCGTCGCGCCGGGTCATGGAAATCCTCGTCCTCGCCGCCGGCGACGATACGGCCATCGGCAGTGGTGCGAACATAGAGATAGGGGTCGGAGGCTTCCCAGATCATCGCATTCTCGCGCCATAGCGGCGCCAATCCGGGTGCGCTGGCAAAGGCGAAGCTGGACAGCAGAGAGAAGTCCGCCGGTAAAAACATCGTCGCGCGCTCATAGCCGCCGGCCAGGATCGCGTGCCTCGCCCGAAGCGTGGCGCCGTCGGCAAGGATCAGCAAAATCCCGTCAGGGCGCTGTTCGAGCCTCACGACGTCGCGCGGATAGCAGAGCGCGGCACCGCGCGATCTGGCGATATCCAGCAGTCCATGGGTCAGCGCGACGGGATCGACCTCGAACCCATCTGACGACACGAGCCCCGCACGCGGGGGGATGCCGAAGCGATCCGATACCGCCCCGGCGTCGAGAAATGTGCTCGGCAGGCCGTGCACGCGATGCATCGCCCCCTCCTCCGCCAGCGCCTCCGCATCGAGCAACGTGCCTTCGAGATAGAGGGTGGGCCGGTCGACCCGGGCGCAGTCTATGCCGAGCGCGTCGATCCGATCGCCCAGCGCACGCACTGCGCCATGCACCCGGATCCAGCGACGCGCAGCCTCTGCCTCGCCAATGCTTTTCGACAAATGAGTCAGCGGGACGTCCATGGCCCACATCAGTTCGGCGGTGGAGGCGCCGGTGCTGCCATGGCCCGACGGGCGCCTGTCGAGCAGAACGACACGATGTCCGTCGGCGCTCAGCCGTTCGGCCAGGATCGATCCCATGATCCCCGATCCGATGATCGCAACGTCCGCGGTGTCGGGTAGCGGATCGGCGGGCGGTGCAGGCCGATCGCTCGGTTGCCAGACCGGATCGCCACCGCGAAGGTCGTGATGCTCGGTCAGGTCCATCGGGGATTTAACCCCTGAAATCTCGGAAGGTTGCGGAGTCCGTGATCAACCGCGATTTCGTGCCAGACGACCATCCAGCCAGACCAGCAGGAAACCGGTCATCAGGAACCCGGCCGCCATCGCCAGCGCATTCGTCAGGGTTGCGCCCCATCCGATCTGCGCGACGTTCATGAAGGGATAGGGATAGCGCCCTTCGATCGCGCCGCGCGCCAGCGCATAGACGAAGTAGAGAACAGGAAGGCCTGCCCAGGCGAACGGATTGCGCCACGTCATCCCGCCCTTGGGAACGAGCAACAGCCAGTAGAGCGGAACGAGAACCGGCGTGACACTGTGGAGCAGCAAATCCGCCAGCGCGGCGCCGCCGCTCAATTCCAGCAATCCGCGCAGCAACAGCGCATAGACCACGCCGACCAGCAGCATCGCGATCACCACACCGCCGATCAGCACGGGCGCGGCGAAGGATTGCCTGCCAAGCGCAATGCCGGTCAGCACGATCGCCGCAAGCAGATTGGCGATGATCGTGAAGAACAGCAGCATCGTCCAGATCGCACCCGATACCGAGCTTGCCAGGCCGATACTGGCATCGAGCTGAACGAGCATTCCGACCCAGCCGATCGCCGCGACGACGCCAGCCGCCACTCTTTGCCCAACCGATCCGATATCGCTCATCCACCGTCTCCGTCATTGAGCGCGAACAGATCGGGCATGCGCTTCAGCATGCGCCGCAGGAAGTCGACGAGTTGCGCTTCCTCCTCCGGGTTGAAATCCTGAAGCAGCACGTCGGCACGTTCCAGCGCCACCGGAACCGCCGCATCCTGCAATGCCGCGCCTTCGCGTGTCAGCGACCAACGGCGATAGGCAGGGTGACGGTCGTCGGGGCGGCTCAGCACCAGGCCCCGCATTTCCAGCGCCTTCAGTGTCCGGCTGGTCGCGCCCGGATCCAGCCCGATCACCTCGGTGAAGCGCTGCCCGAGAATATCGGGCTCGACCGCAAGCATCGCCAGCACGCGGAATTCGGTGATGTTGACCCCGAAGCGCGTCCGATAGGCAGCCGATCCGCTGGCGGTGAGCTTGTTGCCCAGGAAATTGAGCAGGACGGAAACCGACCGGTCGAGGTCCAGCGTCACGCTGGCCGGATGGGGCTGGGGCGGATCGTTCGAACCGGTCATCGCCGCACCCTACACGCAAAAACGCGGATTGACAGATCATATTGACTTATCAATATGAAGCCGGAAGGAACCCACATGACCGTGACGCGATCCCCCTATGCGATCTATGATGGCGATCCGCCGCCCGGCGTGCCGGTGCTCGATATCGATCCGTTCGAGACCGGCTATTTCGACGATCCCTACCCGGCGCAGCATGAGATGCGCGAGGCGGGGCCATTCTTCTGGCTCTCACGCTACGGCATCGGCGCGGTCGCGCGGCACGGCAGCGTCCAGGCGGTACTGGGCGACTGGCAGACCTATTGCTCGGCGCGTGGCGTCGGCATGGAGGATTTCGAACGGCATGGCCGGGTGCGGCTGCGCAGCCTGATCCTGGAAGCCGATCCACCCGAACATGGCACCGCCCGGCGCGTGCTCAACCGCGTACTTTCGCCCGCGGTGCTCGCCGAGCTCCGCAATCGCTTCTTCGACGCGGCGGACGAGATGGTGGCCGAGCTTGTCGAACGCCGGACCTTCGACGCGATCGCCGACCTCGCGCGCGCCTATCCGTTGCGCGTCTTTCCCGACGCGGTCGGCATGGGCCCGGAGAATCGCGAGCGGCTGCTACCCCATGCCGATGCGCTGTTCAATTCCTTCGGACCGCGCAACGCGTTGTTCCAGGCGTCGAGCGCCAAGGCCGATTTCAGCTGGATCGAGGCACAAGGACATCGCGACCGGCTGTCGCCAGACGGGCTCGGCATGAGGATCCACGCCGCGGCGGACCGCGGCGAGATCGGCCATGACGAGGCACCGATGCTGGTCCGTGCGCTGCTCCAGGCCGGGCTCGACACGACGATAAACTCGCTTGCCGCCGCGATCCACGCACTGGCGCGCTTCCCGGCCGAGTTCGATCGGCTGCGCGCCAGCCCGGATCTCGCCAAAAATGCGTTCGAGGAAGCCGTCCGCTTCGAATCCCCCGTCCAGACCTTCTTCCGCACCGCGACGCGCGACACCGAACTGGACGGCGTGCCGGTGCGCGAGGGCGACAAGATCCTGATGTTCCTGGGCGCCGCCAATCGCGATCCGCGCGCCTGGGACGATCCCGACCGCTACGATATCGGCCGGCGCACGACCAGTCATGTCGGGTTCGGTGCGGGCATCCATAGCTGCGTCGGACGATTGCTCGCGCGGATGGAAGGCGAAGCGGTGCTGAGTGCGCTTGCCCGTCGCGCCAGTCGCATCGCGATCGCTGGAGAGCCGGTGCGGCATTACAATAATACGATCAGGAGCTGGTCGAGCCTGCCGGTGGAGGTGGTGCCGGTTTAGGCACACTCCGTCTCCCCTCCCGTTTACGCTACGGGATTCACACATCTGTCGGCCATGCATGATTTCTCCTTCCCTCTTGATGGGGGAAGGATGTGGAGACTTGGGTTCGCCTCTTGGCGGGCCCTAGTCGGAGCTGGATGGGGGTGATGTTAAGCATGGAGCGCGACGTCAAACGTCACCCCCATCCAACTGCGGCTAAGCTCCTTCGTCGCCAAGCCTCCGTATCCTTCCCCCATCAAGCGGGAAGGATAAGAGATGGTCCTCCCTCAGATACCAAACGCGATGTGTGAATGCCATAGCCCGCAAGCGGGAGGGGGGATGTTCAACCCGTCCTAAAGCGGCAGCGCGGTCTGCACCGGCCCGTCACCATCCTCTTCAACGATGTTCGACAGTGTCACGCCGAGCAATCTGATCCCCGGCAGGATCGCAGGCAGATCGTCCACCAGCCCCCGCGCCAGCATTTCGATCATGGCGAGATCCCCGGTTGCGCCCGCCAATGTCCGCGAACGGGTCATCGAGCGGAAATCGGCATAGCGGACCTTGAGCGTTACCGTGCGGCCACGTGCGCCCGATCGTTCGATCCGGCGCATCAGCGAGACCAATATATCGCCGAGCGCGGCCTGAACGGCGGCGGTATCCATCAGGTCGACCGAGAAGGTTGTTTCCGCGCCGACCGACTTCAGCGGGCGATCCGGCGTGACCGCACGATTGTCGATGCCCTGCGCCGCGAGGTGGAAATAATCCGCGCTGCTGCCAAAATGGCGGACGAGGAAATCGAGCGCGCAATTACGCAGATCGGCGCCGGTGCGGATGCCCAGCCGTTCCATCTTGGCCGCAGTGACCGGCCCGACCCCGCGAAAGCGACCGACCGGCAGCCCCGCGACAAAAGCCGGGCCCATCTCCGGGGTGATGACGCACAGCCCGTCCGGCTTGTTCTGGTCGGACGCCAGCTTGGCGACGAACTTGTTGTAGGAAACACCGGCCGATGCGGTCAGTTCGGTCTCCTCGCGGATGCGTCGGCGAATCTCCTCCGCGGTCGCGGTCGCCGAACCCAGGCCACGCCGATCCTCGGTCACGTCGAGATAGGCCTCGTCGAGCGACAGCGGCTCGATCAGGTCGGTATAGTCGGCGAAGATCGCGCGCACCTGATGCGAGACCGTCCGATACACATCGAAGCGCGGCGGCACGAAGATCAGATCGGGGCAGCGCCGGATCGCGGTGACCGATGGCATCGCAGACCGCACGCCGAACACACGCGCTTCATAGCTGGCGGCCGCAACGACGCCGCGACCGCCGGCGCTGCCGACGGCCAGGGGTTTGCCGCGCAACGACGGCTCGTCGCGCTGTTCCACCGACGCGAAAAAGGCGTCCATGTCGATATGGATGATCTTCCGCTCGGCCATCGCGCATTCTTTAGGCCGGAGCGCCGGTCGGGGCTATGCCTCCGGTGCCACCCCGTCGACATCGATCAGACCGTCGGCCACCACCACACCGGTGATGCGGACGCGCTTCTCGACATGATCGACAGGCACGCGATGCATATCCAGCATCCAGCGCCCGCCGAGATCGCGACGCAGCACGAAGCCGGCGCCCTCGCGCAACAGCGTTCCCGTCTCGTCGATCCGTGTACCGATACTCGCCATCGCGCCGCTCTATGGTGCAGGCGCGCATCCCGCCAGTCCTAAAGCTTGCCATGGCGCAAAAGCTGCGGCACCAATTTACATCCGATTTGGAGGTAATATCTGCATGGCTGACGAACGCGACGAAACCTTGCTCACACTGACTGCGGATATCGTCGCAGCGCATGTCGCGAACAACCGGGTTACGATCTCCGATTTGCCCAGCGTAATCGCCAGCGTTCACACGGCGCTTGCCGGTCTGGGCAAGGCGCCCGACGAGCCTGTTGAAGAACCGCTGACACCCAAGGTTTCGATCCGCGCATCGATCAAGACCGACCATCTGATCTGCCTGGAGGACGGGCTGAAGTTGCGGACGCTGAAGCGACATCTGATGTCGCATCACGACCTCACCCCCGATCAGTATCGCGCCCGCTGGAACCTGCCCGCCGACTATCCGATGGTTGCGCCCAGCTATACCGAACAACGCCGAAATCTGGCGCTCGCCATCGGCCTGGGCAAGCAATCCGGCGCGAAGAAACCAGGCCGGAAGAAGACGCGCTGAACGCTTGTGCCAAGGTGCAGTGATGCTGACGCATCCGCACCTTGGTATCAGGCCGCGAACAGGCGACGCATGTCCCCGCGCCTGGCGAGCAGATCCTCAAGCGTATAACCATCGAGCACGCGCATGAACGCCGCCAGCGCCTCGTCGAGCGCGCCGGTCAGGCCACAGGCCGGCGCGATCACGCAACCGGCGCAATCGACCAGATCGAAACCATCCTCGGTATGGCGCACCACCGCGCCGACATTGATCTCCCCGGCCGGTCGGCCGAGCCGGATGCCGCCGAAACGGCCTCGCACGCTTGCAACATATCCCGCCCGCGCCAGATCGTTGACCACCTTCATCAAGTGATTCTGCGAGATGCCGTAGGCGCGCGAGACTTCCGAAATCGAACACAGCGCCTCGGGCCGCGCGCCCAGATAGAGCAGCACGCGCATCGCATAGTCGGTGTAGCGCGTTAGACGCATCGCAGATTCCCGTTCGGCCGCCGATACATGCATTTCTATTGCATGTTTAAAAGCACCTCTATACATGTATCGTCAATACATATTTGGAGCGAATCGATGACCGAGGCAGCACAGGTCGACGAGGTGGGGCTGAACCGGCTGATCCCGCTCTTCTACGACCGCGTGCGCGATGACGCGCTGCTCGGTCCGATCTTCGACGGCGCCGTCGACGACTGGCCCCACCATCTTCGCACCCTAACGGCATTCTGGTCTTCGGTGATGCTGACTACGGGGCGGTACAAGGGCAATCCGGTGCGCGCGCATCTTGCGCACCGCGCGGTCATCACCCCCGATATGTTCGATCGCTGGCTGGCGCTTTGGGCTGAAACCACCAATGCACACCTGCCGCAGGCAGTGGCGGCCGCGCTTCAGGCCAAGGCTGCGCGCATCGCCGAAAGCCTGCAACTCGCGCTATTCTTCAGGCTTGATCCGGCTCCGCATCAGGCAACCAGATGATTGCCCATTAAAAGGGATGACCATGCAACCCGTATCAAGCAGCCAGGTCACATCGGACAAGCGGAAAGGTGCCAGTTCGGATTTCCGCCGGATGATGAAGCTGATCGGCGCCGCCGGCATCGTCATGACCGCCGGAGCGCTCTGGTATCTGTCGCTGTTCGGCCCGCTGACGGTCCATATGGTGGTAGCGACGATCGCCGGGGTCTTCTTTTCAGTGCTGCTGGGCTGCGGCCTGTTCGCCGCCGCCTTCTTCAGCGACAAGAGCGGCCATGACGAGCAGGTGACCAACGCGACCCGCGCGGCGCAACCGCCGCTGACCGCCAATCCCGAAGCGCTTCCCGCCGGCCTGACATCCTATCGCCGCACCGCCGATTTCACGGAAGCCAGCGTGCCCCCTGCCCTGCTCGCCGATCATGATACCAAGCCGGGCACATGGGGGCTCATCCACGTCACCGAAGGCCAGTTGTGCTACAGAGTGACCGACCCGCGACGCCCGGAAACCGAAACCCTGCTGTCGCCCGATCAAGCACCCGGCATCGTCGAACCGACGATCCTTCATCGTGTCGAGCCGATCGGCACGGTCACCTTTCATGTCGAATTCTTTCGCACGCCAACGAACCAGGACTGACAGCCCGAGTTTCGACGAACCCCCGCACGGTTTCGACCATCGACAGCCATCCGCATTGAGCCTGCACCATGGCAGGCGCATGATCCCGCCACGCAACCAAGGGGATCAGACCATGCATTCCTTCGTCCTGACCACGCTTGCCGGCGCGGCGCTCTGCGTAACCGGCCCTGTATCCGCCGCTCCCGCCAAACCCGACCTTGCCGCCGCCGTCGCCAAACCTGGTCGCCCCGCCGAGGCGGTCGCGCTCGATGCAAGCCGAAAACCCGCACAGGTGCTGGCTTTCCTGGGTTTCAAAGCTGGCATGTCCGCCGCCGATATCATGACGGGATCGGGCTATTGGGCAGAGATCATGGCCAACGCGATCGGCCCGAAGGGCAAGGTGACCGCATTCGAACCCGATCAATTCTACGCCGGCCCCGAGGAATCGAAGAAATGGACCGCGCTGGTCGCGCGCCGGCCCGATATCGATTTCGTGCGGTATCCGTTCGAGTCGTTCGCGTCTGCGCCTGCGCGGTTCGACTTCGTGATCATCAATCTGAGCTACCACGACCTTTATTGGCAGTCGGACAAGTTCAAGATTCCGCACACCGATCCGGCCGCGTTCCTGAAGACACTCTATGCCGCGACGAAGCCCGGCGGCATTGTCGGCATCGTCGACCATGTCGGTCCTGCCGGCGACACCCGCGCTGTGGTCGACAAACTGCACCGGATCGATCCCGCGACGGTGAAGGCGGATTTCAAGGCCGCGGGCTTCGTGCTGGAAGCGGAAAGCCCGCTGCTCGCCAATCCGGCGGACGACCATAGCAAGCTGGTCTTCGATCCTGCGATACGCGGCAAGACCGACCGGTTTTTGTATCGGTTCCGCAAACCGAGATAGTGGATGACGGCGAATTTTCGCGCTGGAGTCATCTCATACCGTTCGGGCTGAGCCTGTCGAAGCCCTGCCCTTCCTCAGCGCAATGCAAAAGAAGGACAACGGCTTCGACAGGCTCAGCCCGAACGGCCTAATTCAAACCTTGCGCAACGGCATCACCGTCCCGGGCGCGATCCGCCCTTGGGCTTGTAGCCCGGGCCCTTGCGGAACGGCTTGGGCGCATGGCGGACAGGCGTCAGTTCGGTGCGGTTGCGCTTGGCTTCCTCGCGCGGGCTGCCCTGCACAGCCTCGATCTTGACCATTGCGCCATCGTCGCCGTCGCCTGCCGTCCGCTTGACGGCATCGGCGAAGCGTGCGGCGACAGTGCGCTGCACTTCGACCAACGTCTCGTTGGCAGCGATACGGATCGCGCCGACTTCACCGCGCGTGATGTGGCCGCGACGGCAGAGCAAAGGCAGCAGCCAGCGCGCATCGGCATTGTGGCGGCGGCCGACATCCATGCGGAACCAGACCGTATCCTCGAAGCCCGGACGCGGACCATCGCTGCGCGGCGGACCGGCGCTGGCATCGACCAGTTCCTCGGGCTGCGGCATGCGCGCACGGTGTACGCGGACGAGCGCCGCCGCAATATCCTCGGGCGAACGCTCGGCGAGCAGTTTCTGCGCGACCTCACGATCCTCGTCATCGGCCTCGACCGGCTGGAGCAAGGTTTCGAGCAGCCGTGCCCGGTCCGCAGTACGGATGTCGGCTGCGGTCGGTGCATTGATCCATTCGGCTTCGATCCGCGCACCGCGCAGCATCGAATCGACGCGCTTGCGCCGGGGATAGGGCACGATGACGATCGCTGTGCCCTTCTTGCCCGCGCGCCCCGTCCGTCCCGAACGGTGCTGAAGCGTTTCCGCGTCGCGGGGAATCTCGACATGGATGACGAGCGACAAGGTCGGCAGATCGATGCCGCGTGCGGCAACGTCGGTGGCGACACAGACGCGGGCGCGACGATCGCGCAACGCCTGCAGCGCATGGTTACGCTCGCTCTGGCTATGCTCGCCCGACAGCGCGACGACGTCGAAGCCACGCTCGGTCAGGCTGGCGTGAAGGTGGCGGACATTGTCGCGCGTCGCGCAGAACAGCATCGCCGTTTCCGCCTCGTGATAGCGCAGCAGGTTGACCACCGCATTCTCGATATCCGACGGTGCAACCGCCATCGCCTGATAGGAGATATCGCCATGGCCGCGATCGGCGCCAACGGTCGAGATGCGCAGCGCGTCGCGCTGATAGCGCTTGGCCAGAGCCACGATCGGCTTGGGCATGGTTGCCGAGAACAGCAAGGTACGGCGCCCGTTCGGCGTCGCGTCGAGCAGTTCCTCGAGATCCTCGCGGAACCCCATGTCGAGCATCTCGTCCGCCTCGTCGAGGACGGCGACGGATACCGCCGACAGGTCGAGTGCGCCGCGTTCGAGATGGTCGCGCAAACGGCCAGGCGTCCCGACCACGATATGCGCGCCGTTCGACAGGTTGCGCCGTTCCTTGGACGCATCCATGCCGCCGACACAGGTCGCGATCCATGCGCCTGCCTTGCCGTAAAGCCAGATCAACTCGCGGCTGACCTGCAACGCAAGCTCACGCGTCGGCGCGATGATCAACGCGCGCGGCGCGCCGGCCTGCGGCGCCCGGCCATCTTCGCCCAGAAGCTGCGGCGCCATGGCGAGGCCAAAGGCAACGGTCTTGCCTGATCCGGTCTGCGCGGAGACGACAAGGTCGCGACCTTCTGCTTCCGGTTCGAGCACGGCGGCCTGGACTGGGGTGGGTGCGGCATAGCCACGGGCGGTAAGCGCCTCCGAAAGGAGCGCGGGAAGATTTTCGAAGCTCATGGTCTCTCATGCTCGCGCGGTAGGGCTATGGTCCGCGTCATCACCAGTGCCGCACAATGGGCTCTACAGCACTCGCGACATGCCGCCCTTAGCGCGCCAGCCCGCTTCGGACAATGGGCTGGGCGGAATCGACCGGATTCGGTCCGTCACCCATTGGTTCTCTTGGGCGATCAGCGCCGATCCGCAACCCTGCCGATCGCGATCACCGATGGCCGGGGCGGCTGGCCGGGCGTAAAATCGGGCCAGCCGGTCAGTGCCGCACCGATTTCGGCCGCGCGTTCGGAGGGGTGCTGGATCGACAGGAACATCGTCCGCCCATCGGGCGTGAAGGCAGGGCTGCAGCACTCCGACTGGATTGGTGGCGAATAGAAAAGGCGCGGCAATCCGGCATTTTCTCCCTGCACATCCATGACCCACAGCCCGTCATGGTGACGAATGCCGGGGCCGTCGCTGCAGACCCAGAGCCGCCCCGACGGGTCGAAACCGATATTGTCGGGCTCGACGAACCAGCCCTCGGCGCTGGTGTCCGGATGGAAACGCGCACCGTCGGCAGGATTGGCTGGATCGCCGCACAGCAGGAACACCCGCCAGCGGAACATGTCGGCGCCGTGATCGGGCACGGCCCCGACGACCGGTGGAATCATTTCGAGGATATGGCCGTGCGCGTTGGCCGGCCGTGGATTGGCGGGATCGACTCGGTCGGGCGTGCGCGCATCGTTGCCGGTGAGCGCAATGAAGACATGGCCGGTCACCGGATCGGGTTCGAACCCCTCGGGCGAATCCATCGGGGTCGCGCCGAGGAGATCGGCCGCGCGTCGCGTCTCCAGCAACACGTCCGCCTGGCTGGCGAATCCGTTGGCGGGGGTCAGCGGCCCCTGCCCCCAGACCAACGGCAGCCAGGCGACGTTGCCGTCCGCGTCGAAGCGCGCGACGGACAGCACGCCATCATCCAGCAGATCGCGATTGGCCCTGCGGTCCGTGCGATCGACGGCGCGCGTGCTGACGAAGCGATAGCAATATTCGAACTCCCAATCGTCGCCGAGATAGACGGCGACACGGCCGTCCGCGGCCAGCGCGCAATGCGCTCCCTCATGCGCGAAACGGCCCAGCGCGGTGCGCTTCACCGGCGCCGCATCGGGATCAAAGGGATCGATCTCCACCACCCATTCGAAACGATTGGGTTCGTTGGGATGGCGATCGAAATCAAACCGATCGTGGAAGCGCGCCCAGCCATAGCGGCCGTGCACCGAGCTCTCATAATGATTGCGTTCCAGATGCGCGCGATCAGGGTGCTGCGCGACATCGCCGGCGAAGAAGTCCGACGATCCTTCCTCGCAGGTCAGGATCGTGCCCCATGGCGTGATCCCGCCATTGCAATTGTCATGCGTGCCCAGGACGCGTGTGCCTGTCGGATCGCCGGCTGTGCGCAATTTCGCATGGCCGGCGACGGGACCGGAGATGCGCATCGGCGTGTCGGCGGTGATACGGCGATTGAATCGACTGTTCCGGTCGACGCGCCATTGCCCAAGCTCGCGGCGCACCTCCAGGATCGAGACGCCGCATGCCGCGATACAGATATCGACCTGTTCGCGGCTGATGTCCTCCGCGACGCGATCCGCACTCAGCCCCGGAAACATGAGCTGGGGCAACGGATATTCGTGATTGACCACCAGCAACCCGCGATCCGATCGGCCGGAGCCGAAGGGCAAGGGCACGAACGCCGTATAATCGTTGTTGAAACCGAATTGCCGCCGCGCCGCCACGGCACTTTGCGCGGCGACGTCGAAGCCGGGGGCATCCGCAAAAAGCGGATCGCCCCAGCGGACGACCACCTGGCGCTCATAGCCTTTGGGCAGGCGATCGTTCGGCCCTGCGGCCAGCACAATCTCGTCGAATTCGAAGCTCGCTGCCCCGGTCCACGCCGCCACGGGATCGGGCAACAGCGCGGTCGCGGCCAGACCGGCCGCGCCCGCCAGCAGGCCGCGCCGGTCGATCAGCGTCGAGAGCGGCGGCGCATCGCCGCGCGGCCGGGCTTCGCCGCACCCGCCCTTGTCGTTACGGACAAGGGCGGGCCAGGGACGGGCGCGATCGGTCATCGCGACGTCAGAAGGACGCGTTGATGCCGAAGGTGACGGTGCGGCCGGTATAGGTGGCGCCTTCCAGGAAGCGGCTGCCCTTGCCGTAACGCTCGTCGACGATCGGATCCTTGCCGCTGTTGAGCATGTCGACCGCATTGACGAACAGCTTGAACCGCGGCGTCAGCGCATAGCGGATCTGCCCGTCGAGCGAGCCATAGGGCTGCTCGACGATGCGCGTGTTGTAGCTGGAGAAGCGGACCGCCTGGCGATCGCGCCAGCTATAGGCCAGCGTGCCTTCGATGCCGTATTTCTGGTAGGTGATGGCGCCGGTGAAGATCGACTCCGGCGCGTTGAAGAAATCGTCCTTCGCCACGCCCTCTATGCCCGTATCGGCCTCGCTGCGCTGGAAGGTCGCATTGGCATAGATGCCGAGCCCACCAAGTGCGCCGGGCAGCCTGGGGAACTGACGGACCAGGTTGAGCTCGACGCCGTAGATCTTGGCGCTCTTGCCGTTGGTATAGGTGGTGACGTCGTCGATGACCTTGCCGGCCAGCCGCGGATCGTTGGCGAAGCGCTCGCGATCCCCCTCGGTCTCGGGCGCGACGCCGCTGAAGATGAAGCGGTCGATCTTCTTGTAGAAGACACCGCCCGAGATCAGGCCGATCGATCCGAAATAGCGTTCCAGGCTGAGATCGAAATTATAGGCATAGGCCGGCTTCAGCCCCGGATTGCCGACGGTCACATCGACCTCGCCATCCTCTTCCTCGATCTCGGTCGCGCCGGAGATGTAGAGCGGCTCGGGCCTGGCGATCGAGGTATAGAAGGCGCCGCGCAGCACCAGATTGTCGGTCGCGCGGAAATTCACCTGAAGCCGCGGCAGGATGCTGGTGTAGCGCGCCTTGCCCTTCACCTTGGTGAACACCGGATCCTCGTCCTCCAGCGCCAGCACCTCGAAATTGTCGGACGAGACGCGGGTATGATCGACGCGCACGCCGCCGATCACTTCGAACCGGCCCCACACGCCCTTCGCCATCGCATAGGCGGCATAACTGTCCTCGTCGCTGGTGAAGCTGTCCTCATCCTGCGGGATCGCGCCGTCCTCGACATATTCGTTGACGTAATCGGGGCTGCTGTTGATCAGCCGCTGCGCATAATTCCGCCAATCCTTCAGATTGGCGATGTTCAGCGACAGATAGGGCGCATAAGGCGCGCCGACGACGCCGGTATCGACCAGCCGCCCGGTGCCGAACTGGCTCAGCGTGAGCGGGCCGGTCAGCTCCATCACATTGCCTTCGACCATCGTACGGCGCGACCGCTCGGCCTTCGCACCCAGCTTCACCATGCGCAGCCAGGGCGATGCCGGCTCGTAGGTCATGTTGAAGTGGGCGGCCCAGCGGGTGTTCTTGGTATTGTCGATGTCGATGTCGTTATAGCCCAGCACATAGCCGTTGGGATCGGCGATGGCCGCGCGATCGCGCGCGGTCAGGTTGGGAACCGGGAAGCGGCCCGAGAAATCATAGCCGAACAGATTGCTGTCCAGCTCGCGGGTGAACGCCACCTCGTTGTCGAACGGCTCCTCGCGCTTGCCCGTCGAATAGCCGATGCCGTAATCCAGCGTGAAGCCGCCGGTGCGGGTGATGCCGCTCAGCACATAGGATTGCTGGGTGAGTTCGGTCTCTTCATACTGGTTGAAGATGTTGGCCGCGCCCGGCTCGGTCCGGATCAGCTTGCCATCATCGTCATATTCGTCGGTGCCGCCCTCGAAATAGAGCGCACGGCTCAGTTCCTTGTCGAACAGCCGGTTGAAGCTGCCCTTGAAGACCAACTGGGTCGTATCGGTCGCCGCCCAGTTGAGCGCGACATTGGCCGAGATGTTCTGCCGGTCATTCTCATATTCGGTCAGGTGATATTGCAGCGGCGTGACGCCGCTCGCCGGATCGTCCTCGCTGAAGCTCAGATAATCCTCGTCCTGATAGAAGACGAAGCCCTTGGTCTTGCGCTTCGACCAGGCGCCGGAAACCAAGATGCCGAACCGGTCGTCCGCGCCGAACTTCGTGGCGAGCGTCGCCTGGACCTGGGGCTGCAGCTTGTCGGCAAGGTCGTGGTAGAAACCGGCCACCGTGAAATCCATAACCGGCTTGCGATAGTCGAATGCGGTCGCGGTCTCGAGCACCACCGCGCCGCCGATGCCGTCGGCTTCTTGGTCGGGCAGCAGCGTCTTGTGGACGGTGATCGACGACAGCGCGCTCGTCTGGATCATGTCCAGCGGGACGCGGCGATTCTCCTTCTCGGGCTGCGCGGCGTTCATGCCGTTGATCTGCGTATTGTTGAGTCCGCTATCGAGGCCGCGGATCGAGATGTAGCGCCCTTCGCCGGCATCGACCTCGCGCTGAACCGAGACACCGGGCACGCGGCGCAGCGCTTCGGCTGCGTTGAAATCGGGGAAACGGCCCGCCTGATCGGCGGAGACGACGTTGCGCACATTGTCCGCCGCCTTCTGTTCGTTGAGCGCCTTTGCCTGCGCGCCGCGCTGGCCGGTGACGAGGATGGTGCCGCTATCGTCGCTGGCCGAGGCCGCGCCATCGAAGGTGACGTCGAGCGAAGCGGCCTCGCCCGGCGCCACCGTCACCGGCGCGGTGCGGACCGGCAGGCCGATATAGCGCACGCTGACCGTGTAGCTGCCCGCCGCGACAGTGCCGAAGCGATACAGGCCCTGATCGTCGGTGACCGCGGTCTGCCCGGTCTCCTCGATCGTGACGACGGCGCCGGACAGCATCGCGCCACCCTCCGCCTGCCACACCTGGCCGGAGAGAACCGATGTCGAGGTCTGCGCTATGGCGGGCGTGATCGGCAGCATGACGGCACACAAGGCGGCACCGCATAGCAGGCGCGACGCGACACGGACGAAGAAGCTGGACTCTGGACGCATGACTTTCCCCCGGCCCGCCCGACGCCGGACGGAACCCAATATGCGGATGACCCGCGATTGACGGTTGGCAGCCTCTAAGCCCTGGTTCGCGTCACTGTGCCCGCGCCCCGTGATGACGGAGCGAATCGATTGGGGGCAGCGCGTCGAAAGTTGCCGGCAAGCTGTGCTCGCCCGCTAGCAATGCTGTGTTGCACTTTGAGGACAGGCGGTGGAGTTTCTGCACATGGACATGCCGCCACATTGGACTGAGCGTATCGGCGACCGCTGGATCAAACCGGCGATCCTGCTCGCGATTCTCGCGGTCTTCGCGCTGCCCGTAGCGCTCATCCTCTGGTCGACCGCAGTTCCAGGCGAATCCTATCGCGGTGCGTTGCCGCCGATTACCCCAGCACAAACAGCATTGGCCGACCGACTGAACGGGCATGTCCAGGCGATTGCGAGCCGGCCGCACAATCTGGGTCACCCGGCGGAACTGGAGAGTGCAGCACGCTATATAGAATCGGCGCTGGCCAGCCAGGGATATGTCGTCCGCCGCCAACCCTTCACCGTCGGCGGACAGACGGCCCGCAATATCGAGGTGGTGATCGAACCCGTCACGGCCGACGCCGAAACACTGGTGATCGGCGCCCATTATGACAGCCATCGCGACGCGCCCGGTGCCAACGACAATGGCTCGGGAACGGCGGCAGTGATCGAACTCGCCCGTGCACTTGCCGACCTGCGCGGCAAATCCGCAAAACGCATCCGGCTGGTGCTCTTCGTCAACGAGGAGCCGCCCTATTTCAAAGGCCGCCATATGGGCAGCCTGGTCTATGCCGAGCGACTGAAGCGATCGGGCGAGCGCGTCTCGGGCATGATCTCGCTCGAGACATTGGGCTTCTACAGCGATCGACCGAACAGCCAGCATTACCCGCCACCGCTCAACCTTCTCTACCCCACCAGAGGCGATTTCGTCGCGTTCGTCGGGCTGACATCCTCGCGGTCGTTCGTACGGGACATGGTGAGATCCTTCCGCGACGTTGCGCCCTTCCCCAGCGAAGGCGGCACCGCCCCCGGAATTGTCCAGGGTATCGACTGGTCGGATCACTGGTCGTTCGCGCAGCAGGGCATTCCCGCATTGATGGTCACCGACACCGCGCCTTTCCGCTATCCGCATTATCACAGCACTGCCGATACGCCCGACAAGCTTGACTATGGCCGTCTGGCACGCGTCGTTTCCGGGCTGGAAAGCGTGATCCGGCAAAAGGCGACGCCCGCCCGATAGGCATCGTCCGATTCCGCTTTCCTGCGCGCGGGGGGACATTATGATTATGCGCGAACCTTGAAGGGGATCGGCATGGGTATCCTGGATTTTCTGTCGAAACAGTTTGTCGATGTCATCGACTGGGTGGAGGAGCCCGGCCTGCTCGCCTGGCGCTATCCGATGCAGGATCGCGAGATCCAGAACGGCGCGCAGCTGACGGTGCGCGAGGGTCAGGTTGCCGCCTTCTACAATGAAGGCACGATCGCCGACATGTTCGGGCCGGGCCTCTACACGCTGGAGACATCGACGCTGCCGGTGCTGACCGCACTCGCCAATTGGGACAAGGCGTTCAAATCGCCCTTCAAGTCCGACGTCTATTTCTTCTCGCAGAAGGAACAGATCAATCTAAAATGGGGCACCGCGCAGCCGGTCACGCTGCGCGATCCCGAGCTCGGCGCGCTGCGCATCCGTGCATTCGGCAGCTATTCCTTCCGCGTCGAGAATGTCGCCGCCTTCATGCACAAGCTGGTCGGCACGCTCGACGAGATGACCGTCGCCGATGTCGAGCCGCAGTTGCGCGCCGCGATCGCAACGGCAATCGCGACCGGCCTCGGCGGCAGCGGCACACCCTTCCTCGATCTTGCCGCCAGCCAGACCGCATTTTCCGATGCGCTGAAGGCGGCGGTGACGCCGTCGTTCGAGCAATGGGGATTGAAGCTCGGCAGCTTCTTCGTCGAGAGCCTGTCCTTGCCCGAAGAGGTGCAAAAGCATCTCGACAAGGCGAGCTCGATGCGGGTGCTCGGCGATCTGGATCGTTATGCGAAATTCCAGGCGGCGGAAGCGATCGAGAAGGCTGCGGGACAGTCTGGCGGCATTGCCGGCATCGGCGCGGGCGCCGCGGCGGGGCTGGCCATCGGGCAGACCATGGCCGGCGCATTGGGTGGCGCGGCGCAGCCGAGCGCTCCCGCCGAGGATCCGTTCGCCCTGGTCGAGAAACTGCACAAGCTGCTGACCATCGGCGCGATCACCCAGGCCGAGTTCGACACGAAGAAGGCGGAGTTGCTGGGCCGGATTCGCTGACGCGGCAATGCTGAACGTCAACTGCCCCAATTGCGGCGCGGAAGTCGTGTTCCGTTCGCCGGCGCTGCCGGTGAAGGTATGCGACTATTGCCGGACCGCGGTGACGCGGATCGACGACGGCGTCCGCGCCGCCGGCGAGATGGCGGTGCTGCCCTTCGATGTCAGCCCGATCCGGATCGGCACGCGCGGCAGCTTCGACGGCCAGGGGTTCGAGGTGATCGGCCGGGTGCGCTGGGCGTGGAGCGACGGTGCGTGGAACGAATGGCTGCTGCTGTTCGCCGACGGGCGCGATGCCTGGATGGGCGAGGCGATGGGCCAGTTCATGCTGTTGTTCGAAAAGCCGTTGAAGGGATCGCTGGCGAAGGTCGTGTCGCGGCTGGCCCAGGGCGGCGACGCAGTGATCGGTGAGGACGCGACGATCGACGGCATCGATTATCAGGTCGCCGATATCAAGGATGCGCGCTGCGTTGCGTGCGAAGGCGAACTGCCCTTCACCGCGCCGGCGGGATGGACGGTCAAGAGTGTCGATTTTCGTTCGGCAACGGGGGCATGTGCCAGCTTCCAGCATGACGGCAAGGAAGCGTCGCTCTACACCGGCCGCTATGTCAGGCTTGCCGAACTGAAGCCCCAGGATCTCCGTCCGCTCGACGGCTGGACGATCCCGGTGTTCGCCGCATGACCGATCCGGCCGTCAACGCACTGACCTGTCCCGCATGCGGCGGCACGGTGGAGATGCGCGCGGCCGGCTACAGCGTCACCATCGTCTGCCAATATTGCAGCAGCGTGCTCGACGTCGCCAATTCCGACGTAAAGATCATCGAACGCTATGAGGAAGCGGCGCGCGCGCTGGAGATCCCGCTGGGAACGCGCGGCGTGCTGCGCGGGATCGAATGGGAAACGATCGGCTATCTCGGCCGGTCCGAAGACGGATCCTATCCGTGGGACGAATATCTGCTCTTCAATCCCTATCACGGCTATCGCTGGCTGATGACCGATGGGCGCGGCTGGAGCTTCGGCACCGCGCTGACCGCCACGCCCACATATATCGGCGGCGGCCGGCTCGCGGTGGGCGGCGACACCTATGACTCCTTTTTCCGCGGCAGCGCGCAAGTCGATTACGTCCTCGGCGAATTCTACTGGCGGGTCGCGGTGGGCGAACGAGTCGAGACCGCCGACTATGTCCGCCCAGGCGCAATGCTGTCGTTCGAAGGCAATGATGCCGAACGGAACTGGACGGTCAACGAATTGCTGGAGCCGAAGGAAATCCGGGCCTTCGGCGTCGCCCCGCCCAGACAATGGCCAGGGACCGGCCGGCCGCCGCTGCCGCACCAGCCCTCCCCCTATGGCGCCAGCGTCAAAGGCTTCTTCAAGCTCGGCATGGTGACGCTTGCGGCCCTAGTCTTCATCATCATCCTGTTCGGCCGCAAGGGCGAGGAACAGAGCTTCTCGATGGCACTGACCTCCGGCCGTGAGGCGGTGAGCCAGAGCTTCGGACCGATCGTGCTTTCGCGACCGAGCCAGGCCGTGACGATCAGCGCCAACGCGCCCGAGATCGACAATCTGTGGGTCGATATCGATTATGCGCTGGTCGATCGAAAGACCCAGGCCAGCTACGAGGCCTATGGCCTGGTCGAACATTATTCTGGCCGGGATTCGGATGGCGCCTGGACAGAGGGCAGCCGCGACAAGACCACCAAGCTGGCGATCGTGCCTGCCGGCACCTACGACCTCGTCGTCGATGCATCGGCCAGCCGTTGGAGCGGATCGAGCTATACCGCGCCGAGCACGATCAGCGAATGGGGAGGATCAGCGCCCGATGTGACGGTGAAGATCTCGATCGCGCCGGGCGGCTTCTTCCTGTCGAATTTCGTGCTCGCGCTGATCTTCGTCCTGCTGCCTTTCTTCTTCCTGCTATGGCGCCATGCCACGTTCGAAACCGCCCGGCGCGGCGAGAGCGATTTTGCAAGCGACGACGACGATGAGGATGACGACGAATGACCCGGAGCATTTTCCTCTATGGTCTGTGGTGCTGTGGCGTCGTGCTGCTTTTCCTGACGAGCGCGTTCTGGGGGTATTCGCCCTTTGCCGATGGCGGCCGCGCAACCCCTGCCGGTTTCTATGCCGGCGGCCCAAACCACAAATAGGAGGAATGCGATGGTCACCACGGTCCCCGTCCTGCTCAACACCCTGCTCTATGCCGGCATCGGCATTACCGTGTTCGTCGTCGGCTTCGTCGTTCTCGACCTGCTGACGCCGGGCAAATTGTGGCAGGAGATCAACGAGAAGCAGAATCGCGCGGTCGCGCAATTCGCCGGCGCGGTCGCGATCGGGCTCGCGATCATCGTCGCCGCCGCCATCCATGGCTGAAAGTCCGGTTGAAGAAGACGGCACCAGTTCTCACCCTCAGGGATCGGCATTCGCGGGCGCGCTGCTCGCCTCTGTCTTCGTCGTCGCGACGTGCGGCCTGGTCTATGAACTGCTCGCCAGCACGATCGCCAGCTATCTGCTGGGCGACAGCGTCACCCAATTCTCCACCGTTATCGGCACCTATCTGTTCGCGATGGGGATCGGCAGCTGGTGCTCGCGCTATGTGAAGCGCGACGAGCTGCGCCTGTTCGTCCGCGTCGAGATATTGATCGCCCTGCTCGGCGGCTGGTCCGCCGCGGCGCTGTTCACGCTGTTCCCCGTGCTCGATCATTTCAGGGTCGCGCTTTACGGCCTTGTGCTCGCGATCGGCTTCTTCGTCGGGCTGGAGATTCCGCTGCTGATGCGCATCCTGCGCAGACGCTTCGCGTTCAGCGAAACCGTCTCCACCGTTCTCACCTTCGACTATGTCGGCGCGCTCGCCGCGTCGCTGCTGTTCCCGCTGGTGCTGATGCCGTGGCTGGGCATGATCCGCACCGGATTCCTGTTCGGACTGCTCAACGTCGCGGTGGCGCTTGCCGTCCTCTTCATGCTGCCCGCGCGGCGCGCGATGCTGGCAGAAAAGATCGCGGGCATCGCCGCCGCCATCCTTCTGATCGGCGGTTTCGTCGTCGCCGAACGATTGCAGCGCTGGGCGGAAGTCGCGGGCTATGGCGAGCCGGTGATCTACGCGGTCTCGACGCCCTTCCAGCGGATCGTGCTGACCCGTAACGGCGACGACATGCGGCTGTTCCTCAACGGCAATCTGCAATTCTCGTCGCGCGACGAATATCGCTATCACGAGGCGCTGGTGCATCCGGCAATCGGCCGCGTGGCCCATCCCCGCGAGGTGCTGATCCTGGGCGGCGGCGATGGTCTCGCGGCGCGCGAGGTGCTCAAACATCCGGAGGTTCGCCACATCACGTTGGTCGATCTCGATCCCGAGATGACGAAGCTGTTCTCGCGGAGCGACATGCTGGTCGCGCTCAATCACGGCTCGCTCACCGATCCGCGGCTGCGCGTGATCAATGCCGACGGCTTCCGCTGGCTGCGCGAGACGCGCGGCCGCTATGACGCGATCATCGTCGACTTCCCCGATCCGACCGATTTTTCGGTCGGCAAACTCTATACCGAGAGCTTCTATCGCGAAGTGTCGCGCGTGCTCGCGCCCGATGGCGTCGCGGTGGTGCAGAGCACCTCGCCGCTGGTTGCCCCCGGCGCCTTCTGGACAGTCGCCGCGACCATCGAGGCGGCGGGGCTCTCGACCAAACCCTATCACGCCTATGTGCCCAGCTTCGGCGAATGGGGCTTTGTCCTGGCGGCGCATGGGCAGGTGCCGCAACGGGCGAACATCCTGCCCGGCGCACGCTTCCTCTCGGCAGAGACCGCCGATCGACTGTTCGATTTCCCGCCGGACATGGCACGAAGACCTATGCCGGTGAACCGGCTCGACAACCAGGCGCTGGTCCGCGAATTCGCCGCCGAATGGGCGCGGTACGAGGGATGAGCTGGCGCCCGAGCAGGCGCGCGCTGATCGCGGGCGCCGGGGTCGGCGTCGCGGCGGCAGGGATTGGCTGGGGCGTGTCGCAGGACGAACCGCCACCGGGCAGCGAAGGTGGCGCGGACATGGCGCGCGGACATCGCCTGCGCGACGGCAATTTCCCCGAACCCACGCAGGAGGAGCGCGTGGGCATCGTCATCGCCGGCGGCGGGGTCGCCGGGCTTGCGGCTGGCTGGGCGCTGGCCGAGGCGGGCCACAAGGATTTTCGCCTGCTCGAACTGGAGGATCAGGTCGGCGGTAATGCCCGCAGCGGGCGCAACGCGATCTCCGCCTTTCCGCTCGGCGCGCATTATCTGCCCGTGGCGAACCGCGAAGCCGGCGCGCTTCGCCGGATGTTGACGCAATTCGGCATGATCACCGGCGAGAAGAACGGCGCCCCCGTCTACGATCCCTATCAGCTCTGCGCCGATCTCGAGGAGCGGCTGCTCTGGAAGGGCCGCTGGCAGGAAGGGTTGGTGCCGCACAGCGCACTCACCGAACTCGATCAGGCCGACCTTGCCGCCTTCGGCACGGCGATGGGGGAATATTCGAAGCGGATCGGCAGCGACGGCAAGCCGGCCTTCGCGTTGCCGATCGCCTATAGCTCGCAGGACGAGGATCTGCTCGCGCTCGACCGCGTCGGTTTTGCCGACTGGCTCGATGCGCAGGGCTGGCGATCGCCGGTGTTGCGCGCGCATCTGCGCTATAGCTGCCGTGACGATTATGGCTGCGAGCCTGAAGACGTCTCGGCCTGGGCGGGCATCCATTATTTCGCGGGTCGGCGCGGCTGGGCGGCCGACGGCACAGGCGACGATGTCCTGACCTGGCCGGAGGGCAATGCCCGGCTGGCGCGCGCCATGGCCGAACGCTTCGCACCCAACATCGCGCCGGGGCGGATCGTATTCCGCGCCACGCCCGAGAAGGATGGCGTCGCGATCGACAGTTTCGATGCGGCAAAGGGGGTCAGCATCCGCACGCGCGCCGCCGCCGCGATCCTTGCCATGCCGCATTTCGTCGCGGCACGCATCACCCCCGGCATAACCGCGCCTACGAAGAATTTCAGCTATGCGCCCTGGCTGATCGCCAATGTCACGGTCGATCGCCATCCGGCCGGGCGGGGCGCAAAGCTGGCCTGGGACAATGTTTCCGCGACCTCCGAAGCGCTCGGCTATGTCGTCGCAACCCACCAGACGATCGGCGCCCGGCGCAACGAGACGGTGCTGACCTGGTATCTGCCGCTGTCGAACATGGCGCCCGCCGCCGCGCGCCGCCTGCTGGTCGAGCGGCCGGCCGAGGAATGGCGACGGATCGTCGCAGACGACCTGCTGGCGACCAATCCCGATCTGGAGGGGGCGATCCGCAGCATCGACCTGTGGCGCTGGGGCCATGCGATGATCCGCCCCATTCCCGGTTTCATCTGGCAAGCCGCGCCGAAGGCCGCCGCGGCGACACCCCCACCCTTCTTCCTGGCGCATTCCGATCTCAGCGGACTATCGTTGTTCGAGGAGGCGCATTATCGCGGCGTGCTTGCGGCGGAGGGCGCGATGCGCTTCACCGGTCACTCATATGAGACGATGCTATGACACCGCCGATCCCCGCCCCTGCCTATGACGGCCGCCACCTGCTGGCGGACCTGCACGGCTGCGTCGGATTGGACGACATTGCGTTGATCGAAGATGCGTTGCGCGCCGCCGTCATCGCGGCCGGCGCCACGCTGATCGAGATCCGGCTGCACAGCTTCGGGCCGGGCCAGGGAATCACCGGCATGGCGCTGCTCGCGGAATCGCATATCTCGATCCATAGCTGGCCCGAACATGGCTATGCAGCGCTCGATTTCTTCCTGTGCGGCACACGCCATGATCTGGATGCCGCACTGGCCGCAGTCACGGCCAGACTCGCCCCAGAACGGATCGACCAGCGTACGATCGCGCGCGGCTATGGGGCGGCACCCGTCACAGGATAGAGCGCACGGGCGCGTCTAAATCCTCCCTGGAGGGGAGGGGGACCATGCCGTCAGGCATGGTGGAGGGGTGGAGCCGCAGAGCGGCGACTGCGTCGCCCAACCCCACCACCGTCCTTCGGACGGTCCCCCTCCCCTTCAGGGAGGATTTACGGCCCCCCTTCTCCGAGGATTTACGGTTGAGCGCTTGCCTTGCGGCGCCCGCCCGGTAGGACGGTGATGATGACAAAACGCGCCGGCCCCGTCTCCGCATTGCGTGACTTCCTGCATAGCGAAGCGGCGGGTGGGATCATCCTGATCGCCACGGCTGCGCTGGCGCTGATCGTGGCGAACGGCCCGCTCGGCGACGCCTATCATCACCTGCTCCACGCACCGATCGGTCCGGTGCTGACCGACAAGCTCGGACCGATGACCGCGCATCTGTGGATCAACGATGGGTTGATGGCGGTCTTCTTCCTGCTGGTCGGGCTGGAGATCAAACGCGAGTTCGTCGACGGGCGGCTTTCGACCTGGCAGCAGCGTCGGCTGCCCGTGCTCGCCGCGATTGCCGGCATGGCAGTGCCCGCCGCCATCTATCTGCTCGCCGCCGGCCGAACGCCGGACCTGGCAGCGGGATGGGCGATCCCGGCCGCAACCGACATCGCCTTTGCGATCGGCGTGCTCGCGCTGCTCGGCAGCCGCGCGCCGACGTCGCTCAAACTGTTCCTGACCACGGTGGCGATCGTCGACGACATGGGCGCGGTCGCGATCATCGCGATCGCCTATACCGCCCAGATCAATCTGGTCGCACTGACCGCCGCCGCCGTCATCCTGGCGGCCATGATGCTGCTCAACCGCCGTGGCGTGATGGCGCTCACCCCCTATATGATCGGTGCAGCATTGCTGTGGTATGCAGTGCTGTTGTCGGGGGTCCATGCGACCATCGCCGGCGTCCTCGCCGCCTTCGTCATCCCGATCAAGCGAACGCCGGGCACACCCGATGCCGTCGATTCACCGCTTCACCGGCTGGAACACGCCCTGCACCCCAGCGTCGCCTATGCGATCGTGCCGCTGTTCGGATTTGCCAATGCCGGCGTATCGCTTGCGGGCATGGGCCTTGCGCAGATGGTGGCACCGCTGCCACTCGGCATTGCGGCCGGGCTGTTCCTGGGTAAGCAGATCGGCATCTTCGGCAGCATCTGGCTGTCGGTGAAGCTCGGTTTCGCCGGCAAGCTGCGTGGCGCGACCTGGCTGCAGATCTACGGCGTGTCGCTGATGTGCGGCATCGGTTTCACCATGAGCCTGTTCATCGGCGCCCTCGCCTTTCCCGACAATCCGCTGCTGGTGGAAGAAGCGAAGATCGGCGTGCTGCTTGGCTCGTTCCTGTCGGCGATCGCGGGCTATGCCGTGCTTCGTTTTGCGACGGCGCATGTCTCGCACGATGCAGAGGAAGCCGACATATCGCGCGAGATCGAAGCGGATGGCGACGCGCGGACGGAAGAACCCGAACGCCGTATTTAACGGGCCGTTCGGGCTGAGCTTGTCGAAGCCCTGCCCTTTCCTTCAACTCCGAGCCGAAAGAAGGGCAGGGCTTCGACAAGCTCAGCCCGAGCGGAGTTTGGTTTCAAGCGCGGATCACGCATGCCCCGACACGCCGAAGCGCCGCCGATAGTCGCCCGGCGGCAGGCCGGTCACCCGGTTGAATATCTTGCGGAAGGCGCCCGGATCCTCGTAGCCGACCGACCAGGCGATCTGGTCGACGGGGCGGTTGGTGAATTCGAGCAGCTCGCGCGCCTTACCCACACGCAGCTTCTGCGTATATTCGGTGGGCTTCAGCCCCGTCGCCGCGCGGAAGCGGCGCAGAAAAGTGCGTTCCTCCAGATGCGCTTCGGCCGCCATTTCGCGCACGCCGATATCGCGCGCGCCCTTGGCCTGCAGCCAGTGCTGCACCTTCAATATCGCCTCGTCGCCATGAGTCAGGGTCGGCGCGAAATTGCTGTAGTGGCGCTGCTCGCGCCCGGCCGGATCGATCAGCAGGAACTTGCCGGTCTCGATCATCACGCTGGGGCCGAGCAACCGATCGACCAGGCGCATACCCAGATCGGTCCACGCCATCAGCCCGCCCGCCGTGATGATGTCGCCATCCTCGATCACCATCTTGTCGGTATCGACCGATACATCCGGAAACCGCTCCCGAAAATTATCGGCGAACGCCCAGTGCGTCGTCACCTGGCGCCCAGCGAGCAGGCCGGTCGAGGCCAGCAGGAATGCACCGCCGCAATTGGACGCCAATGTCGCACCATGCGCGTGGCGGTTGAGCAGCCAGCGCGCATAGGGCGCGGCCTCCTCCGGCGTGACGGGGCCGGTCAGGCGGCCGGGCACGATCAGGATCGCCGGTTCGTCATCCATGCCCGGATCGGTGTCGTAACAACGCGCGAAACCGCCATGGTCGCCGCGCTGCCAATGGCTCACGCGCAAGGTCGGGCCGCCATGCCGCTCAGAAAAACTACCCGCGATCGCAAACAGGTCCGTCATGCCATGGACCATCGCCATCTGGCATCCGGGATAGAGCAAGAGCCCGACTTCCCGCTTCGACGGCTTTGCCTGTGTCCGCACCATCACCGTTCCTTTGTCAGTTTTGAACCGCCTTATGTCGGATACGACAATCCTGCCCCTTCAGGAAGCAGCCTATCTCATGTCCATCGGCAGCGGAGACGCCCCGACGGTTTCGAAAAGCCAGCGACTTGAAAGGAAGAACCCATGAGCACGATCACCACCAGGGACGGCACGCACATCTTCTACAAGGATTGGGGCAGCAAGGACGCCCAGCCCATCGTCTTCTCGCATGGCTGGCCGCTGTCGGCCGATGCCTGGGACGGACAAATGGTGTTCTTCGCCAATGAAGGTTTCCGCACCATCGCCCATGACCGCCGCAGCCATGGCCGTTCGGACCAGGTGTGGAACGACAACACGATGGACCAATATGCCGACGATCTCGGCGAACTGCTGGAACAGCTCGACCTGACCGACGTTATCCTGGTCGGGCATTCGACGGGCGGCGGCGAAGTGACCCGCTATCTCGGCCGCCACGGCACGAGCCGCATCGCCAAGGTCGTACTGGTCGGCGCGGTTCCCCCGCTGATGCTCAAGACCGAGGCCAATCCCGGCGGCCTGCCGATCGACGCCTTCGACGGCATCCGCAAGGGCACTTATGACAATCGCTCGCAGTTCTTCAAGGATCTGACGATCCCCTTCTACGGCTATAACCGCGAAGGCGCCGCGATCTCCGAAGGCATCCGCGAGGAATTCTGGCGGCAGGGCATGATGGGCGGGCTCAAGGGCCAGCTCGACTCGATCCGCGCCTTTTCGGAAAGCGACTTCACCGAGGATCTGAAGACAATCGATCGCCCCACGCTGATCCTGCATGGCGACGACGATCAGATCGTGCCGATCGGCGCCTCCGCGCTGATGTCGTCGAAGCTGGTCCAGGGTTCGATCCTGAAAATCTACGAAGGCAGCAGCCACGGCCTGCCCCAGACCGAGCAGGACCGCTTCAACGCCGACCTGCTGAATTTCTTCCGCAACTGAACACCGACATCGCGGGCGGGGTCTTTCCCGCCCGCGCATTTCAAGGAGACATGACATGTCCAACGGAACCGTACTCGTCACCGGCGCTTCGACCGGCATCGGCGCCACCTATGCCGACCGCCTCGCCAAACGCGGCCATAACCTGATCCTCGTCGCGCGCAGCGCCGACAAGCTCGAAGCACTCGCGCAGCGGCTCCGCGCCGAAACCGGCGTCACGGTCGAGATCCTTCCCGCCGATCTGTCCGATCCCACGGGGCTCGCGACGGTCGAGCAGCGACTGCGCGACGATGCGGGCATCGCGATGCTCGTCAACAATGCCGGCATCGCCGGAGAGGGGCCGATCGCCACCGCCGATCCCGCTTTGCTGACGACGATGATCAACCTCAACGTCACCGCAGTCACCCGGCTGGCAGCCGCGGTCGCCCCGCGCTTTGCGGCGCAGGGCAACGGCACGATCGTCAACATCACCTCAGTCACCGCGTTGATGCCGGAGGCCTTCACCTCGGTCTATCCGGCGACCAAGGCATTCGTGCTCGCCTTCAGCGAAGCGCTGACCGCCGAGCTCGGCCCCAAGGGCGTCCGCATCCAGGCCGTGCTGCCCGGCATCACCCGCACGGCGATCTGGGAGGAGGAAAGCCTGGCCGGCATCCCGCCCGAAATGATCATGGAGGTGGACGAGATGGTCGACGCCGCGCTCGCCGGGCTCGATCTGGGCGAAGCCGTCACCATCCCCGCTTTGCCGGACATTGCGGACTGGGACGGCTTCGTCGCCACCCGCACCGCGCTGCGCCCCGGCCTGTCGCTTGCCCATGCAGCAAAGCGTTACAACTGACATCGTTCTCACACTGAAATGAATCTCTAGGAAAGGCAGCGGATCGCTGTAGCATGCGACCGCTGCCTCCCATTGACGGAGTCGACCGATGATCCTGCTTCTCGCTCTTCTGATCGGCGTGATCGCCGGTCTTCGCGCCATGACCGCACCCGCCGCGATCAGCTGGGCCGCCGCCTGCGGACTGCTCAACCTCGACGGCACCTGGCTCGCCTTTCTCGGCTATCGTTTCACCCCCTGGATCCTCACCTTGCTCGCGATCGGCGAACTGGTGACCGACCAGCTTCCATCCACCCCCAGCCGCAAGGTACCCGTGCAGTTCGGCACGCGCATCCTGATGGGTATCGTCACCGGTGCGGCCATCGGCTCGGCCGGCGGCGCGCTCCTGTCCGGTGCCGCGATCGGCGCGGTCGGCGCAGTGATCGGCACATATGGCGGTGCGGCGGTACGCGCCAAGCTGGCCGGCCTGTTCGGCTCCGACCGCCCCGCCGCCCTGATCGAGGATGTGGTCGCGATCGGCGGTGCCTGGCTGATCGTCTGCGCCGTCGCCTCGGCATGACCCGAAACTTCGATGCGATCATCGTTGGTGCGGGTCAGGCCGGCCCGTCGCTGGCGGGCCGGCTGACCGCGGCGGGCATGACCGTCGCATTGGTCGAGCGCAAACTGATCGGAGGCACCTGCGTCAACACCGGCTGCATGCCCACCAAGACGCTGGTCGCCAGCGCCTATGCCGCACACCTCGCGCGACGCGGCGCCGATTTCGGGGTCGAGACCGGGCCGGTCTCCGTCGACATGAAAAAGGTCAGGGCCCGCGCGGATACGGTCTCGACCAATGCGCGCACCAACAACGAAAAATGGCTGCGCGGCATGGAACGGCTGACGCTCATCATGGGCCATGCCCGGTTCACCGGCCCCGATACGCTGGAGGTGGATGGCGAGAGGATCAGCGCGCCGCGCATCTTCCTCAATGTCGGCGGGCGCGCCAATGTGCCCGACTTCCCCGGCGTGAACGATGTCGACTATCTCAACAACGTCTCGATCCTGAAGCTCGATACTCTGCCCGAACATCTGGTGGTGGTCGGCGGCAGCTATATCGGGCTGGAATTCGCTCAGATCTTTCGCCGCTTCGGCGCGAAAGTGACTGTGGTCGAAAAAGGTCCTCGGCTGGTGTCGCGCGAAGACGAGGATGTCTCCGAAGCGATCCGCGAGATCATGGAAGCCGAGGGAATAACGGTGCGCACCGGTGCGGAGTGCATCAGCTTCGCCCCCCATCCGCACGGGATCGAAGTCGGCGTAGACTGCCATTCGGGCGACCCGACCGAGATCGGATCGCATGCCCTGCTCGCGGTCGGCCGGCGGCCGAACACCGACGATCTGGGGCTGGACGCGGCGGGCATCGAGACCGACGCGCGCGGCTATATCAAGGTGGACGACACGCTCGCGACCAACGTGCCGGGGGTCTGGGCGATGGGCGATTGCAACGGACGCGGCGCATTCACCCATACCGCCTATAATGATTTCGAGATCATCGCTGCCAACCTGCTCGACGGCGCGGACCGGAAGCTGAGCGACCGCATCCTCGGCTATGCGCTCTACACCGATCCGCCGCTGGGCCGCGTCGGCATGAGCGAGACCGAAGCGCGCAAGAGCGGCAGGAAACTGCTTGTCTCGAAACGCCAGATGACGCGCGTCGGCCGCGCGATCGAGAAGGACGAGACCAAGGGTTTCATGAAGGTGGTCGCCGACGCGGACACCAGCAAGATCCTGGGCGCCGCGATCCTCGGCACCAATGGCGACGAGGCGATTCATGGCATTCTCGACATGATGAATGCCGATGTCGATTATGGCGTTCTGCAATGGGCGGTGCCGATTCACCCGACCGTATCGGAACTGATCCCGACGGTGCTGGGGGACCTGAAGCCGGCGGAATAGCTGAATTATAGTTTAACGACGTCATTCCGGCGAAAGCCGGAATCCCGCTTCTTCTTTTTTGCTACGGTGAACAGGAAGAGAGATTCCGGCTTTCGCCGGAATGAAGAAACGCGTTAGTCGCGCAGCGCCTTTCGCCAGTCGAGCAGTTTGCCGATCGACGTCCCGACCCCGCCGCACACCTCGACCAAGGGCTTCTGATAGTCCGCGAACAGCTCGGCATGGACGTCGATCGCCGCCAGCGCCGCGCCGCAGGCGGGCTCGACCAGTACGCGATAGGCGTCCGCGAATTTCAGACAGGCAGCCACCGCCTCCGCGTCGTTCACTGTGACGCTGACGATGGGGTGACTGTCGACAAGGGCCAGGACATGCGGTGCGATCCGCTTCGCGCCGAGCGAGGTCGCGATCGAGGTGATCGCCGGAAGGGTAACGAGTTCGCCGGCCGCGATGCTGAGATTGAGGCTGGCGGCCCCCTCCGTCTCCACCGCGATGACGGGTACGTCGTGAAGGCCGTTACGCCGCAATCCCGCGACGATGCCGGCAAGCAACCCGCCGCCGCCCACGCTGGTGACGACGACGTCGAACGATGCGCCTGCCGCGACGACCTCGTCCACCAGCGTCGCATGGCCCTCCCACAGCAAGGGATCGTCGAACGGATGGATCAGCACGGCATTGCTTTGGTCGGCCAACACGCGGGCATGTGCGAATGCCTCGTCGAACGCGGCCCCGAAGACGATCACCTCCGCCCCGGCCATGGCGACGGCGGCGCGAACCTGTGGGGACGTGGTTTCAGGCACGACGACTGTGCACGGGATTCCCAGCGCCTTCGCGGCATAGGCGGCGGCAAATCCGGCATTGCCGCCCGACGGGCAGATGATCCGGGTCGCGCCCGCCTCGAACGCCCTGGTGCAGGCATGGCCCACGCCGCGCAGCTTGAAGCTGCCAGACGGCTGCAACGCGTCCATCTTCAGCAGCAGCGGCAGGCCCACCCGCCCATAGGAACGGTCCGTCTTCAGCAGCGGCGTATCAATGTGCAGCATATCCACTCCGAAGGCGTTCGACGCACGCTGCATATGTCAAAAAATTAATATCGCAATCGGGCGCGCTCAGAAGTCGACGGCGACGCCCTTCAACTCCCAATCGCCGTAGCGGACGGGATCGCGCCCAAGCGGATCCTGGTCGGGACGCTTCAGCTCTTCCGGTTCGGGTACTGGCGGATTTTCCGACAGATGTGCCGGGGGTTTCACATGGGGAGGACGGCGACCGGTCATGACGTGAACCTCGATATTGCAGCGAAAGCGCTTCCTTCCCACATTGGGTCGGAAGGAGCGAATGCCAAGTGAACGGTTTCAAGACGACGATGTTGCTGGCGGCACTCACCGCCTTGTTCATGGGCCTGGGATATACGCTGGGCGGCAGCGGCGGCGCGATGATCGCGCTGCTCGTGGCGGCGGGCATGAACCTGTTCACCTATTGGAACGCCGACAAGATCGTCCTGCGCATGCACAATGCGCGCGAGGTGGACGGTGCGAGCGCGCCCGAATTCGTCGGGCTGGTCAACCAGCTCGCCACGCGCGCCGGCCTGCCGATGCCCAAAGTCTATGTGATCGACGATCCGCACCCCAATGCCTTCGCCACCGGCCGCAATCCGGACAATGCCGCGGTCGCCGCGACCACCGGTCTGCTCGACATGCTCAGCCGCGACGAGATCGCCGGCGTGATGGCGCACGAGCTGGCGCATGTCCGCAACCGCGACACATTGGTGATGACGATGGTCGCTACGATTGCAGGCGCGATCTCGATGCTCGCCAATTTCGGGCTGTTCTTCCGCTCGGGGGACAATCGCGGCAATATGCTGGCGACGATCCTGGCGGTGTTCGTCGCGCCCTTCGCCGCGATGATCGTCCAGCTCGCGATCAGCCGCACGCGCGAATATGGCGCGGATCGCGGCGGCGCCGAGATTTCGGGCAACCCGCGCGCACTGGCCTCCGCGCTCTCGAAACTGGCGCGCGGCGCGGCGCGTGTCCCCAATCATTTCATCGCGCGCAATCCGGCGGCGGCACAACTCTATATCGTGCCCGCGTTCAGTGGACGCGGCGGCGACAGCCTGTTCTCCACCCATCCCGACACACAGAACCGGATCGACGCGCTGGAACAGATTGCGGGCGAAATGGGGCTGCACAGCCCGCCACCGCTGTTGGATCCGGTGCCACGCCGGCAGAGCGCCGTCCCCCCGTCCACGCGACGGAAGCCGGGCAGCGCACTCGATCCGCTGCGGCGGAAATGATGGTCCGGATTTGACATCGCCTCGCCCCGCCCCGAGGGGAGGGCAATGACCCCCCGATACCCCGCCCCCACGCCCGGCCTGCCCGCGCGCCGCGCCGCATTGAAATTGCTCGATGCCGTGCTCCGCCGCGGCCAGCCGCTGGAGACCGCGCTCCATGGCGCGACCCAGGGCATCCCGAAATCCGAAGACCGCGCGCTGGCCCATGCGATCGCCGCCGAAGCGCTGCGCCGCCTGCCCGATCTCGACGCGCTGATCGACAGTTCCACGCCCAAGCCGCTGCCCGAGGATGCGAAGGCGCGTACCGTGCTGCGTATCGCGCTGGTTCAGGCGCTGGCGCTGGGCACGCCGCCACATGCCGCGATCTCCACGGTCCTGCCTTTGGTTGACGGCGGACCCAAAAGACTCGTCCATGGTGTTTTCGGCAGCCTGATGCGCCGCGGCGCGACCCTGCCCGAGCATCCGTCGCTGCCCGATTCCGTCCGCGAACGCTGGTCCGCGCATTGGGATGAAGCGACAATCGCCGCGGTCGGCCCCGCGCTTGCCGTGCCGCCGCCGCTCGACCTGACGCTGAAGAACCCGGCCGAAACCGTACGCTGGACAGAAGCGCTTTCCGGCACCAGCCTGGCGCCCGGCCATGTCCGCGTCTCCGATGGCGGCCCCGTCGCGAAAATGGCGGGCTTCGACGAAGGCGCCTGGTGGGTGCAGGATCTCGCGGCATCGCTGCCCGCACGCCTGCTCGGTGCGGGTGACGGCATCGCGCTCGACCTGTGCGCCGCCCCCGGCGGCAAGGCACTCCAGCTTGCAGCGGCCGGCTGGCAGGTGAAAGCACTCGACCGCAGCGCCCGGCGGCTCGAGCGCGTCGGCGAAAATGCCGCGCGCGTCGGCCTGTCGCTCGATATCGTCACCGCCGATGCGCTGGAATGGGCGCCCGACGCTCCGGCCGCAGCGATCCTGCTCGATGCGCCCTGCACCGCCACCGGTATCTTCCGTCGCCATCCTGACGTGCTCTATCGCATCGGCGCGCGCGAGATCGCAGAGATGGCGGCACTTCAGCGCCAGATGCTCGTCCGCGCCATCGACTGGCTCGCACCCGGCGGTCGACTGGTCTTCGCCACCTGCTCGCTCGAACCCGAAGAGGGCGAACAACATATCGAGGCGCTGCTCGCATCGCGCCCGGATATCGCGATCGATCCGGTCCGTGCAGAGGAACTACCCGCCGGGATTACGCCGCACGAACGCGGCTGGGTCCGTACGCTTCCCGGGATGTTGGCCGAGCAAGGCGGACTCGACGGCTTCTTCATGGCGCGACTGGTTCGCGCCTGAGGGTTGATGCGGGGGTCCGTTCGCCCCTCAACGCCGTCGCTCGAGCGAAAGCGTGAGATGTCTCACCTGGAAACTTATCCCAAGCTTGCCCGCTTGACACCGCTTGGCTAAGGCCAAGGGTTCATGAGCACTCCCATCCGCATCGCGCCATCCATCCTTTCCGCCGACTTCGCCAGGCTTGGCGAGGAGATACGCGCCATCGACGCCGCCGGCGCCGACTGGATCCATGTCGACGTGATGGACGGGCATTTCGTGCCCAACATCACGATCGGGCCGGCGGTGGTGAAGGCGCTTCGCCCGCACACCACCAAGCCGTTCGACGTGCATCTGATGATCTCGCCGGTCGATGCCTATCTGGAAGCGTTCGCCGAGGCGGGCGCAGACATCATCACCGTCCACCCGGAGGCTGGCCCGCACACCCATCGCACCGTCCAGGCGATCAAGGCGCTCGGCAAGATGGCCGGCGTCGTGCTCAATCCCGCCACCCCCGCCAAGATGCTCGACTATCTGATCGAGGATGTGGACCTGGTCCTCGTGATGAGCGTTAATCCCGGATTCGGGGGACAGAGCTTCATCGAAAGCCAGCTCCGCAAGATCGAGGCGATCCGCAAGATGATCGACAAGACGGGCAAGGACATCCGGCTGGAAGTCGATGGCGGCATCGACATCCATACCGCACCGCGCGCCATCGCGGCCGGTGCCGACACGCTGGTTGCCGGCACCGCGACCTTCCGCGGCGGCCCGGAGAAATATGCGGCGAACATCGAGGCCTTGAGAGGCGGGTGAGCGCCGATCCGCCCACAGACGGGCGCGCCGACAGCATCGAGCAGGGCAAGCGGCTCGTTCGACTCGGCGGCGACAAGGGGCTTTCGCTGGCCGAGCGCCTGACTGCGCGTTTCCATCGACTGAGCTGGCGATCGCCGCTCCACGCCCTGCGGCTCAAGGGGCGCTATCCGCTGAAGCTGATGGCGGTGCCCGACGATCCGATGATCGGCGATATCCGTGCCGGGCGCGCATTGCTGTCGGGCGCGTTCCTGTTTCGCGGCGAACGACTCGAGCTTGCGACGCTCGATTTCGGACGGCTCGACGCATCGCCGGGCATGGTCGATTATATCCACAGCTTCGCCTGGCTGCGTGACCTTTCCACGGTGGCGACGCGCGAACAGGGCGCGCCGATCGCGGAAGCCGTGATGCGCAAATGGACGCTGCGCCATGCCGAGCAGGTCAGTGATGTTGCCTGGCGGCCCGACCTGTGGGGCAAGCGCATCCTGTTCTGGACCGCACACGCGCCGCTCATCCTGTCGAGCAACGACCTGATCTATCGCTCGGCGGTGCTCAACGCATTGGCGCGCGGCGCGCGACATCTGGATCGCGGCGCCGACAAGGCCGAACCCGGCGTTCCACGTATCACGGCCTGGGCAGGACTGGCCGCCGCCGGCCTGCTCATCCCCGGATCCGGAACACGGCTGGCCGCCGCCGAAACCGGGCTGGCGCGCGCGCTGCAAAGCGGTCTGTTCTCTGACGGCGGAGTCGCCTGCCGCTCTCCATCGGGCCAGATCGACGCGGTGATGCTGCTGTCGATGCTGCTCGCGGTCTACGATGTCCGCCGGCAAACGCCGCCAGACGCGCTTGAATCGGCGATCGGGCGCGCGGTTCCCGCGCTGCTGGGCGTAACCCATGGCGATGGCGGGCTTGCCAGTTTCCAGGGCAGCGCACCGGCATCCGCCGAGAAGGTGACCGCAGTGGTCGAGGCGTCGGGCATTCGTACCCGGCCGCAACGCCAGCCGCGCGACTGGGGCTATCATCGGCTTTCGGGTGGCGCGACGGTTCTCATCGTCGATGCAGGTCCGCCTCCGGTCAGCCGCCTGAGCGCCGGCGGATGCGCTTCGACGCTGGCCATCGAGATGTCGGACGGGCCGCATCGGCTGGTCGTCAATTGCGGCGGATCGCGTGAAAGCAGCGCCTATATTCCCATCCGGCTGGCACAGGGCCTGCGATCGAGCGCGGCCCATTCCACGCTGATCGTCGCAGACAGCAACAGCACCGCGATCCATGGCGACGGATCGATGGGCCGCGGCGTCGCGGAGATCGAGTTCGACCGCAAGGAAGTCGATACCGGCAGCCGGATCGAGGCGAGCCATGACGGCTATGCCCGTCGTTTCGGCTTCATCCATCGCCGCCTGCTCGCGCTCACCTCTGACGGCAGGGAATTGCGCGGCGAGGATCTGCTGCTGCCCGCCGAACGGCGCAAACGATCCGATGCCACGCCCTTCGCGGTAAGATTCCATCTGGCGCCCAAGGTCGAAGCATCACCGACCGCCGACGGCATGGGCGCGCTGCTGAGGATCGGTCAGGGCGCGCTGTGGCAGTTTCGTTGCCGTGGCGGCGCGCTGACCATCGAGGACAGCATCTGGGTGGATGCGGATGGCCGCCCCCACAATACGTTGCAACTCGCGGTCTCGGCCGAGGCCGCACCCGGCGGCGGGGCAATCGGATGGGTCTTCAAACGCGCGGGTTAGAACCGATCGTCATTCGGGTGATGCCGGGCTGACGATCAGTCCCCCGGGCCCCTCGCCCTTCCCTTCGCAACGAAAACTATTAGAGGGCTTCGGAAAGTCCAGCCCGAACGGAATCGGGCCTATCAGGGAATCATGATGACCGACGTGAAGATCGCCCGCGCCCTCCTTTCGGTGTCGGACAAGGCCGGCCTCGTTGAACTCGGCCAGACACTGGCGCGCCACGGCGTCGAGTTGGTGTCCACCGGCGGTACCGCCAAGGCGCTGCGCGAAGCCGGGCTGGCCGTGATGGACATTTCGGATCTCACCGGCTTTCCCGAGATGATGGACGGTCGCGTCAAGACGCTGCACCCCAAGGTCCATGGCGGGCTGCTCGCGGTGCGCGACGACGCCGCCCATGTCGCATCGATGGAGGAGCACGGCATCGGCGCCATCGACCTCGTCGTGGTCAATCTCTATCCCTTCGCCCAGACCGTCGCGAAGGGCGCCGAGCGCGACGAGATCATCGAGAATATCGATATCGGCGGCCCGTCGATGGTCCGTTCCGCCGCGAAGAACCATGCGCATGTCGCGATCGTCACCGATCCCGCCGACTATGCCGAGCTGATCGAGGCGCTCGACGCGAATGCGGGCGCGACCGGCCTCGATTTCCGCCGCCGCCTCGCTGCCAAGGCATTCGCTGCGACCGCGGAATATGATTCGATGATCGCGTCCTGGTTCGCTTTCGCAGATCAGGGTGAGACCTATCCCCCGCGCCTGACGGTGCCGTTCCGCCTTGGCCAGTCGCTGCGCTACGGCGAGAACCCGCATCAGTCCGCAGCGCTCTATCTGCCCGCCTTCGCACCCAATGGTTCGCTTGCCGATCACCGGCAGGTGCAGGGTAAGGAATTGTCGTACAACAATCTCAACGACGCCGACGCCGCGCTCGAACTGGTCGCCGAATTTCGTGACGGTCCGCCGACGGTGGTCATCGTCAAGCACGCAAATCCCTGCGGCGTGGCGAGCGGCGAGACGCTGATCGAGGCGTATAAGGCGGCGCTGGAATGCGACAGCGTCTCCGCGTTCGGCGGCATCATCGCGGTCAACCGTCCGCTGGACGGCGCGACGGCCGAAGCGATCTCCGGCATCTTCACCGAAGTGGTCGCGGCGCCCGATGCCGATGCCGACGCGCTGGCGGTGTTCGCAAAGAAGAAGAATCTCCGTCTGCTGCTGACCGGTCCGCTCAGCGACGCGACGCGCGGGGGCATAACGCTGAAGACAATCGCGGGCGGCGCACTGCTCCAGTCGCGCGACAATGGTCGCATCACGCGCGACGCGCTGAAGGTCGTGACGAAGCGCCAGCCGACCGAGCAGGAACTGACCGACTGCCTGTTCGCCTGGACCGTCGCCAAGCACGTCAAGTCGAACGCGATCGTCTATGCCAAGGACGGTGCCACTGCAGGCATCGGCGCCGGCCAGATGAATCGCCGCGATTCCGCGCGCATCGCCGCTTTGAAGGCGAAGGAAGCGGCGGAGACCTATGGCTGGGCAGAGCCCCGCACGATCGGCTCGGCTGTCGCGTCGGACGCCTTCTTCCCCTTCGCCGACGGACTGCTCGCAGCGGTCGAAGCCGGCGCCACCGCCGTCATCCAGCCGGGCGGATCGATCCGCGACGACGAAGTGATCGCGACCGCCGACGAGGCCGGGCTGGCGATGGTCTTCACGGGCATGCGCCACTTCCGGCACTGAGGTTCGGTTCGCACTGTTCAACCCCAACCGTTTGTCCCGAGCGAAGTCGAGGGACGTTGGGGTCTGCGCCGCGTGTCTCGACTTCGCTCGACACGAACGGGTTGGTATGTGTCCTTACCCCTCCCCACGCTTCGCGCAGGGAGGAGAAGAGGCCTCAGCCCGCCTTGTCCTTCATCCGGAACAACGCCCGGTCATCCGGTCCGAAGCCGCGCGTCCAAATGATATAGCCGTAGACGCCCAGGATCACGGGAATGCCGAGGCCGAGTTCGAGCCATTCCGGAAGCTGGGTCACGACATAGCCGACCACGCCAGCCACCAGAGCTGCCCAGACGAGCGCCCAGCGCCAGCCATTGACCGGTGCATCCAGCAGCCGCGAAAGCAGCCGCGCCTTCACGATCGATGCGAGGCCGAGTGCACAGCACAAGGCAAATGGCGGGCCAGCCGCGACCCAGAGCGCGGGCCAGCCCATCGTCTGTATCGCCAATATGAAGACGACACTGAGCACGGCCTGGATCAGAATCATCACCAGGGAGATGATCATGTTGCGATGACGCGCGACATAGATCAGCGCCGATTCGCTGACGACGGCGGTCGCCGCAACGACTTCCGCGCCCAGCAGGAAGGCGAGCGCGCCAACACCGCCGACAAAACCCGGGCCGACGAGCCCCATCACGCCTTCGCCGGGAATGCCGAGCGCCAGCGCAATGCCCGCCTGCGCGGCGATGATCCAGAAACCGACCTGGCTCACCTGCCGTGCGACCGCCGCCCGGTCTCCGGCTTCGAGATTGCGGGTGATCACCGGCCCCAGGATCGGATCGAAGCTGGTCTTGAGTTTCTGCGGCAGCGACGCAACCTGCTGCGCGACATAATAGACACCGACGATCGCGGGCGAGACGAACAGGCCGAGAATGGCGAGATCGAGCCGGCGCGAGCCCCATTCGACCGCGTCGGCGGCGGCAAGCGGCATATTCTGGCGCATCAGCCGAAAGATCGGCGCCGGACGCGGTCGCCAGCCATGCGGCAGGCCATAGCTGCGGAAGAAGGGCCAAAGCGACGCGGCAAGCGCTGCCGCCATCGACACCGCGTAAGCGATGATCAGCCCGTCGCGCGTGGAATAGAAAGCCAGGCCGAATGCGGCGATGCTGATCGTCCAGGGCTCGATCACCGAACGCGCACGCACCGTCGCTGCGATATCGAAACGATAGGCGAGCGCGGCGAGCGTCAGATCCGACCCCACCACCGCGAAGATGGTCAGCGGCAGCAGCAATTCCAGCCCGTTGATCTGGCTGTTCGGGAACATCGCCTGCGGGAAGACCATCAATATGCCGGCGACGATTGCCGAGGCGAGCCCGCCGACCAGCAGGGCATCCCACACGACATGGACATGCGGTCGATCGGTCTTGGAGAGCTGTTCGGCCAGTCCGCGTTTCAGCCCGAACGTCGCGATCTGCGCGGCGAACTCGACGACGAGAACGGCATAGGCAAAGCGGCCCAGCGCATCCGCGCCGTACCAGCGCCCCGCGATGAACAGGAACGGCAGCCGCGCCGCGAGGCGTAGCAGGAAGCCCAGGAAATTCGTCCGGCCGCCCTTGGCGAGCGCCTGGATGTCTTCGTTGTTTTCGGCGGGCGCGGTCGTCAAAACGGTAGCGTCATTCCGGCGAAAGCCGGAATCCACAGGCGCTGACTATATGAGGCGGGCTTTCGCTCCGAGAGTCCGGCTTTCGCCGGAATTTCGGGCGTGTCCGCGGAACCGGTCAATGCGCGGCGCCCCAGCTGCGCCCGAAGCCGATCTCGACGCCCAGCGGCACCGACAAAGTCACCACGGGCGCCGCAGCGGTCGCCATCACGCGCTCGATCACCGGCTTCGCCTTGTCCACGTCACCTTCGGGCAGTTCGAACACCAGTTCATCGTGCACCTGCAGGAGCATGCGGACATCGGGCAGCCCCGCATCGAGCAGCGCCGGCCCCATCCGGACCATCGCGCGCTTGATGATGTCCGCGCTCGTCCCCTGGATCGGCGCGTTGATCGCGGCGCGCTCGGCGCCCTGGCGTTCGTGCTGGACGCTCGACTTGATCCGCGTGAAATGCGTCTTGCGGCCGAACAATGTGGTGGTGAAGCCGGTTTCGCGCACACTCGACAGCGTCTCGGCGATATAGTTGCGAATGCCCGGGAAGCGCTCGAAATAACGATCGATCATTCCCTGCGCCTCGTCGGCCGAGATTTCGAGCCGACCCGCCAGACCCCAGCGCGATATGCCGTAGAGGATCGCGAAATTGATCGTCTTGGCGCGCGCGCGCGTGTCGCGGTTGACCTCTCCGAACAATTCCTGCGCGGTCATATTGTGGATGTCGTCGCCGCGCTGGAACGCCTCCCGCAACTGCGGAACATCCGCCATGTGCGCCGCCAGTCGCAACTCGATCTGGCTGTAGTCGGCGGACAGCAGGACATTGCCGGGCTCCGCGACGAACGCCTCACGAATCCGGCGGCCCGCCTCGCTGCGGATCGGGATGTTCTGGAGATTGGGATCGTTGGAGGACAGCCGGCCGGTCTGCGCGCCGGTCAGGGAATAGCTGGTGTGGACTCGCCCAGTCTCCGCCTTGATCTCGGCCTGGAGCGAGTCGGTATAGGTCGATTTGAGCTTCGAGAGCTGGCGCCAGTCGAGCACCTTGCGCACCATCTCGACGCCCGGACCACCATCCTTGTCGCCCGCGATGCGCTCAAGCTCGTTGACGTCGGTCGAATAGACGCCCGACTTGCCCTTGCGGCCACCCTTCAGGCCCATGCGATCGAACAATATGTCGCCAAGCTGCTTGGGGCTGCCGATGGTGAAAGGCACGCCGGCAATGGCGTGGATTTCCTTCTCCCGTTCCGCGATCTGGCCGGCGAATTCGGCTGACAGCCGCGCCAGTTCCTCACGGTCGACCTTGATGCCGGCGCGTTCCATGCCCGAAATCACGGGGACAAGCGGCCGATCGACCATCTCGTAGACGCGGGTGACATGTTCGGGGGAAAGGCGAGGTTTCAGGCGTCGCCACAGCCGCAGCGTCACATCGGCATCCTCGGCGGCATAGCGCGTCGCATCGCGCAACGGCACTTCGTGGAAGCCCTTCTGCGACTTGCCGCTGCCGACGACATCCTTGAACGCAATGCAGCTATGGTCGAGATGCGTCGCCGCCAGTTCGTCCATGCCGTGGCCGTGCAGGCCGGCGTCGAGATTGAAGCTCATCACGAGCGTGTCGTCGACCGGCGTCACCGCAACGCCCTGACGGCCAAGGATGCTCATGTCGTATTTGGCATTGTGCCCGATCTTGAGCACCGCCGGATCCTCGAACAACGGCTTGAGCCTGGCCAGCGCCTGATCGGTCGGGATCTGCACCGGCGTTTCGGACAACAGGTCGTTGCCGCCATGCGCCAGCGGAATATAGCAGGCCTTGTTGGGTGCCAGCGCCAGGCTGATCCCGACCAGTCGCGCCATCGCGCCGAGCCCGTCGGTCTCGGTATCGAAGGCAAGGAAGCCCTGCGCGGTCGCCTCGGCAATCCAGCGATCGAGCGCGGCGAGATCGGTCACGCTTTCATAGCCGTCATGATTGCAGGGCGGATCGGCGGGCAGTTCGATCGTCGATGCAGGTGCCGGCTGCGGCTCATCGGCGACCGTACCCAGCCGCATCAGCAGCGATTTGAAACCGTGATGATCGAGGAAGGCACGCAGCGGCGCTTCCGGAATCCCCTTCAGCGCCAGATCCTCCAGCGGATCGGGCAGCGGCACATCGCTGGCCAGCTCGACCAACTGGCGTGACAGCCGCGCCATATCGGCATGCTCGATCAGATTGTCGCGCAGCTTGCCCGGCTTCATCGTCGGTGCGGCGGCAAGCACCGCTTCGACATCGCCATGCTCCAGGATCAGCTTCGACGCGGTCTTGGGGCCGACGCCGGGCACACCGGGAACATTGTCCACGCTGTCGCCCATCAGCGCCAGCACATCGCCGAGCTTCTTGGGCTCGACTCCGAATTTCTCGATCACGGCTTCCGCGCCGAGCCGACGGTTGTTCATCGTGTCGTACATGTCGAGCCCGGGCTCGATCAGCTGCATCAGATCCTTGTCGGAGCTGACGATCGTCACTTGCCAGCCCTGTGCCAGCGCGGCCTTGGCATAGCTCGCGATCAGGTCGTCGGCTTCCCAGCCCGCTTCCTCGATGCACGGCAGCGAAAAGGCGCGCGTCGCATCGCGGATCATCGGGAACTGGGGCACCAGATCCTCTGGGGGCGGCGGCCGCTGCGCCTTGTACTTGTCGTACAGATCGTTGCGGAAGGTGTGCGAAGACTTGTCGAGCACGACCGCCATATGCGTCGGGCCATCGGCCTTGTGCACTTCGTCGGCGAGCTTCCACAGCATCGTCGTATAGCCATAGACCGCCCCGACGGGCTCGCCATGCTTGTTGGTGAGCGGCGGCAGCCGGTGATAGGCGCGGAAAATATATCCGGAGCCGTCGACGAGATAAAGATGGTTGCTGGCCATTCGCCCGCAGATAGCGGATGCCGGCTGGCGCCGCCACTCCCCTCACCCTAAAGTCTGCACAGGATCGAAAGGAAAATCATGACCCGCCGGATACTGCTAGCGTTGATCGCGCTGTTTGGGCTGATGGGTTCGATCGAGGCGGCCGCAAAACCGTTCGTATCGGACCGGATTTCGGTGACCGTGACGGGCAAGGGCAGCGACGTGATCCTGATCCCCGGCCTCACCTCCAGCCCGGCCGCCTGGAAATATGCCGTCGAGGCCGTTCCCGGCCATCGCTACCATCTGGTTCAGGTGAAGGGCTTTGCCGGCACACCGGCGGAGGGCAATGCCAAGGGCAAGCTGCTCGATGGCGTGACCAGCGAGATTGCCCGCTATATCGCCGAGTCGAAGCTCGACCGCCCGGCGGTCATCGGTCACTCGATGGGTGGCACGATCGCGCTGATGATCGGCGCACGCCATCCCGCTGCGATCTCCAGACTGATGGTCGTCGATCAGGTGCCCTTCATGGGCATGATGTTCGGTCCTCCGGGCACGACCGCAGAGACGGTGCGCCCCACCGCCGACGCGATGCTGGCGCAAATGCGCGCGGCCACCGCCGAAGCGCGTGCAAAGTCGATCGGCGACATGACCGGCGGAATGGTGAAGACCGATGCCGAGCGCCCCGGCGTGGTGAAGAGCGCGCTCGACAGCGATCGCGACGTGACACAGAACACTTTCCACGAGCTGATCGTCACCGATCTGCGCCCCGAACTTCCAAACATCGCCGTGCCCGCCGAGGTCCTTTACGTCACGCCGGCCGGCGTCCCCTTCACCGATGCGCAGATCGATGGAGCCTATCAGTTTGCCTATGCCGGTCTGAAAGGGGCAACGCTGAAGCGGATACCGAACAGCGCGCATTTCATCATGTACGACAATCCGGATGCCTTCCACGCAGCGATGAAGGCGTTTCTGGCACGCTGATCGGTCCGGATGCTATTGTGCGGCAGCCACCGCGCGCCGCGTCACCGCACGGCCGAGCACGGCGCCGCCAAGCAGGATCAAGGCCGCGATAAAGAAGGCCGAACCCGGGTGCGGCAGCGTCGGGTTGGCACTGACCGACATTGAGTAGACGACACCGAAGAAGAGCGGGGAGGCAACGCCCGCAATGCTCGCCACGCTGTTGTTCGCGCCCTGAAGCTGCCCCTGCTCGCTTTCCGAAACACGTCGCGTCATCAGCGACTGCAAGGTCGGCATGGCAAGCCCCCACAGCGCATTGGGCAACATCGCGGCGACGAACAACCAGCCCGTAGGCGCCAGTCCCATGCAGGTGATGCCGATCGATCCGGCGAACAGCCCGAACACCATCGTCTTGCGATCGCCGAGCCTCTTGGTGATAGGCCCGACAAGCAGCCCCTGCACGCCCATGTCGAGCGCCCCGACCATCGCGAGCAGCACGCCCACCTCGAGCGCGCTCCAGTCATAGCGATATTCGGCATAGAGCACGAACACCGAAGAAAAGACGTGGTGCGCGAAATAGAGCAGGAAATTGACGACCGCGAGCCCGGACAGCTCCGGATGCGAGCGCAGCAGCTTCAGCGCGCCGAACGGATTCGCACGCTTCCAGGCGAACGCCATCCGTTTCTCGGGCTTCAGCGATTCGGGCAGGACGAACAGCCCGTAGAGGAATGCGACACCCGACAGCGCCGCCGCCGCCCAGAAAGGCGCACGCGGTGAGATCTCACCCAGCACGCCCCCGACCAGCGGCCCCAGCACGAAGCCGCCGCTGAATGCGGCACCGATCAGGCCGTACGCCTTGGCGCGATTCTGCGGTTCGGTGATGTCGGCCATATAGGCGAATACGGTGGTGAAGCTGGACGAGGTGATCCCGCCGATGATCCGTCCGACGGCCAGCCACCACAAGCTCGGTGCGAGCGCCATCAACACCCAGTCGGCGGCGAGGCCGGCGGTCGACAGCAGGATCACCGGGCGCCGGCCATAACGATCAGACAGCGATCCGATGATCGGCGAACAGATGAATTGCATCCCCGCCCAAAGCGCAATGAACACGCCGTTCCACACGCCCGCACTGGCGTTCGAACCCGCAAATTCCTCGATCAGCGAGGGCAGGACGGGAATGACGATACCCATCGACATGACATCGAGCGCGCCCGTCACCAGGATGAAGGCAATCGCCGCATTGCGTCGCCCGAGGGATGCGGCCGTCATGTCAAAACTCCGTAAGGTCGCGGCTTCTAGCGTGCACGATCCGGTGTGGGAAGCGACGCATCTTCACTCTGCATGAAAGACGCTTTGCCGTTGAACACGCTATAAGGACGTTGCCGCCGCACGCTTGCCGCACATTGATCTGCAGCGCGCTTCCATCCTTCAGTGCGGTTTCCAGCTTCCGAATACCGATCGTAACCCGCGCGAAAAGGCCGCGCCCGGAATGGATTCATGCGTCTCGTCAGGCAGGATCATGGTCGTCAACTCCAGGCTCGGATACTCACGCCGCTTCAGCCTGGCGTCGACCTCCGGGATCAGTTCCGCCCCCAGCGGCCAACCCGCAGCGTCGGAATTCGCAAGCGTCGTCTGCAACAGCTCTTTTTGATCCCATGGCGCGACGTCGATGGCCCGCTCGACGGTCGCCCGGTGGTTCTCGGCCGTTTCGAGTCCTCCGAACGCGATGAAGACATGTGCGGGCAAATCGTCCTGGCGGGCAGCATAGGCCGCTTCCCATGACCAGATGTCATAATCGTTCCACCACAGCGACGGGCTTACGATCACATAGCGCCGGAACAGCCCGGGACCGTGAAAGAGGACCCATGCAGGAAACAGGCCGCCCAGCGAGTTGCCCAGGAGCGTGACATCGTCGGAAAGGATCGGATGGATTTCCTGCAGGAGAGGCAGAAGTTCGTCCCTCAAAAACGCGAGAAACGCCCCTGCCCCGCCATGGACGACATCGTCCGCGCGATTGGTGGCGGCCATCAGGGCTTCACGGTCTCCGCCAGGGTTCGGCGTCAGATCGGCCTGGCGCCGGAAGGCATCCTTTTCGAAGAAGCTCTCGTCGCCGGCATAGCCGATGCCGACGACATAGGCCGGAGGCAATTGCCCCAGGGCACTCATCGTCTGCACCTGCGCATGGACCATCGCGAAATTGAGTTTCGCATCGAGCACCAGGATCGCCGGATAGCGTGCATGCGGATCCGGCGCACCGCCGAAAAAGGGCGGATTGGGCGCGCCCACGAAGATGCGATAGCGCTCTGCATTGGCGGCAGCCGTCATCTCGAAATAGCGGCTGTTCCAAAGGCCGTTCATCGGCACGCCCCGCACCGGATTTTCGACAGCCTGATCGCTCATTTCGACACCTTCCAGTGAATGAATAATTATTCATTGGAGTTTCAGTGCGCCGGTGTCAAACAGAATGATTGATTACTCATTCATTGGAATGCCCCGCCGATCCCGCTATCGTGCGGCGCGGAGGTATCGAATGAAGGGAAAACGGACCGAGGCCCCCGAAGTACGAAGGGCCCAGCTTCTCGATGCAGCAAGGGTCTGCTTCATCCGATCGGGATTTGCGTCCACCAAGGTCGCAGACATAGCGACGGAGGCCGGCGTGAGCGTGGGCCTGGTATACCGCTTCTTCCCGAGCAAGGAGGCGCTGGTTGAAGCGATCATAGAGGAGGATTCGGAGGAGCAGCTCGCGCGCTTCTCACAGGTTCTGGAGGACAATCCCCCAACACAGGCAGCTGCAGTCGCCCGCTTCGTCGCGACACTGCGTCCGACAATGCTGGATCGTGACCGAACCGCATTGATACTCGAGATCGCAGCGGAGATGATGCGGAACGACAAGGTCCGTTCCACCCTGCAGTTGCAGCACAACGCCTCGAAGGCGCTGAGCGCAAAACTGAATAGCTTGTCGAAGACCGGGGCGGATGCAGATCGGTTCGAAATGCGCCTGCGGCTCGTCAACGCACTTGCCAGCGGCGCCGCAATCGAGATGGCACTGATCCCGGAATTGCAGTCCGGCCCGTTTCTGGATCTGCTCGAACAGGTGGCCGGGGATATCCTCGCCAGTTGAGTGCACGACCTGCTTCAGCCTGTGTTAAAGCCCCACTGTCATTGGCATGACGATGCACATGCCAGGAACCATCGCTCGCAGGACATTGCTGATCGGCGCGCTTGCCGCGGGAATGGCGCCGCGCCTGGCGGCGGCCGCCGCCTTCACCTCGTCCCGTCTGACCGTCACCGTCCAGGGTGCCGGCCCCGATGTGATCCTGATCCATGGCCTCGATTCCTCGCGCGGCGTGTGGAACGGGACCCTCCCCGCGCTGGCCGGCTATCGCTGCCACCTTGTCCAGATCGCGGGCTTTGCGGGTGCGCCGGCCGGGGGCAATGCGAAAGGTCCGATTGTCGGCTCTCTGGCGACGGAGATTGCCCGCTACATCGCGGATAGCCGGCTGATCCGTCCCGCACTCATCGGCCATTCGATGGGCGGCACGATCGGACTTATGGTCGCCGCGCGCTGGCCGGCGCGCATCGGCCGGCTGATGGTGGTCGATATGCTGCCTGCCCCCGCCGGCCTGCTTGGTGGAGACGCGCAGGGCATTGCGCCCATTGCCGAGCGACTGACCGAGTTGTTCACCGCAACCCCGCAGGGCCGCCGCAGCTTCGAATCGCTCATGCGCATGTTCGGTGGCAGCGGCGCGACCAGCGATCCGGACGTCACCGCCCGCACGTTGCGCGAACTCGCAGCGACCGATCTTACCCCTGAACTGCCCAAAATCACCGCGCCGACAACGGTGGCCTTCGCCACCCCGGCGCCGGGCAGCGCACTGACGCCGGCCCAGGTCCGCCAGACCTATGCCACCGCCTATCGCGGCGCGAAGCAACTGACACTGACGCCGATCGCGGACAGCGGGCACATGATCATGTTCGACCAGCCCGCCCGCTTCAACGCAGCAGTCCGGAGCTTCCTTGACGCGCGCTGACTCTGTCGCGGCATTGCTGCTCGGCACGATCGCCGCCCTGCCCGCCTCGGCTCAGATGCGTGGCGATCCTGGCCACGCGATCGTCAGCGAAATCAATCGCGCGCGTGCCGACCCCACTGGCTATGCCGACGAACTCCGAGCCTATCGCATGCAATTCGAAGGCAGGATCGTGACTCTGCCTGGTCGCGACCAGCAGTTGATGACCAGCGAAGGCGTTGGCGCGGTGGACGAGGCAATCCGTTTCCTCGACCGACAGCCACCGCTGCCGCCGCTGCTGCCAAGCGCAATCTTTCGCCAGGCCGCTGCGGACCACGTCCGCGACCAGGGTGGCCGGGGCGCAACCGGCCATGCCGGGTCGGACGGATCGACACCCGGCATGCGCGTCAAGCGCCGCGGCGGACACATCTATGTTGCCGAATCGATCACCTATGGCCCGGAAAGAGCGGACGACGTGGTTCGACAGCTGATCGTCGACGATGCCGTGCCCAAGCGCGGCCATCGCAAGATGCTGTTCGACACGCGCTGGCGACATGCGGGTGCCGCCTGTGGCCGACATCAGGCGTACCGGCAGATGTGCGCGATCGAGTTCGGCGAGACCGCCAATGGCGATATCAGGCCACCCATTCCGCGCGAGTGAGACGCAGGATGATTACTCCGGCTTTCTCCCGTCAGCCTTTTGCTTTGCAAGCACCGCGCTCTCCGCCTTGAGCGGGCGCGAAACCGGGCAGACTTCCTGGACATAGCCGTTGAGCGTGTTGGCCAGGCTTTCCGGCACGAGCCGGTAATAGACATATTGGCCGCGCTTCTCGCTCGCGATCAGCCCGGCATTTTCGAGGATAGAGAGATGCTGGGACACGGCGGGCTTCGATATCTCGAACCGCGCGGCGATCTCACCGGCGTTCAGCTCCGCATGTGCGAGATAGGCCAGAATCTTCCGGCGGGGCGCCGAGGCGAGGGCTTCGAAGACACGTTGCATACGCCCCTTATTTAAGGAGTAAGCTAACTACTTGACAAGCACCTTATCATTTAAGAAATAAATTAAATACCTAGGAGCTTATCATGAGCGAGTCCCAAGACCCCTATGCGGTGCATTCCCTGGTCGAAACGCCGGGATCCGGTCCGGTGCAGGGCGTCGTACGATGGGATCCGGTTCATTCGCTCTGGAACGGGACGATGCTCATACTGACGCTGACAGCCGGGCCATTGCTGTTCAGTTGGAGCGCATTTGCAGTGTTCCTCGGCACGACGGGTGTGGGGCTGTTGCTGGGCCACAGCGTCGGTTTTCACCGCCTGTTGATCCATGGCAGCTTCCGCACGCCACTATGGCTCGAGCGGATTTTGATCTGGTTCGGGACGGCCGTCGGGATGAGTGGCCCTTTCTGGATGATCCGGACGCACGATCTGCGTGACTGGGCGCAACGCCAACCCGATTGTCACGATTATCTGGCACATCGTCGTCCGATGCTCATCGATGCCTGGTGGCAGATCCATTGCAGACTGGTGCTGGATCGTCCGCCCGCCTTCGACCTGGGCCGGATCGGACGGGATCCCTTTTATCGCTTTCTCGAACGGAGCTGGATGGCGCAGCAACTTCCCATCGCCGCCGTCCTTTTCGCGATCGGTGGTTGGGGTTGGGTCGTCTGGGGCATGTGCGCCCGGGTCAGTGCGTCGGTGACGGGCCACTGGTTCGTCGGCCATCTCGCACATCGCCGAGGTCCGCAGAGCTGGCTTGTCGACGGCGCCGGCGTCCAGGCACATGATGTCCCTTGGGCGGCGATCCCTACAATGGGGGAGGCCTGGCACAATAATCACCATGCCTTTCCCGGATCGGCGCGGATCGGCCTTTACCCCGGGCAAAGCGACTGGGGCTTCGTCCTGATCCGGATCCTCCGGCGCGCCGGCCTGGCATGGGACGTCCGCACCCCCGAAACGCTGCCCGCGCGCGCCGCGCTGGTCCGTGCCGCGCCTGATCAGGGCGCCAGAACGGTATCCACGGCGGCGGGCAGCATCTTGGGATAGTCGGTGGTGTAGTGCAGCCCCCTGCTCTCCTTGCGATGGAGCGCAGAGCGCACGATCAGGTCGGCCACTTCGACCAGGTTCCGGAGCTCGATCAGATCGGGCGTCACCCGGAAATTGCCGTAATAATCCTCGATCTCCTTGCGCAGCAGCGCAACGCGATGCGCCGCGCGTTCGAGGCGCTTGGTGGTGCGGACGATACCGACATAATCCCACATAAAGCGGCGGATCTCGCGCCAATTATGCTGGACGATCACTTCCTCGTCCGAATCGGTCACGCGGCTTTCATCCCAGGGACGAATGGGTGGCGGCGACGGGAACTCGTCCCAATGCGCGGCGATGTGACGCGCCGCCGCTTCGCCGAAGACGAAGCATTCAAGCAGCGAGTTCGACGCGAGGCGATTGGCGCCATGCAGCCCCGACTGTGTCACCTCGCCCGCGGCATAGAGGCCGGGCAGGTCGGTGCGCCCATCGAGATCGACCATCACGCCGCCGCACGTATAGTGCTGCGCCGGTACCACCGGGATCGGGTCGCGCGTGATGTCGATACCGAGGTCGATCAGGCGGCTGTAGATGTTGGGGAAATGCGCCTTCACGAATTCGGGCGGCTTGTGGCTGATGTCGAGATGGACATAGTCGAGGCCGAGCCGCTTGATCTCATGATCGATCGCGCGCGCCACGACATCGCGCGGCGCCAGTTCCTCGCGCGGATCGAAACGCGGCATGAACCGCTCGCCGCCGCCCTGCACGCCCGGCGGCAGCTTGAGCACGCCGCCCTCGCCGCGCACCGCCTCGGTGATCAGGAAATTCTTGACCTCGAGGTTGTAGAGGCAGGTCGGGTGGAACTGCATGAATTCCATGTTGGAGACGCGGCAGCCCGCGCGCCATGCCATTGCGATCCCGTCACCCGTCGCGCCGCGCGGCGCGGTGGAATAGAGATAGGTCCGCCCTGCCCCGCCGCTCGCCAGCACCGTCGCGCGCGCGGTGAACAGTTCGACCCGGCCGGTCGTGCGGTTGACCGCATAGAGCCCCCAGACATGGCCATCGCCCGAATAGCGTTCGCCGTGCCGCCCGGTGACGAGGTCGATCGCCACCATGTCGGGAATGAGCGTGATATTGGGATTGTCATGCGCTGCTTTTTCCAGCGCCTGTTGAACCGCCCAACCGGTCGCGTCGTCGACATGGACGATGCGGCGATGGCTGTGCCCGCCTTCGCGCGTCAAATGGAGGGCGCCTTGTTCGGTGTTGAACGGCACGCCGATCGCCGCGAGCCGCTCGATCGCGGCCGGCGCATTCTCGACGACGAACTCGACGGTGGCGCGGTTGTTGAGGCCCGCGCCCGCGACCATCGTATCATCGATATGGCTGTCGAACGTGTCGCCCGGTTCGAGCACCGCGGCGATCCCGCCCTGCGCCCAGGCGGTCGACCCGTCGGACAGCGCGCCCTTTGCGATCACCGCAACCTTGAACCGCTGCGCCAGATTGATCGCAGCGGTCAGCCCCGCCGCGCCCGAGCCAATCACGAGGACGTCGTAGCTATGCATAGTTAAAGCCCCTTCCCTTCATTCAAAGCCCCTCCCCTTCAGGGGAGGGGTTGGGGTGGGGCAGTCGCCAAGACGAACGCGGTGACAACGACCTAGCCTTCACCAATATGGCTTCGAGGACACCTGCCATATTGTCTGCGATATCCGTGTTCGTAAATCGCAGCACAGACAGTCCATGAAGCTCGACAATCCGATCCCTTTCACGATCCCGCTCGAAATCGTGCGTGTCGCCATCGACTTCAATCGCCAAGCCGATGGAAGGGCAGAAGAAATCGACGATCCGATCGCCGATCGTAGCTTGGCGGCGAAACTTCCAGCCATCAAGTTGCGAGTTGGAGAGATGACGCCACAGATGCTTCTCGAACTCGGTGGGTTCGCGTCGCATCTTTCGCGCGCGTTCGACCAGCTTCGGGCTCAATCTCGGCATTGTGCCCCACCCCAACCCCTCCCCTGAAGGGGAGGGGCTTTATGCATTGCTTGCCCGCGTGAGGTTCAGGAACACATCCTCGAGGTCCGCTTCGCGCGTGACCACGTCGACGATGCCGTAACCGTCCTTCTGCACCGCCGCGAGCACTTCGCCCGCGTTCACCTTGTCCTTGCTGTATGTGATCGCGAGCACGCGATCACCCTTCAGCTCGATCTTCTGGAAGCAGGCATTGTCCGGCGCCACGGCGACGTCGCGGTCAACGGTCACCTCGACCAGCTTCTCCTGCGCCATGCCAACCAGGGTCCGCGTGGTTTCATTGGCGATCAGCCGACCATGGTTGATGATCGCGATCCGGTCGCAAAGCTCCTCGGCTTCCTCGAGATAATGGGTGGTGAGGACAACCGTGACGCCCTGGGCGTTAAGCTCCCGGACATAGGCCCAGAGCTGCTGGCGCAGTTCGATATCGACACCGGCGGTGGGTTCGTCGAGCACGAGCACGGGCGGCGCATGGACCAGTGCCTTGGCCACCATCAGCCGGCGCTTCATCCCGCCCGAGAGCGTGCGCGCATAGGCATCGGCTTTGTCGTCGAGTCGGACGGCGCGGAGCAACTCCATCGTCCGTCGGTCGCGTTTGGCCACGCCGTAGAGCCCGGCCTGGATCTCCAGCGCCTCGCGCGGCGTGAAAAAGGGATCGAACAGGATCTCCTGGTTGACGATGCCGATCGAGAATTTCGCGTTGCGCGGATTCCGGTCGATATCGAAGCCCCAGATCGAGGCGTGTCCCGCGGTCTTGTTCACCAGACCGGCCAGGATATTGATCAGCGTGGACTTACCCGCGCCATTGGGACCGAGCAGGCCGAATATCTGCCCCCTCGGCACTTCGAAACTGACCCCGTCCAGCGCGCGTTTTCCGCCCGCATAGACTTTTTCCAGTCCCTCGATCTCGATCGCAGCCTGCACCATCGATCATGCGCATACGCCAAGCTGCGCCACGCGCAAGCCTTCCTTAACCCGCATGCGCGATGATCATCGCATGACGATGCGAAAATCATATTGGATCGAGGATCTGGCCGGCTTGGCGCTGCGCTCGGCAATGCTGATCGCACTAGTCGGCGCGCCCGCGCTCTTCTGACGCCAAATCCCACTGGCAAGCCCGGGCGGGCCTTGCTAAGCGCGATGATATGAATAGCGCACCCGAAACCCTCCGCGTGAAGACCAGCCGCGTCGCCTGTGACGGTGCGAGCGATATCCCCGGCGGCGCCGCTCTCGGCCATCCCCGCGTCTGGCTGGAAATCGACGAAACCGGTTTCGTCGAGTGCGGCTATTGCGACCGCAGGTTCGTGCTTGCCGGCGGCCCCGCCGACACTGGCGGCGAAGAGGCTTCCCAGGCCGCTTGAGGGCCTTAGTAAGGCGCATACCCCTCGACTGCGCTCGGGGCGGGCCTATATCGGTGGCATGACCACCGATCCCCGCACCTATCTCTATCGCCCAGACGGGCTCGATCCCGAATCGGCCAAGCGCCTCACTGCCGAGGCGCTGTCGCGCTGCGACGATGGCGAGTTGTTCCTTCAATATGCCTCGACCGAAAGCTTCGGCTTTGACGATGGGCGGCTGAAGACCGCCGATTATTCAACCGAATCGGGCTTCGGCCTGCGCGGGGTCAGCGGTGAGACCACCGCATTCGCGCATGCCAATGAACTGAGCGAAGCCGCGATCCGCCGCGCTGCGGAAACGATGACTTTGCTCGATCCTGCACAGGGAACACGCGCCCCTGCCCCGCGCGGCAATAATCGCCACCTCTACACGGCAGACAATCCGCTCGCCCTGGTCTCCTTCGCCGACAAGGTGGCCTTGTGCGAATCGATCGACGCGATGGCGCGCGCACGCGATCCACGCGTCGCTCAGGTCTCGGTCTCGCTCTCGGGATCCTGGTCGGTGATCGATATCGTCCGTCCCGACGGCTTCACCGCGATGGATGTGCGACCACTGGTGCGGCTCAACGTCAGCATCGTCGCCGAACTCAACGGACGCCGCGAGACCGGCAGCTTCGGCGTCGGTGGTCGTTATCTCTACGATCGGCTGCTCGACCCTGCGCTGATCGATCGCGCGATCGACGAAGCGCTTCGCCAGGCATTGGTCAATCTCGACTCCGTGCCCGCCCCTGTCGGCGAGATGCAGGTGCTGCTCGGCCCCGGCTGGCCGGGCGTGCTGCTGCACGAGGCGATCGGCCACGGGCTGGAAGGCGATTTCAACCGCAAGGGCACCTCCGCCTTTTCCGGTCGCATCGGCGAGCGCGTGGGTGCGCCCGGCGTAACCGTGGTCGACGACGGCGCGATCGGCGAACGCCGCGGTTCGCTGTCGATCGACGACGAGGGAACCCCGACGCAGGAAAATGTGCTGATCGAAGACGGCATATTGAAGGGCTATATCCACGATCGGCTCAATGCGCGGCTGATGGGCGTGGCGCCGACAGGCAATGGCCGCCGCCAATCCTATGCGCATGCGCCGATGCCGCGCATGACCAACACCTTCATGAAGGGCGGCAACGACGATCCCGCCGAACTGCTGTCGCGTATGAAAAACGGTATCTTCGCGAAGAGCTTCGGCGGCGGTCAGGTCGACATCGTCTCGGGGAAATTCGTCTTTTCCTGCACCGAGGCCTATCGCGTCGAGAACGGCAAGCTCGGCGCACCGATCAAGGGCGCGACGCTGATCGGCGACGGCCCGACCGTGCTGACCAAGGTGCTCGGCATCGGCAACGACTTCGCGCTCGACGAGGGCATCGGCATGTGCGGCAAGGCCGGCCAATCCGTCCCTGCCGGGGTCGGCCAGCCGACATTGCTGATCGAAGGACTCACCGTCGGCGGCACCGCGGCATGAGCGCCGAGACCGACGAGATCCTCGCCTATTGGTTCGACGAGGTCGGCCCCGACCGCTGGTGGACGCGCTCAGACGAAACCGACGAGACGATCCGCACGCGGTTCCAGGACCTGTGGAGCGAATGGCGGTCGCATACCGCGGAAAGCTTTCTGGGCACCGCCAGGGATGCACTGGCCGGCGTGATCCTGTTCGACCAGTTCCCACGCAACATGTTCCGCGACAGTGCCGAGGCCTTTTCGACCGACCCGCTCGCACTCGCGATCGCCAAGGGCGCGGTGGACAAGCGTCTGGACGAAACGCTGAGCCAGGACGAACGATCGTTCCTCTATATGCCCTTCATGCACAGCGAGGATCTGGACGATCAGCAGCGCTCGCTGCTGTTGTTCACCGCGCTCGGCATCCAGAACTCGCTCGATTTCGCGCACAAGCATCACGACATCGTCGCGCGTTTCGGCCGTTTTCCTCACCGCAATGCGGTACTGGGCCGCGCAATGCGTCCAGGCGAGGAAGACGCTGCCAGGGAAGGTGCGCACTGGTAGTGCTCGTCACCCCGGCTTTCGACACGGCATCGAGCGCACGCGCATGACATTGGTGTCGATCGCCGAGTTCCCGGACCGCATTGCCGCCGATGTTGCCCGCATAGGCCTGGCGGCCGAGGGCATAGAGGCGGTGTTGTTCGATGGCGGGATGGCCGGTCTCGGGCTGGGGTTCATGACCCCGGTCAGGCTGATGGTTCATCCGGACGATGCCGATCGGGCCACCGCGCTGATCGAGTCTGCCTAAAAAACGAGCATCACTTCGCACCTGCACAATAATTAGCGCCTCCGGCCACTGTCGGGCGCAGCAGATGGCCTGTCGACCGCTCAAATCGCGCCATTTTCGAATCTGGCACATCCCTTGCTGACATCCGTTTCGGACAAAAAGCAGAAGGGGGCCGAATGAAACTCGTCATAGCAATCATCAAACCCTTCAAGCTCGACGAGGTGCGTGAAGCGCTTTCCGAGCTTGGAGTCGCCGGGATGACGGTCACCGAGGTCAAGGGGTTCGGGCGGCAAAAGGGCCAGACCGAAATCTACCGCGGCGCCGAATACAGCACGAACATGGTCCCCAAGATCAAGATCGAGGTCGCCTGCGCCTCCGACCTCGCCGACCGCGTCGTCGAGGCGATCCAGGCGTCGGCGAACACCGGCGCCATCGGCGACGGCAAGATCTTCGTGCTGGATGTCGGACAGGCCGTGCGCATCCGCACCGGCGAGACCGACGAAACCGCGCTCTAACGAGAAGGGGGAACAATGACGATTTCCAAGAAAATCGCGGCGGGTGCAGGAGCGGTGGGCGCTTCGCTGTTCGCCGCCATGCCCGCCTGGGCCAATGCGGTCGCCGCCAATGTCGCGGATGCCGCAACCACTGCGGCCGCAACCGTGACCGAAGCGGCCCCGGCCGCGGTCGAGGCGACCGTCAACAAGGGTGACACCGCCTGGATGATGGTTGCGACGATCCTCGTCATGGCGATGATCGTGCCGGGCCTCGCGCTGTTCTACGGCGGCCTGGTCCGTGCCAAGAACATGCTGTCCGTCCTGACGCAGATCCTCGCGGTGGCCAGCCTTGCGATGATCATGTGGGTCATGTTCGGCTACGGCCTGGCATTTGGCGGCGACGCCGGTAAATTCGTCTCGGCCGGCAAATGGTTCCTCGCAGGTGTGAACGCCGACTCGACGGTCGCGACCTTCACCGCCGGCGTGAACATCCCCGAATTCGTGTTCATCGCATTCCAGATGACCTTCTCCGCGATCACCGTCGCACTGGTCGTCGGCGGCCTTGTCGAGCGCATGAAATTCTCGGCGCTGATGGTCTTCGCGCTCATCTGGCTCACCATCGTCTATTATCCGATCGCACACATGGTCTGGTATCTGGGCGGCACGGAAGACGCGACCGGCCTGATCTTCGGCTGGGGCGCACTCGACTTCGCCGGCGGCACGGTGGTGCACATCAACGCGGGCGTCTCCGCGCTGGTCGGCGCCATCATTCTCGGCAAGCGCATCGGCTATCAGAAGGAAGTGATGGCCCCGCACTCGCTGACGCTGACACTGGTCGGCACCGGCCTGCTCTGGGTGGGCTGGTTCGGCTTCAACGCCGGTTCCGCACTCGAAGCCAACGGCTCCGCGGGTCTCGCGCTGATCAACACCTTCACCGCAACCGCCGCCGGCGTCCTGTTCTGGATGCTCACCGAAAAGGCGCTCGGCCATAACGGCTCGCTGCTCGGTGCCTGTTCGGGCGCGATCGCCGGCCTCGTCGCCGTCACCCCGGCCGCAGGCAATTCCGGCCCGTTCGGTGCGATCCTGCTGGGCGCCATCGCCGCGATGGTCTGCTGCGTCTTCGTGATGAAGATCAAGGCGAAGCTCGGTTTCGACGACTCGCTGGACGCCTTCGGCATCCATGGCGTGGGTGGTATCATCGGTTCGATCGGCACGGCCTTCACCATGCTCCCCGCGCTCGGCGGCCCCGGCAAGGCGGATTATGACCTGGGCGGCCAGCTCGGCATCCAGATCGCCGCCGTCGCGGTCGCGATCGTCTGGGCCGCCGTCGGTTCGGCCATCGCCTTCTACATCGCCAAGCTGCTGACCGGTCTGCGCGTCTCTCCCGAAGTGGAGCGCGAGGGTCTCGATCTCGGCGAGCATGGCGAGCGCGCCTACAATTACTGACACGATCGGAGGGCGGCCGACAGAAGCCGCCCTCCCCACCGGGTTCCTCCTGCGAACCGCCTGGGCTGGCATGGCAACATGCCAGCCCGTTTTTTCAAGCAAGCCGCGCCGCCGGCGCGGATTGCGCAGCCCCAGCGAAAGCTGGGGTCTCCGTCAGAATAAAGCGCCATCTCGCAGACCGCGTCTTACCCCGACAGATGCGCCTTCACGAAATCGGCGCAACGCTCGCCGATCATGATGGTCGGCGCATTGGTGTTGCCGGAGACAAGCGCGGGCATGATCGACGCGTCGGCAACATAGAGGCCGTCGACACCGCGCACCCTGAGCTGCGGATCGACCACCGAGTCCGCATCGGCACCCATCCGGCACGTGCCGACCGGGTGATAGACGGTATCCGCGCGGTTGCGGATGATCTCGATCATGGAGTCGTCGTCATGGACATCGGCCATATGCCGGTCGCGCCCATGATAGTCGGCAAGCGGCGGTGCCTCCAGGATACGGCGCATCAGCTTCACGCCGGCAAGCAGCGTTTCCACGTCGCGATCATCGGTCAGAAAAGCCGGATCGATCAGCGGGACCGCCGCCGCGTCGGCCGATGCGAGGCGGACAGTACCGCGACTCTGCGGCCGCAGCACGCAGACATGGCAGGAGAAACCGTGCGCCTTCACTTTCGTACGGCCATGATCCTCCAGCAGCGCAGGCACGAAGTGGAACTGGATATCCGGCGCCGGCAGATCGGGGCGGGTACGCGCAAAGCCGCCGCTTTCGGCATAGGGCGTGGTGAACGGCCCGCTACGCGACCGGAACCATTGCCACATCGCCCCTAACGTGCCGATCGTGCCACGCAGTGTCTGCCCCATGAAGGGAGCACCCGCCGTTTCGTAGCCGGCGACATAATCGATATGATCCTGCAGCGCGCCGCCCACCGCAGGACGATCGCTGACAATGTCGATTCCATGCGCTTTCAGGTGATCGGCGGGGCCGATGCCCGAGAGCATCAGCGTCTGTGGCGACCCGAACGCACCGCCCGCGACCACCACCGCACCCCGGGCACGGATTGTCCGGCGTGCACCGTCCTGGAGGAATGCGACTCCGACGGCGCGCCCTTTTTCGAACAGGATGCGTTCGACCAGCGCCCCGGTACGGATATCGATCCGGTCGCGACGCGGATCGAGATAGGCGCGCGCGGCACTCCAGCGCTCGCCGCCCTTCTGTGTCACCTGATAGACTCCGACGCCATCGAGGTGTGCGCCGTTGAAATCGGGATTACGCGGCAATTGCAGCGATGCCGCCGCCTCGACAAAAGCAAGACTGCCCGGATTGGCGCTATGCTGATCGCTCACCGCAAGCGGCCCGCCAATGCCATGGAAACGGTCCTCGCCGCGCGCATTATCCTCCGCGCGACGGAAGACAGGCAGCACGTCGGCATAGGACCAGCCCTGACAGCCCATCGCCGCCCAATTGTCGTAATCCCATGCGCTGCCACGAATATAGAGCATCGCGTTGATCGCGCTCGATCCGCCAAGCCCGCGCCCGCGCGGCTGATATCCACGACGCCCGTTGAGCCCGGCCTGCGGCACAGTCTCGAACCGCCAGTTCGATGCGTCGGGAATGAAGGGCATCATGGCCGGCGCCTTGATCCGCCAATCGGTGTTGGCGCCCCCCGCCTCGATCAGCGCGACGCTGAGTCGTTTGTCCGCCGCGAGCCGACCCGCAACCGCAGCCCCACCCGATCCGCCGCCGATCACGACGATGTCGACCTCGTCCATCCGCCCGCTCCTGCTGGGCCGTCTCAAGGCGACCTCAGATCCTTAGCGTTGACGTTAACGTCATTTAGGATACGGGCAAGCGATCAGATATGGACGAAGCGCAGATCGATCGGTCGATTGAGCGCCCGTGCATCGTCGACGATGCCGACCAGCGCATCGAACAGCGCGGCCAATGCGGGCGCGGGACGTGCCGGGCAGAGGATCTCGACGGCAAAGGGCGGCTCGATACCGTTGATTCCGCCGCCGATCAGCGAATCCGCCAGCGCATCGAGCGAATGACCGTGCCAGGCGGGCGCGTCCACCGCCGCCAGGAAAGCCCCATAGAAGGACTCCACATCGGTCCAGCCGCGCGCGTCGAGGCGGATCGCGTCAGCCATGATCGGGCGTCACCACGGGCTGCAGCGCCTGCCAACGCGCACGGATCGTCTCGCTCGAGTCGCGAGATCCGTCGTGGCTCCAGCCCGGCGGTGCAACGATATAACCGATCTTGTTCCGCAGGCCCGGCGCCCGCCAGACATCCTTCGCGATCCCGACCCATTCGTGGAATGCCGCCCAGATCAGATTGAAGCTGCCAAGCTGTTTCACGATGCCGTAGCGCGGGCGCTCCTCGTCGAGTTCGGGCGTGTAGGTGCCGAACATCCGGTCCCACACAATGAAGACACCGGCATAGTTGCGATCCAGATAGCGCGGGTTGGTGGCATGGTGGACGCGGTGATGAGACGGCGTGTTCATCACCGCTTCGAACCAGCGCGGCATCCGTCCGACCATCTCGGTATGGATCCAGAACTGATAGATCAGATTGATCCCGGCGCAGAAGAACACCATCGCTGGCGGAAAGCCGATCAGGAACAGCGGCAGGCGAAAGACGAAGGCGAGGCTGAGAAAGCCCGTCCAAGTCTGCCTGAGCGCGGTCGACAGATTATAATGCTGGCTGCTGTGGTGAATGACATGGCTCGCCCAGAACCAGCGAACGCGATGCGCGCTGCGATGAAACCAATAGTAGGCAAGATCGTCGAGCACGAAGCAGAGCGGCCACGCCCACCAGCTGAAGGGAATGTCGAGCAGCCGATGGTGCCAGAACCAGATCGCCATCCCCGTCACCAGCCCGGCGCTGAGCACGCCGGCCACGGTGCTGCCCAGTCCGAGCGACAGCGACGTCAGCGTGTCGCGCGGATTGTAGCGGCCACGATCGCGACTGCGGGCGACGATCATCTCGACCAGCACCAGCGCGATGAAGCCCGGCACCGCGATGTTGACGGGATCGGGCAGGTCGATCATCCGCTTATGCCCCGGAACCCGCTCACCCAGCGCGCAGCCTGATCGCCCAGATCGAGCGTCACTTTTCCGAACATCCGATCGCCGGTGGACAGAGTGAGCATCCTGCGGTCGAGCCGGCCGAAAAACGGCGGCTCGATGATACGCGAGGCGAAATGATTGCCATGGGCGCGAATGAGGAGATGGCGTCCGGCTGCGTCCTTGAGCAACGCGGCATGGCCCGCACGATCCACCACGACATCGACGGGGTCGAAACCGCAATGTGCTTCTTCCGCCAGCGCGCGGGCATGGACCGCATCGGCGATGCGGATATCGGTGCCGAGACCAAGAAGGTGCGCGGCGAGCGCCAGGCCGAAAATCCCGACCAGCGACCCACCGAGCAGCAACCAGTTCATGCGCGCGCCGAAAGGGCGTCCAGCATCGGGCGGATCGCCCCCAGGTCATAACCCGCTTCGGCCGCGGTCTCGGACAGCGAGTCGGGCGAACCGCCGCGCTGCGCCGATGCGAGCGCCCACAAATAGGTGGAGCGCGTGCCGGACCGGCAATAGGCGAGCACCGGTCCGCCCGCCGCCTCGAGTGCGGCGTTCATCTCTTCGAGCTGGTTCGCGGAAAAGCCGGCGTGCGTGACCGGGATCGCACGATAGGCAAGGCCCGCCGCAGCAGCCGCGGCTTCGATCTCGGCGCCCGTTGGCTGGTCGGGTTCTTCCCCGTCGGGTCGGTTGTTGATGATCATCGTCACGCCCTGCGCAGCAGCGGCAGCAACCTGCTCTGCGGTGATCTGGGGCGACACGGCAATCGCGTCATCGAGCCTTCGGAACATCGGATACTCCACCACGGACGGGAACATTGATCCGGTCATAGCGCGCCATGCCGGATCGCGAAACGCCCGTTGCAGGCTGCACTCGTCATGACCGGAAAAGAAATCCTACAGCGCCGCCTCGGTCGCCGGCGGAACGATCGGCCGCCTCCGCGCCGCCCACAGGCATCCGGCCACGATCATCAGCGCACCGGCGATGGTGAGCATCGATACGCGCTCGCCGAACACCCACCATCCAAGCAAAGCCGCCCAGATGAACGCGGTATATTCGACAGGCAGCAAATAGCTCGTCTCCGCTCGCGCATAGGCCCAGGCGAGCAACATGATCGAGACAAAGGCGAAGAAGGCGCTGATCAACAGTCTCGGCACCTGCGAGGCGTCAGGGATCACGGCCCACCAGGGCGCCGCCAGCCCGTAAATGCCGAGCGTGACGATGTTGAAGAACAACGCGACCTCGAACGGATCCGCAACCTGCGACTGACGGCGCGCAACGATCAGGCTGATTGCATAGAGCACCGCGCCCGCCAGAATGGAGATCGCGCCCCGGAACGCCTGCGGCCCCATCTCCGCCCGGGCCTGCCCGGTCAGGATCACGAGCACGCCGGCAAAGGCGAGAAGAGAGGCGGCAATGGCGGTCTTGCCGACGGTTTCCTTCAGAAAGGCAGCGGCGAGATACAGCGCGATCAGCGGCGCGATGAAGCTGAGCGCCACGCCCTGGGCGATCGGCACATGCACCAGCCCCCAGAAGAAGAGCAGCACCGACAGGCCGGCCGTGAGGCCGCGCCAGAAATGCAGCACCAGCACGGAACGCGTCGGCCAGCGACGGCGGCCCACAAAAAACACCACGCCACCGATGATCAGCCCGAACACCGATCTCCACAGCATCGCATTATAGGCGCCGATCTCGATCGACAGCCCCTTCATGAGCGCGTCCATCGCGGAAAACACCGCGATCCCGAGCGCGGCGACTGCGAATGCGGCGCCGCCCCCGGCGGATTTCATTCCCCGGCAAGCCTTTCGAGCGCTTCGCCCTCCAGCCGCCACGTCTCCCACCCGGTTGTCTGCTGCCCGCCGATATGGCTGTAGAAACGCTTGGCCGTCTCGTTCCAGTCGAGCACCGCCCAGTCCATCCGTCCGCAATCGCGGGCCTTTGCCTCCGCCGCCAGTGCGCGGAACAACGCCAGGCCGGTCCCGGTTCCGCGCGCCGTCTCCTCGACGAACAGATCCTCCAGATACAGCGTCGGCTTACCGGTCCAGGTGGAATAGGTGAGGAACCACAGCGCCAGCCCGACAACGCGGCCGTCCAATTCCGCGAGATGCGCCCAGACCCGGGGAACGTCGCCGAACAGCGTCGCGCGCAGCGAATCCTCCGTCGCCTTCACCGCATCAGGTTCAGTTTCGTACACGGCCAGCGCCGTGATCAGGCGCAATATGTCGGCTTCATCGCCCGGACGGGCGGTGCGGATCGTGACACTCATTCAGCGGCCACCGGCGCGTCGATGCTTTCGGCCTCGATTTCCGCCGCCTTGGCTTCGACCAATTTGACGATGTGTTCGATCATGTCGGCATCCTGGATATGGTGATCGGTGACGCCGGACAGATAGACCATATGCTTGCCATTGCCACCGCCGGTGATGCCGATATCGGTCTCACGCGCTTCACCGGGGCCGTTGACGACACAGCCGAGCACCGACAGCGATAGCGGGGTGTGGATATGCTTGAGCCGTTCCTCCAGCGTCTGAACGGTGCGGATCACGTCGAAGCCCTGACGCGCGCAGCTCGGGCACGAGACGACACGGACACCGCGTGAGCGGATACCGAGCGATTTCAGTATCTCGTAACCGACGCGTACTTCTTCCTCGGGTTCGGCCGAGAGGGAGACACGGATGGTGTCGCCAATGCCGGCCCAGAGCAGATTGCCGATACCTATCGCCGACTTGACTGTGCCGCCGATCAGTCCACCGGCCTCGGTGATGCCCAGATGCAGCGGGCAATCGACAGCCTCGGCAAGCCCCATATAGGCGGAAACCGCCAGGAACACGTCGGACGCCTTCACCGCGACCTTGAACTCGTGAAAGTCGCGATCCTGGAGCAGCTTGATATGATCGAGCGCGCTTTCGACCAGCGCCTCGGGACAGGGCTCGCCATATTTTTCGAGCAGGTCGCGCTCCAGGCTGCCCGCGTTCACGCCGATACGGATCGCGCAGCCATTGGCGCGCGCGGCATTCACCACCTCGTTCACGCGATCGGCGCTGCCGATATTGCCGGGATTGATCCGCAGGCACGCAGCCCCCGCGTCCGCGGCTTCCAGTGCGCGCTTATAGTGGAAATGGATGTCCGCAACGATCGGCACACGCGATGCTCGAACGATCGGCTTGAGCGCCGCAGTCGATTCCACATCGGGACAGGAGACGCGGATGATATCGACACCCGCCTCCTCGCAGCGGCGAATCTGGTCGATCGTCGCCTTGGCATCGCTGGTCAGCGTGTTGGTCATCGTCTGAACGGTGACCGGCGCATCGCCGCCGACAGGAACATTGCCCACCATGATCTGGCGGGATTTGCGGCGCGAAATATCGCGCCAGGGACGGACCGACATGGTTTTACTCTTCGATTAGGAAGTGATGCCCTATAGCGCGCTTGGATGACGATCGGTAGTGAAGTTCCTGTGCAGCCAAGCGCTTCTGTCCCCAGGCATTATGGATTGGACTGGCTGCGTATCGGCGCCTTCCTCCTGCTGATGCTCTATCATGCCGGCATGGTCTTCGTGACCGGGACCTGGATCGTGAAGACCGCGCAGCCGATTCAGTGGCTTGCCTATCCGATGCTGTTCATCACGCCCTGGCGGCTGACGGTGCTGTTCATCGTCTCGGGCTATGCCGCCCGCGCGCTGCTCGGCAAGCTGCGCGGCACTGGCCGCTTCGCCCGCGAGCGCACCAAAAGGCTGATCATCCCGCTGCTGTTCGCAATGGCGGTGATCATCCCGCCGCAGAGTTGGGTCAATCTGCGCTTCAACCATGGCTATACCCATGGTTTCGGCCATTTCATGACACATGACTGGCTGATCTTCGGCCAATATGACCATGTCACCCTGCCCGGCTGGGAACATCTCTGGTTCGTTTTCTATCTCTGGCTGTTTACCATTGCCCTTGTTGCTGGATTGACGCTGCTCACCCAACAGACCCGGGACAGGCTGACACAGGCGTTCGAATCGCTGGGAACAGGATGGCGATTGCTTTGGGTGCCATTGATCTATTTCGTGCCCATGCGTGTCGCGATCACCTTCACCACCGGCGAATCGCACGGCTTGTTCAACGACTGGTTGACCGATGCCATCCATTTCCCCGCATTCCTGTTCGGCTTCGGCCTGGCCGGATCGACCACGCTCTGGCCCGCGCTCGGCCGGGTCTGGCGGCCGGCGCTCGCCCTGGGGCTTGCCAGTTTCGTGGTTCTTGTTGCGATCGAGGTCGCCTATCCGGGGACAATGACCCCGCCGCACGGCACGATGGCGCTGAACCGGGCGGCGCTCGCCTGCATGATGTGGGGCATGGCGCTGGTTATGCTCCATGCCGCAACGGCCTTCCTCAATCACGACCATCGCTGGCGTGCGACGCTGAGCGTGGCGATCTTCCCCTTCTACATCATCCACCAGACCGCGATCGTGCTGATCGCCTGGTGGCTGTTGCCGCTCGGGCTGCCGCCGCTGGCGGAAGCGGCGATCATCATCACCGGCACCGCGACGAGTTGTGCCCTGTTCTATGTGGTGGGTGGCCGCCTGGCCTGGCTGCGCCCCCTGATCGGGCTGAGCCGCGTAACGCTCCCCGCCCCCGCTGCGACGGCGCCATAACGACGAGACATTCCGCCACGGCGACGCATCGGCGAAATCAGGCCTGACCCGCGCAATTTCGGGTCGCTTCGCGCGTGGAGCAACAAATCATTACACCCATGATCGGATCGCGACACTCTCGGCAACGATAGCGGCCGGAGAAGATCCAAGGTGATTGCCGTGTCGCGCTCGTCCAGATCCCCAAAAATCCGCATGCAAAGCTTTGGCTCGGTCGCGGCGGCCCTGTCCGTCGTCACGGCGATGGCCATGCCGGCGCCGGCGATCGCCGGGAAAAAGACCGCGTGTGCAGCGGGCATATGGCATGATTTCAACATCGATCGCGATCGTCATATCCGTGTGCCGGTCACGATCGAGGGCGTCACTTTTTCCGCGGTGCTGGACAGCGGCGCCGCGCGCAGCGTGATCGATCGGGGCGCGGCGGAGCGCCTGGGCCTCCGCCTGACGCCCGGCTATGCCGCGCGTGGCCTGACGGAAACGGTGCACGGCCTGGCCGGCGATGCCACAACCGTTCAGATCGGCGATATCCGTCTGCCGCTTTCGCCGGGTATTCTCGATCTCGGCACTCTGTCCCGGGCGGCCTCACGGCCGATCGATCTCGTTCTCGGCCGCGAGATATTCGAACAGACCGTCGTCGATATCGATTTCCGCAAGAGCCGCATTCGCTTCGCCGATCCGGATTGCCGCACCGACAGACGTCGTGGCACGGCTTTGCCGCTGACGACGCGGGGCGGCATATACAGCGTCACCGCCTCCATCGAAGGCCGCGGGAAGATCGATTTCCTGCTCGATCTCGGCAGCGCCATGTCGGTCTATATTTCGCCGACCTACGCACGCGACGCGAAACTTCTCGAGGGAAAGCGCGTCTCGACGGGAATGACCGTGGGCATGGAGGGACTGGATGTCAGCCTTCTTTCCACACTGGCATCCTTCAGCTTCGCGGGCATCGAATTCACCAACGTCCCCATGGCGATACCCGCGCGGTGGAATCAGCAATTTGCCGGCGTCATCGGATTGCCGGTGCTATCGCGCTTTCACGTGCAGATCGACGCCGCCAGGGGCCAGATCCACCTGACCCCCGATGACGATGCCGAAAGCGAACCGTTCGCACGCGATCGATCCGGCCTCAGCACCTATCGCGAGGACCGGCACCTGCGCATTCTGCATGTCGCGCCCGACAGCCCCGCCGATCGCGCCGGCCTTCGCGCCGACGACCGGATCGTGGCGATTGACGGGATCGAAATCCCCAAGGCGTATCCACCGGGAACCGTACCAATGGGCCGCAAGCCCGCGGGAACCGTCATCAAGCTGCTCACCGCCCGGGGCAGCGACCATATGATTACCCTGGCAGACTATTATTAGGACCAATCGCCTTCGACCCTGATCGTTTCAGGCCGACGATACGGCACAGCCATTCCGCCCGAAGCGATCAGGGTCCGGAGGTGAGGAATCCTCCCGCATCCAGCGCCCGCAGCATCTCACGATCCATGTTCGCGGTGCCGGGTCGCGCCGGATGAAGGCAGGCCTAGCCTTCGAACATTTGCCGTCATTGTCCGGTTTGTAAGGAAACAAGACTGGATCAGGCTTGGCCGGATCCTGCATCGCGCGGCAGGCGGATCTCGACGCGAAGTCCACCCTCCGGCCGATTGGCAAGCCGCAATTCCCCCTGCTCGCGCTCCACGGCGCGCGCGACGATGGCCAGCCCAAGGCCGAGACCACCGGTATTGCGACTGCGTGCCGTATCGAGCCGGGTGAACGGTTTCAGGACATCCGCCATGCGATCGTCGGGAATACCCGGACCGTCATCGTCGATGCGGATCAGCACGGAGTCGTCGTTGCTTTCCAGCGACAGTTCCACCCGCGTGCCATAATGCAGCGCGTTTTCGACCAGGTTGGACAATGCGCGTCGCATCGCCACAGGCCGCAACGCCCATTCCAGATGGGCCGGTCCGACATAGTCCGCGCCAAGCCCGCGATCGACCATCTCGTCGATGATCGTCGCCGCCATCACTGCAAGATCGGTGGGCATGACCGATTCCGGATCCTTCTCGCCGCCAAGATAAGCGAGCAGCGAGGTCACCATCGACCCCATTTCCGTCACGTCGCCAGAGATCGACTCGCGCAGTTCGTCATCCGTGATCCCGTCGACACGCAGTTGCAGTCGTGCGATCGGTGTCCGCAGATCATGCCCCACCGCCGCAAGCGTCTCGGTCCGGTCGTCGATCAGGCGATGGATACGCCCCTGCATCTCGTTGAACGCACGGATGAGGTTGCGCACCTCCACGGTGCCCTCCTCCTGCAGCGCGATCTCCTCGCCCAGGCCGATACGCTCGGTCGCCTTCGCCAACCGCCGAAGTGGCGTGAGCGTACGATTGATGAGCAAACCACCGATGATCAGCAGCGCGATTGCCGGAATCAGGGCAAGACCCATGCGCCCTGCAGTCAGCGCCCATCCACCGGGCGCATCCTTCATGCTGAAATACAGCCAGCTGCCATCGGGCAACTGCAGTCCGCCGGTGACGATCGACTGACGGCCGAGCGAAACCAGCCTTATGCGCAGATCCGTGCGTTCGAGCGTGGGCTCCCAGGCGAGAATCTGGGTACGCATGCGCTCGAGTTGCGGCGACAGCCGCTGCGGCGGCGGCAATGCACGTGTCCAGTGCACCTCGTAACGATCGGTGGTGAGCTGCTCCGCCATCAGCTCCCGTTCGTGCCAGGGGCGTTCGACGATCAGCTTGCGCGATATGATCAGATGTTCGGCGAGGCGCCGCGCTTCATCCTCGCGCAGCGACAAATGGCTGGCGCGTTCATAGACGAGGGTGCCGACCGCGAACTCGATCGTTACGGCCATCAGGAGGATCGCGAAGATCCGCCCAACCAGGCCGCGCGAACCGCGAATATGCAGCATCAGGCGCGGCTGACCTCGGCGTTGAACATATAGCCGATCCCGCGCACCGTGGTGATCGGCGCCGGGTTCGTGCCGCTCGCCAGCTTGCGGCGCAACCGGCTGACCAGCACGTCGATGCTGCGATCGGACGAGTCGCCGAGACGGGTTCGCGACAATTCGATCAGCCGTTCGCGCGCGATCACCCGCTGCGGATGGCTGAGGAAGCTGCCGAGAAGATCGAACTCCGCACCGGTCAGTTCGACCACCGCGCCGCCCGGCGAGCGCAATTCTCGGCGCGGAAAATTCACCGACCAACCGTCGAAATGCGCTTCGGTTTCGCGGAAATCTCCAGGCTGGCGCTCACTGCCCACCCGGCGCAGCACCGCGCGGATGCGCGCGATCAGTTCGCGCGTACCAAAGGGCTTGGCCAGATAGTCGTCAGCGCCGAGTTCGAGCCCGATCACCCGATCGGCTTCGCTGCCGCGCGCACTGATGAAGATGATCGGAACATCACTCTTGCGCCGGATCTGGCGGCAGAGATCGATCCCGTCCGTGCCCGGCAGCATGATGTCGAGCAGCACCAGATCGACCGGGCCGCCCTCGAATGCCACCCACATTTCGGCGGCCGACGATGCCGGGCGAACGAGATAGCCATGTTCCTGGAGCGCACGGGCCGTGAGCATCCGAAGCGGAGGATCATCCTCCACGATCACGATCGAGGGCGCGGTCACGGTCGGGGGTGTCGATGTGAAGAAAAAATCATGAGCCCGCGAAGTAGGTAGCGCCTCCGGCAAGGTCAACCTCCGGCCTTGTCGTCGCGCTGCAAGTGCGAAGCTGGCAATGTTTTGTCATCGACGGGACATTGTCCGGATACGCAGCAACACTTCCTTACGGCAAGGGAACGGAGGGGCAATTTCAGACAGCTAGGCGACGTCTGCTTATAACCCCCATCCCCGGATCAGCTTGCGAAGATGAACCCGTCCGTCCGCCGCCTTGTCCTTCTGCCATTGTTGCTGAGCATGAGCATTGCCGTGCACGCCAAGCCCGACAAGCGCCTGACGGTGATGACGCCGGAGCAGTTTCGCACGGCTGCACTGACCCGGGACGATCCGCTCGAATTCGAAACGACCATTTCAACCGAACGCGGCTATCGGCGTGGCAAGGCAGCCAAGGGCACGATCGACAGCGACACCTATCTGCGCGCCGTGATCGACAGGCAATCGGGGGCAACCCGCTATGAAGTGTGGCAGGAGATCCGCTATTTCGGACCGCGCCGCAGCTATCACGCGGTTCATCTCGCTGGTGAGGACGGTCTCGCACGGATGCCGCTCACCATTGCGCGCCATGGCGGCGACCTGTGCCCCAATGCCGAAACCAATGGCGAATGCGTGCTCACCAAGACCATCGCCTTCTCCGTCGACGAACCGCTGCTGCGTGATCTGGCCGCGCGATATCGATCGGACGGCAACGAGGATTGGCAGTTCAAGCTGAAGGATCAGGGTGGCCTCGACGTGGTGGGCGCCATCGTGCCCGCCGAAGCTGCCGGCCTGCTGCTTGCGGTCGATGCCTATCGGGCGAAAACGGAATCGCCCCAGGCGTCCCTCCCACATGGCCGGCCCAGCTGATCATCGCGCGAACGGCATTCATGGTAGCGAGCAATACGGTGGCGAAGCATCTGCTGATGAGCCTGGCGACGGTTGCGCTGTGCGGCGCGTCCGCGACACCTGCGCACGCGCAGGCGCTTTCGGCGGAAGAGGCGGAGGCGCTTCGCGACGAGGTCAAATCCCTGCGGACGCGCCTCGAAATGCTCGAACGGCGCCTTGGTCCCTCGGGAACCGTCGCATCGGCGCAGCCGGCCGCGGAACCGGCCACAACGTCGCCCGCGCTTGCATCCGCTTCGTCGCCAAAAGCAGCCGCGGAGCAAACCAGGATCGACTGGCGCGGATCTCCGCAGTTCGTTTCCGGAGATCGGCGCTTCAAGGTGAAGGGCCGGCTTCAGGTCGACGCGGGATATGTCTCGCCGCCGCCCGGCTCCAACGATCGCGCGTTTGGCTTTTCCAACGAATTCCGCCGGATCCGGCTGGGTGGCGAAGGCGATCTGGGTTCAGGCATCGGCTACAAGCTGGAACTTGAGCTCTCCGACAACAGCGTCGATCTGGTCGATGCGTTCGTCACCTACGAGAACGGGCCGTTCACTCTCGCACTCGGCAACCAGAATCAGTTCCAGTCGCTCGACGAACTGATTGGCGACACCACGGGTTCGTTCATGGAACGCGCGGCATTCACCGATGCATTCAACTTTGAACGTCGCCTGGGCCTGGCCGCCAGCTATCGCAATGGTCCCTGGCTCGTCCAGGCCGGCGTTTTCAGCGACGATGTCGGCGCCCTGGCCAACGACAGCGACGGTCCGTCGGGCGGCGACGAGAATAACAGCTACAGCATCGACGGACGGCTGGTCCATGCTGGCCGCATCGGCGACGTGCTGCTTCACCTGGGCGCATCGGCGCATTGGCGTGCGCTCAATCGGACGGCCGAACAATCCACGCGCTACCGGCAGCGCCCATATCTGCACAGCAACAACAGCCGGATTCTGTCCACGCCCGCGCTCGCGGTCACAAACGAGCTGCACTACGGCGGAGAAATCGCCGCAGTGCGGGATCGGTGGCATTTCGCCGCCGAAGCGCATTGGTTGAAGGCCGTTCGCGTCGGCCAACCCGATCCCACCTTTTTCGGCGGCTACGCCGAAGTCGGATATTTCCTCACGCGCGGAGACACGCGCGCATACAAGAATGGAATTTTCGATCGCAGCCCACCCAAATCCGGGCTGGCGGATGGCGGGTTCGGCTCGCTGCAGCTCAACGTCCGATATGATTATCTCGATCTGGTCGACAGCATGATCAACGGCGGCAATCAGCGGGCCCTGCTGTTCGGGCTGATCTGGACGCCAGTCAATTACCTGCGGTTGAACATGAATTATGGCCGCATCAAATATCAGACCCCATCGCTTGAAGATTATGGGATCGATGTGGCGGGCATGCGGATGGAACTCGATTTCTGATCCATCGAACACTGGCAGTCACCAACGCCCGATCCGCCACAGATAGCCCACGTCAATTGTAAGCGAACATGTCTGCTCTGCGACATCTTGTTGCTCCGCAACATGTTTCATTGTGCATCGCACCCCGAGAAGCCATCTTTCCCTATAATCGCGTCTGTCGAAGGTAATTCGTGAACATGGCAAGCATTTTCGATCGCTGGAAGGCGGATGTGCCGGCGTCTATCGTCGTGGCACTCGTCGCCCTTCCGCTCTGTCTTGGCGTCGCGCTCGCATCCGGGGCGCCGCTCTTCTCCGGCATCATCGCGGGCATCGTCGGCGGCGTCGTCGTCGGCGCGCTCTCCAAATCGCCCCTTTCCGTCAGCGGCCCCGCCGCAGGCCTGACCGTGATCGTTCTGTCCGCGATCCAGAGCCTGCCAAGCTTCGAGGCATTCCTGCTCGCGGTCGTGCTGTCCGGCGTTCTGCAGATCATCTTGGGACTCACGCGATCCGGCGTCCTGGCCGAATTCGTACCATCGTCGGTGATCACCGGCATGCTGGCAGCGATCGGCCTCATCCTCATCCTGAAGCAGTTTCCGCACGCGATCGGCTATGACGGCGATTATGAAGGGAGCTTCGAATTCCTTCAGGCCGATGGCTTCAACACCTTCAGCACGATCGCGCATTCGTTGAGCAACAGCGTCCAGATGGGCGCAATCCTGATTGCCGCACTCAGCATCGCCTTCCTGTTTTGGTGGGACGGCGCAAAACCGACAACGGGGCCGGTGCGCTATCTGCCCGGACCGCTGGTCGTCGTATTGATCGGCATTTTCGGCAATATGGTCCTGGGCATGACGGCGCCGACGCTGCAGCTCGACGTCACCCATCTGGTCAAGGTGCCCGTGGCGGATGGTATTCCGGAATTCCTGTCGCTGTTCAGCTTCCCCGACTTCACGGCGATCTCCAATGCCACGACCTGGACCGTCGCGATCACGCTCGCCATCGTCGCCAGCCTGGAATCGCTGCTCAGCGTCAAGGCGGTCGACGAACTCGACCCGCAGCGCCGCACCACCGACAAGAATCGCGAATTGATCGCCCAGGGCAGCGGCAACATGATCTCGGGGCTGATCGGCGGTATTCCGGTCACGTCCGTGATCGTCCGTTCCTCGGCAAACGTGGAGGCAAAGGCGGAAAGCAAGGCCTCGACGATCATGCATGGCCTGTGGCTGCTGCTCAGCGTCTTGCTGATCCCGACCATACTCAACCTGATCCCTCTCTCCGCGCTCGCCGCTATCCTGATCGCAACCGGCTACAAGCTGGCCAAGCCCAAGCTGTTCATGCAGCGCTACAAGCAGGGTTGGACGCAGTTCGTGCCCTTCGTCGTCACAGTGGTCGCGATCCTGTTCACCGATCTGCTGATGGGCATCGGCATCGGCCTGGCGGTCGGCTTCGTCTTCGTGGTCGGTCGTAACATGCGGCCCGCCATCACCTTTGCGTGCGACGGCAACGACTGCCTGATCCGGGCGCGGCGCAACCTGTATTTCATGCACAAATACGAATTGCAGCGCGAACTGGGCCGCGTGCCGGACGGCGCAAACGTGCTGATCGACCTGTCGTCGACCAACTATGTCGACCTCGACAATGTCGAGATCATCAACGCCTTCATCAAAGGCGCCAGTTTCCGCGAGATCTCGGTGATCGTCCGCGGAGACATCGCCGAAAACACCGCGCCGCTGATCAACGCGCCGCTCACCAGGGTGCAATACGCATGAGACAGTACAAACAGCTTCTGCTCGCCAACAAGGCCTGGTCGTCCGAGATGATCGAGGAGAATCCGCAATTCTTCAGTCGGCAGGTGGCCGGCCAGAGCCCGGACTTCCTCTGGATCGGCTGCTCCGACAGCCGGGTGAGCCCCGAACAGATGACGATGACACAGCCTGGCGGCATGTTCATGCATCGTAACATCGCCAATCTGGTCGACGAAAACGACATGAACCTGATGTCCGTCATCCAATATGCGGTCTCGGTGCTCAGGGTCAGCCACATCATCGTCTGCGGCCATTATGGCTGCGGCGGCATTGCCGCGGCGCTGAATGGCGGGACGCAAGGCCCGGTCCATGACTGGCTCGCCGCTCCGCGCGCGACCCGCGACCGTCACGAGGGCGAAATCGCATGCGCCGGAGACCATGGCGACAAGGTCAATCGGCTGGTCGAGCTCAATGTGATCGACCAGTTGGAGCGGCTTTCACGCACGCAGACCGTCCAGGATGCCTTCGCGACCGGCCAGCCGCTCAAGCTGCATGGCTGGGTCTATAATCTGAGCGATGGACTGATCAACACGCTGGCCGAGATCGATGCAAAGACGGCGCGGCAGGGCGTATTGGAGTCGGCCCAGGCCGCCTGAGTACGAAACCATTGGCGCGGCGTCGAGACACTGGCGCCGCGCCCTTCGCTGCTGGTACAGCGTCGCCGATGACTCGCTTTCTTGCCTTTCTCGCCGCGCTGATGCTGCTCGCCCCCGCCCCTGCGCAGGCCTGGTGGGAATATGGCCATGAAACGATCGGGGCGATCGCCTATCGCAACGTGACGCCCAGGACGCGCGCCGCGATCGATGCGCTGCTGAAGCGTGGCGCGTTGCTCGAAACGCCCACCTGCTCCGTCCGGACGATCGAACTGGCAAGCTATTGGCCGGATTGCGCCAAGGAGCTCGGCCCGCGCTTCTCCTATGCCTATTCCTGGCATTACCAGAATGTCGATATCTGCAAGCCGTTTGACCTGAAGGCGGCGTGCAAGGACGGCAATTGCGTCTCCGCCCAGATCGAGCGCGATCTCAAGCTGCTCAAGGACAAGACCGTACCGGAACGCGAACGGCTGATGGCGCTCGTCTTTCTCGTCCATTTCATGGGTGACCTCCACCAGCCGCTGCATGCCGGCGACAAGAGCGATCTGGGCGGCAATCGGGCACGCTCCACCTATGGCGATTTCGTCACCGAGCGGCTCAATCTCCATGCGATCTGGGACGGTTATCTCGCCGAACGCGCCATCTCCACGCCGCCGCCTTTGGTCCGCGTCTATTCGGCCGAGGAACGCGCCGCGATGCAGCCGGGCAGTGTCGAGGACTGGAGCCGCGAAAGCTGGCAGGTCGCGCGCGATACCGTCTATGCCAGCGCCTATGGCAGCGATCCCTGCACCACCAAGCCGCCGGAACGATCGAAGCTGAGCAACGAGACCATCGCGACGCTGGTCGAGCCGCTGCGCCTGCAGGTCGAGCGCGGCGGGCTGCGGCTGGCGCGGTTGCTGGATGACGTGCTGGGTTAGGATTTGAAGCCGTCATTGCGAGCGTAGCGAAGCAATCCAGCGGCTCGTGCATCCGTGAATTGCTTCGCTACGCTCGCAATGACGAAAGCCCGAGCGATCCTATCCCCGGGGACGAGCCTGCTCGTACGTCCCCAATATCCGCACCCACTTAGTGTGGAACGCCAGTTCCTCCAGCGCGCGATTGACCGCCGGGTCGTCGGGCGAACCCTCGATATCGGTAAAGAATTCGGTGGCGGCGAAGCTGCCGCCGCGCTGGTAGCTTTCCAGCTTCGTCATATTGACGCCATTCGTCGCAAAGCCGCCCATCGCCTTGTAAAGCGCGGCGGGGATATTCTTCACCTCGAAGATGAAGGTGGTCATCAGCTTGCCCTCGGGCGGAACTTCCAACGCCTCGCGCGCGAGCACGACGAAGCGGGTGACATTGTCCTCCGAATCGGCAAGCCCCTCTGCCAGCGTCTCCAGCCCGTAAATGCCGGCGGCGATCGGCGGTGCGAGCGCAGCCACGCCCTTGTCCGCCATTTCGACCACCAATGCAGCAGCACCTGCGGTGTCCGCATAGGGCACCGGCGTGATCCCGCGTGCGCGCAGCCAGCGGCGGCACTGGCCGAGCGCCTGAGGGTGGCTTACAGCCTCCTTGACGCCCTCGATCGGGCCGAGCCCCATCAGGCTGTAGCGGATCGGCAGAAAATGCTCGCCGGTAATGACCAGCCCGGATTCGGGCAGCAGGAAATGCATGTCGGCAACGCGCCCGTGCAGCGAATTCTCGATGGGAATCAGCGCACGATCGGCCTGCCCTTCCTTCACCGCATCGATCGCATCCTCGAAACTGAAGCATGGCAGCGGAAGAGCGCCGGGAAATTTCTGCTCGACGGCAATATGCGAATTGGCGCCGGGCGCCCCCTGAAAGGCGACGGCGCGGGCGGGTTCGCGGGCGGCGGCATCGATCATCGCGCTGACGATCGGGCGGGCTGGGGCGGGATATTTTTCCATGGCAGGCGTCGGCGCTTACGCAGGAAGCGGATTAGGCACAAGCCGCGCTTGCGATGCACGACACTGGCTCTTAAAGGGAGCGCCATTCGAATGCGGGACGAATAGAGGGATTCTGATGGACGACAGGTTCAACACGATCGCAGGCTGGACCTTGTTCGCGGGGATCGTGGCGCTGGGCGCTTCGATTGGCAGCGGCATGTACTTCCATGCGGAAAAGCCTGAGAAGCCCGGCTTCGAGGTTGCGGATGCCGATCCGGCGGGTGGCGGCGGTGCTGCCGCTGCTGTCGATATCGCCACGCTGCTTCCGGCAGCCGACGTGGCCAAGGGCGCGGAAGTGTTCAAGAAGTGCGCTGCGTGCCACACGGTCACGCAGGGCGGCGCCAATGGCATCGGCCCCAATCTCTACGCCACGATGGGCGACGAGATCGGCCACGGCAAGGCGGGCTTTGCCTTCTCCGACGCGCTGAAGGCAGTCGGCGGCAAGTGGGATTTCCAGAAGATGGACGCCTGGCTGGCCAGCCCGCGCAAATTCGCGCCGGGTACCAAGATGACCTTTGCTGGCCTCTCCAAGCCCGAGGATCGCGCCAATTTGCTCGTTTATCTGAACGCGCAGGGCTCGAACCTGCCGCTTCCGGCCGCAGCAGCCGCGCCGGCAGCCGGTGCAGCAGCAGCCCCGGCCGAGAATGCCACCGCTCCAGCCGAGAACGCCGAAGCAGCGCCAGCGGCCAACGCAGCGGCGCCTGCGGCGCATTGATCCGGATCGATCCGCTCGCCGGCCCAGCGCTCGGCGAGCGGATCGATGATCTTGCGGCACTCCGCATCGCGGTCTTCCGTGCTTTCCCCTATCTCTACGATGGGGATCAAGCGTATGAGCGCACCTATCTGAAGGCCTATGCCGACAGCCCCGGCGCGATCGTGATCGGCGCGTTCGACGGAGATCGGCTGGTCGGCGCTGCCACTGCCGCGCCAATGGAGGATCATGCGGCCGAATTCGCCGCGCCATTCGAGGCGCGCGGCCATGATCTTTCGACAATCCTCTATTTCGGCGAATCGGTGCTGCTGCCCGACTATCGTGGCCACGGGCTGGGCCATGCGTTTTTCGACGGACGCGAGGCGCATGCGCGTGCGCTTGGCCGTGCCCACACAACCTTCTGCGCGGTATCGAGGCCCGCCGACCATCCGGCCCGCCCGGTGAACTATTCGCCACTCGACGGTTTCTGGCGCAAGCGCGGCTATGCGCTGCTGGACGGCGTCACCACCGAATATAGCTGGAAAGACATCGACGAGCCCGCCGAAACCGGCAAGCCGATGCAATTCTGGATGAAGACGCTAGACCAAGAATAGAGCCTGATCGTTCAGGCCGGCATCGTCATTTCGCCGGCTTGGCGTAGAAATCCTGAACGATCGCCCACGCTTCCTCGGCGGTTTCGACATAGTGGAACAGGTTCAGGTCGCGCGCAGCGATCACGCCCTCGTCCACCAGAGCCTCGAAGTTCACGACCTTTTCCCAGAACTCACGGCCGAACAGCAGCACCGGGATCGGCTTGATCTTGCCAGTCTGGATCAACGTCAACAGTTCGAACATTTCGTCGAACGTGCCAAAACCGCCAGGGAACACGGCAAGCGCACGCGCGCGCAAAAGGAAGTGCATCTTCCTGAGCGCGAAATAGTGGAACTGGAAGCTCAGCGACGGCGTGACATAGGGATTGGGCGCCTGTTCGTGCGGCAACACGATATTGAGCCCGACCGTCTCCGCACCGACGTCCGTCGCACCGCGGTTCGCAGCCTCCATGATCGACGGGCCGCCGCCCGAGCAGACGACGAAATGGCGCCAGCCTTCGGTATCGCGCGGGCTGCGGCTCGCAATCTGCGCCAATTCGCGGGCCACATCGTAATATTTCGACTTGGCGATCAGCCGCTCGGCGATGTGCCGGCTGCGCTCGTCGGTTGCGAGCTCGAGCAAGGCCGCCGCCTTTTCGGGTTCGGGGATGCGCGCCGAGCCGTAGAAAACGAACATCGACGCGATCTTGGCCTCGTCGAGCAGCAATTCGGGCTTCAACAGCTCAAGCTGGAACCGCACCGGGCGGAGATCTTCGCGCAGCAGGAAGTCGGTATCCTGAAAGGCGAGCTTGTAGGCGGGATGCTCGGTCTGTGGTGTGGAAACGCCCTGTTTGGCGGTCTCTGCGTCCTGCTTGGCCTGCGGAAAAACGCGGCTGGGGACGATCTTGTCGGTCTTTTCAGTCATCAAGATCGTCTAGCGGCCTTTGGTCAAACGCCCAAGTCCCCTTCTGTCCCCGGTCGCTATCGGCAGAACGGCCCGCGCCCCATGTCGAGATGGAGGTGATCGTAATGCGCTGCGTTGTAATCCGGGCTCAGCACCGTCGCGAATCGCTTGCATGCGGAATTGTGGATGGTCTTGAGGAAGGCGCGCTCGCTGCTCGACCCTACCTTCCAGCCGCCACGCACCGCGATTCGCCTGCCGTCATCGAGGACGAAGGCGGCAACATCCACCGCATTACTATGCGCATGTTCCGAGAGACGCCCGGTGGCCGCACCGCTCGCGCCATTGATGTTGCGGCAATTATAGGTGCCCATCGTCTCGATCTTCACAACGTCGGCACCCAGGATCTGCCGCGCCGCCGGGCGGACGCCATAGCGCGCCCACGCCGCGAAATTCTTCGCCAGCGGACAGGTCATCGCACCGAGATTGGTGACCGGCGTGCCAATGTCGATCAGCTTGACGCTGCCAAGCATCGAACAGCCGCTGTCGAACCGCTGGTCGGGCAGCGCACTATACTGGACCGACGCAGCGCCGAGATCCGCCATGCACTGGCGCGTCGACACACCCGCGGCCAGATTGGGCAAGGACGAGGGCCTGGGCTGTGGTGCCCCGGGCCGTTTGACTGGCGCGACCGTTCGAACCTCCGGCCCACCGACGCACGCCGACAGCGCCATCACTGCCAGCAGCGGCCCCGTCATCAGCACGCGATTTCGACGCAGGAAAACCATGGCGAAACCCTAGAGCAGTGATGGTTAACAACATCCTAAGGAACGATTTGAGGAAGTCGCCGCTTGACAGGCGCGGGCGCGACTTTAAGGGCGGCGACGGGCCACGCTGTCCCAACGCAGCGCGTGCTCTCTGAAAGGAGAGACTGACATGACGAATACACTGCCTGTGCGCGATGCGCACGATTTGACGACTCGCCCCGACACCAAACCGGCGCGCCCCCATTTTTCCTCCGGACCCTGCGCCAAGCCTCCCGGCTGGTCGCTCGAACGACTCGCGACAGGATCGCTGGGCCGTTCGCACCGCTCCAAGATCGGCAAGGCACGGCTGCAATACGCCATCGATCTGATGCGCGAGATGCTGAAGCTGCCCGACACGCACCGCATCGGCATCGTTCCCGGTTCCGACACCGGTGCTTTCGAGATGGCCATGTGGACCATGCTCGGCGCCCGCCCCGTCACCGCGCTCGCATGGGAGAGCTTCGGTGAGGGTTGGGTCACCGATGCGGTCAAGCAGCTCAAGATCGATCCGACCGTGCTGCGTGCCGATTACGGCCACATCCCGGATCTGACGCAGGTCGACTGGAGCCACGACGTGCTGTTCACCTGGAACGGCACCACGTCCGGCGCACGCGTGCCGAACGGCGACTGGATCCCCGACGATCGCGAAGGGCTGAGCTTCGCCGACGCCACCAGCGCGGTCTTTGCGTACGACATTCCCTGGGACAAGATCGATGTCGCCACCTTCTCGTGGCAGAAGGTGCTGGGCGGCGAAGGCGCGCATGGCGTGCTGATCCTGGGGCCCCGTGCAGTCGAGCGGCTGGAAAGCTATACGCCCGCCTGGCCGCTGCCCAAGGTGTTCCGCCTCGTCTCCAAGGGTGCGCTCGCAGAGGGCGTGTTCAAGGGCGAGACGATCAACACCCCGTCGATGCTGGCCGTCGAGGACGCGATCTTCGCGCTCGAATGGGCGAAGTCGGTCGGCGGGCTGGAGGGTCTGATCGGCCGCGCCAATGCCAATGCGGCGGCGCTCGACGCGATCGTCTCCGAACGCGAGTGGCTGGGCCATCTGGCACCCGATCCCGCGACTCGCTCGACCACCAGCGTCTGCCTGACGGTCGAGGGTGCGGACGAGGCGATGATCAAGAAGTTCGCGTCGCTGCTCGAAGCCGAGAACGCCGCTTACGACATCGCCGGCTATCGCGACGCACCGGCGGGCCTCCGCATCTGGTGCGGCGCCACCGTCGACACCGCCGATATCGAGGCGCTCGGCCCCTGGCTCGACTGGGCCTACGCGACCGTAAAGGCCGCCTGACTCCCATTTACGTCATCCCGGCGAAAGCCGGGATCTCCCTTCTTTTCGCCAGAAGATGCAGAAGAACCGGGGATTCCCGCTGCGGCCGGGATGACGAAAACCAGAAAGGTTTTCACCATGCCAAAAGTCCTTATTTCCGACAAAATGGATCCCCAGGCTGCCGCGATCTTCCGCGAGCGCGGCGTCGAGGTCGACGAGATCACCGGCAAGACCAAAGAAGAGCTGATCGCGATCATCGGCCAGTATGACGGCCTCGCCATCCGCTCCGCGACGAAGGTCACCAAGGAGATCCTCGACGCCGCGACCAATCTGAAGGTCGTCGGCCGCGCCGGCATCGGCGTCGACAATGTCGATATCCCCTCGGCATCCGCCAAGGGCGTCGTCGTCATGAACACGCCGTTCGGCAATTCGATCACGACTGCCGAGCATGCGATCGCGCTGATGTTCGCGCTCGCCCGCCAGCTTCCCGAGGCCGATGCCTCCACCCAGGCGGGCAAGTGGGAAAAGAACCGCTTCATGGGCGTCGAGCTGACCAACAAGACGCTCGGCCTGATCGGTGCCGGCAATATCGGTTCGATCGTCGCCGACCGCGCGCGCGGCCTGAAGATGAAGGTGGTCGCCTATGACCCCTTCCTCACCCCCGAGCGGGCGGTCGAGATGGGCATCGAGAAGGTGACGCTGGACGATCTGCTCGCCCGCGCCGATTTCATCACGCTCCACACGCCGCTGACCGACCAGACGCGCAACATCCTGAGCCGCGAAAACATCGCGAAAGCCAAGAAGGGCGTACGCATCATCAACTGCGCGCGCGGCGGACTGGTCGACGAAGCGGCGCTGAAGGACGCACTCGATTCGGGCCAGGTCGGCGGCGCCGCGCTGGACGTGTTCGTTGAGGAGCCGGCGACGGCGAGCCCGTTGTTCGGCACGCCGAACTTCATCTCGACCCCCCATCTCGGCGCGTCGACCAGCGAAGCGCAGGTCAATGTCGCGCTTCAGGTCGCCGAGCAGATGGCCGATTATCTGGTCAATGGCGGCATCACCAACGCACTCAACGTGCCGTCGCTCTCCGCCGAGGAAGCGCCGCAGCTCCGCCCCTATATGGCGCTCGCCGAGAAGCTCGGTTCGCTGGTCGGCCAGCTTGAGGGCGATCGGATCAAGGGTGTCGCGATCGAGGTCGAGGGCGCCGCCGCCGAGCTCAATCCCAAGCCGATCACCGCCGCGGTGCTGTCGGGCCTGATGCGCGCCTATTCCGACACGGTGAACATGGTCAACGCACCCTATCTGGCGCGCGAGCGCGGGCTGGACGTGCGCGAGGTACGCCATGACCGTGAAGGCGACTATCACACGCTGCTGCGCGTGACGGTCACGACCGAGGCCGGCGAGCGCTCGGTGGCGGGCACGTTGTTCTCCAACGCAGAGCCACGGCTGGTCGAACTCCACGGCATCAAGGTGGAGGCCGATCTCGACGGCGAGATGCTCTATGTCGTCAACCAGGATGCACCGGGCTTTATCGGCCGCATCGGATCGGCACTGGGCGAAGCGGAGATCAACATCGCCACCTTCCACCTCGGCCGCCGTGCCGCGGGCCCGGGCGGAGAAGCGGCGCTTCTGCTGTCGGTAGACATGCCCGTGTCCGAACCGGTGCTGTGGTCGATCTGCAACCTGCCCGGCGTGAAGCGGGTCAAGGCGCTGAAATTCTGATGCCGAGGGGGCGGGTTCGGCAACGGACCCGCCCTTTTTCCTGAGCGCGCATATCCGTGCTTCTCACCGTGTCATCCCCGCGAAAGCGGGGATCCCGCTTCTTCTTCTTTCCCCTGATGCTTCACGGAATAGCGGGATTCCCGCTTTCGCGGGAATGACGAGCAAGGGGATGACGCGGATCAGTCCCCAAGACCGGATTGCTTTGAATCCACCATCCGCTAAGAGCCGCCACATGATCCTGCCCGGCCTACTTCCCGAAGGATATCGCGACCGACTGCCGCCTGAGGCGGACGCTTCGGCCCGCCTTGTCCGCTGTGTCCTCGATACCGCCTCCGGCTATGGCTATGAGCGGGTGTCACCACCGCTCGCCGAATTCGAGGACGGCCTTCGCCTTGGCCTGAAGACCGCAAGCGCGCAGGATCTGCTGCGCTTCGTCGATCCCGTCTCTCAGCGGACGATGGCGATCCGGCCCGATATCACCACCCAGGTCGGCCGAATCGCCGCGACGCGCATGGCGCACCACCCCCGCCCGCTCCGGCTGAGCTATGGCGGCCCGGTGTTGCGGCTCAAGGCCACGCAACTGCGCCCCGAGCGTGAAATGATGCAGGTCGGCGCCGAGTTGATCGGCCTCGACACCGTCGCCGCCGCGCTCGAGATCGTGACCGTCGCCGTCGAAGCGCTGGCACGCGCGGGCGTGACGGGCCTCACCATCGATTTCACCCTGCCCGACCTGGTCGACCATCTCGCCGCCGGACCACTGCCGCTCGATCCAGCCGAAGTGTCGAACGTACGCGCGCTGCTCGACGCGAAGGATGCCGGCGGATTGGCCGCACGCGGCGCGGCGGCATTCCTGCCTTTGGTGGAAGCCGCGGGCGAGTTCGACGCCGCGATCGCACGGCTGCGCGCATTCGACAGCAGCGGCGCATTGACGTCTCGGCTGGATGGGCTGGAGCGGATCGCCGCGGCCGTGCGCGGCAAGGCGGCGATCACGCTGGACCCCACCGAGCGTCATGGCTTCGAATATCAGAGCTGGTTCGGCTTCTCGCTTTTCGCCGATGGCGCGACGGGAGAGATCGGGCGCGGCGGATCCTATACGATCGTCCATCCCGACGGACGTGAGGAACCCGCTGTCGGCGCCTCGCTATATTGCGATCCGCTGGTCGATGCCGGTCTGGCCGCCGAAGAACGCCGCCGGCTCTTCATTCCGTTCGGCACCGATCCGGCGGACTCCGCGCGCATGCGTGAAACCGGCTGGGTGACCGTCGCCGCATTGACCGAGGATGACAGCCCGGCAGCGCAGATCTGCTCGCACGTGCTGATCGACGGAACGCCCAGTCCGCTCTGATCTCTTGACCTTCGGCCACGCCGAAGGCAGAGGGAGCGCCGAAAGCGGGCAGCGCCCGCACTGATCACATCCGGTCGCCGAGTCCTGTCGAAGGGCGTCCCGGATCCGCTCGGCAGGCGGAGACTCGTAAATGGCAAATGTTGCAGTAATCGGCGCCCAATGGGGTGACGAGGGCAAAGGCAAGATCGTCGACTGGCTCGCGGAGCGCGCCGATATGGTCGTCCGCTTCCAGGGCGGACACAATGCCGGCCACACGCTGGTCATCGGCGAGAATGTCTACAAGCTTTCGCTGCTTCCCTCGGGCATCGTGCGCGGCACCCCGAGCGTGATCGGCAATGGCGTGGTGCTCGATCCATGGGCGCTGAAGGCCGAAATCGAGAAGCTGACCGGCCAGGGCGTGAAAGTGACGCCCGAGACGCTGCACATCGCCGACAATTGCGCATTGATCCTGCCCTTCCACCGCGACCTCGATGCGTTGCGCGAAGATGCGAGCGGCGCGGGCAAGATCGGCACGACGCGGCGCGGCATCGGCCCGGCCTATGAAGACAAGGTCGGCCGCCGCGCGATCCGCGTCTGCGATCTGGCACATCTTGACGAACTTGGCCCGCAACTCGACCGCCTGACCGCGCATCATGATGCGCTGCGCGCCGGCTTCGGCGAACCGCCGGTTGATCGCGAGGCGCTGTTGACCGAATTGCGCGAGATCGCAGATTTCGTGCTGTCGTTCGCCAAGCCGGTCTGGCTGATGCTCAACGAGGCACGCAAGAGCGGTCGCCGCATCCTGTTCGAAGGCGCGCAAGGCGTGCTGCTCGACGTCGATCACGGGACTTACCCGTTCGTGACCTCGTCCAACACGATCGCGGGCGCCGCAGCCGGTGGATCGGGCCTCGGCCCCAGCGCGGTCGGCTTCGTGCTCGGCATCGCCAAGGCTTATACGACGCGGGTCGGGTCCGGCCCCTTCCCCACCGAACTCGACAATGAGATCGGCGAACGGCTCGGCACGCGCGGTCACGAATTCGGGACTGTCACCGGTCGCAAGCGCCGTTGTGGCTGGTTCGACGCGGTGCTGGTGCGGCAATCGGTCGCGGTTTCGGGCGTCACCGGCATTGCGCTGACCAAGCTCGACGTGCTCGATGGCTTCGACGAGATCGCAATCTGCACGGGATACCGGCTGAACGGCACGACGATCGACCATTATCCGAGCAATGCGTCGGACCAGGCCGCTGTCGAGCCGATCTATGAGACGATGCCCGGCTGGCATGAATCGACCGCCGGCGCGCGGAGCTGGGCACAGCTTCCCGGGCAGGCGATCAAATATATCCGCCGTATCGAAGAACTGATCCAGTGCCCCGTCGCGCTGGTTTCGACGAGCCCGGAACGCGAGGATACCATCCTCGTCCGCGACCCATTCTCCGACTGAGACTGCTGAACGATACCGGAACTCGATGAGTCGCGCTCATCGGGTTCCGGCATCAGCGAACACATCGCCATTCGGGATAGCCCGGATTTCGACTTCCGATTGGACCTGAGCGCAACCGGCGGTACGGTGGTCGTCATCAGACGGGGATAGATGATGAGCCTTGAGATCGCGCTGTTCTACGGATCCTATCGCAGCGGTCGTCTCGGCATCCGCCTTGCGGATTACCTCACCCGGCGATTCGCCGCACGCGGACACAGCACCACGCTGGTCGATGCGCGCGCCGAGGCATTTCCGATGCTCGACAAGATGTACAAGGAATATCCTGCAGGCGAAGCCCCTGAGGCGCTGGAGCGCGTGGCGGGCGTGATCCGCCGCGCCGATGCCTTCGTATTCGTCGCAGGCGAATATAATCAGGGCGTTCAGCCCGGCCTCAAGAATTTGACCGACCATTTCCTGGAAGAGTGGTTCTGGCGACCCTCCGCGATCGCTTGCTATTCGGCGGGCGTGTTCGGCGGCGTCCGCGCGATGATGAACTGGCGCGTATCGCTGGCGGAAATGGGCATGCCCACCGTGTCGGAAATCCTGCCCGTTGGCCGCATCCATCAAGCGCTCGACGCGCATGGCGAGCCGACCGGCGAAGGCGGCGAACGACTCGAACGCGGCTTCCCCAAATTCGCGGCGGACCTGGAATGGTGGGCCGAAGCGGCAAAGGCGCAAAAGCTGATCCAGGCTCCGCCTTATTGAATAAGGGCCGGCCACCCTTCGGCAGCCGGCCCGATCAGCCTTTCAGACAGGACGCGCCTTATTCGGGCGCCTTATCCTTCTTTTTCTTGTCCTTCTTGTGCTTCGAATGATCCGCCGGATCGGCGGGAGGTGTGGCGCTGTCGGTCGGCGCCGGCGGCGAAGCCGGTTCCGCCATCGGGTCGGCCGGCTGAACCATGGGATCTGCAGGCGGAGTGCTGGCGGGCACGGGGGTCTCGACTGGCCCGGGCGGCGGTTGCGTGGCGGTGTCCTGAGCCTGGGCGGCACCGGCGGACAGCAGGGCAGCGCCGGCAAGAATCATCAGATTGCGCATGAAATCTCCTAAGTGATTGCTTTTGGCAGCCACAGGACAACGTCACACTGATGTGGAGGATGCTCCGCTCGTCCCGGCCATGACCCCGCCCGCCGACGAGAGCGGCAAGCCGGTCAGTGCCAAGGGTGAGCGGAGCAACCGGCCGGCGTCAGCCGCCGCATTGTGCGCGATGGAGCAGTTTCTGGTCCGCCAGAACCAGTGCCGCCATCGCCTCGACCACCGGTACGCCGCGGATACCGACGCAGGGATCGTGCCGCCCCTTGGTCATGATCTCGGCCGCGTTGCCGTCGCGATCGATCGTTTCGACCGGCGTCAGGATCGAGCTGGTCGGCTTGAACGCCACGCGCACGCGCACCGGCTGGCCGGTCGAAATGCCCCCCGCAATGCCACCGGCATGGTTTGCCAGGAATTCGGGACCATCGATGCCAGGGCGCATCGCATCGGCATTCTGTTCGCCGTTCAGCCGCGCCGCCGCAAAACCGTCACCGATCTCGACGCCCTTGACCGCGTTGATGCTCATCATCGCCGCCGCCAGTTCGCTGTCGAGCTTGGCATAAAGCGGTGCGCCCCAGCCGGCCGGTACGCCTGTGCATTCGCATTCGATCACCGCGCCCAGCGACGATCCCGACTTGCGCGCATCGTCGACCAGCCGTTCCCAACGAAGGGCTGCCTGCGGATCGGGGCAGAAGAAAGGATTGCGTTCGATCTCGCGCGGATCGAACCGCGCCGGATCGATCGCATCGCCGCCGATCTCCGCCACCCAGGCCAGAATCGAAACCTCGGGGATCACCAGCCGCGCGACGCCGCCGGCCGCGACGCGCGCCGCCGTCTCGCGCGCCGAGCTGCGCCCGCCGCCGCGATAATCGCGAAAGCCGTATTTGGCGTCATAGGCATAATCCGCATGGCCAGGGCGATACGCCTTGGCGACTTCCGAATAATCCTTCGACCGCTGATCGACATTCTCGATCATCAGCGAGATCGGCGTGCCGGTCGTCCGCCCCTCGAACACGCCCGACAGGATACGGACCTGATCCGGCTCCTGCCGTTGCGTGGTGAACCGCGACTGACCCGGCCGCCTCTTGTCGAGGAAGGGCTGGAGATCGGTTTCGGAAAGCGCAATCCCCGGCGGGCAACCGTCGACTACCGCGCCGAGCGCGGGACCGTGCGATTCGCCCCAACTGGTGAAGCGGAGCACGCGCCCGAAGGTGTTGAAGCTCATGCCCGTCTCCCCACCTTTCCTCCCGAAGGAAGGAAAGCCTTACGCCAGTGCGATGTCCGCCGCGTCCTCGGCCTTCATGCCGATGACGTGATAGCCCGCGTCGACATGATGCGTCTCACCGGTCACGCCGCTGGCGAGATCGCTCAGCAGGTAAAGGCCGGCGCCACCGACATCGTCGATGGTGACGTTGCGGCGAAGCGGCGCATTGAGTTCGTTCCACTTCAGGATGTAGCGGAAATCGCCAATGCCCGACGCGGCGAGCGTCTTGATCGGTCCGGCCGAGATCGCGTTGACGCGAATGCCCTCCGGCCCGAGATCCATCGCCAGATATTTGACGCTGGCCTCGAGCGCGGCCTTGGCCACGCCCATCACATTATAGTGCGGAATGACCTTCTCTGCGCCGTAATAGCTGAGCGTCAGCAGCGCGCCGCCCGGCGACATCATCGGCCGTGCACGCTGCGCCACTGCAACGAAGCTGTACGCCGAGATGTTCATCGTCAGCAGGAAATTGTCGAGGCTGGTATCGACATACAGGCCGCGCAGTTCGTTCTTGTCGGAATAGCCGATCGCGTGGACGACGAAGTCGATCGTTGGCCAGCGCGCGGCCAGCGTTGCGAACGCCGCGTCCAGATTGGCCATGTCGGAGACATCGCAATCGATCAAAAAGTCGGAACCGACCTGTTCGGCAAGCGGGCGCACCCGCTTTTCCATCGCTTCACCCTGGTAGCTGAAAGCAAGCTCGGCACCCGCCGCACGCAATTTCTGCGCGATCCCCCACGCCAGCGAGCGATCGTTGGCGAGCCCCATGATCAGCCCACGCTTTCCGGTCATCAAGCCGTTCACATGTCCTCCGTAACTATCGTCGACGCCGTCTTTTCGACAGGCGCCGGAGTGTCCATCCCGCGCCGCGTTCCCGGGCTTTCCGCCAGGGCCGCATTAAGTTCGGCCCCGATAACCACGCCGAAGCCAACAAGATAGAAGAAAATGAGCGAAATCATGACACCGGCAAGACTGCCATATGTCAGGTCGTACGAACCGAATTGCGCGATCGCCATCGGCAGCAGCGTGCCGACGCCGAGCCACCACACCGTCACCGCCAGGGCACCGGGCCATTTGGGATATTCTCGACCACGATACGCCTTGGGCGTCAACGACACGAACAGCATGTAGAGCGCGGCGAACAATGCGAGCCCGGGTGCTGCACGTGAGAAGGTGACCAGATTCGAAAGTTCCGATTCAACCGGAAGCACGCGGACGATGAACTGTTCCGCGGCCAGCAGGACCACCTGAAAGCTGAAGGCGATCATCAGCAGGATCACCGATCCGACGATCAGCCCGATCGAGCCCAACCGATATTCCCAGAAAGGCCGCGAATAGCGAACGCCATAGGCACGGCGCAGGATATCGCGGATCGTCTCGATAAAACTGCCCGTCGTCCACAGCCCGACAAGCGCACCCAGCCAGAGCAGCGATCCCGAACGGGCCATCAGCACATCGCTGATCGGCTTCGACAGAACCTCCGCCACGCCCGGAGGAACGGTGCGCAGAAACGCTTCGACGGCGTGCAATCCGTCTTCCGTTCGCCCGAACAGCCGGGCGACGGCGGCCGCGACGATGAAAAAGGGAAACAGCGTGACCAGCGCCAGATAGGCAAGATTGCCGGCATGGATGAACCCGTCATTATAGACGCCGACGACGACCCGCTTGGCAACGGTGAACGGATAAGTTCCCGGCCTGATCCGATCGAACGCCGCCCGTGCACCGGTGGGCTGCTTGCGCCTCTCCTCCGGCGATTGGGGGGATATGTTCTGCATCCAGAACTAAACTCCGAGCACCACCCTCGGGTTGCGCGCCGAGTCTCCCTGCCATTCGCCGACAAAAGCCTTCAACGCCGCATCATCGGCGGGAATGTCGACCATCAAGGTGACGAGCTGGTCGCCGCGTGTGCCGGTCTTGGCGTGGAACCCCTTGCCCTTCAATCGCAGCACTTTGCCCGATGTCGATCCCGCGGGAATGCCAAGCATCACCGGCCCGTCGACGGTCGGCACCTTCACCTTGGCGCCGAGCACGGCCTCCGACAATGTCACCGGCAGGTCGACGCGAACATTGTCGCCGTCGCGCGTGAAGAAACGATGCTGCCGCACCTCGATCGTGACGATCGCGTCGCCCGCACCGCCAGGCCCCGGCTGACCCTTGCCGCCGAGCCGCATCTGCGTGCCCGTATCCACGCCATTGGGAAGTTTGAGGTCGATCGTCGCGCCGTCCTGAAGCGTGATGCGCTGCGGCTTGAGCGCAGCGGCATCCTCGAACGCGACGGCAAGGCGATACGATACGTTGCCACCCTTGGGTTGCGGCTGTGCACGGCGCTGCCCGCCGGAGAAACCGCCCGGGCGACGGCCACCACCGCCGCCGCCGAACAGCCCGTCGAAGATGTCGCCCAGATCGAGGCCATCTTCGGAGAATTCGAAATGCTGCGACCCGCCTGGTCTGCCGCCACCGGGTTTGCCGCCGCCAAAGCCGAAAGGCGACGTCGGATTCCCGTCCCCGTCAATCTCGCCACGATCGAAGCGCGCCCGCTTGTCCTTGTCGGTCAGCAGGTCATAGGCAGCCGTCACCTGACCAAAGCGCTCGGTCGCCTTGGGATTGTCCTGATTTCGGTCGGGGTGGAGCTCTTTCGCGAGCGTGCGATAGGCCTTCTTGATCTCGGCCTCGCTCGCCCCGCGGGCCACCCCCAAAGTCGCATACGGATCTGCCATCGCGCCTAGCTAGGGCCTGCGCCGCCGACTCGCAATGCCCGCCATCGACGACAGCGTGCCATGAATCCCGAACTGGCCCTTTGGCATCGCCGCGTGATCGCCTAAACCATCGCCATGACCCAGAATCCCTTTGCCCTTTTTGACGACTGGTTCGCCGCCGCACGCGCCAGCGAGATCAACGACAGCAATGCGATGGCGCTCGCGACTGTCGATGCGCAGGGCCGTCCGTCGGTGCGGATGGTGCTGCTGAAGGGCCATGGGCCCGAAGGGTTCGTCTTCTATACCAACCAGCAGAGCCGCAAGGCCGAGCAGCTTGCCGACAGCCCGCACGCCGCCCTGCTGTTCCACTGGAAGTCGCTGCGCCGCCAGGTTCGGATCGAAGGTGCAGTCTCGATCGTCACCGACGAGATGGCCGACGCCTATTTCGCGACACGCCACCGCGATTCGCAGCTCGGCGCCTGGGCATCGGACCAGTCGCGCCCGCTGGACGCGCGCGAGACGTTCGAGCGTCGCTTCGACGAGGCCAAGGCCCGCTTCGAGGGCGGCGATGTCCCCCGCCCGCCGCACTGGTCAGGCTATCTCGTCACGCCCGAGCGGATCGAATTCTGGCAGGATCGCGAATATCGGCTGCACGAGCGGCGGCTGTTCCTGCGCAGCGACGCCGCCGAGGGATGGAGCGAGACGCTCCTCTATCCATGACGCCGATCACCGCGACCGAGCGGGCCCGGCTGACGCGCAACGCGGCGATCGCCAGCCTGTCCGTCGCTTTCGTCCTGTTGCTGCTCAAAAGCTATGCCGCCTGGGCGACGGGCTCGGTGGCGATGCTCGGTTCGCTGGCGGATACCGGGCTCGATATCCTCGCCTCGCTCGTCACGCTGTTCGGCGTCCATATCGCGGCACAGCCGGCCGACGAAGGCCATCGTTTCGGCCATGGCAAGGCGGAGGCGATCGCAGCCATGTTCCAGGTCGTGGTCATCTCCGTCTCCGCCCTGGCGATCGCGGCGCGCGCGGCCTCACGGCTGATGGCCGGCGATACCGCTGCCAATGCCGAATATGGCATCGGCGTCTCGATCATCGCGATCCTGCTGACCCTCGCCCTCGTCGCCTATCAGCGCAGCGTGATCGCGCGAACCCGGTCAGTCGCGATCAGCGCCGACAATGTTCATTATCAGAGCGACCTGCTGTTGAACGGCGCGGTGATCGCGGCGCTCGTCATCGACCAGTATCTTGGCGTTGCTGGGGCCGATCCGGTGTTCGGGGTGATCATCGCCCTGTGGCTGCTCTATGGCGCATGGCGCGCATCGTCGCAGGCGATCGACCAGCTGATGGACAAGGAATGGCCGGCGGAGAAGCGTGCGCGCTTCCTGGCGATCGCGGCAAAACACCCCGAACTGGTCGATATCCACGATCTGCGCACCCGCACCAGCGGCGCGCAGGATTTCGTCCAGTTCCACGTTCGCGTCGATCCCGACCTGACCGTCGCGGAGGCGCACCGCATCATGGACGAGGTGGAGGCCAAGATCGCCGTCGAGTTCCCGGACACCGAAATCCTGATCCATCCCGATCCGGTCGGCCAGATCGACCGGGCCGGCCAGGATGACGAATATCTGAGAGAAAAGCCGCTATGAAATTGCCCATCACCCAGGTCGACGCCTTTGCCGACCGCCCCTTCACCGGCAATCCGGCGGCGGTGATTCCGCTCGACGCCTGGCTCGACGATTCGGTGCTTCTGTCGATCGCGGCGGAGAATAATCTGTCGGAGACCGCATTCATCCTGCGCGATGCAAGCGGCGAGGCCGATTACGAACTGCGCTGGTTCACGCCGTCCGGAGAGGTCATATTGTGCGGCCATGCAACGCTCGCATCCGGCCATGCCGTGCTTTCAGCTGCCCCTGCCCTTCCATCGGTCCGTTTCCGGACACGCAAGGCTGGCTTGCTGGAAGTCGCGCGCGCCGGCGACGGCTATGCGCTGGAGCTTCCAGCCTGGGCGCCCGAACCGAAACCATTGCCAGATCTGGTCGCGGCGCTCGGGCTGAAATCCGCCGTAGAGACCTTGTGGCATTCGAGCCGCTACGCGCTGATCGTGGTCGAGGACGAAGCCATTGTGCGATCGGTCGATCCCGATTTCCGCGCACTCGCGGCCGACGGCGACGTCCTGACGATCATCACCGCACCCGGCACGGAGACCGACATCGTCAGCCGTGTCTTCGCGCCGGGCGCCGGCGTCGACGAGGATCCGGTGACGGGCTCCGCACATGCGGTCGCCGTACCCTATTGGGCAAACCGGCTGGGGCGCACCGAGTTCACTGCCTATCAGGCGAGCCGCCGGGGTGGATATCTCGATTGCCGGCTTGCCGGCGACCGCGTCATCCTGGGCGGGCGGTGTGTGACGGTGATCGAAGGAATTCTTACGCTTTAGCGCCAAGCGCACCGCCCCCTTGTGCAACGCAACAAAGCCGTGCAGTCTCTCCCATGGAACGTAAATCGGGGAAACGGGTTCGACATCGCAGGCATGGCAGGGCGTGGGACATTCGATGAGATCTGGGGCTTCGGCGCACGGCGCCTTGCCCGACCGGGGCTGGAAGAGCTCGCCGCGTGGACCAAATCGACCAGCCGGGCCGATTTCGAACGACGCCAGGGAGCGGCCGAGCAATATTTCCGCGATCTCGGCATCACCTTCGCCGTCTATGGCGAGGAGGAAAGCGCCGAACGCATCATCCCCTTCGACATCGTGCCGCGCATTTTCACGCCGAAGGAATGGGCGGCGCTGTCCGAAGGGCTGGTCCAGCGCGTCGAGGCGCTGAACGCATTCCTGTCCGACATCTACGGTGCGCAACGCATCCTGGCCGACGGCATCGTCCCACCCGAGCTGATCTTCACCAACCCGCAATTCTGCGTGCCCGCGTCCGCCGCGCGACCGCCGCACGACATCTACGCGCATATCTGCGGGATCGATCTGGTCCGTACGGGGCCCGACGAGTTCTTCGTGCTGGAGGACAATGCCCGCACGCCGTCGGGCGTCAGCTACATGATCGAGAATCGTGAGGCGATGCTGCGGCTCTGCCCCGAATTGTTCGAGACTTATCCGGTGCGTCCGGTCGATACCTATCACGACTCGCTGTTCCGCACCCTCGTCTCGGTTGCGCCGGAAAGCGCGCGCCGCGATCCGGTCTGCGTGCTGCTGACCCCGGGCCATTTCAACTCGGCATTCTACGAGCACAGCTTCCTCGCCGACACGATGGGCATCGCACTGGTCGAGGGATCCGATCTCGAGGTGGACGAGGACGTGGTCTATATGCGGACCATCTCCGGCCGGGTGCGCGTCGACGTGATCTATCGCCGCGTCGACGACGATTTCCTCGATCCGCTCGTCTTCCGCCCGGAATCGATGCTCGGCGTCGCAGGGCTGATGTCGGCGTGGCAGGCGGGCAACGTCACGATCGTCAACGCGCCCGGCACCGGCATCGCCGACGACAAGGCGATCTACAGCTACATGCCTGAGATCGTGAAATATTATTCGGGCGGCGAAGCGAAGCTGCCCAATGTCGAGACATGGCGTTGCCGCGAGCCCCAGGCGCTGAAATATGTGCTCGACAATCTCGAACAGCTCGTCGTGAAGCTGGTCGACGGATCGGGTGGCTATGGCATGCTGGTCGGGCCGACCGCGAGCAGCGCCGAGATCGAGACTTTTCGTGCCGCACTGAAGGCGGAGCCGGCGCGCTACATCGCGCAGCCCACGCTGGCGCTCTCCACCGTGCCGACCTGCACGGCGAAGGGAATCGCGCCGCGCCATGTCGATTTTCGCCCTTTTCTGCTGACCGGCAAGGACGGCGTGACCGTGACGCCGGGCGGGCTGACCCGCGTCGCGCTCAAGGAAGGGTCGCTCGTGGTCAATTCCAGCCAGGGCGGCGGCACCAAGGACAGTTTCGTGCTGATGGATAAGCCGGAACCGCCGCCACAGTCGCAATTCCAGTTCCAGGGCAGGCAATCGCAATCCCAGGATCCGGCCGAATGAGCCTGATCATGTTGTCTCGCACCGCATCCAATCTCTACTGGATTGGCCGTTATGTGGAACGGGCGGAATTCACAGCGCGCCTGCTGGAAGCCACCATCCGGCTGGATTCGCTGTCCGCCCGGCCCGCCGGCATGGGCGCCTGGACCAGCGCGCTCGCCGTCGCCTCCGCAACGCAGGGATTCAAGGCGACGGGAGAGACCATCTCGCCGATGCATGTCAGCCGCTATCTTGCGCTCGACGAGAACAATCCCAGCTCGATCCGCTCGTGCATCCAGAGTGCGCGTTCGAATGCGCGTGCCGCGCGCGTCGCATTGACCCGCGAAGCATGGGAAACGATCAATCGCGCCTGGAACAATCTGAAGGGGCGCAGCAGCACCGGCGGAACCCAGGCAACGCTCAATCTCGTCGATCAGATCAAGGCAGAGGCGCGCGGCTTCGAAGGCGCGATCAACCGGATGCTGCACAGCGAATCCTATTGGTTCGTGAAGCTCGGATCGATCGTCGAGCGCGGCGAATCCACTGCGCGGCTACTCGACGTGAAATATCACCTGCTGCTGCCCGAGGGCGAGAAGGTCGGCGGCATGATCGATCGCGACCAATGGCTTACGCTGCTTCAGGTCGTCTCCGCACGGACCGCCTATCACATGCTCTACCCACAGGGACTGAAACCCTGGCTGGTCGCGGAGATGCTGATCTTTCGCCGCGCCATGCCGCGCTCGCTTGTCGCAACCGCCGACGAGGCCGGTCAGATGCTCAGCGCCATCTCGGGCGCGATCGGCAAGCAGGGCCAGGCCGATCGGCTGGCGCGTCGCCGCGAAGCCGCGCTCGAACGCCTCAGCATCGAAACGGTCTTCCAGAACGGCCTTCACCAGTTTCTGGTCGGTTTCATCCGCGAAAACAGCGAACTCGACGCGGCGATCGCCGAACAGTTCCGGTTCACCTGAGGCCGCATGCACCTGACCATCGACTATCGCACCGACTATCGGTTCAGCCAGCCACAGACGCGGATCATCCAGCTGCTGCGGGTGACACCGGCAAGCCATGCCGGCCAGATCATCGTCAACTGGACACTCGACGTCGAATGCGACGTCCGCATCCGCAATCATGTCGACGGGTACGGCAACAAGGTGACGATGCTTTATGTGCCTGGTCCGGTCGACCATGTCAGCGTCAATGTGTGGGGAGAGGTGTTCACCGACGACACCGCCGGCGTGATCCGCGACGCCCCCGAACCATTGCCGCCCACCCTGTTCCTGCGCCCGACGCCGCTCAGCCGGCCGAGCCATGGCATATCGGAACTCGCGGACCGGCTGCTCGAACTGGAAAAGGACGAACTCAACCGGCTGCATCTGCTCAACCGCGAGCTCAACCGACGGATGACCTTCGATCCCAGCAAGACGCAGGTCGATACCGATGCCGCGTCCGCATTCGATGCCAGCCACGGCGTCTGCCAGGATTTCGCGCATATCTTCTGCGCCGCGGCGCGCGTGATGGGAACGCCCGCGCGCTACGTTTCCGGCCATTTGTTCCGCCGCGACGGGCTGGAGCAGCAGCCGGCCGCCCATGCCTGGACCGAAGCCTATGTGGAAGGGTTCGGCTGGATCGGTTTCGACCCCACCAACGGCATCTGCGCGGACGATGCCTATATCCGCGTCGCCACGGGGCTGGACTATGCCGCGGCGGCTCCGCTATCCGGAGCACGCACCGGAGGCGGCAGCGAAGATCTGTCCGTCGATGTGCGTGTCAGCATGTCCCAAAGCCAACAACAGAACTGACCGAATAATGACCTATTGCGTTGGAATGCTTGTCGAGGCCGGTCTGGTCATGATCGCCGACACCCGCACCAATGCCGGCGTCGACAGCATCTCCACCTATCGCAAGCTGCATATGCTGGAAGACGGTCCGCGCGGCATCGTCGTCGGCATGACCGCAGGCAACCTTTCGGTTACCCAATCGGCGCTGGCGATGCTGCGTGAAGGGCTGCCCGACCCTGCGAATGAGGGAAAGCTCCGCAAGATCGAGGACATGCCAACCATCTTCCGTGCGGCGCAACTGGTGGGCGAAGCGATCCACCATGCGCGCAGCGATCTGGAAGGCACGCTGCAGGGCACCAGCATCAATACCGGCGTATCCTTCCTGATCGGCGGCAGCATCGGCGGCGAACCGCTCCGGCTCTACATGATCTACAGCCAGGGCAATTTCATCGAATGCTATCCGGAAACGCCGTTCCTCCAGATCGGCGAGACCAAATATGGCAAGCCGATCCTCGACCGTGCGCTGTCCTACACCACATCGCTCGGTGAAGTGGTGAAGGTCGGCCTGATCTCGTTCGACAGCACGATGCGCTCGAACCTCGCGGTCGGGCGCCCACTGGACTTGATCGTGATCCCGTCGGACCGCACCCAGCCCGATATCCGTCGCCGGATCGACTGGGACGACCGCTATTTCAACGATCTGTCGGTGCGCTGGGGCATGCTGCTCAACGAAGCCCGCGCGACGATTCCCGATCCGCCGTTCATGCCGGCGGATTGAGCGGGGATTCGGAAGGCCTTTTGACTCACCCTCTGTGCCTTTCCCGCGAACGCGGGAATGACACAGTTGGTTAGAGCCAACCTCAGCCGAAAACGGTTTCCCGCTCGCGCGCGCGCCGTTCGACAAAGCCCGGCGCGGCGGGCTCGAACGCTTCCCAGCCGCTCGGCGTCAGCCGCTCGATCGGCCGGAAATTGGTCTTGTAGGCCATGCGCTGCGAGCCCTCGATCCAATAGCCCAGATAGACATAAGGCAGGCCGGCGCTCGCGGCGCGGCGGATATGGTCGAGGATGATGAAGGTGCCGAGGCCCGGCCGCGTTTCGCTCGCCGCATCGAAGAAGCTGTAGATCATCGACAGGCCATCGGCCTGCTGGTCGGTCAGGCATGCGCCGATCAGCTTGCCCGGGCCACCATCGGTCGCGGGCTCCCGATATTCGATGACATAGCTGTTAACGGGGGTGTGCTCGACCATGTCGGCATAGTCGATCTCGTCCATCTGCGCCATGCCACCGCCTGGATGACGGGCACCCAGATAGCGTTGCAGCAGATCGAATTGCTCACCCGTCGACCAGGGCTTGCATGCGCTGACCTGGATGTCGCCCTGTCGGCGCATCAGCTTGCGATGGCTGGAACTCGGCACGAATTGATTTGCGACGACACGAACCGAGACACAAGCCTGACAATCGGCGCAACTCGGCCGATAGGCAACGCCCTGACTGCGACGAAAACCGATGCGTCCCAACGCATCGTTGAGTTCCGCCGCATGTGGCCCAGAGAGCTCCGTGAACACCTTCCGCTCGACCTTGTCAGGCAGATAGGGACACGGGCTTGGGCTCGTGACGAAAAAACGTGGAAAGCGGAACGGTGCGCTCACCTGAACTTTTCCCCCAAAGAACCCTTTACGGCTGCTTCACCTTGTTTCGAAGTTATGGATTCACAATGCGGGTATGGAAAGCGCGTTTACCATGAAAGATGCGACTGTTCGATTCGCGATGCGACAATCCGATTCAAAACGGGACAGGTCAGGCCAAAAAGCGGCGTCGATCAGGCCAGTTCGACCATGCTCACCGAATAGCCGCCTTCGCGTAGCGCCAGCATCAGGCCGTCGAGATGCGCAGCATCCTTGGTTTCGCACTCGATATCCGTGATCAGCCCCTTGGCGGGCAGCGAGGTGAAGACCCGCTGATGGTAGATCTCGATGATGTTGACCTGTTCCTCGTGGAAGATCTTCGCGACGTGGAACAGCGCACCGGGACGGTCCTGCAGCCTGATCCGCAGGCGCGCGAGCCGGCCGGACCGCGCCAGATCGCGAAGCAGCACGTTTGCGAGCAACCGCGTGTCGATATTGCCGCCTGACAGCACGATGCCGACATTGCGGCCGTTGAAGCGCTCGGGATAGCAGAGCAAAGCCGCCAGGCCGGCGGCCCCGCCACCCTCGACAACGGTCTTCTCGATCTGGAGCAGCAGGCTGACCGCTTCCTCCAGCTTGCGTTCGCTGACCAGCACCACATCGTCGACAAGCGCCTCGACGAAGCGCGCAGTCAGCTGGCCGGGATATTTGACCGCAATGCCTTCGGCCAGCGTGTCGCCCTCGCACGGCAGATCGACACCCTTCACGCGATTATACATGCTGGGATAGAGCTCGGCCTGGATGCCGATGAGCGTGATGTCGGGTTTCAACGAACGGGCCGCAACGCCCATGCCTGAAATAAGCCCGCCCCCGCCGATCGGGATGGCGAGCGTGTCGATCTCCGGCACATCGGCCAGCATCTCGAGTGCGACGGTGCCCTGACCGGCGATGATGTCCGGCAGATCGAACGGGTGGACGAAGGTCAGCCCGCGCTCGACCTCAAGCTCGCGTGCATGCGCATAGGCCGCGTCGAACGTCTCGCCATGCATGACCACGGTGGCGCCATGCCCTTCGGTCTGCATCACCTTCACGATCGGCGTCGGGTTCGGCATCACGATGGTGACGGGAATGCCCAGACGCGCGCCGTGATAGGCCAGGCCCTGCGCATGATTGCCCGCCGACGCCGCGATCACGCCATTGCGGCGTGCCGCCTCGTCGAGCTGGAGCAATGTGTTGAGCGCACCGCGCTCCTTATAGGCGGCGGTGAACTGGAGATTCTCGAACTTCAGCCAGACTTTCGCACCCGTCAGGTTCGACAGCGTCTGGCTGAACAATGTCGGCGTGCGGACGACCGCGCCGCTAATCCTCTCCGCCGCCGCGCGTACGTCGGACAGGGTCACGGGCAGATCGGCCATGACGTCGGCGGGGATTGGTTCGCTTGCCATAATGGCCGAGGCCCTAGCCCATCTGGCGCACGCACTCAAATCCATCCGTGATCGCACCGCACGCCGGCGACAGCCACGCACCGAAACCGGAGAATTCCGGCCTTCACAGCCCCACCGTGCACGAAGCGCGATCCATTCTGGCCCGGACAGGAAACGATGCTATGCAAGCGCTCATGGCGAAGATTGCATTTATCGGTATCGGGGTGATGGGCGGCCCGATGGCACGGCATCTGGCGAAGGCCGGACACACGCTCACCATCTATAACCGCACCAGCGCCAGGGCCGATGCCTGGGTGGCCGCGCATGGCGGCACCGCCGCCCTCGATCCGGCAAGCGCCGCCGAGGGCGCCGACGCGGTCATCACCTGTGTCGGCAATGATGACGATCTTGCCGAGGTCACGCTCGGTCGCGAAGGGGCGTTCCGCGCGATGCGCAAGGGCGCCGTCTTCATCGACCACACCACCGTGTCGGCCCGGATCGCGCGCCAGCTTGCCGTGGAAGGCAAGAGCATGGGGCTGCTGATCGTCGACGCGCCCGTGACCGGCGGACAGGTGGGGGCCGAGAACGGAACACTCGCGGTCATGTGCGGCGGATCGGCCGCCGCGATGGAGGCCGCGACACCGCTGCTCCAGGCCTATGCGTCGCGCATCGTCCATGTCGGCCGGGCCGGCGCCGGGCAGACGACCAAGATGGTCAACCAGATCGCCTTTTCCGGTATCATCCAGAGCCTGGCCGAAGGGATACGCTTCGCCCAGGCGGCCGGGCTCGACCTCGACAAGGTCTATGAATCGATCTCCGGCGGCGCGGCATCCAGCTGGCAGATGACCAATCACTGGAAAACGATGGCCGAAGAGCAATTCGATTTCGGCCTGGCGGTCGACTGGATGCGCAAGGACCTCGGCCTCGCGCTCGACGAAGCGCGCGCCAATGGATCGGTGCTGCCCGTTGCCGCCCTGGTCGACCAATTCTATGCCGACGTCCAGGCGATGGGTGGCCATCGACAGGATACGAGCGCCCTGATCCGGAGATTGCCCAAGTGAAACGCCTGCTGCTTCCCCTTCTGGCGCTGATCCTGCCCGCCCCTGCCCTGGCCGAGGGGCTGATCGACAATGTCAACGGCATCACGCTGGACAAGGACGGTCGGGTGGTGCGCTTCAACGGCCTGGTCGTGACCAATGACGGCAAGGTCGCGAAGCTGCTCGACCGCAAGGACAAGCGCCCCGAGCGGCCGGATTTCAAGACCGACGGCAAGGGCCGCACGCTGATGCCGGGCATTATCGACGCGCACGGCCATGTGATGGGTGTCGGTTTCCAGGCAATGATCCTCGACCTTTCGGGCACCCGCTCGCTCGCCGAGGTTCAGGCCAAGGTCGCGGCCTATGCGCAGGCCAACCCCAATCGCCTCTGGATCATCGGTCGCGGCTGGAACCAGGAGGATTGGGGGCTCGGACGTTTTCCAACCGCGGCGGAACTCGATGCGGCGGTATCCGATCGGCCGGTCTGGCTGACCCGCATCGATGGCCATGCCGGCTGGGCCAACAGTGCGGCGATGACCGCGGCCAAGGTGACCGCCAAGTCGGTCGCCCCCGTGGGAGGCAAGATCGAGAAGACCGCGGCCGGCGCACCGAGCGGCGTCTTCATCGACGCCGCGATGCCACTGGTGGAAAAGGAACTGCCCGAGCCCCTGCCGCGCGAGCGCGATCTGGCGCTCGTCAAGGCGCAACAGACATTGCTGTCCTACGGCATTACCTCCATCGCCGACATGGGCACCACGCTGGACGACTGGATGACCTTTCGTCGTGCGGGTGACAATGGCCGGCTGAACCTGCGCATCCTGTCCTATGCCGGGGGCGTCGACACGATGGTGCAGATCGGCGGGCCCGGGCCGACGCCCTGGCTGTATGACGACCGTCTGCGGATGGTGGGCGTGAAACTCTATTCGGATGGCGCACTCGGATCTCGCGGCGCCTGGCTGAAAAAGCCCTATCATGATTCACCGCGCGAGCGCGGGCTGGGTTTCCTCACCGACGCGCAGCTGCGCAACATGATGAGCCGCGCGGCGATGGACGGTTTCCAGGTCGCGGTCCATGCGATCGGCGATCAGGCCAATGCCCAGCTGTTCGATGCGATCGACGAGCTGGTCCAGAGCTATCCCGGCGACCGGCGCTGGCGCATCGAACATGCCCAGATCGTCGATCCCGTCGACCTGCCGCGCTTCGGCAAGAACGGTATCATCGCGTCGATGCAGCCCGTCCACCAGACATCCGACCGGCTGATGGCCGAGGCCCGGCTCGGCCCCGATCGGCTGGCCGGTGCCTATGCCTGGCAATCGGTTCTCAAGGATGGCGGAAAGCTCGCCTTCGGATCGGATACGCCGGTGGAGAGCCCGGATCCCTTTGCCGGCATCGCCGCCGCCTTCACGCGCGAGGATGCGAAGGGCGAGCCCTTTGGCGGCTGGCGTCCGGAGGAACGGGTCAGCCGCGAACAGGCGCTGGCCGGATTCACCATCTGGGGAGCCTATGCCAGTTTCGCGGAAGATCGCCTGGGCAGCCTGGAACCGGGCATGCGCGCCGACTTCATCCTGATCGACCAGGATCCGCTGATGGCGACGCCGCAGGAGATCCGTGCAACCAAGGTGTTCGAGACCTGGGTCAACGGCCGGCCGGTCTGGACGCGGAAATAAGGCTGCAGGGTGGTGGGTAGGGTTCTTAAGTAGCTGTCGCTCCAGCGAAAGCTGGAGCCTATGCGATACGTCCAATCGCATCGCGGCCCGAAGATCGTATGGGCTCCAGCTTTCGCTGGAGCGACAGCGAGAATTGGGTGGATTTGCCCCTCTCCACCCACTTCGTCACTCGATCAACTCACACCTTCATATTTGATCGAGCAGCCATAGGGTCGCGCTTCCTTCACCGACACCGGCTTGCCTGCCTTCAATTCGCCGAGCGCGGCCAGCACATGGTTGCGCGCGGTGGCGATATCGGCCTTGTTCGCGGTGGGCTTGTCGTCGATGCCGCCCTGATAGACGAGCGTGCCGTTGGGCGCGATCACGTACATGTGCGGCGTCGTCTTCGCGGCATAGCCCTTGCCGACCACGCCCTTGGGATCGAGCAGATAATAGCTCGACTTGGCGCCTTGCGCCGCGACCAGCTTCTGCGCCTCGGCGCCGGTCATATTGCCCTGCTTGCCCGGAGCGCCCGAATTGATCGTCAGCCACACAACGCCCTGTGCACGCGCCGCCGCCTGGGCCTTCTGCATGTTGCCGCTGTCATAATGTTTCTGCACGAAGGGGCAGCCCGGATTATGCCATTCAAGCACAACCGTCTTGCCCGCAAACTGGGCGAGTTCGACCACCTTGCCGCTTGCATCGTTGAGCCGGAAATTACCCGCCTTGGCACCGATCGTCTGTTCGGCGAACAATGGCGCCGAAATCGCGATCGCCGTCGCAACCGCACCGCCGATCCAGTATCGCATCGTCATTTCATATGCTCCTTCCGGTCCGTCGGCCCCGCCCGCCGTTCCACGTCCGAGACGGGAGCCTAACCCACCAGTGCCGTCAGAGTCGACGGGGTGAGCAACTGGGGCAGAATCTGGGGTGCGGCGCCTGGCTTGTAGAACAGATAGAGCGGCACGCCCGAGCGGCCATGGCTCTCGATGAAACGGCCAATCGCGGGATCGCCATCGGTCCAGTCGCCGACGAGCACCGCCACCTGCTTCGCCTTGAACGCATCGGCTACATCCGCGCGCTCGATCGCCGCCTTTTCATTCACCTTGCAGGTCAGGCACCAATCTGCGGTGAAATAGACGAAGACCGGCCGCCCCTCACTCTGAAGCGCGGCCAGCCGGGTTTCGTTGAACGGCTCGGCGGCAAGCACGCCACCGTCCTGCGCAGAGGATGCCTGCGCGGCTTGCCTGGGCAATACGACGATCAGCGCGACGACAATGGCGAATGCCGGCACCAACGCGACCCAGCCGCGCCGTCCGGCCGATTGCCGCCGACCGATCCACCAGAGGGCAACGCCGAGCGCGAGCGCGGCGGCGAGCCCCATGGTCAAACCGTCAACGCCCGATTGGCGACCCAAAATCCAGGCCAGACCAAGCGCGGTCAGGAACATCGGAATGGACAGCACCCGCCGGAATCGGTCCATCCACGCACCCGGCTTTGGCAAGCGCCGGCGCAGCGCGGGCACGAAACCGAGCAGCAGGAAGGGCAAGGCCAATCCAAGCCCAAGGCCGGCAAAAATGGTGAGCGCCGCGGCAGCGGGCAGGACAAGCGCGGCGCCAAGTGCTGCGCCCATGAACGGTCCTGTGCACGGCGTCGCGATGAAGGCGGCCAGCGCGCCGGTCCAGAACGCGCCGCCCGCGCCGCCGCCCGATGCGAGTGCACCGCCGATCCCGATCGACCCGATCTCGAACAGGCCCGCCAGATTGAACGCGATCGCGCTGACCAGCAGCAACAGGATCAGGATGACGCGCGGATCCTGGAGCTGGAATGCCCAGCCGGCTGCGGCACCCGCGGCGCGCAAGCCAAGCAATGCCGCGCCCAGCGCGACGCAGACCAGCACCACGCCCGCAGTATATGCCAGTGCGTCGCGACGCGCGCCCGGTGCGTCCTCACCTGCCTTGGCAAGGCTCAACGCCTTCAGGCTCAGGATGGGGAACACGCAGGGCATGATATTGAGCAACAGCCCACCCAGCAGCGCCAGTCCGAACGACACAGCGATCGTGCCGGCCAGTCCACCGGCGCTGTCCGCCGTGCCGCCCGGCGCAAGCAACGCGCCGCCCGCCTCCACCGCACCCGGCACAGCCTTGAGCGACAGTCCGGTTTCGCGATCGAGTGCGAGCACCCCCTCGATCTGCTGGAGCGACACGGCGGATCCACGCGCCTTGGTCTCGATCGTCAGCAGGTCGCCGGCGCGGCGCACGGTCTGCGGCGCAGCATAATCGATCGCACCGTCGGTCAATGGGAAGAAATAGGCGTCACCGACCGTCGCGCTCGCTGGCAAGGGGACGCCGATCCGGAAAACCCCGTCCTTCACCTGGAACCGTGCATCGGCACCCAGCGGGCGCGGCAGGGCCGCGCGCCAGCGGTCGAATTGCGCCTTGCGCGCGACGGCGATCGTGCCGTCACCCACGGTCAGCTCGATCGCGAAACTGCCGCTTTCGGGAACGCAGATCTCGTCGGTACAGGCCAGCCAGTCGGCGGCCAGGCGGATCGGCAGCTTCGTGCCTGGCGCGAGACCGGCGGGGATGTCGACCGAGATCAGATGCGCATAATCGCCTTCATAAACATAGTTCATCAGCCCCGCGATCAGCAGCCGGTGCGGCACCGGGAATTGCGGCGCGGCGGCGGTTACGCCCGGCGGCAGCGTCCATTTCAGCTCGGGGCCAATGCCCGCATCGCCGGGATTCGCCCAATAGCCGTGCCAGGTCTTTGCAGGTTTCATCGCCAGCGCCAGCGTGACCGTACGCCCGGCCGCAGGCGCGTCGCTCTCCGCGATCAGGCTGGGTGCGATATGGGTGGGGGCACGTTCGTTCAGCGCACGCTGAGCCGCCGCTGGAACGGCAAGCAACGCGCACAGCACAAGCAGGCATCGGAGGAGCATTGGCGTCTTCATTCGGTAGCATGAACCCTATAGGGAGCGCTGGCCATATTGGCGACAGGAGATATTCGTGAAGGCCTTTACCCGTGTTGCCATTATCGCCGCCCTCCTGATCGGAACCGCCGCGACCGCGCAGACCCAGGAAAAGCCGAAGCCAGTCGAAAAGCCAAAACTGATCGTCGCAATCTCCGTCGACCAATTCTCCGCCGATCTGTTCGCCGAATATCGCCAGCTCTACTCGCAGGGACTGCGGCGGCTCGAAATGGACGGCATGGTCTTTCCGTCGGGGTATCAGAGCCATGCCGCGACCGAAACCTGCCCGGGCCATTCGACGATCCTGACGGGGTCGCGGCCTTCGCGCACCGGCATCATCGCCAATGAATGGATCGATCTGAGCGTCGCGCGCGCAGACAAGCGCGTCTATTGCTCGGAAGATCCGACAGTTCCGGGCAGCACCTCCAACAGCTACACAACCTCAACCGCGTTTCTGAAGGTGCCAACGCTGGGCGACCGGATGAAGGCGGCCAATCCGGCAAGCCGCAGCGTCTCGGTCGCGGGCAAGGATCGCGCGGCGATCATGATGGGCGGCCACAATACCGACCAAATCTGGTTCTGGGACGGGAAGAGCTATGTCACCCTGCCCGGCCGCACCGGCCCTGCCCCCGCGATCGTCGACCAGATCAATGCGCGGGTCGCCGGCATCATCGCGAAACCGACCAAAGCGGTGCTGCCGGCCATCTGTCGCGCACGATCGGTGCCGGTGCCATTGGGCGCGAGCAAGCAGGTCGGCATGCTTGCCGACCGTGCAGCCGGAGATTTCAAATATTTCCGCACGACACCCGATTTCGACGCCGCGACCGCCGATATCGCGATCGGGCTGATCAAGGACATGAAGCTCGGCAAGGGTCCGGCGACCGACGTGATCGACATCGGCCTGTCCGCCAACGACTATTACGGCCATCTCTACGGCACCGCAGGCGCGGAGATGTGCGCGCAGCAAATGGCTGTCGATGCCACGATCGGCCGCATCCTGGCGGCGCTTGATGCGACGGGCGTGCCCTATGTCGTGGTGCTGACCGCCGATCATGGCGGCCACGACCTGCCCGAACGCAGCAGTACGCGCGGCTTCGCCCGCGCCGAACGCGTGGATCCGGCACTGGGATCGGGTGCGTTGTTCAAGTCGATTCCGGCCGAGTTGGGCCTGAAGATCGACGGACCGCTCACCTATGTCGAAAGCGGCAATTTCTATATCTCTCGCCAGGTGCCCGATGCGGTCCGGCCACAGGTGATCGCGGCGATCAAGGCGAAACTGCTTGCACATCGCCAGGTCGCCGCGGTCTTCACCGCCGAGGAGATTCGACGGATGCCCGATCCGCAGCCCCCGGTCGAGGAATGGTCACTCGCAGAACGCGTTCGCGCGTCCTTCAACGGAGAACGCTCGGGCGAGTTGATGATGCTGCTCAAGCCCTATGTCACCCCGATCCCCGACCCGATTCCCAGCAGCGTCGCGACGCACGGATCGCCCTGGATCTACGACCGTCGCGTGCCGATCATCTTCTATCGTCCCGGTGCCGTGCCGTTCGAGCAGCCGCTGGGCATCGAGACTGTCGATATCATGCCGACCCTGGCCGGACTGATCGGGCTGAACGTGCCCAAGGACGAGATTGACGGCCGCTGCCTCGATATCGACGCGGGACCGACGGACAGCTGCGGGCGATAAATACGTATGGCTACAAATCCTCCCTGAAGGGGAGGGGGACCGTGCCGTCAGGCATGGTGGAGGGGTTGAGCGCCGCAGTCGCCGCTAGCGCGGCTCACCCTCCACCAGCCTTCGGCTGGTCCCCCTCCCCTTCAGGGAGGACTTACTGCTTCATCATGAAGGCTAACCCACCCTTAACCATGTCTGCGCTATGGGGCGCGGATGAAGACCGAACGTGCCCGCGACCTCTGGACCCTGGCGGGCGCCTATGTGCTGACGCTGTTGCTCGAACTCGCGCTGGTCGAGCGCAAATTCGCCCTGTTCGCCGGCGGGTATGGCCAATCGCATATACTCGACACCCCGGTTGAAATCGCGACCTTCGCAATCGGCGCACTCACCGCGCATGCGCTGCTTTTCGGCCTCTTCTATCTGGTGCTGCGCCGGCTGCACGGCCAGCGCTTCGACCCACTGCTTTTCCGCTTCAATTTCCTCTTCTTCGGTGTCGCCGCCTTTTCCGCGGCGCTCATCGCCAAGTTCGAGGTGTTGAGCTATTTCAGCGACGCCGTCAGTTTCCAGCTTATCAGCGATCTCGGCGGCGGCAGCCTGTTCGACGCCGCCCTCTTCGCGTTGAGCGAAGGCGCGCTGATGATCACCGCCGCCGTGGCAGCGCTTGTCGTTTATGCGTTATGTGTCCGCAATATCCGCCGACGGCCGGCGCGACGGTTCGAACGGCCCACACTCAAGCTGGGGCTCGTGGTGCTCATCCTGGCGATCGCGATGCCCGTCGTCGCATGGTTCGCCAACAGGCTTCCGGAGGCCCGCTACGGGTTGAACAGGATGACCGCCTATGGCGTGGCAAATACCGTGCTGGAGGAAGCGACCGATTTCGATCGCGACGGTTATGGCTGGTATTCGGCACAGATCGACAAGCATCCATTCGATTCCACCCGCCATCCGCTTGCGCTCGACATCCCCGGAAATGGCATCGACGAGGATGGCTTCGGCGGCGATCTGACCTTTACCGGCCCGGACATGCCGGCGACAACGCCCAAGCTGCCCAGCGCGCCAAAGCACCTCGTCGTCATCGTCATGGAAAGCACGCGCGCCGACCTGCTTGGCAAGCAGGTCAACGGCCGCGCGGTCGCACCCAATCTCGATGCGCTGGCACGCGACGGCAGTGTGTTCCCCCGCGCCTATAGCCATGTCGGCTTCACCACCGCGTCACTCAAGAGCCTGTTTTCGGGTCGGCTCGATCCCAGGGCGGGTGATCCATCGCTGTTCACCGACCTGAAGGCCAATGGCTACCGCATCGGCGTCTTTTCCGGACAGCCCGAGAGCTTCGGAGACATCTCGACAGTGGTCGGCATGCAGCGTTCGGCAGATGTCTTCATCGATGCAGAGACATTGAAGGATGAGCGCGCCTTCGGTTTCGCCGCCAAGGGGTCGCTGCGGGTCGACGAGACCAAGCTGTTGCGCGAATTCGACCGGTCGATGGGCCGCAAGGCCGATTGGTCCCGCCCGCACTTCGTCTATTTCAACTTCCAGTCGCCGCACTTCCCCTATCATCATCCGGGACTGCCGGATCAGCTCGGTATCGATCCGCTGCCGCGCGATCGGATCAGCGCGAAAAATGCGAAGCGGGTCCAGGAAACCTACTGGAACGCGGTGGCCTATGCCGACGCGCAGATCGGTGCAGTGATCGCGCGACTAAAGGCGCTCGGCGTCTGGGAAAATACCGTGCTCGCCGTCACCGGCGACCATGGTGAAGCGTTGTTCGACGAGGGATTTCTGGGCCACGGTCACGTCATCGACCCCCAGCAGACCAACATTCCGCTGGTCTTGAGCGTACCCGGCCTGGGCTGGGACCGGCCAATGGGATTGAAGGACATGCGCGGCCTGTTTCTCGTGGCTCTGGGCGGCGCCCCCGCAACCGCGCCGGACAGGCCGACATTCCTTCACGTCGGCCCACTTCACGCGCCCGCCGCAATCGGCATCGTCGAACCGGGCGGCGCCTTCACCACATTGATCCTCAACACCGAGGATGTCTGGTTCTCCGACACCGGCAAACGTGCGCGCTATTCGGATCTGACGGGCCCTGACAAGGCGCGTGCTGATCGGCTGGTGACCGAATGGGGCCGCCAACGGTGGATGAAGCATCTTGAGCGGCGGTGAAGCGGGGCCGCGCCATTCCCTCACACGTCACCCCAGCCCTTCGACTGCCCGCCAGGGCGGGCGCTCAGGATAAACCTCGCCTTCGGCGAGGGCTGGGGTCTCCCACAGAATAACGCGCGATCTGGTTGGCAGACCCCAGCCTTCGCTGGGGTGACGTGAGGAGGCTGCTTAGCCAGCCTCAGATCAATCCAGATTCGGCCGCAGCCAACGCTCCGCCTGTTCCAGGCTGATCCCCCGCCGCACCGCGTAATCCTCCAACTGGTCGCGGTCGATCCGCGCCACGCCGAAATACTCGGCCTGGGGGTGTCCGAAATAGAAGCCCGAAACCGCCGCGGTCGGCAGCATCGCGAAACTTTCCGTCAGCGTGATGCCGGTGGCGTGATGCGCATCGAGCATCTTGAACAGCATCGGTTTCAGGCTGTGATCCGGGCATGCCGGATAGCCCGGCGCCGGACGGATGCCGCGATATTGCTCGCGCACCAGCGCTTCGTTGGTGAGTTGCTCGCCCTCGGCATAACCCCACAAGGCGGTTCGCACATATTGGTGCAGCCGCTCGGCGAATGCCTCTGCCAAACGGTCCGCCAGCGCCTTGAGCAGGATATCCGAATAATCGTCGATCGCGGCCTTGAAGCGCGCGAGATGTGGCTCGATGCCGTGGATGCCGACCGCGAAGCCGCCGATCCAGTCGCCGTCATGGCTGATGAAATCGGCCAGACACATGTTCGCCCTGCCCTCGCGCTTGGCAATCTGCTGGCGCAGGAAGGGCAGCTTCACATGGCTCTCGTCGTCCATATGGACGATCACGTCGTCGCCTTCGCGGCGGCACGGCCACAGTCCGGCGACGCCCTTCGCAACCAGCCAGCGTTCCGCGATCACCTTGTCGAGCATCGCCTGCGCATCGGCGAACAGCGAGCTCGCGCTTTCGCCGACCACCTTGTCCTCAAGGATTGCGGGATAGTTGCCCGCCAGTTCCCAGGCACGGAAAAACGGCGTCCAGTCGATATAGTTGCGCAGATCCGCCAGATCCCAATCGGGGAAATCATGGACGCCGGGCTGGCGCGGCCGATGCGGCTTCAGCGCCATATCGGCTTCGAACCCATTGTCGCGCGCCTTGTCGATGGGCACGAGCGCGCTCTGCGTCCTGCCCTCGCGCGCGGCGCGGACCGCTGCATATTCGTCGGCGATCTTGATCACATAATCGTCGCGCTGCGTATCGCTGACCAGGGTCGTCGCCACGCCGACCGCACGGCTGGCGTCGAGCACATGGACGACCGGTCCCTTATAGGCCGGCTCGATCCGGAGCGCCGTATGGACGCGTGACGTCGTGGCACCGCCGATCAGCAGCGGCATCGTCATCTTCAGACGCTGCATCTCCTCGGCCACGGTCACCATCTCGTCGAGCGACGGCGTAATCAGGCCCGACAGGCCGATCATGTCCGCGTCATTCTCGTTCGCGGCCTCGATGATCTTCGACCAGGGCACCATCACGCCCAGATCGACCACGTCGAAGCCGTTGCACTGGAGCACGACCCCGACGATGTTCTTGCCGATATCATGGACGTCGCCCTTGACGGTCGCCATGATGATCTTGCCCTTGCCCTTGGCACCCGGCTCCTTGCTCGCCTCGATGAAAGGCAGCAGATGCGCCACCGCCTTCTTCATCACGCGCGCGGACTTGACCACCTGGGGCAGGAACATCTTGCCCGATCCGAACAGGTCGCCGACAACGTTCATGCCGTCCATCAACGGACCTTCGATCACCTCGATCGGCCGGGCGAATTGCAGGCGCGCCTCTTCGGTGTCTTCGACGACATACATGTCGATGCCCTTGACCAGAGCATGTTCCAGCCGGCGTGCGACGTCCCAGCCGCGCCACTCGGCCGCCTGCTTCTCCGCCACTGCATCGGTGCCGCGATAGCGTTCGGCCAATGCGATCAGCCGCTCGGTCGAATCCTCGCGCCGATCCCAGATCACATCCTCGCACGCCTCGCGCAGTTCGGGATCGATCGCATCATAGACGTCGAGCTGGCCGGCATTGACGATGCCCATGTCCATGCCCGCCTGGATGGCGTGATAGAGGAACACCGAATGCATCGCGCGGCGCACCGGTTCGTTGCCGCGGAAGCTGAACGACAGGTTGGAGACACCGCCCGAGATATGGACGTGCGGACATGCCGCCTTGATGTCGCGGCATGCCTCGATGAAATCGATCGCGTAGCGGCGATGCTCGTCGATGCCCGTCGCCACCGCGAAGATGTTGGGATCGAAGATGATGTCTTCCGGCGGAAAGCCGATGCCCATCAGCACGTCATAGGCGCGCTTGCAGATCTCCAGCTTGCGTTCGCGGGTATCCGCCTGCCCGACTTCGTCGAAAGCCATCACGACGACGGCGGCGCCATAGGCCATGCACAGCTTCGCCTGGGCGATGAACTGGTCCAGCCCTTCCTTCATGCTGATCGAATTGACGATCGGCTTGCCGGAAACGCATTTCAGCCCCGCCTCGATCACCGACCATTTCGAACTGTCGATCATCACGGGCACACGAGCGATGTCGGGTTCGGCCGTGATCAGCTTCAGGAAGGTGACCATCGCCTCCTGCGAGTCGAGCAGCCCCTCGTCCATGTTGACGTCGACGATCTGCGCGCCGTTCTCAACCTGCTGCCGCGCGACTTCCACCGCGCGCGTATAATCGCCCGCCATGATCAGCTTCTTGAACGCCGCCGAACCCGTGACGTTGGTGCGTTCGCCGATATTGACGAACTGCGCGGAGGAAGGCGTGGTGGTTTCTGACGACACGAAAAGGCTGACTTTCTTCTTGTTCTGACGATCGCCGATGCGGGCGATCACTGGCAGTGTTTCAAGTCCCAGCGCGTTACGCTGCCATGATCATGGGTTCCAGCCCGGCCAGTCGCGTCCGGACCTCCGGCGTCGCGATCTTGCGAGCCGGCAATCCTTCGACCGTCCGTGCGATCGCGGCAATGTGCGCCGGCGTCGATCCGCAGCAGCCACCCAATATGTTGATCTGCCCGGCATCAGCCCATTCGCGCACCAGTGCGGCGGTCTGTTCGGGCAGTTCATCATAGGCGCCCAGTTCGTTGGGCAGGCCGGCATTGGGATAGACCATGATCAGCGTATCGGCGATCCCGCTCAGCGTGCGCACATGCGGTCGCAACTGCTCCGCACCGAACGAGCAGTTGAGCCCGATCGTCACCGGCTTCGCATGGCGCACGGCATGCCAGAAGGCCTCGACCGTATGGCCGGACAGATTGCGCCCCGACAGATCGGTCAAGGTCATCGACATCATGATCGGCAGATCGCGTCCGAGCGCATCGGCCGCCTCGATCGCCGCCATGATGCCGGCCTTGGCATTCAGCGTGTCGAACACCGTCTCGATCAGGATGAAATCCACCCCGCCTTCGACCAGCGCGTCGATCTGTTCGCGATACACGGCCTTCAGATAATCGAAGTCGATTTCGCGATAGCCGGGATCGTTGACGTCGGGCGACAGCGACAGCGTCTTGTTCGTCGGCCCGAGCGCGCCGGCCACGAAGCGCGGACGCCCGTCCTTCGCCGCATATTCGTCAGCCAGGCGCCGCGCGATCTGCGCGGAGGCAATGTTGATCTCCTTCACCAGATGCTCGGCGCCATAATCGGCCTGGCTGATCACATTGGCCGAGAAGGTGTTGGTCGACACCATGTCCGATCCCGCTTCGAGATATTCGCGGGTGATCGTTTCAGGCACCTCGGGCTTGGTCAGCGCGAGGATGTCGTTATTGCCCTTCTGGTCATGGCTGAGGCCCAGCGTGCCGGCATAATCGGCTTCGACGAGCTTCCAGTTCTGGATCTCGGTACCGAAGGCGCCATCGGTCATCAGAATGCGCTTGGCCGCTTCGGCCAGCAGTCTCTCGCGCGCCGTCATCATGCCGCCTCCACTCTTGCATCGGTCTTGGGCCGCAGCCCGAGCAGATGGCAGATCGCATAGCTCAGTTCGGCACGGTTGAGCGTGTAGAAATGGAAATGACGCACACCGCCCGCATAGAGCCTGCGGCACAATTCGGCCGACACCGTCGCAGCAACAAGCTGACGCGCGGCGGGATGATCGTCCAGTCCCTCGAACAGCCGGTCCATCCAGGGCGGGATGGCGGCACCGCACATTGCCGCGAACTTGCGGGTCTGCGCCACATTCGACACCGGCAATATACCCGGCACGATCTCCGCATCGATCCCGGCATCGGCCGCACGATCGCGAAAGCGGAAAAAGGCGTCGGGCGAGAAGAAGAACTGGCTGATCGCACGATTGGCGCCAGCGTCCAGCTTACGCTTGAGATTGTCGAGATCGGCCTGTCCGCTCACTGCTTCGGGGTGGGTTTCGGGATAGGCGGCGACCGATATCTCGAACGGCGCGATCTCCTTCAATCCCGCGACCAGATCGGCGGCGCTCGCAAAACCCTCGGGATGCGGCACGAAGCGCGCACCAGCCACCGGCGGATCACCACGCAACGCGACGATATGGCGGACGCCCGCCAGCCAATAGGATTCGGCGACTTCACGGATTTCGGCACGGCTGGCCTCGACACAGGTCAGATGCGCGGCGGCGGGAATCGCGGTCTCGCGCTGGATGCGCGCGACGGTGGCATGGGTACGTTCGCGGGTCGAACCGCCCGCACCATAGGTGACCGACACGAAACGCGGCGCCAACGGCTCGAGCGTCTGCACGGCGCTCCACAGCGTCTCTTCCATCTTCTCGGTCTTGGGCGGGAAAAATTCGAACGACACCTGCGCATCGCCCGCGAGATCCGCGAACAAGGGGGCATCGAGCGCGCGGCGCGCTTCTTCGAGTTGATTGATGCTGAGCGTCATGCCGCTTTCCTTTGATCGGCCACAGCAGGCACGCGCCGCCCCAGCCAGAGTTTCACGGTGAGCGCACCGCCCTTCAATTCCTCGATCGCCACGGTTTCCAGTCCCGCCTCCCCATACCAATGCCTGATCTGATCGTCCGCGAACCCGAGCCGCGAATGCGCCTGCTCCGCTCGCAATTCTTCCCGGTCATGCGGCGCGAAATCGGCAATGAGCAGCCGCCCTTCCGGCGCCAGCAAGCGCGCAGCCTCTGCAATCGCAAGCTCCGGCATCTGCGCGAAATGAAGAATCTGGTGCAGGATCACCGTATCCGCGGATCCGTCGCCAAGCGGCAGAGCATACATATCGGCCTGGCGCAGATCGACCGTATCGAGCCCCGCTTCCGCAAGCCGCGAGCGCGCGAGCCGCAGCATCTGCGGGCTGCGATCAATGCCGAGCGCATTTTCCGCACCATGGCCGAACAGCGCGATCATACGGCCGGTACCGGTGCCGATATCGACCAGTCGACCGATCGGCTCGACACCCAGCAGCGCCGTCATCGCCGCCTCGACTTCGCTTTCGGCGACATGCAGGCTGCGGATCGCATCCCATTGCTCGGCATGCGCATCGAAATAGCGGCTGGCCGCATCCGCGCGATCGGCCCGGACCGCAGCAAGCCGCGCCGCATCGGCCGCCTGCCAGTGATCGACCTGTCGCCCACGCTGCCAGGCATCGAGTGTCACGAGCAGCGGATCGACGATGCGCCGATCGCCCAGGCCCAGAAACACCCAGCTTCCCTCTCGGCGACGCTCGGTCAGGCCGGCGTCGGACAGGATCTTCACATGACGCGAGACGCGTGGCTGGCTCTGCCCGAGCACCTGGGCCAGTTCCCCCACCGACAATTCCATCGCACGCAGCAACGCGAAGATCCGAAGTCTGGTCGGATCGGCGAGCGCACGGAAAACATCGAGTTCAACGGACATGAATTGTCATATAAAGATTTCTTTATATGTGGTCAACAGGCGGATTTCCTTAGTTTAGCGAGGAACTCTCGCCCCGTTGCGCGGTTCTGGACGCCGGGATAGGTTCGGGCACGGCCCGTAGCGCGGGCCGATCGCATTTGAAACAGGAGAGCGTCTATGAGGAAATCCGTTGCAGCATCGCTGGTGCTTGTCGCCGCGCTGGGCCTTTCGGCCTGCAGCGACAAGGCAAAGAACGAGACGAGCGAAGCCGCCAATACGATCGCAAGCGATGCCTCGGCAACGATCGGCAATGCCGCAGCGGATGTCGCCAATGTGAGCGCCGACGCGGTCGGTGCTGCCGAGAATGTCGCCGACAAGGCAGGCGATGCGATCGAGAATGGCACCAAGGCAGTCAAGGCCGGCACGGCGAACACGCTCGATGCCGCCGCCGACAAGTTGAAGAAGGGCGCCGCGGACGCACGCAGCGGTTCGTGAGACCCAAATGGCTTGTCCTGCCGGCGTGCGTGGCGCTTGTCGCGTGCGGCAGCACGGATGACAGCGCAACGGTGGGCGGCGTAACCCCGAGCGAAGCGAAAGCGTTGAACGACGCGGCCGCGATGCTCGACGAGAGCGCCGCAAACAGCGCGGGGGCGCCACCGTCCGCAGAGGCACCGGCACCTGCATCCTGAAATGGCCGACAGGCTAAAATGAAGAAGGGCCGGGGATTGCTCCCCGGCCCTTCTCTTTTCACGCCTGAACGGCGGGTGTCGAACAGTCCGATCGGTCGATCAGAAGTCCATGCCACCCATGCCGCCCATGCCGCCGCCACCGCCCATGGGCATGGCAGGCTTGTCGTCGGGCAGCTCGGCGATCGTCGCTTCGGTCGTGATCAGGAGACCGGCGACAGACGCCGCATCCTGAAGCGCGGTGCGCACGACCTTGGTCGGGTCGATCACGCCGGCCGCGACGAGATTCTCGTACACGTCGGTCGAAGCGTTGAAGCCACGGGTCTCGTCATTTTCGCGCAGCAGATTGCCAGCGACAACTGCACCGTCGACGCCCGCATTCTGAGCGATCTGACGCAGCGGCGCCTGGATCGCCTTGCGGATGATGTCGATGCCGCGGGTCTGGTCGTCATTGACGCCCTTCAGGCCTTCGAGCGCCTTGGTGGCGTACAGCAGAGCCGTACCGCCGCCGGGGACGATGCCTTCCTCGACCGCAGCGCGGGTGGCATGGAGAGCGTCGTCGACGCGATCCTTGCGCTCCTTCACTTCAACCTCGGTGGCGCCGCCGACCTTGATCACGGCAACGCCGCCGGCGAGCTTGGCAAGACGCTCCTGGAGCTTCTCACGGTCGTAATCGCTGGTGGTGTTCTCGATCTGCTGGCGGATCGCTTCCGTGCGGCCCTTGATCGAATCGGCATCACCGGCGCCATCGACGATGGTGGTGTTGTCCTTGTCGATCGTGACGCGCTTGGCGGTGCCGAGCATGCCGAGCGTGACGGTCTCGAGCTTGATGCCGAGATCCTCGGAGATCACTTCGCCCTTGGTCAGGATCGCGATGTCTTCGAGCATCGCCTTGCGACGATCGCCGAAGCCAGGCGCCTTGACCGCAGCGACCTTCAGGCCGCCGCGCAGCTTGTTGACGACGAGCGTGGCCAGGGCCTCACCCTCGATGTCCTCGGCGATGATGAGCAGCGGACGACCCGACTGCACGACAGCCTCGAGGATCGGAAGCATCGCCTGGAGATTGGAGAGCTTCTTCTCGTGGATGAGGATGTAGGGATCGGCCAGTTCGACCGACATCTTCTCGGGGTTGGTGATGAAGTAGGGGCTCAGATAGCCGCGGTCGAACTGCATGCCTTCGACGACGTCCAGCTCGAAATCGAGACCCTTGGCCTCCTCGACGGTGATCACGCCTTCCTTACCGACTTTCTCCATCGCTTCGGCGATCTTCTCGCCGACGACGGTGTCGCCATTGGCGGAGATGATGCCGACCTGGGCGATTTCGCTGGTGCCGGCAACCGGCTTGGAGCGAGCCTTGAGGTCAGCAACGACCTTCGAGACGGCGAGATCGATGCCGCGCTTCAGATCCATCGGGTTCATGCCGGCCGCAACCGACTTCATGCCTTCACGGACGATCGCCTGCGCCAGAACGGTCGCAGTGGTCGTGCCGTCGCCGGCGATGTCGTTGGTCTTCGAGGCCACTTCGCGCACCATCTGGGCGCCCATGTTCTCGAACTTGTCCTTGAGCTCGATCTCCTTGGCGACGGTGACGCCGTCCTTGGTGATGCGCGGTGCACCAAAGCTCTTGTCGATCACGACGTTGCGGCCCTTGGGGCCCAGAGTGACCTTCACGGCATCCGCAAGGATGTCGACGCCCCTCAGGATGCGCTCGCGCGCGTCGCGCGAAAATTTAACGTCTTTCGCTGCCATGTGTGTGTTCCTTCTTCGAACTTGAAACCAGCGTCATTCCGGCGAAAACCGGACTCTCCGCATCAACGACCAGCGCGGTCGAACCGGGCGGAGATGCCGGCCTTGGCCGGCATGTCGCAAAATGCGTGGAAGATCAGCCGACGATCCCGAGGATGTCGCTTTCCTTCATGATCAGCAGGTCTTCACCGTCGATCTTGACTTCGGTGCCGGACCATTTGCCGAACAGGATCTTGTCGCCGGCCTTGACGTCCAGCGGAGTCACGGTGCCGTCTTCGGCCTTGGCGCCAGCGCCAGCAGCGACGACTTCACCCTCTTGGGGCTTTTCCTTGGCGGTATCGGGAATGATGATCCCACCGGCGGTCTTCTCTTCTGCCTCAACCCGGCGGACGAGAACGCGGTCGTGCAACGGACGAAACTTCATGCGTCACCCTTTCCTCATTTATGCAGGCATTGCCTGCGATTGCGAACCTATTAGCACTCACCTCATGTGAGTGCCAGCGAGGCGCATATGTGGGGCCGTCTGGGGGAGGTCAACCACCTAGCCGAAATTTAGTCGGAGTCGAATGTCGGTGCGGCATGTCGCCCTCCACGGCAGCCGGACCGATCAAGACCCCACGAATATCGCGAAGGTGTCGTTCACTATCTCAATTCGAAGTCGCGGCGATGACAGCGGCGGCTCCGCGGTTCGCAGCGATGGACAGGGCCGGCAAGCTCCTATAGCCCGAAAGCCGAAACGCTCATTCGGGAGGCTTGCCTTGGCGTTCGTTCGAGGTGCGTGGAAAATCCTGGTGGGGGTGAAGGACGCGCTCGTCCTTTTCCTGCTGCTGTTGTTCTTCGGGCTGCTCTGGGCCGCGCTTTCGGCCCGGCCGAATCCCGCGACGGTCACGCCCGGAGCGCTGCTCGTCGACCTAAGCGGCAGTCTGGTCGAGCAACCGGAAGAAGCCGACCCTTTCACGATCCTCAGCGGCGCGACGCCGGTTGCCCGGCAGCATCGCCTGCGCGACGTGGTCCGCGCGCTCGAAACCGCGGCGACCGACGACAGGATCAAGGTTGTGGTGCTCGATCTCAACACCTTTATCGGCGGGGGGCAGACGACAATCGAGCGCGCTGCCGCGGCCGTCGACAAGGTCCGCGCCGCCAAGAAGCCAGTCCTCGCCTTCGCGACCGGCTATACCGATGACAGCTACGCTCTTGCCGCACACGCGTCTGAGGTCTGGCTCGATCCGTTCGGGTTGACATTGTTCACCGGCCCGGGCGGCTCCCGCCTCTATTACAAGGGGCTGATCGACCGGCTGGGCGTTACCACCCATGTCTATCGCGTCGGCACATATAAGAGCTTCGTCGAGCCCTATACGCGCGCCGACCAGTCGCCCGAGGCGAAGCAGGCCGATCAGGCGCTGGCCGGCGCCTTGTGGCAGAATTGGCAGGACGCGGTCATCAAGGCACGCCCCAAGGCCCAACTGGCCAGCTTCATCGCCAGCCCCGACGCGCAGATCCGCGCCGCCGGCGGCGACCTGGCCAAGGCCGCGCTGCAATCGGGCCTGGTCGACAGGCTCGGCGACCGGATCGCATTCGGCAAGCGTGTCGCGGAGATCGCAGGCGAAGGCAGCGACAAGCGTCCCGGATCGTTCCGCAACACGAGGCTCGCCAACTGGATTTCGGCCAACCCGGCACCGAGCGGCGGCAAGATCGGCGTGATCACTGTCGCCGGCGAGATCGTCGACGGCGAAGCGATGCCAGGCACGGCGGGCGGCGATACCATCGCCAAGTTGATCCTGGACGGGTTGGCGGAAAAGGATCTGAAGGCGCTGGTGGTCCGCGTCGATTCGCCCGGCGGTTCGGTGCTGGCATCGGAGAAGATCCGCCAGGCGATCCTTCAGGCCAAGGCGAAGGGCCTGCCGGTCACCGTCTCGATGGGGTCGGTCGCGGCCTCGGGCGGCTATTGGGTGTCGACCCCGGCCGACCGCATCTTCGCCGAACCCTCGACCGTCACCGGATCGATCGGCGTGTTCGGGATCATTCCCACGTTTGAAAATGCACTCGGCAAGATCGGCGTCACCACCGACGGCATCACCACCACGCCGCTGTCGGGTCAGCCCGACGTCTTCGGCGGCACCAATGCGACGTTCGATGCCGTCATCCAGTCGAGCATCGAGAATATGTATACGCGCTTCATCACGTTGGTCAGCCAGTCGCGCCGCCTGCCCCTCGAACGCGTCGACCAGATCGCGCAGGGCCGGGTCTGGGACGGCGGCACTGCGCGCCAGATCGGACTGGTCGACCAGTTCGGGTCACTCGAGGACGCGATTGCCGATGCCGCGAAGCGCGCCGGGCTGAAACCCGAACAGGCGGTACCGGTCTATCTGGAAAAGCAGCCGGGCTTCGCTGAATCACTGGTCCAGAGCTGGACGCGCGACGATCCGGAGGACAGCCGCAATGCCGATCTGCTGACCCGCCTTTCTCGCCAGCGCGTCGCGGCGCTGTTCGGCGCGGTCAAAGATGCCGAAGCGTTGGCGAATGGGCCGGCAGTGCGTATCCAGTGCCTGGAATGTCCCATTGAACCGGCGCGTATCGCGCCATTGCGCGGCTCGATCATCGCGCGCCTATTGGAGTGGTTTGCATGACGATCAAGATACGCGCCGCACGTGACAGCGACGCGGACCAGATTTCCGCCATCTACATGCCCTATGTGACGGGCAGTGCGATCTCGTTCGAGACCAAGGCGCCCAACGCCGCCGAAATCCTGTCGCGCATGCACGCATCCGGTGGACTCTACCCCTGGCTGGTCGCCACCACCGACGATGACGACGCCGTTCTCGGCTATGCCTATGCCACGCTGTTCCGCGATCGCCCCGCCTATCGCTACACCGTCGAGACCTCGATCTATCTGGGCGGCGGCGGCGCCGGCCAGGGCCTTGGTCGCCTGCTCTATTCGGCGCTGATCGAGACATTGATCGCACAGGATTTCACCCAGGCGATCGCCGTGATCTCACTGCCCAACGAGCGCAGCATCGCGCTGCACGAAGCGAACGGCTTCCGCCGCGCGGGCATCGTGCGCGAGATCGGCTACAAAAGCGGTCAATGGCACGATATCGGCATGTGGCAGCGCGTGCTTTCCGAGCCCACCGAACCGCCGCGCGACCCGAAACTCTTTGCTGAGGTCGGCGCAAGCGGGCCGAAATAACGGCGCGAGCATTTCTCTCCCGTTTGCTTCGAGCGCAGGTTCGAGCTTGTCGAGAACCGAGGTCGAGAAGATCGGCGCGGCACTTCTCGACATACGCGTCTCGACTTCGCTCGACGCTGCTCGAAGCCAACGGAGCGTAAGCCCTTCAGCGCTGATAGCTGGGCAGCCCCACACCCCGCCAGATCGCCCACCCCCTGAGCGCAAAGCCGGCAAAGGCAGCCCCTGTCGCGGCGACAAGCGACGGCACGCCGAGCACGGTCAGCAGCACGAAGGATGCGGAGGCCAGCGCTGCGGCGGTCACGTAGATTTCGGGACGCAACAGGATCGACGGCTCCCCCGCCAGGACGTCACGGATAATGCCGCCGACACAGGCGGTGATCACGCCCATCATCACCGCGGGCAGCGGCTGGACGCCGAAGGCCAGCGATTTCGCGGCGCCGAATACCGCATAGGCCGCAAGCCCGATGGCATCGAACCAGTCGAGAGCGTTCTCGCGCCAGATCCGCCTGGGCGTGAACCAGATGATGAGCGCCGTGGTCAGGCAGACAAAGGGCACGCGCTGATCCTGCACCCAGAAGACCGGCGCACCGATCAGCAGATCGCGCACCGTGCCGCCGCCCACGCCCGTGACAAGCGCGAAGAAGGTGAATGTGACGAGGGTCTGTCGCTTCTGCGCCGCAGCCAGCGCGCCCGACGCGGCAAACACCGCGATCCCGACCAGATCGAGCGTCGCAAACCATAAAGCGATCGGTAGCTTGTCGATGATCGGCCCCTTCCCTGGGGCGCTTATCCCTCACCCGTCATTCCGGCGAAAGCCGGAATCTCAAGCCCGTCCTCGGAAAGGAAAGAAGAAGTGAGATTGGCTGTGCCGAACTATCGTTTCCGGCTTTCGCCGGGATAACGGGCTCAAGATCTCGCTAGACGGGCAGCTTTCCGCTCAAACATAGTGCTGCACGCAGGCCGCCATCACCGCCGTGGGATTGCCGAGCTTCGCCACCGTGCTCATTGCCTTGCGCTTCTGCTCGGTTCCCTCAGCCCCGTTCTGGATGCCCTGGCGCGCCATCAGCGGTGCCAACTTACCGTCCAGTTTGCGCTCCAGCGCGCTATATTGCGACAGGGTCTCCTCATAGCGCCCGTCGCTCGCCAAGGCGCGGCCGACGAACTGGCGCAACATGTCGCAGCCGAGCCCGGCAACCAGCGGATCCTTCGGCAGTTCGGGTTGCGCAGTCGCGGCGACCGGATAGGCCTGTGCGCACGGCTCGACCAGCTTCTTCCATTTGCCGTCGATCACCGTGTCGGCAATTTCAGGCATGCGCTTGACCACCGCGCCCGCCTGCTCGGCCGAGAAGCTCTCCTGCTGCGCACCGGTGAGTAGTGCGTAGCGCAACGTCTCACCCTTGGCTTCGACGCTGAGCGGCCCCTTGAAGTCGGTGCTGGTGTCGCGCGCATGCGCCGCTGCAACCACGCCGCAGGTCGCGGCCCGCTCGACCGGATCGGCGGACAGTGCGATCTGCTTGGGTCCGCACGCGCCAACTGCCGCGATCAAGCCAGGCAGAATGAGCAACAGGGCCTTCTTCATGTTTCACTCCCGTATCAACTACGGGAGTCAGTGTTTGAAGGCGCGATTCGGTTCCGCGGCTCGTCGCGGCACTGGGGCAAGTTGCGCCAATCGCGCAGCTTGCCCCTTCATGCTCAGACGTGGATCGGTTTGCCCAACACGCCCATTGCCGCTTCCTTGATCGCTTCCGAATGCGTCGGATGGGCGTGGCAGGTATAGGCGATGTCTTCGCTGGTGGCGCCGAATTCCATGGCCTGTGCCGCCTGCGCGATCATCGTGCCGGCAACCGAGGTGATGATCCAGACACCGACGACACGATCGGTTTCGGCATCCGCAATCACCTTCACGAAGCCCGCGGTGTCGTGGATGGTCTTGGCGCGGCTGTTGCCCGCCATCGGGAACTTGCCGACCTTGATCTCGCCCTTTTCGCGCGCGGCTTCCTCTGTCAGGCCGACGCCGGCAATCTCGGGCATGGTGTAGACCACGCTCGGGATCACATCGTGGTTCACGATGCCGGTGAGCCCACCGATATTCTCCGCGACGGCAATGCCCTCATCCTCGGCCTTGTGCGCAAGCATCGGGCCGGGGACGACGTCGCCGATCGCCCAGATGCCGGGAACCGACGTCTGGAAGCGGTGATCGGTTTCGATCTGGCCACGGCCGTTTACGGCAAGCCCCGCCTTGTCGAGCGCAAGCCCGTCGGTGTTGGGGCGACGGCCGATCGCGACGAGCACGGTATCGGCCTCGATCGTCTGCGCATCACCGCCTGCCGAAGGCTCGACGGTCAGCACGGCACCCTTGCCCTTCACCTCGGCCTTGGTGACCTTGGTGCCGGTGCGGATCTCGAAGCCCTGCTTCTTGAAGATGCGCGTGGCTTCCTTGCGGACCTCGCCGTCCATGCCGGGCAGGATCTGGTCGAGGAACTCGACGACGGTGACCTTCCCACCAAGGCGACGCCAGACCGAACCCAGTTCCAGCCCGATCACGCCGCCGCCGATGACGACGAGATGCTCGGGCACCTTGGGCAGTTCGAGCGCGCTGGTCGAATCGACGATCACCTTGTGGTCGATCTCGACGCCGGGCAGCGGCGTGACGCTGGAACCGGTCGCGATGATGATGTTCTTCGCGCGATAGGTCTTGCCGCCCACCTCGACGCTGTCGGTGCCGGTGAAGCTCGCCCGGCCCTTCAGCCAGTCGACCTTGTTTTTCTTGAACAGAAACTCGATGCCCCCGGTCAGGCCCTTGACCGCGTCGGTACGGGAACCGTGCATCGCATCGAGATCGAGGCTGGTGCCTTCGACCTTCACGCCGAACTTGGCGAGCGCGCCCGAATGCGCTTCCTCATAGAGGTGCGACGCGTGGAGCAATGCCTTGGACGGGATGCAACCGACGTTGAGGCAGGTCCCGCCCAGCGTCTCGCGGCTTTCGGCGCAGGCAGTGCGCAGTCCGAGTTGTGCGGCGCGGATCGCGGCGACATAGCCGCCGGGTCCGGCGCCGATCACCAGGACGTCATAGTCGTAGTCAGCCATGTCGGGTTCCTTAGAGATCGATCAGCAGTCGGGTCGGATCCTCGATCGCATTCTTGATCGCGACGAGGAAAGTGACCGCTTCGCGGCCATCGACGATGCGATGATCGTAGCTGAGCGCGAGATACATCATCGGCCGGATCACGATCTGACCGTCGCGGACCACCGGGCGGTCCTCGATACGGTGCAGACCGAGCACGCCCGACTGGGGTGGATTGATGATCGGCGTCGACATCAGCGATCCGAACACGCCGCCGTTGGAGATGGTGAAGGTACCGCCCTTCATTTCCTCAAGCTTCAGCGTGCCGTCCTTCGCGCGCTTGCCGAAATCACCGATGGTGCGCTCGACTTCCGCGACGCTCAGCGTCTGCGCGTCACGGATGACGGGAACCACGAGGCCGTTTGGCGCCGAGACCGCGACCGAGATGTCGGCATAGTCGCGATAGACGATATCGTCGCCCTCGACCGAGGCGTTGACGGCCGGCACGTCCTTGAGCGCCTGGCACGCGGCCTTCACGAAGAAGCCCATGAAGCCCAGGCGGACGCCATGCTTCTTCTCGAACAGATCCTTGTACTTGCTACGCGCCTCCATCACCGCGGACATGTCCACGTCGTTGAAGGTGGTGAGGATCGCGGCAGTCTCCTGCGCTTCCTTCAGCCGGTGCGCGATGGTCTTGCGCAGGCGCGTCATCCGCACGCGCTCTTCCTTGCGGCCGCCAATCTCGGGCAGTGCCGCGGTCGGCGCAGGCGTCTCGGCAGGCTGAGCAGCAGCCGGAGCCGGCGCATCCTTGGCCGCGCTGGCGGCGGCGAGAACGTCTTCCTTGGTCAGTCGACCGTCCTTGCCGTTGCCCTTGATGGACGACGGATCAAGGCCATGCTCGAGCACCAGACGGCGAACCGCCGGGGAAAGCGTCATCACCGGCTCTTCGCCCGCAGTTGCGGCCGGGGCCTGCTGCGCGGGGGCTGGCGAAGCCGCAGCCGCTTTGGCGGCCGGTGCAGCGACAGCAGCAGCAGCGCCGCCCGCTTCGATCATCGCGATCGTCGCGCCGACATTCACCGTGTCGCCGGGCTGAACGAGATGCGCGCCCATCACGCCGGCAACGGGTGCGGGCACCTCGATGGCGACCTTGTCGGTTTCGAGGCTTGCAATGGGTTCGTCAGCCTTCACGGGATCGCCGGGCTGCTTCAGCCATTCGCCGATCGTCGCCTCGGTGATCGATTCGCCCAGCACGGGGACTTTGACTTCGGTGGCCATGATTCAGTTCAACCCTTCTTCTGGCGCCGGATTTCCTGGCGGACGCTATGGCCGAGCGCATCGGCGACCAGCGCACCCTGCTCTGCCACGTGCCGCTTCGCGAGGCCGGTGGCCGGCGATGCGGACGCCGACCGCCCCGCATAACGCGGCCGCTTCGGCTTTGTGCCGGCATCGATCAGCGACTGCTCGATGAACGGCTCGACGAACGACCATGCGCCGTTATTCTTCGGCTCTTCCTGGCACCAGACCACCTCGTCGAGATTGGTCATGCGCTTCAGTCGCGCGGTCAGCGGCTCGCCCGGGAAGGGATAAAGCTGCTCGACCCGGACAATCGCCGTATTCTTGTCGCCCGCGGCATCGCGCGCTTCGATCAGGTCGTACGCCACCTTGCCCGAACAGAGCACGAGGCGCTTCACGTCCGTGTCATTGGGCGGCGTGGGATCCGACTTGATCCGCATGAAGTGCGAATCGCCCATGAACTCGTCCGCGGTCGACACGGCCATCTTGTGGCGCAGCAGCGACTTCGGCGTCATGATGATCAGCGGTTTGCGGAACGACCGCAGCATCTGCCGGCGCAGCACATGGAAATAATTGGCCGGCGTGGTGATGTTGCAGACCTGGATATTATCCTGCGCACAGAGCTGCAGATAGCGCTCAAGGCGAGCGGAACTATGTTCCGGCCCCTGCCCTTCGTAACCATGCGGCAGCAGCATCACGAGACCGTTGGCGCGCAGCCACTTGGCCTCGCCCGCCGCGATATACTGGTCGATCACGATCTGCGCGCCATTGGCGAAATCGCCGAACTGCGCTTCCCACAGCACCAGCGTCTTCGGATCGGCCATGGCATAGCCATATTCGAAACCGAGCACGCCATATTCGGAGAGTGGACTGTCGAGCACTTCGAACCGGCCGTGCGGCACGGTACCCAAAGGCACATATTTGCGCTCGGTCGTCTGGTCGACCCAGACGGCGTGGCGCTGACTGAACGTGCCGCGACCCGAATCCTGGCCGGACAGGCGGACGCCATATCCCTCCGAAACCAGCGAACCGTAGGCAAGCGCCTCGCCCGTCGCCCAGTCGAAGCTCTTGCCGGTCTTGAACATCTCGCGCTTGGCATCGAGGATACGGCCTAGCGTCTTGTGGATGACGAGATCGTCGGGGACCGACGTCAGCGTGCGACCAAGGCTGTCGAACAGTTTCTTCTCGATGCCCGATTCCACCGCGCGGCGCGCGGTTTCGGAATCGGCAGGCTTGTTGAGGCCCGACCAGCGGCCGGCGAACCAGTCCGCCTTGTTGGGCTTATAACCCTTGGCCGTCTCGAACTCTTCCTCGAGCAGATCGACGAAGGACTGGCTGGACTGTTCGGCCCAGCTGCCGTCGATTACGCCCTCGCTCACGAGGCGCTCGCCGTAAATGGCGCTGACCGCCGGATGCTGGCGGATTTTCGCGTACATCAATGGCTGGGTAAAGCTTGGTTCGTCGCCTTCGTTGTGACCGAATCGGCGATAGCACCACATGTCGATCACGACGTCGCGGTCGAACTTCTGGCGATATTCGATCGCCATCTTGCAGGCGAATGTCACGGCCTCGGGATCGTCGCCGTTGACGTGGAAGATCGGCGCCTGGACACCCTTCGCCACGTCGCTCGGATAGGGCGAGTTGCGCGCGAATTGCGGGCTGGTCGTGAAGCCGATCTGGTTGTTGATGATGAAATGGATGCAGCCGCCACTGGCATAGCCACGGATGCCCTGGAAGCCCAACGTCTCCCACACGATGCCCTGGCCCGCAAAGGCCGCGTCGCCGTGGATGAGCACGGGCAGAACCTGATCCATTTCCTCCAGATCGTCACGGATGGCGAGCGTTGCGCGCACCTTGCCGAGCACGATCGGGTCGACGGTCTCCAGATGCGAGGGATTGGGCACCAGCGACATGTGGACGCTGATCCCGTCGAACTCGCGATCGGTGGAGGTGCCGAGATGGTATTTCACGTCGCCCGAACCGCCGACATCCTCGGGATTGGCCGAGCCGCCCGAGAATTCGTGGAAGATGACGCGGAACGGCTTGGCCATGACGTTGGCAAGCACGTTCAGCCGGCCGCGATGCGCCATGCCGTAGACGATCTCGCGCACGCCCATCTGGCCGCCATATTTGATCACCGCTTCGAGCGCGGGGATCATCGATTCGCCGCCGTCCAGGCCGAAGCGCTTGGTGCCGACATATTTGCGGCCCAGGAACTTCTCGTACTGCTCGCCCTGGATCACCTTGGCGAGGATCGCCTTCTTGCCCTCGGGCGTGAACTGGATGACCTTGTCCTTGCCCTCCATCCGCTCCTGGAGGAAGCGACGCTCCTCCACGTCGGAGATGTGCATATATTCCAGGCCGACATTGCCGCAATAATTGGCGCGCAGGATCTCGACGACCTCGCGGATCGACGCCATCTCCAGCCCGAGCGTGCCGCCGAGATAGACGGGGCGATCGAGGTCGGAGCCGGAGAAGCCGTGATATTCCGGCGTCAGGTCAGCGGGCAGTTCGCGCTGAACCAGCCCAAGCGGATCGAGATTGGCGGCAAGATGGCCGCGCACGCGATAGGTGCGGATCAGCATCTGCGCGCGGATCGCGTCGGCCGCGGCGGCAGCGACAACATCGGCCGAGATCGGCGCAGCAGCCGCCGGCGCAGCCTTTGCGGGCTTGGGCTCGACCGTCATCTGCATGGGGTCGAGCGCCGCAGTCAGCGCATCGGTTTCAGACAGGGGCCAGTTGGCGCGCGCCCAGCTCGGAGCGGAGGTCGTCGCCTCCAGCCCCTCGAACCAGGCCCGCCAGGCCGGCTCGACCTTGTCCGGCGTTGCCTGGTACACACGATACAGTCCTTCCACGAACCCGGGGCTCACCCCCGCGATATCGTCGAAATCCTGGCCTTCATAACCCATTTCACTGTCCTCGATGATCGGTCCGCCCGCCCGAAGGACGGACGGCCGATATCCGCGTTCAGCCCTTCAGCAGATCGACGAGCGTAACGCCGAGCTCGGACGGGCTGGGAGAAACGCGGATGCCCGCTTCCTCCATTGCCGCGATCTTGTCGTCCGCGCCGCCCTGACCGCCGGAGACGATCGCACCGGCATGGCCCATGCGACGACCCGGAGGCGCCGTGCGGCCCGCGATGAAGCCGACCATCGGCTTCTTGCGGCCACGCTTCGCCTCGTCCTTCAGGAACTGCGCAGCCTGCTCCTCGGCGTTGCCGCCGATCTCACCGATCATGATGATCGACTCGGTCGCGTCGTCGGCCAGGAACAACTCGAGCACGTCGATGAAGTTCGTGCCGTTGACGGGATCGCCGCCGATGCCGACTGCGGTGGTCTGGCCGAGGCCCTGCTGACTGGTCTGGAACACGGCTTCATAGGTAAGCGTGCCCGAGCGGGAAACAACGCCCACCGAACCCTGCTTGAAGATGCTGCCGGGCATGATGCCGATCTTGCACTGGTTGGGCGTCAACACGCCGGGGCAGTTGGGGCCGATCAGCCGCGACTTGGAACCCGACAGAGCGCGCTTCACCTTGACCATGTCGAGCACCGGGATGCCCTCGGTGATCGCGACGATCAGCGGCACTTCCGCGTCGATCGCTTCCAGGATCGAGTCGGCGGCGAATGGCGGCGGCACATAGATGCACGATGCGGTCGCGCCGGTCTTCGCAACGGCTTCCGCCACCGTGTCGAACATGGGGAGGCCGATATGGTTGGTCCCGCCCTTGCCCGGCGTGACGCCGCCGACCATCTGCGTGCCATAGGCCAGCGCCTGTTCGGTGTGGAAGGTGCCGGTGGCACCGGTCATCCCCTGGGTGATGACCTTGGTATTCTTGTCGACGAGGATGGACATCGCGTCTGCTTCCCTTGTGTCATCCCCGCGTCCGCAGGGATCCAGCATGTTCGTTGATGATCGTCTGGACCCCCGCCGCAGCGGGGGTGACGGCGATTACTTCAGGCTTTCGTCGATCGCCTTGCAGGCATCGAGCAGTTCCTTGACGGCGTCGACCGAGACCTGAAGATTGGTCTTGGCTTCGTCGTCCAGCTTGATCTCGACGATCTGCTCGACACCGCCGGCACCGATGAAAACGGGCACGCCGACATACAGGCCATCAAGCCCGTACTTGCCTTCGACATAAGCGGCGCAGGGCAGCAGGCGCTTCTGGTCGTTGAGATAGGCTTCGGCCATCGCGATGCCGCTGGTCGCTGGCGCGTAATAGGCGGAACCGGTCTTGAGCAGCGCAACGATCTCGCCGCCGCCGCTACGCGTGCGCTGCACGATCGCGTCGATACGCTCCTTGGTCGAACGGCCCTGCTCGATCAGATCGGGAACGGGGATGCCCGCAACCGTCGAATACTGAACGACCGGCACCATCGTGTCGCCATGGCCGCCGAGCACGAACGTGTTCACGTCGCGCACCGAAACCTGGAACTCGTCGGCCAGGAAATGGCTGAAGCGCGCGCTGTCGAGCACGCCGGCCATGCCGACGACCATGTGGTGCGGCAGACCGGAGAATTCGCGCAGCGCCCAGACCATCGCGTCGAGCGGGTTGGTGATGCAGATGACGAACGCGTCGGGCGCATTGTTCTTGATGCCCTCGCCGACCGCCTTCATCACCTTCAGGTTGATGCCGAGCAGGTCGTCGCGGCTCATGCCGGGCTTGCGGGCAACGCCGGCCGTGACGATGATCACGTCTGCGCCGGCAATGTCGGCATAATCGTTGGAGCCGATGATCTTCGCGTCGAAGCCTTCGACCGGGCCGCACTGGCTCAGGTCGAGCGCCTTGCCCTGCGGCACGCCTTCCACAACGTCGAACAGGACGATATCGCCCAGTTCCTTGATCGCCGCGAGGTGCGCGAGTGTGCCCCCGATATTACCAGCGCCAATGAGCGCGATTTTCTTACGGGCCATGCAGTCAGTCTCCCTCGCCGAGGCGGAACGGCCACTGACTCGGGGCGCCCGCCGATCAAGATTGGCGCCCGCTTAGGCGCATCGGGAAAGAAGGGCAACCGCGGAAGCACTTCTCTGCCTCCGAAATCTTTGCAACTAATAATTAGTCGCAATAAGATGGGAAATCGGACTTCGTCAGCCGCATTTGCACGGGCACCGCGCGATCATTCCTGCCCGTGCCCTCGCGCGAGATAATCGTCTGACTGCATTTCCATCAGCCGGCTGACGGTGCGCTCGAACTCGAAGGCGCCATCGCCCTGTTCGTAGAGGGACTGCGGCTCGGCCGCCGCGCCCGCGAGTAGCTTCACCTTGTGCTCGTAGAGTGCGTCGATCAGCGTGACGAAGCGCGCTGCCTCGTTACGATTTTCGGGCCCAAGCCTGGGAATGCCGACAATGATGACGGTGTGATAGCGTCGCGCGATCGCAAGATAATCGGCCGCCCCCCGCGCCTCGGCACAGAGGCGCTTGAACGAGAAGACGGCAACGCCCTTCAAGCTTTTGGGAACGTGCATGCTGCGTCCGCCAGGAATCTGCAGCTCCTCCGATGGCACATGCGCGCTGTCCTCGGGCGGATAGTCGGTCAGGCGGAAGAACGCCTCGCGCAGCGCATCGGTCGCTGTCTGGCCGAGCGGCGTGTGCCATGTATCGACGCCGCTCAGCCGCTCCAGGCGATAATCGACCGGGCCGTTGAGCGTGAGCACGTCGAGATCGCGCTCGATCAACCCGATAAAGGGCAGGAAATGCTCGCGGTTGAGCCCGTCCTTGTAGAGATCCTTCGGCGCGCGGTTCGACGTGGCGACCACGGTCAGCCCACGCGCCATCATCGCAGTGAACAGACGCGACATGATCATCGCATCGGCGCTGTTGTTGACGACCAGTTCGTCGAAGGCGAGCAACCGCGCCTCTCCGACCAGCGCCTCGGCGACGGGGATAATCGGATCGCCGACTTCCTTCTGGCGCTCAACACGCAGCCGCGCATGAACCTCCAGCATGAATTCGTGGAAATGAACCCGGCGCTTGCGCTGGATGCGCAGGCAATCGTGGAACAGGTCCATCAGCATGGATTTGCCGCGCCCCACCCCGCCCCACATATAGACGCCGCGTGGCGGCTCCGGCGTCTTGCCTGCCAACCGCCATAACACGCTGCCGCGCTTGGGCGTCGCTTCCAGCGCCTGTTGAAGCTGGTTCAGCCGCTCGGCGGCGCGACGCTGCTCGCGATCGGGGCGCAACTCGCCCGCGGCGACCAGCGCCTCATACCTGTCGAGGACATTGCTCATGCGGCGGGGCTCATGCGGCTGGCTTGCTGCCGGGCTTGCGAATGGTCCCCGAAAAGCTTGCGACCTTGTTGTCGCCCTGGACGATCAGGCCGCGCAGGAAGAGCAATCGTCCGGTTTCACGCAGCAGTTCGACCACCGCATCCATCGGTTCGCCCACCCGGCCGGCGCCGATGAACTGCACGGACAGGTCGAGCGTGACCGCGGTGCCCGCCTCGATCAATCCGAACAGACGCGATCCGGCGAACAACGCCACATCGATAAAGGCGAGCGTGGTGCCGCCATGGATATTGTCGGACAGGTTGGAATGAACATGCTCGGGGAACATCCGGATGCGCGCCTGGCCATCCGGCTCCAGCCGCACCATCATCTTGCCGAGCAGGCTGTTGAAGCGTGTGGGATCGCTGAGCGTCCACGTCTTCCAGCCTGGATTGTCGGGATCGGGTTGATGAATGAAGGAAGGTTTCGTCATTTCAAATGTCGCTCCAGCGAAAGCTGGAGCCCATAGGATCCTTCAACCGCACTGCCGCCCCGGCATCGTATAGGCTCCAGCTTTCGCTGGAGCGACAGGACCGGCAACGACAACCCTCAAATCTGCCGTTCGACCACCATCTTCTTCACTTCCGCGATCGCACGCGCCGGGCTCAGCCCCTTCGGGCAGACGTTGGAGCAGTTCATGATCGTGTGGCAGCGATAGAGGCGGAACGGATCCTCGAGTTCGTCGAGTCGCTCGCCGGTCATCTCGTCGCGGCTGTCGGCGAGCCAGCGATAGGCCTGGAGCAGGATCGCCGGGCCCAGGAACTTGTCCGAATTCCACCAATAGCTTGGGCAGGACGTCGAGCAGCAGGCGCACAGGATGCACTCGTAAAGCCCGTCGAGCTTCGAACGATCCTCAGGCGACTGCAACCGCTCCTTGCCCGAAGGCGGCGGCGTGACGGTCTGCAACCAGGGCTGGATCGACGCATATTGCGCATAGAAATGCGTGAAATCGGGCACCAGATCCTTGACCACATCCATATGCGGCAGCGGCGTGATGCGGACTTCCTTGCTGCAATCCTCGATCGCGTGCGTGCACGCCAGCGTGTTGCGTCCGTCGATGTTCATCGAACAGGATCCGCAAATGCCCTCGCGGCAGGAGCGACGGAAGGTCAGCGAGGGATCCTGCTCGCTCTTCATCTTGATCAGCGCGTCGAGCACCATCGGACCGCAATTGTCGAGATCGACATCGAATGTGTCGTAGCGGGGATTCTCACCGCTATCGGGATCGTAGCGATAAACCTTGAACGTACGGACATTGGTGGCGTCGGCAGCCGCCTTGTTCGTCTTGCCCTTTTTGACGGTGCTGTTCTTGGGCAGCCTGAATTCGGCCATTCGCTCGATCCCCGCTTGAAACTCCGCCATGCCGATAGTCCTTCGATCCGGGGGAGGGAAGACCTAAAACCGCCAAGGAAAGCAAGATATGCGGTCACTCGTCCGTTCGGGCCAAGGCAGCTATCCTACGGTTTCCGCCCGAATGGCACCGCTTTGGAGACCTGATTCGCTTGCTTGCGAAGCTGTCGGCAGCGCATTCAGAGCCCGAGCTTCTTCGCCAGCAGCCCTTCCGCGATCGCATAGGTGCGTTCATTGTCGACATCGATCGCCTGGCTGCCGTCAGTAAGCACGACCGCCGTCATTGTCAGGCCGAAACGACGCGAGGCGCGCTTCATCGCATTGTGAATCGAGATCAGCTTGAACCGCATCAGCAGGATGTTGATCAGGCCGAACGCCGTGATCAGCCGCTTGGGATTCTTGGCGAACTGCCCGCCCTCACGAAACACTTCCACGCCGGCCAGGGCGTGCGCACCCGAGAGCCCGTAGAGATTGCAATTCGAATAGGCGTCGTCGCGGAATTCGTAGAAACGCCTCTGCCCTTCCGGATGGACGGCATGGATCGCACCGCGCGTCGTGAGCGCAGCCGCCGCATCCGCACCGCCGGCAAATGCATCGAGCATCCGGCGCAGCGAATCATGGGTCAGCAACACATTGTCCGCGGTCGTGATCAGGATCGGCGCCGGCACCCCGGCCGATGCAGAGATCACGCTTTCGGCGATGTTCGAATCCGACGGGGCGAAATCGATCGGCACGCCCGCCGGCGCATAGGCCGCGACCAGCGTCGTGAGTTCGGGCACGGCCTCGGGCTCGACAGATATCCGGATCAGACCGACGCCCGGCATCGTCGTCAGCGTGTCGAGCACATGCACGATCAGCGGCTTGCCGCAGATCGGCACCAGGCATTTGTGGCTGACCCCGGCACGCACGGCGAGCGGGTTGTCCACGCCCGCGCGCTGCGCCGCGAGGACGAGGACAGTGAAGCCGTCAGTCACCCGAAACCGCGCTCCGCTCGATCAGGCCGTGGCGGACCAGGCTTTCGCACAGGATGGTCTCGATCAACGCCTCCTGCGACATGCCGGCGGCCTTGGCAGACCGGCCATAGACTTTCTGCGACCAGAGATTGCAGTTGAGATTGACCTCCAGCATCTGGACGTCGCCCTTTTCCAGGTCGAGACGGAATTCGTAGCGACCATAGTCGAACGGGCGGAACACCTCGACCATGCGGCGGGTGAGCGCGTCGATCTTCGGCTGCCAATAGCTGTCCTGGAATTCGACGAGCTGATATTTCTGCGTGCGGTCGACCAGATCGCGCTTTTCATAATAGGTCCGCAAATGGCTCGGATCGGCCTGTTCGAACAGCATCATCGGCATCACGAACGGCTCGTCGTCGATGGTGATGACCGGCACTTCGACGTCGCTGCCGTTGAGGAACGGCTCGACGATCGCGTCATGGCCCTGCGCATGGATGCCGGCGACCGCTTCCGCGACGCCCTTCCAGTCGAACGCGTCGGACACGCCCCAGCTCGCCGACGACGCATTGGGCTTGATCACCATGCGCTCGGCCATCGGACAATCCGCCTCGCGCACCGGCGCACCGCGACGATAGATCGCCCAGGGGCTCGTCGGAATACCGCGTGCCTTGGCCTCCAGCTTGGTCAGATGCTTGTCGTCGGACAGGCCGCGCACGATCGGCGAGGCACCGAGAAACGGAATGCCCAGTCGCGTGCACAGCAAAGGCAACAGCATTTCCGAATTCAGGAAACCCCCGCGATTGAGCAGCGGGAACACAAAATCGACGCCGGGATTCTCGAACAGCGCCTCATAGCGGTTCGCAAGCTCCAGATTGAGCCCGAGCCCCTCCAGGATCGTTCGCACCTCATGATGATAGAGGGCGTGATTACCATCCTCCGGGTGAAGCGATCCATCGCCGAGCGCATGCTTTGCGATGAACATGATACGGAGGCGATCCTTCGCCTCCTGCGGAATGCGGAGCGTCTTGGGCGTTTGTGTCACGAGCCGACCTTTGCTTGAATCCGCGGCGATATAGAGACTGTTAGGCCGGGGTGGAAGCACCTTGCGTCATCACCGATATCGTCGCCCCCTTGATCCCGAGGGGGGTGACCCGCCATTATTATGCCGCAAGCGTCGCGCATAGCGCTTCCGCAATCCGCGTAACCATTGGGATTGGACCGTCATTGATGAAGCCGAATGCCGCCGCCATCGACACCGCCGTCTTCGCCGACGCGGCGGCGGACCTGCTCACCCGTGGGGGTGACGCGCGCATCGTCGTCGACCCTGCGACCGGGCTGAATCAATATTTCTCGTCGCCGCGTCCATCGTCTGCAGTCGCCTATGCATCGTCGACCGCCAACGACATCTCCGGACCGGCATTCGACCATGTCTGCCGCCGCCTTGCCGAAGTGGCGCCGGACCTGATCCTGTCGCCCGAAGGCTATGATCTGGCGCTCGATTCCCTGCGCACACGTATCCGCAAGGCCTATCGCCTCGGCGACAGCGTCGACATCGTCTTCGCGCCCTCCGGCACCGACCTCGAATATGTCGGGCTCGCCTTGTGCAAGGAACGCAGCGAAGGCGGCATCCGCAATATCCTGCTCGGCGCCGACGAAGTCGGCAGCGGCTGCGTCTATTCGGCGAACGGTCAGTTCTTCGCGGAGGAAACCGCGCGCGGGATCAAGGTTGCCAAGGGCGATCCGATGGGCGGGCGCCTTCCCGCCAAGGTCGAACTCTACAATATCCCCGTTCGCGACGATCGCGGAGCGGCCTATCGCACCGATGAAGTCGCGCGGCGGATCGACATGGCGGTCGAGGAAGCGAGCCGCGCGCGCAAGCATACATTGGTCCATATCGTCCACGGATCGAAGACCGGTCTGGTCCTGCCGGCGTTCGAGCATCTCGACGCGCTGGTCGATCGCCATGGCGACGGCGTCAGCCTGATCGTCGACGCCTGTCAGGCGCGGATCACCAGCGCGGCCATTGCCGATTATCTGGCCCGCGGCTGTGCGGTGCTCGTCACCGGATCCAAATTCATGGGCGGCCCGCCGTTCAACGGTTTCGCACTGGTGCCGCGCAAGATGGTCGAGGCATCGGCGCCGATGCCGATCGCCTTCTGCAAGATCTTCCGCCGCGCCGAATGGCCGGACAGCTGGCCCGATGTCGACTTGCTGCCGCGCGAGGCGAATCTGGGGCTGCTGCTGAGACTGGAAGCCGCGGTGTTCGAGCTGGAACGATTCCAGGCTTTGGCACCCGATCGCGTGACGCGCATCATCCTGGCATTCCACGCTGCGGTCCGCACCGCATTCGTCGACCGACTCGGCGGACGGCGCATGGCGCCCTATGCGCCCGGCGAACGCGCGGAAGGCGACGCGCATCCGATCGAGATGCGGACGCTTTCGACGATCGATATCTCCGGCCTGCCCGGCAGTCCCGATTTCGATGAAGCCAAGCGCATTCACCGCGCACTGGTCGATGAAGGCGTGCGCCTGGGCCAGCCCGTCAAATGCGTCCGGCTGCCAGACGGCCGATGGGGCGGCACACTGCGCGTCGGCCTGTCGATGCCGCAGGTCAGCGCATTCGATGCACTCGACGATGCGGCGCTCGAGACGCGGCTGGCGGGCGACATGGATGTGATCGTCGATGCGATCGAGCGGGTTCGGGCGAAGTAATTCGGAACACCTCAACTGTCGCTCCAGCGAAAGCTGGAGCCTATGCGATGCTTGGGACGTCGCCACAGTGGACAGATTCTATGGGCTCCAGCTTTCGCTGGAGCGACATGGGTGGGGTTGAAAACTAAGCGGCCAACACCCCTGCCCCGGCCCGGACCGCCCGGATCACACCCTGCCGCTCCAGGCTATGCGCAACAATCGTCTCGACGAGTTGCGCATGGCTCACCCCGATCGAGCGCGCTGCCCTGCTGATCGTCTTACGCGACCAGAGGTTGCACGACAGATTCACTTCCATGAAGCGCAACTCACCGGTTGCGGGATCGTAGCGGAATTCGAACCGGCCATAATCGAACGGCCAGAGCTCGGGCAGCAGCGCACGAACATGCGCCTCAAGCTGCGCGACCAGCGCCTTGTCCTCGACCGGCTCCAGCGGATCGTCACCGGTGACGACCAGGTTGCGCTTCTCCTCATAGGATCGCACCTCGCCGGGCCGTGCCGTCGGATAATAGCCGAAACTGGGCAGCAGCCATGGACCGTCGGCGCCGACCACGGGCACGGCCAGATCGATCAGCGGCGCATAAGGTTCGATGATGACATCGTGGCCGGACGCCAATATGCCTTCGGCATGGTCTCGCGCCTCAGCCCAATTGTCGATGATCTTCACGCCCCAGCTCGCCGATGACGCATTGGGCTTCACCACCAGCCGGTCCCAGGCGAAATCGGGCTCACCGACCGCCCCCTGCCCTTGCCGCACGATCGCCCAGGGCGTGACGGGCACGCCACGACGCTCGGCGACCGACTTCATCAGATGCTTGTCGTCGGACAGGCCACGCAGGATCGGCGAGGCGCCCAGAAATGGCAGGCCGAGCCGGCGCAGCAGCAACGGCCCCAGCATCTCGCTGTTCACGAAGCCGCCGCGATTGAGCAGGGTCACGACGAAATCGGCGTCGGGCCGTTCGAACAGATCCTCATAGCGGTTCGCCGGCGTCACATTCAGGCCGATGTCGCGCAGCGTCGTCAGCATTTCGTGATGATAAACTGCGTGAGTGCCATCCTCGGCGTCGGGCACGCCACCAGACAGGGCGTGCTTGGCGAGAAACAGGATGCGGAGCCGGGCCTTGTCGACCTCGGAAATCGTGAGCGTACGGGACATGCAGACACCTTTCTCAATATATTTAATAGAGAATAGGCACGTTGACAAGTTCGGCCCATATATGAGCAACCGGCGCGATGACCGACGACGCCTCCGAAACGATCACCAGTCGCGACGTGGCAAAGGGGCTGGGCACCACCCTGCTCGCCCGGCTCGGCGGCGTGATCGATGTGGTCGCGCAGCCCGTCTATGTCTGGCTGTTCGGGCTGGCGAGCTTCGGCCTCTATGCCGTGCTGTGGGCCGCGGTGAACCTGATCGAGAATATTGCCGATCTCGGCATGACCTCCTCGCTCCAGCGCGTCGTGCCGCAGGCGAAGGACGAGGCGGAGGCGGTCGCGGCGTTGCGCGCCGCGCTGATGATCGGCGTCACGCCCTGCCTGATCCTGGCCATCGCGGCGTCACTCGGCGCCGCGCATGTCGCCCCCTTGCTCAACGTCGCGGCGGGTGACGCCGGACGCGTGGTCGAGGCGATCCGCATCTTCGCCTGGGCCTTACCGCTCTGGGCGTTCGTCGAGATCGCGACATCGGGCTTGCGCGCGCGCCGCGTGTTCGGCGCCGAGATCCGGCTGCGGCTGTTCTGGGAGCAGACCATCCGGCTCGTGCTCGCCGGCGCCTTCTGGCTCGCCAATCCGACGATCCTCTCACTGTTCGCCGCGCATCTGATCTCGCTCGGCATCACCTGCCTGCTGAGCGTCCGACTGCTCGCGCGCTATTACGACCTGCGCCTGTTGCTGACCGCGCCGCGCGGCGGGCCGGTGCCGGCCGCAACGCTTCGTGCGGGACTTGCGGCACTGCCGGCCAATATGGTCGCGCGGCTGTTCGGCGACGCGCCGCCGATCCTGCTCAACGCGATGCTGCCCGGCGCCGCCGGCGCAACAAGCGCCGCGCTCTATACGATCGCGCGCAAGATCTCGAGCGTGGTGCAGCTCGTCCGCACAGCCTTCGCCTATGTACTGGCTCCTCTCGCTTCGGCCGCCTCGCGTGGCGGCAAGGCGGAGGTGCAGCCGCTCTATGCCTTTGCGACCCGCCTCGCCTTCGCGCTGGTCGTGCCGCTCGGGCTGGTGATGGCCGGCGGCGGCGAAGCGATCCTCGGCCTGTTCGGGCGCGGCGCGGACGCCGCGCATGCCGCGCTTATCGTCCTCGTGCTCGCGCGGATGGCGGAGGCGGTGTTCGGCGCAGCGGTGCCGGTGCAGCAGGTGATCGGCGGCTATCGCGCGCAACTCGTCGCAAGCGCGATCGGGCTGACCACGGGTGCTGCGGCGGGCGTTCCGCTCGTCTCCAGTTACGGGCTGACCGGCATGGCCGTGGCGGTCAGCCTGGGATTCATCGTCGCGGCGGTCGTGCCGCTGCTCCAGCTGCATCGCTATGACGCGATCCATCCGTTCGAAACGCCCTTCGCGCGCGTCGCGATCGGCGCGGTGCTGTGGTCGTTGCCCGGCCTTGTTCTGGCCATCCTGGCCGCGCGCCTGACGCCAGGGCCCGATATCGTTCTGGTCTCGACGATCGCGCTCGGATCGATCTGGCTGTCATGCCGCTTCGCCCTGCCCGTTGGCGACCGCGCGACACTGGGCGGGACGGCACGGGCACTGCGGCTGATTTAGGAAGCGGAATCGTCATTGCGAGGAGCGTAGCGACGAAGCAATCCAGCGGTCGATGCATCCCTGGATTGCCGCGCTTCGCTCGCAATGACGACCGTCTCGAGACTCCCTAATCCGCCAGCAAATAGCTGTCCGATCGCGCCAGCCCGATCAGCGCCAACCCGGCTTCCCGCGCGCGTTCGAGCGCCAGTCCGGTCGGCGCGGAGATGGTGACGAGCGCGGGGCAACCGGCGAGCACCGCCTTTTCCACCAGCTCGTAGGAACAGCGTGCGGTGAGCAGCGCGAAACCGTCGTCCCAGTCCAACCCGTCGCGCAGCATCGCTCCGATCAGCTTGTCGAATGCGTTGTGCCGTCCGACATCCTCGCGCACCGCGCGGATCGTGCCGTCCGCGGCGCATAGGGCGCCGCCGTGGACCGCTCCGGTCTCGCGGTTGAGCAACTGGTGTGCGCCCAACGCCGAGAGCGCCGCGAACACCGCGTCCGGCGCGGGGGCCTTGCCGGCGACCATCGGCAGTGGACGCAGCGCCTGTTCCAGATTCTCGATGCCGCACAGTCCGCATGAGGATTCGGAGGCACGATGCCGCACCCGCTCGACCACCCGTTCGGCCCGCTCGGGTACAATCTGGACGCGCAGGATCGTGCCCCGCTCGGTCGCATGGGTGTCGACATCGATCACATCGGCGGCCGCATCGATCAATCGCTCCGATGATGCGAACCCGTAAGCGAAGTCCGCCAGGTCGACCGGCGTCGCCATCATCACCGCATAGCCGATCCCGTTGAACTCGATCGCGATCGGTCGCTCCTCCGCGATCGGACGCGCGATCCGTTCGTGCGTGCCGTTTGCGCCGATCCGGGTGAAATTGCGACTGTCATGCGTCATGCCGGCACCGTCGCCCAAAGCGCCCGCATCGGCAAGGCGTTGCGGTCCGCATGGGTTCGCGTCAAAGAGAGCGGCATGACCGAAGCCACCGGCGCCCCGCGCCTTCTGACGCTCGACGCCATGCGCGGCTTCGCGGTGATGGGCATATTGCTGATGAACATCGTGATGTTCGCGATGCCATCCCAGGCCTATGTCAATCCGCTGGCCTGGGGCGGCGACAGCCCCGCCGATCTCGGCATCTGGTTCGTGAATCTCGTGCTTGTCGACGGCAAGATGCGCGGGCTGTTCACATTGCTGTTCGGTGCCAGCACCCTGCTGGTGATCGACCGGGCGGAGGCAAAGGGAGAAAACTCGATCGCGGTCCACTACCGGCGCATGATGTGGCTGCTGCTGTTCGGCATCGCCCATTGTTATCTGGTGTGGAGCGGAGACATATTGATCCTATATGCCGCGTGCGGACTGGTGATCTACGGATTCCACGATACCGAAACGGCCAAGCTCAAAATCGGCGCGATCCTGTCGATCGTGATCAACTTCCTGGTCTGGGTGATGCTGGCAATCTCGTTCGCGCATATGAAAGCCGCTGCGGCCGAGCCAGGCGCGGCCGCTCATCTCGTCCGATCCTATAATGAAGCGATCATCGCGCTCGGCACACCGGGCAGTTGGGCGATCAGCCGCGAGTTGCAGGTCTATGCGGGCAGCTATACCGACATCGTTGCCTATCGCATCGCGCCGGCGCAGCTGTTCGGGCCATTGTCGATGATGATGCTCTACGGCTTCGAAACCATCGGGCTGATGCTGCTCGGCATGTCGCTGTACAGAAACGGTTTCCTGACCGGGGAATGGAGCGGCGCGCGCTATGCGAGGATGGCGTGCTGCTGCTACCTGATCGGCCTGCCCCCGATGGCGGCGCTGGGCTGGTGGTGCTGGTCGAGCGGGTTCGATGCCGTGACCACCTTCAGTGCCGTGCTCGTCTGGTCGACGCCGTTCCGCATCATATTGATCCTCGGTCACGCCGCGTTGGCGCTTTGGCTGATCGGCCGTTTCCGCAACAGCGCGGCGATCGCACGGATCGCGGCGACCGGCCGGGCCGCCTTCACCAACTATCTCGGCACCAGCATCGTCATGACCACGATCTTCTACGGATATGGCCTGGGCCTGTTCGGACAGGTCTCGCGTGCCGGCATCTATGCGTTCGTGCTCGCCGGCTGGATCCTGATGCTGCTCTGGTCGAAGCCCTGGCTCGACCGATTCGCCTATGGCCCGTTCGAATGGACCTGGCGCTCGCTGGCGCGCGGCAGGATGCAGCCGATGCGATTGCACTGATGCCGAACGAAGATTCGTTCGCAATAATTTATATATTGCGATCCATTATCATTAGCCCTATCTCATTCGCAGGAGCCGGAGGGATTCGTCTTGGTCGTCTGTATCTGCAATGCGATCCGTGAAAAAGAACTGCGCGAAACCGTGCGGAGCGGCGGTGCGAACAATGCGTGCAGCGCCTATGCGGCCCTCGGCCGGCGTACCCGTTGCGGCCAATGTGTCCCGTTTGCGCAAAGCATTATCAAGTCCGAGCTTGCGACTGCCTGACAATAGCGAGCCAGAAAACCGCAGAAATCCGCCATTTTTTGACTGACTTTTGGCTCCGCACCGGCTATATTGTGCCGGTGTTAGAAGGAGCTTTGCCGTGAAGGGCGATACGAAAGTCATCGAATATCTGAACGAGGCGCTCAAGAACGAGCTGACCGCGGTCAACCAGTATTGGCTGCATTACCGGCTGCTCGACAATTGGGGCATGGCGAAGCTCGCGCATTTCGAGCGCCATGAATCGATCGACGAGATGAAGCATGCCGACAAGCTGGCGGAACGCATCCTGTTCCTCGACGGGCTGCCCAATTTCCAGCTGCTCGGCCGCCTCAAGATCGGCGAGACGGTGGAGGAGATCCTCCACGCCGACTTGGCACTCGAGAACGAAGCCATCCCCCTGCTGAAGGACGGCATCGCGCATTGCGAAGCAGTCCGTGACTATGTCAGCCGTGATCTGCTCGCCGACATCCTCGACAATGAGGAAGACCATGTCGACATCCTCGAAAAGCAGTTCGACATGATCGAGCGCATGGGGATCCAGAATTACATCCAGCTTCAGTCGAAGCCCGCCGAAGAGGATTGAGGGTTGGGGCGGGCCTAGCCGCGCGCCCGCCTCCCTCGATTACGCCTATCTTCGTCATTGCGAACAAAGCGAAGCAATCCAGGGTGCATCAACCACTGGATTGGTTGGCCTACGGCCGCCTTCGGCCCGTCGCTACGCTCCTGGGAATGACGACGGATCGCTCCTCAGCGTCCTGACACACGCCCCAGGGCATCGCGCATCGTCCTGCGAAAGCGCAAATCATCGTAGATGGTGTTGTGCCCCGTGCCCGTCAGCGTTTCCGTCATCACCAGATTCGGCACCACGCGCTCCAGCGCGCGAGCATGGCGTGGCGGGATCAGCATGTCATTCCCCGCAATGATCGTCGCGACGGGGCTCCGGACCCGAAGAATATCGTCCACCGGATCAAGCCGCTGCCGCAGCAGCCACTTCGCGGGCAGCCACGGAAAATGACCCGCCGCGACATTACCGAGTGAATCAAAGGGTGTGACGAGGATCAGCCCGTCGATCGGGTGCGAAGCCGCAAGCGCAACGGCCACGCCGCTACCGATGCTGAATCCGACAGCGGTGATCGGCATCTGCCCGAAGCGCTTGCGCAGATGGTCGTGGATCGTCCTCGCATCGGCGACGAATGCATTGGTGCCCGGCACGCCGCCGCTCGGGCGATAGCCGCGATAGTGGACGGTGACGATATCCGCCGCAGGATAGAGATCGCTCAGCTTCAACGCAGCCGCATCGGCATTCCAGCCATTGCCGCCAAAACCCAGGATCACGCGCCGCGTCGCGGTGGGCTCACGCGGCGGAAGATATGTGCCGATCAATGGCACGCCATCCCCGGCCACGATTTCGAGCCGTTCGGCCGCGGCTGGCAGAGCCGGCGCCGCGGGAACGTCTTTCACCGGGAAAAGCATGCCCGATTGCGCAAAGAAGAAATAACAGACGACGGACAGATAGAGCGGGACCGGCATCGCCAGTAGCCCGATCAATTTCAGCCACATGGTCCGCTACCCCTGCTCTACCGATCGGCGGGCAATGTAGAGTGAGATGCCGCTGGGAGAAAATCGCAAATGCCGCCGCATTCGCGCCGGCCGGCGACGAGCGTCAGATGCGGCCAAAACCCTGGTTGTTGGCCTCGATCTTGCGGCCGAAACCAGGCTTGCGTTCGACAAGTGGATTGCACTCCTTCTCGAAGGCGGCAAGCGTCGCCTCGAACATCGGGCGAAGCTTGACCACCTGTTCGATCGCCTCGTCGGGCTCTTCGCGAATTTCGATGCAGCGCCGCGCGATGGTCTCGATCGCCTCGGCAATATCGGCAAGCGGCTCGCCGCCGAACTGGCGGGCCTCACCCTTCAGCGTATGCGCAGGCAGAACCAGCGCAACCGAGTCGCGGGCACGCATCGCGGTTTCGATCGCAGCGACGGACTTGGTCCCGTCTTCGCGGAAATAACCGAGAATCCGAATGAAATCAGCGCCGAGTTCCTGGCGCGCAGCGAAAAAGGCTGGCCAATCGACCAGGAATTCCTCTGCCTCAGTCACTATCGCGTGCTCCTGCAAAACCGGCTCCCAACCCCGCGTCGCAAACCTATCGCCGAGGCGGTAAACAGGTCGTTGACGACGTGGTCGGGCACTAAGCTTTTTTATCGTCGAAGGGGTTCTTGGGCGCCCTGAGCGTCAACCGCACGGGCACGGCACCAAAACCCAGCTCCTTGCGGATGCCGTTGACCAGATAGCGGCGATAACTCTCCGGAAGCTGGTCGACGCGCGTGCCGAACAGGATGAAGCCTGGCGGCCGCGTCTTGGCCTGGGTGATGTAACGCAGCTTGATGCGCTTGCCGCCCGGCGCCGGCGGCGGATTGGCTTCCACCGCGCGCTCGAACCAGCGATTGAGCTGACCGGTGGTGACACGGCGGCTCCACGCCTCTCGCGTTTCGAACGCGGCCTGGATCAGCTCGTCCAGCCCCTTGCCCGTGGCGCCGGAGACCGCGATCATCGGCACGCCGCGCGCCTGTGCCAATCCCTCGTCGAGCGCCTTGCGTACGCCCTGGAACAGGCTGCTCGGGCCTTCCGCGACATCCCATTTGTTGAGTGCGATCACCAGCGCGCGCCCTTCCTCGAGCACGCGATCGGCGATCTTCAGATCCTGCGCCTCAAGCCCCAGCGTCGAATCGAGCAGCAGCACGACCACTTCGGCGAAGTCGACCGCGCGCAACGCATCGGCCACCGAAAGCTTCTCCAGCTTGTCCTGCACCTTGGCGCGCTTGCGCATGCCCGCAGTGTCGATCAGGCGGAGCGGCCGATCTTTCCATATCAGGTCGATCGCGATCGAATCGCGCGTGATTCCGGCTTCAGGACCGGTGATCAGCCGTTCCTCACCCAGGATCCGGTTGATCAGTGTCGACTTTCCGGCATTGGGGCGACCGACGACCGCAAGCTTGAGCGGACCGTCCTCGGCATCCTCGTCTTCATCGTCGTACAGATCTTCGTCGTTGGAATCGACGTGCGGCAACAGCGCCTCGAACAGCTCGACCATGCCCTCGCCATGCTCGGCGCTGAGCTCGACGGGATCGCCAAAGCCCAGCTCCAGCGATTCGAGCACACCGTCATTGCCGGCGCGTCCCTCGGCCTTGTTGGCGACGAGGATGACAGGGGTGTCGCCGGCGCGCAGCCAGCGGCCGATCTCGGCATCGAGCGGAACGAGCCCCACGCGCGAATCGATCATGAACAGCGCGACGTCTGCATCCGCGACAGCCGCTTCGGTCTGCGCGCGCATCCGGCCGGGCAGCGACTGCGGATCCTCGTCTTCGAAGCCGGCAGTGTCGATGATGCGGAATTCGAGGTCGAACAGCTTCCCTTCGCCCTCCCGCCGATCGCGGGTCACGCCGGGGCGATCGTCGACCAGCGCGATCTTCTTGCCGACCAGGCGATTGAAGAGCGTCGACTTGCCAACATTGGGCCGCCCGACGATGGCAACTGTGGGAATGTGTTTGGGCATTTGAGCGCGATAGGCGCTAACGCGTCCAGACTAAACCCCTCCCTTTAAAAGGGAGGGGGCTCGCCATCATTTCCAGGCGGTGATCCGACCGCTATTGTCGAGTATGTACAGCATATTGCCGGCCACCACGGGCGGCAGATAGATCGGCTTGTTGAGATCGGTGCGGCTCTGAACGCTGCCGTCGGTCGGCGATGCGTAGAGCAGATCGCCAGTGGTGCTGGTCAGCACCAAGCGATTGCCGGCCAGAACGGGGCCTTGCCAGAACATCGGCCCCTTCTTGTCCTTCTCGTCGCGATAGCGCGGCAACTGGCTGCTCCAGCGGACCTTGCCGTTGATGCGCGAGACGCAGAGCAATTTGGCCTCGTCGGTGACGACGAACAGCCATTCGCCGACCACCCAGGGAGTCGCGATGCCGGCCACGTTGAGTTCCCACAGCCGCTGACCGGTGACGAGTTCGAGCGAGACCATGCGCCCGCCCAGGCCGACCGCGAACACACGGCCCTGGTCGATCACCGGATCGGCATCGACATCGCTCAACGACGCCACCGCCGTCGAGATGCTGGTCCGCGACAGCGCGTCCTGCCAGACTTCCTGACCGTTCTCGTAACGATAGGCGGAAAGCTCGCCCGACGAATAACCGCCGATCACCGTGCCCTGCGCCACCGCCGGCGTCGCAATGCCGAAGATGCCCGCGCTTTCCAGCGTACCCGAGCGGGACCATTCCTGATTGCCGTCGCTCGCGCGCAATGCGTAGATCTGATTGTCCTGGCTCATCGCATAGACATTGCCGTTGCCGACGCCCGGCGCGCCGCGCAGCGGTCCGCCCGGGCGCTTCTTCCAGATCTGTTCGCCGGTCTTGGCATTGAATGCGACGACGTCGCCAATGCCGTTTGTCGCGAAGACCTTGCCATCCTCATAGCTGGCACCGCCGCCGAACAGCGATCCGGAATTGCCGGTCATCTCGCCGCTCCAGAAGCTCAGACCGCCCGCCACGTCCTTGGCGTCGCCGATCTGGACTTCCCACAATTTGGCGCCGGTGACCGCATCGAACGCACGCAGCTTTGCGCGCGTGTCGACCACGAACAGCTTGCCTTCCGCCACGATCGGCGACGAACCAAGCCGCTCATATTTGTTGGCGCCGGAAATTTCGGCGGACCAGACCTGGCTGACGCTCTCGCCAAGCGCCAGATGCCCCATCGACTTGGAGGCGTTGCCGCCAGGCTGACTCCATTCCGCGTTGGCGACCGGCAACGGCAGGACGACCGCAACGTCGGCGATCGACGGATCGACCTCCACGCCAGTCTCCGACGTGAGCACGGGAACGCGCTGCCCGATCGTGGGGGTCTTGGGCTTGGTGTCGCCACCCTTGAAAACGCCGCACCCGCTCAACAGCGCCGCCAGCGAACCCGCCAGCGCAACACTCCGCAAAAGCTTCATTACTTCTTCTCTCCGTCCGGCTGAGCGACCGCATCCACACCCAATAGGCCCGCCATCTGAACCGCGCGTTGACGGATCGACTCGGGCACCGCCTGATCATTGGCGATGTCACCGAAAAGCGGGCCGGCGAGGTTGGGCTTGTTGAGATTGAGATAGGCAATGGCGACCATCTCGCCCGCGCTGCCGAACCAGGGATTGCCCTTGACTGCGAGCGGCTTCAGTCGCGTTACCACATCCTGCGGTTTCAGCGTGTCATATTCGGCTGCCGTCCAGCGGACGAGCGCCAGATCGCGATAGGGCTTGGCCAGGCTCTCATCCTCGGCCACCGCCTTGTAGCCGGCGATCGCCGACTTCAGGTCGTTCGCCTTGAGGCGCAGCCCCGCAGCGCCAAGCTTGGCGGCGGCGCGATATGCCGCGATATTGCTGTCCTCGAAGGGCTTCAGCTTCTGCTCCGCCCCCTGGGAACGCCCTTCCGACAGATCGGTGAAGATCTTCGCGACGACTTCGCCGTCCGCGCCGGCCTTCTTGGTCTGCTCATGCTGCCACCAAAGCCACCCGCCGAACGCACCCAGCGCCACGACCACGCCGACGAGCATCCAGCGCCCCCAGCGCTGCCATACGGTTGCAATCTGATCGCGACGGACCTCTTCGTCCACCTCGCGCAGAAAGGCTTCACTGGTCGGGGGTGTGGATGCCACTTGGGACTCCGGTCAAAAGGTGATCTGGTACGAAAAATTCGGCGGACCCTAGTGCGGATTCCGCCAAAGGGGAAGCGGGCCGGTACCGGCTTTCTGAAGCGAGCTTTCAGGGCTTGGGCTGGTAAGTCTGTTCGGGCCCCGGGAAGCTGCGCGCGCGAACCTCCTCGGCATAGCGGCCGGCCGCAGTGTCGATCCGCTCGGCCAGATCGTCATAACGCTTCACGAAGCGCGCGGTACGCTCGAACATGCCGAGCATATCGTCGATCACCAGCACCTGGCCGTCGCAATCCGCCGATGCGCCGATTCCGATGGTTGGGCATGAGACCTCGGCGGTGACGGCCTTGGCGAGCGGCTCGATCACGCCCTCCACCACGATCGAAAAGGCGCCAGCATCGGCGATCGCGCGCGCATCGGCGATGATCTTGGCATGTTCCGAATTGGTGCGGCCGCGCGCGCCATAGCCGCCCAGCGCGTTCACCGCTTGCGGTGTCAGGCCGATATGGCCGACCACGGGAATACCGCGCGCCGCCAGGAACGCGACGGTCGGCGCCATCGCCTCACCGCCTTCCAGCTTGACTGCAGCGGCACCGGTTTCCGCCATGATCCGCGATGCCGACATGAAGGCCTGTTCGGGGCTCGCTTCATAGCTGCCGAACGGCATGTCGATCACCACCACCGCGTGATAGCTGCCGCGCACGACCGCGGCGCCATGCGCGCACATCATGTCGAGCGTCACGCCAAGCGTGGAGGGCAGCCCGTAGATCACCTGCCCCAGGCTGTCGCCGACCAGCAGCATGTCGCAATGCCGGTCGAGGATCTGCGCCATGCGCGCCGTATAGGCGGTCAGCATGACGATCGGATCCTTGCCCTTGCGGGCCTGGATCTGCGGCACGGTCATGCGCTTCATCGGCGCCGGCGTGGGATGCGCGCGGCTGGTGGAGGTGTCGAGTTGATAGGTCGTGGACATGACGCGCCTCTAGCGTCCCGACGACGCCACCGCCAGCGTGGCGACGTCAAATGTCATCACAGTTTGTCTTTATGTTATCCATGATTAACATAAAGTAGGAAATAGTCGACAAATGGAGCGTGGAGCATGGCGCGTTTGCGGATCAAGAAGGAGTCGTGATGGCCGGCGCGCGCGTCACCAATTGCATCCGCACGCTGCGCTTCCTGTCCGGCGAAATGACGCAAAGCGAACTCGCCGAGCGCATCGGCGTCACCCGTCAGACGGTTGCGGCGATCGAACAGGGCCGGTCCTCGCCGTCACTCGAAGCCGCATTCCGCATCGCCCAGGTGTTCGACAAGCCGCTCGATCAGGTGTTCGGATGGGACGGCGGCGCTATTTGAGCGCGGCCACGGCGATACCGGGGAAATCGCTGAATACACCGTCGACGCCCAGAGCCGCGAACTGACGGATCTCCGCCGCCAGATCGCCGGCATTGCGTGGGTCGATGCCCTTGCGCATCTCCAGCGGCAGGAAGTAATTCTCGGCGCGGAAGGTCCAGACATGAACCTTGAGCCCCGCCGCATGCGCGTCCTGGACCAGGCTGGTCGACGTGCCCGAACGGCCGAGCAGGGTGCGCGGTACGATCATCTCCTTGGAAACACCCACGCCGTCGGCGACCTTCGCCACATCGGCCAGCCCCGCGGGCGTCGCCAGTTCGGCATAGGTCCGGCCCGATCCATCGGCGGGGCCGCCGCTGGCATCCATCAGGAAGATCAGCCGCAATCCCGTCAGCCCGCGCAACGTCTTGAGATTCTCCAGCTCGAACGACTGGATGAAAACCGGATCCACCTTCGTCTTATAGCCGTTCTTCGCCAGCAGCGCCGCGAGCGGCGCTTCGAGCGCCAGTCCGATCGATCGGAAATAGCTGGGATGCTTGGTCTCGGGATAGATACCGATCCGCCGACCAGCGCCCTTCTCCTTCGACTTGGCGAGATCGATGATCTCCTGGAAGGTCGGGATCGCGAACTGCCCGTCATATTTCGAATTGGCCGGCCGCAGCATCGGCAGCCTTTCCTTCGCGCGCAGCGTCTTCAGCTCGGCAAGCGTGAAATCCTCGGTGAACCAGCCGGTCACCGACTGGCCATCGATCGTCTTCGTCGCCTTGCGGCCTGCAAATTCGGCGTGATCGGCGACATCGGTGGTGCCGGAGATCTCATTCTCGTGGCGCGCCACCAGCACGCCATCCTTCGTCATCACCAGGTCGGGCTCGATGAAGTCGGCCCCCTGCTCAATGGCGAGCGTATAGGATGCGATCGTGTGTTCCGGCCGCTCGCCGCTGGCGCCGCGATGCGCGATCACGATCGGATTGGCAGACGCGGGAGACGTGGCAGGCGCAGGCGCGGTCATCGCGACCCCAAATATACCGGTAATCAGCACAAGACCATAGACGCGCATGTCACACCTCAATTCTTCGGTTGCGCGTCTAGATGGCGCTGATGACAGGTTCATGGCGCATGTCGGCCCATCGGCGTTAACCCTTTCCGTCGCTTTACAACCGGCAACAGCGCGGTAGAACGCCGCCCATGCGCTCGAGGACCGTAAATTTCCGAGGTAATGCAATCCGCTTTAGCGGGTGGCCTCGACGCATGCTCTGAACGAGCAAAGCCCGATCGAGCCCCCGCCAGCGATGGTCGGGGGTTTTTCATAAGTCCACGTCATTGCTGTCAGGCCGATCCCTTACCGGATGCGAGAAAAGCAATGACGACCGACCAAAGACACCCTGCCAGAACGATGACGTTCGAAGACCTGCTTTCCGCGCGTAGACGGCGCGCGCGCAGCGCGCCGTCTACGCGCGGGGCGACGGCAACGGCCTTCTGCTATGGTGCTACACGCCGCGCTGCGTTTATGATTCGCTCTGGTCGCCCCATTCGACGCTTGCCCGCGGGCTGATCGTCGATCCGGCCGCACGGCGCGTGCTCGCTACGCCCTTCCCCAAATTCTTCAACCTGGGCGAGAGCGGAGAGAGTTTCCCCGACCGGCCGTTCGAAGTGTTCGAGAAGCTCGACGGCAGCCTGATCATCCTGTTCCACCATCAGGGACAGTGGCGCACCGCGACCAAGGGCGCGTTCGATTCGCCGCAGGCCCTGTGGGCGGCGAAACGCCTTGCAACGCTCGATCTGTCGGCGCTGGATCCGGATACGACTTATCTCGCCGAAGCGATCTATCCGGAGAACCGGATCGTCGTTCCCTATTCGGAGACGGGGCTCGTGCTGCTCGCCGCCTATGACGGCGACGGGTTCGAACTGTCCTATGACGCGCTCAACGAGGTTGCCGCGCGGCTCTCGTGGCGCGCGGCCATGCGGCATGCCTTCGAGAGCGAGCGGGATCTCGTGCGTCATGCGGCGCAGCTGCCGAAAACCGAGGAGGGCTATGTCGTCCGCTTCGCGGACGGTCTGCGGCTGAAGATCAAGGGCTCCGAGTATTGCCGGGTTCATGCGCTGATCTCGCGCGTGACGCCGATCGCCATCTGGGAAGCCATGAATGCAGGCGCCGACATGACAGCGATGCGTGCAGATCTGCCGGAGGAATTCTGGGGAGACTTCGACGACATCCGCGCGCTGATCGGGGCTCGGCTGGACCAGCGTGTCGCCGAAATCCGCGCGGCAACCGCGGCGACCCAGCATTTGTCCGACAAGGAGATCGGGTTGGGCGCCGGCGGGCTCGATCGGGAAACCAGGCCGCTGGTCTTCTTCTGCCGCAAGTCCGGGAATGATTTCCCCGACAGACGGGCCCGCGAAATCCTGATGCGCTGGGTCAGGCCGACCAACAACGCGCTTCCAGGCTATACCGCGTCCTACGCCATGGCACGCATGCTTGAGGAAGCGGGCTGAATAATGCGCGGTCGCCGGCTGGAGTCGCTCCGGTTCATGCCGAACCGGACCGACTCCGGATTTGAACCATCATTCCGGCACAAGCGGGAATGACGACAAGAATGCCTGTCAGGCGCGCGGCAGGCCTGCAGCCTCGTAACGCTCGGGCTTGAAGGCGACGATCGTCTCGCCACCCAGGTCGAGCACCGGCCGCTTGATCATCGACGGGTTGGCCATCATCAGCGCGACAGCCTTGTCGTCATCGATGCCCTGCTTGTCGGCATCGGGCAGCGCGCGGAAGGTGGTGCCGGCACGGTTGAGGATCGTTTCCCAGCCATGTTCGGCCACCCAGCCGCGCAGCTTGGCTTCATCGGCGCCCAGCGCCTTATAGTCGTGAAAATCATAGGCGACGCCGTGGCTCTCCAGCCAGGTCCGCGCCTTCTTGATCGTGTCGCAATTCTTGATGCCGTACATTGTAATGGTCACGCTTTACTCCCGCTCACCAAATTCCGAGACGATCCTGCTGCCGCCGCGCAACAACCGGCCGCCGGCATGTGCCTCGCACGCATCCTCAGCTTCCTGCACGGTCTGGAAGGTGCCGAGCTTCTCCCAGCCATACCAGCGGCGATGCTGGGCGATATACCAGTCGGTCCAGGTGCGGCCGCTGAAGATTGCCTCAAGCACCGATTTGCGCTGATGAATCACGCGATACCGGGTTTTCGTCACGTATCGTCGAGCCTCCTGCCGATCGTCGCCACCTTCTGCACGTCATAGCCGATCGCTGCATAGAAACCGAGCGCCTCGACATTGTCGTCGCGCACCATCAGCCGGATCGCCGGACAGCCCCGTTCGCGCAGCCAGGATTCGGCTGCCGCCATCAGCTTGCGACCGAGGCCGGAACGCTGCCGATCCGGCGCGACGGCAAGATAATAGACCCAGCCGCGATGGCCGTCGAAGCCGACCATCACCGATCCGGCCAGAGCGTCGCCATCCCAGGCGCCGAGGATGGCCGATGCCGGCCCCTCGATCGCGACCCGCGCATCCGATGCCGGGTCGTTCCACGGCCGCGTCAGCCCGCATGTTGCCCACAGCGCGGCAAGCGCCGGGATCGCGTCGACGCCGAGCGGTGCGATCACGCCCCGCCCCGCATCGCAGTCACCTCGATCTCGACCTTCATCTCGGGGGCGACAAAGCCCGAGACGATCAGCCCGGTCGCGGCCGGGCGGATCTCGCCGAAGGTCTCGGCGAGTACGGGCACGATGGCATGCCACCAGGCAATGTCGGTGACGTAATAGGTCGCGCGCACGACATCGGCCATCGCGAAGCCGGCCTCTTCGAGCGCCGCGGCGATCACGCGGAACGCGTTGCGGGCCTGCCCGGCCGCATCGTCGGGCATGATCCGCGTGTCGGGATCATAGCCGGTGCAACCGGCGACGAAGCAGAAATCGCCCTGCACGACTGCGCGCGAATAGCCGATCGTCGCCTCGAACGGGGATCCGCTGGAAATCAGTCTGCGGCTCATCTGCTTGGCTCCTGTGCGAGTCTCGATGCCGTCCCGAATAGGCCGCATATGCTGGGTCGCAAGCCCCTCCCCAATAGTTAGGATTTGACCTAACTATTGGGGATCGGTAGATCGTTTGTCGTCGAGTCGCAAAGAGGACAATCCCATGATGCCAGCAAGTCAGCCCGCACCGGTGATCGACGGCATCTTCCGTGCCCTGTCCGATCCCACGCGCCGGCATGTGCTGGAACGGCTGAGCGCACGGCCGGCCTCGGTCAGCGAACTCGCCGCATCCTACCGCATGGCCCTGCCCTCCTTCGTCGAGCATCTGAAGGTGCTGGAGAAGAGCGGGCTGGTGCGCTCGCGCAAGGCCGGGCGTGTTCGCACCTACAGCCTCGCGCCCGAGCAGTTGAAGCTCGCCGAAGACTGGCTGGGGAAGCAGCGCACGCTCTGGGAACGCCGGCTCGACCGGCTCGACGCCTATCTGTTGACCATGAAAGAGGAGACGCCCGAATGACATCCCCCCTGTTGACGCCCGATCCGAAGCTGGACCTGGTGCTCGAACGCGAGATCGACGTGCCAGTCGAACTGGTGTGGAAGGCCTGGACCACGCCCGACCATCTGAAGAACTGGTTCGTGCCCAAGCCCTGGACGGTCACGGAGTGCGAAATCGACCTGCGGGTCGGCGGCACGTTCCGGACGGTGATGCGCTCGCCCGAAGGCGACGAATTCCCCAATCTGGGCTGCTATCTCGATATCGTGCCCAATGAGCGGCTGATCTTCACCGACGCATTGCTGCCCGGCTTCCGCCCTTCGCCCAAGCCCTTCTTCACCGCAGCGCTGCTTCTGGAGCGCACGGACACGGGCACGCGCTACACCGCATACGCCATCCACGCCGACGAGGCCGGTCGCGAAACCCATGAGAAAATGGGCTTCCACGATGGCTGGGGAACGGTGGTCGACCAGATGGTCGCGTACATCAAGGCGAACTAGCAGATCAGGCGGGATGCGGCCTTCAAGCCTGCATCCCGCCACTCTGGCCCATCGAACCTTTCAACAAATTGGAACATCCAGACCGAATTTATACCGGTATTTCATCGAAGCGAGTCTCCCTATCACTGAGCCCACGGCAGCGATGCTGCCCCGAGCCAGTCAAACAGTGGAGATTTCGCAATGACCATCACCGCCACCCCGACCCCCGGCAAGAGCCTGCTCTCCCCCGACGATCACGCGCTGGTCCTGATCGATTTCCAGTCGCAGATGGCCTTCGCCACCAAGTCGATCGATCCGACGATCCTGCGCAACAACGCCGCGCTGATCGCCAATGCTGCTGCTGGTTTCAACGTTCCGACCATCCTGACCACCGTCGCCGAGAAGAGCTTCTCCGGCCCGATGTTTACCGAGATCACCGATCCCTTTCCCGGCCAGAAACTGTTCGACCGCACGTCGATGAACACATGGGAAGACGCGGCCGTGATCGAGGAGGTCAACCGGATCGGCAAGGAGCGGCTGGTGTTCGCGGGTCTGTGGACCTCGGTCTGCATCGTCGGCCCCGTCGCCTCGGCGATCGATCAGGGTTTCGACGTCTATTTCATCGCCGATGCCTCGGGCGACATCACCGAGGAAGCGCACGAGCGAGCCGTGCAGCGCATGATCCAGCTCGGCGCCAAGCCGATGACCGCGCTCCAATATCTGCTCGAGCTGCAGCGCGACTGGGCACGCGGCGAAACCTATGACTTCACGACGGGCGTCGCGAAAAAATGGGGCGGCGCCTACGGCATCGGCGTCACCTACGCCAAGACCATGTTCGGCGCCTCCGAGGGCGGCCACGCCTGACTGCCTGCGAGCCGGGCCCATGCCCGGCTCGCCACGATCATCGCATCACATCGAAGGAATTGTCATGAGCACGATCACCACAAATGACGGCACGCGCATCTTCTACAAGGATTGGGGCAGCAAGGACGCGCAGCCCGTCGTCTTCTCCCATGGCTGGCCGCTGTCGGCCGACGCATGGGACGGGCAGATGCTGTTCATGCTGCAACAGGGCTATCGCGTCGTCGCGCACGACCGTCGCGGCCATGGCCGATCCGATCAGCCTGCCACCGGCAACGACATGGACACCTATGCCGACGATCTGGCCGCTGTCATCGACGCGCTCGATCTGAAGCAGGCGATATTGGTCGGCCATTCGACGGGCGGGGGCGAGATCGCCCATTATGTCGGCCGTCACGGCACGAGCCGCGTTGCGAAGATGGTGCTGATCGGCGCGGTGCCGCCGACGATGGCGAAGAGCGAAACCTATCCCGACGGCCTGCCGATCGAGGTGTTCGACGGCATCCGCAAGGCGGTGCTCGACAATCGTTCGCAATTCTATCTCGATCTGCCGACCGCATTCTTCGGCTTCAACCGCGACGGCGTGGAGCCCAATGAAGGGCTGCGCCAATCCTTCTGGGCGCAGGGCATGGCCGGATCGATCCTCGGCCAATATCTGTGCGTCCGCGAATTCTCGGAGGTCGATTACACCGACGATCTGCGCAGCATCGATGTGCCGACGCTCGTCATCCATGGCGACGACGACCAGATCGTACCGATCGGCAATGCCGGGCTGCTGTCCGCGAAGATCGTGCCCGACGCGACGCTCAAGATCTACGAAGGCGCGCCGCACGGCCTGACCGCCACGCACCAGGACCGGTTGAACGCCGACCTGCTCGCCTTCGCACGCAGCTGATCGAACGGGAGGACGGACCCATGAAACCCTATCTGCTTTCGCTGGGCGCAGGGCTGCTGGTCGGCATCGTCTACAGCCTGTTGAGCGTCCGTTCTCCCGCCCCGCCGGCCATCGCGCTGATCGGCCTGCTTGGCATCCTGCTCGGCGAACAGGCGATCCCGATCGCCAAGCGCATCTTCGCCGGTCACGATGTGCTTGCCTATGTCCGGACCGACTGCGCCGATCAGGTTCTCGGCGCGCCGGCCCGGACGAACCGGAAGGATGAAACCGCATGAGCCGTTACACCCGCCGCCAGACGCTTGCCGGCGCCGCCGCCGCCTTCGCCGCCCCCTCCCTTGCTTCAGCCGGAAGATCCGCCATGCCCACTCTCGTCCTGACGAACGCCAAGGTGACGACGCTCGATCGCGAAAACCCGCAGGCGCAGGCCGTTGCGATCCGCGACGGCGCCTTCATCGCGGTCGGCTCCGAACAGGAGGTCCGCGCAGCCGCCGGCGCCGACGCAACCGTGATCGATGCGGGTGGCCGTCGCCTGATCCCCGGCCTGATCGACAGCCACATCCACGTCATCCGTGGTGGCCTGAACTATAACATGGAGCTGCGCTGGGAGGGTGTTCCGACGCTGGCTGACGCCATGGCGATGCTCAAGCGCCAGGCGGAGAACACGCCCCCGCCGCAATGGGTGCGCGTGGTCGGTGGCTTCACCGAGCATCAGTTCGCCGAGAAGCGCCTGCCGACGATCGAGGAGATCAACGCAGCCGCGCCCGAGACGCCGGTGTTCATCCTTCATCTGTACGACCGTGCGCTGCTCAATGCAGCGGCACTGCGCGCGGTGGGCTACACCAAAGACACGCCCAACCCGCCGGGGGGCGAGATCGTCCGCGACGCAGCGGGCAACCCGACCGGCCTGCTGCTTGCGCAGCCCAATGCGACGATCCTCTATGCGACGCTGGCCAAGGGGCCGAAGCTGCCACCGGATTACCAGCTCAACTCGACGAAGCATTTCATGCGCGAGCTCAATTCGCTGGGCGTCACCAGCGTGATCGATGCGGGCGGCGGCTATCAGAACTATCCCGACGATTACGAGATCGTCGAAAAGCTGCACCGCGACGGCGATCTGACCCTGCGCATCGCCTATAATCTCTTCACCCAGAAGCCGAAGGAAGAGCTGAAGGACTTCGCGACCTGGTCGACCCAGGTGAAGCCGGGCGACGGCGACGACAGCTATCGCCACAATGGCGCGGGCGAGATGCTGGTCTATTCGGCCGCCGATTTCGAGGATTTCCGCGTCGCGCGGCCGGACATGCCGGCGAATATGGAAGGCGATCTGGAACCCGTCATCCGCCTGCTCGCCGAACGGCGCTGGCCCTGGCGGCTCCACGCGACCTACGACCAGACGATCGGCCGCGCGCTGGACGTGTTCGAAAAGGTCGATCGCGATATTCCGCTGAAGGGCCTCAACTGGTTCTTCGACCATGCCGAGACGATCAGCGACCGCAATATCGACCGGATCGCGGCATTGGGCGGCGGCATCGCGGTCCAGCATCGCATGGCCTATCAGGGCGAATATTTCGTCGAACGCTATGGCGCCAAGGCCGCCGAGCGCACCCCGCCGATCAGGCAGATGATGGCAGCCGGCATTCCGGTCGGCGCCGGCACCGATGCGACGCGCGTGGCAAGCTACAATCCCTGGGTCTCGCTGTCCTGGCTCGTCACGTCGAAGACGGTCGGCGGCCTCCGGCTCTATCCGGTCGCCAACCGGCTCGATCGCGAAACCGCGCTGCGGCTATGGACCGAAGCGAATACCTGGTTCTCGAACGAACAGGGCAAGAAGGGCCAGATCAAGGCGGGCCAGCTTGCCGACCTCGCTTTGCTGTCCGACGATTATTTCGCGGTCGCCGAGGACGAGATCGTTCGCCTCCGTTCGGTGCTGACATTGCTCGGCGGCAAGGTGGTCTATGGTGAGGGCGATTTCGCCAAACTCGCTCCGCCCGCACCCAAGCCGATGCCGGACTGGTCGCCGGTCGCCACATTCGGCGGCTATTGGCGCCAGCCAGAAGCCGCGCAGAAACTGGCCTCCGCCTGTGGATGCGCATCGGCCTGCACCGTCCATGGCCACGACCATGCCGCCGCATTGGGCGCCTCGGTGCCCGCCGCCGACGTCCAGAGCTTCTGGGGCGCCATCGGCTGCGGATGCTGGGCGGTCTGATCCGCCGCCTGCCGGGAGATCCACGATGACGCATTTGCTCGACACGCCCCGCCCCGTCGCCGCCATCCTCGACTGGCCGGCGACCTGGTTCGCGGCGCGGCTGGCGCTGGTCGGGCCCTATCTCATCGGCGGACTGGTCAAGCTCGCCGACTGGCCGGGTGCGGTGGCGGAGCAGGCGCATTTCGGCCTGCAGCCCGCCGCGCTGTTCGCGGCACTCACCATCCTGGTCGAGCTGATCGGCTCCGCGCTGATCCTGTTCGACCGGATGGCCTGGCTGGGAGCCGGCATGCTGGGTGTGTTCACCCTGCTCGCCGCGATCGTCGCCAATGCGTTCTGGACAATGGCGGGTCCGGATCGTTTCATGGCGACCAACGCCTTTTTCGAGCATCTCGGCCTGATCGGCGGTTTCGTGCTGGTCGCGATCGTATCGCATCACCGACGCGTGTCCCGTGCTTGACCGCACACGCCTTGCCGGGCTGCTGCTTGCCGCGATCGCCGCACCGGCATCGGCACAGACCGGCGACGCGTGGCAGGCGCCGACACTCACCAACACCCGCTATGACGAAGACTGGTCGAAGCTCGCTGATCCGGCCGCACGCAATGGCCGGTGGAGCGAGACGTTCAAATATATCCCGCTCGACGACACCGGTCATGCCTGGCTGACCACCGGCATCGAAATGCGGCTGCGGTCGGAGACCAATCGCAACGCGCTCTGGGGCAGCGCCGATGCGCCGGACGACAGCTATCTGTGGATGCGCGCCCTGCCCTATGCCGATCTCCATCTCGGCCGCGTCCGCGCGTTCGTCCAACCGATCGCCGCCTATGCCGTCGGAGTCGCGCCGGCGGCCGGCCCCATCGATCAGAGCCGGCTCGATCTGCTCCAGGGTTTCGCGGAAGCATCGCTGCCCATGGGCGGCGAAACCACGCTAACGGTCCGCGCCGGACGCCAGATGCTGTCGCTCGGTACCGAGCGCCTGATCGGCACACGTTACGGCCCCAATGTGCCGCTCGCATTCGATGGCGCACGCGCCGATCTGGTGACGGGCAAGGCGAAGATCAGCCTGTTCGCGGTGCGGCCGGTCAAGCCGGGTACCGGATCGTTCGACGACCAGTCCTCGCCGACCAGGTCGCTATGGGGCGCCTACGCCGCGCTGCCCGGCCTCGATCTCTATTATCTCGGCTATCGCAATACCGAGGCACGATTCGGCCTGGTTGCGGGCGCGGAGCGGCGCGACAGCCTTGGCCTGCGCAGCCATGGCGATGCCGACGACTGGCACTGGAATGTCGAGGCGGTGCTGCAGTTCGGCCATTTCGCCGGGCGGAAGATCAGGGCCTGGACGGTCGGCAGCGAGGTCGGGCGGCGTTTTCCCGAGACGCCGCTTTCGCCCCATGCGGTCATGCGCTTCAACATCGTCAGCGGCGACCGCAACCCGTCCGACCGCACGCTCGGCACCTTCAACGCGCTGTTCCCAAAGGGCAAATATTTCGGCGAACTCTCGCCGGTCGGCCCCTATAACATCGTCAATCTCAATCCGAGCGTGACGCTGGATCTCGGCGGCAATGTCTCGCTCGGCATCGCCGCCATGGCCTATTGGCGATATGCGCGTGCCGACGGCGTCTACGACATTCCCGGCAATCTGGTGCGCGCACCGGGCGGTTCGCGCGATCGCTTCATCGGCAAGGAGATCGAAGCCGCGATCAGCTGGCAGGCGACGCCGGACCTCGAACTCTCGACATCCTTGTCCGCATTCCAGCCGGGCGACTTCATCCGGGAAACCGGCCCCGCCCACACCATCGGCCTGTTCGGCCTCGAAGCCAATTTCCGGATCTGAAAGGCACATGTCATGACCGTTTCTGCCCCGCCAAAATCGCCGCCGCTCGCCTGGCTGTTGCTGCTGCTGTCGGTCACCACCGGCCTGGTCGACGCGATCAGCGTGCTCGGCCTCGGCAAGGTCTTCACTGCCAATATGACCGGCAATATCGTCTTCCTGGGCTTCGCCGCGGCGGGCACCCCCGGGTTTCGCGTCGCACCCTATCTGGTCGCGATCGTCGCATTCCTGATCGGCGCACTCATCGCCGGCCGCACCGGAAAGGCGCACGCCGGACGACCGCTGCGCCGCTGGCTGTTGATCGCGGCGGGGATCGAAGCGGCGCTGCTCTGGATCGCAGCCATCATCGCCATCGATTTCGATGTCGCCACCCAGACGCCCGATCGCAGCGTCTATGCGATCATCATCCTGACCGGACTCGCCATGGGATTTCGGAATGCGACGATCCGCCAGCTCAAAGTACCCGATCTCACGACGACGGTGCTCACCCTGACATTGACCGGCCTTGCCGCGGATTCAGGGCTGGCGGGCGGCGCCAACCCCAATTGGCAACGCAGGATCGGCGGCGTCGCGGCGATCTTCGCGGGCGCGGCGCTGGGCGCCATACTGGTCATGCAGACCGGTCTCGCCATACCGCTCGTCCTGGCTGGTGCGCTCGTCCTCGCCGGGACCATCGCCTGCGCGCTCCACCCCGCATCGAGCCAGCCAGTCGGCTAGGATCGATCGCCATTCAGCCCATACCGGCCTGCAAATGGCGCTTTCCCGGGCTTCCGGTGCTCACGTACGGTAAGTACGCTGCGCTCCGGGTCACGTGAAATCGCCATTTTCGACTCGATCTGAACTGAATGGCGACCGATCCTAGATATCCCCCATGCCCTCTTCCTCGCGATCATCGGCGCCCAAAGTGACGAACTGATCGAGCAGCCAGGACGCGGCGGGGCCCGGCGGGGTGTCGCGCCGCCAAACACCGGCGAAGCGATAGGTGCCGCCCGGGTGGTCGGGCATATGGAGGTGGATCAGCGTGCCGGCGACGAGATCGGGTTCGATCATCGGCAAGGGCATGTTCCCCCATCCGATCCCTTCGCGCAGCAACGCATGCTTGGCGCCGAGATCGGCGAGCCGCCAGGTCTTTGGGCTCATCACCGAGAAATCCTGCCCCTCGGTGAAGCGCGAGCGGTCGGTCAGGACGAGCTGGGTGTAATCGCGCCCCGCGCCCGGCGCGATCCGCTCCATGCGCCCGAGCGGATGATCGGGCGCCGCGACCGGCACCATCGGGACCGACCCGGCCGATATGCATTCGACCCCGTCGACCCCCGCGGCCAAAGGCCCCGAAATGCCGACCACCGCGGTGCGATCGAGCACCATCGCGGTGATCGCGCCGAGCGCCTCGACATGCAGGCGCAGCGACACAGTCGGAAATTCCGTGGCGAAGGCGCGCAATACCTTTCCGAGCCGATCGGCGGGCAGCATCACGTCGACGGCCAGGTCGACTTCCGCCTCCAAGCCATCGAGCAGCCCCTTCACCTTGGCGCGCAATCCGTCGATCCCCTGCGAGATCGCGCGCGCCTCCGCCAGCAGCGCGCGGCCGGCAGTGGTCAGCACCGGCTTTCGCGACCCTTCACGATCGAACAAGGTCAGGCCAAGCTGCTGTTCCAGGTTCACAATGCCATAGCTGATCACCGAGACGGCACGATTGAGCCTCCGTCCCGCAGCCGCGAAGCTTCCGGTGTCGACGATCGCGAGGAAGATCCTGAGCTGATCGAGCGTTGGGGTTCCGGGACCGGCCATCATTCAACTTTCTGGAACATTTCAAAGCATTTTATGTCCCTGCAATAGAAAGGCTGCAACCCCTATCTCCTGTCCATCGGAACACGAGCCCAACGGGCTTCGAGGAGACAGGACATGATCGAACTTCGCCCTTTCGCAGAGCTTGGCGGCGCCAATCACGGCTGGCTGGATGCCAAGCACCATTTCTCGTTCGCGAGCTATCATGACGATGCGCGGATGAGTTGGGGGGACCTGCGCGTCTGGAACGACGACACCATCGCGCCCAAGACCGGCTTCCCGCCGCATCCGCATCGCGACATGGAGATCATCACCTATGTCCGCGAGGGTGCAATCACCCATGAGGACAATCTCGGCAACAAGGGTCGGACCGAGGCCGGCGACGTGCAGGTGATGTCCGCCGGCTCCGGCGTGCGGCATTCGGAATATAATCTGGAGGACGTGACGACGCGGATCTTCCAGATCTGGATCATCCCGTCCAAGGCCGGCGGACAGCCGAACTGGGGCGCCAAGCCTTTCCCAAAAGGCGACCGTGCCGGTCAGTTCGTCGTGCTCGCCTCCGGGTTCGACAATGACAATGACGCACTGCCGATCCGCACCGACGCACGTGTCGTCGGCGCCACAATCAAGGCCGGCGAAACCGTCGAATATCCCCTCGGCAAGGATCGCCGTGCCTATATCGTCCCCGCGGTCGGCGCAGTCGAGATCGAGGGCGTCCGGGTGAATGCCCGTGACGGTGCGGCGATCAAGGACGTCGAAGTGCTGCGGGTAACCGCAACCGAAGACAGCGAGATCGTTCTGGTCGACGCTGCCTGATGCCCGCGAACCGGAACCGGTGCCCACCGGTTCCGGTTTTGCGTGATGTCTATCCTTACTCGACCTCGTCGATGCGGATGTGCGGCCACGCGCGCTGCAACGCCTCAGCCCAGCTCGTATAGGGCCAGGGGATCACCTCGACGTCGAAAAACGGCAGCCGCTCGCCATCGATATCGTAGAGGCTGACGCTGTCATTGTCGCCGCTGAGATCCAGCCGGACCCGCGCGATCCGGGATGGGTGGATGCGCCCGCCGTCCCCATCGCTGCCTCTGACCCGGTTCTGCCACCAGATGATTTCACCGGTCGCCGGATCGACCCGGCTGCCGCGTCGCGGATTTGCGAACAACTGACCGGCCCCGATGACAGCGAAAACGACGCCCATGCAATAGGCGACCGGCACCAGCCATGGCGCGCAGTCTCCGGCGGAATCGCAATTGCGCAGCGGATCGACGACGCTCCCGGTCACGACAAACCCTATGCCGATCAGCAGCATTGCCCACGTCCGCACGTCTTTTCGTGCGCTGCGCTCGTAGCGCAACGGATCAAGGCGGGAGGCGAACAGACCCATGCCATCCGTATCGGCAAATTATGTGAAATTTTGCTGAAACGTGGCGCGAGCTGGCTACTCATTGAAAGAGCCGCATCCGCTTTGCGCTATTGGCGGAAGCGCCGTGCGCTTCCGCCTGAAATATCCCGCTCTAGAAGTTCATTTCGATGGATATCCGAACAGTTCTGGGCGAGCCGCGCGTCAGAAAACCGCGGGATGCCGACTGCCAGAATGCATTGCCGCCGACATTCTCGACATTCGCGCGAATTGTGTAGCGGTTTTCATCCACATCGAAGCCGTAGCGAAGCCCCAGATCCACGCGGCTCCACCCGTCGATCGATCGCAGATTGGCAGCGTCGTAAAATTGTTTGCCGGTGTGGATATAGGTCGCGTTGACCGCAAAACCGGGCAGCATGCCGGGTTCATATTCGCCGAACATGTTGAATTGCCATTTCGGCATGCCGATCGGTCGCTTCCCGTCGGTCAGCCGGCCGGCCGTGCCCTTCTGCTCGGCATCCGAGAACAGGATACCGCCGAGCAATGTCAGCTCCTTGAGCGGCTTGCCGGAGACATTGAACTCGATGCCCTTGTTGATGACGTCGCCGTCGAGAACGAAAATATTCGTTGTCGGTTGAACATATCCGAATGGCTGGTTGATCCGGAAGAATGCGACGCTCGTGTTCAACGGCCCAATCTCGAGCTTGGATCCGAATTCATATTGGGCACTGACGAAGGGCGCGAAAACCGTCCCGTTGTTCGCCGATCCGGCCGGCGCGAACAGGCCAGGCGTCAGTCCTTGCGAGAAGCTGCCATATAGGGACCAATTGTCCTTCGGCTTGACGACCAGGCCTGCCGCGTAGGTCGTCCGCGATTCATCATAGCTGTCGAGGCGATCGCCGGTCACCCGGTTGAAATTCGCCATTTTGACATTCTGACGGCGGACACCGAGCGTCAGTTTCACATGATCGTCAAAGGCCGAGATCGTATCGGCCACGGCGATGCCGCGCAGTTTGCGGTCGGTGGAATGGCGCATGTCGCGAAATTGCGCGGCGACGGCGTCGGTGAACATCGCGGCCGGCGGGGCAATATAGACCGGATTATAGAGATTGTTCGCCAGCGTGGGGATTGCCGGGAATGGGAGGTTCCCGAAGCCCTTGATGTAGAGCGTGGCTGCCGAAGCGACGAAGTTGTGACGCAGCGGCCCGGTCTCGAATGTCGAACGCAGCGCGATTTCGCCGGTCTGATCGACGGATTGGCTGCCGAACAGGCTGAAGCGCGACGTGAAATTGCCGGTCGAGGAGGTCAGCGTGCCGAGCGTATATCGGTACACCTCCCGGAACTTCAGATATCCGTATCTCGCCGAAATGGTCGTCTGCGGAAGAAATTCGTAGCTGGCGCCGAGGATGAAGCTTTTGCTTCCCGTGACGGTGCGCGTCCACGGCTGCCCGTAGTTCACGGTCGCACCCGGCGCGTCCGGAATCTCGAACCCCGCATTGGCGGTCAGATGGTGGTCCTGCCCCTTGATCGTTTCGGACGTGTAGAGGAAATCGCCGGTCAGCTTGAGTCCGCCGGTCCGATAGTCCACGGCCAGGCTGGCGACATCGGCGCGCCGGCTGGCATAATCGACGGCGAGATCGCCGGCATAGCGCGCGGCATTCAATCGAATGCCGAGCTGTCGCTCGCCACCGAACCGGTCGCCGATATCGACGTTTCCGCCGAACTGCCCGTCGGACATATAGACCGCGGTCGCATCCAGCGTTCGCCGCGCTCCGGCGCGCTTGGGAACGAGGTTGATCATGCCGCCGATATTGCCGAAGGGCGCGACACCGTTCACGAGCGCATTGGGTCCCTTGAAGATTTCCACCTTGCCGAAGGGCTCGATCGGGATCCGCCGGACCGGCAACATGCCGTACAGCCCCTCGACCGCGACTTCAGATGCGAAAAGCGGAAAGCCCCTGAGCACATATTGTTCGCTTTCGCTGCTCGCCGACAGATTGCTTCGTACCGAAGGGTCGCTCGCGATCACGTCGGTGATGGTGCGCGCCTGCCGGGTCTTGAACAATTCCTCGGTATAAGCGGTGATCGAGAATGGCGTGTCCATCACCGGCTGCTCGCCGAACAATCCCGTGCGGGCATAGGGCGAGGTCAGGCCGGTCACGACGATCTCGCCGGCCGCATCGGCGAAGTCGGCTTCGGCAGCCGCCACCGCGCGCGCGGCGGTGACTGGCGCCGCATTGAACCGACGCGCCGGGGCGCTCCGGTCCGGAACAGCCTTTGCCGCGCCGACGACAAAACCGCCGGCGCCGTCCGCCCGGCTGCGCAAGCCGGTGCCCCGCAGCAATGTGGCGAGTGCCTTGCCGATATCATGGGATCCGCGCAGGCCACCGGTCGTCTTCCCCTGCACCGCGGCCGGATCATAGGAGATGACGATGCCGGCCGTACGGCCAAGCTGATTCAGTGCCGGCCCAACTGCCCCCGCGGGAATATCATATGCGCGCGCGGCGCCTTTCGATTGCGCCATTGCCGTCGACGACACGCCGGGCGCCAGCCCCAAAACCAATGCTGCCGCAACACCAGCAGCCAATTCACTCTTGCGCACCTGAATCCCCTTTTGAGCATAGCCCTCATCAAGGGGACGGACGAAATCGCGATCGGGACAGTGGATCGCGGGAAAAAGTTCAGCGGCGGCGGATGACGAGCGCGGACGGATCGCGACGGTCGATCGCGATCGGCAGCAACGTTGTCAGGTTGGTCGCCGCCTTGTCCGTGTCGGTGAGTGGGAAGATCCCCGAAACCCGCAGATCCGCCAGAGCATCCCGATCGAAGCCGATCGGTTTCGTGCGCCAGCGATTGAGTGCGTCCAGCACCTCGGCAAGCGGCCGATCATCGACGGACAGCCAGCCATCGGCCCAGGCGCCGATATCGGCGACCGGCACGTCCGGCAGCAGATCGACCGTTTTGCGAGTAAGACGTGCGCGCTGCCCGGGACCGAGCGTCGCGCATGTCGCTTCGCCTTCAAGCACAGGGCAGACCCGCACCTGCGATTGAGCGACTGTCACTATGGTCGAGCCGCTTTCCTTGAGAACCGTATAGGCGGTCCCCAGGGCGACGGCGCTGCCATCCTCCGTCGTCACCTCGAAAGGCGGCTGGCGCCCTTTCGCGACGCGTGCCAGCAATTCGCCGCGCAGCAGACGCACCGAGCGCCTGCCGTCCCCGACACCCAGGTCGACGGCACTGTCCGTGGACAGGGTCAGATTGCTGCCATCGGCCAGCGCCACGACGCGCGTCTCGCCCACGCCGGTCTTCTGATCGGCGAAATAGAGCTGAACGGCAGGCAGCCCCGACGCGACCCAAGTCATGCCGGCAATGATCAGGACGGCAAGGAACGATGCACCGGCGCCACGCCTCGGCCGCAACAAAAGCCGTCGGAGGGTTTCCTGTTCGACCTCCGGCGCGCCCGCCAGCTTCTCGCGCACCCCGCCCAGCCGATCGAGCGCAAGGGCATGGGCTGGATCTGCCGTGCGCCATGCCTCCAGATCGTCATGATCCGCCTGGGACGCGTCGCCGGATTCGACATGCGCAAGCCATTCGGCCGCTTGTCGTACGACCGCAGCGCCCGGCTCGTCCTCGCGCCTATCGGATTTCGCGGCCGGCTCCATAAGCGGCGGCATAGCAACAGGCATAGCCTTTCGCGACATATTGCTTGATCATGCTTTTCGACACGCCAAGTTCCACCGCGATTTCCGCATGGGCCACCCCGTCCAGCCGGGCCAGAAGAAAGGCGCGCCGCGCCCGTTCGGACAATGTCTCGAGCTCGCGCATCACAACACTCAACTCCTCGATGGCAGCGGCAATGCGCTCCGGGCACGGCGCGGTCGCACCCGCCATCACCGCGGCATGCGCTTCAAGGAAAGTACGTTCCACCTCCGCTCGCCGCGCCTGATCGATGATCAGCCGACGCGCCACCGTTGCGAGATAGGGGCGAGGATTATTGGGCACCTCGAGCGCGCGGCTTTCGATCAGCTTGCAGAATGTATCCTGCGCCAGATCGGCCGCCCTGTCCGAGCAGCGGGTGTAGCGGCGCAACCAGCCGCGCAGCCAGTCGCTATGGCCGCTGTAAAGCCCCTCCATGTCGATTGCCGCAGCGCGCAATGCCATTCCGAACCCCGATTCGCTTCCCGGCGATGATCAAGGGTCGACGAGCCAGCCTGGATCCTATGAACCGGAATCCACGCTGCTGCAAATCATTAGCAACAGAACCACTAGCGAGCCCGGCCGCTCCCACACTCGAATCCAGGATCGCCACACGGTGAACGCGCATGATCACGTCGACAGTCGCAAGCTGAGCGCAAACACCTATCTTGGACGGATGGAGACGATGGACTCCCTGATGGCGCAGGTGCGCGGCTGCCGCGCCTGCGGCGATGCCCTGCCGCTGGGTGCGCGGCCGGTGCTTCAGGTCTCGGCAACCGCGCGCGTGCTGATCGCCAGCCAGGCGCCGGGAAGCAGGGCCCATGACAGCGGCATCCCCTTTTCGGATGCGTCGGGCGACCGGCTTCGCGAATGGACCGGCCTGACGCCGGATATCTTCTATGACGCGAGCCGGATCGCGATCGTGCCGATGGGGCTGTGTTATCCCGGGCGCCTGCCAGGCGGCGGCGATGCACCGCCGCGTCGCGAATGCGCGCCGTTATGGCGCGAGCGGCTGCTTGCACAGATGCCCGACCTGCGGCTGACCCTGCTGGTCGGCACCTATGCGCAGACCCACATATTGGGACGCGGCAAAATGACCGATCGGGTGATCGGCTTCAAACAACATATGCCCGCCATCTTCCCGTTGCCGCACCCGTCGTGGCGCGTGCAGCATTGGGCAGCCCGAAACCCATGGTTCGAAACGGACGCGCTTCCGGCGTTGCGCCGGGCGATCCGGGACGCGCTCGGATGACGGCTTGCGCATGTGCTCGGCAGGGGCCTCATGCGGCATATGCCACCCAGCCCCTTAAGCTGAAACCGGCATAGAACAGGCTGATGCCCGAGAAGCCGGCATCGCGCAGCATGGTTTCCTCTTCCTCGGGCGCCAGGATCGTCAGCCTGGTGCCGATCGCCTGCCGTGCGCTTTCCAGTTGCGCCGGATCCGCTCCCTCCCGCGCGCCAAAAGCGACATGGCGGGCAATCCACATCGACCGCTCGGGCTCGGTTTGCGGGAAGCTGATATGGGCCAGGATAAAAGGTGCGCCCGGCTTCAAACGCTGCCGAACCTGTTGCAGCGTCCGGAGACGCGCGTCGCGCGGAATGAAATGGAAAGTCAGCAGGGATACAGCCGCATCGAAGGGGCCATCTGGGGCGGCATGGATATAGCCTTCATGCAACCGAATGCGCGCGGTATGCGCGCCGATTGTCCGGCCGGCCAGTTGCAGCATGTCTGCGGACGGATCCACGCCATCGAACGACCAGCCCGGCTGTGCGTCGGCAAAGGCCTTCAGTTCCAGACCACCCCCTGCCCCCAATATCAGCACGCGGCCATTCGAAGGGGTTCGCTCCGCAAGCAACAGCGCCGCCATGCGGTGCAGCCCGTCAAAGCCCGGAACCTGTCGCGGCGAGCCCTCGGCGTAGGCACTGGCAGCGTGTGCGTCGAAGGGAGTCGGGGTCATGCCGCGCCAACGCGGATAGTCTCTTCGGGGGCGTGGGGCGTGGCCGCCATATGATCGCATGCATTCATGAAACTTTATGTGTTACATGACTACATGGCTGTCAAGCAGCGGACGGCCGATGACGGCTGCCGCGTTAAGCGGCAGTGGCCACGGAAAGGGTATGGCGGGCGATCATCAATTCCTCGTCGGTCGGGATGACACGTAGCGCAACCGCGCTGCCGGGCGCATCGATGCGATACGCATTGCGATCATTGGCTTCGGGATCGAGGCGTACGCCCATCCACGCCAGCCGCGCGCACAATTCCTCGCGCAGCCGCGCGTCATTCTCGCCGATGCCCGCGGTGAAGACCAGCGCGTCCAGCCCGCCCAATATCGCGACCAACGCGCCGACTTCCTTGACGAGACGCCACAGGAAGACATCGATCGCCTCGCGCGCTTCCGGCCGGTCGCTCGCCCGCAGCGTGCGCATATCGTTGGAGATGCCGGACACGCCGAGCAGCCCCGATCGCTGGTAGAGCATCGCCTCGACATCCGCCGCGCTCATGCCCTCCTGTTGCTGCAGGTGCAGCACGACACCGGGATCGATGGTCCCGCAGCGCGACCCCATGACCAGCCCGTCCAGCGCGGTGAACCCCATCGTCGTATCTTCCGAACACCCCGCGCGCATCGCGCAAAGGCTGGCCCCGTTGCCGAGATGCGCGGCGACGACGCGGCCCTGCCCCAGTCCCGGCTCCTCCGCGATCAGCCGCGCCGAGACATATTCGTAGGACAAGCCGTGGAACCCGTAACGCCGCAGACCCTTGTCATGCCATTCGCGCGGCAGGGCGAAGCGGGTCGCGATTTCGGGGCGATGCTGGTGGAAGGCGGTGTCGAAACAGGCGACCTGCAGCAGATCGGGCGCAAGCTCGCGGATCGCCCGGATGGCCGCGAGATTGTGCGGCTGATGCAGCGGCGCCAGTGGACAGAATTGATCCAGTGCCTCCAGCAGCGCGTCATCCACCCGCACGGGCTGGACGAAGCGCGCCCCGCCATGGACGACGCGGTGGCCGATCGCGATGACCTCATAGCCTTCCAGATGGTCGCGTGCCCAATCGAACAGATCGGCCAGCAGATCCTCGTGCGTCAGCCCCGCGCCATTCTCCCAGCGGCGATCGAGCAGCACCGCGCCATCGTCTCGCCGCGCGATCAATTGGGGATCGCTGCCGATCCGCTCGATCTTGCCCGCCGCCGCATGGCGCGGCTCGCCACCATCGAGGGTGAAGAGCGCGAACTTGATGCTGGACGAGCCGGAATTGAGGCTGACGACCGCCTGCCCCATCTCAGCCGCCAGCCTTCGACAGGCCGGGCGGTGCCCGCAACGCCGCATGGGCGAGCAACGCGCCCACCGCGCAGGATGCAAGCCGGGTCCGCACCGAATCCGCGCGGCTCGTCAGGATGACGGGCACGCGCGCACCCAGCACGATTCCCGCCGCGTCCGCCCCGCCGAGGAACGTGAGCTGCTTGGCGAGCATATTACCCGCCTCCAGGTTCGGCACGACCAGGATCTGCGCCTGCCCCGCAACGGGCGAGACGATGCCCTTTTCGCGCGCGGCCTCCGGGCTGATCGCATTGTCGAAGGCGAGCGGCCCGTCGAGCAATCCGCCCTCGATCTGCCCGCGATCGGCCATCTTGCACAGGGCGGCCGCGTCGAGCGTCGACGGGATCGCGGGGTTCACGGTTTCGACCGCGGACAGGATGGCGACGCGCGGCTGTTTTATGCCCAGCACATGCGCAAGATCGATCGCGTTGCGCACGATATCCGCCTTTTCGAGCAACCCCGGCGCGATGTTGATCGCCGCATCGGTGATGATCAGCGGCGCGGGATAGCCCTGCACGTCCATCAGGTAACAATGGCTGACGCGCCGTTCCGTGCGCAGCCCGTCGGTGCGCGACAGGATCGCCCCCATCAGCTCGTCGGTGTGGAGCGAGCCCTTCATGAGCACCGTCACCTCGCCGGCATGGACCATCGCCACGCCCTGTGCAGCGGCGGCATGGCTGTGCGGGGCATCGACGATCCGATAGGCCGAGATATCCACCCCGGCCTCGTCCGCGGCCGCCGCGATCTTCGCGGACGGCCCGACCAGCACGGGCACGATCAGCCCTTCGCTGGCGGCCTCGCACGCGGCGGCGATGGCGTGCGGGCTGCAAGGGTGGATCACGGCGGTCGCCGGTGGACTGGCTTGCCCACGCGCCGTGGCGATGAGCCGGTTATAGCCTTCATGATTTTCGGTCATATCGCGGCAGGTTAGGGGAATATCGTTACGGCGCAACGACGGAAGCATCGCCGCCCGATCCGTTTCCGCATCCCTGCCCGACATGTCGATCAGGCGACGCCGAGCTTCCCGCGTTCGCCGTCACGCGGGGTCGCAAGCTCCTCGGGCGTCAGGAATTCGGCCAGATCCTCCGCCTCCATGAATGGCCGGATCTCGATCTCGCTGCGCCCCGGCATCGGATTGGGGCAGCGCTTCGCCCAGGCCACGGCCTCGTCCATATCCTTGACCTCCCAGATCGAGAAGCCGGCGACCAGTTCGCGGCTCTCGGCGAACGGCCCGTCGATGACTGCACGATCGGGACCATCGCAGACGATACGCTTGGCCTGGGCCGCGGGCTTGAGCCCGGCGCCGGCCACCATGACGCCGGCATTGACCAGTTCCTCGGTAAACCGGTCCATCGCCTCGAACGCCTCGGGCGTGGGTGGCACGCCCTGTTCGCTGTCCTCAGTGGCCATCATGAACACCATCACACGCATCGTCTGTCTCCTTGTCTGATCCGGCCCCTTCTGGCGCCTCACCGGAACGACGAACGAGTGTGTCGGAAATCGACAGGGGTGTGCAATTTTTATCGGGGGTTCGGAGTGCCACGAATTGAAAGGCGGACGCTCACCGCACCATGTTCAATCCGGCATTTTCCAGCGCAGGGTCCGGTTCACATACCGCAGTCCATCATAAGCCGGCGCGTCGGCTGAAAATTCATAGCGGCCGCGGCGCAGGAACAAGGCGCAGCTGTTGTTGTCGAGATAGGCCGTAGCGGGCCCGGCCGAGGTTAGCGGACGGCATGTCTTGATCGTCCCATCCCGGCTGACGCCAAGTTGAACGGCCGTGACGCTTTCCAGGCCGTAACGAATTGCGGCGGGCGGATAGTCATCGCCCATAATGGAAAATATCAGCTTGCCATCGACGGCACGAAGGCGATCGCTGTCCGGGACGGTATCGGGCGGATAGATTATCGTCGCGTTCCGATATGCAGGGTGAGGGAACGCATATAATTTTGGCCCCGGCGGATTGTTGAAGAAGCTGAACCGCACATCGACAAATCCCCGCCGCAACGGCGTAACGATGCCCGGCAGCCTGCGGAATGTGGCCGATTTCATCAATTGCGTACAACCGACTTGCGCCGCCTCCGGCAACAGTTGCTGGCCGACGTCACATGCAACGGGTTTGCCGGATGGATCGAACCAAAGCCGAACGATGAGCGAAAGCCCGTCGCCGCCAGGCGGAGCATTCACATTGAAGGCGCTCGGATCGGGCACGAACTCGAACTTTCCCGCGCCTTCCAGCTCGACCGTCTCCGGCGTGACGAAGATCGACCCAAGATCGACGGGAGCAGGCACCGCACTGCCGGCCTGCAACTGAAACGCCGCAACGAGCGCGAACCACGACAAAGGCAAATGAACCTCCAAATATATTTCTGCGCTCGGTTCCTGGGGCCGATCAATGAAGCACCTGCGGTGATGATCCTGATCGTTGTCGTAGGAGTTCGTGCCCGCAACCGAGGCGGCCCCTTCGAGCATGCATTTGGTAAACTGGCACTGCAATCCGTGATTCCGGTAACAGTGCACTAAATCCCTTCAGGCACAACGAACCACAACCACTTCAGCAGCGATTGAGTGCACTGTCACCGGAATCCTGGCGGCTTTTGGCGGGGCGGGCGACATAACGGTGGTTCGTTTTAGTAGCTGCTTCAGGCGATCGGTCATATCCCATCTGCTCGCCTCATCCTGAATTACAGCGGGCACCGGGGATTCCGGTGACTAAACTCCTTCAGACACAACGAACCACAACCCACTTCAGCAGTGATTAAGTGCACTGTCACCGAGATCCCTAATGATATGACACCGCATCATTGAGATGATACCAAGATTGCGCTGTATAGAGTATGTTGAACGCCGAGGCCTGTTTGACCGGATGATAATTCGGGGCCTGATGGTCAATGCCGCAGACTATTGCCAATCGCTCTAGTCTCATCGCACTCTTGGCGCTAAAGGCCTAAAAAAGGGACAATTTGGTGAGACTTAGCGACTACCTTCTACAATCGCCACCAACAATGCGACGACTGCCATTGGTGCATTGCACGACCGCAGGCACCGGGATGGGAATCATGAACCATGGGGGCATCCAGCCCAGCCCTTGTCCGGTCTATGACCAACAGCCGCTCCTGTATCTATTTTATGGCCGCCCCGCCTACAAGCCGGCACAAGGCATCGGTGGAAGTGGGATCGTCGACCTCGCACCGATCTGCCTCGTTTTTGATCCCGACCTGCTCGAATTCGCCACGCGCATCGTCCCGTTCGACAGTGGCGGTTTCAAACGCTATTTCGATGTGATCGGACCAGGCCTTCCACGCTCCGAATTCGAGTTGAGCGGCGATCCAACATTTGCGCTTCGTCTCGTCAGCGCATTTTTCCAGACCAATCGCGGCTATTATGAACATCTCCCCAAACTTGATGAGAACGCCATTCCCTTCGCGGATCGCAGTGCACGTGCCTACGCGCGGCTTCTCGCACATAAGGCCATTGGCGATACCGACGACAGAATTGGCACGATCGAATGTCAATTCACCGGCGACATCCCGCTTGCTGGTGCCTTGAAAGCGATCGTCGCGCCCGCCGCGATGCTGGATGACGCCGAGGTCCGGCACGCGCTAGCGCTGTGCCCAGATGCCAAGCAATTCTCATACAAGACTTATGGCCGGTCCGCCCCTTTGAGCTTTGCGCACACTATCTATGAGCGCATCGACACCTATCTCGAAGCCGAAGGCTGTTTTGCATGACCCACGCGTTGATCGGCTTCGCGGACCCCGTCGGCCTCGGCGCCGGATTTCTGGTGCCAGTGTTCGAGCGAACCGGCTCGAACGCGCTATTTGTACAGAAACTCAACCGCGATAGCATCATCGCAGGTTTCGAGGCGCTCGACGACTATGAAGGTCCGATCGCCTACGTCGATCGCGAACCAGTCGCCAAAGGCGAGCCGCATTTCTGGGCGTTTACGCTTCCCAGCCGCGAGCGGATTGTGGGGCGGGGTAACGAGGCGCACGACACGCTTCAAGCTTGGCTCGGCGACGGCACGTTCGATGATCGGCCGATGCTGGCAGTCGAAGTGTCCGAATTTCTCAAACTTGGACCGCAGCGGCTTCACTGGGCGGGGCGCGTGGTCGACCGGCTTGGCGGCCCAAAGGCCGAGGTAGCATCGTCCTGGCGTGATTTGACCATCCTCACCCCGGACGTGCGCGAACAGCTTTGTAGGGACGATGACCGCCTCACCTCTTGGGCGCATCGCCTCGTTGCGACAGAACAGGGCGGGCAGATTGTTATCCGCGGGCTGGTGGGCGACCCCGGATCGCGCGAGGCCGATGCCGTCGCTCGCGCCGCACGTGTCGCTATATCGAGGCTGGCGGCGATCCTGCCAACGCCAGCGGGTGGCTGGCGGGTACGGATTGATCCACTCAAGCCTCGCATGCACATCAGGCAGCCCGATGTGGCCGTCTTTTTTTTCGATGTGTCCGACTATGGCGCCATCGCGCTTCTCGAGCGGGCCGAAGGCTTAAAAATCGCTGCTTTCGGATTCAACGAACGTCGCGAATTCCTGTCTGAACTGGAGCGTGACGTGCCAGCGTTTGCGGTCTTAAGAAATCACCCGGACGAAGCACGTCATGATCTCGAACAGTTCCTGCCCTCCAAAGTGACCGGAATCTTGTTAACCCCACCATCGCGAAGCTACCCGCGCGACGGCCGTTCGCAGCCGGAACTGCGCCATCAGGAAAGCCTCATTCTCACCCAGGCGACATCCCGCATCGACTCTTCGCGGGGCGCGCTCTCGACCGCGTCACTCATTCGCGAAATCGTGACCGGTGCAACGCTGATCAATGATCTAGAGGCGAGATTTCTCGGGGAATGGAGTTATATCCGTGCGCAATATCCGCCGCGCGAACGTAGCATGGATCCGTGGGCCTATCTTTACGATCGGATCTGGAGCGATGGTTGCGACCCTCACACCGCCATTCTTCTTGGACAATCCGAGAAGCCAGACGATCTTATTCTCTCTGATCTACCTGCGGACTGGACGCGATTCACGCTTTATCCAGAGGCGAAGTTCGTCAACGCGGGGCGAATGTTCGCAAGCGAGAATTCGAACTTTCCGCGCGCAGCCGCATTCTTACCACGGCGCGCGCCGCTTGAAGGTGCCGCAGGGCGGCAAGGCCAAGCTATCCAGCGGGTGTTGTCGGCGCGAGGCTGGTCCGTGCTCGGATCATCGCGAGCTGACGAGGCCATCGAATTTGAGGTCGATGGCGCCGATAAGCGTATTCAAATAAAGCTCGAACCCGCCGCCGCACAGCGCACCACAGACGTGACATCGAGCCTTCCTGATATCGACATTGATGAACTCCGCAGCGTCAGCGTGGTACCGAATGCTCACGCCGGAACCATCATGGGTTATTTGCGCGACCGATCCGAACTCGCCGTCTCGATGCGCGACCTTTGCGAGTCCGACGGAAGTATGGGGTTCCGTTCACTCTTGGCGGTCCAGATTCGCCGGTTTGCCAACATGACACCCAACCGGTCTCCGACATTCTACATGGCTTTACTGCTAAAATCGGCACTTCGGGCCGGGGCCGTCACGATGTCGGACGCCCACATCGTCTCACAAATATTGCAGAACGAAGAACTCGGGCGACGGTTTTTCCTCACGTGGGGCCGGACCAGAACGCAGGGCAGTATCACGCAGGTCACTGCTCGGCTGGTCGAGCGGCTGTATCCCTATGAACACGAACCATCTCTCAGGCACAAGACGGTCAATGTGATCGAGCCGTTCGGGGTGGCGATCCACCCGAATCAAATTGCGTTCGACCGCTCTGAAAGCTGAGCACTAGCATCCAGCGGGAGCATAGCTGAAATATGCCCCTCGCGGCCATCGCTAGCCATCACTTACCTTTGCCGCGTTACCGCGCCGAGTAAGCCGGACGGACGTCCCCCGGACGTCCGTTACCCCCGACTTACTCCCACTCAATCGTCCCCGGGGGCTTCGACGTGAAGTCGTAGACCACCCGATTGATCCCCTTCACTTCGTTGACGATCCGCGTCGCGACGCGGGTCAGGAAGCTGGCGTCGAAGGGATAGACGTCGGCAGTCATGCCGTCGGTGGAGGTGACCGCGCGCAGCGCGCAGACCGATTCATAGGTGCGATGGTCGCCCATCACGCCGACCGTGCGGACGGGCAGCAGCACGGCGAATGCCTGCCAGATCGCATCGTACAGCCCGGCGTTGCGGATCTCTTCCAGATAGATCGCGTCCGCCTTGCGGAGGATGTCGCAGCGTTCCTTGGTCACTTCGCCGGGGATGCGGATGGCGAGGCCCGGTCCGGGGAAAGGATGACGGCCGACAAAGATGTCGGGCAGGCCGAGTTCGCGGCCGAGCGCGCGGACCTCGTCCTTGAACAGTTCGCGCAGCGGCTCGACCAGCTTCATGTCCATCCGCTCGGGCAGGCCGCCGACATTGTGGTGGCTCTTGATCGTCACAGACGGTCCGCCGGTGAAGCTGACGCTTTCGATCACGTCGGGATAGAGCGTGCCCTGCGCCAGGAATTCGGCGCCGCCGATCTTGCGCGCCTCCGCCTCGAACACGTCGATGAAGGTCTTGCCGATGAACTTGCGCTTCTTCTCGGGGTCGGTCTCGCCGGCGAGACCATTGAGGAACAGCGTCTCGCAGCTCACATGGACCAGCGGGATATTGTAATGGTTGCGGAACAGGCTGACGACCTGGTCGGCCTCTCCGCTGCGCATCAGACCATGGTCGACGAAGACGCAGGTGAGCTGTTCGCCGATCGCCTCGTGGATCAGCACCGCGGCGACCGCGCTGTCGACGCCACCAGACAATCCACAGATCACCTTGCCCTTGCCGACCTGCTCGCGGATCTGCTGGATCTTGGTCTCGCGGAACTCGGCCATCGTCCAGTCGCCGGGCAGGCCACAGACATGACGCACGAAGTTCGCCAGCAGCCTGCCGCCATCGGGGGTGTGGACCACCTCCGGGTGGAACATCATCGAATAGAAGCGGCGTGCTTCGTCAGTCGCGATCGCGAAGGGCGCGCCTTCGGAGCGTGCGACGATCTTGAAGCCCTCCGGCAGCGTCTCGACGCGGTCGCCATGGCTCATCCACACCTGGTGCGTGTCGCCGACCTTCCACAGACCGTCGAACAGCGCGCTGTCATCGATCACCTCGATAAAGGCGCGGCCGAATTCGCGGCTGTCGGATGGTGCGACGGCGCCGCCCAACTGGTGCGCCATCGTCTGCTGGCCGTAGCAGATGGCGAGGATCGGCAGGCCGGCGTCGAAGAAATGCTGCGGCGCGCGCGGGCTGTCGTCCCACATCACCGAGGATGGGCCGCCCGACAGGATGATGCCCTTGGGCTTCAATCGCTCATAGGCTTCGGCGGCGGAATTGAACGGTGCGATCTCGCTATAGACGCCCGCCTCTCGCACGCGCCGGGCGATGAGCTGGGTCACCTGGCTTCCGAAATCGACGATAAGGATGGAATCCTGATGATCTGCGGACATCGAGTCGGCGGCTCCTGTGCGAGAATGGATGCGCGCGGCACTAGGTGGCACAGCGCGCGCTGTCCAGTTTCGCGGAGACCGGGGCTTTGGAATCCTGAACGTACTGCGTTGACGGCGGGACGCACCGGCCGCGAGCGATCGACAAACTTCGCGCTTTCGCGTCTTCGCGTGCATCAGGTGGATTCAGTGGCGCTTCGGAATCGATAAGGTTCACGCGAAGACGCGAAGGGTGTGCGGTGAGGCCGTTCGGACTTCAGCGAGCCTCCCCACTCCGTTCATCCCGAGCGAACTCGAGGGACTAAGCCGAGCGCAGCCGAGGCTGCTGAGGCATGTGGTCCTCGGCTTCGCTCGGACGGCTCCCTCGACTTCGCTCGGGACAAACGGGGTGGGGGATGGACCGACCTTATTTACCTCCGCGGCTCCGCGTGAACCATGGATCTGCGGGCCTTATTGGTCACCGGAGATCGTCAGACGATCGCCGCCCTGCCCTCACCCTGAAGCATCGCATCCAGCATGTGCAGCGTGCGCGCCAGCCGCTCGCGCGAGAGGCCCCCGCCGATCGAGATGCGCAGCGCCTGCCCCGTATCGGCGGCATCGACCGCAAAGGCATCCGACGCGACGACCGACAGCCCGGCCGGGCGCAATGTGCCCACCAGAGTGCCGGCAACCGCGCCCGCCGGCAGCTTCAGCCACAGATGATAGCCCTCCGGGTGAGTCGCATAGTCCAGATCGCCGAGAATGCCGGCCGCGATCGCCTGTCGCGCCACGGCTTCCGCGCGGACTTCGGCGATCAACGAGGCGAAACCGCCGTCGCGCAACCAGAGCGTTGCCAATGCGGCGCTGACCGGGGGCGGCATGATCGCGGTCTCGTGCAGTTCAGCCGCCAAGCGCCATGCGGTGCGGGCGGACGGCGCGCGCAGATAGGCGATGCGCAGCGCGGGCGAGATGATCTTGGACAGGCTCGTCACATGCCAGGTCCGCTCCGGCGCGAAACAGGCGATGGGCGGCAGTGGAGCGGCTGGCAACAACCCATAGGCATCGTCCTCGACGATCGTCAGATCGTGCGCACGCGCGACCTCCGCGATCGCGCGCCGCCGCGCCTCCCCCATGGTGGCCGCGGTCGGATTGTCGTTGGTCGGCACTATATAGAGTGCACGTACCCCGCCCGCCCGACAGGCGAGATCGAGCGACGCGGGATCGATCCCTTCGGCATCCATCTCGATCGGGCACACCGTCAGGCCGAACCGCCGCGCCAGCGCCATCAGCCCGGGATAGGCGAAACGCCCGGCGCAGATCGCATCGCCGGGCGAGAACAGCGTGCCCAGGATCGCATGGAGCGCATTCTGTCCGCCGCTTGCGACCAGCACATTATCCTCGCTCGCGTCGATCCCGCGCCGGGCAAGCAAGGCCGCGCCCGCCGCGCGATCCGCCTGCGCCCCGCCGCTCGGCTGATATTGAAAGCGCCCCGCGGCGCCCGGCCCGGCGAGCAGTTCGGCCACGCCATCCCGGAAGCGCGCGGCGAATCGCCCGCCCAGCGGTTCGGGCGGCAGGTTCATGCCGGTATCGGTCAGCACCGCGCCTGTCGCCTCTGCCTGCCCGCCGACATCGGCGCGCACGAAACTGCCGCGCCGTCCGCCGCCCTCGATCAGGCCCAGCCGCCGCACTTCGTTATAGGCCTTGGTCACGGTGGTCAGGTCGATGTCCAGCCGCTCGGCCAGCGAACGCTGCGGCGGAAGCCGGTCGCCGGGCTTCAACACGCCCGCCTCTATGTCGCGCGACAGGGCAGCGGCGATCGCCAGATATTTGGGCGCGGCTTCCGCCGCCAGATCGGGCACCCAGCTTTGCATGTCTCTAACCTTGACTTTGTATGGCTATACCACCATACATAATTTCACACCGAGCGGCAAACCGCCGCATCCGAAGACTCGGGACGATCGAGCATGACAGACGGCAACACGCAAGCGACCGAATGGCCGCCGCTGAAACCCATCGAGACCGGCATTCGCGGAAAATGCCCGCGTTGCGGCCAGGGCGCGCTGTTCACGGGGCTGCTGACGCTGCGCAAGGGATGCGATCATTGCGGGCTCGATTACGGTTTCGCCGACCCCGCCGACGGCCCCGCATTTTTCGTGATCTGTTTCGGCTGCGTGCCCGCGGTGGTGGTAGCGTTGATGATCGAGATCCTGTTCGTGCCCCCCTTCTGGGTTCACCTCGTCACGTCGCTGCCGTTCCTGGTGCTCACCTGCACGCTGCCGCTGAGGCCGTTAAAGGGTTGGCTGGTGTGCAGTCAGTTCTTCTACAAGGCGCGTGAAGCCCGCCAGATCGGCTGGCATCTTCCAGAACGATGAGACTGGCCTGAACGATGACCCCCATCGAACGCGCGCGCGACGCGGCTGCCACCTATCTGGCGTCGCGCGGCTATGATGCCGAAGCGAAGCGCGCGGCGGCGGGCGAAGGCGACGATTTCGCCGAAGTCAGAATCGCGCTGGCGCTGATCGCGCAGGAACAGAAGCGGAATGGCAGAGGGATCGCGATCCCGCGTCATCGCGACTGATCGGACGCTCGCTTGTCGAGGCAGGATTCACCGAGCCCAACACTTCGTCGCTCCAGCGAACGCTGGAGCCCATCCGATGCGACCCACCCGCGCCGCGTCGAAGATCGTATAGGCTCCAGCGTTCGCTGGAGCGACAGTGAGAGGACGGATTTTGCTCGTTCGCGTGGAGACGCGGAGTATGCTGGCTTCACCTTAACCTTTTCGCGGCTTCGCGTGAACCTATTGGTTGGGTGCAGCCCGGATTCGCATGATCCACGCGAAGGCAACGCTCAGCGCATCGCGACCGATGCGTCGAGCCGGACGTTGTCGATCTGGCCATAATGTACGGTGCAGGTGAACCCCCGCATGCTCGTCCGCTCGCGATCGCCATTGCGGGTTTCGACCGTACCGCTCACCCGCCATTCAGTGCCCTCGCCCTGGACATCGCCGATATCGCGGACGCTGGCATCCTGGCCATAAGACAGTGCCTCGCTCTCCGCGGCGCGCGCGCAGGCGTCGACCGCCGCATCCTCGCCGCGAATCAGCTGCGCATCATCGTCGCCGGTCGCATCGGTCGGCGCGCGCGCGGAACCGGATGGCGAATCGTCGCGCGGATCCGAATCGGCCGGCTGATACGAATCGTTCCGGGGATCCGAATCATTGCCGCGCCATTCTCCGTCGTCCGAACGATCGGCATAGGCATCGTCGTTGCGCGCGGAAATCTGCCGATCGACCTGGCGATCCTTGTTCGCGGACATGCCGGCGATCGCGGCAATGCCGCCCAGGATGACGGCGCCGGCCAGGATATCGCCGCCGTCGATTCCGCGGTCGCGGTGATGCCAGCCGCCATGATGCCCCCGATCCCGATGCGGTCCGCGTGCTGCCGCGGGCGCGACCGAAGTGGCGAGGATCGCGGCCGAAACCGCGGTACCCAGAAGCATGCGGGCAAGCGCCATCGAAAAAAGCCTTTCATCGGGCCGCCCCATCGACGACCGCCGACTCCTCTGCTAGACGGACCGCGCTTTCCACGCGATGAACCGGCCACGGTCACAATCGGGTGCTGCAAGCGCGGAAATGGTGGAGTTAAGCCCCCCATTCCTCGTTGACAGCTCCGGAAAGCGAAGCTAACAGCCCCACTTTCCCGCGCGGGGGTCGGCCGTGGTCGTTCGTCTGCGCGGATAGCTTTGAAGATAAAGAGACAAGCCATGTTCGCTATCGTGCGCACGGGCGGCAAGCAGTATCGCGTTGCCGCAGGAGACAAGATCGCCGTCGAGAAGATCGCTGGCAACGCCGGTGATTCGATTTCGCTGAGCGACGTCCTGCTGGCTGGCGAAGGCAGCGAGCTGAAGTCGGCGAAGGATCTGACGGTTTCCGCCGAGATCATCGCCCAGGCGAAGAGCGAAAAGGTCATCGTCTTCAAGAAGCGTCGTCGGCACAACTACCGTCGCCGCAACGGCCATCGCCAGCAGCTGACGATCCTCAAGATCACCGCGATCGGCGACGAGAAGCCCAAGGCCGCTGCCAAGAAGGCAGCAGAGCCCAAGGTCGAGACCGCGCCAGCAGCCGAGGCCGCCGCGCCCAAGGCCGCAGCCGAGAAGAAGCCCGCAGCCGCCAAGAAGCCGGCCGCGAAAAAGACCGACGCGTAAGCGCGCCGACAGGAGTTTTGAGAAATGGCACATAAGAAAGCAGGCGGTTCATCCCGCAACGGCCGCGACTCAGCGGGCCGCCGCCTCGGCGTCAAGAAGTTCGGTGGCCAGGAAGTCATTCCCGGCAACATTATCGTGCGCCAGCGCGGCACGAAGGTCTATCCGGGCCGCAATGTCGGCATGGGCAAGGATCACACGCTGTTCGCGCTCATCGAAGGTCGCGTGACTTTCCACGATGGCAAGCTCGGCCGCAAATTCTGCTCGGTCGACGTCATGGCGCTCGCAGCCGAGTAACATCGGGCGAACCTTAAGCGGGTCGCCCCTGGGGCGGCCCGAAAGCCTGCTGCGGCAGGCGAAGAGGGAGAGGGGTCGCCCCCGCTCCCTTTTTCTTTGTCTCCTTCACCATTGTCTCCGTGGCGTAATTTTATTGCGGCATGGGCGCGGCATAAGAGGAGAGAGACATGTTCACGCGTACCCCGAGACTGTTGCTCCGGCCCGGCTGGCCGGAAGATGCGGCTGCGCTCGCCACCGCGATCGGCGACGAGACGATCGTCCGCAATCTCGCCACGGCCCCCTGGCCTTATCATGTCGACCATGCCCGGGACTTCCTGTCGGCGGAGCGGCACACCACCCTGCCCCAGTTCCTGATCACCGCGCGCACCCATGGCGCGCCGCGGCTGGTGGGCGGCTGCGGCCTGGGCCGGGCACCGACCGGTGAGATCGAGCTGGGCTACTGGATCGCCCGCCCTCATTGGGGCCTGGGCTATGCCACCGAGGCAGGCCGGGCGCTGATCGAGATCGCGCGCACGCTGAAGGCCGGCCCGCTGGTCGCCTCGCATTTCCTCGACAATCCCGCATCCGGCAACGTTCTGCGCAAGCTGGGCTTCCGCCCGACCGGCCAGGTCGTCAACCGCGACAGCGCCGGACGAGGCGGCGAGGCACCGTGCGCGCTCTATGCCCTGGCAGAGGACGACGCGCTTCCCGATCCGGATTGTTACCGAATGGCGGCGTGAGGGGCGTGCTGGCAGAACAGATCGCACCAGCTTTTGCCGGTTTTGAGTAAGGCGCCCTAACTGTCGCTCCAGCGAAAGCTGGAGCCCATGCGATACGTCCAATTGCACCGCGGTTCGTAGACCGGATGGGCCCCAGCTTTCGCTGGGGCGACGGTTAGGGGTAACGGCTATGGTGCCCGTGTGGCGAGCCGAATCACACCACTGACTGCCGCGGGCGTTTGAACACCAACGTCTGCTCCCCGCGGAAATCGTCGAGCCCGACGGAAACAAAGCCGGTCTTCTCCGCAACGCGAATCGACGGGGCATTGTCCGGATGGATGATGCAGCAGGTTTCCGGATCGCTCAGCGCCTCGTCCGCCCAGCCCAGGATCGCCGTGACCACTTCGGTCGCGATGCCGCGGCCATGCGCGTCGGCACCGAACACCCAGCCCGCTTCGGGCACGCCCGCGATGCTGGGAATACCCCGCTGGAGCTCGGCCAGTCCGGCAAGCCCCAGATAGGCGCCAGTCGCACGATCCTCGACCGCCCAATAACCATAGCCCAGGATCGGCCAGAGCCCCACCGAGCGCAGGAAGCGGGTCCAGGCCTCGTCACGCGGCAGTGGCGCCCCACCGACGAAACGGGTGACCGCCGAATCGGACCAGATCACGGCGAATCGCTCGAAATCCTCGCGGGTATGCGCGCGCAGGATGGTGCGTTCGGTCTGAAGCGTTGGGGCAACGGTCATCGGGATATCCTGTACGAATCGCCAGGTCGGCTGGTGCTATGTCAAACGTCCTCAGGCGCCGGATCGGGCGCGACCGCTTCACGGTCCCCATCCCGCGATTGCGCCTTACGACGCCGCAGATTCTCCCGCAGCGCCTCTGCCAGGCGCTTCGCGCGCTCATCCTGTTGCTTGCTCATTGCGACAATTCCAAACAGATTGATGCGATCGGGGCAAGCCCGCCTTGACGAACGTCCACCCCTCGGCCATAGGCGCCCTCCTGTTCGCCCGTCAGGGCCGAGCTGCCGTAGCTCAGTGGTAGAGCGCATCCTTGGTAAGGCTGAGGTCGTGAGTTCAATCCTCACCGGCAGCACCATATTCTGAAATCGCTGTTTGGCGGCGCCCGTTCATACGGGCGCCGCCGGCACGCCCCGCCACCGGGGCCTCGATGACGATTGCACGCTTCATCCTGCGATCTTGCCCGGCTTGATATCATCGCCGGCCAAACCCTGCATATTTGCAGTCCCAACATGCGAATATTTGGTCTTGAGTGCAATTTCACAAAGGTCCAGTGAAACGCCGATCATCATAGGAGAGGTCAGATCGCCATGCGCCAGATCACCCACACGCTCGCCAACCCGCTCGCATCGGAAGGCACCCGCTTCGGCGATGTCTTCAATCCCAATACCGGGCAGATCCAGGCACGCGTCGCGCTGGGCGACCAGGCCGTGCTCGACGCCGCCGTCGCAGCCGCACAGGCAGCACAGCCGGCATGGGCTGCGACCAATCCGCAGCGCCGTTCGCGCGTGATGTTCAACTTCAAGGCGCTGGTCGAAGCCAATATGGACGAGCTCGCCCATCTGCTCTCGTCCGAGCATGGCAAGGTGATCGCCGATTCCAAGGGCGACATCCAGCGCGGCCTGGAAGTGATCGAATTCTGCTGCGGCATCCCGCACGCGCTGAAGGGCGAGTATACCCAGGGCGCCGGCCCGGGCATCGACGTCTATTCGATGCGCCAGCCGCTCGGCATCGGCGCCGGCATCACCCCGTTCAACTTCCCGGCGATGATTCCGCTGTGGATGTCGGGCGTGGCGCTCGCCGTCGGCAACGCCTTCATCATCAAGCCGTCCGAACGCGACCCGTCGGTCCCCGTCCGGCTTGCCGAACTATTCCTCGAGGCCGGCCTGCCGGCGGGCGTGCTGCAGGTGGTGCAGGGCGACAAGGAAATGGTCGACGCGATCCTCGACCACCCCGCCATCTCCGCGGTCAGCTTCGTCGGCTCGTCCGACATCGCCCATTATGTCTATCAGCGCGGCGTCGCCGCCGGGAAGCGCGTCCAGGCGATGGGCGGCGCCAAGAACCACGGCATCGTCATGCCCGACGCCGATCTCGACCAGGTGGTCAACGACCTGTCCGGCGCGGCCTTCGGCTCGGCCGGCGAGCGCTGCATGGCACTGCCCGTCGTGGTGCCGGTCGGCGAGAAGACCGCCAATGCGCTGCGCGAAAAGATGATCCCCGCCATGGAGGCACTGCGCGTCGGCGTCTCGACCGATGCCGAGGCGCATTACGGCCCGGTGGTGAACGCGGCACACAAGCAGCGCGTCGAAAACTGGATCCAGACCGGCGTCAACGAAGGCGCTGAACTGGTCGTCGACGGCCGCAACTTCACGCTGCAGGGGCATGAGCAGGGCTTCTTCATCGGCCCCAGCCTGTTCGATCACGTCAAGCCGACGATGGAAAGCTACAAGGAAGAGATTTTCGGCCCCGTGCTGCAGATCGTGCGCGCCAATGATTTCGAGGAGGCGCTCGCCCTTCCCTCCCAGCATCAGTATGGCAACGGCGTCGCCATCTTCACGCGCAACGGCCATGCCGCGCGCGAGTTCGCGCACCGCGTCAATGTCGGCATGGTCGGCATCAACGTGCCGATCCCCGTGCCCGTCGCCTATCACAGCTTCGGCGGCTGGAAGCGTTCGGCATTCGGCGACATCAACCAGCACGGCATGGAAGGCGTCCGCTTCTGGACGAAGACCAAGACGATCACGCAGCGCTGGCCCGACGGTTCGCCCGACGGCAGCAACGCCTTCGTCATCCCGACCATGGGGTGACATTGGACAGGACGGACATGACGGGTTTCTGGACGGGGCGTTACTGGTACGACGCCCCGTCCGAGCCCGTTGTCCGGTTCATCGCCAATATCGACGATATCGGCGGGCAGCTTTCCGGGTCGATCAGCGAACCCAATACGATCACCGGTTCCTCCCAGCGGCTCGAAGCCTTTATCAGGGGAACGCGCAGCGGAAATGCGGTCGCTTTCGCCAAGGTCTATGACGGCTCGGGAGATCTCGCGCACCGTGTCGACTATACGGGCGATCTGGCCGATGATGGACTGTCGGTTTCCGGCCAATGGCGGCTGGAGGAATGGACGGGCGGCTTTCAGATGACGCGCGAAGCCGTCATCGAAGCCGAAAGCGGGATGGAAGCCGAAAACGCCCGCACAGTGATGCAACCATAGGTGAAGCCGGATTGATATGACCACCCAGTTCGACCTGACAGACGAACAGCGCGAGATCCAGGATCTGGCGCGCAAGTTCACCGCCGACGCGATCACCCCGCATGCCGCGGAGTGGGACGAGGCGCATTTCTTCCCGCGCGACACGATCAAGGCCGCGGCCGAGCTCGGCTTCGCGGCGATCTATGTGTCGGAGGAGATGGGCGGCATCGGCCTGGGCCGGCTCGAAGCCGCGTTGATCATGGAAGCGATGGCCTATGGCTGCCCCTCCACCAGCGCCTTCATCTCGATCCACAATATGGCGAGCTGGATGATCGACCGGTTCGGCAGCCAGACGGTGAAGGACAAATATCTTCCCCAGCTGGTCGGCATGGACAAGATCGCATCCTATTGCCTGACCGAGCCGGGCTCCGGATCCGATGCGGCCGCGCTCAAGACCAAGGCGGTCCGTGATGGCGACCATTATGTCGTCACCGGATCCAAGGCGTTCATCTCGGGCGGCGGCGTCAACGAGGTCTATGTCACCATGGTCCGCACCGGCGAGGATGGCCCCAAGGGCATATCCTGCCTGGTGATCGAAAAGGACATGGAGGGTGTCAGCTTCGGCGCGAACGAAAAGAAGCTCGGCTGGCGATCGCAGCCGACCGCGCAGGTCAATTTCGACGCGGTCCGCGTGCCGGTCGAGAATCTCGTCGGCGGAGAGGGCGAAGGCTTCCGCATCGCGATGATGGGGCTCGACGGCGGACGCCTCAATATCGGCGCCTGCTCGCTGGGCGGTGCGCAGCGCTGCCTGGACGAGAGCATCAACTACACCAAGGAACGCAAGCAGTTCGGCCAGCCGATCGCGGAGTTCCAGAACACCCAGTTCATGCTGGCCGACATGGCAACTGAGCTGGAGGCCGCGCGTGCGCTGCTCTACACCGCCGCCGCCAAGGTGACCGCGGGCGCACCCGACAAGACGCGCTTCGCCGCAATGGCCAAACGCTTCGCCACCGACACCGGATCGAAAGTGGTCAACGACGCGCTTCAGCTCCATGGCGGCTATGGCTATCTGCAGGATTATCCGATCGAGCGTTTCTGGCGCGATCTGCGTGTCCATTCGATCCTGGAGGGCACCAACCAGATCATGCGGATGATCGTCGGACGCGACCTGACCCGCCAGTAACCAGCTTGGGGATACACGAATGACCAGCGAACTCATCGTCCGTGTCGACGGCAAGGCCGGCCGCATCAGCCTGAACCGGCCCAAGGCGATCCATGCGCTGACCACCGCGATGTGCGTGGGCATCCTCGACGCGCTGGAGGATTGGCGCGGCGATCTCGCGGTCGAGGCGGTGATCTTCGATCATGCCGAGGGCCGCGGCTTCTGCGCGGGCGGCGATATCCGGATGCTCGCCGAATCAGGCGCGAAGGACGGCGCCGAGGCGCGCGAATTCTTCCACACCGAATATCGGATGAATCACCGGCTGTTCGTCTATGCCAAGCCGACCGTGGTCTTCATGGACGGCATCACCATGGGCGGCGGCGTCGGCATCGCCATGCCCTGTCGTTATCGCGTTGCGACCGAGAATACCCGCTTTGCCATGCCGGAGACCGGGATCGGGCTGTTCCCCGATGTGGGTGGCGGATGGCATCTGTCGCGCCTGCCGGGGCGCACAGGCCAGTTCCTGGCGCTCACCGGCGCACGGCTGGATGGTGCCGAGTGTCTGTCGCTCGGCATTGCGACCCATTATCTGCCCGCCGAGGCGCTCGACGAGGCCAAGGCGCGGATCGCCGCCGATCCGCAGCGGATCGAAGGCATATTGGGCCAGCTCTCGGTGACGCCGCCACCGGCGCGGATCGAAGCGAGCCGCACGGCGATCGACCGGCTGTTTGCATCGGACACGCTTGAGGACATCTATGCCGCGCTCGAAGCCGATGACGGCGAATGGGCAGCGAAGGAACTCGCGACGCTCAAGACCAAATCGCCGCAGACCCTGAAGGTCTCGCTCCGCCTTCTGCGCGAGGGTGCCGGCATGCACAATTTCGCCGATGAGATGCGTCAGGAATATGCGGTCGGCTGCCATGTCGTGCAGCGCCACGATTTCCTGGAAGGCGTCCGCGCGGTGATCGTCGACAAGGACAATGCGCCGAAATGGAATCCGGACACGCCCGAGGGTGTGACCGAGCACATGATCGACACCATCTTCGCGCCCCTGCCCGAGGATGAGGCCTGGACGCCGGCCTGACCATTTCCAGTACGAAGGACGACACAATGGCGAATTACGAAACCCTGCTCGTCGAGACACGCGGCCCGGTGACGCTGATCACGCTCAACCGGCCCCAGGCGCTGAACGCGCTCAACAGCCAGGTTCTGGCCGATCTGATCGCGGCGCTCGCAGCATTCGACGCAGATGCCAGCCAGGGCTGCGCCGTGCTGACCGGCAGCGAAAAGGCGTTCGCGGCGGGCGCTGACATCAAGGAGATGTCGGGACAGGGCTTCGCCGACATGTATGGCAGCAACTTCTTCGCCGGCTATGATCGGGTCACCGCGACGCGCAAGCCGGTGATCGCCGCGGTTGCCGGCTATGCGCTAGGCGGCGGCTGCGAACTGGCGATGATGTGCGACTTCATCCTGGCGGGCGACAATGCCAAGTTCGGCCAGCCCGAGATCAAGCTGGGCGTGACCCCCGGCATGGGCGGATCGCAGCGCCTGACCCGCGCGGTGGGCAAGGCCAAGGCCATGGAAATGTGCCTGACCGGGCGGATGATGGGTGCCGAGGAAGCCGAGCGTTCGGGCCTCGCCGCACGGATCGTGCCTGTCGCCGATCTGGTCGAGGACGCGGTGAAAACCGCGACGACGATCGCCGAAATGGCGCCCCTGGCGGTCAAGGCCAACAAGGAAATGGTCAACATCGCGTTCGAGACCACGCTGACTCAGGGCGTGCTGTTCGAGCGCCGGCTGTTCCACGGCATGTTCGGCACCGAGGACCAGAAGGAAGGCATGGCGGCCTTTGTCGAGAAGCGTCCCGGCAAGTGGACCGGCAAATAAGTACCGAAACTGGAGAGACTATCATGGCACGCATCGGCTTTATCGGCCTGGGCAATATGGGTGGCGGTATGGCCGCGAACCTGGCGAAGGCAGGACATGACGTCCGCGCCTTCGATCTTTCGGTCGAGGCGCTGGAGCGTGCGAAGGCGGCGGGCTGCCTGCCCGTCGACAGCGCCGCGGCGGCAGCCGAGGGCGCCGAGGCGATCGTGACGATGCTGCCCGCCGGCAAGCATGTCGAACAGGTTTATGGCGACGCGATCTTCGGCACCGCCGCGCCTGGCACGCTGTTGCTCGATTGCTCGACGATCGACGTCGACACCGCCAAGCGCGTGGCAGAGGCAGCAGCCGCAAAAGGCCTCGTTGCAGTCGATGCGCCGGTCTCCGGCGGCATCGCAGCGGCGAATGGCGGCACGCTGACCTTCATGGTCGGCGGCTCTGCCGAGGCGTTCGGCCGCGCCGAGCCGATCCTGGCGAAGATGGGCAAGGCCGTGATCCATGCCGGCGGCAATGGCGCGGGCCAGGCCGCCAAGATCGTCAACAACATGATCTTGGGCGCGCAGATGGTCTCGACCTGCGAGGCGTTCCTGCTGGCGCAGAAGCTCGGGCTGGATCCGCAGACCTTTTACGACATCTCGTCCAAGGCATCGGGCCAGAGCTGGTCGATGACCAGCTATTGCCCCCTGCCCGGCGTCGGCCCGCAATCGCCCGCCGACAACGAGTATCAAGGCGGCTTTGCGGCAGCGCTGATGCTCAAGGATCTGCGGCTGGCGATGGAAGCCGCCCAGAGCGCGGGCGCACAGGTGCCGATGGGCCAGCGTGCACGCGAGCTTTACGAAGCCTTCGCAGACGCGGGCCAGGGTGGGCTGGATTTCTCGGGCATTATCAAGATGCTCGACGAAAAGGCCGGCTGAGCACTTTCCGGACCAGATTCAACGCCACATCAGCCCGGGCCGACGAAAGTCGGTCGCGGGCTGATAGCGTGGCGGAACCGCATGGTCGGATTGCCGCGCGGCCGGCACGACCACCGCTTCGTCGGGATCGATCGGCGAATCGAACTGGATGCCGAACAGGCCGTGGCGCACCCAGGCGATCCGGCCGGCGACAGTTCCGATCGCCGGCAGCATCAACGCGACCCGCTGCCAGGGTTCGATGACGATTTCCGAACGGCCGCCCATGCCCCCCGTTGATATGTTGCGGATGCGCACCTTTGTGACGCGCCCATTGGCAAGCCGCATGTCGCAGACAAGCAACCGGGCCCGTCGCGCCTCGCGTGACGGATGCTCGCCATCGGCGGCAAACGGCCGGCTATCGGCCTCCGGTCGATCTTCGACGCTGGGCTCCATCTACATGGCAACGCATGAGCGCGGAAAAGTTCCCTGTTCGAAAACTACGCGACCAAGAAGAATCGGTTTCTGGCACGCCGCCGCCGACATGCTAGAAACGGATCATCGATGGTCCGGCCGATCCTTTTTCCGGACCCGCGGCTTTTGATTGGTCAGCTTGCTCCGCGTCATCAACGGCTAAAGCGCACGAAGCGCGGCCCCGCGCGTGAAGGGGCTGTCTCGTGGACCGTACAAGGAGGTCACGATGGCACATATGAATATCAGCTCGACGTGTAGCAGCGCCGCCTGAGCGCGGCCCGCCCAGATTGTCATCCCGGTTTCATGTGGCGTCCCCAAAGGGGCGCTCGAGGAGGCACGTCATGCCCAGTTCCAATTCCAGCGAGCGCCGTGTGCTCGCCGATTATCCCGCTTCGCTCCAGTCGGCCGCCCGCGCATTATGGGGCGACGATTTCTGGGGCCGGCACCAGCCACGCCCGGTAAAGGCGCCGGAACCCAAGCGACGGCTCAAGCGGTAGCAAGCGCCAGCGCGAGCTCCTCCACCGTTCGGGCTGAGCCTGTCGTGACTGCGTCACGACAGGCTAAGCCCGAACGGATGCCTGGGAACTAGCGAACCGTGGGAATGAAAACCGCCGCTGGAACGGCAATGATGCCCCTAGCGGGGCCGCAGGCCCGGCCGCTTATAGTCGCCGCGGGGCTGATAGATCGGCGGCACGACATGCGTTTTCTGCGGCTGAGACGGCGGCACCAGAGCCTTGGTCGGGTCGATCGCGCGGTCGAACTGGATGCCGAACTGACCCTGACGAACCCATGCCACCTTTCCGGCGACCGCGCCGATACCCGGCAACAGCACTTCGACGGGCTGCCAGGCATCGATCGGCACGTCGGACCGGCCGCCCAGTCCGCCCGACGATATGTTGCGAACACGGACCTTGATCACCGCGCCATCCTGAAGCTGCATGTCGCAGGCGAGCAGACGGCTGGCGCGGGGCTCACGGGACTGGCCGTCGCCCGGATCGGCCGAATCGCCGGTGTCGGGAAGCGTGTCGTCCAATCGGCCCTCCAGAAGGATATCGGGCCGCCGAATAGCGCAAAACCGCGCCGGATGGGAGGCTCAATCCTCCCGATCCTCAACGGTCGAACGCAAATTTCAGAAAGTGTAGCCAATCCCGATCGCGCCGAGCCACTGGTTCGAATTGCCCGCAACACTGACGATCGGGCTGCGCTTGAAATCGCCGAGCAGCTTGGAATAGTTTCCGAAGGCGAACAGTGCCCAGCCCTTGCGAAGATCGCCCGACAGGGAGACGCTGCTGAACAGTCCGGCGCTGACATTCTTCCAGCCGCCCTTGGTGGAATAGACAGGCAATCCACTGGCTGCGGCCCCGGCGGGCGTCACGTCGAAATAGGTCGACGCATAACCGTCGCCGACCCGGTCGGCGGAAATCGACAGCCCGACATAGGTGGTCGGGCTCAGCGGCGTGCCATATTCGATCGCCGGGGTCAGGATGTAACTGCCATGCGTGCTGGTGACGTCGCGCAGATAGGAAACCCGGAACGCGAGCGTATCATAGTCGCTGGTGATGACGCCGGTCTTGGCAATGCCGGCAAACGCGCCCAGTTCGACCGCGATGTCGAGCTTGCCAAGTGCGCGCACCTGGGCATCCTTGATCGCGCTGGTGCGATCGAGTCTGGCTGAAACCACCGGGCCAAAGGACAGATCGAGGCTATTGTCGGGCTTTTCGGGAATCAGGTCGAAATAGAATTCGGTCCCGCGCGTGAAGAAATTATGGCCCGAGATCTTGCCGCGCACCGCCGCACCGGGAAACAGCATATAATCATCCGACCCCTCATAGGAGGGGCCGTAGACGCCACCGACGCCGATCGTCAGCGAATCGTCATTGTCGACAGGCGCCGGCCGATCGACCGACTGGGCCAGCGCGGGTGCAGCACTCAGCATGGCGGCAATGGCGATACAGCCGAAGCCGATCCTGGTCCGCGTTCCTGCGCTGTCGATCATCCGATAGTCTCCCTGTTCAATCACAGCCAAAACGGTCCGCAAGCTCAATTGGTTGCGGCGGCCGTCACAGGAAATACTTCATCCGCACCGTCTGGCTGACCGGCGCGCCGGCGACCGCAAAGCTTGCGGAGGCAAAGCTCGGCGGGCCGAACGCAAGCCGCGGGTTCCGCGAAAAGCCGATGCCTTCCTTTGGAATGCCCGCAAAGGTGTCAAGCTTGGCATTGCCATTCTCGTCATGGATCACCGCCAGAACATAGGTGCCGCGCGGCAGACCATCGATCCGCACCACCGCGCCATTGGCGGGAACCGTCCGCGTGATTGCCGTGCGATCCTTGGAACAATCCGGAAAACCCGCCGGACTGGTGGTCAGGCAGATCCGGATCACCCCCTTGTGCGAGCGAAGCGCCTCGAAGCTGATATCAAGCGACGTCTGCGGGTCCGTGGCCGCCGGCAGGACCGTCAGCAGCGTCGCGGCCATGGCGATCCGGCAGATCGAAGCGCCCCAGCCCCTTGTCCGTGCCGCACCGTCGATCCCAGAACCGGAAATAGAGCCCATAATTGCACCTGTATTCGGCGTGATGCCGTTGGTGATGGCTCGCCGTGATCAGCCAGCGGCCAAGTGGGCCGCTGTGGATGAACCGCGGAAAGATTTCCCACCCCATATGGTTGGTCACCCCCATAACGGTCATGATCGTCAGCACAAGCGCCAGCCCCCCGACATGGATCGGAATTGCGAACACCAGTGCCGGAATGACGACGGCGCCGGTCAGCGCTTCCCAGGGGTGAAAGCTCATCGCCGCCCAGGCCGTGGGCGGCCGGCTGGCATGATGAACGGCATGCGCGATGCGAAAAGGGCGCGGGCGATGCATCCAGCGATGCGTCCAGTAAAACCATGTGTCGTGCGCGAACAGATACAGCAGCACCGAAACCGGCAGATACCAGAGCGGCCAGGCAGCGACATCGGTATAGATTTGCGTCGAGCCGCGATTCTGCCAGCCCCAGGCGACCACGCCGGCAGGCACGCCATAGATTGCGGCACTGGCAAGCGACCAGGCGACCTCCCGCCGCATCTGGCCGTCGAGCCCGCGATAGAGGCCGGGGTGCCGGATCCGCGTTGCCAGGGCGAAGCCGCCGCTGGCGATCAGATAGCGAACCCCGACGATCAACGTCATGGCAAGCGCGGAAAGCGCGATGGCGAGAGCAATGGTCACACCGCACCTTTAGGCCAACAGGAACCCGCCGGAAACAGCCGGTCATCCGTTTCCGCGCAAGATGGATCGGGCGTTTGATCGGACCGCCCGCATGCCATGCCCCCTTGCGCCCGCCACACCCTTCTGTAGGTGGCATCCGACAATGCCGAGCAAGATTATCTGTGACATCGCGATCGTCGGAGGCGGGCTCGCCGGATCGCTGATCGCACTCGCGCTACGCGCCAGGCGACCCGGCCTGGACGTGCGACTGATCGAAGAAAGCGATGTGTTAGGCGGCGACCATGTCTGGTCGTTCTTCGCCGACGACGTTGCGCCCGAGGATCGCTGGCTGGTCGCACCGCTCGTCCGCCATATGTGGCAGGGGCATCGGGTGGCCTTTCCCGAGCATTCCCGCGCACTCGCGGGCGGATATTATTCGATCCTGTCCGAGGATCTCGATCGCCACGTTCGCGCGACCTTGCCCAAAAGATCGGTGATGACCGGCTGTCGCGTCGCATCGCTCACCCGCGCCAGCGTGGTGATCGCGGGCGGCACCCGGATCAAGGCAACCGGCGTGATCGACGCGCGCGGCCCCGCCGACCTGAGCCTGCTCGATCTCGGCTGGCAGAAATTCCTGGGCCGCGAACTGGTGCTCGAGGCGCCGCACGGCCAGACCATGCCGATGGTAATGGACGCGACGGTGCCGCAGATCGACGGCTATCGCTTCGTCTACACCCTGCCCTTCGAGATCGAACGGATGTTCGTCGAGGACACCTATTACAGCGATGGCCCCGAACTGGACGCCGACGCCAGTCGAAAGCGCATCGCCGATTATGCCGCCGGCCAGGGCTGGCATGTCGCCTATGTCGCACGTGAAGAGGTCGGCGTGCTGCCGGTCTGCATGGGCGGCGATTTCGAAGCCTATTGGGGTTCGGGCGGATTGCAGGTCGCGAAGGCGGGCGTGCGCGCCGCGCTGTTCCATCCGACCACCGGCTATTCGCTGCCCGACGCCGTCCGCACCGCATCGCTCGTCGCCGGGTTGCCGCGGCTGGACGGCGGCGCACTGCACGATGCGCTACACGATTTCGCGAAAAAATCCTGGGACGAACGCGGCTTCTATCGCATGCTCAACCGCATGCTGTTCCGTGCCGCCGAACCCGCCGAACGCTACAAGGTGCTCGAGCGCTTCTATCGCCTCGACCCCGCACTCGTCTCGCGCTTCTATGCGGGGCGATCGACGGCGATGGACAAGGCGCGCATCCTGATGGGCAAACCTCCGGTTCCGATCGGCCGGGCACTCTCGGCGATCAGGGCACCCAGGAAATGAGGATGGGGCGATGAAGACCGCAGTGGTCATCGGCTCAGGCTTTGGCGGGCTGGCGCTCGCGATCCGCCTCCAGGCGGCGGGAGTCGAAACAACGGTGATCGAGGCGCGGGACAAGCCCGGCGGCCGCGCTTATTATTGGGAAAAGGACGGCTTCACGTTCGACGCCGGCCCCACCGTGATCACCGACCCGGCCTGCCTGCGCGAGCTGTGGGCCTTGTCCGGGCACGACATGGCCGCGGATGTGACGCTGACGCCGGTCAAACCATTCTACCGGCTCAACTGGCCCGACGGCACCAATTTCGACTATTCGAACGACGAAGCGCAACTCCGCAACGAGATCGCCCGGCTCGATCCGGCGGACGTTGCGGGCTATGCCCGCTTCCTCGAATATTCCGCCGGGGTTTATCGCGAAGGCTATGAGAAGCTCGGCGCGGTCGCGTTCCTCGACTTCGCATCGATGATCAAGGCGGCTCCGGCGCTTGCCAAATATCAAGCGTGGCGGTCGGTCTATTCGATCGTCTCGAGCTTCGTGAAAAGCGAGAAGCTGCGCGAGGCGCTGAGTTTTCACACGTTGCTGGTCGGCGGCAATCCGATGACGACCAGCGCGATCTACGCGCTGATCCACAAGCTCGAAAAGGATGGCGGCGTCTGGTTCGCGCAGGGCGGCACCAACCGGCTGGTCGCGGCCCTGGTGACACAGTTCGAACGATTGGGCGGCACGATCCGGCTCGGCGATCCGGTCGCGCGGATCGAGACGGTCGGCGATCGCGCCACCGGCGTGACGACCGCGAGCGGCTGGCACATCGACGCCGACGCCGTCGCCAGCAATGCCGACGTGATGCACAGCTATCGTGATCTGCTGCCTCAGAACAAGCGCGGCGAGCGGGTGGCACGATCACTGTCGCGAAAGCGCTGGTCGCCGTCGCTGTTCGTCGTGCATTTCGGGATGAAGGGCGCCTGGCCCGGCATTCCGCACCATATGATCCTGTTCGGCCCGCGCTATCGCGGATTGCTGTCAGACATCTACGACACCGGCGTGCTGCCGCGCGATTTTTCGCTGTATCTGCATCATCCAACCGTCACCGATCCATCGATGGCGCCGGAAGGCCATTCGACCTTCTACGCACTCGCCCCCGTGCCCCATATGGGCAAGCTGCCGGTCGACTGGAGCGAGATCGGCCCGATCCTGGAAAAGCGCATCCTCGACGAGGTCGGCCGCCGGCTGATCCCCGACATCCACGAGCGGATCGTGACCAGCTTCCACTATACGCCCACCGATTTCGGTCGCGACCTGAACGCTCACCTCGGCAGCGCGTTCAGCCTGGAGCCGTTGCTGACCCAGAGCGCCTGGTTCCGCACCCACAATCGCGACGACGCGATATCAAATCTCTATTTCGTCGGCGCCGGAACGCATCCCGGCGCGGGCATTCCCGGTGTCGTCGGCAGCGCAAAGGCAACCGCGACACTGATGCTGGAGGACAGGCGATGAAGCGCCTCGCAATCTATTGCGGATCGGCCACGCCGACCGATCCGATCTATATCGAGTCAGCCCGAATGGTCGGCCGTACCCTTGCCGAACGCGGAATCGGCGTCGTTTATGGCGGTGGCCGGCTGGGCCTGATGGGCGCAGTCGCCGACGCCGCACTCGAAGCGGGCGGCGAAGTGATCGGGGTGATTCCCGACGCGCTGGTCAATGCCGAGGTCGCGCATTGCGGCTGCACCGCGCTTCACACCGTGCAGACCATGCACCAGCGCAAGCAGCTTTTCACCGATCTGTCGGATGGCTTCGTCTCGATCCCGGGCGGGGTCGGCACGATGGACGAATTGTGGGAAGCGGTGAGTTGGGCGCAGCTCGGCTATCATGAGAAGCCGGTCGGGCTGCTCAACGTCGCCGGCTATTACGACCATCTGATCGCCTTTGCCGACCATATGGCGGAGGTCGGCTTCGTCCGTCCGCAGCATCGCGGGATATTGATCGTCGACGACATGCTCGACGGATTGCTTGCGAAGATGGCCGATTATCGTCCGCACCAGACGATCTTCCGCATGACGAGCGATCAACTTTAGGACGGGCTGCCATTCAGGTGATGCCGGGCTACGAACGGCACTGCCCTGTGCTTCCGGTGCTCACGTACTGAAGTACGCTGCGCTCCGGTTCTCGGTCAGCACCATTCTCGCTCCGGCCTGACCTGAATGACAGCCCGTCCTTCGTTACCATCCCGGATGCGCTTGCGGGCGTTAGCGATGACGGGCATGTCGAACTTCGATGGCTGCCCACGCCCCCTTGCCCACCCGCGACGCGATCGTTGCCACCGCCGGCGAAAGCATCGCGCGCGGCTCGCAGAGCTTCGCGATGGCAAGCCGGCTGTTCGATCGGAAGACCCGTGAGCGCGCCTGGTTGCTTTATGCCTGGTGCCGGCGCTGCGACGATCTGGCCGATGGGCAGGATCATGGCGGAGCGATGGGCGTCGTCGTCGATGCTACCGAACGTCTGGCGCTGATATCCGAGCGCACCGAACGCGCATTGGCGGGTGAGGTCATCGGCGATCCCGCCTTCGACGCGCTGCGGATCGTCGCCGCCGAATGCCGCATCCCATCCGCTCTGCCTCGCGATCTGGTCCAGGGTTTCGCGATGGACGCTGCCGACTGGCGACCGCGCAGCGAGGACGACCTGCTCACCTATTGCTATCATGTCGCCGGCGCGGTCGGCGTGATGATGGCGATCGTGATGGGCGTCGATCCCGACGACCGAGACACGCTCGATCGCGCCTGCGATCTCGGTCTCGCCTTCCAGTTGGCCAATATCGCACGCGACATTGCCGAGGATGCGGCGGCCGGGCGCTGCTATCTGCCGCTCGACTGGCTGACCGAATTCGACATCCCACCCGGCGAGCATATGAAACCGCCCTATCGCGCCCGGTTGGCGGTCATGGCGAAACGGCTGGCGGATAGCGCGGAGGCCTATGAAGCGTCGGCCCGGATCGGTGCGGCCAAATTGCCGTTCCGCGCGCGCTGGGCGGTGCTGGCCGCGGCCGGCATCTACGGCGACATCGCCCGCACCGTCCGTGCGCGCGGCGAGCAGGCCTGGGATCATCGCGTCGTTGTCGGCAAGGCCGCAAAGCTGGGCTGGGTGACACGGGCATATGTGCAGGCACACGGGCGGCCGGGTGCATCCGTGACGCGTGAAGGGCTTTGGACGAGGCCAGCTCAACCTTCGTCACCCTGAACTTGTTTCAGGGTCCATGTTCGAGCGATCACGGCAGTGCGGGTTGAAACATGGATGCTGACACAAGTTCAGCATGACGATTAAGGTGCTGCCCTCAACCACTCCCTCCGCTTGTCCCGAGCAAAGTCGAGGGACGTTTGGGTCCCGCGCCGCGTGTCTCGACTTCGGCCTATAGGCCGAAGTTTATCCTGAGCGCCCGCCCTGGCGGGCAGTCGAAGGGCTCGACACGAACGGGTTTTGTGGGCGTGCTGCTCCCTGTTGCTCTAGCCGTCCAGACCGCCAACAGGCGCCCGCACCCCGGCTCGCTCTCGCCGCTTCAGCTCGGCCTTCAACGCTTCCGGTTTCGGCGCCCAGAGGAAGCCGAAGCTCACCGTGCCTTCTTTGGTCTCCACCACATGGTGCAACCGATGCGCCTGGACGATGCGCTTCATATAGTCGGAGCGCGGCACGTAACGATGATTCAGCCTTTTGTGGACGATCACGTCGTGGAAGCCGAAATAGATCGCGCCATAGCCCGCAATCCCCGCGCCGGCCCAAGTCGCCCAATCGCCCCAGCCGAGCTGGACGCCGCCCAGGATCAGCAGGATCGAGGGGATGGCGAAGATCACGGCATAGAGATCGTTGAGTTCCCAATTGCCGGTGCGCGGGCGGTGATGGCTTTCGTGGAGGAACCAGCCCGGTCCATGCATCAGCCAGCGATGCGCGACATAGGCGAAGCCCTCCATCGCGACGATGGTGGCGATAAACAGGAGGATACCGAGCGCCCAGTGCATGGCAGTCATATAGGGACGCTGTCCCGGCCTGTCATGCAGGGGAATCCCCTTATTCAGGCATTCCGAACGCGGTGCGAACCGGTGCGGGGATGGTCCGCGGCTTGCCGTCGGACAGGTCGACATGAACATGGACCAGCTCGATCTCGGCGCGCAGATCGTCGGCATCAGCGCCATATAGCGCGATGGCGAAGGTGATGCTCGAATTGCCCATGCGGGCGACGCGCATCAGGCCATCGATCTCCTCATCGACGCGGATCGGCTTGCGATACTCGACAAGCGCGCGGACGACATGACAGTCGAACTCGGCACCGGCGGCTTCATGAATGCCCGCAGCGCGCCAATATTCGGTCAGCACGAGGTCCGCATATTCCAGGTAGCGCGAATTGAAGACGACCGCCTGCGGGTCGACCTCCGCATAACGGACGCGGAACCGGTGCGAGAATGGATAATCGGCGCGGGACATAGGCCGGCAATGGCGGAGGGCGATGCGGCTTTCAAGACCGATCGATCGCGCCGCCCCTGCAGCAGGTCCCTCATCGCCAATCCGGCCTATCGCCAGAATCGCTTGGTATCGAACAATTCCTCATAGGCGTCTTCCGCCGCGCCGATGAGGTGCTTCTTGCGATCCTGTGCCGACAGGCTGGATGCCTCCGCCTGTGTGATGCCCAGCTTTTCGAGCAGCCGCGGCGCGGTCACGAGGTCGTTGAGCGCGCCGAGCTGATCCTGCAATGCTTCGAGGGCGGAGACGAAGCGCCTCTGGCGCCGCCTCTCCTTCCTGCGCTCGAACAGCTTCGCGAAGAATTCCGCCGCATAGCGCAGTTTCTTGGCGTTCCTGCGCACCGCGTGCCGGGCCTCATCGTCACCCTTCGCCAGATCGCGCCCGCCCCGCCTGACTTTGCGGCGAAGCCGATCGAGCGCATCGACGGCGAACAGGCGCGCCGGGCGCGTGCCGTCATCATCACGGAACGTCGCTCGGTCGGTGCCCGCGATCCACTCCGCCAGATCCAGCATGAGCGTACGGGCGCGCGGCGAAGACAGCGCTTCCTGGACGCGATCATAGGCGGCCTCGCGTGCCATCGCGATGCGATCATGCACGGCGCCGGGTTCGGCCCGCTCCAGCAGCACATCGACATTGCGCGCCTCGCCCAGTTCCGAAGCAAGCCAGCGCAGCCCCTCGCGCAGCGCAGCGCCATCATTTCCGATCATCGGCTTGAAGATCGAAAAGGCGGACCGCAGCCGGCGCAGCGCAATGCGCGCCTGATGCAGGGCATCGGCATCGCCGCTCCCCAACAGAATCGCCTCGTTGAGCCGAAAATGCCGGATGCAGGACTGCATGATCTGTCGCAAGGCTTGCGCCGCGGTCATGTCGTCCGCGAGCTTCACGGCTTCGGCCTTGGCCATCGTCGGCAGCGGTCCGGTCAGGCGGTAGCCGCGCTCCGACTTGGTCAGCACGCCAAGGCGCACCGGCGCGACCGCGTCGAGCTTGCGGGCAAAAGCGAACAGCGCGGCTGGGTCGCCGGCCTTCAGCTCGAGCTCGATTTCGCAGATCGGCGAGCGACGCTCTCCGGCTATGGCCTCACCCCGATCCACAACCAGCTCGATCGTCGCATCCCCCTCGACGACGATCCAGCTATGCCGGTCGATCTTCACCTCGAACGCGGGCGCAACGGTCTCCGCAACGTCGCCGAGCAGTGCCGGGATCGGCACTTCATGGTCCAGGATCGGCCTGTCGTCCCTGACCGGCCGTTCCCACTCGGATCGCGCGAACAGGCCCGCCGCGCCCGGCCCACTCGCCTTGACCGTCTGTATGCGCTTCCGGCCGGACCGGCGGATGCGCAGCGAAAACCCCGCTTTCTGCAAATCTCGGTCGGGCGTGTCGAAATAGATCGACGTCTGCCGTGCCTTTTGCGGGTCGCCCGGCAGCACGCCCGACGCTTCGATCCGCTCGGCGGCGTCCCGCGTCAGCTCGAGCTTGAGTTCGATTTCGTCCGCCATAAGCGCACATTCTCACCAATCGAGGATTCCGTCACGCCACCCTACCGCGCGTCCTGCACGTTCGTCCGCCAGGTCGGGATATAGTCGACGCTGCCGCGGCACTCGCCCATTTCCGCCTGCGCCGCCAGGCGGAAGCGCTGCCCGTCCCAGGCGAAGCTGCTCGTTACTCCGCAATCGCCGAGACCACGCCCCTTGGCGTAAGTGTCGAGCAGACGCTTGCCTTCGTTCCAGGAAGGATTGACGAGCGAATGCGAGTCCCCGCCCATGCCGGGGCTGGAATCGAACGCGGCGGGCGTGATCCGCCCCGTCTCGTCGACGATCAGCGCGATACCGAAATAATTATAGGCACCATTGCCACAGGGCTGCATCACCAGCGCCAGGCTATGACCGGCATCCAGCCGCACCGCGTCGGGCTCCAGCGATTCCCGATCGATCTCACAGCCCAGATCGCCGAACTGCTTCAGGGTTTCAGCCTGCGAGATGGTGCGCGGCGGCAGGTCCGATGCGGCGGGACGCAGGATAACGGGTAGAGCCGGCGCCGGCGGCACCGTGGTCAAGGCCCCCTTGCGAACCAACGCGCTCGTCGTGCCGACACGCTGCTGACGATCGTCCATATAGAGCAAGGCAGCACTCGCGCCCGAAAGCGAGACGGCGGAGATCTGCGTCCCCGCCGCATCGAGCACCGGCAGCGACGGATCCCGCCGCAATGCGTCGAGCACCGCCGGCACGTCCTTCGCGGCGACTGCACCATTGGCGGAAAAGCCAATGCGCCGCTTGCCCACGCCAAGAGCACGCCCCTTGTCCGGCACGGTGACGGTGATTTCGGGGACGGCATTGGTGCCCGCAGCGCGGGTGACGACCAGAGTCGTACCCTCAAGATCGCTTTCGGGCATCAGCGCAACCGCCTGGCAGGCACGGCCATTGTCGCAACCGACGATCCAGTCGCGGAAGGTTTCGAGCGTGGTGGGTTGGGGCGCCGCGACCGCAGCCAGCAGCAACAGCGCCCCCACCATGCAGGTCAGCCCGCCCGGGCGGGCGCATTCACGCCCATGCTCTGGAGATATTTGCGGACATTGCGCGCCGCCTGGCGGATGCGATGCTCGTTCTCGACCATCGCGATGCGGACAAAGCCTTCGCCGTCCTCGCCATAACCGACGCCGGGCGCCACCGCGACGCCGGCATGGGTCAGCAATTGCTTGGAGAATTCCAGGCTGCCGAGATGGGCGAGCGCAGGCGGCAGCGGCGCCCAGGCGAACATCGATGCGCGCGGTGGCGGAATGTCCCACCCCGCCCGGCCGAAGCTTTCGACCAGCACGTCACGACGATGCTTGTAGAGCTGGCGGTTCTTCTCGACGATGTCCTGCGGGCCATTGATCGCGGCGACGGCGGCAGCCTGGATCGGCGTGAACGCACCATAATCGAGATAGGATTTGACCCGGGTCAGCGCGGAGATCAGCGTCTTGTTGCCCACCGCGAACCCCATGCGCCAGCCGGCCATCGAATAGGTCTTCGACATGGAGGTGAATTCGACCGCGACATCCTTCGCGCCGGGCACCTGCAGGATCGATGGCGTCGGGCAGTCGTCGAAATAAATCTCGCTATAGGCGAGGTCGGACAGCACCCACAGGCCATGTTCCTTGGCGAAGGCGACGACACGCTCGTAGAAAGCGAGATCGACCACTTCGGCGGTGGGGTTGGACGGATAGCCCATCACCAGCACCGAGGGCTTGGGCACCATGAAGCGCACCGCCCGTTCGAGCGATTCGAAATAATGCTCATCGGGCGTGGTCGGCACCGATCGGATGCTCGCCCCGGCGATGATGAAGCCGAAGGTGTGGATCGGATAGCTCGGATTGGGCGCGAGCACGACGTCGCCCGGCGCGGTGATCGCCTGCGCCAGATTGGCGAGCCCTTCCTTCGAACCCAGTGTCACCACGACTTCGCTGTCGGGGTCGACATCCACCCCGAAACGGCGGCCATAATAATTCGCCTGCGCCTTGCGGAGGCCCGGAATACCCTTCGACGCCGAATAGCCGTGCGACTTGGGATTGCGCGCCACTTCGCACATCTTCTCGATCACATGTTCGGGCGGCGGCAGATCGGGATTGCCCATGCCGAGATCGATGATGTCGTCTCCTGCCGCGCGTGCCGCTGCCCGCATCGCATTCACTTCGGCGATAACATAGGGCGGCAGTCGCTTGATGCGGTAGAAGTCTTCGGTCATGGCTCCCGTTCCGATTGGAGTTTTTGGAGCCGGTTTCCTACGCTTTTGGGCGACTTATGTCGAAGCCTAATTGGCGGTCGCGGGCCGCCTGGCCGGGACCGCCTTGCCGCGCCGGAACCAGAAGCTCCAGACCGCCAGGCTGCCGAGCAGTGCGAGCGCCAGGCCCGACACAGTCATGACCAGCCGATATGTCAGGCCACCCACCTTTGCCGCGTGAAGCGGATAGAACATGTTGAAGCCGCGAACCTGTGCGGGAAGCGCCAGCGCGTCGCGCACCTCGACCAGCCGGCCGGTATCGGCCGCGAAATAGACCACGGTCCGCCCGTTCGGAGTCCATTCGTCGGGCTGCTTCATCCTGAGGCCGATCAGCCCGCTATCGCTGCGCGGCAGTGAAAGGATGCGGAACTCGGCGTCGGGGAAGCGATCGCGGGCAATCCGGACAAGCCCGGCCCAGTCGATCCGGTCGGCAAGCTCGGCCTTCAGTGGCGGCGGCGATTTCAGCGCGCTGCCAATCACCGCAGGTGCCGATGTGCCGAGCACAAGCGCGGTCACCGGACGGAATATCATGGTCAGTCCGGTGTAGAGCGACAGCAACAGCAATGGTGCGACGAGGATTCCCAGATCGCGATGCTGGCGAACGATCGCCGGACGGCTCATCCGTCGCGGCCAGAGCCGGAATTCGAAGGTCTTGCGCGTGCGCCACCACAATATGATCCCGCTCACCACGAAGAAGAGCCCGCAGATCCCGGCGATGCCCGCCACCGCTTCCCCGGTATCGCCGGCAAAAAGATGGTGATGGAAATCGAACAGCCAGATCTCCGGCCGCGCCCACTGGCTTTGCCAGGTGCTGACGATCGTGCCGGCCTGATCGGCATAGGCGCCGGCATCCTTGCCGAACGACAGGCGATGGAGCCCGAAATTCTCGCTGGCGAAGATGATGCTCTGCGGCCGGCCTTCGGGATCGGCCATCAGCCGCGCGACCGTCGCGGCGACAGCCTCGGTCTGCGTCACCTGCGCGTCGCCGGCATGGGGCAACATCACCCAGGCGTCCTTGTGGACGAGGATCGCGCCCGACAGCCCGAGCAACGCCAGCAACAGCCCGATCAGGCCGCCGGTCCAGCGATGGAGAAGGTCGAGCGTCTTCATTGCAGAGTCACGATCCGGAGATGTCCAAGGTTAGAAACGCCCAAAGTTAGAAGCGATAATCCCAGCCGAGCGTGAAGGTCCGGCCGCGTCCCGCGAAATAGGCCAGCACCGGGTTCTCCGCCGCAAGCCGCGTGTCGCTGCTGTAATCGATGTAGAATTTGTCGAACAGGTTCTGGACGCTGAGACTCAGGCCGCCGAACCGGGTCTGATAGCGGATGCTCGCATCGGTCAGGTTATAGCCCTCGAAATTGTTGCGCTGGTCCGGATTGATCTTGCCGTGGAAGGTGCGCGACAGGAAGAATTGCGTCTGGACGATCGCGGACAGCGGTCCGCGCGCATAGCTGGCGGACAGGTTGAGGCGATCGGGCGAGATGTTGGTGCCGTCGAGATCGGTGTCGACCACGCCGTCGGGATTGGCGGAATCGCTGTCGTAACGACCGATCAGATGGGCATAGCCCACCGACGCACGGAGCCCCTCGATCGGCAGCCTGACGCCCAGATTGACCTCCAGACCCTGGATCTCCACCCGCTGGCGCTGGACGTCGAAGATGCCGCCGGGCTGCGCGATCAGCAACTGACCCTTGTCGCTCGACGACCAGAAATAAGTCGCGGTCGCATCGAGCGGACCGCGCTTCACCTCGAGGCCGATCTCGCGATTGTTCGAGATGATCGGCGCGATGTCGAGGAAGGTGTCGATATCCTGGCCCGGCCGGTTGACCGCGCGGGTGATGCGGCCGACATCGGGCACGGTGAAGCCCTCGGCATAGCTCGCATAGGCGCGAATGCCGGCCCAGGGTTCGAAGATCACGCCGCCGTTGATCAGCACGTCGTCGAACTTGGGCCTGCCGCCCGAAACGAAGGTCGAGTTCGCGCTCGCCAGCGTCGTGAAATCGTCGATCTTGATCTGGACATTCTCCCAGCGGACGCCGCCCGCCAGGCGCAATTTCTTGTCGAACAACGCCAGGTTGAGCTGGCCGAAGGGCGCCAGGCTGCGGAAATCGCTGGGCGGCACCCAGACGCGGTTGGTCGCGATCAGCTTCTGTTCGGTCTTGTCGACCAGCGCGTCGAAGCCGATCGTCGCGGTCAGATTCTCGAAACCGGGCATCGCCCGCTCGTAGCTGAACTTCGCGCCCAGCTTGCGCGACCGGTTCTGAGACTGGTCGAACAGCTTGCCGGTAGGGTCGATCTTCGGATCCTGGAAGGTCGCGATCGGCGCGATCTCGCCACCGAACGTGTCGCGGCTGCGATTGAAGAAGATCTGGGTGACGAGATTGCCGCCGGCGAGATCCGTATCGGTGAGCGAGAGCGCCATGCTTTCGGTGCGATTGGCCGCGGGCACGCCCGGCGGGGTACCGCGCACCGCGCTGGTGGGAATGCCGGTCACGCGGTTGCCCGGGATCGCGACATAGTCGCCATCGCCCTTCAACTCGTAGCGGCTGGCGATCAGGTCGATGCGCGCGGTGCTCGACAGCGCATAGCCGAAGCGACCGAACAGCGAGAGCGTCTTGGAATCCTGCGTCTCGCCCTGCGTCAGGTTCAGGCCGATGCGGCGATCCTGCCCGTCGTAGAAAGCGCCGCGGCGTTCATAGGCGGCACCGACCGTCGCGTCGAAATCGCCGGCCTTGTACTGGACAAGGCCCGCGACCTTGCCGCCCAGTCCGTCGCCGCTGAAGCCGTTGTCGGCCGTCCCCTGCAGCAGCACGCGTCCGCTGAGCCCCTCGGTGCGCGGTGCGCCGACGGTCACCTGATTGACGATGCCGCCCGTTCCGCCGATGCCCTGCAGCGCATTGGAACCGTAGATCAACTCGACCCGGTCGATGAAGAAACCATCGATGGTGAAGCCGTCACGGCTGCCGTCACGCAGCGGTGTCGACTGCGGAATGCCGTTGATCGCGTAAAGCGGCGACCGCCCCCGGAGCGTCTCGCCCGAACCCGACAGTTTCTGACGCGTCGGGGAGAAGGACGGCGTCAGCGACGAGACCGCGTCGGTGATCGACCCGGAGATGGCGATCTGCTGGTCGAGCGTCGCCTTGTCGATCACATCGATGGTCAGCGGCAGCGCACTGGGTGGCAATATGGTGCGGGCGGCCGTGACGACAATGTCTTCTCGCGGCCCATCATCCCGAGACGTTTCGTCACTCGGAGCACCGGTCTGGGCCAAGGCAGGAGCGACGAAACAAGTGGAGGCGGCGAGCGCGGCAAGAATGACAGGCTTCATCATCGGGACTCCCTTTGGCGCGCTGCTAGGACAGCAGTCACGATAATGCAATACACTCGCAATAGCGTTTGGATTCCCATTGTCGCCCGGGAACATACCTGCCGACGAACCGTTGCGGCGTCAGGATACAGGCCCTAGTCTGTGGTTAATTTGGAGGGGATCGCCGATGACCGAGACCAGCACGACCATGACGCCACCCACGCTGGAGGACATGCAGCGCTGGACCTGGGTGATCGGGCGGGCGCAGCAGATATTGCTGGAATTCGGGATAGACCGCATGCAGCAGGCCGCTGCGGCGCAACCGCCCACTGACGGCCTGCCCTTTGTCGGTATCGAGGCGGTCGCGCAGGCGCAGGCGGATTTCTGGAGCGAGAGCCTGAAGCTGTGGCAACGCTTCGTCGATCCGTCACCGGCCGCCCCCGCGGCACCGGAAGACCCCCGACATGCCAAGGATCGGCGCTTTTCAGCACCGCAATGGCGCGACAACCCGATGTTCGATCTGATCCGCCAGAGCTATCTGCTGATCGCCGACCATCTGCTCAAGAGCATCGACGCGGTCGACGGCGTCGACCCGAAGCAGAAGCAGAAGATCCGCTTTGCAACGCAGGGCTTTGTCGATGCGATGAGCCCGAGCAACTTCGCCTTCACCAACCCGCTGGTGATCGAGAAGACGATCGAAACCCGTGGCGAGAATCTGCTCAAGGGCCTCAGCCACATGCTGCGCGACATCGGCAAGGGCCAGCTGACCCACAGCCAGCCCGATGCCTATGAACTCGGCCGCAATATCGCGACCACGCCGGGCAAGGTGGTCAAGGAAACCCCGCTCTACCAGCTCATTCAATATTCGCCGCAGACCACCGAGGTTTACCGCACGCCGCTGGTGATCTTCCCGCCCTGGATCAACCGCTATTACATTCTCGACCTCAATCCCGAGAAAAGCTTCATTCGCTGGGCGGTGTCGCAGGGCCTGACCGTGTTCGTCGTCTCATGGAAATCGGCGGACGCGAGCATGAAGGACGTGACCTGGGACGATTATATCGTCCGCGGCCAGATCGATGCGATCGATACGGTTCGCGAACTGCTCGACGTCAAGAACGTCCATACCATCGGCTATTGCGTCGCCGGCACGACGCTGGCGGCGACGCTGGCGCTGCTCGCTGCGCGCGGCGAGGCCAAGAAGGTGAAGAGCGCGACCTTCTTCACCGCGCAGGTCGATTTCGCCAAGGCGGGCGAGCTCAACCTGTTCGTCGACGATGAACAGCTCAAGCTGGTCGAGAGCCTGTCGGGCGAGGGCTTCCTCGACGGACGCTATATGGCCGCCACTTTCAACCTGCTGCGCGGCCGCGACCTGATCTGGAACTATGTCCAGAACAACTATCTGCTCGGTCAGGACTATGCGCCGTTCGACCTGCTCCACTGGAATGGCGACACCACCAACCTGCCGGCCAAGTGGCACAAGGCCTATCTGACCGAGCTCTATCGCGACAACAAGCTGGCGACCCCCGGCGCGATCAGCGTCGACGGCACCCCGATCGACCTGAGCGCGGTGAAGACGCCTGCCTATGTACAGGCGGGGCGCGAGGACCATATCGCGCCGCTCGAAAGCGTGTGGAAGATCAACGACCATTTTACCGGACCGATCCGCTTCGTGCTTGCCGGCTCCGGCCATATCGCCGGCGTGGTCAACCCGCCCAGCGCCGGCAAATACCAATATTGGACCAATGCGAAGCCGGCGAAGACGCTGGATGACTTCCTGTTGGGCGCGAAGGAGACACCGGGAAGCTGGTGGCCGGACTGGATCGAATGGCTCTCGGGTGAGGATGGCGACAAGGTCTCCGCCACCGGCGCCCGCGTTCCGGGCAAAGGCAAGCTCAAGGCGATCGAGGATGCCCCCGGACGCTATGTGAAGTCGCGCTAACGCCCGATTTTGTGACGTACCGATAGTCGAAAATTACAGTCCAGAATGGATCTGAATCCTGGACGCCATCACGCGTTCTGCGCGGAAATGACAGCTTCGCGACCATCCCGCGACGCTTATGTTGCACTGCACAAAAACTCTTGCAATTCGCAAAATCAGTCTATATTGTGCACTGCAACATAAGCAGGACCGCATATGAGCGTCACCGAAAGCAAATCACCCCCGGCGTCGAAATCCACGCCGACCAAGACCGTGAAAGCGACAAGGACGGCACCCAAGCAGGCCGCCGCAGAGAAAGGAACCACCCAGATGACCGACACCGCAAAAGTGACCGAGACCGTCAAGAAGGCCGCGACCGAAGCCACCAACCAGGCGCAGGCCGTGTTCGCCGACCTGAACGACCGCACCAAGGCTGCCGTCGAGAAGAGCCAGAAGATCGCCGAAGACATCGCCGACTTCCAGAAGGGCAACCTCGAAGCGATCGTCGCTTCGGCCAAGGTCGCCGCGAAGGGCTTCGAGACGATCGGCCAGGACGCCGCCGAACTCGGCCGCAAGAACTTCGAATCGGCCCAGGCCGCGCTGAAGAGCTTCGCCGCTGCCAAGTCGCCGACCGATTTCTTCAAGCTGCAGAGCGACTATGCCAAGTCGGCGTTCGAAGCGCTCGTCGCTCAGACCTCCAAGAACACCGAAGCCTCGCTGAAGCTGGCCGGCGACGTGTTCCAGCCGCTTTCCAGCCGCATCGCGGTTGCGGCCGAGAAGTTCAAGACCGCCGCCTGATAGCGGTCGTCGCGTAAAGCGTAGGAGCGGCCGTCCCGTCGGGGCGGCCGTTTCTGCGTCTACTTTCCGAATTTTCGTGACGAATGCGCATATAGCCACCGCATTGCCCCTTGCCCGCGCCCGCGCGCTTGCCATATTCTGCATGCATATGCGTGACCCCACACCAATTTCGCCGATCATGGCCGACCGCAAGGGCGGTGAAGACGAAGGCACCGGCCTGGGCATCGCCACCCGCACGCGCGCGCGCACCAAGCGGCCGACGCCCTACAAGGTGCTGATGCTCAACGACGACTATACGCCGATGGAATTCGTCGTCCTGTGCCTCCAGCGATTCTTCCGGATGAGCATCGAGGACGCCACCCGCGTGATGCTCCACGTCCATCAGAAGGGCGTCGGTGTCTGCGGCGTCTTCAGCTACGAAGTGGCGGAGACCAAGGTCACCCAGGTCACCGACTTCGCGCGGCAGAATCAGCACCCGCTGCAATGCACGCTGGAGAAGGCCTGAAATTTGGCTGATGCCGGGCTGCGAACGGCATCACCCTGCGCTTCCGGTGCTCACGTACTGAAGCTCCGGTTCTCGGGCGATACCATTCTCGCTCCGGCCTGAGCCAAATTTGGTGCGAAACACTAACCCCGCCTCATCCCGTCGCTCCAGCGAAAGCTGGAGCGTATACGATCATTGCACTGCGCGAACGCCGGACGCCTGAGCGCGGATCGAACACCGCATGGGCTCCAGCTTTCGCTGGAGCGACATCGCGGATTCGTGATCCTAACGACTCCAATCCACAATCAACCAGCGATGCCCCTTCGCCAGCCGGCGCAGCTTCGGGCTCGGGTTCACCGCGATCGGCACATCGGCCCAGTCGAGCACGCACGCGTCGGAGACATGATCCGAATAGAAGCGCACCGTGCAATCCGGCCGGTCGAGCCCCTGAGTCTGCAGCCATGCGACGATCTTGCGCAGCTTGGCCGGGCCGTAGCAATTCTCGCCATCGATCCGGGCCCGGACACGGCCATCGGGCAGGCAGAAGCTATCGGTGGCGATCACATCGTCCATGCCGAGCGCATCCGCGATGGCGGCCACATAGATGCGATAGGATGCCGTCGCCATGATCAGCCGATGACCCGATTCGCGATCGGCCGCCATCTGGCGCAGCGCACCGGGATAGATGTTGGTTGCGATCGTCTTCACCGCGAAACTGCGCGCCAATGGTTCCAGTTCGGCGGACGGAATATGTCCGCCGATCAGCAAGGCCTGATTGATCTCTTTCAGCTTCACGCGGCCGATCAGCCGGCACGCATAGGCCAGCATCACCAGCGGGACGAGCGGAACGAAAATCAGTCGCCAGGGCGACCGGCGCAGCGCGACGTGAAACAGGAAACCGGTATAGGTTCCATGACGTGTGATCGTTCGGTCCATGTCGTAGATCGCAAGCGCCGTCATCATGCCGCCTTCCCTGTCAGCCCAACGCGCTTGCCCCTCGCGCCATAATCGCGCAAGACTCCAAGTGCATGAGTGAAATGGCAGATTTCATCCAGGAGCATGGCGAAGCCGGCTGCGAACTCAGCTTTCTGGGTAGCCTTTCGATCGCCCGGCTCGGCGACCTCCCGCAGAGGCTGGAGGCGCTCGCGGTCCCGGTCGATGTGATCCGGCTCGACCGGATCGAGCATATCGACACGATTGGCGCCTGGATCGTCTATCGGCTGAGCCGCGACCATGGTGCCGAGATCAAGGGCGCCGACGCCGATGCCAGCCGCCTGATCGAGCAGGTTTCAGCATCCGACCGTCCGGTGCGCATGCGCCCCGACCGGACCCCGCCGCATATCCGCGTGCTGGGCCAGATTGGCGACGCGACCGCCATTGCCGGCCAGACCCTGTTGGGCCTGCTCGGCTTTTTCGGCGCGACCTGCGTCGCTGCGTGGAGCGTGATCCGTCACCCCGGCCGTTTCCGCGTGAATGCGGTGGTCCAGCGTTTCGAAGTGGTCGGCGTTGCAGCGCTGGGCATCATCGGCCTGATGAGCTTCCTGATCGGGATCGTCATCGCGCAACAGGGTGCCGTCCAGTTGCGCCAGTTCGGCATGGAAACCTTCACGATCAATCTGGTCGGCCGGATCACCCTGCGCGAACTGGGCGTGCTGATGACCGCGATCATGGTCGCCGGCCGATCGGGTTCGGCCTTCGCCGCGCAACTCGGCACGATGAAGCTGACCGAAGAGATCGACGCGATGCGCACCATCGGCGTCTCTCCGCAGGAGGCGCTGGTGCTGCCGCGCGTGCTCGCCACCGTCATATTGATGCCCCTGCTCGGCTTCTATGCCTCGCTCGTCACCATCTTCGGCGGCCTCATCTGGTGCTGGATCGATCTCGGCATCCCGCCCGTCACCTTCATTCAGCGGATCCGCGAAGTCGTTCCGATGACCGACCTCTATGTCGGCATGGTCAAGGCACCGGTGTTCGGCGCGATCATCGCGATGGCCGGCTGTTTCCAAGGCATGCAGGTCAAGGCCAATGCCGAGGAAGTCGGCCTGCGCACGACATCCGCAGTGGTCCAGGCGATCTTCCTGGTCATCGTGATCGATGCCTTTTTTGCGGTCTTCTTCACCTCGATCGGGTGGACATGAGCAGCACCGAACAGGACGAGATCGACGAACTGCCCGAACTGGCGGAGGGCGAAACCGTCATCTGCGTACGCGGTCTCAAGAACAGTTTCGGCGATCAGGTCGTGCACGAAGGGCTCGATCTAAACGTCCGCAAGGGCGAAATATTGGGCGTGGTCGGTGGTTCCGGCACCGGCAAGTCCGTACTGATGCGTTCGATCATCGGGCTACAGACCCCCGTCGAGGGCGAAATCAGCGTATTCGGCCAGTCGATGATCGGCCGTGACGAGAATGACGCTGTCGCCGTCCGTCGACGTTGGGGCGTGCTCTTCCAGGGCGGGGCACTGTTCTCGACGCTCACCGTCGCAGAGAATGTCCAGGTGCCGCTCCGCGAATTCTATCCGCATATCCGGCCACCGCTGCTCGACGAGATCGCGTCCTTCAAGGTGACGATGAGCGGCCTGCCGGTCGAGGCCGGCCCGAAATATCCCGCCGAACTGTCGGGCGGCATGCGCAAGCGCGCGGGGCTGGCGCGTGCGCTGGCGCTCGATCCAGAATTGCTGTTCCTGGACGAACCGACCGCCGGCCTCGACCCGATCGGCGCCGCAGCCTTCGACGAGCTGACCTCCGAACTCCAGAAGATCCTGGGGCTGACGGTCTTTCTGATCACGCACGATCTCGATACGCTTTATGCTATCTGCGACCGCGTGGCGGTGCTCGCGGACAAGAAAGTGATCGCGGTTGGTACCATCGACGAGTTGCTCGCGTTGGATCATCCGTGGATCCAGGAATATTTCAACGGCCCGCGTGGCCGGGCCGCGGTGGCGGCGAAGCAGAAGAAGAAGGGCTGAGCGCCGATGGAAACCCGCTCCAATCACGTCCTCGTCGGCAGCGTCGTTCTCGGCCTGCTCGCGGCGCTCGCGATCTTCACGGTCTGGCTGGCGCAGCTCGGCGGCGGATCCGAGACGAAATACGACATCTTCTTCAAGCAATCGGTCGACGGGCTCGCCAAGGGATCGAGCGTCAGCTTCTCCGGCGTCCCCTCGGGTCAGGTCGACGAGATTTCGCTCTGGCCCAAGGATCCCGAATTCGTCCGCGTCCGCATCCGCGTGAAATCCGAAACCCCGGTTCTCCAGGGAACGACCGCCACCATCCAGGGCGTCGGCTTCACCGGCGTGTCGCAGATCATGCTCGATGGCGCGATCAAGGGCGCGCCACCGATCACCGATATCGGCCCGGGCGGCGTGCCGGTGATCCCCACCAAGCCGGGCGCGTTGGGTGAACTTCTGTCGAACGCACCGCAACTCCTCGAGCGTCTGACCACGCTGACCGAGCGGCTGACGCTGCTGTTGAGCGACCGCAACCAGGCATCGATCGCGGGCATCCTCGACAATGTCGAGAAGCTGTCCGGATCGCTCGCCGCACGCGGGCCCGAAATCGCCGCCACGCTTGCCCAGACGCGCATCGCGATCGAACAGGCAGGCAATGCCGCGGAGGAGATCGGCAAGCTGGCCGGAACGACAAACGATCTGCTCGACAAGGAAGGGCGTCCGCTGATGGCCGACCTGCGTCGCACCGTGGCATCGGCCAAGACCAGCATGGACACGCTCGATGCGACGATCAACGACGCACGTCCGGGCCTTCAGGCCTTCTCCAAGCAGACCATCCCCGAGGTCGGCCTGCTCGTCCGCGATCTGCGCGAAATGTCGGAAGCGCTGACGGCAGTCGCGACCAAGCTCGATCGTGGTGGCGCAGGTGCGCTGGTGGGATCGCCCAAGCTCCCCGATTACAAGAAGAAGGGCAAATGATCATGGCACGCTTTGCCACCCTCACCCGCCTGATGATTCCGCTCGCGGCGCTGGCAGTTTCGGGATGCGTCAGCTTCGGCGCAAAGCCGCCGGCGACTTTGCTCACGCTGTTCCCCGCCACGACGATGGCGGCCGGCGAAAGCCGCAGCGCAGCGCCCGGTCAGGCCGTGACGGTGCTGACGCCGCGCGTACCGGCCATACTCGCCAACACGCGCATTCCGGTGCAGAGCGACGGCACCAGCATCGCCTATGTGAAGGACGCACAATGGGCGGATTCGCCCAACCGCCTGTTCCGCTCGCTGCTGGCCGAGGTCATCACCGCGCGCACCGGCCGGCTGGTGCTCGACAACCGCCAGTTCAGTTTCAGTTCGGGTACGACGCTGACCGGCGAACTCCGCAATTTCACCATCGATGCCGCCACGATGCAGGCCGTCGTCACCTATGATGTGGCGCGGACCACGGATGACGGGACAAAGATCGAGGAGCACCGGTTCGAGGCACGCGCGCCGGTCTCGGCGATCGAACCGGGGCCAGCGGCGATTGCGCTGAACACAGCGGCAAATCGGGTTGCCGATCAGGTCGCGGACTGGATCGCCAAATAGGCGGATATGCCGGATTAATCTGTCGACGCGCAGTTCGCTTCCTTTGTATGGGCAGCAGGGAACGGTGCTTGAAGACGATCAGCCCGAACGACTTTAGGGGCCTGTCTTGCGCTACTTTCTCGACACCGAGTTCAACGGCTTCGGCGGCGCATTGATCAGCATCGCACTCGTTCCCGAGTTCGGCGACGACGAGTTCTACGCGATCGTGCCGATGACCGATCCTGTGGAGCCGTGGGTCGAACGCCACGTGATGCCCTATCTCCACATGGTGCCGCCCGCGCTCGACATGACGATGCGATCGGAAGACGCGGCGCATGAGGTTGCACGCTATCTGGCGCATGACGACGATCCGGTGATCGTCGCCGACTGGCCGGACGATATCGCCTATTTCTGCAAGCTGCTCGTCATCGGCAACGGCGTGATCGTCGATATCGGCGACATCGATTTCAGCTTTCTCCGCTCGCCGGGTTTCAGCCCCGCCGCCAACAGCAAGGTGCCGCACAACGCGCTGCACGACGCACGGGCCTTGCGCGATTTCGTGTTGGGTGGGCGGTAACGGCTTGTAGCTCCAGCTCTCGCTGGAGCTACAGCGAGGCCCCTACCCCAGGCTCTTCGACGCCTGTTCGAACACATCCTTCGACAGCCCCGGCGTCTCGACGATCCGGCCAAGCGCCGCGCGCATCAGCCCCGCACGTACCTCGTCGAAGCGGCGCCAGCGACCAAGCGGCGGCACCAGCTTTGCTGCGGTCTGCGGATTGATCCGGTCGAGCGCGACGATGATGTCGACCAGGAAGGCATAGCCACGACCATCGACCGCATGGAAACCACGCTGATTGGCAGTGAAGGCACCGGCCAGCGCACGGACGCGGTTGGGATTGGCCAAGGTGAAGTCGGGATGCTGCTGCAATGCCAGCACCGCATCCAGCGCATCGTCGCGGGTCGAAAGCGCCTGAGTGGTGAACCATTTGTCGAGCACCAGCGCATTGTCCCGATAGCGCGCGTAGAAGGCCTCAAGCGCCTCGTCACGCGACGAGGAGTCGCCATTGACCAAAGTGGTCAGCGCGCCCTGCCGATCGGTCATATTGTCGGCGGTGACGAACTGGGCATGCGCCATCCCTGCGGCGTCCGCGGCGCCCGACGCCGCGATATATCCAAGCGCCACGGTCTTCAGGCGACGCGCGCCCTTGGCGGCCGGCGAATATTCGAAGCGATTGGCCTGTGCGCCGGCATGCGCCGCCCGCCAGTCGTTTTCCAGCGCCTTGCCCAGGTCAGTACGCAGCGCTTCACGCGCACGATGGATCGCCTCAGGGTCGACGATCAGCATCTGCTCGCCCACAAAGGCTTCGCTCGGCAGCAGCACCGCTTCGGCAACGAAGGCCTTGTCGAGCGCAGGATCGGTCAGCGTATTCCGCACCGCTTCGATCACCGCCGCATGGTCGGCGCGCCCTTCGGACACGGCAGCGACAAGCGTATCGAGCATCAGTTGCTGCATCGCTTCGTAGCGCGCGAAGGGATCGTCATCATGCGCGGAGAGAAAGGCGAGATCTTCAGCGCTGCGCCCGGTCTCGACGACGACAGGCGCGGAGAAGCTGCGATTGATCGACAGCACCGGGCGCGTCACGATATTCTCGAACACGATCTCCTGGTGCGGCTCGGAGAACAGGATCAGTTGCTCGTCGCAAAGAGCCTCGGCCGTGTCGGAACAGAAAAGCCGGGTGCGCAGCGGCAGCACCATCGGCTGCTTCACCGGCTGGCCGGGAGTCTCCGGAACCGACTGATCCAGCGTCAGCCGCGCGGTCGTGCCGTCATGATCGAGCCGTGCAACGAGGCGCGGCGTTCCGGCCTGGCTGTACCACAGGCGGAACTGAGCGAGATCGACACCACCGCCTGCCTCCATCGCAACCACGAAATCCTCGCATGTCGCAGCCTCGCCATCATGGCGGTCGAAATAGAGGTCGGTCGCGGCGCGGAATCGCTCGGGGCCCAGGATGGCATGCATCATCCGGATCACCTCGGCGCCCTTGTTATAGATCGTCGCGGTGTAGAAGTTGGAAATCTCCATATAGGATTCCGGACGGATGGGGTGCGCAAGCGGGCCCGAATCCTCGGGGAACTGCGCCGCGCGCAATGCACGGACATCCTCGATCCGCTTGACTGCGGCGCTACCCTGGTCGGCGGAGAATTGCTGGTCGCGAAAGACGGTGAAACCCTCTTTCAGCGACAGCTGGAACCAGTCGCGGCAGGTGACCCGGTTGCCCGACCAGTTATGGAAATATTCGTGCGCGACCACGCCGGCGACCGCGTCATAATCCGCATCGGTGGCGGTGTCAGGATCGGCCAGGATGTAGCGCGAATTGAAGATGTTGAGGCCTTTGTTCTCCATCGCGCCGAAATTGAAATCGGCGACTGCGACGATGTTGAACACGTCGAGGTCGTACTCGCGCCCATAGACGGTTTCGTCCCAGGCCATGGAAAGCTTGAGCGCGGTCATCGCATGATCGGTCTTGGCGAGATCTGCGGCGCGCACCCAGATGCCCAGTTCGACGGTGCGACCCGACATCGTCGTGAAGCTGTCGCGGTTCGCCACCAGGTCGCCCGCGACCAGCGCGAACAGATAACAGGGCTTGGGAAAGGGATCATGCCATTCCGCCCAATGCCGCCCGTCAGGCAGATCGCCGGATGCAATGGGATCGCCATTGGCGAGCAGGACGGGATAGCGGGTCTTGTCCGCATCCATCCTGACCCGGTATCGGCTGAGCACATCCGGACGGTCGGGGAAAAAGGTGATGCGGCGAAACCCCTGCGCCTCGCACTGGGTGCAGAGCAAACCACCCGAGGCATAGAGGCCCATGAGCTGGGTGTTCATCTCAGGCGCGATATCGACTTCGGTTTCGACGACATGATCGCCACCGGCAAGGGCGACGATCAACCGGTCGTCATCCAGCCGCCATTCGACCACGACGCCATCGACGCGCACCGCAACCGGGGTCAATCCTTCACCGTCGAGGATCAGCGGGCGATCATGATCGCCATTGCGCACCACATGCAGGCTCGCGACGACGCGCGTGCGGATGCTGTCCAACCGGAAGTCCAGCGCGATCTCCGGCACCAGCCAGTCGGGCGGACGATAATCCTCGCGATGGATGACGATGGGCGCGGCTGCGGCGGTGGACTGGATATCGAGCATGATCGAGCCTTACGCGCGGGTGCCGGAGCACGCAATTGCGCTTGCATCGCCGGACGCATGGCATAGCGTGCCGCGTCTTCGGGGGGAGGACATCGATGCGCCTGAGAACGACGATCGCGATTGCCGGATTCGCGTTTGCGCTGGCGCTGCCGGCGCTTGTCCATGCCCAGGGCTTCGACGTGGAGGCCGCGACACACGCCTATATCGACACGTTGCAAGGGCCGGCACGCGCGAAGTCCGATGCCTATTTCGAGGGTGGATACTGGATGACGCTGTGGGGCGCGCTGGTCTCCATCGCGACATGCTGGGCCCTGCTGCGCTTCGGCTATTCCGCGCGCTTCCGCGACTGGGCGGAGGCACGGACGCGGTATCGGACATTGGCGAGCGCGCTCTATGCCCTACCCTATAGCATCGCCGCCGCACTGATCGCTTTGCCCTGGACGATCTACGCCGGCTATGTCCGCGAGAAGCGCTATGATCTGATGAGCCAGAGCTTCGGCGGCTGGGCCGGCGAACGGGCGATCGGGCTGGTCATCGACATGGCCATCACCGCAGTGCTGCTGGCAATCGTCTTCGCGGTGATCCGGCGCGCGCGCAGACTATGGTGGCTGTTCGGCGCGGCGGCGATGTCGGCGTTCATGGTGATCGGCCTGCTCGTCTCCCCTCTGTTCATCGCGCCGCTGTTCAACAGCTATGCCGAAATGCCCGCGGGCCCGGTGCGCGACCGCATCGTCGCCATGGCCACCGCCAACCATGTGCCCGCCGAGCACATCTACGTGTTCGATGCGTCGAAACAGAGCAAACGCATCTCCGCCAATGTCTCGGGCATCGGCCCGACGATCCGGATCTCGCTCAACGACAATCTGCTCAACCGCGCCTCCCCTCCGGAGGTCGCGGCGGTGATGGGGCATGAACTCGGTCATTATGTGCTGAACCATATCTGGCGGCTGATCGGCATGTTCGCCGCGCTCTTTCTGGCAGGATTCTGGCTGGTTTCGCGGATCGCGCCTGCCTTGCTGAGCAGATACGGCATTCGCTGGGGGGTGCGCGGTATCGACGATCCGGCGGCAACGCCCTTGTTCTTCGGCATCGCCGCGCTGCTCGGCCTGCTCGCCACGCCGATCACCAACAGCATGATCCGCACCAGCGAAAGTGCGGCCGATGCCTTCGGGCTGGATGCCGCGCGCGAACCCGACGGCTTCGCGCAGATTGCGATGAAACTCTCCGAATATCGCAAGATCTCACCCGGCCCGATCGAGGAACTGCTGTTCTTCGATCATCCCTCGGGCGAAACGCGCGTGCGCATGGCCATGCAATGGAAGGCGGACCATCCGGGCGATCCGCCGCCGAAATAGCCGGGGTGACGTGACAGGCGATTTGAGAGAATACAGGTCGATGCCCACGCTCTTCGTCTTCGGTCTCGGCTACACAGCCTCTCGCCTTCGTGCTCATCTGTCCGAACGGGGCTGGCACATATCCGGCACCGGTCGCGGCGGCGACGTGTCCTTCGATGACCGCGCAGCCATCGAACAAGCGCTCGCTTCCGCCACCCATATCCTGTCGAGCGTGCCGCCCAAGGACGATGACGATCCGGTGCTGAACAGCTATGGCGACGCGATCCGGCGCTTCCCAGGCTGGATCGGCTATCTTTCCTCGACCGGTGTCTATGGCGATACAGGCGGCGCCTGGGTGGACGAAGGCGCACCGATCGGTTCGGGCCGGCGCACCGGGCGCTCCGCCGCGGATCTCGCATGGCAGGCGCTTGGCGCCCGCGTCTTCCGCCTGCCCGGCATCTATGGCCCCGGTCGATCACCACTCGATCGCGTCGCCGCCGGCACGGCGCATCGGATCGACCTGCCTGGCCAGGTGTTCAGCCGCATCCATGTCGACGATATCGCGTCGGGCGTGATCGCCGGGTTCAATGGTCCACCGGGCGTGTACAATCTCGCCGACGATCTGCCGTGCAGCCAGAACATCGTGATCGCGCATGCCGCCGCATTGCTCGGCATCGCCCCGCCACCGCTGCGCTCGATCGACGATGCCGCGCTGTCCCCCGCGGCGCGCGCTTTCTATGCGGAGAACCGGCGGGTGGCGAACGGCAAGGCCCGGCGGATTCTGGGCTGGCAGCCCAGCTATCCCGATTATCGCGCCGGGCTGGGCGCCCTCAACGCGAAGATCAGCCCGACCAGCGCCAGCACACATCCGGCGATCGCCAGCGGCGACCAGCGATAACCCTCGAACATCGTCGACAGGAACATCGCGATCACCGGGATGAGGACGCTGGTATAGGCGGCCATCGCCGGGCCGATCCTGCGGATCAGCCCAAAATAGAGGGTGAAGGCAAAGGATGAGGCGATGACGCCCAGATAGAACAGCCCCGCAATATAGCCGAGCCGCCATTCGATGACCGGCGGCCCGGACGTGCTCCAGGCGAAGATCGCATCGCAGCTGGCGCCGATCAGCATTGCCCAGCCGAGCATGGTCGCCATGGGATAAAGCGCGGCGCGGCGGCTGGCCTGCATCACATTGGCGCTGGACGCCGATATCACCGCCATCAGCGTGAAACCGATCCCCAGCAGCGTGCCGCCATCCGAGGATCGGTCCACCCGGGCTTCATGGATGAACAGCAGCGCGATACCGGCGATGGCGACGGCCGAAGCGGCGAGAAAGCGGCCACTCACACGCTTGCCGAGAAAAATCCGCGAGAACAGCGCATTGGGAACGATCAGCAAGGCGAACACCAGCGCCACCAGCCCTGAGGTAATGTACAGTTCAGCCCGGTAAACGAAATTGAAGTTGACCACGAACTGCGCCAGCCCGAGCGCGGCGGCGAAAGCCAGTCCCTGGCGATCGAGCTTCAGGCTTTCCCCCCGGATACGCGCAGCCGCGATCAGGACGAGTCCGGCGATCAGGAACCGGTAGCAGATCGACCAGCTCGGCGGCACATGTCCAAGCTGATCGCGGATCACCAGCCAGGTCGAACCCCAGATCAGCGTGACCGTGACGAACGGAAACAGCACCGCCGTCCGCGTCGAGACTGGCGAGGCGCCCGGCGTCACAAACGGGAGATCGCGTCCGCCAGGGGACGGATATCGTCGGCACCCTGATTCCAGCTCGTCACCAGCCGCGCCTCACCGGCGCCCCAATCGTGGAACTCGAAGCCGAGCGCGCGCAGCGATGCCGCTTCGTCCGGGGTCACCCGCAGGAACACCTCGTTCGCCTCGACAGGATAGATAAGCCGATCGGCGGCGGCATCGGCCAGCATTCGCGCACCGGCATTGGCGGTCCGTGCATTCTTCAGCCACACGTCATTGTCGAGCATCGCCAGGATCTGCGCGGCAAGATAGCGCCCCTTCGACACCAGCTGTCCGGCGCGCTTGCGGCGATACAGCGTGGCATCGGCCAGGTCCGTCCGGAAGAAGATCAGCGCTTCCGCCAGCATCCCGCCATTCTTGATGAAGCCGAAGCTCAGCACATCGACACCCGCACGCCAGGTAAGATCGGCGGGCGAGCAGCCGAGATGCGCCACCGCATTGGCGAAACGTGCGCCGTCCATGTGCAGCCCCAGCCCGCGCTCGCGGCACAACGCGCCAAGCGCCGCGACTTCGTCCGGGGTGTAGACCTCGCCATATTCGGTGGCGTTGGTGATCGACAGCACGTGCGGCTGGACCTGATGGACGTCATTGCGGATCGGATCGAGGAAATCGCGAACCATGTCCGGCGACAGCTTCGCGCCCGGCCCGTCGATCGTCATCAGCGATGCGCCATGAGTAAAGAAGCCCGGCGCACCACACTCGTCATTCTGGATATGCGCCTGACGATGGCAGACCACGGCGCCATGCGGCGGACACAGCGCGGCCAGCGCCAGCGCATTCGCCGCCGTTCCGGTCGTCACCCAAAGCGCGCGCACCTCGGTTTCGAACAGTGCGGAGAAGCGCGCATCGAGCCCGCGGCTATATGCATCGCCGTCATAGGCCGTATCGACCACATTGACGTCCGAAAGGGCGGTGAGAGCGGCGGGGCAAGCCGGGGCGGCATTATCTGAAATGAAGCGCATGGGACGCCCTTGCGATTCCCCACGAGCAAGGTCAACGGCCAGTTGGTTCGTGGTGGCCTTCCCCGCTATTTGCCGCGGAACGAGACCGGCATTTCCTGGCTCAACCGCCCAGAATTCGCCGGTAGAGCGCGATATAGTCATCCGCCATGCGATCGACCGAGAACCGCGCGATCACCGCCTCGCGACAGCGACGGCGATCGATCTCCCCCACCCGGCCGATCGCGGCAACCGCCTCGTCGAACGACTCGACCAGAAAGCCGGTAACGCCATGCTCGATCAATTCGGGCATCGATCCGCGGCGATAGGCGATGACGGGTGTGCCGCAGGCCATAGCCTCGACCACCGAAAGCCCGAACGGCTCGTCGAAGCCGATCAGGTGAAGCAGCGCCTTTGCCCGACCAAGCGTCTCGATACGCTCGCGCCCGCCGACCGTGCCGAGGAACCGGATGCGGTCGCCGTCGACATGCGGCGCCACCAGTCGTTCATGATAGCCCGCGTCCTGCACCAGCCCGGCCATTACCAGCCGATGCCCCGTCGCCTGCGCGGCGCGCACCGCATCGGCGGCGCCCTTGTCGGGATGGATCCGCCCGAAGAACAGCAGCGCGTCGCCGCCATCGGGCTCGAAATCGAAGTCGTCGACCGGAATGCCGTGATGGATCGTCGCGGCATAATGGAGATCCGGATGCCGATCGGCATCGCTGATCGCGACATAATGGGTGCGATCGTCATAGCGGCGGAAGACAGGCAGGATCCGTTCGGAGGAAAAGCCGTGGATCGTCGTCACCACGGGCGTCTCGACCAAGTTCGAAAAGGCGAGCGGCATGAAATCCGCCTGATTGTGGATCAGGTCGAATTCGTCGGCGCGTTCGAAGACGCTGGCGATATGGAGCGCTTCCCACACCTTGGCGTCGAGCGACGGGTCCTCCGAATAGCCGCGCGGCACCACCGCCGACAATGTCCCGCGCGTCTCCGAATCCGCGGTCGCGAACAGGGTCACGTCGATGCCGCGATCGACCAGCGCCTCGGTCAGCAGGCTGGTCACCAGTTCCCATGGCCCATAGCTGCGCGGCGGCGTGCGCCACGAGATCGGCGCGAGCATCGCGATGCGCATGGTCAATTCCTTATCGTCAGGATCAGGCCCTCATCCGGAGTCAGGACAAGGCTGCGCTCGGTTGCGGCCGGTTGGTGGTCGGATGTGGAGAGTAGCAGGTCGACGGCCTCGACGCCCGCGGGCAATTCGAACGACTGCGTCTCGTTACCCAGATTGAGCACGATCAGCAGCCGCTCGTCGCCGGCCCGGCGTTCATAGGCAAGCAGATCGCCGCCGGCCGGCAGCAACGCGAGCGTGCCGACGGACAGCGCTGCGTGCGCCCACCGCAACGCCAGCAGCCGACGGTACAGCGTCGATATCGATCCGAGGTCGGTTGCCAGCGCGGCGACGTTGCGGGTCGACCAGTCGCCGTTGAGCGGCAGCCACGGCTCCGCTTCGCTGAACCCGGCGTGCGGCGCATCGGCTCGCCACGGCATCGGCGTGCGCACCGGATCGCGGCCGAGGCCCAGGCCCGGCTCGCGCCGTTCGCGCGGGTCCTGCACGCGGTCCGCCGGGATCTCGACGTCACCGATGCCGAGCTCGTCGCCATAATAGATTGTGGGCGTACCGCGCAGCGTGAGCAGCAGCATCGCCGCGACGCGCGCCTGCGCCTCGCCGAGCTTGGCGGCGACGCGCGGCCGATCGTGATTGCCAAGCACCCAGTTGGGCCAGGCACCTTCGGGCAATGCCGCCTCGTAATCGGCGATCATCCGCTCGAGCGTCCGCGCGTCCCAAGGGGCGTCGATAAGCTGGAAGTTGAAGGGCAGATGCACGCCCGGCGCCCCGACGCCATAATAACGCACCAGCCGCTCGACCGGCAGATAGATCTCGCCGATCAGCACGCGATCGCCATAGCCGTCGGCGATCGCGCGCATCTCCGCCGCGATCTCGTGCACCTCGGGCTGGTCGGTCGAATGGAGCTGAACGACCTTGTGCATCTCGCCCATTTCGGGGCGATAGTCCGGGTTGATCGGATTGTCCGGCAGCCCCTCCGCCTTCACCATGTGCCACAGCACGTCGATGCGGAAACCGTCGATGCCGCGATCGAACCAGAAGCGCAGCACGTCCATCATCGCCGCGCGCAGATCGGGATTGCGCCAGTTGAGGTCGGGCTGTTCCTTCAGGAAGGCATGCAGATAATATTGGCCGGTCGCCGCGTCATATTCCCACGCCGATCCGCCGAAATCGCTGATCCAGTTGTTGGGTGGCCCGCCATCGGCCGCGGGATCGCGCCAGATATACCAGTCGCGCTTCGCATTTTCGCGGGACGAACGGCTCTCCAAGAACCAGGGATGCCGGTCCGAACTGTGATTGGGCACGAAATCCAGGATCAGCTTCAAGCCACGGCGATGCGCCTCGGCGATCAGCCGGTCGAGATCCGCCAGCGTGCCGAACAGCGGATCCACGTCGCAATAATCCGCGACGTCATAGCCGTAATCCGCCATCGGCGATCGGAAGATCGGCGACAGCCAGATCGCGTCGACGCCCAGATCGACGAGATGGTCGAGCCGGCTTTCGATTCCGGGAAGGTCGCCGATGCCGTCGCCGTCGCTGTCCTGGAACGAACGCGGATAAATCTGATAGATCGTGCCGTCTTGCCACCAGGCCGTCATTCCTATCCCCTTTGTCCACCGTGCATCCAACGCCCGACGGCGCCGCACCGATCCGGATAGGACGGTTCCGCTGCAACCCTGTTACGGTTTCGCCGGGAGCGGTTCGACCGCACGGGCGTTCTACCGCCATGCCCTCCAGCGTGATCCGCAGCTTCGATTACGATCAGGCCGACCACCGGCTCGACGTCCAGTTCGTCAGCGGCCGGCGCTACAGCTATCATGACGTGCCCGCAGAAGTGGTCGACGAGATGCGCCGCGCCTTTTCGAAGGGCAGTTATTTCAACCGCCGCATCCGCGACGCATTTCCCTACACGCGCCGCCGCTGAGCCTTGCCGAGTTCGATCCAGGCGGGCGCATGATCGCTGGCCTTTTCGCGCCCGCGGATATCGGTATCGACCCCAGCGCGCTTCAGTGTCTTCGCGGTCGACGGGCTCAGCAGCAGATGGTCGATCCGGAGGCCCGCATTGCGTGCCCAGGCATTCCGCCAATAGTCCCAGAATGTGTAGATCGTGTCCGTCGGATGGAGCGTGCGGATCGCATCGGTCCAGCCCTGCGCGATCAGCCGCTCGTAACCGGCGCGCGCGGCAGGCGCGAACAGCGCATCGTCCAGCCAGCGTTCGGGTTTGTAGACGTCGGCATCGGTCGGGATGATGTTGTAGTCGCCGGCCAGCACGACCGGCAGTCCCGTCGCGATCAGGTCTGCGGCATGATCGATCAGCCTGTCGAGCCAGGCGAGCTTGTAATCGAATTTCGGCCCGGGCCGCGGGTTGCCGTTGGGCAGATAGAGGCAGCCGACGAGCATCCCGTCCACCGCCGCCTCGATATAGCGGCTCTGGCTGCCATCGGGATCGCCGGGCAGGCCGCGCCGCGTCTCCACCGGCTGCGTGCCGCGCGCGAGGATGGCGACGCCGTTCCAGCGCGCCTGTCCCTGCCAGATCGCGCCATAACCCGCCTTCTCGATCGCCGCGGCGGGGAATGCCGCATCGGGTGCTTTCAGTTCCTGAAGACAGACGACATCCGGCCCGGTCTCCTCAAGCCAGGCCAGCAAGGCCGCCAGCCGGGCGTTGACGCCGTTGACGTTGAACGTCGCGATCCTCAATTTCGGCGGGCTTTCGTCATGACAATCGAACACGGCCATGCGTGCAGGGGTTCCATCCAGCGCGCACGATCCGCATATCCGGTCCATGCCGCACGATCCGCACATGCCCGACCTGTTCGGACCCGCTTTGCTGCCAGGTCTTCGCTATGCGGGCGGAATCGTCGACCTGGCCGAAGAGCAAGCCCTCGTCGCGGCGCTGACGCCGCTTCCACTACAGCCGTTCGAGTTTCAGGGCTGGCTGGGCAAGCGGCAGGTGACGTCGTTCGGCTGGCGCTATGATTTCACCGAGGCACGCTTCGCTCGCGCACCCGACCTGCCCGATTTCCTGTTGCCGTTGCGCGATCGGGCTGCAGCGCTTGCGGGGCTTCCTGGCGAAGGCCTCGTCCAGACGCTCATCACTCGTTACGATCCCGGCGCTGGCATCGGCTGGCATCGCGATCGGCCGGTGTTCGACACCGTCGTTGGCATTTCCCTGCTCAGCGACGCAACGCTGCGCTTTCGCCGTCGCACGCCGCAAGGTTTCGACCGTTTCGCGCTGCCGGCACCGGCCCGCTCCGCCTATGTGCTGTCCGGCGAAGCGCGCCACGACTGGGAACATGGTATCTCGCCGCTCGACAAGACACGCTGGTCGATCACCTTTCGCAGCCTTTCGGCGCGCGGGCTGGCGATCGGGATGAACCCTCCCGACTAAGGATCAGCCCGAGCTGTCGCCATTGAGCGCACGGTTGAGCGCCTCGCGATCAAGTGCCTTGTCCCAGCGCGCGACGACGATCGTGGCGACCGCATTGCCGATGAAGTTGGTCAGGCTGCGGCATTCGCTCATGAAACGATCGATGCCCAGGATCAGCGTCATGCCCGCGACCGGCACCGACGGCACGATCGAAAGCGTCGCGGCGAGCGTGATGAACCCCGCCCCGGTCACGCCGGCCGCCCCCTTCGAGCTGATCATCGCCACCAGCAGCAGCGCGATCTGGTCGCCCAGCGAGAGATCGACATTGCACGCCTGCGCGATGAACAGCGCGGCCAGGGTCATGTAGATGTTCGTGCCGTCGAGATTGAACGAATAGCCGGTCGGTACGACCAGCCCGACGACCGGCCGCGCGCAGCCGGCGCGTTCCATCTTGTTGATCAGGTTGGGCAGCGCCGCTTCCGACGAGGAGGTGCCCAGGACGAGCAGCAGTTCGGCCTTGAGGTAACGTATGAGCTTGAAGATCGAGAAGCCGTTGAGCCGCGCCACGATGCCGAGCACCCCGAGCACGAAGATCAGCGAGGTGAGATAGAAGGTCGCGACAAGCGCGCCGAGGTTGACCAAAGATCCGATGCCAAAGGCGCCGATGGTGAAGGCGATCGCGCCAAAGGCGCCGATCGGCGCCGCGCGCATCAATATGCCGACCAGACGGAAAACGACGAGCGAGACGCGTTCGAGGAATTCGAGCACCGGTGCCGCGGGCTCGCCGACCAGCGAGAGCGAGATACCGAACAGGATCGCGACGAACAGCACCTGCAGGATCGAATCCCCGGTCAGCGCCGAGACCATCGTGACCGGGATGATCGCAAGCAGGAATTTGATGATGCTGGTTTCGTGCGCCTTCGCGCTGAAATCGGCGACCGCGCTGCTATCCAGCGTCGCAGGATTAATGTTCATCCCGGCACCCGGCTGGATGACGTTCGCGACAATCAACCCGACGATCAGCGCCAGTGTCGAGAAGAACAGGAAATAGGCAAAGGCCTTGCCCGCGACACGGCCGACCGAGGCGATCTCCTTCATGCCTGCAATGCCGGTGACCAGGGTCAGGAAGATGACCGGCGCGATGATCATCTTGACCAGCTTGATGAAACCGTCGCCGAACGGCTTCATCGCCTCGCCGATATGCGGCCAGAAATGCCCGAGAGCTGCGCCAAGCACGATCGCGGCGAGCACCTGAACGTAGAGCTGACCCGCCAGCCTTCGCCTGCGCGGCGCGGCTTCGACGCCATAGTCGGTCGCAACCGGTGTCACCATTCTCCGCCCACCCTGTCGATCATCGCATTCCCCAGTCCGGGCCGGGCGCGTTCAGGCCCGCCAGCTCCGATGCCAGCAATAAAGAAGAACGGGGTTTCGACAAGCGCGGGCGGATCGACAGGCGCAAGAATCCGGCGCGCCGCGCTATCGTCGAGGGTCGGGCGCCTGCTCTTCGCGCGTTGGCGGGATTGCCGGTGGCGGCACGCGCCGCTCGCCCGGCGCCGGGCCATCTTCGCTCGGTCCTCCCGGCGTACGGATGCGCAGCGTCTCGTTGGCGATGTCGATGCCGAGTTCGACCCCGCCAATCTGGGCGTTGAGCTCCATATTGCCGAGATCGATGTCGAGGCCGTTATCCGGTTCCTCCTCCACCGCTTCGGGCGGCGGTGCATCGTTGAGTGCGCGCCCCATGAAGTCGCGCCAGATGCGCGCGGGCAAACCACCGCCCGCGATACCGCCGAGCGGGCTGTTGTCGTCATTGCCCACCCAGACGCCGGTCACCAGATCGCCAGCAAAACCCACAAAGATCGCATCGCGATTGTCCTGCGTCGTTCCGGTCTTGCCATAGGTGCGCGTCCTGAGCGCGGCGGACCGGCCGGTGCCGTTATTGGCGGCTGCCGATAGAAGTTCGAGCATCATCTTGTGCGTGTCGTCACCCAGGCTGCGCTGGCGGTCGATCAATTGTGCGAACCATGTCTGTTCCGCATCTGGCAGGCCGTGCGCCTTCACCGGATAGCGATTGCCCGCCACCGCAGCATAAGCAGACGTCAGTTCGAGCAAAGTCATGCCCGAGGTGCCGAGCGCCATGCTGGGCTCGGTATGGAGCGGGCTGGTGAAGCCCAGATCGCGCGCGGCGCGCACCACGGCCTCCTGCCCCACCTGCTCCGCCAGCCGAACCGCGGCAACATTGCTCGACCATGCAAAGGCCTGACGCAGCGTGATCTGCCCGCGATAACGGCCGCTGTCATTGCGCGGCGTATAGTCGCCGATCGTCACCGGCTCATCGGCTACCATCGTCTCGGGCGTCATCCCTGCACGAAGCGCCGCGAGATAGACGAACAGCTTGAAGGTCGAGCCGGGCTGACGCCGCGCCTGGGTGGCGCGATTGAACGCGCCATCGCTGTAACGCTTGCCACCGACCATCGCGACGACGCGGCCGTCGGTACGCATCACGACCATCGCGACCTGCGCACCGCCAAGCGCGGCGCGACGGACCGTCTGCTCCGCCGTGCGCTGAAGCGCGCTGTCCAGCGTCGTCTCCACCGTCCGCTGTTCGTAAACCTGGCCCGAGCGATCGCGCGCCTCGGGCAACACCCAGTCGGCGAAATAGGTGCCGGTCGCCATGGACTTCACCGGCCGGACGCTGAGCGTCACCGGGGACATCGCATCGCGTTCCGCCTGGGTCAGATACCCGGCCTCCACCATCGCATCGGCCACAACGGCACCGCGAGCACGCGCACCCTTCAGATTGACGGTGGGCGCCAGACGGCTCGGCGCCTTGAGCAATCCCGCCAGCATTGCCGCCTGCGCGGTGCTGAGCTTCTCGGGCTGGCGATTGAAATAGTGAAGCGACGCGGCGCGCAGGCCGTAGACATTATCGCCGAAATACACGTTCGACAGATAGCGCGCGAGGATCTCGTCCTTGCTCAGCCAGGCTTCCAGCCAGAAGGCGATCAGCACTTCGCGCAATTTGCGTGCTGCGGTGCGGTCGGCGTTGAGGAACGCGACCTTGGCAAGCTGCTGCGTGATCGTGCTGCCGCCTTCGCGCACGCCGCCGGCAAGCATGTTGCGCCACGCCGCACGGCCGATCGCGATCGGATCGATGCCGAGATGGCTGTAGAAGCGGCGATCCTCGATCGCGAGAAAAGCCTCCGGAACGCGCTTGGGAAGATCCGCGATCACCACCGGCTTGTCGATGATCGCCCCTTTGCGCGCGATCGGTTTGCCATCGGCCGACAGCAGCGTGATGCTGGGCGGCGCGATCGGCTGCAGCGAGCGCGACAGCGGCGCGGTCACCGCCAGCCACGCGAACAGCAGCATGAAGACGATCAACAGCCCCAGCGCAATGCGCTTGGCGATCTTGCGTCGTCGCGGCCAGCGGCTTTGCGGTGGCGGCGGCTCGGGCGGGACCGCGCCGGGGACCGGGTTGATCAAGTCGTCCGGAAACGGCGGCGCGGGCGGTGCGGACTCGGTCACGATCCGGCTGTACTATATGAACAATACAGACTGAGCGAGCCCCAAATTACGTGACGCCTCAATCGCCTGTGGGCTGAGCGATCGCCAGCCCCGTCCATTTCGCGGCAAAGGCATATACATCGGCGCTTTCCTCGATCAGCTTGTCGGTCGGTTTGCCCGAACCATGCCCCGCTCGCGTCTCGATCCGGATCAGATGCGGCTTCGATCCGATGTCAGATGCCTGCAACTTCGCGGCATATTTGAAGCTATGCCCCGGGACGACGCGGTCGTCGGTATCGGCAGTCGTTACGAGAATCGCCGGATAATCGGTGCCACTGCGGATATTGTGATAGGGCGAATAGGCATAGAGCGTCCGGAAATCAGCTTCCTTGGACGGGTCGCCATAATCGTCCACCCAATAGCGGCCGGCGGTGAAACGATCGAAACGCAGCATGTCCATCACCCCCACTGCAGGCAGTGCCGCAGCGAACAGGTCCGGCCGCTGGTTGATCACCGCGCCCACCAACAGTCCGCCGTTCGAGCGGCCTTCGGCTGCCAGCTTGCCCGATGCACTGATCCCCTGATCGATCAGATATTCGCCCGCCGCGATGAAATCGTCGAACACATTCTGCTTGTTCTGGAGTCGCCCGGCATCGTGCCAGGCCTTGCCATATTCGCCGCCGCCGCGAAGATTCGCGATCGCGAACACACCGCCCTGCTCGATCCAGGCAAGCCGTGTCGCGGAGAAGCCGGGCGTCTGCGATGCGTTGAACCCGCCATAGCCATAGAGGACGGTCGGAGATCCTCCCGCAGGCAACGGCCCCTTCCGGCGGATCACGAAGATCGGAATGCGCGTGCCATCCTTCGACGTATAGAAATGCTGCACCGTCTCGAAGCGATCGGGATCGAAAGCGGCCTTTGGCCGGGCAAAGACCTCCGCGATGCCGGTCGCGGTGTCGAACCGATAGATGGTCGGCGGCGTCGTGTAGCTCGAAAAGCTGTAGAAGGTTTCGGAATCTCCGACCTTGCCGCCGAAGCCGGCGGCCGTGCCGATCCCGGGCAACCGGACGTCTCCCGCAGCGCTGCCGTCGAGATTGACCATCTCCGCATCGGATTGCGCATCGCCCAGATAGGACAGCACGATCTTCGCCCCGACCATCGAGGCGCCGATCAGCGTCTGCACGCGCTCTGCCACGATCGGGACGGGTTTGCGCTTCGGGCGGGTCACGTCGAGCGTCACGATCCGCTGGCGCGCGGCACCTTGATTGGTCACGAAATAGAAGCTGGGGCCGACATTGCCGATCATCGTCCAATTATAATCGAGCCCCTTGATCAGGGTGGCCGGCTTTGCGTTCGGCATGGTCAGATCGAGCGCATGCAATTCGAACCGTGAATCGGTGCCTTCGGACGATGTGATCAGCAGCCAGCCCCCGTCGTCGGTCACCTGCGAACGATGCCCCAGGCGTGGCTTGTCCGGCGTTGCATAGATCAGCTTATCGTCTGCCTGGGACGTGCCGATGCGATGGAAATTGACGGTCTGGTTGAGATTGGTCGACTGATAGGCTTGGCCGGATGCCGGGGCCGCAAATCGCGAATAATAAAAGCCACTGCCGTCCGCCGCCCAGGAGAGCGATGAAAATTTGACCCATTTGATCTCGTCATCGAGCACATTGCCGGTTGCCACATCGAGCAGTTTCACCGTCCGCCAATCGGTGCCGCCGTCCTGGACCGCATAGACCAGCATGGATCCGTCGTCGGACGCGGTCCATTCGCCCAATGCGGTCGCGCCGTCCTTTGCCCAGCTATTGGGATCGATCAGCACGCGCGCGGGTCCTGCCAGACCCTCGCGCACCCACAGCACCGACTGATTCTGCAGTCCGTCGTTGCGCATGTAGAAATAGCGGTTGCCCGCTTTGCGCGGCACGCCGAACCGCTCGAAATCGGTCAATGCGCGCATCCGCGTCTTCAATATGTCGCGCCCCGGCAACGTCTTGAGATAGGCATTGGTCGTCGCATTCTCGCGCTCGACCCACTGGCGCACCTTCGCGTCGGTGCGCACGTCATTCTCGAGCCACCGATAGGGATCCGCCACTTCGATGCCGAACTGCGTTTCCACCACCGGCACCGTCTCGGTGTGGGGATAGCCGTAACCACCGGCATCGGCGGCCCGTGCCGGCACCGCCAGCACACACAGGGTCAGGGCAAGAAGCGGCGTCACACGTATCAAACATTGTCTCCGGTCTGTTCGTTCAGGAGACTAGATCATTTACCCATGCGGAATCCACTATCGGACAGCGCCCAGCCACACCTTCGACGCAATAGGGCAAAAAAGAAAAAGGCCCCGCGTTTCCGCGAGGCCCTTTCTTGTTCAGCGCTGAAATCGCCGATTATGCCGCGTCGGCATACTCGTCGTCATTCTGCACCGGGCCGGAATCCTGGCCCTTGGCGCTGACGTCACGATCGACCAGCTCGATATAGGCGACGGCAGCAGCGTCGGAGGCGCGGAAACCGGCCTTGATGACGCGGGTATAGCCGCCATTGCGATCCTTGTAGCGATCGGCCAGCACTTCGAAGAGCTTCTTGAGCTGCGTGTCGTCGAGCAACCGGGCATGCGCCAGGCGGCGGTTCGACAGGCCACCCTTCTTCGCCAGCGTGATCAGCTTCTCCACATAGGGGCGAAGCTCCTTGGCCTTGGCCGTGGTGGTCAGGATCTGCTCGTGCTTGATGAGTGCCGCCGCCATGTTGCGGAACAGGGCCGCACGATGGGACGAGGTACGCTGCAGCTTACGGCCGCCTACGCGATGGCGCATGATGATCTTCCTTCAGTTCGTTCGGGGGCCGTACAAGGTACCCCGGACCAGGCGGTGCAGAATGGGCCACCGCCAAAAGCCCTTGAAATCGCTTCGTCATTCCAGCGACAACCGGAATGCGAGGCTGGAAATCCGGGTCGAAGCCAGGCTTCGACCCGATGGGCATCAGCCCATGATTTCCTGTTCCAGCTTCTTGGCCATTTCCTCGATATTCTCGGGCGGCCAGCCGGGGATCTCCATGCCGAGGCGCAGGCCCATGCTGGAGAGGACTTCCTTGATCTCGTTGAGCGACTTGCGGCCGAAGTTCGGCGTACGCAGCATCTCCGCTTCGGTCTTCTGCACGAGATCGCCGATATAGATGATGTTGTCGTTCTTGAGGCAGTTGGCCGAACGCACCGACAGTTCCAGCTCGTCCACCTTCTTGAGGAGGTAGCGGTTGATCTGGTTGGTGTCGCTTTCGCCTTCCGACGATGCCGGTGCGGCCATGCCGATCGGCGCGGACGACTGGATCATCTGGTCGTCGAAGTGGACGAACAGCTGCAGCTGGTCCTGAAGGATACGCGCGGCATAAGCGAGCGCGTCCTCAGGCGTGACCGTGCCGTCGGTATCGATCGTCAGCGTGAGCTTGTCGTAATCGAGCTCCTGGCCAACGCGGGTGTTCTCCACCTTGTAGGCCACCTGGCGCACCGGCGAGTAGAGCGCGTCGATCGGGATCAGACCGATCGGCGCGTCCGCCGGACGATTGGCGGCGGCGGGGACATAACCCTTACCGACATCTGCGGTCAGCTCCATGTTGAGCGTCGCGCCTTCGTCGAGATGGCAGATCACGAGATCCGAATTCATCACCTCGATGTCGCCCGAAACGGCGATCATTCCGGCGGTCACTTCGGTCGGACCGGTCGCGGAAAGCTGGAGCCGCTTGGGGCCTTCGCCTTCCATGCGAAGCGCGATCTGCTTCACATTGAGGACCATGTCGGTCACGTCCTCACGGACGCCCGCGAGGCTGGAGAATTCGTGGAGCACGTTTTCGATACGGATCGAAGTGACCGCAGCGCCCTGGAGGGATGAGAGCAGCACGCGACGCAGCGCGTTGCCAAGCGTCAGGCCGAAGCCGCGCTCGAGCGGCTCGGCGACGAAGGTCGCTTTCCGCTTGCCGTCACCGCCGGCTTTCTTTTCCAGGCCATTGGGCTTCTTCATTTCCTGCCAGTTCTTTGCATTGACAGACACGGGCTTCCCCTTGGCTTTGGGCGGACCGCGAAGGTCCACCGGGATAAAGTGCAAGAACGCCGCGCGGCTGCGCGGCGTTCAGGAATCAGACGCGGCGACGCTTGGAGGGGCGCACGCCGTTGTGCGGGATCGGCGTCACGTCGCGGATCGACGTGATGTTGAAACCGACCGCCTGCAGCGCGCGAAGCGCCGACTCACGGCCCGAACCCGGACCCTTCACCTCGACCTCGAGCGTACGGACGCCGTGCTCGGCGGCCTTCTTGCCCGCGTCCTCAGCGGCAACCTGGGCAGCATAGGGAGTCGACTTGCGGCTGCCCTTGAAGCCCATCGTACCGGCGGACGACCAGGAGATTGCATTCCCCTGCGCATCGGTGATGGTGATCATCGTGTTGTTGAAGCTGGCGTTCACATGCGCGACGCCGGAAGTGATGTTCTTGCGCTCGCGACGGCGAATGCGCTGCGGTTCACGTGCCATTTGCTGTTATCCTGACCTGGAAGGCTTATTTCTTCTTGCCGGCGATCGGCTTGGCCTTGCCCTTGCGGGTGCGCGCATTGGTGTGCGTGCGCTGGCCACGAACGGGCAGTCCCTTACGGTGACGCAGGCCGCGATAGCAGGCGAGGTCCATGAGGCGCTTGATGTTCATCGCGGTTTCGCGACGAAGATCACCTTCCACCTTGTGGTCGGCGTCGATCGTCTCACGGATCTGAAGCACTTCCTGGTCCGACAGGTCCTGGACACGGCGCTCGGGCGTGATGCCCAGCTTTACCGTGATCGCCTTCGCCTTGGCCGGGCCAATTCCGTGAATATACTGAAGCGCAATCAGTACGCGCTTGTTGGTCGGGATGTTAACACCCGCAATACGAGCCATTCTTCTTTCTCCTGCTCCACGGACGACCTTGGCACGGCCGCCCATCTCAACGCCTGACTCCCGAAACGCAAGAAATCGGCGAGCGCAAGAAAGCGCCGCCGGGAACCGGTGTTTCGGAATATGCTGGATTTAGGCCTGCCCACCCACAGAGTCAAGCGCCGGGCCGGGAAAGCTTCAGCCACGCGGCGCGATATCCGCCGATAGGATGATCCGCGCCGCAAGGCCAGGTGCATTGTCGACCAGATCCAGCCGCCCGCCGTGCAAACGCGCCACTGCCTCCACCAATGCAAGACCAAGACCGGCGCCCGGCCGCGACCGGGCGACGTCGAGTCGGCCAAAGCGACGGCGCGCCTCCGCCTCGTCATCCGATGCGATGCCCGGTCCACGATCCTCCACGGCAATCGCCAGTTCCCCCGCGCGCAACGAGAGGCGAACGGTGATCGCATCGTGCCCGTCCCCCCGGCAACCGTGCCGCATCGCATTATCGACCAGGTTGGCGAGCGCCTGCGACAACAGCTCGCGATGCGCCTGCAACGGAAGGATCGGCCCTTCGATCGCACACATGAACGCGATGCGCGCATCCTCCATCACCGGTTCGTACATGTCGTAAAGCGCACTCACCAGTTCACCCGGTTCGATCCAGTCGAACTGCGACGGGCCCGGCATCGCCTCGAGTCGCCCGATCTCGAGCTGGGTCGAGAGCATCCGCATGACGATATCGGTTTCCTGAAGCAGTCCGCTCAGAGCGGCTTCGCGATGCGGTCCGTCATCGAGCGCGACCGCCCGCTCCACCTTCACGCGAAGCCTGGACAATGGCGAACGCAGGTCATGCGCCAGGCTGTTGGTGAGCAGCTGGAGTTCGCGCATCAGCCGTTCGATCCGGTCGAGCATCATGTTGACCCGCCCGGCAAGCGCGTCGAACGCGTCGCCGCCCGACACGATCGTCGCGCGATGGGTGAGGTCGCCGGCTGCAACCGTGTCGACGACTCCGGCGATCATGCGCAACCGTCGTCCGACGAAATGGGCGATGATGACGCCGCCAATCACGCCCATCAGCAGTGAAAGGGCACCCGAGATCAGCAACGCATGCTCCAGCGCGCGGTGCAGGAGTAGATTCTCGTCAGCCCTGCGGCCGCTCAACAGCCGATCGGGGCCGACCCGGCGAACCGCGAATCCCGAGGGAGGCTCGCCTGGCGCGGGCGATGCGATGCGGAACGCCGTCGCCTTGCCGAGGACGACCGGTCCTTTAAAAGTGCCTTGCCGGACGCGACCACTCGGAGCGACCAGCGCAACGACAAGATCCTGATCGCCCGACGCGGTCAGTTCGGCGATCGCATGGCTGAGCGCTTGCGCCCCGCCGGATCGATAGACCAGCTGAAGCGAGTCGGCTTGTTCGGCGACTTCACTTTCCAACCGGGCCATCGCATCATCCCTGGTCTGGACACGAACATAGCCGATCACCGCCAGATTGGACGCGAAGACCAGCAATGCGGCCAGCACTGCAAGCCGGGCGGTGGTCGAAATCCGCACCACATCAAGGATCCGGCGCAAGTCGATAGCCCGCGCCGCGGACAGTGTGGAGCAACGGCCGATCGAATCCGTCGTCAATCTTCCGACGCAGACGGCCGATATGAACGTCGATCACATTGGTGCCCGGATCGAAATGATACCCCCACAGCTTTTCCAGCATCATCGTGCGGGTGACCACATGCCCTGCATGGCGAGCCAGAAAGACGAGCAGGCCGAATTCGCGCGGCACCAGAAGGATGTGGCGCCCCAGCCGCCTGACCGTTCGCGCCAGCAGATCGATCTCCAGATCGCCCACGACCAGTCTGGAATCACCTGTCGCGGCGACACCCCGTTCGGTACGGCGCAACAACGCTTCGGCGCGGACCAGCAGTTCGCCGAGCGAGAATGGCTTGGTGACATAATCGTCCGAACCGTCGCGCAATCCGTCGATCCGGTCTTCGACCGAGCCAAGCGCCGACAGGATGATCGACGGCGTGGTGATATTGGCTGCACGCAATGCGCGAACGACGGAAAGGCCGTCCATCCCGGGCATCATCCGGTCGACGATGAGCAGATCGTAGCTGCCTTCGCTGGCCAGGAAGAATCCTTCTCGCCCATCGCCCGTGCGGTCGACGACATAGCCGCATTCGCCGAGCCCCTTGGCGACATAGTCCACGGTCGCCGCGTCGTCGTCCATGATCAGGATCTTGCGGCTCATGCATTCTCCGCAAACTCGCGCGCAGGCCGGTTCGGCCGGAACTCCGCATCGCGATGTCAGTCCGTCGAAAGGAAATCCGGCCGGCCGGCAACACGGTCGACCCGGCGGAGAAGAGGAAGCTCCGCCGGGTCTGCCGGGACGACCGCCAGGGAGTCGATGGGCGTCAGTTCGTCTTCCCGGGTGTCTCTTTCTTCGTCTCTGCTTTCGTCTTCTTCTCGTGCTTCACGACCTTGTGCGCAGCCGGCGTGTTCGACTTGGCTGCGGCAATCGTCGGCGCGGCGACGAGGCCGGCCATCACGAGCGAGGCGATAAGGGTCTTGCGCATCCTGTTCTCTCCTTGCCGAGCGCCCATCGCTCGGGTCGGACATGCTTCTAGCATCGCCGCCCCGGTCGCCCCGGTGACGGACTCATGAACAAAATGTCATTTTCATTTAGAGCCTGAGGCTCACGCGGACGCGATCCTACACCACGCCATAGGCCAGCATCGCGTCCGCGACTTTCTTGAAGCCCGCGATATTCGCGCCCTTCACATAGTCGACATAGTCGTCGGACACGCGGCCATAGCGCAGGCAGCTGGTGTGGATCCCCTCCATGATGTCGAGCAGAAGCTGCTGAAGCTCCGCCTCCTTCCACGAACGCCGCTCCGAATTCTGGCTCATCTCGAGCCCGGAGACTGCGACGCCGCCGGCATTGGCCGCCTTGCCCGGGGCGAACAGGATGCGTGCATCCTTGAAGACATGGACGCCCGCCAGGTCGGTCGGCATGTTGGCGCCTTCCGAGACGGCGATGCATCCGTTCGCGACCAGCGTCCGGGCATCGTCACCCGACAGTTCGTTCTGCGTCGCGCAGGGTAGCGCCACATCGCAGGGCACGCCCCACGGCGTCTTGCCTTCGAAGAAACTGGCGCCCGGATATTCCTTCACATAGTCTGAGATCCGCCCGCGCGTATGCGTCTTGTGGTGCTTGACCCAGTTGATCTTCTCCAGCCCGATGCCGTCGGGGTCATGGATGAAACCCGCCGAGTCCGACAAGGTCAGCACCTTGCCACCAAGCTGGGTCACCTTCTCCGCGGCATGGGTCGCGACATTGCCCGATCCGGAGATCACCGCGGTCAGGCCGGTCAGCTCCCGCCCCTTGGTCCTCAGCATATTCTGCAGGAAATAGGTTGCCCCATAGCCGGTTGCCTCGGGACGGATCAGCGAGCCGCCATATTCGAGGCCCTTGCCGGTCAGCACGCCGGTGAACTGGTTGGTGATCCGCTTATACTGGCCGAACATGTAGCCGATCTCGCGTCCACCCACGCCGATATCGCCCGCCGGCACGTCGACGTCGGCGCCGACATGACGATACAGCTCGGTCATGAAGCTCTGACAGAAGCGCATGACCTCCCGGTCGCTCTTGCCCTTGGGGTTGAAGTTCGCCCCGCCCTTGCCGCCGCCCATCGGCAGGCCGGTCAGTGCATTCTTGAAGGTCTGTTCGAAAGCGAGGAACTTCAGCACGCTTTCCGTCACCGAAGGGTGGAAACGGATGCCGCCCTTATAGGGGCCGATCGCATTGTTGTTCTGCACGCGCCAGCCGCGCTGGACACGGACATTGCCGGCATCGTCCTCCCAGCAGACACGAAACGAGATGATCCGGTCGGGCTCGGCGATACGGCGGAGGATCTGTTCGGAGTGATAAAGCTCCTTGTCCTCGATGAAGTCGAAAATGTCTTCCGACACCTCCTGTACCGCTTGCCAGAATTCCGGCTGCCCCGGATTGCGCTTCTTCACCCCCTCCATGAAGGTGGGCAGATCGACATGATCGGTCACGGCCATTTTTTCGCCCCTGCTGTTCGTTTCGAACCGGTTCACCCGCGCCCCATGGCGATCCGCTCGATTCGGCGGCCGTCCGGTAACGGAGGTTAGACCTCCGCCCGGGCGAATCAATCTTTGCGCGGGGTCATTCCGCTACGGGCGCGTCGACAAAGGCCTTGAGGCCAGCGACCTGCTGGCCGAGCACCTTGTCGACCAGCGGTGCGATCGCCGCAGTGCCCCCCTCCATCGCGACATGGCCACCCAGGACATAGCTGACCCCAATGGTCGTGCCGCCGCCATCGGCGGGTTTCAACGTGAAGGTCATGATGCCGATCACCGGATGCGCCTGGAGCGGACCGAAGGCACCCTGAAGGCGAAGGACCTTGCCAGGCTGGGCGTAGAGGATACGCGCATGCTCCACGCTGCCACGATTGCCAGCCTCGCCGGGCAGTTTCTCGCAAAAGCAGCCGCCCGCCTGCGCATCCATCCACAGATTGGCGGCGTCGCCGCTATAGGTATGCGCCTTGTTCCACCATTTGGCGGGTGCCTTGAGCGCGGCCCATACATCTTCCGGCGACTTGCTCACCGTTTCGCTGAAAACCAGGTCGAAGCCGGTGTCGCTTGCCGACTTGACCTCCGCCGCCGCCGGTGCGGCCACGAACATCGCCAGCCCCGCGATGAGACAGATTTTGCGCATGCCCCCTCCATGTCGATCCCGCCAGGGCGGGCGTCCGATCGGAAGATAATAACGGGATTCCCCTACGCGCGCACTGATATGTGGATTCGGCGTGTAAGAAAGTCCGTACGCGCGGCACTATTCAGGTCGACGACAAGCGTGGCAACCATTGGAGGGCGAAATGACGAACGGAGAACACAAGCTGCTCATGCGCGGAGTGACCGCCGGCACGCTGATGGGCATGGCCATCGGTGGCATGATCGCGTTGCTGATCGCGATGAAACCGGAATTCTTCGCGGCGCTGATCGGGTAATTCCGTCGCGCTACCGTCCCAACTCCACCACGCCCGGCGCGGTGGAGTTGGGATATCAACTCAGGCTGGACCGAGGATCTTTTCGATCGCGTCGGTCACCTCGGCGATGTCCGCCATGCCGTCCACCCGGCTCACCAGCCCACGCGCGTCGTAGATCGGCAGGATTGGCGCGGTCTTGGCGCGGTACTCGGCCATGCGCGTACGGACGGTCTCAGCATTATCGTCCGGGCGGCGCTTGAATTCATGGCTGCCACAGACGTCGCAGACATTCTCGACCTTCGGCTGCTTGAACCTGTCGTGATAGCCCTCACCACACTTCGCACAGGTGAAACGGCCGGTGATACGCTCGACCAGCGCGTCCTCATCGACCGCGAGTTCGATGACATGATCGAGCGTGCGGTTGCGCGTCTCCATCAGATCGTCGAGCAGTTCGGCCTGACGCGCCGTCCGCGGATAGCCGTCAAAGATGATGCCGGTCTCGGCGTCTAGCTTGTCCATATGCTCGCCGAGGATCTGGGCCATCAGCTCGTCCGGGAAGAACTTGCCGGCCTTCATGATCTCGTCGGCCATCTTGCCGACCTCGGTGCCTTCCTTGACCGCGGCCCGAAGGATGTCGCCCGTGGAGAGCTGGACCATGCCGCGTTCTTCGACGAGCCGGCTGGCCTGCGTGCCCTTCCCCGCCCCCGGGGGACCCAACAGGATTATATTCATGTGCGCAGTCTCTCCGCGTATCGTTCCAGACCAAGCTGCTTCAGTCCGGACTTGAGCAGCTTGATCTGGATATTCGTTTTTCCGCGATTTTCCAGTCGTTAGATGATTTTATCGAACCGGAAACCCCGTCGGGATGGTCAGCGCGGCCGACCACCCTTCAGTTTCGATTTCTTGATCAGATCGCCATATTGATGCGCGAGCAGGTGGCTCTGGATCTGGGTTACAGTATCCATCGTCACATTGACCACGATCAACAGGCTGGTACCGCCCAGATAGAAGGGGATCCCGGCCGTCGCGATCAGATATTCCGGCACAAGGCAGATCACCGTCAGATAGGCGGCGCCGATCACAGTGATGCGCGTGAGCACGAAATCCAGATAGTCGGCGGTGTTCTTGCCCGGGCGGATGCCAGGGACAAAGCCACCATAACGCTTCAGATTGTCCGCCGTTTCTTCCGGGTTGAACACGACCGCGGTGTAGAAGAAGCAGAAGAAGATGATGCCGGCCGCATAGAGCGACATGTAGAGCGGCGAACCATGCTGCAGCGACGTGGTCACCGAGATCATGAAATCGCCCCAGGCGCTTTCGCCCGCGGCGCGCTGGCCGGCGAACTGCACCAGCGTCAGCGGCATCAGCAGCAGCGACGAGGCGAAGATCGGAGGAATCACGCCCGCGGTATTGATCTTGAGCGGCAAGTGGCTCTTTTCCGCCTGCATCAGCCCACGTTGCGTCTGTCGCTTCGGATACTGGATCAAGACGCGCCGCTGGGCGCGCTCCATGAAACAGATGAACGCGATCAGGCCGAGTGCCATCGCGATGATCCCCAGGATCACCAGCGGCTGCATCGAACCGGTGCGGCCGCCCTCGAACAGATTGACCAGCGCGCGCGGCAGCTGCGAGACGATGCCCGCCATGATGATGAGCGAAACGCCGTTGCCGACGCCGCGGCTGGTGATCTGTTCACCCAGCCACATCAGGAACATCGTGCCGCCGACCAGCGAGATCACCGCGGCAACCCGGAAGGCGATACCCGGTTCGACGACCGCGGACATGCCTTGCTGTGCACCCCAGGTTTCAAGGCCGACGGCGATGAAATAGCCCTGGATCGCAGTCAGGCCGACCGTGCCGTAGCGGGTATATTGGTTCAGTCGCTTGCGACCACTTTCGCCGTCCTTCTTGATCGCCGACAGCGTCGGCGACAGTGCGGTCGCGAGCTGGATGACGATCGAGGCGGTGATGTACGGCATCACGCCAAGCGCGATCACGCTCATTCGCTCGAGCGAACCGCCCGAGAACGTGTTGAAGAAATCAAGCACCCCACCTTGAGTCGTCGCATAGAGCGTCGACAGCGCACGCGGATCGATGCCCGGCAGCGGGACGTGGCTCATCAATCGGAAGATGATGAGCGCGCCCAGCGTGAACCACAGACGCTTCTTGAGCTCTGTAGCCTGCGTGAACTTCGACAGGTTGAGATTGGATGCCAGGTTATCGGCTGCGGATGCCATGATCGTCCTTAAACCCAGAAAATAAAAGCGGCGGAACGCGTTTCCGCACCCCGCCGCCCCATATAGTGGTCGATCCGGCTTTGTCTAAGCCTGATCGCGCGAGGGGTGATTCAGCCCTTCGCCTTTTCCTTCTTCGCGGCAAGCGTCTTGCCCTTCTTCGCCGCGGCCTTCTCGGCGGCCGGAACCACCTCGATCACCTCGACGGAGCCGCCCAGCTTCTCGATGGCTTCCTTCGCGCCCTTGGACACGCCGGCAACCTTGAACGAGAGCTTCGCGGAGAATTCACCCTTGCCCAGGATGCGCACGCCGTCCTTGCCGCCACGTGCCAGGCCAACGGCCTTCAGCGCGGCGTGGTCGATCGTGCCGTCGGCGCTGAGCTTGCCAGCATCGAGCACCTTCTGGATCGCGCCCAGATTCACCTCGGAGAAATCCTTGGCGAAGATGTTGTTGAAGCCGCGCTTCGGGATACGCATGTGGAGCGGCATCTGACCGCCCTCGAAACCGTTGATCGAGACGCCCGAACGCGCCTTGGCGCCCTTCTGGCCGCGTCCCGCGGTTTTGCCCTTGCCCGAACCGATGCCCCGGCCAACGCGCATGCGGCCCTTGCGGGCGCCATCATTGTCGCGGATTTCATTGAGTTTCATTGTCTTGCACTCGCTTTCGCTTTTGTCGCGCTACCGCTGCCCATAAAGGGCAGCGGATATCGTTTTCAGTCCAGTACCACAACCATGTGCGGCAGCTTCTTGATCATGCCGCGCACTTCCGGAGAATCCTCCAGCTCGACCTCACGGTGCATCTTGCCCAGGCCGAGGCCGGTCAGGATGGCGCGCTGGCTGGAAGGACGGCGGATCGGCGAACCGATCTGCTTGATCTTGATCTTCGCCATATCGATTACTCCACGAGCGCTTCGGCATCGGCCTGGGCGGTCTGTGAACCACCACGGCCGAGCAGGTCGGCGATCTTCTTGCCACGACGCTGCGCCACGCTCTTGGGCGAGGTCTGCTCGCCGAGCGCCGCGAAGGTCGCGCGGATCATGTTGTACGGGTTGGACGTGCCGACCGACTTCGTGACGACATCGGCAACGCCGAGGCTCTCGAAGATGGCGCGCATCGGGCCACCCGCGATGATGCCGGTACCGGCCGGAGCCGAACGCAGCGTCACCTTGCCGGCGCCGAAATGACCATTACCGTCATGATGCAGGGTACGACCCTCGCGCAGCGGCACGCGGATCATCGCCTTCTTGGCAGCAGCGGTTGCCTTCGAGATCGCCTCGGGCACTTCGCGAGCCTTGCCGTGGCCGAAGCCTGCACGACCCTTGCCGTCACCCACCACGACCAGCGCAGCAAAGCCGAAGCGCTTACCACCCTTCACGGTCTTGGAGACGCGGTTGATGTGGACGAGCTTCTCGATCAGCTCTTCGCCGCCGTCGTCCTGATTGTTGCCACCGCGGCCACGATCATCGCGCCGGCCACCACGGCCACCGCCACGATCATTGCCACCGCGATTGCCACCACGGCCACCGCGCGGTCCGCGTGGGCCACGGCCCTCCGCAGGAGCGCTCTCGGCCGCAGGAGTGGCTTCGACGCCCTGGATTTCCGTTTCGTCAGCCATAATCAGAACTCCAATCCGCCTTCACGCGCGGCTTCCGCCAGCGCCTTGACGCGTCCGTGAAACAGGAAGCCGCCACGGTCGAACACCACCTGGGTGACGCCTGCCTTTTTGGCAGCCTCAGCCACGCGCTTGCCAACGTCGGCTGCAGCTTCGGCGGTCGCGCCGGTCTTGCCGCGCACGTCCTTGTCGAGAGTCGATGCCGAAGCCACTGTCCGGCCCTGGGCATCGTCGATGACCTGAGCGTAGATGTGGCGTCCGGAGCGATGGACCGAAAGCCGGGGACGTACGCCACCACGAGCCTTGAGAGTGGTCCGCACGCGCCGACGGCGGCGATCGAAGAGAGAGAGTTTCGCCATGGCTTACTTCTTCTTGCCTTCTTTGCGGAAGATAAACTCGCCGCGATATTTGATGCCCTTGCCCTTGTAGGGCTCCGGCTTGCGCCAGCGACGGATCTCGGCGGCCAGCTGGCCAACCTTCTGCTTGTCGATGCCGACGATCTCGACCGTGGTCTGGTCGGGGGTCTTCACCTCGAGGCCCTCTGGCACGTCGATATCGACATCGTGGCTATAGCCGAGCTGAAGCTTGAGCTTCCGGCCCTGCGCATTGGCACGATAACCGACGCCGGTGATTTCGAGCACCTTGGAGAACCCGTCGGTGACGCCAGTCACCAGGTTCTGCACCAGGGTACGGTGCATGCCCCAAAAGGCACGCGCCTTCTTGCTCTCGTTCGCCGGCTTGACGACGATGCGACCGTCTTCGATGCCATAGCTGATGTCGTCCATCATCGGCATGGTCAACGTGCCCTTCGGTCCCTTGACCGAGAGAACGCTGCCTTCGATGCTGGCGCTGACGCCTGCAGGCACGGGAACCGGTACTTTACCGATGCGGCTCATCAGAACACCTCCGCAAGCACTTCGCCGCCGACATTCTGTTCGCGCGCTTCCGCGTCGGACAGAACACCCTTGGGCGTCGAAACGATCGTGATGCCAAGGCCATTGCGCACCCGGGGAAGATCCTTCGACCCCGAATAGACACGACGGCCGGGCTTCGAGACACGCGCGACGTGCTGGATCGCGGGCTGGCCCTCGAAATATTTCAGCTCGATGCGCAGGCCATCATGCCCGGCAAGGTCTTCTTCCTTGTAGCCGCGGATATATCCCTCGCGCTGAAGCACGTCGAGAACACGCGCACGCAGCTTGGACGCGGGGGAAACCACACTGTCCTTGCGAGCCCGCTGGCCGTTGCGGATGCGGGTGAGCAAATCACCCAGGGGATCGGTCAATGCCATCTTCTGATCCTTACCAGCTCGACTTCGTAACGCCCGGAATCAGACCCTTGTTGGCCAGATCGCGCAGCTGAATACGGCAGAGACGGAATTTGCGGTAATAGGCGCGCGGACGGCCGGTCAGTTCGCAACGGTTGCGAATCCGCGTGGGATTCCCGTTCCGGGGGATCTGGGCCATCTTCAGGCGCGCGATCAAACGCTCGGTCTCGTCGAGCGCCTTGTCCGCGGCCATCGCCTTCAGCTTCGCATAACGGCCGGCATACTTCTTCACCAGCTTCTTGCGACGCTCATTCTTATTGATCGAACTCAGTTTCGCCATGACTTAAGTTCTCTTCCTTCTGTCAGGCAGGTCCGGCATTCAAGCCGCCTGCTTCTGCTCTTCAATCGGGAACGGGAAACCGAACAGACGAAGCAGCTCGCGCGCTTCCTCATCGGTCTTCGCCGTGGTGGTCACGATCACGTCCATGCCGCGCACCTTCTCGATGCGGTCATAGTTGATCTCGGGGAACACGATCTGCTCTTTCAGGCCCATGGCATAATTGCCACGACCGTCGAAGCTTTTCGGGTTCAGACCGCGAAAGTCGCGAACGCGCGGCAGCGCGATCGTCACCAGGCGGTCGAGGAACTCGTACATCCGCTCGCGGCGCAGAGTCACCTTCACGCCGATCGGCATGCCTTCACGCAGCTTGAACTGCGCGATCGACTTCTTCGCCTTGGTGATGACGGGCTTCTGGCCCGCGATCAGTTCCAGCTCGGCGGCTGCCGTGTCGACCTTCTTCTTGTCCTGCGTCGCTTCGCCGACACCCATGTTCAGCACGATCTTGTCGAGCCGGGGCACCTGCATCGCGTTCGTATAGCCGAACTTCTCGGTCATGGCCTTGACGATCGTCTCGTCATAGACCTTGCGAAGTCGCGCCTGATAATTCTCAGCCATTGATGACCTCCCCGGACTTCACGGCCACACGGACCTTCTTGCCGTCCTTGGTTTCGAAGCGGACGCGGGTCGCCTTGCCGCTCTTCGGGTCGGCAATCGCGACCTTGGAGACGTGAAGCGGTGCTTCCGTGCGCTCGAGCCCACCCTGCGGGTTTGCCTGGGTCGGCTTGCGGTGGCGGGTCGCGACGTTGACGCCGGACACGATCACCTTGCCATCCTTGGGCAGGCTCTTGGTGACTTCACCGGTACGTCCCTTGTCCTTGCCGGACAGGATAACGACCGTGTCGCCCTTGCGGATCTTGGCGGAAGCCATCTTACAACACCTCCGGTGCGAGCGAGATGATCTTCATGAAGTTCTTCGAGCGCAGCTCGCGAACCACCGGGCCGAAGATACGGGTGCCGATCGGCTCCTCGTTCTTGTTGACCAGCACCGCGGCATTGCCGTCGAAGCGGATCGTCGAACCGTCGGGACGATGAATGTCCTTCGCGGTGCGAACGATCACGGCGCGATGGACGTCGCCCTTCTTAACCTTGCCGCGCGGCGCCGCTTCCTTGACGGAAACGACGATCACGTCGCCGACGCTCGCGGTGCGACGCTTGGAGCCGCCGAGCACCTTGATGCACTGGACGCGCTTGGCGCCGCTGTTATCGGCGACGTCAAGATTTGACTGCATCTGGATCATTGATCCGGTTCCTTCTCACTTGGCTTGCCGGGATATCCCGGTAGTTCCCTGACTGCTTGTCAGCCTTCGACTGCGGCTTCCGGCGCCCGGTGGGTATCCACCCGGTCGACGACCTTCCACGTCTTGAGCTTCGAGATCGGCGCGGTCTCTTCGATCCGCACGGTCTCACCTTCCTTGTACGCATTCGCCTCGTCATGGGCGTGGTACTTCTTGGACCGCTTGATGATCTTTCCGTAGAGCGGGTGCTTCACCCGGCGCTCCACTTTCACCACAACGGTCTTGTCGGTCTTGTCCGAGACGATCGTCCCGGTCAGCACGCGCTTAGGCATAGCCGATGCTCCTTACTTGGCCGCCGAGCGCGAGCGCTCGGTCTGCAGCGTCTTGATCTGCGCGATCGTGCGACGCACTTCACGCACACGGCTCGGCTTCTCGAGCTGATTGGTGGCTGCCTGGAAGCGCAGATTGAACTGCTCGCGCTTCAGCTCGCCGAGCTGCGTCGACAGATCATCGTCGTTCTTCGACTTCAGGTCGGCCTTCGGAGCGGCTGTGGATTTCTTTGCCATCTCTCAAATTCCTCAGTGCATCGATTCGCCAAGGCGGGCGACCACCTTGGTTTTGATCGGCAGCTTTTCCATCGCACGCTCGAAAGCGACGCGGGCCAGCGGGCCAGGGACACCGTCCAGCTCGAACAGGATACGGCCGGGCTTCACGCGCGCCGCCCAATATTCGTTCGAACCCTTGCCCTTGCCCTGACGAACTTCGGCAGGCTTCTTGGACACAGGTACGTCCGGGAAAATACGGATCCACAAACGCCCCTGGCGCTTGATGTGACGCGTGATCGCGCGGCGAGCCGCCTCGATCTGACGTGCGGTAATCCGGTCAGGCTCGAGCGCCTTCAGGCCGAACGACCCGAAGTTCAGCGCCGTTCCGCCCTTGGCATCGCCATGGATCCGGCCTTTGAAAGCCTTGCGGAACTTGGTCTTCTTGGGTTGCAGCATTGGAGCCTACCTCAATTTCGTTCAGCGTGCCGGACGCACACCGGAGGTCTGAGCCTCCAGCATGAGCCGATCCTGCGACATGGGATCATGGCCGAGAATCTCGCCCTTGAAGATCCAGACCTTGACGCCGCACACGCCATAGGCGGTGTGGGCTTCAGCGTCCGCATAGTCGACATTTCCGCGCAGCGTGTGCAGCGGAACGCGGCCCTCGCGATACCATTCGGTACGCGCGATCTCTGCGCCGCCGAGACGGCCGCCACAGGTGATCCGGATGCCTTCCGCGCCGAGACGCAGAGCCGACTGCACGGCGCGCTTCATCGCACGGCGGAACGCCACGCGACGCTCGAGCTGGTCGGCAACGGACTGAGCCACAAGCCTGGAGTCGATTTCCGGCTTACGGATCTCGACGATGTTCAGGCTGACGTCGGACGAGGTCATCGCGCCAAGCTTCTTGCGAAGCTTCTCGATGTCCGCACCCTTCTTGCCGATGATCACGCCGGGGCGCGCAGCATAGATGGATACGCGGCACAGCTTGGCGGGACGCTCGATCACGACCTTCGAGATCGCGGCCTGCGGCAGCTCCTTCATGACATACTGACGGATCCGCAGATCCTCCAGCAGCAGCCGGCCATAGTCGCCGCCTTCGGCGAACCAGCGGCTGTCCCAGGTCCGATTGATCTGGAGACGGAGCCCGATCGGATTGCTCTTATGACCCATTATGCTTCTTCCTGCTCACGGACCACGATGCGAACGCGGCTGAACGGCTTCACGATCTGCGAAGACCGGCCGCGAGCGCGGGCGGCGAAACGCTTCATCGAGATGCTCTTGCCAACACTCGCTTCGGTCACGACCAGTGCGTCGACGTCGAGATTGTGGTTGTTCTCCGCATTGGCAATCGCGCTTGCGAGTACCTTGCGGACGTCCACTGCCATCCCCTTCTTCGAGAAGGAGAGGATGTTCAACGCGTCGCCGGCCTTCTTGTTGCGGATCAGCGCCGCAACCAGGTTCAGCTTCTGCGCCGAACCACGGATCTGCGTGCCGACGGCAAGCGCTTCCTTGTCGCCGACGCGACGGGGTGCTTTTTCCTTGCTCATCAGCGCTTGCCCTTCTTGTCGGCGGCGTGGCCGGGGAAATAGCGCGTGGGCGCGAATTCACCGAGCTTCATGCCGACCATATCTTCGTTCACCGAGACGGGAACGAACTTGCGGCCATTATAGACGCTGAAGGTCAGTCCGACGAACTGAGGCAGAATAGTGGAGCGACGCGACCAGGTCTTGATCGGCGCACGGCCACCCGACTCCTGCGCAGTTTCGGCCTTCTTCAGCAGATGCAGGTCGACGAACGGACCTTTCCAGACGGAACGGGCCATGGCTTACCTCTTCTTCTTGGCATGGCGAGAACGGATGATCATCTTATCCGTCGCCTTGTTGTGGCGGGTGCGCGCACCCTTGGTCGGCTTGCCCCACGGAGTGACCGGATGACGGCCGCCCGAGGTCCGGCCTTCACCACCGCCGTGCGGGTGATCGACCGGGTTCTTGGCCACGCCGCGGGTCAGCGGGCGCTTGCCCATCCAACGGCTGCGACCTGCCTTGGCGAAGTTCTGGTTGGCGTTGTCCGGGTTCGAAACCGCACCCACCGTACCCATGCACTCGCCACGGATGTAGCGCTGCTCGCCGGAGTTCAGACGGACGATGACGAGGTCACGGTCACGACCGACGACCTGCACATACGTACCGGCCGAACGAGCGATCTGACCGCCCTTGCCCGGCTTCATCTCCACATTGTGGACGATGGTGCCGACCGGCATCTGGCCCAGCTCCATGGAATTGCCCGGCTTCACGTCGGTCTTCTTGCCTGCGATCACCTTGTCGCCGACGCCGAGGCGCTGCGGTGCGATGATGTAGGTCAGACGATCCTTGCCAGCTTCGTCGGGACCATAGTTGATCAGCGCGATGAACGCGGTGCGATTGGGATCATATTCGATCCGCTCGACCGTGCCCTCGACGTCCCACAGGCGACGCTTGAAATCGACGATGCGATAGCGCTGCTTGTGGCCGCCGGCGATACCGCGCGACGTCACATGGCCCTTGTTGTTACGGCCGCCCGTTTTGTGCTTGCCTTCGGTCAGAGCCTTGACAGGCTTGCCCTTGTGCAGCGCGGAGCGATCGACGAGAATCAGGCCGCGTCGGGCCGGGCTCGTCGGGTTATAATGCTTGAGTGCCATCGATCCCGCCTCAGCTAATACCGGTGGTGACGTCGATCGAGTCGCCGTCCTTCAGCGTCACGATCGCCTTCTTCACGTCCGAGCGCGTATAGGGCTTGCCCTTCCAACGCTTGGTCTTGCCCTTGACGACCAGGGTGTTCACGCCAGTGACCTGCACGTTGAACAGCGCCTCGACAGCCGCCTTGATCTGCGGCTTGGTGGCATCGCCAGCAACCTTGAAGACGACGGCATTATGCTCGCTGAGCATCGTCGACTTCTCGGTGATGTGCGGAGCGACCACCACGTCATAATGGCGGATATCCACGGCGTTCGACTGATTTTTAGCCATTGAACCGCGCCTCCAGCTTTTCGACAGCGGCGCGGGTCAGCACCAGCGTGTCAGCTTTAAGAATGTCATAGACGTTCGCGCCGATCGCCGGGAGCACATTGATCGTGTGCAGGTTGGCGGAAGCCAGTGCGAAGCTACGCTCGACGCTCTCGCCGTCGATCACCAGGGCGGTCTTGCCGAAGCCCAGCTTCGCCAGATCGGCGGCCAGTGCCTTGGTCTTGCCGTCCTTCACTTCCAGGCTCTCCATCACGATCAGCTGTCCGGCTTTCGCCTTGGACGACAGCGCCATGCGGAGGCCCAGTGCGCGGACCTTCTTGTTGAGCGACGGATTGAAGTCACGGACGCGAGGACCGTGCGCCTTGCCGCCACCGATGAAGATCGGGGCGCGGCGATCGCCGTGACGAGCCGTACCGCCGCCCTTCTGGCGACCGAACTTCTTGCCGGTGCGTGCGACATCGCTACGCTCACGAGCACCACGGGCAGTGCCGCGGGCCTTTTCGAGCTGCCAGGTGACGACACGATGCAGAATGTCTGCGCGCGGCTCGAGGCCGAACACGGAATCATTGAGCTCGATATCGCCTTTGCCCTGCGCGTCGAGGGTTTGAACCTTGACCTTCACGTTCAGCCCTCCTGGCCTTCAGTGACTTCCGCAGGCGCAACCGCGGCTTCAGCCGGGGTGTCAGCGGGAACACTGTCGTTGTTGGGATTGGCTGCCTGCTTCAGGCTGGCCGGATACGGCGCTTCTGCGTGGCGGGCGACCTTGACGGCGTCCTTGACGAGAAGCCAGCCGCCCTTCGAGCCGGGCACGGAGCCCTTCACGAAGATCAGGCCACGCTCGACGTCGGTGCCGACGACTTCCAGATTCTGCTGGGTGCGCTGACGGTCGCCCATGTGGCCGGCCATCTTCTTGTTCTTGAACACGCGGCCCGGATCCTGGCGGTTACCAGTCGAACCATGTGCACGGTGAGAGATCGAAACGCCGTGCGTTGCGCGCATGCCGCCGAAGTTCCAGCGCTTCATGGCGCCCGCAAAGCCCTTGCCCTGCGTTTGACCGGCGATGTCGACCAGCTGGCCGGCAACAAAGTGGTCGGCCGAGATCGTCGCGCCGACATCGAGCAGCGCGTCGTCAGAGACGCGGAACTCGGCGACGCGCGCCTTCAGTTCGACTTCGTTCTTGCCGAAATGCCCACGAACGGGCTTCGAAACATTCTTCGCCTTTGCTGTACCGGCACCCAGCTGAACGGCGACATAGCCATCGCGATCAGCCTCACGGCGCGCGACAACCTGACACCCTTCAAGGGACAGGACAGTGACGGGAACATGACGACCGTCGCCCTGAAACAGGCGGGTCATCCCCATCTTCTTGGCGATCACGCCAGTGCGCATGATCCAGACTCCTTAAACAGAGGCCCCACGGAACCATTTCCGGGGGGCGTGTCAGCCCTGAATTTCATGCATCGCCCCGTCCGGGCTGATATCTCTCCGAAGAGAGAAGACGGGGGACGCAGTCCACGGCGAACCGTGCGGTATCCCTTTATCTCCGAAGGGCCGAAGCCCTTCAGGCGCCCCCGCAGTCGCGAGGGCAAAGGTTGTTGGCTCAGGCCAACTTGATTTCGACGTTCACGCCGGCGGCCAGGTCGAGCTTCATCAGCGCGTCCACGGTCTGCGGCGTCGGCTGCACGATATCGAGCATCCGCTTGTAAGTCCTCACCTCGAACTGCTCGCGCGACTTCTTGTCGACGTGCGGGCCGCGGTTCACGGTGAATTTCTCGATACGCGTCGGCAACGGAATGGGACCGCGAATCAAAGCACCCGTGCGCCGAGCGGTGTCGGCAATATCGCCAGTGGCCTGATCGAGCACACGATGATCGAACGCCTTAAGGCGAATCCGGATATTCTGCGTTTCCATGTCCACTACCGATGCGAAAGAGCCGTAACTGTAAAATGCGAGCCGCCCGATTCTCTTCGAGAGAATCGGGCGGCTGCGGTGCCTATATTACTTCGTGATCGTCGCGACAACCCCTGCACCGACGGTACGGCCACCTTCGCGAATTGCGAAGCGCAGACCCGGATCCATCGCGATCGGAGCGATCAGCTTGACGGCCAGCTGGACGTTGTCGCCCGGCATAACCATCTCGGTGCCCTCGGGGAGAACGACCTCACCGGTGACGTCCGTGGTACGGAAGTAGAACTGAGGACGATAGTTCGCGAAGAACGGCGTGTGACGGCCACCCTCGTCCTTCGAGAGGACATAGACCTCCGAAGTGAACTCGCTGTGCGGCTTGATCGAGCCGGGCTTGCAGAGCACCTGGCCACGCTCGACCTCTTCACGGCCGACGCCGCGGATCAGCGCACCGATGTTGTCGCCGGCCTGGCCCTGATCGAGCAGCTTGCGGAACATTTCGACGCCGGTGACGACGGTCTTCTTGGTGTCCTTGATGCCGACGATCTCGACTTCTTCGCCAACCTTGACGATGCCGGTCTCGACGCGGCCCGTGACGACGGTGCCACGACCCGAGATCGAGAACACGTCTTCGATCGGCATCAGGAACGGACGGTCCAGCGGACGCTCCGGCTGCGGGATCCACTCGTCGACGGCGGCCATCAGCTTCAGGATGGCGTCACGGCCGATCTCGGAGTTGCTGTCCTCGAGAGCAGCGAGAGCCGAACCCGCGATGATGGGAATGTTGTCGCCGTCAAAACCGCGCTTGGAAAGCTCTTCGCGGATTTCGAGCTCGACGAGCTCGAGCAGCTCCGCGTCGTCAACCTGGTCGACCTTGTTCAGGAACACGACCATGGTGGGAACGCCGACCTGCTTGGCGAGCAGGATGTGCTCCTTGGTCTGCGGCATCGGGCCGTCAGCGGCCGACACGACGAGGATCGCGCCGTCCATCTGCGCAGCGCCCGTGATCATGTTCTTCACATAATCGGCGTGGCCCGGGCAATCGACGTGCGCATAGTGGCGTCCGGCAGTCTCATACTCGACGTGTGCGGTCGAGATGGTGATGCCGCGCTCGCGCTCTTCGGGAGCCTTATCGATGTTTGCATAGTCGACGAAGGTCGCGCCGCCGGTCTCGGCGAGGATCTTCGTGATCGCTGCGGTCAGCGAGGTCTTGCCATGGTCGACGTGACCGATGGTGCCGATGTTGCAGTGCGGCTTCGTCCGCTCAAACTTAGCTTTCGCCATTTTCTTCCTACCTTCTTCTTCTCTGAACTCGATCGCCGGCCGCCAGGGGGGTGCTCGAAGCGTGGCCCCATAGCGACGATTCCCGAATTATGCCAGCTTTGCTTTCACTTCATCCGCGACGTTCTGCGGAACCTCGTCATAATGCGAGAACTGCATGCTGTACTGCGCACGGCCCTGGGTGAATGAGCGGAGCGAGTTCACATAGCCGAACATGTTCGCCAGCGGCACCATTGCGGTCACCGCCTGCGCATTGCCGCGCGTGTCGGTGCCCTGGATCTGGCCGCGGCGGCTGTTCAAGTCGCCGATCACGTCGCCCAGATAATCCTCCGGGGTCACGACTTCGACCTTCATCACCGGCTCGAGCAGCGTGATGCCCGCCTTCTGGGCCGCTTCGCGCATTGCGCCGCGAGCACAGATTTCGAACGCCAGTGCCGACGAGTCGACGTCGTGGTAAGCACCGTCATACAGCAGGATCTCGAAGTCGATGATCGGGAAGCCGACCAGCGAGCCAGTCGCCGCCGTTTCGCGGAACCCCTTCTCGATCGCGGGGATATATTCCTTGGGAATATTACCGCCCTTGATCTCGTCCTTGAAGATGATGCCCGAACCGCGCTCACCCGGCTGAAGCTTGACCTTCACGCGGCCGAACTGACCGGTGCCGCCCGACTGCTTCTTGTGGGTGTAGTCGATATCGACCGGCTTCTTCAGATATTCGCGATACGCCACCTGCGGCGCGCCGACATTCGCCTCGACCTTGAACTCGCGGCGCATGCGATCGACCAGGATCTCGAGATGGAGCTCGCCCATGCCCTTGATGATGGTCTGGCCGCTCTCGGCGTCGGAGCTGACGCGGAACGACGGATCCTCGCGTGCGAGACGATTGAGCGCGATGCCCATCTTCTCCTGGTCGGCCTTCGTCTTGGGCTCGACCGAGAGCTCGATCACGGGATCCGGGAACTCCATGCGCTCCAGGATGATCGGCGCCTGCTGCGAGCAGAGCGTATCGCCGGTCGTGGTATCCTTCAGGCCCGCAAGAGCGACGATGTCGCCAGCGAAAGCCTCCTGGATGTCCTCGCGGCTGTTCGCATGCATCAGCAGCATGCGACCGACCTTCTCCTTCTTGTCCTTCACCGAATTGGTGACGGTCGACGCAGCCTCGAGCTTGCCCGAATAGATGCGTGCGAAGGTGAGCGTGCCCACGAACGGATCGTTCATGATCTTGAACGCCAGCGCCGAGAACGGCGCGTCGTCGGCCGGCGGACGCGAGTCCGGAGTCTCGCCGTCGAGCTTCAGACCCTGCACGTCAGGAATATCCAGCGGCGAAGGCAGATAGTCGACAACCGCGTCGAGCAGAGGCTGCACGCCCTTGTTCTTGAACGCCGAACCGCAGACGACCGGAACGAACGAGAAGTTCAGCGTGCCCTTGCGGATCAACTTCTTGAGGGTGGCGGCGTCGGGCTCGTTGCCCTCCAGATACGCCTCCATCACGTCATCGTCCTGCTCGACAGCCATCTCGATCAGCTCGGCGCGCGCGGTTTCAGCGGCATCCTTCAGATCGTCGGGGATGTCGCGATATTCGAACTTCGCACCCAGCGACTCTTCGAGCCAGATGATCGCGCGATTCTGAACCAGATCGACCAGGCCCTTGAAGCCGCCCTCGATGCCGATCGGAAGATACAGCACGGCAGGACGCGCGCCCAGGCGGTCCTTGATCATGTCGACGCAGCGCTCGAAGCTCGCGCCGGTGCGGTCGAGCTTGTTGACGAAGCACATGCGGGGAACCTTGTACTTCTCCGCCTGGCGCCACACCGTCTCCGACTGGGGCTCCACACCGGCAACGCCGTCGAAGCACGCAACCGCGCCGTCGAGCACGCGCAGCGAACGCTCGACCTCGATGGTGAAGTCGACGTGACCCGGCGTGTCGATGATGTTGATAAGGTGCTCTTCGCCCTTACCATCTTCAGCGCGCCATTTGCAGGTCGTCGCGGCCGAAGTGATCGTGATCCCGCGCTCCTGCTCCTGCTCCATCCAGTCCATCGTCGCAGTGCCTTCATGCACTTCGCCGATCTTGTAGGACTTGCCGGTGTAATAGAGGATGCGCTCGGTCGTCGTCGTCTTGCCGGCGTCGATGTGCGCCATGATACCGATGTTGCGATACTTCTCGAGCGGATGGCTGCGGGCCATGATCGGGTCTTCCTTAGCGATGCGGGGAGCCGGACACGCCGGCTCCCCGCGATATAGGTACGAAAATTACCAGCGGTAGTGGCTGAAGGCGCGGTTCGCCTCGGCCATACGGTGCGTATCTTCGCGCTTCTTCACCGCGTTGCCGCGGTTGTTCGACGCGTCGAGCAGTTCACCCGAAAGCCGTGCGGCCATCGTGGTCTCGCTGCGTGCACGCGCCGCGCTGATCAGCCAGCGGATTGCCAGTGCCTGGGCGCGCTCGGGGCGCACTTCGACCGGCACCTGATAGGTCGCACCACCGACGCGGCGGCTGCGGACCTCGATGCCCGGCTTCACATTGTTCAGCGCTTCGTGGAAAACGCCGATGGGATCCTTCTTGGCGCGAGACTCGACGGTCTCCATGGCGCCATAAACGATACCTTCAGCGACGGACTTCTTGCCGTCCAGCATCACGCTGTTCATGAATTTCGAAAGAATCTGATCACCGAACTTGGGATCAGGGAGAATTTCCCGCTTCTCGGGACGACGACGACGTGCCATTTCTGCCGATCCTTCTTACTTTGGACGCTTCGCGCCGTACTTCGAACGGCTCTGCTTGCGATCCTTGACGCCCTGCGTGTCGAGCACGCCGCGCAGCACATGGTACCGAACGCCGGGAAGATCGCGAACGCGACCGCCACGGATCAGCACAACCGAGTGCTCCTGAAGGTTGTGGCCCTCACCCGGGATGTAGGTGATGACTTCGCGCTGGTTGGTCAGGCGAACCTTGGCCACCTTGCGAAGTGCCGAGTTCGGCTTCTTCGGAGTCGTCGTATAAACGCGAGTGCAAACGCCGCGCTTCTGCGGGTTCGCCTCCATCGCAGGGACCTTCGACTTGGCCTTCTGCGGTTCGCGACCCTTGCGGATCAGCTGGTTAATCGTTGGCATGAAGCCTTCACCTTCTAAGTTACTTTGCCGTAGCGCTACGCATGCGAAATGCAAAAAGAACCCCGGCGGCCATAACGGCCCCCCAGGCCTTCCCACGCATCAGCAATGTTCAAGCTTGCCCGCATAAGGACAGCGTCTGGATGGACTCCACCACCAGCCCGCAGGCAGTGGCGGCCTATAACGACGGAGTCGGAAACGGTCAACGGTGCGAATTGTCAGCGCACGGTGAACATCAGGCTGTCGATCACCTTGCCGCCCGGATCGATCAATTTCAACCGGTGCGCCCCCGGTCCGGCAAGCACGAGCGGTCTGGCGCCGGCATCGCCCAGATCGCGCGAATCGAGGGTCAGCCTGTGGCCAAGCACTTCTCCCGCCACCTGAACCGCCATACGCTGACGTTCGATCGGGATGTCCGGATCGAGCGCGTAAACGCTGCCACCGACCGGGCTGACGATCCTCGGGCGACGCGATTCGGGCGGCGCCGTTCCAATCACCGCCTGGCCGGTGCCCGCCAGGAAATATTCGCGCCTGGGCGGCTCGATTCCGGCGGTAAAGCTGATCGCCCGCTGCTCGATCCCGGCGGGCCGCGGCGGCGCGCGGCCAGGTACGTCGGCATGGAGGGCGCGCATCACGTCGCGCCACACCGGGGCAGCCCCGCTGGTGCCGGAAACCGCGCGCATCGAATCCCCTTCCAGATTGCCGATCCACACCGCCACGGTGAACCGATCGGAAAAGCCGATACACCAATTGTCGCGCATCGCCTTGGACGTTCCCGTCTTCACCGCCGCCCAGAATGGCAGCCGCAATGCGCTATCCATGCCGAAGGCACGCGCCCGCGCATCGGGGTCGGCCAGCATATCGGCGACGATCCACGACGCCTGCGGGCTGAAGACCTTGCGCGAAGCCTCGCGCCTGTCCTCCCGCCGGATCCGCAGCGACGACCACTGCCCATCGAGCGCCAGCGCGCGATAGGCGGCAGCCTGTTCGAGCAAGGTCACTTCTGCAGACCCAAGAGCAAGCGAATAGCCGTAATATTGGCCGTCCTCGGTCAGCCCGCGATAGCCGGTATCCCACAGGCGATCGCGGAACGAATCGACACCGGCAAGCAGCAACGTCCTGACCGCAGGCACGTTGAGCGACCCGGCGAGCGCGCTGCGGACCGACACCGGCCCCTTGAAGTCGCGATCGTAATTCTGCGGCACGTAAAGCCCCGACGCGGTGTCGAGCTGGACGGGGGAATCATCGAGGATCGATGCGGGCGTCAGATAGCCGCGCTCGATCGCCTGCGCGTAAAGAAAGGGCTTCAACGTCGACCCCGCCTGGCGATAGCTGTCGGCGCCGTCGACCTGAGCCGCCGTCGATCCGCCGCCGACCCCACCGACATAGGCGAGGACGTCTCCGGTCGCATTGTCGACCACCACCACCGCGCCATCGCGCGCGCGCTCCGCGCCCAGGCCCTGGAGCTGCCTGGCCAGCGCCCGGGCGGCAACCCTCTGAACGCGCGTGTCGAGCGTGGTCGTCACCGTCATGCCCGCTTTGGTCAGCAGCTTGGTCGCAAGATGCGGCGCGAGCCCCGGATCGAGCGCGAGGCGCCGCGACGGGCCGAGCATGTCGCGCGCCGCCGCATTCAGCGCGGTGCAATCGCCGCTTCGCGAAAGCGCGCAAGCCCGGCGCGCCAGCACACCCGGCCCTGCCCTGGGATCGGGCAGCAATGCCACGAGCAACAATGCCTCCTGCCGGCCCAGAGCGTCCGGGGTTCGCCCGAACAGCGACAGTGCCGCCGCACCGATCCCCTGCGCCTCGCCGCGATAGCCCGCGAGATTGAGATAGGCTTCGAGGATCTGATCCTTGGTCCAGCGATCCTCGAGCGCCCAGGCCGCGCGCATCTGTCGCGCCTTTTCCCACCAGCCGCGCGATCCCGGGGCGGCCAGGTCGGGCGCCAGAAAGGCGGCCACCTGCATCGACAATGTGCTGGCGCCACGCGACCGCCGCCGTTCGACCCGATCGCGGATCGCACCGGCAACGGCAAGCCAGTCCACCCCGCCATGGTCGGCGAAACGCCGATCCTCGGCAGCGATAAGGGTTTCGCGGACCACCGGCGCGACATGATCGAGCGATGTCCAGGCCAGACGCCGCGCCGCGAAATCGACGCGCACGCTGTCGAGCAATTGGCCGTTCCGATCGTAAAGCCAGGCCTCGCTCGGCTGCCATCGCGCCTTGACCATCGCATAGTCGGGCAGCGGCGGCGGCAACGTGCGGAACCAGAGTGCGGTGAAGGCGACGAAAGTCAGCGCGGCGAGGGCAAGCGCCGCCCACCGCTTCCACGACCAGTCACGGCAATCGACGGCCACGTTATGCCTCTAAAGCCCTCCCCCTTGATGGGGGAGGGTTGGGTGGGGGTGATGTTCGGCATCGGACTCGACGTTGAACGCCACCCCCAACGCTGCGACTAGGCGGCAAACCCGCCAAGTCTCGCCGCCTTCCCCCATCAAGGGGGAAGGCAATCCGTACGGTATCTTCCTCTTCACTTCAGCACCACCGTCATCGGCTGGTTCGGGATCGCCGCGCGGATCTCGGGCGAATAGAGCGCCTCGACCTTCGTCGGCGGCAGGCCGAAGCGGCCGGTGCCATTCAGCCGCACCGCATAGGTCACCACGAAGCGTCCGCGCGGGACCCATTCGAAATAGCCGCGCCATGCATCCTTGCCGCGTTCGACATAGCTGGGCTGAACACCCTCTCCGCCTTCGGCGCCCGCCTGTGCCAGCAATCCGGACTGGCCGCCGAGATTGCCGACGATCGTCGCGCCCGGCGGCACCGGATCGTTGACCACCACCCAATTGCGGTCCGCGGTCGCGTCGACGGTGATCGTCACCTTCAGCACATCACCGCGCGTCGCCTGCCCCTTCACTTTTTGCTCGATGAAGGCGACCGACTTGCTGATGCGATAGCCGGCGAACAGCGGCTGGGTGAGCGGCACCGCCGCACGCACCGAGACGAATGCCCAGGGCCCCGCCCCACCCGCCTGGCGCAGCATCAGCGGCGTGCGCTGGGCCGGCAGTGCCAGACTCAGTGGCGCCGCACCCACGACCTGCGGCCAGCCCCGGCTGAGACTCTGATTGCCGAGCGACACCGTCGTCGTCCCGGCGATCGCGGTGGCCGGATAGAGCGACGCGAATTTCTGGACGGCCACCGCGCCCCAGGCATTGGCGGGAGTCGTATCCCAATGCCCGCGCTGCTGACGTGCGGCCGCACCGATCATCATCTTCGGCGTCTCATCCTGCCAGCCCGGCTTGCCGAGCGTCGCGATCAGCGCCTTCAGCACCATCTCGTCGCCCGATGACATCATCCACCACGGCGCGCTCTTCCCGTCGGTCATGTCGATGCGCGTGCCTTCATAGACCATGCGCTGGCGCAGGATCTGCTGTGCCTGCGCACGAAGCTGCGCCGCATTGGGCAGCCCCGCCGTCCGATCCACCGCGACCAGCCAGTCGACAAGTGCATTGGTCGGCATGTCCTGCGGTGCCAGCCCGATCTGGCCGATCATCTGCGGAGTCGACGCGCCATTGCGCGCCAATGCCGCGAGCGCCGCGATCCGCTGCAGCCGGTCGTCGCCCGCCCAGGGTGCCTCACGCCGCAACCGTCCGTCGATCACCGCGGTGAGCGCCTGGACCATCCGCGCCTTGGCGCCTTCGGGAATCACCCATCCCGCCTCGGCGGTCAGCGACAGCACATAGGCCGTGAGCGCTTCCGATCCCTGAAGCCGGTCGACCGGGAAATAGCGCAACAGGCCGTCACTATCGAGATAGGCGGGGATTTCGCCCGAAAGCCGCCCCCAAGCGCCCAGATCGCCAAGGACCATCGCTCGCGACAATTGCTGTTCGAAGCAATTATAGGGATAGGCCGTCATATAATCGCGAACGCCCGCCATCGGCGGCGCGAGCGTATCGGTCAGCCGGACATCGACACTGCCCAGCCCTGGCAATGCGCCGGCGGGCGCCGCGATCGGGATCTGGGTGCCACCCGCTCCGATCTGGAAGATCGATGCCGCCCAGGTCTCCACCGGCACGGCGGGCGCAACCACCTGGCTGACGCTGATCCTGTCCATCGCCTTACCGTCGGCCGAGCGTGCCTCGACCGTCCAGTCGAGCTTGTCCACGCCAGCGGGCGCCGGCAGGTTCCACGTCACCGGTGCGGCGGCACCAGGCGGCAGCGTGATGGTGAGCGGCGCGCCTTTCGCCAGCGCGGGATTGAGCGAGACGCTCGCCGTCACCGTCATCGGCTTGTCCGACGCGTTGCGCAGCGTGAAGCTGGCACCGAAATAATCGCCGGTCCGCACAAGCGGCGGCAGGCCGGAGAAGATCGTCAGATCCTGCGTGGTGCGCACCGATACGTCGCCAGTGCCGAACAGATTGGATCCGTCGGTGGCGATCGCGACAAGCTTGAACGCCGAAAGCGAATCCGAAAGCTGGACAGGAATCTTCGCATGGCCGGCAGCATCAAGCTTCACCCGCCCTTTCCACAGCAACACCGGCCGGAAATCCTCGCGATTGAGCGCGGAAAGATCGCCGCCGCCGCCGCCGCCCGCTTCGACCGCCTTCTTGCCATAATGGCGCTTGCCGATGACCTGCATCTGCGCGGTCGAGGTGAGCACGGAGAGTGGCCGTTCGCCCATCATCGCGTCGATCAGCTTCCAGCTGTCGTTCGGCGAAAGCTGCAGCAGAGCTTCGTCGACCGCGGCGAAGGCAATCTCAGCCTCAGCCGCCGGCCGACCATCGGGCCGGGTCACGGCAACATCGACATTGGCGGTATCACGGACCGAATATTTGGCCTTGTCGGCTTTCACGCTGACACCGAGCCGATGCCCTTCCCAGCCGACATTCACCTTGGCCATGCCCAGCCGATAACTCGGCTTGGCAAGATCGACCAATGCGGTAGGGCGCGCGCCTTCTCGCGAGAAGAAGGGCAGATTCCATCGCCGCGCGAGATCGGCAAGCCACAGCTTGAAGCCACCGATCCGGCCACGCACCGCCATCACCGAGACGAACACGTCGGGCGCATAGGCGCCGGGCATCTTCACTTCGACGACGGGATCCTTGCCCGACAATTCGGTCACGAAGCTGGACAGAACCCCCTCGCGCTCGACCGTTACCAGCGCGGTTGCCGAGCGGAAGGGCATACGCACCTGGAATTTCGCGGTTTCGCCCGCCTTATACTCTTTCTGCTCGGGAATGACGTCCATCCGATCGCCATTGTCGCCGCCGAACCACCACTCGTCCTCGCCAGCCAGCCAGACCGACGTCACCGCGCGCGCGACATTGCCGTCGTCATCCTCGGCGGTCGCAACCGCATAGACTTCGCCGGAAACGCCGGGGTCGAGCTGGCATTCGGCCAGCCCTTGCGCATCGGTGCTCGTCGAACAGCTGGCAGAAATCTTGGTTGTCTTGGCCTGGTTGTCATAGGCGTAGAAGCCGCCGATCAGACGCCGCCGAGCGGTCAGCACTTCACGACTGTAAAGCGCCACATTGACCCGCTTGCCCTTGATCGGGTGACCTTCGGTGTCCATCGCGACAAGCTTCAGGCGAAGATCGTCGTCCTTCATCATCCAGCCATCGGTCTTGATCCCGAGCCGGACGGCGGACGGATAAAGCGACACGGTGCGCGATGCGGTCAGTATCTCGCCGTTCGCATCCTCATAATCCATTTCCACCGTCATGTCGGTGATGTCGTCAACCGCCATGGGGATATCGACCGTCGCCTTGGCCGTGCCCTCGCCCGACAGGGTGATCGGCAAGGTCTGCGCAGGCGGCAACGGTTTTTCGATCGTCTCGCCATCGCCGTTCAGCGGCACCGTGCCCTCGACCATGTCACGCCCGCCGAAGGTCCAGCCCTCCCAGCCCCGGGGTGCGCCGCCGCTGCGATTGAACGCACTACGGATCCGCACCGGCAATCCACCGGCCCCGCCGCCGGACAGATAGCCGACGAACAGGTCGAGCGGGATCTGCTTGGGCCGCACCGTCGCGGTCTTTGGCCCGTCGATCGTCGCTCGCATCGTCGGCAGGCGGAACTCGTCCACCTTGATCGACTGGTTCGTGAAGATCGTGCGGTCCTTGCTGACAACCGAGATGTCGTAATCGCCTTGCGGCGCGCCCTGCGGCGCGGTCCATGTCGTCTCACCGACACCATCGGCGCCGATCGTGAGCGGCAGTTCGAATTCGGTACCCGAACCGCGATGGCTGAGCTTCAGCGTGCCCGCCAGACCGCCTGCATAGCTGAATCCTTCGGCAACCGGTTTGCGCAGGATATGCTTCATGTTCACCGTCTCGCCCGCGCGCAGCAGCGTGCGATCGAAGATGGTGTGGAGCAGGTCCGAATTCTCCTGCCAGCCATAGGGCAGATCGAAATCATAGGGGCGGATGCCATTGCCCCATTGGGTCAGGGTGAAGCTGAAATCGTCGCCCTTGCGCGCCGAGACCATCAGCGGATGCGGAGACTCCCCGCTGCCCTCACAATTGCCATAGGTTTCCGGGGCGGGCAGACCGCCCTTGATCAGCAATCGCCCCTGCCCGTCGGTCTGGCCCTTGCCGAGCACCGCGCCAGAGCAGGAATCGGTCACCTGAACCGCCGCCCCTGCGACCGGCTTGCCGCTGTCGAGCGACGTCACCCAGGCAAGCGATGCCGCGCGGCCCCATTTGAAATGGACACTCATATTGGTGACTAGCGCGCCCGCAGTCACATAGCGTGGGGCGCTCCGCCCCAGCAATGCGCGGCCCAATGTCGGGCTTGCCAGTTCGACCACATAGAAACCCGGCTTGGCGAGCGGGATGCCGACGACTTCGAAATCCTTGCCCTTGCCGGGCAGCGGCAGCTTCATCGCGGTGCCCTGCCCCGTGATCAGCGGAGCAGCGCCGGTATAGTTGACCGCGATATCCTCGCCATTGCGTTTTTCGGTGCGGATATCGGTTTCGCTCGCCTTCTCGATATCGCGCAACCACCGGGCGATCTGGCCGTCCGATCCGGCAACGCGCAGCGTGGCGCCGCTGACGCCCAGATTGCGGCCCTGCAACTCGGGTTCGACATTGCGCACAGTGACCGGAAGTGCGGCATTCTCGCCGGCTTCGATGATCCCGAAATTGGCGGCGAACTTGACCAGAGGCGGCGGTGCGTCGAAGCGTACATCGAGCGGGAAGCGCTGCTGGTTGACCAGCGGACGGCCGCTCTCGTCCTTCAACGCGTCGGGCAACGTCACCTTCGCGGTCGTCGCGGCGGGCAGCGGCGGCGCGAAGCTCACCTGCGTCACGGTCTGTGCGCCGCCCTTCTCCACCTCCGGCTTCAGCACCTTGCCGTCGGCCAGGGTGATCCGGATCTCCTGTGCAGCCGATCGCGCGATCGGCGCCGAGAACCGCACCCAGGCTTTTTGCACGGGGCTGCACCCCGCCTGCGGATTGACCCGCGAGCATTCGAAACGTGCCTCGAACTGCTTGCGAACGGAAAAGTCGAAACGCTGGTCGCGACCGGCCAGCCGACCGCCGCCCGAGATATTCTGTCCCCAGACCAGTGCCATATCGCGTCCGGGTGGCAATGGACGGCGACATTTCACCGCCATGATCGTGGAGAGCGCCTTGGTCCGCTCCGCGGCATTGGCGGGCAGCGCCTGCGGCAGGCCGGCCTCACCCAGGAAATTGGTGACCTGGTATCGCTCCGACCCCAGGCCCGCGAGCACCTCGCCGGCCACTTCGGGCTTGAGGATGTCGAGCGCGATCTTCTCGCCGACGCCGTCGACCGCGCAATAGCCATTGGTGGCGACCGAAGCGGGATCGGCGCGGACATTGGTCGCGACCAGGAAAACCTGATCCTCCTCGATATCGCCATCATATTGGCCAGGCAGCACCGCGCGCACCGACGGCCCGCCGGTATCGACGGTAAAGCGCGTCTGACCCGAGACATTGCCGCCCGCCAGTGTCTTCAACCCGTCATTGAGTGCGAACTCGCACGAGATTCCGCCGGGCAGCGCATTGGCGAAATCCCAGACCCAGGTCTTGGGATCGATCCAGCGTCCCTGCCCGCCGACCGGACAAGTCACTTTGGCGGGTGCGGTCGCGCGCGGATCGCCAAGTGCGACCATGTCGTCGGAGAATCGCATGGTGAAACGCTCGATCGCGCCGTCACCGGTTCCCGGCGTCGCCAGCACGACCTGGGCGGTCTGATCGCCCACAGCCGCCACCGGCGCGAGCGCAAGAGCAAGCACAGCGAAGCGCCACGATCGACTCAGCATTCACTCGCCCTCCTCGCCTGAGCGGACAGATTGGCCCGAAGGCGCAATCAAATCCAGAGGTTATCCGGAATCCGGACGGCGCTTTGCCACGCTGGATGCGTCAGATGATGATTTCTGCGCGAAGATTGCGTGCTGCGGCTTTTCCGCGCGGCAATTCCGGTCTACCCGCTGGACGCGAGATGGACCTATATCTTCCCATCGCCAACCTCTCGGTCAACGCGCTCGTCATCATCGGGTTGGGCGGCCTTGTCGGCCTGCTTTCGGGCATGTTCGGCGTGGGCGGCGGTTTTCTCACCACGCCATTGCTGATCTTCTACGGCATCCCTCCAACGGTCGCGGCCGCATCCGCCGCGACGCAGGTGACCGGCGCCAGCGTTTCGGGCGTGTTCGCCCATGCCCGACGCAACGGGATCGATTTCCATATGGGCGCCGTCATGGTCGTCGGCGGCGTGCTGGGCTCGATTGCGGGCGCCGGCATCTTCCGGCTGCTCCAGGATACCGGCCAGATCGATACGGTCATTGCGGTGCTCTACGTCGTGATGCTCGGCGGCATCGGCGGGATGATGGCGCGCGACGCTGTGCGCACCCTGATCGCCATGCGAACGGGCGAGCGGCTCGTAGCGCGCAAACGGCGACACCATCCGCTGGTCGCGGCACTTCCGCTGCGGTGGCGCTTCTACCGCTCCGGCCTTTACATCTCGCCCATCGCGCCGATGCTGCTCGGCTTCGGCACCGGTATCCTGACCATATTGCTCGGCGTCGGCGGCGGCTTCGTGATGGTGCCCGCCATGCTCTATCTGCTCGGCATGCCGACCCAGGTCGTCGTCGGCACATCGCTGTTCCAGATCCTGTTCGTCACCATGGCCGCGACGATGGTCCATGCCACCACCACCAAGGCGGTCGATATCGTGCTCGCAGGCCTGTTGCTGATCGGCAGCGTGATCGGCGCGCAATATGGCGCGCGGCTGGCGCAGAAGATGAAGCCCGAATATCTGCGCGGGGTACTGGCGGCGATCGTCCTGCTCGTCGCGATCCGCATGGCGCTGGGCCTGGGCTGGCGGCCCGACGAGATCTATTCGGTGATGATCGAATGAGCCGCGCCGCTGCCCTGACGCTCTTTGCGCTCGCGCCGCTCCTGCTGGCGGCGGACAAGCCGGTGCTGGTGCCCGACGTGTCGCAGCGCGACGTCGAGATCCGCTACAGCTTCACCGGTGCCGAGTTGCTGCTGTTCGGCGCGATCCTCTATCCCGGCGGCAAGGTGCCCGCCAAGCCCGCTGAGGTGGCCGTGGTGCTGCGCGGCCCGGTCCAGCCGATCATCGTGCGCGAGAAGCAGAAGGTGGCCGGCATCTGGGTGAATGCGGAGAGCGCGCGCTTCCGATCGGCGCCCTCCTTTTACGCGGTCGCATCGTCGCGCCCGCTCCGCCAGATGGTGAACGAGCGCACTGCCGCCATCTTCGAACTCGGATTGGGCAACCTGCAGCTTTCCCCCGCCAATGTCGGTTCGCCAGGAGAGTTGCGTCGGTTCGAGGATGGCCTGATCGACCTGCGCCGCCGCACCCAGCTCTACGGACAGAGCACGAGTGGCGTGGAGATCACCGACGGCGTGCTGTATCGCGCCCGGATCGCCATTCCCGCGCGCGTGCCGGTGGGCCGCTACACCGCCGAGACCTTCCTGATCCAGGACGGCCGTGTGATCGCGGGCGCGAGCCGAGACGTCGCGATCCGCAAGACCGGCTTCGAAGGCTATGTCGCCGACACCGCCGAACATAATCCCTTCGCCTATGGGCTGGTCGCGACCGCACTGTCGGTGCTGTTGGGTTGGGGAGCGGGCGCGCTGTTCAGGAAGGGCTGAAAGACGGCTTGAACAAGCGGGAAAGAGCGCTTTCTGGAGGCGGCACCTCCACGGTAAAACAATTATTTACCCAAGCCGGTTAGAGCGATCCGGGGCATCTATGCCCGCAAAGAGGGATATCGCATGACCGATTTCGCGGCGACGCCGATCAGCAGAGCGCCAGCCGACGACCAGCCCAGCGCGCCCGCCAAGCAGCACAGCTTCGAAGGCGTCGAGATCGGCAAGGTTTTCGAAGTCTCGGGCTCCGGCGCTCGGATCGAGCTCGACGCGCCGACGCTGCGCCGCCTGGGCAATGACGAGGACCCGAGCATATCCGTTGCCGGCCAGGTCGGCAGCCAGATCAAGATGAAGGTCGGCGCGCTCTGGATCATCGCCAATGTCCGCAATCTCAGCCTCGACAGCGCGGACAGCGACCTGATCATCGCCCAGATCGACTTTCTCGGCGAAGGCAACGAAGCACGCCTGACCGGCAGGCTCACCCATTTCCGCCGCGGTATCACGCGCTATCCCGTACCGGGCACACGCATCTATCCCGTCACCAGCGACGACATGATGCAGATGTATTCGGCCGAAGAAATTCCGCATATCGAGGTCGGCACCGTCTATCCGACCAAGGATATCCGCGCCGCATTGTTCGTCGATGCGATGCTCGGCAAGCATTTCGCGCTGCTCGGCTCCACCGGTACCGGCAAGTCGACATCGGCCGCGCTCATCCTGCACCGGATCTGCGACATGGCGCCGCAAGGCCATATCGTGATGATCGATCCGCACGGCGAATATTCAGCGGCCTTCAAGACCAACGGCGCGCTCTACGACGTCGGCAATCTCGCAATGCCCTATTGGCTGATGAACTTCGAAGAGCATTGCGAGGTCTTCGTCCAGTCCAGGAGCAGCGAGAATCAGCTCGACCGCGACATCCTCGCCAAGTGCCTGCTCGCCGCGCGCTCCAAGAACCGGGCGGCGGAGGGCATCACCAAGCTGACGGTCGATTCGCCGATCCCCTATCTGTTGTCCGATCTCACCACGCTCATCCAGAACGAGATGGGCAAGCTCGAAAAGGCGGGCGACAGCGCCCCCTATATGCGGCTCAAGACCAAGATCGACGAGATCAAGACCGATCCGCGCTACAGCTTCATGTTCTCCGGCATGCTCGTCGCCGACAATATGGCCGATTTCCTGGCGCGGATCTTCCGCCTGCCGGGTGACGGCAAGCCGATCTCGATCATCGACGTTTCAGGCGTTCCGTCGGACATCACCGCCGTGGTGGTCGCCGTACTCAGCCGGATGGTCTTCGACTATGCGATCTGGTCGCGCAACGAGCCGCAGCGCCCGATCCTGCTCGTCTGCGAGGAAGCGCATCGCTACGTACCCTCCGAGAAAAATGCCGATGGCTCATCGGTCGGCAAGATCCTCGGCCGGATCGCCAAGGAAGGCCGTAAATACGGCGTGTCGCTGGGCCTGATCACGCAGCGCCCGTCCGACCTGGCCGAGGGCGTGCTTTCCCAGTGCGGCACGATCATCGCCATGCGCCTCAACAACGAACGCGATCAGGCATTCGTGAAGGCAGCGATGCCCGAAGGCGCCAAGGGTTTCCTCGACACCATCCCGGCGCTGCGCAACCGCGAGTGCATCATCTGCGGCGAGGGCGTTTCCATTCCCTTCCGCGTATCGCTCGATACGCTGGAGGAAAATCGGCGTCCGGCATCGAGCGATCCGGTTTTCACCGATCTCTGGCGCCAGAGCGGTGGTGAAGCCGAAATGCTGGGCCGCGTCATCAAACGCTGGCGTTCGCAGGGCAGATAGTCGCCGCCGTTCCGGCTCAGGCGTCCGTCTTGAGCCGGAAGCGTTGGATCTTGCCGGTCGCGGTTTTCGGAAGCGCGTCGACGAATTTCACCGAACGCGGATATTTATAGGGGGCGATCACCGCCTTCACATGATCTTGCAGACGCTTGCGCGTCGCGTCGTCCGACTCCGTACCCTGGACAAGCACGATATGCGCCTCGACGATCTGGCCCCGCACGGGATCGGCCACCCCGATGACTGCGCATTCGCCGACATCGGGGTGTGCGAGCAGCGCGGCTTCCACCTCGGGCCCGGCGATGTTGTAGCCCGACGATATGATCATGTCGTCCGAACGCGCGGCGAAGTGGAACTCGCCGTCCGCATCCTGAAAGAAGGAATCGCCAGTCAGGTTCCAGCCATCGCGGACATATTTGCGCTGACGGTCGTCGGCGAGATAGCGGCATCCAGTCGGCCCGCGCACCGCGAGCCTGCCGATCTCGCCGCGCGGCAACTCGCGCATATCGTCATCGACGACCATCGCCTCATATCCCGAGACCGGCCGCCCCGTGCTTGCGGGCGCCATGTCGTCGAGCCGGGTCGAGATGAAGATGTGCAGCATCTCGGTGGCGCCGATGCCGTCGAGGATCGGCTTGCCGGTCTTGCGTATCCATTCCTCGAAAACCGGCGCCGGCAGCGTCTCGCCCGCCGAGACCGCGATGCGCAGCGAGGACAGATCAGCGCCCGCGTCGAGCGCCGCCAGCATCACGCGATAGGCGGTCGGCGCTGTGAAGCTGATCGTCGCGCGATAGGTTTCGATGATCTCGATCATGTTGGGCGGCGACGCGTTTTCGAGCAAAGTCGCGGTCGCGCCGAAACGCAGCGGGAAGATCGCCAGGCCGCCCAGCCCGAAGGTGAAGGCCAGGGGCGGCGACCCGACGAACACGTCGTCTGGGGTCACGCCCAGGACTTCTTTGGCATAGCCGTCCGCGATGATCAGCAGGTCGCGGTGGAAGTGCATCGTCCCCTTGGGCTCGCCGGTCGTGCCCGAGGTGAAGCCGAGCAAGGCGACATCGTCGCGCCCCGTCGGGACCGCAGCGAACCGCACGGGCTTGTTCAGCGCGATGCGATCGAGTTCGGCGTCGTGATTGGCCGTGCCGTCGAAACCGATGATGGTTTTCAGGAAACGGCTCGTCGAGGCACAGGCCACGAGTTCGTCCTCGATCCGCGTATCGCACAGCGCGAAGGCGATCTCCGCCTTGTCAACGATCGCGGCCAGCTCGCCGGCGCGCAGCATCGGCATGGTGTTGACCACGACAGCACCCGCCTTGGTCGCAGCCAGCCAGCACGCCACCATCGCCGGATTGTTGGCCGACCGGATCAGGATCCGATTGCCCGGCTCGATCCCGAAATCCTCGACCAGCGCATGCGCGATCCGGTTCGACCAGTCGGCCAGTTCCTTGTAGGTGCGGCGACGGCCATTGCCGATCAGTGCGGTGTGATCGCCGAACCCCTTTTCGACCATAGCGTCGGTCAGTTCGACGCCCACATTCAACCGCTCGGGATAATCGAAGCCGTCGAGCAGCATGTCCGGCCACTCATCCGGCGGCGGCAGATTGTCCCGCGCGAAGCTGTCGATATGCGCGCTCGGCCCCAGCATCACGACGCTCCCGACACCGTCATTGAATCATCTACGCGCGAAGCGTCGCACGGCTTCCGCGATGTTTCAACTTTAAAGCTTTATGCTTAAAGGACCAGCCGGGTCACATGGCCCATCTTGCGGCCCGCGCGGATCTCGTCCTTGCCGTAGAGATGGAGATGGGCAGTCGGATCGCTCAGGATCGACTGCCAGCCATCGGCCTCGGCGCCGATCAGATTGGTCATCGACACGCGCCGGCCGACCAGCCCGGTATCGCCCAGCGGCAGGCCGCAAACCGCGCGAATATGATTCTCGAACTGCGAGGTCAGCGCACCCTCGATCGTCCAGTGGCCGCTATTGTGGACGCGCGGCGCCATCTCGTTGAACACGGGCCCGTCTACCGACGCGAAGAATTCCAGCGTGAGCACACCGACATGGCCCAATGCGTCGCCAGCCTTGCGCGCGATCGCCAGTGCTTCCTGGGCCTGCTCCGCGACCAGTCCGCCAGGCGGCACGGTCGAGGTTGCGAGGATGCCGTCGCGATGGACGTTGGTCGCGGCATCCCAGAACGCGCATTCGCCATCGGCGGCGCGGCACATCAGGATGGAGAACTCCGCGTCGAAATCGACGAACCCTTCCAGAATTGCGGGCTGTTCACCGATCGCGTCCCAGGCGGTCGCGACATCGGCATCGGTTTTCAGGCGGACCTGACCCTTGCCGTCATAGCCGAAGAAACGCGTCTTCAGGATCGCCGGCATGCCGATCTCGGCAACCGCGCTTTCCAGAGAGGCCTGATCGGACACCGCGCACCAGGGCGCGGTCCGCACGCCGAGATCGGCCATGAAGCGCTTTTCGGCGAGCCGATCCTGCGCTGTCTCGAGGCTGGCGAAACCGGGATGGACGGGCACCAGCGCCGCGAGGGGCGCGAGTGCCGCGACCGGCAGATTCTCGAACTCATAGGTCGCGACATCGATCGCAGCCGCGAATGCCGCCAAGCTCACCTGATCCTCATAGGGGGCACAGGTGAAATGCGCAGAAACCTCGGCCGCCACCGAATCGCGTTCAGGCGCGTAGACGTGACAGCGATAGCCGAGTTGCGCCGCCGCGACGGCAAGCATGCGGCCGAGCTGGCCACCGCCGATGATTCCGATCGTCGATCCCGGCTTCAGCATATCCAGTCACACCCTCCGTTTGCGTCGAGCAGCATCGAGCGAAGTCGAGATGCGCCCGTCGAGACGCATGCGTGCGATGTCTCGACTTCATTCTCGACTGCGCTCGAATTCCGCTCGACACGAACGGGAGTGAATCGCCCGATCATTCGGGCGCTTCGTCCACGTCTGAGGTCTGCTTCGCACGCCAGGCATCGAGCCGTGCGGCCAGCGCTTCGTCGCCATTGGCGACGATCGCAGCGGCCAGCAATGCGGCATTGACCGCGCCCGCGCGGCCGATGGCAAGCGTACCGACCGGGATGCCAGCGGGCATCTGCACGATCGACAGCAGGCTATCCATGCCCTTGAGCGCCTTGGATTCGACGGGCACGCCCAGCACGGGAATGCGCGTCATCGCCGCCGTCATGCCCGGCAGATGCGCGGCGCCACCAGCACCCGCGATGATCGCGTGCAATCCACGTCCGGCCGCAGCCTTGGCATAGTCGTAAAGCCGATCGGGCGTGCGATGCGCCGAAACGACGCGGCATTCATGCGGCACGTCGAGCGCGCTGAGCGTCTCCGCGGCATGACGCATCGTTTCCCAATCGGAGCGACTACCCATGATGATGCCGATGATCGGCTGCGCCTCGGCCATTCCCCATCCCGTCCAGAGCCAGCGAAGCACAGCCCCTTAACGGCGCTGTGCGATGGGCGCAATCGCCCCGAATCCGTCATTCCCGCGAAAGCGGGAATCCCGCTTCTTCTTCTTTCTGATGCTTCACGGAAAAGCGGGATTCCCGCTTTCGCGGGAATGACGTCGAGAGGATCAGCGCTCCGACAGATAATAGCGGTCGAGCGCGTTCAGATCATCGTCGAGATCATAGACGATCGGCTGACCGGTCGGAATCTCCAGCCCGGTGATCTCGTCGTCCGGAATCGCCGAGAGATGCTTGACCAGCGCGCGCAGCGAATTGCCATGGGCGGAGATCAGCACGCGCTGTCCGGCCTTCAGCGCAGGTGCGATCCGCGCGTCCCAATAGGGCAGGACGCGTGCGATCGTGTCCTTCAGGCTTTCGGTCGCAGGCACGGCGATCCCGGCGTAGCGGCGATCGGCCGACAGATCCCAGGGCGAGCCCGCTTCCATCGGCGGCGGCGGCACATCGAAGCTGCGACGCCAGATCTTCACCTGATCGTCGCCATGCTTGGCCGCGGTCTCGGCCTTGTCGAGCCCGGTCAGCCCGCCATAATGGCGCTCGTTCAGCCGCCAGTCCTTCTCGACGGGCAGCCACAGCCGGCCCATCTCTTCCAGCGCCAGGTTGAGCGTTTTGATCGCGCGGCTCTGCAGAGAGGTGAAGCACTGGTCGAAATCCAGTTCCTTCTGCTTCATCAACCGGCCGGCGGCGCGCGCCTCCTCTATCCCGCGTTCGGTCACCTCCACGTCCCACCAGCCGGTGAAGCGGTTCTCCAGGTTCCAGGTGGACTGGCCGTGGCGAATCAGGACGAGCTGGGGCATCTGGAACGGGCTCCTTGAAGCAATATCGAGGGCCTTCTACCCATCGCCACGCGCGAGACAATGCCCGAGTGTTGCGTCGCACTGCGCCGCGTGACAAGCCTCGCGCCCGGCATATGACGAGGAGACAAGAGATGGCGGTCCAGCGGCGCACTTTGGTCCATGAAGGCCCGGGCGGCCCGTTCGAGGGGGTCGTTGCCTGGGACGATGCGGCCACAGCGCCGCGCCCCGGCGTGCTGGTACTGCCCAATGTGCTGGGACAGAAGGAAGCCGACACGCTGGTCGCCGAACGGCTGGCCGGACTCGGCTATGTCGGTTTCGCCGCCGACGTTTTCGGCCAGGGCAAGCGAACCACGCGGCAATCTGCCAATCCCGCCCAATATATGGACGCGATGAACGCCGATCGTCCGCTCCTGCGCGACCGGCTCCATCATTCGCTGGCGGAACTGAAGGCGCTGGCCGAGGTCGATGCGACACGAACCGCCGCGATCGGATTCTGCTTCGGTGGAAAATGCGCGATCGATCTGGCGCGCACCGGTGCCGACCTGCTTGGCGTGGTGAGCTTCCACGGCGTCTACGATCCGCCCCCTTTCGCCAATGTCACGCCGATCCGGCCGAAACTGCTGATCTGCCATGGCTGGGACGATCCGATTGCACCGCCCGAGGCGACCGTCGCGCTCGCCGCCGAACTGACCGCAGCGGACGCGGATTGGCAGATTCATGCCTATGGCCGGACGGGGCACGGCTTCACCGACGAAAGCGCCAACATGCCCGAACGCGGCATCGCCTATCAGCCGGACTCGGCCCGCCGGAGCTGGAAGGCGATGACCGATTTCCTGGAGGAACTGTTCGGCTGAGATAAATTTCGTGCGGCCATGTCACATGGGCGGTTCGTGTCTCGTCTTGTCCTCGTAACCCCATCGAGGAGACGAACGATGCAAGCCAGACTGAACTATGCCCAGGTCAAGCCCGCCGCGATCAAGGCGATGATGGCGCTCGAAAACGCCGTGACCGCAGGCTCGATCGAAAAGCCGCTCGCCGAACTGGTCCGCATGCGCGTGTCGCAGATGAACGGCTGCGCCTTCTGCATGGACATGCACAGCCACGACATGCTGAGCGCCGGTGAGACGCCGCAGCGCATCTTCCTGCTGGATGGATGGCGCGAATCGCCGGTTTACTCCGACCGCGAGCGCGCGGCGCTGGCATGGGCTGAAAAGCTGACCGCCCTGCCCGGCCACCATGTCGCCGACGCGGATTACGAAGCGCTCGCCCCGCATTTCTCCGACGAGGAGACAGTGGATCTCACGCTGCTGATCGTCGCGATCAACGGCTGGAACCGCTTCGGCGTCGGCTTCGGCATGGTGCATCCGGTACGGAAGGGCTGAGGGCGGCTTGAACCCCGAAAACACGATGTCACCCCAGCGAAAGCTGGGGTCCATGCAATGCGTCCATCTCCGCTGAACCGGACATATCGCATGGGCTCCAGCTTTCGCTGGAGCGACAGGATAAATTGGCGCTTAGCCGATCTCGTCGATCATCGCGGCGAGATTGTCCAGGCAGTCGCGTCCGAGCTGCTTGCTGCGCTCGGGCGACCAGCCCTGTTCGGGATCGGGTGCGCCGAAATTGTCCTTGAACGGCATCTCCAGCGTCATCGACACCGCGCCGAAGCGCTCGGCGAGTTGGGGCGTCGACATTGAGAGATTGGCCTGGCCCGGCTTCGAGACAATATAACCCAGCCTCGTCTGGAAATCGGGCGTCCGCTCCGCGAGCGTGTCGCGGAACTTCACGTAAAGGCCGCCCTGCCGCTCGTTCCACGACGGGATGCCTTCGAAGCCCGCCATGAAGGCGGCGGGGATCGCCTCGTCGCCATGGACATCCATGGCAAAATCGACGCCGGTCTTGTCCATCGCGGCGAGCACCGCCAGCACTTCGGGGCTCTTGTCCGCGGTCGGCGCATGCCATTCGCGATTGAGGTTCACACCCACCGCATTGGTGCGCAGATGGCCGCGCGCGCCGCCGTCGGGATTCATGTTCGGAACGAGGTGGAAGGTCGCCTTTTCCCGCAGCATCACCGCAGTCGCATCGTCGGGATCGACGAGCTTTTCCAGCGCGCCCTCCATCCACCATTCGGCCATGGTCTCGCCGGGATGCTGGCGCGCATAGAGCCAGACCTGCTTCGCCCCCTCGCCGACGCTGATCAGATCGATCGGCCGGCCATCGAGCGACTGCCCGAGCACCGTGTGCGCCACGCCGGGCTTCGCCGCGATGCGGGCGATCGTCGCCGCATGGCGATCGCTCGAATAGGGTGCAAAATAAGCAACCCAGAGCGAAGCGCCCTCGGCCTTTGTGCGTATCGTCAGCACGCCATCGGCATAATCGGTATCGGCCTGACGCCATGTCTCATCGTCATGGCTCACTCGCGCCTTATAGTCGGGCCAGCCGCCGGGATAGGCAGCGCCACCACCATTCAGGATGCGCAGGGTCAGATCGCGACCTGCGGCGCCCGAGACGCGAAAATAGAACCATTGATAGAAGTCGGACATGTGATCGGGCACGATCTCCAGATCCACCCGATCCCCGTCGACGGCGACAGCCTTGATGTTGCCACCGTCGAAATCGCTGCTGATGCTTAAGGTCATTTGACGGTGATAGTGCGGCCCGACTCTCCGGGAAAGTCCTTGAACAGAGCGGCCGCCAATTTGCCCGCGGCAATGCCCGGCTGCGCGGCGGGCGCATTCTCCCGCGCCTCAAGTTCGGCGCGGCCTTCCCAGATCACGTCGCCGCCGGTGCCGCGTCGGATCTGGACGCGCAACTGGGTGACCACACTGCCCTTCGGCTTGCCGCCCAGCGAGATGCCGACGCCGACTCCAAGACCGCCGCCATAGCCCCCTGTCCCGCCGCCGACACCGATCGAAACCGGCGAACGCCGCGCCAACGCCTCGCGCGTGTCACGCATCACGCTGACCACCGCGACATAGGTGGCGCCAGTGCCCGCACCGGCCGGAAAGCCCAGCCGGGTGAGTTCGCCCTGCACCGCGCCGGCATAGGTCTGGAATTCCAGCCCGCCATCCGCAACGAACGGCTCCACGCGAATCGGGGCAGGCGCGATCGGTTGATTGAGATGGAAGCGCGCGACCTGAACCGATGGCAGGCTGGTCGCACAGCCCGAAAGCGCCAATGCCGCGCCGATCAGTAACGCCTTGGATAGGGGGGCTGCCATCTGGGATTCCTTCGCTTGCACCGGTTTTCGTTACGACAACGAACAACTCGGCGATTCTGCCTCAAAAATAGTCGCACCGCCATGGCCGAGGTACCCCGGAATATCGGGCTTCACGGCTTGCTTACCAAATCATGTTAACGTGCTGCCATGAACAGCCAGAATCCGCTTTTCGCGCGACGCGCAACGCGGCGCCGGGTGCCGGTGCTCGTCACAGGCGGCGCCGGCTATATCGGCAGCCATGCCGTGCTGGCGCTGCTCGATGCGGGCTGGCCGGTGGTGGTGCTCGACAATCTCTCGACCGGCTTCCGCACGGCGGTGGACCGGCGCGCCGCCTTCGTCGAAGGCGATGTCGGCGACATATCGCTGACTCGCGGTACGCTGGCCCGGTACGAGATTGGCGCGATCATGCATTTCGCCGGGTCGATCATCGTGCCCGAATCGGTCGCGGACCCGCTCAAATATTACGGCAACAACACGGCCAACAGTCGCGCGCTGATCGAGAGCGCGGTTGCCGAGCGAATACCGCATTTCATCTTCTCGTCGACCGCGGCGGTCTACGGCGTCCCATCGGACACGCCGGTGACGGAGGATTGGCCCACCCGCCCCGCCAATCCCTACGGAACGTCCAAACTGATGACGGAGATGATGCTGGCGGACACCGCCGCCGCGCATCCGATCAACTATTGCGCACTGCGCTATTTCAACGTGGCCGGCGCCGATCCGCAGGGCCGCGCGGGACAATCCACCGCAGGCGCGACCAACCTGATCAAGGTGGCGACCGAGGTCGCCGCCGGCTCGCGCGACCGACTGGATGTTTTCGGCGACGATTATCCGACGCCCGACGGCACCGGCGTGCGCGATTTCATCCATGTCAGCGACCTGGCAGACGCACATGTCCACGCCCTGGAACTGCTGGCCGACGATCCTGCGCGCAGCCATATACTCAACTGCGGTTATGGCAGCGGCCATTCGGTGCGCGAGGTGATCGACGCGGTCGAACGCGCATCCGGACGTCCGGTCGCCCATCGCGTCGTCGCGCGTCGTCCGGGCGACATCGCGATGATGGTGGCGGACAACAGCGCACTGGTCGAACGGTCGGGATGGCAGCCACGCTTCGCTTCGCTGGACAAGATCGTCACCGATGCGCTGGCCTGGGAAGCGAAGCTGACCAAAAGCCGCCCCGCGACCCGAAAAGCCGTGTCGCCGACTTGACTTCCAGCTGACCCCGACCTAGGGCGGCGCCTCGTTTTTCCTGACAAATCGATAGCCGGAAGCGTTTCGCCATGAAGATCCGCAATTCACTTAAGTCGCTCAAGGGCCGTCATCGCGACAACCGCGTGATTCGCCGTCGCGGCCGTACCTATGTGATCAACAAGACCAACCGTCGCTTCAAGGCCCGCCAGGGCTGAAGCTGCTGCCCGGCACGCATGTGCCGGGTCTGGTTACTCACCGAGCGCCCACCCCACCGGGTCGGGCGCTCGATGCGTTTGGACGAATGTCATTCGGCCCATGGCGGCCTGCAAATTGCGCTCTCCTGCGCTTCCGGTGCTCACATACTGATGTACGCTGCGCTCCGGTTCTCGAAGATCACCATTTTCGACTCGCCCTGAACCAAATGACAACTCGTCCGAATCAGTCGGTGTTGTTGTAGTTCTTGAGCTCGTCACCCGTCAGGCGGACGACGTGGAGCACGTTGGTCGAGCCCGGCGTGCCGAACGGTACGCCTGCCATCAGGATCACGCGATCGCCGGCGCCGGCAATGCCGTGGCGCAGCGCCATGCGCTTCGACTTGGCGACCATTTCCTCGAACGATCCCACGTCGCGCGTACGCACCGCGTGCACGCCCCAGAGCAGGCCGAGGCGTCGTGCGGTCGAAACCTTCGGCGTCAGCACGAGCAGCGGCACGCTGGGGCGCTCGCGGGCGATTCGCCGCGGCGTCGACCCCGAGCTGGTGAAGCAGATCACCGCGGCGGCGGAAACGGTGACGGCGATTCGGCCGGCGGCCTCCGCCAGCGCATCGGCCGTGGTCGGATCGGGCCGAGTCTCGGTGAAATGGATGCGGTCGGTATAGGCCGGGTCCGCTTCGACCGCGCGCGCGATCTTGTCCATCATCGCCACCGATTCCTCGGGCCACGCGCCCGCCGCCGATTCGGCGGACAGCATCACGACATCGGCACCGTCATAGACCGCGGTCGCGACGTCCGAGACCTCGGCCCGCGTCGGCGTGGGCGCAGTGATCATCGATTCGAGCATCTGGGTCGCAACCACCACGGGCCGGCCGAGACGACGCGCCGATTCGACGATTCGTTTCTGAAGGCGCGGCACTTCCTCGGGCGGCAGTTCGACGCCCAGATCGCCGCGCGCGACCATCACCGCGTCGGCCAGTTCGAGGATACCGTCGAGCCGCTCGATCGCGGCCGGTTTCTCGATCTTGGCGAGCAGGGCCGCCTTTCCACCGATCAACTGGCGCGCCTCCGCCACGTCTTCGGGGCGCTGAACGAAGCTGAGCGCGATCCAGTCGGCGCCCTGTTCGAGCGCGAAGCTCAGATCCTTGCGGTCCTTCTCGGTGAGCGCGGCCATCGGCACGATCACGTCGGGGACGTTGAGGCCCTTGTTGTCGGACAGTTTCCCGCCGGTTTCGACCACGGTCTCGATCCGGTCCTTCTCGACCACGCGGACACGCAGGACGAGCTTGCCGTCGTCGAGCAACAGTCGCGCGCCCGGCTCAAGCGCCGCGAAGATCTCGGGATGCGGAAGATTCACGCGAGTCGCATCGCCGAGCGTCTTGTCCCGGTCGAGCAGGAAGGCTGCACCGGTTTCGAGCATCGTCGATCCGCCGGCAAAGCGGCCCACGCGCAGCTTGGGGCCCTGCAGGTCGACGAGCACGGTCATCGCGCGACCCAGGTCGCGTTCGAGATCGCGAATCGCCGCAATCACCTTCGCATGGCCCTCATGGCTGCCATGGCTCATATTGATGCGGAATGCGTCGGCGCCGGCCATGAAAAGCTTGCGGATCATTTCCGGCGTGTTGCTGGCGGGGCCAAGCGTTGCGAGTACGCGGACTTTGCGCTGGCGGGGTGCGATGATGCTCGTCACATTGGCTCCGGGATTGTCGGATAAGCGGCTTAGCTCTTATGCTCGATAGTTCAACGCCCTTGTCGCGACGGGTGTCGCAACCGGTGTCACGATTGACATATGTACCAATAGAGCAGGCTGGAGAAACGACGATGACGATCGAAGAGATCGACGACGCAGTGGCGGCAAAGGCGTTCCGCCGGCTGGTCCGCCACCTGCGCCACCGCACGGACACGCAGAATGTCGATCTGATGGGGCTCGGCGGCTTCTGCCGCAACTGCCTGGGCGACTGGCTGGCAGAGGCAAGCGGCGGCGCGTTCGACAAGACCGAGGGGCGCGAAGCGGTTTACGGCATGCCCTATTCGCAGTGGAAGGCGACTCACCAGCTCGACGCCACGCCCGAACAGATCGCGCGCATGGAGGAAAGCATGAAGCGCAACCACCGCGAGGAGATGCTGGACGAAGCGCTGGACGACAGCTTTCCGGCCAGCGACCCGCCATCGATGACAATGCCCTCTCACGACTCTTGAGCCGCGCCTCAGCCTCGCCTAACAGCGCGGTTCAATCCAACCGGAGAATCACATGGGCGACACTGTCGCAGCCGATCAGTTGCGGCTGCTCATCGAACGGGTCGAGCGGCTCGAAGAAGAAAAGAAGGGCATCGCCGACGATATCCGCGACGTCTATGCGGAAGCCAAGTCGACCGGCTATGATGGCAAGATCATGCGCCAGATCGTCCGTCTGCGTAAGATGCAGCCCCATGACCGCCAGGAAATGGAAGCACTGCTCGACACCTACAAGGCGGCGCTCGGGCTCGACTGAGTAGACACCAGCATAGAGGGAGCCGGCGATGATTCTCACCACCACCACCGCGATCGAAGGACGGGCCGTCAGCGCCTATCTCGGCATCGTCACCGGAGAGGTCATCGTCGGCGCCAATATCTTCAAGGACCTGTTCGCCAGCGTCCGCGACATCGTCGGCGGCCGGTCCGGCGCCTACGAAGGCGCATTGCGCGACGCGCGGCGCGAAGCGTTTGGTGAGCTTCAGGCCGAGGCCCGCGACCTGGGCGCCGATGCGGTGATCGGCATCGATATCGATTACGAAGTCATCGGCCAGAACGGATCGATGCTGATGGTCTCGGTTTCGGGAACCGCGGTAAAGCTGGGCTGATCAAGCGGTTTAGCCAACCAGCGCCGACAGGCCTCCATCGACGCAGAGCGCCTGGCCCGTCACATAGCGCGATGCATCGGACGCGAAGAAAAGCGCGGGGCCCGCGATGTCGCGATCGGGATCGCCGAGCCGGCGCATCGGAATACGCGCAGTCAGCACATCGCCGCGCTCCGCCAGCGTGGTGCGGGTCATCCTGGTGGGCATCCAGCCCGGCAGGATCGCATTGACCCGCAACCCGAGCGGCCCCCATTCGGCGGCAAGATTCTTGACCAGATTGATCTGCGCGGCCTTCGTCGCATTATAGGCGACGGTCGGCACATCATCGGGCGATACCCCGCCCAGACCCGCGATCGAGCCGATCATGATGATCGAGCCCGTGCCGCGATCGATCATCCCGCCCGCCGCGACCGCGCGGGTTAAGGCCCAGGTTCCGGTCAGGTTGATCTGGACCACCTTGTTCCATCCCTCGAGCGGATAGGATTCGGCCGGCGCCCCCCAGCTTGTCCCGGCATTGTTGAACAGCACGTCGACCGGACCGCAACGACGGCCGATATCGGCGACGAACGCTTCGGCGCCGTCGGCATCCGCCAGGTCATGGACGATGCCGAGCACGTCGATACCGTCGGCACGCAACGCATCCTCGGTCTCGGCGACGCCCTGGGCGGACCGTGCGGTCACCACCAAGCGAGCGCCTTCGCGTCCGAGCGCCCGGGCGATCCCCAGGCCGATCCCGCGCGTTGCCCCGGTGACGAGGCACAATTTTCCCGCAAGCACGCCCATTCAGCCCCCCTGTGTCCGGGCAAGCGACGTGAATCGGCCGATCCGCTCGATTGGGGCGCCCTCCTCCCCAAACGGATAAGGATTTTCGAGGCCGACCAGATGGCGGAAGCGCCCGGTGTTGCGCGCCAGCGCCTCCGCGCTCACGCGTTCGCGATACCATTCCTGCGTCTGCATATAGATCCGGCAGAAATAGAGGATCAGGTTGACGCGCAGCCCCGGCACCTGCCGCGGAAAGGCGCCGTGCCAGGTGTTGCCGTGCCAGACGACCAACGACCCGGCCGGCGCGGTCACCGGCACCTGCCGGTCGAAGTCGGTCGTTTCCCGCGTGGTCGGCGGGCGGCAGAATTTGTGGCTGCCGGGCCAGAAGCTGAGCGCGCCCCTGTCGCGATCATAATCGGTCAGCAGCCAGGTGGCATTGGCGACCTGCGCAAAGGCCGGATACGGCGCCGGCACCATCGCGCTGTCCGAATGCAGGATCAGATGGTCCGTGCCCGGTCCCTTCAGGATCGAGTTCATGCTGCTGAGCACGCAGCTTTCGCCGACCAGATAGGTGATCAGCGAAAGCACCGTCTCGTTCATCATCGCCCGTTCGAAAATCGGATCCTCGAGCAGCAGATAGAAGAGATGCTGGCCCCAGGCCGACCCGCCGGCATGGCTCTCGGCATCGGCGGGATCGAGCGAATGGCCGGAGCGTCGTTCGGCGATCTCCAGCACCTTGCGAAGCAATGCGTCGGCGAAACCGGCTGGTGCCGCGCGCCCGGGCTCGACGATCGTGAACCCATAGCTGTCGAGCTCCGCGGCATGATGTTCGAGCCCCAGCCGGCGCAGTTCGGCCAGCGGATCCCTGAACCGGTCCGGCGCCTCGCCCGCCGCCAGCGTGGCCGCGACGCTGGTCGGGCCGGCGATCTCTGCATCTGCTCGCGTCATTCGTCCGTCCTCAGAATTTCACCAGCATCTCGGCGCCGTAGGTGCGCGGTTGCCCCAGCGACTGCGCGACCTGACCCGGCACCACCGCGCCCCTGAAACGGTTGGTCACATAGGTCTCGTCGGTGAGATTGCGCGCCCAGGCCGACAGGCGCCACGCGCCGCTTTCGGGGCCGATGCCGATCCGCGCATTGAGCAGAGTCAGCGCGCCGGACGAATAGGCATTGTCCGACGCGAAGAAGAGCCGGCTGCGGTGGCTCGCCTCGCCCCGCAGGAAGAGTTGGAGGCTGCCGCCGAGCGGCTGAGTCCATTCGAAGGCGCCGCTGAGCGTGCTCCTGGGCGCCAGCGGCAACCTGTTGCCGGTATAATCCGCGCCGGCCGCATTGGCATTCGGGAAGGATTCGAAGACCGCGTCGACATAGCCATAGCTCGCGGTCAGCTGAAGCTGCCGCACCGGCAGCGCCGAAAGCTCGATCTCGAAGCCCTTGCTGCGTGCCTTGGCCGCGTTCGAGGTCTGGAACTGCGCGATGCCGCCGCCGACCGAGATGAGCTGATTCTGCTGCAGGTCGGTATAGTCCATGTAGAATATCGAGGCGTTGATGCGCAGCCGGCTGTCGAGAAACTCGCTCTTGAGCCCGAGCTCGTAATTGTTGACCGATTCCGGCCGATATTCGGCGCTGTCGGTCGGCGTCACGGAGAAGACGTTGAAGCCGCCCGACTTGTAGCCCTGGCTGAACGTCGCATAGGCGAGCAGCTTCGGACGAGGGCGCCATTCCAGGCTGACCGACGGCGAAACCTTGCCTTCGCTGCGCTTCAGGTGGCGCGGCGCGATGCTCGCCGCGATGACGCCGAACGGATCGCCGATCTGCTCGAAGTCGAGCGTCTTGCGTTCGTGGGTGTAGCGCAGGCCCGCCGCCAGGCTCAGCGCATCGGTGAAACGATAGACCGCGCGTCCAAATGCCGCATAGCTGTCGGTGTCGACATTCGCCCGGATCGTCGCGTTCGTGCGGGTCGGATAGATGCCGAGATCGGGGCCGATCACCACGAGCGACGTCGTGTCGAGCGACTGATGATAATAATAGAGGCCCGCCACATAGCTGAAGCGATCCGCAGCATCGCTCGCGAAGCGCAGCTCCTGTGAAAACTGGCTCTGGCGCTCGCGAATGCCGGTGTCGAGCATGTCGAGCACGCTATAGTCGTTGTCCTGGATGTTGTTCCATTTGTAGCCACGCAGCGCGGTGATCGAGGTCAGCGTTCCACCGCCGGTCCGCAAATTGAATTCGCCCGATGCGCCGTAGACGTCGCGATTCTGCGTGGTGTCGGTCGACTGAGCCACCACCCGGTCATCGGGATCGGCATCGGCGAAGGGTGTGCCGGCAAAGGCGCCATTGTTGGAGATATCATAGGCGCCGGAATGCGTGCGATCGCGTGAGATATCTCCACGCAGGACGAAATCCCAGTCGCCGCCCGGATCATAGGCGAGCGTCAACCGGCCACCGAGGCCGTCGAGATCGTCGAGCCGCGTGCCGGTGAAGCTGTTCCGGACCATGCCGTCGCGGCGGTCGAGCGACACGGCCGCGCTGGCGAACAGTGCGCCGGACAGGGGGCCGCTGACGACCGCGTTCGCGCGTATCGCATCGTAATTGCCATAGCTGATGCTCGCCGCCGCGCGCGCATCGGCATTGGGGCGGCGGGTGAGGATATTGACCGCGCCGGCGATGGTGTTGCGGCCATAGAGCGTCCCCTGCGGGCCGCGCAGAACCTCGATCCGCTCGAGATCGAACAGGTTAGAATTGATGGTCGCGGCACGCCCCATATAGACGCCGTCGACATAGACGCCGACGCTCTGGTCGAGCCCGGGATTGTTAAGATCCGCGGAGATGCCGCGGATCGCGATCGAGGTCGTGCGCAACTCGCGCGGCGCGACATAGACGTTGGGCAGCGCGTTCGAAATATCCTCGACACGCCCCACGCCCGCATTCTCAAGCGTCTTCGCGGTGAGCGCGCTGATCGACAGCGGCGTATCCTGAAGACCCTGGGTGCGCCGTTGCGCAGTCACCAATATCTCCTCCAGCTCGTCGTCCGCACCGGCGGCCTGCGCCGGCGGTTCCTGCGCGACTGCAGCTCCGGACGTCATGGCCGTGGCCAGAACGAGGCAGCTTCCCCCGAGACGAACCATGTTCGCGAATTTCATGTCTGATCCCCAATCCGAGTGGCAGCCGCCGGCCTTTCCGGTCGCGAGGGAGACCCCTGCTCTGCACGCTCACGATGGAACGGCGATTGCCGCTTCCAGTCAAGATAAAAATGAGTATGATCTCAACTTTTAGAAATGGGGAGGGTCATGGCCATGCGGAACTTCTGGTTTTTCACAACAGCCATCGTGACGGTCTGCGCAGCCGGCGTGCCCGCGGCGGCACAGGATCAGGCGCCGGGAACCAATGCGGGCGACGACATCATCGTCACCGCGCGAAAAACCCGCGAACGGCTGCAGGATGCGCCGATCTCGATCACCGCACTGACCGCCTCTGAGCTTCAGCGGCGCGGGATCGATAGCCTCGCGGACGTGGCGAAGGTCACGCCGGGCCTGAACTACGGCGATTTCGGGGACATGAAACTCTCCCCCACCTCGCTGCGCGGCGTCGTCGGTTCGGCGGGCTCCGCGGGTGCCGATCCCGCAGTCGGCTATTATGTCGACGAGGTGTTTGTCGGTCAGGGCGCGGGCGCGAATCTCGACCTTTACGACATTGCCCAGGTGGAAGTGCTGCGCGGACCGCAGGGCACGCTTTACGGCCGCAACACGATCGGCGGCGTCATCAACATCACGACCGAAAGGCCGGGCGACGAGCTCAAGGCGTCATTCAGCGGGATCTTCGGCAATTACGACCGCACGCGCCTCGCCGGCTCGCTTTCGGGGCCGCTGGTGGAGGGATTGCTCAGCGCCAAGGTCGCGCTGGTTCGCGATTTTCGCGACGGATATGAGCGCAACATCTTCCTCAACCGCGACGTCAACGATCAGAATGGCTGGTCCGGCCGCGCGCAGCTGCTCTTCACGCCCGCGCCCGATACCGAATTGCTGCTCAGCGTCGACCATGCCGAAGCGCATCAGGAGACGCTGGTGTTCGAGACGCTGCGCTACAATCCGGCGGCGTTGGTCACCCAATTGCTCAAGGGTCAGGGATTTGCGCTCAACGCCGATCCGTTCGACCGGCGCGTGATCGCGAATGCGCCCAGCGAGGAGCGGCTGAATTCCACCGGCGTATCGGCGAATTTCCGGACCCGGCTGGGTGGCATCGATATCGTCGACATCGCCGCCTATCGCGAGCACGACTATTACAGCCGCACAGACACCTGCCGGTGCCAGCTCGCCATCACCTATGACGGCGACCCCGAGCGGGTGAAGCGCTTTTCCAACGAACTCCGCCTCAGTGGGACCGTCGGTCCACTCAGCCTGCTCGGCGGCCTCTATTATCTCGATCAGGACACCGACAATCAGAGCTTCATCGAACTCGGCTCCGCGACCGCGGCGATCTTCGGCGATCCCAGCCTGAGCGGCTCGATCATCGGATCGACCGGGCGGCTCAAGACGATCAGCAAGGCGGTGTTCGCAAGCGGCACGCTGGCGCTCAGCGACCGGATCGATGTCACGCTCGGCGCGCGATACACGCATGACAGCAAGCGGATCCGCTATGTCCAGACCGATCCGCTCTCGATCCTGGGCGGCAGCGCCACGATCGTCGCGAAGGACAGCTGGGGCCGGCTGACGCCGAATGCCAATATCCGTTTCCGTATCTCGCCGACCCTGATGACCTATCTCACCGCGTCGAAAGGCTTCAAGAGCGGCGGTTTCAACGATGCGCTGGGCGACGCCAACGGCATCGCATTCGGCCCCGAATCGCTCTGGAATTACGAGGCCGGGCTGAAGACCGAGTTGTTCGACCGCCGCCTGTCGATCAACGCCGCCGTCTATTCGATGCGCTGGAACGACATCCAGATCACCACGCAGAATCCCGCGACGACCTTCTTCAATCCGATTATCCTCAACGCCGGCCGCGCCCATAGCCGCGGCGTCGAGATCGAGGTCGATGCGCGCATCAGCGATCGGCTGCGGCTGAGCGGCAATGTCGCGGTGCAGGACGCGAAATATGAGGAAGGGCTGCTTCCAAACGGGCAACCGCTGCGCTTCATTCCCTTCGCCGCCGCCTATACCGGCGCCGTCAACGCGGACTATACCGTGCCGACCGGCATCGGCCCGCTGACGCTCCAGGCGGAATACCAGCTGCGCGGCCGCAGCTATCTGACCACCAACAACGATCCCGACGGCCGCGTCGGGGCCTATGGCCTGCTCAACCTGCGGATGACGCTGGCGTCCGACAGTGGCCGCTGGCGCGTCTCGCTGTTCGGCAAGAACGTGACCGACAAGACCTATATGACCCGGCTCTTCGACCTTTATGACAATACGCTCAACGGCCAGAAGCTGATCACACTGGGCGAGCCGCGCACCTATGGCGTGGAGTATCGGGTGAATTTCTGATGGGTGGTGGCGGGTGCCTGCCGCAATGGCCGGGGCCCCCGCGCCAACCTCCGTTTGTCCCGAGCCCTTCGACTGCCCGCCAGGGCGGGCGCTCAGGATAAACTTCGGCCTGTGGCCGAAGTCGAGGGAGCCGTCCGAGCGAAGTCGAGGACCTACTGCGCCATCAGCCTCGGCTGCGCTCGGCTTAGTCCCTCGACTTCTCCGCGCAGCGGAGAAGCCTGTCCTGAGCGCCTGCCTTGGCAGGCAGTCGAAGGGCTCGGGATAAACGGGGTTGGGGCTCGATCATCTCGTCAGGCTTTTCTTCACGTGCAGCGGATCAACCCAGCCGCCGCCGAAGCGCCGCCTTGTCGATCTTGCCGATCGGAAGCAGCGGCAGCGCGCGTTCGATCTCGATGCGCTTGGGGAGCTTGTAATTGGCGAGGCGCGCGCGGCACCAGGCATAGAGATCGGCGGGATCGACGGGCATGCCGATCTCGACAAAGGCGATCCCGACTTCCTGCCATATCGGGTCCGGCATGGCGACGACGGCCGCGGCCTCCACCGCGGGATGGGATTCGAGCACCGCTTCCACTTCGCGCGGATAGACGTTGTAGCCGCCGGACTTGTACATCTCCTTGATGCGCCCGACGATCCGGTAGCATCCGTCGGGCCGCTGCGCCGCCAGGTCGCCCGTGCGGAAATAGCCGTCACTGGTGAATGCCTCGGCCGTCGCCTCGGGCCTGCGCCAATAGCCCAGGAAATTGAGCGCCGAGCGTGCCTGGACCTCGCCGACCTCGCCCTGCCCGACCGGCACGTCGTCCGCGCCGCACAGCCTGATCTCGACGCCCGGAAACGCCGGACCGACGGAATTGGCAAGCCGTTCCAGGTCGCGCGTCGACGCGATGGCGGTGATCGCGCTGGTGGTTTCGGTCATCCCGTAATTGGTCGCGAGCGCCGGCCCCAGCGCTGCCAGCCGCGCGATCACATCCTCGCCCATCGCCGCACCGCCCCAGACGATCAATTCGACCGCCGAAAGATCGTGATCCGCAAAGTCGGGAAGATCGAGGATCATCGGAAAGGTGCTGGGCACCGAACCCCATAATGTGACCCGTTCCCGCGCCATGAGCCGCAAGCATTCGGCCGGATCGAATTTCTCCATGAAGATCGTCGTGCCGCCGGCGACCAGGCAGGGCAGGCTACAGTCGACGACGGAGCCGACATGGTTGATCGGAAAATAGTTGATCACCCTGAGCGACGAGAATGGCCAGAGGCCGTTCTGCGCAAGGCTGAACTGCGTCAGGCCCGCATGATGCAGTAGCGCCCCCTTCGGCGCGCCCGTCGATCCCGAGGTGTAGACGATCAGGCACGGATCGCTGCCGCCACAGCCGGCGCGTGCGGCATCCAGCGCGTCCTGCCCAACGCCGGCGCCCGATTGCAGGAACGCCGCCATCGGCTCGGTTCCTTGCGGACCGTCGATGCTGTCGTGGAGAATGATGCGCTCGAGCGAGGGGCAAGCGGCCGCGAGCGCCGCCAGCTCGGCATCGTAGCAGCGATCGCCGATATGCCTCCGCGCCAGAAGGATCGCCGGCTCCGAATCGGCGAGGACGTGCAGCAGTTCCTCCAGCCGATAGCGCGGGTTGAGCCCCACCCAGATAGCACCGATCGAGGCGGTCGCCAGGAAATCGACGAGATAGGCGGGATGCGGCGGCTGGAGCGTCGCGACGCGATCGCCCTTGCAGATGCCGGCGGCGAGCAGCGCGCATGCCAGCCGGTCCACCGCCTCTGCCAGTTCGGCATGGGTCCAGGCACGATCGTCCAGCTTGAGCGCGGCCGCATCCGGCCGCCGCCGCGCATGCCAGCCGGCATAGTCGCTGATCCGGGGCAGCAGTGGCGGCAGCTCGCTCACGACCGCGTCGCCAGTCGCAGCATGGGGATCGAAGCCAGGCCGAGCGCGGCGGTCGCCAGCATGACGAACCCCGCCAGCCCGCCTGAATAATCCCGATGAACCATCGCGAGCGCGAGCGCCGTAGCGAGCGGGCCCAGGGCAAGGCCGATCTTCTCCGCGGCAGTCCAGATGCCCGTCAGCGTCCCTTCCGCCGCGGCCCCCGCCGCCGCGCGGGCATGGATCAGGTGCGCCACCATCGTATAGGGTAGAACCTGCAGCCCGGCGAACGCCGGCCCCGCCAGCGCGAACCCCGCCAGCATCGCCGGCCAATGATGATATCGCGCCGCGAGCACCACGATCGCGGCGGCGAGTATGTAAGCGAGGATCGATACGGTCAGCGCAGGGGCCTCGCCCCAGCGGCGGCCGGCCCAGGCCAGCGCGGGCGCGGTCAGGCTGGTGGCGACCAGCATGATCCCGAGCGCGACGCCGATGTCCGCCTCGCTCCGCGAAAGCGCATGAACGATGAGATAGGGCGCCGCGGCCGATATGATTCCGGCGGCTGCAAGCATCAGGACATAGGCGATCACCAGCCATCGGAAGGCGCGGTCGCGGACGGCGGCCCGCATCTGGCGCCACAGCGCTCCACTCTCGACCGTCGCCCTTGCCGCAGGCCCGTCGCGACCGCGCAGGACGAACAGGGGCGCGAGCATCGACAGGGCGCACATCCCGCCCAGCCAAAGCGCCATGACCGCATAGCCGGTCCGTCCGCCGCCGGCCGCGGCGACGAGCATGGGCGCGAGCGAGGCGCCCGCGAGCACCCCGATCATGGCCGCGGCCATGCGCCAGCCCACGAGGCGCGATCGATCCGACGCGGTCCTGGCGAATTCGGCCGGGAGCGCGACATAAGGAACCGCAAAAAACGCATAGAAGGTGACGAGCGCGAGATAACTCAGCCCTACCCAGAGCGAGAGGCCGAGCGGCGCCATTGGCGGCGGCGCGAACAGCAGGGCGAATGCCACGCCCGTCCCGATCGCACCGCATGCGAGAAAGGGCCGCCGCCGCCCGAAGCGGCTCACCGTGCGGTCGGACCATCCCCCGACGAACGGATCCCAGAACAATGTCCACAATTTCGGGACGAAGACGATCAGCGCCGCCGTCCCCGCAGGAATCCCGACGATCTCGGTACAGAAATAGAGAAGCAGCACGGTCGGCACCGTCGAGAAGGCGCCCGTGCCGAAGGATCCGACAGCGTACAGGCCCGTCTCGCGGGCGTTGAACACGCCGCTCGACGTCACGCTCAGTCCTTTTCGGGCGGAACGGCGATCGACAGCCAGTCGGCGATCAGCGCCGGACGCTCGCCACCTTCGATCTCGATCCGGCAGGCGAAGGTGGTGAGACAGCGATCCTGATCGTCGTCGACCTTCTCGGTCACCTCGAAATATCCGCGCACCCGATCGCCGGCCCGGACGGGCGCAATGAAGCGGACGCGGTTGAAGCCATAGTTGAGGAAATGCCCCGGCTCGCGCAGTTCCGCCTGCGGCCCGGTGCCGACCGCTTCGTGCAGCATATGGGTCAGCAACGAGAGCGTGAGGAAGCCGAAGGCGATCGACCCGCCATAGGGGCCATTGGTCCGCGCCCACTCGGGATCGATGTGCATCGGATCGGGGTCTTTTGTGATCACGCCGAACTGGCTAATCATGTCCTGGGTGACCTCGATCCACTCCGAGGGACCAAGCTGGTCGCCGGGCTGCAGCGAGGCGCCTGGCTGAGTGACGGCTATGTGAGTCATTGATTTCCCATCGAGGGTTGCGTTTTTATGAGATTGACCTCATTTATGACCAACGTCAATCGGCAAGACCGAGCGCTTTCCATTTTTTTCAAGATAAACTCATGAATCTGTCTTATATCGAGCACCTCGAAACAGCTTATCGTGACGATCCTCCAAAGCAAAAGGGGTTAAGGACGCGCGATCGCATCAAGATTTCCACTGCAAAAGTTCTTGAGAAGAAGGGTTATCACGCGATGCGTGTCTCGGATGTTACCGAGAACGCCGAGATGGCCGAAGGGTCTTTTTATGTTTACTTCAAGGACAAGACCGATGTCACGGTCACTGTCCTTACAGACCTTCTGGAAAACTTCTTCAATCTTGAAACGCCGCGCGACGGCGAGCGGACGGCCTATGACTCGATCCGGCTGACCAACCGTCGCTGGATCTCGGTGTGCCGCGCCAATGCCGGGCTGATGCGCTGCATCCTCCAGGTCGGCGACGAGACGCCGGAATTCGCCCGGCTCAGCCAGGACGCCAACCGGGTCTGGTATCAGCGCGTCGCCGAGGGGGTACGCCGCCGTCGCGGCACCGGTCCCGGCATCCCCATGCTCGCCGCCTATCTGCTCGGCGGCATGATGGACGAACTGGTGCGTAAGTTGATCGTCTATCCCGATCCCAGCCTGCTCGAACTGCTGGCGGAGATGGGCGCCGACGACGATGTCGTCGCCGACGCATGCAGCCTGATCTGGCTGCGCATCTTCTATCCCGACGACCCGGCGCCGGGCGATCTTGCCGAGCCGGTCGCGACGCTCGCCGCATGGCTTGCTCCATAAGGACATTCAGGAAACCGCCGCCGCCGCGAAGACCGAGCCGTATGCGGTCATGAACACCCTGCGCTGCGCGCCGACGCCTTCGAACCGGAAGCGCTGCTCATCGTCGTAAGCCGACACGAATTCGCCCTTGCCCTGATAGCGCAGGGGAATCCCGGGCCCACTCTGGCCGCCTTTGACGAACCCGACCTGCAGCGCGCCGTCCTTGACGGCGAAGCGCATCGCATCGACCGCGAAGCGTATCTCGCCAAGCGCATAGCTGCCGGAGACGCGCGCCGCATCCCTCGCGGGGAGCGGCGCATCCACGATGACGGGCTGCGGCAATCCCAGCACGACGCGCGCGATCTTCTGCTCGACCGAGACGATCGATACACCGCCATATTGGATGTTGGAGAGCAGAATGATCGTGACGTCGTCGTCGGGATAATAGGCATATTGCGAACTGAAGCCGAAAATGTCGCCGGGATGCCCGATCTTCCGATGCCCCTCGAAATCGGCGACGGCGAGGCAGCCGAGCGAATAGGGAAGCAGCGTGCCGCTCTTCAGCCGGTCGCGCTGGAGGGTGAGCCTGCGGACCGCCGGATTGGTCGGCCCGTCGCCGAACACGCCGCGGCGATATCTGAGCATGTCGTCGACGGTCGAGAGCACCGCCCCCGCCGAAAAGGCGACCAGCGGGTCGTAGCGCTGCGCATTTTCGAGCCCGTTTCGGCCGAGCCGATAGCCATGCGCCCGGCCCGGTAACAGCCTCGCCCAGCCGGAGATCGAACTGTTCGCCATTCCGAAGGGAGTGAAGACATTCTCCTGCAGATAGCGGTCATAGCTGAGGCCCGACACTTTCTCGATGATCAGGCCGAGCAGGTAGATGCCCGAATTGCTGTAGCTCCAGCGCGTTCCGGGTTCGAACTGAAGCGGCTGTTTCGCGAACCAGTCCACCACCTGTTGCCGGGTCATCGGATCCTGGCTGGTGCGCGGAAAGCCCGGCACGTCGAGATAGCCGATCAGCCCCGCGCTATGGTCCGCGAGATTGCGGATTTTCAGCGCAGCAATCGGCGCCGGCAGGCCGTCGATGTATCGGCCCGCCGCGTCGTCGAGCGCGATCCTGCCCTGTGCGACGAGTTGCATGATCGCAAGGCCGGTCATTGTCTTGGTGACCGATCCGATCGGAAACACCGCCTCCGGCGTCGCTGCGATCCGGTTCTCCAGGTCGATATAACCGAAGCCCTGGCGATAGAGCGTGCGATCACCTTTCTGGACCGCGACGACGATACCGGGAAACGGCCCCTGTTCCATCGCGCGTCGTACGATCCCGGCAATCGGGTCGTCCACGGACGCCGCCTGCCCGGAAGCACCCAAGGCACCGGAAACGGCCAGCGCGCCCGACATGCCGAACAAGCCGCGCCGGGAAAGCGCATTCACGTACGGAGCGCTCGGCGAGCCGATTGCTGCGGGATGGGTCGGTTTCATGCGCTTGTCCTTGGCAATGCCAGCTCGTGTCGAACGGGCTGGCCGACATCATCTCTTGCAAATATATAAATATGAGGTCAATCTCAATAATAGAAAATTCGTGTTCGGGAACGCCCGCAACATATCCGGAGACTGTCATGCGGCGATTGGGATGGGTGAGGAGACAGGCAGGCGTGAGCAGCATGCTCGCTCGGTGTGCGCTTGCGTCCTCCATGCTTCTGGCGGGAAGCGTCGGTGCGCCGGGAACAGCCGCGTCCCCACCTCCAGCCCAACCGGCCACGGCCACGTCGCGCCCCGCCGGCTGGAGCGACCGCTCCTATTATCTCGCGATGCCCGACGGGGTGCGCGTCGCCGTCAGCCTCTGGTTTCCCGGTGGCCGCGCCGAGGGAAAGCACCCCGTGTTGCTCGTCCAGACCCGCTATGGCCGCGCGGCAACCTTCATCCATGGCGAAAGCGGCAGATATCGCGCGCTGGTGGATCAGGGCTATGTCGTCGCGATCGTCGATACGCGCGGCTCTACCGCCTCGTTCGGCGACCGGATGGTCGAGATCGGCCCCGACGAGGTCCGCGACATGGACGTGATCATCAGGCATTTGAAAACCCAGCCCTGGTCGAACGGGGAGATATTCGCCCAAGGCGTCTCCTATATGGCGGACACCGCGGATCTTGCGACCGGATCGGCTGCGGGGCTGACCGGCGCGGTCATCCGCGCGAGCGATTTCGATGCCTATCTCCACCTCTTCGCGCCCGGCGGCGTCGCCAACGACATGATGATGCGCCTGTGGGGCGGCGACACTTTGCTGCGCGATTACGGTAAGTCGCTCGACCCGAAAGAGGGATTCGATTGCGGCGCACGCGTCGCGGATTGCCCGCGCCTCTGGCCCCGCATCCAGCCGGTCGATGAGGATCCCGATCATGCACTGCTGCGCCAGGCGTTTGCCGCGCGGCGTCATTGGAAACCCGACGATTATCGCCAGGCCGAATTTCGCGACGACAAGGGCGCGAACGGCTTCACCATGTTCTCGTCGAGCCCGGCCTCGCGGCTGGCGGACATCGCGCGCCAGCGCGTTCCGGTTCAATATTGGGCAAGCTGGATGGATGCCGGCACGGCGGAGGGGACGCTGGCGCGATACCGGTCGCTTCCGCATGTGCCGATGGAGGTCTGGATCACCGCCAACACGCATGGCGGCGACCGCCTGACCGACCCCTTCCTTCCCGGCGCGGCCCCACCACTTCCGTCGTTCGATGATCAATGGGCGAAGATCGCCGCGTTCATCGCCGATGTCCGGGCCGGCAAGCCGGTTGCGCGGGCGATCCATTATTATGTGCTGGGCGCGGGCATTTTCCGGACCACGGCGGATTGGCCGCCGGCGGATGTGAAGCGCACCCGGTTCCGCCTGGGCGCAGGCGGTTCGCTATCCAGCGGAAGCGCCGGCCCCGGGGGTGCGGACCGTTACGACGTGGATTTCTCCGCGACCACCGGCGCCGCCACGCGCTGGACCACGCAGATCGGCGCCCCGGCCGCCTATGGCGACCGGCGCGATGCCGATCGCAAGCTGCTGACCTACAGCTCGGAGGCATTCCCGCAGGACATGGAGCTGGTCGGCACCCCATCGCTGACGCTGTTCGTCGAGACCGCCACCGCCGATCCGGCCTTCTTCGCCTATCTCGAAGATGTCGCACCCGATGGCCGGGTGACCTATCTCACCGAGGGTCTGTTCCGCGCGGTCCACCGCAAGCCGGCGCGTATGGGCAAGCTTCCCTATGCCCAGCCCGCGCCGGCCAAGAGCTTCGCGCGCGCCGATGCCATGCCGATGGTGCCCGGCAAGATCGCCGAGATCAGCTTTCCGACCTTCCCGGTCGCTGCAAAGATCAAGACTGGCCACCGGCTGCGCCTCAGCCTTGGCGGCGCGGATGCCGGAACCTTCCGTCGCTATTCCGAGGGCAAGGCCGAAAGCTGGCAGGTCCGGCGGAGCGAGCTTTATCCCAGCAGCCTGTCGGTCGACCTGCGGCCATGGCGTGATTGAAGCATCGTCACCCTGTACTTGTTTCAGGGTCCATGTTGAAAACGGACGCGATGGCGCAGGTTGCGGCATGGATGCTGAAACGAGTTCAGCATGACGATGATGTGTCCAGCGAGATCGACATTCAGCGCTTCGGCCGCAGGACCAAATCACCCACCCCATCCCGGCGCAGCGTCGCCGCATCGCCCGTCAGCGTGAAATAGCGCCCCTCGCTCCACGGGGCCGCGAGATGGCCGAACCATGGCGAGAGCGGATTGCCCGAAATGCCGGGCGCGATCATGAACAGGCTGCGCTCGGGCGCGGCGAGATCGATGATCTGGCGGTAGCGCGGGCCGTAGACATTGGTCCACGGATCCTGACCCCACAGCTTGCCCTCTCCCGCATTGACCGTGAAGGCATCACCACCCGTGGCCACGCGCGGCGTGACCAGCCGCCCGATCAGCGGCAGTCCGGCAAAAATCTGGTGGCGGAAGGTCGCCTGATGGACGCGACCCCAGCGCCATCCGGCCATGTCGCGTCCTTGTGTGCGTCCGAGATCCGCGACCGCCTCGTCCAGCGCCGACGCCGCGAGCGCGGTGCAATCGCCGCACCAGGGGCTGCCGGATCGCAGCAGCCGTTCGAGGCGTGGGCGGCTGACGGCGAGCCAGGTCTCGGCAAGCGGCCCGAGCGCGGGCCGAAGCAGCTTGCGGCCGAGCGCGCGCTGCCATGCGGCCCAGATCAGCGGTTCGGGGCGATCCGCGGCCATCGCGCCGTTCCAGGCCAGCAGCATGGCCCGTGCACGCGCCGCGTCGTGCCCCGGCCGCATCGCCAGAAGAATGGGGCGGAGCGCCGCGACCTGCGCCGAGACGATATCGGTCTGGAGCGAAACCTGGCCCGCGATATCCGCCTTCGCAGTGCGCGCGAGCACCGCGTCGATCCGCGCAGCGCGCCAGCCGGGTTCGAAGCTTGCGCTGTCGAGCGGTCCGCCCCGGCCCGCGACCAGGCGGTTATTGGCATTGGCGACGAAGCCGGTAGCGGGCATGTGCGCGGCGGGCCACGCATCGGGCGCAACGAAACCCTGCCAGTCGAAGCGCGCGTCCCAGCCGGGAACCGGGAGGAAACCGTCGCCGCGGCGCAGCGGCAAATGGCCCGCCGTGAGCATCGCGATCGTGCCGGCGCGATCGGCATAGGCGAAATTGTGCTGCAGGCCGAAATCCCGCGCCGCCGTCTGGAATCCGGCCCAGTCGCGCGCTTCCGCCATATTCAGGAACGCCTTGATCAGCGGGTTGCCGTTGGGGAAATCGAGACCGGCCAGCGCGATGACATGGCCCGGGCCGATCTGGTCGCGGAGCAAGGCCGCGGCATCGTCGTCGAGATCGGAGATCACCATTCCGTGGCGCGTATATCTGAGCGTGATCTGCTTCGGCGGCGCATCGCGCACCGGGATAAGGACGCGGCGCACGCCGAACGGCGCGGAGCCCGATGGCGTAAGATATCGGCTCGGATCGGCGGGATCGACGCGTTCTACGAACAGATCGGCCTGATCCGCCATCATGTCGGTGACGCCCCAGGCGATGTCGGGATTGCGTCCGCTGGCGATCACCGGCGATCCCGGCCGCGACGCACCGACCAGTTCGAACCCCGGCCATGTCATCCGGACCGGATAATAGTCGGCAGGCGCGCCGAACGGCCCGTGGGGATCGTTGGCGAGCATCGGCTTGCCGCTCGCCGTGCGCGCACCGGCGATGGCCCAGCTGTTCGAGGCAGGAAGCGAGCGGCCGAACGGCAGAACGGGGATCGCCGCAACCGCCTTGCCGGAAAAGCGGATCGCCCCACAGTTCTCTGCGCGATCGCCGCTCTCCACCGCAGCGCCCGCATAGGTGACGGGACCCGGATCGTCGGGCGAGGCGTACAGATCGCGAAGCCGGGCACAGCCGATCCGTGCGGCCAGGCGCGCGCGCATGAGTTCGTCGCGCCAATCGCCGAAGCCGAGCGCGGCAAGCCCGCCGAGGCGGTTCACATCGCTCTCGGTCCAATGCCCAGGCTTGATGCCAAGCAGCAGGAATTCGGGCGGCAACGGCCCCTTGCGCGTATCGATCGCGCTGTTGATTCCGGCGACATAGGCACGGATGGCCGCTCTGGTGCCGTCATCATTGCGTGCATCGCTGCGCGCAGCGACGCGATCGAGATCGAGCGCGGAGACCAGCTTGTCCATCACAAGCCCGTCGGCGCCCACCGCCTCGGCGAGACGTGCCCTGCCCGCGCGGCGCGCCATTTCGAGCTGCCACAGCCGATCCTGCGCATGGACATAGCCGAGCCCGAAAAAGGCGTCGTTCCGCGAGCGCGCGAAGATATGCGGCACGGCCTGGCGATCGCGCACGATTTCCACATCCGCGCCGATGCCGTCGATCGCGACCGTGCCCGAATAGGCGGGAAGCGAACCACGCAGCCAGACATATCCGCCGCCGATCGTGACGGCGGCCAATGCGGCGAGGCCACCGACTCCATACAGCGCATAGCGCCCGGCCCGACGAAACCGGCTCATGGATGAGGTTCCAAGCACCGGCCATGGCCCATCATCGGCACCATCGAAGCAGAACAGTCGCGGGATATGATTTGCATGGTGAGACGGACACCCCATCGCAACGAGAACATCAATAATATGATATTGATCTCATTTTTATTTATCAGACTGCAACGGCTTTGCAAGGGCGCGAATGGCGGCCCTGGCAGCCGATCATGCGAGATCGTGGGAAAGCGATGCTGACGTCGGCGACAATCCGAGCCATCAGGACAATTGGCCATCATGGCCCGCACAATCAGAAGTCAGCCCGGCGGGAAACGCGGTCGATCGAGCAAACAGTTGCTCTTACCCTGCCCGTTCCGCTAGTGCCCTCGCCCACCGAACACTCAGCAGATCCAGGTTCCGATGGCAGGCCATAGCAAATTCAAGAACATCATGCACCGCAAGGGCGCGCAGGATAAGAAGCGCGCCGCGTCGTTCTCCAAGCTGAGCCGCGAGCTCACCGTGGCGGCGAAGATGGGCATGCCCGATCCGGACATGAACCCGCGCCTGCGCCTCGCCATGAACGCGGCGCGCGCGCAATCCATGCCCAAGGACAATATCCAGCGCGCGATCGACAAGGCCAGCCAGGCCGGCGGCGAGGATTATGAAGAGATTCGGTACGAGGGTTTCGGCCCCGGCGGTGTCTCGCTGATCGTCGAGGCGCTTTCGGACAATCGCAACCGCACCGCGACCAACGTCCGCACGGCATTCTCGAAGAATGGCGGCAATCTGGGCGCGAGCGGATCGGTGAGCCACGGTTTCGACCGGATGGGCTTGATCGAATATCCGGCCAGCGCCGGCGACGCGGAAAAGGTGTTCGAAGCGGCACTCGAGGCAGGCGCCGAGGATGTCGTGTCCGATGAAGGCCATGAGATCTGGACCGCGCAGGACGCGCTGCACGAAGTCGCCAAGGCGCTCGAGGGCGTGCTGGGTCAGGCCGAAAGCGCCAAGCTCGCCTGGCGTCCGCAGACCAAGGTGGTTGTCGATGCCGACACGGCGGGCAGCCTGCTGAAGCTGATCGACGTGCTCGACGACGACGACGACGTCCAGACCGTCTGGGGCAATTACGAAGTGCCCGATGACGTGATGGAGAAACTCGGCTGATCGGGCCTTTGCCACGATGTTGATACTCGGCCTCGATCCGGGGCTGGGTACGACCGGCTGGGGCATCATCATCGCGCAAGGCAACCGGCTGAGCCATGTTGCCAACGGCCAGATCAAAACCGACAGCGCAGCACCTCTGGCCGAACGACTGCTCGCGCTCGACGCGGCGCTGACCGACCTCATCCTCCAGCATCGCCCCGACGGCGCGGCGGTGGAGGAGGTGTTCGTCAACGCGAACCCTCAATCGACGCTGAAGCTCGGCCAGGCGCGCGGCATCTGCCTGCTTGCCGCCGCACGCTCCGGCTGCGTGGTCGGCGAATATGCCGCCCGGCTGGTGAAGAAGGCGATCGTGGGCACTGGCAGCGCGGAAAAGGCACAGGTCCACGCGATGGTGTCCCGCCTGCTGCCCGGCGTCAGGATCGCGGGCGCCGACGCGGCCGACGCCTTGGCGGTCGCAATCACCCATGCGCATCACATCGGGAGTGCGAAGGCGCTTGGAAGGATCCGGGACGCCTGACGCCAAGGTGTTTTACGTCATTCCGGCTTTCGCCCGCTGCCGTCCGGGATTTCGTAATACCCTCTCTCCTTTAGGGGAGAGGGTGATCGAGCGCAGCGAGATCGGGAGAGGGGGAGTCTGAGAAAGCCTGGATTTCAGCGCTCATCCTGCTCCGATGGCCCCCTCTCCCGGCGTCGCTTCGCTCGCCACCCTCTCCCCTGAACGGGAGAAGGTTTAAAAGGCGATCGATCAAAATCATGTCTCAACAACGCGTTTGCGGCTTCATCCCGCAAAATGCGGCACTTTCAGTCCGACCCTGCAATGAAATCCCGGACAGCAATGCGCATTCGCGCGAATGACGTGCCTCTACCCGCCCCACACCTCGCCATAGAGGCGCAGCAGATTGCCGCCGAGCACCTTGTCGACCTGCGCGGCAGTCCAACCCCGCGCCTTCAGGTCGTCGGTCATGCGGTCCATCCGGTCGATGTCGTTATAGCCGTCGACCATGTTCATCACGTCCGCCGCCTCGCCCGGCGCCGCGATGCCCCGCCTGGCGCGATCCTCGTAAAAGGCGCGTTGGCCGGCGCGTGCCGCGTCGTCGATGACGATGCCCATGATCGGTCCGTCAGTGCCGATGCTGACATGATCCTCGCCGACAACCTTCATCGCGTGATCGAGATGCCGTAGCAGATCCTCCCGCCCCGCCTGCCCCGATGCACGCAGGAACGGCATGAAATACATGCCGACCACGCCGCCCTTGTCGGCCACGGCGCGCATCTCGCGATCGAAGGTGTTGCGCGGCACGTCGACCAGGTCGCGGCAGCCGGTATGGGTGATGGCGGGTGGCGCCTTGGCAGCCGCGATCCCCTCCGCGATGGTGCGCTGGCTGGCATGGCTCAGGTCGAGCAGCAATCGGTTGGCGTTCACTTCCGCGATCACCTGCCGGCCGAAATCGGAGACGCCGCCATTGCCGGGCTCCAGGCAGCCATCGCCGGCCAGATTGCGCTTGTTGTAGGTCAGTTGCTGCTGGCGGATGCCGAGCGTCTTGAACAGGGCAATGCGCGACACATCTCCCTCCAGCGCGGTCGTGTCCTGGAAATTGTAGATCATGCCGAGCCGCCGATTGGCATGGGCGGCACGCAGATCGGCGGCGCTGTCGACCTTTGCGAGCAGGCCGGGATTGGCGGCGATCATCCGGTTCATCCGGTTGATCCCTTCCACCGCGCGCAGGAAGCGGTCGGGGCCGTTGCCGACTTCGCCCATGGTCTGGCTGAGCGCCGTCAGCTTGCCCTGGCGCACCGCTTCGATCAGCGCTGGCGTCGGCCGCGCAGCGCCATCGCGAGTCTCGAAACCATTCAGGCCGGAAAGCCCGTCGACGCGGATGCCCCGCCGGATCTCCGCCGCGCGTACGACCGGTGCGAGCGCCAACGCCGCCGCGGCAGCACCACTGCCCAGAAGAAATTGACGACGATCCATGGCATCCCCCGATTTTTCGTTCTCTCTTGTGTAGGCAAGTCGCCACCCGCTCTCAAGCGACGGGATTTCGCTTCCCCGAACGCGCCTGTTCTGCTTATGTCCCAGACATCGACATGATTTCGTTAGAATGCCGGGGCCGAATTTGATCGCACATCTGAAGGGACGCCTTGCCCAGACGGGCATCGACCATGCTGTGATCGACGTGGGCGGCGTCGGCTATCTGGTCGGAGCGTCGTCGCGCACGCTCGCGGCGCTGGGCCCGATCGGCGAGGCCGTGACGGTCCATACCGAAATGCTCGTCTCGGAGGATTCGATCCGGCTGATGGGCTTCGCCACCGCCGACGAACGCGACTGGTTCCGCCTGCTGACCTCGGTCCAGGGCGTCGGTGCGCGCGTCGCACTCGCGATCCTCTCCGCATTCGAGCCCGTCGACCTGAGCCGGGCGATCGCGGCGCAGGACAAGACGATGGTGTCGCGCGCGAACGGCGTCGGCCCTAAGCTTGCCGAGCGCATCGTGCGCGAACTCAAGGACAAGGTCGGCGGCATCGCGGTGGGGCTTGGCCCTGCAACCGTCGCGGCGCCGCCGGGCGCCAGCGCCGATGCGGTTTCCGCATTGCTCAATCTCGGTTTCAAGCCCGCCGAAGCAAGCGCCGCGGTCGCCGCGGCCGCGGAAGAGCTCGGCGACGGCGCGGGCCTCGACACGCTGGTCCGACTGGCGTTGAGAAAGGCCGCGAAGTGACGATCGTCCTCCGGCGCCGTTCAAGCGGCGGACGCAAAACATGAGCGACACCGATCGCATGCTCAGCGCCTCCCGCCGCCCGGAGGATATCGACGCGGCGTTGCGGCCGAAATCGCTCGACGAATTCGTGGGACAAAAGGCCGCGCGTGAGAATCTGCGTGTGTTCATCTCCGCCGCAAAATCGCGCGGCGACGCGCTCGACCATGTGCTGTTCTTCGGCCCGCCGGGGCTGGGCAAGACCACGCTCGCCCAGATCATCGCGCGCGAGCTTGGCGTCGGGTTCCGTGCAACCTCGGGTCCGGTCATCGCCAAATCGGGCGATCTGGCGGCGCTGCTGACCAATCTGGAAGATGGCGACGTCCTGTTCATCGACGAGATCCACCGCCTCAATCCCGCGGTCGAGGAAGTGCTGTATCCGGCGATGGAGGATCGCGCACTCGACCTGATGATCGGCGAGGGCCCGTCGGCGCGATCGGTCCGCATCGACCTGCCCAAATTCACCTTGGTCGGCGCCACCACGCGCCAGGGCCTGCTGACCACGCCGCTGCGCGACCGGTTCGGCATTCCCGTCCGCCTCAATTTCTACACGGTCGACGAGCTCGAGCGCGTCGTCACCCGCGCGGCGGGCCTGCTCGACCTCGGCATCGCGCCGGACGGCGCACACGAGATCGCGAAGCGCGCGCGCGGCACGCCGCGCATCGCCGGCCGGCTACTGCGCCGTGTCCGCGATTTCGCCAATGTCGCGGGAGCCACCACCGTGGATGCGCATGCCGCGGATGCGGCACTCAACCGCCTGGAAGTCGACAAGCTCGGCCTCGACGCAATGGATCGCCGTTATCTCATGATGATCGCCGACATTTATCGCGGCGGACCGGTCGGCGTGGAAACGCTCGCCGCGGGTCTTTCCGAGCCGCGCGACACGATCGAAGAGGTCATCGAACCCTATCTGATCCAGCTCGGCCTGATCGCGCGCACCGCGCGTGGCCGTTGCCTCAACAGCCGGGGATGGAAGCATCTCGGACTCAATCCGCCGGCCGAATCCGGACAGGATGGGTTGTTCGACGTGAAGTGAGTGGGTGGGCTAAACCTGCTTGAGCTCCGGTCGGGCTCGCACCGAAACCAAAACCCGCGTCACCCCAGCGAAAGCTGGGGTCCATACGATGCCCCAAACACCACCGAAGCTGAAGCATCGCATGGGCTCCAGCTTGCGCTGGAGCGACGGGGAGGTTGTATCCTGCCCACCTCCGATCCTCCAAGATTCCACCGCCGGAACCACCGTAACCAGGTCCAATCGTTGCGGTAACAGGCAAAGGGGGTTGAACCCTGCCCCTCAGCCGCTAGACCCGGCCGCCATGGCGGCACAGCAACCCGACCTGCCCTATCAGGGGCGTTTCGTCGGAAAGGCGCACCATTTTGCGGTGCGCGTCTATTTCGAGGACACCGATTTTTCGGGGGTGGTCTATCACGCCAATTATCTACGCTTCATGGAACGCGCGCGATCGGACATGCTGGCACGCGCCGGCGTCGACCAGCGCGGCGCCCATGACGAGGGGCTCGGCGTCTACGCGGTGGCGGAGCTGAGCATCAAATATCGTGCGCCGGCGAAACTCGACGACGCGCTCCTCGTTGTGAGCGAAGTGAAAGATATCCGTGCAGCCTCCTGCCATATTCATCAGAGAGTCATGCGCGGGGATGAGATAGTCGCGGACGCAAACGTCGTCGCCGCCTTTCTCTCCCCCTCCGGACGGCCCAGGCGACAGCCGCTTGCCTGGATCGAAGCATTTCAGCGACTGTTGTGAGGATTCCGAAACCGCAATGAATGCCATCATGAGTGCCGACGCAGCCACCCTCTCCCCGGTGGCACTTTTCATCCAGGCGGACTGGATGGTGAAATTCGTCATGATCGGATTGCTGCTCGCCAGCATCTGGACCTGGGCGATCATCGTCGGCTTCGCAGTCCGTCTGCGGAAGACCACGCGCGCCTCCGAGAAGTTCGAACGCGATTTCTGGAAGGCCGAGGATATCGATACGCTGTACAAGATCCACAGCAATTCGGATCTGCCCAGCGCGAAGATTTTCGCCGCCGGCGTTTCCGAATGGCGCCGTTCGACCAACCGCAAGATGGTCGATCGCGAAGGCACGCGCGCGCGCCTGGCGACGGCAATGGGCGCGGCGACGGCGGGTGAGATCGACCGACTTTCGGATCGGCTCAACATCCTCGCAACCATCGGCTCGGTGGCGCCGTTCGTCGGCCTGTTCGGCACGGTCTGGGGCATCATGCGCGCCTTCACGTCGATCGCGGCCGAACAGAATAGCTCGCTTGCGGTCGTTGCACCCGGTATCGCCGAGGCATTGTTCGCAACCGCATTGGGTCTGTTCGCGGCCATTCCGGCGGTGATCGCGTTCAACCGTTTCAGCCACGGCATCAACCGTTTCGAAGCACGGCTCAACCGCTTCGCCGACGGTTTCCATTCGACGCTGAGCCGCGAACTCGAGACCGATCGCTGATGGCAATGGGCCCACTCCCCTCCCAGCGCAGCCGCGGCCGGCGCGCGCCGATGGCCGAAATCAACGTCACGCCGCTGGTCGACGTGATGCTGGTGCTGCTCATCATCTTCATGATCACGGCGCCGCTGCTCGTCACCGGCGTGCCCGTGAACCTGCCCGACAGTCGCGCAGGCGCGCTCGATCAGGACAAGCAGCCGCTACAGATCTCACTCGACGACGCGGGCAAGATCTTCATCGACGACGTTGAAGTGCAGGAAGCCGAGCTGGCGACGATCCTCGCCGCCAAGGCTCCGGCAGAGGGCGCCGAAGGTCCGCCGGTGTTCCTGCGCGCCGATCGCTCGCTCGATTACGGCCATGTCATGCGCGTGATGGGTGAGCTCAATCGCGCCGGGCTGAACAAGGTATCGCTGGTCACCACCGGCGCCGAACAGACGCAGTGATGGATCGCGCCGAACAGACGGGCCTTGGCGTCGCCGTTGTCGGCCATGTTGTGCTGTTCGGCCTGCTTTCGGTCGGTTTTCTTTCCACGCCCAATCCGATCGATCTGAAACAGAAGCCGATCGAAGTGACGCTGGCCGACGAAGTCGCGCTGGAAAGCACCGCCCCTGTGGCAAGCCAGGAAGAGCCGGCGGCGAAACTCGCCGAGGAAGAAGGCCCGGTCGAGCCGACTCCGCCGCCCCCCACACCCGTGCCGACACCGGCCCCGCCGCAACCGACGCCGCGTCCGACGCCAGTGCCCCCCGCCCCTGCGCCCAGGCCGGTACCCAAACCTGTTCCCGCCAAGCCGACGCCGCCAAAACCAACCCCGGTGCCGGCCAAACCAACGCCCGCAAAACCCGCGCCTGCGAAGCCGGCCCCGGCAAAGCCTGTGCCGGCAAAACCCACGCCCGCTCCCGCCAAGCCGCAACCAGCGGCAAAACCGCAGGCAAAGCCCGATGCACGCGCCGCCCGCCCGACCGGGCGACTGGCCGGGCTGGTCGACGGATTGACCGACAAGCCGACGCAGAGCCGCGTAACCACACCGCCCGCCGCGGTGGCTGGCCCGGCTGTGCAGGCAGCGCTGGCCGGCGAAATTCGCCGTCAGTTGAAGCCACATTGGCGCGCACCGACCGGTGCCGATTCGGAATCGCTGCGCACGATCGTGGAGGTCCAGCTGTCGAGAGAAGGCGAGATCATCGGAGAACCGCGCGTGATCGCCCAGACCGGCGTTACCGAGAGCAATCAAAGCCAGGCCGGCCTGCACAAGGAGCGTGCGATCAAGGCGGTCAAGCTTGCGGCCCCCTTCAAACTTCCGCCCGAATTTTATGACGCCTGGAAAGTCATCAAACCGGCGTTCGACAAGAGGCTAGGACAATGAAGACCTTGAAGCACACCATCGTATCGCTGCTGGCCGTCGCGGCGGCCGCGCCAATGGCAGCATTCGCGCAGCCGCCGGCCAGCGCTCAACCCGCGCAAAGCGAAGGGCTGAGTGTGGACGTTACCGACGAAAGCGGCGACGACCTGATCATCGCCGTGCCGTCCCTGCCGAGCCCGCAATCGGTCAACACGCCGGCTGGCACGACCGACGCGCTCGGTCGGCAGGTCGCCGAGGTGATCGTCGCCGATCTGCGCAATTCCGGGCTGTTCCGCCCCAAGGGCCCCGGTGCGGTGCGCGACATCCAGTTTCCCGAAGTGACGGCGCCGCAATATCCCTATTGGCGCGGCAGCGACGCGCAGGCGCTGGTGCAGGGTTTCGTCCGCGCCAATGGCGACGGCAAGCTGACGGTCGGCTGCTATCTGTATGACGTCGCGCTCGGCAGCGAACTGACCCGCAAGGGTTTCGAGGTCGCACCCGGCGACTGGCGCCGCGCCGCGCACAAATGCGCAGATGCGATCTATGCGCGACTGTCGGGCGAAAGCCCGTTCTTCGACAGCCGCATCGCCTATATCGCGGAGACCGGCCCCAAGGGGAATCGCCGCAAGCAGCTGGCGATCATGGATTCGGACGGCGCGAACCACCGCTTCATCACCAATGGTCAGTCGATCGCGCTCACCCCGCGCTTCTCGCCCGACTATAAGCAGATCGTCTATCTCAGCTATCTCAACAACCGGCCGCGCATCTTCATCTACGATCTGGGCACGGGCGGGCAGCGCCTGGTGACCGAAAGCCAGAACGCGATCTTCGCGCCGCGCTTCTCGCCGGACGGCCGCACCATCCTCTTTTCGATGGCCAGCAACGGCAATACCGACATTTATTCGATTCCCGTCAGCGGCGGCACGCCTCGCCGCCTGACCAACGCGCCGGGCATCGATATCGGCGGCAGCTTCTCGCCCGATGGCAAGAAGATCGTGTTCGAAAGCGACCGTTCGGGCGGCCAGCAAATCTACACGATGAACGCCGACGGCAGCGACCAGCAGCGGATCAGCTTCGGCGGCGGACGTCACGCCACCCCCGAATGGAGCCCGCGCGGCGACCTGATCGCCTTCACCAAGATCGCGGGCAATTTCCGCATCGGCGTGATGTCGCCCAGCGGTGGCGGCGAGCGACTGCTGACCAATAGCTGGCAGGACGAAGCGCCGACCTGGTCGCCCAATGGCCGCGTCATCCAGTTCTTCCGTTCGACCCAGGGGCGCTCGGGCAGCTCCAGCGTGTGGCAGGTCGATCTCACCGGCCGCAACGAGCGGAAGATTCCGACCCCGGTCAATGGATCCGATCCGGCCTGGGGACCGTTGTTGCCCTGAAACGAGTGATTCCCCTATCGTAACGATCCGCCGTACGGGCGGCCAACAGGGTGGGCATCATTGTCTGACGTAAAGAAGGAGACCGAAATGGCCCGACTGGGTATGAAGTTCATCGTGGGCGCCAGCCTTGCCCTTATGGCGAGTGCCTGCGCCAAGAAACCGCCTGCGGACGCCGGCCCGCCGCCCGGGCCGGTCGAAACCGCTCCGAACACCGATAGCGGCGTCACCGATGCGCCAGTTCCAGGTTCGCAAGCCGATTTCCTTGCCAAGGTGTCGTCCGATCGCGTGTTCTTCGGTCTCGATCAGTTCGACATCGACGCCGAAGATCGCGCAACGCTGGACAGCCAGGCCGCCTGGCTCAAGCAATATCCGCGGGTCCGCGTGACGGTCGAGGGTCATGCCGACGAGCGCGGCACGCGCGACTATAATCTCGCACTGGGTGAGCGCCGCGCCAATTCCGCGAAGAACTATCTCGCGACGCTCGGCATCGATGCCAATCGCATCTCGACGATCAGCTTCGGCAAGGAGCGCCCCGATGCGCTTGGTTCCGACGAGGCATCCTGGGCGCGCAACCGCCGCGCGGTGACCGTGACCGTCCAGTAATATCCGTGTCCGGTGAGATCGACTCACCGGACACCGATCTACCTACATGACCATCGCCGCCCATCCCGGATCGTCGGGGTGGGCGGCGTTTCTTTGCCGCTTGGTTCTCGATCCCGTCACGCCGTTCGAATCCGCTTGCCCTGCCATTCGATTCCATATTATTATGATATCACAATTATGGAGGGCTAGATGACACACGGACCCCAATCGGCGGCGCTCAACGCCAGCTCCGAACGGACGGCAAACACGTTCAGCGGCTATCTGATGCTGCTCGCCCTGCTCGTGGTGGTGGCATTTGGAGGCTATCAATTCTCGCAGATGGTGGGCAGCGAACAGCCACCGCTCGCCCCCGTGCTGCTCTTCATCGGCAGCGTGCTGATCTTCTGCTTCATCACCATCGGCTTCTACATGATCCAGCCCAACCAGGCGGCGGCGATCCTGCTGTTCGGCGAATATAAGGGTACCGATCGCACCAACGGCCTGCGCTGGCGGTGGCCATGGCTCACCCGCACCAAGGTCTCGGTGCGTGTACACAACATCACGTCGGAAAAGCTGAAGGTGAACGACCTGCGCGGCAATCCGATCGAGATCGCATCGAACGTCGTGTGGCGCGTAACCGATTCCGCGCAAGCCTTGTTCGACGTCGACGATTACAAGCAGTTCGTTCACATCCAGATCGAAAGCGCCGTACGCGCGATTGGATCGCGCTATCCCTATGACGATATCGAGCACAAGGAAGTGACGCTGCGCTCCGACGCCGATCAGGTCAGCGACGAACTGCGCATCGAACTGCAGGAACGCGTTGCGATCGCCGGCGTCACCGTGGACGAATGCCGCCTGACTCACCTGGCCTATGCGCAGGAGATTGCGCAAGCGATGCTCCGTCGCCAACAGGCCGAAGCGGTGATCGCGGCACGGTCGCGGCTGGTGGAAGGTGCCGTCTCGATGGTTCAGCTCGCGCTCGATCAGCTTTCGGCCAAGAATGTCGTCGAGCTTGACGACGAACGCCGCGCCGCAATGGTATCGAACCTGATGGTCGTGCTCTGCTCCGAGCGAGACACACAGCCAGTGGTCAATACGGGCTCTCTGTACCAATAACGGACGATGAGCGCCCCTCCCAAAAAGCCCTTCGCGCTCCGCATCGAGCCCGCGCTTCACGCGGCGCTCGAGCGGTCTGCGGCCACCGATCTGCGCAGCGTGAACGCACAGATCGAGGTGCTGCTGCGCGAGGCGCTGGCGCGGCGCGGAATCAAGCTGGCCGCCCCCGAGCAGCGCCCACGCGGCAGACCACCCAAGGAGACAGACGATGCGAATGAATGATCTGCGGCCCAGAAAGGTCCGCGAAGGTTATTGGTTTGCGCGCAAGCGCTGCGGTATCGGGTCGGTACCCGCCACTTGGCAGGGCTGGACAAGCATTGCTGTATTCGGCGTGCTGCTGGCGCTCACGGTCAATTTCATGCCGAACGAGACCGCGAAGATTGCGTCCGCCATCGCACTGATCATCATCTTCGTCACGATCGGCTGGATGAAGACCGATGGCGGCTGGAGCTGGAGCTGCGGAGACGACTGAGCCGCGCGTCACCACTTCACGATGGACGGATCAATGACCGACCCCAATCTACTTCTCGCCGCCTCCGCCGTCGCCGGAATCACCATCCTGACCTTCGGTGCGCTCCATGGCTGGCGCGGCTGGCTGGACCTCAAGCGCGCAGAGTTCGAACGGACGAACTCCGACACCAGGCCACTCGCGGCAGGGGCCCGCATAGAGATCGCGAACCTCAAGGAACGCATCCGCAAACTGGAAGCGATCGCCGCAGGCGTGGATCTGTAGGCGCCACCAACACCCGTTCGGGCTGAGCCTGTCGAAGGCCTGCCCTTTCCTTCACACCGCAATAGAAGAACAGGGCTTCGACAGGCTCAGCCCGAACGGTGACAGGATCGAGCGTTCGCCGGAACGGCGAGGGCCTACTTCCCCACGAACAGAAACCCCACAGCCGCCATGATACAGGCAAATGCCGCGAAATGGCGCCAGTGCAGCGGTTCGCCCAGCACCCACACCATGAACCCGCCGAAGACGATCAGCGCGATCGCCTCCTGAGCGATCTTGAGCTGGCCCGGTGTCCAGCCCCCGGCATAGCCGATGCGATTGGCCGGCACCGCGAAGCAATATTCGACGAGGGCTATTCCCCAGCTGATCAGGATGACCAACAGGATCGGTTTCTCCATCCCGCCCTTCAGATGCCAGTACCAGGCGATCGTCATGAACAGGTTGGAGATGATCAGCAGGGCGATCGTTGGCATCCGCCGTCCTCAGCGACTTTTGATGAAGCCCCGGATATCGCGCGTCAGCTTGGCGCGGTCCTCGTCGCGGACGTACATCATGTGGCCGGCATCATAATAATGATACTGGATGCGGTCCTTGAGGAAGCCCGTGCGGCTCAGCGAATATTCGGCGGCGTAGAAGGGCGTGGCGAAATCATACCAGCCCTGGCCGACGAAGATGCGCAGCCCGCTATTCTTGCGCAAAGCGGTGCCGATGTAGGGCGCGACATTGACATAGACGTCGCTGTCGCGGCCGCCGCCCAGTCGCCAGTCCCAGGGCTGGACACTGCCGATCGTCACATAGCGCCGATCGGTCTGGAAATTCAGGGACTCACGCACATAGGCGTTGATCGCCGCGGTATAGCCGCCATCGATGCCGTAGAAGCTGGGATCGTCGTCGGGCGTCTCGCCGGCGCTGTCGAAATCCTTGCCGGTGTAGCGGCTGTCGAGCCGGCCGACGGTCAGCCCGCGATCGCGCAGCAATTCCTTGTAGAAACGGCCGGGCTCAACACGCAGGTCCGCCTGTTCGAGATAGGTTTCGGACAGGCCGGTGAAGCGCGCCAGGTCGCGGCGCACGGCGGCACGCTCCTCGGCGGGCAGCGCCACGCCCTTGAGGAGCGCGGCAATATAAGGGCCTGACGCCCAGCGCCGCGCTTCCTCCGCGAACTGTTCTGGGGTGCCGGCATATTGCGTCTTGCCATGGAACAGTGCGGTCACCGCCATCGATGGCAGGTTGAGCATGAAAGTCATCTCGTTGCCCGGCGTGTCCGCCCCAGCCGCGAAATCGAGCACAGTGGAGATCAGGATCACGCCATTGAGCGCAACGTCGTTATACTGGCCTTCGAGCTGGTTGAGCACCGCGGCCGAACGCGACGTGCCATAGCTTTCGCCGCCGAGGAATTTGGGCGAGTTCCAGCGGCCATTCTGGTTCAGCCAGATGCGGATGAACTCGGCGACGGACTGGGCGTCCTTGGTGATGCCCCAGAATTCCTTGGGATCGGTCTTGCCCAGCGCATGGCTGAAACCGGTGCCGACCGGATCGATGAAGACGATGTCGGTCACGTCGAGCAGACTGTCGGGATTGTCGACCAGCGGATAGGGCGGCGCACCGTCGTCGCGCGCGTTCGAGGGAATAGCGACGCGCTTGGGGCCGAACGCGCCCATATGCAGCCACACCGAACCCGAACCCGGGCCACCGTTGAACAGGAAGGTGACGGGTCGCGACGGGTCGCGCGGCTCCTTCACATAGGAATAGGATGTGATGCTGGCACGCGGCGTGCCGTCCTCAGCCTTCAGATAGGTCTCGCCCGCGGTCGCAACATAGTTCATCCGCACGCCGCCGAACGTGCCCGCGTGCCGCGTCACTGCCACCTGGGGCGGTGGGATATCGGACGAATCGGCTTTCACCTTGGGAGGATCGACCCTGTCCTGCGCGATTGCGGGCAGGCTGAACGCGCTCGCCAGAGCCAGACCAAGAACCAGCTTTCTCATATTTCCACCCCCGCTCGGGCTGAGCCTGTCGAAGCCCTGCCCTTCTTTTCTCCAAGCCCCGATAAAGAACAGAAGGCAAGGGCTTCGACAAGCTCAGCCCGAACGGCTTGGGATTTTACGATGGAATGACTAGATAGCTGATCATGCAGACGACCCATCTCGGCCGGCAAACGCCGCTCCCCGCCTCTCCCGAAAAGGCAATCCTCGATTACGTCCCCAATCCGCGCCCGGGCAAGCCCTATCTGGTCCGCTTTGCCGCGCCCGAATTCACATCGCTTTGTCCGGTCACCGGACAGCCCGATTTCGCGCATCTGGTGATCGATTATGCGCCTGGCGAGACGATCGTCGAATCCAAGTCGCTGAAGCTGTTCCTCGGCAGTTTCCGCAACCATGCCGCCTTCCACGAAGATTGCACGGTGGGCATCGGCCAGCGCCTGTTCGACGAGATGAAGCCGGTCTGGCTACGCATCGGCGGATACTGGTATCCGCGCGGCGGCATTCCGATCGACGTCTTCTGGCAGTCGGACGAGCCGCCCAAAGGCCTGTGGCTGCCGGATCAGAGCGTGCCGGGATATCGCGGTCGCGGCTGAGGCACGTCTGGGCGACGTTTCGCCTCCATTCCACGATTTTTCTTGCTGCAATGCACAAATAACGCAACCATCCCATGCTGGAGTCGTTAGACGGGCTTGGGAATTCGATGCGCGAGTAATTGTTGCAGGAGCGAAAGAACGGACATGGTCAGTATCTATAGCGCGACGCGAAACACCGGTGCACTCAAGCACATCGCGCTCATCGGAAACTCGCTTCCCCGCCGCTGCGGACTCGCGACCTTCACCTCGCATACTTTCCAGGCACTGGCCGACAGCTTTCCCGAACTGACTGTTGACGTCTATGCGATGGATGACGGCACCGGCATCGTCTATCCCGACGATATCCACACCATCGCGCAGGACGACCCCACCGCGTATCGCACCGCCGCCCGCGCAATCGAGGCGAGCGGTGCGGAGGCGATCTGGCTCCAGCACGAATATGGCATCTTCGGCGGTGTTGCCGGCGATCACATATTGAAGCTGCTCGATCGCGTCAGCCTGCCTTTGCTGGTGACGCTGCACACCGTGCTCGAACATCCCGGTCCCGACGAACGACGTGTGATCGAAGCACTGGCACGTCGCGCATCCAAGCTGATCGTCATGGCCGAAAAGGGCCGCGCACTGCTGCGCACTGTCTACGGCATCTCGGACCTTCAGATCGACGTGATCCCGCATGGCGTTCCCGATCGCCCGTTCGTGGCGCCGGATGCGATGAAACCGCGCTTCGGCTTCGAGGGTCGCGACGTCATCCTGACCTTTGGCCTGCTCGCGCCCGACAAGGGTATCGAGCATGTGATCGAGGCCATGCCTGCGATCGTCGCGGATCATCCCCGGGCGCTCTATGTCGTGCTGGGGGCGACCCATCCGAACCTGGTCCGCCAGCAGGGCGAGGCCTATCGCGAGCAACTCCAGGCGCTGGCGGCGGAACGCGGCCTGACCGAGCATGTCCGGTTCATCGACGCCTTCGTCGAGCAGGACGAGCTGCTTGATTATCTCCAGGCGGCGGACATCTATGCGACGCCCTATGTGAAGCGCGACCAGATCACATCCGGCACGCTTTCCTATGCGGTGTCAGTCGGCAAGCCAGTCGTCTCTACCCCCTATATCCACGCTACCGAGATCTTGGCCGACGACCACGGCATCCTTGTCGAGTTTCGCGACAGCGCCGCGATGGCGCACCAGATTTCGCACCTGCTGAGCGATGTTGCGGCCCGCAACACGCTATCCACAAGGGCGTATGAGCGCGGGCGCACGATGCTGTGGTGCCGCGTCGCCGAGCGCGCGGTGGCACTGCTCTCGGACATGAAGCGCAAGGCACCGGTACGCATCCTCGGCAAGGCCCCCGCGCCCCAGCCGTTGAAACCCGATCTGTCGGCGGTGATCCGGATGAGCGACGCCACCGGCATGCTCCAGCACGGCATCTATTCGGTGCCCGACCGCCGCCACGGCTATTGCGTCGACGACAATGCCCGCGCGCTCATCCTGATGTGCCGGATCGACGAAATGGACGAGGACGAGCGCAGCCGCTGGACCAGCGTCTATGCCGCCTTCATCCAGCATGCCTGGAATCCCGATCGTCAACGCTTCCGCAATTTCATGAATTTCGACCGCAGCTGGTGCGAGGAAGAAGGATCGGAAGACAGCAACGGCCGCACGCTCTGGGCGCTGGGTGTCGCCGCCCGTGACGCGAAGATGCAGAAATTCCGCCAATGGGCGGCACCACTTTTCGATCAGTCTGCCGGCATTGCCTTTTCGCTCGGCTCCCCCCGCGCGCAGGCATTCGCGATGCTGGGTGCAGCGGCAATGATGGGCGCCCATCCGGGTCATGCGCTATCCGCCCGCATCCTCGAACAGTTCGGTGATCAGTTGCTGAACCTGCTTGCGGAGGCGCGACGGCCCGACTGGCCCTGGTTCGAAGCAGTGCTTGCCTATGACAATGCCCGCCTGCCCGAGGCGCTGCTGCGTGCGGGTGCCGCGCTCGGCCGGCAAGACTATGTCGATTGCGGCCTGGCCACGCTCGACTGGATCGTCGGCCAGCAGACCGCGCCCGAAGGCCATTTCCGTGCCGTCGGCACCGAAAGTTTCGGGCGCCCGTTCGAATCCCCGCTCCCGTTCGATCAGCAGCCGCTGGAAGCCCAGGCGACGATCGACGCCTGCCAGGCTGCCCTTGCAGTCTCCGGCGACCCACGCTGGATCGAGGAAGCGAACCGGGCCTATCGCTGGTTCCTGGGCGTCAACGATCTCGACATGCCATTGGCGAGCCAGGGCGATGGCGGCTGCTATGACGGATTGATGCCGACCGGCCTCAACCGCAATCAGGGTGCCGAATCGATTCTCGCCCTGCAACTGGCATCAGCCACGATTTCAGGGCTATCAATCGCCGCAACGGACATGGCAGAGAGGCGAAGCGCCGCCTGATCCGGGGCGAGCGACGATCCCACCTCGGGGGAGGCAGATGCTCGACGTCTACAATCACGATCTGCGCCTCTATGCGGATCCCTCGCGCGTCGTGGTGCGGCCGTTCCACCTTGCGTGGCAGTCGAACGGCGCCGCCCCCAGTCGAGCGCAGAAGCTGATCCAGCTTGTCCTCGACATGGATATGGCGACCGCACGCGCGCAGCTGGAAGCCGTGTTGCGCGACTTCGAGGCGCGCCACTGGCAAACGCGGCGCGTGTTCATGACCCGCTACGAACAGCTGGAGGAACAGCTCGACCTCAAGATCGGCGATATCGGCGACGAAAAGCGCCAGCTGATCGGCGCCTATTTCTGCCACGAATACAGCTATGCCGCCGCCGCGCTGATGAACCCGAGCGTCGTGCCGCATTTCGACCAGACCGGCATGCCGGCGGGATCGCAGCGCATACTGATGTCGCTGCGCGCCGTGGGCGAAGGCCATATCTCGTCGGTTGCCTTCCGCGAGGGGATCATCACCGACAAGGGCGAACTCAGGCTGGCGCCCGAGCCGCCGTTCGCCACCGCGACCGACGCGCCCGACACCGACGGCGTCTACGAGGACGGCCCGGTCACGGTGTTCCGCAATCAGGACAGCACATTGTCCGGCACGGTGATCTTCCCGATCACCCCTGCGCAGAAGAACGGGCTGGAGGATCTCCGCCTCGTCCACTTCACCCATGACGACGGATCGGTCGAATGGCTGGGCACCTACACCGCCTATTCCGGTCGAGAGATCCAATCCGAGATGCTGCGCACGCGCGATTTCCGCTCGTTCGACCTCTGCCCGATCCGCGGCGCCGCCGCGCGCAACAAGGGCATGGCGCTGTTCCCGCGCAAGATCGGCGGCAAATACATGATGATCGGCCGGCAGGACGGCCAGAATCTTTTCATCATCGCATCGGACGACCTGCTCCATTGGGAGGATGGCGACCTGCTGCTTGAGCCGCGCTACCCCTGGGAACTGATCCAGATCGGCAATTGCGGACCGCCGATCGAACTCGACGAAGGCTGGCTGCTGCTCACCCATGGCGTGGGCGCGATGCGCAAATATTCGATCGGCGCGGTCCTGCTCGACAAGACGGATCCATCCAAGGTGCTGGCACGCACGCCCGAACCGATCCTGTCCGCAGCGGACGAGGACCGCGAAGGCTATGTTCCCAACGTCGTCTATACCTGTGGTGCAATGCGGCACGGCGATCTGATCTTCATGCCTTATGGCGTCGCCGACAGCTCGGTCGCGTTTGCCTTCGTGCCGATCGCCAAGCTGCTGGAGTTGATGGAATAGGATTGTTAGACGGCTCTGCTTACACTAATGTAAGCTTATGGCAGCGCTTCCCCATGACCACCCGATCCGGATCGCTCCCGGCGACATCGACTTCATGGGTCATGTCAACAATGCGCATTATCTGACCTGGGTTCAGGAAGCGGTGACCGCGCACTGGCGCCACCTTGCGCCCGCCGAGGCCGTGGCGCGCCATCTCTGGGTCGCGCTCAAGCACGAGATCACATACCGCAAGCCCGCCTTCCTGGACGATCAGGTGGTCGCCACCGTGATCCTGGAGAAGGTCCATGGCGCCCGCGCCTTCTATGAAACACTGATCAAGCGCGGCGAGGAGGTCCTGGCCGAAGTACGGTCGAGCTGGTGCTGCATCGACGCCGAGACGCTGCGCCCGGCGCGAATCGCTGGCGACATCGCCGAGCGGTTTTTCGGCAAGACCGACTGAGCCAGCTTCGTCGTTATCACTGCCCCGTCGTTCCGACCGTATAGCAAGGCGCGCCCGGCCGGCTATTTCAGCGGCAGGAACAATTCCACGACCACGTCATGCACCGCCGCGTTCGGAAACGGCGAGAAGTGCCGCCGGCAATAGATCGGGAAATCGCGCGCCTCCTCACCGCTGGCAGGGAGCCAGTCACGATAGAGATAGAGCGCGGCCGGCTCCAGATTATGGGTGTTGTGGACGACGCTAAGAACCGCGCAGCGCCCGCCGGGGATCATGCCGGGCTTCATGCCCTGATCATTGGGCTCCACCGGCAAATCGGTCCCGACGCACAGGTCCATCGCGTAATCGTCGGGATTCTCGGGGATCCGCTCGGATCGGAAGATGTTGAAGGTCGGGCTCGTCTCGGGCGACAGGCCGGCGGCCTTCCGCCAGGCGATGAAGCGCTGGATCGTGTCGTTCAGCCCCTCGCGGTCGCCGCGATGTTCCAGCATCGCCACCTTGGTGGCGGCCATATCGCGGATCGTCACATCGTCTTCGGTATAGATGATCTGCATGAGCTTGCTCCTCGCATTGTCGAGTGGCCCGAAGGCCGCAAGCCACGGCACCCAGTCGGGTGATTTCCGAAACGACGACGGCGATTGCCCCAGCCTGCGGCGAAAGGCGCGGGCAAAGGCATCGGGCGCGTCGTAACCGGCATCCATCGCGATATCGGTGACGCTCTGCGCGCCGTCCGAAGCCAGCCGGTTCGAAGCGCGCTTCAGGCGGGCAAGCTGGACATAGCGATGCACGGAGACCTCGAAGGTCGCCGCGAACTGACGGTGGAAATGGAATTTCGAAAGCGCCGCGACCCCGCTCACCGTCTCCAGGTCCAGATCCTCGTCGAGATGCTGGTCGATATAGTCGAGCACCCGCCGCATCCGGAGTTGGTAGTTTTCGAGTGCGTCCGCCTTCATCGTCGTCCTCCGTGGCGGCACCAGCTAGTCGCTCGAATGGGCGGCACGCTCGACCGATCTTGCGGTTTGGAGAGAGGGCGGCGGACGGGTACCCCGCGCGACAAGCTCCACCCCAAGCCGTCACCCCAGCCCTTCGACTGCCCGCCAAGGCGTGCGCTCAGGATAAACCTCGCCTTTGGCGAGGGCTGGGGTCTGCCAACCAGATCGCGCCACATCCTGTGGAAGATGCCAGCCTTCGCTGGCATGACGGCGAAGGGGTTGGCAACAACAGCAACGTCCCTCTGGTGATCATCTGCCAGGTGCCTCATCCCGTTCTAGGAGAAATCGGGGAGCAGACCCGTGAAGCAGGCAAGCGCCGCAACACTGTGCACTGCCATCAAGAGATAAAAAGCTTGATGGCCCCTCGAAGCTACGGCCCGGCCGATCAACGCTCCGTATAGCGGAAACTGGAGCAGCCCCACGCATATCGCGACCGGCCCGATCGATCCTTCGATCGGCGTAAGCAACATAGAGAAAGGGAACAGCAAGCGTGCCGCGACATAGGCGCCGTGCCCGGCACCACCGGAAATGACTGCCAAGAAGATTGCTGGAACCGCGACGACGATGCCCACGGCTGCGCCCACCACTATGCCGATCAAGGGTCGGCGGACCGTCGAGCTGGGCTGATCCATCGCGGGAAATTGCCTCAGTTCGGCAACGCCCGCAATTGATGGCGTGGACGGCTCTCCACCCCTTCCGCAGGATGATCTGCGGATGAGCCGGAAGGAGAGCCACGATGGGGAACGTCACGACGATAGGTTTGGACCTCGCGAAGAGCGTGTTCCAGGTGCACGGTGTTGATGCTGATGGCGCGGCGGTGCTGCGCCAGCGACTGACGCGCGGGCGCATGTTGAAGTTCTTTGCCAAGTTGCCGCAGTGCCTGGTTGGCATGGAGGCGTGCGCATCGTCGCATTATTGGGCGCGCGAGTTGATCGCGTTGGGGCATGACGTCAAGCTGATGCCGGCGCAGTATGTGAAGCCGTACGTCAAGCGGGGCAAGAACGATGCGGCCGATGCCGAGGCGATCTGCGAGGCGGTGACGCGACCGACCATGCGCTTCGTCGGGATCAAGTCGCCCGAGCAGCAGAGCGCGATGATGCTGCACCGTGTTCGCCTGATCCTGAGCCGGCAGCGAACGCAGCTGTCGAACGCGCTGCGGGCGCACCTCGCGGAGTTCGGGATTGTGGCGCCGATCGGCAGGAACGGGATCGATCAGCTTGTCGGCGTCATCGCAGACACGGCGGACGATCGAGTGCCGACCGATGCGCGGACATGCCTGACGATGCTGGTGGCCCAGTTGCATATCGTGAAGCAGCAGATCCTTGAGAACGATCGCCGGATCATGGCGAGTGCACGCGAGACCGAACTCGGCCGGCGGCTGATGGAGATACCCGGTGTCGGGCCATTGCTCGCCAGCGCCATCGTTGCCACCGTTCCCGATCCCGCGATCTTCCGCTCGGGCCGAAACTTGGCCGCCTGGATCGGGCTGGTCCCAAGACAGAACTCCAGTGGTGGCAAGGAGCGGCTCGGCAGCATCACCAAGGCCGGGCATCGCTATCTGCGCCAGATGCTGATCGTCGGTGCCATGGCGGTCGTGCGCTATGCCGAACGCAACGGAACGAAGCGGCCATGGCTTGTGCAACTGCTCGCGCGCCGCAAGGCCAAGGTTGCAGCGGTCGCGCTCGCGAACAAGAACGCCCGAATGATCTGGGCGATGATGGCCAGCGGCGAGCGTTATCGCGAGCCGCAGGTCGCGTAAGGATCGGTGCGGGAGACCGCGCCAACGAGGTTGGGAAGGGCGGATAGGAGCTGATGCACAAAGCCGGTTGAAACCGCCGGATCGGGAAAACCCACAAGCGCCCCAGCACCTCGAGTGCGAGCAATTGATCGGGACCCGAGACGCGCGAATGGCATTACGGCCAGCGGCGCTATGTGCCGCGCCAACAGGTCGGACACATGGCCGCACCAACCAGCAACGCGACGCTCAATATGCCACTTGCCAACGGAGGGCCGTCCACACATGGGCGCTTTCTGTCAGTCCGCCTATACGCGTCACCCTGAACGTGTTTCAGGGTCCATGCTCAAACTGCCGCTGCGATGCGAACGGATGCCTGGATGCTGAATGACGATGCGGGTCATGCGGCCCGCAACGTTTGCCGTCCGCGCTACCCCTTGCTCAGCACCTGCCGCCGCGTATGCCGATACAGGCCGACCAGCAAAGCGGCGACGATCAGCGGTCCGGCGAACAACGCTACCGTGCCGAAGCCGTCGGGTGCGATCGCCATCGGTGCGTCGCTGTTGGTCGCATAGACGATCACGGCGAACCCCACGCCCCACAGGCTTTCGCCGACGATCAGCCCCGTTGCGGTCAGCACGCCCATGCGGCGCGCGAATTCGGGATCCGATGTCCGGTCCGCCCAGCGATCGTAGAACAGGCCGATCACCGAACCGAGCACCACCGGCAAGGTCACGGCCATCGGCAGATAGACACCGATGCCGATCGCCAGCGGCGGCAGCCTGAGCTTGCCGGCCTTGCCGAGCAGTTCGTCGACCAGGATGACGCCGACACCCACCAACATGCCGAGCTGGATCATCGGCCAGTTCACCCCGCCGCCCAGCACACCCTTGGCAAGCGCGGAGATCAGCGCCGCCTGTGGTGCCGCAAGCGCATTGGGGCCCGCATTGGGCGCCCCGGCAAAACCGAGCGTCTCGTTGAGCAGGTTGAGTACCGGCGGGATGATCATCGATCCGAAAAGCACGCCGAAGACGAGCGCAAGCTGCTGTTTCCAGGGTGTCGCACCAACGAGCTGGCCGGTCTTCAGATCCTGGAGATTGTCGTTTGAAATGGTCGCGACGCCGAACACCACGCCAGTGACGATCAATGCATAGGCGATCAGCGCATCGGTCGAGCCGCGATCGATATCGCGACCGAACAGGCCGAGCAACAGCAGCGAGGCCGCGAGCACCGACAGGATGCCAATGCCCGAAACCGGGCTGTTGGATGCGCCGATCAGCCCCGCCATATAGCCGCAGACCGCGGCAATCACGAGGCCGATGACCGCCACGAACAGCAGCGCACCGCCAACCAGCAGCCATGCCGATGTTTCAAGCGGTCCGCCGGTGAGTGTCGACCAAAGCAATATACCGATCGGCACCATCATCGCGAGCGAGATCGCAACGACGATCCCGAAGGGGATATCGCGCTCCTCGATCGGTAGCGCATCGCCGCCGCGCGACACCCCGGATGCGGCCATTGCCGCACGAATGCCCTTTGCGACAGGCCCGGCGATGCGGATCAGGCTCCAGATCGCCGCCACGCCGATCACGCCGGCACCGAAGAAACGCACATCGTTGCGGAAGATCGTCCCCGCCCAGACTTCGACCTCACCCGGCATCGGGTTCTGCGCGGTCAGGATCGGCAACAGGATCCACCAGCCGATGACGAGCCCGGTGAACATCGCCATGCCCACTGAAATGCCGACCAGATGGCCGGCGCCGAACAGCGCGAAGGAGAGACCTCCCGAAATGCCGGTCGCGCCCGCACCGGCGCGGAAAAAGACCGCAGCTTCCTCCACCACCAGTTTCGTCTTCGCAAAGGCTGCGAAACCCGCGGAGACCAGTGCGTTGATGACGATGATCGCCAGCCCCTTGCCGCTTTCGGCTGCGCCGGCACGCGACTCCGCGCCAACCTTCAACACCTCGGCCGCGGCCCGCCCTTCCGGATAGGGAAGATTGCCGTCGACCACGAGCGCACGGCGGAGCGGCACCGAGAACATGACACCCAATATCCCGCCCGTTGCGCAGATCGCCGCGGTCAGCAAATAGGGGAAGCCCTTCCACCAGCCGATCATGACGAGGCCCGGCAGCACGAAGATGATCGCAGCCAATGTCCCCGCCGCCGATGCGACGGTCTGGACGATGTTGTTCTCGAGGATCGTCGAATCCTTGAAATAGCGCAGGATCGCCATCGAGATCACCGCGGCCGGGATCGACGTTGCGAAGGTCAGTCCAACCTTGAGCCCCAGATAGACATTGGCCGCGGTGAACAGCAACGTGATCAAACCGCCGAGCAGAATGCCGCGAACGGTGAGTTCGGCGAGCGGCCGGCCGGCGGCAGTCGAGTGAGTCACGGGCGTTCCTTCGCGTTCATTCGGTCGGGTCGTCGACCCGGTTCAGGCGGATTTCGGTGTCGTAGCGATTGAGCACCAGCGTCTTGCCGTCGATCCGCAGCGGCTCGCTGCGGAAATCGGCTCGGCCGAGATCATTGGGTTCGAAGCGGAAAAGGACATGATGACCGGTCTCGGGCGTCAGGACATAGGGTTCCTGCTTCACATCATAGACCGGCATGATGGAGAGAACCGAAACCGGCTGCATCCCCGCATCGAGCGCGACCACGCCGTCTGTGCCCGCAGCACGTATCTGCGGGCCAATGCCGCCGGCAAAGGTCAGGGCGACTTCGAACGGGTCGCCCCAGTCGAAGCCCGGATCGACCAGCGCAACCTTCAACTCGCCCTTGGGAGCCGGTTCGTCCTTCACCACCACGAAGTGCGGCGGCTTCACCTGCGGCTCGGTAATCAGCCGGACCGTGCCGTTATCGACCGTCCAGCGCCCTTCGGATGTTTCGCTCACCGCGCCATAATCGAGCACATAACGAAACCGGCCGTCGGCGGCGAGCAGCAGGAACGCGCCGACCTCCATCTGCTCGGCCTGATAGCCGCCCGCCAGCGTCGCGCGATCCTGCGCCGGCGCGGGGGAGGCGCTTGCGGCCAGCAACGCCAGCACGGCAAGGGCAAAGCGCATCAACGCCCCTTGAACAGACCGCCAAGCAGACCGCGCAACAATTGCCCGCCCAAACGGCCGGCCACCTGGCGTCCGACCGATGTCGCCGCCGAGCGCGCGGCCGATTGGACCATCTTTTCCGCAAAGCTCGGTTTGGCATCCTCGCGCGCCTGGCGGGCGGCCTCGCGTTCGGCGACGATGCGCGCGCGCTCCGCTTCCTTGGCCTGCCGTGCGGCTTCCCGTTCGTCGGCGATGCGCTGCTTCTCGTCTTCCTTGGCCTGCACCGCATCGAGCTTGGCCTGCTCGGCCGCCGCCTTGGCCTCCGCGGCTGCGGCCTGCGCCTCACCCGCCTTGGCCGTCAGCAGCTCCTCGGCGGATTCGCGGTCGATCAACGTATCGTATTTCGCGCCGATGGCGTCGGTTTCCTTGATCACGCCACGCTCGACCGCGCTGACAGGGCCAACACGCGAACAGACCGGCTTGATCAATGTGCGCTGGACGGGAGATGGCGAGCCATCGGCCTGGAGCAGCGACACCAGCGCCTCACCCACTTTAAGCTCGGTGATCGCGGTCGCCACGTCGAGGCCGGGATTGGAGCGGAATGTTTCGGCGGCCGACTTGATCGCGCGTTCGTCACGCGGGGTGAAGGCGCGCAGCGCGTGCTGGACGCGATTGCCGAGTTGTCCCGCCACATCCTCGGGAATATCGATCGGGTTCTGCGTGATGAAATAGACGCCGACGCCCTTCGAACGGATCAGGCGGACGACCTGCTCGACCTTGTCGAGCAACGCCTTGGGCGCTTCGTCGAACAGCAGATGCGCCTCGTCGAAGAAGAAGACGAGCTTGGGCTTGTCGGGGTCGCCGACCTCGGGAAGCGTCTCGAACAATTCGGAGAGCAGCCAGAGCAGGAAGGTGGAATAGAGTTTGGGGCTCGCCATCAGCTTGTCGGCGGCCAGGATGTTGACGATACCCCGGCCCTGATCGTCGAGCTTGAAGAAATCCTCGATCTCAAGCGCGGGCTCACCGAAGAAATGATCGCCGCCCTGGCTGCGCAGCTGGAGCAAAGAACGCTGGATGGTGCCGACCGTCGCCTTGGAGACGTTGCCATAGGTGATCGTCAGCTCGTCTGCCCGGCTTGCGCAATGGCTGAGCATCGCCTGCAGATCGTCTAGGTCGAGCAGCAGCAGCCCTTCCTTGTCGGCAACGTGGAAGGCGATGGTGAGCACCCCTTCCTGAACCTCGTTCAGATCGAGCAGGCGGCTGAGCAGCAGCGGCCCCATTTCCGAGATGGTGGTGCGGATGGGGTGGCCCTGTTCGCCGAACAGATCCCAGAACTGGACGGGATTGTCCTTGTAGACCCATTCGGTATCGCCGATTTCGGCGGCACGAGCGGCGAAGGCGTCATGCACCTTGGCGGTGGGCGATCCCGCCATCGCCATGCCGGACAGGTCACCTTTCACATCGGACAGGAAGGTCGGCACGCCGGCGCGGGAAAAGCTCTCGGCAATGCCCTGCAGCGTCACGGTCTTGCCGGTACCGGTGGCGCCCGCGATCAGGCCATGCCGGTTGGCGCGTTTGAAATTGAGGATCTGCCGCTCGCCGCCGCCGGTTCCGATGAAAAGCCCGGTCTCGTCCGTCATGTGCAGTCCTCCACTCTTTGGAACTGCTTTAGAGCTCGTGGGGAAAAGTGGGAACCGGTTTTCAGCAAGGGCGATGGAGTTGCACCCCGACGCGGAAAGGGCCGCACGCCCCGAAGATCATGCGGCCCTTCAATGGATCGAAACGCTCAGCGCGTCGTGATCATTTCGCCTTGGCAGTCTTCACGCCAACATAGCGCGCCGGCCCGTTGCCGCGCTGAACGAGCAGCAGGACAGGCCGGTTGGCCGTGGCGGCTGCCTTGACGGCAGCAGCCAGATCGGCCGGCTGCGCCACCGGACGCTGGTTGGCCGAGACGATGATATCGCCGCGCTGGATGCCCTCGGCAGCCGCGGTGCCGGCGGGGTCGACCGCACCGACCACCAGACCGCGCACGTCCTGCGACAGGCCGAGCTGGCGCGTGATCTGCGGGGTCAGCGTCTGGACGGCCAGACCGAGCGAATCGCGCGTGGCCTGCTCACCGGACTGCGAGTCCGGCGTGGGCGCCGCGTCATCGCCGTCACCGTTGAACGCCGCCAGCTGCTCCTCGGGAGGACGCGTGCCCACTGTCGCGGTGACCGTGATGCGCTTCTCGTTGCGGAACAGTTCGATCGGCACGCGCGTGCCGGGCTTCAGGTTCGATACAAGATAGGACAGCGTGTTGTCGGGCGAAACCGGCGTACCGTTCACCTTGGTGATCACGTCACCCTGCAGGATGCCCGCCTTGGCCGCACCCTCGCCGGGTTCGACACGCGCGATCAACTCGCCGGTGTTCTTGGGCAGACCGAGCGATGCTGCGATCGCTTCGTCGAGCGGCTGGAGCGCAACGCCCAGATAGCCGCGCTGCACCTTCGCGCCCGATTTGAGCGTATCGATGATCGGCTTGGCCTGCTCCGCGGGAATCGCGAAACCGATGCCGACATTGCCGCCGGTGGGCGAATAGATCGCCGAATTGATGCCGATGACATTGCCGTTGAGATCAAACATCGGGCCGCCGGAATTGCCCATGTTGATCGAGGCGTCGGTCTGGATGTAGCGATCGAACGCGCCACCCTGGCCGGTGTTGCGATGGAGCGCGGAAACGATGCCCGCAGTCACCGTACCGCCCAGGCCGAACGGATTGCCGATCGCCACCACCCAGTCGCCGACACGCGCCGTGGTCGAATCGCCGAAATTGACGAACGGCAGGCCGGTCGCGTCGATCTTGAGCAGCGCCAGGTCCGACGCGGCATCGCGGCCGATCAGCTTCGCGGTATATTCCTTACGGTCGGGCAAGGTGACCGTGATCGAATCCACCACCGCGGTGCGGTTGCCCGGTGCCACGACATGGTTGTTGGTGACGATATAGCCGTCCGCCGAGATGATGAAGCCCGAGCCCAGCGACTGCGCCTCACGCGTGATCGGGCGGCCGCCCTGCTGGCCGCCGAACTGGCCGAACAGATCGCCGAACGGCGTGCCGGCAAAGGGGTTTTGCTGCTGCTGGACCTGGACCGTCTGCTTGGTCGAGATGTTCACCACCGAGGGTGCCAGGCGCTCGGTGAGGCCGGCAAAGCTCATGGGGGCGCCGCGCGGGGCGGCCGCTGCCATCGCCCGATCGTCATTTTGCGCGGTCTGTGCGCCGACATTGGTGCCGACGGTGATGGCTGCTCCGCCAAGGAGCAGCGCGGTGGTGATTGCGTATGCGTAGCGCAAGGTCATTTTCCTTCCAACTTCCTTCACTTGCCCGATTCTATGGGCTTGCGGTTTGCCGTCAGGCTGCTCCCCAACGGCTTAACGCAGTTTGAATAGGTCCGTTCAGCGTCCGCCGCCGCGGAACTCGCGCAGATAGCTGTTGTCCGGCGACAGGATGATCGACGAAGCGCCCTTGCCTTCGCCCGGAAGGAAAGTCTGTTCGTAGGACTGCATGGCGCGATAGAAGTCGTAGAAATTCGCATCCTTGTTGAACGCTTCGGCATAGGCTTTGGCCGAATCGGCGTCGGCCTGAGCGCGAACGAACTGCGCCTGCTTCAGGCCCTGTGCTTCGATCGTGCGTGCTTCCTGAACGCGCGCAGTGCGCATCCGTTCCAGCGCGCTGTCCAGCGGCGCGCCTTCCGGCAGATCGGCGCGCTTGATGCGGACGTCGACGATCTCGGCGCCATATTGCCGCGCGGTGCGATTGAGGCCTGCCTGGATATTGTCCATCACCTGCCCGCGTTCGGCGCTGAGCAGCGCCGCGAACGGCCGCTTGCCAAGCTCGTTGCGCAGTGCTGATCCCAGGATCGGCCGCAGCGCCGCGGCGACATTCTCGCTGTTCTTGGCGGTGATCACCATGCGCAGCGGATCGACGATGCGGAACCGCGCGAACGCGTCGACCTGCAGCCGGAGCTGATCGGTCGAAAGCACCTGCTGCTGATCCATCGTGATCGAGAGGATGCGTTTGTCGATCCAGGTGATCTCGTCGACGAACGGCCATTTGGCGATCAGGCCCGCGCCGTCACCGCCAAAGCTCTGCTTGGCATCATATTTGTTGATGATCGCGATGGGCTGGCCGAAGCGAAGGATCACGCCCTGCTTCGTTTCCGGCACGACCACGAGCGTGGACGCAAGGATGACGAGAAGCGCGATGGCGGTGAGCGCCACGGCGATCGGGTGACGGCCGATACGTTCGATCACTGCGCTGCTCCTTCGGTCGGGCGGCGCTGAAGCTGGGGCAACGGCAGATACGGCGTCACACCCGGCGCCTCGACGATCGTCTTGTCCACTTTCGAAAGAACCCGTTCCATCGTTTCGTAATACATGCGCCGTCGCGTCACTTCAGGCGCAAGCTTGTACTGCTCGTAAACCTTGTTGAATGATTCAGCTTCACCCTGGGCGCGGGCGATAACCTGCTGCGCATAGGTCCGCGCTTCGTTCAGGTTGGACTGGACTCGCTGCTGAGCAGCGGTCACTTCCTTGAAGGCTTCGTTCACTGCCGTCGGCGGATCCGCCTGGCTGATCGAAACGCCCTGGATCTGCACACCAGCCTTATAATCGTCGAGGATCACCTGCATCGTCTCGCGAACGCGCTGCTCCACCTCGTTGCGGCCGGGGCCGATCGCATCGATCAGCGTGAAATTGGCAAGCACCGCACGCATCGCGCTTTCCGCGACTTCGCCGATGGTCTGCTCGGGATCGGCAAGCTGGAACAGATATTGCTCCGCCGCACCGGGCTTGACGCTCCAGCGGACGGCATAGGCCAGATCCACCAGATTCTGGTCGCCGGTTAGCACCAGATTATCGTCTCCGCCGGGCTGGCCGATCGGAATGGTGCGAATCGCCTGAATATCGATCTTCTGTACGCGCTCGATCGGCGCGGGCAGCGAGAAGCTCACGCCTGGGCCCAGCGTCCGCGAATATTTGCCGAGGCGCGTGATGACACCGGCCTGCTCGGGCCCGATTCGGTGGATCGACGTCAGGGTAAGCCACAGGACCAGGAAGGCGAGCGCGACATAGGGCCAGATCGACAGCCCGCCCGGGCGCGGAAAACCGCCGCTCGGGCCGCCAAACAGCTCGCGAAGCTTCGCGAGGATCTGATCGAGCGCCGATGGCCCGGGACGGCCACCGCCGCCACGTGGACGATCGTTACCCGGCGGACGACTCCATGGATTCGGCCGGCCACTGCCGCCGGATCCATCGCCATCGCCGCCGCCACGGTTACCCCATGGACCGCCATTTTCGCTCAGCACGGCGCCTATGGACGCCAACCACCCCAATCTTCTGTTCATGACCGCCATTATAGGAAGCGCTTTCGGGAAAAACAGTGGCATTGGCCGAAACACTGCCTATCTGGCGCAGATGACCGATCAAAACAGCCTGCTCGCCGCTATCGAACCCATTGCGCAAGGCCGCGCCACCGGACTGAGGCTGACGGAGGGCCGCGCCAGCCTGATCCTCGACGTCACCGGGCTTTCGGGCGACGAACGCCTGAAGCTCGAGGCCGCGATCAAGGCGGCATTGCTGGCCGAAGACGGCGTCTCCGAAGTCCGTGTGGCCATGACCAGCGAAAAAAAGGGCCGCCGGCTCATTGCGGTCGGCAGCGGCAAGGGCGGCGTCGGCAAATCGACCGTCGCCGCGAATCTCGCGCTGGCCCTGAAGGCGCGCGGCTTCAAGGTCGGACTGGTGGATGCGGATATTTACGGCCCGTCACAGCCTCGCCTGCTCGGCACCGAGGGACAAAGGCCTCAGGCGGAAGCGCAGAAGCTGATCCCGATCATGAGCCCATTTGGCATCCCGATGCTCTCGATGGGCCATCTCGCCAAACCGGGCCAGGCGATCGCATGGCGCGGGCCGATGGCCGGCAATGCGCTGGGACAGATCCTCGATGCCGATTGGGGCGATGCGGAGTTGCTGATCGCCGATCTGCCGCCGGGCACGGGCGACATCCAGCTGTCGATGATCCAGAAGCAGAAACCGGCGGGCGCGGTGATCGTCTCCACCCCCCAGGATCTGGCACTGATGGACGCCACGCGGGCGATGGACCTGTTCAACCAGTCCGGCGTGCCGATCATCGGGCTGATCGAGAATATGGCCGGCTATCAATGCCCGCATTGCGGCGAGGTCTCCGATCCGTTCGGCACCGGGGGCGTACAGGCTGCGGCCAATGTGATGGGCCATGATTTCCTCGGCCGCATTCCGTTGACGATGGGCATACGCACCGCATCGGATGCGGGGCAGCCACCAGCAGCGGGCGACGGGCCGGACGCGGAGGCATTCCATGCCATCGCCGGCCGGATTGCGGATTGGTTGAACCAGCCGGCGGGCTGATCGTTGTGCCTTGAAAGGATGATCGCATGCCCCTGACGAACGACGAGGACATCGCAGCCCTGCTGGCAGAGACGCGGACGATCGCGCTGATCGGCGCCTCGGATCGGCCCGACCGGGCGAGCTCCCGCGTCATGCATTTCCTGCAGGATCACGGTTATCGCGTTATCCCGGTCAATCCGCAGATCACCGGCGAACATGTCCATGGCGAATATGTCTGGCGCGAACTCTCGCAGATCGGCGAACCGATCGACATGGTCGACATCTTCCGCCGCCCCGAAGCCGCGGGCGACGCAGTCGATCAGGCAATTGCGGCCGGCGCGAAATCCGTGTGGATGCAATTGGGCGTGATTAACGAGGACGCCGCCGCGCGGGCGGAGGCGGCGGGGTTGAAGGTCGTGATGGACCGGTGCCCGGCAATCGACATCCCGAGACTGGGGCTGCCAAAAATCACCTAACTTGTCCCGCGCATCGCGTTGGTGATGGTATTGAGCGTGCCGGTCAGCGACAGGCCCAGATTCACGAAGGCGATGATGCACGCCAGCGAGATCAGCGCGACGATCAGCCCATATTCTATCGCGGTCGCGCCGCGCTTGTCGGTCATCAGTCTGTGCAACAGCGTCATGGCACCCTCCCCGGTTTCGATACGGTGCTTCGACGGCGCCGGGTTGCCGCATCGTTAAGACCGTTCAGGAGATCGATCCGGAATGGAAGCAATCGGGCGGTTGTGCGATGAGATGAGAGTTGGTGAGGCCTGTAATCCGGTGCTGCCCCCTACGCGTCACGCCAGCCCTTCGACTGCCTGCCAAGGCGGGCGCTCAGCATAAACCTCGCCTTCGAGAGCTGGGGTCTCCCAACCAGATCGCGCTTATGTCGTCGAGAGATGCCAGCCTCCGCTGGCATGACGCAGGGGTACGCTAGCGAATAATCCCTTTTTCCGCCCGTTCATGCAGCCGCTCGACCGCGGCGGCGTGGATGCCCGGTGCGCACGCGATCACGCCGAAGGCCTCGGCCTTGGTGCTGTTGAAACGCAGCGCACCCCCGAAAGCATCGGTGACACTGGCGCCGGCTTCCTTGGCGATCAGCACCGCCGCGGCGATGTCCCATTCATTGCCCCAGCGCAGAGTCGCGACCAGATCGGCCTCATCGGCGGCGACCATGGCGATGCGCAGCGCGATCGAATTCGGCTTGAAGACGGCAGTCAGGTCGCTGTCGACCTTGGGCAACACATCGGTCGGCACGCGCGCACCCGGGAAATGATCGCGGCGGCTGGCGGACAGCCGAATGCCGTTGCGCCATGCCCCCTGCCCCGCGACCGCACGCCATTTCTCGTCACGCGCCGGCGCATCGAGCACGCCAAGCATCACCGTGCCGCCCTCGACCAATGCGACACTCACCGCCCAGCCGGGGCGGCCGCGCATATAGTCGCGGGTGCCGTCGATCGGATCGACCACCCAGACACGCGGCACCAGCAATCGCTCGGCGCTGTCGGCGGTCTCTTCGGACAGCCAGCCGGCCTCGGGGTCGATCTCGTAAAGCCGCTCGCGCAGCATGTCGTTCACGGCGTGGTCGATCTCGCACACCGGATTGCCGGGTGCTTTCTCCCACCTTTTATAGTCGCTCTCGCAGCGCGAGAGCGCCATGGCGCTCGCTTCGGCCGCGACGGCGGCCACCCGGTCGATCAGCGCCTCAGGCACCGGCCACCGTCATACCCTCGATACGCAGCGTCGGGGCGTTGACCGCATAGCGGAATTCGAGATCGTTTGCCGGCACGAGCATGCGGAACATGTCCTTCAGATTGCCCGCCACCGTCATCTCCGCGATCGCATGGGTGATCTGCCCCTTCTCGATCAGAAAACCCGATGCGCCGCGGCTATAATCGCCAGTCACGCCATTGACGCCCATGCCGATCAACTCGGTGATGTAGACGCCTTCGGCGATGTCGGCGATCAGTTCGGCGGGGCTGACACTGCCGGCCGCCATGTGAAGGTTGGTGCTGCCCGCCCCGGGCGGGCCGCCAATGCCGCGCACGGCGTGACCACCGGGCACCATGCCGAGTTGCCGGGCGGAAGCGGCGGTCAGCAACCAGCCGGTCAGAACGCCCGCGTCGATGATCGTCGTCGGGCCGGTCACCAACCCCTCCCCGTCAAAGGGTCGCGAGCGCAGGCCACGCGGACGCAGCGGATCGTCGAGAATGGTGACGCCGGATCCGAAGACCGGTTGCCCGAGCGAATCGAGCAGAAAGCTGGTCTTGCGCGCGATCGCGGCGCCATTGATGGCGCCCATCAAATGGCCGAGCATCCCCGCCGAGACACGCGGATCGAAGACGACCGGCATGGCGCCACTGCGCGGACGCGCGGGATCGAGCCGCGCGATCGCGCGCTCCCCCGCCCGCCGGCCGACGGAGACAGGATCGTCGAGATCGCCGATATGACGCGCCGAATGATGCGCATAATCGCGCTGCATGCCCGCACCAACGCCAGCCAGCACGCTGGCCGAGACGCCGTGGCTGCTGCCGGCATAACCCCGCGCAAAACCTGCCGATGTAGCAAGCGCGACGGTCGAACGGCTGGCGCCGGCGCCGGCCCCTTCGCTGTTGGTAACCCCGGACACCGCCCGCGCCGCGTCCTCGGCGAGGAGCGCGCGTGCCTTGAGCGCGGCTGGCTCGGCCACGCCACCATCGTCGATGTCGAGATTGGGCGGATCGTCACGCATCACGCGATCTTCGGGCGCAAGGCCCGCCCAGGGATCCTCGGGCGCTTCGCGCGCCATGGCGACAACCCGCTCGACCAGCGCGGCAAAGGCATCCGGCGACAGATCCGAGGTGGAGGCACTGGCGGAGCGGCTGCCGACGAAAGCGCGCAGGCCGATCTCTTCCCCTTCCGAACGCTCGACATCCTCGAGCGCGCCCAGGCGTATCTGGACCTGGGTGGATGCGCCCCCGACATAAAGGGCGTCGGCGGCGTCGGCACCGGCCTTACGGGCAAGGGCCACCAGATCGGCGGTGCGGGATTCGGCTTGGGATACGCTCAGCATATTACGCACCTAGGGTTTTGAACGGCCGGCTTCCACCCCCCAATCATTTACCCGGCACTCCCAACAGCGGCGCAGGCAAGGAACATGAGGAACCCGGCAAAGCGGTTCGCGCGGAACTTGATAAGGCCATCGATGCCATCGTCGGGATCGAGCGCGGCAACCTGCCAGATCAGATGCGCGGCCATTGGCAGCAACGCGACAAGCGCGATCCAGTCGGGCCGTACCATCCAGACCGCGATCGCCCAGAAAGCGAGCGCCGCGACATAGAAACCCAGTACGCCGGCACGGACATGGTTGCCCATGCGTCGCGCCGAAGATCGGATGCCGATCAACGCATCGTCTTCGCGATCCTGCAATGCATAGAGCGTATCATAACCCACCACCCAGCAGATCGAACCCGCATAGAGCAGCAGCATCGGCAGATCGATCGCACCGCGCACCGCGGCCCAGCCGACCAGCGCCCCCCAGGAAAAGACGAGGCCAAGCCAGACCTGCGGCCACCAGGTGATCCGCTTCATGAAGGGATAGGCTGCAACCGGCGCGAGACTGCCCAGCGCGATGAACTGCGCGACGCGGTCGAGCCGCACCAGCACCGCGAGACCGATCAGGCATAGCAGGAGCAACCAGACCCAAGCCGCCTTCACCGAAACCGCGCCGCTGGCGAGCGGACGGCTGCGCGTGCGCGCCACGCTGCGGTCCAGATCGCGATCGACGATGTCGTTATAGACGCAGCCCGCGCCGCGCATGGCGACGGCGCCAAGCAGCATCCAGAAAACCAGGCTCCATTGCTCACGCAAGCCGCCGGCAAGCGCCACACCCCATGCGCATGGCCAGAACAACAGCCACCAGCCGATCGGCCGATCGAACCGGGCGAGCAGTGCAAAAGCACGCAGCTTTGCCGGCAAAGCCCGCATCAGCGCGCCATATTGGGTATCGGGGACAATCTCTGAATCGCTGCTCATCACCCCCTATGTACCCGGCGACAAGCCGCGGTACATAGGGCCATGACCGCAACACCTGCCTGGCCGCCCGACAGCACCACCCGCCTGTTCATCGACGACGAGATCGTCGAGGGCCGCGAAATCCGCATCGATGGCGGCCAGGCGCATTATCTGATCTCGGTGATGCGCCTGAAGCCCGGCGCTCCGGTCAAGCTGTTCGACGATCGCACCGGCGAATGGCTTGCCGAAGCGAAGACGGTCGGTCGGCGCGACCTGATCCTGCAGGCGACCGCCCGATTGCGGACGCGCGAAGCCGTTCCCGATCTGTGGCTGTGTGCTGCGCCGATCAAGAAAGGTCGAGTCGACTGGGTGGCCGAAAAGGCATGCGAACTGGGCGTCGATCGACTGGTGCCCGTCCTGACCCGGCGCACTGTCATCGACCGGCTCAATGGCGAACGCCTGCGCGCGCATATGATCGAAGCGGCCGAACAATGCGGCCGCACCGCACTGCCCGTGCTTGAAGAGCCGGTGAAACTGACAGCCCTGCTCCGGGACTGGCCGGCGGATCGTGTGCTGTTCTTCGCCGACGAGACCGGCGGCACCCCGGCATCCGAAGCGATGCGATCGAAGCCAGGGCCAGCCGCGATTCTGATCGGCCCCGAAGGAGGATTCGACCCACAGGAGCGCGACGCGATTCGGGCACTGCCACAGGCCGTCGGCATTTCGCTCGGCCCGCGCATCCTGCGCGCCGAAACCGCCGCGGCCGCGGCCGTCAGCGTGTGGATGGCTGCGGTGGGGGATTGGGCAGGCTCACCCATCACATGATCGTGAGAGGAATTTCATGCCCCCGCTTTCAAAACCCACAACGTCCCGCTAGAGCCGCGCCATGAGCACAAAGACGGTTTCAAATGGCAACGATCCGGTCATCGAAAACCGGGCGCAGCTCATTTCCGCATTCGCCAAGGGCGAAAAGCCGGCAGAACGCTGGCGGATCGGCACCGAGCACGAAAAATTCGTCTACTGGAACGCCGATCATCGCGCGCCCAGCTATGCCGAACCCGGCGGCATCCATGCGCTGCTGATCGCGCTCACCAAATTCGGCTGGGAACCGATCTACGAGGGCGAGAACATCATCGCGCTCGCCGGCCCGGACGGCAATGTCAGCCTGGAACCGGCGGGACAGCTCGAACTCTCAGGCGCGCCGCTCGAAAACCTTCACCAGACTTGCGCCGAGACCGGCCGGCACCTGGCGCAGGTGAAGGAAGTGGGCGAACGACTCGGCTTCGGCAGCCTGGGCATGGGATTCTGGCCCGACAAACGCCGCGACGAAATGCCGATCATGCCCAAGGGCCGTTACGAGATCATGCTGCGCCATATGCCGCGCGTGGGATCGCTGGGCCTGGACATGATGCTGCGCACCTGCACCATCCAGGTCAATCTGGACTATGCGTCCGAAGCCGACATGGCGAAGAAGTTCCGCGTCGGGCTGGCGCTCCAGCCGCTCGCCACCGCGCTCTTCGCCAATTCCCCCTTCACCGAGGGCAAGCCCAATGGCTTCCTGTCCTATCGCAGCCATATCTGGTCGGACACCGATCCGCACCGGACAGGCATGTTGCCCTTCGTGTTCGAGGACGGCTTCGGCTACGAACGCTATGCCGACTATGCGCTCGATGTGCCGATGTACTTCGTTTATCGCGACGGCAAATATATCGATGCTGCGGGCCAGAGTTTCCGCGACTTCCTTGAGGGGCGCCTGCCGGCCCTTCCCGGTGAGAAACCGACCGAATCCGACTGGGCCGACCATCTCTCCACCGCCTTCCCCGAAGTGCGGATGAAGAGCTTCCTCGAGATGCGCGGTGCCGATGGCGGCCCGTGGAACAAGATCTGCGCGCTGCCCGCTTTGTGGGTCGGTCTGCTCTATGACAGCACCGCGCTCGACGCGGCGTGGGATGTGGTCAAACACTGGACGATGGAAGAGCGCGAGGCGTTGCGCAATGCGGTGCCCAAGCTCGGCCTGGACGCGCCCATTGCCGGCGGACGCACGCTCGGCGACATCGCGCCCGAGATCGTCGAGATCGCCAGCAGCGGACTGACCGCCCGTGCCCGGCTCAACAGCTCCGGCGACAATGAGAGCGGCTTCATCGATCCGCTGCGCGAAATCGCCGCCAGCCGCATCGTGCCTGCCCAGGCCCTGCTCAACCGCTTCCACGGCGCATGGGGCGGCGACATCAGCAAGATCTACGACGAGATGAGCTTCTAGGACCGATCGCCATTCGGTCCATATCGGCCTGCAAGTGGCGATCGGCCCTGGCGGGTTGATCGGAACCGGAGGGTTTTTCGCCTGCCCCGGCGAACCATGGCTCGGAAAATATCACGAGATGGTTCCGGCAGCCGATTTATTAAGACAGGTTAAACGATCGCCCGCTTAGTGATCACCCTCCAGTGGGGGGATCATGATTTTCACGAACCGGATACGCACGGCGCTGCGGCAGGAGGAGGCTGATGCCCCCACCCCTGCGCTCGCGGTGATGGGTCTGGTCGAGGGGGAGGAAAGCGCAGCCTCCCAGATTCGGGTCGCAATCCGCCGGACACTCCGCCTGTTTCCGGCACTGGCCACCATCTATCTCGCGATCGGCGCCCTCCAGGCCGTGCTGCGCCTGGGCTTTGCGAGCACCGACATACTTCAGCACGCCGCGATCGCGGCGATTCCCGTCCTGCTCGCGCCGGCCGCGTTCGCGGTGGTCGGCTCGACCGCGGGCAAGCGACTGGCGCCGTCGCGCCGCGTGTGGCTGCTCGGCATTTTCGCAACCCTGATCGGCATGTCGCTCGGCGCTGCCTTCGGCCTCGATCTCAAAGAGGGTTCCCGTCTCGGCGGCGCATTGTGCGGCGTGACCGGCGTGGCGGCGCTCGCGACGATCATCGCCTTCTCATCGCTGCCGGCGCTGGTCATCGGGCTGGTCGCAGGCTTCATCGCGGCAATGCTGGCCGCAACCGGCGACACGGCCTATCTGCCTGCCACCATATTGATCGCCAGCATATTGGTGCCCGTGCTGCTTGCGTTCGTGCGCGCCGATCAGGCAGAGCTCGGCAAGCGCGGACGCGAACGCAACGACGCATCGAAGGCGAGAGCGCTGATCGCGATGTTCGAGGAAACCGGCCGGGTGTGGTTCTGGGAAACCGATCGCCACGGTCAGCTGACCTATGCATCGCCCAAATTTGCCGACTATTTCGGCGAACGGGCCGAGGATCTGATCGGACGGCCGATGACGAGCCTGATCGCCAATGGCGGAGACGAAAATCTCGCATCGCCGCCCGTCGAACGCACGATCGGCTTCTATCTTTCGAGCAGGCTCGGCTTTTCCGACCTTGCGGTGCGCGCCGCCATGCCAGGGGAAACGCGCTGGTGGTCGGTGACGGGACGGCCGGTGATCGACGCGCTCGGCCAGTTTCGCGGCTTCCGCGGCAGCGGCAGCGACTATACCGAGAAGCGCAAGTCCGAAGCGGAAATCAGCCGCCTTGCGCGTTTCGATTCGCTGACCGGCCTGCCTAACCGCGCGCTAATCCTGCAAACGCTGGAGCAATCGCTGGGCAATGCCCGGATCAATCCCTCTCCATGCGCACTGATGCTGCTCGACCTCGATCGATTCAAGAGCGTCAACGACACGCTCGGCCATCCGGTGGGAGACGCACTGCTCAAACTGGTTTCCAAGCGCCTTGAAAGCGTGATCGGAGACGGCGGCACGGTCGGCCGGCTGGGTGGTGACGAATTCACCGTGGTGCTTCCGGTCGCCCCGTCGGAATCGGCAATCGACGCGCTTGGCACCGATATCATCCGCCATGTCTCCGAGCCCTATACGATCGAAGGATCGAACATCTCAATCGGCGCCTCCATCGGCATCGCGATCGGCCCGGCCGATGGCGCGACCGCAGACGCGCTGATGCGCAACGCCGATCTTGCGCTCTATGCCGCCAAGGCCGCCGGCAGGGGCGCTTTGCGCTTCTACGAACCGGCGATGCATGCCGACGCGCAGGAACGTCGGATGATCGAGACCGACCTGCGCCACGCACTGGCCGCCAATACGCTCCAGCTCGCCTATCAACCCGTCGTCTGCGCCGCCGCCGAATCGATCGTCGGTTTCGAAGCCTTGCTGCGCTGGAACCATCCGACACGCGGCCCCATTTCCCCGGATCTGTTCGTGCCCATCGCCGAAGAGATCGGGCTGATCCAGGCAATCGGTGAATGGGTGCTCCGCACCGCCTGCATGGAAGCTGCGAGCTGGCCCGCGCATGTGCGCGTCGCGGTGAACGTATCCTCCGTCCAGTTCGCCAATCCGGCTTTTCCGGGTGTGGTGATGAGTGCGCTCGCGGCGTCGCAGCTCGATCCGTCCCAGCTCGAACTCGAAATCACCGAAAGCGTGTTCCTGAACGAGGGGCTCGATACCGATGCGATGTTCGCCAGCCTAAAGGCGCTCGGCGTGCGACTTGCACTCGACGATTTCGGCACCGGCTATTCCTCGCTCGGCTATCTGCGCAAGGCGCCGTTCGACAAGATCAAGATCGACCGGTCTTTCGTGGAAGGCGCTGCGGTGCCCGGCAACCGCAACAGCGCGATCATCAAATCCATTGTTTCGCTCGCCGAAGGGCTGGGCATGGAAACGACCGCCGAGGGCGCTGAGACGAAGGACGAGCTGGAATTGATCCGTACGCTCGGCTGCTCGCATATCCAGGGTTATATCTTCGGCCGGCCAATGTCCGCCGACGAAGCGGCGGCAAAGCTCGCCTGCCCGACGAGAGTGGTGGTCGCCGAGGGTTATGAGCGCAGTCGCGCGCCGCGCATCCTGATGCTGCGTTCCGCACTGCTCCACTACGGATCGCGCGCCATGTCCGCGCGTATCCGCAACGTCTCGTCATCGGGCGCGCAGATCGATATCGACCGGCCGATGCCCGTCGACAGCATCGTGGCGATCGATTTCGGTGAAGGCGCGAAGATGTCGGCGACGGTGCGCTGGTCGCAGGGGCGCCGGATGGGTGTCGCCTTCGACCGCCAGCTCGATATCGATGCGCTGACGTCGCAAAAGGTGGTCGTGAAGAGGTCCGCGACGCGGTAAGTGGTCGTTAGAGAAATCGGACTGGTAGCAGGCCGATTGGTCAGTTGATGCCGGCCTGGATTCTCGAAAGCTCGTCGAAACGGCGCCGGTAATGGGCCGAGACGCGCGGCTTGTCGTTGCCGAGACGATCGAGCTGGGTCAGCCATTCCTGCTGCGACCGACGGATCGAGGCACGGTGACCACTGGTCGCCATCACCGAATCGTAAAGCAGCGACAGATTATAGTCCGAGATTGCGAGCCCGACATCGGAACACACCAGCGCGCGGCCACCGCTCAATCGGCCATCGCAGGCAAATGTGGAAACGCGCGCGACCGCGGCAGGATTGATCGGCGGCGGCGGCCCTGCTGCAACGGCAGGCGCGGCAGGTGCGACAACTTCGGGCTTGGGCGCGGCAATGCCGGTGCCTGCATTCGGTGCCGGCTGCGCCATAGTCACCGCCCTGCGCGCCGCAGCGGCCTCGGCTTCCTTGCGGACGGCGGCCTCCTCTTCGCGTTTTCTGGCCGATTCCTCCAGATGGGTGGGCTCGCGACCGAGCCACGAAATCCCCGCGGCGGCCCCCGCAATCGTCAGCGCGGTTACGCCCAGCGCGATCAGCATCGGAACGACGATACTGCGCTGGCCCTTCTTCATCGGGCATTCGACATCCTTGCACCGGGCAAGCGAGATCTCGCCTTCAGGCCCGTCGAAGGTCAGTTTGCAGCGTTCGCAGGCGACCGTGTTCATGATGGCGTTCCTCCGATTCGGCGGATCAGCCGCGGGATCGGCGCGTGGCGATCCATCCATTCTGCATAAGCGCGATAGGCGAGGTCAGCGCCAAGATGCTTTTCCTCGGTCCGGGCGCGCCAATAATAGACGCCGCTGACGGCGGCCATCAGGATCGTGTTGCGGACGGCATCGATCATGCTGCCGGTGGTGGCGAGGAACGGCAAGGTCGAGAGCCACCAGAATGCGTTCTTGGCCAGATAGGCGGGATGCTTGGTCCAGGCATAGGGGCCGTGGGTCAGGATGCCGCGATGGGTGAGGTTCGAGAAGCGCAGGCCGAATGCAACCGTCGCCCAGGCATAGATGCCGGTGAGCAGCACGAGCACCGCGCCGAAGGCCCAGATGACGGCAGGATAGCCCGCCAGCCAGTCCGACCATTCACCGGTGCCGGGATGATAGTCGAGCGGCCCGCCGTCACCCATCATGATGAAGGGCGGATAGCAGATCAGCGCCGCCATCCAGCCGGCCGCATAGGGATTGGCCGAACGGATGTGCGAATCGAGCGGTTTCATCGTCAGCACGTAACCGACGGTGGCGAAGGCGATGTCGACCACGAACATCGCGGTGATCAACCAGCCGACGAGCATCACCGGGCTGGCCGTCATCGCCGCCAGCGGCTCGCGAACGAGATCACCGAACGCGCCGGGGACTATCGAGATCATGAAGGCGGAGAAGAAGCCCTTCACGGCCCAGGCGCGGAAATGGTCGTGCAGGATCGTGCGGTCGGGCACACCCTGCCCGATCAGGAACTGGCCAAAGGCATAAGCGCCGTCGCGCGGCTCCACGAGCCGGCGATCGATCCAGATCACATAGGGTACCGACACGACGGCCAGGATCGGCGCGACCGTGGAGAGCACCTGCATCGAAAAGAGATAATTGCCGCTCCAATACCAGCGACCGACACAATAGACGACGGCAATCGCCCCCCAGGTTGCCCAGAGGCCCGCGATCTTGACCAGGCTGATGTCGATACTGTCCTTGATCGGACGTGGCGGCGCGGACCAGTCGATGCCGGTCGAGGGATTGCGGTGAACCTTGTCGACGAACAGCGACCACAGCACCATCGGCAAGCCGCAACAGACGACGCCGGTCAGTGCTGAGAGTGGGCCGTCCATGCCGTAATGGCGAGCAATCAGGATCCAGCCGAAAAGACCGGCAAGCCCGGCAAGCCCGACCCCTGTGCTGACGGCAGAGCGTGGGCGCGCCTCCGGCGCGACATTCGCGGCAATCATGATGCGGGCATGGTGTGGGCGTTCATGCGTTACGTTCTAGGGAAAGCTGGTAAATTCTTTCGTAACGAATTGTACCGGATCCACGATCATGACCGACCGGCCGATGGCACCGGATTGGGCAACCAAAGCGTTGCACGCAAGCCGTGGGGCGTGCGGTTCTCCAGCGTCAGCCGGCCACCATGCTGGAGTGCGATCGCCTTTGCGAGTGCCAGTCCCAGTCCGGTTCCGCCCGTCTCGCGGCTGCGCGACTGTTCGAGCCGCGTAAAGGGTTCGAACATCGCTTCGATCTTGTCTTCCGGAATGCCCGGCCCCTCGTCGTCGACCGTCACGGCGACGCCGCCCGGTTCGGATATGATATCGACCTTCGCGGTCGTGCCGTATTTGACCGCATTGTCGATCAGATTGCGCAGCGCGCGCGTGACCAGAGTCGGGCGGATGGTGACGGTGGTGCGCGGCGTTTCGGCCAGGGACACGTCCGCGCCGAGCATCTGGAAATCGTCGACCACCTGATCGAGCAATGCCGACAGGTCGACCCGCGTCTCGGCCTCGCTCGGCCGGCCGAGACGAGCAAGCGACAGGATATCGTCGAGCGTGCGGTTCATTTCCTCGATGGTGGCAGCCATCCGGTCGCGCTCGCCCTCATCCTCCATGCCTTCTGCGCGCACGCGCAGCGAAGCGAGCGGCGTACGCAAATCGTGACCGATCGCGCCGAGCATGCGATCCTTCTCGTCGAGCAGCCCGGCAATGCGCGTACGCATGCCATTATAGGCCGACACCAGTCGACGCACGTCGGACGGGCCGCTTTCCGGCACCGCGATACTGTTTTCCGCGCTGCGAAACCCCTCGACCGCGCCGGTCAGCTCGCGCAGCGGGCGCGCCACGCGACGCACGCTCCACAGCACTGCCGCCAGCACCACGCCATAGAGGATCATCGTCTGGAGGAAGAGCCACCCCAGGAAACGCGGATCGCGGGCCGGCAGGCGCGTGACCAGATTGACCCATTGGCCCGGCGCCACCTCCGCCGCTACGATCAGATAAGGACGCTTGTTGCGGCGATCAGGGTCGATCGTGTCGCGAAGCTGGGAAATGCGATCATTGCCGGGAAGATGCACGGCGGATCCGGCTGCCTGTGCTGCCTCGATCCGGAGCACGGGAACGCGCAGATCCTGCAATGCGACGCGCGCGCGCTCGGCGATATCGTCGCGAGCCGGCATATCGCTGGTCACGCGGCTCTTCTGTTCGACGAAGACACCGCGACGCGACATCCAGGGTCCGTGTTCGCGCACCATCGGTGTGCCGGCGGCATTGCGCTCGATCGCGTCGGCGAGGCGCGCGATCGCAGGTGCCGCAACCTGGATCAGTTCCTGCCGGTCGCGCGCGCGCACCAGCAATCCGAAATTGATCGCCTGTGCGACGAGCAGGGCTATGCCCACCAGCAGCGCGATCTGGCCCGACATGTTCCTGGGCCAGAGCCTGTTCAACATGGCAATCATCCCAGCCGCGTCACGTCTGCAGCCAGCGTATATCCTCCGCCCCACACCGTCTTGATCAGCGTCGGGTTGCGATGATCCGGCTCCACCTTGCGGCGCAGGCGGCTGATCTGATTGTCGATCGCACGATCGAAGGCATTGGCTTCCCGCCCCTGGGTGATGTCGAGCAACTGATCGCGGCTCAGCACCTGGTTGGGCCGACTGACCAGCGCGAGAAGCAGATTATATTCGCCGGTCGACAAGGGCACCGAAACGGCGTCGCTGTCGACCAGCGTTCGTTCGCCGGCCTTCAGCACCCAGCCCGCAAAGGCGTAGCTATCGCTTTCGGGCGCGCGATGGCGCGTGCCGCCATTGCCGGCGCGACGCAGGATCACCTTGATCCGCGCGATCAGTTCCCGAGGGGAGAAGGGCTTGAGCACATAATCGTCGGCGCCCATTTCAAGCCCGACGATACGGTCGGTCTCTTCGCTGCGCGCGGTCAGCAGAATCACGGGAATCTCGCCGGTCTCGCGGATATGGCGGCACAGGCTGAGACCATCCTCGCCCGGCATCATGATGTCGAGCACGACAAGATCGATCGCATAGCCCGCCAGCCGCTGCCGCGCCGCGGCTGCGTCGCTGACCGCGGTCACGCGGAAACCGTTCTTCTGGAGATAGGCGGCAAGCGGCTCGCGGATCGAGCGCTCGTCGTCGACGAGGAGGAGATGGGGACGGTCGCTCATGGCCTGCCTTCATTCATGCCGGAGGGGCGGACAATGCGCAACGCACCTCGCCCGCCCTCTCATTTCGGGATCGATCAGCTGCTGGCGCGCTTCGCTCGCCACGCAGCGCGTACAGCCTGGCGTTCCTCGGGCGTAACCGTACCATCCTTGTTGGCATCGGCCCGATCGAACATCGCGAGTGCCTGCGCCTTGAACTCGGCGCGCGTGACGATTTTATCGCCGTCGGCATCCATCTTTCCGCGCATGCCGCCCATGCCGGGGCCGCGATGGCCCATGCGCCCCATGCCCGGCTTGCCACGCCCGTCACGCGCTTCGCGTCGGTCCATGCGTTTGTCGCGTCCCGCGTCGAACTCGGCACGGCTGATCTGGCCATTGCCGTCTGCATCGAGCGCCGCGAACATGCGGTCGGCGCGTTCCTTGCCGCGCACCACGCGATCCTGTGGGGTCAGCTTGCCATCCTTGTCGGCATCCATCCGGTCGAAGCGCGCATCTGCGCGCGCAGCGGCATCGGCGCGCGTCATCGGGGCAGCCGTATCCCGCTGTCCGCCGGGCTGTGCCACGGCGATCCCGCCGACCAGCGCCAGCGCGCCAAGACCGGAGATTGCGATCAACTTCTTCATTCCAGGGTCCTTCATCCGAAACACGGCACGCGTCGATCGCCGCCGATGAAACCGGTTATCCGGCCAATCTGTCTCTGAAGTATCGCGATCCTGGGGAGTTTTGTCGCAATTTGTCGCGGGCCGGCAATCCGCCGGCCCGGACACAGGCTATTTCAGCGACAGCAGATAGTCGGCAATCTGCGCCGCAACCTTGGGATCCTTCTGCCCGGCATAGACCATCTTGGTGCCCGGCACGGTCTTGCGCGGATCCGCTATGAACGCGATCAGCTTGTCGCGCGTCCAGGTGATTTTCGACTGCTGCATCGCCGGGGAATAGGCGAAGGTCGACGTGGCCGCCTTGCGGCCGCCGACACCCCAGAGATTGGGCCCCATCGCCGATTTCTCGCCGGCATTCACCTTGTGACAGACGGCGCACATCGCGAACTGAGGCGGCTTGGGGCCCGGCGCGGCCGATGCGGCGGCCGGAATCGCGGCAAGCGCAAGCAGGCCGAGGCCACCAACCGAACCGAACCGCCCAAAAAGTCCCTTCATGAATGTCCCTCTCATGATCGAATCCCGGTAATCCCTATGCCGCACGACATGAATGCAGCGTTGCCCGTCCGCAAGTCCTTTGCGGCGGGCTCGTGCCGCCGCAAAGGGCCGACGCCGGGCCTTCCCTGCCCGGTGATCCTGCTCTAGCCTTGCAGCCTCACAAGAATGGGCCGCTGTCTCGATGCACCTTCGCACCCTTTTCCCCGTGGCGCTGCTTTGCGCGCTCGCCGCCTGCAACACCCAGCCCGCAAGCGAGAATAGCGGCGCGCCGCAGATCGCCCCCGTGCTGCTGACCGACGAAGCGAAGGACGAGCACAGCTTCGCGAAGCCCGAAGAAGCGCGTGTCACCCATGTCTCGCTCGACCTGACCGCCGATTTCGATGCCAAGGTGATGACAGGCACGGCAACGCTCGATCTGCTGACGCGCGACGGCGCCAAGGAAGTGGTGCTCGACAGCCGCAACCTCGCGGTCAACCAGGTCACCGATGCGGAGGGGCGCCAGCTGCCGTTCGCCTTCGGCAAGGGCGACGCGATCCACGGTCAGCCGCTCACCGTCCAGCTCGGCGGCGCAAAGAAGATCGTCATCCATTATGCGTCAGCGGCCAATGCGCCCGCGCTGCAATGGCTCTCGCCCGACCAGACCGCCGGCAAGAAATCCCCCTATCTGTTCAGCCAGGGCGAAGCGATCCTCAACCGCAGCTGGATTCCGACACAGGACAGCCCCGGCATTCGCCAGAGCTGGGACGCGAGCATCACCGTTCCGGAGGAGCTGGTCGCGGTGATGAGCGGCGACCGGCTGACCCCGGAGGGCGAGAATAGCGATGGCGGCCGTACCTTCCGCTTCCGCATGGACAAGCCCGTCGCCCCCTATCTGATCGCGATCGCGGTCGGAGATCTCGCCTTCAAAGAAATCGGGCCGCGCACCGGCGTGTGGACGGAACCCGCCATGCTCGAGCGCAGCGCCAGCGAATTCGCCGATCTGGAGAAGATGGTGAGCGCGGCCGAAGGGCTTTACGGCCCCTATCGCTGGGGGCGCTACGACCTGCTCGTCCTGCCGCCGAGCTTCCCGTTCGGGGGCATGGAGAATCCCACACTGACCTTCGTCACGCCGACCGCGATCGCCGGCGATCGATCGCTGGTCAGCCTGATCGCGCACGAACTGGCGCATAGCTGGTCGGGCAATCTCGTCACCAATGCGACCTGGAACGATTTCTGGCTCAACGAGGGCTTCACCGTCTATTTCGAGAACCGGATCATGGAGGTGCTTTACGGCACCGATCGCGCCGCGATGCTCGCCGATCTGGGCTGGAGCGACATGGAGACCGCCTTCAAGGATGTGGGCGGCGCCAATGCTCCCGACAGCCGGCTGCATCTCGACCTGAAAGGGCGCGATCCAGACGACGGCATGACCGATGTCGCGTATGAAAAGGGCGCGGTATTCCTGCGCACGATCGAACAGGCGGTGGGTCGCCCGCGCTGGGATGCCTATCTCAAGAGCTATTTCGATCGCATGGCATTCAAGCCGCAGATCAGCGCCGGCCTGATCGACGACATGCGCGCCAATCTGTTCAAGGGCGACGAGGAAAAGAAAATCGGCGTCGAGCGCTGGGTCTATCAGCCCGGCCTGCCCGAAAACGCGGTTCACATCCGCTCGGCTGCCTTCGCCGCCGTCGACCGTGCGGCAGCGTCATTCGCTGCGAACGGCGATGCCGTGGCGGTGGATCGGACGGGCTGGACCACCCAGCATTACCAGCGCTTCCTCAACCGCCTGCCCCGCCCGCTGCCCGCGGATCGGCTCGCCGCACTGGATGCGGGCTGGAAACTCTCGACCAGCGGCAACAGCGAAATCCGCTTCGCCTGGCTGATGCTCGCGATCAGCAGCCGCTATGATCCGGCGCTGGCCTCCGCCGACCAGTTCCTGACCAGCATGGGGCGCCGCAAATTCGTCGCACCTCTGTTCGAGGCGCTCAATGCGCAGGCGGAATGGGGCGGGCCGGCGGCACATGCCATCTATCTGAAAGCACGGCCGGGCTATCATTCGGTGACGCGCGGAACGGTGGACAAGACCCTGGGGATTTGAATCCCCGGAACGTCACCCCAGCGAAAGCTGGGGTGACGCCAGTCGGTTGGACGCAGCAGTTAATCAATCAGCAGCGGCAGCCGGCGCCGAACGCCATTCCTCACGGAAGCTGCCATTCTCTTCCTGCACCATGACGCGCACCTGATAGCCCGTCGTGACCGCCTTTTCCGCGGTATCGATCGCATCGCGGATAGCCGCGGACTGGGTGGCATAGGGACCGTAATTCTTGCCGGTCAGGTTGATCTGCCAGACGTCGCCATCGCGGATCACCGTGTAGTGCGCCATCTGCATATCCGTCATCCTTCCATTCGTACCAGCAGATCCGCCGCGAACTGACTCAGCGTATCGTCGCGGGCACCCATCACCACGATCCGGTCGCCCGGTTGCGCCAATATAGTCAGCCGTTCGCCACATTCAGCACGCTCGGGCAAATATTCGGCAAGGCGCCCGCCCGCGACCACCCCGGCCACGATCTCCGCCGCGCCGACGCTGCGGTCGGTCGTGCCGCCATAATAGACCGGATCGGGCATGATCAGCACGTCCTCTGGCCCGAGCTGCCCGACAAAACCCGCGATCAGCGCGTCCTTCATCGTGCGGAGCGGGCCATAACCATGGGGCTGGAACATCACCAGCAACCGGCCAGGAAAGGCATGAAGCGTTTGCAGCGTCGCAGCGATCTTGTCGGGATTATGCGCGAAATCGTCGATCACGGTGACACCGCCGGCCTGGCCGACCACCTCCATCCGCCGCCGGAGACCGACAAAATCCCCGAGCGCCGCAGCCGCGGCCGCCAGCGATATGCCGCAGGCCCGAACCGCCCCGATCGCGGCGAGGGCGTTCGAGACATTGTGGCGCCCCGGCACCTGCAACCGCACATCGGCGCGGCCGCCGTCCGACCGCTCGACCACCGTGAAGGCAACGCCGTCGGGCGCCTCGACCACGGATTCGGCGCGCAGATAGGCGCTGCCGCGATCGATTCCATAGGTCAACGCGACCCCGTCGGGCAGGATCGCCGCCAGCTTGGACACCTCGTCATTATCGACGTTGATCACCGCGCAATCGGCACGGCCGATAAAGCCAGCGAACAGCAATCGAAGATCCTCGATCGACTTGTGATCGAGCGAGACGTTGTTGAGCACGGCGATGTCGGGATCGTAGAGCGCGATCGAGCCGTCGCTTTCGTCGACCTCGCTCACGAAAGCCTCGCCGGCCCCGACCAGCGCGCTGGCGAACGGGGCATCCTCTCCCACGAAATTCTTCATCACCGCGCCGTTCATCACCGTCGGATCGCGGCCCGTCGCGCTCAATATCCAGCCAATCATGCCGGTGACGGTGGATTTACCGCTGGTACCGGCCACGCCGATGCTGGTGGTGGACGCGTTGAACAGTTCGGCGAGCAGATCGGCGCGGCGCATTTCCGGCGCGCCAAGCGCGCGTGCCTTGATCACGTCGGGAATATCGTCCTCGACCGCGGCCGAGGTGACGAAGATCTGATCCGCCCGCGTGATGCCGCTGCCGTCCTGCGCATAGAGCGCGATGCCCTGTGCCTTGAGGAAATCGAACTTGGCACCGATGCGCCCCTGATCCAGCGCCCGGTCGGACCCCTTCACCTTTGCGCCGCGCGCCTTGACGATACAGGCGAGTGGCAGCATGCCGCTGCCCCCGATCCCGCAGAAGAAATAGCTTTTGGCCCGAGTCATGGGCGCGCGCTATTGACGCTTTTGATGGGTTCGGCAAGCGCAGGGGGATGAGCGCGATGAAAACCAGGATCGGCGTCGTTGCGCCAGGCTGTCCGATCGACGAAGCCGTCGCCGAACGGGTCACGGCGCGTGCCGAGGCGCTGTACGGCACGGCGGTCGAGCTTGCCTTCCACCCACAATGCTTCGTCGAGGCCGGCCATTTCGCGGGCAGTGATTGCGTGCGCGAGGCCGCCTTTGTCGAAATGGCCAACGATCCCCATCTCGATGCGATCTGGTTCGCGCGTGGCGGCTATGGTGCATGCCGCATCTCACAGGGCGCGATCGACCGGTTGACCGACGTCGCACGCGCCAAGGCCTATCTGGGCTATAGCGATGCCGGCACCTTGCTCGGCGGTCTTTACGGCCGAGGGATCGGGGCGGTCGCGCATGGACCGATGCCCGTCGATATCCGGCGCGCTGGCGGCGAGGCGGCTGTCGACAGGGCGCTGCGCTGGCTGGTCGACCGCGATCCCGCATCGCTCGAGTCCGGCCTGACCGACGCGCCGGCCGCAGCGTTCAACATGACGATCCTCAGCATGTTGATCGGCACGCCGCTGCAGCCCGATCTGGCCGGCCATATCCTGCTGCTCGAAGAGGTCGCCGAATATCACTATCGGGTCGATCGCACGCTTTGCCATATCATGAGCAACCCGGCGATCCGCGCCGTCGCCGGCATCCGCTTCGGCCGGATCAGCGATGTGATCCCGAACGATCGCCCGTTCGGTCAGGAGGTCGAGGAGATCGCGGCGCACTGGTGCCATGTGTCGGGTATCGCGCATCTCGGGAGCGCCGATATCGGGCATGACGCCGACAATCGCGTTGTGCCGTTCGGATAGATGACGTTTGCCGAGCGTCGGCGCGACTTGATCGAATGAGACTTCGGAGTGCCGCTGCAATCGCAAAGGCTTTCCCACTGCACAATCACCCTCTAGGGGCTTGCCGCTTATGGATGTCACCGATCTCCGCATCGCGCTGTTCAGCGGCAATTACAATTATGTCCGCGACGGCGCGAACCAGGCGCTCAACCGGCTGGTGGGCTATCTGCTGAGGCAGGGCGCATCGGTGCGCGTCTATGCGCCTGTCGTGAAGGAGCCGGCTTTTCCCGCAACCGGAGACCTTGTCGGCGTGCCCGCGCTCGCGATCCCGGGACGTGCCGAGTATCGCGCGCCGGTGATGATCCCGCCCGGGATCAAGCGCGACATCAAGCGGTTCGCGCCCAATATCTTCCACGTCTCCAGCCCCGAGATACTGGGCCATCGCGCGGTCAGCCTGGCGCGGCGCTGGGACAAGCCGGTGATAGCATCGGTCCATACCCGCTTCGAGACCTATTTCCGTTACTATGGCCTCGCCTTTCTCGAACCACTGGCGCTCGCGGCCATGCGACGCTTCTACCAGCGCTGCGATGCGATCTTCGCTCCGTCCGAATCGATGGCACAGCTGCTGCGCGAGCAGCGGATGAGCTACGATGTCGGCATCTGGACGCGCGGCATCGATCAGGAGATCTTCCGGCCCGATCGCCGTGACATGGAATGGCGTCGCAGCCTGGGTATCGCCGATGACGAAGTCGCGATCGGCTTTGTCGGACGCCTGGTGATGGAAAAGGGGCTCGACGTCTATTCGGACGCAATCGATCGCCTCGCGCAACGCGGCGTGAAGCATCGCGTTCTCATCGTCGGTGAGGGACCGGCGGGCGAATGGTTCCGCAACCGTCTGCCCCAGGGCGTGTTCGCCGGCTTTCAGGCGGGCCCGGATCTCGGGCGCGCGGTCGCGTCGATGGACATGCTGTTCAATCCGTCGGTCACCGAAACCTTCGGCAATGTGACGCTGGAAGCCATGGCGTCCGCGCTACCGGTGGTCGCCGCCAAGGCGACCGGAAGCGACAGCTTGGTCGCCGATGGCGTGAGCGGTCGGCTGGTCCGGCCCGGCGCCGTCGCCGGCTTCGCCGATGCGCTTCAATATTATTGCGAGAACGCCGCGGCGCGCGCGTCCGCCGGCGAAGCCGGGCGCAAGGCCGCCGATCGTTATGGCTGGGATGCCGTCAACCAGGCATTGGTCGACGGCTATCTCCGCATCATCCGCCAGCGCCAGGCGGGCAGCCGTGCGCCGCGGCAGAGCCCGCTCCCCTACACGGATTGACCGATTGTCTCCTCCCTATCGCGAAGCGATGGGGAGGGGGACCACGGCGCGAAGCGGCGTGGTGGAGGGGAAATGCGGTACAGCCGTTGAACAGGAGTAGGTGGATGCATCGCATCTCCCCTCCACCACGCGACTATGTCGCGCGGTCCCCCTCCCCGTCTTCGACAGGGAGGAGAAAAACGGGTTATCCCTCCACCGCCTGCCAATCGAACGCCAGCGGCGCTTCGCGGAAGGCGAAGCGATCGAGATGGCGGGCCACAGCACCTTTCAGTCCCTCAAGCTGCTCGTCCGAGGTCGCATCGATGCGAACCTCAAGCGTTTCCGTGGCGGCCTCCATCGTGACCAGCCCGTCGCCGGGATGATCGGCACCGCGCGCATCCTTCGGAAACACCACGGTGCCGCGTTCCGGGGTGAACGCCACCTCCAGATTATGCTGCCAATGCTTGCAGAGTTGCTGGAGATAGCGGCTGCCCGATTGGGTCGGCACACTGGCCGTCGCTGCAAAGCCGCTCATTTCAGGCGCTCGATCTTCTGCGCGGCCTCGTCGATGACCTGCACGATCGCGTGCAGCGTCTCCTCGTCGACCTCGCCGCCCAGCCGGTTGACCAGCACTTGGCGGAGGTTACCCATGGCGCGGCGGACCGATCCGCCCTCAGTGCGGGCACGATGTTCGCCCAAGGCATCGAGCCGGGCGAACAGCGCATCGATCTCCTCGACGCGTTCGGCGAGATGCGCCTCACCCGCCGCGGTAACCGCGAAAAGCTTCTTCGAACCCTCCGACTGCTGTTCGCCGATCAGGCTCATATCGTCGAGCAAAGTGAGCGTGGGATAGATCACGCCGGGGCTGGGCGCATAGGCGCCGCCCGTCCGTTCTTCGATCGCACGGATCAGATCATAACCGTGGCGAGGCTGTTCGGCGATCAGCCGCAGCAGCACCAGCCGCAATTCGCCGCCGTCGAATACCCGACGACGCCCGCGCCGCCCCTCTCCGTCTTCGCCCATGCCGTGATGTCCACGGCGAGAATGATGGCCGCCTGTCCAGGCTCCATACCCCATTCCAAAACGCATTTAGTAGTTCCTTGTCTGTTACTAGATGTCTCAAGATATATCTTGAATCGATCTTTTTACAAGAGTCTGGTCGTTCGAAGCCTGCAGAAAAATTCGAAATCGGCCGATCTCTGCGCTCTGCGACACCGAATTACGGCGTTCGCGGGAATGACATGATCGGCATGGCCGCCTATCTAGAGGTCCGCATGGCCGACCTTTTCGCACCCGACGACTCCGAGAAACCGCTGGACGCAAATGCGCCGCTCGCCGACCGGCTGCGCCCGCGCACGCTGGAAGAAGTGGTTGGCCAGGAACATCTGACCGGGCCAGCGGGCGCGATCGGTCGACAAGTCACCGCAGGCAAACTCTCCTCGCTGATCCTCTGGGGACCGCCGGGCACGGGCAAAACCACGATCGCAAGGCTGCTGGCCGATGCGGTGGGACTGCGTTTCCTTGCAATCTCCGCGGTGTTCTCGGGTGTCGCCGATCTGAAAAAGGCATTCGCCGAGGCGCGCGAACATGCGCGAATGGGCCATCGCACCCTGTTGTTCGTCGACGAGATCCATCGTTTCAATCGCGCGCAGCAGGACGGATTCCTGCCCTATGTCGAGGACGGCACGGTCACTTTGGTCGGCGCCACCACCGAGAATCCGAGCTTTGAGCTCAATGCCGCATTGCTCAGCCGCGCGCAGGTGCTGATCCTCAACCGGCTCGACGCGAATGCGCTGGAGACGTTGCTCGCGCGTGGCGAGGATCTGGAGGGCCGCGCCCTGCCCCTCGATCCCGATGCCCGCGCGGCGCTGGTCGCGAGCGCGGACGGCGACGGGCGTTTCCTGCTCAATCAGGCGGAGACGTTATTCTCGGTCGACCTGCCCGCGCCGCTCGACCCTGCCGGCCTGTCGGCGCTGCTTCACCGCCGCGTCGCGGTCTACGACAAGGACCGTGAGGGACATTACAATCTGATCTCCGCGCTCCACAAGGCGATGCGCGGATCGGACCCGCAAGCCTCGCTCTATTATCTGGCACGCATGCTGACCGCGGGCGAAGAGCCGCTCTATGTGCTGCGCCGTATCGTCCGCTTTGCGAGCGAGGATATCGGGCTGGCCGATCCTCAGGCGCTGATCCAGTGCCTGGCGGCCAAGGACGCTTATGAGTTCCTGGGATCGCCCGAGGGCGAACTCGCCATCGCCCAGGCCTGCCTCTATTGCGCGACCGCGCCCAAATCGAATGCCGCCTACAAGGCGCAGAAGGCCGCGTGGCGCTCCGCCAAGGAAACCGGGTCGCTGATGCCGCCCAAGAATATCCTGAACGCCCCGACCAAGCTGATGAAGCAGATCGGCTATGGCAAGGATTATGGCTATGACCATGATAGCGACGAGGGTTTCTCGGGCGACAATTACTGGCCGGAGGAAATGCGGCCCGAAACCTATTACACGCCCGTCGAGCGCGGATTCGAGAAACGGATCGCGGAACGATTGGCCTATTGGGGGGAATTGCGTGAGAAGAAGCGGAGCTAGGCTCACGACGATCCTGATGCTGATAGCGGCGGCGCCCGCCGCCGCGCAGCTCCAGGAGCCGCCCAAAAGCTACGACCGTGCGATCGCCGCCGGGTACAAGGCACTAACCCTGTGCAGCGGCATCTTCAATGCCGGGCGCACCCAGGCGCAGGTCGAGGCGCTGGAGCTGACCGGCATCTATCCGCAATATGACGCGATCGTGCCGACGCTGGAGGCGAAGGTGACGAGGGGCCGCGACGATCGCGTTGCCATCGTCAGCGTCGCATATGACCCCACCATGCCGCCGCGTGCCGCAACATGGTCCGTCGATCGCGGCTGCACGATCGCGCCGATCGGCGCCACCCCCACCCTGCCCGACGACGTGCCGCCCCCATCGACGCGCACGGCCGCAGATGCGAAGCCCTGGCCGGCGGGCGACGCCAACGCCACCGCGAAGCCCAGGGGCGATGCCAAGGCGCTGGCGTCGGTCGTCGACAGCCTGTTCGCCGAAGGGTACGGCAAGAACACCCGCACCACGGGCACGGTCATCGTCCAGGACGGCCGCATCGTGTTCGAGCGATATCGCGACGGGTTCGGCCCGCATGTCTCGCAGCGGACATGGTCGGTCGCCAAGAGCCTGACCGGCACCATCGTCGGCATCGGCACCGGCAAGGGCCTGCTCGCGACCGGCCAGACCGACGCGATCCCCGAATGGCAGGGCAAGGGCGATCCCCGCAGCACGATCAGGCTCGATCAATTGCTGCGCATGGCGAGCGGGCTGCACAGCGAGACCGCGGGCAACCGCACCGACGCGCTCTATTTCGGCGGCACCAGCGTGACGCAGGAAGTGACCGCATGGCCGCTCGACGCGATGCCGGGCACGCGATTTCGCTATGCCAACAACGACATCGTGCTCGCCATGCGCGCGTTGCGTGCGCGGATCGGCGACGATGCTGTCTATGGCCGCTTTCCGCAGGCCGAGCTGTTCGACCGGATCGGCATGACCCGGACGATCGCCGAGACCGACTTCCAGGGCAATTTCGTGCTTTCCAGCCAGGTCTGGTCGACCGCGCGCGACCTGGCGCGCTTCGGGCTGCTCTACCAGAATGGCGGTGTCTGGAACGGTGAGCGCATCCTGCCCGAAGGCTGGGTGAAATATGCGACCACGCCGTCGGGGCCGCAGCCAGAGGGCGCCTTCGGCTATGGTGCCACGATGTGGCTGCTCAACAAATCCCCCAGTGTGCCGGCCGACACATTCGGCGCCTTCGGCAATCGCGGCCAGTATGTGATGATCGTGCCGAGCCGGAAGATCGTGATCGTCCGCCGCGGCGAGGACCCGGGCGGCGCCCCCTTCGACGTCGCGAAATTCACCGCCGACATCCTGGCCGCGCTGCAATGAGCCTCGATTGGGACAGCGTCGTCGCCCGTGCGCTGGCGCTGCCCGATACCGAGCTGTCGACCAGTTACGGCAAGCCCGCGGTCAAGGTGAACGGCCGCGCCTTCGTCGCGCCGGGGCGCGAAGACGGCTCTTTCTGCCTGATGGTCGACCTCGACACGGTCGAAATGCTGAAGGAGACCGATCCGGACACCTATTGGCAGACGCCGCATTACGAAGGCTGGCCCGCAATACTGGTGCGCTATGACAGCGACGATCCGGAGCGCGTGACGGCGATGATCGCGCAGGCGCATGCGTGGAATGCCGCGCGGCCGAAACCGAAGCCGCGCAAGAAATCATGAGCTTCGGCTGGGACGAGGCGGTCGCCTTCGCGCTCACCCTGCCCGGCGTGACCATGGGCGCGGGCGCGAAGGGATCGACGTCGCCGCAGATACGCGGTCGGCAGATCGTCTCGCAGGGGCGAACGCCCGGCACCTATGTGCTGCGCGCAATGCGCGACGAGATCGAGATACTGAAGGAAACCGATCCCGACTGTTTCTGGCAAACGCCGCAATATGAAGGCTGGCCGACGGTGCTGGTCAATGCCGATGCCGCCGATCCCGATCGCATGCGCCTGCTGATCGAGCGCGCCTGGTGGGACCGCGCATCCAACCGCCAGCGCGAGGATCATGGCGTCACCCGCCCCTGACCGGTTCCGCCATTTCGCCGCGATCGACTGGTCGGGCGCGGTCGGCCCGCGCCAGCGCGGTATCGCGCTTGCCATCTGCGCGAGTGGAAATGCCGTGCCGGAGATCGTCCGGCCCGGCCATGTCTGGTCGCGCGGCGAGGCCCTCGACTGGATTGCGGGCGAGATGTCCGACGACACATTGGTCGGGCTCGACCTCGGCCCGTCTTTACCCTTTGCCGATCGCGGTGCCTTCTTCCCCGGCTGGGACGAAAGCCCGGCCGACGCGCGCGGCCTGTGGGCGCTGATCGATCGCATCTGCGTCAACGATGAGCATCTGTCGGCATCGAGCTTCGTCGATCACCCGGAGGCTGCGCGCCATTTCCGGCGTCATGGCGGTCGTACAGGCGATCTGTTCGGCACCGGCCCCGGACGAATGCGCATCACCGAGGACGCACAGCGCGTGCAGGGGCTGAACCCCTATAGCAATCTCAATTTGGTCGGTGCAGCGCAGGTCGGCAAATCGAGCCTGACCGGCATGCGCGTGCTCCACCGTCTGCAGGGCGTCATCCCGATCTGGCCGTTCGACGAAGACCCGGGCGAGGGTTCGCTTCTAGTCGAAATCTATACCAGCCTTGCCGCACTGGCCGCCGGACGCGCGCGCGGACGCACCAAGATGCGGACGGTGGAGTCATTGAACGATGCGCTGACCTCGCCCGCGATCACCAGCCTTCCCCACCCCGGCACCGGCGCGATCGACGACCATAGAAGCGACGCGATCCTGACCGCCGCCTGGCTCCGCCGCGTCGCGCACGACCCGAAACTCTGGATGCCAGCCGGCATCGAAAAAATCCGTGACACAGAGGGCTGGACCTTCGGCGTCGTCTGACGCATTGGGGACACAGCGCCGGCTTAGCTCAGTTGGTAGAGCACCTGATTTGTAATCAGGGGGCCACGGGTTCGAATCCTGTAGCCGGCACCATCGGATTTCCGCGGAAATCTCGCAGTGAATAGCGCTCCGATCCAACACAGCTTTCATCACCAGCAACCATCCGGCAAACACGGCGTGAAGTTGAAATCTGCCTGATAGTCACAGGCCGGCAGAGTATGAGTGCTCCTCGGTCAGGATCAATGGTCGCGTGATCGCCGATTGCGCCGCGATCGGATCTACGCTTTGATCTGATCAGCCGCAGGATCTTCGTCATCACCGACGGCGCTTCCATCACGCATCTTCAAGCGCCCCGTCAACTTGCGGTCGGCGAGCTTTCGCCAGCGCTCTGCTGCTGCCAGGTGAATTTGCGCACGGTGCGCCAGTGGCTCCAATGCCGCCAATCTCATTGCGTCCTGTGCGCGGGCAAGCAGAACCTCCCGCGTTTCGCGTACCGGAACGGTCGCGGTCATCCCGCCACGATCCTCAGCGTCGGCTCTGCGTCGCCGCGCGCAATCAGCTCATATTCCGCGGCGATCCGCTCGTGCGCTTTGCGAGCGCACATGTCGGCGGCGGCTGCCGCGTGGTCGCGCTGCTCTCGTGCTCGTCTCTCAAAATAGTTCATATCTTCGTCGGACATGATCGACTCCCAAAACGCCCCCAGCTCTGGACGAATCGAAATCTAATGAGATCGCCGTGCGCGCTCAATAATCTGGGTTAATACATCGATACTTATATTCTCCGGCGCTTCAGGTGGAGCCGCCAGCTAGCCTCGCCGGGCAGATGGCCGATGCAGCAAAGGCGGCGAACGATCTGATCGAGCCTCCCGCCTCAATAGCGACGCTCAAAGTCACCAAAGCGCGCGTGGATCGATTATCGACTTTCAATGGGCTCGACAGATATGCGAAATACATAAAAAATCTTCTCTTTTCAATCGGTTCTGAGAAGAGTACTGACGGCCATCACCATGACCATTTGAGGCAACGTGGCGACTGAGAGACACTGGAGTGCTCCCGCTTTTGGGAGAACGCCATTGTTTCAGTTTAAGCTCGAACCCAACATATCGCTGTTGACGGTCACACGCACCGGTGCATGGTCCTTGGATACCGTCGTTTCGTATGAGGCGGCTCTCCGCATGGAGATGGCAAAACTTCACCTTGCCGGCCGGCCAACGTCGTTCATCATCGACATTCGATCGAGCGGCGCGCAGCCGTCCAATGTCGCGGAAGCGCTGCGATTGATGGTCGCGCGTCTGGGCACTCTTCACGCAAATCGGACCGCGGTCGTCACAACATCCGGAGTTGCCAAGCTTCAGGCCAAGCGTGTCGCCGATCCCGACGCTCAGATATTCACGTCCATGACGCTTGCTCGAGACTGGATCATGAGCGAGATCGACCCAGCATCGGTAACGGGAACCGTTTATGATGTGCCCAGCGCCGTAGAGGCCGAAGGCCCATCCATTCACATTCACGGCCCGTCCGATGTAGACATCGTCCTTACGCCAGCGGCGGCCTTGGAAACGGCAAAGCGAATCGGCGATGCCGCAGTGGAAATTTTGATTGAGACGGCGGCGCTTGCCAAGCCAGCACAACGTGTACAGCCATTATCCACCCCTGCCGGCCGACAGCATCCCCGGTTCCGGAGCGGGGACGGGCTCCAAGAGATATAGTCAGCGGCTAGGGTCGCCCACGTCCTTTTATAAGCAGATTCGACAGCTTCGCATTGAGCGCCAGCCCAAAGGGGCGGTCACCCTTGGCGATAGTCATACTCAGGCGCGGCGCGATCAGCCGGGAGGGTAAATCAGACTTGATGTTTCACGGCAGATCGATCCGGTAGAGCGAGACGCCCGTCAGCTTCATCCGCTGCGCCTGACCGTCGATGATCGTGTCGAAGCTGACCCATTCGGGGGAATGCGCCGGCATGGTCGGGCGAAAGCGCCCAGGCCCGGCTTCTTCGAGCACCATCGGATCGCCGCCATAGCCGATATAGGCAAGCAACAGGCGGCCATCCCGTGCAAGGATGCGCATGTCCGGCCCTTCCTCGCCATGCATCCTGTATCGCCCGACGAGCGGGAGATAGGCGGCCGGCGTCGCGGCAAGCTTGGTGGCGGCGCCCGGTTTCGCATAGTCCGAGGCTCCCTCCACCACATCAGTCACCACCTGCGCGGCATCGCGGAAGAAAGTGAAGGCGCGTGGCCCCTTGGGCGTCAGATACAGGCCCCAGCTATCCTCGCCCAGACGCGTCAGCGGCAGGGCCTTGCCCCCCTCTTCAAGCGAAAGGCCGCCACTCGCATTCGCGGCGAAGACCAGCGCACCGCCCTTTCGATCGACGAACCGACCGGCGAAACCCGCCACGTCCACGCTCGGCTTCGCCGCCACGTCCGCGGCGGGCTTCACAGCGCCGCCCGCCACGTGTGACAGCCGGGCAAGGATGCGATCGCGCAATGCCTTGTCCATCGGGCCATTGCCCAGAAAGACCACAGCATAGCCATCGGTCGGATAGGCGGCGAGATAGGCCTGGAAACCCGCGATTCCGCCGCTATGGGCGAGCATGCGGCCGCCCTCCTTCACGTCGATGCCATAGCCGTAATCGTCGAGGGCGGGCTTTGCGAACCGGTCGAAGGCCCGCGCCGAAATCAGCCGCCCCTTGGGTGTATTGCCGCGCGCGAGCAGCATCCGGCCATAGGCGCTCATGTCCGCGGCGGTGGAGACGATCGCGCCGTCCGCCGCCAGATAGTCGAACCAGGGCGCCCGGACATAGGCGCCATCGGGCGTGCGCGTATAGCTTTCCGCCATCGTCCCGCGCAGCCGGTCGTCCAGTTGCGGCGCGGTCGCGGTCATGCCCAGCCGGTCGAGCACGCGCTGCTGCAGGACCAGCGGAAAAGGCCGATGCTCGATCCGCTCGACGGCGTAGCCGAGCAATTGATAGCCGGAATTGGAGTACCAGAAATTGGCGCCGGGCGCGTAGCGCGGCTCGAATGCGTTGAGCGCGGCGATCAGATACCGCATCGACGCGACGTCGGTCATGTAATTGGGCAGGCCCGCCGTGTGGGTGAGCAACGCATGGCCGGTGATCGCCGGGAATCTCGTCCTGGGATGGAAATCGGGCAGATAGCGCGCGATCGGCGCATCCGGATCGAACCGCCCCTCGTCGGCCAGCTGCATCAGCGTGATCGCGGTGAAGGATTTGGAGATGGAGCCGATCGCAAAGCGTGTCTCCGGCGTCACCGGCACGCGCCGCTCGATATCGGCATAGCCGTGCGTTGCCATCATCCGCACGCGTTCCCGATCGGTGACCGCGACGACGAGGCCGAGCTCGCCCGGTGCCGTCTCCACCATCGTCCGGACATCGGCAAGCGCCGCGTCCATCGACGCGCTGGACGCCGGGGACTGGGCCGCGAGCGGTGCGGCAAGGACGAACGCGATCGCAAAGAGCAGATATTTCATGCCAGACAGACCTCCACCAGTTCGTCGAATGCCGGGCCGGGCCGCATCGGATCGGCGACGGCCATCCCCCATTGATCCGCACGGCGCGCGATCAGCGTTTCCGCGTCCGCACCGGAAAGCCCGGCGGTATTGAGCGACACACCTGCACAGCGCACCGCCGGATTGGTCCGCCTCGCCAGTTGCAGCGACAGCGCAACCGCCTCTTCGATCGAGGGCAGCGCATAGTCGGGAAGGCCGACAATGCGCTCGCGTCCCTCGGCATGGCACAGCACGACCACATCGGGCTGCGAGCCGTGCAACAGCCCCAGCGACACGCCCGCATAGGACGGATGGAAGATCGAACCCTGCCCCTCGATCACATCCCAGTGATCGGGGTCGGCATCCGGGCTGAGCAGCTCCGCCGCGCCCGCGACGAAATCGCTCACCACCGAATCGATCGGGATGCCCGATCCAGCGATCATGATTCCGGTCTGCCCCGTCGCGCGGAAATCGGCGTCGACGCCGCGCGCGCGGAACGCCGCAGCAAGCGCGAGCGCGGTATATTTCTTGCCCAGCGCGCAATCGGTGCCGATGGTGAGCAGGCGCTTGCCGCTCCGGGGTCGGCCGGTGCCGATCGGCAGATTCGCCGGCGGCGTACGGATATCGATAAGGCGGCGGCCGAGCGTCTCCGCCGCCATCCGCAGGCGCGGATCGTTGGACAGCCGATCGTGCGCGCCGCTGACGATATCGAGCCCGGCTTCGAGCGCCGCAACCAGATAGGGAATCCAGGCCGGACGGATCACCCCGCCGATCGACGCCGCGGCCAGCACCAGCGCGCGGGCACCCGCGGCATGGGCCTGATCGGGCCGCATCACGGGCAGTCCCAGCGTGGCGCGCGCGCCGTCACACGCATATTCGGCGACACACAGGCCCGGCGCCCAGTCGCGCAGGCCCAGCCCGGTTTTCAGGAATGTCGTATCGTCGGCATCGCCGAGGAAGAGGAGATAGGGTCGCGGCAAATCGAGCGGCGCTGCATCGGGAAAAAGCATATCGTTGATCATCTTCACTGTTTGAACCTGGAATAGACCGGCCGACCGGGCCGGGCGGCGGCGATCAGCGTGCCGCGATCGACGACCAGCGAGCCGTTGACCATCACGTAGCGGAACCCCTCCGAATATTGATTGGCAGCGCCATAAGTCGCCTTCGCACCGACCGTCTTCGGATCGAAGACCACGATATCGGCATCGGCGCCGACCTGAATCCGGCCCTTCCGCTTCATCGACGGCACGAACGCCTCCAGCCGCTGTGCCGGCATCAGCGACATCTTGCGGATCGCCTCGCTCAGGCTGAGCGTCCCCGTCTCGCGTACATAATGGCCGAGCACGCGTGCGAAGGTGCCCGCCGAGCGTGGATGGCTGTTCGGCCCCTCGATATCGCCGGCATCGCTCGCCACCAGGACCAGGGGATCCTGCAGCAGCGCGCCGATCGTGGCTTCGGTGTTCATGTGCATGATGACGCCGTCTTCGCCCGTGCCGGTGCGCAGCGCATCGAACTCCGCCTGGGTCAGCCTTTTGCCGGTGACACGCGACTGGAGGTCGCTCACGCTCACACCCCAGCGTTTCTCCCAGCCCGGCTCGAAGATCACGCTGCGGATCTGGTCGACCGAGCCGTCCCAGGGGTAGGTTTCGGTCGAGATATCGATGCCGCGCTCGCGCGCTGCGTGCATCAGCTTCACCATCAGCGGCGCATCGGACATCGCCATGCTGTTGATATGGACGATATGGACACAGGCATTGGTGATCGCGGCGTTGGCGATGTTCTCCTGCACCGATTCCAGCGTGCTGTCCGGCTCGACCAGGCTGCCGTAGCGGACATGGGTGAAGACGCAGGTCTGTGCGCTGCCGGCAACACGGGTCACGTCGAGCATCTCCTTGTGCGTGATGCCCGGCGCATATTGCGTACCGCTGCCGATGCCGATCGCACCGTCGCGCAACCCTTCCTCGAGCAAGGGTGCCAGCCGCCCATAGGCGGCATCGGGAATGGGCTGCCCGATCTCCGCGGCGATGAAGCTCGCCTCGGGATCGGCAAGCGCCGCAAGCCCCGCCGCGCCGCCGCCTTTCTGGAGGAAATAGCGGATCGCGGTGTGGCCGACGCTGGTGCCGTAGTTGAGGAGTTCCTTGCCCTTGCGGGCATCGTACCAGGCGCCGACCGGATAGGTGCCGATCTCCAGCTCCAATCTTGTGGTGACGCCGTCCTTCGCCTCGAACCCGGCGGTCTCCTGGCTGGTCGCGTGCGAATGGAGATCGATGAAGCCCGGTGCCACCACCAGCCCCCGCGCATCGATGATGCGCCGCCCCTTGAGCGTGGCTTCTGTGACGGCGACGATCCTGTCGCCATCGACCGCGATATTGCGGATCGCGTCGAGCCCGGTCTCCGGATCGATCGTCCGCGCACCGAGATAGACGATGTCGTGGACGCGCTCGGCCGCGGGCGCCACTCTGTCTTGCGCATAGGCCGCACTCGCGCAGAGCCCGAGTTGCACCGCCAGTCCACTCGCCGCCAGCAGATGCGTCAACCGTCCGATCCGTCGTCCACCGATACGCGAACCAGAATCCCTTTTGAGAGTCCTCATCGCCCCCGTCCCCCTGTCCAGAATCAGCGAAGCCTCAGCCACGCCCTTGCCTTTTCCCAGCCATATCGGGAGAAAGCCCGACCTGACATCTTTCTGTCAATTGATAGTTTTAGTGGAAAACTAACATCCATCACGTTAGCAATGGCCAGGCAGGAGGATCGACCGCATGAGTGAAGACAAGCGGCCCGAAAATGACGGCTCTGCGCCGGTCCGGATCGACGCGCCGACCATTCCCAACATGCCGCTCCTGCGAAAACTGCAGGCCGGGTTCGACGGCTATACCTCCGCCGAACGGGCGATCGCGCAGCATATCCTGGCGCATTATGCCACGCTCGCTTTCGAGACGGCCGAATCGCTGGCCAGCAAGGTGGGGGTCAGCGCGATCACCGTCGGGCGATTTTCCCGGCAGCTGGGTTATCGCAATTTCAAGGCGCTGAAGCACGAGTTGAAGGACGGCACCGCCGAGGCGATGCCCTGGCTGATCGGCGACGATCTTCTCGAGTTCGTCGAGACCGATGACGGATCGGACGAGGGCGAAAGCAAGCGCGAGATGAAATCGCTCCTCGCAGTCTATCGCCTCGCGGAAACCCCGCAATGGGCCGCTGCCATCGAACTTCTCGCCAAATCACGCACCGTGCGGATCGCGGGTTTCCAGACCGAACGCGGCATCGCCATGCTGCTCGCCAATCATTTGCAGTTCATGCGCGACGGCGTGCAACTCGTCGATCTGTCCGCGGGCAATTATGCCGATATATTCGCGAGCGAACAGGATGACGCCTGCCTCGTCGTCATCGATATCCGTCGCTATTCGCGCCAATCCTATCTGGTCGCCGAACAGGCGAGCCAGCACGGCATTCCGCTGATCGTTCTGACCGATCTGTTCTGCGACTGGGCGCCGCGTTTCACGCCGCATGTCATCGCCGTACCGACGCAGACCGGCATGTTCTGGAGCTCGCCGGTTGCGCTCGTCTGTGCAGTGAACCTGATGGTGAACGGCGTCATCAAGATGATCGGCACCCGGGTCGAGCAGCGGCTGGAAAAGCTGACGCGCCTGCATCAGACCTTCACCGGCTATGCAGGGCACCAGCCGCCCCGCGCAAAACTGCCCGGATAACCCACGGTGATATCCCGGCGAAATCGGACATCCGTCACGATGGACCGGATTTCAGGACCAAGGGAATCCCGGCCACCGTCATGACAGCTTCGTCGACACAGGCCGCGACCGACTGATTGATGGTGCCGGCGAAGTCGCGAAACCGGCGCGCCAGCGCATTGTCCGGAACGATGCCCAAGCCGACCTCGTTGGCGACGAGGATCAGCGGACCGCGCGCGGCGGCGATCGCTTGAACCAACGCTTCGATTTCCACCGGGGTGTCGCGGTCGGCCAGCAGCAGGTTCGACGCCCAGAGCGTCAGGCAATCGACAAGCACGACCGCGTCCGGCGCGGCGTACGCCGCGATCGCTCCCGCCAGATCGAGCGGCGCCTCGACGGTCGTCCAGCGATCATCGCGATCGGCGCGGTGCCGGCCGATCCGGTCGCGCATCTCGTCGTCGAAGGCCTGCGCCGTCGCGATATAGATCAGCCGGCCTTGAAGGGCTTCGGCGCGAGCCTGCGCATAGCGGCTCTTGCCCGACCGCGCGCCGCCAAGAACGAAGATGGTCGTGGAGGGGCGCGTCATGACAGGTCGCCCGAACGCGCAGTCTTCGACAGCGTGATCAGCGCATCGATATCGAGCGATTCCTCCAGCATGGCGGCGATCTCGTCGAGCGCCGTATCGATCGATGTCCGGTAATCGCGTCCGTTTCCCTCGATGCCGATATGCGCAAGCAGTGCGCGCCGCTGCGCCGGATCGGCGAGCAAGCCGTGGACATAGCTGCCGATCACGCTGCCATCGGGGCTGACCGCACCGTCGCTTCGCCCGTCGTCGAACAGCGCGAAGGCGCGCTGCGCATCGGGGCCGGCGGTTTCACCCATATGCATTTCATAACCCTCGAACGACGCGCCGAGCGCAACGCCCTTTACCGGTCGCAGCGCCTTGACGGGTGTGAGGATGGTTTCGACGTCCAGCAACCCCAGGCCCCGGGCACTCCCCGCCGGCCCCTCTATGCCATCCGGATCGGCGATCTGGCGCCCAAGCATCTGATATCCGCCGCACAGGCCGAGGATCGCACCGCCGCGGCGATGATGCGCCAGGATATCGATATCCCAGCCCTCGGCCCGCAGCGCCGCCAGATCGGCGATCGTCGCTTTCGAACCCGGCAGGATGACGAGCGCAGCATTGGCCGGGATCGGCTGCCCCGGCGGCACCATCAACAGCTCGACACCATCCTCGAGCTTCAGCGGATCGAGATCGTCGAAGTTGGAGATGCGCGGCAGGATCGGACAGGCAATCAGCCTGCGTTCGCCGATGCGCGATGCCTTGTTCTCAAGCACCACCGCATCCTCGCTGGGCAGGCGCGCGGTCGCGGTCAGCCACGGCACCACGCCGAAACCACGCCAGCCCGACAATTGCTCGATCTGGCGATAGCCATCCTCGAACAGCGCGGGTTCGCCGCGGAACTTGTTGATGATGAAACCGCGGATCATCGCGGCATCGGCGGGATCGATCACCGTCCTGGTCCCGACGATCGCCGCGATCACGCCACCGCGATCGATATCGCCGATCAGCACCACCGGCACATGGGCGGCGCGCGCAAAGCCCATATTGGCGATATCGCCGGCGCGCAGATTGATCTCTGCGGGCGATCCGGCGCCTTCGACGACGACGATATCGCAATCGCGCCGGAGCCGGCCATAACTCGCCATGACCTCGCCGAGCAGCGCGCCGCGCGCTTCACGGAAATTGCCGGCGCCGAGGATGCCGCGCACCTGACCACCCACGATAAGCTGCGACGTGCGATCCGCCTGCGGTTTCAGCAGCACCGGATTCATGTCGGTGCGCGGTTCGACCTTGCACGCGATCGCCTGCAGCGCCTGTGCGCGCCCGATCTCACCTCCATCGCTGGTCACGGCGGCATTGTTCGACATGTTCTGCGGCTTGAACGGGAGGACGCACAGCCCGCGATTGACCAGCGCGCGGCAGATCCCCGCAACGAGCACCGACTTACCGACGTCGGATCCGGTTCCCTGAAGCATCACAGCAGCCATGCCGTCCCTCCTGCGATGAGCCAGAGACAGAGGCAAGCGCGGCGATAAATGGCAAGCGCATGGCCGATATCGGCTGCGCCAGCGGTGGTGCGGCCATCGCCGATCCACGGCTTGTCGAACGGGATGCCGTCATAGGCGATCGGCCCGGCCAGCTTCAGCCGAAGCGCACCCGCCATCGCCGCTTCGGGCCAGCCGGCATTGGGCGAAGCATGATTTGATGCGTCGCGCCACAGGATCTGCCAGCCACCCCCGCCGCACAGGCAGATCAGGGCCGCGGCGATCCGCGCCGGGATCAGGTTCAGCACATCGTCCGTACGCGCGGCAGCCCAGCCAAAGGCGCACCACCGCTCCTCGCGATGGCCGATCATGCTGTCGGCGGTGTTGATCGCCTTGTAGATCCAGATACCGGGCAGGCCGAGCAGCAGCAGCCAGAACAAGGGCGCCGACACGCCGTCGCAGAAGCTCTCCGACAGGCTTTCGATCGCGGCGCGTGCAACGCCGTCCCGGTCGAGCGTTTCCGTATCGCGCCCGACGATCATGCCCACAGCGATACGTGCCGCCGGCAGATCGTCCGCCTGGAGCGCGGCCATGACGGGCCGGACATGATCGTAAAGGCTGCGCTGGGCGAGGCCGGGCGCCGCGAGCAGCGCGATCAGCGGCCAGGCCCAGGAGCCGGCAAGGCGGAGGATCGCAACGTGAAGCGCCAGCCCCGCCCCGCCCGCGACGAGAATCAGGATCGCGACGGTGCCGATGCCGGCGGCGCGCCGAAACGCCGCAGATCGCGATGGCGAATTCCATCGGTCCTCGCACGCGGCGATGATCCACGCGAAGCCCCCAACCGGATGGCCGATGCGCCGATACAGTGCCTGCGGCCAGCCGATGGCCGCATCCAGCGCCAGCGCCAGCAGCACGACCGGCTCAGCCATGGCCGAGCGCGCGATCCAGCCGTCCGCGCGCATCCGCGTCGGCGGGCAGGCCGATCCTCAGCCAGCGCGGATCATGATCGAACGGACGCGTCAGGATCGATTGTCGCGCCAGCCGTTCGAACAGCGGCGCCGCATCTTCGGCCTCGATCAGCCGGAACAATGGACAATCACCGATCGGGGTGAAGCCATGTGCGGTGAGCACGGCATCGAGCGCATCGGCATCGCCGCGCAGCGTCCGCCGCATACCCGCGATCCAGTCGCGATCGCTATAGGCGGCCGTCCCGATCGCAAGCGCTGCGGTCGAGACCGGCCAACTCCCCAGCCGCTCCCGATAGCGCGCGATGACGGACCGGGGGCCGAGAACGAAACCAAGCCGGACGCCGGCCAACCCGAAGAATTTGCCGAACGACCGGAAAAGGATCAGGCGCTGATCGTCGTGCACATGGCCGGCCAGGCTGACCTCCGGCATCGTATCGGCAAAGGCCTCGTCGACCACCAGCCAGCGCGAAGACGCCGAAAGCCGGTGCAGATGCGCCGCCAGCCTGTCGGGCGGCGTCACCCGGCCGTCGGGATTATTGGGGTTGGCGAGCAGGATGGTCGCGTCCGATCGTCCGGCGATATGCTCGAACGCGATCGGGCGGCTGTCCGGAAACATCTCGGCATGGGTGCGATACGATGGTTCGACATGGCGCACCGGCCCCGGCAGCAGATCGCCCAGCATTCTGAGGCCGATCTCGGTGCCGGGCAGCGTGCAGAGCTGATCCGGATCGACCCCGAAACAGTCGGCGGCGGCGGCCTCCAGGTCGATCAGCGCCTGACGGTCGGGCAGCGCGCGCCAATCGATCCGGCATTGGTCAACGCCCAGCCAGCCATTGGGATTGATGCCGGTCGAAAGATCGATCCACGCCGCCGCGTCACCGCCATAGATGGCCTGTGCATCGGCGAGCCGGCCGCCATGATAGGTCCAGTTACCTACGCCCGCCGTCATGCCAACCGCGCCGCGACGACGAGGGCGAAGAGCAGGCCGGCCTCGACGATCTCGATGCCCGCACCATGCCCGTCGCCGGAAATGCCGCCGATCATGCGCCGGACATGCCAGCCCCACCACGCGATCAGCACCGGCGCGATCAGCATTGCGGGCACAAGGCCGACCGCCGAAAACAGGAGCACGGCCCATATCGCGATATCGACGGGGCGGACCGCCGAACGAAAGCGCGCGGCCAGCCCCTGATGCAGCGGCGGCAGCCACATCGTCCAGACAAGCGGACCGATACGCGCAGCAAAGGGCACCAGGATCAGCGGCAGAAAAAGCCTCGCATCGATCAGCGCATGCAGCAGCACCAGCTTGGCAATAAGTTGGAGCACGACCGCGACGACGCCGAAACTGCCGACATGCGGATCGGCGAGCACGGCCAGCAGGCGTTCGCGATCCTTGTGCGCCGCGCCGCTTGCATCCGCCAGATCAGACAGGCCGTCGAGATGAAGCGCACCGGTCACGCCGACCCAGACGATCAATGCACAGAGCGCGCCTGTCCACGGATCGATATGCCCCCCGGCCCAGGCCGATCCCGCGACCAGCCCACCGATCACCAGGCCGACGCACGGAAACCAGCGCATCGAAGCGGCGAATGCGGCTTCGTCCGCGGCGATGCGCGGTGTCGGCAGCCGGGTCAGAAACTGCAGCGCGAGGATGAAGCCCTTCACGGCCACAGCCCGACGATCTGCGCGGAGGGCTGCGCCCCCGGCCAGACCTGCAGCGACAGCAGCGACGCATAGGGCAGATCGAACGCCCAGAGCTGGCGCTGCTCGAAGCCGCACAGCACGGCCAGAGCAGCCCGCATCGCGCCGCCATGAGTGACGACCAGGGTCGGGCGCGGCGCAAGATCGCCGATCGCGGCACCAACGCGCGACGTGAGCGCCGACCAGCGCTCGCCGCGCGGCGGCGGGCAGGCATCCGGGTCGTTCCAGAAACGGCCAAGCGCCTCGGCATCGACCTCGGCACTCGACTTGCCGTCCCAGTCGCCGAAATCGAGCTCGCGCCACCGCGCATCGATCGTCAGGCGCTGGCCGGTGGCATGGGCAAGGGCTTCCCCTGCAAGCCGTGCGCGCGACAGATCGGATGCGATGAGCATGGCGATCTCCACCTCCGTCACCTGCGCGACGCACGCGGCGATGCCCGCCGGGGTCGGCGCGCAATCGGTGCGGCCCAGCAGACGGCCGGGAATCTCGGGTTCGCCATGGCGCAGCAGATGGAGCAGGAAGCCGGTCATGCCGATCCCGACACCCCGGCTTCGGCAAAGGTCGCCATGCCGTTGTGCGCGGCCAGCGCGGAACGGATCACCGCGACCGCGACCGCCGCCCCGCTCCCCTCACCCAGCCGCATGTCGAGCGCGAGCAGCGGATCCAGCCCGAGCCGGTCGAGCAGCCGGCCATGGCCCGGCTCGGCGGAGCGATGCCCGGCGATGCAATGATCGACGATGGCGGGATGCGCCACGGCGATCGGGGCGAGGGCCGAGCAGCTGATGAAACCGTCGAGAACGACAGGCACGCGCAGCCGCCGCGCGGCGACGACGGCACCGGCGATTGCGGCGATCTCGCGCCCGCCGAGCCGCCGCAGCGTTTCGAACGGCGTATCCGGCGCCTGCCCGTGGAACGCGACAGCACGGTCGACCACATCGATCTTGCGCACCACGCCTTCACTGTCGATACCGGTGCCTGGTCCGACCCAGTCCTTCGCCGCGCCGCCGAAGGATCGCGTGCAGAGTGCCGCAGCGGCGGTGGAATTGCCGATGCCCATCTCGCCGACGACCAGCAGGTCCAGGCCCGGCTCCACCAGAGCGGCGCCCGCCGACACTGCCGCCAGACAATCGTCTTCGCTCATTGCGGGAGCGACGGTGAAATCGGCGGTCGGTCGATCCAGATCGAGCGCGACCACCTTCAATTCCAGCCCGGCCGCCAATGCGAGCGCATTGATCGCAGCGCCGCCCGCCATGAAATTGCCGACCATCTGCGCGGTGACGTCGGCGGGAAAGGCGCTCACGCCGTGCACCGTCACGCCGTGATTGCCCGCGAAGATGGCGGCGCGACCACGCTCCAGCACCGGCCGCTCGCGCCCCTGCCAGCCGGCCAGGAAGATCGCGACCTCCTCCAGCCGGCCGAGCGATCCCGCCGGCTTGGTGAGCTGCGCCTGGCGATCCCGGGCCGCTTGTGCGGCATGCGCATGCGGCTGGGCAAGATCGCGCAACGCCGCTTCGAACGCGGCGACGGTTGCGAAGCCGCTCATTCCTCGACCACGAAACCGGCGGGCGGCGTGCGGGTGATGAAATGGCCCTTCACCCCCTGCGGCCATTGTCCGAACGGCACCCGGCCATGCTCGCTCGCGGCATAATGCACGGCATAGTCGAGGATCGCGCGCGCGGCGTCCTCGTCGGGCGTGAACCGGCCGAGCACATAGCCCACCTTGTCGGGCGCGCGCAGATGGACGGTGCAGAAATCGCTGCAGGCGAACAGGCACTGCATCTCCTGCACCGCGACACCGTCATAGCGCGGATCGGACGCCTTGACCGAACGCAGCGCTTCGGTCAGCCGCGCGCCGCCGCGCATGCCGCCTTCATCCTCTCGGGATTCGCTGGAATGTCGGCATGTGTTGCACGCAACGATCGCGGGGCCATTTTCTACCCGTTTGAGCATCGCCGTGCCTCCTGCTTTACCATCTCGTGCAGGCTTTCCCGCTCGACACGCAGCAGCTCGACCGAGCGGCGCAGCATCTCGTTCTCCGCCTCCAGCCGTTCGACCTGTCGCTGAGCCGAGGTTTCGGGGCGGGTCGCCGGCGCGGTCATGCGACTGCGGCCCGTGGGGCGGCGGCAGGAACCCCCGCCGCGACCAGACCGCGATACAGCAGGAACAGGCCGGTCAGGATCGCACCGTTGCGCAGGAACTGCCGCGTCAGGATGTCCGGATCCAGCGTCGTCGCAACCCCGCCCAGCCCAAAAGAAAAGAGCAGGATCACCAGCTTGAACGCGACGAAGCCGGCGACATAGGCGACGGCCAGGCGCAGTGCGGTGGACCTGCCGTTCAACCGGCCGAGCGCGGCATAGGAGCCCGCGGCGGACACCAGGGCGGCGACGCCCAGGCCAGCCGCCCAACCCCATGTCGTGTCCTTGATCTCGTACCCAAGGATCAGGAAACCGGTGAGCTGGCTCGCCGCCCAGGCCGCGCCCATCAAGGTCAGCCCGTCACGCCGGTGCATATGCACCGCGGCCAGCGCCGCGAGTGCGGGAAACGGCGTCGCACACGCCAGCAACAGCGTCGTAATGGTGCTCGCGGCGGTCAGCAGCATGATCCACAACGTCGAGGCGCCGCGGCGGGAAAGACCAGTTTCGGGAAAGATCGTCATCATCGTTCTCCGTTCAGTTTTTCGCATAGCCCTTGCCCAGCCGGTCGCGCCCGTCGGTCGGGCTGCCGGTCAGGCGCGGAAACAGATCGTCCCAAAGCGCAAGCCGGTCCCAGTCGGGCGTTTCGGCGATGCGGTCCTCGGGCTTCAGAAAGGGATTGGGCAGGAAGATCGTGATCTGCGGCTCGCCATGTCCGTTGAACATGCGGATACCCCAGGAGATCGGATACCCGTCGCCATCGAGCCGGCGATAAAGCTCCACCCGCCCGGGCTGCCGGTGCGCGGCAAGCGCGGGATCGGGGCTGCTCTTGTCGCCCAGGCAGAGATGAAAATGGCCTTTGGCGCCCCAATGGATCGTCAGATAGCCGCCCGCCGAGAGCGAGATGCGATCCGGCTTGCCAGGGCATTTCAGCTCATAGGCGGCGCCGGGGATCAGCGGCCCCCAGGTCAGCTTGTCCCAATGCTCGTCGAACAATTCGGTATAGAGCGCGAAGAGGAAATCCTGATCGCAGGGCAGCGGCCAGACCTCTTCGGTCCGGCCGTCCACCGTCGCGATCCGCTTTTCGATCGGCGTGGTCGCGAACGGGACGCCCATCAGAAGCGCCCCCGGATGCCGGCATGGATGCTGCGGCCCAGCGAATTATAGTTGAGCGCGGTCTCGTAATATCGGTCGAACAGATTCTCCACCCGGCCGTAGATCTCGAAGCTGTCGGTCACCTTCATCGCCGCGCGAAGGTCGACCAGCGTATAGTCCTTCAGCACGACGCTGTTGGTGTCGTTCTCGAACGCCCTGCCCGACCAGCGCAGCGCGGCGCCCAGCGACAGGCCGAAGTCCCAGCGATAGCTGGCCTCCGCATTCGCGGTGTGGCCAGGAAGCCGCCGGAGCTTCTTGCCGAAGGTGGCGCCGGGCGAGCGGTTCTCGGCGTCGATCCAGCTGTAATTGGCGCTGAGCGAAAGCCCGCCGAGATCGAGCGCCCCGCCGAGCTCGACGCCATGCGTCTGCGTGCGGCTGACATTGTCGTAATAGCCCAGCCGCCCGACCGTCGTCGAACCGGGGGTGAGGCAGAGCCCGGTCGGCGCGCCCGAACAGCTGTAGAAGACGATCAGGTCGCGCGCGCTGCGATCGAACCAGGTCGCCGACAGGATAAGCGCCCGATCGAAGAAGCGCTGCTCGATGCCCGCTTCCCATCCCTTGGAGGTTTCGGGACGCAAAGCGGCATTCCCGTACTGGCTGCCCAGCTGATAGAGGCTCGGCGCCTTGAACCCCTCGCCATAATTCGCGCGGATCAGCGTCGCGTCGTCGAACAGCGAGAGCACTGCGCCGGTGCCGACCACGGTGTTGCCGCCGAAGCGGTCGTGATCGTCGTGGCGGATGCCCGCTGTCACGGTCAGCGGCTGCACGATCTGCGCGGAAAGCTGGCCGTAGAGGCTGTCGAGCCGCGCGCTGGCACGGATCGGTGCAGGGATGGCAGCGGTCGGGCTGGCCGGGATCGTCGCATAGTTGCGGAAACGCGTCTCTTCGCGCTCCACGCCGAATGTCGCCTGCCAGCCATCGGCGATCTTCGCCGTGCCCTGATATTCGTAGCGCCTGGCCCAGCCCGTGCTGTCCAGATTCAACGGCCGCGCACGACGGGGATCGAAGCCGTCACGATCGGTCTGTGTCGCCGAGATCGCGAAGCGGTTGGTGAGGCGCCCGTCGAACAAAGGCACGACGATCCCGGCATAGCCGAACGCTTCCTCGTTGAGATTATAGGCGGGCGTATCCGCGGTGGTGGAATCGATATCGACCCGCCCCTTCGAATAGAGGCCGCGCAGGTCGATCATCGCGCCGCCGCCGAGGTCGATATTGACCCGGGCATTGCCCCCGCGATTGCGATAACCGTCTCTTTCGGTCGCACCGCGCAGAGGCGAAAGCGCGCTGATCCCGTCGGTCGTGAAGTTGAATACGGCGATCCGCCAGCGGACGGGGCCGGTGGTTCCGCCCAGGCCGGCGCGGGCGCTGATCGTATCGCGGGATCCCGCCTCGACGTCGAAGCTCATCTCCAGCGGCTTTTCGGGCAGCGCGGTCACGATGTTGACCACGCCGCCGATCGCCTGGCTGCCCCAGAGGATCGATTGCGGACCGCGCAGTATCTCGATGCGCGCCGTATCGCCGACCGTCAGATTGGCGAAATTATAGCCGCCGCCGGTCGACGACGGGTCGTTGAGCTTCACCCCGTCGATGACGACCACGGTCTGGTCGCTGTCCGCGCCGCGGATGCGCAGGCCGGTCGACGTGCCGTAACCGCCATTGCGGGTGATGGTGATGCCGGGCGTACGCACCAGCAGGTCGGAAACGATCACGGCCTGCGAGGCATCGATCGCCTCCTTGCCGATCACGGTCAGCGAGGCCGGCACCTGATCCGTGGTGACGGGCATACGGGTCGCGGTGACGACGATCGCGTCTTCGCCCCCGCTATCGGGTGACGGCGCATCCTGGGCATGCGCGACGGTGGAAAGAAGCAGGGATAAACAGGAAACAGATTTCAACATTCGAACGGGCACCCATGACAAGGGCCGCGTTCACGGGCGATCGACGCCGAAAGGGCGCACGACATGAGCCCGCGAAAACGCGGTCCAACCATGTCGTCTCTCGGGTTCACCCCCGTCCGCTCGGCACACCCTGTCCGCGCGAAGGACGACCGCGTCGGGCAGGTCTCCTGGCTTGCGGGTCAATGCCGGTTCGGACCGCCTTCTCAGGATCATGAAATCCCAATGGCATGTGGCCCGATGGCTCGCCGCTCACAGTTGCAGGGGCAGCCGGGGTGTCGAACCCCGTTCCCTTTTAATCCCCGTCTCCGGGGAACCTGACGCAGGCCGGGCGATACCCGGCATGCTGCGGTGCGTCAATCACAAGCCCTTCATCCAGACCACCAGCGCGAAGCGCGCTTTCGCGGTGACGGGCAGCGTCCGATGCGGGGTGAATCGATCGAGGAACAGTGCCGATCCCAACGGGCAGGTCGGCGTGAGGCGCGGTTGATCGCGCAGCGACTCTTCTGGAATATGGAAACCGTCCTCGCGAAGGTGCGGGATCGGAGCGGCGCGACGGCCGGGGACGATTTCGAGACCGCCGCTTTCGGGTCCTGCATGGCTCAACGGAATCCATGCCGTGATGCAGACCCGGCCGCAATCGGACCCGTCGTCCAGTGCCACGTCCGAATGCCAGGCGTGCCGATATTGGGGAAAGGCCGCGATACTGGCGCGCACCCGCATCACCGTTCCGCCGATGCGGCGCCCCGCCAGGCGCGACGCGGCCTCCAGCAGTGCCGGATCTTCAGACAGGACAGACAGACGCGGCCCGCGATGCGCGTCGGTGCACAAGGCGACGCGCAGCAGGTTCGCATAGGATTGGTCGCGTTCGGCGATCCGATCCAGCCGTTCGTCCATCGAAACGTCCGGCCGGCTGCGATCGAACGGCATATATAGCGCGCCCGCGACCCGATCGATCTGCTCGACGATATCGGCCTCGGCCGCCTTCACGGTCACCGGATCGAAGATCGGCAAAACCGCAAAGCCCCGCTCCGCAAACCCCTGCTCGCTCATGGATGATCCTCCCGTCGATGATCCGGCCGAACCCGCGCCATCGGGATGATCGTGGGTGCGCCGTCGCTCACATCGATCTTCGCATCGATGCCATAAACCTGTTTCAGCCGATCGGGGCTCAGCACCTCCAGCGGCGCACCGTCCGCGACCAGACGGCCGGCATCGATCAGCAGAAGCCGGTCGCAATATCGCGCGGCCATCGTCAGGTCGTGGAGCACGGTGACCACGAGTACGCCGGCGCGCGCTTCGCGCTGCAGCAGTTCCATCACGTCGATCTGATGGCCGGGATCGAGCGACGCCAAAGGCTCGTCGGCGAACAATGCCGGCGCCTCGACCGCCAATGTCCGCGCGAGCAGGACGCGCGCGCGCTCGCCACCCGAAAGCTCGGTCGCGATGCGATCGCGCAGATGGTCGACATCGGCGCGCAGCAACGCCCGATCGATCGCCGTGCAGTCGATGTCCGAGAATTTGGACATCGGCGCGAGATGCGGCAGGCGCCCGAGCGCGACCAGCCGTTCGACCGTCAACGGCCAGTGCAATGTCTGCCCCTGTGGCAGATAGGTCAGTTTCTTCGCCACGGCGGCGCGCGCCATGCCCGACACCGGTTCGCCGTCGACCCGAACATTGCCCGATGACGACGGGATCAGGCCGAGCATCGCCCGCAGCATCGTGGATTTGCCCGCGCCATTGGGCCCGATGATCCCGACCAGCGATCCCGGTTCGAGTGTCGCGCTCACCGCATTGACGACCGAACGCCGGCCAAGTTCAACACCAAGCGCATCGAGGGTGACGGTCACCATATCCGGCGCTCCCGCATGAGATAGGCAAGGAAGACGGGAACTCCCAGAAACGCCATCACCACGCCGAGCTTGAGTTCGTTTTTGGACGGAATCAGCCGCACGCCGATGTCGGCGAACGTCAGCAACGCAGCGCCGGCCAAAGCCGATGGCAGCAGGATGGCAGATGGGCTGCGATCGGTCAGCGGGCGGATGAGATGCGGCACGACCAGACCGACAAAACCGATCGACCCGGACACCGCGACCGCACCGCCGACGCCGATCGCGACGCCCAGCAAGAGGCGCAAACGCGTCCGTTGCAGATCCGCCCCCAATGCCCGGGCGCCGTCCTCCCCCAGGGTCAGTGCATCGAGTGCACGCCCGTCGAGAAACAGCAGCGCACCACCGATCGCAATGCAGGGCAGCGCGATCCAGACATGCTGGAAGGATCGATTCTCGATCGACCCCAGCAGCCACGTCATGATCTCCATTGCCGCAAAGGGATTGGGCGAGAGATTGAGCGCCAGGCTGATCCCGGCCCCCGCGAGCGTCGCCACCGCGATGCCGGCAAGGATCAGGGTCAGCGGACTTTCCGAACGCCCGGCCAATGCGAACAGCAACGTGAGCGCGATCAAACCGGCCGCGATCGCCATCACCGGCAGGATCATCGGATGAAGTTCCGCCAGGCCGAAATAGATCGCGCCGACCGCGCCCAGCGCCGCGGCATTGGATGCCCCCAGCACCGACGGCTCGGCAAGCGGGTTGCGCAGATACCCTTGGAGCGCTGCCCCCGCGAGCCCCAGCATGCCGCCAACCGCAAGACCGAGCAATGTCCGCGGCAAGCGCAGATCGAACAGGATCGCGGTCGTGATCCGGTCGCCATGGCCGGCAAGCGCAGCGATCACGCGCCCGGGCGCGATGGCGACCGAACCGAGCAGCATCGAGGCAAGCGCCGCCAGAAGCAGCAGGACGAGGAGTGCGGCGATCAGGAGCGATCGCCGCACATCATATCGGGAGTCGGATTTCACGGTAACCTCGCAATGGATCGGTCACCCCGTCACGCTTGTGTCCCGGGGCCGCTTGTCTATGGATCGCGGACCTATGCCGCGCTTTCTCTCTTTTCCGGCGATTCAGGGCCTTGCCCTTGTCGCACTCGCCTCGTTCGGCGCGATCGCCTGGGCGGGGTCGGCCCCGTCCACGGCGAAACGCCCGCAGCGCATCGTGTCGCTCAACCTGTGCGCCGACCAATATCTTCTGGAACTCGCCGATCGGAGCCAGATCGCCGGGCTCACCCGCAATGCGGACAAGCCCGACATGTCGGCGGCGGCGGCCAGATCGAAGGGCATCCATATCCTTGGCGAATCCGCCGAGGAGATACTGGCGATCGATCCCGACCTGATCGTCGGCGTGCCCGCGCGACGCGGCGGCATGCTCGGTGCGCTGTCGGGGCGGGACTATCGCATTCTCGATCTCAAATCGGCGCATAGCTATTCCGAGATCGTCACGCAGATCCGGGAGGTTGCCGTCGCGGTCGGCCATCCGGAACGCGGAGAAGCGATGATCGCGCGCATGGATCGCGCGCTTGCCCGCGTGCCGAAGACGCCGGACGCCGGGGTTGCGGCCTATTATCAACGACGCGGCTTCCTGACTGGCACCGGCACGCTGGTCGACGATCTGATGCAGCGCACCGGCCTCACCAATCTGGCCGGAAAACTCGGCAAACCGGCAATGTCGCAACTCTCGTTGGAAGAACTCGTCGCGTCGCAGCCGGACTATCTGATCGTCGAAAGCGCCACGCAGCGCGTGACCGACCAGGGCACCGAGATGCTGCACCATCCGATCCTCAAGGACATTCCCAAGCTCAGCCTGCCCCAGGCGTGGACGGTGTGCGGCAGCCCCGCCTATGTGCTCGCCGCACAAAGCCTGTCGGATCAGATCGCGGCGCATCGGCGCTAGAGCCGCCAACTTCGGGGATTGATCCAGCTGAGCTCTGCGCGCTCTCGGTGTCATTCCCGCGAAAGCGGGAATCCCGCTATTCCGTGAAATATCCAAAAGAAGAAGAAGCGGGATTCCCGCTTTCGCGGGAATGACACTGTTGAGTTGTTTCGATCCAGCCGGATCAAATTCCAGATCACGCAACACGACGCTAGAACTCGATTCCGGCCTGGGCCTTCACGCCCTGTTCGCGGAAGGGGTGCTTGATCAGCGTCATCTCGGTGACGAGGTCCGCAATCTCGATCAGCGCATCGGGTGCGTTGCGGCCAGTGACGATGACATGGGTCATCTCCGGCTTCGCGCCGAGCACCGCGAGCACTTCGTCGAGCGGCAGATAATCGTAGCGCAAGACGATGTTGAGCTCGTCGGCAAGCACCATCGCATAGCTCGGGTCGGCGATCATCCTCTTGACCTCGTCCCATGCCGCGCGAGCAACCGCGATATCGCGCGCACGATCCTGCGTGTCCCAGGTGAAGCCTTCGCCCATCGGCTTGAATTCGATCTGTTCGGGAAAGGCGTCGAACACCTGTTTTTCGCCGGTCGCCATCGCGCCCTTCACGAACTGGACGACGCCCACCTTCTTGCCATGCCCGATCGCGCGGACAACCATGCCGAGCGCGGCGGTGGTCTTGCCCTTGCCCTTGCCGGTATGGACGATCAGCAGCCCCTTCTCGATCGTCTTGGCGGCCACGATCTTGTCGTGCGCCGCCTGCTTCTTCTTCATCTTCTCGGTGTGGCGTTCCTCGGTGCGCTCGGCCATCGTCATGCTCCTGCAAGTTCGGCGAGCAGGATGCCCGCGCTGTTCGATCGGGGTTTCCACAAGCCGCGCTCCAGCGCCTCGGCAAGGCGTGCGGCGGTTTCGCGCAACGCCGCCGGATTGGCGTTGGCCATGAAAGCGCGCACCGCCTCGTCCTCGATAAAGGCGGCGTGGACGGCGTCGAAATGATGGTCGCGCACCGCATGGGTGGTCGCGGCGAAGGCGAAGAGATAGTCGACCGAGGCCGCGATCTCGAAGGCGCCCTTGTAACCGTGGCGCATGACGCCCGCGATCCATTTGGGATTGGTGACGCGGGCACGGACCACCCGGCCGATCTCGTCCTCCAGCGTGCGGACCACCGGGCGTTCGGGGCGGCTATGGTCGTTGTGATAGGCACGCGGCCGCTTGCCCGACAGATGCTCGACGGCAGAGGCGATGCCGCCTTCGAACTGGTAATAATCGTCGCTGTCGAGCAGGTCGTGTTCGCGATTGTCCTGGTTCTGCACCACCGCATCGGCCTGGGTCAGGCGTTCGGCGAACAGCGCGCGCTCGGCATCGCCCTCGACGCCCGAACCATAGGCGTAGCTGCCCCAGTCGAGATAGACGTTCGCCAGATCGGCGCGATCATGCCAGATCTTCTCGTCGATCATCGCTTGAAGCCCGGCGCCATACGCACCGGGCTTCGAACCGAAGACCCGATAACCTGCGCGCAACGCCGCATCTTTGGGGGCACTGCCCCGATCGATCAGCCGGGCAGTCTCGACACGATGGCGCGCGGCGGCGGGATTGTCCGCGGCCGGTTCGTCGAGCGCCATCACCGCGCGCGCCGCAGAATCGAGCAGGTCGATCTGTTCGGGAAAGGCGTCGCGGAAAAAGCCCGAGACGCGGAACGTCACATCGACGCGCGGCCGGCGAAGTTCCGCGACCTTCATCACCTCGAACCCGATCACGCGCCCCGACGTCCAGTCCCAGCGCGGGCGCACACCCATCAGCGCAAGCGCCTGCGCGATATCGTCGCCACCGGTGCGCATGTTCGCCGTGCCCCAGGCGGACAGCGCCATGGCCTGCGGATACGCGCCTTCCCGCTGAAGGTAGTCGTCGACCAGCAATTGCGCGGAGCGTTGCCCGAGATCCCAGGCGGTCGCAGTCGGCACCGATCGCGTATCGATCGAGTAGAAATTGCGGCCGGTGGGCAGCACATCGGGTCGGCCGCGCGTCGGTGCGCCGGACGGGCCGGGCATAATGAAGCGGCCGTCGAGACCCGCCAGCAATGCCGATTTTTCCGCGACACCGCACGCATCGACACGCGGGCCAAGGTCATCGAGGACCGACCGCATGACTGCCGCCGACGCCGTTCCGGGGGGAACGGCCCCTTCGACCAATGCAACCGCCAGCAACTCCAGCCGCTCGATCGTATCGCCGAGCGTCCGCCAGGGGTCGGCGGAGAGATCGGCCAGCGCCGATGGTCGCGGCCCGGCCCATGCATCGCTCATCGTGCAATCGAGCGGATCGAAGTCCAGGCCGAGATCGTCAGCCAAGGCGCGCAGCAACGATGCCTGGCCCGGCGTGTCATAACCGCGCGGTGTGCGCGACAGGGCGATCAACAGATCGGTGCGGAGCCGATGCTCGGGCGACCGGGTGAAGATATGCAGCCCGTCGCGGATCTGCATTTCCTTCAGTTCGCACAGATAATTGTCGAGTGCGGCAAGCGCGTCGTCGCCGTCACCGACCGCGCCGGCATCGGCGTCCAGCCCCTGCGATCGCGCGAGATGGAGGATCTCGCCCTTCAGATGGGCGATCCGGCGCGGATCCATGCCGGCCGCGAGATAATATTCGTCGACCAGCGCCTCGAGCGCCTTCAACGGACCATAGCTTTCGGCGCGCGTCAGCGGCGGCGTCAGATGATCGATGATCGCCGCACCGATACGGCGCTTGGCCTGGGTGCCCTCCCCCGGATCGTTGACGATGAACGGATAGAGCTGCGGCACCGGCCCCGCACAGATCTCCGGGAAACAGTCTTCCGAAAGCGCCAGCGCCTTGCCCGGCAGCCATTCGAGATTGCCGTGCTTGCCGACATGGACGACCGCATGTGCGCCGAAATGCCGGTTCAACCAGATATGGAAGGCGAGATAGCCGTGCGGCGGCACCAGCGCTGGATCGTGATAGCTCGCCTTGGGATCGATATTGTAACCGCGCGCCGGCTGCACCGCGACGACGATGTTGCCGAAGCGATGGACCGGCAGCCGGAACAGGCCATCGTGCACGAACGGGTCGGTGCCGGGCGGCCCCCATCGTTCGGAAATGGCGGTGCGCACAGGCTCCGGCATCGCATCGAACGCCGCGCGATAATCGGCCATTGGCAGGGCGATTTCACCCGGGCGCCCAATCGAGCCGGCGGCATTGGTGACGCCCGCGAGCATGATCGCCATCAGCGCTGCGCTATCCCGTGGCGCGGTTCCGGTCGAATAGCCCGCATCGGCGAGCGCACCGAGAATGGCGGCGGCGCTGGCCGGCGTATCGAGGCCGACGCCATTGCCGATCCGGCCGTCGCGATTGGGATAATTGGCGAGGACCAGCGCAACCCGGCGATCGGCGGTTGGCGTGCGTCGGAGCCGTGCCCAATTGGCGGCGAGATCGGCCACGAACGCGACGCGGTCCGGCGCAACCCGGGGCACGACGAGCCCGCACTCGGTGCGCGCGTCGAAATGTGCGGCAGCCTTGAATGCGACGGCGCGCGTGAAGAGCCGGCCGTCCACTTCGGGCAGCGCCACGTTCATCGCGAGATCGCGGGGGCCGAGGCCACGTGGGCTATCCTGCCATGCCGCTTGCTCGACCCCAGCGAACACCGTCTGCAGGATCGGGCAATCAGCGGCCTCGAGCACGCCGGCGACGCGAGATTCGCCGGGCGAGGACGCGGCGAAGGATGTCGCGTTCAGAATGACGTCGGGGGCAATGTCCGCGATCACGCCGCGCAGCCAGTCGATCGCAAAGGGTTCGCGCAGCGCGCGGACATGGACGGCGGCGACGTTGAGACCGCGCGCTTCGAGCGCCGCGACCAGCGCATCGACCGCATCGAGCGTGCCCGCCACCATCAATGCGCGGTAGAAGCACAACAGCGCGACCGGCCGGCCATCGATCCAGCGTGCGCGCAGATCGCCCAAAGTCGGCCGGTCCACCCCGGGCAGATAAAGCCCCGCATCGGCAACGGGAATGGGATCGTCGGGCACGCCGATATCGGCACCGATCAATCGCGCGGCGTGACGCAGGAAGCCGACCGCATTGGCAACGCCGCCCTGGCGCAGATAATCGCGCAGCCGGTCACTCACATCCTGCGGCACCGTCGAGGCGGCATCGAGCGCCGGGTCCGGTTCCCGGCCATCGGCGATCGCCGCAAAGGCGATGCCGTTCTCACGCGCGACACGCGCGATCTCGTCGACGCCATAGGGCCAATAGGCCTTGCCGCCGAGCAGGACGACGCAGACGAAGCGCGCCTTTGCGATCACCTTCTCGACATAAAGGTCGACCGAATAGGGATGTTTGAGCTGGAGGAGATTGGCGAGCCGGATCGACGGCGCGCCCTCGCCCAGCGTCGTCGCCGCCTTGGAGAAACACGCAAGCTCGCTGTCCGCCACCGTCAGGAACACGATGTCGCCTGGCGACTGGGCGAGGTCGATCGCCTCGTCGCCATTGGAAACCGTTCCCGGGGTGGCGGCCAGCAGATGCATCAGCGGGGGCCGGCGCCCAGCACACCGACAAGCGCGGTCTCGATATTCGCCTGGTCGAGGCCCTTCTGGCCGATCACGACCAGTTGCGACGTGCGCGCTTCCTCCGCGATCCAGGCACGATCGAAATAATGCTGGATGCGGGGGCCGACGGCCTGGATCACCAGTCGTGCGGGACGCCCCTCGATCGCGACCATGCCCTTGATGCGCAATATGTCGTGATCGGCAATCAGCGTGGCCATCGCCGCGAGCAGCGGCTCGACGCCCGCGATCTCGCCGCCCTTGACCACAAAGCTGTCGAAATCGTCATGGTCGTGATCGCCGTCGCCGTCGTGATGCGAGGGCCGCGCGTCCAGATCGTCCTCGGCGCCCGCGAACAGGCCGAGCAGCACGCTGGCGTCGACCGCCCCCTGCGACGCGCGAACGATCTTCACGCCGTCGCGCGTATCTCCGGAAATATCGGCTTCGATACGCGTCAGCGTTTCGCCGTCAACAAGATCGGCCTTGTTGAGGACGACCAGATCGGCGCAGGCGAGCTGATCCTCGTAAAGCTCCTCCAGCGGGCTGTCGTGATCGAGCGTCGGATCGGCCGCGCGGGCAAGCGCCAGCGCCGCTTCATCACTCGCGAACCTGCCGGCAGCAACCGCATCGGCATCGATCAGCGCGATCACGCCATCCACCGTCGCACGTGTGCGGATATCCGGCCATTGGAACGCCTTCACCAGCGGCTTGGGCAGTGCCAGCCCCGAGGTTTCGATGATGATGTGCTCGGGCGGGTTGGGCCGGTCGAGCAGCTTGAGCATCGTGGGCAGGAAATCGTCGGCAACGGTGCAGCAGATGCAGCCATTGGCCAGCTCGACGATATCGTCCTCGGGGCAGGCCTCGTCATTGCAGCCCTTGAGCAGCTCTCCGTCGACGCCGACATCGCCGAACTCGTTGACGATCAGCGCCAGCCGGCGCCCCTTGGCATTTTGCAGCAAGTGCCGGATGAGCGTGGTCTTCCCCGCCCCCAGGAAGCCGGTGACGACGGTTGTCGGAATCTTGCTCACGCTTCTTCTCCTTCTTCGATTTCGATGGGTGTCCGGTCGTGGACCGCGCCGACGGCGCTGCCATTGCCAGGATCTTCGGCAAGGTCGGCGATCATGGCGAAGGTGTCAGCATCCATCACGACAGCGCGCGCCACGGCACGACGAAGTGCTCGTCTTCATGCGCGCCGTAATGGCCGGTGACCGCGTAATTCTGCTGGATCGCCTGCGGGCCGAGCACGATCCCAGCCGACCCGTCGGCAACCACCCGGCCCGAGCCGAGTGCGATGAGCCGGTCGCAGAAGCGGCTCGCGAGAACCAGATCGTGCAGCACCGCGATGACCAATGTGCCGCGTGCAGCCTCCTCGCGGAGCAGCGTCATGATGTTGAGCCCGTGCCGCGGATCCAGAGCACCGACCGGCTCGTCAGCCAGCAGCACCGGCGCCTCGACCGCCAGCGCGCGCGCCAGCAACACCCGTGCCCGTTCGCCCCCCGACAGGCGTGTGACATCGCGATCCTGCATGTCGAGAATGTTGGTGCGCGTCATGGCCCGCTCGATCGCACCCGCATCGGCCTCGCCATGGCGCGCCAGCGGCCCGGTGTGCGGCGAGCGGCCGAGGCCGACCACAGTGCGGACGGTCAGCGGCCAATGCACCGTGTCGCTCTGCGCAAGATAGGCGATCGATCGCGCCGCCTCGCGCCCCGGCATTCGCAGCAGGTCCGCTCCGTCCAGCGTGATCCGCCCGGCACTGGGGCGCAACAGCCCGGCGAGCGTGCGGATCAGGGTCGATTTGCCCGCACCGTTCGGTCCGACAAGACCGATCAATTCCCCGCCGGAGGCGCCGAAGGCGACATCGCGCAGGATTTCGGTGCGGCCGATCGGAACGGCCAGGTCTTCGACGATCAGCCGGGTCATCGCAGTTGCCGCCGAAGATGCAGGACGAGGTAGAGGAAGAACGGCGTGCCCGCGAGCGAGGTGAGGACGCCGAGTTGAAGTTCCGGCCCCACCGCAATCAACCGCACGCAGATATCGGCCAGCAGAACCAGCGCTCCGCCGCCGATGATGCTCGGCAACACCAGCCGGCTGGGCACATGCCCCATCAGCGGGCGCACCAGATGCGGCATCATCAGGCCGACAAAGCCGACCCCGCCGGTCACCGCGACTCCGGCGCCGACCGACAGGCTGGTGCCGACGATCGCCAGTGCCCGTGTGCGACCGACATTGAGGCCCAGGCTGCGCGCCGTATCCTCGCCAAGCGCAAGCGTATCGAGCGACGGGGCCACAGCCAGCAGCAGCGCGAGGCCGATCCCGACAAAAGGCGCGGCGAGAGTCACTTCGGCAAAGGTGCGATCCTTGACCGACCCCAGCAGCCACATCGCAATCTCGCTCACCGCCCATGGATTGGGCGACAGATTCATCGCGAGCGACGTGAGCGCGATCGAAACGCCACCGATGCCGACCCCCACCAGGATCAGCGTCAATGTCGAGCCGCTTTCGCGTGCGACGAGCAGCAACAGGATGGTGGCAATGCCCGCGCCGGTCATCGCACAGAGCGGCAACCAATATGGGAATATGCCGACCAGCCCGAAATAGATCGCAACCACGGCGCCGAGACTGGCCGCGCCGGTGATGCCCAAGGTCCCGGGCTCGGCGAGCGGGTTGTGCAACAGCCCCTGCAATACCGCCCCGGCACCGCCGAGCGATGCGCCGATCAACACGGCGAGCAGCATGCGCGGCATGCGGAGCTGCTGCACGATGATCGTGGTGCGTTCGTCGGCCAACCCGAAGGCGCCGGCGACCAGCCGGTCGACGGGAATGGAGACATAGCCGATCGTCAACGATCCGATCATCAGCGCGATCAGCATGCCGGTGAGGGCGAGGCACAGGGCCGCGAAGGACATCCGCGCATGGGGGTTCGCACCCGTGCTCATCGCGACCTCCGGGCAACGAACTTCGCGCGCTCGGCGGCAAGCAGTTCGACCGCTTCGATCAGCAGCGGACTGCCGCAATTCCAGTATTTTCCGGGAATGTTGAGCAGCGGCCGGTTGCGGGCCCGCCCCCAGAGCACGGGGTTGCGCCGGAGAACCGAAGACGCGTTGCTGCTGGTATCGAAATAGCTGACCGCAAATGCATCCGGCGGATTGAGCACGACGCGTTCCGCCGGCACGCCGCTCCACAGTGGCGGCCCCCAATCGACCTGCAGGTTGCGCCAGCCCGCCGCAGCAAGCGTCGCATCCACGAAGGTTCCCGCCCCCGCCCCGCCACCGTCGGGCCGGTAGTAGATGACCGTCGGCCACGCCGAACGCGGCTCGCTCGGCGCGACACGCGCCAGACGACGGCGCATATCCGCGATCACCGTCTCGCCCCGCGCCCGCTGACCGATCGCCAGCGCGGTCAGGCGCGTCATCGCCTCGACGTCGCCCCAGCTATTGGCGAATGGCAGTTCGACCACCGTGATGCCGAATTTCGCGAGAGCGTCGGCACTGCGTTTTTCCACGGTCGAACTGGTCAGCAATATGGTCGCGCCGGATGCCAGGATTTCCTCAGCCGAACCGCGATTGACCGGCAGCCCCCGCGCACGCGTGGCATATTGCGAGAGCGGCCCGGCCGCCTGATCCGACACCGACGCAATCTGCGTGCGATCGCCAAGCAGCATGAGCATCTGATCCGCACACAACCCGAAGGATGCGACCCGTGGCCCCGCTGCCTGCGCCGTGATCGGGACGGCGGCGACCGCGACCATCAGGCCGAGCGCGAACATGCGCATCAGCCGCGAAACCCCTTGCTCAGCGTGTCTCGCCCATCGGCCTGCGTGCCGGCATAGCGTTCCAGAATGTCGTACCAGAGCGCGAGCCGATCCCAATCGGGCGTATCGACCAGCCCATCCTCGTCGCTGATGAACGGATTGGGGAAATAGATGCTGAGCGTCGACTCGCCCTTGCCGTTCTCGACACGCAGCGACCAGGTGATCGGGTGACCATCCCGGTCGAGACCGCGGACGAGTTCCGCCTTGCTCGGCCGCCGATGCGCGACGACCTCCGGCTCGGCCCGGCTTTCGCCGATGCAGAGATGGAAATGCCCGCCACGCCCCCAATGCACGGTGAAATAGCCGCCACCGACATCGATCGATCTGGGAGGGCCCGGGCAGCGCAATTCATAGGCGCCACCCTGGATCATCGGGCCGAAGGTCAATTGCGCCCAATGATTTTCGAACAGGTCGCGAAACAGCGTTTCCAGGCTCGCCTCGTCGAGCGGCAATGCCCAGACTTCGGCCTTTATGCTGCCGTCGGCGCCCAGTTCCGGCACCATCGCGATTGCGTTGGTCATATCTCGCTCCCTCAACAAAAAGGGGGAAGCGGTTGCCCGCCTCCCCATATCTTCAGAAGCTCAGGCGAACGCCGCCATAGATGCTCTGCCCCAGCGAATTCTTGCCGAAGCTCATCTGATATTGCTTGTCGAAGAGGTTCACGACGCGGCCGTAAATCTCGATATTCTCGGTGATGCCGTAGGAGGTGAGCAGGTCGACCACCTCATAGGCCGCCGTCGCTCCGCCAAAGCTGGATGCGTTGCGGCTGCGATACCGGGCGCGGGCGGTGAAGGAGAGCCGGTCGGTCGGCGTCAGCGTCAGCGATGTGCTGCCCGAATTCTTCGGCCGCCCGAGATCGGTCCAGTTGCCATTCTCCAGGCGATCCTGCTCGGCCTCGAGATAGGTGTAGCTCTGCTGGATCGACAACCAGTCGAGCGGGCGAACGGTAAAGGCCAGTTCGACCCCCGATTTGCGCGTCTTGCCGAACTGGGCATAGCCGCCGAACGGCGGGATCGATCCGTCGAAGACGATTTCATTGCGCGTACGGGCATAGAAATACGAGATCTGCGCCGCGAACTTGCCGCCGAAATTGAGGTCGATGCCGACGTCGCCGCCCTTGCTGGTCTCCACCTCGAGATTCGGATTGCCATAGGTCGGATCGAACAGCTGATAGAGGCCCGGTGCCTTCGCGCCGGTGCCATAGCTTGCACGGAACTTCAGATCGCCACCGCCGATCGCGTCCTCGACGACATAGGCGCCGGTCACGCGGTAAGTGTCGAACTCGCCGAAACGGCTATTGTCGTCGATACGGGCGGCCCCGGTGAGGGTCAGCCCCGCAACCGGCCGCAGCGCCACTTCGGCATAGGCCGACTTGGTCGTGATCTTCGCCTGGAAATTGCCGGAGAAACTGGTCAGCTGGTCGGTGCTTTCCTCCTCGTAATTGCCGCCTGCGGCGACACTGAAGATGCTGCCCGTGTCATAATTGGCGTTGAACGAAACCGAATCCTTGGTGCCTTCGTACAGGTCACCCTGCGGCAGGTTGAACGTGCCGAAATAGAGGCGCTGCGCGACATAGCGGCTGGCGGTCGCATTGGCGCGGAACCTGCCGTTGTCGCTGCGGAACGCGGCCTGCCCGGCATAGGCCCATTCCTTTTTCCTGACGGTGTTGAAATTGTCGCCATTGGTGCCGTCGAGATCCGAATCGGAATCCTGCCAGAAACCGATCAGTTGCAGATCGATATTGTCGGTGGCGGCAAGGCCGACGCGGCCACTGAAGCCGTAGCGCCAATATTTGTCATCCTCGACCGACGGACCCGTGGCCGGATCGGCAAGCGATGGCCCCGAATGTTTGTAGCCGCTTGCGGTGACGCGGAAATCGACAGGCCCGGTCTTGCCCAGAAGCGACGTGGCGCCGTTCAGCGTATCATAGGATCCATATTCGCCCTCTGCATTGACCTCGAAACCGTCCCTGGTCGCGCGCTTGGTGATGACGTTGACGACGCCGCCGATCGCGTCCGAACCATAGAGCGAGCTCTGGTTGCCGCGCAGCACCTCGATGCGGGCGATATCCCGGGTCGTCAGGTGATCGGACTGGAACTGCGTGCTGGTCGAACTCGGATCGCCAAGCTCGATACCGTCGATCAGGAACAGCACCTGATCATTGTCGGAACCGCGGATGCTGACATTGGTGAAGTCGCCTGGCCGGTCCGTGGTGATCTGTACGCCGGCCAGATCCTGCAGCACATCCTTCACGAAAGTGATCTGCTCACGCTTCAGGTCTTCGGCGGTGATCACGGTCACCGAACTGCCGATTTCGCGCGGCGTCAGCGGCACGCGGCTGGCGGTGACGACGATTGCATCGTCGCTGTTGGAGGTCTGGTCGGGAGTCTGGGCGAAAGCGTGAACCGCAGTCGTCGCCAGCAAAATGGTCAAAAAGCCGTATTTCACGATATTTCCCCGCGCGTCCGAGCAACTGGATGACGGGGGCCTGCCGCGCGCGAACGAACGGTCGGCGCGCGAACACGAACTGACGCTGGAGACGCCCGTGCACACGCACCGATGCGGCCCCAGCCGCATGGTTCGTCGCTCAGACGGAGAGTTACCGTGCCGAGACCATCCCCTGGATCAAGGCAAGAGCGACCGGTGCGCTGGCAGGTCTCCTGGCTCGCGGGTCACAGCTTGATGCACGGCCTTCCCAGGCCTCGCATGATTTAGCGTCCGGCCCAGTGGCTGCCCCGACCCCGATGGAGGGACCGAAGCGATGTGCATCGCGCTCGCCGCTTACAGTTGCAGGGACAGCCTCGGATTCGGATGATCGCTCATCCTCACCGTGTTCCCGAATTAAGCCCTTTCGGGCACCGGCGCGATCTATGAGACGCAGGCAAAGCCCGCCTCTCGATCGCGCCCATAAGCGAAATCGACCCCCAAGCCAAATATTCAATGCGCGGCCTCGCCACTTCTCACGCCGGCTCCCCACAGGCCGGGCTTGATAAGACTGCCGGGCACCCGATATCGCTGACGCACCCTGTCCGGAGAGATCGATGACCGAGCCAACAGCCTATGTCCCGCCGAAGGTCTGGATCTGGGACAAGGAGAATGGCGGCGCGTTCGCCAATATCAACCGGCCGATCGCCGGCGCGACGCACGACAAGGACCTGCCGGTCGGAAAGCATCCGTTCCAGCTCTATTCGCTCGCCACGCCCAACGGCGTGAAGGTGACGGTGATGCTCGAAGAGCTGCTCGAGCTCGGCCATGCCGGGGCGGAATATGACGCCTGGCTGATCCGCATCAACCAGGGCGACCAGTTCGGCAGCGGCTTTGTCGGGGTGAACCCCAATTCCAAGATTCCGGCATTGCTCGATCGCAGCGGCCCGACGCCGATCCGCGTGTTCGAATCCGGCGCGATCCTGCTCCATCTCGCCGAGAAGTTCGGGGCGTTCCTGCCCACGGAAGCCGCTGCGCGCGCCGAGACGCTGTCATGGCTGTTCTGGCAGATGGGCAGCGGCCCCTATCTCGGCGGCGGTTTCGGGCATTTCTATGCCTATGCGCCCACCAAGATCGAATATGCGATCGACCGCTTCGCGATGGAGGTGAAGCGCCAGCTCGACGTGCTCGACCGCCGCCTCGCCGAAAGCGAATATATCGCGGGCGACAGCTACACGATCGCGGATATCGCGATCTGGCCCTGGTATGGCAGCCTGGCCAAGGGTCTTGCCTATGACGCGGGCGAATTCCTGCAGGTGCAGGACTATCGCCACGTCCAGCGCTGGACCGATGCGATTGCCGCACGTCCGGCGGTGAAGCACGGACGCATGGTCAATCGTGTAGTCGGCGAGCTTTCCGGCCAGCTCCACGAGCGCCACGACGCCGGCGATTTCCTGACCAGGACGCAGGACAAGCTGGAGCCGAAGACCGACTGATGACCGCACTTCCGGCGATCGACATTTCGGCGCTTCGCACGAGGGATTCCGGCGAAGACGTCGCGCGGATCGCCGCACAGATCGATGCCGCCTGCCGCGAATTCGGCTTTTTCTATGCCGAGGGGCACGGCATTGCCGACGCTGCATTCGAGCGGCTGGAAGCCGCATCGCATCGTTTCTTCGCATTGCCCCACGCGGACAAGGCGGAGATCGCCATGGCGAAGGGCGGCACGGCGTGGCGGGGCTGGTTCCCGCTCGGTGGCGAGCTGACCTCCGGATTGCCCGACCGCAAGGAGGGCCTGTATCTTGGCGAGGAACTGGGCCCCGCCGACCCGCGCGTCCAGGCCGGTTGGCCGCTCCACGGCGCCAATCTATGGCCAGACGGTATGCCCGAACTGCGTACCACCGTCCGGGACTATCTGGATGCGGCGATCGCTGCGGCGGAAGCGCTGATGCGCGGCATGGCGGTCGCGCTGGGGCTGCCGTCCGATCATTTCGCCGGGCGGCTCACCCGGCACCCCACCTTGCTGTTTCGCATCTTCCATTATCCGCCCGAGGAACCGGCAGAGCCGGGCTTCGGCGTCGGCGAGCATAGCGATTATGGCCTGCTGACCCTGCTCGGCCAGGATGCGTGCGGCGGACTGGAGGTGCGCACGCGCGACGGCGGCTGGATCGACGTGCCGCCGCGGGACCGCGCGCTGGTGATCAATATCGGCGACATGTTCGAGCGGCTGACGCTCGGACGCTATCGCTCCGCACCGCACCGGGTCGTCAATCGCTCCGGAAAGGCGCGATTGTCCTACCCCCTGTTCTTCGACCCGGATTTCGCGGCCAGCGTCGAACCGCTGCCGATCGCATCCGAGGCGGGCGCACGAAATGCGCCGCGCTGGGACGGCGTCGATCTTCATGCTTCGATCGGCACCTATGGCGACTATCTGCTCGGCAAGGTCGGAAAAGTGTTCCCCGACCTGGCCGAGAAGAGCCTGACACCGCTTTGATCGTCGTGGCGACCGTCAGGCCGCCAGATCCTGCCGCTCGATCCCCAGCAGCAATTGCTTCGCCTTCAGCCCGCCGGCGAAGCCGGTCAGGCTTCCGTTGGTTCCGATCACGCGGTGGCATGGCGCGATGATCGAGATCGGATTCTTGCCATTGGCGGCACCCACTGCGCGGAACGCGGTCGGGCGCCCCACGGCACGGGCGATCTCGGCATAACTGCGCGTTTCGCCGAAGGGGATGGCGAGCAAAGCCGCCCAGACCTGTTTCTGGAAATCGGTGCCGTTGAAATCGAGCGGGATGCTGAACGCCTGGAGCCGGCCCGCGAAATAGTCGCCAAGCTGCCGCTCGGTCTCGACCAGGACCGGATGATCGCGATCCTCGACAAGCGGCCCGAGCCGCACGCGCAAGGGATCGTCATTCTCCCACAGGATCGCCACCAGGCCCGTGTCGCTGGCGATCAGCTTGAGTTCGCCGACCGGCGACGCGATGGTCTTGTACGCATAGGTCATCTCTGATCTCCTTGTCGTACGGACCATCTAGGTGCGATCGCGCCGGCACGCATCCCGGCGCTTGCCGTCAAAGCGTTCCGCTGACCGATGACTCCACCGTCGTCATTGCGAGGAGCGTAGCGACGAAGCAATCCAGATGTTCGGGCATCCCTGGATTGCCGCGCTTCGCTCGCAATGACGAAGAACTGCCGGATGACGGGCCTATGCCTCTACGCCCACGCATTGGCCGGACGCGCAGTCGTCTGCGTCGCGCCTTACCTTACTTCCGCTTCCCCAGCGCCTCGAAGGTCTGGTTGCCGATCGGATAGTCGCGCCAGTCGCCATAGTCGAAGTGCCACCATTCCTCGGGATAGACGTCGAAGCCCTGGGCCTCGATCGCGCTGCGCAGCACTTCGCGCAGCCAGCGCTGGTGATCGGTGCCGCCGACGAAGTTGGAATAGGAGCGCGTCGAGAATTCGTCGTAGCGGCCCGTCGTCTCGACCGGCTTGCCTGTCTTGAGATCGAACATGGTCAGGTCGACCGCGGCGCCGCGATTGTGGCGCGACCCCTGCGACGGATCGGCGACGAACATCCGGCTCGATGGGGGGCTGGCGTCCCAGAACATCTTGGTGACGAACCAGGGGCGATAGGCGTCGTGGATCAGCAGGCCGTAACCGCGCTTGCGCAGCGTCTGATTGACGCGGGCGAGCGCCTGGGCGGCGGGGCGCTGCAGGAATGCCGCGGCACTTTCATAGACCGGAATGCCCATGAAATTGTTGGTGCCGGCATAGCGGATGTCCAGGCGGATCGTGGGGTCGACGGAGGTCAGCGCGACGAGGTCGCTCGGCTTGGGCCGCGTCTCCTGCGGCGGCGAGCCTTTGAGCGCGCCCGCACGCAACTCGTCGGCGCCGGCCTTCACGCCGGCCCGGACCTTGGCCTCCACTTCCGCGCCGAAATCGCGGCGCGGGAAACGGATGGCGCCGAGCTTCACCGCGGTCGCGGCGCCGGACTTGTCGCGCTCGAAGGCCAGCGCCTCCAGCGGATACAGGCCGCCTGTCTTGGGGAAAGCATAATGGTTGGCGTCGATCCTGGTCAGCGGCGAATGCTCGACCCATTCGATCCACACGAAAGGCTTCGCATCGCGCTCGTAGATGCGGATGACATTATGATCCCAGCCGTAATTGCCGACCAGCGCGGCGAAGTCGCGCGCAGGCAGCGGCGGCTCCGGCATCTGGCCGCGCGTATAGCGGACGCCGCCGACCTCGATCCAGGATGCGTCGTCGGCAAAGGCGAGCTTGTCGAACCGGGTCTGGGCGTCCTCGACGATCAGGCCGGTGGGCGTACGGCGGATATCGCCGACCAGTTCGGGCGCATCGATCACGAGATGATCGTAATAGATGCGCGTGCTGACGCTCGCCTTGCCGTTGGTGAACCAGCCGGACAGGCGCTTGGCCTCCGCGCCGCTGATCAGATCGCCCTTGCCGAATGCCGGCGGGGTCGCGCCCTTGCCGATCGCGAAGACGGTACGCAGCGCATAATCGGCGAGCTTGCTTGCGCTGTTGCTCGAATCCACCGTGGCGAAGGCGACGACGGCGATGCCCGCCTCGGGCATGATCAGCAGGTCTGTGACATGACCGTAAATTGCGCCGCCATGGCCGACGACGCGCTGGCCATCGATCTCGCTCAGCGCGAAGCCGAGCCCGAAGCCACGCGTTCCCGCACTGCCCGGAAACTGGCGCCGCCACATCTCGTCGAGCGACGCGCGCTTCAGCAAAGTGCCGTTCGGCAGCGCGCCGCGATTGAGCATCGCCTGGGCGAAACGACCAAGATCGCCGACCGTGGTGAACAGACTGCCCGCCGCGGGCGTGCCGAGTTCGATCGGCGGCGCCGGAATACGCGGCCCGTCGAACGCGGCCATCTCGCTATAGGCAATGCGACCCTGGAACGGTGCCGCGGTCATCCCGCTCGACGCCATGCCGAGCGGATCGAAGACCAACGACCGGACCGCCTTTTCATAGGGCATGCCGGTCACACGCGCGACGACCTCGCCCACCACGGCGATACCGGCATTGGAATATTTGGTCACGCTGCCCGGCGCCGCGACCAGCGTGGTCTCGTTCAGGCTGAGCACGGCATCGGCCTGTCCCTTGGCGGCGATGTCGAAATAATGGCCGCGCGGCGCTTCGCGGACGAGGCCGCTGCGATGCGTCATCAGCTGGCGCAGCGTGATCTCTCCGCCGAAAGGATTGCGCGGCTTGAATGTCGGCAGATAGGTGCGGACCGGCGCGTCGAGATCGATCTTGCCCTGTTCGACCAGCTTCATCACCGCAACGTCGGTGAACAGCTTGCTGACCGATCCGGCGCGATAGACGGTGTCGACCGTGGCCGGAACCTTGCCCTCCGCATCGGCCTTGCCCCAGGCGCCCGCCCAGCGGACGCCCTCAGGGCCGATGACCGCGACCGCGACCGACGGCACGTGCTTGTTCTCGACTTCCCATTTCGCGGCATCGCCGATCAGCGCCGCCGCACGGTCGAGACCGGGATCGGCCGACGCCATGGCGGGAACCAGCAGAAGCAACAGGATCAGGAACTTCTTCACGTGCTTACCTTCCAAATACTGCCCGATGAGCCGGCCGTCATGCCACCGTTCGGCCCAACTCAAAAGAATGTCCGTATCGCCCCCGTCACCTTCAGCGCGTCGTCGACGAGATAAAGCGCCTGCCATTTGTCGAAGGTGGTGCAGGGATGCGAAATGCCAAATGCGACCATGTCGCCCGGCCGTAACGGCGAATCCTCGGGTATATCGATATAGGCATGCTGATCGTCGAGCCGGACGACGACATGGCCGTCGGGAATCGGCAGCATCTCCGCCGACGGCCCCGGCCGTGCCCAGCCGATCACGGTCGGCCGAGCGACGTCTTCGCCCACGTCGCGTTTGCCGAGGCCGGCGATGAGCCGTGTGGATTCAGGTACCGAGTGGACATAGGCCCAGATCTCCAGCGCCGGGCGAAGGCCCTCGCCGAGGCTCGCCGCGACCGGCGAGCGCAGGATCATCGCATCGATCAGATCCTTGTAGAAATGGCTGTCATGGACGAGGTAGCAGCCGCTGCGCAGGATGACGTCGAACGATCGCTCCGCCGATGCGCGACCGAAGACCTCCGCCACACGGTCGAACAGCGACGATCCGCCCGCCGACAGGATCGGCTTGCCCTTGAACAGATCCTCGTCGGCGCACGCATTCGCCAATGCGACGATCCGGTCGAGCAATGCCGCGACCATCGAGTCGCGGAACCCGGGCTCTGCCCCCTGGACGATACCTTCGAACGCCTCGATCCCGCGCAGGCTGAGATGGCTCGACGCGGCGACACGGCGCGCTACCGCCAGCGCTTCGGCATCGTCGCGCAGACCGGTGCGGCCGCCGGCCATGCCCAGTTCGATCAGCACCTGGACCTTGCGGCCCGGCGGATCGGCATCGAACCCCGCCTCGAGCAGATCGATCGACGCCATCGAATCGACCAGGCAGTAGAATTCGAACGCCGGATCGCTGCGCATTTCGCTCGCGATATAGGCGATGTTCTGGCGACCGATGAGCTGGTTGGCGAGCAGGATCGTGTCGATGCCGTGCTTGCGATAGACGCGGACATGGCCGACCGTCGCCGCGGTCACGCCCCAGGCGCCATCCTCCATCTGCAGCGCGAAGAGTTGCGGACTCATCGTCGTTTTGCCGTGCGGCGCGATCCGCGCACCCGACAATTGCGTGAAGAGCCGCATCCATTGGCTGTTGTGGCGAATGGCGGACTCCCTGAGCACCGCGACGGGCAGCATCAGATCCTCGCCCAGCACCTCCCAACCGGCGTCGGCAATCGCATCGATGGCGATCTCCTCGCAATCGGCCGGAATACCCTTTTGCCGCCAATCGAGTGCAGTGGCCGGCAGCTTGTCAATCATCGTCTATTATTCCTCTTTCGCCCACATGCCACTCGACGGCAGGCGCCTTGTTCAATTGGATCTGATCAATTCGTTCTTGAGAAACGAATCTGCGCTTCAGGGCGTGGATGCGTGGAAGCGGATCACCTTGCCCGCCCGCGCGCCCGTCATCTTGCCATTGTCGATCGCGAGCACGCCATTGACCCAGACATAATCCATGCCCGTCGAATATTGCGCCGGATTCTCGAAGGTCGCGTGATCCTGCACCTTGTCCGGATCGAACAGCAGCAGATCTGCCGCATATCCCACGCCGATCCGGCCACGATCGTAGAGGCCAAGGCGATTGGCCGAGGCGGAGGTCATGCGGCGGATCGCTTCCTCGAGCGGGATGACCTTCTCGTCACGGACATATTTGGCGAGCACGCGTGCCATCGTGCCATAAGCGCGTGGATGAACGGCCAGGCCGTCGACATCGGGGCTTGCCGGCGAGGTATCGGTGTTGATCATCATGAAGGGCGCCTTGAGCCCGATATGCTTCTGTTCCTCGTTCATGCTGAGCGGGGCGACGCCGACGCCGCCGGCCGCGATCGTGTCGAACACGAAGGTCCAGTCGTCCTTGCCACGCTTCTTCGCGGCCTGTGCGATGCTGAGCCCGACCAGATCGGCACCCAGCGCATCGTCGGTGATCTGTACGTTGTTCCAGTCCTGGCCGACATGGTCGTACCAATTTTCCCACGACCTGTCGGTTTCGACCACCTTGCGCAGATTGGCGCGCACCTTCGGATCGGACAGCGTCTTGTAGAACGCTTCGGGCCCATGCGCATAGGATTGCGGCGGCACGAACGAACCCAGGCCGATGCCGTTGCGGATATAGGGATAGATGTCGGCGGTGACGTCGATGCCTTCGACGCGGGCCGCGGAGATCCGATCGACCGCCTTCTGCATCAGCGGCCAGTTGCGCACGCCCGCGGCCTTCAGGTGATAGATCTGGACGGGGATGCCCGCGCCCTTGCCGATGGCGATCGATTCCTCGATCGAGTTGAGCAGCTTGTTGCTCTCGTTGCGCATATGCGTCGAATAGAAGCCGCCATAGGGCTTCACCATCTTGGCAAGCTCGATCAGTTCCGGCGTGGTCTGGTAATTGCCGGGCGGATAGATCAGCGCGGTCGACAGGCCCGACGCGCCGTCGCGCATTGCCTGATCGACCAGCGCCTTCATCTTTTCGATTTCCTGCGGCGTCGGCGTGCGATCCTCGACGCCCATCACCACGCGACGCACCTGCGCGGCGCCAACATTGTGGACGACGTTCACGGGAACGCCCAGATCATCCATGATCTTGAAATATTCGGCATAGGTGCGCCAGCGATAGGGCTTGCCGGCGATCATCACAGGTTCGGGCTGGGTCTCGTCATTCTGCGGCGCGGGCGAACCGCCCTCGCCGCTCAGATGGACGGTGATGCCCTGGGTCAGCCGCGACTGGGCGGATGCCGGGTTGGTCAGATAGACCAGGGTGCTCTGCCCCATGAAGTCCATGAAGCCGGGGGAAAGCACGCGATCCTTGGCGTCGATGATCTTCTCGGCGCGGCTCTTGTCGGGATCGGCAGCGCCCAGCCAGACGATGCGTCCGTCATCGACCGCCACCGAGCCGCGATACCAAGGCGCGCCCGTGCCATCGACGATCCGGGCGTTGGTGATCAGATAGTCCCATTTCGCGGGATCGTTCGCCGATGCAGCGCCGTGCAGCGACAAGCCGACGAGCGCAACCAACGCCCCAAATCGTTTCTTCATGGCCGAAACCCTCCCATTATGTCGCAAGGCTACGACAATCCGGAAAAGACCGCAAAGCGGATTTTCAGAAACAGCAAATTTTTCCGTATTGCGAAACTGTCGCGTTAGAGCGTCGCGCTTCAGCCGTTCAGCAGGAAATAGTCATAGGCGACACGCGCGATATCCGCGATCACCCGATCCTGGACCTCGGTACCCTTGGTGTCGCCCTTGATGTACACGGCGATCGCGAACTTGCTGCCGTCGGGCAGGCTCACCAGCCCGACATCATTGGCAATGCTCATCAACGTGCCGGTTTTGTGCGCCACCACGGTGTCGAGCGGCAGCAGCCCCTTCAATCTTTTGTCGCCGGTATGGCAGCGCTCCATGATCTCGATCAGCGTCTTGGTACTCGATGCGCTCAACGCCTTGCCCGACTGGATTGTCAGCAGCAGCTTCAGCATCGCCTCCGGCGTCGAAGCATCGCGCGGATCGTTGTTGAACGCCGTGTTCGGAATACGCTTCAGGTCGCGCTCACGGATCGAGGGATCCGCGGCGATCGCGGCATTCAGCGTCTGTTCGAAACTGCCAGGTCCAGGCGCGACGCCAAGTGCGCGCAGGATCAGCGCCCCGGTGCCGCCATCGATCTGCTGCCCTGCGATGCCAAGGCCGCGCACCCATGCGGTCACCGCGGCGGGCCCGCCGGCCTGCGTCACCAGCACATCCGTCGCGGTATTGTCGCTGCGCGTCAGCATCAGCTCGAGCAGATTATAGACCGACAATGCAACGCCGGCATGCGGCGTCTGGTCCGCGATGCCCGCGGAATTGACGATGACCGCGGGATCGACGGTCACCAGCTGCCCCAATGTCAGTTCGCCCTTGTCGATCCGGGAGAAGATCTTGCCGGCGACTGCGATCTTGAAGGTGCTGGCCATTGGAAAGGTTGTGCCGGCATTGAGCACCGTCATGTCCTTGCCGCCGACACGTTGGACGGCAACGCCGACTATGCCGTCGGTCTGCTTTGCCAGTCGCGCAAACTCCGCCTCCAGCCGGCCGCGCGCAGGCGCCTCGGCCGTGGCCGCCGGGGCCGCGCCAGGAACCGTCGCAATCGCCGTCACGGCCATCAGAGCGGACAGAAAATAGTGACGTCGCATCGGCGATCCTCTCATGCAGGCGGCGCTCTCAAGGAGAACGCTCGACAGTTACCGCCGAAATGGTTGTTTCATTTTTTTCATATTTGTCAACTTGAGCAATGCATCCTATCTTCCGCCGCATGATGCCATTGGGGGTGGCTTGATTTGACGAACAATGACAGCCCGTTCGGGGTCTGCTATTCCGCGAAACCGGGAAAGGACGAGCATGTCTTCAGCAATTTTTCGTGAACCGCACTTGCTCGCGCCAGCCGGCGGTGAGATCGACCCAGGCACGGTGCTGCGCGGAATTCGCACCGAGCGAGGCTGGACTCTGGCCGAGGTGAGCAAGCGGACGGGCATGCCCGTATCGACGCTTTCCAAGGTGGAAAACGGCAAGATGTCGCTGAGCTACGATAAGCTGCTTCGCCTCAGCCGCGGCCTCGATATCGACATCACCCGGCTGTTTGCAGCAAACCTGCCCACTTCGACCACGCCGAGCGCTGCGACTGGCCGGCGCGCGATTACGCGCGCAGGCGACGGCCCATCGATCCGCACCGCGACCTATGGCTACGTCTATCCGGCCGCCGACCTGCTCAACAAGTCGCTCAATCCCATGATCATCGACGTGCGGGTACGCTCGATCGAAGATTTCGGCGAATTGATGCGCCATCCAGGCGAAGAATATGTGCTGGTGCTCGAGGGCCAGTGCGAATTCCACTGCGATCTCTACGCACCCGCGCTGATGGGCGTCGGGGATTCGATCTATTTCGACGGCCTGATGGGCCACGCTTATGTCGCCGTAGGTGATGGCCCCTGCCGGATCCTGTCGGTCTGCTCGGCGACCGATGCGGATCTGAAATCGGCGCTCAATCCGATCGAAATCAACGACTAGTAACATCGAACATGGCCGGCGGATCGACGGCCTTTTCATCTCATCTACCTCACGCAACAGCGCGCCTCAGCAGGACCGTCATTTTCAGATCAGAAACTGACATTGCATATCGAGAAATCCCGTGCGATTGCTGAAATCGCGTTTCGGAAGGCCCGCGCTGCGCGCGACGGCGCCACCGACGCGCGCCTTCAGCCTCTGGAGGCGTCGATATCGAGGAGATCCGCATGAAACGCTTCCTGCTCTCGGCCACGGCACTGCTGCTCATCTCCAATGCACCCAGTCCCGAATATGATCTTGTGATCCGCGGCGGCCGCGTGCTCGATGGCGCCGGCAATCCCTGGGTTCGGGCCGATGTCGCGGTGAAGGACGGTTATATCGTCCGCGTCGGAGACGTCAGCGGCAAAGGCGCGAAGGAAATCGACGCGAAGGGCCGCTACGTCTCACCCGGCTTCATCGACATGATGGACCAGTCGGGACGCGTGCTGCTGGCGAACGGCGATGCCGAGAACAAGCTGCGCATGGGCGTGACGACGGTGATCGCAGGCGAAGGCGGCACGCCGGTCGAGGCCAAGGAAATCCCGACCTATTTCGGCACACTCGAAAAGCAGGGCATCGCCGTCAATTTCGGCACCTATTATTCGACGATGCAGGCGCGCGGGAAGATATTCGGCGATGGCGCCGGAACGCCGTCGCCCACGCAGATGAAGGCGATGGAACAGGAAGTCGAGCTGGCCATGAAGGCCGGCGTGTTCGGCATCAGCACCGCGCTGGTCTATTCACCGAGCAACTTCCAGTCGACTGCGGACCTGATCACCCTCGCCAAGGTGGCCGGCAAATGCGGCGGCTATTACGCGACGCATATGCGCGACGAAGCCGCCAAACTGGTGCCCGCGATCGAAGAAGCGATCGAGATCGGCGAAAAGGGCGGCGTCAAGGTCGAGATCTTCCACCTGAAGGCCGGCTATCGCCCCGGCTGGGGCAAGATCATGCCGCAGGCGGTTGCGACGATCGCCGCAGCGCGTGCGCGCGGCGTCGATGTGGCGGCCGACATGTATCCCTATGCCGCGGGCGGTACCGGCCTCGACATCACCGTGCCGACCTGGGTCTGGGCGGACGGCAAGGCAAAGGGCATCGAGCGGCTTAAGGATCCTGCCGTCCGGGCGAAACTGAAAAAGGAACTCGCGGCGGGATCGCAGCCCGACTGGTCGAACTTCGTCGAAGCATCGGGCGGCTGGCAGAATGTCGTCCTGGCGAACGGCCATTCCGACACCTATCGCCAATATCACGGAAAGAGCATCGCGGAGATCGCGGCGGCGCTGAAACAGGATCCCGCGGACACCGCATGGGATATCCTGATCGGCGCCCTGCCCAAGCGCGCAATGGCGCTCTACTTCATGATGGGCGAGCCGGATATCGAACTGGCGCTGCGCCAGCCCTGGGTCAGCATCGGCAGCGACGCCGGCGCCGCGCAGAATTACGGACAGGTTGACGGCCTCGGCCTTCCCCACCCCCGCGCTTATGGCAACCATGTGCGTGTGATCGCGGAATATGTGAAGCGCCGTCCCGTGCTTTCGCTCGAGGATGCCGTTCGCAAGATGACGAGCTGGCCGGCCGAGCGCATGGGATTGAGCGACCGCGGCCTGGTTCGCCAGGGAATGCGCGCCGATCTGCTGGTGTTCGATCTGGACAAGCTCGACGACGTGGCGAGCTACACCAATCCGCTCTCGTCACCGACCGGGATCGGCGAAGTAATCGTCAACGGCGTCGTGACCATCGACAAGGGGCAGACCACCGGCGCGCGCGCCGGCAAGGTTCTGCGTCATAGCTGTAGCTGATCGGCCCAACGGAATCCCGGGCGAGCCGCAATGCAGACACTTCGATATCGCGACCCGATGACGGGCGTGGCACGCTCAGGACAGGTCCTCGGTCGTCGCGTCGTCCCCATGCAGGTTCATCAGCGAGTCCATCAGCCCGTCTTCCGCACTGGAACAGACAGCGAGCACGATGGCCTCTTCGCAATCCTTTCCGGCGACATAGGCGTGACCCATGGTGGAATCGATATAGATGGAGCCACCTTCGTCCAGCGGGATCGGATCGTAGAATTCGGTGTGAACGACGATCCGTCCCTTCACAACGTAGAGAAACTCCTCACCGGGATGGCGAACGAACTCGCCAAACTCGTCGGCGGACTTGGCCCGGATGCGCGTGTAGATCGGAATCATCCGTTTCCGACGCAATTCCGTGCACAGATAATAATAATCGTAATTGGCGGTCTGGACGCGGACCGATCGGTCGAGCGCCCCGACACTGCGCCGCGCCGTCACCGGCGCGTCGGCGCCCGCCCCCGAACTGTCCTCCGCGAACAATTCCGACATGCGGATATTGAGCCGCTGGCTGAGCTGCAACAGCTTGTCATAGGTGAGCGTCAGCCGGTCATGCTCGACCTTCGACAGGGTCGAGATCGGTATGCCACTGTGATCGCTCATTTCCTTGAGTGTCCAGCTGTTGCGTGTGCGCAGCCCCCGCATCAACATGCCCAGTGTAGGCTGCTCCCCCTTCATTCTTTCGCCCCCTCAAGAAAATTCGGATTCCGTGCAGTCCCGATTGACAATTTTCCATACAGGATCATTATTGTCCAATCAGGATACATGCTTTCGTCGCTAACTATCCACGATATCTCCGAGGCCGCCGGAGCGCAATCAATTGCCTTGCGACGCGGATCGAGGCGTATTTTTTGTGAAGGGGGATCGGCATGAAACGCCTTAAACTTGCGTTCGCGGCACTGATCGGGCTGGCAGCCACGCCCGGCGCAACCCAAGGCCCCGCGCCGATCGCGGCCAAGCCGGTTTCGCCACCCACCGCGATGGCCTCGACCCCGGTCGCCGGGGCGACCGCCTTGACCAAGGTCGATGCCGATGCCTGGCTCGACGGCTTCTTCCCCTACGCCATCCAGCGCGGAGACATCGCCGGCGGCGTTGTCGTGATCGTTAAGGACGGCCAGGTGCTGACCCAGCGCGGCTATGGCTTCTCCGACGCCGCGGCACGCAAGCCGGTCGATCCCGATACGACGATGTTCCGTCCCGGATCGGTATCGAAGCTCTTCACCTGGACCTCGGTGATGCAGCTCGTCGAACAGGGCAAGCTCAACCTCGACGCCGATGTGAATACCTATCTCGACTTCAAGATCCCGCCGCGCGACGGCAAGCCGATCACGCTGCGCAACCTGATGACGCATACGCCCGGCTTCGAAGAAGCCGTGCGCGGCCTGATCGCCAGCGGAACGACGGCGTCGCCGCTCGATACCGTACTGAAGCGCTGGACGCCCAAGCGCATCTTCGACGCGGGCACCACCCCGGCCTATTCCAACTATGCCACGGCGCTTGCCGGCTATATCGTCCAGCGCGTGTCGGGCATGCCCTTCGACGACTATGTCGAGCGCAACATCTTCGGCCGGCTCGGCATGACGCGTTCCAGCTTCCGCCAGCCGCTGCCCGCCAATCTCCAGCCGCTGATGTCCAAGGGCTATCAGCTCGGATCGGGCAAGCCGATGCCGTACGAGATCATCGAGGCGGCGCCCGCCGGCAGCCTGGCCGCGACCGCGCCCGACCTTGCGCGTTTCATGATCGCGCATCTCGCCAAGGGCGGTCCGCTGCTCTCGCCAAAGACGGCCGAGATGATGCACACCACTTATCTCAACATCATCCCACCGCTCAACCGCATGGCGCTGGGCTTTTACGAGCAGAACCAGAACGGCCACCGCGTGATCATGCACGGCGGCGACACCCGTCTGTTCCACAGCGCATTGTGGCTGTTCCTCGACGACAATGTCGGCATGTTCGTGTCGCTCAACAGCACCGGCAAGGACGGCGCGGCCGGCGCGATCCGCAGCGCATTGCTGAGCCAGTTCGCCGACCGCTATTTCCCCGCACCCGACCCGAAGGACGGCAGGGTCGACGCGAAGACCGCGGCCGAACATGCCCGGATGATGACGGGCAACTACATCGTCAGCCGCCGCTCGCAGACCAGCTTCCTCTTTGCCGGCGCACTGCTCGGCCAGATGACCGTCGCCCTCAACCCTGACGGCACGCTGCTGATCGCCGGAAACCGCACGATCGGCGGCGCGCCGCGTAAATGGGTGGAGATCGCGCCCTTCGTCTGGCGCGAAGTCGGTGGCGAGCAGCGGCTCGCGGCCAACGTCGTCGATGGCAAGGTCCAGCGCTTCAGCTTCGATGCCGGATCGCCGATCTCGCTGTTCGAGCGCGTGCCCTGGTATGCCGACAAGAGCTGGCTCAACCCACTCGCCTGGGTCTCTTTCGCCATCCTGCTCATTACCGCCTTGTCCTGGCCCGCGGGGGCGATCGCCCGCCGCGTCTATGGCGCGCCACTCCATGTCGCCGGTGAGGATCGCAAGACCTATCATCTGGTCCGCGGCTTCTCCGTACTGACGCTGACGGTTGCGGCCGGCTGGGCGAATGTTATGAGCGCCATGGGCAGCAACGCCAACAATGTGAACGGCGCGCTGGATTGGCAGGTCGTCATGCTGCAGACGGCCGGCCTGATCTTCTTCTTCGGCATGGTCGGCATCGCGCTGTGGAACGCATGGCGGATCTGGAAGGGCAAGCGCAGCCTGGCCGCCCGGATCTGGAGCGTTCTGGTCGTGCTCGCTGCCGCAACCATCCTCTGGGGTGCCATCAGCTACGGCCTTATCGGCTTCGGCCTTCAATACTGATCTGAAATCTAAGGAAGAGAATATGACTGCCGTGAATGCCCTTACCCTGACCGTCGCCGTCGAAGCCCTGCCGCTGGCCAAGCCGTTCCGGATTTCCGGACATGTCTTCACCCAGACCGACGCGGTGGTGGTGACGCTGTCGGACGGCAATTTCACCGGACGCGGCGAAGCATCGGGCGTCTATTATCTGTACGAGAATGCTCCGGCGATGGTGGCGTCGATCGAGCGCGTCCGCGCCGATGTCGAGCGCGGCGTGACCCGCGAGGGCCTGCGCAGCCTGCTGCCCCCCGGCGGCGCACGCAATGCGATCGACTGCGCGCTTTGGGAACTCGAAGCCCGTCGCAGCGGCGAACCGGTGTGGACGCTGGCCGGGCTCGAAGCGCCCCGCCCGCTGCTCACCACCTTCACGCTCGGCGCCGACGATCCGGCGATCATGGCCGAAGGCGCGCTTGGTTATGCGTCGGCGCAGGCATTGAAGCTGAAGCTGACCGGCGATCTCGACATCGATATTGCCCGTGTCCGCGCGGTGCGTGCGGCACGTCCGGAATGCTGGATGGGTGTCGATGCCAATCAGGGCTTCACCATCGACGCACTGGACACGCTGGTGGGTGCGCTCGTCGATGCCGACGTCAAGCTGCTCGAACAGCCTTTGCCGCGCGGTCGCGAAGCGGATCTGGACGGGTTCGAATGCCCGATCCCGATTGCCGCGGACGAAAGCGCACTCTCGCTGGTCGACGTCCCCGGCCTGGTCGGACGTTTCAACGTGGTCAACATCAAGCTCGACAAGTGCGGCGGCCTGACCGAAGGCCTGATGATCGCTCATGCCGCGCGCGAAGCCGGCCTTGGCGTGATGGTCGGCAATATGGTGGGATCCAGCCTGGCCATGGCCCCCGCCTTCATCCTGGGCCAGCTGTGCGACATCGTCGATCTCGACGGGCCGATCTTCCTGGCGGCCGACCGGACGCCGGCGATCGATTACAGCGGCGGCCTGGCCTGGTGCGACGAAGCAATCTGGGGTCGCGAGATCGAGATGGCGGTGTCGGCGTGACAATCAAGGCAAGCATGCGGGCGCTGGCAACCGCCAGCGCCATCGCCGCCACGTTCTGCGCAGTCGCTCCGGCGACGGCGCAGGCTGACGGCACGACCTATATCCAGGCCGGCCGGCTGCTCGCCGATCCGGCGACCGGCCGGGTCGAGACGAGCAAGACCGTCGTCGTCCGCGATGGGCGCATCGCCGAAATCCGCGACGGCTTTGTCGGCGAGGGCAAGGTGATCGACCTGCGCGATGCCTTTGTGCTGCCCGGCTTCATCGACAGCCATGTCCACATCACATCGGAGAACGGACCGACCGCGCGCCTCGACGGCGTGACCAAGTCTGACTCCGATGTCCTGCTCGACGGTGTCGTCTATGCCAAGCGCACGGTGCGTGCCGGCTTCACGACCGTGATCGATCTTGGTGGCATTCCCGAAGTGACCTTCGCGATGCGCGACGCGATCGCCGCGGGCAAGATCATGGGGCCGCGGATGATCGCGGCCGGCGGCGTCGCCGCACATGGCGGCCATGGCGACATCCAGGGCTATCGCCAGGAAATCCTGGACCTGTTCCGTTCGCCCACCTTGTGCTCGGGCGCGGACGATTGCGCACGCGCGGTACGTCAGGCGGTGCAGAGCGGTGCGGACATCATCAAGACCGCATCGACGGGCGGAGTCATGTCGGTCACCGCGGCCGGCGTCGGCCAGCAGATGAGCGATGCCGAACTGACCTCGCTCGTCGAAACCGCACACCGGCTCGGCCGTCAGGTCGCCGCGCACGCGCACGGCACCGACGGCGTGAATGCCGCGCTGCGCGCCGGCGTCGATTCGATCGAGCACGGCACCTATCTGGATGCCGAATCGATCCGGATGATGAAGGCCAAGGGCACTTATCTCGTCCCCACCTTGCTGGCAGGCGACACGGTTGCCCGTCAGTCCAAGACCGCCGAATGGATGCCTGCCCCGGTCCGCGCAAAAGCGGCGCAGGTCGGTCCGCTGATGCTCGACATGGCGCGGCGCGCGCGCATCGCCGGCGTCAAGTTCGCGTTCGGAACCGACAGCGGCGTTTCGCTGCATGGCGAGAATGCGAAGGAATTCGCGTTGCTGGTCCAGGCTGGTTTCACCCCGCTCGACGCGATCCGTTCGGCGACGATCTGGGCGGCCGACCACGCCAGGCTGTCGAACGAGATCGGTTCGATCGCCCCCGGCAAGGCAGCCGATATCGTCGCGGTGAAGGGCGATCCCCTGAACGATGTCCGCACATTGGAGACGATGGCTTTCGTGATGAAGGGTGGGGTTGTCGCACGCGCGGTTGGCGAATAAGGGCCGCTTTGGTTTGACTTTTCACATTGGGACAATAATGTCCTAATCAGGATATTGGATTCGGGGTAATGACGATGGACAAAGATCTGAGGATGTCGCGGCGTCGGCTGATCGGCGGCGGCGCAGCCGCAGCGGCTGCCGTCGCCGGTTTCCCGATGATCAGCCTGGGTCAGTACAGGCTGAATGCGGCGTCACCAAAGACCTATTCCAAGCGCGCAGTCGACCTCGTTCGCAAGTCGCTCGTCATCGATATGCTGGCACCGCTCAAGATCGATTTCCGGCCCGAATATTATGCCGCGCCGCTCAGCGAGAAGGATGCCGCCGATTTCCGCGCCAGCGGCATCACCGGTTTCCACAATGCCGTCGGCGTCGGGGGCCCCGACGCCCGCTCCGCGGTTCTCGCCTGGATGAGTGCGTGGCAGGGTTTTGCCGGCCGCAATTCGCACGTCTTCTCGCTGGTCGGCCTCGCATCTGACCTCGACCGTGCCAAGCGCGAGGGCAAATGCGCGGTCATCATGGGCCTGCAGAATTCGGACCATTTCGCATCGGTGAAGGATGTGAAGACCTTCTACCAGCTCGGTCAGCGCTGCTCGCAACTCACCTATAACAGCCAGAACCGGATCGGATCGGGCAGCACCGAGCGCGTCGATGGCGGCATCAGCGATTATGGCGCAGAGATCATCAAGGCGATGAACGAGGTCGGCATGCTGGTCGATGTCTCGCACTCGGGCGACAAGACGACGCTCGACGCGATCGACATCTCGCCCAAGCCGATCGCGATCACCCACAGCAATTGCCGCGCGCTCAACGACCATCCCCGGCTGAAGCGCGACGAAGCCATCCTGGCGCTCGGCAAGAAGGGCGGCGTGATGGGCATCACCGGCGTCCGCAACTTCGTCACCGCCAAGGAACCGACGACGATCGTCGAGATGGTCAACCATATCGACCATGTCGTGAAGCTGATCGGTGTCGACCATGTCGGCATCGGCTCCGACGCGGACCTGAACGGCTATGATGATATGCCCGCCGATCAGTACAAGGCCCTTAAAGGCGGCTACAAGGAAAGCTATGCCTTTCGCGACAAGCTCGATACCGATGGTTTCGACCATCCGATGAAAATGTTCGACCTCACCGAGGAGCTCATCCGCCGCAATTATTCCGACGCCAACATCACAGCCATCCTCGGCGGCAATTTCCGTCGCCTGCTGGGCGACACCTGGATTTGACACCCCCCGTTTCCAAACAGTCCGATGTGGACTCCAAACAGAGTAATAGAATGAACGCTCCCTTTGATCCCGAGCAGGGATCTGCACTTCGACTTCCCCAGCCCTATCTGCTGTTCCTTGCGGACACGGTCGAGCCGGGTTTTGCCAAGACGGCATTCGGCCTGCGCGACTGGGCAGGCGACAAATGCGTCGGCGAATTCAGCATCGGTGCCGCCGTCACCACCGGACTGCCGCACATGACGCCGGCTCAGGCGTATGCAGCCGGCGCGCGCGCGCTGGTGATCGGCGTTGCCAATAGCGGCGGCGTACTCGCGCCGAACTGGATCTCGTCTTTGGTCGAAGCGCTCGAAGCGGGCCTCGACATCGTCAGCGGCATGCATGCCCGTCTCGGCGATATTCCGCAGCTTGCCGATGCAGCCGCCCGCCTCGGTCGTCGCCTGATCGACATCCGCGTCCCCCCCGCCGGCCTGCCCGTCGGCACCGGTCGCAAGCGGACCGGCAAGCGTCTGCTGACCGTCGGCACCGATTGCGCACTCGGCAAGAAGTACACTGCGCTCGCGCTCGCCAGCGCCTTTGCGGAACGCGGCGTTGATGCCGATTTCCGTGCGACCGGCCAGACCGGCATCATGATCGCCGGTGGCGGCATGCCGATGGATGCGATCGTATCCGATTTCGAGGCCGGTGCGGCCGAAATCCTCAGCCCCGACGCCGATGCCGAGCATTGGGATATTGTCGAGGGCCAGGGCTCGCTGTTCCACCCGGCCTATGCCGGCGTGTCGCTCGGCCTGCTGCACGGCAGCCAGCCCGACGTGATCGTGGTCTGCCACGAGCCGGGCCGCGAAACCATGCTCGGCACGGCCGGCTTCAAGACCCCCTCGCTGGAAGAGACGATCGCGCTCAACCTGACCTTGGGCGGACGCACCAATCCGGCAATCCGTTGCGGTGGCATCTCGATGAACACATCGAAGCTCACCGAGGAAGAAGCGACGCGCGTCATGGCTGAAGTGAGCCAGCAGCTCGGCCTGCCCGTCGCCGACCCGATCCGCGGCGGCGAAGCCTTCGCGGCGCTGGTCGAGAACTGCCTGAAATGATCGACGCTGGAACCAGGGCATTCGAAAGCCGACCTGGTTCCAGCATCTTCCTCTACCCGGCTTCACCTTCAAGTCGTGCGTGATCGGTGGCATGTCCACCGGTCACGCACCGACCGAGTTCTTCCTGGGCAGCGGTCAGCAAGCCTGCGCATGCCGGACGGGCCCGGCATCTCCAGGAGTCTCCCCATGAAAATCGTTTCGCTTCATCTCCGTCGCGCCCTGATGCTCGGCTGCACCGCCGCTTTGCTCGCCGGCAATGCCCCTGCGCCGGAATATGACATCGTCATTCGCGGCGGCCATGTGCTCGACGGCGCAGGCAATCCCTGGGTGGACGCCGATGTCGGCATCAAGGACGGTCGCGTGGCGAAGGTCGGTGTGATCGCCGCCCGCGGCAAGCGCGAGATCGACGCGCGCAACAAATATGTGGCGCCGGGCTTCATCGATATGATGGATCAATCGGGCGAGGTGCTGCTTGAGAACGGCACCGCCGAGAACAAGCTGCGCCAGGGCGTCACCAGCGTAATCGCCGGCGAAGGCGGCACCCCGGTCGAGGCGACCAAGATCCCCAGCTATTTCAAGCAGCTCGAAACCCAGGGCATCGGCGTCAATTTCGGCACCTATTATGCCAGCCACCAGGCGCGCCTGCAGATCATGGGAGACAAGGCGGGCGCCCCGACGCCAGCGCAGATGGCGGCGATGGAAAAGGAAGTCGGCATCGCGATGCGCGCAGGCGCGTTCGGCATTACCAGCGCGCTGATCTATCCGCCCAGCAGCTTTCAGACGACCGAGGATCTGATCAAGCTCGCAAAGGTCGCGTCGCAGTGCAGCGGCTTCTACGCCACGCACATGCGCGAAGAGAGCTCGAAACTGCTCCCCGCGATCGAGGAAGCCATCGCGATCGGCGAAAAGGGTGGCGTGAAGGTCGAGATCTTCCACCTCAAGAACGCATTTGCTCCGGAATGGGGCAAGGGCATGCCCAAGGCCGTCGCGCTGGTCGACGCTGCCCGCGCGCGCGGCGTCGATATCGCCGCAGACATGTATCCCTACACCGCCGGCGGGACCGGGATCGAGATCACCGTGCCCAACTGGGTCTGGGCGGACGGTGTCGAAAAGGGCATCGCGCGACTGAAGGATCCCGCGGTCCGTGCCAAGCTGAAGCAGCAGGTCGCGGCAGGATCGATGGCCGACTGGTCTAACTTGGTCGAGGCCTCGGGCGGCTGGGACAAGGTGGTGCTCGCCAATCCGCAGAACCCCAAATATGAGAAGTTCAACGGCAAGAGCTTCGCCGAGATCGGCGCTGCACTCGGCATCGATCCCGCAGACGCTGCCTGGAACATCGTGGTCGAGGCTTATCCGAAGCGTTCGATGGCGCTGTACTTCATGATGAGCGAGCAGGATATCGAGACCGCGCTGCGCCAGCCCTGGACCAGCATCGGCAGCGACGCCGGCGCATCGGCAGCACCCGGCAAGGTCGACACGCTCGGCCTGCCCCATCCGCGTTCCTACGGCACCTTCCCGCGCATCATCGCCGAATATGTGAAGCGCCGTCCGGTGCTGACGCTGGAACAGGCGGTCCGCAAGATGACCGGCTGGCCGGCACAGCGCATGGGCCTGAGCGATCGCGGGCTGATCCGCCAGGGCATGCGCGCCGATGTGGTGGTGTTCGACTATGCCAAGCTCGACGATGTCGCGAGCTGGAAGAACCCGACCGATTTTCCGACCGGCATCGATACGGTGATCGTCAACGGCGCCGTCGCGCTCGATCAGGGCAAGCTGGAGAACACCAAGGCCGGCGCAGTGCTGCGGCATAGCTGCGACTGAGGGATACTCAGAGACTCCCGGCGACCAGGGCGATCCATCGGGGTCGCCCTGGTTTTTTTGTGCGCTTCAACCCTCATGCCAGCCCTTCGACTGCCTGCAAGGCAGGCGCTCAGGATAAACTGCGCCTTCGGCGCAGGCTGGCATCTCCTGCAGAATGAAGCGCGATCTGGTTGGGAGACCCCAGCTTTCGCTGGGGTGACGTGTACGGGTTGAATCACCGCGCCTTGCCGGCACCCAAGATCGCCTCACCCGGAAACACCTTTTCCACCAACTTGCCGTCGCGCACCACGGCCTGGCCGTTGACCAGCACATGACGGATGCCGATCGATGCCTGCATCGGCTTCTGGAAGGTCGCGACATCCGCGACGGTCGCCGGATCGAACATGGTGATGTCCGCGTCGGCCCCCACCTTGATCCGCCCCTTGCGCGCCATCTGCGGGGAAATCGCCTCGAGCCGCTGGGCGGGCATCAGGGACATCTTCTTGAGCGCGGCCATCAGCTCCAAAGTCTTGCGCTCGCGGACATAGCGTCCAAGCACGCGCGAATAGGTCCCCGCGCCGCGTGGATGCTCCCCCGACGTGACCCAGGGCATACCGTCCGATGCGATCGAGATTTCCGGCTCCGCGATGATCGCATCGACCACGTCTTCCGGGATCATGTGAATGACCACCGCCGCTCCGGGCTGCTCCTTGCGATAACGCTCGAAGCTTTCCTTGGTCAGCCGCTCGCCGGTTGCCGGCCATTGCAGGTCACCATAGCTGATCCCCGAACGCTCCTGCCATCCGTCGCGGAAAAATTCGGAGCCGATCGACGTACTGCCGGCCGTGTAAGGATAGGCTTCGGACGTGATGTCCAGCCCGCGCTGGCGCGCGCGCTTCACCATATCGATCAGTGTCGGCGTATCGCGCAGGCCCGTCGAATGGAGATGCACGATCTGAAGCGGCGCGCCGGTCACCACCGCATCGGCGATCACTTCCTGCGCCACAGCGGTCGGCACGCCGGGCGCGGGATCGAGCGGACGGCTACGGACATGGACGAAAACGGGACCGCGTGTGATCGCCGCCGCCTTGAAGATGTCGTAGATCTCTTCGCGGCTGGCCCCGGGCGTATATTCGATGCCCAGGCCATAGCCGAGCGCGCCGGCCGCGACTTCACGGTCGAGTGCGGCGACGATCGCGCGTTGCTGCTCAGGCGTCGCGGGTGCCGTATAAGCCTTGCGATCGGCCCTTTCGGTCCATTCGTTGATCGCGAAATGACCGTGGCAGGGTGAACCGCCGATCACTTCCAGCCGCGCACATTCGTGCGACGCGCTGGCGCCGAAATTGATCAGCGCCTTGCCGCTGAGCGCAGCGACGAACGGCGCGATCGGCATCGCGCCGCCCTCCGCGTCGATCGCGGTCGTGACGCCGTCGAGCACCTGATAATATTCGCCCTTGGGATTCTGCCCATGGGCATGAAGATCGACGAATCCCGGCGCGACCACCAGATTCTTCGCATCGATCATACGGCGTCCCTTGATCGCCTCGGTGGTGATCGCGGCGATACTGCGTCCATTCACGCCGATATTGGCGACCTCGTCGCGGCCGCTTTCGGGATCCATGACGCGGCCATTGGCAATCACCAGATCATAGGTCTGAGCGAGGGCAGGAGTGGCGGCGACAAGCGCCGCAACGCACGCCGCCGTCAGCGTCTTCGAGGCCATTCTCATTTCGCCGGAGCCGAGAACAGGAAATAATCGTGTACCGAGCGCGCGATCTCGGCGATGGCGCGTTCGCGCGCAGCGACGGGCGCGGTGCTTTTCTTCACATAGACGGCAATGACGATTTCGCCCGCTCCGCCAGGCAGGGTGATCAGGCCCGCGTCATTGACGGTGCCGCCGATCGTGCCCGTCTTGTGCGCGACCTTGCTGCCTGGAGGCATCGCACCGCTCAACCGCCCCGCGCCTGTCCGGCAGCGCTCCATGATGCCGATAATCGCTTTTGTGCTGCTGGCCGACAATGCCTTTCCGGAAAAGATACGCGTCAGTAGATTGCCCATCGCTTCGGGAGAGGTGGTGTCGCGCGGATCATTATCGAATGCCGGATCGGGCAAGTCGGACTTGTCCATCAGCTTGGGATCGGCCTTTGCCGCGGCTTCGAGCGCCTCTCCGATCGGCCCCGGCCCCGCACCATAGAAAGCGCGGAGCAATTCCGCGGTGTCGCGGTCGATACGCTGCCCGGTCACGCCCTGCGCGCGCACCCAGGCAGTGACCGCCGCCGGACCGCCAGCGGTCTTGGTCAGCACGTCGGTGGCGGTATTGTCGCTCTCCGTCAGCATGAGCTCCAGCAGGTTGTAGACTGACAGGCTGATGCCGGGATGGATCAGCCGATCCGCGATCACCGGGGACGGCGAGAGCATGTCGGTCGGCACGTCGAGCATCTGGTCGAGCTTCAGTTCGCCCTTGTCGACCCGTTCGAGAATCTTGCCTGCCACCGCGACCTTGAAGGTGCTGGCCATCGGAAAGGCTTCACCGCCGTTGAGCAGGATGCGTGGCCCCTTGCCGTCCAGCCGCCATGCGGCGACACCGACGACACCGCCCGCGCCCTGCGCAAGTCGTGCGATCTGCCCGTCGAGACTCGCGGTTGCCGCCGCCTGAGTCGCCGGCTGTGCGGCCAATGGTTGCGCAACACCGGCGGTGGCCAGCAGCAATGGCATGATCGCAAGCCGAAGCTTTTGATTCGACATGAAAAATCCTCCCTAAGATCCGGCAAGCTTATAACGGCAACAGGCAAGCCGCGCCGGACGGGCTCGCCGAGAATTCTCTGATCAGGACATTCGCGCCAACGAGTTTCGAATGCAACCAAAAGAATATTTCAATCTAACCACATGATTTTCAATATATTTATTCTATATTTCAAAATATTTTCAGCAATATGACAATATCCTGATAGGAAAATTCGATCCCGATGTGTAGCGTCCGCGCCGCACGGGCTGGACGTGCGACATGAGGGAGAGTCATGTGAATTACGGGCATAGTCTGGGTACGAAGCGAGTCGGCGGTTTGCCGAAATTCCTGACCGGAACGGCGATCGGCCTGTCCCTCGTCCTTGGCTCCATCTCTCCCGCATTCGCGCAGAGCGCTCCGGCCGCAAAAGCCACCCCGATCAGGATCGCCCCTGCCAAACTGGCCGGGCTCGCCGACTTCGTCGATGGCGTCATGGCACAGCAGATCGCGACCCGCGAAGTTGCCGGCGCGGTGGTGACGGTCGTGGCGAACGGCAAAGTGCTGTTCTCGCGTGGCTATGGCTTTGCCGATGTCGACGGAAAGATTCCGGTCGATGGCGAGAAGACGCTGTTCCGCCCCGGATCGGTTTCCAAGCTGTTCACATGGACTGCGCTGATGCAGCAGGTCGAACTCGGCAAGGTCAAACTCGACGATCCGATCGACAAATATCTCGACTTCAAGATCCCCACCAACAACCAGACCCGCCCGATCCTGGTCAAGCACCTGCTCGATCACTCTCCGGGCTTCGAGGATCTTGGCGGGATCACCACCGACGATGTTTCCGGGCTGATCCCTCTGGACACGTTCCTCAAGGATCCGAAGAATATTCCGGTGCGGGTGCGTGAACCGGGGGTCGAAACCTCCTATTCCAACTATGGCTCGGCGATCGCCGGCTATATCGTCCAGCGCGTTTCCGGCGAGAAATTCGCCGATTATATCGACAAGCACATCTTCGGCCCACTCGGCATGACCACCGCGACCTTCCGCGAGCCGCTGACCGGTGCGCGCGCGCAGAACATGGCAAAAGGCTATAACCTGGTCGACGGCAAGCTCGTCGCCAAGCCGTTCGAGCTTTACTCGAACATCATGCCCGCCGGCTCGGTCTCGGCGACGGGTCCGGACCTGGCGCGATTCATGCTCGCCCATCTCGCCGACGGCAAGCTCGGCAGCGCCCAGATCCTCAAACCCGAAACGATGCGCCTGATGCGCGCAAGCCTGACGCGCAACGCGCCGTCGCTTCAGCCAATGGCCCATGGCTATATGGTCGTCCGCGAGCAGGGCCCTCGCATCATCGGCCATGGCGGCAACACCGCCGATTTCCATTCCTATATGGTGCTGGCGCCGGAGGCCGATTTCGGCTTCTTCGTGTCGACCACCGGCGGGCAAGGCAGCTATGGCGGCCGCACCGAATTGATGAACGCGATGATCGGCCGGGTCTTCCCGACCAAGCCCGCTGCCCGCTGGACCGGCGCCGCTGCCCAGGTCGCCGGATCATATCGCACCAACCGCCGCACCTATAGCGAGACGCCCAATCCGGCGTACGACATCAAGGTGGCCGCGCAGGGCGATCATGGCCTCGTCACCGAATCCGGTGGCAGCAAGACCTATTGGGAGCAGATCGGGCCGCAGCTTTACGAGCAGGTGACCGGCGCTCGCGATGGCGGTCCCTATGAACGCCTGGAGTTCTACGGGCCCGCCAATGATCGCAAAATGTCGTTCGGCTCACAGCCGCACGTGCTTTTCCGATTGGTACAACCCTAATCGGTTTCGAAACTTAATTTCTTTTTAGAAAATTTCGTCCTATTTAGGCGACAACTCGCCCGATGGCGGCCGCCCCTGGCCGACAGCCGGTGCCAATAACAATGCGGCCAAGCCGTGCGTAACAAGAAGAGGAATCAGACATGACTTCAGTATCCGAAACCCGCTGGGCGACGCTGTCGCGCGGCGGCAGCGCCATTGCGCTGGGCGTCGCTCTCGTCTTCGCCACCCCCGCATCCGCGCAGGACGCGCAAGCCGAACAGGCTGAAGCAGATGTCGCCGACATCGTGATCACCGGATCGCGTATCAGCACCGCTGGCTTCGATGCGCCGACCCCGACGACTGTTGTCGGCGTAGCCGAGCTGCGTCAGGCAGGCCGCACCGATATCGCCGCCACCCTTGGTGACCTTCCACAATTCCGGATGACGCAAAGCGCGACATCGACCAACACGGTCACGAACTCGGGCCAGTCACCCGCCGATCTCCGCGGTCTTGGCGCCGCCCGCACGCTGGTGTTGATCAACAACCGCCGCGGCGTGGCTTCCGACGATCTCCAGACCGTGCCTTACGCGCTGGTCAAGCAAATCGATGTCGTCACCGGCGGTGCATCGGCTGCCTATGGTTCCGGCGCCGTCGCAGGCGTGGTCAACATCATGCTGGACGACAATAAGGAAGGCTTCGAACTCGGTCTCCAGACCGGCATCTCGCAGCGCGGAGATGCCCAGAAATATCTGTTCGAAGGGTCCGCCGGCGTCAAATTCGCCGACGGCCGCGGTCACTTCATGATCGGCGGCGACTATCTGAAGGACAAGGGCATCATGCCTGCGATCGATCGCCCGCTGATCGGCGCCACCGGCTTCTTCCCCGGCACCGACGGCAAGCGCTACGCCACCGGGAATCTGCGCGAATCGAACCGCAATGAAACCGGCCTGATCAACACCGGCGTGCTTGCGGGGCAGACCTTCAACAACGATGGCAGCCTGCGCCCCTTCCAGTACGGCATCCGCCGCGCCGGTGCGCCGACGCTGATGATCGGCGGCGAGGGCTATCATATCGACCAGTTCCGCTCGCTGTCCGCACCGATCGAGCGCGGAAACGTCTTCGCGCGCGCAAGCTATGACGTGACCGACACGCTCAAATTCTGGGTGGAAGGCGGTTATAACCGCGTATCCGACGAGCGCGTCTTCTTCCCCGATCTGGGGATCAACCAGCTGACCTTCTCACGCGACAATCCGTATCTCAATGCCTCGGCGCGCAATGCGCTGATCGCAGCGGGCGAGACGAGCTTCACCATGGGGCGCGCACTTACCGACGTCGCTCTGGCAAGCTACCGCTTCAAGCGCGAGACCTTCCAGGGATCGATCGGCTTCGACGGCTCGTTCGGCGACGGCAAATGGCGCTACAACGCGTTTTACAGCCATGGCGAGCAGAAGCAGGACATGACCCTGACGAACCTGACGCTCGCAACCGAATTCGCCTATGCGATCGACGCGGTTGCCGGCCCCGGTGGCACGCCGATCTGCCGGATCGCGTTGACCAACCCGAACACGGCCTGCCGTCCGCTCAACCTGTTCGGATCGGGCCGTTCGGATCAGGCCGCCATCGACTACGCCACCGCCGACTGGAACGCAGTCGCCACCACCTGGCTCGACAATGCGGGCGTCAGCATCAGCGGCGAACCGTTCACGCTGTGGAATCTGCCCGTCTCGGTCGCCGCGGGCATCGAGTATCGCGAGGAATCCTATTCCGAGCTGTATGACGCCAACTCGCTGGCCGGCAATTTCAACACGATCAACGGCGACAACATGGCCAAGGTCGGCAACAATGTGAAGGAAGCATTCGCGGAAGTCGCGGTGCCGCTTCTCGTCGACCTGCCCTTCGTGAAGAAGCTGATGTTCAACGGCGCCGTCCGCGTCTCGGACTACAGCACCAGTGGATCGATCTGGTCATGGAAGGCCGGCGGAACCTGGGACGTGATCGACGGCCTGAAGCTGCGCGCCACACGCTCGCGTGACATTCGCGCGCCCGCGCTCGGCGAACTCTTCAGCTTGCGCTCCACCTTCTACACGACGGTGGTCGATTTGGGAAAAACCGGACCAACGCCACCAACCGTGCCCGTCATCCAATATACTGGCGGCAATCCCAATCTGAAGCCGGAGATCGCGGATACATTGACGGTTGGCGCAGTGCTGTCGCCAAGCTTCCTGCCGGGCTTCAACTTCTCGGTTGATTACTACAATATCAAGATCAAGAACGTCATCACCACGCTTTCCGCGCAGGAGATCGTCAATGGCTGCTATCAGCAGGGCAGCCAGGGCGCATGTGCGCAGATCGTGCGCAATTCGGCCGGCGACATCGGCACGATCAATGCGACATTCATCAATGTGGCGAACTTCACCAACAAGGGCATCGATTTCGAGGCGTCCTACCGCACCAACCTGGACGGCGTGGGCCTGCCCGGCCAACTGAACGTCCGCGCCCTGGCCAATTATGTCGACTCGCTGGTCGTCGACAATGGTGTCGTCGCGATCGATGGCGCGGGCTATCTCGGCTCGCAGACGCCCTATCTGGTGCCGAAATGGCGCGGCACGCTGAACGTCACCTATGAGAGCGAGCGGATGGGTGCAGATCTGCGGTCCCGCTATGTCGACAGCGGCGGCTTTGCCCCGTCAACGGTACTCGCCAACGTCGGCGACAACCATATCGACAGCCGCTTCTATTTCGACCTCGGCCTGCGCGGCTACGTCAAGACCGGTGATGGCAAGCGCTTCACAGTCTATGGCAGCGTGCAGAATCTGTTCGATCGCAAACCGGCATTGGGCGCGGTCAGTTCGCCATATTTGGATCTGGTCGGCCGCTACTTCACGTTCGGCGTTCGCGCCAACTTCTGATCAAGAATGGATTGGGCAGGCACGCCGCGGGTCGGCGCGCCTGCCCAAGCTTCCAAACCGAACACCATAACGGCGAGATTTTCGAAGCCCGACTTCCAGCCAGCCGCCAGCCCCAGTGCGGAAAGCTGCTATGCCGAATTCCGCGATCCTGACGCGACAATCCAGCGCAGAACACCGTATCGCGTCGCGCCAGCCGGGAACACGTGATCCGACCAACGGCGGCAGACCCGTCAGGTCGTAACTCTGGAACCTGCCAACGCTCTCCAAATATCGTTTTTTCGCGCCCGTGTGCGATTTCCGATCGTCGCCGGCCTAATCGGGGTTGCGCAACTGGACTTTCTATTTTAGAAATTTTTGTCCTATTTAGGCGTTGACAAGCTCAATTCCGGCCTTCGGCCAAAAAAAAATGGCACCAGCAACAATGCGGCTCGCAAAGACGAACCCGGCGCCATGCACAACAAAAGGGGAACACTAATATGACTTCGACATCCGAGATTCGTTGGTCGACACTGTCGCGTGGCGGCAGCGCCATTGCACTGGGCATTGCCCTCGCCTTCTCCGCGCCGGCGGCTGCACAGACCGCGCCGCAGCAAGCTCAGGCTGAAGAAAACACTGGCGAAATCGTCATCACCGGATCGCGCATCAGTACCGCCGGTTTCGATGCCCCGACCCCGACGACCGTGATCGGCGCCACTGAGTTGCAACAGGCCGGCCGCACCGACATCGCTGCTTCGCTCGCCGACCTTCCGCAGTTCCGTCAGACGCAGAGCGCGACCTCGACAAACACGGTCACCTCGTCGGGTCAATCGCCCGCCGATCTTCGTGGCCTGGGCGCGGCACGCACGCTCGTGCTGATCAACAACCGCCGCTATGTCAGCTCGAACGATCTCCAAACCGTTCCATATTCGCTGGTCAAGCAGATCGACGTCGTCACGGGTGGTGCTTCGGCGGCTTATGGTTCGGGCGCCGTTGCCGGCGTCGTCAACATCATGCTCGATGACAACAAGGAAGGTTTCGAACTCGGCGCACAGACCGGCATCTCCCAGCGCGGCGATGGCCAGAAATATCTGTTCGAAGGGTCTGCCGGCTTCAAGTTCGCCGACGGCCGCGGCCACTTCATGATCGGCGGCGATTATCTGAAAGACAAGGGCATCATTCCGGGCAACGCGCGCCCGCGGATCGGTTCGACTGCCCTATATGCCGGCCCGGACAACAAGCTGCTTTTCCCGACCGCGAATATCCACGAATCGCAGCGCAGCGAAGGTGGCCTGATCCGCACCGGAGTGCTGGCCGGACAAACATTCAATCCCGATGGCAGCCTGCGCCCCTTCCAGTTCGGCATTATCCGCAACAACTCGACGACCATGATCGGCGGTGAGGGTTATAATATCGATCAGTATCGTTCGCTGGCGGCACCGATCGAACGCGGCAACGTCTTCGCGCGTGCCAGCTACGAACTGACCGACACGCTCAAGATCTGGGTGGAAGGCGGCTATAACAAGGTCTGGAACGAACGCGTGTTCTTCCCGGATCTGGGTGTCGGGCAGCTGACCTTCTCGACCTCCAACCCCTATCTCACTGCGGCGCAGCGCGCGACGTTCGCGGCCGCGAACGAAACCAGCTTCACCATGGGTCGCGTGCTGACCGACATGTCGCTGGCACGCTATCGCTACGATCGCGAGACGATCCAGGGCGCGATCGGGATCGACGGCTCCTTCGGCGACGGCAAGTGGCGCTACAACGCCTATTTCAGCCATGGTGAGCGAACCGAAGACCAGAAGCTGCTGGGCCTGACCAAGAAGGCCGAATTCGCCAAGGCGATCAACGCCGTGGCCGTCGGCAACCAGATCGTCTGCGCAGTGAATGCCGATGCGATCACCTCCAACGACGATCCGGCATGCCGTCCCCTCAACCTGTTCGGCTCCGGCCGCGCCGACCCCGCCGCGATTGCCTATACGACCGGTGTCTGGAACGCAGTTTCCAAGACCTGGCTCGACAGCGCTGGCGCAAGCATCAGCGGCGAGCCGTTCGAACTTTGGGGTCTGCCGGTCTCCTTCGCCGTTGGTGGCGAATATCGCGAAGAATCCTTCCAGACGTTGTATGATGCCAATTCGCTGGCCGGCAACTTCAATACGATCAACGGCGTCAACATCCTGAAGACCGGCAACAATGTGAAGGAGGGCTTCGCCGAAGTCGCCGTGCCGTTGCTTGCCAACCTGCCGCTCGTCGACAAGCTGGTACTCAACGCGGCAGCCCGCATCTCCGACTACAGCACTGGTGGTTCGATCTGGTCGTGGAAGGTCGGCGGTGTCTGGGACGTCATCGAGGGGATCAAACTGCGCGCCACGCGCTCTCGCGACATCCGCGCAGCAAACCTGACCGAATTGTTCAGCCAGCGCTCGACATTGTTCACCACCGTGCAAGACACGGGACGTGGAACCCCGGGCGCACATCCCTCGGCGTCGGTCATCCTCTACACGGGCGGCAATCCTAATCTGAAACCCGAAATCGCCAATACACTGACGCTCGGCGGCGTCGTTTCACCAGTCTCAGGCCTCGATTTCTCGGTCGATTATTACAACATCAAGATCGAGGATGTCATCACGACGCTTACGGCACAGCAGATCGTCAATGGCTGCTACAGCCAGAACAACCAAGGTGCCTGCTCGCAGCTCGAGCGCGACGGAAATGGCGTGCTGACCGTAATCAATGCTTCGTTCATCAACGTCGCCAATTTCAAGAACACCGGCGTCGATTTCGAAGCATCCTACCGCACGCGACTGGATGGCATCGGCCTGCCTGGTCAGCTCCGCATCCGCGCGCTCGCCAACTATGTCGACTCGCTGATCGTGGACAACGGCGTCGTCAAGATCAACGGTGCCGGCTATGTGGGCTCGCAAGCCGTGTTTCTCGTCCCGAAATGGCGTGGCACGCTGACCGCGAATTATGAGAGCGATCGGTTCGGCGCCGACATCCGCGGACGTTACATCGATAGCAGCGGTTTCGCGCCAGATACGGTGCTGGCCAATGTCCAACATAATCGCATCAAGGCCCGCACTTATTTCGATCTGGGCGCGCGCACCTATATTCCCTTTGGCGACGGCAATCGCATGACGGTTTATGGCAGCATCCAGAACCTGTTCGACCGCAAGCCGCCGCTGGCTGCTGTGAGCTCGCCTTATTACGATCTGATCGGTCGCTATTTCACCTTCGGTGTTCGCGCGAACTTCTGATCGTGAGGGACGCAGTCAGGCTCGCCGGTGATCCGGCGAGCCTGACTAGCGATCAGACCGATGACCTAATTCAGCAAAATCAACCCATAACCTGACACCATAGCCCACATAGAAATTTTTCATCCTAATCAGGATAAACTCCTAGACTTATCGATATTTTCGTCCGAAACGGAGCGAATGCGGAATCCAGGAAGAGGCGCGTAAGCGCCCTGTCCGCATGCGTGAGTAATCGAAAAGGGACGGTATCTTGACTTCTTCAATCCAATCTCGCTGGCGAACGCTTTCCTATAGCGGCAGCGCCATCGCACTCGGCGTCGCCATCGCCTTTTCCACACCAGCCTTTGCACAGACTGCGCCCGGCCAGACCGAAGCCGCCGACGCCGACCAGGCCGGCAGCGAAATCGTCGTGACCGGATCGCGCGTCGATCGCGCAGGTTTCGACGCCCCGACCCCGACCACCGTTGTCGGTGAGGCCGAACTGCGCCAGGGCGCACGCCCGAGCATCGCTGCGGTGCTCAACGACCAGCCGCAGTTCCGCGCGACGTCGACGCCCGCCAGCACGGTGGGCAACACCAATTCCAGCGCCTCCACCGCCGACCTTCGCGGTCTCGGCGCAGTGCGCACCCTCACCCTGCTCAACGGACGCCGTTTCACCGGCAGCAGCGATCTCAACACCGTGCCGATGAGCATCGTGAAGCGCGTCGAGGTCGTCACCGGCGGCGCATCCGCTGCTTGGGGTTCCGGTGCCGTCGCCGGCGTCGTCAACATCATCCTCAACGACGATTTCAAAGGCGTCGAACTGGGCGCCGCTGCGGGCGTATCGGATCGTGGCGATGCCAATCGCTACACGTTCAACGGCAGCTTCGGCACGAAGTTCGCCGACGATCGCGGCCACTTCATGATCGCTGCCGAATATGTCGACGACAAGGGTGCCCGCGGCCGCAACAGCGGAGATCGCCCGAACCTGGACTCGTCGCTCTTCTCGCTCAACGGCCAGCTTTCGCTTCAGAACGACGTGAATTATGCCAATGCCACCCCCGGTGGCATCATCATGACCGGCGTGCTCGGCGGCCAGGCCTTCAATCCCAACGGCACGCTCAGCCCATTCGGCTACGGTGCGGTCAGCAGCCCCGGCGCGCCGAACCTGCCTGGCACGCTTCCCACGACCACCATCGGTGGCGCAGGACGTAGCCAGTACGACTATCTGACCGTCTCTTCACCCAATGAGCGTATCAACGTGTTCGCGCGGGGAAGCTATGAGTTCAGCGACGCTGCCAAAGTCTGGGTCGATGCCAGCTACACCAAGATCCAGGCCGATTTCAGCTTCTTCCCCGACATTGCGCGCGTGAACCCCAGGACGGCGACCACGGCAGCCGCCGGCGGCTTCGTCATTCAGCGTGACAATGCCTATCTTTCGCAGACGATCCGCAATCAGCTGATCGCTGCGGGCGAAACCAGTTTCCGCCTGGGCCGCATTCTCGCCGACATCGGGCCGATGGGTCTGATGACCTACGCCTATGAGCGCGAGAACAAGGAAGGCGCGATCGGCATCGACGGCAATCTGGGCGGAAGCTGGAAGTACAGCGCCTATTATGGTCATGGCGAAGCGACCAACTGGCAGACGCTGAAGAACCAACGGATCACGGCGAATTTCGCCAATGCGATCGATGCGGTCGCAGGCCCCAACGGGCCGATCTGCCGGATCGCGCTGACCAACCCCACGACGGCCTGCCGGCCGCTCAACATCCTTGGTGAGGGCAATGCCTCGCCCGAGGCCATCGCTTATGCGTTCGGCAACGGCTCGAACCGCACCGTGACCAAGCTCGACACCACCGGCGTCAGCCTGCGCGGCGATCTGCTCTCGACCTGGGCCGGCCCCGTTTCCGTCGCGGTCGGCGCTGAAGCGCGTTGGGAAAGCTCGGTGACGGGCGGTGTCGACCCCTTGTCGAAGACCGGCTCGTTCGCGACGCTGAACTTCGCCGCACAAAAGGGCGGTTTCAACGTCAAGGAAGGCTTTGGCGAAATCGTGGTGCCGCTGCTCAATGTGGAAGGCACCGCAACGCTCGATCTGAACGGCGCCGTGCGTTACAGCGACTATAGCAACAGCGGTGGCATCTGGTCGTGGAAGGCCGGCGTCACCAGCAAGCTGTTCGACAGCCTGCTGCTCCGCGGCGTCCGCTCGCGCGACATCCGTTCGCCAAGCATCGCCGAATTGTTCACCACGCGGACGACCAACATCCAGAATATCTCGGATCCGCAGAAGTCGGGCCAGGTTTACGAGGTTTACCGCTATGGTGGCGGCAATCCCGCGCTGGTGCCCGAGACCGCCGAGACAACCACAATCGGTGCATCCTTCTCGCCGAAATTCATTCCCCGGTTCAACCTGTCGGTCGATTTCTACAAGATCAAGATCGACAAGGTGATCGGCTCGCTGACCGCCCAGGATATCATCACCCAGTGCGACAAGGGCAATCAGACCTTGTGTGCGGCGATCGTTCGTGATGGCTCCGGCCTGATCACGACGGTCTATGCAACCAACCTGAACCTGGCGAGCTACAAGACCCAGGGCATCGATTTCGAAGCCTCCTATGTGCAGCCGCTGAATGCCGGTTCGCTGCGCTTCCGCGCACTTGCCACCTATGTCGACAAGCTGATCATCAATGACGGTCTCAGCACCTATGACCGCGCCGGCGACGTCGGTGACAATGCGTCCTTCACCACGCCAAAATGGCGCGGCACCGGCAGCGTCACCTATCAAAGCGATGACGTGAACGTCGATCTGCGCGTCCGCTATGTTGGCGGCGGCAAATACAACCACCTCCAGGCAATCTCGAACAACGACGTCAAGAGCCGCACCTATGTGGATCTCGGTGCACAGTTCAATGTGGCCGAGAACTTCTCGCTGAACGCCACCGTGAACAACCTGTTCGACCGCGCTCCGCCGTACGTGACCTACACGTCGGCGATCTACGATGTGATCGGCCGCTATTTCCAGGTCGGTGCAAAAGTTCGTTTCTAGGTTCCCTTAGTCTAGAAACGTCGGCCCGCGGAGCTTTCAGTTCCGCGGGCCGTTTCGTATATGGCGGCGTCCGACGAGGATGACCCGCCGCACGCCAACCGGTCGCTACAGCCTGGGCACGCCTTTCTCAGGCAAGCCCATCCGCCGCTTCTCGGCCGCGACCATGTCGGCGACCTCGGCGAGCAGCTTCTTCGCATCGTAGACGATGCCGTCCTTCACCGTGTAGCTGACACCGCCCACGCGCTCCTGCTTCTGCGTCGCCTCGTTCAGCCTCGGCGTGCCGGTGGCGTAGAGCGTCTTGAAGTTCTGGAGCGGATTCTCCTTCACCAGCACGATGTCAGCAAGCCGGCCGACCAGCAGCGCGCCGATCGGCGGCGTTTCCACCCCCTTGGGTTCGTAAAGCGTCAGCGCGCCATTCCACGTCGCCGCCTGGATCACCTCAAGCGGATCGAAGCCGGCTTCCTGAAGCATCTCCATCTCCTCGGGATAGCCGAAGCCATAGGTTTTGAAGATGAAGCCGGAATCGGTGCCGATCGTCACCCGGCCGCCGATATTCTTGTAATCGTTCACCAGCCGCATGTAGCGATCGTAGAAGCGGCGCCACTGCACCTCGATCCGCGTCGTCCAGTCGAAGAAATAGGATCCGTGATTCTCGCGATTGGACTGAAAATAGTCCCAGAGCTGCGGCATGGTATAGGCATCGTGCCAGTCGGCATTGCGCGCCCGCATCAAATCGCGTGAGGCGGCGTAGATCGTCATCGTCGGATCGAAAGTGACATTGTTCGCCTTCTGCTCGCGCAGATACGCCTTCCACTCGTCCGAGCCCGGCTCGTAGGTCTGATCCCAGATGTCCGCGACTTCGGCAAAGCGATGCTGCTCGTCGTTGAAATTATAGTCGGTCGAGTAACGCTGGACCGCTCCGTCCTTCAGCAGCGATTCCATATGGCCATAGAAATGGGTAACGGTGCCCAGCCCCATCTCTCCGGCCGTACGCGCATTGATCCGCGACAGGCCGGTCTGGGTGAGATGCGCGGTGGTGCCGAGGCCAAGCTTGCGTGCTTCTTCCACCACGCCCTTGAACGCCTGAACGCTGAAGTCGGCGGGCAGCATGATCTTGACGCAATCCACGCCCTGCTTCGCCGCCCATTGCGTCCAGGCGCGCGCGGCCGCCTCGCCGTCGATCGGCTTGCCGCCCCAGCCTATGCCGTCTCCAGGGCGCTGACAGGCGAAGATGCGCGGTGCGACGATCTCGTTCGCAGCCGAACGGCGCTTCTCGCTCAGCGAGATTTCCAGCGGCGCCAGCGGCACGCTGCGGACCGACGTGACGCCATGCGCCAACCATAATTTATAGGAATAGGACAGATCCGGCGCCTTCGGCGTATCGCTGCCATGGGCGTGCATATCGATAAAGCCGGGCATGGCATACATGCCGGTCGCGTCGAGCTCGAAATCGGCATCGTTGGGCGCGCGGCCGGTCTTGAGCGGCAGGCCCGGCGTGCCGGCGGGCAGCATTGCGGTGATGCGATTATTCTCGACGACGATGTCGATCGGACCACGCGGCGGTGAGCCCGTGCCATCGATCACAGTGACTCCGCGGATCACCATCTTGCGGAACGGCCCCTGGCCTTCACCGGCACGGCGGGCTGGCGCGCCCGTCGCCGCCGGGCTTGGCGCAGAGGCGGCCGACGGTTTCGCCGCCGGCTCGCCCTGCGCATACGCCGTGCCCGCCATGGCCAGCGCAAGCGCGCCAACCCCGGCCAGACACGGCCGCATGTGCTTCATTCGCATCGTCTTCCCCCTTGACCCTAAATCCTTGGGCCAAAGGGTTACGCGGTCACCGCTTACGATGCCACTACGGATCGATCACCCCAGAAGCCCGGTGCAGGCCCGACGACCAGACCGCCCTCGGCCAAGGTGATTCCACCCGGCAGATCGGACTGCAACCACAGCGGCGCGTCGACATCGACGAAATCGACATGCGCCGCGACCCGCAGCGCCGGCGCGATCGACAGCGAGGTCGATATCATGCAGCCGACCATCACGCCCATCTCGCGGGCGCGTGCCGCCGCCAGCAGTCGCAGCGCCTCGGTCAGGCCACCGGTCTTGTCGAGCTTGATATTGACCATGTCGTAACGATCGGCCAGCCGCTCGACATCGTCGGCGACATGGCAGGACTCGTCGGCGCAGATTGGCACCAGCGACTTGAAGCCGAGAAGATCGCCATCCTGATCGGCGGGCAGCGGCTGCTCGACCATCCGGATGTCGAGTTCCACCAGCGCCGGCTGCAACTGTTCGAGCAGCTTGATCGTCCAACCCTCATTGGCGTCGACGACCAGACGCGAGTCGGGCAGCGACGCACGAACGGCGCGCAGGCACGCCTCGGTATCGTCGCCATTCGACTTGATCTTGACCAGTTCGATGCCGCGCAGCTCCTTCGCCGCCTCACCCATCTTCTCAGCCGTATCGAGGCTGACGGTGAAGGCGGTGTGGATCGGCGGCAGCGGCGCGGAGAGCAAGGCAACCGCATCGGGCACGCCCTGCACGGCATCCAGATCCCACAACGCGCAATCGATCGCGTTGCGCGCTGAACCTGCGGGGAGCAGCGTGTAGAGATCCTCACGCGTCGCGCCCTCGCGCAGTGCACCGCTCACCGCCTCGATCTGCGCCATCACGCTTTCAGGGGTTTCGCCGTAGCGGGCGGTGGGCGAACATTCGCCGCGCCCGAAGACTCCACCCTGATCGATCGTCACGGTGACGACGTCGATCGCGGTGCGGACGCCGCGCGAGATGCGGAACGGCTTGTTGAGCTGCCAGCGATCAACCTGGGCGTTCAGGCTGCGAAGCATTGCACGATCCTGTCGACAATCCGGTCCACGCCCATCGCAACGGGATCCTGAGCCGGCAGGCCCAGCAGATCCTCAGCCTCGGCGCAGGCGCGCTTGGCAGCTTCGGCATCCATGCCCCAGGTGTTGAGCGAGACGCCGACCGCGATCACATCGGGATTGGTCAGGCGCGCCGCTTCGAGATTGCGGTCGAGGCATGTGCGCAGATCGGGAATCGGATTCCCCTCGAGGAAGCGGATGCGCGTCCGGCCTGCCTGGTGGCAGAGCACCAGCGCATCGGCCTGCGATCCATGCAGCAGGCCCAGCGAGACGCCCGCATAGGAGGGGTGGAACAGCGAGCCCTGGCCCTCGATCAGATCCCAGCCGCCATCTTCGCGCGCGGGGGAGATCCACTCGGCACCGCCCGAGATGAAGTCGGCGACGACCGCGTCGATCGGCACGCCGGCACCGGCGATGAAGATGCCGGTCTGGCCGGTCGCACGGAAGTCCGCCGCGATGCCGCGCGCCTTCATCTCGCGCTCAAGCGCCAGCGTCGTGTACATCTTGCCGACCGAGCAATCGGTGCCGACGGCCAGCAGGCGCTTGCCCGCGCGCGGCTTGCCGTTGCCCACGGGGATGTTCGCGGGCGGCTCGCGCACGTCGAACAGGCTGAGATTGGCCTCCTCGGCGGCGGCGCGGATCTCCGGGCTTGCGGTCAGGCGCTGATGCAGGCCCGATGCGACGTTCAGTCCGGCGCGCAGCGCAGAGACCGCGAACGCGATCGTTTCCGCCGACATGAAGCCGCCCGAATTGGCGAAGCCGATGATCACGGTCTTGGCACCCTTGGCCACCGCCTCCTCGACGGTCATCTGGGGCAGGCCGATGCTGACCGTGCCGCCAGCGTCGCGCGCTTCGCCAAGGCACAGTTCAGGGCGCCATGCGGCGACGCCGCGCGCAGTCTTGACCGAAAGCTCGTCGGTCGAGCTACCAAGATAGAGAAGATAAGGATGCGGTATCACGGGAAAACCTCTCGACAATGGGACGTCGTTGCGTCCCGATATCTCTTCCACAATGCGGGGCAGGCCAATCCCCAAAGGCGGAGGCCAACTATAGACGCGGGTTATGCTCGCGCCGCCTCCAGCGCCCCGCGGAGGGTTTCCAGGAATTTGCTCGCCAGTTGCGAGAGCGGCCGATCCGCCAGATGGATGCCGAACACGTCGAACGCGACCTTGTCGGCGAGCGGCCGATAATCCATTTCCGGGGTCAGCCGCGCCAGCGCGGTATATTCGTCGACCACCGCATAGCCCGCGCGGCGCTGCACCAGCGCCGCCGCCACGAAATAGGTCTGAACGAGGATGCTCGACGGCCCGAACGCATCGTCGGTGACGTGGCGGTTGAACAATGTGCCGACCGAACCGGCATTGACCAGCCGGATCAGGTTGAGATCGCCCATCATGTCCAGCGAGATCCGCTCCGGCGCATCGGGCAGGTCGGCGCGATGATAGAGAACGACGAGCTCGCCGGATCCCAGCTTCACTTCGGCAAGCCTTGGATTGCGCGGCGCATCATAGGCAACCGCGATGTCGCAGTTCCGCTCATACAGTGCGCGCGCGATATCCTCGTTGTGCAATGTCTTGATGTCGAACGACACGTCGGGATGGTCGCGCCGGAAACTGGCGACCGCGGCGGGCGCGATATCGAGTCCGAGCGAATGGAGCACCGCCAAACGCAGATGCCCTTCCGCTCCGCGCCGCAGGTTCTTCGCGGTTTCGTGCAGCGATTCGATGCGCATGTGGACGTCGCGCGCATCGTTGAACAGGATATGCGCTTCGTCGGTCGGAATCAGCCGTCCCTTGACCAACCGGAACAGCGGAAAGCCGATCCTGCTCTCCGCATGACGCAGCACTTTGCTGACCGATGGCTGCGAAACCTGAAGCACGCGCGCGGCGCCACTGACCGATCCGGCCTGATAGACCGCATGGAACACTTCGATATGACGCAGATTCATCAGGGCCATTGTGGCTTCACTATGCAGCCCGCCTTGCTTTCCGGCAACCGGTGCGTACTTCGCATCCATCGATAGCCTGCGTCTATGGGGCGTGGAATGATCTTCGCTTGTCCGCACGCCACGATCAGCGATGCTTCACAACGAAAAAAGATATCAGGGGGATTGCGCCATGGCGCCAACGAAGCGCGAAGTGGGTCTTCGAACGGGGCTGCTCGGGGCAATGCTGATGGCCGCAGCACTGCCCGCATCGGCCGCCGCACCGCAGGCCACCGGAACCATCGTGATCCGCGGCGGCACCATCTATGACGGATCGTCGCAGACCCCGGTGATCGGCGATGTCGTCGTCCAGGGCGACACCATCGTCTATGTCGGCCCCTCCCGGAAAGCGCGCTATCGTGACGCCCGCGTGATCGATGCCACCAACATGATCGTGGCGCCGGGCTTTATCGACCCCCACACCCATGCCGATCGTTTCCTGATGGGCGATACGCCGGAATTGCGGCTCAACCTGCCCTGGATGATGCAGGGCGTGACGACGATCTTCACAGGATCGGACGGCCATGGCCAGCCCGGCGGCAAGGTCGATGTCGGCGGGCTGCTCTCGCATGTCGAGACGGCCGGCCACGGCATCAACGTCGCCGCCTATGCCGGCTTCGGCGCGATCCGGCAGGCAGTGCTGAAATCCGACGCGCGCGCGCCCGATGCCGCCGAACTGCAGACGATGAAGTCGATGGTCGCGAAGGGCATGTGCGAAGGCGCGCTCGGTTTCTCGGCCGGGCTTTTCTATGCGCCGCAGAGTTTCGCCAAAACCGAAGAGGTGATCGCGCTGGCGAAGGAAGCGGCGGTGCGTGGCGGCTATTACGACACGCATCAGCGCGACGAAGCCGCGTTCAGCATCGGCTTGCTCGCGTCGATCCAGGAAGTGATCCGGATCGGGCGTGAAGCGAAGATCCCCATCCATTTCTCGCATTTCAAGGCGTCGGGCCCCGACGTCCACGGCAAGGCGCCCGAGATGATCGCCGCGGTCGAGAAAGCGCGCGCCGAAGGCATCGACGTCACCGCCGACCAATATCCCTGGGAAGCGTCGCAGACCGGTCTTGCAGCCGTACTGGTCCCGCGCTGGGCGCTCGACGGCGGCATGGACGCCTTCCGCAAACGCCTCGACGATCCCGCGCTCGCAACGAAAATCCGCCAGGAGATGACGGTCACCCTCAAGCGCCGCGGTGGTCCGACGACGATGCTGTTGCCAAGCCCGAACAAGCCATGGACCGGCAAAAGGCTGGCCGAGATCGCCAGCGAATGGAATGTCGATCCGGTGGAGGCGTCGCTGCGCATCATCCTCGATCCCGACGGCGCCAATTCGGTCATCTCCTTCGTGATGCGCAACGACGACATCACGCTGCTGATGAAACAACCATGGATGATGACCGGATCGGACGGATCGCAAGGCCATCCGCGCATGTACGCGACCTACCCCGAGAAATATGCGCGCTACGTGCTGGCCGAGAAGGCAATTACCCTCGCCGATTTCATCAATTCGAGTTCGGGCCGCACCGCCGATTATTTCAAGCTCGACCGCCGCGGCCATCTACGGACCGGCAGTTTCGCGGATGTCGTGGTGTTCGATCCCGCCGGCTATCGCCCCAAGGCGGACTATGTGAATCCCGAGCGGCTGAGCGAAGGCGTGCGTACCCTGCTGGTGAACGGCAGGCTCGCCATCGATGACGGCAAGCCGACCGGCATCGCCGCAGGCCGCGCGCTGCGCAAGACTCCCCCCGCCGGAACCTGCTCATGACGGCTACGACGGGGCCCATCCGACGCTACTGGTTCGATGTTCCGCTGTGGAAGCGGATGCTGGGCGCGCTCGCATTCGGCATTCTGACCGGCTGGCTGCTCGGCGAGAACGCCACCCAGATCAAATGGGTCGGCGACCTTTTTATCCGGCTGATCCGGATGCTCGTCGCTCCCTTGGTTTTCGTCATCATCGTCTCCGGTATCTCGGCGCTCGGCGATCCCAAGAAGCTGGGCTCGATCGGTGTGAAGACGCTGGGCATGTTCCTGGTCTCGACGATGATCGCCGCCGCCGTCGGCCTGACGCTCGGCACGCTGATCGCGCCGGGCGAAGGCGTGTCGCTCGCCGGTGCGGCCAGCGCGACCGTGCAACAGGCCAAGCCCTTCGGCGAGCAGATGATGTCGATCGTCCCGCTCAACCCGATCAAGGCACTGGCCGAAGGCGAGATGATGTCGATCATCTTCTTCGGCATCATGTTCGCGATCGGCGTCCTGCTCGCGGGCGAGCGCGCCCAGATCGTCGCGAACGTCTTCCACGGCGCGACCGCGGTGATGCTGAAGCTCGTCGGCGTCATCATGGAGGTCGCGCCATTCGGCGTCTTCGCGCTGATGGCGGCCCTGGTCGGCACCAGCGGCTTCGCGGCCTTCACCAGCGTGTTCTGGCTGGCGCTCTGCGTCGTTCTCGGCTCGGCCATCCAGACATTGGTCGTCCATGGCTCGATCGTCCGTTTCGCCGCCTGGTTGCCGGTCCTGCCCTTCTTCAAGGGAATCACCGACGTGCTGCTGGTGGCATTCTCGACCGCATCGAGTTCGGCCACTTTGCCCGTCGCCATGTCGGCCGCCGAACATAATCTCGGCATCAAGCAACCCGTGGTCTCGACAGTCCTGCCGCTGGGCGCGACGATGAGCATGGACGGCACCGCCATGTATATGGGTCTGTTGTCGATGTTCGCGGCACAGAGCTTCGGCGTCTCACTCGACGCGGGCGAATATGCGATCCTGTTCTTCTCGATCGTGGCGACCTCGATGGGGGTCGCGCCGATCCCGTCCGCCGCGCTGTTCCTGCTCGTCGCGGTGCTGTCCGGCGTCGGTATCAGCCCCGAACAGACCGCGCTGCTGGTCGGCTTCATCCTGCCGATCGATCGGCCGCTCGACATGATCCGCACCATTCCCAACGTCACCAGCGACCTCTCCATCGCAACCACCGTCGCGCGCTGGGAGAATGAGATCGACACCGACATCTATCGCGCCGAACCCGTCGAATAACGGACCATGGCGACCCATCACGCACAGGAGCATCACATGCGAGTCACCACCCCCTCAAAAATCGCGGCGCTACTTGCCGGCATCGCGCTGACCACAATGCCCGCATGGGCCGCCGACGACAGCGCCGCTCGCGTCGACGCGATCTTCGCACCCTGGTCGGGCGGGGCGTCACCGGGTTGCGCGATCGGCGTAGCAAAGAACGGCAAGCCGGTCATGCAACGTGCCTATGGCCTGGCCGACGTGGAGCTTGACGTCCGCGCAACCCCCGCCAGCGTCTTCGAGGCGGGATCGACGTCGAAGCAGTTCGCCGCCGCCGCCCTGCTGATGCTGGAGCGCGACGGAAAGCTGAGCCTGGACGACGATGTCCGCAAATATCTGCCCGAGCTTCCGCAATATGAGCAGGTCGTCAAGCTGCGCCACATGGTCAGCCATATCAGCGGTCTGCGCGACTGGGGTTCGGTCGCCGCGCTGGAGGGTTGGCCGCGCAACAGCCGCACCGCCGGCAACGAGCATGTGCTGGAGATCGCTGCGAGACAGAAGGCGCTGAACTTCGCGCCCGGCGATTATTATCTCTACAGCAATACCAACTTCAACCTGATGGCGATCATCGTGCAGCGCGTCAGCGGCCAGACGCTCGCCGAGTTCGGCCGCAAGCGCATGTTCGAACCGCTGGGCATGACACACACGCAATGGCGCGACGATCATGCCCGGCTCGTGCCCGGCCGCGCCAAGGCCTATGGCAAGAATGCCGAGGGCTATTATGTCGATAACGTCATCGAGGACGCCTATGGCAATGGCGGGCTGCTGACGACGGTTGCGGATCTGCTGATCTGGAACGAGGCGCTCGATCGCAACACGCTCGGCATTTCGGAAAAGCTCGCAACACGTGCGGTGCTGAACGACGGCAAGCCGATCGCCTATGCGGCCGGCCTCGTCCAGCTCGAGCATAACGGGCTCCAGGAAATCGCGCATTCGGGCGCAACCGGCGGCTATCGTGCCTGGGCCGCGCGCTATCCGTCGCAGAAACTGTCGATCGCGCTGCTTTGCAATGCCGCCGACGTGAACACGACCGCGATCGGCCACCGCGTTGCCGATATCTTCCTGCCGCCAGTGCCCCCCGCCAAAGCCTACACGCCCAAGGGGCCCTTCCCGTCCGGCCTCTATGCCGAGGCGCGGACCGGCGTGCCGATTCTGATCGAAGCGACGACGAACGGCATCACCATGGATGGCCGTACGCTCGAGCCCGTCGCGCCGGGCCGCTGGGATGCCGGCGGCAGCGACCTGATCTTCGCCAAGGACGGCAGCCTCTCCCGCCTGACCCGCGAAGGCATCATGGTCCCCTACGCCAAGGTCATACCGGTCACGCTGCAAAGCCCCGCCGATTATGTCGGCAGCTTCGCCAGCATCGACAATCCCGTCCAGCTGGTCGTCGCGAGCACCGGATCGGGTATCGGCATCAGCCGCGCCGGCTGGCCGCCGCTCAAACTGACGGCAACCTACAAGGACGTGTTCGACAGCGACATGGGCCTGATCACCTTCGTCCGCGACGGATCCGGCAAGGTCACCGGCCTCAAGGTCAGCGACGGTCGTGCGTACAATATGATGTTCGAACGGACGGGCGGATAAGCGTACTCTTCGCCGTCATTGCGAGCGGAGCGAAGCAATCCAGGGATGCATCCACACCCTGGATTGCTTCGTCGCTATGCTCCTCGCAATGACAAAACCGTAAAACCGAATCCTACCGCGCCGGCAGCGCCACCCGTCCCGCGCCCAGCGGATGATCGCGTGTGTAGAGATGGACGAACAGCCGTCCGGCGGAGAGGTCGGCGCGGGCGCGGGTGTCGAGGCGGAGTGACGACACGCCAGCGTTCTGGCCGGCGCGCAGCAGCAGCGCGATCACGGCACCTGGCTTGCCCTCGTCACTGCGTTGCAGAGTCAGCGCCACGGGTTCATCGCGGCCAAGCCCGGCGATCCGCGCATCGAAACGAAGATCGGCGGTCAGCGGATCATAGGTGAAGGCAATGTTCGCGGTCGGCGTGCGTGCCGCCGTGTCCGCAACCTTCACCGTGAACCGCGACGGCGCGGGAGCCTTACCGTTCACCAGCGCAGGTGTGCTGAAGGGCGCGGTCCGCGGATGCGCCGTCTGTTCCCAGCCATAGGCCAGGTTGAGCAACCGCTGTTCGTCGAACGGGCGGCCAAGCAGATCGAGCCCCACCGGCAGTGCATTCGCGCTGAGCCCGAGCGGGATCGACATTGCGGGCAGGCCCGTTTGCGAACTCATCGCGCAGGTGCCGATACCGAACGCCTCGGCGCCCCAGAAAAGCGGAGGCTGCATCGCGCTGGGATAGACCAGCACGTCGACCTTCGCCTTTTCCATCGCGTCGAGGATCATCTTGCGCCCCACATCACGCTTGGCCAGCGCCTCGGCATAGGCCTTTTCGTCGCGCTTGTCGGTGGTGGCGCGGATCTTCAGCCGGGCGTCGATCGCCTCATGCGTCAGCCCCTTGCCCGCCATGTCCGCAATCGAGGAAATCGGTGCGCCGGGATGCTTCGCCAGATAATCGGCGAAATCGAAGCGGAATTCGTGCGCGATCACGCTCGATACCTTCAGCACGGGCTCGAGATCGGGCAGCGCCACATCGACCAGTTCGGCGCCCTGCGCCTTCATCGCATCCAGCGCCTCGTTGGTCTTGTCGCGCATCGCGCCGTCGAACAGCTCGGGTGTCAGCAGCGCGCGCAGCACGCCGATACGCGCGCCCTTCAGTGCGCCGGGACGCAGCCCCGCGGCATAAGCGGGCGCCGGGCGGCCGTTCATCACCGAGGTCACCGGATCCTGGGGATCGGCCCCGACCGTCGCATCCATCATGATGGCGAGGTCGGTGACGCTACGCGTCATCGCGCCGGCCTCGTCCTGGGTCGAGGACAGTGGAATGACGCCCGCACGGCTCGACAGGCCGGCGGTGCCGCGCATGCCGAACAGGCTCTGATACGCGGCAGGGACGCGGATCGATCCGCAAGTGTCGCTGCCCATGCCGGCGGTGGCGAAGCTCGCACCGATGCTCGCCCCGGTGCCGCCGCTCGATCCACCCGGCGACCGCCGCGGATCATAGGGATTGCGGGTTTCGCCGGTCAGCGATGCCACTGTCATGACGCTCATCGCCAGTTCGTGCATCGTCGTCTTGCCGAGGATGATGGCGCCGGCATCGCGCAGCCGCTTCACCTGATAGGCGTCGACCTTGGGACGGAAGGTGGCGAGCGCGATCGTTCCCGCCGATGTCGGCATGTCGGTGGTCGCGTAATTGTCCTTCACCAGCACCGGAATGCCATGAAGCGGACCGCGCGGCCCCTTTTCGGCGCGCTCGCGATCGAGCGCGGCCGCCTCCGCCAGCGCATCGGGATTAAGCGTGACGATGGAATTCAACGCCGGCCCGCGATGATCATAGGCAGCAATACGGTCGAGATAGGCCTGGACGAGCTGCCGGGACGTGACCCGCCGGGCGGTCATTGCAGATTGTAGATCGGAGATCGACGCCTCCAGCACTTCGACCGACGCTGCCTTGCGTTCGGCGGCAGCAGTCGCGGCGGGGGCAGCCGCAATGAGCAGCGCGGTCAGGAGCCAACGGGTTCGCATCAGGATTTCACCATCTTGTTTCTCGTTTCAGTCAATCGACGCGGCGGAAACGGAGCACGCCGGCACGACGCCGATCGTCACCCAGTGCAAAGCCGCGCTGGTCGTTGTCGGGGACGATCCTGAACATCCGGCCGGTGAAGGATCCGTCCGGCGTCTTGCTCAGTTCCACCACGCGGTGGCCGCCCGGCCCGCCCGGTTTGGGGGAGATGGTCACGGTCAGCTTGTCCGCGCCATTGGGCGCCAGCGTGTAGAAGACCGGCAGGTCGGGGCTGGCATAGCGGCCCGCCAGCGAGACATCCGCCTCGCGCATCGACGGCAACACACCCAATATATCGATGATCCGGTTGGCCATTTTCGCGGGAGTCGCGGTGCCATTGTTGCACAGGATATGAATTGCCGCCTTGCGGTCCGGCAGCCAGGCAACGGCGTTCTTGAAGCCTTCGCCCGAGCCGCCATGCTGCACCCAGGGGCCATTGAGCATCACCCCGCCGGCATAGATCGCGTCCGGCTGATTGGCGGGGCGGCCGTCGGTCAGCTTGCCCGGCTCCAGCATGATCTGGCGGATCGCCGGGGTCCACACCTTGTGGCCGAAATTGAAGTCGTAATCATATTTCACGAGGTCGTTGATCGTGAAGACCGCGCCACCGGCACCGCCATAGAGCGGATGGGTATCGGCCAGCTTGAACCCGTCGCCTTCGGGCACATAACCATGCGCCGCATTGGCATCGGCTGTGCGGGCACCATTCAGCACGAATGTCCGCTTCATGCCCATCGGCGCGAAGATTTTCGTCTTCATATAGTCGGCGAAGGGCGTGCCCGACACGCGCTCGACAATCTCGGACAGCAGCAGATAGCCGCCGTTCGAATAGCGATATTGCGTACCCGGCAGGAAGGCAGTGTCGGTCTGCGAGATCACCAGCTTCAGCGAGTCCGCGCGGCTGACATTCGTCGCGATCTCGTAGCCGGCATAGGTGCCGAGTTCGAGCATGTCGCGAATGCCCGAGGTGTGGTGGATCAGCATCGCGACCGTCACCGGCACGCTATATTCCGGCATCTCGGGCAGATATTTCCGGATATCGTCGTTCAACCCGATTTTTCCGGCGACGACGAGTTGGGCGATCGCAAGCACGGTGAATTGCTTGGCCACCGACGCGGTGTACATCTGGGTATCGGCATCGAGCGGCTTTTTCGCCGCGATGTCCGCGGCGCCATCGGCGACGAACAGCTTGATCTTGCTGTCCTGCAAGACCGAGATCGCGCATCCCGGCGCATCGAGCCCCTTGCTATTGCCGATGACCGCGCGGATTTTCTCGGCTTCGGGCGAAGGGGGAGAGAGTGTGAGGGGCGCCGCGTGCGCCGACGATGCAAGCGCCGCGACCACCAATGCTGTGACAAATCTGGCCATGGCTGCTTCCCCGTTTCCCCGATCCGCGCTCGCCAATCGCCATCATGGCTTTCCCCGGCGGCGCGCGCGGATTAGTCCTGCGCAGGCGGCGCAACGCCAGAACAAAGAGATGGGCAGCCCATAGCCGCAAGCTATGCGCGGAATGAGGGGTTCTATGCACAGCAATCGCCGAAACTTCCTGGCCATGGCGGGCATTGCCGCCACACTGCCGATGCTGCCCGCCTGGGCCGCGCGCGAAGCCGCCGCACTCACCCCGATGACCGGAGGTGCCCGACCGATCGGGCTGGCCGAACGCCAGGCGCGGATCGCCAAGGCGCAGGCCCTGATGAAAGCACAGGGCCTGTCCGCGTTGCTGGTCGAAGCGGGATCGTCGTTCGACTATTTCACCGGCATCCGCTGGTGGCGCAGCGAGCGACTGACCGCCGCGGTGATCCCGGTCGAAGGCGATGTGCTGATCGTGACGCCGGGCTTCGAGGAACCCTCGATCCGCGAGAGCCTGATCGTGCCCGGCGAGGTCCGTGTCTGGCAGGAGGATGAAAGCCCCTTCGCGCTGATCGCCGGCTGGCTGAAGGAGCGCCGATTGAATGCCGGATCGATCGGCATCGAGGAGACGGTGCGCTTCTTCGCGATCGACGGGCTGCGCAAGGCGGCAACGGATGCGCGGATCGTCGACGGATCGGCGGTCGTGCGCGGCTGCCGGATGATCAAGTCAGCCGCGGAGATCGCGCTGATGCAGCTCGCCAACGACGTCCAGATCGCGGCATTCCGCCACGTCCATCCCCGCATCGTTTCTGGCATGAGCCAGGGCGATATCGACGCGATGGTGGTCGCCGCCAGCCGCGCACTCGGCGGTCAGAGCGACGGCGGATTGGTGCTGATCGGCGAATCCAGCGCCTATCCGCATGGCAGCGACAAGCCGCAGCATGTTGCCGAAGGCACTGTCATCCTGTTCGATGCCGGCGTCTCGGTGCACGGTTATCAGGCCGATATCTCACGCACGATGGTGTTCGGCACCGCCAACAAGCGGCAGCGAGACGTGTTCGAACAGATGCGCAAGGGCCAGGCCGTGGCCTTCGCCGCCGCGAAGATCGGTGCGGAAGCCGGCTCGGTCGACGATGCCGTTCGCGCCTATTATGCGACGCTCGGCTACGGCCCCGGTTACAAGCTGCCCGGCACGTCGCACCGTACCGGGCATGGCATCGGCATGGACGGGCATGAGCCGGTCAATCTCGTCCATGGCGAGACGACGAAGCTGGCAGCCGGGATGTGCTTTTCGAACGAGCCGGGCATCTACATCCCCGGCGCGTTCGGCATCAGGCTGGAGGATTGTTTCCACATGACACCGGACGGGCCGCGCTATTTCTCGGGGCCGATCGAATCGATCGATCGGCCGTTCGGGTGAAGCCGGTCACCCTTCATCCATCACCCTGAACTTGTTTCAGGGTCCATGCCCAAATGCACGCTACGGCGTGAGACCTAGCATGGATGCTGAAACAAGTTCAGCATGACGATGTGGATGGCAACCCCGTCACCGACCCCCGAGAAAATCCAGCTTACCCACCGGCACGCCCTTCAAACGCAACAGCGCATAAGCCGTCGTCACGTGGAAATAGAAATTGGGCACCGCGAAGCTCAAAACATAGCTGGTCCCGGTGAAGTCGATCGTCGCGGTTGGCGTCTTGAGTTCGACATGCGCGTCTTCGCGACCATCCATCGAATCCGTCGGCACCGCCTTCAGGAAATCGACCGTCGCCGCGATCCGCGCCTGGAGGTCGTCGAAGCTGGTTTCGGTATCGGCGATCGCGAGCGGATCGACCTGGCCGACACGCACCGCGGTGAACCGCGCTGTGTCGCTGGCGCGCTGGATCTGCGTGGTCAGCGGGAACATGTCCGGATAGAGCCGGGCTTCCAGCAGCTCGGCATGATCGATGCCGTTGTCGTCGGCATAAGCACGAGCCTTTTCGAGGATCGCCGAAAGGTTCGCGAAACCGCGGATGAAGACTGGAATGCTGGCGTCGTACAGCGAAATGGTCATGGGGCACCTCGGACAGAGTCGAATGCTTATTAGCGCTTAATGACACCTCGCGCAGGACGAATGCTTGCCCCGTCGCCGCTTCCGTTGAAAAAGGCTGCACGCGGCACAGACTTCCGACTATCGATCGGTTGAGGACGCCATCGACGCGGCGAATCCCGTGGAGGAGATGTTGATGAAGAAGCACGCCCCGTGGATCGCCTTTGCGATCGTCGGCGCTCTCGCCCTCTCGGTGGTCGCGACCAGCCGGGGCGAGACGATCAACGCACTGTGGATCGTGACCGCCGCGGTCTGCCTCTTCCTCGTCGCCTATCGCTATTATGCGCTCTTCATCGCGCGCACCGTAATGCAGCTCGATCCCGCACGCCCGACGCCCGCCGTGCGGCGTGGCGACGGGCTCGACTATGTGCCGACCGACCGGTCGGTGCTGTTCGGCCATCATTTCGCGGCGATCGCGGGTGCGGGGCCATTGGTCGGCCCGGTGCTCGCCGCGCAGATGGGCTATCTGCCCGGAACATTGTGGATCCTTGCCGGCGTCGTGCTGGCGGGTGCGGTGCAGGATTTCATGATCCTGTTCATCTCGATGCGGCGCGACGGCCGATCATTGGGCGAACTGGTCCGGATGGAGATGGGCGCGGTTGCCGGCACCATCGCGCTGGCCGGCGCCTTCGTTATCATGACCATCCTGCTCGCCGTGCTCGCGCTGATCGTTGTGCGTGCGCTTGCCGAAAGCCCATGGGGCATGTTCACCGTGGCGGTGACCGTGCCGCTTGCCATGGCGATGGGCATCTACACGCGCTGGATACGCCCGGGACGGATCGGCGAAGTGTCCTTGTTCGGCCTGGTCGGCCTGCTCCTCGCCATCGTGATCGGCCAGAGCGTTGCGCAGTCGCCGGTCTGGGGCCCCTTCTTCACCTTCACTCCCGTTCAGCTCTGCTGGATCCTGATCGGCTATGGCATCGTCGCATCGATCCTGCCGGTCTGGCTGTTGCTGGCACCGCGCGACTATCTGTCGACCTTCCTCAAGATCGGCGCGATCGTGGCACTCGCCATCGGCATCGTCATCATGGCGCCACCGCTCAAAATGCCCGCGATCACCCAGTTCGCCGCCGGCGGCGGGCCGGTCTGGGCGGGCAGCCTGTTCCCCTTCCTCTTCATCACCATCGCCTGCGGCGCGGTCTCCGGCTTCCACTCGCTGATCTCCAGCGGCACCACGCCGAAGCTGATTGCCAATGAATCCCACGCACCGATCATCGGTTATGGCGCGATGCTGATGGAGGCGTTCGTGGCGATCATGGCGCTGGTCGGCGCCTCGATCCTCGATCCCGGCATCTATTTCGCGATGAACAGCCCGGCCGCGGTGCTCGGCAGCGATGCCGTCAGCGCCGCCGCCGCGGTCACCGCGATGGGCTTCCCGATCGGGCCCGACATATTGACGCAAGCCGCGAAGGACGTCGGCGAGGCGACGATCATCTCCCGCACCGGTGGCGCGCCCACGCTTGCCGTCGCCATGGCGGAGATCTTCAGCCATGTCGTTGGCGGCCCAGCGATGAAGGCCTTCTGGTATCATTTCGCGATCCTTTTCGAAGCCTTGTTCATCCTGACCGCGGTCGATGCCGGCACGCGCGCCGGGCGCTTCATGCTGCAGGACCTGATCGGCATGGCGGTGCCGTCGTTCAAGGACACGACCGCGATCGCGCCGGGACTGATCGCGACGATATTGTGCGTCGGCGGCTGGGGCTTCTTCCTCTATCAGGGCGTCACCGACCCGCTGGGCGGGGTCAACACGCTGTGGCCGGTGTTCGGCATCTCCAACCAGATGCTTGCCGCCATCGCACTGATGCTCGCGACCGCCGTGCTGTTCCGGATGAAGCGCGACCGCTACGCCTGGGTGACGATGATCCCGACCGCCTGGCTGCTGATCTGCACGATCACCGCCGGCACGCTCAAGATCTTCTCCGCGGATCCGAAAGTCGGGTTCCTCGCCCATGCCGAGATCTTCGCCGACGCGGCGGCACGCGGCGTGGTGCTGGCGCCCGCCAAGTCGATGGCGCAGATGGAGCGGATCGTCTTCAACGACCGGATCGATGCCGGACTGTGTGCATTCTTCCTGTTCGTCGTCGTCTCGATCCTGTTCTTCAGCATCAAGACCAGCCTCGCCGCACGCCGCAATCCCAACCCCACCGCACGCGAAATCCCCGCCATCGCGGTCCCAGCGGAATGACCGGCTTTATCGCAAAACTCACCGAAACCGCGCGACTGATGGTCGGCGTGCCCAGCTATGAGACCTATCTGCGGCACATGGCGGAGCATCATCCGGAGGACGCGCCGATGAGCCACACCGCATTCTTCCGCAACCGGCAGGATGCGCGTTATCGCGGCGGTGGCGGACGCTGCTGCTGACCGTTCCTGCCCTTCCCGTTCAAATGGAGCCCGACCCTATGCCACGCGCCACACTCCGCTTCGCCTCGCTCCTGTCGCTCGCACTGGCGTGCAGCACGCCGGCACTCGCGCAGAGCGCTGCCGGACCGAAGCCGATCGGCCCCTATTCGCCGCTGCTGACCGCCGGCGATCTCGTCTTCCTGTCCGGCCAGATCGCGATCGATCCCGCCACCGGAAAGCTCGACGCGGCCACATCGACCGCCGAACAGACCACGCTGATCCTGAAGAACATCCGCAAGCTGCTCAAAACCCAGGGCCTCGATCTCGCCCACATCGTCCAGTCCCAGGTCTATCTGACCGATATGGGCGACTTCCAGTCGATGAACGCCGCCTATATCGCCGAGTTCGGTGATGCCCGCCCGACCCGGACGACCGTCGGTATCAACGCGCTGGCACTGGGCGCCAAGATCGAGATCACCGTGGTGGCGAGCCGCAAGCGTTAGAGGCGATCCGGTTCGAACTGAACCGGATCGCCTCATGTCCCTTTGTTTGCCGCGATTTCCGAGCCGGCAGATGAGTCCATCTGCCTCGAAATCGCTCTAGGAGCGATCATGACCGAGATCGTTGCCGCCGATATCGGCGGAACCCATGCCCGTTTCGCCATCGCGGAAATCGATGACGGCCGGGTGGTCGCGCTTGGCGAGCCGGTCACGCTGCGGACCGCCGACCATGCCAGCCTGCAGACCGCGTGGGAGCATTTCGCCGAGACCCTGGGGCGGCCGCTGCCGCGCGCCGCGGGCATTGCGATCGCGAGTCCCGTCTCGGGCGAGGTGATCAAGTTCACCAACAATCCCTGGATCATCCGCCCCGCGTTGATCGACGAGCAACTCGGGCTGGACGATCACACGTTGGTCAATGATTTCGGCGCGGTCGGCCATGCCGTCGCGCAGCTTGGCCCGGAACATTTCGAGCATCTGTGCGGCCCCGATACGCCCTTTGCCGAAAACGGCATCGTCAGCATCGTCGGTCCCGGCACCGGGCTCGGCGTCGCGCATGTCCTGCGCCGCGACGGCCGTTATTTCGTCAGCGAGACCGAGGGTGGCCATACCGATTTCGCACCGCTCGATACGATCGAGGATGCCATCCTCGCGCGACTGCGAATACGCTATCGCCGGGTCTCCGCAGAAAGGATCGTCTCCGGACCGGGATTGCCCGAGATTTATGCGGCACTGGCCGCGATCGAGGGCCGCGCAGTTGCGGCGATCGACGACAAGGCATTGTGGACACTCGCGCTGGAGGGCAGCGACAGCCTGGCCGTCGCCGCGCTCGACCGCTTCTGCCTGAGCCTTGGCGCGGTCGCTGGCGACATCGCGCTGGCGCAGGGCGCGTCAGGCGTGGTGATCGCCGGCGGCCTCGGCCTGCGTATTGCCGACCGGCTGACCCAGTCGGGCTTTGCGCAGCGCTTCACCGCCAAGGGCCGGTTCGAGGCGTTGATGGCGGCGATGCCGGTCAAGCTGGTGACTTATCCGCAGCCCGGCCTGTACGGCGCCGCGGCCGCCTATGCGGCGGCGAAGGGCTGACACTCCCGCAAGGTCCGCCCACCTTCGTCATTCCAGCGAAAGCTGGAATCCATACGATATCAGTGTCCTGCACAGGCACCGTATGGACCCCAGCTTTCGCTGGGGTGACGGGTAGAATAGTGCGAAAATGCGCCGGAGTTATTCCATCTCCAGAATCACCGCATCCACCGCCAGGCTGTCCCCAGCCTTGGCGCTGACGCTCTTCACCGTACCCGCCTTCTCGGCGCGCAGAATATTCTCCATCTTCATGGCTTCGACCACGGCGAGCGGCTGATCCGCCTCGACCTTGTCGCCCGCACCGACATTGAGCGCGACGAGCAGGCCGGGCATCGGGCAGAGCAGGAAGCGCGAGAGATCGGGCGGAAGCTTGTCGATCATGTGCACGGCATGCTGCGCGACATGGGCCGGCAGGACGCGCAGCACATGGGTCGCGCCGCGCGCTGTCAGCCGCACGCCGGAGCGCGCGAAGGCGATGCGGACGTCGAGCGGCTCGCCGTCCACCACGGCTTCGACCAGACGGTCGCCGGGCGTATATTCCAGCTCCAGGTCGAGCGGCTCGCCGTCGACGCTGACTTCGTCGCCGTCGATCACGACGTCGTGGCGCACGTCGCCGATCCGGACCTGCCATTCGGTCGGCGGCGCAAGTCGCTTGCCGAGCTGGCCGCTGACGCGCCGCGCGCGATCCGCGCCAGCCATCGCGGCGAACGCGCCGATCGCGGCGAGCGAGCGCAGCAGCGTCGCATCCGCGGGCGCACCCTCGAACCCGTCGGGATATTCCTCGGCGATGAAGCCGGTGGTCAGCGCACCTTCGCGGAAGCGCGGATGCTGCATCAACGCGGAAAGGAAATCGATGTTATGGCCGGGGCCTTCGATCTCGAACCGGTCGAGCGCGACGATCTGGCGATCGATCGCCTCTTCGCGCGTATCGCCCCAGGTGATCAGCTTGGCGATCATCGGGTCGTAGAAGATCGAGACCTCGCCGCCCTCGATCACGCCATCGTCGACGCGGACATTGTCCATGTCCTCGGGCGGATTGTAGCGCACCAGCCGGCCGGTTGAGGGCAGGAAGCCACGATAGGGATCCTCGGCATAGACGCGATTCTCGATCGCCCAGCCAGTCAGCTTCACATCGTCCTGAGTGAAGGGCAGAGCCTCACCATAAGCGACGCGGATCATCTGTTCGACCAGGTCGAGCCCGGTGACGCATTCGGTGACGGGATGCTCGACCTGAAGCCGGGTGTTCATCTCCAGGAAGTAGAAGCCCTGGCCGGTCTTGTCCGCGCCCGACACGATCAGCTCGACGGTGCCCGCACTGTAATAGCCGACAGCGCGCGCCAGCGCGACGGCCTGTTCGCCCATCGCCTTGCGCATCTCGGGCGTCACGAAGGGCGACGGCGCTTCCTCCACCACCTTCTGGTGGCGGCGCTGGATCGAGCATTCGCGCTCACCCAGATAGACGATGTTGCCATGCTGGTCGCCCAGCACCTGGATCTCGATATGGCGCGGGCTCTCGATGAACTTCTCGATGAAGACGCGATCGTCGCCGAAGCTGGCGAGCCCCTCGCGCTTGGTCGCCTCGAAGCCTTCGCGCACGTCCTGCTCGCCATAGGCCAGCCGCATGCCCTTGCCGCCGCCGCCGGCCGAGGCCTTCATCATCACCGGATAACCGATCTCGGACGCGATCTTCACCGCTTCCTCGGTATCCGCGATCTCGCCGAGGAAACCGGGCACCACGTTGACGCCCGCAGCCTTTGCCAGCTTCTTGGATTCGATCTTGTCGCCCATCGCGGCGATCGCGCCGACGGGTGGGCCGATGAAGGCGATGCCGGCATCGGCCAGCGCCTGGGCGAAGCTCGTCCGCTCCGACAGGAAGCCATAGCCGGGATGAACCGCCTCGGCGCCCGTCGCCTTGCACGCCGCGATGATCGCATCGGCGATCAGATAGCTCTCCGCCGCAGGCGGCGGCCCGAGCCGGACCGCCTCGTCCGCCATCATCACGTGCGGCGCGCGCGCATCGGCATCGGAATAGACCGCGACCGTCGCGATCCCCATCTTCTTGGCGGTGCGGATGACGCGGCAGGCAATCTCGCCACGATTGGCGATGAGTATTTTCTTGAACATGAGCTACCCCAAAATCCCCCGCCACCAGGGCAGGACATATATTTCCACATTGACCATCATCGCCGATTCAGCGTTTCCGGCACTCAAGGACATGCGTACCTCACGAGATCGGACCGGCTTCCATCGCCATTCTCCACCCGATTGGGTCTTGTGATTTGCGACTGCCGAAAGGGCCGCATTCATTTTTGCTTCCGAAGGTTTTGCATCCGAAGCCACCGTCAAAGCGCACGTCCAGACGCCACCCTTGACTGGCTGACCACGGATCAGGGTGGTGTGCGGAAGCTCCCAGACATCAAGGTCGAGCCTGTTCTCCGGATTGGCCGCTTGCGTGCGTTTTGCAGCCCAGCCAGTTGCTTGAAGGTTTTTTTCGAACACCTTCAAATCTTCCGGAGATCGAAGACATTGCTGATCCACCATCTGTGCAATTTTTACCGCGTTGCCCTCACGATCAGTCGTTGAAAGACCTTCAATCCGCGCGGGTTTGGGATCGGTCGAGCAACCACACAGGCTGACCAGACAGGCCGCCAAGAGGAAACCCGACTTAACGCTCACTCTGCGGCTTCGAGATGGCCGTGCGGTGCGGCCTGCATCGCGGTGACGCCCAGCTTGGCGAACAGCGCCGCATCTGCATTGTCGCCGGCATTGGGCGTGGTCAGCAGCCGGTCTCCCGTAAAGATGCTGTTGGCGCCCGCCATGAAGCAGAGCGCCTGACAGGCCTCGCTCATGCTTTCGCGACCCGCCGAGAGCCGCACCATGCTCAGCGGCATCAGGATGCGTGCCACGGCGACAGTGCGGACGAATTCGATCTCATCGATCTTCGCCATCGGCGTGTCGGCCAGCATGTCGCCCAGCGGCGTGCCCTTGACCGGCACCAGCGCGTTGATCGGCACGCTTTCGGGATGCGCCATGGTGGCGAGCGCGTGCAGGAAACCGATGCGGTCAGAACGGGTTTCGCCCATGCCGACGATCCCGCCGCTGCACACGTTGATGCCCGCCGCGCGAACCGTCTCCAGCGTATCGATCCGGTCCTCGAAGGTGCGCGTCGAGATGACGTTGGCGTAATTCTCGGGCGAGGTGTCGATATTGTGGTTGTAGTAATCGAGCCCGGCGTCGGCGAGCTGCGCGGCCTGCTTCTCGTTCAGCATGCCCAGGGTCATGCAGGTTTCCATGCCCATCTGGCGCACGCCCTTCACCATCTCGATGATGGCGGGCATGTCCCGCTCCTTGGGACTGCGCCATGCGGCGCCCATGCAGAAGCGGCCCGAGCCATTGTCCTTGGCCTGTGCCGCCGCCTGAAGCACGGCGCGCACGTCCATCAGCTTGGTCGCCTTCAGACCCGTCTCGTGCGCGGTCGACTGACTGCAATAGCCGCAATCCTCGACACAGCCGCCGGTCTTGATCGACAACAGGGTCGAGAGCTGGACTTCGTTGCGCGGATGATTGGCGCGGTGGATCGACTGCGCCTCGAACATCAGATCGTTGAACGGCAGGTTGAACAGCGTCGCGATCTCGTCGCGGGTCCAGTCGGTACGGGTGGTCACGCAGCTTCCTCCAGCGGGGGCATGTTGTGGCCGAGGAGGCGCAGGACGTCGGCCGCGCATTCCACGACGTTGGAGCCCGGCCCATAGATGCCCTGAACGCCGGCGTCGCGCAGATATTCATAATCCTGCGGCGGAATGACGCCGCCCGCGATCACCTTGATATCGGTGCGACCGCGCTCGCGCAGCTTGCCGATCAGTTCGGGAATCAATGTCTTGTGGCCCGCGGCCAGGCTCGATGCGCCGACGACGTCGACGCCGGTTTCGAGCGCGAGCACCACGGTTTCCTCAGGCGTCTGGAACAACGGACCGGAGACCACGTCGAAGCCCATATCGCCGAATGCCGAGGCGATGACGTTGGCGCCGCGATCGTGACCGTCCTGGCCCATCTTGGCGACGAGCAATTTCGGCTTACGCCCCATGCGGCGCTCCACCGCCTTGACGCCGTCGAGCACCTGCTGCCAGCGCGTGTCGCCTTCATAAGGTGCTGCATAGACGCCCTTCACCGGCGTCGGCTGGGTGCCGTAGCGGTTGAAGCTTTCCTCCATCGCCGACGAAATCTCGCCCAGCGTGGCGCGGGCGCGTGCCGCATCGACGGCGAGCGCCAGCAGGTTGTTCTCGATGCTCGACGGCTTCGCCGCACCATCGCGCAGCGCCTGAAGTGCTGCCTCGCACGCGGCGGCATCGCGGCCGGCCTTCACCTTGGCGATGCGTGCGACCTGGCCCTGGCGGACCTTCTCGTTGTCGACTTCCATCGTCTCGAGGAAATCCTCGGTGCCCAGACGGTATTTGTTGACGCCGACGATCACGTCCTCGGCGCGATCGACCCGCGCCTGGCGTGCGGCGGCGGCTTCCTCGATCATCGCCTTGGGCCAGCCGGCGGCGACGGCCTTGGCCATGCCGCCTTCCTTCTCGACGCGCTCGATGATCTCCCACGCCTTATCGACCAGTTCCTGGGTCAGCGCCTCGATATAATAGGAGCCGCCAAGCGGATCGACGACCTTGGTCATCCCCGTCTCTTCCTGGATCACGATCTGCGTGTTGCGCGCGATCCGGGCGGAGAAGTCGGTGGGCAGCGCGATCGCCTCGTCGAGCGCGTTGGTGTGGAGCGACTGGGTGCCGCCCAGCATCGCCGCCATCGCCTCGATCGTGGTGCGCATCACATTATTGTACGGATCCTGCTCGGTCAGCGAGACGCCCGAGGTCTGGCAATGGGTGCGCAGCATCTTGCTGCGTTCGTCCTTCGCGCCGAGATTGGTCATCACCCGGTGCCACAACACGCGCGCGGCGCGGAGCTTGGCGATCTCCATGAAGAAGTTCATGCCGATCGCGAAGAAGAAGCTCAGCCGCCCGGCGAACTTGTCGATGTCGAGGCCGGAGGCCACGCCGTAGCGGACATATTCCGCGCCGTCGGCGATGGTGAAGGCCAGTTCCTGAAGCTGCGTCGCCCCCGCTTCCTGCATATGATAGCCGGAGATCGAGATGCTGTTGAATTTCGGCATGTTGCGCGAGGTGTAGCCGAAGATATCCGAGATGATCCGCATGCTCGGTTCGGGCGGGTAGATATAGGTGTTGCGGACCATGAACTCCTTGAGGATGTCGTTCTGGATGGTCCCGTCGAGCTCGGCCTGGGGCACGCCCTGCTCTTCGCCCGCGACGATGAAGAAGGCGAGGATCGGGATCACCGCGCCGTTCATCGTCATGCTGACCGACATCTTGTCGAGCGGGATGCCGTCGAACAGGATCTTCATGTCGTCAATCGTGTCGATCGCGACGCCGGCCTTGCCGACATCGCCGGTCACGCGCGGATGGTCGCTGTCGTAACCGCGATGGGTGGCCAGATCGAAGGCGACCGAAAGCCCCTTCTGACCGGCCGCCAGGTTGCGGCGATAGAAGGCGTTGGATTCCTCGGCGGTCGAGAAGCCCGCATATTGCCGGATCGTCCAGGGCCGGCCCGCATACATGCTGGCCCGCACGCCGCGCGTGAACGGGGCGAAACCGGGCAGGCCGGGATCGAGGTCCGCGACGTCGTCCGCCGTGTAGAGCGGCTTCACCACGATGCCTTCGGGCGTGTGCCAGTCGAGATCCTTGCCCTTGACCTCCTTGGTCGCCAGGGCCTCCCATTGCGCGGTGCTGGGCTTGTCGGTCATCTTATTTCCCCGTGAAGGACGGCTTGCGCTTCTCGAGGAACGCGCGAATGCCCTCGGCGGCGTCGGCGCTCTGGCCGGCGAGACGCTGATTGACCGCCTCTCCACCCATGCCGGCTGCATAGTCGATATCGAGCCCGCTCGCGATCGCACGGCGCATCAGCCCGAGCGCGACGGTGGGACCATCCGCCAGGCGGCGAGCCAGCGCACCGGCCTCGGCCAGCAGCGCCTCGTCATCGACCATTTTGTAGATCAGACCCCAATCGGCTGCCTTTTCGGCGGAAATACGTTCCCCGAGCATCATCATCTCGGTTGCGCGTGCCTTGCCGATCAGGCGCGGCAGCATCCAGCTGGCGCCGCCGTCCGGCACCAGACCGATATTGACAAAGGCCTGGAGAAAATAGGCGGATTGTCCGGCAAGCGTGAAATCACCAGCCAGCGCCAGCGAGCAGCCGATGCCCGCCGCCACGCCATTGACCGCTGTGACCACCGGGATCGGCAGTTGTGACAGGAGCAGCATCGCGGGATTGTAACTGTTGGTCAGCGCTTGATAGGTGGCATCACCGCCCGCAATCGTGCTTCCATCGGTTCCAACGAGATCGGCGCCCGAGCAGAAGGCACGGCCTTCCCCGGTGATCAACAGGGCCCGTGCGCCAGCCTCGGTCAGCGATTTGAGCGCAACCGCGATTTCGTCGAACATCGCCGGCGGAGCAGCATTCAATCGCTCGGGCCGCGCCAGCGTGATCGTGGCGACCGCATCGGTCACATCAAGGCGGATCATTTCATATGCGCTCAATGCCCGTCTCCCTTTGGCGTTTCCATCAACTCGACCAGCACACCGCCCATGTCCTTTGGATGGACGAAGATTACCGGCGTGCCATGCGCGCCGATCCGGGGTTCACCCAGCACTTTGGCGCCCTTGGCTTCCATATCCGCCTTCGCCGCATGAATGTCGGCCACTTCGAAGCACACATGATGCTGCCCGCCCGCCGGATTCTTGGCGAGGAAAGCATGGATCGGGCTGTTCTCGCCATAGGGCTCGATCAGTTCGATCTGGCTGTTGGGCGTATCGACGAAACAGACGCGCACGCCCTGTGGCGGCAGGTCGAACGGCTCGTGGATCTTGGTCGCACCGAGCAGATCGCGATACAGCGCGATCGATTTCTCGATCGACGGCGTCGCGATGCCGACATGGTTCAATCGTCCAATCGTCACTTCACTTGTCCTTCTCTGCGTCCGCGCAAATTCGCTCACCCGATCCGTCCGGGAATATCAGAGCGGAATATTGTCGTGCTTCTTCCAGGGATTCTCGAGCGTCTTGTTGCGCAGCTTGCGCAGCCCGAGCGCGATGCGGCGGCGCGTCGCGTGCGGCGCGATCACCTCGTCGATGAAACCCTTGCTCGCCGCCACGAAGGGGTTGGCGAAGCGATCCTCATATTCGCGGGTGCGTGCCGCGATCTTCTCGGGGTCCTTGATGTCCTGGCGGAAGATGATCTCCACCGCGCCCTTGGCGCCCATCACCGCGATCTCGGCAGTGGGCCAGGCATAGTTGAGATCGCCGCGCAGATGCTTGGAGGCCATGACATCGTATGCGCCGCCATAGGCCTTGCGCGTGATGACGGTGATCTTCGGCACGGTCGCCTCGGCATAGGCGAACAGCAGCTTCGCGCCATGCTTGATGATGCCGTTCAGTTCCTGCGCGGTGCCGGGCAGGAAGCCGGGCACGTCGACAAAGGTCACGATCGGGATCTCGAACGCGTCGCAGAAGCGGACGAAACGCGCCGCCTTCTTCGACGAGTTGATATCAAGGCAGCCGGCCAGCACGGTCGGCTGGTTGGCGACGAAGCCGACGGTCCGCCCCTCGATCCGGCCGAAACCGATGATGATGTTGGCGGCGTGCGCGGGCTGCAGTTCGAAGAAATCGCCTTCGTCGACGACCTTCCGGATCAGCTCGTGCATGTCATAGGGCTGGTTGGCGCTGGCCGGGATCAGCGTGTCGAGGCTTTCCTCGATCCGGTCGAACGGATCGGCGGTCGGCCGCTCGGGCACGTCCTCGCGGTTGGACAGCGGCAGATAGTCGATCAGCGTGCGCGCGGCCCACAAGGCCTCGATATCATTCTCGAACGCGACGTCGGCGACGCCGGACTTGGTGGTGTGGGTGACGGCGCCGCCCAGTTCCTCCTGCGTCACGACCTCGTTGGTGACGGTCTTCACCACGTCCGGCCCGGTGACGAACATGTAGGAACTGTCCTTCACCATGAAGATGAAGTCGGTCATCGCAGGCGAATAGACCGCGCCGCCCGCGCACGGTCCCATGATCACCGAAAGCTGCGGCACCACGCCCGATGCCAGCACATTGCGCTGGAACACCTCGGCATAACCGCCCAGCGACGCCACGCCTTCCTGGATGCGCGCGCCGCCCGAATCGTTGAGGCCGATCACGGGCGCGCCGACCTTCATCGCCATGTCCATGATCTTGCAGATCTTCTGCGCGTGGCGTTCGGACAGCGAGCCGCCGAACACCGTGAAATCCTGGCTGAAGACATAGACCAGCCGGCCGTTGATCGTGCCCGATCCGGTGACGACGCCGTCGCCGGGGATCACCTGATCCTGCATGCCGAAATCGACGCAATTATGCTCGACATACATATCGAGCTCTTCGAACGAGTCCTCGTCGAGAAGGACGTCGACGCGCTCCCGCGCGGTCAGCTTGCCCTTGCCATGCTGCGCATCGATGCGCTTCTGTCCGCCGCCGAGCCGTGCCGCGTCGCGCTTCGCTTCGAGCTTGTCGATGATCGTCTGCATTCAAAATTCCCGCATAGTCGAACGATTCCCTTTCCGCCTTTCCTCCACCATTGCAAATGCGAACTTGCGAAGTTGCGAACGGGTGATTTGCAAACTAACGTCCGGAGACATGCGGAAGAGACTCTTTGCCGGCGAACGCCTTCGCGCGCTGCGCCAGCGCACCGGCCTCGGCCAGGCCGCGATGGCGAGCCGGCTCGGCATCTCGATCAGCTATCTGAGCCAGCTCGAGAATGACGACCGGCCGCTCACCTCCGCGGTGCTCGCGGCGCTCGGCCGGCACCACCCGCTCGAACTCGGCGAGCTCGAAGCCGACGACAGCACACGCCGCTTTGCGGCCGCGCGCACGGCGCTGGACGATCCGCTGTTCGCCGATGCGGCGATACCTCCCGAGGCGCTCGCCCGGCTCGTCGAGCAGCAGCCGCAATTCGCCGATCGCTTCGTCACGCTCCACGCCGCCTATCGCGATGCGGAGGAGCGACTGCAGATGGTCGAGGAAGCGATGTCGAGCGGGGTTTCCGATGGCGGCCGCCTGCCCTGGGAGGAGATTCGCGACTGGTTTCACGAAGCAGGCAATTATGTCGACCTGCTCGATCGCCGGGCCGAGGCGCTGGCGGCAACGATCGGCCCCGGCGAGCCCGCGCTGATCGGCCGGCTGCGCACCGCGCATGGCGTCGGCCTGGACATTGGCGGCGACGCGATCGACGCGCCGCTGCGCGCGCTCGACCGCACCACCCGGCGCCTGTCGCTCTCTCCCGCGTTGCCGCCCGAAAGCCGGCGCTTCATGCTCGCACACCAGCTCGTCGCGCTGGAGATGGAGGACGAGATCGCCGCCATCACCGAAAATGCCTTGCTGCGCAGCGCGGAATCACGGCGATTGCTGTCGATCGGGCTCGCCAATTATGCGGCCGGCGCACTGCTGATGCCCTATGAGGCGTTTCGCGGCGCGGCGCGCAGTCTTCGTCATGACATCGACCGGTTGGGCCGGCGCTTCTCGGTCAGCTTCGAACAGGCCTGCCATCGGCTCTCGACGCTCCAGCGTCCCGGTGCGCGCGGCATCCCATTCTTCTTCTGCCGCGTCGACATGGCCGGCAACATCACCAAGCGCCACTCCGCCACCCGGTTGCAGTTCGCGCGCTTCGGTGGCGCCTGCCCCTTGTGGATCGTGCACGAGGCGGTGGCGATTCCCGACCGCATTCTCGTGCAGCTTGCCGAGACACCCGATGGGCTGCGCTATGTCCAGATGGCGAAGGGATTGGTCAAACCCTCGGGAAGCTATGCCCGCAGCCCGCGGCGCTATGCGGTGGCGCTGGGCTGCGAGATCGAACATGCCCGCGACTTCATCTATGCCGACGGCATCGATACCGCGGCGGCTGGGGCCGCGACGCCGATCGGCATCTCGTGCCGGTTGTGTCCGCGCACCGATTGCGACCAGCGCGCCTTTCCGCCCGCCGACCGGACGATCCGCATCGATCCCGATCGACGCGATATTGTGCCCTATCGCGTCGGTTGAATGTCTGTTTGAGAAAGCCGGTACCAGCCCGCTCCCCCGCCCAACCACCCGACAGGATCATACTGTATCGGGTGGTTGGGCGGGGGAGCGGGCCGGTACCGCCAGAAAGCGCTCTTCCGCTCTTTCTCGAACAAGACTCGCGCTTCCCCCCGAAGCCGATCTTTGGCACAGGGGCGCGGCGTGAGCGATGCGGAGGATTCCCGAAATGACCGAGCCGTCGACCTATCCCGTTCCGGCCGAATGGGCCGCCAAGGCAAAGGTCGACGCCAAGCGCTACGATCAGCTTTACGGCCTCGCGCTGGCAGACCCCGGCAGCTTCTGGCTCGAACAGGCGAAGCGGCTGGACTGGATCAAGCGCCCCGAGATCGCCGGCGACTGGTCGTTCGACGAAAGCGATTTCCGGATTCGCTGGTTCGCCGACGGCAAGCTCAACGTATCGGCCAATTGCATCGACCGGCATCTCAAGACGCGAGGTGACGACGTCGCGATCCTGTGGGAACCCGACAGCCCCGACGAAGCGCCGCGCAGCTACACCTATAAGCAGCTCCACCAGGAGGTTTGCCGCTTCGCCAATGTGCTGAAGGCGGCCGGCGCCCGGAAGGGCGATCGCATCACCATCTACATGCCGATGATCCCCGAAGCCGCCTTCGCGCTGCTCGCCTGCACGCGGATCGGCGCAATCCATTCGTTCGTGTTCGGCGGCTTCTCGCCAGAGGCGCTGGCCGGGCGGATCACCGATTGCGATTCGATGATCGTGGTCACTGCCGACGAGGGCCGGCGCGGCGGCAAACATGTGCCCCTGAAGGCCAATGTCGACGAAGCCGCGAAGCATGTCCGCTGCCTCGACAAGATCGTCGTCGTGAAGGCGACCGGCGGCAAGATCGACATGCAGGACGGCCGCGACATCTGGTATCACGAGGCCGCCGCAAACGTGCCCGCCGACTGCCCGGTCGAGCCGATGGGCGCCGAGGATCCCTTGTTCATCCTCTACACGTCGGGATCGACGGGGAAGCCCAAGGGCGTGCTCCACTCGACCGGCGGCTATCTGCTGTGGGCCAGCCTGACCCATGAACTGGTCTTCGACTATCGCCCCGGCCAGATCTACTGGTGCGCAGCCGATATCGGCTGGGTCACGGGCCACAGCTATATCGTCTACGGTCCGCTCGCCAACGGCGCGACGACCCTGATGTACGAGGGGCTGCCCAACTGGCCGACCCCCAGCCGCATCTGGCAGGTGGTCGACCGCCACAAGGTCGAGATCCTCTACACCGCCCCCACCGCGTTGCGCGCACTGATGAAGGAAGGCGACGATTTCGTCACCTCGACCAGCCGCGCCTCGCTGAAACTGCTCGGCACCGTCGGTGAGCCGATCAATCCGGAGGCCTGGCGCTGGTATCATTCGGTGGTCGGCGAGGAACGCTGCCCAATCGTCGACACATGGTGGCAGACCGAGACGGGTGGCGCGATGATCACGCCGATGCCGGGCGCGACCGCGCTCAAGCCGGGTTCGGCGACCAAGCCGATGTTCGGTGTCGAGCCGCAGATCGTCGATGGCGAAGGCACCATCCTGAATGGCGCGACCGAGGGCAATCTGGTGATCGCGCGCAGCTGGCCCGGCCAGATGCGCAGCGTGTGGGGCGATCACGCCCGCTTCTTCCAGACCTATTTCACCACCTTCGCCGGCAAATACACAACGGGTGACGGCTGCCGCCGCGACGAGGACGGCTATTACTGGATCACCGGCCGGGTGGACGACGTCATCAACGTCTCCGGCCACCGCATGGGCACCGCCGAGGTCGAAAGCGCGCTGGTGCTACACGAGAAGGTGGCGGAGGCCGCGGTCGTCGGCATGCCGCACGAGATCAAGGGCCAGGGCATCTATGCCTATGTGACGCTCAACGCCAATTGCGAGGCCAGCGAAGAGCTGCGCGCCGAACTGCGCCAATGGGTCCGCACCGAGATCGGCCCGATCGCGACGCCCGATGCGATCCAGTTCGCCCCTGGCCTGCCCAAGACCCGGTCCGGCAAGATCATGCGCCGCATCCTGCGCAAGATCGCCGAAGGGGACGTCTCAGCCCAGGCGCTGGGCGACACCAGCACATTGGCCGATCCGGCGGTGGTCGACGATCTGGTGGCCAATCGCGTGGTTCTCTGAGGTCGATACCGGCCAGCCGATCACGCCCGCAGCCGATGCGGCGCTTCGGGCGACCCAAGACCGCCATTTAACGCGATCTTAAACGCGATCGCGCCACAAGGCGCGTGAGCTTGGGGAGCCCAAATGGCATCGATCTATCCGGTTGGCAGCAGCACGCCGCGCGACGCATTTCGCGAGGCGCTGGCCAATCCCGCACTCGCCATCGCCAGTCCGCGCATCGATGCGCTGTGCTTCTGGGGGGTGCCCGCGATCGCGCTCGCCGTCTGCACGATCTGGATGCTGTTCGCGTCCTTCCTTCCACATCATGACGGCGAGCAGGCAACGCAACTGCTTGTGCTGCTCGGCGGCATTGTGACCTACGCCCATCTGATCGCGGTGGTGCCCCGCGCCTATTTCAACAAGCAGGTCTTCGACGATCACAAGCTGAAACTGACGATCGCGCCAGTGGTGCTGATCGCCGGCCTGTGGCTGTCGGACACGCTGCTGATCATCGCTCTGGTCCTGAACATCTTCTGGGACGTGCACCATTCGGCGCTGCAGACCTTCGGCCTCGGCCGCATCTACGACATGAAGGCGGGCAACGATTCACGTCAGTTGCGCCGCGTGGACCTGCTGCTCAACTGGGTGCTGTATGTCGGGCCGATCGCGTTCGGCGCGTCGTTGATGGCGCATATCCACGCCTTCGACAAATTCGGCCAGATCGGCTGGACGATGCTGACGCAGGTGCCCGCCATCGCGGACGGTGCGGCGGGCTGGATCCGGCTTGCCGCCGTCGCTGCATGGGTCGCGGTGGTGGGCGTCGCCGCCTGGGAGTATCGGCGCGCGATGAAAGCGGGCTATGTGATGCCCGCGCACAAGGCAGCCCTGCTCGCCACCACATCGATCGTCTCGATCCTGGCCTGGGGCTTCGCGCCGCCCCTCCTCGCCTTCATTGCGATCAACATCTTCCACGCCGTACAGTATTTCGCGCTGGTCTGGCTGAAAGAGGGCAAGAGGATGAGCGAGATGGCATCCGCGCGGCCACGGATCGCCAAGCAGGCGATCCCGATCTTCCTGGGTTTCTGCACGCTGTTCGGCATCGGCTACACGCTGGCGGGGCCGTACAAGGGCCTGATCGTGCCTTTCGTCGCCTGCTCTCTGCTCCATTTCTGGTATGACAGCTTCGTCTGGTCGGTCCGCAAGAAGCAGGTCTAGATCTTCACCAGCCCGTGCGCGATCAGGCTGCGCGCAGTGTCCTCGATCGAGTCCGCTTCGCTCCGCGTCTGCCAACCGAGCACGGCCTTGGCGTGGCTCGCGTCGATGTCGCGGACATTGCCGAGTTCCGAGACAACCTGCCGCACCATCGGATCGAAACGCGCGACGATACGGACCAGCCAGTCGGGCAGTTTGCGGGTCGGCACCTTGCGTGCCTCCGGTCCCAGCCGCTCCTTCAGCACATGCGCGATGTCGTTGAGCATCATGAAGCGGCCCGATGCGGCGAAACGCTCTCCATCCAGCCCCGGCACGGTCAGCGCGAGCAGATGGAGGTCGGCCAGGTCGCGGACGTCGACAATGCCGAAGCCGAAATTCGGCGTACCGGGGAATGCGCCTTCGAGCAGCTTCTTCACCAGTTCGAGCGACGTCGAATAATCGTCGCCGAGCACCGGCCCCAGGATCGCGGTGGGGTTGATCGAGCAATATTCCATGTCGCCGCCCTCGGCCGCCATCCAGTCCCGCGCCGCACGCTCAGCGATCGTCTTCGACTTGATGTACGGATAGACGCCGGGCGCATCGACATTGGTCCAGTCGGCCTCCGTGAACGTGCGCCTGCCCTTGCCATGGCCATAGGCGATCGCCGCGGCGGATGAGGTTGCGACCACACGGCGCACACCCGCATCCCGGGCGGCACGCAGCACCCTCAGCGTGCCTTCGCGCGCGGGCACGATCAGATCGTCCTCATGTCTTGGCGCTGTCGACGGAAAGGGTGATGCGACATGCGCAACCAGCGAACAGCCGGCCACCGCATCGGCCCAGCCATCGTCGCGCATCAGGTCTGCCGCGAAGATCTTCAGCCGGGCATCGTCGATACCCAGCGTACGGCGAACCTCTGCTTCCCGCGCGAGATTGCGGATCGTGGCATGGACGGTCCGGCCCTTCTCCACCAGCCGCCGTATGACGAAGCCCGCCAGATAGCCGCTTCCGCCCGTGACCAGCACCGATCCCGTCGTCATTGCACTCTCCTGCGCTCGACCGGCACAGGATAATCATTCAAGTTGCGATCAGCAACTTATTTGAGCAACACCAGCTCCTCGGCCATGCTCGGGTGAAGCGCGACCGTATCGTCGAACGCCTGCTTGGTCAGCCCGGCCTTCACTGCGACGGCCGCGGCCTGCAGGATTTCCGGCGCATCGGGGCCGATCATGTGAAGCCCGACGACGCGATCGTTCGTCGCATCGACGATCATCTTGTAGAGCGAACGCTCGTTGCGGCCGGCCAGCACATTCTTCATCGGCCGGAAATCCGATTGATAGACCTTGATCGAGCCAAGCTTGTTGCGTGCCTGTCCCTCGGTCATGCCGACGCCGGCGAGCGGCGGATGGCTGAACACCGCACTCGGGATACAGCCATAGTCGACGCGGTGCGGCTTGTTGCCGAACACGGTGTCGGCAAAGGCCTGCCCCTCGCGAATGGCGACGGGCGTCAGCTGGACGCGATCGGTGACGTCGCCCACCGCATAGATGCTGTCCACGCTGGTGCGGTTATCCTCATCGACGGTGATCGCGCCCTTGTCGTTCAGCACGACGCCGGCTTCCTCCAGACCGATGCCGTCGCTCTTAGGGCGACGGCCGGTGGCAAAGAGCAGGCAATCGGCCTCGATCGGCTCGCAGTCCTTCATGAAGATCCTGAGCGCGCCGCCGTCGAGCTTCTCGACCTTCTCGAACGGCGCGTTGAACCGGAACTCGATGCCCTTGACCATCGAGATCTGGAGCAGCCGGTCGCGGATCTGCTCGTCATAGCCGCGCAGGATCGCATCCGACCGGTTGACGATCGTCACCTTGCTGCCGAATTCGTTGAAGATCCCCGCGAATTCATTGGCGATATAGCCGCCGCCCGCGATCACCACGCGCTTGGGCAGTGCAGGCAGGTTGAACACCTCGTTCGACGTGATGCCATATTCGGCGCCGGGAATTTCGGGGATCAGCGGCCAGGCGCCGGTCGCAATCAGGATCTTGCCTGCCGTGACCGTCCGGCCCGATGCGAGCTCGATCTCGTGTGGTCCCTTCACCACCGCGCGTTCGCGGATCACCTCGACCTTATGGTTGCCCAAGGTCTCGGTATAGGCTTTCTCCAGCCGGTCGACATCGGCCAGCACATTGTCGCGCAGCACGCTCCAGTCGAAGCTGCAATCGGGCACGTTCCAGCCGAAACGGCGCGCGTCCTTCAGATCTTCCGCGAAATGGGCGCCATAGACGAGCAGCTTCTTGGGCACGCAGCCGCGGATCACGCAGGTGCCACCGACGCGATATTCCTCCGCCACCGCGACCCTTGCGCCATGTGCCGACGCCACACGCGACGCACGCACCCCGCCCGAACCCGCGCCGATCGTGAAAAGGTCATAATCGTAGCTGGGCATGCGCGTTTCCTCTTGATGTCAATCACGCGAAGGCCGGGACTGACGGTCCGGGCTTATCTAGGGATTGCCGCCTGATCGAACAAACGGCTTTTCCCCATCAATATTATCGATCCCGTGATCGTTCGCCGCCCCGTCAACTTCCCGGCTGGATATAGGGCACGCGCGCGAACAGCTCGCGCTCCCATTTGCGAGGATCATTTTGGGCACGGCTTCGCGCATCGAAGATCATCGTCGCGCGTGTCGGCAGGCGATAGGCGGGCCATTGCGGCACGCCGCGCGCACTGGGATTGCCTGCGCGCGCCAGCGCCGCGAACGCCGCCATCATCTGCGCACTGACGCGCCGAGCCACGTCGCCGGTCCCGGTCAGCGAGCCCGCAGCACCCAGCGTACCGAAGGCGAGTGGAATGTCATGCGCATGCGACGCGCCGCGCTCGGGCTTCACCGGCGAGGGAAAATCGAGCTGATAGACCCAGGTCGCACGAGCCCCCACCGCGGCGCGCGCATCGGCCTCGATCACCTGGCCGGGCCAGCTTCGTCCGGCCGTGGTTGCGCGGTAGAATATGTCCTGCGGCGTATCGCCAGGGAAATGCGCGCGATATTGCGCGACGACCCATTCGGGCAGGATATCGACGCGCATCTCGGGCGCCATGCGTTCGGCCAGATTGGCCCAGGTCAGTCCCTTCACCCTGTCCGATTCGGCGGGAACGAAGGCGCGGGTCTCGTCACGGGTGTTGCCCAGGATCATCGGGATCGCATTGGATTGCGGATGCGGGTCGGGCCAGAAGGGATGGCGCGTCAGCCACTTCATATCGAGCACGGGCCCGAAATAGACGCTGCCGCCCAGGATCGGGTCGGTCGTGTCGAGCCCGTCGACCAGCCGTTCAACCGGCATAGTGAGCAAGGGTGACACATCACTCTCCGCAAGTTTGAGCCGCGCCAGATAGGCACGCGTCCGTGCGGTGGCGTTGAGCGGGCCCGAAACCGTCACCTGCTGGCCGCTCATCGTCGCTGCCGAGTGGAACAGGCCGGCGGCCGCTGACATGCCCATCAATGTCGCGATCTTGGCACCGCCGCCCGACTGGCCGAACACCATGACTCGTTTTGGGTCACCGCCGAACGCCGCGATATTGTCGCGCACCCAGCGCAAGGCGACGATCAGGTCGAGCTGCCCCAGATTGCCGCTGTCCGCGAAGCGCGGATCGAGACGGGCGAGATAGAGATAGCCCAGCGCATTGATCCGGTGATTGACCGTGACGACCACCACGTCCTGCCCGGCCGCCAGCACCGCGCCGTCGTTGAGCGGGGTGACGACGCTGCCCGTCGAATAGGCGCCGCCATGGAAATAGACCATCACCGGCCGCTTCGCGCGCGGCTCGGCGGACGGAGTCCAGATGTTCAGGAAATGGCAGTCTTCCGACACCAGGTCGTAACGCCCGCCGCGTTGCGGACAGGACGCACGATATTCATGCGCGGGGATATGCGTATCGGGTGTCACGGCCACCGGCACCGGCGCTTCGAAGCGGCTTGCGCGCGCGTAACGGATACCGAGATAACGTTCGACACCGTCGGCCCGGCCGCCCTCAAACCGCCCCGAACGGGCATGTGCCACCGGTGTCATATGCGCACGTGCAATGCCGGGCAGGAAGGCCGCGGCGACACCCGCGGCCATGAGCTCCCGTCGCGTCGTCATCGGTACCCCTTCCCTATCTGTTCAGGCCCGCGCGTTCGATCAGCGCCCTGGTAGACGCATCGAAGCGATCCGTGCCCTCCGTGGCAATCGATTTCGCGATTTCCTTGCCCAATTCCACGCCGAACTGATCGAACGGATTGATGCCGAGCAGCACCGCATTGACGAAGGTGCGATGCTCGTAAAAGGCGATCAGCGCGCCCAAAGTCGCAGGATCCACATCCTCGAGCAGCAAGGTCGTCGACGGCCGGTCGCCAGGATAGTTGCGCGCCGCATCGTCGCTCGCACGGCCCGCCATCAGCGCCGCACCCTGCGCGAAGCAATTGACGAGCAGCTGGCGGTGATGATCCTCGACCAGCGCATCGCCCGGCTCGATCGACGCGACGAACTCGACGGGAACCAGATGCGTGCCCTGGTGAAGCAGCTGGAACACCGCATGCTGCGCATCGGTCCCCACCCCGCCCCAGGTGATCGGTGCGCTTCTGCGGTCGAGCGGCTTGCCGTCGGCGGTCGCGCTCTTGCCGTTCGATTCCATTTCGAGTTGCTGAAGATAGCTCGGCAGCAACCGCAGTCGTTCGTCATAGGCGAAGACGGCACGCGTCTCGCAGCCGCGCGACTGGGCGTAGTAAAGGTCGGCGAAAGCCGCGAGCACCGGTGCGTTGGATGTCCAGTTCGTGAACCGGAAATGGCGATCCATCGCCGCCGCGCCCTCCAGCAATTCCTCGAACGCGTTCCAGCCCAGCGCCAGCGCGGCGGGAAAGCCGATCGAGGACCACAGCGAATAACGTCCGCCGACACTTTCGGAGAAAGGCAGCACCCGCGTTTCGTCCACACCCCAGGCCAGCGCCTTGTCGGGCGCGGCGGTCAGCGCGACGACGCGGCCATAAGGATCTTCCACCCCTGCTTCGGTCATCCATTCGAGGACGCTTTCGGCGTTGAGCATCGTCTCACTGGTGGTGAAGGTCTTGGACGCGACCGCAAGCAGCGTCGCCGAGGGATCGAAGCGGGCGAACACTTCCTCCAGCGCGGCACCATCGACATTGGAGACGATCGCGACGTCGTAGCGGTTGGAGTCTCGGCCCAACGCGTCGATCAGCAGGTTCGGCCCCAGTGCGGACCCACCGATGCCGACATGCAGCACATGGCGGATCGGGCCGAAGGCATCGGCCTCGATCGCGTCGATCAGCCCGCGCATCCGCTCATGAAGCACGCGAGCAAGCGCCACGCTTTCGGGCGCGCCTTCCCCTCGCTCGGCGCAATGTTCGGCGGCGCGGTCTTCGGTGACGTTGACCGGCTGTCCCGCGAACATCGCATCGCGTGCTGCGGCAAGGCCGGACGCGTCGGCGAGCGCCGCGAAGTCCGCAACGAGTGCCTCGGTCAGATGCGTCTTCGACCAGTCGAAACGGATGCCGGCCTCTTCCAGAACGAACCGCGACAGCCGATCGGGCTCGGCGGTGAAGAGTTCGGTGAGCGTCCTGCGTTCGGCACTGTCGATGGCTTTCCAGGCCGTTGCTTCATCACTCATGCCGAATCTCCCAAATAGGGGGCGACAATAGGATCTGCGCCGGGCGCTGGAAACGCCGATTGATCGCATGGCCGATACGTGTATATGCACGAATCATGCTTCCCACCTATTGTGCCTGTACGAAATTGCGCCGCTCGGCGCGCGCAGTGACCGCTTTTTACGACGCGGCCCTCGACCAATCGGGGCTCTCGACGCCGCAATTCTCGTTGCTGCGCCTGCTCGATCGCTCGGGGCCATGCTCGCTGACCGCCTTTGCCGAACATACCGGGCATGATCGCACCACGATCAGCCGGACGATCGGCGCGCTGCGCGATCAGGGACTGGTGATTTTCGCCGAAGGCGGCGACCAGCGCGCCCGGATCGTCGAGATCGCCCCTGCCGGCCGGGCCGCGATCGCGCGCTGCCTACCTGCCTGGGAAGCGGCGGAACGCCGCGTCGACGATGCATTGGGGCAGGATCGCGCCGCATTGTTCGCATTGCTGGACCGTATCGAGGATATCCGCCCGTGAAGAGCCGTTCCCCCTGGACCGTCATCATCTGCGCGGCCGCGATCGTCACGTTGGCGATGGGCGTGCGCCAGTCCTTCGGCCTGTTCCTGCCGCAAATGGGGCCGGCGCTCGATATCGGCCGCTCCGATTTCGGGCTGGCGCTGGCCATCCAGCATCTGATGCTCGGGCTTGCCCAGCCCGTGGTCGGCGCGATCGCCGACAAGCACGGTGCCGGCCGTGTCGCTCTGGCCGGCGCGTTACTTTACGTCGCCGGCCTTGTCGGCGCGGCTTTGGCGACCAATGCGCTCGGCATCCATCTGACCCTGGGTTTCATGGTCGGCCTGGCCATGACCGGGATCACCTTCACCGTGATGCTCGGCGCGGTCGGTCGCATCGTCGCGCCCGAACGACGGAGCATGGCCTTTGGCGTGGTCACCGCAGGCGGGTCGATCGGCCAGTTCCTGGTCGTGCCGGCAGCACAGCTCATGCTCGGCGAACTCGGCTATCGCATGGCGCTCACCGTGCTGGCGGGCATGATCGGCCTGATCGCGGTGCTTGCGATCGGCGTTGCCGGCAAACCGCGCGCATCCGAAGACGACGGCCCGGCGCAAAGCGCCCGCGAGGCGCTGCGCGAGGCATGGGGCGTCCGCAGCTTCTGGCTGCTCAATGCGGGCTTCTTCGTCTGCGGTTTCCACATCGCCTTCATCGCCACCCATTTTCCGGCCTATCTTGTCGACAAGCAGATCGCGCCCGCGATCGGCGCCACCGCGCTCGCGCTCGTCGGGCTGTTCAACATCTTCGGGTCCTACACCTTCGGCATGTCGGGAGACCGCTACCCCAAACAATATCTGCTCGCCGGCCTCTATGCGGCGCGTGGGCTGGTGTTCGTGCTGTTCCTCATATTGCCGCTCACCAACGTCACCGCGCTCGCCTTCGCAGCCGCAATGGGGTTCCTCTGGCTCGGCACGGTGCCGCTGACCAATGGACTGGTCAGCCAGATCTTCGGCGTGCGGCATCTCTCCATGCTCGGCGGGATCGTGTTCCTGTCGCATCAGATCGGCAGCTTCTTCGGCGCCTGGGCGGCAGGCTATATGTTCGACCGGATGGGTTCATATGATGCGGCCTGGATTGCCTCGATCGCGCTGGCGGCGATGGCGACGATCGTGCACCTGCCGATCCGCGATGCACCGTTGGTTCGCCGCGCGGTGCCGGCATGACGCTGCGCGGCTCACTGATCGCGGCTGCCATCGCCGGACCGCTGATCGCGGCGGGCTGGTTTCTGTGGCGCAGCCAGGGCGTGATGATCTGGTTGCAGGGCGCGATGGCATATTGCTTCTAACCCGATCGGCTTCGCTTGACGCCTTGGCGGGCGCGCCGCAAAGCACCGCGATGACCGACCAGATCTCCGCAACCAAGCCTCGCAAGAAGAAGCGGTCGGAAACCGCCGATTTCATGATCTTCCTGCTTAAGCTCGGGATTTTCGTGTTCCTGTTCCGCAGCTTCTTCGCGGCGCCGTTCAACATCCCGTCCGAATCGATGATGCCGCGATTGCTGGTGGGTGACTATCTGCTCGTGTCCAAATGGAACTACGGATATTCACGCTACTCGCTGCCGTTCAGCGTACCGCTGATCCCCGACCGCGTGTTCGCAAGCTCGCCCGAACGTGGCGACGTCGTGGTGTTCAAGGCGCCGCCAAATCAGCACCAGGATTATATCAAGCGCGTGATCGGCCTGGCGGGCGACACGGTGCAGGTGCGCGAAGGCCAGGTGTTCCTGAACGGCACCGCGGTGCCGCGCGAGCGGATCGCCGATTTCGTGCTGCCGGAGAAGCCGTACAGCAAATGCCTGACCGACGAATCGGTGGAAGTCCTGCCGAACGGCCGGCAATGCCGCTACACGCGCTATCGCGAGACGCTGCCCAACGGAAAAAGCTATGACGTGCTCGACACGGCACAGGGTACGCAGGGCGACGATACCGAGGTCTTCACCGTTCCCAAGGGCATGTTGTTCATGATGGGCGACAATCGCGATCATAGCGCCGACAGCCGTTTTACCGCGCAGGAGAATGGCGCGATCGGGATGGTGCCGGAGAAGAATCTGGTCGGGCGTGCCTGGGTCAGCGTCTTCTCGACCGACGGCACCGCATCCTGGCTGCTCCCCTGGACATGGTTCACCGCCGCGCGCTGGGAACGGATCGGGGAACGATTCTGAGCACGCCCGATTTCGCCGCCTGGGCCGAACAGGCACTGGGCCACCGCCCCATCGATCCCGCGCTGTTCCTGCGCGCGATTACCCATGGCAGCCAGAGCGCCGAAAATTACGAGCGGCTTGAATTTCTCGGCGATCGCGTGCTCGGTGTCATCATGGCCGATTGGCTGTTCGTGCGCTTTCCCAATGAGCCCGAGGGCCATCTTTCCCCCCGTTTCAATGCTTTGGTGGCGGGGGAAACCTGTGCGGAGGTCGCGCGGCGGATCGGGCTGGTGCCCTATATCCGCCTGGGCAAGCAGGCCCGCGACGACGGGGCAGCGCAGAGCGACAATATCCTGGGCGACGTGGTCGAGGCGCTGATCGGCGCCCTGTGGCTGGAAGGCGGGCTCACGGCCGCGCAAAGCTTTATCCGCAGTGCCTGGGCCGACCTTATCGACACGCAGACCAGCGCACCGCGCCACCCCAAATCCGCGCTTCAGGAATGGGCAGCGGCGCATAATCGCCGCCCGCCGGTCTACACCGTCACCGACCGCTCCGGGCCGCACCATGCGCCTGTCTTCACGGTGACCGTGTCAGTCGGCAAGCTCGCCGAGGCCAGCGCCAGCGGAACGTCGAAACAGGAAGCCGAAACCGCGGCAGCAAAGGCCCTGCTCGCTCAGCTGGGATAGTCGGCACGACCGCTTTCCATTCATCCGGAAAGCGAAACCCACCCGGCCTTTCTTGCCTCGCGAGCGGTTTCGCGCGAAGGGCGGTCCTGTGAACGATATCAATCAGCAACGTTGCGGCCTCGTCGCCGTGGTCGGCGCCCCCAATGCGGGCAAGTCGACACTGGTCAATGCACTGGTCGGCCAGAAGGTCGCGATCGTCAGTCCGAAGGCGCAAACCACGCGCACGCGGCTGATGGGCGTCGCCATCGAGGGTGCGAGCCAGATCATGCTGGTCGACACGCCCGGCATCTTCGAACCGAAACGGCGACTCGATCGCGCGATGGTCGCGGCGGCCTGGGGCGGCGCGCAGGATGCCGACCTGATCGCATTGGTCGTCGATTCGAAAGCCGGGCTCGGCGCCAAGGTCACCAGCATCGTCGAGGCGCTGAAGGGCCGGTCCGAACGCAAGATCCTGATCCTCAACAAAGTCGACATCGCCGACAAGGCACGGCTGCTGGTCCATGCCGAACGACTGAACGCGCAGCTCGCGTTCGACGAGATCTTCATGGTCAGCGCGGCGACGGGCGACGGACTTGCAGAGCTGAAAGCCACGCTGGGTGCGGCGATGCCGGAAGGCCCGTGGCATTTCCCCGAAGATCAGGTGTCCGATGCGACCGACCGGATGCTCGCAGCGGAAGTGACGCGCGAGCAGCTTTATCTGCAGCTCCATGCCGAACTGCCCTATGCCTGTGTGGTCGAAACGGAGAAGTACGAGGAACGCAAGGACGGATCGGTCGAGATCCTCCAGCAGATCCTGGTCGGCCGGACGAGCCAGCGCGCGATCATCCTTGGAAAAGGCGGCCAGCGTCTGAAGGAGATTGGCAGCCGCTCACGTGCTCAATTGGCGGCGCTGCTCGGGGTGCGCGTCCATCTGTATCTGCACGTGAAGGTGAAGCCCGATTGGGAAGAGGATCGCGGCGTCTACCGCGATATCGGTCTGGACTGGGTCGACTGAAACCTGTCAGGCGATCAGAATTTGAGTACGATCGTCCCGATCAGCGCGATCCAGGCCACAACGGCAAACGTGCCGATCAATATGCAATCGCCCTGACGGCGCAGCAATGAGCGCATCTGTCCTCGTCCCTCTTATTATCTGAGGACGATAGTTTCCTTATCCGTAAGGAAATGCAAGCCCTGCTTTTCCCCGGGCCCGAATGCGTGGACGTCATGACGTCAAATTGCGCGTTCCTGTTGCACCGCCTCAGCGCGGAGCAAGCAGCTGCTCGACCCATGAAGGCACCAATGCGCTTGCCGGGCCCTGCCGTGTCTCGTCAAACAGGAAACTGCCGGCCGACGGGTCCAGATTGAGCTCAAGCGTCCGCGCACCATGATGTCGCGCGGTCTGGACGAAACCGGCAGCGGGATAGACCGCACCCGAGGTTCCGATCGAAACGAACAGGTCGGCGCGCGACAATGCGCGCTCGATCCGCTCCATTTCGTACGGCATCTCGCCGAAGAAGACGATGTCGGGCCTGAGCGTGGGGGCGCCGCACCCGCCGCAGCGTTGCCCCTGCCCCATCGGGCCTTCCCAGCGCTCGGCGCGCCCGCAGGCGGTGCAAAGCGCGGAACGAAGCTCGCCATGCATATGGAGCATGCGGCGTGCGCCGGCGCGTTCGTGCAGATCGTCGACATTCTGGGTGACGATCAACAGATCGCCCGGCCATTCGGCGTCGAGTCGCGCGAGCGCGTCATGCGCCGCATTGGGTTCGACCAACGCAAGCGCCGCGCGGCGCGCATCGTAGAATCGATGCCCTGTCTCCGGATCGTGCGCGAGCGCCTCCGGCGTGCAGACATCCTCCACCCGATGTCCTTCCCACAGCCCGTCTGGACCGCGAAAGGTGGCGAGACCGCTTTCGGCGGAGATGCCCGCGCCGGTGAGGATGACGATATTGCGGATGTCGTTCATGTCGCCCATGAAGCAGCGACACGCGAATGAAGCAAGACGGGCAAGACGGCATGACACGGATCGGAATCATCGGAAGCGCGGGACGGATGGGCAAGGCGATCGCCGATGCCGTCGCCGAGGCGGGCGCAACGCTAGCGGGCGGCGTCGATGCCGGCGGCGACGTGGCCGCACTGGCCCGGTCGTGCGACGTCCTGGTCGATTTCTCGGTGCCGGCGGCATTGGTCGGCAATGTCGGCGCCGCGGTGGCCGCTGGCGTGCCGATCGTGATCGGCACCACCGGGCTCGGCCCCGACGATCATCAGACCGTCGATGACGCCGCCGCGCATGTCGCAGTGCTCCAGACCGGCAACACCTCGCTCGGCGTCACCCTGCTTGCCGCGCTGGTTCGCCAGGCGGCCGAGCGGCTGGGGCCGGACTGGGACATCGAGATCGCGGAGATGCATCATCGCCACAAGGTGGACGCACCATCGGGCACCGCGCTGCTGCTCGGCCAGGCCGCTGCCGATGGCCGCGGGATCAAGCTGGACGCCAATAGCGACCGCGGCCGTGATGGCATGACCGGTCGGCGCACCGAAGGGCATATCGGCTTCGCATCGCTGCGCGGCGGGTCGGTCGCGGGCGATCATTTCGTCGTCTTCGCGGGCGAAGGCGAGCGGATCGAGCTCAACCACCGCGCCGAAAGCCGCGAGATCTTCGCACGCGGCGCGGTCCGGGCCGCGCTGTGGCTCGCGGGCAAGCCAGCCGGCCGCTACAAGATGGCGGACGTGCTGGGGCTGTGAAAAAGGCCGATATCTTCGAGTTCTTCTCGCGCCTGCACGACGACAATCCCTCACCCGAGACCGAGCTCGAATACGTCAACACCTACACATTGCTCGTCGCGGTCGTGATGTCGGCACAGTCGACCGATGCAGGGGTGAACAAGGCGACGCGCCGGCTGTTCCAGGAGGTGACGACCCCCGAGGAGATGGTCGCGCTCGGCGAGGCGGGCCTGAAGCAGCACATCAAGACGATCGGCCTGTTCAACGCCAAGGCCAAGAACGTCATCGGCCTGTCCGAAATGCTGATCGCAGAACATGGCAGCGAGGTCCCCGCCGACCGCGACGCGCTGGAACGCCTGCCCGGCGTCGGCCGCAAGACCGCGAACGTCATCATGAACACCGCATTCGGCGCCGAAACCTTCGCGGTCGATACGCATATCTTCCGCATCTGCAACCGCACCGGCCTGGCGCCCGGCAAGACGCCGCTCGCGGTGGAAAAGGGCCTGGAGAAGCTGACGCCCCAGCCGTTCCGCCTTCCGGCGCACCATTTACTAATCCTGCATGGCCGCTACGTTTGCAAAGCCCGAAAGCCCGAATGCTGGCGATGCATGGTCAGCGACCTTTGTGCCTTCAGGCCAAAGACACCGCCGCCGGCGCATGCGGGCGGGAAAGCAGGAAAGGACGCGTCATGAAACGCTCGATCATCCTGGTGGCCGCATTCGCCATCACTGCGATCTCCGGTTCGGCCCTCGCGGCCAAGGACAGGAAAGCCATTCCCGCAGCGACGCCATCGGGGAAACCGCTCAGTTGCATTCCGATCACGCAGATCCGCGAGACGCGGGTCTATGGCGACAAGACCATCGATTTCCACATGTCGGGCGGCAAGGTCTATCGCAACACCCTGCCCTATGACTGCAACTCGCTGGGTTTCGAGGAGCGTTTTTCCTACAAGACCTCGATCAGCCAGCTCTGCTCGACCGACATCATCACGGTGCTCCGCACGCCGCTGTCGAGTTCGGGCCCGAGTTGCGGCCTTGGCCAATTCCAGCCGGTCACGCTCGCGCCCCGGAAACGCAAGAGCTGAAATTTCTCGCCAAGCGCGTAGCGCTTTGCTAAGCGCCCCGAAGCTTGCTGCCTCGCGCACATGCACCCATAGCTCAGCTGGATAGAGCGCTGCCCTCCGAAGGCAGAGGCCAGAGGTTCGAATCCTCTTGGGTGCACCACCTTTTCAATGACTTAGCGATCGAAACTCTGGGCCGTACGGAAAATGTACGGAATTCGCCCCGGGAGATTTTTGTGCAGGCGTTTGCGGATGTTCCGTTGAGTTCGCCCCAAGTTGGGCGGTAGCGCGAAATTGTGGTCCTCCAGAACCACAATCCGCGAATCAGAAACTCACGCTGTCAGTCCAACGCGAGAACGGATGAAAACGGGCTTACTTCTTCCTCCGTTTTGGCCATCCTGGCGGTATAGCCCCTTCGACATCGGATATGGCTTACCCGCGGTCACGTATCACTCAGTCGTTCGCCGTAAGCGGGGCGCTGGGCTCGAGTCACCGCCGCTCATATTCGGCCTCCAGGAGGTTAAGCCAGGGTAGATCCGCGGCAAAGCGTGCACCCCCTACGATCGAATATAGCCACTCGTCATACAATTCGGTGCTCAACATGCTTGGAAGCCCAACCTTGTTGATTGCCGCTGAGAAGTGACCCGGGGAGGCCAGTAATTTTCGCTGAGAAGTGACCCATGTTTGAACACGTTCCTGGCTTTGACGAGCGGGGGACCATGGAGTGTTGGACATGGCATTATTAAGCGTCATCCGGCGCTGGCATTACCGCGATCATCTGTCGATCCGGGAGATAGCCAGGCGGACCGGACTATCCCGCAACACCGTTCGTAAATATTTGCGGTCGGACACCGTCGAGCCGCAGTTCAAGGTGCCGGAGCGGCCGAGCAAGCTGGATCCTTTTGTGGGGCGACTGACGGCCTGGCTGCGGCGAGAGATGGGCCGCCCGCGCAAGCAGAAGCGGACCATCAAGCAGCTATATGCCGATCTGGTCAGCCTGGGCTTTGACGGCTCCTATGGCCGTGTCGCGGCCTTTGCCCGGGGCTGGCGGGATGACTACCGCCAGCAGCAGCAGATGAGCGGCAAGGGCACGTTCGTTCCGCTGTCCTTCGCCCCGGGCGAGGCGTTCCAGTTCGACTGGAGCGAGGACTGGGCGATCATCGATGGCGTGCGCACCAAGCTGCAGGTGGCGCACTTCAAGCTCAGCTACAGCCGGGCCTTCTTCGTGCGGGCCTATCTGCTCCAGACCCACGAGATGCTGTTCGATGCCCATAATCATGCGTTCCGCGTGCTGGGTGGCGTGCCGCGGCGCGGCATCTACGACAACATGCGTACCGCGGTCGACAAGGTCGGGCGCGGCAAGGATCGGACCGTTAATGCCCGCTTCCTGACGATGGTCAGCCATTATCTCTATGAAGCCGAGTTCTGTAATCCAGCAGCGGGGTGGGAGAAGGGTCAGGTCGAGAAGAACGTGCAGGATGCACGGCATCGTCTGTGGCAACCCGTCCCCCAGACCGAGACTCTCGGTGCCTTGAACCTGTGGCTGGAGGAGCGATGCAAGGCGCTGTGGCAGGATATCCCGCACGGGATCGAGCCGGGCTCTGTCGCCGATGCCTGGGCGGATGAGGTGGCAAGTCTGATGCCGGTAGGCAGGCCGTTCGATGGCTTTGTGGAGTATGGCAAGCGGGTATCACCGACCTGCCTCGTTCATCTGGAACGCAACCGCTACAGCGTGCCGGCGTCGTTCGCCAACCGCCCTGTCAGCCTGCGGCTTTATCCCGACCGCTTCCTCGTTGTCGCGGAAGGCCAGGTGCTGTGCGAACATCAGCGGATCATCGATCGATCCCACGACAAGCCAGGGCGCACCATTTACGACTGGCGCCACTATCTGGCGGTCATCCAGCGCAAGCCTGGAGCCCTACGCAACGGCGCTCCGTTCCTCGAACTGCCCGATGCCTTCCAGCGGTTGCAGCGGCATCTGCTGCGGTCTCCCGGCGGTGACAGGGAGATGGTCGAGATACTCGCCCTGATCCTGCATCACGACGAGGAGGTCATCCTGATGGCGGTCACAATGGCGCTGGAAGCCGGCGTTCCGACCAAGACCCATATCCTCAACCTCCTGCACCGGTTGATCGATGGCAAGCCGCTGACGACACCGCCGATCACGGCACCACAAGCGCTGAGACTGGTCAGCGAACCGATGGCCAATGTCGAACGCTACGATGCCCTGCGCCGGGAGAACCGTCATGCGTCATGACCCTGCCAGCGGCGCCATCATCGTCATGCTGCGCAGCCTCAAGATGCACGGCATGGCCCAAGCCGTCACCGATCTCATGGAACAGGGCGCGCCGGCGTTCGATGCGGCGGTTCCGATCCTCTCCCAACTGCTCAAGGCGGAGACCGCCGAGCGAGAGGTGCGATCGGTATCCTATCAGCTCAAGATTGCGCGGTTCCCGGCCTATCGCGATCTGGCGGGCTTCGACTTCGCCAGCAGCGAGATCAACGAGGCGCTGGTTCGTCAGCTCCATCGTTGCGAGTTTATGGACGTCGCCGACAACATCGTGCTTGTTGGCGGTCCCGGCACCGGCAAGACCCACATCGCCACCGCGCTGGGCGTCCAGGCTATCGAGCATCATCGCAAACGGGTGCGGTTCTTCTCTACGGTCGAGTTGGTCAACGCCCTCGAACAGGAGAAGGCCCAAGGCAAGCCAGGCCAGATCGCCAGCAGGCTCGCCCACTCCGACCTCGTGATCCTCGACGAGCTTGGGTATCTGCCGTTCAGCGCTTCAGGCGGCGCGCTGCTGTTCCATCTGCTGAGCAAACTCTACGAGCGCACCAGCGTCATCATCACTACCAACCTCAGCTTCAGCGAATGGGCCAGTATGTTCGGTGACGCTAAGATGACCACCGCGCTTCTGGATCGGCTCACCCATCACTGCCACATCCTTGAGACCGGCAACGACAGCTTCCGGTTCAAGAACAGCTCGGCTCAGCAGCCAAAATCCAGAAAGGAGAAAGCACCATCTTGACCCACCAGTGAAACCCGAAACATAATCGCAAGGTGGGTCACTTCTCGATGAAAACCCCGGGTCACTTCTCAGCAGCAATCAACAAACTGAGCTTGCAATTGCTGGCCGACCCCGCAATTTCGATCGAAGAGGTCACGCTCATGTTGGGTTTCCAGGACGCGACGTCCTTTTATCGCGCTTTTCGCGAGTGGCAGGACATGTCGCCCCGAGAGTGGCGCACGATGCGATCGCAAGAGGCATTCCCGGTCTGAAAAGCCGTCGGTTGTCATCGTGAGCTCCCACTGTCGAGTGCGCTGAAATCCATCGCCGCCTTTTGGGACATTGCCGTCAATCCCGGGCGGGCGTCGAAAGGGCGGCTTTCAGCCGATCACCGGACGTTCTGGAAGAGAGCAAGAAGCGGCAGTGAACGGGAAAGGCTGGCCGCTTACGGACCAGCAGGTTCTGTCGAGCAGGAGCTACGTAGCTGCTGTTTCGCTGGACGGGCTAAGATGGCGAGTGCCAAGCCTTCGAGGCACCCCGCATCAATCTTAAACCGCCTGCTGCGCACGGACTGTTAGGGTTCACAACCGGCGAATTGCGCAGAGACCTACGCCGATGGCGAGACGCCCTTGCTGAAGCCGACTAATCTCCGTTTAACGGCCGGCAGCTGGCGTCCGCAGCAGCGCAATACGATCGCCAAGCGAGGGACGTCCAATGCGACGCAGGCCGGCGGTCAGACCGTCGAGAAAATTCAGCTTCGATAGGATGTGATAGATCTTTTCGGGACGCCTCCTCTCCTCCAGACGATATGCGTTAACGGTGTCCTGCAGCGCCGCCTCGTAATATTCGCCGAACTCGCGATTTCGTCCTGTGTAGAACACCGTTTCTACATCGGCGAACTCTTCGAGCGTGAGCGCCTCGCCGACGGCGGAAACGAGTTCTCGCATCGACCGCGCATAGAGATCGATCTCCTCGACGCCAATGTCTCGCGGATTTACAATCATCGGTGCTTCATTGCCGGTCGGGGGGTTCGCCGCCAACCAAAGCTCCGCAGTGTGGATGACCTTGGAATCCGCCACATGGACTAGCTCGTGCTCGACCCCGATCCCACCGGCGAGTTCGCGAGAGGCCTGGATCGCGTCGAGCGCATTCGAGAAGGCCTTTCGCGACAAGCCGAAGCGGCTCATCACCTCGTCCCTTCGTTCGAGGAAGTCGTCGCGCGTCCAGCTTGCACGGGCCCCGACCATGGCAGCGATCTGGTGCAGGTCCGACCGGGAACAGCGCGTCGTTCTCGTGCCCGTCGGATGCTCGTCAAGCAACACGGCGATGCGCTCGGTCAGGGTGGTCAGTGCGCTTCCAAGCTGCTCAACGCTGTCACGCACGAGCAGGAGATGGACCACGGACTGATCACCGAGGCTCTGCTTGTCGTTTGCCGTCGTGAAATACCGCAGCTGCTGCCCATCAATGTCGACGCGCGACAGACTCCTGACGAATGGCTCCAGGGAATCTAGGACCTCGCGAATCCCTCGATCCGGTATCCCTGCGTCACGTAGATGCTGCCAGTAGCGGAGAATATGGTGGTTCGCGCGCCCTTCCGGTCGGCGGGCGAGTCCTAGGCCGATCAGTCGCGTGACAGCGAACTTCATCGCCAGTTCGAGACCATGACGCGCGTTGTAGAGGATGGGCATCACCAAGGTGTCCCGTTTCCCCATCATCTCCTCGCCGACCAGCCGGTCGGCGATGATACGCGCAGCGTCGATGTACCCTTCGACATAGTTGATCTCGCTGCCCTGCACACCGACGCAGGCGTTCCATTGACCGTCGTGAATTATCTCGAAAAAAGGGTCTGTCATCGGGACAATCTAACGTGCGACGTGTTCGCGTGCGAGGTGGACGATGGTTGCCCGAGAAATTTTCACGCCGACGAAACGAAGGCGCAATGCGGCAGCGCCCCACGTGGCCATGAATTCACCACCTTAAAGCGACGGTCGCGACGTTGAGCCTCGTCGTCGCCAGCGCTACGGTCGTCGATGCAGCGGCGCCGCGACTGACGTGACTCGACCGCCAAGGCAAGCGGTCGGACCATGAAGAACAGATACCAGCTCAGGCAATACATTCGCTTCCAGCTCGAGCAGATGAGCGCGAAGAACGAACATCACCTCTTCGAGGAACTGGCGTTCGAACTCGCCCGACAGACAGTCAGCCGCAGGCTTGTGCCAGCCACGGGCCCGGTTCAAGCTGGCGGCGACCAGGGTCGCGACTTCGAGAGCTACCGTTCCTACCTCGCGAACAGCCCGATCGCTTCAAGCGTGGGCGTCGGCGCGGAGGGCGGCGACGTCCTCGTTTTCGGGTGCACGCTGAACAAGCAGCTCGAGGGTAAGATCAAAGGCGACATCAAGACGATGTGCGGCAGCGAGCCGAAGCCCAGCGCCATCTACTATTACGCGGTGCCCGACCTCGTCGTCGCCAAGCGCCATGAACTGCAAGCTTGGTCGCGCAAGCAATATGAGGTCAGCCTTGAGGTCTTCGACGGACAGGCGATCGCCAACCTCTTGGCAGAACCTGAACATTTCTGGATCGCCGAGCAGTTCCTCGTCGTGCCCGCGGAAGTGTATCCCCCTATCGAGGCGGACGGAGAATATGGACGTCTGAAGGATCGCTGGTTCGACGGCTCCCGAGAGATTGCCAACCATGCCGACCTGCTCGAGGTTAAGCGAGGGCTGCGAAAGGCGACATTCAAGGCCGTACTCAAGCCTGACCTCAGCAAGTGGCTGGCCCTCATGGAAGACGTGGCGCGGTCGCAGGAAGGTCCGCTCCAGCGCCGCGCTCTCTACGAGATCGCGGTTGGACAGCTTCGAGGCCGTGGCAAGCTGGATCCCGCCGAATGGGCGGTCGAGCAGTTCTTCGATAGCCTCGCGAAGGAAACCGACCCAGCGCCTAACGAGGTGGAGGACGCCACCGTCCTCGGTTCCTATGTCACCTCCGCCATCGGTCAGGGAGACTTCGCTGGCCCAGTGGGGAATGCCCTTGCGTGGGCCGAACAGGCTAGGACGGCGATCGACCGCGCGCTAGCCGGCGATCTACCCGACGGATCACGGTTCCGCCTCCTGCTCGTCCGAGGCCATCTGGACTTCGATGCCGTCGCCGCCGCCAAGACCGAGGACGAACGCGCAGGAAAGGTGCTCGGCTACTGGGAGCGCGCGATGGACATCGCCGAGGCCTCGCCCTTCGCAGACGCAGATGCCGTTGCGGTCCTTCTCGAGACCGTCCTCCCAGCGGTCGGCGACCATCAGCGCTACCGGGCGCTGGCCGACCGCGTCGATGCGCTCGTCGCTGAACGGGGCGGAAAGGCGGCCGGTGCCGACCAAGGCCGAAACCGCGCCCTCAAATATCTCGATGCAGGGCAGCTGACCCTCGCGATCGACCAGTTGCAACGCGTCAAGGAGGGATGGTTCGCGGCCGAGACGATGCGGGGGTCCGTGCTCGCCATGCTGCAACTTGCGGGCGCCTACCTGGAGTTGCACCTCCCGCTTGCGGCTCGCTACTACGCCGCCGCAGCGATCTACTCGATCGGAAGCTCAACCGGCGACGAGCTGCGCGCGCTCATGTCGAACGCGACCTTCCTGTTCGCGAACACCTACCTCATGAATGGCGAGGGGCTTAGCTACCTTGCCGCAGCCGGTGCCGCCGCCGAGATCCACATCAACCACTCGGCGGACGCCGAAGAACTGGAGGACCAGCCGGCCTTCTCCGCCGCGATCGTCCAGACGAGCCAAATGCGCGCGATGATCAAAGCGGTGGCACCTCAGTTCCTGGTGCACGCGGATGCCATCCTCGACAGCTGGTCGATCTATCCGGCCTATGCAGGAGCCATCAAGGGTTTGAGCGGTGAGAAGCCTTGGGGCGAGATGACCGCCACCGCGGTCGAGGCGATGCTCGCGGAGCAGTCCGGGCAAGGACTGTTCAACGATGTCGGAGCTCAGCTGCGCTTCCAGTGGTCTTCCCTCGGCATCGACTGGTCGATCGAGGCAGATGCGAAATCGCGGATCGAAGCCGAGCGCATCGCGGCCGCCCTCCAGATCGCGCTAGTCGACCTCTCCGACGAGGACCTGCTGATAATTCCCGGCGACGTCCACATCCGCATCGAGCTTGCCGGGTGCGCGCGATCCTCGATGCGCCAGCAGCCGGACAACGGCATCCTGCGTTTCGTGATCACGCTCCCCTCGACCGGCGAGTCCAGCGACGAGACGGCCCGAACGATGGCGATGGTGTGCACTATGATCTGTCAGGCAACCGCGATGCCATACGCCGACTACCAAGCGGTGCTCGAGACCAAGATGAAGCGTGGGCTGACCGAGCGAGCGTTCTGGGTACAACCCGCTGGTCGGCTACTACGCGACATCCGGTCGCTTCTGCTGGGAGGCCTTCCCGACCTCACCAGCAGTACGCAGCCGACCCTCGCCGTGCCGCCACCCTTGGCACATGCCGAGCTGGCCTGGCGCGACGGCCCTGCTCCCGGCTACTCCGCAGAAAGGGCATCGATTGCGCTCAACAACCGCTACTCGCGGACGGCGGCCGTCGCTAAGATCGTCGTCCCGCAGCTGATGGCGAACCCCGATTCCCGGCAAGCGCTGGAGGAACAGCACAGGCTGGGACTCCCCGACTGGCAGCTCATCAATGCGATCTTCAACTTCGTGCTGAATGCCTCGATGGAGCAGGAGCTTGGAGGGCCTCTGCTGGGAGGAACGCCCGATCCCCAAGGCGTGATGCAGCGCGCGATGAAACGCATCGAAGCCGGCGACATGCCCAAGATCGACCCGGACAAGTTCGATGCCGCCTTCCTCAAGTTCCAGATGGACCTCAACGTGATGGCTACTCTGAAGGGCTGGGGTCTAGAGCATCACCGGAGGACACCTGACAGCCCGGCCCTCCGGCGATTTCTCGACGCCCGCTTCAACAGCTCGGCCGACGACATTCCCCATCAGGACTATTTCGGTTGGGCGTCAGCTGGCGGTGACAAGACTCCGCTCCCCTAAGAGCCGGGCGGCGCCTTCCGCGATCTTTCGCCACCGCCACCGACAATACGACGCTAAGGGCAAGGAATGCGATCATCCAACCCTCTCGATTCCATGGCATGGTCCTCACTCACCGGTCGTCACGCGCATCTCGCCCTCGGCGGCAACGGTGCCTACCGGTACGACCCCGACCTACGGGATCTTCGCGACCCTCCGCGATCACTCGGAGACCGCGCTGCAAAGCCTGTCGGCGTTAGTCATCGCCCATGGCGATGTCGCGCTCCTCGAGCCACATCCGCCGCTCGATGTGCCAGTCTGACGGTGCGCTCCCAAGATCCAGGAGTGCAGATGACGTCGATGCAGTTGAACGCGCCTCGGTCGACGGGGATGAACATCACCCGCCTGACCGACGCGGACGCGCCGGAAATGCTGACGCTCGCAACGCTGACGGAACCAGGTCCCTTCTTCTCGCGGACCAATGAGCTTGGTGACTTCGCCGGGCTCAGGATCCACGACCAGCTTGTCGCGATGGCTGGCGAGCGAATGAAGCCGGAGGGGTACACCGAAGTGAGCGGCGTATGCACCAACCCGGACCACCGTGGCCGTGGCTACGCCGGCTCACTGATGCATCTAGTTTCGCAGAAATCCTCGCCCGGGGCGAGGCACCGTTTCTACATGCCTATGCCAGCAACGAGGGCGCGATCGCTCTCTACAGGTCGCTGGGTTTCACATCCGGCGCAAGATCCTGATGACGCGGCTGACTCCGCGAAACTAAGTTTAGGCTTCCTCGTCCTCGGGCACGAGCTTGAACACTAGAAGCAGCGCCTCCCTCGGGTCACCGAGGAACCAGTGCTCGTTCTTCGAGACGCGCCGGAGCTGGGAAGCGTCGTAGATCAGAATGCCCTCGCGATCGGTCAGATCTTTGGTGAGGTCGAACTCCTCCGGCTCCCCCTCGTAGTGAACCAAGTATCCCGCCGATCCGACTTCCGCGACATAGGCGTAGAGAATTTGCGAGGGCAGCTTTCCGCTCGGCACCGCATCGTGATCGAAGTCGTGACCCCCGGCGTTCCACATATCGCTGCTGTCATCGCGGTCGGTGCCCGTTTCCCTCACCACCGCAAGACGATCGACGTCGCGCAGCGGATTGAATTCCTCGTCGATGTCCACGGTGTTGAGCTCGAAGTTCCGGACCGCGACGAGCCCCACATGGCCGGCTGCTGCAAGTGCGCGAGGCAAAGCCTCAGCGAATTCAGGCCAGTCCTGCAACTCGATCGGTTGACCATTCCACATCCCCGTATTCCCCTCTCCGGCAATTCTATTCGTGACGGAGGCACTTCGCACGACCGCGCATCGGAAACCGAGCGAAAATAAGAAGCGCTTTCCGCAAGCGATGGGATAGGATCGCGCCATCCTTGGCGATTTTTCACGAGAAGAAACCATCTCCTCACGAAGAGCACTCACATTTCGTGTCGTCGGCGACATCCTATACGTCGCTAACTTCGGCCGGCGGTTCGACCGGCCGGGGGTCGTCTCGGTGTGCCGCGAAAACCTCAGCGCGAAGACGAACCACGGGCCGGGCTCATCGCTCGACGACGTGCCTGACCGCGGACTTGTCGATGCGATCCGGAACCGTCGCCTCAACGTCTATCGGGAAGATCTCGATCAGTTGCAGGAGGACGCCAACCACGAGAGGGAAACGAGCAGCGACTATGCCGGACGATCCCTGTGGGAGCTTCTGCAAAACGCCGATGACGCCCTGGCTCCCGCGGGAACCAGTTCAGCCGACCTGATCGGAGCGAAGGGGCTCGGCTTCAAGTCGGTGCTCGAGATCTCCGATAGGCCAAGCATACACTCGGGACCGTTCGACTTCGGCTTCGACGCGGTTATGTCGAGACAGGTCCTTCGCGAGATCGAACCCGACGCACCGGACCTCACCTTCCGGCTTCCCCACAAGATGATGCGCGACAGCGTGACCAGGGACATGATGAAGGGGGGCTTCGCGACGGTGGTGCGGCTGCCGTTCCGTTCCGACGTCGTCCGGACCAACGTCGTCGCTCGCCTCAATGCGCTTGCTCCGCACTTCCTTCTGCTGTGCCGCAATCTAGACACGGTCGAAATCCAGGATTCGGGCACGCCCTCGACCACTATGACCGTCTCGCGCCCGCGCGCCCTATCGTTGAGAAACGCTCCCGCCACGCTGAGCGTGACGCGCGACGGCGAACGCGTTGAAAGCGAGTGGCGGCTTTGGAGCTCGACCGCGCCCGCCTCGTATGAAGGAGGCAAGACCCTGAGCGCGGCGGTCGCCGTCCCCGTCGTGGACGATATCGAGGGGCCATCCGACGAAGAAATCCCGGTGCATGTCTTCTTTCCCACCTCCGAACTCATCGCCGCCCGGTTCCTGGTCCACGGTTCCTTCGCCCTCACGAGCAATCGAAATAACATCAAGGTCTCGAACCATGACGATGACGTGCGCAAGGCACTGCAGGGGCTCGTGTCGCAGATCGTCGACGACATTCCGGCAAAGTCGGTCGTACGTGTGTTCGGGGACATTGTGAGGGCGGCCGGGACTGGCCGCGCGCGCCGACCCGACCGGCTGATCCAGCAGGCCATCGCCGCAGCCGTCAGCGACGCCGCCTTCGTCAAGCTCATCGGCGGAGGCAAGACGAGGCCAAGCGAGGTCCGCACTTGGGATCACGGTCTCGACGAGCTGACGTCGCGATCGCTCGGGTTGAAGCTCCGGCTTCCCACGCGCGAGATGGTCGCCGTCTTCGCGGAACTGCGCACGATCTGGAATGCGGAACCCCTGCGTTCGTCCGACTACGCCATAATCCTCGAGGGTCTGAGGATCGATACCGTCCCGAAAGCACTGCGGGCGATCCGGATCGCCCACGCCGCCTGCCTGTCGACGCCGCAGGCCGCCCAACTTACCGAGGCGCTTGCCAAGGCGCCGATCTGGCCGACCGAGGATGGGCGTTTCAGGTCGTTGACGGAAAGGCTGCCGCTACTTCGTCGACGCCCGGAGGAATGGCCGAACTGGTTGCATGCCGACAGCCTCCATCCCGAGGCTCTCGAGCTGTTGGAAAGCTACGATGTGGCGGCGACGGCCAGGTGGACAGGCCTTCTGTCAGGACGGCTGCTCCGGTCGCGCGACGAATGGCTGGCCCAGGCGCTGGCTCCCGAGATCGGCAACTGGTCGGACGAGAAATGGAATGCTTCTGGTTACGACGCCCTGCATCTCATCGACCAGTGGGCAGCGATACCGGATTTTGCCGATATCGGCCCGCTGGTGGAGATGCAGGATGACAGCTCAACGCGCCTCGCGCTCGCGTCCGTCGCTCGAATTCCCACGCGCAATGGCTGGGTCTCGAGCCGAGCCGCCTATGCCGGGCGCGAGATCAACGGCGTTCACGAACTTGCTTCCTATTTCAGGGATATCCCCGGCAGAGCCGTCGCGAATGCACCTACCAAGGCGATAGCGGCCTTCGGGACAAAGCGATGGAAGGCGCTGCTGAGATTTCTTGGTGTTTCGTGGGAGCCAAAGGTTCAGTTCGTCGGGCGGGACGGCTACCTGTCGGATCACCCTAGCTACTATGCCTTTCACGTCGCGACCGGCAATGGGCTAGTACACATCAACCAGGAATGGTTCATCGAGCACTTCCCGCAGTGTTTAGACCAACTGACAGCACCGCAGATCGCCGCGTGCATCAACAGCCTCGCCACGGCGACCGCCAATCTTCAAGGACGCTGGCGGAAAATGTCCTGGGCAGAACGCGCTCACGCGCCGGATCCCTTTGTCAGTTTCGCGGACTTCCAGCTGAAGCGTGAGCGCTATCTGCCGCAAAAGCCCGTCGCTGGGATGAGCCCTGGGAAGTTCGCGCCGCACGAGATGTTCTGGCCCGGCAAGGGCATCGCCGGCATCACACCGATCCTCGACGTCGGCACCATCAACCGAATCCGGCGGAACGGACTTAGACCAACCTTCGTCCGTCGGCTGCAGGTCAGGGACGCGTTACCGCAAGACTGGCGTTCGTGGAGCGAGTGGTCTCAAGCCCTGCTCACCCGTATCGCGGAAGGGCAGCGCGTACCTGCGAAATCCGTCCGTGACTTCTACGACGCAATGTTGCGGGTCCCGGATCGGGCCAAGGGAACACCAGCACTAACGCAAGTCGCCGCGGTGTTTCCCGACGGCGACGGCGACGTAGTGGTCGCCTCCTCGGCCGACGTTCTCTGGGTCGACAATGGACGCTTCGAGAACCACGAAGTTCTCCACGGCCTTGGACAGAAGGGCATCGCCATCCTCCTCGTCCGGCTGGACCGCGGGAAAGGAGCACCGGAGGTACTCGGGGTCCGGCCGGCATCCGAGATCCTTACCGTGGAGCCCTACTACCTACCCGCCATCGAGCGACGAAGCTTGGAGATCGAGCGACGCCTCAGCGCGCGTCGGGGCGCACTTGCGGCGATCTGCCGCACGAAGGGCCTCTATCTGACGACGCTGCCTAGCTTCCTCGCCGTGAACGATCTGCGACTGCGGATCTCCCTCAACGGCGACTCGCTTGCGGACCGCATCGCCCCGTCTTTCAGGGAAGAGGGCCGCTGGCTGATCAACCTTCAGTCCGGCGAGAAGTGGGAAGCAGTCGCGGCCGCCACGGCCGAGCAGTTCGGTTTCCATGGCGCGGACCTGAAGTATCGCTTCGCACGCGTCCTGCGGGCGAGCCGCGACGAGGTCGCCGCCATCCTCGCCGACGACGGCATCCCGCAATACCGCATCCGCGAGGCACTCCACGATCTCGACGGAGAGAAGGAATCCGAAGAGCCGACGGGAAAAACAGGCGACGACCACAAGACCACTGGGCCGTTAGTCGATGACCATGGCGCGGGCGGAGATGACGGCGGCGCACCCGGCGATGAGGACGAGGCGGACGGCGACGAGGAGGATGAGGAAAGCAGGTCTGACGGTGAAGGCCAGGACGATGGCAACGGCAAGGATCGCGACAAGCGAGATCGCGGGGGTCCGCGGCGACTGACACCGCGTAAGCTCTTTGGAGGCGGTGGTGAAGAGCGCAAGCGGCCGCGCCGGGACGCTGCCGAAGCGGCAGCCGCCGCAGCGGACCGTGGCCTTCGCGCCGAAGCCTGGCTGATGCAGCAGGTCGCGGATTGCCTCGGCAGGGAATGGATCTGCAGCGCGAACGTTCGCGACGACGACCTGCGTGAGACCGACCTCCTCCTTTCAAGAAACGGCGAGGAATTCCACATCGAAGTGAAGTCCCTCGCGAGCGAGAGGATCTACTGGTCCGAGCTCGAGCGGGAGAAGGCGGAGCGGTTTTCCGAGCGATACTTCATGGCGCTCCTGGTGGAGGACGGCGAGGAGGGCTATCGCGTGCGATGGCTGTGGGATCCGCTAGTCGACCTCGCCACCCTGCCGCGGCGTATCGAATGGCTGTGGCGAGGCGTGGAGGAAGGGCCGTCCGTCAGCGACGGGTGGGACCTGGAGAAGGGAGTCAGATGGCCGCAGCGAACCGCCGACCGCTTCATCCACGTCGTCCAGGTGACACAAGACCATCTCGACACGCTCGACTCCGACGGTGATGGCCTGCCGCTGCTGCGGCAACGGATCGCGGGGCCGTAGGCTGGCGCTACGCAGCGGAAGACCCGATCGACTCATTCAAGGTAATAACGGGTGACTAGCTTCGCCGCCTTCGCCATCGCGGCGTCACCAGCCTCACCCATCTCGAACATTCGTTTGAGCAGATCGACGAGATCGGCCGGATCATCGAAGATGTTCTCACCTCTCCCCACCGACTTCGCGGCATCGAGGATCACGCGAGGCAGCAGAGCCTGGCTCCCCTTGCGAACACCGTCGAGGCACACCTGCCTGACGAGGCTCTCGATGAAATCGCGCCAGCCACGGACGTCGGGCCGGAAGCGGGGAACTTGGCTCAATTCGTAGCCGCTGAGATATCGGCCCCGGAACTCCTCATCGCCCATAAGTGCAAGGTCGCGGTCCACACGTTGGTCGAAGAGCCGCGCATAGTACCCTTCGTCGAGCGCATCGGCGCCACGAAGAAGCTCTGCGGCGTCGTCCCTGAAGTCGATCCAGAGCTTGGCCAGCGCGCCAAGGAACCGAGCGCGCTCAACGTCCCGTACGAGATCGGACCTCATCGCCTCGAGACGGCGCAGATTGGCCTCGCGCTCCTCGTAGCCCTTCCGACGGAAATGGTGATGCTCGGCGTAGTAACATGCCTCGGAGCACCACTCGCCGAGTTGCGTCCAGACGAAGAACTTCCTGCGCCAATTGCCTCCGTCACCATCCTCGTCGCCGCCGTAAACGTCCGCGCCGCTCGCGGTCTGCCCTTCCGGCACCGCGAAAGGAAAGGTCAGACGCTTCTTCGCCGGCACGAAGAATCCGCTGGTCGCCGCAACACGTTCCTGGTCCGTCTGGCTCAGTCCCTTCCCGAGATGGATGGGAATGCGCAGAAAACTGGCGTCGGGTCGGTATTCCGAAAGCAGCCAACCGCGCTGAACCCACAGGTCAAAGCTCGCCATGGCGGACTTCTTGCGCCCGACAGTCAGCGCAGGAAGCCTCAGGCGGATCCCCTTGCCAAGTTCGACATCCCGCGCGACAGGCACGGCGACCGAGGCCTTAGACCGTGAGGCGACGATGGCCGCGTCGCACCAGGCGATGACGTCCGCGTGCCGGCCGACCGTCAGCCCGCAGCTCGCGATCAGTTCCGCATTCACCAGCCCACCGAACCCCTGCCTGGTCGCATTGGCGGAGCCGAATATAAGTGTTCGCGCTGTCCGCTTTCCAGGCGTCCGCCACACGATGTAGAACAGCTTGAGGTGCATGAGCCCCGGGGCGGATCCGAGGACACATCTCAACCCGGAAGCCGACCTGCCTCCAACCTTCGCCACCGCCTTCGTGACCATGTCGACGTCATCCAGGCGGCAACCGTCGTCGATGATCACGCTCAGCCGCCGCGGACGCAATCCGCCGGCCAAGCGGGTGAAGAATTCCCGCTCGACATAAGGTGTGACCACGAGAACATCTTCCGCTTTCCACCCGGGACGTCGCTCGAACAGGTCGAAGCTGTGGTCAGTCGTCGCCATACCCATCCCTTCGCGCGATGTCGGCGCGCCCGACAGTTCGCGATCCCCGTTGTCTCTTAGATGCTGATGAGGTGGAGAGATAGGCATCCGCCGGTTCTGCATCACCTTAGCCGGGCCGATTTCCACTCAGTCGTGTTCGTCGGCGCCAACTGACGAGCGGCAGCTTTTAGGATGGGGTGCCGACCCATCGAATGACCAGGATGGGCGCACTGCTGCCGGGCCGCTCAATGAAACGGAAATGGCCGCTTTTGGCAGGAGCGGCCATTCACGCGCGAGTCGGGGAACGACTTGAGTTGGTCGGCAGCTGACGCCCAAGCCGGCGGTCGACAAATGGCACAAAGCCGTCATCGAGGCAGGTTCGGCCGAACTACGACTATCGCCAGATCTGGTCGTTCGTAGGCCGACCTTTCATCCACGACTTACGCATAAAGCTGATCGTCGAGCGTCGGCTGTCGGTAACAGGGACTCGATTAGCTGCCGCGGGCGCGCGACGGTTATCGCCCGATCACTTGGCAGCCCAGCAGCATGTCCAGAGGAACGTGCCTTGCCATCCATGGCTTCATGAGCACCGTCGCCCTCACGACATGAGACGCATAATGCTCCGGGCTAACGGGCGAGCGCCTCAAAGCGGATTTTGGTTTCAAGCTCGTAGGTGCCCATCCAACCTGAGTTGGTGATTGAGATTTTTCGCGCGCGTGTGGCCCTTGTCTGATGAAGGCCATGATCCGCGCGACCAGGGCTCCACCCATCGTGGCCACGCCTCAGGTCGGGTGCATTGACGGAACGAAAATGGCAGAATCCGGTTTTTCTCCCAACTGTCAGGGAGGATATGATGAAATTTGGCGCGTGGAGTAGCCTTGGGTTGGTAACGGCAGTCCTGTCGGGATGCTCTGGCGGAAACACCAATGAACAGGCTGCTGAACCTGTCGCCGCAACCACGGATACGCCCGCGCGATCCGTACCAGTATCTGCCGACGCAAAAGGCCGCATCATCCCGGTCAGCGCTCAGGGCGTGGCCGAAGTGGGTTTGACCGTTCGGATCAAGAGCGTGGAACTTGGCGCGGATGCGACCATCCTCGATATCAGCGCCTCCTATGGCGGCACAGCTAGCAGCAATGTCGATCTCGCATTCGGCGAGACATTTATCCGGGACGAGCAGGGCAACAAGCTGATGCTCAAGCGGATCGCCGACAATCAGGATCTGAAAATTCGCGCTGGCGAGCAGATGGATGGCCGTCTGGTCTTCCTCGGCGCAGTGCCCACATCAGCCAAGTTGATCACGCTGGTTTTAAACGCAGGCAATGACGGTTCAGCCATCACTGGCCCCGGTCTCAACATCCCTATTGACCTCAAGACGGGTGCGCAGTGATCCGGATCACCGGCCGTAGCCTGTTGGCTATCGCAGCCGCTTTGGCGCTGGGTGCGTGCGACAAGATCGATGCGCCACTCCCCAGCCTCAAGGACCAGACCGGCCATTTTCGACAGACACCCAGTGCGCCGGAATCACGATTTGCACCAGCGGGCGGGGACACCGCGGCGGGCGGTAAGGTTGCTGATAGCAGCTTTGGCCCCGTCGCAGCCGCGACCAGCGAGTTTCGCTTAAACGAGGTGGCACCCAATCGCTTGGAGGAAACGCGCACATTATTGTCGCAGCTGGGTGCAAGACAGGATGCTGACCAGGCGATCCGATTTTCTTTGCCTGCCGATATCCTCTTTGATTTCGACAAAGCCACTTTGCGTCCCGACGCACAGGTGCCCTTGGTCAAGGCACAGCAGTTGATTGCGGCCTATCCCAAGGCACCCATCACCATCATCGGCTATACGGACGCCAAGGGCGACGACGCCTATAATGACCGCCTTTCCATGGCTCGCGCCAGCACCGTTTCGGCAAGGCTGATGAAGAGCGGCAATCGCAATGCGGCCGCAAAGGGTTACGGCGAACGTGACCCCGTAGCGCCTAATGCGCACCCTGACGGCAGCGACAATCCCGAAGGGCGCCAACGCAACCGGAGAGTGGAGATCATCCTTTCTCCCGTTTCCAGCACAAAGTAAGGTTGAGCATGGCTTTGACGCAATGTCCTGAATGCAATCGCAGTGTTTCCACCGAGGCAGCGTCCTGCCCAGGTTGCGGCTATCCGATAAATGACAGGCGGGCAGGCGCGATGGATAGCAATGTTGCCGGAAAAGTCGTCGGCGGCCTGGCCGCATGGCTGGTCGTACCATGGATAGCACGCGCCATCTTTGCCGTTGTGGGCGTTATAGCCTTGTTCACTTTCCTCGCGACACGATAGCCATTCTCTCAAATGCTGACACAATCGTAAACGATGGCCAATTCTGTATCTGACTTGTGTATTGGGAAAGATGTAAGTTTCTGACCTTCCAGTTATTGCAGGTCCATTACAACCGACTGGCTATTTTAACAGCCTCTTTTGTTTTCTGAAGGTTCTTAGCCAGCAGATGGTTCCATCGCTTAGAAAGTGCTTTAGAACGGTGACATCTAACCGAACGCTGTCTCGCTCGATGTGCTGGCACATTTCGAAGCCGGGAGCCGTCGTTTGAGTAAAGATGCGCTTTCAGGATCTTGCGCGAAACGATCGAACGGCTGAGATCAGGTGCGCTCGGCGTCGGGCGGATGGCGGCTTCCTGCATGAACTGCCGGTCACATGTCGGCATTTGAATGGCTTAAACTGGGTCGACTGCTGACGGAAGCTCGGCGGGCAAATCTGCCACGCGCCGCAGCCTTGCCGAGCGGCGGGTTCAGCCGAGAGCGGCCATTCGCGAGTGTCCCAGAAAAAAGTGTATTGAGGCGGGACAACTGCCGCCGGCCCATTAACGGGCTGGCGGCTGCATAAGCTCTATCGTGATATGATCGGGGCCTGAAACGTAGGCCACCAGCGTTCCCTTCCGTGGACCACCGGGGATCGCCAGCGGACTGCCTTTCGCTTCCCATCCCGCTGCCTCGACGCGGGCAATGGCGGCATGAATATCCTTCACGGTCAGAGCTAGGTGTGCCGCTCCGATCGATCCCGCGCTGTTGGGCACCGCCCCGTTCTGGTGCCCTTTCGAATATTGCAATAGTTCGACCACATACCCGTCGGGTGCCTTGACGATCGCCGTTTTCACACTTGGATCATCGACACCTGTCACCTGATGCAGGAAGTCGCCCCCCATCTCAGATTGCCGCTCAAGTGTGAAGCCGAGCGCTCCCGTCCAGAACCGAATGGCTTCGTCTAAAGACGATACAGCGAAGCCTGTGTGGTCCACGGCAGTCACGTTTGCGGCATCTATCATTACTGCACTCTCACTGGGCTGTGCTTGCGCTGTCTGAGCCTGGGCCTCGGCTGCAGCCGATACCAGCAGCATGGCGAACATGATCTTTACGGTGACGTTTTAACGCTTGGGTCTCTTCCTGAAAAGAAACATGTTGCGGGATGGCCGGTGCCGGCTCGTGCAGACACCTGGGCGGCATGCATGGATTTTTCGGAAACCTTTTCCAGAATGCGTTTTCCCGAAATGGCGCATCGGAGATGGAGAAACAGGACGGTCGTGCATTGCGGAAGCGGCCGGTTTCGGGAGCGGGGGTGATCGATTGAACGACCATGTCTGCGGCCCTGCTGTTCGTTAGCATAGTGGCACTCAGTCGGCAGCTTTCGTCAAATCCGGACGTTCGAGCCAACAAAGTGAATGGCAATATCTGGTCGGAAGCGGCCAGCCCGAAAGCTGCGAAATGAATGTCGGCTATGCCCGCGGCGGTACCCGAAAGCCGCCAGGCCGAACTCGCCCCAAACAACGACGTTGAGGGCGACGATCGCGCTTCCTTATAGCGGACATCGAAAGCTTGCGGATTGCACGCGGTTTGTCGCAAGGTCACAAAGTGGACGATCCCAGCGAAGCCGATGAGCAAATGTGGTGCGAAGCCGAACGCGGACGTGTGGTCGAGTACCTCAGGCGCGAAGGCGTGGTACACGGAGAGGTAGGCGATTGGCCTGCTTGGCATATTCGGCCATATGTCGCGGTCTGGGCGATCGAGAGTGTGAAAAGCCCCGGTTGGGTCGGATGGTGGGCCGTCTCTGGTGACCTACCCACTGACTATGCCAGTTGCGGTCCTAAGCGACATCCTCGCGAAGGCCTTCGTGATATTGCCACCCGCTGGAAAGAGGGGGCCGAGAAGTGGAGCGCGAACAGCTCCGTTGAGGGATGGACCATCGGTGCTCCAGAAGACCGGCCGACACTTGCTCCGCTCTTGGCGGCGCGGGCGAAAATGCTGCTATCCTTCGCGGCCGATGACGAGCTCTGGCCCGACGGATAGCGTCCGCCGTATTGCGGTCACTACCCGAGAGCCGCCATTCGGCTCACCACCCATAGTCAGCCGTTCGGCCCTACCGCCGAAAGCGGCCGTTATGAGTTAACGACCTGGCCGGGGAGGCGTCGGCGATGGTCTAGGCCTTGGTTGCCGGTCCAGCGACTTTCGCCCGCACCCGCTTCAGGTGCGACCGCAACTTCTGCGACGCCTTCGCCAACCCGTCCGCCAGCTGGCCGGCCTCGCCCTGCTCCATCGCACGGTGCGAGCGCGCCGCCTTACGTGCCCTTAGCGCTATGACCCGCATAACCACCGTCCAGCGCCCATGCTTGTCGAGCGTCACGTTTGCGACGCCGTGGCATAGGAATGCCCGCAGCTCGTCGTGCTGACGGAAAGCGGCAAGCGCATTTGCGGCGGCTTTGCTCTCGCCAGCGAACGCCCCGCCCTCGCCCAGCACCGTGTTCAGCTCGTCAAAGCGCTGCCCGACCAGATGCTGCAACCGGATCGCCTTGCCCCGCTCTGTCTCCGCCAACACTAGCAAAGTCTCGGTCACTGCCTCCTCCGCGCGTGCGAACGCATCCAGGCATCGTCCGCGCCATGCGTTCACCTCATCGCGCGCCGCGTCGAATGGCTCCGGCGGCAGTGCCGGCACGATGTTGGTCAGAGCGTTCATGCCGGCGGTTGTGGCAGCAGTGGGTTTAGATTGGGTAAGCTTCGTCTTGCGGAATCATTCGGTGCTCATTGGCTTATCAAAAGCAAAATGCCATAACCTGATCCTGCCAGGCATTGGCCAAGCACTTTGACCGGCGCTCAGATCCGTCATCTTGGGTTGAATAGCTTCCGCCGCCAGAACGAGCCTGCTGCGCTGCAATCTTCTCATTCCAAGCCCTTAACGTCTCTGAGTGCCACCGACCTCCGGACCTGTAGAATGTATCACTCGTGCGAGATGTCGACACCTTGTCGGCCATGGCCAAAGCCACCGAGGCCATAACTCCATTCGGGAATGTCTCGAATCGAGCCGTGTACGAACACTTAGCCGATCCACCCTTGAGCGTGACGCATTTCACGTCCGATATGTCCCGCCTGATGACCATCATTTCTCCAATGATCGGCAAGGACATCGAGCTTTCGCCCGTTGTTGTGGTCCGCTTGCTCATCGCGTTGTAACGAGCATGATACTCCGCTGTTAAATTAGCGATATCACTTGGAGCCGGAAATGCCAGATTGTTAACCTGGACGATTTTTTGATCGTATTTATTTCTTAAATTATAAACAAGGCCCGCAACTCCCTCGCCGGGATTCCCAGAATATGCGACACTAGGCCCTTCATAACTTACAATTTGATTTCGATCCGTCACCTTGCCGCGCGATGCTCTCCGTTGGTAAGTTGAGTAATCTATTCCTCCGGCATACATTAAGCGGGTTGTCGAGCAGTAAAGCGCCTCCACATTTTGACCAAAATCAATGTCGGAAGCTTTAAGGAAGCGCGCTATCTGATGCTCCTTGGGACAATGCCTCGCATCAAAAACCAACAACCACTTCACTTTGTCTCCTGGAGTCGAAGACTGAAGCAGAACCGGGTTCGCTTGAGTTGGGCGTGGCATGTCGAGCCCTTCCTGCGCCTGAGCGGGCGTGTTCAGAGCAAAGAACGAGGACAGGGCCGAAAACGAAACGCCAAGAAAGAACTTACCAATTTTCATTACTCGCCCCCGAGGTTCTACAAATACGATTCTATCGACACAGCCAAAAGACAGAGCTAAGCAGCCAGCGTCAAAAGTCCAGCAATTTCCAATTGATAGCATCGATTTTGGCGATCAACGTGCGCGGATTACCGTACGATTTTTTGGACGCATTCTTGGAATGCTCAGTTACCGAAGACCTGCTTGGTAGGCCCGCCCCACAGGATCCTGTGTGGGCGGCAGCCCGATGCCTTAGCGCCCCCGATAAGGTTTGCACGCCACGCGGTCGCCATCGCGGTCAAGCTCGTACCGATAGCCGGATTGACCGCGATAAAGCGGTACCGCGCCGGCCTGCCAAACAGCCACGCAGACCGGATAGAAGGCCGATCCCATCGCGACCTTCTCGACCGCAGGTAAAAGCTCTTGCTGCCGCCCGCCTTCATGGCGCTGTAGAGAGATGACAACATCGGTGAATTAAGGCCGATATCCACAGGCAGAATGGCAGCTGTCAAAGCAGATTCAAGAGCACGAACAAGGCCGCCAAACATAACACTGGCGACCCTGAGCGCTGTCCGACGCTGCCGGTAAGATGTAAGCGAACGAACGGCGCTAAAGCTCATTCAGCGGATTTCAGTGCCGATGGGCAAGTTCCGCAACGAGCGATGGCGGAAGGTCGTCATGTTCGGCGCTTTGCCGCCAGAGCGCTGCTCCAATTGTCATGATCGCAACCGCCTGCTCATCGTTCAACCGTTCGTGAAAGTCGTTCAGGAAGTGTGACAGCGCCAGCGCAGCATCGGCTGCAGACATAGCCGGGACATCGTCCGCCATGGCCGTCATGATTGCGAGCAGTCCCATCTGAGGCATGAGCGATCTCCGCTACAGCACTGTACAGAGGACGCCTGATACCAGCTTCGTCGTCGCAACAAAAACGAACATGGCGCTCGGAAGGTGCTCATGCCGCATATCTCGTCCGAAACGGAGGTTTCGAGTGCGACCGCTCACTGCAGGGCGTACATGTAGTCTCGATATAGTGCGAACCTTGTCGACGTGCGTGAAACCTGAGCGCGGCCCGAGAGGCTCTCAGAATCGGGGATCTTTTTCCTGCCACGGCGCAATCATAGGTCGGGGCTTCTCGCTCTATGGCGAAATCACATTGATCGAAGTTAGAGGCGGGAACGTCCAGCCAAACGAGACGTATTGCAGGAATGCGCAAACGGGGCAGCTACAGATGCCTGCCTTGGTGCCCCGGCTCTGTTATTTCCCTTTCGGAGTCGGGGCTTTTCTCTCCCCTGTCATTCAGACACTATCGCCGCTGAACGTGCCGGTGTGTCCTCGCTGCTGACCCCCACAGCCCGGGCCGTCCCCACCAGCCGGGGCAATTCATCGTTTCGGATCGCGATCAATTGCAACAATTCCGACTATGGTTCGCTAGCAGCTTCATGGCACAGTATTTTTTCAAAGCGACGCCGGACGTTGAGGGTGCCGCATCCGAGCCGTTCGAGATTGCCACCGTCAGTGAAGCTCGACGCGCGGCGGTGATCTTCGCGAGCGAGATTATAAGAGATTCACCCGATGCGATCTGGCGGGACGAAATCCGCGTGCAGGTCGCGCGCGAGGACGGACTGATCCTTTTCACCATCATTGCGGTGGGCATTCTGTCGCCTGCTGGGATGTAGCATGTAGGTTATCCATCGCCCGAGGCTTTTGCATCACGCATCTTTAGGCGTCCCGGCAACTTACGGTCAGCAAGCTTTTGCCATCGGTCCGCTGCAGCCAAGTGGATTTCTGCGCGATGTGCCAGCGGCTCTAATTCTGCCAACCTGATCGCTTCTTGGGCGCGGGCAAGCAGCACATCCCGCGTCTCCCTAATTGGAACTACCGCGCTCATCCCGCTACGATCCTCAGCGCCGGCTCCTCCGCTCCCCGCGCAATCAGCTCATATTCGGTGGCAATGCGCTCATGTGCCTTGCGTGCACACTTTTCCGTAGCGCTCGCAGCAAGTCTCCGCTCTTCCTGTGCTCGTCTCGTGTAATATTTCACGTCATTGTCGGACATGATCGACTCCCAAAGTGCACCCCTCCGCTCTGGACAGGCCACCTATAATTCGAGTCGAAAAGGCGCTCAATAATCTGGATCAATCCTCGCCTTCGGGTTGGTCCGTTACGACTTACGGGGCGAGGCTACCGTCCCCGGTAAGGCTCGCACGCAACCCCGTCGCCGTCGCGATCGAGCGCGTCCCGATAACCTGGCTGTCCTCGATAGAGCGGAGCCGCGCCGGCCTGCCGCGCGTCGGCGCAGGTCCGGTAAAAGGCAGTTCCCGTCGTCGCTCTTATAGCAGGTGCCGGATAATCGCCCGCATTGCTGCCCGTCCCGACTGTTGCGGACAGCGTCTCCGGCGGCTCGGCCGCCTCCCTTTGCCGCAAGCTCTCCAGACGATCGCCAGTGTCCTGCGACACGAAGGATTGCGGTGCGACCGGCTGGGTCTCCTCGCCCGATAACGCCCATCCCAGACCCAGCCCCGCTGCGACCGCGAGACCGAGCGGAAGTTGGATGCCGCGAGGCTTACGAGGCACTACTCGCGAGAAAGAGGCGATCTTCGACGCGTTAAATCGCTTAGGTCGCGGCTTCAGCGGAACCGCCTTGAAGGGCTTCTTGAAGGACATGCCGGCGATCGTACGGCGCGTTGCTTATCGTATGGTGAATCGAGTCCGGCGCAGTTTCGGCGACGAAAATCCTATCTTACGAGCAGCTACGCTCGCGATCATCTTTGCCGGATCAGCCCGGACACCTTTCCATCACAAGCCGAAATCCACATCTGCAGCCCGTCGCCGCCCAGCACGGATGCTTTGGGAAGCTCGTAGATCATCCACTCGTCGCGCTGAGCAATATACTCCACTTTAATTGTATACGGTGGGTATGCGCCGGGTGCTCCCGGAGCCGATTTTATCACAATCTCGGCCACCTTCTTGGCCGCTTCTTCGGTTGGAACGGCTCGAAAGGGCAGCGAGCATCGGGGTGGACTTTGGACACCCGCCAGCACGAATATCAGGATTCCGATCATCGCTTATGCCTCACCCTGCATTCGTGTGTTTCACGCCTATTCGTCGGGCAAATTATCGAGAATTACTCATTTTAGACATTCGCGCCGGACCGGAGCGGATTTTTCCCTCCAGTAATCTACTGTTCACTCGAACCGCGCAGATATCCTGTATTGCCGCCCATAAAGCCGCATCCTATTGATCCATTTGGATCTAATTCCATCGGGAGCCGACCATGGCCGAAGACACCAGCAACCTCATCGAGCTGACCATCGAGGTCGTCTCGGCCTTCGTCAGCCAAAACAACATCCGCCCCGATGACGTGCCGGCGCTGATCGCCTCGACGCACGCGGCCATCGCTGCCCTGCAAAACCCCGCCGAGCCGGAAGCGGCTGAGCCTGCCGAGCCGGAGCATCTTCCAGCGGTCACCGTGCGCAAGTCGCTGGGATCGAAGGATCACATTATCTCGATGATCGACGGCAAGCCCTATCGGACGCTGCGCCGGCATCTGTCCACGAACGGCCTGACGCCGGAGGAGTATCGCGCCCGCTACAAGCTGGCCAAGGATTATCCGATGGTCGCCCCGTCCTACTCGGAGGCACGCCGCGAGATGGCCAAGAAGATCGGCCTCGGCCGCAAGCCAGGTGCAAAGGTGGCGGCTGCTGCTCCTGTGGTGTCGAAGACCCGTGGTCGGCCTGCTGGGAGCAATGCTAAGGTTTAAGGCCGCCATGGGTCCGGCCAGGGCGGAACGGCTCGGTTTCGTGGGGAGTCAGCCCGGTTCTGGCATGAAAGAGGCGGACGGCTGAAGGTCGCGTCCGGACGGTTCCAAGTTCTTCGTCATCCTGTAATTATGAATGGCTGTGCCACCGATTTCGAAGTCGCGTCGATGGTCCACCTGAAAACCTTTACGTTCAAAAAGCCGGCGGGCAGCCTCGCTGGCTTCAACAAAGAGGAAGGTGATGCCAGCTGCTATGGCGGCTTCTTCGAGCGCAAGATAGAGCGCGCTCCCCACGCCCGTCCCGACATAGTCGGGCCTACAGTACAGATGGTCTATGTGCCCATCCGGCTCGAGGTCACCGTATCCGATGGGTTCTCCAGCATCGTTCAAAGCGACTAGGAAAGTGCGCTGTTGGGATTGCGCGACATATGCTTCTGCCGATCGAGGTGCCGGGCTCCAAACTGCGACCTGGGCGCTGGAATAGTCCCGGATTCCGACTTGGTGGACTGCGGCATGATATAGTGCCGCGAGAGCCTCTGCATCAGTGGGAACGAACGGACGAATATGCACGGCATCCTGTGTAGGTCAGCCTGCGGCGTGATGCGAGCGGAGATTGCACGAACGCGACTGACATGCTTTCTGCTCGACCTTTCTGCGGTCGTAAGGCGCCAGCTAGCTCCGCAGCGCCGTCTCCGCCCTATCCAGCATCCACTGCAACGCCCCAATCGGGATCGGCACATAGCCCATGGTCACGTCCATCTCCTGCGTGGCGTGGTCGTAGCTGATGCGGGCCAACGGCCTCCGCGTCGCGGGGTCGCTTAGCTCAATGTGGCCGTCGAGGCTCTCGCTGTCGATGAAGCGCTGGGCCAAGTATGTGCGGTCCGCAATGTCGAATGGCCTGGGTTCTTCTTCCATGCGTGTAATATACTGAGCCGCAGGAAAGTGGACCATAAGCTTTTGCAGAAATTGCCCCGCTAAGACATGATTTTCGATCAGATATACATGAGTGTGATCACGGAAAATCAAGTCCGCCGGCTCTTCGCCAGGACGCAATTCACGATGAATTAACGCTCCGCTCCTAGTCGACTTTGTGTGCCGCCGTTAGCGGATCGAGGGGGATTACAATGAAGCTTAGCGCTTGGGCGCTCGTTGCCGTGCTCGCCAGTACCTGCGGGACTGTCGCCACTGCCCAGAACATCCCGCTTCCGGTGCAGAAGGATCCGCCGCCGAGGTCCTCGAGCCCCGTTTACCGCTCATCCCGCGACGCACCCGTTCCGACAAGCCGGGCAGCGCCGGTGGAGGCAGAGGCATACGCGCCTCGCCCCATGCGCAGGCTTCTGCCAGCTGGAACCATGCTGGTGGTCACGCCGGCCAACGAGATTACGTCGAAGCGGATCGAGGAAGGCGACCAGATCGCTTTTATGACCGTGAACGACGTTGTCGAGAACGGAGCGGTCGCCATCCCGCGCGGGTCGCATGTCGGCGGCACCGTTAGTTGGAAGACCGGGCGCGCCATCGGCGGCAAGTCCGGCAAGTTCGAGATCACGTTCAACTCCATCTCGGTTCAGGGCCGCGACTATGCGTTGCGCGGCTCTCACCGCCAGGAAGGTCGCGGCAACACGGTGGGCGCTCTGCTTGGGTCGATCGTGATCAGCGGACGTTCGGCGGTCATGCTGCCGGGTCAGTTGGTGAACGTGTTTACGGCGGAGGCCGTCGTTTATTAGCGGAGGCGCTCGCAAACCGGACGGGCCGCAATCGCCCTAATCTCCGTCATTCAACGGCTTCGGCTGGTTGCCCCAAAGCTGCCGTTGCACTCAGCATGTCGGCGTGGTTGGCTATTCCCCATGGCCGATGATCATGTGCAGGCCAGTCTTGTGACAGCGCTCGCGAAGCTGGCGTCGAGCGCGGAGGCGCAACGGGCGTCGGACTTTCCACCTGAGGAACTCAGATTGGAGTGGGAGGACGCTTTTGCTCTCATTGAAAAACCGTGTCGCCAAGGGGAAGCGAAGCGATGCGGGTTCGGAGATGAACGCGATCTACGCATTCAACGAATACCTTTGGAGCCTGCCCGCAACGGCTTTTCGATAGATACTTGATCCGCGAGCGCAAGAGACGAAACTGTATCCGGAATGGGACTGAATTTGTGGTCGTCTCGCCGAAGTTATGGGTAGGATGGCGTCGAATCTTGACGGCATCGGGCGTGTAGCGAATGGACTTGGACTTTAAACGCTTCTCGCCACGATCTTTCGAGCTGTTCGCACAGTCGCTCGCCGGCCATGTACTTGGCCCCGGAATCGCTGTTTTCGGAGACGGGCCGGACGGTGGGAGGGAGGCCAGCTATGACGGCTCGCTTCCCTTTCCCAGCGTTCTCGAGCCCTGGTGCGGTTATACCGTGATCCAGGCCAAGTTCCTGCAGGTGCCGGGCTCGCCACGCGAGCAGGCGGACTGGCTCGCTGCCCAACTCGACGTCGAGCTCAGCAAGTTCGCCCGCAAGGACAGCCGCCTGCGCAAGCCCGATCACTATATTCTTGTCACAAACGCCCGACTCTCGCCGATGCCGGCAGGCCCGCGCGGTGCCGGTGGGATCGCCAAGGTCGAGGCGGTCTTCGAGCGGTATCGCAAGCGTCTCGGCCTGCGCGATTTTCGGATCTGGCATTTCGACCAACTCAACGTCCTGCTCGCTGGCGCCCCCGCGATCCGTCGGAGTTTCAGGTGCTGGGTGACAAGCAACGAGGTCATCGCGACCTTACTCGACGATCTCGAGCTCAAGACCCTGAACTTCGGCGCGGCGCTTCGACGCTACCTCCAGCGCGAGCTCCGCGACCAACGGCCGATGCGCCTCCAGCAGGCAGGGCACAATGGCGACGCGCTGACCATGATCGAGGATGTTTTCATCGACCTGCCTTTTATCGAGAGGGAGGAACCCGGCTATACCGTCCAAGGCATGCTTCTGAGCTATCTGCTGGAGCTCTCGCGCGAGAGGCTGAACGCGACTGGTGTCGCTGACGGTCGCGATGGCGATGGTCCACGCCGCGAACGGGTACTCCTGCTAGGTGGCCCCGGTCAGGGAAAATCGACCGTATCCCAATTCGTCGCGCAGCTTTTCCGCGCCGATCTACTCTCCGCGGAAAAGGCTGAGCCCAACGCTATCGAAATCGAACAGATTATCGAAAGCACGCGCAACCGCGCGCAGGAAGCTCGGCTTCCGATCGACCTGCCACGGCGATTTCCCCTCCGCATCGACCTGCCGGCATTTGCGGACGAAATCGTCAAGCCGGGCAATGATCGTCTCTCGCTTATCTCCTACATCGCCGCGCATATGAGCCGCGTCGCCGATACGAAGGTCGGCGTGGACGACTTGCGCCGATGGCTCGACGGCGTTCCCGTCATCCTCATCCTCGACGGCCTCGACGAGGTGCCGCCGAGCGCGAACCGAACGTCGGTCATTCGAGCGATCAACGAATTTTGGGACGATGCCGCAAGAGCCGACCTGCTGATGATCGTGACGACGCGTCCGCAGGGCTATAATGACGATCTCGATCCGAATCTCTACACGCGGCTCGCGCTGAGCGAACTCGATGCCGGTCGGGCATCCCTGTGCGCGCAAAAGCTCGCGAACGCGCGGCTAACCAATCCGTTGGAGCGCGAGCGGGCACTGGCGCGCTTCGCCGACGCAGCCAAGAATTCGGCTACGGCCCGGCTCATGACAAGCCCATTGCAGGTCGCCATTCTCCTAGCGCTGCTCGACCAGAGCGGTTACGCGCCCAACGACCGATGGTCGTTGTTCGACCAATATTATCTGGTCGTCCTCAGGCGCGAGCAGGCGAAACCGGGACCGATCGGCCAACTGATGAAGCGGTGGGAGCGCACCATCAAGGCGGTCCACGAACGCGCCGGCTTCCTCCTGCAGGTCGAAGCGGAGACTCAGGGCGCGGCCGAGGCGTATCTGTCCGCGGTCGCGCTGGAGTCGCTGATCCGCGGGCAGCTTCTGGACGAGGATTTCCAAGGCGAAGAGCTTGCCGCACACACCGCCGATCTCGTCTCGATATCGACCGAGCGCCTGGTCTTGCTCACCCAGCGTGATGAAAACCGATACACCTATGAGGTCCGCTCGCTTCAGGAATATATGGCGGCAGCCTATCTCATGTCGGGGCATGAAGCCGCGGTGCAGGACCGCCTTCGCGCAATCGCAAGCCGAAGCCACTGGGCGCATGTCTTCCAGATTGCGGCGAGCAAGTGCTTCGCGCTAACCGATACACGGCAATATCGCGATACGATCGTCACGATCTGCAACGAGCTCAACGACAGTGACGATCCGATCGATCGAATCCTGCGATCGGGCTCGCGACTAGCGAACGACCTGCTCGACGACGGAATCGCCTTCGATCAGCCGAGATATCGGAAACTGCTTCTCGCCGTCGCTCTCGAAGTCGTCGAATGCGGTCCAGACGGATTGCCCCTCACCCTGTGCACGCATTGTCTCGTCGATATCGAGCGATCCATCGAGGCGCTCCGGCGTTGCCTCGACTCGCGAATCCGGCTGGCGCGTGACGGCGCCTGGACGGTCCTTTTCCGGATCGACGATCATCGCGCGCGCGCGCTCGTGCAAGAGCGATGGCCGGCGCATCTGCGCGACGAACCGGGCCTCATCGTCCATGCAGCGTTCGCCAACCACGGTATCGTGGGGCGGCTGGAGGCGCTCGTGGGCGCGGCTGAGCCCGTCGAGGCTATCGGGGCGCTCGATCATGCACGCCGCTTAAATCTCAGTGTAGAAGCGGCTTGCGCGGCAATACCGGTGCTGCGCCTCTTCTCGTCCGAGCGTATCCGGTCCGAGGATGTCTCGATCGGCTTAGGTTCGGGAGCGACGCCGTTATCGCTGTCCATCATCGGCATCGACGCCCGCGAATCGGTCGGTTCCGCTTACAAAACCATCCCGGCAGGAGGCTCGTGGGAGCCCCTGCGGGCATTGGCGGCATTCCATGCCGCGCCATGTTCTGAGGGTCTCGCGGAGCTCGTCGAAGCCATTGGAAGCCGTCCCGGCTGGCGTACTCTGTTTCAGCGTCTCAAATATGCGCTGCCTTGGCCGCTCGCTACCGCCGCCTATCTCTATGAGGCGGGGGTGCCCGTCGAAACGCTTGTCACCCGGATCAGGCGGGACGATTTCGGCCAAGTCGAGGATTGGCATGCGGCCGAGACCCGTTGGCACGATCATGGATTGGGAGACCGCGACCTCGCGTTCTGGGCGCAAGGGGTGTTCTTCGATCAGGCTGTCGCTGCGGTTGGTGGGCCGTGGGCATGGATGCTGACGATCTCCTCTCGCGCGCCGTCGAACGAATGGATGGAAACGATCCTGTCATTGGCCGTGATCGCGCCGGACCCGGCCGGCGCTCTCTTGCGTCGGTTGGCGCGATTCTCGTTTTCCACGAACAGGTTTGCGCGCGACCTGACGGTAGCGGAAGCGGTGATGCTCCTGAAACTCGAGCATGTCGGCGCGGTCGATCTCATCGACCCGGGAGTGCTCGCCCAGATCGCCCCCGAAACCCTAAGCGACCCAGCCGTACTCGCGTCGATGGAGGCGCGATGCGAGCAGGGATATTTCTATCAAACGCATGATAGGCTGCGCTATTTCGAGGCGGCGGCGATCGCCAGCGAGATTGCCCGCCATCTCGAAACGCGCCCCGCATTGGCATGGTTGATTGCATGCCTTTGTAGCGCCGATCCCGCCATCATGGGCGAAGTTGATCTTTCCATCGCAGAGCTAGAACACATTCGAAGCCATGACGATGTCGGTATCGCCGACGCCGCCCGCATCCTTCTCGCCCTCATGGGCCACGCCGATGCAGGCGATCTCGCGACGATACTGGCACGAACGGAGTCGCGCTCGATGCGGCGGCTGTTCGAGCGGATCATTGGTGCGGACAGCCTCGAGCGCATGCGTGCAATCGAGCTGGGCAGATCCATAGCCTCGGCACTTCTCGCCGATTCGAACATTGATCGGACCGGCCTGATCGTTCCGCTCCAAAAGGCTGCTCCCAGACGCCAATCGGCGCTCGACACCGCAGAGTGCTGGCGCGCGCTCGGACTGGATGAAACCCTCTATGCGCAGTTGGCGGCACGCCGCTCGGTCCCAGAGGTGCTCAGTGGCCCCTGAGCCACTTGTCGTGGTTATTTCGGCAGCTTGGCGCGTATCGCGTCCAAAGGCGCTCGCTGGGTGTGTAGGCTGCGCGATGACGCTCCGCGACAAGATCGTGAACTTCATGGCTCCGGCTTTCGCCCAAGCCCCTCTCCGATGATTGCATCTCGTCCTGCCGCAGCGCCAATATGCCAACAACCAAGCGAGCGGGCTCGCCAGCATGACGGAATTCGAGCGGCGCGTCGACCAGTGCACTGTGCGGCGCCGAAATGGCGGTCATCCGGCAGCGTTGAAGGCCATATTCACGCGGCATGCAGTCGACTCTATCAGACGACGGCTTTTGAACACCGCGAATTCGCGCGAGGCGATCGAGGCCAGTACATCGCAGTCGATCCCTTCACGAGGCGGATCGATGCTGTCGCCATTCACCTCATCTGACGGCTGACGAGCGTGCAGGAAGCGGATCCAATTTGCGGCCGAGTGGCGGATATGGCAGCAGTCGGTTTTTGTCAGGCTAGGACAGGGTATGACCCGATCATGATCATGGAGTGAGCGACGACGCATGTGGGTTCAGTTCCGACGCCGGCTTCGGTCGCATCCAATCTTGCTGGCATGTTCCATCGTGCAGCTCGTTTGCTCAGGCTGCGCGCACACGCCTCTTCCCATCCAGTCGGAAAATGATCGGGATTTGACGGTCATCAAGTCCGTCATCCACCATCAACTGACGGGGAGTTCCCCGAGTATCTGCGTGTTCAGCAGGTCGTTTCCACTGAACCGATACGCGCTATGGCAGGAATATATCGGCTATCCGACGGATATCAGCTGGACCTACCGGACGCGGCGGCCGACCTCGGAATTCAGGGATGAAATTGGCGGATATCTTAAGCGAGATATAAGGCCGTCGCTTGAAACGCTGTCATTCTCGCCAGCGAATATTTCAACGTCCGAGATGAGCGCTAGACCTGGCACCGTCGAAGAGTGCGAGGCGACCGATCAGGTCTACTTCATATCGAGACCGATAGTCATCGACGGCAAGGCATTCATTAGAAAGACGGTGTCCTCCGCCTGTTCCGACCGGGATGGAACATATCTCATGACCGTAGCGTCGCCCTTGTGGAAATGGCGCTCCATGGGGCCTGAGATCAGCAGAACCACAAAACAGGGCCCCTGTCGACTGGGTGACACGCTAAGTCTGCCGACGTTCCTCCAAAGGGACCAAGCCTTCTTAATCGTCGAGCGAACCGCCGATTTCAAGAACCGCTGAACTGGTGCGTGCGCCAAACACCCGATTGCGCACGACCATCTATCAGGCGTCAATCAATCTCGGTTACTCCTCCAAGCGCGCGACGAGCTGCCCCGCATAGCTCTTGCTGACAGACATCGCCCCTCGCTTTAATTGCATTACCCCAGACGATCACCCTAGAAAGGCTCATGCACGGTAGCAAGTGACTGTCTCAAACATTACGCTAATTTTGCCAATATTTTACGGTCCGAACAATACAAATGGACCTTTATTTTAGACACTTGCGCGCTATTTGCACTTCCAGTTCGCGGAACAGAGGCAATCGTTTCCCTAAACGCGCCTCCCCCACTCACATCCCAATCTCGATTCCCCTGTTGCGCCCGTGCCCGATCATATCAGCCAAGCTTTGCCCAATCCCACGCTCGGTCACAGCCGGCAACCCAAGCTGAGCCTTTCGGTTGCGCAGAATCGATTCAACTTGCGGATCGCGTTCAAGGCTTTTGGCCATGCCAACCATGGTGTCGGCAACCTTGCCCGCGTGTCCAGTCTCGTAATCGCGCGTCAACAACCGGCGCTGACGATCAAGTGCCTGCCAACGCTGGACGAACACATCGGCACGCAGCTGCGGGTTACCTCGCATTTCGGCCTCGAGTTGCATCGCCTGGATGGTTGCCTGAGTTCGCCCCTGGGCAGATTCAGAGATCAGCCCGAGTTCGTTGGAGAACGCGGTCTCCAGATCGCGCGCACCCTGAGGCTGGATCGCGTCGAGCGCAGCCCGGCTGCTGACCACCTCTGCCCGCTGTTCCGGCGTGTAAGGCTCTCCAATCGAATGGGCGAACCGCATGGCTCTGACGATCTGCGCATGGCGTGTGACAGCGGCTGGCAGCGCAGGCGTCTCCCGCACCTCCGGTTGCTGTGGATAGTCCGACGCCATGTCCTTGCCACGCTCACGACTGAGCGCACGCACGAGCCTGTCGCGATCGGCGAAATCGTCGCGGCCATAATGAACATCGACGCTGTCACGATGCCGCGACAGCGCGACATAAGCGGCATGCCGATCGAGCCCCGGTGTAGCGAGCACATGAACGCGATCCACCGTCATGCCCTGCGCCTTGTGCACGGTAGCAGCATAACCATGATCGATGCTGGCATAGTCCTTGATGTCGAACGCTATCGCTCGACCATCATCGAGCATCACCGCCATGCGCGCAGCGTTGAGTGTCTGCACCGTGCCAAGCGATCCGTTCTTCACGCCAAGACCACGCTCGTTTCTGAGGAACATGATCCGGTCACCAGCTGCGAACGCCCGCTTGCCGCGCTCGGCGGCAATGGTGATGTCCTCGCCCAGCTTACCGGCCTTTCGCAGCCGCCCGCGCGCCGCGATGTTGAGCGCGCCAACCTCGTCATTGGTGTGAGTGAGGATGATGCGCGTTGCGCCAGGTGCGTGCTCGCGATCGCGATCCCAGCGATCGATCAGATCGGCACGCGCCTGATCGCGCGTTTCGGCGACATGGACGTGGCCCTTATCTTCGTAGGCCCGCACCGCCTTGCCGGTACGGCCAGTCGCGAGATGCCGGGTTGCGTCACGCTGCCAGTCGTCACGCTGGCGGCGGATCTGGGTGATCTCGATGCTGCCATGACGCTCCGCGGTTGCCCGGAACGCCGCCCCCGCCTCAATCGCCTGCAACTGCTCGGGATCTCCGACCAGCACGACCTTGGCGCCGCGCTTGTGGGCTTCGCCGATCACCCGCTCCATCTGGCGCGTACCGATCATGCCTGCCTCGTCGATCACCAGCACATCCTTGGCAGTCAGTTGCTCGCGATCCTGCGCCCATTGATGCTCCATGCTCGCAATGGTGCGCGATACAATCCCCGAACCGCTTTCGAGATTCTCGGCGGCGATGCCCGACAACGCCAAGCCCTGGACGCGATAGCCCGCCCCTTCCCATGCCTCGCGCGCAACACCCAGCATCGCCGACTTGCCGGTGCCGGCATAGCCAATGACGATACCGAGCCCCCTGGCCTCGGTGACATGTTCAAACGCACTGCGCTGCTCTGGCGACAGCCGCATCCCGTGCGCTGCCGCGCGCGCCAGCGCGGTATCCCGATGCCGGTCGCTGACACCATGATGACGGCGCGCTTCGAGTTGATCCGTTGCACGTTGGAGCCGCTGCTCAGTTTCGATCATCGCGCGTGATGTGAACCGCGGCTCGCCGCGCCCGTCCTTGCCAAGTGTCACCAGTTCAGGCGCCGCCTTTACCGCGGCCATCACCCGATCAAACTGATCCTTCCCGTCGCTGTGCCGATGGACGAACATGGCAAGGTCACGATTGGTAAAGGTCGCCTGGTTGTGCGTGATCGCATCGAGCGCGACTTTGGGATCGGCAAGGATGCGCGCAGCATTGCGCCGGGCGATCTCGCGATGATCATCGAGCCGCTCGGACTCGAGCCCCTGCCCCGCCCGTCGTGATGCAGCGGGACCAAGCTTGTTCTGGGGTTCGAGTTCGATCCCCTGCGCGTCCAATGATCGGTGATCGATGCGCGCATCGATATCGAGTTCGGCCAGCCGCTGATTGACGTGCTCAGCCCATGCCTCGCGCCATCGCTCGAGAAGCTCGGTGCGGTTCCAGTCGCGCAACTTTGCGCCGAACCCATTCTCGCCCACCTCCCGCGTGCTCAGCATCACATGGGCATGCGGCTTCGCAAGACCATCCGCGCCAACATCCCAATGGACATTGAGATCAGCGACCATGCCGCGCGCCACGAACTCACGCGCGACAAACTCTCGTGCCAGCCGGATGCCCTCGACCTGGTCAAGCTCGCGCGGGATGGCGAGCTCGATCTCGCGCGCCAGCTGCGCGTCCTTGCGGACCTCGACCGCTTCGACCGCATTCCACAATGTCTCCCGGTCGGACCACTCCTCGGGTGCCCCGTCCGGCAACATCACCTCGCTGTGGACGACGCCGGCCTTGTTCGAGAAGTCGTGGTGGCGATCGAGGCGCTGATCATGGAGCCGCGAGGCCGAGCGATAGGCGGCAGCCGCCAGTGCCGAAGATCCGGCCGCACGCGAGATGATCTTTGCCGAGAAGTGGTAGATCGCCATGACGGCAATCCATCTACACCTCAACGAGCACGTCGGCACGACGTATAAGCGCGCCCTCGAATGATTTCATCAATCTCGGGACTGCAATGTGTCAGGAGATTTCAGGACATTGTGGCTGATCGACTGGCACGATAACTGAGCTGTCCTCCATGAGCAATTGAGGACAGGTCGATGCGCAAACCCCGTGACTTTGACGCCGAGCTCAAGGCACTCAACGACAAGGCCCGGCAACTCAAGACTCGCAAGCAGAGCCAGCTCGGTGAGTTGGTGATCGCGTGCGGCGCCGATGCGCTCAGCGCCGACGAACTTGCCGGCGCGCTGCTGGTGGCAGCGGCGACAACCGATACACAGACGAGGAAGGCATGGCGCGAACGCGGTGCGGCGTTCTTTCAAGGATCGGGTCAGCGTTCTGCGCGCGACGCTGATCGCCAGTCAGATGTCAGACAGAAAAGCGATGGCAGCGCGTCATCGGCTGCTGGCAAAACGGGCACGTAACGATGTCCGCGCCTGGCAAATGAAGCGGCGCGAACGCACCCGACAATTGATCGAACTTGGCGGCCTGATCGCGAAGTCCGGGCTGATCGAGCTTGCCGACGACGATCGTGCGGTGATCCTCGGGCTTCTGGTCGAAGCCGCAGTAAAACTTCGCGGCGACGATCGCGAACAGGCACTCATCTTGTGGCGACGCCGTGGACGACGCGCGTTCGAGGATCCGAATGCTCTGACGAATAGTTGACGCGGGACAGATGATGCGCGCAGGGGCGTCAATGAGATCTATCCGAATTGGAGCAAATATGACCGAAGACAACGCGCAAGATCTGGTTGAACTCGCGACCGACCTGACCATTGCCTGGCTGGGCAATGCGAACAACCGGGTCGACGCACAAGATGTGCCAGCGTTCCTGCGCGCGATGCACGCGACGGTGAGCGAACTCTCGGGCGGCGCGGTGGATGCAAACGCTGCGGATGCCGGCGCCGAACAGGCCGAAGAGTTCGTGCCGGCCGTTTCGGTCCGCAAGTCGTTGGCCTCTCAGGATCACATCATCTCGTTGATCGACGGCAAGCCGTACCGGACACTGCGCCGCCATCTGTCGACCAACGGCCTGACGCCCGAGGAGTATCGCCAGCGCTATAACCTCAAGGCTGATTATCCCATGGTCGCGCCGAGCTATTCAGAAGCGCGTCGCGAGATGGCCGTGAGGATCGGACTCGGTAACAAAGGTCGCGCCGCGAAGGCCGCTCCTGTCGCGGCTCCGCCCGCCACGCCGACGCGCAAGCCTCGCGCCAAGAAGGCCACTGCCTGATAAGTTCGCGCGCCTGGAGCGAGTATCGCTTCAGGCGCGCGCCGGCTTAAGCGGCAATAAACTCACGCAGCACCATCGCGATCGCTTGACCGGAGCCCGCAGCATTGCCGCGGGCATCGCAATTGGCCATAGCGCCGCTAATGGATCAGACAGCGAAAGACGCCCTTCACAACGCCCTTGCCCGTTTGCCGGAATGGCTTCGTCACGATCTGGCGGCAAAGGATAGCGCGGTGCGGTTGCGTGCCGAGGAATCGCTGGCAGCGATACTGATCGTCGCATTGGACGCGAAGGCTGACGGGGGCGACTGAAACCAAATCTGTCAGTCAGACTCGCGGGCCGCACTCTCAAGCTTGGCGATGCGCTCAGAGCATATTTCGTGAACAACACGACCAAGCTCCTCGACACGCTCGCCGAGCCAAGCCAGCTCCTCAGCGGTGATGCGATAGTGCTTCGAGTAGCGCGCCTTCACATAGGCGTCCTTGAGCTTCTCGAACATCGCACGGTCACGCCGCTGCTCGCGCGGCCAGGCATCGACCAGACGGCGGTCTAACCGCTCCGCTTGAGTACGCAGGAAGCCCAGATTGTGAACGTGCGGTGTGTAGAAGGTGCTGACGAGTAGAACGCAGTGGTAGAGCCGTTCGGTCGACTGATGGAGCATGAAGGCAGCGTCTTTCAGCCAACCGCGCGCAAGATCATCTTGGAAATTTATGTGAGCACGTAAGGCGCTCGGGTGCCACTCCTCAAAATACTCCTTCGCCATCGCCAGCGCCTGCTCGGGTGTCTTCGGCTTGGGCGTATGAAGCGCGCTGCTTTCGCTCTGGTAGAGCGCGATCCCATCGCGCGCGATATCCATGAAAAAGTAGCGCCCATGGGCAAGCCCATCATTCACTTCCTGCAGCGTGTGGACGATGAAATTGACCGGTGTCCTGATCGTCTTGGTGATCCCGAACTCGCGGGTCAGCCGCTCCTCAGCCTTCTCCCAGAACTTGATTGGATCGGTCAGCCGCTTGTCGGACACGATGATCAGCAGATCGAAATCCGACTGATACCCTTTCGCCGTGTGCGGCTCGTCGACCCAGCCGCCACGCGCATAGGAACCGTAGAGAACGACCTTGAGGATCCGCCCCTTCTTTTTCCACTCACCCGAGGCAAGCCCGGTCGCGTCCTCGAACTCCTCGAAGAGGATCGCGAGCACGCGTTCCAGGTCGCGCTGCTTGGCCGCTGGCAGATGAGAGAGATCGTTACGCATTTTCGCTCCGGCTTGTCGTGGACGGCACGGTCTTTGGCAAGATCGACATGATCCGTTTCGATGCCGCCATCCCTTGAATTAGGGATAGCCGCATCGCGTGAAGAACATCATTCCTGCTTGCTCATCTCGCGATCGAGATGGGCAAGCGCGATGGCCAATCCCTGTTCGACAGCGTCGAGGCCGATGCCGAGTTCGTCTGCGATCGCGGCATAGCCCATGCCCTCAAACCGCACCCGCTCGAATATCGCGCGCGGGCCGGCATCCATCGTCTCGATCGCCAGACGCATGCGCGCTATCCGCTGCCGGCGGGCGCGGCGCCCACCCAAGCGGGTCACGACCCGTGCTCCGGCTCGCCGGCTTGGGTGAATGCCAGCAGATAATCCGCTGCCTTGCTGGCGGCGCTGGCCGCGCGAAATATCGCGCGGTCATCCTCACGCAGGACGTCGAGCCATCCGGCGATATAATCGGAATGCCGCACGGTCGGCGCAATCGACAGCGATGCGCAGGTGAACGCGCTTGCCATCTCCGCGACGAGTTCTTCACGCGCATAGGACAGTGTTCCGAACCGGCCCTCCTGGTCACGGTCGAGCCGGCTGGGATGCCCGGTCCAGTGACCGAGTTCATGCAGCGCGGTGCGATGCCAGTTGATCGGTTCCCTGAATACGTGCTGCGGCGGCACCTGCACATAGTCGAGGCCAGGCCGGTAATATGCCTCATTGCCACCGATGCGGAAATCCGCGCCGCTCGTGTCGATCAGCGCCCGCACCTGCGGGATGATCTCGCACTCCGGCACGGGATCCGAAAGCCGGGTCAGCGGTTCGGGCAGGCCTTCGCATTGATCGACATTGAACACGGTAAAGCGCTTGAGGAAAGCCACCTGCCGCGCTTCGCGATCTTCATCGCGCGCCCGCTCCTGCTCGGTCTTTGGCGTGAACCGGTCAGCATAACAGACGATCGTGCCCTTCTCGCCGCGCCGGACATTGCCACCTGCGGCCTGGGCCTGGGCGTAGGTGAGCCAACGCTGCGAGCCAAAGTTGCCAGCTGTCACCGCGTGCCACAGGATCAGGATATTGATCCCCGAATAGCGCCTGCCAGTCGCGGCATTGGCGGGCATGCCGCAATCACATGCAGCGCTGTCCCAAGGCCGTACCCATGGCAATCGCCCTGCTTCGAGCTCCGCGATCACGCGCCCCGTCACTTCGGCATACAGGCTCTGACGGCTGTTGCGGTCTTTCTCCATCATCCTTCACTCCTTCAACACCGCAACCGGCGCCGGAATGGCGGGTGGGCGGCAGGAGCGTGACCAGAAGGTCCGTCGAGGAAGGCGGGCCGCACCGGAACGGCCGCAATGCAATGGAGGACCCCGGCAGAGCCGGGGTTGCGGCACGCCGCGACGGACCTAAGGGGCAGCGACGCCCATCCGCCAGACCGATGCCGGAGGCCAACGCCATCGCGCGCAGCGCGATGACCGCATCAATCCGCGCCGCGTCCGCGGCGCGCCGCCTCCGATGGAGCCCTACCAACAACGCACCCTTGAATCCGACCGGCCGTCGCGGCGGCGTGCGCGCGGGCCTGTGCGCCAGCCGTCGCCGCGCCCTCCGGGCGGATCGAGTGTGTCACGCGGATCAGCAAGGACTCGCGACCCCTGACGGCTTCAGCGAAGCTCGTCAGTGCGCGCTCATTCGATGCCGCGTTCCGTTGCACCGGCCAGCAGCGGCTTTCGCATCAGTCGACCTTAATCCAACCTTCCGCGGGCGGTCGACCCGACTCGGCCGAACGGCCGGCCAACCTGCAAGATCATGTTGGCGACATGGGATGCCATGAGATGTCGGCGTCGGAGGTCGAGTTCGCGCCAACATACACTCTTGAGGCCGCCCGGTGTCGCTGGACGCATCTTAATCGGTCGACCCTTGCACCTCACGCCACAATCTCAATCCTGTTCGTCGGGAGCCAGACCGACCAAAGCAGGACCATGCCGTGACCCAAACCCCAGACCGCATCCTTCGGCTCAACACTGTGCTCGACCGCACCGGACTCAGTCGCTCAACCCTGTATCGAAAGGTGCAGGCCGGCACATTTCCGAAGCAGGTCAGGATCGCGACGCGATGCGCTGGGTGGCGGGAATCCGACGTCAACGAATGGATGAAAAACCCTATGTTTTACCACGTCGGCGACGGGTAATAGAGGTAACGACGACCATCTTCAGCAGGCACGAACGCTCGTAGGTGACTATCAGCCCGCCAAACATGGACATAGACAAACTCGTATCGATGGTTCGAATCCGCTACGCCGCCGCCAAGGGCGGGCGCAAGCCAGGCACCAGAAAGCTGAGCGCTGACTGATCATCGATGGTCGGCATGGCCATGCGGTGCATGCCTATTGTCGCTCAGCTCCCTTTTTCGATCCTGATCTGGCGCGGCGCAGCAGGCGCAATGTCGGGCGGCTGGTTGCCGGGTCCGGGCGGCAAGCGCCCGGCGCTCCTTGCGGTTCATGTGTCGACGACGTTTTGCTCGCTGCCCGGCAGGCGAGCGGCGAGCCTGGCGATCGCTTCACCGCTCAATGACGTGATAGTCTCGCCGTCGATCACCAGCGATCGTTCCAGGGTGAGCAGCGCATCCGCGCGATGCGCTGGGTCAAGCGCCTGCCACGCCGCAACCGCGCCCGCGAGGCTGGTGACTTCCGCGAGCTCACTCTCACCGCGCGGCACATTCTCCAGCGCAGCACTCATTTTCCAGTTGATCGCGGGGTTCAGGGCCCTTTGTCCCTCACTGGCTTCGGTCATGATTTGCTCCATCTGATTGAGGTACAGCGTGGGCTTGCTGAAGTTCACCCGCCTGACTCCAAACGCGCCTCTGCCGCCAGCGGTTCAGGCGAGCGGAAAAATCCGGAGAGCAGCGAAACCGCAGTGCCAATCGCCTGTCCGGAATCCAACCCGGCCTTTGTGCATACTGCGGTCATACTCCCAACGGGGCGGCTCCGATCAGGCCTTGCCCCGTCTCCCCGGCTCCTCTCGGTTCCCGGTCGGAGCCGGTTTTTTTGATCCGTGACTCCAGGCTGACCGTTCGGCGCATCACCGTTCAACGAGGTCGCTTCATACCGGCACGCCGGCATGGTCTTCCAAACGCGGCATTATTCGCGGCAGCGGGGGCTCGATCGCGATGCTGGATCGCAGCCAGATGAGCGGTCCGGCAATCCATGCGATCCGGCCGTACAGTGCGACCCATGGTGAAACATTCATGGAACGAACGGGGCAGCCCAGACGATTGACGCTGGTCACGTTATTTCGTGACAGGATTTACAAGGAGATACGCGATGAGTGCTGAAGGAAAGCTCAAGGAAGCTGCCGGCTTCGTCAAGGAAGAAGCCTTCGAACACGGCAAATCGCCCGAGAGCAAGGAAAAGGCCCAGGAGGGCCGCGACCTGCGCAATGAGGGTCGTGTCGAGGATGGCAAAGCCCCGAAGACGACGGAGCCTGGCTCCGGTAATAGCGAAAAATAGTCCGACGGCGCCCCCGATTGCGGGGGCGCCCACGCCTACACCCTTAAGCACGAAATCTCGACAAGAAGACGCCGGCCCCGGCGTGGTGTTCAGCCGTTTCTGCCAATCGGTATATATTTACACGTGAACGCCGGCTGCTGCGCCGGCGCTCCGGGGGTCAGATGGATGTGCAAGCGCTGGTCGCTGGCCGCCTGATCGAGCGCGAAAGCCTGCTCGGCTTCGTACATGTCGTCACGGTGTAGCTCGACCCATCCACTCACCGCTTCCATCGCCCGGGCCTTCGCCGTGCTCACACTGGTTGCGACAACAAATACATTCTGGTGTCGCTCGGCGAATTCGGTCGGGTCATAGCCGCCGAGATTGACGAACCAGAGCTTCTCACGCCCGGCAAAAGGCTCGGGCTTCAGCTCGACGCGGTAGCCATCGGCGTGGGTGATCTCGGCCCAGCAGTCGAGATGCAGGCTGGTCGGCAATCCCCACCATTGCCGACGCAGTTCCGCATAGGTGTCGCGAATCGAGGGCGCCACGACGAAGCGCATGTCATGAAGCTCGATATTGGCGCCGGCCATCTCGCCACCGACATAGATTGCGAACATCCTCACTACGCAGCCCCGGCGATAGCGGGATCGCCGTGCGGTTCCAGATCGCGCTCGATTGCCGCGGCCAGCTGTGGACCCACCACGAGGCCCATTTCGTGCGAGCTGGTGATGCCTTGAATAAAGGGGTGTTTGCCCATGATGAAAGGCAGGCTGAGGCAGAAGAGCTGATCATCCGGTATCTCGTCGGACACCGGATGGAACTGGTCGTCGATCGCGATACCACGGGTCGGGCCCCGCTCGCCGGGGGCTACGTCGTGAACGATCCCCTGATCGAGCAGCGAAGAAAACGGGAATTCCTTCGCGGGCAGTGCGCGCTGTCCCATCGCCTCGATAAAGACCGGAAAATGGATGCGCTCGCCATCTTTCGTCAGGACCGCGCCGGTTTCCGGACCATGGCTGTCGACGCTATAGTCTTCGCCGAGCGCCAACACTTCGAGTTTGCCGGCGTCATGTAACGCGAGCATCCGCTTGATCGATTCATGCGGGACGGTGGCGTAATCATCGACGAATACCGGCTTCCAATATCTCGAGAACCGCCGAAATTCGTCCTGTTCCAGATAGGGGACGAGCAGTTCGATGACCTCGTGCATGCGCAGGATCGAATAGCGCCAGGGCACTGTCACCTTGGCTTCGTAATTCGCCTCCGCCTCCGCGAGATTGCTTCGCGCCCAGTCGAACGTATCGGCGGCGGTGCGCTCGGCGAAATAGCTTTCGCAAAATATCTCGAGCGTGAGTCGGTCCAGGCCGACAGAGGATGCATAGTCGGGATCCGCGCTCGTCAGTTCGTCCCTGAACAATTCGAAGGCGCGGTCGAGCAGATCGGGCTCATCGCTGGCGGTGAGCGCTTCGATCGCCTCGGCGTTACAGATGGCGAGCGGCTCATAGGGGATAGGAAAATAGAAATCCGCTTCGGGAAGCAGCCCCTTGCGCGACATCATGGTCATATGAAAATCGTCGGTGCCGGCCGCTGGTACGTAGCGGATGTCGCCATCCTCGCTTTCGACGAATTCGCCGTGGGTTACCGCCAGCGCCACCGCCGCGTCGATGGCGCTCAGCGACGAGCCGCGAATGCCGATGCTGCAGGCCGGGACATCGGCAAGCGCGGTGGCAGGCCACGGGCTCAGGAAGTATCCAGGCCGGACCTCGGGTTCCGCGGGCCACTGATGCCCGGTGGCCAGCACGACATGATCGAACCGTTCCTCCGAGCGTTCGCCCCGACGAGGCTGGAGCGTCAGCACCATACCCTCTGGCGAACTGGCCGCGTCGAGCACCTTGCACCGGGTCCTGACGGTCACGGTGATCCCCCGCGCCTCCGCACGGCGCAGCAACGCCTGCAACTGATCGAAGAAGAACTCGCCAAGCGCCACGCGCGGGTAGAATGCGCGCTCGTCGATTTCGCTCGGACGTATCCCCAGTTCGGCCAGGCGTTGCGTCCCCTTCTCGTTGAGCCATTCGACCAGCGTTTGCTCGAGCGGCGGAATCTCGACGCTGGCGATGTTCGACAGCATGGCAGGGTCATTCCATCCCGGGCGATAGGGCGTGCCCCGGCCGACGCTCGCCTGCTCCTCGAAGATCGTGAGCGCGAAAGGATGCGTCGACTGATTGATCAGGGCGCGGAGCGTGTAGATGGTCGTCGGGCCGGCGCCGACAAAGGCGATCGATGGGAGCATTTCGCTACAATGCGCACGTCGAAATAAAGGTGCCATGGTCGGATCGAAGAAAGGATTGACGCAGAAGACCGAAATCGACCTTCTCGGTGGGTTGTCTGCTGGGCAGCCGGCAATCGGCTGGATTGGAATGGAGGGCGGCAAAGGGAATCGGTGGTGCGATTCTGACTCACCGCCGCATCGTGAATGGCAGAAAATGGGCCGGAAGCAGAAAGGCAGATTTAAAACAGCTCAACCGATCACAGCGGAAATGCCTTCGCCGCGTTGGCGCAGTCAGATGCGCCTAAAATCGTCAGTCTAAGGACCGCCGCCCGCCATGGTACTCGCTCCTGGAACGTAGCGAGCACCATGGGCGATCTCAGACGGTGCGGATGGTCCCGCCATCAATCACGAACTCGGCGCCATGGATGGCGGCGGCGCGGTCGGGGGCGAGATAGGCTATGAGGTCGGCCACCTCTTCGGGCTCGTCTCCTCGCCCGATCGAGATCCCGCCCTGCAGCTGGACGTCGATGGCCCGATCACCCTCGACGAAGCTTCCCTGACCCGGATCGCGGCAACGAACGGCGTTGGGATCGGCTATTTCATGGAAACCGATGTCCGGGAGGACATCGCGGCGGGTCGGCTCATCCGAATTCTCGAAGACTGGACACCGCCGCTCGTGCCGCTGTGCCTCTATTATTTCAATCGACGCAATCCCTCCGCCGCCTTCCAAGCCTTTATCGCGCTCGCCCGCGACTTCGCCACAGGACGGCTCGCACAGCCCTGATTGAAAGATTAGGGGCTACTAGGATTCTCAGCCTTGCGCCGGGATTTCGGTCACGAAGCTCAGCTCCAAGCAGGAACATCGTCGGCGCTTGCGCACCTCTGGTGCAAACTTGTCCGTTGTCTCGCTCATACAGGCTCCACCTCTCAGGAGTTGAAGCCTCTGGCAAACCCGGCGCGGTTCATACCGACGCGCCGAAACCTGATAGAAAAGCCACGACCGGATACATCACGACCGCTTGCAGAATAGCCATGCCCACGGCCGCATTCCTCGAACTTTACAACCAGATGCACACCTTGGTGCGGCGGATGGAGAAGAATGGGCTCGTTCTCCGGGAAGGCGACGCGATCAAGCCAACGCTTCAATAGGGGACAAACAATTTCGTTCGGCGGCGTAGAGACCCGGCAGCCATTCGAGCTAGAGACATGCTCGCGCCACCCTCAGCCCGTCATTCCAATCTCGGCGATATGTGGCGAACCCGCTACCAAGTTGAGCACATGACAAGTCGCGCCCGGCCACCGCCACGCGTGCGATGGCTCGCCTGTGACAATCGAGCTTGATACGCTCCACCGCGATCTCGCGACCGGAGATCAAACGATTGAGGTTGTCGCGACTGGCTATGGAGTTACCGGGTGCGATGACACGGCCTGCAGGTTGGCGGGGCCGCATCCTAGGGGCATCTATGCCGAGCAGACGAGGATCTTCAGGCCGGCATCGCTGGCGAAGATCCCGCCACCCACCTATCAAATAGGGCGAGCGTCCAAGCGTTGCTTCACCCGCGCTTCTGCGCGCCCACTCCGGCCGGTCTCTGATCGCCGCTGGATGGAAGAGGCGGCTGCGTGAACATCGTCCCTAAGGGCGTCCCGATGAGCTTCTGCGCCAACTGACGCGGCGCGATCAGAATGCTGGCGCCGACTGAACCGCGTTGTCCCCGTTCACGTCATCCGCACCACTTCGACGTGTCCAGAAATCCAAGGGCGACGATCACCACGAAGGCGAGCACGACGAGAGGCAGGCTGATCAATAGGACAGTGCGATTTAGCCTATTCCGCGAACCGCTGCGGGCCTCCGTTGTGGAAACGTGGGTGACGGGTTCTCCGTCTTCGCGCTCTTGATGCATGCTCGGCTCCTTCTCCCCGTGAACGGGCCGGCGGCCTCTCCGTTCGCATCGATTTGCCGCGGACTCGAGGGTAGGCCGCCCCACCTTGATCCAGATTAATGCGAAGCTGCAGGGCCGCAATTATCATCGCGATATCCAGCGCCGGGGGGAGGTTATGGAGAGCCGATCATGTCCGAAGATGATATGGAATTTTTTCAGCGACGAGCGATAGAGGAGTACGAGCGCGCGACAGCCGCTACGGATATGTGTGCCCACAAGGCGCATGAGCGCATCGCCGCCGAGTATGGGCTGATCGCCCAGGGTGCCGAACAACCGATACTCCGGGCGGCGGCTGAATGACCAACGCCGTTCCTGTCAGAGAAACGCGAGAGGTGCTCATCCAGCGAGCGAAAGATGCAATGCGGTTGGCGGAAGCGGAGCCTATACCTAATCGCGCGCGAATCCACCTGGCGGCTGCCGAGCGTTGGCTAACGCTTGCTGACCGCAAGTTGACGGGGCGCCTGAAGATGCGTGGCGGCGGCACCATTGGTGGCGATGAGCACGCTCCTTCCGAGCAGGCAACAGAATAGGTCTGAACTACAGGATGGCGCCAAACCGGACCCATCTCGGCTTGGAGGAGCCGGGTGAATCGGCTTTGACGGCGTCAATGAGTAGATTTTGAGGCACGAGGCCGGGAGGAATCTTCCAGCCTCGTTGCAAAGAGCGAACGCCAGTGGCAGCCACGTCCGCCCTGACGCTGAATGGCATTAACGATTGCGGCTCATTTCCGATGTAATATCGCCTTCTTGGAAAAGGCTGCGGGGCACACGTGGACACCGAACGAGTGGACGTCCTGACGCTTATGGCATCGCTGGCCGGTGACGTCGCCGCGGTGCCCGTTGCCCGTGCGGTGTTCATCCTCGCCCAGTTCTTGGCGGCGCACAGCGATAGCCTCTCCGATGAGCAGGCTGCTACCCTTCTCGCGTTAGGCGCTGGCCTCTGGCAGCGCAGCATCATCCTCGAAGATACTGATGTTGAGATAGAAGCGATGCTCGGCACGAGGCAGTGATCGAGATCGCTAGATACCCCACCGCATTTTTGTTCGTGAAACGGGTTGCCCCTCCAGTAAACTAATGCGCCTCTGGTAAGCGGCTGCCATTTCGAGATGAATGCGCTGTGCTGCTGGACTGGCCGCGTATCGGGCCATCCGTCCCTCTTCGCGCACACGCAATCTCAGATAAGCAATATCGTCTTGGCCGGCCACATTCCTCCGAGCCCCACAAAATCGTTCATAGGTCGGTGGATTTGCCTGTCCACCGGCGATGTGATCGATTTCACCGGCACGGCCTTTGGCGCCTAAACAAGAAGCCTACTTCGGTCGACCCGTCTACGAGGGCGATTACGGCATTCCGTTCTCTACGCAGTATCGCAGTTCCTTCGAGACACCCCATATGAACTGATGGGGTGGATGCCCCCCCGTAAGGGGTACGAATTAAACGAACTTTTTTTATTAAATCGTGGAGCCAAGGTCCGCGCATCGTCGACAGTGTCTATTATTCCTGGAGCCTCCGGCATACTGCCACTTATAGGGAGAGTCCCGCCAACGCTTCGGCTGCGGCATGACGGCTAAGGTGGCCGTAGTGGCGTTCAATCATTTCGGCGCTAGTGTCGCTGATCTGCGCCACGGCCAGCAGCGGAAGCCCACCATTTACGAGGTCCGTGATCGTGCTATGCCGCAATGTGTAGGCAGTCGCGCCATCGGGCAACTTCGCTTTGATCACAGCGTTGGCGATGGGCTTTTTCCATGTCTCCTTGTTCCAGGCCCTACCATTGGCTTGCGTCAGCAGGGGTTCGACAGGCAGCCGATCCTTCGCCTGTTCCGCAAATAATTTGGCGGCAGAGCGCGGAATGAGGATTCGACGAGGTCTTCCACTCTTATCTTTGCCGATGGTCAATTCGGAAGTTCTCTTGTCAAAGTCGGCAACGGTGAGGTTGGCTACGGCACCCGGTCGCAGCGGAAGCAGGCAGAGAGCCCGTACAAACGGCTCGGCCTCGGCTTCAACACTCGCGAGCAACGCGCGACGCTGATCGCGATCCAGATACAGAGTCCGTTGCCGATCAGCATTCCTGATCGACTTCAAGGCGTCCTGCCATGCCGCTTCAGTATCTGGAGCACCGGGCGCGAGTACCCTGTTCAGCGCCGCCCGAAGCATTGCCATATCGCGATTGATTGACGACGGCGCGCGCGGGCGGGTCACCTGATCTCCCTTTTTGCGCCGGCTAACCAATGCCGGCTTTACTGCCAGCCGCTGTCGCCACTCCTTCAAATGATTTCGTCGCACCTTAGCCAGCTTCAACTTGGCAATTGGGTCGGAATAAACGTGCCGCTTGAAGCGTCCCTCGGCTTCGGGATTCACCTTAGCGTAGCGACGACAAGCCTCCTCGACCGTTTCCACCTTCTCTTCGGGCTGACCGCCGGACTCTATCAAATCAACAAAGGCTTCGGCTTCTTTCTTTGCCGCGGTAAATCGATCTCGCCCCGGCAGTCCGCCAAAATCGCCGAGCGCCTTTATCCGATAGCAGCGCTGATCTTCGTCATAGGCGCGTGCGATCCAGTTTCCCGCCCCTTCGCGGACAGATGGCCGGTAGCCCAAGAAACAACCTGGCCGAATGCGCTGCCAATGAGGCTCACGTCGCGAGGGGAGCGCCTCCCGTTCCTTCACCCTGCTTAAGTCCAACGCCATCGCCGACCCCAATGAAAATTCCGTACGGAAAAAGTACGGAAAACATGGTCGGAAAATGCTGGATCAGTTGAGACAAAAAATCAAGGATTTCCGCCAAATTCTAAGTTTCACAAAACACCAAAAAGGCCCATTTCTCTGCCCTCCGAAGGCAGAGGCCAGAGGTTCGAATCCTCTTGGGTGCACCAAGCTTTCCGGGGGTTTCAGCCCCTTCCTTCGCCAGACCTTGCCGCATCCTGCAGGCAGAAGCCGCGATATTCGCGGCCAATCGTACGAATCCGATACAGCCTCAAATGGCCCGACTCATACCGGACAGTCAGGGTTGTCGTTCGAGCGTGTCGAGGATCGGACAGTCGGGCCGATCGTCCCCGTGACAGTGGGTGGCCAGGTCCAGCAATGCGCGCCGCATTTTTTCGAGCGCCACGGCCTTCTGGTGCAATTCGTCGGCGCGGGCAATCGCCAGCGACTTCACATCGGCCGACGAGCGCGCCCTGTCATCCCACAGGCCAAGCAACGTCCTGATCTCCTCGATCGGAAAACCGAGGTCGCGCGCATTGGCGATGAAACGAAGCCGATGCAGATCGGCATCGGAATAATCGCGGTAGCCGCTGTCCCGCCGCGGCGGCGGCGGGACGAGACCGATCTTCTCATAGTGCCGGATCATCCGCTGCGAGACGCCGCTCGCCTCCGAGGCGGGACCGATCTTCACAGGCGCACCTGATTGAGCCGGAGTGCATTGAGAACGACCGTGAAGGAGGACAGCGCCATCGCTGCGCCCGCGAACATCGGCGACATCAATATGCCGAACGGCGGATAGAGAATGCCCGCCGCGATCGGAACGCCGATCCCGTTGAACAGGAACGAGAAGAACAGATTCTGTCGAATATTGCGCATTGTCGCATCGGCCAGTCTGCGCGCGCGGACAATCGCAGTGAGGTCACCCCGGGTCAGCGTCATTCCCGCGCTCTCTATCGCCACGTCCGTACCGGTCCCCATTGCGAGCCCAACATCCGCGGCGGCCAGCGCCGGCGCATCGTTGATGCCATCACCCGCCATCGCCACTTTGGCGCCAGCCGCCTTGAGTTCACCGACGATCCGCGCCTTGTCTTCGGGCCTGAGGTCCGCGCGGACATCGTCAAGCCCGCCGACCGTGCGCGCGACCGCATCGGCGGTCGCCTGGTTGTCACCAGTGAGCATCACCACTTTCATGCCCTCCGCCCGCAGCGCAGCAATGGCCTCACGGGCGTTTTCGCGGACCGGGTCCGCAACAGCAAGCAGTCCCGCCGGCGATCCGTCGACCGCAACGAGCATGACACCGGCGCCGTCCTTCCGGTACGGGTCGGCAGCCGCCTCCAGCGCGGACGGGTCCGCGCCAATGCGCGTCATTTGCGCGGCGTTGCCGATGACGACGGCACGGCCATCGACCATCGCGCTGACGCCAAGGCCGGTCTGGGATTCGAAATCATCGGCCTTGCCGGCCGTGATGCCACGGTCCTTGGCCGCCGTGACGATGGCATGCGCCAGCGGATGCTCGGATTGCGCCTCGACCGCAGCGGCGAAGCCGAGCAGTTCATCCCGGTCATACCCCGGCAGGGTTTCGACGGCGATGAGCCTGGGCTTGCCCTCGGTGATCGTGCCGGTCTTGTCGATCACCAGCGTATCGACCTTTTCCAACGCCTGCAGCGCCTCGGCATTCTTGACGAGCACGCCAGCATGCGCGCCGCGTCCCGTCCCCACCATGATCGACATGGGCGTCGCAAGGCCAAGGGCGCAGGGGCAGGCGATGATCAGGACCGCGATGGCGTTGAGCAGCGCATGGCCAAAGCGCGGCTCGGGGCCGACGAAGTTCCACACAATGAACGCTGCCAGGGCAATTGCGACGACCAGCGGCACGAACCAGCCCGCGACCCGATCGGCGACCGCCTGGATCGGCGCACGGCTGCGCTGCGCTTCGGCGACCATCCGCACGATCCGTGCAAGCATCGTGTCCGATCCGACCGCACGGGCCGCCATGACGAAGCTGCCGGTACCGTTGACGGTCCCGCCGGTGACGGGATCGTCCATCGACTTCCCGACAGGCACGGGTTCGCCGGTGAGCATCGACTCATCGACCGACGAACGGCCTTCGATGACCACGCCATCCACCGGGATCGCATCGCCCGGCAAAACGCGCAGACGATCCCCGGGGGCGACATCGCCCAGCGAGATCTCTTCCTCCGATCCGTCGTCGCGGACACGGCGTGCGGTCTTGGGGGCAAGGTCCATAAGCGCGCGGATCGCGCGGCCGGTGGCGGCGCGCGCGCGCAGCTCCAGCACCTGGCCGAGCAGCACGAGCGTCACGACAACGCCGGCCGCTTCATAATAGACCGGCACCATGCCGCCGTGCATGCGGAAGGTGTGCGGGAACAGCCCGGGCGCAAATGTCGCGACCAGACTGTACAGGAAGGCGGCACCGACGCCGATCGCGATCAGCGTGAACATGTTGAGATGGCGCGTGCGGATCGAGGTCCAGCCGCGTTCGAAGAAGGGCTTGCCCGCCCACAGGACGATCGGCGCACTGAGCGCGAATTGGATCCAGGGCGACACGGTTGGGCTGACAATCTGTATGCCCAGCATCTCTGCCACCATCGACACGATCAGAAGCGGAACAGCCAACGCTGCGGACACCCAGAAGCGGCGGGTGAAATCGACCAGTTCGGGATTGGGCGCGTCGTCGAGCGATGGTTCTTCGGGTTCGAGTGCCATCCCGCAAATCGGGCAAGTGCCCGGCCCGATCTGCCGGATTTCCGGATGCATGGGACAGGTCCAGATCGCACCCGGCATCGCCTCGGGCGCGGGCGGGGCTTCATCGCCGAGATAGCGATCGGGGTTCGCTATAAATTTCGTCCGGCACCCCGCGCTGCAGAAATGATAGTCCTGATCGGCGTGTAGCACATGGTGCGCAGCATTGGCTGGGTCGACGGACATGCCGCAAACCGGGTCGGTAACGGCCTCTATTTCGGGCGCCGCACCTTGTTTTCCGGCGCAGCAATCATGTCCCTGGTGGGGGTGTCGGTCAGCATGGTTCATCGAGTCGATCCTTCCATGCTCACCCATGTAATGTCTAACATCATGTCAGGGTCAAGAGGTGCTCTTGCTGCATTCGGATCATCACTGAGCGCTCCTTACGGATGCAGCTCAACGCGTCGTCAGTCCGCCGAACCTCGCCAGTCTTCCAGCACGGTCCTGCTGGCCGCAGACGCTTTCCCATCCTCGCGTGCCAGCAGGTCGAGGGTTGCCAGGGCCATCGCGCGATAGGCCGGCAACAGGGCGGGGTTGTGCCGGTCGAATGCAATCAGATGGTTGCGGATGGTGGCGTCGTCGCCGCGCAACAACGGCCCCGACAAGGACGCGAAACCCCGGTCGAGGCTGTTCTCCACCGCCGCGCGGACAAGCGGGGCCAGCACCGTATAGGGTTCAGCCACACCCGCGACGTCCAGCGCGCCCGCCGCGCCCTCCAGCAGTGTCGCAAGGTGATTGGCGGCATGGCTGAGCGCACCGTGATAGAGCGGGCGCATCTCCTCCTCAATCGCGAATGCTACGCCGCCCAGCCGCTCGACGATTGCGGCCGCGCGCGCCGATGCTTGCGGCGTGGAGCCGGTGATCGCGAAACGCGCGCCGTCCATCCGCTGGACTTCGGTTTCGGCATCGCCCGTGAAGGTCATCACCGGATGGACGGCAGCGGTGAGCGCGCCGAGCCGTTCGAGCGGCGCCAAGGCCGCCGCGCCACTCCGGCCGCTGACATGGAAGACGATCGGATGATACACAAGCGGATCATGCTGCGCCAACTGATGTGCGGCATCCGCCACGGCATCGTCGGACACCGCGATCACGATCAGGTCGCAAAGCCTGGCAAGATCGCCCGGCTGGGCGGCGACATCGACACCCTCGACCTGGGACGCGGCGGCGCGCGCCTTGTCCGGATTCCGGCCGTACAGCAAGGGCGCCGATCGGGACGCCGGCGCCAGTCCGAGCAGCATTGCGCGGGCGACCCGGCCGGTGCCGAATATGCCCAGCCGGTCACATGAAAATCGCGCGCGCGCGTCCGTCACGCCGGCCAGATCTCCTTGAACAGCCGGTCGAAATTGGTGCCGATCACTTTTTCGATCACGCGCGGCGGATATTTGGCGCGATCCAGCTCGGCGGCGATAATCTCCAGCCTGCGCGCGCTGTTGAGGTCGGGAACCGCGATCGGGCTGTCGCCTTCGCCCGGCGCACCGATGCCCGCCTTCTGCCGCGCCGCGGCGGTCTTGCGGACAATGTCCATATAGGCGGGCGAGATGTCGACCGGCGTGATGCTCTGATCGCTGCCGATGCCGACATGATCCTCGCCGCAGACATTCAGCGCATGGCGCAGATGGCGGACGAACAGCGCCCGCGACGCGGCGACCGGATCATTGCCGAGGAACGGCATCAGATACATGCCGACGACGCCGCCCTTGTCCGCGATCGCGCGCAGCACCGTGTCGGGCTGGTTGCGCTGACTGGCGAACACGGCGCGTGCGCCGGTGTGCGAACAGGTGATCGGCCGTGTCGAGGCCGCAACCGCATCCAGCGCGGTGCGCGCATTGGCATGGCCGGTATCGACCAGGATGCCGCGCGCATTCATCCGCGCCACCGCCTCGCGGCCCAGCGGGGTCAGCCCCTCGCTGTCGGGCAGCGAGCTGCCGGCGCCCAATGCGTTGCGATCATTATAGGTGAGCTGCATGATCTTCACCCACAGCCCGGCACAGGTGTCGATCAGGCTCAGATCGTCGCCGATCATGCCCATGCCCTGGAAACCGAAGATGATCCCCAGTTTCTTCTCCGCCTTGGCCGCGGCGATGTCGGCATGTGTCTTCACCAGCCGGAAATAGTCGGGGTGGCGTTCGATATTCTGCAGCCAGGTCGCGATCTCCTGAAGCGTGGCGGCAAGGTTGCCGGGCTTGCCGACGGTCAGGTTGATCGCGGTGATGCCCGATGCGCGAACCTGATCGAGCTTGGCCTGCGTGATTTCCCCGGGCGGCGGGAACGGCACATTCCAGGTATCCGGCGATGCCAGCGCATCGATCACGATCGCCTTGTCGTAGAGGGCGCGGATCGCGGGGGAAATCACCGGTTCGGCCACCACGGCCGCGCGTGCCGGCCCGGCCACCAAAGCGCCGATCGTGAGGCCCGCCGCACCCAGCGCAAAACCGCGCCGGTCCAGCATAAAGCGATCGTCGGTCATCCCGTTTCCTTCGATATCGATACGGATGGCGGCGGGCGGGGACGCAAATCCCCGCCCGCCAGGCCTGTCATGGTGCGGTAAGCGGTGCCGGTTCAGGCGGCGCCACATCGGTCAGCCCGAGCTGCTTCCAGTTGATCACGGCATTGTAGAGCATCCGGAACTCGCCCAGATTCTGCCAGCGCCAGATCGGATTGGTCGCGAACATCAGGATGCGCCCCTGGCCCTGCGGCACGTTGATGATTGCCGGACGATCCTTCACCTGCTCGGCCCCGCGCATGAAGCCGCTCATCACGCCTTCCTTGCCGCCGGGGAACTGCATCATCACCCGATCCTTCAACCGCAGCGGCACGCCGAGCAAGGCGTTGGACGCCCAACGCACCGGCATCGTCGTCTGATCGTAACCGTAGAAGACCGGGTTCGTCGGACGCAGCACCTTGGCGGTGACGATCGGGCCGGGCGCGTAGAAATTGCCGGCCGTCCGGGTGACGGTGATATCGTCGAGCAGTCCGAACTCGACCGGCACCGCACTTGCGTCACCGGTGGTGATCAGCGTGCCGCCCTGTTCGACGAACTTGCGCAGTTCGACCATGCCTTCCAGGCCCATGCCGCCACGGATATCCTCGCTCGATCCGTAATCGCCCGAATAGCGGAACTTGTCGGTCTTGGTATAGGCCAGCGGCTTGCCCTTGACCGGCACGTCGAACACGATGTCCTTGGTCGACCGCCCCTGGGTCGGCAGGATGATCACGTCGTATTTCGCGCGCAGATCGCCGGCACGCACCTGTTCCTTGTAGATCAGGTCATAGGGCGTTTCATGCTGGTCGAACGCATAGCGCAGCCAGCCCACCTTCTCGCTCGATCCCCAGGTGCTGAACACCGCGGTGCGCGGCAGCACGCTGTCATGCGCCTTGACGTCGGGCGCGGCGGACACCGCGATCGCCTCCAGGCCGAGTTGCTCCACCGCCGGCTTCAGCGTGGCATAGGCCGCACCGTCGACCAGGAAGGATCCGGCCGGCACGGTCTTGCCGCCCGACTTGAACGCGGTCTCGACGATCCGCACGCCGGCATCCTTCAACCGGAAGCGCAACGTCGCCATGCCGACCGAGCCATGATCGAGCACCGCATAGCTGCGTGCGCCCGATGCCGGTATCCGGCCTTGCGGCACGAAGCGGTCGACCGGCGTCACCGGCACGTCGAGCGCGGCCTTGTCCGCCACTTCGACGATGTTGGTGTGGGTCATCATGCCCATCGTCCACGCCGCATCGTCATAAGTGGTCAGGTTTTCGTCGGGATAATCGTCCTGCTTCTTCAGCAGCATCTTCGCCAGCCGGCCGTAAGGCTGGTCCAGCTTGATGACGAGCGATCCGGCGGGATAGCTGCCCTCCTTCACCTTCACCGGCTGGGTCGCGCGGCCGATCTCGATGCCCTGCAGTTGCAGCACATTGGTGACGAAGGCGATGCGCGTGGGATCGGCCTGATCCGCCGGGATGATGTAGGCATAGGGCGCCTTGGTCTTGCCGGCCTCGACGCCATTGGCGCTCTTCTTGTAGAAATTCTCGAGGATCGTGCCGGGGAAACGCGCCGCGAGATCGAGTGCGGTCAGCACGCCGGTCTGCATGTAATTGGTGTTGTTGCGCATCGACCAGACGACCTCCTTGTAGGGAGGGGACGGCCGGTACCAATCGCGCTTGGTCCAGTCGCCGCCGCGCACGCTGCTCTGCACTTCGGGCGCCACATGGCGCAGCATCGTGGTCGCGCCGCCGTTGCCGAACGTCTCGTACATGCGCAGCATGCCGTTATGGTTCGATGCCATGAAGGCGAGATAGCCCGGCGTCCACGCATCGACAAAGCCGTGCGTCCACACGCCGGGCATGCCGTATTTGGTAAGCTGGGCCATCTCGAAATTCGAGAACCAGGGCAGTTCGCCGAACAGGATCGGATCGAGATCGGGGTTCTGCGGCGCCTGCCCGCTATAGGTGTACATGAAGGGCACCGATTCATGCAGTTCGTGCATGATCGGCGGGTGCCATTCGAGATAATATTTGATCAGGTGGCGGGCGCTGACATCCGAGAAATTGATGTCGCGATTATTGTCGTGATAGATGTATTTGCCCCAATAGGGCGGCCCACCGGGCTTGTTGCGATCGTCCTTCTCGTCGATCAGGTTGCGATAATACCAGTCGACATAGCGGTCACGGCCATCGGCCTCGAGCACCGGGCTGATCGCCACCACCAGATTGTCGCGGATGCCCTTGATCATCGCGCTGTCCTCGGTCAGCAGGCGATAGGCCAGTTCCATCAGCATTTCGGGCGGTCCGGTCTCGGCGCTGTGGAGGCCGCCCGACAGATGATAGATCGGCTTGGTCGCCGCGATGACGCCCGGCGCGTCGGCCGCGCTCAGCTTGCGCGGATCGGCGAGCAGTCCGAGATTGGTCTTGTAGGTGTCGAGCTTCGCCAGATTCTCCTCGGAGGAGATCATGATCACGACGTTCTCGCGCCCCTCCTCCGACTTGCCGATCTCGATGATCTTCACCCGCGGCGATTTGGCGGCGAGCGCACGGTAATAGCCGACGATCTGATCGTAATAATGCAAGGTGTTCGGCGCGCCGATATGGTTGCCAAGCACCTCCTTGGGCGACGGGATGGTGGTCGATGCCGGCAGGTGATCCACCAGCGGGCTCATGAATTCAGGCTTGGTCGTCCAGTCTTTCACCGCTTTCGCGAAATCCGGATCCATCGTCTGGGCCTGGGCCATCTGTCCCCACGCCGTCGTCCACAACAATGCACCGATCGCTGCGCCCAGCACCTGTTTTCTTGCCACCCATTGCCCCTTTTGTTGATGACGCCCTCATTGGCAGGGGCATCCCGTTCGATCAATCCGCCGCAGGACACCGCGCCACCGATGCCCTCACAGCAGGCTGCACGGTTCCCCGTTCCGCCACGAAGCGCAACCTATTTTCGTCGCAAATGAGACAAAGTCGCGCTGGTCACCCCGTACGTTGCGTTACGTGGAAGCGACCGTTGCGCCTGGAGCGAAACTGTGGCCATCATGCAACTAAATTTCCCAAACCAGATAAAATGCGAAATTTGGAAGTGCCCCGCCACGCCGCGCCGCCCGATTTATATTGACCGTATGATGCCGCTGCCACAGTTGAACCAGTGAAGGCTATCACCCCCGCGCGGGTCCGAATTCATCTTCGGCCGGAATAATGTGAGGTGTCCGAATTGGGCGATCGTTTGCAGGCTGGGGGCTTGGGCTGGTTCAATTCATGACCTTTTGGGGTGAGGGTGCCAATCACGGTCGAGTGACGACCGGGTTGAAACGGCCTTCACGGGGAAAACAGGGAGAAAATATCAATGATGCGCATCGGATCCACATCGTCGACTGTCGGTCGCTATCGCGTCATGCTGCTCGCCGCCACCGCGATGGCAAGCGCGAGCGGCACGGCATTCGCGCAGGACTCGGCTACCACGACCACCGGTTATGAGGACGAAATCGTCGTCACCGCGTTGAAGCGGAGCACAACTCTTCAGGAAACGCCGATCTCGATTTCGGCAGTGACCGGAGACACGATCGCGAATTCCGGTGTCCAGAGCATCGCGGATCTGAACGCGTCGGTTCCCAGCCTGACCTTCGTCGATGGCGGCCCGTCCAATCGCCGCGTCGTCATCCGCGGCATCCAGGCCGCGGGCGAACCGACGGTCGGCACCTATTATGACGAAACCCCGGTCACCGGCGCAATCGGCGCGGGCAACGATGCCGGCGGATCCACCCCCGAACTGCGCCTGTTCGACGTCGAGCGCGTCGAAGTGCTGCGCGGACCGCAGGGCACGCTCTACGGTTCCGGATCGATGGGCGGTACGCTGCGCGTCATCTATGAGAAGCCGAAATTCGACACCGAATTCGCGGGCGATGTCAGCCTGTCGAGCACGCGCGGCGGCGGTGCGAATTACGAAGGCAGCGCGATGGTCAACGTGCCTGTCATCAACGACAAGATCGCGGTCCGCGCGGTGGGCTTCTATCGCAACGCCAATGGCTACATCGACAACACCACGCTCAACATCAAGAACATCAACGACCAGAAGAGCTATGGCGGCCGCCTGCTCGTCCGTCTGCAGCCCACCGAAGATCTGACGATCGATGCCGCCGCCTATATCAACCGCTCACGCACCGACACTAATGCCTGGACGCTGACGTCCGGCAAATTCAAGTCGGACGCACTGACCCGGCAGCCGGTCCGCGACGATCTCGAACTCTACAGCCTGACCGCCAATTACGATTTCGGCGGCGTCACGCTGACGGGTATCGTTTCCTATCTCGATCGCGATCTCGAATCGGTTTCGGACGTGTCGCGCTTCATCCGTTCCACCCGGACGGCCGCGGGTTGCGCGGGCCGCGTGGGCGGTGGCGCCGCCTGCACCCCAACCCAGCTGACCAACTATTACGCACTGGTCGATTCACAATCGAGCTCGGCGCTGTTCCCGCAGCAGACGATGAAGAGCTGGACCGCCGAGCTGCGTCTCAGCTCCGACGGCGGAGGTCCGTTCAACTGGACCGTCGGCGGCTTCTATTCGGATCGCGACACCAGCGTCGCCAATCCGCAGAGCAATGCCGATCCGGTCACCGGCAAGATCATCGAACCGCAGCAGATCGCCACGGTCCGCTTTATCGACGACAGCCTGCGTCAGGTCGCCGTGTTCGGCGAATTCTCGTACGACCTCACCGACAAGCTGAACCTGACCGCCGGTGCGCGTTATTTCAAATACGACAAGGACATCAGCGGGCAGACGACGCTCGGCTCGATCCTGGTCGGCGCAGTGGTGCGGCCGCTTTCCTTCGTGAATTCCTCGGAAGACGGCACGGCGTTCAAGTTCAACGCATCGTACAAGATCACGCCGGACGTGATGCTCTATGCCGAAGCCGCACAGGGCTTCCGCCCGGGTGGCGCGAACCAGGTCATCGGCCTGGCGCAGGAACTGACCCCCTATCAGTCGGACAGCCTGTGGAACTATGAAATCGGCCTGAAGAACTCGTTCTTCGACCGGCGCCTGACCCTTAATATCGATGCGTTCCAGATCGACTGGAGCGATATGCAGATCACCGGTCGCACGCCCAACGGCGCCTTCTCGTTCATCACCAATGCGGGCAAGGCACGCGTGCGCGGCGTCGAGCTGGAAACCACCATCCGGCCGGCCGAAGGCTTCTCGATCACCGGCAACGCATCCTATATCGATGCCAAGCTGCGCGAGAACCAGGCCAATGCCAATGTCAGCGCGCCGGGCCTCAAGGGCGATCGCATCCCCTATGTGCCCAAATTCTCGGCAGGCATCGCTGCCCAGTATGAATGGGCACTCAGCGACACGCTTTCGGGCTTCGCCCGGATCGACGGCAACACCGTCGGCGGATCCTATTCGGATTTCCGCCCGAGCGGCCAGCCCACGGTGAACTTCACGCGCTATATCGACGATTATCAGCTCGTGAATCTGCGCCTGGGCGTCGAGGGGCCTGAGAGCAGCTGGGCAGCCTATCTGTTCGCGACCAACCTGTTCGACAGCACCGCGATCACCCGCGCCACGTCGAGCGCGATCGCGGTCGGCCGGACACTGGTCAACAGCGCCGCGCCGCGCACGATCGGCCTGAACTTCCGCACGCGTTTCTGATCGCATTCAGTCTCCAGGGGCGGCATCTTCGGGTGTCGCCCCTTTTTTTGGAGTTACCATGGTCGCTTCCCGCTCTTTCCAGTTGCTCGGCATTCTAGCCGCCGCATTGTGCACCACATCGACCGCCGCGCTGGCGCGCGATGTCGTCATCCATGCCGGCCGCCTGATCGACGGGGTGTCTGCCAAGCCGCGCGAGACGGTTTCGATCGTCATCAAGGACGATCGCATCGTCGGGGTGCAGGATGGTTTCGTGACCCCGCAGGGCGCGGAGATCGTCGATCTGTCATCGGCCACGGTGCTGCCTGGGCTGATCGACATGCACGATCACATCAGCGGCCAGTATAGCGGCAAGAACCCGATCGCCGAACGCTTCACCAGCAACAATCTCGATACCGCCTATCAGTCGGTCACCTATGTCCGGCGCACGCTCGATGCTGGGTTCACCTCGGTCCGCGACGTCGGCGGCGATACCGATGTCGTCGTTGCGCTCAAGCGCGCGATCAACAGCGGCGCGATCCAGGGGCCACGGCTCTGGGTGTCGGGCTATCCGCTCGGCCCCAGCGGCGGCCACGGCGACCCGCGCAACGGCATTCGCACCGATCTGGATCTCCACACCGAGAACAAGGTCGTCGACGGACCGGACGAGGCAGTCCGCATCGTCCGCCAGATGCACCGCGACGGCGTGAACCTGATCAAGATCATGCCGAGCGGCGGCGTGCTCAGCATCGGCGACGATCCCAACACGACCCTCATGACCGACGCCGAGATCAAGGCCGTGGTCGACACGGCGCACCGGCTTGGCATGCGCGTCGCCGCGCACGCGCACGGTCAGGACGCGATCGTCCGCGCATCGGCGCTCGGCGTCGATTCGATCGAGCATGGCTCGTTCGGCGATGCCGCCGCCTACAAGGTGATGAAGGAACACGGCACGTGGCTGGTGCCCACGCTGCTGGTGGCCGACACTGTCGTAAAAGTCGCCAAGGCGCATCCCGAATCGCTGCCGCCCTCCTCCGCCAAGAAGGCGCTGGAAGTCGGCCCGATCACCATCCAGAATCTCGGGGCGGCCTATCGCGCGGGCGTGAAGATCGCGTTCGGCACCGATCAGGGCATGGCGCCGCACGGCACCAACGGCCAGGAATTCGCGCTGATGGTGCGTGCCGGCATGACCCCGCAGGATGCGATCCGCGCCGCCACGGTGAATGCCGCCGAACTGCTCGGCGCGCCGGGCGATGTCGGTTCGGTTCAGGCCGGCCGTTACGCCGACATCATCGCGGTTTCCGGCAATCCGCTGAGTGACGTCACCGAACTGGAGCGTGTCCGCTTCGTGATGAAGGGCGGCAGCGTGGTGAAGCCCTGGGCACCCGCGCGCTGATCGTTTCCGAATTCGGGCAGCGATCGATGAAATGAGGACGGCTTGAAGTTGACGCACGGAGCGTCATGATCGAGACAATCGCATCATGACATCAGGTGCATCGACTTCATCCCGGCCCAACCGCGTCGCGACGGCGCTGCTCGCCATCCTTCTGCTGGCCATCCTGCTTCTGCAGACCGCCGCGGCACCGCTGCGCGAGCCCAATGCCGACGACGACTTCACGTTGCGCGAGGAAATGATCCCGATGCGCGACGGGGTGAAACTCTACACCATCATCCTGACCCCGAAGAACGCCAAGGGCAAATTGCCCATCCTGCTCCAGCGCACGCCTTATGAGGCGTCGGCGACGATGGGATCCAAGGGGCGCCCCGCGCTTGGTGGCGCGCTCGGCCCGCGCTTCGCAGAGCTGCCTGGCTATATCTGGGTGTTTCAGGACATTCGCGGACGCTACAAATCGCAGGGCGACTATTCGCACAACCGGCCGCTGCGCGGGCCGCTGAACGACACGCCGACCGACGAGGCCACCGACGCCTGGGACAGCATCGACTGGCTGATCAAGAATGCGGATGGCAATAACGGCCGCGTCGGCATCTATGGCACGTCCAATCCCGGCTGGCTGGTGCTCAACGCGCTGATCGGGCCACATCCGGCGCTCAAGGCCGCGGTGCCGGTCAATGCGGTCGGCGACCTGTGGATGGGCGACGATTATTTCCACAACGGCGCCTTCCGCCTCAGCTACGCGGTTGAGAATCTCTATCGCATGGGCACCCGCGCCGACGTCCAGCTCGCGCTGGCGATCGGTCAGCACGATCTCTATTCCTGGTTCCTGAAGGCCGGCAGCGCGGGCGACATCGACGCGCGCTATTTCGACAAGCGCCAGGCTTTCTGGAAGCTCGCGCTCGAGCACCCGTCCTACGACGCCTATTGGCAAGCCAAGGCGATGCCGCCGTTGCTCGCCGCCAACCGCACGAACACCGTGCCGACACTCAATGTCCATGGCTGGTTCGACCAGGAGGATATCTACGGCGCACCCGCGACCTATGCGGTGCTGGAAAAGAGCGACACGGCGAACGACCGCAACTTCTTCAGCGCCGGCCCGTGGTATCACGGCCAGGCTTGGGCCAATGGCGAGAATATCGGCGCGATGCGCTGGAGCGAGGATACCGCGAAGCGCTGGCGCGAGGATGTGCTGGCGCCGTTCCTGGCGCAGTATCTGAAGGACGCGCCCGCACACGGCCTGGCCGGCGCGACGGTGTTCGAGACGGGCAGCAATCGCTGGCGCAGCTTCGACGCATGGCCCCCACGCGCGCTCGAAACGCGCAAACTCTATCTCGCCGGCGGCAACGGATTGAGCTGGACCGCGCCTACGGCAGCCAACGCGTCGGATTCCTATGTCTCGGATCCGGCCAAGCCCGTACCCTATATGCTGCGGCCGATCCGCCGCATCGTCGGCGACGCCGATGGCCTGGCAGGATGGCGCTCATGGCTGACGATGGATCAGCGCTTCGTCGACGGCCGCCCCGATGTGCTGACCTATGTCACCGAGCCGTTGGAGGACCCGATCACGATCCGTGGCGCAATCGTCGCGAAAATCCAGGCGGCGACCAGCGGCACCGATGCCGACTGGGTGGTCAAGGTGATCGACGTCTTCCCCGACGACAATCCGGACGACGACCGGCTGGGCGGTTATCAGTTCATGGTTTCGGGCGACATATTCCGTGGCCGCTACCGTGAAAGCTTCACCACACCCAAACCGATCACGGCGAACAAGGCGCTCGGCTATGAAATCCGCCTGCCCCAGGTCAATCACCGGTTCCGGCGCGGCCACCGCCTGATGGTGCAGATCCAGAGCAGCTGGTTCCCGGTTTTCGACCGCAATCCACAGACCTTCGTGCCCAATATCATGTACGCGAAGCCCACCGATTATCGCGCGGCGACGCAGACCATCTATCGCGACGCCCACCGCCCCTCCTATCTCGAACTTCAGGTCGATCCGGCAGGAGGTTCCGCCAACTGACCCGTACCGGCCGATCGGCTCTTCATTCCCCTTTGCTTGCCGCGATTTCAGAGCCGGCAGATGAGTCCATCTGCCTCGAAATCGCTCTAGACCACCAGATCGGGCGGGGATTGTTCGGCCAGCCAGGCATCCAGATTGGCAAGCGCCCGCATGCCCATCGCCGTGCGCGCCTCGCGCGTCGCACTGCCGAGATGCGGCAGCATGATGAGGTTGGGCGCATCCATCAGCGCGGGTGCGATATCGGGTTCGCCGACAAAGACATCGAGCCCGGCGCCCGCGATCGTCCCGGCATGGAGCGCCGCAGCAAGTGCCGCCTCGTCGATCACGCTGCCGCGCGCCGTGTTGATCAGGAAACCCGTCGACCGCATGTTCGACAGCTCGGCGGCGCCGATCAATCCCTGGGTCGCGGCACCGCCTGGCATGTGCAGCGAAACGATATCGGCGCTCGACAGCAGCGCCGTCAGATCGGGCTCGAACCGCGCCTCGACGGACTGCTCGACGGCCGGATCGGCGCGACGACGGCCATGATAGGCGATCACCATGCCAAGCGCGCGGGCCTTCAGCGCCGTTGCCTGGGCGATCCGTCCGAAACCGATCAAGCCCAGCGTTTTGCCCGTCAGCTGGGTGCCGATCATGTGCGTCGGGCGCCAGCCGGTCCAGCGCCCCTCGCGAAGTTCATGGGCGCCTTCACCCGCGCGGCGCGCCACCATCAGCATCAGCAATATGGCGATTTCGGCGGTCGCCTCGGTCAGCACATCCGGAGTGTTGGTGACGGTCACGCCGTTGCGGCGACAGGCGTCCAGATCGATATGATCGAGCCCCGCGCCATAGTTGCACAGCAATCGGACGGCCCGGTCCGGCTGATCCAGCATCTCGGCGGTGATGCGGTCGGTCACTGTCGGACAGAGGACGTCATGGCGGCACATCGCGTCGGCCAGTTCGCCTGCCGTCATCGGCACATCGTCCACGTTCAACTGGACATCGTGACGCGTGGCGATCAGCGTTTCGACCGCGACGGGCCATTTTCGGGTAACGAGGATACGGGTCGTCATGATGCGGTCCAGTGATGGAAGGATGGGAATGCGAAACGAAGCGATCGACGCCATGCGCGACGTCTTCGCTCAGGAGCGTATCGCGCCGGCCGACGGCGATGCAATCCTTCCTGCCTATCTTGAGATCGGTGAATGGCTTGTCGCGCGACAGAAGGCGGCAACGGGCCCGCTGGTCGCGGGCATTTGCGGTGCCCAGGGCAGCGGCAAATCGACGATGAGCCTTGCGCTGGCCGCGGCCCTCGATCGCGTCGGGTTGAGGGTGGCAGCGCTTTCGATCGACGATTTCTACCTGTCACGCGCCGCACGGATCGCATTGGCGCGTGACGTGCACCCGCTGTTCGCGACACGCGGCGTGCCCGGCACCCATGATATCGCACTGGCAACGGCAACGATCCACCGATTGCGCCAGGCATCGGCAGACGAGACCAACCGGCTGCCGCGCTTCGACAAGGCCGTCGACGACCGCGCTCCCGAGGCAAGCTGGCCCGATTTCAAGGGAGCCGCGGACATCATCCTGCTGGAAGGATGGTGCGTCGGCGCGCACCCCGAAGCCGACGAAGCGCTGGCCGCACCGATCAACCGGCTGGAACGGGAAGAGGATCCCGACGGTCGCTGGCGGCGCACCGTCAACACCCGCCTCGCCGACGATTATCAGCCGCTATTCGCTGAGCTCGACCTGCTTCTGATGATCGCCGCCCCGTCCTTCGATGCCGTATTCGCCTGGCGACGCGAGCAGGAACGCAAACTTGCCGCACGAACCGGACATGCCGGCAATGCCATCATGGACGATGACGGCATTGCCCACTTCATCATGCATTATGAGCGGCTGACGCGGCATATCCTCGCCGAGATGCCCGCCCGCGCCAGCGGCGTGCTTGCGCTCGACACCGCGCGCGCCATCCGGTCACTCACGCTTCGATGAGCGCTCCAACAAGCCGCGGCATCAGCGCGGCGCCATTCTGATCGCTCCATCCAGGCGGACATCCTCGCCGTTGAAATAGCCGGTCTCGATCATCGTCAGCGCGAGCTTGGCATATTCGGCGGGCAAGCCGAGCCGCTTGGGGAAGGGCACCGAGGCACCGAGCGCATCGCGCACATGATCCGGCACCTGTGCGAGCAGCGGCGTTTCGAAAATGCCGGGAAGAATGGTGTTCACGCGGATACCCTCCCCCATCAGGTCGCGTGCGATCGGCAGGGTCATACCGACCACGCCACCCTTGGATGCGGAATAGGCTGCCTGACCGATCTGGCCATCCTCCGCCGCAACCGAGGCGGTGTTGACGATCGCGCCGCGTTCGCCGTCCTCGAGCGGATCGAGCGTCAGCATGCCGGCGGCCGATTTCGCGATGCAGCGGAATGTGCCGACCAGATTGATCTGGATGATCCGGTCGAACGCTTCGAGCGGGAAATGCTTGATGCTGCCATCCTCGCGCGAACGGCTGGCAGTCTTGATCGCATTGCCGGTGCCCGCGCAGTTGATGAGGATCCGTTCCTGGCCGTGTGCCGCACGCGCGGCAATGAAACCGGCATCGACACTGTCGTCGGAGGTCACATCGACCGCGCAGAACACGCCGCCGATCTCGGCCGCCACGGCTTCACCCTTGGCCGCATTGAGATCGAAGATCGCAACCTTGGCGCCCTTTGCCGCAAGCGCCCGCGCCGTCGCTTCGCCCAAACCCGAAGCGCCGCCGGTTACGACCGCTGCACAGCCCGAAATCTCCATATCCATCTCCCTGCCGCCCGACTCCGGGCTTCGATCCCGATTAGACGATTCTCCGGGCGGGTGAAATCACCCGGCTCTCCGGAGAATAAGCACAACAACCGAGATTGGCAGTGGCCTCAGGAAATGCAGGCGTCGAGCAACCGATCGAACGCAGGCCCACCCCGGATCGGGTCGGCAACCGGCAACCAGAGCCGATCAGCATAGGACGCGATCTCGGCCTCCGCCGCTTCATCATCGAGCGCGCCGGTGTTGAGGCTGACGCCCGCACAGCGGATCGCGGGATTGGTTCGTGCGCCCATCGCGATGGTCTGTTCGATGATCGCCTCGATCGACGGCAGGGCAAAGCCGGGATGACCAAGCACGTGGCTGCGACCCGGTTCGTGGCAGACGACGAACACGTCAGGCTGGCTGCCAAGCAGCAGGCCGACCGAAACCGCGGCATAGGCGGGGTGGAAGATCGATCCCTGCCCTTCGATGACGTCCCAGTGATCGGCGGGTGCATCGGGGCTGAGCATCTCCGCGGCGCCGGACAGGAAATCGGATACCACCGCGTCCATGGGCATGCCGGCACCGGCGATCATGATCCCGGTCTGCCCGCTCGCTCGGAAGGTGGCATCGATACCCCGCCCCTGCAGTCCGGCCGCAATCGCCAGCGCGGTGTATTTCTTGCCGAGCGCGCAATCGGTGCCGACGGTGAGCAACCGCCGCCCTCCGCGCTTGATGCCGGAGCCTACGCCGATCCCGGCAGGCGGCGTGCGAACGTCGATCAGGCGCCGGCCAAGACGCTCTGCCGCCTCGCGAAGCGCGGGTATGTCGCCGAGCTTGGCATGCATGCCGCTCACCAGGTCCAGCCCGGCCTCCAGCGCATCGACCAGGCCGGAAATCCAGGCCGGCGGAATGACACCGCCGACATTGGCGACGCCGATCACCAGCGCCCGCGCGCCTTTCGCATAGGCCTCGGCAGGCGACATCGGCGGCAGGCCGGTGGACACCGTCGCCCCGGCAAGCGCGAATTCACCCAGGCAGCGATCCCCCGCCCAATCCCGCAATCCGAATGCGGTCTTCGCATAACCCGGTTGGGTCGTATCGCCGAGGAACAGAAGATAGGGCTGCGGTAGGGCCTGCGTTCCAGTGCCTGTGAAGCGATCGTGAATCGTCATCTCCTGTTATTTGAGAAATCGTTCACCGGGCCAATGTGCATGCCAGGCTTTGGTTCTGTGCCCGCGCCGACACAAGGCGCGTGCCCCCAATCCTATTTCCAGATCGTCGTCAGCAACCGCTTGAAGTTTCCGCCGAGCACCAGCCCGATATTGGCGTCGGACCAGCCACGGCGGATCAACTCCTCGGTCAGGTCGAACATCTTCATCGGATGATCGAAACCCTCGATATCGATCTTGTCGCGGAATGCGTAGCTCGACTTATAGGCCGCCTTGATCATGCGATACTGATCGGGCGCCATATCATCATAGCCGTTGAGATCGGCGTCCGATCCGATGCCGACATGATCGACGCCGATCAGCTTCACGACATGTTCGATATGGTCGACCATATCGCCCAGCGTCGTCGGCTCCTTGTCCTTCACGAACATGCGCACGCCGCTGATGCCCATCACGCCATCGGTCTTGCCGAGCGCCAGGATCGCCTCGTCGGTCTTCGCGCGGGGATGGTTGGACAAGACGCGGCAATTGCTATGTGTGATGGCGAGCGCGGGCTTGGACAAGGCGATCGCATCGAGCGTGGTCTTGTCGCCGCTGTGCGACACATCGACCAGCATGCCCGCCGTGTTCATCGCCGTGATGATCTCGGCACCGAAATCGCTGATGCCGCCATCGACGCGGTCGGTGCTGCCCGACCCGATCATGTTCTGGCTATTATAGGTCAGCTGGGCGCAGCGCAGGCCGAGCCGGTAGAACAGCAGGACATCTTCGGGCCGGTTGAACTGGTCGGCATTCTGAAGCCCCATGATCATGCCGATCTTGCGCTCGGCCTTGGCACGCTCCAGATCCTTGATGCTGCCCACCAGCGAGAACAGATCCGAGTTGCGTCCGGCGAACCCCTGCCAGGCGGCAAGGAACTCCAGCGCGTCCTCACGCGCGGTCGGCCCGCCGATCCCGACGGCATTGTGGAGGCCGGTAATCCCGCACGAACGGAAATCGGCGACCTCCTGTTCGGTCAGCGGCTTGGAGAAGGCGTCGGGCGCGAAATCGAGTTTCGGCGGCGCGAGCATGTCGATGACCAGCGTCTTCTGCACGACCTCGAGCGCGCGCTTCGAATAGCGCTTGGCCGATCCCGGCGCAGCGGCGTAGCTGGCCGTATTGATCATCGGAAAGCCCAATGCCGGCATAGCGGCAGCCGCTTTCAGCACTGTGCGGCGATTGAGGCGATCAAGCCCAGACATTCAAGCCTCTCCTGAAATACTTATTCAATCGAGGACACTATTGACCCGATTGGAGAAATGTCAATTGGACTTGGCAATCCAGGTCGGATCGACCGCGCGCACCTGGCTGTCCAGCGATCGCAGCAAGATCGCGGCAAGCGTCGCTATCCCCGCGAGCAGTGCGAAGAAACTGCCATGATCCATCCGGCTCCAGAAAGTGCCGACCAGACCGGCGGACAGACTGCCGGTGAAAATCGCGAGATACCAGGCGGCGACGGTTGTCGCGCCCAGCCGCGGCGGCGCCAGCCGCGCGAACAGGCCAAGGCCGGTCGGCAGGATGAAAAGCTCCCCCATCGTGAAGATCGCGAAGAAGACGGCAAGCCAGATCCAGCTCGCACGCGGCGCATCCGACGACCATTCGACGCAGGCGAGCAACAGATAGGCGCCGGCCACGATCATCGCGCCCATCGCCATGCGCCGTGCGGGGGCCGTATCGCGCCCCTCATCGGCCCGCCGCCGCCAATAGGCGAGCAGCATGGGGGTCATCAGCATCACCAGCAGCGGATTGAGCGACTGGAACCAGGTCATCGGAATGGTGAAACCACCCGCCGCACGATCGATCCCGGCATCGGCCCATAGCGCGACGGTGTTGCCGACCTGCTCATAAGCACCTCGGAACACCGTCACCGACAGCGCGATGGCAAGCAGCACCATGAAGGTCCGGCGATGGTCCGCCCAGCGCATCGGGGGCAGATCCGCGGTCGGCACGCGCGGTGCTTCGGGCGGAAGATATTTCCGCCCCGCCACATAGATGACGAGGCCCGCGAGCATGCCCAGCCCGGCTGCGCCGAAACCATAGTGCCAGCCATAGAATTCGCCGAGCGTTCCGCAGATCAGCGGCGCCAGGAAGCCGCCGATATTGATGCCGACATAATAGACATTATAGGCCCAGCCACGCCGCGGATCGCCCGCCTTGTAGAGGTCGTTGATCTGGCTCGGCAGGCTTGGCAGGAACAGTCCGTTGCCCAATGCGATGGTGCCCAACGCCACATAGAAGAGCTGCTCGAACGCCATCATGAAATGGCCCAGCGCCATGATGCTGGCGCCGATGATCACGGCGCGGCGCTTGCCCAGCAGCCGGTCGGCGATCACGCCGCCGACGATCGGGGTGAAATAGGCGCAGGCGGTGTAGGCGCCGTAGACGAAGGACGACTGGCCCTGGCTCATCAGCAGCTGCTTGGTCATGTAATAGACCAGCAGCGCACGCATGCCGTAATAGGAGAATTGCTCCCACATATTGGTGAGGAACAATATGGTCAGGCCGCGCGGCTGGCCGAACCAGCCGCGCGCCGTATCGTCGGTCATGCGGCGACAGGCCTTTCAGCGCCCCAGACTTTTTCGTCGCACCAGGCGGTGCCGTCGCGATAGAGGATGCCGGGCTTGCGATCCTGCTTCAGGAAGATCGGACCGTCGAGATCGTTGATGTCGCAAACCTGCCCGAGCAGGAAGCCCGGCGCCATGCCCAGGCTGGTGCACACCATGTTGCCGACCATCACGTCGAGCCCCGCGGCGTGCGCAGCCTTCGCAATCAGCAGCCCTTCGGTGAGCCCGCCGCACTTGTCGAGCTTGATGTTGAACACGTCGAAGCGCCCGACCAGGCCGGGAACGTCGGCAAGCGTCAGCGCACTTTCGTCGGCCGCGATCGGAATGGGCGAGACATAGCCCTCGAGATCCGCTTCGCGCCCACGCTTCAGCGGCTGTTCGATCAGCGACACGTCGCATTCGACCATCGCCGCGACCAGCGCATCGAGATCGGCAATGACGAAACCCTGATTGCCATCGACGCCCAGCCACACATCGGGCCGCGCGGCACGGATCGCCTTGACGCGCGCGATGTCGAGATCGAGGTCTCCGGTCAGCTTGATCTTGATCGACCGGGCATGATCGAATGCGATCGCGCCCTTCGCCATCACGTCCGGATCGTCGGCGCCGAGCGTGAAGGTGGTGATCAGCGGACGCGGCGCATCGAGCCCCGCCAACTCCCAGATCGGCCGGCCAGTCTGCTTCGATTCGAGTTCCCACAGGGCGGCATCCACCGCATTGCGGCCACCGCCAGCGGGCATGATCGCGCGCAATTCCTCGCGCGACACGCCCGCTTCGATTGCATCGCGCGCCGCCTCAATCGCGGCAAGCATGTTGGGCACGTCGTCGCCGAGATAATAGACGCCCGATGCCTCGCCACGCCCGCGATGCTCGCCATCATCGAGTGTGACCAGAACGCAGTCCGCAGCTTCGAACACATAGCCCGAGATGCGGAACGGTGCGGAGAGCGGAAGCGTCTCGACCGACGTGCCAAGCGTGAGCCGCGCCATCAGTAGTGCACCGACATGGCGATGAGGCCGAAGGTGTAAGCGACGTAGAGCACAGTCAGCGTGGCCACGACCAGCAGCACCGCCCATAGCTTGCCCGTCCAGCGGCGTTTATCCTTGAACGCAAGCACCAGGTTCCAGACAGCAAGTGCCACCGCCCCGATAAAGACGATCGCGCTCAGGATCTGGACGGTCCAGAGCAGGCCGTCAGATGCGGAGGTGAGATTGGCGATGTCACCCATCAGCGCGGTCATCGTGTACATCCACATGCCGAGCATCGCGAGCACCAGGCCCGAACCGAGCCTTATACCGCGATAGGCAAGCCGCGAGCGGCCTTCCAGCGCGAGCGGCGCCTTGTAACGGCGGCGGATTAGCGCGGCGACCGGCCAATGGAGCAGGGTCAGCAACAAGATGGCAAGGCTCGCATAAAGGAGAGGCATGATCCACGCGCCGGACTGGGATGCCGGCACGCGGTCGAACACCATGAAGGGCGAGAAACCGTCGGCCGACCAGCGGACGACCTTGCCGTCCACGACATTGGCCGACAGGCGTTCATGGCCATTGGCGTCACGCCATACGAAAGGTTCGATTTCGACCCATTTGCGCGGTTGACCGGCAAGATCGGTCAGCGCGGCAATCACCATCTCACCCTTGTCGTTCACGCTGATCTGGGCCTGGCCGAGCAGGTTCGTGATCGCCATGAAGCTGGTCTCGCCGCGACGGCTGCTCTGCCACAGCCCGACCATCATCCTGGCGTGCTCGGCGGCAGTCTTTGCGTCCACGCGCCCGTCCTTCGGGGCGATATTGGGCAGATAACGGTCGGCAAAATCCTGGAACAGCGCGCCGCGCAGGCTGCCGGCAGCACCCTGTTTGCCGAGCGAATTGAACGACACATAGAAGCCGACATTCTCGTTCATGAAGAGATGCAGCGAGGTATGGAACACTTGGGTATCGCCCAGATGCGCGATCACCTGGCGGCCATTGATGTTGGTTTCGAAGAAGCCAAGTTCCATCCGGTTGATCACCGGCAGGATCGTGTTCGGCGTATCGTGCATTATCTTCGCGGTTTCGGGCTTCATCAGCCCTGCGCCACCGTTGAGGTGAGAGATCATGAAACGCGCCATGTCCGCGCCGGGCGAGGCCAGGCTGCCGGCGGGTGCCGGGCCGACGATCTCGTATTTGGCGGCAGGATCGGACGCCTTGGGATAGCCCGAGGCCATATCCGCCGCCATCGTCTTGGGCAGCGGCTGACGGAAGGTCGAATGCACCATGCCCAGCGGCTGAAAGATGCGGCGTTCGATATAATCGTCGAACGGCATCTTGGCGACGCGTTCGACAACATAGCCGGCAAGCGCTGTGGCGTAGTTGGAATAAGCGGGTGTGGTGCCGGCATCGAAGATGCGCGTCGGCACCCATTTCTTCAGATAATTGCCCAGCGAGTCGAGATGCTTGACGTCATAGAACATGATGTCCTTGGCGTGCTCCTCGAAACCCGCCGTGTGCGTCATCACCTGGCGCATCGTCACCGGCTTGCCCTTGCGCGCCGGAATCTTGAAATCGAGATAAGTGTTCACGTCGGCGTCGAGGTCAATCTTGCCCTCTTCGACCTGCTGCATGACCGCAGTCCAGGTGAACAGCTTGGAAACCGAGCCGGGGCGAAACAGAGTGCGTTCGGGATCGACCGGCGTACGCTTGGCGACATCCGCATACCCGAAGCCGCGCTGGGTAAGCACCTGGCCGTCCTTGACGACCACCACCACCGCGCCGGCAAGGTCACCGGTCTTGAGCGCATAGGGCATATAGCCGTCGAGCCAGCTGTCGACGTCCTGCTTGGTCATCGCCAGCTGGCCGTTTGCCGGGCTTGCGGGTGCGGTTTCCGCTGCGCCGCCCGCTGGCTTCGCGGCAATGGCCGGCGCGATCGTCGGCGCCGTATTCGTCGCCTGCTGCGCGGCTGTCGCGCCCGCGACGAGCATTAGTGCCGCCGCGGCGATTAGCTTGATTGATCGCATATCCGTCCCCCTCATTCGATACCGCATCGGATTTTATCGCTGCGGTTCGAAACTTCCCGAGATGCTCTGAACGGGACATACTGGTCCCAATTGGAAAATTGTCAACATGAACTCGGTTGGGCTGGCGAAGACTTGTCGCCTCTAGCGCCGAGCCTCGAAAAACCCCCGCAGCAAGCCTGCGGCTTCCGTTTCGCCGAGCCCGGCGTAGACTTCGGGCCGGTGATGGCAGGTCGGCTGATCGAACACCCGTGCGCCATGTTCCACGCCACCGCCCTTGGGATCGGACGCCGCATAATAGAGCCGCGCAATCCGCGCATGAGCGATCGCGCCGGCGCACATCGCACAGGGCTCCAGCGTCACCCACAGGTCGCATCCGGTCAGCCGCTCCTGCCCCAGCACCAGCGCGGCCCTACGGATGGCGAGCAATTCGGCATGTGCGGTGGGATCGGGAATCGATCGGGTCTCATTGGCCGCACTGGCGATCACTTTGCCGCCCAGCATCACAAGCGCCCCGATCGGCACTTCACCGTCCAGCGCGGCAGCTTCGGCAAGCGCGAGCGCCTCTCTCATGGGTTCGGGCAAAGGAAAGGCCATGAACGCGCCATAGATCAGCACGCCATCGAGGTGAATTACCGATTCGCGGGAGACACATGGGCTTTCGCGGATTGCCACATGCGCGCGACTGATTCAGCCAGCCGGGACGTCGAACCGCCCAGTACGATAAACAATGCGAAGGCCATGCCGGGCAGGTAGAATAGCGCGGTCAGTCCCATCGCAATCCAGAAATCGCGGCCCATGCCGGCGACCAGGAACACCCCGAGTGGCGGGAGCAGGATAGCGGCGATGATGGCGGGCGCAGTCATATAAAGGCAAACGAACGGCATCGCCGCGGGTTTCATGGCCCTTGCAAGGTTGACGCGAATCGAACTGGCCGCTAGTGGCCCACGCTTTCCAGACGCTTTGATTTCAGGACAAAGACGATGTCGCGCATTTGCGAACTGACCGGCAAGGGCCGCCAAGTGGGCCACAATGTGTCTCACGCCAATAACAAGACCAAGCGGACCTATCTGCCCAACCTGCAGAATGTCACGCTGATGTCGGATTCGCTTGAGAAGAGCGTGAAGCTGCGCGTTTCGACGCACGGCCTGCGTTCGGTCGAGCATAATGGTGGCCTGGACAATTGGCTGCTCAAGACCTCGGACGAAAAGCTGAGCCTGAAGGCACGTCGCCTGAAGCGCGAAGTGTCCAAGAAGGTTGCGGTCGCAGTCGCGGCTTAAGCCGCGCTCACCGTTTCGTTCGGTTGAATTCCATCGCCCTGGCGAAAGCCGGGGCGATTGCGATTCGGGCCTTCCGCAGACCGAGGTCGCGGCCACTGCCCTGATCGTGACCCTGAACGCGTTTCGGGGCCCATGCTGAAATCGCGTCCGGTGCGCTTCAATCGGTCGCCGGCGTCTTCGCCCCATCGTCCAGCACGAATTTCAGCAGCAGGCTTTCCTGCATCGGCGTCCCGAAATTATCGTCGGATGCCAGCCATACGATCGTCCGGCCATTTTCGACCGTGATCGCCAGCCCCTCCATATTGTCGACGGCCAGCGGCGGCGCGAGCGTCGCAATCTCCTGCCCCGTCGCCACGCCATCAGACTTGATCGTCTTCGGATCGAATATCGAAAGCGTTGCCGTGAACAACGGCCAGATCCCAAGCTTGCGATGAAGCACCAGCACGCGCCCATCGGGCAGCTCCGCCGCATCGGTCGCGCGAAAGCCTGACGGCGGCCGATAATAGAATCGCGTGGACTTCGTGGCGGGATCGGTCGGATCGCGATCGAACAGCAGCGCTTCGTCCGCGCCGGGAGGTGCCTTGCCGCGCTCCGAAATCACCAGGAACTGCCCGGTGCTCAGTCGTGCCATCGTTTCAGCGCCGCCATTGCTCGGCCATTTGCGCATCTCGCGCGGGCGGCGTCCGCGTTCGGCCTCACCCAGCCCGGCCGAATAGCGCCAGATTGCATTGCGATTCTCGAAACCGATCCAGATCTGCCTCGTCACCGGATCATGGGTCAGCGATTCGCTGTCGCGGTTGCGCTTCAACCCGTCGCCGCCGGGGCCACCCGGCAGATCGCCGAACTGCGCCGCGCCGATCCTGTCGCCAGCGCCCCGCGCAAGCCGCACGAAGCCGCCCGCATCATTGACCAGCAGGATATGATCGTCCGTCACCATCATCGACGAGAAGCTGCCGAACGCGGGATCGGAGTTTTCGAGACGCCAGCCCTTCAGATAACGCAACCGCCCGACCTGGACGCGCGTCGGATCCTTTGCATCGAGCGGGATGGGAATGGCACTGACGGGGCTGCTCGGCCCCAGCACCGGGCGCCGCATGTCGAACTCGTCGTCCGCACTCAGCGTCAACATGAACGGCAGCAACGGCAACAACAGGAGCGAGGTGGGCAAGCGCATCGTCTGCGCTTCTAGACATCCGCCCGGCGCTGGCCAGCCCGTTCCTTCATGAACGCCGGACAACCGTATCTGAACGGGGGATAACATGCGCGTTCAGGCGCCACTCAAACGAATCACGCCATAAGCATCTCATCGGACGGAGGTTGGCCCCGCCGTCGAGTTGAAACGCAAGGAGAAGACCATGTTCAAGAAACTGAGCCTTCTGGGTGCCACGCTCGCAATGGGCGCCGCCACCCTGATCCCCGCCACGCCAGCCATGGCGCAGCGCGACGGATATTATCGCGGTTACGACAATCATCGCGGTTACAATCGCGGCTACAACAATCGTGGCTATGACCGCGGCTATCGCGGCGACAGCTACCAGTACCGCAACAATCGCGGCTATCGTGGCAATGACGGCTATTATCGCTGCCGCCGCGACGGCACTGCCGGCACCATCATCGGCGCGATCGCCGGTGGCCTGCTCGGCAACGAAGTCGCCGGTCGCGGCAGCCGCACCGAAGGTACGGTCATCGGTGGCGCCGTGGGCGCCCTGGCCGGCCGCGCCATCGACAAGTCGGACAGCCGCTGCCGCTAAGACAAGGATATTCCTCGGTGTAGCGTAACGAGGACAAGGGCATTCCGTGCAGTGTATCGCATGGGACCCAGGAGGGCCGGAGCCGAAAGGTTTCCGGCCCTCGCGTTTTGAGAGATTTGGCCGGCCCGAAACGGGGCATCATGGGTCAGGCGGAGAACCGCCGCGCAGCGCAGTGCCGTTCGCAGCCCGGCATCACCCGAATGACGATCAGCGCGCTCAGTCGTTATCGAAGAGCGACGCGAGCTGCTCCACCATGGTGCCGCCCAATTGCTCGGCATCCATGATCGTCACCGCCTTCTGATAATAGCGGGTGACATCGTGGCCGATGCCGATCGCGACCAGTTCGACCGGCGAACGATTCTCGATCCAGTGGATCACCTGGCGCAGATGCCGTTCCAGATAGCTGCCGGAATTGACGCTGAGCGTCGAATCGTCGACCGGCGCGCCGTCGGAAATCACCATCAGGATACGACGATCCTCATGCCGCGCGATCAGTCGGCTATGCGCCCAGAGCAGCGCTTCGCCGTCGATATTTTCCTTGAGCAGCCCTTCGCGCATCATCAGGCCGAGCGACTTCTTCGCGCGCCGCCAGGGCTCGTCAGCCTGTTTATAGATGATGTGGCGCAGATCGTTGAGGCGCCCCGGCATCGGCTGGCGGCCGGCGGCCAGCCAGCTCTCGCGTGACTGCCCGCCCTTCCATGCGCGCGTGGTGAAGCCGAGAATCTCGGTCTTCACGCCGCAGCGCTCCAGCGTACGCGCCATGATGTCGGCGGAGATCGCGGCGATCGAGATCGGCCGGCCGCGCATCGAACCCGAATTGTCGATCAGCAACGTGACCACAGTGTCGCGGAACGCGGTCTCGCGCTCGATCTTGTACGACAATGAATGGCCGGGGCTCACCACGACACGCGCCAGTCGCGCGGCGTCGAGCAGCCCTTCTTCCTGATCGAAATCCCAGCTGCGATTCTGCTGCGCCATCAATCGGCGCTGCAACCGGTTCGCAAGCTTTGTCACCGCCCCCTGCAGATGAACGAGCTGATGATCGAGATAGGCGCGCAGCCGATCCAGCTCATCCTCGTCGCATAGCTCCGCCGCCGTCACCGTCTCGTCGAACTGCGTCGTCCAGATCTTGTAATCGAACTGGGTGTTGAGATCGGGCACCGGCCGGTTCGGGTGGACGGGAAGCATCCCCTCCTCACCCTCATCGCCCAGATCGGCATCGGTTTCGGACGACATGTCGTCCTGCGCTTCACCCGACTCGCCATCATCGGACTCGCTGCCGTCCGGCTCGCCCCGCGCATCGCTCTGGCCGTCCGAACCGCCGGCCTCGTCCTCGCCGTCGCTCTCGTCGCCCTCTTCGGGATCCTCGCCTTCGCTCTCGTCGCCGCCGTCGTCGCCCGTATCGGGGATCACGTCGCCGTCGATCAGTTCGAGATCCTCGAGCAGGCGTGTGGCCAGTTTCTGGAACGCGAGCTGATCATCGAGCGCCAGGCCCAGCGCATCGAGATCGGCGCCGGCCTTCTCCTCGATCCAGTCACGCACCAGCGAAAGACCGTTTTTCGCCGCCTCGGGGACCGGCTCACCGGTCAATCGCTCGCGCGCAAGCAACGCGATCGCGCTCGACAGCGGCACCTCGTCGCGAGACCGCGCGCGCGTGATCGGGTCCGATCGCATGCGCATCGCATTGGCTTCGGCCAGATTGGCCTTCACCCCCGCCATTCCGCGGCCGCCCAGTGCCTCGACACGCACCTGTTCCACCGCATCGAACGCGGCGCGCGCCACGGCGTCGCCCGGCGCACCACGAGCGTGGAGCGCGGCATCGTGATGACGCAGTTTCAGTGCGAAGCTGTCGGCGAAACCGCGCGCCTCCGCGACCTGTTCGGGCGGCAGGTTGCGGCCGGGCATCGGCACCTTGAGATGCCGTCCCGCCTGGACCGGCGCATCGGCGGTGAAGGCAAGCTCCACCTCCGGCTCGCGCGCAATCGCGCGCGCCGTGCCGGTCAGGACCGCCTTGAACCGATCGAGGGGAGTTTGGTCGGCCACCGCGCCTCAGGCTTTCCCGACAACGCTTTCCGGCAGATCCTTGCCGAAGACGCGCTGATAATATTCCGCGACCAGCGAACGCTCCGCCTCGTCGCACTTGTTGAGGAAGCTCAACCGGAATGCGAAGCCGACATCCTTGAAGATCAGCGAATTCTGCGCCCAGGTGATCACGGTGCGCGGGCTCATCACAGTGGAGATGTCGCCATTGATGAAGCCCTGGCGGGTCAGATCCGCCACCTTCACCATATTCTCGACCTCTTTCTTGCCGCCCTCGTGATCATATTCGCCCGACTTGGCGAGCACGATCTGCGCCTCGACCTGGGCAGGCAGATAGTTGAGCGTGACGACGATGTTCCAGCGGTCCATCTGGCCCTGGTTGATCTGCTGCGTGCCGTGATAGAGGCCGCTGGTGTCGCCCAGGCCGACCGTGTTGGCGGTCGCGAACAGGCGGAACCAGGGGTTCGGGCGGATCACACGGTTCTGGTCGAGCAGGGTCAGCTTGCCCTCCGTCTCCAGCACGCGCTGGATCACGAACATCACGTCGGGACGGCCGGCGTCATATTCGTCGAATACCAGCGCCGTCGGCGTCTGCAGCGCCCAGGGCAACAGGCCTTCGCGGAATTCGGTGACCTGCTGGCCGTCGCGCAGCACGATCGCGTCGCGCCCGATCAGGTCGATACGGCTGATATGCGCGTCCAGGTTGATGCGGATGCAGGGCCAGTTGAGCCGCGCCGCCACCTGCTCGATATGCGTCGACTTGCCTGTGCCGTGATAGCCCTGGACCATCACACGCCGGTTGTGCGCGAAGCCCGCCAGGATCGCGAGCGTCGTATCGCCGTCGAACACATAGGCCGGATCGAGATCGGGCACGCGTTCGTCCGCCTCGCTGAAGGCAGGAACCTTCATGTCGGTGTCGATGCCGAACAGGTCGCGGACGCTGACCTGTTTGTCGGGCGCGTCCATCACCGTCGATTCGCGGCTGTCGGGCTGGGTGTTGGGGATGTCGGTCATGGATCAGCCTGCATGCAAGAGAGTCGCCGCCCGGTTATAGGCTGGCGCCCGCGGATGCAACGCGAACGCGTCAGGCAGCACCGGGCGGCGCCTTGACCGGCATGGGAAAGAAGGTGGCGAAACGCTCCGCCAGCGCGCGATCGCCCTCGATCCGCAAAAGCCCGTCCCGTGCGAGATCTTCGAACGGCACCCCGGCATAAACCGCTGCCGCGACACCAGACGGCACGCCGGTCATGACCAGATCGGGCCGCTCCACCGCGCCGCGACCGATCGCCACCGCACCGTCGTCCAGCGTCAGAAAGAAACTTTCCTCACCCAGATGAAAGGCAATCCGCATGGTCGCGCCGCGCGCGCGCGCCGGATCGATCATCGTGCGCAGCGACAGCATCAGCGAAACCGCACTGAACGGCCGCGTCGGATCGTGCAGCGGCGATCGCGCGGCCCAGCGTCCGAGCGTCTGGAAGACCGGACCAGCCTCCTGCCCCCATGCAGTCAGCCCATAGACCTGCACCGACGCTGGCGAAGGCAGCTTGGTCTTCGTGACGATGCCCGCATCCTCCAGCCCGGTGAGACGTTGGGTCAGCACATTGGCGCTGATCGCCGGCAGGCTCTTGCGCAGTTCGCTGAAGCGGCGCGGACCGAGCATCAGTTCGCGCATCACCGGCAGCGCCCAGCGCTCGCCAATGATGTCCATGCCGTGCGTCGCCGCACAGGCATCGTCATAACGGCGCTTTTGCGCGAATTCCGAGTCATTGGTTACTTTTTGTAACTTCATGGTTGTTTTTAGTAACTCCGCGAGGCATCAAGGTCAAATAACGATTCGGAGAAGGATACCAGCATGACGAAACTGATCTTCGTGAATCTGCCCGTGGCCGATGTTGCCAGGGCAACCGCCTTTTACGAAGCGGTCGGCGCGACGCGCGACCCGCGCTTCAGCAACGACGACGCCTCGATGATGGCGTTTTCCGATACGATCCATGTCATGCTGCTGTCGCACCAACGGTTCAGCGACTTCACCACCAAATCCATCGCAGATGCGCACAAGACGGCGCAAATGCTGCTATGCCTGAGCGAGGACAGCCGTGACGGAGTCGAGGCGACCATGGCGAGCGCGATTGCGGCCGGTGCAAAGGCCGATCCCACGCCGCGCCAGGAAATGGGCGATTTCATGTACGGTCGCAGCTTCGAGGATCTCGACGGCCATATCGTCGAACTGATGTGGATGGACGTCGATGCGGCAATGGCCGCGTGGAGCCAGGGCCAGGACGAAACCGTTCCGGCGTGATGGAGCCGGCAAAGACCGGCAATATATGAGAAAGAGGAGCGCATGATGGCTGACAGGCCTGAAATCACCGCTTTCAAATGGGTGCCCCCCTTTGCGCAGGGCCTTGTGCGCGACACCAGGGCGCGCTGGGCGTTCGAAGAGGTCGGCATGGACTATGATGTCCGCCTGCTCGACCTGGGCGACAACAAGACCGCCGCACACCGCGCACTCCAGCCCTTCGGTCAGATTCCCACCTATTCCGACGGACCGGTGGAGATTTTCGAATCGGGCGCGATCGTGCTGCACATCGCCCGACAGAAGCCCGGCCTGCTTCCCGACGACATTGCGGGCGAGGCGCGCGCGACGGCTTGGACGATCTCCGCGCTCAACTCGGTCGAGCCGATGATCTTCGACCTGATCATGGTCGATATCTTCGACAGAGGTGAGGACTATGCCGCGCTGTTCCGCCCCAAGGCGATCGCACGGCTTCGCGAGCGGCTTGCCGATCTCACCGCGGCATTGGGCGACAGGCCCTGGCTAGACGGCGACGTCTTCACTGCCGGCGACCTCATCATGATCTCGGTGCTGCGCGCGCTGCGCCATACCGATCTGATCGCCGAACACCCGAATCTCGCTGCCTATATGGCGCGCGGCGAGGCACGGCCGGCCTTCGCCAAGGCACTGGCCGATCACATGGCGGTATTCGAGGGTGTCCAGCCCCCCGCCTGGTTCGCACAAGGAGAGACGCAATGACCTATGTTACCGGATTTGTGCTCGCGGTCCCCGCTGCCAATAAAGAAGCCTATCGCAAGCATGCCGCCGATGCCTTGCCGCTGTTCAAGGAATTCGGCGCGACCCGCATGGTCGAATGCTGGGGCGACGATGTGCCTGACGGCAAGGTCACCGATTTCAAGGGCGCGGTGAAGGCCAAGGAGGACGAGGTCGTCGTCTTCTCATGGCTCGAATATCCATCGAAAGCGGCGCGCGACGCCGCCACCGAGAAATTGATGACCGATCCCCGGATGGAGGAGATGGGCGCCAATATGCCGTTCGACGCCCAGCGCATGATCTTTGGCGGCTTCGACGCGTTGATCGACGATGCCGGCGAGGGGGTCATGGGTTATGCGGATGGCTATCTCGTGCCCGTGCCCGCCGGCAACAAGGAGGCCTATCGCGCGCTCGCTGCCAAGGCCTCGCAGGTGTTCTTCGACCATGGCGCGACCCGCGTGGTCGAAGCCTGGGGCGATGATGTGCCCAAGGGCAAGATCACCGACTATGCGATGGCAGTGAAGGCCGAAGGCGACGAGAACACCGTCTTCTCCTGGGTCGAATGGCCATCGAAGGAAGCCCGCAACGAGGGCTGGAAAAAGGTGATGGAGGACGAGCGGATGAAGCCCGACGGCAGCGAGATGCCGTTCGACGGCAAGCGCATGATCTATGGCGGCTTCTCGCCGATCGTCGACGCCTGACAGATAAAAAGGGAGAGAGACGATGCCCAACGCACATGGCGAATTCATCTGGTACGAACTGATGACGCCCGACCCCGACGCCTCAAAGGCGTTCTACGACACTGTCGTCGGCTGGACGATCGGCGACAAGCCCGATAGCGGCATGGATTATCGCATGATCGGCGCGCCCGACGGCTTTGTCGGCGGGGTGTTGGCGCTCAATGCCGACATGACTGCGGGTGGCGCCGGGCCGACCTGGATGGGCTATTTCGGCGTCGACGATGTCGATGCCTCGGTGGCGGCGATCACCGCCGCGGGCGGCACGGTCCACCTTCCCGCGAACGACATTCCGGATGTCGGCCGCATCGCGATGGTCGCCGATCCGCAGGGCGTGCCGATCTACGTCATGCGCGGCTCCAGCAACCAGACCAGCACGGCCTATAGCCGCACGGGCATGGGCCATGTCAGCTGGAACGAGCTGCTGACCACCGACGATGTCGCGGCACTCGCCTTTTACGACGCGCAATTCGGCCTCAAGAAAGTGGGCGCGATGCCGATGGGCGAAATGGGCGACTATAGCTTCATCGCCAATGGCGACGGCGGCAGCGATGACGCGATCGGCGCCGTCATGCGGGCGCCGCCGGGCGTACGCTCCGCCTGGAGCTTCTATTTCCGTGTGCCGGACATCGACGTGGCGAAGGCCCGGGTGGAAGCGGGCGGCGGCACCGTTGTCCAGGGCCCGATGGAGGTTCCCGGTGGAGAGATGGTGCTGAGCGCCGTCGACCCGCAAGGTGCCCATTTCGGCCTGGTCGCGCCCGGCAAACAGGGAGGCTGACCATGTCGGAGAAGATCGTCCCTTGCCTCTGGTTCGACGGCAATGCCGAAGACGCCGCCAATTTCTACACCGGGCTGGTGCCGGATTCGCGCGTGGTCGCGGTCCATCGCTCGCCATCGGACACGCCGAGCGGAAAGGAAGGCAGCGTGCTCACCGTCGAGTTCGTCGTTGCCGGCCAGAATTTCGTCGGCCTCAATGGTGGTCCCTATTTCAAGTTCAACGAAGCGCTGAGCTTCCAGATCATGTGCGACGACCAGGCGGAGGTCGACCGGCTGACCGACGCGCTGTCCGTGGTGCCGGAGGCCGAACAATGCGGCTGGGTGAAGGACCGGTTCGGCCTGTCCTGGCAGATCGTACCGCGCCGTATGATCGCCTTGCTCGGAGATCCCGATCCAGCCCGCGCCAAGCGGGCGATGGAGGCGATGATGCAGATGAAGCGCATCGACATCGCGAAGATCGAGGCAGCCGCGGACGGTGAACGCGTCGGCTGAGGTTGAAATCGCGCAAATATCGCCAAGCCCGGTCGAAAGGCCGGGCTATTTTTTCATCGATTTGCAATATCTACCGTGTTAATAGACATCGAGATGAGCGAGACAAAGCGTCTGCTTGCAACAACTGACCACCCGGTCTGGGCCGCGCTTTTCCCCTACACCATCGGCGCTCCCGAAGCGGCTCTGTCCTTCGCCGACCGACTCGCCCGCGAAAATGGCTGGAGCGACGCACATGCGGCCCGGGTGATCGAGGAATATAAGCGCTTCTGCTTCCTTGCCGCGACCGTTGACCACCCGGTCACGCCCTCCGACGCGGTCGACCAGGCCTGGCACCTCCATCTGACCTACAGCCGCGATTATTGGGAGCGCTTCTGCCCGGATATTCTCGGCCGCCCTCTCCACCACGGCCCGACCGCGGGCGGAGCGATCGAGCAGCATCGCTATTTCGAACACTATGCCGAAACGCTCAAAAGCTACGAAGACGCCTTCGGCGCACCGCCCCCCGCCGACATCTGGCCGGATGCAGCCCGTCGCCTGATCGACGATCCGAAGGCACGGCGCGTCCATCCGCGCGACGCGATCATCATTCCCAGAAAGATCGCCCGCCCGCTGCTGTTCATGGTCGGCGTCATTGCCGTCCTCCATTTCCTCTACTGGTAAGGAGCAAGGAAGACCCTATGCCACTCGGACCCTTCGACATGACCGGCGGCCCGTTCCTGATACTTTATACGGTGCTGCTGGTGGTCACCATCATCGCCGGCTTCATCATTCCGCGCTGGCTTCGCCCCGACGGACGCGACCAGCGCGTAACCTATGCGGACGACCTTGCCGTGCTTGCGGGCGGCCCGGCACGCTTCATCGACACAATCGTCGCGCGGCTGCTGTCCGCCCGCGCGCTCGAAATGACCGGCAACGACGTGTTCCGCGTCGTTTCCCGCGATGCGGGGCGCAACACGGCGGAACGCAGCGTTCTCGCCCTGCCCCAGCCGATCGGCTGGTCGGCGATCGAAGGCGGCCTGAAACCCTATGCCGAGCCGGTCGAGCGGAGGCTGACCGCATCGCAGCTGCTGATGGACAATTCCACCCTATTGCAGATGCGCTTCTGGCAGACCTCGCCCTATCTGCTCCTGCTCGCCTTCGGCGCGACCAAATGGATGATCGGCAGCGCACGGGACCGCCCGGTCGGCATCCTCACCGCGTTGCTGATCTTCACCGCCGTCTTCGCGCTCATCCGCTTCTTTGCGGTCGATCGCCGCACCCGGGCGGGCCGGGACGCGGTCGATCGCGCGATCGCCCAGTCCGAACGGCTGAAACGAGCGCCGACCAATTCGGAAGTCGACGTCGCGGTCGCGCTGTTCGGCACCGCGGTGCTGGTCGGCTCCGGCTGGGCCCCCTTCCATACGCTACGCAATCCGAGCTCTGGCGACAGCGGCGGCGGCTCCAGCGATGGCGGGAGCGGTTGTGGTGGAGGCGGTGGCGGATGCGGAGGTTGCGGGAGTTAGCCGCCACTTGGCCTGTTCCTGTCGCTCTCGCGAAAGGACTTAGGCAAAAACCGCTGCACCCTTGAGCCGCGTATAGGCCGCGATCACCTCGCCCAGCATCTTTTCGTGACTGCGGTCCCCGCCGTTGCGATCCGGATGATAGCGCCGGACAAGCTCGGCATAGCGTTGGCGCAGTTCCTTGCGCGTCGCATCGGCAGTCAGGCCGAGCAGCTTCAGATCCCTGCGATTCCCGCCCGACAACGGCCTGCCGTCACCGCGCTCGGGCGGTGCGGCCTGGCGATAGCGCGCGGAGATGGCGTCGAGCGGATCGGAAAATTCGGCCCAGCGCGGCGGCCGGTCCGCCCCGCCAGTGGCAAAGGCACGCGTCTCGCGCTCCCAGCCCGCAAGCGGGCGCTGTGCGGCCTCGATCTCGTCGGCGTCCATGCCTTCGAAGAAATTATAGCCCGCATTGAACGCACGGACATGCTCCAGACAATACCAGCGCCAGTCGCCGGGGCCGTCGAATCCCGACTGCCGGGAACCGGGCGCACGAAACTCGCCCGCTTCATCGCATCCCGCTTGCGCACACGGCCGCCCATTGCTGTCCACGCGACCGTGGAAGCGCGTGCGTCGCTTGCGTTCCTCTGACTGCTCCTCGCTCAAAACCGCTCCCGATCCGGAATCAAACCGCGTATATAGGGGTGATGCAGACCCTGACAAAAGGCCCCGTCGCCATCGAAATCGAGGCGCGACTGACGTCCGCCCTCTTGCCCACACGCCTCGCCGTGATCAACGACAGTGCGCAGCATCGCGGCCATATGGGCGACGACGGCAGCGGCGAATCGCATTTCACCGTCGAAATCGAAAGCGCGGCCTTTGCCGGGCAGAACCGCGTCGCGCGCCAGCGGATGGTGAACCATGCGCTGGGCGATCTGATGCGCGAAGCCGTTCACGCATTGGCGATCAAGGCAAAAGCCCCGGGCGAATAGGGAACCTTCGCGTCGGTTCCGCGCTCATGCCCGATCTATGATGGAGACCGGATATGACCGCAAAGCTCTGGTACTGGCCATCGATCCCGGGCCGCGGCGAATTCGTCAGGCTTTCGCTCGAGGCCGCGAGCATCCCGTATCTCGATTGCGCGCGGACCAAGGGTGAGGACGCGCTGATGGCGGATATGGCCAACCATGCAACCCGACCCTTCGCGCCACCCTATTTGCTGATCGATGGACTGACGATCGGGCAGACCGCAACCATCCTCGCCTATCTCGGCGAGAAACGCGGTCTTGCCTGCGATACGGTGAAGGGCCGCGTCTTCGCACAAACGCTCCAACTCACCATCGCAGACGCGGTAGCGGAGGCGCACAACGTCCATCATCCCGTCGCGATGAGCCTCTATTATGAGGACCAGAAAGACGAAGCCGCCGCTGCCGCCAAGGGCTTCCGCGAAGAGCGGATCCCCAAATTCCTGGGCTATTTCGAGGACGTGCTCGGCCGATCGGATACGGGCTGGCTGACCGACACGCGCTGGCGCTATCCCGACTTGTCGCTGTTCCAGCTTGTCGAGGGATTGCGCTATGCTTTTCCCAGACGGATGCAGACGATCGAACCCGATCATCCGCGGGTGGCGGCACTGACGAAAGCGGTGGCAGAGTTGCCCGAACTGGCCGACTATCTGGCGAGCGAACGCCGCATCCCATTCAACGAGGATGGCATATTCCGCCACTATCCCGAACTCGATTCCGACTGATCGCCCTCTTCTGTCGGCGCTGAGGACGCGCTACGCTTACCCCATGTCCGAGACCCGCACAGCTCGCCCCGCATCGCGCATCCTGCTGATCGATGGCACAGGGCGGGCGCTGCTGTTCCGCTTCGATGTCGAGGACCGGCCGCCCTTCTGGTGCACGCCGGGCGGCGCGGTCGATCCCGGCGAAACCTATTACGAAGCCGCGCGCCGCGAATTGCTGGAGGAAACCGGGATCGACGCCGATCCGGGTGAAGAGATCGCCCAGCGGCAGATCGAATTCGTCACCATCGAAGGCGTCCCCGTATCCGCCGACGAGCGATATTTCCTGGTGCGCGTCGAGGATGACGCGATCGACACCGCCCGCCATACCGAACTCGAACAACGCGTGATGACCCGGTGGCGCTGGTTCGCCCCCGACGAGATCGCCGCGCATCCCGAACGCATCTATCCCGAGGATCTGATCGAGCTCCTCCAGGCCGCTACCGGAGTTCCCGCATGACCGACGATCTCGTGACCCAGACCATATTGCCAACCACGCACGATCTTGGCGGCTTCAAGGTGCACCGCACCCTGCCCTCCAAACCGCGCACGATGGTCGGCCCCTTCATCTTTTTCGATCAGATGGGCCCTGCGCATCTCGATATCGGCACCGGCATCGACGTGCGCCCGCACCCGCACATCAATCTCGCGACCGTCACCTATCTGTTCGCGGGCGCGATCGATCACCGCGATTCGCTCGGCACCTTCGCGACGATCGAGCCCGGCGCGGTGAATCTGATGACCGCGGGCCGCGGCATCGTCCATTCGGAACGCTCGCCGAAGCGCGAGCGCGACGCGGGCCCGGCGCTGTCGGGCATTCAGACCTGGCTGGCGCTCCCCGAAAAGGACGAGGAGATCGACCCCGCCTTCGAACACGTCGCCAAGGCCGACTTGCCCGTCATCGAGGACGACTGCGTCCAGGCACGCATCATCATGGGCAATCTGTGGGGCAAGACCGCGCCGACCACGACCTATGCCGGTACGATCTATGCCGACATAGTGCTCGGTGCCGGAGGCGCGATCCCGATCGATGCAGATGCCGATGAGCGCGCGCTTTATGTCGCGCTCGGCGAAGCAAGCCTGGACGGCATGACGCTCGATCCGATGACGCTCTATGTGCTGAAACCCGGCACGGCGGCGACTTTGCGATCCGAACGGGGCGGCCGCGTCATGCTGTGCGGCGGCGAAGCCTTCACGTCGCCACGCCATGTCTGGTGGAACTTCGTCTCGTCCGACCGCGAGCGGATCAACCAGGCCAAACATGACTGGAAGGCGGGGAATTTTCCGATTGTCCCCGGCGACGACAAGGAGTTCATCCCGGTCCCCGAAATCCCCAACACGGTCAGCTATCCGTAAGGGATTCGCTTCAGCCCCTACGCAGCCCTAAGCTGTGCGAAAATCGGGAGGATGATATGGCGGATATCAGGATCGAACGCTTCGCTTTGCCCACGGGCGTCGAACTGGATGTCGCGCTGGGCGGCGATCCGGCGAATCCACCGATCATCTTCCTCCACGGCTTTCCCGAATCGCACCGGACGTGGCGGCACCAATTGCCCGACCTGGCCGAGGATTATTTCGTCGTCGCGCCCGACCAGCGCGGCTTCGCGCGCTCGTCCAAGCCGCCCGAGGTGTCGGACTATGCGCCCGACAAGACCGTTGGCGACCTGATCGCGCTGGCCGATGCGCTGGGCATTGGCCGCTTCACTTTGGTCGGCCATGACTGGGGCGGCGCGATCGCCTGGATGGCGGCACTCACCCGCCCCGACCGGGTGGAGCGCCTGATCATCATCAACGCGCCGCATCCCTATATCTTCCAGAAGTCGCTGATCGAGGACGCCGACCAGCGGGCCGCGAGCCAATATATCCGCGCCTTCCGCAATCCGAATCTGGAACAGCATCTGGAGGCGATCGGGCTGGAGGCGTTCTTCGACGGCACCTTCGCCAAACACACCGACGCCGCAAAGATCGGCGAGGAAAGAGCGGTCTATCTCGACCAATGGGGTCAGCCCGGCGCGATGACCGCAATGCTCAACTGGTACCGCGCATCGGCGATCATCGTTCCCGAGATCGGCGAACAGGCCGAACCGCCGGCCTTCCTGTCACAACCCTTCCCGCCTTTGCAGATGCCTGTGCTCGTCATCTGGGGCCTGGGCGACAAGGCGCTGCTGCCGTGCCAGCTTGAGGGGCTGGATGCGCTGGTGCCCGATCTGCGGATCGAGAAGGTCGATGCGGGGCATTTTGTGCCGTGGGAGAATCCCGGGGCGGTGACGAAGGCGATCCGGGGGTTTCTGGGCTAGGTTTTCGGGCCTGTGCCAACCCCTCCACCACCGACCTGCGGTCGGCGGTCCCCCTCCCCTTCAGGGAGGATTTTGCTGCTTATCCCTTCTTGATCCTCCCTGGAGGGGAGGGGGACCACAGCGCGAAGCGGCGTGGTGGAGGGGTTCAGCGCCGGCTCCGAACAACTGCAACAATATATCGAATCACAGCATCGACATCACCGAGCACATCCCGTGCAGGGATTCGCAGCACCTCGATTCCCTGCCCAAGAAGCCATGCATCTCGCACCACATCCCGTTCCGGCCGATCCCCCATATCGTGCGACGCCCCATCCACCTCGATGCCCAAACCGGCTTCGAGACAGAAGAAATCGATCACATAATCGCCGGACGGATGCTGCCGCCGAAACTTGAGGCCATCCGGCCGACCTCTGAGTTCGCGCCAGAGCAGCACTTCGGGCAGGCTCATCTTTCGCCGCAATGAGCGTGCGCGTTTGATGGTTCGTTTCGGGCTGCCCAGCATCGTGCCATTTAACTCCGAAACAGTGGACGACCCAATCCTCCCTGGAGGGGAGGGGGACCAGCCATAGGCTGGTGGAGGGGTTCGGCACCGGCCTCAAACACCTGCGGAGAAGTATCGAATCGGGGTATTGTTCGGTTCGAGTTGCCAAGCATCGCGCCTCACCCCTCCACCACCGACCTGCGGTCGGCGGTCCCCCTCCCCTTCAGGGAGGATCTTTTAAACCAACCAATCCACCCAGAAGCCGTGCGCGTGCGCGTGGCCGTAGAGTCGCTTTTCGCCGTCGCCGGGCCAGCTTCGCACGGTCAGGTCGTGCCGGTTCATCACCCGGTCCGCTTCCAGGCTGACCCAGCCCAGCGGCCGGTCTTCGGTCGCGCGCGCACCGGCGGCGGCCATCGCCGCCTCGATCCGCGCCTGGCCGCTGGCGGGAATATATTGCCAGACGATCGAGTGCATCAGCACGCGGGTGACACCTGCCTCCTGCGGTTCGGCCAGTTGCGCCTCCACCCAGTCGGCGGCATCGCCGCGGTCCAGCTGCACCGGCTGCTCGCGGATCATGTCGATTGCCGCCGACACACGCGGAAAACGGATCGCGTGATCGGCCCAGATATAGGCGAGCAACCGGCGTTCGGCCTCGGGCGAGGTCGGGTCGATCGGCTGGATATCGACGCCGCGCACGCTCTCGATCGCGATGTCCACAGCAGGCGAGGGCGGGCCGCGCCATTCGGGGCGGATGAGAACCGGCGACTCCGCCGGCCCCACCGCCACACCGCCCAAATCGAAGCGATAGCGGTCGATCAGCAGGTTGAGCCCGGCGCTCGATCCAATCTCCAGCAACTCGATGCGCGGCCCGAACCGCTCGGCCAACACGAGCAGCCCCGCCATCAGCCCCGCAGAGCGCCCAGGTTCGTTGGTCTGGGGCGGGCCATCCAGCCAGGTCGCAATCTCGGCGTCATGGGTTTCCAGCGTGGTGCGTACCGCGCCTGCAATCCGCTGCGGATCCGTCTCGCCCCCTTCGAACAGACCGGTCAGTTCGCCCGCCCGCCCGTCGCGCCACACCGCATGGAAGCCACCTGCCGACCGCAGCGGCAAGGCATCGGGAATCGGCGCACCGGGCCAGGTCAGGATCCGCCGCCCAGTCTCAGTCGCGGCATCGACCGACGCCGCGATCGCCCGGCACAGTCGTGCGGTGATCGGCGCGTCGTTGGCGTCGCAATATTCTGCCTGAAACGCGAAGGCCTGAAGGTTCGTCTCAGCGTCAGCCATGCCAGTCCACCCATGCGCAATGCGGATGCGAATCGGCGAGATGCAACGTCTCGCCGCCCGGCCACAAGGTCAGCCGCAACTCACACACGCCGCGATCCAAGTTGATCTCGAGCGCGAGATGGCCAAACGGCGCTCCGGGCGTCGCCCCCGCCGCCGCCGCATCCAGCGCCGCATCGATCCGTGCCCGCGTGTCGTCCGGGAAATATTGCCGCGCGACGGTGTGAAACAACATGCGCATGACGCCCGGCGTCCGCGGTTCGGCAAGCCGCGCCTCCGCCCAGTCGGCCGCATCGCCTTGGTCGAGCCGCGGCGGATGGGCCTCCGCAATCGCCATCGCGCGCTCCACCCGCGCGATCCGTTCCGGCTGGTCGATCCACATATAGGCGATCAGCCGCTCGCGATCGGCAATCATGATCGGCGCCATATCGACGCCCCGCGACGACTGCACCCGAACGGATGCGGTGGGCGGCGGCGAGCCGCGCCATTCGGGTGCGAAACCCAGCGGCGATTCAGCATCGCCCGCGAGCGTTCCACCCAGATCGAAGCGGTAATGCGCCAGATTGAGATTGAGCCCCGCGCTCGCGCCCAGTTCAAGCAGTTCGAAAGGCAGCCCGAAACGATCGGCGGCCACGAGCAGCCCGGCCATCACCGCCGCGGCGCGCGCGGTCTCGTTGGTCTGGGGCGGCTGATTGAGCCACGCCTCCAGCCATTCATCGCGCGCTGCGAGCGCTGCGGCCAGGGCACCATGCGCGTCGTCATGCTTCCGCGCATAAAAAGCGCTGAGTTCGGGCACGTCGCCTTTGCGGGCAAGCGCGTGCAGCCCCCCGGCAAAGCGCAGCCCGGTCGCGCCACCGGAGGGAGGCGGCCCGTCGGTGAGACCGAGAATGCGACGGCCGACATAGGTGCTCGGATCGGCCAGGTCCGCGGCGGCATCAATCATCCGCGCGGTCAGCGGTGCCGCCATCCCGCGACACTCCTCCGCCTGGGCGCGAAAGGTCTGCATGACGGTGCGGGGAGTTCGGCTGGCCACAGGCTCAGTTGCCCTATTGTGCCCGCCCAAGTAAAGCGCCGCCCATCATGGCCCAGCCGATCATCATCGCCGTGCCCAAGGGGCGCATCCTGGACGAGGCATTGCCGCTGCTTGCGCGCGCCGGCATTGTCCCCGAATCCGCCTTTTCGGACGAGAGCAGCCGCGCGCTGAGCTTCTCGACGAACCGGCCCAACATCTCGCTGATCCGGGTGCGCGCGTTCGACGTCGCGACATTCGTCGCGCATGGCGCGGCGCAGCTCGGCATCGTCGGATCGGACGTGCTGCAGGAGTTCGATTATTCCGAACTCTATGCACCGGTCGATCTCGGCATCGGCCATTGCCGGCTTTCGATCGCCGAACCCGCCGATCTCGCAGCGAAGGACGATCCGCGCAGCTGGAGCCATGTCCGCGTGGCGACCAAATATCCCAATCTGACGCGCAAATATTTCGAGGCGCGCGGCGTGCAGGCCGAATGCGTGAAGCTGAACGGCGCGATGGAACTCGCCCCGCTGCTCGGCCTGTCGACGCGCATCGTCGATCTCGTGTCTTCGGGCCGGACGCTCAAGGAAAACGGTCTGGTCGAAGTGGAAGTGATCGCGCAGGTCTCCGCGCGGCTGATCGTCAATCGCGCCGCGTTCAAGATGCGCGCGGCGGAAATCGTGCCGCTGGTCGACACATTCCGCGAGATCGCCGGAAGCCGTGATGCCGCCTGAAACCGGTCCGCAGCGCCTCGACGCCTCGGAGTCGGGCTTCGAGCAGGCATTTGCCACGTTGGTCGATGCGCGCCGGGAGAGCGATTCGGACGTCTCGCGCGATGTCGCTGCGATCCTCGCGCGCGTGCGCAGCGAAGGCGATGCCGCGCTGCACGCACTGACCCTGAAGTTCGACGGGCACGATCTCGATGCAACCGGCTGGGAAGTGCCCCGCGCCGAACGCCGCGCCGCGCTGGATGGCCTGACGCCCGAGTTGCGCGCCGCGCTCGAACTCGCGGCCGAGCGCATCCATGCCTATCACCTGAAGCAGAAGCCCGAGGATAGCGACACCACCGATTCGGCGGGTGTCCGGCTGGGCGCCCGCTGGCGCGGCGTCGACGCTGCCGGCGTCTATGTTCCGGGCGGCCGCGCGGCCTATCCCTCGTCGGTGCTGATGAATGCGATCCCGGCCAGGGTCGCGGGCGTCGAGCGGCTGACCATGGTCACGCCGACACCGCGTGGCGAAACCAACCCGCTCGTCCTGGCCGCCGCCGAAATCGCCGGCGTCGACGAGGTCTGGCGCGTGGGCGGCGCACATGCGGTGGCAGCCCTTGCTTATGGCACTGCGCGCATCGGCCGGGTCGATGTGGTCACCGGCCCCGGCAATGCCTGGGTCGCGGAGGCCAAACGCCAGCTCTATGGCGTGGTCGGCATCGACATGGTCGCGGGTCCGTCGGAGATCGTCGTTGTCGCCGATGCCGACAACGATCCGGACTGGATCGCCGCCGATCTGCTCAGCCAGGCCGAGCACGACCCGACCAGCCAGTCGATCCTGTTCACCGACAATGCGGCCTTCGCCGACGCCGTTGCCGGCGCCGTCATGCGTCAGCTCGGCGAACTCGCGACCGGCGCGACCGCGACCGAAAGCTGGCTGGCCAATGGCGCGATCATCCTGGTGCCCACACCCGACGCGGCAATCCCGCTCGTCGATCGTCTGGCCCCCGAGCATCTCGAACTCGCCGTCGCGGATCCCGAATCACTGTTCGCCCGTGTCCGTCACGCCGGGTCGGTCTTTCTCGGCCGCCATACGCCGGAAGCGGTGGGCGATTATGTCGCTGGGCCGAACCACGTCCTGCCGACCGGTCGCCGCGCCCGATTCTCATCGGGTCTGTCCGTGCTCGACTTCATGAAACGCACCAGCTTCCTTGCCTGCGACGCAGCAGCCTTGCAGCGGATCGGTCCGGCTGCGGTTGCATTGGCAAGGGCTGAAGGCTTGCCGGCGCATGCACGATCGGTTGCGCTCCGGCTCGACTCCTGACCGTCCGATTTTTGAGATAAGAACAATAAAATGACAAATACGCCCAACCGTGCCCAATCCCGTTCAGCTGCCCGCCTTGCGGCGGTGCAGGCGCTGTATCAGCTGGAGATGGAAAGCACGCCGCTGCGCGTCCTGCTCCACGAATTCCACCAGCACCGCCTGGGCGCGACGATCGAAGACGTCGAATATGCCGATGCGGAAGTCGATTTCTTCGACGATCTCGTCGCCGGCGTCGATGCGCGCCGTGAAGAGATCGATGCACTGATCACCACGAAGCTCGCCAGCGGCTGGTCGCTCGAACGCCTCGACAAGCCGATGCGGCAGATCCTGCGTGCCGGCACTTACGAATTGATCGCGCGTGCCGACGTTCCGACGGCCAGCGTGATCAGCGAATATCTCGACGTCGCCCACGCATTTTACGACAAGCGCGAGGCGGGTTTCGCCAATGGCCTGCTCGACGCGGTGGCGAAAGCGGTGCGCGGCTGAGCCGCGAGGCCGCCTTCATCGAGGCCCTTCGCGCGCTGGCGCGCCATCCGGCCGCGCGCGGCCTGGTCGACGATGCCGCGCTGCTGGACGGGCTCGTCCTGACCCACGACATGATCGCGGAGGGTGTGCATTTCCTGGCCGATGATCCGGCCGGGGACGTTGCGTGGAAGCTCGTCGCGGTCAACCTGTCCGATCTTGCCGCCAAGGGTGCGGCACCGGCGGGCGTGTTGCTGGGCTATGCGCTCGCGCAGGATCCGACATGGGAAGCCGCCTTTCTGGCGGGCCTGGGCGAAGCACTGGCTGCCCATGACGTGCCGTTGCTTGGCGGCGACACCATTTCGCTGCCCGCCGGTGCACCGCGCACGCTTGGGCTGACCGCGATCGGGCGTGCCGACGGGCCGGTTCCATCGCGCGCGGGAGCCCGACCGGGCGATGCGCTGTTCGTGACGGGGACGATCGGCGATGCCGGCCCCGGCCTCGCCATGGCGCGCGGCGAGATCGCCGTCGATCCCGCCCTGCTCCGTGCCTATCGCCGGCCGACGCCGCGGCTGGCCGATGGTCGCGCGCTCGCACCCGTCGTGCACGCCATGATGGACGTCTCGGACGGGTTGCTGCTCGATGCCGCCCGGATGGCGGAGGCCAGCGGTCTGGCGGTCGCGATCGATATCGATGCGGTCCCGCTTTCGGATGGATATCGCGCGATCAGGGGCACCAGCCAGGACGCTCGGCTGGCCGCCGCGTCGGCGGGAGACGATTATCAGTTGCTGTTCGCGGCGCCTGTCGACATCGCATTGCCGGTTCCGGCGACACGGATCGGCAGGTTCGCGCCGGGCGCTGGTCTTTCGCTGTACGGTCGCGACGGTGACATCGCGCTGCCGGCCCGGCTGGGCTATCTCCACGGATAATCGGGCACCGATCCGCGGCCGGCTTGCAAAAGCGCGAAACGCCCCCCTATACCCCTGCCTTGCCCCGTAAAAAATAATCAGGGGGCGAGTGTTCGCGTGCTTCAATATGCCCGGAACAGGGGAAGGAAACCTGATGGACGTCGTCACCCTTTCCATAGTGTGCGGCCTGATCGCCGTTCTCTATGGCTTTATTACCAGCAGACAAGTGCTCGCCGCCTCCGCCGGCAACGAAAAAATGCAGGAGATCGCAGGCGCCATCCAGGAAGGCGCCAAGGCCTATCTTGGCCGGCAATACCGCACCATCGCCGTCGTCGGCGTCGTCGTTGCGGTTCTCGTCTTTGTCTTTCTCGGCCTCACCTCGGCGATCGGCTTCCTGCTCGGCGCCGTCCTGTCCGGTCTGACCGGCTTCATCGGCATGAACATCTCTGTGCGCGCGAACGTCCGCACGGCCGAAGCCGCGCGCAACAGCCTGCAGAGCGGCCTGACCGTCGCGTTCCGCGCCGGCGCCATCACCGGCATGCTGGTGGCAGGCCTCGCGCTTCTCGCGATCTCGGTGTTCTTCTGGTACCTGACCGGTCCGGCTGGACTGGAGCCCAATGACCGCGTCGTGATCGACGCGCTCGTCGCGCTCGCCTTCGGCGCATCGCTGATCTCGATCTTCGCGCGCCTCGGCGGCGGCATCTTCACCAAGGCGGCCGACGTCGGCGCCGATCTGGTCGGCAAGGTCGAAGCCGGAATCCCCGAGGACGATCCACGCAACCCCGCCGTGATCGCGGACAATGTCGGCGACAATGTCGGCGACTGCGCCGGCATGGCGGCCGATCTGTTCGAAACCTATGTCGTGACAGTCGGTGCCACCATGGTGCTGACCGCCCTGCTCATCTCGGGCGTGAACAATGCCACGCTGCTGGCGCTGATGACCTTGCCGCTTGGCGTGGGCGGCGTCTGCGTGCTCACCTCGATCATCGGCACCTATTTCGTCCGCCTGGGCTCCAGCAACTCGATCATGGGCGCACTCTACAAGGGCTTCCTGGTCACCGCGGTGCTTTCGATCCCCGCAATCTGGGCCGTCACCCATTGGACGCTGGGCGATCTCAACACGCCGATCGGCGGCGATATCGTCGGCAATGGCGCGTTCACCGGCATGGACCTGTTCTGGTCGATGATGGTCGGTCTGGCCGTCACCGGCCTGATCGTATGGATCACCGAATATTACACCGGCACCAATTATCGCCCGGTCCGCTCGATCGCCAAGGCGTCCGAGACCGGCCATGGCACCAACGTCATCCAGGGCCTGGCGATCAGCCTGGAAGCGACCGCACTGCCGACTCTCGTCATCGTGGTCGGCATCGTCATCGCCTACCAGCTTGCCGGCCTGATGGGCATTGCCTTCGCCGCCACCGCGATGCTCGCACTCGCGGGCATGGTCGTCGCGCTCGACGCCTATGGCCCCGTCACCGACAATGCCGGCGGCATCGCCGAAATGGCGGGCCTGGACGACAGCGTGCGTGAAAAGACCGACGCGCTCGACGCGGTGGGCAACACCACCAAGGCCGTCACCAAGGGCTATGCCATCGGCTCGGCGGGTCTCGCCGCGCTGGTGCTGTTCAGCGCCTACACCACCGACCTCAGGGAATTCTTCCCGGATCTCCAGGTCAATTTCAGCCTCGAAAACCCCTATGTGATCGTCGGCCTGCTGCTCGGCGCGCTGCTTCCCTACCTGTTCGGCGCAATGGGCATGACCGCGGTCGGCCGTGCGGCGGGCGACGTGGTGAAGGACGTGCGTGACCAGTTCGCCAGCAACAAGGGTATCATGGACGGCACCAGCCGCCCCGATTACGCCCGGACTGTGGATCTGGTCACCAAGGCCGCGATCAAGGAAATGATCATACCATCGCTGCTGCCGGTGCTCGCGCCGATCGTGGTGTATTTCGTGATCACCGCAGCAGCAGGCCAGGCCAACGGCTTCGCCGCCCTTGGCGCCTTGCTGCTCGGCGTGATCGTCTCCGGCCTGTTCGTCGCGCTCTCGATGACCTCGGGCGGCGGCGCATGGGACAATGCCAAGAAATATATCGAGGACGGCCATCATGGTGGCAAGGGCAGCGAAGCCCACAAGGCCGCGGTGACTGGCGACACGGTCGGTGATCCCTACAAGGACACCGCCGGTCCGGCCGTCAATCCGATGATCAAGATCACCAACATCGTCGCCTTGCTGCTGCTCGCGGCACTGGCGCACGGCGCGATGTAATCGATCGATCTTCGAACCCACTCTTGCCCCGTCCGGAGCGATCCGGGCGGGGCTTTTTATCGCGCATGACGCGATCGCCCCCACTCCGCCGCGACAGGCACGGCACGGCCTGATCCCGATCAGCGCATCACCGCTTGCTCCGGGCGCCGTCCCGCACTATATCGCGGGTGCTTTCTCGACATCGGTAACAATGGCGAGGCCGGCAACCGCAAGGTTCCGGCGCTGAAGCCGCATATTCACGCCCGGAGACCCAATGCCCGATATCGACGTCCTGACCAGCCTGATCGAACCCGAAGCACAAGCGCTCGGCTTCGCGCTGGTGCGCGTCAAGCTGTTCGGCGGCGAAGGCGATCGGACATTGCAGGTGATGGCCGAGCGCCCCGATACGCGCCAGCTGCATATCGACGATTGCGCTGCGCTGTCGCGCCGCATCTCGGACCGATTCGATGCGCTGGAAGCCGAAGGCCGCGACCCGATCGACGAGGCCTATCGGCTGGAAGTCAGTTCACCGGGCATCGATCGTCCGCTGACCCGTCTTCAGGATTTCGCCGACTGGGCCGGGCACGAAGCGCGGATCAACCTTGCCGAGCCGCAGGACGGCCGCAAGCAGCTGACCGGCAACCTCATCGGACTCGATGGCGAGACGATCGTCATCGACGTCAACAAGGCGGGCGAGATGCGCGCCCCCTTTTCCAATATCGCAGGCGCGAAGCTGGTCATGACCGACCGGCTGATCGCCGCCACCGCGCCCCTCTCGACGGACGGTGCAGACAGCATTCAAGTGGAAGGACAGGACTAAGCCATGGCCACAGCCATTTCCGCGAACAAGGCCGAGCTGATCGCGATCGCGAATGCGGTCGCGACCGAGAAGATGATCGACAAGGGCATCGTCATCGAGGCGATGGAAGACGCCATCCAGCGCGCCGCCCGCGCGCGCTATGGCGCCGAGAACGACATCCGCGCCAAGCTGGACCCCAATAGCGGCGATCTTCGCCTGTGGCGCGTGGTCGAAGTGGTCGAGGCCGTCGACGATTACTTCAAGCAGGTGAACCTGAAGGAAGCGCAGAAGCTGCAGAAGGATGCGGTCGTCGGCGATTTCATCGTCGATCCGCTGCCCCCGATCGAGTTCGGCCGCATCGCCGCCCAGGCTGCCAAGCAGGTCATCTTCCAGAAGGTCCGCGACGCCGAGCGCGAGCGCCAGTATGAAGAATTCAAGGACCGCGCGAGCGAGATCATCACCGGCGTCGTCAAGCGCGTCGAGTTCGGCCATGTCGTGGTCGACCTGGGCCGCGCCGAGGGCGTCATCCGTCGTGACCAGCAGATCCCGCGCGAAGTGGTCCGCGTCGGCGATCGTGTCCGCTCGCTGATCCTGCGCGTCGTCCGCGAGAATCGCGGGCCGCAGATCTTCCTGTCGCGCGCCCATCCCGATTTCATGAAGAAGCTGTTCGCGCAGGAAGTGCCCGAAATCTACGACGGCATCATCGAGATCAAGGCCGCTGCCCGCGATCCCGGCAGCCGCGCCAAGATCGGCGTGATCAGCCATGATTCGAGCATCGATCCGGTCGGCGCCTGCGTCGGCATGAAGGGCAGCCGCGTCCAGGCGGTCGTCCAGGAGATGCAGGGCGAGAAGATCGACATCATTCCCTGGTCGGAAGACATCGCGACCTTCGTCGTGAACGCGCTCCAGCCCGCCAGCGTCAGCCGCGTCGTCCTCGACGAAGAGGAAGACCGTATCGAGGTGGTGGTGCCCGACGACCAGTTGAGCCTGGCCATCGGCCGCCGCGGCCAGAATGTCCGCCTCGCCAGCCAGCTGACGGCCAAGGCGATCGACATCATGACCGAGGCCGATGCGAGCGAGAAGCGCCAGCGCGAATTCGTCGAACGGTCCGAGATGTTCCAGAACGAGCTGGACGTCGACGAGACGCTGGCGCAGCTGCTGGTCGCCGAAGGCTTCGGCGCGCTCGAAGAGGTCGCTTATGTCGAGGCTGAAGAGCTTTCGATGATCGAAGGCTTTGACGAAGAACTGGCCTCCGAACTGCAGAACCGTGCGCAGGAAGCGCTCGACCGCCGCGAAGAAGCCAATCGCGAGTTGCGCCGTTCGCTCGGCGTCGAGGATGCCGTCGCCGCCATGCCGTATCTGACGGAGGCGATGCTCGTCACGCTCGGCAAGGCCGGGATCAAGACGCTCGACGATCTGGCGGATCTCGCCACCGACGAGCTGGTCCAGAAGAAGCGCAACGATCCGCGCCGTCGCAACGACGCCAACCGTCCCGAGGACAAGGGTGGCGTGCTCGCCGAGTACAATCTCAGCGACGAGCAGGGCAACGAGATCATCATGGCCGCGCGCGCCCACTGGTTCGAGGATGAAGGGGAGGACGCTGTTGCGGATACCTCCCAATGAGACGCTAAGGCGTAATCGCGAGACTTCGGCGCGTTCCGGCGCCTTCCGTGAAGGGAGGCGCCCATGAACGACCGTAAATGCATCCTGTCGGGCGAGTCTGAAGCGCGCGAGGGGCTGATCCGACTCGCGCTCGGCCCGGACGACATCGTCGCGCCCGACATTCGGGCGCGTGCGCCCGGGCGTGGCGCGTGGATCGGTGTCGATCGCGCCGCGCTCGACGCGGCGAATGCCAAGGGCAAGCTCAAGGGCGCCTTGGCGCGCGCCTTCAAATCCGCTACAGTTTCCGCGCCCGCCGATCTCGGCGCGCGGATCGAAGACGCGCTTGAGCGCGACGCACTCAATCGCCTTGGCCTCGAATCGCGTTCCGGCGCGGTGCTGATCGGGTCCGAGAAAATCCAGGATGCGGCACGTAAGGGACAGGTTCGCCTGCTCCTTCATGCCGCCGACGCGAGTGCCGACGGCACCCGCAAGCTCGATCAGGCGTGGCGCGTCGGCAGCAATGCCGAAGGAAGCAACCTGCGGGGCATGACTTTGCCCATCGGGCGCACTATATTGTCACAGGCGCTGGGCCGCGAAAACGCTGTCCATGTCGCGGTGACGGATCGGACAGCGGCCGAGCGCGTGAAGAACGCCATCGACCGTTGGCGGAATTTTATCGGAAGTGGGCCGGATGCGGAGCCTTGCGCAAATGCGGCGCACGGTTCATGCGCCACGGGCGCATGACGGGCGGACAAGAGAACGAAGGGTTTGAGATCAGTCGATGAGTGATACGGACAACGACAAGCCGAAACTGGGCATGCGCGCACCGCTGGGGCTGAAGCGCACGGTCGAGACCGGCCAGGTGAAGCAGAGCTTCAGCCATGGCCGCTCGAACACCGTGGTCGTGGAGGTCAAGCGCCGCCGCATCCTGGGCAAGCCCGGCGAAGCCGAGGCCGCACCCGTCGAGCAGGTCGAATCGGCTCCCGCTCCGGCTCCGGTAGCCACGCCCGCTGCGCCCGTCGCCAGCCCGCCACCGCCGCCGCCACCGCCGCCCCCTCCGCCGCCGCCCCGGCAGCAGCAGAACAGCCTGCTCTCGCGTCAGGAGATGCAGGCCAAGCTGCTTCGCGAGGCCGAGGAAGCACGCATGACCGCGCTCGAGGAAGCGCGTCGCCGCGAGGAGCAGCAGAAGCTGGCTGCCGTCGAGGAAGCGAAGCGCCGCGCCGAACAGAATCGCAAGGCTGAGGAAGAAGCCGCCAACGCACCGGCGACACCCGCCCCCGCGGCACCTGCACCGGCAGTCGAAGCGGCGCCTGTGGCCGCCGCTGCGCCGGCCGCACCGGCTGCGGCACCCGCCGCCACGGCTGCAGCGCCCGATGCTGCGGCTGCACCCGCCACGGCCACGCGCACGGAGGATAATCGTCCGGCGCCGCGCAAGTTCACACCGGTGCCCAGCCCCAAGCGGCCCGAACCGCCGGCACGCCCGGCACGTCCGCGGACCGGCGACGATCGTCGTCAGTCGGGCAAGCTGACCGTCACCAAGGCACTCGACGACAGCGAAGGCGCTCGCGCCCGCAGCCTCGCGGCGCTCAAGCGCGCTCGCGAGAAGGAACGTCGCGCGCATTACGCCGGCAGCGGCCAGCCGCAGATCAAGCAGGTCCGCGATGTCGTTGTGCCGGAAGGCATCACCGTCCAGGAACTGGCCAATCGTATGGCTGAAAAGGGCGCCGACCTGGTGAAGGCGCTGTTCAAGATGGGCGTGCCCGTCACGATCACCCAGACGATCGACCAGGATACCGCCGAGTTGCTCGTCACCGAGTTCGGTCACAACATCAAGCGCGTGTCCGATTCGGATATCGAGATCGATACCGCGGCCGACGTCGATGCGTCGGAGACGCTGCTGCCGCGTCCGCCCGTGGTCACGATCATGGGCCATGTCGATCACGGCAAGACCTCGCTACTCGATGCGCTGCGCGGCACCGACGTCGTCGCTGGCGAGGCCGGTGGCATCACCCAGCATATCGGCGCCTATCAGGTGCAGGTGAAGTCGGGCGACAAGATCACCTTCCTCGACACGCCGGGCCACGAGGCCTTTACCGACATGCGCGCACGCGGCGCGAACGTGACCGACATCGTCGTTCTCGTCGTTGCGGCCGATGACGGCCTGATGCCGCAGACGATCGAGGCGATCCACCACACCAAGGCGGCCGGCGTGCCGATGATCGTGGCGATCAACAAGATCGACAAGGAAGGCGCCAATGCGCAGCGCGTACGTGAGCGCCTGCTTGAGCATGAAGTGGTCGTCGAGGACATGGGCGGCGAGGTTCAGGACGTCGAAGTCTCGGCACTCAAGAAGCTCAACCTGGACGCGCTGATCGACAAGATCCTGATCCAGGCCGAACTGCTCGAACTGCGCGCCAATCCCGATCGTCCTGCCGAAGGCACGGTGATCGAGGCGAAGCTCGACAAGGGCCGCGGCCCCGTCGCCACCGTTCTGGTCGGCCGCGGTACGCTGCGCGTCGGCGACATCTTCGTCGTCGGCCAGCAAAGCGGCAAGGTTCGCGCGATGGTCAACGACAAGGGCCAGCAGATCAAGGAAGCCGGCCCGTCCATGCCCGTCGAGGTACTGGGTCTCTCGGGCACGCCGGGTGCGGGCGATCCGCTTTCGGTGGTCGAGAACGAAGCGCGTGCGCGTGAGGTTGCCGCCTATCGCGAGCAGGTTGCCACGCAGAAGCGCACGGCCACTGCGCCGCCGTCGCTCGACACGATGTTCTCCTCGCTGCAGGCCAACAAGGCGATCGAATATGCAGTGGTCGTGAAGGCCGACGTGCAGGGGTCGACCGAGGCGATTGTGGCGGCGCTCCACAAGATCTCGACCGACGAGATCAAGGTCCGCGTGCTTCACTCGGGTGTCGGCGCCATCACCGAATCCGACGTCACGCTGGCCAAGGCCTCGAACGCGCCGATCATCGGTTTCAACGTCCGGCCCAACGCCAAGGCGCGTGAAATCGGGACGCGCGACAAGGTGCGCTTCAAATATTTCGACGTGATCTACCACCTCACCGACGACATCCGTTCGGAAATGGCGGGCGAGCTTGGACCGGAGGCGATCGAGACGGTTGTCGGCCGCGCCGAGATCCGCGACGTCTTCTCCGCGGGCAAGCATGGCAAGGCCGCCGGTCTGCTCGTCACCGAGGGTGTGATCCGCAAGGCACTGAAGGCACGCATCACGCGCGACGACGTCATCATCTACAATGGCGAGATCGCGTCGCTGCGTCGTTTCAAGGACGATGTGGCCGAAGTCCGCGCCGGACTGGAGTGCGGTGTCACCTTCACGCAGAATTTCACCGACATCCGCCCGGGCGACTATCTCGAGACCTTCGAGGTCGAGATGCGCGAACGGACGCTTTGAGGAAAGACGGGGACGAACAGGACCGACAGGACAATAGGGCATCTGGCAGTCTCGCGGACTTGGTCCGCGAGACTGCCGGTTGCGTCGTCCCCGCGCTTTCCTGTTCTGCCCCCGATATCTGGTGGTTCCGATGAAGAATGAAACGTCCGAAACCCGCAATGTCCGCGTCCTGCGCGTGGGCGAGCAAATACGTCACATCCTGAGCGAAATCCTGTCGCGCGGCGAAGTGCACGACGACGTGCTGGCGAAACTGCCGGTCTCGGTGACCGAAGTCCGCATGTCACCCGATCTGCGTCATGCGACCATCTTCATCAAGCCGCTGCTCGGCCGCGACGAGCCTGCGGTGCTGAAGGCACTGCGCACCAACACAGCCTATTTCCAGCGCGAAGTCGCCCGCCGGGTGAAGCTGAAATATGCCGCGAAACTCAAATTCCTGGCGGACGAGAGCTTCGACGAAGGCACGCATATCGACCAGTTGCTGCGCGATCCCAAGATCGCACGCGATCTGGAAACGAACGACAATGAGGGCCAGGCCTGACCCCATTCGGTTCAGGCAACTCGGAAAGCCGAACTCTGTTGGGGGATTGACTATGCGGCGTCTGGTTCTTGCTCTTGCGATCCTGTTGCCGCTTTCACCTGCGCACGCGAAGGACGAGATCCATCGCGCGGTGATCGCAGATCCCGTGGCCGATGCCAGCACACCGGCGGGCATGTCCGCTTTCGTCATTCCGTCGGGCGACGGCGCGATGAATGCAGTGATGTACACAGCATCGGGGCGCACACCGCATCCCACATTGCTGCTGCTCCACGGCTTTCCGGGCAACGAACAGAATCTCGATCTCGCCCAGGCCGCGCGCCGCGCCGGGTGGAACGTACTGACCCTCCATTATCGCGGTTCCTGGGGCAGCCCGGGCCATTTCTCGTTCGGACGTTCGGCGGAGGATGCGCATGTCGCACTCGCCTTCCTGCGTTCGCCGGAAGCCGTGGCAAAATATCGTATCGACCCCAATTATATCGCTGTCGCGGGACACAGCATGGGCGGCTTCATGGCAGCCGATGCGGCGGCCGACGATCCCGGCGTCACCGGCCTGTTCCTGATCGATCCCTGGGATATCGCGGAGACCGCCACGTCGCTCGCGACACCGGACGGCATCGCCGGATGGAATCGGGGCGCCGCGGGCAACCTGCCCCCACTTGCCGGTACCAGCGCCGATGCGCTGGCCAAGGAGATGACGGCCAATCGCGACCGCTTCGATCTCGGGCAGCGACTGATCGTCTATGGCGACCGGCCATTGACCGTCGTCGGCGCCGACCGTGGCGGCGCCGCGACGGCCCGCAGGGTCGGCGGCGAGGCCCAGTCGGTCGCGCGCCGCACCCAGATCCAGGTCTGGCCGACCGATCACAGTTTTTCGGACCATCGCGTTGCGCTGGCCGATCTGCTGGTTCGCTGGCTCAATCAGATCGTTCCGCCGATCAACTGACCCCATGGCCAAGCTCTATTTCTATTATGCCTCGATGAATGCGGGCAAATCGACCACCTTGCTGCAGGCGAGCTTCAATTATCGCGAGCGCGGCATGGAGACGATGCTGTTCACTGCCGCGCTCGACGATCGCTATGGCCGGGGCATGATCACCTCGCGGATCGGGCTGGAGGCGGAAGCCGACCTGTTCGATCCCGCCACCGATCTGCACACTGCGATCGAGGCCGAACATGCGCGGCGCCCGCTCTCCTGCGTACTGGTCGACGAGGCACAGTTCCTGACGCGCGATCAGGTGTTCCAGCTCGCGCGCGTCTGCGACGAGACGGGTATTCCAGTGCTCGCTTACGGCCTGCGCACCGATTTCAAGGCCAATCTGTTCGAGGGTGCCGCGCATCTGCTGGCGATCGCCGACTCGCTGGTCGAGTTGAAAGCCGTGTGCGAATGCGGCCGCAAGGCCACGATGAACCTGCGCGTCGATGCCACCGGGCGTGCGGTGCGCGATGGCGAGCAGACCGAGATCGGCGGCAACGACCGCTACGTCGCATTGTGTCGCCGGCATTTCATGGAGAAGACGCGATGACCGCCAATCCCGCCGCTTTGTCCGTCCCTCTGACCGATGGCGACCTGGTGCTGGAGCCGCTGGCCGAACGCCACCGCATCGCGCTGCGTGCGGCTTGCGCGGAGGATCTGGCGATCTGGCCGATCTATGGCCTGTCCTACGACCCCGATCATTTCGACGCGAATTTCGACATATTGGCGGCAGGCGGCGCCAAGCTCGGCTTCGCGATCATGTATCGGGACGTGCTGGCAGGTATGAGCGCCTATCTGGCGATCGAGGGCCCGCGCGCCGTGGTCGAAATCGGCAACAGCTATATCGCGCCCGCATATCGCGGCAGCGGGCTCAACGACCGGTTCAAACGGCTGATGATCGATCACGCCTTTGCCTGCGGTTTCCGCCGGGTCGAGTTTCGCGTCGATGTGCGCAACGGACGCTCGATGGCGGCCGTCGCCAAGATCGGCGGGGTCAAGGAAGGCGTGCTGCGCCAGGAACGCATCACCTGGACCGGCCATGTTCGCGACACGGCGCTTTTCTCGATCCTTAGCGACGAATGGCCCCGCACCGATTGAGCGGCCTGCTCAGCATGGGTTAAGCGTCGGCAGGGTATGACGCCGTCATGAAAAGATTGAAACTCGCTCTCGCCAGCCTTGCCGCCGCCTCGCTTGCGGTCGGCGCGCAGGCAGCGCCTCCGAAACCCCGCCCGACCGGGGTGGAAGCGCAGATTCCCTTTGCCGACCATCGCGGCATCCGCGACTTTCAGGCGGATGGCCGCGATGCGCTCTGGATTCAGGACCAGCAACGCAACTGGTATCACGCGACGCTGTTCGGCCCGTGTTTCGGGCTGGAATATGCCATCGGCATTGGCTTCGTGACCAAAGGCACAAGCACGCTCGACAAGTTCGGCCAGATCGTCGTCGACGGCCAGACCTGCCAGATCCAGACCTTCGTGACATCCGATCCGCCGCCAAAGAAGACTCGCAAGAAGAGGAAGGAAAGCTGACATGAAAGCCCTGCTGCTCGCGCCGCTGCTGCTGCTCTCCGCATTCCCCGCGCAGGCCAGGAGCGACCCGCCGCGCATCGGCGAGGAAAGCGCGATCCCCTTCGCCAACCGCGACGGCATCCAGGATTACGAGGCCGATGGCGATCGCGGCCTCTATATCCGCAGCATCACCGGCCAATGGTATTATGCGCGCACGATGGGCAAATGCGCGCGGCTGCAATCTGCCAATGCCGTCGGCTTCGTGACGGCGCCCGACGGCAAGCTGGATCGCACCGGTTCTCTTGTCGCGCAGGGCTGGCGCTGCCAGCTCGACAGCCTGACCGTCTCCGAGGGGCCACCCAAAAAGGCGAAGACCAACGAGTGACCTCCGGCCCTCGCCAGCCATGTGCTGCCGGCACCGCGCACGTAGAACCGGTTTCCACTTTTCCATCCGATGCTCTAGGCGCGCCGCATGCACGGCTGGATCATCCTCGACAAACCCCTTGGCCTCGGTTCGACCCAGGGGGTCTCCGCAGTCAAGCGCGCGCTGCGCGAGGGCGGCTACCCCAAGGTGAAAGTGGGTCATGGCGGCACGCTCGACCCCCTCGCCTCCGGCGTCCTGCCCGTGGCTTTGGGCGAAGCGACCAAGCTTGCCGGACGCATGCTCGATGCATCGAAGATCTACGATTTCACGATCGGCTTCGGCATGCAGACCGATACGCTCGACGGCGAGGGTGTGAGCATCGCCGAAAGCGATGTGCGGCCGACGATTGCCGACGTGCTGGCGGTCTTGCCGCGCTTCACCGGCGAGATCGAACAGATGCCGCCGGCCTATTCGGCGCTGAAGGTCGACGGCAAGCGCGCTTATGACCTCGCACGCGCGGGCGAAGAGGTGGTGCTCGCAACCCGGCACGTGACCATCCATGCACTGACCCTGGTGGACGAGGCCCCACCCGAAGGCCCGATCGCCTCGGTCACGCTGACTGCCAGCGTCTCCAAAGGCACCTATATCCGCAGCCTCGCACGCGACATCGCGCTGGCGCTCGGCACGGTCGGCCACGTCACCATGTTGCGACGGGTAAAGGCGGGTCCGTTCACGCTGGATCACGCGATTTCGCTGGACAAATTGGGCGAACACGCTAAGGCCCGCCGACTTGAAGACATAACCTTGCCGCTGACGGCGGGGCTGGACGACATCCCGGCTCTACCCGTCACCCCCGATCAGGCAAGGCTGCTCCGCCAGGGGCAGGTCTTGATCGGGATTGCCGCCCAACACGGCCTCCACCTCGCGACCGAAGCGGAAACGCCGGTCGCGCTGGTCGAGGTTTCCGGACCTGAAGTCCGTGTGGTGCGCGGTTTCAACCTGTAATGCGATGTCGAGGGAAAACGAAATATGACGATTACCGCAGAGCGCAAGGACGCGCTGATCAAGGAACATGGCCGCGTGTCGGGCGATACCGGCAGCCCAGAGGTCCAGGTCGCCATCCTCACCGAGCGCATCACCAACCTGACCGAGCACTTCAAGACCCACGCCAAGGATAACCATTCGCGCCGTGGTCTGCTCATGCTGGTCAACAAGCGCCGCAGCCTTCTCGACTATCTGAAGAAGAAGGATAACGGACGCTACAGCGAAATCATTGCGAAGCTCGGCCTTCGCAAATAATCGGAACGGCCCCGGTGACGGGGCCGTTCGCACATTCGGCCCGGCGCAATTCGGCGTCCGGGCGGGAACGACGGGCAGAGTGATGAACCCCCGTCACAAGCGCGCCAAATCCGGCGCGTACACACGATGCACCGGATCGCATCTGGCGGCCCGGACGTAAGGAAAATCAATGTTCAACATGAAAACAGTCGAAATCGAGTGGGGCGGACAAACCCTCAAGCTCGAAACGGGCCGCGTTGCCCGCCAGGCCAATGGCGCAGTGCTTGCGACCTTGGGCGAAACCGTTGTGCTCTGCGCCGTCACGGCCGCACGCTCGGTGAAGGACGGGCAGGATTTCTTCCCGCTCACCGTCCACTATCAGGAAAAATATTCGGCCGCCGGACGCATTCCAGGTGGCTTCTTCAAGCGTGAGCGCGGCGCCACCGAGAAGGAAACCCTGGTTTCCCGCCTCATCGATCGCCCGATCCGCCCGCTGTTCCCTGAGGGTTTCTACAACGAAATCAACGTCATCTGCCAGGTTCTGAGCTATGACGGCGAGAACGAGCCCGACATCCTCGCGATGGTCGGCGCCTCTGCCGCCCTGACGCTGTCCGGCGTTCCGTTCATGGGCCCGATTGCGGCTGCCCGCGTCGGCTATGTCGATGGCGAGTACATCCTGAACCCGACCGACGAGCAGGTTGCCGCCGGCTCGCTCGACCTCGTCGTCGCCGGCACGCATGATGCCGTGATGATGGTCGAATCCGAAGCCAAGGAGCTTTCGGAAGACGAGATGCTCGGCGCCGTCATGTTCGCGCATCGCGGTATCCAGCCCGTCATCGGCGCGATCATCAAGCTGGCCGAACAGGCCGCCAAGGATCCCTGGCCGATGGCCGTCCAGGCCGACCTGTCCGCCGCCAAGGACAAGCTGAAGAAGCTGATCGGCAAGGACATCACCGCCGCCTACAAGCTGACCGACAAGTCGGCCCGCTCCGATGCGATCAACCTGGCCCGCGCCAAGGCGAAGGAAGCTTTCTCCGACGCAACGCCGCAGGATCAGATGGCCGCGCTGAAGCTGGTCAAGAAGCTTGAAGCCGAAATCGTCCGCACCGCCATCCTGAAGGACGGCAAGCGCATCGACGGCCGCACCACCACGCAGATCCGTCCGATCGAGGCGATGGTCGGCTTCCTGCCGCGCACGCACGGTTCGGCGCTGTTCACGCGCGGCGAAACGCAGTCGATCTGTACGACCACGCTGGGCACCAAGGACAGCGAGCAGATGATCGATGGCCTGACCGGCCTGCGCTACGAGCACTTCATGCTGCACTACAACTTCCCGCCCTATTCGGTCGGTGAAGTCGGCCGCTTCGGTGCACCGGGCCGCCGCGAAGTCGGACATGGCAAGCTGGCATGGCGTGCGCTGCACCCCGTGCTGCCGACCAAGGACGAGTTCCCCTATACGATCCGCGTCCTTTCCGACATCACCGAGTCCAACGGCTCGTCGTCGATGGCGACGGTCTGCGGCGGTTCGCTGTCGATGATGGATGCCGGCGTGCCGCTGAAGCGCCCGGTTTCGGGCATCGCGATGGGCCTGATCCTGGAAGGCAAGAATTTCGCAGTGATCAGCGACATTCTGGGCGACGAGGATCACCTCGGCGACATGGACTTCAAGGTCGCCGGCACGTCCGAGGGCATCACCACGATGCAGATGGACATCAAGATCGCCGGCATCACCGAAGAGATCATGAAGCAGGCGCTTGCACAGGCAAGTGAGGGCCGCGCCCACATCCTGAACGAGATGGCCAGGGCGCTCGACCACACCCGCGAGGAGTTGTCGGCTCACGCGCCGCGCATCGAGACGCTGCAGATCGACAAGTCGAAGATCCGTGAAGTCATCGGCACCGGCGGCAAGGTGATCCGCGAGATCGTCGCCGAGACCGGCGCCAAGGTCGACATCGACGACGAGGGCCTGATCAAGATCAGCTCGTCCGATCTGTCGCAGATCGAAGCCGCTCGTAAGTGGATCCTCGGCATCGTCGAGGAAGCCGAAGTGGGCAAGGTCTATGCCGGCAAGGTCGTCAACCTCGTCGATTTCGGTGCGTTCGTGAACTTCATGGGCGGCAAGGACGGCCTGGTTCACGTGTCCGAGATCCGGAACGAGCGCGTCGAGAAGGTCGCCGACGTCCTGTCCGAAGGGCAGGAAGTGAAGGTGAAGGTTCTCGAGATCGACCAGCGCGGCAAGGTTCGCCTGTCGATGCGCGTCGTCGATCAGGAGACCGGCGAAGAGCTGGAAGACACGCGTCCGCCGCGTGAAGCGCGCGAAGATCGCGGCCCGCGCGGTGATCGCGGTGATCGCGGTCCCCGTCGCGATGGCCCCGGTGGCGGTGGTGACCGCGGCCGTGGCGGTCGTGATCGCGGCCCCCGTCGTGACGGCGGCGACCGTCCCGATCGCGGCCCGCGTCGCGAAAGCGGCAAGGACGAAGGCCCCGAGCCCGAGTTCGCGCCCGCGTTCCTGAAGCGCGACGACGACTGATCGCTTCGAAACCGAACACAATGGGAAAGGGGCCTTCGGGCCCCTTTTCTTTTGCTCCAATGAGCTGGAGCCTCGTTCAGATGCTGAGAGCCTGTTTGAGAAAGCGCGGGAGAGCGCTTTCTGGAGGCAGCCTCGGCCGAGGGATGACCGCCAGAACGGGAAAGGGCCGGCGCCTTACGGCACCGGCCCTTAGAAGCCGAAACGGGAGATCCGCTTCGTCTAGCTCGCCTTCATCTGAGCGGCGTTCACATCCGCATCGTCGATGGCATCCGCTGCTGCTTCGCCATTCTCGCGGATGGAATCGGCCTGATTCTCCAGCATGTCTTCGGTTGCTTCGTTGACGGCATTGTCAGCCTGCGCATCAAGCGCGTCGGCCTGATTGTCTGCATTCGCCTCGACATTGTCGGCCAGTGCGTCGTCGCCCTTGCCACCACACGCGGCCAGAGCCACCAGACTCGCCAAAGCAACCGATTTGAGAACTGTCTTCATTTCCAAGCCCTGCACAATTGGGGCCGCACAAATGACGCGCGGCGGAACAGGCACAAATCCCGGCACGGGCAAGAGTTCCGACATTTGCGATGAACCGAGAGCGATCAGGCGACGGGCCTGTCGTTTGCACAGCAAATCTCGGTGAAAGGTCGGGGGGTTCTGTTGCCCGGCCCCCCCGGGGCCGCTGGATTCCGCTTCTGTTGCCCGGTGCGGACCGAACCGCGTTCAAGCCTTATAATCTAAGCCGTGAGGCCTTGATTACGCAGCAATCGCGAGCGCCTCGTTGTCATTGGCACTTGTCGTTTTGAACGGTTTTACGGCGCATTCAGGCCGGGCAAAAACATCGTCTTTGAATACACGTCGATCCTGGTTCGGCCCCGTCAGAAGCCCGCCGAAACGGGTTTTTGGTGGAGCCGCCGGGTACTGCCCCCGGGTCCGCTGCATCTATTCCACGACATCATTCATCACCATCTCCGGACGAATCCGGCTCGAGCGATATAGGGACCCGCGCGCGAAAGTAAAAGGGCAGGCGCGGCTTTCACGCCGGCCTGCCCCTTCTGATCCGTTGAAGACGCGCGTTATTTGTTGCGCAGCTCGTCGCGGATCTGCGTCAGCAATTCGACTTCGCTCGGCCCCGCCGGTGCGTCTTCCGCTTTCTTGTGGAGCCGGTTCGCTGCCTTGACGACCATGAAGATGGCAAAAGCGACGATCAGGAAATTGATGATCTGTGTCAGGAAGGCGCCATAGCCGAACAGCGGAACGCCGGCAGCCTTGAGCGCGGCATAGTCGGCAAGCGACCCGGTATAGCTCGCTGGCACGTCGCCCAGCACGACGAACAATGAGGAAAAGTCGATATTGCCGAAGATCGCGCCGATCAACGGCATGATCAGATCCTCGGTCAGCGATGTCACGATCTTGCCGAATGCCGCGCCGATGATGACCGCGACCGCAAGATCGAGCACATTGCCGCGTGCGATGAACGCCTTGAATTCGTTGAACATGCCAGACTCCCTGTTCCGCTTCGCCCGCAGAATCGCCCATGAATCGATCAAACGCAAGACGATTGCCGCACGCCGCGGCGCACTGTATTGTGGGTGCAGGACAGTTTCGAGGATCTCCATGACCAACGATCGCCTTCGTTTCGCCCTGCTTGCACCGCTTGCCGCGGTGTCGCTCGCCGGCTGCGGCATCAACAGCGTGCCCACCGCCCAGGAAAATGCCAAGGCGAAATGGGCCGACGTGCAGGCCGCCTATCAGCGACGTGCGGACCTGATCCCCAACCTTCAGGCAGTCGTGAAGGGCGCTGCTGCGTCGGAGAAGGAGATACTGACCGACGTGATCGAGGCGCGCGCGAAGGCGACATCGATCCAGGTCAGCGCCGACGATCTGACCGATCCGGCCAAGGTAGCGCAGTTTCAGCAGGCACAGACCCAGCTCAGCGGTTCGCTCAGCCGGCTGCTCGCCAATGTCGAGGCCTATCCCGAACTCAAGAGCCAGGCCAATTTCACGATCTTCATGAGCCAGATCGAGGGTACGGAGAACCGGATCAACATCGCCATTCGCGACTATAATGGCGCCGTGCAGAGCTATAACACCACGATCCGCACCTTCCCCGACATGATCGGCGCGAAGATCATCCATGGCGCCAAGCCGATGGTCCCCTTCGAGGCGAAGGCCGGCGCGGACGAGGCACCCACCGTCGATTTCACCAAGGGCTGATCCGATCGCGATGAGCCGCCTGCGCATTGCATTGCCGGCGATGGCATTGCTGATCACGGCCTGCACCGAGCCGGCACAGCCGGCCGGCGCACTGCCGCTGACCGGGCGTGTGGTCGATGCGGCGAACCTGCTGTCCCCCGCGCAGGAACAGGCCCTGACCGCTCGGCTGGCGGCGCTCGAAGCCGACGGCAAGGGCCCGCAGTTCGTCGTCGCGACCACGCCGACCCTGAAAGGGCAGGAGATCAATTTCTATTCGATCGACCTCGCCCGCGCTTGGCAGATCGGGGCGAAGTCACGCGGTGATGGTATTCTGCTGTTGGTCGCGCCCAACGAAAAGAAGGTCCGCATCGAGGTGGGAACCGGCCTCGAGAAACGGCTACCCGACGAGGTCTGCGCCGAAATCGTCAAGACAGATCTCCTCCCCGCATTTCGTTCCGGCGATATGGCGGGTGGTATCGAGCGTGGCGTCGATGCCATCATCGCGCAGTTGAACGCTCGGTCCATCCCAATGAAAAAGGCCGCATGATGCGCCTGCCGATGCTCTTGGCCATGCTGCTCGCCCTGTTCGCGCCGGCCACGCAAGCGGAGGTCGTTAAGCCGAACGACTTCCCGCCGCTCACAGGGCGCGTCGTCGACACAGCGAATTTGCTGTCCGACGATCAGGAAAAGCAGATCGATGCTCAATCCGATGCGCTCGAAAAGGCAACCGGGCGCCAGTTCGTCGTGGCGACGATCCCGGATCTCAAGGGCCAGGAAATCCGCGATTATGGCTATCAGCTCGGCCGCGCATGGAACATCGGCACCAAGGAGAATGACGGCGTCGTCCTGCTGATCGCGCCCAATGATCGCAAGGTCGCGATCGAGGTCGGCTACGGGCTGGAACCCGTCCTGACGGACGCACTCTCCACGCTGATCATCAATGACGAGATCCTGCCGCGCTTCAAGGCAGGCGACATGCCGGGCGGGATCATCGCCGGCGCGGATGCGATCGTCGCCCAGATCGGCCTGCCGCCGGAACAGGCGGCCGCACGACAACAGCAATTGCTCGCCGCGCAAAAGAACCAGGGCGGTGGCGGCAATTCGTTCATCCTGCTGTTCTGGTTGATCGTGATTGCGATGATCGTCCTGCCGATGCTGTTCGGCGGCCGGCGCGGTCGCCGTTATCGTGGCGGCCCCGGCCCCGTGGTGATCTGGGGCCCGCCCACGGGCGGCGGCTGGGGATCGTCCTCGGGCAGCAGCGGCGGTTCGTCATGGGGCGGTGGCGGCGGTGGATTCTCCGGCGGCGGCGGATCGTTCGGCGGCGGCGGATCGTCGGGGAGCTGGTGATGACGACAGTGAAACGGCTGAGCGAAGCCGACCATATTCTGGTGAGCGATGCCGTCTCGGCGGCGGAACGCGGCACCGACGGGGAGATCGTGACGATCGTCACCGACCTGTCGGACAAATATCACGACGCCGGGCTGCATTGGGCGATCGGAGCGACATTTCTGGCACTCGCGCTGCTCGCGGTTTTTCCGGAGAAGCTCATCGCGCTGCTGACCTGGATGGCGGGCGGATGGGATCATGAGTTCACGCTTGGCGAAGTGCTGCCGACCATCTTCATTATCCTCGTGATCAAGTTCCTCGCGGTCCGCTATATCCTTGCCTGGATGCCGCTGCGGCTGGCGCTGACGCCGCGCGCGACCAAGGCCCGCCGCGTCCGCCGCCGGGCGATCCAGTATTTCAAGGTGGGCGCGGAAAGCCGCACGGCCAAGAAAACCGGCGTGCTCATCTATCTGTCGCTGGGCGAGCATATGGCGGAGATCATCGCGGACGAGGCCGTCCATCGCGCGGTGCCGGCCGAGACCTGGGGCGACGCGATGGCAGCGCTCATCGACGAGGTCCGCGCCGGACAACCCGGCAAAGGCATGGCGGCGGCGGTCGGGCAAGTGGGCGCAATCCTGGCGGCGCATTTCCCCAAGGATGCCGCCGATCCCAACGAAATTCCGGACAGGCTGATAGAATTGTGAACGAACCGATCGAAACCAGATGGGAAGGCCGTTTCATCGCGGCGAAGACGCAGGGCAAGTGGGAATTCGTCTCTCGCGTGCGTGGCATCGAGGCTGCGGTGATCCTCGCCGTCGATGACGGTCATGTCCTGCTGGTCGAGCAATATCGCGTGCCGCTCCGCGCCAACTGCCTCGAGCTTCCCGCTGGGCTGGTCGGCGACGAGACCGAAGGCGAAGCGATCGAGATCGCCGCCGGGCGCGAACTGGAGGAAGAAACCGGCTATCGCGCCGAACGGATAGAGACAGTGGGCCGCTTCGCCTCGTCGCCGGGCATGGTCTCCGAAACTTTCATGCTGGTGCGCGCGCACGGACTGGAAAAGGTAAGCGAAGGCGGCGGCGTCGAGGGCGAAAACATCACCGTCCACCGGGTGAATCTGGTCGACATCGCGGACTTCATTGCGTCCAAGCGCGCCGAGGGCTGCATGATGGATGTGCGGATGTTGACCCTTTTGGGGCCGGGGCTTTTGGGGGCCTGATCGCGCCGCGCCGGCCGCGAAAGGCGCGATCTGCTCTCAACTACCATGTCATTCCCGCGAAAGCGGGAATCCCGCTTTTCCGTGAAGCATCAGAAAGAAGAAGAAGCGGGATTCCCGCTTTCGCGGGAATGACACTGTAGGGGCGGCGTCAACCGAACCCGTTACCGGAAATTATCCGCGTATGTCTGAAGCTTCAGCGTGCGGCCCGGCGCAGGCACGACATGGCAGGCGATCCCCTCGCGATCGGCATAGGCCTTGGCCGCCTCCGCACTGGGGAAGCTCAGCTTCACCTGCTCGCGCGTATCGCCCGAGCCTGCCCAGCCCATCAGCGGATCGGGCCGCTTGCGCTCTGCGGGTTCAAATTCGAGCACCCAGCTTTGCGTCCGCGCCTTGCCCGACTGCATCGCGTTCTTGGGAAGCTGGTAAATCCGTGCGGCCATCTGTCTGCCCTCTTGTCCTGCCCCGCCATTACACATGGAGGGGTGCGGCTTCAACGCCGCGCATCGGCCCTTTTTGTCCTGAGCGTCGCGCCGGCCGATGCCGGATCCTCCGGCCAGGGATGTCGGGGATAGCGCCCGCGCATTTCCTTGGCGACCGCAACCCAGCTTCCCGTCCAGAATCCCGGCAGATCGCGGGTGGTCTGGATTGGCCGGCCGGCCGGCGAGGTCAGGCTCAGCACCAGCGGCACACCCGCGGCCATCGGATGTTCGGACAGGCCGAACAGCGCCTGGACACGAACCGTCACCGTCGGCCCCGCCTCCGCTTCATAATCGATCGCATGATGACTGCCCGCCGGGCTGGCAAATTCGGCGGGCGCCAGCGAATCGACGCGTTTGCGCCCATCCCAACCAAGCAGCGAATCAAGTGTGCCCGACAGTGAAGCGACATCGATGTCCGACAGCCGTCGTTTGCCCGTCACCAGCGGCGCCAGCCATTCATCCAGATTGCCCGTCAGTGCCTCATCGGACAGGTCGGGCAGATCGGGCGTAAACCGCCGGGCAAAGCCTGCGCGGCGGCGCAATGAGCGGGCATTCTCGCTCCACGGCAGCAAATTGAGTCCATGCAGCCGAACGCCTTCGACAAGGGCTGTGGCGATCGCCTGCGGATCCGCCTTGGCATCCTGCCCCTTGGCAAGCTGGATCGCACCCAACCACTTGCCCTGCGTCGTCCGCACCCCGCCCGTCGCGGGATCGAAGATCACATGCGCGCCGCTCTCGATCCGGTTGCCGAACAGCGACTCGATCGTCGCGAAATCGATCGGTGCGGCCGACAGGATGCGTGCCCCTTGTGCAGCCCCCTGAATCTCCGCAACCGCCAGCCACTCCTCGCGGGCCAACGGCGAGGTCGGATCGAGCCGGAACCCCCGCCCGCCCACCGAAATCCAGTCGGCACCATCGTTACCGCGGCGTTTCGACAGTCGATCGGGAAAGGCGAGTGCCAGGCAAGCGCCAATCTCACCCTCGCCGCCGGACCGACCACCCGCCAGCTTCGCCCAGCGGTCCGCCAGTTTCCGTCCGGCCTCGGCGCGCTGACCGCGTTCACCGCGCCAGCGCCGTCGACGCAATTCCAGATCGGCATCCTGGCCGCCCAGTCCGCGTTCCGACAGCAGCACCGCGACCTCGGCGGCAAGCCGCCCCCACCCGCGTTCGCCCGCCTCCAGCAGCATATGCGCAAGGCGTGGCGGCATGGGCAGCTTGGCAAGTGCTGCGCCGTGGCGCGTCGGCCGGCCATCGTCATCGAGCGCACCAAGCGTGCGCAGCCGCCTGCGCGCTTCCGAAATCGCGGCATCGGGCGGCGGGTCGAGCCACGCCAGGCTGCGCGGATCGCTGACACCCCATAGGGCGCAGTCGAGCAGCAATGGCGACAGATCGGCCTCGAGAATTTCCGGCGGATCAAAACGCGGCAGCCCGGCGGTCGCCGCCTCCTCCCACAATCGGATCGCGACACCGGGCGCCTGGCGTGCCGCGCGACCAGCGCGCTGCGTCACCGATGCCTGGCTGGCCCGTTCGGTGACGAGCCGCGTCATGCCCGCCGCCCGGTCGTAACGCGGCCGACGCGCCAGGCCCGAATCGACGACCACGCGAACGCCGTCGAGCGTCAGGCTGGTCTCCGCAATGCTGGTCGCCAGCACCAGCTTGCGCCGCCCCGCTGGCCCGCCCGCGATCGCGGCGCGCTGCGCGCCGGGATCGAGCGTCCCGTGCAATTTGTGAAGATCGACATCGGCGGGAAGCCCGGTCAATCGCTCGGCTGTACGTTCGATCTCCGCGACGCCGGGCAGGAAGGCGAGCACCCCGCCCTGCTCCTCGGCCAGCGCACGCCGGATCGCCGCCGCCATCTCGTCCTCGATCCGTGCCTCCGCGCGCCGGCCGATATGGCGCAGCGTCAATGGGTGGCTGCGGCCTTCGCTCTCGATCACCGGGGCATCGCCCAGCAACGCGGAGAAACGCGCGCCGTCGAGCGTGGCGGACATGGCGACCAAACGAAGATCGGGCCGAAGCCCACCCTGCGCGTCTCGCGCCAGTGCCAAGCCGAAATCGCTGTCGAGGCTGCGCTCGTGAACCTCGTCGAACAGCACGGCGGATATGCCGGGCAGTTCGGGATCGGCCTGGATACGGTTGCGGAAGATGCCCTCGGTCAGCACCAGCACCCGCGTTGCCGCCGACTGCCGGCTGTCCATCCGCGTCGCATAGCCGATCGTGCCGCCCACCGATTCGCCGGCAAGCTGCGCCATCCGCTCAGCCGCGGCGCGCGCGGCCAGCCGGCGAGGCGACAGCAACAGGATCTGGCCGGTGCACCAGGGCTCGGCGAGCAATGCGGGCGCAACCGCCGTGGTCTTGCCCGCACCCGGTGGCGCAACCAGCACCGCATTGGGCGCATCGCGCAATGCGGCGAGCAATGCCGGCAGAACAGCGTGGATCGGCAGGTCGGGCGTGTCCATTCAGCCCGCCGTCGCGGCTTTCGTGGGATCACCCAGTTCGACATTGAGCGCGGCAGCAGCAGCGGCGAGCCGCGTCACCAGTGCCGGATCGACCGCCGTCGCTTCCGTCATGACCAGATTGCCGAGTTCATATTTCCCGCTCGGCCGGATCCGCGGATCGAGATGCACCAGCCGCTTGCCGCGCCAGAAGCCCAGCAGCACGCGATGATCCTCCGCGCGGATCAGCAAACACAGTCCGTTCGAAACGAAGACCAGATTGCCCCATTTGATGATCTCGTCGAAATCGGCGCCGGCATTGACCGCGACACGCAGCATCTCGACGCGGGTCCGCTGCCAGCCCGTCAGCGCGGCGACATAGGCGTCGGGACTTGCCGCCGCCGTGCCGCGCATCATCGCGCCCGGCCTCAGTAAGCCCGCGCGATCGCGAACTCGACCGCCTCGACGAGCGCTGCCTTGGCCTGGCTCGCCGGGAAGGGTCCGAGTGCGTCGATCGCACGCTGGCCGTAATGGCGTGCGCGCTGCAGCGTGTCGGCAATCGCGCCGGTGCTTTCGAGCAATCCGGTCGCATGCGCGAGATCGGCGTCGGTGATGCGGTGGCCATGCATGGCGTCGCGCCAGAATTTACGATCTTCGTCGCTGCCGCGCGCATGAGCCAGAATCACGGGCAGGGTCACCTTGCCGTCGCGGAAATCGTCGCCGACCCCCTTGCCCATCGTTTCTTCGTCGGACGAATAGTCGATGGCATCGTCGACCAGCTGGAATGCGATGCCAAGGTTGCGGCCATAGGCGTCGAGCGCCTCTTCCTCGGCCTCGTTGCGTTCGGCGACGACCGCCGCAATCCGGCAGGCGGCCGCGAACAACGCCGCGGTCTTGGCACCGATGATATCGAGATAGCGATCCTCGCGCGTCTCCACCTGACGCTGCGCGGTGAGCTGGTTCACTTCGCCTTCCGCAATCACCGCCGAGGCGTTGGACAGGATGCGCAGCACCTTGAGGCTACCGTCCTCGACCATCAGCTCGAACGAGCGGCTGAACAGGAAATCGCCGACCAGCACGCTCGCGGGATTGCCCCAGATCATGTTGGCCGTGCGCCGCCCACGGCGCAGATCCGATCCGTCGACGACATCGTCATGCAGCAATGTGGCGGTGTGGATGAACTCGACACAGGCCGCCAGCTTGTGCTGCCGCGTGCCCGCATAATCGAGCATCCGCGCGCAGGCGAGCGTCAGCATCGGCCGCATCCGCTTGCCCCCGCCCGCGATCAGATGACCGGCAAGCTCGGGGATCAATGGGATGTCCGACTGCATCCGCGCCAGGATCACGCTGTTCACCTGATTCAGGTCGCCGGCGACGATCGCCATCATCGGCTCGAGCGAAGGAACGCGGCCGGATGGCGCGAGGCGGTGGATGGTCGCTGACATGCGGCGCGATGTGGCGCGGAGCGCCGCGATATGCAAGCAATATGGCCTTGCTTTCGCGGCCGGCTCCCCCGAAAAGCCGACCGGACAGGGAGGCTCCATGACTGACGACCGGCTGACGCGCTATCGCGAGAGCATCGACAATATCGACGCGGCACTCGTCTTCATGCTGGCAGAGCGCTTCAAGGTCACCCAGGCCGTGGGCGAATACAAGGCGCAAACCGGCCTTCCGCCGGCCGACCCCGGCCGCGAGGAGCGCCAGATCGCGCGACTGCGCGCGCTTGCGCAGCAAGCGAATCTCGATCCCGACTTCACCGAAAAATTCCTGCGTTTCATCATCGACGAAGTGATCCGCCATCATCAGGGCATGCAGGCCGGCTGACCGGCGAATGACCGCCGCACCGGTCATCGAAGCCCGCGCGGTCGCGAAACGCTACGGCGCCGTCACCGCGCTTGCCGGCCTCGACCTGCATGTGCCCGCAGGTGGGGTGTTCGGCCTGCTCGGCCCCAATGGCGCGGGCAAATCAACATTGCTCAGGATCATATTGGGCCTGGTGCGTCCAAGTGCCGGCGAAATCGCATTGTTCGGCGGCCCGGCGACTCCGTCCGCGCTCCGCCGCGTCGGTGGCTTCATCGAGTCGCCACGTTTCCATCCCTATCTGACCGCCACCCAGACCCTGCGCAGCGTCGCGTTGACCACGGGGATCGCGGACGCCGATGCCGAACGACTGCTGGATCGCGTCGGGCTGACCGAGGCCGCGCATCGCCGGGTCGACGGGTTCTCGCTTGGGATGAAGCAGCGGCTGGGCATTGCCTGCGCATTGATCGGATCGCCGGAGCTGGTAATCCTGGACGAACCCACCAACGGCATGGACCCGGCGGGCATCCAGGATATTCGCGGGCTGGTGCGGACGATCGCCGATCGCGACGGTGCGACCGTGCTGCTGTCGAGCCATCTTCTCGACGAGGTTCAGCGCATCTGCGACCGCGTGGCGATACTCGATCGCGGCCGACTGGTCACCAGCGGGCCGATCGGCGACCTGATCGGATCGGGTGAGACCCTCCGGATTTCGGCGACGCCGGTCGAACAGGTGCTCGCCATCGCCGGCGGCAATGCCCGCCGCGACGGTGATTCGGTGCTGGTCCCGCTTGCGCGCGCCGATGCGCCCGCACTCGTCGCTGCGCTGGTCGGCGCGGGTGTCGCGGTGGAGGAGCTTCGCTGGGTACGGGGCGATCTGGAAAGCCTGTTCTTCGAAAGCACAAGCCGATGATGCTGCGCCAGGCCATTTCGGCAGAGGCCTATCGCGCGGTGCGCAACCCTCGCGCATTGTTCTGGGCCTATGCGCTGGTGCCGCTGTTCATGCTGATCTTCGGGCTGGGCATCGAACTCGCGGTCAGGATCGAGACGCGATCGGCGATCCCGCCGGTCGAGCCACTGCGGTTGGCGATCCGCTCGCTCGGTGCGGGCGGCAATCCGGTTGCACAGCTTTTCTACGCGATCGGTGCGGCCGCGCTCGTCGCAAACGAATATCGATGGGAAAGCTGGCGGCTGATCGCACCGCGCAACACGCGCCCCAACCTGATCCTCGCCAAATATGCCGTCTATCTGTGCTGCGCCGCGATCAGCCTGGCGGCGATCATCGGCGTCGAATTCATCTCGACGCTGGCGGGCGCGGCAATCAATGGCGCGCCGGTGGCATGGACGGTTGCCGGCGCACCGGGCTGGCCCGGGCTCGCCGCCGCCTGGGCCGCATCATTTGCCGAACTCGCCGCGCTGGGCGCCATCGCGATGGCGGGTGCGGTGGCCACGCGCTCGCTGCTCGGCGGCGCCATGCCAATCTTCCTGTTCTCGCTCGGCCAGTCGCTGCTGCTCGCCTTCGCCCAGCCGCCGCCCGGCATCAACCGCGCGATCCTGCTTCCGGTCCAGGCCGGGGACATCATGCGCGCCTGGGCCCAGGGTGGCGCGGGCATCGGCGCCCTGGCCGGCGCTGCCGTGCTGCTGGCATGGACGATCCTATTTCTGGTCGCGGCCATCGCCCTGTTCGCCCGGCAGGATCTGTCGCGCGAATGACGGTCAGGCGGCGATGGGAAGCCTGAGCCGCACCATCAAACCGCCGAGATCCTCGCTTTCATCGAGCAAGACGGCACCGCCATAGATTTCCGCCACGTCACGAACGATGGCGAGCCCCAGCCCGGTTCCGGGTTTGCCGGTATCCAGCCTAACGCCGCGATCGAAGATGCGCTGACGCTCACCCTCCGGAATGCCGGGGCCATCATCCTCGACCAGGCATTCGACATAGCCGCCATTGCGCTGGACGGTCACGAACACACTGCCGCCACCATATTTCGCGGCATTCTCGATCAGATTGCCGAGCATCTCGTCGACATCCTGGCGTTCGGCATGAACAGCCAGTTCGCGATCCCCGTCCATGTCGAAGCGGACATGGGCATAGAGCCTGCCCACCGCACGCTCCACCGCTTCCAGGCTTTGCCACACGACCGCACGGCTATGCGCATGGCCGCGGCGGCCGACGGCACGGGCGCGGGCGAGATGGTGATCGACCTGGCGGCGCATCGTCGATGCCTCGCGGATCACCGTTTCGGGCAGATCGGCTGCATGCGCCGTGGCGGCATTCATGATTACGGTGAGCGGGGTCTTGAGCGCATGTGCCAGATTGCCGGCATGTTCGCGCGCTTCTTCCGCCTGCTTTTCATTGTGCGCGAGCAGCGCGTTGAGTTCCTGGATCAGCGGCTGAACCTCGTCGGGCATCGCTTCCTGAACGCGGTTGGTGCGCCCAGCCCGCATCGCACCGATCGCCTCACGCAATTTCCTGAGCGGCCACAAGCCATAAAGCGTCTGCAACGCAGCCATGACGATCAGGCCGAGCCCGAGCAACGCGAAACTGCGCACCAGCGTGCGTCGCAGCGTCTGGATCTGGTCGTCCAGCCCGTCGCGACTCTGGGCAATCTGGAAACGCCAGATCAACGGCGAATCGGGAAGCTGGATATCGCGCTCCATCACGCGCAATTTCTGATCGGCGAACTCGTCACTGTCATAGGTATGGATATCGGAATCGCGATGCGGCGCGCCCATGCGCAACCGCCTGTCCCACAGCGAGCGCGAGGGAAAAGGCTCGACGCCCTTGCCGCTCACTTGCCAATAGAGCCCCGAATTGGGTTCCAGGAAACGCTGGTCCGCAAGCGGACGGCTGAAGCGAACCTCCCCCACCGGCCCGATCTCGGCCGACGCGATCATCGAATTCAGCACATATTCCATGCCGGAGTCGAAATTCTGCGTGATCGCTGCGGTCAGCACGCGATCCAGCGCAAAGCCGCCGCCGAGCAGCAGCACCAGAATCCACAGCGCCGCGATACCGATCATCCGCCGGCTGAGCGAACCCGTGTTGCGCAGTTTGGGTAGCTTCATGGACGAAGCCTGATCTTCAGACACGGGCGATGTCGTCATCCCGGCGCGCATTCAGCATGGCCGCCCGTTCAAGCCTCCGGATCCTCAAGGCTGTAGCCGAGGCCGCGGATCGTGGTGATCACATCGGGGCCCAGTTTCTTGCGGATGCGCGTGACGAACACTTCGATCGTGTTCGAATCGCGATCGAAATCCTGATCATAGATATGTTCGATCAGTTCGGTGCGGCTGACCACCTTGCCCTTGTGATGGAGCAGATAGCTGAGCAGCTTGTATTCCTGCGCGGTCAGCTTCACCGGCGAACCGGCCAGCGTGACCTTGCCCGATCGCGTGTCGAGGCGGACGTCGCCGGCCACCAGTTCGGACGATGCGTTGCCCGAAGCGCGACGGATCAGCGCGCGCAACCGCGCGATCAGTTCTTCCGACTGGAAGGGCTTGGCGAGATAATCATCGGCACCGGCGTCAAGCCCGGCGACCTTGTCCGACCAGCTGTCGCGCGCGGTCAGCACCAGCACCGGCATGACCCTGCCTTCGCGGCGCCAACGGTCGAGCACGGTAAGGCCGTCGATCTCGGGCAGGCCGAGGTCGAGCACGACCGCGTCATAGCTTTCGGTCGCCCCGAGGAAATGGCCGTCCTCGCCATCGGTGGCGAGATCCACAGCATAGCCCGCACCCTCAAGTGTGCTGCGGAGCTGCTGGCCGAGGCTCGGCTCGTCCTCAACGATCAAAACGCGCATCTCTTCCCCTTTTGACAGGCTGGCCATGTGAGAGGCCGACATTCTACACCGTTCAGACCGGGCTTGTCGAAGCCCGGCCATTTTCCCTTACACCGGATTCAGGAAAGGCAGGGCTTCGACAAGCCCGGCCCGAACGGTGCGGGGTTCAAATTCATTGCCTAACGACCGGAACGGCCGACTTCCCGACCATTACGCGCATCGACCTCGATCCAGAAGACCTTGTAGTCGCGCTGGAACTTGAGGCGATAAATCACCCGTTCCTCGTCAAATTCGGGGCTTGCCCGCAAATAGGTTGCGCCACTCGCTTCGTAGCGCGGCACCACCATCGCCTCGATGCGATGCAGCGGCATAACCTGCCCCTTGCGGCTCGCATCATAGGCCGAATCCTGATCGCCCCGGCGGCTCTGGGCCTCTGCTGCCGTAAGCGGAAGTGCCGCCGAAAGCGCGAGTCCGATTGATAGGACGAGACGAGTCATTGCGTTCATGGGCTTGTGGCATAGGGAGAAAGCGTTGAATAGGCCATGAATAGCCGCTTCATCCGGCTGAAATCCCCCGGCCCCGATTCCAAGGTTTCCAGAGCGTTCCATGTCAGCCCCCGTCCTTGCTTATGAAGACCTCGGCCTCATCCAGGGTTCGGGATGGCTTTTCCGCCATCTCGACCTGTTTGTCGGCCCACGCGACCGACTGGCACTGATCGGCCGCAACGGCGCGGGCAAGACCACCTTGCTCAAGCTGATCGCGGGCGCGATCGATTGCGACGAAGGCCGACGGACGATCGTACCGGGCACCAAGGTGGTTCTGCTGGAGCAGGAACCGTCGATGGTCGGCCATGCGACGCTGATGGACTATGCCCTGTCCGGCAGCGCCCCACCCGAAGCACATGAAGTCTCGGCGATCGCCGACCAGCTCGGCATCGATCTCGGCCGCCCCGCCCACACCGCATCGGGCGGCGAACGGCGCCGCGCCGCGATTGCGCGCGCGCTGGCCTTCGACCCCGACGTGCTGCTGCTCGACGAGCCGACCAACCATCTCGACATTGCCGCGATCGACTGGCTCGAGGATTGGCTGAGCCGCTATCGCGGCGCCTTTATCGCGATCTCGCACGACCGCACCTTCCTGACGCGGCTGACGCGCCAGAGCCTGTGGCTCGATCGCGGCGCGCTGCGTCGTCACGAAATCGGTTTTGGCGGCTTCGATGCCTGGACCGAGAAGGTCTATGAAGAAGAAGCACGCAACGCCCAACGGCTCGACGCGAAGCTGAAACTCGAGGAACATTGGCTCCAGCGCGGCGTCACCGGCCGCCGGCGGCGCAATCAGGGTCGGCTTGCCAAGCTGCACGAGATGCGGGCCACGCGCGCCGCGATGCTCGGCCCGGCGGGAACCGCAGCGCTGTCAATCGGCACCGACGACGTCCGCACCAAGACGGTGATCGACGCGGTCGGCGTCACCAAGCGTTTCGGCGATCGCGCGGTAATCAAGGATTTCACCTTCCGCATCCAGCGCGGCGACCGCATCGGTATCGTCGGCAGCAATGGCGCGGGCAAAACCACCTTGCTCAAGCTGCTCACCGGCGAGATCGAGCCCGACGAGGGCAGCGTGAAGCTCGCCAAGACGCTCGACGGCGTGATCATCGACCAGCAGCGCAGCCTGATGGCGCCGGACAAGACGGTGCGCGACGTGCTGGCCGATGGCGGCGACTGGATCGAAGTGCTCGGCTCCAAGAAGCACATCATCGGCTATCTGAAGGAATTCCTGTTCGAACCCGGCCTGGCCGACGCCAAGGTCGGATCCTTGTCGGGTGGAGAACGGTCGCGCCTGCTGCTCGCGCGCGAATTCGCGCGGCGCAGCAACCTGCTGGTGCTCGACGAACCGACCAACGATCTCGACCTGGAAACGCTCGATCTGCTGCAGGAAGTGATCGCCGACTATGAAGGCACCGTGCTGATCGTCAGCCACGATCGCGACTTTCTCGACCGCACGGTCACGGTGACGCTCGGCCTCGACGGATCGGGCCATGTCGATATCGTCGCGGGCGGCTATGAGGATTGGGAGCGCCAGCGCAAGGCGCGGCTGCAGCCGACGCGTGGCCCGGCGAAAGCGGCACCGCCTCCCCCGCCCGCGCCAAAAGCGAAAACCAAGCTGACCTACAAGGATCAGCGCGACCTGGATCTGCTGCCCAGCCGGATCGAGGAGATCGAAGCCGCGATCGCCCGCGACGAGGCGGCGCTGGCGGATGCCGATCTCTACACGCGCGATCCCAAGCGATTCGCCGCGCTGACCAAGGCCATCGATACGGCCCGCGCAGAGCGCGACGCCGCCGAGCTTCGCTGGCTCGAACTCGCGGAGATGGCGGAAGCTCTCGACTAGATTTGAATCTGTGCTTAGGCATCGACCCAAGCGCTACTGACGGAACCCCACCATGGCCCCTTCGAAGACCCGTATCGACAGCCCCGCAGCACGTGCCGAACGGGCACAGCGGGTCACCTATCTCGAATGGATCGATGCGCGGCTCCGTTGGCTATCGGCCTGGACGATCCACAATGCCAATCATCTGCGCGACAGCCGCGACGGGCTGAAGGTCGGCGGACACCAGGCAAGCTGCGCGTCGATGTCGACGATCATGTCGACGCTCTATTTCCATGCGCTCGGTCCCAACGACAAGGTTGCGGTGAAGCCGCATGCCGGGCCGCTGCTGCATTCGATCCATTACATGCTGGGCAATCAGAGCCTCGATCAGCTCCAGCGCTTCCGCGGGCTCGGCGGTGCGCAAAGCTATCCCAGCCGCACCAAGGACAAGATCCCCGTCGATTTCTCGACCGGATCGGTCGGCCTGGGCGTCGGCATCACCGCCTTCGCCAGCCTGGTCCAGGATTATCTGATCGCGCACGGCAAGCTGGCGCCGGAAAAGGCGGGCCGGATGATCGCGCTGATGGGCGATGCCGAGCTCGACGAAGGCAATATCTACGAATGCTTGATCGAGGGCTACAAGCACGACATCCGCAATTGCTGGTGGATTATCGATTATAACCGCCAGTCGCTCGACGCGACGACGGCGGACCGCATGTTCCGCCGTTTCGACGATATCTTCGAGACCTGCGGCTGGCGCGTCGTCACGCTGAAATATGGCAAGCTGCAAAAGGCCGCGTTCGCGAAGCCCGGCGGCAAGGCGCTCGAACAGTGGATCGATGCATGCCCCAATGCGGAATATGCCGCGCTCACCTATCAGGGCGGCGCAACCTGGCGCGAGCGGCTGATGCGCGACATCGGCGCCGACGCCCGGGTCGCCGCACTGATCGACAGCTTCGACGACGCCGCGCTTGCGCAGCTCATGACCAATCTGGGCGGCCATTGCGCAGCCTCGCTGGCCGAGGCGTTCGACGGCGCGCAGGATGACCGCCCGACGGTGTTCATCGCCTATACCGTCAAGGGCTATGGCCTGCCCTTCGCCGGCCACAAGGACAATCACGCCGGGCTGATGAACCCGACCCAGGTCGATGCGCTCCGCACCGGGCTTGGCATCGCCGAGGGCGAGGAATGGGCGCCCTATGCCGGGCTGGGCGACAATGCCGCTGCAGAGCTGAAGGCGTTCGTCGACGCATCCGCGCTGGGCGCCGCCACGCGCTCCGAAGCAGCACCCGCAGTGACGGTGCCGGCAATCCCGGTACCCGAAGGTGCAGAGCAATCGACCCAGGCCGCGTTCGGCCGCATCCTGCTCGACCTGTCCAAATCGGGTGACGGGATCGCCGACCATATCGTCACCACCTCCCCCGACGTGACGGTCTCGACCAATCTCGGCGCCTGGGTGAACCAGCGCGGCCTGTTCCGCCGGCAGGAACTGAAGGACGTCTTCCAGCTCGCGCGTATCCCGTCCGCCCAGAAGTGGATCGGTCATGGCGCGGGCCAGCATGTCGAACTCGGCATCGCGGAGCAGAATCTGTTCCTGACGCTTGCCGCGCTCGGCCTCGCCGCGCCGCTGTTCGGCACGCGCCTGCTGCCGATCGGCACGGTCTACGATCCGTTCATCTCGCGCGGCCTCGATGTGCTCAACTATGGCTGTTACCAGGATGCGCGCTTCATGCTGGTCGCAACCCCGTCGGGCGTGACGCTCGGGCCGGAGGGCGGCGCCCACCAATCGATCAACACGCCGTTGATCGGCATCGGCCAGCCGGGCCTCACCTATTTCGAACCCGCTTATGCCGACGAGCTGGCTGCGATGATGGAATGGTCGTTCGGCCATATGCAGGCGGAGGATGGCGGCTCGGTCTATTTCCGCCTCACCACGCGTCAGCTCGATCAGGTCGAACGCACTGGCACCGGCTGGCGCGACGATGCTCTGAAGGGCGGTTACTGGTTGAAAGAGCCCGGCGAGAACGCGGCGCATGCAATCGTCGCGACCGGCGCGATCATGCCCGAGGCGCTGGCCGCTTGGGAGCAGCTGTCGGAGGATCTGCCCGGCATCGGCCTGCTCAACGTCACTTCGCCCGACCTGCTCCAGCGCGGCTGGTCCGCGCAGCGCGCGGGCCGCTGGACGAAAGGCCAGGCCGGCGGATCGCATGCCGATGCGCTGCTCGGCCGGCTGTCGCGCGACGCCTCGCTGGTGACGATCATCGACGGCAGCCCGACCGCGCTTGCCTGGCTCGGTGGCGTGCGCGGCCAGCGGGTCAGCCCGCTCGGCATCGACCGTTTCGGCCAGACCGGCGATCTCGACGATCTCTATCGCACCTATCGTCTCGACGCCGATGCGATCGTAGAGGCGATGGCGGAGCTGATCCTGGATTGACCGTTACGGGCCGGGACCAAATCCCGGCCCGAACGTTTAGGATCCAGGCGGGCCATCCGGTCGCGCTTGTCCGTCCGGAGCCTTGATGACCCAACCCCAGATGCTCGCCTTCGCAATTCTTGCGGGCATGATGCTGCTCTTCATCTGGGGACGCCTTCGCTACGATCTGGTCGCGATCCTTGCGTTGCTCGCCTCGATCCTGGCTGGCACCGTCCCGGCGAAGACAGCGTTTTCGGGCTTCAGCGACGATATCGTCATCATCGTCGCAAGCGCGCTCGTCGTCAGCGCGGCGGTCGCGCGGTCGGGGATCATAGAGACCGCGCTCGTCCGCCTGACCGCGGGCGTGACGCGGGTACGCTGGCAGCTCACCATCCTTGTCACCTCGGTCACGTTCCTGTCGGCGCTGGTCAAGAATATCGGCGCGCTCGCGATATTGATGCCTTCAGCATTCCGCATGGCCAAACGCTCGGATGCCTCTCCGTCAGTGTTCCTGATGCCGATGGCCTTCGGGTCATTGCTCGGCGGCCTCATCACACTGGTCGGCACATCGCCCAACATCATCGTGTCGCGCGTGCGCGAACAGATGACCGGCGAGCCGTTCGGCATGTTCGACTATACGCCGGTCGGCCTGGGTCTGGCACTGGTCGGCATCCTGTTCCTGCGCTTCGGCTATCGCCTGCTGCCACGCAATCGGCGGGCGGCGCCAACGATGGGCGAAGCGCTCGATATCCAGGATTATACGACCGAGGCGTCGGTGGTCGAAACCTCAGCCGTCGCGGGACAGACGGTTGCTGCGTTCCGGCACGAACTTACCGACGTCGAACTGACCGGCCTGTCGCGTGAGGGCAAGCTGCATCGAACCCCGTCGGGGCGCATGATCCTGAAGGACGGCGACACACTGGTGATGAAGGGCGAGCCCGACGCGCTGGAACGAGCAATCGCCGAGAACGGCCTGATGCTCGCAGGGCAGGATCGCGCGCTGGTGACGGGAACGTCCGCCGAGAATGTCGGCGTGATCGAGGCGGTGGTGACGGCTGATTCGGTCCTGATCGGCAGGGCGGCCGAAAAGGTGGCGCTCCACGATCGCTACGGAGTCAATCTGCTCGCCATCTCGCGCGCAGGCAATCGCATGGTCCGCGGCCTGGGCAACACCGTTCTGCGCGCCGGCGATATCATCGTGCTCCAGGGCGCATTGGACGCTCTGCCCGAACAGCTTCGCGCGCTCGGCTGCCTGCCGCTCGCCGAACGTCCCCTCCGCCTTGGCAGCGCACCGCGCCGTTTCCTGCCGCTCGCTATCCTCGCAGGGGCGATGGTGCTGACCGCGGCCGGCCTGGTCCCGGTCGCGGTCGCGTTCTTCGGCGCCGCCGCACTGGTCATGCTGACAGGCGCACTGCCGGTACGTGAAGCCTATGCGCATATCGAATGGCCGATCCTCATCATGCTGGGTGCACTGATTCCAGTCAGCGGAGCCCTGCAAAGCACAGGTGGGACCGAACTGATCGCAAGCTGGCTCTCATCGACCGCCGCAACGCTGCCGCCATGGGGAGCCGTCGCGCTGATTCTGGTCGCCGCAATGGCGGTCACGCCCTTTCTCAACAATGCCGCGACGGTGCTGGTGATGGCGCCGATCGCCGCTACCTTCGCCGAAGATCTGCACATGCGCCCCGATGCGTTTCTGATGGCGGTCGCCATTGGCGCGGGTTGCGACTTCCTCACGCCGATCGGCCATCAGTGCAACACACTGGTGATGGGCCCGGGCGGGTACAGGTTCGGGGATTATGCACGTTTGGGCGCGCCGCTCAGCCTGCTGGTGGTGATCGTCGGTGTCCCGCTGATCCTGGCGTTCTGGCCGGTGCGCTGACGCGATTCCATCCGAAGCGGGGCAAGTCGCTGGAAAGATTCGGGCAAGCGCGGTAATCGTCCCGCAAGCTTCAATGTCCGGAAACGACCGGACTCAATTGTCGGGAGATGCCCATGACTGTTCGTTCGCGATATGCCGGCCTTGCGGCCCTGGCTCTGCTGGCCGCATGCGGCTCGAAGACCGATGTCGACAATCTGGAAGCAGCCGCGACCATCAATGCCGAAGATGCGGAGCATGACGCGGATACCCGTGCCGAGGCGCTCGATGCACAGGCGGATCTTCTGAACGGCGAAGCCAACCGGATCGGCGGCGCGGAAGGCGCCGCGCTCGATAATCGCGCAGCGGCGGACGAAAACGCGGCCGACGCGATCGTGAAACGCGGCGAAGCGCAGGCAAAACAGATCGAAGACGCGAGCGAAAACGCGCTGCAGAACAAGCAGTAACCATCACCGCGGCCTGGCGATCAGCGCGTCAGTCCTTCAACCGCTCCGCCACGACCGGCGCGACCTTTTCGACGATGCGATCGATGCCCTGCGGATTGGGATGGACATGGTCGGGCAGCATCAGCGCGGGCGTGCCGACCACGCCGTCGAGGAAGAAGGGATAGAGCGTGGCGTCGAACTGCTTCGCCAGCGCCGGATAGATCGCGTTGAACGGGCCGGCATAAGCGGCGCCCATATTTGGTGCGGCGAGCATGCCGGTGAGCATGATCGGGATGCCGCGGCGCTTCAGCTCTGTGCAGATCGCGGTCAGGTTCGCCCGGGTCTGAACCGGATCGATGCCGCGCAGCATGTCGTTGCCGCCCAGCCCGACGATCGCCAGATCGGGTTTCCGCTTCAGCCCGTCGAGCGTGAAGGCCAATCGCTGCAGCCCGGCCGCGCTGGTGTCGCCCGAGACGCCGGCATTGTGGACGGTGGCGACGATGTCGCGTGCCGCCAGCGCCTTTTGCAACTCGGCGGGAAAGCTCTCCTGTGGGAGCACGCCGTAACCGGCATAAAGGCTATCGCCGAAGGCGAGCACCAGCTTTCCGCTGTCTTCCGCGACATTCGACGCCGGCGCCGTTGCATTGGCCTCCGCAGTCACCACGTTGCCTGTCGGCGGTTCGGACGTGCAGGCCACGAGCGAGTGGACGAGCAATGCTGCAACCGCATAGTGGGGAAACTTCAAAGACAAGGGTGCGCGCTCCGGCAATGACCAACGATACCGATATCGCAATCCGCGCACGCAATGTCACGCTGACGCTGGGATCGAAAGACGCACCGACCGAAATCCTGAAAGGCATCGACCTGGATGTGGCGCGCGGCCAGAGCGTCGCGATCCTCGGGCCGTCGGGATCGGGCAAATCGTCTCTGATGGCGATCCTGTCCGGACTGGAAAGCGCCAGCGGCGGCGAAGTGACGGTGGCCGGCATCGGCTATCACGCGCTCGACGAGGATGCTCTCGCCCGCGCGCGGCGGGGGCGGATCGGCATCGTCCTGCAATCCTTCCACCTGCTGCCGACGATGACCGCGCTGGAGAATGTGGCGGTGCCGCTGGAACTGGCCGGTGTGACCGATGCGTTCGACCGTGCCGCGGCCGAACTGGCGGCGGTCGGGCTCGGCCACCGGACCAGCCATTACCCCGCCCAATTGTCCGGCGGCGAGCAGCAGCGCGTGGCGATCGCCCGCGCCGTCGCACCGCGCCCGACGATCATCTTCGCCGACGAACCCACCGGCAATCTCGACGGCCAGACCAGCGGCACGATCGTCGACCTGCTCTTCGCACGGCAGGCGGCGGCGGGCGCGACGCTGGTCATCATCACCCATGATCCGACGCTCGCGACGCGGTGCGATCGCGTGCTCGAGATGCGCGACGGGCTGATCGTCGCGGACCGCACGGTATGACCGCACTCGGCTGGGCGGCAAGCTGGCGGATCGCGCGGCGCGATCTCCATGCCGGATTTCGCGGGCTGCGATTGCTGTTCGTCTGCCTGCTGCTCGGCGTCACCACGCTGGCCGCGATCGGCAGCCTGACCGCATCGATCACCGCCGAGCTCGCCGCGCGCGGCCGCGTCATCCTGGGCGGCGACGTCGAAGTCGCGATGACCCAGCGCGAGGCCAGTGCGGCAGAAAAGACCGTGCTCCGCACCATGGGCAGCCTGGGCGAGACCATCCGCACCCGCGCGATGGCGCGTGGCCCCGGAACGGGTGGCGCCCCGCAAGCGGTGCTCACCGAGCTGAAGGGCGTCGATACCGCCTATCCGCTCTACGGCACGCTGCGGCTGGCAGACGGCGCGCCCTATCGCGCGCTCGCCGCCGACGAAATCCTAATCGATCGTGCACTGTCGGACCGTCTGCTGGTCCGCCCGGGCGGCACATTGCGCTATGGCGAGGCCGATTTCCGCATTCGCGGCGTCATCGCGGAGGAGCCCGATCGCGTCGGAGAGGGCTTCACGCTCGGCCCCGTCGCGATCGTCTCGCTCGACGGACTTCGCCGCACCCAGCTGCTTCAGCCCGGCGCGCTGTTCGAAAGCAAATATCGCCTGCGCCTGCCCGCTGCCCGCGATCCGGCCGAGACCGTCAAGGCGCTGGAAGCGCGCTATCCCTCGGCGGGCTGGGAATATAAGGACCGCGATCGCGCGGCGCCGGGCGCCAGCCGTTTCTTCGAACGGATGGGGCAATTCCTGTCGCTGATCGGTCTCGCCGCGCTCGTCATCGCGGGCATCGGCGTCAGCAACGGCGTGGGATCCTATCTGACGCTGAAACGCGGCGGCATCGCCACGCTCAAGATATTGGGCGCGACATCGGTCGATATCGCGCGCATCTACCTGATGCAGATCGGCGCGGTCGCATTGCTTGCGATCGGCTGCGGCCTTGTCCTAGGCGCGATCCTGCCGATTGCGATCGTCACGCTCGCACAGGATCTGCTGCCTGTCCGTCCGGGCGTCGGCATCTTCCCGATGCCGCTTGCCGCGAGCGCCGCCTATGGCGTGCTGATCGCACTCGCCTTCGCGCTGCCGCCGCTGGCGCGCGCGCGCACCCTGCCCGCTGCCGCGCTGTTCCGCGCCGCGGTGGACGATGTCGCCCGGATCGACCGCCGGACGCTCGTGCAGGTGGCGGGGCTCGGTGCGCTGGTCGTGCTGTTGGCGACCGCCACAGCGCGCGAACCCCTCTTCGCCGCGATCGTGCTGGCCGCGGTCGGTGCGGTGCTCCTGCTCCTGCTCGGCATCGGCTGGGCGATCCGGCGGCTGTCGCAAAGACTGCCCCGGCCGAAGCGTCCCCTGCTGCGGCTCGCGCTCGCCAATCTCCATCGCCCCGGCGCGCAGACCATCGCGCTGGTGATCGCGCTCGGCCTGGCGCTCACTTTGTTCGTCACGCTGGCCGGCATCCAGACCAGCCTAAATGCGGAGATCACCAATACCGTGCCCGCGCGCGCGCCGAACCAGTTCGTGCTCGACATCCCGTCGGGCGACCGGGCGCGCTTCCAGGATCTGGTGAAGCGCGAGGCGCCGGAGGCGGAGATGAACATCGTGCCGTCGATGCGCGGCACGATCGTCGCTTACGGCAAGCAGCGCGTCGCCGATCTCGCCGAGCTTCCCGAAGGCGCCTGGTTCCTGCGCGGCGAGCGCGGCGTGACCTATAGCGAGACACTGCCCGAGGGCAGCAAACTGACCGAAGGACGCTGGTGGCCGAAGGATTATGCCGGCCCGCCGCTCGTCTCGCTCGACCAGGCGGCGGCCAAGATCATGAAGGTCGGCGTGGGCGACACGCTGACCGTCAGCGTGCTGGGCCGCGAGATCGAAACGAAGATCGCGTCGCTGCGCGAGGTCAATTGGGACACGATGGGCTTCAACTATATCCTGGTCTTCTCGCCCAGCGCACTCTCCGGCGCGCCGCATAGCCTGACCGCGACGATCAGCATGGACGCGCGGCATGACGGCCCGGTCTCGCGCGCATTGCTCGCGGCCTTCCCCTCGGCATCGATCATCGCGGTCAGCGAAGTGATCGGCCAGGTGCGCACAATCCTGGATCAGATGGCGACCGCGATCCTGTTGTCCGCATCCGTCGCCATCCTCGCTGGGATCGCCGTGCTGGTCGGCGCGATCGCCGCGTCGCGCCAGGCGCGCAGCTATGACAGCGTCATCCTGAAGACCTTGGGCGCGACCCGCGGGCAGATATTGGCAGCGCAGGCGATGGAATATGGCCTGCTCGCCGCATTGCTCGCCTCGGTCTCGCTCGGCCTCGGCATTGCCGCGGCCTGGTATGTGATCGTGCGCGTGTTCGAATTCGGCTGGGCGCCGGACTGGTGGGTGGTGCTGGGCACGCTCGGCGCTGGCGCCGTGCTGACACTGGGCATCGGCCTGCTCGGATCGCTGCCCTTGATGTCCGTACGACCAGCACAGGCATTGCGCAGGCTGTGATACATCGGGCATCCAACGATAAATCTGGGAGGATGAGTATATGGCAGGTGTCCGGTTCACCGTAGCAATCGCGCTGGCCGCGACCCTGTCGACCGAGGCAGCCGCGTCGGACGTGCAGCGCGAGACATGGGACGTTGTGGGCCTCAACCAGCCTGCCGAGATCGTGGTCGACCGCTGGGGCCTCGCGCACATCTACGCCAAGAGCGAGCGCGACGCCTATTTCCTGCAGGGTTACAATGCCGCACGCGACCGGCTGTGGCAGATCGACCTGTGGCGCAAGCGCGGACTGGGGCTGTTGTCGGCCAGCTTCGGCCCCAGCTACGTCAAGCAGGATCGCGCCGCGCGCCTGTTCCTCTATCGCGGCGACATGACGGCGGAATGGGCGCGCTACGCACCGGGTAGCCGCGATCGGTACGCCGCGTTCGTCGACGGAATCAATGCCTATGTCGATGCTGTGCTGGCGGGCAAAAAGCCCCTGCCCCCGGAATTCACGCTGACCGGCAGCCGCCCGCAACGCTGGCAGACCGAGGATGTGGTGCGCATCCGCAGCCATGCGCTGGTCTCCAACGCCAAGCAGGAAGTGCTGCGCGCGCGCGTCGCCTGTGCCGGCGGGCTCGATGTCGACCGGCTCCGCGCCAGGCTCTCGCCCGATCATGTCCCGATCACGCCCGCCGGTCTCGATCCCTGCACGATCAAGCCGGAAGTGATGGAGGATTATCTGCTCGCGACCGCCGATGTCGCCTTCTCCCCGCCGGCCAGGCCGACGGATACCGTCGGGCAGCTTGCCGATGCCGCCGACCCGAACACCGCCGACGGATCGAACAATTGGGTGATAGCACCCTCGCATTCCGCCACCGGCCGGCCGATCCTGGCCAATGATCCGCATCGGGCCTTTGGCGCCCCCAGCCTGCGCTATGTCGTCCATATGGAGGCACCGGGCGTCTCGCTGATCGGTGCGGGCGAACCCGCGGTTCCCGGCATCTCGCTCGGCCATAACGGCAAGGCGGCGTTTGGCCTGACGATCTTCGGCACCGATCAGGAGGATCTCTACGTCTACGAGACCAGGGCCGGCGATCCCGAATCCTACCGCTACAAGGGCAAGTGGGAGAAGATGCGGCTGGTGCGCGACACCATCGCGGTGAAAGGCGGCGCGCCGGTGGACATAGAGCTCCGCTACACCCGGCACGGCCCGGTCCTGCGTCAGGAGACATCAGGCAACCGCGCCTTTGCGCTTCGGACAACCTGGTCCGAACCCGGTGCGTCGGGTTATGCCGCTGCATCCTGGCTGGCGAACGCCGCGAATTGGGACGATTTCCGCAAGGCCGCCGATCATTGGGGCACACCGCCGCTTAACCTGATCTGGGCCGATGAGAGCGGAACGACGGGATGGGCCGCGTCGGGCTTCGCCCCGATCCGCCGCAACTGGGACGGGTTGATGCCCGTGCCTGGCGACGGGCGCTATGAATGGCAGGGCGTGAGCCGTCCGCGCGAACTGCCGCAGATCAGGAATCCCGCCAAGGGTTGGTTCGCCAGCGCCAACGAGATGAACCTGCCCGAGGGATTCAAGGCCGGCGCGCCGATCAGCTTCGAATGGAGCGACCGCGGCCGCATCGACCGCATCGATCAGGTGATCGCGAGCAAACCCCGCTTCTCGGTCGCGGATGCGATGGCGCTGCAGATGGATACGCACAGCGCGCTGACGGCGCGCATGATGAAGATCGTCGCATCGCTGGAAGGCGCCACCCCGGAGGCGCGCCAGGCACTGGCCCTGCTCAAGGGATGGGACGGCAATATCGCCGCCGACAGTGTGCCCGCCACCATCTACGAGGTCTGGCTGACCCAGCATCTCGGGCGCGTGATGATCGCCCGCACCGCACCATCCGCCACGCATGCGATCCTCGAACGCGGCGCACCCGATGCGATATTGACGCTGATCGAGACCAACGATCCGCTGCTCGGCGCAAACCCGGCCTCCACCGTCCGAGCGATCCTGCTCGAAAGCCTGGAGGCGGCGCTCGCCGATCTGCGGCAGAGGTTGGGCCCCGATACCGCGGCATGGCAATGGGGTCGTCTCCACACGATCACGCTCAAGCCCGCGGTTGTGGCGCTCGCGGACGAAACGCTGCGACAATCGATGACGGTCGGGCCGGAGGGCGTGTCCGGATCATCATCGACACCCGCAATGACCGCCTATCGCGGCACCAATTTCGCGGCGGTCCATGGACCATCGGTGCGGCTGGTGATGGATGTCGGCGATTGGGACAAGTCGATGTTCCTCAACATGCCCGGTCAGTCCGGCGATCCGTCGAGCCCGCATTATCGCGACCTGTTCCCGGCATGGAAGGAAGGCCGATACGCACCGCTGTCGTTCAGCCGTGCCGCGGTCGATCAGGCGGCGGAACGGGTGATAACGTTGACTCCGGCGCGCTGATCTCCCTCACCCGCAACAAGGCGAAGACATGAAGACGACACTGGTTTTTCGCGCCGCAGCGATGATGCTCGGCATGGTTTGGGCGAGCGGCGCGATTGCCGAACCAGCGCCCGATGCGAAACCGCGCATCGTGATCCTGGCAACGGGCGGGACGATCGCCGGTACGAAGGCCGATCCCAACACCCGGTATCGATCGGGCACCACCACCGTCGATACGCTGGTCAGCGCGGTACCGTCGCTGTCGCAGGTCGCGACGATCGAAGCCGAGCAGGTTTCGAACGTCGGCAGCCAGGACATGAACGACGAGATCTGGGCCAGGCTCGCTGTGCGTGTCGCCGCGCTGCGCGCGCGACCCGATGTCGCCGGCATCGTCATCACCCACGGCACCGACACGCTCGAGGAAACGGCGATGTTCCTCGACCTGCTGTTCCCCACCGGCAAGCCGATCGTGCTGACCGCGGCGATGCGGCCGTCCGACGCGGTGAGCGCGGATGGGCCGCGCAACATGCTGGAGGCGGCAATGGTCGCATCCAGCCCGGCGGCAGCGGATCGCGGCGCGCTGGTCGTGCTCAACGACGTCATCCACGCCGCGCGCCGTGTGTCCAAGATCAATACCAGCGACGTCAACGCCTTCGCATCCGACGAACGCGGATTGCTGGGCCGGATCGACGAAGGCCGGATCCGCTTCTTCGCCGATCCGCCGCCCGCGCGGCAGGCCGTGGCCGTGGCGTTGCCGATCCCCAACCGGCTTCCCAAGGTCGCGATCCTCTACAGCCATGCCGGGGTGGATCCCGATCTGATCGGGACACTCCCGTCGCTCGGCTATCGCGGCATCGTGCTGGCCGGCGTCGGCAACGGCAACACCAGCAAGGCCATGCTCGACGCGCTCGCCGAGGCCGCGCGCAAGGGCATGGTCGTCGTGCGCGCCTCGCGCGTGCCGGCGGGATCGGTCCTGTCCGATGTCGAGGTCGACGACAAAGCGCTGGGCTTCGAGGCCTCGCTCGATCTCAACCCGCAAAAGGCGCGCGTCGCGCTCCAGTTGCGGTTGCTCGCCGCCGGTCGGAAATGAGTCTCAAGCCCTGACGAGCGGATCGCTGATGCCGTGGCGGCCGCTCTCGATCCGCCCGGCGAGGCGCATCTCGAATCCCTGACCGGTCACGGTCAGATCATACCAGTCCTCGCTCTTGCCCGTCGGCCAGCGTTCGTCGACCCGTCCCGCGACGCGCAGCCGGCGATCGGCATTGATGCCATAGGCGTCCTTGCCGACGCCGATCTCGGCCGGTGCGCTGCCAATGGCCTCGATCCGGAGTCGCACAGCCCGGCCGGCAACGTCGTAGCGGGCGGTCAGCCGTGGCAGCGCTTTCGGATCGGCAACGGTGAAGGTGCGCAGGAAACCATTGGGGCCGAGAACCCACAGGTCGATACCGCCCGTGCCTTCGGCCTTCCAGGCATCGCTCACCGACTTGCCGGCTTCGACCGAATAGCGGCGCGGCAGACGGTCGAGATGGCGCTTGTCATAGACATGGAAGACCGCGCCCGCCTGCCCTTCGTTCAGGAAGCTCAATTGCAGCCCGCCGTCTTTGGGATCGGCCGCCGCGTCGACATGCAGCCGATAGGGCAAGGCGCGCGAGCGGCGGATGCCCGGCTCCTGGAACAGCGCCTGCTCCGCGCGCGGCGGGAGCAGCTTGGGGCGTTTCAGATGATCGGCCAGGATTGCGCTGGCGGCACTGACATCGGGCAGCTTGGGGAAAGCTGCGTCCTCGCCCTTGGCGAAATCGAAGCAGGAGGTGAGATCGCCGCACATTGCACGGTGCCAGGGGCTGATCCCGGGAATGGTCACACCGAAGCGCGCCTCCAGGAAGCGGCCGACCGAGGTATGATCGAACACCTCGCTATTGACCCAGCCGCCCTTGCTCCACGGCGACACGACATACATCGGCACGCGCGGACCGAGGCCCCAGGGGCGGACGGTGCCGGTGGCGACGTCATCACGCGAGGTGTATTTATCCTCGTGATCGTCGAAATATTCGCCGGCCAGTTCGAAGCTCGCCTTGCCCGCCAGACTGCCGTCCGGGTTATAGGATGGCGGCGCGGGCGGCGGGGCATGATCGAACAGCCCGTCATTCTCGTCGAAGGTCTGGAAGAAGACGGTCTGGCTCCACACCTCCGGATTGGCGGTCAGCGCATCGAGCACATCGGCGGTGAAGGATGCGCCCTCGATCGGAGTGGAGGCGGAGGGATGTTCGGACCGTCCCATCGGCGGCAGCACCCATGACACTGCCGGCAAGGTTCCGTCGCGGACATCCTGCGCCAGCCGCTCCAGCGAGAACGGGCTCATGCCCCGCTTGTACAGGCCGGACTCGGGCTTCGCCTCGCGGAAGCCCTTGAACGCCAGCCCACCGTGCATCGCGCCGGTCCAGTTGTCGTTCGGGTCCTGATAGATGCGCCAGTCGATCCCGGCCGCTTCGAGGACTTCGGGGATCGTCGCCCATTCGAGCGCATTTCCCGCATAGGTGTATCCCGGCTCGGGCAGCGTGCCCTTGATCCAGCAGCGCAGGTTGTTGGGTTCGGAATGGGTGTCGCGGCAATTGATGCCCTTCGCATGCACCGCCGGATCGAAGTTGGAGCCCGACCAGAACACGATCCGGTTCGGATCGGTGCCGGTGGTGATCGAGCAGTGATAGGCGTCGCAGATGGTGAAGGCTTCGGCGAGCGCGAACTGGAACGGGATGTCCTCGCGCTTGTAATAGCCCATCGAATAATCGGTCTTGTATTTGGGCCACAGGCCGAAGCTGCCCTGGTTCCAGGCGGCCTGGGCGTCGGCGAAGCTGTGCGGCGTGCCGGGCACTTTGAGCGCATTGGTCCGTTCGGTATCGAGGTGGAAGGGCGGCAGATCGCGCACGCCGTTCGACTGCGCCCAGACTGTTTTTCCGCCGGCGAGCGGCACCGGATGGCGATCTCCGAAGCCGCGCACGCCCTTCATCGTGCCGAAATAATGATCGAAGGACCGGTTCTCCTGCATCAGGATCACGATGTGTTTCACGTCTTTGATCGTGCCGGACACACGACGCGGCGCGATCGCCAGCGCGCGGCCGATGCTGCCCGGAACCGCGGAGACGGCGCCGACGGCGGCGGCAGTCCTCAGGAAATCGCGTCTGTTCGTCATCGCCATGGTCTCCGGTGCTGGGTCAGCGAAAATGGATGGGTGGATTACAGAAAGGATCGGCGCAACCGCGCGGCGCACTGGTCGAGCAGCAGCACGACCAGCAGGATCGCGATGAGGATGGTGCCGACATGGCCATATTCATACATGTCGTAGCGGCCCTTGAGCTCCTGGCCGATGCCGCCGGCGCCGACCAAGCCGATCACCGTCGCCATTCGAACATTCCGGTCGAGGATGTAGAGCGTGTAGGCGATATATTGAGGCATCACCTGGGGCAGGATCGCGAAACGCCACATCGCCAGCCGCCCTGCGCCGATCGCGATCAGCGCTTCCTGCGGTTTGGGATCGGCATTCTCCATATCCTCGGCATAGAATTTGCCGAGAAATCCGGCCGCGTGCAGCCCGAGCGCCAGCACGCCCGCGATCGGGCCGAAGCCGTAAGCGATGACCAGAAGCAACGCACTCACCAGCTCGGGCACGGCACGGAGCACGGCGACGATCGTGCGCGCGACGGCGCGAACGGGCGCGCTCGGCATCATGTTGCGCGCACTCAGCAGGGCCAGCGGCAATCCGATCAGCGCCGCGATCAGCGTACCCCACAGCGCGATCTCCAGCGTTTCGAGCATCTTCATCGCGACATGCTGGAGATAGCCGAGCGGGCGCACGAGATAGGTGGTGCGCACGACGTGGCTTTCGAGCCGTGAGGTCGCCGGGTTCATCCGATCCTCGCGCGTCTCGACGGTTTCGAGATGCGCCAGCCATGGCAGGTTACGAGCATCGAAATTCTCGATCCGGCCGACATCCTGTCGGTCCGAAATCTGGATGGGAACGAGCCGGCTCACGACCGCACCCAGCCCATCGGCCACCTGCGATCGTTCGACGAGCCCGGCCTGTGCCATCACGGCCTCGCCCGTCAGCGACAGCATCCGCCCCATCTCGACGCGTTGGCCGGTATACCAGAGCAGCAGCAGCGCGCCGATCGCGATCAGCAGGCTGCGCGTGCCATAGGGATGCGGCAGGCTCCAGCCTCGCCCGCCGGCAATTGCGGTATCCGCGCTCATGCGGCCGCGACCAGATCGGCGTTTCGGACAGCGTCCAACGCCGGACGCTCGGCGTAGATCAGCTTTGCGTCATGATCGTCGAGCATGGCGGGCGGACCATCGAACACCACCCGCCCATCCTTGAGCGCGATGACGCGATCGGCGAATTCGCGCGCGAGATCGAGCTGGTGCAGGCTGCACAACACAGTGGCACCCCGGCTGCGCGCCTGCACCCGCAACAGATCCAGCACCTCGCGGCTGATCCGCGGATCGAGGCTCGCCACCGGCTCGTCCGCCAGGATGATCGCGGGATCGAGCATGAAGGCGCGGGCAATGCCGACGCGCTGCTGCTGTCCGCCCGACAGCCGCTCGCAACGGCGCTGCAGATGTATTTCCTCCAGCCCGACCGATGCCAGCAACGCACACGCCTTGTCGCGATGCCCGGCAGTGTAGAGGCCGGACAGGATCCGCCATATCGGCATGTCCGGTGCCGCCCCGCCAATGACATTGGTCGCCACGCTAGCGCGCCCGGCCAGCCCGAAATGCTGGTGGATCATGCCGATCCGCCGGCGCAACAACGGCAAGGTGCGGCGCCCGACCGGCTTGCCGCCGACGACCACCTGCCCGCCCGTTGCCGGGACGAGACCGTTGACCGTCCTGAGCAACGTCGACTTGCCCGCACCCGAATGGCCGAGGATCACGCAGAACTGGCCAGGCGGAACGGCGAAAGACACGGCGTCGAGTGCACGATTGCCATCGGGGAAATGAACGGTGAGCGCGTCGAAGCGGATGTCCATGGTCAGCGCTCCGCCGATCGTTTGAGGATTTCGCTTTTCAGCGCGTCGGTGACGCGTGCCATGGTCTGCGCGGCGGGATTGAACTTCGCCGCCGGGAAATGCGCGTCATAGCCATCCACCTGCGCACCGCCATAACCGCGGATCATCTCAGGCGTGATGCCCGGTTGATGCGCGACATTCTGGAACGCGGCCTTGAGCGCCTCGCGCGTGGCCAGCGGCAGGCGGCTGTTCACCACGAGTGGCGGATAAGGGATTGGGCCGCTACGCGCGACGACACGCAGATCGCGGGCACCCGGCACATTCTCCCGTACCGCCTTCTCATAGGAATCGAATGAGAGCGCCGCGGCATCGACCTGCCCCTGGAGCAAGGCAGCCAGACTGCTGGCGTGGCTGCCGGTCATGCGGATCCGGCCGAGATCGCGCACGGGATCGATGCCGGCATCCATCAGCATCGTCAGCGGAAAGACGAATGACGAGGTCGAATTGACGTCGCCGAGCGCGAGTTGCTTGCCTTTGAGATCGCCCAGCGTCGCAATGGTCGCATCCGGGCGCGCGAAGATACCCGAATAATAGACCGAGGTGCCAGACTTGACCGCGACCGCGAGCAGTTCGGCACAGCCGCGATCCTTGGCCTGCAGATAGGTGACCGGACCGACAAAGGCGATATCCGCCGCGCCGTTGCACATCCCCTCCACCACCGCACCATAGGATTGCGCGACCTTCAGGTCGAAGGTCATGCCGGTGCTGCGCGAGACCGCGTTGAAGATCGGCTGATAGTCGGCCAGCGTGCCGCTCTCCGTCCCGCCATCGGCGGGGATCAGCAGGACATGGAGCGGCTCCGCGGCCGGGCCGCGCCTGCCGCCGATCATCCACACCAGGGCAGCGCCGGCCACCAGCACCAGCAGGCCCGCGACGATCCATTTCTTCATATACGCCCTCCGTCATCGGCCGCATGCCCGGCCCGGCCAGCGCACCTGCTATGACCGGGCTGTGACAGTGCGATGACCTTCATGGTCCGACGGAGGGCGCCCGGCATCGGGTTGCTCAGAAGCTGGTGGTGTAGGAGACGTAGACGCTGCGCGGCTTGCCCTCGAACGCGTAACCATAGAAATATTCGGGGCTGTTGAGCTTGATCTCGCCGCGGATGAAGGCCGAACCGAAGCGCTGGTTGCCGTAACCGTAACGCTCGGCATATTTTTCGTTGAAGATGTTGACCAGACGCAGCTGGAAGCGATGCTGCTTTTCGTCGCCCGCCCAATAACCGATCGACCCGTTCATCAGGAAATAATTGCCGAAATTGTGGCGCAGCGAATTGCCTACACCGCCGGTGGCGAATTCGGGGCCCTGGTAGCGCGGCAGCAGATTGACGTGGAAACGATCGTCGGTGCTGTTCCAGGCGACATTGCCCTGGATCATATATTCTGGCGTCTCGTTGATCTGCAGCTTGGTGCCGTCCAGCCGCGCCCTCTGCTTGGTATAGTTGATGTTCGCGGTCAGCTGCTTGCCGATGATGATGTCGAGATCGGCGCTGATCCCGCGGATTTCGGTGATGCGGTCATTGTTGAAATAGGTGTTGGGGGTCAGGCCCGACGTCGTCTGGATCCGGTTGGTGATGTCGGTGCGGAACATGCCGAGTTCCGCATTGATCTGCACGTCACCGAAGGATTTGGCGAAGCCGATGGCGCCATTATAGGTCTTGGTCTGTTCGGTCTTCAGATTGGGATTGCCGACCGTCGTCGCGCTGATCGCGAACAATTCGTTGGTGCGCGGCAGGCTGTACGAAGTGCCGCCATTGGCCCGGACATAGAAGGCGCCGATCGGCTGGCGGAGGCCGAATTTCCAGATGGTCTTGGAATTGAAGCTCTTGGCGAAATCGGTGCGCACCGCCAATGAGATCTTGGTGTCGGGGCTGAACGGCAGGGTCGGCCGCGCGTCGAGATAGACGCCGGTGATCGTGGTGGAGTCGTCGCCCACCGGATAGACCGGGTCGGAATCATCCTTGTAGGAAACCACCTGAACGCCGCCGACGATTTCGAGCGCCTTGCCGAAATTGATCGTGTTGCGCAGGTTCATGCCGATTTCGCGGAAACCGCCGACCTTGGAATCCTTGCCGAAACCCTTGTTGGGATAGGGAATGGATCGGCCGGTCGCGCTGCCGAAGGCGATCGCACGGCTGGTCGAGGGATCGACGCAGCCCGTCTTGATCATGCAGATCTCGGCGAAGGTCTCGGTATTGTTGAGCTTGGGATTGCTCCAATAGGCCGAAAATTCGGTGTAGAAGGAATCCGACCAACGCCGGTCGAACGAGAGGTCGACGATCGGGTAGCGGACGCGGTTGGGCGAGAAGGTCTCGTTGTCGGGGAACGGATCCTGGAACTCGATCTGGGTATATTGCCCGCCGATCCGGAATTCGCTTCTGTCGTCCATCTTCCACAGATATTTGATGCCGACATTGCTGCGGTTCAGCGGATATTTCTGGATGCCGCCAGCCGCGGCGACATTGTCGACGATGCTCTCGGGCGCGAAGATACGCGGGCCATCGGTCTGGATCGTGCCGCCATAGATCATGACGCTGTGACGCCCTTCGGCGTCGAGCGGGAATTTGGCATTGCCCCAGACTTCACGCGTGTTGAAGGCACCATATTGCGCGCCGAACTCGAATTTGCGGGTGCCGTCCGGGCGTTTGGTGACGAGGCTGATCACACCGATGCCGCCATTGCTGCCGAAGAACAGGCTGTTGCCGCCACGGAACACTTCGACCCGCTCGATCATGTGCGGATCGATCGTGGTCGAACCCCAGATATCCTCGAGCGCCGGGCCACGATCGTAGAGCGGCACGCCATCCAGCACGACCAAGGTGTCGCGATCGCCGCCGCCGTCGAGACGGATGGTATATTCTCCCTCGTCCGGCGAATAGCCGACATTCGCGCCCTTGATCAGGAACTGCGCAATCTCCGCGAAATTGGTCGATCCGGTTGCAGCGATCTGCTGTGCGTCGACGATCTGGACATTGTTGCCATAGACGACGGCCTCGGATGCGAGCTGGGTCGCCTTCACCTGCTGGCCGGTGACGATGATCGTGTCGTTCGCCTGTTCGTCGGCATCCGCGGCATCTGCCGGCTTGCCCTGATCGGGGTTGGCCAGCGCCGTGGCGGGAACCAGGCTTGCCGACAGCATCAGGCCAAACAGGCAGGTGGTGCGATATTTTGAACGAGTTTTCACGGCGCGTACCCCCGAAGGAAAGATCATGCGGGTGACGCGCCTGCATCGGGCCGATCCACCGACTCGATGCTGCAGCGCGTCATCCGCTGCAGGGGTCGGATAAGCGCTCCATGTGACAGTAAGGTGAAATCTACTCATTTTTTATAGACAAATAAAATGAGCTACGTGCACCATATTTGCGAGCATTGATCGGTGTTTGCGCACCGCGGGCTGGACTTTCGCCTCGCAGACCGCGCATGAGAAAAACTCAATTTTGTAGGTGAACAGGCTGATGGTCGACGAAAAGGAGAGTGGGCGCAGCGGATCGACAAGCGATCACCGACCCGTCGTCAACGCGCTCAGCCGGATCCGGATCGCGCAGCCAGGCATGGCCAAGGGCGCGAAACGGATCGCGGACTATATCCTGAGCCGGCCCGACGAAATCGTCAGTATGTCGGTGACCGAATTGTCGGAAGCGATCGGGGTCAGCGAAGGCAGCATCATCAATTTCTGCAGACGCGTAGGGCTTTCGGGCTTCCAGCAGATGAAACTGAGCCTGGCGCAGGAGATCGTCCAGCCGGTGCAATTCATCCATGAGGATCTCGACCGGCAGGACGATATGGACACCGTCTGCCGCAAGGTTTTCCATTCGGGCATCCAGGCCTTGCGCGACACGCTGTCGGTGCTCGACCCGGGCGCGCTTGCCAGGGCGGTCGCGGCGATCCGCAAGGCAAAGCGCGTGGAGATCTACGGCATCGGCTCGTCCGCGCCGATCGCCGAGGACACCCATTATCGGATGCTGCGGATCGGGCTGGACGCGCGCGTCGTGATCGACAGCCATATCCAGGCGATCAGCGCGTCGCGCTGCGACCCCGACGTCGCGGTGCTCACCATATCGCACACCGGCGCCACCCATGAGACGGTCGCGGCAACCCGGCTCGCGCGCGAAGCCGGCGCCAGCACGATCGTCATCACCAATTTCGCGCGATCGCCGATCCAGGCCTTTGCCGATATCGTGCTGTTCACCATGGCGCGCGAAACCAGCTTCCGCACCGAAGCGATGACCAGCCGGATCGCGCAGCTTTGCGTGGTCGACGCACTGATCGCGGCGCTCGCGCTGGCGGATTACGAACGGTCGACCGACACGCTGCGCAAGACCTTCGACGTGCTGTCGATCAAGCGGTTCTGATCAACTCGACATCGCCACAGGCGCGATCAGATCGTCCAGCGCGATCGGCGACCGGCCGCCGACCAGGATCGATCGAATGCCGAAATCGGCCGCACCCTTGATGTCGGTTTCGGGATTGTCGCCGATCATCACCGTGTTGCGCAACGCGACGCCGAGTATCTCGCACGCCCGGCGAAACAGCATAGGCCCCGGCTTGCCGACGACCATATGTTCGGCATCCGGGGCGCACGACAAAAGCGATGCCAGCAGCGCACCGGTTTCAGGAACCAGCCTGCCGTTCGCGCCGGGATGAGTGCGATCCGCATTGGCGACGATCATCGGCACGCCGGCCTGAAGTGCGTTGGCCGCGCGTTCGAGCTTGGCATAGTTGAACCGCGCGTCGCGCATCAGCAACACCAGATCGGGATCTTCACGCACCAGTTCGAGCCCCAGGGAGCGCGCAAATCCCCGCAACCGCGGCGATGCGAACATCAGAACCCGTTCGGCGTTGGCGGCACTGGCGTGGCGAACGGCTTCGACCCCCGCGAGAACGATCTGTTCAGGAGGGAGGACGACACCATCGCGCGCAAGGATCATCGACAGATCCTCGGGCAAATGGGTCGAGTTGTTCGACAGGATCACCACGCGGTCGACATGGCGTTCGATCAATACACGCGCGGCAGGCAGCACATGATTGCCGATCGCGACGCAGCCATCCCAATCGAGGAAGATACCGTCGGCCCCATCAATGCCGCTGTCCACGCTCATGGAGGAGCGCACATCCGCCTTCACAGTGTCGATGCGCATCGCGATCCTCTGGCCATCTCGATCTCACAAATACTCAATTTTTTATTGTAGTAAAGTGAGTATCGCGCACCTTTTGACCTGTAGCAAAGATCATGCAGCCGCGGCGCGATCAGTATCCGCTACGATAGCGCGATGGCGATATCCCGAAATGACGCCGGAATATCGCGCTGAACGTCGCCGGGCTCTCATAGCCCACCGCATAGGCGATCGTCGTGATCGGCTGCCCCAGCGCCAGCCGCGCAATTGCGTCCTGCAGCCGCACCTGCTGCCGCCACGCATTGAAGCTCATGCCGGTCTCATCACGGAAGCTGCGAGTCAGAGTCCGGCGGCTCATGCCCGCGATCCCGACCCAATCGTCGATGGTGCGCTTGTCCGCCGGATTGGCGAGAATCTCCTCCGCGATCCTGTGCAGACGAGCGTGGCGCGGCATGCGCATATTGCCGTCCGATAGCGCGCGCTGCCTGAACTCTTCGAGTATCAATGCGTGGATCAAGCCGGTGCGCACCGGTCCGCCGCGTTCGGCATCCGCCCGGGTCAATGCGAGGATGAGTTCGCGTAGCAGCGGCGAAACCTCGATCAATTGGGGATGCTTCGGCAGGCCGCATTCGGCGTCCGTCCGGAAATAGAGCGTCCGAAGCGCCACCCGCCCGCGATAGGTGACCGCATGCGCATGACGCGGCGGGATCCAGAGCGCACGTTGCGGCGCGAGGATCCATGTCTCACGCCCGGCATTCACCTGCATCATTCCCGATATGGCATAGAGCAACTGGCCTTCGTCATGGACGTGGGACAGATCGACCGCGTCCGATTCCATGTCGCAGGCCAGCCATGTCGTATCGAGCATCGCCACAACCTTCGCTCCATCACCAATGCCGCCGTCATCGGCAAAACTCCCGACGATCGGACCGGACAATGCCCCATCGTCATGAAGTGCGTCAATTTGGCCCGAATGGCTCTATGCATGCCCCGCCATGCACAGCCTGCCCGCGGCACCCCTGCTAAAATCCGAACATGACTCGAACGAACACCTCCAACGATGCGAAGACCGCGGCATGAAAGCAGACGTCATTGCAACCGAGCAGCAGTTGCGCGCTCTTTACGGCGATGCGGACGAGCTCGCTGTTCGCAAGAGCCTGGATCACATTGATACGCACGCACGCGCTTTCGTGGCAGCATCCCCGTTCGTCGTGCTTGCGACGATGGATCGTGACGGTCGCGCCGATTCCTCACCGCGGGGCGATTTTCCGGGTTTTGTCGAAACACTGGATGCGCATCACCTGCTGCTTCCGGATCGGCCGGGCAATAATCGCCTCGATACCTTGCTCAACCTGCTGGAAAATCCCGCGATCGGCTTGCTGTTCCTCATCCCCGGCATCCGCGAAACGCTGCGCGTCAATGGGACGGCGCGGATCATCTGCAATCAGGATCTGCTAGCGCGGCATGCGGTCGACGGAAAGCTGCCCAAGTCCGGCCTGCTGATCCGCGTGGACGAAATGTTCCTGCATTGCGCCAAGGCCCTGATGCGATCGAAGCTGTGGAAACCGGAAACCTGGCCGGACAAGACCGTGATCCCGTCGCCCGGCAGGATCTGGAGCGACCACCTCAAGGGTGGCGTGGACGCCGACGAACTCGACCAGCGGCTCGAAACCAACATGCCGAAGAATCTGTACTGAACGACGCGCCTTCCTGCCGCACGGACGACGATCCGCGGCCCGCCGCACGCTCATCCTTCCTTCGAATTTTCGAATGAATTTTCCGTGGAGCAACAGTGTTCCCATCGGCTCCGGCTTTATGCGCAGGCGAAATTTCCCTAAGCCGGCGAACGAAGGAGGCTCGATGTCCCAACATGACAAGACCGGTCGTGCGCTCGTCGCGCCCGGCCCCGCCCTGAAAACCCTGCGCACCGATCGCGGCTGGACTCTGGCCGATGTGAGTGAGCGGACCGGCATTCCGACCTCCACCCTGTCCAAGGTGGAAAATGGCAAGACCGACCTGACGCTCGACCGGCTGTTGAGCATCAGCGTCGCGCTGGACGTCAACATCGCCGATCTGTTCGGCACGCCATCGACCGAATATGCCGCCGGCAATCGCGGCCGCCGCAGCATCACCCGGATCGGTGAAGGCACCGTCGTGGCGTCGCCCTATGGCGAATATTGCTACCATGCCCAGGATCTTCTGGAGAAGCGGATTGCGCCAATCGTCGTGGATATCCGCGCCCGCAGCCTGGAAGAGTTTGGCGACTATCATTTTCATCAGGGCGAGGAATATCTGCTGGTCCTGAAAGGCGAACTGGCCCTTTACACCGACACCTATGCCCCGGTTCATCTGAAAACCGGAGAGTCGATCTATTTCGACAGCGGCATGGGCCATGCCTATGTCGCCGATGGCGAGGGCGCATGCCAGATCCTGGTGATCTTCGCCTCTCCCGAAAACGGCGTCATTCGGATGATCGAGGGTGTCTCCGGTGCGGACAATGGCGGCGCCCGACCGATCCACCGGTCGGCGTGAGAGCCCGCTCTCCAAGGCCAGAATGCGTTTCTCGAAAACAGGCAGGCTCCGACCAAGCGGGTTCGGAGCCTGTTTCATTTTGCGGACCTTAAGGCGTCGAACGTCTCGATTGGTTTGTCAGAAAATGGCGCGAAGCCACGTCATCTGCACAGGGATACACGCCGCAACTATTTCCACAGCGAAAAATCTTGCTCAAAAGGAAATTCCTTGCAAAGCTTCACAGGCATTGCGACTTTGCACCGCCGCCCTGGGAGGGCCTGCGCATAGGTACGAGATCGCACGGTTCTTGAAGAACATCGGGGGAGCATCGTTATGTGGACAATGTTACGCAGAATGCTGGCGGCGACATTGCTCGGGGTTGCGGCCGTGGCCGGGATCGCTGCCGCACCAACGCCGGCGCCGACCCGACCTCCGGCTTCGCCCCCCTCCACTCCAGCGGTCGGTTCGGAGCAACTGCCCGCCCCGTCCGATGGACGTCACCTTCTGACCAAGGCCGATGCCGATGCGTGGCTCGACGGCTATTTCCCCTATGCGCTGGCACAGGGCGATCTGGCGGGTGCGACGGTCGTCATCGTCAAGGACGGACAGGTGCTCACCCAGCGCGGCTATGGTTATGCCGATATCGCCAAGCGGAAGAAGGTCGATCCCGCGACGACGATGTTCCGCGCCGGATCGATCTCCAAGCTGTTCACCTGGACCGCGGTGATGCAGCTCGTCGAACAGGGCAAGATCGATCTCGACGCCGATGTGAACACCTATCTCGATTTCAAGATTCCGCCCTTTCAGGGCAAGCCGATCACGATGCGTGACGTCATGACGCATACGCCGGGTTTCGAAGAGGCGACCAAGGGCGGCATCCGCTACAGCGGTAAAGTGGCGCCGCTCGGCGAGGTGCTGAAACGCATGCTGCCCGCGCGCATCTATGCGCCCGGCAGCACCCCGGCCTATTCCAACTATGCGACGGGGATTGCCGGCTACATTGTCGAACGCATCTCCGGCATGTCCTATGACGACTATATCGAACGCAACATTTTCCAGCGTCTCGGCATGACGCATTCGACCTTCCGCCAGCCCTTGCCCGCCAATCTGGCGCCGTTCATGGCCACCGGATATCCGCGCGCCTCGGGCGATCCCAAGCCGTTCGAGCTGATCTCGATTCCGCCTGCCGGTTCGCTCTCGATCTCGGCCGCCGACATGGCGAAATTCATGATCGCCTATCTGGGCCAGGGTGGCCCGCTCGTGCGGCCCGAAACGGCCCAGCTCATGCGTGCGCCCGCCACCAATCTGATCCCCGCGCTCAACCGGATGTCGCTGGGCTTCTACGAACAGCAGATCAACGACCAGGTCGCGATCGGCCATGGCGGAGACCTGATCCTGTTCCACAGCTATATGTGGATCATCCCCAGCCAGAATGTCGGCATTTATGTGTCGATGAACAGCAGCGGATCCGGCCCCGCCAATTTCGCGCTCCGCATGGCATTGTTCGAACAGTTCGGCGATCGCTATTTCCCGCGCGCGAACGACAAGCCGCCGGTCGAACTCGCCACGGCGAAGGAGCATGCGAAGATGCTCGTCGGCAGCTATGTCTCCAGCCGGGGCTTCTTCACCAATTTCGCCGACATCTCGAATTTCATCGGCCAGACGAAGATCGGCCTCGACAAGGACGGTCGCCCGCTCGTTCCCGACCTGCTCGGCCGCCCGCCGCGCAAATGGATCGAGGTCGCGCCGTTCGTCTGGGAGGACACCAACGGTCATCAGCGGCTGGCCGCCACGGTCGAGAACGGCAAGGTCGTGCGCTGGAGCGTCGATGCGGTGTCGCCGTTCATGGTCTGGGATCGCCTGCCCTGGTATCGTCAGGCAAGCTGGCTGATGCCGCTGTTCCTGGCGGCGCTCGGCATCGTCCTGATCTCGGCCCTGTCCTGGCCGGTGGCCGCGATCGATCGGCGCCGCCACGCGCTGCCGCAGACGCGCAGCGGGCGCGACCTGACCGTGTACTGGCTCGTTCGCGGCTTTTCCTGGCTGGTGCTTGCCGCGCTCGGCGGGTGGATGCTGGTGCTGCAGGCGTTGTTCGGCTCCGAAGCCGATCTCGACTGGCTGATCTGGCTTCTGGAGATTGGCGGCACCATCGCGTTCTTCGGCCTGTTTGGCAGTACCTTCTGGATCATGTGGCGCGACAGGAACGCCAACCGGAAATGGTTCGCCAAGCTGTGGAGCGTGCTGCTGGTGCTGGCCGCATTCGTCATTCTGTGGGTGGCGCTGGTCTTCCACCTGATCAGCTTCGGGGCGAATTATTGAGTCATAAGTTGCGTATCTCCCCCTGAACCGAATCCAGGCGGATTTCGCTTCGAGTTCGCGTATCGTTGACCCTGCATTCGCGAATTCATCCGGGGGGAAACATGCGCAACGGGTTGATGATCGCGACGCTGGTGGCGGCTCTGGTGTCCGGATCGGCCCTGCAGGCGCAAAGCTACGGCGTGCGCGGTGCCGAGCCGGGGCCGGGCGAGGCCGATCGCGGGGATCGCTATTCGGGGCGGGTCTGGGCGACGCGATCGCCGGTGATCGCACGCAACGGCATGGCCGCGACCGCGCATCCGCTCGCGACGCAGGTCGCGGTGGACATCCTCAAAAAGGGCGGCAGCGCGATGGATGCCGCGATCGCCGCCAATGCGACATTGGGGCTGATGGAGCCGATCTCCTGCGGCATCGGCGGCGACCTGTTCGCCATCGTGTGGGATCCCAGGACCCGGCGGCTCTATGGGTACAATGCATCGGGCACGGCACCCGCGGGGCGCGACCTGCCGCGGATGACCGCCGAGGCGAAGGAGGCGTCCGCCAAGCTCGGCCGGCCCTATGCGGCGCGGGTCCCGCGCTACGGATCGCTGTCGGTCACCGTGCCCGGCGCGGTCGACGGCTGGTTCGCGCTGCATGGCCGCTTCGGCAGGCTGGGCATGAAGCAGGTGCTCGCGCCCGCGATCGGCTATGCGCGGGCGGGGTTTCCGGTCACGCAGATGGTCGCGCAGAACTGGAAGCGCAATTTCGGCCAGTTCCGGGAATATGCGCCGATCATCGAGGAACAGGCCAACACCCGCGCGACCTTCCTGATCGACGGCCGCACCCCCGACGAAGGCGAGATGTTCCGCAACCCCGATCTCGCCGCCACCTATGAGGCGATCGCCGCCGGCGGGCGGAAGGCCTATTATGAAGGCCCGCTCGCCCGGCGCATGGACGCCTATTTCGGGCGCATCGGCGGCGATCTGCGCTATGCCGACCTGGCGGGTTTCCGCGGCGAATGGGTCGAGCCTCAGGGCGTGCGTTATCACGGCCACGACGTGTTCCAGCTGCCGCCCAACAGCCAGGGTTTCGGCGTGTTGCAGATGCTGCGCCTGCTCGAACCCTATGACCTGAAGGCGATGGGCGCCGGCAGCCTGGCGGCGGTCGGCACGATCCTGGAGGCCAAGCGGCTGGCCTATGAGGATATGGCGAAATTCTACGGTGATCCGAAATTCGCGAAGATCCCGGCCGAGACTTTGTTGTCGGAATCCTACGCCTCGGAGCGTCGCAAGCTGATGAACCCCGAGCGCCCCGATCCGGCGCTGGGGCCCGGCGATCCCCAGCTTCGCGTCGGCGACACCACCTATATCACCGTGGCGGACAAGGACGGGATGATGGTGTCGCTGATCCAGTCCAATTACAGCGGGCTGGGCTCCGGCCTGGTCGCCGACGGCATGGGCTTCATGTTCCACAATAGGGCGAACCTGTTCTCGCTCGATGCCGGATCGCCCAATGCTTACGCCGCCGGCAAGCGCCCGTTCCACACGCTCATCCCCGGCTTCGTGATGAAGGACGGAGAGCCGTATCTGTCGTTCGGCGTGATGGGCGGCGACATGCAGGCGCAGGGCCAAGTGCAGCTGCTCGTCAACATCATCGATTTCGGCATGAACATCCAGGAGGCGGGCGACGCCGCGCGCTGGTATCATGGCGGCAGCACGACGGTGACCGGCGAGCGGTCCGAAGGGCTCGGCACGATCGCGATCGAGAGCGGCTATTCCGAGGCGGTCAAGGCCGGGCTGAAGGCCCGCGGTTTCAAGGTGATCCCGCCCGGCTGGGACTATGGCACCGACGAGTTCGGCGGATATCAGGCGGTGATGTGGGACAAGGCGCACCGCAGTTGGTGGGGCGCCAGCGAGATGCGCAAGGACGGCGCCGCGCTGGGATATTGAGGCGCCGGGCGAAAGCTTCGGGTCATGTCGGTCAAAGCTGCAATCGCTCGCCGGGGATTCCGCACGACCACCGTGCGAAACGAAAGGATCGCGCAAGATTTTCGACGTAAAGGATGCGCCGAATGATCCGATCGCGCTGAACTGGGGGCAAATATGCGTTTCTGGAAGGGTTTGCTGACAGCGACGGTGTTGATCGTGCCGGGCTGCGCAATCGCGCAGGGGCAAAAGGCAAGCTCGCCGCCGGAGTTCGCGCGGAAGATCGATCAGCTCAAACCCGGCCAATGGGTCTGGGCACCCCGGATCGCAAGCGGTGGCCCGCTTCTGATCTATGTCGATCTCTCGAAGCAGATCGCGCTTGTCTATCGCAACGGGGTGCGGATTGCCGCCACCACGATTTCATCGGGCAAAGAGGGGCACACCACACCGACCGGCGTTTTCACGATATTGCAGAAGGACGCCAAGCACAGGTCGTCAACCTACAATAATGCGCCGATGCCATATCAACAGCGCCTGACATGGGATGGCGTCGCGCTGCATGCCGGCGGCTTGCCGGGTTACCCGGAGAGTCACGGCTGCGTTCACCTTCCCTATGAATTCGCGCGCGAACTGTTCGGCCTCACCGATCTGGGGATTACCGTCGTCATGCAGGGCGACGCTGCCACCCATGTCAGGACGAGCGACAACAGCCTGCTCGCGCCCTTCGACCCTGCGGGACATCCGATCGACCATGCGCCACTTGATGGCGAAGAATATCGGTGGACGCCGCAAATCGCGCCCAAGGGACCGTTGACGATCGTCGTATCGAAGCTCGACCAACGCATCGTGGTGCTGCGAAACGGCGTCGAGATCGGTCGAAGCGCCGCACGGATCGCGGACGACGACACCGGCTCGCATGTCATCAATCTGGTCATGAAGAACGGCAAACCTCATTGGGTCTATGTCGGACTTCCGGGACATGAAGACGATGAGGGGCGGGAAGCCGATGAAGCCATCCTCAATCGCGTCCATTTGCCTCGCCGATTTTATCAGCTGGTCAAAGCCGAGTTGCAGCCCGGCGCGACCATCCTCGTCACCAATTCCCGCGTCGGCGCAAATCCGCTGGAGAAGCTGACGATCATGGATGCCGTTGCCCCCGAACTTTAGGACCGGTCGCCATTCAGCCCATATCGGCCTGCAAATGGCGGTCTCCCGCGCTTCCGGTGCTCACGTACTCAAGTACGCTGCGCTCCGGGTCACGGAAAACCACCATTTTCGACTCGATCTGAACTGAATGTCGATCGATCCTGGGAAGCGCGATCGTTTAAGCCGTTTTCGGCGTCTCCACGACGGAGCGCAGCGTCACCTCACGCTGCGGGAATGGCAGCGATATTCCCGCTTCGGACAGCTGCTTGTAGATCGCGAAGCGCAGGTCCGACGCGATCGTCACCGCGCGGGAGACATCGTCGACGAAACAAAGCAGCCGCAGGACAAGTGCGCTGTCTCCGAACTCCTCGAGCAGCACGGTCGGTGCCGGCAGTTTCTCCACTTCCGGATGCGCCAGCGCCGCCTCTCGCAAAATCGTATCGGCAATGTGGGTGTCGCTGCCATAGGCAATGCCGATCCTGAGATCGATGCGCCCCGAATTATTGGCGTAGGTCCGATTGCGGACGACACCCGCAATCAGTTCCGAATTGGGGATGATGACATCGTCCCTGTCGACCGTCCGCAACCGCGTGGACCGGACCGAGATCTTCGCGACGATGCCGGCATGGCCCGCGACGTCGACCCAATCGCCCACCTTCACCGGACGCTCGATCAGCAGGATGATGCCGCTGACGAAATTGGAAACGACGGATTGCAGACCCAGCCCGACACCGACCGACAGTGCGCCGGCGACGATCGCCAGACTGGAAAGATCGAGGCCCGCCGACGTGATCGCCACCAGCGCCGAAATCGTCAGGCCGACATAGCCGATGCCCGTGATCAGTGCCGCCTGGACGCCCTTGTCGATATCCAGCACCGATAAAATGCTGACCTGGATCAACCGCTGCACAAGACGCGTCAGGGCATAGCCGATGAGAAAGACGAAACCGAACATCAGGACATCGCCGGCGGATATCCGGAAACTGCCAACCTCAACGCCATTTTTCAGCGCCGACATCGCATCGCCGAGTTCGGCCGCCCTGACACCCCAGATCAGCGCGATCAGCGGCGCGCTCACCATGATGATGATAAAGCCGTACAGCACGGGGAGCAGCTGCATCGAATGCCGCTGTTCTGCCGAAGCATGTCCGAATATCGCCGCTGAAATGGCCATGGTTCGTTTGAAGGTCAAAAGGCCGAGCGCGATCGTGCCGAGCGTGAGCAGCGTCGGCAGCAGCGCTTCGTGACTCAATTCGATATAGCCCACCGCCGCCAGCACCGCCGAGGCAAGCGCGACGATCTTCATCGCCTGGACGGTATATCTGCGAAAATCGATAGCATGGCCCGTCTGCGCTTGCGTGTTGCTATCCTCCGCCTGCCGCAAGACCGTCGCCATCATCCAGAGCAACGCACTCGAAGCCAGCACGACCATGAAAGACAAGACCGAGGCGCCGCCGGGTGACATGGCAAGACCGTCCTCAAGTTCTTCGATGGCGATCTCCGTCGCCAGAACGATGCCGAGTGCCATTGTCAGCCGGCACGCCCGCAGGGCGTTCGCATCGGTCATCGCAATGAAGCGCTGATGAGGAAGGCGCGGTGAAAACAGGCTGCGGCCCAGCCACATCGCGAAGATGACGATCGCACCGCCCAACGCTAGCACCGCATTGATATGCGCGGACAGCATCGAGCCGGAAAACAACAGGTTCACCGCGACAAGGATCAGCAGCAGCCCGATGGCCGGGATGAACAGCGACGCCAGATCGCGCAAGAACAGCAGGAAGACTTCGCTCCCTCTGGAGCGTGGCGACGCCAGCCTCCGATCCAGTCGGGAAAGGACCGGCCGCTGCACGATGACGGCAAGCCCCAAGCCGGCAACAACGAGAAGCGCCACGAGCGGAAAGGCCGAGAGGAAATGATCTGCCACTCCGGACGTCCGCAGCGCGGTCGATATGCGATAGCCCGCGTTCCGGAAATCGGATGGCAGCGCGATCCATCCAGTGGGAAGCAGAGGCGATGGGCCCCTTGCGAGCAGTGCGGTCCGGCGCGCGTGATTGATGCGCTTGTCGATTTCCACGATCAGGACATTGGCCCTGAGATACGCGTTCTGCGATGTTATGATCGGTGCGCGCGCCTCCGAGATCTTCTGCTCAAGAAGCTTCCTTCGATCGGCGATCCAGCCCGCCTCGATCTTCCCGGCGGCGGGTGCGGGACCGAGGCTCTCCAACTGGGCCGACAATATCTTGAGATCGATGTTCGTCGCTTCGCTCAGGGCCAGCGCACGATCGCGCTGCGTGGCCAATGTGGATCGCAGGGTTCCCCAGACGGGAGCCTCGTTCGTCGCGGTATCTCCCTGTTGAAGCGCTGCGATCGCCTGGGCGGCGGTGTGGTCCCATTGCACGCTTTCGTGCGCCACATTGGAGAGATTGGCGGCGGAAGCCGGGGAAACCGCAAACAGCGCGGCGCAGGCGATGATGAAGGACCAGATGCTCCAATATGGTCTGGACATTCTACCTCCGTGGCCCGCTCAGCCGGATATTCCGCATCTTCTCTATGCGATACCGACATACGCGTCACGGACTGAATGCCGGTGCAGGCCCACTTCGCGGAGATGCCGGGCAGTGTGTCTGCCCGGCATCTCCAGGTCAGAATTTCACGCCGGCGCGCGCATAGAGATAGCGCCCGTTGAAACCGAACGGCGAGAATTGCGAATAGGGAATGTAGAAGCTGCTCGCGAAGGTCGAACCCTGCGGCAGATTGGTCGGATACACGTCGAACACGTTGTTGGCGCCGACGGCGAGTTCGAAGCGGCCGGGATGGACGCGGATTTCGAGATCGGTGATCCACTTTGGCTCCAGCTCGACGTCGAGCGCTGCCGTGGTCCCCGCCGAGAGCACCTTGCCATAGCGGTTGGTCCGGAGCGTCGCGCCGAAGATGCCACGATCGACGTCGATCGCCGCGTTGATCTTCGTGCGCGGCTGGCCGCGTTCGAAGCGCAGCGATTCCTGACGACCGAACAGGGTCAGCCCGGGCAGTGTCGGCAATTCGGCGCGATCGGTGATCTTGGTCTTGTTGTAGTTATAGCCCGCGGTCAGCCGCACATCGCCAAGGCCGAAATCGGGGAGGTGATAGGATCCGACCACCTCGACGCCTTGGGTCCGCGTATCGATGCCGTTCACGAAGAAGCGCGCCGAGGTGAGGCCGGTGAACCCAGCCCCGTTCAGCAGCGCGACGACCGCCGGCCCCTGGAGATTCTCGCTGTAGACGACGCGATCGCGGATCTTGATGTTGTAATAGTCGGCGGTGATGCTCAGCCGCCGGATCGGCGTGAACGTCACGCCGCCGCCGAGATTGGTCGAGCGTTCGGGCTTCAGGTCGCGCGAACCGAGCGCGCGTGCGACCGGATCGGAGACCGCGAAGGTGCCGACGTCGATGAACTGGGTGACCCCGCCGACATTGACGAGATTGGTCGAAGTGCTGGTGTAATATTGCTGCTGCAGCGATGGTGCGCGGAATCCGGTTGAGGCGGAGCCACGGATGGCGAACCAGTCGACGGGCGCGAACCGCGCGGCGATCTTGCCGTTGAGGGTATCGCCGAAATCCGAATAATCCTCGTACCGGCCGGCGATCTGGACGGAGAAGGCCTCGCTGAGATCCGCGTCGATCTCCGCATAAGCGGCTGCGCTGTGGCGCGATGCGTCGGTCGCGGTGCGCGGTGCGAAGCCGCCGAAGCCCTGGGCCCCGCCGCCGACGCCGAACGGTACGGCAAGCGGACCGGCGGCATAGCTCTGCAGTTCGCCCGGAACGATCTTGTAATTCTCGTCGCGATATTCGGCGCCGAAGGCGATCGAGACGTCCCGGGCGAAGCCGACCGCGATACCGCGCTGGATATCCAGGTTGACGGTCTGCTGGCCGAAACGCGTGCCGCCATCGTCGAAATTGCGGATGCTCGCGGATCCGAACGAGGTGTTGAAGCTGTTCTGCGTACGGAAGTTCACGCCATTATGGCCGTAGCCCCATGACAGATCGTACTTCCATCCCGACAGGTCGCCGCGGATGCCGACGGTGCCGGCATAATCCTCGATCTCGCTGGAGATGATCGGCAGGAACCCGTCCGTGTAGAAGGGCACACAGGTGCCGCCGCTGAAATTGCAGTTGCGGATATCGCTCTGCGCGCCGGTGCCGGTGGCGCGGCGATACAGCGCGGTCGATTCGACGTCACGGATGCTGTAGCTCGCAAAACCATAGAGTTCGGCGGACGCGCCGAGATCGACGCCGCCATTGGCGAACAGCTGATAATCGACCGAGTCCGGATCGCCGAACCGGTGGTTGAGGCGGTTGACGCTGAATTCGCGCGGATCGACATTGCCGTTCGCGAGCAACGGATATTGGCGACGGCGATCATAGCCGGTCCGGTTCGTCGCATTCTTGTCCTGATATTGCGCGCTCACGCTCAGATAGCCGCTGTCGCCGACGGGCAGTCCGATATTGGCGGCGAAGGTCAGCGTCTCGCCGTCGCGCGCCTTGCGGTCCTTGCCCGTCGTCTGGATGCCGTAGACGCTGCCGCCAAAGCCGGGCAGCGCCACGGGCTGGCCGCTCGCGTCGGTCTGAAGCCCTGCAATCTCCTCGATATTGTTCACATTGGTATAATATTGGCCATAGGTGACCTGGGCGCGGCCGCCTTCGCGGCGCTTGAGGATCACGTTGATCACGCCCGCGATCGCATCCGATCCGTACTGCGACGATGCGCCATCGCGCAGCACTTCGATCCGGTCGATCGCGATCGGCGGAATGGCGTTCAGATCGACCGCGGCCGAACCGCGACCGACCGTGCCGTTGACGTTGAGCAGCGACGAGGTGTGGCGGCGCTTGCCGTTGACCAGGGTCAGCGTCTGATCGGGGCCGAGGCCGCGCAAGGTGGCGGGGCGCAAGCCGTCCGTGCCGTCGGTGTTCGAAGGCTGCGGGAAGTTGAACGACGGCACGAGCTGGTTCAGCAGCCGGTTGGTATCGGTGAAGCCGCTATTCTGGAGCGCGGTGGCGCCGATCACGTCGATCGGCACCGGGCTCTGTGCGACGGTGCGGTCGCTGCGGCGCGTGCCGGTCACCACGATCGTCGCCGCGGCGTCGTCCGCTTCCGCCGCCGCAGCATCCGCCGCCACCGGATCCTGCGCCCAGAGCGGCGCGGGCGCGAGGGCCGCGACGCTGAGTGACGCCAGAAGAGCTGCCTTGATCCGAACCATGTTTTTACCCCTTTTTACAATCGCCCTCCCCTGCGACCTTTTTCTCAATCGATCCAGTTGAGAAAATCTTTTCTCCCTTCCAATCATTGTTTTACCGCGCACGCGTTTCGCGCTGGCCTGTGATCTTATTGCACCACAAGCCGCGATTGATCCGCGCCAGCGCGGAAGCGATGCAGATCCAGAATGCCCGCGCGCCGGGCGACAATCGTCGGCACCAGCGCCTGGCCCGCAACGTTCACCGCGGTGCGCCCCATGTCGAGGATCGGATCGATCGCAAGCAGCAACCCCGCCCCCTCCAGCGGCAGCCCGAGCGTGGAGAGCGTCAGGGTCAGCATCACGGTGGCACCGGTCAGCCCCGCCGTCGCCGCCGAGCCGACGACCGAGACGAATGCGATCAGCCCGTAATCCGCCAGGTGCAGCGGCACGCCGTAGAATTGCGCGACGAAGATCGCCGCAACGGCGGGATAGATGGCGGCGCAGCCGTCCATCTTGGTGGTCGCGCCCAGCGGCACCGCAAAGGCGGCATAGGCGTGCGGAATACCCAGCGCGCGTTCGGCGACGTCCTCGGTCACCGGCAAGGTTCCGATCGACGAGCGCGAGACGAAGCCGAGCTGGATCGCCGGCCACGCCGCCGCGAAGAAGCGGATCGGGCTGAGCCCGTTCGCGAGCAGCAGGATCGGGTAGACGACGAACAGGACGAGCGCGAGGCCGGCATAGATTGCCGCGGTGAACGAACCGAGCGCGGACAGCGCATCCCAGCCATAACGGATCACCGCGTCTCCGATCAGCGCCGCGGTGCCGATCGGCGTCAGCGCGATGACCCAGCCGAGCAACCGGCGGAAGACCGCCAGCGCGGACGCGTTGAACGACAGGAAGGCCTCTCCCGACGATCCGATCCGCACCGCCGCCGCGCCCGTCGCGATCGCCGCGACGATGATCTGCAGGACATTGAACGACAGCGCGGTCTTCGCGACGCCGCGCTCGATGCTGGTCGATGCGGTGAGGCCGAGGAAATTGGCGGGCACCAGCCCCTTCAGGAAATCGATCCACGAACCGCTGCTCGACGGCGCCTTGGCCAGTGCGGGGTCGACGCCGGCGTGCAGGCCGGGCTGGATCAGCAGGCCGAGCGCGATGCCGATCGCGACCGCGATCAGCGCGGTGAGCGCGAACCAGAGCAAGGTCTGCGTGACCAGCTTCGCCGCATTCTCCAGATCTCTCAGCGTCGCGATCGATGCGACGATCGCGGTGAACACCAAGGGCGGCACCAGCGCCTTGAGCAACTGGACGAAGATCTGGCCGAGCGTGTGCAGCGTCTCGCCCAGCGCGGGCAGTTCGGTCGCGCGTGCGATCAGCCCGAGCGCCAGTCCCGCCGCCATGCCGAGCAGCACCTGCGCGCCGAACGACAGCCGCCGTCGGATCGCCACCGTGTCGGTCATTGCGCGGGCCGATAGGTTGGATCGCGCGCGTCGATCGCGCCCTGCCAGACGCGCAGCACATTGCCGCTCCACAATTTTTCGATCTGGTCGGGCGTGTAGCCGCGCGTCTTTAGCGCGGCGGTGACGTTGCGGGTCTCGCCGACATCCGCCCAGCCGACCACGCCGCCACCATGGTTGAAGTCGGTCGACAGCGCGACATGATCGATGCCGATGCGCTTCACCGCATAGTCGACCGCATCGACCAGATCCGACAACTCCGCCTTAGGCTCCTTGCCGACGATGTCGTGATAGCGCCGGTCGTAATCGGCCTGGCGCTCCGGAGAGAGCGCCGTTCCGCCCTCGGCGCTCAGGCCATATCCGGCGCGCAGATCGACAATGGCCCTGAGCGTTGCCGCCGAGCGGGCGCGCAGATAGGCGCCGAACGCATTGATCGCGATGATGCCGCCCTTCGTCTTCAGCGCATCGAGCTGCGCGTCGGACAGGTTGCGCGTGTTGTCGACCAGACCGCGCACGTCGGAATGGCTGGCGATCACCGGCGCGCGGCTGAGCGAAAGCGACTGGTCGAACGCCGCATCGGACAGTTGCGAAACGTCGATCAGAATGCCGAGATCGTTGAGCCGTTTAACCGCGTTTCGTCCGAGCGGCGACAGGCCGCCATGTTCGGCCGGACGATCGCCCAACGGCAATGCGGGGCGCGATGAATCGGCGAACTGATTGTGCCCGGCATGGACGAAGCCGACGATCCTGACGCCGCGGGCATAAAGCCGATCGAACCCGTTCAGATCATCGCCGAGCGGCCAGGCATTGAGCAGGCTTTCGACCAACGCGAAACGGCCGCTCGCGACGATCCGGCGCACATCGGCAGGCGACAGGGCCAGCGCGGCACGGTCGGGATTACGCTCGACGATCGCATGGACCGCCGCGTCCTTCACATCGAGTTCGGCCCGCGCCTTCGCCAGCGACGCCGCATCGCGCGTCCCCTGCGATACGAACAGCGCGACCGCCGCGCCGTTCAGCCCGCCACTCTTCGCGCGGGTCAGATCGAATTGCGACGCCGGATCGTCCAGCCCACTCCACCCCGGCGCAGTTGCCGATTTGGGCAGGTCGATATGGGGATCGAAGGTGATCGTCTGCGCCGCGAGCGGCGTGGTGGCGAGCAAGCCGGCCAGCAGCGCCAGCACGGGGCGCAAGGCCGCATTTCGATAACCGTTGCGCATCGCATTCTCCTTGAATGCGAATAATCTCTACCAATTCGATAGTATATACAAACATTCGGTGCTTTGCTGCGGCAAAGACCAGCTTGTCGGCGTAGTTCCACAGCGGAGCATGCGGATCGGCGGCCATAAATGGGCAAAACCCACCCGCCCGCCGCACGTTTTAGCGGATCACGACTTGCACTAGTGAACCGGCAGCACCGCGCGCGTAGCGGTGTCGCGGACATCCTCGCGCCAGCGGACCGATCCAAACGGACGCTCCAGCATGCGGCGAATGCGCAGCGGTTCGGTCCCCTCGTGGAACTCGAAGGCGCGGTTATGGATTTCGCGCTCGGACTGGGTGGGCCGGTTGCGCTGGCGCAGATAGTCCAGCCAGGTCGGGCAATGGTAACGTTCGGTCCAGAGCTCCGGATCGGAGACGTCGCGCGCGATCGACCAGCCATAAGCGCCGTTGCGCTGGCGGCTGAGCTGCACTTCCTGCATCACGCCATAAAAGGCGCGCGCGCGATGGCGCGGCACGCGATATTCGATCTCGATCACGATCGGCCCGCTGCGTGCGCTCAGCGACATCTCGACATCGGGATCGTCCATCATGTCGTCGCTTTCCTGGACCATGTCGCGCGCCTGCGGCAGACGCAGCCACAGCGCGGCGGCCAGCGACACGATCGTAGCGGCGGCCGCAACGAGCAGCGCCGTATCGCCCCCGAAGGATTGCGCGAACATGCCCCAGGCCCAGCTTCCGAAGGCGACCCCGGCGGCGAGCGAGGTCTGGAACGCGGCCAGCGCCCTGCCCGCCACCCAGCGCGGTGTCATCGTCTGGATGCCGATATTGTAGATGGTGACCGCGATCATCCAGCACGCGCCCGATACGATCAGCGCCGCTCCCGTCAGCCAGGCCACATGGCTGAGCGCCATGACCAGCATCGCGATCGCGGAGGCCAGCGTGCACAGGCGCACCGTATTCTCCGGGCCCAACCGCTTGCGCAGTCGCGCGACGCCGAACGCGCCGAACACCGCGCCCACGCCGAACGCGCCCAGCATCAGGCCATAGGTTTCGGCGGTGCCGAGCAATTGATCGCGGACGATCAGCGGCATCAGCGCCAGCACGATCGCGCCCAGCGAGGCGGTCAGGATCGTGCGGACGATGATCACGCGCATCGCCGGCGAATGGACGACATATCGCACGCCGGAGACGACCGCGCGATTGAGCCTTTCGGGCGGCAGCCGCGGCGGCTCCTGCACGCGGCGCCACAGGGCGAGCACGGCGATCATCGGCAGGAAGAACAGCGCGTTGACCAGGAAGGCAGCGGTGGCGCCGCCGGCCGCGACGATCAGGCCGCCGATCGCCGGGCCGAAGCTGCGCGCGATGTTGAAACTGATGCTGGTGAGCGAGATCGCGCTCGGCATGCTCGAAGGCGGCACCTGCTCGCTCACCGAGGCTTGCCATGCCGGGCTGAACAGCGCGATGCCGCTGCCGATGACGAAGGTGAACACCAGGATCAACCAGGGGCTGAGCACGCCCAGCCATGACGAGATCGTCAGCCCAGCCGCGCCGATCAGCGAGAGGACGAGCGCGGCCAGCCCGACCAGCCGACGATCATAGGTATCGGCGACGGCGCCCGCGCTGAGCGCGAACAGCATCATCGGCAACATGCCCGCGGTCTGCACCAGCGCGATCATGCTCGCGCCGCTGCTCATCTCGGTCATCGCCCAGGCAGCGCCGACGCCCTGGATCAGCAGCCCGAAATTGGACAACAGGCTGGCGAGCCACATCCTGCGAAACACGGGATGGCGCAACGGCTCGAACGACGAGCTCCGCTCAACCTTGCTGTCCGTCGATTCCAACACCGCTCTCCTCACGGCCGGCCATGCAATGCTCCGGATCGGATGACAATGCATTGCCCAGCCAGGAACGGCGCCTTCAATGCCATAGTTGGGCGGGCCGTGGGACATTCGGACAGGTCGAATTGCGACATCGCATCGTTCGCCCGCCGTCATTGGGACGCCGAGCAAATTTTCCATTCAGGATCATTCGTCCGCCGTCGGTTCCTTCTGGCCTGTTTCGAACATTCAACTAAGATGCGAGCACAGGATTTCGGCGCGGATATCGAGCCGTCACGACCCATGGGAGGGATTATGAAGAAGTTGCTGCTGGCCGCGGCCGCGAGCCTGTTGATCTCCAACGCCCCCGCCGCCGAATATGACATCGTGATCCGTGGCGGACGCGTACTGGACGGCGCCGGCAATCCCTGGGTGCTCGCCGATGTCGCGATCAAGGACGGCCGCATCGCGCAGATCGGGCGGATCTCCGGCTCGGGCAAAAAGGAGATCGACGCGCGAGGCCGTTATGTCTCGCCCGGCTTCATCGACATGCAGGATCAATCGGGCCGCAATCTGTTGACCAGCGGCGCGGAGAACAAGCTGCGCCAGGGCGTGACCAGCCTGATCGCGGGCGAAGCCGGGACGCCGGTGCCCGCTGGCGAGATCGCCGGCTGGTTCGACCAGATGGACAAGGCCGGCATCCCGGTCAATTTCGGCACCTATTACGGCGCAGTCCAGGCGCGATCGAAAGTGATGGCCGACCGCGCGGGCAATCCCACCCCCGAGCAGTTGGACGTGATGCGCCAGGAAGTGGCGACCGCGATGCGCGCCGGCGTGTTCGGGATCAGCACCGCGCTGATCTACGCCCCCGCCACCTTCCAGTCGAAGAGCGACCTGATCGAGATGGCCAAGGTCGCCGGCCAGTGCGGCGGTTTTTACGTCACGCATATGCGCGACGAATCCGAAAAGCTGCTGCCCGCGATCCAGGAAGCGATCGATATCGGCGAAGGCGGCGGCACCAAGATCGAGATCTATCACCTGAAGGCCGCATACCAGCCGGGCTGGGGCAAGCTGATGCCCCAAGCGCTCGCCTCGATCGAGGCAGCCCGCGCACGGGGTGTGGACATCGCTGCGGACATGTATGTCTACACCGCCGGCGGCACCGGGCTGAACGTCACCGTGCCGAGCTGGGTATGGGCGGACGGCCGCGAAAAGGGGCTGGAGCGGCTGCGCGATCCCGCGGTCCGCACGCGCATCAAGAAGGAGCTGGCCGCCGGATCGCAGCCCGACTGGTCCAATCTCGTCCATGCGTCCGGCGGATGGGGCAGCGTCATGCTCGCCGGGTCCTACAGCCCCGAATACAAGCAATATGAAGGTAAGCGCATGTCGGAGATCGGCAAGCTGCTGAAGAAGGATCCGGCCGACGTCGCGTGGGACATCGTCCTTGCCGCCCAGCCCAATCGCGCCAGCGCGCTCTATTTCATGATGAGCGAGAAGGATATCGAGACCGCGCTGAAGAAGCCCTGGGTCAGCATCGGCAGCGATGCTGGCGTGACCGACGAGATGACGGCGCCCAATGGCGGCGTCGGCCGCGCCCATCCCCGCTCCTATGGCGTCTTCCCCCGCGTGATCTCCGAATATGTGAAGAAGCGCAACGTGCTGACACTGGAGGATGCGGTGCGCAAGATGAGCGGCTGGCCCGCGCAGCGCATGGGTCTCACCGACCGTGGCCTGATCCGTGAAGGCATGCGCGCCGACGTGATCGTGTTCGACCTGGACAAGCTGAAGGACGTTGCGACCTATGAGGCGCCTGTCGCCGCGGCCACCGGCATCGACGACGTGATCGTCAACGGCGTGGCGGCGATCGAGGGCGGCAGGATGACCGGCGCCCGATCCGGCCGCGTGTTGCGCCATGCGTGCAACCTGCCGGCGACGAAGGGGTGAAGGCATAGCGGACGTTCGGCGGCCATAGCGTCTCGGAGGCGATGGTTTCGTCGTCTCCCATAGGTCGTTGATCGTTTCGTCGAACGCCGATCGAAAGCCGATTGAACATGTTCGGTGCGTGGTGAAGGGGCCGGCTCCTCAATTTTCAGGAGCTTTCATGCGCAATATCTTCCTCACGCTCGTCCTTGGACTTTCGATCGTCACGGGCAACGCCCATGCCAATGATGCGCCTTTGGACGCGACCATCGTCGTCAGGAATGACATGCCGGTCGTCTCCTCGGATGGCGCGCGCGTCGCAGTGGTCAACCATGTGCCTGGCAACGAGCGCGCCTACGGCCCCGACGAGATGTTCTTCACTGCCGACCGCTTTTACAAACTGCGCCGCATCTACGCGCGCGAGGTGTCGGTCGCGGCGGGCACGGTTCGACTGAAGATGACGGCCGCGCAATTCCGGGCGCGAAACCAGAACCCCGATTGATCGGGGTTCGTCATGGCGGGCCTTCCTTGAGGCAAGCACGGTCATTGAGCGTCAGAAATGCCATATGGGGTTCTCGGGAGAATCGCAGGAGGCGTGCATGGCACCGACGATCACGACATTGCTGACCGGCACCGTCCGCGCGCTCGGCCCCAAGGGCATCCCCAGCGGGATCGACAAACAACCGCGGGATCGGCCATTGCGCCTGACGCGCACGGGATTCGAACATGACGCGCAAGGCGACACGAAGCATCACGGCGGCCCCGACAAGGCCGTCCATCACTATCCGCACGATCATTATGCCATGTGGCGCGATGATGTGGGCGACTTGCCGTTGCTCGACCGCCCCGGGGCGTTCGGGGAAAATCTGTCGACCTCCGGTATGGTCGAAGCCGATGTCGCCGTCGGCGACCGCTTCCGCATCGGCAGCGCGCTGGTCGAGATATCGCAGGGGCGCCAGCCCTGTTTCCGGCTCAACCTCAGATTCGGTGTCGCCGACATGGCGCGCAGGGTGCAGCGAAGCGGACGGACCGGCTGGTATTACCGCGTCATCGAGGAAGGCGTGGTCACCGCCGGCGATCGCCTGGCACTGGTCGAACGGATCTCGCCCGAATGGACCGTGGAGAGGCTATGGCGCATATTCTACGTCGACACGCTGGACCGCGAGAGCCTCTCCGCCATCGCCGCGCTGACTCACCTGCCGGAGCGATGGCGCACCACCGCTCTCGATCGCCTTCGCAGGAACGCGATCGAGGATTGGCGCCCCCGCCTGGACGGCGATTGATCGTTTGACCGCTGACCTGGAGCGACAGGTGCTCGCCCCGCGCCCTCCCGAAGCCTCAGGGGCTTGCGGGCTTGTCCTTCTTGAGCGCGAAATACAGGCCGCCGCCAACCACCATGGCGATCAGAATGGGCAAGGGCGTATCCAGGCCCAGGGCTTTGCTGGACTTGCCCAGCTCGGCGCCTTGTCGCGCATTCGCACCCAGTGCCGCGGAAACCGACAGCTTGGAAGCAGGGGAAGCCGTTTGCGCCAGCGCCGAGGTCGCCAGACACACGCTCAAAACGGTTGCAGTCAATGTCCTGACGATACGCATAAATACTCCTGACGAATCACCTCTCCTTAATGCGGAAGCGTGCCGGTGACGATAGCTATCCAACGGCCAACGCGGTCCGCCCGGGTCATGAGGATCGTCGTCGTTGACGGGAAAACCACGGCGTGGCGCGGCGGGCTTTTTCCTGCACGATCCAGCGCAACCACTGCGGCTGATGGGTTTGCGGTCATAACCATGCTAAGGCCGCCAACATGGTTCAAACGCGCAGCCTTGCAGGCATCATCGACGTCGACGGTCTCAAATATGAGTGGGAACTCCAGCGGGAGCCACAGTGGAGCGATATCGATGGCTGGAAAGGCATGACCATCGCGCTGCGGGAAAAAGATATGCAGCGCGGAGCATTGCTGGAATTCCCTACGCCGAAACGCCTGATGAAAGGATTGCCGCGAGGCCGCCTTCAGATCAACGATGCGATCGTTGCCCGCGGCATTCGAGCGGCTCTGTTGGCCGGATGGGAACCAGCATCGCGCGGCAAGCCGATGGTGTTCATGGTCGACGCCGAAGGAAATTAGCGGGGCGAAAGCTCCCGTCTGATCAACGCTGCTTCTTCGCCGTGGTCGCGGTGAAATCGGGGTCCTTCTTCGCCACCCAATCGACGAATTTGCGGACATTGGGGTTGGCCAGCAGGCCCTCCACATCCATTCCGTGCCGCTGCAGTTCGGAATTGGTGAAATTGGCGATCAGCGTCTGCTGGCAGATCGGGTGCATGGGCACGACATCGCGCCCGCCCCGGCTCTTGGGCACGGGATGGTGCCAGACAATGGTCTTGCCGGTCGGCCGGCCACAGAGCCAGCAGGGTACCACCGGCGCCGCAGCCTCCTCATCGCGATGCAAGCCTGCATAGGGATCATATTTCGAATTTTTGCGGGCCATGCGTCTACCTGAATTACCTGAAATTGCGCTGCCCACCTATAGCGATGCGACCGGCATTGCCACATGCGCATCTCTTCCGGCTTTGCCGGACCACGCGCAACATCGCTCAACCCGGCATGAACGACAGAAATTTAGCGTTTGCCGAATAGGCGGCCATGTATGAGCGGCCAGCTTCCTGGCCATGCCGATGGAGTCATTCCCTCACCATATCCAAAGCAGACATGCGATGGGGCGTGCGCTTGTTGTGACTATGGTTTCTGTTACCCTGTCGCAGGATAATCCCACGGGAATTAGGCGAGGGCATAAAACTATGCCGAGAACGATCCTGGCTCTTTTATTGGTCGCCTTGCCTCTTCCAGCGCCCGCCGCCGGACAATTGACCAGCGAGCAGGCCATGGAAAATTATCGCACGATGACCATCGAGCCGCCAAATTGCCCCGATGGCGGCAATCCTGACGACATCAACGTCTGTGGTCGCCCCAGTCCGCTCAACGCGTATCGCCTGCCGCTGCCAGCCGCGCCGACGCGTGGCGAACGCGTCCGCGCCGAACCTGTCTCGACGGTGGCGGCAGCCGAAGCAGGCTCGAAATGCTCGACTGTGGGCCGGAATCAGGAATGCGGCATCGGCCTGCCCATTTTGGGAATGGCGATGTTCCTCGCCAAATTCGTGGAGAAGAAGATTCTCAACCCGGACGACTGAATCCGCGAAGGTTTGGGTGGCATCATGCAAGGCCGCTGAAGTGGCGATCGAGATCGCCTGCCCCAAGATCTGGAACGATTACGCCCGGCGAAACATGTCGCCTGCCTAAGAGTGCCGTCGTTCCGGTTGTTTCGTTCGCGCCCGTCCGGCAAGCAGTGCGATCAGCTTGCCAATGCGAGCGCACCCCCATCCTCATCGTCATTGGCCGGTGAAGGGCGATCGCGGCGACGGCGGCGGCGGGGCTGTTTCGTCCTGATTTTCGGACGCTTCCAGAAGCGGGCGATAAAGGCCGCCACAACGCTTTTCACGTTGATCCAACACCATGCCGCCAATCCTGCGATGCTCGCTGCGATCTCGACGACGGCGCTGATTTCCAAGCCGATCAGCCAGACGGCCAGATCGGGCGCAAACAGACCCAACAGACGGACCGGGTCAGCCTCTCCCGCGCTCAAGTGAAGGACGACCAAAACCAGGATCACGAAAGTGATCGCAACATTGGCCCGGCTGATCCGGCTCGCAATACGAGCCGGGATATCCACCATGATACGATGCAGCATGCGGCCGAACGGCGTATTTCCGGCAATCGCCAGTGCTGCCCAAACCATCAGAAATATAATCGCCGCCGTCATCGCCCGCTCCCAATACATCTTCGCCAAGACCATGGCGCGCACCGTGGCAAGCGCTGCCCGACCGTCTTGGACGAACGGCCGGTGTCGGGCAAGCGCATGGCGGCCTTGTGCGGCGTCCGGGCACGGGCGCCAGCCGCCGGGCGCGCTTCCTGCCGGCAGCGTAAGCGCAGCTTCGGAGTGCCTGGATGCCTGGGCCCGCAATCAATGGCGAAAGCGAATGGAAAACGGACCTTAGCGCGGAGCCGGATCGGCATTGTCGAATTTTCTGACCTCGACGGAGCCTTCATCGAAACCATCGAGCAAGCGCGCGTTGATGCCCATCTTGCCGAAGTCTTCACCAAGAGACTGCCAGTGGGTTCCGCAGCCGCAGATTGGGCAGTGGTGAATGCCGATCATTCGATCGCCCCAGACATAGGCTGTGGTCTCGCCTGAAATATGCACCTGATCCGGCGGAAAATAAGCCACGCGCCATGCGAGCAGCCGGCATAGCGAGCAGTTACAGTCAGCAACCCACGCGGGCTTGCTTGGCACGTCTATCCGCACATTGCCGCAGTGACAGCTTCCCTGAACGCCCATGGCAGTTTGTAACCGACGGTTGGGAACGGCCGCAAGCGGGACGCTCGCTGCCAAGGCGTTTTTCCTGCCGATAGTCGCGCGGCGGAATTGGGTGCTCGACGCGCCTCCGCGCCGTGCAGAATGGCCAGGATTGGGTGGTTTGCAGACCGTCCGCATTGCGACGAGAAAAGTCGATTGCGGACGTTCATCGGCACCCTACACTATCTGAATGCGCGATCGAGAGATGCTGACCGAAGTCGATGGGCCGACGTTGGCGGAAGCATTTTCGTCGGAACATCGTTCTGCGGCAGTGTTGGCTGGAGAGGCTGCGGCCCGCCTGCTTGCGCCACGGCAGTGGACGGAGCGGTTTTCGGTCCAAGTTGAGGGACAAAGTGTGCTGATCCCAGCGCGACTGCACTTTGCTTCCGACCGGTTGCAACTGACCCAAAGCGATGAAGCATGGCGTTTCGCTCGTGCCTTACAAACCCGCAGCAACGACGGGTTCGAGCGTCAACGCGCCGCCCGCGATCTTCTGGCAGATTTGCCGCCTTGGGCCGCTCCCTTCATTGTAGCGCTTATTGGCGAGTATATCGTCGAGATTTTGGATGACATTGCCACCGCCCTCACCCCAGAAAACACCAGCATGCTCGCTGCTTTCATTGTCAAGAACGAGGCCTACTGGATTACGACCAAGTGCCGAGTGGTGAGCTATTGGGACGTGTATTATCGGTCAGACCGGAGCATCGAGATGCGTCGCGGTTATCGCCGAGACGAATATGTCGGCTTCAAGTTGATCGACCGACTTGAAATGGCGACGTCTGGAAGCGCCTAGCCATCGCCATCTGGGGCGTACGAGCCAGTGAAACGTAAGCCGATCCCAAACAAGCCGGAGTGAGAAATGGCAATTGCGCGCAAGGGCAGTCGACGGATCGTGGTTGATGGCGTGACATACCGCTGGCGCGCTACCGGCGATTACGTTGGTTATGATAAAATCGACGTGGCGATTGCACGAGACCACGCGCCAGGGAGAACCCTGCTATTTTGCACGAGTGGAGAGCACGCGGACACATCGACAGGATATTCTCACCCAGTCGTCACGCCAGCTAGAATTGCACAAGTGATCCGTTTGGCGATGAGCTGTGGCTGGCGAGCGGATGAGCCTGGCAAACCGTTCGATCTGTGGCCACATTTACCCCCAGAATATCAAGGGCCGATGAACAGCGTACTAGGGCGGGTTTTGTAAACTACGCAATCACCCCTTTTGGCCTCACCGCGTGCAGCTCGAGCTAGCGGTCCCTTAGCAGCATCCGTGCTGACCGTTCGGGCCGGTCCAGCAACTGGCAGTGGATGCGGATCCCGGCAGCTGCCGGCCTCTTGCTGGCATCGCAAGGTGCCAGACAATAAATAGCGCCCCGAGCCGAAGCCCGAGGCGCTACCTGTCCCGGCGGTACCCCCGTTGGTGCTCGCTTCAGCGGGGGGGCACAAAGCGAGCACAACGCGCCTGGCGAAACGATAATTTGGCCCCTGCGATTCGCAATAGGCGACGCACCCAATTCGCCGATCGAATCGAAAACAAATGCAAACTCGATTCGCGTCTGCGTGCGATATGATCGACGCGAAAACATGTTTGAGGCGCGAGGCTGGGATGAAATTTCCGGCCTCGTTGTGTGCGGCTGGCGCTCAGCAACACGATGTTACGCGTCGAGGCCTATCCGCCTTTGCGATATCCAAACCATCTGCGATACTCCGTTTCGATATCGTCACGGACTTCACGGTTCATATGGGGGTGTCATGCTATTGGAGGGTCCCTTACCCCTCGATGGTAGGCGGGCTGGGACCCAGAAATCCCGGTCCGCCAAATAGTGGCCGAGCCAAGCGACCTGCGAGCGCTCCGCCCTGCCAGGCAATATTACGGCGACAGATGCAAGAACCCCTCAATTCTGCCGGCGAACACGCGACCGAACGGCGGCGACAGCCAGCTCAGCGGTTTTTGTACGTGTCACCGCAATAGCCAGCGCCGTTCGAGTTGCAACACCCAGTCGCGTTGAGCATCAGTGTCGGGAATCGATGTTCTCCTGGCCCTCCCAATTGCCGACAAAGCGTCGACCGCATTGATCCCCCGGCTAATCAAAACGACTGCTGCGAGAAGGGAGGACCGGCCAATACCCGCCCGGCAATGGATCGCGATGGGCTTGCCTCTGCCCGCTATTTCATCAGCAAAACGCATGGCAATGTCCGGGTCATCGGGAACACCTCGGTCGGGTATCGGAAAGGATAGGTATTGAATGCCGCTTTCTGCGCAGAGGGCCGCTTCATTCTCCAGCCCAAGGTCATCAATCTCATGACGCTCCAGCAAGCTGACGACGATCTCGACGCCGGACCGCTTCCAATGTGCGATTTCATCTTCCAGCCAGTCGCCGGCACGCGGACGCGCCATGATCGCCAATTGGATCTCTGGGGACGCATCAACCCAATAAAGATCGGAAGGCATATCGGCTGCTCCAAATGAAGGTTTCAGGGAATTGAATTGACAGCCAGCGGCGCCTCCGTTCATTCCGGTTTTCGCTTCTGGCTGGGGGAGCGTGCCTGATGCTGCTGGAAGGCCGTTCGCTGTATCGGAGATCTTATCTACCAAAGCCCCCACTGTGGACCCACTCAGGTCATCCACGTCTACGCTCTTTGGGCTGATCCAGCGCCGGTGGCTTGTCGCCAAACCCTCTGTACGCTAACATCGCCAAGCTGAACGTCTGTTTTAAGCAGGCGGATCTCCGGGCTGGCGCGCATCTACAGGTGCTCACCACATAGGCTAAAAACGTCGATCCAGCATGTGACGCACTGCAAAGTGCCTTTCATGTTTGGAGAAGGGCGTGCCAAAATCCATTCCTCGAAATCGATCTAATGCTGCGAAGCGACAGGGCTGGCTGTGTTACTATTGCGGCCTTCCCATGACCGGTAAAGGATCGCCGTTCCGCGCCGCTGGACGTGATCCTGGACAGTGGTGCCGCGTCACGGCGGAGCATCTGGTCGCCCGACAGGACGGCGGCGGCAATGATCCTGAAAACATCGTCGCGGCGCATGAACTCTGCAACAAGCGACGACATAGATGTAAGAAGGCGCGGTCACCAGGCGCGTTTGCCGACATGATACGTCGACGGATCGATATGGGCCGTTGGTTCAACCGGCAGCAGCGGGAGGCATTGCAGGCCCTGCGCTGGCTCCCATCGCTGGATCCATGACCGCGAATGAATCCCATGGGTGGTTAGCTGTCGTTCAATCACGTCGAGCGAGTGCTGCCTCAAGCCAGTGGATACGCTGATGCCATTGCTTCGCGGCCTTAGCTGACGGAACTATGCTAAGCCGTACCCGAGACCAGTCGAGCTCTCGTCTTAGCTCGTCGGAGCTGAGCCGTTCGAGTTCTTCATCCCTGTGGGGAACACCTGATCGCTTACCCATTTCAACAATCTGGCCTTTTCCGAGAATGTCCGCAACAGAGGCGCTTCCCCTCATTCTGACTCGCTTCTAGCTTGGGGGAGCGTGGCCGCACGGCGGCGGCTGGGTACTGACCCAAAAATGCGGACGCTATCCGTCGAGCCAGAGACCGTCATCGGCCGCGTAGGAGAACAGCATTTTCGCCCGCATTGACCTGCAGCAGCACCGTTGAACGACAAAAGCGGTCGGTCGTCAGGCCTGTCGAAATGTATATTAAATTCGGAAATTTCATGGCCTTCAATCCTGATGGAACGTCATATACCACGCGTATCGTATCGCTCAGCTTTGATCCGAAGACCGGCGTGACCACTGCCAGATTGTCTTCGGAAACGGGAACCCGGATCGGTCGGGAGATCAAATCCAAGGAGAAGGAGGAATGAGCGCGAAAATATACGTCGCATCGGCCCTCTGGATGTCGGTAATGCTCGGCTCATGCAAGGCGGATGTCCCAAGCGGGAATCCGGACGGCGGACTTGTCTCAAATACGAGCCGCACCACCGGATTTTATTATCTGACGGAAAGTCAGATCGCGGAACTGAGTGCACGATCTGAAAAGTTTAACGACAAGGTGGCGGCCGACAAGCTGGTGGATCATTATATGTATGGTGATCCGGATCGGGTCAAAGCCGAAAAATGGCTCGCAATCGCATCGAAGAACGGCAGTTATTGGGCGACAATGGTCCTATTTTCGACGATGAGATTCAAGGATCTGGAGAGTTGCACGCGCGGACGCGCGATGCTCGACAACATCAAGGGAGATCTGTCCGCGTCGCAGCAGGAGGACGTCGACCTGAGCCGGGCTGAGCTCGAACAGTCGTGCAGGGCAGTCAAAGCGCGCTAACGCGTAGACTCATACGCGTTGCACGAGATGTGCACACAGATGAGCTCGATGGCGACGAGGACGTCCAAAATCACTTATTTGGAATATTATAAATGTCCAAAATGCAATCTGCGCACCCAATACAAATAAAATGATCGGATAAGGAAATGTCTTTGAAGATCAAAATTGCCCTTGTTAGCACTGTCATTTTATCCGTTCTGATTTTTTTGTGGATATCTTCGGATAGATTTTATTTGAATAGATGCTGGAGGGCCGGCCATACCGAAGATGGTCAGTATATCATTAAATTAAGAGCGTACAGAACGCTTGATAGCGGCATTGTAGCCAATAGCGACTCCTGCAACAGAACCCCCATGCTGCTGGAATTTGAAAAATTGCCCGACGAATTGAACCCTAGAGAAAATATATATGATGGCTTCTACTTTCACGCGGAGGTAATAGGTCATATTTCTGATGATTTTGATGAAGATCTTCCGGTATTTGTTGTCAAGAACACAATACATATCAAAAAAGATAAATAGAACGTCAAACTCCTGCAAAGCCACAACGATGCGCTCATGTGCTTGGTCGATCCATCGTCAGCCGGCGCCTCAGCTCGTAAACGGGAATACCCGTCAGGATCACCGCCACGTTGATCATGCTGGTGAGCGGCAATTCGATGAAGGAATTGATGAGCAACCATCCGCTTGCCGCGACGAACATGATCGGAAGAACTGGATATAGCGGCGCGCGGTAAGGCCGTTCGAGTTCGGGCCTGGTCCGTCGAAGCCTGATCAGCCCCAATACACACCATGCATAGAACACCCACATGCCAAGGACGAATTGTGACGCAAGCTCTTCGAAGGTCCGGACCCAGATATACATGATGGCAAGCGCGCCGGAGACGATGATGGCGATATAGGGCGTTTGAAAGCGACGATGCACGTCTCCGGTGCGAGCGAAGAACAGCTTGTCGGTTGCCATTGCAAAAAGGACGCGAGGATCGCAGGTCGCGCCCGCGCTCAGTGCGCCGAATGTTGCTGCCAATGCAGCAAGAGCTATCGCCAGCCCACCGAATTCACCCATTGCGACGGTGGCCGCGTCGAAGAATACGGAATCGGATTTGGCCATCGCGTCGATCGACAACGCACTCAACAGCGCCGCGTTGACGAGGAGATATACCAGCAAAACAAAGATCGTGCCGCCGATGAGGCCTAGCGGGAGATTGCGTCGGGGATTCCGAACCTCTCCGGCCATTGCGGCCGCTGCAGCGACCCCTTCAAAGGGCCAAAGCACCGCAACAAGGGCGACACCCCAACTGCCCAGCAAAGGGGCCTGAGCTTCGGACCCAATCGGCGCCCCCTCCCTCGTCGTCGCCAATATCCCGATGGAGAGCCCGAGCAAAGCAGCACCCTTGATGAGCGTGAACAGCCAATTGAATCGGTTTGAAAGACGCGTCGAGACGATATTGACGGTACAAACGCAAAGGACCGCGGCAGACGCTATCAGCTTGGCGTGCCCAGCGGCCGCCGGAAAAACGATGGCGAAATAGCTGGCAAAAATCAGCGAGACCGCCGCCCAGTTCGCAGGGTTGATAAGCAGGAAGGTCCAGCCGAACAGGAAGGCGCTACGGTCACCAAAGGCTTCGCGAAGATAGGTGTAGAGCCCACCGGATCGTGGGAACATCGAGGCGAGTTCGGCCAGGCTCAGAGCCAGGCACATCGTCACGACACCGCCCGCCAGCCAAACCAGCATCACGTTGAGAGGCGACCCGACAAGCGCTGCGATATCGGAAGGCGTGCGGAAGATTCCGCTGCCAATCACGATCCCAACCGTGATTGCAGCGAGAGACCACCCGCCTATGCGCCTGGGAAGCTGCCTTGCCGCAATATCCAATGCATCGTTCCAGCCATGTGAAAGCGGAGGCCAAGCTAGGCCGCTAAGGAACGCTTATGAATGTCATAAACAGCACACGGCCTTTTGCTTTGGCTCACTCGGTCAGGCTGCGGAGGAACAGATCGAATAGCTGGGCAGCGGAGTGGACCTCCAGCTTCGCGTAGATGTTTCGCTTATGGTTCGCCGCTGTTCCGTCGTCGATGCCAAGGACGCGCGCCATCGATTTCGTCGAATGGCCTTTGAGCATCAACTCGACCGTGTCGACCTCCCGCAACGTGAGGATACCGGCACCAAGTCCTGCAATCTGGCTCCGCAACTCGAACTTCTCGAAAGGCCTTTCTTCCACAGCATTCGCATTTCGCCATTCTTCGTGGGTCAGGACAAAGGATCGGACGAGGGGTTCAAGGCATTCGAGCAAGGCCAGTTCACGATAGCTGAAGGGATCCACCGCCCCTTCCCGCTCAATGAACACATGAACCGCCGCGGCCGGCCCGGACGGTACGACATAGCGCACCTCGTCGGTGACGGTCGTCTGCTCGTAGAAATGCCGGTAATATTCGGACTCCGGAAAGGCCTCCGGCATGATATCGCGCATCCGAAATAGTCCTGCCCGTCGTTCGGTCGTAAGACGGTGAAAGGGGTCCAGGACGTAAAGTCCATTGATGTAGTCGGCCATCTGATTTTGGAGCCAGGGCAGACCCAGATTCGTCTGGAAGAGCACCGGAGCCGCGCCGTCCACAAAGACGTACACAATGAAATTCTGAAACGGAACGAGCCGGCCAAATTCTTCGCAAAGGATGGTGAAGGCCTCTGGCGAATGGGCTGACGGCATGAGGCGCGCGGCAAGGCCGACAATGTCATCGACCATCGAAAACCCTTGAGCTTCACTCGTTTTCGGTTGCTCTGCCATCCAGCCGCTATGTCATATTCATGACATGGGCCGCAACCGACGGAGGGGCTATTCCGCTGCATCTCGGAGAGGTGTCCATGTCCGCTTGCCGACTGTCGAGCATTCCACGAAGTGCCATAATGACCGTCGTCGTCGGCAGCCTCATGGTCTTGCCCGCAGCATCGGCCACAGCCCCAACGGAAAAACCCATCGGGATCGAACGCTGGAGCGAGAGCGCCGGTACTGACGAAGACTATGTCATTTCCATTGCCATGCCTTCTGCGCCGGCGCCGCCCGGTGGGTATCCCGCTATCTACGTTCTCGACGCGCAATGGTCCTTCGAAACCCTGGCGGAAACAGCAAAGCTGCAGGAACCCGTCCTTGGCCCGATTGTCGTGATCGGCATTGGCTATCCTCACGGGCAAGAGGGAAGGCGCTTTCGGGACATGACGATCCCGGTCGATGGCTCGACCCTTCCCTCGAACCGGTTCGACCCGCCCTATGGCGAGATCGGCGGGGCGGATCGATTTCTTTCGTTCGTCACAGACAAGGTCATGCCGGCGGCAAAGCGGCGCGTTCGCATCGATCCTCGTCGACAGACCCTGTTCGGACATTCGCTCGGCGGCTTGCTTGTCCTCCACACGCTTTTCACGCGCCCCGGCACCTTTCAGACCTATGTGGCAGCAAGCCCCAGCATCTGGTGGGGTGATCGAGCGATCGTCGGAGAGATGCGAAATTTCCTCAAAGCGGACGCGCCCCATGCACGGCGCCTGCTGCTTACGGTCGGCAGCCTGGAGCAGACCCCGCAACCGGTCGACGATCAGCTTGCTGCGGCATCCGTATCGCCGAAAGACCGCGCCGCAGTCATCGAGATGAGCCGGTGTCTCACAAAAAACATGGCTGCAGTCGACAACACCCGTTGGCTGGCGAATGCGCTTCATGCTGCCGCACCTGGAGACCTCGCCACGACGCTGGCCGTGTTCGACGGCGAGACCCACTTGTCGGTTTTGCCCGCGGCCCTCAGTCGCGGACTGAGGTTCGCATTGCAGCCATCCGACGCGGCGCCCGCGAAACAGCGTCGACCGGACACGTTCGACACATTGCCATCAGCCAATTTGCTCGATTGCACAAAAGCGCACAACTAGCTCAGCGCACGCGCCACGACTTTGTATCCTGCCGCCGCAGGAAGCGCCCGGGAAACTGGCCCGTTGCAGCGCTTCCGGACCACACACGCGCACCATTCACCCAGGTGCCGGCGACCCCGCTTGCAAGCCGCGCGGGCGAGACGAACGACGCTTCGTCCTGGATCTTCGCAGGATCGAAGAGGACCAGATCGGCTTTATAGCCAACGCGTATGTAGCCGCGGTCATGCAGGCCCATATGATCGGCAGAAAGGCCCGTCATCTTTCGAACGGCATCCGGAAGGGCGAGACTCTTTCGCTCGCGCACCATCGTTGCGAGCACCCGGGCAAAAGCGCCCGAACCGCGTGGATGTGCACTGACCATCGAGCCGTCGCTGCAGATATTTGCGCCGGACCACTTGATCAGTGCTTCGACATCGGCCTCGCGCATACTGCGCCCAATCACGATCATGTCGCTGTTCGCGCCGCCACTCGCCCGTAGCATATCGATCAACATACCCGGCGGATCCCGCCGCGCATCCGTCGCGATCTGAAGAAGTGTTTTACCCACCAGGCCAGGATCGGGCCGATAATGGACGATCGTGATATCCTGGGGCAAAACGAGTTGATCCAGCACAAAACGCGTCTTCGCGAGGTCCTCGTAATCCCGATCCGGATACAGGCTGATCAGGGCTGTCTGCCACCTGTCATAGGGATAGACATCCACGCTGACGCGCAGGCCCTGGGCGCCTGCCCGATCGAGCTGGCCAAGGATTTCCTTGCTCTTTCCCCACGCCATGGCGCCGCCCAGCTTGAGATGAGAGATTTGAACGGGCATCCCTGTCTGCCGCGCGATCGAAAAAACCTCGCCGATAGCCTCGCTCAGCTGATTGTCCTCATTGCGCATATGGCTGATATATCGGCCACCGACCTCGGCAGCTTCCTCCGCCAATGCCTCGACCTCGGCTAATGACGCATGGCGCCCGGGCTCATATTCGAGCCCTGTCGAGAGACCAAGGGCACCGGCCGCCATATCCTGCCGCAAATATTCGCGCATCTTTGCCAGCTCACCAGGCCATGCAGCTTCCCGTTTCCCTCCCATCACCCGAGCGCGCACGGTATTATGGCCCGCGAAATAGGCGTAATTGACGGCGCTTGGCTTCATCCGTCTGTGCGCGATCACCGCACGCAATGGTTGGGGATCCTCACTCTCACCGCCATCCTGCCCGGCAATGATGGTGGTCACGCCCTGGCTGACCAGCGGCAAAGCTTCGGGATGCTCATCGAGGCCCGCGTCATGATGGCTGTGTGTGTCGATGAAACCGGGAGCCAGCGTCATACCCTGACCATCGATCACAACATCGGTCGATCTTCGCTTCAGCGAGCCGATCTCGACAATTCGATCGCCGGAAATCCTCACATCGGCGCGTACCGGCGGTGTGCCGGAGCCATCAAGGATCTGCGCATCGATGATCACCGTGTCGCGCGGGTCGGTGCCGGCGATTAGCCTTGGGCTCCCGCCGCACATCGCAACGACCGACAACGCGGCACCGCAAATAGCCCTGGCAACGCCCATTGCCGTCAGGCTTGTGACATCGGGGGTTCGCCCGCCAGGCTCTCCGAGCAAGCGTGGGGCTTTCCATCGGCGACCGCGGCCAACCCTTCGACAACGTCGCGGGCATTTGCCACGACCCCGAATACGCCATCCTCGACCGTGACCATGTGGATTGCTGCCGCGTGGGCATAAGCATCGCCGCTCGCGCAGGCATCGGGCACCAGCAAGCACTGGAACTTGCGATCGGCGGCTTCGCGAAGGGTCGTGTGTACGCAGACGTCGGTCGTGATGCCACAGAAGAGCAGATGCGTAATGCCCTGAGCCTTCAAAACCATTTCGAGATCGGTTTGATAGAAGGCGCCGTTTGCTGTCTTGTCGACAATGATATCGCTCTCGAGCGGCATCAGCTCGGGAAGAATCTCGAACCCCGCCGCCCCTCGCACCAGGGCGCTGTTGGAGGGGTCGGTCAGATCGATTCCAGACCGCTTGCTCCGCCAGAGATCGTAATCGGTCACATCGGCCAGATCCGCGCGATACCCCTGGCGGGTCCAGATAATCCGGCAACCAGCGTCCCGAGCCGCCGTTACCAGCGATTTGACCGACGGGATGATCGCTCGCAGAGGAGCAGGATCATATCCCTTCCGCGCGAAATAGCCGTCCTCGCCAACGAAATCGACCTGAAGATCGATAACCAGCAATGCGGTCTTCCGAGGATCTAGCATTCCGACATACGGGAAATTGAAGGGCTCAGCGCGGATCATATACGGATTCCAGTCTTAGAATTTGAAACCCAGCCGCGCTTCCAACGTGCGCGGCGGACCATAGTTTTCGATGTCGGAGAAACCGGCAAAATAGAAGCGCTGCGACTTGTACAGGACATTGGCCAGATTACGCCCGATCAGGGCAACATAGACGTTGCTGCCCGGCAGATCGTACCGCAAGTTGGCATTGAGCAGCGCATAGCCTTTCTGACGCTCGCGAGAGATATCCGCGAATTGCGGGAAATAGACCGACGTCTGATAGGTGATTTCGCCCCGCATGGTGACGGCGCCTGAATTGCCGAGCGTCGCCGCATATTCGGCACCGGCCGTGAAGCTCCATTTCGGCGACAGCGGAAGCGGCTGGCCAGTGAGCTCGGTCAATGTGACGGGAGAAACGAAGCCTTTGAGTTCCGAATTGAGGTAAGCGGCGTTGGCATCGAACGTGAAGCCCTTTGCCGGTCGTGCGACAAGTGACGCTTCGAGACCGTAGATAGGGGCCTTTGCGGCATTGTTGATCTGAACGATGATGCCGGTCGGGGTGAAGAGGACCGAACGCAGCTGAAGATTGGTATAGTCGTAATAGAATGCTGCGATGCCCAGTTCGACCCTGCCATCCGCGAAGCTGTTCTTGCTGCCAACCTCATATGCCCAGATCTTCTCGGGCTTGTAGGTGTTTACCGTCGTGGCGAGATTGACCCCGCCGCTCTTGAAACCGCGCGTCATGCTCGCATAGAGCTTGCCGCCTTCATATGGTCGATATTCCACCAGCAACTTTGGCGTAAAGGCGTTCGCCTTGGTCGCCCCGGCCGTTTCGATCGGCGCGGGGAAGAACAATGGCGCGGCAAAGGAACTCCGCGCGCTTTGCTTCTCGTGCGTGTACCGTGCGCCTGCAAGGATTGAGAGCTTTTCGCCGATCGGCAGTGTGAGTTCGCCGAACACCGCATAGCTTTGACCACGCGTGCGCAGGGTCTGGTCGGTATACAGATAGGGCGTCGTATCCGGGTAATCGGCGTCGATTTCAATGCCGCGGCCGTTGGACCATTCCTTCGAATAATAGGCGCCTGCCGTCCAGTTGAGCGCACCGGGCGCTCCGCCTGAAAGCTGGAATTCCTGCGAGAAGAAACCGTAGCCTGCATCGGAATCCGTATATCCGATAAGGCCGCCCGATCCGTCGACATCGGCAATATTGTCGGTGTTATAGTCGAGATAGCCGGTGATCGATTTCAGCGTTGCCCCGCCGAGATCGAGCGCCAGTGTGCCCGACAACAGAAGCCCTTCGCCGCTGAAGCTCGGTGGGCTGTCCACATTGATCCGGCGCGGCGATTCACGCTGTGGCGGCAGGCTGGCATAGACCGGCGAGTCGGGGTTGTTGCTGCTTCCGAAGCCCAACGTACCCTTGTCTCTCGAATATTGCGCGGTGAAGTCGGCCGTCAGCGTTTCGGTGAGATCGTAGCGGCCGCGCAGGCGAAGGCCGACAAAGTTGCGATCGTCGATTTCGCCACCAATCGCATTCAGATTGCGGGTATAGCCGTCATCGTTCGAATAGGCCGCGCTTATGCGAATGCCGCCGCGCTCGTCGATCGGGATGGTGGCGGCGGCTTGAGCCGTTACGAGGTTGAACGAGCCATATCCGATATAGCCATCGGCAGCGAAGCTGTCGCCCGGAGCCTTCGACACGAGATTGACGGCGCCGCCGGTTGCGTTGCGGCCATAGAGCGTTCCCTCCGGCCCCTTGAGCACTTCGACACGGTCGATGTCGAACATTTCACCGAGGGCGAAGCGGAGCTGCGAAATATAAATGCCATCGACATGCACTGCGACGGACGCCGCTCCTGACCCGATATTCGTGCCGACACCGCGTAACGAGATGCGCGATGTACCGGCCGATACCGCAATCTTCAGTCCGGGGGTCCGGTACTGAAGATCGGTCAGCGAGGTTACGCCGCTATCCTCCAGCGCAGCCCCGGAGAATACGTTGAGGGAGGCAGGAACGTCGATGGCACGCTCTTCACGCTTGCGGGCCGTAACGATGATCTCGCCTGAGAGCTGATCGTCCGTTTCGACGCCTGTCGCCTGAGCAAAGGCAGCATGTGGCAGCATCAGCGAAAGTGCGATGAGTGGCAGGGTCGCGACCAGCCTGGACCGCTTCGAAACCCGCGACGTAGAGCGCTTGAATACCATCACATCTTATCCCCTTTTCGACCCAAGCGATCACGCTCGCTCGGCCATGCGCCTCTCCGCAGGTCGCTTTTGATGGGACGAATTTTTAGGTGGCGCGGCACTCCAGCGATATGTCGCAAATATGATGGTGACGGGCATGCCGTGGAGGCGGCACTCTTCAACCGTCTGTGCGGGGTGCCTTGGTAAAGTGCCAATCGGCAGGCTTTTTTGGTTGGACAAACAAAGGTGCACAGCGGTCGAACGTCATGTCATATTTGTGATGTGCGGCTGGGACCTACCTTTTCAGACATCGGTTGGTGGAATTGCCGGGAACCAAGCGGTTCGTTGCCGATCTCAGTTTCCGAGTCGAGAGTGTCGAAATTCAGTTCAAACCGAAATTGGTTGATGAATTTCGATGAATCCGCCGAGTAGTCTGGCAGGTTGCCAATACCCTCAGCGAAGCGATTAAAGAACCCTTCGACGGTATCGCGCGGAACATCATAGCAATCGACCCGAACGATAACGTCTTTGCCCATAGCCTCTGGCAATTGCTCAGCCAGTTGACCGTCCAGCGGGGCGTCAAGGCAGCCAAACATCCGATCCTGCAAACCCCGCAAATGCTCCTCTACGTCGCCTGCCCACGGCCCCTCCACAAGGACCATCAGGCAGGCGTCGCGCGCCTCGTTGAATGCTACGAAATTAACGGCCACTTCGCTCATGGAGTCAGCTTACAAGGTCGATAGATAAGTGCCAGCGTCGGCTTTCGGGAAAGCGCGTAAAGCGCGGCAGTGACGGGCATTGGGTGGAAAGCGGACGTTGCCACTCACAATCCTAAGAGACATAAAATGGCGCAAATGGCTTACCATGACGTTCCTACTTGCCGACTGGCCAGCGCGTTCGTTTGGTTGGCAGTTGCGTTGCTGCTCGGCACCACATTTGCGGGATTGATGCTCATATTCCCGCTACTTGCGTTGTCGAACGGAGCCATCCCGATTTGGGCCCTGCTGGTTGGACTGTTTGCGCTCATGGTAACCGGGTCGCTGATCGCGGGACGATGGGCTATTCCTTACGCGAAGCGATTGTGGCGCAGGGACTAGCGCCCGAAACGGGGGCGTTAGCTGACCGGCAGGATTCGGGCCTCGACGATGGCGTGCGGAACGGCAAAGAGTGGGTGGTTAGCTGCCGTTCCGCTCGTCGGTTAGACCGCGCGTGTAGTCACTTTCGCGGGATTCGTCCGGCAAGAGCGCGAGCACCTCGGTGGCCCGCAGGCGGATCGCTTGCCATCGAGGGTCCTCAAACAGTGCTTTGCGCGCCCAAAAATCTTTGTGACCTAGGCCGCTCCATCGATTGAGCAGTTCGTCGATGGACCGAAGAACATCTATCTCAGCCTGACTAATCTCTCCGAATTCTAGCATGTGATCGACAGCTACGAAGCTGTCGTCAAACTCCATCGCAAGTTCGCTATTGCCATAGGCTTCAGCACTTTTTCCGCCCGTCAGACCTGCGAAGCTGTGATCCAGATATGATACTTGTGCGTCGGCGGATGCCGCTAGGTTCGCCACCGCCTCTCGCAACAAGGTATAGCGCGTGCGCATCGCCGCATTTTAGCTATGCTTTTCGGTGTCCGCAATTGATGGCGTGGACGGCTCTCCACCCCTTCCGCAGGATGATCTGCGGATGAGCCGGAAGGAGAGCCACGATGGGGAACGTCACGACGATAGGTTTGGACCTCGCGAAGAGCGTGTTCCAGGTGCACGGTGTTGATGCTGATGGCGCGGCGGTGCTGCGCCAGCGACTGACGCGCGGGCGCATGTTGAAGTTCTTTGCCAAGTTGCCGCAGTGCCTGGTTGGCATGGAGGCGTGCGCATCGTCGCATTATTGGGCGCGCGAGTTGATCGCGTTGGGGCATGACGTCAAGCTGATGCCGGCGCAGTATGTGAAGCCGTACGTCAAGCGGGGCAAGAACGATGCGGCCGATGCCGAGGCGATCTGCGAGGCGGTGACGCGACCGACCATGCGCTTCGTCGGGATCAAGTCGCCCGAGCAGCAGAGCGCGATGATGCTGCACCGTGTTCGCCTGATCCTGAGCCGGCAGCGAACGCAGCTGTCGAACGCGCTGCGGGCGCACCTCGCGGAGTTCGGGATTGTGGCGCCGATCGGCAGGAACGGGATCGATCAGCTTGTCGGCGTCATCGCAGACACGGCGGACGATCGAGTGCCGACCGATGCGCGGACATGCCTGACGATGCTGGTGGCCCAGTTGCATATCGTGAAGCAGCAGATCCTTGAGAACGATCGCCGGATCATGGCGAGTGCACGCGAGACCGAACTCGGCCGGCGGCTGATGGAGATACCCGGTGTCGGGCCATTGCTCGCCAGCGCCATCGTTGCCACCGTTCCCGATCCCGCGATCTTCCGCTCGGGCCGAAACTTGGCCGCCTGGATCGGGCTGGTCCCAAGACAGAACTCCAGTGGTGGCAAGGAGCGGCTCGGCAGCATCACCAAGGCCGGGCATCGCTATCTGCGCCAGATGCTGATCGTCGGTGCCATGGCGGTCGTGCGCTATGCCGAACGCAACGGAACGAAGCGGCCATGGCTTGTGCAACTGCTCGCGCGCCGCAAGGCCAAGGTTGCAGCGGTCGCGCTCGCGAACAAGAACGCCCGAATGATCTGGGCGATGATGGCCAGCGGCGAGCGTTATCGCGAGCCGCAGGTCGCGTAAGGATCGGTGCGGGAGACCGCGCCAACGAGGTTGGGAAGGGCGGATAGGAGCTGATGCACAAAGCCGGTTGAAACCGCCGGATCGGGAAAACCCACAAGCGCCCCAGCACCTCGAGTGCGAGCAATTGATCGGGACCCGAGACGCGCGAATGGCATTACGGCCAGCGGCGCTATGTGCCGCGCCAACAGGTCGGACACATGGCCGCACCAACCAGCAACGCGACGCTCAATATGCCACTTGCCAACGGAGGGCCGTCCACACATGGGGCGTTAGCTGACCGCCAGGATTCGGAGCTCGGCCACGGCCTTCGGAACGACCGAGATTGGGTGGTTAGGCGACAGTGTGGTCTTGGCTTTCTCGCGCTGAAAGCGGACGCTGGCCTAGCCGGTTTTCTTGGGTCGCCCGCGTCGAAGATCAAGCAGCTTCGCGTCGAAATCCTGTAGAAGATGCGCCCCGCTCTTTATATCACCCTGTTTGAAAGCTGCATACGATGCTTCCAGCAGCGCCGTAGCTTCTGGGATAGCCTCTTTGTCCTTGATGCGGTCGAATGAGACCGGAAGGCCACGGCGTAAAATGTCGTAAGCCTTGTCGAGCGTCATTTGCTCTTCCAAGTCTCTCTCCGGAAATCCAAGCGAAGCACCCCCCACGACGTAGGCAATGTGATTTCGATATTCCCAGAACCGACCGAATCCGTACTCCCTTTCCTTCTGCCGCTCGTCCATGCTGCCCCCAATTCGGAATGTCCGTTAGCAGGTGCTCTGTCACAGCAAACCAATGGCGACAATTGGGGCGCTAGCAGCCATTCCGCGTCTAGCTGGATGAATGCGCCTAATGCTGCTGGAAAGCCGTTCGCTGCGTCGGATGCCGTTCCCTACCCAAAGCGACCTACGCTGGACCCACTTGGGTCATCCACGTTTACGCTCTTTGGGCTGATCCAGCGCCGGTAGCCTGCTGGAACATCTTAACGCTAATGGTGCCGCTTAGGTGACTCGAACACCTGACCCTCGCATTACGAAGGCCTGTCCAAGGAACGTGCAGAATCCAGGATTTCTGCCGTTTTCATGCCGAATTTGCGCAGACTTTCACTGCGACCCACAGCAGACCCAAACTGGCCGAAGCGCGTCCCTGGACCGTTTCCTACTGAAAGCACTTTGGCCCAATGAAAATCCAAAACCTGACCTGCGCTGGACCTGCGCGGACGCGTCTGCAGCCTGACTTCTGGTAATGCACCAGCTCTGGGCGCCGACTGCATCAGCGCACAGGAGATGCGTGCCCCTCGCCTCCTTGAAGCGAAACCGACCGGATCGCGCGAAAGAGGTCAGATTCTTTAAAGCGCCCGTTCCCGAACGGCATGCAGGCCGGAATTCACACATTGCCAGCGGTTGCTGACGGTAGTCACTGTCTTCTTGCCCCGCCGCATGCCTGCTAGCCCTATGGCGGGCATCAGCCATGCAATTGGCAAATACCTTAGGCGTGAGATAATCGAAGGCACACTGCGATTACGGTAAACGGGGCATTTAACATAACCATTACAAATCCGTTAATGCGAGCCGGTTAGCAAATTCCAAGCAGGATACAGATTAGCTGCGCCATTCGGTGGTGGGCCGAGGCACGACGAGATAAATCGGACTGCGCTGCCTGACAAAACGCACACCTTAAGCAAGGCGAGCCCCACCTCATTTGTCATTTCATGGCCGATGCCGATGAATCAATCCAGCGAAATTGTTGCATAGGCAACTGCTTGGTAGTCACCATGATATTTCAATTCTCTATGAATATTTTCCGGGGGGAAAAATATAATGGTCACACGCACTGCTGTCGCTTACGGCATTTTGTCGATTTTGGTCATATCACTGTCATTTATGATTTATAAATTTCATCGCAGACGGAAGCGCCGTCGTCGCGTTGGAATGTGGGGCCCTGAATAACCACAGATCCTAAATGCTCTGAATGATATCACAAAACGTGTCTTCTACAGTGATGCGCGTCGCCCTTTGCAGGGACAATTGCAATTTAAACTCATCAATTACTTTGGTTCCAGATGCGGTGGAGCCCCACTAAGCCGCATCTTGGGAGGCGGGTCGGCTTAGAGCTGGCCCGCCAAACAGCCCTCACTCCGGACCAGCTGTCGTTATGACGGCGCGCACACCACTTCAGAGGTGGACTTGCGGTAGATGCACCAAAGCATGTTATCGGCGACATCTATCAACTCGCATCAGGAGCCCCTGGCGCCCGGTGCAGGTGCCGACATGCCGAGCCCTCTTCGGTCGCTCCAGCCCAGTGCAAATCGATAATTGAGCACAAGCGTCAGGCCATGCCCCGGAACCATATCCGCATTCGAATTGGTCCCGGGGCGCCCATGTATCAGCGCCGGGTCAGGGTTATCTTTATATCTGCGGGCTTGTTTTGCGTCTGGCCGGCCTTGGCCGCCATGCTTTTCCACATTTCAGTTTTAACGCTCTTCATATCGATCCACTCGAAGCGCCCTTGAACTCCCTTAGCTGTTGCGCAGTTGATCGTAGCATTACCGCGCCCGCCAGCCTTGGTCACATTATTGCACACAAGAACCACCTGGCCTTTTTCAACCACGTTGAAGCCCTGCGCCGTGCGCACCAACGTAACGTCATAGGTTGCAGGTCCCACGTATTTCGTTCCAACCGGAAGTGCGAGGACCTGCTGCGGCGTCACCGCCTGTGCTGAAGCTGCAGTCGCCGTGAAGGACGCTGCAAACGCTGCGATAACGCTCAATGTCTTGATACTCATATTTACTCCCACTGCGCGAACCGCGCATCCCTCCGTTTACCGCCAAGACAAGAGATCAATCTCAAGAGGTGATTATTAACTCCTGCGAACAGCGGCTTAGCCAACTTACATAAATGCCCCGACGTTGCAATTTGTTACGGTGGCGAATTGATAAATCATGCGAAAATAGCCTCCGACAATCCCGGGCCACTCCATAGAGCGGAACCCGTCTATTGAGATCTGAGCGATAGTTCCCGCCGCACCTGTCGACGATCGCACCTGTTCAATGAATAGGCCGGGCCCGCTTGCGGAAGGCGCCCCGGAGCACTCCCACCGAGATGGCAGGTAGGCTCCGGGGCATCGCAGGCTATTTGTTCAGACGGTAAAAGCCCTTGGCATCCCGGCGCCACGGATGAACGTCGGCGTCATCTCCAACGTGCGTGTTCAAAACCGTCTCGATATGATGGAAGTGGAAATCGAGCACACCGAGCGCAGCGGTGATGCGCCTCATGCTGTTTATGCCATATCCGATGCAGGCAACGATCGTGGCATAGGCCTGATCATCCCGGTTTTTGCCGCACTTGGCCTTCAGGGCGCGCAAGCTTTTGAAGAACTCGGCGTCGGCCGCCTTCTTTTCATCGGATTTCACGAAGGCAGGTTTTGGCGTCGGCGTGATGATGATGTTCGCTGGTGAGATGCGAGTGGTAGTTTGGGCAGGTATCGTAATCATGGTGTGCTTTCATTGAGGCAGTCGTTCGCTGCCATTTGGAAAAAAATTATAGGAGAAATCCCCCATCCACGAGCCAGCCGCGCGGGCCAGTCATGGATGGGGTAAGGGGTTACGCGGCCCAGCCGCCCAGCTTTGCCGAGCCGGCTTCTACGGCTGCGAGCAATGCCGCTTGCGAGTGATGGCTATACCGCTGGGTGCTGGCATGATTGGCGTGCCCGAGCACCTTCCCAACGGCATAAAGATCCACCCCGGCGCTTACGGCGTGTGAGGCAAAGGTGTGACGAAGGTCATGGATTCTCACGTCAGCTACGCCAGCGGCTTTCCGGGCCGTGTCCCAAGAGTGCTTGATCGAGACGAACGGCTTCTTCGTGTCAGGATTCGGCACGAGATACTTGCAGTCTTTGAAGCGAGGCAGCGCGTTGATCAGATCGACGGCCGCCTGACTCAGGGGCACGTAGCGATGCTTCCCGGTTTTTGAGGTGGGTATGAGCCATCGGCGGTTCTCCACATCAACATGCCGCCACTCCGCCTTGAGGAGCTCTGAGATCCGAGCGCCTGTGAGCAACAGAAGGCCTACAACGTACTTGAGCTGGGTGTTGGCTGATGCTCCCACGGCCGCGTGCAGCCGTACCGATTCCTCCTCTGACAACGCGCGATCACGAGCATTGTTGATCGGGCCGAGGCTGATGCCCTTAACCGGGTTGCGATCGACACCTGGAATGCCCCACTTGATCGCGAGCTCGAATGACCGCGACAGAATCACGCGAATTTTCTCTACCGTCGCGATGGCGAGACCGCTTTCCTTCTTCTCGCCGAGCCATGCGGCGATGTCGGGCTGCTTGATGTCCGAGACGAGCTTCTTGCCCCAACGCGGGATAATGTGTCGCCGAACGTAGCCTTCAATGGTGGTGTAGCTTCTGGCCTGGGTTTTGATGAAGGCGAGGTGTTTTTTCGAAAGCTCGGCATAGGTGATGATGGCGCGCTTTGCCTGCCTCTCATCCTGGGGATTTCCACCGAGTTCGATCTCAGCGAGAAGTCGCTTCGCTTCCTTACGCGCCTGCGTTAATGTGACGATTGATGCAGAACCGATCTTCCTTTGGCGAGTTCTACCAGTCTCATCTTGATACTTAACATAATACGTTCGCCCACCAGATGGACGGACCTCAAGTAGAAATTTGCCCATTTCTTCGTCGTAGAAATCAATCTTCTTCTTGTCGGGTGGGCAGTAGCTGGTTGAGATGAATGTATTGTCCAATCGGACGATGGGCATGGTGGATTATCCTTGTGAAAGTGTGTTTGGGCGCGTGTCGCTGGGACACGCCGACGCGGGGTGAGGGTTGGGTATCGGAAGGCCGGTTTCGGTGCCCAGCGGGGCTCCTGGCCGGAAAGAGCGGGCAGTTGGCGCGCGCCCTCCCCTCCCCGGAATCACTGACTTGACGCAGCGACGGGCGGTGGAGGCAGAGGGCGGCCGTTCGGCGCCCACTGGTCATGGGAATTCGCGAACGATCGAAGAACAAATGGGGAACGTCTCGTAAGACGCTCCCCTTTCTCATCGTTCGGTCAGTTCAGGCTTCGGCCCCAGTTCATCCAGGGGCGGTCGTCGGCGAGGGTATCGATGATGGTTTCGAACACATCCTCGTCGTCTTCACCCATCCGAGCCAGCGCATCGAGGATTTCGGAACGGTCATATCCGGCATCCACGAGCGATGGCACGATTGTCACCAAGGTGTCGAAATCCTCTCGGACGTTGAACCAGCGGAGCTGGCGAACGGCGTTGAGGTAGCCCTGAGCGGCCTTGGTCACATTGTTTTGCATTTCTAGGTTCACGAAAGGTTTTCCCTTTTTTATAGTTGGTATTCACTCATCACGCAGATCAGAAAGACAATCCCTGCGCAATGACCGCATCCTCAAACGAGGTGAGCTATCCATTAACGAAAAATTAGCACCTGTAAATACCAATTTGCCAATTTACTCTGATTATTCGACAAATCAATTTAACCGATCCTACAGTACCTGAACGGATATTCATAATCTTGATATCTATACGCCACATTTACTTGGAATCTACTTCGTCATCTCAAGCAACGGATGCGCCGACCGGCAGGGGCAAAGAGGCCTGAACCCCCTTGCCCCGCCATGTCACGGGTTAGAATTTGTTCTCGGGATCGGGCCGAGACATTTCATCAGTGGGTCGCTCCGCAGGCCCGCCCGAAGAAGGCAAAGGCGGTAAAGGGGGTGTCGCCCCGTCTCCGACCCGAACCACTCGCCACGCGTTGCGCTCCGACGATTCCGCCTTCTGAAGCGTGTAATCACCTATGATGCGATCCTGATTTCGCTTCAGGAACCAGCCGAGCTTCGACTTGTTTATGGACCCCCGCTCAACGACCGGCAGTTCCATCAAAGCGTCCTGCAGATCACCGTCATATGCGTCCTGCAGCACCTTCCGAAGCGTCAGAGGCTTATCGCCAAAGGCCCGATACCACTCCTCCAACAAACGCTGCAGCACGTCGCTGTCCGGATCGGCCTGGACTTGATCAATCAGAACCTGAGCCGGATCAGGAAGACCGAGCCAGATCAGGGGATGACGACACAGATCCGACCACGCCCCGCCATAGCTGGCGATCGATGGCACGTCAGACTTGGGGCAGCCTTCCGCTCTCCAGGCCTCGATGATGGTGAGGACCGCCGAAACGTAGCGTTCGCGATTTGCCGTTATCTCGGCGTACGGATTGCCCGTGTATGCGAGTGTGGCGGGCGTCGCCGACTTCGCGTTCAGATTGATCGTGATGACGCGCCGCGAAAGATCGCGGATCGGGCCGACATTGTTGCCCGAACCCAGTACCAGCACGGACGTACTCGCTGTGGCCGTCTTGCTGAAGCCGAGCACCCGTTCCGTGATCGATTCGGCTGTCAGCATCCGGTTGATCGGCCCATGCGGGATCCAGTCCGAATCCATGTCGTCGAATTCGAGCACCGCTGGCGCGGACAGCAGCAAGGACAGGACCGATTTGGTCGCCTCTTCCGAGGATTTCGGATAGCTCACCTTTGACGCAAACCCCGGCCCCGCGAACTTGGCGATTGTCTGGCACAGGTAGGATTTCCCTGTTCCCGAGCTCGGCGCCCGAACATGGAAAGCGGGTGCCACGCCGAGCGCTGGACGTGTGACGGCCGTGAAGATCGCGCACAGCGTGGCCGCTTCATCCACCGGCTTGGCGAAGTGAAATTCACCGATGAGATTGGAGCGGATTAACTCCAATGCGCGCCGCGCCGCTTCCTTGGTGCGTTCCGGCAACGGAAACTTCGCGGCGTCAAAGACCCCGAGGCACCGCGACACCGAATCGTATCCCGGCTTCATGACGAGGGTTTTGGCATCCGAGCGGTAGAAGGGCTGACGCGCCAAGCCACGCAAGGGCGGGAGGTGCTTGTAGGCCTGCTTGCGCAACAGCATGCGGACGTTCCGCTCCGGCGGATCAGCGCGACACCATTTGCCTGTCCGCCCATCCATCTTTTCCCAATCGCACGCATCCGAAAGCGCCAATGTCAGCGAGGCCTCGCTGAGCTGGCTGATGCTCGCATCGCCAGAGATGGGATCGTTGTTCACCTCGACGATAAAGCCACCCGATTGAAAATAGCTGCCGTGACCGGTCATCACCTGTTCGGCTGCGTCCACAGCCGTGCTCAACTCGCCTTGAGTGACGCGAATGATTGCCCGGCCACGCCCCTGGGATGGCGTGAGACCGAACTGCTCCAGCACCTTGCCGATGTGAATGCCCTCGCCATGGGAATGAAGGCATCGAAATCCGCCGCTGGGATAGCCGCTGGATGGCTCGAAATATGCAGCGCCGGTATCGAGCCCGTCCGTGTGCTCGTTCGACCACGGGCAGGTGACGTCATGCCGCCCATCCGAAATTTTCCGCTTGTACAGTCCGCGTTCCTTGAATGCCGAGATAACAGGGTTCTCGGAGCTTCGCGGAAGGTACACCTCGTTCTCGGGCGGTCGTGAGGAGCGGCGCGCCTCATTCTCTGTCGATGCTGGCTTTGGCTGTTTCGAGACGGGCGCCAGCGCTTCGAGCAGTTGCGCGGCATCGTATGTGACATTCGGATTCCACACATGAAGGCGGCAGGAGAAAGGAACCCCGTCGATCACGTATTTCGGCTTGCCGTTGATGCCATTGGGGAGTCGAGCCCATCGAGCCATGCCCAGCGCCCCTTTATCCGTCAGGCCTGCATCAGCGACCGCTCGTTGGAGCCGATCGATCTCGGCAACATCAGTCAGAGGGGTTTTGAGCTTGAAACCGATCTGGAAGTTGCCCGGACTGGTCTCCAGTTCCCATGTTGGACGAATATCGCCGAGCAATGAGCGATCGACCTTTGTGCCCACGTCGTCGAGCATGAGGACGTGATATGCCGACGCCGTGTCCTTCCGGGCCGCGAGAGAACCATCCTCCGCACGCCGGAAGCTGGCGCAGTTGAAGTAGGTGTTGAGATCGCCCGAATACACCTCATCCACTTTACGGCCGTGGACTGGGATCCATGGCCCTTGCTGTGGATCGCCGGCTTTGCTGACCACGAGAGGGCTCGCCCCATCTGGCAGCGCATCGAAGAGGACACCGAGAAACGCCGCGTTCGAGAGGGTAAAGGAGGTAAAGGGGGCGGAGTCGACTCCCCCCTTTCCCTCTTCGCCGCCTTTTGCAGCGCCCGGAACCGTGATTGTCTTCGGATCGGGGCTCGATGCCGGGCGAGTCAGTTGGACAACATTGTCCAGTTTTTGGGGCAGAGTGATGCTGGCCGTATCGATAGGCGCAGATCCCGTGCTGTCGGCGACGCTATCCACGGGCGCGACTGTTTGTTCCGAGGCGGAAGACACCTCAGCGACATCGAGCAGCGGCATGCCATCAACGGACTGGCAGCGCGTATTTTGGGAAGACATAGTTATCCTTACCTCAGCCTCTGGCTGATCGTGTGTTGACCGTGGACTGGTCCGCACTTGCGGGTAAGGATGCCGCTGAAAGCGGCGGTAGAGCTAGTTTTCGCCGGGGTGACTCAATCCACGCACCACACCGACGTGTCCCGCAATTGTCCGATGTCAGCGACTCAATCAAGCGCCTTTCCACGCGGCGCCTTCGTTTTTGCGGCATCGCGACACAGACTGGCGTGACGGTCGCGGGCCATCGCTGGCAATTTCATCCGGTTCGGATAGAAGATGGGCGCAAGTCAGATGCACCTGGAGCAGATCATGTCCGATATCGAGAATGAAGGCGAAACCGAGACCAGCGGCTTCAATGCCGTTGAACTGGCCGCCGATCTGACCATGGCCTGGCTCGCCAATCCCAATACCCGCGCGAGCGCTGAGGATGTGCCCGACTTCCTGAAATCGATGCATGGCGCGGTGGTGGAGTTGGCCGGAGCTGGAGCAACCGAGCAGGCACCCGCCGAAGCGGCCCCCGAGCACACTCCTGCGGTAACGGTGCGTAAGTCGCTCGCCTCCAGGGATCACATCATATCCCTGATCGACGGCAAGCCGTATCGCACACTGCGTCGTCATCTATCGGCCCATGGCCTGACACCCGAGGAATATCGCGCGCGGTACAATCTGAAGCCCGACTATCCGATGGTTGCCGAGACCTACTCGGAAGCGCGTCGTGCCATGGCAAAGAAGATCGGCCTCGGCCGCAAACCGGGTGAGCCCGCACCGGCCAAGAAGGCGCCTGCTAAAGCTGCTGCCGCCAAGGCACCCGCGAGCAAGTCGGCTGTGGCCGCAAAGCGTGCTGCCCAGAAGCACCTGAGCGAAGACGCGTAAGCTTCCTTTCGGCAGGGAAAGCGGTCGATCGGCTAGAGCCCCAGTTGTGGCCATTGACGGGCGCAGCGTCGATCCCAAAGCGGTCCTTCAAGCACATAACTTTGGACCGCAGCTACTGGGACTTATCGGTCATACGCGCAACTCAGGTCATTCGCAGTCGAATTCTCAGATGCGTAAGATGTGCTGTCATTAGACGGCTATTTGAGGGTTTATGCTCCAAATCTTCGATATGAAGCGCGCCAAGGGTTTTCAGGGCCATCGACATCATCAATCCATTCAATCAGGCAAGAACCCGTAATCGAACACCAGCGGGCGCAGCTTCTCACTTAACTTGCGGTAGGCGAGGCTGAACGGATCGAGGTCAACCATCTCGTTCCTGCTATTTGCTGTCAGCGCGTTGCGTATCTGATACCATCCAGCATCCGGGCGATTGAGCTTATATTCCTCCCGGATGCTGCGGCCGAACGAGCTACGGTGATACTGCGCCCATAGTTTGCGGCCCTCATCCAGCACGGCCTTGGCTTCCGCAGTCAGCTTCAGCTTGGCGATATAGGTGGACATAAAGCTGGATTCGAACCGCTTCACCGCACCTACTTCCTTCTCCGTGAACGGGATGAAGTGGTTGGCGAGGCTCCAGCTTGAGCCGCTCCATTTGAGCCCGTCCGCGCCAGCGCTTAGGTTGCTGCCGTTGAACAGCATCCAAATGAGGCAATCCGTCTTGAAGGCGTCGGAGAGCGGCTCGGAGGGCTGTAGGAATTGATCTCGGTCGTTCAGCCATGTGGGCTTGATCAACCTGCGGACGGCGAACACGACAGCGGCCCGGTCGATGTTCTGCGCGTTGACGAAGAACCCGCGTGCGCTGCCGTAGCCGGATGAGAACAGCATCGTCTTGGTGTCTGCGTTCTGGAGGTCGTTCCCCGCACAATTCAGCCATCCTATCGCGCCGTCCGACCATCGCGTGCCCCGCAAGTCCTTCGCAGCGGTCGCCGGGATAACGGCGTTCTTGAGGGGCACCACCTTCGTGGTGTTGGACGGCGGACGGGGCACCCACTCCGTTAGAAGAGGTTGCCCATCATAGTTGCGGAAAGTCTTTTGTCCTGCCGTGTTGCCCGCTCGATCGAGCACGGCGACATCCACATCCTTGATCGGGACATGCTTGCCCGTATCCCAAATCAGGAAGCCGATCGGGAAGTTGCCCTTCAGGCCGTCAAAGGCTTGGCTATGCACGGCGAACCCGCCAAGAAGCTTAGCCTTCCAATGGCTGCGGAAGTTGTCCAGGGTAGGCGTGCTGATATATTTGAGCTTGCTGAACATCGCCAACGTGGCAGTAGGGATTTCCTTATGCAGTCTCCCGACAAACTGCATGAATAGCTCGTTTGTTGCCTTGCCGTATTCGCTCATGAGGGTCTTTGCCACCATGGTGGCCGTCACGCCTGCCTTGCTGGTGCCTTCCTGAAGATCGGCGACCGTGTTGCCGCCGCTTGTCACCTCCGCGTAGGGCGGGTTGATCAAGACGAGTATCTTCTTCGCGCCCTTCTTCTTCTCCTTCACATCCGCGATGGCCTGCCGCAGTTCGGTGGGCAGTTTGCCGGTCAGCGTATAGTCGATCTCTCCAAATTCGGAGATATCATCGTTCAGATAGTCATATTGGAAAATTGTCGCACCAACGCAGGTTTGGCTGGCCCGCATCACTTCGACGTCGGCTTTATCGAGAGTGCTCATGAAGATATTGCGGTAATTGCTATGCTTCACTTCAAGATTGCCGACACCGCAACACATATCCCAAACGATATAATTGCGCTGCCAGTTCTTGCCCAAAGTCAAGGCAAGCTCGTCATACGCCTTATCGACGATGTGGAGCGGCGTGTAATACGCGCCTTTGAAGCTCCGTTCGTCGATCGGCAGTAGACTATCCCGACGCTCAAGCAGGTAGCGGCGGTGTTCTTCTTCTGGTGGCCGGTGGTAGATCGACCAGAATGACCGATAGCCATGCAGGCTCGCCAGTTCGTAGGTTTCGCCGTTTAACAGGAAGATGGGCTTCTCATCGTCGTGAAGCAGCTTCGCGGGGAGGTCACGCATTGCAGCCTTTTTGCCGTCGTGCATGATGTCGGCGAAGAAAAGCACGGCATAGTCGGCTTCGTCCACATCGCCAAGTTCGCTGCCGATCATCTCCACCCACCTATCAAACACCTGCCGGAGATTGTCCGGGGTGATCGGGGTGCGGATGATCTTGCCTTCGGCGATCGCAGCCTTGACCGCCTTTTTGAACTCTTCCTCGTGGGTGGCAATGTCGTAGACGACGAAATGCGTCTCGATATGCGGGGCAACCTGCGCGGCGAGCGCATTGCCTTGCGCAGTAAGGGCCTTGCCAGCCTTCGAACCCGATCTTGGCCACTCGATCGTCTTATCTTCAAGAATCGGGAGCGCGTGTTCGGTGGATAGGAGCGCGGCCTTTTCGCGATCAATGACCGCAAGGAACGCCGGGATATGATCTCCTCTCCGGCGCGCATCGCGGAGGTAGAACAGCAACTGGGCGAACATCACGACGGGCGTGGCAACGCCGCCCTTCGCCTCAAACCAAATTTCCTCCGACTGGATATCGACCAGGCCCTTGGTGTAGCGCTTCAGCCCAAGCGCCTTAATATAAGCGTCTTTGACATCTTCTTCAGTTTTGGCTTTGGCGAGGGCCTCCTTGAGATTCATGCTGGTCGGGCATCCTTACGGGCAGTTTCACATTCGTTCCGCCCATTGCTAACCGCTCGGCGCGCGTAAACCAATGCCTCAGTTCCGGGCGCATCTAGCGGCGAACAGGTTCGTGATGCCGTTGCGTTTTGCAGTCGTGCGTCATTGTCGCCCCGACCGTGCTAATGAAGCCGCTTGCCGTCGGCGTTGCGATGAGCCTCTGTAAACGGCCGGTTTCCCAAGATCCGTCATTCTCAACCCGGTCCGCGAACGTCCGAACCTGGTCGGAAGCCGTCGCTTCGGCTGCATCCGATCAATGTCAGCTATCGCAATGGTGCTCCGCGAAAGTTGCTAGGAAGGCCTCCACCACTTTCAGGCATTCGGACCGTGACGGCTAGGGTGGCATCCGTATTTGCTTGGCAAGTGCTCCGATCCCGACGAGCGCCACGATCGTTGCAAGCGTCACGAGCGGATGTTTGTCGAGCAGAAACATGGCGAGGATGAACAGCAGGAAGCCAAACGTTTCCTTCGGTCGAACTACCACGGCCCACAGCAGCACCAACGGATAGACAAGAAGGAGGACGGCCAGCGCTGCCTTGAACAGGGCCAGACCGATCGTCACGACGAAGAGGAACCCGAGGAGCCTCACAGCTGCCGCTCGCACAGGGCGACCAACTCCCCGCCCCCAGCGCTGTCAATCAACAGGATGAACGCAAACGCGTCATTGCTGATGGTATGAACCAGCACGTACCAGCGACCGCGCTGCCGAAGGTGCGACCAGTACGGGATGAAGCCAGGTTCGTCGCAACGGATGCCATCGCTCGGATTGACCAACGGCGAGTGGCCCAACTCCTCGGCCAGGGCCCCTTCTGTGTCGCCCGGTTCGACGATCACGATGTAAGTGAGATCGAGCAGGCCAGTTTCGGCGGCGTGCTCAACGATGTCTGTAATGATGGTATGTAGGTCGGCAGGCAGCGGTGTGGCCAAGGCAGCCAGCATCGCTTCCCGGTCAGGAAGTGAGATCATGGGTAGATCCTATTTCAGTTTGGGGGATGAAGGCGGGGCCTTCGAGGGGGCCAAAGTTGGCCATCAGGGGAACGATAACGATCCCTAAGGGGGATATGACCTTGCGTCGTGCAAAGGTCTGATCGGTATGCCGGCGGCTATGCTGTCGCGGCGGCCAGAGCGTGTTCGCAGGCCCGAAGCAGTTCGGCATCGGCTGCCGGCGTGACCTGGACAAGGAGCACGAGCCCTTCGCCAAAGTCGGATTTCACCCAGACGATATCGTACCAGTGATCATGCCGCGTGATCAGCTCGACGGGGAACGCAAGGCGCCCCTCGTTGACCAGGCGAATGCCATAGGCCTGTTCGGCGTCGACCAGCGTATCGGTATCTTCGATCACCAACAGGTCGGCCAGCGGTTCATCGAACTCGGCCAGTGCAATGGCATAGCCATCGAGCAGCGTTATGAGCTCTGGATCGAGCAGCCGTTCGTGGGCAACGTCCAGGTCGGCGAGTGAGCGGAATAGGTGCATGGGATTTCCTTCAGGCACAAAAAAAGGCCCCCGGAGATGATCCGAGGGCCCGATTGGGTGGGGGGTGGGGCGGCAGTTTAGCCGTCTTTGACATCGTCGGGCGGTTGGAGCGGATCGGCTCCGGAAAGTTTGGCCCGCACCTTATTCTTGTTATTAGAACTGATGATAGCTGCGTAGATCGCGGCGGCTATGAATAGCGCTATTCCGATTGGAAACGTAACAAACAGCATAATCACTGCCGAAGCCAACAACCCAAGCAGTATGACCGACTGGCACCCCGTCATTTCATCTTTAGATTTTTCTGAAATAAGCTTCTCAAACTCTTCCCTGACAAGAAGTTCATCAACCCTTTCTTGATTTGTTGTATCATTCTGGAGATCAGATTTATCTTCAGTATGACTTTCGCTTGATTTCAACTTCATTGCACTGTCGAATCTGCGAGCCGCTTCACGTTGCGCAGCTTCCTGCGAAAGGGCTGCATTGCGCTGGGCAACCTCTTGTGCGCGAACGGCTTGCTCCTCGAGTTGTGCGCGGCGTATCGCAACCCGGCGTTTGATATCCATCACCGTCTTCCCTTATTCGTCGTCTGACATCAGGGCGCTGGCTACGATGCCGCCAATCGCCAGACCCGCAACGCCAGCGGCAGCCTTTCGACCGACGCCTCGCGCGTAATCTTCTGCAACTATGAGGTCATCGATAGCGCGGGCGGAACGAGCCTCTCTCCTTGCCTCAGGGACCGGCCGTTCGAACGTGACCATCAGTGTCTCCCGGTCGCTGACGATGAGATGGCGCTGCATGACCTTTGCCATGAACACCAAGCGCCACCCCTCGGCGGCCATGAGGTTAATCGAAGCCTCCAGAACTCCGGTTTCAATCCGACCCTCACCGAGCAGGATCGAGCTTAACGAGCCGTCGGCAACATCGATGACCTTATATTCGTATTCCATAGTTCTCCCCTCGGTCCGACTGCGGTAAAGGTCTTCCTATCGGTTTGAGCGCGATCCTTGCCTCGACTGGGATGACCGCGCGCACGGCTATTTCCAGAACGCCTCGACAAAGGCGCGACAGGCGGTTCGGCCATTGAGTACATTCCGGCCGATCGAAACGCGGAGCGTCTGTTCGTTGAGCGGCTGAATTTCGCGGCCTTTGATCTTCGCCTCTTCGTAGGCACGGGCGGTTGCTATCGAGCGGCAAGCCACAAGCACAGCGTCGGCCTCTGAAACCATCTGATACCGGGAATACCGAACGTCGATGGTAAAGCCGTTAGCCGTTGGCTTGATATCGAACTTGGCATTCTTGTCGCCGCCAGCCGCCAAGGGCCGGGATACGTCCGCAGGTCTGGTGCAGGCCGATATGGCGATGAGACACAGGATAAGCAGTGTTTTCTTCATGTTAGTTCCCCGTTTCGTGGTGATGATGTCCGTCAGCGACGGCGCGTTGAGGCATTCACGTTCGACCTGATTTATCCGAACATGCCGCCAAGGCCAGTGAAAATGACACGATTGGTCTACAGACCGAAGGGTGCCCCTGCGGCCACATCCCGCAATGGATGTGGTGGAACTCCTTGGTCAAAATGTCCGGAAATACCGGAAGCTAAGGGGTATATCTCAAGAGCAGCTTGCGGCCGACGCCGGTATGGAACGCAGCTACGTAAGCGATCTTGAGCGCGGAACGCGGAATCCATCGGTGCGTGCGCTGGGTAGGATAGCAACTGCCCTGGAGGTCGAACCAAGCGCTTTGTTGGAACGCGCGTAACTTGGCATAACCGTCAAGCTTTCCGTGGGACGCGTTGGCCGGAGTTAAGCGCAATCGCAAGGCTACATGCCTGTTCATATAAGATGGCCCGTTTTGCGCGCGTCCAGCTAGGTCCGCTGCCGCTTCAGATGCCGTCGCCATAGCTCTTCGTCGGGCATCGGAGGTTGACGGCCGGTCGGCTCCTCTTTCACGATCTCAATCTTTGGTTGCTTCACCTTTTTCCCGCGCGGCAGGCACCGCACGCAGTACAGACGTCGTCCGATCTGGTTCAAACGGCCATCCCAATAGCGCCGCTCGAACAGCCACCACAGCGCATGCGGATCGAACACGTGCGAGTGCCCGCAAACCTTACAGGTGACCTTGATCGTGTAGTGAAGCCGAGCCGCTTCAGAGAGGGAAGGCGGCGGCCGATAGCCCATATCCATACCGCGCTTCGTCCGAATCGTTGGACGGGCGACGATAGGCGCCTACCCATTTGTTCTCAATATGTTCCCGCCGGATTGGAGAGAAATCAGCAGAAATGCCTTAATGCGGAGCGAACATGCGCTTAGCCGATCAATGTCGCTGGCAAACCGATCGCCGAACATGCCAAGAACGAGCTGAAAGTCTATCCGTCGACATTGCTTCCTACGGCCTTGCCGATCCCCCTATAGAAATCATGAAGTCCAAAGCATATGTTATCCTTGAACTGGTTCTCCGCTTGTTTGAGAAGATCCGACGACGGTTTGATTTCCAGTACCTTATCAGTGAGAAAGGCGCATCCGGCAAGAAGCGTAGCAGCGGCCCCCATCGCAGTTTGAACCTGTGAAATCGAACCGGCAAGCACCCCGCCAGTGAAAGCACTAGCGAGTCCTCCACTACCCAGTTTTATTAGTTCGCAACGAATTTTGAACGAAAGGGACGATCTCTCTTTTTCTATCTTGCTCGACAAATTTCTATATTCGGAAATATACTGACTTATTTTGGAATCAAAGTCAGATTGACCCGTATAGTCTCGCGCCAATTCTGCGACCGAGCGAAGGAGAGCATCGCGTTTCTCGGCCTGCCTTCCCCAAACCTCCGTTCTCAATTTAAGAACGTCCCTAATTTCCATTCTTTCTAGCACAGCCTCGTCTAGATATTCTTCGTGTGCTATTTCTAGCGCACGCTGGCGGGAGGTCCAGTATCGATCTTCGACTGCAAGTTGATCAATAACATTAGACGCTCGACTCGCAATCCTCTGAACAACAGCCCGCGATCCACCGGACGAAAATATCGGAACAAGATCTTTTGCTGTACAATAGCCTATCGTCTTCATCGCAGAGGCGGCTCTACTCCTAGCAATAACTGTAAAACTTTCCCTTAAACTCTCTTTAATGAATTCACCGACAATCTGAGGAGGTGCAGGATCGTCATTTATCCTTCCATCAGCCGAACAACCACTGATTGCCAAGTCGGCGATTATATCATCATCAAATCGTAATAGGTCAGCGTCGCCAGATATTGCGGCATGAAGCACATCCTGATCTCGTACCAAATTCCTATATGCCCAGAACATAAACTCTGGATTCAGCGGATACCCTCCAGTTTCTACCATGCCGATGATGAACGATTTTCCAACCGAGAGGTCATATGTTGATTTAACTTCGACAACTCCCTCGGACATCCCGATTCTTAGATCATCCATGACCTTTGAAAACTGATCATCATATCCTGGCACTTTGCCCAATGGCCTCACTGGCCCCGAATCAGCGCTAAAAAAGGGCATACCCATAACGGACGGAAATGTTTGTGGAGGAATTAGCTCTCGATCTCCAGGGTCAGCTACGAGCACCTTGTCGTACGTAAGCAGTGCCTTCTTGATATCAAGAAGGGAAGGCGGCGTCTCACTTGGAGCAATGTACCCACGTCTAATCATGCAGAGATGTTGGACAATGCGGTCACCAAGTCAATGGAGCAGCCTGCCTGTTACCTTATACACCCTCTGCTGACTCTCGATCCGTTGTCCCAATCGCGCCGATACGTCGCATGACCCGCCTTGAGCTGCGCACAGGACAGTTCGAGCCCTCCAGCATAGACGATCGCGAGAGTTCACCCATAGCGATCCTGGCCGATACGATCGATGCAAACACACTTACGGTGATGGGTCAGTTTGAATTTATCACCGGCAAAGGGTCTATCATCTCCACTTTCGTCCAAACCGAGGCAGAGTCTTTCTCTTTGCCCCCTTGGGCTGCTACCCAAGTCTGCCCCGTAGCAGTGTCGAGTAGCATCGTGTCGGCCCGCACATGGGGACTGTGGACAATTACAAAGCGCCCAACCGGCGGAGTTGGCCTGGAGCCAGAGCTGTATCCATCGCAGCCCGAAATCAGGATGGCGCTCAATAATAGCAAGTAACGGTATCGCATTTTCTCCCCCCTCCTGAGGGCGCGCATATCATGCAGCCCGCTTTTTGTAAGGGCCGCGCTTTTGCGGGTGGAGTAGAGATTGCACATCGCCGTAGCATCCGCCTGCAGGATGGCGAGAGTCAATCGTTTGCGCGTTTGCCCATCAGCAGGAGCTCATCAGGCGTACGGCCCCGCCGCGCGATCTCCGTTTCTGCCATGACGACGTCGATCGAAGGGCCGTCGCACGGCGTGTCGATCATCTCGAAGTACCAATCCGCTAGCTCTCCGTCCGTCAGGCGCTGAAGCTGCGCAGCGGAATAGATGGGCTTCATGGCATCGATCATTTCCTGGAATGCGTTCATCTCGCCCTCGCGACTCGGAGAACCGCCAGCATACGCCTGTGGACTTTTGTTCTCAATATGTTCTCATTCGTTCGGGCAGCGCCTATCCAATGGACATGTCCCGAGTCGATCCTGACAAGCTGATGATGTTCGCGCTCTACGTGCTCGAGGAAATGATCGGCCAAGCCAAAGGAAACACCGAAAGGACCATGAAGCGGACTTGGGCGGTCCGTCTTGCGCTGGCCTATCTCCATCAGCGCGGTATTGCCGATGCGACGGCATGCTCGAACATCTGGCATGCCTTGGTCGACACCGGGACCGAGGGCAGCACGGACATGATCCACGCCTACTGCCGGCATCGCGATCTCAATGCGTACGTAGCCGCCATCTTTCGCTCAGCCGGAATTCCTCCTTTCAGGGAAGGTCGGCCGCCAGAGATTGCAGATGGGCCGTTTAAGCGACGGCTGATCCCGGTCCTAGAGAAGCATGTCTCACATGGCCCGTTGCCGCCGGCTCCTATCGACAAACCTATGACACCAGATGAGTGGCAAGCTTTCCAGGCCGCGCGGGAGGCGACGCGTGGGAACAGCATTCAAACCTCACATCCAAGGAATAAGCGGACGAAGGGGACGACGGTTGGAAATGGATCGCGTAAATCCTGAAGCCACAACTAATGCCTCCGCAGGTTAACCCTGTCGAAACCGGCAGATCATAAGCTGGCATCATGCGTCAGGACTATCCCAACTTCCGCAAGGCACAACGTCAAGGCGGCCCCTATCGCAGAGGGCGACGCTCAAGCCCCAAGCCGCAGAGTTATCTCGCTACAGTGCTGATCCTAAGTGGTGCGGCGGCTTTCGTCACTTGGCAGGCCACGCCGCAGATTCAGTCGATTACCAGCTCGTGGAACAAGACGCCCGAAGAGATCGAGGCGATTGAGAAGTCGGTCTATTACGGCGGATGTGATGACGCACGCTCACGAGGCGCAGCACCAATTTATCGCGGTCAGCCTGGATACCGAGCGCGCATGGATGGTGATGCCGATGGGATCGCTTGCGAGCCGTATCGGAGATAATGGCGCTTAACAACAACTAGGTCGAATCTTCACGGAGCGGCTACGTCGCTAGACTCGACGCGCTCTATATCACTATAGAAGCTCGTGAGCGTACCGCACGATGGGAACGCGACAAAAGAAGTGGTGAGGGGCGATGCCAAAATCTAGACTCGTCATATCTGACCGGGAAATAGGCCTCATAAAAGGCCTCGCCTCTCATAAAGGCTATAATGACCAGCAGATTTTATCTATTTTCAGTTATTTAGATCGCAACATCAATCACCGTGAGATAAGTTCCATCAGAAACGGTGGAAAACCGCGATACGCGTCCGCTCCTACTGCATCTATCGGCGACGTCGATGCAATATTGTATCAATATAGTAAGATCTCATCTCTGGCAGATCGCCTTGGTTTTTGCGAAATGGATCCAATAACTGCAAACGTGCATAAATCGGTTGAAATAATGAAGACCGCGATTTTGGTTTTTAACAATAATATAATTTCGACGAGATCCGAATCATTTATCGTTCTTGCAGTAATAGCGTGGACCTATCTAGTGCACGCCCGCCTACGCAGCCAGTCGATTGAACCTGTATATCGCAATCCCGACGGCACGCCGATTCTAATCGACGGCAAAGAAAAATTATGGGAACTCGGGCACTGCTTAAACAAAGAGGAAACCGGACTAACAAACGGAGAACGCCATAACCTCGCGTATATTATAGCTATTAGGAACGAAGTAGAACACCGATCGTGTGAAGATATCAATGATCAGATACAGTCAAAATTACAGGCGACTGCACTGAATTTTCTGCGATTTGCTAAAGAAAAGTTCGGCATAAAGTTTGATTTCTCCCATGACCTATCCTTCGCGATTCAACTGCAAGCTCTCACACTACAGTCACAAAACATTATAAAGGGCCACGGCGGAGTAGCGAAATCGGTTGCTGCCGTAAATGCTATACTTGAGACGCCCATGACTGCCGCTGACTTCAACGATCCTGATTACGCATTCCGTGTTTACGTCGTGCCGAAGGTCACAAATAATTCCAAGAAGGCCGATCAAGCGGTGTCCTACAGCCCAGTTGGCTCGAACGTCGAGGTCGCTATCAAGCATGTGGAGCGCCCAAAATATCGCATGACCGAGGCAATCCAAATGTTAATCGAAGACGCCGTACCGGGCGTCACGTCCCACACATTCACCGAAGCGTGGAAAGCGAAGGACCTCAAGAATCCAACCAAGGGACTGGCGGTTCTACTCGGCGGTCAGTGGTTCTGGTATCAAGAAGGTGTCGACGAAATTAAGAAAATTCTCACAACTGATGCGGCAGGAGAATGATGATATTTCCTAGTGACTGGGCATTCGAGCTCATCAAGCTCATTGCACAGCTAGGCGGCGCGCTTCTCATCGCGTGGCTCGCGGTGCGTTGGGCGTTGCAGCGCTACAAGAAAGAGAAATCATGGGAAAAGCGGCTGCAGGCCTACACCGATGTTATTCTCGCAATTGGTGAGATGCTGACCGTCCATCAGTCTTGGTTGCAGGAAATTGAAGAGGGTTTTGCTTGGACATCAGAATTTAAGGCTGGCCTATCGCGCCGCTATCAGATCTCGCGGGGTAAGCTCGATGAGGCACGTGCGATGGCCTCATTGCTGTTACCTGACGACACTGCTGCGACACTCCGTTCGCTGATTTCCGCCTTGGAGCAAATTCCCGAAGATATCTCCGCGCATCAACGCCACTCAGAAGCAATCGAAAAGCTCTCGGTCGCTATCGAAAAAATCGTGACGCAAGGCCGTACGTCGCTCGGTGTTTTCTATTGATCCCCGTTCGCGACCTTAGCGGGAAATGAGCCCCATGCTGCTGGAAAGCTGTTCGCCGTATCGGATGCCGTTACCTACCCAAAGCGACCCACTGTGGACCCACTTGGGTCATCCACGTTTACGCTCTTTGGGCTGATCCAGCGCCGGTAGCCTGCTGGAACGTCTTAACGCCAATGGTGCCGCTTAGGTGACTCGAACACCTGACCCTCGCATTACGAATGCGATGCTCTACCGGCTGAGCTAAAGCGGCCCATTGCGTCCCACACTATTGTGCGGGCGGCTGGCGCTTAGCAGTGGCCAACGGGTTGCACAAGCGCCGAAGATGCGTTTTGCTGCATGTTTCGATTTACTTTTCCTCAACCATATACGTCCATTGTTGGCCGTGGCGACATGCCCTGGAGCGCGGAATGGATACGATGCGTGCAATCGACGAACAGGAAACGCTCGACCGCGACCATGCGGACGAGGGCTCCGTCGATGCGTCGATTTCGATCGGAACCGACGAACGCCGCATGCATGTTCGCGCCTATAATCACTGGGCCTCGCTGCTCGAAGGCCGCCCCTATCCGCTGATCGGCGATCTTCAGCCCGCCGACCTCGAGGATTTCGGTCCGCACAGCGTCCTGCTCGATTTCACCGAGAATCCAGAAGATCCCGCCGTCGCCTATCTCGGCTACAAGCTGCGCGACGAATGCGAGCTCGGCGCCGGAATCGCGGCGATCACCCAGGTCCCGAGTCGATCGCTGCTGTCGCGGCTGACCGACCATTATCTGGAGATCATCGCGAACCGCGCGCCGATCGGCTTCGAGGCCGAATTCGTCAATGTGCGCGGATCGAATACGCTCTATCGCGGCATATTGATGCCCTATTCGTCCGACGGCGATGCGATCGATTTCATCTACGGCGTCATCAACTGGAAGGAAGTCGTCCTCTCCAGCCTGGAGAACGAACTCGTTCTGGAAATGGACCACGCGATCCGTGCCGCGCCACGTGCCGCCCCAGTGCCCGTCTGGGCGGATGGCCCCCATGGCGAGACGATCGACAGCGATCAGGACGCCGAAGACGAGTCGATCGAGGATGGCGCACCACTGCCCGACGATGCCGGGCTTGCCGATTTCCTCGATGCCGCGCGCGAAGGCGCGGTCGCTTTCCGTGGCGCCGACAGCCGCAGCCGCGCCGCGCTCTATCGCGCGCTCGGGCTGTGCTATGATTTCGCGCTGGTCGCCGAGGCGCGGCCCGAAGAATATGCCGAGTTGCTCGAAGATGCCGGCATGACCGCGCAGGCACGCGCGCCGATGACGCCGATCGTGAAGCTGGTTTTCGGTATCGACTATGACAAGGGACGGCTGACCGAATTCGCCGCCGCGCTGAGCCATGGCCGGCGCCTGGCGCTGGGTGCCGGTGAATTGCGCGGCTTCCTGGAAGGCGCCAAGGGCGGACTGAAATCGGTGGTCAAGGCCGAGCGCGCCCTGCGCGCACCGGCCACGCCACGGCCCGATCGATCGGCCGCGGGCAAGGCGCGTCTGCGCGATGCGACGCCAAAGGGCATCGTCCGCATGGAAACCGGCGAGGATGAGTTCATCCTGCTGATCGCCCGTCGCGTCGGCGACGGCACGATCGGCGTTCTGGGCGCCGTGGACGATGCGGATATGCTCGACCGCGCGATCCGCAAGTCGGCCAAATCGCAGCATTAATGCACGCGCCCGCAGACGCGGACGCATCCCGGATCGGTTCATTCGAACACCGCGCAGACTGACATCAAGCCCCGTTTCGGAGCCCGTTACGGGTTGAGATCGCCGCCGCAAGGGCGCATAGATCAGCAATAATATTGCGTGGCGTGATCCGCGACCGCGCACCATGCAGGCGGAGTATTATGACGGAATCGATCGAAGTGCGGCCCGGCGCGCTGGCGAAACCCTTTCATGCGCCCATCGCGGCGACCCTCATCGACGGCGCATTGCCCGGTGAAATCCAGAATTTCGGCAAGGACGCCCGCGCGGCAGCGGCCGCATTCATCGCGGAAACCGCGTGGCAGCGGCGCCCCGAAACCCCCGCCATCGCGCTTGAATCGATCGGTGCCGAAGAAGAAGGCGGCGTGCGCCTGATGCGGCTGGCCGTGATCAATCGGGACAAGCCATTCCTGGTCGATTCGATCGCCGGCACCATCGCGTCCTTCGGCCTCGCCATCGATCGATTGCTCCATCCCGTCGTGCCGGTGGCGCGCGACAAGGATGGGCGGCTCACCGCGATCGGCAAGAAAGCCGGCAAGGATGCCGCCCCCGAATCGCTGGTCTATGTCGAGATCGAACGTGCCGACGCAAAGGATCGGCGCGCACTGGTCGCCGCGATCCGCGATACGCTGGGCGACGTGCGCGCGGCCGTGCGCGACTGGCCTAAGATGCAGGTCGCATTGCGCACCGACGCCGAATCGCTGGGCGATACCGAAGGCGCCGCATTGCTGCGCTGGTTCCTCGACGGCCACTTCACCCAGCTTGGCCATGAAGTCCGGTTGAACGACGGCACCGTCGAATCGACGCTGGGCATCGCGGGAACCGGCGGCATGCCGATCCTGGCCGATTCGTCGATCGATCTCGCGCGCAAATGGCTGTCGACCAAGGGCAATGCCGCGCCGCTGATGGTCAAATCCAACCGGATCTCGTCGGTCCATCGCCGCACCCCGCTCGACGTGCTGATCGTGCCGGTGATGCGCAAGGGCAAGATCGCCGGGCTTTCGATCCATAGCGGCCTGTGGACTAGCGCGGCACTGGCCGCGGCGCCCGGCAAGGTGCCGGTGCTGCGCGACGGCCTGGCGCGCATCCAGGACAAATATGGCTTCAACGCAACCGGCCATGCCGGCAAGGCGCTGGCCCATGCGCTGTCGGAACTGCCGCACGACCTGCTGATCGGCTTCACCCCCGAGCAGCTGGAAGAAACCGCGCTGACCGCGATGTCGCTGGCCGATCGGCCGCGCGCCGCGCTGATGATCCAGAAGAGCCCGCTGGGACGACATTTGTTCGCGCTGGTCTGGCTGCCGCGCGACGAGGTCTCGACCGCGCGCCGCGTCGCGATCGGCACCATGCTCGAGGAAGCCGCCAACGCGACGGTGCTGAGCTGGGCGATGGAACTGGACGACGGCAATGTGGCGCAGATCCGCTATGCGCTCGATCTGCGGGCGGGCGGAAAGATGCCCGACAGCGCGACGCTCAATCGCCGGCTGGTCCAGATGGTGCGCGGCTGGGTGCCCGGCGTCGAGGCGGCATTGGGCGAACTGGGCGAAGGACAGCGCGGTTCGGCGCGCCTTGCGCTGCGCTATGCCAATGCGTTCCCCAACGGCTATCGCAATGCCTATGGTCCCGAGGAAGGCGCCCGCGACATCGCGCGGCTGGCAACGCTGACCGAAACCGGCGACCGCGGCGCGCGCCTGTTCCGCCGCGACGGCGATGCGACCGGTCAGCTGCGGCTGAAAATCTATCATGCCGGCGGCCTGATTCCGCTGTCCGATGCGGTTCCCGCGCTCGAACATTTCGGCTTCCGCGTGCTCGAGGAAATTCCGACCGCGCTCGATGCGGGCAAGCTCGGCTATATCCACGATTTCCTGCTGGAGACCACGGCCGATCCAGCCGACCTGCTGGCACGCGCGGAGGTGATCGAAACGACCATTTCCGCGGTGCTCCAAGGGCGGGCGGAAAATGACTCCTTCAACCAGCTGATCACCACGGTCGCGCTCGATCCGAATTCGGTCGTCCTGTTCCGCGCCTGGTTCCGCTATCTGCGCCAGACCGGCTTCGCTTATGGTCTCGATACCTTCGCCGCCGCGATCCGGCGCGCGCCGACAGTGGCGCGGCGCATCGTCGATCTGTTCCATGCGCTACACGATCCGGCGAGCAAGGCCGACGCCGCAACGGCGGAAGAGGCGATCGACGCCGCACTCGCCAAGGTGACCGCGATCGACGACGATCGTATCCTCCGGCGCATTCGCGCGCTGGTGGCGGCGACGCTGCGCACCAATGCTTTTTCCCCCGCCGCAGCCGAGGCGCTGGCGTTCAAGCTGGACAGTGCGGCAATCCCCGGCCTGCCCGCCCCCCGGCCATGGCGCGAAATCTGGGTCTATTCGCCGCGCGTCGAGGGCATCCATCTGCGCGGCGGCCCGATCGCCCGCGGCGGCCTGCGCTGGTCCGACCGGCGCGACGATTTCCGCACCGAGATTCTCGGCCTGATGAAGGCCCAGCTCGTCAAGAATGCGGTGATCGTGCCGACCGGCGCCAAGGGCGGCTTCTATCCGAAGCAACTGCCCAATCCGGCGCTCGATCGCGATGCCTGGCTCGCCGAAGGCACGGAAAGCTACCGGATCTTCATCCGGTCGTTGCTGTCCATCACCGACAATATCGTCGAGGACAAGGTGGTCCATCCGCAGAATGTGGCGATCCGCGACGGCGAGGATCCCTATTTCGTGGTCGCCGCCGACAAGGGCACCGCCAGCTTCTCCGACGTGGCCAATGCGATCGCGCTCGATCGCAATTTCTGGCTGGGCGACGCCTTCGCATCGGGCGGCAGCCAGGGTTACGACCACAAAGCCATGGGCATCACCGCCAAGGGCGCCTGGGTGTCCGTCCAGCGCCACTTCGCCGAGATGGGTGTCGATGTGCAGAGCGATCCGGTGACGGTCGCCGGCTGTGGCGACATGTCGGGCGACGTGTTCGGCAACGGCATGCTGCTGTCCAGATCGCTCAAGCTGGTCGCGGCCTATGATCACCGCCATATCTTCCTCGATCCCAATCCCGATCCCGAGAAGAGCTGGATCGAACGCGCGCGCATGTTCAAGCTGCCGCGCTCGTCCTGGGCGGATTATGACGCCAAGCTGATTTCGAAGGGCGGCGGCATCTTCCCGCGCACCCAGAAGGAGATTCCGCTCAGCAAGGAGATCCAGGCGGCGCTTGGCATCAGCGCGAAGAAGCTCGATCCGTCCTCGCTGATCTCGGCGATCCTGACGGCCAAGGTCGATCTGTTCTGGTTCGGCGGCATCGGCACCTATGTGAAGGGCGGCCATGAGAACAATGCGGAGGTCGGCGATCCCGCCAATGACGCGCATCGTGTGAACGGTGGCGACATGCGGTGCCGGGTGGTCGGCGAAGGCGCCAATCTGGGCGTCACCCAGGCCGGCCGCATCGAATTCTCCGAGCGCGGCGGGCGGATCAACACCGACTTCATCGACAATTCGGCGGGCGTCGACTGTTCGGATAACGAGGTCAACATCAAGATCCCGCTCAACCGGGAGATGCGCGAAGGCCGCCTGTCGTTCGAGGATCGCAACGCGTTCCTCGCCGGCATGACCGACGATGTCTCCGCGCTGGTGCTGGAGGATAATCGCTTCCAGACATTGGCGCTCTCGATCGCCGAACGTGGCGGTGCCGGCGCCCTGCCCCAGCAGGTCCGCGTGCTCGAGATCCTTGAAGCGTCCGGCCGCATCGATCGCGTCGTCGAGGGTCTGGAAACCTCTGACGAGCTGCTGCGCCGCGCACAGGACGATCGCGGCCTCACTCGCCCCGAACTCGCCATCCTGCTCAGCCACGGCAAGCTCGCGCTTCAGGGCGCGATCGAGAAAAGCGCCGTGCCGCAGGATCCTGCGCTCACCCCGCTGCTCCATCAATCCTTCCCCAAGGCGATGCGCAAGCGTTTCGCCAAGGCGATCGACGCGCACCGTCTCCGTTCCGAGATCATCGCGACCGAGATGGCCAACCGCTTCGTCAACCGCATGGGGCTCGTCGCGCCGTTCGAACTGGCGGAGGAAGAAGGTGCGCCGCTGTCTCAGGTGACGATGGCCTATTTCGCAGCCGATGCGATGTTCGGCCTGCAGGCGCTGTGGGAAGCGATCGAAGCGGCGGACGTCAGCGAAGGCGCGCGCCTGGAACTGCTGGTGACCGCGGCGGCGGCCGCACGTCTGCACGTCAGCGATCTGCTGCGCGCCACCCGCCAGGATTCGCTTGTCGGCGAAACCGCCGAGCGTCTCGGCCCCGGCGTTGCGCGGCTCGACCGTCAGACCGACAAGCTGCTCAAGGCCGAAGCCAAGAGCCAGGCCAGCGCGTTGCGCGCGCGGCTGGATGTGCTCGGCGCGCCTGCGGCGATCGTCGACCGGATCGTCAGGCTGGACGAGCTCGACGGCGCGGTCGGTATCGCCGATCTCAGCCGCGAGCGCAGCTTCGACGAGATCGAGGCGACCAAGGCCTATGTCCGTCTGGGCGAAGCGCTCGGGCTCGACTGGGCGAAGGCCGCGGCACTGCGCTGTGCAACCGCCGATCCGTGGGAGAAATTGCTCGCCGCAGGCCTGGCACGCGATTTCGAGCAATTGCGCATGGATTTCCTGGCAGGCAGCGAAGGCGGCGACCCGCAGATCGCGACCGAAGCATGGCTGGAAGCGCAGGCGGCACGCATCGCGCAATTCCGCGCCCTGATCGACCGCGCCCGCACCGCGCCAGCGCCGACCACGGCAATGCTGGCGCAGATCGCGAACCAGGCAAGGATCCTGCTGGCGCGGTAGGCGGCGGCGGCTTCCCTCGACGTCATTGCGAGGAGCGTAGCGACGAAGCAATCCAGCGGCTGGTGCATCCCTGGATTGCTTCGCTTCGCTCGCAATGACGAAGTGTGTGGAAGTGTTCAAAACCATCCACCACTCTATGTCGCTCCAGCGAAAGCTGGAGCCTATAGAATCTTCGAACCCCTGCGGGACGGGATATATCGCATGGGCTCCAGCTTTCGCTGGAGCGACAGGGTGAGACCAGTCTTGGGAATTGCTCCCCTACCCCAGCAACCAATCCCGCAGCAGCGCACTCGTCTCGTCGGGCAATTCCATCGCCGGCAAATGGCCGCAGCCTTCGAAGACGTGCAGCGTCGATCCGGCAATGCCCTGATGGATCGCCTGCGACGCGGCGGGCGGCGTGAGCAGATCGCCATCGCCGACGCCGACGATCGTCGGCACCTCGATCTGGCTCAGCGTCGGGCGGCTGTCGGGCCGGGTCAGGATCGCCTGCTGCTGGCGCAGGAATGCGTCGCCGCCGACACGCTCCGCCATTGCGCGAACCGCCTCGCCGGTTTCGCTCGCGACACGCGAGGGATGAATCAGTTGGGGCAACAACCGCGTGGTGACCCCGACAAAACGGCCGACCTTGAGCGATGCCATCGCGCTGCGGCGCTCGGCCGCGCGCGCGGCGTCGTCGGGCGCCCCACTGGTCGCCAGCAATGCGAGCCGCGTCACCCGCTCCGGCGCCTGGCGCATGATCTCGAACGCGACATATCCCCCCATCGAAAGCGCCGCGAGCGCGAAGCGCGGCGGTGCTGCGGCCAATGTGCGGGCGGCCATGGCGGCGACGCTGTCGTCGAGCGTGAGATCCGCGACGAAGGGTGCCGCGATATCCGCCAGATCGTCGATCTGCGCACGCCACAGCGTCGCATCACACAGCAGCCCGGGCAGGAACAGGACAGGCGTGAGCATGGTTCGGCTCATGACATGGCAACTCCGCGATGCCAACGCGCCAGACACACATTGCTACACTTTAGGATATTGTAATTGCGAATCGTTCTCGATATGCGACTCGCATCATCGAACGATTGGATCCATGCGGCGCCGATGCCCCAGACGACGCCGACACGAACACCGCCAAAACGCAGCCGCAAGGCCTTCTGGCTCAAGCAGCTCCACACCTGGCACTGGATGAGCTCAGCGATCAGCCTGATCGGGCTGCTGCTGTTCACCATCACCGGATTCACGCTCAATCACGCCGCCGAGATCGAGGGCGCGCCGGTCGTGACAGAAGGCAGCGGCCAGCTTCCCGCCCCGCTGCTGCCGCAGATCGCGCCCGACGACAAACCCGATGCGAAGAAGCCGTTGCCGCCGGCGGTGGCGGCATGGGTCGGTGAGACATTTGCGGTCAAATCCGGCGGCGTCGCCGAATGGTCCGCCGACGAAATCTATCTGGCACTGCCGCGTCCCGGCGGCGACGGCTGGGTCGCGATCGACCGCGCTAGCGGTGCCGCGACGACCGAGAAGACCGACAGGGGCTGGATCTCCTATCTCAACGATCTCCACAAGGGCCGCAATTCCGGCACCGCGTGGAAATGGTTCATCGACATCTTCGCATTCGCCTGCCTGGTGTTCGCGCTGACCGGCCTGGTGCTGCTCCAGCTCCATTCCGCCAAGCGGCGCAGCACCTGGCCGCTGGTCGGCCTGGGGCTGCTGATCCCGACCATCATCGCCATCGTCTTCATCCATTAGGAGGCCAGATTTCATGCAGCTTTCCCACCGCATCGTGCTGACCGGCGCCACGCTGGCCGTCGCGGGCGCGTTCGCCACCCCCGCCGCCGCGCAGACGATGGACGTCACCGTCACCATCCCTCGGCTGACCGTCGCCGAATATCATCGTCCCTATGTCGCGATGTGGCTCGAACCCGCCGCCGGCACGCCGCGCACCATCGCGGTCTGGTACGATTTCGACATGAAGAACAACGAGGGCACCAAATGGCTGCGCGACGTGCGCCAATGGTGGCGCGCATCGGGCCGGAACATGAAGTTCCCCGCCGACGGCGTGAGCGGCGCAACGCGCGCGCCGGGCGCCCAGAAGATCAGCTTCACCGCCGGCAGCGGATCGCTCGGCACGCTTGCACCCGGCCAGTACACATTGGTCGTGGAGGCGGCGCGTGAAGTCGGCGGACGCGAAATGCTTCGCCTGCCCTTCGCCTGGCCGCCAAAGCCCGGCCAGACCGCACGTGCGGCCGGCACCACCGAACTGGGCGCCGTCAGCATCGCGTTCCGCCGCTAAAGCAAGCTTCGATATCGCATCGCTGGTGCGGAAAACCGGTACCCACTTTTCCGCGCGATGCTCCAATCTGGGAGAATGACCATGAAGACCCGTATCGCATACATTCTCGCCGGCGCGGCGTTCGTTGCTGCAATCGCGTCTCCCGCCGCCGCGCATCGCCAGTGGATGCTGCCGTCCGCCACCGTGCTGTCGGGCGACGATGTGTGGGTGAATGTCGACGCCGCCGTCTCCAACGACCTCTTCTATTTCGAACATCAGCCGATGCGGCTCAATGCGGTCAAGGCATGGGCGCCCGACGGCGCCGAAGTGAAAATCCAGAACGCGCTGACCGCGCGCTATCGCAGCACCTTCGACGTCCATTTGCCGCAGAAAGGCACCTACAAGATCGCGTCGGTCAGTGACTCGATGATGGGCAGCTATGTGCTGAACGGAAAGACCGAGCGACTGCCGCGCGGCACGACTGCCGAAAACCTGGCCCAGGCGATCCCGGCGGGCGCGACCAATGTCCAGACCGCCGAGGCGAACAGCCGCAACGAGATCTTCGTCACCGTCGGCGCGCCGACCGAGACGGTGTTCAAGCCCAGCGGCCGCGGCATCGAACTGGTGCCTGTGACGCATCCCAACGATCTGATCGCGGGCGAAGGCGCCACCTTCCAGTTCCTGCTCGACGGCAAGCCCGCCGCCGCATTGCCGGTCACCGTCATCCCCGGTGGCGTCCGCTATCGCAATCAGCTCAACCAGATCGACCTGAAGACCGGCGCGGACGGCAAGGTGACGATCAACTGGCCGGAACCGGGCATGTACTGGCTGAACGTCACCACCCCCACCACGCGAAACGAAGGTGGCCCGGCAGACGGTCCGCCCGCCGGCCCGCCGCAGCGCCGCGCCAGCTATGTGTCGACGCTCGAGGTTCTGGCTCCCTGACGTTCGGGGCCGGCACCGAGGCCGATCCCCGGATCCTGATTCCCCGCACCCTCTCCCCCGCCGCTTTCGCCCTGCGCGACGCGGCCGGGGAGATCATGTCGTTTGCAGGACAGACCATGGGCACGGACTGGTCGGTGCGCATCGTCTCCCCTCCCGCCGGTATCGCCGATGCGATCCAGGCGGTGCTCGACCGCGTCGTCGCGCAGATGAGCAACTGGGAGCATGGATCGGATATCAGCCGGTTCAACCGCACGATGCCGGGACGCTGGCAGATGCTGCCCCCCGAATTCACCGTCGTGCTCGCTGCCGCGCTGGAGATCGCACGCGCCAGCGACGGCGCATTCGACCCAACGACCGGAGCGCTCGTCGACCTGTGGGGCTTCGGCCCGGCCGGCGCCGTCACCGGAACGCCAGATGTCGGCGCGATCGCGGCCGCACTCGCCGAGACAGGCCATGACGGACTCGAACTCGACACGCTGGCATTGCGGGGGCGCCGGATGCGGCGCGCTTCGCTCGATTTTTCCGGCATCGCCAAGGGGTTTGGCGTCGATCAGGTGGCAGAGATGCTGCTGGCGCGCGGCGTCCATCATTTCCTGGTGAATGTCGGCGGCGAACTGCGCGGCGCCGGGCTCAAGCCCAATGGCCAACCCTGGTGGGTCGATCTGGAAACCCCGCCGGGCGTTGCGATGCCCATGACCCGCGTCGCCCTGCACGCGCTATCGATCGCCACATCGGGCGATTATCGCCGCTGGTGGGATCATGGCGGGCGCCGATACACGCACAGCATCGATCCGCGGACCGGCCGGCCGATCGACAATGAGGTACGATCGGTCACCGTGCTTCATCCCAGTTGCATGCGCGCCGATGCCTGGGCGACGGCGTTGACCGTGCTTGGACCGAAAGCGGGGATGGCGCTGGCGGACACCCAGGGGTTGGCCGCGCTGATCGTGACCGGCACCGATCAAGCCATGTCGCGAGCGATGTGCGAGATGCTCGACTGAGCGAAACGCCGGACGGGCCGCAAAAAGCCCGGGGCAATCCCCCAAAAAAGCAAACCCCCGGCAGGGAGGGACCGCCTGCCGGGGGAGCTTCGGGCATGAATGCCCTCAAGGGAAATGGCCGACGACAGAGGGACAAGTCCCCGGCCACCCCCCTTTTGCTACAAGCCGCAAACCCGGTTCTTCACGGTCAAATCGCCTTTGCAATCTGCCGCCCGACCAAAGGCGACGTGATTGCGGTCGATATTGTCCGGTTCGCGATGAACCCTGCTTGCTGCCTCGAAAACTATGCTATTGCGAACCATTATCATTGTCAAACGTCATTCTGATCCATTTTGATTTTTTCTGCTGATGACCGGGGTCGTGAGCGGGTTGATACCGCTCCGAGAAAAGGGCGCGTCCCGAACAAGCGGTCAGGAAACCGCTTCATCCTGACCGGCAGCCACATTCGATGCCCGCAGCGATTGATTGCGCCCGCGCCGCTTCGCCTCCAGCAACACGGCATCGGCCCGATTGATGAGATTGTTCGGCGGACTATCCTCAGGCGACGCGGCCACACCCACCGAAACCGTCACATTGCCAAGGATTCGGCCGCGATAGGCAAGCGGGGCCGAGGAGACCGCAATGCGCAGTCGTTCCGCCAGGCCGAGAGCGACCGAGGCGTCGGCATCGGGCAGCAGAACCGAGAATTCCTCGCCGCCGAAACGATAGACGCTGCCCGCCGCACCGATCACCTCCAGCATGATCTGTGCGACATGCTGCATCACCGCATCGCCGGCATCATGGCCGAACTCGTCGTTGAACCGTTTGAAATGGTCGATATCGATCATCAGGCACGCCAGCCCTTCGCCCATGCGATCGCGGGCGCGGCGATTGAGCGTTTCATCGAGGCAGCGGCGATTGAACAAGCCGGTGAGCGCGTCCTTGATCGCCAGGTTGGTCAACCGTTCGCGCAATCTGAGATTGGCGAGCGCGAGGCCGATATTCTCGGCCATCAGCTCAAGATACAGACGTGTCGTCTCTTCGGTGGATTGGCCTGCCGCGGCTTCCTCGAAATAGAGCAGGCCGACGGTATCGCCCTGCGCCGTCAACGGAACACACAGGATCGGCACCTGAACGTCGCCGATATGCGGGCAGGCAACATCGCTGCGCGCGCGGTTGCTGACATGCGGCCGTCCCCGGCGCAGTCCCCAGCATGCGGTTGACGGAAATGCCGTCGTCGGCTGGATCGGCTCGAGCCAGGTTCCGGCGAGCAGCAATCCGGTGCGACTGTCGTTGAGCACGTAGAGATGACCGGGCAATCCCGGAAAGATCTGCGGCGCGAAGCAGGTTACGACCTTCGCCAGTTCGTCCTGCGTTTCGCAGGCCTGCAGCCGGTGCATCATCTGCAGGATCAGGTCCTTGGTCTCGCGATCCGCCTGTTGCGCGGCATCCAGCCTGTCGCGTTCCAGCCCATTGTCGCGAAACACCTCGATCGCCTTGGTCATGTCGCCAATCTCGTCGCGGCGACGATCGGCCGGCACATCGACGTCGTAATCCTGGTTGGCGAGCCGGGTGACGATCCCCGCCATCCGCACCAAAGGCACGGCAACCCGCCGGCGGAGAACGAAATAGAGCACGCTCAGGAACAGCGCCGCAGTCAGCCCCAGCATGATCTTCGCAACCAGGCTGAACGCATCGCTGCTATCCTGCGCCTCGCGGACCGTCGCATCGGATCGTGCGGAAACGAGTTCGCGGAACCGGACGATCGGATCGAGCACTTCGGCCTGCGCACGTTCGTGATCGGGGCCGAACAGCAACTGCGCGGCCCCTTCCCGGTCGCCGGCACGCGCCTTCGCAATGCCTGCCCGCTCGATCGTATCGAGTTCGTCCAGATTGCGCTCCGCCTGATGAAGCGCCGCACTCTCGGCGGGGGTCAGGCCCAGTGCCTTCAATCCGTCGATTGCGCGTTCGCGCGAACGGATTTGCCCCTCGTCCCGGCGAAAGGCAGCAAGGTGACGATCCGCACCACGCATGACGTAGAGACGCGCCTCGTCAGACCGCATCTCGGATTCCAGCGCCAGCGTCTCGCCGAAATCCTCCAGCGCCAGCTTGCGCTCGATGGCGAGGCGTTCACCGGCCGCGGCGTCAGCGGAGAGCAGAAAGGCGATGCCCGACACCGCCGTCATGACGACAGTCAGGCCATAGGCCCAGTTGGTGATGGTACTGATGCGCATCGCATCTGCTTAACGCAGGCGCGTTGAAGCGTGGTTAATGCCGGATATCGGCAGTCCGCACCGTGTTTCTGCCCGCGCGTTTGGCCGCATAGAGTGCGGTGTCGGCGGCGACGAACATGGCCTCCGCATCATAGGCGATCGGGTCCAACGCGCGCGCGATCCCCGCCGATGCGCTGAGTTCGAACAGGCGCCCCTGCCAGAAAATGGGAGCGGAGATCGCGACGAGCAGATCGGCAACCTGCCGGTCGAGCGGCCGGGCCGGCAAATTGGCGCGGGCAAGCACGGCAAACTCGTCACCGCCTATGCGGGCCACCATCAACGCATCGGAAAAACTCTCCGAAAGGCGCTTCGCCACCACTTCCAGACAGGCATCGCCCGCAGCATGGCCATAGGTGTCATTGATCAGCTTGAAGCCGTCGATGTCGAACAATATCAGGGCACCGAGCGGCACCATCTCCGGATCGGCCATCCGGCCGTCGAGGAAGCGCCCCTGGAAGATCGTGCGGTTGACCAGGCCGGTCAATGCATCCCGTTCGGCCAGGCGGCGCATTGCCTCCCAGCGCGACCGGTCTTCGGTGATGTCATGCTTCAGCCCATAAATATGTGTCGGGCGGCCATCATGACAAACTACATCGGCAGTCAGCCGCATCCAGCGATAGACCCCGTCCGCGCGCCTGATCCGCGCATCCATGCTGAAGCCGCGCCGGCGGAAGATCGCATCCGCGCGCAGCCGCTCCATTGCTTCACGCGATTCATCGCAATACATCGGCACTGTCTCGCTGCGGCTGACCCGCTCCCCATCGGGAATACCGAACAGGTCGAACACGCCGGTGGTCCAGCTCAGCGCCTCGTTTGAAAGATTGCATTCCCACGCCCCGATACCGGCAAGCGTCGATGCGCGCGCAAGCAGGTCGTCGCTCGCGCACTCGTAAAGGGCGGGACGGATCGGATCGATCCAATGCCGGCTCATCCGGCACCTTCATTGTCTGTCGTCATTGTCGATCGAATGCTGTTCATAAGAGATGCTGTAGCCGCCATCGCGTTAAGCTTCTCTTAGCCATCAACCAGTCTCGTACAATCGTTTCGCGGCGACCTGCGCGACCTCGGCAAATCGCCCGATCCTCAATTCGCCCGGCGCGCGGTGACCACCTTGATCGGCGCCGCAATCATCTGCCCTTTCATCACGCCCACCCCCTGCGTGGCCGATGTCGGCGCCTCCAGGATCCGGCGAACCACATCCATGCCCTCGACGACGCGGCCGAACACCGCAAAACCCTGATTGTCGCCCGGTTTCGACGGGTCGGCATCGAGCGAGACCAGATCGCCGATGGTGATGAAGAAATCGGATGTGGCGGTGCCCGGCGTGTCCCGCGCCATCGAGACCGCGCCGTCGAGATGCGACAGGCCGGTCTGGGTCGTCGGCTCGTGCTTGATCGGCGGCAGCAGCTTCTTGGGATCGTTGCGCACGCCGGCCTGGATCAGGCCGTAGCCATCGCCAACCTTCAGGGCGCGATAGAAGCTCATGCCGTCGAAACGCTTCTGATCGACATAGCGCAGGAAATTGGCGGTGCTGATCGGCGCCCGCTCCTTCTCCAGCTCCAGCACGATCGGGCCTTCGCCGGTCTGGAGCGTGACCCGTACCGTCGCGGGTTTCGGCGCGGCGGGCGCGGGCGCAGCAGGTTGAGCGATCGCAGGCACAGCCGGCGGCGCGGATTGAGCGAATGCCGGGGAAAGCGCGAGGCAGGACAAGGCCAGGGGCACGAATCGTGTGAACATGCGGCAAGCTTAGCGCAAATTCGCGCGACACAAGCCCCGTCCCATCCGGATACGCAACGCATGGTGCATGATCCAGCAGGGTTGACGGGTTCCGCCCGGCATCATCTTATGGTCATTCTGAACGCAATCGCCGGGGGATTCGCGTCGTGCAGGCAGCAGAGGAAATCGGGCAAGGCCCGTCCGCGGCATATGCCGGCGTGCTCCTCGTCGACTGCTATGCCGAGATGCGCCGCACCGCCCGCGCGATGATCCGCGGCGAAAACGATCTTGCCATGCAGCCCACCGACCTGGCGCACGAAGCCGCAATCCGGCTGATGGGCCTCGATCGCATCCAGGTGAACGGACACGGCCATATGCTCGCGCTGTCGGCGCGGGTGATGCGCCAGGCACTGATCGACGAGATCCGCCGTGCCCGAGCCGCCAAACGCCAAGCGCCGAGTTCGCTGACCGAGTGGCCGGGCGGTGGACGGACCCAGATCGAGCTCGATATATTGGACGACGCCTTGCGCGCGCTCGCCGAGGTTTCAGCCGAACATGCCGAAATCGTCGAGCTGCGTTTTTCGCTTGGCCTGACCGTCGAGGAGGCGGCGGAGGCGACGGGTATCACGACGCGGACGGTGAAGCGGCGCTGGCAGGCCGCACGCGCCTGGCTACAGCGCTATCTCGAAACGGACGGAGCCGTTGCCCACGCTTGAGACGAAACGCCGGGCGCTGCTGCTGTTCGAGCGGCTGCTCGATCTGCCGCCCGGCGCACCGCAGCGCGCGACATTGTTCCGGGATGCCTCACCCGAAGTGCTGGCCGAAGTCGCGGCGCTCGAGGCCGTGGAAGCCCGCAGCGCCGAATCCTTCGCCACCGATTTCGACGCCGACGAACCCGTCCTTCCCGGAGAGCGCCCCGTTCGCGTCGGCGCGTATCGGCTCGACGCGCTGATCGGCGAAGGCGGCATGGGCGAGGTGTGGAGCGCCGCGCGCGACGACGGCCTGTTCGAGCACAGGGTCGCGGTGAAGTTGATCCGCCCCGGTATCGTCTCCGCCGGCGCCGAAGCGCGCTTCGCCGAAGAACGGCGGATGCTCGCGCGGCTCGAACATCCCGGCATCGCCCGCCTGATCGACGGCGGGGTCAGCGAAGGCGGCTGGCCCTATCTGATCACCGAACTGGTCGAGGGACAGCCCATCGACCGGCATTGCGCCGGCCAGCCCTGCACGCTTTCCCGCCGCGCCAATTTGGTGCGCGAGGCCGCCCGCGCGATCCAGGCAGCGCATGGCGCGCTGATCGTCCATGCCGATATCAAGCCGGGCAATCTGCTCGTCACGCCGCAGAACATGGTCAAGCTCGTCGATTTCGGGATCGCGCGGCTGATCGACGATGGCGGTGACGGCGTCGCGGCGATCCAGCCGATGACCCGCGCCTATGCCAGCCCGGAGCGGCTGGCCGGCGCATTGCCGAGCGTGGCCGACGATATCCATGCGCTGGGCGTCGTGCTGCGCGAGCTGATCGCGGACATGCCGGCCGATCGCGGTCTCCTGGCGGTCGTCGCGCGCGCCACCGCGCCCGATCGCGCCGCGCGCTATCCGACGATGGATGCGATGGCGGCGGATATCGATCGATGGCTGGACGACCGGCCGGTGCACGCGCATCCGCCATCCTTCGCCTATCGCGCGAAACTGTTCGTGCGGCGGCACCGGTTCGGCGTGGCCGCCAGCGCGATCGCAGTCGTCGCGCTGCTCGGCGCCGCGACCGCCGTTATCGTCGGTCACCTGCGCACCGCACAGGCGCAGGCGGCGGAGGCGCAGCGCGTCGACGATCTCCGCTCCGTCTCCCATTATCTCCTGTTCGAGATGCAGGCGGACCTGGCGCGCCAGCCCAATTCGCTGGCGGTGCGAACGCGGATCGCCGAACGGCTGCAACTCTATCTCGACCGCCTGGCAGCCGCACCCCGCGCAACGGCGGACATACGGATGGAGGCCGCGGAAGGGCTGATTCGGCTGGCCGATCAACAGGGCAATCCCGGCCAGGCCAATCTCGGCCAGCCCGAGCGAGCGCGCCGGAACCTGGAGCAGGCGGCCAAACTTGCCCAGGGGCTGCCCGGCGCCAAGGGCGCGGTGCTGCGCGCGCGCATCGGCATGGCGCTGAGCGGGATATTGACGATCTACGACCATGATCTGGCGCGGGCGGACATGCTGATGCGCGCGGCCGACGGCGAACTGGACGCCGCCGGCACGGCGGGCGCACGGCTGCGCGGCAGGTATCTGACCGAGCTGGCGACGTTGCGTGCATGGGAGAACCGCTATGTGGAAGCGATCGCCGCGGCGCGCGGCGCCGGTCGTCAGCCGCTGCCCACGGATGGACGCGACGCGGCGATCCTGTCCTCGCGCACCGCCGACATATTGGGCGAGAGCCTGTTCTATCATGGCGATCGCGAAGGGGCGGTGACCGCATATCGCGACCAGTTGGCCATCCTGACCGATGCCGTCCGGCGCTGGCCCGACGATGCCAAGGTCCGGCGCAACCACGCGCGCGCCACTTGGGCGCTGGGCACGACATTGATCGATCTCGACCGTTATGGCGAAGCACTGCCGATGCTCGAACAGGGCCTGGACGAGATCCGCGCGATGGTCGCGAAGGACCGCGACAATGCCGATGCGGAACGCATGCTGCGCATCCAGGAGATCGCCTATGCCCAGGCGCTCAGCGGCGTCGGCCGGACGGAGCCGGCCATCGCAATGCTGACCGCGAATGTGGAACGCCGGCGGCAGGTGTGGCTGGCGCAGCCGGACGAGGCGATGCGCATGCGCGACTATACCATCGGCATCGCGGCGCTCGGCGACATGCTGGTCGACAACCGCCGCATCGCGCAGGCCTGTGCGACCTACGATCAGGCCGAGATCATGTTCGGCCGGCTCAAGCGCGACGGCAAGTTCATCGATATCGATCGCGATTATTCCTATCGCCTGCTGAACGAAGCCCGCGCGAAGCACTGCCGTTCCGGCACCTGACCGAAAAAGTTTCGGCACGGGCCGAAACCCCTGTCCCCCTTTCCCCGCCGATTGCGCCTCTAGGAAGGTGCAGGGCGCCCCTGCGCGATCGGATCAAGGGGATGGACGTGGTGGAAAGCTCTTCGAACGCGATGGTCTTGCGCGCAAATTTCCGGCGCCATCGCAACCGCCTCTGCCTCGGAACCGCGCTCACGCTCGCATCGCTGGCGATCGCCGTTCCCGCCTCCGCGGCCAGCCCGGCCGACGGATGCACCCCCACCAACACGCCCGCAAACGGACAGACCGTAACCTGCACCGGCGTCAACGTGCTGGGCGTGATCGCGGAAACCAGCACGGGCGTGACCGTCGATGTCCTGCCCGACGCAACCCTCATTCCGCCCACCGGCCCCGCAATCTGGCTGGGCGCCAATGCCGAGCTCAACCTGGGCGTGCGCAGCATCATCGGCAACGAAGCGATCGACAGCTATGCTATCCTGCTGGGCAACGGCGCGACGGTGACGCTCGACGGCACGATCCGCGGGCGCGGCGGGATCACCGGCCCGACCCAGGTTTCCGGCTCCACTGGACTATCCGGCGCCTATATCACCCTCAATGCCGGCAGCCAGATCGTCACCAACGGCTCGACGTCCAATAGCGCGATCGACGGACGCGCCGGCGGCAACACCTATCTGATCGACGGCGCGATCCGCGCCACCGGTACCAGCGGCCAGGGCATCCGCCCGGGCGATGGCGACATCATCACGATCGGATCGACGGGATCGATCACCACGCTTTCGGGCGATACGTCCGACACGATCGGCGGATTCGGAAAGAACGGCGTCACTGTCCTCACCAGCGTGGGATCGCTGATCGAATTGCACGGCATCGGCCGCGGCATTCAGCTCGGCAATGGCGCGGATATAACGCTGGCCGGCACGATCCGCTCGTTCGGCGACGCGGCGATCGCCAATTCCTCGGGCGGCGTGGGCGTGTCGGTCGGCCCCAACGCGACCGTACGCCTGCTCTCGACGGGCTCGATCGTCACCGGCAACACCCAGAATCTCGGCAACAAGGGCAGCGGCGGGATCGGCATCAGTACCTTCAATTCGGGAGTGCCGAGCAACTCCAAGGTGACCGTCGACGGCGTGATCGACACGCAATTGGCGCAGGGGATCTTCGGTGGCATCGGCGATACGCTGACGGTCGGTGCGACCGGCCGGATCACCACGCGCGGCAGCGCCCGGGCATTGTTCTACAACACGCAGACATCGGTGGGGAACGGCACGCTGACGATCGATATCGGCGGCAATGTCGAGCAACTCGGCGGCGCCAGCGCGCTCTTCATCTCCGCCAGCCGCGCACAGGGCGAGACGGTCGAGACGCCGGTCACCGCCAATGTGACGATCCGCGCGGGCGGGCGCCTCCATGCCGCGGGCAACGTCGCCTATGCGCAGGACGATGGCGCGGGCACCTTTCCGGAGGTGATCGACAATCTGGTGGTGGCGGGCACCGTCTCGCACGGCGGTGTCGGCGTCGCGATCGGACTGAACGACGGAGCGGACCGAGTCACCTTCATGCCCACCTATGCGCTGATCGGCGATGTCGATGGCGGCACCGATCCCGCGCAGGCGGTGGAAATCGACACCTTCGCGCTCGACGGCGGCCAGGGCACGAGCGCCACCTTCAATTTCGGCAGTACCCAGATACGAAATTTCGAAGCGGGCGAGAAGCTGGGCTCGGGCAGCTGGACGCTGACCGGCGACAGCAGCGGCCTGAGCGGCATCTTCGCAGTGAAGCAGGGCATGCTGACCGTGAACGGCGTACTGACCAACACCGGCGTCGACGTGGCGAGCGGCGCAGTGCTGGGCGGCAGCGGTGCATTCACCGGCGCGGGCACGGTCGCGAACGGCGGCATATTGCTGGGCACCGCGGGCAGCGATCTGGGGTTCGGATCGCTGATCCTGAACCCGACATCGCAGATCAATGTGACGCTGGGCGCGCCGAGCATGGCCGCGCTGTTCAATGTGACCGGCGGACTGACGCTCGACGGGCTGCTCAACGTCAGCAATGGCGGCGGCTTCGCGCTCGGCAGCTATCGCCTGTTCGACTATGCCGGCACACTGACCAATAACGGCCTTACCATCCAGACGCTGCCACAGGGTTTCAACCCCGGCGACTGGGAGATCGGCACCGGTACCACGGGCCAGGTGAACCTGATCGTCGCCGCCGGGCCGGGCGAGCAATATTGGGACGGCGGCAACCTGACCCCCGGCAATATCGCCAACGGACGCGGCGGCACGGCGACCTGGAACACGACCAGCACCAACTGGACCAATCAGGCCGGCAGCATCAACGCGCCATGGGCAGGCGGCATCGCGGTCTTCGCGCCCTGCCCCGACGATGGCTGCACGAGTGGCTATACCGTTACCGTCGACGCCGCGGGTGTCTCGGCCAAGGGGCTGCGCACGCTGAACGCGGGGGTGAAGCTGGCGGGCGGCAAGATCACGCTGGCCGACGATTCACGCATCGACGTGACCCAGCCCGTCCTGAACGGATCCGGCACGCTCAGTGCCGGCAATGCCTTCCATGCGACGGGCGACCTGATCAAGGGCGGGATCGGATCTTTCCTCACCACCGGACAGATCCTGGTCGATGGCGGGCTGACCGTCGAACAGGGCGCGATGTCGACGTCCGGCGCCACCGGCGTGCTGAACGTCGCCGGTACGGTCACCGTCGGCAGCGCCGGGACCGACACCTACCCGACCCGGCTGGTCACCACCGCCGGCGCGAAGCTGACCAGCGCGGGCGGCTCCGTGGGCGCCGCCGCGAACACGGCGGGCAGCATCTTCATCCAGTTCGGCGGCAGCTGGGATGCGGGCAATAATGCGATCGACGTCGGCGCGTCCGGCAAGGGCGTGCTGACCGTCTACAGCAATTTCGCCAACGAAGTGTCGGAGGTGAAGGCGAGCGAGATCGTGCTCGGCCGCAATGCCGGCGGCAACGGCCTGCTCCAGATCTGGGGCGACGACGTCGATGCCATCCTGACCACCCCGACGATCCGTGGCGGCGTGGGCGGCGGCAGCGTCGAGTTCGACAATCAGAGCAGCACCACCGCCTCGATATTCACGCCGCTGCTCAGCGGCAATCTCTCCACCACCTTCCTCAGCGGCGTGACCACGCTGAAGGGCATCAACAATTACACCGGCGCGACTTTGGTCAATGGCGGCAAGCTGTTCCTCGACGGCGCGAGCCTGCCCGGCACTGCCGTCACCGTGCAGCGCGGCACGCTGGGCGGCGCGGGCACGATCGCGGGGGCGGTCGGCTTCGCGGCGACCAACACCATATTGCAGGGTAGCGCCGGAAAGCTGCTCAATATGGGATCGCTTGCGCTGGGCAGCGGCACCGCGGTCAATGTGACGCTGGGCGCACCGAGCACGAGCGCCCTGTTCAACGTGACGGGCGCATTGACGCTCGACGGTTTGCTCAACGTGACCAATGGCGGCGGCTTCGGCCTCGGCACCTATCGCCTGTTCGACTATGGCGGCGCGCTCACCAATAACGGCCTCACCATTCAGACGTTGCCGCAGGGCTTCAACCCCGGCGACTGGGCGATCGGCACCGGCACCACCGGCCAGGTGAACCTGATCGTCGCGGCGGGGCCGGGCGAACAATATTGGGACGGGACCAACCTGACCCCCGGCAATGTCGCGAACGGCCGCGGCGGCACAGCCACCTGGAACGCGACCAGCACCAACTGGACCAACCAGGCGGGCAGCATCAACGCGCCCTGGGCGAGCGGCATAGCGGTCTTCGGCCCCTGCCCCGCCAATGCCTGCGTCAACGGATCGGGAACGAGCCCATCTTACACCGTCACCGTCGATGCAGCGGGAGTTGCGGCGAAGGGGCTGCGTACGCTCGACGTGCCGGTGACGTTCGCGGGCGGCAAGATCACGCTGGCCGACGATTCGCGGATCGACGTGAACCAGCCGACCTCCAGCGGATCGGGCACGCTCAACGCCAGCAACATCATCCAGGCAACCGGCGACCTGATCAAAGGCGGCCTCGGATCCTTCTTCTTTACCGGGCAGACGCTGGTCGCTGGCGGGCTGACCGTCGAGCAGGGCGTGATGATGGCGACCGAGGCGACGGCGGCGCTGAACGTGACGGGCGCCATCACCGTCGGCGGCACAGGGACCGATGCCTTCCCGACACGCCTGCTCGCCACCGGCGGCGCAAAGATCACGAGCGCCGGCGGTTCGGTGGGCGCCGCCGCGAACACCGCGGGCAGCATCATCATCCAGCGCGGCGGAACCTGGGACGCGGGCGCCAACACGATCGACGTGGGCGCGTCGGGCGTCGGCGTTCTGCGGGTCTATAGCAGCCTGACCACCGCCATATCCGAGATCAAGGCAAGCGAGATCGTGCTCGGCCGCAATGCCGGCGGCAACGGCAAGCTCCAGATCTGGGGCGACGCCGGCAGCGGCATCGTGACGGCAGCCACGGTCCGCGGCGGGATCGGCGGCGGCAATGTCGAGTTCGACAATCGCAACAGCACGACATACGCATTCGCGCCGCTGATGACCGGCAATCTCTCCGCGACGTTCCTGAGCGGCGTGACCTCTCTACACGGCATCAACAACTATAGCGGTGCCACTCTGGTCAATGGCGGCAAGCTGTTCCTCGACGGAGCAAGCCTGACCAACAGCGCGGTCACCGTGCAGCGCGGCACGCTGGGCGGCGCAGGCACCATCACCGGCGCGGTCGGCTTCGCCGCGACCAACACCATCTTGCAGGGCAGCGCCGGGCAAGTGCTCACCATGGGATCGCTCGCGCTGGGCAGCGGCACCGCGGTCAACGTGACACTCGGCGCGCCGAGCACGAGCGCATTGTTCAACGTGACCGGCGCGCTGACGCTCGACGGTCTGCTCAACGTCACCGATGGCGGCGGCTTCACCTATGGCGCCTATCGCCTGTTCGATCATGGCGGGGCGCTGACGAACAACGGCCTCACCATCCAGTCGCTGCCGGTCGGCTTCAACCCCGGCGACTGGACGATCGATACCGCGACCGCCGGGCGTGTGACGCTCAACGTCGCCCAGGGCAATGGCGATCAATATTGGGACGGCACGAACCTGACGCCGGGCGGCGTGGCCAATGGCCGCGGCGGATCGGGCATCTGGAACGCAACCAACACCAACTGGACCAACCAGGCGAACACGATCAACGCGCTCTGGGCATCGCAGAACGCTGTGTTCGCGGCGGCCGGCGCATCGACCGTCACCATCGAGGGCGTGCAGACCGTCACCGGCATGCGCTTCCTGAGTGGCAGCGACTATCGCTTCGTCACGGGCACGGCCGGCGGCCTCGTCATCGGCGGCGCGACCCAGATGACGCTCGACCAGCAAGGTGCGGACGTCACCACCGTCCGCATCGCCGCGCCGATCACAGGCGCCGGCGCGCTGACCAAGAGCGGCGCGGGTACGCTGATCCTCTCCAGCGCCAGCGACTATGCCGGCGACACCACCATCTCGGCGGGCACGCTGCAGATCGGCGACGGCGGGACGACCGGCAGCATCGCCGGCAATGTCGTCAACAATGCGATGCTCGCATTCGACCGCTCCGACTCCAGCAGTTTCGCCGGGACCGTCTCGGGCAGTGGCAGCCTGATTAAGCGGGGTGCCGGCACGCTGACGCTGACGGGCGCGAACAGCCATGCCGGCGGCACCACCATCGCCGCCGGGACACTCCAGATCGGCAATGGCGGCACGACCGGCAGCATCGCCGGAAACGTCGCCAATCAGGGCATTCTCGCCTTCAACCGCTCCGACGCGATCACCTTCGGCGGGATCGTCTCGGGATCGGGCAGCCTGATCAAGGCCGGTGCCGGCACGCTGACCCTGACCGGCGCGAACAGCCAAACGGGCACGACCATAGTCCAGGCGGGCACTTTGCTGGTCGACGGATCGATCGCGGGCGCGCTCGTCGCCGATGCCGGCCGCGTCGGTGGCGCCGGTTCGATCGGCGGCAGCGCCACGATCGGCAATGGCGCGACCCTGCTCGGCCGGTCCGGCGCACAGCTTGATTTCGGGGCCGCGCTCATGCTGGGCGCCACCAGCAACGTCGACGTCACGCTGGGCGCGCCAAGCGGCACCGCATTGTTCGACGTCGCCGGCAATCTGACGCTCGACGGCGCGCTCAACGTGACGGCCGGTGCGGGCTTCGGGCTCGGCAGCTATCGGCTGTTCGATTATGACGGCACCCTCACCGACTGCGGTCTGGTGATCGCCAGCGCACCGGTCGGCTATAATCCCGGAGACTGGGGCATCTTCACCGCCACCGCCGGTCAGGTCGACCTGATCGTCGCCCAGGCCGCGGGCGAGCAATATTGGGATGGCACGAACCTCGCGCCCGGCGGCGTAGCCAATGGCCGCGGCGGCACCGGCGTGTGGAATGCGGCACGCACCAACTGGACCAACCAGGCGAACACGATCAACGCGCCCTGGGCCTCGCAACGCGCGGTGTTCGCGGCGGCCGGTGCATCGACCGTCACGATCGAGGGTGCGCAGACCGTCACCGGCATGCGTTTCCTGAGCGGCGCCAACTACAGCCTGATCGCGGGCGCCGGCGGCGGATTGACCCTGTCCGGCATGACCCAGGTCGCGCTGGAGCAATCGGGCAGCGACACGACCACGGCACGGATCGCCGCGCCGATCGGCGGCAGCGGCGGCCTCGCGAAGAGCGGCGCAGGCACGCTGATCCTGACCGGCGCGAACAACTATGCCGGCGGCACCACGATCAACGCGGGCACGCTGCGGATCGGCGATGGCGGCACGACGGGCAGCGTGGCCGGCGATATCGCCAATCAGGGCGTTCTGGTGTTCGACCGTTCCGACGTCTTCGGCTTCGGCGGCGCGATCACGGGCTCGGGCAGCCTGGTGAAGGCAGGCACCGGCACCATGACCTTGACCGGCGCGGCCAGCCAGGGCGGCGGCACGACGGTTTCGGCGGGAACGCTGCGCATCGGCGCAGGCGGCAGCCTGGGCGGCAATGCGACCGTCTCGACCGGCGCGACGCTCGCCTTCGATCGCGCCGATGCGGTCACCCATGGCGGCACGATCGGCGGCGCGGGCGCGATCCTGAAACAGGGCGCCGGCACGCTGACGCTGAGCGGCAATTCGAGCGGCTTCGCGGGCTCCACATCGGTGCAGGCGGGCACGCTCGACCTGGCCGGCACGCTGGGCGGCACGCTCTCCGTCGCTTCGGGCGCGACGCTGACCGGCGCGGGCACCGCATCGAGCGCTGTGTCGATCGGCGCGGGCGGGACGCTGTCCGGCCGCAGCGGCACGACGCTCGCCATGGGATCGCTGACCTTGACCGAGGGTGCGGTGATCAATGCCGCGCTGGGCGCGCCCGGCGGCAACCGCCTGTTCGCGGTGGCGGGCAATCTGGTGCTCGACGGCACGCTCAACGTCACCGATGCTGGCGGCTACGGCCTGGGCGTCTATCGCCTGTTCGATTATGGCGGCGCACTCACCGACAATGGGCTCGGCATCGGCCAGCGCCCGCAAGCGGACGGAACCGTCACGACGGTGCAGACCGGTCAGGCGGGCCAGGTGAATCTGGTGGTCGAGGTGAAGACCGGCCCCGACTTCGTGCAGTTCTGGAACGGCACCACGACCAGCCCGACGGGCCGCGTCGTCGGTGGCACCGGCATCTGGACGGCGGGGCCGCTCACCAACTGGACCAACCCCAATGGCAGCGAGACCTATGGCTGGAACGGCGGTTTCGCGGTGTTCCAGGGCACGGCCGGTACGGTCACCGCGGAGGCCGGCATCTCGACCCAGGGCATGCAGTTCGCGGTCGACGGCTATCGCCTGGCGGGCGCGCCGGTGACGCTGGCCGCGCCGGGCATGACCGTTATCCGCGTCGGCGACGGCAGCGCCGCGGGTGCAGCCTGGCGCGCGACCGTCGACGCCGCGCTGACCGGCACGAGCGGACTGGAGAAGCAGGATCTGGGCACACTGATCCTGACCGGCGCCAACAATTATGCCGGCGGCACGCACATCGCGGCGGGCACGCTCGCCATCGGCAATGGCGGCACGACGGGCAGCGTGACGGGCAATGTCGCCAATGACGGGGCTCTGATCTTCAACCGGTCCAACGCCTATGATTTCACCGGCACCATCTCGGGTGCCGGCACGCTGACCAAGCTCGGCGCCGGCACGCTCCGCCTTGGCGGCACGCATGCCTATACCGGCGCGACTTTGGTGAGCGCCGGCACGCTCGCTGTCGACGGATCGATCGCCGGATCAGCGGTCACCGTCGCCGCCGGCGCGACGCTGGCGGGAACCGGCACGGTCGGCACGACGAGCGTCGCGGGCATCATCGCGCCGGGCAACAGCCCGGGCACGCTGACCGTCGCGGGCAACTATACCCAGCTTGCGGGCTCGACCTACGCCTATGAGCCCGGCGACCTGATCCGCGTGACCGGCACCGCCACCATCCAGGGCGGGCGGGTGTCGGCCGCCAATGCGGCGGGCGTCAGCTACCGGCTGGGCGACCGCAGCGCGATCCTGACCGCGGCCGGCGGACGCAGTGGCCCGGGCTTCGCCGGCGTCGATCTCGCCAATCCACTCGCCCAGCCCTTCCTGACATTGGGGCTCACCTATGATGCGACGAGCGTCTATCTGCAGGCGGTGCGCAACGCGGTGACGTTCGAAAGCGTCGGCGGAACGATCAACCAGCGCGCCGCCGCCCGCGGCGTCGATGGCCTGGCCACGAGCAGCCCGCTCTATGTCGCGATGGCGAGCATCGGCAGCGCAGCCGCCGCGCGCGCCGGCTTCGACACGCTGTCGGGCGAGATCCACGCGACGGTCAAGGGCGTGCTGTTCGACGAGAGCCGCCATCTCCGCGAGGCCGTGGCCAACCGGCTCGATCAGGCGGGGGCCGAAGGCAACGGCATCTGGGCCCATGCGATCGGCGCGTGGGGCGATGCCGACAGCGACGGAAATGCCGCGGCGCTCGATCGCTCGACCGCCGGCCTGCTGCTCGGCGTCGATACCGCGCTCGGCGGACAATGGCGCGCCGGTCTGACGGGCGGCTACAGCCGTTCGAAGCTGGACGTCGATGCGCGTGCATCCTCCGCCACGGTCGACAGCGTCCAGATCGGTGCATTTGCCGGCGGGCGCTGGGGTGGCACCAGCCTGCAGTTCGGCGCGGCGCTTGCCTGGCACGACATCGCCACGCGCCGCGCCAGCGGGTTCTCCGGCTATGCCGACACGACGCGCGGCGCCTATAACGCACGCGGGCTGCAGGTCTTCGCGCGAGCCGGCCATGTTTTCGAGCTGGGCAGCACGACGCTCGAGCCGTTCGGTACGATCGCTCATGCACGGCTGAAGACCGATGCATTCGCCGAACAGGGCGGCACATCTGCGCTCTCGGCAGCAAAGCGCACCGACAGCGCGACCTGGACGACGCTCGGTCTGCGCGGATCGCTGCCCATCGGCGGGCAGGCCTCGCTCTACGGCAGCGCCTCCTGGCGGCACGCGCTGGACGGCCATCTGCCCAACGCCGATCTCGCCTTCGGCGCGGGCACGCCGTTCCGGGTCTACGGCACGCCGCTCGACCGCGATACCGCTGCGCTCGATCTCGGCATACGCTTCGGGATCGGCGGTTCGGGTTCGTTCGCGATCGGCTATGCCGGCACGATCGGCTCCGCCACCAGCGACCATGGCGTCCGGGCGAGCGTCGCGTTCAGATTCTGATCGGCTCCTAGGTGACAGCGGCGCGCCAACCGGGTGGTCTCAACCCGGTTGACGCGCGCCCCCGCCTGAACCCAGCTTTTCCGCCAGGAAATCGACAAAAACCCGAACCCGCGCCGGGGTCGTGGTGCCACCGACAAAGACCGCGTGGATATCCTCGCGATCGCCGGGATTGAAGGGCTCGAGCAGCGCGACGAGATGTCCGGACGCGATATCGTCCACCACATGGAAACTGCCGACGCGGGTGATGCCCACGCCCTGTCGCGCGAGTTGAACCAAGGTCTCGCCATTATTCGCCTCGATATTCCCCTTCACCACCAGCGCATAATCACGGCCGTCGCGGCGGAAGGGCCAGACCGGCTCGGCGCGGCGGAAGTTGAAGCTCAGGCAATTATGCCGAAGCAGATCTTCCGGCAGTTGCGGCACGCCCATCCGGGCGAGATAGTCGGGTGATGCGACGATCGTGCGTCCATTCTCGCCCAGGCGCCGCGCGGTCAGCAGGCTGTCGGGCAAGGGGCCGAAACGGATCGCCACATCTGCCCGCGCCCCCGCTACATCGGCGAGCGTGTCGCTGAGGCTGATATCGACCAATATGCCTGGATAGCGCGCAACGAAATCCTTGAGCAGCGGCACAATCGACAGGCGGCCATGGGCCAGCGCCGCGCTGACCCGCAACCGGCCGCGTGGCGAGGCCTGCTCGGCGATCGCATCCTCGGCCTCGGCCATGTCGGCCAGGATGCGCTGCGCCGCGAGATGATAGGCCTCCCCCTCCGGCGTCAGCGTCATGCTGCGCGTGGTGCGCACGATCAGCCGGACGCCCAGCCGGGCCTCGATCCGCGAGACGATGCGACTGACGGCTGAAGGGGTGAGGTCCAATGCCCTGCCCGCCGACGAAAAGCTGCCTTCGCGCACCGCCGCGACAAAGGTTTCCATCTCACCCGACCGATCGGTCATTTCGCGCGCCATTGATGATCCTCACGCACAGATGTTTGGCTTCACCCACGTCTACCGGACATTGCTGCAATGCGCCATTTGCTCAAGATCAAAAATGAAAGGTCCGGGTTCATGAAAATCAATCCGCCATTGCTGGCGCTTGCGATCGGCGCCTTCGGCATCGGCGTGACCGAGTTCGCACCGATGGGCCTGCTGCCCGTCATCGCCACCGATCTGGGCGTGTCGATCCCGTCGGCCGGCCTGCTCGTCAGTGCCTATGCGCTCGGCGTCCTTATCGGTGCGCCACTGATGACGCTCACCACCAGTCGGGTGCCGCGGCGGACATTGCTGATCCTGTTGATGGGCATCTTCACATTGGGCAATTTGCTGTCGGCGCTGTCCGACGGTTATGCGATGCTGATGGTCGCGCGCGTCGTGACCTCATTCAACCATGGCGCCTTTTTCGGTGTCGGGTCGGTCGTGGCCGCGAGCGTGGTCTCCGCCGACAAGCGCGCCGGCGCGGTCGCCGCGATGTTCATGGGCCTGACCATCGCCAATATCGCAGGCGTTCCGATCGCTGCCTGGGTGGGCGAGCTGATGGGCTGGCGCATGGCATTCTGGGGCATCACCGCGCTCGGCGTCGCGGCGATGATCGCGCTGCGGCTGGCGCTGCCCGATCTGCCCGCGGACCGGGACGCGAATATGCGCGCGGAACTTGGCGAACTGACGCGCGGGCCGGTGCTCGCCGCGCTCGCGCTCACCGTCATCGGATCAAGCGCGATGTTCACGGTCTTCACCTATATCGCACCGATCCTGCAGGTCGAGGCGCAGGCATCGACCGCGTTTGTTACCGCGATGCTGGTGCTCTATGGACTCGGCCTGACCGTCGGCAACTGGCTGGGCGGCCGTTATGCCGATCGATCGGTGAACGGAACGCTGATCGCGGCGCTCGCTTCCTTGCTCGTGCTGCTGGTCCTGTTCGCCGGCATGATGCAATGGCCGGCGCCCGCCGCCGTGCTGATCTTCCTGTGGGGCGTGGCGAGCTTCGCACTGGTGCCGCCGCTTCAGATGCGCGTGATGACCGAGGCGGCGCGGGCGCCCAACCTCGCCTCCGCCATGAATATCGGCGCGTTCAACCTGGGCAACGCGATCGGCGCCGCTGTGGGTGGTGGCGTCATCAGCTTGGGATTGGGTTATCCAGCGGTGTCGCTTGCCGGGGCCGCGATGGCTGCCGCGGGCCTCGTGTTCGTCCTGGCGTTGCGGCGCTTGCCAACGGACGGAACGATGCTCACCAGCCGTAAAATCGATTGTCCGAATATGTCATAAAGATCCTGATTACACGCTCAATTTTCCATTTGGAAAATCAGAAAACGCGTCCTACGCTCTGCCCATGCGTCGCCGGTCTCACCGCGGTGCATGGGGGAGACATGGGATGATGGGGATGGATGCTCGCAGCTTGAGGGGCGATATCGCGCTCTTTCTGGTCCTGACGCTGGCCATCAGTTGCATCTTCTATCCATTGATCATTGCTGCGGGCGGCGCCCCGGCCACCCGGAATTACGTGACCGGCCTGATGTGGTCGCCCGCGATCGCCGCGCTGCTGACGGTGTATCTCCGCAAACTGGACCTTGCATCGCTGGGCTGGGGCTGGGGAGAAACGCGCTGGAACCTGGCCGGCTATCTCATTCCGCTCGGCTATGCCGGTATCGCCTATCTCATCGTGTGGCTGACCGGTCTCGGCGGTTTCGCCGACGCTGCAAATGTCGCGAAATTCGCCGCCATGCTGGGCTGGCCTGACGCGCAACCGACGCTGGTCGTCATTTCCTATGTCGTGATGATGGCCACGACCGGCTTCGTCAGCGCGCTCGCAACCGGGCTGGGCGAAGAGATTGGCTGGCGCGGTTTCCTGGCGCCGCGCATGGCGTCGCTGATCGGCTTCACACCCAGCGTGTTCGTCGTCGGCCTGATCTGGGCGGCATGGCACATGCCATTGCTGCTGTTCGGCAACTATAATCAGGGCACCGAATGGTGGTTCTCCGCCACCTGCTTCACCGTGCTGGTGCTTGGCGTCAGCATGATCATGGCATGGCTGCGGCTGCGCTCGGGCAGCCTGTGGCCCTGCGCGATCCTGCATGCCAGCCACAATCTCTTCATCCAGGGTGTCTTCACCCCGCTCACCGGCGAGCGCGGAACCGCGACGGCCTATTCGATCGACGAGTTCGGTTTTGCATTGCCGATGGTGCTGATCGGCGTGGCGATCTGGTTCTGGATGCGCCGCAAGCAGGCCATCATGGCCGATGCGGCGACCTGAGCCATGGTCGTCCGCCAGACCGGCATTTGCGCGTCCGATTGCACGCACGGCATCGAGATCATATGTAATGGTCTGGTTGAGGCGCGAGACAGAATGATCCTTTCTACAAAGAGACCGAAAACCGCCGTTGTGCACGGCGCTCACGCCAACAAGGGATATCGCGCATGAAGTCCGATCAGCCGACACTCGGCGTGCTGCTGCGCGGCCTCCGAACCCGGAATGACTGGACGCTCAAGGAAATGAGCGATCGCAGCGGCATTCCCATCTCGACCTTGTCCAAGGTCGAGCATGACCGGCTGACGCTCACCTACGACAAGCTGCTGCAGTTGAGCCAGCGGCTCAACATCCGCATGTCCGAGCTATTCGCGGAAACCGATCCGGGCGCCGAAACCCAGGTGACCGCGCGGCGCAGTATCGGCGACATGGATCAGGCGATCCGCGTGACCACGCCGAATTACGATTATTATTATCTCTGCACGGAATTGCGACGGAAGCGGATGATTCCGCTGATCACGCGCATCCGTGCAAAATCGGCCGAGGAATTCGGCGAGCCCGTTCGCCATCCGGGCGAAGAGTTCGTCTATGTCGTGCGCGGCACCATCGTCGTGCACACCGAATTCTACGATCCGGTCACGCTTGCGGAGGGAGAATCGATCTATATCGATTCCAACATGGGCCATGCCTATGTGACGGCCGAGGGCTGCGAAGAGGCGATCGTACTGGGCGTTTGTTCAAGCGCAGAGGACGGACTACTGGATTCGCTGCTCAATCTCCATGGCGAGGATGCCGAGTTGGAGAATGCACCGGCCTAACGGTGCGGCCTAAGCAACGACTTCCCCATCATCTCGACGTAACCGCGATCAGGTGAACCGCTTCTCCTCCCCATGCAAAGCATGGGGAGGAGAGCCGTTCCCTCCCTGATCAGCCTGTGCGCCGGTGCCGCCCGCTCCAGGCATTTTCGCTGACGGCGGCGGCGCCCTTGATCTCGCGCATCGCGATCGTCGTCACGAACCGCTCAACGCCGGGAAGTCGCCACAGCTCGGCACGCAACAGCTCGTCGAGATCGCTCATGTCGCGCGCCAGCACCTGAAGCTGATAGTCGGCATCGCCGACGGTGACGTGACACGCCATGATCATGGGATGTGCCCGCACCGCATTCTCGAACGCCAGATGCTTGTCGAAGCGGACAATGACGCGCACGAACGCTGTGGTGTGCAGCCCGACGGCCCCGGGATCGATCGTCGCGCGATAGCCCTGGATGACCTTCGCCGCCTCAAGCGCCTGCACCCGCTTCCAGCAGGGCGACTTGGAGATGCCGACCATATCGGCAAGCGCGGCGAAGGACAGCCGCGCATCGGCCTCCAGCGCCGTCACGATCTCACGATCGATCCGGTCGAGTTGGGGGAAATCGGATTCGGGAGCTGCCATCGGATATCCACGGATGAGTGCTGTGATAACGCGATACTGCAGTCCGATACGCAGTTCAATTCCGCAACCACAGCATCATCGTACTTTACTGTTGCCAATCTGAAGAACGATTGCTCCATACTGATTGCCCAATAGACGCAGAATGGGCACAATGTACCATGCGCAAAATGTTAGGTTCGCTCCAACGTTCAGACTGGTAGGAGAGACGAGCAATGGACCGCGCCAAATATCATGCACTGCTGACTGCGCCGGAGAAGCTCGATTACGAGGTGTATCTGTCCACCCAGTCGCTGCTCGCCTGCCAGAAGCCGTTCGACGAATTGGCCAACCATGACGAGCTGCAGTTCCAGATCATCCACCAGGTCGAGGAACTGTGGATGAAGCTGATGGCGCATACCCTGCTCGAAGTGGACGATTATATGGTCGCCGGCCAAGCGCATCGCGTCGTCTCGTTGATGGGTCGCGTCCACAACATCATGCGGCTGATGATCGCGCAGCTCGACCTGCTGGAAACCATGTCGCCCAAGGAATATCAGGAGATCCGCCTGCAGCTCGGCAATGGCAGCGGCCAGGAATCGCCAGGTTTCCGCGTCCTGCTGCAGATGATCCCCGAATTGTGGCGCAGCTTCGAGAAACGCTACCTGACCGACGCTGGCCGCACCGTGCGCTCGATCTACGATCAGGATTATGCGCATGACGACGCCTATGTCGTCGCGGAAGCGCTGATCGAGCTGGACGAATTGTTCGGCAAGTTCCGGTCGAACCATATCTTCCTGATCCACCGCTCGATCGGCATGGGCTCGGCATCTCTCAAGGGCCGCTCGGTCGATCTGCTGCAGGCCGGCACCCGGCACCGCTTCTTCCCCGCGCTCTGGGACGTGCGCGTCGAGATGACCGATGCCTGGGGCGGAAGCTATGGCCGGGTGCGCGACAGCATCGCCGCGGAACAGGCCGCATGAGCGCGCATCGCGATCTGTTCCTGGTTCCCGGACCCGGGCCCTATCTGCTCAGCCACTCGGTCGGCTGCCAGCCACTCGCCGCGCGCGCGCGGCTGGACAGCGACCTGCTGACACCCTGGGCGGAACAGGGCGGCGACGCATGGGGTGACTGGCTGGGAACCATCGACCGTTTTCGCAACGCCGCTGCCAGGCTGCTCGACGCCAGACCGGAAGAAATCTGTCCGCAACCATCGGTTTCCGCGGCGCTTTTCACGTTGTTATCGGGCCTCAAGCGCGAACCCGGTCGAGATGTCCTGCTGACCTCCGCGCACGGATTCTCCTCGGTCGTCTTTGCGATGGATCGGCTCCAGCGCATGGGTTACCGGCTTGAGCTTCTGCCCGAAGATGCCGATCCCGGCGACGCGCAGACATGGATCGATGCGATCGATGGACGCGTCGCCGCCGTCGTCGCGATGCATGTCCATTCCAACACTGGCGTCGTATCCCCAGCTTCGGAGATCGCAGATGCTGCGCGCCGCCATGGCGCCATCTCGATCATCGACGCCGCCCAATCGATCGGCATCCTGCCCATCACGCCGCGATCCTGGGGTGTCGACGTGGTGCTCGCCACATCGGTCAAATGGCTGTGCGGAGGCTCAGGCGCGCCATTTCTCTGGGTACGGCAGGAGCTGATCCCCGAGATCGAACCGATCGATGTCGGCTGGTTCAGCCACGAGAACCCGTTCGCCTTCGATGTGCGAGATTTTCGCTATGCGCCGGATGCGCGGCGTTTCTGGGGCGGCACCCCATCGATCGCGCCCTTCTCGCTTGCGACCACGGGCATCGAGACGATCACGACGATCGGCGTGAATGCGGCATTGGCGTGGAATCGCGTGCTGATCGCGCATGTGGAGGCAGAGTCCGGCCGCACGTTCGACATGCGCAATCGCGGCGGCACGCTTTGTCTGGACGCCGCCGACATTGATGGGCTGGCCGCGGCACTGGCGGCAGCCGACTGCCGCGTCGACCGACGCGGCGACGTGTTGCGCGCATCCTTCCACGTCTGGAACAGCGTCGATGAGGCAGAACTGGTCGGCAGCATCCTTCGCCGCTTCCCGGCCGCCTGATTCAGAGCGATTTCGAGGCCGATGGTCTCATCTGCCGGCTCGGCAATCGCGGCAAACAATGGAAAATGAAGAGTCGATCCGGTTCAGTCGAACCGGATCGACTCAGGTCACGGCCGGCATGGTGGTCCAGCCAAGCGCCGGAATGGTGATCGACCTTTTGCCCGACATATCGACGCGGGTGACCAGTATCTGCCGGTCCTCGATGTAACTGATGATGCGTTGGGCGCGCCGGATCGACGTCGTTCCATAGACGCGCGCGACCTCCTCGTCAGATGGGCACGGGTCGCCGTCGCGCGCCGCGCGTGCAATGCAGAGATAGGCGCCGAGCATATCGTCGGGCAGCCCCCGCGCCGCCTCGATCGCGGGCGCCCATTCCTCGCTTACATCGTCGAACACGCCCGCTCGCGCCGCGCCGAGCCGCCGTGCAAATGTCGAGGCGTCGAGCGGCGGGCGATGCACGCCCATCATCCGGCAGCGCACCTGAAAATCCTGGAACAGCAGGGCCGCCGAACGCGCGCCCGCTTCGGGATCCTCGACGATCGCGCGCAATGCTTCAGCGACGACCGGGCCGACATCGATCTTGGGCGCCGAAGCGACGGCAGCAGCCGGCGCGGCACTGACCTCGATCGTGTGCAGCACCTCTTCGACCGGTGGGGGTTTGGGCGGCATATAGATGACGGGCGCCGGGCCGGGTTCGTCCAGTCCATCCAGCAGCGTCTGGCGCATGTCGGCGGCAGACACCTGCGGCAAGGGCGTCAGCATGGGGCCAGCACCGCGTGGGGCGGTCTGGACCGATCCGATCCGGATCGACACCGGCCGGCGTGAAATGGCCGGGCCGAGCGCAAGGAAGTGACCGCGCTGAAGGTCGCGGATCGCATCGGCCTGGCGCCGCTCCATGCCGAGCAGATCGGCGGCGCGGGCCATGTCGATATCGAGAAAGGTGCGCCCCATCAGGAAGTTCGACGCTTCGGCAGCGACGTTCTTGGCAAGCTTTGCAAGGCGCTGCGTGGCGATGATCCCGGCAAGCCCGCGCTTGCGGCCGCGGCACATCAAATTGGTCATTGCCGACAGCGACGCGCGGCGCACTTCCTCGATCACCTCGACAGCGCCCGACGGCGCAAACACCTGCGCCTCGTCGACCACGACCAGCGCCGGATACCAATGCTCGCGCGGTGCATCGAACATGCCCGACAGGAAGGCGGCGGCGCAGCGCATCTGGCCCTCGGCCTCCAGTCCCTCCAGGCTGAGCACCACCGATGCGCGATGCTCGCGACAGCGCGCGGCGAACTTCGTCACCTCGGCGATGGAATAGTCTGAGCCTTCGACGACGACATGACCATAGACCTCGGCCAGCGTGACGAAATCGCCCTCCGGGTCGATGATGACCTGCTGAACATGCTCCGCGCTACGCTCGAGCAGCCGGCGCAACAGATGCGATTTTCCCGAGCCCGAATTGCCCTGGACCAGCAATCGCGTCGCCAGCAGCTCTTCGAGATCGATCGAAGCGGATCTGCCGGCGTCGTCCGTGCCTATATCGACTTGAATCGCCATCGCCGCCGTTTGGCCGAGATGCGACCCTCCCGGCAAGGGCTGCGAGCCGCCTTTCGTCGCGAAGTGCGAAATAGACTCTATGGGCGCGCGCCGCCGGCGGCCGTCCAGCGCTTCATCGAGCGCTTCAGCACGTCATGCGGAAGGCCGAAGACCTTGAAACCATTGGCCCCGCTCATGTCGCCCGCCGCAACCATCGCGTTGACCACGGCCTCTTCGGTGGCATCCACCGTCGCCTCGAACAGCGGGGTCAATTCCTCGTTCGAATACATCGCGACCTCGGTCGTTCCGGCCTGCACGGCGGGCACGGAGGGATTCGCGGTGGAGAACGCGACGAAGATATCGCCTGACCCGGCACTGGCGACCGAGCCAAGCCGGCCGAGCCCGAGCCCGGCGCGCTTCGAAATGCGCTTCAGCTGGTGCGGCAGCAACGGCGCATCGGTCGCGACGACGATGATGATCGATCCGTCGCTTGCCCGCCCGCTCGGCGCCGCCGTCGGTGCACAGGTCGGCACATTCCCGACCACCTGACCGGTCTTGCAGAGCAGATAGGATTTGGCGAGTTCCATGCCGATCGGTGCGCCCGCGATCCGCAGGCTTTCGCGCTCACCGTAATTGCACTGCACCAGCACGCCGACGGTATAGCTTTTGCCACCCTGCCGAACAATGCGGGAGGATGTGCCGATGCCGCCCTTGAAGCGATTGCAGATCATGCCGGTGCCGCCGCCGACCGCGCCCTCGGTCACGGGCCCGCTGCGCGCCGAATCGAGCGCCTTGCGGACATGTTCGGGTTTGACGTGGAAGCCGTTGATATCGTTGAGCACGCCGTCATAGGTCTCGGCGACGAGCGGCACGAACCAGCGCGCGGTCCACCCCTTGTCGACCATCCAGCCCACCGCGGTATCGCGGACGATGCCGACGCTGTGCGTATTGGTGATCAGAATCGGACCATCGAGCAGCCCGCGCTCCTCCAGCCAGACCGTGCCGGTCATTTCGCCCGCGCCGTTGAGCGTCGACCAGCCGGCAAAGACCGGCGCGATCGAATCGCGCCCACGCGGCAACACCGCGGTCACACCGGTTCGGACCGGTCCCTCCCCGACCCGCAGCGCACCGTCGCCGGAGATGAGCGTCGTATGCCCCACCTCGACGCCGGCCACATCGGTGATCGCGTTGAGCGGCCCCGGCTCGCCATGGAACGGCACGCCAAGATCGCGCGCGCGTTCGGGAGATTTCGACGGACCGGCGGCCGGCTGCGCCGACGCGGTTGCAGCGATGCAGGCCAGGGCGAATGCGGCGATCGAGCGGCGGATCTGACGGTGGGTCATGGAACTCCGGGACAAAGAGGGCGATGGTGCGATCATTGCGGTTCGGCCGGAAATCGCAAGGTGCGAAGCACAGGCAAGGCGTTGCCCTGAGCGCACCAACACAGCATAGTCGCGTCATGACCGCACTTCCCCCATTCGCCGCGTTGCGTGCGTTCGAAGCCGTCGGGCGCGAAGGCGGTATCCGCAGGGCCGCAGCCTCGCTTGCGCTCGATCACGCCGTGGTCAGCCGCCATGTCCGGCTGCTCGAAGAGTGGTTGGGGGTCGGGCTGTTCCAGCGCGATGGCGGGCGACTGCAACTGACCGCGGCAGGCGCGCGCTTCCATGGTCGGATCTCCGCAGCGATCGCGGAGATGGCCGACGCCACGGCGGATGCGATGGACAGCGACGGCCACAAGGGGCGCAGTCTGAAACTCTGGTGCGTGCCCGGTTTCGCAACACAATGGCTGACCGACCAGATCGCGGATTTCGAGGTTCTGCACCCCGATCATCATGTGGAATTGCGGCCAACCGATGGCCCGGCGAATCTGCTGGCGCGAGAGGCCGATATCGACATCCGCTTCTATCTCGACCACTGGCCCCCGAGCCCGGGTGGCAAGGGGCTGCGGTTCGTTGCGCTGGCCCGCCCGTCGATCATGGTCGTCGCCAGTCCGGAGATGGCAGCGCGACTGGCGGGCGCCTCAATCAACGATCTGATCGATGCGCCCCTGCTTCACGAGGAACATGACGAGCAATGGCGCGCATGGCTGCAATTCAATGGTGTGCTCATCCCCGGCAGGATTCCGGGACCATTGTTGTGGCACGCCCATCTCGCCATCGCCGCCGCGCGCCGGGGACGCGGCGTCGCGCTGGCGAGCGACTATCTGGTCAGCCGTGACCTGAAACAGGGCGCGCTGGTCGAAGTTGCGATTCCCGGCACTCGCCAGGTCGAACTCGGCACCTATGCCTTTGTCACGCGCGAGGACCGCTGGTCCTCGCCCGCGATCACCACGCTGCGCCGGTTCCTTCAATCTCGGGCAGCAGCCTAGTCCACGTCCCGCAAAGTGGCGCCGATCCGTTCGACGATCTCGTCGATCTGCGCCTCGCTGATGATCAGCGGCGGCGACAGCGCGATGATATCGCCGGTCACGCGGATCAGCAGCCCATCGTCGAAGCAGCGTTGGAAAATCTCGAACGCGCGCTTACCGGGTGCATCGGGCCGCGGCGCAAGCTCGATGCCCGCGATCAGGCCAAGATTGCGGATGTCGACGACATGCCGCTCGCCCTTGAGGCCATGGACCGCCGCTTCCCAATAGGCCGTAAGCGCCGCGGTGCGCGCGAACAGGCCTTCCTCCTTATAGAGCGACAGCGTCGCCAGACCGGCGGCTGCCGCAAGCGGATGGCCCGAATAGGTATAGCCGTGGAAGAATTCGATGCCCGCAGGCGCATCCTCGACGATGCGGTCATGGACGGCGCGGCTGGCGGCGACGGCGCCCATCGGTACGGTCGCGTTGGTCAGCCCCTTCGCCATCGTCAATATGTCGGGCACGACCCCGAAATACTCCGCCGCGGTGGGCGCGCCCAATCGACCGAACGCGGTGATCACCTCGTCGAAGATCAGCAATATGCCGTGACGCGCAGTGATCTCGCGCAGCCGTTCCAGATAGCCGCGCGGCGGCACCAGAACGCCGGTCGAGCAGGCGACAGGTTCGACGATCACCGCGGCGATCGTCTCGGGGCCGTGGAGCGTCACCAGCCGCTCGAGCTCGCCCGCCATGTCTTCATTGGTGTCGGGCTGGCCCCGGGTGAAGGCAGCCTCCGCACGGAAGGTTGCCGACAGATGGTCGACGCCCCAGATCTGCGCACCGAAGCTGCGCCGGTTGCCGCCGATGCCGCCGACCGATGTGCCGCCCATATTGGTGCCGTGATAGCCGCGCTCGCGCCCGATCAGCCGCGTCCGTCCGCCCTCGCCATTGGCACGGTGATAAGCGAGCGCCATCTTGAGCGCGGTGTCCGCCGCTTCCGATCCGGAATTGGTGAAGAAGATGCGATCCAGCCCCGTGGGCATCATTGCCGCCAGCGCCTCGGCCAGCTCGAACGCCTTGGGATGGCCGAGTTGGAAGGTCGGCGCGAAATCCAGAATTCCGGCCTGCTCGCGAATGGCCTCGACGATCTGCTGCCGACCATGGCCGGCATTGACGCACCACAAGCCGGCGGTGGAATCGAGCACTGCCCGGCCCTCCGGCGTGTGATAATACATGCCCTCCGCCGACGCGAGCATGCGCGGTTTCGCCTTGAACGACCGGTTGTCGGTGAACGGCATCCAGAATGCGGAAAGATCGGCCGAGGCGGTTACAGCACCACCGCCAACCACGTCATTTTCAGGCTTCATAGACCCAGCGTCCTCCAATCATTGTGCGCTCCGGCGCAAGTGTTGCCAATTTCATCGGGTCGATCGTCATGGGATCCTTGTCCCATACCACCAGATCGGCCAGCTTGCCGCAGGCGATCGACCCCTTCTCGTTTTCCGCATACTCGGCATAGGCTCCGTTGAGCGTACCGCATCGGATCGCCTCTGCCACGCTTATGCGCTGGTTCGCGCCCCAGACGCGGCCCTTGGGATCGGTGCGCGTCACTTCGCTCTGCAGCCACATTGGCGGGTCGATCGGGCTCGCCATGAAATCGGACGAGCTTGGCACGGGAACCCCGGCATCGATCAGATCGCGCATCGCGAACATATGCTCCAGCCGTTTCTCGCCATAGAAATGCATCACATCGCCATGGAAATAGACATAGCCGGCAAAGGGCACCGGGATCGCGTCCAGCGCCTTGATACGACCGATCAGCCCCGCATCGAGCAGAGTGCAATGTTCCAGCCTGTAACGGGCGTCGCGACGCGGATTTTCGCGCTGGATCCGTTCGTACAGCGTCATGGCGCGATCGATGGCAAGATCGCCATTGGCGTGGGTCATCAGCTGCCATCCCGCCAGATGGACCTTGGTCATCTGCGCGTGAAGTTCCTCGGGCGCACCGATCGGCGTGCCGGTGAACTTGCTGTGCTCATAGGGTTCGGACAGCCAGGCCGTGCGTTCGGAAATCGATCCGTCGACCGCGAACTTGACCGCCCCGAGCCGCACCCGGTCGTCGCCAAAGCCGGTCGACAGACCCGCCGCGAGGAACGGCTCCACCTCGGTCGAACCGATGCCGCACGAGATGCGCGCCAGCGGATTGACCGCGGCGGCGGCAGCGTCGCGATAGCCGCGAAACCCCTCCATCATGCCATAGGCATCGGTCAGTGACGTCGCACCGCGCTTCACCGCCATGGCAGAGACGATCTCGACACCGCGGCGATAATCGTCGCGGCTGGGCTTGTCCGCGATCAGCGCATGCAGAGGGTACATCGCACTGTCGCCAAGCCGGCCGGTCAACCCGCCCTGGCTGTCATGTTCGATCATGCCGCCATCGGGGTCGCGCGTATTGCGATCATAGCCGACAAGCTTGAGCGCGGCGGAATTCGCGAAAGCGGTATGGCCGCCACGATGCATGACGAGCACTGGATTGCGCGGCGCGGCCTCGTCGAGATCGGCGGCGGTCAGCGGGCGCGATGCCTTGCCGTCATCGTACAGCCAGCCCTGAACCCATTGGCCCGGCGGTGTCTTGTCCGCCCGGGCGCGGATCGCTGCCTTGACCACCTCAATCGACGGATCGTCGCACGCGACCTGCCGGACATAGGAGACGCCCGCATAGGATGGGTGGCAATGCGCGTCGATGAAGCCCGGCGTGATCCGCTTGCCGCCGATATCGATCCGCCGGGCACGCGGGCCGGCGCCGTTCAGGACAAAATCATTGCTGCCGACGGCAATGATCCGGCCATTGGCGATCGCCACCGCCTGCGCTTCCGGCCCGGCGGCGTCGACCGTCCATATCTTCGCATTGTGCAGGACGATGTCGGGCTCGACGCGGGCATTGCCCAGCAGCACGAACCCACCCAATCCACCAAGCACGGCACGACGCGAAACACGATCCATTATTTTCCCCCGATCGAACGGAGGCCAATGTCTGTGCAACCAGGGCGCCGGGCAAGGTGCCAAGCTTCGCCAGGGCGGTGCATGGTGCGCACCACCCGGACGAGGATCGCCGCGTCAGGCCGTCGCGATCACCCGGATCTCATCGACCCGATCGGGATAGAAAGCGAGATGATCGCGAATGGCGGCGACGGCGGCATGGGGATGTTCGTAACTCCACACCGCATTCGCCGAGCCGGCGCCGCCGACGGGAATGCTCAAATAGGACGCATCGCCCTTATAGGGGCAATGGGTCAGATGGTCGGTCGGTTCGAGCAGCGACATGTCGACATCGGCACGCGGGATATAGTGCACCGGCGGATAGCTGGCCTCGCGCAGCGTCAGCGCATTCACCGTGTCGGCGATCACCCGGCCCGCGACTATGACAGTCACGCGCTCGGAATTGGCTTCGATCGCGATCGGATGGTCGGGGCCGGGTATCCGGATCGGCTTGTCGCTCATGATGTCGCTCCTGCTGCTGCAGGCCCGAAATGGGGAGCAGGTGCCCGCATCGCCAGAGGCGGGCACCTGAAGAAGTCCGGTTCAGCGCGCGCCCGTGACGCGGACCGAAATGGCCGAGGGCTGATCGGACGTGTGAACGATCGTGTGCGTCTGCGCCTTATAGTCGGTCGGCTTGGCTTTCAGGATATTGGGCACGAAGGTCTGCGGATTGCGATCGATCAGCGGGAACCAGCTGCTCTGCACCTGCACGGCGATGCGGTGCCCCTTCTTGAAGACGTGCGACGCGGAATGGAGATCGATGTCGTAGCGCAGCACCTTGCCGGGGGTGATCGGCTCGGGCCGCTCATAGCTGCTGCGGAAACGGCCGCGGAAGACGTCGTTGGCGATCATGCGCTGGCGACCGCGCAGTTCGACCGGCGTGGCTTCGTCGGACGGGGAGACGTCGATCAGCTTGACCACCCAGTCGGCATCGGTGCCCGTCGTGCTCGCGAAGAGCTGCGCGGCGACATCGCCGGAAATGGTGACGTCCTCGGCCAGCGGCTCGGTCTGCCAAGACAGCACGTCCTTGCGCTTGGCGAAGGGCGCCTGATCGTCGGCGATCCAGGTCGACCAATTGGAACCCGGCTGCATGAAGGGTTTCAGATTGGCGCGATCGCGATAGGGGACGGGATTGGCGGGGTCGGACACGAAGCGGTCGGCGCGTTCGCCCGCCTTGGGCGCCTCGAACGACAATTTGCCACCGGCGCGCAGATACAGCTTGCGCTCGACGCCATCGACCGGCGGCCATTGCTTGAGCTTCTGCCAGCTGTTGCTGCCCGACTGGAAGACCATCGCCTCGGGCTGGTTCAACGTGCCGATGCCCTTCAGCCAATAGCGAAACCAGGGCAGTTCGGCCTCGGTCTTGAAGGTCGTGCCGGTTTCCGATCCCAGCGAATACGGGCCGTAACTGCTGCCCTTACCGCGCCAGCCGCCATGGTTCCACGGGCCGACCACCAGATAGTTGAGCCCCTTGTCGTCGCCCTTCTCCTGATTGGCGTAGATTTCCATCGGGCCATAGAAATCCTCCTGATCCCACCAGCCGGCCACGATCAGATTGGGCGTCGCGACCTTCGCGGGCATCATCCGCGATGTCTGTCCGGCCTTCCAGAAGGCGTCATAGGTCGGATGAGCGACGAAATTCTGCCAGCTCGGCATGGTGCGGCCCAGCTTCTGCTGGTCGAGCGTCGCGAGATCGGTCTGCTTCAAATACCAGTCATAGGCATCGTCGGTGCCAAAATCGAAGGCCTTCATCGACCGGCCATCGGTTTCGAGCGTCGAGACCCAGGACCAGGCATAGTCCAGCCGGAACGCGCCATTGTGATGGAAATCGTCGCCGATAAACATGTCCTCGGGCGATGCCTGCGACGACACCGCCTTGAGCGCCGGGTGCGGATCGATCGTCGCGATCGCCGCGGTCCAGCCGCCATAGGATACGCCGAACACGCCGACCTTGCCGTTATTGTCCGGCAGATTCTTCACCAGCCAGTCGATCGAATCATAGGTGTCGGTCGCTTCGTCGATGCCATTGGGCGTCGTCTTGGTCGGCCGCAGGTTCACGAACTCGCCTTCGGATGCGAAGCGACCGCGAATGTCCTGGAAGATGAAGATATATTTGTCGGCAGCCAGTTCGCCATAGGCGCCGCCCTGCGCCAGACCGCCCGCGATCCGCTCCGACGTGAAGCCATAGGGGGATCGCGTCATCATGATCGGCAGTTTTTCGGTCGAACCCTTGGGGCGCCAGACCTGCGCGTGCAGCTTCACGCCATCGCGCATCGGGATCATCACGTCCTGGCTGACATAACCCGAATCGGGCAATGCGGGCTTGGCCGCATCCTCCTTGGCGAACGCGGCCGGCGTCGACAGGATCGGCGCCGCCACGCCAAGCGCCAGCGAGATCGCGAAAAATCTGGTCAGGCGCCCCGAGGTGCCGTTGAACATGCGCATGCAGATATCCCCTTTTTCGGGGAACCGAGCCGATCAGAGATGGATTGTCAAGATTTCTTCCATATTCTCCAATTGGGACTATTTTATCCCATTTGGGCAAAGCCCTTTTTGCTTCGCCATCATCACCCCAACCCTAACGATCGAGTGCGATCTCGACGGTGGTCGAGAGCCCCGGACGGAGCCGCGCCAGGTTCGGCTGACCGGGATCGAGCACGACCCGCACCGGCACGCGCTGCACGATCTTGGTGAAATTGCCGCTGCCGGGCTCGAAGGGCAGCAGCGAGAATTCGGAGCCCGAGGCGGGCGCGAAGCTTTCGACATGGCCGGTCAATGCATCGCCGCCCAGCGCATCCACCTTCACCCGCGCTTTCTGCCCGACGAGCATGCGCCGGGTCTGCGTTTCCTTGAAATTGGCGACGACATACAGCCCCTGCCCCGGCACCAAGGTCAGCAGGCGCGTGCCGGACTGAACAACATCGCCCGGCTGTGCCTGGCGATTGCCGACCGTGCCGGAGACGGGGGCGCGAACCAGCGTATAGCCGCGATCCTGCTCGGCCAGGCTGAGCGCCGCGCGTGCGCGTTCGGCGCCAGCGAGTGCCCGCGCCAGTTCCGCTTCCAGGCTCGCCCGCCGTACCGCGGTCACCGTCGCGCGGTCGCGGGTCGCGGCCAGACTGGCAAGATCGTGCTGGGCCTTGGCGCGGGCATCCGCTGCCGCGGCGTTCACGCGCTCGGCATCGCGGCGCGTTGCAAAGCCACGTCCGACCAGCGCCTCGAAACGCTCATTGTCCGCCTCGGCGCGACGCAGTTCGGCGTCGGACGAAGCAATGGCCGTGCGCGCAACCGCGATATCGGCGTCGGCCAGCCGATTCTCCGCGACGTGCGAGGCAAGCGCCGCGCGCGCGGCAGCGACGCCGGCATCGGCATCATGTACGGCCGCCTCGGCCGCGGCGAACCGGGCCGCGAATTCGCGATCGTCGATCCGCACCAGCGGGTCGCCGACACGCACTTGCTGATTGTCCCTCACCAGCATCTCCGCAATCTGTCCGCCGATGCGCGACGAGACGACGGTGCTGTCGGCGCGCAGATACGCATTGTCGGTCGATTCATGCGATGCCGGCGATACGATCCAGACGACACCCGCGGCCCCCAGCAGCAGTGCGGCGCCACCCGCGACAAGCGCGCGCGGCACGCGGCGGCGGGGGGACGGCCCAGTCGGCGCCGCGACGATCGGATCGACGGCAATGGCGTTCATGGCGTGATGACCAGCAAGGTGGATGTGGCGGACGCGAGCAGTCGACCGGTCGCATCGGTCAGCTTCGCTTCGGCAAAGGCGACGCGGCGGCCCATCGATATCACCAACCCTTCGGCGCGGACCGGTCCGGTGTCGGCCGTCATCGCGCGATGATAAGCGACCTTGAGTTCCAGCGTCGTATAGCTCTGCCCGGGCTGAAGCCGCGAATGGACCGCGATGCCGCAGGCGGAATCGAGCAGGGTCGCGCCATAACCGCCATGGACGGTGCCGAGCGGATTATAGACGCGTTCGTCGGGCGTTCCCTCGAACACAGCGCGCCCTTCCGCCACCTCGACCAGGATGAAATCGAGGGTCCGGCCGATCGGCGAATGTCGGCCGTTCGCGAGCATCGCCTGAAGCTGTTCAAGCCCGGAGAGTGCGGTGACGTCGTTCATGCCGCATCTCCCAGGTCGAAGCGCTTCCGGATCGCGGTCGCGGCATAAGCGAGGATCGCATCGGACTGCGCCGGATCGGCAACCGCTCGCGACAGCGACAATGCCCCAACCATTTCGGACAGCATCACACTGGCAGCAGGCCCGGTATCCGCCACGCCATGCCGTTCCAGCGCATCGGCAAGCCAGCCGGTGAGCGTCGCAATGCCCTGGCCGAAACGCTCGCGCGATACGGGTTCCAGCCGCGCCATGTCCGTCGACAGTGCTGCGATCGGGCATCCCCGGTCGCGCGAGTCGCGGTGCCGCTGCGACAGATAGAATGTGACATAGGCATTGAGCGCCGCAGCGGGATCCCGCTCTGCCATCGTGTGATCGAACCGCACACGCGCATCTTCGAACATCACGCCGATCGCCTCGGCGACCAGATCGTCCTTCGACGCGAAATGCGCATAGAAACCGCCATGGGTCAGCCCGGCCTGCTTCATCAGCGCGGCCACGCCGACCCCCTCCGGCCCCTTGGCACGGATCGCGGCGGCAGCCTCTTTCAGGATCTTCTCGCGGGTCTTTCCGCGGTGTTCGGCATCGTAGCGCATCACTGCCTCTTGTTTTATATGATGATCATCATATTATCTCCGTCGGACAAGTGCAAGGGGTGAAGACCAGTGCCGGACACGACGATCGCCCCGGACGCACTGCCGGACAGGCGCAAATATCTGATCTTTGCGGTTATGGCGTTCGGCCAGTTCATGGCACTGATCGACATCCAGATCGTCGCCGCATCGCTCAACGAGGTCCGCGCCGGCCTGTCTGCCAGCGCCGACGAGATCAGCTGGGTGCAGACCGCCTATCTGATGTCGGAACTGGTGATGATCCCGTTCGCCGCGTTCCTGGCGCAGGCAGTGTCGACGCGCTGGCTGTTCGCATTGTCCGCCGGCCTGTTCACCCTGGCGAGTGCGCTGTGCGGCATGGCGTGGAGCATCGAATCGATGATCGCATTCCGCGCGCTGCAGGGCTTTGTCGGCGGTGCGATGGTACCGACGGTGTTCGCCACCGGCTTTGCGATGTTCACCGGCAAGCAGCGCGCAATGATCCCGGCGATCCTCGGCATGGTATCCGTGCTGGCGCCGACATTGGGGCCGACATTGGGCGGATGGATCACCGATGCGTTCGGCTGGCGCTGGATCTTCTACATCAACATCGTGCCGGGTGCGCTGGTCGCGGCACTGGCGTTCGGGCTTATCCGCGTCGATCGCGCCGATCCCGGCATGCTCAAACGGATCGACTGGATGCATCTCGCCGCGATGGCGGTGTTTCTCGCCGGCCTGGAATATGTGCTGGAGGAAGGCCCCCGTAACGACTGGTTCGAGGACACATCGATCGCGATCGGCGGGTGGCTGGCCTTTGTCGCGCTGCTGCTGTTCCTCGAACGATCGTTCCGCTCGCACCAGCCGATCGTCAACCTGACCCCATTCCGCCGCCCGACTTTCGTTTTCGCCTGCGTGTTCAACCTTGTGATCGGATTCGGTATCTATTCGGCGACCTATCTGGTGCCGGTCTTCCTCGGCACGGTGCGCGGTTACAACGCATCGGAGATCGGGACGACGGTATTCGTCGCCGGGCTGATCCAGATGCTGGGCGTCCCCGTCGCCGCCGGGCTTTCGCAGCGGATCGACCCGCGGATCATGATCACCTTCGGGCTCGGCCTGTTCGCGGCGGGACTCTGGATGTTCAGCTTCATGACGCCCGAATGGGGATTCCACGCGCTGCTTTGGCCGCAGGCGGTGCGCAGCTTCGCGATCATGCTGTGCATCGTGCCGAGCGTGAACCTGGCGCTGACCGGGTTCGAGGGGCCGGAACTGCGCTATGCGTCCGGCCTGTTCAACCTGATGCGCAATCTGGGCGGGGCGATCGGCATCGCGCTGGTCAACACCTGGCTGCAGGACAATGCCCGGCTGCACATGTTGCGGCTGGGCGAAGCATTGGGCAGTGCGGGGCGGAACGGCAGCGCGCTGATCGAGGCGCTGGCCCGGCAGGCCAGTGCCGTCACGCCCGATCCTGCGCACGCCCTGCTGATGGCACAGGCGATCGCGGGCCGGATCGTCCAGCGCGAGGCACTGACCCTGGCCTTCAACGACGTGTTCCGATTGATGGCGATGCTGTTCCTGGCGGCACTGGTGCTCGTGCCGTTTTGCCGACCCGCGCGGCAGGAATAACAGAGCATGCGCCGTCGGCATTCCCACATTGTCGAATGACTCCGTCCCCAACTGATATAGGATCATCGCGATTTCCGGGGGGATGAGCGATGCGCATGTGGCTGGCCGCGATGGTGATGGCGCTGTTCGGGGGAGGCCAGGACGGCAAGCCGGTCGACACAGGCACCAGGCCGGTGCTGCCCGCTCACAAGATCTGCAGCGGGGACGATACCGCCACCACACGCCCCGAGCTCCTCGAAGGTTACGGCAAGGGCGGATTCGCGATCACGACGACGGTGCCGGCCGCGCAGGCGTTTTTCGACAATGGCATGCAGCTTGGTGCGGCATTCGCGCACAAGGCATCGATCGCGGCGTTCCACGAAGCCTCCCGGCTCGACCCCGGCTGCGCGATGTGTGCCTGGGGTGAGGCATGGGCATCGGGGCCGACGATCAACTATCCCATCGATGCGGACGACAATGCCCGGCTTGCTCTGCTCACCACGCGTGCCGAGGGTCTCGCAAAGTCCGGCACCGAACTGGAACGCGCGCTGATCGCCGCGCTCAAGCTCCGCTACGTTGCGGGTGGCCGTAAAGGCGCCGCAAACCTCGCTTTCGCGCAGGCGATGGATGGGATCGCCAAGGCACATCCAAAGGACAATGCGCTCGCGACGCTTGCGGCCGACGCCTGGCTGATCGCGGCTGGCGACGCAAAGGACTGGCATGACGACGTATACCGTTCGGTCGCGCTGCTGCAGGACGCGCTGGTCCGCGATCCGGACTATTCGCCGGCGATCCATTTCTACATCCATGCCTCCGAAATGGCGGGTGTGCCCGAGCGCGCGACGCCCTTCGCCGATCGGCTGACAGGGCTGGCCCCCAAGGCGAGCCATCTCGTCCATATGCCGTCGCACACCTATTACTGGATCGGGCGATATCAGGACGCCGCCGATGCCAATGTCCGTGCGGTCGCGCTGGGCATCGACAACGCCCGCCGCCTCGGCATGCCGCTTCCCGACGGCGTGTGGAACCTGCCCTATCACGCGCATAACGTGCATTTCGGCGTGGGCGGCGCGCTGATGTCGGGCGACGCGAAAAGTGCACTTGCGCTGAGCGATCCGCTGGTCAGGGTCGCTGCCACCAGGGGCACCGGCAGCGTCTTCTCGCAAGCGGTCGCGGGCATGGGCTATTTTGCCGAGGGCCGCTTTGCGGAGCCCGGCACTGTGCTCGCTTTCCCCGAACCGAAGCTGCCTTATCTCAAGGCCTATTGGCGCTATGCGCGCGGCGAGGCACAGGCGCGGCTCGGCAATTCGGCGGCCGTGCGCTCCGAAGCGAACCATATCCCCTGGACGATCAGATCGGACGCCGGACAGGAGCATGCCGCGATCGGCACGCGCCTCGCCCGGATCGCGCGACTGGTGCTGCTCGGCCGCGCCGAGATGCTCGACAACCGGCCGGCAACCGCGCTCGCCTTTTTCCGCAAGGCTGCCGCGTTGCAGGAGGACAAGACCCTCAAGGATTTCTCCGACCCACCGCTCTGGTGGTATCCGGTGCGGCGCAGCGTCGCGGAAGCACTGCTGGCAACGGGCGACGCCAGGGCCGCACTGGCCGAGGCCGACGCCACGCTCAAGATGCGGCCGCTCGATCCGATGACATTGGACGTCCGCGCGCGGGCGCTGGCAAGACAGGGCAATGCGGTTGCGGCGCGATCCGACGCCCGATCGGCCCGGAAGCTCTGGCGCGGAGACCGCAGCGCCTTCCGTTCCGCGCTGATCTAGCAGTTTATTGAAAGAGTCGGCGCGAGCTGCCGATATCGTCGTCCCCGAGAAAGCCGAGGAATATTATGGCAACGCTGATCGCTTTCAAACCCTTCAACATGCACGATATCGATCCGGTTTATCTGCCCGTCGACAAAGCCGGAGCGACTTCCATTCTGGATGTTCATCTGGATTCATATCAGGCGGACGTCTCGTACAGCACGGGGTGGACGATCTATGACGGTTCGTTCTCATATGATGACGATGACAACATCTCTGGAACGGTCACGACCGTTCGCATTTTCAGCGGCACGTTCCGGCTCACCTCCTCCGGAGAATACCAGCTCAATGGGACATTGCAGCAATCCCTCACGGGGCTGAACAAGAGCGCGGCGACCGTTGCGGGTTTTTACGTGACCGAAGACGTTGTGGGGCTCACCAAATATCTGTTCGACGGCAATGATGCCCTGACCGGATCCGCAAACGACGACCTGCTGGATGGATATGCCGGCACAGACACGCTCAGCGGCGGCGCGGGGAACGACACATTGTTCGGTGGCGCCGGAAATGATCGGCTAGCCGGGGAGCTCGGAAATGACGAGCTGAATGGGGAACTGGGCGACGACACCATGGAAGGCGGTCCCGGCGACGACCGATATGACGTCGATTCCAGGAATGACGTCGTGGTCGAGCTGGATGGGCAAGGCATGGATACCGTCTATTCGACGGTGACCTATGTGCTCGGCAACCATGTCGAGAATCTGACGCTAGCGGGATCGAGCCAGATCAATGGATCCGGCAACGCATCGGCCAACATCATCATCGGCAACGGCGCCGAGAATATCATTGGCGGCGAGGGCGGAAACGACACGCTGTTCGGCGGCGGCGGACACGATCAGCTGCTGGGCAATGAAGGCGACGACGAACTTCACGGCGAAGCGGGCAATGATCTGATCAATGGCGGGGCGGGCAACGACACCGCCTGGGGTGGCGACAATGACGACACCATCCTGGGCGAGGCGGGCAACGACTCGATCTTCGGCGAAAAGGGCAACGACGCGATCGATGGGGGCATCGGCAACGACACATTGTCGGGCGGCGATGACAACGACACGATCAGCGGCGGCGACGGAAACGATTCCATCAGCGGCGGTGCCGGCAACGACACATTGATCGGCGGCATCGGGAACGACAGGTTCGCCGGCGTAGACCCCGCCAATTCCCAGGCGAAGGAGACGGGCCAGAACGCGATCGACGGAACCGACTATGGCGGCGACGTGATCAACACCGTCGTCTATGGCGGCGCCCGCACGCAATATTCGATACGAGTGATGGCGCCAGACGCCGGGCAAGGGTTCGGATGGGGCGTCACGGTCCGCAACAAGGGGGACGGCAGCGATCACGTCATAAATTTCACGCGGCTGGAGTTTACCGACGTCACCATCGAGGAAGCCAGCTTCTGGAAAGCCGGCATGATCTCCTGGGCGATCTGGAGCTTGCTGCCCGCGTTCGACCAGATCCGGAGCTATGTCGGAAAACTCGACGAATTCCTGGGAAGCGAGACGGATACCAGATATCCGATGCTCAAGAAGATCCTCGCCTGGTACCAGATCGCGGACACCGCAGCCGACATATTGGGCGATACGGTCATCGACCTGAACGCCGGAAATTACAGATCGGCCTTCAAGGTTCTCGTCGACAGGATCGTCGAGGAAACCACCAATCCCATCATCGCCGAAGCACAGAAAAGGCTCGACGATCTCGTCGACAAATTGCCCGTGAGCGCCGCGGAGAAGACCGAGCTCAAATCCATCATCCAGGGCGGAGCGGATGATCTGAGATCCTATATCGACGATGCGACCAATGTGACGCTCGATGCCGCGATCGATGCGGCGATCGATACCGGAAAGAAGCTGGAGGATATCGACTGGGATCAGCAGTGGAAGAACTGGATGGATACGGTCGGCTCAAAGCTGGACGATCTCTACAAGACGATCCCCGGCATGACCGCGCCGCGCGAAGAGTTTGATGACCCGAAGATCGAGCCGGTCATACCCACGCCGCCGACGATCGAGGGACCCGGGGCGCAGCCAAAAGACGAACCCCAGATCATCCTGAGCCCCTTGGCGAGCAACGACTTCGGCTACCCCGGCAACGGCGATGACATCTTCTTCGGCTTTGACGGCAACGACACCGTGATCGCGGGATCCGGCGGGGGCAATGACCATTATGATGGCGGCACCGGCACCGACACGATCATCTTCGCGAGCGCCTCCCAGGGGCTGATCATCGACCTTCTTGCCGGTACCGCCGACGGTGCGGAAACCGGGCATGATATCGTCGTCGACTTCGAGATCGTGACGGGCGGAAGCGGTGGGGACAGGATCTCGGCCGCGGGCGTGACCAACAAGGGTTTCGACCTGAGCGGAAATGCAGGCGCCGATACGCTGATCGGCGGGGGCCTCGCCGATACGCTTCGGGGCGGCCCCGGCAATGACAGCATCGATGGCGGCGGCGGCGCCGACGTCGTGAACTATGCCGGCGCGTCGACGGATTTCACGATCGTCCGGAACGGCGATGGCTCCTTCACCATCACCGACACCAATCCGACCGCCGGCGGCGACGAGGGCTCGGATCTCGTCAGGCTGGTCGAAACCGCGCATTTCGCGGGCGATGGCGTGACGATTACGCTGCCGCTTGCACCAGTTCCCGAGCCACGTTTCCGCCTCATCACGGTCGATGGCCATGTTAGCGCGGTGCGGGGCACAGGGGATGTGTTCGGATCGAACGGATTCCAAGACATTTCGATCCTGGCAGGCTCCGGCAAGGTCACGCTCGACGGCTCGTTCGGCCGCGGCGGCGACATTGTACGGATCGCCGGTAATGCGGCCGGTTTCACAATCGCGCTGGCCGGTTCCAATGCCGTTCTGACCAATGGCACGACGGAGATCACCATTCCGGTGGGGACCACTGGCACGTCGCTTGTCTTCGACGACGGGGTACGCAAGCTGGTTTTCGATGCGGTCGATCTGCGCGTCGAGATTGGCGGACAGGGTATTGCCACGGTGGCCGCGCCGATCACCGCAGGGCCGGACGGCACCTTGCTGCCGACTGGCAACGAGAACGCCAACGCCACGGCTCGACTGGTGCTTACCGCCGGCAGCGACACGAGTTTCGCCGGCAAGGCGAACATTTTCGGCACGAACGGTGCTGAAACCGTGCGATTGCTGGGCGGAGACACGGCGCTCGATGGCTCGTTCGCACGCGGCGGAGACACTCTGATACTGCCGGGCCCGGCCCGCGACTACAAAGCCTATATCTCCGGTTCCTTCGTCGTGCTGCGATCGGAGGATGACAGGATCGCCGTGCCGATCGGTACGGCCGGAACCGAACTCGACTTTGCGGGCGACGCGCGCACCATCATTTTCCAGGGCGCCGCCGTTCTCATCGGCGGCCAGTCGATCAGCGCCACAAGCGAGGCCACAGCCCAGATACTGAATGCTGCGCCCGGTCAGGTGGCGAATGCCGTGGCTGTCGCCGATAGCTTCGGGTTCGCCTGAGACACGCTGTAAGCAGATCAGATCGCGCCGGCCGATGGTTCGGACTCTGCAAAAAAGAAATGGAGCAGGTTTCGATCCGTTGGGATCGAAACCTGCTCCAGACAAGAGGTCAGCTCAGTTCGTGAAATCGAGCTGCACAACCTTGCTCGGTGTCGCGCGACAATAGATCGGAACGGACCGGTCGCCATCGGGATAGGTCGCGGTCAGCTCCGCGCCGAAGCGCCAACCGCCATTGCCGGGTTCGGTGCTGGTTGCCCGTTCAAAGCGCAGGCGTGTGCCGCCGGTCGCGCCGATCTGGCGTGACGCCTCGAACAGGCAGGTTTGCATCGATGGCCGCGCGTCGGCGGGAAGCGACGACAGATCGGCCGAGAGCGAAGCGGGCGGGCCCGGCGGGTAGCTCGGCGGCGTTTCCGGTACGCTCGTTTCAGTGGGGGTGTTGGCCTTTTTATTGCGGCTCGCGAGCAGTGCGACAAGGCCGGCCGCGACCGCCACGCCGCCGATCACCAGCCCCGCGCTTGGGCCCTTGTCCCGGTCGGGACGGCCATTGCCCCAGTCATTCCCCCAATCATTGCCATAGCCGTAGGCGAATGTGCCCCGGCAATTGCGCGAAACCCAGATCGAACGCCGATCATAACCCCAGCTCCGCCCCTCACTGCAATTGCCGCCTCGGGTGAGCAGAACGACGCGATTCTCGGTGCGCGCGTTGCAGCGTTTCAGCCGGTTGCCGCGCGATTCACAGACGAGCCGTCCGGCATAGCCGCGATCCCGATCATAGCCGGGATAACCGGGATTGGGCCGTGGTGGCTGGATCTCGGGACGGCCGGGGTGGGGCCGCGGCGGTTGGATTTCCGGACGGCCGGGATTGGGCCGCGGCGGCTGAATCTCCGGGCGGCCGGGGTTCGGTCGCGGTGGCTGAATCTCCGGGCGGCCGGGGGTGGGTCGAGGCAGGGGAACCGGCTCATCCACCGGGGCCGGCCGTGTCTGCGCCTGCACCATCACCGGCGCGATGGCTTGCGCGGTCAGTGCGGTCGACAGAATGATTGCCTTGAACGTGCCTCTCATGCCCAGTCTCCCTGTTTCGAAAGCGACCCTGTCCGATCGTTTCGAGTTCAGTATAGTTTGGTTATTGGCATAGGGTAGCGCAAATCACGCTGAATAATGCGTCAAGATTCACGCACATCTATTGAGCGAGGCACGCAAATTGCCACCAATATCCGGCCGTTTCGACATAAGCCCGGCCGGGCAAGCTCCAGACGATTTTTAATCGATTGACTTGAAATTGCGGTGGCAGACGAAAACCCCTGCCACCGCAACTACTCTGTCATTGCTTCACATCAACTGGCTGGAAGCTGCCTGCGAAAGCGCGCCCTCAGGTGATGCGGACGAAATCCATGCCGCAGAAGATCAGCCGTGATGGGACGCCGTTCACGGCTCCGTCGAACCAGACCCGCGTCACGCCGCCGACATCCTCCTTGGGCGACCAGAACCCACCGGCCCGACGGACGAACTCCCCGGCACCCTCCGCGACCAATGCCTCACCCCGCACCACGACAGCGAAAGTGCCCTCTGCCGAACCATATTCGCCGGCAAGCGGCTTGAGCGCCGCAGCGGCAACAGGCTGCGGAAGCGCGCCGCCGCGGCCGAACAGCATGCTACCCCACCAGAAGCGATCGCCCTTGGCGTCGAAATCGAGCGAATGTGCGGCATAGCCGGGATGGTCCGTCGCCAGCGAATCCTTGCCGCCAAGCTCCACCCGCCCCTCACCGCTTTTGTCCGCAAGCACCAGCCCGGCACTCGTTGCGCGCAACGTGACCGAGCGGCCGTCGGGACCGACAAAGGTGCCGGCATAGGTTTCCGGCTTCGTCACCCGCCGGAACCCGAGCGGATCGGGCGGTGACGGCAGCGCGGTTCCCGCAACGACGGCGCGCATGAGCTGGATCGCATAGATTGTGGTCAATCGCGGACGATAGGAGATGGCCCGCCCGTTGACGCTGGCGAAGCAGGCGACACCCGCCACCGGATCTGCATGGAAGGCCGACGAGAACAGGGTCATGCCGCCCGTGTGGTGCAGCGCCGGCTTGCCATCGATCTGCACTGTGGCGAAGCCGCTGGCGTAGCGCGTTCCGGGGCCGAATTCGCTGGAGGCGATGTCGCTGGCCAGCAGCCGCTTCGCCGCGGCGTCGGACATGAGCACCCCACCCTTCCCCGCGCCGAGCGTGAGGGCATAGCGCAGATAGCCCGCCATGCCGTCCGCCGATGCAGCGACCGCACCGGCCGCATTGTCGGATTCACTCCATGGGCCGGTGATCAGCGCCGCCCGGCTCATCGCAGCACCGTCCTCGCGGAAGGGCACATAGCCCGTGGCGTAGCGGCCACGATCGGCCGTCCGGATATGCGCGGTGGCACCCGTCATGCCCAGCGGCTTCAATATATCGTCCTCAAGCGCCTGGACGTGCGGCTTGCCGGAGACCTTGTTGATGATCAGCCCGAGCATGGCATAGCCGATATTGCTGTACGACATCCGTGCGCCGGGCTTGAAGCCGGTCCACAATTTCCCGTCGGGCGTGCGCGGGAAGACCGGCGCGTCATGCGCGAGGCCGCCGGCATGATTGAGCAGCTGGAGCACCGTCATCGGCTGGGCAGGCAGGGGAACACCGGTCAGATAGCGGGAGACCGGCGCGGAGAGATCGACCAGTCCCTTGTCCGCCGCGGCATGCAGCCACAGGCCGCTGATCGACTTGCTGATCGATCCGATCTGAAAGAGCTGATCGGGCGTCACCGGGACGCGCTTGTCGACATCCGACCAGCCGACACTGAGCGATGCCGTGAACCCCTGGGCATCGACGATGCTGATCGTCATGCCGGGCAGGCCGACCGCGTCCAGTTCGGCCGCGGCATAATCGCGCAGCTTCTCCAGCGCGGCGCCATAATCCCGCTGCCCCTTGCTGCGGATCGTCAGCGTTGCGGGCGACGTCGCCGCGCTCGCCATGGCCGGCAATGTCGCCGCGACCGTTCCGATCGCGGCCATGCCCAACAGATTGCGCCGATTCACGCTCATCAATCTTCTCCCCAAATTTGCTTTTCGTTCGCCCGACCGGCTTGCCGCTCACAGCCTCGGCGGAAGCGTCAACCGCTCCCGCCTCAATCAATCCGGCTCTTAGCGGAACAGGAAATGGTCGTAGACCGACCGCGCAACCTCAGCGACCGCCTTTTCGCGCGCTTCGTTCGAGGTCGTGCTGCCCTTGGTATAGACCGACACCGCAACATGCCCGCGCCCGCCCGGCAGGGTGATCACGCCGACATCGTTGATCGTGCCGCCCAGCGTGCCCGTCTTGTGGGCGACCGGCGTATCGATCGGCAACAGACCCTTCAGCCTTTTGTCGCCCGTCGTCGTCCGGCTCATCACGCCGAGCAGGAATTCGGTGCTCTTCGCGCTCAGGATCTTGCCCGACCAGATCTTGGCAAGCAGGTCGGTCATCGCCAGCGGCGTGCTGCTGTCGTTGGGATCCGCATCGAAATCGGCGCGCGGCAGGTTGCCAGCCGGGATCGCCGCGCCGGATTCGCGCGCCGCGCGAAGCCCTTCGCGCAGCGGCACGTCGGCGGGCAGCTTGTAGAATTTCTTGAGGAGAGTCTTGGTATCGGCGTTGACGTTCTGATCCTTGATGCCGAGCGCACGCAGGTTCGCGGTCACCGCCTCAGGCCCGCCGGCAAGCGCGGTCATGATATCGGTCGCGGTGTTGTTCGACTGGATGATCATCACTTCCAGCTGATTGGCAACCGACAGCTGGATGCCGGGATGGAAGATGCCCGGTGCGACGGGGCCGGATTCGTTGATAAAGGCATCGGTCACCGGAATGAGCTGCTCGAGCGTGATCTCGCCCTTGTCGACCCGGCTCAGCACCTTGACCGCGACCGCGACCTTGAAGGTGCTCGCCATCGGGAACATCTCCGACCCGTTGACCGAAACCTGCTGCCCGCTTTCCAGATGGCGCGCGGCAAAACCGATCTTCCCGCCGCCAAGCGCCTTGGCATATTCCGCGACCGCGACGTCGAAACCCTTCTGCGTCGATACGCTTGCCGCGACCGGCTTCGCTTCCGGAATATTCTGTGCCCAGGCCGGCGTTGCGGTGAGAAGGGCGGCGGCAACGGTCGGGATCAGCAGGCGCATGGAGATTCCTTTGGGACGATGGTTCGGGGAGGAGGCAGATAAAGCGGCCGAAGGCGACTCCGTCGCGAAACGGGTCGACCTTACGTCAGGCAAGTCTAGCGGTTACGAATCCAGCATTGCAATGGTTGGTCGGCGGGCGAGTCCGCACATGTCGCGCTATGCCTTGAGGATCTGCCTTGGCAGCACGCGTTCGACCACCTCCGCGCCCACCTTCGACACATAATAGGCATTGCTCTTTTCATCGAGCGCGACGGCCTGTTTGACGGTCTCGTTCTCGAAATAGATACCGGCGCGATTGTCGCACGCATAGCCGGGCTCGAACTCGCCACTCTTGATCTTTGCATGGTAGAGCGGCCGGCGGCCGGGCTCGGCGTCATAATGCGGGCAGTGGCTGCCGCTCATGAAGCCCAGGCCATCGACCTTCGTCAATTCTCCCGGGCGGGAGTCCGACGTGCCATGTTCGAACCAGCATAAAGAGCCCGCACTGCCGCCGCCCAGCACCACGCCATTCTCCCAGGCCTTCCTCAACGCAATATCGATACCCTGGGCCTTCCAGATCGCAATCATGTTCAGCGTATTGCCGCCGCCGACGAGAATGGCGTCCATGCCGGCGAAGACCTGCTCGAAGGACTCCTTCTGGCTGTAGGAGGAGATGAAAGACCGTTGCACGAACGGCCGCACCGACAGGGTGGCGCAGGATTCGAACCATCGCACGATATTGCCGGGCGCATCGCCCGACGCCGTCGGCAGAAAGCATATCCTGGGGTTCGGCTTGCCGGTGAGCGAGGCCATATAGCTGGTGAAGACGGTGTTGAAATCACCGCCATAGATGAACAGCTTCCTGACTTGTGTCTGCGCACGCGCGGGCGAGGATCGCAGCAATGGCAGGCCGGCAAGCGATGCCGCCGCTCCGGCTTTCAGCATGTCCCGACGGTTCATGGCTCTCCCTCCACCGACATCGCCGAGGCAACAAAGTTGCGCCGACTTGTCAAGTTGAGCGATGCCACCGTCGGCAGGAGCTGTCAGCCGATATTACCCGGCCGGTTGCAGGCTGCGCAGCCCCGCCGCGCGATCAGGCACCCGCCCGCCCCGCCCTGCCCATCATCGACGACAGTGCGAGGACGCCGATCAGCGCCGCAAGGAATGTGCCCCCGGCCGCCAGGCCCAGCAGGGCGCCGACGAACGAGATCAGCAGCGCAAGCGCGCTGCCCCAGATCAAACCGGTCCAGAGCCGTTCCAGCATCGGAAGCGGCATGCCGCGCAGACGGCGGCGGGCGAACCAGATTCGGACGCCGCTGGCGATCACCGTGCACAAGGCCAGGCCGAGGAAAGCATAGGCGATGCGCACGACCAGCCCGCCGAAGCTGCCGAAATGGACGGCGAACATCCCGTTGAGAAACGATGCTCCCGGGCTTCCCTTCATCAGTCCGCCGGGGTTGAGGCTTTCGCCATTCGTATCGAAAAAGAAGCGATCGCCATAGACGAGCCGGCCGGGCACCTCGGTATCGACCCGCACGATCTGGCCGCGTGTCGCCGGCTGCATGACGATCAGCCGCTGGATGTTCGTGAAGCCTGCCGCGATACGCGCAATATCGGGCAGCGGCGCGGGCGCCACGTCCTTGCCAGGAGACGGCCCAAGCAATGCCGCGCCGATCTCGGCAACCGGCGTCTTGTAGGCCAGCGTGCCCGTCAACGCCGCGATCGGCAGCGAGAGGGCCAGCGCGGCACCGGTAAACGCGATCGCGATATGAAAGGGCAGCGGCCAGACGCTCAACCGGTTGTGCAGATCCGCCTGGCGCACGCGTTGCGGGGCCACCGCGCGGTAAAGAAATGCATCCCGGAACAAGCGGGGATGCGCGAGCAGACCACCAAGAGACAATGCCAGCATTGCTATGCCGAGCAGACCGACGATGATCATGCCCGCGCTGCCCGGCACGGTCAGCGTCTCATGAAGATCGAGCAGAAAATCGCTCCACGGCCTGGCGGCGGCGGTGGAGCGTCCCTGATCGTCGACCGCGAAACGCTGATCTTCGCCGTCCTGCCGGCGCGCCGTTACGGTCAGGCGCGGCAGGCTGTTCGTGGGATATTCGATCGCAATCCGCTGCCATGCGCCGGGCCCGCCAGGGATGGCCGCAACGGTGCGGGCCACCAGCGCCGGCGTGATAGAATCGACGCGGGGCGTTGAAAGCGACTGCAACCGATCCAGTTCGGGAACGAACATCGCGACCGTGCCGGTCAACGCGACAATGAACAGCAATGCGGCGACGGCGAGGCCAAGCACCGAATGCCCGTCGATCGCGGCACGGACCAGCGCTGGAGGAAGCCGCAGGCGCATCAGGCGAGCACGACCGCAAGGCTGGCGAGCCCCGCAGCCGACATCCCCAGCGACGGGCGCCACAATCGCGGATCGATTACGGCCCAGGCCATGCCCGCGGCCCAGAGCGGCATGGCCAAGGCGAGTGCTGTGATGATGCCGAAGGTCATGCTCGGGCTGGTTCCGGCAATCGCAACCGCGAGCAAAGATGCGGAAACGCCCGCCACGGGAACGGCAAGCAGCATTCGCCCAAGCGCACGTGCCCATCTTCGCTTCCGGTGCGAAATCGCATGCCGTTCGGTGGTGGCACGCGACGGCGGAGTACGGTCGCGCCGCAGCGCGACGAGCACCAGCGCCGGTGCCGGCAACAAAGTGAGCGCGATCGCCGGCCCCAGTACCGCACCGAATCCCGCCGCAAACACGGCGATCCCGGCAGCGAGAGCAACCCAGCCAGCGATCCGGCTCAAGAACATGGCACGTCCGCCGCGCCAGGCCCGGCGGAGTAGCAGCACGCCCGCGATCAGCAGCAACGCGCCGAGGATCGCGGAAAGCACCATTCCCCTTAGAACGCCACCGTCGCGGTCACCGATGCGGTCCGGCCGCGGCCGGGGAAATAGAGTGTCCGTGGTGTCACCAGGCCACGATACAGCAATTGTGCACGCTGGCTCCAGATGCTCTGATAATCCTTGTCGAGCAGATTCTGGACGCCGGCGCTGAGCCGGAGCTTGTCAATCTTGATCGAGCCCGAAAGATCCAGCGTCGTATAGCCGTTGAGCGTGCTGCCGGTCGCGTCGGACAGGTCGAGAACGGTGGTCGATTGCAGCCGCAGCGACGCATCGTCGGTGGTGTACCCGATGAACGCGGCGATCTTGGGCGGGCTCGCCGTCGTCACCGTCACACGCTGCCAGTCTCCGGCGATTTTCTGCTGGGTCCGCACGGCGATACCGTTCGCACCGAACTGGATTCCGTTGTCCAGCGTGTAGCTCAACTCGCCTTCGATGCCGTAAGTCCGCACCTTCTGGTCGATCACCAGGATCGACAGCGTGGCAGGCACGATCTGGATCGCCTTGTCGGAAAGCGCATAGAAGCCGGCGAGCGCGAAGTTGAGCCCGCCAGTGCTGCCGCGCACGCCAGCCTCGAGCTGGCGGGTCTTGATTGCGCTGAGCGGCGAACCGGCGACGTTGATGCTGTTGCCGAGCACCAGGCGGCTGCCGAGCGCGGCCAGGGTGTAGGTGCCCTGCCCATAATATTTTGCGGGATCGGGCAGCTCGAAGCCTTCCGAATAATTGGCATAGACCTGCGCCTTGGGCGCGAACGACCAGATCGCGCCCGCATTGATCAAGGTCGCGTCATAATCGTTCTTGCCGCCGGGGATCGCATCGGCGCCGCTCGCGACGCCGTTGAACACGAGCACCTGTTGCGCCACGCCGACGAAATCCGCGACCGACACATCGGTACGCTGATGACGGATGCCGCCGTTCAACGTCAGGCTGTCCGTGATCTTCCAATCGAGCTGCGCATAGCCCGCAATCTCGCTTGTCCGGAACGTCGGATATCGCCCCACGCTTCCGACCGCATCGAACACCAGTCCACCGGACGAAAAGGCCGTCAGGGTATTGAACAGGGTCTGCGTCGCGTCGAACCGCTCATGGGTATAATCGACGCCATAGGTCAGCGTGGCCGGGCCGAAATGCGCGACCAGCGCGGATTTCACGCCATAGGCCTCGGTATTCTGTCGCGACGTGCCGTAATAGGAAAGCGAGCGCGCCACCGCGCCGACGCGATAGGCGGCACTTCCGGGAAAGGGATAGAAGTCCAGCTTCTCGTTGCGCCAATAGGCCTGGAGCAGCACATCCTGGCCGAACAGAAGCCCGGGTGCGCTATATTCGGCGGTCGCCAGCTTGCGACGGGTCGCCGGGGCGACGTCCGATGAAAAGCCGCTGCGCATTTCCAGCAGATCGGGCCTCGTGCCGAGTGCGCCGACAAGGTTGGGCGCCAGATAGAGCGCGACGTCGCCGCTCTGGTTGGATTTGTAGACCTGACCGGTCAGCCGCAGCGTGCCGGCACTGGCGAAATCGAAGTCCAGATTGCCGGTGATATCCAGACTCTTGTTATACTGGAGATCGGTCTGGGTGATATCGGTGAAGATCTGGTCGCCATTCGCATCATAGGCGCCTCCATTCTTCTGCCAGGCCGCCGCAAGCCGGCCGGTGACGACATCGTTGCCGCCCGATACCGCGATGCCCGCGTGCAGATCGCTGTCATGCCCGCCGCTACGCGCACCGGCCTCCGCCGTGACGTGGAACCCCTTTTCGCCGCGCAGCGTCACGATATTGATGATGCCGCCGGTGGCGCCGCCGCCGTAAAGGCTGCTGGCGCCGGAGAGGACTTCGATCCGGGCGATGTTGAACGGATCGATCGAATCGAACTGGCGGCTCACCGAGCGAGAGCCCGTGATCGAGATGCCGTCGATCATCACCTGCGCTGCACGACCGCGCAGATTCTGCCCGTAATTCGTGCGCCCCTGCGGCCCGATATCGAGCGAAGGGATAAGCTGGCCGAGCAATTCCTTGAACGGCACGCCGACGCGCGCCTTCGCCTGGATCTCCTCGCCGGTCACGACGTAGACGCTGCCGGGAATCTCGCTGATCGCCTGCGGACTGCGCGAACCGACGACTACGATCTGATCGAGATTGGATTCGCCGGTTTCCGGCAAGGACACGTCCTGCGCATGGGCGGATGCGGCAAAAGCAAGAACCGACGTCGCCGAAATCAGCCACGCACGCGAAACCGTTACAAACACTCTCTATCCCCCGCTATTCGCGGGATCCGCTAATGCGAGTTATTATCACCGTCAATCGGAATCGAGGGTGAGAATTATTCTGCGGGGGTACTCAAACCGACGAGCCTCTCGAGGCTTTTGCCGGGATCACCTGAACGCCGTCCTCCACTGGCCAGGCCGCGGTAACGCGATTTCGACCGGCGTGTTTGGAATCGTAGAGCGCATGGTCTGCGCGTTCGACGAGCCTCTGGCCGGCGTCGCTGTCGATCTTTGCAAGCCGCGCCGCGCCGATGCTCACCGTCACGCACCCCATTGGAGAAGGCGAGGCGAGTGCCAGTGCCTCCACCGCTGCGCGCATTGCTTCGGCGCGGGCGAGCGCATCGGCGGGCACGGCGCCGGGCAGGATCACGGCGAACTCCTCTCCGCCATATCGCGTCACAATGCCGGAGCCAGCCTCCAGACAACTCTGCAGTGCCTCCGCCACGTCTCGCAGCCGGTCGTCGCCGACCCGGTGGCCGAGCGTGTCGTTGAGCAGCTTGAAATGATCTATGTCGATCATGAGCAGCGCCAGCCCATGGCCGGATCGCGCCGCCCGGGTCAATTCGCGCCGCAGCGCCTCGTCGAACTGGCGACGATTGGGCAAGCCGGTCAACGCGTCGAAATGGGAGAGTTGCGCCAGCCGATCACGCTCGTCCATCGCACGGAGTTGAGCCAATATGGCGCGCAGCCCATAGCCAAGCGTCGCAGCGGCGCAGCCGACGATCGCCAAGACCGGTCTTTGCGGCACCAGCGCGGCGGAGACGGCCAGCAGGCTTACCGGCAGGGTCAGGGGGCTGGCCGTCATCACGACGCGCTCGAATATCCGCCCCGCAGGTGGCGCCCGTGCGGGATCGTTCGCCCGAAGCGCCAGGACAGCGAGAAGCATGAACGGCAACGCCACCATCAGGCTGACCGGTGCGATCCCCGAGGCTCCGTCGACGAGATGGTTATAGCAGCCCGCTGCGAACATGTAGGCGAAGCCGAAGGCGGTCAGGATACCGAACAGCTGCCGCTCGCGCTCGATCGAGCTGGCGCGGTATCGGATCAGCGCGAAGATCGCGATGAAGATGTTCTGAAGATCGAACATCAGAGCCAGCGAAAATAGCCCCGTATCCTCCTGCGTTCCCGCCAGTGGAACGAAACTGAAGATATAGGCGGAGAACAGCGCCCCCAGGATGAGCGCGGACATGCCGTCCACGAGCCGCACGGGCCAGGGATCGCTGCCCGGACTGGCGAGCACGAAGGTCAGCGGAACGCCGTAGAGCACGAAAAGCAGCATTGATATCGCGCCGTTTCCAGTCCCGCCCGAGATCGTCAGCGCCTCGAAAAGCTGGGATCCGATGCCTGCCGTCCAGCACAGCATCGCAACGCCGACCGCCAGCCAGCCATGCCGGGCGCGTCCCCGACGCAGCGAGGCCCTCCAGATGCATGCAATACCGGCGATCAGCGGCGCCATCGTTTCGAATATCAGGGTGGCGGATGCATTCGGATCATGGCTGGCCAGCGCCACCACAGCATGCGCCGGCAGGAAGATCATCGGCAGCAAGAGCGCCAGCCGCTTCGCGACCGGATTGACGGGCCCACTCCTGCGATCACGCCCTGCATTGCCAAGCGCATCCGGATTCATGGCGTGATGCGTAATGGAGCGCGGTTAATATTTGGCATAGCGGCGGGATCGATCGGCCCGGCCTCCCTTGCAGATACGTCACAGCGCCGGCTTTACGACTACAAGTGTAATCAATAAGCTTGGTGGTCGCGTCGATTGCGGGAGAGGACGAGATGACGACCTGCGGATATGGCGAGTTGACGCGCCGCGCCGCATTGGGCCTGCTCGCCGCAGGCCTGATGCAGTTACCTCCTGCGCGCGCGACGCGGCGCCAGCGTGCCGGGCCCGTCGATTGGTCCGGTTTCGTTCGTCTCGGCGACCTCGATCAATGGATCGGCATTCGGGGCGACGACATGCGCAACCCCGTGCTGCTGGTCGTGCATGGCGGGCCGGGCGAGGCGCAATGGCCGGTGGCGGCGCACTATCGGGCCTGGGAGAAGAGCTTCACCGTCGTGCAATGGGACCAGCGCGGCGCCGGCCACACATTCGGCCGTTACGGAGCCGCGACACCCGATATGACGCTGGATCGGATCGCGAACGATGGCGTCGAGCTCGTCGATCATCTCTGCCGCACGCTCGGCCGGAAGAAGATCATCCTCATCGGTCACTCATGGGGGTCGACCGTTGGCGTGACCATCGCCCTGCGCCGTCCCGAACGCATCGCGGCCTATGTGGGAACCGGTCAGGTCGGCAGCTGGACGGGCGCGATCAGGATCAAATATGATCTGGCGCTGTCCAGGGCCCGGGCCGAGGGCGATCTGACCGCGATCAGGGAGCTGGAAACCAGCGGGCCGCCCGATCCCGGCGACGCCGTCAAGGTCTTCGCCTTCAACGACCGTGTCTATCGGCACTGGCCGCCATCCGATGTGGAATGGGTGAAGTCGCTACGCACCGGTGCCGCCGCGAAGAGGCTGGCCGACCCGCAGAATTACAAGGATTTCGAGGACGGGTTTCGCTTCAGCGCGAGACAGGTCGTGCCCGATCAGATCAGGACGGACCTTCCCGCCACGGCCGGCACGATCCGGACCGCGGTCTTCGTGATCCAGGGGCGGGACGATCTGATCACGCCGACGAAGGACGCCATGGATTATTTCGAGCGCATCACGGCACCCTACAAAAAGCTGATCCTGATTCCGGATGCCGGGCACTTCGCATTCATGACCGCACCCGACGCGTTTCTGGAGCAATTGACCGGGACAGTGAGGCCGATCGCCATCGCGCGGGGCGCCTGAGCACCGGCCGAACCGGGTGCAAATATCGAAAAAGGGCTGGAGCGGGTAGCGGGGATCGAACCCGCATCACAAGCTTGGAAGGCTAGTGCTCTACCATTGAGGAAGACCGAAAAGCCTCTGATATTTCGGGATTTATTTTTGGACCCGCGCTGAGATTCCTGGAAAACGCCTCCAGTGTTACCCCAGCGTTACCCCAGAAATTGGCGCTGCCGCAGCTCGACGAACGCGGATCAATTAAAAAGACAGCGCTCAATTCCGCCGCCATTGCCCCTGATTCCTGACGCCCAATATCGACCCTGCTCGACCACCAACGAACAGGGTAGCCATGGCGAGACACAGATTCACCGAGAAATGGATATGGGCGCGCAAGGCGCCGCGAACGGGGCGGGTTTCCTACAGCGACGTTCTTTGCCCCGGCCTGCAACTCCGTATCTCGGAGCGGGACGTTCGATCCTTCTCAGCGCTCGTTCGAGTGGAGGGCCGGGTGAAGCGCTATACGCTTGGCCAGTTCCCCAGTCTGACGCTGAAAGAAGCTCGCAACCGGACATTGGCCATATGGCGAGCAGCGGACGAGGGAGACCTGCCCTATGAGCGTGTCGCCGATCGCCGGCAGACAATTATATATACGCCACCGCCGCCCGAGCCAGCACCCCCGCCCCCGGCCCCGCTCGTCACCTATGCCCAGATGATCCAGCGCTACGTCGAGCTGCACGCAAAGCCCAACGCGCGGTCGTGGCGCGCCATTGAAGCTGGGCTGCGCCACTCCGCCGTTCAACACTTCATGCCGCTGCACGCGGAGGAGATCACGCGCCGGCAGATCATCGAGGTGCTCGACGGCCTTGTCATGGCTGGCACGCCGTATGCGGCAATCACGGTCCGCAAGTACGTCGCGATGGCCTTTCGCTGGGCGCACGACCGGGAGATGATCTCGGTCAACCCGGCAGAGCGTATCCGACCGCCAGCCAAGAACATCGATCGCGATCGGGTCCTGACCGACGCGGAGCTGGGTGCCGTCTGGCGAGCGTCCTTCCGCATGGGCGACCCATACGGCCAGCTGATCCGATGCCTGATCCTGCTCGGCCAGCGTCGCACCGAGACAGCGTCCCTGCGCTGGTCGCATATCGTCGGCGACGAGTGGCATCTCGCCCAGACGAAGAACGGTCGGCCCCATCTCGTACCGCTCCCGCCGCTGGTCATGGAAACGCTCGCCAGCCTGCCCCGGCATGGCGACGACGCCTATGTGTTCACCTCTGACGGCGGAGCGACGTTCTGCTGCGGATACTCGAAGGCGAAGCAGGAGCTGGATCGGCTGTCCGGCGTCCGCGATTTTCGGCTTCACGATTTTCGGCGCGGCCTTCGTTCGGGCCTCGCCAGGCTGGGCGTTCCAGCAACGATCTGCCGGAAAATCATCGGTCACAGCGACGGCAAGATTGACAGAATCTACGATCGTTACGATGCCCTGGCCGAACGGCGAGAGGGGTTGGAGCGGTGGGAGAAGCACGTGGTGAGGGTGAGCAAGGCGTAGGGGCCGGGCTGCTGGCACGACCGACACGAAAGCCGATGAGGAATCGACCAAACATGGAGGAGATTGCCGTCGATCACCCTGATCTGTGGAAGCCGGTCAGCGAGTTCTATGGCCTGCAGGACGAGATGGCCTTTGACGATCTGGTCACGCTTCTTCACAGCTCGTCATGTTGCGACCAAGAGGATCCTGTCGAAGGCGAACCGTCAGTCGTAGAGAGAAGAGCAGGGATTTTTCGTGCGGCGCACGCGCTAAAGCGGCAAGCTCTGTCAATGCGCCAGACCTATGACCAAATGCGCGCCGACCTTAACCACCTTCACGAACTACTACAGGACCAAGATTTCTTACTGGAGGCCGTTTTTGACGTCGATACGCGCTCAAACAACAATGGTTTCCGGTCGGAAAAGCTAGACATTCTTTACTCATTCGATGGTGCGATAGACCAAGAAAAACTTCGAGAGTGGCTTCATGCCGTGGAAACCCTCGTCGTCCGCGACAGCCTCAAACGTGGCCCCATTGCTAATACTACCCTTAGGAGCTGCGTCGCGGCATGCCGCGATTACTGGATCGACGCCGAGCATCGCTCTTGGTCAATGTCGTCGCTAAAGGCGAAGGTAGTCCGGGACGAAAACAAGCGCGCCAATCTCCAGGGCGAATGCGAGGCCTTCGTCGCCGACCTTCTGGACGTTTATGCGATCCGATTCACCCTCGCCGAGCTTGCGACCGCTTGGACCGCGGTCGACAAGGATGCGCTCGCGGCCGGCGGCCAGGCGCCCGGCATCGAGAAACGTAAGCTTATGCTAGGCGGCGATAGTTAGGCGCTTCGCGTCGATTATCTCCTGCCGCTGAACCTTTCGCGTTCTAGGGAAGTCCTATGTATCTGGTGTGTCGCGCCAACGTTGGCGCGGTAACCGATGAGATAGATCATGATCACGTTTGAAAACAATACCCGAAGCCACTACAATTCACGCCTCAAGCAATTCCCGCACTTCGCAGGTTGCGACGGGAAGGGCTCTGAGTACTTTTACTTTGGCTGCGCACTTGCGTACACGCACGGCTATGACGATTACATGTTTGAGATCGGCGCCACCTTAGCTTCAATTGGTCATCCGATACTTGACTGTCAGCCCGGGATTCGTCAAGCGGCCTCCGTTGAAATGCGCCAAGGCATACCCTCTGATCGGGCTGCACTGAGGAAGCTTTTGGTGGCGTCGAAATATACAGCGGCAGAAATTTACTACCGCATTGGACGCAATAAGATCGATCTTGTGAGTTTAACTGACCCACTGAACATTCACGGCACCAATGGTCTATTTAAAGTGGCGCCTTACGAGGTAATGGCCGACGCTGCAAAGGTGATGGATGCCATCGTCACCGTAGCCTCCCTGAACATTCGCCTTGATCCCGAGCAAAGGCGCACGCCCACCCTCCGCGAGCTGGCTTTCCCGCTCCTGTGCTGCTGGTATGGCATCACAGGGCAACGGCCAGGGCGCTGGATTGCACCTCCGGGCGACGATCGTCCAGTAATCGGCACCGCAGGCGGCTTTATCGTCGACGGGCTGCTCGCAGCCGGCTGGAACTTCACGATCGACGAGATCGCAGCCGAGTACAAGCCGTTGCGAGATAAGCTTGGTAGGCTGATCCGCAAGGCGGCAAGCTAACGGCCGTTCTCTTGGCAGGGTCGAGGCCGCGCCCGAGCTTCGAACCTCATCACATCGCGAAAACATACACACGCCGGCGCCAGCTGAGCTGAGCGGCGCCTCGCTGCGCCGGCAAATGGGAAAGAACAAAGAAATGCACGACGAAAACAGCCCGGTCGAGACTGATGCAGATTCATCAGCCACGACTTCGAAGAGTAAGTCCAAGTTCGCAGATTTTATCGCACGCGACCCCGATAAAGAAATTTGGGCGGACCTTTTCCACGATATTACGCTCACTCGTAAGATACATGTTGATGAGCTCTCGGATCGTCTCCGCGACATTAATCCGGCACCACAGTCAATCGAGACATTGGCAGAGTGCATGTTGGAGCATGCTTCTCTCTTTGACTTCAGTCAGCCAACGCTTCTGAATCAGGCACGCGAGATGCGCAACGACCTAGCCAAGCTGGTCGGATCGATACAAAAGAGGATGGGACAGCTGGACAGCAAGTATGCAAGTGAACATGTGATGGCATATTTGGCCCCAGCATATGAAGTTGTTCATCAGCTCATTGATGTGGATAAAGATCGCGATGGTCACGCGATCAAGTTGGTGTCTGCCCTCGCCGCTATCGACGCTTTCCCGCTCCGTACGGATTTCAGTGAACACGCTCGTTTTAATAGGAGCAACGCCACAGTCAGGGAGATTATTCGCGGGATACGGGCTTACCTCATCACTGTCGAGGCCAGAGATCTTACTTCGCCACGGGGCGCGCCGGGTCAGTATCGTTGGGAGGAAAGCGCGCTCAGACTCGTCAATGAGGTTTTTCGAGCTTTGGGCTTCATGGACATCCACCGTCTTAAGGCAATGGCGCAAGACGAATACCGCAGGGATCCCGGAGCGACGTTCCTGAGCGCAGATTATGCCGACCCGCTCCCTGATGATGGCAGCGGCGCCTAAGGAAGGCGAGCGCGGTTTCAGGGGTGCATTTCATGCCTCGGTTTCCGGACCACGCTTTTCGACGATTTTCGCAGGTGTGGTTCGCCCTTTGGAATCCGTTCCTGAAACCAACACTCAGAATCCGGCACAGCTAATACGCTCCCGATCCTGGAGCTAAATTAGGGGTCAACATCAAATGTCGCGTTCCGATTCTCGCCTCAATAGATGGTGAGGCGTCGCGAACGAGATGACCTCGGTCGCCGGCCAGAAGACCGATGGTGGGGGCGCCCCGGCCTGACCGATCAGCCGGCGATGGAGCGCGGAACCCCGGTGACGGGGCGCCTCGACATCAGATCGTGAGCGACACGCGAGCGAGACCGAAAGGTCCCGCCTGCCGATGATGAAGCCCCCGGGGGTCTGTGTTTGAAACGACAAGGAGAACAAACGTGAAGGTTAAAAAGAGTGTCGGCGCCCCGTCGCCGATCCAGGCAGAGATCGTCAAGGCCACCGATGAGGCGGCTGATATGTTCGACCGCCTGCCCACCATCCCGCTGCCGCGCCCGAACATCGGGCCGCCTGACGAGCATGGCGGTTATCTGAACGAGAACGGCAACGATCCGGACGACACCGGTCCTGAGCCCGACCCGTTCGATGATGAGACCTTCTAAGGTCTGATCCGGGGACGCGGGCGGACTAGAGCGCCCGCCGACCTCCCCTTCAACAGTAAACAAAACAATCACGCCGGCGACAGCCCGGGCGGTTGCCCCGCTGCGCCCGCATTATAATGGGAATTTACTATGGTTGAAAAAACAGGTTCTACGCCGTCTGAAGGCGGCGACGACCGTCCGAGCGAAGGCGAGCAGGTGAACGATAATGCCACGGGGGCTGAACAGGCTCTGTCGGCAGAGGCCGAAACCGTTGGCCGCAGCACGGAAATTCTGAAGGCGGCCAATGAAATTGCCGAAGATCTGAATTTGGGGGACCCGGTCGAGCTTGCGAACGTGATCAGCCTTATTGATCGGCGGCGGTATGAGCCAGGCAACCGCGATCCGGACGAAGATGGGTCACGCGGCTGGGCGATACGCCGGAATGCGCAGAGCGCGGCGGCGGCGAAACTCCATGCAGCCGCTTGTGAGGTCTGGGCGCTTCGCGCTCCGGATTGCCTGATTATGTCGGCCGTCCGGTTCAAAAGTGCCATGTCCATCGAGCCGTATCTCGATGCGGTTCAGGTTCTCGCCCACTGCCCACCCAGAAAAGAGCGTGTCAGCCCCGCCGATGCTATGCTGCGCGGCCTGATGTTCCCGATTGTCTTCCTGGAGCTTATGCAGACAGGGGGCGTGGTTGCCGATCTGACACAGGATGACCGGCATTCGCGGTTTTCGTTGGAGCTGCTCGTCCGCACCCTCGACGCTGCTGAGTGGGAGTACTGCAAGCACGAAATTGTCGAAAATTTCGAAGCGGTCAGAGATAACTTGTACTCTCAGCTGACAGAAGATGGAGGCGAATTCCCCGAAGAAGATCCGGAGATCGAAATCGGCGACGATTTCGACGCTGAAGGGGGCTGGCTGCAAGATGCCAAGTTCATCTCCACCGGAAAGTTCGGGGTCTGAGGCGTTATCATACGGTTGGGCGGAGGCGAAAGTCTCCGCCGATTTTTCCATCAGGCACCGCCAAGCCTCAGAAAACAAACAATTAGTCAACTCCGTCTTGCTTTAGTAATACAGCATATCGGTGTCGCCGCGCCGATGCGCTGGGGCGGCGAGCAGGCACGGCGGCACCATTCGTCGCCCGGCATCGGTCGGGCAACCGCAACCCAGATCGACCGAGCTTGCCGGCGATCCAACGAGCTCCGCCCCTATGCCCGACACGCCCCACGACACTCCGCCGCAGCGCAGCGCGCTTGCGACCAGCTTCCTCACCCACCTCGGCCGCGATGCGCCCATCTTGTTCCGCGCGATCATTGACGATCCGCAACGGAAAAATGATGCGAGCTGCAAGCCGATCGAGCTGGTCGGCAGCTTCACCGAGCATCGGCAACGCCTTCGTTCACTGAACGATCAAGGCTATGGCATCTTCGCCCAGATTAACGTCGCGGACCGCCAGGGCTGGCAGGCACGCAATATCGTCAAAGCGGTCGCGTTCTTCGCGGACTTTGACGGCACGCCGCTTGATCATGTCGATCGCCTGGCGCTCGCGCCGCACCTGATCGTCGAAACATCGCCCGGCAAGCGGCACTTCTATTGGTGCGTTGCCGATATCCCGGTCGATCAGTTCCAGCGGGTGCAGAAGCGGCTGATCGCCCTGTTCGGATCGGACAAGAGCATCCACGATCCGGGCCGCATCATGCGCGTGCCGGGCTTCATGCACATGAAGAACCCAGCCGCGCCATGTCTCGTCAATATCGTTGAAGAGCGTGACGCTGAGCCGATCGCCTATGCCGACTTCATCGCCGGACTGGAGGCGGCGGAGCGCGAGCATCTGCCTCAGCCTGAGGCGAAGAAGGCCCTGCCTGCGACCATCCAGCCAACCGCTTATGGTCCGGCAAACATCAAAGTCGCCGTACACGCCGCGAACCACGCGATCGCGCATGGTGCCCTAAACATAGCCGACCGGGAGGACTGGCTCCGCCTGGGGATCATGTTCAAGGATGCCTTCGCGGACGACGGCTGGGCGCCGTTCCTCGACATTTCGCGCAACGACGATTCGTTCGTCAGCGAGGAAGACTGCCGCAAGCTCTGGGACAGCCTCAAGGGCGATCGGCCCGACGGGCAGCGCCTCACCATCGCAACGCTCTTCCACAAGGCGAAGGAAGCCGGCTGGAAGGCACCCGCAGAGCTTCGAGACGTCCTCGAGGACGAGAGCGAACGCCCCAGCGCTGGCCGTGCTGGCAAGCCCGACGCGGCCTCGATGATGGTCGAGCAGGCCGACGAGGCGGGCGACGAGCATTTCCTGGGGCTGGACGGCACGCCCTATGTGCGGTTCCGCCATAAAAAGGGCGATACGATCCGCTGGGTCACGGCCCGACCGGACGGCACCGAGTATGAGGGCGTCCTGTCGCTGCGGTATTTTCAGGAGCTGGGCAACCGCACAGCACCGAAGGAGCAGGTAGCGGCGGCAATCCGCCTGCTGAAGGCCAGGGCTACTGAGGCCGACGTTCGGCATCCCGTGCATCTCCGCGTCGCGCAGATCGACGAGACCATCTACGTCGATCTCGGCGGAGCCGACGGCAAGATCGTCGAGATCGACGCCGTGGGTTGGCGGGTCGTGTCCGACTCGACCGTCAGGTTCATCCGCGGCAATCGTGGCGCGCTGCCGATACCGATGCGCGGCGGCACCCGCGCTGATTTCGAGCGGCACTTCAATGTCGGGCAGGACGATCTGACGCGCGTCATCGCGTTCCTGATCGGCGTGTTCAACATGGAAGGCGGCTGCTCCGCGTTTATCGTGGAGGGCGAAGCTGGATCGGCGAAGAGTAACTTCCTCGACAAGATCCTTGCGCTGACTGATCCGCCCTTCAATCGTATCGGCAGCCGGTTCGGCATATCCACCGAAGAGCGGAACATGCACGTCCAGGCGCTGCACTGCCGGGTCATGGCCTTCGACAACATCTCGACGCTGACCGCCGAGATCTCCGATCAGCTCGCACGCCTGGCCACGGGCGCGGCGTCGTCTGCCCGAACGCATCACACGATGGGTGAAGAGACGCAGATCGTCGTCAAATGCCCGATCGTGGTCTCGTGCATCTCGGTGCCGACAGCGCGGACTGATCTCCTGAGCCGATCGCTTGTCGTCACGGCACAGCGGCCTGAGCGGCGCAGGACCGAACGCGACGTGTGGAAGTCGTTCGACGCGGACCGGCCGAAAATGATCGGCTACCTGTTCACGGCCGTCTCAGCAGCGCTGCGCAATCGGGAAAAAACACATGCGCGGGCGGAGGCGGGCGAGATCACGCTGTCCCGCATGGGCGATTTCGCCGAGTTTGTGGAGAGCGCAAGCGAAGCGCTCGGCCTTGAGCCCGGCGCCATGCTGACATTGTTGAACGAAGAGCAGTCAGCGACTCAGGCAGCTGCGGTTCAGGGCAACGTGTTCATGGTGGGGCTGACGGCCTATTTCTCGCGACCGGATGCGAACCCGCTCGACGTGACCGCCGCTGAGCTCAGCGCGCTGCTGAAGCGCGTCAATCCGTATCAGGAGCTGCCGCACACGAATCAGTTCAAGGCGCGCCTGGCGCGTATCGCACAGGGGTTGCGGGACTGCGGCATCGACGTGGTCACCGAGAAAGACAGAAGCGCGAAGGTCGTGAAGTTCAAGATCAGCACGAACCCGGCGTTCAATGCTGCGCCGGCGGCTCAGGGCGGCAGCAAGGCCGGTGACGAGGATACGCCGTTCTAGGTCCGGACGCGGGCACCTTTGATGGATGCGCGATGGGCGCTTGCATGGCTCAATCTGGGCCAATGCGGACTGGCAGGTTTCAGGTGGCGCGTGCAAGAAAGTGCTGTCTGCCGGTCAGTGCGGCCGACCGCTTCCGACCATTTCAAGCCGCTCGGAGGTCAGCCGGTAAATGGCTGCTTCTGCACGTAAAGCGGTCACGGCGTGGTCGCTGTCCGAATGCCGCCGCCACCCAATCTCAGTCGTTCCAGTTGATGGGCTCGCTACCTAAAGCGTCTTGCGCAGCTGGGCGAGGAAGAACGGTCACATCACAGCATTGCGCCATTCGATCGTAACGAGTTGTCCGGTGCTGCGCGGACCATCACAGGGCAGGCGTTCACCGCAATGCCTTCGCGTCTGTCGGCGGAGCCGATGCTGCGCGAGGTGTGCCAGAAGCAGCTGCCCGTGACGGCCTCATCGACGATTATTCGGGCATCCGCATTTCCGCGACCGGCCCTCGCTTCCGCATCGAACAGGCCACAGTCTGGACCTTGATCAATGAACGGGCGCGCGATCACGGTCAGGCTGCGACGTTCAATCGGTGGGTGGATCTGCCCTCGTTCATTCATGACGCAGCGCATGGATGGGCTTTTGCCGCGCGACCGCGAAAGACTGGCCGCCGACACTCGCCAGGGCGAAGGCGAGGGTGAGCAGGCCCGCCGCTGGGAAGAGCCAGAGCTGCAGCTCGACATGATAGGCAAAGCCCTCCAGCCATTTGTGCATGGTCCACCAGGCGACGGGCCATGCCAGCAGATTGGCCAACAGCACGGGTCTGGCGAGCTGGAAGAGAAGCATGGCCAGGATCTGATCGGTGCGGGCGCCCAGGGCCTTTCTGATGCCGATCTCCTTGGTTCGCCGCTCCGCGGCCGAGACCGACAGTCCGACGAGCCCGAGGCACGCCAGGAATGTTGCGACACCAGCGAAGATCGCGAACAACCGGGTGTTCCGCTCAAGAGCGCTGTAGAGCCGTTCGATATGGTCGCTGACGAACGCGCGCTCGATTGGCGCGTTGTTGCCTGTGGCGCGCCAAAGCCGGTCAATGGCGGCGAGCGTTGCTGGTCTCTTGCGATCTTCCAGCTTGATCGACACTAGGCCGGGGCCGCTCGGCCGGTGCGCACGATCAAGATAGATGGTCGGCTTGATCGCGGTCTCCACCGAGTAGAGCGCGAAATCGGGCACGACCGCGACCACTTGCGCGCGACTGTCGGGGCCGCCGCCGTCCGCCGGAACCGGGACGATCTGCCCCAGCGCCGCTGCCGGATCGGGATAGCCGAACCATCGCACGGCCGCCTGGTTGATCACGATGCGCGATATCGTCTCTTCGCCATGTGTCGGCAGGCCCGCTAGCGTTCCCGCGATCGGCGCGATCCCGTAGAGCGCGAAATTGGACGGCAACATGGTGACCAGATCCGTTGAAATGCGACGGCCCTCGATCTCGATAAACGCGAAGGCATTGCCGTCGAGCAATTCCGTGCCGCTGCACGAAACACCCTGCACGCCGGCCAGTCGCGCCGTTTCCTGCCTGAACGCCTCGGGGCAGGGAGCGGAAACGGTCACCAGACCATCGACATCCGCGCGCAATCCGTCGTGCATTGCGAAGATGCGCTGTTGGTAGACGACTGCGACGGCAATGATCAGTCCGATCAGGATCGCGAACTGGAGCGTCACCAGCGCATTGCGCCCCAGGCCGCGCGACCGTCCCGCCATACCCTGATCCCTGAGCACCGCGATGGTCGGCAACGACGAGAGCAGCAGTGCCGGATAGGCGCCGACGATCAGTCCGAGCGCGGTCGCCGAGAGGATCAGCCAGAGGATGAGGACCGGATGCTCGACATAGTCGAAGCTCACCGTCGTGCCGAGAAAGGCGTTCACATGGGGCAGAACGAGTTCGACCGTCGCGGCGGCGAGGAGCGTCGCGATCAGGACTGTCGCCACCGCTTCGCTCATAAACTGCGCGGCGATCTGTCCGCGGCTCGCGCCGGACGCCTTGCGCACGCCGATCTCGCGCCGTCGCCGGGCGGAGAGGCCGACGCTCAGATTGACGAAATTCGCGATGGCGATGAACAGGATCAGCGCCGCGACCAGGCTGCCCACCTGAAGGCGTTGCAGCGCCTCCGGGTGGAAACCTTCATGCAGCGCGAGCCGGTCGATCCGCACGAGCCGCATCGCATAGGCGCCGCGCATCGGGATCGGCAACAGGCCCTCGATCAGCGTTACGATCCGGCGTTCGACGCGATCGGGCGATGCGTCCGGGCGCAGCCGCAAATAGGTTCTCGTGCCGATCGAAAACCCATCGGTGCCCCGGGCACTTTCTTGTTGTGCAAGCGCGGACTGCGCGGCGAGGCCCGACGCGAAGATACCATTGCTCAGGTCGCTCATATTGGGGGGCACATCGGCGATGACCGCCGTCAGGATCATCGGGTGACCATCGACCTCGATCGCCTCACCAAGTGCATCTTCTCGTCTGAACAGCCGCTGCGCCGCGCTCCGTGTCATGACCATCCCGTCTGGGCGGCGGAGCGCTGTGTCGAGCCGCCCGTAGAGCGCGGGAAAACGGAGGAGGGCGAAGATGTCGGGATCGGCCCAATAGATCTTTTCCGTGGATATCGTATCGCCACGACGAAGCATGGCTTCCTGTTCGGCAAGGCGCGCGACCGCCTCGACCTCGGGAATGTTCGCCCTGATCAGCGCCGCTGCGTGTGCGGTGCTCGCTTCGTTGAAGTTGGGCGGCATGCCGGGCGCATTCAGCACCGAGACGCCAAGATGGATACGTTCGCGATCGGGCAGGAATCCGTTAAACTCCAGCGCAGTCCGGGCCGCCAATGCCATCAGGATCGCGCCGGTGAGGCCGATGGTGAGCCCCAATATCGCAATTGCCGACAACAAGCGGGTCGCCCGGAGATTGCCGAGGAATGCGGCGATGAAATGTCGGCTCGCCGCCGCCAGGCCGAAGCCGGTCTTCACAGTTCCGTCCCAGCGACGATGCGGCCGTCGAGCATGGTGACGATCCGGTCCGCGGCAGCGGCATGGGCTGGCGAGTGGGTGACCATGACGATCGTCGTGCCCGACCGGGCAGCCGCGGCGAGCAGTTCGATCACCGCGTCGCCATTGGCACTGTCGAGGTTTCCGGTCGGCTCGTCTGCCAGGATGATGCGGGGGGCGGACGCCAGCGCCCGCGCGATCGCGACGCGTTGCTGCTGGCCGCCCGACAGCTGACGAGGCCGATGTCCGGCGCGGTGGCCCATGCCGACTTGTTCCAATATGTCGCGGACCCGCCCGGCGGGCGCGCGCTCGCCAGTGCGGTAGAGTAGCGACACTTCGACATTCTCCGCGACGGTCAGGTCGTCGATCAGATTGAAGCTCTGGAACACGAAAGCAACATGCTCGCGCCTGAACCGGGTCAATGCCGTATCGGACAAGGCGGACACGTCTTTCCCCAGCAACCGGTAGGAACCGCCGCTGGGGGAATCGAGGAAGCCCAATATGTTGAGCAGTGTCGATTTCCCGCATCCGGACGGCCCCATGACCGCGACGAACTCCCCCGTCGCGACGTCGAAGGAGACCCCTGCCAGCGCGTGCGTCTCGACCTCGGGCATGCGGTAGATCCTGGTCAGGTCTCTCAGTTCGAGCATCGCGATCCTTGCAGCCACTCATTGGCACGGGCCGCGCTATGATACCCGCAATCCGGTTTCAGAAAAAATGTTTAATAACAGAGCCTTGAATTGACGGCGTCGGCTCGCGCTCACCGATTGTGTCCGTTTCCGGACGCATTGATTGTCCGGGTCATATGCGCTTACGATCAGCGCCGATGGAGCCGCTGGACGCCATTCTTGTCATCGATGACGACCCAGATGTGCTGCAAGCAGCGCAGCTCGCATTGTCGGCTCATGCGCGCCGTGTCGATCTCGCCGACTCGCCTTACGCCATCGCAGGGCTGCTCGCGTCCAGACGCTATGACTGCGTGTTGCTCGACATGAATTTCGCGACGGGCAAAAGGAGTGGGATGGAGGGCATCGCGGCGCTTGCCGCGATCAAGGCCGCGGATGCGACGGTCGCGGTGGTACTGATGACGGCCTATGGTGCGATCTCGCTCGCCGTCGAAAGCCTGAAACAGGGAGCGGATGATTTCCTGCTCAAGCCGTGGCGGAACGATGCGCTGGTGGCGGCCGTGCACGACGCGGCGACGCGTACGCGTACAGCCCGCGAACTCCCGACGCTCGACGCCCTCGAACGCTCCGCCATCGCAGGTGCGCTTCAGCGGCATGCAGGAAATATAGCTCAGGCTGCGAGCGCATTGGGGTTGAGCCGGCCGGCGCTGTATCGCCGGATGGCAAAGCATGAGCTCTAGGATCAAAATAGCGGCGCTCGCCGATCGCATATCCGCTTTGGGCTGGAGGACGCTTCTCGCCGGCTGCCTTCTGGCGGGTTTCGTGCACATGATCGCGACGCAGCAATTTGCTACCGCGTTCGTGCTCAGCGCCGCTTTTGCGCTGACGCTGCTTGATCTGTGGCGTCTGTTTACGCGATCGGGGGGCATGTCGGCGATGCGCCTTGCCGATCCCATGCCGGACCTGTCCGCACGGCTCGAACGGGCGCTTGCCTTGCTCGACGCGGTGACCGTCGCGCTGTTCGTGCTCGATTCCGATGGCCGCGTCCGTTTCACCAATCATGCTGCGCGCGCGCTTGCCGGTTTCGATGTGGGGCGGCTGCGGGATGTGCCGTTGCTGGGCGACGGTCGCGCCGATACCATCCTCTCGCTTCCGCTCGGCGGCAGGCATCTCATGTCGCTTGCCGATGGGCGGTCGATGCTCGTGTGGGTCGGGTCGATCTCGACGCCGGACGCAGGCGTGAAGCGACTGATTTCTATGCAGGGCGTCGCCGGCGAGCTCGATGCCGTCCAGGTCGACGCCTGGCACATGATGACGCGGGTGCTTTCACATGAGATGATGAATTCGTTGACGCCGATCGCTTCGCTTTCGGAAAGCCTGGACGCCCTGATGGCGACGGGCACACCGGATCCGCGGATCGCGGATGCTGTGGCCACGATCGGACGGCGCAGCCAGCACCTCATGCGCTTCGTCGAGCGCTATCGCGCCGTGGTCGACCTGCCCAATCCCGACCTGGCGGAAATCGATCTGGCTGCCTTTCTGGGTGACATCGACCGTCTTGTTGGAACCGAACTGCGTTTGCGCGGCATCGATTTCGCCATCGAACCGGTCGAACGGGACCGGTGCGTCGCGGCTGATGCTGCGCTGCTCGAACAGGCAGCGCTCAACCTGATCAGGAACGCGGCCGACGCAGTCGCAGACGTCCCCGATCCGCGCATCCGCGTGACCTGCGCGCGAAGGCAGGCGTTCGTGGCGATCGGCGTCGCCGACAATGGCATGGGGGTGGAAGATGACGCGCTCGAGGAGATCTTCGTGCCCTTCTTCACGACCAAGCCCGATGGCGCCGGCATTGGGCTCACGCTCGCACGGCAAATCGCTCTTGCGCATGGCGGGCGGTTGTCGGCGAAAAACGCTGAGGATCGCGGCGTAATGTTCGAGCTAATGCTCCCAGACACCCGAAGCGACTAAAGCTCTGGCAGAGCCACCAAGAAGACCGCATCCATCGCCGCATTCCTTCGATCGCGCGGAGCTGTTGGTGCTGCGCGGCCCAGCTGTGGCCTCCTAAAAGCGGCCGGTCGGTAAATGCCCGCTTGCGGACGTCAAAGAGCCAGCCAGGTTCTTCATGACCTTGCAGTGTCGGCTATCTTGGCGAACCCGCCGTTCGCGAAGCGCGTATTGAATAGCAGGAATGTCCCAGTACTGACCGTTACCCCGTTGCTTGACCTGGATGAACGATCTTCCGGTTTAGGAATTGCGCTGAATCTGCCCAAACGGCCGGGATTGGACGCATGGTCCCGTTGCAGGTTGGGTAGCCCCACATTCCCCGGGTACCCGGTTCAGTACCCGGCCGAGTACCCGGTTCTACAGACGAGCAAATCCGCCACTTACGGGTACCCCGGGTACACCGGGTACTCTTTCTAGAGTTTAAAAATAAAAAGGGGTGTGCGGTAGCCCCCGGCATGCTTGCATCGCCGGCCAACACCGCGCCCCGGTAAAACTCGCCATCGAGTACCCGGTGTACCCGGTGTACCCGTAACCCGAGGATTTGTGAGGCTTACAGACCGGGTACTGACCCCGGGTACTGACCATATTCAGTACCCGTAGGCCCCGGCATCACCCATAAACCGACTAGGGCTATCGGTCAGACCTTCCGCCTGTACGGCCCCAGCGGCGTGCTCACGTTCACCATTGAGACCGAGCTTCCCACCGACGACAGTCTGGTCATGATCATAGGCAAGATCACCGAGGGCATGGAGTACTTCGTCGACCAAGGCGTGCCGATCAGCTCGCAGGACGCGACCGGAAAGCCGGTTGGCGGGTGGGTTACACCGCAGGATCTGGAGCGCGGGACGAACGAGCCGACTTTGAGGCGAGCTAACCGGGTCGGTCTGCATTAGGTCCGATGATCACGGTGCGGACGGCTGGTCGGGTCGCTGCATGCTGGAGATAGGCACACACGATAGGCTAGGTTTTTGCTGCCGTCCCGCCGACTTTCGCCCGCAACTGTCCCAACTGCGAGCACAGCTTCCGCGACACTTTCGCCAACTCGACTACCAACCGGCCAGCCTCGTCCTCCTGCAACGCACGTCGCGAGCGCCCCGCCTTGCGTGTCCGTAGCGTCACAACCCGCATAACCACCATCCAGCAGCCATGCTTGTCGAGCGTCACCTTAGCGACGCCGTGGCATAGGAAAGCCCGCAGGTCGTCGTGCTCCCGGAAAGCGGCCAAAGCCAGGGCTGCTGCCTTGTCCACGCCTGCGAAAGCGCCACCCTCGCCCAGCGCCGTCGTCAGCTCGTCGAACCGTTGCCCGACCAGATGCTGCAACCGGATAGCCTTGCCCCGCCCCGTATCCGCCAACACCAACAGCGTCTCGGTCACTGCCTCTTCGGCGCGTGCAAAAGCGTCCAGACATCGTCCGCGCCATGCGTTCACCTCGTCCCGCGCCGCGTCGAAAGGCTCCGGCGGCAGCGCCGGCACGATGTTGGTCTGTGCGTTCATGCCGGCGGTTGTGGCAGCAGTGGGTTTAGATTGGGTAAGCTTCCGGCCGCGCTTGTTCGCGCGTCAATCGAACATGGTGAAACCCATGCGAGGTTTTCGATAGCCCAACGATCGGCTCCTGCTTATTGTGCCCCCAGTTGGCGAGTTGTTGGCTGGCGAACCTGCGCGATCGGCATCGATTCCTGGATGGCTGCGAGCATTGACTTCCCATTTTCACCTAAGCTGATCCGCTTGACCCTGCCATCATGCGGATCACCTTCCAGCATGATGCTGCCACGGCCAGCGAGCCGCCCTAGGACGAGATAGAAGCCTCGATAGGATAGCCCAGAGAAAAGCATCGCTTCCTTTACACTCAGGCTACCCCTTGCACCGATTATGCAGAACAATTTCGCGTCGGGCGTGAGCAACTCGAAGCCGTGCTCGCTCTGAAAATGGTGGTTCAAGCTCAAAAGGATTTCGTGCTGTTTGGCATTGGATGCCATCTTGCTGCGACGTTCAGTCGACTCCTTGCCTGGCCCCTTTCCTATCATACCCCTCCTTTTCAAACTATTTTAACCAGCGGGCTTGTGAAGGTCTCTCGACGCATTCGGGCCCGCTCTGTTCCGACCACAGTGAAATATATGTGTCGAACGGCCGGAGCCAATGGGCTTCCTCAGCCCGCGCCAGCGTCTAATCGTTAGCGTCGTCGATTGCCAGGATCAGGCTTGCAGTTCTGATTTGATCGATCGGGACGCCACAATCCGGGTAGGAGGGAGAAAAGCCCACGGACGGCGAGGCTACCGCCCCAGATAGGGCTCGCACGCCACCCCGTCGCCATCGCGATCCAGCGCGTCCCGATAACCTGGCTGTCCTCGATAGAGCGGAGCCGCGCCGGCCTGCCAAACAGCCACGCATCCCGATAAAAGGCTGATCCCATCGGGACCTTCTCGACTGCAGGCAAAAGCTCTTGCTACCGCCCGCCTTCATGACGCTGTCGAGAGACGACAACATCGGTGGATGAAGGCCGATATCCACAGGCCGGAAGGCAGCTGTCAAAGCAGATTCAGGAGCACGAACAAGGCCGCCAAACACAACACTGGCGGCCCTGAACGCTGTCCGACGGTGTCGGTAAGATGTAAGCGAACGAGCGGCGCTAAAGTTCATTCAGCGGATTTCAGTGCCGATGGGCAAGTTCCGCAACGAGCGATGACGGAAGGTCGTCATGTTCGGCGCTTTGCCGCCAGAGCGCTGCTCCAATTGTCATGATCGCAACCGCCTGCTCATCGTTCAACCGTTCGTGAAAGTCGTTCAGGAAGTGTGACAGCGCCAGCGCAGCATCGGCCGCGGACATAGCCGGGACGTCGTCCGACATGGCCGTCATGATTGCGAGCAGTCCCATCTGAGGCATGAGCGATCTCCGCTACAGCACGGTACAGAGGACGCCTCATACCAGCTTCGTCGTCGCAAACAAAAACGAACATGCCGCTTGGAAGGTGCTCATGCCGCATATCTGGTCCGAAACGGAGGTTTCGAGTGCGACCGCTCACTGCACGGCGGACATGTAGTTTCAATACAGTGCGAACCTTGTCGACGTGCGTGGACCCTGAGCGCGGCCGGAGAGACTCTCAGAATCGAGGATCTTTTTCCTGCCCCGGCGGCATCATAGGTCGGGGCTTCTCGCTCTATGACGAAATCGCATTGATCGAAGTTAGAGGCTGGAACGTCCAGCCAAACGAGACGTATTGCAGGAATGCGCAAACGGGGCAGCTACAGATGCCTGCCTTGGTGCCCCGGCTCTGTTATTTCCCTTTCGGAGCCGGGGCTTTTCTCTCCCCTGTCATTCAGGCACGATCGCCGCTGAACGTGCCGGTGTGTCCTCGCTGCTGGCCCCCACAGCCCGGGCCGTCCCCACCAGCCGGGGCGATTCATCGTTTCGGATCGCGATCAATTGCAACAATTCCGACCATGGTTCGCTAGCAGCTTCATGGCACAGTATTTTTTCAAAGCGACGCCGGACGTTGAGGGTGCTGCATCCGAGCCCTTCGAGATTGCCACCGTCAGTGAAGCTCGACGCGCGGCGGTGATCTTCGCGAGCGAGATTATAAGAGATTCACCCGATGCGATCTGGCGGGACGAAATCCGCGTGCAGGTCGCGCGCGAGGACGGACTGATCCTTTTCACCATCATTGCGGTGGGCATTCTGTCGCCTGCTGGGATGTAGCATGGAGGTTATCCATCGCCCGAGGCTTCTGCATCACGCATCTTTAGGCGTCCCGGCAACTTACGGTCAGCAAGCTTTTGCCATCGCTCCGCTGCAGCCAAGTGGATTTCTGCGCGATGTGCCAGCGGCTCTAATTCTGCCAACCTAATCGCTTCTTGAGCGCGGGCAAGCAGCACATCCCGCGTTTCCCTGATCGGAACCACCGCGCTCATCCTGCCACGATCCTCAGCGCCGGCTCTTCCGCTCCCCGAGCAATCAGCTCATATTCGGTGGCAATGCGCTCATGTGCATTGCGTGCACACTTTTCCGTAGCGCTCGCAGCAAGTCTCCGCTCTTCCTGTGCTCGTCTCGTGTAATATTTCACGTCATTGTCGGACATGATCGACTCCCAAAGTGCACCCCTCCGCTCTGGACAGGCCACCTATAATTCGAGTCGAAAAGGCGCTCAATAATCTGGATCAATCCCCGCCTTCGGGTTGGTCCGTTACGACTTGCGGGTCAGTGCCCCAGATAGGGCTCGCACGCCACCCCGTCGCCATCCCGATCGAGCGCGTCACGATAGCCTGGCTGTCCTCGATAGAGCGGAGCCGCGCCCGCCTGCCGCGCGTCGGCGCAAGTCCGGTAGAATGCAGCTCCCGTCGTAGCTCGTGTTGCGGGCGTACGGTACTCGTTGGCCCGGCTCTCCGTCCCGGCCGTCGCGGACAGCGTCTCCGGCGGCTCGGCCGCCTCCCTTTGCCGCAGTCGCTCCACACGATCGCCGGCTTCCTGCGACACGAAGGTCTGTGGCGCGACCGGCTGGGCCTCCTCGCCCGACAATGCCCATCCCAGGCCGAGCCCCGCTGCGACCGCGAGGCCGAGCGGAAGCCGAAGTCCGCTAGATTTACGGGGCGCTAGTCGCGAGAAAGAGGCGATCTTCGACGCGTTAAATCGCTTAGGTCGCGGCTTCAGCGGAACCGCTTTGAAGGGCTTCTTGAAGGACATGCCGGCGATCGTAAGGCGCGTTGCTTATCGTATCGTGAATCGAGTCCTGCGCAGTTTCGGCGGCGAGGGTCCTATATTATCGAAGGCAACGCGCGCGATCATCTTTGCCGGATCAGCCCGGAAACCTTTCCATCACAAGCCGAAATCCACATCTGCAATCCATCGCCGCCCAGCACGGCTGTTTCGGGAATCTCGTAGATCATCCATTCGTCGCGCTGAGCAATATACTCTACTTTGATTGTATATGGCGCGTAGGCGCCGGGTGCGTCCGGTGCGGATCTGATCACAATCTCGGCGACCTTCTTGGCCGCTTCTTCGGTTGTAACTGCTCGGAAAGGCAGTGAACATCGGGGCGGGCCTTGGACGCCTGCCAGAACGAATATCAGGATTCCGATCATCGCTTATGCCTTTACCCTGCATTCGTCGGAGTTTGCGCCTATTCGTTGAGCAATTTACAAAAGATTGCTCATTTTAGACATTCGCTCCGGACGGGAGAGGATTTTTCCACCGAGTAATCAACTGTTCACTCGTACAGCGCAAATATCCTGTATTGCCGCCGATAGAGCCGCATCCTATTGGTCCATTTTGGATATAACTCTCCTCAGGAGCCCTCCCCATGTCCGAAGACACCAACCTCATCGAGCTGACCATCGAGGTCGTCTCGGCTTTCGTCAGCCAGAACAACATCCGCCCCGAGGACGTACCAGCACTGATCGCCTCCACTCACGCCGCGATCGTCGCGCTGCAGAGTCCGGCGGAGGCGACCGAGCCCGCCGAGCCGGAGTACGTTCCCGCGGTCACGGCACGCAAGTCGCTGGGCTCCAAGGATCACATTATCTCGATGATCGACGGCAAGCCCTATCGCACGCTGCGTCGCCACCTCTCCACCCATGGCCTGACGCCGGAGGAGTATCGCGCCCGCTACTAGCTGGCCAAGGATTATCCGATGGTCGCCCCGACCTACTCGGAAGCGCGCCGCGAGATGGCCAAGAAGATCGGCCTTGGCCGCAAGCCAGGTGCAAAGACGCCGGCCAAGGCAGCGCCAGCGGCCCCAGCGCCCTCGAAGACGCGTGGGCGGCCTGCTGGGAGCAAGGCTAAGGCCTAAGCGCCGCAACGCCGTTAACGCTGAGGCACAGTCCACGGGAGGCGTAGATCAGTGCTTCTTTACGCATCGATGCTGGCTGGCGGGGCGATATCGCCGCCGACGATCCTGTCCGGTAGCCTGGAGCCAACATTCACCTCCGTGATGAATCAGGGCGGGAGCGCTGCAACGAAAGTTCGCGTCGTCATTTCTGAAGCCGGCGTCCCCGTCGGTTGCGATGTGGTCTTCACGAATGGCCCAGCGAGCAACGGCGAGGCCTTCTGCGCGATGATCCTGCGCAGCGTCCGGTACACGCCCGCCCGTGCTGGCAACGGCAAAGCCATGGCCGGTGTTGAGTATGCCTGGAGCCAGTGGAAGGGCGGGCGTTGGCTGGGCAGCACCGCTCCCGTATGGGACCCCGTCGATCTCGGGTTCCAAGTCGACCGACTGCCCGAGGGTATCCCGGACATGGCCACGTTCCAGCTGCGATTGGTCGTGAGTGCAACCGGCAGGATCGACGAATGCCAAGTCATGTATGCGCGCGCAACGCCGAGCCTCACCCGGTTGCTATGCGTTCGAGCAGACGGGGCGCCCCCTCTCCCTGCCAAGGCGAGCGACGGCCAGATGATTGCGAGCGTCCAGCCCTACCGAGTGCGCGTCGTGTCCAAGGGATACATTGAGCGGCTTCAAGGTGACGGGAAGAAGCGCATCTGGCCGGCCAATCGCTGATGGTTCTCTTTTTAACTTAACATGCCGAACGGCCGGCAATGGGTGGAACGCCGAACGACTGCTTCGAAGCATGACGTAGAGTTTGCAGCGGTTCGACGCTGTCCTACAACAGCGGAATGTTCATGTTGATGTTCATCATCGCGCTATCCGCTTCGACAGTGGCCTCCTCCAGTTCGAATGGGCAATCGGTTTCGTCGGCGGATGCCATGAAGCGTGCGATCGCTTGCAGCCCCGCCAACAGCAATGTGACGGTGCGCTATGACAGCGATTTGCAGGACGATGTGATTGAAATAGCAACCCATTCGCCATTTGCTATCGAGCAATACGAATGCGTCGCCAACACGTCGTATGAATCGGGCTATCAAGTCGAATTTAGCCCGCCCTTTCGCGACCAATACCGACGGATCTTCAACGATACCCAGAAGATCCGCGATTCGCTGGAGGCCCGTGAACGGCTCAGGATCCTGGGGCTTCTAGACCGGGTGCCCCACTTTGACGGAAACAATCTGCCTGCGGTTGCTGAGAAGCTGGAAGTCATGTGTGGCATCAAGCCACGCTCTGTCCTTTTGGTTTCCGACGAGAATGTTTCGCTCCAATCGGAACGGCTCACCGGCCCCAAAGCGGATAGCGAGTTTACCTGCCTGGTGGACGGACTATCGGCCGCAGGGGTTCAGATGGGTTTCGTGGGAAATGAAATCGCGCCTACGACCGCTGCTCAGGCCCCTAGCTCAAAGCAGAAATGACCAAAAATTGGGGCGGTATGGGACCGGCGGCTTTCCCGCCCCGAGCGGCGCGCCAGCTAGTTCCGCAGCCCCGTCTCCGCGCGATCCAGCATCCACTGCACCGCCCCGCTGGGGATCGGCACATAGCCCATGGTCACGTCCATCTCCTGCGTCGCGTGGTGATAGCTGATCCGGGCCAACGGCCTCCGCGTCGCGGGGTCGCTGAGCTCGATGTGACCGTCGAGGGTCTCGCTGTCGATGAAGCGCTGGGCCAGGTATGTGCGGCCCGCAATGTCGAGGGATCTGGGTTCTTCTTCCATGGGTGCAATATACTGGGCCGCAGCAAAGTGGACCATAAGCTTTTTACAGGAACTGCCGCTCGAAAATATGTTTCACAATCAGATATACATGAGCATGATCGCGGTGGAGCAAGTCTGTCGGCTCTTCGCCAGGGCGCAATTCACGATGATTTAACGCCCTGCTCCTACTCGACTTAGAATGCCGCCGCTGGCGGGTCGAGGGGGATTATAATGAAGCTTAGCGCTTGGACGCTCGTTGCCGTGCTCGTCAGTACCTGCGGGACTGTTGCGACCGCGCAGAATATCCCGCTTCCGGTGCAGAAGGATCCGCCGCCGAGATCCAAGAGCCCTGTTTACCGCTCGTCCCGCGACGCGCCGGTACCGACGAGCCGGGCAGCGCCGGTGGAAGCGGAGGCATACGCGCCTCGACCGATGCGCAGGCTTCTCCCAGCAGGAACCATGCTGGTGGTCACCCCGGCTAACGAGATCACGTCGAAGCGGATCGAGGAAGGCGACCAGATCGCGTTCATGACCGTGAACGATGTTGTCGAGAACGGAGCGGTCGCCATCCCGCGCGGGTCGCATGTCCGGGGCACCGTCAGCTGGAAGACCGGACGCGCCATCGGCGGCAAGTCCGGCAAGTTCGAGATCACATTCAACTCTATCTCGGTTCAGGGGCGCGACTACGTGCTGCGCGGCTCGCACCGGCAGGAAGGACGCGGCAACACGGTGGGCGCACTGCTGGGGTCGATCGTGATCAGCGGACGGTCGGCGGTCATGCTGCCTGGGCAACTGGTGAACGTGTTTACGGCTGAGGCTGTCGTATATTAGGCGGAGCACTGACGCGGCAGCGTTGCCGTTCCGAAGAGGCAAAGCGGACTGGCAGAAAACGCCCCAATAGCGGATAGTCAGCATTGGCATTATGATGGCGGAGCACCGGGGAGAGTGACATGCCGAAGTTGGGTAAACGTGAGCGACAGCGAGAGGCATCTGAACCGATGCCGGATGTAGACACCTTCCTGTTTGGCAACGGCCTAACTGTCTCGGATTACTTCATTTCGAGGGATGGCTTGATTGGATTCACTGACGCCAACGGGCGTGAATTTGATCTATTAATTGACCATTCCCGCCTTGCCGACGCTGCCCTCCACAGATTGAAGGCGCTCGGTGTCGGGTGCACATCCCCAAGCGGCAGCTAACCACCCAAACCCCGCCATTCGCCGACAAGCAGTATGTTGCGCCTGGCGCCCATCATGGCCAGCAGGCAGGAACGACACACGAACCCAAACGGGCGATTGATTCGCCGAATCCGGCCATCTAGGCGTGGACTGACAGACCTGACCGTCTGCCAACGCCTCAATTGCGGACGATTTCAAAGCATGCCAGGCTGGCCATATGGCTAGGAAGACACAAGAGAGACGGAAGCTGGCTGAACAGCGCTGGCCGCTGCTGTCGAACATGATGGCATGTCACTTCAATCAGGATTTTGCCATCCTGTATGGCTCGTTGGAAGGTGCGATTGCCGCTGCCGTCCAAGATGGCTCGTTCGATCATCGGCGCGCTCTCCTCAAAGAATGGCGCGATTGGAACGTTACTGAAGGAGCGGTGGACGACATACGTCCGTTCCTGGAGGATGGCTTTTCGACCGATATCTGGTTCAAAGAACCCATCGATGCCAGACACCTGATGAATCGAGTTTATGACGGCTTGATGGAAGGGGTGCGAGCCGAAACTCGCCTGGACGATTAAATGACGCCAGCTTCCCACTCAAAGCCCACCACACCGCGTCCAGATCACCGCACAGGGTCAGTGAGTTCTAATCAGACTGGATAGCGCGGCCTCCAGATCAGCGTAGCTGGGATCAAGGCGGCCAGCGCAACTGAAGCAGGGCGCGACCCCTTCAATGACGCGAGCAAGCATCTGCTCCAGCGATTCGAACTCCATTCGCTTACCCGCTGCCTCGGCGATCGCGGCCCGGCCATCGCGGTTCATGACCATCGAGAGCTGTGAGGACCAACCCGTCACGCCGCCGATCCGCATCCAGCCGTCGAGCCAAGCGGCGGACTCCATTCCCGCGAATATCTTGTTTTCAAGCTCCAACGAAAAGGCCGATTGATCCTCCAGCCTCAGTCCTCTTTGACGCGATGGCCCCGCGCAACCGAATAGGAATATCGCCTTGTCGAACCACAAGGCGCCGTTCGTTCGCTGAAGCAAAGTGCGATAATCTTCGGGCAAAGTCCCCAGCATGCGCTCAGCTTCCGCCAGCCGGAGATCGGTGACCGGCGCGAACAGATAGTGAAGAAAAGCGAGTGGTCCCTGCTCGGACAGTTGAGCGATGAAATGCGCTCCGCCGTCGAGCCTGACCGACGTATCGTTGTCGCAAGCGCGCAACCTCTCGAATATCCGGTCCAGATCCATGCTGCCACCGACCATGTCGCGTCACGGTCGTCAATCCGTGACCTGGCCACCATCACCACCCGACGAGTATCCAGACCAGCGTGAACACAGCCAGAAGCAACGTCGGCACCCGCTTCATAACGCGAGCATCGCGATGGCGCGGCGGACCTGCTCGGGATACCAGACGCCGCCGCCCGGCGACGGCACACCGCGTCGGTTAAGCTCCTGCGCGACGACACGCATGCTGACTATGCCCTCGGCGGCGAGTTGGCCGAGCAAAGGCGCGACCGCTCTGGCGCGCTGGACGGCCTCGCGATGCCGGGCCTTGCCGCTGTTCGCCGCCCCGATCTTGCACCTGTCCCGCAGATGCGCCGCGCCATTAGGGTTGCCCAGCTTAACGCCCCTGGCCTTTGCCGCCGCAAGGGCTGCCTTGGTCCGCTGGCTGATCATCTCGCGCTCGTGCTCGGCCATCGCGGCCATAAGATGCAGGGTCAGCCGGTTGGCGTAGGGCATGTCGCAGGCGACAAACTCCACACCGCCGTCCATCAGGTTCGCGATAAACGCGACGTTGCGGGCGAGCCGGTCCAGCTTCGCGATAACCAGCGTCGCGCGGTGCAGCCGGCATGCGGCGAGCGCCGCTTCCAGCTGCGGTCGGTCGGCCTTCTTGCCGGACTCTACCTCGACAAACTCGGCGACGACGCGATGGCCGCCGGAGAGAGCAAAGCCCTCCACGGCGGCGCGCTGCGCCTCCATGCCAAGCCCGGTCATACCTTGCTTGGCGGTGGAGACGCGCAGATAGGTCACGATCTGCATGGCGATCGGCCTCAGGCCGCTGCGTCAGCGACGACGGGCTCTGAGCCCTCCGCCAGGAACCCTGACCGGATCGCGCCGGCAATGTAGCCCGAGCACCACGACGCGTCTGTGGGACGCGCCTTAGGGCTCTCGAACGCCGCCGTGGCCATGAGCGTGACCAGCTCGCCTCTGGCGATCGTGCCGCCCTCAGGGACAAGCCCGACGATCGTGGCGACGACGGTGCCGGGGTTCGGCTTGATCTCGCCTAACCGGATCAGTTGAGTGCTCAACTCCTTGCCTCTGCCGCGATAACCGGAAGCTTTGCGGCGCGCGGAGAGCGTCTGGAACGCGGCCTCGTCCTGGGCAGACCATGTCGGCGCGCCGACGATGGGCGCGGGCGCGGCAGGCGTTGTTGCGATTGGAGCGGATGCTGCGGGCTCGGGTGCGACGGCAGGCTCTATTATATCGACCGGCGCGGGCGTGTCGGCGGCGGGTGCCGACGCATCGGCCTGCGGGGCCGAAGCTGGGGCTGGAGCGGGTGCCACTGGCTCCGCGCCCTCGGCCAGCGCGGGCTGCTCGGTCACAGGGGCATCGGCAGTGGACTCGGGTGCCGGCATCTCGTCCTGCTTGCCCTCGGCCGGAAAGCTATCCTCCAACGCCGCACCCTCCGGCGGCGGGCTGGCCTCCGCCTTCTCCAGCGCCTTGCGCTGCAGGAGCTTCGGGCTTGCGCCCATGCGCGCGGACAGGGTCTTGCGGTCGGCGGCGGTTGCGTTCTTGCTCACGGTCTATTCTCCAAAAAGTCTCGTTCTGGGAACCTTTCGATGCCTGGAGACTAGAGAATGGCAAGTGATCGAGGACGTTATTTTTGGCTGTTTTCAGCCCTTTTTGAGGGTCTCGGCGGGGACCCAAGGGGAGGTATACCCGGCGGGGTGGCTGGGGCGCTCGGTTGCCGGGACTCGAAGTTCTCGAAGAAAATTTTAGATTTTCGATGTTGGTTTCGGCAGCCTTCGCCCCAGTTTTAGGCATTGAGCGCATAGGTGGCTCTCCCCGAAACCCGACGCTAACGTAGCCAGCAGCGAAAAGCGGAGCGCATATGCCAGAGCACGGAGGCAAGAAAATTACGCGAGCGGAAGAGTCTGCTCGCCATGCATACAGTCGGGCCTTGGACAAATCACTTCGCGCACGAGTGAAGGGCACTGGTTGGAAATCCGCTTATGGCTCGATCTTTCGTGAAGAAGCAGGTTGGTTCATCAGCGTGGGCGCAAGCGTTTACATCTACGAGCACGTCACAAAAGCGATCGTAAACGTAAAGCCAATGGCCATTGACCCAATATTCTGGGACCTCACCGGCTTGCCTGAGAATCGAAGCCAGCCACTTTCGTTCCGCGCGAACGGCGCATGGGCATGTCGACCTCCCTACTTTGCCGAAGTCAGTCTTGAGGAGGACGACGATCCCGCTGTCGTTGTGGAGCGCTTATTCGTCGTTGCAACCGAACAGCTTGCAGAAGTGACACAATCTTACTCGCTAGAGCGTTTTCTAACCGTTTGTCGTGAGGCAAGTCCAATCGATGGCGCTTATCTTTCGAGTATCATTCCAACGCTCATTGCAATGCATCGCCAAGATGAAGCGCTCGCAATTTGTGAAGAAGCCTGTCTACAGGGGTTATCCGGTGGTTTCCACGCTCCCGAAGGAACCTTCGTCAAAATGGCTGCCGCCTACCTGCGGAGATCGGCAATGGAGGCAACCCGACACTGAACGTCTGCTTCTCTACGACTGCCATCGAAAAACAGCCGGACAGCTCTCCACCCAGTCTCAGCCATTCCGCGCAGCGCGGACGAGTGTCGAGCTTGGACTACGGGGAGGGAAAATGGCCTTCCAGCAGCTTCAGGCGCAATCGCCCAGCTAGAAGCGAAAACCGGAATAGCCGGAAGTGCTCAGCTGTGGTCATAGGCTAACCGGGGAGGCTGGGCACGTCCCCGGTTGCCGCGATCGTAGATTCCCGAGCGTTTATTCTCGACTTTCGCCGGGTGGGAACAGCGCTGCTGCCGCTTTCGTCTCCGCCTCGATCAGCAGCCTCAGCTCATTCAGCGGGATTTGCACGATCTTCTCCGAGTTGCGCTCGGAGGTCAGCTTTATGTCGAAAAACCCGAGTGGGTTGCGAGCCGCCTCGGCGACGAACGCGTCGATTTCCTCCGGCGCAAAAAGGATCGTCACGTACTCGATATAGGAGCACGTGTAGTTGGAGATTATCGGATTGGGCACAGTGCCGCACTCGCGCTGCGAATCCTTCTGCAAATGCGCTTGGCGCTGAACGAGCGATCCCGCCAACAGAAGGTTTGCCTTCGTAAAACGCTCCGGTCCCTCGCCAAGATCGCTGGTAACTTCAGTCCCGCCGATGCTTGTCGCCGTCCGGCTGTACTCAAGGGACAGCACGAGGAGGGTTGATCGGTGGCTGGGATTGTTTTTGTACCGCGTGGTCTCGAACCAGCTCCTGTACTGTACAAAAGGACCCGCATCACCGTCCGCCTCCGCAGAGCGGGTGCAGTTCGAGGTATCGGATCTTATCGCCTCGTCCAACGCGCCGAAGCCCTTAACCTGGATACATTTCGCGTACCGGGCATCTTTCACCAGCTTTCGCTTTGCGAGCGCCGGCTGCTGCGCCAGCAGTCCCAACGCAAGCACCGCAGTCGCCACAGCATATTTGTAAGTCAGCATCGTTGTCGCCCCTATGTTCCTCTCGGGGCGACGGCCGAAGCCGGTTGTGGGTTAGCTGAGGTCCCCTTCAAATAGCGGGCAGCACGATGCTGCCCAGGAAGGAGATCCCATGGCCAAGACAATCACAAACCCCGAGTTGCTCGCGTATCGGGCGGCTGCCGAAACAGACCCTGCCCGCGGGCAGGTGTGGGTAGGCCTCGACGTCGGACTGAAGTCAACTTCAGTCTGCGTGATCGACGTAGAAAGTAAAATCATCCACCAATGCTCTATGAAATCAGAGCCGGTGGAGATTGGCCGCTATCTTCGGAAGAATTTTACTTCCAATGTTGCGTGCATAGGAATGGAGTCCGGCGGCACGTCAGGACATCTCGCAACACATCTTCGGCGACAGGCCTTTCAGGTCGCTGTGCTCGATGCTCTTCAGGTCCACCGCGTTCTGTCGATTAAGCGCAACAAGACGGATACGAACGATGCCCGCGGTATTGCCGAGATCACGCGCACCGGTCGCGAATATCTGACGGAGGTCTATGTGAAGAGCGCAGCCTGTTTCGAGATCCGGGCGCAGCTCATCATGCGCCAGCGGCTCGTTCAGCAACGGCTCCAGAACGAAGCAATGGTCCGCGGACTGCTGCGTGTCTATGGCGGCCGGGTGGAAGCCGGCGCCAAGGTGCCAGCCACGTTCCGCGATCGAGTCGTCGAACAGCTCCTCCAAATTCACGACCGTGACGACATCAATCTGCGCCCCCGCATTCTGCCGATCCTAGACTTGTGTGCCAGGCTCCATGCCGACGCTGAGCGGATCGAGGCCGAGCTCGAGATGCTCGCCAGGCAGAACCCGGTTTGCCGGCGCTTCATGGAAATCCCCGGTGTCGGTGCGATCACGGCGCTATCGTTCTTTACCGCGATCGAGGACCCGACGCGTTTCCGGCGCGCTGACGATGTCGCGGCTTATCTCGGGCTCACGCCGCGCATATATCAATCCGGCGAAACGCTCATCCGTGGCTCGATCAGCAAGATGGGCAACCGGCTTACCCGCACGCACCTCGTTAATGCCGCCACGGTCTTGCTGGCGGCAACCAGGACGTTCAGTTCGCTCAAAGACTGGGGCCTGCGGCTGTCGAAGAAGATCGGCTTTCATAAGGCGCGCATTGCCGTTGCGCGCAAGCTCGCCGTTATCATGTTCGGCCTATGGCGTGATGGCACTCACTTCCAATTTAAGGCCGACACTGTCGTTGCTCATCGTGAGATGATGCAGACGGCGCGGCGCTGACCAGTTCCACCGTGAGAACGGCTGGAAAGATCCTCCCGGGAGGCGGAGGGATCGGGGACTCCGGTTCTAACATTAGGGCAGCAATGACCCTGAGCTACGGTTGTTGGAGCCCCACCCTTCGATACGAGTGCCCATATTGCGGCGTGCGAACCACCTGACCGATGTCCATCGCACGACCTCGTAGAGACTGTTGCACTCCGGGATGATCACCCCAGCCCTTGCTCGAAAGGCGAAGACATGATGTGATTATGGCGACGGCATTGCCGCGCACCCCCAACGGGGACCTCAGCTAGAGAATGTTGGAAACCTGTTCGCTAGAGCAGGCGCATGCGCCTTTACCGGCAAGCCGGCTGGACATGCGCGCATGCCACCCGGCCTCCGAAATTCGGCGACCGAGTCTAGCGAAAGAGAGGTTTCCACGCCCCGCCCCCGAGTATCGCGGAGGCGGCGCCTGTTTAGGCGCGGGCTGGGGCGGGTGGCAAGTGACGCCCACACGACAATGTGTCTCGAAATGGTGGGTATCTCGGAACGGTCAGGTTGCGCGGTCTGTTAGACAGGTGATCGGAGCGAGATATGGCCAGGAAGGTGTATAACGAGCCCAGCAAGGTCGAAGCTCAAGGCGACGGGGTTCATGTCGAGGGGCCTGATGCGGTAGAGGTGACCATGACGCCGAAGGCCGCATTGGAGACCGCAAAGCGCTTGGGCAATGCTGCTGTCGATATGCTGGTCGGGAATCCCGAGAGCCCGCCAAAGGATGATGCCAAGAGCTGAAGGTCAGCTTGGCGACGCCTGCGATCAGGACGACAAGCGTCGGCGCTGCATCCCCGCGTACGTTGCAACGTTAGCACCCTCCCTCGAAACCCATATATATATTCGATACCAAACCAACCTCTCGCGTATAAATTCGAGGGACTGTTTTATTGTACGAACGTTGCATAGCGGCACGTCGCACGGGGCCGGTTATCCCGCTGGCCTAGGAACACCGCCGATGCGGAATCCGACCCGGTCTGCAAAAGCTTGGCAGGGCGGACCACCCGCAATAAGATTAGATCGCGTCGGACGACGACTATGGACGGAGCCGGCTTGGAATCCAGCTCCGGTGCACCCCTTGGTCGTCGACCGACGCGACCCGCCGGCGGGCTTTGGACCTGCGCCGGGCTGCCCGAATTTCAGTTCGGTTCGGGCAACATGCGCATTGTACCGCGCAGGCGATTCCGGACGCAAGATAGGCAAGCGCGAACAAATAGCCGGGCGCGAACATCAGCCATTTCCAGGCATTGGTTTCGCGCCTGTGGCAAGAAAGACAGAGCTAACGTGATCTTGCGGCCAAGCGTCTCCGTCGCCGCTCCGGATCAGTCATAGCAGATCCGCGCGGGACGACCCTCGTCGACTATGCCGATACAACCGACCACTGTGCGGGCCTGGCATTCCCCCACGATCGGCGGCATCTCGCCCGGGAGCAATCTAAAGTCGTCCGGCAACATGCATTGGCCGGCGCAATCCGACTTGCCGGCGCAGGACTTGCCAGCGTCAGGATATGGTCGCTCGCAGAACCATTTCCGCCGGTCCTCGTGACCGTAGGCGCGGAGCACTCCGCCAGCGGAGATGCAGGCGGCGCGTTGGTCGTCGGCAGCCGGGGCGTCGGATTGTGCGGGCTCGGCCACGGCGGCGATGGCGATGCTTAGGACGAGCGCAAAGGCGGGGATGATCAACACCACACGGTTTTATTGGTTCACGGCCTAGATTTCATTGACCCTCCCAGTGCGGACATCAACGAGGTAATTCGCCGTGCCAGCGCCATTGCGATGTTTGATACAGCTAATGCCGTATTGTCCAGTGGCGGCTCGCTGAGCTTCGATCGGTTTGGCGCACAAGTACCCTGCCGCATTGATAGTGGCACCAATATAGTCGGCGGCATTACTCGCGGCCTTCCGGGCCGCTTTGCTCTTAGGTGAAGAGGTCGGGAAAGCGTCGAGAATAGCCTGTTCAAGAATATTTGATCCTGACGGTGCGGTGTTCGCTGGCAGCGCGCTAGGAATTTTTTCAACAGATGCCGACGGGTTGGGATTGTCTGCTCCGCCAAAGATACAACGCCCGAGAAGAAAGATCAGAACAAGCAGAATGATCCAGCCGCCAATCGCCTGAACCATCGTTGCCGGTTCGGTTTCGTTCGCCATGATATGCCCCGCGTTGACCCAGCGCTGGAGCCGGGATGGTTGGTCACACGCGAACACGGGTTACACGCCCCTCACCCTTCGGGCTATTGTATTTTGCGGACTGCCCGACAGAGCGGAGCCGTGTTCGGGCGCGTAGCGCACCTCGCTCTGGTGATTAGCCGTTACGAGACGGGATGGTTGTATCCCGCTACTGCAGCTAAACGCAAGCTGGTGCCATTACTGCAAGGGCCTGAGAGCACATGGATTACAGCGCAGGGTGCTATGGAAAGTTCGGATATCCGTAACGTGTTCGAGAAAAAGGCCCGCGACGGAGATGGGGCTTTCGCTATCGCCTACGCACTTCTCGACCTTTCTGATTCGCAGGAAGCGACGGCCAAAGCGTTGCAGCGCCTAGGTCTTGGCAATGCGTCAACGGATGTTGGCGCGATCGAGAATCTAGCGATGCAGATCGAGAAAGCCGCCGAAGTGGTAGGCGGACATTTGGAAAATGCCGCCTCTTTGCTCGGCGCAGCGCTGGATCAGCGGGACTAACCCCTTTCTAGCTATCTCCGTCACCACTCGCTCCAAGCAGCATCTTGCGCGCTCGGATGCAGAGCGCGAGCCGCGCACGTTGCAACGTTAGAACGGGCCGTCGAAACCCTTTATTATTCGACACCCAACATAGCTCTCGCGGTATAAATTCGAGGTGGTGTTCTAACGTACAAACGTTGCAGATGGGAGGTTGGCTGGAATAGATGGCCGTCCTGAGACACAGGTAATAGCTTGCCCATCCAGTTTGCCGAAATAGGACAGTCGATTGCCGCCGGATCCAAATACCAGCACGGCCGAGCCTTTCGACATGTCGGCAGTCCGCGCCGCTCTGCGGTGCCATCACCCGTTTTATGTCTACGTGCTGTGCCGTCCCGAGGGACAGCCGTTCTATGTTGGCAAGGGCGTTAAGCTCCGCTGCCTCCACCATGAAGCGGACGCCCGGACAACCAAGACATTGACACACAAGTTGAATGTCATCCGGGCCATCATTCGCGAAGGAAAGTCTGTTCGATATCGTATCGACAGCTCCTATTTGACCGAGGCTGACGCGCTCGCCCGAGAGCGTGCGCTCATTGCCCAACTTGGCCGGCACGATTTGAAGCTCGGGCCGCTGACCAACCAAACCGATGGCGGCGAAGGCGTTTCCAACCCCTCCGAAGAAAGCCGACAGCGGCGGCGAAGTTCACTGTGGGGCGAGGCCGAAGACCCAGAGCGCCGACTTGTGAATCAGTGGTTTCAAAAGCTGACGCCTGTCAAATCAGTGCCGATAAAACCTGCTGCCACATTCACCCGCGCCGCTGGCCTTTGGAAAAACGACGACCGAATCGGAATGAAGCCGCGACAAGCTGGAGCAATCGTGGCCACTGCGCTGGCAAACAGCGTACTGCTTGAACCCGACTGCCTACTGCCGCGCCGCCTGACTATAGAGAACGTTGAATATATTGTCGAAAATGGCGTTGGCAGAGACATGGTCTCAAACGGAATGATCGAAGTCCACAGCGGCGAAGACACGTACGAAACGCTAAGGCTGACACCGGCCGGCTATCGGTTTGTCGTGAACACCTTTGGCGTGGATACGTTGGTCAGCGCTGGGGTTCTGGCGCCGTAGACGCCTTCCGAAAACGAAGGACTAATCCGCAATCATCGTCAGCCGCGCCATGAACCTAACGCCCTTGGCGTCGCGCGAGCTGCCGTGCGCCAGGCACACGCCATCCTTTACAACGCCCTCCAGCTGCACCTTCAGATCGTTGTAGCCGAGCGCGGTCACCACGCCCGGCACGTGCCGATGCTGGGTAGTGAGCAGGTCAGCGACGAACGTGTCGCCCTGCTGCCTGTAGCTGCCCACGTAGGCCATGCCACTGTCGCCGCCGCGTAGGCGGCCCTCGCGCAGGTCGAGGACTCCGTAGTCAGTGCCGTGGGGCGTCTCGAAGGCGATTTTATATAGGCCGTTGGGTAGGGGCATGGGGTGGCTCCAAGGGGGTGGGTTGGAGCTGTCGATAGCGGGAGGTGGGAGAGTGGACCAATTCGCTGGGCGGAAGGCATCTCCACGTTCCAAACGTTGGCCTCCCCGGCGGCTATGCGCCCCATTTTCGGTCGTTCGACCATGTTCCCACCTATCCCAAAACCGGACGTTGATCTGCGTCAATCCTCACGCCGTCGTCGGATGGATCCATCCATGTCCTCGAGGAGCGAGCTTAAAATCGCGTCCACGAGGATCGAAATCGAGACACCATGCAGGATTTTGCAGTTCGCCTCGCGGTGGAGGAAGATAAAGATCGGGTGAATACCGATGTGCAACGATTCGAGTTCAAGAGGCGCTAGGTGCAAGCCCCTGATCATCGGCATGGCGGGACGTCATGCGCATTGCCGAGGCAATCAGGCTGGCATAGTGTCATCAGCGCGGCTCCCGGATTCGACTCAGCTTATTTTTGATTCGGCCTGGCGCAGGAACAGGCCGCGAACATGCGTTCGCCGCATTTTGGCTTATAGTGGAGAAGCAAGCATGGGCTCGAAGCGGGGGGCAAGTTAGGGCGGCCATGGCACGTAGCGATCTCCTCGTGAATCTTGTGCGCGCCGGCGCGGTAGGCGACCGCGAAGCGCTGCGCTCCACAGCCGAAGCGCTCGTCGCTGACGAGCGTGCTAAGAAACACTACATCGTGGCTGATCGACTGCAGCGCGCACTTTCGGCGGTGCCGGTGACCCCACCAGCTCTTACGACGACATCTCAGCAGCTCAGTCCCGTCAACGGACGCGAGGCGATCCTCGAGGTGACGGCGCGGCTACGGCTTGATGATCTCCTGTTGCCACTTCCCGCGCAGGAGAGTGGTCGCCAGCTCATCGAGGAACATCAGCGTGCCGATGTACTACGCGCCAACGGTTACGAGCCTCGGCATCGCGTTTTGCTCTCCGGCCCACCGGGCAACGGCAAGACGTCATTTGCCGAGGCAATCGCGGAGGGACTTGGCCTTCCTTTCTACGTCGTGCGATACGACGCGCTTATCGGCAGCTACCTAGGCGAGACAAACGCGCGGTTGCGCAAGCTCTTCGACTATGTCCGAACAACGCCAAGCGTCCTGTTCTTCGATGAGTTTGATGCAATCGGCAAAGAACGCGGAGACACCCACGAGACTGGCGAAATCAAGCGGGTCGTGTCGTTCCTGCTAATGCAACTGGATCAACTTCCCAGCTACGTGATCGTCATCTCCGCCACCAATCACGGAGAGTTGCTAGATCGCGCTGTGTGGCGCCGGTTCCAGATGCGGCTGTCGATGCCGGCGCCCCGGCGGGCGGAGATAACCGTTTTCCTCGATCGAATATTGTCGGACTGGCCAGATCAGCCCAAGATGTCGCAAGCCAGAATTGCGGCCAAATTGGGCGATGTGAGCTATGCGGAAGCGCTCGATTTTTGCCAGAATGTCAGAAGGCGACAAATTCTGGGTTTGGGGGAGATATCTGTTGATGACGCGCTGCGCGCCGAGCTCGACTTGTGGACCTCGCGGGTAACACCAGAGGTCATCAATGCCGAGCGATCCAACCAAACCCCTACTGAGGCTGACGCCGCAGGCTGATCAACCGCGCCAGCTTGGCCGTCCGGCATATGTCCCGCCGCCAGCTTCTTTCACCCGCGATCGACAGACCGGCACATTCGGACCAAAGTTCAATCGGCTCGCTCAGGTGCTGGCGCGCGGGGATAACGCGCTGGAGCTCCGCGCGGACCCTGCTGGTTTAGCGCCGGAGCGCTTGCTCGTCTTCGAAGTCCGCGGATCGATCAATGCGTTCGCGACAGCGGTTCGCAACGTCGCTGGCCTTGAGCTTGTCGACGAAGAGGAGCTGGAATCAGACGAGGAAGACAAGCAGCCTTTCGCTTATCTTCTGGTGCCCGACATGGCGGCACTGCGGAATTTGGAGTCGCTTTGGCGCCGATGGCAGAGCGGACAATTGGTACGGGGCGAAACGCCCTGGGCAACTATTTTCGACCTGCTGCGAGATTTGCGACCATGGGGCCCACTGGACCGCGTCCATAGCAGCGACGCCAATTTTCTCGCGTTGACGATCGATGGCCGGGACGATGACGAGCTGGTTCGGCTGGAAGTCGAGCTCGTCTATCGCCAGGCCGAAGCGGCGGCCGCCGAAGCCGAGGCCAATACACGCGCCGCTATCGTCGGTCGTGGCGGGGCCATAGTCTCTCGCGCTCGCATACCGGACATCGGCTATCACGCGCTGCTCGCGGACATTCCGGTCCGGGCCGTTCGCGAAATCGTCGAGCGGCGTCTGGACGGGATAGCTGGGCTCGAACCGATCCTGCACATTCGCCCACAAAGCGCCCCCACATCAATCGAAGTTGCCGACGTCGGTGAGGACGAAGCGGGACCGGATGCGAGGCGGGCGTTGGGCGAGCCGATTCTTGCGCTCCTAGACGGAGTGCCGGTCGCGGCGCACCGCTTGCTCGCCGACCATATTGATCTCGACGACCCATTCGGCCTTGAGCCGGGCGCGCTTGTCGCCAACCGGTCCCACGGCACTGCAATGGCCTCCCTCATCGTGCACGGAGACCGTAATCAAAGCGAGCCCGCGCTCCCCCGACGTATCCATGTCGTCCCGGTGATGGGCAACAATGATATGTTCCCAAGCGATCGGCTCGTCGTCGACCTCATCTACCTGGCCGTGCTGCGCTTGCGCGAAGCACGGCCGGGCGTCGTGATCGTGAATCTGTCACTCGGTAATCGGTTTAGGCCGTTTCACGGACAGTTGTCGCCTTGGGCCCGGCTCCTCGATCGTCTCGCGAACCGCTTCGGACTGTTATTCATCGTGAGCGCGGGAAACGCGACCGAAGACTTTGGCGTGCCAGCTTATGCAACCGGTCTCGCCTATGAGGGCGCAGATGCCGACCACCGTGCAACGTCAATGATCACCGCGCTTCATACGCTCATCGGCGAGCGGCGGATGTTCTCCCCGGCAGAAACCGTGAACGGCGTCACCATCGGCGCTTGGAATCGCGACGCCGTGTCGCCCGCGGACCGTGCGCTCGCTCGCGCTTTCATCGACCCATATCCCGACCGAGACGCAGCAAACCCGTCCAGTACGCTTGGACCGGGATTTGCGCGGTCAGTGAAGCCCGAGATTCTGATGCCGGGTGCTCGTGAGCATATGCAGGTCGTTCGCAATCACGCACATATTGAAGTGCGCCCAGGCGGACCCTCGCGTGGAGCAGGGCTTAAAGTCGCCGCGCCGCCGGCTGGCGGCCGTGAAAACCCTGACGGCTTCACGAGTGGCACAAGCGCCGCTGCCGCGTTGGCCTCGCGCACTTGCCATCAGATCCATGATGCGCTCGAGGCGACCTACGGGGATGGCTTCCTTGAGCTTCCGTCGATTGAGCGGGCGGTGCTTTTGAAAGCCCTCCTAGTTCATCCCGCGCGCTGGCCCCGTGATGTCGCTGGTCTGATCAAAGCTACAGTCGGTCCGTGGGGCAGCGGGCAGGCAAGTCGCCAGAAGGACAACATCCGCCGGTTCATCGGGTTCGGTTGCGTGGATGCGCCTGATGCCGTTGCCTGCGCGGCAGACCGCGCGACTTTCTTCGCAACCGGGCGCCTTAACCGGGACCGTAGCGTCACAGTCGATGTTCCGGTGCCCCTTAGCATGGGCGGTAAGGCGCAACCCCACAGCCTGTCCGCGACGCTCGCCTGGTTCACACCCGTCGCGCCAGGCCGGAAGAGTTACCGCACCTGCCGGCTCAAGGTTCTGAAGCCAGCTTCGATCGGCGACCTTGGGATTAGCGGCCACGGCTGGCAACCAGACGAAAATCAAACTAACCGCGGGACGATATTCAGTCGGTGCTGGGAAGGCAGTGATGCACCGGTCGTCACACCTGACATGACAGTTCCGCTAGTGGTTCAACGAGATCCAGACCAAGGCACCGCAATCGACGAGCCGGTCGTTTTTGCATTGGCTGTGACGCTCGCCATGCCGGGTGAGATCGCACTGTATGATGAGGTGTTCGCTCGCGTGCGACCTCCATTGCGTGCGGCAGCCCGTTCCTAGACTAAGGGCAACTACCCTAAGTCTGCACCTTTAAGCGGCCTGTCGGCACCCGGCCCAGTTGCCGCCGGCATCAAACAAACGATCAACTGTAACTCAGCTCGAAAAATCGATTCGCCAACCCACCAATCGATACCCTCGAAGCACCCGAGAACGCTCACCGCGCGCCCACTGGCGCCCGGATCGTCTAACGCATTGCTTTTATCGCAGGATTTGGAGCGGGTAGCGGGGATCGAACCCGCATCACAAGCTTGGAAGGCTAGTGCTCTACCATTGAGCTATACCCGCACGCCAAGGATCGCGCCCTGCCATCGCGCGCGGGGACAGTCAACCGCCCGGATGCGTCAACGTCGCGGATCGCCCGCAATATTCGCCGGGGCATCGACCGGCGGATAGAGCGACCATGGCCCCGCGGCCGAGCGATCTTCCGGTGCCAGCCGGGCGCGTTCGTTCGCGGCGGCGATCAGCCGATCGAGCAGACGCTGGCCGAACAGCCAGGCACCCAGACCCGATTCGACATTGATATGGCCGAGTTCGCCGACATCGACGAAATGGCTGCCCCAGAATTTCGCCATGCTGTGCGCGCGGTCGATCGAGGCATAGGCGTCGTTGCGGCTGGCGACGACGATCGAGGGGAATGGCAGGCTGACCTTGGGCACCGGCCCGAAGCCGCCGACCGGACGAACGAGATCGTCGCGATCGCAATCGGGCGGTGCCACCAGCAGCGCGCCGGCGACCGGCCAGCCATAGGGTTGCCCCTCCAGCGCGGCCCACCAAGCCACCGCCAGGCAGCCCAGGCTGTGCGCCACCAGCACTACGGGTGCGGGCGCGGCCTTGATCGCGTGATCGAGCTTGGTCACCCAGGGATTGCGGCGCGGCGCGCCCCACATGCCGAGATCGACCCGCTCGCAATCGCCGCGCGTCGCTTCCCAGATGCTCTGCCAATGCGCGGGGCCCGAACCGTCCAGCCCGGGAAGCGTCAGGACCAGGGGGGTATTCCCCCTTCCGGCGAAGTCATGGTCGGCCATCTTCGTCTCCACCCGAATCGGCGATGCGGGGGCATCACCTCAGGCACGAAACGTAATTCAACCGATCAGGTTGACAAGATGGAGTCCGCCCAATTGTGGCGCGCTTGCGGTCAGCCGATCAGGCCAGCGGAACGGGGTCCGCCAGCGTAATCTTGTCAAGCACTTGCGCGGTTTCGTCGCGCACGCGCAGCATCAATTGCCGCAGCCGGCAATTGCTTTCCTCCAGACAATTCTTGCACTTTTCATGGGCATAGCGGCTGGCGCAGGGCACCAAAGCGAGCGACCCCCGGGTCAGGCGGACGATGTCGCCATAGCTGATATCGACCGGCGAGAGCGCCAGCCAATAGCCGCCGTCCTTGCCACGTTGCGTGGCGACCAAACCGGCGCGACTCATCTCCGAAAGAATGACCGTCAGGAACTTCGCGGGGATGTTCTGCGCGGTCGCAATTTCGGTCAGCTGGATCGGACCCTCGCCATAATGGTCCGCTAAGTGCTGGAGCGCTCGGATTGTGTACCGGGTCCGTTGAGAAAGCATGGCTTTTCTTGAACCGGTGCGCGCCGCAATGCAACCTGCGTTACGCTGCTTATCGACGATGGACCCGGATATCTGCTGCCGCTAATCATTCGGCATGACAGAAACCCTCTCCCATCTCATCGGCGGTGCGGCGGTTTCCGCCGATGCCCCGCTTTCCAGCCTCAACCCGTCCGACACGAACGATGTCGTCGCGCGCTTTCCCGCGGGCAATGCTGCGGACGTCGATGCCGCCGTCGCAGCAGCGCGCGCGGCGCTGCCGGACTGGTCGCACGCATCGCCCGAAGTGCGATCGGACCTGCTCGACCGGATCGGCACGACGATCATGGCGCGCGCGACCGAGCTCGGCGAATTGCTGTCGCGCGAAGAGGGCAAGACCCGCGCCGAAGGACTGGGCGAAGTGATCCGCGCCGCGCGGATCTTCAAATATTTCGCGGGCGAAGCGTTGCGCCGCCATGGCTTTACGCTGGAATCGACGCGACCGGGCGTCGACGCCTCTACACATCGCGAAGCGGTGGGGGTCTGCGGACTGATCACGCCCTGGAACTTCCCGATCGCGATTCCCGCATGGAAGGCGGCACCCGCGCTGGCATTCGGCAACACCGTGGTGCTCAAACCCGCGAACGTGACCCCCGCGACCGCGCATGCGCTCGCCGCGATCATCCAGGAGTGCGGCGCGCCCCCGGGCGTGTTCAACCTGGTGCTCGGGCGCGGCGAAGTGGGGCAGGCGATCGTCGACCATGAGGATGTCGATCTGATCTCCTTCACCGGATCGCAGGGCGTCGGCGCAAAGGTGGCGGCGGGTGCGGTCGCGCGGCAGGCGCGCGTGCAACTCGAGATGGGCGGCAAGAACCCGCTGGTCGTGCTGGCCGATGCCGATCTCGACCGCGCGGTGGCGATCGCGCTCGACGGCGGTTTCTTCCAGACCGGCCAGCGCTGCACCGCATCGTCGCGGGTCATCGTCGAAGATGCGATCCACGACCGTTTCGTCGCGGCGCTTGCCGAACGCGCCGCCGCGCTGAAGGTCGGCGCCGCGCTCGATCCGGCGACGCAGGTCGGCCCGGCCGCGAGCGAAAGCCAGCTCGAGCAGAATCTGCGCTATGTCGGCATCGCCAGCGGCGAGGGCGGCCGGATCGCGACGGGCGGAGATGCGCTCACGCTGGAAACGCCCGGCTATTATATGGCCCCCACGCTGATTGCGGACACCGATCCCGATATGCGGATCAACAATGAGGAAGTGTTCGGCCCCGTCGTCTCGACGGTGCGCGCGAGGGATTACGAGGACGCGCTGGCACTCGCCAATTGCGGCAGTTTCGGCCTGTCATCGGGCATCGTCACCACCTCGCTCAAACATGCGCGGCATTTCCGCCGCAATGTCCGTGCAGGCATGGTGATGGTCAACCTGCCGACCGCGGGAGTGGACTACCACCTGCCCTTCGGCGGCACGCGCAAGTCGAGCTACGGCCCGCGCGAACAGGGTTTCGCGGCGGTGGAGTTCTATACCAGCGTGAAGACCGTCTATATGGCGGATTGATCGGGGGGCGCGGTTGCCGGCAACACCAATGGGTCCTTCGAGACGCGTCTTCGCCAAGCTCAGCCGCTCCTCAGGATGAGCGGAAACGGGCTAGGTTCCACTCGAAACCCGCCCATCCTGAGGAACCGTTGAGCTTGGCGAAACGGTGTCTCGAAGGACGCACGATTCACTAAAGAATGAAGATCTTGTCCGGGTTGAACAGGTTCTTCGGATCGAGCGCACGTTTGATCGTGCGCATCATGTCGACCGCGTCGCCCAGTTCCTCGATCAGTGCCTCGCGCTTGCCGAGACCGATGCCGTGTTCGCCGGTGCAGGTACCGTCCATCGCCAGCGCGCGGCTGACCAGGCGGTGGTTGATCGCCTCGACCTCCGCCATTTCGTGCGGAGCGGTGGGGTCGATCGCGAAGATCACGTGGAAATTGCCGTCGCCGACATGGCCGACGATGGTCGCCGGCATGGTCGCCTGTTCCAGATCGGCCTTGGTCTCACCGATGCATTCGGCAAGCCGGCTGATCGGCACGCAGACATCGGTGGTCCAGCCGATCGCGCCGGCGCGCAGCCCGAGCGCGGCATAATAGGCCATGTGCCGCGCCTTCCACAGCTTCGAGCGTTCCTCGGGCAGGTTGGACCAGCGGAAATCTCCGCCGCCATTGGCCGAGGCAAGTTCGCTGACGGTCTCGACCTGTTCGGCCACCGAGCGTTCCGATCCGTGGAACTCGAACAGCAACGTCGTCTGTTCGGGATAGTCGAGCTTCGAATAGGCGTTGCACGCCTTCATCTGCATATCGTCGAGGATCTCGATCCGCGCGATCGGCACGCCGAGCTGGATCGCCTGAACCACCGTATCGACCGCACCCTTCAGCGTATCGAACGGGCAGACTGCCGCCGAGATCGCCTCGGGAATGCCGTGCAGGCGCAAAGTCACTTCGGTGATGACGCCCAGCGTCCCCTCGGCACCGATCAGCAGCCGGGTCAGATCATAGCCGGCGGCGGACTTGCGTGCGCGCCGCGCGGTGCGGACGATGCGACCATCGGGCGTGACCACGCGCAGCGACAGCACCGCATCACGCATCGTGCCATACCGCACCGCATTGGTGCCCGATGCGCGGGTCGATGCCATGCCGCCGATCGTCGCATTGGCGCCCGGATCGATCGGAAAGAACAGCCCCTGGTCGCGCAGATGTTCGTTGAGCTGCTCGCGCCGGACGCCCGCCTGCACGGTGCAATCGAAATCCTCGGCATTGACCGTGAGGATCGCGTTCATTTCGCTCAAATCGATGGTGATGCCGCCGCGAACCGGCGTGACATTGCCCTCCAGCGAGGTGCCCGCGCCGAACGCCACGATCGGCACCTCCGCCGCGACGCACAGTTTCACCAGCTCCGCGACCTCTTCGGTCGAGTGGGCGAACACCACCGCGTCGGGCAGGACCGGATCGAAATGCGTTTCGCTGCTGCCATGCTGAAGCCGGATGGCCTCGCCCAGGTGCAGGCGATCCCCGAAGACAGCCCGCACCCGATCGAGAAACCCCTCCGGCAATGGCTTGCGCCGATCGATGACGAAAGGCGCGGTCATGACCGCCACCGCATTGTCGCTTCAGCCATGAACCGGCACCTCATATCTCGAAGATCAGTCGGAACTGATGATCCGATCGCCCGGCAAAAGAAAGCCCCGCCGCAGCACATTGCGCGGGAGACCGATCAGCCCGTGCAGCTTCCCGCGGTCGGCACATGGCGGATCGGACGGCCGGCGGCTTCGCCCGTCGCCTTGCCGCCATCGATCGCGACCGCACCGTTGACCAGCAGCGTGCGCACGCCCTCGGTCAGCACCTCCGGATTGATGTAATCCGCCTTGGGCCGATAGGCGGCGGGATCGAACACGACGATATCGGCATAATAACCGCTGCGCAGATGCCCGCGATGGTCGAGCTTGAACATGTCGGCCGTCCGGCCCGTGCTGCTGTTGATGAAATCGGCGAGCGAGATCGCCTTTTCCTTGAGCACATATTTGGCGTATTTCTGCGGATAGGTGGCGTACATGCGCGGATGGCCGTGCGACCCGTCGGAACTGGTGACGACCCAGGGCTGCTTCATCAGCGCCTTGATGTCACTTTCCGCCATGTTGAACGAAACGACAGCGCTGCCCTTGTCGCTCTCGGTCATGATCCGGAGCGCGGCATCGATCGGATCAACATTCCATCCCTTGGCCACTTCATCGAGGCGCTTGGCAGTCCAGGCAAAGCCGTGCGCGCTCAGCAGCAGCGAATTGGGACCACCACGGCGGCGCAGATTTTCGCGCATCTCGACCTTGATCTTCTCGAGCTGCGCGGGATCGGCGAAGCGCTTGAGCATCGCCGCGCGTCCGCCATCGACAGCCCAGCGCGGCAGCAGCGACGCTTCCAGCCCCGAGCCCGAGGCTTCCCAGGGATATTGATCGGCGGTCACGTCGATGCCCTCGGCGCGTGCGGCCTCCACCGTTGCGATCAGCGCGGGCGCCTGGCCATGCACGTCGACGCCCAATGCCTTGAAGTGCGCGAAATGGACCGGCATGCCCGCGGCACGGCCGATCTCGATCGCTTCCTTGGTCGAGTTGACCACGCCGATCGTGTAGGAGGATTCGTCGCGCTGATGCGTGTCGTAGACGCCGCCGCGCTTCGCCGCTTCCTTGGCCAGCGCGATCACCTCGTCGGTCTTGGCGAAGCTCTGCGGCGCATAGAACAACCCGGTCGACAGGCCCAGCGCGCCTTCGCACATGCCCTTGGCGACCATCCCCTTCATCGTATCGAGTTCGGCCGGGGTCGGCGGGCGATCGTCCTGACCGATTACCGCGCGGCGGACCGCGCCGAAGCTGACATAGGCGGCCGCGTTGATGCCGAACTTGTTCTGCTCGATCCCGCTGAACAACCCGCCGACGTCGGACACGCCGCCGGGCTGGCCATGGCCATCGACGCCGGTGAAGATCGTCGTCACGCCCTGCATCATCCAGGGCAGGTTGAGCCGCAGCGTCGGATCGCTCGCGGTCAGGAAGGTGTCGGCATGGGTGTGCGGATCGATGAAGCCGGGGGATACGACCAGCCCCTTGGCATCGATGACGCGCTTGCCCTTGAACGGGTTCTTCGCGCTCGGCCCGACATAGACGATGCGATCGCCCGAGATCGCGACATCGCCGATCACCGGCTTGGCGGCGCTGCCATCATAGATGGTGCCACCCTTGATGACGAGATCGGCGCCCTGCCCCTGGGCATGGGCAGCGGCGGGAAGCAGTGCGACGGCAAGCGCGCACGAAGCGAGGCCCCGACGATGGCGGAAACGGGCGGTCGGATGGGAAACCATGGTGCAACTCCTGAACGGCGGGCGCCGGTCGATTTGAGGGATCAGTTCGCGCGGTCGAAATGGATCGCGGTCACCCGTCCGGTGGACAGGACGAAGCCCTTGCCATCGTCGTCGAAGGTTACACTGCCCTCGTCACTGCGGAACACGCCGTCGGAGCCGCGCTGGAAAACCAGCGGCTCGCCCGATTTCGTATAGGGCGACGAGATGGCAGCAGTCAGCTTCGTACCGTCGAGCGTGAGGTCGTAGCTGGCCTGAAGCTCTGCGGACGCATAGCGGCCGGCGAGGTTCGGCTTCGCCTCGGCCGTCAGGATATTGCCTTCGATCAGCGCGATCACCTCGTCCGCCTTCGCGACCGGATTCCAGTCGCCACGATTGCAGAAGACCGCGACGCCCAGGCGGCGCTCGGGCAGCCGCTCATATTGATTGCGGAACGCCTCGGCGCCGCCGCCATGTTCGACGAAGGTCTGGCCACGGCGCTGACCGACCATCAGTCCGCCTGCATAAGCCTGCTTGCCCATGCCGCGCGCGGCGGGCTTGCCGTTGGTGAAGGTACCGGGCTTCAGCATGATCGCCTGCACCGCCGGCGTCCAGACCTTGTGGCCGACCTCGATATCCTGGTCGAACTTCGCCAGATCGTTGATCGTGACCATCAATCCGCCCGACCCGCTGAACCGGGGATAGGTATCGCGGATCACGAAACCGCCATCCTTGGGGTTGTAGCCATGCGCGAGCTTCCCGGTGGGCTCCGCGTCGTTCATGAAATAGCTGCTCTTCATGCCCAGCGGCTTCAGGATCGCCGCGTTGACATAATCGGCAAAGGGCTTGCCCGACACGCGCTCGACGATCTCGGCGAGCAGCAGATAGCCGCCATTGGAATAGGTCCAGTCGGTGCCCGGCGTGAAGTTGGTTCCCTTTTGCCGGAACAGGACATCGAGCGTCTTGGCCTTGTTCGCCTCGTTCGATCCGGCGAGCCCGGTCAGGCGGAGCAGGGTCAGCGAATCGCGGATACCGGCTGTGTGGTGCATCATCATCCGCGCGGTCACCGGCACTTCATATTGCGGCAGTTCGGGCAAATAGGTGCGGACGTCCGCGTCGAGGTCGATCTTGCCCTGCGTTGCGAGCGTCGCCACCGCGAGCGAGGTGAACTGCTTCGAGACCGACGCGGCGTAGATCAGCGTATCGCCATCGAGCGGCGTGCCCTTTTCGATGTCTGCGGATCCGGCGGCGGTGACGAACAAAGTCTTGCCCGCCTTGAACGCGCCGACCACGCAGCCCGGCGCCGCGGCGCCCTTCGGATCGGAAACGATGCGACGCACCGCATTGAGGTCAACCGCGGGCGGCGCCGCCGCTGCCGCGACCGGCGCAGAGATCAGGGCGGATACGAGAAGAACGGCCGTCAGCTTCATGGATTTTCCCCTGTGGACTGCGGCGTGCACGCGCCGCGCATTATGGCGGGGAAAGAACGCTGCCCGGGCGCGACGGGCAAGAAGCATTTTGGCGCTGCACTATAGCCTCAAGCTATCCGTGCCACGCCCTCCGCCGCCCGACGCCGCCCGGACAGCCAGGCCAGGATCGCGACTCCGGCCGCCACCGCGGCACTGGAATAGAATTGGCTGGCAAGCGCCGGCGTCAACGCCATGGCCAGCAGGACCGCCACGATCGCACCGATCGCGGCATAGCTCGCCCAGGGGAACAGCCACATGCGGATCGCCAGCCGCTCCGGCGCCTCGCGCTCCAACTGCTTGCGCAGCCCGATCTGGGCGAAACACACCATCAGATAGATGAACAGCATCGTCGCGCCGGAGGCATTGACCAGGAAGCTGAACACGATCTGCGGCGACAGGGCGGAGGCGGCGAGCGCGACATAGCCGAACAGGCTGGCGATCAGGATCGCGCGCGCCGGCACCTGGCGGCGGTTGACCGCAACCAGCCATTGCGGCGCATCGCCCTTGGCCGCGAGCGTGAACAGCACGCGCGAGGTGACATAGAGCCCCGAATTCAAACAGGAGAGCACGGCGATCAGGACGACGATGTTCATGATCGTCGCGGCAGCCGGCACCTGCATGAGTTCGAGCGTGGTCGCAAAGGGCGACACGCCCGGCACGATCTGCGTCCAGGGCACGATCGACACGATCAGCGCGATCGAGACAACGTAGAAGAGCAGGATGCGCAGCGCCACCGACCCGGTCAGCCGCGCGACGGTGCGCGCCGGATCCTCGGATTCGGCAGCCGCGATCGTCGCGATCTCCGCGCCGCACAATGCGAAGATGACGCTGGTGACGCCCGACAGGATCGCAATCCCGCCCGCCGGTGCGAACCCGCCATGCATGGTGAGATTGGCGAAGGTCGGGCCGTCCGAGGTGAGGCCGAAGGCATAGGCGCCGGCGATCGCGATGAAGGCGATGATTGCGCCGACCTTCAGCGACGAGAACCAGAATTCGAATTCGCCATAGGACCGCGTCGACATCAGGTTGATCGCGGTCATCAGCGCGAGCAGCACCACGCCGATCTGCCAGGTTTCGAAGGGCAGCCAGAGTTGCAGGATCACCGCGCCGGCAATCGCCTCGATCGCGACGACGACCACCCAGAAATACCAGTAGAGCCAGCCGCTGACGAAGCCCGACCAATGACCGAGGCCGATGCGCACGAATTCGGTGAAGGCGCCAGCACCTGGAAAGGCGGTCGCCATCTCGCTCAGCATACGCATGACGAGCAGGACCATCAGACCGGCCAGCGCATAGCTGATCACCACGGCCGGACCGACCGTCGCGATCGACGTGCTGCTGCCGACGAACAGCCCCGCGCCGATGATCCCGCCGATCGCGATCATCGCGACATGGCGGGGCTTGAGCGAACGGCTGAGGCGGACCTCTCCGCCTTCCTGTGCCGCCGCGCTCACTTGGGCGATTTCAGACGGAAACGGATGCCCGTCACCCGGGGTGTCTGGATGGTGAAGCCGCGGCCGTCATCGTCGACGACCATGCCCGTCGTGTCCGCTTTCAGCGCGCCCGATCCGTCGCGGAAGAACGCGAACATGCGCTTGGGCTCGGCATGGCCCAGCCAGTCGGAAGAGATGGTGGCGGTCACCGTGTCGCCCTGCACCGCGATCCGGTACTCGGCCTTGAGATCGTCCGAGGTGTAGGTGCCGGCGGTCGGCATGACGCGGCTCGGCGGCACGACATAGGGGGCCAACGCGGGCGGCCTGTATTCGCTGTACGGCGTCAGATAACCGGGCTCGACCGCGTCGATGATCCCATCGATCCTTTTGAGCGACCCGCCGTCGGAGCGGTTGCACAGCACCGCAACGCCCAGCGCGCGATCGGGCAGCCGCATGTAACCGGTGCGGAAGGATTCGAAGCTGCCGAGGTGATAGATGGTGTTCTGGCCGCGCCGTTTGCCGACCACCATGCCGCCGGCATAGGGCATGTCGTCGAACCCCGGCGCCGTCACCGTGCGGCCGTCGCTGAACGTGCCGGCGGTCAGCATGATCTTTGCCACCGCATCGGTCCACACCTTGTGGCCGACCTGGATGTCGTGATCGTAGCGCGCCATGTCGTCGATGGTGACGACCAGCCCGCCCGATCCGCTGAATGCCGGAAACTGGTTGCTCGGCGCCCAGCCGCGATCGGTCGGCACATAGCCGTTGGCGATCTGTCCGGCGGGCGGCTTGGCCGCGATGAAATGACTGCGCGTCATGCCGAGCGGCCCCAGCACCGCGTCCTGCGCATATTGATGAAAGGGTTTGCCCGATGCGCGCTGGATCACCTCCGCCAGCAGCAGATAGCCGCCATTGGTGTAGGCATAGGCGGTGCCGGGCACGTAATTCGTGTCCTTCTGCCTGTAGAGCAGGTCCAACGCGGCCGTCATGCTGCTGCGGCCGGCATCCTCGACGCCGGCCAGGGTGAGCAGTTCGAGCGAATCGCGGATGCCCGACGAATGGTTCATCAGCATCTGGATCGTGATCGGCGCACGATAGGGTGGCAGTTCCGGGATCCATTTATGGACTTCGTCATGCAAGCCCAGCTTGCCGGCCTCGATCAGCTTGGCCGCGGTCAGCGCGGTGAATTGCTTCGCCACCGACGCGGCGTAGAGGAGGGTTCCGCTATCGAGCTTCTTGCCGGTCGAGATGTCTCCGCTGCCCGACGCGCCGGTGTAGATCGTCTTGCCGTTCCGAAAGACGCCGGCGACGCAGCCGGGAGAGCTCATGTCCGCCGGATCGCCGAGGACTTTCTGCACCGCGTCGAACTCGGTTGCCGCCGCGGCGGCGGGCGTCGCGGAGACCGCCAGGGCGGCGACCGATGCCATGATCTCGCGTCGCCAGAGAATCGCCATATTCCGTTGCCCCCGCAGATGTTTCCGGGCCGGAGAGTAGACAGTGCCGGCATCCGGTCAACGCGAACGCCAGTTCCCACATTTTGCCATGTCATAGCCTTTCGACATAGGGAGGGCGGCGGCGCCACGCCGGATCGATCATAGCCACAGGCTATGGGAGCTGCCCGAATTTGATGTTGGAAGAGACAGGCTAGCCGAACATGGAGAGGGTCGACGCGGCCCGCGACAGAATCGCCCGGAGATCTCGATGAACAGCCTGCCCGAATTCCTGTCGCGCGTGCGGCCGCCCATGACACCCGCGCTTGTCGTCCGGCGCGAGGCGCTGCTCCAGAATCTCCGCACGATGCAAGGCTATTGCGATGACGCCGGCGTGCGACTGCGCGCGCATGGCAAGATGCACAAATGCTCGACCCTCGGGAAACTTCAGATCGAACTCGGCGCGGTCGGCCTGTGCTGCCAGACGATCGGCGAGGCCGAGGCGTTTGCGGCCGCGGGCATCGCCGACCTGCTCGTCACCTCCCCCATCGCGCCCTGGGCCGCCCAGCGCCTGGCGGCTCTGGCCGCGAAGGAAGTCGCGATCGCCGTCGTCGCCGACGATGCCGGCCAGATCGACCGGCTCGACGAGGCCGCCCGCGCAGCGGATGTGACGCTGTCGGTCCTGATCGATCTCAATCTCGGCACGCATCGCGCCGGCTGCACGCCCGAAGCCGCACCCGCGCTGGCGCAGCGCGTCGCCGATGCCCGCAATCTGCGCTTCGAGGGGGTCCAGGCCTATCTCGGCCATCTCCAGCACCAGGCCGATGTCCCGCGCCGCCGCGACGCGAACGCCAAAGTACTTGCCCGCCTGGGTGCATTGGTCGAGACGCTCGACGCGGCCGGGCTCCATCCACGTTTCGTGACCGGCGGCGGCACCGGCACCTATGTGCAGGACCTGGCGAGCCACGTGTTCAACGAGATCCAGGCCGGATCCTATGCGGTGATGGATGTCGAATATACCGATTGCGGGGCGCCGGACGGCGGCGACTGGCCGTTCCAGCCGGCCATGTTCATCGCCGCGACGACAATCTCCGCCCAGCACAAGACCCATGTGTCGATCGATGCGGGGCTGAAAGCGGTTGCGGTCGACGGCCCGCGCCCGCGCATCTTCGCCGGCGCGGCCGAGGGCAGCATCTGGCGCGCATTTGGCGACGAGCATGGCGCGATCCAGCATCCCGCGCACATGCCGGTTTTCTCGATCCCCGATCGGATGACGCAGAACGAGGCGATCGACGCAATCGATGCCGACGATGCGATCGCCTGGCCGGACGATGCGCCGAAGACCGGCGACCTCGTCTGGCTGCAGCCGGGCCATTGCGACCCGACGATCAACCTCTACGACGCGCTGATCGTGGCGGACGAGGATGGCAATTGGGAACGCTGGCCGATCGACGCGCGCCGCGTCACGCGCTAAGAGTCTGTTTGGAAATGCGCCGCTGGCGCGTTGCCGCACCGGCCCGCTCCGCCGCGGTCATCGCGTCGGCCGGCAATCCTTCAGCCAGACGACGTGACGGAACGCATCGAATTCATACCAGGTGCCGGTCAGCCGCACGGTCCTGTCGGGCTTCAACGTCAGTGAATAGGCGCCCTGCCCCTTTGCCATCAGGCAGCTGATGTCGGTCTTGAACGGCGCGATATTGGGTAGTCGGATCGCCTCTTCCCAGGGATTGGGGATCTTGAACGCGACCCGGTAGAATTCGCCGTCCTGGATGACATAGTCGACCATGCCGGTGACGGTGAAGCTTCTGCCCTTGTATCTCAGCGGCACGGCCGCCGAATTGCGCTCGGTATCCTTGGATATCTGGTGGGAGAAGGCCAGCGCGTCGATCACCATCGGGGCACCGCCCGCAGTCACCGCAGACCTACCCTGAGCGGCGGCGGCCAGCCCAGCCTTTCCACCCTTGATCTGGTTGAGGATGCCGCACAGTTCGCTCATTGCGTCCGCTTCCTTGACGAACATCGTTGCACGCAGCTTCGCCTCCATCCGCACCGTGCCGACGCCGCCCTGGGTGATCGCGGAGATGATGATCGGAAAGGCACGGCTCTTCCCGCTCATCGGCTGCTCGATCAACATGCTGCCCTCTTCGGCTTCCTCGGACAGGATGTCATAGTTCCGCGGCGCGACGAGCCCACGCATCTGACCGATCGCGCTGGCCGGGGTCAGATCCGCCACCGCGACCGTGGCGATGAACCGAAGGCCGCTGACCGGGCTGCCGGCCTTCACGAAATTGTCCTCGCATGCACCCGCCTGCGCGACCGACGGCACCGCGAACGCCAGTCCGGCCAATAACCCCTTCAAACGCACGATCCACTCCTCGATTCCGGCGTCGCCGCGATCCCATCCATGGCCACCGCCGCACAAGCGGCGTCCCGCCGAACCGCGCTGGCGGGCAGCCCGGCGGCGCGATCATTCTGCCAATGGCGATCCTGCCCTGACGAGCGGCACTCGACAGGCCGCACGGCTTTGGCAAAGACTGCGGACATGGACCTCATTGCACGCCCTATCCGATCCACATGAGCGACTTGTCCGTCCTGATCGTCGACGACGAACCGCTCGCGCGCGGACGGCTGCGACGGATGCTGGCCGCAATGCAGGACGTGCGCGTGGCAGGCGAGGCCGGCAACGCCGGCGAGGCGCAGGACAGGATCGCCGCGCTGAAGCCGGACCTGCTGCTGCTCGACATCCAGATGCCCGGAGAGGGCGGCTTCGAACTGCTCGAGCGGCTGGGCGAGGCCGCGCCGCCGACCATCTTCGTCACCGCGTTCGATCATCACGCGCTGCGTGCCTTCAACGCGCGTGCCGTCGACTATGTCACCAAACCGGTCGAGCCCGGCCGGCTGGCGACCGCGATCGAGCGGGCACGGCTGACCGTCGGCGCACGGGACGGCGAGGGCCGCATCACCGAACTGCAGGAAACCGTCGCAACGTTGCGCGCCGAACTGCGCAAGCAAGACGGCGGCACCATCGATTTCTGGGTGCGATCGAAAGGCGAGCATCTCCGCATCCCGTCGGACGCGATCGTGCGCATCCAGGCGGAGCGCGACTATGTCCGCCTCCATGCCGACGGGCTGTCGCATCTCTATTATGAAAGCCTGGCCTCGCTTGAGCGCAGGCTGGACCCGGCCGAATTCGTGCGCATCCATCGCGGCACGATCGTCCGGCGCGACCGCATCGTGCGCATGCGCGGTGCATCCTTCGCCGCGCTCATCGTTCATCTCGACGATGGCAGCGAGGCCCGGGTCGGCCGAACCTATGCCAAGGCGATGCGGCGCCTGCTGAACGGCCCCGCATAAGAGCGATGCGGTTCGCCCCGCCAAAATAGCCATCTGCAGAATAACGCGTCGTTCGGCTGACCGGGCAAGACGCTTCGGAGTCCCGCCTATGGCGCGGCCCCGGCCCGCCGATACGGTTTCGAGACCCGGCGACGCAGCGATGAAACCCTGCGCCGCCGGGCAATCATGTATCGTACAGAAAGAGGATATCCCATGAAGATCAAGATGATCGCACTCGCCATCGGCGGGGCGTGCACGCTGATGGCGGCCGGCACGGCGATGGCGGCAATGCCGGATCAGGCCAGGCTGCAGAGCCCCGCGGCAAACGTGGAAACGTCGGTCAAGGCGTCCGAGACACTGAAGGCGCTGATGGCCGTCAAGCCGTCCAAGGCCGAGCTGGCGCGCACCTGCTCGGATCCGTGGTGGGAGATGAGCGGATGGCAGGCGCTGACCTGCGCCTATATGAATGCGCGCCAGAAATAAGCGCGACTGCGACGGCGAGGCTCGTACCCAGCGGGGCTCGCCGTCAATCGCTCAAGATATGGATTCCAGCCTGAGCGGCAGGTCCAGCGCAGCGCGATACAAGGTCGCGCCGACAGGTCCGAAGCTGAAGGTCGCATCGCCGGCGAAGCGCGAGGCGATCCGTTCTCCGACATTTCGCAGGCCGATTCCGGTTCCGCTCTTGTGCGCCGGCGCCCCACCCGGCGGCATATCGTTCTCGACGATGATGTTCAGCCGGTCGCCGTCGCGCCATGCGCGGATCGCGATGCGGACGCTGCCGATCGTTTCGCCGACGCCGTAGCGCACCGCATTCTCGACCAGCGGCTGCAGGATCAGGCTGGGCACCAGCGCATCCCGGCAATCGTCCGCCAGTTCGACCGACAGGGACATGCGATCGACGAAGCGCTCGCGCTCGATCTCGAGATATCCGCGTTGCAGCGCCAGTTCGTCCTCCAGCCGGGCATCGTGCATCGGATCGAGCGTCAGCGTGGTGCGCAGGAAGGTCGACAGTGACTGCACCATCCGTCCCGCCCGCGCCGCCGCCCCTTCCTCGATCAGGCCGCCCAGCGAGTTCAACGTGTTGAACAGGAAGTGGGGATTGATCTGATAGCGCAAGGCCCGCATCTGCGCCGCCAGCGCCTCCTCGCGCGCGGCGAACAGGCGTGCCTCGCGGTCGCGGATCTCGTGGCTATAGGTCAGCCCGACGAGCAGGCATGCCCATCCGAAGAAGATCCACCATCGGAACAGCGCGTTGCTGGCGATCACCCGCGGCGCATAGGTGAACCAGTCGGTGAAATAGCCGTAGCGGAACAGCGCGACGTCCGCGGCCACATAAATGGCGGTCGCGGCCATCGCGATCAGCAGGCCGATCACGGCCTGAAGCGGAAAGGACACGCGGCGCATCCGAAGCAGCACCGGCGCCATCGCCGCAGCCAGACCCAATCCCAGGATGAAGAGGATGCTCTTGCCGAGCAGTTCCTGACCCAGCGCCTCGTCGAGCACCCCGGCGAGCGCGAAGGCGCCCACCCAATAGACGGCCCCCATCCAAGCGACTTCGCGAATCCATGTCGGGCGATAGGATGCCGGGCTGCTCCCGCTTGCCACCTCCATTGCCATCGCATCCCCCGAGGAGACCGGCGACGATTGCCGGACGACGCATTAGAGCATGGCGGGATTGTCCGGAGAACGGACATTCCGACGAGCGTCGCCGGACGTCATTTCGGCGAGACGGGTGACGCGATGGACGGGGTGGCGATCCCATCGCGATTTCGCGCCTGCCAGATTTTCATCACGCCATAGGTGAGCAGCGGTCCGAGATAGATCGCCATGAAGACATAAGCGATGACGCGATAGCCATTGGCGATCAGTGCCACGAGGCCGAATTGCGCGGCGAGGAAGACCGCGACGATCGCGACCAGAGTCGACGACAGGAAACGCGCCTTCACCGGCAGATTCCCGCCCCGCCCGCTATGCGCGATACGCTCGTTGATCGCGTGCAGCGCGCCGGTACCGCTTTCGACCAGCGCGGCGAAGATCATCAGCTGAAAGATCGTGCGGAAGATCGGGAGGTTGAGCTGACCCAGGAGATAGTCGGACGGCAGCGTCTCATCGAGGATCGCGGGATAGAAAGCGGCCATGCACAGGAAGAACAGGATCGCCGGCACCATTGCGAGCGGACCCGACAACAGCCCCGCGACGACCGCCTCACGCCGGGTCGCTATGTGCCGCAGCATCGGCAGGATCAGCACCGCGCCGATCAGATTATAGCCACTATAGGTGAGCCCGCCGGCCAGCCAGCCGTCCATCGGCACCGGCTTTGCAAAGGCATCGGCAATGCGGCTGCCGAAGATCGGAAAGGCCAGGATCATGAACACGGCATAGGTGCCGTAAAGCAGCAGCGAGACATATTTGAACAGCGCCTCGACCGCATCGTTGCCGAAGGTCGCGAACAGGACGAGCAGCGAGACGAAGGCGAGCGTGCCCGACAGCATGGGCAGGCCGAAACTCGCCGCGATCGCGCCCGCCGCCGCGCCGTAGACCGAAAGCATCACTATGGTGGACAGGAAATTGGCGACCTCGAAGACGGGCCAGGCCTTGCCGAGCAAAGTCTTGAAGAAGGTGCGATAATCATAGGCGCCGATCTGCAGCGCGAAGACGAAGGTGAGCGCGCAGATGACGCTCCAGATCCCCATCGAGACGACCATCGCGAGCAGGCCGCCCTGCGGCCCGCTCGGCAGGAAGAACTCGACGATCTCGCGCCCCGTCGCATAACCGCCGCCGATCACCACCGCCTTGAAGGCAAGTCCGGGCAGGAGGTAGCGCTGGAATTTCGAAGCGGCCATGTCTGCCAGTTCCCCCAATTGTGATCGATCAGGTCGGGAAGCGTAGTGGCTGAGAGATATTCAACAATCATCATTATTGGTACTCTGCTATCGTGATCTGGAATATCTAGGCCGGATAGATCGCTGCCTCTCCCTTCAGGGGAGCGGGTCAGAAGTACGCCGCCCACGCGAATGGCGGTCGACCACAACAACACCCACCGCCGACAGGATCAGCGCCAACCCGATCAGCGCAAAATAGACCGGCCGCCCGGTGGGCAGACCGAGCAATATACCGGCGCCGAATGCACTCGATATCGCGCCCAGCCGGCCGATGCTCGCCGAATAGCCAATGCCCGCCGCGCGACACGCCGGTGGAAACACGTGGACGGCAAGGCTGTAGAGCGTGACCTGCACCGCAAAGGCACCCGCCCCAGCCGCCCCGAGCGCGACAAGGATTTGCGCTGGCGATGCATTGCCCGCGCCCATCATAAAGGCGCATCCCGCCGTCGCCAGCAGAGCGCCGAAGCATGCGACGATCAGGGTCGGACGAGATCCGAAGCGCGGCGTTGCCCAGGCGGCGGCGAAGGATGCGACGACGCCGCACAGGTTGAAGACCAAAGATCCCTGGATAGCACGATTCATCGGAAAGCCGGCAATGGCGAGCAGGACGGGAATCCAGCTGAGATAGGCGTAGAGCGCCAGCATGCTCGCGAAGAAGGCGATCGCCAGGCCGATGCCCGAGCGACGCAGCGCACCGGAATAGACGCCGACCGCGTCACCGGCATCACTCTCCACAACGCACTCATCGAGCGAGCGACAACGCGCCAGGAACACCGGAGATTCAGGCAGGCCGCGCCACATCCAGATCGCGAGCAGCAACGGCAGCAATCCGCCAAGCAGAAAACAGATCCGCCAGCCGAATGCGGGGATCAGCCATGACGCGAAACCCGCGCCGATCATCCCGCCGCACGGAACCGCGACGATGATCGCGGTCACCGCATAGTTGCGCACGCGCGCCGGCATCCATTCGGCGACGAGCGCGGTCGCATTGGGCACCGCCGCGCCAAGCCCGATCCCGGTCAAGAAGCGGAGGATGGCAAGCTGCGGGATATCGGACGCGAACGCGGTCAGCATCGACAGCGCTCCGAAGCTGACAACGCTGCCGATCAGTGCCGGGCGCCGGCCGAACCGGTCGCCGACCGCGCCGCCCAGCCCGGTGCCCAACGCCATGCCGACCAGCGCCGCCGCCATGGCGGGCGCGAGTGCGCCGGCCGTGACGCTCCAGTCCCGCAATATGGCAGGGCCGGCGAACGCGGCCAGTTGCACGTCGAAACCATCGAGCAGGATGATCGCCCCGACCAGCAGGAGCAGCCGGATATGGAAACCCCGGAGCGCCAGGCCCTCCACCGGTGGGTCGACCTGGATCGCCATCTCCGCCCGATCAGTCGCGCGGCGGCCAGGATTTGGCGGGAACGCCCTTTTTGGGTTCACCGAGCAGCGGAGTCTTCAGCGCGTAGAAGCCGTGATTGGTGAACATCCAGATGATGTTGCGATCATATTCGACATAGATGCCGAACCCGAGATTGCCCTTCACATAGTCTGGCGTTTCCGCATCGGTCGGGAAGCGCGGCACATAATAGGCCGCGATCTCGGGCTTGCTCGGATCGCGCACGTCGAACAGCTGAACCCCGGCATTGTAGAATGCATAGGGGACGATGCCCTCGCGCGAGCGTCCCGGCTGAGTGAAATAGCCCGGCCGCTTGGGGCCGAAACTGCCGCGGCGCTCGCAATAATCCTTGAACGCGGCGTCCTCGGGCGGCGTCGGCCGTGGGAAGGTGTTGACGATCTTCGGGTTCTTCAGATCGCGGACGTTGATGACGAAAATGTCCTTGTACGGCTCGTAACAATCGTCGTTCATCGGATAGCCGTTCATGAAGATGTAGCCGGTGCGCTCATATTGGCTGACATCGATATTGTCGGCTTCGGTGCCCGCGAATTTGGGCACCATGTCGAGATGGCTGATCACTTTCATGTGCGCCGGATCGGAGATGTCGAGCACGTAGAAGCCCAGCCCGCCCATCGCGGCGAAGCCGACGGTGCCGCCCTTTTCGACGGGCTTGGGAATGAAGATCGGCATGCGCGATCCCATCCATGACGTGCGGTTGCCCGCGCGCGGATTCTTGAGGTACGCGTCGGCCTCCGCCTGGTCGCCGACGATCTGGCCGGGCACCGAGAATTGCTGGAGGAATTTCGGATTCTTCGGATCCGACATGTCCCAGGACTGATAGCCCGGCGAATAGAGATAATTGGGATATTCGGTGAGCCCGAAACTGTCGTCGGGCGCGGTCGACAGGAACATGTATTTGCCGCCGAACCAGGCCGGCACGTCGAGCGACCCCGAACCCTGCTGATGGCCGGGCTTGGCATCGGGATGCTTGTAGTCCGTGGTGCGTGTCGCGATCTTTTCCCACTGATCGGGCAGCGGGCCGTTCATCACATAGACGTTGAAGCCCTTGTGATAGGGCCAGTCGCGGATCTTCTGGACGCCCTCGGGCTCGGTCATTTTCTCTTCGAAGATGCCGAAGCGCTGGACCTCGTTGGACTGGACCATGATATATTTGCCCAGCGACTTGTCCCACTGGATCGAGGCCGCGCCGATCATCTCGCCTTCGGGGAACGGGTTCACCGGATCGCCGCCGCCCTTGCCCGTCCAGGTCTGCCCCTTGGTCAGGAGCAGCTTGGCCTTGGCCGGGTCGGTGATGTCGAACACCTTCAGATTGTGGCGGTCATAGACATAGAGATAACGCTTGCCGTTGAAGTCCGCGATATTCTGCCAGGTGTGGAAGGGCGAGGCGACCTGCGGATAGAAGGCCACGACCTCCATATTCTTGGCGTAGGATTTCTGATCCCAGTAACCGAGCTGCCCCGGAAAGGGCGCGCTGTCCTCCAGAAGTGGCGTCGCCTTGGGATGCACGAAAACGCCGGTCTTCGGATCGATGCCGTAGTCCACGCCAGGCTTGGGCGGCGGGGGCTTCTGGTCATAGGTCAGATCGTGCCATTGCTTCACGACGGGATCGCGGATGTCGATCTTCGGCGCAGCCTTTTCCTCAGACGATCGCGCGCTCGTGCCGAACATCAGCGCGGTGACGGTGCAGCAGGCGAGGATGACGGCCCTGAGCCGCGGCCGGGCCGATATGGTGGCGATTGAGGTCAACGAAGCGCTCCTTGATCCGTCCGATTTCGATAAGGCTAGGCTCAGTCACTATATCGATAAAATAATGTTTTGAGCGGACTCTATTCTGGTTTCATATAGCACTGGGCGCTGCCGCCACTGCCTGCACCGAACTATCGCCTTCGCGCGCCTGGCGCCGCCTTTCCCAGCGGATGAACAGCCAGGGAATGGTGATCATGAGCAGGCCGTAGACAAGCGGCAGCCGGGCGATGCCGGGCATGTCGACCAGGGTCACCGACGCCAGCAGAGCGATCGCCAGATTGTGCACACCCACCTCGATCACGATCGTCAGAACCTGGAGTGGACCGAGCCGCGCCAGCCTTGCCAGCGCATAACTCGCTCCCATCGCCAGCAGCATCAGCGCCAGACAGATGCCGAAACTCTCCAGGAAAATCCCCCAGCCCGCAAGATGGTGCCAGTTGAAGCCCGTGGTGGTCAGGCACATGAACAGGATCAGCACGACCGAGAGCCGTCGCCCGATCTCGACGCCACGCGCGGCGATCGCCGGCGCGACCGCACGGACAGCCATGCCGAGCATGACCGGCAGGATCGTGAGCAGGCCGAGCGTCGCGGCAGTCTGTCCGACCGGCATCGCGACGGCGCGTGCATCGCCGAGAAACTGATGCAGCGCGAAGCTGGCCCAGAGCGGCAGGGTGACCGCGACCAGCAGGGTCGACAACGCCGTCAGGCTGACCGCCAGCGCGACATCGGCGCGCGCGGCGAGCGTGATCGCGTTGGACGTCACGCCACCGGGGCTGGCGGCCAGGATGATCAGCCCGACCGCGACCTCGGGACCGATCGGCAAAGCGAAGGCCAGCCCGATCGCGATCAGCGGCAACAGCAGCATCTGAGCGGACAGGCCGACGAGCACCGCGCGAGGCGCGGAGAGGATCGCGCGGAAATCGGCGAGCCCCAGCGCGAGCCCCATGCCGAACATGATGACGAAGATGATGGCCGGAAAAATGGTCTGCGACAGGAAGGGGAAGACATCGGCCACGTTCAACTCCTCAGACGAATTCCATGGCCCCCGCACAGCCGGCAGCGCGCAGGATCGATCGATACACCGCCTCCGCCATCTCGCTTCCCGACACGCCGACCGCAGGCTGGCTGCGCTCGATGGTCAGGCGGCTGCCGTCCTTGCCGATCGCCTCGATCGCGAGTTGCAGATGCTCGAGCGCGGGATCGGCGATCAGCCGGGCGCAGCAGTCGTCCAGCCCCGTGGTCGCGAGCGCGCAGGCGACCATCGCATTGACGTTGTGCGGGAATTTCTGCGCGATCTGCCGCACGCTGCCGTCGAAGATCACCGTTTCGTTCGTCACGCCCTCACCCGCCGGACCAATGCTGCGCGGCGGCTTGCGGAAGGTGATCGACACACGATCCCACATCGCGCGCCATTCCAGCAGACTATCCGCACCGACAAGCGCGCCATGCGCCACGAACAGCGAATGACCGGCCTGTCGGGCGCGATCGGTCAGGCGCGCCCGCAATGCGTCGTCGGCCAGAGCGGTCAGCGACAGCGGCATATAATCAGCAATGGCGAGCAGATCCTCGCCGTTCCGAACCGTGACCTCGGGCCCGGCGATCTCGACGATCAGGTCGGGCGCGAAACGCCGCGCATCGGCCAGATCGTCGAGAATGAGTGCGGGATCGGTCCCTGCAAGCCGGTCCCGGCTGCGGTTATGGACAAAGGCAAGACTGAGTGGCCCGCCCTCGCGGGCGATGCGCTGGTAAATCTCCGATCCGATGAAACCGAACCCGATCAGCCCGATGCGCATTGCCCGTTCCCCCACGTTACAGGCGGCCACTCGTTCCGGATCAGTATTTCCAGATCAGCGACGCACCATAGGTCCGCGGCGGAGCATAGGACACGAGCACCGATCCGATCACGTCCGACTTGCCGGCTTCGTAGAGCTTGTTGGTCAGGTTCTTGCCCCAGACCGAGAACACCCATTTGCCGTCGCCGGTCTCGACGCCGAACGATCCGTTGAGGATGCCGACCGAGGACTGGCGCGTGCGCGCACTGTTCTCATTGTCGAAGAAGAAGGATCCGCTCCAGCTATAGTCGGCGCGCAGGAAACCGTCGAACCGCTCGGAGACAGGCAAGGTCAGATCGCCGCCGACACTGAACGCATTCTCCGGCGAGCGTCGCAGCACATTGCCCTTCAGGTTGGTCGCCACCGGCACCGAACAGAAGCAGCTCGGATCATATCGCAACTCGGTGCTGATCAGATCGCCGGTGATCTTCGCCTTCATATAGGTGTAGTTGGCGAAGAAGGTCAGGCCCTTCACCGGCACCACCGCGGTCTCAAGCTCGATGCCGCGCACGCGCGCCTTGCCCGCGTTGGAGATGACATTGTCGGCGGGCAGGTTCGCGTCGAAGATCACGAATTGCTGGGTCTGAAGATCCTTATATTCGGTCCAGAAGCCGGTGACGTTGACGCGCAGCCGGTCGTCCAGCCAGGTCGTTTTCGCCCCGACTTCATAGTTCAATGCATATTCGGGATTATACGCAGCGCGCGCCTCGCCCGGATTGGTCGCATTCTCGCCATTCCAGCCGCCGGACTTGTAGCCCTTCGACACCAGGGCATAGAGATAGACGTCCTTCGCGGCCTTCCAATGCAGGTTCACGCTTGGCGTCCAGGCATCCCAGCTCTTTTTGGTCGAGGCCGTGAAGGCACGGGTGAAATTGCCCGCCTCATCCTCGAAATCGGCGCCGAGAAAGTCGCCGATCGTCTCGCGATAGACCGAGAAGCGCTTGCGATCCTTGGTGTAACGGATGCCTGCGGTCACGCCGAGCGTGTCGGTGATGTCGAACGTGCCCTCGACGAACGCGGCATAGGTGTCCGACTTCAGCCGGGTTTCCGCGATCTCGCGGCCTTGGGCGAAATAGTCGACGAAGATATAGTCGGCGTCCTCGACGCGATCGACATCCTCATGCTGATAATAGAGGCCGGCCAGGAAATTAAAGGGCCCTTCGAAGTTCGAACGGAAGCGGAACTCCTGCGAGAAACTCTTGACCGTCTCGTCCTTGATATTGACGTAATAATCGTCGTTGAAGGCGGCGCGGTTGATCGCGAAGAAATTGATCCGCCCACCGGGATTATAGACCAGCCGGGTGAAATCGATGAAGCTGCCCCCGTCATTGCCCTTCGCCGAAAAGGTCCCTTCGCGATAGGCGGTGACCGAAGTCAGTGTGCCCGATCCGGTATCCCAATTGGCGCTGAGATGGACACCTCCGAGATCGGCATCCTGGCGACCATCGATATTGTTCGGCCCCTTGCGGCGATCCGGATTCACGAACGGGATGTTGTGAGTCGACGGGATCTGGATATCGACCCATTTCCCCCGCGCACGGCGGCGCGTGAGATCGCCGGTCAGCAGGATATCGAGATCGTCGCTCGGCTGATAGCGAAGCTGGCCCAGCACACCGAACACCGAGAGATTCTCGATATCGTTGCCGGTATAGGTGTTGAAGGCGAAGCCGTCGCGCATGCGCGAGACTGCGGCGATGCTGCCCGACAGCCCCTCACCGATGCCGCCGCCGACATGGCCCTTCATTTCGATCGCGCCGTAATTGCCGATGCCGGCCTCCAGACCCGCGCGGAAGGTGTCGGTGGGCTTGCGCGTGATGAAGTTGATCGCGCCGCCGACGACGTTCTTGCCATAGAGCGTGCCCTGCGGCCCACGTACGATCTCGACGCGCTCCAGGTCGAACAGTTCGATCGCGGTGCCCTGGGCACGCGGCAGATAGACGTCGTTGAGGAAGAAGCCGATCGCGGCGCTCGATGCGGCACTCTCGATATCGGTACCGATGCCGCGCAGGAAGATATTGGGTTCGGAGATATTGTCCGGGTTCAGGGTGAAGCCGGGCACCCGGCTCGCGATCTCCGAAAACTCGTCGATGCCGGCCTTGGCCAGCGTATCGCCACTGAATGCGGCGACCGAAAGCGGCGCGGACTGCAAGGTCTCCTCGCGCCTGCGCGCGGTGACCACGATCTCTTCGAGCCCGCTGCTTTCCGTGGCACCATCCTGCGGCGCAGCCTGCTGCGCCAGCGCCGTGCCCGGCATGCCAATCATGGCGATAGCACCCAACAGCAGTCGTGATCTCGTCCTGTAAGAATTCTTGCGCACCGGCGTTGCCCCTTTCCCCTTGTTCACCGCCAGCAGACCCTTGCAACGCCGTTCGTGCGGCGTGCATTCCATGTCCTCTGTCTGCCGACAGCCTCAAATCAAGTGGGAGCCTATGGTCTAAGGTCATATGTGAATAATAATATTGCAGTGCCTCGATATAGCTTTTCAAGATAACGAAGCCAAATCTGAGTCGATGATCTTACCTTCATCAATGCGTTGATTTACAAAGACTAAAATGCGCAGTCGCCTGCGTTGCGGTCGACATGCTGCACCGCACTATACAACCCCGGCACCGAAAGACACGGCCCGGGATAGCAGCTCCGAAATTCTGCGCGTACACGGCTAGAGCGGATCTGGTTCGGGATGAACCAGATCCGCTCCATATTTGCCTTTGTTCACCGCGATTTCCGAGCCGGCAGATGATTCCACCTGCCTCGAAATCGCTTTAAGCGTGATTGAAGCAAATCACTTTGGTCTGGGACATTTCGCGGATCGCGAACCGCACGCCTTCGCGACCCATATTACCGCGCTTCGCGCCGCCGAACGGCATGGCGTCCAGCCGGTAATCGGTGGAGTCGTTGATCATCACGCCCGCCGCCTGCAAATTGCGCGCGGCATGGTGGGCGTCGCGGATGTTCCCGGTGAAGATCGCCGCGTGGATCGCATAGTCGCCCTGGTTGGACGCCGCGATCGCTGCGTCGAGATCGTCATAGACGAACAGGCAGACGACAGGTCCGAACGCTTCCTGACACACGACCCGCGTGGTGTCGGGCGCATTCTCGACGACGGTCGGGTGGAACAGCGCACCTTCTCGACGCCCGCCGGCCAGCACCTGCGCGCCTGCGGCGACGGCTTCGCGTGTCCAGTCGAGCAGCCGCTCGGCCTCGCGCTCCGAGATCATCGGGCCGATATCGGTGGCGGGCGACATCGGATCGCCGATGCTCAGCGCCATGGTCTTTTCGACCAGCAGATCGCGAAACGCGTCATGGATGGAGGCCTGAGCGAAGATGCGCTGTACGCCGATGCAATTCTGCCCCGCCGCCCAGAAGGCACCGGAAACGCACGCCGCAGCCGCCTTTTCCAGATCGGCATCGGCGGTCACGATCACCGGGGAATTCGCGCCCAGTTCCATGCCGATCCGCTTGATGCCCGCACCACGCGCAATCTCTGCGCCGACACGCTCGCCACCGGTAAAGGAGACCATCGCCACATCGTCCGATGCGACCAGGGCATCGCCGAAATCGCGGCCATGGCCGGTCAGCAGATTGAGCGCCTCGGCCGGCAAGCCCGCATCGAGCAGCAGTTCGGCGAGCATGATCGCGGTGAGCGGCGCCTGGTCAGCCGGCTTCAGCACGACCGCATTGCCTGCCGCCAGCGCGGGGCCCAATTTGTGACATGCCAGGTTGAGCGGATCGTTGAACGGCGTGATCGCCGCGATCACGCCAACGGGCTCGTAAACATAATAGCCGCTGCGCGCCTCGCCCCCCGCAAAACTGTCGAACGCGATCGTCTCGCCGGTCAGCCGGGCGGCTTCCTCGGCGGACAAGCGCAGCGTGTTGACTGCCCGTGCGACTTCCTTGGTCGACGCGGTGATGGTCTTGCCGGTTTCGGAGGTGATCATCGTCGCGAAGGCTGTGGATTGCGCGGCGAGCCCATCGGCCGCGCGATGCAGGATCGCAGCGCGCGCGCCGGTGCCGAGCGCGGCCATTGCACGTTGCCCACGCACCGCGCTCGCGATCGCATCGGCGACATCCGATACGGTGGCGCAGGCGACCCGTGCGATCACCTCCCCGCTATAGGGATTGTCGATCTCCATGCCGGTATCGGCGCCGCGCCATTCGCCGCCGATCAGCAGCGAGCGTTTCACCGCGACCGGCATCAGCATCACGGCTTGTCCTTGTGGAGGACGAGGCCGTCATATTCGCGGCTGTCGAGCAACGCCTCGACGATCACCGGGCCATCGGCGGCAAAGCCGTCGATCAGCGCGGCGCGCAGCGCTTCCGGATCGGCGACAGTCACGACCGGCACGCCGAACAGCGACGGGCCGCCGATCGTGCCCTCGGTGCGGACCGGGGTACCATAGATCGGGTTCGCCTTCTTCTCCTGCTTGATGCGGATGAGCGCGAGATCATTGTCGGTGAAGACCAGGATGACGATCGGCAGTTTCTCGCGCACCGCGGTCGCCAGTTCGCCCACGGTCATCAGGAAACCACCATCGCCGACGACGGTGCAGACCGGCGTTTCGGGACGGCAGAGCTTGGCCGCGATCGCCGCGGGCAGGCCGAACCCCATCGACGACCATCCGTTCGACATGATCTGCAACCCGGTGCCGGGCGTCGGCCATTTCTGCCCGATCAAATGGGTATGCGCGCCGACGTCGCAGGTCATGATCCCGTCGTCCGGCAGCACATCGCGCAGCACATCGAGCGCGGCGCAGGGGCCGAAGCGATTGCTGTCGGGCGACAGGCGCGCGAACAGCTCCGCGGTGCGCGCGGCAACCGCAGCCATGTCCCAATCCTTCGTGCTCGCATCGAGTGCGAGCAGCGCATCGAGGCTCGCGCCGATATCGCCGACCACGTCGGCCGCGACGGGATGTTTGGCCGTATCGATATCGACCGGTTCGACATCGATGCTGGCAATGGCGAGCCCATCGCGCATCCAGCCCTCGAAATTGAACTCGACCGGGTCATAACCGATCGCAACGACCAGATCGGCCTCGACATGAGTGAGGCCAACGAGATCGCTGAGCGCGTGGAACAGCACGCCGGCATAGCTGGGATGGCTTTCCGGGATCATGCCCTTGGCCATTGGCGTTAACACGACCGGCAGGCCGAACCGCTCGGCCAGTGCGACGATCCGGTCCTGCACACCGGCATGCACGGCACCGAGCCCGACCGCGAGGATCGGCTTCCTCGCCGCACCGAACGCGGCAACCAATGCATCGATCGCGCCCGCATCCGGGGTGGCGGGCGACGCGGCCACCGGGCGAACAACGCTGGCCGGAGCAGCGTCTGCGGCGCTGAGCCCGACGGGCAAACCGATATGGACCGATCCTGGCCGACCGGAGACCGCGATGCCGGCCGCCTCCGTCAGCGTCTCGTTCAGCGTCTCGGCCGCCAGTCGGGTCGTCCATTTGGTGATCGGGCGGAACAGCGCCTGGTGATCGATGCCCATCTGGACGGTGCGGCTGCGCATTGCCGCAGGCATCTCGTCGGTGAGCGCGATCATCGGCGAGCGATCGAGATAGGCGCCGCCGACGCCCGTCGACAAATTGGTCGCGCCCGGACCGAAAGTGCCGAAACATACGCCCGGCACGCCGGTCAGCCGCCCGCAGATATCCGCCATGAAGCTTGCACCGCCCTCATGGCTGGTCAGCACGAAATCGATGCCGTCGGTCGTGCGCAGCGCCTCCATATAGTCGACCCAGCCGCCGCTGGGCACGCCGAAGACGTGGCGCACGCCCATGTCCCTGAGAGAGGTCACCAGCGCCTGCGCGACTGTGGTACCGGTCATGATCTATCCTTCAATTCTGCGATGTTGGTGCGGTGTAGCCGGCAGCATTGCTGTGTGCGCTGCGTCGTCGCCCGCGGATTCCGCAGGCAGCAAGAAAGCTCAGCACGCTGTCGTTGAATTCGGTCGCGCGCTCGAAGAACACCGAATGGCCGGCATCGACCTCGACGAGGAATGAACCCGGCACATGCGCCTGGACCTGCCGGATCGCGTCGATGGGAAACAGCACATCCTGCGTGCCCGCGAGGAACAGCACGGGCCTGCCGCCGCCAACGACGTCGGGCGCGACACGGACCGGCCATGTCCCGGCCAGGCTGTGGCGATCGACCCGGTTGAAGCTGGCGATTGCGGAATAGAGCTCCGCCTTGATCGGATCGGCCTCGCGGCATGCAGCGCCGAGTACGCGATCGAGCTGGTCGAGCCCGGCAGTCGCGGCGCGCGCAGCATCCATCAGCGCGGCGATCTCGTCCCCCTCCTCGATGGCATGCAGCGACGATGCGACGACAAGCGCGCGAACGCGATCGGGATGCGCCGCTGCAAAGGCGATGCATGAGCCGCCGCCCATCGACTGGCCGACAAGCGCCGCCTGGTCGATGCCGATATGATCGAGCAGCGCGAGCAGATCGTCGACAAAGGCGCCACGCCCGGCATTTTCGACATCGCTAGACCGGCCGAAGCCGCGATGGTCGAACGTGACGACACGATAGGATCGCGCAAAGACCGGCACCTGCTGGAACCAGCTGGCGTGATTGCCGCCAATGCCGTGTGCAAGCACGATCGCGGGGCCCTCACCCCGGTCTTCGTAGTAAAGTTCGCTTTTACCGATCGGCAGACTGGGCATGGATGGCTCCTAAACGACGCCCATGATCCGGCTGAGCTCGACGACATGATCGCCAAATGCCGGAAGATCGCGGGTGATGGATGGATCGCGGGGGCGCGGCAGGTCGATCCGGAGATCGGCGATCAGCCGGCCCGGCCGCTCGGACAGGACAAGCACGCGATCGGACAGCAGAACGGCTTCCGATATGCTGTGGGTGATCAGCACCACGGTTTTCCGATCGCGTTGCCATAGGCGCAGCAGTTCGATGTTGAGACGATCGCGGGTCAGCGCGTCGAGCGCTCCGAACGGCTCGTCCATCAGCAGCACGCGCGGATTCTGCATCAGCGCCTGGCCGATCGCGACGCGGTGCTTCATGCCGCCCGACAGTTCGTGCGGATATTTGTCCTCGAAGCCCTGCAGCGTGAGCAGCGCGATCATCGCGTCGACATCGGCCGCATCGGCCGCCGCCTTGCCGCGCCGAATCTCGAGTGCGAGCGTCAGGTTGCGGTGCACCGTCAGCCAGGGCAGCAGGTTCGATGTCTGGAAGACCACGCCGACATCGTCGCGCGGCGCGCCGACCGCGTCGCCGAACAGCGTCGCCGAACCCGCATCGAACGGGTTGAGCCCCGCCAGGATGCGCAGCAGCGTGCTCTTGCCGCAGCCGGACGGCCCGATGATCGAGACGAACTCGCAATCCTCGATCGCCAGATCGACATCCTCGAGTGCCTTGGTGCCGCCGGGGCCACCATAATATTTGGTCAGTCCATCGACCCGGATCGCAACGCCCATCAGATCGCCCGCCACCAGACAAGTTTGGAAACCAGCTCGACCACGTAGAACAGCGCGAGCGAAAGCAATGTCACTGCAAGCAGCGCGGCAAAGGTCAGCGCGGTCTGCGACGATCCGGTCGCCAGCAGGATCACGTTGCCGAGGCCGCTGTTCGATCCGACGAATTCGCCGACGATCGCGCCGATCACCGCAAGCGGCATCGCCACCTTGCAGCCGTCCATGAAGTTGGGCATCGCCGCCGGCACCTGGAGCCGGCGGAACATCGTCCAGCGGCTGGCGCCCAGCGCGCGGAAATGCTCCTCCAGATTGGCCGGCACGCCCGCCAGTCCGCCCAGGGTCGCGATCACGATCGGGAAGAAGGCGAACAGGAACGCCATCACCAGCTTCGATCCGAAACCATAGCCCAGCCAGACCACCATTAATGGCGCAAGGCCGATCTTGGGAATGCTCTGCAGCGCGATCACCATCGGATAAAGCGTCGAACGCGCGATCGGGATGACGTGGATCAGTGCGGCCAGCGCAACACCGAGTATCGCCGCGGCGACGAAGCCGCTGAGCACTTCGCCCAATGTCACCAGGCCGTGTTCGAGCAACAGCCCGCGCGCATCCCAGAATGCGGCGCCGATATCAGTGAGCGACGGCAGCAGATACGCCTTCACATCGAACCAGCGCACGCTGAATTCCCACAGCAGCGCAAGCACGACGAAGAACGCGCCGGCGATCAGCGGATTGGATCGGGATCTCTCCTGCTTCGCCACGCTCAATCGCCCTTGTTCTTGTCGACGATCTGCCGGATCCGCTCGGGCGGCGGCACAAGGAAATGCTCGAGCGCCCAGCGATCGAACGTCTCCATCTCCTTGCCGTCCCAGACCTGCGGATCGTGCGGCGGGAATTCAGGGCCGATCTGGATCATGTCCGAATAGAATTCGACATTGTTGCCGTCGGGGTCGCGGAAGACGAGGAAGCTGTTGCCACCCGGCCCGTGCTTGCCGATGCCGCGATCGATCGACACGCCGCGCGCGACCAGCATCGCGGCGATCGCCTCGATCTCGCTCACGCTTTCGACGTGATAGGAGAAATGCTCGACCGGCGAACGGCCCGGCTCATGCCGAGCGATCTCCTCGGGCGTCATCTGGAGCAGCGCCAGATCGTGATGATCCTGTCCGCTACGCAGGAACACCATGCGATCGTCGATCCAGTCGGAGACGTCGAGGCCAACGACATCGCGGTAGAAGGCCAGCGATGCCTGGACGTCGCGCACCTTCAACACCAGATGGCCGAGCTTTCTTGGGCGAGGGCGATACATCGGCGCCTTCCCCCTATTTCGCGCCGGCGAAGACGTCGCCGGGCGCAAGATCGGCCTTGAGCGGATAGGCCTGTTTCAGGAAATCGAGCGTGCTCGCCACGCGGGCAGGATCGAGCTGACCGGCGCCGTCCTTCATCAGCACCGCCGTTTCCAGCATCTGCTGCTTCGTGATCGCGGCGTCGAGCATCGGGAAGCGCTTGACCATCATCCCGACGACCTCGTCGGGATTGGCGGCGGAATAGGCATAGCCGCGATAGGTGGCGTCGAGGAACGACTTCACCGTCGCCGGCCGTTCGGCGAGCAGTTTTTCGGTCGAGAGGATGCCGCTGCCATAGATATCGAGACCGAACGCCGAATAGGGCAACCAGCCAAGCGTCACGCCGGCTTCTTTCGCGCGCTTCTGGAACAGCGGCAGGCTGTTGCCTTCCCAGCATTCGCCGGCATCGATCTTGCCCTCGACCAGTGAGGTCACGACCAGAGCGGGATCGAGCTGGAGCAGTTTCACGCCCGCCGCATCGACGCCGTTGCGCTTCAGCCAGGCGGGCACCAGCGCCTGCATCGGCGAGCTCTGTCCGCCGCCGACGGTCAGCCCCGTCAGATCGGCAGGCTTCGCGATCGTGTGGCGTTCCTTGATGTAGCAGAGCCCGGCGGGCCAGCGCGTGTTGATCGTGCCGACCATCTTGGTCTTGCCGCCATTGTTGCGGTTGAGCACGACCGAGATCGGATCGCCATAGCCGAACTCGAACATGCCCTGATCGAGCTCGTTCGCGGTGCGGATGCCGCCGAACCCGCGCACGACATTCACATCCAGGCCGGCCTCGGCATAATAGCCCTTGTCGATCGCCGCGATCACGCCGCTCATGCTGCCCTGGGGCAGCCACGACATGTTGAAGGTCACCTTCTCCTTGCCGCCGCTGTCCTTTTCGCCGCACCCGGCCAGGGTGAGTGCGAAAGCGGCGAGCGCAGTGCCGATCAATCTCCTGCCCATCACAGTATCTCCGCGCGCACGGGGTTGGCGAGCGTGCCGACCCCTTCGATCGCCGCGACCATGTGGTCGCCATGCTTCAGGAAAATGCCGCGTCCCATGCCGACGCCCGCTGGCGTGCCCGTCGCGATCACGTCGCCGGGCTTCAGCGTCAGCAAAGTGGAGAGATAGGCGATCTGTTCATAGGCGTTGAAGATCATCTCGCCCGAATTGCCGTCCTGCATCATCTCGTCATTGACGCTGAGCGTCAGCCGCAGATCGTGCGGATCCCCCAGACAGTCGCGCGGCACGAACCACGGCCCCATCGGCGTGAAGCTGTCGAAACTCTTGCCGCGGAACCAGTCGTGCGAGAACGGAAAGTCGGTGCGCCGCGTCATGTCGCGCGCCGAGACGTCGTTGACGACGACATAGCCCGCAATGTGATCGTGCGCGCGATCGACCGGGATGCGCCTTCCGGCCCGCCCGATGACGACGCCCAGTTCCACTTCCCAATCGACCTTCTTGCTTTCTGGCGGCAGGAAAACCGTATCTTCAGGGCCGATCACGCTGTCGGGAGTCTTCAGGAAGATATAGGGAGCGCTATCCGCCTTGGCGGCAAGCTTGGTCGCCATTTCCTCGGCATGCTCGATATAGTTGGAGGCCGCACCGAACAGGCGATGCGGCGTGAACGGTGCCAGGGGCGTGGCAGCGACCGGTGCCAGCGAGAGAGTCCGTGCATGCGCCGCCAGCGCGATCAGCTCGCCTTCCAGCGCGTCCCAGTCACGGACGATCGCGTCGACGGAGCCGATCCGCGCGGCCAGCGCATCGCTGACCGGCGCCTGTTCGGCGATCGCAGCAAGATCGTAGAGCCGATCGTCCAGCACGAGCGCGGATCGCACGGTGGCCCCGGCCAAATAGCGTGCGAGTGCGAACCAGGGTGAAGTCATTGCCGTCTCCAGAAACCGCGCCGGCGCCCCATTGGGGGCTGCATCGGCGGACCATCGTCTCCAGATCAATAAAAGGCATAACGGACCACAATCATAATATCACTTTGGAATATCGGCTCCCAATTTTCCTATAGAGCCCCTTTGCCTTCAGGCGGTCGCCACCCGCCACGCCATGCGCAGTGCAACGATCAGCAGGAAGATGCCGAACGCCACACCCAGCTGCCGCTTCGACAGACGGTGGGCGAGCGCGGCCCCCCACGGCGCGGAGATCCAGGTCATCGGTGCGATCAGCAGGAAGCCGATGATATTGACGTACCCCAGGCTCGCCATCGGCAGACGCGGATCGCCCCAGCCGCCGAGGATATAGCCGATCGTGCCGGGAATGCTGATCAGCAGCCCGAACAAGGCGGCGGTGCCGACAGCACGGTGGATGGGATAGTTGACCAGGGTGAGCAACGGCACGCTCAGCGTGCCCCCGCCAATCCCCATCATCGAAGAGGTCGTGCCGACCGCGAGCGGCATTGCCTGCGCCGCGATGCCGCGCGGCACATCCTGCGCCAATGTCACATGGTCGAGCGGCAACAGCATCTTGGCTGCAACGATGAAGGCGACCACCGCGAAGACGCCGGACAGGACGATGCTGTGGACATGCGACGCGATCAATGTCCCGGCGATCGCACCGAGAAAGATCGCGACCGCCCAGCGGCGGACGAGTTCGCCGTCGACCGCGCCCTTGGCGGCGTGCGCACGCGACGAGGAGATCGAGGTGGGGATGATCGTCGCCAGCGAGGTCGCCACAGCGACCTGCATCCGGATAGCCGGATCGACACCGAGAAAGCCCAGCGCCGCATCGAGGATTGGCACGACGACAATGCCGCCGCCGACGCCCAGCATGCCGGCGATCACGCCGCCGATCAGGCCGGTTGCCAGCATCGCGGCGGCCAGGGCCAGCAATTGCGATATATCCATTGGTCTTCCCCATTCTCCGCCGGCACCCTCATGCCGGACCGTCGCATTGGCGCTAGCCCGGCTCGATCGACGATAAACCTATAAAAAACACCTCTCCATATTCTCCTGCGGAATAGCGCCGGCACGTGCACCGTTATTCCAGAGGAGCATATCGCGCTGCCCGATTTCTATTTTTCAGTGATATTCCGCACGCCTATGCTCGCCACCTGATCAGCGAAAGAACAGTGATTATGGATTATACGGTCGGCATTGCGGGCTTCGGTACTATCGGCGCAGTCGTCGCCGCGCGGCTCGCGAACGATCTGCCCGGCCTGACGCTCACCGCGATCAGCTCGGGCCGGCGTGAGGTTGCGCAGGCGCGCATGGCATCGCTTGGCATCGCCGTCCCACTGGTGTCGCCGGCCGAGTTGGCGCAGCGCTGCGACATCGTCGTCGAATGCGCACCGACCGCGGCCTTCGCCTCGATCGCGGAGCCCGCGCTTGCGGCGGGGCGTACGCTCGTCACCGTCAGCGGCGCCGCAATCCTGCAGCATGCAGACATCGTCGAACACGCCCGGCGCGGCGGCGGCCAGATCATCCTCGCAACCGGCGCGCTGCTGGGCTTCGATGCGGTACGCGCAGCCGCGGAAGCCACCATCCATTCGGTGCGCATGGTCACGCGCAAACCGCCGCGCTCGCTCAAGACCGCCAAATATGTCGTCGAGAACGATATCGATCTGGACGTCCTGACCGAACCGCTGCTGCTGTTCCGCGGTTCGGCGCGCGAAGGGGCGCTTGCCTTTCCGTCCAACGTCAATGTCGCAGCGGCGCTCGGCCTGGCCGGCATCGGCCCCGATCGCACCGAGCTCGAAATCTGGGCGGATCCAGGCAAGGTCCGCAATTGCCACCGCATCGACGTCGAGTCCGACAGCGCACGCCTCGGCCTCGAGATCGAGAATATCCCGACCGACGAAAATCCCGGCACCGGACGGATCACCGCGCTCAGCATGATCGCGGCGCTCCGCGCTATCACCGCCCCGCTGCGCGTCGGCAGCTAAGGACCAATCGCCATTCAGCCCATACCGGCCTGCAAATGGCGCTTTCCCGCGCTTCCGGTGCTCACGTACCAAAAGTACGCTGCGCTCCGGGTCGCGACAAATCACCATTTTCGGCTCGATCTGAACTGAATGCCGATCGATCCTAATCCCCGGCCGCATCACCAGTGCGCCGATCAAGAAAGGAACATCCATGACCGTTCATCTGAAGCATGTCGCGATCGCGTCCGCCGATCCCGACAATTCGGCAAAATTCTTCGTCGACGTCCTGGGTTGGACCATCGCCGGGCGCATCGATAGCCGCAATGCGCTGGGCTATTACGTCACCGACGGCACGATCAACATCGCGCTGCTCAACTTCAAGAACCGCCCCGCGGCCGGCCTGGAATTCGACGACGGTTATACCGGCCTCCATCATCTCGGCTTCCAGTGCGAGGATATCGAGGAGATCGTCGACCGCTTCGAAAACTCCGGCTTTGCGCCGCGTCACGACGTCAATATAGCGCAGGGCCTGGGCATGAATCCCGCCAAGGACAATGCCGAATACAAGATGACTGGGCCGGAGGGTGTTATGATGGACGTTTCCGAACGCGGCTGGGTGGGCACCGCCACCTTCAAGCCCAAGCCCGCCTGATCGATATGGCAACCACTGCTCCCCCGTCCGGCGACCTGTCGCGTGCCGCGGCACTCGCGCTCGACGCGGCCGATCCGCTCGCGACCTTTGTCGACGAGTTCACCCTGCCGGACGGCATTCTCTATCTGAACGGCAATTCGCTCGGGCCGAGCCCCACGGCGGCGCTGGCACGGGTCAGCGAAGCCGCGACGGTCGAATGGAGCGAGCGGCTGATCACCAGCTGGAACCGCTCGGGCTGGTTCCAGCTGCCCTATCGGCTGGGCGATCGCATAGCCGGACTGATCGGCGCGGAAGCCGGCGAAGTGGTGATGACCGACAGCACCAGTATCAACCTGTTCAGGATGGTCGCCAGCGCCCTGGCGCTGCGCCCCGACCGCCGCGTGATCGTGATGGAGGGAAGCAACTTCCCCACCGACAATTATGTGATCCAGGGCCTGATCGCGACGCTCGGCCAGGGCCATGTCATCCGCTTTGCGGAAAAGGACGAGATCGCCGCGGCAATCACCGACGACGTCGCCGCGGTCGTGCTGACCCAGACTCACTACAAGACCAGCCATATCCTCGACATGGCCGGCATCACTGCACAGGCGCATGCCGTCGGCGCGGTCACAGTTTGGGATCTGTGCCACAGCGCGGGCGCGATTCCCGTCGATCTCAACGGCTGCAATGCCGATCTGGCGGTCGGCTGCACCTATAAATATCTGAACGGCGGCCCGGGCAGCCCGGCCTTCCAGTTCGCGGCGAAGCGCCATCATGCCGATCTCGTCCAGCCGCTCACCGGATGGTGGGGCCATGCCGCGCCCTTCGCTTTCGACCGCGACTATGCGCCCGCCGCCGGCATCAGCCGGACGCTGACCGGTACCCAGCCGATCCTGAGCATGGTCGCGTCCGAAGCCGGGATCGACATCGCCGAACGCGCCGGGCTGGAACCCGCCCGCGCCAAATCCCGCGCCATGGGCGAACTGTTCCACGCGCTCGTCGCAGCGCGGCTGGGCGATGCAGGCTTCGAACTGGGCAGCCCCGCCGATCCCGACGATCGCGGCGGACACATCGCGTTCGAGCATCCGAATGGCTATCCGATCATGAAAGCGCTGATCAGCCGCGGCGTGGTCGGCGATTTCCGCGCCCCCTCCACGATCCGCTTCGGCTTCTCGCCGCTCTATCTGCGCTACGCCGATATCTGGGACGCGGTCGAGATCCTGTGCGACATTATGGAAACCGGTGCCTGGCGCGATCCCGCCTTCGCCTCGGTCGACGCCGTCACCTGATTGGTTCTATCGCCTCGGCGTGATCGATCACCGATTGTGCGGCGACACGCTTGAGCACCGCGACGAAATAATTGGTCGCCGGTGACCGGTCGACGCCGCTCCTGAGCGTCACGCCGATCGGGCCGTAGCCGATGTCGAGATTGACCGGCAGCCGGACGAGATCGAGTTGCGAATCCGCGACCTGATAGGGAACGGCGGCAACCATGTCGGTCTCACGCAGGATCGTGTAGTTCGCCAGGATCGAGACCGATTCCACCGCACGTACCGGCAGCTCCAGCCTCGCCTTGCGGAATGCTTCCTCGAGCTGACGGCGCAGCGAGGTTTCGGGCGGCGGCATGATCCAGTCCTGCTTCTGCAGGTCCGACAATTTGACCACCGGCAGCTCGGTCAGCGGATGCCCCTTGCGCACCACGATCGAGACCGGCTCGTCATAGAGCATTTCCTGCACCAGCCCCTCGCGCTCGCGATATTCGGGGAGGCGCCCGACGACGAGATCGAGATCGCCGACACGCAGCATCGGCATCAGCTTGTCGTTGGTGCCCTCGATCACCGAGACGGTGATCCCCGGCCGCTCGCGTTTCAACGCGACGATGCTGTGCGGCAACAGGCTGGGTGCAGCGGCGAGCAAGGTGCCGACAGCGATCTTGCCCGTCGTCCCTTCGCGCAGCGACAGCAGTTCCTCGCTGGCGTGACGGACCTGCGCCAGGATCAGCTTGGCATGGCGGATGATGACGTCGCCATAGAGCGTCGGCGTGACCCCGCGCGACGAACGTTCGAAAAGCTGCATGCCCAGAGTCGCTTCGAGGTCGCGGATCATCTTGGTCGCGGCCGGTTGCGCCACGTTGAGCAAGGTCGCGGCGCGCAGGATGTTGCGCTGTTCGCCGACGGTTATCAGCAATTTCAATTGCCTGAGCTTCAGCCGGGCCAGCAGCCGGTTCTCAACCACCTGCGGTGTCGCATCGCCAACGGCCATGTCCGTCCTATCACAGTAAAGTTATATGAAGGCCTCAAAATATTATTTTCGCATTATAAAAACAATCCATAGTTTTGTGGTCGACATGAAGCCGATCGCTGGAAAAAGAATGACGCAAAGTCCCTATCCCTTCGCCGGCCGCACGCTTCCCAATTACATCGACGGCGCCTTTGCGGGATCGGCAACGACCTTCCCGGTGATCAACCCCGTGACCGGCCAGGCGATCGCCGACGTGGCGCTGGCGGACAGGGCCGCGGTCGATGCCGCGGTGCAGGCGGCGCGGCGTGCGCTGAAGGGACCATGGGCGCGCATGACGCTGGCCGAGCGGACCAGCATGCTGATCGCCATCGCCGACGGGATCGAGGCGCGGTTCGACGATTTCGTCGCGGCCGAGATTGCCGACACCGGCAAGTCGATGCTCCAGGCGACGAAAATCGACATTCCGCGCGGCGCCGCCAATTTTCGCAGCTTCGCCGCACTCGCCCAGGCGCGCTCGATGAGCAGCTTCCACAGCGACACGCCCGACGGGCGCGGCGCGATCAATTACAGCGTGGCTCGCCCGCTGGGCGTGGTCGCGGTGGTCTCCCCCTGGAATCTGCCGCTGCTGCTGCTGACCTGGAAGGTCGCACCGGCGCTTGCCTGCGGCAACACGATAGTCGCCAAGCCGTCGGAGGAAACACCGTCGACAGCCACATTGCTTGCCGAGGTGATGGACCAGGTCGGCGTACCCGCAGGCGTATTCAATCTCGTCCACGGCTTCGGCGGCGGATCGACCGGCGAATGGCTGGTCAGCCATCCCGATGTCGACGCGATCACCTTCACCGGCGAGTCCGCGACGGGATCGACGATCATGCGCGCCGCGGCCGATGGAGTGAAACCGCTCTCGTTTGAGCTTGGCGGCAAGAACGCCGCGATCGTCTTCGCCGACGCCGATTTCGATGCGGCTGTCGCGGGCACGATGCGCTCGGTCTTCTCCAATTGCGGGCAGGTCTGCCTCTGCTCCGAACGCGTCTATGTCGAACGCCCGATCTTCGACCGTTTCGTCGCCGAACTGGCGGCGCGCGCAAAGGCGTTGAAGGTCGGCGATCCCTTCGACGACGCCGATATGGGCCCGCTGATCTCCGCGCAGCATCGCGACAAGGTGCTCGGCTATTACCGCCTCGCCGTCGAAGAGGGCGCGACGATCGTCACCGGTGGCGGCGTTCCGCATTTCGGCAACGACCTCGACAATGGCTGCTTCGTCGAACCCACCATCCTGACCGGCTTGCCGGAGGATGCACGCTGTGTGCGTGAGGAGATTTTCGGCCCGGTCTGCCACATCGCGCCGTTCGACGACGAAGCGCAGGTGGTCGAAATGGCCAATGACTCGCGCTACGGCCTCGCCGCCGCGGTCTGGACCAGCAATGTCAGTCGCGCGCACCGCGTTGCCGGACAGCTCGAAACCGGCGTGGTCTGGGTCAATGACTGGTTCCTGCGCGATCTGCGCACGCCGTTCGGCGGTATCAAACTCTCTGGCATCGGCCGCGAAGGCGGTGAACACTCGCTGGGATTCTATTCGGAGCCCACCAACATCTGCATCAAGCTGTGAGCGCACCTATGCCCGATCTCGACCATATTGCCGACCGGCTCGATGCCGCCGCGACCAGCGCCTGCGCAACCGGACAGATCACAGCCGAGCATCCCGCATTCTCGCTTGAGGATGCCTATGAGGTCCAGCACCGGCTGATCGACCGCCGCATCGCGCGCGGCGAACGGCTGGTGGGGATAAAGATGGGGTTCACCAGCCGCGCCAAAATGGCGCAGATGGGCGTGTCCGACCTGATCTGGGGCCGGCTGACCGACGCGATGGAGGTCGCCGACGGCGGCACGCTGGAGATCGCGAAGTTCGTCCATCCGCGCGCCGAGCCCGAGATCGCCTTTCGCCTGAAGACGCCGCTTTCCGGCATCATCACCACCGACGACGCCATCGCGGCGATCGATGCGATCGCTCCGGCGATCGAGGTTATCGACAGCCGCTATGCCGATTTCCGCTTCGCGCTGACCGACGTCGTGGCCGACAATTCGTCATCCTCGGCGTTCGCGGTGGGGGCCTGGCAGCCGCTGTCCGGCGACATCTCCGATCTGGCCATGACGCTCGCCTTTGACGGGCAGCCGGTGCAGTCCGGATCGAGCAGCGCGATCCTCGGCGATCCCATCCAGTCGCTGGTCGAAGCCGCGCGGCTGGCGGCGATATCCGGACTGACGCTTGAGACCGGCTGGATCATATTGTGCGGCGCCGCCACTCCGGCGGAAGCGCTGCGCGCGGATATCCATGTCGCACTCGATGCCGGGCGGCTCGGTCGGGTCGGCTTCGACGTGGCCGCAGGACCCGCCGCATGACCGAAGGACGCGTCATTCCCGGCAAGGCCGTGCCGCGCGGTGCCTTTCCCCATTATCGGCGCGCGGGCGATTTCATCTTCGTCTCGGGCACCAGCGCGCGGCGCGCCGACAACAGCATCGCGGGTGCGGAGGCCGATGCGTTCGGCGCGACGACACTCGATATCGCAGCGCAGACCCGTGCGGTGATCGACAATATCGCCGACATATTGGCGGATGCGGGCGCGAGCCTGGCGGACATCGTCGATCTCGGCGTGTTCCTGGTCAACATGAACGATTTCCGCGGCTTCAACGCGGCCTATGCGGAGTATTTCGGCGTGGACGGGCCGACACGGACGACCGTTGCGGTCCACCAGCTTCCCCATCCTCATCTTCTGATCGAGATCAAGACAACCGCTCATGCGCCGCAGGCGCGCGGGCAAGACAGCGGCAAGGCGGATTGAGATGCTGACATATGGCGCCCCGTTCAATTTCCAGAAATGGATCGAGGAGCATCGCGACCTGCTGAAGCCGCCCGTCGGCAATGCGCAGGTCTGGCAGGACAGCGACCTGATCGTGACGATCGTCGGCGGCCCCAATGCGCGCACCGACTATCACGTCGATCCGTGCGAGGAGTTTTTCTACCAGATGCAGGGCGACATGATCCTGCGCCTCTGGAAAGACGGCAAGCCCGAGGATCTGCCGATCCGCGAGGGCGACATCTTCCTGCTGCCCCCCGGCGTGCCGCATTCGCCGCAGCGCCCCGTGCCCGGCAGCATCGGCCTGGTCATCGAACGGCAGCGGCCCATCGGCATGATCGACGCTTTCCAATGGTATTGCGACGGATGCGGCGAAATCGTCCACCGGGTGGAGGTGCAGCTGAAAAGCATCGTCACCGACCTGCCTCCACTGTTCGCCCAATTCTACGACAGCGAAGAGCTCAGAACCTGCGGCAGCTGCGGCGCCGTCCATCCCGGCAAGGCGTAAGACAAGACCATGACACTTTCGGTCGATATCCACAGTCATTTCCTGCCCGAACGCTGGCCCGACCTGGAGGCGCGCTTCGGCACGCCCGACTGGCCCTGGATGAAGCAACTGGGCCATGGCAAGGCGATGCTGATGCTCGGCCAGCGCGAGTTCCGCCCGGTTCTCGACGATTGCTGGAACGGCGAGCGCCGCATCGAGGTGATGGACGAACATGGCATCGACGTTCAGGTGATGTCGGCCACACCTTTGCTCTTCGCTTATGGCCGCCCGGTCGAGCAGGCCCGCGAAGTCGCCCGCCTGTTCAACAGCGCCGCGCGCGACATCTGCGCCCATGATCCGAAACGCCTCAAATCCTTGTGTCAGGTTCCGCTGCAGGATGCCGACGCGGCCTGTGCCGAGCTCGATATCGCGATGGCGGAGGGGCATATCGGCGTCCAGATCGGCAACCATGTCGGCGACCGCAATCTCGACGATGCCGGCATCATCACCTTCCTGCACCATTGCGCCGATGTCGGCGCGGCAGTGCTGGTCCATCCCTGGGACATGATGGCGCAGCAGCGCATGCCCAAATATATGATGTCCTGGCTGGTCGGCATGCCCGCCGAAACCCAGCTCTCGATCCTGTCGCTGATCCTGTCGGGCTCGTTCGAGAAACTGCCGCGCTCGCTGCGGCTGTGCTTCGCCCATGGCGGCGGCAGCTTTGCCTTCCTGCTCGGTCGCGTCGACAATGCCTGGCGCAATCGCGACATCGTTCGCGTCGACTGCCCAAATGTGCCGTCGTCCTATACCGATCGCTTCTACGTCGATTCCGCGGTCTTCAACGAGGATGCGCTGGCGATGCTGATCAAGGTGATGGGCGAGGACCGGGTCGTGCTCGGTTCGGACTATCCCTTTCCGCTCGGCGAACAGGTGGTCGGCCAGATGATCCGCGAGGATCAGGGGCTCGACGCCAATCTGCGCGCCAAGCTGATGGGCAAGAATGCCGCGCGTTTCCTGAACCTCGAGGATTGCCTGGTTTAGAGCGATTTCGAGGCAGGTGGAATCATCTGCCGGCTCGGAAATCGCGGTAAACAAAAGCAAATTTAGAGCGGATCTGGTTCATTCCGAACCAGATCCGCTCTAGGCTGCCACCTTTACGCGAAACCGGCGCGGGCGGCGATGCCGGCGGCACAGGCCGTCAGCTCTTCGGCGATCGCGTCCACCCGGCTCCAGCCGATCGTGTCGGGCGTCGCGGAGAGCGACAGAGCCGCAACGGCGCCACCATTGCGGTCCAGGATCGGTACGGCGACGCAGAATATGTCATCCGCCATTTCGCGATCGTCGACGGCATGACCGCGCGCACGAATGGTTTCGATCTCGCCCCTCAGCGCCTCCGGATCGGTAATCGTTCGCGGCGTCAGACGCACGAAGCTGCCGGCCAGGAAATCCGCAAGCTGCGCCTCTTCGAGATGCGCGAGCAACACCTTGCCCACGCCGGTGCAATAGGCCTCGAGCTGGCCCAGCTCGCGAGTGAACAGGCCATCCGCCTTGGGGCTCTCCTTGACCAGATACGTGACCATGCCCTCATCGAATATACCGAGATGCGCGGTGGCGCCGTTGGCGGCCGCCAGCCGGCGCAAATGCGGCCGGGCGATCCGGGTCAGCACCGCATAGGGCTCGATCGGGCGGGCGAGTTCGAGGAACTGGCCGCCCGCCGCATATCGCCCTTTTTCGAAGCGCGCGACCAGCCCGTGCCGCTCGAGCGCGGCGAGCAGCCGCCGCGACGTCGATCCGGCGAGACCGAGTTCGCCCGCCAACGCCGCCACGGGCGTTCGGCCGTCGTCGCGGATCACGGCGGCCAGCAGGTCGAGTGCCTTGTCGAGCGCGCCGGTGCCGGTAGGGGTTTCGGTCATGTCTTTCATCTGCTCACAATATGAGCAAAATTTTGTCACGTAAATTGCCCCCATCCGTCGGCGCGCGGTAGATGTGATGCCACGGGAGAAGGATGACCATGGATCAACAGACCAGCATCGTCGCATATGAGCAGCTCGCCGAGCGGCTTCGCCAGGCGTATCGAACGGGGCCGGTCGCGCCGTTGCGCGATGGGCTGGAGCCGACCGACGCCGCGGGCGCCTATGCAGTGCAGACGATCAACACCCGATTCTGGCAGGGCGAAAGCCGCCGCATCGTCGGCCGCAAGATCGGCCTGACCGCAAAGGCCGTCCAGGCGCAATTGGGCGTCGACCAGCCCGATTACGGCGTGTTGTTCGACGACATGCAGATCGAAGATGGCGGCATCCTGCCCGCATCGGCGGTGATCCAGCCCAAGGCGGAGGCGGAGATCGCGCTGATCCTGGGCCGCGATCTAGACAATCCGAATGCCACCATCGCCGATATCGCGGCCGCGACCGATCATGCGGTTGCCGCGATCGAGATCGTCGACAGCCGCATCGCCGACTGGAAGATCAGCTTCGCCGACACGGTGGCGGACAATGGATCGTCCGCCTTCTTCGTGCTGGGCAAGGATCGCCCCGTGCTCGACGGGCTCGATCTCTACACCTGCGGCATGGCGCTGGAAGTGAACGGCAATCTCGTCTCGCTGGGTGCCGGCGCCGCGTGCCTGGGCCACCCGCTCAATGCCGCCGCCTGGCTGGCGCGGACGCTGTCGGCGATGGGCGAAGGCCTGAAGGCCGGTGACATCCTGCTGACCGGCGCGCTCGGCCCGATGGTCGCGCTCAACCGCGGCGACCGGGTCGTCGCGAAGATCGGCGGACTGGGCGAAGCCGGCTTTACGTTCGAGGAGGCGTGATCATGACGAAGATGAAGGCAGCGATCATCGGATCGGGCAATATCGGTACCGACCTGATGATCAAGATCATGCGCACCTCCGAGGTTCTGGAGGTGGGTGCAATGGTCGGAATCGATCCCGCGTCCGACGGGCTAGCGCGTGCCGAACGCATGGGCGTCGCCACCACGGCCGACGGCATCGAAGGACTTCAGAAGCTTTCGGTCTGGCCGGATATCGGCATCGTCTTCGATGCAACCTCCGCGGCTGCGCATCAGGGGCATAGCGATGTGGTGACGGGCGCGGGCAAGGTGATGATCGACCTGACCCCGGCGGCGATCGGCCCCTATGTGATCCCGGTGGTCAATGGCGACGACCATCTCGACGCGGCGAACGTCAACATGGTGACGTGCGGTGGCCAGGCGACGATCCCGATCGTCGCGGCGGTCTCGTCGGTGGCGACCGTGCATTATGCCGAAATCGTCGCCTCGATCGCGTCGAAGAGCGCGGGCCCCGGCACGCGCGCGAACATCGACGAGTTCACCGAGACCACGTCGCGCGGGATCGAGCGGGTGGGCGGCGCAACCAAGGGCAAGGCGATCATCGTGCTCAACCCGGCCGAGCCGCCGATGATCATGCGCGACACGGTCTTCACGCTCTCCTCCGGCGCGGACGAGGCGGAGATCGCCGCAGCGGTCGAGGCGATGGTCGCAAAGGTGAATGCCTATGTGCCGGGCTATCGGCTGAAGCAGACGGTTCAATTCGAACGGTTCGGATCGAACAATCCGGTCGTCATACCGGGGCTCGGCAGTTTCGAGGGCATCAAGACCAGCGTGTTCCTCGAAGTCGAGGGCGCCGCCCATTATCTGCCCGCCTATGCCGGCAATCTCGACATCATGACCTCCGCAGGGCTGGCGACCGCGGAGAAGATCGCCCGCCGCCGTTTGATGAAGGAGGCCGCATGATGCCCTTCGACCCGACCGAGACCAAACTCTATATCCAGGACGTCACGCTGCGCGACGGCATGCACGCGATCCGCCACCAATATGGGCTGGATCATGTCCGCAGCATCGCCAAGGCACTCGACGAGGCCGGCGTCGATGCGATCGAGATTTCGCACGGCGACGGGCTGAATGGCTCCAGCTTCAATTACGGCTTCGGCGCCAACACCGACTGGGCCTGGATCGAAGCGGTGGCCGACGCGGTTGAAAATTGCGTCGTCACCACCTTGCTGCTGCCGGGCATCGGCACGGTCCACGATCTGAAACAGGCCTATGACCTGGGCGTTCGTTCGGTCCGGGTCGCCACGCATTGCACCGAGGCGGATGTCGCGAAACAGCATATCGCAGCGGCGCGCGATCTGGGCATGGACACGATCGGCTTCCTGATGATGAGCCATATGATCGAGCCCGAGGCACTGGCGGGTCAGGCCAAGCTGATGGAAAGCTATGGCGCGACCTGCGTCTACGTCACCGACAGCGGCGGCGCGCTCGACATGGACGGCTATCGTGCGCGGCTGGAGGCCTATGACCGCGTGCTCAAGCCCGAGACGCAGCGCGGCGTCCACGCCCATCACAATCTATCGCTCGGCGTCGCCAATTCGATGGTCGCGGTCCAGGCCGGCGCGATCCGCGTCGATGCGAGCCTGGCCGGCATGGGCGCGGGTGCGGGCAATGCCCCGCTCGAAGTCTTCATCGCCGCTGCCGACCGCAAGGGCTGGAAGCATGGCTGCGATCTGTTCAAGCTGATGGACGCTGCCGAGGATCTCGTCCGCCCGTTGCAGGATCGTCCTGTCCGCGTCGATCGCGAGACACTGAGCCTAGGCTATGCTGGCGTCTATTCCAGCTTCCTGCGTCACGCCGAGAAGGCGGCGATCGATCATGGCGTCGACACCCGCGCCATTCTGGTCGAACTCGGCCGCCGGCGCATGGTTGGCGGCCAGGAAGACATGATCGTCGACGTCGCGCTCGACATGGCACGCAACGCCGCAGCCTGATCTCGGAACTATAACGGACGGTTCCGCGATATCGTTCAGGCCGAAAGAACGGCCCGGATGATATCGCGGAACCGGTCCCGCTCTTCACCGTCTGGCATGCGCCGGGCAAGCTGACCGACCACGGCCAGCGCCGCTTCGATATGGATTCTGGCCCCCGCCGGAGCGAGGTTCGGACGGGCCTCGCAGAGCAGGCTCGCCCACCGCATGACAAGAGTCGTCCGGATCGCTTCGAGCCGCGCCTGATCGGCTTCGTCCATTTCGCGCAACGTGCCCTGCAACAGGCCGATCACGGTGCCTTCGCGCAACGCGTGATCCGCAATCAGATCCGCCATCGCAGCGACGACATCGCCGTCTCCAATCGACGCGATCGATTCTTCCAGCGTCTTCATCGCCTCGGCCGCTGCGGCCTCGAGCAGGGCGACAAGCAGCTCGGTCTTGCGCTTGAAATAGCGATAGATGCCCGGCCCGCTGATGCCCGACGCCATCGCAATCGCATCGATGCTGGCGGCAGCATAGCCGCGTTCCTGGAACATCTGCGCGGCAGCCGACAGGATCATCGCGCGTCGCGCCTCCGGCGCCATCCGCGTCCGCCGCTTGTCCGTGCCTGTTTCCGTCTGCGCGCCCACTCAAGCCCCCTAGCATCATCACCTCGAAAATGCTAGTGAACGATCGTTAATTAGGAGACGGACCATGACTTCGCCCATCGCTCGCCCCCTCGCGGACCCCGCATGTTTCGATCCGGACCGGTTCGCCAGCCACGGCTATCCGCATGATGTCTGGACGAAGATGCGGGCCGAGCAGCCGGTGGCCTGGCATGACGACGGCGTGCGCGAGCCGTTCTGGGCGATCACCCGCTATGCGGAGATCACCGCGATCGGGAAGGACAGCGACAATTTCATCAGCAGCCCCGGCGTCACGATCCTGCGCAAGGACCAGATGGTCGCGGACAACACCCCGCGCGTGCCGCTGATGCTGACGATGGACCCGCCCGAGCATCACAAGAACCGCATGATCCTGCGCGAGCGCTTCAAACCCAGCGTCATGCGCGCGCTGGAGGAGCATATCATCGCGCGCTGCGGCGAGATCGCCGACGATGTCGCCGCAGCGCGAGTCGCGGCGGCGCAGGGCGACGACGTGATCGACTTTGTCGACGCGATCGCGATGCGGCTGCCGCTCGACGTCATCCTGGAACTGCTCGGCGTGCCCACCGACGATCGCGACCAGATGTATCTGTGGAGCAATGCCGTGATCGGCAGCGAGGATCCCGAATATGGCAGCGTCGACCTGCCGCGCGAAGCGATCGTCGCCGCGCAGCAGGCGATGTTCGGCTATTTCGCGCGCTTCATCGCGGAACGGCGCAAGGCGCCGCGCGAGGATCTGGTGAGCCTGCTGGTCGAGGCGCGGATCGACGGCACGCCGCTCAACGATATGGAGATACTCGGCTTCTGCTTCCTGCTTGCGATCGCGGGCAACGAAACGACGCGCAACGCAACCAGCGGCGCAATGCTGGCGCTGATCGAACATCCCGAAGCGCGGCACATTCTGACGCAGGATCTCTCGATCATGACGCCGGCGGTCGAGGAACTGCTGCGCTGGGTGACGCCGATCGTCTATATGGCGCGCACGGCGACGACCGATATCGACATCGGCGGCCAGACGGTAAGGACGGGCGAGAAGGTCGTGCTGTTCTACCCCTCCGCCAATCGCGACGAGACCGTGTTCGAGAATCCCTTCTCGCTCGATTTCTCGCGACGCCCGAACCGCCATCTCACGTTCGGTTTCGGCCGGCATAGCTGCCTCGGCAACGATCTCGCCCGCATCGAGTTGCGCGCGGTGCTGAACGAGATCCTCACGAGATTCCCGGGAATCGAACTTGCCGGACCGGTCAGCCGGCTGCGTTCGAACTTCGTCGGCGGCATCAAGCACATGCCGATCCGTTTGGAACCCTGAGGGCTGCTCAAAACTGACTCTAGCCGTCATCCCGGCGAAAGCCGGGATCTCACTTCTTCTGCGCCTGTGAACAGGCAGTGAGATTCCGGCTTTCGCCGGAATGACGATTACCCCTGCGTGCCAAGGGCTCGACAAACTCCTCCGCATCCTATTACATTAAAGATTACAAGGATGGGAGGAACTGATGGGGCGGATCGTCGCGCGTCTGTCGTGCGCGCTCGCAGGATTGCTGCTTGCGGGCATCGGCACGGCGCTGGGCTGGTGGGGCGTTCGCCTCGTCTCGCTCGGCGGTTCGGCCTATTATGCGGCGGCGGGATTGGCGCTGCTGATTGCCGGCATCGCGATCCTGTTGCGGCGGCGCTGGGGCTATTGGCTGTATCTCGCGACGACCATTGCGACACTGATCTGGGCGGTGTGGGAAGTGGGCCTCGACCGCTGGGGGCTGATGGCCCGCCTGCTCGCCCCTGCCCTGCTGTTGGCCGTACTGACATTGCTCGCGCCTTTGCTCAGGCCCTCGCGCTTCGAGAAAGGCCGGATCGGCAGCCGCGCGCTGTTGGGTTTCGCGTTGATCCAGCTCGTCATTCTGGGCGGAGGCGGATTTGCCATTCACGATCTGGCCCCGTCGACCAAAGGTGATGCGACCGAGGTCGCGGGCGTCGTCGACGGCATCTGGCCGAACTATGGCGGCGACTGGAAAGGCGATCATTTCAGCCGTCTAGGCCAGATCACGCCGGCCAATGCGGCGCGGCTCGAACATGCCTGGACCTACCGGGTCGGCGGGCTCGACGATCTCGGCACCAACAGCCGCTTCACCGCGACCCCGCTCGCGATCGACGACACGCTCTATCTCTGCGATCCGCGCAATATCATCATCGCGCTGGATGCGACGACCGGCAAGCAGCGCTGGCGCCACGATCCGAAGGTCGTCGCCTCCAAGGCGTTTTCGGTGGTCTGCCGCGGCGTCGCGCATCATCGCTCGGCGGATGCGGGACAGTGCGCCTCACGCATCCTGGAAGCGACGCTCGATGCACGGCTGATCGCTGTGGATGCGCGCGACGGGACACCCTGCGCCGGTTTCGGCACGGCAGGCGCGGTCGATCTGCGCCAGGGCGTGCAGACGCGCTTCGACGGCTATTATTACGTGACCTCCGCACCGACGATCATCGGCGATCTCGCGGTGCTCGGCGGCTATGTGATCGACAATCAGCGCGTCGATGCGCCGCACAGCGTGATCCGCGCCTATGACGTGCGCAGCGGCGCGCTGCGCTGGGTATGGGACGCCGGCGCGCCACCGGGCAAGCCGCCCGTGAAACCGGGAGAGCTATTCTCCGCGGGCAATCCCAATGCCTGGACCGCATTCAGCGCCGACCCCGCGCTCGGGCTGGTCTATGTGCCCACGGGCAACAGCTCGCCCGATTTCTTCGGTGGCCTCAGGACGCCCGCGGCCGAACGCTACGGCACCTCGATCGTCGCGCTCGACGCAGCGAACGGCACGGTGCGCTGGTCGTTCCAGACCGTCCATCACGATCTGTGGGATTACGACATGCCGGCCCAGCCTGCACTGGTCGATCTGGGCAGCGTGCCCGCACTGGTCGCCACCGGCAAGACCGGCGAAGTCTTCCTGCTCGATCGTCGCGACGGACGACCGATCGCCCCGGTCGAGGAACGCACCGTGCCGCGATCCACCGTGCCCGGCGAGCGGGGCGCCCCCACCCAGCCCTATTCGGTCGGCATGCCCAGCTTCGCGCCGCCGCGCGTCGAGGAACGCGCGCTCTGGGGTGCGACGCCGATCGACATGCTGCTGTGCCGGCTGCGCTTCCGCGAGCTCCATTATGCGGGCGCCTATACGCCGCCATCGGTCGAACCCTGGCTGATGGCGCCGGGCACGTTCGGCGCCATCAATTGGGGTAGCGTCGCGATCGACCGGTCTCGCGGACTGATGATCGTCAACAGCTCGTCCATGCCGTTCGTCGGACAGCTCGTTCCGCGCGCCGAGGCCGATGCGCAGGGCGCAGCCCCCTTCGATCCGGAGTCGAAGCGGCCGATGCGGCCGGCCAAGGGCCAGCCCATGCCGCCCATGGCGATGCAGGGCACGCCGTTCGGGCTGCGGCTGATGCCCTTTCTCTCGCCGATCGGTTTCCCCTGCGCCGCGCCGCCATGGGGCGAGATCGCCGCGATCGACCTGAAAAGCCGGACGCTTGCATGGCGCCGCCCGTTCGGGACCACCAAGGGCCTTGCCCCCTTCGGCCTCGCCTTGCCGACGGGCATCTTCAACCTCGGCGGGGCGGTGACCACCGCGGGCGGCGTCACCTTCATCGGCGCGGCCACCGACGGCTATCTCCGCGCGATCGAAACCGCCACCGGCGCCGAACTCTGGCGTTCGCCATTGCCCGCCGGCGGACAGGCCACGCCGATCAGCTATTCCGCGCGCGACGGCCGCCAGATGGTCGCGATCGTCGCCGGCGGCCACGGATCGCTCAGAACCCCGCGCGGCGACTATGTCGTCGCCTATTCGCTTCCCCGCAGCCAGATCAGAAAGACGACGCCATGACCGATTGGAACAGCCTGTACGCGTCGCGCATGGACGGTGTCGTCGCGTCGGACATACGCGAGCGCATGAAGCTGCTTGCGGCGCGAGAGATCATCCATCTCGGCGGCGGCCTGCCCGATCCCGACATCTTCCCCTATGACGCGCTGTCCGCGGCGTCGCAGGCGATCTGGGCCGATCGGGCGCTGGCGCGCACCGCGTTGCAATATGCGCCGAGCGAAGGTCATGGCCCGCTGCGCGCCTGGATCGCGGACTATCTGACGCGCATCGGATCGCCGTGCGGCGTCGACAACATCCTGATCACCAACGGATCGCAGCAGGGCCTGGACTTCATCGCCAAGCTGCTACTGTCGCCGGGCGACACCGCGATGGTCGAGATCCCCAGCTTCATCGGCGCACTGCGCGCCTTCGACGCCTATCAACCGCGCTATCTCGGCCTGCCGGAAGATGCGGCGGATTGGCGGGCGGACACGCTTTCGGGTGCCAAATTCTGCTATGTCGGCCCCGATTTCCGCAACCCGACCGGCACCACCATGACGCTGGGCGAGCGCAACGCGCTGCTCGATCTGGCGGACGCGACGGGCATGGCGCTGGTCGAGGACGGTTGCTACGAACAGCTCCGCTATGATGGGGAGACGATCCCCTCGCTCCTGTCGCTGGCCATCCAGCGCTATGGCGATATCGAGAAGATTCCCGTCCTCCAGACCGGCACCTTTTCCAAGACCATCGCGCCATCCTTGCGGGTGGGCTGGATCGCGGGACCGGCAGACGCGATCCGCAAGCTGGTGCTGATCAAGCAGGCCAGCGACCTCGCGACCAGCGCGCTCAACCAGATGCTGCTGCTCGAGGTGGTGAAGACGCATCTCGATGCCTCGATCGCCGAAGCCTGCACCGTCTATCGCGAACGGCGGGATTCGATGCTGAAAGCGCTTGCCGACAATATGCCCGATGGCGTGCGCTGGACGATGCCGGAGGGCGGCCTCTACGTCTGGGTCGACCTGCCCGACGGCATGGACGCGACTTTGTTCGCGCAGCGCGCACTGGCCGAACATTCGGTGTCGATCATCTCCGGCGCGGCCTTCTATCCGGCCGGCGCCAGCAACGTCACCGTCAAGCGCAATACCTTCCGCCTGAGCTTCTCGATGATCGGCACGGAGCCGGCGCGGACGGGTGTGGAGAGGCTGGGCGTGCTGGCGCGGGAGATGGCGGTGGCATAGTCGTCATTGCGAGCGAAGCGCGGCAATCCAGGGGTGCATCAACCGCTGGATTGCTTCGTCGCTACGCTCCTCGCAATGACAAAGAAAGCCGCCCTCAATCCACCGCTGCGGTCACCGCGATCTCCAGCGCGTAGAGCGGTGAGGCGAGCCCGACCTGCAATGTCGTGCGGGTCGGTGCGCAACCGGGGACTATCCAGGGGTCCCAGGCCGCATTGAGTTCGGGCAGCACCGCCATGTCGGGCAGATATATCGTCGCGGTCAGCAGGCGCGATCGATCGCTTCCCGCCTCGATCAGCAGCGCGTCGATGCGTTCGAGCACCTCACGCACCTGATCGGCCACCGCGCCGCCGCGATGGTCGATCGCCACCTGGCCCGAAAGATAGGCGACGCCGCCGTGCACGACGGCGCCGCTCATCCGGGGATTGGCCGCCAGACGTTTGATTTCAGCCATTCCCAATGGTTTCCTTTTAAAATGAATAGCGCAGCGAAGCGCCGTACATGCGCGGTTCGTTGAAAATGCGCTGGTTGATGCCGAGGCTGGAATTGATCAGCGACGCACCGCCGATCTTGTATTTCGTATCGGTCAGGTTGGTGACGTAGAATGCCAGATCAAACTGGCTGCCCGCCACCTTGCTCCAGTCGATGTGCAGGTCGATCGTGTCAGTCGGCGACTGGCGGCTTTCGCCATCATAGACGTTCGCGCCGCTCGGCAGGGTGATGAACGGCACCAGCCCAAGGATCACCGAGCTCTTGTGCGCCCAATTGGCAGACAGTTCGACCTCGCCGATCGAGTCGGGCAGCGGCAGGGTGTAGCGCGCATTGACATTCAGCTTGTGCTTCGGCGTGAACGGGAAAATGCGGCCGCCCTGCTCCGTCGGGGCGTTGGTCACCGGATTGCGGCGCGAATAGTCGAGGAATGCGCCGTATTTCGCCTTGGTATAGGCATAGGCGATCAGCACGCTGAACGCGCTGGTCGGCGCGATCGTCACTTCTGCCTCCATGCCCTTGATCTTCGCCGATGCGGCGTTGACCAGCGCGCTGACATTCGCCGTGCCGACGCCGAACGTCTGGTTGAGCTGCGCATCGTCGAGCCATTGATGATAGGCGGCCACGTTCGTCCGGACGCGCCAGTCGCCCAGCCGGAAGTCCGACTTGAGCCCGACCTCGACGTCGCGGATCGTCTCCGGCTGATAGGAGAAGAGCGATATGGCGTTGGGGATCGGCGGATTGGCGAGGAGCACCGGCGCGGCAAGCGGATTGGTGCCGCCGGCGCGATAGCTCTGCCGATGCGCGACATAGATCATCGTGTCGGGAGAGATCTTGTAATCCAGCCCGATGCTATATGCGTCGCTGCTCGCCTTCGCCTCGAACGACGCGCGGCACGGATCGGCCTGTGCCGGATTGGGGATGACGGTGCCGGTCGCCCCGGTCACGCAGCGGCCGCTCGTCACCTGGTACAAGGTGAGCGCGCGGCTGTCCTTGGTCCAGCGGTAGCCAGCGGATGCCGTCAGCCCTTCGAGCCCACCGCCGAACGCGTAGCTGACATTGCCGAACACCGCCCGCGAGGTATCGTCGATATACTGGTTCGCATCGGTCACCGATCCGAAGACCGAGGTCTGGTGCGAATAGTTGGCGGCGGGCGTGTCCAGATCTGCGGCGAAGAAGCCGACGATATATTTCAGGCGATCGTCGAATGCCTGCCCCTGGAACTGCAGTTCGTCGGAGACCTGGCGGATGTTGAGGCCCCAGGGCTGATCTGGGTCGCGCGCGTTACAGGATGCGGCGGTCGCGCAGGTGTCGAAATGCAGGATGGTCAGCGCAGATCCGTCATAATCGAAGCGGTTGAGCTGCTTGTACCGGCGATAGCCGAAGATGTTCTTGAAGGTCAGCCCGTCGGCGATCTCGACTGTCGTGATGTTCGAGATGCCGAAGGATCGCTTGCGGTCGATGCCGTCGACGTTGCTGTAGGTGACACGCGGCCCCGCCGCCTTTTGCTGCGCGAGCGCGGCCTGCACCGTGCCGCCGAACAGGGTCGGGATCAGCGCAGCCGGATTGACCGCCGCCAGGATGTTCGAACTGCCATTGGTCGTCGAGCGGAAGATATCCGCGACCAGGATGTTGGAGAAACCCTCCACCGGCTCCCACAAGATCGAGGTCCGCCCGCTGAAGAAGCTGCGGTCATCCTGATATTTGCGCGTCGTGGCGTTGTAGGTGAAGCCGTCGCGCTTCAGCGCCTTGGCCGCGAAGCGAACGCTGAGCGTGCTGGTGATCGGAATATTGATCGCGCCCTCGACGCCGCGATTGTCGTAATTGCCGTATTCGACCGCAAGATATCCGTTGAAATCATCGCTCGGCCGGCGCGGTTCGAACAATACGGCACCGCCCGTCGAATTGCGCCCGAACAACGTGCCCTGCGGGCCCTTCAGCACCTGGACGTTCTGGAGATCGTAATAATAGCCCGGCCCGCCGCCATCGCCGATCGGCAACGGCACCTGCGCGAAATAGGCGGGCACCGTCACCTGCTGGCCGGAGATAGACGCGCCGGATCCGGACTGACCGCGAATGACGTAATTCTCCTCGTCGCGGCTGCTCTGCGCCGACGTCAGCGCGGGCACGATCTTGGAGAGGTCGACGGCATTGCTGATCCGCTGACTTTCGAGCGCGTCGCCCGAAAAGGCCTGAACGGCGATCGGAATGTCCTGAAGCGCTTCTTCGCGACGCCGGGCGGTCACGACGATGTCGGCGATTCCCTGGTCGCTCGTCGCCCCGGCATCCTGGGCGGGTTGGCCGGCTTGCCCCTCAGCAAAAGCCGGATTCGAGAACACGCATGCGGCGGCAACGCCGCAAAGCAGATAGTGCAGCTTCCTCATCGATGTTTCCCTCTCCATTGTCGCGCATTGTTCTTGTTGGTTGGGCCGC